>CAVVZO010000001.1:0-547926 GCA_963752675.1 uncultured Acidobacteriaceae bacterium
TGACTTGGTCGACGGTGGTGATTATTGTCGATCGATCTGGGTGGCGGTGCGGCTTCGATCGCGGCGCGTACTTCGCAGGAGAGCAACAAACCCGGTTGAGGCGTGCGCGATCGGCCTGAAACGGCCTCGTTGCTCATCTCTATGGGTTGCGGCGATGCATGCCCCTACGTGCCTGGGTTGCGCCGGGACGATTGGGCGCTGCGCGATCCAAAGGGATTGCCTCAAGACGAGGTGAGATTGATTCGTGACGAGATAAGAAGGCGCGTTGAGCTCCTGATCAAGACGGAGAGGCTCCACGGTTAGTCTTGATGCTCCGCCTCATTGATTCGTCTGGCGTCCGGCGGATCGCGTTGCAGGCAAGCTTTTATCGTAGCCGCGATTATCCCACCACAGAATCTGGTTCAGCACCGCCGTGGGTACGTCATCGACGTGGTTCCAATTCATACCGGCGGAGCGCCGGGCCGCTTCTCTTTGCTTGCCGGTAAGCGCGTGCAAGGGCGGGTTCATCGTATCGAGTGCGATGCTGGGTGTCAGCGCTCGATAGGGGCTTAGATCCTTATCCGCGTTGAAGACGCTGTTCATGGCTCGTGCCGCTTTCAGGAAATGGGTTTGCGGCTCGATGTGCAGTATGTCCTGCATGGTTCTAGCCATGGAAAGCTGGGTGTAGAAGTTCGAATCGACGACGCCTCGCTTGACAGCAGGACCGATGGCCAATGCTACCGTCCGGTGGCCATCGACGTGATCAACGCCGTTCTGGGCATCGTCTTCCACCACCAGGATCAGGCTGCTGGACCAGAAACTACTCTTCGAAATGGCCTCGACCATGCGGCCCAGGGCGAGATCGTTATCGGCCACCATGGCTGAGGGCGTGGGCGCGTCCGGAGACGTTCCCATGGTGTGATCACTCGTCATGCCGAGGACCATGAGGTCGGGCAGATGATGACTTTTCTCTGCTTCCTGTAACTCCTGCTCAAGAACGGAAGCTCGAATCTGGTCAGTGACTTTCATGGCGTTCACTGGATACTTTGCGTCGATGATGGGCGCGAGCGCCGGCACGGCCGCCCGGCTGCCGACCACGCCGGCCCACTTACCCTCCTGGTAGAGGTGCCAGTAGTAGGCCCACGGGTGAAGATCGTCTTCGGAAAGGTCGCGCGCAGTTTGCGTGGTTGGATCCAACTCGGTAGGCAGAGACAGCACGCCACCCACTCGCACTTCCAGCGGCCGCAATGGACGTTGCCAGATAAACCCTGCCGGTGAAACGGCGAGCGCGTCGGACAGGTTCCAGGCGTAACCTCGCGGATGCGTGGTAAGCGCGCGCTCCACAGTGTCGCTGACAAACCCCTGCTCCAGCCATTGATGACCGTCGAAGCTGATCGCCCCGGAAGCATAGAAGTTGTCGAGCAGGACGTACTTCTCTGCCAGCGCATGCTGGTTCGGCGTGATCGCCCTGCCGAACATCAGAAATTTGGGGTCGCTGTTGCCCTGAGTCATGTCGCCGAACACCTGATCGTAGGTCCGGTTTTCCTTTACGATGAGGAACACATGCTTGATGCCGAGGGATGCGAGGTTCTCGACTCCACCAGCCTTCGCAAATTTGGGGTTGTTGTTCGCCTCGACGGTGCGCGTTTCCGCTGCCAACTGCGGCGCCGTGGGCTGTGACAGGCGCATGATCGAGCCTTCGTAGGAGTGGGTGTTGTGACCACCCTGTCCATTGTCAGTGTTGCCGTTACCTTTCACATTCAGTACCACAAGGTCCTGGCGGCGATCGAGACCGATCGCTGTGGGGAACCAACCGGCGGAAACTGCTCCTGCCGGTGCATAGCGATCACCTCTCTGCTCAAGCACAGCTACGGCGTTGTTCAGCGCAGCTGCCACATACAAGCGCTTCCCGTCGGCAGAGAACACCACAGAGGTGGGGGTGGTGCCGAGCAAACCATCCGGCAAGGTTGGGATGGCAACCGTGGTTGTGCTGAGCGTCGCCGTGTCGATCAGGCTGACCGAATCCGAGTGGGCATTGGCTACCGCAACGACGGCTCCATCTGGCCGTACGGTCAGGGATGTAGGAGCGCGGCCAACGACTACTGTCCGGGTGGAAAAGTCAGCCAGCCGGATTACGCTGACCGTTCCGTTCAGCACGGCTCCCGTGGCTGCATCGGTTGCCATGGTGGTGCCGGCGCTAAAGCCGACGGGTGCCCCGCTGGCAGGTGCTGCTCCTGCTCGGTTCGTCACAAAAAGCGTTTTGCCATCAGGGGAAAGCTGCACAAACATGGGCGCCAGCCCTACTGGAATTTCCCGAACCACGACCTTGCGTTCAGCATCCACGACCGCTACTGTATTGCGATTGTTTAATGCAACGAATGCCAGACGGCCGTCCGATGAAAAGGCTATGCCAGTTGGAAACGTCTTCTCCGGCAAGGTCATGTGTTGTTGCTTTGCCAATAAGCCATCGGGGGAAAGAGTGCCGATGAAGACAGTGCCGTTTCCGTTGGCATCTGCTTCGCTTGACCATAGCTCCTGTTCTCCGGGGCGAAAAGCAATGCCGCAGTACGAGGTGGATCGCGTCTTGATCGATTGATGTGTGCCCGAGACCTCGTCCATCAATTCAATGCCAGCGAGGTTCAGCACTGCCAGCCTGGATTTTGATGCGTTGAATGCGAGATCGACCGGGCGCCCTTTGATCAGCAGTTGCTGCGGCCGCGGCTGAACCACTTGTTGCGTCACTACCAGCCACCGCCCATCTGGCTGCTGACCGGCCTTCGCGGTGGAAGCAAGACCAGGCAATAGCTCTCTGGCCACAGCAACGCTTGCGACCACCGCAGCCAAGCCCAGCAACAACACTTGTAACGGCCGCCTCATGGGACACTCCAATCAAATCTGGTACAGCAGGCTGTTGAAGATCTCTGGTTCACAGTGAAAAGTGGACTTCACCACTGCTCCCCATATCTCACCGCGGTTTGACACGCGGGGAGATATGGGCGGGTTTCCCCTTTGCTGGCTGGCCCGCAAGGGCTGAGGCCCAAGCTGTTTTCTGTTACTTACGGCACAGTCGAAAACCGCCTTCCGATCAGGTTGCATTCCCTCGGTCTAGGGAGGGTTCGTGGGACGGGTTTGGATTCGGTTAGGGAATATGGCGCCCACTCAAGCCAAAAACGGCTTGAATGGGCCACCCTCGTTCGTTGAGTGCTCAGAAGTTTACCTTGCCAGACACGCGCAGAATGCGTTGATCGGCCGCGCTGCCGAAGGTTGAGGTGATGTGACCGAAGCTGGTGTTGGAAACATTGCCCGCCGGCACTGCAAAGTTTGGCGTGTTGGTTAGGTTGAATGCTTCCCCGCGCAGCTCGAGGTGAATGCCCTCAGTAATCGGGAAGGTGCGGGCAAGCCCGAGATCGAGATCGGCGTTCCCCGGGCCGCGCAGGGAGTTGCGGTTCGCGGTGCCGAAGCTGGCCGTGGTAACCGGCGCAAACGCTGAAGTGTCAAACCATGTTGAGAATTTACCAACGCCACCCAGCGTAGCCACATGCGTCTTTACCTGGTTCGCCACCTGGGTGTTGAACGCGGCGTTGAGAGAAGTGGCCGAGGCCGTCGGTGTGAAGGGCAGCCCGGTGTACTTGGAAATGACACCATTGATCCTCCAACCCCCCAGAAGCGTGTCAGCAAGCTTCGACTGGTTCAAGAAAGCTTGCCCCTTGCCGAACGGCAGCGCAGCAGTGAAGCCGGCATCGAACACGTGGGTACGATTGAAATCGCTGACCGCTCGATTACGGTAGAGGTAAGCCACGGCGTTGAACAACGGAACGCTGTCATCATCCGAGGCTTGATCGATCGACTTGCTGTAAGTGTAGGCCGCGGTCAACAGCACCCCATGCGCGAATGCGTGCCTGAGGTTCAACTGCAACGCGTGGTAGACCGGCGTGCTGTAAGGCAGGATCTCCTGCGTTTCCGCCTTGCGCTGGAAAGCCTGGTAGAGGGGCTGACCGGCGGCACCCAGGCCTGGCGTTTGCCCCGCATTCGCTTCGAAGTACACCATCTGGCGAATGGTCTGCGTACCCACGTAGCTGGCGGTAAAGTCAAAGTCAGCGGGCAATTTTCTCTCGATCGTTCCATTCCACGATTCCACATAGCCGCGGCGGAACGTTCCGGGGGGCAACGTTTTGGTGTAGGCCGCCAAGGGCAACTGCGCAACACCGTTGTTGATCACAGGCGCTACAGTCGCATAGCCAGGAATACCATTTACAAAATCGCCCGCAGCCACATAGGAGTTGTTGGCATTGACTGTCTGCGCGATCGTAATCGGGTAAGGGTCGCGCATGGCCCGGCTGAACGGGTAAGGATCGATGCTGATGCCGTAACCAGCGCGCAGCACCGTGTTGGCATCGACACGATAGGCCAGGCCAGCACGTGGCGCGAACTGCGACTTGCTGGCGCTTGAACCTGCTGCGGAAGGCTGGCCATCCACGCCGCCCAGCAGCACATTATTCGTGTTCAGGTCGTAACGCTCAATACCCTGGCTACCACGGGTCATGATCGGGTAATACTCCCAACGCAGTCCGTAGGTCAGGGTCAGCTTTTGTGAAACCTGCCACTGGTCCTGACCATAGATGCCATACTGCCATTCGCGCACAGTGATGGGATTTAAATACTGATAACTCTTGCCAAGTGAATCGGGAAGGCCAAGAAGGAATTGCGCGAAGCCATTCGCCGACGTGGAAGACGCGCCGCCCTTCGACGAGGTGACTCCACCCGTAAAGGTAAAGCCGCCGCGAGGACCAAAGCCTCTCTGCGGTTGATATTCGTTGAGGTGATTGTTCAGGATCTGCAGGCCGAAGCGCGGCGTATGCTTTCCTTTGCTGTAAGAGACGTTGCCCACATAGGTGAAGGTAAAGTCATTCTTCAGCTCAGGCGTGTAGGCGTCTGGGTTGCCGAATGTCTCGAAGCCGGTCACGGCAAAGGACGGCAAGCCCTTCTGATTTGGGTCAGGCCCGTACGCGCCATCCCCGTCGCTGTTGGTCCCGGGGATCCCCAGGGTCGGCCCAAGATTCGCTCCGTAGTCACTTTCGTACCAGGTAAGGTTGTTGCGGCCGATGCCGAAGTTGCCATCGATCAACAGCCGGTTGGTGATCGAGCGCGTGTAACCGACGCCGCCAATCGTGACATGGGTTTGGCTGTGGCCTGAGCCGGAGTTGCTGCCCCCGGGACTCAACCCGGTACCGCCGCCCATGCCTAAGGTGCTGGGTGATTTCACGTCAGCGTACAGGTAGCTGTACTTCGCAAACAAAGAGGACCTGGGATCAATTTGCCAGTTCACCTTCTCATCGAAGGAATAGCGATCGAGACTATAGGTCCCCGCGACAGAGTAGTTGTTCGACGTACCTGCCAAATTGGCATGGGGGATCAGTGCGAGCAACCTGAGGGCTGGGGCGCTGAGCCCGCTCTCGATGGCGTTTCTGCCGTCCGCGTTCTCGCTGGCAAAGCTCTTGCGTCCCGTTCCGTCGGGGTTGCCAGTCGACGGATCGAAGATGGTTGCCAGTCCGGTGAAGTCGCCGTTGCGCTCTGCATCGGTGGGCAGCGAAATGATTTCGGGGTACAACTGGCGCTGCGATAGCCCCTCGAATCCTGAAAAGAAAAAGAGCTTGTCGCGAACAATCGGGCCGCCCAGATTTGCGCCGAACTGGTTCAGGATGTTCTTGGGCACTGAGTTTCCTGCAGCGGCAAAGTAGGTCCGATTGTAGAAGTAGTTTCTGGCAGCCATGGCGGAGTTGGTATGCTGCTCCCATAAGGTGCCGTGGAAGTTGTTAGTCCCTGATTTGGTCAGCACTGAGACCACCGCGCCACCCGCGAGCCCCTGCTCGGCGGTGAAGCTGTTCGTGACCACGTCCACAGACTGAATGTCTTCCGTCGGTGGATTGTAGAGCGTGTGGTGTGGCAGATAGACCTGCTGGATGGCCGCGCCGTCGACTGACGTGATGTTGTTGTTGCGCGAACTGCCGTTAATGTTTGTGGTCAGCGAGCGCGAGGGCGTATCCATTACGGAATTCTGGTAGCGCGACGGCGTAGCGCCCGGGAGCAAACTGATCAGGCTCTGATAGTTATTAAACCCTCCGATGGGCAGATTGCTCAGCTCCCGGGATGTTAATTCTCCGTGAATGGCGCCGCTGTCGGTTTGTAACTGCGCGGAGGAGGCGTTCACTTCGACGGTCTGCGCTACGTTACTTAGCGAGAGTTTCTCATCGGAGCGAATGACAAGGTTCGCGCTCACCGTCAGCCCATTCGTCTGGGCGCGGGCGAATCCATTCGCGGCGACCTCGATGGTGTACACACCGGGCAGCAGATTGTGGAAGCCGTATTCGCCGCCGGGGCTGGTGTTCGCGGTGTGCACAATGCCAGTCTGCACTTCCGTCGCAGTCACCACTGCGTTTGCGACGGCGTGACCTGAGGAATCAAGCACAGTGCCCAGTACCGTACCGTAAAGAACCTGGGCAAAGATAGTGTGGCTCGCGATGAGTAGGCTCAATAACAGGATCCCGCAGCACAGAATGCGCTTCATAAATGCTCTCCTCAAAAATTCAGTAGTACGAAGGCGGCTTTCACTTTGACTTTGCGGGTCACTCCCCTGCGCCACAAGTGGGTGGGGGTGAGAACAGCCTGGCAATCTGCGATTAGCCGGGGTGATGACCACTTCTCACCTGCTGCTAAGCGCCTCAAGGCAAGGGTCATAGCGCCATCCAGTTACCTTGCGCTGTGAATTGTTAATTTTTGAAGATCATCGTGGAGACAGCCGGCACGGTTGGTGCAAACGCCTGCTCGACAACGAAAGATGTTTACAAACCGGTGGTAGCATCTTGCTGGGGAAGCTACACCGTCATGCCGACCACCGCTCGCGCCGTCGATTTCTATCTCGAAAAGGTGCTCACCAGTGCGGAGTTCGCGCGCGCGAAACGCATGGCCAGGTTTCTGCGGTTTGTTGTGGAAGAGACGGTGGCTGGCCGAAGCGATGAGCTCAAAGAGCGGCAGATTGGCATCGAGGTTTTTGAGCGGCCGACCGAGTGGGATCCTAAAATCGACAACATCGTGCGCAGCGAAGCGCGCCGGCTGCGAAGCAAACTCGACGCTTACTACAACACTGCAGGCCATGATGACCCGATAAAGATTTACATGCCGAAGGGCAGCTACGCGGTCGAATTCTCAGAAACCGCCCCGGCTCCCCAATCGGAAATCCTGCCCGCGCTCGCGGGGATACCGCCAGTGACCGCCAATGCGCAGCGAACGCATTGGGGACTGATGACCGGCGTCACCTGCGTCGCCCTGTTGCTACTCATCTCGGCTTTTCTTCTATTGAGACGCCACGCTTACCTGCAATCCAAAGAGGACGGGTTTGAAGTCAAGCCATTCGCCAACGAGATTGGGCAGGAATTCAGCCCGGCCATCTCGCCCAATGGCGAACGCATTGCCTACACCTGGGACGGAAACAAAGATAACTACGACATTTATGTAAAGGATGTGAGCCGCGGTACTGTGACTCGGCTGACGAAAGACCCAGGCCCAGACCTGAATCCCACCTGGTCTCCGGATGGCAGCAAGCTTGCTTTCCTCCGTATCGCTGGGGATCGCGCGCACGTGTTGGTGCACGACCTGGCGACCGGCGAGGAAAAACTCGTTACTGAAACACAGAGTCCGTTGAGTACCTGGCTCGCCGATTCCAATCCTTACTTCGGTTGTCACGGCCCCGCCTGGTCTCCGGATGGCGAGCGCATCGTGGTAGCAGACCAGCAGGCGGCGGGCCGCGGTTTTGGACTCACCAGCGTCTCGGTGATCACGGGAGCACGCAGCCAACTCACGACACCACCAGGCGTAGAGCGCGACACCTGCCCGCGGTTTTCTCCAGATGGCCGCTCGATTGCCTTCGTTCGCTACCTGAGCCACGGCATCAGTGAAGTGCACATCATGAACGCAGACGGTAGCGGGCAGAAACAGCTCACGGGCGACCGGCGTACAATTCGCGGGGTTGATTGGGCGGCGGATGGGCGGGAAGTTCTCTTTTCGTCTTTGCGGCAGGGCTCGTTCCAGCTACGCGCCATCGACCGCACCGGGGGTGAGTCTCACCTGGTGCCAGTGAGTACGACCTCGGCGGTCGATCCTTCCGTTGCGCGCAAGGATAGCTGGCTCGCCTTTACAGAACTGGAAGAAAACTGGAATATCTGGCGTGCGCGCGTGCTGCCCGGTGGCCTGGGCAAACCAGAATTGCTTCTTTCTTCGACGGGGAAGAACCACTCGCCCAGCTACTCACCCGATGGCCGCCAGATTGCTTTTGTTTCGGATCGCTCGGGGAGCCCGGAACTATGGCTCGCCGATCAGAACGGCGCCAATCTTAAGCGGCTTACCAATTTCAATGGACCATGGCTGGGGAGCATCCGCTGGTCGCCCGACGGCAAGACCCTGGCGTTCGATGCACGGCCGGCAGGCCACTCGGGTATCTTCACCATGCCGGTCAGCGGTGGCGTGCCAGTTCCCCTGCAACAAGACTCCTTTGAGGAGCGGCGGCCGACCTGGTCGCACGATGGCCGCTCCATTTACTTCAACTCCAACCGCGGCGGGACGCTGCAGATCTGGAAGCAGGATCTGGCAACCGGCCGGCTGCAGCCGGTCGGGCCGCCGGATACTAACGAATCGGCCGAGTCAGACGATGGCCAGTGGCTCGTGTTCACTACCAATGACGGTTACGCATTATGGCGTTGCCGGGCCGACGGCGCAGGGGCAGAGCGGTTGTTGACCGGCCTCCATCCCGAACCCGGGCTCGATTGGTCGCTGGCGCATGACGGTGTCTACTTTGCCGGCAATCAAGCGGAGCAGGCAGGTATCTTCTTCTACCGCTTCGCCGATCACACTACACGCCGTGTGGGAGAGCCCGAGAAGCTGCTGGCCCCAGGCACCCCCAGCCTTTCAGTTTCTCCCGATGGGCAATGGCTGCTGTACGCGCAACTCGATCACGTCTCGAGCGATATTAAGATTCGCAGCGCCAGGGAGTAGGGACGGCACCCTACCAGTCAGGCAAGTTTCGCGTGACGGGCCTTGAGGTCATTGAGCAGAGCCTCAATCCGCTCCTCCCGATCCAAAGCAGCAAAGCGGTCTTCCAGAGCGTCACCCCCCAGCAACTCTACATCTGCTTCATTTCGCGCCTCGCCGCTCAGGATGCGTGACTTCATCCTTTCCAGCGTGGGAGAAGTCTGTTGCTGGCGGATGGTTTGCCGGGCAGCTGTCGCCTTGCTCACCATGCGGGTACGCCTTTCCCGGGCAATCAACAGTTCGCAGCGGCTGCGAGTCTCCGCCAGCTTTTGATCCAGCTTGCCCAGGGCAGCACGCAGGGTGTCTGCTTCGGCTTGTTGATCCTCCAACTGTTGTGAGAAACCCAGCGCAATGTGATCCTGACTGAGCGAGCGCTCCAATGCCGCTCGCGCCAGGTCATCCTGCCCTTTTCTCACCGCCAGCTCGGCTTTGCTTCGCCAGTCAACCGCACTGTCAAGGTGCTCCTTACGCTTCTTCTCAAGTAAATGCTGGTCGGCGATCGCGATCGCCACCTGCGTCTTCACCTGCATGAGCTGGTTCTCCATATCGAGCACCAGCTGCCGCAAGAGCTTTTGCGGATCTTCTGCTTTGTCGATCAGATCGTTCAGATTCGCCCGTAGCAACGTACTTACCCGTTCCAGTTATGCCATACCGATCCTCCTTTTCGCTCCCTTGCTGTTAATCGCCGGTGACTGCCAGCCCATCGCTGCCCTGCCGCGGCTGCATGCTCTTTACATTCGCCATCAACTCCGCGACATTCATGCCGGAGAGAGTTTCGAACAGGGCTGGTACCTGCGACGCAATCTTCAACATGTCTCCCGTGAGCTTATTGGCGCCAATACCGTCAGGTACGCAACGCCTGGGCTGCAGGATGACAAATGTCAGGATTTTCCTCTGACAAAAAACACTGTTAGCTCTTGCTGAGCGCACCCATACTGGGCTTAAGAAGTCGAGGGAGAGCTCATGGCCGCAGGCGTATCGCTTTACCGTCCACAGAAAACCACAGATGTTTATCGGGCCCCGATTGCGTCGTTGCACAAGGTCACAAAGCGGTTCGGCCGTCACCTTGCTCTGGATGAACTTTCGCTCGATCTGCATGCTGGCGAAGTGTTGGCATTGCTGGGCCCGAACGGCGCGGGCAAGACGACCGCCGTGCGACTGCTGTTGGGCTTGAGCCGAGCCACCTCGGGCAGCGTGCAGGTATTTGGCGGCGACCCCAGGGACCGGGCCAGCCGCATGCGTCTGGGAGCCATGCTCCAGGTGGGCCGCATGCCAGAAGCACTGCGCGTCCGCGAACACCTGCAACTCTTTCGCAGTTACTACCTGAGGCCGCGCCCGCTGGATGAACTGCTGGCCGTTGCCGGCTTGAACGGTTTAGAGGAGAAGCTATTCGGCACACTCTCGGGCGGGCAAAAGCAACGCGTGCTCTTCGCTCTTGCCCTGTGCGGTGATCCCGACCTCATCTGCCTGGATGAACCCACACTTGGGATGGATGTGGAAGCGCGTCGCTCCATGTGGCAACAGGTGCGCACGCTGGCGGCGATGGGCAAGACCATTCTCCTGACCACCCACTATCTCGAAGAGGCAGATGCGCTGGCCAGCCGCATCGTCGTTATACAACAAGGCAAGGTCATCGCAGAGGGAACGCCCGAGCAACTGAAACACGCGGATGGCTCACGCGCTATTCGCTGCGTCACTTCGCTTGCGCCTTCATTGGTGGCAGGGATTCCCGGTGTTGCCACCGTGCAGCAGCAGGGGGAGGCGATGCTCATACGCACGCGAGAGCCGGAAGGTGTGCTGCGGATATTGCTGGCGCAGGACCCTGCCCTGACTGGTCTGGAAGTACGCACCGCCGCGCTTGAAGATGCCTTTCTTGCGCTTACCAACAAGGAGGCATAATGGCCGCAACACCCGCAGTCAATGTTCGCGCAGTCAACCTACCCGCAATCTACTTCAACGAAGCGCGGTTTGAGCTGCTAAAATTATGGCGCAATCGCAGTTACTTATTCTCGACGATGGGTTTTCCGGTCGTCTTCTATCTACTGTTTGGCGTGACCGACAAGGACGCCGTCTTTCACGGCCACACCATCGCCCGCTATCTCCTGGCAGGATACTCGTGTTTCGGGGCGATGGGTTCTGCGTTGTTCGGTATCGGCGCTGGTCTTGCTTTTGAGCGCGGTCATGGCTGGCTCGAGATGAAGCGAGCGAGCCCCATGCCGGCAGCCGCCTACCTGCTGGCGAAGTTGTGCGTCAGCATCACTTTTGGAGTTGGCATCACCATCCTGCTCATGATCCTCGGAACAGCGCTGGCCGGCGTTCACATCACTCCTTCTGAAAGTATGGGCCTGCTGGGAGTGATCGCGGCCGGCGTCGTACCGTTTGCCAGCCTGGGATTGGTGGTGGGTTTGCTTATGCCCTCCAATGCCGCCCCTGGAATGATCAACCTGATTTATCTGCCGCTATCCTTTTGCGGTGGGCTGTGGATGCCGATCGAAACGCTCCCGCACTGGCTGCAGGTGGCCGCACACGGATTGCCGTCGTTTTGGTTTTCGCGCCTGGCGCTGCGTACCATCGGCTACGGAACTGGCTCCGCATCCGTCGCCTGGGCTCTGCTGGCAAGTTATACGATAGTATTTCTGCTATTGGCCGCGTTCATCTTCCGCTGGCAGGAGGCTCAGGCTTAGCGATGCCGCTCTTTAGTAGCCACCTGCGTACAGCATCCGAGACAAGCGCCCAGAATCGCCTCTCAACGCGGAGCTGGCGGTATTGGTTTGACTACGACCATGCCATCTGGCTGTTCTATTTAGTTTTCTGGTTCGTTCCACCAGCACTGCTGCGAGAGCCGTTACATAAGTGGCTCCTTTTACTGTTCACGCTGGTCGTTTTCATCGCGGTCTATTTATTGGCTCATCGCGGGCCTCCGAAGTTTCGTCCCTACTTTGTTCTGGCTGCGGTATTGATTGGCATGTTGTATGTGCCGGTCAATCAGGCTGCCTGGGGCGCCTTTGTGTTTACGGCGGCGTCGATGACCGAGGTGTCTGAATCCACTAACGTAGTCATCGGACTTTTGCTGCTGCAATGTGCCGCAGTGCTCGCAGAGTCCTGGCTGTTGCATCTTTCTCCCTGGGTGTGGAGCCTTACCATCGGGTTCACCCTGTTCGTTGGCATGAACCGTCTGAGGATGCGGCAGAAGGGCCGAGCCGATGCGAGGTTGCGCATGGCGCATGAGGAGATCGAACATCTGGCGAAGACGGCGGAGCGGGAGCGAATCGCGCGCGACATGCACGACGTGCTGGGGCATTCGCTCTCAGTGATTGTGCTGAAAAGTGAACTAGCCGGACGTTTAATGGAGACCCACTCTACGCGAGCAGCGCTCGAGGTCGCCGAGATTGAAGCCATTGCGCGGCAGGCCCTCGGTGAGGTGCGCAAAACCATTACCGGCTACCGCAGTGAAGGGTTCGCCTCTGAGTTGGTGCGAGCGGCCCAGGTCCTCGAAACCGCAGGGGTGCGCCTGCAAAAGCCTGCCAAACCTCCTTACCTGCCGCCGCGACATGAGGCGACACTCTCGCTTGTCCTACGCGAAGCGGTCACCAACATCGTCCGGCATGCCGAGGCCAGCGAGTGCCTGATTGTGCTCTCTACCAACAACGACAGCACTCAACTGGTGATTGCCGATGACGGACGGGGCGACATACAGCAGGAAGGAAGCGGCTTGCGCGGCATGCGCGAGCGCGTGCAGGAGCTGGGCGGGAAACTGTTGCTGAATTCGCAGCGGGGCACCCGCTTGCAAATTGATCTGCCCCAGGTGGTCGAGCAGTGAGTAGAGAAATCCGCGTGATCCTGGCCGAAGACCAAGCCATGGTACTGGGGGCGTTGGCGGCGCTGCTGGAGATTGAAAAAGATATCGCGGTCGTAGCACGGGCACGCAACGGGCGAGAGGCGCTCACCCTGGTAGCGGAGCACCAACCTGATGTGCTGATCACCGACATTGAAATGCCCGAGATGAGCGGGCTTACTTTGGCAGGCGAGGTGCGCAGCCGTCATCCCGGGGTGCATGTGGTCATTCTCACGACCTTCGCGCGCGCAGGTTATTTGCGCCGTGCTATGGACGCGGGCGCGCAGGGTTATATGCTGAAGGACCGCCCGGCAGCGGAGTTGGCGGATTGCGTGCGCCGCGTGTGCCGCGGACTCCGCGTGGTGGACCCGGAACTGGCAGCCGAAGCATGGGCGCAGGAGCCGGACCCGTTGAGTGAGCGCGAACGGCAGATACTCTGGCGTGCCGGCGAAGGTAGATCCGGCGCGGAGATCGCTCTGGACTTGCATTTGTCTGAAGGCACGGTGAGAAATTACTTGTCTGAGGCAATTAGCAAGCTGGGGGCGGCCAATCGGATCGAAGCAGCACGGCTAGCCAGAGGCAAAGGGTGGCTCTAGCTACTGGATGCAAGCAAGAAAGGCAGCGGGTGGTAGATGTCCCCCACTCAAGCGAAACGCCGCTTGAGTGGGCCACTCGGAGTTTGTTGCTCATCGCGGTTTCTGATCCCAAGCATCCGGATGTTGTTAGCTGTCGTACGGACGGCAGCGGCGCTACTGACCCGTGTTTGGGCTTGGGTGGGAAACGTGCCTGGCCTCCGCTTCAGCCAGCCATCCGCGGCGCAGCGCTTCGGTGGGCACGCTCGACAGATAGGGCTTGAGGTCAAGAATCGGCGTCCCGTCGAGCATGTCGACACCACGCACATGCAATTTGCAACCTTCGCGACGTACCAGGCAGACCACCGTGAGTCCGATCGGGTTTGGCCGTCGGGGCGAGCGTGTAGCGAAGACTCCGTGCGGTCTTTCATCGAAGGGTGGGGAGCCGATCAGGTCAAAGCCCTGCGCTCTATCGAAGACCCAAAGAACGAAAAGATGGGAGAAGCCCTCGATGTCGGTCAGGCCTACCTCGAATTCAGGCAGAATGTTCAGCATGCCTTCGGCATCGTGCTTTGTATGCAGGCCTTTGGGAATCTGCTTTGTATCCCGGTACGGACTGCTGATATGACCGATGACACGGGGAGCAAACATAGGTCGATCATAGCGCCGGGTTGATTAGCCTGGTAGACGGAGCTTAGGTTGACCCGCGCCCTGCGCGTCGGTGAGATGCTTCACCGTTCAACGTACGAGTCTCGCATCCATTCTTCCAAATGCCGGGTAACTCTGCAAAGCACGTGAAGAGCTTGCAGTCGTAGCGCTTTGAGTTTTGGTGATTGTTAGAGGATTAGGTTGGTTGCGGGGCTTGGATTTGAACCAAGGACCTTTGGGTTATGAGCCCAACGAGCTACCGGACTGCTCCACCCCGCACTCTGATATTAACAATCGAGAGGCACAGGGTCAAACGGCCGCCGGCCGTTGATCTACGCAGCAGCGCCGGTGCAGCAACCGGCGTGCGGGCCCAATGCGGCTTGAGATCTGCTTGGTCGTGTATTCCTGAGACCTGCGCGTAGAGTGAGTAGATGAGTGCCGCCAGGCGCTGATCAAGGCATGCTTCTTCCGTCCACAAACCGCAAGCCGCTTGGCATCGTACACGTGCATTTGTTGCAGCCCCTGATGCATATCGGGTTTGCTCTTACGGGCGTGGGCACTGTTTTGTTGGGCTGCATTCTGCCGCGAGTCGCCGGGCAATGGCATTTGCGCGATAAAGATGCCGGCCTGATGCTGCTGGTGCAATTCGCTACATCCGCTACAGGAGCGCTCCTTGCCCGGCGCAATCTGTGGCATACACTCGCTTGCGGCTATGCCCTGGGAGCTGTTGGGGCCATCGCCATCTTCCTGTTGCAGCGGAGTGCCTTCCCGTTCTTTCTAGCTGCATTTGGCATCTTTGGGTTGGGACTTGGTTTGGCCATGACCTCCACCAACATGCTGGTGGGCCGGCACTTCACCGCGCGTCGAGGCGCCGCGCTGGCTCTGCTCAACTTTGCGTGGAGTGCGGGTGCCGTTGCCTGCCCCCTGGTGGTGGCGCGGTTCTTTTCGCACGCCAGCGGTGGAACACTCTTTGGCCTCACTGGAGTTCTGCTTGCGCCATGCGCGCTCTTGCCGCTACTGCGGCGTCCGGGAGAGTGGTCATCCCCTACCGACACGAGGTTCGCGCCGAGCACGCCGGCAGAGACCCCTACGATCGTCCACTTTGCGCTCCTGGCATTCCTCTATGTGGGGGTGGAAGCGACCGTCGGCAATTGGATTAGCACGTACGCGACCCGCGCGGCCGCGTGGAGCCTCACCGGCAGCAGCGTCGCGGTTGCGACGTTCTGGGCAGCCTTACTGCTTGGCCGGGGTTTAACCCCATGGTCGCTGCACGTTTTGCGGGAACGTCACCTCTATCGAGTCGCGATGGTGATCGTGGTGGGCGGCGTCTGCATTCTTCTTACGGCGCACAGTGCGGGGATACTGCTGGGCGGCGCGGCGATCACCGGCCTTGCGCTGGGACCGCTGTTCCCCATCACGATTTCGCTTTTTATGGCGGAGATCGGCGCTTCCCGCAATGCGGGCTTCGTGTTCGCCTTCGCCGGCCTGGGAGGCGCAGTTTTCTCCTGGCTGACCGGGGTGCTTTCGACCAGCAGCGGATCCCTGCGGATCGGGCTGCTGGTACCCGCGGCCGCTTCACTTTCCATGCTGGCGTTGATGCTTTGGCCGCGGCAAACGCCCGGACTCGAGCCACGCTGACCGCGCGAGCCCGGGCTAATTCGCGCATCTACTCCGCGCTGGCTTTCTGCTCCTGGTAGTGACCGATGTGGTTGTAGACCTCATCGGGAAACTTCAGGTTGCGGTACAAATTGCCGCAGTCCGGATCGTCCGGGTTGGGCAGGATAGGGAACGATTGCTCCGCTTGCCACTCGAGGATGCGATCTCTCTTGGGCGGATTGTAGTCACGGCCTTCCACCTGGCGCAGCATGTTGGCTGCCGCCTCTTCAGAGAAATCGGGATCGCGCGTGAGCCAGCCAAGTACCTCTTCATGCGGCATAAAGTGCCGCGCGACCATGGCAAACACCAGGCGCCCATAGTGGCCGATATCGGTGCCCGCCTGCAACGAGTCCAGCAAATGCGCCATCATCGAGTCTTTGCGCAACTCTGCTTCCGAGTCTCCCTCTTCCTGGCTCTGCGCTTCCCGAGTGCTGTTCTGCTTCTGGTCGTCCTCAGGTTTAGCCGCCTTGCTCTTCAGCCGCGCCAGTTCCTGTTCAGCCCGCTCCGCGCGCTCCGTGGCGGCTTGCAATTCCGCTTTTTCGTCGACCGCTTGCTCCCGCTTACTCATGCTTCCTCCTACGCTTTTTCTTCGCCTACAAGACAAGATGGCAGTACTGGCTCTGGCGTTGCCCGGTAGCCATTTGCCGGCATCGTCTAAGCTGAAGAGCGAGGTTCGACCGATCGCCATGAAGCTCTTCACTCCGTTGCTATGCCTGTGCCTGACTGCCGTGACCACGAGCAGAGCGCCCGCCCAAACGGTCGCCCAAACCAACGACCAGGCGATTGATCCTGCGTTGGGGATCAGCACGCTGCCTTTGTGGCCTGCGGGCGCGCCGCAGGTTGCCGGCACGCCCACAGCAGACCTGCCGACACTCACGGTGTTCGCTCCCCAGAAGGGCAAGGCCACAGGATCGGCAGTGATCATCGCTCCCGGCGGCGCTTACCTTGGCCTGGCCAGCAATCTTGAAGGGAGGCAGGTGGCGGATTGGTTCACGTCCCTGGGGATGACCGCATTCGTTCTCAAATATCGTCTCGGCGCCAAATATCTCTATCCGATCCCTCTGGAAGACGCGCAACGCTCGGTTCGGTTGGTGCGCTCGCTCGCGACGGCGTATGGATTCGCGCCCGATCGGATTGGCTTCGTCAGGATTTTCTGCCGGAGGACACCTGGCAGCAGCGACGGGAACTCTCTTCGATGCCGGTAAACCAGATGCAGCGGATCCGCTGGATCGGATCAGCAGCCGTCCCGACTTCCTGGTGCTGGGCTACGCGTGGCTCAATGCCATGCAGCCCAGCGGCCAGTTCATCACTTACTGCTCGTTGATGAAAACCATCCCGCCGGAAACCTGTAAGGCAAACGAAACCAAATACACGCCCAGCCTGCACGTGACTGCACAAACGCCGACCACATTCCTCTACAGCACCAGCGATGACCGGACGGTTCCCGTGCACGCCAGCGTTGATTTCTACAACGCTCTGATCGCGGCGCAAGTGCCTGCGGAAATGCACATCTTCCGCCATGGAAGCCATGGCAGCGGGATGGGTGCGGGCAGTGCCGCGTTGGACCAGTGGCCCGGCGCTGCTGGAGCAATGGATGCGTGATCAGGGGCTACTCACACCAACCGTCCCATAAGCCCGGGTAGCAGCCCTAAAATAAGGCCGTTGCGGCAGTTGACGGAACAAGTGAGAAGCCTGCATGTTCATCCAGCTAAAGGTTTTTCTGGCCTGCCGCTTCACGATCCAGCTAAATCACGCGAGAGCGCATCTACATACTTCTACGTCGAGTTCCCCATCAACCTGCCGCAGCCTCATTGCGAGGCAAACGGCGAACCAACGCAACTGAAAGTACAGGACCCACATCAAGATGCCAGAAACGCGCACTGCCGCCATAAAAGAAGGTCTTCCTCATCCCCGAGGCGCAAGCTGGGACGGAAAAGGCACGAATTTCGCTATCTTCTCTGCTCACGCAACCAAGGTGGAGGTTTGCCTCTTCGACGACAAAGGCGAAAAAGAGCTTGAGCGGATTGAGCTGCCTGAGTACACCAATCAGATCTTTCACGGTTACCTGCCGGATGTGCGCCCTGGCTCCGTCTATGGGTATCGCGTGCACGGGCCCTATGAGCCGGAAGCGGGTCACCGTTTTAACCCAAACAAGTTGCTGCTTGACCCGTACGCCGTAGCCCATACTGGCGAACTGCAATGGAATCCCGCGATCTTTGGCTACGTCATGGAGTCGATGGACGACACCACATTTGACGAGCGCGATAGCGCTCCTTTCATGCCCAAGTGCGTGGTGGTTGATCCCAACTTTGATTGGCACGGACAGAACGTGTTGAGCGAAGTGCGTGTGCCTTTTGACGACACCATTGTGTATGAACTGCATGTCAAGGGATTCACCAAGCTCTTCCCTCACATTGAAGAGTATCTGCGCGGCACCTATGCTGGGCTGGGTTCTGATCCGGTGCGCAAGTACATCAAGGAACTCGGCGTTACCTCAGTCGAACTGCTTCCCATCCACTTCTTCATTAACGATAGCCAGTTGCTGGAGAAGGGTCTGACGAATTACTGGGGCTACAACACGATCGGGTTCTTCGCGCCAGACGCGCGCTACTCGGTCGATCGCGCGCATGCCTTGCGAGAGTTCAAGGAGATGGTGGCGCGCCTGCACGATGTCGGGCTCGAAGTGATTCTCGACGTGGTCTACAACCACACCGCGGAAGGTAACGAACGTGGGCCGACTCTTTCGTTCAAAGGCATCGATAACGCCAGCTACTATCGCTTGCTGCCGGACAAGCCGCGCTATTACATCAACGACACAGGGACTGGCAATACATTGAATCTAAGCCACCCGCGTGTGATCCAGATGGTGACGGATAGTCTGCGCTACTGGGCTGAGCAGACGCGCGTCGACGGTTTTCGGTTTGATCTCGGGACCATTCTGGCACGAGAACCAAACGGCTTCGACAACCAGAGCGGGTTCCTCAAGGCTTGTAGCCAGGATCCCTGCCTGGCGCGGGTAAAGCTGATTGCCGAACCGTGGGATTGCGGTCCCGGTGGGTACCAGGTCGGGGGCTTCCCTCCCGGCTGGGCAGAGTGGAACGACAAGTTCCGCGACACAACTCGCAAATTCTGGATTGGACAGGCCCCACCTTCTGCATTAACCGAAGTGATGTGCGCTTCCGCTTCCGTCTTCAACCACCAGGGACGCAGGCCCTGGGCCTCGGTCAACTTCGTCACGGCTCACGACGGCTTCACCCTGGCCGATGTATTCAGCTACAACGAGAAACATAACGAAGCCAACGGAGAAGATAACAGGGACGGGAGCGATAGCAATAACTCCTGGAATTGCGGCGCTGAGGGACCGACGGACGACCCGGACGATCCTTGCGTTGCGCAAACGCCAGATACGCAACACGCTGGCAACGCTGCTGCTTTCGCAGGGAACGCCCATGCTATTGGCGGGAGACGAGTTCGCACGCACCCAAAATGGAAATAACAACGCATACTGCCAGGACGACGAAATCAGTTGGCTGCATTGGGACCTGCAGGAGAAAGAGCAGGACCTGGTCGCATTCACTCGCCGGCTGATGGCCATGCGCCACCATTACCCTATTCTTCGCCGGAACCTTTTCCTCAGCGGGCAGTACAACGAAGAGTTGGGCGTCAAAGATCTGACGTGGATCAATGCCAACGGATCAGAAATGCAGCAGGAAAGCTGGGGCGACCCGAATATGCGTTGCTTTGGCATGCTGCTGGATGGGCGCGCACAAACAACGGGTATCAAGCAAAGAGGTCGCGAGGCTACTTTGCTCATCGTGATCAATGACTATCACGATCTAGTAGAGTTCACCCTGCCCGAATGTCCCGGTGGAGACACCTGGAAGCTGCTGGTAGACACTAACCTCAGCGACAACAGCGAAAACGGCACTTTCGCGGTCGGCGAAGTCTACGGGGTCACGGCTCGTTCTCTGCTGGTGCTGGCCCTGGTTTCTGCAGCGGCCATCACTGCAAACCAGTGATGTTGCCGGCCCGGGTCTTCGCTGGGTAAACTGACATACCCGCTTAAATACAACGCCCATCTTCTACCTGAAGATGGGCGTTGTTCTTTAGCTTTTAGCCTGAAAAGTTATTTGGCGACTTGCCACTTTTCGCCGTTCATCACCAGCTGATCTTCTGCCCCCAACGTCTTGGAAAGAGCGGTGGCGAGGCTGGGGAACGCCAGCTTCATCTCTTCTGTTTTGGCCCATTCCGGCACGTCTGCAAGCTGTAGTGATACGTAACCGCTGCGGTCTTGAGCCCGGATCCATTGACGCTGTTAGTGAAGCTATCGATTGTGTCAACTGCGCGATGCCCATAGCAGAAGTTCCCGTAGCCAGGTTGCGCAGGATCGGGAGTCCAGGAGGACCGGCCTTGCGGCGACAGGTCGTAGTTGTTCACCTGCTTCGAAGCCACAATAAAGACCTTCTTCTCGGCGGTTGTGCGAGTTAACAGGCCCGCATCGGTAAGTGCGTCATACCCCTGGGTCTTCGCATCATCCGCCGTAGCTGCCTGCACTGGGAGCTTCTTTTCTTCCTGCCAAAGGCAGACCGGATGCCCTTTGTAATAGTCATTAAT
The DNA here is from genome assembly GCA_963752675.1 of uncultured Acidobacteriaceae bacterium. GTDB lineage: Bacteria > Acidobacteriota > Terriglobia > Terriglobales > Acidobacteriaceae > PALSA-350. Next base: position 20,386 of record CAVVZO010000001.1, read on the forward strand.
GGCTGCTTTGTAGTTCGCCTGGGAGTTGTCCTGCTTGTTGCAACCAGCGATGGAAAGGGCGATTCCGCAAAGCAACACGGTGGTTGATGTGTATCGTTTGATCATTCAGAGTCCTTTCAAATGCTGCCATGCGGACTTGCAGCAACAGCAAGCGTTGAGATGCGTTCTGGTTGTCTTCTGTTGTGTGGGGCAAGCCGCACTAGAGGAGTCCAGAGCGGGGGAGTCCAGAACGCGCACTCAGTGGTGTTCCATCGCGGATGGCGCAGCACGATCAGAGGCTGTTTCGTCATGTCGCCTGCCCCACACGCACGGGCTGCCAGTATCCTTGGTGTGGCTTGGAGGTTTCGCATGGAAGAAACGTGGGCATCGATGTTGCATGTGGCGATGGACGAGGCAAAGACTGGCCTGGCGGAGGGCGGCTTGCCGATTGGCGCGGCAATGTTCACCCGGGCTGGCGTATTGCTAAGCTCGGGGCGTAATCGCCGTGTGCAGCTCGGCGACCCTTCCGTGCATGGAGAAACAGATGCCTTCCGCCGGGCGGGGCGACTGCGTTCTTACCGCGACGTGGTGATGGTCACGACCCTGGCGCCGTGCTGGTACTGTAGCGGGCTGGTGCGCCAATTCAATATCCGTACACTCGTGGTGGGCGAGAGCCGCACGTTTAGCGGCGGCATCGATTGGCTACGCTCCATCGGCGTAAAGGTCATCGATCTTGATTCGGAAGAATGTGTGCAAATGATGCAGGGCTACATCCGACAACACCCGGAGATATGGAACGAAGATATCGGCGAAGAATAGCTCAGCTGGGGCACATCACGCGGCGTGGACCTGGGGATTTCAGTGTCTTTGACCAAAGAGAAACCGACGATGCCGTACCCGGCGAGGTGCCGGGCCACGCAGCGAAGGTATTTGGCGAGGAGTAAGCAGCCCCCGCGTTCACACTAAATGCCATCACATTGGTTTGGCAGGGTGCCGGGTTGGCGGCTCCGTTCGTGACAATTCCATAGGAAGTTACGAAATTGAGGTAGCCGGCAACGGGCGAGGCGGCCGGTGGCCAACCCATGGCCAGATCCACACGGGGTGCTTCCAGCGCCGCGGTAAAGCCCACCGGGCCTGCGGCCTGCACGCTGGTCTCATGTGGATCGGCCTGGCTCTCCGCGTTGAAAACGCCAGAGGGCTTGGTGATGCCGTTTGTGAAATTAAATCCTCCACTGCCGCTATACCGGATGAGCTTGCTACCCTCCACAACACTGTTCTTCGCGGTGAAATCCGGAATGAAGCTGAAGCCAAGCGAAAGCCGCAAATCCAGCGGCACGGCGCCAAGAACGATGGGCACGTCATACGCAGCCTTCGACAGCATGGCGGTCTTGAAAAGCTCGGCAGGCCAGGAAGTAATTTTAGCCATTGCCCCGGGGCGCATGGCATCGTTGGCGACCGCGTACCATTTGAGATTTACCTGGCCCGCCAGGTTGGCGTTCACGAAATCCAGGTTCACCACCTGACTGTTCTTAATCTGCATGCGAATGGTGCTGGTGAAGTTACTCAGGTAGCCCACTCCTTCGTAGGCCAACATGCCCTGTTTGCCGCCGTACTTGATAGTCGCCTGCACATTCATGCGGTCCGCGGCCGGCGAGAATCGAAGATGATAGTTGTAACCAGAAAAGTTTATGTCGAACTCTGCCGGGCCGAGCGTTTCGACCGCTTGCTGCGGGGTCGTCTGGCTGGCGTGCATCCGGCTGAAATCGATCTTGTACGTGCCTTCGAGTTGGCCCGACTTGATGGCATCCGTAATCTTTGCAGGGCTCGTCCTGAGCAGATAACCGTGGCCGCTTTTTTCCACTAGCACGACCGTACCTAACGCCAGCCCGGAGAGAAGCACGATGCTGCCTGGTTTCAGGCGCGCCACTTGGGCGGCTGTCGCGTCAAATACGTAATCGCCGTTAGGATGAATTGCCAGAAGGTGGTGCATCGTATCTTCTTTGCTGACGACGATCACGCCCTTTTGGTAGACGACGTTGTAGGCGGTCGTACCATTTTCCATGGGAGAGAAACGGGGCGTGTAGACGGGCCCTGCAAAGTGGCGGCCGGAATAACCAGCAGCGCTCACTCGCAGATCAGGATCACCTGGGCCAGAAGGTTTGGCAGCCCGCCAATGGTATTCGGCGGGCTTTTTGCATCCGCCCAGCAACAGCAGGGTGATCGAGCAAGCGATGACGCACTTGACGGCGCAATCCATCCCTTGGGGAATGTTCGATGAGCGCGGCCAGGACCAGATCATTCCACTTCGCATGCCACAAAGAACGTAACAGACAGAACCCGGCGGCACAAAAAGCGATGGAGTGGCCCCGGGCGCTTGTCTTTCTACGGTTCCTTGACCTTCAACAGGTGGCCGTTGGCCTGGATGAAGGCTTCGATCTCATCCTTCATACCAAGAATCTTGGTCCATTGTTCCCGGTAGAGTGTCACCGGGAACCGCCCGACACCATAGAGCGAGACCGCGCCCTTCTCGCTCACCTTCAGCCCGAGTCCGCGGGTGCCCTTGCTTTTGAGCGCCTCATTTTCTGCGCGCAACTTCTCAATCTCTGCTTGCAATTCTTCAGACATGGTGCCCTCTCCAGTAGCGGGTGCCCCCAGTCTAGCGCAAGATGGCGGCTCTCCTCGCGTTCCCGGCGGCCTGCCAGAACCTTTTCGATCCGCCGTTCTCGATCGGGCGGCCAGGTGCAATCGGCGGAGATACGTGTTTAAGATGCCCTATGCCTGGTTGCGACACCCTTATACGAAATGTACGCGTGGTCGATGGCGGCGGAGGCGAACCGTATCTGGCTGACGTAGCCGTGGATGATGGTTTGATCTGCGCGATCGGCCAGCTTTCCAGCTACTCCGGTGGGCAAGTCACCGAGGGCAATGGGAACGTCCTGGCCCCCGGTTTCATTGACGTTCATACGCACGACGACACCAGCGTGCTGCGCACGCCGCAGATGTTGCCCAAGCTCTCGCAGGGAGTGACCACGGTGATTGTGGGCAATTGCGGCATAAGCGCAGCCCCGGTGCGGCTGAGGGGTCCAGTGCCCGACCCGATGAATTTGCTGGGGGATGCGGACGCGTTCCGCTATCCAACGTTTGCGGACTACGTCGCCGCAATCGCAAGCGCCAGGCCAGCCGTGAACGTAGCCGCCCTGGTCGGCCATACCGCTCTGCGGAACAATCACATGGACCGCCTGGACCGGGCCGCCACTGCGGCCGAGATTGGTGCCATGCGCTTGCAGCTCATCGAGTCACTCGCACACGGTGCGCTGGGGTTGAGCTCGGGCGTAGCCTATCTCTCCGCAAATTCCGCGCCACCGGAAGAAGTCACGTCCCTCGCCGAACCGCTCGCCGCCGCCGGCGCGGTGTACGTCTCACACATGCGCACCGAAGCCGAAGCCATCCGCGACGCCATGAACGAGGTGTTTGCGCTCGGCCGTGAGCGGCAGGTGCCGGTCATGATTTCTCATCTCAAATGTGCCGGCATCGCCAATTGGGGCCGGAGCCAGGAGATTCTGCAGGCCCTCGATGAGGCGCGGTCCGGCCAGGCGGTGCATTGCGACTGCTACCCCTATGCCGCATCCTCGAGCACACTCGATCTTCGCCAGGTGGATGAACGCATTCGCATCGCGATCACGTGGTCGACACCCCATCCTGAAGTCGCCGGGCAGACCCTGGCGCAGATCGCACTGGCCTGGGGAGTGAGCCAGCGCGAAGCCGCCCAGCAGCTACAGCCAGCGGGAGCCATTTACCACAACATGTCAGAGGACGACGTGCGCCGCATATTGCAACACCCCGCCAGCATGATCGGTTCCGACGGCCTGCCGCATGATCCGTTGCCGCACCCTCGTCTGTGGGGCACCTTTCCTCGCGTGCTGGGACATTACTGCCGCGAAGAACGTCTCTTTTCGCTGCCCGAGGCAATCTACAAAATGACTGGCATGCCTGCACAGCAGTTCTCGCTGACTGGGCGCGGCCAGGTGCGCAAGGGCTGCCATGCAGACCTGGTCTTGTTCGATCCCGCCACCATCAGGGATACGGCTACCTTCACTGACCCAGCCCGCAGTGCTGAAGGAATCATTAAGGTTTGGGTAAACGGTGCGCTTGCGTACACAGACATGCGCCCCACCGGCGAACGGGCGGGACGCTTTCTGCCGCGAGCCTCATGACCGTGCTCGCCTCCCTGCTCCAATCTGCGCCGCAGGCCATCCCGCAAACCCCTCCGATGCTCGATAGCCACGGGCTTTTCCTTCTCGTGGCTGCAGCCGCTTCCGTCGTCGCGCTGATCCTGCTGATTGCGGTCGGCAAGCTGAACCCATTCATTTCGCTGATGACGATCTCGCTTGCGCTCGCGGTCGTGACCGGCATGCCGCTGGAAAACATCGTGACCTCGTTCGAACGCGGCACCGGCAGCACGCTGGGGCACATCGTTATCGTGGTTGGGTTGGGCACCATGCTGGGCAAGATGATGGCTGAGTCCGGAGCGTCGGAGCGCATTGCCGAAACACTCATTCAGCTTTTTGGTGAACGGCGGGTGCCGTGGTCAATGATGTGCGCAGCACTGGTGGTTGGGCTGCCGGTATTTTTCGAAGTTGGTTTTGTGCTGCTGGTTCCTATCGTGTTTACCGTGGCGCGGCGCACCCGCATGTCGTTAATTCTGGTCGGCCTGCCTATGGTTGCGGGGCTCTCGGTGGTGCACGGCCTGGTACCTCCGCACCCGGCGGCGATGCTCGCGGTCACCATGTTTCATGCGGATGTGGGCCGCACCATACTGTACGCGCTACTGATCGGTATTCCGGCCGCCTGCATCGCCGGCCCGCTGTATGCGCGGGTGATATCCCCGAAGATTCACTTCGATACACCGAATCCCATGGCGATGCAGTTCGTAGAGCACGATGCGCCGCGAGCGTTGCCCGGCTTTGGCCTGTCGCTGGTGACAATTTTGCTGCCCGTGGCCCTCATGCTGATTGGCAGCTGGGCAAACGGGTTGAGCGCCCCGGGAAGCGGGGTGAACCGCATGCTGCATCTGCTCGGCAGCGCCGATATAGCTTTACTCGCCGCCGTGCTGGTGAGCTTTTATACCCTGGGGAAAATGCGCGGGTTCGACCGCGCCACCATTCTGAAATTTTCGAATGAATGTTTGGCGCCCACCGCGGCCATCACGCTTGTGATCGGTGCAGGCGGCGGGTTCGGACGCATTCTGCAGGACAGCGGAGTTTCTCAGGCAATCGTCTCACTCGCACTGCATGCTCATTTATCGCTGCTGCTGTTGGGCTGGCTGGTGGCTGCGTTGATCCGGCTCGCAACCGGTTCCTCAACCGTCGCGCTGAGCACTGCGGCGAGCATCGTGGCGCCGATTCTGCTGCATAGCCCGGGTGTGCGTCCCGAACTGCTCGCGATCACGACCGGCGCCGGCGCGCTCGTGTTCTCTCATGTGAACGATGGAGGCTTCTGGCTGGTGAAGGAGTACTTCAACATGAGCGTGACCGACACCATGAAAACCTGGTCTGTCACAGAAACCCTTCTCTCTTTTATTGCGCTGTTCCTGGCGTTGGGCCTCTCTGCCATCCTTCACTAGACAACGATCGCTGCACGCCCGGAAGAGTCTGGCGCGCATTTCTCACGTCCTGTTCCGTAACGAATGATGGGTGCCCCAGATCTCGCTACCTGAGGGGCGGTGAGAATGCGGGCTAGCGGCGAGCGGGCAATGAACTGCCAGGGCCGCCTACCTGCTCCAACACCGGCAGCCTCTGCTGCACCGGCGGCAAGTCGGGGAACGGCGCGTGCGGTTCAATCTGGTACCAGTACGCCACAGAGTAATAATTGTCAGACCGGTGATTGGCGCTGCCATGCTCGATCGTCGCCTTGAACGAGGTGCTGAACGTAATGGGCGAATCCAGGTGAAAGCGGTACACGCTTGAGCGGGCGCCTGCCTGGCCTTTGCCGGCCACCGGTGCACCGTAAAGCTGGTAAGAAAAAGGGTGTTCCTTAAAACCCCATGCTCCGAGAAAATAGTCCTCGGCACCCGTGCCGGCGATCGATGGCCGCTTGGCTCCGTCGACGAAAAACATATCGTCGCCTTCACCCCACCAATCGTCCTGGTTCTGCAGGATGGACATGGTCACCCCGGCATACTGCCCGGTTCCCTTTGCTTCCAGCCAAACGTAATTATCCTGGCCGGTGAGATTAGCCTTCTTGTTCACCAGAGGTTGGCTGTTCTTGGTCCAGCGCGTGGTCCAACCGCGATTCGGTTGCGCCTGCCGGTACTGTGCATGGAAATAGAGTGTGCCCGGCGCCAGTGGCAGCAGAAGGGTCCGGTAGTCGATGTTGTAGTACAGCGCCGGCACCGCGCGCTGTCCTTCGTTGGTGATGGTGATCCGCGCGTGCCGCTGATAGGGCATCGGGAAAAAGCTGTTCAGGCTTTTCTCGCCACCCACCGACAACATGGAAGATTGCCAGCGAACGTAGTAGCCAAGTCCCAGGCCGAAGAAGTCACCGATCGGGGCTTCCACGCTTGGGGTTTGCTCGCCATCCCAATACATGCGTAGAACAATGCGCTTCAGATGGTAGCGTTCCGGGCTGGCAATCGTGAACCACAGGTGAGACACCTGACCCGGTCCATCCTCATCCAACAGGGTGAGCGTTTGCCCAGGCTGTAGTTTACGACTGTCGGCGTTCCGCCCCGCGGGATCTGCGCTCGACGCCCGATGTGCTGTGTACAGCTGCTGTTGGGTGAGGTTCGGTTGCCAGGCTCCGCTTTGTGCCAGAGCCGTTGACCACACGCTCGCAGCGATCAGTACGAGCAGGATGCGTCGGTTCACAGGCAACTTCCTCAGTGCTGGCTAAGATTATTGCATTCATCGTACGCACTTTTCACCCAACCTGCCTTGCCGCCGAAGCGGCCTTCAGTCCCGCGAAGCCACCCGGACGACCGCCACACTATCCGGCACCAGGTGGATCTTTCCGCTTTGCAGCGTGATGGAAGGATCAGACGACAGAAGCATGTGCGCATCGTTGCCGAATTCCAGATCGACCGGCGAAGAACCCAGGTTGCAGGCCACCCGCAAAGGCCCGCGCTGCAGCACCAACCATTGTGCTGCCTCGTCGAACTGCACGCTGACCGCATTCAGGTTGCCATCGGAGAGCTCAATCTGGCTGTGGCGCAGACGCACCAGGTCTTTGTGCCACTGTAGCAGCGACGCATGTTCCGGCTCCCCCAGTTCAGCCCAATCCAACCTGGATCGCAGGAAGCTCTGCTCGTCCTGCGGGTCAGCAATCTGTTCCGGCGACCAACCGAAGCCGACAAACTCCTTCTTGCGTCCCTCGGAAATAGCTTGCCCGAGCGCGGGATCATCGAAGTCAGTGAAATAGAGGAAAGGAGCGGAGGCGCCAAACTCCTCGCCCTGAAACAGCATGGGGACGAACGGCGCGGTCAGCACGAGCGCCGCCGCTACCTTGGCTCGCCCTACTCCTGCTTCATGGCTGACCCGCTCGCCCTGCGCCCGATTTCCCACCTGGTCATGGTTCTGCACAAACCCGATGAAGCGATGTCCCGACAGGCCGACCACGGGCCGGCCATGATTGCGCGATCGATGTTCTGAGTAACCGCCGTCGTATACGAAGACACAGCGCAGCGACTTGGCCAGATCGGCAAGGGTGCCGAAGTCGGCGTAGTAGCCGGCGCGTTCCCCGGAGATCACGGAAAACAGCGCGTGATGGAAATCGTCACTCCACTGTGCGTCCAGGCCATACCCACCGGCCTCTTCTGCCTTGACGATCCGTGGATCATTTAAATCACTCTCCGCAATCAGCATGAAGTGCTTGCCCCTGGATGCTTCCAGGCTCCGGACCTCGCCGTTCAGTTGTTCCAGAAAGTGGATGGCAGTGCGATCGTTAAACGCATGCACCGCGTCCAGGCGCAACCCATCGATGTGGTAATCGCGAAACCACATGAGCGCATTGTCGATCAGAAAACGCCGCACCTCGGTCGAACCGGCTTCTTCAAAATTCACCGCGCCGCCCCATGGCGTGGAATGGCTATCCGTGAGATAAGGGCCGTAATTACCCACGTAATTGCCCACTGGACCAAAGTGGTTATAGACCACATCGAGCACCACCGCCAAACCTTTGGCATGGCACGCGTTCACCAGGTGCTTCAGATCATCCGGATCGCCGTATGCATTGAAGGGAGCATAGAAATCAACGCCGTCATAGCCCCAACCGCGCTTACCAGGAAAATTCGCGATGGGCATAAGTTCGACGTGGGTCACGCCCAGATCTTTCAAGTAGTCGAGCCGTTCTTCCGTGGAGCGGAAAGTGCCCTCGGGAGTGAAGCTGCCGATGTGCAGCTCGTATATCAGCGCGCTTGAAAGCGGTGGCGCCTGCCAGCCCGCGTCACCCCAGGCGAAGGCAGCATCATCCACCACGCGCGAAGGACCATGCACCCCCTGCGGTTGCCAGCGGCTGCGGGGGTCGGGGAGAGGTGGTTCGGCTCCGTTCAGCAAGAAGCCGTAATCTGTGCCGGGGCCCGCTGTTTCCACAGTTCCCGACCACCAACCTCTCGCCTTGCTGGTGAGGGGAAACGTTTGGTCCCCGATCTTTACATCCATGCTTTTCGCTTTGGGGGCCCAGACCTCGAATACGTGCATGCCATGCCTCCGATGCTTGCTTTAAGGTTTCCGCTATGGTGACGAATTTTAATGTGAGAGGCGCTGGCGCCCGCTCAGTGAAGCTCCCGCTCAGTCTAGACCCCCGCTCAATTAGACCGTTTGTGCAGGCTGGTGAAAGAGGCCAAGCTGAATCACTGGTTGGTCGGTACTTTGTCGACGCCCGCACTGGCCAGACTGTAGGCAGCAGTCACGAGCGCGATGTGCGACAAAGCCTGAGGGAAGTTACCCACCAGGCGGTGCGCGCGCGTGTCGTACTCCTCAGACAGAAGGCCAACGTCGTTGGCGAGAGACAGGAGATGTTCAAAGAGCCGGGTGGCATCGTGATCGCGCCCCTGGCGCTTGAGTGCATTCACCATCCAGAAGCTGCAGGCAAGGAAGACGCCTTCCCCAGGGGGCAATCCATCCGGGGACGTGGTAGTGTTGTAGCGCTGCACCAAACCGCCCGACATCAATCCATCTTCAATCGCCTTAAGAGTGCTGCGCACCCTCGGATCTTCAGCCGGCAGGAACCCCACCATAGGCATAAGCAGCAGCGACGCATCCAGCTCTTCAGAGCCATAGCTCTGTACGAACGCGCCCTTCTTGTCATTGTAACCGTGGCTGCAAATCTCTTCATGGAGTCGCGCCCGCACCATCTTCCACCGTTCCAGCGGTGCTTCGGCGTGCAAGCGGTCAGCAGCCTTGATGCCCTGGTCAAAGGCGACCCAGGCCATCATCTTGGAATACGTGAACTGCTTGCGTCCGCCGCGGGTTTCCCAAATACCGTCATCCGGCTGTTCCCAGATAGTTTCGAGATGCTCGATCAGGCCACGCATCATGGGGAAGGAGACCTCTGCCTCCTTGCCAAGGCGGCCCAGCGCCTGGTGAAAAGCGCCCAACACTTCGCCATAAATATCCAACTGCAGTTGCTCTGAGGCGGCGTTGCCCACGCGGACAGGCTTTGAGTTTTCATAGCCGCTAAGCCATGGCAACTCCCGCTCGGCAAGATAGCGCTCCCCGCTGATGCCGTACATAATCTGCACCTGGTCAGCACTACCGGCAATTGCACGTAACAACCACTGTTGCCATTCTTTGGCCTCTTTATAGTAGCCCCCCAGCATGAGGGATTGCAGCGTGAAGGTGGCGTCGCGGAGCCAGCAATAGCGATAGTCCCAATTCCGCGGGCCGCCCAATTGCTCAGGGAGCGAGGTAGTGACTGCGGCGACAATGCCCCCGGTCGGGGCGTAGGTGAGCGCCTTGAGGGTTATCAGCGAGCGCTCCACGGCGGCGCGATAGGGTCCTTCGTAGGCACATGCGTGGGCCCACTTTTCCCAGTAGCTTTGAGTGTCTGCCAGCGCCGGTAAAACATCGACGGCGTGCGGTTCCCGTACGTGCGAAAGACCATAGCTCATGACGAACTCGACCGATTGCCCCTCTTCGACGGTAAAGTCGCTCACCGTGGTGAGGTCTTCGCCAGCCAAGGGTGCGGTGGTCCGCAGAACCACCAGGTCCGGGCCGGCAATGGCCCGAATGCCATCTTCCCTGCGCGTGACCCAGGGGACAGTCGCGCCGTAGTCGAACCGCAGCGCCATTTCCATCCTCATCGGTGCGGTGCCGCGCAGACCCTTGACGATGCGCACGATGTGCGAGTTCGCCCCCCGGATCGGCATGAAGTCGATCAACATCACGGCAAACGCCGGCGATTCGAAAGTGGTTTCCAGAATGAGCGTGTGGTCGCGATATCTGCGAGTGGTCTTATCGAAAGCAACAGAAGGAGCAATGGACCACCGCCCATTTTCGTCAGAACCTACCAGGCGCGCGAAACATGCGTCTGACGAGAAGTTCGGCCAACATAGCCAATCGATCGAGCCGTTCATGCTGACCAGGGCTGCTGTTTCGCAGTCCCCGATGATGGCGTAGTGTTCGATCGGAGCAAACTGTGTTTGCGGGGGTACGGTCATTCCTCTTGCATTCCTTGCTCTTGCCTAGTCTACCGGTGCTGGGCCTTGTGTCTGCGCCAATCGTATTAGCTGTAGTAGTTGTTTTCGCCACCCTTTACCTGGCCATATTCGAGCAAGGTCACCAGCATCACGCCTCCACAAATGTTACCCAACGTTGCCGGCGCGAGCCACGCAAAGTAGTGAGACAAGGACACTTGATGGTTGAGAAAGGCCGCAAATATTTCGCCGCTGGTGGCAATGCAATGGGCAAAACCGCCCAAACCGACGACAAATGTCAGCAGACCAATTAACAGCACCGATCCAGTGATGGAATGGCTGCCGCTCACCAGCCAGGCGACCAGTGCAATGATCCAGCCCCCGATGACGCCGCTCCAGAACACATGCCTGGGGGTGAACCCAGCGGCCTCAGAACCCAATTCAGACATGGCAGCAATCACCTCTGGCCGCAGCGCACCTGTGCGTACTGCAAGCAATGCAAACAGGAAGGCACCGGCGACATTGCTGGGCAAAACAATGGCCCACAGGCGCAGAGTCTTCCACCCATGACGCCTTTCGGCTAACATCAGGGCCACTGGGTAAAGCGTGTTCTCGGTGAAGAGCTGTGCGCGGCCAAGAATGACGGCGATAAAGCCGATGGGATACAACAGGTCAGCAATAAAGCTGGCCATGGGACTATGCCCCAGATGAGCAAGCACGACGGAGGTGCTCAGTGCCGTCAGGCCCATGCTCATGCCACCGGCCAACCCGAAATCGTGAGACCTATCGCGGAACGATCCAGCTCGTGCCGCGCATTACGCGACACCTGCTCATAGATCTCGTCCGCTGTTGGCCGATCCAGATCAGTTTGCGCTTGCGAGTTATTTCCGGCGGGTTCGGGCTTCCTGGTCAGTTTGCGTAGGGGCACGAAGCTCCGATCTGGTGTTTGTTTCCATACCGCATCACGAGGTGCGGGATCCCTGGAGTGAAACTTCCTGGTGTTCCCCGACGCTCGAACCGCCCTTGGTGACCGCGGCCTTCAACAACTGGAAATTGCGCACAATCGCATTGGATGGCGCTTCCCAGTACTCCGCATGGTCCACCTCGACACGAATCACCGTGATGGCCGGATCGTTCTCGCCCTCGGGAAACCATGCTTTGTAGAGCGGGTTCCACAGGGTGTGCACGGTCGCCCGGTCCTTGCTCAGGGCGGCGCGGCCCGCCAGGGTGATGAAGCGATGCTCCTTGCTATCCACGTAGATAACGGTGACCCGTGCCTCATGGCTAATCTCGTCGGTCTTGCTGGAATCCTGGCGGGTCAGGAATAAAAGCTCGCCGGCAAACTCAGACTCCTGGGTTGCCATCGGCCGGCTGTGGATGGCGCCGTCCGGAGTGACGGTGGCCAACATGGCGATCCGTATGTCTTTGATCATTGCAGAGATTTTCGCGATTAGCTGTTCCCGGTCTGGAGTTTCGGTCATTTCATTGCTCCCACTGCTTGGGATGCACGCACGCGGGCAAAGCGTCGCATCGCGCCAATGCCTTTGCGTCGCATGAAACAGATGCGTGACGGAAGAGACCCCGGGGATGATCCAAAAGGTGTAGCCGGAACATGAGTTCCATTTGGGAAATCCGTCGATAATCTCATGAAACAGGAAGAGGTTTGCATGATTTCCCGCCTCCCCAAACATCCATCTGGAAATGAACCGAATGCTCTGCCCGAGCCCGCGCCGGGTGTCATGCTCAGCCTGCGATCGAAAAGCCAGACCCTGCGTGTAGTTGGCTTCCAGGTGATCGCGTTCCTGCTGGGCATAGCATTGGCATTCATGTAGGCCGACTGAAAAGACGGGGCTCACGCGCGCGGGTCCAATTTTTATCCGGAAGTGCGGGTAGTCGTATGCGGGTCGTAATAGACTCGTAGCCATATGCGTTGGACACCTGGTGGTCTAAGCGACGATGTTGAGGATCGGCGAGGCCAGTCGGGTGGCGGCTTCGGCGGTGGAGGGCTGGGTCTGGTGGGGTTCGTCATCCTGCTGGTGATCAGCCTGGTCACGGGCCGCAACTATATTGGCGCCTATCTTTCCGGGGGCGGGGGTGCCCCCGTGCAGCAAACCGGGCAGCAGGCTGCTTCGCCTCAGGAGAACCGCTCAGCACAGCTCGCTTCGTTCGTTCTGGATGACGCGCAGAATACCTGGACGAAAATCCTGGCCCAGGAAAATATCCGCTACACGCGCGCCAAGCTGGTTCTGTTCAACAACTACACCTATTCCGGATGCGGAACAGCCAAAGCGGCAACCGGGCCTTTTTATTGTCCGGCGGATCAGAAGGTTTATCTCGACCTCGGGTTCTGGAACCAGTTGAAGCAGTATGGGGCTTCTGGGGAGTTTGCCCAGGCATACGTGATCGCGCACGAGATTGGCCACCACGTGCAGGATGTGATCGGCATTGAGCGCAAGGTCCGCGCCATGCAGGAGCAAAATCCGGAGGCGCGTAATCGTATCTCCGTAGCAGTCGAGTTGCAGGCGGACTGCTTCGCCGGCGTGTGGGCGAACTCGACCGAGCAGCGCCAGGTCGTTGAGCAAGGAGACGTACAGGCTGCTCTGCAAGCTGCGGCGGCCGTGGGCGACGACCGCCTGCAAAAAATGTCGCAGGGCTATGTCACCCCGGACTCCTTCACCCATGGGACTTCAGAGCAAAGAATGTCCTGGTTTAACCGGGGTTTCAAAAGCGGCCAGGTCACGGAGTGCAATACCTTTGCTGCAGGCCAATAAGCGGTCCGGGCCGCCTTTGTGGACCTGGAGAGTTATGGATGAACCTCAACTGTGCAAATCGGTTGCAGCATTAGCCACAGAGGAGACACGGAACCGAGACGCCGCCTGCTGATCAGCCTGGGCAAACTGCGGGGCCCAGTACCTTTTCAGTCGCAGGAACCATCGCTCGTAGGCATGAAAGCTCAACCATGCCGCGCAAAAACTCGCAGCGTACAGCAGGCAAACATACAAGCCGCCGGCCGCCGCCGGTAGTGGAAACAAAAACCCGCGCTCTTCTGCCAGGTGCTGGATCCAGTAGTAAAGCGGGAAATGCCACACGTACATGCCATAGCTGTACTTGCCATACGTGCGCAGCCACTGCATCTGCAAAAAGGCCGCCCAACCTCGTTTTTTTGGGGCGCAAAGCGAGCACAAGCAAAGCGCCGCTTAGACAAGCAACGCCCGTGATGCCCACCATCGACATGTACGTGCCCGTCAGCCACAGTTGATTGATCGGCCTAAGAACCACGATGGCGCCCAGGCAGAGCAAGCCAATCCCCCCGAGGATCCGCAGAGTCCGACTGGAAATCTGGCCATGCAAGGCGTAAAGTGCGGCCAACCCGGAACCCACCCAGAGTCCATCCGAACGGGTGATGGTAAATGCATACACCCAGATTCCGCTGCCGTAGTGCGCTACCAATGCTGTGCGCACGATCAGGGAAAGTATCAGGGCAAGCCCGCAGAGTCGCGCAACGGATCGCTGCGAGATATGCCACACCACGATCGGCCAAACCAGGTAGAACTGCTCTTCCACCGCAAGGCTCCAGAAGTGGCTGATAATGCTCTCCGGGTACTCCCCGTGATGCCAAAGGGGAAGCCAGTTCTGAAAATAGAACAGGTAGGAAAGATGATCGGCAGGAACCTGCAGATTAAGCGCCTGCCTGGCCCACAAAGAATGCGCTTCGAGGAAGAAAAACAGGGCAATCGCCAGATAGTAAACCGGGAAAATACGCAAAATGCGCCGCCCATAAAAAGAACTGCCCCGGTTTAACGCCGTGCGTGTGTCAAAGAGGATGCCGGTGATCAGAAAGCCCGACAGCACGAAGAAGAGGTCAACGCCCCAGTTTCCGAATTCCAGAATCGGGCAAGAACCAACGGGTTACGCTTTCGTGCGCTTGGAATATATATGCGGAGTGCCGCAGCAGTACGGCAATGATGGCGATGCCTCGCAGACCATCCAGTGCTGGGTAGTGGCGTCTCGCGACCAAACGGCAACCTCTCCTGTACTTGCTGCAGCGGATGGCGGCGCACCGAGCTGCGGATTATGCACTACCACTGCGGAGGCGTGGCCCACGCCCTTGGTCCCTGTACTTCGATTCAGGATCGCTCGATTAGGTTCACCGGCATCGGTTGTGCTGTCGCGAGTAGTCCTGCTGCAAAGCCCTGCAGCCTTTTCGCTATCGCCCAGCGGATCGCCGGTCCGCAAACGCCTTTCGTGGTGCTAACCGGCATGGGCTCTTCCCTTCACGCACTCCATCTCCTCTGCCCTGCTGTTGGCCGGCCATGGAAGGACCGCTTAGTCAGCATTGGCGGGAGCTCTTTAATGCGTGGAGAGAAACCGGTCCTGGGAGCGAGTCGAGAAGGATTCCCGATTTGCTTTGGCTGTAAACGCTTTAGGAAATCGGCAGGGCCCAGCAGTCACACCCGACTGGGTCGGGATTTTCCAGAAAGCAATCTGCTCGGAAAGTGGGGTACGACAAGAATCACGCACAAGCCACAGCGCAAGTCGCCGACTGGGTAAGGTATTCGCGCTGAAAGTCAGTGATTTTGTGGTGGAGCTAAGCGGGATCGAACCGCTGACCTCCTCGTTGCGAACGAGGCGCTCTCCCAGCTGAGCTATAGCCCCACAAGATTGACCAGCATCAGTTTAAAGCATTTTGATGGATGCCGGAAATGTTGCGCCGTAAGCCGGGTCAAGCTACGCCGAAACCCTGCTGCAGCGTATCGAAGAGCGATTCCAGGTGCGCTTTGGAGATTTGGCCCTGCGCCAATCCCGGGGATCCCCCGCCCCGCAGTCCATAGGCCGCAAGTGCTTCCCGCATCAGCGTACCGCAGTTCACGGAACACTCGGAGCCGGCGGCGGCGATCACGCGCGCCGGTTCTTCCTGAACCGTGGCCAGCAGGACACACATGCCGGGCGCCGCGCTTACCAACTGGGAGGCCAGCAACTTCAGATAGCCAGCATCACGATCTTTGAACGTACGCCGCAGAATGGAGGAACCCGAGGAGGACTGCTCCGCCAGCAAGCTCTTCGCGTGGTGAAACGCCAGCTCCTCATTTGCCCTTTGCAGCGCTTTATGCGCCGCCTTAGTCTCTCCCTGCAGACGTTCGACCGCCTCGGCGACGTCAGACCGGCCCACAGACAGCAGAGTCGCCGCGCGGGTCAGTGTGCCCAGATCGTGCCGTGCTGTCACGGCCAGGCGCAATCCACAGACAAACTCCAGCCGCACGCCCTGTCGCATGCGCTCAGTTCCGCGGATGAGCAGCCCACCAATCTGTCCGGTCGCCTGCACATGGGTGCCGCCACACGCATTCAGGTCAATCTCTTCCATCTCGATCAGGCGGATGTCGCCTTCACGCTCGGGCAGCTTGAGCAGGGTGCCGGCCGCGAGCAGCATCTCAGCCTCGTGGCGCGGAATGGTGCGCATCGACACCGGTCTGTTTTCCGCAATGATCTCGTTCGCGATATCTTCTATCCGTTCCAGTTCTTCGGCAGAGATGGTTTCGCGCGCAAGATCGATCGTTGAGGTCATTTCGCCCAAATGGAACGAAATTGTGGGCGCCCCGAGCTGGCGATAGATCACCGCGGAAAGCAGGTGCTGCCCTGAGTGCTGCTGCATGTGATCACGGCGGCGGCCCCAGTCGATGTAACCGCGCACGGCGGTACCGGCTGAGAGAGGCTTGGGGGTGGTATGCCACACTTCGCCGTGTTCGTCTTCCTCCACCGCCAGTACGGGCACCTCGAGTAAAGCCCCGGCCGGCGAAGTCGCCGTGAGCAGGCCCGTATCGTGCGGCTGTCCGCCGCTGGTGGGATAGAACGCGGTGCGATCCAGGGCAATTTGCCAAAGCGACTTTCCCTGGCTGCGCGATGCCTCACGGATATCAGCAACCTTGGCATCAAACGTGGAGAGGGAGGGGTCGGCGTAGTAGATCCGGTCAGACATCCTGCAGGTTATTCTATCTGTCAGCGCTCGTGGTATCCCACCCGGCAGATTGTGAGGAGAAACAGGTGACCGCTTTCCCCCGAGCCGCCGTCTTCGGCTGGGCGCTCTTTCTGCTGGCTCTGAGCCCGCGCGCGTCCGGACAGGAGAGTGCCAAAGCCCCGCTGGATTGCACGGAACTACTGCAAAAAGGGGATGCACGCGCCGTCGCGGCCTGCAAAGCACAGCTCGACGATGCGGAAAAAGCCCCTCCCACCGAACACATGGCCCGCATTGTGGCCGATGACGAGTATGGAGTAGCGCTGCTCGCCGTAGGGCATAAACCGCGGCAGGCAATCGAGGCCTTCGACCGTGCCATTGCCCTTCTGCCGGTCAGCACCGTGAAGCCAGGCAGTCTGCAGTGGGCCGTAGCCTTTTGGCATCGTGCCACTGCTTACCAACAACTCCTGCAGTGGGATCGAGCCGCCAAAGACCTGGCCGAAGCGGAAGGCTCCTTCACCAAAGCCATTGCCGCGGCTGCAGATGATGCATCCCTGGCCGAACACTTCACCCAGCTCCGTCAGCGAGTGCGTACGCAACACGCCCAAATGCTCGAGCACCTGGGCAAGCGGAGCGAAGCGCAGAAGGTACTGGCTACCCAATAGTGGCATCCCTGGCGCAGCAGGCCAGGCTCTGGGCGGCGTCAAATCCGGCATAATGAAGCTGAGAAAATCTAAATTCCAGAGGATGCCATGCGCGTCTCCGTGTGCTGCGCTGCCCTGATCCTGTTAGCTGTAAGGACCCCCTGCCTGCTGGCTCAGGCCACACCGCCTGCGCAGCCGCCAGCCGCTCCCGCCATGAGTGACGAAGATAGAGCCAACGAACTCAGCGACCAGGTCGGCAAGTTAATGGTGAAATGCGTGAACCTGCTCACGGCGCAGGATCCGCTTTCCCTCGACTACTGCAAGCAGCAAAGGGACCTGGCCGAACAGTACCCTCCCCACCAACGCCTGGTGGACAAGATGATGGCCCACGACGAATACGGCATTGCTCTCGCTGCCTTTGACCACAAGAAGGAAGCCTTGCAGGAGTTTGACCAGGAAGTCGCTCTCGTTCCGAAAGCAGTAAAACCCGGCTCTGCGGAGTGGAGTACGGCCTACTGGCATCGCGCCATGATTCACAACCAGTTGGGCGAAACCGACAAGGCGGACCGCGATTTCCGGGCTGCTGAAGAGAATTTCCGCAAACCCTCGCCGGATGCCTCGGCTCAGTCCACCGACAGGAAGCGGCGCACCATCTTGCGGCAGCACGCCGCCATGTTGCAAAAGGAAGGCAAGACCGAAGCCGCGCATCGATTGCTCGAAGAAGCAGCAAAGTAGAAAATTGCGGGATGACCGAAGAAGCGAACGTAAAAGAAACCCAGCGGCGCCGAGACATTCCACGCGATGTTGAGCCCTACTTCATCGCCTTTATCCGCAAGGGCGAACGATGGAATGACACAGCCGGGCCCGACGCGGCCGACCTGGTGCCGCGTCAACTGGCATTTATCCGGGAACAGGTCGAGGCCGGGCGCTATCTTTTGGCCGGGCCCATTACCGACGACGATTCCCTGGTGGGCGTATCGATCATTGCAGCCAAGTCGGCAGCGGAAGCACAGGCCATCGCCAGCGCCGATCCCGGGGTGCAGGCCAGGCGCATCCAGGTCGAGGTGCACTCAGCCTACTTGCCTTCACTGAAAGAACTGAAGATTCGCTACTAGCCCGGATTTCTCACCAGTACTGATTTCACCAGTACTGATTGGTGCGACAGGTTGAAGGAAGCGACATGTTTTGCGGATTAGCGAGCTAGCCCCCGTTTTGTCATCCCGAGCAGCTGAATTGCCTTAAGGCAAATTAAGGATGGAATGAACGAGGACAGGCAGGGATTGCTGATTGGGAGCGAAGCCGAGTGATCTGCAATGTTTCACTTTGACTCAAATCTCCAGGTCGGCAACGATCAAGTTCGGCTGTTCTCCATCGAAACGACGCGCTGAAAGATTCCCGGAGAACCCGCTCGCACCCGGTGGAAGCCCCGGACTTCAGTCCGGGGGCGCGGGTTTAAGGCCCGCGCTTAAACGCGCACAAAGATTGAGGGCTTTCAGCCCTGGTGGAGCCAAGCCCGCCAGCCAATCGGCCGTGTGAGCTCCCCGCGAAATCTACGCGCAAGTTTTCCAATCGGACTGACGCCGCTGCCACCATGGCTAAAGCCGTCGCATGGTGAGGGCCACCCTCAGCGCGGGTTCTACACCCGCGCCCCCAGACTAAAAGTCCGGGGCTTCCACCGTATCGAGTGAACCGCCGAGTGACGCGTTTACGCGTCACTCGTCATCCCATCATGTCGGCACGTTCATGACGCTCCGTCGCAGCCACCACGACTCATCCTGTCATCCGCCTTGGAATTGTCGACAAAAGGAGAGGTTGTTCATCCCGAGCGCAGTCGAGGGATCTGCTGTGCGCCTTTCTCCTGCCACAAATGTCTACAGAGCTCCAGCATCGGACACGCAGAGGAACCATTCTTTCGGCAGGATGGCGGGAGAGTCACTCCTGGCAGCGAAGCGGCTGCTATCGAGGCCCACGTTCCTCTGCCCATCCGATGCAGGAGCTCATGTAGACATTTGTGGCAGGAGAAAGGCGCACAGCAGATCCCTCGACTGCGCTCGGGATGACAAAACGGGGGGCGCGTGGTGTTGGCCGGCAGTGCCTGCGGCGTGAAGCAAACACCGGCGGTAAGCCGGCATACGCTTGTCGCTCAAACGTCACACGCGGCTGCGACTCAAACGCCACATGCGGCTGTCGGCCAACGCCACCAGCTAGCCTAGCCGCGTTCCTTCTCCAGCTTGCGGCTGACTGCCTCGAGCGCCTGCCGGTAGCGCTCGGGTTTGTCGGCCAACAGCGAATGCTCGATTGCTTTGCGGTAACCGCCCGAGTAAATCGCGTAGTAGACGGCCAGCGTCGAGCCCACCCCCAGCGCGAAGCCGAAAAAGTACCCCAGCATGATGTTGTAGAAGATATCCAAGGTCAGAGCCCGCCCTGCCGGGAACGCTCGGCGGCCGACGCCTTGGGCGCCGACCAGTGCAGGGTGGGTGGACCAGGACGACCCCACTCGCTCGCATCCCAATGAAGGGGACTCAACTCGTGGTCACGATGATGAAAAGTGATCGGGCGCGGCGGCTGGTTCGAGCCCATCGCGTCAAAAGTGAGCTCCACCTCGTTCCCTGTCTGCTGCCATCGGCCGCGCTCGGTGGCTTTATCTTTACCAACATACAGAGTGGTCAGTGAGGCGCTACCATCCGCGAACAACTCGAGGGTAAATTCCCGGTGGGCAGCATCGCTGGCCGGCGCATGCCCACGGTAAGTACCTGAAATTTCTGTCTCCTGATGGCGAAAAAAAGCTACCGGCAGCGATCGGGCCTGCTGGGCAAGAGTAGCGGCAAGAGGCAAAAAGCTACAAACGAAGAACAGGTGAGCCGGTTTCAGGGTGGCGAATCGCATGCCGAATGATGATAGATGCCACCTGCTCTCATGGTCAGCAAGAAACACCGGTCTCCCTCAGGGCCTGGCGAAGCCTGAGCGCAATCGGCGTATCATGCGTCTTACTATGCGACAGAGGTTCGGTCGGCAGCCCCGCGCAAATACCCAATGGGAACCGTTGAAGGACAATTCGCCGGATGGCTGGAGGCCGGCTCGGTGGCCAAACCAGAGCAGGATACGCACGCCCGGGTAACTGAACTGGTGGAAGAGTACTCGACCACGCTCTACCGTGTCGCGTATTCGATCACCCGCAACTCAGCCGACGCCGAAGATGTGGTGCAGGAGACGTTTCTGCGTGTGCTGCGTCACGGCCATAAGCTGGCGGAAGTGCGTGACCATCGTGTCTGGCTGGTGCGCATTGCCTGGAACCTGGTGCTCGACCGCAAACGGCGCGCAAAGACCCGGCCCGAAGCTGATGATTTTGAGGAGGTGGCGCGCGTGTTGCCAGCCCCCGAACTCAGTGCAGAAAAAGTGGTAATCACCGCACAGCGTTATGCCAGGATCCTGGGATTGATGGACACTCTGCCGGATAAAGAACGGGAAGTGCTCCTGCTTTCCGCCGTGCAGGAATTATCGACAGTGGAAATTGCCCTGGTGCTGAAAACAACTGAATCCACGATCCGCTCCCGGTTATATCGCGCGCGCCTTGCATTGGCAGCCATGCTGGAGCAGGAAGGAAGTTCGCTATGAGTATTCATTCGGACATTGATGAGACCCTCCGCCACCTCGGAACCGTGCAGCCTCCCCCCGGTCTTGAAGAGCGGATCCACCGTAGCCTGCAACACGCCCCACGAAGTTTCTCCATGAACGTCGTATATGTGGTGTCTGGGGGCGCGCTGGCGGCGAGTGTGGCCATCTCGGCCGTTATCCTCCATCCTGGACTATTCCATCCAGCGGCCGCCCAGAGTTATGGAGCGGGAGCACCTGCCCGCATAGCCAGGCCAGCCAGCGGACGATTTGGAACGGCATCGGACACGCACGTTCCCGCTGAGCCCGTTCCCGTGCAGCCGACGCCGGTTAACCAGGGCCGCGGGCGAGGCAGATCCACCCGGAACGCCCTGCCATCTGGCGGGCTGGCGCCCCTGCCGCGCGGTGTTGCTCACGGTCAGCCACTCGCGGCCACTGGAACAACGGGCCGGTAGAGGCGTGTTTAGAGTGCGAGCTCGATTGCCATATGAACCACCGCCAGAACGATGGCGCCAATAAAGGCGGCGCCAAAGCTGTCGATGTGGAAGCCCGGCGAAATCTTGCTGGCCAGAATCAGTATCAGCGCGTTGATCACCAGGACGAGCAAACCAAGGGTGAGGATGGCGAATGGAAACGTGACCAGCTTCAGCAGCAGGCCGAGTGTCATGTTGAGAAAACCGATCACCAGGACGGCGACCAGCGCCGAGGGCAGGCTTACCACCCGAAAGCCAGGCACGATATAAGTCACTGCGAGAAGAGCCACAGCACCCAACAACCACTTGATCATCAAAGTCAGCATCAGCCTGTCTTTCCTGGGCAAACAAACGCAGCCCCGTCGCTTATCGTAAGGTGAGCGGCCAGCATTTCACCTCCGCTGTACTCCCGGCAACTGAAACTCGAACTGCACCAAAGAAAGAGGCTGGCGAAGCAGTCATGTCGCTCCTGCGCACCATTCTTTTACCCAGCGTGCTTCTGCTGAGCCTGCCCTGCGCCGCCGCAACCCAGCCTGCGCTGCCCGACGCGGCCACCATGCTGCGCGAGGTTGAGGCGCACCAAAAGGAATTAGACGCCATTCGGGAGAACTACACCTTCCGCGCAAGCCAGATCACGCGCCAACTGGATAGCCATGGCAACGTCAAGAAGGTGGAAACGGAGGAGCACGAAGTCTTTTTCGTGAATCGCCATCGCGTCGAAAAGCTGACCCGCAAGGACGGTAGGGAGCTGACCCCGGACCAGGCGCGTAAAGAGCAGGATCGCGTTAACAAGGAAGTGTTGAAGCTCTCCGCGCCCGGCCAGGCCGCTGCGGAGAAAGACGAGATCTCGGTTAGCCGCCTGTTGCAGATTGTGAAGTTTTCCCACCCCAGGCGCGTGCCGCTGAATGGCCGGGATACGATTGCCTTCGACTTTGAGGGCGACGAACATGCCAAAACCAAAGGGCGCAATGAAGATGCTCTCAAGAAAGTGAGTGGCACCATCTGGATCGATGAGGCCGCTCATGAGGTGGCGCGCATGAATGCGACCCTCGACGAGAACTATCGCATCGGCTTTGGTCTGTTGGCCTCAGTCGCAAAGGGGAGCAGCGTGGTATTCGATCAGGCGCTCATCCACAACGAGGCATGGCTGCCGACTTCAATCTCACTGCACCTGCAGGCACGTGCCCTGCTGGTGGCCGGTTTCCGCGCCGACATCGACATCCGCTTTGATCAGTACCGCAAGTTTCAGAGCACGGACGCAGAGCAGCAAGCCGGGCAGCAACGGTCACCCACCCAACTCACGCTAGCTAGCCCCCATTGCCCACTTGTCATCCCGAGCGCAGTCGAGGGATCTGCTTTGCGCCTTTTTCCCTCGACAAATTTCTACAGAGCTCCAGCATCGGATGGGCAGACGAACGTTGGTCTCGATAGCAGCCGCTTCGCTGCTGGAAAATACTCTCCTGCCTTTGCTGCTAGTGGAGTGGTTCCTCTGCGTATCCGATGCAGGGGCTCGTGTGGAAATTTGTGGCAGGAGAAAGGCGCACAGCAGATCCCTCGACTGCGCTCGGGATGACAAAAGGGGGGCTAGCTAACCCGCAAAACATGTCGTGGCACACCAAAAATTAACCTAACGCGCAAGCTTACAAGCCAAAACACAGCAACGGGCTGAGCGCTCCCTTCAACCTGTCGCACCAATCAGTACTGGTGAGAAATCCGGCCCAGGGCAGCACTGACGGCTTGGGGCTCCTGCTGGGAAATAAGCCAAACCTTACCGCAACCTACAGGGGCAGCCTATTTTGCCTGTAGCTTTTGCGTCGCAATCTGTCCGGCAGCCGATTTGGATCCCTTGAGCTGGGCGTAGATCTTTTTGGCTTCCGCGGGATTGGTCTTCTCATAGACCGAAGCCAGCTGCAAACGGGCTGCATCGGCCGGCACTGTATTGGTCGGCTTGGAGATGAGCTGGTTGAGGAGCACGACTGCCTGACTGGTGCGGTTCGTCTGCTGGTAGAGATTGGCAAGTGCCAACCTGGCCAGCGACGCGAGCGCTGCATCGTGACCGTCCATCACCTTGGTGAGATAACCTTCCGCCGCGCCGGTCTGGCCGAGGTCGATTGCCGTTAAACCGGCAAAGTAGCGCGCCGTCTTACCCGACTCGAAGGACCCATATTGATTGGCTATCTGGGCGAACTGCTGGTTGGCCGCGGTCGCGCGTGCTGTCGTGGTGGCAAATGTCTTTTCGCCTGGCGGGGTAGGCTGCCCGGGTTGCGCTAACGGGGCATTGTAGGTATCCATTGCTTCGCCGAAGGCCAGGGAAGCAGCCGCCGATCGCTTGCCGTAAATGACCAGGGCCGCAATCAGAATGGCAAGGCAGACCGCGGCCGCGACGATGGCGCGCACAACGTTCGCTCGATTTTCCTGGAACCAGTCAACACCGGTTTTGGTCGCATCGACCAGGCGGTCTTGCTTAAGTGCGTGACGAGTTTGTGTATCCACGGATTTCCTTCAGAAGCCTTTGCTTAGGCGGGGTCGCAATCTGGCAGCGTATCTCATGCCATTTGCGTAGGCTACTGAAGTCTAGCAGCGCCCAAGTTTGCGGGTCAAACCCCCGCGCCTGGGCGCCTGATGGGTTACTTTAGGCCGCAGCGACTGGATCTTCCAACTCGCCGTTCTCGATTTTCTCCTGGCAGGAGATGCAGTTAGGGGTCCAGGGGAGAGCTTCCAGCCGCTTGACGCCGATCGTCTTTCCGCAGTGAAGGCACTCGCCAAAGTTGCCTTCGTCCAGCCGCTTGAGAGCGGTGCGAACCAGCGCAAGTTGCTCATGCCCGCTGGTTCCCTGACTGAAGAGCATTTCCTTCTGGTAGGACTGGACTGCCTGGTCGGCCGCATCCAGTGCGCTATCAGCCGCCACTTCACGGCCCTGCTCTACCGCCGAGATCATTGACTGTTCCAGCTGCTTTTCCTGGCGACGAAGTGTTTCTTCAAATCGCTTGATGGTTTCGGGATCATGCACCACGTGTAGTTACTCCTATGTCCGGTCAATATTCGCTAGAGTATTTCACAACTTCTGTTGCAGTAAGCCTTTGGCTGCCTGTTGAAATCAAACTGTACTTGACAACCTGAACGACGCCAATGTACTGCAAAACGTTCTCTAGTGTCGGTTCATTGGACGCAGATTTGGGGCAAACTTCTCTTTCTTTTTCGAAATTATTTGCGGTGCCAAACTTGACAACCCAATCTCATCGAAAGACTGCCGGGCTTGCCATGAGTCTCTCTTCGGCCAAGGTGCTGAATCCATAAGTACGGATCGTCGTGCGATCTGCGGAAAATGGCTTCTCCGGTTGCCTTTCGGCATTCCCCTGTTCCCCTGCGCAGGGTTGGTTGCGCCTGCTCCCAAATAGGTCCATCGCAAAACCCGCAGATGATCTACGCTAGTAGCCATGTACGAAGACTTCCACGTAACCGATCATTGGACCAAAGAAGACCTGCACTGCCGCTGGACAGCCAACGTGGTGGCGATCGCCACCCGGCATGCCGACGCGATCGACGTTCGCTTTGACGTCAACGGTAAAACGGTTTGGATTGCGCTGCCGGCTGAAGCCTGGGTAGAGCAGAAGAAGCAATCAGGCCACGTGATCACCGATCGCCTGGCCGCCCAGGTGGCTGGGCGCTACCTGAAACAAGCCGCCGAAAGCGGTTTTGAAAACGGCCGCGAGATGTACACCATGAGCGTGGCGGAAGTACTGGAACAAGTCGCAGCCGTGATGGCAGAAACCCGGCATTCCAGCCTGTTGCCGGAACTACCAGTGGCGCCGCGCTCGTAACGCGCGCGCCTGATCGCGCCTGATAGATAAATGACCGGCGTTGCCCACGTCGATCACGGTTGGTTTAGACTCGTGTTCCTGAATGGGGTGAGCGCCAGGGATGGCGGAGAGAGGTGCATTTCATGGATGCAGCCAAGGCAACAGCAGTCACGGGCAAACTCGTGGAAGGCGCCCACGTTCACCGCAATCTTTCCACGCCTCAGCTGGTGGAGGCAGCCATTGCACGCGGCGAAGCCAGCCTGGCCGATAACGGATCGCTGGTCGCACTCACCGGCGCTCGTTCCGGCCGCTCACCGCGCGACAAATTCATTGTGCGGGATGCCATCACGTCCGATTCGGTCGACTGGGGCAAGGTAAACCAGCCCTTTGATCCGGCGAAGTTTGAGGCACTGTTGACACGCGTGGTCGCGCACATGCGAGAACGCGACCTGTACGTACTCGATCTGTATGCCGGTGCCGATGCAGCCTACCGCCTGCCGGTGCAGGTCATCGCTGAGTACGCCTGGCATGCCCTCTTCGTGAAGCAGTTATTCGTCCGCGTTCCAGCTGCCGAGCTCCCAAGCCACAAGGCCGAATTCACAGTGATCGCCGCACCCGAATTCGAAGCGGTTCCCGAACGCGACGGCACTCACTCCGGTACCTTCATCATCACAGACTTTACCCGACGCCTGATTCTCGTGGGCGGCACGAAATATGCCGGCGAGATGAAGAAGTCCATCTTTGGCGTGATGAACTTCCTTTTGCCCAGCCGCGACGTTTTACCCATGCACTGCTCAGCAAACCTCGGGCCGGCCGGTGACACAGCACTGTTCTTTGGACTGTCCGGCACGGGCAAGACGACCTTGTCTGCCGATCCGCAGCGCCGGCTTATTGGCGACGATGAACACGGCTGGAGCGGGCACGGCATCTTCAACATTGAGGGTGGGTGCTACGCCAAGTGCGTTGACCTCTCCGCTGAGAAAGAACCGCAAATCTACAATGCAATCCGGTTTGGCGCTGTGCTTGAGAATGTGGTGATTGATCAGCAGACGGGTACGCCGGACTACACCGACATTCGCTACACAGAAAACA
The DNA here is from genome assembly GCA_963752675.1 of uncultured Acidobacteriaceae bacterium. Lineage (GTDB taxonomy): Bacteria > Acidobacteriota > Terriglobia > Terriglobales > Acidobacteriaceae > PALSA-350. The sequence goes on from CAVVZO010000001.1 coordinate 46,566, forward strand.
CGCGCGCTGCCTACCCGGTGGAGTTCATCGCCAATGCCGTCATTCCGGGGGTCGGCGGCCATCCGGGTCACGTGCTGTTTCTCACCGCCGATGCGTTCGGAGTGCTGCCGCCCATCGCACGGCTCAGCCCGGAACAGGCGATGTACCACTTTCTTTCCGGCTATACGGCGAAGTTGGCCGGCACGGAAGCCGGTTTGGGGAGCGAGCCGGTTCCGGAGTTCTCCACCTGCTTCGCCTCGCCCTTCATTCCGTTGCCGCCTGCCGTATACGCGCAGATGCTGGGCGAACGGCTGCAGCAGCACAACGCCCAGTGCTGGTTGGTCAATACAGGCTGGACCGGCGGGGCCTTTGGTACTGGGCAGCGCATGAGCCTCAAACACACGCGTGCGATCGTGAACGCGGTGCTCGATGGCCGGCTCAATGATGTGGACTATGTCACCGAGCCGGCATTCGGGTTGACCATCCCGGTGAGTTGCCCCGATGTCCCCGCAGCCCTGCTGAATCCCCGGAACGCGTGGAAAGACCCACGGGCTTATGACGCCCAGGCGGCCATGCTGGCGGAGAAGTTTGAGAAGAACTTCGCGCGTTTCAACGCTCCTGCCAATGTACGCGCAGCTGGACCGGTCGCCGGAAAAGGGTAGCAACGAATTCTTTGCACAATCGGAAAATGATGGTGGTCCATTCAAGCCGCTCTTTGGCTTGAGTGGGGGAAATCTAAACCTACCTAAGCACACCACATTTACAAATGCGTTACTTCGCCATCACCACGGGAACCCGCGGAGTGACTGTGCGCCCATCATGGAAAATGCTGACGATGGAGCGAGTGTTAGTGATGTCTTCCAGCGGATTGGCCGCCAGCACAATCATGTCTGCGCGCTTGCCCGGCTCCAGCGTGCCCCGGATGGCCTCGATGCCCAGCAAGGCTGCATTGTTCCTGGTCGCACAGGCGATGGCTTCCATGGGCGTGAGCCCTGCGGACACCATATCTTCCAGTTCGCGATGCTCAGAAAACCCGGGAATGCGCGTGGGCATCGCTCCGGAATCGGTCCCAAACCCAACCCGCACCCCGCTTGCGTAGACTGCCTTCAGGTTCTTCTGGTCCATGGCAAAGTCTGCCTTATGGCTCGCCGTTTTAGGGTCGTCGTTCACCTTTTGCGCGTAGGCGTCACTGTTTAGCATCGCCCATTCCGTCTCGGGTATAGATGCTTTGAAAAATTCAAGCTGCATGAACCCCGGGTGCTCCGCGTAGATGTAGAACGATTCGTCGACGGTAAACGTCGGAATATACCAGACACCCCGGCGCTTCATGGCGGCAAGTAACTCCTGATCGACTGGTTTGTCACGCACACTGTGGGCCAGCACATCGACCCCGTCGTTCACCAGGTTGTTTGCATCCGCGAGATCATGCACATGGGCGGCTACCCGCAGGTGGTCTCGATGGGCCTCTTCGATCACCGCCTTATAGATTTCCGGCGACATGGCGGGCATGGTGCCTCCGCCGCTGTCTACCCAGACTTTCACAAGATCCGCATGCCGCTTATCCATCGCATCTACTGCCGCACGCGCCTCCTGGGCAGAGGCCGGCCGATAGATTTGATCGGGTGCTGCCGGCAGACCCGGCGCCGCGCCCGGTACGCCAATGCCGCGATCTGCTGTATACACGGTCGCCCCGTCCAGCTTGCCTTCCCTTTGCTGCTGGCGAATGTCATAGAGGAGATCGCGATTCGCGCCAAGGGACAACATCGTGGTCACGCCATAGCTCTCGTATTGCCGCAGTTCCGCAATCACGTTTTCTGCCGTGTAGGCGCTGGCGGAATTCTGGCCGTTAGCCACCAGGCCCAGATGACCATGCGCGTTGATCAGGCCGGGGATGACCGTGTCGCCATGGAGATCAAGGACTTTCGCGCCCGCAGGAATAGCGCCTCCCCCTGCGCGAATGGTCTGGATGCGATTACCGCGGATCACCACAGTTGCATCTTCGAGCGGAGCATGTCCCGTGCCATCGATTACACGCACGTGGGTCAGTGCTGTAACACTGGAAGCGGTCTGGGCTCCGGTCCTCAGCGAAAGCGGCGCCATCGCCAACAACAGCCCAGGGAAGATTCGCCAAAACGTGGTGATGGGATGCTCCTCGGAAAATCTTTGCGATGCTCTTGCTACGCAACCACTCAGGTAGCCCATATCTCACGACAGCCTTTTGTCGAGAGATGTGTAAATTCAAAACCAACTACCGGCAAATCTACCCCTCAGCGAACGCCGGGTGAGATACTGGCGCCAAGGTAAACCGAGATGTGGTTGGCGCTTGCCATTATCCTGATCATGTTGTGGGTCGGCGGCTTTCTACTCTTCCATATCGCCGCCTTCGCCCTGCACTTGTTGCTCATCGTGGCCGCCGTGGCGCTGGTGATTCACTTGCTGGCAGGCAGCCGCAGGGTGATTTAGTCCCCGCAGCTACTCGCTGTAGTGCAACAAACTGAACACGTCATATTCCGCGAACCGGTCCCGTCCACGAAGGAAATCAAGCTCGATCGCGAAGGCCAGGCCGACGATCCGGGCACCCAGCTGGCGAACCAGCTTGACCGTGGCTTCCATGGTTCCGCCAGTCGCCAGCAGATCATCCACGATCAGCACATTCTGTCCCGGCTCGATCGCGTCCAGGTGAATCTCCAGTGCATCCGTGCCATATTCCAGGTCGTAGGTAACCCGCGCTGTTTCACCCGGTAGTTTGTCTGGCTTTCTTACAGGCACGAACCCGGCATTCAAGCGATAGGCCAACGCAGGTCCAAAAATAAATCCTCGCGCCTCAATGCCCAGCACCAGGTCAACGTCCACCAGGCCAATGTAGTGAGCAGCCAGGGCGTCGACCAGGGTCGCGTAACCCTTCTTGTCTTTGAGCAGGGTGGTGATGTCATAGAACAGGATGCCCGGCTTGGGAAAATCCGGAATGGTCCGGATAAGTGATTTCAACGGCTCACAATTAATCGGTGGGTGAGGCATGCGTACTACCAGGCTCCTTCAATTTGAAACGATTTCAGACCGGCGGCGTTGGATTCGTCCATGTCGGTCTCCAGCACGGCGTCGACGCGACTGCCTCGCGAGCCCCGCTCCAGGGCCTCGCGCAAGGCAGCAAGTTTTTCGGCGCTGCCCAGGGCCATGATCTCCACTTCGCCTTCATCCGTATTGCGCACCCAGCCCTTCAAGCCGAGTTCCCCTGCTTCGCGATGAACGAACCAGCGGAAACCAACCCCCTGCACGCGGCCTTTGACAACGTAGAAGCGGACCATTATCTGTACCTGTCACTGAGTATTTAGCAAGCAGCGCCGACGCAAAGTGCGGACCGAGCCTCAAGCGCGAGAAAGGTAAGCACCCTCGGCGGTGTCGACGCGAATCTTCTCGCCTTCGTTGATGAAAGGAGGCACCTGCACCACCAGCCCGGTTTCCAGCTTGGCCGGCTTAGTAACGGAAGAGGCGGTCGCCGACTTGAGACCCGGCTCGGTTTCTACTACGGTCATCTCCACGGTGAGCGGTAGTTCGATGCCGACTGGCACGCCATCGAAGAACGAAACCTTGATCTGCAAATTGGGGATGAGGTACTCAATGGCATCCCCCAGGGTGGAACCCTTCAAGTTGGTCTGCTCGTACGTCGTCGTGTCCATGAAGTAGTAGTCGTCGCCATCCGCATACAGGAAGTCCATCGAGACCTCATCGACGATGACGCGATCGATCGGATCAGGAGAGCGGAAGCGATGTTCGAACATGGCGCCGGTGCGTAGATTGCGGAGCTTGGCCTGGATGAAGGCGCGCAGATTCCCGGGGGTTCGATGTTCCACGCTGAACACCGTATGCAGCTCGTTATTGTGCTTGATGATCATGCCTGGACGCATTTGAGTGGCGGGAATCGCCATAAAAGAGAAACTCCTTCGATCGCAGTGGAATGGGCGAGGCACGCTCGCCTCAACAGTCGATTGTAGCCCGTGTACTGCCGGAACGGCAGCCGAGGCGTAATCGCACCAAAAGCTCCGCCACCTCCTCAAAGCCCTAACCCCTGGACGGCTTTGGGTCGGAAGCTGAGGGTCGTGGTGAGAAATCCGGGCTAACTAGCCCCCGATTTGTCATCCCGAGCGCAGTCGAGGGATCTGCTGTGCGCCTTTCTCCTGCCACAAATTTCTACACGAGCTCCAGCATCGGACACGCAGACGAACCATTCTTTCAGCAGGATGGCGGAGAGTCACTCCTGGCAGCGAAGCGGCTGCTATCGAGACCCACGTTCCTCTGCCCATCCGATGCTGGAGCTCATGTAAAAATTTGTGGCAGGAGAAAGGCGCAAAGCAGATCCCTCGACTGCGCTCGGGATGACAAATTGGGGCTAGCTAAACCGCAAAACATGTCGTCGCACACCAAAAATTAACTCAACGCGCAAGGCCACAAGCCAAAACACAGCAACAGGCTCACCGCTCCCTTCAACCTGTCGAACCAATCAGTACTGGTGAGAAATCCGGGCTAGGGCTTTGAGGCCGTGAGGGACTTCGCTGTCGAACTCTCCATGGACTTGGTCTACTTGCCGAAGATCTTCGAAAAGAAATGACCGAGGCGGTGGAAAATACTGCCTCCACCCGGTGGCCGGGCGCCGGTTGCATCCGCCGCCGGTGCGGCTGGCGAAAGCGGCGGCGCGACGGGAGCTGCCGTAACACCAGAAACCTCGGCCGCGGGGACAGCGGGTGCATGTGGCTCCGCAACTGCCGGGGCGGCTGATGGCGGGCGCCGCCGCCGGCGCGGGAGCTTCTCCGTTCGCGGGAGCTTCTCCGTTATAGACCAGCGGAACCGTGACCTGGGCATGCGCTTGCCCCGGCGGCACAATCGGCGTAGGCGCAGGTGGCGGGGCCGGAGCCAATCCTTCGCTCTGCGCCATGGGAAATGCAGTATCAGCCGGAGTCGAGGAGGGTCCACCCACCGGACGCCCGGGAGTCGCCTGGGCTACCGCATTCGCCGGAAGCACCGGACATCCGCAAGGCTCCGGTTCATGATCCACCACCTCGAGCAGGCTGCCATGCTGAAAACTGACCCGCTGGTTCGGCATCACGCGATACGCGCCGCCCTCCAGCTGATTGCTCACCGTGACATAGGGTGCATCTGTACCGTGATTGTCGACACAGGTGTCTCCCTGGGGGTTCACCCGGATGCTGAGGCTGGCCTGGCCGGGACCGGAAATAAGGATGCGCAGATCGGGCGTCATTAATACGTCAGAGTATTTGCCAACCGTGTAGTTGGCTTCGATCGCGCCCCGCTGAAGACCCATCATCAAGGCACTGCTGGCCTTGTCATCAATGGAGCCGTCTTTGGCCAGAGACACACTGCTGGTCGAGCACAACTGCAGCGAACCGCCACGCTGCAGAGCGATGGTCACCGCCTGGTTCCCTGCCGTGATGTCGCTGCCGTTGCCCAGGAGCGTTTCTCCGTGCGCAATGTCCACCGCGCCCGAGACCTTTACCTCCGTCGCAGAAGTTCGCCCGATCGGTTGCTGGCCCCACGAGGGCGCAGCAGCCAGCGCGCACACACTCAGCAGAACGAATCTGCGCGAGGGACGCGGGTGCCAGTTGTGCATGATCCGCACCATTTCAGAGAGAAAGGAAATTCCGAATCAGCTCTTTGCCGTCGACCGTCAGGACGCTTTCCGGGTGGAACTGGACGCCTTCCACCGGCAAGCTCCGATGGCGCAGTCCCATGATGATGCCTCGACCGTTCCCGGTTTCCACGCGTGCGCTTACCTCAAGCTCCGCCGGCAGATTTTCATCGGCGACGATCAGCGAGTGATAGCGGGTGCAGGTCATGGGGCTGGCCAGGCCGGCGAAGACGGTGCGGCCGTCGTGCTCCACCTGGCTGGTTTTGCCGTGCATCAGTTGGGGCGCGCGGACCACGTTTCCGCCAAAAGCAGCACCGATCGCCTGGTGACCCAGGCAGACGCCCAGGATGGGAACCTTGCCGGCAAAATGGCGAATGAGAGGAATACTGATGCCCGCTTCCTGCGGGGTACAGGGACCAGGAGACAAGAGGATCCGCTCGGGTTTCAACTCTTCCACCTGGTCGACCGTCAACTGGTCATTGCGGCGGATTATCATGTCCGCGCCGAGTTCGCCCATGTACTGCACAAGGTTGTAGGTAAATGAGTCGTAGTTGTCGAGAACGAAAACCATGGGGCGCCTGCTCCAAGTGTATCCCCTGGTTGTGGCAGTGGGCCCTGCACGAGAGACAGGCGATCAACGATTCTCTTGCCCTGCGACCGCTCTGGCTCTTTCTACGGCGCGTACCACCGCCTTGGCCTTATTGACGGATTCCTGGTACTCCTCTTCCGGCTGAGAATCAGCCACAATGCCCCCACCCGCCTGGATGTAGCCCTGATCGCCCTTGAGGAACATGCTGCGGATCGCAATACATGAGTCGAAATTGCCGGAGAAGTCCGCGTAAAAGACGCTGCCGCCGTAGATACCCCGGCGCGTCGGTTCCAGCTCTTCGATGATCTCCATGGCACGGATCTTGGGCGCCCCACTCAGGGTGCCGGCCGGAAAACACGAGCAAAATGCGTCCACCGCGGAGAGGCCCTTCTTCAACTGGCCCCGCAGTGCGCTGACCAGGTGCATCACGTGCGAGTAGCGCTCTACATACATCAGGTCCTTCACCTGCACGCTGCCGTACTCGCAGACCTTGCCAACGTCGTTCCGACCCAGGTCGACCAGCATCACGTGCTCGGCCCGTTCCTTCTCATTGGCCAGCAGCTCCTGTTCGACGCGCAGATCTTCTTCTTCCGTGGCGCCTCGCGGACGCGTGCCTGCGATAGGCCGATACTCTACATTCCGCTGCTGCACCCGCACCAGCAGTTCGGGCGATGACCCGACCAGGCAGGTGGCCGGCGACCTGGACGGGCCACCCAGGTCAAAGCGCAGGAAATATAGATAAGGAGACGGGTTCACGATGCGCAGAGCCCGGTAGATGGAGAACGGATCCACCCCTGGCTTGACCTCAAACCGCTGTGAAAGGACCGTTTGAAACACATCGCCGGCGGCAATGTATTCCTTAATTTTGACGACGGCCGCGAGAAAGTCCTTTTTGCGGGTGTGGCTGGTGACGGTCAGCTTGCCTTTGGGCGCTTTTTGCTTCGACCGCGGGAGAGGGCGTGCCAGACGTTTCTCCAGCCGAAGCAGGCGTTCTTTCGCGTCTGCATAGGCCACAGCCGGCTTGTGGCGGGAAAGATCCGCCGTCACCATGATGGAAATTTGCTTGCGCACATGGTCGAACGCCAGCACTTCATCAAAGAACATCAGGCAAGCGTCGGGAATGCCGAGGTCGTCCACAGCGATTTCGGGCAGGTGCTCGATCTGGCGCACCACGTCGTAGGCAAAGAAACCCGACCGCGCCGCAGGTAAAGGGAGGCAAGCCAGCGATGTGGGCCGGTTTTTGGCCGCCCAGCATTTCCTTGAGCAGGGCGAATACATCGCCCTCTAAGGTGCGCGTGGCGCCCCTCTCCTTGATCACGATGGAATGGCCGCGAGCAATGACTGTGCGGTATGGGCGAACGCCGATAAAGGTGTAGCGGCCCACCTTTTCGCCACCTTCTACTGATTCCAGCAGGAAGGATTGCTTTTCGTCAGCGGCAAAGCGCAGAAAGGCAGAAACCGGAGTTTCCAGATCTGCGGTCAGCGTGCGATACAGCGGCACCAGCGTGTGGTCAGCTGCAAGCTTGAGGAAGTCTGCGCGAGCAGGCGAGATGGTGATGTCGGGTGGCATTCCTGCCCATGGTAAATGGCTGCCGGTATGGGTGGGGTGAGATGTCCCCCACTCAAGCCAAAATCGGCTTGAATGGGCCACCCAGACTATTTTGAGTGGCGAGCAATTTGGCGTTTTCTTTTCGGGAAAATGGTAACGGGCAGTCCCCTTCCGGCGTTTGCCCCCCCTTCCTCGGAAGCCTATACTCGATAAGTTTGGCGTGTTGCGAAGAATCACTTACGCAGCCCAAACGGAGAGCTTGTTTATGCAAACTATATCGCTCGAGCAGGAGATTAACCCCTGGGAAGCCCAGGCTGCCCGATTTGACTTCGCAGCACAAAAACTCAACCTGGACGAAGGGCTATGGAAGGTTCTGCGGTACCCCTCACGCGAGATCATCGTGCATATTCCGGTGATGATGGACAGCGGCAAGATTGAGGTGTTCACCGGCTTTCGCGTGCAGCATTCGATGGCCCGTGGGCCCGGCAAGGGCGGCATTCGCTACGCCCCGGACGTAACGTTGGACGAAGTACGCGCCCTGGCTAGCTGGATGACCTGGAAATGCGCCGTAGTCAACATTCCTTTTGGCGGCGCCAAGGGTGGCGTGATCTGCGATCCTAAACAAATGTCTATGGGCGAGCTCGAGCGCATGACTCGCCGCTATACCTCGGAACTGATCGAGTTCCTCGGTCCTGAAAAAGACGTGCCTGCTCCCGACATCAACACCAATGAGCAGACGATGGCGTGGATCATGGACACCTACTCCATGCACATGCGCCAGACGGTGACGGCTGTCGTGACGGGCAAACCCCTGAATATCGGCGGATCGCGGGGGCGCCGCGAAGCGACCGGCCGCGGTATCAGCGTCGTGTGCGACGAAGCGCTGCGCTACCTGAACATGCCGCGGGAAGGCTGTCGCGTAGTCATCCAGGGTTTCGGCAATGTGGGTTCCAATGCCGCCAAGCTGATGATGGAAAAGGGCTACAAGATCGTCGGCATCGCCGAATTCGATGGCGGCCTCTACAACAGCAACGGCATCGACATTCACCTGCTGCTGGAATACCGCCAGCGCAACGGCACCGTGCTGGGCTTCAAGGGAGCGGAAGCCGTCAGTTCGCCGGAGTTGCTGCTTTCCGATTGCGAAATTCTGATTCCCGCGGCCACGGAAAACGTGATCACCAGCCGTAACGCCGACCGCATCAAGGCAAAAATCGTGTGCGAAGGGGCGAACGGCCCCACCACCGCCGTGGCAGACGAGATCCTGGCAGATAAGAAGGTCTTCATCATTCCCGACATTCTTGCCAACGCCGGCGGGGTCACTGCCTCCTACTTCGAGTGGGTGCAGGACCGGCAGGGCTACTTCTGGAAAGAAGCGGTCGTCAATGAACAGTTGGAGAGCATCCTCAGCGAAAGCTTCGGGGATGTGGTGCGCTACGCCGAGGCGCACGCCGTGAACAATCGGATCGCGGCTTACATGCTGGCGATCGACCGGGTGGCCTTCACCATCAAGCAGCGCGGCATCTACGCCTGAGCGCCTGAGCGCCTGGCGGCGGAGGGTCAATTTGGGCCCCGCCGCCGTTCGTAACCTGGACCGGGCCGCCATGCCTGACTTCTAGTGACATAATGAAGGGGTAAGGCGAGGTCGCGCCCCGCCCACAGCCGAGTCGATCGTGAATCTGCCAAACTCCATCACGATGAGCCGCATCTGCTGCATTCCTCTGCTCATCTGGATGCTTTCCGGCTACTTCCCTTTTCACAGCTTCCACGGAGAGCAGGAAATCGCTGCTTCCCTGCTATTCATCCTTGCTTCCATCACCGATGGCGTGGACGGATACCTGGCGCGCAAGCGTGGACAAATCACGACCATGGGCATGTTGCTTGATCCGCTGGCTGACAAGCTGATGATCACCGCAGCCTACATCTGCCTGGTGCAGTTCAATCCTCATCTGATGAAGGCCTGGATTGCCGTGCTGGTGATTGGGCGCGAGTTCCTGGTGAGCGGGTTACGATCGATCGCCAGTTCCGAAGGCTTCACCATCGAAGCCAGTGACCTGGCGAAGCTGAAAACCGTCATCCAGATTGTCTCAGTCGTCGCTGTGATTCTGGCGCATGGCTGGTATGCCTGGCATTTCGGCTGGTTCATTCTGCCGGTGGAATGGATCGCGATCGCTGCCATCTACTTCATGGTGCTGGTGTCGATCATTTCCGCCGTGGATTACTTCGTGGCGTTCTGGCGAAAGATCGACCACGCCGCCGCCGATCGTCGCTCTGGCGCGAGCTTTGTGCTAAGTCGCCGCAAGAATATGCCGGCTGCCAATAAAGTCACTTAGGCTTTGTCCTTGGTTATCTGGGCGCGAGGGCGAGCGTTACCTGTCGCTTTCCCTTGTGGGCTTGCGCGTTAGGTTACTTTTTAGTGTGCGACGACATGTTTTACAGCTTAGTTAGCCCCCAATTTGTCATCCCGAGCGCAGTTGATTTGCCTTGAGGCAAATTGAGGATGCCGAGGGGCCTGCAATGTTTCACCCTGACTCAAATCTCCAGGTCGGCAATGATCAATTCGGCTGCTCTCCATCGGTACGACGCGCTGAAAGATTCTCGGAGCACCCGCTCGAACCCGGTGGAAGCCCCGGACTTGAGTCCGGGGGCGCGGGTTCAAGACCCGCGCTTAAACGCGCGCAAAGATCGAGGGCTTTAAGCCCTGGTGGAACCAAGCCTCGCCAGCCAATCGGCCGTGTGACCTCCCCGCGAAAACTACGCGCAAGTTTCCAATCGACGGACGCCGCTGCCGCCTGGGCTAAAGCCCTCGCATGGGTGAGGGCCACTCTCAGCGCGGGTTCTACACCCGCGCCCCCGGACTAAAAGTCCGGGGCTTCCACCGTATCGAGTGAACCGCCAGGGTGCGCGATGACGCGTCCCTCGTCATCGCCATCACGTCGGCACGTTCATGACGCTCCGTCCCAAGACACCACGACTCATCCTGTCATCCGCCTTGGAAGGAACGACGAAAGGAGAGGTTGTTCATCAGGAGCGCAGTCGAGGGATGACAATGCGGGCTACTAAGTGCCTTTCGTGAGATATGGACCCAGAATCTCGCAAACGCACAGCGCCAATAGAAAACCCCACTTCCAGCCAACATCGGCTTGCGTGGGGCTTCTTCGTACACCGTCTCGGTCTGTTACAGTGACAAATCGATCAAGCAGGTAACGCATGAGCGTGCACATGAGCAGGCCGCGTGAGCCGCTGCACGAAGTGGTAGGGCGGCCAGGGTCCGGAAAGCTGCATGTGGCAATCCTTCAATTGCTGGCTGGCGCTTGAATATTTATTCTGATAGCGCTCGATGCCTTTGTGATCGATCAGGTGAGCGATGTCGAGAAGCATTTTGCCGGAATCGATCCTGCGGCAACTGATCTCTTCATCAATAGGACTGAACATGCGATGCATCTGCACCGAAACGGCCCGTGCCTTGGTCTGCCGTTCCCGTTGCCGCGTCGCATTCTCCCGCAGGCTCGATAAATACTCCTTGCCTACGCGGTCCACCGCAATCGGAACACCCTGTTCCCGACAGCAGTCATCCAGAAGCACCTTCAGGTGCATCTCGGCCTTGCCACGCAAGCGGTCAACGTTGGCAAGGAACTGTCGCTGATTCGATCGAATCGATTTCCGTAGCGCCTCATCATCGGCAAACACCGTGCCAAAGCGGAATGGAAGAACAGTGGACATCTTGAAACAGTCACTGATCACACGCGCATGATCAACAGCTGCCTGGTGGTCCAAGTTTTCTGTGGGGGATTGTTCGCTAACGATCACTGCTAAATCACTGGCTGGATAGAGGAAGATCTGATTTCCTGAGATTCCCTTGACCGACTCCAAAGGAACCGGTTTTCGATGACGGCTAAGTTCAGGAAACGCCTGCTTTTCACTAATGCAATAGGCATACCATGCCATGAGAGTCACTCCACACACACTGACGCAGAAGTCGTCAGCTTTTCTTTGCTTACGTGAGGCCTGGAACGACTTTGTGGAAGATCTGGCACGTCCTGGAACAGGACTGCACCGAACTATCGCGTATCCTAGTCCCGGATTAGAACGACTGGCAATACAAACGGAAGCTGGACTGGTTACAAATATGCAGAATTAAAAAACTTACCTTGATGGGGTTTAAATCCACCTCTACCGCATAAACAAATCAGCGTTCGTCGGTTAGTAACGAAGCAGCAGGTAGGCCACCATGCCAGCGGTGGCGCCCACCAACACGCAAATTACGCCTGTAATGAGGATGATCCAGCGGCGGAATGCCCGCATTTCCGTGAAAAACACTCGGTTCTCCTCGGCAACCTGGTGTTGAGCTACCTGCAAATGAGCCAGACGTTCCTCAATGCGCTCCAGTTGGAGCGTTTGGTTGCGGGTAAGCGTCTCTATTTCACGGCTGCCGGCCTGTATAGCGGCCATGCCACGGGCCATATGGCTCAGCTCGGGGGAACCTTTGGAGCTTCGCTCGAGCAGGGGCGCCAGGTGAGAAAGGTAGGGCAAAAGAACGCGGAGTTGAAGGAGGAGCTCCCACATAGATCGGTGCGAACCTTTCTCTGCTTTTTCCAGGGCCAGCCCAGTAGCAGGCTGACCAGGACTTGGAAGACCTGCATCGGGCAGTGCAGGAGTTATCTGCGTATCAGAGGCAGGGCCGGGATCCTGGACATTTCGGTTTTTCCGCATGCGTAGAGGTACTCCCTCGCCCATGGTACTTGTGAAAAAACGGTTCGGGGCGAAAGAACCAAATGTTGCAAACAAAGTGGATACTCCTGAGGGATTCCTTCGAATCTTCCATTTTCGGGAATCGATGGAGTAAATTCTATGAAAAAAAGTGTTGACCCCCAGATTCGATCGAGTTAAGTTCTACATGGCTTAACGAAATAGCGCCTTAAGAGCACGAAAATGGGCCTGGCGTCTTTCTGTGGTTCTTCCGCTCCAGTAATGAGCATTTAGTCTCCGGGGTACTGAACTCACTAAGCACAGCGCGGTTTGTTAGTTTTACGCACACCTGAGAACAAGGGTTACGCCATTGCGTGTTGCCTTTGCGAAATGGGTCCGCGCCACGAAACTCCGCCGGACGCGCCGCTTTGCGGCGCAGGGAATCATTCCAGTCACCGGTTGGACAACAAGAACTTAGACGAAAAAATTGTTCCAGCAAGCGAACATACGCGTCTAACAGAGAGAAAACGACCGACGCCGCGCACCGCAGAGACCTGCTCTTGAGTTGCGCAAAAGGACGGTCAAAAGATGAAGGAGAATAGAGAGATGCGGTCTGATATCGTCTTTGGGGCACTTGCCCATGTCGAGAATCGCTATACACTGTGTCAACTGGCTTCCAAAGCTACTCGTAAGCTGCACAAGCCCACTACCCGTATTGAAGACACCACCAACGAGGTGTTCGTCCGCTTCCATCATGAGAGCCCGGCGGCGGCTCCTTCGGTTACCCCAGAAGCATCTCAGATCCAGGAGCAGCGCCGCGCAGCTTAGCGCGGCCTGTTCTGGGCCCCTTTAAACCTTTCCGCAACCCTCGAACCTGCTTACCCAGCAAGATTCCTTCCCGGTAAACCCCTCCACAGCTTCCTCCCGTAGGTGAAAATGACTATTTCCGAACTAAAAGAGAAAAATATAACGGAGCTCAGCCGCATTGCGCGCACCCTGGAAATTCCCGGTGCCAGCGGCCTCCGTAAGCAGGACCTGATCTTCAAAATTCTCCAGGCCCAAAGTGAAAAAGAAGGCCACATCTTCGCTGAAGGTGTGCTCGAAATTCTGCCTGACGGCTACGGCTTCCTCCGCTCGCCCGATTACAACTACCTGCCAGGTCCGGACGACATTTATGTCTCGCCCTCGCAGATCCGCAAATTCGACCTCAAAACCGGCGATACCATCAGCGGCAACGTCCGCCCTCCCCACGAAGGAGAAAAGTACTTCGCCCTGGTCAAGATCGAAGCCATCAACTTCGAGTCTCCCGAAGAGACCCGCAATAAGATCCTGTTCGACAACCTGACGCCCCTTTACCCGCAGGAACGGGTCAAGATGGAGACCGTCCAGGAAAATACCAGCGGCCGGGTGATGGATCTGCTCACTCCCGTCGGCAAAGGCCAGCGCGGTCTGATCGTCGCGCCTCCCCGAACCGGTAAGACCATGTTGTTGCAGTCCATCGCCAACTCCGTCACTACCAACCATCCCGAAGTCGCCCTGATCGTTCTGCTGATCGATGAGCGCCCGGAAGAAGTAACGGACATGCAGCGTTCGGTGAAGGGCGAAGTCATCAGCTCGACGTTCGATGAGCCGGCAGCCCGCCACGTGCAGGTCGCCGAAATGGTCATCGAGAAGGCGAAACGCCTGGTGGAGCACAAGCGAGACGTAGTGATCCTGCTCGATTCCATCACTCGCCTTGCGCGTGCATACAACACCATTGTTCCCCCATCCGGAAAGGTCCTCTCTGGCGGTGTCGATTCCAACGCACTGCAACGGCCAAAGCGCTTCTTCGGCGCCGCTCGTAATATCGAAGAAGGCGGCTCGCTGACCATCATCGCGACCGCGCTGGTCGATACCGGCTCCCGCATGGACGAAGTGATCTTTGAAGAATTCAAGGGCACCGGCAACATGGAAGTCATCCTCGACCGCAAGCTGGTCGACAAGCGTGTGTTCCCTGCGATCGACATTCAGCGCTCCGGAACCCGTAAGGAAGAGTTGCTTATCCCCAAGGAAGATCTGCAGCGCATCTGGGTATTGCGCAAGGTGCTCAACCCGCTATCGCCGGTAGAGGCGATGGAACTGCTGGTAGACCGCCTTGGTAAGACGCGCAACAATGCAGAGTTCCTGCTCAAGATGAACTCGCTTTAGGCACCTTCGTGCGACGGCCCGATGTTGCACCAGGCAAAACCCTACCGATCGGGGCTGTGGTGGTGTCAGTGCGGTACTTTTGAGTCACGCACTGACGCCCAGTACCTTTCCTATCTTTAAGGACGGCTGCACGTATTTCACCCTCTGCTGGGCCGAACACACCTCTCGCTCGCTGTAAGCTGTTAGTGGCAAGGGGTAAGTCGCATGGGAACAGAGTCCCGGCACCGCGGTGGTGTGGTCCTGGCGCTGGCAGGGGGTATGCTCCTTTTGCTGCTCGTCCTGGCGGCGTTGAATGCCTTTAACCTTCCCTTCCTGCGCCCTCATGGCAGCGGGCAGATCTTTTTATTTACATCCCTCTCTGTCATCGCCTTTCTTCTGCTGCTCACTCTGCTGGTTCTGCTTTTCCGCAATATTGTGAAGCTGCTGGCTGAACAGCGCAGCCGGGTGCTCGGCTCCAGAATCCGCAGCCGCATGCTGGTAGGCGCTCTGCTCCTGTCGTTTGCGCCCGCCGTGTTCATGTTCCTGTTTAGCTTCGGCCTGCTGAATCGCTCGATGGAGCGCTGGTTTTCTCAACCAGCCTCGCAGTTGCGGCAAGACTCCAGCCGGGTCGCCCTGCAGCTTTCGCAATATGCTGCCGCCAACGCCCGCGCCGAGGCGCAATCGCTGGCCAGTTCCCCTAGCCTGGGCCGTTCCGTGCAGACCGGGAGCGCAGACAGCCTGTCCCGTGCACTGGGCACGCATCGCATCACCCTGGAAGGCGGCTTTGCCGTTGTCTTTCGCAATGGCGTGGCTCTCGGCCAATACCAGGTGCCGCAGGATACCGGCCATGCGCTCATCCGCTCCTGGATGGATGAGGCGCAACCGGATGTGTCGCAGGGCAAGGAACCGCTGACCGCGACCGTATTGCGGGCGGCCCAGCGCAGCGATGTTCCCATGCTGGTCACGGGCGCGGATGAGTATGTTCTCGGCACCGCGAGCACCGCGGATGGGAATATCGTCGTCGCTGGCCTGCCCCTCCCTGCGGGATTGGGCGCCACCATCCAGGATATCCGCGAGGGCGCGCGCGATTACCAGGTGCTGTACCGGGCACGGACCCGGGTGCGCAGTACCTATTTGTTGCTGCTGTTCCTGTTGACGACGCTGGTCTTCTTCGCCAGTAGTTGGCTGGCACTGTTCCTTTCTAAACAGGTAACCCGCCCGGTCGAAGCGCTGGCCGACGCCATGAATGCGGTAGCCGCCGGCCATTACGCCCACCGGGTAAAGGTAGCCGCGTCTGAGGAACTGGGCGAGCTGGTCCTCTCCTTCAACCGCATGGCCGAGGACCTGGAAGAAAGCCGCGCCCTCGCAGAAACCTCCACCACCCAGCTTTCCGCCGCAAACCGGGCGCTGGAGGAGCGGCGCAGCGAGCTCGAAACGGTGCTCGAGACGATTCCCAGCGCCGTAGTGACCCTCGACCCGCAGATGTGCGTCTTGCAGGCCAACCGTGCTTCCCGCAACTTACTCAGCCCGCTGGAGCATAAAGAACTGGCAGGGCTGCCGCTCGAGTCAATTCTGCCAGGCGAAATAGCGGATGAATTGATCGTGCTGTTGCGCCGCAGCAAACGTATGGGTGTGGCCGCCACCGAGATCGAGTTGCCTGGGCCGCGCGGTGTGCTGAACGTAACCGCCACAGTGGCCCGGCTCGAACTTGGTAAAGATCGGGAAGGTTGCATTTTGGTTCTTGAGGATGTGACCGACTTTTTGCACGCTCAGCGGCAGGTCGCGTGGAAAGAGGTTGCGCAGCGGGTGGCGCATGAAATCAAGAATCCGCTGACGCCGATTGCGCTTTCGGCGGAGCGTATCCGCCGCCATGTGGACCGGCCCAACCCCGATTCCGATTCGGTGATCCGCAAATGCAGTGAAGTGATCCTGGGTTCGGTGCAAACGATGCGCCGCCTCGTCGACCAGTTTGCTTCCCTGGCCCAGTTCCCTACGTCACGTCCGAAAGTCTGCGATTTGAATGCAGTGGTCGAAAGCGCACTGGCCCTCTTCGCCGGCCGGCTCCACCATATTCTTATTGTGCAGCGTTTGGGGGCAGGCATCCCGCCGGTGCTCGCCGACCCCGAGTCACTGAAACGCGCACTGGCGAATCTCATCGATAATGCGGCGGAGGCAATGCAAAACAGCTTGTTGCGGGAACTGACGATCGAGACTGGGCTGATTGAGGGCCACACCACGGCCGAGATCGTGGTAGCAGACACGGGCCACGGCTTGAACGATGAAATGCGCGAGCGACTATTCCTGCCTTACTTCAGCACCAAGCAGCGGGGCACCGGGCTTGGCCTGGCGATCGCTTCCAAAATCATTCAGGAGCACAGTGGCGCCATCCGTGCGGAGCAGAACAGTCCGGCAGGCGCCCGGTTCATCATCGAGCTGCCCCTGGCCGATGGCCGAAGCTCGCAGGATGCCAACATGGTAGGCGCCAATGGCAGGGCCAGCTTATGAACCATATCCTGATCGTCGATGACGAAGCAGAAATCCGCGAGTCCCTCGGCGAGATACTCAAGGAAGACGGATACGCCGTCACCAGCACGGCCACGGCTTCCGAAGCGATGGTGCTGCTGCGGGATGCGTCCTATGACGTGATGCTCCTCGACATCTGGCTGCCCGACCGGGATGGGCTGGAAGTTTTAACCGAAGTGCGCTCGCTTGGCGAGCGAGAGCACGCCCGAAGTCATCATCATCTCCGGGCATGGCACGATCGAGACAGCGGTGCGCGCTACCAAGTTGGGTGCGTTCGATTTTCTGGAGAAGCCCCTTTCGATCGACCGTACGTTGATTCTTCTTAAGAATGCGGTGGAGGCGCGGCGGCTGCGGAGCGAGAACCAGGAGTTCAAGCGCCAGCTGCTGATGCGGGTGCCGATCACTGGGGAGAGCGTTTCGATCAAGGCGCTGCGCCAGCAGATCAAGCTGATGGCGCCTACCAATGGCCGGGTGTTGATCTATGGCGAATCGGGATCGGGCAAGGAGCTGATTGCCCGCGCCATTCATAGCGAAAGCTTACGCAGCGATCGCGTGTTCGTTGAGCTGAACTGTGCGGCTATCCCTGAGGACTACATCGAGAGCGAGATTTTCGGTTATCGGCATAGTGCGATCCCGAACGGCCCGGTAGAGAAGCGCGGCACCTTTGAGCGCGCTGACAATGGCACACTGTTTCTCGATGAAGTAGGCGACATGAGCCTCAAGATGCAGGCCAAGGTGCTGCGCGCACTCGACGAGCAGCGCTTCACGCCGGTGGGGGCCACGCAAACTGTCCAGGTGGACGTGCGGGTGATTGCGGCTACCAATAAGGACCTGGAAGAGGAAATCGCCAAAGGAAATTTCCGTGAAGACTTCTTCTATCGATTGAACGTGATCCCATTCTTTGTGCCACCGCTGCGCGACAGGAAAGAAGACATTGCGCTATTGGTACGTGAGTTCCTGCAGGAGTTTGGCCGCCAATACGGCCGTCCGCGCATCGAGATGAGTGAAGAGGCCGTGGCTGTTTTGAAGCAGTATCACTGGCCGGGGAACGTGCGCGAACTGAGGAACGTGATCGAGCGCGTGATGATTCTCAACCCGCAGACCGTACGGATTGAGCGCAAGCATTTGCCCATGCTGGTGTTTCGCGGAAACAGCCGCAAGGGCGAAGAATTCAGCACGCTGCACCAGGCGCGCGAGGCGTATGAGCGCGATTACATCCTGAAGAAGATCGACGAATGCCACGGCAATGTAAGCCGCGCCTCCGAGGCGCTGGGTTTGGAACGGAGTCATCTGTATCGGAAGATGAGGAGCTTGGGTATCAGCGTCCGCGAGTAAAGGCATTTCCGCAGGAAACGCCGGGTGATCTGTAGCTCACGACGGCTTTAGTCGAGTTCGCGCCAGGAACGGGTGTTTACACGCCAGACCGGGCAAAAATGACAGAAGCGTCGTCGGCATAAATCAATTTCCATTTCATCATTGCTTGGATCATTCTCCTGGTTTTGCAGAGTCCCTCACTTCGGCAGGGTTGCATCGCCGGCCACTGCCGAGATTGGCGATTCCCTGACAAACCAGGGAACTAACCCGGATTTGTCACCAGTACTGATTGGTGCGACAGGTTGAAGGGAGCTGTGAGCCTGCCGCTGTGTTCTGGCTTGTGGCCTTGCGCGTTAGGTTAAGCCTTGGTTGCGACGACATGTTTTGCGGGTTAGCTAGCCCCCAATTTGTCATCCCGAGGAATCTGCTTGCAGTGCAAGTTAAGGACGGGATGAACGGGGTGCGATACGCATCGGTCTGGCTGAGCGAGCGGAGCAGGATGTCCCCCACTCAAGCCAAACGCGGCTTGAGTGGGCCACCCTCGGCTTTTCTGGATGCGGGCAGGGAGCAAATCCTCCTGAGTGGCGACTGATCGGACCCTAAAAACTGTAGGGTGGCCCATTCAAGCCGCGTTTGGCTTGAGTGGGGGACATTTGAACCCTCGTCTGAATCCTCGTCCAGAGCGCATTCCAGTTTGTTCATTAGGAGCGCAGTCGAGGGATGACAAGCTGGGGGCTAGTTAGCGCTACATAGCTGAGGGCCTGGTGCGGCAGCAACAGTGAAGGAAAGACAATGAAACTGAAGCAGTGGCTAACGCGCCGCCTGATGGCCGCTCAACAGCAAGAGCCAGAGATCCGGCTGACTGTAGTGAATCGCACTCGCTCGTCGGAGCTTGCCAGCATTGCCGAGGTGGCCGGCACCGGCGCGCGGCGCAGAAAAGGCCTGCTTGGCCGGGATGCACTCATAGCCGGAGGAGGTTTGTGGATCCTGCCCTGTGAATCCGTACACACCATTGGCATGCGATTCCCCATCGACCTGGTTTACCTGGACCGTGATCTGAACGTGAAAAAAGTGCGGAGCCATGTTCGACCCTGGCGTATGTCTGCGTGCCTTTCCGCGCACTCCGTTCTGGAACTGCCATCGGGCACTGTTTGCTCTTCGCAGACCAGGCCCGGAGACAAACTTGAGTTTATAGCCGCGCCGATCACCGAATTAGTACAGGAGACAGTTTGACGTTCAGCGGCCCTGTTCCTGGGTTTCGTTGGCTCATATCGGCAGGAGCCCTTGAGGCAAATCACGTGGCAACCGCGATGATGGCAGAAATGCGCCACTGCCGGCATCGTCACAGCATACGGGCCCAGGCCTCACTTGTCAGTGACGGCTTGCTTTACGCTTTGCCGGTTGTTTCGCTTCGGAGCCTTCCGGGGTCGACTTCAGCGCCAGGTCTTCCAATTGCTTTCGCCAGTCCAGGGAATCGACGAAGCCCTTGGACTCACGCCAGTTCTCTTCCACGATGACGTGCAGTTCCAGGTAGACGCGCGTGCCGAGCAGCGACTCAATCTCTTTCCTCGCAGCCGCACCAATACTCTTTAGCTTGCTGCCACCCTTGCCGATCAGAATCGCTTTCTGGCCATCCCGTTCGCAGTAGATCACCGCAGAGATGCGGGTCAGCGGTAGCTTGGTCGTGGGCTTCGCCGCTGGCTCAGGTTCCTCAAAACGCTCCACCACCACCGCGGAGGCATAGGGAACCTCTTCCCCGGTCTCGAGCAAAATCCGCTCGCGAATCAGTTCCGCCACCATGAAGCGCTCTGGCTGGTCAGTAAACTGCTCCTTGGGGAAATAGCGCTCGCCTTTCGGCAGATACTCCACCAGCTTCGCCAGCAACGTATCCACGCCGTCCTTCTTGCGGGCAGACATGGGGATCACTTCCGCAAAGGGATGCATGGCACTAAAGCGCTCGATCAGCGGCAAAAGCTTCGACCGTAACACCAGATCGATCTTGTTGATGATCAGGAACACCGGACAATCCAGCTTCTGGATCAGCTGCAAAACAAACGCATCTTCAATCTGCTCGCGTTCCAAACGGCGGGATGGCTTTTCCCCGGCTTCCGGCGGATCAGCGTGGCGAGAAGCGTCGACCATCAGGAGAACGATATCCCGGCTTTCGAGCGCTTCGTAGACCTCCTGCATCATGCGGCGGTCCAGCTGAGAGCCTGGCCGGTGAACGCCCGGCGTATCCACAAACACAATCTGAGCCGCGTTTTTGCCCTTCCGCGCGGGAACTTCCACAATGCCCTGGATGCGGTTCCGGGTCGTCTGGGGCTTGTTGCTGACAATCGCGATCTTCTCGCCGATCAGGGCATTCAACAGGGTGGATTTGCCTGCGTTAGGGCGGCCGAGGATAGAGACAAAACCAGATCGCAAAACCACACACTCCTTGAGCACGTGCTCAGGGGCTAGTGTAGCCCCTGGCCCGCGTGGCGATCGTGGTCTATCTCGGAGATGCGCACCTGCTCGATGCGCCGATCAGTGGAGGCGACCACTTCAAAACGCAGGGAGTCGGCAACGATGACTTCCCCGGGCAGGGGAATGCGGCCGGCAATCTCGCTTACCAGGCCGCCGACTGTGGCCGCTTGATACTCCTGCTCTACCTGGTGGGCGCCGATGACAAGATCTTCCAGCCGCGCCACTTCAAGGTTGCCGGAGACCAGCCAGGTGCCGCCCGCCTCGTGGAGCGGTGCATCCTTGTCACTGTCGTATTCGTGCTCATCGCTGATACGACCGACGATCTCTTCCAGCAGATCTTCAATCGTCACCAGGCCGGCCACTCCCCCGTACTCGTCAATCACCATACGCATGTGCTGCTTTTCGCGCTGCATCTCGCGCAGCAACTCATT
Source organism: uncultured Acidobacteriaceae bacterium (assembly GCA_963752675.1). Taxonomy (GTDB): domain Bacteria; phylum Acidobacteriota; class Terriglobia; order Terriglobales; family Acidobacteriaceae; genus PALSA-350. Next base: position 67,910 of record CAVVZO010000001.1, read on the forward strand.
CACGCGCTTGGTTTCGGGCACCAGGGCCGCAGGACGTTGAATGCTGGCCACAGTCTGCGTGCTGGCCGCGGCATCCGCAATGTGCAGCAAGTCGTGCGCGAACACGATGCCGGTCACGTGATCAAGCGACCCATGGAAGACCGGCACGCGCGAATAGGGATGCTTCTGCAAACCAGAGATGAACGCCTCAAGGGTCATCTCCGCCGGCACGGCGAAAACATGCGGACGTGGAGTCATCACGTCCCGTACCACCTTGTCGCCAAACTCAACGGCGGAACGAATCAGATCACGATCGCCTTCTTCAATGATCCCCTCTTCCTCGCCTGCTTCAATCAACGCTTCCACCGCAGCTTCGCTGGGGTCCTCTTCCGGATTGCCGGGCCGCGGATCAGCCAATGCCGCAATCGACAGGAGAAACGACAGCAGCAGTGTCACTGGCAGCACGAGATACAGCAGCACCCGGATGGCGGGAGTAAGCCTCACCACCCAGGCTCCCGTGGTACGGGTAAAGAATACGAAGGGCAAAAACTGGTTGAAGAGCACAATCACCAGCACCACCCCCAGGATCGCCTGCGCGATTTCAGCTCCACTTGGATGGGCATTGCCGGCGAACAACAGAACCCCGAAGAACAGCGCCAGGGAGGCGAGCGAAAACTGGCTCAGCACGGAGGCCGACAAGGCAGCACGATCGCGATTAAGCCCTAGCCGCGGCTCAATCTTCGCCTCCCAGATATCGATGTTCTCCTGGAACTCCCCGGACAGGAACTTGCCTGTTTCGGCATACAGCCGGGAGATGTATGAGGAGATGGTCAGGATGACGAGAAGCGCACCGATCGCGATCCCGGAGACAATACTCATGCCCGGGCGCCTCGTGCGGTCCGTTCCACCAGGCCGGCGGGCAAATCGAATTGTTTCCGCATGCGCGTCTCGCGTCGCCTCATCTGCCCCTGGTCGCGCTCATGGTCGTACCCTGCCAGATGCAAAAGCCCGTGGAGAATGAGCACTTTTACCTCAATCTGCAAAGGGTGGCCATGATCTTTGGCCTGTGCCGCCGCGGTCTCAAGAGAGATTGCCAGGTCGCCGCCCTGGTTGCCCTCCGGAGCGCCAGGAAACGCAGGGAAGGAGAGGACGTCGGTAGGCTTATCGATGCCGCGAAACTGAAGATTCAATGCGCGTAGTCTTTCGTCTCCGGTCAGAAGGACGGAGAACTCGCCCGTGAGTCCAAGCGCTTCCGCAACGCTGGCCACAAACCGGCTCAGGTCACGCTTGCCAAGGGCACGCAGGCCCGGCAGGGTCTTTTTTCGGGCAGCCTCGATAACGATCATCTTGCCCCGAAATAAAGCATTTCCCCTTTAGTATGACGCGGATCAGACCTTTGCACCATAAAGACCCCGGTGCCGCTGCCGCTGGAAACCGTGCGGGCGTCGTGCCTCCCGATGAGAGGTGAGCGACGCCCGCACCCCGCCAGGTCGATGAAGATCCTGGCCTACTGCGGCTTGGGAGCTGATTTACCCGCTGCCCCTTCGCGGATAGTGAGCGGCAGCTCTCTTTGCGCCTTGCCGAAGCTGTCGTAGGCGCGAATGACGCGTTGCACCAGGTGATGGCGCACGACATCCCCATCTTCGAAATGGCAGAACCGGATGCCGTCGACCCCGCGCAGGATCTCAATCGCCTCGACCAGACCGCTCTTCTTCGGGTTGGGCAGATCGATCTGCGTCACGTCGCCGGTGATTACCGCCTTGGAGTTGTTGCCCAGGCGGGTAAGGAACATCTTCATCTGCTCGCTGGTGGTGTTCTGCGCCTCATCCATGATGATGAAAGCATCGTTGAGGGTGCGGCCGCGCATAAACGCGAGCGGCGCCACCTCGATTACGCCGCGCTCCATCATCTTGTCGACCCGATCCTGTTCCAGCAGGTCGTACAGTGCGTCGTATAAAGGACGGAGGTAGGGATCCACTTTCTCCTGCAGGGTTCCAGGCAGAAAGCCAAGGCGTTCGCCGGCTTCGACCGCAGGCCTGACCAGGATGATCCGGCTGACTTTTTTGGCCAGCAATGCAGATGCCGCCATGGCGACCGCCAGGTAGGTCTTGCCCGTACCCGCTGGGCCTACCCCGAAGACCATGTCGCACTCTTCAATCGCTTCAAAGTAGCGCCGCTGATTGATGGAACGGGGCTGCACCATCCGCTTGATGCCCGCCGATCGCTGTTTCCCACTCTCCGCCAGGCCCCTGAGGGTCACTGCCGGATCGGCCGTGACCAGTTTCAGCATGCTGTGCAACTCCCCGTTCAGGAGAGTTGTGCCGTTACGCCGCAAGTGCTCGTAGTCCGCCAGCACTTGTTCGAAACGAGCGACTGCTTCCGGGGCGCCCTCGACATGCAGCGCATCGGAGCGCAAATCGACTCGAATGTGCAGGTTTTGCTCGAGCAGGCGAAGATTCTCATCGCGAGTCCCGAAGAGGGGCTCCAGATTGGGCGTGATTTCCAGCGCTTTTCTCATCAAGCGGAGATGTGACCTCCTGTCAGACCCATAGGGACTGACGCAAATTGGTGGATTGGGGTTGAAGGTAGGGCGAGGAAGAGCAAGACACAGCCAACTGCGTGTGCAGTCGGTACTCAGCCGGGTTGGCGATAATCACCAGATATTTCCCGAGGATGGGCACAGACTAGCCGTTGACGATCATGCGCGTCAACGGGTATTCCGTGAATTCATTGCATTGGATGCACCGGAGTGCCGGAAGGATATGCAACCGGCAGGGGCCAACGTTCGAGAGTAGAGCAAAGATTGACCGGTACTTCAAAAGCCCGTAAACTTAGGGTTTGTGGGCATGGCCGTGGTTTGCGCCGCCTGCACCCAGATTCAGGAAAGTTAAAGGTTTTACCATGGCAAATCATGTGTCCGCGCTGAAGCGCGCCCGTCAGACCGTCAAGAAGACCGCAGTCAACCGCGCCAACAAGAGCCAGGTGCGTAAGTCTCTCCGCTCGCTGCGTGAGGCCATTGTCAAAGGCGATTCTTCCGCCGTGACCGAGCAGTACAGCAAGACCGTTTCGGCCCTCGACAAGAGCGTACAGAAGGGCGTTCTGCACAAGAACACCGCCTCCCGCTACAAGAGCCGCCTGCACGCACGCGTCAAGGCTCTTACCACCAAAGCCGCTTAGCTTCCGACAGCCTCCGACCCGCCTTTTCACCAGTACTGATTGGTGTGACAGGTTGAAGGGAGCGGTGAGCCTGTTGCTGTGTCTGGCTTGTGGCCTTTCGCGTTAGGCTCATTTGGGTGTGCGGCGACATGTTTTGCGGTTAGCTACCCCCCCTTTTGTCATCCCGAGCGCAGTCGAGGGTTCAAATGTCCCCCACTCAAGCCAAACGCGGCTTGAATGGGCCACCCTAAAGTTTTTAGGGTCCGATCAGTCGCCACTCAGGAGCATTTGCTCCCTGCCCGCATCCAGAAAAGCCGAGGGTGGCCCACTCAAGCCGCGTTTGGCTTGAGTGGGGGACATCCTGCTCCGCTAGACCGACGCGTATCGCACCCCGTTCATCCCGTCCTTAACTTGCACTGCAAGCAAATTGCTCGGGATGACAAATTGGGACTAGTGACGTTGGCCGGCATTGCCTGCCCCGTGAAGCAAACACCGGCGGGAAGCCCGCATACCCTGGCTAGGCTAGTGCTTCGAGGCTTTGCTGCCGTTGGGTGGGTCTGTTGCGGCAGGTACCTTGTAGATCTCAATGGCGCCGTCGCGCAGAACCGCCAACCGCTCTCCATCTGCGGAGAGTGCGAAATTCTGTCCTGCCGTGGACACAGGCGATGCGGTTGTAGAAAACAGCAGAGCTCCCGTGGCGGCATCGTACACCTGTACCACCTGCTCCCGTACATCCTCATCGTTCAGTGAATCCGCCAGGTTGATGGTGTGGGTCACGTGTAGCAGGCCTACCGCGAACCGGGCCCCGGTGGCCGCATAGGCCAGCGTTGGCCAGACAAAGTGCCCTTCCCGCATGCCATTCCAAAGCTTCTTCCCTTCCGTCGTCCACGCGTCGAGATAGGTATCTGACGACTTGGGACCGCAACTTTCGATCACCAGTTCCTTCTGGTTGACGAAGTTCTCATGTGGGGTGCAGGTGGAAGCCACTTTGCCCAGCAGAATGCTTTTTCCTTCAAAAGGCACGAAGTTCACCAGGAACTGGTCCTCGCCTTTGTCTCTCACGATGCCCACGTACCCGTTCCCGGTCACCGGGATAGTGACTGGCGATTCGATGTGGAGCGCGCCCAGCACGCGTCTGGACGCAGTCTCCATGAGAGTGACCTGCGTGTCTTCGGGGGGCGGTGCGTCGCCGAACTTCTCCGCCTGGGCGAGCCCTCGTTTGTGCTGCTCCGGGGTGTGTTTTTCGAACTCGTGCTCAATGACCAGGATGCGGCCGTCGGGAGAGACTTCGGTGGCAAACACCGGGGTGGACACCTGGACATAGGGACTGAGCTGCAGGCCGGCATCTGTCAGCGCGTACGCATCGCCCTGGCGCACGAGAAACTTGCCTCCGCCCACGGGCCATAGGTAGCGGGAACGGTCGTGCATGCGCCATTCCGCCGAGGCTTCGACCTGCCCTTCCGGCAATTTGAGGGTTACTGCCTGAATGATCTGGTCATTATGGTCAGGCTTGTCTGCCTCATCATCCCTCCGCAGCAAACGGGAACGGTGAAACGTAAACAGAATATGTTGATCGTCGAGGAAGTCGAGGGTGCTGAAAGACTTTCTGGACAGCATGTACAGAGTTCCGGGTGGCCGGTATCCCAGGGGCTCTACCGGGATGCGCTGCTCCGGTTCGGAAGCGGGTGCACTGGTACGCGGTGCGCAAAACGAGAGCACTGGGCAAAGCGCCATAATAGCGGCTGTCAGCAGTCGTCCTGGCATTGGTTCACGCTTGCTTTGAGTGTAGAAGATCTGCCGCAGGCTGCAGGGAGCCACCCAACAAAGGCGCTTGCGGCTCCTCAACAGGACTACAAATCCATCGCGTACTGGGCGGAGGCGGCAGCCGCTGCACGGACGCGGGGTTCGCTGGCCAGTTCCATCACCAGCCGCTCCAGTACCAGCCGTTTGTCCGGTGGGGAGGAGCGGAGCTCGAGATCGGCGCGGGCGATCAGCCGCAGCATTTGCGTGAGTTCGCGGCGCGATCCGTAGCGGCGCGCCTGGCGGATCAGGTCTTCCGCGGCAAACGGTGGCATGCGGAAGCCCTGCCATAAGGCTTGCCAGATCGCGCGCGAGTCGCGAACGTTCTTCTCCAGGATCACGATCATCTGACGAAAAGTGCGCGCCAGCATGTAGAGGTGCCCGATTGCTGAGTCCTCACCGCCGTCGGAAGCGTTCAGCAGGCCGTGCAGCAGGGCGAGTGCCCGCGGCTTGTCTCGGGCGCTGATCGCGTCGGTAAGCTCGTAAAGGGACCTCTGCTTGGCCGCCAGCACCATCGTCTCGACATCGCCCAGGGTGATGCGCTTGCGGTCTGCGACGTACAGCAAGAGTTTTTCCAACTCCGAGGCAATCAGCATCATGTCGGCGCCGAGCGCGTCTGCCAGTTCGCGGGCCGCCTCCGGGTCAAATTTCGTGTCGCGGCTTTCTGCCGTGGCCATCAGCCACCGCACGGCATCGGCTTCGTCCACCCGAGCCAGATCGACAATGGAGCAATCGTCGCCCAGTGTTTCTCGTATGCGTTCGTACCGATCCTTGTCCTGCAATTCCATACGGCGGACATCGGCGGGCAGGCGCAGGTGGTCGGCAACGAAGAGGATCACCGCTTGCGGATTGGGCGAACGGAAGTAGTCCTTCAGTGCCGCAAACTCTTCCTTCTTCGCGCCGCGCGTGTAAAGGTTCTTGATGTTCTTTACGAAGATCACCTGAAACGGCGCCATGAGCGAGGGAGTTTGCGCGAGATCGAGCACGTGGAAGATGCTCGTCTCCGCCAGGTCAAGATCGCTGAGTGAAAACTCGCGCAGCGACGGGTCGATCAGTAGATCGACCACCGCGCGCCGGCAACGTTCGTAGAGGAAGATCTCATCGCCCGCTAACACGTAGCCTGGCCGCAGCCGGCCGGTAAAGGCGGCGGCCGCCTTCACTTCGGCGACAAAGCGGTCCGCAGAGGAGAAGCTGCGGAGTTTACTGACATCATCCGCCGGCATGTTCTCCCTTGTGCATTGCAGTATTCAGAAGGACTCCAGAATATCGCTCACCAGCGCTTGCGCAAAGTCCTGAGACAGGCGCTGCACCGCCGGAGAGTCCTCCTGGATAAAGCTGGCCAGATCGGAGGTGGTTTCGAACTGCTCGTGAAAGACGTAGTTGTTGTGTTGGTAGAGCACGCGGTTGTCGCGATCGGTCACCAACACATTCACGTTGATGGTGACGAGAAAGCTTGAGGTGACGCTGGTGGTCTGGCCTGCCTGTACGCCGGTCGTTTCCGTGCGGTAGGTGAGCGGCTGCACCGACTCAGCGATGATAGCCCCGCTGACGGTGGCATCTGCCTCATCGGCCGCGGTCGCCGTAACCTTGAGGCGTGAGCGGCTGTTGAACTCGCGCACCACTGCCTGCGTCATAGGCACTTCTGTGTGGTACGACTGCGTTTTGTTTTTGAAGATCGGAACAGCGAGCGTATGCACGGTGCTGGGCAGGTGAGCAGCCGAACCGGCGGTATGGTAACCGCAACCGGAGCAAGCCAGCAGGCCCGCAAGTATGAGAACGAAGCTGCCGCGCATCCTGAGCTATTGTCGCATTCTGTGTGGCACGCAGGCTGGATTCTGCGGGTGACGTGGAGCAGCCGGGTTACGGCTTAGTGGTGGGTGAAGATGTCCCCCACTCAAGCCAAAAGCGGCTTGAATGGGCCACCCCGGGCTTCGTTACGGGGCACACGCGGGCTTTGTTACGGGGCACACGCGGGCTTTGTTACGGGGCAAGTGATAGAGGGGATATGTTCAGCGACGAAAGTCCGTCAGCCTTTTGCTCCCCCGATTTAACAAAGTTTGGGTGGCCCATTCAAGCCGTTTCTGGCTTGAGTGGGGGACATCTACACCCACCAACGACAAAGCCCCGATCCTTACGGATCGGGGCTCTGTCTGGTGCTTGCTTCTTTCCTATGCGGGTGAGGGTTGGCTTTCGCCACCGAAGCCTGGAGCCCGTCCGGGCTCAGGCTTGATGACCTGCTGCACATCCCCATTGGGACTGCCCGGAGGCGGTCCGAGTGGCGGCAACGGAGGCAATTGTTCGCCGGCAACAATCAGCTTGATGTCGTTTGCGTCCAGGGTTTCACGATCCAGCAGGGCCTGCGCCATGCGGTGCATCGTGTCCTTGTTTTCGTCCAGGATGGAGTAAGCCGACTTGTAGGCTTCATCCACCAGGCTACGCACTTCAGCATCAATCTGCCGCGCCGTCTCTTCCGAGAAGTCGCGATGCTGGGCAATCTCACGACCGAGGAAGATCTGCTCTTCCTTCTTGCCGAAAGTCAGTGGGCCCATGCGGCTCATGCCGTACTCGCACACCATCTTCCGCGCCATATCCGTTGCGCGCTCGATGTCATTGCCGGCACCGGTGGTTTTGCGGTTCATGAAGATCTCTTCTGCACAGCGGCCACCCATAAGAATGGCGAGCTGCGTTTCCAGATAGTCCTTCGTGACCGTGTGCTTGTCTTCTTCCGGCAACTGCATCGTGACACCGAGAGCCATGCCACGAGGAATGATCGTCACCTTGTGCAATGGGTCAGCATGGTCGCGCTTGGCCGCTACCAGCACGTGACCGGCTTCGTGATAGGCCGTATCGCGCTTATCGTCCTCAGACAGGAGCATGGACTTGCGCTCAGCACCCATCATGACCTTGTCCTTGGCGAGCTCAAAGTCAAACTGGTGGACTGCCTTGCGATTGGCGCGTGCGGCACTCAGTGCGGCCTCATTCACCATATTCGCCAGATCAGCACCAGAGAAGCCTGGGGTTCCACGAGCCAGGATGCGAAGATCCACATCTTCGGCCAACGGCACCTTCTTGGCATGCACACGCAGCACTTCTTCACGGCCGCGTACATCCGGCCTGCCCACGACCACGCGACGGTCAAACCGGCCGGGGCGCAGCAATGCGGGATCGAGCACGTCGGGCCGGTTGGTGGCAGCGATCAGGATCACGCCATCGTTCGACTCAAACCCGTCCATCTCGACCAGCAACTGATTCAGCGTCTGCTCGCGTTCATCGTGTCCACCGCCCAAACCGGCACCGCGGTGACGCCCGACGGCGTCGATTTCGTCGATGAAGATGATGCAAGGCGCATTCTTCTTGCCCTGCTCGAACAGATCGCGGACGCGGCTTGCGCCGACGCCGACAAACATCTCGACGAAGTCCGAACCAGAAATGGAGAAGAACGGCACGTTCGCTTCGCCGGCAACCGCGCGCGCCAGCAAGGTCTTACCGGTACCTGGAGGGCCCACCAGCAGGACGCCCTTGGGAATGCGGCCACCCAGCTTCTGGAACTTCTGCGCCTCACGCAGAAACTCGATGATCTCTTTCAGCTCTTCCTTGGCTTCGTCTACGCCGGCGACATCCTTGAACGTGATCTTCTTCTGCTGCATGGAAAGCAGCCGGGCACGGCTCTTACCAAAAGACAGCGCCTTGTTGCCACCACTCTGCATTTGCCGCAGCATGAAAAACCAAAGCGCGGCGATCACAATGATCGGCGCAAAATTCAACAGGATGGGAAGCCAGGAGTTACCCTGCGTGTCCTTGATCGTGATGCTGACCTTGTTGTCCTGGAGAATCTTGAACATGTCAGGGTAGTTGGCGGGCACGGTGGTGTGGAACGCTTCTTTGTCATTCGCGTAGTGCCCATGCACTTCGCTGTTAATGAGCGTCACATCGCTGATCTTGCCCTGCTGGCCGTCCTGCATGAACTGCGAAAACGAAATCTCACGGTCTTTACTCATGCCCGTGCTTTTCTGGACAATCTGCCAGAGGAGAACCAGGCAAGCCAGGATGAATACCCAGAAAATGATTGTCTTGACCGTTGAATTCACGAATAACCCTCTTTTCCTGCACAGCAATAACGAGAACAGATCTCCTGGGGATGCAAAACACATCAAGGCCGGGAAATCCCTGCAACCTTTAATCCATTAGACGACAGTAACCTGCCGCGGGTGCCGAATACTTTGGGGGTAGATGTGGATACGGTCGATAACCGTATGCGGCTACGCCCGTTAATATGCCAAGAATATTCTACTCCGCGGAAAGCCAAAGCGTCTTTCAAACCACTGGGATGCATGCCGGAAGTTATCCACTAAAGGCACCGCCGGCTTACGCTACTTAGGACCATTCGCCGCCCGGCAGAAGTTGCACGGCGAAGGTCATTCCCTCCCCCTCTACTTCCACTCCCCGCATCCAGACGATTGTCCGCTCAGCCTCCACCACTGGCCATCGCTTTCGCGGTTCTCCCAGGATGTGAAGCCGGTCCAGAACATCCGCGACCTTTTTGGGACTGCGACTGTGCCGCAGTTTTACCCGATCCCCCGGTCGCCAGGAGCGCAAAACAGCCGATTTTTCACCGGCCTCGCACTCCCCCCGGAGGGACATGCCAAAGGCAGGCGCGGTCACTTCCCCCGGGACGCGGAATGGGTAGGTAATCTCCCCAATATCCACGGCCACGGCGGCCATCCGCGTGAAGCGGATTTCGCGCAGACTTCGTTCCACCCGGATCTGTCCTGGAATGTCGAACTTCCCCGGGCGACTGCCGCCCGCAGCAGGCTGGAGCAGGGCAAGCACCTGCTCGGTGTGGTCGAAGCTGAGTCGCGCCCCCAGCGTACGGGCGGCGGCGCGCACCACACGGCGGGCCACCGCCGGCGGTAACTCGCGCAGCCGGGATTGTTCCATGGCCACGGTTTCCTCCTCTGGATGCGTGCTGGTGGACCGTCCACCACCCCGGGTGGGACGGCCCGGCAGCAGCAGCCCAGGCAGCAAGCGCGACACTTCCGCCTGCCAATAGGTCTCTTCGTCGGCGGAAATGGAGGCCAGCCGGGATAATTGCACGGCTATCTGCGGGTTAAAAGTCCGCAATAAAGGTACAAGCTGCGAGCGAATGCGGTTGCGCGTGTACGCCATGTCCTGATTGCTGCTGTCCTCCCGCCACGGCTGGGGGAGCGATCGCAGCCAATCCTCCAGCGCAGCATGACGGTTATCGAGGAACGGACGAAGGATGACGCCGGACTCCTCGGTAAGCACGGGATGGATACCGCTCAGCCCCTCGGTCCACGCGCCGCGCAGCAGCTTGCCCAGGACTGTCTCCGCCTGATCGTCGAGGGTGTGCCCCGTCGCGATGGCGTCCGCCTGCCCGGATAGCATCCACTGACGGAAAAAGCCGTAACGAACATTGCGCGCCGCTTCTTCCAGCGTCTCGCCAAACGCCTCGGCTGCGGCCGGAGCATCTGCCCGGTGCAGGTGGAAGGGCAGGCCTGGCTCGTGGCGAGTGACTCAACGAACGCCGCATCGTCATCCGCGGCGACTCCCCGTATGCCGTGGTGTACATGAACCACCGAAAGCTCAATCCCCAGCCGAATGCGTTCCTCGAGCAAGCGGCGCACCAGGGCTACCGAATCGGCGCCGCCCGAGACAGCGACGGCCACGCGCTGGCCGGTGTGGAAGAGACTACTGCGGAGAATGGGCGGAGTGGCCTGCGTCACCACGCCCATGGTAGAGCAAACACCCGCCTTCGGGCTGGCCGCTGGAGTACCCCGAGGCTATACTGCGGGCATGTACCAGATAAGAGTAGCGACCCCGGCGGACGCGGGCATCATTACCCATCATCGGCGCCGCATGTTTGTGGATGCCGGACGCCAGGATAACCGCGTTCTGGATGTGATGTCTGAGCACTTTCAGCCCTGGGTCGCCATCCGGCTGGCGGATGGCCGCTACTACGGCTGGCTGACCATGAACGGCGCCGAAGTGGTCGCTGGCGCGGGCTTGATCGTTCTGGACTGGCCGCCCCACCCTCTGGATCCACGCCAGGATAAGCGTGGTTATCTGTTAAATGTTTACGTGGAACCCGCTCACCGGCGGCACAAGCTGGCCAGCCACCTGATTGATCAGGCATTGGCGGAAGCGCGCAAGCAGAAGATCCGGGTCGTGGCCCTGCACTCCACGGACGCGGGCAAGCCCCTCTATGAAAGCAATGGCTTTCGTGGCACGAATGAAATGTTCTACGTGGAGTCAGTGGAAGGTTAGGCAGGCTGCAGACCGCTTCTTGACGCCTTCGGTTCGCTCCGGGCTTCCTGCTATACTCCGATGTTTATGCGGGTATTTGTCATCTTACCGGCCGCTGGCCTGGGTACACGCATGGCCCCTGGCCACGCGACTCCGAATGCCCCGAAGCAGTTTCTCGCTTTGCAGGGTTTGCCGATCCTGGTGCATAGCCTGCGCGCGTTCGCGGCCGTACCCAGAGTCACCTCCATCTACGTCGCCGTGAGGAAACCAGAGATCAGCCGCATGGAAGCCTTGATTGCGGAGCATGCCTTGACCCTGCGGGTGAAAGTAGTCGAAGGTGGCGACACCCGCCAGCAGTCAGTGAGCCAGGCACTCAAGGCGCTGCCGGCCGAGGACCAGGACATCATCCTGGTGCACGATGCGGTACGGCCGCTGATCGACCCCGCGACCATCGAACGCACGATTGAGGCGGTCGAGAACTATGGGGCAGCGATTGTCGGGTTGCCCGCGGTCGATACCATCAAGCAGGTCGAGCGGACTGCGCGGGGAGCCATCGTCACTGCGACCATTCCACGGGAATACATCGTGCAGGCGCAGACACCGCAAGGTTTCCGAGCCGATCTGCTGCGCCGCGCTTTTGCCTCGGCGGAAGCAGATGGGTTCGACGGCACAGATGAAGCCAGCGTGGTCGAGCGTTCCGGCGCCACGGTTGCCGTGGTGCTCGGATCACCGGCAAATCTAAAAATCACCCAACCCAGCGACCTGCAACTGGCAGAGTTTTATTTGCAACACCGATCCTGAAGCGGGATACAGGCAGCTCCCCATAGCTCCGAAGGGCCGTGGAGTGGAGAACGAGAAATACGATGAGCATGAGAATAGGTTACGGCTGGGATTCGCACGTGTTCGCTGCCGGCGTTCCCTTGAAAATTGGCGGCATCGCCATCAAGCATGCGCAAGGACTGGCTGGGCATTCCGATGGCGACGTTCTGCTGCATGCCATCACCGATGCGCTATTGGGCGCGTTGTCAGTGGGGGATATTGGCAGCTTCTTCCCGCCAGGAGATCCGCGCTGGAAAGACGCGGATTCGGTCATTTTTCTTAACCTGGCCATGGACGAGTTGCGCACGGCCGGTTATCGCATCGTGAATTGCGACACCACTCTGGTGCTGGCTGCGCCAAAGATTGGGCCGATTGCGGGTGATATGCGGCAGCGCGTGGCGGAGTTGTTGGGCATTCCTCCTACCGATGTGGGGATCAAAGCCAAAACGCCGGAGGGGCTGAATCTTGATCACGTGGCCCAGGCGCATGCGGTCGTCCTGCTGGAGAGCGTGGATCCAGGCAGTACCATCAGTGTGATGGAGGCGGAGATCGACGATCCAGACGCGGTCGACAAGATCCTGAGCGAGATCGGTGCGAGTGAAGAATTGGCGACCAGGGGAAAAAGCCGCCGCCGGGTGCCGATCCCTGAATTTGATACCGAGGATATTACTTAATTCCTGCCTCGATTGCGCTTCCTTGATGCGCGTTTCATGAAGGACTCAAGATCGAATATTAGGTAGGCGAGTTCAAATGTCCCCCACACAAGCCGAAAAGCCGGCTTGAGTGGGCCACCCTCCATTTAATTGCGTTCGAGGAGCGAGTGGACTATTGAGGGCTCTTGCTGCTCTCGTCCCGAGAGCCACTGGGCGAAAAGGCCCCGTGGCAAAAAGGCTTTGCACCCTGCAGACCTCCGCGGTAAGCTTGCCAACACCTTACCGCGGAGGCTTACCTATGCAGCCGACCTACGGCTTCGATCCCTCACATTCGTTAATCTTCTTTCTGTTCTCGGGCATATTCGCCTTCGTGATGATCGTGCTCGTCCTGGTTCCGCACTGGTTCATCTTCAAGAAAGCCGGCTTCAGCCCGTGGCTATCCCTGCTCATGTTTGTTCCGTTGGTCAACCTGTTCATGCTGTATTTCCTGGCGTTTGCGCGATGGAATGTTGTGCCCGCGCCGCTGGCTTATGGCGTGCCACCACCCGTTCCCTATCAGCCACCGTTCAAATGAAATAGCATCGGAAATGGCCCTGAGTGTTCCAGTGCCCTAGACCGATGCCAGAGACCCTGCAAACACCCCGCGTTCGTTTCGCGCCCTCACCTACCGGCTACCTGCATGTAGGCGGCGCGCGTACTGCCTTATTCAACTGGCTCTTTGCGCGCCATACCGGCGGCACCCTGATCTTGCGCATCGAGGATACGGATTTCGAGCGATCCTCCGAAGACATGGTCGAGGGCATTCTCCAGGGCATGCGCTGGCTGGGTCTGGAGTGGGACGAAGGTCCCTTCTTCCAGTCGCAGCGGCTTCCCCTCTATCAGTCCACCGCCCAGACCATCTTTGAGAGCGGACACGCATACTACTGCTTCTGTACCAAAGAAGAACTGGAGCAACGCCGCGCCACCGCAGTCGCTGCTGGCAGGCCCCCGATGTATGACCGCCGCTGCCGGGTGCTCCATCCCGAAGTCAGCGAGAGGCGCCGGAAAGCGGGTGAACCCTGTGCGCTGCGCTTTGCTGTGCCCGAGGGCGGCGTGACTGCTTTTCAGGATGCCGTCTTCGGCCGGGTGGAGTTTGCCAACGCAGAGCTGGAAGACTTTGTCCTGCTGCGCTCGGATGGCATTCCTACCTATCACTTGAGCGTCGTCGCCGACGATCTGGACATGCGCCTGACCCACATCATCCGCGGCGCGGATCACATCTCCAACACGCCCAAGCAGGTTTTGCAGTACGAGGCGTTGGGCCAACCTCTGCCCATTTTCGCCCACCTTCCCCTGATCCTCGGGCCAGACAAGAGCCGCCTTTCCAAGCGGCACGGGGCCACCAGCGTCATCTCCTATAAAGAGATGGGTATCGTGCCGGAAGCCTTTCGGAACTTCCTCGCTCTGCTGGGCTGGACCCCCGGCAGCGCAGCGCAGAAGGACCGTGAGCTTTTCTCCTCCGATGAATTGATCGCACTGTTCTCGCTGGACGGCATCTCCAAGTCGAACGCAGTGTTCGACAACGACAAGCTGGCCTGGTTCAACACCGAATGGATTCGCCGCTATTCGCCACAGCAGCTGCTTCCCTTGATCGAAGAGGAGTGGGCCAAAGCCGGGTTCCGCTCCGACCGCAGCGCTGAAGACGTTCTCGCCGCGATTGCTTTATTGCAGCCGCGCGCACGCAGCCTGAAAGATTTCGCAGGCGCCTTCCGCGGCTACTTCAGCGATAGCTATGAATACGATACGGCGGCAGTGGCAAAATTCCTGAGTGACGAAACCAGCCGGCCAATTGCTGGTCGAACTGGGCGGCCGCTACGAACAATCCCATGAGTTCACCGAGGGGGCAGCGGAGCAACTCCTGCGCAGCTTTGCCGAGGAGAAGGGCATGAAGGCCGGCGCCCTGATCAATGGATCCCGGGTCGCCCTCACCGGGCAGGGCGTAGCTCCCAGCCTGTTCGCGGTCATGGTCTCGCTAGGGAAAGAGCGCGTGGTGAAGAGGCTTAAAAACGCGAGCGCTATCGAAGTGCAGGTCCCTTCGATGTCTACCGGGCAAGAATCGTAATTTCGACCGGGATGCTGTGCGGCGGCATGCAGGCATTGCGATCGCAGGCCTGGTAGCGAAGGGCCGCCTGCAGCACATGCTCGCCTGGCTGCGCGGTCAGGTGGGCGTGCAGTACGAATTCACCGGTATAGACACTCAGCTTGTCCCGGGGAGCAAGTTGCAGGGCAAACTCCGTTCCCGGCGGAAAATCAACGGCGGTTACGTTCAGACCGGGAGCCTCCACCACTGCGAGCCGCGCCGGAATCAAGGCCTTGTCCAGGGGCGCGTGGGAGTTGATGTGCAATCCATCGGCCACGCGAAAATGGAGATCGATCTGGGCAGAGTGGCGCGCTGCGACAGTTACCTGTTCGGGAGCGAGAAACTGGACTGCCGTATCCTGATCTGCCTGCCGCGATAATCCGCCGGGTAAAGGGAGCGGGCGGTCCTTCATGAGTTGCCCGGCGGACCCCAGCGTAGCTGCCAGGCCAGCCAGCACCAGGATGGCCGCGCCGGCTCGCACGCTAGTGGCCCCCAGTGGCCAAAGCCTTTTTGATGCTGGCTTCCACTTCATCCTTCGATACCAGGCCGGCCGTCTCCGCGACCACTTTCCCATCCCGGCCAACGAAGTAAGAAGTAGGCAGGAATTCAACCCCACCATACTTGCGCGACATGGAATCTTCCCCGACCAGCAACGGGTAGTTGAGACCCTGCTCCTGGCCAAACTTGGCCAACTTGGAGCGCGGCGTGTCGGCATCGTCTTCGGAGACACCGAGAATCTCAAAACCCTGGGAGGCGTACTGGTTGTGCAGGGCAACAAACCAGGGCATCTCGATCTTGCAGGGGGCGCACCAGGTGGCCCAGAAATTGATGAGCACGGCTTTACCCTTGTAGTCAGCCAGCGAGACCTTCTTGCCTTCCACCGTCCGCAGGGTGAACTCGGGCGCTTTTTTGCCTCGCAGATCAGGCAGTCCCTCATCTGCGGCAACATCCTGTTGTACGGATTGGTTCGCCGCACTTTCGGGAACCAGCGTTCCATGCGCCATCTTCTGCGCATCCTGCTTACGGCGCTTGTAGTTGGTATACCCCGACCACACCATGAGACCCAAGGCGGCGAGGACGAGGAGAATCACCCATTGATTACGCTTCAAGTCGACTAGCTTTCTCCGGACGAGGTTTCCTGCCGGTGACACACGAAGTGACTTCTCTTATTCTAACGGACCACCGCCCCGCAACGGCCCGGCCAGAGCAAACGTGGCCCTCGATCCTGATACGATCAAGTGTTTTCCTCGGAAGCGATGACGGCAACCACACCCTCGCAATTAATCCGGATCGAAGCGGAAGCCCTGCTGCAACTTGCGGCGCGGCTGGAAAACGGCATGGCCGCTACCTTTGAGCGCGCGGTAGCGCTGGTGGTGAGCTGCGGACAGAATCGCGGCCGGGTGGTTGTGACCGGGATCGGTAAGAGCGGGCTGATCGCACAGAAGCTGGTCGCCACCTTCAACTCCACCGGAACGCCCGCCCTCTTCCTCCATGCCGCCGAGGCGATCCATGGCGATCTTGGCATGCTCGCCAAGGGCGATGTGGTGCTTGCTCTTTCTTCCAGCGGGGAAACGGAGGAGATTCTTCGGCTTACTGCCGACCCTCAAAAAGCTGGGGGATGCCCTGATCAGCTTCTGCTGCTCGCTGGGGTCCACCCTGGCACAGGCCAGCGATCTGGTCCTTGATATCAGCATTGAGAAAGAAGCCTGCGGTATGGGGCTGGCGCCCACCGCCTCGACCACCGTCATGCTGGCGCTCGGCGACGCACTCGCCATTGCCGTTTCGCAAGCCAAAGGCTTTCGCGCGGAGGACTTCGCAGACCTGCACCCGGGGGGCAAACTGGGGCGGAAGCTGGCGCGGGTACGAGAGTTGATGCACGCCGGAGTGGCCATTCCCACGGTCAGCGCGGACACGCGGATGCCGGCCGTGATCTACGAGATGAGCCGCAAAGGTCTGGGCATGACGACCGTAACGGCAGGCTCCAGGCTCATGGGCATTTTGAGCGACGGGGACCTGCGCCGCCTGCTGGAAAGAAAAGGCCCGGATGCGCTGGCTCTCACGGCAGCAGACGCGATGAATGCCTCCCCGCAAACGATCGCTCCGGATGAGTTTGCCGCGCGCGCGTTGGGCATCATGGAAGAGAGGAAAATCACTTCCCTCGTGGTCGTCGATGAAGCCGGCAACCTGAGCGGCGTGCTCCACCTGCATGATCTGTGGGGCCTGGAACTGATCTGAGTGTGCCTCAAGGTACGACGCGCTGAAAGATTCTGGAGCACTCGCTCGCACCCGGTGGAAGCCCCGGACTTGAGTCCGGGGGCGCGGGTTCAAGACCCGCGCTTAAACGCGCGCAAAGATTGAGGGCTTTCAGCCCTGGTGGAACCAAGCCTCGCCAGCCAATCGGCCGTGTGACCTCCCCGCGAAATCTACCCGCAAGTTTCCCATCGACTGACGCCCGCTGCCACCTGGGCTGAAGCCCTCGCATGGTGAAAGGCCACCCTCAGCGCGGGTTCTACACCCGCGCCCCCGGACTAAAAGTCCGGGGCTTCCACCGTATCGAGTGAACCGCCAGGAAACGCGATGACGCATCCCTCGTGATCGCCATCATGTCGGCACGTTCATCACTCTCCGTCCCAGACACCACGACTCATCCTGTCATCCGCCTTGGAATGAACGACGAATGGAGAGATTGTTCATCCCGAGCGCAGTCGAGGGATGACAAGTTGGGGGCTAGCTAGGAGGCCGTTTCGGCTGCTTCCACGTTCGGGTAGGTTTTGATCAGGGTGTGTGTTTGCGTCAACTCGAGCAGCGCGGTCACCCGGTAATTCACCCCCACAAGCCGCAACGAACGTCCGTGACGCTTGCCGGATACGTAGAAATTCAGCAGGATACCCAGGCCAGCCGAATCCATGTAAGGCGATTCCGTGAAATCGATAATGGTGAGATTTGGCGGATTTTCAGCCAGAACCTTTTGCAATTCGAACATGTTACCCATGGTGACGGGTCCGTGCAGGCGGACGATGCGGGTATCCGGGGAGCTGCTGGGCATGACTTCGAGCGACAACGGTTCGTTATACATTGCATCGGTGATTGTAGAAAGTGCAGGGCCTATCTTGATGACAGTCCGGTAAATACGTGCCGATGCCGGGCGCGTGGAGAAGCGCAGAGGGGTGTAGATCTCCCCGACTCAAGCAAAAAAAAGGCCTGAGTGGGCCACCCGGGTTTCCTTCCTGCAAAAGGGAGCAACGATGGCAACCATTTAGAATGGAAAGGCGCAGACAGGACAGCGCTCCAGAAAGTATCCCCAGAATGCATCGTTGGTCAAAGCTGTTTATTCCTACCCTGCGCGAAGCCCCGGCCGATGCCGAGGTCGCCAGCCACAAGTTCCTCTTACGCGCCGGCTACATCCGGCAGGTGGGCGCCGGGATCTACTCCTACCTGTTCCTCGGGCAGCGCTCCATCAACAAAATTCAGGCGATCGTGCGCCAGGAGATGGACCGCATCGGGCAGGAGTTCTACTTGCCCGCACTGCACCCACGGGAGTTGTGGGAGGAGAGCGGCCGCTGGACGACCATGGGGCAGAACCTCTTCAAGCTGCAGGATCGTAAAGGGGCCTGGCTGGCCCTGGGCATGACCGAAGAAGAGGTGATGACTGACATCGCCCGCAAGGAACTCCGCAGCTATAAGCAACTGCCCCAGATCTGGTACCAGATTCAGTCGAAGTTCCGCGATGAGCCGCGGCCCAAAGCAGGGCTGCTGCGGGTACGCCAGTTTTTGATGAAGGATAGCTACTCCTTTGACCTGGACGATGCAGGTCTGGACGCCAGCTACCTGAAGCACGATGCCGCTTACCGGGCAATTTTCACCCGCAGCGGTCTTCAGTTTGTCGCGGTACAGGCGGACTCGGGCGCAATGGGTGGCTCGCAGTCACAGGAGTTCATGGTGTACGCCGAGGCCGGCGAAGACCTGATTGCCAGTTGCCCAATCTGCCACTATGCCGCCAACCTGGAGAAAGCCACATCCCGGCTGGCTCCTGTGACCGACCTGCCCGCCACTGGCCAGGGGACACCGGAACTGGTGCACACACCCGGTCAGCGGACGATCGAAGAAGTAGGCGCTCTGCTGCAACTCGCGCCCGTGCACCAGGTGAAGACGATGGCCTACATGGCCCTGACTGCACCAGCGAAGGCCGGCGGTCCCGAGATCGCCAGCCCCGTCGTGGTGTTGCTGCGCGGGGATCACATGTTGAACCAGGCGAAGCTCGCGAGCCTGTTTCCCGAAGCGCGCGAACTGCGGCCCATGCAACCGGAAGAGATCCTGAGCACGTTCAAGGCGCCGGCCGGCTACCTGGGCCCGATTGGCCTGGAAAGCGTGGCTGCCGGGGACGCAGGAACTAAGGGACAAGTCACCCTGATTCTCGATAACGCGCTCGAAGGCCGGCAAAATCTGGTCGCAGGCGCCAATCGCGAGGAGTATCACCTGCGCAACGTAACCCCGGGACGAGACTTTGTGCCTACCCGGACGGCCGACGTGCGGAACGTGATCGAGGGGGAAGCATGCCCGCAGTGCCCGCCGCATGAGAGCAGCCCACTCAGAGTGGCCAAAGCCATTGAGGTAGGGCACATCTTCAAGCTGGGTTACCGCTACTCCGATGGCATGGGCGTTCGCATTCTGGACCCCAACGGCAAGGAAGTCACGCCGATTATGGGCTGTTATGGGATCGGGATCGAACGCATCCTGACAGCGGCCATCGAGCAGAACAATGACAAGAACGGCTTTTGGCTGGGACCTTCCATCGCGCCCTTCGATGTGGTGGTGACCGTTACCAACATGGGCGATGCTCAGCTCACAGCGACTGCGGAATTGCTGGCAACTCAGCTGGAAGAAGCGGGTTTTGACGTATTGCTGGATGATCGCGACGAGCGCGCCGGGGTCAAGTTCAAGGATGCCGACCTGATTGGCATTCCGTACCGGATCAATGTAGGCAAGAAGGTGGCTGAAGGGAAAGTAGAGCTGTTCACCCGCTCGACCGCGAGCAGCCAGGATGTGGTTACTGCGGATGTGCCCCGGCGGCTAAAAGAAGTGGTGCAGGAAGCGTCTACGCAGGCCGTGGCTGGCGTCTAATGGCGCAAACGGACTTAGCTGATTGGCAAAAGTGGAGTTATTGACTTGGCAGTGAAAATCAAAATGGCACCCGCGAAGTTGGCGGCGCATCCGGTCCGCAACATCCTTCTGCTCACGGTGGGCGGCCTTTTCCTGCTGGCGTTGGTGATCGGCGAGTCCATCTTCGGCTATTACTACTACCAATCACGACCCATGGTGGAAGAACGGCTGCAGCGGCCCCTGTTTGAGCAGACGGCCCGGATATATGCCGCCCCAAAAGAGTTGCGCGTCGGTCAGAAATTAACGCCCCGCACGATCGCTCTCGAACTACGAGACGCGGGATATACCGGGGATGAAGATCGTGACAAGTCTCGCCTGGGCACCTACGCTCTGAATGCATCCAGCATCACCATCCAGCCGGGCCCACAGTCGTACCACTCCGAGCAGGGTGCGACTGTCACCTTCAATAAAGGTGAAATCAGCAGGATTTCCGGGGATGGCGGCCAATCGCTGGACGCCTATGAATTGGAACCGCAGTTAATCACCGGACTTTCCGAGGGACAGAACCGGACCAAGCGCCGGCTGGTTACGTTCAATGAGCTGCCACCCAACCTGGTAAACGCGGTCACTTCGATTGAAGATCGCCGCTTTTTTGACCATGGCGGCGTCGACTATATTCGCTTGCTGGGCGCCCTGCGTGACGATCTACGGGCTGGCCGGCGGGGTGAAGGCGGATCCACGCTGACCATGCAGCTGGCTCGCGGCTTCTTCCTTACCCCGGAGAAGAAGCTGAAGCGCAAGATCATAGAGATCGCCATCGCTTTCCAGCTGGAACACCGCTTCAACAAGCAGCAGATCTTTCAGCTCTATGCCAACCAGATTCCGCTGGGGCAGCAGGGCAGCTTTGCCATCAACGGGTTCGGGCAGGCGGCGCAGACCTATTTCGGCCGGGATGTAAAGCAGCTCGATCTGCCGGAATGCGCGTTACTGGCTGGTATGATCCAGCGGCCCAGTCACCTCAATCCCTATCGCTATCCGGAACGGGCCACCGCGCGCCGCAACCTGGTGCTCGATGCCATGGTGGAGACGGGCAAGATCACCAAGCAGCAGTCGATCGCGGCTAAGGCGGCTCCACTGCGTCTGGCGCCCATCAATGTGGATGCTGGCGAAGCACCCTACTTTGTTGACCTGGTGCGGGACCGCCTGGTGCAGCGCCTGGGAGAGACAGCCTATAACCGTTCAGGCCTGCGCATTTACACTTCGCTCGATCCGGATCTGCAAAAAGTGTCTACCGAAGCAGTCGCCAGGGGCATGAAAGAGGTCGACGCGCAGGTGGAGAAACTGCATGCGCGGCGGGTTAAGGCGGGCGATAACTCCCCGATCACGTATCCGCAGGTCGCTCTGGTCGCGCTGAATCCGCATACCGGCCAGGTGCTCGCCCTGGTGGGTGGGCGGAACTATGGCGCGAGCCAGTTTAATCATGCGGTCCGATCGCGGCCAACAGGTTCGATTTTCAAGCCATTCGTTTATGCCGCGGCGTTCAATACCAGCCTCGCCGGCACGGTGCTGACCCAGCCGGTGTGGACCCCGCAGGTGACGGAACAGCTTGTGTCGACGCAACCCTCCGCCCCGGGTGGGTCGGCAGATCCGGCGCCTCCGGATCCGGGCAGGCAGAGCGGTATTTTCACCGCGACCACCTTGCTCAACAACGATCTGAGCACCTTCGAAGGTGGGTACGCTCCGGGCAATTTTCATCATGACAATCGCTATACGGGACAGATCACGGCGCGCACCGCGCTGCAATTCTCAGAGAACAACGCCACCGTGTCACTCGCGCAGATGGTGGGCTACAACAACGTAGCGGCGCTGGCTCGGGACGCTGGGGTCAAGTCCGCGCGCGGCACACCGGCCGTGGCCCTTGGTGCGTATGGGTCCACTCCGTTGGAGATGGCTGGTGCGTACACGGTGTTCGCCAATGGCGGGGTGAAGATCGATCCGTGGCTGCTGGCCTCGATCCGGTCGGCCAATGGAGACGTGCTCAATGACTATCCGCCGAACTCGAAACCGATCCTTGACCCGCGGGTTGCGTATCTGACACTGTCGCTGATGCAGAACGTGATCAACGCGGGGACGGCCGCGCGGGTGCGCTCGCTTGGCTTCACGGCACCGGCGGCGGGGAAAACCGGCACTTCGCACGACGCCTGGTTTGCCGGGTTTACCAGCAATCTCTTATGCGTGGTGTGGATCGGCAATGACGATTACACCGACATTCACCTCGAGGGTGGTAAGTCGGCCGCGATTGTCTGGGCCGATTTCATGAAGCATGCGGTGGAACTGCCGCAATACTCTGACACCAGGCAGTTCCCTACGCCTCCGGGTGTGTCCACGGTTCGCCTGGACAAGGTGACAAATCTGCTGGCGGATGCAAGCTGCCCTAAGGACTACGATGCTGTGTTTTTGGATGGCACGGCGCCCACGCAGACCTGCGACCAGAGCGCGGGTGATCAACGCAATGTGTTCCAGAAGATCTTTGGGATCGGCCGGCCGGACAATGTCGCAGCCCCCGGAACGCCGGTAAATGGGATGCCGGCTATGCCTGCACAACCAGTGGGTAGTCAGGCGGCAGCGGCTCCTGGGCAGGCGGGTCCCGCCCAGCCGGAGCAGCCGCAGCAGAAGAAGAAAAAGGGGTTCTTCGGCAGGTTGTTCGGTGGGGGCAACAAGAATGATCCCAACAATAACGTAGGTCAGCCGGCCCCGCCGCCACCCCAGTAGTAAGCGGTGGACTGAGCACCACAAATATCAAAGTTCACCACGGCCCCGGGAGCGGATTCCTACCTTCTTCATCCCTAACGGAAGTCGCGGGTAGAGCGAGCGGAGCAGGATGTCCCCCACTCAAGCCAAACGCGGCTTGAGTGGGCCACCCTCGGCTTTTCTGGATGCGGGCAGGGAGCAGATCCTCCTGAGTGGCGACTGATCGGACCCTAGAAACTGTAGGGTGGCCCATTCAAGCCGCGTTTGGCTTGAGTGGGGGACATTTGAACTCTAGCGTCCAGACAAAGTTGTGGGCTAGCTAGATCTTCTGACAGTCCGGGCACCAGAAAGTCGAGCGGGCGCCTACTCCCTGCTTGCGTGCGAGGATCTTGGTTCCGCAGCGACGGCAGCTTTCTCCTCCTCGGTGATAGACCCATAAGCGCTCTGCTGGATTACTCGAACCCGTAGTGCGACGAAGACCGGTATAAGTAACAATACCGTCGCGTGCTCCATCGGCTACATTGGCGGCGAGGTAGCGTCGCGCCGTATCCAACAGGCAATCTACTTCTGGCTTGCGCAGGGTCGCGACTTTGCGAAAGGGGTGCACGCCGCAGGCGAAACAGATTTCTGATTTGAAGACGTTCCCAATACCAGCCATCACACGCTGATTCAGCAGCACGTCTCCAATGTCTTCTTCGGCGTGGGCCAGCAGCCGCGCCCGGGCTTCATCCGCGGCAAAGCCCTCGCCCAGCAAGTCGGGTCCAAGCCCGGCGACTCCAGCGAAGCGCTCCAAAGTGCGAGCGGTGTAGAAGCGAGCCACGGGTACGTTGAAACCGACCGCCACAAAATCCCTGGTGCCTACCACCACGCGCATGTGGCTCCGGCCACGCTTCCACGGCTCGGCGGTGCGGTAGATGTGCCAGCTGCCACTCATCAGCATGTGCGTGGCAAGAATCAAGTCGCCGGAGAAATGGATCAGCAGCCACTTGCCCCTGGACTCCACTTGCTCGATGGTGCGCCCAGTGACCGGGCTTTGATCGTGGACACTGGCCAGCGGCGCTAACGCTGTCTCAAACCGGGTGACCGCGTGCCCACCCAACGCTTGCTGCAGGGCACGGGCCGAGCGAAAGATTGTGTCGCCTTCAGGCACTCGTCACTGTTTCCTTTACTGCACGTTGGGGATGCCGCTGTCTTCAATCGCAGCCGCGGTGGGTAGCACGGCGGGCATCATGCGGCGGAAGTTGAGGCCAAGGGGCGCTACGTAGAACCCTGCGTCCTGGAGAAACGATGTCAGAAAGTGCTGCCCTGCCGGCTGGCCGTTGATCGAGGAGATCAGCATGCCGCCTCGATGATCTTCGCGGCGCTCCATCTCCCCCTGCGCCATCGTGCCGAGAAACAGACTGAGGTCGCGTGCGGTGGCCGAGCGCTCTGGCTCGTCCGCAGGCAAAAACACCTGCAAGTGGGGCTGATTGCGCCGCAGGTAAGCCACCAGTTCCCCGTTGCGCAGCACAACGCTGCTACCGGCACTGCGCGTGAGCGCGCGCGGCCCTTCTTCTCCCACATCGTCCTGCTGCGTCGGCCAGCGCAGCACAGAGCCGTAGAGGTTTGCCGGGTCGGTCGCCGCCAGAGTGACCATTTCGGGCTTTTCTGCTGCAGGGCCGTTGCGCAGCGAGCGCAGGAGATCGACCGCGGCCGGCAACGCGAATTGCGTGGCGCCCAGCCCGGCGACAAAGTAACCGCGGCGGATACGGCCACTTTCTTCGAGGGCTTTGAGCACATCGTAGATGGCGCTGAAGCCGCCGGTCAGGTTTTCGCTCGCGGCGGATTCGCGGGTGAGCACGCCATACCGGTTGAGTAGTTGATTGGCAAAGGCGTGGCTCCACTCAGTCGGCGTCGATTGCGGCGCAGGCACAAGACTCCAACGTCCTTGCGCACTCGGGGGCGTGGTTCGCCGGGAGCGGAAGGACGGCAGGTTGTGTTGCCGCTTAGGTTGCCGCGACGACACGGGCCGCGCCACATAAGCGCGCAGTGCGTGAAACGTGTCATTGGTCACGAGGCCGCGCCATACCAGGCTCCACAAGGCGTCGAGCGTCTCGCCGGGATAGCCGCCGCCCACGGCATCATGCAGGGGAGTAAAGAAAGCAGCGCCCATGCGGCCCAATTGCTCCAGCAAGGCTGATTCTCGCGGGCTTAACGGCGGGTCAGGCGGGGCTGCGGAGCGCGGCGGCAACAGCGTTCTCCACTGCTCTGCCAGGTACAGAGCCACGCGCCCATCGTGCTCTCCCAGGGAATCAAGCCCACACCACACAACCTCGCCGGCAGCGATCAGGGTGTCAAGGCTGCCCGGTGCGTAGTTCGCCAGGCGCGCCGGCAGGATAGCGGTTTCAAGCAGCGATGCGGCCAGCGGCGCGCCCTGCAGGTGTTCGATGGTGTCGAGCAGTGCATCGAGCCCACGCCTGCGCTGCAAGTACGCCCTGCCAGTGCGTGGCCAGACGGACCAATGTTTGCTGCTCAATGGGCTCGACCTCGCGGCGTAAGCGCGCCAGGGACTTGCGGCGTATGAGGCGCAGCACCTCGGCATCGCACCACTCGCGATAAAGTCCGCCGGGGCGAAAACCACCTTCCACAATGCGGCCATCGAGCAGCAGGACCTGCAGAACGCCTTCGATCTGCTTCGCGTCCAGACCGAAGCGTTGGCTCACCTCGGGAAGGGTAAACGGGCCGTGGGTGCGCGCATAGCGGCGAACCAGTTCCAGCACCGGCGCCTTCACGGTTTCCAGCAACGCCGTCGCTATGCCGGGAGGCAGAGGGATGCCGAGCGCGTCGCGGTAGCGCGCTGCATCTTCAATCGCGATCAGGCGCTTCTCGCCGGCAATCCTGATCTCGAGCAGGCGCCGCGCGCGCAACAAGCGGTCGAGTTGGCTAACCAACTCCGGGTCCGCGAGGCGGCGCTGCAAGTCTTCACGGGAGAGATCACCCAGGCGGAGCAGTACATCGTGGATGCCATCCGCCGAACGCACGCGCTGCGTTTCCATTAAGCCGAGCAGTTGCTCTTCGACCTCCGCGATGGCATCGGCATCCAGCAGTTCGCGCAGATCGGCATCGCCCAGCAGATCACGTAACTGCTCCTGATCGATGGAAAGCGCCTGGGCACGCCGTTCTGCCAGCGGTGCGTCGCCGTCATAGATGTAGTTAGCTACGTAGGCGAACAGCAGGGAAGAAGCGAAGGGAGAGGGCGTGCGTGTATCGGCTACATGCACGCGTACATGGCGCTGCCGAATCGCACGCAGGGTTTCCAGCAGCGCCGGCATGTCAAACACGTCGCGCATGCACTCGCGATACGTTTCGAGCAGGATGGGAAACGACGGGTAGCGGGATGCGACTGA
This sequence comes from uncultured Acidobacteriaceae bacterium, assembly GCA_963752675.1. Taxonomy (GTDB): domain Bacteria; phylum Acidobacteriota; class Terriglobia; order Terriglobales; family Acidobacteriaceae; genus PALSA-350. The sequence goes on from CAVVZO010000001.1 coordinate 93,937, forward strand.
CAACAGGTCGTACGCACGCTTACGCTGCTGCCACAACGGCGCACGGCCCTGGGCCCGGCGGCGGGGAAGGAGCAGGGCGCGTGCGGCGCTCTCACGGAACTTCGCCGCAAACAACGCGGTCCCGCTGAGCTGGCGCAGTACCAGGTCGGTGACTTCTTCCGCCTCCAGTATGAACATGTCTGGATCGGGCGCAACGTCACTGTCGGGGAAACGCAGGACAAAGCCGTCATCGCCCCACATGGCTTCCACATCCGCACCGCCATTGGCACGAATACGGCCGGTGATCGCCATGGCCCACGGTGCATGGATGCGATTGCCAAACGGGGTGAGCACGCACACCCGCCAATCGCCCATTTCATCGCGCGTCCGCTCGATGACGATGTTGCGATCGTCGGGAACCACGGTGGTGGCAATCTCTTGATCCGCCAGGAAGCGGATCAGATTTTCTGCCGCCATGGCGTCTAGATCGTGTTCCCGGGTAAGCCGGCTGAGGGCCGCGTTGCGTGGCAACTCGCGCAGTTCCCTCACCATCTGGCCAATGCGACGACCGAATTCCAGTGGGCGGCCTGCACTGTCACCGTGCCAGAATGGCATTTTCCCTGGCTGGCCCGGCGCCGGCGATACCAGCACCCGGTCGTGCGTGATTTCATCGATGCGCCAGGTCGAAGCGCCGAGGATAAAGGTGTCGCCAGTCCGGCTCTCGAACACCATCTCCTCATCGAGTTCCCCGACGCGCACCGGCTTGCCTTCAGTACCTGAGAGAAAGACTCCGTACAGCCCGCGATCGGGGATGGTTCCACCGTTGAGGATGGCCAGCATCTTGACGCCATCCCGGGGCGTGAGCACGTCCCGCACCCGGTCCCAGGTGAGGCGGGGTCGCAGGTCGGCGAATTCGTCAGATGGGTATCGGCCTGCCAACAGATCGAGCACGCCGAGGAAGGTGGGCCGCGTCATGCCGCTGAAGGGCGCCGATCCACGGACGATGCGGAATACCTCTTCGACACTGATCTCGACCGGGACGGCGGGCTGCTGCTTTCGCTCCGCAGCAGTTTTCCCAGCGATGCTTATGGAGACGGCCGGCGGTTGCGCCACAATAGCGACAATTTGCTGGGCCAGCACGTCGAGGGGGTTACGCAGAAAACGAGTGGACTCGACCAAGCTCTCATGCATGGCGCGCGTGACGGCAGCGCAGGCGATGAGGTCAGCGCGGTATTTGGGGAAGATCACGCCTTCGCTGGCGGCGCCTACGCTGTGACCAGCACGGCCAATGCGTTGCATGGCGCTGGCGACCGATGGCGGCGCTTCGATCTGCACCACCAGATCGACCGCGCCCATGTCGATGCCCAGCTCGAGTGAAGACGTAGCCACCAGCGCGCGGAGCCGCCCGGCTTTGAGTTGTTCTTCGATTTCGGAACGCTGCGCAGCCGCCAGCGAGCCGTGGTGGGCGCGGGCAAGTTGTTCGCCGGCCAGCTCGTTGATGGCGCCCGCCAGCCGCTCAGCGATGCGCCGGCTGTTGACGAAGATGATGGTCGAGGTGCGTTGCCGCACGATCTCGACCAGGCGCGGATGGATTGCTGTCCAGATAGAGGTTCGCTTCGGACCCTGCGATGCGGCTCCGCTGGGCAGTTCCTCTTTTTGTCCCAGGCGCGCCATATCTTCCACCGGGACCTCAATGCGCAGGTTGAGGATCTTTTTTCGCTGGCGTCCACGATGGTGACCGGGCGGTAGGAGACGAGCGGCGAATCCTGTTCTTCGCTGGCCGTCGTGGTTTCGACACCAACACTGTCTGCGGAGGTGGCTGCGGCGCCGCCAAGGAAGTGCGCGACCTCTTCCAGCGGGCGCTGCGTGGCAGAAAGACCGATGCGCTGCACGCGCCCTTCCGTGATCGCTTCCAGCCGTTCCAGCGAGAGGGCCAGGTGCGCCCCGCGCTTGGTGGGCACGACTGCGTGGATCTCGTCGATGATGACGGTGTCGACCCGGCGCAGGCTGGCGGCGGCATCGGAGGTCAGCAGCAGGTACAAGGATTCCGGCGTGGTGATGAGGATCTCTGCAGGGTGCCGGCGGAAGAGGCTGCGTTCTTTCTGCGATGTGTCGCCAGTACGGATACTGATCGCCGGCTGGTGAAAGGGCACGCCAGCCTGCCGCGCCATGTTGGCGATGCCGGCGAGCGGCGAACGCAGGTTGCGTTCCACATCCACGGCGAGTGCTTTGAGCGGGCTTAGGTAGATGACGCGGCAGCCTTCTGTTTCCTCGGCGGCGCGGTGCATCATGAGCCGGTCCAGGCACCACAGGAAGGCGGTGAGGGTTTTGCCGGTGCCGGTCGGGGCGAGGATGAGGGTGCTCTCGCCGCGGGCGATGGCCGGCCAGCCCAGGCGCTGGGGAGAGGTCGGCTGCTCGAAGACAGCGCGAAACCAGGCTGCGGTCACGGGATGGAAGAGGTCCAGCACATCCGTAACTTCGGCCGATCGACTTTGTTTTTTAGCCGGCATGCAGGTCTGTCGTAAGGATATCCGTGTAGAGGCGCCGGGATTGTAATGGGCGTTGATGAGATGCAAGTTGCTCTATCGGCGTGTGGCGGGTGGAGATGTCCCCCACTCAAGCCGGAAAACGGCTTGAATGGGCCACCCTGACTTTGTGGCGGGCTCGGCAAGGACTACTTTCCCCAACACAAACCCAGGTGGCCCACTCAAGCTCTGCTTGAGTGGGGGACATCTACACCCGCCAGCAAGGAATCGAACGGGCTTGCAGAAGCAGGTTGCGTCCCTGCCCGGCTGCCTTTAGGCTCAGAAAACCATGCAAGCAGGTGAAAATGGTATTACCCCGGAGCTGCTCAGTCAGTTGACGCGAAAGGCTGCGGACGCGGCGGACCATGCCTACGCGCCCTACTCCAAATTTCGTGTGGGTGCTGCCCTGCTGCTGCAGAATGGCGCCACCGTGAGCGGCGCCAACGTTGAGAACGCCTCCTACGGGCTCACCATCTGCGCCGAACGCTCCGCGGTCGTGCGCGCTGTCGCCGAGCATGGGCCGGAAATGCGCGTCCTCGCCTGCGCGATCACCAATCTCAACCAGGCGGCAAGCCCACCTTGTGGCGCCTGCCTGCAGGTGCTGAGCGAGTTCATGATGCCTAGCTCCCGCATCATCTTCCGCAGCCACGCGGCCTGGGAAGATTACCGCTTCGAGGAAGTATTTCCCCACCGGTTCAAGCTGCAGAACGCATTGTAAGGAGAAAACTTGGCACAATTTACGGGGCTGCTGGGCCTGGTGGTCATCCTGCTGTTGGCTTACCTGCTATCGACCAACCGCAAAGCCATTCGCTGGCAGACAGCGGCCTGGGGACTCGGTCTGCAATGGATTTTCGCTGTGCTGGTGCTTCGCTTCGACGCCGGCGAGCGAGCCCTTGCGGCCGCCGGGGACACGGTCAACCGGATGCTCGCCTATGCGTTTATCGGCTCCGGCTTTGTCTTCGGCGAACTTGGGAAACAGCACTCCTCCTATGGCCTGGTGATCGCTTTCCAGGTGCTGCCCACCATCATCTTCATCTCCGCTTTCTTTGCTGTGCTGTATCACCTCGGCATCATGCAAGTGGTCATTAAGGCGATGGCACGCCTGATGCAGGTCACGATGAAGATCAGTGGCGCCGAGTCGCTCAACGTGGCAGCCAGCATCTTCATGGGACAGACGGAGGCGCCGCTGAGCATCCGCCCTTTCCTGCCTGGAGCTACGCAGTCGGAACTGATGACCATCATGACCAGCGGCATGGCGCACGTCTCCGGCGGCATCATGGCGGCTTACATCCTTTACGGCATCGAAGCCAAGCACCTGCTGGCCGCCGTGATCATGACCGCGCCCGGCACGGTGCTGATTGCCAAAATGCTGGTGCCAGAGACTCGGGTGCCTGCCACACTCGGCCGTGTCACCATGCCGGTTGCTGAAGAGCACAAGGAAGAGAATCTGCTGGGCGCGATCGCCCGCGGCACGATTGATGGCGGCCGCCTTGCGTTCAACGTGGGCATTATGCTGATCTCGTTTCTGGCACTGATCGGCCTGCTGAACGGGATGCTGGGAGGCCTGAGCGGCTGGCTGGGCGGCCATCACATTCCCTTTCCTTCCAGCCTGAACGTCATCCTCGGATTTGTCTTTTCGCCGATTGCCTGGCTCATTGGCATTCCCTGGCATAGCGCCCACCAGGTGGGCAATCTATTGGGAACGCGCACGGTGACAAATGAGCTGGTGGCGTACTCGTTGTTAGGTGCGCAGAAAGCCACGATGGACTTTCGTTCGTTCACCATCACCACTTTTGCGCTCTGCGGGTTTGCCAACTTCAGCTCGATCGGCATGCAAATCGGAGGCATTGGCGCGCTCGCGCCGGGCCGCCGCAACGATCTGGCGAAGCTGGGGCTGCGGGCTATGCTCGCGGGCACCATGGCCAATCTGCTCTCTGCCTCGATCGTGAGCGTGCTGCTGCGGTAGCTGGGCCGATTCGCTTACCATGGCAGCATTGTGATTTTCGAAAAGGCAGAAGAGGCCGCGGCCTCGCTTCGCGCACGCATGCAGGTCACGCCGCGGGTCGCCGTCGTGCTGGGGTCAGGGCTCGGCTCGTTTGCGGATCATCTCGAGCAGCCTGTCGCTATCGCCTACAGCGACATCCCCCACTTCCCCCGCCCCACGGTGGAAGGCCATAGCGGCCGCCTGGTCGTGGGCACGGTTGCAGGCACACCGGTGGCCGTCATGCAGGGTCGGGTGCACGCCTATGAAGGCTATAGCCCAGAGGACGTGACCTTCCCCATGCGCGTACTGGGCCGCCTGGGGATCACGACCGTGGTGCTTACCAATGCCGCGGGCGGCGTACGGCTCGACATGCACCAGGGCCAACTGGTGCTCATCTCGCGACCACATCAATCTCACCGGCCGCAACCCGGTGGTGGGTCCGAATGATGACAGGTTCGGTAAGCGGTTTTTCGACATGAGCGATACCTACAGCAAACGGCTCCGTACGCTCGCGCACACGTTGGCTGCTGGCCAGGGGATCACGCTGGAAGAGGGTGTCTACATGGGACTTTCGGGCCCAAGCTTCGAAACGCCGGCGGAAATACGTGCCTTTCGCAGCCTGGGAGCCGACCTGGTCGGCATGTCCACGGTGCACGAGGCCATCGTCGCGCGGCACATGGGTATGGGCGTTCTTGGCATCTCCTGCGTGACCAATATGGCGGCCGGCGTGCTCGATCAGCCGATCAATCACGAAGAAGTGATGGAGACGGGCGCGCGCGCGCAAACCGAGCTGACGGCACTCTTTCTGTCCCTGCTACCGGCGCTCGCAGAAGACGTAAATTAACCTGCGTAGAACGCGCGGCGGCCGCTCCCGCTTGATAAACTTGAAGAGATATGCCAACGAAAAAAGAGCTTCTCACCGCCCCTATCAAGCACGTCGATATCAAGCAGCACAATGTGGTTCCGCTGGTCGACGCGATGCAGTCCATGGCTTACAGCTCCCGTGACCTTGCCCGGGCGGCTTCCATCTATGAACGCATGCTGCGTGATCAGGAGTGCGGCGTCATTCTCTGCCTGGCCGGCTCGCTTATCAGCGCCGGGCTCAAGCAGATTTTTGTGGACCTGATTCGCAACAACATGGTCGATGCCATTGTCTCAACCGGCGCCAACATCGTCGATCAGGACTTCTTCGAAGCGCTGGGTTACAAGCACTGGATCGCGGACGACCTCTACCGCCAGGGCACCGAAGACGCAACCCTGCGGGAGCTGATGATCGATCGCATCTACGACACCCTGATCGATGAGGAAGAACTGCGCGAGTGCGACGACACCTGCAAGGTGATCGCCGATTCACTCGATCCCCGCCCTTACAGTTCGCGCGAGTTCATCCGCGAAATGGGCGCTTACCTGGAGAAGCAGGGCAAGACACCGGAAAAGGGTGGCGTCGACAGCATCATCTATGCGGCTTACCAGAAGGATGTGCCGATCTTCGTGCCTGCCTTCAGTGACTGCTCCGCTGGTTTTGGCCTGGTGGCTCACCAGCACGCCCGCGGCGACAAGCCCAAGGTGTCCATCGACTCGGTCAAGGACTTCTACGAATTGACCCAGCTGAAGATCGCCAACCCGACGACCGGGCTATTGATGATCGGCGGCGGCGTACCCAAGAACTTCGCCCAGGACATCGTCGTCTCGGCAGAGATCCTCGGGGTGGACGCCCCGATGCACAAGTACGCCATCCAGATCACCGTGGCCGATGTCCGCGACGGCGCCCTCTCCTCCAGCACATTGAAGGAAGCGAGTTCGTGGGGCAAGGTCGACACCACGTTCGAACAGATGGTGTTCAGCGAAGCCACCCTGGCGCTGCCACTGATCACGGGCTATGCCTATCACAAGAAAGCACATGGCGAGCGCAAGGAGCGGCGTTGGTCGCGCCTGCTGGAGCCGGTCACCGCTTAACCAGACAGTTCGTCCTTGATTCCGCGGCCCCGTACCCTCCAGGTATGGGGCCGTTACCATTGCGCTTACTGTTGCTTTCCACAACTGGTACTAAAGTGGCAGTGGCGTCCATCGTTTTTCCCAGATAGCGCCTCGGGAGTCGGTATACTTCGAGGCATCCCCCAGGACGCAGTCCATTGATCGTCGTGGGGGTTTACCTTGTCTCTGATCCTGAGTGCGGTTGGTTTGATAGTCACTTACACCGTAATGTTCCTGGGGTTTTGGTCCCTGGGCCGTATGGCCGCGCTTTCAGACAAGTTGGTTGAGAGCCGTGCCAAGGTAATACCGTTCCGCCGTTATTAATCTCGAAGAAGAGCCAGTGCGTCAGCGACAGCAACCACGAACGCACTGCTCATCCGCTGCAACTTTCCCCCGGTTTGACCCGTTGGATGTGCGTGAGAACTACCCGCATGCTGTGCGTGGACTACGTTTAGTCACTGTATGGACGGAATTTGACCCCCTATACTCCCTACAGAGAACGCGTTGCATGGGCCTGAGTACGTTTCTTTCTCCTGTTTTAGGGGGCAGAAGACGGGCGGACCTGGTAGATCTCAGCAATTAGACCCGCACACATCGAGTAAGAGTGAACTGGCTTCGGGATAGGCTGCCGTCCACCATATTTTTCGCCGTTGCGCTATTGCTGTCTGCCTATGGCGGGCTGGTCCTACTGCTGGGCCACGGCGGCACCTTTTCGGTCGCCGTCATCATTTGGGCGTTTGCCCAGGTGGTGCTCATCGGGCTCTGTGTGCACAGCTTTCTCGATGCCTCCCGCCAGGACGAGGCGGAGTGGGAAGTCCAGCAGGTAGCGCAACTACAGCGCAGCATCCTCGATTCCGCCGGGCCGATGATCCTGGCCACCGATCTGCAAGGCAACCTCCTCATATTCAATCCCGCGGCAGAACGCATGCTGGGTTACCGGTCGAATGAAGTGCTGGGCCAGGTCACGGCGCAGGATCTTTTCCCGGAAGGTGAACTGGAACGCGTAGGGCAATTGCTGGTTTCTCGTTTGGATCGCTCCCCTTCCATTGAGATGGAAGGCATTTCGGCCGCGCTGAAGCACTATGTGCAGTACGTCACCAGCTTCCCGGTAAGCCGGGTGCGCGGCTTTGAAATTGTCTGCCGCCGCAAAGACGGCACCACATTCCCGGCCATGATTTACCTCTCCGCGGTGCGCAATGCCGAGGGATCCCTGACCGGCCTGCTGGCCATCGCCACCGATCTCACCGCGACCAAGCGCGCGGAGCACGCGCTGCGCGAGAGTGAAGAGCGTTACCGCGATCTGTTCGACAACTCGCAGGAGATGATCGCCACCCTCAGCCCGCGGTCCAAGTACCTCTATGTGAACCCGGCTTGGCAGACCTGCTTTGGCAAGAGCGCCGCGGCCTTCGAGAGTCTGATCAATTTTGAAGCGGCGTTTCCGCCGGAGATACAGACCAGCGCCGCCAGCCTGTTTATCCGTGCGCTGAAGGGCGAGCGCATCGACCGGGCCAACCTGCGGGTGCAGGATGCGAGCGGCATGTATCGCGAGCTGGAAGCCAGCCTGAGCTGCCGCCAGGATCGCGGGGAGCCGATGTCGGTCCGCTGTATCTTCCGCGACGTGACTGCCCAGTACCAGCGCGAACGCCGCCTGGCCATGCAACTCGCTGTCAGCCAGGTGGTGGGCGAATCGACCACTTCCGATGAAGCTCTGCCGGCCATGCTGGAATCCCTGGGCACCAACCTGGGCTTTGATATGGCGGGCCTTTGGTTTGTGAGCAGCGACCACCACACCCGCTACCTGGCCGGCTGGTACGCTCCTGATCGCGCCTGCGTCGAGTTCCATCGCGACAGCATTGGCCGTGTATTGCAAAAGGGCAAGGATCTGCCGGGCCAGATTTGGGCTGCCGAAAGCCCCTGCTGGATCGAAGACCTGCAGGAGGACAGCAATTTCCTCCGTGCCACGTCCGCCCTGGCGGATGGCCTGGTGACTGGCTGGGGCGTCCCCGTTCGGGTGGGGAACCAGGTGATCGCGGTGGTTGAGTTTTTCAGCCGCCAGAAGCAGCGCGAAGACAACGAGATGATGGCCACCGTGGAAACGGTCTGCGCGTCCATTGGCCAGTTCATGGCGCGTTCCGCGCAGGAGAGCCGCCTGGAAGAACTGAATCGGCAAAAGGAGTCGATTCTGAACTCGGTCGCCGATGGCATTTTCGGCACCGACTCTGCCGGTCGCATCGTGTTTGTGAATCCTGCCGCGGCCAGCATGCTCGGCGCGCACGCCTTCGACCTGATCGGCCGAACCGTGCATTCCGTAGTGCACGAAGAACGCAAAGGCCGGGAGAAGTGCTCAGAGCAGTGCCGCACCGGGCGCGCCTTTATGGTGCGCGAAGGCTCCAGCGGGCAGGATGTGTTCTACCGCAGAAACGGGGCTTCGTTCCCGGTTGAATTCTCGGTAACTCCCATGGTCGAGCACAATGTGGCCGTCGGCAGCGTGCTCAGCTTCCGCGACATCAGCCAGCGGTATGCGCTGGATCGCATGAAGGATGAGTTCGTCTCCACCGTCAGCCACGAGCTGCGTACGCCGCTTACTTCGATCCGCGGTGCCCTGGGCTTATTGGCCACCGGGCTGCTGGGAGAAATGGGCGAGAAGGCATCGAACCTGTTGCGCATTGCGGTTACCAATTCCGATCGCCTGGTTCGACTGATCAACGACATACTTGACCTGGAACGGATGCAGTCTGGGCGCGCCCCGCTCACCTATCGCAACTGCGATCTGGAAGAGCTGGCTCGCCAGGCGATCGACGCCATGACGCCGATGGCAGACGCCGCCAAGGTGCAGCTGTTGCTGGATTCCGGGCCGGTGCACGTGGAAGTGGATCCTGATCGCCTGCAGCAGGTAATGACCAATCTGCTCAGCAATGCGATCAAGTTCTCGCCGCCGCAGTCACAGGTGACGGTGTCGCTCGAGCGCCTGCTGGATGGGGTGGCGGTCAGCGTGAGTGACAATGGGCGCGGGATTCCTAAAGACAAGTTGGAATCGATCTTCGATCGCTTCCAGCAGGTGGACGCTTCCGACGCGCGGCAGAAGGGCGGCACGGGTCTCGGCCTGGCCATTTGCCGCACCATTGTGATGCAGCACGGCGGGCGCATCTGGGCAGAGCGAAACCCGGATCGCGGCTCCACGTTCCGCATGTTCCTGCCCTCGATGATGCGTGAGTCCGAGTTGGCACTAACGGGCGGATCCGCGCTGGCCGTGAACGCCACCTCCATCCTGGTGTGCGATGAGAATCCTGAAACGCGTGCGGTGCTGGTCGAGAGCCTGCGCAAGAATAGCTACACCGTCCTCGAAGCGGCGAGCGGCGACGAAGCCGTGGTCATCGCTCGGCAGACGCCTATCCAGGCGATTCTGCTGGATATGAGCCTGCCCAGCCTGCATGGTTGGGAAACGCTACACCTCCTGCGTGACGATGTGCGGACGGCGGCCATCCCGGTGGTCGTGCTGAGCGCTTTTGGGGCGATGAACGACCCGGAAGTGGAGAAAGCGGCGGATGCGTGGCTGGAGCAGCCGCTGGAAACAGATTCCATGCTGGCCGCACTCTCCCGCGTGCTGCAGGGGGAGAAGCAGCCCTCCCGCGTATTGCTGGTGGAGGACGATACCGATCTCGCCAAGGTCATTTTGGCGACGTTCGAGCGTGCCGGCATCCAGATCCACCATGCCGCCACGCAACGCAAAGCGATGGAGCTGTGTGTCGCGTCGCGGCCAGACCTGTTGATTCTCGATATCGCGCTGCCCGATGGCGATGGCTTTGGACTGGTGGACTGGCTCCGCCAACAGCAGGAGATGAAGCAGCTTCCGCTGGTGGTGTATTCAGCACAGGACCTGAGTGAGAGCGAACGAAAGAAGCTGCGGCTGGGGCACACCGAGTTCCTGACCAAGGCGCGCGTACAACTGCAAGACGTGGAGACACTGGTTCTCTCGATGCTTCGCCAGCCAAACGAAGGCAGCGAAGTGCCTCAGGGCTGGGATGGAAGTACGTCTCCAAACCTTTGAAAGCTGATTAACCTTTTCACTGCCGCAGACAAAACCGCAGATAAAAAACCTATGATGACACGCCGCATCCTGATCATTGACGACGAAGACGACATTCGCCTGGTAGCGGGTATGAGCCTGGAGACCGTAGCCGGGTGGGACGTGCTGCTGGCCAGCAGTGGCAAGCAAGGCATCGAGCGCGCCGCCACGGAGCATCCAGACGCAATTTTGCTCGATGTCATGATGCCGGAGATGGATGGACCCACTACCCTGCTCAAGCTGAAGGCCAGCGGCACCACATCGCAGATTCCGGTCCTGTTGCTCACTGCCAAGGTGCAGGGGTCGGACCAGGTACGCTTCGCGGAAATGGGCGTGGCGGCGATTCTGTTCAAGCCATTCGACCCGCTCACCCTGGCTCGCCAGATCTCTGCCGCTCTTGGCTGGAAGGAGGCTGGTTGAGCGCATGACGAGCGACGAAAACACGGTTCCCGATACACAGACGCACGAGCAAAAGCTACAGGCGATGCTTTCCGCACTTTGGATCCGCAGCAGAAACACGGTTGCTGAACGCGCGGCGCAATTGCAGGAAGCCGGCACTTTGCTGCTTGAGCATCGGCTGGATCAGGCTACCCAATTGAGCGCGGTCGATTCAGCTCATAAGCTGGCCGGCGTTTTGGGCACCTTCGGGCTGCCCCGCGGTACCGATCTGGCGCGTGAAGCGGAGGTGCTGTTTGGCCGGGCGGACAAGCCGGAGCAAGCAGAAGTGGAGCGGTTGCAGGTGCTGATGGCGGAGTTGGTCAGTTTGATCGAGCGGGGTCCGCTGGGGCCGCAGTAATGGGTTTAGATGTCCCCCACTCAAGCCAAACGCGGCTTGAATGGGCCACCCGGGGCTTTCTGCTCTTCCGAGGTTTTCTGGGCGGGCAGCAAGGAAACTCGGAAGATCAGGATCGGCAAACGCAAGCAACGGCAGGGTGGCCCATTCAAGCCGCGTTTGGCTTGAGTGGGGGACATCTGTACCCAACCCCGAGCGCTTTTTGTCAACCTTCCACCTGTTTACGCAACTGGCGTTGTCCCGATAACGGATTTGGGATTAGTTGCGCCCCTACTAAAATAGAACCATGAATGATTTGGGCCGATTGCTCATTGGTCTGGGTCTGGTGCTGCTGGTCGCTGGCGGTCTGGTCCTGCTGCTTGGCCGTACGGGTGTTCCGCTGGGACGTCTTCCGGGAGACATTTCCTTTCGCGGTAAAAACCTTTCGGTTTACTTCCCCCTGGGCACCTCGATCCTGCTCAGTATCGTGTTATCGCTGGTGTTCTATCTACTCTCCCGCTTTCGCCGGTAAACTGGGACACGACATTGGCCCGGAGGCAGTCTGCCCAATCCGCAGGAGGAATCTTTGAGTCAGTTGGGGCTGCGCTTCGACGAAGCGCCGGTCAACCCGCGCCGTGTTTGGCGCGTGGGTCAGTTGGTAGGAGAGGTGCGAAACCACATCGAGCGGGAATACGCCGATGTGTGGGTCGAAGGTGAGGTTTCCAACTACCGCCCCGCCCCGTCCGGACATGTGTACTTCACGCTGAAAGATGGCGACGCCCAGTTGCCGGTGGTCATGTTCCGCCGCCAGGCACTGCTGCTGCGTTTCCGCCTGGAAGACGGGCTGCAGATCCTGGTGCGTGGGCGTGTCTCCGTTTACGAGCAGCGCGGGCAGATGCAACTGGTGGCGGAGTTCGTCGAGCCAGTCGGCTCCGGGTCGCTGCAAGTCGCCTTTGAACAGCTCAAGGCCAAGCTGCAAGAAGAAGGTCTATTCGATGCCGCGCGCAAGCAGCTGCTGCCCGCATTCCCGCACTGCATCGGCATCATCACCTCGCCCACGGGAGCCGTTATCCGCGACTTTCTCAACGTGGCCGGGCGCAGGCACCTTTCGCTGCATGTGCAGATCTATCCCGCTACGGTGCAGGGGGATACGTCGGCTATGGAGATTGCCGCAGGTATCACCTTTTTCAATAAAGCGCGGACCGTCGATGTGATCGTGATTGCACGCGGCGGCGGCTCGCTGGAAGATATGGCGCCGTTCAACAGTGAGTTGATGGCCCGCGCCATCAGCCAATCGAAGCTGCCCGTGGTCTCGGCGGTTGGACACGAAACCGACTTCACCATCGCTGATTTCGTGGCGGACCTTCGTGCGCCTACCCCTTCGGCAGCGGCCGAGCTATTGACGGAAGCGCAGCACAAAATCGAAGAACGGCTGGAGCAGTTACAGCGTCGGCTCATCCAGGCCACCCGCTATCAATTGATGATCGCGCAGGAGCGGTTCTCGCGATTGTCTGCGCCGGCCGCGTTCGCGCGTATGCGCAACGCCTGGACTCGCCGCCAGCAGCGGGTGGACGAGTTGCAGTACCAGTTGGACGCCGCCTGGCACCGGCATACCCGGCAAATGTCGGAAAAGTTGCAGCGGCTCGAAGCGCGCTTGCTGCGTCAGGATGTAAGTCACAAACTGCGGACGGTACGCGAACGGCTCACAGCCCTCGAGGTCCGCATGGGCCGCGCTCAGCAGGAGCGACTGTTGCGATTGGGCGCAAAGCATGCCCGGGCCGATGTTCGCCTGCAGACGCTTTCGCCTTTAGCGGTATTGAACCGGGGGTATGCCCTGGTCTTTGATGAACAGGGCGGCTTGATTCGTGAAGCCTCCGCTGCCGAGCAAGGCAGCGTGCTGACCACACGATTCGCCCATAGCTCCTTAACCAGTCGTGTGCTCGAAAGGAAAACCTCACAAACCACTTCATGAGAAAACTCTTTGGAACGGACGGCATCCGTGCAGTTGCCGGAGAACCACCCCTTGATCGGCCAACCATCTTCGCCACTGGCCTCGCCCTGGCGCTGTCGCTGAAAAAATCTAACTCCAACCCGCGGGTGCTGCTGGGCGCTGATACACGCGAGTCCAGCTCCTGGATCTCTGCCGTCATCGCGGCAGGTTTGCGCAGTGGCGGAGCCGATGTGTTGCACGCGGGCGTGATCACCACGCCCGGCGTTGCCTACCTCACGCGCAAGCACCGGTTCGCTGCCGGCGTAGTGATCTCGGCTTCGCACAATCCCTGGCAAGACAATGGAATAAAGATCTTTGGCGGTGACGGATACAAGCTTCCCGATGCCACCGAGATGCTGATCGAAGAAGAGATTTTTCGGCAGCGCGAGCACCTGGGTGGTACGAGCGAGCAGGCGACGGCTCCGCCTCCTGTGGATCCTGTGTTTCGCGCTGAGTACGAGGTTTACCTGCGCGGCGCTGTGCCTGGGCTAAACCTGGCGGGGAAAAAAATCGTTATCGATTGTGCCAACGGCGCAGCCGCCGTCATCGCATCCGAGCTGTTCGCCTCGCTCGGCGGAGACATTCATTTCACCCACGTGACTCCGAATGGCCGCAACATCAACGAACATTGCGGGGCGCTGCATCCCGACGTCGTCGCCCGCGAAACGTTGGAAGTGGGCGCGGACATGGGCATCACCTTCGACGGCGACGCCGATCGGGCTCTCTTTGCCGACGCCCAGGGCCGGGTGGTGAATGGGGACGGCGTACTGCTGGTGGCCGCGCGTGACATGCAGGCCAAAGGGGAATTGGCCGGCGATCTCGTTGTGGCGACTACCATGTCGAACATGGGACTTGAGGCGGCCTTGCGCACCAGCGGCATTGCCATGCTGCGCGCTCCGGTGGGTGACAAGTACGTTCTGGAGATGATGCAGAAAAACCAGGCCAGCCTGGGCGGCGAGCAGTCGGGGCATATTCTCTTCCCCAGCCGCAGCACTACGGGCGACGGCCTGCTTACGGCGCTGGTGCTGCTCGATACCGTTGCGCGCTCCGGCAGACCTCTGCATGCTTTGTTGACCGATCTAAAGGTGTTCCCGCAAGTGATCATGAACGTGCGAGTGCGTGAGAAGAAGCCGCTCGATCAGATTCCAGCCGTGGTTGAAAGCATCCACTTGGCAGAGACTGAACTGCATGGCAACGGCCGGGTGGTGGTGCGCTATTCCGGCACCGAAGCGCTGGCCCGGGTCATGATTGAAGCCGAGTCAGAACAGCAGATGCGTGAGCACGCGGAGCGCATTGCGCAGGCCATCCGCGCCGACATAGGGGTTTAGACTCTTAGTAGTAGGAGACCGCCATGATTACGACCATTCTTTTGCTCGCGTTTCTGCAGCCGCAAGCCCCCGATCTGAGTGCCGTACCTCCGCACGAAACCACCGTCTCTCCGGAGAGGATCGAGAAGCTGACGCCCGCTGAGTTGAAATCGATGGCGGACGCAAAGCAGGCGGTCGCCGACGCCCAGGACAAGCTGATCCACGCCAAGGCCGCCCTGATGGGTACGACCCAGGGCATCGAGCTGGCGCATCATGCCAATACAGACTGTGGCTGTTACGTCGCAAGCACTGGCCGCGACTACGACAAGGTGGAGTTCAAAGATGACACCATCATCATCCACCACATCCACGAAGCGCCGGCAAGCCTGACCAGCAAGACCACACCATAGCCCTGAAAGCGAAGCTGGTGGCCGGGATGCGGGAGTGGTGGGCGTCTACGTACCCGCACTGGCTTGATTGATAACAAAAGCAGCGCGCCCTCCAACGCTATCGAGTTGCAAACTTGCTCAAACAAGTTGAGCGGAGAGAGAAGGACTGTACAGGGGCTTGAAGCCTCGCATTCCTCCGACCTTTACGGCAGCGACTAAAGTCGTGCCCTGATACAGGGCAGGCGATTTGCCGCAGCCTCTCTCAATCGTGCATTGGTACAAAGCAGTTGGTCCCGCATGTGTCTGGCCTCTGAACCGTCCAGGCTTCAATGGCTATGCTGTGACAACCTGGCACAGTCCGGTAAATGCAGCACGCATCGCCTTGTCTTCCGTTGGCTTGATAGTGCCTGCAGCAAACTGGGGCGCTCGCGCCGTAACTCAGCGTTCCTCCGCAACTCAATGAGCCGGTACACGCCACGCACATCACCGCACAGCTGCCGCCTCATCGCGACTGGCCTGCCCGTGTTCCATGTTTTCCCTTGACACCGCAAAGAAAAGCCGCTAAACACTCATCTACGTAACAAAACGTAACACGATAAATAACCCTGATTGAGTGGAGGTGGCTGGCGGTGAAGTCTATTCGCTTGTTCCGGATCGGCGCACTTTTCCTGGTTTTCTGTTGCCTCCAAATTATGGTGAGCGGGCAATCGAGCGAGCAGGGGCAAATTCGCGGTACAGTTTCTGACTCGCGGGGCGCTGTTATCCCCGGAGCAACTGTCACGCTGACTGATGTTGGAACAAGTGTGTCCGAAAAGACCACTGCGAACGATCACGGTCTCTACGTCTTTACCGCCGTGCGGGGTTCGAATTACCGGATGCTGGTTGAATCCCAGGGGTTCGGGCCAGTGGAGAAGGCCGGCATCGCCCTCGCGGTGAATCAGCAGACCACGTTGAACGTCACCCTGATGCCGGCCACAGCCAATCAGAGTGTCACCGTTGAAAGTGTGCCGGTGCTCCTGGATTCAGATAACGCGACCCTGGGAACAGACGTGGGAACAAAATATCTCACCCAGGTGCCGCTGGAAAATCGTGATCCGTTCGGACTGGCTTTCCTGGCCGCCGGGGTCACGGAGACGGCCGGTTCCGGCATTCAGAACGGGTATCCCGCGGGAACCAATTTTGTTTCCAATGGCCAGCGCAATGCGACGGCGGAGATAAGGCTGGACGGTTCGCCCACCACCGCGCCCGAGGAGGGGGAAGGTGGGACCTCCAATATCTTTTATCAGGCGACCGTGGAAGCGCTGCAGGAAGTGAAGGTGCAGAACAACAGCTTCTCGGCGGAATACGGCAACAACGGTGGCACCGTACTGGACGAGGTGATGAAGTCGGGAACGAACGCCTTACATGGCAGCGCGTATGAGTTCAACCAGAACTCAATTTTCGATGCCCGCGATTACTTCAACAGCGGCCCCAAACCGGGCCATTCGCAAAATCAGTTCGGTTTCTCGCTGGGCGGCCCAATCCGCAAGAACAAAACGTTCTTTTTCGCCGACCTGGAATCAGTGATCGCCAGCAACCCGGTGAACATTGTGGCAACGGTCCCGACTGAGGCGCAGATCAACGGCGATTTTTCGCAGGCGATGACTTACGACCCAGGCGGCAACCCGACTTTGAACCAGATTTTCGATCCGCTTCAAATCGATCCCGTCTCGTATACCCGGCCGGCCTATGTCAATAACGTGATCCCGCAAACCGAGATTGATCCCGTTGGGCAGGCCATTCTCAAGCTGTATCCCAAACCGAACACTGCGGGCGACCCGGTCTCTGGCGCCAACAACTTCAGACAGGTCATTCTCTCGACTGCCAAAGCCTTACAGTTCGACGTGAAAATCGACCAGCACTTTAGTGAAAGATCGATCCTCTCGGGCCGCTACAGCAACGTGTTCGCTCACGGCAACACCCCAACGGTATTCGGCGATGGCGAGTTCAACGATGGCACTGGCTACACCGAGAGAGTCTTCAACGATGGGCTGCTTTACTCGTATACGCCGACCCCGCATACGCTGTGGACGGTGACCGCTGGACTGGACCGTGTGAAGGAGCCCTCGCACAGTAACTATCCCAGCCCAACGTCGGTCGGGTTTCCCAGCTACCTGGAGCAGAACGGCGTGGTCCGCATGCCCTCCATCATCATGCCGGAATCACCGTGGACTTCGATCTTTGATCAATGCTGTGTGGATACAAGTTTCGCCCATACGCTGGTCGATTACTCTTCTTCCTTTTCGTGGACCAAGGGACAGCACACGCTGAAGTTCGGGGGCGAGCAGCGGCTGTTTTACAACAACTTCTTCCAGCCTAATTACCCGAATGGTTCTTTCAGTTTCCATCAGGATGTCACCGCGCAGGTTCCGTTCAATACCAACAACGGGATCGAGGGAAACTCGTTTGCGGGTCTGTTGCTGGGCTATGGCGACTCAGGGAGCATTAATGTAACTCAATCGGTAGCGGATAAGTCGAAGGAGACGGGCTTCTACGGGCAAGATGACTGGCGGGTAAACAGCAAGCTAACCCTCAACCTGGGTCTTCGCTATGAGTGGAGTTCCCCTTACACGGAACGGCACAACAACACGCAGTTCAGCGACTTTAGCGGGGACAGCGGGATCGGCATTGCTGGCTTCAACGGCAACCTGGCGGGAACGACCCTGTTTGCCTCTTCCCACAAGAGAAGTGCTCCGGCAGATAGGAATAATATTGCGCCTCGGTTCGGTTTCGCCTACCTGGCGAACGACAAACTCGTGATCCGCGGCGGCGCCGGCGTGTATTACGGCATGAACGTGGCGACCAACTTTCAGTACCCGGGAACAGCCTACACAGCGAGCCCCGCGGTTTTCTTTAGCAAGGACGGTTATCTCTCGCGTTCGGCAACCCTCGAAGATCCCTTCCCCTCAGGTATTCAACAGCCGCAAGGCCAGAAGTACGGCAAGCTGGCGCAATGGGGCCTGGCGAACAGCAATAATCTTGACACCGGCGTGGCGCGCAACGCCGAAATCTACCAGTGGAACCTCGGGATCCAGCAAGCATTCGGAGGCAATGTTGTGCTCGGCATCAACTACTCGGCCAATCGCAGCACACACCTTCCCTGGGGCGGCTACAACAGCACAAGTAACCGCAACTTCATTCCCTCAGCAGTGCGCCGGCAGTACACCAGCGATCAATTGGCATCGCTGGTAGACAATCCTTTTCAGGGTCTATTTTCTGGACCCTCGGCAATCTTTAACGAACCAGAGTCGCGTTATGGGGATGCTCAATTGCCGCTGATTAATTTGCTGCGCCCCTATCCGCAATTCGATGGACCCTTTCAGGGCCTGCCAAGACTGATTGCAAGCTCCTGGTACAACGCGCTACAGGTGGTGTTTCAAAAGCGCGAAGGCCGCTACCTGAACTTCGAAGGCAATTACACGTGGTCGAAGAACACGGATAACTCCTCGACAGGCTTTAACGCTTTCGTAGGAACTCTGAACAATGGCAATCCACAGGAGCTGGATAATCTCGGGGCGGAGAAGTCTGTGAGCGGCAATGATGCGACCAACCGATTTGTACTGGCGGCGGTATTGCAGGTTCCGGTTGGCCGTGGAACTTTGATTGGCGCCAACATGAATCGCGCCATGAACGCAGTTGTCGGTGGATGGCAGCTGACCACACTGACCACGTTTCAAACCGGGCAGCCCTTGGCGATCACTATGGGCAATGCGCGGCTCGCTGATGGCAACCAGCGGCCCAACCTTACGTGTGCCAAGTCACAGTCGCTGACGACCGGGATGAGTATCCACAAGTCGGCCGAGTATGGGATGCCCTACATCAATGCAAACTGTTTTGCAGATCCCGGCGACCAGCAGGCGGGGAACGCTCCTCGTTACTTTTCCAACTTGCGCAGTGACGGTATCCACAGCACGGATATCAGCGTGGAACGTATCTATAAACTCGGCGACCACGGCCAGGTGGAGTTCCACGGAGACTGCCTGAATTGCACAAACACAGTGCGGTTCGGATTGCCTGATTATAAGTACGGTGACTCGACGTTCGGTCTCATCTCAAGCACCGCGTCCGGATCATTGCCCCGGAACATGCAGCTTGGAGCGAGGTATCAGTTTTGAAAATGTGCGGCGGAGGGCACCGGATGACACGATCGAACCCTGTTCGATTTTTCTTCGGCTTACTGGGATTGACCGCGATGGCGATCGGGCCATTGCAGGCGCAGCACAGCTCAGACACCAGCAATCGGGAATGGCTGCAAAAGGTGCGGATCGCGGCTTTCCCATTGAAGTCTGACAACGCCGAGGAAATTGTGAAGCAGGCGCAGGCAAGCGGTGTCTACGGCATCGAAGTGGACAACGACATTCCTGGACGATACGAGAGTTTGTGGAAACCTGAGGCAAAGCTCGAAGCCATTCGAAAGGTCGCGGCGGCGGCCCATAAGGCGAACAACAAGACATTCGTTTATATCGCCGGGTTTGAATGTATCTCTGAGCATGCGGATGGTCCGCACACGCTGGCCAAAGAACATCCGGAGTGGCTGCAGCGCAAGAAGACCGGGCAGCCGGCGATCTTCGACACCAAAGCGGCGTTCTGGATTGCCAAGGGCGAAGAGGACGTTTGGGTGAGCCCGTATGCGGCCGATTGGCGCAAGCTTTACATGCAGCGCATTCGCCAGATCGCGGCTACCGGCGTTGACGGCATTTATGTCGACATACCCTACTGGATGACTCACTTCACGGGATGGGAGGATAGCTGGGCCAGCTTCGATGACTTTACAGTCGAGGCCTTCCGCCGCAAGACCGGCCTCGATGCGCGTAAGGATGTGAAGATCGGCGATTTTGCCGATCCCGGTTTTCGCAAGTGGATGGATTTTCGAATTCAGACCATCACTGACTTCCTGGCAGAGATCCGCAGCAACGCCGTGGCGGTGAACTCATCGATCTCGCTCATACCGGAAATCTATCCCGGGATCGAAGCAGAAGCTCCCCGGGTGGGCGCTGATGTTTACCAGCTCTATCCCCAGGTAGATGCGATCGCTCACGAATATGAATTTGGAGAAGGCGAAGATCACACGGCAGCTTCGCGCAGTCCTCTGGATTGGTTCCAGTACCAGGTGGGCATGCGCAGCTTCAGAGCATTCGCCGGGGATAAGCCAACGTGGATTCTGAATTACTCCTGGGATGGTGCTCCGCATGTGAAACCACGGGACGCCATGCTGAACCTGTTTGTGTCGGAACTGATGGCGGGCGCCAACCTGTGGGATGCGAGCGGGCACGTAATGTCCGGGTCGAACGACATGGCGACACGCTCAGAAGTATTCCACTGGGTCGCCGCTCATGAGGACATCTTTGGCGTGCACCGCGAAGCCGTGGGCGCTGTGGGCGTGTATTTTTCTGACGCAACACGGAACTTCTTCAGCAAGGAATTCATCGCTTCGTATCGCGGCGTGCTTTTGCTACTGCTACAGAATCATGTTCAGTTCAGGATCGTGACACCGCGCACCATCGGCAACTTCGACGGAAAGATGCTGGTTCTGCCGGACGTTCGCCTGGTGAACGATGCTGAATCGAAAGCAATCCATCAATACTATGATCACGGCGGCAAAGTCGTGTTGACAGGCCAGCCCGATGCGCGGTTACACGATCTGAGCAAAGCCGTACTGTATCCGGATTGCCCGGAGCGGGCGTACCTGAAAGCCGCAGAAGCGGATTTTGTGCACGCGGACCAGTCGATCGCGGCTGAGTTGATGCGCACACTGAGCGTATCCAGCGGTGTGGACGTAACTGCCTCACGCAACGTAGTTGCGCATGTGGCGAAGATCGGCGGTCGCCACTACATCTTCTTTGCCAACTTCGATGGACTGCGGGGTGGTGAGGTGGCAACACCGCAGACACAGCGCGACATCGAGATAAAGCTGGACGGGGTTGCTGGGTCGCGTCTCCATGTCTTGCCCTTTATGGGACGAGAAACGGTCGTGGATGGCACGCCACAGGGAAACGGCAAGCAATTCACACTGCCCTCTCTCGACCGCGGCGCCGTGGTGTGGGTTGAATGAGCCCTCGAAGAGGGCTCATCGCTTCAGTCCCAGGCAACCACGCAATCAGCTGTTGAGTTGGCCGCGTCGTGAAATCCTCCCGCGACCGCGTGCTGCGCTATGCGGCGGCATCCTACAATGGGTTAGCGGCCGTCAGCGGCCATCCATAACAAGCCGCATGAATCCATTGCCAACGCTCTCCCGCCGCCTTACCCTGATGCTCGCTGCCGCTTCGGGGGTGGCCGTCGCCAACATTTACTACAACCAGCCCATGCTTGCCGATATAGCGGCAACGCTGCATGTGCCCGTCCACAGAATCGGCTACGTGGCGACCGCCACCCAGATCGGCTACGCCGCCGGCATGCCGCTGTTCATTCCTCTGGGTGATTTCGTGGAGCGCCGGCGGCTCGTCGTCTGCCTCTTTGTCGCCGTTTCACTGGCCCTCGCCGGGGCTGCCCTTTCGCCCAACTTGCTCTCCCTGGTGCTGACCAGCTTTCTCATCGGTGTCAGCACGGTCATCGCCCAGATCCTGATTCCGCTGGCTACAGAACTCTCCACCCCTGAGCAGCAGGGGCGCATCATTGGAACCATCATGAGCGGCGTGCTCCTCGGGATTCTGCTTGCCCGCACGCTCAGCGGCTTTGTCGCCGCCCACTTCGGCTGGCGCGCCATGTTCTGGCTGGCCGCAGGCGTCGCCTTGTTCTTCGCAGCCACGCTTCGGTTCGCGCTGCCGCCCATGCCCTCACATGCGAAAGTCAGCTACCGCGAGTTGATGCAATCCATTTGGCAACTTGCACGAGAGCTTCCGCGACTACGCCAGGTCTCTGCCGTCGCAGCCATGTTTTTCGCCGCCTTCAGCGTCTTCTGGACCACACTTGTGTTCCTGCTCGGCACGCCGCCATATCACTATGGCGCTCAGGCAGCCGGGCTCTTCGGCCTGGTGGGTACAGTGGGAGCGGGCGTCGCCCCCATCGCCGGCCGCCTTTCTGATCAGCGCAGCCCCCGCTTTGTCGTGCGCATAGGGATTGCCCTGGTGCTGGCAGCCTTCGCCGCCTTTTGGGCTTTCCCCTTTCATCTATGGGCCCTGGTTCTGGGTGTCATCCTTCTCGATGCCGGCGTGCAGGCGGCCCAGGTTGCCAACCAGACACGCGTGCTGGCGCTCAGACCGGAGGCACGCAACCGCGTGAATACGGTCTATATGATCTGCTATTTCACAGGCGGTTCGGCAGGGTCGCTCGCGGGCGCCGCCGCGTGGAGCATGTATCGGTGGAGCGGGGTCTGCGTGACCGGAATCAGCTTCATGCTCATCAGCATCATCGTCCTGCTTGCCCGTGGGCCTGATCAACGGAAGGCACAGGAGCTCCAGGCCTAAAGGAGCACTCGAAACGACACTACGACGGTTTCTTTTCTCCAATGATCCGGGCACTCACTGCGGCCAGCAACGCCAAAGTGGCCGACACTCCGATGACCTCACGGTATCCGGAAAGAAAGGCCTCTTTGATCGCCGCTTCGATATGCGGGTCACTTGTTTGTGCTCCTGCCAGCAGGGGCCGCTGGCGATCCACCGCCTGCCGTGCAGAAGGCGAGAGGTGCAGCGGCAACAGGTTTCGATCCAGCGCACGATTGAAGCTGGCGGATAAAAGCAGACCGAATACCGCGATTGCCAATAGCCCGGCTATCCTCGAGACCGCATTGTTGATTCCTGAGGCCACCCCCGCCTCGCTGGTTGAAACTGCTTCCATCACCGCGGTCGTGAGAGGAGCGACGCTTATCGCCAAACCTACGCCGAGAACGATAACGGCCGGGAAAAAGGTGGTCCAGTAGGAACCACCAATGGCAGGCCTGAGAAAAAGCGCAAAACCTGCAGCAGAGACGAGTGGGCCGACCGTCAACGGCAACCTTGCTCCATAGCGCGCCACCAGGCCGCCCGACCAACGGGAAAGAACAAAGATGAGCAGGATGAGCGGGAGCAAGGCGGCGCCGGCTTTGGTCGGGGGGTAGCCTTGCACCTGAATGAGATCGAGCGGAAAGAAGAACAAGACGCCGCCCAGGGGAGCGTACAACAGAAAGGTGAGCAGATTGGCGCCCAAAAAGCTCCGTGAGCGAAATAACCGTAAAGAAATCATGGGCGATGGCGAACCTGCTTCCACAAAAAAGAAGCCAGCTAGCAACGCAACGCCTCCCACTCCCCAGGGCCAGACACTGGATCGACGGGTCGAGGCCTCGATCAAAGCAAACGTGATCGCTCCCAGACCTGCGGTCGCGAGAACGGCGCCTTGCCAATCCAGCTTGGTATTCGCTTGGTCATTGCGACTCTCCGGGACACGCCAGAAAGTCACAGCAACCACGATCGCAGCCAATGGAAGATTGATGAAGAAGACCCATCGCCAGGAAAGATGCTCCACCAGCCAGCCACCTAAAACCGGACCGACCGCGGCGGTAATCGCCGTGAACCCGGACCAGGTGCCGATAGCCCTCCCGCGCTCGGCCTGTGCATAGGAAGCGCTGATCAGCGCCAGGCTTCCGGGCACAAGGAAGGCGGCTCCCATGCCTTGCAGTCCGCGCGCCAGAATGAGCGAGCTGATAGACGGGGCGAAGCCGCACCATGCTGAGCCAGCACAGAAGAGCAGCACTCCAAAGAGGTAAACCTTACGACGACCGTAGAGATCGCCAAGCGAGCCGCCTAACAGCAGGAGAGAAGCGAGCAGCAGCGCATACGACTCAACCACCCATTGAATGTCGGCCGAGGATGCATGGAATGCCTTTTGCAATGCGGGAAGGGCGACATTCACCACGGTTCCATCGATGAAGGCCATGCTCGAGCCGAGGATGGTGGCGACCAGTACCCAAGGCCCATTCGGCGTTTGGGTCGGGTTGGCTACGCGCTGGCCAATCGACTCTTCACACGGAGATTTGATGGGGAGCGTCATCAGCCACCTCACTCACACCATACAAGCTTCGGCGGGGACGGGTGCGACAGACCAAACGAACCTGCAAGGGGTGAATGACTGAAGAGTTGCTTGTTAGCTACAGGTGCTGAGGGACGCTAAATCACGCCTACTGGCTTCTGGCAGAGCGCCTCGTAGCGCACGCGCATGTCATCTGCGATCGTGTCCCAGAGAAAGTGCTGAAACATGCGGCGGCGACCGGCGCGGCCCATCGCCTCGCGGCGATCGCTATCTTCGAGCATCATGAGTAATGCGCGTGCGAGCTCTTCCACGTTGTTCTTTTCCACCACAAAGCCCGTCGTGCCATTCACCACGATTTCCGGCACCGTGCCGGACCGAGTGGTAACCACGGGAAGCCCGGCCGCCATAGCCTCTGCGGGTGGCAAACCAAAACCCTCATTCCAGATAGGTGCAAACGCAAAGATGTCTGCGTCGTAGTAACTCTCCACCAGCTCCGAGCGGGTGACGAAACCGCGGTAGCAAACCCTGTCGGTCAGATCTGTTGGCACAATGCTTCTGAGATGCTGTGTGTATTTCTGATCGTGTGATTTTCCCGGCCGCAATCTTGCTTTGAGGCTGGTTCTCACGCCCGTGTCATAAAACTGCCGGATGGTTTGAATCATCGGCTGATCATCCCGCAAATCGAAGTTCTCTTCGATGGGGTAATTGCCGACCGGACCGATAATGTCGAGCACCACGTCCGGGAACTGACGCGCCACGATCACGAAGGCCTGCAGCAGGACGTGCACTCCTTTATGGGGCGAAATGGCTCCGCTGTACATGATGCGTTTCAGCGGACGCTTGCGTTGCGCCTCGTAGTCTCTCTGCCGCTCGAACTCGCGGGGATCGATTCCGTTGTACGTCGTCTGGCATCGATCCGCAAACCTGGGGAACATTCGCCTGGTTTTCTCAGTGATGTGATTGCCCACAGTGGTGAGCAGGTCGATCTGCTTCAGGCGATCTGTCAGGGCCGCTGGATTCGTTTGAGAAAACCATTCGCCGTGTAGATGAAGAATGATCTTCGCGTTTGGATTGTGCGCCCGCATGACCGGGATGTATTGCGAACAATGCTGCAGATGAATGACATCGCATTTTTCTTTTGCGATGTCACGGGCTATGTGGCGGCCATACTCGGGGAACATCCAGCGCGATGTAGACACGGGTGATCCCGAACCGAATACCTTGTAGTACTCCCGGCGCACCTTGAAAAGCGAACGATTCGACCAGGTGGTTGCGAACAAGCGGAATTTTATCCCCGACTCTGCCGCAACCGCAGAGGGATCAGGGTTAATATCCTTCGACCCATAGACCAACACCTCTGCCGACCTGGCGAAGCAGCGGGCTGCCCAGTAGGTGCAGGCACCCACGGAATTCTGCTTCGGTGGGATAACGGTATCGATAGGCTGACTCACAAAAGCGATCTTCATTGTCTCGTTTTCGCCCAGCAAGGTACGCGTGGGGCCTCCTAGTGTCCCGGGCAAGGGCTTTATCCCCTGCTCGGCCCGTCTGAGTGGAAGCTATGCCCGAGTTTCTATCGCTAAGGCTAATGAAAATCGCGTGGCAAACCAATTACACAGGCCGGGATTTTTGCCAATCTTTAGTAACCAAGACCCAGGAATTACCAAGGGGCCGCCGTTTAGTACAGATGTAATGAACAGTTTGTTCAACGGGAGTTATCGGTATCTGTAACAAGTACAAAATTGCGAATCGGCTCGACCCTATCAGGAGACACTTTGCATGATCAGTTAAGCAGCGATTAACACATTGTTCACTGAGTGCGAACAAAGCGGGGGGCAGGTCGTTTTGTTTCAGCATGCTCCAGCGGGAAAGCACGGCATCGCTGCTCACTCAGACCCAATCATGAGGATGATCTACGTATTCGACACGTGACCAATGTCCCCGGGGTGCCTGTGGCCCACGGAACGCGTTACCCCGGCCACCGTTGCCGAAGAATTGGCGGCCCCGAACCGGTTCGTCGATTGCCGCCAGCCTTCTTCACCAGCACGGCATCACCAATCTCATTGAAATGGCGGGTGGCCTCGCCGCCTGGGATGCCGCCCGGCTGGCCGTCGTCGCAGAAGCGTAGCTCTGACCATTGAGTCGAAACAAAATCCGCAGCCAGTCACCGCGGTCTTCACGCGCGGATAGATCGGCTCTTAGCCCGGATTTCTCACCAGTACTGATTGGTGCGACAGGTTGAAGAGAGCGGTGAGCCTGTTGCTGTGTTTTGGTTTATTGCCTTGCGTGTTAGGTTAATTTTTTGGTGTGCGACGACATGTTGTGCGGGTTAGCTAGCCCCCCTTTTGTCATCCCGAGCGCGCTCGAGGGATGACAAAAGGGGGGCTAGCTAACCCGCACAGGGCAGCCGCAGCGTGACCAGCAGGCCGCCCTCTGGTCGATTCTGCGCCTGTATGTCTCCGCGGTGGAGACGTATGGCCCGATCAGCAATCGCCAGGCCCACACCGAAGCCGCCGGTGTCACGACCGCGGGCGTCGTCCACGCGATAGAACGGACGAAAAATATTTTCCAGCTCATTCTCGGGCAGGCCGGGGCCGTAGTCGGCCACAGCGAGCGTCACCATGCGTGCTCCGGCATCTCCCTGGCAACGGATGTTGATCTCGACCGCGGAATGTTCCTTCGTATAACGAACCGCATTGCGCACAATGTTCTCGACTGCGCGATAAATCAACTCCGGGCTCCCCTGGATCTGGCAGTCACAGTCGCCCACCACGCTGATACTGCAGGACCTTTGCTGTGCTTCAAATTCTGCATCCGGCAGCAGATCTGCCATCAACTCCGTCAAGGTAAAAGACTCAGCATTGGTAGCAGCTTCGGTTGCTTCCATGGACGAGAGCCGCAGTAGCTGTCCAATCAACGCATTCAGACGGCCTGCTTCCTGCTCGATGCGTTGCAGATGGCCCAGCATGGCCGGAGGCGACTCTTCACGCGCCAGCTCCAGCCCAACACTCAGGCGAGCGAGCGGCGAGCGCAGCTCGTGAGAAACATCCCGCAGCAGCAGCTTCTGCGCTCCGACCAAATGCTCCAGCCGCTCTGCCATGTGATTGAAGTCGTGTACCAGGCCCTGGATTTCATCGCCACCGAACCAGCGTTCATCCCCGCCGGTATTGGGCACGCGCGCGGTCAGGTCACCCTTGGCCAGTTTCCGAGCAGCCAGCCGCAACTTACCAATCGGTCGGATAAGCAGCAGCACCAGCACGAAGGTGGTGGCGCCGCAAACCACGATGGCAACCCAGAGTTGCGGAAAGGCAAAATGAGATAAATCGCGCAACCAGTGCTCGTTCGCCTCTTGCTTCTGGCTCACAAGAAAGAGGTAAGTGCGGCCCTGCGCAGAACGCACGGCCGCGCTCCACACTGCCTGGTTCCCCACCCGCGCCGGTGAGCGAGGCCCGCTTTGCACGGCCGTCAGCGCTTCCTCAGCGGCAGAAGCATTGACAGGTTGGCAGACGAGGTGGCCCGGTGCATCGGCCAGGTAGATCGTTTGGCGCACCGAAGCGGCGTAAGCATTCAGGCCCGCACATCCGGCGGCCTCATATTGATTGGCCGCTGCAAGGCCCGCACCGGGCAGAGTTGACTGCAGAACTTCCATCACAAGATTCGGGCGAAGGAAATGTCGCTGCATGATGAGCAGTGTGGTGATGGCAAAGGTGAGGCTTTGCGCGATCCAGAAGCCGAGAAATACTTTGGCGAAGAGCCCACGCATCAGTTGTTGTCTTTCCCTGCATTCGCTTGCGCCGGCACGGCCAGTTGATAGCCAACACCACGAATGGTTTTGACCCGGTCACCGCAACTGTCCGCAACATCCAGCTTGTGGCGTAACCGGCTCACGTGCATGTCAAGGCTGCGATCGAATGGGTGAAACTTGCGCCCCAGTACGTTCTCGGCAAGCCGTTCCCGCGAAACCACCTCTCCTGGGGAACGCATCAGTAGTTGTAACAATTCAAACTCGATGTCGGTAAGGTCGAGCAGCTTGCCACTGCATCGCGCCACCCGTGCTGTCGTATCCAGCTCCATGCCCAACACCGTCAGAAAGGCCCTGGAGATAACGGGCGCCTCGGCTTGACCGCTTCTGCGGAGAATGGCGCGGATGCGGGCGAGCAGTTCTCGCGGATTGAACGGCTTGGGAAGATAATCGTCAGCGCCAATTTCCAGGCCGACAATGCGGTCGACATCGTCGCCGCGCGCCGTGAGCAGCAGAACGTTCATGGGCGATGCCGCGGCTCGCAACCGGCGCAGTACTTCAAAGCCGTCCATTCCCGGCAGCATGACATCGAGCAGCAGGATGGAATACCCGCCGTCTAGCGCCCGCGTGAGGCCAGCTTTGCCGTTGTGAGCGGACGTCACCTCGTAGCCATGGCGGCCGAGATAATCGCTCAACATTGAGCAAAGCTCCACATCGTCGTCGATCAGAAGAACCGGCTCCATCTTTGTGTCTTTCGTTTGCGTCTTTCTATCAATTTCGAGACTACTCTGCTCGCCAGCCGAGCAAACCGCGGAAATGTAACAAATTGTCACGTCCGGGTGACAATCTGTTACCAACCATTACTCATTGTGACCGCAGCGCAGAGCCCGCCAGTGTCTTCTGAATGAGATGACACACCCACGGCAATCAACACCTCACACCACCCGGAACACTGCAAGCAAACCAGCAACCGGCCTGGCCGTCAGACTGCGCCCAGCAATGCTCCTGTTGTGCCTGGCGCTTCTCACGGCGGGCCGCCTGTTCGCCTGGCAAGCGACCGGGTCACTCCACGGGGTCGCCACCGATCCTTCAGGCGCACGCGTGGTGAAAGCTGCGATCATCCTGCAGTCCGCCGGCGGCGCCACCACGACGGTCGAAACCAGCGCGGATGGCAGCTATACATTCCCCCAGTTAGCGCCCGGAGACTACACCATCAATGTCTCCGCGCAGGGCCTGGCGCTGGCGCAACCGCAGATTGGTGACTGTGCAGGCAAGCCGTGCCACGGTGCAGAACCTTGCCCTGATCATCGCTATCGATCAGCAGCAGATCACCGTAAGCGAGCAGGGCGCCGGCCTCGACACCAGCCCGGACAGCAACGCCGGTTCGATCGTGATCAAAGGGAAGGACCTGGATGCACTGTCAGATGATCCCGATCAACTGCAGGATGAGTTGAATGCACTCGCCGGTCCAGCCGCCGGGCCAAATGGCGGCCAGATCTATATCGATGGCTTCACCGGTGGACAACTGCCGCCTAAGTCTTCGATCCGCGAAATCCGTGTGAATCAAAATCCCTTCTCTGCTGAGTTCGACAAACTAGGCTACGGGCGCATCGAGATACTCACCAAACCGGGTACGGATCGGCTGCACGGATCGATTATGGCCAACGGGAACGACTCCGCCTTCAACTCACTCAATCCTTTTGT
The DNA here is from genome assembly GCA_963752675.1 of uncultured Acidobacteriaceae bacterium. GTDB lineage: Bacteria > Acidobacteriota > Terriglobia > Terriglobales > Acidobacteriaceae > PALSA-350. The sequence goes on from CAVVZO010000001.1 coordinate 123,345, forward strand.
CACCAGTGAGCCTGCGTACTACTCCACTTTCTTTCTCGGCAATGTGAGCGGATCGGTAAACAAGAATGCGTCCTGGTTCCTGAGTGGTTTTCGCCGTGACAACAACGCCAATTCCATCATCAACGCACAACTGCTGGACCCCACCGGGGACACTTACAACTACGCGGCTGCGGTACCGAATCCGCAGTCACGCCTCGACCTGAGCCCGCGTCTCGACTTGCAACTCACGCCGACCAACACGCTCACTCTCCGTTACATGTACGACCGGCAAAAAAGTACTAACAATGGCGTATCGCAATTTGCGCTGCAGTCCCAGGGGTACAACACGCTGAACCAGGAAAACACCTTGCAGCTAAGCGACACCCAGGTACTGGGCAACCGGGTCATCAACGAGACGCGGTTTGAATACATTCGCGATCGCGATGATCAGACCCCGCTCTTCACCACACCGACGGTCACGGTGCAGGGCGCGTTCACCTCAGGGGGCAACAACCTGGGCACGGTGCACGACGCGCAGGACCATTACGAATTGCAGAACTACACCACAGCTTCGTTAGGGGCGCATGCGATTCGCTTTGGCGCCCGCCTGCGCGCCGTGCGGGATGCGAGCAGTTCGACCTCCGGCTTCAATGGCAACTACACCTACGCTTCCCTCAATAGCTATGCCGCGGGGCAGCCTTCGCAGTATGAGGTGACGACTGGCACACCAGCGGCCCGCGTGACGATCTTCGATGCGGGCGTGTTTTTCCAGGATGACTGGCGTTGGCGGCCCAACCTGACGCTGAGTTATGGACTGCGCTACGAGGGCCAGAACCGGATCAGCGACCACGCCGACTTCGCTCCCCGGGTTGCGTTTGCCTGGGCGGTCAACGGCGGGAACAAGCCGGCAACCACGGTGATCCGCGGCGGCTACGGCTGGTTTTTCGATCGGTTCCAGTCGACGAATGTATTGCAGGCGATACGTCAGAACGGCATCAATCAGCAGCAGTATGTGGTGAAGAATCCAACGCCGGGCGCCATCCCCTCGCTGGCCGCGAGCGAAGCAGCCCTCACCACGTACGCAATCGCACCGAATCTGCAGGCCCCGGTGAACACCCAGGCAGCGATCGGCGTCGAACATCGTTTTGGTAAAAATGTCACCGTTGCGAGCACTTATATCAATTCACGCGGTCTGCATCAGCTATACACCGACAACATCAACGCATTCCTGCCGGGCACTTATGACATCAGCACCGGCACCGGGGTTCGTCCGAATGGCAAGGATGAGAATACGTATCAGTACCAGTCTGGCGGCATTTATCACCAGAACCAGCTGATCACCAACTTCAGCGTGCGCGCACGCAAGCTGAGCCTGTTCGGCTTTTACGTGTTGAATTTCGCCAAGGCGGATACGTCGGGCGCCACCTACTTCCCTTCAAACCAGTTCGATCCCAGGGCCGACTATGGCCGCTCCACCTTCGACACGCGCAATCGATTTCTGCTGGGCGGCAACTACCAGGCTCCTTTCGGTATTTCCGTCAGCCCTTTCCTGGTGACCGACTCGGGAGCGCCCTTCAACATCACGGTCGGCCAGGATCTCAATGGTGACAACCAATTCAACGATCGGCCCGCCTTCGCAACGGCCGGCAGTACCGATGTGATGGACACGGCCTATGGCAAGTTCGATTTGAGCCCCGCGGCCGATGCCGCCCGCATTCCTTATAACTTCGTGAACGGGCCCAGCCAGTTCAGCACGAACCTGCGATTGAGCAAATCTATCGGGATCGGCCCTACGGTAGAGCGTTCCGCAAACGGTGGCTTCAATGGACCACCCCCGGGCGGCGGTGGGAGGGGTCCGGGAGGCGGCGGCCCTCCAGGAGGTGGCCTTGGCCCTGGGGGACTGAGCAGCAGCGGCGGAAGGCCGCCCATGATGGATCAAGCCGCGCCGCGGCGTTACTCGTTGAACTTCACGGTCATGGCAAGAAACATTTTCAACGATGTAAACCTTGCTGCGCCCGTCGGAGTTTTGGAGTCGCCGCTCTTCGGCAAGTCGAACGCGCTCGCCGGCGGCTTCTTCTCCTCGCCCTCTTCGAATAGAAGCATCGATCTGCAGATGGCGTTTAACTTCTAAGCGAATTTCACGCGAGGTGAATGCGAAGGTGGGGCCGGGTTGGGGGCTTTCTATCAAGGCACGAGTTCAATTCGTGCCTTGATAGAAAAGCCAGCGGCTCACCAAAGGCGATGCCCCTCTTGTCGTCCGAGCCCACCCTTGTCATCCGCCCCCCTTTTGTCATCCGAGCGCAGTCGAGGGATCTGCTGTGCGCCTTTCTCCCTCCACAAATTTCTACAGAGAGCTCCAGCATCGGACACGCAGAGGAACCATTCTTTCAGCAGGAAGGCAGGATAATAACTCCTGGCAGCGAAGCGACTGCTATCGAGACCCACGTTCCTCTGCCCATCCGATGCAGGAGCTCATGTAGAAATTTGTGGAGGGAGAAAGGCGCAAAGCAGATCCCTCGACTGCGCTCGGGATGACAAAGGGGGGGTTAGTGACGTTGGCCGGCATTGCGTGCGGCGTAAAGCAAACAGTGGTGGGATGTCCGAATACGCTTGTCACTGAAACGCCACATCCGGCTGTCACTGAAACGCACACGCGTCGGTCGGCCAACGCCACGAGGCCCCAATTTGTCATCCCGAGCGCAGTCGAGGGATCTGCTGTGCGCCTTTCTCCCTCCACAAATTTCTACATGAGCTCCAGCATCGGACACGCAGAGGAACCATTCTTTCAGCAGGAAGGCAGGATAATAACTCCTGGCAGCGAAGCGGCCGCTATCGAGACCCACGTTCCTCTGCCCATCCGATGCAGGAGCTCATGTAGAAGTTTGTGGAGGGAGAAAGGCGCAAAGCAGATCCCTCGACTGCGCTCGGGATGACAAAGGGGGGGGTTAGTGACGTTGGCCGGCATTGCGTGCGGCGTAAAGCAAACAGTGGTGGGATGTCCGAATACGCTTGTCACTGAAACGCCACATCCGGCTGTCACTGAAACGCCACATCCGGCTGTCACTGAAACGCACACGCGTCGGTCGGCCAACGCCACGAGGCCCCAATTTGTCATCCCGAGCGCAGTCGAGGGATCTGCTTTGCGCCTTTCTCCCTCCACAAATTTCTACACGAGCCCCTGCATCGGATACGCAGAAGAACCATTCTTTCAGCAGCAATGCAGGAGAGTAACTCCTGGCAGCGAAGCGGCTGCTATCGAGACCCACGTTCCTCTGCCCATCCGATGCTGGAGCTCTGTAAAAATTTGTGGCAGGAGAAAGGCGCAAAGCAGATCCCTCGACTGCGCTCGGGATGACAAAAGGGGGGGCGGGATGACAAGTTGGGGGCGGGATGACAAAAGGGGGCTCGGGATGGCTGCTATCGAGACCCACGTTCCTCTGCCCATCCGATGCTGGAGCTCTGTAGAAATTTGTGGAGGGAGAAAGGCGCAAAGCAGATCCCTCGACTGCGCTCGGGATGACAAAAGGGGGGGCTCGGGATGACAAGTTGGGGGCTAGTGACGTTGGCCAACAGTGCCTGCGGCGTGAAGCAAACACCGGCGAGAAGCCCGCATACAATTGTCGTTCAAAAGCCACATGCGGCTGTTACTCGAACATCGGCCCCGCGACCAATGATCATCGATCAATCAGCCTGGCGTGGGTTGCCGGATAACGCTCGCCTTGAATTGCAATCGCGTCGGACGCTTCCTCCAGCGTGCGCACGTCCTCCGGTGTGAGCTTGAGGCCTGCGCCACCGAGATTTTCTTCCAGGCGCGCGAGCTTGGTAGTCCCGGGAATCGGCACGATCCAGGGCTTCTTAGCCAGCAGCCAGGAGAGAGCAATCTGCGCCGGCGTGGCATTCTTCTGCGCCGCGAACCGAGTGACCAACTCGACCAGCGCCTGATTCGCCCGACGGTTCTCTTCGCTGAATCGCGGCACGATCGCGCGGAAATCGGTGCTGTCGAATCTTGTCGAGGCGTCGATTTTCCCGGCCAGGAAGCCCTTGCCCAAAGGGCTGAAAGGCACAAAGCCAATACCAAGCTCTTCCAGCGTCGGCATTACAGACTCTTCCGGCTCACGCCAAAACAGCGAGTACTCGCTTTGCAGGGCGGTGACGGGCTGGACGGCATGCGCTCGGCGGATGGTCCTCGCGCCGGCTTCGGAGAGGCCGAAGTGCCTTACCTTACCTGCGTCGATGAGATCTTTCACTGCCCCGGCGGTCTCTTCGATCGGCGTGCCAGGGTCCACGCGGTGCTGGTACAGAAGATCGATCGTGTCGGTCTGCAGACGCTTCAGCGAGCCTTCGACAACCTGCTGGATGTGGTCGGGGCGGCTGTCGGTGGCAGTCCACTTTCCATCGTTGTTGGGATCAGGCGCAAAGCCGAATTTGGTCGCGATGACGACGTCGTTGCGGAAGGGCGCGAGCGCTTCCCCGACCACCTCTTCATTGACGAAAGGCCCGTAGACCTCAGCCGTGTCAAAAAACGTGACACCTTGCTCAACCGCCGCCCGAATGAGCCGAATCGCCTCAGACTTCTCTGTTGCCGGACCCAGGCCGAAGCTCAGGCCCATGCAGCCCAGCCCGAGTGCCGATACCTCAAGGCCACTCTTTCCTAGAGTGCGCTTTTGCATTTCCTCCCCCCTTGTATTTTTGTCCCGTGCCGGGCCGGCGCGAATGCAACGGCAACCACCACTGTTTCGATGCAGGCGTGAAGGCTACACGGTGGGGCTGGATCGAGAATTTGAGCCGCCATCAAAGCTAAAGAAGCACCGGCGTTTGCTGCAATGTGCCGCTGAAGGGTGACCCGTGGAAGCTGGCTACTTAAGGTCTTCTTCCGGCTCGCGAAGCACTTCTTCTTCAATAGCCATGTCTTGATATTCGTTGGAGTCAAATACCTGGCCGCAATCCAGACATTCAACATACTCGACGTCTTCTTCACGCGCGACGATGCGGACTTTGGGGTGTTTGCAGGCGATGTCCATCTGGGAGCTTTGAGTGTGCAAACCTATGCTTCTCGGCAAGATTGTACCCGCCGGATTCGGCCTGTCAAATCTGTTTCTGTGCTTTTCTGACCAGTTTAGCGAAATTCATCGGAATTCTGATTTGCGGGCTTACCTAAGGGATGCCGTCGCTGCGTTTCTGGTTGACAATGGTCAGCTCGAGAGCTCCGTCACACCGCGCAGCGCTTCTGGCCGCGACGCTAGCTCGTCCACCTTGCCAAAGATCATCTTGCCGGAAGCTGTCTGTAACACGCTGGTAACCGTGATCTCCACCGCGCGCCCGATCATCCGCCGCGCATGATCGACCACCACCATGGTGCCATCATCCAGGTAGCCGACACCCTGGTTGTATTCCTTACCTTCTTTCAGGACGACGATGTTCATCTTCTCGCCTGGCAGTACAAGCGGCTTGAGTGAGTTCGCCAGATCGTTCAGATTCAACGCGCGTACCTGGTGGAGTTGGGCAACTTTGCTGAGATTGAAGTCGTTGGTCACCAGGGATGCGCCCAACTTCTTTGCCAGCTCGATCAGCTTCAGGTCCACTTCGCGAATCTGGGGAAAGTCATCTTCGATGATCTGCACAGAGAGTGCCGGATGCTTTTGCATTTTGTGCAGAACATCCAGTCCACGCCGGCCGCGCTGACGCCGCGAGCTGTCAGAGGAGTCGGCCACCACTTGCAATTCCCGCAGGACGAACTCTGGTACCAGCAACGTTCCTTCAAGGAAGCCGGTCTCGACCACGTCGGCGATGCGGCCGTCGATGATGGCGCTGGTGTCGAGCAGCTTGTGGCTGCGCTTGCCGGCGGCAGCCCTGTCGCCGGCAAAGAGCTCAGCCAGGCCACCGGTAAAGTTCAGCAGGTCTCCCTTGCTGGCGCCCACCATCAGCCCGATGTAGGACATGAGCATGAGGACGAAGAGCTGCAGCACGGCTCGGGTGCCACCCGGGGGTAAGGTTTGGCCCAGGACCAGGCCAAACACAGCGGCCCCGGCAATGCCAAGGATGCTGCCCAGGACGGCGCCCAACAGACGCTTGATGCTGAGGGCGCGCACGCGGAGCTCAAACACGATGACGGCGCCCGCAGCTACGGCGCCCAGAGCGGCCGCAGGCCAGGGCTCTACGCCGAATGGACGTAGAAAGTAGCAGGCAGCGATCAATACCAGAACGAACAGTATGCGAATGATGACGAGATCCATGCAGGCTCCGTGCCGCGAGTCAAATAGAGCGGCAGTCCAAACGACGGAATGCAAACCACCGGAGTATACCGATGCCACCGCGGCTGGAGCAAAGCACGCCGGTGAGCCGTTCAGCCCACCGGCGTGCCTGGATCTAGTATTTCGCTATTTTGGGGTCGATCTGCTCGCTCCAGGCCTGGATGCCGCCAGCGAGGTTGTGCACCTTGAAACCAGCTCCTTGCAGGAACTCTGCGGCTTTCTGGCTGCGCCCGCCCATCTTGCAATGGACCACGATCTCTCGATTCTTGTCGAGCTCGGCCACGCGATCCGGCACTTCGCCCAGCGGCATGAGGTAACCGCCGATCTCGGCGATCTTGAACTCGTGCGGCTCACGCACGTCGAGAAGGAAGTAATCCTTGCCGGCGTCGCGCTGCTGTTTGAAGGCGGTCACTGACATTTGATCAATGCCATTGATGGACGGCGCGTCGGCCGCTGCCGCGGGCTGGATCCCGCAGAACTGGTCGTAGTCGATCAGTTCCGTCACGGTGGGATGGGTGCCGCATGCCGGGCAGTCCGGATTTTTGCGCAGCTTCAGTTCACGGAAACGCATGCTGAGCGAATCCACCAGCAGGAGGCGGCCGATCAGTGGCTCCCCTTGCCCGAGAATCAGCTTGATCGCCTCGGTTGCCTGAATGACGCCTACCAGCCCAGGCAGAATCCCAAGCACGCCACCTTCGGCGCACGAAGGGACCAGGCCCGGCGGTGGCGGCTCTGGATACAGGCAGCGATAGCAGGGCCCTTCCTTGGTGGCAAATACACTGGCTTGCCCCTCAAAGCGGAAAATCGAGCCATACACGTTTGGCTTGCCGCTGAGCACGCAGGCATCATTCACCAGGTAGCGGGTCTGGAAGTTGTCCGTGCCGTCCGCGATGATGTCGAAATCCTTGAAGATTTCCATGGCGTTGGCGCTGGTCAACATGGTGTTGAACTTGACCACGTTCATGTACGGATTCAACGCTTTCAGCTTCTCTTCGGCCGAATCCAGCTTGGGGCGGCCGATGTCTTTGGTGCTGTGGATGATCTGACGTTGCAGATTGCTGGCGTCGACCACATCGAAGTCAACCAGCCCAAGGGTGCCGATGCCGGCCGCGGCAAGGTAAAAAGCCAGCGGAGACCCCAGGCCGCCCGTGCCCACACAGAGCACCCGGGCCGCCTTCAGTTTCTGTTGCCCTTCCACGCCGACTTCCGGCAGCAGCAGGTGGCGCGAGTAGCGCGCGATCTCGTCATTGCTGAGCGCCGGCAAGGCCGTCGCGGGTACTTCCGTTAAGGTAGCCATACAAAATTCCTCTTTCGGCGTGATCAGCACGCCTGGTGCAAAACGTTACTCGCCTGAATGCGCCCCGCCGGCAATCGAAGGAATGATCGAAAGGTTGTCGGTATCTTTCACGGGCGTGTTCTCTTTGTCGCTCAAATAGCGAATGTCTTCGTCATTGAGGTACACGTTCACAAATGCGCGCAACTTGCCTTCTTCGGAATACAAGTGCTTCTTCAGCTCAGGGTGGGTGACGGTCAACTCGTCGAGCGCTTCACCAACTGTGGTTGCAGCAACCGTCACGGTCGCCTGCTTGGCAGCAAACTGACGGAGCGGTGTGGGGATGTGAATCTTCAAGCGAACTCTCCCTTATCTATCTCGTAGCGGAATCTGGAATGATGTAACAGCAGACATAATTTCCGGGGCCGGCGGTCAACAGCGCTCGATGCCTTCGTCTTCAAATCGTTTGTCGTCTTCCCCGGTGCCGGAAAGGTAAAAGGAGTTGGTCTGCTTCGCTATCCCCTTCTCCACGCTGGTGATCACGTAGGAGCAGCCGATCCAGTGAGCTTCGTTGAAGTCAGTTTGTGACCACTGGGCCGGATGGTCCGGATGAGAGTGGTAGAAACCGACAATGTCCAGGTCCTGGTTCCTGGCTTGCCGCTGGATGCTGATCAGTTCCTGCGGCGCGATGTGGTAACGATTGTGGGCAGAGTCGGTTCGCGTGTTCCCGGCACGAATCGCGGATTGCACCTCGTTGCTGCTGTCCAGAGCCTTGCCCAGCAGCACGCCGCAACACTCGTGCGGGTAGGTTTCTTCGCCATGCGCGCGCAACTGAGCGTAGACCGCTTCGCTGACCTTCAGGCCCAGCCGCTTTTGCTCGATGCTCTGGCTTGTTGTTGCCATCATTGCTCCCAAAACCGTTCGCTCAGGTACTTGTCGGCGGAGTCGCACAAAATGGTGACGATCACCGCTTCTTTCCCTTCGCTTGAGACTTCCTGGGCGATTTTCAGGCTCGCCGCCACCGCTGCCGAGGCGGAAACACCCAGCAGCAGGCCCTGCGTGCGGCCGAGACGCTTGGCCATCTCGTAGGCGCCCTCAGTCGATTGTTCCACATGGCGGTCGGCAATGCTGGCATCGTAGATGCGCGGCACGATGGCCGTCGCCATGTACTTGAGGCCCTCCAGGCCGTGGAATGGGGAGTCTGGCTGCATGGCGATGCACTGGATGGCCGGGTTCAGCTCTTTCAGCCGGCGGGTTACGCCCATGAAGGTGCCGCTGGTACCCAGACCGGCCAGAAAGTGGGTCACGCGACCCTCCGTCTGCTTCCATATCTCGTTTGCCGTGCCCCGGTAGTGCTCTTTCCAGTTGGCGTCGTTGCCATACTGATCGGCGTAATAGTACTTATCCGTATCCTTTGCCAACTCACGCGCTTTCATGATGGCGCCATCGGAACCGTCGGCGGGATCGGTCCAGACGATGTTCGCCCCATAGGCGCCGAGGATCTTCTTCCGCTCAGGCGATACGTTGGAAGGCATGCACAGGGTGACGGGGAAGCCGAGGGCAGATCCCAGCATAGCGTAGGCGATGCCGGTATTGCCGCTGGTTGCGTCGAGCAGATGGCGACCGGCGAGCAGGCCTTTACTTTGCGCGGCAGCGACGATGCCGGAGGCGGCGCGGTCTTTTACAGAGCCGCCAGGATTGGCCCACTCGGCTTTGCCCAGCAGGGTGATGCCGGGCAGGTCAGCCGTCAGGCGATCGAGCCGCAGCAGCGGCGTATTCCCGATCCGTTCGAGGATGGTAGTGCCCAGGGCTGCCTGGGGCGAAGTCACTTCAGTTTGCATGTGTTCCATTCAGTACTTCTGTGATGGCTGGCCACCCGTTCATTGCCGCCGGGAGCGCCAGTGTGCGAAAGTTAGAGTGAAACTATCCTAGTTTACGGTTCACTCGAAAAACGGGGCAATCCTCAGTCAGTCGCAACCTATGCGGACAAAAGTACACTTTCTCAATTTTGACGAAGTTCTCAACGCTTTGCGTGCCTTGCAGTTTGATGTGCAACCGGTGCCCGGAGTCGCAAACCAGATGATGGTTCGCAAATATGGTGCTGGGGCCGTCGTGATCAGCTCCAAAACGAGCACGCCGGCGGAGAAGGGCGTGCCGCAGATTGGCGTGGCCTGGCGAGAACGTCCTGGGTTCATGCTGGGTGGTGAGGTGGCTACCCTGCTGGATCGGGGGTACCAGAAATTCTGGAAGTCTTCCCGGCTGGAAGTGCCGGCTACCGCCGATTCGCTGAAGGCGGTTCACCGCTTCGGCGAGGAGTTGCGCGAGGTCATCGGCGAGCCTAGCTTGTACAACGAATCGCTGGGGACCACCAGCGATAGCTACCTCTATGACCGAGTGAAGGGCCGGGATGTGCCGCTTGCCGAGCGGGCAAAGCCAGCCTGGGAACTGCCTTCTAAAGCGAAGTCCTGAAGGACCGCCTGACAGTCGCGGCGACATAGCGTAGAGCCCAGGCACCCCAACTCATTTGGCGCGCTCGCGTTGCAGTTCCCGGTAGATGTCGCTTTTCGAGACGCCTCGCTCGCGGGCGATTCGCTTCAAGGCATCTTTCTCATCCAGCCCTTCCGTATCCATCCAGTGGGTTAAGCGCTGACGGATCGTGCCCGCAGTACTGATTGCCTCGCTCACGGGGGCTGCCTCCACGAGTAAGACCATCTCTCCGCGTACGCGATCGCGGGCGGCCAGGACCGATCGGACCTCGGCTACGGTACCTCGCAGAAACTCTTCGTGGAGTTTGGTCAACTCGCGCGCCAGCACCACCTGCACGCTGGCGCCCCACACAGCTTCTACGTCGGCCAGGGTTTCGAGCACCCGGTGGGGCGCTTCATAAATGACCAGCGTCAGCCCGACCGCCTCGGTGGCCAGGGCTTCCAGTTCGGTGCGCCGGGCGCCAGGCTTGGCGGCGAGAAATCCTGCGTAGAAGAAGCGCTGGGTTTCGAGGCCCGAGGCAATCAACGCCGTCAGCGCGGCGTTCGCGCCAGGGATGGGAATGACCGGCACATTAGCGGCGATCGCGGCGCGCACCAGTTCCAAACCCGGATCTGAAAACACCGGCATGCCTGCGTCGGTAACCACGGCCAGCCGGCCGCCTTGCCGCAGCATCTCCACGAACTCTGGCGAGCGGGCCTGCTCATTATGTTCGTGGTAGCTGGTGGTCGGGGTGGTGATGGCGTAGTGATTCAGCAGCTTCTGCGTTTGTCGCGTGTCTTCGCAGGCAATGCGATCGACGCTCCGCAGCACCCGCAGCGCACGCAGGGTGATGTCTTCCAGATTGCCGATGGGGGTGGCTACCAGGTAGAGCCCGGGTGCGAGGGGCTGGTCGGGTTCGGGCAAGATTATTCCTGGCTCTGGCGCCGCAGTTTTCGGCTCTCCGCTAACAGGCTCATGGAGTGCATCAGGTTCTGCAGGGTCACGATGCCGACAATGCGTTCGCCTTCAGTCACCGGGACCAGCGAGAGCCCACGGCCAGCGAAGCGGCTGATGGTGGAACCCAGCGAATCCTCAGGCTGAGCCACGTGGAAGCTGCGCGACATGACCGCCTGCACATAGCCATTGCCTTCGCTGCGCAGGGCCGACAGAATGCTTTGCCGCGAGATGATGCCAACCAGGCTGTCGCCGCGCACCACCGGGAAGTCGTCCTGCAGGCTGTGAATGGATTTGTGCAGGGCATCCTCGAGGGTGTCGGAGGGAGCCAGCATGGAGAACTCCGTCAGCATGATGTCCTGCATGTTGACGGTATCCACCACGCTTTGGAACAGGACGCCCTGATCTTCCAGTTGAGCGCCGATCAGGATGAAGAATCCGGCCATGAGCAACCAGCCATTCATGAGTACCAGGCCGGCGATGACGGAGGCCATGGCGAGTATCTGCCCCAGGCCGGTGGCTACGCGCGATCCCTGCGCCCGGCCCTGGGCGCGCGTCACTTCCCCGCGCACGACGCGTCCGCCGTCGAGCGGGTAGGCGGGCAGCAGGTTGAGCACGCCCAAAAAGACATTCAGCCAGACGATGCTGCGAATCAGGTGGAGCGGGGTGATCCAGGGGCGGTCGAAAAGGTTCAGTGTCGGTGACATACCCATCACGAGCATGCCCACCACCAGCGCGAAACTCAAATTAGCCAGCGGGCCGGTAAGCGCCATGCGCCACTGCACGTCGCTCGCGCTGGCCGCCTCGGCACTCTCTGCGTTGGCATACGCCAGGAGGCCGCCGATGGGCAGCAGCAGGATGTTTCTCAGTTGCAGACCGTGGTAGGCAGCCACGATCATGCGGGCCACCTCGCGGACCGCCACTGCGCTCAGCAGGATCAGCCAGAGGCCGGCTCCGCGAAACATTGAAAGGTGTACGCTTTCGGCGTATGCCATGCAGACCCCGAGCAGCAGGATGAAGAAGGTGTGTATGCGTAATTCAACCCCCATCCAACGCCCTAACGGGAACGACCATCCACGCATTGCTATTTTCCTGTGGGATTTCTCAGCGGTTTAACTTCGTGTGGTTGCCGGCAGTCCCGGGTAGTTTGCTTTCTGCATTGTAGAGCTTTCGCCTCGATGCGGACGTTCCCAATGGGCCGCTCCCGTCGAACCTTGAGGATGGATTCACTGGCAGAGGATTCATTTAGCATCGAAGCCGATGCGGGTGATAGGGGGAACATACCGGTCGCGGCGGCTGGCAGCGCCCCGCGGGCTCAGCACACGCCCCACCAGCGATCGTTTGCGCGAAACACTCTTCAATGTGCTCGCCCCACGCATCGAAGGCGCGGTGTTTGCTGATCTCTTTGCAGGGTCGGGAGCGGTCGGTGTCGAAGCCCTGAGCCGCGGAGCGCGGCTGGTCTACTTCGTCGACCAGGCGCCTGCGGCCGCGGCTGCCATTCGCGCGAATCTCGCAAGCCTGGGGATCACCGCGGGTTTCCGGTTGGAATCGAGCAGTGTTTCCGCCGCTCTGGCCAGAATCGCCTCGCATGCCGGAAGCGCCTCGCACGACCGATGCGACATCGTTTTTCTGGATCCCCCCTATGCGGCTGCCGACGATTACACGCGGACACTCGGGAGCCTGGGCAAGTCTGCCGATTCGCTGCTTGCGCCGGATGGGATCGTGGTGGCCGAGCACGGCCGCCAGGGGGACGCCACGCCTGAGGAAACCTATGGAGCCCTCCAGCGTTACCGCGTGCTCGTGCAGGGCGATGCGCAACTCAGCTTCTATCGAAGGTAGCCGCCGCCGGTGTGCGCTCCGGTGGTGAGATCCACTTCGAACGCGAGTTCGCGGTCGGAAATCATGTCCCAGCCCAGGCCGCGCAGGATGTTTCCCTCCACCTCGGTAATGCTGACTCCGTCCCAGCTCAGGCGGCCGGTTTGCCATGCTTTACCGTCGCGGTTCCAGCCAAGGAGAGCCTGAAAGCCGGCGAACACCAGCACGCCCTGCTCGACCACCGGGCGAATTGCCGTCACAGGGCGGTATTCCACCTGCTCCCAGTGCGCGGGATCCCGCGTATCGATCAGGTACACGTAGCCACCGGCGGCAATGCAGATGGTGTTCGGGTCAGGGCAGGTCCATACCCCGGTGGGCACCTGGGGACCGGCAAAGCCCAGAGCGCAGGTGGCCAGAAAGGGTTCGCCAGCCTCCGGAGGATGGACCAGCGCTTCGAGGGCGCCTCGTTCCACTTCTTCCACCTGCACCGGGTAGACGAACTGCCGGCGCGGCAGGATCATCGGCCGGGCGGGCAGCACCTCTACTTTCCAGGCGTGGGGGAAGGCTTGCTCAGCCAAACGCTTCTACCCGCTGGCGGACGCTCAGCACCGGGGTGGGCAGGTTCAGCTGACTGCCTTCCTCGAGGAGCGGGATGAGCTTGTCGAACTCGGGGCCGGAGTGAGCGCCCGTCAGCAGAATGCGGATCGGGTGGAAAAGGTCTTTGCCCTTGACGCCGGTTTCCGTCTTCACTTCGTTGACAAGTTCTTTGAAACGTTGCGGGGTCAGCAGCCCGGGCTCGGCCGCTACTTTGGCGGCGAAAGCCTGTTGCACGCGCTTCCCCGACTCCGAGTGCAGCAGGGATTCGTCCTCTTCATTGAGCACAGGCACGCGCCAGAGCGCGGCTGCTTTCTCCGGCAGCTCCTGCAACTTGTCCACGGCTGGGAGAAAGAGCTCCAATACTCGATCGAACCAGTGCTCGACGGCTCCGGTGGGCTGTGCCGGGAGCCATCCCAGGGTTTGGAAGTACGGCCAGGCCAGGCTGCGGAGTTCGGGCAGCGGGGTTTGCTTGATCACATGCCGATTGAGCCAATACAGCTTGTCCCAGTCGAAAACAGCCGGTGAGGGGGTGACACGCTCCAGCTTGAATTCCGCGACCAGCTCTTCACGAGTGAAGGTCTCCCGCAGGCCACCTTCCGCACCCCACCCGAGCAGGGCGAGGTAGTTGGCCAGCGCCTGCGGCAGGATGCCCATTTCTCGAAAACTGGCCACCGAGGTCGCCCCGTGCCGTTTCGAGAGCCGCTCCCGATCACTCCCCAGAATGGTGGATAGGTGGGCGAACTGCGGCAGCTTCCAGCCAAATGCCTGGTAAATCGCTACCTGGCGGGGCGTGTTCGAAATGTGGTCGTCGCCCCGGATGACGTGGGTGATGCGCATCAGCGCGTCGTCGACGGTGACCACGTAGTTGTAGACCGGCATGCCTGAGGAGCGGACCAGGATGAAATCGCCGACAGCTTCGCTGGCAAACTCCACGTCGCCCCGCACGATGTCGTGAAAGCGTAGGGCGGTGTCGGGCACGGCCAGGCGCACGGCGAACGGCTGGCCCCCAGCTGCGCGCGCGGCGGCCTCGCCGGGTGCGAGCCCGCGGCACTTGCCCGAGTACACCTGGGTTCGGTGCTGCTGGATGGCTAGTTGCCGCTCCTGCTCGAGTTCTTCGGCAGAGCAGAAGCAGCGGTAGGCCTTGTTTTCCGCCAGCAGCTGATCCGTGTGCTGCTGATAAATCGCCAGGCGCTCGCTTTGCCGGTAAGGAGCGTAAGGGCCGCCGATCCGGGGCCCCTCGGTCCAGTCGAGGCCCAGCCAGCGCAGATCTTCGATCAACTGGTCTTCGTAGCGCACTTCACTGCGTTCTACGTCGGTATCTTCTACGCGGAGCAGGAAGTCGCCTCCGGTGTGGCGGGCGAACAGCCAGTTGTAGAGGGCGGTACGGGCATTGCCCACATGCAGCATGCCGGTAGGCGAGGGCGCGAAGCGCACCCGGGTCTTCAGGGTTTCCATAGGTCTTCTCTGATGCTATCAAGCTATGCAGGCCGGCCGTGCCAGCGGCGTCTGCAAGTTTCACAGGACTTACGCGACCTCAGCGAAAGTGCTCGTAGCCTGCAGCGACCAATGCGGTGCGACGGCCCGCTTCGGAAATCTCCACCTGTGGGCCTTTGCCGGGCTTCTTCATGCGGCCGATGGCATGCACCTCGACTCCCCCGATGTGCCTGGGAATCACAGACTGTCGCGGAATGGTAAAAAGCAGTTCATAATCCTCGCCTCCGTGCAGGGCCTGCTGCAGGGTGGCGCGGGCATCCACTGGTACGGATTCGGCCTGGATTTCCGCGGCGAGGCCGCTCTCATCGCACAGGTGAGACAAGTCAGTCGACAAACCGTCGCTCAGGTCGATGGCGGCGGTTGCCAGACCGCGGCGCATCAGCTTGCGCCCGGCTGCCAGCCTGGGTTCCGGGTAAAGATGGGGATGCCCGGCCGTTGAGCCACTTCCCAGACTGCTACGGAAGGCGGCGGGCCGGCGCCCCAGCGCTTCCAGTTCAGCGGCTGAGCCGCCGAGCGCACCGGTCACGCAGAGGATATCGCCGGGGCGAGCTCCCGAACGCAGCATTGCCTTGCCGCTCGGCACGCTGCCGATCAGCACGATGTCCATGCTGACCAGCCCGCTCTTCGCTCCTGGGGAACGCGCTGTATCACCCCCTGCCAACGGAACTTTGTAGCGTTCGGCCAGGTGCAGGAAGCCGTCCAGAAAGCCCTGCAGCCAGGAGTCGCCGGCTTTACCCCTGGTCAGGGAGAGAGGCAATGCCACGGAGAGGAAAGCCGCTTCGGGACGAGCGCCCATCGCCGCCAGATCACTCAGTCCCCGCGCCAGGCAGCGGTGCCCTACGCTCGCCGGCGGATGCCAATCCCGGCGGAAGTGGACGCTTTCGAGGGAGAAATCGGTGGTGACGACCAGGTCTTGTTTCCCCCGGGGACGGAGCACCGCGCAGTCGTCCCCGATACCCAGGGCGAGGATTCCCTGCCCGATCGGCAGACTCTTGTTGACCCGGTTCCGGATGGCGGCGATGAGGGCGCGTTCAGTGGGCGGGGTGGCGCGGGTCCGGCTCGATTTGGGTAGGGCAGGCATGAGCCAGCATACCCCGCCCATTCTGGCCAGCTTGTGCGTCGCGCCACAGCGATTCGCTGCTAATAACCTGCCCAAAACGGGAGGTCCGCATCCCACTTTCAGGGTTTGACCCACTAGATTCACTCTGTTAGGGTCAAGACTCGGTTTCAGTACTAAGGTTACTGCTTCCCGATCCTGTATTTGCATAGGGTTGTCGGGTCGTAGCGAGCCAAAATCCCCTTTGTTGAGCAGGCCATTTGCGTAAACGCTACTACATCATTTTTGTAGCCCGCCAGGACGATGGTGAACTACGGAAGATCCCCATCCCCCTTCACTACGCTTATGTATTTGTGGCAGCTGCTGTTCTGGGACTCTTTACCATTACGGGGCTGGCTGGCTCTTATAGCCGCATGTTGCTGAAAACAGCTCACTTTAACCAGGTGCGCACGGAAAAAGAAACGATCCGGCACGATTATCTGAAGCTGGAGCAGGTCGCTCACGAAAAGGATGTACAAGCAGCCTCCCTGGGATCGCTGGCCAGCGAGGTGAGTGCGTTGTACGGCCTGCGGCAGGACCACCGGCCCAGCAAGGCCGCCGTTCGGACCAGCACGGCGGCACCAAGCCCCGCGGCCGAGGGCATGAGCGATACGCAATACAGCGCTTCGCTGGATCAGCTATTAACGTTGCGTTCGACCGCGATGTCAGGCGAACTGACCCACGGTTTCGACCTGAACAGCCGGTTTCCATCCGCCTTCCTGGGTTCTGTAAACGTGGCGTATGCGCCTTCGCTCTGGCCGGTACAGGGAATTGTGACCAGTTCGTTCGGCGCCCGGCTTGATCCGTTCAACAACGAGGGTGCTTTCCACGCTGGGATTGATATTGCCACCGCAACCGGCGACGCAGTTCGCGCGCCTGCCGACGGCACCGTACTGAAAGCGGGTATGGGCACGGGGTACGGGCGCGAAGTGATTCTCGACCACGGTCACGGAATTCAGACCCTGTATGCGCATCTGTCGGGGTTCGCGGTTGTCTCCGGAGAAGACGTTCGGCGCGGCGATATCCTGGGTTATGTGGGTTCTTCTGGACACAGCACTGGCCCACACCTGCACTATGAAGTACGGATTCACGATACTCCGGTGAATCCGGCCAAGTACCTGCACAATGTCACGCGACAATTAGCGAGCACCACATCCGGACCGAGAGCCACACCTGGAATCATCGGCGGCGGCTACTAGCAAGCCGCCTGCTCTGCCTGTGCCTGATGGGCGCGGCCTGCCTGAGCTCCGCACAAACATCTGCCAACACCTACTACGGGTTCGATCGCAACGAGTACCCAGGGGACAGCCTGCTGTCTCGCCTGCACGGCTCGTTTGCGTATAGCGGATATTGGCTGAGCAATCCTCCGGGGACCGATCGCAACACCTGGGTGGGTAAACGGTCCGTGGTTCGGGCCAGCGGCCTGGGTTTTCTGCTGCTGTACAACGGGCGATTGCAAAAGCAGTTGGCCGGCAAAGACGCCGCGGCTCTGGGCCGGGCGGACGCTGCAGCCGCCGTGTCTGCAGCCAGGAAAGAGGGCTTCCCTTCCGGAGCTGCGATTTTCCTCGATCAGGAGGAAGGCGGCCGGTTGCTCCCAGAGCAAGCAGCCTACCTGTTCGCGTGGATCGACGGGGTGCGGGCCTCGCCATACCGTGCCGGGGTCTACTGTTCCGGCATCCCGGTGCCAGAAGGCGCCAATAAGATCACCACCGCCGGCGAGATACTGGCTCACGAAGGAAAGAAGCCGGTGGTCCTTTGGGTGGTGAACGACAGCTACCCCACTGCGCCTGGCTGCCTGGTGCCCAAAGGAGTCATGCTCCCGAGCCAGAGCGGCGTACCGCAGGCCCAGGTCTGGCAGTACGCGCGCTCACCACGCACGGAATTTGCCGGCAGCGGAGCTAAAGGCTATGCCAAAGATGGCCAGTGCTACGCCCCTGGTCTCGCCCCTGGCCCACAGACGTTTGTGGATTTAAACGTGTCCACATCGCCGGACCCCTCCAGGGGACGATAGCGCACCGCGAAGTGACCGCGCACCGTAAAGGCCGCAAACGGCGCATAGGCGGGTGTAGATGTACCCCACTCAAGCCAAACGCGGCTTGAATGGGCCACCCGGAAGTCTTTTTGCGGATGGGGGCAGCAAAGGAAAACTGCGAAGACCAGCCTGTAGCTGAAACAAATGGTGGGTGGCCTACTCAAGCCGTGTTTGGCTTGAGTGGGGTACATCTAGACCCAAGCACGGATCCCAGTATCAGCGGCGTTCCGTCCCTGCGGGATGGGAGTTCCTGTAAGCTTCCCCTAGGCATGAACCGCCAGATCTTTTTCGACCCTGAACGAAAACGATGGAAACGCCTTCGGCGCATTCTGGACGCGGTGGCTGTCTTTTCCACTGTGATCCTGGTTCTGTTTTTTCTAAACGTCATCAAGCAGCAGCCGTTGCCTGAGCTGCTGTTAGCGACGCCTAAGCGAAACTATCGCGCGATCCAGGAACAGGCCGCCGCCAACAACGCCAAGTACACCAAGCCGGCGCGGCGGAAAACCAAGCGGAAGCCTTCAGAAATTCCCTTCAACTCAGGCGAAGGTCTGCGTGCCGCGTACTACGTCAATGACGACGCGGGTAGTTACGCTTCGCTCAAGAACCACGTCCACCAAATTGATATTCTCTTCCCCGAGTGGCTATATGTAACCGGCGCTGACGGCGCACTGCAGTCCACGACCCTGGAAGCGCCCCTGCGCATGTTCAACGTGGTGGACGGTCGCGGTGTGCATTCGGTCGACCCTCTGAACAAAGTGCATGACCTGGTTGCGCCGGGCCATGAGGATATGGAGATCTTTCCGCTGCTCAAGAACTTCAATGTCTTGACGCAGCAATGGGATCACAGCGTCACCTCGATGTTGCAGGATCCGGCGGCACGCGCCAACCTGGAGCGACAGATCGCCGCGTTCCTGGCAGCCAACCCCGCGTACAGGGGCCTGAGCCTCGATTTGGAAGACCTGCCGGATGAAGCGCTCCCGGGCTATCACGCCCTGATCGGCGAACTCTACAGCCAGATGCACCCGCGCAATCTTCGGCTATTCGTCAACGAGGGCGTGGGCGCCGACGATGACGAGTTCAAGCAGCTCGCCCAGCAGACAGACGGAATTCTTTTGATGAACTACGACCAGCACGAGGAGACGGGCGGGCCGGGTCCCATTGCTGCGCAGGACTGGTTTGAGAACAACCTGAAGCGCGTGCTCACGCTGGTGCCCAAAGAGAAGATCATCTGCGCCATCGGCAACTATGGGTACAACTGGACGATGTCGATTCCCAAGGGCAAGCACGGCGTGCCCAAGGTGCTGGATACGGAAGACATATCGGTACAGGACGGATGGCAGGCCGCCTCCGACGCCAATGCAGATCTCAGGCTCGCCGGCGACGAACTGAACCCCCACTTTACGTATGACGATGAGGACAACCATGTTCGGCACCAGGTGTGGATGCTGGACGCGGTGACCGCCCTGAACGAACTGCGGGCTGCGCGGCAAATGGGGCTGCAGACCTTCGCTCTTTGGAGGCTGGGTGAAGAGGATCCCTCTCTCTGGTCAATCTGGGACCACCCCAGCGTGGCGACAGCACCCGAGTCTCTCAAGCAGGTGCCGCCAGGGGATGATGTGGTGACCGATGGCGAAGGCGATATTCTGCACGTCGCCGGTGAACCTCACGCGGGATCGCGCACCATCGACATGGATTCCTACAACTGGACCGTGACCGATGAGCACATGCTGAGCTATCCCTCGCCCTACACGATTGAGTACTACGGGTACAAGCCAGGGGTGGTGGCTCTGAGTTTTGACGACGGCCCCGATCCGAAATGGACGCCGAAGGTGCTGGACGTTCTCAAGCAGAAGGGCGTGAAGGCGACCTTTCTGATGATCGGGGAACAAGCGCAGAACAATGTAAGCGTGATGAAGCGGGTGCTGGCGGAAGGGCACGAGATCGGCAACCACACCTGGACGCACCCGAACATCAGCGAAATATCTCCCGGACAGGTGCAGTTACAGCTCAACCTGACAGAGCGGCTGTTTGGCAGCAAGCTGGGCGTGAAGCCGCTGTACTTTCGGCCGCCCTATTCCATCGATCAGGAACCGGACACGAACGACCAGGCAGCGCCTGCGATGGTGATCCAGAAGATGGGCTACACCATCATCGGCAACAAGATCGATACCGGTGACTGGGATGAGCGCCAGCGCAAAACGCCGCAAGGCATTCTGGCCGACGTACTCGAGCAGTTGCAGATAATGAAGAGCAAGCCGCAGTTCCGCGGCAGCATCATCCTGCTGCACGATGGTGGTGGCGACCGCAGCGTCACGGTGGCGACCTTGCCGGTGCTGATCGATGGCCTGCGGGCTCATGGATATGTCATCGAGCAAGTGTCTGACCTGATGGGCAAGACGCGGGCCGAGGTGATGCCTCCACTGAACGCTCACGAACGGTGGCAGGCCCGGGTCGACTCCCTCGCCTTCTTTGCCTGGGCATTCTTCAATCACTTCGTCGTCTTCCTGTTCTTTGTCGGGGACATATTGATGAGCGCGCGGCTGCTGCTGGTCGGTGTGCTGGCGCTGATCGACCGAGTGCGGAAACGGCAGATTCCCCAGCTGGCCGGCGGCTTTTTGCCGCGCGTGGCGGTGTTGATCCCTGCCTACAACGAAGAGAAGGTAATCGTTCGCACGATTCGGTCGGTCCTGAATTCGGACTACGCAAATATGCGGGTGATCGTGATCGACGATGGGTCGAAGGACCGCACCTCTGAGGTGGCGCGCGCGGCGTACCCGGAGGAGATTGCTTCCGGTATGTTGACGGTGCTGCGCACTCCGAATGGTGGCAAGGCAGAAGCACTGAACTTCGCGGTCGCGGGTCTGCAGGAGGAGTTCTACGTGGGGATCGACGCGGATACGGTGATTGCCGCGGATGCGGTGTCGAAGCTGGTCTGCCACTTTGCCGATCCGCGGATCGGCGCAGTCGCCGGCAACGCTAAGGTGGGCAACCGGGTAAACCTGTGGACCCGTTGGCAGGCACTCGAATACATCACCAGCCAGAATTTCGAGCGGCGGGCGCTGGACCTTTTCAATATCGTCACGGTGGTTCCCGGCGCCATTGGCGCGTGGCGTACGGATGCGGTGCGGCAAGGTGGCTCTTACCCGGTGAATACCGTGGCCGAAGATGCTGACCTGACGATGAACCTGCTGGAGCAGGGCTACAAGGTGATCTACGAAGATCGCGCGCTGGCATTTACTGAGGCGCCGACCACGGCCGGTGGGCTGATGCGGCAGCGCTTCCGCTGGTCATTCGGGACCTTGCAGGCGGTGTACAAGCATCAGCGCGCTTTCCTGAAGAATCGGGCGATGGGATTGTTCGCTTTGCCGAATATCCTGGTGTTCCAAATCCTGCTGCCGCTGGTTTCTCCGTTCATCGATTTGATGTTCCTTGGCGGACTGATTCACTATCTGCTCGACCGCCATTTCCATCCCGAGACGGCGGACGCTTCCAACTTTGAGAAACTGCTCACGTTCTTCCTGGCCTTTCTCATCATCGACTTTGTGACCTCGGCCCTGGCCTTTAGCCTGGAACGCAAGCACCCGGCTAACAAAGGCGACGGCTGGCTGTTGTTCCACATCTGGCTGCAGCGCTTCGCTTACCGGCAGGTCTTCTCGCTGGTTCTGTTCAAGACCGTGAAACGCGCGATCGATGGCCGCCCATTTAACTGGGACAAGCTGGAACGCACGGCCAAGATGTCGGCACAAACCGAGCGCCTCACCGCCACTCGCTAATGGTGTGCGGCAACTCCCAACGTATGGCTGGTGAGGGAGAAGGGCTTTGTGGCTTATCCGGGAGAGTGGCGTGGTTGCGCCCGTCCAGCAGCAAGCCTTCGCTCCAACCACAAGGGTCCTGATCCCTAAACGATGCTTGGAGCATGCTCCAAGCAATGCTCCAAGCATTCCGCAGTCAAGCATTGCTCCAAGCAATGCTCCAAGCATTCCTCAAGCATTGCTTGAGGAATGCGAATCACAGTCACAGTCACAATCACCATGAGCTAAGAACAAAAAGCTATTCGCCTCTTTCGAGGCGAAGGAAACTGTCCTGTTGCCGCAAAAGCTAACAGGAAGTAACTGCGAGATAACCGACCCTCCATCCACAGCTTTCTTTGCGCACCCACTTGCACACGTGGAGCCCTCGTGGGATCGTTGCCTCACACATCGTCTCAGGAAAAACATGCAACGAAACGCAGATCCAACCCACAGCAGCTTGCCGCCTCGCACCGCACCAGAGGAGTAAAATAACCAAGTCATGCCAACCGCCCAGATCAGCACCGTGATTCAGCCTGTCAGCCCGCAAGGCCTGTTCCGCAATGAACCTTTTCTCGATTTCCGCGACTCGGAGAACGTGCATGCGATGAACGCTGCCCTTACGCGGGTGGGCGATATGCTGGGCCACGAGTATCAGCTGGTCATTGGCGGGCAGCGCTCGCGGACCACCGAGAAGATCAAGTCGCTCAATCCTGCCCGTCCGGAGCAGGTTGTCGGCGTGCATCAGAAGGCCGGCCTGGAACACGCGGAGCGCGCCATGAAGGCGGCTCTGGATGCGTTTGCCACGTGGCAATACGCGCCGGTGGAAGAGCGCGCATCCCTGCTGCTGCAGACGGCAGATCTGATTCGCAAACGGAAGTTTGAGTTCTGCGCCTGGCTGATTTACGAGGTGGGCAAGAACTGGGCCGAGGCAGACGCCGATGTCGCGGAGACGATCGATTTCCTGGAGTTTTACGCGCGCGAGGCACTCCGTCTGGCAAGTGCGACGACGCCGATTCAGTATCCTGGCGAGCGAAACCAGCTGGTGTATATCCCCATGGGCGTGTGTGCGGTGATTCCGCCGTGGAACTTTCCTTTCGCCATCATGGCCGGGATGACGGCGGCCGCCATTGTTACCGGCAATACCGTGATCCTGAAGCCTTCGAGCGATTCGCCGACGATTGCGGCCAGGTTTCTGGATGTGCTGGAAGAGGCGGGCATGCCGCCAGGTGTGGTTAACTTTTGCCCCGGCTCGGGTGCGACGTTTGGCAATGCGATCGTCGAACACCCGAAGACGCGCCTGATCGCGTTTACTGGTTCGAAGAGTGTGGGCCTGGATATCCATGCGCGCGCGGCACAGACAAAGCCGGGGCAGATCTGGATCAAGCGCACGATTCTTGAAATGGGCGGCAAGGATTCCATCATCGTCAGCACGGACTGCGATCTGGATGCTGCTGTCGATGGAGTCGTCGGGGCTGCGTTCGGGTTTAGCGGGCAGAAATGTTCGGCTTGCTCGCGCGCCATTGTGGAAGACGCAGTGTACGACGTATTTCTTGAGCGGGTGCAGGAGAAAGTGCAGGCTTTGCGAGTGGGCGATCCCGCCGGGAATCCGAACATGGGGCCGGTGGTAAACCGCGCAGCCATGGATACCATTCTGTCGTACATTGCCGTGGGTAAGGCCGAAGGCCGTCTGCTGGCAGGTGGAAATGCCGTGGAGACGCCGGAGGGTGGCTACTATGTGGAACCCACGGTCATTGCAGACATCGCGCCGACGGCGCGCCTGGCGCAGGAAGAGATTTTTGGTCCTGTGCTGGCAGTAATCCGCGCGCGTGACTTCGACCACGCGCTGGAGATTGCGAACAATACCGAGTATGGATTGACGGGCGCGCTCTACTCGACTTCGCGGGAGAAGCTGGATCGGGCTCGGCTCACGTTCCATGTGGGGAATTTGTACCTGAACCGCAAGTGCACGGGAGCTATGGTGGGGGCGCATCCTTTTGGCGGCTTCAATATGTCGGGCACTGACTCAAAGGCGGGCGGTCCTGATTATCTGTTGCTGTTTACGCAGGCGAAGTCGATTGCGGAGAAGGTCTAGTTCGGCCCAGGTCGCCTGGAACCACTACCGACGTTTTCCAGTCGGGAAATGTGGGAAATCTCGGGACTCCGCAGGCAATGCCGGCCAAGGTCATTAGCTAGCCGCCCCCAACTTGTCATCCCGAGCGCAGTCGAGGGATCTGCTTTGCGCCTTTCTCCCTCCACAAATTTTTATTGAGCTCCAGCATCGGATGGGCAGAGGGACGTGGGTCTCGATAGCAGCCGCTTCGCTGCCAGGAGTGACTCTCCTGCCTTCCTGCTGAAAGAATGGTTCCTCTGCGTGTCCGATGCTGGAGCTCATGTGGAGATTTGTGGCAGGAGAAAGGCGCAAAGCAGATCCCTCGACTGCGCTCGGGATGACAAAAGGGGGGATTATTGGCGTTGGCCGACAGCCGCGTCTGGCGTTTGAGCAGCAGCCGCGTGTGGCGGTTGAGCCACACCCGCGTGGGCGATTGAGTCACGAGCGTATGCCGGCTTTTCGGCGGTGTTTACTTCACGCCGCAGACATGCTGGCCAAGGTCACTAGCCCCCAACTTGTCATCCCGAGCGCAGTCGAGGGATCTGCTTTGCGCCTTTCTCCCTCCACAAATTTCTACCTGAGCTCCGGCATCGGATGGGCAGAGGAACGTGGGTCTCGATAGCAGCCGCTTCGCTGTCAGGAGTGACTCTCCTGCCATTCCTGCTGAAAGAATGGTTCCTTCCGCGTGTCCGATGCTGGAGCACTGAAGAAATTTGTGGCGGGATGACAAGGCGCAAAGCAGAT
Source organism: uncultured Acidobacteriaceae bacterium (assembly GCA_963752675.1). Lineage (GTDB taxonomy): Bacteria > Acidobacteriota > Terriglobia > Terriglobales > Acidobacteriaceae > PALSA-350. The sequence continues at coordinate 147,947 of CAVVZO010000001.1, forward strand.
CCCTCGACTGCGCTACAGGGATGAGCCTGGATGGCTTGGGTGGGGCTTGGATGACAAATTGGGTGGGGCTTGGATGGCAAGGGTGGCGCGTTTCAGCCAAAAGCAAAAGGGGCGATGGCTCGCCCCTTCTCTTCCCTCTAAAACAAGACGCGACCGTTAGTTCCCTGAGCCGTTGTTGCGCTTGGGGCGGCGGTTGGCTTGCAGAATCTTCTTCCGCAAGCGCAGAGACTTCGGCGTAACCTCGACCAACTCGTCTTCTGCTATGAACTCAATCGCCTGCTCCAAATTCATCGGCTTGAAGGGGACGAGGCGGATAGCGTCATCCGCGCTTGAGGCACGCATGTTCGTGAGCTTTTTCTCACGCACCACGTTGACATCAAGATCGTTGTCGCGCGAGTGCTCGCCGACCACCATGCCCTCATACACCTCAACGCCGGCAGTCAGAAAGAGAACGCCGCGATCCTGCAGACCGTTGAGAGCGTAGGCAGTCGTCGCGCCGCTGCGATCGGAGATGAGCGCTCCGCTCGGCCGTTGCGGAATCTCACCCTGGTACGGCATGTAGCCATCGAATAGCGCGTTCATGACAATGGTGCCACGGGTCTCGGTCAGCAACTCGTTGCGCAGACCAATCAGCCCACGGCTGGGTACGCGGAATTCCAGACGCACGCGGCCGTAGCCGTGATTGTGCATCTTGAGCATTTCGCCGCGTCTCGGTCCAAGGCGCTCGATGACCGTTCCTACGAAGGCGTCTGGCACGTCGATGGTTAGGTGCTCGACTGGCTCCATCGTTTTTCCGTCTACCGTCTTGGTGACGATTTCGGGACGACCCACCATGAGCTCAAAGCCTTCACGCCGCATCATTTCGATGAGGATGGCAAGCTGCAGTTCCCCGCGGCCGAGGACCTTGAAGCTATCCGGGCTGCCAGTGTCTTCCACGCGAATCGAAACGTTGGTGAGCAGTTCACGGTCGAGGCGCTCGCGTAGATTGCGGGACGTGACGAACTGTCCTTCACGACCCGCCATGGGCGAGTTGTTCACCGAGAACTGCATGGCGATGGTCGGTTCATCGATGACAATCAGCGGCAGGGGCGCGGGGTTCTCAATGCCCGTGATGGTTTCACCGATAGTGATGCCGGCAATGCCAGCCACGGCCACGATGTCGCCGAGTTCGGTCACTTCTGTGTCGGTCCGCTTCAACCCGTTGAAGGTAAACAGCTTGGTGATCTTGGTCTTGAACAGCGAGCCGTCACGGCGGGAGATGTTTACTTCTTCCCCGTTGCGCAGGGTTCCATTGAACACACGAGCGATGGCCAGCCGGCCCAGGTAATCGGAGTAGTCCAGGTTCGTGACCAGGATTTGCAGTGGTCCATTCGGATCACCCTTGGCTGGAGGGATGGTCGAGAGGATAGTCTCGAATAGCGGTTGCAGGTTTTCTCCCGGCTGATCCAGCGACGTGCTCGCAGTACCTACCTTGGCGTTGGTGTAGAGCACGGGGAAATCAAGCTGATCTTCCGCTGCGTCGAGGTCAATGAACAGGTCGTAGACTTCGTCCAGAACCTCTTTGGCGCGCGCGTCGGGGCGATCGATCTTGTTGATGACCAGGATCGGAACCAGCTTGGCTTCGAGCGCTTTGGCGAGCACATAGCGGGTTTGCGGCAGCGGACCTTCAGAGGCGTCGACCAGAAGCATGACACCGTCGACCATCTTGAGGGCGCGTTCTACTTCTCCGCCGAAGTCGGCGTGGCCCGGCGTGTCGACGATGTTGATCTTGCTGTCGTGGAACTGGATAGCGGTGTTTTTGGCGAGGATGGTGATACCCCGCTCTTTTTCAAGCTCGTTCGAGTCCATCACGCGCTCAGCGACGGCTTCGTTGGTACGGAAGGTGCCGGCCTGACGGAGCATTGCATCCACGAGAGTGGTCTTGCCATGGTCGACGTGGGCGATGATGGCGATATTGCGAATGGGCGTACTCACGGGCGAGGAAATCCTATTCTTCCGGGTCGCGGAGAGACATTGGTTTAAATTGGCTAGCCTTGTGTTGACGTCTGGCTGGGATTACAGGCAGGACAACCGGGCAATGCCCTCTACCAGTCTAACAGGGTGCCTCTGGCGACCGAAAGTAGTACGCCCCACGCAACGGGACTTGATTGCGCAGGGCGGGGTTAGGTCAACAGAGCTACTTACTGGGGAGCCGGCCCGCGCACCACCTGGACAAAGTCATCGAGCCGGACCTGGCGGGCAAAAGCAGCCTTGACCTGATCCGCGGTGAGATCGTAGTAAGTCTTCGCCGCAATGATGGGCTCATCCAACGGAAGCCCGATCACCGCACGCCGCAGAAGACCCTGCGCTACGGCTTCTTCGCTCGATTCCCCAAGCGGGATAGCGCGCAGTAACAGTGCTTTGGCCAGGTGCAACTCGTCGGTTGAGACCGGCTGAGTTCGCATCTGCTCCAGGTCGCGCTGCACCAACGCTCTCGCCTTGGAGACGTTTTGCGGATCGCAGCCATACGTGACCGCGTAGCTGGCGCGCGTTTTCGAGGCCTGCATGCTCACATCGACGTTGTACACATAGCCGGCTACCTGCCGTAAGTCGTGATAAAGCCGGGTTGCGTAGAATCCGCCGCCGAGCACGTGGTTCCCCAGTTGCAGCGGGTAGTAATCAGGATCGAATCGGTTCAGCTTCAATTGTTGCGCCAGGGTTACAGAATCCTGCACGGCCTGGGGATCAGGAACGTTGGCGGCGGAAGCCTTGTTGACCGGGATGGCGGGCAGGGTGGTGTCTGGCTTAGGCCCCTCGGCCTTCCAGTCGCCAAACCACTTGCTGACCACGGTCTTTGCTTCGTCGGGAGTGATATCGCCGATAACTACGATGGTGGTGAGATCAGGCCGCATGGTGCTGGCGTGATACTTCTTCACATCGTCCAGCGTAAGGGGTGCAAGGGTGGCTGGGGTGACTTCTCGCAAGGTGGGGTCGCCGGGAGGCAGCAGCCCCAAATCCAGCGCACGCGAGGTGCGATAGCCAGGGCTTTTTAAATTGCCCGCCACGAACTGTGTGGTCTGTTCCTTGACGACGGTAAAGGCGTCTGCCGGCAGCGCAGGATGCAGTTCGTTGTCAGCCAGCAGCTCGACGCCACGAGAGAAGTTTTCTTTCAAAACCTGCACAGAGAACCCGAAGCCGGCGGTCTCGTTAGCCGCAATGTCATCCAGCGCCTTCTGGAAGGCAAGGCGATCGAGCGTTTTCGTGCCGTAGGAGTACAGCCCGTCCAGAATGTCAGACACACCCTCCTGCCCCTTTGGTGTCTGCAGGTCGGCGTTGTTCTCGACCGTACCGACAAGTGTGACGGTTGGGCTGGTTGGATCGGACTTGACAATCAGCCGCAACCCGTTTGGCAGCTTGCTATCTGACGCAGTTACGTAATCTTTGGGGACCTTCAACTGGGAGAGGGATGCCGATGCCCAGGCAGGCAAGACCACTGGCTTGGTGGGCGCCGACGTCATTTTCTCGCCACCGCCGAAGCCCTTGGCGGCCACCGCTTCGCCCGAGGGGGAAGGCTTGAGTGTGGCGGTGATGGAGTTGGGCGCCACCAGGTACTGTTTGGCCACGCGGTTCACGTCCGCCAGGGTGACCTTGCGGATCGCCTGCAGGTCTTCATCCGGCGATGTACGGCCTTCCGCAGTCAACGCTTCCGACCAGACAGAGGCCAGGCCCGGAATAGAGTTGCGCTGGAATTCCGCGGAAGCAATTTCGCTGCGCTTGGCGGCGTCAAACAGATCCTGCGGCAGGCCCTTTTGCGCATAACTTTCAATGATCTGGCGCATCTCGCCGATGGGGCCAGTGGAATCAGCCCCGGCGGGCAGAGCGATTTCCGCATAGCCCACGCTTGCCTTGGGGTAGCTTTCGGCCACGCCGAACGAAGCGTAGAGCGCTTTGCCTGCGGGCACCATGCCGTAGATGTCGCCACGCTGGCTGGCGAGCACATCGGCCAGCACCTGCGTCGCCGCGTAGTCGGGCGAATCGGTTCCAGGCATGCGGTAGGCGATAAAACCGATCACGTAGGGCAGGTTGCTATCGAGGGTGAATGTCTCCGGCTTAACCGCGCTGAGATTGACGGCTGGATGCTCCGGGATCGGGTGGTTGGGAATGTCTTCGTAGAACTGCTTGATTTTGGCCAGGGTGGCTGTTGGTTCGACATCGCCCACGATCACCAGGATCGCGTTGCCGGGCGTGTACCACTTCTTATAGAAGTCGTGCAGCATGGCGCCAGTGGTGGCTTCAAAGGAGGCGCGGGTGCCGAGCGGATCATGCGCATAGGGCGTGCCGGCGAACATGTCGGCATTCAGCCGATCGATGAACTTATAGGTGGGGTTCGAGAGGTCACGCTGCACCTCTTGCTCGATGGCGCCGCGTTCGTGGGCCCACTCGGCTTCTGAGTCGTCGACACCGCGCAGGCAGGCAGCCTGGGCCTGCAGGGCGACATCGAGATCGGCCGCGGGCACGGTGGTGAAGTATTGCGTAATGTTCTGCTGGGTATCGGCATTATCGCGGCCACCCAACTGGGCATAGATAGCTGCCGTCTGGTCGGCAGTCATGCCGGTGCAGCCGCGGAACGCCATGTGCTCTTCTGCGTGGGCCGAGCCGGGAAAGCCCGGGGGCGTCTCATTGCCGCCTACCTTGAAGTTCAGCTCCACGGTCACGACGGGGGCCAGGGCGTTGCGGACAATAACTACCTGCAACCCGTTGGCCAGGGTGGCGCGCGTGACGTTACTGGGATCCGCGGCGTAGCAGGTCGAAGCGGAGAACAAGGCGGAGAACAAGGCGGAGGCGGCAAACACGAGCAGCAGGGCTTTTGACTTCAAGTCGATCTCTCCCGGGCACGTGGTTTAGACGCGCCCCATTCAGTTTGGCATGCCCGATCCCGGCAGACCAAGTGAGCGGGAGGAAAAAGGCCTATTCCATTGGCATGACGTCGACGCCTACCTTCAGGCTGTGGTTGGCTCCCCCCAGCAGCACGCCGCGGATAGGGCTTACGTCGCTGTAGTCACGGCCCCATGCGAGGGTGATGTGTCCATCCGTAGGCATGCAGTTATTGGTGGGATCGAAGTCGACCCAACCGGCGCCAGGGCACCAGGCCGAGCACCAGGCGTGTGAGGCGTCCGCGCCGACCAGTCGGGGGCGACCGGGAGGGGGAAGCGTCCGCAGGTAACCGCTGACATAGCGCGCTGGAATCCGCAGAGACCGCATGCAGGCGATCTGCAGATGGGAAAAGTCCTGGCAGACGCCACGCCGCTTTTCAAAGAAGGTCTCCACCGGGGTGGTGACTTCGGTGGCCTTGCTGTCAAAGCGAAAATCCTGATGGATGCGGGCAGTGAGGTCGGAGACGGCCTCCAGGAGAGGGCGGCCTGCGAGAAAGGACTCGCGGGCGTAATCCGCCAGGGCGGGTTTTGCCTCGATGCGGTTGGAATCGAAGACGAACTGAAATGCGTCGAGCCCCTCCGGCGTATGGTCATTCGCCACTGTGGCGCGCACAGTTTCCCAGGCCGGAGACTCTGACAGCACAGGGGTGGGCGGCGCCTGCACTTCAAGCTCGCTGGTGGCCTCCACGCTCATGCGGCTGTGCGACTCGGGCAGGGTGAACGAGGCGACGGTGTTTCCAAAGTAGTCGGTGTGGGTGGTGGCGGGTACTGGCGGCGTGGGCCAGATCGAAAGCTCACTGGTGTGCCGCTTCTGGCTTTGCAGATGACGCGGCGTGAGACGCACCACGTGGTGCGAAACGGACACGGGTTCCGCATAGTCGTAGATGGTCTGGTGGCGCACGCGGTAAATCATGTGGCTCGTTCCATCTCCGCATGGCTGAAGTAGGCCATGGCGATGGCTTGGGAGAAGGCGGGGAGCGCCGCATCGAGTTCCTGGAACAGGCTATCCAGGCGCGTCCGCTTGCTGCCGGCAGGGGCTTCACAGAGTTCTTCGATGTCGGCCTGCAGCAATCGTTCTGCGGCCGCCTCCATCTGTCTTTGCTTCAACACCGGCCAGCCGTTGCCCGATGGCATGCTGGAGAGCGCGGCGCAGTGTTCAGCGAGGTCGATGAGCTGAAAGGCCAGGGAGCGGGGATTGGCTTCGTCGTTCATGAGCAGATCGACCACCGGCGCAATCTGCATGACGGTGTAGTAGCGGGAGCGGTAGGTGATGGAACTATCGGCCACCTCGAGCAGCATTTCGAGCGAGCTCCAGTCTTCCGGATCGAGGGGCACGATGATGGAGCGGAGCAGTTCCATCAATTGCATGGATCGTTCCACGCGTCTGCCGATGTTGAGGAAGTGCCAGCCGGGACCGCGGGTGATATTGCCGGCTTCAATACCGCGCAAGGCCGCCAGGGTGAGAATGCAGCTATTGAGCACGGCCAGTGCGTCTGCCGTGGATACGTATCCCCAGGGGAGGCGATCGGAAGCGCGGGCCAGGCCGCCGAGTTGGCTCACGATGCGCACCAGATCGGTGGAGAGGCGGTCGCGCACCTGCGCCGCCGCCCGGGTGGCGCGCGTGATGTTGGCGTTCAGGCTATCGTTGCGCCCCTCTTCAAAGATCAGTGACAGTATCTCTTTCTCAAGATCGCCCTGCTCGTCGAGTTTGCCCTGTGGGTCATCTTTCGCCAGACGCGAGTAGGGGGATTCCAAACACTCGTAGAACTTCATCAAGGCTTGCCATCCGGCTGTTGCCGGCGCCCAGGATTCGCCTGTCATGCGGACAAGAATGCAACGCAGAACCCGGGCCAGGTGCTCGCAGCGCTCTGCGTAGCGGCCCAGCCAGAAGAGGTGCTCCGCGGCACGGCTGGGAAGATCGGTGCTGACCCCACGGTGCAGCTCGACCGGCAAATGGCTGGGGCGGCGCAGGGTGAAGTGGTCGACTGGCTGCCCCGAAAGCACCCAGGTATCTTTACTGCCGCCGCCGTGCTGCATGGAAACCACTGGCGTGTCCGCCGAGGGAGAGACGCGGGTGAGCCCCCCTGGCATGACGATCCACTGGTCCCCGTCGGCCGCGATGTACACCCGCAGGACGGCGCGGCGCGGCACCAGCGCGTTTTCTGACCACACGGGAACGCTGGAGAGATCGAGCAGCTCCTGCCCGACGTAGTCGTCCGGGTTGGCTTCCATGGAATTGAGGAGGCGCGCCCGTTCATTGGCACTGAGCCTGCCGCCGAAGACTGGTTCCATTCCCTTGGCTGGAAACGCGGGCTTGACGATCAGGAATTCCAGGTTCTCGCGCACGTAGCGGCAGGCGGCCGGCTGACCGCACCACCAGGTGGCGACCGAGGGCAGCGTAAGCCGCTCACCCAGAAGGCTGCGGCTGAGGCTGGGAAAGAAAGGCGTGAAGGCTGAGGTTTCCATCAACCCGCTGCCTAAGGCGTTGGCCACCACGACGTTGCCGGCACGGACTGCTTCCACCAGGCCAGGCACCCCAAGGTACGAATCGGAACGCAGTTCCAGTGGGTCGCAGAAGCCGTCATCCATACGGCGCAGCACTACATCGACTGGCCGGAGCCCTTCGAGCGACTTGAGGAAGACCCGGTTTTCACGGACGGTCAGGTCGCTGCCCTGCACCAGGGTGAAGCCGAGATAGCGGGCGAGATAGGAGTGCTCGAAATAGGTTTCGTTGAACGGCCCGGGGGTGAGCAAGACCACCCGCGGGTTGTCGCGCCCCGAAGGCGCCAGCCGCGACATGCTGTCGCGGAAGGTGCGAAAGAATCCGGCCAAACGGTGCACCTGCGATTCGCGAAACAGATCCGGAAAGGTTTCCGCCATGACGATGCGGTTTTCCAGCGCGTAGCCGGCCCCCGAGGGAGCCTGGGTGCGATCGGAGATGACCCACCATTGCCCATCGGGCGAGCGGGCCAGGTCGACGGCCAATAGGTGGAGATAGTTGCCGTTGGGCACGGGGACGCCGTGGCAGGCGCGCCAGAAGGCTGGGTTGCCGAACACCAGTGCGCTGGGCAGGTCTCCGTTGAGCAACAGCTTCTGCGGGCCGTACAGGTCGGCCAGAATGGTGTTGAGCAGACGAGCGCGCTGGATGAGCCCCGCTTCCAGAGCCGCCCATTCTGCCGGTGGAATGAGGAGCGGAATGGGGTCGAGACTCCAGGGGCGATCGGTCCCCAGCGGATCGCCATAGACGTTGTAGCTGACGCCGTTCTCACGGATGCGCTGGCGGGCGATCTGCCAGCGATGCGCCAGCTCTTTGCTGCCCAGCCCGGAGAGCGAGCCGATGTAACGATCCCAATGGGGCCGCAGAACGCCGGGCTGCGCGCACATCTCGTCGTATACCCCGGGAGCCTGGCGGTAGTCGGCGGTCAGTAGCGGGTTGTCGAGCAATTCAGCCATGGGGCGGTGCGCCTGCCACTGTATCGGATGCTTTTATCTTGCCCGTTTGCGCCCGATGCGGCGCGGCCAATCGCTGCCTAATTGCGTCCTGGAGCCTGCGAAGCCCACACCCCGAAAGCGATAATTGTCACGGCTTACGACGCAGATCGAGCGTCAGTGGGAACTCGGCATTGCGTTCTTCCGGTGGCACAACGATCGGCCCGGGCGTGTGACCGATGCTGCTGAAGCGGGCAAGCCGGCGGCTCTCGGCTTCGTAGGCATTGACCGGGAACTGCTCGTTGGCGCGTCCCCCGGGGTGAACTACGTGATACGTGCAGCCGCCAATCGAGTGGTTCGACCAGGTGTCTACGATGTCGAAGACCAGTGGGCTATGAACGGGGATATCCGGATGCAGGCAGGAAGCCGGCTGCCACGCGCGGTAGCGGACACCCGCGACGTACTCACCCTCTCCACCGGTGGCGTGCAAAGGCACCCGCCGGCCATTGCACAGGACGGCGTAGCGGGAACCGGTCATCCCATTGACCTTGACCTGCAAACGTTCGACGGAGGAATCGACACTACGGGCCGTACCGCCGCTCGAGGCTTCTTCCCCCAGAACATTCCATGGTTCGAGGGCATGCCGCAGTTCCAGTTGGATACCGCGCGCCGAGACCTCACCGATAAGCGGGAAGCGGAATTCGAAATGCGACGCGAACCACTCACTACGGAAGCCGTAGCCGCCCCGAGCCAGATCGCTCACCACGTCTTCCCAATCCAGTTGCACGAACCAGGGCAGCATGAAGCGGTCATGCAGGCTGGTGCCCCAGGCCACCAGCTTTTGCCGGTAAGGTTTGCGCCAGAACTGAGCGATCAGGGCGCGCACCAGTAATTGCTGGGTCAGGCTCATGCGGGCGTGCGGCGGCATTTCAAAGGCGCGCAATTCGAGCAGGCCGAGCCGGGTTCCGGCGCCTTCCGGGGGATCGAGCTTGTCGATGCAGAACTCTGCCCGATGCGTGCTGCCGGTGACGTCGGTGAGCAGGTGACGGAAGAGTCGATCGGCCAGGCGCGAGGATACGGGGACGCCGCGCTCGGGGATCTGGTCAAAAGCAATCTCCAATTCATAGAGCGAGTCGACACGACCCTCATCCACGCGCGGGTGCTGACTGGTGGGCCCGATGAAGAGGCCAGAGAGCAGGTAGGAAAGCGAAGGATGGTTGTTCCAGTAATTGACCATGCTGCGCAACAGGTCGGGCCGGCGCAGAAAGGCGCTGTCGTCGGCGGTGGGTCCGCCAATCACCAGGTGATTGCCGCCACCGGTGCCGGTGGTCTGCCCATCCATGAGGAACTTTTCTGTGCCCAGGCGTGTTTCCCGCGCCAGGTCGTACACGGCGGTGATGTTCTCAACCATCGCGTCCCAGCTCGCTGCCGGTTGAATGTTCACCTCGATCACGCCGGGATCGGGGGTGACTTTGAACACCTCGATCCGGGTGTCATTGGGCGGGGTGTAGCCCTCGAACACCACCGGCATGGTGAGGTGGGCGGCTGTGTCTTCAATCGCGGCAACCAGGTCCAGGTAGTCGGCCAGGTAGTCGACCGGCGGCATGAACACGTAGAGTCGGCCGTCGCGGACCTGGACGCAGAGTGCGGGGCGGGTCAGGGTGACGGGCTTTTTGTCGTCCGCCTTTGGCTTGGCTTTGTCGGCGGCCGGCACGGGCTCATCGACGATGGGTTCTGTATCCGAGAATCGGCCCATGTGGCGCTCTGGCCTGGGCGGTAACTGGTCGCGCCGGCGGAACGGGTCGGTGTCAAAAGCGTAGGTCACGTCTTCCGGGGTGGTCCAGGGCATGGAGTCGAGGGGCAGCCGGTAGCCCATGGGCGAGTCGCCCGGAGACAGGAACATTTGTTTGGCCAGCGGGAACCAGGGCTGGCTGGTCCAGCGCGGAGTTCCTGCCCGGGTGGGGATGCGGCGCAGCGGGAGCACGTAGCCGATCGGGTTCTGCAGGCGCTGGTGAAAAATGTCTTTCAGCTGCAGGCGCTCGGTTTCGCTGCCTTGCAACAGATCGTCTTGCAAAAGATTTTGGATTGCCGGCAGACTGCCGTCCTTCCACATGCGGAAGAAGACGTCTTCATACGCGGTGATGGTGAAGGCAGAACTTACCCTGAGCCGGCGCGCCAGGGCTTCGAGAAACCTGGCTGCCTCGGGTGCGCCGTAGCCGGAGTTCTGGCCATCCTCTGCGAAGAGGTTCTGATTCTCCCAAATAGGCACGCCGTCTTTACGCCAATAGCAGCCCAGGGCCCAGCGCGGTAGTTCCTCACCCGGGTACCACTTGCCTTGCCCCATGTGCAGCAGGGCGCCTTTGGAGAAGCGGTCGCGCATGCGGTAGAGCAGTTCGACGGCTAATTTGCGCTTGGCCGGGCTCATGGCGGTGGTGGACCATTCGCTGCCGTTGCGGTCGTCGAGCGAGATAAAGGTCGGCTCGCCACCCATGGTCAGACGCACATCGCCTACCTTGAGATCCACATCGACCTGGTGCCCGAGGGCGTGGATGAGGGCCCATTGCTCCTCGGAGTAGGGCCTGGTGACGCGCGGTGATTCGAAGATGCGCTGCACCGTCATGGAGAAGCTGAAATCGGTCTTACAGAATTCCAGAGGACCGGAGATGGGAGCGGCACTGCCGACGTCAGGGGTGCAGGCGAGGGGGATGTGTCCTTCGCCTGCGAGGAGGCCGGAGGTGGCGTCAAAGCCCACCCAGCCTGCGCCGGGTAGATACACTTCCGCCCATGCGTGCAGGTCGGTGAAGTCGCTGGAGGCGCCGGCTGGGCCTTCGAGTGGTTTGACGTCGGGCGCGAGCTGGATGAGGTAGCCGGAGACAAAGCGGGCAGCCAGGCCGAGGTTGCGCAGGATCTGCACCAGGAGCCAGGCGGAATCGCGGCAGGAGCCGGTCCCCAGGGAGAGCGTGTCCTGGCAGGATTGCACGCCGTGTTCCAGGCGGATCACGTAGCTGACTTCGCGCTGTACGCGCTGGTTGAGTGCGACCAGGAAGTCGAGGGTGCGGGTGCTGTTCCGGGGTACGTCTGCCAAAAAGGCGGCGAGTTTGGGTCCGGGCGTTTCGGCTTCCAGGTAGGGCCGGAGTTCCCGCGCTAACGAGTTTTCGTAGGTGAACGGAATCTGCTCGGCATAGGGCTCGAGAAAGAAGTCGAAGGGATTGAAGATGGCCATTTCGGCGACCAGATCCACTTCCACCAGGAACTCTGTCGTTCTTTCCGGGAAGACCAGGCGCGCCAGGTAGTTGGCTTGGGGATCCTGTTGCCAGTTGATGAAGTGCTTTGCCGGGGTCACTTTCAGTGAGTAAGAAAGGATGGGCGTGCGGCAGTGGGGGGCGGGACGCAGGCGGATCGTTTGCGGGCCAAGGAGCACCGGACGGTCATAGCGATAGTGCGTCTTGTGATGCAGCGCAACATGAATTGCCATAGGCGGGGTGTTTATAGATTACACAGGGGTGGCTGGAACGGAGCATCCTGGCCGTGCCGACACGGGGTAGAGATGACGAGGGACGGGGCAACGCGTCACCGAACGGTTTGCTCGATACGGTGGAAGCCCCGAACTTCAGTTCGGGGGCGCGGGTGTAGAACCCGCGCTGAGAGTGGGCCTCATGATGAGGGCTTCAGCCCTGGTGGCAGCGGCATGATCCGATTGAAAAGTTGCGCGTAGACTTCGCGGCCAGGTCACACGGCCGATTGGCTGCGAGGCCTGGTTCCACCAGGGCTCAAGCCCTTTCTTTTTGTGGGCGATTGAGCGCGGGTCTTAAACCCGCGCCCCCGGACTGAAGTCCGGGGCTTCCACCGGGTTTGAGCTGGTGCTTCGAGTCGTTCAGGACGTCGTTTCCGGTGTGGAGCTGCTGAGGTTGATCGTTGCCGACGTGGAGGTTTGGGTCAGGTAAAAAACTGCAGACCCTTCGGCTTCGCTCTCAATCAGCCTCTGCCCTTCCTCGTTCCTTCCATCCTTCATTTACCTCAAGCAAATCAGCTGCTTGGGATGACAAGCGTCGGTGCGAGGGGCTTCCTTTGCTGACGCAATACAAGAATTCTGATGACGACGAACCTGCGCTCCGGTCCGCAGCGAAAGCCACTCAGCAACCGGCGCTATTATGGGGCCATGGCAATCGACCACTCTTCGCAACAGCCTGCTTCGCCGGAAGTGCTTGCGCGCGCGCGCAGGATCAAGCTTTTTCTTATGGACGTCGACGGCACCATCACCAACGGCAGCGTGAACCTGATCTCCCTTCCTAATGACGGAGGGGTGGCCGAGATGAAGGGTTTTGAATCGCAGGACGGTATGGCGCTGAAGCTCGCCCATAATATGGGCATCAAGACGGGCTTTATTACCGGCCGTAAGTCGCCCGCGGTTTCACAACGTGCGCATGAACTGAGTGTCGACTTCGTTTATCTCGGCCAGGCGACCAAGATGGGCGCCTTCAATGAATGCGTGCAGAAAGCCGGCGTGCAACTGGACGAAGTGGCCTACATGGGCGATGACCTGCCCGATATGCCGGTGGCTCAGCGAGCCGGCCTGGCCATCGCGGTGGCGAACGCGGCTCCGGAGCTGAAAGCCATCAGCCACTACGTGACCCGTCGCCCGGGGGGAGCCGGATCAGCGCGGGAGATTGTGGAACTGATCCTCAAAGCGCAGGGAAGATGGGAAGAAGCGATACCGAAAGCGCTTGCCTGATATCGTTTAGGAAAAGACATGGGACACGCACGCCGATTGATCGAGGGAGAACCTTGGCTACCAAGACACAAGACGTACCGACAGCCGCCAGCCCTACTGCAAGCCACCCGCTGGATCCGCTAAGCGCTGCTGAAATTCTGGCAGTCACGCGCGTACTACAGGAACATTTTCAGTGGGGCGCCGACCTGCGCGTGGAAACCATTGACGTGGAAGAACCCACGAAGGACGAGGTGCGGCAATTTGACGCCGAACATCCATTGCCGCGGCTGGCACGCTTCCACGCCTATCGGCATCGCGTGGCGGGTGTGTGGGAAGGAATCGTAAATGTGGAGACCGGCAGCATCGTCTCTTCGGCCTTTCACGAGAAGGCACGGCCCATGCTGGCAGTGCAGGAAATTCTTCTGATCGAGGAAACGGTCAAAGCCGACCCGCGCTTCCGTGAGGCCCTTCGCCGCCGCGGGCTGCTCGCCGAGGTCGACAACATCTGCATCGATCCGTGGACAGTGGGCAACTTCAACGTGCCGCTGGAACAAGGCCGGCGCGTGATCGATTGCTTTATCTTTCTGCGCACGTTCCCGCTGGACAACTTCTATGCGCACCCGGTGGAGGGACTGCACGCGCTGATCGATGTGAGCACTCTCGAAATCCTGCGGGTTCTCGATCACTTTGAAGAGAAGGGCGACTACATTCCCGTTCCGCGCACGCCCTTGAACTACGATGGCGACCTCCTGACCTCATTTCGCAAGCCATCGTCCCGGCTGGACGTGGTGCAGCCGGATGGCCCTGGATTTGTCGTGAGCGGAAACCAGGTGGTTTGGGAGAACTGGGATTTCCGCGTTGGCTTCAACGGACGCGAAGGATTGGTGCTGTACACCATCGGCTATACCTTCGAGGGGCGGCGGCGGCCGATCGTATATCGCGCGTCGATCGCGGAGATGGTCGTGCCCTACGGCACGCCGGAACGAAGCCACTATCGCAAGCACGTATTCGATAACGGTGAGCTTGGGTTTGGCCGCATGGCCAATTCATTGACCCTGGGGTGTGACTGCCTGGGCGAGATCTACTATTTCGATGCTGTGGTTCCGGATGTGTTCGGTACCCCGTTCACGATTGCCCAGTGCATCTGCCTGCATGAGGAAGACGCAGGGCTGGCCTGGAAACATTACGACGTGCGCACCGAACGTACGGATACCCGCCGGGCGCGGCGGCTGGTGATCTCGTCGATTTCGACCATTGGTAATTACGAGTACGGTTCCTACTGGTACCTGTACCAGGATGGCCGGATCGAATACGAGATGAAGGCGACGGGCATCATCAGCGTTGCCGGCTGCTGGCCGGGCGAGCCGGGCAAGTACGGAACCGAGGTGGCTCCCGGGCTTGTGGGGCACATTCATCAGCACATTTTCTCTGCACGCCTGGACATGGAAGTGGACGGGCCAAATAACACAGTGACGGAGTGCGATACGATCGCTGTCCCTATGGGGGCGGAGAATCCGTACGGCAACGCCTACTACGTGCAGGAGACGCCGCTGAAAACGGAATTAGAGGCGCAACGCGATTTCGATTTCGCAAAGATGCGCTACTGGCGGATCACCAATCCGAACAAAAAGAACTGGGTAGGCACGCCGACGGCTTACAGACTGGAAGCGCGCTCGCCGGTACAGCCCTTTACGCATCCGGACAGCCCGTCAGGCAAGCGAGGACGGTTTCTGCAACATCAGCTGTGGGTGACTCCGTTTGCCCGGGAGGAACGCTACCCTGCTGGCGAATTTGTAAACCAATCCACGGGAGACGATGGACTGGTGGCATGGACGGCGAAAGATCGCTCGATCGAGAACACGGACGTTGTGCTGTGGCATAGCTTTGGCATCCACCATCTGCCGCGGCCCGAGGATCACCCGGTACAGAACTGTGTGACCTGCGGATTTACGTTGATGCCTTCCGGGTTTTTCGATCAGAATCCGATCATCGATTTGCCGCCGACAAAGAACGCGGCCAGTTGCTGTCACAAACAGGGCTAAGCGGCCATATCTACCGACGTTTTCCAGTCGGTAGATGTGGGATTAAGCAGCGCTCAACCCGCAACCCTGAACCTGCAGCAGGCTTAGCTAGCCGCCACTTTGTCATCCCGAGCGCAGTCGAGGGATCTGCTTTGCGCCTTTCTCCCTCCACAAATTTTTACAGAGCTCCAGCATCGGATGGGCAGAGGAACGTGGGTCTCGATAGCAGCCGCTTCGCTGCCAGGACTTACTTTCCTGCCTTCCTGCTGAAAGAATGGTTCCTCTGCGTGTCCGATGCTGGAGCTCATGTAGAAATTTGTGGAGGGAGAAAGGCGCACAGCAGATCCCTCGACTGCGCTCGGGATGACAAAAAAAGGGGGCTAGGTAACCCGCAAAACATGTCGTCGCACACCAATTAACCTGACGCGCAACGGCCACAGCCAAAACACAGCAACAGGCTCACCGCTCCCTCCAACCTGTCGCACCAATCAGTACTGGTGAGAAATCCGGGTCAGCCCCCAGTTTGTCATCCCTCGACTGCGCTCGGGATGACAAAAAAAGGGGGGCTAGCTAGCTAACCCGCAAAATATGTCGTCGCACACCATAATTGTCCTAACGCGCGACGGCCAGGGCTTCTTCTGCGCGCAGCGCCAGGCCACGGGCAACGGAGATGAATTCGTTACCCGTGCGGATGCGGTTCTCCCCGAACCGCTCAGTGAAGATGCGACGCACCGCGGGCACGAGTGACGTGCCACCCGTGAGAAAGACGCGGTCTACGTCACCACGGCTGATGTTTGCCGTCTGCAGCAGAGCATCCACGCACTGCTCGATGGTTCGCAGATCGTCGGCAATCCAGCTTTCGAACGCCGCGCGGGTGACCGCGATGCGCAGATCGAGGCTGCCATCGCGAAAGTGGAATTCGGCGGTCTCTGCCCGCGAAAGCTCGAACTTGACGCGCTGCACCGCCTGGTGCAGGTGATAGCCAAGATCTTCATCGATGAGGGTGATCAGGGCTTCGATCTTCTCCGGCTCGAGAGCACGCAGGCGGGCGCTTTTTAGGATCTCCACTACGTTGGCGGTGCGCAGGAAAGACAGGTAATGCCAGTGCTCGAGGTTGGCATAGATCCAGGCCGGCACCGCGGGCAGGACGCGGTTGAGCGAACGGGCGAAGGAGTCTGAGCCCAATGCAGGCGAAACCAGTTTGCGCACGATCCTGGCGTCGAAGGCGTCTCCGGCAAGGCCAACGCCACTGTTGCCGAGCAGGTCCTGCGGCTTGCGGCCGCGCTTGCGGACACCCGGCCCGACATGCAGCAGGGAGAAGTCGCTGGTACCGCCGCCGAAGTCACCGATGAGAATGAGTTCATCGTGATCGAGGGTCGATTCGTATGCGTATGCCGCTGCGACCGGCTCCAATTCGAAATCGATGTGGGGAAAGCCGGCAAGCGCGAAGGCTTCCCGCAAGCGACCCAGGGCATAGGCTTCATCCGCCTCGGTCTCTGCGCCGACGAAGCGCACCGGGCGACCCACCATCGCGAAGCCGATCGGCTCCGGGAACTGCTGTTCCGCATGACGGCGCAGGTCAGCGAGGATGCGGGAGATCAAGTCTTCGATGGAGCGGTGACGGCCGAACACGGCTGTGCCGGTGAGATTGCGATCCGATAGATACGATTTCAACGACTGAATGAGGCGGCCCTTATTCTCGGCGGCGAGGTAATGCTCAATGGCCTCTGGGCCGGCCCATGTGTGTATCTGCGAACGGGTGCCTTGTTTGATTTGCTCAAGATAGAGGATGGAGCGAAAAGAGAAGGTTTCGCCAGTGCTGGTGGGGTACGCGACCAGTTCCACCTCGTGGTCATTGAGGGCGCGCGCAACCGTGCTGTTGGTGGTGCCGAAATCGATGCCGACGGCGGATGCTGGCGAGGGCTGCATTCCTTCCATTATTCCGCATTCTGTCGCACAGCCTTAAACTCGCAATGCGACAATGTCAGCATGCAAAGATTTTGTGAAGCTACATTGAATCTGTTGGTTGCCGGTGTGCTCCTGGGGAGCGCTACCGCCCAACAGACGACCGGGACCACCTCCACGCCAGCGGCCAAGCCGCGGCAAAGCACCACGACGGCCGCCGGCGCACGGCGCAAAGCCACACCCGGCACTACCGCTGCAACCAAGCCAAAGACGATGGTGCTCACAACCGACCAGGAGAAGGCAAGCTACGCCATCGGCCTGAGCGTGGGCAAGGGTCTGCACCGCGACTCCATCGACGTGGCGCCTGAGTATTTTCTTCAGGGATTGAAGGACGCGCTGGCGGACGGCAAAGTGCTGCTCACCGACGATCAGATCAAGACCGTCATGATGAGCCTGCAGACGCAGGTGCGCGCAAAGCAGGAAGCCAAGCGACAGGCGCAGATCGAGACGAACAAGAAGGAAGGGACAGCATTCCTGGCGGAGAATGCAACCAAGCCTGGCGTGACCAAGCTGCCGAGTGGGCTGGAGTACAAGGTGTTGACCGCAGGCACAGGCCCCAAGCCTACCGCGAGCGACTCCGTAGTTTGCAACTATCGCGGAACCTTACTGGATGGCACGGAGTTCGATAGCTCGTACAAGCGGGGGCAGCCGGCGACCTTTCCGGTAAGCGGTGTGATCCGCGGGTGGACAGAGGCGTTGCAACTAATGCCGACCGGATCGAAGTGGCAGTTGTTTGTGCCGGCGGATCTGGCTTACGGGGAACACGGCCAGGGGCCGATCGGACCCAATGCCACGCTGATCTTTGACGTGGAATTACTTTCGATTCAGGACAAGAATCCTCCGGCGGCTGCGCCTGCCCTCGATCCTCCTGTGCAACGCCACCTCCTGCAACGCCACCACCGGCCGCGGCGACGCCACCGCCCGCAACGGCGCCCTCGACCACTCCCACACCGTAACGGGAGTTGTGGCCTACACTGGGTCTTCCACTCCAGGAGGAAGACCCATGCGGAAAGAAAACCTGTCCGTCGCATTGCTGTTGGTGATTGCGGTGGCCCTGGTGGCCATCGCGGTGCGACCGTTGTTTATGCCACCAGCCGCGGCCGCGCAGTCAGGCACGGTGTACCCGTTCTACATCGAGCCGGGTTCTGAATTGCTCCGTTCGCCCGACGGCACCACCCAGGTATACGGCAAGGTGGTGGTGGATATGCGGACGGGTAAGGTCTGGGGGTTTCCAACGCTGGCTCCGCAGTCGTACCCCAGCGCCGGGTTGCAGAACAAACCACCGGTGTCGCGGCCTTTTGAGTTGGGTAAGTTCGCCTTCGAAGACATCGGGAAGTAGGCGGATGGGTTTTGCCGGTCGAGGGTTGCGGACCGGCAGCAGTTTATTCCCACATCTCCCGACTGGAAAACGTCGGTAGATATGGGGCACCCCATACGGTTACTGGTTCAGTTTGCCAGACATCTCCTGGGGACTTTTGCTAGTGCGGCAGGGTTAGGCCTAGCAGCAGGACAGGGTCGACATACATGCCCTGCCAGCGCGCGCCAAAGTGCAGGTGGGGCCCGGTGACGCGGCCCGTGGCCCCGCTCAGGCCAATGCGCTGTCCCTTGTGAACGTGCTCGCCTACGGTCACTTCGATTTTCGAGAAATGCATGTACTGGGTTGCGAACTGTTGGCCATGATCGATCACCACCAGGTTGCCTTCATAGAACATCGGCTGCGCGATGATCACGACACCGTCGTTGGCGGCGTGTACGGGCGTCCCTGACGGGGCGTGAAAGTCTGTTCCGCGATGGATGCTGGCGAGTTCGCCGTTGAACATGCGGCGGGTACCGAACGAATCGGTCGGAGAAAAAGGCACGGGCGAACGGAAGCTGCCGTTCCACAAGGGCGTGTTACTTTCCCGCGCATAGGCTGCATCCTTGATTGATTTTTCCCGCGCGATGCGCTGCAGTGTCGCGGGATCGGGTGCGACGAACTTCTCGAGCACGTGCAACGAAGTTGTCTTGTATTGCCCCGGCAAGACAGCCAGTTGCCGCTGGGCATGGACGGTATGACCATCCGGTTCGCTCGCAGTGAGATCAAGCATGTATGTGCCTGCAGGCTGCTCGACGTCGATCCCGGCGAGGGCAAACCAGGTGTTGCCCTGGCTGCGAGCGAAAGCAACCGTGTGCTTGAGCCATGTGCCCTGCAGAGCGGTTGCAGGCCTGTCGAGTACGACGCGCAATAGTACGGGCGAGCCGCTTGCCAGCCGGCCTGGCGACCAGCTGATGTCGCGGAACCCGGGAGTGACCTGAGCGTGGGCCGTCAACAGCTGGAGAGCAAGCAGGAAGCCGATACACCACGATCTCGAAGATTGGGTCACCAGCAAATAGTAACCCGACAAACGCTCGCGCTTACCGTAGGGCAAGCGCGACGCGCTGTGCGGGAAACAACTACTGCATGGTGAGCACTACCCGGAACCTGGCCTTACCCTGCTCCATGCGCTCGTACGCTTCCTGTGCCTTCTCCAACGGATAGCTTTCGTTCATGGAGCGCACGCCGGAGAGAACGCTGAATGCCAGCGTGTCCTGGGAGTCGAGGGATGTTCCCGAATACCACCCCTTCACTTGCTGCGATTTCGTCAGAAGTTGCAAAGCCGGCACTTCGAGCGAGGGAACAGCACCGATGATCATCAGGGTTCCGTTGGTAGCCAGACCGCCAATGACGGCCTTCATGGCGTCCGCACTCGTCACAGTGGCAAGAATTACTTTGGCCCCGCCCAGTTTCAACAACGCCGCAGCCGGATCCTGAGCTGCCGAATCGATGTAGTGCGCGGCGCCAAGCTTTTTGGCGAGGGCTTCTTTGTCGCTTCCCCGGGCAATGGCGACGACGTTGTATCCACTTTTTGCCGCAAACTGGACGCCGAGATGACCCAATCCGCCGAGGCCTATCACCGCAACCACCTCGCCCGGTCGCGCGCCGCTGTTGCGCAGGCAGTTGAAGGTGGTGACGCCGGCGCACATAAGCGGCGCGGCCTCGACGGAGGATAGTTCTTCGGGCACCAGGGCAAGCGCCGATGCAGGCGCAACCATGTACTCGGCGTACCCACCATCGCGGCTGACGCCTGTGACATCGGTGCTGGTTTCGCAGGCGAAGAAATCACCCCGGCGGCAGGTGTCGCAATAGCCGCAGTAGCCGCCGTTCCACCCGACACCCACGCGCTGGCCGACTTTCCAGCGGGGCACATTCGCTCCCACCGCATCAATGACACCAATCACCTCGTGACCTGGAACGCGCGGGTATTGAATGCCGGGGAAAAGGCCTTCCTTTGTGACAGAGTCGCTGTGACATACGCCGCACGCCTCCACTTTCAGGCGCACCGATCCGGGTTGCGGCGTGGGAATATCGAGTTCCACCAATTCGAGCGGTCCTCCCGCTTTGCCAACTTGTACTGCGCGCATCTTTGCCATACATTCCTCGAATTCAGTTTAGGAGTGGATTGTGAATCGGAAGCCAACTTCGCTTGCCGGGCTTGCTGATGATCCCGCGCCCATGGCAGTTACCAAAGTGCGGCAACTGTTTGCCGGGCGCTGTGTTTAGGAGAACGAATGGCAAACACGCCGGTTTCAAGCGGTTCGCCAAGAGGAGAAACTTATGAAAATCTTCAACCTGCTGCTTGCATCCGCATTTGTGATCGCCCCCGCAACCTGGGCACAACAAACACCCACTCCTGGTGCACACGATCACAACATCAACCAACGCAAAGTCGACCAGCAGGAACGCATCGGCAACGGCGTGCGCAACGGCCAACTGACGGCTCGTGAAACCGGACACCTGGAACACCGGGAAGCCGGCATCAACCGCGAAGAGCGCCGCATGCGCGCGCAGGACAATGGGCACCTGACCTCACAGGACCGGAAGACCATCCACGCACAACAGAACCGGGTGTCCCGCCGCATTTACCGCGACAAACACAACGCGCGGGTTCAGTAACGGCGAGCTGGGCCGGTCACTTTCAACCGGTCCAGCGTTTGCATGCCAGCATTTGGATGATCGTGCAGTGCGTTCGGATCCTTCGGGATCCGATTTTTTTTGTGAGCAGGGCGCCTGCCTTCGCAGCGCTGGTAGGATCCACCGCCTTGCGCTAAACCACTCAAAACCTGCCACGTGGGACTTGATGACATGGCACAGCGTTTGGCGTAGACTCAATCGCATTACTGCCCAGAGGCATAGCGGGTGCGTCGTGGTTTCACCATGCCACTGCGGTGCTTTGCCGCCACTCAGCTCTCTTTTTTACTCGGCCTTTTGCATGCGGTGACAGACAGAACAATGAATTCTGATGCGCTCCATGGTTGTGACTCACTAGAAAGAGGCGAGATGCCCTCACTCCAGGAACCTCGATTGAACGTACTGCCTGCTTCCCTTCTCTCGCCGGTTGCGGCGGGTGCTCCCGCTTTAGAAGAAGAGCGCGTTTCGTCGTTCCCGCCGCTTGGGCCCAACATCAAGGTTTTGATGGTCTGGCCGAGCTTCCCTCCTTCGTTCTGGGGATTTGAGGGCGTGCTGGAAATGATTCCAGAGCGAGCCATGACCCCGCCGCTGGGCTTGATCACGGTGGCTGCGCTTTGCCCCCCTACCTGGGAACTGCGCTTGATCGATCATGCCTTTGAAGAGTTGCAGGATAGCGATTTCGCCTGGGCCGATCTGGTAATGGTGAGCGCGATGCATGCCCAGAGGGACGATGCACTGGCCACGCTGGCGCGCGCGCGAGCGTTCGGTAAGCGCACCTTCGTTGGCGGCCCCTGGGCCAGTACCGACCCGGAGGCTGTGTTGCGGGGCGCCGATCATGTGATCGTGGGCGAAGCGGAAGAGGCTTTCCCGGCGATTGCCGCCGCACTGGAAAATGGCACGGCGCAGGCGCTGTACCGGATCGTGGACAAGCCCGACATGACCCACAGTCCTGTGCCCCGGTTCGATTTGCTGCAGCGCGAGAAATATACGTCGATGCCGATCCAGTTTTCGCGCGGCTGCCCTTTCCAATGTGAATTTTGCGACATCATTACCATTTATGGGCGCAAGCCCAGGGCCAAGACGCCGGCCCAGGTGATTCGCGAACTGGATGTGCTGCGCAGCCTTGGTTGGCGCAACGAGGTGTTTATTGTCGATGACAATTTCATCGGCAACCATGCCCAGGCCCTGCAACTCACGGGCGAGCTGATCCAGTGGCAAAAGCAGCATCATCAGCCGTTCTCGTTTTATACCGAAGCTTCCATCGACCTGGCCTCGCGCACCGAGTTGATGAACGCGATGGTCGAAGCGAACTTCATGTATGTGTTCATCGGGATCGAGACGCCGTCGGCCGATGCGTTGAAGGAATCGCGCAAGTTCCAGAACCTGCGCAAGAACAACGTTGACCAGGTGCGCATTATTCAAGAAGCCGGGCTGTGGGTGCTGGCGGGCTTTATCGTCGGGTTCGACTCGGACGATGAGACGATCTTTGCCCGGCAGCTTGAGTTCATCGATCAGACGGCCATTGCCTGGGCGATGGCCGGGATCCTGATGGCGCCGCCGACGACCGCCCTGTTCGATCGCATGAAGCGGGAAGGCCGGCTGATTGAGGACAGCCCTTCGACCTCAAACTTTGGCTTGCCGAATTTCCGTACAGTTCTTCCCTTGCCGATTCTCTTGCGTGGCCTTTGCACGTTGCTCCGAGGCTTGTACGAGCCGGACGCGTTTTTCGCGCGGGCCTATGATTCGCTGCAGGTTTGGAATCCGAAAGCGACGCAGAAGCCACCTTACCTGGGCATGTACTACAACCTGCGGGTGCTGTTCTCTTCCATTTGGCGCCAGGGTATTCGTTCGAACTACCAACGCAGCTATTGGAAGTTCCTGTTTCGCATGGTGTCGTCTTTCTGGCGGTCCCCGGCGAAGCTATGGCTTGGCTTTACCGTGTTGCTCTCGGCGCATCATTTCGTTCTCTACTCGAAGGTGGTTATCAATCATCTGGAGCAAGAGAGCAAGCTGGTGGAAGAGGGTGCGCGGAAAGCGGTCGCTATCAGCAGCGGCGACCTGGTCCAGATCGAAGCTGTCGGGTAACCCTGCATAAGGGGAGTGCGCTACAGGGTTTAGATGTACCCCACTCAAGCCAAAATCGGCTTGAATGGGCCACCCACCGTCTCGCGGAACTAAGTCGCGAAGTCGACCGCTACGACTTCGTGGATGGCGATCGATGGAACGGTGAGCTTGATCATGCTGGCTTCGGCGTGGTGCGGCACGGTATTGCCGGCGACCAGCAACCGGACCTGGGCGACACGACGACCCTCCGGAATGCGGATGGTTAGTTGTTGAGCAGTGATGGGAATCACTTCCCGCAGCGGACCCTTCATCATCATAGGATTGGTTAGATTGACCAGGTGCACGGTCATCGAGCGCTTCTGGCTCCAGACGGAAAGATCCAGCACTCCAGGGCCTTCCACCGTGACCGGCGCAGGCTCATTCGTAGCCCAAAGCACAGCATTGCGCAGCAGCTTCGACTGGTCGAGGTCGAGGACCTCCCAAAAGGTGCGATCGATGTCGGCCGGGAAGTACACCACCCGGCCCTGACCCACCTCTCGCAGCAGTACGCCCGGCTGATGGCTAGTGACCGGCGGCGTGAATACTTCTTCCATGGGCAGGTCTGGGTAAGGCGGAACCAGCATCAGCGGCGACGAGGCACTCGCCTCCAGTGGAGTGACACTTAATCCGCGCGCACCATTGATAATGCGGGGCGTATCTTCCAGACCAATTAGCAAAGCTTGCGCGTGGGCCGCCGCCCTGTTCAGTGACAGATACGAATTCAGCAACGGCCCCGGCTGCTCCGCAGTGAACGATGTGCCGAAGAGATCGGCCAAACCGAAGTCTTTGCGGCGCACTCCCCACTCATCGTAGAGCGACGTTTCATAGGTGGCGACGAGGCTGCCGCCCTGGGCAACAAACGCCCGCAACTGACTGCACTGCTGCGTCGACAGGGCGGCGATGTTGGGCAGGATCAGGGTCTTGAACCGGTTGAGGTGCTCAGGATCGAGCAGATGGTCGTGCACCATCTCGAACGGTATCCTGCGCTTCGACGAGCGCCTGGTAAAAGCCCAATGCGGGATCTTCTACTTTCGCCCGCGCCTCCTCTCCCCCGTAAAACGACGCAGTCTGTTGCGAGTACACCATGGCGACGCGCGCGTAGGATTGCTCATTGCGCAGATAGTCCTGGTGCGTGTAGTGCCATTGATAGATATCCTGCACCACCGGGAGCCAGCGGCGATCGATCGGTTTGGCGTTGAACTTAACGAACCAGGGGCGCAGGTCCTGGGCGATACCATCCGCGACCCAAAGGCGAATCTCATCGCCGTTCTGCACAGAATCTTTCCAGCGATACTTCTCTTCCAGCCCGACGCTGAAAATGCCGGCGATGGCCTTGTTGCCGAGCGTCGCGCGATACTCCTTGCCGTTCTTTCCGTTGGCCCAGGGCAGCATCACGCCGCTCCTGGCCTGACGATCGGCGAAGAGCGTGGGGGCTAGTTCGCCAATGGTCTTCATATCGAGATCGCTGAGGGCGCCGCCGCCCGCGTTTGCGAGGTAGCTGGCATTGGGGTTGATGGCGCGTATCTTTTCGTTCCACAACCGCCACAACTCAAACAGGCGCTGCTGGTGCCACACGATGTACTGGCGCCGTGCAGGATCCTGCGGGTTGAGCGTGCGCGGCAAACTGAGACCAGAGAAAGCATGGAAATTCTGTTGGCAGTGCTCGCAGTAGCACATGCCGGAACCGGCCCACCGGTTGGTGAAGATGCCATCGGGCTGGTAGCGGGTCATGATCTCTTCATGCACCCGGGTCATGAAGTCGAAGTTGTACGGGCCCAGGGCACAGGTCAGCCAGAAGTCCGGATCAGACGGATGACGCCGCTTGTTGCCCTGGGCATCCACCGCAATCCAGTCCGGATGAGCGTCATACACTTCTTGCCGTGCAGCGTGCGCATCGGTGCGTGCCACGACGTTCATGCCGAGCTTGCGGCAGCCATGCATGATATCGCCGAATGCATCCATGTTGCCCAGCCACTTGCTGCGGTAGTGCAAAGGAATATCGGTGGGGTAAAAGGCCACGCTGCCGCCGGCGCTGAGGCACGCCGCGTCAGCATGGATCTTGTGGAAGTAGTCGAGCCAGAAGGCGAGGTCATAGTTGCCGGGATCGTCTTCGACGAACGCCAACTGCGCCCAGCGCATGGGCCGGTCATACCAGCCGGGGTTGCCAACAACTTCCGATGGGGCAGAGACAAGCCCAACGGCATGAGGATTGTTAAGAAAGCAGGCAGCGGTGACACCCGCTGCCTGCTGCAGAAACTTTCTCCGGCTATGCGCCATGCGCTACTCCCTGTCGCACTAAGCCTGGGCGAAGCCGGCAACGGTGGGGTGCTTGACGTTGGTCACTTCGCAGTCTGCGAGTTCTTCGAGCACGCGAATGGAACCGCAGATGTCTTCTTCCCCATAGCCCTTGGCCATCGCCGCCTGGTACAGCTGTTTGGTGAGGCCGGTGAGCATGAGCGGGACACCCAGTTCGGCACCCAGATCCATGGCCAGACCGATATCTTTCTCCAGCCACTTAACGGAAAAGTTGGTGGAGAAATCGCGCTTGAATACCATGGGCGCTTTGATGGAAACCACGCCGGAGCGGGCTGCGCTGTTGTTCAGGATGTCAAGCATGAGCTCAGGGTCGACGCCGGCTTTGGTGCTCAGCACCAATCCCTCATTGAAGGCTTGCAGCAGGTTGCCCAGGATCAGGTTCTGCGTAAGCTTGGCGCGCAGGCCCATGCCCGATTTGCCACAGTAGTAGAGGCTTTTGCCCATTGCTTCAAAGAACGGCTTGACGTGTTGGAAGACTTCTTCTTTCCCGCCGACCATGAAGGTGAGGGTGCCGCCTTCCGCGCCGCCTTTCGATCCGGTGCAGGGGGCATCGAGGAACTCCATGCCCAGCGCTTCCAATTCGGTTGCCATGCGGCTGCTCTCGAGCGGGGACACGGTGCTGCAGTCGGCGATGACAAAGCCCTTGGTGGCGCCGCTGGCCAGGCCCGCCTGGCCGAGGATGACCTCGCGAGACATGGCCGTATCGCCGACACACAGGAAAGCACACTCACTGTTCTGTGCGACCTCTGCCGGTGTGGCGCAGTAGAGCGCGCCATGCGAATCGGCGAAGGCCTTCGCCTTTTTCTGATTGTGGGACCAGACGGCCACGGTGTGCCCGCCCGTAATGAGGTGATGAGCCATGGGCCCGCCCATAATGCCGAGCCCTAAAAATCCTAGCTTTGCCACGAGGTGTCTCTCCTGAATAAGTTTGGCTAATGCGCGTGAAAGACGTAGGCGTACAGCATTACTTCGATGCCGATGGCGGTGGCCATGACGATGCTGTGACGCAGGGTAAAGCGAAAGAGTTTCGCCTGGTCGGCGACGGACATCGCGGTGGCTGCTGCCGCAACCGCGATGTTTTGCACGCTGATCATTTTGCCAACCACGCCCCCGGCTGAGTTGGCGGCGGCCATGAGCGTGGTGTCGAAGCCGAGGCGGCCGGCGGTGACGACCTGCAGGTTGCCGAACAGCGCATTCGCCGAAGTATCCGACCCGGTGAGAAAGACCCCCAGCCAACCCAGCAACGGGCTGAAGAAGGGAAAGAGCATGCCGGATGCGGCAAAGGCCAGCCCGAGGGTTGCGGTGGCGCCGCTGTAGTTCATGACAAACGCCATGGCCAGCACGGCGGTCACGGTCACCGTGGGCAGAAAGAGCTGGCGGCATACGGAAAGCAGCAAGCGCCCGAACGCCGCAGGCTTCATGCCCAGCAGCAGTGCCGATAGCAACGTCGCAAACATGCACGATGTGCCTGACGCCGATAGCAGGTTGAGCTGGTACATGGCTTTGTAGAGGGTGGGCCTGGCCACGACCGGCGGCATCATCATGACCATGTTGTGTAGCAGCGGCCAACCGAAGCTGATGGTCGCGACATTCAGGTGCGCCTGGAATGGTTTAAATCCCCACAGAAGCACCAGGATCACCAGCAAGCCGTACGGCATCCAGGCCTGGAGGATTTCGCCACCGGTGTTGGATCTGTCCGGAGGCGGTGGCGAGGGTGGAGAACTTACTTTCCGGGCGCGGCGCTCCCTCCGGCAGCACCGGTTCGAGTTCCCTATCCCACAGTTTGGCTGGCTTCCAAAAACGCAGCAGTATCAAAAGGGAGGCCAGGGCACAGAGAGAACTCATGATGTCGGTAAGCTGCGGACCGACAAAGTTTGACATCAGGAACTGGACGGAAGCGAAGACGCCGCCGACCACCAGGACCGCCGGCCAAACCTCAAGCATGCCGCGCCAGCCCACCATGATGCAGATGAGGTAAGCGGGCACCAGCATGGATAGGGGAGCGCAGAGGCGGCCTACTGCGCCACTCAGCTTGTCGAGAGGCAGGCCGGTGATGCCGGCAAGGGTGACGACCGGGATCCCGATGGAGCCAAAAGCTACCGGGGCGGTATTGGCGACCAGGCAGAGTGCGGAGGCATAGAAAGGCGAGAAGCCCAGGCCAACGAGCATGGCGGCGGCAACCGCAACGGGGGTGCCGAAACCTGCTGCGCCCTCGACAAAGGCGCCGAAGGCAAACGCAATCAGGAGCGCCTGGAGCCGTGCATCGCTTGTGAGATTGCCGAGGGAAGATTTAATGATTTCGAATTTGCCCGTCTCGACGGTGACCCGGTAGAGCGTGATGGCCCAGAACACGATCCAGGAGATGGGGAACAAGCCAAACCCGGCCCCATACGCGGCAGCACTCAGGGTGAGTGTTGGCGGCAGCTTGTAGGCGAAAAGAGCGATGGCCAGGGCCACGCCCAACGCGGCGAGCGAGGCGATCCAGGCTGGTTTGCGGCGGGCGCCCAACAAGAAAAGCAGGGTAAGGATCGGCAGAGAAGCGATGAGTGAGGAAAAGCCGAGTCCGCGACCGAACAGGGTGTAGCTTTGGGACCAAACTGGGGTCATCCGGGCAGCTTCCTCAAAATTAGATGGAATTCTACGACGGCAGCAAGGGCCAGTCTAACCGAGGAGGGTGGCGCTTATGCGCTACCTCGATAAAGAGTGGCTGAAACAACGGCTCGGCACACGGCAGGTTTAGATGTCCCCCACTCAAGCCAGAATCGGCTTGAATGGGCCACCCAGCTGTTCGATCGGCCACCCGGGTTTGATTTGGCAATGCGAGACTAAACAAAAAGCTGGGTGGCCCACACAAGCCGATTCTGGCTTGTGTGGGGGACATCTTCACCTTGCTGAGCGTCAGCGCTCACTGGATTAGAATTGGGAGCGCATGCTTTCTGCCGCAATCCTCGATGAGTTGCGCCAAGCCGTGGGCGCTGACGGCCTGATTGTTGAGCGCAATCAACTACAGACCTACGAGTGCGATGGACTTGCGGTACTACGCAGCCTGCCTGCGGCTGTTGTTTTGCCGCGCACCACGCGCGCAACTGCAAAGTGTGGTCGCGATCTGCGCCCGCCACCACATCCCTTTTGTCGGCCGTGGTGCAGGGACGGGATTGTCGGGCGGTGCGCTGCCCGATGACCGTGGGATTGTGATCAGCTTTGCGCGCATGACGAAGGTGCTGGCGACCGATATTGCGAACCAGCGCATCACGGTAGAAGCAGGCGTGATCAATGCACACGTGACGCAACGGGTGGCGGCCGCCGGCTACTTCTACGCACCCGACCCGTCATCACAGACAGTCTGCACGATCGGCGGCAATGTGGCAGAAAACTCCGGTGGCGCGCATTGCCTCAAGTACGGGTTTACCACCACGCACGTGCTGGAACTGGAAGTAGTTTTGCCGACCGGCGACCTGGTGCACCTGGGTTCGCCTACGCTCGATGCGCCTGGCTACGATCTCGCCGGAGTGTTTGTCGGCTCGGAGGGAACGCTGGGGGTCGCCAGTTCCATGACGCTGCGCATTGTGCGCCGTCCCGAGAGCGTGCAGGTATTGCTGGCGGCGTTCGACTCGATTTCTGCCGCGGGCCAAACGGTTTCAGACATCATTGCCGCCGCCATCCTGCCGGCTGCCATGGAAATCATGGACAGGCTCTCGATCCGAGCCGCGGAAGCGGCTGTGCACCCCCACTATCCTGAGTGCGAAGCGCTGTTGCTGGTTGAGGTGGATGGACCGGTCGCCGAAGTAAATCTGCACATGCAGCAGATTCGCGAGCTGTGCAAAGCAAACGGAGCCTGGGAAGACCGGCTGGCGCAAAGCGAACAGGAACGGATGCTGGTGTGGAAGGGGCGCAAAGCAGCCTTCGCGGCGGCCGGCCGGCTTTCGCCCGATTACATCGTGCAGGATGGCGTGATTCCTCGTACCAAATTGCCGATCGTGCTCGAACAGATTGCGGAGATGGCTGCCGCTACGGGCCTGCGGGTTTCGAATGTGTTCCATGCCGGCGACGGTAACCTTCATCCGCTGGTACTTTACGATCGGGCGGTTCCGGGGCAGGAAGTGGTGGCCATCGATCTTTCCATGCGCATTCTGCACCTGTGCGTGGATCATGGCGGATCCATTACCGGCGAACACGGGGTGGGCCGGGAGAAGCAGCAGGCTATGGGATACATGTACTCCGAGCCCGACCTCGATACCATGCAACGGGTGCGCTGCAGCTTTGACCCGGAGAATATTGCGAACCCGGATAAGCTTTTCCCGCGGCCGCGACTTTGCGGCGAGAAGACTGGAAGATATACCCCACACCCTCTGGAGACGGCAGGCGTCGCGGAGTTCTTTTAGGAAGTTTGTGTCTGCCACGGTTACCCACCATTCATGACGACCACCTCTGCCAACGCGCGTGACCTCGCTTCTGCCATGGCGGCGATCACGGCGCCTGCGTTTGTCGCAGAGGAAGGGGCGGCGGTGGTAGTGGCGCCGGCGGCTACAGAAGAAGTCGCTGCCATCCTTCGCTTCGCCAATGAGCAGCGCCTCCCAGTGGTGCCGCGCGGCGGCGGCACTAAGCAAGGATGGGGCAATCCAGTGGCCCCGGCAATTATTATCGACCTGTTACGGTTGCAGTCGGTCAAGGAACATACCTGGCAGGATATGACCTGCACGGTCGAAGCGGGGTGCACCTGGTCTATCTCTGCAGGGCGCGCTGGCGCAACACGGACAATTTGTGGCGCTCGATCCGCTTTGGCCAGACCGGGCGACGGTTGGCGGCATCGTCGCGAGTAACGATTCCGGCGTACTGCGTTTGCGCTACGGTGGACTGCGTGACCTGATCATCGGGATGACGATCGTACTTGCCGACGGCACGGTGGCGAAGACGGGCGGCAAAGTCGTAAAGAACGTTGCCGGTTACGATTTGCATAAGCTGATGATCGGCGCGTTTGGCACGCTGGGTATCGTTACCTCTGTCAATTTTCGGCTGCACTCTGTTTCGCAATCCACACAGAGCTTCACCGTATCTGCGCCGGCAGCGGAGCCATTGGGCAAGTTGATGCTGCGGCTGTTGCATGCGCAGCTCTCGACCGTGGCGATCCAGCTTCGAGGAACCAGGGATGGTTTTCACCTCGACATCCAACTGGCTTCCCTGGCGGAAGTGCTGCGCACCCAGGCCGGCGCCTTGCAGGAGATGGCGCAACTGGAAGGTCTCAGCGCTGCACCCGCGCAAGAGGATGTATGGAGGGCACGGCAGCAGATGTTGGCTGGTGAGGTCGCTTGCAAGGGCACGATGCTGCCTACGGAGATTGCCCGCTTCGCGGAACGGGTGCGTGGCTTCGGGGGCGCCTCCGTAACCCAGGCGACCGGCTTGATGTTTGCCTCGCTCACTGACCCAGGCCACGTACCTGCTATTGCGCGGCGAATTGGAGGCAGCCAGGGGATCGCTGATGGTGCTGAAACAGCCGGCGGCGTCATCACTTTCCTGTTGGGGGCAGGCGCCTGACAGTCTGCCGCTGATGCGTGAGATCAAGCATCGTTTTGATAGCCAGGCCATCCTGAACCCCGGCCGGTTTCTGGGTGGGATCTGAAGCTGGTGAACACCTGCTTTTTGCGCATGTAAGCTACTGAAGACGAATCGATGACTCAACTCACGCAGCTGGAACCCGCAAAAGCCTCGAACTTTGACGCGCACAAGCCGCCGGAAACGACGCTGATCGAGGACTGCGTGCATTGCGGTTTTTGCCTTCCAGCGTGCCCGACCTACGTTCTGTGGGGCGAAGAGATGGATTCGCCCCGCGGGCGCATTTACATGATGAAGAAGTCGGCGCAGGGAGAAGCGCCGCTTGATCAGCGATTCCAACTGCACATGGACAATTGCCTGGGTTGCATGGCCTGTATGACTGCCTGCCCGTCGGGCGTGCAGTACAACAAGCTGATTGAAGACACGCGTGCGCAGGTAGAACGGAACATTCCGCGCAGTACTGCAGACAGTTGGTTTCGCAGGCTGCTGTTTGCCACCTTTCCGTTTGCGCGGCGATTGCGGCTGCTGGCTTTGCCGATGTTGGTGTACCAACGTTCGGGCCTGCAAAGGTTGCTGCGAGCGAGCGGGCTGTTGCGCTTGCTGCCGATACGGCTGGCCCAGATGGAGTCGCTGCTGCCGAGCGTGCCGGCAAACTTTATGAAGCGTTTGCCGGCCCGTGTCGCGCCTGCAGGGAAAAGCCGGCGGCGCGTGGGAATGCTTTCCGGTTGCGTGCAACAGGTGTTCTTCCAACATGTGAACGAGGCAACGGCGCGGGTACTGGCTGCTGAGGGCTGCGAGGTCATCATCCCGCAGGCGCAGGCTTGTTGCGGTGCGTTGATGTTACATTCCGGGCTCGACGAGCAAGCATCGGCTCTTGCGCGGCAGATGATTGCCACGTTTGAGGCAGCCAACGTCGATACGATTGTGATCAATGCTGCCGGATGCGGATCGAGCATGAAGGACTATGGCCACCTGCTGCGGGACGACCCAGCCTGGGCGGCGCGTGCTGCCGCGTTCAGCGCCAAATGCAAAGATGTGGCGGAGATACTTTGTGAGCTGCCGGCGCGCGCACCGCGCCACGCATTGCCGATGCGCGTGGCTTACCACGATGCGTGCCACCTTCGCCATGCCCAGGGGGTTCACCTGGAGCCGCGCAATCTGCTCGCCGCGATCCCCGGCCTGGAGGTCGCAGAAATCGAAGAGGCTTCGCTCTGTTGCGGATCGGCGGGCGTCTACAACCTGCTGCACCCCGAGCCAGCGAACCAACTGGGTGATCGCAAGGTAGAAAATCTGATCGCCACGAACGCCGAGGCGGTTGTTTCTGCAAACCCAGGCTGCTTGCTGCAGTTGATGAGTTCACTGCGCCGGCGCGGCCACGCTACGATGCCCGCCTTTCACATGGTGGAATTACTGGATGCGTCCATTCGCAACGTTCCGCTGCGAGGATGAACAGCAAATGCATGCACTTCTATGAATGTGTGCGGAGAAGATGATGGCAAACTCAACAGTTACACCCGCAGTTACGATTACGGCCAGGCAAGGCGCGGCAGAAGCAGAGATCCTCACGGGAGCCGCCCTGGAGTTTTTAGGAGCTCTGGCGGCAAAGTTTGAGCCCACGCGGCAAGAGTTGTTGGCTGCCCGGGTAACGCGCGGCGAAGCGTTGCGCCAGGGTAAGTTGTATGACTTTCTGCCGGAGACGGCTTCTGTGCGGCAGGGTGACTGGCGCGTGGCGCCCATCCCTGCTGATCTGCAGGATCGCCGCGTCGAGATCACGGGCCCAGTGGATCGCAAGATGGTGATCAACGCCCTCAACGCCGGCGCAAACGTATTTATGGCCGATTTTGAGGATTCCACTTCACCGCGCTGGCGGAATCTGATCGAGGGTCAGATCAATCTGCGGGATGCAGTGCGGCGGCAGATCACCTTTGCCAGTCCCGAAGGCAAGCAGTACAAGCTGAATGACAAAACGGCGACTCTTTTTGTGCGGCCGCGCGGATGGCATTTGCCGGAGAAACACCTGCTGGTTCAGGGCAAGCCCATTTCCGGCTCGCTGTTCGACTTCGGCTTGTACTTCTTCCACAACGCTGCTGAGTTGAAGGCTCGCGGAAGTGGACCCTACTTCTACCTGCCGAAGATGGAGAGCCATCGCGAAGCGCGGCTGTGGAACAGCGTGTTTCAATTTGCCGAGGATGCTCTCGGCATTGCACGCGGCACGATTCGCGCCACGGTGCTGATCGAGACCTTGCCGGCCGCGTTTGAAATGGATGAGATTCTGTTCGAGCTGAAGGACTATTCTGCCGGCTTGAATTGCGGCCGCTGGGATTACATCTTCAGTTTCATCAAAAAGTTCAGCTACCGGGAAGATCTGGCACTACCCGACCGCTCGACCATCACCATGGACCGGCACTTCCTTAAGTCGTATGTCGCACTGCTGATTGAGACCTGTCATCGGCGTGGCATCCATGCGATGGGTGGCATGGCCGCGCAGATCCCGATCAAGCGGGACGCGGCTGCCAATGACGCTGCCATGGAACGCGTGCGGCAGGACAAGTTGCGCGAAGTGCGCGCCGGGCATGATGGCACCTGGGTGGCCCATCCCGGGCTGGTGCCGATTGCCAGGACGGTTTTTGATGAACACATGCCTGAGGCTAACCAGATTGCGGTGCCCAGGCCCGCCGTCCACGTCGAAGCGGCAGACCTGCTGCAGGTGCCCGAAGGCGACATCACCCGCAAAGGGCTGGAGATGAACATCGATATCGGGCTGCGTTACCTGGCCGCCTGGCTCGATGGCCTGGGATGTGTGCCGATTTACGATCTGATGGAGGACGCGGCGACGGCTGAGATTTCGCGGGCGCAGCTTTGGCAATGGGCGCATCACGGGGGGCGCACCACGGATGGCGTCACCCTGGACGTGCCGGCGGTGGTGGCCACACTTCCCGTTGTCTTGGATCGGTTGAAGGTGGAGATGGGCGAAGAGAAGTTTGCCGCCAGCCAGTACACAGCCGCGGCGAGCATGTTCGAGCAGATGATTGCTGCGAAAGAAATGCCGGACTTTCTCACCTCCGTTGCGTACGGAGCGATTGATTAACATCTATGGACCTGCTTGATTCGTTTCGCATGCTCGCCCAGTACAACCGAGCCGCCAACGCTCGACTGTACGCGGTTCTTGCCGAATTGGATGACGCCGCATACTACAGCAAACGCCAGGTGTCGCTGGGCAGCGTGCACGCGCTGCTGAACCACATGTTGCTGGGCGATCGGATCTGGATGTCCCGGTTCGCGGGCGGCGGCAAAACGACTCCTCCGCTGAACACGGTCCTCTGCGAAACATTCACAGAGTTACACGCGGCTCGTTTGGAAGAGGATCAGCAGATCGAAACCTTCTTCCAGAAGGCAGATGAAGATTTTCTGCGCCGGCCGCTGCGTTACACCAACAGCCAGGGCAAGGACTACACCGAGTCGGCGCCACTGGCTGTGCTGCATTTCTTCAACCATCAAACCCACCATCGCGGACAGATGCACGTGATGCTCAGCCAGAGTGGGATCCAGCCTCCATCGCTTGATCTGCATCGCCTCCTCAATCCATGAGGAGGCTTGCACTGGCTTTAATCATTGCTCTTGGCAGCGCGACCGCTGCTCATGGTCAACAGGATGCGCTGGTGGGTGTGATCGACATTCACGCACATTCCGCGCCGGACAGTGTTCCCCGATCGATCGATGCACTGGATCTCGCTCGCCTGGCGAAGAGCAAAGGCATGCGTGGGCTGGTGCTTAAAAACCACTATGAACCGACCGCCTCGCTGGCGTATGTGGTGCGCAAAGAGGTGCCGGGACTTGCGGTGTTTGGCGGGATCGATCTCAATTTGTCAGTGGGCGGGATGAACCCATCCGCGGTCGAGCACATGGCGGCGATCACCGGCCACTATGGCCGTTTTGTCTGGATGAGCACGTACGACACGGAACAGCAGGTACGTTATTCCAAACAGGACCGCCCATTCGTGCGTATCTCGCAGGATGGGCAGTTGCTCCCTGAGGTAAAGCGAGTGATCGCGGTGATCGCCAAAGATGACCTGGTGATGGCTACGGGCCACCCGGCGCCAGAAGAAGCGCTCATGGAAATCCGCGAAGCACGCGCGCAGGGTGTGAAGCACATGGTGGTGACGCATGCCATGATTGCTCCGATTCATATGTCGGATGCGCAGATGAGAGAAGCGGCAGGGATGGGCGCTTATATCGAGTTTGTTTATAACGGTGTGTCGGGGCGCGAGAAGGAGTTTACGTTCAAGGATTATGTGCGCGCCATCCGGTATGTCGGGGTGGAGCACTGCATTCTCTCGAGCGACATGGGGCAGGTCGGGAATCCGTTGCATCCGGATGGGCTGGTTGCGTTCTTTGCCGGGCTCAAGAGTGAAGGCGTGACGGATGCGGAGATTGCCCGTATGGCGAAGGAGAACCCGGCTCGTCTGCTTGGGCTTCGTTGAGGGTGGTCATCCGGCATCGGTCTGTTTCTTCGGGGATCGTTGCAGCGAAATATTCGGGGTGGGGTGCTGTGAATTCCCACATCTCCCGACTGAGAAAGCGTCGTGAGACATGGGGGCACCCGAAGTTGCTGTAGATTGATCGCGCGTTTAGTCGGCCCGGAGCGCCTCGTTGGGGTTGACCGAAGCTGCACGACGCGCCGGGAAATACGTGGCGAGCAGGAACGCTGTGCCCAGCACTGAAAGTACGAACAGCATGGTTGCTTTATCCCAGGGGCTAGTGGCGAACAGCAGTGCTGCGTAGTACGTAGGTTGCAGCCACAGAACCGATGGATCCGCCAGCAATGCCGAGCAGGGCAAGCCAGCAGGCCTCCATCATGATGAGGCGGTAGATTGCCGATCGCTGTGCGCCCAACGCCATGCGCGTGCCAATTTCTCGCGTGCGCTGACCGACGGTATACGAGATCACACCGTAGAGTCCGACCATGCCGAGCAGTAGTGCCAACGAGGCAAAGCCGACGACCAGCCATGCCGCCGAGCGATGAAGATAGGCTGCTTGTGAATGTGACATGCGATCAGTCACGGTTTCTTCGCCGTCGACGACCAGCCCCGAGCTCACTCCATGCACTGAGCGAACCATCTGCATGAGCATTCCCTTCCCCTGCTGCCCCGCGGACGAACGTAACGCGACATAGAAGTCACTGATGGGATTCTGCTGAAGGGCTCGGTACACCACCGGCATGGGCGGCCCATCGAGAGCACCGTCTTTGATATCGTCCACCACACCGACGATCTGCACGGGGTGCTCCTTCTCCCATTGGCCCACCAGCATCTTGCCGAGTGGGTTCTGGTTGGCAAAAACCTCGCGCGCCATGGTGCTGTTGATGACGGCTATCCGCGGCTTTGACAAATCGTCAGCCTCGGTAAAGTAGCGGCCTTGCAGCAGACGCGCACGCAATGTCTCAAAGTAGCCAGCGCTGATATATCGAACGTCGGCCTCGTCCCCTTCGCCCGGGTAGACGCGGCCGATCACGCGAAAATGCTCAAACCAGTTCCTGGATCGTTCGCCGCTGGAGAATGGGGCTTCTTGTGTAGCACCGACCGCGATGGTTCCCGGCAGAGCAGCGAGAGCGTCGAGCACCTTGCGTTCTGTGGCCAACGCCAATGTTTCGGAGAGATTATCCGTGTTCACGACATGCACCATCGCCAGGTGGTCTGTCGCCATGCCCACATCCTGATGGAGCAGGCGGTACAGGCTTCTGGTCAGCAGGCCTGCGCTCATCAGCAGCACGACCGTGACGGCCAACTCGGCCACTACCAGGCTCGCGCCCAATCTGCGCCAGGTGCGCCCGGCCGCGGTCCGGCCGCCCTCCAGCGAGCCGCTCTGCTCGACTCCCAGGAAGAGTTGCAGCACCGGTCCGGCTGAAAATAAGAGACTTCCGAAAGCGGAGAGCGATATGGCAAACAGGAACATGTGGCCATCGAGTGAGAGTTGTTGCAAATAGGGCATTTCCTCAAGCAAACCCGGCGGAATCTGGCGAACCAACACGCCTATGCCCAACGACGACAACAGAAGGCTGAGCGCACAACCTGCGCTCGCCAGAACGCAACCTTCCACGATCAACTGCCGGAGCAAGCGAAACCGCGAAGCGCCCAAGACGCGACGCAGTGTGATTTCTCGCCGGCGCCTGTCCGCTCTCACCAGCAACAGGCTGGAAACATTGGTGAAGCCGATCAGCGACAGGAGTCCGGCAGCGCCTAGTAGCGCCAGGAGTGTAGGCCGGATGTCGCCGAGAAGCGCGTCGGTGAGCGGCATCACCGTGACGCCTCGGTCACGATTCGCGTCCGGATACGCGGCCGCGATTTGTTTTGCGATCGGCTCTAAATCCCTATAGCTCGCCGAAACTGTGACCCCTGGGTTTAGCCGCGCTACGCCATAGAAAGGGTGGCCCGACCGGATAGCGTGTATCAGTTCCGGATCCAGTGTCTTCCAGAAGCTCGCGTTGGCTGCGGGCGCAAAGTGGAAGCCGCGCGGCAAGACGCCGATGATCACGAAGGGCGCTCCATTGAGCACGACCGTGGTACCCAGCACTGATGCGCTTGCCGCGTAACGCTTTCGCCAGGCATCGTAGCTGAGTATTGCCGTCCGCGGAGCTTCCGGCAGATCTTCTCCTTTTGCAAAGTCACGGCCCAGCATGGGAGCGACCCCAAGTGTTCGGAAAAACCCGTCGCTTACCTGGGCGCCCCCAACATGCTCCACTCCAGAATCTGTCTTAAGCAGAAGGTCATCGGGCCGGTAGATATCGAGCGAGCGGAAGGCGTGGCTTCTGCCCTTCCACTCCACATAATCCCCGT
The DNA here is from genome assembly GCA_963752675.1 of uncultured Acidobacteriaceae bacterium. Lineage (GTDB taxonomy): Bacteria > Acidobacteriota > Terriglobia > Terriglobales > Acidobacteriaceae > PALSA-350. The sequence continues at coordinate 185,776 of CAVVZO010000001.1, forward strand.
AGGAGATGTGGAAGCGATCTCCGATCGGCAGGCTTTCAAAGAGAGCCACCAGACGGGATGGTTCCTGGTACGGAAGCGGGCGCAGCAGAGCCGCATCGACAAACGCAAAGATAGTGGTGCTGGCGGCGAGACCAACGGCTAAGACGAAAACCGCGGTGAACGTGAAGCCGGGGCTTTTGCGTAATTGACGAAGGGCGAAGTGGAGGTCTTGAAACGTGGTCTCGAGCAAAACGCTGTGCCCATTCCCGTGCGCGTATTTCGGTGGATTGCGCTCAGCGTACCACTGGAACGGCCATAGGCTGATACACGTTCGTGGCACAGGGCCGTTGACTAGATAGCTTCGGGGAAACATGTGATCGGCTTGCGGTGTCTAAAAACAGCAGGCGGATTCGTTCAGGTCTCCGGCTGCAGATAGTAGAAGCGAGGAACGGCCAGATGACTTTGCTTGACGCAGTTCACCACCACCGGCCTCCCACGAAGGGTCGCCGTGTTTGGATCAGCCTCGCGTGTGCGGCGATCGCCATCGGTATCGTTGCGTACTCAGCATGGAACTTGCCAGCCGAGCACAGAGTGGAAGCGTTTTTCGCGGCGGTCGAGGCAAAGGATTATCCCCGGGCATTCGCGATCTGGCATAACGATCCCGACTGGCAGCAACATCCCCAACGATATGCTGAGGCTGGTTACTCGTATGGACGATTTCTGAATGACTGGGGCACGAACAGCGAGTACGGTACCATTCGCAAACACAAGATTCTGCATGCGACATCGAGATACGGAAACACGACATTAGTAGTGGTGGACATTAATGGCCGCCCGGCAACGCTGCTAACCTTGGCGGTTCAGAAACATGCGCGCGGACTGACATTTCCACCCTTCTCACTGGCTCCGGTAGAAACCGGTTTCGGCTGGAAGGATTGGCAGATCAGCTACCGTTAACGCCTGGCCTCGCGAGCTTTAGCGGCACGGCAAATATGCGGCGGGGTTAGATGTCCCCCACTCAAGCCAAACGCGGCTTGAATGGGCCACCCGATTCTTGTTCTGGTTCTCGCAGTAAGGAAGTCAACAAAGCTGGGGTGGCCCATTCAAGCCGCGTTTGGCTTGAGTGGGGGACATCTAACCCCGCCGGCATTGAGCAGATTGGATTGCTCTGCGCGCTAGGGCGCGGTCATGGTATTGTTGGCACGGTCTTCATCAGGTAATACGTGATCGGGATCGACTTTTACGGTCGTGATGGGCTTTTCCCCGGTCCAGGTTAGGTCGGCCTTTGATTGCCAGGCTTCTACTGGCAGACGGAAACGGGTCGTGGCGCCGTCGGTGTACTTCACCTCGACCGTTGCGGGCAGCACCAGTTGTCCTTTGTTGGTGAAGGTGACCTGGTCGCCTTCGATCTTTGTCACGCTGAGATCGAAGTGCCAGTTGTTCATGTACCAGCCGCGCCAGAACCAATCCAGCTCTTCCCCACCTTCGCTGCTCATCGCCCGGAAGAAATCGGAGGGCGAGGGGTGCTTGAAAGCCCAGGCATGGATGTATTTACGAAATGCCCAGTCGAACCGTTCCTTGCCCAGGATCTGTTCGCGGAGCAAGACCATGCCGTAGGCGCCTTTGAAGTAGCTGACAGGATGCGTGATGGGCCAGGTGTAAGCCTCGGCAGGCATCAGCAGCACGGGCGCTGCGGGATCCTGCAGCACTTTGAGGATGGTGTCTGGCGGCTCGCCACCCGCGGAATACTCCGAGTCACGCTTGGGCCCGTAGACACCGCCCTGAAAGGCGGCCGACTCGTCGATGTCAATGAAGGTGTTAAAGCCCTCGTCCATGAACGCGTTGCGCCGTTCGTTCGAGCCCACAATCATGGGGAACCAGGTGTGCCCGATCTCGTGAGCGGAAATCCAGAAGAGCGTTTTCCCCTTATCGTCAATGCCGTCGAAGATCATGCCGGGATATTCCATCCCGGTAGAAAAGCCGGCAACGTTGATGGCTGCGGGATACGGATAGGGATACCACTGTTGGGAAAACTGCTCGACCGCGTGTTTCACATACTCCGTGGAACGGCTCCACGCGCCTTCACCCACACTCTCTGGCGGATAGACGCTTTCGGCAAGGCTCTTCTTTCCATCCGGCAGGTTGATACGCGCCGCATCCCAAACGAACACAGGACTCGCGCTCCATACGACATCGCGCGTGTGCTCCATGCGAAAATGCCAGGTGAGCGTACCGTCCGCTTTTGGGCGGCTGGCCGGATCACTGATCTCGCCAGGACTGCGAATGATGACCGTCTTGTCACTGTTACGTGCTGCCTCGAGGCGCTCCATCTGCGTCCGGGTGAGTACGTCTTGCGGGTTCACCAACTCTCCTGACCCGGCGACGATCATTTCGCTGGGCAAGGTTACGTAATAGTCAAAGTGGCCATATTCCAGATAGAACTCGCTCCCGATGTACGGCAGGGTGTCCCATCCGCGTAGATCGTCATACACACACATGCGCGGGTACCACTGAGCGATGTCATAAATGTCGCCCTTGCTGGAGGCGCCCCAGGACGTGCGTCCACCCCAGACTCCAGGTATCTGGTAGTGGTATTTGATGTGGATCTTCAGCACGCTCCCTTTCGGCGCCATAGGATTCGGCAACCGGATCTGCATGCGGGTGTCTTCCACCAGGTAGTCGGCCTTCACGGATTCCCTGCCGTTCTCGATTTCGACTGACTCGAGCACAAACCCTTCGGTGGTGCGATTGTTGGGATTCTCTTCGCTGTCAGCAACGGGCTGCTTGTGCCGTAACGCGCCGTTGATGAGGTGACCGCGCGCATCCTGGCGGTAGATGTTTTGTTCCATGTGGATCCAGAGGCTGGTCAGGGCGTCGGGACTGTTGTTGGTGTAGGTGATGATCTCATCGTTGTGCAGCACCTTCGCGGCGGCATCGAGGGTGGCATGCATTTCATAATCGGCCTGGTTCTGCCAGTAAGCGGGTCCGGGCGTGCCGTCGCTCGAGCGGTAAGCATTCACCGGATCAGGCAAGGTCAGCGGCGCGAAGGTAAGGCGCGGGTCGTAGGCTGGCCTGGTGGTTTGCGAGATCGCTAACGCAGTCACGATGGTGCTTCCCAGGGTGAGGGCAGCACATGCCCTCAGCAGACGTTCAACATGCATTGTTTGGAGCTCCTGGCCTAAGAAATGGTCCTTAGCGGTTCTCACAGCATATAGGCATTTGTTCGGCTTCAACTTTCACTTTCGCTTGCGCTGGATGATGGAACGGCACACGTCACCTCTGGGATGGATGTGCTATTGTCAACCAACTCTCCAGAGGGAATGCTCATGAATTTCAATTGCAGGACGGGGTATGTATCCCGGCTATTCGCGTTAGGTTGTCTGGCTGGTCTCGTGGGCACCACCGCCTGCAAACAGCAGACACCGGATACCCGGGCGGCCGATGTAGAAGCCGTGAAGAACCTGGATGCGCAATGGTCGAAAACGGCCGGCACTCATGATGTCGACGCGACCGTTGCATACTATAGCGACGACGCGGTTTTGCTTGCGCCCAACCAACCCATCCTTACGGGTAAACAGGCGCTACGCGCCTCATGGGCCACCCTGCTGAGCCCCAACAACGATCTCAATTGGCATGCGACGCACGTCGAGGTGGCCAATTCTGGCGAGCTGGCCTATCTCACTGGTACCTACCAGCTGACGGCCAAAGATGCGCAGGGCCACGCTTCGCTTGATCGCGGGAAGATCATCGAAGTCTTCAGGAAGCAGCCAGACGGCACGTGGAAAGTGGTAGCCGACATGTACAACTCGGATTTACCGGCACCGCCCGCCTAGCCGCATTTCTCACCAGTTAGCCCCCACTTTGTCATCCCGAGCGCAGTCGAGGGATCTGCTTTGCGCCTTTCTCCCTCCACAAATTCTTATTGAGCTCCAGCATCGGATGGGCGGAGGAACGTGGGTCCCGATAGCAGCCGCTTCGCTGCCAGGACTTACTTTCCTGCCTTCCTGCTGAAAGAATGGTTCCTCTGCGTGTCCGATGCTGGAGCTCATGTAGAAATTTGTGGAGGGAGAAAGGCGCAAAGCAGATCCCTCGACTGCGCTCGGGATGACAAATCGGGGGCTAGTGGCGATTGCCGGCATTGCCTGCGGCATGAAGCAAACACCGGCGGGAAGCCCGCATATGCTTGTCCCTCAAACGCCACACGCTGCTGTCATTCAACCGCCGCGCACGGCAGTCGGCCCACGCCATTAGCTGGGGCATTGTGGTTGTCTCCGGACAGTCGTGGTGAAAAATCCGGGCTAGCCCTGCGCCGAGCCCTCACCTCGCCCACATTTCTCACGACCTATTCCGTACCGAATGCCGGCTGTCAGACCGAGCTCGCCGGTAAGCCAGCCTTCTATGGCAGAGGGATACTCGGGCCGCCCGGCAGCATAGCTTTCCGCACCTGCTGTGAACCCTTCCGCCGCGGTTTGATGGATCATTTTGAGGTATAGAAGCTGTACTTCGCCTTGTAGGGAACGGAATCTTCCCCTGTGCTGCATGGAGTCGCTGGTGCAACACCGCCTTGTGTCTCCGTCCGCCGAATGTAACTGACCTTCTCCAGTTTGCCGCTGGCGCTCCCGGCGACAGTTTGCACCAGTAGCCACGGTATCGCTGAGGCATCGGGTGCAGGCTGACTGGCGATCATTTTGCCCTTGATCTCACTGCCATCCTGCAGGCGCCAGGTGGGACCGGCGGAATGGGAACCGACGATCTTGCCCTGGTCGTCCAACAGTTTGGCGTCTGGCGCTTTGAGCGTCCAGTGCTGATCGGAGCAGGCATACACCTGCGACCCTACCCCCTGCACCTCCATCAGCAACTGTGTGCCTTCAGGTGGCTCGATGGACTGCGGCGTCGGCGGCTTGCCTTGCAGCAGCAGAACGGAGTAGGCAATGAGAGCCAGAGCGATCATGCGTTGCAACATATCAGATACCTGGGGAAGTTGGTCTGCCGGCCAACGGAATCAGATTTAAACGAGCAGGTGGCGGGCCAAAGCACTGGTCCTGTATTTAGTTTGACTTACAGGGCTCTCGCGGGTCAGGATTTGTCCGGAAAGCCACCAGGGTGTTCGAATGCGGACACACCACCGGGCAATACAGAAGCCCCACTCAAGCAAAACGGCAGATGGGCCACCAGAATTCACAGGCACCGGGCCGGCTACTTTCCGTTCGTCTCCGGCAGCATGTGGATGGTGTGCAGCCAGATTTCCGCGGTCTGTGGCCACGTGGTAACCGGCAGTTGCGTGCGGCGTAGGCCATAACCGTGACCGCCCTCAGCATAGACATGGAGTTCTGCTGGTACTTTGGCATTCTTGAGTGCCATGAAATAGACCACCGCATTCTCTACATGCACCGGGTCATCCTCGGCCTGAACCAGGAACGTGGGTGGGGTTTGCGCGGTGGGATGGATGTCGGCGTTGGGCGCGAAATTCTGGTCGGCAAGGGCAAGGTAGCCGGGGTAGATAATGAGCGCGAAGTCTGGGCGGCAATCGAGTTTGTCGGCAGCATCGATGGGCTCGTACAGCCGCTTATCGTAGTGGGTGCTGAGAGCCGCGGCCAGATGTGCGCCGGCAGAAAAGCCCAGCACGCCCACGCGCTTAGGATCGATATGCCACTCCCCTGCGTGTTCCCGCACCATGCCGATGGCTCGCTGCGCATCCTGCAGAGGCGCCGATGATTTCGGATAAGGACCGGCCACGGGCACACGGTACTTCACCAGAATGCAGTTGACACCGGCAGCATTGAGCCAGTCGCACACCTCGGTCCCTTCGAGGTCAATGGCAAGGATGCGGTAACCGCCGCCGGGAAATACGATCACCGCGGCTCCGGTGTTGTTTTCTTTCGGGGTGTACAGAGTGAGCGTTGGGGTGGATACATTGCCCAGGCGGATCACCGGCCGGCCGCCAGGGTGGCCATCTTTGGCGGTCGTCATATCGGCTTCAGGACCGGATGACGGTTCAGCGCCTGGGACTGCGCCGGGCCACAGGGGTATCGTCTGGTGGTCAGTGGAAGGAGGCCAGGAAGACGATTGCGCCGAGAGGCCAGCCGAAGCGGCGAGCAGAATGGTGAGCAACAGGAGGCACTTACGCAGGTAAACGGCGTTTCGCATGGGAGCCCATGATCGCAGTTGGAGGGGATTGGGTGCAAGGGTAGAGGGGTGGGCAGGCGCTTCTCTGCCCACCCCTTCTCGACAAAAGCTTCGTCAGGCGTTGAGTTTTGCCTCGAGCAGATTCTCGATGCGGACCGGCAGTTCGCGCACCCTGACGCCAGTGGCGTGGTACACGGCCGCGGTGATGGCTGCCGCGATGCCTGCGAGCCCAATCTCTCCCACACCGCGAGCACCCAGGCTATTCAGCACTTTGTCGGGGTAATCCAGGAACGTCACGTCAATCTCCGGCGAGTCTGCATTTGTGCTCACGATGTAGTCAGCCAGGTTGTTATTGATGGGCGCGCCGAAACGCTGATCGTAGATGGTTTCCTCAAAGAGAGCCATGCCCACCCCCATAACCACCGCACCCTCGATCTGGTTGCGAGCCGGTTTTGGATTGATGATGTGACCGGCATCAATCACTGTGACAACCCGGGAGACGCGCAAGCGAGCCGTTTCCGGTTCCCACGTCACCTCAGCAAAATGCGCTCCGAAGGAGTGTTGGGAGTGCTGCTTTTTGGGGTCGCCCAAGGTGCCTTCTGACTTTCCTTTGCCGGAGGCTGAGCGAATATTGGCCGCGGTCAGGATTTTCTCGTACGACACACCCGACTCGGGAGACTTGTCCTTGAGATGAACGCACCCATTGGTGAAGGCGAGATTCTCGGGCTTTTGTCCTTCGAAACCCAGCGTTTTGCTCTGTGCAGCAGCCGCGAAGAGCATCTCCTGAGCTTTTTCGACTGCTTCCACCACGGCCGGGATGACGGACGCGGTTGCCCACGAACCTCCAGAGATGGGGCCCGGCGGCAGAGCTGAGTCGCCCAGAACAACTTCAATCTTTTCTGGAGCAATCCCCGTTTTGCCAGAGACGATTTGCGCCAGAACGGTATAAGTGCCAGTTCCGATGTCCTGCGTGGCACACGAGACGCGCGCGCTGCCGTCGTCATGGAGATCGACCGAAGCCTCGGTGCCCATCCGCTCGGCGATCCAGGAGCAGCCGGCGACCCCCCAACCTAGGGTCAGGCCATCCTTCTTCATGGAGCCAACATGCGATGTCCTCTTCGACCATCCAAATTTCTCGGCGCCCACGTGCAGGCATTCCACGAAATGACGAGACGAGAAAGGCAGGTTCAGGCCCTCATCTTTTTCCGGTTCGTTCAGCAACCGCAGCTGTACGGGGTCCATGTTGAGCTTGATCGCAAGCTCATCCATGGCCGATTCCATTGCAAACAGGCCGGGCACAGCGCCGGGGCCGCGCATGGATGTAGGGGTACCCACGTTGCGGCGGACCAGCCCGGAGGTAGCACGCAGGTTCGGTGTGCTGTAGCTGTAGGGAGTAGCTTCACTGCAGCCTTCGGAGTAGTCATCGAGGATCGACGTATGGTTCAGCGAATCATGCATGAGCGAGACCAGCTTGCCATCCGGCGTGGCGCCAATACGAAGCCGCTGCTGCGTGCGCGGGCGATGGCCGACGCTCTGGAACATCATGTCGCGGGTGACTACCAGCTTGACCGGGCGGTTCAGGTTGCGCGCGGCCGAAGCCGCAATCATGCAATGCGTCCAGGGCCAAAGCTTCCCGCCGAAGCCGGAGCCGAGAAAGCGCGAGATGACGCGGACATTCTCGGTGGGAACACCCAGCATCTGGGCCAGCACGTCGCGATGGTTCACCACGGCTTGCGTGGTCTCGTAGAGGGTGAACGTCTGCCCATCCCAATTGGCAACACTGGCGTGCAGTTCGATCGGGTTGTGCGTTTCCGTTGGGGTGACGTAGGTTTCATCCACCTTCACAGCCGCAGCCTGGAAGGCCTCATCCGGGTTGCCGCGATGGCTGTCGACCTTAGGCTCCTCAGTGGTTTCGAGATGGGGGCGAACGTCGGGCTTTTCCTGCTTGTAGGTGACCTTCACGGCGTTTGCCGCGGCCACCGCCTGTTCATACGTGACTGCCACTACCGCTGCCACATATTGGCCGTAGTAGCGAATGACGTCGTCATCAAAAGGGGGGCGCTTCTCATCAAGATACGCAGACAAACCGTCCGAGGGGGCTGTTCTGAAAAGCTTGCCGATGTTCTCCCGATGGTAGATAGCCTTCACTCCCGGCATTTGCTGTGCGCGCGTGGTGTCCATGGCGGTGATGCTGCCTTTCGCGATGGTGGCGCATACGGGAACGGCGTACAGCATACCCGGCAGATTGTGATCCGACGTGTACATGGCGACACCGCTGACTTTCAGCGGTCCATCCACCCGGGGCAAACCGGCGTTAGTTCTGGGAGGGGGATTGAGTATTGCGGCCATGCATCGTTCTCCTCTGGTACTGCAGTAAAAATCCCAGTAGCAAAACCGGCAAATGACTGGGGTGCAAATTACTGGGTTGCCCCATATCTACCGACGTTTTCCAGTCGGTAGATATGGGAATTTACCGCACCCGACCGGAGACTCTCTTTCGCTCACATTTCCCTTGAGGGAACCAGGAGGGGGGAAGACCCGCCGACCCTCAAGCGGAAACTTCACATCCCAGCCTGCTAAGCATTTTTGGTGGCGAGTGTAAGGGCGTGGGTCACACAACGCCGGGCAAGCTCGACCTTGAATCCATTTTGGCTCTGCGGCTGCGCACTGTGCAGAGCCGCCTCCGCAGCCTGGCGGAACGTTTTCGCATCGGCCGCTTTGCCGTTCAGCATCTTCTCTGCCTCAAACGAACGCCACGGCTTGGTGCCGACGCCGCCCAGCGCCACCCGCACAAACGTCAGCTTACCGCCATTGACCTCGGCGACTACCGCTGCGGAAGCCAGAGCGAACTCATACGACGCGCGATCCCTGAGCTTCAGGTAAACCTGCTTGCTGTTTGTCTTAGCCGCCGGCAGGGTCACAGCCGTGATGAGGTCTCCGGGCTGGAGGACGTTCTCACGCTGCGGTGTATTTCCGGGAACCACAAAGAATTCCCCGACGGGCACGGTCCGCTCGCCTTTGGGTCCACTGATTTCGATCACCGCTTCGAGCGCGGTGAGGGCCACGTTCATGTCTGACGGATTTGTGGCAATGCAATCTTTGCTGGTGCCCAGGATGGCCAGGGTGCGGTTGTCTCCCTCAATCGCGGAACACCCTGAACCAGGCTCACGTTTATTGCACGGCATGGCGTCATTACGGAAATACACACACCGCGTGCGCTGCAGAAGGTTTCCGCCGGTGGTCGCCATGTTGCGCAGCTGCGCAGAAGCGCCTGCGAGCAATGCCTGCGAGAGGACGGCATAGCCGCTGACGACATCGGCATGGTGGGCAAGATCAGAATTGCGCACCAGGGCGCCGATGCGCAGGCGGCCGTCTGGCAGCTTTTCAACTTTATCGAGCGGCAAACGATTGATGTCGACCAGCTGCTGTGGACGCTCGACGTTCAACTTCATAAGGTCGAGCAAAGTGGTTCCGCCGGCGATGAAGCGAATCTGCGCCCCCTGTTGGGCGGTGTTGGACCGGGAAGCGGTTTGGATGGCCTGCGATACGTCAGCAGCCCGGGTGTACTTGAAGCTTTCCATAGTGCGACCCCTTTTCTAAGCCTGCTGGCGTACTTCTTGAATGGCAGCCACGATGTTGGGGTAGGCGCCGCAACGGCAGATGTTACCGCTCATCAACTCTTTCACCTCAGCGTCAGACGAGCCGCATTTCTCCTTCAATAAGGCCACCGCCGACATGATCTGACCGGAAGTACAGTAACCACACTGGTAGCCGTCGTGCTTCACGAACGCAGCCTGCATGGGGTGCAGATTGCCGGGCTGACCCAGTCCCTCAATGGTGGTGATCTCATCACCCTGGTGCATGACTGCCAGGGTAAGGCAGGAGTTAATCCGACGGTCATTCACGTGAACGGTGCAGGCACCGCACTGCCCGTGGTCGCAGCCCTTTTTGGTGCCCGTCAGGCTTATGGTCTCCCGCAGGCAATCGAGCAGCGTGGTGCGAGGGTCGACCTGCATATCGACCGTCTTCCCGTTAATGCGAAGGCTCACAGGGATGGAACCCTCGATCACTTCTGCTTTCTGGTTGGCATCCACTATGGGGGAGACCGGCGCAACGGTGGACGCGGTCGCCGCTCCAGCCACCATGGGGACTGCTCCTACAGCGACACCGGCAGCGCCCAGTGACGAGAGGAACGAGCGGCGACTGACGCGAGCCGCTACCCCATCCTCTGCTTTGGTTTGCTCTCTATTGCCGTGGCTCATGTGGATTTCCAGCTTTCTTCGGGTTCGCCGTGGTTGAACCATCTTTGTGATCTGATACCTATAGTCCTACCATGCCATAGTACCTTTCGCAGGCAGGACCTGGGCCCCCGCTTTAAGACCGCTCATCAAACTTCACTTAACTCACAAGAATGCTTTCGTCCCTCGGTCACGCCAACGTCGTTGAGCCAGCAAGAGGGAAAGCTAAACCCGGCCGTCCAATCCCCAAGTTGCTCATTCATTTTAGGAGACACGCTTCATGATTCTCAGACGTTCCTGCGGCTTTGCCACCGCTTTGGTTTTCATGGCCAGCACATCACTCGCGCATGCGGCCGACAAGCCAACCCGATCGGCCGACACGCAGCCAGCGGGCTGGAACGAGTCACAAATGAAACAACCGGCTACGGAGTCAATCGACCTGAACGCCTATAACGCGATCCGGGAGGAAGGCCTGCAGCACTCACACGTGATGGACTATGCCGGCGGCCTGATTGACGGGATCGGCCCCCGGCTAACCGGCTCGCCCAATATGGCGAAGGCAAACGCGTGGACGCGGGATCAGCTGACCAGGATGGGCTGCGTGAACGCTCACCTGGAAGACTGGGGCGAATTTGGCATGGGCTGGCAACAGCTAAATACCTGGGTCCGCATGACGGAGCCGGATACGGCGGTGTTTGTCTCCCAGGCGACCCCCTGGTCCCCAGCTACCAGCGGCCCGGTGACCGCGCAGGCCATTTCCGTAGTGATTACGGAAGAGAGTGACATTGCAAAGTATAAGGGCAAGTTGGCGGGAAAAATCGTGCTGCTGGGGGCGATGCGTGACGTTCCGCCTGCCGACAAGCCATTCTTTGAACGGTACAGCGACAAAGACCTTCAGGCATTGCAGACAACTCCCGTCTCCGCGGTGAGTGACAATGAAGCGCGTTTGAGCCGCTCTGTGAAGCGCCTCAAGCTCGCCAATATGATCCTGCCTTTCCTGGTCGAGGAGAAGATTGCCGGCGTGATCGTGCCCAGCCGCGATGGAGAGTATGGCGGCGGCACAGGAATCATCTTTGATGACAACGGCGCCGCGTTTTTCAATACACCGTACAAGCGAGAAAAGGCCGTTCCCTTTCCGATGGTCGTGACGCAGATCGAAAATTACGGCAGGGTGTACCGGCTGCTGCAAAACCATGTTCCCGTTTCCCTCCAGATGAACGTGGAGACGAAGTTTACCGGCGACCATGAGCATGGGTTTGACACCGTTGCCGAGATACCGGGAACCGATCCACGCCTAAAGGACGAGGTGGTGATGGTAGGTGGCCATCTGGATAGTTGGATCTCGGGCAGCGGCGCTACCGACAATGGAGCCGGTTCCGTGGTCGCCATGGAAGTGATGCGCATTATGAACGCGCTCAAGATCAAGCCTCGACGGACCATTCGCATCGCGCTGTGGTCGGGCGAAGAGCAGGGCTTGTTTGGCAGCAAGGGGTACGTTGGCCAGCATTTTGGCAGCTTTCCCCGTTCGACAGAGCCGGACCAGATGGAACTGATGGAGTTTATGCGCAAGGCGGCAGGCCCGCTGACGCTTAAGCCGGAGCAGAAGTTGATCTCTGCCTATTTCAACGTGGATAACGGAACCGGCAAGATCCGCGGGATCTATACCCAGGAGAACGCTGCGGTGGACACCATCTTTGCGCAATGGATGGCGCCCCTGCGGGACCTGGGTGTGACCACGATCAGCAACCAGAATACGGGAGGCACCGATCACTTATCGTTCGATGAAGTAGGCATCCCTGGGTTCCAGTTCATCCAGGATCCGATGGACTACGAGACGCGAACGCATCACTCAGATATGGATACCTATGAGCACCTGCAGGCAGCTGACCTCAAACAGATCGCAGTCGTGGAAGCGATTTTTGTGTACAACGCCGCCATGCGGGATGAGATGATCCCGCGGAAGCCGTTGCCCCACCCGGAGCTGCGTGAGCAGCAGGTGAAGCCGCTGCCAGATCTGTATCCGACTGCAGTGCCGCCGCCAGACAGCAAGTAAGGGGCATGAATAGCTTGCCGGCGAAGACTCCCCTCGCCGGCAGATCGCCTTCGGCAGGATTCAGTGAGGATCGGCTCGTTGAGGATCAAGGCTGATCAGGCCAGTTATAGCTGGTGAGGATTCTGCCTTCTTCCCCGATGAGCAGCAAGGCCGCGCGGCCGCTTTTCAGATGGCCAGAGAAGTCTTTTCCGCTGCGCACATCGTGGAACGAAATGTCTGTTTGATTGGACTCGGACGTGATTACATACAGCGTGCTATGCGGCCACACGGATGGAGCGATGAGTATGCCGGGATCTTGCGACGCTGTTATGTAGACACGAGCGACCCCTGCCGCCTGCATTGCGTAACGATAAATGTTGCCGACGGCCTGCAGATTCCCGTTGAGTTCGATGGGGAGAGAGGCAAACAGGATTTTTCCTTTGCCCAGGGGCTTCTCGGTCCAGTCTTTGCCGTCCGCCATCTGCGCACGGGTCAGCAAAGTGGTTTTGTTGCCGGCGAAGCTGAGAGCTTCCTCTCCGCCCGGCCAACGGAAAAGGTAGTTCCGGAGCGTGAGCGGTACGTCCCGGTACGGAATGCCTGCTGCAGTCTGGCGGCCGGCGCCATGAAAATGCGGATCTCTATCGAATGGCCCGGTGACAAGGAGGACGGCTCCTGCCCGCACTCTGTCCAGAAGGATTTGCCATGCCTGCTCACTGAGCGTCAGGGGGGATGGCAACAGAATGAGCTTCGGCTCACCGAGTGAGCCGAGCTGATATTCCCCCACTGCGTATGCCTCACCGCGCGCGCATTGATAGAGCGCACGCACCGCGGTCTGCTGTGCTTCGATCGCCATCGCATTCCATACCGAGAGTTGCGCAGATTGCGGTAGCACGATCGCGATCTGCGGCCTGGTGAAGCCGGTAGCATAGGGAGCAGCCGCGGTTGCAAACTCTCCCAACCGTTGCATCATGGGCTCCCAGAGTTTGGCTGAACCGTCACTTCGCTGCATGCCAAAGTCCACTTCACGAGCCCAGTCCCACTGCATGGCTCCGGAACTACCGGCGGCGAAACCGAGCGCCCACTTGCGCTCGGTGAGCGGCAGAGCGGTAAGCTCGTCGTAATGCCACTCTCCATCGGGATCCCAGACAGGCTGATAGCCGGTCTCGCCGGTGATGTTCGGAAGACCGGGGAGCTTGGCCGCCAACGAGTCCCACAACAACGCATCGTCTTGCCAGTAGGTGTGATTGGTGGTGAAGGAAACACCGGCGTGACCGTAGAACTGGTTGAGCACACGATTGGTGACGCCGCCTTCATCCTGTCCAACGTTAATGAGCTGCCGGCTGCCCGTTTGCCGGATCACCGCGATCATTGACCGCACCCACTGGCTGAACATTTCTTGCGCGAACAGGTTGTAATCGAATGCGCGCACCTGCAAAGGGTTGCCATGGCGGGCGTAGGTGAGGTCTGCCGCCGCCGGGAGCGGGATGGAATCGAAGCTGCCGAGTGCTTCCGGCGTGACCGCCCACGCATCGGCGAGGGCGCCAATGGATTTGTAACGGTCACGCAGCCATAAACGCCAGGCGCTCGCCTCGGCAGCGTCCCCGTTGGGGAGATTGCCCTTGAATATCTGCTGCGGATTGGAAAAACTCGGCTCGTTGATCAAATCCCAGGAGAGCCAGGGAACAGCGGCAAACCGTTGCACCACTCCACGCACATAAGCCTGCTTGGGCCCTTACCGCATCCTGATCCAGGTATGGGTTTTTCGGCGGGGAGGCTGTCTCGCCGGACTCGGGAGAAAACGCGAAAAAGGTGAAGTTGACGGCGATGTTATGGCGTTGCGCGCAGAGCAGGAAAGCTTCCAGATTACGGAGGAACCGTTCGTTGGGAGCTCCACTTGCCCGATCGATGAACTTTGCATTCTTCATCCACACGCCGGTGCGAACAAAGGTGACCCCGTGAGCCGCCATCTCGGCGAAATCTTTCTCCCATACAGAAGCGTTGCGGGGTCCGGAAAAATCCCACCCATTTTCCTCTGTAGTGAAGTAGTTGGTACCGACGGGCAGGAATGGCTTGCCGTCGCGAGTGAGGAAATCTTGCGTAACACCTAATGCTGTTCCAGCATGGAGAGCGGTCGGATCCGCGACCCAAAAGCCATTTTCGTAGGCCTCGCGGAGCCTGTGCTGCTGACGGAAAGTCGCCCGCACCTGGTAGAAGCCGGCGGGCAAAGGTTTCTGAAAAGCAGCCGGGAGGCTGGCGACCTGGTTGCCATCTACCGCCAGGGTGGAGGATGCGAGGACTCGACCCGACGATGACAACTGAATTTCAACTTCGCCCCTGGCAGGTGGGGGTTGCTGCAAATGGACGGTAATCTCGGGCGCCTCGCCGGGACGGAGCACAGAAAACAGCGTCTCCACTGAGAATCTGGTCGCGCCCTGCATGGCGTAGGCGGCTGACTGATGTACCAGGGCCAGCCCATCTGGCGTGGTCCAGTAGCCGGGCACGGGCTGAAAATCGAGGGACACGATGCGGCCGCCTGCGACTGCTCCGTTTGGCGCCTGATCTCTTACGATGACAGGCGCGGCTGTGAGCAGCCCAGCAGGACTTGCCATGAATCCGAGCCCCGACAAACGGCCTTCGACGGTGAAGTACTTTTCCGCCTGCACCCGCGGAGTCACCGCAAAGGTGTAGCCCGCCTTCCATTGAAAATGAGCATCGGGCGCGACGGGCACCTCGTAGGTATGACGAAAGCCGACGGCCTGGGCGTAGGTTCTTTGCGGGCGTGCCTGAACGAACGTCGCGCCGCTGAGCGTTACGGGTACCTGCAACGGCTGCCCGCCGAGCACCAGCAGATTGCCGCCGTGCTCAAGGTAAGCCTCAATGGCTTGCCAGCAGTCCGTGGGTATTGCAGAACCGTATGGCAGTACCAGGAGCCTGGCTTTCTCAAGCGCACCGGGGGACTGCAAGCCATTGATATCGAGAAAAGAAGGGGGCGTAGCGCCGGCATCCATATCGCTCAGCGCTGAAACGAGGGTTGCGCGTTCGAGAGGCTGACTGGCAACCGTGGGAAAACCCGGCTGCCAGAAAATGGCTACCTGCGCCACGAGGGCGGCCGGCGCAAGAAGGAATAAAAACGCGACGCGCAGAAGTGTGTGCATGGGTTTGCTCGGCGGTTCCTCGCCGGTTTCTCGCGGGTTCGTCGCCGGTTTATGGATGCGTGGGTGTTACGGCTTTCGTCTCCCCTGCCGTGGTCTCGCACACGGCTTAGTCTAGTGGAAGCAAAAGGTGATTAAATACGTGCGTGCGCCTATCAAGTCCCGAAAGGCTTCTGAAATGTCTTCTATCTCTCGCCGCAAAATGCTAAAGAGCACGATCGCCGGCACGGCGTTGATTTCGAGTGGTGCTACTGCTTCCTCCCTGTCCTGGGCACAAGACCAGCCTGCGAGCCGGCCACACCCACGCAGAGAAAGGGCAATATCAAGCAGTCGGTCAGCCGCTGGTGCTATCCCAAGATGACTCTGGATGAGCTATGCGCCTATTCGGTCCAGATCGGGCTCAAGGGGATTGACCTGCTGAAGCCGGAAGAGTTTGAGGTTCCAAAGAAATACGGACTGCTTTGCACCATGGGCTACGTGGACGGCGGCACGATTCCGGATGGCCTGAACGTGTTGGCCAACCACGATGCGATCGAAGCCGGGTTGCGCCGCTGCGTTCCCCTTGCAGCAAAGGCCGGCGTTCCCAATGTGATCACTTTTTCCGGTAACCGCCGGGGCATGTCTGACGAAGAAGGTGCGAAGAACGTGGTCATCGGCTTGAACCGCATGAAGAAGATTGCCGAAGACAACAACGTGGTGCTGTGCCTGGAGTTGCTGAACAGCAAAGTGAATCATAAGGACTACATGGCGGACCATACCGCCTGGGGCGTCGCGGTGATGAAACAGGTCAACTCCCCCCATGTGAAGTTGTTGTACGACATCTACCACATGCAGATCATGGAAGGTGACCTTATTGCCACGATCCAGGCCAACATCGAATGGCTGGGCCACTTTCATACGGGCGGCGTACCCGGCCGGCATGAGTTGGACAATAAACAGGAAGTGCAGTGGGATGGGGTGATGCGCGGCATTGTGGCCAGCGGTTACAAAGGATACGTGGCGCATGAGTTTATCCCAACCGGCGATCCTAAAGCCTCTCTGCTACAGGCGGTCGATCTGTGTGACGTTTAGCCGGTGTGACGTTTAGCAGGCCCTGAGAGACCGGTCGCTGAATTACCTGCCGGTGACAAACTGCGGTCACCGTTCAGATATGATAGCGCCAGTTCTGGAGGCACTATGCGCAAGCTTGCCCTTGTTCTTACCCTGTGCGTCACCGCTCTTTGCATGGCCACGCCGGTCAACAACGTCTATCACTTCACCCTGAAGTCGATTGACGGCAAGCCAGTGAGCCTGCACACTTACCACGGTAAGGTTTTGCTGCTGGTCAACGTGGCCAGCAAGTGCGGCTACACGCCCCAGTATGCCGGTCTCGAGTCGCTGTACAAAAAGTACAAGGATCGCGGCCTGGTGATCGTGGGCATTCCGGCAAACAACTTTGCCGGCCAGGAACCAGGGACCAACGCAGAAATCAAAACATTCTGCCGCAACAAGTACGACGTGACTTTTCCCATGATGTCGAAGGTCTCGGTTGTTGGCGAAGATAAAGCGCCTCTTTACGCTTTCCTCACTGACAAATCCACGAATCCGCAAATCGGTGGCGAAATCAAGTGGAACTTCACCAAGTTCCTTTTTGATCGCAATGGCAAGCCTGTGCAGCGCTTTGAGCCAGCCATCACGCCGGATTCTCCTGAGGTCACAGCTGCGATAGAATCTGCACTCGGGAAATAGCGCTGCCGTATCCAGACAGGATTTTCGCCGGCTGACCCGGATTTATCTTGCGAATCGGGGAGTGCGCACGCGCAGCCACTCCTGCTTCAGCCCGGTTGCCGCCAGCAGAAATATCATGGAACCCAGATGCTTCGGGTCAAACAGGAAGCTCTCGTCGAGGTTATAGAAGAGGGTCAGTAAAACGATAGCGAGGTACCATTCCACGGCGCGTAATTGCTTCTCGTCGCGGGACCGCAGAAGGCAGCCAAGGCCATCACGGAAAGCAAACCCGAAGACCAGCACAACGATGGAGAAGCCCAGCAGGCCGCTCTCCAGCAGCACATCAAGAAAGCCGTTTTGTGCCTGCGCCAGCACCCACGAAACCACCAGGATCACACGGTAAGATTCCCCTTCGAGTCCAAGCCAGAACGCTTGGTAGCCGTAGCCAAGCATGGGGCGTTTGGCAATGGAGTCGAGCACGGTGCTCCATATCTGTGTGCGCCCGGTCAAGCTAAGGTCCTTACCCAGCAAACCAATCAACGCATCCGGCCAGATGATGACGACCGCAGCCGCGCCCACAGCGACAAAAAAGAAGGCAGTACAGACGAAGAGATAATCTCTTTTGCGCAGGTGATGCAAGAGCTTCAGGACCACAAGATAAACCAGGTAGACGACCGTGAGCAGATAAGCCGTCGCTGCGCGCGAAAATGCGATGGTAATTAAGCAAAAAAGAATCTGAGATCCACGCAGGACCCGCAGAAGCATGGTGCGGGGTGCATAGGAGATCGCTGCGGTCATGAAGAAAAGCGCCATGTTGCCGAGATAGTTTTTCGCGCTGAACACGCCTTTCCATGCGTCGGCATGGCCTCCCATCTGGTCTAACCCGTATTGCGGCGTAACCAGGGCGGAAAGAATACTGGCGACCATCGTTCCGCTGCCAAGGATGAGTAACAGTTCCAGCACTTCATCACTCGTGTAGCGCGACATGATGTAGTACAGCAATAGTGTGCCGCCGAGAAGCAATACCCCGGAGCTGATGGTTCTGCTGGGCAGTTGTGAAAAAGGGCAAAGCAGCAGTGCGAGAAGCGGAAAGACGGTGACCAGTTTCATTTGTAAGCTTAGCCGCCGCACGGCTTGGTGCCGCTTGATGACAAAACACATACAGGCAAGAAAGATGACCAGCTTGCTCACGCGCTCGAACATCACGCCGCCTGCGGATACCGTAGCAACCGCGCGGGTGGCCGTAGGATTGTTCGCAAAGGGAGAGACTCCATCAAGCGCGAAGTAAAGCAGCAGGAGCATAAGGCCCCAGGTGGAGGTGCGTTCCCAAAGACCTGCGCTTCGGTCAGGCAGGTAGCCTGGGGTGATCCTCTCCATGGTCCTGGGCACCAGAGCAATTTCTTGTACGGTTGCCAGAGTAGCCTCCTTGGTAAGAAAAGCGGGCAGAGCTTAGGCGCAGGAACCACCGGTTCACAACCTCCCTTCCAACGGGACTTCGAAGGGCTACTTCACATAAATGGCAGCGGATGTGGCCGAAGCAAGTATGCCGGTCCCGTTAAGGCCGATGTTGCGCATAAAGCTGAACGGGATGTAGACCACATCGTCAGGCAGCAAGCTAATATCGGCTCTCTTCCCCTTCTGCATCGCGCCCACTTGCAAATCGATCTCCTCCACTCCATCCGAGGTTTCACGCACCAGCTTCGATCTGCCGACCGCCGCGGTGTGGTTGGCATAACCCGCGAGCGCGATCGCCTGCAGCACCGTCATGCGTGAGTTGTTCGTGTTCATCGGATAGCCGCCCGGCTTCGATACGTCGCCCAGTACATACACGACCGCTGCTTTGGGAACTATGACTGTGTCGCCGGGGTATACCATGGGGTCGTCGGCGAGGGCCGCGTTGGCAGCGTTGGAGTAGTAGTAATCGACCTTCTGCTTTCCAGGGCCGAAGCGCTGAATGGTGATGTGCCGATCGGCAAGGTCGGTAAGCCCGCCGGCCATAGCGAGCACCTCCACCACTTTGCGCGCGGTATCCAATTCATACACGCCTGGCTTGATTACCTGCCCCATTACGGACGCATTCTGGGTGGCATATCCTTCTACTCGCAACAAAACCTGTGGCCGCTTCATAACCCCTGCGACAATCAGGCGATCCTGGATCCGCTGGGCAGCTTGCTCCGGGGTTAAACCAGCGACCGGCACGTTTCCCAGAAAACTGAACGGGATGTTACCAGCGTCGGTAACCCGGGCACGCTGCTCCATCTCAGGGGTATCGTAAATCTGCATGTGCAGCAGATCGCCAGGGCCGATCAGCAGGGTTTCATTCTGCGCGAACGCAGATGGATCGATAGTAGCGAACACGCAGGCTATTAACAGAAGCACTAGTGCAGATTGAATTCTTGATCGTTTCATCACGCTTTCATCGCCTCCCTTTCCGGTTGCAGATACGAAATAAATCCTTCTTCCAGTTGCTCCCGCACACCGTTAACAACGATGTTGATTTTGCGGCCGCCGGCTGACTGCACTTCCTCGAGCATGCGGTAACTGGATTCGAGGGCCGGCAGAGGAGTGCGGCCGTGGCGCGCGATCAGAAGCACAGAGTCAACCATGGAGCTGAGAACGACCGAGTCAGTAAACTGCAGGACCGGTGGCGCATCGAGCAGTACGATATCGTATTGCGCCTCCCAGGCCCTGACCAGATCGGCCATGCGGCGCGATGCCAGAAGCTCCGCTGGATACCGCGGCAACGGGCCAGCCGGCAAAAGGGATAGCCCCGGCACCTCGAGAACAGGAATCGTGAGTGAAGCGCCGTGGTCCGCAGCGGGGTTCGACAACACCGTACTCAGGCCTTCGAAGGCATCCATTTCCAGATTGCGATGCAGGGATGGATGGCGGAAGTTCGCGTCGCACAAGAGAACGCGCTTGCCCTGTTGGGCAAACACGATTGCGAGATTCCAGCTAAGGTAGCTCTTTCCTTCGCCGACCAAAGGACTCGTCATCAGCAAGGAGCGTGGCGGGACACCGCTGCGCGAGAACATCAGGGAAGTGCGCAGGGAACGGAGCGCCTCAACGAATTGGGAGTGCGGGCGATCAAGCGCCGGCAGAGGCGATTTTTCGACCCAGTGGGCGTCCCCAGCCATCGGCGGCAATTCCTTCTGATAGGGCAGCACACAGAGGGGCATGGGACCGAGTTCGCGAGAAATCTCTCGCAGGTCCTGGATCTTGGTGTCAGTCACATCCCGCATCAATGCCGCCACAACACCGACCACCAGCCCTGCCAGAATGGACCCCAGCAGATAGAGCAGAACAATCGGCTTGGCCGGCGTATCGCTGGCCTTGGCCCAATCGACGATGGAGATGTTAGTCGAATGCAGCCCCGCCAGCAGTCCCGACTCCTTGAGGTGTTTCAACATGTCGTCGTAAAGCGATCGCGTTTGATCCGCTTCCTGGCGCGCCATCTGGTATTCAATGGTCTTGTTGTTAAGCGCCTCTGCCTCACTCTTGGTCAGAGCAAAGTCTCTGCGTGTTTTTTCTTCCGCCTGTTGCGCGACCATGAAGTCGTTATGAGCACGCCCGGCGACGCGCGCCACCTCGGCCCGTATGGCAGCCTGCACTGCATTGAGGTTGCCACGCACCTCCGCGATCTTTGGGTACTCCGGCCCAAACTTCTCCGAGAGCTCCTGCAACTGTCCCTGCAGCGCCGTTTCCTGCAGACGCAGGTTCTGAATCAGAGTGAGCGATGTGCTGATGCCCGAGGCGGAAGCACCGGTGAGCGCATTCCCGCCCAGGGTCGAAATCAACTCGGCATTCCCGCTCCGGACTACTTCGTCGATGGCCCCCTTCATGATGCGGTTGGATTGCGCCGCCGCTTCCGCCTGGGTAGCCATCTGCAGCTTCTCAAGCGTGGGACTATATACCTGGTCGCGGCCCTCGCGATCCACTTCCCCCAGGGCGAACACCCCTGACTCCTGTTGCAGCTTCACCACCTTCGCCTGCAATTGCTCGGTCTTACTGCGCAAGTCACCGAGTTGCGCGCTCAACCAGGAAGACGCTTGCATCGTTGCTTCATAGCGGGCCTGGTAACCCTTCTCGATCAGGCCCTTCAACAAGTGGTTGACCACGGCCGCAGCCATTTCCGGTTCGGAGCTTAGATATTGGACATCAATCAGTCGAGTTCCGGGCACTGGCTTTACGAAGAGATTGCGGTGAAAGATCTTCAGCACCCGCATGCGGCGATGTGGCGAATCTTCGAGCGATGCCCCTTCTCGATCGATCGTTCCTTTTGGAGCAAGCAGAGCGAGTATCCAGCCAATCGGACTCCAACGCGGCCGGTAATCCGCAGACTGCTCCAGACGCAAATCTTCGATCACGTGCAAAGCGAGAGAGTCCGACTCGAGAATTTTCGCCTGCGTTTGGATGATCATGTTGGTTTCGAGCGCGTCGGATGGGGCGTCGGCGCTTTCCGACTGGATGCCGAGAGAACCGGTCGAATCCTTCTGCAGCTCGATCTCGCCCGTGGACCGGTACAGCCGGGTAGAAAGAGTCAGGCCTGCGATCCCCAGCAAGAAGAATGTCGCCAGGCTCATGTAAACGATCCGGCGGCGCCGGCTCAGCATGGTCCCCACCTCACGCAGCGTGATTTCGGGGGACGAAGACCTGGCGGCGCTGACTATTTGCGGGGGTTGTAACACAATCTTGTCCACGAATGTAATCTCCATTGATGTAGGGCCGGCGGCACAAAAGGCCGGTGAGATGAACTACCTGGCGCAATCCGGATGCGCCGAGGGTCTGCGGAATTGGCTACGTTCGCATGCATAACCCGGGAAGATGCGCAGACATACATGAGCCTGCCTAAACCGGCCGGCTGAGCACCATCGCGTAACGGTCTTTTAGCCTGAGGAATGGCGCTTCAATCCAACGGTACGAGCTCAGCGCAAGCAGGATGGTGACCACCAGTCCAAACCCTTTCAAGACCAGCAATCGCAAGCCGGTTGCTCCCGGCAGCAGGCTGACAGAAAAGAGAATGCCCGACAGGTGCAGCATGTAAAGCCCAAAGCTTATTTTGCCCAGTTGCACGATCCACCATGCACGCAGCAAAACATTGCGGCTATACAAGCATGAGAAGAAGATCGCTCCTGCGCCGAGCGAAATCAGCAGGCGGCCAAGCACCATGCGGCCGTCCATAGTTCCGGGTTGATCGATCAGCCATGCCGATGCAATCAGCCAACTCACCAGACCTGCACTCAACAGCAGCCCGCGAGCGGTGCGCGTGAGCCTGGGCAAACGGTCGGCGTAGAGCGCGAAGAGAACACCCAGGGCCAGCGGAGCGCAGCGCGACAGGCTCCCATAATAGATGTATCCTCCGCTTAAGCCGGCCCGCACCACGCCGATTTGGCTGAGTGTGGCCAATACGAACATCGAGGCTGCGGCCACGGCCATACCGCCCGGCTTCAGCAATTTCATGAGAACAGGCCAAAGCAGATAAAACTGCTCTTCGATCGATACGGTCCACATCGGAGCGACAATTGATTTTGGGCTCCCGCATACGGCGCTCACCCAATTGCCAACGAAAAACGCTAACCCGGCGATGTAGTACCAGGGCAGCGTCTGCTTCGGGACCGTATAGGCCAGCAGAACTCCGAGGGCGAGAACAGAAAAATAGAGCGGCCAGATACGAAGGGTGCGGCGTATGTAGAAGCGCCGCAGCGAGATGGTGCCGGTCTCACGCAATTCGCGCAATAACAGTGACGTAATGAGAAAAGCACTCAAGGCGAAGAAGAGATCGACTCCGGCCGCTCCCGCTTTGCTGGCTCCGGCCCATATCCAGGGGAATGGCAGATGCACGGTGCTATAGAAGCCCCGCTGCGCCGGCAAGGTGTGAGAGACAAACACACCCAGGAAGGCATAGAAACGCAGGCCATCCAGTTCCGGCTGATAGAACCGCGCACTTGCTCGATGGTCGGCCAACGGCGTTCCGGCTTCTATCGTGGCTTCCATCGTCTGTGTCGTCTGTGTCATCGATGCCATCGTTCGGTGCCTCCTTTGAAATACCTGACGTCTCTTGAGGAATACTGCAACTGCACTAGCTCAAGCCGGCATCATCGCGTGCCTCGGGTGCGGGCGACGGTTTGTCAGCGGAATACCGGGAAACGTGCGACCCCTCGCGATCAGCCAGCAGTTGTTCAAAGGTGTGCTCCAAGCGCTCGGTTTGCCGGAGCAGGTTGAAGTGATCAACCACATTTCTTCGACCGGCAAGCGAATAGCGCTGCCAAAGATCCTCATTCTGTAACAGCAGGAGGATCGCCTCAGCCAGGCCGCTTGCATCCTTTTCTGTCACCAGCAGGCCTGTTTCCCCGTGCCTGACGGCTTCCGGGATGCCACCGCTGAGGGTGCTGACCACGGGGAGGCCCATGGCCTGCGCTTCGATGAAGACCATCCCGAAACCTTCCGCGTCGCCGGAGGCAGCAACCACGCTGGGAACGCAAAAGATGGATGCGCGCGACATCCAGTCGCGCACTACGGTGGCAGGCTGGGTGCCCAGAAAGCGACAGCGTACCCCGAGCGAACGCGCCAGGGCTTCATAGGCGGGACGAAGACGCCCATCGCCGATGAGCACCAGGCCAGCCGCCGGATAGCTGCGTTGCACCTGAGCCATGGCTTCAATCAGGCTGGCACAGCCTTTCTTCTCCACCATGCGACCGACGAATAACACGAAGCTTTCCCGTTTGCGGTTAACCGGCGGCCTGAACTTGTCCACATCCACCCCGATCGCATGCACGATGGTGCGATCTGCCGGATAGCCCATGGCCAGGCCACGCTGGCGCACGAAAGAAGAGCAAGAAAGGAACAGCGCACCCTTTTGCTGCAAAGCCGATCTACCCTGCAGGTATTCGCGGCCGAGGCGAGTTTTGCCCATTTGTTGATCACTCAGCGTTACGTCGTAGCCGTGCAGCGCAGTCACCAGCGGGACATCCAACTGCTCCGCAAGCTGTAAGGCGGCATGGCCATCTGGAGCAAAATGGGCATACACCAGCCTCGGGCGGCGCGCGCGTAGACGCGCCAGCTGCGCGCGCGATGGGCCGGCATAGCGGAAGCAAAGTTCTCGCAACCTCCCTTGAATGCCCCCACCATCGACTGTCCAGCTGCTTTCTTGCGGCAACTCGATGCCGGCCATCCGGCGCCAGCCCACGAAGTAGGGCGAGAAGCGCCGCATCGCTGCTGCTTGCGCCACAATGAAAGTTTCCGAAGGCGGCAAGAGCTGAATGCGAAAGACCACCACTGTCCCCTGGTTCACCTGGCACTGTTCGGTCATGATGCCCTCGCCGCGTATCCCCTGTGCGCGCCCAGGACCTCGCGATAGAGTTGCTCGTAACGGGGCGCGACCTCGCTCCAGGCAAAACACCGGGTGGCGGCACGTGCAGCCTCGCCCATCAAACGCAGGCGACTCTCCGGTAAAGTGAGCGCTCGCTCAATTTGTGTTTCCAGGCCAAGCGCATCCTGGTCGACCAGAAAGCCCGTAACCCCGTCGTGCACAACGTCAGGATGAGCACCCACGGCGGTCACTACCACGACCGTTGCCGCACTCATGGCTTCGATGGTGGAAAGACCAAAGCCTTCATAGCTGGAGGCAGATACAAACACATGGGCACGCTTAAGCATGCGACACAGGTCCTGGCCGCTTGCCCGACCGTGGAAGGTCACCCGACCGCGCAGGCCAAGGTCGGCGGCGCGTTGCTCGAGCGGAGCTCGTAGCCCGGCAAAGTCGGAGCCCACCCACTCCAGGCGCAGATATGGATATCTGTGCTTGAGCAATGCCATCGCTTCCAAAACTCTGAAGATGCGCTTGTTTTCAGCAAGGCGGGAGACACCCACGATCAATCCGGGCTCAATGTCTTTCTCCACACTCCAGAAGCGCTCGATAGCAGCGCCGTTCTCGATCGTTCGCAGCCGGTGCGGCGGCACGATTTTTGAAAACATGTCGCGATCGTGCCGGCTCACACACACTACGGCCTCTACACCCGCGAGCGTCTGGCGCGTAATCGTCCGAAAGTACAGTTCTTTTAGCCTTCGGGCATGCTGGGTATGAAAGAAGCCTCCATGGGTACTCACCACCAGCGGAATCCGATGGAGCCAGCGAAGCGAACTCAGATAGTCGACAAAGAAATCGATGGCGTGAATATGCACCAGGTCGTAGCCTCGGATGGCCTGCAATGCTGCGGGAGCCAGCGGGTAGCGCCGCGACCCCCAATGCCGTATGCGGTGCACGGTCAAGCCGCTCTCGATGGAAAACGCCGGGGCCGCCTCGCCCGTGGCAAACAACGTCCGGAGCGTCGCCACCTGCACGCAATGGCCGTTGCGTTGCAGTGCCCCGCTTAGGCCCTCCACGAAGCTCTCCATGCCACCCTGGGCCGGGAGAAATTGTCTTGTGAGCTGCAGGATTTTCATGAGGGCGTCACCGGGGAACGGAGTGCGGGCATGCTGGCCATCCAATCGCGCAAACGGCGGCGGCGGCGGCGGGGCAAAAACCAGATGGCTAAAAAGATCGCGTAATCGCGCGGTGCGCTCTTGCCGTGTAGTAGAGCCTCCAGCAACAGCTGGGGAAATGCACGCCATGCCCCCTGGTCAGACGCTTCAGCAGAGATCTGATACAGTGCGAAGCCAGACAGCGCGCGCGGCGTGAATAGGTGCCGGTCACGCCGTAGCCATGCCAGCGAATACTCCCAGTTTGATTTATTGCTAACCGTAGCTCGCGGCTCTTCTATGTTGTGAATCGCCAGCACATCATTGGCGAACACAACCTCAGCACCGGGCAGCCGCCCCAGGCGCAGTACCCACTCGGTGTCCTGATGCTTAACCTGACCGCTCTTGAACGGCTGCGTCAGCATCAACGAACGACGGACAAAAAATGTTGAGGTCTGGATATACCCCTCGCCGCGGGTCAGGCTGCGGCGCGCCAGCACATACTCGCCAATCTGTTCGTTGGCAGCAGGCAGGCGCCGCGGCCAGACATAGTCCCTACCCGGTGTGCGGGCGATCATTTTGCACGTCCCGAGGATGACCCTTGCATTGGATCGCCCCACCGCTGCTATCTGGGCTTCTAGTTTGCCTGGCAGCCATTCATCGTCGTCGTCAAGAAACGCAATCCACTCACCCACTGCTGCATCGACGCCGCGATTGCGTGCATCCGACCCACCGACGCTTTTAGGCAATGCAACTATGCGCAGCCGTGCATCCTCGCTCGCCCACTCTTCCAGCGCTTGCTGCGTCACACGATCTTCGCCATCGATCACCACGACCACTTCGATCGCTTGCAGTGTTTGTGCCAACGCACTGCGCACCGCTCGCCGCAGGAGTTCAGGACGTCCGCGGGTTGGGATTACTGCTGAAACAACAACCATGACTGCTCCTAAAGCTAGGGATGAAAGCACTGTGCCGGCTCACGGGGCATAGGGTGAGCACGAGGACGTTGGTATGAGTCGTGGCGGCCACTTCGCCGCCGCAAAGGACAAGCAACTTAGCTGCGGCGCGGCGCAGCTTGCAGAGCTTCAGCGATGGCGTAGTAAGCCGCCTTTGGCTGGAGCGCAGCGTCAAATGGCAGTGGCCGGACGGGCAGCCCATCTTTGCGAGGCCGATAGCCGGCAATCCAGCTGAAGGAGTCCGCCAGACCCCAGGTGAGCACTCCGCGCACCGCTGGCTGTCGCAGGCTGGCGGTTAGAAACTTGCGATAAATGTCTGCCACCGCATGGTCGCGCGTGCCGGCTGCGGGCGAGAGCGTAACGTCCTGCACATCAAGCTCGGTGATAAATATCTTCATACCCCGCCGCGCCAGCTCGGCGAGAAAAGCTTCATAGCTCTTGTCGCCAAGCACTGCTGCCTGCTCGGCCCGAAGATGTGCTTCGATGCCGATTCCATGGACCGGAACTCCGCGGGCAATCATCCCGTCCAGCAGGTTGAGCAAGGCCGCACGCTTGGCACTGCCATACCCATTAGAGAGCTCGAGATAATTCTCATTCCAAATGAGAAGCGCTTTCGGATCGGCGGCAGCTGCCGTGCGGAAAGCAACATCGAGATAGCCAGTGCCGCAATTCTGCAGCCAGGGGCTGTCGCGCAGTCCGTCGGTGCGTTGACTGCCCGGCTCCAGTACTTCGTTGATCACATCCCAGGAGTACAACCTGCCCGCAAAATGAGCCGCGACCTTTTGTATGTGGCCGGTCATTAACGCTGGACCCGATGCCGGGGTAAGCTGGCCAGAAACCCAGACGGGTAAGGCCTGATGCCACACCAAGGTATGCCCCCTCACCTTGAGGTGATTTGTGTCGCAAAATGTGACAAATTGGTCGGCATTGGTAAAGTCGTATATTCCTGGTGCACTGCTGAGCGATGCCCACTTCATATGCAGCTCGGGCGTGGCGATGTCGCACTGCGATAGAAAAAGCTGTTGATACGAAGCAGACTGAACGAAGTACTTCATTGCCAGGCATGACCCGAACATCAAGCCCCTGTCCGCCGCGATGCGCTGTAATGGAACCGCAGCAGCCTGTGCCATCGCGCGCTGTGTTACTCGGGAGAGGCAGCCCAGCGCAGCTAGCCCTTGCAGGAACTCTCTGCGGCTCCCCGTTCTCTTGCTTTGCATTTCAAACCCTTCTCGTTTTGCAGCGGTAAATCGTTAGCCCGCGGCGGCTCGCTACGTGAGCCGTCAACTCTTCTCCAGCCTCAAAGCAGTCCGTCAACTCTGGCCGACAGTTCCCCGCCACCACGCATTTGGGCGCGGGCTCTGAGCTTTACGCCCGCGCGGTTTCGCGGGTAATCCATGAGCAGCAGCAGGAGCAGGTACCAGGGTTCGATGCAATAGCGGCTAAATAGCCGCCGTGGTTCGTTGATTAATCGAAACGCCCATTCGAGACCAATTCGACCGGCCCAGCGCGGCGGTGTCGGGACTGCGCCGGCAACATAGTCGAGAGCAGCTCCGTTCGACGAAAGGATGACGTTAGCATTGAGCCGCGCAAAATTCTCCTGCGTCCAAAATTCCTGCCGGGGCATGCCCATGCCTACCATCAACAGATCAGGCTGATAAGCGTTGATGCGCGCGAGCAATGCTTCGTTCTCGACACTTCCGCTGGTTGCATCGAAGTATCCGTCACTCACTTCGATCTGCAGAGCAGGGTATAGCTTGCGGAGCTCGGCGGCGCCCTTTTCCGCCACGCCTTTAGGCGATCCAACATTGAACACGCGCCACTTGCGATCGGCCGCGAGTTGCATCAGAGGGCGCGTCCAGTCTGCATTCGTAACTCGCTGCTTACGCTGCAGGGGAAAGCCGTAGAGACGACCGAGTGCGACGAGAGGCATACCATCAAGGTAGGTATAGTCTGCCGTGGAGTAGAACTCGCGCATCTTGGCGTGGCGGTGAAACAGGTAAACACTGTGCAGATTGTGGTTGGCGATAATCCACTTCTGGCGCTCGCGTATTCCCTGCTCTACCAGCTCGCTCAGCTCAGGCATTGACTTGGGTTGTAACCTCAATCCAAAAAACGCTACCGTATCCGGGGTGCCGGCAAATGCTTGACTTGGGGGATTCATGCGGGGGATTCTCCTGGTTTAGTTGCGACCGTCGATCTTGGCCCTTGCAACGGGCCTTGCGAGATAAGCTGGCGAAGGGTTCACAGTTCTTACTACCGCTTCTGGGCTATTACGTTTGTTACTTGGCGCAGGCTCAAATTGACAGAGCAGAACGCGGAAAGCAACAGCGGTTTCGCGGGGGGACTGTGATCAGTACGAGGTGGTTCTAAGTTGGAACTAAGTTGTCCCAATTGGAAACACCGGGATTACTTACGCCAGGCGGCGACTAACACCAGCTTTTATTCTCTGTACTCTCTTTCCATGACACCAGGAGTCCTACCTGCAAGGCTGCAATTAGACCAGGGATGCAAAGGGTGCACTTTGCTCTGTCAAGCAATGCCCCGGGTTACTGGCGAAGAACTCTGATGCAGCACCATTGTTAGCTGGAGTGAAGATGACCACGACTACTTACCATCTGTTGACCGAGGCCGAACCATTCTCGGAGTTCCAGGGCGGCGCCATCTCACGATGGGCGGCCAATGTGCTCCGTGACTCTTCTCATTCCGTGGTTGTTTGCCCTTCCGCAGACGATACCTGGAAGTTTTCGCCGAGTCTGATCAGCATTGTGCCCAGATTTGCGGTTTACCGGAGAATGCGAAGATGCGTCGGCCACTTACCATGGGATCTGCATCGCCGCCTGATATTGTGGCTCTTCGATTCGATGTTGCAGAGGTTGCAGCCAGACGATGTTGTCTGGATTCACAATCGGCCGGAGTTTGCCCTGGCGCTCACTCCCGTCATCAGGCGGGCCAGGGCGCGAGTTGTTCTTCATCTCCACAATGCTCACCTGGTCGACGGCCCGCAGTGCTTGATGCGAGGGGTTGCGGTGGACCGGCTGGTATTCGCCAGCAACTTTCTCCTTGAACAGGCGCGTAGCCGCTTTCCCTCGCTAGGCCAATCTTCTGTGTTGTACAGCGGCGCGGATGAATCCATTTTTTATCCACCCGTGACGGAGCGGCGAAACCCAGAGCCGCCCACGGTGTTGTTTGCCGGGCGCCTGGTTGCTGACAAGGGGGTTCACGTTCTGCTTGATGCCATGAGGCTGCTGCAAAAACAGGCAGTACCACTGCAGGCCGACATCGTGGGCTCCTCCAGCTTCGGGCTCGGCCAGGAAACACCTTACATCCGTCACCTGAAAGCTACTTCGCCACCAAGCGTCGCGTTTCTTGCTTATCGCAGCGGAACCGCGCTCGGCGACCTGTTTCGCAAGGCAGATATGTTCTGTTCTCCGGCCGTCTGGGATGAACCCTTCGGTCTCGTGAATGTCGAGGCGCTTGCCTCTGGGCTGCCTGTCGTAACCACCTGCAGCGGGGGCACGAGCGAAATCTTTTCGAGTGGCGGTGCCATCATGGTCGAGCGTGGCTCAGCAAAGCACCTGGCGCATGCACTCCGCCGTCTGGTGGAGGACCCTTCGTTTCGCACTGAGCTTGGCCGTCAGGGTTACGCCGCTTTTCTGCAACGATTCACCTGGTCAAAGGCCCGCGCACAGATGCAACAAATTGAAACTTCGCTGTAGGTTGCTCTAGCACCCAGGGCGGCATCCGCGATCTCGCCTAGCGTACAACCTACAGCAGATTACGGACCCGCTTGCCTCGAATGAACAATGCGCCCCAGCGATTGACCCGACGAAGCCTCATGTCAGGAGCCTTCACGTTAGCGGCTTTCTCCCTGCTGACTGAATGCGGGTATACCCCTGACTCCAGGAGCGGTTCGTCCCCACCCACTTCGTCGCCGGCAGCGCCTGGCCCGGGTCAGGGCACGGTCACGGTGACCGCAGAAGCCGCCGGCGCAATCCCGGCAGGCTTCATGGGACTAAGTTATGAAAAAACGGCAATGAGCTACTCTTATTTCCGCGCTTCGAACCACAACCTTATCGCGCTCTTCCGGTTGCTGGGTAAAGGCGTCCTGCGCATCGGCGGCGGGTCTGTCGACCGGGTGTCCTTTGTGCGTGAATTGAAGGGCACCCACTCTCAGGTCACCATAGCCAACATCAACGCCCTCGCCGTCTTTCTCCAGCAAACCGGATGGACCTGCCTTTACGGAATAAATTTTGCCGCTTCCACTCCGGCACTTGCCGCTGAAGAAGCAGCCTACGTCTCTGAGGCACTCGGACCGAATCTGCTTGGGATTGAGATCGGGAACGAGCCCGATGAGTACAGCATTTCTGGTCACTTCTTCGCGGGCGATTGGAACATCGAAGATTACCTGGCACGCTGGGAGATATTTCGCACTGCCATCCTGGAGGCCGCCCCGCATGCCCGCATTACCGGGCCGGCCGCTGGCGGCGGGAACCACATAGGCTCATGGACCCTGCCTTTTGGCTGGGCAAAAACTGACGAGATCACGCTGCTCACGCAACATTACTATCGCGCCAGTGGCGGCAGCCCGCAGTCAACAGCTTCTTTTCTCATCAGTCCCGACCCACAATTAAGCGGCGATCTGGACCTTCTGCAAGCCGGCGCAAGCGAACTGGCGTTGCCCTACCGCTTAAGCGAATGCAACTCGTTTTATAACGGCGGGGCGGCCGGCGTGAGCAACAGCTATGCTTCCTCACTCTGGGTGATTGACTTTCTTTTTGCTGCAGCGACCAACTACGCCAGTGGTGTGAACATGCACGATGGCGGCAGGCAGCCGGGTTATACGCCAATCGCCGACGATTCCGGCGGTGTCATCGAAGCCCGCCCGGAATACTACGGGCTGCTCTTTTTCAGCCTCGCGGGCACTGGAACCCTGCTGGCAACGGAGGTGATGGGCAGCGCCGATGCAACTGCTTATGCAGTGAGAACCCTGGCCGGCGAGCTAAAGGTGATGGTGGTGAACAAAGAACCGGTTCAGGATCTGACGTTGACCATAGATGCCAACCAGACCATTCAGAATGCGACCTTGCAGCTGTTGTCAGGGCCCAGCCTGGCTGCGACCGCGGGGATCACCATACAAGGCGCGACGGTCGAGAGAGACGGTACGTTCACCCCCGGGGCCTCTACTGCGCTGGCCAGTGTGGGCACAAAGGCCCTATGCCACATACCTGCGCTGAGTGCGGCTCTCATCACTTTTTCCTGACGCTATGGACGCGCCAATCGCAGAGCAACGATCCCGCCATTGCGGCAAAGTTGTTGCCGACGAAAACAACCTGCATTGCTTCGCCCCGATTCGACGTGCGCGGGGCCGGAGTGTACAACGGAGCAGATGCTTGCAGCACCTTTCTTTTGCCAGCACTCGTTCGAGACCCACCCACTCTGCGTTGGCGCGTTTAAAGTTGCCAGGGCCCAGGCAGACATAGCAACAACTGGCTGGCATGCAGGCGAATCCAGTTGGCGCCATCAGTATTGGCGAAGTCGATCGCTAGGCGGGAACATACGAGGAAGTGCAGACTCGAACGTGATTACCCAGGGCTTACCAATCATCACGGCAATCTGGTTAATGAATTTAGCCAGATCCAAGAGACGGGTCGGAGGTAAGCAGCGACCGCCAGCGCCGGTTTCCAGATACGCCCCAGATTTGGGAACCGCGCCCTTTCGATCGTATGTTGCGTTTGCGGTGGGACCGTGAAGGTCGCGATGCAATGCCTTTAGGTTAAGATCCGCATTCTGTCTTTGGGTTCCTCGAATGCATGGCCAACCATGAGAAGATCGCCGGGCTTCGCGTGCCGGCGGCCCCGGCAGCGAGGCGCCGAAGTGTAATCATAGGCCGTTCATGAAGAAAAAGAGCGTATGCAGCAGAATGGCGAAATCTAGAAACACACCCCGGTTCTCGATGTAATAGAGGTCGTATTCAATGGCCTGGTGAATGACGAATTTGCGATCGCCACTAAGCTGCCACAATCCAGTAAGACCCTGGGGAACAGAGAGGCGGCGGCGTTCGAGGGGAGTATATGTATCGGTGATGTAGGGCATCTCTGGCCGCGGCCCCACCAGGGACATCTGGCCAGACCACACATTGAACAGTTGTGGCAATTCATCCAGGCTGGTTTTTCTGAGGAATCTCCCTGCGGAAGTGATGCGCTTGTCATACGAACTTTCAGGAGACCGGCCATAGGGTGGCGTGTCAACATACATGCTGCGGAACTTGAGCATCACAAAACGTCGCCCCGATTGGCCAGTGCGCTCCTGGCGAAACAGGATGGGGCCGCGTGAAGTGCTCTTGATCATGATGGCTGCGATGAGTCCCATGGGTAGCGTCAGCAGGATCAAAATCGATGACAGGACTAAGTCGGTGATCCTCTTCAGGAGTATGTACGTGAGTGATTGGTCGCCGTCAGCGTCAAACGAAGTGACCATGAGTCCGTCAATCATCTGCACCGAAGAGCTGCGTTCGGCAAAATTTGGGTGCCCTGCCCCCACCAGCGAAATTCTTACACCAGTTGCTGCAGCGAGTGCCATTAGCTCATTCATGCGCAGGGACGAAACTGTCGAAGCAACAAAGATCTCCTGAATATCCAGAGACCGCAAAAGCGATTGGGAAAGCGGTTCGGCGATCACGGGCGCATGATGTTTCAGGTTGTAATCATGGCTGTAAATAATACGCCGATGGTCAAAGCCGCTCTCATCCACGAAGCCAACAGGAGTCTGCCCCAGTCCTGGCGAATGCAGCAGGTAAGAAAAGAGCCGCCGTGTTTCCCGGTTTGTGCCGCAGATGAGCACTCTGCGCTGGTGCGCCGCCAGCGATCGCCAGTCACGAATGAGCCGGTTCGTAGAGTATTTCTGAACCACCAGCATGACCGTGGCAAACGCCCAGAAATATGTCAGAAGCAGGCGCGGCGTTTCGGCGCGGGTGAAGTAGTTGCTCACCGAAAGAAGGGTGAGGCCGTAGGCTGAGACCATGAGAATACGGGCCGTATCAGCGACCTGGAGCAAAGTAGCGCGTTGCGTATACAGATGGTGCGCCTGGGCGAGGATCACGAATGCCGGGCCGTACTTAAGACATAGCTCGGCAAACAGCAGCCACGCCCCGCGCGCGTCCAGTGGCCGGTGAAACTGGTATAGCAGGATTCCCACGATGCAGGCGACTGCTATGCAGCAGAGGTCAAGCAGAGCGGGAATCAACGCGCCCATCGCGCTTCGTAAAAGCGTCCATGGCTGGGTTTGCACTCGGGAGGAACGGAAGCCAACCTGTTCCGGTGCCGGCAGGGGAATCTCTGTTGCCATGCTTTATCGCCTGTACTTTCAGTAGAGTTTGACGATCGCCTTCATGCACGCCGTGAGACGTTTCTCTCGCAGGAACACTCTGGGCGAAGAAGTGAACACACAGGCGGTACTTAGACAACGGCCGATGTTAAGGACCGAGTAAGCACCACCACTTATCACCAGTTCTGCTGATTCACCTGCACAGAGCTTGTTTTCTCTAAGCCAAACGTTGACAGAATGGCAAGTGAAACACAACGCGATTTCCGGAAGGTCCTTTGCTCAGAAGAGACCACGTACCGTTTTGGCTTACGACTGTCCCAATAAGGAACGAGCACACATACCACATGCAGTCACGGTGCCATATCCCACTCACCAGAAACAATCACTGGTCCGCGCCCAACCCGGGCCCTATATCCCACGGAGCCTTTTGCCGGAAAATGTGGGATTCGCCGCACTTCATCGGAAGCGTTTGCCGATATTGTCTGTACAGGAGCAGAGAAGGCCCATGCCATCCGGCACGTGGGTTGGGCTGAGAGTTACCGGTCGGGTGCTAAAAATTCCCCACATCTCCCGACGAGAACCGTTCGTGGGATACGGGGCACCCGGAGTTGGTCTGCGGGTCCGGCGTGGAAAGACCGGATGGGTACTTGGCCAACGAAAAGATCGTGCGGTTGAAGTCGCTCGCCCGGCTGGTCTCACCGCAGACCCCCGACGTATCTCCCCAGACTCCGGGCGCGAGCTGATCGGTATGATATGAGGGTTGCTGCTGTATGGTCCTTTAGAAAGGTTGCGGTACATCATGCGCACTGGTCTTATCTGCGTGGCGATTTCGCTCCTGTCCTGTTGTGCGCACGGCCAAAGCGTGCAGCAAAAGGCGGCCACTAAAACCCTTGCGCGCAAAGGACAGGCAGAATGCGACGCCCAAACGCCCCGGATTGCCCGCACGGTGACAGCCGTAGTGAAGGAAACCCGGGTCTATTCGGTTTTCTATTCGCCCCGCTACACCAAGTGCCTGGTAGCGGTTTACCTGCCCATTAATAAGGAATTGACGGCCGCGAGCCTCATCAACCTGGATAGCACGCCAGGTGAGCAGCATATGGTGTGGGAGAATCTGTTCTCCAAGCCGATCGATGCAATCTCTGAACTCGACCGGCAAATCGAAAAGTACAGCAAGTAGAGAAATCGGCAGACGTCGCCTTGCAACGGATCGGCACACTCGCAATCAAGACCTGCTGCCTGCTGGCGCTTGGAATAGGGATCGTCTGGAACGCCCGGCTGACCGTCGCTGATTCTCTGGCCCAGCGTCACCAGGCTGACGATCTCCGCCGCGCCATGCGCATTGAACCGAGCAATGGTGCGTATCCAGCGCAGCTGGCCGATGAGCTCTATGCCAGCGATCCTGAGGCTGCCAGATCGCTCCTGCAGACCGCGGTAAGGCTCAACCCCGGAGACGCCGCCAGCTGGATCCAGCTGGGCCTGCTGTTCGAAGCCGCTAACCAATTGACCGCTGCTGAACAGAGCCTCAACCGTGCGGCAAAGGCCGATGTCACCTACCTTCCCAGCTGGTCGCTGGCCAATTTCTACTTTCGGCGGCAGGACAACCGGCAATTCTGGTACTGGGCTCGCCGGGCGGCGCACATGGCGCCTGGGGATGTGGCTTCTCTCTTCCGGCTGGCATGGTATGTCACGCCCAGCGTTCCAGTGATTGAGCATCAACTGCAACTGCAAGGCTCGGCCATCGAACCACAGTTTGTAAGCTTTCTGATCACACAGCGGGATGGCAATGCGGTAAGCGAAGCGGCCACCGCTCTTCTGCAAAGCCCGGAGGGGGTCCCCTCGGTTCTGGGCGCAAGCGACTGGCTGATCGCCAGCAAACATCCTGAGCTTGCGTTGCCACTGTGGAATCAGCTGGCAACGCACCATCGCATTCCCTATGCGCCCCTCACCCCGGCGCACGCACTCACGAACGGCGATTTCTCAGCTACGCCCTCCTCTCTAGGGTTCGACTGGCATATGTCGGCCGTGGACGGAATCAGCTCCTTCTGGAATACCAGCCCCAACGCGCTGGGGTTCGAACTTTCAGGGAATGAACCGGACCGCTTCACCTTGTTGCGCCAAACCGCTCCAGTGGAAGCCGGGCAAACATATGCCCTGGTCGTCAATTACAGAAGCCGTGACATCCCGCCAGGGAGCGGGCTGGCGTTCGCAGTCGACGAGAGCCGTTCCGCTGCACCGATGGGCCAAACTGCAAGCCTTTCGGCCCCGGAAGGGGGTCAAACCACTCTTTGTTTTGCCATCCCGAAGGATACCCACTTCGTCGATGTTTCTCTCAGGTTCCAGCGCCCCCCGGGCACTGTACGCCCTGCAGGAAGGCTGACCCTCCAGCAGGTGCGCCTTTCGGTCGCGACCGGCAAGCAGTGCGCAGAAACCGCACGCGCTGGGTTGCCTGACCGCGGGGCATCGTAAGCGCTACACTCAAGGAGCAGGGCACGGCGAAGATGTTTCGCCTGGTCCAAAGTCGTCTGTTCCCCGCCAGCGGTGCTGACCCAGATGACTTTAAGGGCTACGAAGCGTATAACTGCCCGAAAGGTGCTGCTTAGCTGCCCGCAGCCTGCAAAGTTGGCTAAGACGTTTTCCTCGTTTCTGTCATGACGCACCTTACCCCCGCCTCGAATCGATGGTTGCCCTGGAAAGTCGCTCCCGGCGTGCGGGCAAGCTTTGCCTGCCTTTTGTTTGGGATGCTCAGCCCAGGCAACGGTCTTGCACAGCAGACTGTGCGGGTGCCCACCTCCTCCAACCTTGATTACTTTTCAAACCTACCCACCCAGCCGGTAGGGACCGATGATTTGTTGGCGCTCTCGGTCTACGATTCTCCCGAACTGACGCGAACCGTGCGCGTGGACGCGAATGGGAACATTCGTCTTCCCATGCTCAAAAACCCCATCCAGGTCAGGGGCATGGTGCCTGCGCAGCTGGAAGCCGCGGTGGCGCAAGCCCTGACCAAAGGGAACGTTCTGGTGGACCCGATCGTGACCGTCACCATCGTGGAATACCAAAGCCGGCCGGTCAACGTAGTGGGCGCAGTGAAAAACCCCTTGGTCTTTCAGGCGACACGGCCCATTCCCTTGCTTGACGCCATTGCCCGTGCCGGCGGCATGCGGGAAGATGCCGGCTCCGACATAGTCGTAAGCCGGGAGGTGCTGCGCGACGGCAAGACCATTAGGGAAGCGCAACACATCCCAGTACGCAAGCTGATTGACAATGCCGACCCCAGCCTGAACCTGCTTCTGCATGGCGGTGAAGAGGTGCTGGTGCCCGAGGCGCAGAAGATCTACGTAGTGGGCAACGTGAAACGGCCCGGCGCCTACCCTATACGGACCGACGAAGAAACAACTTTATTGCAGATGCTCGCCCTCTCCGAAGGCTTGTCTGCCTACTCTGCCAAAGTAGCCTATGTGTATCGCAGATCGGCCAGCGGCGCCAAAACCGAGATGCCGATAGCACTGGCCAAAATCATGAAGCGGCAATCACCGGATGTTCCGCTCAAGCCGAATGACATACTTTACATTCCAGACAACAAGGGCCAGCGATTGACGGCACAAACGCTTGACCGCTTGGCTGGCATCGGCGGCACGGCTGCTACCGACCTCATCATTTGGCACTGAGCTCTTTTCTATGCGTAAACCAGAAATCTCGGTCCCGGAAGAAAATGAACACAGCTTTGAGCGCAGACCGCTCGTGCCGCGGATCCTTTTGCCCTCGGCGCTCGAGCGAGAGCCCGCACTCAGCGGCCCCTCTCTGTCTCAATACTTGTGGATCGTCAAGCGCCATCGCTGGCAGTTGATTGGGTTCGTACTATTCGCCGTACTGACCACGATCATCGTTTCGAAAAGGCTGACGCCCCTCTATGAATCCACGGCAGTCATCGACATCGATCGCCAGACGCCGGCAGCCGTGCTGGGCGATGAGAGCCGTGCGGCGACGAATTCAGTGGACGTAGAAAACTACCTCACCACCCAGGAGCAAATCGTCAAGTCAGACGCCGTGCTGCGCCCGGTGGTAGAGAAGTTTCACCTGATGACCGCGACCGAGCGCAAGCTGGCCGGTGACAAACTATTATCATCCCGCCTCAAAGATGCGCCGATTGAGCTGAAGGCCCTCAAGATCACCCGTCCGCTGCACACCTTTCTGCTGCTCATCAGCTACCGCTCGCCCGATCCGCAACTCTCAGCGGATGTGGTCAATGAGATTGCAAAAAGCTACATCCGGCACACCTACGACATCCGCTACCAGGCCGCATCGCAAATGACCGGGTATATGGAGAAACAGCTGGAAGAGCTAAAGGCGCAAATGGAGCGGTCCGCCGGTGCGCTGGCGAATCTTGAAAAGGATCTCGACGTCATCAATCCTGAAGAGAAAACCAACGTGTTTGCGGCCCGCCTGCTGCATCTGGACACCGATCTGACAGCAGCACAAGTGGAGCGGGCCGGGAAAGAAGCGGCCTATAACGCCGTGAAGAGCGGTTCTTTGCCGGCAGCCGAAGCCTCAGACCAGGGAGAGCAGTTGCGGACGTTGGAGGAGCGCCTCAACGAGGCCACGGAAAAACAGGCCGAGGTGCAAACGCAATTCGGCTCCGCACACCCAATCTATAAGAAGGCGGCGAGCCAGGTGAACGAGCTGCAAGCCGAGATCGCTGGCCTGCAGCGCCGGATCGTGCAAAGGGTCAGCATTGATTACCAGCAGTCAGTGAACCGGGAAAGCCTGCTACGCCGGGATATGAACCAGGCCAAAGCCGAGTTCGACCAAATGAACGCGCGCTCATTTGAGTACAAGGCATTGAAGCAGGAAGCCGATACCGATAAGGCGTTATACGAAGAGCTGATCCGCAAGATCCGTGAGGCCGGCATCAACGCCAGCTTTGAGAGTAGCTCGATTCGGCTGGCCGACGTCGCTCGCCCGGCGCTGTATCCATCGTTTCCGAAAACAACCTTGAATGCATTGCTGGCACTACTGGGATCGACCATCATCGGCCTCAGTATCATCTTTCTGATGGATGCCCTGGACACCACGGTCCTCGACGCAGAACACTTGCAGCGCGAGCTGCGAGTGCCCATGCTGCCTTCGCTGCCGGTTGGAAAATTCACCGTGAACACCTTGCCGATGCAGGAGTTTGTGCTTGATCCGGACGCGAGGTTGAACGGTGCTTCAACCAAGGATGCGCTGACCACGCCGAACGGCGCGTTTGACGAAGCTATTCGCACATTGCGCAGCTCTGTTCTTCTCTCTGCCGGTCTGGAGCATCATCCCCGGAGCATCCTCGTGACCTCTGCGTCGCCCGGAGAAGGCAAATCGACTATTGCGCTCTACCTCGCCGCGGCCCACAGCCAGCAGCAACGCAGAACCCTGCTGATCGATGGCGACATGCGACGCCCGGTGATCAAGCTTGGCGTCTCCAACGATCGCGGGCTTTCTGATGTGGTGAATGGAACCATGCACTGGAAAGAAGCCGTGCAAACCCCATACGCCTACCCGGATCTGGATGTGCTTTCCGCAGGTCCCTCCTCGCGCAGGGTAGCCGACCGTATTGGCATAGTACTGCGGTCGATCCTCGACGAAGCTGAGCGCGAGTACGACCTGGTCGTGATCGATTCGCCTCCCTTGCTGGGTTTTGCCGAGCCGCTCGAAATCTCGGCCCTGGCGGACGGCGTGGTGGTTGTGGCCCGCGCCGGCCGCACCAACCGGGCGGCAGTCTCAAGCGTAGTCGACCAGCTCAAACGCGTGCGCGCCAACATCATCGGTATCGTTTTGAATGGGGTTCGCGCGGATATGAGCTCGAACTACTACTATTACAGTCCTCGGTATTACAGCCACTACACTTCGCGTGACAGCTAAAGAACTGATTTGCTTGCTATGGCGAAGGCGAATGGGTGAAATTAAGGAGGCTGACGCGTACGGCGGGCTAGCTGTATGTCCCCTACTCAAGGCAAAAGCGGCTTGACTCGGCCACCCCGGATTGGCGTTCGACTGTTTTCTTACGCAGCCTGCAGAATAGCTTCGGGTGGCGCACACAAAACGCTTTTTGCTTGAGTGGGGACTAGCTAACCCCATCTGTGCGGCTGCTTTCCCGAA
The DNA here is from genome assembly GCA_963752675.1 of uncultured Acidobacteriaceae bacterium. Classification (GTDB taxonomy): domain Bacteria; phylum Acidobacteriota; class Terriglobia; order Terriglobales; family Acidobacteriaceae; genus PALSA-350. Next base: position 225,875 of record CAVVZO010000001.1, read on the forward strand.
AAGGTGTCATGGCGAAGACGAACATAATTTATCTCCACCAGTGGTCGGGTGACGCACATCATGCACGTGAACTGGTGGCCGCTCGCTTTCCCGGTGCGGAGATTCGCCAGAGTTCTCATCGCCGCATGCGCGAAGGCACGTTTCGGGACCGCATCCGCTTGTTGCGCAGCCTGCGGGGAGGCGCCGCGGTTTTTTACTTCGACTCGCTCGCGGACCTGAAGTATGGCTTCATGATGCAGGGCATGCACTTTCTGCACCATTGCCCGGAAACCATACTGTGTGATGGCAAAGGCGCATGGCAGTCTCTGCGAACGGCTGGCATACTGCGCGCAGCGCCAGGCATTTTCTTCACTTTGCTCCGCGACGTCACCACTATAGGGTTCTGGTGGTTGTACCTGCGGCTGTTTTTCCCGCGTGCCTCGCCCGTGCCCTTCGCTGCCGGACTGGACAATGCAGAGCTCGCATACCTGATGCCGAGCCCGATCAATATCGGTGCAAGCGGGGGCGCGATCAGCCACATCCGTGGTTTCCTGCAAGGACTGAAGGACTCCGGTAGACGTTGCCGCGTTTTTACCGGCACACCGCTGGCGCAGGATGTGTTCGCAAACGAGCTCATCAAAATGCCCAGCAAAGACCGCTATTTCTTTTGGCAGGCTGCCTTGCTTGCGTACAATTTCGCGTTTGCTCGCGAGGTGCAGCAAATGCTTGAAGCGGCCCGACCAGGAGCGCTGTATCAGCGCAACAAGCGCTTCTCGATAGCCGGTGCGCTCCTCTCGCGCCGCATGCGCATCCCGCTGATCGTCGAGTACAACGGCCCCGAAGTCTGGATAGCAGACCACTGGGACCCCTCGCCGTTCCGCAGTCTGATTGCTCTCTGTGAGGAGGTGACGTTGCGCTGCGCCACGCGCATCGTCGTTGTTTCCGAGGCGCTGCAGGCCGATTTGCTCGCTCGGGGCTTTGCCGCCGAGCGCATCCGCGTAAATCTTAATGGGGTAGACGGAGACGTCTTCTCCCCTGGTGCTCTGCGGCTGAGCGGTCGCCGCGCACTGCAGGTACAACCAGAGGATGTGTTGATCGGCTTTGTCGGCTCGTTCAGTCTCTGGCATGGCATTCCAGTCTTGCAACAAGCAATCGTGCGGCTGCTAAGCACTGCCCAACCATGCCGTTTGCGCTTCGTGCTCATGGGCGACGGTCTCCTGCACTCGGAGATGCGGTCCGCGCTCACCCACTACGAGCAGAGCGGTGGCGTTATTTTCACCGGTTCGCTCCCTCCCGCAAAAGTCGTCGAGTATCTTGATGCCTCCGACATTCTCCTGTCGCCACATATCCCCATGCCGGATGGCAGCCGGTTCTTCGGTTCACCCACAAAGCTCTTTGAGTACATGGCGATGGGCAAAGCCATCATCGCCAGCCGCCTCGAGCAGTTGGCCGAGGTGCTGAACCACGACGAGACCGGTTGGTTAGTCACCCCGTGTGATGTCGAGGAGCTGGCACAGGCAATTGTTCAGCTGGCCCTGGACCCGGCCAAACGCGAGGCCCTCGGTTCTGCAGCACGTCGCGCTGCGCTTAAGAGCCATAGCTGGAAGCAGAACGTGGCCGTGGCATTAGACATGACTCCGGTCCAGGTCGCGCGATACGTGCCCGTGCCTGCACACGCGCCCGCAACATTTCACGCTCACCAGAAAGCCAACAGTGAAGCTCAGTAAATTGCCCAGTGCTCTACGGCGTGAACCTCTGACCCGATTGGCTCAGGAGGCAGCCTGGCGCACTGTACGATCCGCGCGCAAAGCAACATTTCGCGTTGCCAAGGGTAGGGCCGCACATCCGCTGCGCTTTTCTCCTCTTGGCTACTACCAATTGCAAAGTGATTTGGTTTCGGCACAAGCCCGCAAAAATATTCTTTCGTACGCAGACTTTATTGTGAGTGGAAGGTATCCGCTATTAGGCTACGGCACGCCTCACCTTGGCCCGCGCCCGGATTGGCAATGTGATTGGGTTTCAGGGCTGACGTGGCCCCTGGCCGACCTCTGGGAACCTCGCGATCGTCCGCCACGATGGCTCCGATGTGAAAGCGCCCTGGGAGCTTTCGCGCTTACAGTGGTCCCCGGTCCTAGCAAAGGCTTGGGCGCTCACGGGCGATGCACGCTATCGGACCACTTTGCAAACTCTGCTGACGGACTGGATCGTAAAGAACCCGATCGGGAATGGTGTGAACTGGACCATCGCCATGGAGGCAGCCCTGCGCGGCGTTAGTCTTTGCCTCACGATGGAACTGCTTTGGCCATTTACTGACGCAGAACAAGCCTGGCGCGACTTGCTGGAAAAGTCGCTTGCTCAGCATCTTCGCTTCATTGAAGCGCATTGTGAGTTCTCCTACCTGGTACGCAGCAATCACTACCTCAGCAACCTGGTCGGCTTGACCACACTGTGCGCCAGCATGCAAGGCCGGGGTATGGAACGCAAACGTGATCGCTACGCTCGCGCCGTGCAGCAGGAAGTTCTGTTGCAAACATACGCAGACGGTGGCGATCGAGAAGCATCTACCGGCTATCACGTCCTGGTCGCACAGATGGCACTGCATTCACTGGTCGTGCAGAAAAGAGCGGGGTGCGCGCCTGCCCCTGCATTCGAAGCCCGCCTTCGCTCGATGTTCGAATGGATCGCCACAGTGGCAGATGAGAACTGGACACTCCCCATACTCGGCGACTGCGATAATGGCAGGATTGAACTGACGCAAGACGATCTCGCGCAAGCGGGACTTGAAAACTGCAGTCGCCACGCACTCAAGGTATCGAATATGCTTGGGCTGGCGGCTCATGTCTTAAAACAGCCTCTGCGCGGTGACGTGCAGGATGCCGTTTGGCTTGGCCATCGATGCACACCCTCCACGAGCAAACACCCATTCTCTCCACCAGGAGTGACGCTCCTGCCCGACTCTGGCCTTGCTATACTGCGCTCCCGGGATGCTTCGGTGGTCTTTTGCGCTATGCCCAATGGCCTCAGCGGAAAGGGCAGCCACACCCACTGCGACAAATTAAGCTTCGTGCTTCGGCTCAACTCTTCCCTCTTGCATCCCGAACCACACGAGGTGTTCTGCGACACCGGTAGCCGCTGCTACACCCGGTCCGCAGAACTAAGGAACCAGGATCGCTCTACCCGGGCACACAATACTCTCTCCATCGAGCAAGCGGACCAGAATACGATCTCGCGCCGTCCTGAGCATCTATTCCAAACAGGCAACGAGGCCACCGTATCGTCCATCACCCGGGTACAGGGTGAGCCAGCGAGCGTGCAGGCATCCCATGCAGGATACGAACGGTTCGGCATCGAACACGAAAGGACGATCCAACTCGCCGAAAGCTGCATGAGCTTGATCGATAGAGTGAATTCGCCGACAGAAAGCGAAAGGGAGCTGGATCTCCATTTCACCCTCGGACCGGAATGGACGGTCTCGCCTGGCATCACGACGGGCGACGTGGTCAGCTGCTGCATCGCGGGTCCACGGACACTCACGTTCGAGTGTGCGTCCACAAGCCGCTTATCTCTGACCACATCGCCTACGCAAATCTCAAGGGAGTACGGCGCCTCCTTGCCCGGGACCTCGTTGACCATCCACACCCACACGAGCCTGCCCACCACTTTGCGCACAACGATCCGGTGGAACCAGCATGCATAGCCGAAGCGCAAATTCGCTTTCCGGGGAGAGCATCATCTGCTTCGCTGGCGAGGATTGGTGGTACCACCACCCCCACTCCAAAAACCACATCCTTAAACGCTATGCGCGTGAAAACACAGTCCTCTTCGTGAATTCCATCACCATGGGTTTGCCTTCCATCGCGAATCCTGATTTTTTTCTGAAGATTCGGCGAAAGCTCAAGAGCTACCTGCGCTGGTTGCGCAAAGTGCCTGAAGGGCTTTGGGTGATGACGCCCATCAATCTGCCGTTTTACGGAACCTCGCTCGGGCGTTCCATCAACCGCATCCTGCTGCAAACGCAATTGCGTTTGGCGATGCTGCTGCTGCGCATGCGTAACCCGATCCTGTGGGTCGCTATCCCTACCGCGGCCGAGATGGTAGGCCGCCTCGGAGAAAAGCTGCTGCTCTACCAGGTCTCTGATAAGTACGATGCGAACGAAGACAGCGCGTTAGCCCCCGCGATCATTCGGACCTACGATCATCAGCTAAAAACCGCCGCCGCGGTCGTGCTCTATTCCGGTCGCAAGCTTTTCCAGGAGGCCAGCGAGCCTCATCGGTTCTTTCTGGAGCAGGCGGTCGATTTCGAGCACTTCGCGCAACAGCGCACAGACGTCGCCCCAGATGTGGAATCGATCCCGTCACCGATTCTGGGCTATTTCGGCAGCATGGATTATGTAATGGACACTGAGCTGATTTCCGAGGTGGCGCGCCTGCGGCCACACTGGCATTGGGTGCTCCTCGGCCTGAAGTCGAACCTGGTGCGCGTCGACGCACCCAACGTTCATTTCCTGGGATCGAAAGCCTTACCACGATTTGCCCCGGTATATCGCGCGGTTCAACGTGTGCGTTTTGCCATGGAGGGCAACGAATGCATTCACAAGCTACGGCAGCGCCATCAAGGTTCGCGAGTACCTTGCCACGGGCAAGCCGGTGGTCATGGCTCCGCTGTACGAGTACCTGGAAATACCCGGCCTCCGCTTTTATCGTGGCGCCCGCGAGTTCATCGACCAGGTAGAGGCCGCCCTCGACGAAGATGATCCCGCCTTAGCCGCAAAACGCCAGGCCGTTGTGCAACAGGGGACTTGGGATACGCGAGCGGCAGAATTGGCGCAGCTCATCACTTCCCTGCTCCGCGGCGATACGTATGCTCATGCTTCTGCACCGCTGCGTCCCCTCATGCAAGGCGAGGCCAACCGATGAGCCGAAAGGAGGCACGATGCAAGCATTGCTCGAAGACATGAAGTCCGGGCAGATTGGCACGTATGACGTGCCTGCGCCGGAGCTGCAGCCAGGCGGCATTCTTATTCGAACCGCGTTCTCTGCAATCAGTGCCGGGACGGAAAAAGCAACAGTGCAGGCAGGTCGCAAATCTCTCCTCGGTAAGGCGATGGCTCGGCCCGACCTGGTGAAGCAGGTCCTGGCGTATGCCCAGACGAATGGTGTACGCGCAGCCCGCGCAGAAAGTGCAGGCACGCCTTGATACCCTCTCCGCTCTGGGCTACTCGTGCTCGGGCGTTGTGCTCGCGGCTGGCGCCGCCGTAAGCGGCTTGCTTCCAGGCGATCGCGTGGCGTGTGCGGGCGCCGGTTACGCCAGCCACTGCGAAATCAACTTCGTACCTGCAAACCTGGCGGTGCGCATCCCGGAAAACGTCAGCCTGGAAGCAGCCTCGCTGACCACAATCGGCGCCATCTCCGTGCAAGGGGTACGCCAGGCAAACGTAACCTTCGGTGAAACAATTGCTGTGATCGGCGTAGGCCTAGTGGGGGTACTCACGATGCAGGTGTTGCGAGCTGCCGGGTGCCGAGTCATCGCGATCGATCTCTCACCGGAGCGCGCAGCCCACGCAACAAAGCTCGGCGCTCACCTCGGGCTAAGCACCACGGATCCGGGCCTCGAGAACGCAGTCGCGGCATTCTCACGCTACGGTGTTGACGCTGCCCTCATCACCGCCGCCACAAAGTCCGCGGAGCCGCTGGAACTGGCGGCCAAACTGCTGAGAGATCGTGGACGCATCGTAGTGGTTGGCGACGTCGGCATGGATGTAGCCCGGGCTAACATGTATCGCAAAGAGATTTCGCTTTCCATGTCGCGCTCCTACGGCCCAGGTCGGTATGACTCCGGCTACGAAGAAGGTGGCAACGATTACCCCATCGGCTACGTCCGCTGGACAGAAAGACGCAACATGGAAGCCTTTCTGGATCTGGTATCCGCTGGAGCCATTCAACTCGACGCACTTCTCGCGAATCGGTATGCGGTCGAAGATGGAGCTGCAGCCTACCAGGCAGTAGAGGCGGGCGCCTATACGGGAATCATCGATTACCATTCGACTGCGGACTATCAGTTGATTGCGCAACCGGCGCCACACACGATTCCCGCCCAACCGCCTATCCCGGGCAAAGTGCGCGTGGGGTGCATTGGCGCAGGCGCGTTCGCTCGTAGCATCATCCTGCCCGCGCTTAAGTCCTCCGCGGATCTCACTCTCGCTTCGGTGGCCACAACCACCGGTGCGGCGTCTGAATCGGCGCGTACCACCTTCGGCTTCGCGCTGGCTCAATCGCCGTCAGCGTTGCTGGAAAACCCCGATCTCGACGCTGTCTTCATTCTGACCCGCCATAGCAGTCACGCGTCTTACGTGAGACAGGCACTCGAGCAAGGCAAGGCGGTTTTTGTCGAGAAGCCACTCGCGATCGATCGTGATCAGCTGGAGGTAGTGCGCGCGGCCTACGAAGGTGCGGCAAGCCACGGCAGGTCGCCCTTCCTTATGGTGGGCTTTAATCGCCGCTTCGCCCCGCTCACACAGAAGCTGATCTCTTTTTTTGCTCACCGCAGCGATCCCATGCTGGTCCACATTCGCTGCAACGCCGGATTCATCCCCAGGGACAGTTGGATCCAGGCCAGCGAGAACGGCGGCAGGATCATCGGCGAGCTGTGCCACTTCGTCGACTGGGCGCGCGCCGTAGTCGGCTGCCCGATGAGGTCGCTAACAGCTGCGGCCCTACCCGATAATGAACGCTACAGCGGGGACAACACCACCGTCACGATCACCTTTGAGGACGGCTCGATTGCCAACCTGCTTTACCTCGCCAACGGAGACAAGTCCGTCCCGAAGGAATACTTCGAAGTATTCTGCGCAGGCGGAGTAGCGCGCCTGGATGATTTCAAGAACTTATCCTGCTCCCGGAATGGAAAGACCGAGACCATCAAAGGGCGCCAGGACAAAGGCCATCGGAAAGAGCTGGAACTCACAGTCGAGGCGTTGAAGCAGGGCATAGACGCTCCGATTCCCTTCGCTGAGATACATGAAGTCACCAGCGCAACGTTCGCAATCACAGAAGCCATCCGCACGGGCAGAACGGTGTCTCTAGATCGACCAACTTCTGCCATGCATCCCGATACGACGACACTTGACTGATGTTTCGTGATTGATGACTAGAAACGATGGCGCGATGACAGATTTAGCACCTTCGCCATTAGGGTAAACGTGCTACGAGACAGATGACCATGAGATCTTTTAACCCGCGATTGGTGTTGCCCACAGCCGACTTGGAAGTCTCAATCTTCGTCTTGGGCATTAGCTCGTTTTCTTTGATTGCGCTGGTATTGTCAACAACCCAGTTCACACCCGGCGCGGCAGCGGTAGCTATTTTAGCTTGGGTAGCCGTGATCTGGGTTCTGATCTTTTGTATAAAAGGTCGATTCGAATGGGTTGTAATGGCGTGGATAGTTTTGTTCCCTTACACGTACTATTTCTTCTCCTTCCCCAAAGATCATCCGATACTCACCGTTGACCGTGCCTTCCTTGTGCTCGTTCTTTTGGTCTTGGTTAACGTCCGGCATCAACAATGGCTGGTACCCCTGTCGTCGGATATCAAAGTGGCGGGTAGTCTCTGGTTACTTTACATCATCACTTGCCTCTCCTCGCTTTTTGATCACCCCGTACTGAGCAACTTAGGGTCTTATCGATTGATGTTAGATGGAATTGTGCTGCCGCCGTTGCTTGGCTTGTATGCCATTCGATGCTTCCCCGCTGTTCCGAATCTACAAAAGCTCCATGCTTGCATTTGTGTTCTCATGCTCGGGCTTGCCTTAGTGGCTGGAACAGAAATTGTTAGCGGCACGAATCTATTTCCCTGGACAGGATCTGTAGAAGGCTGGGTTCAATCCGGCACCTTCCGAATTCTTCGAGTTGACGGACCATTCGAGAGTTCTGGTGTGCTTTGCCTTGTAGGCATGTTCGGCTTCTTCTTCATCGTGTATTCAGGACGTCTCATCGGTCAACTCCGCAGTAGAAAACAATCGTTCCTTCACCAGACGGGGATGCTCGCAGCTTTGGGTGCGGCGTTTATGCCGATGAATCGTGGCCTCTTCATCGCACTTCTTGTTTGCGGCTGCTTAGACCTCCTTGCCGAGAGTCCCCTGATCGCTCGCCGTATATGGATGGGCATTTTTGGAGGTCTACTGTCCGTGGCGATGCTGGCAAGGCTGCTATATCCAAGCGTTTTTGAAGATCGAGTCACTCGGGGAGACAATTTTTACCAGCGAATCGCGCAAAACCAGCAAACGCTTAGAGTGGTTTTGGACCATCCGGTTCGTGGTGTCGGTTTCAACCTCTACCATGAAACGGTTCAAGGTAGTTCCCGGTATTCCGCCAGTTGGCATGGGTTCGAAGCAATTGATCTTCCTCACAACTCGATGTTTACTGTACTCGCGGAGGTGGGCGTCCCCGGCCTTCTGGCTTACGTCTTAGCCCAAATTTTTCTCGTGAGGGCGATGTGGAGACGGCGTGAGTCACAACCAATCGGATGGCGAACATTCCTATATTGTGTACTTGCCTACACCATTTACGGGCTAGACGCCGGCATTGTTTATTTCTCGGACCTAAATCTCTTTTATATATTCACTATCGGCACTATCCTCCAGATGCAAACACACGCAACTTTGAATGGTGGGCAGGCCGATGACGTTTGCTGCCAGTAGCCTGCTTCGATGCGTCTTAGCTGTGGCAATCCAGGTAGCCGGCGGTTGTTGTTCTGCACAGCCATCTCGCTCCATATCTAACCCCACAGACCTGACATGGCGACCCCGACTGTGTCATCCGGTCAGCTACCGTCAGCCTTCGGTCTCGGTAAGAGTCGGAACCGTTGTTCCGATGCTGAGCGATAGGTACCTTGAAGCAGGGGAAGCCTTATCAGGTTGGAACCAATCTGGCACTCCGCTGGTCGGCAAGTACAACGGCAATTGGGAGCCCGTCCCGTGCGGGGACGATAGCGGGCTGTTTTACTTGGCAACCCAGATTGCTCGCCAGAGTGGTTGGGCATTAGACAAAGCACTAAATGTATTCTTTTTGGGAACCGTCGTTTTCTGCGCTTTCATTGGTACGGCTGGCGTTTGTTTCACCTTCCCCAGAGCCTGGCAAAAAGCCGTTGCTGTCACTCCCGTTATCGTTGGGTCCTATATCGCGCTCAAAATAGGCGACGTCTATCTGGTACAAGCGTCGATCGCACTGATGCTGATCCCCTGGCTCATCTTTGTGCTGCGGGAGAGTCTGACACTTCGGCAACGCTTCGCAATCGTTGTTTTCTCTGGATGCTTTTTGGGGCTTGCGCAATGGGTCAGGACGCAATCCGCTCCTCCGATACTCGTGTTCTTCGGAATCCTTGCATTTTCCAGCCCTCTTCGGCGTTCGACGAGAATCCTCTTGTTTGCTGGCCTGATAGGGGGCATGTGTCTACCTTTACTGTATTCGCAGTTTCCTTTGCACGAGCGCGACCGCTTCCTACTTCTGCATCAAACCGATTATTCACCTACTGTTAACCGCCATCTGTTTTGGCATACTACCTACTTAGGGCTTTCGTACCTAACCAATCCATATGTACCAGCATGGCGAGATTCCGATGCCGTTGCGTATGTCCAGACCATCAGCCCCACCGCAATCTACGCAGGGCCCCAGTACGAATCCATTCTTCGCGAGCGTGTAAAGCAAATTGCGCTCCAGGACCATCGGTTTTTGCTTCAAACAGCCGCAGCTAAACTCGGTGTAATCGCATCTTTGCTGTTGCTGTGCGCTAACGTTGGCATTCCGGCATCCATTCTGCGCCCCAAGCGAAGGGGTGTGGAGCTGGCCTTCTGGCTTGCTATGATCGTTGCTGGTTTACCTGGAGTCCTTGCGATTCCCCTGCCTCAATACTTGGTAGGTATGCTTGTGTTGGCGCTTTATTATTGCTGCTATAGCGTTGTCTGGTATGTGGAGTCAAGCCTTCATGGGCCAAGCACGTTGAGCTACAGGTGCTGTGCAGAATTTGGTTCATTCAGGACCTAAACAGATGCAGACGCAGAATTGGGCCTCAGCGAAGTCTGACTATCGATCTCGTCACTTGCCTGATTCCTCTTGCGGTGAATGGTGACGCCTCCGCTTGATTTATGTATTCTGCTTTGACTCGACCGACACAAGCACGGTGACTTTTAACCATACATCCGTCACGCAGGGCAGCTTATCGTCACCTAGTCACAAAATGCTGAAAGGGCGGCGAGCGTAGACACCCATCAACGCGATATTCCCGGGAGAACATCAGACGAAGAATCCGCTTCATCAGTCTCCACCACCACGTATTCAGGAACTCCACGACTCTGGTCATACACACGAGCGAGGTATTCACCCACAATTCCAATGGATACGAGTTGAATAGCCCCTAGGAATGAAACCATGACAATGACCGAAGTCCAGCCAGGCACTGTCTTACCGGAAAGCAAAGCAATTACAGCGAAGCCGGCATAAAGAACGCAAAAGGCGGCCGTCAACAAGCCGAGATAGAGGGATAGCCGCAGAGGCTTGGAGGAGAGGCCCATGATCGCCTGCAGCGAGAGGGAGCTCATTTTGCGCAGCGTGTAGCCAGTAGTCCCGGACTGACGCTTCGGAGCCGCATATTCAATTCTCGTGGCGGCGAATCCGAGCCATGCGATGAGGCCGCGAAGGAAAGGATACCGGTCCTTAAAGTCCAGAACCGCATCGACAACCATCCGATCCAACAAGTAAAAATCTGCGGCTCCGCGTATCACCGGGGTATCACTCACGGCATTGATGAACAAATAGAACACACGGGAAGACAGACGCTTGCCGAAACCAACGCCGCTTGTTTCGAGTCGAACCATCTGGACAACTTTGGCACCATCCAGCCAAGCTCGTACCATCTGTGACAGCAGGGCTGGTGGATGCTGCAGATCGCAATCCAGTGTGATGACTGCCCGTCCACGGGCTGCTTGCAGGCCGGCGAAAAGCGCTGGTTGCTGGCCGAAGTTCCTTCCGAAACGGATCAGCCGGACACATGAATCGCGAGCCCGCAACATCCGGACTCGCTCCGCCGTGCAGTCGCTCGATCCGTCATCGACAAAGATAATTTCGCCCAGTTCATCGCCCGTAAGAGCCGATCGAACCGCCTGATAAACCGGAACTATGTTCCCCTCTTCGTTGTAGGCCGGGATGACTACCGAGACCCCTCCTCTACAGTTCGAGGTCGAATCGCTAATCATTGGAAACAACACCAACGGAACGTCTAGACGCTGTAAAAATCCGGCAGCGATCAATCATGGGTTGCTCAGCAAGGGCAGCCACATAAAAGCTAAAGTGCTGGAATGGAAGCGGAAAGCGGGATACATTGACCTTGCGATAGAAATAATGCAATAAAGACAAGATCTCGTCCGAAGTGTTCACGTGCTCATGTCGCATGATCGCTCGGTAATCGAAACCACGCTTCAGCCGATACTCAATTCCTGTCGTCAACCGCCAGGAAAGGTTCCACAGGAAGCCACCTTCGCTGGGAAAGCCAGCACGAAACGTACCACCCGGTCGCAGCAAAAGGCCAGCGTTAGCCAAAATCATCGGGAGGTCGGTAAGGTGCTCCAGAACGGCTATGGAGAGGATACAGTCGTACTCCGCGCCTGAAGGTATTTCGTCGATCGCTTCATAGATGCGATTGATTCGTGGGAGGTGCGGACTGTCCTGCCAAAGTTCCTGAAACGGCTCAACGACATCGTAGACGCATTCATCCGGCGCGTACGGCACATGGTTCAGATTGCCTGCACCTAACTCCAGAAGCCTACCGTGACTGACTTTGTCGCTAACTTGGCGATGCATCCAGGACTCAAGTTTTGCCACGACCTTTGGAAAACCCCGCGTTCCAGCGCGGTTAAAACGGTAATCTTCCGAGTAGGTAGATTGTTGCTTTAAGGGCAACTCGGGCCGACTTCGAGGGTATGTGGACAGCAAAGCTTCTGCGTCTGGCCCACGGTTCATCTTTTCAGTCTACCCATTACCACGATTGTCTGCCAAAGGCGGCTTACATTAGGGATAGGCTGTAATCTACCTCTGTGTCTCTGCGCCTTCACCATGGGACCGGAACAATGAAATATTCTCGCATCGCGTTGTTTTTCATGCAACGATTCCGCTCACGGCGGATCAAAATCATTTTCTGGGCTTTTCCACCTTCGGTGTGTCGGACGGTACTCGATGTAGGAGGCACTTCCCACATCTGGCGTATGGTCGATGCCGCCTACGAAGTCACACTCCTGAATCAAGATAGTCGTGAATTCGACGCGCCTGAACAAAGGTGCAATCACTATGCATATGTGGTGGGCGATGGTCGAGACCTGAATTTTCCCGACAAGTCATTCGATGTAGCCTTCTCAAACTCTGTTATCGAACACGTTGGAAATTGGGATGACATGCAGCGCCTCGCCGCAGAATTACGACGGGTCGGAAAGTCCTTGTACTGTCAAACCCCGAACAAATGGTTCCCGGTCGAGCCGCACCTGGGTACGTTGTTTCTTCATTGGTGGCCGCGACTCCTGAACAGCTTCTTCGTGACTCGCTATCTCACACTTGTGGGGTCTGATGAACAAGCCCAATCGCGCGCAAGTTGAGGAGGCACTAGCGGAACATTCACCTTCTTACCCGTCGTGATTTGCAGCATCTCTTTCCCGGCGCGACCATCGTTGCCGAACGCTTCCTCCTCCTGAAGAAGTCGTACATTGTCCTCGATCGCTGCTGCCCAGCTAAACATCACGCCAGCACCTCAGTCACCACGCGCGCCGGCTTCACGCTGGTGAGTTTTTGCTCCAGTCCCTGGAACGAATAGGAGAGCTGGCGATGATCAAATCCCAGCACCTGGAGCATGGTTGCGTGCAGATCGCGCACTTCCACTGGGTCCTTCACGATTTCGTAGCCCATGGCATCGGTTTCGCCATGCGCGATACCCGGCTTGATGCCGCCACCAGCCATCCAGATCGTAAACGCACCCGGATTGTGGTCTCTGCCGACAAATTGCATGACCTGTCCGGCGCGATTCTCACGCATCGAAGTGCGTCCGAACTCGCCACCCCAGACCACCAGCGTATCGTCGAGCATTCCACGTTGCTTGAGATCGGTAAGCAGCGCCCCGATGGGTTGGTCTGTTTCACGGCATCGCTCGGCAAAACCAATGTTCAGCGAATCTTTTGCAGACGTGCCGTGATCATCCCAGCCCCAATGGTAAAGCTGGATAAAGCGAACACCCCGCTCAGCTAACCGGCGCGCGACCACGCAGTTGTTGGCGAAGCTGGCGTCACCCGGCTTGGCTCCGTAAGCAGCGAGTGTTGCCGGTGACTCCTTGTGGATGTCCATCGCGTCGGTCGCGTCCATCTGCATGCGAAACGCCATCTCGTATTGCGCGATGCGCGTCACCGTTTCCGGATTGCCGAATTCGGCATACGTCTGGCGATTGATTTCATCCACAGCATCCAGCATGCGACGGCGCAGTGGCCGGCTCACATCAGCAGGGTTCTCCAGGTACAGCACCGGCTCGCCGTGCGAACGGCACTGCACTCCCTGGTACACGCTGGGCAAGAAGCCGGAGCCCCATAACTGTTTGCCGCCGTCCGGCTGGTTGCCGCCAGAAACCAGCACGATAAAGCCTGGCAGATTCTGGTTTTCTGTACCCAGCCCATAGATCACCCAGGAACCGAGGGAAGGATAGCCCAGGCGCGCATTGCCAGTTTGTACCAGCAACTGTGCCGGTGCATGGTTGAACTGATCGGTGCGCATCGACTTGATGACGCAGAGATCGTCGATGTGCTTTTCCAGGTGAGGCAAACGGTCCGATATCCACTGGCCGCTCTTCCCCGCCTGGTGAAACGGGTATTGCGCACCCAGCAGTTTAGGAACACCGCTGATAAAGGCAAACCGTTTGCCTACCAAGAATGAAGCTGGGCATTGCTGGCCGTCAAGTTTGGTCAGATCAGGCTTGTGATCGAACAGCTCCAACTGGCTGGGAGCACCGGCCATGTGCAAATAGATAATCCGCTTGGCGCGTCCAACGAATTGGGGCGGCAAAACGGAGAGCGGGTGTGACGGGTCACGGGTAAAATCGAGGCGCAGGTTCCCGTCGACACCACGTTCTGCCGCATGGGCCGCAGCACCGAACGGCGCGCCCAGGGTGCCCAAAAACATGGAACCCACACCGGCTGTAAACGTGCGCAGAAAGTGCCGGCGCGTTTGCGCCTGGAGCATCGCATACCGCTCTTCGCGGCACAAGCCGCCGACCGGCGCTTCTCCCACTTCGTTGCTTTCGGGATCTGCCATTTGCATTACCTTTCCAACGCAGCATCCAGATTAAAGACCACGCTGCCCACCGCGGTCAGCGCGTCCAGTTCCTCTTGATCCGCTTGCTTACCAAACGATGTTTGTGACACATGCAGGTTCGCTTTCACGACGGACGGCGAACGCGGTGTCCCAGCCGCTTGTTGATAGAACCTCTGCAGCACGGCCAGTTCACGTGCGGAGGGCTCGCGCGACAAAACCAGCCGTACTTCGTACGCGATGCGCTTTTCAGGGGACGTCGGCTCACCGATATCGTGCATGGCACGCCGCGCCAGGGCACGAGCCGCTTCCTGATACGCCGGATCATTCAGCGTCACCAGGGCTTGCAGAGGCGTGTTGGTCGCAATGCGGCGCGGCAGGCTTGTATCGCGATCAGAAGCGTCGAACATCAATGAGCTCGGATAGCCGGCCGTCCGCTTGACAAACGTATAAACAGCCCGGCGATAGCGGTCAGGTCCAGTCGCATCTGTCCACTTTGATTCGTTATAAACAGAGTTCCAGATTCCCGCCGGCTGGGGTGGCATGACAGGGGGCCCGCCGATCGCAGGATTCAAAAGCCCGCTGGCCACAAGCGCCTGGTCGCGCACCATCTCCGCAGTCAGCCGCTGCTGCGGCCCGTGCGCCAGCAATCGATTGCGTGGATCTTTCGCCAGCAAGGCTGGTGTGGTGGCGGCGCTTTGCCGATAGGCTGCGCTGGTAACCAGTTCGCGCAACAATGCCTTCGTATCCCAGTGCAGATCGTTCTGATAATGCAGCGCCAGCCAATCGAGCAACTCGGGGTGGCTAGGGGCTTCGCCCACGCTGCCGAAATTCTCCAGCGTCTCCACCAGCCCCGTGCCAAAAAGCTCTTCCCAATAACGATTCACCGCTACCCGCGCTGTGAGCGGTTGTCCGGGCGAGAAGAACCAGCGTGCCAGGGTAAGGCGGTTGCGCGGTGCGCCCGCCGGAAGCTTCGGAAAAATTCCAGGCACGTCCGGCGCAAGGTCTGGACCGATTTTAGTGAGGAAATTACCGCGCTCAAATTCGAGCGTAGCTCGTTGCTCATCCGGACGCTCTTCCTGCAGGACGGGAAGTGAAACGCTGGGTATTTGCAACAACTGCCGGTCGAGTGCCTGCATCTGCGCGATGGTCTGCGCACGCACAGGATCCTGGCTCAACGACGTCCAACGTGGGTCGCCGCTGGCAGAGAGCTTGACACGTTGAATCAGCGCTGGTTTGGAATCGATCAACTTGACCTGTTTGAGATCGACCTGCACGCGGCTGCCCGGCGCCAACGAGAGTGGCTCAGCCAGCACGCCCACGATCCAGCGGGTGCGAAACAACTTCGGAAGAGCTGCGAACGCGCTCGCATCCGGGAGCGCATTTCCCTTTGCGTCCTCCGCAGGCAACAAGGCGGCCTGCAGATTCTTCTCCGAGTCCTGCACGAAATAGCGAAACGCAAGCTTGCTCTTCTGGCCGTCCGGAGAAATTACCCAACCCTGCACGTGATCCACAATGAAGCCATTTTCCGGTGTGTGCCGTGCGATCTCCGGATGGAACGGGGGTACCTCAACACGAACTGCGCTCAGCGAAGGTAGATCGACCTTGGCGGTGAGCTCATAGAAAGACTGCGGCGGGGTATCTGCGTTGGCCAGAGCCTCGCCATCGTGCAGCGTGAACGTCCTGGCGGAGGCGCCCGTCGTTCTTGCGTGCTTCAGTTTTGCCTGTGTATCCGCAATGGTCTTGCGCAGAGCCGCTAGCTTCGGCTTCTTCTCTTCAGACGCAATCTTGCCATCGTTTTCAAGAGCAGCCAACTGGCCTGCCAGCTCCGGCAGCATTGGTGCAAGTGCCGCGACTTCGTTCGCAGCAGCAGATTCGATCGGCAGCGTTTTCCACGGGGTCTGCGCCACCAGGTCTCGATCGCTCGCCTCCATCGGCTGTAGCAGGTGGGCAATCTGTTGCTGCAACTGCGCAGCCTCCCCATACCGGCTCTTCTCTTTAGGCACTCTCAGGGTCGGCGAGTCGTCCATGAGATCTGCATCCCGCTGAGTATTGAAGAAGGCCATGGAATGGTAGTAGTCGGTGTGACGAATGGGATCGTACGGATGCGAGTGGCACTGCACGCAATTCATGGTGAGCCCATTCAGCACAGACCAGGTGGTGGCGACCCGGTCCATGACGGCGACCATGCGAAACTCCTCGTCGTCCGTCCCGCCCTCGTCATTGTTCGGTGTTTGCCGGTGGAACGAAGTCGCGATGCGATCTTCAAAGCTGGGGTCGGGCAGCAGATCGCCGGCCAACTGTTTGATCACGAACTGGTCGTAGGGCAGGTTCCGATTGTATGCATCGATCACCCAGTCACGGTAAGGCCAAACGCCGGGGCGGTTATAGTCTGCCTCGTACCCTTTGCTATCGGCGTACCTCGCCAGATCGAGCCACATCGAAGCCCAGCGTTCACCATAATGAGGCGAGGCCAGCAGGCGATCCACCTGCTTCTCGTAGGCATCGGGCGAGTTGTCGGACAGATAAGCAGCCTGCTCCGCCGGGGTAGGCGGCAACCCGGTCAGGTCAAAAGCGACCCGCCGCAAAAGAGCCGCCTTGTCCGCCTGGGGAGCAGGCGACAGACCTTCCTTTTCCAGGCGAGCCAGAACAAAACGGTCGAGGGGTTGGCGCACCCAATCGGCGCGTTCGACCCGGGGAAGTTGCTGCGACGCAGGCGGTACGAAGGCCCAATAGTCTTCCCACTTGGCGCCTTCCTTGATCCATCTGCGCAGCAGATCAATTTGCTCAGGAGGTAAGCGGGGGCCATGGTACGGCATGCGCTCCTCGGGATCGCTGGTCGTCAACCGCGCGATAAATTCCGAGTCCTCAGGATGTCCCGGCACGATGGTAGGCCGTCCCGATTTTCCCGTACCCAGCGCCTCCTCCCGGAAAATGAAGGACACTCCGTTCTTCTGCCGCACCCCGCCGTGACACGCCACGCAATTCTGGTTCAGGATCGGCCGAACATCGCGGCTAAACTCGACTGCAGTTTGGGCATGCTGCCCCTGGAAATGAGCACGGATTGGCCAAATCGCGACCCCAGCCACCGCGATGAGGGCGATCGGGACAACCATCGCTTTGTAATTTCGGAAGGCGGACACTTGGGCCACAACGGTCCCAAGAAGTGTATATCTGGCGCCGTACGGCCGGAATAGTTTCCCCGTAACCGGTGAGAAGCAAGGAGCTTCCAGCCCTGAGGACGCCACACCATCTAAGCCACGGGTTGATGGAAGCAGTGTACTGTTCGACCCGAGGGCCGCTATTCCGTTGCGCAGCAAATGGACGCGAGGATAAACTTGTCGCGTCAGGTCGACGCACGGAAGAACCAAATATGCTGGTGAAACTACAGTCCGCGGTGTCGCTGCTTACGTGCAGCTGCCTGGTAAGCCTGGCGGCCTCGCCGTCGAGCATTGGATTTGTCGTCACCCATGGTGAGGCCATGGTCGATGGCGCCACAGTACAAGGCAATGCAACGCTGTTTCAGGGCAGCCTGGTCCAGGCAGACAAACTCAATTCAGATCTCATGGTGTCCGATGGTTCCAATTTGCTACTGCAGCCAGGGGCCTCCGCAAACGTCTACGGCAACTACGCGCTGCTACGGAGCGGCACGGCTCTGGAGCGCGGTGGTCACGGGTACGTAATTGTGGCGAATGGGTTGAGGATCTCGTCCTTGTCTCCCCAGGGCGCGGTCATGGTCGGACTGACAGATCATCTTGAGGTACGAGCCCAGGGCGGCGCTGCCGAGGTGCGCAGCGCCGCCGGCATGCTGCTCGCTCGCCTGGACTCTGGCAGGGCACTGCGTTTCGACGTGCAGGCGCCTACCCAGGGTGCGCCGCAGCAGAATCCGGCAACGCCCGCGTTACCAGCAAATCCTGTACCTCCACCCGCGGCTGCAGCGCCCGCAATACCCGAGCCCGGCCAACAGCTCACCTTGCATGGCATCCTGCGTAAAGACCATGCAGGCAGTTATGGACACTACCTGCTAACCGATCTTGTGTCGCACCTTACGTACGAACTGCAGGGTCCGGGACTGGACGACCTGGTAGGCGGCTCAGTCGAAGTGACAGGAACGATTCTCGCCACAAGCCCGGTGCCGGCTGCTTCTCGCGTGCTTTCGATTTCCGACGTTCACCAGATGACGATAAGCGAGATGCCAGGAAACCCCGAAGCCGAGCCACCTCCACCAACGGAATCCGCTGCTACGGCTCCGCCCACCCCTTCAGGCGATGTAACCCCGAGCCCGGGCGCAGGCCCGGAAGTGGGTGCGCGGCCAGCCGTCACCGCCCCTCCCGAACCGGACAGCCCACCATCGCCGCCGCCTTTCAAGCCGCCTTCCAATACGGCCAAGATTTTGGTGATTGTTGCCCTGGCCGCAGGGGGTGGCATCGGCGTCGCCCTGGGCCTGGGTAATGGTAAGAGTTCGACTGTAAGCCCCCAATAGACCCCTTGCCTCGCTCAACGAGCGCAGTGCCCCATATCTCACAACGGGCTTCTTGTCGGGACATGTGGGCATTTACTGCCACCAGCCACTAGCTAGCCTAGGGCTAGCCCCCCAACTGTCATCCCGAGGAATCTGCTTGCAGTGCAAGTTAAGGACGCGATGAACGGGTGCGACACGCATCGGTCTGGCTGAGCGAGCGGAGCAAGATGTCCCCCACTCAAGCCAAACGCGGCTTGAGTGGGCCACCCTCGGCTTTTCTGGATGCGGGCAGGGAGCAGACCCTCCTGAGTGGCGACTGATCGGACCCTAAATACTGTGGGGTGGCCCATTCAAGCCGCGTTTGGCTTGAGTGGGGGACATTTGAACCCGCGTCCAGAGCGCTTTCCAGTCTGTTGATTAGGAGCGCAGTGACAAATCCGGGTAACTCCCAACAGGCCCGGGCACCCAACATACGACGGCGAAGAGAAGAAGGATGAGCACGCCAACCGCTCAGTCGACGATCGTGGCATGATCGCTCAGGATCGATCTATGTCGAGCCACCGCCACCAAGGCAAGCATCAGGATTGGCCACGAGCCGGTAGCCGGGCGTGAAAACGGATAGTCGAACAGCGCGTGGACCAGCACCGCCAGGAAACCGATACCCCAGATAGACCGCAGCGCCGGGCGCAGGGCCCAGGCCGCAAGCGCCAGCATCGCGAGACCCACCGGCAAACCCCCTTCGGCCGTCCATTGCAACCAATCCGTGTGCGCCTGGTTCACCACAGCACCCGGATCAAACGTGGCAAAGGCCGGATACACCGATGGCCAACTCCCCAGGCCCCAGCCCACAAAGGGGTGTTCCCGGATCATGTGAAGGGTCGATAAGGCGAACTGTCGCCGGCCGGCCATCAACGCTTCGGAATGAAAACGCTCTGTCGCGGTGGCAAACCCAACAATCACCGCGAGTAGAGCCGTCACACCCGCAAGGATTGCCAGCACCGAGAGCATGCGGCGGCCTGCTTCCGGCCTCTTCCACCGGCAGAGGGCGACCACCAACGCGACCTCACCAGCGGCAATCAGCAGGCCACCGCGCGAAGCGCTCACCACCAGCGACGCCAGCAGAATAGCCGAAGCACCCAGAAACAAAAAAGACCTGCGGACATCGATGAGAGCGCGATAAAGCGCGACCGGCAGAACAATCTCAATGAACGCGGCGTAGTGCGTGTGATAGACAATGGGGCCCATCACATATTCATGATAGCCCGTGGGAAACAGACCGTAAGCGTCCCCTGGAGAGAGATACGCCTGTAAAACGGCCTCAAGGGCGAGCCCGCACCCAAACCAAACCATGACAGTCCGCAGGCGTTGCGCGATGCGAGGTTTGCTAAGCTGACAAACCGCTGCGTAGTACAAAGCCAGCCAGGTCATCCACTGCACGGTGGCGCGTTCGGTCGCAAACCGATTCACGGTTCGCCCGCTGACCAGTTGGAGACATCCCCATAACACGATGAACCCAAAAACAAACAGGGGGAAGCGGGTCCCGGGCTCGACCTGCCTGTTGCCCGTGAGCGTAACAGCCGCAAGCAGGAATACGGAGGTCTCGAACACGCCGACCGGCCAATAGGCGGGGAGCCACAAGGTAAGCGTTGCCAGGCATAGGCTGATCCAGAGCCATAGCAGCAAAGGCGCGTCCACCAGGCGTTGGTCTGGGCTTTTCGTCACAGCCGTTGTTTGCTGGCTCACGGTACTGCGGCCATACGCGCAGCCGGCAGTTCAGAAGAAAGGCTGCGGCCCTCAATAAACTGCTTCCACCAGAGAGCGAAATTCAGCAGCAACCACGCATGCCGGCCCCGTCCCGTGCCAACCAGGTGCATGACTACCTGCCGATCGAGAAAATCAGTCTTGTCGCAGAACTCCGAAAGTTCACGGCGGGCAAAGTCGCCAGATCGCTGCAAGAACCAATCCTGGATCGGCACGCCAAACCCCTGCTTGCGTCGATTCACGGTTTCGTCTGGAATCAACCCCCGCACTGCCTGCTTCAAAATATGCTTCGTTCGCCCACCCCGCGTGATCACTTGCTCGGGAATGCTCATCGCCAGCTCGACAAATTTGTGGTCGAGAAACGGAACCCGGGTTTCCACGCTGGCGCCCATGCCCATCTTATCCAGCCGCATGAGCAACAGCTCGGGCAGGCGCAGTTGCAGATCCATGTACGTCATCCATTTGACCGGGGTTTTCTCCCAGGATTCGTGCTGGAATCGCTCGTGGATCGGTGCGATCACCTCCCACGAACTGGTGCGTGCGAAACGGCGGCGCAAGCGCGGCGACAGCACGGCAAGTTTGCCTGGATGCGAGAATGCCTCCGCCCCGCTCCAGAACAGGGGTTGGCCCTGCACCGCGCGGCGCAAAAACTCGTAAGACTGGCTGGAAGACTTGCCGAAGGTTGCTAAGGCAGCGAGCCCAAGCTGCTTGATCGGTCGCGGGACCGGATTTTGATTCCAGCGGATCAGCTGTAGGATCTGCTTCCAGTGGCGATAGCCCCAGAAGAGCTCATCTGCGCCCTCGCCCGCCTGTGCAACTACCACACCGTGATCGCGCGCCAGCTTCGCCAGAAAGTAGACCGGCATGCACACCGGATCAGCGATTGGTTCATCCTGCAACTGGATCATGCGAGGTAAAAACTCGAGAAAATCCTGTTCCGTCAGCACCCGCTCCGAATGATCATGAGCCAATGTGCTCCGCAAACTCCCGGGCCACGTGCAGCTCACTCTCGCAGCCCGGGTATTCGCGGTCATATCCAACCGAAAAGGTCTTCACCGGCTCCGTGGAACATTGAGAAAAGAGCGCGGCGTTCGTGCTTGAATCGACGCCTCCTGAAAGAAACACACCCACCGGCACATCACTCAACGTACGCAAACCAACACTGGTGCGCAGCTCCGCCAACAGGCGTTCAGCAATTTCTTCCTCGGCAACACCACTCAGCGGCGTGGTGTGTTCCAGCACATCCCAGTAACGCTGCTCGCGAATCGCTCCGTCCGTGTCCACGGTGATCAGCGAACCCGCTGGGAGCTTGCGAATCCCGGCAAACATGGTCTGCGGTGCGGGAGCTGTGAGAAAAGAAAGATAGTGGAACAACGATTCTTCGTCCACACTGCGCGCCTGCTCGGGGTCTTGCAGCAACGCCTTGATCTCAGAAGCGAAGGTGATGCGGCCGTGGTGGACACTGTAGTACAGCGGCTTGATACCGACACGATCGCGGATGAGCCACAACCGCCGCTCGGTCGACTGCCACAGCGCCATCGCGAACATGCCGCGAAATCTGCGCAGGCACTCGATCCCCCACTCCTCAAACGCATGGAGGATCACTTCCGTATCCGAGTGATCGGTTTTCCAGCGCCTGTGCCCGCGGGCTTCGAGTTCCGCTCGAATCTCTGCGTGGTTGTAGATTTCACCGTTGAAGACCAGCTGCAGCGAGCCATCCGCGTTGCTCATCGGCTGCGCGGCGCTGCTGGAAAGATCGACAATCGAAAGCCGCCGGTGCGCAAGGCCGACCCGCTGGTCGGCAGAAATCCAAAAGCCCGCGCCATCGGGTCCGCGGTGTGCCATTGCGTCGCGCATGCGCACCAGATATTCCGCCGTCACCGCGAAGTTGCTGTTTTTAAAGGCCAGAACACCGGAAATGCCGCACATCAATCCCCACCAGGTGTCGCTATTAGAACAGATCGGACTCACCCAGCCTTTTGCCGGGAGCGCTCATCCGAGCCTGCTGGCTGGCACCGCATTGCCTGTGGTCAGAAGACAGAAGGGGATCGTAGACTCGTCTTACCCTCCGGATGTGTAAGGCCGGTGGCCACTGAAGGAGATGGATTGCCCAGCTCTCGCCTGAGAATCATGAACATCGTCGGCGCACGGCCGAACATGATGAAGATCGCTCCGCTCATTGCGGAAATGCGCCTTGACCAGGAGATCGAGCCGCTTGTTGGTGCATACCGGGCAGCACTATGACTACTCCATGTCGCAGGTCTTTTTCGATGACCTGCGAATGTCTGCGCCCGGACTACAACCTCGGCGTCGGCTCAGGCAATCCCCATGAGCAAACCGCAGAAATCATGCGCAGGTTCAGCGAGCTGGTGCAGGTGGATAAGCCCGACATGGTGGTAGTGGCGGGGGACGTCAACTCCACGCTTGCCTGCGCACTGGTCGCGGTCAAGGAGAACATCCTGCTCGCCCACGTGGAAGCGGGCCTGCGCAGCTTTGACCGCAGCATGCCGGAAGAGATCAATCGCCTGGTGACCGACTCCGTGTCTGACTTGCTCTTCACGACGGAAGAAAGCGGCAACAAAAACCTGGCCCACGAAGGCATCCCCGCCAGCAAGGTGTTTTTTGTCGGCAACCTGATGATCGATTCGCTGGTGAGCGCGCTGGCACGATCCCACGCCTCCACTTTGCGGGCGCAGCTGGGAGTGACGGCGCAGCCATATATCTTGCTCACACTGCATCGGCCATCCAACGTGGACGATGAAGATCGGCTGCGAGACACGCTCGAGGCGGTTCGCCAGATCGCCCAGCAAATCCCGGTCATTTTCCCCGCTCACCCCAGAACCGCCCGCAATATAGAAGCCAGCCGCATGCGCGGAATCAGCATGTGGCAAGGTGGGCTGCTTCCCTCGCAAGGTCTTTGGATGATGGCCCCCGCCTCGTACCTGGAGTTTCTCGACCTGATGCAACACGCGGTCATGGTGATCACCGACTCAGGCGGCGTGCAGGAAGAGACGACTTTTCTGGGCGTGCCGTGCTTGACCTATCGCGAACACACCGAGCGCCCGGTCACGGTCACCCTGGGCACCAACCGGGTCGTCGGCTGCGAACCGCGGGAACTCGTGCGGAGCGCGCTCGGCTTACTCGCAAGTCTCGGCGAAGTCAGGCCGGCAGTGGTCAGGCAAGCAGTGGCGCGGCCCGCCACTCTGGGATGGGCAAACGGCCCCGCGCATCGTAAACGTGTTGAAACAAACCTGGCGCCAACGGCCAGTCAGGCGTGGCGGAGCACGTTCCTGTCTCCTGAGGCCGCCGCAAACGATGTAGCGAACCTGCGGCAGGCCATAGAGCGATTGCGCACATGGATCGAAGCCCGAGCAATCGCCGGTTACGAACCCTTTGATCTCCTGAACTCTCCGTACCTGCGTGGCGGCTGGGCACGGCAGGCCTTACCGGCCATTCTCCTGATACAGGCCGGAAAACGCTTCGGCGGGCTGCGCCTTCGCACAACTGCTTAGCGTGCCCGTCAGCCGCAACCCAAAAGCCGTGGGCCTCTGCCTCTCGGCCTACTGCGACCTGGCGCGGGCCGGCTATGACGTCGCCGCTGAGGCGCGGGCAGCGAAAGACGCGCTGGTTCAGCTCCGCTCCCCGCATGAGCCGGAATACTGCTGGGGTTACGACTGGGACTACCGTTCCCTGCGTGGGTCGCGCCTGGCGGCCTTCTCCCCCAACGCGATTGCATCGTACTTCTGCGGAAGCGCATTGCTCGACATGGCCGAGGCATTCGGTGATCCCGAAGCACGGGCCATGGGTGAATCGGTCGCCTGCTTCTTTGCTTCGCGCCTGAACCGTTCCGGCGAGTCCAAACGCTCCGGCGAGTCCAAAGATGAACTGTGCTTTAGCTACACGCCGCACGACCAGACTTTGATCTACAACAGCAGCGCCCTCACCGGTGCGTACCTGGCGCGCGTGGGCGTGCTGTGTGGTCATGCCGAATATCTGTCGCTGGCAAAAAAAGCCATGACCTTTCTCGCCCGCAGGCAATTACCGGCGGGCGGATGGCACTATGGCGGGCTGCGGCGGCAACGTTGGATCGACAGCTTCCACACCTCATACAACATCTGCGCCCTGTTCGATTATCAAAGGGTCACGGGGGATCTCGCATTCGAACAAGCCCTGCTGCGGGGGCACGGCTACTACAAGGCCACATTTTTTACTCAGGAGGGCGCGCCCCGTTACTTCCACAACCAGACGTTCCCCATCGATATTCATTCCTGTTCTCAGGCCCTGCTGCACTTTACGGCCTTCTCTGCTGAGGATCCGGAATGTCTGGAACTCGCCTGGAGAACTTTCGACTGGACGATGAAGAACATGGCAGCTCCCGACGGGTCCTTTTACTATCAGCGTCATCGCTGGTGGACAAACCGCACACCCTACATGCGTTGGGGGCAAGCCTGGATGTTGCGGGCAACCTCCAGACTCATGCGCGCAGCAAGCCGGTAGGCCGGTACAACCAGACAACGCCGCCTCTTGCCCCCGGAGCCGGGTGTGGGTCTTTCGGCTATGATTCATCCGGGAAGCAAAATGCTCATCTGGATCGACCTCGATAACTCGCCCCACGCGCAATTCTTCCCTCCCATCATTCGGCGGCTGGAAGAAGCGGGTTACAGCGTCTTGCTCACCGCAAGGCGCTTTGGCCAGGTGGAAGAGATCGCCCAGGCCCACGGTCTTGGCTACACAGTCATTGGGCAGCATCGCACGCCCCACTTCTTCCTCACCCGGGCCAGTGCGACCGTCGCACGGGCCTTGCGGCTGGCGGCCTTCGCGCTCAGAAACCGGCCAGCCATCGCGGTGAATCATGGCTCACGCGCCCAGGTGATCGCCGCCTGGCTGCTGGGCATCCCCGTCATGGCCATTTACGACTACGAATTCGTTTACTCGGAGCTATTCTCGCGCATGGCCACCAAGCTCCTGCTGCCGGAAACGATCCCGTCACTGACTCTCGAGAACCAGCACGTCAATATGGAGAAGGTGATCCGGTATCCGGGTTATAAAGAGAACGTTTATCTCAGCGGCTGGCACGATTCCCCCGCTGTCATGGATGATCTGCAGATTGGATCCAGACCGGCTTATCGTCACCGTGCGTCCCCCTGCCACCTGGGCACACTACCAGGACCCGTTCTCTGACGTACTTTTTCGTGCGCTGGTGGAGCGTCTGCGAGAAGACCGAGACGCGCAGGTGGTCGTACTGCCCCGTACCCGCGCACAGGGCGAGCGGCTCAAGCACGAATACGGCATGCATTCCCCTCCCTTTCAGGTCTCTGAGCGATCGGTCGATGCCTTGAGCCTGATGGCACGTTCAGACGCGGTCTTAAGCGGAGGCGGCACCATGGCGCGGGAAGCCGCGATCATTGGAACACCCGCCTACAGCCTGTTCGCGGGCAAACCGGGCGCCGTCGATGCTGCACTCGAGCGAGCGGGCAGATTGACCATCCTACGGAAAATAGAAGAGGTGAGGAATCTTCGCTTCGAGAAATGCACGCGCGCTTTTCGTTTCAATAGCGCCGACTCGCAAACCCGGGAAGTGATCCTGCAGCACATAATTGCTCTTGGAAGCTAAGCACACGATAAAATCCGGTAGCTAAGCCGCCAGTACGATTGAGGGCAAGTTTTGCCTGGCCGCCGCCCGGCTCGAGAATGAGGAAGCTATAGTGAGGCGATTTACCTGGGTTCTGCTACTGGCAACGAGTCTCCCGCTCGTGGCGCAAGACCAAAATGCCGGGTGGCAACCGGATCTGACTCACCTGCAGACCTATACCGCGCATCGCGCGTCGAGCGCGGACCCCACCGGCGCCAATGCAGATGCACGCCGTGTCGAGCCCGGCGCGACCCTGACCGTGCTGGATACCGATGGTCCCGGGAAGATTTCTCACCTATGGTTCACCATCGCCAGCGATGAGCCCTATCACCTGAAGCGCATCGTTCTACGCATCTACTGGGACGGGGAAGCGACCCCCAGCGTCGAAACACCCATCGGTGACTTCTTCGGGTTAGGACTTGGCGATTACTATTCCTGGCAGTCGGAGATGTTGTCCGTAGGCAGCGAGATGAGCCTCAACAGCTTCTTCCCCATGCCCTACCAACGGCATGCCAAGGTCACGGTTACGAACGAAGGCAAGCAACCGGTTGGGAGCTTTTACTACAACATCGACTACCAGACAGAATCTTCCCCGTTGCCGACCGGCACGCTTTATTTTCACGCGCAATATCATCAGGCACAGCCAAACCACGGATGGACCAACAACTGGACCAGCAACGGCGATCCCCTGGTAGACGACAAGGTAAATCTGACGGGCGAGGACAATTACGTCTGGATGCATGCCAGGGGCACCGGTCAATTCGTTGGCGTGGTGATGTCTGTTCTACAAAACCAGGACGGCTGGTGGGGAGAAGGGGATGACATGTTTTTCGTCGACCAGGACGCGACCCCAACCATCACCGGAACGGGCTCGGAAGATTACTTTCTGGGCGCCTGGGATTTCGGCGGAAAGCCATTTTCCTACCAACTCTACGGCGCGCCCGTGGTCGGCCCTGAACTGGCAGGCAGCCGTTCGAGCGTGTACCGCTTTCACCTGGACGCGCCCATTCCTTTCAAGCGGTCATTCAAAGCAACGATAGAACACGGTCACGCCAACCACCGCTCGGACAACTTCTACTCGGTAGCCTACTGGTACCAGACGGAACCGCACGCACCCTTCCCGGCCCTGCCGCCGGTCGATCAGAGGCTGCCGGTCGTGCAACAGGTGGGTGGTCCAGGGAATGCAAGCGCGGTGAGCAGCCCGGCCCGTCCCGCGGCACTCCCGGCTGCCACTCCGCCTGCAACGGTACCGGCGGCGCCCAGGTAGGGCACGACTGACTCTCAAATCTCCAGGTCGGCACCGATCAATTTCGTCTGCTCTTCATCGGAACGAGGACCACAAAGATTCTCGGAGCGCCCGCTTGAACCCGGTGGAAGCCCCGGACTTTCAGTCCGGGGCGCGGGTTAAAGACCCGCGCTTAAACGCGCGCAAAGATTGAGGGCTTTAAGCCCTGGTGGAGCCAAGCCTCGCCAGCCAATCGGCCGTGTGACCTCCCCGCGAAATCTACGCGCAAGTTTCCAATCGGACTGACGCCGCTGCCACCACGGCTAAAGCCCTCGCATGGTGAGGCCTACCCTCAGCGCGGGTTCTACACCCGCGCCCTCGGACTAAAAGTCCGGGGCTTCCACCGTATTAAGTGAACCGCCAGGGGACGCGATGACGCGTCCCTCGTCATCGCCATCATGTCGGCACGTCAATGACGCTCCGTCCCAGCCACCACGACTGATCCTGTCACCCGCCTTGGAATGAACGACAAAAGGAGAGATTGTTCATTAGGGGCTTCGCTCGGGATGGCAAAAACGGAAGGCCAGGAGCGTACCCTGAATGCTACTTCTGACAGAGAACAGGGGCGGTGACAACCAACTCCCTAGAAGAGTGAAACGCACAAAGCTTCTTTCCTTGCAGAGCACAATTTCAGTCTTGTCTGCATACCCCTGCGGCTCACCCGACCCGCTAAAAACCCACATTGACACAAACCGAGTAAATGTTTTCTCATATCCCGGCAGAGAACCGTCCACTTCGGCGGGGCCACTCTTTGAGGACAATGCATGCAACGACGTAAATTCCTGAAGACCAGCGCGCTTGCCGGGTCGGCTCTGCTTTTCTCCCGCAGCCTCCCTTCTGCCACGGTGTCAGACGACGCGGTCATCGACGTCATGCTCGAAGAGCCGCTGGGAACCATCTCTCCCCTGATCTACAGCCACTTCACAGAAGAGTTGGGCGCCGTCATCTACGACGGGGTTTGGGTGGGTGAAAAGTCGAAAATCGCCAACACCGGCGGAATCCGTACCGCCCTCATCGAAAAAATGCGGCAAATCAAAGCACCGGCGGTGCGTTGGCCCGGAGGCTGCTTTGCCGACAGCTACGACTGGCGTGAAGGCGTGGGCCCCAAAGACAAGCGCCCGCGGCGCACCGACTTCTGGGTCGACGATCCCGACTCAAAAGATCTCCCCAAAAAAGGCATACCCAGTTACGATCCAAACCAGTTCGGCACTGACGAATTCGTGCGCTTCTGCAAATTGTCAGGCGCTGAGCCCTACCTCGCCGCCAATGTGCGCAGCCTCAACGCCTACGCCTTCGATCAATGGGTGGAGTATTGCAATTCCCCAGCCGGCAGCACCACCTGGTCAGATGTGCGCGCGGCCGGTGGTTCCGCCGAACCCTATAACGTGCAGTACTGGGGCGTCGGCAACGAAAGTTGGGGCTGTGGTGGCAATTTCACTCCCGAGGAGTACGCGGGAGAATACCGGCGCTACCAGTCCTGGCTGCCACACTACGGCGTCGACTTGAAGCTGATTGCGTCCGGCCCCAACCAGGACGACGTAGATTGGACCACCCGCTTCTTCGAGAACATCTTCACCGCGGGTCGCACGATCAAGCCGCCCTTCGGCTGGTCCATGCACTACTACACCGACCTGCCAGAAGCGCTCAAGTTTACTCCCGATGACGTGTACCCTGGTTACCAGCTGGCCGACCGCATGGAGAAAATCATGCTGGACCACTGGACAGCCATGGGTGTATTTGACCGCAAACATCAGATCAAACTAGTGATCGACGAGTACGGACCCTGGTACCGCTTCAGCGAAACCAAGCTCGACCCAACCCACGTGCTGGGGCAGCAACTGACGGTGCGGGATGCCATCATGACGGCGCTTACCCTCGACACTTTCAATCGCAATCCCGACAAAGTGGCCATCGCTGCCTGCGCCCAGTTGATCAACTGCATCGATTCGCCGTTTCTCTCGCACGAAGATCACTTCATCACCACGCCGGTCTTTCACGTGTTCGATATGTATAAGAGCCATCAGGGCGCCCAGGCGCTTCGCGTGGAATTCGCAGTACCCGATATTTCGTTCCCGAGGAAAGCCATCCCCAAGAAACTCAGCTCTACAGGAGATGAGGAAATCGTGGGTGGTCCCAACGCGCGCCTGTGGGGGCTGAATGGATCAGCATCCCTGCTGGGCAAGGTCTTGACCCTGACGGTAGTGAATCCTCACCTCACCGAGGCGCGGCCCACGCAAATCATGTTGCGAGGCCAGGCAAGTGCTGCCTCCGTCGACGCCGAAATTCTGGGTGGGGAAGATGTGCATGCTCACAACACCTTCGAACAGCCGGAAGCGGTCACAACCAGAAAAGGGACAGCCACGGTTTCTGGCAAGAGCGTGCAAATGACTTTGCCCCCCTCGTCCGTCACGCGATTAACCATTCAACTGACTTGACCGGGCTTGCAGCATCTGCGGAGAGGCGCGTCGTCACGCGGCAAAAGTTTTTTGCCATGCGATTTCTCCGACGCCTGCAATTTTTTTCGGTGTGCCTGCTCCTGCTGGTTGCGCCAGTAAGGGGAGAGGAAGATCGTGCACAACAAGCATTGGCGTTGATGCAGGCAGGCAAGTTCCATGAAGCAGAGATCGCCCTGCGTGCTCTCGAAGCACAGTTCCCTAAGAATCCTTCTATCCACAGCAATCTGGGCGTCGCACTTGCCCAGCAAAGCCAATATGCGGCGGCCGCGACCGAATACCGCAAGTCGCTGGCGGTCAATCCGGGGCAGGCTGACGTAGCGTTCAACCTGGGAGCGGCGGAGTTCAAGCAAGGACGATTCGCGCAGGCGATCCCCGCATTCAAAACTGCAGGAAGGCTCAAGCCCGAAGACACCCGCAGCACCGTCTTGCTGGGCATGAGCTACTACGGACTGCAACAGTACAAGGCTGCTGTACCTTATTTGCAGCGAGCCACCCAGAATGATCCGGCCAACCTGGAACTGCGCAACGTGCTCGCCCAAAGCTGCTTGTGGAGCGAGAAGTACGACTGTGCCATGGCAGAATTTACCAGCATCGTCTCCGCCAACCCGGACGCACCGCAGGCACACATGCTGCTGGCCCAGGCGCTGGACGGGATGAACAAGACGGAAGACGCAATACGCGAACTCGAGCAAGCCGCATCCCTCGCCCCAAACGAACCCGTGCTGCACTTTGAGCTGGGCTACCTCTATTTCAAAAAAGGCGATTTCGACAAAGCTCTGCCTGAGTTGCAGAAAGAAGTCACCAACAATCCTGGCTACGCGCAAGCGTATTTGTATTTAGCCGAAATTGCCCTGCGCTCGAATGACGATGTGACCGCAGAGCCACTCATCAACAAAGCATTGCAACTCCAGAAAGACCTCCGCCTGGCCTATTTCGATCTTGGCCGCATCTATGCCGACCAACAGAAGACCCACGAAGCCGTTGCCGCCTTTGAGCATGCAGTCGCGCTCGACCCGTCACAGCCAGACGCACATTACCGTCTCGCTCGCCTCTACACTCAACTGGGAGAGAAGCAGAAAGCTGCAGGGGAGTTCGCCAAAACGAAGGAACTGCACAGCAAGACAGAAGATTCGCTAATTCAAAAAGTATCCGGTGAGCATGCAGCCGCTCCCCGGTGAGGTCTCCCTCCGGCATGAATAATCGCAAAAACCCCCTGTCACGCCGTGACTTTCTCTGGCTAACCAGTGCTTCCACGCTCGCCATGGCCCAGGGTGTGATCAATCGCAATGTTAAGCCACAGCCCCGAGGTAAGCCCTCCGGCATCCCCTTCCTTGCGCATTTCACCGATGTGGCTGGCGCAAGCAGGTCTAACCGCTCCTGTCATCTACGGCGGCCTCACGCAAAAGAATTACATCGTCGAAACCGTGGGCTGCGGCGTCGCCTTTCTCGACTACGACAACGACGGCTGGCTCGACATCTTCGTTCTCTGTGGAACGCGCATGGACCACCCGGTAGCAGGCGCCAGCAACCGCCTTTACAAGAACAATCGCGACGGCACGTTCGCCGACGTCACCGAGAAAGCGGGCCTGCTGCGCACCGGCTGGGCCAGTGCCGTCACCGTGGGTGACTACAACAACGACGGTTTTGAAGATCTCTTCATCACCTACTACGGCCAGAACGTCCTCTACCGCAACAACGGAGACGGCACCTTCACCGACGTCACCAGGCAAGCGGGCCTGCTTTATGACGGTAAGACTCGCTGGGGTTCAGGATGCACCTTTGTCGATTACGATCGCGATGGCCACCTCGATCTTTTTGTTGCCAACTACGTCGATCTGGACCTCGAACGCTTGCCCAAACCGGGCGCAAATCCCTACTGCAATTTCAAGGGCGTCGCCGTGAACTGTGGTCCGCGCGGGCTACCCATGCCGCGCAACTATCTGTACCGCAACCAGGGGGACGGCACATTTCGCGATGTCTCCAGGGAGACTGGCGTCGACAAGGCACAACGCACCTACAGCATGACCAGCGTGGCCGCCGACTTCAGCAACAGCGGCTGGAACGATATCTGCGTAGCCTCCGACTCCACACCAAGCCTCTTCTTCCGCAACCAAAAGAATGGAACCTTCACCGAAGAAGGCGCCGAGCAAGGCATAGCCTTCAGCGCCGACGGTGCCGAACAGGCGGGCATGGGCCTGGCCGTCGGTGATTACAATCTCGACGGCAGACTCGACATTTTCAAGACTCACTTCTCAGATGACACCAACGGGCTCTATCGCAATGAAGGCAGCGCCAACTTCACCGATGTCACCCTGGCCGCCGGGTTTGGCGTAGAGACCCGCTACATCTGCTGGGGCACTGGTTTCGCCGATTTCGACAATGACGGATGGCCCGATCTCGCAGTCGTTACTGGCTCGGTCTATCCGGAAGTCGAAGCCCAATTCCCTGAGTACCCGTTGCATACGCCGCGCTTTATCTTCCGCAATCTCGGCAATGGAAAATTTGAAGAGCTTCTGGAGGAAGCAGGCCCGGGTATCAGCGCACTGCATTGCAGCCGCGGTTGCGCCTTTGGGGACTTCGACAACGATGGCGATGTCGACATGGTCGTCATCAATTTAAACGAGCCGCCCTCGCTGCTGAGAAATGACCTCACGGGCGAACGCAACTGGCTCAAAGTGTTACTAGTCGGCACGAAATCAAATCGCAGCGCGATCGGATCAACGGTGGTGGCTAAATACGGCGGCAAGCAGCAAGCACAGGCAGTGATGGCGCAGTCCAGCTTCTATTCGGTCAACGATCGTCGCCTTCACTTCGGCCTGGGCACAAACACCCAGGTGGATCTGGAAGTCCACTGGACCAACGGCCTGGTAGAACGCTTTCCCGGAGTACACGCAAACCACCTCGCGACCATTAAGGAAGGGCAGGGCCTGACGAGCTCGGCCCTGCCCTCAATGAAATCACCCAAACAATAAAGGTTGGCAACAAATTTCGGCAGCAAAGTCCGGTAGTAAGTCCAATAGCAAAGTCCGGGTGGCCCATTCAAGCCGTTTTTCGGCTTGAGTGGGGAACATCTCCGCCCGCGGTGGACGATTCTCGACCGCACCTTTCCCCACCGCAGACAGAAGCTGATTACTCCACTACCGTGCTGGGGCTTGCCGGGTAAGCACCCGGCGAGCCCCCTTGTAGCAACTCTTTGCACTTAGAACTTCAGCTTAGCCCCGAGTTGCAACGTACGTGGATCGTATGCAGTCGTGACCTGGCCGAAGTTCGCGTCACCCGAATTCAGATTCAGGTTGTTGAACTGCGTGTGATTAAACACATTGAAGTACTCAAACCGCAATTCGAGACTGGGCCCTTCCTGCTTTAAGGGAATGGTCTTGAAAAGCGACCAGTTAAAGTTGACCAGGCCTGGCCCCACCACGGCATCTCTGCCCGCGCTGCCAAAACCATCGTTCGGGCCTCCATTCCAGGGAGCAACCGGGGCCTTGAACGAAGCTGTGCTGAAATACTGCAGTCGCTTCTTCGGGTAGGTAACGGGCGCGACCAGGTCAGGTCGATTGTTGATATTGCCACCGCCCAGTCCCAGCGTGTCGCTCCCGCCGGTATAGGCGACATACTGCGGTGACCCCGCTTCCCAAACCGTTACACCCGAGAACTCCCAGTTGCCAAGCACGGTGCGTTCCGCAATGTTGGAGCTATGGGCAAAAAACGGCAGATTGTAAATGTAATTGACATTGAGAATATGCCGTCGGTCGAACCCGCCAGACGCTCGATCGTACGCAGCGTTGAACGGATTCGAAAGTGAACCAAGATCGTTGGTCACCTCATCGATCTCATGCGAATAGGTATATGCAAATTGGGTAGTGAGACCGTGCACATTTTCCATGCGCAGGCCTATCTGCAAAGAGTTGTAATTGAAGTTGGTTTGGTTCTCCTCTTGCTGAATGGAGCTGAAGCCCGGGAAGATTCGGTACAGGTTCGCATTCAACGTTCCGTTAGACACGCCTCTACGCAGGCCATAGGGATCCGCCGGGTTGTTCGGATCGGTTTGGGGAAGCGTGTTGATGGCGCGATCATCGCTTTGATCCCAACCTAACGAACCGGCATACTGCACCACGCCGACCACCGCGGGCGCAAGTTGCCGCTGCACACCGAAGCTGAAGTTTGCTGTACCCGGGGCAGAATAGTTGTAGGCGAGATTAAACAGGCTTGAAGGGAAGGTTTGCTTCGTGGTTGCGCCAGTGAGTGCACTGGTGTTGGGGTTAGAAAAGTAGACGTTGGTGGCCGTTGGCTGATAGGCAAATGGAGGATTCAACGCAGCATTGTAGACGTCGTTACCCTGCACGCGCTCAAAGAACATACCGAAGCCACCTCGGACCACAGTTCTGCCATTGCCCGACAGGTCGTAAGCAAAACCGATTCTCGGTTCCCAGGTGTTGTATTTGTTCTTTACATTCCCGCGGGGGAAGCCGTTGACACCGGCGAGTTCAATCCCATTTAGATAGAAGGGTGTCCCGTTGAAGTTTGTCAGCGACGCCGGGTCAAGCGTGCCTTCCGGAGTGACGGGGCTGCCTGCGGCTCGATTGTAGGCAGCGGGAACGAAATTTGAGAACTGGTTGTATCGCTCGAAGGCATGCGGTAGCCCGTCAAAGCGGATACCGAGATTAAGCGTCAACCGCGGAATCACATGCCAATTATCATTGACGTAGAAACTGTAGTTGTTATTAACCCAGTGCTTACCAAAGAGATAATTGAGCTGCTCAAAACTGCTGGCGTCCCCGAGAAGAAAATTAATGTAGGAGTCGTGTGAGAATGAGCTCGAGTTGAAGATCGCCGTACCTTGTGTGTTGGCCTGGAGCTCCTGGTTCTTATAGTCGTGCAACCAGCTGAAGCCGACTTTGAACTGGTGCACTCCCCGCGACCACGAGAGATCGTCCCTCATCTGAAAGCCCTCGTAACCGTTCTTCCATGGATAGTAGCTGGAGCTCCACGTCGTATTAAGCGGCGTGCCCTGCAGCTGGACCTCTGGCAAACGCGCGCCAAGGTTGTTTTCTGTTGGGAAGAAACTAGTGGCCGACCAGCCGCTGGGTTGAACGAATGAGCCACCGGGACCGGCAATAGGAGTCAACGTGATTTTGTTACCACTGTAGAGATAAGCAGTTTCGTTCAGAAGGTTGGGTGAAATGGTCTGCGTCAGCCTGATTACAGCGGACCAGGCAGGATTCGACATAGCGGTGCCAACTGTGGGATACGTGCTATTACCCCAAAGCGGCGGGAAAAACTTGAGCGTCACGGGTTCGTGCAGCAAATGACCCATCAATTGCAGCTTGCTGTTGATGGCGTGATCGATGCGCACTACGTCTTCACGCACGTTTGTGGGCTGCGGTATCGAAGAGATGAATTGGGCATTACCCAGGTTCGGCCTGGGGAACGTGCCGGCGTTTAGTTCCAGGACCGCGTTAGGGTCAATCAGGTTCGCAGGAATCACATTGCCTGGAAAGGGCTGACCGGGAGTCAATCCATCACCCTGGTAAATCAGGAGCCTTGCCGGATCGGTGGTGTTCGGGACTATCGGCACTGCACCCCCGGTGGGAATGCTATAGGCCAACGGTTGACCGGCAGTGGGAAAGTTCGAGGCCATGATGGTGTTCACGGTGGTGGGCGAACTGCCCTGAATCAACCGGCGCCATTCTTCGTTTACGAAAAAGAACGTCCGGTTGCGCGCGTTGTTGTAGATGTGCGGGATAAACAGTGGGCCACCGATATTGCCACCCGGCTCGTTCAGACGGAACTTCGGTTTGCCCTGGCCAGCCAGCTTGGTGAAGTAGTTGTTGGCGTCATAATCTTCGTTGCGGTTGAAGTAGTACAGGCTGCCATGGAAGTCATGTGTGCCATGCTTGATCACCATGAGAATCGTGCCGCCGGAACCCACTCCGTAATCCGGGGAATAGTTGCTATCAAGCGTTTGGAATTCATCCAGCGCATCGATTGATGGCAGCGAGCCAAAGCAGCCCCCGCAGCCGCGGTCGTTCAGTTCCCCACCGTCGAGCATGTAGATGTTGTGGCTGGTGCGGGCACCATTGAAGCTGATGCCGTTGGAGGAGGTCAACGCATTGACGCCGCTGAAGGCCGGCAGGTTGTTCGAGACGCCTAACCCGAGGGCGGCAAGAGCAGTCACGTTGCGGCCGTTCGTGGCCAACTGTGTCACCTGTTGACCAGTAATCAGGGTGCTCAGTTCACTCGTCTCTGACTGCACCTGGAGTGCGTCGGCCTGCACGGTCACGGTTTGCGCGGCATTGCCGACCGTAAGCGAGACATCCTCTTTCAATGTCTGGGCCGTGTTTACCATCATGTTCGTGCGGGAAAACTTCTCAAACCCCGGCGCTGTGGCTTCGAGAGTAAACTGGCCTACACCCACGTTGGCGAAAAGATAAATTCCTGCGTTATTGGTGACGGCCTGCCGTACCTGGCCGGTACCCGTGGCGGTGAGTGTAACGGAAGCGTTGGGGACAGCGGCCCCGGTTGGATCCAACACTGTTCCAGTGACTGTGGCGTTTTCCTGGGCCCAGGCGCTCGGCATGCAGAATCCGACCACCCCGCAAAGGACAGCCAACAAGAAAAGGTAACGACGCATGACACCTCCAAAAAATTGACACATGGGTTGTGCTATTCCAGATTCGTGCCTGCCTGTGTTTTGGCAGCTGTATATAGGTGCAAGTAGATTGCGAGCCACAGAATGCGGAAACGTTTTCTCGCCTTGCTCAATCAGCCAGATCAGGGGGTCCGCCTTTCGAACTTCCGGGTTGGGCGCTACTCCCGCCAACTGCTCTCTTCGCAGGAGAGGTCGCGGTTAGGTAAATGTTTACCGCCAGCGTATATATCGCAACGCAACAATCACTGTCAACAACATCCCTGACAAGCATCGAAGTCGCAAAACGACGCATGCCCTGAAGCTCCGGCCATGTCCCTTGATCGATTTGCTTTTTCTTGTTTCTGCAACAACTTACGCCCGCCCCAAATGTCGTAAGAGATTTCTCCCTGGAGGGGAGGACTTCACAGCACCAAAAACACAGCCCAGCCACGCATGCGGCTCCGCGCCAGCCGGCCGATCCTGGAGACGTCCTCATCCGGGCGGGCGAACCTTGAAGAGGAAAGGTCTATCCGTTCAAAGAGTGACGGCTCGCTTGGGAGACAATAGCCGCTGGGCCGCCCTGGGAGCACCCGTCGATTCGCGCACGATCAGGCTGGTAGGTATCTTGTAATTGCGTTTAGGCTCAACCTCGCCTTCGGTGTGAGCGCGTAATGCAGTCACAGCAGCACGCGCCAACTCAAAACAAGACATCTGGATCGTGGTAAGCGGGGGAATCGTGACCTGGGCGATATGAATGTCATCAAACCCGATCACCGAAAAATCATCAGGCACCTTCAACCCGGCGCGATACAGCTTATGCAGCACCCCGATGGCAGTCATGTCGTTGGAGCACATCACCGCGGTCGGCACCTGGAGCGCCTGCAGCAAGTGACCCATGGCCTCAATCCCACCTTCCATCGTGTGATCCCCTTCCACGATCCAGGCTGGTTCAACCGTCAGTCCCGATTCCTCGATTCCCCTGGTGAAAGCCTGCAAGCGCGACTGCGCCGAGTGGAGGCGCTTCGGTCCGCTGATGAACGCTATTTTCTCGTGACCAAGCGCCTGCAGATGTTTCACCCCCTGCAGCAAGCCATGCCGGTAGTCCACGCGCAACAGGCTGATACCGGGCCTCTCTGGTCCCACATCGACAAACACCAACGGCACCTTGCGCTCGGCGAGTTGTTCCAGCAATGGCTTCTCGACACCAAAGGTCATCACCGCCACACCTTCGGCTCGGCGCTCCAGCATGCGGCGGATGCACAGCGACATGCGCCGAGGATCATAGTTGGTTGAACTGATGAGAATCTCGTAGCCGTGTTCGACTGCGATGTCTTCGAACCCCTGAATAAGTTCGGGGAAAAAGGGATTCGTGATCTCGGAAACGATCAAACCCAGCAACCGGCTACGCCCGGAAACCAGTGCCCGCGCCTGGGTGTTAGGAAAATAATCGAGCTTCTCAATCGCCTCCCAGACCTGCTTGGCCATCTTGGGGTTCACCGTCGCCACACGATTAATCGTGCGCGACACGGTGGCGATCGACACATTTGCCAACTGGGCGACCGTGCGAATATCCATCTTCCCCGGCTTCTCGACAGCAGGGGGGCGCCCTTTCTTGCCCGATCGCTTTACCATTGAGTCTTGCCCTGGAATACGTGTTCAGCATACCCCAGGGTGCGATGCTTACCCGGGCGCTTCCTTGCCGACGGTGCTGAAGATGCCACGTGCGTAAACCCTTCGCCCAATCGATGGGCGAGGCCATCCGTTCACTACCCGCGGCAATAGGGAGGAAAATATGACGGAAAAGCTCAGCTACCAACGCTTCGATTTGAAGGAATTAGCCACGTCCTTCCCCGAGACGGCCGAAACTCTGCTGCTGGATACCTACCTGACCAATGAGGAGTCGGCAAGCGCACGCGTCTTCCGGGTCTACCGCGAAACACCTCCGCACTACCACCGCGGCTCGGATGAATATCTCTACGTGCTTTCCGGACGAGGTACTTTCTGGATGGGGGATGCCGCACAAACGGGCGAGTTTTCTCCCGGAAACCTGCTCTTTTTCAAGCGGACCATCGTGCACGCCATGCCCACCATGACTGAGTTCCCGGTCGTCTTTCTCGCCATCGACACTCCCCGGCGAGACCCGAAGGACATCATCTTCGTAAATCCCGCAGACGGCACCCCGGAAAGCTTCATTCAGGATCGAACCAAGAGGCCCTGATAGCGCTTAGCCCAATGGAGCCAAATAAGCCTTTCTCAACCACGCTCCATTCGCGCCACCTGGACCGGCCTTTGCGACAGTAGCCTTGCGGCTTCGGGCATCCCCTCCACCCTCGCAGACCTGGACACCCGGGCTGGCAGCCGTGTTGCCGTCCTGCACCCGTTCCCCGCAGATAGAGGTTCTTCGATCTTAGTAAGGCTTGCTTATTTAGCCCGCCTTACTGATTTGCCCCTAGCCAGCTGATCGCAACGTTTCTCAGCGAAGCCAGACGGCTATTTTGCCGAGTTCATAAAAAGTAGTTGCAATCACGCCCCGCTTCCTACATCCTTATGGAACTTTACAAAGTAATCCAAGCTGTGCAATGCGCCATCGGCCCCGGAATCCTGTGACTCTGCGAGGTTAGATATGCAATTTCTCAACACTCTGAAGAACTGTTTGGTGGTCCTCACGTTAGCCGGGCTGGCTTCTGCCAGCGCGCTTCAGGCCCAGGTCACAGGTGCCATCACTGGCAGGGTTACCGACACCGCAGGAGCGGTGGTCTCCGGCGCGAAAGTCACCGCGACCAACACCAGCACGAACTTCACTCAATCCGTCATGTCCGACGGCTCGGGGGAATATCACCTGCTGGCTCTGACCCCCGGTCCCTATTCGGTAGAGATTGTCATGGCGGGCTTTCAAACCTCCACCACCACCGGTGTCGATGTAAAAGTTAATGATCAATTGCGAATCGACACGACGCTCACTGTCGGAGGCGTCGAGCAAAATGTGAGCGTCCAGGCCAATACCGTCCAGGTGGAATCAGACAGCACACAACTAGGAGACGTGATCGAGTCGAAGCAGATGCTGGCCATGCCTCTCAACGGCCGTAGCTATCTGGATTTGATGGCATTGCAGCCTGGGGTAACTCCGGTCGCATCCGGCACCACCCCCGGCGATCGCCCGGTTTCAGGGCAGATCGGTAGCCCCGGCAACTTGTCAGTGAACGGGCAGCCGGAAAGCGCCAACATGTTCCTGGTAAATGGGGGCGAAGTCAGCGAATCCAAGAACATGGGTGCCGGGCTGATCCCGAACCTGGATTCAATTGCCGAGTTTCGGCTCATCACCAACAGCTTCGACGCAGAGTACGGCAAGGTAAGCGGCGCCGTGATGAACTCTATCACCAAGTCTGGAGCAAACCGCATTCATGGCGATGTGTTCGAATTTCTTCGCAACAACGCATTGGACGCAACCAACTACTTCGACAATTCGAAGGCTGAATTGCGGCGCAATCAGTTCGGCTATGCGGTCGGCGGACCGTTTATCAGAGACCGCCTTTTCTGGTTCAGCGACTACCAGGGCACCCGCCAGGTGCAGGGCGCCAGCACGGGCCAGGTGTTTCTGCCCAGCGATGCTGAGCGCGCCGGGCAGTTCGACCCGGCAAGCCTGACAGGCTCCGTCGTGGGCGCCGATTGGGCGGCTACACTCTCGCAAAGAACACACTCGACCGTGACCGTCGGGGAACCGTATACCTCAGTGTTTCCCAATGGCATCATCCCCACAACCGCGATCGATACCGTATCGACCAATATCCTGCCGTTCATTCCCCATCTCAATCCCGGGCAGGACTTCTATTCCAATAACAGCCAAAAGGGAACCATTCGGGACGACAAATTCGGCAACCGCGTCGACCTGGAAACTCGTCGGGCCGGCACGCTAAGCTTCTACTATCACTTCGACGATTCCACGGTAGGCAGCCCGCTGAACGCCCCTGGGCAAATGGACTCGTTCCCCGGCTTCGCGACGACCGCCCCCTCGCGCGCGCAGATGTTTGTCATGAGCAACGTAAAAACGTTCGGCTCTTCCCTTGTTAACGAAGCCCGCATCAGCTATTTCAGAACCTCTGTGCAAACGGCCAACCCAACAAGCGGTTTTGCCAGCCTGTCTGCCCTCGGCTTCAATAGCGGAGTCGGGACCACAGGGATTAACCCCTCGGGCCCTTCGGGCTACAAGGAGCTCGTACCCCAGATTGGCACCAATGAATTTCAAATGGGGAACGGCTTCCTGAACCTCTACCAAGCCAACAACACGCTACAAGGTTCTGATGTCGTCTCGAAGCTGAAGGGCGCACACTCCATCAAAGCTGGTTTCGACTTCCGCTACTACCAGGTGAACGTGCGGAACGTCTGCGCTCCCTTTGGTCAG
Source organism: uncultured Acidobacteriaceae bacterium (assembly GCA_963752675.1). Classification (GTDB taxonomy): domain Bacteria; phylum Acidobacteriota; class Terriglobia; order Terriglobales; family Acidobacteriaceae; genus PALSA-350. Next base: position 266,807 of record CAVVZO010000001.1, read on the forward strand.
TTCACCTTCAACGGCACGGAAACCGGAAATGATTTCGCTGACCTGTTGCTCGGCGCGCCAAACTACTACGTGCAATGCACTGAGCAATTCCAGGACAATCGCAGTCGCTACGCAGGAACGTTCGTGCAGGATACCTGGAAGGTGAAACCGAACCTCACCTTGAATTACGGGCTACGCTGGGACATCAACATGCCCTGGTATGACTGGCAGGGCAAGACGGAAACGATCATCAAAGGCGAACAGTCCACAGTCTTCCCCCTCGCGCCAACCAGCTACCTGGTACCGGGCGACAAGGGCGTGCCCAGTACTGTGTCGCCGACCGGATTCCATAACTTTGCGCCGCGTATCGGCATCGCCTACTCGCCATCGTTTGGCGATGGGATGTTGCGCAAACTGTTCGGTGAAGCAGGCAAGTCGAGTATCCGGGCCTCCTACGGCATCTACTACCTGGGCGCTGCCGACCTGGGGAACTTCGGCATCATCGGTGACGCTCCGTTCGGCATCTACTGGCAAAGCACAGCACCCTCCACCTTCGACAGTCCCTTCAAGACGCGCGCTACGGGCGCGGCGCAGTTGAATCCCTTCCCCTTCACCTTCCCCGTACCAGGTAGCCCTGCGAATAAAACTCTCGACTTCACCAAGTTCTATCCTCTCTACTCGCCGGGATACAACGTCAACAATCGCATCACCTATGCAGAGCACTACCACTTGACGCTGCAGCGTGAGCTCTCCACAAATATGGTGATGACCGTGGGGTACGTTGGCACGCAATCGCATCGGCTTGAGGTGAACTATCAACCGAACATCGGCGACACTAATCTCTGCCTGAGCCTGAGCGCAGCCGACCAGGTCGCGCCCGGTTCCCAGACCTGTGGACCGTACGCTGAACCCTCCATCTTTACTACGCCGACCGGTTCCCCGATCTACAGTTCGTTCGTGGGCCTGAATAACCAGGTCCTCGGCGAGACGAACGGCGGACACGTAGTGTTCGACCCAACCCCCCTGGTTTCTAACCTGGCCAACGCGAATTACAATTCGCTGCAAGCCTCACTCGAACGACGCGCCGGAGATCTCTCGTTCCTGGCTTCCTACACCTATGGCAAGTCAATCGACAACACCGGAGCCGGAGCCGGCGGCAATCTCAATCCCTTCTTCCCCAGGCAGGGAAGGTCCCTCTCCCAGTTCAACATCAAGCACAACTTCGTCATCAGTTACAACTACAGCATCCCGTTTGCCCGGGCTTTTGCCTCCGTTCCCTCACGGATCACCAACGGCTGGAATATCTCGGGCATCACTCGGGCGACAACTGGTTTGCCCGTGACGTTGTCAGAGGGTGACGACGCCGGGTTGACTTATATAGGGTTGGATTTCCCTGTGCAGGTGGCGCCGGTGCAAACCATGAACCCCCGAAAGAACGGGAATGCCTACTTTAATTACGCCAACGCCTTCCGGCCAGAGAACCTGGGCGAACATAGTTCATTGCCCGCACGCTTCTTTGCCGGCCCTGGTATTCAGACCACAGATCTCGGAATCAGCAAAGTGACTGAGCTGAAAGAGGGCGTGTCGTTCCTCTTCCGGGCAGAGTTCTTTAACATCTGGAACCACGCCAACTTCAACAACCCTGGCGGCAATATCACCAACGGAAACTTCGGCCTCGTCACTAGTGCGCGTGATCCGCGCATTGGCCAGATTGCCGCCAAGATTACGTTTTAGCAAATCCCTGATTGGTAGCCCAGGTCTCGCCTGTGAGATCTGGGCAAGTGCACTGAGAGTATGTGCAGAAACTCCCACAACAAGAACCGCAGGCTCCCCGGCATGCACCCGAGGAGCCTGCGCATTTTTTCGAAAAGAGCGTTCCTGATGAGGATCATGGGTACTGTGTGGCTTGCCGCCACCGTATTGGTCTGCAATGTCGCGTTTGCCCAGGCACCCGCGAAAAAGCATCTGCTGGTTCTGGGAGAAGAAAAGGGCTACCGTCACGAGTCGGTCTCCCATGCCATGGCAGTCATTGAACAGCTGGGCGAGAAAACTGGCTTATGGGACACCGTGATCCGGACGGACACAGAGGTCCTCACCAAGAAGAAACTCGAATACAACGCAAAGAACCTGAATGATTTTGATGCAATCCTGATGTTCACCGGTGGCGACCCGGAGATGGATGCGCAACAAAAAGCCGACTTCCTTTCCTTCATCCATGATGATGGCAAGGGACTGATCGGCGTGCATGCGGCGGCCATCACCTGGGTTCACTGGCCCGAGTTCGTTGACATGCTCGGCGGCGACTTCGATGAACATCCCTGGAAGGTGTTCAATGCGCCTATCATTGTCGAAGATCCAGCCTTCCCCGGCATGCAGCAATGGCCGCATGAATTCTCTTACAACGACGAGATCTACCAGATGAAGGACTTCTCCCGCGACAAGGTACGTGTGCTCATGCGGCTCGATCCCTGCAAGCTCGACCTGGCGAACGAGAAGGTGCATCGTAAGGATCGTGACTTCGCGGTCACCTGGGCGAAATCCTATGGCAAGGGCCGCGTCTACTACTCGACCCTCGGTCATCCAAAAGAGAACTGGGATGATCCACGGTTGCAGAAGATGTACACCGAGGCAATTAAGTGGGCGATGGGCATCGAGTCGGCAGACGTGACGCCGCAGCCCATGCCTGCCGCGAATGCATCCTGCAAGTAGGCTTCGCTAAACCAGATCACCCGGCATGCGACAAAAACGCGCGATGTCACAGCAATGAGGGAGTCAAACCAGTATGGGCAAGCTACTTGCTTTTACACTCATGTTTCTGGGTACCATGTCGGCCCAGCAGGTCCATCCAACGCTCGCCCTCGGTTCACCGGCTCCTGATTTCGCTTTGCCCGGCGTCGACGGGCAGATACACAAGTTGGCCGATTACGCCTCCAGCCCGGTGCTCGCGGTCGTGTTCACCTGCAACCACTGCCCCATCGCACAGATGTACGAGCAGCGGATCCAAAAGCTATTCAATGACTACAAGGCCAGGGGCGTGGCCGTGGTTGCTATCCAGGGCAATGATCCACAAGCGATTCGCATCGATGAACTCGACTCGTCTGACGTCAGCGACACACTGCCGGAGATGAAAATCCGGGTGCAGTACAAGCACTTGACCTACCCCTATCTTTACGACGGGGAAACGCAGCAGGTGGCTCGCGCTTTTGGGCCGCAGGCAACGCCCCACATCTTCATCTTCGATCAGGCCCGGCACCTTCGCTATGAAGGCCGCATCGATAACAGCTACCGCACAGAACTGCTAAAGACGCAGGACGCACGCGATGCGATCGATGCCTTGTTGGCTCACAAGGAAGTAGCGGTCAAGCATACCGGCGTGTTCGGGTGCTCGACCAAGTGGAAAGAGAAGGCCGCGGGCCGGATCGCAGCCGACGAGAAGATCAACGCCCAGCCCGTGACGCTCGAAATGATCTCGAAAACTGAGCTGACCAAACTACGCACCAACCCAACCCACCAGATGATGTTGATCGACTTTTGGGCTACCTGGTGCGGATCGTGCATTGTGGAGTTCGCCGACCTGCAGGACACCCTGCGCATGTATGGTAGCCGCGACTTCTCGCTCGTGACGGTCTCTGCCAACATGCCGGATGAAAAGCCAAGCGTCACGCGTCTGCTCGATAAAAAGCACGCAACCAGCAAAAACTACCTTTTCGATTCCCAGGACACATCGGCGATGCAGGCTGCCTTCGATCCCCAATGGGATTCTGCCGTGCCCTACACCATCCTGCTATCGGCCGATGGCAAAGTGCTATACAAGCAGCTGGGATCCGCCGACATGCTTGAACTGAAGCGCATCATCCTGGCAAATCTGCCCTCCGACTACAAGGGCTTCAATCAATACTGGAAGACCAACTAGCGGCACCGCCCCTTTTGTCTCTCGACCGAAGCGCTGCGCCTGCTCCTAAATGAACAAACTGGAAAGCGCTCTGGACGAGGGTTCAAATGTCCCCCACTCAAGCCAAACGCGGCTTGAATGGGCCACCCTACAGTTCTTAGGGTCCGATCAGTCGCCACTCAGGAGGATCTGCTCCCTGCCCGCATCCAGAAAAGCCGAGGGTGGCCCACTCAAGCCGCGTTTGGCTTGAGTGGGGGACATCCTGCTCCGCTTCGCTCAGCCAGAGCGAAACCACTGAAGCCCGCAGACAAAACTCAAAGCACGCGGTTGGCCGCTGCATCAAGTGCAAGGTAAACCGCGCCACTCACCTGCGCATCCGGGCCCAACGTGCTTCGTAACAACTGGGTTGCACTCGCCGGTCTCTCTCAGCAAGCACCTCGCGCGTCCTGGCCCAAAACGCAGGATGCATGCCCACGCTGCCGCCCATCACAAACAAAGGGCAGTTCAGAACCACAGCAAGATTGTAGATAGCATATGCCAGTGTCTCCGCAGAGGTGCGAAGAACACTCTGCGCCAGGGCTTCCCCCTTCTCCGCATGATCGAATATCTCTGTGGCGATCAAGTCTTTCGGGAGCTGAGTAAGCGCTGCATCCCAAACGTTCCCCCACTGCTCCTTGATACCTTCGCCGCCAACGATACTTTCCAGAGCTCCTGGTTCACCACTCTCCACTGGCTTAACGGATGTTCCGGGGACAAGCAAATACCCAATCTCCCCGGCAGACCAACCCATCCCGTGAAAAAGACGCCCGTTCAGCACAATGCCCGCGCCAATCCCGGTGCCCACGGCAATAAACACGAAATCGCGGACACCCTGCCCGGCACCGATTCTGCTTTCTGCAATCGCGGCGGTGTTCACATCGTTCTCCACCGCAACCGGCACGCCGAGCCGTTCTTCCAACAGTGCGCGCAGAGGCACGTCGCGCCACCCCATCAGGTACGACGTCGCAATCACAATGCCGGCGTCTACATCCGTCACGCCGGGCGCACCAGCGCCTACCGCACGCAACAAGCTTCGCGAGACGGAATTGTTTGCGAACAACGCATCCACGCCCTCCTGGAGCAGGCGCACAACGATTTCCGGATCACGAATACCCGCCGTCGAAACCTTCCACTTATCCAGTACTTTGCCATCCATATCGGCAAGAGCAAGGCGCAGGCTCGTGCCTCCGATGTCAGCACCTACAACATAGCCGGCCTCTGTTGCCAACGCGAGCTGCTGGGAACCTCCAGGGGCGCCGGCCGAATTCTCTTGCGGCATCAAGTCAATGACCTCAGGTACAGATAAGTAAACGAGCAAAAACGATTTTAGGATGCGTCAGGGCGCAACTGCGGGTTGCTGTGCGCTGATGCTCTCCAGCTCCCTGCCCTTTGTCTCCGGAATCACATAGCGGACAAAGATCAGTGTGAGCATGCAGAAGACGGCGCCGATAGCAAAAGTCAGCGCAGTACCCGCGGCGTGTATCAGCGACAGGAAGGTGAGCGATACCAGGAAATTTGAGCTACCAAAGCTGAGCGTGGCCGCAGCCACTCCGCGGCCGCGGACGCGCAAGGGAAAGACCTCAGACACCAGGATCCAGGCAATGGGCCCGATACTGAACGCATAGCAAGTGATGAAGAACATCAGGCAAGCCGTAGCGATCAGACCCATCGAGTGGCCGAGCGCCACCTGCTCATGAAAGCTCAACGAGAGCACCAGAAGCGCAGTAATCATTCCCCCAAGGCCGGCGTACAAGAGCGGCTTGCGGCCAATCCGGTCCACCAGCACCAGCGCGATCACGGTTGCGAGAACATTCGTAACCGCCACCAGCAGCGTTGCGAAGATCGCGCTCTTGTCAGAACTGATCCCGGCCAGGGTAAAGATCTGCGGGCCGTAGTAGACGACTGCATTGATGCCGGTTACGGGCGTAAGCAGCATAAAGCCGACCGCAATGAAGAGAGAGGGCCGCACAGCCGGGCTCCAGAGCGCGCTCCAGCGGCGCTCCATGGGGGTCAGCAGGCTCACGCGAATATCTTCCATGAGTACCCGGGCGCCAGCCAGATCGGTATAAGACATCAGCACGGATTCAGCTTCCGCGGGCCGGTTCTGAGCGAACAGCCAGCGCGGGCTCTCAGGCACAGTGAGCACCAGGAAAAGAAACAGCACAGCGGGGATAAGCCCGAAGGCAAACATCAGCCGCCAACCCTGCGGTCCAGCGAACCAGTAACCCACCAGGTCAGCAACCGCAATCCCAAGTGTAAGAGCGAATTGGTATAAACCGATAAGCATGCCGCGCGACTTCGGCGGCGCAAGTTCTGACACGTACACAGGCGCCGTCACAGAGGTAAAACCAACTGCGATGCCGAGCAGCGTGCGTGCGATAAAGAGAACACCCACATTCGGCGACAAGGGAGCGATGATCGATCCGATGATAAACAAAATGCCCCCGGCCACCAGGGTCTTGCGTCTCCCCACACGATCTGCAATCGTGCCGCCAACCAGCGCCCCGATCATCACGCCCAGCAGTACAGCGATGACCAGCACCTCTTGCATCATCGTTGACAGATGGAAAGTATCGCGTACGTACACCAGGGCCGCCGCGATCACACCCATGTCAAAGCCGTAAAGAATGCCCCCCAGGCCAGCAATGAAAGACACCCTGCGAATGAACCCCTGATTCACAAGCGGCTGGCGGATGGGAATCTCGTTCAACTATGTTTCACCTATGCCGAATGATAACCTTTCTCTACGAAGATAAAGGAAGATTTTGCCTGCCTTTATAAAGAATCTTTGCTAACAAAGTGCGTATTTTGGTCGAGGATCAAACCGATGAATGAGAGTATGCAGAGCACTCCTCGCTGGATCGCTGGGATCGAGCCCGCGAAAGAAATATTGGCCTATTCAGGCACACAAATACTCGAAATGGAGTGCAGGCAGCAGCCGCAAAAACTACAGGATTTGCTGGTGGCGTATGCAGAGGATGTGTCGATAAAGGCTGAGCTGACAAAGTTCCGCAGCCTTGCCGCCAGAAAAGGCCCGATCATGTTCATCGGCATGGGGGCCTCGTATTGCTCGTCGTTCGGGGGATCAGCGCTGCTGCAGGCCCACGGGCGGCCATCGTTCTCAGTGGATGCGGGCGAATGGCTTAACTACGGATCGAAGATCTGGAACGACGCCGCCCTGTCGATTCTGCTGACAACGTCAGGCGAGAGCGCAGAACTAGTAGAGTTTTTCAGGCAAGCCGGCGACCGGCCACTGGGCCTCATCTGTAACAACCCGGCCAGCGCTTGTTGGCGCCTGGCCCAGAATAAGCTGCCCATCCTTGCTGGGCCAGAGTACGGCAATGCCACCAAGACCTATACCAATGCCACCGCGGCCGCCATCATCGTCGCCGCCGAGATGGCCGGTCATCCATGGCAGCGAGAAGCCGCACAGGCAGCAGAGGTGTTCGCCAGCCACCTGGACCCCATTTTCGCCATGCGCAGTGAGCTGGAGCACTTCTGCCGGGGAGCGGCCAATATCGAAGTCATCGGGCGAGGCGCAGCTTATGGAGGCGCCTTCATGAGCGCGCTATGCATTCGCGAAATGAGCGGATTTCGCGCCGCACCCCACACCGGTGCCGGCTTTAAGCACGGACCCAATCTGGACGTGGACCGCTCTCATGTAGCCATCATCTTCGCTCTTGGCCACGTCGCTGAGCTCGGCGTGAAGCTTGCTGCGGAGTGTAACCGTCGCGGCGGCAAAGTCGTTCTCGTATCCACGCAGGACCAGACGCCAACCGAAAAGTTGTTCCCGGTGAAGATCGGTGAAGTCGCAGAACCGTGGGAAGCCATCACTTCCCTGCTGGTCCCACAAGCTCTCACCCTCGCCATGGTCGAGCGCACCGGCTGCCGCCTGCCGCCGCGCTTCGAGTATGGTGTGATGGAGCAGTGATCTGTACCCAGTCGAGACGGCCGGCCACCTGGAGAGGCTACACACCCAAACGGACCAGAGGCTAGCCCGGATTTCTCACCACGACTGTCCGGAGACGACCACAATGCCCCCACCCCTGGACGGGTGCACCATGTTCGCCGATTCCGGCGTAGGTGGGTTGAAGATGACGTTTTTTCCGATGTTTTAGTAAGTAGAGTGAGAACGTTTGAAGGGCTTCGCCCGTCGTATTCAGCCCATGTACGCTGGTGCGACCGGATAATTTTGGTGTGCGACGACATGTTTTGCGGGTTAGCTAGCTGGCCCCCCTTTTGTCATCCCGAGCGCAGTCGAGGGATGACAAGTTGGGGGCTTGCTAGTTTAGGGCATAGTGGTCTGAAGCTGAGGGTTGTGGTGAGAAATCCGGGCTAGGGCTGGTGCGGCAAAGTAAGGGTTGGGTTCCCATCGAAAAAGTTGACTGGCCGAATGAGAAAGTCGTGCCAAAGGGTCGGCATTACCGGCCAGTCTTCGAGCCGCACCACGTGGTGGAAACCTAAGGTATACCACCCCACGATGTCAGTATTTTCGATGGATCGATTGGCCCTGGTCCATTCCGGCAGGCCGCGCAGGCCGTCATTGTTCGTGACATACGTACCAGCGGCGTAGCGCTCCTCAGGCATGTAGGGCGTCACCCACATCTGGTGCCCGGAGAACGCGCCCACCCGTTGCGCCGGATCATCGTTCGAGATACTCGAAACCGCTGTGGCGCCAGGCATGATCTCCCAGCCGGTCGCATAACCCAGTGCGTCATGCTGCATGGGATTGATGAAGTGCCACATCGCTGGGTGGCGCATGTCAATATCGAGAATGCCGTCCTTCTCCGTGCGCGCAACGGTCGACTGCGCAGCCCAGATCATCTTCCGCGAAGTGCCGCTGAGCGGCTCCTGCACCAGCCGATCGATCATGAAGCTGTTCTTTGGACCATCTACATCCAGATCGAGCCGGTAAGAAAAGTAATGATCGTGGTTTACGGCCAACAGGTTAGGCGCGACCAGGGTACCGTGCTCAAGCTTGCCCGGCCCATCCCCCATCGTGCTCGCGATTTTCTCTTCTTTCACGCCTTTGGTTTCAACAATGCCCGTCGCGCCAACGGCGACGCGGATCGTGCCGTCCTGTTGAAAGATCCAGTCAAGCAGGTAGTCATAGTTGCCGGCAACGGCCGCCGTGCGCAGCACCAGCTCACGGCTGGGGCGGCCGCTGATTACGTTGCCCTCAAGGTGCCGCCACGCAGGTCCGTCTGTGGCATGTTCAAACAGGCACGCAAGTTGTGGCTTCAGCACCGGGGCGCCGCTATCCGAAGGTACCAGGCCAGTAAAGTATTGCGCCTGGGCTGGGCAGTCATCCGGGCCGACTGGCTTGATCAAACCACCAAGCAGGAACTCGCCCGCATCCACAAAAGCGCGAGAACTCCAGCCTTCCTCTGAATCCATATAGGGCACGTACATCTCTGACAAGGCCCCTTCATACATCACCGATCGCAATCTGTCGCCGTCCTGGTAGCCAACCAGATTGATCACCGGTCCAACTCGTGGGTCGAGGCGAAAACGGAAGTGCCAGTTCTGCCAGACAACCTCACCTTTATCGATGGTGTATCCAGGGCCGAGCGGCTGCGTGACCAGCAATGGTTTGGCCCCGGCGCGTGGCACAGCGTCTCCCTCTTCGTAATTGATGTCTCCGGAAGATCTGGGAACCGGTTCGTTGTCGATGACCTTGAGCACCTTCTCATTGGCAACATCCGCCAGAACGTAAACTCCCTCAACCGCACGTCCCCAGGGATGGTAAACGCCGTGAGAATCGGTACAAGCGCCAAAACCAATGCGGCCCTTGCTCTGCTCAGGGAAGATCATCCACGTGATCGGGATCGGCTCGCAGCGCACGCCCGACAGGTCGGTGACCCCGTGATGCTTAAGGGCAGCGACCACGCGTGGATCTTTCTTGACGAGCTCATTCATTGTGTCGAGCTCGGTCTCCGTGATCGGGGCCTGCATCCCGGCAACCTGGTTCCAAAACTCAAGTTTTCGCGCGGAGATGTCGACTCGTGCCTCGATGGTTTTCCCTCGATCTTCCAGGATCACGTCTGCTTCCCGCGGAATGGCATCTCCGTCTTTCCATGCCAGCACTTTGTCTTTGGCAGGCTCATGCAGCAGCACGCTTGAAAATAAGGTCTTCTCACCCAGATGTCCGCTCTGCTGCAATACATCATGGATCGTCCAATACTCGGCTGTAGTCAACGCATCCAGAGGGTGTTGCGGCGCCTTCGACTGGGCCTCGACCGTCATCGTCAGCGATAAAAGAAGGATGGAGCAACGAAGCAGGAGCTTGCCGCTAAGCATGAGTGGATCCTTTCGGAGTTGGCTGGCAGCGCTGGCTCTGGCCGGGATGAACCTTACGGTGGACTGCCAAATCCTAGCACACTTCATAAACTTTAATTACAATCATCCATTCCCCAGGCATCGTCTGCGCCAGAGATCGTAATCGGTCGATGGTATAAAAGGGAGTCGTGAGGTGCGGGGTGGCGCATTCGTCTATCTACGCGCGGCTCTACTCGTTGAAATCGGATCCTATTGAAGAACGAACCAATTCCGGTCGGCCGGCCCTCACTACTGCGCCACACCAACGCCCTTCGCGTCTTGAAGCTGTTGCGTGAAACCGGTTCCTGCTCAAAAGCGGACCTGGTACGTGCTTCCGGCCTGAGCGCGCCGACGATCACGAACGTAGTGGGCGATTTGCTGGCTGCCGACCTGATCAAGCCGCTCGGCGAGGGAGAATCGAATGGCGGCCGTCCGCCGGACATGATCTCTTTCAAAGCGGAGCGAGGTTGCGTCCTCGCCGTGAAAATCACAGCCGACTCGCTTTCGTTTCTGCTTGCCGACCTGAATGGTAAGGAACTCGATACGGAGGAGTTCTCGCTGGCGCATAAAAAAACCACACCCGACGCCATCTGTATCTACATCGGCGAAGAGGTAAGGCGGCTGTTGCGCAAGCACAAGAAGAAACGTGAACAGTTGCTGGCCATGGTGGTGGGGGTTCCTGCGATCACGAATGTCGACGAGGGAGTGGTGCTCTCGATCAGCACGCTGGAAAACTGGCGTTCCGTTCCTTTGCGCGCAAAGCTGAACCAGATCGTCGACTGCCTGGTCATCATCGAGAACGACACCAACCTGGCCGCCCAGGGTGAACGTTACTGTGGCGCGGCCCAGGCCGAGGAAACGTTCATTCTCATCCATATCGGACCGAACGTGGGAGCCGGTATCGTACTCGGCGGCCAAATTTACCATGGCTCGCAATGGTCAGCGGGGGAAATCGCTTATTTGCGCTTACCCAACACCTCGCGCCGGCGGCCCACTCTGCACGAATTCGGCGAGTTGGAAATCGTGTTAAGCAGTCCGGGGATTGTTGAGAGCTGGCTCGAGGCACGCAGGAAAACCGGAACCGATGGGAAAGAAACTGAGGACCGCAAGGTCGATGCACTGGGGGTGCTGGCCCTGGCGCAGGCCGGCGACGCGCGCGCCGAAAAGATCGTTCAGCACAGGGCCGGTATGGTGGCCGACATCATCATCAACTTGTCGCTCATCCTGAATCCAGGATTGATCCTTCTGGAAGGCGAAATCGGCAGCCACCCGGCACTCATCGCCGGCGTACAAAAACAGTTGCAGGAAAGCGAGTTCGCCGTAACCAAGATTGGGGCCGGCCAGCTTGGCAGCAAGTCCGTTCTTTGGGGCGCGATCGCCATCGCGTTAGAAAAGATTCCGTCTGTGCTACTGCCACAACCTGTCAATTAAGTAAGCGCAGTCACGGCAGAAACGCTGCCCGCGGGCAACCTACGCGCCTAGGGCAATGCGAATGCAACATACACGCTGCCAGACGGCGCTTTTGGATCCTTGCCACCGCCGCTGGCGATCACCACAAATTGTTTGCCGCCCACCATGTAGGTTGCGGGTGTGGCGACCCCGGCAAAAGGCAATTCCGTCTGCCACAGCAGTTCCCCGGTCTGGCTGTCGAAGGCGCGGAACTTCTTGTCATAGACCGTAGCGCCGATAAATAAGACATTTCCTGCGGTGACGATTGGGCCCCCATAATTTTCAGAACCCGTGTCTTTCATGCCCTTGGCAATCAGTTCCGGATACTCTCCCAGAGCAGCCTTCCACAGATAGCGGCCGGTATTCAGGTCGATCGCATTCAATGTACCCCACGGCGGGGTGATCGCCGGATATCCTTCCGCATCCAGAAAATCGCGAGACCCGGTAACTTCATATTTCATGGTGGTGCCGTCAGCCGCGCTTGAGTAAATGGCGCCCTCGTCGGCATCCGCCGCTTTCTGCTGGGTTGGCGCTACCAGAAACTGCACCAAAGCCCGCAGGTGTTCATCGCGCAGGTTAGGGAAGGACGGCATCCGGCCGCCACCCTGCAAGACTTTGGCTTCGATCTGCTGAGGAGAGAGCCGCTTGCCCACATCGGTCAGCGGCGGGTAGGTCGGCGGCGAGCCGGCAAGATCCTTCCCATGGCAAACGCTACATTGATTGTGATAGATGCGTTCGCCGGTGCCCGCCTTCGCACGATTGTTTGTCAATGCAATCACACAGGCAGCTTCATTGGCGTTCACGTATAGAATGCCGCGCGTGCGGTCGACCGCCGGGCCGCCCCACTCCGCTCCGCCCAGAAAGCAGGGAAACACGACCGTCTCCTGATCGAGGCCGATGGGAAAAAATTGGCCGCCGCTTTGGAACGTGTTGAACTCCTCCAGAGCCTGTTTGTGCGCTGCCGGCGTGCGGTTGGTCATCATCGAAGCCGTCAACGTTTGTCGCGTGAACGGAGCGGGCGCCAGCGCCATCGGTTGTGACGGCGCGAGCACTTCTCCCGGCACCTTGCTGGGAGGGTAGGGCTGCTCCTTGATAGGAAACAGCGGTTTGCCATTCCCCCGGTTGAACACATAAACGTACCCTTGCTTCGTGGTCTGCGCGACCGCATCGACGCAACTGCCATGGTGGCTTACAGACAGCAGTGCCGGCGGCGACGGAAAGTCACGATCCCAGGTGTCATGGTGCACGCCTTGAAAATGCCACAGGCGTTTACCGGTTCTCGCATCGAGCGCCAGGAGTGTATCGGCAAACAGGTTGTCGCCCACGCGATCAGCCCCGTAGAAGTCAAACACCGGCGAGCCAGTCGGCACATAGACCACGCCGCGTCGTTCATCGAGTGCCATGCCGGCCCAGTTATTCGCTGCCCCGGCGTACTTCCATGCACCTGCAGGCCAGCTGGTGTAACCAAACTCGCCCGGGTGCGGAATGGTGTGAAAGGTCCAGCGAAGTAAACCGGTCCGTACGTCGAAAGCGCGGATGTCGCCCGGAGGCGACGGGTAGGTCTCAGGATTGCGCCCGCCTACGATGATCAAATCCCGATACACTACGCCGGGGCTGGTCAGGTCAATTGACTGGGTGAGATAGTCGCCCCGTAAACCCTTGCGCAGATCGATCTTGCCTTCTTCCCCGAAGGAGCGGATGGGTTTGCCGGTGCGCGCATCCAGTGCGTAGAGGTCGTGCGTGACGCCCGCGAGAATGCGTGCGTGGCGGCCATCGGTCCAGTAGGCCAGGCCTCGCGCCGGCTGGGTACTACGAGCACCCGCATCAAATTTCCACAGCAACCTGCCGCTCGCAGCATCAAGAGCAATCACCTTTTGCGAAGCAGTGTAGGCGTAAAGCGTGCTATCCACGATGATGGGGCTGGTCTCAAGGCCGCCCTCTTCGGCGGCATCGAATTTCCAGGCGGTTTGCAGCCGCTGCACGTTCGTGCGGTCGATCTGAGAGAGAGCTGAGTAGTGATCACCCGCAGCGTCTCCACCATAGACGGGCCAATCCTCGCGGTGAGATCCAGGTAAGCGGTCGCATGTAGCGCCCTGCAAAAACGTGTGCGCGACCAGTGAAAATCCCACCAGGGCCGCACATGATAAATAGTTTCGTAACACCATGCTTCTGGCTCCACGTTGCTAGGCCCCGCCTGGTAGCTAAGCTTGCTTTGTATCAAGGCACGACTTTAGTCGTGCCGATAACGCTCGAAATTAGATTGGGCTTTTAGCCCCTGCGGTACTCCTATCCCGACCGCATCCTTCTCCCGCAGCCTGAAAGACCCCCCGCGAAACTTCTGAAGGACCCGGCTTCATTCCTTGCCGAGCAGCCACCGGGTCGCGTTCTCAATCAACGTATTTTGCACCGGGCTGGCAAACACCTTATCCCCATGCCCCATATTCATGTAAACCATCTTGTACTGCGTATTGGTCCAAACCACGGGGATATCCCCGTACGTAAGCAGCCCCTTGATGCCCAGTGGGTAGTTGGCTGGATCGAGCGTGACCAGGACATGAATGTGACTGTCCAACCGTGGACTCGGCTTCCACCGGTACCATTCATTAGTGGGCGATAAGAAGGCTTCTGGAAGATTTCTGGTGATCGGGCTGCTACGGTCGTCAACCAGCAGCCTGGCGGGAATCGGAGGCCAACTGTTGGCGTCGAACACGCCCCCGCCAATGAACTGCAGAAACCAGGGCCAGTTGGTAGTTTTGTCATTGTAAGCAGCCACGTGGAAACCCAGCCACGCTCCGCCAGAAGTCATGTATCGCTCAAAGGCATCCCGCTGTGCCTCTCCGTGAGGAAAGGTATTCAGCCAAACGACCAACTTGTACTGTTTGAGATGGTCATCATTAAAGTCCTGCAGGTTGGTAGTCGCGTCCAGCGCAAAGTTCTCCTTCTCCGCCATCGCTGCATAAAATCGCAGAGCATCGAGTGCGAAGAGAACATGGTCGGTTTCGACGTTAAGGGAATAGAAGATCAGGACCTTCGGACGCACCGGTTCAACACTGACCGCCTGCGCCGAGGCCATCCCTGCTAGCAACATGCCTGCACACAACACCACGCACCAAAGCATCTTCACTGGCCTGCGCCCCAGAAAATAGCGTTTTTAAAAAGCCGGGTGAAGTTCTGGTCCTGGAACAGTTCCGGGTGATGCCCGATAAACACGTAAACGTTTCTCGCCTTTACGTGCTGGTTCGTCCATATCACCGGATGATCGCCCATAGTGATCAGGCTTTTAGGTTCATATGTCGATTCGTCCACAGTAGCGAGCACATGCACCCGGTCCCGGTTTGAGCGGCTCCACGTGTACCATTCCTCATGCTCGATGACGAAGGAGGAAGGTAGCCCTTTGAAAATAGGATGCGCGGGGTCATCGACCTTTACAGTCGCGGTCGCCTGCTGTGCAATGTAGCTGGTGTAGCGAATGTCTCCCATGAAGTGCGACCACCATGGCCACATTTTGTAACCGTCAAAGTCTCCCAGCAGCATGGCATGGTGGAAGCCGATCCATCCACCCCCTCCCCGGGCAATGTAGTGTTCAAAAGCCTGCTTGGCCACCGGCGTCCACCGGTAAGGCGGATAATTGAGTTGGATGAAGAGTTTGTACTTCGCCAGAAAAGCGTCATTGATCTGATCGGTGTTGCTGATGTAATCGATCGCAAAGTCGTTTTCCCTGGCTAGCTGGTCCAGCCAGACCTTAGCGGCCGCCACAAAGGCCGCGTGGTCACCAGGCCCTGCTTCCGCAATAGCCACCACCCGAAATTTGACCGGGTGATCCTTGGCGTCGAAAGCATGTGCACTGATGGCCGCGAAACAGAGTAAACAAGCGGCGACCGCCTGTAAGCAGCCCAAGCCGCCAACGATCTTTTTGAACCTGAGCAGCAAGGTTACGGTTATCTGTCCGGTCATGGTGTGGTTTTACCCTGGATTACGGTCACGTTATTGCTGCTGTAGTTAGCCACGTATACCCGGTGGTTCGACGGGTCGATGGCAAAGGCGAACGGGATCGATCCCGCATCCACATGGGCCTCCGCACGCATCCGCTTGCCGTCGATCACCGTCACGTTCGCGGTGCGTTGGTTAGCGACGTAAATCTGATTGGCCTTCGCATCAACTGCAATGGCCTGGGGATGCGTGCCCAGGGCAATCGTCCTGCTTATCTTGTCGCTGGCGCCATCGATGATCGCAAGGGTGTCATTGCCGTAACTTGCCACGTAAGCCTGGCCGGTCGCCTGGTTCACTTCCACAGCAAACGGCATGGCGCCCACCGCAACCGTGGTAGTCATGTTTCCGGGTCCATGAATAATCGTCACGTTAGCACTGTCTTCGTTAACCACGTAGATCTTGTCTGCCTTTTCATTTACGGCTAACGCCCAGCAGTGCTTACCGGCCTCCACGCTTGCCGTCGCGCCGGTCGCTGCGTTCACGGCGGTCACATTCTGGCTGCCGTAATTAACGGTGTAAACGCGGTTAGTGCTGGCGTTCAGACCAATACCTCGCGGCCCCTGGCCGGTCTGAATAGTACTGGTAGCATTGCTCGCGCCGTCGATCACTGTCACGCTGTGGCCGAAATTGTTGGCGACGTAAACCTTGTTTGTGCTCGTGTTGATGACCAGCGCCTGGGGATAGCTGCCTACTGGAATGGTAGCGGTAACGGCATCCGTCGCGCCATCAATCACAGTGACTGAATCCGCGCCTGAGTTGGTCACGTAAACGCGATTGGTCGCAGGGTTTACCGCCACCGCATCCGGCCGGTCTTCTACTGACAGCGTCGAGGTCGCCCGCGTCGCCCCATCGATGATCGTGACTGTGTTGTCACCATGGTTCACCACGTAGATCTTGTGCGTCAGCGGATTCACTGCCAAAGCGATCGGCGTTTTGCCCACAGGCACAGTGCCGGCAGCCGTCTGTGCAACCAAGTACCATAGGCACGATCATGCCCATGAGCAGCCACCAGCAGCACCACACCTTCGCGTGAGTCATTCGCGAGACCAGATAAAGCTTCACTGCGCGCGTGACGCCTTCTCCTCTTGAGGAACAGGCAACAGATCTTTGGCCGGGGTATCCGCAGGAAAAGCAACATTGAAAAAGCACACCATCATCTCGTCAAAACTCTGTTGGCCCCAGGTAATCGTTTTGGTGGGATCAGGGTTCTCCGGATTGCCGGCAGAGTTGTCGTAGTGCGCCGTGCACTCGATCCTGGTTCCCGCTGGCAGCGTGATGGGTTTGGCAAGGTTGTACCAGAGCTGCCAGTGCCAGTTGTAGTGCGGCACCGTGAGAACATCGCGCGTCTGGCCATCGGGAAACACGAGCCGGTACGACATGTCTTTCCCCCGCATATGCATGTGCGGATGCATGCCCAGCAAAGTAACTTCGCGGCGCGTGGTGAAAGAGGCGTCTACCCGGTAATTGGGATCGCCTGGGGAATCCTGAATTTCTCGTTCCCCGTAGACAGCGTCATGACCCGATCGGCGGGTGGATCCTTTGCCAGCACCAAACCAATGTTCGCCTGATCGCTGGTCGCTTTTCCTTCCGGCATGTAGTGCACTTCGAGCACAATGTCTGATCCTGCAGGGATAAGCTTCGCCTGCCCAGGCACAAACATGTCGGGCGGCTGGCCGGGCGCATAGCCCACTAGCCAATCGCTGGGGACATCGTCTTTGGCGGCCTGTTCGCCACTCTTCGCTGGCGGCGCAATAAAAAACTGGTTGAGCGGCTGGCCCTTGAAATAATTGGAACCTGGCTTGCGAACATAAGCAACAATGTGGTGAACCACCGAGCGATCCGTCGGCGCAGCCTCTACGTCCTGAACCCACGTATCTTTGGTGAAGCCAGTCGGTAAAATTACATATTCGTAGTCCAGAATGCCTTTGGCCGGAACAGCGAACGGCCGCGGCAATTGAAACACCTTGTCCGGGCTGGGAATGGTCCACCCCTTCACCCACTGAACAGTTGGAGGCAGATCCTTCGGATCGCCCTCGGGCGCGCCCGCGTCCGCCCAGGCTGCAATGGTATCGATTTGCTCCTGCGACAAAGATCGATTGTTCTCGAACTTTTCTGTCTTACCATCTTCGAACCAGGGCGGCATGGCCCGCGAAGACGCCATCTTTTTCATTGCCAGCGCCCAGGGCCTCGCCTCCGTATACGTCAGCATGGAAAAGGGAGCGCCTTCACCCGGACGATGACAGCTCTGGCAGTGTTGCTGCAGAATCGGCGCCACGTCTTTGCTAAAGGTTATGTTCGACGGCCGGGTGACCGGTATCTTTGCGGCAGAATCAGGCGGGTGACCCATACCCGTCATCTGCCCCAGCAAGCATGTGGCTACGCTCAGGTGCAGAAGAGCGACTGCAAATGTTCCCTTCATGCCGGGTTTTCTCCTGTTGCAGGCCTTGACGGCCGGGCGATGAAAGCCGCTGGCGGCTATCGTTTGATTAATTAATAATGTTTCATTAGTATGTCGCCAACCAAGTATGAACCTGCCTGCACTCGTCGGCAACGTTTTTTTGACGGCTCTATCATGATTGCTTCGCGGGCGGGGATCGCCCTCCAAAACGCTCCCGTTGTAATGCAGTCTGGAGAAAACGAATGAAGCTGTTGACCCTTTTCGCTCTGGCGTTTGGGATGACTGGTTCCGGTCTGGCCGCCATGCCCACTTGCTACGAATCAGCCAACAGCGTTACCTGGCTGGTGCAAAACATCGACGCCGTAAAGCCGGGTTGGGTCTCCCTCGGTATGACTGATATTCAGGAATACCCAAACATTCTGATGACCGGGCAAGACCACGGCAAGCCGGTGAAGCTTTGGGCCTGGGAAATGACAGGGCACCTGGGTAACCTCACGGTCAACATGGTGCAGCCCGCCGAAGGCCAATTGAATGCCTGGAATGATTTTCTGGGCAAGCATGGCGACGGCATCTTCTCCATCGTTCATGAAGTACCGACAGAAGCGGCCATGGCACAGGAGATCAAACGCATGCGCCGCCTGGGCGTCGGCGTATTGCAGCAGCTAAGCTTCACTCGGGACGGAAAGAAGATTACCTACACCTATTTCGATACAGAGCCGAAGGGCAAGTTCGTGTTAGGTCTGGTGTATTGGCCAGGAGGCGCGCCTGCCGCAGGAGCACCCGGCAAGGTGAACCACATCGCGCCGGTGATTCGCGATTCGGCCAGCGTTTCAGACTACTGGCAGAAACTTGGCTTTCCTGCATTTCGCATGGAGCATGCAACACCCAGGCCAGACTCGACGTACCGTGGGCAGCCGCTGTCGTTGACGTTCGATGTGGGCTATCAGAAATTCGACCAGTTCAGTTACGAATGGATTGTGGCGCCACCTACGCCGCCCAACATCTATGCAGACTTCCTGAAAGCGCACGGCGAGGGCATCCAGCATCTGGGCATGCCTGTCGAAGACCTGGACCAGGCCGTGGCCGCATTCGAGAAACTGGGTTATCACGTGTGGCAAAGCGGGGCCTGGGGAGATATCGGAAAAGCAGGGTCCGGCCAGTATGACTACATGGATACAAACTCAATCGGCGGCGTAGCCATCGAACTCATCCACGCCTACAAATAGCACGCTGAACAACAGGTTACTTTCAGGCCGGTTCCCAAATCAGCTTGGCATTCGTCAGTTCGCGGGCGCCCAGTGCCCCGAGTTCCCGGCCGATGCCGGAACTCTTCACGCCCCCAAACGGCGCTCTCGGGTCCGATCGCACAAAGTCATTGATGAAGATGGCGCCAGCTTCCACTTGCGCCGCCACTGCGTTGGCGCGCGCCGGATCCTGACTCCAGACAGCCGCGCCCAAACCGAAATCCGTATCATTGGCTAGCCGCACCGCGTCCTCGTCCGTCTTGAAGGTAAACAAAAGCGCCACCGGACCGAAGAATTCCTCCCGAGCTACCTTCGCATCGTGCGGCAGGCCTGTGAGCACAGTAGGGGCATAAAAGAATCCTGGGCCGTCCAAAGATTTGCCGCCCGTAAGCACACGCGCCCCGGCTGCCACCGCTTCTGCTACCTGGCGTTCCGTACTGGCTCGCAAATCGGCGCGGGCCAGTGGACCCAATCGCGTGTCGGGCAACAAGGGATCACCCACCTTGAGCGCAGCCGCTTGCTCCACAAAAGCCCTGGTAAACGTATCTGCGACGGATTCAGCAAGTAAAAAGCGCTTGGCGGCAATACAGCTCTGCGCATTGTTGGAGTAGCGCGACGTCACTCCCAGGGTAACTGCCTTCGCGATGTCCGCGTCCTGCAGCACGATGTAAGGGTCGGAACCGCCCAACTCCAGCACGACCTTTTTCCCTCGCAGGCCGGCCTCCTGGGCTACCGCCCGCCCTGCCCCGACGCTGCCCGTAACTGTGACTGCACGGATACGCGCATCCGCAATTAACGCCGGCACCGAGCCGCGCTGCACTGCAAGGTTCACGTAAAGCCCTTCAGGTCCACCCGCATCCCGAACCAGGCTCTCAAGCGCAAGTGCACTACCCTGAACACTCTCGGCGTGCTTCACCACAACAGTGTTGCCAACCAAGGCAGAAGGAATGAAAAAGCGGAGCACCTGCCAGAAAGGCAAATTCCACGGCATGATCGCAAGCACGGGCCCAAGCGATTCGTAGACCACCCGGCCAGGTGTACCGGGCACCGGCTCGGTCTGCAGATAAGCGGCTCCGGCTTCAGCAAAATGGCGCGCGCCGAAAGCTGCTTTTTTCACTTCGCCGATCGCCTCACCCAGGGGCTTGCCCATTTCAAGCGTAATCAGGCGCGCGTACTGCTCAGCGCGCTCCTCCAACAGGCCAGCCAGCCGAAGCAAAAAATCGGTGCGTTGCTCAAGGGGCGTACGCGACCAGCTGCGCCAGCCATCCCACGCAAGCTGCAAACGACGCTCGGTTTCACTCGCGCTGTGCTCTGGATAAAGCTCGATACGTTCGCCGCTAGCTGGATTGATCGACTCGAATGCCATATGTTTTTACCTTCACCGCAAACCCTATTTAGTTTTGACCGGGCCGTCTACAGTCAGGGCAGGCACATCAACCCATCGGCGTTCAGCCCAACTCTGCAAACCGAGCTCGGCCAACTGCACGCCCTTTGCGCCTTCCAGCAAATCGAACCGCCAGGGCTTGTTCTCAACCACGTGACGGATGAAATCTTCCCACTGCAGCTTGAACCCGTTCTCAAACACCTGCGTATCGGGTACCGCATCCCATTGCTGGTTGAATTGCATGGTCTGCGGCACGTCGGGGTTCCACACCGGCCGCGGCGTGTTCACGCGGTGCTGCGTGTAGCAGTGGGTAAGGCCGGCAACCGCCGAACCATGAGTACCATCCACCTGGAAGGTCACCAGGTCGTCGCGCTTCACACGCACCGTCCAGGACGAGTTGATGTGCGCGATGATGCCGCCTTGCAGCTGAAATGTGGCATACGCCGAGTCGTCAGCATCGGCTTTGTACGGCTTGCCACTTTCATCGATTCGGTCCGTTATGTGGGTAGCGCCGAGACAGCTAACCGCTTCCACCGCACCGAACAGGTTGTCGAGTACGTATCGCCAATGCGGCAGCATGTCCAGGATGATGCCCCCGCCCTCTGCCTTGCGATAGTTCCAGGAAGGCCGTTGCGTGGGCTGCAAGTCACCCTCGAACACCCAATATCCAAATTCGCCGCGAACGGAAAGTATCCGCCCAAAGTATCCCGCATCCTTCAGCATGCGCAGCTTGCGCAGCCCGGGCAGATAAAGCTTGTCCTGCACAACCCCGCTCTTGACGCCACGAGCTGCCGCTAATCGCGCCAGGGTAAGGGACTCTTCCAGAGTTTCAGAAAGCGGCTTCTCGCAATACACGTGCTTGCCGGCCTCGATGGCCCTCTTAAGGATGGGCACCCGCATCTGCGTCGAACCGGCGTCAAAGAAAATGGTGTCCTGCGGATCGGCAAGCGCGGACTCAATATCTTTGGCAACGCGCTCAATGCCGTGACGCTTGGCGATGGCCGAGACTTTCTCAAGGTTGCGCCCGACCAGAATGGGATCGGGCATGGCGCGATCGCCGCTGGCGAGAGCCACCCCGCCCTGCTCCCGGATAGCCAATATGGAGCGCACCAGGTGTTGGTTGTAACCCATGCGGCCCGTGATGCCATGCATGATGATGCCAATGCGTTGCGTAGCCAAATTGTTCCGCCCCGAAGTTTGTAATCTTTGTTGTACAAGTGCGCTCCCGAGTGGACCACACCCGCAAATCAGCTGTCAAACCCAAAGAGCTCCCCATCAGGTTAGCAGCGAACACCCGGGGCCGTGGCTGCCCATGCGGCCTTGGGGTGCCCACACAAGCCCTGGGGCCCAGACAAGCCGTGGCTGCCCATGAAAGCCGTGGGTGGCCCATTCAAGCCGCGTTTGGCTTGAGTGGGGGACATCTGCGCTGAGCCGTGGTGTTCTCTACTAACAACAGCGGACACCGGACACCGCAAACTTCAACCCGTAGCAATCACGACAGCAGCTGATTCACCGCACGGTCTGACTCGGCAATCGACGCACGGTGATCCATGATGCCCGAGAGATCAGAATTAGCGAACGCAATCTTGCCAAACGGAGCGCGCCGCATCAGCTCACGCGGCGCTGGTTTGCCATCAAGACCAAAGAAGAACCCCGGCTGGCCACACAAATAAGCATGGCCCCAACGGTTCACGATGATGCCGGCGATATCCCGGCGAGCATCGAAGCCACTCTTGGCAAACATCAGTGTCATCTGTTCGCGAATCGTTCGCTCGTACTCGGAGTACGGCGTACTCAGCAGGCGCATTCTTCCGCGAGTGCATTGTTGGGCTAGCGGAACGCCCGGTTCCGAAAGAGAAACTTTCAGCCGCAACACGGTTGGGTCGTTTGGACTAATCGTTGGCGGAATGCCCCCGAAGAGCGCCGTCTTCCGCACCGCGAATCCAGTTCCCAGGCCTTCAAACCACTGGCATTCCGTAATCCCCATCTTCGCCAGGAAGCGCCAGTTGCGCACCGCGATATTGATCACCGCGCAGGGCATGCGATGAAACTGCTGATAGGCTTCACGATAATTGCCCGGCAGATCTGAGATGGTCCTGGCCGTCGTCCAACCAGCCGACATCACGACAGACTTCGCATGCACGCTGAATAGCTTGCCACCCACCGCGTAGATGATACGAACGCCATCTCCTTCGTGATGCACATCCGCGACCGTCGCCCCCAACCGTATCCGAACTGGCTGCCCCGCCTGATCCAGTTTGCTGAAATCCACCTTGCCCAGACACATGCCCGCCAGGGTCGACGGACCAGGCATAGCTTCAGGAATCATGGCCTTCACGATAAACCGCGCAATGCCCGTGTTGCCGCCGGGAAAGATTTGCTGTCCGGTCTCGTTTTTCCAGGGGAACAGCAGCTCAGGCGCGTAGTTGGCATAAGCAGAATTCTCATCTGCGGAAGACCCTGCCCAGTCGGCCGCATGCGGCATGTACGTGCGGATGAACTCGCGCGTGAGTCCATCCCGCTGCATCAAATGATCTTCGAGATTGATGCTGTCAAGCGCTCGCGAAATCGGGTCGCCATCTACCTTGGGCAAAACAAAGCTCGGGTTCCCTTCGCGCGCCTTCAGCAATTGCCTTTTGACGTCGTCTGCCACCGGAGCGCCCGCAAGTTTCTTACCCCAGGGATCGAACAGCCAAAACCCTTCGGGGTGACCATGCCGCGCTCCGAAGAACATGGCGGAGTCTTTGCTGCCGCGCACATAGGGGAGTGTGTTCACGTCCAGCTCAGGCTGACCGCCTCCCCACGCCTGGTACTCCAAAGGCTTGCCATCGAAGCCGACGGACTCATAGAACCGTTGCGTCAGCGACTCAGGGAAAGAAGGAAAGTAGGTGGCTGATCCCTGGCCGGCGATCAAGCGTTGGCCGTCCACGACGAACTCGTTGCGCCGTCCCTCACCGCCGAACATGGCATGGTCTTCCAGCACGAGGCAATGTTTGGCGCGGCCAGTCTTCTCGGTGAAGAGGTGTGCGGCCGCCAAACCGCTGATACCGCCACCTACCACCACGCAGTCGAAGGTTTCTCCGCTGGGCAGAGCGTTCTTGAGCTGACCGGTGTATAAGGCGTCGCGAATACCGTGGCCCGCAGTCATCACCGCGTGCGTGTTACCGTTCGCGGCCGCGTAGTCGCCTTCGCCGCCGTAGCCATCCCAGTCGTCTTTTGCCATCACCGGCGCGGCGGGTGGCTGGACCGTGTGGGGACGGCCGTCGTAAAAATCAGCGCGCGCGATCTGGGCGTCCATGCCCAGCTTCGAATCAGCCGGGGACCCCTGAGGTTTCTGTGGCGGATGGTCCAAATTGCTTACCTCTTCAGGCGGCAGCGATGCTACACTTCGACCACTGTACTATAGAAAGTTTCCTTACAAAGTCGGGTGCGAACTCCAGTCGGCGGAGCTCATCATGAAGCGCAGACGTTTTCTCCAATTGGCCGCGAGTGCCGCCGCAGGCGCAGGCGCCAGGCATGCCGCTGGTTTCCCCACCTTCCGCCGCACCTCCCGTGAAGGTCCGTGCTTGCTCCGCATGAAGCCGGTACGGCTTGCGCCTGCAGCCAGCAACTTCCCCAACGCCACCCTGATCTCGTTTCATGCGGAACCCGCTGCCACCCCGGCTACCTTGCAAGCGATGCGACAGGCAGCGGCGCAGCCCCTCCTCCGTTTACCAGTCCCACCTCGCGCCGATCCAACGCAGGAAAGTGCTGTGTTGATCGAACTCATGCTTGAGCACCGGCCTGGCACAGAGAACACCGAAAATCACTGGCTAATCAACGGCCATCCTGTCTCGCGACAGGCGGCACTGCCACTGATTCCGGGTCGCAGATATCGCCTCCGGTGCATCAATGCAACCGCTGATGCCCATCTGATCCATCTGCAAGACCATCCCTCCCAAATAACGCGTATGCAGCAAACAGCGATCGCCGGCATGCACACCAGCTCGATCTACCTGCAGCGCTATGCGGTTATCGATGCCGAGGTGGTGGTGCGTCGGCCTGGCAGCCAATTCCTCTAACCGGTGTGTTCCCCGTAACCAACACGGCCGGGACCCGGCGATTTTCTCCTGAAAATGTAAACCGGCTGCGCTCATCCCAATGATCTGCGCGATAATGAAGAGCACGCCGCGCCACCACAATGTCAGAACAGAATCGAATCGCAGATACCCCTTTCTCTCGCCGCCGTTTCTTCCGCTGGACAACCGCCGTCGCCGCCGGCCTCGGTTTTCCGCACTTGCCCCGACCGGCGGAAGCCGAGGCGAAAGCAGATGGGGAAGACTACTACGAGAAACTAGGCGTTCCCACCATCATCAATGCAGCCGGTACCTACACCACCCTGACAGCAGCCTGCATGCCTCCTGTAGTGGTGGAAGCCGTGCGCAAGGCAGCACTTCATCCTGTGCGTCTGCATGATCTGCAGATCAAGTCAGGAGAGTACATCGCCAGGCGTCTCAAGTGCGAAGGCGCAGTGGTGACCTCCGGCGCGGCCGGCGCCATCACTCTGGCCACCGCCGCCTGCCTGCAGTACGCCAACAACTGCTCGCCCATGGCCATGCCGCAGTCGATCGAGGGAATGAAGAACCAGGTGATCGTACAAAAGGCACACCGCTATGGTTACGATCACGCCATCTTCCTCTGCGGTGCACGCATCACTGAGGTCGTTACCCTGGAAGATTACAAACGCGCCTGCGCTGCCGGCAATGCCATCATGACCAACTTCTTCAACGCAGCCGAGGAAGAGGACGGCGAAGCCGGCACAGCGCAGATAGGCCGGGAAGAGTGGCTCCGCGTTGCGCATGAGCACAACATTCCCTGCCACCTCGATGCCGCGGCCGACATGCCCCCTATCGCCAACCTCTGGAAATACACCGGGATGGGTTTCGACCTTGTTTGCTTCTCCGGTGGCAAAGGCATGCGCGGACCGCAAAATGCCGGCTTGTTGCTGGGCAAAAAACACCTGACCGATCTCGCCCAGGACAACAACAACCCTAACGAGGGCGTAGGCCGCGGCATGAAAGTGGCCAAGGAACAGATCGTCGGCATGGTGGCTGCGGTGGACTGGGTTCTCTCGCACACCGAGGAATCGATGCAGGGTGACTATCAAAAGCGAGCCGACCTGATCGCCGCCGCGCTCAAAGGCATACCTTCGGTGACCACCGAAACCGTAGTGCCCCGCATCGCCAACCATGTACCGCATTTGTTAGTGCGCTTCGATCCATCCGTCCGTGGCGTAACGACGCCAGAGATTCTGGCGGCACTGCGCGCTGGGAAACCTTCCATTGAACTAAACCCGAACAGCGGCCAGCCGCCCAACCAGGGCATCCCATCGAATGCCAACACTCTGGTAGTTGGAGTATGGATGCTGCAGCCGGGAGAAGACGCCATTGTGGCCCGCCGTCTGCATGAAGTGCTTACGCGTACCGAGAAGTCCTAGACACGAGGAGTGTTCCGTTGAAAAAGCAAATGCCTGAAGTAGAAGACAAACAGAATGGGCTGGTGACGCGGCGCGATCTGCTGAAGCAAGCCGGTGTGCTAACCGCTATGACCGCCGCGGGGCCACTGGCATCCGCAACGACGACCGCGAGCGGACCCGCAACCACACAGTCGCTGGTCGACTCTGGAACACCAACAGACAATATCTACACCCGCATCGGCGTCCGTCCGATTGTGAATGCTCGCGGAACCTACACCATCATCTCCGGCTCGCAGTCCTTGCCAGAAGTAAAGCAGGCTATGTTCGAGGCATCGCACCATTACGTGCAGATGGACGAAATGATGGCCGCCGTCGGGGCAGAAATCGCCAGCCACATGGGTGCGCCCAGTGCGATCGTCACCACCGGCTGTGAGGCTGCAATTGCTCTCGCCACGGTTGCATGCATCTGCGGCACCGACCCGGAGCGCGCACAGGCAATGCCGTACAAGAAGGCGCGTAACCAGGTCATCATTCCCAAGCACTCGCGCAACCCTTACGACTTCGGCGTCCGCATGTCTGGGCCAGAAATCGTCGAAGTCGAGACCAATGAAGAGCTTCGTTCCAAAATTACTGACCAAACGGCCATGATCTACATGCTTTCGCAGCCCCGTTCCTTCCAGGAGCCGCTGTCGATCAATACGATCTGCGCCATCGGCAAGGAAAAGAACATTCCGGTGTTCGTCGATGCCGCGGCCGAAGAACCCCGTGTGCCCAACATCCACATCGCAGCCGGCGCGACCTTCGTCGCCTACTCCGGCGGCAAGTGCATGCGCGGACCACAGGCAGCCGGCGTGTTGCTCGGCCCTAAGGATCTCTGCGCCGCCGCTTTCTGGAATGCCGCCCCGCACCACAACTGGGGACGAGCCCTGAAGGTAGGCAAGGAAGAAGCGATGGGCATGTTAGCGGCCGTGCGGCAATGGTACAAGCGCGACCACGATGCGGAGCAGAAACAGTGGCTGGCCTGGAACAACTACATGGCCGACGCCCTGAAGGGGATTCCTTCCGTAACAACCAAGGTAAACCCGCCGGAGGAGGACCTATCCAATCGCTCCTCAACGCTCGACATTCACTGGGACGCCAACAAGGTCGGCATAACCGGCACAGAGTTGGTAGCAAAGCTCGATAAAGGCACGCCGCGCATCCTGGTGGTAGGCGGCCGGGGAAGCCGGCCCGACAAGATGGAGTCCTCCATCGGCATCATGCCCTACATGATGCTGCCCGGCGATCACATAATCGTCGCAGAAACGATTTCGAAGTATCTGCGCAATCCAGGCCACTTCGAAAACCCGCCCGTGTACACGGGATCTCCGGTCGACGTCTCGGGTACCTGGAAGGCAACCATCCAATACATACGGGGTGTCGGCGAGCAGCAATTCATCCTCAAGCAGCAAGGCAACAAAGTCACCGGCGAGCAGAAGGGTGAAATCTTCGACGCGAAGTTTGACGGCCACGTAGACGCGAACCACGTAGTGCTAAGCAGCATGATGCCCGCGAACGGCTACGAAGTAAACTTCGTGTTCAGCGGTGTAGTGACCGGCAACAACTTCTCAGGCAACGTGACGCTGGGCGAGTACGGCGCCGCAACCTTCACGGCTGTTAAAAGCTAGTCGACTCAGAATCGTCATTTACCCGATCAGTAACAACCTGGGTGACCCATGTCTCACGACGCTTTGTCAGGAGACATGGGCACTCAAGAATGAGCTTTTTCCCAACCACAAGCTTCGTCCAATCTATCCCTCCCACTTCCTTGTCATCCCGAGCAAGTTTGTCACCCGAGCAACTTTGTCATCCCGAGCGAAGCCGAGGGATGACAAGTTCACACGACAAGTTCGCATGACAAAGTTGCTCGGGTGACAAACCTGGATGGGGATACGTGTGCCCTGACCAGAAACAAAGATTTCCTCCTGTTGCGCCAATGGATACGCAAGCGACAGAAATTTGCTTGACAGGTGTAGTATCTACAACGACATGGCGATTCAGGACAAGATTTTTGGCAAGCCGTTAGCAACCAGTGAAGAACGTGCAGAACAGATCGGCGTAGCAGCAGGCATTCCCATCTTCGGGCTCGATGCCCTTACCAGCGCAGCGTACGGCCCGGAAGCAGCTCTCGCAGTCCTCATCCCTCTCGGCGTTCTCGGAACGCAGTATCTCCTGCCCATCGTCACTGCCATTCTCATCCTGCTGGTGATTGTCTTCTTCAGTTATCGCCAGACCATCGCCGCCTACCCGCACGGCGGTGGCAGTTTTACCGTTGCGAGCGAAAACCTGGGCGAGCGAGCGGGCTTACTAGCCGCAGCGGCGCTGATGATTGATTACATCCTCACCGCGGCGGTGGGCATCTCGGCAGGCGTGACTGCCTTGACCTCCGCGCTGCCTCATCTACAGCCGCACACACTCGCATTATGCCTGTTGATCCTGGCCATATTGGCAATAGTAAATCTGCGTGGAGTAAAAGATACAGGCACTGCGTTCATTGTGCCGACATTTCTGTTCATCGGGACTTTACTGTCCCTGATTGCGGTGGGCGCCTATAAAACGTTCGCGGCAGGCGGGCATCCGCTGCCGGTGAGCCCGATGCCGATGCCTCTGCCGCAGACCGCCAAATTCCTCGGCATCTGGATGTTGATGAAGGCTTTTTCCGGTGGCTGCGCCGCCATGACGGGCGTAGAGGCAGTCTCCAATGGCGTCATGGCGTTCCGCGAACCGCGCTCCAGGAATGCTCAGTACGCTCTTTCCGTCATCATCGCCATCCTGATCGTTCTGCTTTACGGAACAGCGTGGCTTACCAAGCACTACCAAATCACCGCCATGGACCCGGAGGGCACTGGTTATCAAAGCCTATTAAGCTTGCTGGTCACCGCTGTCTTCGGGCGTGGATGGTTCTACTTCGTTACCATGGGCTCCGTGTTGCTGGCGCTGGCGCTCAGTGCGAACACAGCCTTTGCGGATTTTCCCCGCCTGGCACGAGCCATCGCCCTGCATGACTTCCTGCCGCATGTCTTCGTTCTGCGCGGCCGCCGTCTCCTGTTCTCGCATGGCATTTACGCGCTTACCGGCTTTACCGCGTTGATCCTGATTCTCTTTAAAGGCGTCACCGACCGTCTGATCCCGCTCTACGCGATTGGCGCTTTTCTTGCGTTTACCCTTTCCCAGGCCGGCATGGTTGTTCACTGGAAAAAGCAGCCGCCCGAAGATAAGGGCAGGCTCTGGCACATGCTGGTGAACGGCACGGGGGCTACGGCCACCGGGCTCACCACTATCATCGTCCTGGCATCGAAGTTCCGCTCCGGGGCCTGGGTGACCGCCCTTCTGATTCCAATCCTGATTTTGCTGATGGCTTCTGTAAAACAGCACTATGCCCGCGTGCGAAACGAGACCAGGGAACTAGATCCCCTCAACCTGAAGAATCTGGAATCTCCCCTGGTCGTGATACCCATGGCGGGATGGAACCGCATCTCGGAGAAGGCCCTGCGGTTCGGACTTCTGCTGTCAAAAGAAATCAAAGTCGTTCACGTGCATTCCGAAGATGAGGCGCACGGCATCGACCAGGACTGGAACGACAAAATCCTGGTGCCCATTCGCGAGCGCGGCTTGCCTGATCCTGAATTAGTGACGATCCCTTCTACCTACCGCTTCATCATCGCTCCATTGATGGACTACATCCTGCACCTGGAGACAGAAAACCCGGGCAGAAAGGTAGCGGTCCTGCTGCCTGAACTGGTGGTTCGGCACTGGTGGGAGAACCTGCTTCATAATCAGCGCGTCCAGTTGCTGAAGTTTTTACTGCTGGTCAAGGGAAATCAGCGCATCGTAGTCGTCAATATTCCCTGGTATCTGTAACCCAGGAATCAGCACGCCGCCGCGCTCCCTCTAACCCAACTCAAACTCTGGGTGGCCCATTCAAGCCGGCGTTTCGGCTTGAGTGGGGGACATCTGCACCCGGCACTGCTGGGCTCCCGTTCATCAGCCGGCAGGGTGTGAGCAGCGCGCTTGGCTTGCCCTGCCCCCAGCCGTGCGCATCCACAAACGTCGTGCCGCTTTGCATGATTACCTCCGTAGCTCTTATGCCTCGTCACGCATCTCGAACCGCCGCTAACTGCTGCGCACTGCATCGTGGCCGATGAAGAATGGTATGGGGTGCTGTGGGACCCAGGAATACTCACGATCAGCGGCAGGGTACCGAATGACGCGGTGCTTGCTCCCACAAGTTGATGATCTGCATTGTGGAAAACAGATTCAGCTACATGCGTGGCGCTTCCCTCCGATGGACCCATGGGCACAAACGACACTGCGATGATCATGTCGTACAACTACTGGTTAGTAGGCTTGTCGGTCGTCATTTCCGTCCTTGCCTCCTATGCTGCGCTTGATCTTGCGGGCCGCGTCAGTGCTGCACGTGGGGTTGCCCGTTGCGCATGGCTAACCGGCGGAGCCCTCTCCATGGGCATGGGCATCTGGGCCATGCACTACATCGGGATGCTCGCCTGCCGCCTGCCCATCGTCATCTACTACGACTGGCCCACAGTGGCACTTTCACTGTTGTGCGCTGTGCTCGCTTCGGCTGCGGCCTTGTTCGTCGTGAGCCGCCCCAGGATGACCAGACCAGCGTTCGTCTCCGGCGCCCTGGTCATGGGTGGCGGCATCGCGGCGATGCACTACATAGGTATGGCCGCCATGCGCCTCGCCGCGACCTTTCTCTTCTCTCTACCGTTGGTCGCGCTCTCGGTGATATTTGCAGTCGCCATCTCACTCGTTGCGCTGGAGCTGACCTTCAGCCTGAGGGATGACCGGCAGGCCGGTACCGGCAGAAAGATAGGCGCCGCGGTGCTCATGGGCGCGGCCATCCCCGTAATGCACTACACCGGCATGGCCGCTGCCACGCTTCTTCCCTCCCGGACGCCGCCCGAAGTAACTCATGCGATCAGCATCTCGTCGTTGGGCCTGGGCAGCATCACCGCAGTGACAATCTTCGTTCTGGGCATGACCCTGCTCACTTCGGTGGTCGACCGGCGCTTCTCCGATCAGAACCTGCGGCTGGAATCAAGTGAACAGAGCTACCGGCAACTGGTCGAGTCCGCACAGGTAGTCCTTTGGCGTCGTGATCCATGCAGCACCACTTTTAGCTTCATCAACCGCGAAGCGGAATCTTTGTTTGGCTATCCCCTGCAAGACTGGCTGCAGCAGCCAGGCTTTTGGCAGGACCACCTGCACCCAGATGATCGATCCCTGGCAGACCAGTGTTGCGCTCGGGCAGTGCGTGAACGGCAGCCCCAGGAAATCGAGCACAGGATGATAGCTGCCACCGGCCGTCTGCTCTGGCTCCGGACGTGCGTTCGCGTGATCGCCGGTCCAGATGGCCAGCCGGAGCTGTTTGGTGTGATGGTGGATATCAGCGCACGCCGCTTTGCCCAGGAGGCTGCCGAAGCGGCGAACCGTGCCAAAAGCGAGTTCCTCGCTAACATGAGCCACGAGATACGTACGCCCATGAACGGCATCCTGGGCATGACAGAACTCGCACTGGAAACAGACCTGACGCCCACCCAGCGCGACTACCTCTCCGTGGTGAAAACCTGTGCGGATGGCCTGCTCTCTTTGCTCAACGACATTCTTGACTTCTCAAAGATTGAGGCAGGCAAGCTAACGCTCGATCCGCAACCGTTCGCCTTGCACCAGCTCATCGCCGACACCATGAAAGCGCTATCGTTTCGAGCTCATCAGAAAGGGCTGGAGCTGGCCTTTGAGATTGCAGAGGACGTTCCTGAGCAAGTGGTCGGCGATGCTGGAAGGCTGCGCCAGATCATCATCAACCTTACCGGGAACGCAATCAAATTTACCCAGCATGGAGAGGTCGTTGTGAGTGTTTCCCAGGAGCGCCAGGTAAGCGGATTGACCATCCGTTTTACCATTCGTGATACCGGCATCGGCATTGCCACCGATAGAGTGGATTCCATCTTCGGTGCATTTGAGCAGGCAGATTCCTCCACAACGCGTGTGTACGGCGGCACCGGTCTGGGTCTAAGCATCTCCAAACGCCTGGTAGAAATCATGCACGGCCGCATCTGGGTCCAAAGTGAACTCGGCGCCGGCAGCCAGTTCAGCTTTACCACCCAGCTTGCACCGGCAACCCAGATACCGGAGCCGGGAAGGGTCCCAAGCCCCGAGCTGCTGCGCGGTGTGCGTGTGCTCGTTGTTGACGATAACGCGACCAACCGCCGCATACTGGAAAAAATGCTCACCAGCTGGGGTATGGTGGTCGACCTTGCGGAGAGTGGCGCAGAAGCACTGGCGCTGCTTGATCGGGCGCTCACATCGAATATCACCTACACTCTTCTTATTCTCGACGATGACATGCCGAACATGAGCGGCTTCACCTTGTTGCGGACCATCCGAAGCGCAAAGGAGTTGACCGTCTGCCAGGTAATCATGCTCTCCTCTGCCGAACAGATGGAATCTGCCGAACAGTGCCGCGAGCTGCAGATTTCTCAGTTCGCCTTAAAACCAATCGCACGAAGTGTCTTGCTCGACCTGCTGCTGAAAACGCTGGGCAACACCGCAAGTATTCTCCAGACCCAGATACCAGTCACGGTTACATCCCCCGCGATGCGTCCCCTGCGCATTTTGCTGGTCGAGGATAGCGTTTTCAATCAGAAAGTAGCCCAGGGGATGTTGGCCATGGATCGTCACATCGTAACGGTTGCGAACAACGGTCGGGAAGCAATCGAGGCCTGCGAGGCACAAAGCTTCGACTTGATCCTCATGGATGTGCAAATGCCGGAAATGGATGGCACCGAAGCCACCAGGAGAATTCGTTCTCTGCAGGGAAAGACCGGCGGCCATGTGCCCATCATCGCGCTGACTGCAAATGCCATGAGCGGCGACCGGGAAAAATACCTTTCTGCCGGCATGGACGACTATCTCTCAAAGCCAATTGGCCGTAACGCGCTGGCGGCAGCACTCGCTCGTAACACCCCTCACGTTGCACCCGACGGCGTGGCCGTCCCGCCCCGTAAGCAGGAGCAACCTGCCCGCGTTGTATAGACGCCGGCATTCACGATTTTTCTGCTGGACGACAAGCGCGGTTCTTAAGTCATCCGGGCTGCGGCAAGAGTGAATGATAGCCAGTGCTTCCTTCGATCTAACCAGCCTATCTCGTACCAAATTTATTTCTCAGATAAGCTTCGACCCCAGCTATCTCGTCCCCCGAGAGTACACGGTTGTACACCAACACTTCGCTGATCTCGCCTTTGAAGTAGGTGTTGTTCACGCCCCGGCCGATGAAGCCGGCGCCAGTCGTGCCGCCAAGCACGGGGAGCTTATTGCCCTGTCGCACTGCCAGCAGGCTATTCACGTAGAGCGAATCCGTACTGCCGTTGTGTACTGCACGGGTGATGGTGAAGTCTTCTCCCACTGTCACGGGACGCGCAAAGTAAGGCTGGTTGCCGGCCTGGGTAGTACCGAAGCGAAAGATAGCCCGGGTCTGTTGCGGGGTCACGAACGTGTTGCCCCAAAGCGCATTCTCATTCCAGAAAATTGCTGCGGCAGCAGCGGGCGCAGACCCACCGGGACCAGCGCCTGCAGACTTCGCAACCAGAAAAACCGTCATCTGCTGCCATCCATCGATGGGCAGATTGAAATCAAAAAACTGATTACCGCTAAACGAAAACGCTGGCTGACATGCATTGCCGTCCCCTTGCACCTGGCCAGGTTGCTGTAAAGGGATGGTTTGCGTTGCCGGGTGATTGTTCCCAGATTGATCGGGCCACGAAGAAGCATCGCCCACGAAGGGAGACTGCACTGATTCGCTCACCAGCCATTGCTGCAGGCCCCTCTTGGGCACCAGGCCTTGCAGTGAAGCCGTCTTGCTCTGCACCCGAATGTTAGACAGGCTGGGTGTTCCGAAATCAGAGCTACCGCCGAAAAGAACAAATGCCGTGGTAAAGCCAGCCTGCAGATCAACTTGTTGCAACGGAATGCTGTAGAACTTCGGCGCGATTGTGAGCGTGTCTGCAGAGTTTGCAAAGTTAGGGGGGGTGCCCGAGGGTGCATCTGTCTGCAAAGTAAAGTCTGACTGGCGCCCCACACTATTGGCCACCAGCCCGACACCCGAGACTGGTTGATTAAACGTGAGGCTCAGGATTTCGCCGTTCTCCGCCGAGAATCCGTTCAAGATCAGCGTTCCATTGCTAACCGTATAGATGGGGCCCGCTTGCCCACCGTGCAGCGAGGGAATTGTAACTACAGCAGTCAGCCCGGCAATGCCGTTGACCGGGAGCGTGACCGTAAAAGGAGACGAACTCGTCGCACCATTGTCGGAAGCAGGAAAGTTGGGCGCAGTCGGCATGGCCGACACATCGATGTATCCGTCCGCTCGCAGACCGGCGTTGCAGAACAGATCCATCGTCGGTTCCTGGGCAGTGGCCATCGTGGACACAAGCGAAAAGAGCGCGGAAACAACTAAGAGCAGGCGTTTCATACGGGTCTCCAAAGCCAGTCTGCGGGTCGCTGGTCGGGCTGCGCAACTACGCCGGGCGACGCACGCTAAGCATACCCGGAGTACACCACGCAGGCTAACACCAGAGGAATGAGGAAGAAGCGCTTCCGCTGCCTCATACGATTCCGCTTCACCGGCAGTTGAACCATAACAGGCAGGGTACGTCGCACCACGATGGCAATCCGAGACATTGCGGAGCTGGTGAACCGCTTTTGGAACGGATTTCTTTTTGGGAATCAGCCGGCCGGAACAAGTAACACATTCATCCGCGCGCAGCTGAACGCCTTGACCCGGCTTTAGTCAGGCCACCCCTGGGGGGACCCGTAGATTCGCGCACGATCAGTTCAGGCTCAACCGCAACTTCTGATGGCGATGCCACCGGCGGAGACTTCAGTTGGCCAAGCAGCAGGTCTGCCGCCAATTTGCCCATGGCTTGCAAGGGTTGCCGAATGGTCGTGAGGCTCGGTGTCTGGAACGCGGCTTCCTTGATGTCATCGAATCCGACCACCGACACGTCACGCGGAACCATAAGCTGCGCGTCATGCAGCGCGCGAAGCGATCCGATCGCCGACATATCGTTGAACGAAACCACCGCCGTGAAATTGCGATGGTGTGCCAGCAGTTGCTCCACCACGGGATATCCAAGTTCTGGTGAAGTAAGATCCTGATCCAACTGGATCGTCAGCTCCGGACGAATCGTTAGGCCCAGGTCAGCAGCCACCATCACAATGCCCTGCCATCGCTCAGCGGAGTCAGCGCTGTAAGGTTGGCCGCGCATGAAGGCAATCTTGCGATGCCCGAGATCATAGAGATGGCGCAGCACCAGTTCGGCGGCTCGCTTGTGATCCAGCACTATGTTCGTCACGCCGGCGATACGGCGGTGACCGGCGATGGCGACAACGGGGACGGGCATGGAATGTAACAGATTAGTGTCGATGCTGATAATGCCCTCAGCACCGCGGCTCATCAGCAGGCGGGGATACTCTTCGATCAGGTCAGCGCGATGTTTATGGTGAGCGATGAAATAAAAGTATTTCTCCTCCATCAGCCGGTCGCCAATGCCGCTCATTACTTCCGCGTGATAGCCATCTGCAAGCACCGGCACAAGAATGCCGATTGTCATCGTACGGTGATTGCGCAAGGATCGAGCCAGGAAGCTGGGCTGGTACTGGAACTTCTTGGCCGCGGCCCGGATGCGCTCCCGCGTAGCTTCAGGAATCGAGCGGCCCGGCACATCATTCAGCACAACCGACACCGTAGCCGGGTCGAGCTCAAGATAAGCAGCCAGCGTTTTTAGGCTGACAGGCCCAGCGGGGAGCGTGCTATCGCGCTTAGGCTTGCTCATAGAAGTTACCGTGTGCTGGGTCGTCCAGATGGGGTCAAGCGCTTCCTGCGATCTCACCTGGGGTGCACGCCTGAGCTTTGCTTCGCATCGTATATCACGGAAGGAACCTAGACAAATCCTTTGTCTAGAGGTGAAGCCGCCGTCAGTCGATGGCCCGCTCTAACTCTCCCCTATCAACCTCAAACAACTCCGGGTGCTCAATGAACTCCGGGTGGCCCATTCAAGCCGCGTTTGGCTTGAGTGGGGGACATCTAAACTGTTCACCATCTTCCATCTACTTACGGGCCGGCAACTGAACTGGGCCTGCGCTGGAGACAACACCCGCGCCTTCTTTGATCTTGTAATAGCGGTCCGCTGTCAGACCGGTAAGCTTTTCACGTTTGCCGCTCGGCCACGTAATCTCGACCGTGTCCACCTTCGCGCGTGCGCCCAGGCCGAAGTGGAGCCGCAGATCGTTCTGCGACAGGTAGCTGCCCCCGCTAAGCACTTCCCCTTCCTGCACCAGATCCCCTGCTGTCAGCTGTACCCGCGCATTCAACGCTAACCGATTTGGGGAACCCTGGAGATCCAGGCTGATCCAGTGATTGCGTGATTCACTCTCCACCCGCAGTAACATTGGGCTCCCTTCCAGGTTCTCCACCACAATCTCCTGATGTCCGTCATTGAATAGATCCGCTACCGCAAGCCCGCGGCTTACCTGCGGTAGCTGAATCGCAGCGCCCGCTAGCTTGCTGATATCGCGGAAAGTGCCATCGTGTTGATTGAGAAAAAGCAACTTCGGCTCACGGTAACGAGTGCCGATATCGCGGGTATCCACCTGCGGGTAAACATGCCCATTCGCGATGATCAGGTCGGCCCAGCCATCGTCATCCAGATCAATAAATGCGTCGCCCCAGCCGACGTACGGAACACTACTGCGGGCGATGCCCGACTCGCGAGAAACATCCGTAAAACTCAGAGAGCCATCGTTACGAAACAGGGCTGCATACTCCTGGCTGAAATGCGAGATCACCAGCGATTGCTTTCCCTTGTGCTGGTAGTCGGCAAGCGCCAGTCCCATGTTGGCCTGCTCCTTTCCGTCCACATCGACGGCCACGCCCGCCTGGTAAGCCACCTCGGTAAAGTGTCCATTGCCTTGATTCTGGTAGAGGTAGTTGGGCTCGCCATCGTTTGCGACGAACAGATCGAGCAAACCGTCGCCATTGAAATCAGACCACAGCGCGGTGAGCCCAAAGTACCTGCTCGCGTCGTCCACACCAGCCTGCTTCGAAACATCCGTGAACGAACCGTCATGGTTGTTGTGATAAAGATTGTCGGGCGAACCCTTCAATCCGCGTGGACCGCATTGCACGTCGATGCCGTAGTACTTGCAAGTCGCTTTGGATCCGAAGGCAGGCAGATCTTTGAGGCTGAAGTCTACGTAGTGCGCCACGAACAGGTCCGGCCAGCCGTCACCGTCATAGTCTCCAAAGGCCGCGCCTGTAGCCCATGCGCTATCGCCAGCAAGCCCCGCCTTCCCCGTTGCATCAGTGAAGGTTCCATCGCCCTGGTTGCGATAGAGAACCACTCCGCCAAAACAGGTAACCAGTAGATCCGGACGGCCGTCGTTGTCGTAGTCGCCGGCCACTGCTCCCATCGCCCAGCAGGGATTGCCCACACCGGCTGTCGCGGTCACATCCGTGAATGTGCCATCGTGATTGTTATGAAATAGCGCACTGGGGGCGCTTTTACCCGCGAGCGCCATGTCTACCCCCGGCGCGTTGGTGAAATAAATGTCGGGCCACCCGTCGCCGTCGTAGTCAATGATCGCCACACCACCGCTCATCGATTCAACGATGTACTTCTTCTCGGGGGAGGAAAGATGGTTGAAGTGGATGCCAGTTGAGTTGGTGATGTCGACCAACTGAGGCACCACCGGGGTAGCTGGCTTCGCAACCGGATGTTCCTGGCCCCAACCGGCGGCCGCCACCCCTAAGATCGCCAGGCCGACCCCAATGACAAGAGTAAGACCGCTGGCCAGGGTTCCGCGGCTGCGCGCGCTTACGATCACGGTCGAGGGTTCGCTCAACTACTTCATGCCTTGTTCTTCTTCGTGCAGGCCAGCAGGGTGTAACTGCATTTCTTTGAACTCGGCCTCCAGCTTCGCCTTCATTGCCTTGTACTTCTTGTATTCATCCACCGCATGCTGCGATTCCGCGGTACGCCCTTGTTGACGATAAAGCGTGCTCAAGCGAAACAGGGCGGCCGTGTTGGTGGGATCGAGTTGAACGGCACGCTCCAGAATGGGCAGCGCCCTGGCCTGCTCGTTCTGCACTATAAGCGTTTTTGCTACCCCGAATGCCGCTTCTGCGTCGTTCGGTTGAAGGCGAAGCGCGGCGGAGTAGTGCGCGAGTGCTTGCGCCGTATCACCGTTGCGCGTCGCGATATCCCCCAGTCTGCATTGTGCTTTATCGTCAAACGGGTTCTCGATGGCTGCTGCCCTGTATTCCGACTCTGCTTCCTGCCGCGTCTTTTGGTCGTCAGCACTATTCAGCAACTCTCCCAGCTCGAAATGGATGCCGGCAAGCCGGGGATCCGCTTCGAGCGCCTTCTGGTACTGCGCCCGGGCACCCGCCGTGTTCCCTTGCCTGGCTTCCTCATGCGCCATCAGTTGATGCATTTGCGCCGAATCGGGAGCTGCCAGTGCCAGGCTCAACATCGCTTCGCCGGCCAGATCAGAATGAATGCGATAGGCCGCGTACAGCACCAGGGGGTTAGCCGGATCCTCCTGCTGCAGGCTGTACACCACCACAGCGGCCTTTTCCAGCTCCTGGGTCGCGGTATACAGCTCAACCAACTCCAGGCCAATCTCCGTTTTTAACTTTTTATCCGTGATCACGGGAAAGACCGCCTCGAGATGCTGCCGAGCGACGGCGATATTCCCGTTTCGCTTTTCAGCCATGCCCAGCAGCGCTTCGATTTTGGTCAGGCTCGGTTGCAAATCCAACGCTGCGCGTAAGTGAGGTGCGGCTTTACCGTATTGGTTTTGAAAAAACAGCAACACGCCCAGGTTCCCCTGGGCGTCCACGTTGTTCGCTTCGAGGGCGACCACGGCTTCCAACTCGGGAATGGCAAGTTCCGGCTTATGCTCGTTGAGATACTGCTGCGCCAATCGGGCATGGGCCGCAGCCTGATCTCCTGCCCCAGGCGGTGCTTGACCGAACGAAGGAAGAACACCGGCGACACTCAGCAGCAGAGCGAGGACTTTTTTTTTGCGCGCATGACTTCCGCATGATACAGCCGCCACGCGGCCCTGGGCCAGGGGTTAGCTCTAAGCCGCAAACATCACTCCAGAAGACTGAGTTTGGCAGGATGCACAGATCGTCCACCATACCGCTTGACAGCTCTCTATCGCTTCCTGTTATATAGCTGGCGCAGCCGTTTGTCTGCTTAGACAACCGTTTGTCTAGGCTTATGGCGGCAACCATGAACAAAGAGTGCGATCCGTCCCCGTACTGCTTGGGCACGCCGATGGCAACTCTGGCTCGCCGGTTGGTACGGACGCAATCGGCGCTACGAGACGAAACGGGGCCGTACAAATTTCGGAGGTACCAGTATGAAAATGAAATGGACGCACGCACTCGCCGTAGCGGCGCTTGCCCTCGGTTCCCTGTGCTCATTGTTTGCCCAGGCAACCAACTCAGGCGACCTGAGCGGAACAGTGACCGACACCAACGGCGCCGCCATCCCGGGAGCTACTGTAACCGTTCTCAACATCGACACCGGCGTCACCAGGGACTACACCACCAACGGTGCCGGCGTCTACGACACCTCCTCGATCGTTGCCGGAAACTACAAGGTCACATTCTCCAGGGACGGCTTCAGCCAACTGGTGCGCTCATCTGTCACCGTGAATGTGGGCACCACCCGTGTCGACGCGCAACTGGCCGTGGGTACCGTCAGCACCCAGGTGGTCGTTAACACCGACGTGCCACTCCTCACCACCGATACCGGAGCGATTTCGACCACGCTGACAGCCGAGACACTATCGCAACTGCCGCAAGTCGGGCAGCAGGGGCAGGACTGGTCCTCGTTCAACATCCTGCAGCCAGGCTCCGCAGGTGCGCCGGGTGGCAGCCAGGGAACCGCCGGTACAGGCACGTCAAACGGCACGTCGCTCGCCGTCAATGGCAATCTCCCCTTCAGCACAGTATTGGCAGACGGCGCAGAAACGACTCTGCCGGCCAGCGCCAACTCTGATATCAACGTGCAGGAAACCATCCAGGAAGTGCAGACCAGCAGCTCTGCTTTTTCGGCGCAGTACGGCGTGGGCGGCATCCTCTACAACCAGATCAGCAAGGGTGGGTCAGACCGCTTCCACGGCTCTGCGTACGAATATCTGCAGAACACGGCATTGAACGCGAACAACTATACCTTCGGCGCCAACACGCCGACGCCCGTCATCCATTTCCACGAGTTCGGCGGGTCCATCGGCGGACCGATTCTCAAGCGAAAGGCCTTCTTCTTCTTCGCCTACGATCAGATCATTGACAACGGCGGTTCGCAGGCCAGCTTCTACACCGTGCCGACGGCTGCCGAGTTGTCCGGCAACTTTGCCGGGCTGCCCACGATCTACGACCCCGCGTCCACCACCGTCATCCAGCAGACCGGCACTTACACTTACCCTGG
Source organism: uncultured Acidobacteriaceae bacterium (assembly GCA_963752675.1). Taxonomy (GTDB): domain Bacteria; phylum Acidobacteriota; class Terriglobia; order Terriglobales; family Acidobacteriaceae; genus PALSA-350. Next base: position 307,519 of record CAVVZO010000001.1, read on the forward strand.
CCAGAGCACCCCGACCGCTTGCCCCTGCATCAGCCGCACGCCGTTCCCAAACAATGTGATTCCGCAAGACCGCTTTGATCCCGTGGCCAAAGCGGCCCAGGCGTATTTCCCAGCCCCCAACACCAACGGCACTATCTCCAACGGTCAGGTGCAGAAGAACTACACCTACACCGCTCCCAACAAGAATCCCTTTAAGAAGTTCTTTGGCCGGTTTGACTATGACGTCACCGACAAGAACCGGATCACCGCGTCTGTTACCGAAGGCGACAATCCTGGCCAAAGCTTTGGCCCCGGTCTGTGCCCTATAGGTTGTCAGAGTGGAGACGTAAGCCGCTACAACGCGCAAATTACGGATGTTTGGGCCATCAGCTCCCACATCACCAATGAAGTGCGTTTGGGATACACCAACCAGCTCAACTTCTTCCAGCCCACCACGCTGGACAAGGGATATCCCGACAAGCTTGGCTGGCAGTACGCCAAGTCCGACAACTTTCCCAACATCAATATCACCAACTTCAACGATGGTCCGAACGGAAACACGGTCCTCTCCTCGCAGACCAATGCGGTCTACAAGGAACACGCGTTCGATCCGTCGGATGTGGTCACTCTGATTGCGGGCAAACACATCCTCCACTTCGGCGGCGAGTTCCTGATCTACCAGAACAACTCCACCGCGTGGGGAAACCTGAATGCAGGCCAGTTGAATTTCACCGGCCAGTACACGTCCTCAAACGTCGGCAGCACCACCAGCGGTGTGCCGTATGCTGACTTCCTGCTTGGCCAGGCACAACATTGGGAAGCCAACCAGACTCCTGAGTATGGTGGCCGCGAGAAACTGCCCCAGGTCTTCATTCAGGATGATTACAAGATCCGTTCCAACCTGACGTTGAACCTGGGCCTGCGTTACCAGATTCAGACGGGCTGGTCCGAGGTTAAGGGCAACGAGGCTTCCTTCGACCCCACGATACAAAACCCAACCTCGAACACACTGGGCGCTATCTGGTTCGGGTCAACCCATGCGAATGGCCGCACCCACCTGCAAAAGCCGGTGTACAACACCTTCCTGCCGCGCGTTGGCTTCGCTTACCTGCTCAATAACAACACCACCATTCGCGGCGGCTTCGGTCTGTTTTCGTATAACTGGAGCAACGATACCTATGGCGGTGGCATGGGTCAGGCAGCTGGCTCCAAGGGCAGCGTCAGCGACGACACCAACGGCATCACTCCCGTGACAACCTTTGCCGGCACGGGTGCGGGACTCCCTTATGTGAGCAACTCAACCGCGCCCGATGCATACAACGGGCAAAGCTTCAACTACAACGCCTACCACGAACCAGTGGGCGGTTCGTACCAATGGAACGTACAGGCACAGCGACAGATCAGTACCAACATGGTGGTGTCGCTCGGCTATGTGGCCAGTCATGGTCACAACCTGCCCTTCCCGGTTGATCTGAACCAGGTACCTGAATCCTTGCTTTCCGCCAACGATCAGGCATCGCGGCCCTACCCGCAATTCCAATCGCTCAATGTGTCGGGCGCTCCTGCGAATGAGAACGCCATCTCGAACTACAACTCACTCCAGGCCGTGATCACCAAGCGTGTCAGCCAGGGGATCAGCTTCGACTTCAGCTACGTGTGGTCGCACTTCCTGGATGATTTGGACACCTCTGGTTGGGGCAGCCACGGTGGTGCACAGTACGTGCAGAACTCCTACCGGCCGTCCGCTAACTATGGAAATTCCAACTTCGATATCCGGAACGCCTTCAAGGGCGACGTCATCTATCAACTGCCGTTCGGCCGCAACAGAATGTTCCTCAACAACAATCGTCTGCTGGATGAAGTAGTGGGTGGATGGCAGCTTGCGAGCACGCTTATTGTGCAGAGCGGTCAGCCGTTCACCGCGATCATGGCGAGCGGCACCAACTCCTACTCGCTGGGAGGCAGCAACTTCCAGTGGTACCCCAACGTGATTGGAAATCCCAAGCTCGCGAACCGCAGTCCTACGCAATGGTTCAACGAAGCCGCTTTCGCTGTGCCTGCGCCGGGAACTTTCGGAAACGAACGCCGCAACCAACTGACGGGTCCCGCATTTGAGCGCGTGAACCTTTCCCTGGGTAAGACGTTCGCCATTACGGAAAGCATCGGCGTACAGGTGCGCGCTGACGCCAACAACGCCTTCAACCATCCGGGGTTCAACCTGCCGAACAATTCGCTGACGGTATGCCCAGATTCGGGTAATTTGCCCAGCGGATGCAGCGGGTTCGGCGCGATCGCTACCGGAACCTCCACCATCACCAGCGTGACCAGCCCCGGGCGCACCCTGCAGTTGAGCGCGCACCTGACCTTCTAACAACCAGCTAACAACCAGCAATGCCAAAAGGGGATAGCGGACTTTCCGCTATCCCCTTTTCCATGCTGAGGGTGGCCCATTCAAGCCGTTTTCCGGCTTGCGTGGGGGACATCTTTGCACCACTACGACTTCCACTTGTTCAGAAACGCCGTAATCAATTCCGGGCTGGTGTGCTCGAATTCTTTTTCGCGTTCGGCGTAGAGTAACTTACCGTGTGCATCCAGGACCGCTAACGCCGGCACTCCCCTGGTAATCGGCACATGGTATTGGCTCGCAATGTCAGTGTTGTGATCCATGTGGCCGATATCCACGCGAACCACGACGAAGTGTTGTGCCAGCAGGTCGGCATTCGGCGGCTGCTGGTAGTAGTAATTCAACACCTGGCAATCTCCGCACCAGTTGCCGCCAAACTCCAGCAGTATCCGCTTGTGCGTGCTTTGCGCGGTGCGCTCCGCGGCGGCGATGTCGGCGTGGGCATCGGCCGTTTCTGAGTACAGGTGCTTGTCCACGTGGAACGCCGTTTGTGCCGTGCTGGCAAAAGGAAGCGTCAAGGAACACAACACGAGCGCCGCGATCGGCAGGCGCTTTCTCTCGGTAGGTCGACAAATCATGGGTAACAAACCTCTTCTGGTGCGGTTGATGTGGTCTGACGCAGAGAATTGCCAGCCGGTGTGACATATCGATAGCTTTATCTGCTGCTGTTTAGAGTCGAAAAAGCTTAATTGGGAACAGGAGGAGTCAATCTATTTTGCGGTGGCGGTGCAAATGTCCGTGATTTAAGCCGAATACCGCTTCAAAGCGGCCACCGACCGTCTGTTTTGGATCCCGTGTTAGACCCACAAAGCCGCCGAGCCTCCTACCCAGGCAAGATCCCGATTGTGGTCAACTCCCATCATCATGCCCCGGCCCATACGCAGCAGCGGCAGCACAGGCCTCAGTTCTCCGCCTTCTGGCCAGACATACATAATGCGAATCTCCACCTGGGTTCCCCCTTGGGGCGTATCGATCACTGGCGCAAAATGCATGCGCTCCTGCAGCATGTACAGGTGTCGCTGTTCAAGCGGAATGGCATCTACGTCCGCCTGCGTCGGAGCGAACTGGATTCCCTTGCCTGCAAAGGAATAGAGCGGCTTCAGCAGGTAATTTTCGTTGTCGCCCGGCACGGTCGTCTCGCCATCCAGCAGCCACGTCCTGGGCACACACGCATGCTGCAGGTAAGGAATGGAGAATTTGCTGATGCGGTAATACCAGTTGGGATGACCCGCCCATTCCACGTCCAGGGGTTGAGTCAAATCAACCGGCAGCACCACGTGCTCACGCTCCAACTCATCCGCAATGCATCGGTTGTAGATGCGATGCACCGGGATCTCTCGCCCAGCCTTTACGTAGTACAGCCGCTCGCCACGCTTCCTCAGACGGAGAATGTTGACGATAGCGATTCCCAGATCTTTTTCAGCAACAAGGAAATCGCAGAGCGTTTTTTGCTTTTCCGGGTTCAGCTCCAGCAGGATCACGTTCTCGGGATCATGGCCTGCCACGATCAGATCACGCATTTGCTGTTGGTACGAAAGCCGGTTGTACCCGCCCAGGTAAATGCCCAAATCTGCTGACAGCCGGAAGGACTCAATGTATTGCTCCGCAAGGACTGGCTGGTAAGCGTACAGCGAAGGGAATGCCTGCAATTCCACCAGCTTGGGCTCAACCTCACCCATTGGATTACGCACCAGCCCGAAGTCGACCTGGAGAAACATAGGCCGCGGCGGCTCGTTAGCCACGTTGTACTGGGTGGGAACGGTCACGTCTGAAGCGCGCAGGTATTCCGGACTATCCACCAGCTGCAGCACCAGGTCACGGCCGTACTCCACCATCTGATCCAGCAACGCGCGGGGCAGGAAGCAGGGCGTTTCACAGACGCGAAACGCAATCGGTGTTCCGGCCTTCGCACCCAGCTCTCTGAGAAACTGCTCATAGGCCTCAGGGCGAAACTCGCGATTGAAGGCTTCGCGGAGAGCGGCAATCATGCTAGTCCTCTACCAGGAAGCGGCCCTTCTGCATAATCTGGCGCTCGTCCACCCAGATGTCGAAGCTGCGGCCCACCACATCGATGTGAGTTCCCGAAAACCACTTGGCCCCGGTGTGTTCTCCGTATGGATTGCCAAACGCAATATGAATGCCCGGAAACTTCTCGTCCTGCAGAATTTCTCCGATCACATCGGTTAACTCTATGTTGGTTCCGATGGCAAACTCGCCGACCCGGTCGCTGTTCTCATCCGTGTGGGTGTACGCCCAGAAATCCTGTTCCAATGCCTTGTTTTCGCTAAACACTTCTGTGATGCGGTTGTGCTTCATGTGAATAGTCAGTGGTTGTTGCTGCAAATCTCCGTATTTGTCACAGAGGTAGTCACCGACGACGCCGTCGACCACGTAGACACCATTCACTTCCCCTGGCGCCGTGAAGATTTCGCCGCCGGGCAAATTGCCCCACTTGTCGCGACTGATGATGCCGCTGGTTTTCAGCCAGTGATAGTCAGGGTTCAGCATGCCGGTGAAATCGCTACCTGCGGCCGTTCGGCCGGTGATCTGCTTGGCCTGCCGGACGATCGCCAGCACTTTGCTGCTCAGGGCATCCACCCGGTTAAAGTCAGCGCGCATGCCTTCCAGCATGATCTGGCGATTGATGTTCACCATGTGCGCATGGCGCATACGGCGGCGGTTGACAATGGCCGTCATCTCCATCCGCGACTTCAGTTCGTTGGCTTGTACGCGCACAGCGAAGATACTCACATCGCTGGTTTCCATGTCTTGCGCGATTGCAGCCGGTAGACCGGTCAGGGGCCGCGGTGCAAGATCTTCCAGTAAGAAGGCTTTGTAGTGGCAGCCCACTTCCGTCAGCGCCTGGGCCAGGCTGGCCGCGATCTCGCTGCAGGCGTTATCCGTAATGAGCGTGACCTTCTCCGCCGGCTGCACCCGCAGGCAGGTGTTCACAGCATTGAACGCTCCCGGAGCAAACTCGGGATCGAAGGCCATGCTGGAGATGTCAGTCAGCACGGGTACAAGAGCGTCTTTCTTGTTAGATCGCAGGGCGGGTGTAAATGTACCCCACTCAAGCCGGAAAACGGCTTGAATGGGCCACCCGGCGTCGGCGGTGGGCTCCCCGGGATGGGGTTCGGTTGGTTAAACATGCAGGGCGGCTGCTTCCTGCATGACGCCTACGCGAGTTTCGGCGACGATGTAATCGACTACTTTCTTCAGGTCACCGGTCTCGGCATAGACTTTCAGCTGCCGGTCGGCACCCGTGCCCATGCGCAGCATTTCGTGAATGTACGCGATGTCCCGTTGGCAGCCCAACTCTTTCGCTGCCTCGGCAATCAGATCCATGTACTCAAGCATCAGGTCACGCATGGGCACTTCTTCTTCCCGGCCGAAATCAATCAGCTTTCCCTCGATGCCGTAGCGTGCGGCACGGAATTTGTTTTCCATAATCAGCGCGCGCGAGTAGATGCGATAGCTCTTATTGTTTGCATGCAGGTCCCACAACATGCGCACTGTGGCCTGGATCAGCGCTGCGATTGCCATCGTCTCGTCGAGCCGCATGGGAATGTCACACACGCGCACTTCCAGCGTTTCGAAGAATGGGTGCGGGCGGATATCCCACCAAACCTTCTTGCCGTTATCAACACAATTGGTTTTCACCAACAGGTTGATAAAGGTCTCGTACTCATCCCAGTTGGCATACACATCTGGAATGTTGGTGCGGGGAAAGCGCTCAAACACCTTGGACCGGTAGCTCTTGAATCCAGTCTGTGTCCCCTCCCAAAAGGGAGAGTTGGATGACAACGCCAGAATGTGCGGCAGGAAGTACCGCATGGAATTCATGATGTGGATCGCTGTGTTGCGATCTTCAATGCCAACATGAACGTGCAGCCCGAACACAAGATTCGCTCGCGCCACCAATTGCAGATCTTCGACCACCCGCTTATACCGTTCGTCCGGGTAGATCTCCTGCTCCGTCCAGTGAGCGAATGGATGCGTACTAGCCGCAGCCAGCCACATGCCGCTCTCACCAGCCAAAGTGATCATCTGTCGCCGCAGATCCAGGATGTCTTCCCGCGCCTCTTCCACGTTGCGACAGACCTTGGTGCCCACTTCCACCACTGCCTGGTGCAGCTCCGGCTTGGCCCGATCCATCGTGGCCAGCTTGGCTTTAGACAGTATTTCCGATTGAATGTGGGAGCACAGATCCCGAGTCTCGGGATCAATCGTTTGATATTCCTCTTCAATGCCTATGCTGAAGCTGGGTCGTTTCATCGGCGTACCTCTTGGCTGATGGTGCTTTGCGGAACACTGTCGGGTCGCCTGGGAGCGTGACCATTGACCAGTCCAACTCCAGACCCAGCGAGAAAGGCGCTCCAGCGATAATCTGCAACTTTGCCTGTATGGGTGCGGGCCTTGTCGACAGCAAGCGCAGCCACTTCATTGACAATCCAATCAAAGTTCGCCTGGCCTACCGAGGCGAGGTCAGCGTCCGGGGCAGGATTCATGAAGTCGATCGCATACGGAACGCCGTCTTCGCAGGCAAACTCTACGGTGTTCAAATCGTAGCCGAGGGCGCGACAAAGTGTGAGGCAATCGCGCTCCACACGCTCCAACAAGGCAGGTGCTATAGGCGCCGGATCCTTGACATACCGCTCATGGAACGGAGCGCGAGGATCGTACTGCATGATGTGCACCTTCTGCTGCCCGACGCAGTAGCAGCGGAAATACTCTTTGAAGTTCACAGCAGTTTGCAGCGTCATGCACAGATCGCGCGTTTGCTCGTAGGCGGCGAAGAACTCCTCCGGTGAGTCCACCTTAAACACATCTTTCCAGCCACCTCCATCAAACGGCTTGAGGAAAGCCGGGAAACCTATGTATTCAAAAATGCTGTCCCACGGGAGCGGAAACTGCAGATTCCGCATCGATTGTTCAGTGGTGCCGGGCGGATGATGTTTATGCGGCAGCAACACGGTTTTCGGGATCGCCACGCCGAGCTTTGAGCCCAGCGAGAAGTTGAAGAACTTATCGTCTGCGCTCCACCAGAAAGGATTATTGATAATGATCGATCCGCAGAGTGCCGCGTTCTTCAGGTATCCGCGGTAGAAGGGAATGTCATGCGAAATGCGGTCGATGATCACATGGTAAGGCGACGGCTCAGCCATGCGTACTTCTCCGATGCTGGCCAGCTCGGCGGTCACCCCGGGCACGTGCAACCCGTTAATCTTCTCCACCAATGCGGGCGGGAAGGTGGACTCCATCCCGAAAATGATTCCGATTTTCTTCACGGTGGCTCCTGACGGGCTACGCGAATTGGTTTTGCAGGCAATACAGAGAAGGCCCGAAACATGACCGTGGGGAGTCGTGTGCCATTCTAAAGCATTTCGGTCATTCCCCACATTGCAATTTGCAGGAGCCCCGGAGCGCCTTATGATCGAAACATTGCGGGTTTTGGGGTTATCGGGTGCGGAACTACCAGCAGCGTCAGCGGGCATACCATTGCTTCGCCATCCTTCTTGCCCTTCTGTTCTGGTGCGGCCAGCCGATCGCGGTAGCAGCCGACACGCCGCCGGCTGATCTGGAGGCGTGCCACACCTACCAGGTAATGACTCTTCCCGGGAGTCATCAGTTCGGCAGTAGTTTTCTTGAAGCGATGAGCAGCGACCCCGATCCGAAAGCCACCCATGCTGGGGTGGTGTGGGGCTTGACCGCAGACCTGAGCAGCCAGGTTCCGGCGGACGATCGCGCCATGTACATATCAAGATCAACGGATGGAGGAAAGACGTGGACTGCCGTCGCTCGCCTGGGCCCGCAATACTTCAACGCCGATATTGGCGAAGGCGAACGAAACGGCCTGGCAGTCTCTCCGGGAGGCAAAGACTTTGTTGTTACTACTCAGCGAGGTGCGTTCCAGGTATTCCCGCGGCGGCCCGGATCTGCCACTGTGGTGAAATCAATTCCCGGCCCGCGGGTTCCGAGACCGGATGTGAACATTGTGATCCCCAAGCGGGAGGGCGATCCTGTAACTGCCGGCGTGGTCAGGATTACGCCTGACGGTAAACGGATGATGGTCGGCTACGGCTACTTCGACCTTGCACCGCAGATTGTTACCTACCGCCGCAGTGCTGATGGCACGTGGCGACAGGACAAGCCTCTGCCTGTACTGCCTACCGATATGGATATCCTCTCGATGGAGTTTGGGGACCGCAAGACAGCAGCCGCCACCTCGCTCTACGTGGGCACTGGTGATCAGGCCTTTCGCCTGAAAGCCCGGTCCAAACAGTGGACCCGTATCGCCGGCGTGGGCGATGATTCCGCGATCCAGGGAATCAGTACGGTGGGCGGGCCGCACCTCGCGGCTTGCTGGGGTGTATATAACCCGATCAGCGCCGATGCAGTGGAGAGGGTGACCCATGCAAACTTCCTCTTGCATCGGAATGAGGATGAGGCGGGTCCTGACATTCGGGCATTCAGCGTAGAAGTGGATCCCGCCCGGCCCGGTCATCAGATAGTGACCTCGCTCACCGGCGCTTACGCCAGCAGCGATTATGGCAAGACATGGAAGCGGCTGAATGAACTTCCCGATGGGGAGTTTCGCTCGACTCACTTCAATAGCAAAGATGGCACCGTGATTGTTTCCGGGATTTGGGGGACGTTTATTGCCGACCCTTTTTCGAAGGGTTGTTCTGCTCGGCTTAGAAGACGCGCTCCTTAGCAGGGGTTGGTGGAGGGCATTACTGCTGGCAGCTCAGGTGGAGGATGGGTTCCTCTGCTTGTCCGATCCTGGGGCTCTGTAGAGATTGGTGGAGGGGGGAAGGCGCACAGCAGATCCCTCCACTACGCTTCGCTTCGGTCGGGATGACAAAGGGGGGAGTGGTTGTTTCGTTTGCGGTTGTTCCGCAGCCGGTTGTCTCGTTCCTCATAGCAAATAGGTCCGCGCCATCGGCCACCAGTACGGCCAGTCATGGAAGCTGCGGTCGCCCCAAACGTACAACTCGTGCCGTATGCCTTTGCTTCGCAACACGGCCGCCAGCCGCTCATTCTTTTCCCGGCATAGATCCCACTCGCCAGTCGCAAGCACCGTGCGGATGTGGTTGTACTTCCACGGATCGCTGCAGTTCGCCAGGTAATCGGGCGGATTGTTGAAGTAGAGGTCCTCGCTGTACCACCCATCAACGAAGTCCTTCATGTCGAAAGCACCACCCATGGTCACAATGCCGGTCACCTTATCGGGATGGCGAAAGCCGAAGTTTACCGCGTGGTAGCCGCCAAAGCTGCAGCCAGTGGCAATCAATCCCGACGCAGCATTTTTCTGCGCCATGAGCGGCAGCACATCGTTCACGATGTAGCGCTCATACTGCATGTGCCGCTGCACGCGCCAATACGGGTCGGCCGATTTGTTGTACCAGCTTTCGCTGTCCACGCTATCCACGCAAAACAGCTGCAGCTGGCCATCCCGGATGCGGTCAGCAATGCTGCCCACCATGCCGTTGTTCTCGTATTCGAAGAACCGGCCCATCGAGGTTGGGAACACCAGCACCTTCGTCCCCGCATGTCCAAAACTCAGCAATTCCATGTCGCGGTCAAGGTCCTTCGACCACCAGCGATAGTAAGCGCGTTGCAATCGTGACTCCTGGCGTCAGACGTGTCAAGGCAGGCGTGGCTGTTTGCTACTCTAAAGCAGAATGCCCGCGGAACCCATCACAAAGAACCAGCAGGATCTGGAGGCAAGAAGCGACCTCCCCGCCCGGCTGCGAAAGCACGAACGCTTCATCTCTCGCATCCTCGAACAGCATCATGATCTGCTGGTCTACGTTCCTCCCGGGTATGACGATCAAGGGGAGCGGCACTTCCCCGTTCTCTACATGCAGGATGGTCAAAACCTGTTCGACGGAGCGACCGCGTTCATCCCGGGCAACTACTGGCATATGGGCGAAACCGCGGACGCCCTGATCGAAAATGGATCCATCGAGCCACTGATCATCGTCGGTATCTACAACTCCGGGGTAAAGCGAATCGATGAGTACACGCCGGTGCCTGACCAGCGACTGGGCGGGGGCCATGCAAACGACTACGGCCGCATGCTGGTGGAGGAGTTGAAGCCATTCATTGATGCGCAATACCGCACACTTGCTGGCCAAGAGCATTGCGGCATCGGCGGCTCTTCGTTAGGGGGCCTGGTCAGTTTGTACTTCGGGCTGCTCTATCCTGCAGTGTTTTCCAGGTTGGCCGTCATGTCCCCTTCGGTATGGTGGCGCAAGAGGGCCATTCTCACCAGCGTCGCCCAGCTTGCTGAGAAGCCAAACGCGCGTATCTGGCTCGACATCGGGATGAAAGAATCGTCGAACGCACTGCCCGATACCCGCCTCTTGCGCGATCAGCTCATTCAAAAAGGATGGCGCCTGGGGATCGACCTCGCGTACACCGAGGACGAAGCCGGTGAGCACACCGAGTCTGCCTGGGCTAATCGCACCGGCCCCATGCTGCAGTTTCTGTTCCCCCGTATGCCCGACGAGAGCTGAGGACCCTTTCTTCAGCCTGTTTTCGTTCAGCCTGTTTTTAATCTGGCTTACATCCAACCCAGTACCTTTCGAATCTGATCACAAGAGTCGCGTTTTCTTGGCACAGGTCCCTGATAACCCAAAGAGGGAACTGTATTGTAGGCACAGGCCATGTCGCCCCTGATAAAGGACTGGATCGCAAGCTCCTTCCGCCTGAAAGCTCCAAAAGACGCGTTCCCTGTGACGTATTGTGACCGGCGGATCGATCGCCGTCGCGATCTGCTCCAGTCTCTGTAACAGATCGCTCGGCCACGTGAGCCGCCCCATTCAAATTTCATCAGACCGGCAAATGTGCTGGTGTTGGAGGCATTCTTGTATCCCCTTCGTTCCCGCGCCATCGCACTCTTCGTCATCGGCTTGTTCGCGATTGCTCCGTTTGGCTTTGCCCAGTCCACAGCAACCCTGGCCGGCAGAGTCATGGACCCTTCCGGCGCGGCCGTCCCCAACGCGCAAGTCACCGTTCGTGCGCTCGGCACGGGTGTCGACCGCACCACCGTGTCTGACGCGCAGGGCAACTACACCGTGCCTTCCCTGCAGCCGGGCGACTATAGCGTGCGCGTACAAGCCGCCGGCTTCGCCAATTACCAGCTCGCCAGTGTCACCCTGCAAGTGGCGCAGAGCGTCACCGCGGATGTGAAGCTGGGCGTTGCTGCCACCGGTGAGGTCGTGCAGGTACAAGGAACAGCCCCCATCCTCGATGCGCAGACCATGACCGTTGGCCAGGTAATCGACCAGAAGACCGTGCAGGAGATACCACTCAACGGCCGTCACTTTCTCGACCTCACGAATCTGACGCCCGGAACCGTCGTCCCGCCAGCCAACGGAAGTCTCACCACCGCCAGCCGCGGCTTAGGCGCAAATTCCTTCGTGACCGCTGGCCAGCGGGAAGACGCCGTCAACTTCATGATCAATGGCGTCAACCTGAACGATCTGTCGCAGAATCAAATCACATTCCAGCCTTCTATCAACACCACCGCGGAATTCAAGATCTCGAACTCCACCTACTCCGCGGAGTACGGCCGGTCTTCGGGCGCCGTCGTCAACGTGGCCACCCGTTCGGGCACAAACCAGTTTCATGGAGAGGCGTTCGACTACCTGCGCAATAACTATTTCGACGCGCGCAACTTCTTCAACCGCAAGCCGGCCAGGCAGAACTCTTTCATTCGTAACAACCCCGGCGGCGCTCTCTCAGGACCCATCTGGAAGGACCACACCTTCTTTTTTGTTAGCTACGAAGGGCTGCGCCAACGACAGAATCTGCTCTTCAACAGCAACGTGCTTAGTCCAGCCCAGCGGGCAGCCTTTGCCGCCAGCCCCGCCGGCTCGGCGTACGCCCAACTGGTCAACGTGATCCCTGCCGGCAACAATGCTACCGGGACTGTCTTCCAGGGTTCCTCGCCAGGGCCGGTGAAAACCGACCAGTTCTCTGGCGATCTGTTCCATACCCTGGGCGCCAACGATAACCTGCACGGCTACTATGCATGGCAGCAGGATGCGCGTACGGAGCCCAACCTGCAGGGTAACGACGTTCCCGGCTTTGGTGACCATCGCACGGCTCATCGGCAGGTGGCCACTCTGAACGAGGTACACATCTTCTCGCCCAACATCGTGAATGAAGCGCGCCTGGGCTTCAATCGAATTGCCATTTCGTTTGTACCCAACACCGCGGCTAATCCTTTGGATTTTGGGATACAGAACGGCGTCGCTTACAACAACGCGCTGCCGCAAATCACGGTGCAGGATATCGGCCTGAACTTCGGCGGGCCGTCGGGCTTTCCGCAGGGCCGCTTCGACACCGCCGGCGTATTCTCTGACACTCTTTCCTGGAGCCTGGGGAAGCATACTATCAGGACGGGCGGCGAATTCCGCCGGTTCGTGGGCGCATCGTTTTCCCAGACACCCGGTGTGCTCACCTTCAGCTCGACACCTAACTTCATCAACGGCCTCGCCACTTCCTTCAGTGTGACGCCCACCCAGGTGAACAGCCGCATTTTCGAAAATGCGGCGGCCGGCTTCGTTTCGGATAACTACAAAGCGACTTCACGGCTTCAGCTCGAACTAGGTTTCCGCTTTGAATGGAACGGCACGCCCACAGAAGGGGGCGGCCGCCTGGTGAATTTCAACCAGAACACCGATCAGCTGGTGCATGTGAGTCAGGCCTTCAATCAGAACTACAATTACGAACCGCGCGTCGGCTTCATCTACGATCTGCGGGGCGACAACAACACCATTCTGCGCGGCGGCTTTGGCATCCTGGCCGATCAACCCGTCAGCGGCGTGGTGACTGGCCTCGCGGGGAACCCGCCGAATGCCAACCCGGTCAGCGAGACGGGCTCGCTGCCGGTGGGCGCCCTCTATGCAAACGCATCGCTAGCTTCACTTGCGCCCAGCGCCACCAATCCGAAGCTGAGCAACGCGTACACCGAAAGCTATAACCTCAACCTGCAGCAGCAGTTTGCCCAGGGCGTTGTGATGGAAATCGGCTACATCGGCTCCCAAGGCAAGCATCTCCGCGTGCAGCGCAACCTTAACCAGTTTAGCTACCCGAACGGAAGGCCACTCAGGCCCTATGCCAACCTGTCTATAGACAGCCAGGTACGCCCAGGCTCAGGGCTGGGAAACATAGCTTATGTCGATTCTGATTCGCTTTCCAACTACAACGCGCTCTGGTTCACCGTTCGCAAAGCCCTCGCGCATGGCATCGAGATTAACTCCACCTATGTCTGGTCCAAGTCGCAGGATTTGAATTCTCTTGGATCCCAGGGTGGATACACCCTCCAGAACAACTTCAATCCTCGGGGCGACTACGGACTCTCCGACTTCGACGCGCGCAATCACTTTGTCTTCTCCGGAATCTGGAACCTTCCCTTCCACGGCAACCGGTTAGCGGAAGGCTGGTTGTTGGCCAACATCACGCAACTGCAGAGTGGGAACCCGCTGAACGTGACCACCACGTCTACCTACAACGGGGTGGCTGGTACGATTCGGCCCACCCTGGTGGGCGCGTACTCCACTGGCCGTGGTGCGATCCTGCCAAATGGGAACGTGTCTTTCATCCACGCCACGGCGTGCGCAACCCTGACGGCCGGTTGCTCTTTTTACGCGCAGCCTGCCGGCTTTGGCACGCTGCGCCGCAACGCGTTAACCGGACCCGGCTTCGCGGATACTGACCTGTCGCTCGAGAAGACCACCCGGCTCACCGAACGAACTGCCCTGATCGTGCGTGCGGATGCCTTTGATTTGCTGAATCATGCAAACTTCGGCAATCCCACATTGAGTGCGACGGGAAGCTCCACCAGCACCTTCGGCCAGATATCTTCCACGCGCACCGCCGTGGGCGACGCCGGTTCGTCACGGCAACTGCAGTTCGCCATGCGGTTCCAGTTCTAACGACTGGGCGCGCCTGCAGAGTGACTCCCGGCGCAGCCGAGTGTCCCGATCCGGACACTCGGTTGCGCCGGTGGACATAGCATTCCCCATCTTCTGCTGCAAGTCATAGATAGCTAACAGCTGCCTTCGTGTGGTCTTCGGCGAATTGCGTGCTTTATCCTTCGCCAAGGAAGCCACCATGACGACGCTTATCCAGGATGTAAGCTATGCCCTGCGGCAACTACGGAGGACGCCGGGCTTCACCACGACCGTACTGCTGACCCTGGCTCTTGGCATCGGCGCCAATGCAGCCATTTTCACACTGGTCAACGCGTTGCTGCTGCAGGATCTCCCAGTGGTGGATCCCCAGACGCTGGTCAGGTTCGGCGACAAGAACGATTGCTGCGTGGGCTTCAATGGCCTGCGCGAGGATGGCGACTATTCTTACTTCTCCACCGACACCTACGAGCGAATAAAGAAGAGTGTGCCCGAGTTCGAGGAGCTGGCTGCCATGCAGGCCGGCTATGCTTACCGCCCAATTACTGCGCGGCGCGATGGTGCTGATGGTGAGGCACGCTCGGTCATGGGGGAGTTCGTCTCTGGCAATTACTTTCGCACCTTCGGCATCCGACCCCAGGCGGGGCGGCTATTTACCGATGCTGATGACACACAGGGCGCAGCTGCCACGGCGGTGATCAGCTACGATTACTGGCAACACGAGTTCGCTGGGGACCCGGCCATCATCGGGTCCACCTTCTGGATCAATACCAAGCCGGTTACCGTCGTGGGAGTAGCGCCACGAGGATTCTTCGGCGATCGCCTCACCAGTACGCCGCCCAATTTTTATCTGCCGATTCAAACCCTTTTGCTGCTCGCGAATGCTCCGTATCTGCAGAAAGCAGATACTAACTGGCTTTACATCGTAGGCCGGGTGAAGCCCGGCGTTGCGCGGAAGCCGCTGCAGGATAAAGTCAATGCGGTGGTACGGCAGGCCTTCGCTACGCAGCAGTCATTCTCCACCAATGAAGGCAAAAAAGCGTTGCCGCACGTGCACGTTTTATTGACGGCGGGCGGGGCCGGCATACAGATGCTGCAGAGAGAGTATGCCTCTCACCTCAACCTGCTGCTATGGGTCTCAGGCCTGGTGCTGCTGATCGCCTGTGCCAATATCGCCAACCTGCTGCTAGTGAGGGGCATGGGCCGCAGGATGGAAATGTCGCTTCGCACCGCACTGGGCGCGAAGCGCGGCCGCGTGGTGCGCCAGTTACTGACCGAGAGCTTACTCCTCGCGGGCGCAGGCGGACTGGCGGGGCTGGCCGTTGCTTTTGCCGGGGCCCACATGTTGCTGCGCATGGCGTTCCCTGCAAGCCAGTACGTGCCAGTCCAGGCCAGCCCATCCTTTCCAGTGGTTGCATTCGCTCTCGTCACGTCAATGGTCACAGGCATTCTCTTCGGCGTAGCACCCGCCTGGATCGCGGCCCAGGCGGAGCCTGCTGATGTACTGCGCAGCGGATTGAGAACCACGGCCGGCGGAACCTCGCGCTTGCAGCAGGGGCTGGTCGTGCTGCAGGCTGCTCTCTCCCTGGTGTTGCTGGTAGGCGCGGGCTTGTTCGTGCAGAACCTGAGCAAATTGCAGGGTACCGATTTGCATTTAAATCAGACGAACCGCTACATCGTTCACATCAACCCCCAGGCAGCGGGATATTCCCAAACCCAACTCGCGGCCCTCTACCGCACCATCGAAGACCGATTTCATGCCTTGCCCGGTGTGGTCAAAGTAGGCCTGTCCAACTACACGCCGATGGAAGACAACAACTGGAGCAACATGCTGATGGTAGAGGGCCACCCTGAAGTCAAAACCCTGGCTTCGTTTATCAAGGCCAACGCGGACTACCTGGATGCGGTGGGCACCCGCGTCCTCCGGGGCCGCGGCTTCAACCTCCGAGACACCGGCTCGTCGCCTCCTGTGGCGCTGGTGAACCAAACCTTCGTCAAGACCTTCTTCAAGGACAAAGACCCAATCGGGCAGCGGATTGGGTCTCCTGAGTCCCCCGGCGACTACGAGATCGTGGGTGTGGTGCAAGACACGGTGTACACCGATGTGCGTTGGAAGGATCACAGCATGTACTTTGTCCCGATCATGCAGCGCCAGCCCAGCGACAAAGAACCCATCCAGCAGGACTCCAGCCTGTACGCGGGAGCCATGGTGCTGGCCACCAGCCAACCAGTGAACGACATGGAGAAGATCACGCGTAAGACGTTGGCCGAAATCAATCCCAATCTGACCGTGGTCAGGTTTCAGACGTTTCATGACCAGATAGCGGACCAGTTCATCGAGCAGCGAATGATCGCGCGGCTTACCGCCCTCTTTGGTGGTCTCGCACTCTTACTGGCGATGCTTGGGCTTTACGGGGTGACCGCGTACGGCGTGGTGCGCCGAACCTCTGAGATTGGCATTCGTATGGCCCTGGGCGCCGAGCGGCGCAGCGTGATCGCGATGGTCCTGCAAGGGGCAATGCGGCAAACCGTGCTGGGACTGGCAATCGGCATCCCCGCTGCGCTGCTCCTGGTCCGGTTTGTAAAAGCGCAGCTTTACGAAATTACACACCCCGATGCGCAGGTGATGCTCGCTGCGATTCTCATGCTGGCCGCGGCAGGCTTTGTCGCCGGCATCATTCCCGCACGGCGGGCTGCCTCGGTTGACCCAGCGAAGGCATTACGGACCGAGTAAGCCGGTCGACCAACTGCACTACCAGGCGATGGTAGCGGGAAGGAACTCGGCAAACAGCTCGTCGTAGTACGGCTTTAACTGCGCCAGATCGGGCTTGACGTGCCCTTTCGAGTACAAGTCATACTGGTTGAACTTGAGCACCCAGGGCAGCATCGCCCGGTCTTTCTCATTGCACAGGTAGTCGTAGGCGCCATGCTTGTGCCAGGGATAGAACGAGTGATAGCGCAACATGTACAAGGATTCATCCCGCAGGTAGGGCTGCATCACTTTGGCGATATAGCCGTCATGCCCGAAGGACATGTGCAGATTGTCAAGACCGCAGTTTGGTTCGTAAATGCCAAGCTTGGTTTGGTACTCCGCGACTTGCCGGTCGGGATTCCTGGCGAAATATTCCGGGAAGACGATGTCTTTCGACCATGCACAGCCGACCGGGAAAGTATCCCCTACGACGCCCCACTGCGGCTCTCCATAAAGGCACAGACACTTGCCTAAATCATGGATGAAGCCGGTTAGAATCATCCAGCGTGGCTGACCGTCCCGCCGCATGGCCTCTGACGTCTGCAACAGATGTTCGATTTGCGTCAGGTCGGTATCGGGGTCGCTGTCATCGACCAGGGTGTTCAGAAACTCAGCTGCTTCCCACACCGTCTTCTGCCCTTTGCGCAGGGTGAAGTACTCTTCTTCTTTCGCCAGTACATAGTCCACGGTCATGTTCTCGTGGTTTTGCCGATAAAACTCAGCGACTCCAGGCGTGGCGGTCGCGTCATACTGGCGGAACTCTGCTTCGCTTTTGCCCTCCCGGTAGCGGCCTTCAAGAAAGTCATCCCATTGATCAAGATCGTGAAGGGGTTGGTTCGCTGCGAGCTGGCTCATGGCATCTCCGTTGGGTTAGCAAAAGCTACGTTACCGCTAACGTAAACTAGCCGGGCCGCCATGGCAATCCCCCCGTAGCGGAATATTTGTCTGGCATGCCGACTTCCTTTCTCAGCCTCGAAAGCCCAACGTATTTGCAATGGTTTACGGCAGGGGCCAAGTCGTGCCGTGATTCAGAGAAGGTAGCAGTCTCTATTCTGACCACCCTTCCATAGGCGACGCCCTCTCCATTGGGAGGATACAAAGTGGGGTGTCAGCAGCCTGCGCATTGACAATCACTCGCGGCAGACATTAACGTAAATCTTCGTCACCGGTAACGTTAATGGAGGGGAAGGTAAGTATCGGCATGCAACCAACGCAAGCCTCGCGACAATCCACGCTCCTCGCCGTTCTCACCGACATTCAGTTTTGGATTCCGGTCGTTGTACTGGCCATGGGTGTCCTCTTACTGGTGTTTATCCATAACCGGTAAGTCTCGCCTTCGGAAGAACATGCCAGCCGACAACACCTCACAACACGACACCTCAGGTCGGTCCTTACATGGGTTAGGCGTCATCTGCGGGCTGGCGGCCGGAGTGTGGCTGGGAACCGCGGAGGCGCCCACCAAACTCGTCAACGCCGGCTTTTCGCCCTTCGCCGTCTCCCTCTGCATGGTGGCCGGCGTGTTTACCGCCCGCTGGACTTTCCCGACCCTGCTCAAGGGAACTACCTACGTCTTCGCTGATCTGTTAGCCCGCAAGCACCTGATCGTCTGGGCCATACTTGCTGGTGCGCTCTGGGCCGTGGCCAACACACTCACCGTGTTCGCGATTCGTGATGTGGGGCTGGCAACAGCGTTCCCTCTTTGGAACACCAATTCCCTCATCGGCCTGCTCTGGGGCAGACTACTGTTCCGTGAACTGCAGGGCGCCACTGGCAAAAACATCGCAAAAGTGATCTGCGGCAGTGTCTTGATTGTGGCCGCCGCTATCATGCTTGGCTTCAGCACGATCCAGAGCGCCGGCGCTGTGCCAGCCCACGCGGTCAGTGGCTTGCTGGCGGCAGCCGGGGCAAGCCTGATGTGGGGAACCATGTATGTCCCCTATCGCAAGGCTTACCTCAGCGGCATGAATCCGCTTTCCTTTGTCACCGTGTTTACCATCGGCGAGCTGGGCACCATGTTCCTCCTCACCTGGACGCTCGATGGCGGAATGCACTCGTCCGTTTTCCGCCTGATGCAAAGCAAACAGTTACTGTTCTGGCTGTTCCTGGGGGGCTTCGTCTGGGTGGTTGGCGACTTGTTTCAGCAGTTCGCAACCAAGTACCTCGGCATCGGCCGTGGGATCCCCCTCTCCAACACAAACCAGTTTTGGGGGCTTGCCTGGGGCGCCCTGGTATTTGGTGAGCTGGCCTCAGCGAACAGGGCTCATCTTGCGCTGGTACTTGGAGGATCCGTCCTGATGATTGTGGGAGCACTGGCCATCAGCACAGCAGTGGCATCCTCCCGCGAGATGACGTCGCGCAACGAAGCCCTCGCCCGCGAATGTGATCGCTACGGACTGGAATACCGTGAGGTGTTGCTGGCCCAGAGTGGCGGCGAGTTCAGCGAGCGCGGCACCCGCCGCCGCTGGTGGGATGTCGCCATCGTACTCGCTGCGAGCTGCCTGTTTCTCTGGCTGGGCCTGCAGGCAGTTGTGCCGCCGCTCGCCATGAATCTCCGCTGGATCGCCATTCTGACCGTGGCACTCCTGGCAGCATTGATCGGCGCGGGCTGGGCACTCTGGCGGCAAACTCGCTTCGTATGAACGCCGGCGCATCGACAGGTTTCTAGGGGATTCCACATGGCCGTACGCTTGAAGGACATTGCTGCGGATCTCGGCGTCTCGACCGTAACAGTGTCTAAGGTCCTGCGTGGCGGTACTGATATCGGCGAGCGCACCCGCGCGCGCGTTCTCAAGCGCATGGCCGAGCTGAACTACCAACCCAACATGCAGGCCCGCGGATTGGCCAGTGGGCGTTCTTTTGCGGTGGGACTCGTGGTCCCGGACCTGGTGCACCCATTCTTCGGCGAATTTGCCCGATACCTCGCAGGCGCATTGCGGCCCAGTGGCCTGGCCCTGGTGCTGGCCTCGTCCGAAGAAGATCCTGAGATCGAGCGCCAGGAGATTCGCACGCTCGCCAACCGCGGCGTCGATGTCTTGCTGGTGGCTTCATGCCAGCGTAGCGGGGAAGCAGAGTTTTTCACCCGCAAGGGTTTGCCCATGCTGTTGATCGACCGCAACATGCCTCAACTTAAAACCAACTTCGTGGGCTCAGACGATGTGCTTGTCGGTGAACTGGCAACCCGCCACCTGATTGGCCTCGGGCGCAGGCGGCTGGCCCACATCGGCGGCCGGGGAAGCAGTCCTTCGATCGACCGGCTCAAAGGCTTTCGCAATGCACTCAGTGTTGCCGGCATCCGGCTGCCGAAGAGCTACGTGGTCACCCGCGAACGGTTTGAAGAGGCGGGTGACTCGGCAGGCTACCGCGCCATGCAGGAGCTGCTCGCGCAGAAGCAGCGCCCTGATGCAGTCTTCTGCTACAACGACCTCTCTGCGATTGGTGCGATGCAGGCCGCTATGCAGGCGGGCCTTAGCATTCCCGGCGACATCGCCTTTGCCGGCTGCGGCAATCTTCGCTACGCCGAGTACCTGAAGGTGCCCCTTACGTCGGTGGACCAATCCATCGAACGCATGGGCGAAGCAGCCGCACGCCGTGCCCTCGCGCTATCGATTAAGCCAGACGACCCACCGCAGACCGCGCTGATCGAGCCGAAGCTCATCGTTCGCCAGTCGACTGTCGCCAGTTAGCCATTCACTCTGAGGAGAATCAAGTGACTTCGAGCCGATTAGAAGCTTTCTCGGATGGCGTGATCGCCGTCATCATCACCATCATGGTGCTCGAATTGCACGTTCCCCATGAGGATGGCTGGCCGGGACTGTGGTCAGTGGCGCCGCGGCTCGCCGTGTATCTCATGAGTTTTCTGGCGGTGGGGATTTACTGGGTCAACCACCATGACCTGCTCAAGCGAACCGAAGAAGTGGACCACCGCGTTTTGTGGGCAAACCTGGGCTTCCTTTTCGTTCTCTCCTTGATTCCATACTTTGTGGAGTACCTCGACGAGAAGGCATTTAGTGCCTTTGCCACGATCCTCTACGAGTTGACCATGGTGGCGGTGGGTGCTGCCTTTTACCTTCTGCGCTGGACAGTGATGAGCCGCCAGCGGCACGCCCACGGGCTACAGGCCTCCGATCACGCCGAACGCAGAAAGCACGCCGTCAGCCTCTTGTTGTATCTGCTTTCCGTGCCCATAGCGTTTTACCGGCCGTGGGTGTCGCTTTCGATACCCATTTTGGTCACCCTGATCTGGGTAGTTCCCCAGCTGGGGACGAACATGAAGCGACCGCAACAACCCATGCCCTCACTAGTCGCGTGGGGCAGACCGCCAACTCTTCCCGAGCACCAGACCTGTTAAATCGGCGAAGACGCGGTCAGACGAGGAGTCCGGTACGCCAGCGCAGCATGTTGCGGGCTGGGATTGCGCACCTTGGAAGGGCGGCCCGACTTGCGCATACGCTCATCCGCTTCCGTCCAGGAGGGCAGTTCTGCGGCAGGCTGAACCCAATGCGCGACCGAGGCTTCATCGCACCAATCCAGCAAATGAGGCATTGCTTCCTTGTGCGCCCCGGTACAGCATGAATAGGCGCATGTTCTCCTGTGTGTCCCAGGCCGTCATGGTCCAGAATGTCCAGCTACGATCGCGCAGTAGAGCTCCATGCAGAAACCCCGGCGCCTTCTTCACCTGGTTATTGGAGCGAATCGCGTGCACGAAGAAGATGGGTACAAACCGTATGGAACGGAGCCGCAGGCGGGTCAAACTGATGAATGTCATGTGTCCCAGGCGCTCCAGCACGCCCCTTAGAAGATGCGCTGGCCCACGTTGCGATGCAGCAAAGCCAACGGTCTAAACGCAATCCTTGGGCGCGGATGGCTCCAATCGGCAAAATGAGCCGTATCCAGCACTTCCCTCCCTCCAGGCGCATCCTAGTCACACAGACTCAGCGATAAAATTCAACGAACGAGGCAAATGCCATGGCGAGACCTCTCTGGTCAGGAAGCATCCAGATATCGTTGGTGGGCTTTGCGGTTGAAATCTATCCCGCGACCAACACCACCAAACCCTTTACTTTCCACGAAGTGGATCGCCATACGATGACCCGGGTGCGCCGGCAGAGCGTATCTTCAGGGCCTGCTCCGTCCGAGGAGTCAGTTGAGCCATCCGAGGAACCTGAGGAGGCCCCGGCCAGCCGGAAAACTGCTCTTCACATCGCTCCGCAGGGGGCTCCCCAAGTGGCCCCGCAGGGCGCGCCCCAGACCGCTTCCCAGATCTCCTCCCAGCTTTCCTCCTTGCTGCAGGGCAATCGGGCTGATTCCTCCGCAGCGGCGGAACACGCCGTCGACCGCGCCGACATCGTCAAGGGTTACGAATACGAAAAAGGAAAGTACGCCATTATCGAACCGGCCGAACTCAAGAATCTGCGGCTCGCGGGTAAAAAGACCATTGAGATCTCGCAGTTCTCAAAAGCGTCTGAGATCGATCCAATTCTTTACGAGAAACCGTACCTGGTGTTGCCCAAGGCTGGCCCGCAGGCGACTGCTTTTGCCGTGGTCAGGCAGGGGCTACGAGAAAGCGGCATGGTGGGGGTGGGCGAGATTGTGTTCAGTGGGCGGCAACATCTGATGACGCTCGCTCCGCCCCTGGACCCCAACCAGCCCGGAATGATGCTGTACACCTTGCGCTTTGCGAGCGAACTACGCGACGCCCGCGATTACGCGGAGCATGTGGAGCTGCCCGCGACCGATCCGGCACAGCTGAAGCTGGCCATGCAACTTATCGATGCTTACACCCAGCCATTCGACGTTCATAGCTTTAAGGATCACTACGAGGAAGCACTGCGGGAGCTGGTCGAGGCAAAGATGAATAATCTGCCCGCACCGAAACCCGAGGCGGAGCCCAAGCCCGGTAAGGTGATCGACCTGATGGAAGCCCTGCGCAAAAGCCTCTTGCAAAAGAAGCCGGTTCAGTCGACTGGGGCTTCAGCAAACGACGCCGCCACCACCACAGCAGGCGACGCTACCTCAGCCACTGGTCACACGAATAGTGGAGATAAGAAGACGAAGGCGGGTCGTGGGTCCACGGCGGCGGGCAGAAAAAGTAAGTCGGCTTAGCAGGACAAGAAGTCGCCACGATGCTCCGGGTCACACTTCACTGAGTCCCTCCCCCGAAAGAATCATTGAAAGAGTCCGTGAAGCATCGCGGCTAAAAAGAGCATACGAGACTTTTGGCTGATTGAAAGAGCTGTTCGTTCAGCAGCCCTGTCGACGGTAATCCATAAGCGATTACTCTTTGGGTAACCTGCCCAGAGTGCTCTCAGAGACCACAATGACTGAATGGAATGCACAGGGCTACGAAAATGTCTCCGCGCTGCAGCAGGCGATGGCCAGCGAAGTTCTGGCATTGCTCGACGGCACGCAGGCGTTAGCAAACGCGACCAGTGTACTCGACCTGGGCTGCGGTAGTGGCCACATCACCGCCCAGATTGCCGCGAGAGTCCCGCAAGGCAAAGTGCTTGGCGTGGATGCATCGTCTGACATGATCTCGTTCGCGCGTGCGCACTACGGCCCTGCGGTGACGCCGAACCTGCGTTTTACCGTGGCTGATATTCGACAGATTTCCTTTTCCGGTGAATTCGACACGGTTGTCTCGTTCAACGCCTTGCATTGGATACCGCAGCAAGCTGAAGCATTGCAGGCAATCCATAGGGCGATGCGCCAGAATGGGTTCGCCCAATTAAGACTGGTGCCCAAAGGTCAGCGAACCAGCCTGGAGCATGTGATTGAGGAGACGCGCAGCTCGGCGAAATGGGCCGGCTACTACCAGGGGTTCGTGCGCCCGTATCTCCACCTCACCGCCGGGGAATATTCGGCGTTAGCCGAACAAAACGGCTTTCGCGTGGAGAGTTGCGATGTCGAAGATAAGTCGTGGAGCTTTGGCAACCTTGCTGGTTTTTCGGCGTTCGCGAACGTCACCTTCGTGGAGTGGACACGCAAACTGCCTGGGGAAGCAAAGCTCGACTTTATCGAGGATGTGCTGCGGCGCTATGCGCCGGTCGCCGGAGATGACCACACCTTTCGCTTCTACCAGATGAACATCCGTCTTTCGCATGCGACCGGAGCGTGAGTAGAGAGCATCCCCACTGGATCGGGGCAAGCGCCATTTAGTGCCTGCCGTGCGGATCACCTTTCGGGACTCGCCCCTTACGCCGACGGAGCTATCTAAAGCACAGTGAAAGTGACCGAAAGTCCGCCTAAGCCATGGGAAAGACATCGCCTGGCCTACATTACATTCGTTCTGCAACTTTGGCAGTACTAGACATACACACAGCTCTCTGTAACAATCCCTCGCAGGCAGTACACAACGATTACTTTTTCTGAATACCTGGCGGGTGCGTTATGAGCTTTGGTGAAATGCGGAAGGTTGTTCCGAACGGTCTTGCCATTCCAGGCAGCAGCAATCCTTCGCTCTCAGGACGCGCGCCGTCGTCGCAGCGAATCGAGCGAAGCGGCGAATTTGCAGGCTATGCCGTTTCCGGCTGGCGTCATCCCAGCCTTGCCATCTGGCACGTTAAACTCTGGTCGAAAAGTAGCGACGAGCCACAGCGTTCCTACACCGTAGCCGCCAGTGAGTTTTATCCAATTACCGTACTGCCAGCCGAGAAGTTCGCCGTTCTCCGCCTCATCGCTATGTGGGAAGCGGATGGCAGGCGCTAGGAAGGCTCTCCCTTCCCGCACACCCGGAGTGACCAGGCGAAAGAACAAACAGACGCCGGCCGCGCTTCTCGCTGCCCCAGGTTTCAAGGTCAAACGCAGGATCCTGCGCGATGGGGCGCGGTCGAATGAGTTACGTGACGATGCTTTCCGCCGCATCGTTCTCTCGATTCCTGCAGGAAAAGTCAGCACCTACGGCAGGGTGGCCGCCGCCGCAGGCTATCCGCTTTACCATCGGGCGGTTGCACGCTTGCTCCGCACCGATCCCCCGGACAAGTTGCCCTGGCATCGGGTAGTGGGCGCAGGTGGCGAAGTCAAGCTACGCGGCGATGCTGCACGGGAACAGCGAGCCCGCCTGAAGATGGAAGGCGTCCGATTCAACGGCAAGCGGGTCGACATGAGCTGCTGTGAATACAGCCCCCGCAGCTGGGACACACTCTCCTGGGCGTCAACGGACGACAACTAGAAGGTGAAGGCCACACCCAGCGTATAGCGATCCTGAATAAACTTCTGGTTCGGCTTCACCGGAATGATGGTGGTGGTGTAGGTATCGTCGAGATCCGTCGAGTCGTAGTCCAGATAGCTCTTGGCGATGATGTCCGGGTTCTGGCTCCACGTCTCGCGCCAGTCGGCGCGCGCCATCACTCGCGGACTTATCCGGTACTTGACGCCCCCACCATACTGCAAGCCGATGCGGAAGACACCCCCACCGTCCAACGGAGGAGTGTTTCCAAAATCAAAAGCCGCGGCGATCAGCCCTACATTCTTAAGACCAAGCGTAAATACGCCCGCGGGCTTTTTCAAGGGAGCACCGTTCAGCGCGATCAGCTGTAACGCCGGCCCAACCGCCAGGTAAGGCCGCCACCGCGAAGCAGGCCGGGTGGGATGGATCAGCAGGTTGTACTCGAACTGACGCGTGACCAACCCGATCTTTTCTGTCACCAGATCGCCGTCGTCGAGAATGACCGTCTCGCCGGGAGGAATCGTCGCAGCCACTGTGCCAAGCTCGTACTTCACTTGCTGGCGGAAATACGAGAACTCATTCGAAAAGTGCCGCCAACTGTTGACTGTGACCGATCCCCCGGCAGCCCATCCATCGCCCAGGTTATCCCCAAGAAAGAGAAAATAGGCGGGCTTGCCGGCATCCGATGACGTTTCCAGCACCCCGACGGCGGAAAGATAGCTGGAATGCATATGCATGTACCCACCCTGCAATGCGAATTCATATCTGGGCGGATCCCACTTGTGATCTCGCCTGGCCTTTTCGATGGCTGCCAGGTCTTGTGGACTGGGTGCCGTATTGAAGCCGCCGCCGGCTCGTCTCTGCAAACCAGGCGTCTTGCTGTGATCAACGCTGGCCAGTCCGGCCACGTCCCCATGGCCTTTGTACTCCGCTCCGGAAGCATCGGTCATCCGCCACGCGCCGTTATCGGGAGACAGTTCCTGTGACGATTTGAAGTACCTCCGCGCAAGCATCGCCCCAGAGATGCCCTGGTAAATCAAATTACCGCGGTAAATGCCGTTGCGTACGGTGAGGGCTGTGTCGCGCGTGATTCTCTGGCCCCGAGGGGGGCGCGTGGCAAGATCATCTGTCGTGGTCCTCGGATGCTGGCAGTCGTTGATGCGCAGCACAGCAGCATTCCCGTCCGTCAACAAGCGGTCGCCGGTGGAATTGTAAGAATCCTGAGGCACCCAGGGCCGTTGCACCATGTCGAGATTGTCGACGCAATTAGTAAAGATGAGATCGTTCACGATTTTTGAACGTTCATTGTCGATGTGTTCGTCGATCACATGGATGAACGTTTTCTGCTTTTTGGAAAATGCAATGCCAATGTCCTGCGTCGAGGAGGCTGTCAGGACAATATGTCCGTCGCGCGTTTCACCGGTCGCGAACACCCGCAGGTGATGACGTGACGAGAAACTGTTGGTGGTCTTGCTGAGAGCAAAGATGGGCTCCCGCTCATCCAGCAACAGGATGGACATGGGAGCCTGGGTGTATGTCTGGTTCCCGCTAATTGTCTTGAGCGTGCGGAATGTGGAACCCGCCGTCAGTTCTTCCGTGGGCAGCCACCCTGCGCCCTTGAACGCCCGCTCCAATCCGGAAGCAGAGCCAATAAAGACCAGGTTGGTCACGTCAGAATCCTTGTTGCTGCCCTGTGTTTTGGTGCGGTAGGGCAACGTTTTGACGAACGCCGTGAGCTCAGCCTGTTGGGGATCGGTGCTGGCCGAGGGCGCGACCGTGGGCGGGTAGACCTCCGCCGTCAGGAGAGGCTTTACGTTTTCCAGCACCAGTTCCGTTCCGGCGGGATACAGGATTTCCGGCTCCGCAAACCCGAGAACCGCACTGCCACCCGCCGAAGCAAAAATGTATGCGACGGGATCGATACCGGCAAAGGTGAGCACCCCGTTTTCCGCGGCGTACCCCGGGGTCGCCGTGGAGCGAATCCCCTGAATCTTGCCTGCGGCTGTGACGTTTTCCTGTGCGTTCTCGACCTGGAACACGCGCGCATCCAGCAAGAGCTCCCGGCCGCCGCTCAACCTGGCCTTCGTCCAGTCAATGGTGAGAGATGCAGTCTCGTGCTTGAACCCCCAGCCGGTATTGTTCGCCTGCACCACCGTTCCCTCGAACTCCGATGCCGCCGGGATCAGGATTTTGCCATCTACGACCACCGGTGTGATCGAGAGCGCGTGGACGATGTCTCCCTGGTGCGTGACACGCGAAGAGAGCGCTTTCTCCAGCCGCACCACGAACCGCTTACCCGCCGGCACACCCTGCACTGTATTCAGCTCGCCCCAGGGGACTGAATACACCGCAGTTTCATGCACCGAGCGCAACTGCAGTACTTTGCCGTCCGTTTGCCAGGTGGCCTTCTCAATCTTTCCGTTTGCCAGCATCGCCATGGCAGTCCCATTGCTAAACACCTGCAATAGCTGTGGCGCCGCTTGCGTCGTGTGCGGGGGCGCGTAGATGCCCGTCTGACCTGAGCCGAGTAAGACATCCAGTTTCGCTTCGCGCGTCTCACCACCGCTCTGATAGCGCAACGCATCGCCATCGATGGCGGGTGCACTTGCATTGGTGAGCAGACCCGGTATGCCCTCTTCACCGCCCACCACGATCACTGGTAAAGCACTCTGCACATCCCTTCCGCTCAGCGCGAATGCCCAGGCACTGCCGGCCGTGGCCGTCTCGGTTATCTTCCCGGTCTTCATCGGGACAGAGCCGAGCAGGCGGCTGCGGCCGCTCTCCAGGTCGTAGTAGCGCAAGAGATACTGCTTCGGCGCTTTGCCCTTTGCCGGCTGCAGAACAATGACCAGCGCACCTTCGCCGTCGCGCACCGTCTGCGCTTCGACCGCATGCTGCGCAATCTTACGAACTTTGCCCTTGACCATCATCTGCGCCTGCCCATCTTCTCGACCGGGGCGGCGCTCAATTGTGATTGGTGACTGTTCGGGAGTGCTCTGTTGTGCGGTTGCCGATGCTGGCAGCCAGCACAAAACCAATGCACACAACACTACGTAGAACGCGGGCCGGTATCCGTACAAGCGTGTACTCCGTCAAGGTGGGGTCTTTGCCACCGCGCGCGTCCGGCGGCCAACATAAATTGTTTGTGAGCTGACGTCAGCATACAGCAGCCACTGCTAGTACTCACTCACATCGCCCGCATTTTATGCGATGATATCGGCTTAGCCTGGGGCTATCGGCATGAGGAATCCTGCTCAATCGCGGGGATCGGCGCTCAGTCTGCCTCGGATGAAACCAGCCGTGAAACCAACTGCAGCCTCATCGATGCTCATCGCATGCCTGTGTGTCCTGCCCTCTGCTGGGGGACAACAGACCGCGCCCGCCGCGACCGAGGGAGACTCCTCTTCACCGCAGGTCATGACCCTGAAAGTGGTCACCGGCATAGTCGCCATTTCGGCGGTGGTGAAAAGCAAAGACGGCGAGGCCAGGGAAGGCTTGTCGAAAGATGACTTCATCCTCAAACAAGACGGGAAGGATGAACCCATCACTTACTTTTCCAAAGGCTCGGCCCTGCCTCTCAGCCTGGCCCTCATGGTCGACACCAGCGCCAGCCAGCGAACCTTTGTCGGCGATGAAACGATTGCCAGTGACGTGTTCTTCCAAACCATGCTGGAGCACCAGGATGACCAGGCTGCATTGGTAGAGTTTGGCGCCACGGTGCAGCAGTTGAGAGGGATGACCGGCATTCCCAATGATTTGCACCTGGCGTTATCTCGTCTCAACACGCGCGCGTCCCCCGCAGGTGGCACGCTTCTCTATGACGCGGTCTATGCGGTAGCGAAGACGGTCCTGTCCACCCAAAAGGGGCGCAAGGCCATGGTCATTCTCAGCGACGGTGGCGATAACGGCTCTCGTCATTCACTTGCTGAAGCTATCGAGCAGGCGCAGCGGGCCGACGTGCAGGTCTACTCGATTCTCTACAGTATGTGGAACACGCTTAATGCAAACTCCGGGACTGCGCCTGCGCGCGACCCCGGCCTCGATGCGCTACAGAAACTCTCTGAAAGTACCGGCGGGCGAGTGTTCACCGTCTCACGCAATTTGAGCCTGCGCGAGATCTATGCGCAGATCGGCCAGGACTTGCGGCTGCAGTACGAGCTCGGTTACAAGCCACCGCCGGACATGGGCCCGAACAGTTATCACAAGCTGGAGTTGAAGGCTAAAGAAAAGAAGCTGACGGTGCAGGCCCGTAAAGGCTTCTTTGCACCGCCCTGATTAGCAACTATGACAGTGCTCACCAGCCAGCGCCCACCTGGACCAGAGAGCCTGAACCTGCAATCTGTCCAGGCTTCCTGGCCTTGAACGGCTGTTACTTGTCGGCAACTATCTGAATTTTGTGAATGTTCAATTCATTCGAGAATAGTTCCTTCGCGTTCGCCATCAGTGCCTTTGCGATATCCCCGTGCAAGTGAGCATCGCGGCCCGACTCATCATCAAAAGTATCGAACACCGCGTAGGCGCCATCATCTTCCTTGATGCCGTACCAGGTGACCGTGCCCTTCTCCGCCTTCGCCATTTCGGCGCCCTGCTTCAGAAACGCCTCCACGGCCGCTTCTTTACCGGGTTTCGCCTTGAGTGAAACATACAACGCATACTTCGCCATTGATTCTTCTCCTCGATTGCTAACGCCCTGTCAGTTTATCGCCAAGCATTGCATGGCAGTATTCATTCCTCAGAACCGGCGGGTGCTGACCTGCGCTGCTGTCAGTCTTTCCGTCCGCACCGGTAGCGCACGAGGGGAGCCCCATATCTCGCTGGATTTTGTGCGAGATCTGGGATTCCTCGGATGTTCGCTTGCGAGTTTACAAGTCTCGACGAGGGTTTTGTGGAATCCCACATATCGCGAGATACGAGCCAGATGTGGGATTCCCGGGATTCGTTTCACGGAAAGAGTTTTCTCGAGATGCGGGATGCGCGGGGTTCACCCGGCCAATTTCCCTTCCGCAATCAGCATCGCGGCCACTTTGGCACGCCGTATGCGTTCTCTTAGTTGAGCCGTGACCACCCGGTGGCACCGCAGGCACAGTGTGCGGATATTATCCAGGTCACACTCCCCGCCGCCTTCAGCCACCGGAAGAATGTGATCGGCATCCCAAAGGCTCTTGCGCATGCGCAGGGTCAGACCCCAATGATGCATGAGCTGCTGGCGTACATCTCCGCGGGCCCTTCGCAGCCGGGCATGCTCCTTCAACGCGTTCAGACCGCAGTGGGCGCATACGCCCTTATCCCGCTTTAAGATCTGCTGCCGGAGATACATGGGTTGCGAACGCAACTTCCACTCATGCACACAGAAGTCCGAGCAAAAGGTAAACCGTCGAGGCGGCACCTCAAGCGAGCACCAGCGGCACAACCCTCGCCCGTTTGGCCCGCGAGGCATCTGTGTGCGGTCAGCTCGACCTCCGGCCATGGTGCGCGCAGTGCTCATAAAGTATTTTTAATGCGTCTGTACCCGCAACGGAAGTGCCTCCGCAGGCGACCATATGCACTCGCCCTGGTTAGGCCAGACCCACCCATGAGAAACCCCTTTCCATGCACGAATCGCCGGAGTAGAATTCGGCGCCTCATCGGAAAACGGCCTTCTCCGATCCCTTCCGATGGGCGGCGACCAGTGGCTCTAACAATTCGCCGAGGAGGCTCACCATGCGTTCCCTCGTTCAGCAATCTGTGCTCGCCACCCTCGCCGTCACCGTGTCCCTGCTGGTCTCCGGCTGCGACCGGCATAAGAAGTCTGAAACCTATTTCCTGATCGCCACCAACATCGGGCTCAACTACTGGCAGTCTGCCCATGCCGGCTTCACCCGTGGCGCCGCCGAATACGGCGTCACCGAGGAGATGCGCGGTCCCGACACCTTCAACCCGGCGGTCGAGGTGGACGAGTTTCGCGCCGCCATCGCGCGCAAACCCGCGGGCATCCTGGTCTCGGTCGCCGATCCAAAACTCATGGGCCCCGCGATCAATGACGCCATTGCCGCCGGCATCCCGGTCATCACCATCGACTCCGACGCCCCAGAAAGCCAGCGCCTTTACTTCATCGGGACAAACAACCTGGAAGCAGGCCGCCTGGGTGGCCAACGCGTGGCTGCCGAACTAGGGGGTAAGGGGAATGTCGCATTTTTCACCATGCCCGGCCAACGGAACCTGGAAGAACGCTTGAAAGGCTACAAAGATGTATTTTCTGACTCACCCGGGATCAAAATCGTCGAGGTCTTCGACATGAAGGGTGAATCCGGTACCGCCATGGATAAGGCAGTCGAATACCTGGGACGCACCGGACCCGCGAAGATCAACGCGCTCATCTGCCTCGAAGCTTCCGCCGGCAAAGACGTTGCCGAAGCGTTCAGACGCTCCAAGGCGCAAAACACCCTGCTGATGGCCATGGACGTAGATCAGGCAACGCTGGAATTGGTGAAAGGCGGGACCATTGCAGCCACGATCTCGCAAAAGCCCTACACAATGGCTCTCCTGGGTCTTAAAGCACTGGACGAAATACATCACTACCCACTCAAGCCGCTGGCGCGTGACTACGCTTCGGATGCGTCTTCCCCGATCCCGGCGTTTGTCGATACCGGCGTCTCCCTGGTCGACAAGAGCAATGTGGATAAGTTCCTTTCCCCTGCGAAAACACCTTAAAAGGAACCGCTTCAGTAACGAATGTGCGTCTTACGCGTGCATTTGGACCATGCTTTTGTCCCGCACGGACGGATTTGCGCCCATAAGTGTGGTGTAACGGAAAATTAGTAATTCCTCTTTCATGGGATAACTCTTCTGTCACAAACCATCTATAGCTTCTTATTAGATGTTGTTGCGGAGATGAGAGCCCCACATGCGAGCATTCTCGCTGAAACAGTTATTGCGACGTTCTCCGGAACCATCAGCCCAGGGCACGACCGATCAGCGGATAGTCGAAGAAGGCTCCTCCGCAGAAGCAAAAGCGCTCCGCCGCCGCGGGCTTATCCATAATGTCATCGCTCTGTACGGGGTGCAGGCCTGCACCTACGCGCTGCCCCTGCTCACATTTCCTTACCTGGCACACGTGTTGGGTCCTTCCGGGTGGGGCGTCGTGGTGTTCGCCCAGGCAATCGGCGATGTGATCGCCAGCATCGTCGAATACGGGTTCGACATCTCGGCCTCGCGGGCGACCTCACAAAACCGCGAGAACCGCGAAGAGCTGGCGAAACTGATCTCAGGCGTTCTGGGCGCCAAATTCCTGCTGGCACTTATCTGTATTGCCGGAGCCATCTTCTCTCGCCGGTTTACCCATCACGTCGCTCCCTCGATGGCATTGTTCTGGGCAAGCACCATCTGGGGCGTTTGCCAGGGCATCAACATGCTTTGGTACTTCCAGGGGCTGGAGCGCATGAAACTGGCCAGCGCCCTCGAAATTGCCGGCAAGGTCATGGCTACACTCAGCATCTTCGTCCTGGTGCACAAGCCAGACGACGGATGGAAGGTGATGGCCGCCCAGTGCGTCGGTTGCGTAGTAGCGCATGGCATCACCGTCTTTCTGGCGTACGGCGAAGTCGGGTTCACCTGGCCCACACCCTCTTCGGTATGGAGCGCCTTACGCCTGGGTAGCTCCATGTTTCTGTTTCGCGCGGTGCAGAGCCTGGCAGGCTCAGTAAACAGGCTGGTGCTGGGAGCGGTCGCCCCGGTGGCCACCCTGGGGGAGTACGCCGGCGCCGAACGTATCACCCGCGTCTTTCAGCAAGGCATGTGGCCGGTCAACCAGGCACTCTACCCTAAACTGACCCGGCAGGTGGAAACCAACCCAAGGGACGCAATGAAAACCGTTCGGTTGAGCCTGCTTTTGCTGGGCAGCCTGGGATTGCTCTTCGGCCTCATCGTTTTCTTTGCAGCCCCGCTCATGGTTCGGTTCATTCTGGGGCCAGCCTTTCTTGATTCCATCCCCGTGCTGCGGGTCTTCGCCTTCTGGATACCCATGATCGCGCTTTCCACGGTCATCATTTTTCAGTTGCTGCTGCCCAATCACCTGGATAATCAATTCAATTTCGTGAACCTGACGGCGGGCGCGGTGGGCATCGCGGCTGCGGTGATGCTGGCTCCCCGCCTTGGTGCGGTCGGCATTGCCTGGTCAGCAGTGGTCGCCCAGATCTACTCACTGGTCGCGTTCTTCATCGTCCTCACCAGGGCCAGGCTAAACCCGTTCGCGCCGCCTACCCCCTCCGGGTACCGGCTTGGCCGGCAATCGGGCAAGGGAGCACCCGCACTGGCCACGGGCAGCCAGCAGCAAGCGCTCAACCTGCGGGACAGGTTGGCCGAAGCCGATGCGCAGGCGATCGCCGTAACGCCCATCATCGTGCCGGCAGCGAAGCTATCGACTACCCGGGCAATCGCACATAAGCCCTGAGTACCCGAGCAGTGGTAACAATGAGCAGTAAGTAACAATGAGCAAGTAAGAGGATACCCACTGTTGGCGGCCACTGAACTCAAAGGGACGCCGAGGTAGGGAGGGCAGCCCGCCCCTGATGGGTGCCCTGCATCGGCGCCCAGTGGCTTGCTGCAGAAAATCTCGACCTATTGTGCCCTTCGCCTGCCCCTTTCCCGAAAGGGATCCGCGTGTGCAGGAGTGGATTGCTCCCTCAGTGCTGGTGTGAGAAGTAGGCCTTTCGCGACGCTGCCCAGACTAAAGTTACTTTTGCCAGCGGCCGATACGGGTCGTATGGAACGCGGCTGAGATCAACCGCAGTTCCAGACGCCTCCCCCGCGCTCACCTGATCTGGCACATTGGCAATCCGCAGAGCCGGCCGTTTCCCAAGGCCGGCTGAAAGCAAGCTATTTCCCACTCTGCCGCAGCGGTCCGAAAGCAAGCAACCGCAGACACCACCATGAAGGAAACGCGATGACACTATGGAAGCGTTCGCAGAGCCCCACCCACCAGGCCAATTTCGTTCACAATGTGATCGCGCTGTACGGGGTGCAGGCCTGCACCTATGCATTGCCCTTGCTTACCTTTCCTTACCTGGCACATGTGCTGGGGCCCTCTGCCTGGGGCAGCGTGGTGTTCGCGCAGGCCATCGGCGTGGTGATCGCGAGCATTGTTGAGTATGGGTTCGACATCTCGGCCGCACGCGAAACCTCCCGCAGGCGCGATCAGCCCGACCAGCTTTCCGCCTTGATTTCGGGTGTCCTGGGGGCCAAAACGCTGCTATCCATCGCCTGCATCGCCGGCGCTCTGCTTACCCGGCGATTCACACTCCGGGTCGCCCCGTCCTTGGCGCTGTTCTGGGCAAGCACCCTCTGGGGCATTTGCCAGGGCATCAATATGCTCTGGTTCTTTCAGGGACTCGAGCGCATGCGACTGGCCAGCAGCCTCGAAATCAGCGGCAAGGTCCTGGCTACTTTGAGCATTTTCGTGCTGGTGCACAAACCAGACGACGGATGGAAGGTGATGGCCGCCCAGTGTGTGGGCTGCGTGATTGCGCATGGCGCAACGGTCTTTTTGGCCTATCGCGAAGTTGGTTTCCGCCGCCCTACCTGGTCTTCCATAGCCCATGCACTGCATCTGGGCGGGTCCATGTTTGTGTTTCGCGCCGTGCAGGGCCTTTCCGGCTCCGCCAACCGGTTGGTGCTGGGCGCGGTGGCTCCCGTGGCCACGCTTGGGCAGTACGCCGGCGCAGAACGCCTGGTGCGGGTATTTCAGCAAGGCTTGTGGCCGGTCAACCAGGCACTGTATCCCAGGCTAAGTCACCAGGCACAGAAAAACCCGGCTGGCGCGATGAGGACCGTCCGCCTCAGCCTGCTTTCGCTCGGTGGGGTGGGCCTGGTTTTCGGCGCGGTGATCTTCCTGGGCGCCCCCTTGATGGTGAGGTTGGTTCTTGGTCCGCAGTACGCCGAGGCGGTTCCTGTCTTACAGGTGTTCGCTTTGTGGATCCCGCTTACGGCGTTAGTCACCGTCCTTACTTTTCAAATCCTGCTGCCCAATCGTCTGGATGGTCCGTTCAATGTCGTGAATCTAACCGCTGGCCTGGTAGGCATCGCAGCGGCCTTGCTGCTCGGACCACGGTTCCGTGCCGTAGGCATCGCCTGGTCGGCAGTGGTCGCCCAGACGTACACCCTGCTCGCCTTCCTCGTCATTTTGACCCGCGCGCGCCTCAACCCCTGCGCGCCGTCGGCCGCAATGCCCGCTCGCCGGTCGCACCCAGCCAGACTGGTTCCCGTATTGACGACTGCCGACCAGAAAGCCGCCTTCCCCAAACGCCAACATATCTCGTGACCATGCATTCCTCTTTCGAGGGATCACGCTTCGCGACAAAATCACCTATACGTTGAAACAAATCTCAACGGCGAGAAGAAGACATGGAACAGAGCTACGGAAATGGAACCCTCGTGCCAACCGGTAAACACGCTCCCGCAATGGACGTGCGCTATCAAATCAGCATGCAATCGATTCAGGTCAAGGAGCCGGATGGGTCCTTTCTCCGGCAAAAAGCAGTCGTCCACTCGATTGCCGAGGTGGCCGGCCGGCATATCGACCTGGGCGATTTCGATCTGCTCGTCGGCGATCAACTCGTACGCCTGAAACATGTAGACAGCGAGCCGGAATGGCTGGTTCTTTCGTCCAGCGCCTCAAGGATTTGCCAGGCATAAAAAGCCCGCAACTTGTCATCCCGAGCAGTTGATTTGCTTTGAGGCAAATTGAGATGGATTGAACGAGGGCGGGCAGGGATTGCTGATTGGGAGCGAAGCCAAGGGGATCTGCAATGTTTCACCCCGACTCAAATCTCCAGGTCGGCAATGATCAATTTCGGCTGCTCTCCATCGGTACGACGCGCCGAAAGATTCTCGGAGCACCCGCTCGAACACGGTGGAAGCCCCGGACTTCAGTCCGGGGGCGCGGGTTCAAGACCCGCGCTTAACGCCCGCAAAGATTGACGGCTTTCAGCCCTGGTGGAGCCAAGCCTCGCCAGCCAACCGGCCGTGTGACCTCCCCACGAAATCTGCGCGCAAGTTTCCAATCGACGGACGCCGCTGCCACCGGGGCTTAAAGCCCTCGCACGGTGAAAGGACACCCTCAGCGCGGGTTCTACACCCGCGCCCCCGGACTAAAAGTGCCGGGGCTTGCACCCTATCGAGTGAACCGCCAGGGGACGCAATGACGCGTCCCTCGTCATCGCCATCATGTCGGCACGTTCATGACGCTCCGTCCCAACCACACGACTCATCCTGTCATCCGCCTTGGAACGAACGACGAAAGGAGAGGTTGTTCATTAGGAGGAATCTGCTTGCAGTGCAAGTGAAGGACGGGATGAACGGGGTGCGATACGCATCGGTCTGGCCGAGCGAGCGGAGCAGGATGTCCCCCACTCAAGCCAAACGCGGCTTGAGTGGGCCACCCTCGGCTGTTCTGAATGCGGGCAGGAGCAAATCTTCCTGAGTGGCGACTAATCGGACCCTAAAAAAAATGTAGGGTGGCCCATTCAAGCCGCGTTTGGCTTGAGTGGGGGACATCTGAACCCTCGTCCAGAGCGCTTTCCTGTTTGTTCATTAGGAGCGCAGTCCAGGGATGAAAAATTGATGGCTAGCTAACCCGTAAAACATGTCGTCGCACACCTAGAATCAACCTAACGCGCAAGGCCACAAGCCAAACACAGCAACAGGCTCATCGCTCCCTTTAACCTGTCGCACCAATCAGTACTGGTGAAAAATCCAGGCCTAGAAAGCCGGAAATTGTGTGCCTTAGACGCTGTTCGCCCACAATGGATAGCTTGTAAGCACCATCAAACAAGACCTCGCCTTTCTCTGTTGCAAGGTGCTAGTATCCAGTCGAATACCCAGCACGCAGAGGCCGGGCGGGAAGGTGGTTGTTTCCCTTCCTTCATCTAGACGCAAGAACAAGGTCCCCCTGCTGGCAATGGTTTCGGAGGCGGACACATGCGCGTCATTTATTCCATCGGCACACCCTTACTATCCATTTTGCTGGCCGGCTTGCCCGCCTCAGCCCAACAGACCGCTGACCCCGGCACGCCTGCTCCGGCTAATCCCGCCGCACCCGACAGCACTCCGGCAACGGACACTCCTTCCGCTGCGCCGCAGGCGTCGGCTGCGCCGACTGTTTCCGCACATTCCAAGATTCGGATCGTGCGTCTTAGCGAGGTAAAGGGCGAGGTGCAACTCGATCGCAACACCGGCAAAGGCTTCGAAACGCCCATGGCCAATCTCCCTATTGTTGAGGGAAACAAGCTGAAAACCGGTACCGGCGTGGCGGAAGTGGAGTTCGAGGACAACAGCACCATCCGCATCGCACAAAACTCGCTGGTGGCGTTTCCCAAGCTTGAGCTCCTGCCTGGCGGTGCCAAGGCGTCTTCGGTCGAAGTGCTGCAGGGCATGGTTTACGTCAACCTGATGAAAACCAAAGACAATCAGTTTGCCGTGACGTTCGGCAAGGAAACGGTGAACCTGCCGCCCGACAGTCACGTTCGTCTCCAGCTAACCGCGAGCCAGGCCGATCTGGCCGTACTGCATGGCGATGCCCTGGTGGCCGGGCCTGCGGGCACCCAGACGGTGGGTAAAAACAAGACAGCAACGTTCAACCTGACAGGTGACAGCCAGCCGGAGGTCGCCAAGAATGTGGCTGAACTGCCGATGGATGCCTGGGACCATGACGCCGTGGAGTATCACAAGCGCTATGCGAATGCTTCTGCGTTCGCGGGCTCGCCTTACTCGTACGGCATCAACGACATGAACTACTACGGCAGCTTCATCAACGCGTCCGGATGCGGCGGTTCAATGTGGAGGCCGTACTTCACCAGCGCAAGCTGGGATCCCTACGGCAGCGGTGCCTGGGCCTACTATCCTTCGGCTGGCTACTCCTGGGTTTCGCCCTATCCCTGGGGCTGGACACCGTTCCACTACGGCAGCTGGGCTTTCTGCCAGGGTGTCGGGTGGGGCTGGCGTCCGGGTGGTCCGTATCGAGGCCTGGCTAATTACACGGACGGCATTGCGCAAAACTCGTTGCTCGCTTCATCGCAGACCTCTGGCCGGCCTCGGCCGCCGATGCACCCGCCGGTTGAGGCGAAATCGACGCTGGTGCCTGTCAATCTGAAGTCGTTGCCGGCGTCCAGCTTGAAGGACGGGAACACCTTCGTATTCCGCAGCAACTCGGCTGGTTTCGGCGTACCGCGTGGCAGCATGGGCAAGCTCAATAGCTTCTCGGGGCAAACCGCTACCCACGGAACAGTCAGCACTCCTGTCTTTACAGGGATGGCTCCGCAGCACGGTGCGCAAGGCGGAAGAGCGGATGTCATGAGCGGTGCTGGTGCTGGAAGCTATCGCGGGGCGCAATCGCCCTCGGTAGCAGGCGCTTCTGGCCGGTCTGCCTCGCCAAGCTTCCAGGGTCCTGCGAGCTCAGGTATGTCGCACGCCACTTCGGGCGTTTCCGGTGGTGGTGCTGCGCACGGGGGTGGTGGAGGGGGCGGTGGCAGACGCTAATCTGCACCGGCTACGGAACCGACCCCAGGAAAGTAGAAGCAGGCAGCGCAGC
This sequence comes from uncultured Acidobacteriaceae bacterium, assembly GCA_963752675.1. Taxonomy (GTDB): domain Bacteria; phylum Acidobacteriota; class Terriglobia; order Terriglobales; family Acidobacteriaceae; genus PALSA-350. The sequence continues at coordinate 346,306 of CAVVZO010000001.1, forward strand.
GGCATTGTAAAGACTGGCATCTGTAAACCCTTGCCACGCGTAGCGGATCTGAACTGGATCCGCTACGTTTGGCGAGGAAACCAGGACAGCGGTGCCCTGAATGGTGGCGCTGGCAGGCACGAAATGGCCGTCGGCCCCCGCGATCTCAAACCCCCTCACCTCGCCACCGCGACTCGTCAAACCCTCTGCATAATCGAACCACACCCGTAATCCATTGCCTTCGCGCGTGGTCTGCCGGTAGAGCGGCCCGCGATAAGCAAGATCAGCCTCGCCATAAGCAAGCGCCCTTCCCGCAAGGGCCAGGCGCGCTCCCACGGTTTGCTTGTCGGGCGGATGCACGTTGTCCCGCTGCCCCACGTCGAGCGTAACCGCCATGCCTGTGTTCGCCACGTGTAAAGCTCGGCGCTGGCTATCGCGCAGTAATCCCCAGTTCTCGTTCGGGGACTCGAAGCTGGAAATCTGTACATACAGAAAAGGAAGGTTGCCCTGGTGCCACTGTTGCCGCCAGTCCGCGATCAGGGCGGGCATCAGCCGTGCGTAGAGCCCAACCCGTTCGGGTGCACTGTCCGACTCCCCCTGGTACCACAGGAAGCCTTTGATGGTGTAAGGCGTGAGCGGCGCGACCATGCCGTTGTAAAGGCCTGCGGGAATCCAGGAGACCGGATCAGGGTGCCACGGGTGCGTTGGCTTGGGCAGATGCTGCGCAGCCGCATCCGCGTCCGCGCGCTTTTCAGCGGCCTGTATGAGCGCCAGGTGCGTTTGCATATCGGCGAAGTGGGCCCGATTGGCAAACGTCGGCATCAGAGACGCGTCCGCGGAAAGCGTGTCCAGGCTAATCCAGGAATCGATCGGTGTGCCCCCCCAGGAGGAATCGATCACGCCGATGGGCACATGTTCGCGGTGGCTGATCTCGCGAGCGAAAAAGTAAGCGACGGCAGAGAAGTCTTTGGCCGTCGACGGTGTGCACGGTTGCCATGCGGCACTGATGGCCTCGAGCGGCGCATCGGACGAGGCGTGCTCGATCCGTAAGAGGCGCACTTGTGGCAGATTTGCCTGGGCGATTTCTTCGGCGGCGTTGTTTACGTGGGCCGACGGGGGAAACCCGGCAAGCGGCATTTCCATGTTGGATTGCCCGGAGGCAAACCATACATCGCCCACCAATAAATCGGAACGATTCAACACCGAGCTGCCCCGCACCGACAACGTATAGGGTCCGCCGGCCGCTTCTGGTGCGAGCCAGGCCTCCCAGAGTCCCAATGAATTGGCAGTCGTGGTCAGCGTTTGCGCATGAAAGGCGATGGCCACTTGCTCCCCGGGAGTGGCTTCTCCCCACACATGGATGGGGGCATCTCGCTGCAGCACCGCGTGATCGGTGATGGCGGTCGCGAGCCGCAACTCTGCTTGCGACGCGAAGGTAATAAACGAAATAGCAGCCAAAGTAACCAACCGAAAACGCATTCTGAGCTCCCAGAAATAAGTTACACACCTGACAACTTGGTGCAGGCAAGTCGCCTCTCATAGGTCTAGCATAGGCTCATCGGCCTTGCTCTTACCCCGGAGAGCACATTTCAGCTACAAGATAAGGAAGGAAATTATGGTAAGTGGGCTTATTTGGTGGATCATTGTCGGCCTCATCGCAGGCTGGCTCACTGGCAAGATCATGAGCGGCGGAGGCTATGGCCCGCTCATGGATATTGTCATCGGCATTCTCGGAGCCATCGCGGGTGGTTTCATCATGTCGCGTCTGGGTTACGCCGGGTCGGGTGGCTTACTCTACACGATCATTGTTGCCGTGATTGGCGCTGTGCTCCTTACGCTGTTGCTGCGGCTGATTACACGCGGACGTGTCCGCCAAATCTAGCGGGCGCCACCGGATGCTTTCCTTCTGATCAAACAATAAGCCCGCTCCTATCGAGCGGGCTTATTGTTTTTGCCTGCAAAAGCAGGTACGAAGCCGATGAACAGGTCGGTTGAATGGAAAGAATTGCCGATCGATTGCAATGAATTCCCACATCTCCCGGCAAGAAGCCGCCGTGAAATATGGGGCACCCAATTCCGTTGAGGCGTCCGGCAGTTTGGGTTTGGAGCTGTCACAGAGTTCGGGCGCCCGCATTTCAAGACCGGCTAGCCGGCGGGCGAGGGCGCTGAATGCAGCAGGCGATTCCATCACGAACGGCTCTGCGCGTCGGCCTACGCCGCGCTGCGCACCAGTTGCACGATGTGCCGTTGGTCTTCGAAGACCCCTTGGCCGTGAAGATTCTCGGCAAGTCGTATGCGGAAGAACTGCGCCGAACCCCGACCCGGGAGGATCGCCCCTTCTCCATCGCCCTACGCGCGTTTTTGGTGGCCCGCAGCCGCTATGCGGAAGATAATTTGCGGCAGGCGGTGGTCTCGGGCGTGCAGCAGTACGTGCTGCTGGGTGCTGGTCTTGACACCTTCGCCCACAGAAACCCTTTCCCGCATTTGCGCGTTTTCGAGGTAGACCACCCCGCCACGCAGCAATGGAAGCGCGCACTCCTGCAAGACAGCAACCTGCCCGTTCCCGATTGCGTGACGTACGCGCCGGTCGACTTTGAGACACAGTCACTGTCCGAACAACTGGCTGGCGCCGGCTTCAACGACCGCGCGCCGGCCTATTTTGCATGCCTCGGCGTGGTTCCCTATCTCACGCTCGAAGCATTTCGCTCCACGGTGGCGTTTGTCGCCGCTCACCCTATCGGTACGGGGCTCACCTTCGACTATGGACAGCCCCGGTCTGTTCTCTCGCCTGTGGAGCAGTGGATGCAGGCATCGCTGGCATCCCGGGTGGCCAAGGCCGGCGAACCTTTTCAGCTCTTCCTGACGCCGCAGCAAGTGGCGGCGGAACTGCGCTGCTTTGGCCAGATCGAAGACCTGGGATCGGCCGAGATCAACGCCCGGTACTTCAGCAATCGGGCAGATCAACTGGCCGTGCGCGGCGCAGCGGGCCGTCTTCTCTGCGCCTGGCGCTAGCATCGGCATCACGTACGACGACTACTCGTATTTAAGCGACTCCACCGGATCGAGCTGTGCCGCGCGCGTCGCCGGCAAAGTGCCAAACACCACACCGACCAGGGTCGCCGCAGCCAGCGCGATGATTGCCGAAAGCCCGGAGATGGGAATCCGGTAAGAAGTAAAGAGCCTAACCGAGTAGGGCAAGGCCAAACCCAGGATCGTACCCACCACGCCCCCGCTCAGCGAAATAAACACCGCCTCGATCAGGAACTGTAGCTTGATCTCCCGGTACGTGGCGCCGAGCGCTTTGCGAATCCCAATCTCCCGAATGCGCGAGCGCACGTTCGCCAGCATGATATTCATGATGCCGATGCCGCCCACCGCGAGCGTGACGGAAGACACCAGCAGCAGCACCAGCGTGAGCGCGTTAGCAATCAGGGATGCTGTGCTCAGCAGCTCGGTCAGCGTTTGCGTTTGATAGACCGAGTTCGGTTGGTGCCGCGATTGGATCACCCGCTGAATCTCTTTCGCGGCGAGTTCGACGTCGCCCCGGTCGCGCACAGAGAAAAAGATTTCTTTAATCGTATCTGTCCCGGTGAAGTAGCGGGCAACCGAGTACGGAATGAGAATCGTCTGGTCAGCGACCTCTGTCTGTCCTAACGTATCCACCGCTTCCTTGAATGTGCCGATCACGGTGAACGGAATGCCTTTGATTTGAAACGTCTGATTTACGGCTGAGGCGGTTCCAAATTTTTGTCGCGCAAATGGCTCCGTCACCACCGCGACCTTGGCATGGCTGGCGTCATCTTCCTCGTCGAAAAAACGACCATTGATCAGGATCAGGTTGCGCACCTGCCGGTACTGCGGTGACACGCCCAGCACCAATATGTCTTTCACCACGCCATTGCCGAAGCTGATGCGCGGTTGCATCTGCAGCATGGGCGAGGAGTAGGCTACGGCCGGCACCTGCTCCAGCACCGCCGTTTCGTCCTCACGCTTCAGGTAGTCATTGCGGAAGTCATGCTGTGCGTTCGATCCTGGGCCGCCGCCCGAGTACTCGACCGCAACCATGTTGCTGCCGATGGCCTCGATCAAATGCAGAATGTATTGCTTGCCGGTGAGGCCTACGGTGACCACAAGAATCAGCGAAGCAGACCCGATCACCATGCCCAATGACGTAAGCATCACGCGCACTTTATTGGTGCGAAAGCTGTCGACAGCCAGGCTGATGATTTCGCTCAGCAGCATGGTGCGCTTGGCGCTGGCAAGGGTACGTTCGAACGACTTGCGGTTCGCGGTGCGGGCTGCGGTCATTGTCTGAAGGGCCGTTCTCTCCCGGCGACGAGAGCGCCTTCAGTCATGGTAAATGTTTCCGCATGAGTTCTGCCCTGCCGGGGCTAAGCGGCCCTATCGAACAGCCGCGGCAGGCTCCAGCGGACCTATCACGGCAACCGGCGAGGCCGCCAGGCGGTGCCCCAGGCGGATCATGGGGATCTCGATCAGGTAGCGGCTCAGGCATGCGCAGGACAGGATAGCGAACACGTTCCAAGGAGCCTGCTGTAGGTAATGAAACCGTCCGTGACCCATCTCGGAGGCCATCGGTGGCAGAAAGATCATTTGCCAAAGATAGATGCTGTAGGAAAGCGTACCCAGCCAGCGTAGTGGCCGCCATTCCAGAACACGGCTGAGCAGGCTTTGCGGCTGCAGCACTGTGCTTAACACCAGGGCCGGTAAGAGGATCGCGGAGAGCGGTGTGAGCTCGGGACGATTGCTGGCTTGCGCTACCAGCAACATCAATGAAACAGGCAACCACATTTGCGAGAAGCGAACTCGCTGCACGGCCTGCCGAATCTCCGGGAAGTACAGCGCAGCCAGGCATCCCCAAAGCAGGGTGTCGGTGCGAAACAGCAAGTTCATTGGCAGGGGAATGACGCTCCCCAGGGCAGGAAAGTACCCCACGCTGACTTTCCACGTGTACGCCGCTGCACAAAGAAAAAACGCCACCCTACTCGATTGTCTGGGCTTCAAGGCCAGCAGGACGATCGGCCACGTGAGATAGAACTGCTCTTCGATGGCAAGGGTCCAGAAATGTGCGGTGTAGTAGCCACCGTGCCAATCCATGCCGAGCGGCATGAAGTCGCGGTAGAAAAACAGGCAACTTGGCACATCGAGATAATTCGGGCGAACGACACCCAGCAACCCCAGCAAACAGGTAACTGCCAGCACTGCGTAATAGGGGGGCACGATGCGGAAGAAACGGCGCGAGTAGAAGCGCCGCAGATCGATGTCGCTGGTGAGCGCAAATTCCTGGAGAAGCATACCGCAGATCAAAAAGCCGCTGATCGCGAAGAAAGTGTCGACGCCGAGAAAACCGCGTGAAGAAATCTTCCCTAACAGGGAGTCTTCGCCGAAGAATTGGGCCCGCCCGTGAAAAAGCACCACCGCAGCCACAGAGAGTGCACGCCACCCGTCGAGGGTTGGCAGGTAATGCTTTTGCCGACTCACGCTATTCCCTTGCTCATGTTCGTTCACCGCCTGAAGTGAGAGGCGTTTGCGCACAAAGCCCACGTCACGTGGGGCAGCTAAATGGGTGGGGCCACTCTGCCGTCCAACGCAGGTTCTTCCGCGTTCCGCGCTTTGTTTTAACCGTTATCGGCGAGAAATCAGGCTTGAGTGACTTAAGGATGCGAAGTGTATCAGCAGTGATCATGCAGACTAACCGCAAAGAGGCCAGTTTCGTCTGCCTATGTGATTGCGGTAGGCGCCTCTGGGTTGCTAGTACAAGCTAACCGCTCACTTGCATTGTCTTTGAGATGTGCTCTCACGACGTCAGATAACGTCGGTCTATCGTCCGATTGGTGCTTACCTATCTCACGCCAAACATGGCCTCTTAAAGGGCCGGCTAGGGGAGTTCGCTGAGTGTAAGAACCGCGCCAACCTGCCGATAGTCTGACCGACAGAGCCTGCTCGGCAGGTTTCTCAGGGGCGCGGGGAAATGGAAGAAGGCCTTCTTGACTGGGATATGACAAGCATGCTCGAGCAGCTAGGGGACGACCGTACGTTGCTCGAAGAGGTGCTCGCCATTTTCCTCCGCGACGCTCCGGAACATCTGGCGGCCCTGGGCCTTGCCATCGAGCAGGGAAACGCGGAAAAAGTGGCGACGATCGCGCACACTATGAAGGGGGAACTCGGGTACCTGGGGGTGCCGAAAATCACGCAAAAAGCACGGGAGCTCGAGCAGATGGGACACACCCGAAGCCTCGCGGAGGCTGAGCCAGTGTTCCGGCGCTTTGAAGCCGAGCTGTGCGCCTTGTTTCGCTCTGTGCGCGCCTCTCAGCAATGATTCGTCTTCCAACCCGCACTCTTCCTCTCTCCACCTCCGGTTGCTGTACCGGGCACCCCGCCGGTTGTGGTTTAGCCGCAACGAAACTGCCAGTGGGACACGCCCAAAGAGCTGGTAATCTAAGGGCGTCACGTCCGCGGAGGGATGTGTGAGTGGTTGAAACAGGCGGTCTTGAAAACCGCTTTACCTTAACAGGTAACGGGGGTTCGAATCCCTCTCCCTCCGCCAACTCCTGAAGCCAGAAATCTTTGGCAAGTCACGAACATTAGGCGTGACCTGCTGGACGAGTCTCGGCAGGACCCAGGGCAAGCCCAAGGTGAGTCGTGGCAACACAGGGGATAAAGCCTGATGACCGCATCGCCCGGGTCTGCAAGAGTTCAACTTCGCGAATCAAAACAGAGTTCTTGATTGCACCCGAAATTGCAGCCGGCAGCGACCAGGTTGCAGAACGCCGCGGCCGCCATCGCATCGAATGACAATTTAAAGACAGCTCGATTACAACCGGCAATTTGCTGCAAGGCACACTGAGTGAGAGCGACGTGATTGAGGGTCGCCTTACGCCGATGCAGAGACAATTCTTCTCTTCCAAGCAAAATCGAGACATGCGTGCGAGTTGGACGCCAGACCCCTGCTCCTATAACGGTGTTGGTCCTGAATCTACGCGCACACTGCCTCCCCACCAGTATTGGGACGCAGGGGCAGGGCAATTGCCCGCCAATCGATTGTCGACAGCCATCCACGTGCGGCGGCAGTATGCAATGCCACGGGATCCTCTCCGAAAGTTCTGGTCGTACACGGTTGCTAAAAGATCCTTCGACCTGGGGCTTGCCGTCGCGATTACGCCCGTTCTGATCCCAGTATTTCTACTGCTGATTGTGCTTACCAGGTACTGCTCGCGTGGACCAGTATTTTATCGTCATCTTCGCGTCGGGCAGAACTGTCGCGGTTTTCACCTATATAAATTCCGAACGATGTTTCTGGATGGAGACACACGATTACAAACCTACCTGGCACAAACCCCCGAGGCGCAGAAGGAATGGGACGCGCAATACAAGCTGCGTCACGATCCGCGGGTGACTCCGCTGGGAAAATTCCTTCGCCGCACCAGCCTCGATGAGCTGCCGCAAATCGTCAACATACTGCTGGGTCAGATGAGTTTCGTTGGGCCGCGGCCTATCACTCACGGAGAGATCGGCCGCTACGGCGAAGCGTTCCCCTATTACGCGGCGGCAAAACCGGGGATCACTGGTCTTTGGCAGGTGAGTGGACGAGGAACCGTGTCCTACCAAAAGCGCGTGGCGCTTGACGTGCGTTACGTGAGGACCTGGTCGTTGCTGCGGGACCTGCAGATACTATGGAAAACGCCTCGCGCAGTATGTCGTTCTGAGGGCGCGTACTAACCAGCAATCGCCCCATCGAGGATTCTCTGAGCGTAAACCTGCGGCCGACATCGATCGAAGCTAACGCGCTCAGGCCGAGACCTCGACCGCAATCCGTTGCATAGGCAATCACCGCTGGAGCCACCCATGCGGGACTGTAAGCGTTGCAATCGCCAGTGGTGAGCATCCATTCATGGCCCGACGCGGCATCGAGGTAGCCCAATTGCCAACGGCCGGCTATCAACTTGCGAAAGGCGATCCGTCGTTCATCCGGAGAGATGGCCGGGGCATCGACATCTTCTCGTTCTGACAAAAGGATCCTCGGCCGGCTGCCAGGGTTGAGGTTGTAGATGCTGGTATGGCCGTCCACCCGAGCCGTAAACAAGAGCCGTCCCGATGTGGTGAAGGTGACGTCGCGGACGTCATAGGTGCTACTCGTCAGGGGCGCGGGCTCGCCGCGCAATCGACCCAGGGACGGCTGCACGCGGGCAAGCCAGAGGGTTCCCCGGCCTTTCACCTCCCTGATGAAGGCGACGGTCGTTCCGTTTGCCGAGAGAGCTGGCGATTCCGCGTTTGCAATCAGCGGCGCCACAACCCATGGCGTGTTTGGCTCTGCGGCTGAAGCAACAACGTACAGCTGGGAGCCGTTTCGATCTGCCAGTTCGACCACGACGCCATGTTGGCTTTGCGCCACAGCGACAGATAACTGGTCCGTCAGTTCATGCAATGCAGGACCCTTCCAGAGCGCTTCACCATTTTGAGCAAGCACGCGGTAGCGATCCCCCGTCATTGCGACAAATAGGTAGCCGCCTGGCTGGTAGCGGACGCCGGTCGATAGGTATGCATCCGGCGCGGAGTTCAGACGTGCAGCCAGATTTTCTTCCAGGTACTTGAAATGGTGACAGTAGCCGAGCATGCCTGCGACCCACAGGACAACCGCGACACCACTGAGCCACGCGATGCGATGGCGGTCTATGGGCACCGTTTGACGCTTGGTGTGCACCTGGCGCAGACATACAAGAAACACTGCAAGCAGGATGAGTTCGATCCAAAGTCGCCCGAACGCGATTAGCGCAGTGCTCGAGGCACGATGGGTGGCGGGAACCCATTCGATGACCGAGATCGCGCAGTAAAGCACGATCGCAACAACAAGGACTGCAAACCTCCGTCTCGCCATGAGGTGCTCGACCAGCAGAACCATGGAGAAGATCAGGACCACAAAGTGGTAGCTGGCCGGCACGGGTGAAAGCACCAACAGCGCCAGGACGACCGCCGCCCATTCGAGAGCCTCGGCATCGGCATGCTTGCATTTTTCCTGAATGAGCAGGAACAGCGGCATAAGGATGAGCAGCTGCCAGAGCGGATATAGAAGCGCGTAAAGGCCGGGCGCTCGCCACAACGGTGAAGGGTTGAGCGATGGCTCAACGATGAACAACCGGTGAAACAAGGCTGCCACGGAGGCTGCCTGCGCGCTGTAAGGATTCAGCACTTCCCCCTGGAGACTCCGCGGCAGAACTTGTATGAGGTACACGTTCATGGCGTCGCGGCCAAACCATAGATAGCCAAACCCGAGCAAGAGCAACGATGAGCCGAGCATTGCGACTGCCGATCGCCATTGCTTCTTCCATAAAAAATAGAAGCCAAAGCATAGCGGATAGATCTTCAGCGAGCCGGCGATGCTGAGGCAGATCGCTGAGGCGACTACTCTTCCGCGGCGATGAAAGTAATAGGCCAGGGCAATGAGCAGCAAGAGCAGCAGATGCATTTGCCCGAGAAGGAAACTGGTGCGTAAAGGAAACACGGCCAAGAGGGAAAGCAGCCACAGGCGGCGCCGGCCAAGGCTTGTGACCCGGCGAAATAGCTCAATGGAAGTCGCCAGGCAAAGCAGGTTGAAGATAATCCAGAGACGCTTCGCCAGCAGTGCAGAGAAAAAGGCGAACGGCACAATCGGTAACGCAGAGAAGGGTGTGAGCCCGGCAAAGCCCACCAGCGGCTGATCAAGGCCCCAATGGTCTTTGATCCGTTGCAGCCAGACCCAGTCATAGATGCGATCGAGCGTGTAGCCTTCGCGAAGCAAACGGGCAACCAGATAGTAGTTCGGGAAATCAGTATGCAGCGTGCGCCAGCCGGGGAGGATTCCCTTCCACAGCAACAAACCCGCAAGCACGCCACAGCAAGCGAGCTCCAGGGCTGGCAAGATGGAAGTGAGCCGCCGGGCCAGGGTGTCCTCCGGGGAGGTTACGGCAGATGCAGCGCTTCCGCCCCCTGTAGCGAACATCTTGCCTCCTGCTGACAATCGTGAAGTCAAGAGTATCTCTCCTCGCCCGCACCAAAGGGTAACGACCGCAGAAATGACAAGACGATGACAGGCGACTTACATCGCCGCCGACCGCATCGTTGCCGGCGTCACGGTTCCGGCGGTTGCTCGCACACCGCTTCCCTATCAAATGCCTCTTGTTTCGCGCCGCACTCACAGGTGACAAATCGCTGACATACACGTGACAACTACGCCCTGCTAAGGATCTATCGTCGTTTTCAAGCAGGGAGTGCGTGTTGCCTAAGTCGCGAAAAATCGTGTTCTTCTTCCCATCGTTTGCAAGCTCGGATGCGACGGCTCCCCTGGGTATTCTCGCGGTGGCTACGCCGCTGTTGCGCGCAGGGTACGAGATCTGTCTCATCGACTCCACCATCACGCCAAACTACAAAAAGCGCGTGCTGGAAGAAATACGCGATGCACTCTGCCTGGGCATTTCGCTGGTGACCGGACCGATGATCCGGGAAACGGTTGAGATCGCACGCGCGATCAAGGAATGGAATCCGGACTTCCCCATCATCCTCGGAGGGTGGCACCCTTCGCTGCTGCCCACGCAAACGTTGCAGGCGCCTTACATCGATTACGTGGTGCGCGGGCAGGGTGAAGATTCATTGCTTGAGTTGGTCGCCCACATTGAAAAGGGCTCCGCACCAGATTTCGTGGCCGGCATTGGTTTCAAGCGCGACGGGAAGCTGGTGTTTACTCCTGAACGCCCGTTGAAGCCACTGGTCGATATGCCGCCCGAAGGCGTATCACCTGGCTGACTTCGACGCCTATGAGCGGCTGTGCGGAAAGCGATGGGCGATGTACACCTCCAGCCTGGCTTGCCCCTTCAACTGCGCGTATTGCACCAACGCCGGCGTTTACGGGCGCAAGTGGAATGCGTTGCCCGCCGAGCAGTTTGTGGAAGAGACGGTCGATCTGAGCCGCAGGTACGGTCTCGAGATGTTGTGGATTGTGGATGACAACTTCCTGGTGGACCTTGACCGTGCCCGGGCCATTTCAGAAGGACTGGTGCGTGCCGGCGCAAACTTCAAGTGGAGCATACAGGCAACCACCAACCTCACGGCGCGACTGTCACTGGAAGATCTGAAACTGTTACATAGAAGCGGGCTGCACCAGATATGCCAGGGCGCCGAGTCGGGTTCTCCCAAGGTTCTGAAGGCAATGAACAAAGACTTTCAGGACTTCGGGACAATCTATGAGAGCGCCGCGCGGTGCCTGGCTGCAGGCATTCGCCCCTCGTTCAACATCATCTTTGCCTTCCCGGGCGAAGGCGCGAAAGAGCGTAAAGAGACGATCGGCTTCGTGATGGACGTTTGCCGGCGATTCCCGGGTGCGGAGTTCTGGACCAACATCTTTACGCCTTACCCTGGCGCTCCCATCATGGACAAGGTGGAGGAGCTGGGCATCAAGACGCCTGATTCCTTCGAAGGATGGGCCGACTTTTTTCCTCGCTACACCAAGCTTCCCTGGCTCGACGGGCGCGATCACGAAGAACTGCAGGTGATGCGCGACTACCTGCGCATCGCGTTTGATCGCATTCCGATCTCGGCGGATACACGCAAACCGATCACTCGTCTGGCGCAGAAATGCATCTCGCTACCCGCCCGTTGGCGGCTCGATCATAACGCCTATCGCTTCCCGGTCGAGCTTTGGATCAACAAAAAGCTCAAAGAACGCACGGCCGCTTTAAAGCCCGCGGTCGATGCCAAGCGGCTGGAACCGAGCGGTGTGGAGGCAGCATGCTGACGCGGGGTAAGGTGATCCTGTTTTACCCCCCGTACGACGGTCCTCCTCTCGGTGCGCCGCTGTGCCTGTTGGCGCTCGCATCCACGCTTCGCCAGGCCAACTTTGACGTGCTGATGATTGACGCAGCGATTGAGCCTGACTACCGCACACGTATCGAATGCGAAGCAGTGGATGCGTTGTGCCTCGGCATCTCGGTATTGACCGGACCGATGATCAAGGGTGCGATCGAGATTGCCTCTGCCATCAAAAACAATCATCCATGGTTGCCAATCATCTTCGGTGGCTGGCACCCCACCTTGCTGCCGGATGAAACGTTGAGCGAGCCCTTTGTCGATGTCGTCGTGCGCGGACAAGGGGAGATTACGCTGGTCGAAGTGGCAGAGGCTCTCCTGGCCAGGCGCCCTTTGAACGATATCGCCGGCGTTTCATGGAAGAGCCGCGGCCAGCGCAGGCACAACCCCGATCGCCACGTTGAGCCACTGGATGCATTGCCGATACCCGCGTTTGATCTCACGGATTTCGACGCCTATGAGCGGCTGAGCGGTGGCAGAAAAATTGGCTATGCCACCAGCGTTGGCTGCCCCTATGCCTGCAACTACTGCACTGACATGGTTTTTTACAAGCGGCGCTTCAATGCGCTCTCCGCGGAACGCGTAGTCGCGGAAATGACAGAACTGGTCACACTGTATCGCATCCAGGAAGTTGCCCTGCTGGACTCAAATTTCCCGGTAGACATCCACCGGGCTCTGGCTATCGCCCGGGGCATCCTTGCCTCTGGGGTCAAGTTTCGCTGGACATTCCAGGCATCGACTGATTTTTTATGCCGGATGAGCGAAGAGGAGGTACGCCTGCTTGGCGAGAGCGGGGTATCGCACATGGGCTTCGGTACAGAGTCGACGTCGGACGCTGTGCTGAAGCTCATGAACAAACGCCACCAGCGAGTGAATGAAATGTATGAGACCGCTCGCAAGGCCAGCCTGGGTGGTATTCGGGTTACGTTCAATTTGATTTTCGGCTATCCCGGGGAGACTGAGGCTGATCGCTCGATCACGTTCCAAACCATGAGCGATATCGCAAACAAGTTCCCGAATGTGAGTTTTTCTCCTAACATCTTTACCCCTTACCCAGGCATTCCGATCTGGCCGCAACTGCGCGAACTCGGCGTACCGGAACCACACTCGCTGCGCGAGTGGATGGACATGCCGCTCGGAGCCAATATGCTTCCGTGGCTGAGAGGGAAAGAACTGGCGCGACTGGAGCGAATGGTTGAGTACTTCCTGCTGAACAGCCACTTTTGCCGCCATGGCAAGAGTCTTTCCGGTTTGCGACAGGCCGTGCAGTTCGTGACCCAGGCACCGATCCGCTGGCGCCTGCGACGCAACCTCTGCATGTTCCCCTGGGAATTATGGCTGGCCCGGCAATCGGAGCGGCTGGCGTTGCGACGCTCGCTCGTCACCGGGCAGGACCTTCCAAAATTGCCGGCGAGCGCCTGCTGAACGTGAAGTGTGTGAGGTAACTTGTGGCAGATGTTCTTCTAGCGCACTCCTATCACCTGGCGTATGACCCCAAGCAGGTCCGCAAGATGCAGCCGTATCCCCCGCTGGGTACGCTCTATGCGGCGCAAGCCCTGCAGGAGCGCGGTCTCTCCGTGGCGGTCTTCGACCCGATGCTCCTCGATCCCGATAAGGAATTTGCCAATGCGCTACAGCTGCATCGGCCCACGGATCCTGGCGATCTACGAAGATGACTTCAACTTTCTTTCTAAAATGTGCCTGACGCGGATGCGTGAGCTCGCCTGGCAATTGGCGTGCGCGGCGCAGGACGCCGGAGCGATCGTGATCGCACACGGTTCCGATGCAACGGACCAGGCGGCTGCTTATCTGGCACATGGAGTTGACTTCGTGCTGACGGGTGAAGCAGAACAGAGCCTCGTGGATGCGTGCTCTGCACTGTTGGCGGGGGGTGAGCTGCCCTCACACATTCCTGGGGTGGTGCGCCTCGATAGCTCGGGCGCCCTGGTGCAAAGCCTGATCAGAACATCGCGCAACGCCAACTGGAAAAAGCTGCCGGCGCCGGCACGTTCACTGATTGACCTAACGCCCTACCGCGACGCATGGATTAAGGCGCATGGTTACTTCTCCACCAATGTGGTGGCGAGCCGCGGGTGCCCTTACCAATGCAACTGGTGCGCAAAGCCGATCTCGGGCAGCAAATTTCAGCTGCGAGCGCCAGAGCGCGTGGCGGCCGAGATAAATGAACTTAAGAACCAGCATGGCGTGGAACATATCTGGTTCGGCGATGACATCTTTGCGCTTGATCAACACTGGGTGGTTGCGTTTGCCGACGCGATAGAAACTCTCGGGTGCCGCCTGCCGTTCAAAGTGCAATCGCGTGCCGATCTGATGACGCCGATGACCGTGGATGGCCTGCGCCGAGCGGGATGCAGCGAAGTCTGGATGGGCGTCGAGTCAGGATCGCAAAAAGTGCTCGACGCGATGGACAAGGGTCTGCAGATCGCGGAAGTTGAGTCGGCCCGGCAACAACTCGGCGCGGCCGGCATACACGCGTGCTACTTTCTGCAGTTTGGTTATCCGGGAGAGCAGTGGGACGATATTCGGCAAACCATCGACCTGGTGCGCAGAACAAGACCCTACGATATTGGCGTCTCGCTGTCTTATCCGCTGCCGGGTACGAAGTTTTATGAACGGGTTCGCGATCAGATCGGCGCCAAGAAGAACTGGACCGATAGCGATGACCTTTGCGTGATGTTCACCGCTTCGTACCAGACGGAGTTCTATCTGGCTGTGCGCGATGCGCTTCACGCTGAGGTGGAGTCCTGGCGTGCAGATGCTGACTACAGCGCGTTGCATTGTGATGCCCTGTGGCGACAGGTACTTGCTATGCGGGATAGCAGCAGGAACGACGACGCGACAATCTTTAGACCCGACCGCAGTGTCAGAGCCGCGGCAGCAGGACAACTTGTGCGTTTGCAGGGCACCCAGGCGCTCTGAAGGAAGGATGAGGATCCATGGCTGAGCTTTTACTCACACACGGTTACTTTATGTTTGAAGACCCGAAAGAGCTCCAGATCCTTAAGCCGTATGCGCCGCTGGGAATCCTTTATCTCTGTTCTCATTTGCGGAAGGCGGGCTTCGCGGTGGATGTATTCGACACGACATTTTCGAGCCGTGAAGCGTTGTTCTCACATTTGCGCAGCGAGACGCCATCAGTGCTGGGAGTTTATGCAAACTTGATGACCCGCAGGAACGTGATCGAGATTCTCACAGTAGCGAGGGAGGCGGGCTGGAAGACAATCGTGGGTGGCCCGGAACCTGGCGCGTACGCCCTGGAATATTTGCAGGCAGGCGCAGACTTCGTGGTGTTTGGCGAAGGCGAACTTACTTTGGGGGAACTGCTGGAATCGCTGCGCAGTGGGGCAAGCGGGGCGGCCGGCATCCCCGGGTTGGCATTTCTCGATGCAGACGGAAAAATGCATGAAACGGGTCAGCGTGCACAAATTGCCGATCTCGACGGGCAACCGTGGCCGGCGCGGCAGGCCATCGACATCAAGCGCTATGTAAACACCTGGCGAGATGCCCACGGCAAGGGATCCATCAACTTCATCACCGCGCGGGGCTGCCCGTACAAATGCAAGTGGTGCAGTCACCAGGTGTTTGGGCAGACACATCGCCGGCGCAACCCCCTGCTGGTGGTGGATGAAGTGGAATGGCTGGTCAGTACCTACGCACCAGACATGGTTTGGGTTTCTGACGATGTATTCACCATCAACCATCAGTGGCTGCGCACGTATGCCGCAGAGATGCGCGCGCGCGGCCTGCGCATTCCGTTTGAGTGCATCTCGCGTGCCGATCGCCTCAACCCTGAGATGCTGGACCTGTTAGCCGAGCTTGGTTGCTTTCGCATTTGGATCGGCTCGGAGAGCGGATCGCAGCGCATTCTGGATTCCATGGATCGCGGCGTGAAAATCGAGCAGGTGCATCAGGCTGTTGCGATGAGCCGTGAGCGTGGTATCGAGAGCGGCATGTTCCTGATGTGGGGTTACGAAGGGGAGGAGATCCAGGACATCGAGGCCACCATTCGCCACGTGAGTACGGCGCAACCCGATGTTTTCTTCACCACCGTGTCCTACCCGATCAAGGGAACACCGTACTACAACAAGGTGGCCGATCGCCTGGTGCAATTGCAGCCGTGGGCCAAAGGTTCTGATCGCGAGATAAAAATCAAGGGCCGGCACTCGCAGCAGTTCTACCGCTATGCCGACAAGCTCCTCAAGGAAGAAGTGCAACTGGCGCGCCTCGGGGGAACAGCGGCGGTTGATTCTGAGAGCACCGCCGCGCTACGCCATAGCATTCAAGCCAGCCGGGCGGCCCTGCTTTCGTCAGTCTCTGAGGTGGAGGCGTGATGGCGGCGGCTACCCCGATGCAGACCCAGGCCGTGATGGCATTCGACAGCATTGCTGCGCGCTACGACGAAGTGTTTACCCGAACCCTGATTGGTCGTGCGCAACGGGACGCAGTCTGGCAGGTGCTGATCGATACCTTCGAAGCTGGCTCCTACATCCTCGAACTGAATTGCGGCACGGGGGAAGACGCGCTCTTTCTTGATCAGCACGACATTTCAGTTCTCGCCTGTGATGCCTCCCCAGAGATGATCCGGACAGCACGGCACCGTTTGCTGACAGAAGCTCCGCAGGCTGATATTGAGTTCAGGCATCTCGCCATCGAGCAACTGAACGAGCTCACTCCGCAGTACTTGTTCGAAGGGGCACTCTCAAACTTCTCCGGATTAAATTGTGTTGCTGATCTGGGCCGCGCCGCACGCCATCTTGCCGCGCTTATGGCGCCAGGTGCGCCATTGGTCATTTGTCTTTCCACCCGGTTCTGTGTGATGGAAACCCTGTGGTTCCTCATGCACGGCCAGCTTCGTAAAGCCTTCCGCAGAGCGCCGGGCTATAGCACTGCCCACGTCGACGGCTTCGCCGTACAGGTTTATTATCCACGCCTCGGTGAGGTCAGGCGATTGTTCGCACCATGGTTTCGGCTGCGATCGTGCACCGGTGTCGGTGTGGCTGTGCCACCCTCGTACCTCGAGCCAGTCATGCGCAGATATCCGTGGCTCTTGCCCCTATGTACGGCGATTGACCTCCGCATCGCACGTTTGCCGTTGCTGCGCACAGTGGGCGACCACATGCTGCTTCGTTTCGAACGCAGGGAGGGCGCATGCTGTTAAGCCACCAGGAACGCGTCGCTTCAAGCGGATCTGCAACCAGCGATATACAACTCCGTTGCGTGCGGTGCGCTCGGCCAATCGGCGCGTTGACGACAAAGACAGAGACCCGCAGCTGCTCTGGATGCAACGCACGTATGGCGAACGAGCTTGGCATATGGAAGGCGCTCTCCGCAGAAAGAGAAAAGTATTTCTCGCGCTTTATCGAAGACTACCAGGTGATTCGAGCAGCCGAAGGCCGCGGTAGCAACAGCGCTGCCTACTACCTGGCGCTGCCGTACAGGGACCACTCTGGAAGGAACCGTGGGCAATGGGCAATCCGTGCGCGTTCGTTCCGCTACATCGAACGCCACCTCCTGCCCCGCATCGTGACCGTTGCGCGGCCCGGGCTGCGTATTCTTGACCTGGGCGCGGGGAACGGCTGGCTGAGTTACCGGCTCGCCAGGCAGGGCCACTTCCCGGTTGCGGTGGACCTGATCACAAACAATCAGGATGGGCTGCAAGCTGCTGAACATTATCGCCAGGCGCTGCCGGAACTGTTCCCCAGATTTCAAGCGGAGATCGACACCCTGCCCTTTGCGGACGAGCAGTTTGACCTTACGATCTTCAACGCATCGTTCCACTACTCAGAAAACTACGAGACGACCATGGCGGAAGCACTTCGCTGCACTCGTCCCGGGGGTACAGTGCTGGTTGCCGATACGCCGTGGTACAGCGATGAACAGAGCGGCGTGCGCATGCTCGAAGAGCGGCGCGCTCTTTTTATCCGGCGCTACGGCTTCCCTTCTGACGACCTCAAGAGTCGTGAATACCTGACCGACGAGCGACTGGCAAAGCTGGAAGCAACCTTCGGCATCCGTTGGCAGGTGCATCGGCCGTACTACGGGTTGCGCTGGCAGTTGCGGCCCTGGCTGGCGAAGTTACGGCACAAACGGCCGCCGTCACAGTTCCGAATCTATGTTGCCAAGGCTCACCCATGATCATCCTTTTTCATCCTCGTGCCACCAAGCCGCGTAACTGCAGGCTCCCGCTGGCGGTACTGGCGCTCGCAGCAGTGCTGGAAGGGCGCGAGGAATACAGAATCATCGACGGCAACCTGGAAGAGGATCCCACGGCAGCGATCATCCAGACCATCAACCATCACCAGGTTGAATTGCTCGGAGTCTCCTGCATGCCCGGGCCGCAGATGGTAGCCGCCATGGAGACATGCCGGGAGATTCGGCGCTTGCGGCCCAGGGTGCGGATTGTATGGGGCGGCTACTTCCCCTCCCTCTACCCTGACACGGCGCTGAATGCCAGGTATGTCGATTTCGTGGTGCGTGGGCAGGGTGAGGATACCCTGCTCGAATTGATCGACGCGCTGCGCGGCAAGCGCACATTCGAATCGATTGCAGGTCTTTGCTATAAAGACAGCTTCGGCTTCCATCGCACTAACCCGGAGCGGACCATGAAGGGTCCGGACGATTTTCCCTGGTCGCCGTTTCATCGTCTCCCCGTCGCCCGGTATTTGCGTCCTTCATTTTTCGGCAAGCGCACCGCCGTGCACCACGCCAGCATTGGGTGCCCCTTCAATTGCAGCTTCTGCGGAGTGCACGCCGCCTACGGCCGTGCCGAACGAATGGAATCTCCAGCCCGTACGGTCAGCATCCTGAATTACCTGGCCGCTGAGTGGGGCGCTGACTCGGTGCAGTTCTACGACATGAACTTCTTTCTTCGTGAAGATCATGCCCGTGAGTTGGCCGACCGAATGGCCCCGCTCAACATGCAGCTGGTGGTGCGAAGCACGGGTCGACATCATGGCGCGTTACTCGGATGCGACAATGCAGGCAATCAAAAGGGCCGGATGCACGCATGATCTTCTTCGGCGCGGAATCGGGCTCGGACTGGGTGCTGCAGGAAATGCAGAAGGGCATCACCACCGAAGAAACAGTGGCGATGGCCCATCGTACGCGCGAGTTCGGCATCATCCCCGAGTTCTCGTTTGTGATCGGGAATCCAAAGGATCCGGAGCGGGACACGCGGGAAACCATGAGCTTCATCCGCAAGCTCAAGCGCATCAATCCTGCCTCTGAGATCATCGTGCAGCACTATACCCCTACGCCCCAACCAGGCAAGATGTATGGCGATATCGAGGGTCAGATCGCCTTCCCCGACAGTCCGGCCGATTGGGCGACCAAAGAATGGCTTGACTACACCCTGCGCATCGATACGCACGCGCCATGGCTGAAGAGCAAAACGAAAAAGCTGATCGATGACTTTGAAGTGGTCGTGGCGTCGCGCTGGCCGACAGTGCAGGACATTCGCGCTCCCTGGTGGAGCCGCCTGCTGTTGAAGTGCCTTAGCTGGTGGCGTTATGCCCTCAGGGTCTACAGCTTCCCCTTCGAGTTGCAGTTGGCAAACCAATACATCAACCTGCGCAAGCCAAAGCGGGAGAGTCTATGACGTCCGGCTCTTGTTCACCAGTCGAGGCGTTTAACGCCTGGGCGGAAGTGTATGACAGCCAGTCGAACCCCCTGCTCATGCTCGAACAAAGAGTGCTGAGCGCCATGCTACCGGACGTCCAGGGCCTCGATGTACTCGACGTAGGATGCGGCACAGGCAGATGGTTGCAGCGACTGACTGATAAGCGGTGCACGCAGCCTGGTGGGGGTCGATCCCTCGCCCGAGATGCTCGCGGTGGCTGCCGGGAAAATAGCCGACCGCTGCACCCTGCACGTCGGCGACTGCAGAGCGCTCCCGGTCAGCGCGGCGTCTGCCGATCTGCTGTTGTCTTCATTTGTGCTTAGCTATCTCGACGATCTCGAGGCATGTGCAAGCGAGATGTATCGTGCAGCCCGGCCGGGTGCAACTATTTTTGTAGCTGATATGCATCCCGAGACCGAGGCGACCTGCGGTTGGAAGCGTACCTTCCGGGTGGAGACTGCGCGCACTCAGATGCAGACACAGCGATGGAGCCTCCACAATGTCATACAGGCCTTTGCGGCATGCGGTTTGAAGACAGTTTCAGTGAGTGAGCCGCCCTTTGATCTCCAAGATCGATCGGTGTTCGAGGAGTGCGGCAGGCTTGGCGCATACTATGCTGCAGAGAGCCTGCCGGCGATCTACGTGCTGCGATTGAAGAAGCCGGCGACTGCTCCCCGGCCGCGACGTATCGTCTCCCCAGCAGAAGGAACAACACTGAGCGGCGCGCGTTGCGCAACAGGTCCAGGATTCGGCGACCCGTGCTGCGCTGTCGATCGTCGGTTCCTGTATTGAGTCCATTCAATCAGAGACGCCTTCCGCCTTCCTCCCGAACAACATCGATCTGTCTGGCTACATGGTGCTACCCGGGCTGATCAATGCGCACGATCACCTGGAATTCGCTCTTTACCCCAACATGGGGAGAGGACCATACCGGAACGCAACCGAGTGGGCGCACGACATCCATAGCCACTGGCCGGCTCTCATTCAACAGCACCAAAGAGTAAGTCAATCCACCCGGCTATGGTGGGGAGCCATTCGCAATCTGTTGTGCGGGGTCACGACGGTATGTCACCACAATCCTGTGCACGCTGAATTGACTGACGGAGAGTTTCCCGTCGGCGTGGTGCGCGAGTTCAGCTGGGCGCATTCCCTTGCTTTTGAACCGGAGGTCGCCCGCAGGTACTTCGAGGCCGACCTGCCCTTCGTTATGCACGCGGCCGAAGGTGTGGACGATATAAGTGCCCAGGAGATTGGCGAACTGGACCGCCTGGGGGCGCTGAGCGCTCGCACAATACTGATCCATGGACTGGCGTGCTCGCTCGCCGAGATTGCGCTCATCAACGAACGAAATGTATCTGTGGTGGTGTGCCCTACTTCAAACGCGTTCCTGTTTGACCGCACTCCCTCGGCGGAGTTTCTCCGCTTGCTCGACCGCGTCATGTTGGGCAGCGATTCGCCGCTGACCGCTGCTGGCGATCTGCTGGACGAGATCAACTTCGTACACACGCAGACCGGGCTGGACGTGACCTCCCTATACAGCATGGTGACCACCCGTCCGGGAGAGATCTTTCGACTTCGCCGCGGCGAGGGAGCGCTCACGGCTGGCGCAACTGCTGATCTGTTCGTGGTTCGTGATACGGGTCTCAGCCCCGCCGCCACGCTTGCGGCACTCACCAGCCAGGACATTGAAATGGTCATCGTTAAGGGCCGGGTGCAACTGGCTGGCGCTTCGCTCATGCAGCGTTTGCCCGCCTCCTTCCGCCTGGGGCTGGAGGAGTTTGCCGTGAACGGTCAACCGCGATGGGTACGTGCACCTATAGGAAAGCTGTTGGCCGAAGCCGAAGCTTCCTTAGGACCGGGGCTTCACCTGGGCGGAAAGCGAGTGAGCCGTGCCTCTGCTGCGTGACCCAGCACCTCTGCCGATCGTGCAGCCGCATGCGCACTCACGGCTGACGTCAATGCCTATCCTCATTCTGAATGTACACAGCCACTGCAATTGCCGGTGCGTGATGTGTGACATATGGAAGCGGCCAACGCGTGAGCAGACCGATGTCGCCGACCTGGATCGACATCGTGCGTCTTTGCGCAATCTCGGCGTTCGCCAGGTTGTTCTTTCTGGCGGCGAACCTTTGCTCCATAGTGACCTGGGAGCGCTTTGCCACTTCTTTCACGAGGAAAATATACGTCTCACCCTGTTGACCACCGGGCTGTTGCTCTCGAAGCGCGCCCAGGAGGTTGCTGCCTGGGTCGATGACGTGATCGTTTCTTTGGATGGCCCGCGCGAGATTCACGATCGCGTGCGCCGCGTGCGTGGAGCGTTCGAAGCGATCACCAAGGGCGTGGCCGCAGTACGTGCGCACAAGCGCGAGATGCCCATAGCGAGCCGCACCACGGTGCAGAAAGCAAACCACCGGCACCTGCGAGACACCACCGTTGCAGCGCGGGATGCCGGCTTTGACGCCGTCTCCTTTCTGGCTGCAGATTTGACTTCCCAGGCGTTCAACCGTCAGCTGGTCTGGCTTGACGACCGCCAGAGCGAAATCGCACTCACGAGAGAAGAAGTGGTGGCCCTGGAGGACGAGGTAGAGCAGCTGATCCTGGAGCATGCAGAAGACATTCGTAGCAAGTTCATCGCGGAGTCGCCCCACAAGCTGAGGCGCATCGTTCGGCGTTTTCGTGAGCACCTGGGGGAGCTGCCACCAGTATCCCCGCTATGCAATGCCCCCTGGGTCTCTACTGTGGTTGAGGTGGATGGGGCTGTGAGGCCATGCTTTTTTCATCCGCCGATCGGCAACCTTCACTCTTCCAGTCTGGAGGATGTGGTGAACGGCGAGGCCGCTCAGAAATTCCGCGCGTCCCTGCAGGTGGCAGAGCACCCCACTTGCCGCCGCTGCGTCTGCTCGCTGCACTATCGCTCCGAGTGATCACCTGCTGCAACACCATCGGTGAGATTACCTGCTCCAGCTAAAATGTGGAAAATACATCAGCTGCGCGGAGCCAGTGAAGTTGTTGACTCTGCCTGCCGCGAGCAACGGCGCCTTCCAGGTTTCGTCCTGCACGAACGCGGTGAGCTCCAGATCCTTTTTCAGCCGCAAGGTTGCGCGCACAGAGAAAGTCATTCTGCGTGGTGCCCCCGGGCAGATATCCTGCCGCTACTTTTGCATTTCGATACCCCAACTGCACACTCTCGCGAGGGTTGAACCACCAGGTCATCCACGCCTGGCCACCTTTCCCCTCACGCCCTATCCAGCTGCCGATTAGATTTCCTTTGTTGGTG
The DNA here is from genome assembly GCA_963752675.1 of uncultured Acidobacteriaceae bacterium. Classification (GTDB taxonomy): domain Bacteria; phylum Acidobacteriota; class Terriglobia; order Terriglobales; family Acidobacteriaceae; genus PALSA-350. The sequence continues at coordinate 369,054 of CAVVZO010000001.1, forward strand.
TAGCCGTTTCGATATTGACCTTCCCAATAGATGAAGTGGCCGCCGTTCTGCGTACCGGCGGGGGTATCTGTGTTTACGCCCTCTACACGCAAGTCAAGGTGCGGCGCCCCGGGAAAGCGCGCGATATAGAGGCCGGGGTTTACCGCAGCCCGCCGAGGAGCATCGACCGGGGACGTGTCATCATGCACGATGGAATCGGAGTACAGCGTGACCCACCTGGTCAAGCCAGGCAGGCGCCAGGTGAAGTCGAAGCTTGAGTGACGTTCTCCAGGATCATTCCGCGAGAGCTTCTCAGTGGCTGATACGTTACTGAAGCTGGTGAAGCTGTGCCAGAAGGAACCGAAGGTGAGAGGAACATGACCCTGCCCGGCAAAAATGACCACCCGTGAAAACCCAAGTTCCAGGTCCCTGGTGGGTTTGAAGCTGACTTTCTGCGCGTGTACCCAGGGCTCCCTCTGGATGGTTCCAGCCTTTCAGGTCACCGAACATCGCTTCATAGCGAAAGCTGCCGGTCACGCGTGAGAGAAGCGGGATGTAGAGCGGCTCGACACGATCGATGCGCAACGCATACGACCGGTTCGGCATTGTTACTCCAGGCCATGCTGCCACCCTTGCCGGGCCCCCACCAGTCTTCCCGCTTGCCAACGGAGATCTCGTGGTCGAGCAGATGAAACGAAGCATCGGCATTCAAGAGACGGAAGGTGTCGGTGGCCGTTCTTGCCGTTGGCTGCACAGGGATCTGATCGGCAAGAGCGATGGCATCGAGCGCCGCGGGCGTAAGGGCAGCAGGCCAGGGGAGCATGTTGGTACTCCCCTCGCAGTTGCAGGGTAAATCGCCCTTTCTGCGCGTGAGCGATTACCCCGTCTACGGTATTCACACCGCGCCCGTATGGGCGGCCGTAAGTCGTTGATCAGTGTCTGACCAAAATGCGCTGAATCAGTGAGCGGTTCTCCTGCGATGCCGAGTAGTCGGCCATAGACTGCGTCCACGGCTGCCTGTGCTGTGGCGTCCTCAGCGGAGTCCTGGTTGAGAGCGGCGGAAATCCTTCTTGCTTCCTGCGCATCGGACGCCTTCTCCAGGCGCACGCCGGTTTGTTGTAGAACGTGCCGGCAACTGCTCCGCGTCCATGGGCGCAGCCCCAGGTAGGCGGTGTCTGCGTAGCCAAGTGCATGCAGCCGATCGAATGCGTCATAGACCCAACTGTCTAACGGGACGTACGTCGAACCCTGCGCCCTATGCACGTCGTGCGAAGCGGGGACTCCCTGCGCCGGCACCGTCGCTTGCAGGATGGAAAAGCCTGCTGCCATGACTAACCAGAAGACCAACAAGCGCGCGGCGCGTTTCTTTCGTGGATGGTTGCGCTGCGGCATCACAAAGTCTTCGGATAGCTGCCGTTGGAGAGCCACCAGCATGCCCCGTGGCACAGGGTAGCGGCAGCTGTTTGCAGATGGAATGCTGCGCGAAACACCACGTGCAGTACGTACCTTGCGTAGCGCTGCGAGGGCCAGAATGTTCGCCTCTGGCGTGTTTTAGAAGCGTCCTGGCCGGGCGCACCCACAGCGGGCAGCCGGACCGGTAACAGTGTCCCGCGCAGAACAAGCAATTTGTCCCGACGGGATGGGAGGAGTGCAAGGTGTAACCAAACACCATGTTTATTCGGGCGGAACATGCCGGTCAGCGGTGATTTGGAAAAACGCAACAGCCACTGCTTTACGCTGTGTGGCAATCTCCCGACTTCAACAACGACCGCTTCTGCCCAACGACAATGGAACCAATCACGAGCCAGCCAGAAAGAGATGGCCTGCAAGGAGCGCAGCGAATCGCTGTGGGTGGTGGACCAGGTCTTCCAGAATGCTTCGTCATCCGCGTGCGTGTGCAGAAACGAGGCGAGTTCGTATACGTGGTGCATCACCCAGTCGCCTTGCTGGAGATCGCGAAGGATGTGCAGCGCACTGAAGGCCAGATTGTCGATGGTGCAGAGGGCGGGAAAGCTGAAACGCCCGTGTTGCCGCTGCACTCGCCGGCTCCAGAACTCCTCCACTTCTGGCAACGGAATGTGCGTCCGCAACTTGTTCCATAAGCTAAAGTGGAGATCGACTGCAGGTGGCATGGCCGGGTCGTACATGTTTCCGCCCCACGTCCATCCGCCCCTTCTGGTCATCTCGGGCACGTGATCGGCAGGATAGGTGGCCAGCGTTCGATTGCCTTCATAGCCAAGTTCATTCAGCGCCCGCAGGGCCGCAGGGATGAACGGCTCTGGCAGATAGAGGTCGATATCGGATTGCATCCGGTCTTCCATGTCGGCGACGAAATCCGGATGGTAGGAAAACCCCTTCACGACCAGGTGATCGATCCCAGCATTGCGAAACGTGGTGCTCATTTCCAGGTAAGCCTTCTGGATCTGCTGCACCCGCAAGGCGTTGTCTGCTCTATTTTGCTGGGTGCGTGCACGAACCCACGCAGGCGCAGCATCGCCGTAAACGCGCGTCAACGGAAGCGTCAGGTGCGCAAGATCACCGAAGGTCAGAAGATCGTGCCAGTCAGCTGAGGAAAGTGTTTGCAACGGATTGCATTTCGGGTTCGATCAAATTGCAGCGCCTGCAACATGGCTGTGAAGAAAGAGGGCACACCTGGGAGAGCTTCGCTCTGCACCTGCATCGTCTCCCCCTGCCTATTCCGCGCCGGCATCGATCATCCTGGTGAGACAGTTCACCGCTGTCTCCAGGCGGTTGTATCGCATCTCAAACAACTGCGCCGCAGCAAAGTAGCGAGACATGCGGTTTGCTGTTCGCTTTTATCGCCTGTGGCCGTTGGCGATTGGCTTGCCCACTGCGTGGCGATTGCCTCGGGAAACGGCTTCATCTCTGAGGTGAACGAGGCATCTCGATTAAGAAAAATGATGTACTCAATCGTTGCCTGATTGGCCGTCATGACGTTCGTTAGCAGCCGGGTGGGGATCTCGATGGATGGCTTGCCCGGAGTCTGAGAAATCTGTGCGAATACTCTTCAGGTCCGGGAAAAAGGCTGATGGCAGATGGGCGAAGACGCACCTGGCTGGCGTTGCCAACGACCGATCTGCCGAGCGGTTCGCGCAGCAGGTACACCGCATCATCCGACAGAAACCTCCACCCGGCACGCGCACACGCGAGCGCCAGGGAAGACTTGCCTGCCCCGGAATTTCCACAAAGAAGCACACCTTTACCCGCAAGCTCGACACACGCAGCGTGCAGCGGCGTCACATGCGACGCGCACAACAGGGTAAGCGCGACGCCTTCCAGGAAGTGATAGCGCAAATACCGGCGATGCTTCAATGCGGCCCGGTCGATCCATGCGTAGGCAAGCCCCTCGCGTCTATCGCATATAGCGAAGTTAGAAGAGTTCGCTACGATCGATAGCAGATGTTGGTGGGCGCGATAGACCGGCGGCGGCGGACATAACCCTGCTCCGCCATTCCCCCAGTGCAATCCGCAATGAAAGCGGCGGATGCGTGAAGATTTGCCGGAGCCCGCCCCAACTTTCGCTCTGCGGCCTCCAGGACTTCTTCTGTATCGGTGGCGACCTCCACCGCGAAACCAAGCGGATAGAAAACACGCCGCAAAGGCAGTTCGATGTCCCGAAGCAAGCGGATCGCGGGAGATCGCCGGTTCGACCACGTCTTCGACGGTGATGTCTTTTATGTAAACCATTGCCATCTTCTTCCTGCGTCCAACCCGACCCTAGGGCGAGCCCGCCCGTGTGGCCGCCGCGTCCTCTTGTTGATATTCGTCACCGCTGTAGGCTCGTGGATCACCCAGACTGCCGGCGCGCGGCAGGTCGCGGAGGAACACGATCACCTGCCACATCTCCGTATCCGTCAAAGTGCCTTTTGAAGCAGGCATGCCTGAAGGAAAGATGCCGTTCTCGATCACCCACTTCAACTGACCATCGGTATAAGCCTGCACCTCCGGGTTTGCCATCGAAGGCACCGGTGGCGAAAGTCTGGTCGCGAAGGGAACTCCCGTGTTTTGCCCGTCTCTCCCATGGCACGCGACGCAGTAGTAGCCAAAGACGTGCTTCCCCGCCTCGACATTTGCCGGCGTGATCGGCAGAGGATTGCGCGCCGCCTTGCCGCCTATCGTGAGGTGACGTTTCACCCAAAAGACCGTTTTTGTCTCTGCGGGGCCGGGCGCTTTTGCGCTGCAAGCCACAGCCAGCAGCTACAAAGCGCTGCCCACACCACGGAGGTCACTCGACGCCTCACAGCTATTTCTCTTTCACCGTCACCGAAAGCACCATGGAGCCGTGACCTACACCACAAAAGTGGCTGCAGCGGCCCTCGAACGTTCCCGCCTGCTGCGGAGTCACTTCCACCCGGGTCACCTTCCCTTTGCCGCTTTCCATATCGACGCCCAACTCCGGGATCTTGAGACCGTGGGTCGTGTCCTCGGCAGTGAACTCCAGGGTCACTGGTTCTCCTTTAGTGAGCTCGATTTCCGCGCGGCGTAAACGAGAAGCGCCTGGCATGAATCTGGATCACGCGCGGTCCATCTTGTGCCTGTATCGGTGACTTGTAGATGAGAGAGACACAAAAGGGCAAAGAGCATGGCGTATCGGATGATGCTTTTCATAGGAGGATCCTTCAAGAGATTTGTAGCGGGCTTACGATGAGAGCTGGCTTCCTGGTGAACACTTCACGGCGCCATGAACTTCAAGAGCGCCTGCTCGTCTTGCTGAGAAAGGCGGGCGCGGGTGCGCATGTGCATGAGAATGGTCCCTGTGGTTCGCGGGGACAAGCTCGTCGGCGGCATGTGGCAGCGAGAACAGTTGATGGCGAAAACACGCTCGCCCTCGCTTCTGGCATGTGTGCGCGCACCAGTCTCCTTCACCGGCTTGGTATCGGCAATCAGCAGCACTGGGTAGAGAAAGAGAGGAACCGCGGCTATCCACAGCGCCGTTGACGTTCGATCTGGCCATTACTTCCTCCCCGGCCAAAGCGGCCAGATAAAGCGATAGGTAAAACCGACGTTCCACATGTTTGCATCGAGCTGCCGGGTAAACTGTCGCCCATAGCTCGAAACGAATCGCATGTTGTCGCGCAGGTAGTAGTTGATGCCGAAGTCAACGCGCTGCGTGCTCCGGGTGGGCAGGCTGTTGCCGCCGCCGTGCAGAGGATAGAACTGTTGCATGCGCGGCACGAACTGCAAATGCCGCAGAAATGCCGGCGCCGCCGCAGCTTGCGAGAAAGCGGATAGCAGGCTCGATCCAATAGCCCTGGCCGTTGTAGTTGCGGTCGTATTCTGCCTTCAGATCAAGCGGTAACCGTTCTGGCTGCCAGGAAACGTACGAAGCGACGCTGTTGGTCTCACGCTGCTGCAGCAGGTGCTGGAACGATTGACCGATCTCCAGCCGGGCCGGCTTCCAAAAGATGCTGCCGTCCCCTCCGGCAAGTCTGGAGGCTTCCAACTGGTTCACATTGCTTCGCGCTGAAAAGTAGGCTGAGTACTGAATGCTGTAGAGAGCTGTCTCTTTGCGCATTGCCGCGCAGCATGCCTCCAAGGCCGACACCGTTGGGCCGAGTGCCCACGGCATCGGTAATCGGCGTGTCCTGTAGATTGCGAATCCATAGTGGCGCCAGGCGCTCGTTATACAAGCCAAACGGCAGCAGGTAGGAACCGGCCGTGGCCGTGATATGAGCAGTGGCAAACCAGTCTAACTGCGCATAATCAACAGACTTGAATACTTTGCCGGTGAATGGCCCGCTGGTTTGATTCTCCCGGGTGAAGAACCCGAAGAACTCCGCTCGGGATTCCAGGAGTACGTGCGAACTGAACGGTACGAGCAACACCGTTTCAATCTGTGGTTCAAGCGCCGGCGCTCCCCCATTCACATTGTGAATGTATCCAAACGTGCCCGACAGAACCGGCGTGTAGGCATTCTCAACCGAGGAGCTGCCCAGCCGTCTGCGCCTGGACGGCGCTGCTCGCAAGCAGTGTACAAACCGCGATGCCCCAGAAAACGTTTTCGATAGTTGCTTCTTCATAATTGTGCGACTTAGGTATTTCTTGATTTGTAAGCATGCAATGCATCGTTCCATCGCTGTCTTATGTCTCGAAGTATAGGGAGCGCAGATCGCAGGCTTGTATGCGAGATGTCATCGCTTTGTCATTTCGCCCCGAGTTGCGCAATTCCGTGTAGTGGCTGGTCTAAGGTAAGTAAGTCAAGAGCGGCCGATTGTCATAAGAAGGTAGTCAGCGTGAATCGATGGGTTAGCCGCTTCTGCTAGCTAAACACGATTTGCTGACATTGCGAGTTAGACGATGACAATTGCGACATTTGGAACGCGGTGCTGCCCTGGTGCAAGTGATTGCGATGACTGCGATGTTGTCATCGCCCGGGCACGCACAACTAGGAAGTTCGGCAGTCGATCTGGATGGAAGTACGCAAAGGCAGGCACCCTGCGACGACCGGTTCTTTTTGTGCGCAGGCGATCAAGGCATTGCCAGTTCAATGATGGCGCAGGAAGAATGTCGGGCAACGGGCCCGCCTCTACCAATGCGGCGGGCCGCAAGAAGCAGCCTGGGAGAAGCCGACATGCGCTATGACTTCGGCACCGGTCAGCCGCTCGATGCAAGCCCGCGCGACTACCGCAGGCCGGCGAGCGGCCAGGGCTACCCAACCCAGATTCGTTTCCGCCCCGGAGCCCTGACCGAGTTCCAGAAATTTGTTGCTGCGCGATACGGGCAAAGTGCTGCCGCTGTTTGGCAGCCAGCTTTTCCGCGATGTTCCGCTTACCTTCGCTCCACTGGACAAGGTACCGGTGCCGGCAAACTATGTTGTGGGGCCGGGCGATGTTCTCCTGTTACGCGCCTGGGGCAGCATAACTTTCTACCTGCGGCTCACCGTGGATCGTGATGGCAGCATCTACATACCGCACGTTGGCCAGATCCAGGTGGCGGGCACAAAGTTTTCAGAGATGAGGGACTTTCTCGAAAGCCAGATCTCGCGGTCCTTCAAAAAGTTCGATCTGAATGTTTCGATGGGGCAGCTGCGTGCGATCCAGGTGTTTGTCGTGGGCAGAACGCGCCGCCCCGGCTCCTACACCATCGGCGCGCTGAGCAGTTTGGTGGACGCCCTGTTTGCCTCCGGAGGTCCTGTCGAGCACAGGCTCGATGCGCCGCATTGAAGTGAAGCGCGGTGCCGAGGTCATTACTCAGCTCGACCTCTACAACTTTCTTCTGAACGGCGACAAGACGAAAGACATTTCTCTGCTGCCCGGCGATGTGATTTATGACCCACCTGCGGGCCCGCGCATTGCGCTTACCGGGAGTGTAAGCCAGCCGGCTATTTACGAGATGCGCAGCGGAGAAACAGTGGGCGATCTGCTTGCCATGGCAGGTGGTATGACCTCGCTGGCCACCTGGGTACGGGCGAGCTGGAGCGGATCGACAGCAGTGGCGCGCGGCATGTGATCGAAGTGCGCTTCGATGCGGCTGGGCTCAAGGTGCCGCTGGCCGATGGAGACATCCTCAGAGTGCTCTCCATCGTTTCAAGGTTTGACAACGCGGTCACGCTGCGGGGCAACGTAGCGAACCCGGGCCGCTATCCGTGGCACGCCGGCATGCGCGTCACTGACCTGATCCCCAACAAAGAGTCGCTGCTTACACGCAGTTACTGGAATCGCAAAAACAGCCTGGTCTTCGTAGGGTCGGATGGTGAGCTTCCGGAGGCGAAGAGTGGGACAGAGGATGCAGCTTTCGCCAAGACCCAACGGAGCCTATGGCCCCACGAGCACGTACCCGGAAGATGAGGGCAACTCTGCGACTTTACCCGCCTCGCTGCAGGCGCCCGACAGGCCGGGTGCGTCGCCTCAGAATGATCCGTCAATCAACGCAGACCCAAACAACGCGGCGAGCGCAGGCAGCCTGGCTTCGCAAACCGGCGCGCCTTCCGGACCAGTTCCCGGTGGCGAATCGTGTCGATAGGCGTGTACCCGACATCGACTGGGACTACGCGGTGGTCGAGAGATTGGATACGAACAATCTCGTCACCTCGCTCAAACCGTTCAACCTGGGGCGCGCTGTGCTGGAGAGAGATGAGCACGACAATCTGCAGCTGGAGCCAGGTGACATCCTTACGGTATTTTCTCAAGCCGACATCCACGTGCCCCAGACACATCAGACAGCCTTCGTGCGGCTGGAAGGTGAGTTTCAGGCTGCGGGTGCCTACAGCGTACAGCCCGGAGAAACGCTGCGCAGCTTGGTTCGACGCGCCGGAGGCCTCAGCCCACAGGCCTACCTGTTCGGCTCATCGTTCAACCGGGAATCAACACGGCGGCAGCAGCAGGCGCAGTTGGATGAGTATTCAGCTGACCTGGAGCGCGATATCGAACGAGCAGCAGCGACGCGCTCAAGCTCTGCGGTGAACGTACAGGAAGCAGCCACGGTTTCGGCGGGCTTAACCAGCCAACGAGCACTGGTTGGGAAGCTTCGCTTGTTGAAAGCGACCGGACGCATCGTGCTTGATATGCCGCCCGGCGCTGCAGACCTGTCTGATATACCCGACCTGCCGCTCGAAGATGGCGACAGCTTCATCGTTCCACCCAGGCCCTCAAACGTAAAAGTGTTGGGCGCGGTGTACGACCAGAATGCATTCCTCTACAAGACATCGCAACGCGCCGAAGATTACCTGCAACTGGCCGGCGGGATTGCACGCAGTGGGGATGGCCGGCACGCGTTCATCATTCGCGCGGATGGCTCCGTGGTGAGCCGTAAATCAAAGTCAGCGCATGAGCACGGCGGACTGGAACGCCTCAGCATGAATCCTGGGGACACGTTCGTCGTGCCAGAGATCGTGGATAAGACTACGCTGCTCCGCGGGCTCACCGATTGGTCTGCAATTGTTGGGCAATTTGCCCTGGGGGCGGCGGCGATCAATGTACTCCACTAGCATCTATCCGCCGGGCAGCAAGGAGGAGCCACCGGACCCGACGCCCACGGCTGAAGCAAGCCTGCTGAAGCTGGTGGTCATCGTGGCGCGCACGCGCTGGCGGCTGGCGCGCATCGTGCCGGCAACCATGCTGGTCACCGCCGGCGCTGGTCATGCTGATCCCTGTGGCTTACACCGGAACGGCGGTCATCCTTGCGCCTCAGCCATCTTCCTCAGCCTCTGCGCTGCTCAACCAGATTGGCTCGCTTGCCTCTCTTGCGCCTGAGCTGATGCAAGGAAGTGGTGGAAAGACTTCTGAAGAGACGTACCTGGGGATTCTCAGCAGCCGAACCATCAGCGACGAAATGATTCGCCGATTCGATCTGCAGCGGCTGTATCGCACCCGGCACATGGTGGACACGCGCAAAGCTTTGGCGATGCATACCCGCGTGGAAGCGACAAAGGGCTACCTGATTCGCATCAGCGTGGAAGACCACTCGGCCACGCGAGCCGCCGACATGGCCAATGGCTACGTTGACATACTGTATGCCATCAACCAACGGCTTGCCTTAACGCAATCGTCGCAGCGGCGGCTCTTTTTAGAGCAGCAGGTCACCGCCGAGCGAGACGTGCTTAGCAAAGCCGAGCTGGCGTTTAAGCGTGTGCAGGAGTCTACCGGCGTGATTCAGCTGACTGCGCAGGCAGAGCTCACATTGCGGACGATGGCGCAACTACGCACCGAACTGGTAAGCCGGGAGCTGCAATTGCAACAGCTCAGGTCAGTGGCGACAGAACAAAACGAAAAAGTATCAGAAATGGAAAGCGGCCTCGCCGCATTGCGTGCCCAGCTTAGCAAAGCAGAAAAGGGCGCCAGCGATACACAAACCAGCGACTACTTTCTTGCCGCCGGCAAGGTGCCCGCGGCCGGCCTTGAATATATTCGCACCACCCGTGATCTGCGGTACCACGAGGCGTTGTTCGAGGCGCTTTCAAAACAATATGAGATGGCGCGCCTGGAAGAGGCAAAGGCGCCGGCGCTGTTACAAGTGATCGATCGCGCCGTACCGCTGGATAAAAAGACGTGGCCTCCGCGGACGCTTTTGGTGCTGATCTCTGGCCTGGTCTCTGCGCTCGTCGTGCTCGGGTGGGCTTTTGCCCAGGATGCATGGCGCCGTGCTCGCCTGGTGCCGGCAAATGCTGAACAGCTGGCGATTCTCCATAGTGTGCTGGCGCGCCGAGGTGCGGCCCATGAGTGAAGCCGTGAGCACGACGCTGTACACGGTTGCCGTGATTGCCATCCCGGTCAGTGTGGCGGCGAAGTTTCTGCTGGGTGTGGAGGGCGCAACCTGGATCGACCCTACGCTCCTGCTCTCCGTTGCCGCGCTCCTCGCGCTTATGCCTCGCTGGGCAGACTTTCTGATGGACGACTTGCGGCTAGCCGTTGGCGGCGCTGCCATGCTGGTGCTCGTCAGCCTGCTCTGTGCGGTGGCCGGCATGCTGATGCGGCCGCCGCAGTCGCTCTATGATGGCCTGCGCGAACCTCTGCGTCTCTGGCTCAACCTTTGCTTTTTTGTGGTGAGCGCCTGGTTTCTTCTACACAAGCCCCACGTGGTGGTGCGGGCTGCGATCGCCGCAGTGATCCTGGGTTTAGCGGCGGGTATCTATCTTCACCTTGTTGCCTTCGGCATGGCGCCGGCATCGAGCGCAGTCGTCGCGTATACCCGCAGCTACCTGCTTCGACAAACCCTCTGGTGGAATGGGTTCCCTTTGCCGCGGATGGGAGGATTGTTCTTCGAATCGCCCCCCTTCGGTCTGTTCATGTACTCGATGCTGATTGTTCTTCTGTGTACGCGCTCCCTGGCACGCTACGGAAAGTGGACTCTCGTCACGATGTCGCTTGCGGTTGCTGGAATGTTGTTTTCGCTCGCAGACCAGGTGTTGCTTGCCGGCTCAGTCGGACTGTTCTCTGCCCTTCCGGCTTTAGGGAAAAACCGGCCAGCCGTGGTTTGGCCTTCCATCGTGGTGGTCAGCCTGCTCATCATTGCGTTTGAATTCCAAGCGATCAGTGACAAGAGCACTCAATCGAACACTGGCATCGTGAGCCGCATCAACGGCAGCAGCGTTGGCGAGCGAAGCTTCCACGTGCACTACGGCCTTGCTCTCCTGCAGGCGAATCCAAAAGCGACCGCGTTCGGCATCGGCCCGGGGCGGTACGGTGAGTATGCCAGCGAGACGGGCATGTTCGCCGACACGGTCAACATCCAGACCTCGGAGCTGGAGATACTGGTTGAGTGGGGCATCGCCGGATTAGCGGTGATGCTGGTTCTGCTTGCTTGCGTCGCGACGCGCACCTGGGAACTCCGCGGAGTGCCCGGCATTGGCTTGCTGGCTAGCCTTATCCTGGCCGACAGCTTCCAGGCCAACTGGAAATACGAGGCCGTGTTTCTGGCCATTGCTGCCCTCTGTACAAGCGGCTCGCGAACCCTGCATACGCGCGTCTACGGGGGTGCGCTGTGATCCAGCCAGGCGACAGCCGAGTCGTCATTTCGCTGGTGGTCGCGACAATTGGGCGTGCCGCGGAGCTGGAGCGCATGCTCGCCACAGTCGCCCAGCAGTCTTTCAAACAGGTTGAGGTGATCGTCGTCGACCAGAACGGCGATGATCGCTTGACCGCCTTGCTGCACGGATGGCAACCACTCATACGCTGCATTCATGTTCGTTCCCCCAAAGGATTGTCTTTGGCGCGCAACGTAGGCATTGCCTTGACTTCAGGATCGATCATTGGTTTTCCTGATGACGATTGCTGGTACCCGGCAGATTTGCTGTTGCAGGTAAGCAATTGGTTTGATGCACACCCGGCTTACGACTTTTTCTGCTGCGCCGCCCAGGACGAACATGGCCGCGAAGTGGCATCCCGGTGGCCACGGCACCCGGTTGCGGTGAACCGTAGTTCTGTTCTGCGCGCGTGTGCCAGCGCTTCTTTATTCATGCGCAAAGCGGCCCTCGATGCCATCGGTGGCTTTGACGAGACGCTGGGCCTGGGCGCCGCGACACCCTTTCAGTCTGGGGAAGATAGTGACCTCGCATTGCGGTTCATCGCCCACGGCTGCAAAGGCTGGTTCGAAAAGAAGATGCATGTACACCATGAGTACAAGGGTGCCGGCGGCGCATCCGCCACACGTGCCTTTGCCTATGGCATGGGGTTTGGACGTTTGCTGCGCAGGCACGGCTACTCGGCCCCCACTTTGCTCTACCACGTATGCCGTCCGCTGGGCGGGTTAGCCAAATCACTTCTATTGGCCCAACCGGCCAAAGCGAACTTTTACTGGAACAGTGCACTCGGCAGACTGAAAGGCTACGTAACACCAGAAGCGATGTCAGGAGAGGCGAACGGGTTATGACGCAACAGGCGAACGTATGCGGATATTAATCACTGGCGCCCTGGGCACGGTCGGTGCCGGACTGACGGCCGTGCTTCGCGCGCGAGGGCATCACGTAGCTTCGTGTGATCTCGCCCATCAACCCGACGAAGTTGCATTTTCGATGGCATCCGAGAATCGGGCGCCTGCCTACGCACGCTGCGACGTGGGCGAGTTTCGTCAACTCGAGCGCGTAATCGAGTGGCTGGGTCCATTCGACTTTGTGTACCACTGCGCCGCCGAGTTCGGCCGCTGGAACGGAGAAGACTTCTACGAAGAGCTTTGGCGAACAAACGTCATCGGTACGAAGAATGTTCTGCGCCTGCAGGAGCGGCTGGGCTTTCGCTTGATCCACTTTTCATCTTCGGAGGTCTATGGAGATTGGCCGGGAGTGATGACCGAGAGCACGACCGACGAGCACCCGGTCAGGCAGCTGAATGACTACGCGATGACGAAGTTCGTCAATGAAATGCAGATCCGCAACTCAAGCACCCAGTACAGTACAGAATCCGTCGTGGTCCGCCTGTTCAACACATTCGGACCAGGCGAATATTACAGTCCATACCGATCGGTGAACTGCCGGTTTCTTTACTGCGCGCTCGCCGGTCTGCCATGGGCGGTGTTCCGTGGCCACTCGCGAACATCCACGTTTTTACCTGACACGGTGCGCACAGTGGCCAATATTATCGACAATTTCAAACCGGGAGAAACTTACAACATCGCGGGCAGCCAGCAACACACCATCGAGGAGCTTTCGTCTCTGGTGCTTAAGGTCACGGGAGCAAATCCGGATCTGGTGCAGTGGCGAGATCCTGAAGTGATGACGACGAGACACAAGCTGGTCGACGCAAGTAAGGCCGTCCGCGATCTGGGGCACGAGGACACGCATGATCTGGAACAGGGTTTGCGCCTGACTGCAGATTGGATGCGCAGTGTATACAAACTCCCCGCGCGGACATCGGCGCGGCCAATCCTGGTGGGCTGAGGGAGGCACGTTTGACGACACCGCCCGTTCTGCTGTTTGCCGGCGAATATCCGCCCTCGAACCATCACGGTGGCTCAATCCTTTTACGGCGATTGCTTGACAAACACCCGAGCGAACGATTGAAAGTGATCAGCTCACGCGAGGGGATGGCCGCATCTTCAGCCAACCATCTGCTTGATTGTCAGCATATCGCCATGCCTGATTTCCGGCAGGCCCCTGTTCCGCGCCCACTTGCCATTCTTCTGGAGCTTGGCTCGGTCGCGAGCAAAATACTGTGGAGCCATCGGCCGCAACGTGCACAAGCGATCGTCACCATCGTGCAGGGGCGTTATTACCTGGCAGCGGGCCTGGCCGCATGGCTCGGTGCTGTTCCCCACATCACCATCGTGCACGACAACTTTCTTTCCAGGCATATCGGGCCATCTGGTCTGGGGAGACGAGTGAAGCGGTATCTGACCAGAAAAGTGTTACAGAAAGCAGCCCACATCTACACGGTGAGTGCGGAAATGCAGCGGCTTGTCTGGACGGAATGCGGCGTCCACGCTGAAATCCAAATGCCGGCAACCACAGCGCCAAAGCAGATCTCCGCCGGCGATTTCCCAACAGTACCGGATCTGAACAAACGGGGTCTAAAGATCCTGTTTGCCGGGCAGGTCACGTACACGGTCAGAGATAGCCTGGATCTGATGGTCGCCTTGATCAAGAGCGGGCAGCTGGAAAAGTGCGGTTTGCATAAGGCCACCCTGCATCTTTGTGCAGCGATCACGGATACTGACATGCGGAACTTTGACTGGCTGCATGAGGATGTGGTCTGCCGGGGTTGGCTGCCACAATCCGAGCTGAGCGACGAACTGGCGACCGCCGATATTCTGTTTCTACCTTATTCGTTCCGTGAAATCGCTCGCGATGCGGTGGAGACAGCCTTTCCCTCGAAAACAGCGGATTATCTCGCCGCTGGTAAACCTCTGCTGGTGTTTGGTCCGGCGTACTCTACCCTGGTCCGCTATGCCTCTCAATGGGGCTTCGCTGAGGTCGTCACAGAATGTGACGTTTCTTCCCTGATGGCGGGCATCGTGAACATAGCCTCTTCGGAAACGTATCGCCGGCAGTTGACGGCAAAAGCAGAGGTTGCGTTCCTGGCAAACCACGAGATCCAACATCAACGGGCCAGGTTCTATGAAATGCTTGAAACGGCCACGGGTGCCAGGCCTACGAGAGAAACTCGCATGAGCGTGGCTCGGTCAGCAGATTGAAGCGACTGCGTGGATCGCAGACGCCTGACTTTCGCTGAATCTGCGCGGAGAAAAGTCACGAGCCCGCAACACGCCTGCATGAATGAGCTTCTGCTGCGTGTGGGTCGAATCGATTACCTGCTGCATCACGTCAACCAGCTGCTCACAGTCGTGAGGCGAGAAGAATAATGCGGCATCTCCTGCTACTTCGGGAAGTGATGCCGCCTGGGAACAAACCACCGGCGTGCCACAGGCCATTGATTCCACCACGGGCAGACCGAAACCTTCTTCGAACGAGGGCATGGCCGTCATCACAGCACCTGCATACAGGTCTGCCAAAAGCTCGTCGTCTACCTTGCCTACCCAGGCAACACCATCCCCGAGCCCCAGCGCTTGTGCATAGCGCTGCATCGCCGGTTGCCATCGGCAATCGCCACCTGCCATGACGAGGAGAGGTGTATCCGCCCGGCGGCCACGCAGACGCGAGACAGCCTCAAGCAATAGCGGCACATTCTTATTGGGAGCACAGTTCCCTACAAACAACAGGTAAGGCCGGGCGACCCCGGTTGCGTTTGCCACACGCATGCGTGCCTCGCACTTTTGCGCTTGGCGGAAGATAGGCGAAACACAACACGGAATCACACGTACCTTGGCGGAAGGAACGGCCAGGTGCTCGATGAGCTTTGCTTTTGTGTAAGCCGACGGGGTGATAATGACGTCTGCGCGCCTGACTGCCGCCGTCAGCAAAGGCCGGGCGTAGAGACGAGACTTCCAGGTTTTTTTGTAAGTGGTATCGAGCAGGTGGTTTAGGTCGTGGATGGTTACCAGCAACCGCCGCTGCCACAAAAGCGGCACGTTATAGTGCGGCGCGTACAGCGCAGAAGCCTCTTTGGCTAGCCAGGGCAGCGCAAGCTGCTCCCTGATTCCATAAATTTCGGCGTTACAGGTGAGCACGCGATCACACAACGGCGACACCCGATGAACATCGCGCGGTTGCACAATGCCAGTCACTGCGATATCGCGGATGTGCTCTTTGAGTCCCTCCAGCAACGAAAGCGTGTAACGGCCGATGCCGGTGCGGAGCCACCGCGCATCAATTGTGATCTCCCTGGTCAATACGCGCCTCGCCCCTGCATGTCGATCACGGGCGCCGCAGAACTGGAAGGGCCAACCATCATTCTTTGCCGTGACTTCATCGCGCCGTTTACCAGCTCGCGAAAGCCTTCGGAAAACCGCTCAGCATCGAACTGCGTCGCCCATGTGCGTATGAACTCCGGAGCAAACTCGTCTTCCCTTTGCTCGAATTCGAGAATGGCATCACACAACGCGCGCTCACTCTGTTCCTGAAAAAAGACGCCCGTAGCGCAACCCCCTTCGTCGGCCTCATTCGCCGCCAGAACGGTCTCGAGCGCCCCTCCTTTTCCATACGCGATGACCGGGCGCCCACACGCCTGGGCCTCGAGAGGCGCGATGCCAAAGTCTTCTTCTGCGGCAAACAGGAAGGCACGGCAACGGCCATACTCCTGCCACAGTGTCTGATCGGATACCTGCCCAAGGAACTTAATCGTAGGCCCGGCCAGTGCTCGCAAAGCGCGCTCCTCCGGACCAGAGCCAACAATGCGCAATGGCCGGCGAAGCCGATTGCAGGCAGCGATCACCAGGTCCATGCGCTTGTAACTCACCAGGCGGCCGACTGCCAGGTAACTGTCGCTGCGGTCTTTGGCAATCGCACCCTGGGTTGTCCCTACCGGCGGATAGAGAACAACACTGGGACGGGCATAGTACTGTCGAATCCGTAGTGAAACATTCACCGAGTTGGCCACGAACAACGTGACTCGTTGTGCCGCGGCAAAGTCCCACGCTCGCACGTAGTGCGCCGAAAGGGAGAACGCGGCCCTCCAGGGCCATCCCAGGGAATCGCGGTATTCGTGATACTGGTTCCACAGGTAGCGCATCGGCGCGTGACAGTAACAGACATGCACAGCGCCCGGCGCCAGGATCACACCCTTCATCGGCCCGGCATCTGAGCTGATCACCAGGTCATAGCCTCGCAGGTCAAGCTGTTCGACAGCCAGCGGATAGAGTGGCAGAAGGTGCCTGTGTAGACGCTGCGATCCAGGGATATGCGCGAGGAACGATTGCGTGATTCGGCGCTGCCGCAAGCTGGCGGGGATACGGCCGGGGGTGGCAAGCAACGTAAAGATATCGGCATCCGGATACAGCGAGGCGAGTGCTTCCAGCACACGTTCGCCGCCCCCTTGCGTCACCAGCCAATGATGAACAATCGCCACCCGCAAAAGCGTGCTCCTGACCTGAAGCGAGCTTATGCCGATTCACCAGAACCCTTGTCTGATCCTTGTCTCGGTTATGTCATCCCTCGCGGGTTACGAGCCCCCGGGGTGATCGCTGTCATCGGCCTGGCAAACGCTTCTGCGGCGATCGATCACGCAAGGTCTCTATCGGCCTATTTTGGAAGACAACCGGTCTCCAGCCGCCAGGCTAACCGGCATCCGCTGCATTGTCTGGGAGTTGTCATTCATTTGTCACTGGCGTCAGGAAATGTTTCCGCGAAGCAATATTTAGTGGACAATTAGGGATTGAGGCAGCATGAGTACGATCCTTGTCGTGGAAGACGATTCCCGCATTCAGAAAGCGCTTCACCGCTTGTTCACGGCTGAGGGGTATGAGGTAAAGTGTGCCGGCGATGGTTCGGCTGGGCTGGAAATGTTCCAAGCCGGGTCGCTCGGAGCCGTAGTGCTCGACCTGATGCTGCCCGGTCTGTCGGGACGAGAACTTTGTAAGACGATGAAGCGAGCTGCGCCCGACACGCCAGTCATTATTCTGAGCGCCGTGTCTGAAGTGGCTGACAAGGTTTTACTGCTCGAATTGGGAGCGGACGATTACGTGACCAAGCCCTTCAGCCCGCGCGAACTGCTGGCCCGGGTTCAGGCAGCGATGCGCCGGTCAAAGACGATCACGGCCCACCCACGCCTTATCGTTCGGCGACATTTCCGTCGATTTCACAAGGATGCAGGTAAGCCGCGCCGGCAAGCTGATTGCCATGACCGCGCACGAATTCAAGCTGCTGCGCTTCTTCCTTGAAAACGCGGAACGGGTACTTACCCGGGAAGAACTGCTGAATGATGTGTGGGGGTACAACTTCTATCCTTCGACCCGCACGGTAGATAACCAGATACTCAAGCTTCGCCAAAAACTCGAGAACGACCCGGCGAATCCCACGCACTTTCGAACGGTTCACGGAATGGGCTACAAGTTCGTGCATTCGCCCGCTCGATTCGCGTAGCGCATAGTAAGACGGAGGCGGAGAGGCTTTGACGATGCGCATGCGGATGACATTGTCGTTGTCTCTGCTGGCCGTATCTTTCGGGCTAACCGCTTTAAGCCTGGTGGTGATTCACACCAGTTTACGGGCGCAGATTCGCCGGTCGTTGGTGGCAGACCTTCAGCGATCCATCACAACCTTTCAGAACCTGCAAATGCACCGCCGTGAGACCTTGCGGCGCGAGGCTGCTCTGCTCGCCGACCTTCCCAGCCTGAAAGCCTTGATGACCGTGATGATGAGGCCGGGGCCAGCGGTAGAACGCACGGTGCGCGATGGAGGCATCGAGTTCTGGCGGGTGAGCGGTGCTCCCTTCTTCGCCCTGGCCGACAGCACGGGCAAGCTGATCGCCCGCTATGAAGAAGGCCAACCGATTACCATGTCGAGCGCTCCGCGCGAGCTGCCCGTTGCCTTGGTTGGCTCCTCGAACCCGCAGTACGTGCTCAGCGGTGACCGGCTGTACGAGGCCATTTCCGCACCGCTCTATTTCGGTTCTTCCACCGATGGCAGCCTGCTTGGCTATGTCATCATCGGATACGCCATTGACGATAAGGTCGCTCAGGAAGTAGGGCAGGCGGCCGCAGCCCAGGTGCTTTTCCCCGCAGGGGACGCGATCGTTGGTTCCACACTGAAGGGTGACAGAACCAAAGAATTTCTCAGCCGGCACCCCAATGCCACCAACGTAACCGTCGATGGCACAGAAATACGGCTGAGCGGCGAACGCTTCTTCGAAGCATCACGCCAACTCTCCGCGTCGGCACAACCCAGGGTCCGGATCGTCGTGCTTAAGTCATACGACGAGGCGAGCCGCTACCTTATCCGGCTCGATCGGCTCTTGCTCTCCCTGGGCCTTTTCGTCTTTCTGATTGCAGGGGCACTGGCTTTCTACATTTCCGGTACCATCACGCAACCTCTCGAGGCGCTTGTGGCGGGTGCCCGTGCGCTTGGCTCCGGTGACTTCGATTACGCACTCCAAAGCAAGGGTGCGACCGAGCTGCGCGAACTGAGCGCAGCGTTTGACCAGATGCGGCTTCGTCTGCGGCGGTCGCAACAGGAACTGCTGGAGGCAGAGCGCCTTGCGACCATCGGGAGAATGGCCAGTTCGATCTCTCACGATCTCCGCCATTACCTCTCCGCGGTGTACGCCAACGCAGAGTTTCTGGGATCGTGGGCTATCAGCCCGGAAGAGCGGATCGAAATCCTGGCCGAAGTAAAAATGGGCGTGACGGGCATGACGGAGCTGATCGAATCTCTTCTCATCTTCAGTCGCACCGGGCAGCACCTGCAGCCAAACTTCGAATCACTCTCCCTGATCACGGAGCGAGCCGTGGCCATGGTCAAGACGCATCCGGATGCCCAGCGAGTGGCCATCGTCTGCAATCCTGTACCCCCGCTTGAAGCATGGCTTGACGGCAAGAAGGTGGAACGTGCCCTCTACAATCTGCTGCTCAATGCTTGCCAGGCCGCTCAGAAAGGAACGGAGCCGCCATGCGTGACTCTCTCTTTGAGCGAAACGACGGAATGGATCAAATTCTACGTGTTCGATAGCGGCCCCGGTGTTTCAGAACAGATTCGCGTTTCTCTCTTCGAGCCGTTCGTGAGTGAAGGTAAATCAGGCGGCGTGGGATTGGGGCTCACCCTTGCCGATCGCATCGCACGCGAACACGGCGGTGCAGTAAAACTCGAGAGCTCTGAACCGGGCCACACGGTCTTCTGCCTCTCACTTTCCAGAACCACATTGCATAGCTTCGAAGCTGCGGCCAATGATGAGCGTTCCTCCATGCCGCTTCGCTCAGATCTCTAACAGCAAGGGCCCTATTCTGATGGTCCGTGAGGTGTCGCAATGAAAGCTAACAGGTATACCACCCTGGCCGTGGTCTCATTATGCGGCGTCTTACTCGCGGGACCGCATTCCCTCATGGCCCAGGCGGGCCATGAGCCAATTGAGAATTCTGCAGCCCCGGTGAATGAGAGGCTGGATCAGGTTCTCGCCGCATTGAGCAGCATGCAGCACCAACTCGATGATTCAAATCGACAGGTTGAGCAGTTGCGGACAGAGTTGCAGGAAGTGCGCAGCCGGCTCAACCTTTACCAGGCTGACACGCCCGCCGGCGATGCTGCAGCGTCTGCATTGCAAAGCAGCGTACAGCAGTTACAAACGAACGACGAGCTGCTGCAATCGCAAGTGAAACAGCATGATCAAACAAAAGTGGAAAGCGTGTCAAAATATCCGGTCAAGATTACCGGCCTGTTGCTTTTCTCTTCTTTCCTGAATGATGGTGCCGTCGACAATATCGATCTGCCTATACTCGCATTGCCGAGAGATAACACCACCGCTCATGGCAGCCTGTCTGCCACGTTAAGGCAAACGGTACTAGGGCTGGAAGCCTCCGGCCCCACGATTTGGGGTGCACGCTCCTTTGCGGACGTGCACGTTGACTTCTTTGGTGGTGTCCCCTACGCCGACTACACGACCAGCACGGGGACACTGCGGTTACGCACTGCTCACGCCCGCCTCGATTGGGCCGATCACTCGCTCATTGCAGCCCTCGACGCGCCCTTGCTTACGCCCACACAGCCAACCTCGTATGTAGGCATCGGAGAACCGCCGCTTGCATGGTCAGGAAACCTTTGGACCTGGGCCCCGCAACTGGAGTGGACGAACCGTCTCCGGCTAAACAGTGGAAAGCTCGGTCTGGATTTTGCTTTGATCGATGCTCCGGCTCCGGGCCTCCCCGCACTCTCGGGGCAGCGGCAACCCAACGCCTCAGAGCGCAGCCGCCAACCCGGTTATGAGGCCCACGTTAGCTACAGCATTCCGCTGATGGATCGCTCGCTCACCGTGGGTGCAGGCGGATACTACAGCCGGCACACCTATCCTTATCAACAGCACATCGATGCATGGGCGGGGACCGCGGACTGGAATCTTCCCCTGACCCACTGGCTCGACTTATCCGGTTCCCTTTACCGAGGGCGCGCTCTCGGTGGTCTTGGCGCTGGTGTTTACAAGGACTACCTGACCGATCCGGAATCGAAAGCTATCTACGGTCTCGACGACGAAGGAGGATGGTCACAGCTAAAGGCGAGGATGACGCGCTCGCTCGAGGCAAACTTTGCCATCGGCGAAGATGCCGGCTTTTCTTCCGAGCTCCGGGACTATAGGAACCCGGCGCTGACGGATGCATATACGGACCTGGCAAGGAACCGCACAATTATCACCAACATCACTTTTCGACCCAAAACCTACCTGCTGTTTTCAGCAGAGTATCGCAACATTCACAGTTGGCCGATTTCAGGGCAGGTAAACACGTCGCAAAGCCTTGGCCTGGCAACGGGGTATTCATTCTAGTGCGCCGTCTTTCCAGGATTGGGATCGCGCTGATGCTCTCATTTGCCTGCGCTTTCATCGCCGCAGCAAGTGAGGCAGAGACAGTGGACGTGTCCCTGCAGATCCGCGCCATCCATCCGAATACCGGGAAAAACCGGTCGGGCGGAGCGGATAACGTGCTCGTGTGGTTGACGCCGGTCACGGCGGCGTGCGGAAGGGCAAACCATCACGGCGAAGCCCGGGCACTATCGGCTGGCGCAAAAGGGAAAGCAGTTTACGCCCCATCTCCTTGTCATCCCCACCGGCAGCAGCATCGATTTCCCCAACCTCGATCCCTTCTTCCATAACGTGTTTTCGTTGTTCAACGGCAAGCGCTTCGACCTTGGCTTGTATGAAAGCGGCACTTCGCGCAGCGTTCATTTTGATCACGACGGCGTCTCTTATATCTTCTGCAACATCCACCCGGAAATGAGCGCTATCGTAATCACTCTTTCCACCCCCTACTTCGGCTTGTCCCAGCCTGATGGCGCGGTTACCTTGCACGCGATACCGCCCGGAACCTACGAAATGCATGTGTGGGCCGAGGGCAGCAGCGCCCAGGATCTCGCTGCACTGAGTCGCCGCGTGGTGATCGATGCCGGGCAAAAGAGCCTGGGAACCATTGAGGTCGTCATCGATTCCCACTTCCGCGCACATAAAAACAAATTCGGAGAAGACTACCAGGATCCGAAGGACTCGCTCTACTAAGCCAGTCCGTGCTGCAGATACTTCCTGGTGATAGCAGGGCAGGGTGCGAGGAAGATGTTTTTCTTCGACACGAACAAATAAGGTCAGGCGTTTGCCGTGGTTGGATGCCCCTGGGCTCGGTGCAACAACTCTGGATCACTGCGAAACATCTGAACCGCTTATGCCTAAGCCACTCCTTACGCCCTTTGCGTCAGCAGCCCTCAAGCTCCCTAACCGTGTGTGCATGGCGCCGATGACGAGGGGCCGCGCGGACAACCACGGCCATGTACCGCCGCCGTTCGCGGTCGAATATTACGCGCAGCGGGCCACTGCAGGACTTATCGTTACCGAGGGAACGCACATCAGTCCCCGCGCCAACGGCTGGGAAAACGTCCCAGGTATCTACACGCCGGAACAGGTTGCAGGTTGGCGAAACGTCACCCAGGCTGTGCATGCCGGCGGAGGAAAGATCTTCTGCCAACTTTGGCATCAAGGTCGCATTTCGCACCCTGATCTGCTCGAAGGGCAACTGCCTATCGCGCCTTCCCCGATTACGGCGAAAGGAGTGAATGGCTACGTGCACGGCGGCTACCAGCCATCGCCGATCCCGCAAGCCGCTACTGTGGATGAGATCCGGGACATCGTTGGAGAGTTTCGTCATGCGGCCGACTGCGCACAACAAGCCGGCTTCGATGGGGTTGAGATTCACGGTGCAAATGGATACCTGGTGCATCAGTTCCTCTCTGGCCAGGCGAACGCTCGTACAGATGCATACGGCGGCACGCACGAAAACAAAACGCGTTTTCTGTTCGAAGTTCTGGACGCGGTCGGCCAAGTGCTGCCACCCGGAAAGATAGCACTGCGTCTCTCCCCTTCCATGAATGACATGCAGGGCCTGACGATCGATCCTGAGTTGAACGCCACGTTCGACTATCTTGTTCCGCGGTTGAGCGCTTATAACCTCGCTTATCTGCACTTCCTGAATCCCATGAAGCCAGTCGACGAAGTGCCCTGGGCCCACGCGGATGTCGCAGCGCACTTCCGGCCAATGTACGAGGGCACGCTGATGATCAACAGCGGCTTCAACTTCGACACCGGTAACAGGGTGATAGAAGAAGGCTTGGCCGATCTGGTTTCCTTTGGCCGGCCGTTCATCGCCAATCCCGATCTCGTCAAGCGCTTCCGCGAGGGCATCCCGCTTGCCGAGCCCGATCCAAAGACGTTCTATACGCCCGGGCCGGAGGGATACATCAGCTACCCGTCCGCAGCTTGAGGCCGGAGAGTGGGCGCGAGGGAGACCACCAAGGGCATTATTTCCCGGCGGATTCTTAGGTGCGCAGCTCCACCAGGAATTACCGTCACGGCACCACATTTCGTGTGACCTTACCCAGCCTTACCAACCCATCCGCTACGCCCGACAAATCGGTCGTGATGTGAGGTAGGGGCGGCTTCTGTTAAGAGGAGCTATCAGCCCCCCGGCAGCAGGGCCGGCGGCTGCCCCTCATGCGGATCACCCTGGATACGGTTCGTTAGGTTTTACGACACGGATGCGGTGATCGGTAAACTTGTAGTGCGCGCCGGGTAACTCAATTTTCGGCATATGGCAGGAGACGCACTTTTCTTTGGAAACGGGGCAAGCCTTTGCCCCTGCTTTGGGCGTACTGACGGCGCCGCCGGCGTGGCAGGATAAGCACTGCCTGTCAAAGTTGACCGTTGTCGGTTTTGCGAAGTCCTGGTGTGGATTGTGGCAAGCCAGGCAGCCGATGCGCGCGTCATCCGGATCGAAGCATTTGCTCCCGGTAAGCCGGTAGGGCTGAAAGCGAACGTTCGCGATGCTCGGGTTAGGCTGCGCCGCAATCTGCGCCCAGGTCCGGTGACACTGGCCACAGAAGTTCGCTGACTGCTCGGCAGACATGCCAACCAGCTTTTTGAGTTCGGGCGGGGCCGGGGGCGGAGGCGTGCGTTGCATCGCCACAAGGTGTTCGTCCGTGCCCTGGTGACAATGCGCGCACTGCACCCCCGGCTGTAAGGTATCGAGAGTAAGTTCTCTGCCGTGAACGGCGTTGGTTGCGTGGCAACCGAAGCAGCTTAGCTTTTCGTCCTGGTGTATCACGCGACCTGCGGCGTCATTGATATCCGCAGGGGTGGTGCCCTCGTAGCCCATGGTGAGATCAAGGCCCTGCAATTCGCGGAACCAGCTCACCCGGCTCTCATACAAGGCCCCATCCTTCTCCAAAATATACGTTTGCCCCAGGGCCGAGCTGGCTCCCATGGTGAAGCGGATGGGAAGCGTCACCGTGGTTGTTCCGTCGGTAACCGAGTATTCGCTTTTGTCGCCCTTGCGCTCAATGCGGTAGCTGTAGGCACCGACGGTCGCCGTGAGCAAGGGGTGGCTGGAGAGGACGTTGGAGTCTCCCGCCGTTTCCAGGGCGCGCGCCATGTAGGTGGTCGGCTGCGTAAGCGCTTCGACATGACACTTGGCGCATGCGGCCGTGAGGGTAGTGGACGTGTGCGCGGTCTGTGCCTGCGTGGGAAGCATCCAACAGCAAACGGCAAGGCAGAAGGCGATGCCCGCAACGGTCTTGTACCACCCCGGCTTCATACCGCTCCCCCGGCGATTCCCATGGGCGCGTCGTCTACGTGGGACAGCACCAGACATAAACAGGTTCGCCTGCGGTTGGTCGTCACCGCGCGGTGCGGAATGACATCGACGGCAACTTGAACGACCCAGGTGAAAAAGCGCAGGCGTACGCCGTGCTTGAGCGCTGATAAAGCCTCCTCGTCCGTCAACAAGAACCAAAAGAACTGGAGATCGCCGCGACTCTGCGTACGGCCGCACGACTGGTGTGGCGCTTCGCGCCTGGCTCTATGGACGAATGCGGACGCTCTAAGTTGCATCCCTGTTTCTGAAAACGAGAGCGTCCGTTAAAAAACACCGCTCTTGTTTCGTTTAGTGAAAACAGTTTGGAGATAGCCCAGACGTTTCCGACACACTCTTTGTGCCGCAACTTGCTTTTACGTCACCGGCTTTTAAGCCTGTGACCCTTTCAGGCAACCTCTTCTTGCCGCTTTGCATCATGTCTTTCCGGAGAGCGCAAAGGAGTCGGGCGTTTCACACGAAGTCCACCGCATAGGTTAGTCAGGTCGGTTTGTTTCGGGAAGGAAGTGATGGCCTTGAGCGCTTCGACGGGTTTGCTTTGGCTAACTCGGGCGCGTTACACCTTTGCCCAAACAGAATGAGAAATGAGGTCCGGAAGATGCGAACTCGTCTGTGACTTTTACTCACAGGCCCATGCAGTCTCAGCCTGCAATCCCGGTGCATACCCGACACATCTTATAAAGCATACGGAGAGGATGGCATCGTGAAGAACCCATTGGATTACACAGGCAAAGTAGCCCTGATTACCGGCGCAGCTTCAGGGATGGGCCTGGCAGCAGCCCAGGCGTTTGCGGAAGCAGGTGCGGCCGTTGTTCTGGCGGACTTTCGTGGGGACGTCGCCAGGAGCGAAGCCGGGAAGCTTTCGGCGGCGGGCTACAAAGCAATCGGACTCGCTTGCGATGTAAGCGACGATGCTCAGGTCGAGGCGATGGTCAGTCGCACGGTAGCCGAGTTCGGGCGTTTGGACGCTGCCTTCAACAATGCAGGCGTGATGTCGAAAATTTCCTACACAGCCGAGAGCAGCCGTGAAGAATGGGACCGGGTGATCGGCATAAACCTGCGCGGCGTTTGGAGTTGCATGAAGTACGAATTACAGCAGATGGAGCGGCAAGGCAGCGGAGCCATCGTGAACAACGCATCGGTTGGCGCAATCACTGGAAATCCCGGCATTCCCTCTTACATTGCTTCGAAGCACGGCGTGATCGGGCTCACGCGCACGGCCGCGCTCGAATACATCAAGCAGGGCATCTATGTGAACGCCGTAAATCCGGGCCTGATCGACACACAGATTGCGCGTGACGTGGTGAACGGTGATGAAAGCGCCTATAGAAACCTCGCAAAGAACGTGCCGATCCAGCGTGCGGGGAAACCAGAGGAGATTGCGGCGGCCGTGCTTTGGCTTTGCAGCCCGGCAGCGAGTTACGTGGTAGGGCAGGCACTCACGGTAGATGGCGGCATGACTGTCGCGTGATCGCCCCGAGAGAGCAGGGCCTATGACGCGATATTGCAGCCAACAACCAGCCGTGCAGCGCATCGCACTACCGATGGCTTAAAGACAGACCGAAAACGATAAGGAGAATTGCATGCTGGGCACCGTCTTGTATGGACCGCGCGATGTGCGCTTTGAGGATCGTGAAGACCCCAGGATTGAACAACCAACCGACGCTGTTATCCGGGTGGCAGCCACTTGTGTGTGTGGCTCTGACCTGTGGCCCTATCGCGGCATTCAAAAGATAGACCAACCGACGCCCATGGGACATGAGTATTGCGGGGTGGTGGAAGAGGTGGGCAGCGCTGTCAAAAGTTTGAAGCCCGGCCAATTTGTCATTGGGTCGTTCTGCGTGTCTGACAATACTTGCCCCAATTGCCTGAATGGCTATCAGTCAGGCTGCCAGCATTTGGAGTTCATGAGCAGGGCGCAAGCGCCCATTCTGCGGGTTCCGCTGGCGGATGGCACGCTGGTTGCCACGCCGGGGTTTCCGCCGCCAGAACTTCTTCCAAGCCTGCTCACGATTTCTGATGTGCTCGGCACTGGCTGGTTTGCTGCCGATGCGGCAAATGTTGAGCCAGGCGCAACGGTCGCCGTCGTGGGCGATGGCGCTGTCGGACTGCTAGGCATTCTTTCTGCCAAGCAGCTGGGGGCTGAGCGGATTATCGCGATGAGCCGGCATGAGAAGCGCCAGCAACTCGCCAAAGAATTCGGTGCAACTGAGATTGTTACCGAACGCGGAGAGGAAGGCATTGCGCGCATAAAGGAACTGACTCACGGCATTGGCGTGGATTCAGTTCTGGAGTGCGTCGGCACAGAAGAAGCGATGATGCAGGCAATTCAATCCACGCGCCCGGCGGCTCCATCGGGTATGTGGGCGTTCCGCATGGAATGAAACTCGACATGTGGCCAGTATTCTTCAACCTCGTTCGGCTTCACGGTGGGCCCGCGCCGGTGCGGCGTTACCTTCCAGACCTCATCCAGCTTGTCTGGGAAGGCACGATCAATCCGGGCAAGGTATTCGACCTCGAATTGCCACTCAACCGGGTAGCCGAGGGTTATGCCGCCATGGATGAACGCAGGGCCATCAAAGCCTTTCTCCGTCCATAACCAGCAATGACCCAGCGGCGATGCCGGCGTGCACGGCACGCCCGACCTGCCCTTTAGTCATCCCGAGCAGCTGATTTGTCTTGAGGCAAATTGAGGATGGAATGAACGAGGAGGGCGAAGGTTCTCGGTTGGGAGCGAAGCCGAAAAATCTGCAGTTTTTCGGCCCCGACCCAAATCCCCAGGTCGGCAACGATCAACCTCGGCTGCTCCACATCGGAACGAGGCCCACAAAGATTCTCGAAACACCCGCTCAAATCGCGGTGGAAGCCCCGGACTTCAGTCCGGGGGCGCGGGTGTATACCCGCGCTCAAACGCGCACAAAGAGAAAGGGCTTCAGCCCTGGTGGAACCAAGCCTTGGCAGACAATCGGCCATGTGACCTCCCTGCGAGATCTACGCCAAGTTGCAAATCGGAATGACGCTGCTGCCGCCAGGCCTAAAGCCCTCGCATGCTTACGGCCACCTTCAGCGCGGGTTCTACACCCGCGCCCCCGGATTAAAAGTCCGGGGCTTCCACCATGTCGATGAACCGATCGGGCAGGTGTTGACTCATTCCCCGTCACCGCCATTCACCAACAAATCGAGGGTGGCCCATGCAAGCGGCTTTTTGCTTGCGTGGGGGACATCATGTCCGCACACTGATGACGCTCCGTTTCCAGCCGCGACGATTTATGCTGTGATCCGTCATCTGCGACGCCCCCTTAGTCACAGCGGAGAGCCACCATCGGATCAATTTTGGTGGCTCTCCGTGCCGGGAGCCATGCGGCCAGAAGCGTCGTCGCGCTCACGGTAGCCATGGTTACGGCGAACGTCATCGGGTCCAGGGCGCTCAACCCGAAGAGCTGCCCTTTGAGGTACCTGGTCGCCAACAGGGTGAGCGGCAATCCCAGGCCCACGCCCACGGCCAGCAGCAGCAAAGATTCACTCAGAATCATCCACTGCACGGCCGGAGTCTGTGCGCCCAGCGCGATGCGAATGCCAATCTCATTTGTCCTGCGAACCACGTTGTAGCTCAGCACACCATAAAGACCGATCGAAGCCAGAAGCAGCGCCAACAACGAGAACATGCCTGTCAGCGAGGAGATCAGTTCGTCATGCGTCATGAAATGAGAAACCTGATCCTGGATCGTTGTGATCCTGAGAAGTGGGAGATTGGGATCGATGGCAGCAACCGCGGCACGAAGATCGGTGATGGTGTGAGCCGGGTCGCCGCTGGTGCGCACCAGGATCATGCTGGCGAAGCGATCCTGATTCTCTTCCGGAACAACCGGTTTGGCGATAACGCCGGTTGCCGCGGGCGCAGGCACGGTGGGGTCGATCTGCGCAATCGGGATATAAGTCATTCGAACCGGATCAGTATCCCGGGGATTGCCCGATTTGGTGTCACGCGCAATGCCTACAATCTGCCACGGCCCTTTCACACTATCGATGTCGATGAGGATGGACCTCCCCACCGCATCGCCTTTGGGAAAGAAGTGACTGGCGAGTGTCTGGTTAATGACAGCGACTTTCTCCCTACTGCCGGTGTCGGCGTCGGTGAAGGCACGCCCAGCGACGATCGAGATCCCGACGGTCTGAAAGTACTGCCCGACACACGATTCAGAACCGAGTGCATGTTCTCTTTAGGCGCGGGCACGTGACCGGGAATGGTGATACTGGATGACCAGTTGCCGGCACTGATGGGAGCAGTGGCAGAAAGTGCGACTGAGCGAACACCGGGAAGCGCGGAGAGTCGTTCCAGCAGACGTTGATGCAGCCCCGGAGTTTGGCCAGGCTTGTATCCCGCGAGTTTCGCATTGAACTCGGCGAGCAGAAGATGGGAGCGTTCAAAGCCGTAGTCCTGGTTCTGCAGATTGCGCAGCGTGCGGAGAAACAAGCCTGCGCTGACCAGCAAAAGCAGCGAGAGCATCACCTGGAGGGTGACAAGTGTCTTAGGCCACAACCGGGCCGACCGACCGCCACTGCTTTGCGCGGTCAGGCTACTGTCGTTCAAACCGCTGCCGCTGAGGTACGTGCTGCCGCAAGCGCAGGAGCAAGTGCGAAGAAGAGACCAGTCAGCAGCGAAAGGCCCAGGGTGAACAGCATCACGGTTGTATTCGGCGCTGGGTCCAGCGCGGTATACGCATTGCCTTGGCTGACGAAGCCGATGAGCACGCGTGTGGCTGCAAATGCGAGGCATAGTCCGAGCAAACCGCCAGTGAGTGACAGCAGAAGCGTCTCGACCAGGGTCTGCCTCACAATGCGCGCACGACTGGAGCCAAGAGCAAGTCGCGTCGCGAACTCGCGCTTTCGGGTAGCGGCACGAGCCAAAAGAAAATTCGCCAGGTTGGTGCAAGCGATCAGTAGCACCAGTGCGACCACACCCATCAGAATCTTGAGTGAGTCGCCGTACTGGTCGCGAAGCGTGGAGGCGCCACGAGCAGCGTAGACCAGGGGAACGGTGACGCGGTTGATCTCCTGCAGCCGTGCGGGTGTGACCTTCGCGCCTTCCTCGGCGCGGATGGCTGTACGCACCTGCTGATCGAGCCAGTTCTGGCTTTGCGCCAGTGCTTGTTGGCTGGTCGCGGCCTGATGGCTGAGGCGGCCAAAGACATCGAGAAAATAAAGTCCGCTGCCGGGTGTAAGCATCGAGGGTTGCTTGAGGATGACGGTCTGCATCGTCATCGGCGCCCACAGATCAGGTGGCTCCATCTCTCGCTTGATGCCCTGGAAATTGCTGGGCATGACGCCGATGACATTGAAGGCAGAACCATTGATGCGGATGACTTTGCCAAGAATCGCTGGATCGGACGACAGCGACTGCTGCCAGAAATGATGACTCAGAACAACCACGGCGCCGCTACCGGGCGTGTCGTCATCGCCTGGAGCGATGGCGCGCCCCATGAAGGGCTGAGCACCGAGCACGCTGAAGTAGTTACCGGAAACAAGACTGGCAGGAGCAAGAATCGAAGAGCCATTGGAATCGGTCGGGCCATCGGTGGAAGGCAAACGAAGGCTTACCTTGTCAGAAAAGCTGCAGAAATAGGCTATTCCCTGGAAGGGCCGGGGATCGGACTGCAGTTGCCGCGCAAAATACCAGGGGAACAGGCCGTAGCTTCCGATGTCAATGCCGCCGGCCTCTCCGCCGCCATTCTGTCGTCCGAACGTAACCAGCTCCTCGGGATGTTGCACCGGGAGATTGCGTAACATCACCTGATCAATCAGCGTGAAGATGGCGGTATTCCCGCCGATGCCGAGGGCCAGTGACAGCAGGGCGATGAGCGTGAAGGCCGGGCTCTTGGTGAGCATGCGCACGCTGATGCGTACGTCTCGCATGATGCCATCCAAAGTGGACTCCCAGCGCGACGACCACACCTGATGCTTAATTGCATTGGAGCTTCCCAGCTCGATCATCGCGGCTCGATGCGCGTCCGCGGCAGACATGCCGTCAGCTTGTTTGTGCGCGATGGAAGCCGCCAGGTAGCTCTCGAGTTCTTCGTCAAGTTCCCGTTCGACTTGCTGTTTGCCGAAGAGGGATTTCAAACCCACGATCAGGCTGGCGATCCAATGCATGAGGTTCCTCCTGGCCGCTGCTGTTACTACTTTCGAAGTACGCATTCAACCCACGTAGCCAACCCACCATTCAGGCTACTTAATCACTAAGCATCAAGGATGCGGGAGATCGCGAGAGTCTGCCGCTGCCACTGTTCCCTTTCCGCGACGAGAGCCTTGCGGCCATTGGGGGTGAGCAGGTAGTACTTGGCACGGCGATTGTTCTCTGTAGCCCGCCACTCGGACTTCAGACGGCCTCCCCGCTCCAGGCGGCTGAGCGCAGGAAGCAAAGAGCCCGGATTTACGCGGAATATGCCGTTGCTGATTTGCTCAATGCGAAGAGCCACACCATAGCCGTGCATGGGCTCAAGAGCCAGGGTCTTCAGAATGAGCATCTCCAGCGTTCCTGGACCAGGTCGCTCTGTTTTGCAATCGGCTGTTCTGCTTCATTGCTCCTGGCTGCTATGGCTCCCTCTCCTCTAGACAAACAAGAGGATACAAAGTGCTCCTCTTGGCTGTCAAGAGGAGCAGCTCGCACTCACAACCACGGCTCGTGCGATATTATTTGCTGCGGATCAGATGAGGAGCGATCCGGCCCCATCGCGACGGCGCAAAATAAACAGAGGTTTGGGCGCACACCCAGGCGCAGAGGAGATGTGATGATCACTTGCGTAGTGGATTATGTCATCGACCCCGCAAAGATCGCGGATTTTGAGGAGTTCGGCCGGCGCTGGATGGATCTCGTCAACAGGCACGGCGGGAATCATCATGGCTACTTCCTGCCGTCGGAAGGATCCAGCGATCGGGCGCTCGCGTTGTTCAGCTTCCCGACGCTGTCCGCCTATGAGCAGTACCGCTCTCGCTTCGGTCACGATCCGGAATTCATCGAAGCGGATCTCATACGAGACAAGAGCGGGTGTGTGCTGCGCTATGACCGGACGTTCATGCGTCCGATGCTGCCGGATCCGCTCGGCTAGTAAGCGCGGATAGCTGCCGTTCGACCTCAACCGCGGTTGGGATCATTCAGCGCGCTGAACAGTGGCATGCGGTTTCAGCCGCTTCAATGAATCTCGCGAATCTTGATGTTCCGGAACCACACGGGAAAGCCGTGATCCTGCAGCAGTATGTACCCGCTTGCGCTTTGGCCATAGCTGGGGAACACGTGGTACTTGCTTTCCGCGAGAATCGCCTTGAATGCTGGCGAATCACGGTCGTATTCCACCACTTTCACGCCGTTCAACCAGTGCTCGCCATGCTTGCCGTGCACCACAATGCGGGCGGTATTCCAGTCGCCCACTGGCCTGATCGGCTTATCAGGTGCGGCGGGGATCATGTCATAGAGCGATGCCACTGTGCGATCGCCGTTCTTGCCTCGCTTCGCGTCCGGATGCAGCGCGTCGTCCAGCACCTGATATTCGAAGCCGATGGGCGAACCGTGTCCGTTTTTCCAAGGCGTCAGGTCCAGGTCTACGAAGTACATGATCCCGGAGTTCGCTCCTGGCGACGTCTTGAAATCGACGGACAATTCGAAGTCTGCGTAGGTTCGGGTGGTGACGATATCGCCGCCGTTACCGGACTCCTCACCTCCCGTTTCTGTAACGGTGATTGTGCCATCCCGGACCGCCCAGCCGGTCGTGGGAAAGCCCCCGCCGCGAGCACTGCGCCAGCCATGGGTCGTCTTACCGTCGAATAGCAGTCGCCAGCCCTGGGCCTTCTCCTCTGTGGTCAGCGTGTTTGCCTTCTGTGCAGAAGCAAAAGATGCGGCAAGCAACAAACTCAGGGCGCAAAGGGCTACATGTCGTTTCATCTTCTGCTGCCTTCCGTTCAAGATCTGGTTGAGTCGAGATGCGGACAGGCGAAGGATTGCACTAGTGCTCGCGTAGCCACACCCCATTGTAGGCGTCAGGTGGTTCTCCGGTCCTCTCTGCCCTCTCAGATGCGACACCCGGGATTTGTCAGCCGGTCTCTGACCCGGATCTGCCACTCCGTGTTCGGGAACATCAGGGGGTGCGCAAGGCGCTCCTATTGCGGGGATCAGGCGGCTATCCAGGCTTTATACTCATGTCCGTGCTTCGGCTGGCACAAAGGGTGATAGATTCCGGATTGGCTATCGATCCCGCGGGTTGCGGTATTGCGCCAAACCGAAGCTCTGCACGCCCCATTAGGAGTGACCATGAAGACCATCACCCTCTCGCTCGTACTCTTGTTGGCCACAGTCGGCTGCAGCAGCAAGCAGCCCCCAGCGCAGGACACCGCCGCTTCGCCGGAGGCGGGCACTCCCCTCGTGAGCGGCCCATTTACCGATCAGGAGCTTACCCGCTTTGCGGCGCTCGGTCCTATCGACACCCACGCTCACATCTACCAGAACGCGCCAGAATTCCTGGCCATGCTGCAAAGGCTGCACCTGCATGTTCTGGATATTCTTGTTGCCACGACGCCAGGCCAGAAAGTGCTGGATACGAAACGCCGTCAGGCCTGGGAGTTTGTCCGTGCGAGCGATGGTCACGCAACCCTCTGTTCCACATTCGACCCGTTCCCGTTCCAACGTCCGGATTTCTCCCGGGTGGCGATTGCGGAGATCAATAGTGATTTTGCCCGGGGTGCGGCCGCTGTAAAGATCTGGAAAAACATTGGTGAGAAAGTGCAGAAGGCGGATGGCAGCTACCTCATGCCAGACGATCCAATATTCGCGCCAATCTACAAAGACATTGCGGCCCACAACAAGACATTGGTTGCTCACGTTGCCGACCCGAACTCTATTTGGGAAGCGCCCAACCCCGCGAGTCCGGATTACTCCTACTACCACACGCAGAGTCCGGAGTGGTATATGTATCAGCGTCCGAACGCTCCATCGAAGCCAGACATTCTTCGCGCTCGTGATCATGTGCTGGAACAGAACCCGCATCTGCGGGTGGTGGGAGCTCACCTTGGCAGCATGGAATCCGACTTCCATCAGCT
This sequence comes from uncultured Acidobacteriaceae bacterium, assembly GCA_963752675.1. Classification (GTDB taxonomy): domain Bacteria; phylum Acidobacteriota; class Terriglobia; order Terriglobales; family Acidobacteriaceae; genus PALSA-350. The sequence goes on from CAVVZO010000001.1 coordinate 402,735, forward strand.
TGGGGAGCACCTCGACAAATATCCAAATTTCGCGGTGGACATGGCAGCGCGCATGCCCTACGTCGTCATGCAACCCCGGGCGGATATCATTCAATTCATCGAGAAATATCAGGACCGCCTGATTTACGCGACCGACAGCGAGTTTATGCCAGAGGACAAAGCCGTACAATCAGTGCCGCAGTGGGAGAGCGGCTACGCGGCGGACTGGCGGTTCCTCGCCACCGATGACACGATTGAGTACAGGGGGCATAAAGTGCAGGGGCTCGCTCTGCCTTTACCGGTACTGCGTAAGCTTTACCACGACAATGCCGTGACGTGGTTTCCAGGGCTCATCGCGGCTGCTCATTAGAGCGCAGTCGTTGTTACGATCTCATTGCGTGTTCGGTTACCGGGCTTGTGGTCCGCAATCGCAAGCCGGGTTTCCTGAAGCCGTATTCAAATCGGGATTTGTCTTCAGGCCAGTGATCTTGAGCACGAACGCTGCCGGATGCGCCGCCGGGTAGGGTGGGGTGACTGTCAGCCCTGCGGCGTCCTGATGGAATTTCAGGGCTTCGCCTCCAAGCAGCTCCACTGACTGGATCGCGCCGGCCGCGCTCGACAGGGCATGGATCGCGACCGGGGCGGCGGCCGTGCTCCCCATCACAATCGCGTAAAGGGTTTGCCCCTTCACCGTGAAATAGATGTGGTCTGTGCCCTTCTCTTCGAACTGTGTCCAGGCGTGGGTGTCGTAGATGGCCTCGCCATTGGTACCGAGCCACTTGCCGATCTCGAGCAGCACATCCTGCTGGTCCTGGGGAATGGTTCCATCTGCCTTAGGTGAAACGTTCAACAGCAGGGTTCCATTTTTGCTCACCGTATCGACCAACCAGCCAATCACGGTTTCAGTCGAGTTCGCCTTCATGCCATCGATGTAACCCCAGCTGGAACCAATCGGCCGGTCGACTACCCACGATCCGGCACGGATGCCATCGGGCGGAGCGCCTTCAAAGTCAATGATGGATGCGATCGTCTTGATGTTGGTTCCTGACGGAGCGAACGCTGCCTTTTTGGTAGTGAAGGAAACCTCTTTGCCCCAGCTCCTCGCGCGATTGTAGTAGTAGGCCGCAATTTGTAACTTCAACGGATCTAGATAACGCTGATCCACCCCGTTGTCGAAGTAGATCAGGTCGGGTTGGTACTTATCAATCAGCTCGACATTGCGTTCATACCAATCCACCAGGAAGCGCTGCATGGCTGCGTCGCTGCGATCGGCGTAGTTGTAGAAACCGGCCCATTTGGGATCATAGAGATCGACCCTTTCCGCCTGCATCTTTTCCGCTAACTCGCGGGGTGGGTTGATGAACTGGAAGTTTTCAATGCCATGATTGGCCAGGCCGAGCTTCATCCCCTGTTTACGCACCGCGGTTGCTAGTTCACCGACTACATCCCGTTTGGGGCCCATCTGCATGGCGTTGAACGGTGTGACTTTGCTGTCCCACATGGCGAAATTTTCGTGGTGCTGCGCGCCCGGCATGACATAGCGGGCCCCCGATTTCTTGAATAAGACTGCCCATGCATCAGCATCGAAATGCTCCGCCTTGAACATGGGGATAAAGTCTTTGTAACCGAACTTGTCCGGCGGACCGAAGTGCTGGGTGTGCCACGCGCGGGTACTGTTGGGTCCATCATTGAAGGCGAGCGTTCGGTCGTTGCCGAAGAGTACTTTCAGCACGCTATCGTTGCCCCCGGCGTAGAGGAACTTCTCGTACCACTCACTCGCATGGGCAGGCACAGAGAAGATGCCGAAGTGCATAAAGATGCCGAACTTCGCGCCTCGAAACCAGGCGGGTACCTGGTAATTCTCCTGGAGTGACTGCCAGCTCGGCGTTACCGGACCAGGAGCCATAGGCACCGGGATTTGGTGGACAGCCCTTTCGACGACGACCCCGTTCGTCTCGGGAGCCATATCAAACCCCAGGCCGTTTCCACCTTCGCCGGAGGTTTGCGCTCTCAAATGGCACGGGGTGCCGGCAAGCAGCGCAGCGGTCACAAAGACAATCGACAGCAAACGATAAGGAGGGAGCATGGCACTCTCGAAAAACAGATTAGCAGCATCGTACCCTATCGTTCGCCACGAGTGGTTTGAACAGATCGAAAGCCTTAACGGCTCAAACGCATAGTTGAGCGGCCAAAACAAACTCGAGGGTGGCCCACACAAGCTGACGGCTTGTGTGGGGGACATGACCCCTCAAAGATCCCCTCCTGGTTCACCGTCGCAAGAGGCGACAAGCCGGAAACGTACTGGTGCCATCTCCTCAGAGTGAACTAAACAGCCTCTGCCGCTCCGTAGCACACGACTCATCCACTACTTCTAAGCGTCACCATAGGATCGACGCGCGTGGCTCTCCTTGCCGGCACGATGCAGGCGAGCATCGAGGCAAATAGAAAGACGGCGGAAGTGGTGCCGAGCACACCAGCGTCCCTCATGCTGCTTTGCGTCCACTTCTGCACGTAGTCACTGAGCCCGATGCTCAGACCAATACCCAGAGCCACCCCCATGCCAGTGGTCCAGGTAACCGAAGAGAGCGCCAGCGCCAGCACGCGCATGCGCGGCGCACCCAACGCCATGCGGATACCGATCTCGCGATTGCGCTGCTGTACCGAGTAAGCGACCACCGAGAACAGCCCAATCGCAGCCAGCCCAAGGGCGACCGCTGAGAAGATGGCGAAAAGGATGGAGATGAAACGGTCGTGCGACCAGACGAAGAGGGACAGAACATCGTCATACGCAAAGCTCCTGCTCAATGCCTGGTTCTGGTCGACCGCTCTGACACTGTTACTGATATCGTGAATGGCGAGCCGCGGGTCCCCCGCTGTGCGAATCAGAAAACTCATCCCGGGAAACATCAGAACGGTCGAGGGCAGGTAAATCTGCGGCTGGATGGGCTGATGCAGGCCATCGTTGCGTACATCCGCCGCAACACCGACGATTTCGTAGGGCTGTTCCGGATTGGCAGCCGCGATGGCTCCCGGTAGACCCTGCTGCACCTGTACAGGTACGACGCTGCGCCCAATGGGGTTCGCTCCGGCAAAGTAACGCTGCACGAAAGTCTGACTCACGACGGTGACATGCGCGCCCCGGAGAACCTCCGCCCGCGTAAGACTTCTGCCCTGCAGAAGAGGGATGCGCTGCACGGCGAAGTAATTGGCACTGACCAGCATGACCCCGGCCTGACGGCTGTCGTCCGCAGGCGCGCCAGCCAGGTGAACAGGCTGCCGCCACATCCCCTGCGGAGGAAGCCCTGCGTTGAGATAAGTGGCATCGAGGACTCCAGGCGTCGCCTTGATCTTCTCCGTAAGCGCGTCCAGGTACTGCGAGCGGGCCGCCCAGGTCGTATAGGCATGTTCCGGCAGCGAAATGCTCGTCAGCAGCTGGTTATGCGGATCGAAGCCAAGCCTGGCCCGATAGGCTTCCAGAAAAGTGCGCATGGCGGCCGCCGCACCGGCCAGTAACAACACGGTCAGCGCCACCTGACCGATAATCATCGCCGACCGCACCTTACTGCCGCGGGCCGTGGCGGTGCGGCTGTTGCCCGCGTGGAGCAGGGCGATCATCTGAGGCCGGGAAAACTGCAGGGCGGGAGCAAGCCCTGCCGCAATCCCGGTGGCCACCGAGATCGCTACGCTGAACAGCAGTACCGGAATATTGAGCTGGATGACCACTTCGTGCGGAATGGAATACTCCGGCAAAAGGCCGACAATCAGGCGAATCGCAAGGTAAGCCAGACCCATGCCGAGCACTCCACCGGTGAGCGATAGCAGGACGGCTTCGGTCAACAATTGGCGCAGAATGCGCAGGCGTGTGGCGCCAAGGGCGGCTCGCATCCCGAGTTCCTGCTGGCGAGCCGTACCGCGGGCTAGCATGAGGATGGAGACGTTGCCGCAACCAATCAGCAGGAGCAGCGCTACCGCGGCAAAAAGCAGAAAGAGCGTGCCTTTGAACTCGCCGAGCAGCGAGTCGTTCAACGTCTCCACTTTGATGTCGAATTTTTCCCGCGGCAGTGCGTCTGGATGTTCCCGGCCGATCTCCCGAACAATGCTGTTTAGCTCGCCATTGGCTGCACCCAGCGAGGCTTCCGGACGGATGCGCACCAGGAATTGCAGCCGGGCCTGGGGGTCCAGGTCGGCGGGCAGCGGCAGGTAGACGTCTCCATCCCCCCACGTAAATCGTGGGCCCACCACGCCAATGACGGTGTACTTGTGGTGGTTGAGTTCCAGAGCCTTGCCGATCACATTGCGGTCGGCCCCAAAGTGACTCTTCCAGAAAAGGAAGCTGATGACCGCCACGGGCGGAGCAGCTACGCCCTCTGGTAATTCCGATGCGGTCCACACTCTGCCCAGCATGGCGGGAGCGCCCAGGAAATCGAAGCCGTTGCCGCTGAACTGGTAAGTGCGCGCCGTGGTCACCAGGTCGCCACCGGTAGCAGTCATGGTCTCGTTGCGGCGAGCCATCACCTCGGCAAGCGATCCGGCTTTGCGGATTTGCCGCAGCTGGGCAAGGGTGAACGCCATATCTCCTTCGTTGCCCTGCTTGTCATACAGGTTCACCATCGCAATGCGGCCCGCGTCCCGATACGGGTAGGGGTCGATAAGTACCCCGTACAGCACACTGTAGACAGCTGCCGTGGCAGCGATGCCGAGCGCCATAGAGATGATTGCGGTCAGGGCGTAAACCCGGTGTTGTACCAGCTGGCGGAGCGCGTAGGCTAAATCGGCAAAGAGGACGGGCATGTTGCCTCCACTTGCTGCAGATGATTGTCTGATCCTTCAATACTGCGGTGCCGATAGAGTCTATACGCTCTCGAACCGGGAACAGTTCCAAGGCAGATCGCTTCGCTCATGGCGGCACATTGGCATCGACTCCACGAGGTCGAAACATCACTTCGTCGCGGCCAGGCAGTGCATTTCCAGACCCAGGGCCCAACGCCGCTGAAAGCCTTTCCAGTAATTCACTCCGTCGCTGAATTGCGCTCCTGTCGAGGCTCCCTGGGGCAGCGGCCATTGTCCGTCATTGGAAAGATCCGGATGCACGTGCAGATAAGCCCGCTTGCTCTCATCGCCTTTCAGGGTCAGATCGAGAAAAGCAGTAATGAAATGCTGATTGATCGCGGTGATGCGATCCTTGCGCCACACCGGCTCCTCAAAAAATTCTCGGGCAGCATAACTGGACAGCACCTCCGGCGGCGCCGGATTACCGCCCACGTTGTGGTGAGCGTTCTCGTAAACCAGCATGCATCGGTCGGCATGGATCGCTTTTTCGAAGGCTGGTTTGATGCCAGGGGCGTATCCCGAGACGTCGTCCTGGTCGCCGGCGATCACCAGCATTGGGATGTGAATGCCCGCCAGCCCCGATGCGTCCCAGGCGTTGTACGGGCGGCTGGGCTCCCCAGGGAGCGATGGCTACTACTGCCTTCAACTCCGGCCGTAGCCGCGCTTCGTATTTCGGCGCTGCCTGCCTGCCACTCCGCGAGATAGCCGCCAGGCACGACGCCTTGTGCCATCGAAGTGGCGCTATAGCCTGCGCCGGCAGTGGTGAGCGCCCCATAGCCACCCATGGAGTAACCGACGATGGCCACGCGCGACGGGTCGAGGATGCCATTGAGAAAATTGCCAGCCTGGCCAGCCAGGTCTTCGAGCTTCGTAATCGTGAACAGCTGATCGTTCGCTCGATTCAGTAACGTGCTTGGAAATGCTTTCTCCTCGCCTGTTACGGAGTCCGTGTGATCGATCGCTGCAACCACGTAACCCTTCGAGGCAAGGTTCTCCGTGAGATAAGTAAGAAAGAAACGTGATCCGGGATAGCCATGCGACACGACTACCAGGGGATAGCGGCTTCCCTGTAGAGGCTGGGCATCTCTGACTGCTTTGCCCGGTACGGTCACTGTTTTTGGGATTCCCGGAATGCCGCTGCCGCCACGCGGTAAGCCCATGACGTAGGCCGTGCGCTCCGGCACTCCCGGCGGGATGGTTGCCGGATACCAAATTTCGATGGTCAGTGGCCGGTCGTACAGCGGCGCCTTACCGGTCGCTTTATTGAAATTCAGGATATCGGGCTGCCCTGGATTCTTGAGCTCCAACGTGCGCACGCCCACGCCATAGGGTCCGCGCGGCGCAAGCTCCGGCGCATCGGCGACGGGCACGCTGAAGAAGCTGTCCGTCTGGGCTTGCGAGGGGATTCCGGTGGTCAGTAACAGTGCAGAAAGAAAGAACAATCGCCAGGGCATTCCGCGTATCTCCTACACATGTCTATCACCGGGGATAGCAGAACGTACATGGGGCGGCTTGCCACAAGCGATCAACCAACAAGCTGGCCATGCAGGCGAACCTTTTGTGGGAGAGCTCTACCTGCATTGAGCTGCGGCTTCGTTATCCCAAATCGTGGCGGCATGAAAGATTGAAGTTGTAATGGTTCGATGACTGCAGGCTTTGGCTCAGAATGTAGCTCGTTGTTCCTGTGGCAGTCTCAAACGCCCACCAACCGTCGCTCGCTCAAAGTCTGTCCAGGTCTTTCTGCACTGGAATGAGTTCACATCCTGATTCTGATTGCCTGGGGCTATTGCCGCGCGTAGACTCGCGCGATGAACGACCTTACTGCCAGGCACGTTGCTCCACCCAGCCAGACGCACGCTCCCTATGCCTTAGCCACTGGTTCTGCGGCGGTTCGCCGTCTCGGTGCACTGCATGAGGTTTATTCCCCATTCGCGCGGGGTGTATTGGCCGATGCGGGCCTGAAAGCGGGCATGCACGTTGTGGACTTTGGCTGCGGCGTTGGCATGACCACCCGTATGCTTGCGGACATGGTCGGCCCTTCGGGTTCGTGACCGGTGTGGATTTCAGCATGGCCCAGGTTGAGGAAGCCAGGGCGATCTTCGCGCGCGCGGGCATAAGCAACGTCTCGTTCGTGCAAGCGAATGCATGTGAAACCGGTCTGCCGCGTGCTTCTTTCGACCTCGCCTATTGCCGGTTCCTGTTGCTGCATCTGCCGAATCCGGGCGCCTGCATTGCGGAGATGCTGGCCGTGCTGAAGCCCGGCGGCATCCTCGTTCTAGAGGACGGCGACCTGACGACTGCGATGAGCGAACCCCACACGGCTTCGCACGCATTCGCTGACCTATTCGGAAAGCTCGGCCCTACGCGCGGTCTCGATTACTCGATGGCTAGAAATCTTCGCGGCCTGGTTGAGGCCGCCGGTGTGGCCGACCCTCGCATGGTGGATCATCAGCCTGCCTGCAGCATCCCCGAACATCGTCTCCTGATTAAATGGAGCGTGGAAGAAGCCGGCCCGGGATTCGTGGGAGCTGGCCTCATTTCTCAGGAACAACTCGAAAAGACGTGGTTGCGATGCACGAGGCGGCGGAGAGACCCGATGTGACCATCCTTGCTCCCAGGATGTACTTCGCCACTTGTGTCAAGACTTAGGATCAGGAGAATGGTGAAGCTTTGTCCGCTGCTCATTCGTGAGCCGAGTTACTAAGCCGGGCGAGCGACTGCCCTGGGCTGCAGCAGCCGGCTTATCCAGCCGCGTACGGGGCGCTCGATCAGCCGCTTGGTCAGTAAGGCCGCGATCACTACCAGCACATACGAAATCCAGGGGTCCCAGACGATCAGACCGGTCTTCTCCAGCACGTGGGAGTCGTGGAGCCAGGTCCATAGATTGAAGTGCAGCAGGTACAGACAGTAACTGGCTTCGCCAATCGTGATAAAGGGCAGAAGGCTGAAGAACCGGGCTATCAGGTTGCGGCCGGCCAGGCAGAGGATCACGCCACCAAATAAGGGCATGAGCAAACCGTCATGCATCATGACGTACGGTAGACGGTCGCCTACACACAGGACCAGGTACAGAACAGCAAATGCTGAAATGCCGACAGCCAGGCGCTTGCGACTTTCGGGGCGAATCTTGTCGTTCAGAAACCCCAGCGTCATGCCAAACAGGAAGGATGGCAGATGCTGCACGGGCATGAACTTCAGGGCGCGCATCCACACGCCATATGAGTACCGGTCTGGGTGTACATCGCCGTCCGGGTTTATATACATGTAGAGGAGCGGGAGCACCAGGCCAGCCATCCATACCGCGCCAAGAAGTAATAGCAGCGTGCGCGTCCGGCGCGGCCGGCGGCGCGTGATCAACCACGGAAACAGCAGGTAGAAGAAGGCCTCGGTGGACATGGTCCACGCCGGGGTGTTCCAGAAATTCGTAAGCAGCGGATGCCAGCCCTGCAACAGCAGGGGGGTAAGGATGAGGCCGAGGCGAAAGTCGAAGCGTGTGTGCGCCGTCACCTCTGCAGCCAGCGTGCCCGCGGATAGAATCAGGCTGAAGGCGTACACCGGGTAGAGCCGGGAGAATCGCGCTGTCCAGAAGGTGCGCGCCGTCAACAGCCCCCGCTCCGCGCGATCCGCATAGTTATAGGTGAGGATAAAACCCGAGAGCAGCAGGAAGAAACTGACAGAAACGTAACCGCCGTTGACGACTGGGCTTAGCGGCCCAAACGAATGCGGATCGGCAAAGTGAAAGAAGACCAGGTTGAGCGCGGCAAAACAGCGGATGCCGGTCAGTGCCGGAAGGGGTGTGCGCCGGGGTGCGGAAACAGTCTTTGAGTGCGCCAGCGATGGGGTTGCTGGAGCCGATCCTACCGGAGCCTGCAGTACGGGGGCCGATCGTTCTGTGGCCTCAGTTGCGGGGGCCGGTGGGCGTTCCGCCACTGTGCTCCGTGGGGTCAGGCAGTCACCAGGGAACCGACCTTTTCTCCGCTGACTACGCGCAGGATGTTACCCGGCCGATTCATATTGAAGATAATCATGGGCAAATCGTTGTCCTTACACAAACTGACCGCTGTGCTGTCCATAACCTTTAGACCGAGCCGGAGGATTTCCATGTAGGTAATCTGCTCGAATTTCACAGCATCTTTGGTGATAACAGGATCAGCGTTGTAAATCCCTTCCACTTTCGTGGCCTTCAGCAATACGTCGGCCTTGATTTCCATGGCGCGGAGCGAAGCTGCGGTATCCGTCGAGAAATAAGGATTGCCCAGGCCGGCCCCAAAGATCACCACCCGGCCCTTCTCCAGGTGCCGAATGGCTCGGCGGCGTATATAGGGCTCCGCTACCTGATTCATCTCGATGGCCGACATGACGCGCGTCTGCACGCCGCACTTTTCGAGCGCATCCTGTAAGGCAATTGCATTAATCACCGTGGCCAGCATGCCCATCTGGTCCGCGGAAACGCGGTCCATCAGGCGCGCTTGTTCGGCGACGCCGCGAAAGAAATTGCCGCCGCCCACCACGATGGCGACTTCCACGCCGAGGTCGCGTGCAGCCAGAATCTCCATGGAAATCTCGTGCAGTTTGGCCACATCGACGCCAAATCCGCGATCGGCCGCGAGCGCTTCTCCCGACAATTTGAGCAGGACTCTCTTATACATTCATGCAAAGTATCGCACATTCGGAACGGCTCACTCAGCTGGCAAATGCTTGCTCGCGAGCCCCGTGTGCGGCGCTTCTGCTGATTCCATTACCAAAGTACAGGGGCCTCACGCGCCATTCTGACGCCTGTTCAGCAACCAATGATGGGTGCCCCACATCTCGCTCGTTCTTCGCGAGATGTGGGATTCCACGAACCTCGGCCCCCTTACTTTGAAGAGCGTCATTCATTACGAAAAGAGCGTGAAATAGAAACAAAAAAGAGCAGGGCCGGCGATTCACCGGCCCTGCTCTGATATCACTTAAGGACGACTGTTATTCCCCGGCAGTGGTCTTGATCTGCGCGACGGTCCAGTTAGGATCACCCACCTTGAAGCGGGCAAAGCGGCGGACGCTCAGGTTCTCACCCAGCTTGCCGATCTTCTGCGCAATCAGGTCCTTAATGGCAAACGACTGGTCCTTGATGAAGGGCTGATCGAGCAGGCAAACCTCTTCATAGAACTTACTCATTTTGCCTTCGACAATCTTTTCGATCACCGGTGCGGGTTTACCAGTAGCCGCTGCCTGCGAGCGGTAGATATCTTTTTCCCGCTCCAGATCTTGTGCAGTTACATCTTCGCGACGGATATAGCGGGGATCGGTCGCCGCAATGTGCATGGAGATGTCTTTCAGCAGTTCCTGAAAGTCCTCGGTGCGCGCGACGAAGTCACTCTCGCAGTTAATTTCGATCAACACACCGATTTTGCCACCGGCGTGAATATAGGTGCCGACGGCACCCTCAGAAGTGCTGCGCGATGCCTTTTTGGCTGCCGAGGCCAAACCACGCTTGCGCAACACAACCACTGCTTGTTCCAGATCACCCTTGGCTTCGGCGAGCGCGTTGCGGCAATCCATCATGGGCGCCCCGGTCTTCTCGCGAAGCTCTTTCACTTGTGAGGCAGAAATGTTTTCAGTCACGGTAGACATCCTCTTGCAATCCTTTGCTGGCCTGCTGGCAGGTCCGAAGCCCCCAAATCATCGATTGGGGAGCGATCTAGGTCACAAGGCCGGTGGCTGATCAGCGCACAACGGCCCTGTGTTGTTTGACGGTTTAGACCGTGTGTTCAGCTACTTCTGGTTCGTCGATCGAGGTGATCACGCCAGGAGCCTTGCGGATGCCGCCACCCAGTGCGGCTTCCAGATCAACCACTTCCGGCTCAGCAGCAGGCTCGTCGGCGCCGGCTTCCAGGCCAGCCACTTCGACGGGTGCTGCTTCCAGTTGCGCATCGGCGGTAACACCGGCTTCGCTGGCTCGCTTATCGGTGACCATCTGTACGCCTTCGACCACCGAGTCCGAAATCTTAGACGTGAACAGGCGAATCGCACGCAGCGCATCATCGTTGCCGGGGATCACATAGTCGACCACGGTAGGATCGCAATTCGTATCGACCACAGCGACGACCGGAATACCCAGCTTGCGGGCTTCTTTCACCGCAATGGCTTCATTGTTCGAGTCGACGATGAACAGCGCATCGGGCAGGCGGCGCATGTTCTTGATACCGGCCAGGTTGGCCTGCAAATGCTTGCGCTCGCGTTCGAGCTTGATAACTTCTTTCTTGGTCAGGAGCTCATAGCGGCCGTCGGTCGCCATTTCGTCCAATTCCTGGAGCCGCTTGACAGATTTCTGCACCGTAATCCAATTGGTCAGCAAACCACCCAGCCAGCGCTGGTTGATGTAGAACATCCCGCAGCGATTCGCTTCTTCGGCGATCGCGTCCTGCGCCTGTCGCTTGGTGCCGACAAAAAGGATGACTTTGCCTTGACCGGTGAGATCGGTGACAAACTTGCTTGCTTCCTTGAACATCTTCAAGGTTTTCTGCAGATCGATAATGTAAATGCCGTTACGCTCGCCGAAGATGTATTCCTTCATCCGCGGGTTCCAACGCTTGGTTTGATGTCCGAAGTGGACACCAGCTTCGAGCAGTTCCTTCATCGTAATTGTGGCCAAAATACCTCCTCGTGAGTTGCATTCCGGACTAAACCGGAATTGATTTCCCTCGCCCGCGCCGTAAAGCCAAAGCGGGGAAGATTAAAGAACACTGACTGCAACGAATAACAAAGAACACCGGCAGCGACGAATCGCTGCCGGTTAATAGCTTACCGCTTGCTGAACTGGAACCGCTTGCGGGCGCCCTTCTGTCCGTACTTCTTGCGCTCTTTAATACGCGCATCGCGGGACAGGAGTCCATCCGCCTTCAGGGTCTTGCGCAGCTCCAGGTTGAACTCGAGCAGTGCGCGGGCAATGCCCATCTTCACTGCGTCAGCCTGGGCGCTGACACCGCCACCCTTGACCGTCGCCAAAACGTCGAAGGTACCTGCCAGTTCGACCAACTCCAGGGGACGCTTGGCAGCGACCCGCTGTTCAATGGTCACGAAGTAGGTATCGTGCGGTTTCTGGTTGACCACAAAGTTGCCGCTGCCGGGCCGAAGAAATACACGCGCGACCGCGGCCTTGCGCCGTCCGGTTCCGTAGTACTGCACCAAATCTGCCATAACCATCCTATGTCTCAACTGTGGTTGCAAACCCTCTTGCAACAAAAACTTAACGGCCCACGAATTCCAGTACTTCCGGCTGCTGCGCCTGGTGAGGGTGCTTGTCGCCTCGATAAACTTTCAGCTTGGTCGCCATCTGCCGGCCCATTTTGTTCTTGGGCAGCATGCCCTTGATCGCGTCTTCCACGACCTTCTCCGGGCGGCGCGCCATCAGGCGGACAAACGACTCCTCGCGCAGTCCACCGGGGAAACCGGTATAGCGGCGGTAGACCTTTTGCTGGCTCTTGAGACCGGTCAGTACGATCTTGTCGGCGTTGACCACAATCACATGGTCGCCTACGTCGATGAAGGGGGTGTACTTAGGGCTGTTCTTGCCGGCAAGCATGCTGGCAGCTTCGGTCGCCAGGCGGCCCAGCGTTTTACCGCTGGCATCCATGACGAACCACTTGCGGGTAATATCGTGCGAACTCGGAAAATACGTAGACATCGTGACCTGTTCTCCCAGGAGAACCTTCGTTAGGACGCGTGAAGCTTTGCCGCAAAAATAGCCGCGGCTCGCAAAATCCAACAAACGAAAGATTCAGAATCGCTTGAGTGGCGAAGACATGATTTAAAGCTCGTCTTCGATCGCTTTCCTGGCAGGCTACCTGGGCTCGCTCAATTTTCAGATCAGTTTGCTGTGAAGTGGGTTCCCTACGTGGGTCGAACTTCACGCGTTCAGATCGGACGGCGACTACAGAGGGCCGGACGCGGCACTGCGCAAGAAGTTCAGACTAACGCAATCGGGCAATATCGTCAACCGCGGCGGGTTACAAGTTGGCGCACAAAAGGGGCATTTCACGCTCATTCCAAACGCCCTACGCTCGTCTTGGCATATTACGGAGGTTCCCCCATGACCCAGCGTGCCTCTGAGTCCCTGGTCGCTGTACTCATCCGCATCGGATTGCTGCTTGCCTTGGCCATTTTGCTCATGGCCGAGAACGCGCAAGCCCAGACCCGGGTACAGAAACAGGCCACCCGCACCCCGCAGTACCACGCCCGCAGCGTCCCTTCGCCGCTGCCGGTTGCCGCAGTCGCCGCTTAGCAGCAGTTTGCTGCGCTGGCGCACGTGCGCGCAAGGAGACCTATGAACTTCCAGCAACAACTTTCGTCTGTTCTTGACCGCGATTCTCGTGTGCGGACCCACCACCACGCTCGCGCAGGCCCCGCAGCCGGCAGTGCCCGCTCCGGTGGTTGCGCCAGCCCCGGCGATCACCGACGCGGAGCTGCTTAAGAAAACCCAGCCTTTGAGCGAAGAGGAGCTGAAGACTCGGTATGTCGGCAAGCTCATTTTTCTGCGCGGGTCTTACTGGGTGACGACCTGAACTTTGACAAAGAGGGTAAGATCACAGGGTCGCCGGCGGTAAGTTCGTTTACCCTTTCCGCCTTCGAGGTCCGGAAGATCCAGCTGTCCAAGCACAAGCTCGATATCGAGGCGGACCGCTACGGTCTGCACTTCTTCGGTTCGCTCGCCGTTTGACGACGAAACGAAACGTACGACCAGGTGAAGATTTCCAGCAAGCCGGTGCATATCTCGATCGAGCGCGAGGAGATTGTGATCCCGAAGGTTAAGAAGGAAAAGAAAAAGAAGAAGAAAGAGGAGCCAACGACGGCGGGGCTCGCCGCGGCGCAAAAGCTAAAAGTCCGGGATGCTGCCGGTGCACCCGCAGGCACAGACACCGCGTCGGCTGAAGCACCTAAAGACAGCCCCAACCCCAGCGGCTGCAGTCGAAACGGCGGAAGCCCTGGGCGCGATTTCCCCAGCGCATAGCGCCATGGTCATGAACAAGGCGTTGGACAGCGATTTTCGCCAATGACCTGGATCCCCGGATGATGTCGCACCTGCCGGACTACTGGCAGGAGTACTACGCCAGCAAAAAGCAGCACCGTGCCTTTGTGCCGGCGGACCCCAACATCAAGGTCGCTGAGCGAAGGCATGATGCCCCCAAAGGTGCTGAACAGAGATTGACCCGAGCTCCAATGAGTACGCCCAGCAGTATGGCATCGCGGGCATGGAGCAGCTGCGCACGGTCGTCGATGCGACCGGGGTTCCCCGGCAGATTGCCATCGCCCGGCCCATCGGGTTCGGTCTGGACGAGAAGGCGGTTGAGGCGGTCCGGAATTCTCACTTCACGCCAGCTATGCTCAATGGCCACGCTGTTCCCGTAGTGATCGACCTGGTGGTCACATTTCGGATCTATTCCAACCGGACCAAGCCCGGATCGGTAAAGCAGGATGCGAAGGAGCCGGTCATGGCCGCCTCTGCTGGTGAGTCCAGCGCGACCCCTGACGCAAACCTGCCCCGGTAGCAGTAGCTTTTACAACTCACCCTTTGTGAACGATTCCGAAGGGTGGGGCAACACGAATCTGGCATCCAATGCCGCTTCGAATGTCTCCAGCAATGCACAGGTAAGCCAAAAAAGCCCGCTCCCTGGGCGGGTGCCCCACGTTCCCACCAGCGTACGTGGGCGGAATACGGTAGGGCGAAGCCCTTTCGAACGCTTAAAGCCGAATAAGTCATTCTCAAGAGGACGGCGGTTCCAGCACATGGAAAGCGCCTGTTTGCGTGCATCGCAGGGAGAGAAAGTCATTCGAAGCGCTGGCGCCCATTTTATTCGGCCCAGGTACGCTGATGCGAATATGGGCCACCCGTCCAGGGTTCAAGGCTTCGCGATTTTCCCTTTCATTTGTTCCGGAGAGGCACACGAGCTGGCTGTTAGGGACCTGACGGGCTAACTACTAGCTCCCAGACAAACAGAAAAGCCCCGGACCTCCCTGAAAAGTTGGGGCGGACCGGGGCTTCTTCGTGCGTTGCGGAACTACTTGGCGTGGGCGAGTTCGGGCTTACCCTTCAGGCCGGCGGCTTCGCGAAGCTTCGCTGCTTTGTCGGTCTGTTCCCAGGTGAAGTCCTTGTCGTTGCGGCCAAAGTGACCGTAAGCCGCGGTCTTGCGGTAGATCGGGCGGCGCAGATCCAGGCTCTCGATAATGCCCTTGGGGGTGAGCTGGAAGTTCTCGCGCACCAGCTTTTGCAGAGTGGAGGCATCGACAACACCGGTGCCAAACGTCTCTACCAGCACGCTAACCGGCTCCGCCACACCGATGGCGTAAGCCAACTGCACTTCGCAACGCTTCGCAAGGCCGGCGGCGACGATGTTCTTGGCAATGTAGCGCGCCATGTAGGCTGCGGAACGATCGACCTTTGTCGGATCCTTACCGCTGAAAGCGCCGCCGCCGTGACGGCCCATGCCGCCGTAGGTATCGACGATGATCTTGCGACCAGTAAGTCCGGTGTCACCCATGGGACCGCCAATGACGAACCGGCCCGTCGGGTTGATGTGGTACTTGGTGTCGGCATCGAGCAGATTAGCCGGCAGAGTCGCCTGGATGACGTGCTTGAGGATGTCTGCCCGCAGTTCCTGGGTCGAGA
Organism: uncultured Acidobacteriaceae bacterium; assembly: GCA_963752675.1. Taxonomy (GTDB): domain Bacteria; phylum Acidobacteriota; class Terriglobia; order Terriglobales; family Acidobacteriaceae; genus PALSA-350. The sequence continues at coordinate 418,189 of CAVVZO010000001.1, forward strand.
CGGTTTCGGAGTGCTGGGTCGAGATGACCACCGCATCGATCCGAATCGGGTTCATGTCCTTGTCGTATTCGACCGTCACCTGGCTTTTGCCGTCGGGCCGGAGATAGGCGAGCAGACCGCTCTTGCGCACTTCCGTCAACTTCTGGCTCAGGCGATGAGCCAGGGAGATCGGGGTGGGCATCAGTTCTGGATTTTCGTCGGCGGCGAAGCCGAACATCATGCCCTGGTCACCGGCGCCCCCCGTGTCCACGCCCATGGCGATGTCGCCCGACTGCTTGTTGATGCTGGAGATCACAGCGCAGGTGTTGGAATCGAAGCCGTACAGCGCATTGTCATAGCCGATCGAGGCAACGACGCCCCGGACCAGCGACTGAAAGTCGACATAGGCTTTTGTGGTGATTTCACCCGCGATCACTACCAGGCCGGTAGCGGTCAGGGTTTCTGCCGCGACCCGGCTGTAGGGATCCTGCTCAAGGCAGGCGTCGAGGATCGCATCGGAGATCTGGTCGGCAATTTTGTCCGGATGTCCTTCGGTCACCGACTCGGATGTAAACAAGAATCTATCGTGTTGTGGCAAAGAAGCTTCCTCCCATTTCAGAACCTTTTGCGTTGACCCGGCACAGGAGAGTGATGAACGTTTTTGTGCCTGAGGAGTGGCCGCACTGGCTTGTCCCGCTCTGTTGACTCACTTCTACGGTACCAGAGGGACTTGGGGCAGGAAAGTTCCTATCGTTACCGGCGGTGTGGACGGGGGTAACCGCGGGAGGGTGTCATGACCGCCTGGATGGTGAGTGTGGGTGGGGATAGCCCCAAAGACACCTTCTTATGGACATAGCTCCAGACAAACCAGCTGAGACCGGCGACCAGGATGAGCAGGACGGCGATGCCCGCCCAGCGGAGGCGCTGGTCGGGACGGGTTCTCGGGCCACTTCCACGGGCCTTGCTGGCGTTTTCAGCGAAGCGCATCCAACCGTCTTCATCCGCAGAGCTTCCCGCGGGCTGATAGGCGGAAAGATAGCGGCCAACCCATTCTTCCTGGTCAAGACCGACCACCCGGGCATATTCCCGCACCATGCTTTTGTTGAAAACGCCGCCGGGGAGCACCGCAAACTGCTCCTGCTCCAGGGCCTGTAGGTGTCGATTGCTGATCTTCGTGACGCGGGTAATGGCTTCGAGCGTGATGCCTCGGAACTCGCGTTCCTGCCGTAATGTCTCGCCAAAATTACTCATACATCCCACCCGTCAGACTGACCTTGACGGCGCCGGCGAAGATCCATGCGCGACTTTCTTCACCATACCGCCGCTTTCGTGCCAAATCTAAGCAAATCCGTTCCGGACCGTTGGCTGGTGTGCGTCACAGCATCTCGTGAGTTACTGCATATCGTGAGATGCCCGGAATCTCTGCCGGATGCACAGCCAGCCCTTCTGCAACGGGTTAAGCCATGAAGTAATTTTGCTACACTCGGCTAAGTCAGGCGAATAGCATGAATAGGTTAGTCATAGGCAATCTGCTCCATCGGCCCCTCCGCTCGGCTATCAGCATTCTTGCCGTTGCCATCGAAGTGGCCATGATCCTGTCGATCGTCGGGATCCTGTTTGGCCAAATCGAAGGGTCGCGCCGGCAAACCAGCGGTATTGGCGCGGATTTGATTGTTCGGCCGCCGAACGCCAGCTTCCTCACGGGCGTGAGCGGCGCACCCATCCCGGCCAAAGTTGCCGACGTGGTAGCCAGGCTTCCGCATGTAGCCGTGGCTTCCCCGGCGATCCAGCAGTTGTCAGTCAAGACAGCGGTGGAGACCATCTGGGGCATTGATTACACCAGCTATAACGCATTGAAGCCGTTTGTTTTCCTGTCAGGAACACCGTTTCAGGGAACAAACGATGTGATCGTGGACGATGTATTTGCCCGGTCCGGCAAGCATGTCGTGGTTGGCGACACGATCCAGATACTGGATCACCCTTTCCGGGTGTGCGGAATCGTGGAGCACGGCAAGGGCGGACGCAAATTTGTGCCCATCCGCACCCTCGGCGCGCTCCTGGGCGCGGAGAACAATGCGTCGCTGGTGTTTGTAAAGAGTGACGACCCTAGAAATGAGCAGTTGATCGAGCAGGAGATTCACTCCCAGCCAGGGATGTCCGAGTACCAGGTGTCCACGCTGGCGGAGTCGCTCTCGCAGATGACACCGGAGCATTTGCCCGCGTTTACCGATGCTTTGTATGTGGTGATTGGGCTGGCGGTGATCGTCGGCTTCATCGTTATCTTCCAGGCGATGTACACCGCGGTTCTGGAGCGCACGCGAGAGATCGGCATTCTGAAATCGCTGGGAGCCTCGCAGGCCTATGTGGTGGGCTTGGTGCTACGAGAAACGGCGCTGCTTTCGATTGTCGGAATCATTTTGGGCATCGGGATTACTTTCGTGTTGAAGGCCGGCATGGACGTGAAATTCCCCACACTTCCCTTCCCGGTAAGCCTGCATTGGATTTTGTCAGCCACGCTGATTGCTCTGGGCGGTGCTTTGGTGGGCGCCAGTTATCCGGCCTTGAAAGCAGCTCGCAAAGACCCTATCGAGGCCTTGGCTTACGAATAAGGCCGGGGCTGCGCAGCCTCACAGAGCCTTATTGCCACTGGCCAACACCGTCTGAAAAAACGGGGCCTCGGTTTCTTTATGCACAACCGCCGTGTGCACCTCGGTGAATCCGGCTTTGCCCAGCAAAGCCTCCAACTCGACTTCGCTGAAGCCCAGCCAGACATCGGCGTATAGCTCGCGCGCTTCCGCAAAGCGGTGTTGCACCAGGTCCAGCACCGTGATCCTTCCCCCCGGCTTCAGAATGCGCCACGCTTCGTTGAGCGCGCGCTCAGGATGAATCGCGTGATGCAGCGATTGGCTGAATAGGGCCAGGTCGACCGAGCCGTCGGCAATTGGTACCGCCTCCAGATCGCCTTTGCGGTATTCGAGCGTGGTGACCCCCTGCTTGCGGGCGAGAGCGCTCCCTAACTCCACCATTCTGTCGGAGTTGTCTACGGCGATGACCTGTTGCGCACGCTGCGCAAGCAGGAGAGAAAAGCCCCCTTCGCCCGCCCCCAGGTCGGCAATCACCAGCGGCGGCAACAATTGCAACAAGGCTTCCGCGATGCTTCTCCAGGAGCGGCCGGGGACGTACTCCCTCCCCAAACGGCCTGCCATGTCGTCAAAAAAGGCGCGCGTCTTGTCTTTGCGTTTGCGCAGCGCCAGCTCGAGCGCCGCCTCATCATGCTGGGCTTCTGGCAGTTCCTCGGGCGTTTTCTGCAGCTGGGACAACAGTTCACCCAGCACGGCGCCCCGCGACTTCGCCCGGTACCACATATTTTTGCCGGCGCGGCGGTCCTCCACCAGGTCAGCGTGCTTCAACTGCGCCAGGTGGGTGGAGATGGTGCTCTGCCCCAGTCCCAGAATCTCCTGCAACTCAGCTACAGACAACTCCTCGCGCGTGAGAAGTAACAACATGCGCAGGCGAATCGCGTCGCCCAACACGCGGAGAGATTTTACGATTGACCCGGTTGCCATCTGAGGCTATTATATCAACATATTCGGATGTATCGATATGAGGAGTGAACTGATGGCAACAGCTACGATCAACCGCACCGCCACTGACTACAAGGTGGCTGACCTCTCCCTGGCTGACTGGGGACGCAAAGAGATCTCGATTGCTGAACACGAGATGCCCGGGCTTATGTCCATTCGCCGCAAGTATGCCGCGGAGAAGCCGCTAGCCGGCGTGCGCATCACCGGTTCGCTGCACATGACCATTCAGACTGCGGTGCTGATCGAGACCCTGGTCGACCTCGGCGCCAACGTGCGTTGGGCGAGCTGCAACATCTTTTCCACCCAGGACCACGCTGCGGCAGCCATCGCGGCAGCCGGCGTTCCCGTGTTTGCCTGGAAGGGCGAGAGCCTCGAAGATTACTGGTGGTGCACGGCCCAGGCCCTCGATCACGGCGAGGGCAAGGGACCGGAAATGGTCGTTGACGACGGCGGCGATGTCACCCTGTTGATCCACAAGGGCTATGAACTGGAAGACGGCGATGGTTGGGTGAACACCCCCTCCTCGAACCACGAAGAGCAGGTCATCAAGGATCTGTTGAAGAAGATGCACAAAGAAGATCCGAAGCACTGGCATCGGGTTGCGAAGGAATGGCGCGGCGTCTCAGAAGAGACGACGACCGGCGTGCATCGCCTCTACAAGATGAAGGAGCAGGGCAAGCTGCTGGTGCCGGCGATCAACGTGAACGACTCCGTCACCAAATCGAAGTTCGACAACCTGTACGGTTGCCGTGAATCGTTGGCTGACGGCATCAAGCGGGCGACCGACGTGATGGTTGCCGGCAAGGTGGCGGTCATCTGCGGCTACGGCGACGTAGGCAAGGGTTCGGCTCATTCCCTGCGCGGCATGGGCGCACGGGTGGTGGTCACAGAGATCGACCCGATCAATGCTCTGCAGGCAGCGATGGAAGGCTTTGAAGTCACCACGGTGGAAGAAACACTGGGTCGCGGCGACATCTATGTCACCTGCACCGGCAACGTGGACGTGTTGACCCTGGAGCACATGGCCGGCATGAAAGATCAGGCCATCGTTTGCAACATTGGCCACTTCGACAATGAGATCCAGATCGATCGCCTCAACACCGAGAAGGGTGTGGAGAAGATCAACGTGAAGCCCCAGGTGGATCAGTACAATTTTCCCGCCGCCAAGGGTAAGCCGGCACACACGATCTACGTCCTGGCAGAAGGCCGCCTGGTCAACCTGGGTTGCGCGACCGGTCACCCCAGCTTCGTGATGAGCAACAGCTTTGCCAACCAGACGCTGGCGCAGATCGATTTGTGGAAGAACAAGGACGTCTACAAGATTGACGTCTACACGCTTCCCAAAAAGCTGGATGAGGAAGTCGCTCGCCTCCACCTGGAGAAGATCGGCGTTAAGCTCACCACCCTGAGCAAGGCGCAGGCCGACTACCTGGGCGTAGCCACGGAAGGTCCGTACAAGCCGGAAACCTACCGCTACTAAGCTCTTCACAAGTTCACAATCAAGGCCTCAGCCCCCCGTGGCTGAGGCCTCTTTTTTTGTATCGTGCATGGTGGCTCCGCCTTCCCCAAAAGTCCGAGTGGTGGCGTAAAGGATCTATTCTTGTTGTTTTCGCGTCCTATGAAGATGCAGTGGAACGTCGTTAGTTTTGCAGCGCTTGTTTTGATCGCTTGTCTTACCCAGGTTGGCCAGGATACGGCAGCAGCGCAGACCGTTCATCCGGCGGTCGAAGTGATCCAGTCCACGGCGGTAGACGCCTCCGCGTTGAAATCCCGCAAGAACTCTTATTCATTCAAACTCGAAGCCGGCGGTGATTGGACTGATACCGGGGTGATGGTCACGCCCGCGGACCACCTGGTGTTCACTGCGAACGGCGATCTATCGCTTGCGGATGGGCGCAGCGCGCCACCCGACGGCCTCGCGCGCGGCTGGAAAGATCTGATTCGTGCTTATCCCCTCAATTCGGCCAACAGCGGCGCGGTCATCGGACGCATTGGCGACAGCGATGCCGCGGTTCCCTTCTCCATCGGCGCCAGCAAAGATATGGATGTGTCTGCAACGGGCAATCTGTTCTTGCGGCTCAACCTGAGTTCTGATCTTTCCGGCACCGGCACCATTACGGTTAAATTGAAGCTGAGCAACCAACCAACGCAGAAGACTATCTCTGCGCCCGATATGGCACACTTGCTCTCCCCTCAGCTTTTCAGCGATATCCCACGCCGGGTAGCCGACCAGACGGGCAATCCCGGAGACATGGTGAACTTCTCGCTGATCGGCACAGAAGAGCAGGTGACAAAGGCTTTCACGGCCGCAGGCTGGGTCGCGGTGGACAAGACGACCCAGGACGCCGTGGTGCATGGATTAATGGCCACCCTCTCGCATGAGGCCTATACCGAGATGCCAATGAGCACGCTCTACCTCTTTGGCCGGTCGCAGGATTTGTCATACGCCCGTGCGGCGCCTTTGGCAGTGGCTGCCATCCGGCATCACCTTCGTGTGTGGAAGACGACTGCTACGGTGGGCGGCGAGCCCTTCTGGGTAGGATCGTGTACCCACGACAATGGATTTGAGAAGGACCAACGGAATGGCGGCGTGACCCACCACATCGACGCCAATGTGGACGAGGAGCGGGATTTTCTGCAGCAGAGCTTTGCCGGCGCCGGGGTTCTGGCGGGAGCGGCCTATGTGACCCCTGACAATCCGTTGACCACAGCCAGCACAGCCACCGGGGGGAGCTTCTCTTCCGACGGACGAATCGTGGTGCTGGATTTGAAGTAGGTGTGAGACGGGTTGGTCTGATCAGTGATGTGCGCAGGGCTTAGAGTCCATCGTGGTTCCGAGTTTGCGGCGACTCGGAGCACCCGCTCGAACCCGGTGGAAGCCTGGACTTTAGTCCGGGGCGCGGGTTTAGACCCGCGCTCAAAAGCGCGAAAGAGAAAGGGCTTTAGCCCTGGTGGAACCAAGCCCCACCAGCCAAATCGCGTGCGTGACCTGGCCGCGAAATCAACGCGCAATCTTTCACATCGGACTGATGTCATTGCCACCAGGCACTGAAGTCGTGCCCTGATAAGAAAACGTTCCGCAGCTTCGTGAGTCGGGGTTCCAGCGGTATGGTGATTTGTTACACCAGGGCTAAAAGCCCTCATTCATCTTCCCATTTAGCGCGGGGTTTTCACCCCGCGCCCCCGGACTGAAGTCCGGGGCTTCCACCTGTATCTTGAGGTTTCGTTGCGGTTCCCGAGAAGTCCGGAGCTTCCACCATATTTTGAGGTTTCGTTGCAGTCCCGGATAAGTCCGGGGCTTCCACCGGTATTTCAGGTTTCGTTGCAGTCCCGGAATGGGGTCCTGGGCGGATGATGTTGGTGTCCGGGTTTGCCGATGAGAGTAGGGAGGAGCGCCAGGCAAATCCAGTCGCTGCGCTTGGCTCGTAGCTCTAGCATGGCCCAAACTCACACAGCGTCAGCGCCCCACAGAACGGCCACAGAACAGAAGTTGTTCTTTTGTGGGGATTGCAAAACAGGCTCCCCGCTCGAGTCCTTCATTGTTGTGGATGCATTACACATCCAATGCCCGGCTTGCTTGTTCGTGTTCTTTCGAGAACGGGCCGGGGCTCCGCGTTAAGCTTCGTCCGCGCTCACAGCTTTTCGGGAGGCAGGCGCGGTTACCGAGGCTGCTGATTTTCTCTGGCGGGCGATCGCATCCAGCACGCCATTGAGAAAATTCAATGACTCCGGCGCCGAGTAGCGGCGAGCAATCTCCAGTGACTCGTTAATTACCACCGGAACCGGGGTGTCGGGAAAGCCCAGCATCTCTGCGACGGCCGCGCGCAGGACATTGCGATCGACAGCAGGCATGCGGTTCAAGCGCCAGTTCGCCGAATGCGCCTGGATCAACTCATCGATCTCTTCATTGCGCGCCGTGGCTACGCGGAATAAGTCTTCTGTGAAGCCACGGGTCTCGCCATCGACTTCGTCGCGCGAGGCCCAAAAGGTTTTGCGTACCTGGTCGGGCGAGTGCTTGCCCACATCTGCCTGGAAGAGCATTTGCATCGCGAGTTCGCGCGATTTGCGCCGTTTGCCAGGAGCCGTCATGAGGTGTGCACTGGGCTGGCTTCTGCCGACTTTCGCCATTTTGCGGCTGAGCGAGACCATCTCGATGGCCGCAGACGCTGCCTCGAAGCCCTTGTTGCCGGCCTTGAGGCCGGCTCGGTCAAGGGCCTGCTCCAGCGTTTCGCAGGTCAATACGCCAAAGGCATGCGGGATGGCGGTCTCTTGCTGCGACTGGCCAATGCCGCGCGATACTTCGTTATAGATGGCTTCGTAATGGGCGGTTTCGCCGCGCAGCAGCACGCCCAGGGTGACCACTGCGTCGACCTGCCCACTGGCGGCCGCCTTGCGCGCAGCTAACGGGATCTCCCAGGCGCCCGGCACGCGGATGATTTGCACATCGCGGCGCGCGGCTCCGCTGCGATACAGGCAATCCAGCGCTCCCTGCAGCAAGCGATCCGTGATCACCGCGTTCCAGCGAGCGACCACAATGGCGAAGCGCATGCCGTGCGCGCTTAGATCGCCTTCCATCGCCACTGGCTTGCCCTTGTGCGGATCCTCCCATTCCCAGAACGCCACCGGGTAGCCGGGGGTCGGTTCAGCGGTAAACACGCGCGATCGCCAATGGGTTTCGGTTACCTCGCTCAGGCGGTTCGCCACCTCGGCTTCGCCCCAGTGCTGCCGCATCCAATCGCGCGCCACGGTCTGGATTGCCTCAATACTCGTGACCTCGACCATGATCTCTGCAGGCACCGGGACTAACCCCTCCGCGAACTCGAGATTGCCCAGCGGAGCGAGGAAAGATACGCCGCGGCCCTGCTCTTCTTCCCATCCGCGGCCGGCCTCAAAACCCAGTGCGGAGAAGAAGCTGGTCAGCTTGGTGTAGGCCTCGGATGAGCCTGCCGGCCGCACTATTGTGATTCCCTTAATCATGAAAAAACCGTCTCTTTGACTGTACCATCGGGATTTCGCCCCTGCTGTCTCCCACGGCGTGTGCGCCGGCGGGGGAAATCATCTAGACTCACAGCTTTGCGCCCGGAGCCAAACACCCATGAACCTCGAGAACATCCGCTACGAATCACGACCGCCTCTGGCCGTCGTTACTCTGGACCGGCCCAAAGTTCTGAACGCGCTGAACGGGCAAAGCATGCATGAGTTGGAGCAGGTTTTTCTGCAGATTCAGCAGGATGCCTCGATTCGCGTGGTCCTGATCACGGGCGCCGGGGAGAAGGCCTTTGTGGCGGGTGCGGATATCCGCGAGCTGGCAGCGCTCAATGCACTGGATGGCGAACAGGCGGCGCTGCGAGGCCAGCGCGTGTTTGGGTTGATTGAGAACTGTGGCAAGCCGGTGATTGCATGTATCAATGGCTTCGCCCTGGGCGGCGGTTGCGAGCTGGCACTTGCCTGTACGCTGCGGATTGCCAGTGCGACTGCCCGGCTCGGTCAACCGGAAGTGAAGATTGGCATTATCCCGGGGTATGGCGGCACACAGCGCTTGCCTCGCCTGATTGGTAAGGGTGCTGCGCTCAAGATGATTTTGACCGGCGAGCCGGTGAGCGCGGAAGAGGCGTTGCGGATGGGGTTGGTGGATGAGGTGGTGGAACCCGATCAGTTGCTGCCCGGGCGGAGCAGCTGGCCCAGACGATCGCCGCCATGCCGCCGCTGGTGGTGCGCGATTGCATTCGCGCCGTGAACGCCGGTTATGACTTGCCGCTGGCGAGCGGTCTGGCGATCGAAGCCTCGCTGTTTGGTCTTGCCTGCTCCACCCGCGATAAGGCAGAGGGCACCCAGGCGTTTCTGGAAAAGCGCGCGCCGGTGTGGACGGGTCAGTGAAAAAGACCGGCACGGGCAGCAGGAACCACGGTCACCAACCATCACGCGCACAGTTCAGCACAGTTCCGGGTTTGCCTTGCTATGCTTGATTTTGTGGCGCAGCCGCACTCCCCATCTGTTGTTTCCTCACCAGAACCGCAAGGACGCTGGCATGCCTTTTTTCTTCGGGCGGCTTTGGTGTGCCTGATTGTGGCCCCTCTGAACGGATGTCAGACGCCGGCGTCGCCCACCGAACCTTCGCGCGCCACGGTACGTCAGGCGCGCCAGGCAGCGCAGACCAAAATGGACGCCGCACGGCAGGAACTGGAGCAGATTCCGCCGCCTTCGAAGAATCGCTACCTCAGCGTGCGTGCCAAGGATGCGTATGCCAATCCGTTTCTCGTGGTGCATCCGCAGACGGTTACGCTGACCATTATTTATCGTGACCAGGACCCGGACGGGTTCAGCGCTGGCGGTGTCCTGCGTCCGGCGAAAGCTCGGAAGCAGGAAGTGGATGTGCGCCTTGATGATTTGCCGCAGGGTCTGGCTGCGCTTGGCCCGGACGCCTGGCCCTATGGGCGTGTGGTGGCCATTGAAGAATCGCCGACCGCACCGCGTAGTGAGCGGGTGGCGATTCGCCGGAATGTAGAGGCTACGATTCAGATGCTCAATGATTTGGGTGTGGTCGTGGATGAGTGGACCGGGTCGAATGGTGCTTTGCTGCGGTAGTCGTTTCGGCGCGTCGCTCGCGGGTGAATAGGGTCGGCTTGCCCTCTCCCCCTTGTCATCCCGACCGAAGCGAAGTGAAGGGATCTGCTGTGGCTCTGATCGTGTTCTGCGCTTGCTTCCTGCTGGTGACGGGTGCAGGCTTTTGGGCTGTCCGCTGGCGGCGGTCCGAGCTGGTCGACCTGGATGAGTGGGGTCTGGCGGGGCGCAAGTTTGGCGGCCTGGTTACCTGGTTCCTGATTGGCGGCGATCTCTATACGGCTTACACCGTGATCGCTGTGCCTGCCGCGCTCTTCGGCGCCGGCGCTCTTGGCTTCTTTGCGATTCCTTACTGCATCCTCAGCTACCCGCTGATGATGCTGGTGCTGCCCCCGCTTTGGCGCGTATGCCGCCACCACGGTTACATAACGCTGGCGGATTACGTGCGCGGCCGGTATCAGAGCCGGTGGCTCTCCGTGGCGGTTGCAGTGACCGGCATCCTGGCCACCATGCCCTATATCGCGCTGCAGCTGATCGGCATGCGCGAAGTAATCGCTGCGCTGGGCATTCGTGGGGAATGGCCTCTGATCGCGGCCTTCGTCATCCTCGCCGCGTATACCTACTCCAGCGGCCTGCGCGCGCCAGCTCTGATTGCCATCGTCAAGGACGTGATGCTTTACATCATGGTGGTGGCGGCGGTGGTGTTTGTTCCGGCCCGGCTTGGCGGCTACGGCCACATCTTTACCGCAGCGTCCGCATCGCTGGCCTCGCACACGCCGCCGGCTTCGATCATCCTGCGGCCGGCGCAGTTCCTGGGCTACTCGTCGCTGGCGTTGGGGTCGGCCATGGCTTTGATGCTGTACCCACACACGATAACCGGTACACTCAGCGCCGCGAGTGATCGCGTGATTCGCCGCAATGCAGCCCTGATGCCGGCCTACAATCTCTTGCTCGGGTTTATTGCGCTGCTTGGTTTTGTCGCGCTGGCCGCCGGCATACACACAACGAACACGTCGGCAACCGTGCCCTTGCTGCTGAACAGCATGTTTCCTCCGTGGTTTGCCGGCTTCTGTCTTGCGGCGATCGCGATTGGCGCCCTGGTGCCCGCGGCGATCATGTCGATCGCCACCGCTAACCTGTTTACCCGCAATCTCTATGGGGAGCTGCTGCACGGCAATTTCTCGGCCGCCGCGATGACCGGCGCGCAGGAAGCTGCCATGGCCAAGCTCATCTCGCTGGCCATCAAGCTGGGTGCACTGGCGTTTGTGTTGATGGTGCGATCGCAGTTTGCCATTGAACTGCAGTTGCTGGGCGGCGTCTGGATTTTGCAGATTTTTCCTGCCGTGGTCGGCGGCTTGTTTACCCGGTTTTTTCACGGGTCAGCCCTGCTTTGCGGGTGGGTTGCCGGCATGGCCGCGGGCACCGCCATGGTGGTCTCGCTGGGATTGAGGAGCTCGATCTATCCGATTCACTTCGCCGGGCATACTTACGGCGTATATGCCGCGTTGCCCGCGCTCTTGTTGAATGCTGGTGTGGCGGCGATTATTTCTACAGCCCAGAGAATGGCAGGCCATGTCCCCGCGCAGGGTTTGACCGCCTGACTGCACCTCAAGCCAGGCGTACAGCAGGCTTGATACCATCGTGTTGACCATGGCCGCCCCAACCGCCTTTCCGATATTGCAGTCAACGCCTGCCAGCAACCACGCTGCCCATCCTCACGAAAAGTTTTCTGCCGCACGCGCTCTGGAAGAGAAACTGCGCCTGGTGGTGCGAGGCGAGGTTCGCTTCGATGAGGCATCCCGCGCGTTGTATGCGACCGATGCTTCCAATTATCGCCAGGTGCCGATTGGGCTGGTGCTGCCTTTGGATGTTGCCGACGTCGTCGCCACCGTGAAAACCTGCCGGGAAGCGGGCGCGCCGGTCCTCTCCCGCGGCGGCGGTACCAGTCTGTCTGGCCAGTGCTGCAATGTGGCGGTCGTGATTGACTACTCCAAGTACATGCACGGCATCCTGGAGCTGGATCCCGGGCAGAAGTTTGCCCGGGTGCAGCCTGGGATTGTGCTCGACCGGCTGCGCGATGCGGCCGAAGAACATGACTTGACCTTCGCTCCTGACCCGGCCACTCATAGCCGCTGCACGCTGGGGGGCATGATTGGTAACAACTCCTGTGGCGTACATGCGCTGATGGGCGGCAAGACCGTCGATAACATCGAGTCGCTCGACATACTGCTCTATGACGGCACGCGGCTCACCGTGGGTGCGACTACGGAAACAGAACTGCAAAAGATCATCTCTGCCGGTGGCCGGCGTGGGGCAGATCTATGCCGGGCTGGTGCGGATTCGCGATACTTACGCCGACTTGATCCGCCAGCGGTTTCCTAAAATCCCGCGGCGTGTCTCGGGCTACAACCTGGATGAACTGCTGCCGGAGAATGGCTTCAATGTCGCCCGGGCGCTGGTTGGTTCAGAGGGTACGTGCGTGACCGTACTCGAGTCGCGGTGCACGCTCAAACATAGCCCGCAGCATCGCCGGCTGGTGGTCCTGGGTTTTGCCGATCCTTTTATTGCCGCGGATTACGTGCCTGCGGTGCTTGCTTATAAGCCGATTGGTCTTGAAGGCTTTGACGGGTTAATGGTTGATTACATGCTCCGCAAGCAACTGGCGGTGGATGATGTGTTGCTGCTGCCGGAAGGGCGCGGTTTTCTGCTGTGCGAATTCGGGGCTGATTCTGCCGAAGAGGTGGACGCGATTGCAGAGAAATTCACCCAGGCAGGTCTGGAGTTTGGCAAGACGGTTACGGTGCGACGCTATAGCGAAGCAGAGGCGCGCCGGGTGTGGCGCGTGCGCGAATCGGCCCTGGGAGCGACGGTGTTCGTGCCCGGGGAGAAACATGGATGGGAAGGATGGGAAGACTCGGCAGTGCCGCCGGAGCAGCTAGGCAGCTATTTGCGCGAGCTCTACCAGCTGCTGCAGCGGTACGAGTACACCACGCCCATGTATGGGCACTTCGGCCAGGGGTGCGTGCATCTGCGGATCACGTTTGATCTCGAAACGGCTGAAGGGATTGCGAAGTATCGCTCCTTTATCGATGAGGCAGCAGACATTGTGCTTGCCCATGGTGGGTCGCTCTCTGGCGAACACGGCGATGGCCAGGCTCGGGGCGTGCTGCTGCCCAAGATGTATGGACCGGAGCTGATCAAGGCCTTTCAGGAATTCAAGGCATTGTGGGATCCGGATAATGGCATGAACCCCGGGAAGATGATCGATCCGGTCGCGGTCTACGATGCCGTGGACAATCTTCGCTTGGGGGCGGGTTACCAGGCAAAGAAAGTGGATACGTGGTTTAACTACCCGCTTGATCCCGGCGGATTCGGTGAGACGACACTGCGCTGTGTTGGGGTGGGCGCGTGCCGCAAGCAGGACCATGGCACCATGTGCCCCAGCTACATGGCTACCCGGGAGGAAAAGCACTCGACGCGTGGAAGGGCTCACCTGCTGTGGGAGATGTTGCAGGGCGAGGTGATCACCGACGGATGGCGCAATGAGGAAGTGAAAGAGGCTCTGGATCTTTGCCTTTCCTGCAAGGCCTGCAAGACCGAGTGCCCGGTCAATGTGGACATGGCTACGTGGAAGGCCGAGTTTCTGGGTCACCACTATAAGGACCGGCTGCATCCGCTGCAGCACTATCTTTTCGGCTTTATGGACCGTTGGGCCCACCTGGCTTCGCCGTTTCCTGCCTTGGCGAACCTGCCGATGCGCACGCCTGGTGTTCGCTCCCTGGTGAAGGCGATGGCCGGAGTTGCTCCGCAACGGACTTTGCCTCAGTTCGCGGCTCGTAGCTTTCAGTCGGAGTACCGCAAGGTTGCGAAGGGCAGCACCAAAGCGGACCCAGCGATGACGGTGCTGTTGTGGCCGGATACCTGGAACAACTACTTTCATCCGCAAGTGCTTGGGTCCGCGCACAAGGTGCTCATTTCCGCGGGGTTCCAGGTGCAGTTCCCGGCGCAACACATCTGTTGCGGAAGGCCGCTGTACGATTTTGGATTTCTTGATCAGGCACGGAGTTACTTGCAGAAAATTCTGCAACGGCTTGGTCCGCAAATCGATGCCGGCATGCCGTTCGTGATGCTCGAGCCCAGTTGCGCGAGTGTTTTTCGCGACGAGTTGATTAACTTCTTCCCGGAGAGCGAGCGGGCACAGAAGCTGGCCAGGCAGACGTTTCTCTTGAGCGAGGTACTTGCCCGGTTTGCCCCGGGGTATCGTCCTCCGTCGTTGGATGGGCGGAAGATTGTTCTCCATGGTCATTGCCATCACAAGGCGCTGATGGGGATGGGGGATGAGCTTTCGTTGCTGAAGGCGACGGATGCCCAGGTCACCATGCTCGATTCCGGGTGCTGCGGGATGGCGGGTCCGTTTGGGTTTGAAAAGGACAAGTACGCGGTGTCTCAGGCGCTGGGCGAGCGGGTGCTGCTGCCGGCTGTACGGGCTGCGGCTCCGGAAACCATATTGGTCACCGATGGTTTCAGCTGCCGGGAACAGATTCGGCAAAACTCACCCCGCCACGCGCTGCACCTGGCCGAGGTGCTGGCCGGCCGTGGCTAGCCCGCCCGTTCCATAACGACTGACGGGTCATTGGTTAGGATCGGGGATTAACCCGGATTTCACCAATTAGCCCCCACTTTGTCATCCCGAGCAATCTGCTTGCGGTGCAAGTTAAGGACGGGATGAACGGGGTGCGATACGCATCAGTCTGGCTGCGCGAGCGGAGCAGGATGTCCCCCACTCAAGCCAAACGCGGCTTGAGTGGGCCACCCTCGGCTTTTCTGGACGCGGGCGGGGAGCAGATCCTCCTGTGTGGCGACTGATCGGACCCTAACAACTGTAGGGTGGCCCATTCAAGCCGCGTTTGGCTTGAGTGGGGGACATTTGAACCCTCCTCCAGAGCGCTTTCCAGTTTGTTCTTTAGGAGCGCAGTCGAGGGATGACAAGTTGGGGGCTAGTGGCGCTTGCTGGTATTGCCTGCGGCGTGAAGCAAACACCGGCGGGAAGCCCGCATACGCTTGTCCCTCAAGCGCCACACACGGCGGTCGGCCCACGCCACTAGCTAGGGAATTGTGGTCGGAAGCTGAGGGTTTATGAGAAATCCGGGTTAGGTCATTGGTTGGGAACGGACCGTTTGGTTACCAAAGCGCGGTTGGCCAGCTACGAATTCCATAGGTACAAACCTTCTCCACCTGTATGCTGGAAAGAGTGCTTGTACCGCTTCGGCTTACGTCCTGTCTTCCCCTGAGCCAGAGTCCCCTTCCAGGCAAGTTAACCTGTATACCGTGAGGCTCCATGCGCTCTGAACTCGTTTATTCTGCAGGCCTTAAGATCGAAAATCGCTTTCTTCTCGCGACCGTCGCCATCAAAGCGGTGCGTAAACTCCACATCAGCACCACCCGCACCGAAGATACCGCCAATGTCGTATTCGTCGACGTTGCCGCTGGCCGCTATACCGATGTGCACATGCCGGAAATTCTGCCCCAGGCTGCCATCGAGCCGTTGATTGTCGATCCTTACGTCGTTTCGGCTGCCTAATTCCTGTGCGCCGGCCCACCCGGCGCTGTACCCCCTCGGCCATTCCTGCGCCAGGGTGTTCTACTCTCCGCCTAACAACTGATTCAGAGTCTGGCGATGTTTTGGCTTTCGGCTGTTAGCGCGCTTCTGATCGTCTTCGATCACGCGCTCCGGCCGAGGTTGGCCGACCCGCTCGCGCGCGTTGAGTTTGACAGCCTTTACAATTGAGAACTTTTCCGGCCGCCGCTTTCTTTTCGCCATTAGCCCAAGTATGGAATACTTTTCTTTGCGGCACCACTCCGGTGGCGCCGGGAGAGAGGTTCTCAGGCCATGGAAGAGCGAGATTTCTTCGAAGAGAAATCTGAACAGCGGAAACACACGCTGACGTGCCCACACTGCGGTAAGGCCGAAGAGTACGAAGTAGCGTGGCTGGTTCGTCGTAAAAAAGCGCAATTGCATGGGCGCCCGGATGAGCGAGATCGTGCCCGCTTTGCCAAGGCACAGTCGTACATGGTGCGCAAAGATGACCAGGTGGGTTGCAAGAACATTCGCTGCCGCAAGCGCTTTGAAGTCTCAAGCCTGCAATCCGTAGCGTTTATTTAGCCCGGCCATGAAGATACTCGTCTGCATCAAGCAGGTGCCGCAAAAAGATGCGCCGCTCAAACTGAACGAAGCCGGCACCTGGATTCGTGAAGACGTGTCGTATGAAGTGAACGAGCCGGACGCCTACGCCCTGGAAGAAGGCCTTCGTCAAAAAGAAAAGCACGGCGGCGAAGTGGTCGTGATTTCCGCCGGTCCGGCACGGTCGCAACAGGTGTTACGGGAAGCGCTGGCCAAGGGCGCCGATCGGGCGATTCACCTGGAAGACGACCGGTTCGCCACACTGGATGCCGCGAACATGGCTCGTGCACTGGCTGCGGCGGTGGCCGGCGAGTCCTTCGATATGGTGTTTACCGGGCTGCAGTCAGACGATTTTGGCTATGCCCAAACCGGGGTTTTGCTGGCCGAGGTCCTGGGGTGGCCGCACGCAACCATCATCATCGGGATCGAGAAAACCGAGAGTGGGCTGCGCCTGAAGCGCGAATTAGAAGCCGGCTACTATCAGCATGTCGATCTGGCTTTGCCGGCGGTGCTTACCATCCAGAGCGGGATCAACAAGCTGCGCTATGCCACCCTGATCGGCATCAAACAGGCCAGGCTGAAGCCACTGCGCAAAGTGACCTGGGCTGAAGTTGAGCCGAAATTGAGCAGGAACCAGCAGCAGATCGAACGCCTGTATGTCCCCGTCAAGCAGAAGAAGACCGAAATGCTTTCCGGGACGCCGGCGGAAGCGGCTCGCAAGCTGGTGGAAGAATTGAAGAACAACGCGCGAGTGATTTAGCCAGCACTTTCGCCGCCGGCTCTCCATCTCGTACAATGCAGTGTTAAGCAAACGCATCACGCTCGAGGGTACCGCATGGCCAACATGTATCTGCCGATTGAAGAACGAGTACTGACCCCACGCGAGGTGGAGAGTCTGGATAAACGCCGGAATCGCGGTTTTATGCTGATGGTCATCGCCGGCCAGTTCGGCATTATCGCGACCGTTCTGCTGCTGTGGGTGGTGCAGGACATGACCTACTCCCCAGGGTGGGCCCATCCCATCGTCTACTACTTCGCCCTCGCCGTGTTGATTTCGATGTTTGCGGGCGGAGCCGGCGCTTATATGCGTCGAGGCGCACCTGAGTTTTAGTCTTTCTCTCGGAACGGAAAAGTTGACCCAGGTCTGGTTTTGCCGGATCTGGGTTTTCGTACGGTAGGGCAAAGGGATCGATGGCAGAACGGATCATGGTGGTTGCGGAGCAGCGAGACGGTAAGCTGAACCGCGTTTCTCTCGAAACCCTTGCCGGTGCCCAGGCGATTAGTAAAGAGACTGGCTGGCCTGTGGATGTGGTGTTGCCGGGTAGCGGGACAGCTGGCCTGGCGCAGACCCTCGCCGGCTACAAGGCAGGGACCGTTTATGAGCTTCAGGCGCCTTTTCTGGCGAACTACACCTCCGATGGATACGTACACGCGCTGAAGCAGTTCCTTGCCGTCCAGCAGCCCACACTGGTGCTGTTCCCGCACACCTACCAGGTTCGGGATTTCGCACCCCGGCTGGCTCTGGCCCTGGACCGTACCCTGATCTCCGACGCGGTTGGGTATAAGTACGAAAACGGCAAGCTGTTGTTTACCCGCCAGATGTTTCAAGGAAAGTTTGTTGCGGATGTTTCCTTCGCGGGCGAAGCACCCTGGCTGGCGACGTTGCAGATTGGAACGTTTCGCGCAGACCAGGCGGAGACTGGTTCCGCGCAGGTGGAGACGGTGCAGGCGGCTGCTCCCGAAGCTTTGCGCATCACGCCGCACGAAGTGTTTCAGGAAGCGAAGCAGGCGGTCGATCTGTCGCAGGCGGAAGTGATCGTGGCGATTGGGCGAGGTATCAAGGAACAGAAGAACGTCGCCATGGCCGAGGCACTCGCCCTTTCTTTGGGCGGCGAACTGGCGGCTTCCCGGCCTATTTGTGACAACGGCTGGTTGCCATTGGAGCGGCAGATCGGTAGTTCCGGCCAGACGGTCGCACCGAAGCTCTACATTGCGTTGGGCATCAGCGGAGCCATCCAGCACATCGTCGGCATGAAGGGTGCGCGCACCATCGTCGCCATTAACAAGGATGTGGAAGCGCCGATCTTCGAGATTGCGGACTATGGCATCGTCGGCAACCTGTTCGATGTAGTGCCGGCGTTGACAGAAGAGATCAAGAAGGCGCGGGCCTGAGTATTCGGCCGCGAGTCAACTCAGCATGATGCAATTCCGTAAACCAATCGAGGGCATTGAGCGGCCGCAGATGGAGGCGGATGTAGTCATCATCGGTGGTGGCGCAGCCGGGCTGGCGTGTGCCCTGCGGCTTTCGCAGCTGATCGATGCGCATAATGACAAGCTGGCGCTCACCGGCTCGCCCCTTCCCCCTATTTCCAAAGAAAATATTTACGTGCTGGAGAAGGCACGCGAAGCGGGCCAGCATTGCCTTTCCGGCGCGCTGCTTGACCCTCGTTCGATGAGCGAGTTGTTGCCCGGCTTTGAGGATGAAGCGCCGATCGATGCGAAGGTCATCAAGGAGTCGGTTTACTACCTGACGGAAAAAGGCCAGTACAAGTTCCCCGTGGTGCCGCCTCCTCTGCGCGACCATGGCAATTACATTATCTCGATCAACAAGTTTGTGAAGTGGCTGGCAGCCAAAGTGGAGGCCGCAGGGATCACAATATTTACCGGCTTTGCCGGAAGCGCGTTGTTGTTCAACGATGACGGCGTGACCGGCGTACTGACCGATGACAAAGGTGTGGACAAGCAGGGCGATCCCAAGGCGAACTTCGAACCAGGCTACGAACTGAAGGCGAAGATTACGATCCTGGCCGAGGGCGCTCGTGGTTCCTGCACTAAGCAATTGATAGAGCGCTTTCACCTGGAGGATCCGGAGCACGCGCAGACGTATGGGCTGGGTGTGAAGGAACTGTGGGAGATCCCTGCCGGCCGGGTCAGCAAGGGAGAGGTGATTTACACGCTGGGTTATCCGCTGAGTTGGGAAGAGTATGGCGGGGCGTGGATTTACGGGATATCGGACACCCTGGTTTCGATCGGCTACGTCGTTGGGCTCGACTACGATGATCCCCGGCTTGATCCGCATCATGTGTTTCAGTCGTTCAAGCAGCATGGGCTGGTGCGGCCCTTGCTGGAGGGTGGCCGCATGGTGCGCTATGGGGCTAAGAGCCTGCCTTATGGTGGCTGGCTCACCATGCCGCAGTTGTCGGGAGCGGGCTGGATGATTCTGGGCGACTCCGCCAGCTTTCTTAATTCGCAGCGGCTCAAGGGAATTCATCTCGCGATCAAGAGTGGTATGTTGGCGGCCGAGACAGCCTTTGATTCCCTGCTGGTGGGAGACTTTTCGCAACTGGCGCTCAGTCGCTATCAGAGCCGGGTGGATGGCAGCTGGATCAAGGAAGAGCTCTATCCGGTTCGCAACTTTCATCAGGGCTTCGCTGGTGGATTGGCTTCCGGGATCCTGCACAGCGGGGTACAGCAACTGCTCCGCGGTAAGAGCTTCGGTCCCGATTTACGTAACCATGCCGGCTACCTGGATATGCGGCAATTGGGCGCGGTTGACCGCTCCACCTACGGTCGCGAGGCTACGTTGGGCCCCGCCAAGAGCGATGGCACCCTCACGTTTGACAAGCTGACGGACGTGTACCACTCGGGCACGCGCCACGAAGACGACCAGCCGGTACACCTGGTGATCCGCGATACCGATATATGTAACGGTCGCTGTATCGAGGAGTTCGGGAATCCCTGCCAGCATTTTTGCCCTGCGGCGGTGTACGAGATGGTCGAAGGCGAGGCGGGCAGGCAGCTGCATGTGAACTTTGCAAACTGTGTGCACTGTAAGACGTGCGACATCATGGACCCGTACCAGATCATCACCTGGGTTCCCCCGGAGGGTGGCGGTGGTCCTAACTACGATGGTATGTAGTTGGGTGCTATGGGCGGCAATTGATTTCGTGTTTTAACAAGTAGACAGAGTTTGTATGTTTGTCACTGCCGCTGTTTTCCAAGCCAGTGGCAACATTTGGGGAACATTCCTTCCCTAACTCTGCCCCATTTTCTTGTCATCCCGAGCGTAGTCGAGGGATCTGCTTTTGCGCCTTTCTCCTGCCAGCGATTTCTACATAGCTCCAGGATCGGACAGGCGGCGGAACCTGTGCTTCCGCAGCGATGGCAGCAGAGTCAGTGGTTGCTGGGCAAGCGGGTGGTACTGCGTTGCAGGTTCCTCTGCAAATCCGATCCAGGAGGTGTGTAAATATTTGTGGCCAGAGAAAGGCGGACAGCAGATCCCTCGACTACGCTCCTAATGAACAAACTGCAAAGCGTTCTGGACGAGGGTTCAAATGTCCCCCACTCAAGCCAAATGCGGCTTGAATGGGCCACCCTACAGTCTTAGGGTCCGATCAGTCGCCACACAGGAGGATCTGCTCCCCGCCCGCGTCCAGAAAAGCCGAGGGTGGCCCACTCAAGCCGCGTTTGGCTTGAGTGGGGGACATCCTGCTCCGCTCGCGCAGCCAGACTGATGCGTATCGCACCCCGTTCATCCCGTCCTTAACTTGCACCGCAAGCAGATTGCTCGGGATGACAAAAAGGGGAGTGATCCATGTCCCCACCGTCCCCACCGCAGGTGTTCGCATTTGCCTGCGTGCTAGGGCAGATAGCCTTGCTGCGAACCCAGCACGCGGATCGCTACGGTTTTGAAGTACACGACATCTTTATCGCTGTGGTTCTGCAGGCCGATCCAACCTTGTTCAGGGCGGACTCCCCGGGTCGGCTCATAGGGCAGTTTCTTCTCGGGAACCGGCTGGCCCTCGGTGTAGTCGGTGACTTTTATGTCGTTGACGAAGACCTGCGTGCGGCTGCCCTCGATGCGAATGACCATTGTGTTCCACTCGGGTCCAGGCTTTCCTGGCTTCGCTTTAGGGGTTGTCATCGAGTAGAGAGTGCCAGTGACGTGGGTGTCATCCTCGTTGCCACGCTCGGGGTGATTGTCGATCTGGACTTCATATCCGGAATTGACCGCCATCCATGGATCCGTCGGCTGGCTGGGTATGCGGATGAAGACGCCCGAGTTGTCGTTTTCGTGCTCCATTTTGTACACGACTTTGATTTCACAGTCGGCAATGGGGCCAGCAGCCCAGTACAGCAGCCCCATGCCACCCTGTGTTTTTAGCAGGCCATCCTGCACGGTGAAGCCGCCGGGGCCGACATGCTGCCAGCCTTTGAGATTGTGACCGTTGAAGAGGTCTTTCCAACCAAGTTCTTTGGCCGGCATCTGGATGGCGGCGCACAGCAGGAAAAGCAGCGCCAGCATGGATCGTTTCTTCATTTTTCCCTCCCACAAACAGCCCCAGATTGAGTTTACCCCGCGCGTTGCCCAGTGCATGGTGCAACTGGTGAAGTGCGTAGAAAGACGCGTGCGATGCGGGAGGATTTGCGTGTACCATTCCGCATGCGCGTGCGGGGTTCGCAACCAACGCCGAAAGGGGCGAAGCCATGAGCGGCAGCGACCAGATGTTGATGTGTAGTGACTGCGGGCAGGAGTTTGTGTTCACTGCAGGCGAACAGCAGTTTTTCCAGGAGCGTGGCTACTCATCCCCGCGACGCTGCAAACCCTGCCGCCAAGCGAAACAAAGTGCGAATGCCGGCGGTGGCGGGGGAGGCGGGGGCTATAGCTCATCCCAGGGGCAGCATGACGGCGGGCATTACAACGCAGGCGCTGGGGCCGGTGCCGGGAATGAGTTCCGGGACGACGGTCATCTGCGCCAGTTGCGGGCAAACGACCACGGTTCCCTTTGAACCGCGCGGCGATCGTCCGGTCTACTGCAAAAGCTGCTACAAGCCCAAACAGGGCGGTGGTGGTGCTGGTGGCGGCCGGCAGAGCCGTAGCGGCGGGGGCGGTGGGGGCGGCGGCGGCAACCGCGATCGGCGGCGGTACTAGCGTTTGCATTTCGGCACGCTACTCAGATAGTTGTATGGCCCCGTACATCTCTTAGACAGCATACTGCTCCCGAGGGTCATGGCATGGAGCAAGTGCTGGTGGACATGTTTGAGCAGGCGCGCAAGCTGGTGGTTGAGACCGATCGCCGGATTGCGGAAGAGCGTGACCGGATTCTGGAGAAAGAGCGGGAGATCAAGTTGCTTGAGCTCTCCTCTCAGATCGAATCCGCCTTCGACTTCACCAGCAAAGAGAAATTGGAACTGGATCCACGGCTGGACATTCAGGATGGGCAGCCCACCGTGGAGTTTATCGTGCGCAGCCAGCGGAGCATTTTCGTCATGTCTCCGTTGCCTGAGGGCGCGTGGTCTCTGGCGGCCCTGGAAGATGGGCATGCCCCCCAGCCATTGGGCGAGTTTCAGGGTGGCAAGAAGGGCGATGGCTCTTCCCGGCGGCTGGCTGCGGCGCGCATCGTGACCGCGATCGGGAACTGGGCGGAAAGAAATCAGCCGGCCCACACGGCTGCTGCGAAAAAGCCAGTGCAGACGGAATCAAATGGACGTTGGCAGGACACGCCGGTCCAACTTGAAATTCAGGAAAAGCGCGAACCCACTTACGGCACCATGGGCAAATTTCTCGGTTACTGAGTTCGTCGGGAATCGTAAGCTGTTCCTAGTTTCCCCCGGGGGAATGTGGCGTGAGCCGCATTTCCCCGTTGGTTTTTTGTGCCGGGTTTGATGCGACTGCAAGGGCATGGCGCGGGCGGGCAGCGCGGGCGCGATGGTTGTTCTCCTATAGGCGTATGAGTGCAACGAAGAAATCTGCCACGAAGGCGGCTGGTAAGAAAGCCGCGTTGAAAGACCCCAGGGGCGGTCTTACAGCGGCCGGCCGCAAAGCGTTTAACGAGAAAGATGGGTCGCATCTTCGCCCTGGTGTGCAGGGGCCTGCCGACACACCAGACAAGATGAAGCGAAAGGGTTCGTTTCTCACCCGCCACTTTACGCATCCGCGTGGGCCAATGGAGAAAGATGGCAAACCGACGCGGCTGGCGCTTTCGGCGCACGCGTGGGGCGAGCCTGTCCCGAAAACGATGGCGGCTGCGGAGCGTCTTGCGGCGAAGGGCCGGCGATTGCTCGAGAAGTACCATCGGGCGAAGGAAAAAGCCGAGCGGAGCAGTGCCGGCGGTAAGTGAAGCTGCCTCGCGCTCCGCGCTTTGCATGCGCGTCCCCTAAAATGGTGCGGAGGCGGTGTGATGAACCTACGCTGGATGGCCACCACTTTGTTGTTGGCCGGGACGCTCGGGAACGGCCTGCACTGCGCAGCCCAGAATGGCAAGCAGCAGCGGATTGCTGATCTCGCATTCCAGGCAGAGATGAATCACGACACGGGCGCTTGCCCGGAGGCGGAGACAGTGACAGACCGCGATGTCTGTTTGAACGATGCCCGGACAGAAACCTACAAGAATTACAAGCAATTCTTTGATGCTTTGCGGGAAGCGCTGATCCAGAGCTCGCCGAATGACTCCAACGCGCTGGCGCTCGATGCAACCGAGATTACCTGGGAGAAATACCGGGCTGCGGCCTGCGACGCGTTGGTCAGGGTCTACGACATCGGGACCGTGAAGCATCCTGGGGCGTCGGAACCCAGTTCGAAGACGCGGTGCCAGATCACACTGACACGCAGCCGGATGCGTGACCTGCGCGACATGTATGCGTCCACGCTTTAGCCCCCAACTTGTCATCCCGAGCGCAGTCGAGGGATCTGCTTTGCGCCTTTCTCCTGCCACAAATTTCTACATGAGCTCCAGCATCGGATGGGCAGAGGAACGTGGGTCTCGATAGCAGCCGCTTCGCTGCCAGGAGTGACTCTCCTGCCATCCTGCTGAAAGAATGGTTCCTCTGCGTGTCCGATGCTGGAGCTCATGTAGAAATTTGTGGAGGGAGAAAGGCGCACAGCAGATCCCTCGACTGCGCTCGGGATGACAAAAAGGGGGCTAGCTAACCCCGTCAAACATGTCGTCGCACACCACAAATTAACCTAACGCGCAAGGCCACAAGCCAAAACACAGCAACAGGCTCACCGATCCCTTCACCTGTTGCACCAATCAGTACTGGTGAGAAATCCAGGTTAGTTGACTGTCACGGTTACAGTGAAGGACTGGTTGGGCTGCCCCTGGGCTTGCAGAACGACAGGCACCGTGTAGGTGCCGACGGGCGCTTGATGATCGCCACGGCCACAGGCACTTATCCCCGCCAACGCCACAAAACAGCCACCTACCAGACAGAATGCTCGCAGATGGCCCTTCCCTTTTTCTGAGAACCACGGCGCAAGCTGCCGAGTAAGCCCATCCCTGCCGGTAGCCAGAACGTAATGGCCGCCAGCATGCTGGTGGTGACACGCGCACTGCCGGTGGCCGCGAGCGGTAACAATGCGGCGTTGATCGTCAGTTTGTTGTCGATGGGCTGCCCGGTCGCGGAAAACGTGACGGAGGGGCTGGCGAAGTTACAGGAGAAGTACAGCGGGAGAGTGCCACACGAGAAAGTGACCGGCCCGATGAAGCCGCCCTGCGGAGTAAGCGTGAAGGTGGCCGCGCCGGCGTTGCCAAAGGGAATGGTCAGGCCGGTCGGGTTCAGAACAGCCGTATACCCAGGGGCAGCAATGGTTTCGGTCAGCGGCAAGGACGTACTTGGTGAATACGTACCATCTCCGCTGTACGAGGCCTGGATGGTGAAGCTGCCGGCATTGGGAAAGCTGGTGGGGAGGCTCCCAGCTCCGTTGACCAGGGTCGCGGCGCCAATCGCGGTGGACCCGTTGGTGAAGGTCACCGTGCCGGTGGGCACGCCAGCCGTACCAGAGACGTTTGCGGTCAAGGTGACGCTCGAGCCTGTTCCGGCAGAAACGGCGGAAGCGGTGAGCGTAGTTGCACTGGGCAGGAGGGGGGTCGTCACCGTGATGGAGTAAGTAGCTGCGACGGTTGCTGGTGGATTTTCAGAATCGGCCACTTGCACCGTGAACGATGGAAGTCCCGAGTGCGGTGGGCGTGCCGGCGATCGTTCCTCCGGGCGCCAGGGAAAGGCCGGCAGGCAGGCTGCCTGCCGTGAGACTCCAGGTATAAGGGGTAACCCGGCCCGTGGCTGTGAGCGTTTGACTGTATGCGATGCCTGGATAGCCCGGCGGCAGCGAAATGGTGGTGATGGCGAGCGTCGGCCATTGTGGAGCGTTGATCAGGGCAAATACGTTGGGGCTGCCGAGGCCGGTCGCGAGGTCATAGCCGGGCGTGGCTGCAAAGGCCGGTGATGCCGCATTGTCTGCTGTCGAGAGCACCCCATAGTAGTTCGGCGTGGAGGTAAGGGTGGCGCCGTTCTGCGTTACGGTGATTCCGTAGTTGTAGCAGTTACGGGAGTTCGATGCGGGATCGGTACTGGCATCGGTAAACGTACCTACGGCGGTGGCCGTCCCGGTGCAGGGAATGGCCGTGGTGCCGGTAAAGAACGCTGGGGAACCGCCGGCCGCTGGATTTGGGGTCGCGCTGATGTCGTGGAAATAGCAGCCGCTCGCCACCTGGGGACCCAGGTAGGCCGCGCAGGTGGCGAGACTTGGTTGGCCGGGGTCGCTATTGTTCACAAACTGCGCGCTGGCCATGGGGTAGAGCACGTTGTTGATCTGCCCCTGCCGGCCACCGGTCTTCTGATCGAGCAACGCCATGATTCCGGCAAACGCGGGCGCTACGAAGGAAGTACCGCCGCCGTAGCCGGCGTAGACATCATTGGCGTTGGTGAAATCACAGCCCGTGCCCGGCGGCAGGTTGACCAGGCCGGAATCGCAAACGATCAGGGTCTGTGACCAGGTGTCGCCCACGGCGGCGAACATGGAGATATCGGGTACGGCGCGCCCTGCCTGCGCGGGGAGACCGGGAACACCGGCTTGCCAGGAAGGCCTGGCAGAGACTGTGCTCAGGCCGCCGCCGCCGGCGAAGGCATAGAAGTAGGGAGGCACCCCCGAATTTGGGTTGATGGGCTGTTGAGCTGCATAGGTACAAAACCCGTTTGGCCCGGAAGCGCTGTTGAATGCGGAGCCGAATTTCTCCAGCACCAAGGGACTCGCGCAGGTATCGTTCCAGGTCATCTCCGGGATATAGGAACGAGCGCTCAGGGAGTTTGGCCCGTTGGTGGGCGCCCAGTAGGTGGCGGCGGTTCCACTGAAGACGTCGCTAAAGTCGGTGCCCCCAACAGCCACGTTGTAGGGGGTGGAAGCTACATTGATGACCGTGAGGCCGTCCTGGGCATAGGTGTAGACGCCCCGGCAATTGTCACTGCCGGTGTCTCCTGCAGCAACGACCACGGTGATACCTTCGGCGGCCGCTTGCTGCCAGAGAGATACGTAGAACTGGTTGGCTTCGCTGAGGGGTTGTGTTTCGCAGTCGCCGTAACTGGTACTCAACACCGAGATCTTCTGGACGTGCGCGGGATCGGCCACGATGTAAGCAGCGGCAAGATCTGCGCCGGTGGTGGTGCCCTGGCGGCCGCAGGCGACGAAATCGATGGTCGCGTCGGGTGCGGTGGCGCCCGCCCACTCCACATCGAGATAGCTTTCCGGTTCATTGGTGGCCGGGTTGGGTGCGGCGCAGACACTGGCGGGCGGGTGCTCTATCTGCACCGATCCATGCGGGCCGAGGGCGGTCAGGCCGAACTGGTCGCGAAAGTTTTGCACGTCTGCACTCTGCGGGTCAGCTTCCCCGACAACTCCAATGGTTTGGCCGGTGCCGACGAGCAGCGGCGATAAGTCGCCGCCATTGGCATGTTGCTTCCACACCTGGTCGATGCTGTAGATGGTCGCGAAATCCTGCGGTCCTGCAATGTAGAGAGGGATGGTGCTTCCGGGCGGGTTGGTGAGGTGCGGACGTGGTTCGGTGGCGCGGGACCATGTACCGGTTGAGCGATCGTAGTGCGCGGTGCCGAGGTGACGAACCTGGGGATGAGGATGGAAGTCATTCAGTGCGCGGAAGCCGCTGACGGTGCTGGCCAGGGACGCAGGGATAGCAGGGTCGGACGCGTTCGCGTAGTGATCTTCTCCGTCGAGCTGGTAGTGGTGGATCTCCGTATGGAAAGCGCGGGCCACCATACCGGCGGTGCCGCTGAAATCTACAAATAATCCGCCGGCTGGCACGTGGTTGACGGTGAAGCCTTGTTGTACGAGCCACTGCGTGACGGCGGCCACGTCCGCGGGAGACGGCCCAAATTGCTCGCCGAATTGCTCGGGCGTGAGCCAGTGGTGGAAGTCGCCGGAGTGAGGATCGTATTGCCGGCGCATGAATGCGTCGAGCGCCTGCTCGCGGGTCGCGGATCTGCGCAGCATAAGCAGGATGTGATCGAGAGCCATGGTGTCAGGGACGGGGCCGCGATCGACGACCCGGCTGCCATTGGGCGCGGGGTTCCCTGGCAAGCGTTGTAGCGGGGCTTCCCTGGTTTGCGCATTCAACGAAGCGTTGGCCAGAAGGACCGCGATGGCAGTGCAGCGCAGAAAAGTACGTAGGGTAGCTGACATGAAGGCGCCTTAAAGCCTGAGGATCAGCACCGTTGATAACAGATGGTTGGTGTGAAGACAAGCACCGTCCCGTTTGCGTACCCCAGGTAACACCTCGCTTTATTTGCCACAGTCATTTGTAACGATTGGGTGGCCTGACCCCATGAACGTTCGACGGCTCCGCCCCGATCCACAATCTTGAGGCACTGCACCTCATCCGTAACTCTCAGCACAACCAAACAAGTACAAAAGAAGAAGCCGTCGCTGGTGATGATTCCACCGGCGACGGCTCAGATTTGCTAAGAGATGGTTAGCTGCAGCCGCTGGTGGATCCGCAGCTCATGCACCGGTAACAACTACCGTTGCGTACCATGATGGCTCCGCAGGTGTGGCAGCTGGGCGCGTCTCCCATGTCGAGATACTCTCGCATGGCATCGGCAGCGTGGAACTTCGATCCCGAGACTTTGTGGACGTCGGGTGCTCCGAAGATTCCTCGGTCTTCCATGGTGTAAGCGGAATTGGCTCCGCCCTGGGGAGCAGCTCCAGGCTCGGGTTGAATGCCGCTCAACGGTGGTCTGGTCTCATACTTCGTTTCGTATTTCGACGTGTCCACCCCCAGTAGCGGCGCCTCATCGAGCGTAGGCGTGGCGGCCGGCGCAGCTACGGCCATGCCGGTGAACAGGCTTAGCTGTTGCCCGGAAAGGAAGCGCAGCTGCAGCCAGCGGAAGATGTAGTCCATGATCGACTTGGCAAAGCCAATCTGTTCGCTGCCCGTCCAGCCGGAGGGCTCAAAGCGGGTGTGCGCGAACTTCTCGCACAAAACCTTGAGCGGAACCCCATGCTGCAGTGAAAGCGAGACCGCCGTTGCGAACGAATCCATCAGGCCAGAAACGGTGGAACCTTCCTTGGCCATCTTGATGAAGATCTCTCCCGGCTGCCCATTTGGGTACATACCCACCGTGATGTAACCTTCATGCCCGGCTATGGAGAATTTATGCGTCAGCGATGCCCGCTCTTCCGGCAAGCGATGGCGCACGGCCCGCGGCGGCCCCTGCGAAGAGTCCGGCTCCGCGCGTAAGGCAGCCGCGTGGCCCAGGTTCACTGCATTGGCAATCGAGCTCGAGAAAGCATTGGCGGCGGTCACAACGGCATTCGCCGTCACTTCGAGCCGAGCCGATACTTTGTCTTCCAGCACGCGGAGATCGTCACCGATGGAGGTCGTGTCGCCTTGTGCCATGGCGGCCAGCACGCGCGTTGCTGCCGCGCTTACGGCCAGGTCAGCCGTGCTTTCCGTGCCCAGGGCATTCTTAATGGCCTTGGCCTTGTTGCCGTCAGAAACGTTCAGCGGCTGAGCTCCCTTGGAACCGTCGCGGTAGATGGCTACGGCCTTCAGACCCAGACGCCAGGATTCCATGTAGGCATCGACGATATCGTCGATCGTGGCATCGTGCGGCAGGTTGACGGTTTTGGAGATGGCTCCGGAAAGGAAGGGCTGTGCCGCCGCCATCATCTTGATGTGGCCAGAGGACTGGATGGAGCGCGTTCCTTTACTCGGCTTGAAGCTGCAATCGAACACGGCGAGGTGCTCGGGCTTGATGCCGGGTGCGCCTTCAATGGTGCCCGTCGAATCGATGTAGCTGACAATCGAATCCACTTGCGGATTGGTGTAGCCAAGCTTGAAGAGCGCCGTCGGGACCGTGTTGTTCACGATCTTGATCATGCCGCCGCCTACCAGCTTCTTGTACTTCACCAGGGCCAGGTCAGGTTCGATGCCGGTGGTGTCGCAATCCATCATGAAGCCGATGGTGCCGGTCGGCGCCAACACGGTGACCTGTGAGTTGCGATAGCCGTGCTGCTCGCCGTGGGCCAGCGCCTGGTCCCAGCAGTCTTTGCTGGCTTCAATCAGCGCCGCCAATTGCGGCGTGGTGAAGGGCTCAGTGCTGTTGCGCTGGCCGATCTTGTTTACTTCCGCCCGGTGCATGCGGATGACGTCGAGGAACGGCTCACGGTTGACGTAGAAGCCGGGGCATGCGCCACCACGCTGAGCCATTCCTGAGCCATCGGCGTATTGCGCTTGCTGGCAAAGAGGCGTGGCCGACACAAGTGCGGGCGCCTTTTCTGCCAGGACGGAAGACTGCAGGTAGGCCTGGCCGCACATGATGGCGGTCAGCGCGGCGGCGAAGTCTCTGCCTGCATCGCTGTCATACGGCAGACCCATGGCCATCAGCAAGGCGCCCAGGTTGGCGTAGCCGAGACCGAGAGGGCGGTAGTCGTGGGAGTTGCGGACGATCGATTCCGTCGGGTAGCCGGAGTTGTCGACCAGAACGTCCATCGCGGTGATCATGATGTCGATCGCGTGACGATACGCTTCGACGTCAAAACTACCGGTGGACGTGGTGAACTTGAGCAGGTTGAAGCTGGCCAGGTTGCAGGCCGAGTCATCGAGGAACATGTACTCCGAGCACGGGTTCGAGGCGTTGATGCGGCCCGAGTTCTTGGAGGTGTGCCACTTGTTGATGGTGGTGTCGTACTGCATGCCAGGATCGCCGCATTGCCAGGTGGCTTCTGCAATCTTGTGCATCAGGTCGCGGGCTTTGTAGATTTTTGCCGGCTCCCCGCCCTTTACCTTACGGGTGGCGAAGTCCTGGTCGCGCTCGACCGCACGCATAAACTCGTCGTTTACCCGGACGGAGTTGTTGGCGTTCTGAAAAAAGATGGAGCTGTAGGCCTCGGAGTCCGGGCCAGATCCGTCGTAGCCGGCCTGCATCAGTGTCCAGGCTTTTACTTCTTCCTTGGCCTTGCACTCGATGAAGTCGGCAATGTCTGGGTGGTCGACGTTCAGGATGACCATCTTGGCGGCGCGACGGGTTTTGCCGCCGGACTTGATAACGCCGGCAAAGGCATCAAAGCCGCGCATGAAGCTGAGCGGGCCGCTGGCGGTGCCGCCACCGGAGAGGGTCTCCATCGAGCCACGGATGCTGGATAGGTTGGTGCCGGTGCCGGAGCCCCACTTGAAGAGCATGCCCTCGGTCTTGGCCAGGGTCAGGATCGAGTCCAGCGAGTCATCGACCGAGTTGATGAAGCAGGCGGAGCACTGCGGGTTGTGATAGCCGGTGGAGGAGAACTCCACTGCGCAGGTGTGCGGGTTCCAGTGCCAGTTTTGTGCGTCGGAGTTCGGCTCCAGCCGTTCACAGCCGACGTTGAACCAGACGGGCGAGTTGAAAGCCACTTTCTGGGTGACCAGCAGGTGCACCAGCTCGTCGTGGAAGATGGCTGCGTCTTCGGCAGTAGCGAAGTAGCCGCCGGCCATGCCCCAGTCACGGATGGTTTCCGCGACGCGGGCGACCAGCTGACGTACGCCGGTCTCTCTCGCGCCGAACTCGCCTTGTGGCGTGCCTACGTGGCCGTGCAGGTACTTCGAGGCGACGATGTTGGTGGCGGTCATGGACCAGTCGACCGGGACCTCTACGTCTTTTTGCTCGAAAATCGTTCCACCGCTCGCATCGGTGATCGAAGCGGTGCGTCGTTCCCAGGCAACTTCGTTGTAGGGGGAAACGCCCGGTTTGGAAAAATACCGAGCACACCGCACACCGGTAGTTGCGGCGGATTTTTGGACAGACTGACTGGATTGGGCGGCCCGGACGTTTGTGGCGGGGGAAGTAACGGAATTGGTGGCCTCGGCCATTGGATCTCCTAACGAATTTAGATGACAGGAAAGCTGCCCCTGACGCTCGATCCTGGCGCCTCAATTAGGGGTAAATATGGCGTTCCCGGACGCACAAAACAACCAGGCTTTTGGGGCTGCCGAAATACCGAAACGGTGGAACGAGAATCGAAATGAACAACCGTGTGAGATGCGAAAGTACCGCTGTGGATCGCGTGTGTCAAGCGAGAACCACAATATCTAGTAGTTTACAGGCAGATCTAGACACGGGTGCACCAGAACGCGGCAATCAGCTGTGGAGATCTGCGGAGGGCCGCTAACGATGCGGATTTGTACCCCCTCAGCGAACTAGACAAGGCTACGCTGCGGTAGGGGTGCCAGCAAGGCTGGGAAAAGGCGGGAAACTGTGGAAGAGGTGGATAAAGGGGGACCGAATTAGCGGCACCGATCAGCGGGACCTTGGGGCGGGGCAAGGGGCGGGGAGGGGGCAAGCGGAGGCGGCAATCGGCGAAGTCAGCCGGCGCGGGTATTCCCCAAGAGACGAGTCGGGGGAAGGAACTCGCCCCTTCGGGAGGTGGATGGCGCTTGGTCTAGCCCGGGCTTAGGCCCTGGCGGTGCGGCCTTTGATGACCCGGTAGATGGCCAGGAGGATGATCGCTCCAAGCAGAGACATCAGGAAGCCGGCACTCTGACCTTCCTGGTACAGGCCCACATGACTACCGATGAAAGTCGCCAACAACGCGCCGGCAACGCCAATCAGCATGGTGATGAATATGCCGCCGGGATCTTTACCGGGCATGATGAATTTGGCCAAGGCGCCCACAATCAGACCGATGACCGCTTCCCATAACAGGTGAAACATGATCGCCCTCCTAAGGACAAAACGTTCAATAAAACAAACGATCGGATAGCTTTCGCCATCCGATCGTTGCTCGTACCTGGAAATTACGGATTTTTGGACAGGTTCTTTGGGGAATGCTTGTTCAGGGTGCGCAGCAGCTTGGCGGCTGACGGGGGCGCCGGTACTGCCTTGTCAAACACGATCTGATCCGCGGTGACGGCCTTGCCATAGAGACGCTTGTTGCCGTCGTCGTCAGGGCGCAGGGTGGAACCAGACAAAGACACGCCGGCAAACAGGCCGCGTGCACGCGAGTAGGACAGGATCTCTGCCCGCATGGTGACATCGGTTTCAGCAGAAGCATTGCGGCCTACCGGGCCGGCTGCTGCCGATGCATCGCCACCAATCTTGACCTTGCTCTTGAGGATGTTGGCTGCCGAGGTCGGCGACATGAGCAGGAGCACGAAATCGGTCGCCTGACCGCCAATTTGGAAGCCGACACTTGCGCCTTCCAGGGCCATCATGCTCGGTGCGCTCCAGGGTCCGCGGAAGTTCTTACCGCTGCGGCAGGTCAGAACACCGCGACCATAGCTGCCGCCCACAATGAAGGCCGCCTTGACGACCGAGGGCAGTACAACGACGCAGTCTGCCTTGTCGATTACGTCCTGGGGGATGTCATCGGGCAGATCCATGATCTGCTGAATTACAGTTCCTGCGGACATCACACGATCCGCTTCTTTATCCTGTCCAAACGAGGGCAGAACCATCAGGCCTAATAGGCTTAGCGTTGCTACTGTTTTCTTCATGCTTTCTCCTTCACTTACTGGAACGATTGCAGCGTCGCGTGCGGCTTAGGCCCAATATGCAAGTTTTTCCGCTCAAAGACCGCTCTGCATACTATACAAGTTCCTATTGAATTTCAATGCGGCAGACGAAGAGCATCGCCGCCTAACGACGGTAGATAGTGCCAGCTTTCATGACGAATGAGACGTGAGTTAAGACGCTGATGTCGTCCATAGGGTTGCCGGGAACGGCGACAACATCCGCTTTGTAGCCCTGCTTCAGCACGCCAATTTCATGTTCCCAATCCAGTAGGCGTGCTCCGTGGAGCAAGTCGGCCTTGAGGACGTCGATTGGTTTCATGCCGTACTGGACCATGAGCTCGAACTCACGGGCCTGGGTTCCATGGGGAAACGGGCCCACATCGGACCCCACCGCCATGGGGACTCCCTGCGCCAGCTGACGGCGGAATTGCTCAACGTGGTAGTTGAGCAGCCATTTTTCCAGTTCTGCGGCTTTTGGCGAGGCGGCGTGGGCGTAGAAGTATTCCTGGATGGCGAAGGTGGGCACCGCGTAGATCTGCTTTTCGTGCATAAGGCGCATGGTTTCATCGCCCAGTTGGTCGGCGTGGTCTACGGAAGCTACCCCGGCCTGAACGGCATACAGTGCGCCCGGTTCGCCTTCGCAATGTACGGCCACTCGCGTGTTCAGGCGGGCTGCCTCGGCCACGGCCTGCGCCAGTTGCGCCTGCGTGTACTGCACGGTGCTATGAAACTGGCCATCTTTAAGGAAGTCACGGCCAGTTTGATAAATCTTGATAAAATCCGCACCTTCTTTGATTTGTTGGCGGATCACGGTGACGAGTTCATCGCCGGTGTTGGCGTAGGTGGCGTTCGAGAGCACGTGCTGTTCCGGGTTGTAATGGATGGCGTCTTCATGCCCACCCAGTACGCTGATGGCGTTGCCGCTGACCCGCATGCGGGGGCCCGGGATAGTTCCCTGGTCGATGGCGTCGCGCACGGCGCTGTCGGCTGAGCCTGCGCCCTCCGTGCCCATGTCGCGCTCGGCGGTGAACCCGGCGAGCAGGTCGGCGCGCGCGGCGAGGGTAGCGGTGATGACCCGTTGCGGGACGGATTCAAGCACGGTCTGCAGATCTTCCGCGCCCGGGTGAAGGAAGAGGTGGGTGTGCGCATCGATCAGGCCGGGCATCAGGGTGGTGTCGCCCAGATCAATGGTTTCCGCGCCAACGGGATGGGCTACCGAGGTGCCGGCGGCCTGGATGGTATCCCCATCGATGAGCACTTCGCCAGGGGTGACGATACGGCCTGCTTCGATGTCCAACAGCCGCGCTGCGTGCAGGACGATCGGGTGAGGCGGGCGCCGGTGATTGTGCCATGGCTTGCTGCGCGGAGACGATGCCGGCCAAGAGGCTCAGCGCGATGGTGAATGAGTAATTTTTTGAGATGGTTCCGCCCTCCGGGGGTTCGAGAATAACAGGTATGCGTTGACGGGATTAGGCCGTATTAGTATGGACCACAGCATGCGGCTGCGCAGAACGATCCGCGAAGTCACGTACCAGTTTGCCGACCTGCGCGAAGTTCTGGCGAAGGCTAGCCCCTATCGTTCTGGAGACGCACTCGCCGGGGTGGCCGCGGAGACGGCAGAAGAGCGGGCGGCCGCGCAGATGACGCTTGCCGATGTGCCGCTGCGTGATTTTCTCGAGCATGCGCTCATTCCCTATGAAGAGGACGAGGTGACCCGCCTGATCATCGACGGGCATGACCGGGTGGCGTTTGCCCCTCTCTCGTCGTTGACGGTGGGTGAGTTTCGCGATTGGCTGCTTTCAGATGCGGCGACCGGGGAGATGCTGGCAGCGGTGTCGCCCGGCATCACGCCGGAGATGGCCGCTGCCGTAAGCAAGTTGATGCGCGCCCAGGACCTGATCCTGGTGGCGCGCAAGATTCGGGTGGTTACGCGGTTTCGCACCACCGTGGGCTTGCCCGGGCGGCTGTCGACCCGGCTGCAACCGAACCATCCCGTAGATGACCCGGCCGGCATTGCGGCGGCGATGGTGGATGGCCTGCTGCTGGGCTCCGGCGATGCCGTGATTGGCATTAACCCTGCTGCGGATAATGCGCAAAGCGTACAGACATTGTTACAGTTGATCGACCATGTGCGGCAGAAGTATGAGATCCCTATTCAAAGTTGCGTGCTGGCCCATGTGTCTACCCTCATGGTGGCGCTTGGCCAGGGAGCTCCGGTGGACCTGGTGTTTCAATCCATTGCGGGAACAGAGGCCGCCAACCGTTCGTTTGGGGTGAATCTTTCGCTGCTGGATGAAGCGTATGCGGCGGCCCGGGAGCTGAAACGGGGCGCGGCGTTTGCTGCGGCGAGCGAAGGCGGCAACCCCACCCTGGGCGAGAACGTCATGTATTTCGAGACAGGCCAGGGGAGTGCGCTTTCTGCCGATGCGCACCATGGGGTCGACCAGCAGACGTGCGAGGCGCGCGCGTATGCGGTGGCTCGGCGATACCGGCCGATGCTGGTGAATACCGTCGTGGGCTTTATCGGACCGGAGTACTTGTATGACGGCAAGCAGATTATTCGCGCGGGGTTGGAGGATCATTTTTGCGGCAAGTTGTTAGGTCTGCCGATGGGTTGCGACGTGTGCTACACCAACCACGCGGAAGCCGATCAGGATGATATGGATGTGCTGCTTACGTTGCTGGGCGCGGCCGGGGTGAATTACATCATGGGTGTTCCCGGCGCGGATGATGTGATGCTGCATTACCAAAGCACTTCGTTCCACGACGCGCTTTATTTGCGGCGGGCACTGGGGCTGCGGCCGGCTCCAGAGTTCGAGGCGTGGCTGCAGGGGGATGCGCGTTCGCGGTTGAATGTTCCTGCTTTTTTGACGTAGCCCTACCTCTCAGCGTAGCCCTCCCCCCATCTATCCTCTTTTTGTCATCCCGAGCAATCTGCTTGCAGTGCAAGTTAAGGACGGAATGAACGGGGTGCGATACGCATCGGTCTGGCTGAGCGAGCGGAGCAGGATGTCCCCCACTCAAGCCAAACGCGGCTTGAGTGGGCCACCCTCGGCTTTTCTGGATGCGGGCAGGGAGCAAATCGGACCCTAAAAACTGTAGGGTGGCCCATTCAAGCCGAGTTTGGCTTGAGTGGGGGACATTTGAACCCTCGTCCAGAACGCTTCCCAGTTTGTTCATTAGGAGCGAAGTCGAGGATCTGCTCCTAATGAACAACCTCCCCTTTCGTCGTTCATTGCAAGGCGGATGACAGGATGAGTCGTGTGGTTGGGACGGAGCGTCATGGACGTGCCGACATGATGGCGATGACGAGGTACGCGTCAACGCGTCGCCTGGCGGTTCACTCGATACGGTGGAAGCCCCGGACTTTTAGTCCGGGGGCGCGGGTGTAGAACCCGCGCTGAGGGTGGCCCTCACCATGCGACGGCTTTAGCCGTGGTGGCAGCGGCGTCAGTCCGATTGGAAACTTGCGCGTAGATTTCGCGGGGAGCTCACACGGCCGATTGGCTGGCGGGGCTTGGCTCCACCAGGGCTGAAAGCCCTCAATCTTTGTGCGCGTTTAAGCGCGGGTCTTGCACCCGCGCCCCCGGACTGAAAGTCCGGGGCTTCCACCGGGTGCGACCGGATGCTCCGAGAACCTTTGAGCGCGTCGTTCCGGTGGAGAGCAGCCGAAAGTGATTGTTGCCGACCTGGAGATTTGAGTCAGGGTGAACAGATGACCTTGTTTACATTAGCTTTACGGATGCAGACTGTTCGAGGGGTGGGCGGATGAGTCGGGAGTTGAAGGCCAGGCTTGCTGAACCCGTGTTGGAGTTGACGCCGCCGGCTATGTCGGCTGGTGCTCGTGAGGCTTTGCGTAGCTATACGCCTGCGCGGATCGCGCTGCCGAGTACCGGGGTTAGCCTGGCGACGCGTCCCTTGCTGGAGTTTCAATTGGCGCACGCTCGGGCTCGGGATGCGGTGCATGCGGCCATGGACGTGCGCATGCTGATCGATGAGTTGCGGCGTGCGGAGTTGCCGGCGCTGGCGCTGGAGAGCCAGGCGCAGGATCGGGCGACTTACCTAAGGAGACCCGACCTGGGGCGGCGCTTGCTGGCAGAGTCGGCGGCACAGCTCAGTCCCGGCGAGTACGACGTGGTGTTTGTGATTGCCGATGGGTTGTCGGCGATGGCCGTGGAACGGCACGCGCTGGGCTTGTTGCGCTCGTTATTGCCGTTGATTGCTGGGTGGCGGCTCGCTCCGATTTGTGTCGTCACGCAGGGCCGAGTGGCCGTGGGCGATGCGATTGGCGAGGCACTGCGGGCTTCCCTGGTTGTGGTGATGATTGGGGAGCGGCCGGGACTCAGCTCTCCTGATTCGCTCGGGGTGTACATCACGTGGGAGCCGCGGTCGGGGAAGAAAGATTCTGAACGCAATTGCATTTCGAATATTCGGGATGAGGGTTTGAATTACGCTTCCGCTGCTGCACGGCTGCACTACTATCTGCAGGAATCGTCGCGGTTGCATATGACGGGGCTTGGGTTGAAGGATCCTCCGGTGGATATTGCTGGGCTATTGTGACAGGTTCGATGACAGGGCATGTCCCCCACTCAAGCCACAAAGCGGCTTGAATGGGCCACCCTGGTGTTGATTGGGCGACCTGGTTTTTACCCTGTGAGGTTCAGTGCAGGTAGACGCGGAAGAAGGCGAGGGCTCGCTGATTTGCGGTTTCCTGGTTTTGCGGGTTGAAGAGATGACCCTCCCCGGCGAAGATTTGCGGCTCGCAGGTGAAGTCCTTCAGCAGACACAGACGCACCAGCTGACGGGCGTTGACGATGGGCACCTGCTCATCCAGCTCGCCATGCAGGATCAGCAGCGGCGGCATCGTTTTTACCTGGGAGAAGAATTGGTTTGGCAGTAGCCCGGACCACTCTGCGATGGCCTTGACCTCCAGGCGACTGGAACCGGCAATGAGGGCAACCGAAGCGCCCAGGCCCTGACCGGCGAGCGCGATTTTCTGGTCCTGCGGGAGTGGACGCGCGCGCAGGTCGGCAACCATATCCTCGACTGCCTGCGACCAACGACGGTAATTCGCCACCGTGAGTGCTGCGTTTTGCGTCACGCTGAGATAGTCCGGCACGACCACGCGGAAGCCGTGGCTAGCGAAGAAGTTGGCTTCCTGGCGGCTGAGGGTCACTTCCTCCGCACTCGGGCCCCGCAAATAGATGATGGTGGCCACTGCCTGCTCAGCTTCATAGACCGTGCAGGCGATCGCTTTTCCCTGGCTCATCAGGGTGACGTACTGGCTGGGCGGGGTTTGCGCATGCATTGTTGGCACTGCGGCGCAGATAAGGGCGCCCACCAGCACGTTGCGCCAAAGCATCAAAGGACCTTCAGGACAACCAGGGAGAGGTCATCATTCTGGGCTGCACCTGCGGTGAACTTGTCTGCACAGGAAACGATGGCAGTGACGAAGTCTGGCGCGGCCCGGTGGGAGTTGGCCTGCGCCGCGGCAATCAGGCGATCTTCTCCCCATTCCTCATAGTCCGCCCTCATGGCTTCGCTGATGCCGTCGGTAAACGCCACGAGCACATCGTGCGGTTGCAACTGCACGCAGCCTTGCTGGTATTGCGCCTGGTTGAAAATGCCGACCACCGGACCGCCTGTCTCGAGACGCTCCACGATGCAGGGCGCCTGCGGATTGGGATTACTATTCACCTCGGACGAGGACAGGCGCAAGATTACGGGTGCGTTGTGACCGGCATTCACGTAGCCAAGGGTGCGCGTGAGCGGGTCGTATTCGGCAAAAAAGAAAGTCACGAAGCGGTTGCTGGTGGAGGAATCGTAGATGATGCGGTTCAGACCCTGCATGAGCCGTGCGAGATCGAGCGTTCCACTAAACGTGAGCCCATGGAGGGCGGCACGAATCGAAGCCATGAGCAGGGCGGCGGAGATGCCTTTGCCCGATACATCGCCGATGGCGATGCCCAGACGACCGTTCTCGAGCTCGATAAAGTCGTAGTAGTCGCCGCCTACTTCCTGGGCGGTGCGGCTGTAGCCGGCGAACTCCACGCCAGCAACGATGGGGTAGATCTGCGGTAGCAGCCGCTCCTGTACTTCGCGGGCAATCTCGATCTCGCGGTTGATGCGCTGGCGCCCGGCTGATTCTTCCGCGAGGTGATGGACCAGCGTGTTGTTCTCAATGGCGAGGCCGGTTTGCAATGCGACCGAGGAGAGCAACTGCCGGTCTGAGCGGGAATACGGCTCTTCGCTCAACTTGGGCCCCAGCGCCATGACCCCGATCAGGCTGGCGCGGCCGGTCAGCGGCAAGAGCAGCTCGGCGTGCAGCTCGTCGAGTACAGCGACCTCAGAAGGTGCGGCGAGGGCCAGCCACGGATCCGGGTGTTCGCGGAACACGCGCTTCGGACTGCGATCGATCACCAGGGAACGAATGGTGGATGAGTTTTCTGGCAGTGAAAGGGTGCCTGCGGCGGTGAGCCCTTGCGCGTATTGCAACTCAAAAAGCTTTCCGCTGCGTAAGAGGAAGGAGATCTGCTCCACATGCAGCGTTTGCCGGATGCGCTCGGTGATGGTGCGCAGCAGGGGTTCGTTTTCTGTGAAGGTGCGCGCCTGCTCCGAGAGTTCGATGAGTACCTGTTCGACCGAGTAGGCTTCGCGGAAAAAGCGGCGGTCGAGCCATAGGGAAAGCGGGCGTGCGATGCGGCGGCGTAGAAACCACACCAACATGGCCCAGATGAGGGGCGCGATCAGATGGAGGCCAGGGCCTGACTCATGAGAGAAGCGAAAGATGCGAACGCCGAGAAAGACGAAAACGATGGCCTGCAGAACCCAGAGCGTGCCACGAGCAAAGGCATAGCGGGTGCCCTGGCGCAGAATGATGCGCAGGTCGAGCGCGCGCTGCACGATCAGCGTGTAGGCGAGCGATAGAGGGAAGAAGGTGAAGAGAATGCCCACGGTGATGAGCGCCCAGGAAGGCGCCATTTCAAAAAGCGGCCGAGGCGAGAAGGTGGTAACGAGCAGGAGTATAAGCACCGGGCCCAGGCCGAGCAGGGAACCCGCAGCGACGACACCCAGGCGACGTTTGGCATCTTTGGTGGGAACCGTCAGCAGCTTGCGTACGATGGCGGCGATGAACACGCAGAGTGTAAGTGCGGCAAAGACATTCCCTACTATTTCCAGTGGTTCGCTCAAGGCATGGAAGCGTTCGAGAAAGCGATGGTGGTAGAGCCGCCCATACTGGAGCGCGCATTGAGCTGGGATGAGCGCGATCTGGGGGACGATGAGGGTCCACTTGATCCAGGGATAGCGGGCATCGAGGCGGGAGCGCACCGGGAAATAAATACTGAAGAGGATGAGTGAAACGAACATCCACTGCAGCGCAAAAAGCTGCCAGAACACGGTGAACGGAGTGAGAAACCCGGGGAAGTAGCCGGGCCGCCCGATAAAGGCAGGCACCACATTCATGATGCCGAGCAGAAACCAGGCATTCCAATCGAGAGGCCTGGCCAGCACGACCCAATAGCCCAGGAGAAGGCAGAAGGCGGGGAAGATCAGCACCAGGATGATGTTGAGGATCCAGCCGATGAGGGCGGGCCGTCTGACCTGGTGCGGCATCAGTTGCACGTGCGCTGTGTGCATTTCGCCTGCCAGGTTGCGATAGAGAATAGCCACGGTTTGCCCGGGGTGGGCTTTGAAGGTCTGGCGGATCAGGCCAGCCATCCCGGTGAACGGAACGTTGTTGACCGAGATCACTTCATCGTCAGGGTGCATGCCGGCGCGCCTGGACTCGGGGAGGGGCTGCACCAGAAAACGTGCATCCCTGGAGAAGTCGAGAGGCGGGCGGGCGCGGTCCCCGTTCACGAAGCTGTCGAAGATCGCGGCGGTGCTGGCTACATAGAAAAGCGACGAACCAGCAACCAACAGGGCCAGCAGCAAATACGGTAATTTGGCGACGTTGGTTTGCATGCGGCGGATACGCGGCATGGTAGCAGACGCCGGATGGCGGCGAGGTTGACACGGAGCGGAGAGACGGATAGTTTTTAAGTGAGAATGCTAGTCCGCAGCCACCATCATCGTCATCACCATCATCACGTGACGAGCGTGTCGGCGGACGGTTCCGGCCAGATTTAGAGGCCAGGAGACCAGGATTACAAAAAGCCCGCCGGCGCTCAGCGCACGCGGGCTTTTTTGCGTTTAGCGGTTCGTAACAGAGGAGAAGGCAGGCAATGAGCGAAGCGTTGGAATTGGATTTTGGCAAGATGGATGGACTGCTGCCTGCAATCGTGCAGGATGCGGCGAGCGGCCAGGTGCTGATGGTGGGATTTTTGAACGAGATCAGCTATCAGAAGACGCTGGAGACCGGGTTTGTGACTTTTTGGAGCCGGACGCGGCAGAAGCTCTGGATGAAAGGCGAAACCAGCGGCAACCGGTTGAAGGTGATCTCGGCCGCTACGGATTGTGACCAGGACACGCTGCTGTTCAAGGTGGTCGTGGAAGGCGACGGACTGGTTTGCCATGAGGGCACGGTCAGCTGCTTCACCCGGGCCATTCCGATGTCCATTCCCGTGCCGGTGGAGGCGACCCATGGCCGGTAAGCTGAAGCTGGGCATTCCCAAAGGAAGCTTGCAGGATGCCACCATCGCGCTGTTCGAGCGGGCGGGCTGGCATATCTATGCCAATGGCCGTTCGTACTTTCCTGGCATCGACGATAACGAAATCGAGTGCATGTTGATTCGCGCACAGGAGATGGCTCGCTACGTAGAGAAGGGCGTGCTCGATGCGGGGTTGACGGGAATCGATTGGGTGGTGGAGAGCGGGCTGGATGTGACCAGCGTCACTTCCCTCACCTATTCCAAGGCGACGCGCACCAAAGTGCGATGGGTGCTGGCGGTTCCCGAGGATTCCTCCTTTCAAAAAGCGGAAGAGTTGAGTGGCATGACGATCGCGACCGAACTGGTCGAAGTGACGAAGCGATACTTCGCGGCGAAAAACGTTCCAGTAAAAGTGGAATTCAGTTGGGGAGCGACCGAGGTAAAGCCGCCGACGCTTGCCGATGCCATCGTGGAAGTGACCGAGACTGGCAGCTCGTTGCGAGCCAACCGCTTGCGCATTATCGACACAGTGATGGAAAGCGAAACCCACCTGATTGCCAATCGTGGAGCCTATGCCGATCCGTGGAAGCGACAGAAGATCGACAATATTTCCTTGATGCTGAGTGGGGCGATTGCAGCGCAAGGGCGGGTTGGTTTGATGATGAACGTGCAGAAGGAGAACCTGGAGAAGGTGCTGGGCATTTTGCCGGCGCTCGCATCGCCCACGATTTCCACGCTGAGCGATGCTGGTTGGGCTGCGCTGAACACTGTGCTTGAAGAGAGCGTGCTGCGCGACGTGATTCCCAAACTCAAGAGTGCGGGTGCTACGGGCATCGTAGAGTATCCGCTGAACAAGATCGTGTTGTAAGGGACGAGAGGCAAGCATGAAGCTGGTGAAGACACAGGGCCTTGGCAGCAGCAAGACGCTCAGGATGCTGCGCGCGTTGGAGCAACGGAGCGCGCAGAATACTGAGCGCGCCATGCCGGTGGTGCAGCGAATCGTTACCGCCGTACGCAAGGGCGGCGATAAGGCGGTTCGGCGTTACGCGGCGAAGCTTGATGGCCTGGACCCAAAGCAGCCCATCGAGATTAGCCGCGCGGAGATGGAGCAGGCGTGGGAGCAAACGCCGCGGCCGCTACGAGAAGCCATGCAGATAGCGGCGGCGAACATTCGTGATTTTGCGCAGCGGCAGATGCCGCAGGAGTGGAACGCGGAGAGCGAGGGATTAATCACCGGCCAGCGCGTGCGGCCGCTGGGTGCGGTGGGGTGCTATGTGCCGAGCGGGCGCTATCCGCTGCCTTCCACCTTGCTCATGACGGTGATTCCTGCGCAGGTGGCCAGGGTGCCGCGCATCGTGGTGACCTCAGCGAAGCCCGCCAGGGAAACACTCGCGGCGGCTGCCATGCTGGGTATCCACTCGTTTTATCGCCTGGGCGGTGCGCAGGCGGTGGCTGCCCTGGCCTATGGCACCGAGACCATGGAACGCGTGGACAAGATTGTGGGTCCAGGCAATTGGTACGTGACCGCGGCGAAAAAAATGGTGGCGTTCGATTGCGCCATCGACATGCTGGCAGGCCCGACAGAGATCGTGGTGACCAGTGAGCGCGGCGAAGTGCGGGGCATTGCCGCCGACCTGGTGGCGCAGGCGGAACATGATCCGGAAGCATTGGCGATTTTCATCACGACTCAAGAAAAGTTGGCGCAAAAGGTAGTGAAAGAGGTGGAGCGCCGGGTCAAGACTAATGCTGTGGCCAAAGAGGCCATCAAACGGCATGGCCTGGCCGTGGTGTGTGCCTCGTTGGAAGAGGCACAGGCGCTGACCAATCGACTGGCCCCGGAGCACTTGACGGTCGATAGCGAAGCAGACCTCGCGTGGGTGCGCAATGCGGGTTCGGTGTTTATCGGGGATTACTCGGCACAGCCGATGGGGGACTATGTCTCGGGCCCTAACCATACGTTGCCGACCGGGGGCGTAGCTGCCGTGCGCGGCGGGCTGAGCGTGATGGATTACGTCAAGCTGATCACGGTGCAGGAATATACGCAGGCCGGCATGCAGCGTCTGGGGCCTGAGGCGATCGCCCTGGCTACGGCCGAGGGATTGCATGGCCATGCGGAAGCGGTACGGGCGAGGGGGATCGATGGCTGATATGGTTTCGCCACCGTCACCGTCTCCGCGCGCCGCCGTGCAACGGATGCGCGCCTATCATCCGCCGCTGGGCGGCCGTGACGGATTGCGGCTGGATTTCAATGAGAATACGGTGGCTTGCTCTCCGCGTGTGATTGAGGCGCTGACCAGGATCGCGGCGGCGGAGTTGGCGAGATATCCCGAACGCGCGCAGGTTGAGGCGCAGGTGGCGCAACATCTGTCTCTGGAGCCGGAGCAGGTTTTGCTCACCAACGGCGTCGATGAAGCCATCCACGTGTTATGCCAAACGTATCTGGATCGTGACGACGAGTTTCTGTTCCCTGTGCCGACGTATTCCATGTACGAGGTTTATGGCTCCAGCACGGATGCGGTGGTGAAGACGGTGGCGACTGGCGAGAACTTCGCCTTTCCCTTGCAGGCGCTACTGGCATCGATTACACCGCGCACTCGCCTGATCGCGATCG
This sequence comes from uncultured Acidobacteriaceae bacterium, assembly GCA_963752675.1. GTDB lineage: Bacteria > Acidobacteriota > Terriglobia > Terriglobales > Acidobacteriaceae > PALSA-350. The sequence goes on from CAVVZO010000001.1 coordinate 462,474, forward strand.
CCAGCCCAAATAGCCCTACCGGTACGGTCGCGAGCCGGGCAGAAATACTTGCGGTGTTGGCGCATGCGCCGCAAGCCGCTGTGCTGGTGGATGAGGCGTACTATCATTTCTCGGGTGAGACGGTGATGGACCTGGTGGGCAAGGTGCCCAACCTGATTGTGGCGCGCACGTTTTCCAAGGCGTATGGGTTGGCCGGCCTGCGGCTTGGCATGCTGGCAGCGCCCGTGGAAGTGCAACGGTGGCTGCGCACCGTGATTTCTCCTTACAGTGTCAATTCGCTGGCCTTGGCCTGCCTGCCTGCTGCGCTCAACGATGACGCGTATCTGCAATGGTATGTCGAAGAAGTGAAGGCGGCCCGCGCGGAGATGGTAGACGCTGTGCATACGCTGGGTGTTCCGCAGTGGCCTTCGCAGGCCAATTTCCTTCTGGTGAAGATCGGGTCGCAGCATCGTGAATTCGTGCAGGCCATGCACCGCCGCGGTGTGCTGACGCGTGACCGGTCGAATGACCCGGGTTGCGACGGATGTGTTCGACTGACCGTGGGTACACGGGCCCAAATGAAAGAGGCGATCACTCAGATGGCCGAAGCACTACACGAGATCGATTGGAAGAGGGCGTGATGGCTAAAAAGAAAAGCAAGGGATCAACTGCAGTGCTGCGCCGCGGCGCCATCGACCGTAAGACGACCGAGACAAAGATCTCGCTTAAGCTGGTGATTGAAGGCACTGGCCGTTACAAAGTAAAGACCGGCATTCGCTTCTTTGACCACATGCTCGAATTGTTCACACGCCATGGTGCCTTTGACCTTGAGTTGCTCTGTGATGGCGATCTGGATGTGGACCAGCACCATACAGTCGAAGATGTGGGCATTGCGCTGGGTGAGGCGTTCGATCAGGCGTTGGGCGACAAGAAGGGTATTTTGCGCGCCGGGTATTTTCTGATGCCGATGGATGAAACCTTGGGCGTGGCGGCGGTCGACCTGAGCGGACGCGTGGCTTGCGTGGTAAAAACCAAGGTCAAGAAACGCCTGGTGGGCGATTTGCAGAGCGAGTTGGTGGAAGACTTCTTCGAAGGGTTCGCTCGGGGGGCACGGGCGAACGTGCACATCGCCACCATGTATGGCCGGTCGAACCATCACAAGATCGAAGCTCTCTTTAAGGCGTTCGCGCGGGCGCTGCGCGTGGCGTGTTCCAGGGATAAACAATTGGGCGAGATGCTGCCCAGTACCAAAGGATTGTTGTGAACGGGATTGCGGTCATCGACTACAAGGCAGGCAATTTGACGTCCGTCATGAAAGCTTTGGACGCCCTGGGAGTTGACGCTTGCGTAACCGCGGATCCGGCGGTGGTGCGTGCAGCCCGGAAGGTCATTCTGCCCGGGGTTGGTCACTTCCGGGCCACCCAGTTATTGCAGGAGACGGGATTGACTGCGGCGGTGAGTGAGGTGATCGCCGAGGGTGTTCCTTTTCTGGGTATTTGCGTGGGGCTGCAATGGTTGTTTGCCGGCAGCACGGAAGCGCCCGAGGTAGAAGGACTGGGGTTGTTCACGGGAGAGTGCGAGCGCTTTGGAGCCGGCGTGAAGGTGCCCCATGTGGGATGGAACCAGGTAACCGTTAATCCGGATTCCCGGTTGATGCGTGGCGTTCCCAGTGGCTCGTTTGTGTATTACACGCACTCTTATCGTGCGCCCGTGGTGGAGGAAACCGTCGCGGTTACGGAATATGGCGCGGGATTCTCGGGTGCGGTGGAGCGCGCTCATGTGATGGGAGTGCAGTTCCATCCGGAGAAGTCTGGTGCGGCCGGGTTGCAGGTGTTGCGTAATTTTGCGGAGATGGCATGCTGACCAAGCGCATCATTGCGTGCCTCGATGTTCGGAGCGGGCGGGTGGTTAAAGGCGTGCAGTTTCTCGACCTGGTGGATGCGGGTGATCCGGCGGCTCTGGCCAAACGCCATGCTGAGGCGGGCGCGGATGAGATTGTTCTGCTGGATATTACGGCGACCCACGAGGGCCGCGGCACACTCCTCGAAACGGTGCGGCGCACGGCGAAAGAGCTGTTCATCCCGTTTACGGTAGGCGGCGGTATTCGCACCGCGGAAGAAGCTGCCGCGGTGTTCGATGCGGGTGCTGACAAGGTCAGCGTGAACTCGGCTGCGATCGCTGATCCCGCTTTGATTGACGCGATCGGGCGCAGCTTCGGCGCACAAGCGGTGATTGTGGCGATCGATGCGCGGCGGGCGCACGGGAGCGCTGACCCGGTGGGCGACGCCGAGGTGCTGGTAAGCGGCGGGCGCACGAAGACCGGGCGGAAGGCAGTCGATTGGGCACGCGAGGCGGAAGCGCGTGGGGCGGGCGAGATTCTGTTGACCTCGATGGACGCGGATGGCACACGTGCAGGATTCGATTGCGCGCTGACCGCGCGTGTTTCTGAGGCGGTGCAGATCCCTGTGATTGCCTCCGGGGGCGCCGGCACAACCGCGCACTTTGTCGAAGTGTTTCAGGCGGGTAAAGCGCATGCGGCCCTGGCGGCCAGCATTTTCCACTTCGGCATCGCGGATGCGCGTGCGCTGAAGCAGGAGTTGGCATTGCATGGTGTGCCGGTGAGGCTGCCATGCTGATTCCCTCTATTGATTTGATGGGCGGCCGGATCGTGCAACTGGTGCACGGCGAGACGCTCAAGCTGGCCTTTGATGATTTTGAATACTGGATCGGGCGGTTCTCGCATTATCCCCTGGTGCAGTTGATCGACCTGGATGCGGCGATGCGCAAGGGTGAGAACACTGCGTTGATTCACCAGATTGCCGGTCGCCTGCCTTGCCAGGTGGGCGGCGGCATTGCCACCGCAGACAAAGCGGCCGCGGTGTTAAGCGCGGGAGCGCGGCGTGTGATTGTGGGCTCAGCGCTGTTTGGCGGCGCCGATGTGGTGAATATCGGGTTTGCCCGCGAACTGGCACAAGCGGTGGGATCTGCCAAGTTGGTCTTCAGCGTGGATACCAAGCAAGGACGGGTTGCCGTGAAGGGGTGGAAGGACCAGGTAGCGCTCACTCCCGAAGAAGCCATTCCTCAATTGGAGCCGTACTGCGGGGCGTTTCTGTATACCCACATCGATCGCGAAGGCACCATGGAGGGCTTTCCTCTGGAGGTGGCGGAACGGTTGAGGCAAGTGACACAGCGACAGTTGATCGTAGCGGGCGGCATTCGCGAGCAAGCGGAGATTGATGCTCTGGATGCAATCGGCGTGGATGCGGTCGCCGGGATGGCAGTCTACTCAGGAATCCTGGCGACCTGATGGTCAGGCCTGCGTGCTTTTTTGGTGTACGACACATGTTTTGCGGGTTAGCTTGCCCCCCATTTTGTCATCCCGAGCAGCTGATTTGCCTTAAGGCAAATTAAGGATGGAATGAACGAGGACAAGCAGGGATTGCTGATTGGGAGAGAAGCCGAGCGATCTGCAATGTTTCACTTCTCAAATCTCTAGGTCGGCAACGATCAAGTTCGGCTGTTCTCCATCGAAACGACACGCTGAAGATTCTTGGAGAACCCGCTCGCACCCGGTGGAAGCCCCGGACTTCAGTCCGGGGGCGCGGGTTCAAGACCCGCGCTTAAACGCGCGCAAAGATGGAGGGCTTTCAGCCCTGGCGGAGCCAAGCCCCGCCAGCCAATCGGCCGTGTGAGCTCCCCGCGAAATCTATGCGCAACTTTTCCAATCGGACTGACGCCGCTGCCACCATGGCTAAAGCCGTCGCATGGTGAGGGCCACCCTCAGCGCGGGTTCTACACCCGCGCCCCCGGACTAAAGTCCGGGGCTTCCACCGTATCGAGTGAACCGCCGAGTGACGCGTTGACGCGTCACTCGTCATCCCACCATGTCGGCACGTTCATGACGCTCCGTCCCAGCCACCACGACTCATCCTGTCATCCGCCTTGGAATTGTCGACAAAAGGAGAGATTGTTCATTAGGAGCGCAGTCGAGGGATCTGCTTTGCGCCTTTCTCCTGACACAAATTTCTACAGAGCTCCAGCATCGGACACGCAGAAGAACCATTCTTTCAGCAGGATGGCAGGAGAGTCACTCCTGGCAGCGAAGCGGCTGCTATCGAGACCCACGTTCCTCTGCCCATCCGATGCTGGAGCTCTGTAGAAATTTGTGGAGGGAGAAAGGCGCACAGCAGATCCCTCGACTGCGCTCGGGATGACAAAATTGGGGGCCAGCTAACCTTCTTTCGACTTTTCCGCACGACTTAACGTTGTGCCCTGCAAAATGAGTTCCAGGCAAACCCAACCTGGACCCTCGACGACTTATCAAGAAGTCCAGGTTCGGGATTAGGCAACAACCTTTTCGTAGAACGCGTGGATATGGTTCGCGATGTATTCGAGACAATCTTCCGTTGCAAAGTGGCCTGCAGCCAGGCGGTGCATCTCGGCTTGCGGCAAGTCCTGCAGGTAGGCTTCCCCGCCTTCTGGAGTAAAAAAGATGTCTCCCTGTCCCCAGAAGATGATGGTCTTCGGCTGCTGTTGCTTGAGAAACTCTTGCCACTTGGGATACAGCGTGACGTTGTTCCGGTAGTCATAAAACAGATCCAGTTGCAGTTGACGACCATACGGCCGCTGCAGCGTCTGAAAGTAATCCATGTTCCAGGTATCCGGACTGATCAGGGCCGGGTTGGTTGAGCCGCCCAGATAAGTGGCCTTGACCGTTTCCATTGCCAGCAGACCCGCCGCACCCTTCTCATTCTCCTCGCTCCGGTCAAGCCAGAGTGCATTTCGCAAACCGCCCCATGCTGCACTGAAGCCCACCTCGTAAGCATTCGTGTTCTGAATGATCAGCCATTCCAGAGCCTTCGGGTTTTTGGTCACGATGCGAAAGCCTACGGGACCGCCGTAATCCTGCACGTAGAGACCGTACCGATCGAAACCCTTTGCCTTCAGAAAACCCTCCGTAATCTCTGCCAGTTTGTCAAAGGTGTAGGAGAAGGTGGTTGGGTCAGGAGTATCACTGTTTCCGAATCCGGGATAGTCGGGCGCAATCACATGAAAACGGGAGGCAAGCGCCGGGATCAATTCACGGAACTGATGCGAGGACGCCGGCCAGCCATGGAGCAGAACAAGCTTCGGGCTCGATGGATCGCCCGCTTCGCGGTACGCAATGTTGAGACCATCCACTGTGATGGAGCTGAAGGTCACGGTGCTGGCGAGAACGGCTGGAGTGTAAGTCTGGGTCATGGGCTCTCTCTCTGAATTAGGGTGGCAAGACAAACCTTTCAGGGCATGTCTTCTTGTTCAGCCATCAAGATTCGTAGACACCGTTAAAAGATTCAATACCGGTGTCACAATTGTGTGAATTTACGAAGAAGCGCTTGGACGAGCCGTCCGCCTGAATCCTGCAGATGTTTTGGGAGTTCCGCTACGTGGCGTCAAAAGAATCTCCCGCAAGGTCTTCTACGTCCTATCCTTGGGAGAGATGAACGTGGGCACTTCTGCACAGCAATCCGGAGAGTGGATCGATGGCTTTCTCTTTGTAGGAAACCAATTGGCTCTGGACTTCCTGAACACGCGCCTGATCAACGAGGCAGGCCCCCTGGAGCTGCTGCCCGACCTCCCATCACTGAGCCGGTGGTTCAACGCGACAGGTTTGCTTAAGGGCTCGGGAAAAGGTCAAGCCGCGCAAGCCTGGCAGAGTTCGCAGGCGGCCAAACGCTTTCTGGAAGAACTTCTCGTCTTCCGGGAAAGGCTGCGTTCGACGGTTCTACGGTTAGTATCCGGCAAGACTCCAGAACCAGCCTTCCTGCAGGAACTCAATCAGAGATTGCTGGCCTACCCTCACCGTTATGTCGTGGTGAGCAATCGGACCGGCACGCGCAGGCAGACGTATCTCGACGCAACCGACAACCCAAGCGAACTATGGCGGGAGCTTGCTGATGCAGCAGCTCATCTCCTGACGGACGTTCCTGTAAATCGACTTCGCAAGTGCGAGGGATGCGTTGTCCATTTCTATGACATCAGCAAAAAGGGATCGCGACGCTGGTGCAGTATGCAATTATGCGGGAATCGGGAGAAGGTTTCGACTTACCGGCAAAAGCAACGCGCGCTAGACGCAGATCACTCCGCTTCGGCAGGGATGACACGTCGAGGGCAGTGACTCTCCTGCAAGACAACCTGGCGTTGGGAGCAAAGGTTGTTTCGCGACAAGTATTTGTCTCAACTGGCCCACCGCGCCGGCGGATCAACCCCTGGTCCCGGACTGTCGGTTCGGCCTGGGGCTCTTTCGTTCCTGCTTACGGAATAGGAGCCCGGCCAGGAAGAAGCAGGCAGCGAAGAATGCCGTAAGGGCAGCTTGCAGGCGATTGTGATGGGCAAATGCAAGCACGCAGTCCAGTCCCCAGGCCAACGCGAGCACGAACCAGATGAAAGAGCGCCGCATGAGGGTCAGGTTAGCAGTCGACACCGCTTCCGCGCAGCGGATACACTGCGCAGTACCGGCCTGTAGGAGGGCTCAGCTTGGCGACATCGTTCACAAAAAGTACAGTTACCGGGAATACGGCATCTCAGACGATGGCTAACCCTTCGCGGCGGCTGGTCTCTCTGGATGTGGCACGGGGCATCACGATCGCGTTCATGATCCTGGTGAACAACGGCGGCAGCGGCCTCTACAGTTATCGTCAACTGGAACATAGCCCCTGGAACGGCTGGACGCTGACAGACCTGGTGTTCCCTTCATTTCTCTTCATCGCCGGCATTTCCATCGTGTTCTCGACGGAAAGCCGTCTGGCACGCGGAGAGTCAAAGAACACAATGCGGCTCCACGTCCTCAGGCGAGCAGTCATCCTGTTCTGCCTGGGGCTGGTGGTCAACGGCTTCCCTTTGTTCCCCCTGGGCACTCTGCGCATCTATGGCGTGCTGCAACGCATCGCCGTCTGCTTTCTGTTTGCCAGCCTTCTTTATCTTTGGAATAGCCGCGCGTGGGCGATCGCAGCGACTGCAGTCACCGCCCTGCTGGGCTACTGGATCCTGATGCGCTGGGTGCCCATTCCTGGCATCGGCCTGCCCACGCACGACGTGCCACTGCTGGACCAAAACCAGAATTGGGTGGCTTTTGTGGACCGCAAGATCTTTCCTCATCGTCTTTATGAACGCGTGCGCGATCCGGAAGGTCTGCTCAGTGACATACCTGCGATGGGGACGATTCTGCTGGGAGTGCTTACGGGCATCTGGCTGCGGCGGCCCAAAGCGCTTACGGCGAAAGCAATGGGTCTTCTCATAGGTGCGGTCAGCGGATTGCTGCTGGGCGAGTTATGGAACGTTTGGTTCCCCATCAACAAAAAACTTTGGACCAGCTCGTATGTATTGTTCGCGGCCGGTTGTACGCTCCTGTTGCTGGCCGTCTGCTTCTACGCGGTCGAGATCAAAGGGTGGACCCGCGGCTGGACATTTCCCTGGCTGGTATTTGGATCAAACGCAATCACGGCTTATGTGATCTCTGAACTTCTGGCCGGCGCCCTGTACACGATTACCGTCCACGACGGCGGTAAAGCGATGGATCTGCAGCACTACATCTTCCAGAAGTGGTTTTTCCCGCTGGTGAATCCCTCGTTTGGCTCGTTGCTGTATGCCATCGCCTATGTGCTCGTCTGTTTCTTACCGGTGTTGTGGATGTACCGGAAAAAGATCTTCGTGAAAGTCTAAGCATGCTTCCCCGCCGGATCATTGTGGCGGCTTGGAGCGTGTCTTCTGCGGGGCAAAGCCGAGGAAGAGAAAGATGGCGCCGGCGACCAGGTCGAGCACGGTGGCGATCAAGCTACGGGGTGGCCTGAGTTCCAGAACGGCTCCGACCAGGAAAGCCATTCCCGCCGCGATATAGAAATATTTCGACAACATATGTCCCACGTTAGCAACCCAGGAGCGCGGGGGCAAACAACAGCGAAAGCCAGGAGTGAACAACCATGGCGGCAGGGGCAATGCGATTGGCGAAACGGTTGGATGAGGTCGGGTTTTCCGACATTGTCCAGGTGCGCAATAAGGTGATGGAATTGCGCGCGGCCGGTCAGAACGTGCACGCCTTTCACGGCGGAGAACCGTTCTTCGATACCCCGAGCACGGTGAAGTATGCGCTGCTGAGTGCCGCGGTCGAGAACAAGACCAGGTATGCTCCATCCTCAGGCATCGAGCCGCTACGCCAAGCCATCGCGACCAAATTGAACCAGCGGAACCAGCTTGCGGTGTCGGCAGAAAATGTCATTGTTACTGCAGGCGGTGCGCACGCGCTTTATGTCGCTTTTCAGTCGGTTTTGGACCCGGGCGACGATGTGTTGCTGTTTTCGCCGTACTGGACACCCATAAGAGAAATGATCACGGTGTGCCAGGCGCGCGCGTTGCTGGTGCCCACGGCCACGGCGCGGAGCTCAGGCCTTACGCGGACCCTGGAGGACTTCACCACTCCCCACACCCGCGCGATCTACTACAACACTCCGCAGAACCCGACCGGTACCGTCTTCTCGCGCGCGGAGGCGGAAGAAGTAGCGGCGTTTGCCATCAAACATGACCTGATTGTGATCGCGGATGAGGCATACGAAGATCTGGTATACGAGGGCGAGCATTTTTCGATCGCCTCATTGCCCGGCATGGCGCAGCGCACCCTCACGACTTATACCTTCTCAAAAAGCTATGCAATGACAGGATGGCGTGTTGGCTACATCGTGGCCGAAGAGCCGTTCATGAGCGGCGTGCGGAAGCTGGTCCTGTATTCCGTGAATGGGGTCTCCACCATGACTCAGTGGGCTGCGCTTGAGGCACTGAACACCCCTCGCAGCCTGTTGGACCAACGACGCGAAGAGTATCGGCTGCGGCGCGACCTGTTGGTGAATGGATTGAATGACGTAGGGCTGCCCTGCGCGATGCCCGCGGGCGCGTTCTACGCCTTTCCCCAGGTGACGCGGATCCACAAAGACAGTCGCATCGCCGCGAAAACACTGTTGAGCAAGGCACATGTCGCGACCATTCCAGGAGTGGTCTTTGGAGGCCAGGGAGAAGGCCATGTTCGCTTCAGCTATACGGTAAGCCCGGCAGCGATTGAAGAGGGTTTGGCGGCGCTGAGGAAATTCCTCATGCCCTGAAGGTTGTAGTACGGGGAGTCACTTGGGAGGAACCTTTCCTCCTCAGCCCGACAGTTCCCCTTCGATTTACCCCCTAAATATGAGACCGTGGCTACAGAGATTGTCATCGTAAATGATCACTTTGGCCTGCGCTCGCAAGACGCAAGCAGTTTGCTCCCTGGCCCAGGAGAGGCGAAGGCTTCTGGTCGAAGAGAGACAGACCTGCGGTGAACTCGTCTTCGATCTACAACTTTGCTTGCACCCAAAGCCACATCCCCGGAATCAAAAGGCTCGTATGAAGCTTACCGAGAGATTCTCTGTTCTTGCTGTTCTGCTGGTGATGAGTGGTCTATGTGTCTCGGGAGCAACGGCGAGCGCGGAAGAACGATCGCTCAACGATGTCGTAACTTTTGTGCAGGATGCGCCCATTGCGGTCGCTGCCCTGCCCCAGCCGGAGTTGCCGGACGCTCCTGGCGTCGGCTTGCAGACGGCAGCTACCCCTCCGGCGACAGATGCCAAGCCAGCAGCCACCACGAGCGACCCGCTCTCCCAGGGCCGCCAGACGAAGCGCATTCTTTTTATCGTCCCCAACTTTCGTGCCGTCAGCGCTGACCAGCATCTGCCGCCACAGACGGTGAAAGACAAGGCCAAGACGACGTTCCTCGACAGCCTGGACTATTCCTCCCTCATTTTTGTGGGGGTACAGGCAGGGATTGGGCAGGCGACGAATTCCTATCCTGTGTTTCGCCAGGGAGCAAAAGGCTATGGCCGCTACTACTGGCACACTCTGGCGGACGCGATCAACGAGAATACGTGGGTCGAGTTCATCATTCCTTCCCTTTTGCACCAGGACACGCGCTACTACACGCTGGGCAAGGGCCCGGTCGGCAAACGCTTGTTCTATGCGGCTAGCCGCGTGGTGATTACGCGCACTGATAGTGGCAAGAAGGCGTTTAACTTCAGCGAGGTGGGCGGCGCGGGCGCTTTCTCGGGAGTCGCCAATTTGTATTACCCCCACGAAGAGCGCACGTTTACCAAGACCTATCAGCGGTGGCTCACGAATCTCGGCATTGATGGCGGCGTGTTTGTGTTCAAGGAAATCTGGCCGGACATCAACAATGCCCTGTTCCATCAAAAGGATTAGCGCGGTAGCAAGGCCTGCTTCTCCGTTTCTCCTCCGCTGAACTCAAAGCACAAACGCTCGCGCTTCTCACCGTCTGTTCCGTAACGATTGCCGGGTGCCCCTCAGTCATTAGAAAACCTGCCTTTTTCTTCCTGCACCTGGTCATCTGGGCGGTGTAAAGGCGCGGGGAGAGTGTCAGCATGGTTATCTCAAGGAGAAAATCATGGCGACAGCAGTACAGAACTCAGGGGCCTGGAGTGGGCTTTCCCGGCAGATTGCAGATGCGGTAGAAGCGGTGCAGGACAGCATCGTGACGGTACATGGCGGCGGCCGTTCCACCTCCGCCGGTGTGGTGTGGCGGCCGGGCGTAATCGTGACTGTGCGCCAGGGGCTGCGGCGCACCGATGCCTTGCAGGTTGCGCAACAAGGTGATCCGGTGCAGGCGACGCTGGCGGGAGCAGATGCCGGCACGGACCTGGCGGTGCTTCGGGTAGACGCTGGTTTGGGTAAGGCCATACAAAGCGCAGGCACGGCAGCCGTTCGTGTGGGCGAAGTGGTGCTGGCTGTTGGCCGTTCCGCTTTGGGCGACATCTCTGCCAGCGCCGGCATTATTGCGCGACTGGGCAGCCCATGGCGAACCTGGCGTGGCGGACAGATCGATGGGTTGATTCGTCCGGACCTGCGACTCTACGTGGGCCAGGCGGGCAGCGCGCTTCTGAACGAATCAGGCCACGTATTAGGCATCAACAGCGCTGCCCTGGCGCGCAACGCCGTCATCACCGTCCCTGCGGCCACCATTGATCGAGTGGTGGATGCGATCCTCGAACGAGGTCATGTGCCCAGGCCCTTTCTCGGCGCAGCGATGCAGGCCGTTCCCGTGCCGGAGCTCTTGCGCGCTCAGTTCGCGGAAGGGGCAGATCAGGCTTTGCTGGTGCTGCACGTGGAAGCACAGGGTGCGGCGGCCGCGGCCGGCTTGCTGGTGGGCGATCTTATCCACTCCGTGGATGGCCATCCTGTGCAGTCGGTGCAGGATGTACAGCGCGGCCTCATGCATAAGAAGGTAGGCGAGCCACTGCCGATGGTGTTGCTGCGCGGGGGCACACGGGTAGAGATCACGGTGCACCTGGCAGATCGTGGCTGACGAGCGGACACGAACGGGATGGTTGGTCTTGCCCTGCGTTGAAACTATGGCGCAGGCAGACTGGGTCGCGGCATTGCGGCCGGCAGCGGAGTTGACTCTGCTGCCGGTCGCGCTGCTATCGACCTTGCCCTTTCGTGTGCAGCGGGATAGCCCGGATGCCATCGTCGTCGCGGCCAGTGAGGCATCCCTCAGCCGGTCGAGCAATCGCACCGCGCTGCGCCAGGTGTTTGCTGACATGCCTGGCGTGTTGCTCGCTCCGGAGCCCGGGCTGGCCCTGATCCGCAGTGCGGGGCGGATGCACATCCACACCGTGCTGCCAATCGAGATCACTGCGCAGCAACTGGCAGCGGCAGTCGCCGCCACTGTGGCAGGCTTTGCGGTCACGCTTCCGGGCGTGCCCGCAGGGCCTGCAGAAGTGAACAGCGGCTGTCGAACACCTGACCGCACGAGAAGTTGAGGTATTGCGGTTAATGGCGCGCGGCCACAGGAACAAACAGGTGGCGGCGCTGCTCCACATTTCAGAGCACACGGCGAAGTTTCACGTGAGCTCGGTGATCGCGAAACTGGGCGCGCGCACACGCACGGAAGCAGTGACGATTGGCGTGACGCGTGGCCTGGTCGCCATTTGAGGATGATTATGGAAGACACAGCCATGGTTACAGGCAGCACGTCTGGGCTGCCTGCGCAATTGGACGATTCTGATTTGCTGGATAGCTACTCAAGGGCAGTGACGCAGTCGGTCGAGCGGGTGAGCGGGTCACTGGTAAAGATTGACGTGCTGAGCAAGCGGCGCGATCAGCGGCCGGGGCGTGAGGGATCGGGGTCTGGCTTTGTGTTTACTCCCGACGGCCTGATCCTGACCAATAGCCATGTGGTGCATGGGGCAGCGAGCATTTCGCTCACGTTCACCGATGGTGGCAAAAGCAGCGCGGTGCTGATCGGGGAGGACCGGGATACGGATATCGCGGTGCTGCGCACTGGGCACGCGGTGTTTACGCCAGCGCCGCTTGGCGTGTCAAAGCGTTTGCGGGTGGGCCAGATCGCGATCGCGGTGGGCAATCCCTTTGGATTTCAATTTTCTGTCACTGCCGGTGTAGTGAGCGCACTGGGTCGCAGCATGCGGTCGGCATCCGGGCGGATGATGGAAGAAATCATTCAGACGGACGCACCGTTGAATCCGGGGAACTCGGGTGGGCCGCTATTGGATGCTACCGGCTCGGTCATCGGGGTAAACACGGCGACGATCATGGGTGCGCAGGGTTTGTCGTTTGCGGTGGGGATTGATACGGCCAAGTATGTGGTGGCCCAGGTGCTGCAGCACGGGCGTGTGCGGCGCAGCTCGATCGGCATTGCGGCGCAGAATGTGCCCATTCCGCGGCGGTTGGTGTACGAGTACAAGCTGCCGTTGTCCTTGGGGGTGATGGCCAATGCCATCACGCCGGGGGGCGCTGCGGCGGTTGCCGGTATGCAGGAGGGCGATGTGATGGTTGGGTTTGCCGGCCAGCCGGTGGGCGGCATCGATGATCTGCACCGCCTGCTGACCACGGAAAGAGCGGGCAAGCCGCAGAATGTGAGCTTGCTGCGCGGTACGGTGCTCAAGCACCTCATGATCGTTCCACGGGAGCGGCAGGAAGAAGAGTAGCTAGACGTGCCTGTATTGAGCCTGGTGTGACGGAAGCTGGATTCCGGGTCTTTGTACAAATCCACCCACCCACGCCTGTGCAACGACTGCTCCCCCTTTTGTCATCCCGAGCGCAGTCGAGGGATCTGCTTTGCGCTTTTCTCCATCCACGAATTCTTACAGAGTCTCCAGCATCGGATGAGCAAAGGAACGTGGCTCTCAATAGCAGCCGCTTCGCTGCCAGGAGTGACTCTCCTGCCATTTCCTGCTGAACGAATGGTTCCTCTGCGTGTCCGATGCTGGAGCTCATGTAGAGATTTGTGGCAGGAGAAAGGCACACAGCAGATCCCTCGACTGCGCTCGGGATGACAAGTAGGGGGCGGTGGTTGGGGGACGGTTTGTTGTCCCGGGGCGTAGTTGAGGTTGTGCGTGACTTGCCTTTCCTCCTGCTGTTTTCCGTTCTCCCCGCCTTTTCCCTTCCTCTGCCTTTTCCCTTCCTCTGCCTTTTCCCGTTCCTCTGCCTTTTCCCTTCCACCGTCCCCCTTTTTGTCATCCCGAGCGCAGTCGAGGGATCTGCTTTGCGCCTTTCTCCTGCCACAAATCTCTACATGAGCTCCAGCATCGGATGGGCAGAGGAACGTGGGTCTCGATAGAAACCGCTCCGCTGCCAGGAGTGACTCTCCTGTCCGTCCCGCTGAAAGAATGGTTCCTCTGCATGTCCGATGCTGGAGCTCTGTAGAAATTTGTGGCAGGAGAAAGGCGCAAAGCAGATCCCTCGACTGCGCTCGGGATGACAAGTAGGGGGCGGTGGTTGGGGGGCGGTGTGGGCGGGCTCAGAGAAGCTCTTTCAGTCCTTCGAATTCGTCCCGAGGAGTAGCCGGTAACCCACCCCCGCAGGTTGGGGCGTGCTCACCCGCTTACCTTCGTAGCTCTGGTATTCTGGGCGTTCATCCAGCCATGTCTAACAGCGGTCAATCACCTGAAAATCCGGAAGTCGATAACTTGGAAGGCGCCGAGTCGTTTGGCGCGATTTTTTCTGAGTATGAGCAGAGCCATAGCCGCAAGGCAGAGCCCGGCAGCAAACAAATAAATGCGACCGTGATCGCCGTTTCTGCCGACTCGGTGTTTTTGGATATTGGTTACAAGACGGAAGGCGTTCTTCCCCTTGCCCCGTTCCAGGCGGCCAAGGAAGAGGTGAAGCCGGGCGACAAGCTGCTGGTCGCCGTCAAAGGGCGCAATGAAGAAGGCTACTACGAGCTTTCCCGTTTCCGGGTGGAGCAGCCTCGGGACTGGACTTCGCTGGAGCGCGCCTTTGCCGACAAGGCTCCCATCTCCGGCACGGTCACGGGCATCGTCAAGGGCGGGCTTAGTGTGGATGTTGGGGTGCGTGCGTTTATGCCCGCATCGCGCAGCGGCACGCGCGAAGCCGGCGACTGGAAAAACTCGTGGGCCAGCAGATTCGCTGCCGCATCATCAAGCTCGATGTAGACGATGAAGATGTCGTGGTCGATCGGCGTGTGCTGGCAGAAGAAGAAGAGCGCTCGACGAAAGAGCGGCGCTATACCGAGATCCGCGAAGGCGACACGGTGCACGGCGAGGTGCGCAGCCTGACCGCGTACGGCGCGTTCGTCGATATCGGGGGCGTCGATGCCCTGCTGCACATTGGCGATATTTCGTGGAGTCGCGTAAGCAAGGTGGAAGACGTGCTCTCGGTGGGGCAGCAGGTCGAAGCGAAAGTGCTCAAGATGGACGCCGACCGGCAGCGCATCTCCGTTGGCATGAAGCAGCTGTTGCCCCATCCATGGGATGGCGTGGCGGCGCGCCTGACGGTGGGCGACCGGGTCCATGGCGTGGTCACACGGGTAACCGACTTCGGTGCTTTCGTAGAGATCGAGCCGGGCGTCGAGGGCCTCATTCACCTTTCGGAGATGTCATGGGCAAAGAAGGCTAAGAAGCCCAGCGATGTGCTGAAGGCCGGCGATACGGTGGAAGCCGTAGTGCTGGGCGTGAACATGGGGGAACGCCGGTTGGCCCTCGGGCTCAAGCAGACGCTGGGCGATCCCTGGGCGGAGGCAGAGCAGAAGTTTCCCGCAGGCTCCGCAGTCGAAGGACCGGTGACCAGCTTCACCAAGTTCGGCGCGTTTGTGCAACTTGCCGAAGGGGTGGAGGGCATGGTGCACGTGAGCGAGATCACGGCGGAGAAGCACATTCAGCATCCGCAGGATGTCCTCAAAGTGGGCCAGGTGGTGAAGGCGCAGGTGCTGGAGATCGACAGGACCAGGCGCCAATTGCGGCTCAGCATGAAGCAAAAGACGGCCGTCAGCGTTGAGGAGTATCTGGCCGAACATGCTCCGGGCAGTTCTGTCACTGGTCGCATCCTTGAGGTGTCCGCAGGGGTGGCCAGGGTCGAGCTGGGGGAAGGCATCGAAGGAACCTTCCAGACTGGTGCGGAAGGGGAGGCGCCGGCAAAGGCAGCGAGCGAACAGAAAGCTGATCTTTCCTCGCTTAGCTCGATGTTGAAAGCACGGTGGAAAGGTGGGCCCAGCAGTGGACCGGCCGCTCCGCAGGCGATCCAGGCAGGCCAGATTCGCAGCTTTCGGGTGAACCCGACTGCGCTCGATGCGCGAAAGGTCGCCCTGACACTCATTCCATGAAGCAGTGGAATCGTAGGAAATTTCTAAGCGCGGCCACTGCGGCCGGCGTCTCCGCCATGCTGGCTCCCTCGCTGGTGGCCGCCCCGCCCCCGCAGGACTTCAGCTTTCTCTTCATCACCGACACTCATTTGCAACCGGAGCTGAATGCAGCCGCGGGATGCGGCCAATGCTTTCGCAAAGCGCGCGCCATCAAAAGCGACTTTGTGATCCAGGGTGGCGATCATGTGTTCGACGCTCTACAGGTGAATCGAACGCGTGCTACCAGCGTGTTCGACCTTTATGCGAAGACCGAACAGGACCTGGGCATGAAGGTTTATCACACGCTTGGCAACCACGACTGTTTCGGCGTGTACCCCGCTAGCGGCGTGGCTGAATCCGACCCGTCGTATGGCAAAAAAATGTTCGCCGAGCGATTCGGCAAGACCTACTACTCCTTCGATCACAAGGGTGTGCATTTTGTAGTGTTGGATTCCATCGGCATCACGGCCGACCGCGCCTACGAAGGCCGGGTAGATGCAGAACAGCTGGCATGGCTGAAGAGCGATCTCGCTGCGTTAGCACCTGAAGCTCCCATCATCGTGTCCATTCACATTCCGTTGGTCACAGGCTCTGAGGCATACATGGCGCCGCCGCCGACGGCTCCTAAACATCACGGTCTGAGCGTGGCGAATGCGTACGAAGTCATCGCGTTGTTTGCCGGGCGCCATGTGCTGGGAGTGTTGCAGGGGCACCTGCACATCAACGAAGAGATCACCTGGAAGGGCGTGCCCTACCTGACCCGTGGCGCCGTGTGCGGCAACTGGTGGCATGGTACCCGGCTAGGAACACCGGAAGGTTTTACCGTGGTGCGGGTGGAGAAGGGGAAGCTCTCCACCCGCTATGAGACGTATGGCTTTCAGTCTGTGGAGCCGCAGAATACGTAGCTTATGGGCTGGGCGCTAGCGGCAGCGCGAAGCTGAACAGATCGCTGCCAGAAGCGATGGCCACGTACTGGTGGCCATTCACTGCGTAGCTCATCGGCGACGCGTGCAAGGTCTGGCCGGTGTTGAAGTGCCATAGCGATTTGCCGCTCCTGGCGTCGGCCGCTTCGAAAAATCCCTGATTATCAGCGAAGAACACCAGGCCGGTCGCAGTGGACATCACTCCGCCAAAGCCGAACGAATCACCTGACTGCGGATAGCGCCAGGCGAATTTTGCGGTGACCGGATCAAAGGCAAGCAGGACCTGCGAGCTCTTCTCATTCGGCACGCGCTTGGTTCCCGTGGAGTAGTACTCCTTACCTTCCTGAAAACCGGCTGGCTTGAGTATGTAAATCGAACAACTCTCAAGGTTCATGAAGTAGAACAGGTGCGTCGCTTCATTGTAGGTAGGCGAGTACCAGTTGGTGGCGCCTTCGACCCCGGGGCAGATCAGCGTTCCGTCGGCCGTGGGCTTGAGGTCGGAGACGATCGGCCGGCCGTTCGCGTCAATTCCCTTTGCCCAGTTCAGGTCTTTGACGAACTGGGTAGCGGAAAGAAATTTGCCGTTGGTGCGATCGAGCACATATACGTAACCGTTTCGGTTCGCTTCGACGATCAGCTTTCTGGGCTGCCCCTGGTACATCGTGTCCACCAGTACGGGCGTTTCCACGGCGTCGTAGTCGTAGAGATCGTGAGGGGTGAACTGGAAATACCACTTCATCTTGCCGGTGTCGGGATCGATGGCCAGCAGGCATGAAGTGTACAGGTCATCGCCGGGACGCACGCTGCCGTCGTAGTCCGGCGATGCATTGCCGGTGCCCCAGTAGAGCGTGTTCGAGTCGGGGTCGTAGGTGCCGGGCATCCATGCGGTGCCGCCACCATGCAGGTAGGTGTCGCCTGGCCAACTCGAAGATCCGGCCTCGCCGGGTGCTGGAATCGTCCACAAGCGCCAGGCGAGTTTCCCGGTCTCGAGATCAAATGCGGCGAGAAAACCGCGCACACCATCGTCTCCGCCCGAGGTCGCAACCAGCACCTTGTCCTTGAGGATGAGCGGAGCGCCGGTGGCGCCGTAGTTCTTGTTCCAATCAGCGTAGGGCACATCCCAGATCAGGTTGCCGGATCGCGCATCGAGACAAAGCAGGTGCGCGTTATCGGTTTCCATGTAGAGGTGCGAACCCTTGATGGCGACACCCCGATTGATGTGGCCGGAGGCGTCGTCGATCAGCCCGCTTGAGACCGGCCGCGCATGATGCCACAGGGCCTGACCGGTTTGCGCGTTGAGGGCGAAGACATCGTTCGAGGCCGTCACGTACATGATGCCGTTGACGACAACGGGCGTTCCCTCGAGCACGCCAGGCGTCCTGGTGTGGAAGACCCATTGTGCCTGCAGGGTGCCGGCATTCTGCTGGTGTGATCTGTGCCAGCCCGCTGTAGCGGCGGCCGGTATAGTCTCCGTTGTAGGAGGGCCAGTCATCCTGTATGGCAGGAGGTGTTTGCGCGGCGGCCTGGACTGCCAAACCGGTGGCGCACAGAAGAAGACCCGTCCATCGCCTCATGCGTTCACTGCCCTTCCTGCTTGATAGTAACCAACACTTCGCCCATTGGACCGCGATCCACTCCGCTGCTGTCGATGAGATGAATAGAAACGCGCGCTATATTCTCGGGCGCAGCAATCGTCTGGCTGAGCACAATTGGATCCTGGGGACGCACAGCCGTGATGGATGTCTCGGCCTGCTTCAAGCCTCCCCGGTCGTAAAGGAAAGCCTTCAACTCCCCGGGATAAAAAACGCCGAAGCTGCCGGAGAAGTGCAGGTCGCCACCCGTTCTGCGCACGGCTAATGGGACGCTTACCAGACCTGCATCCGTCACACTGGTGAGGTCGCGGCCCAGACGGGTTGGGTACCAGGTGGTGTCGAACGCGTACGTCTCCCCTGGCGCGAGCACGGCCATCGGGCTATTCATCTCTGCTTCCATGTAGTACGGAGTTTCTTCCAGGGTAGTGGGCGGCAGTACGGGGATGCCGTCCGCGTTCAACCGCATCATGGGTCCGTTCTTGTAGAAGATGATGCTCGCCTTACCGGGATAATCCCCATCAGCCACGTGCCTGGTCTTCTCCAGCATGGCGTATTGGGTTGCGCCGTCAATGAGTGCCATCCAACCCGCCGTGGAATCGAGCCAAACTTCATTCTCAACGTACTTCCAGTGCAGGCGAAAGAGGCCGTCTTTGACTCCGTAGGAGGGATCGTTGGCCAGGCCATCCCGTGGGTGATAGCCGAGCAAATAAGCGGACTTAGGATTGAGCGGCGTGATGGCCCAGAAGTCTTTATTGAATCGCTTTGGGTCTTTGGCGTCGGCGAGGTTGTACTGCGAGACCGATTGCACTGACCAGGTGATGGAGTGGCCGGTGTAGTTGTGGGTAAGCGCGTGGAACGAAATCTCTGGCGAGTCGTTGCCGATGCTTATCTCGCGGGTGTATTGCAGGCCGGTTGGCGGGTCGGGCGGTCCTTCCAGGCGAACCGTACAGCGCGGCCCCTGCGAGAGCACGCTGAATTTGTAATCACCATCGTCCAATGGTGTCGAGGCGCCTTGCCAGTGCTGCTCATCCTCATCGCCTTCGGGCAAAGGCCATATTTTGTCACCGCCATAGTTAATCCAGCGGCCTGCGGCTTCTGCGGGAGAGATGTTCTTGCCCTTGTAGACGGGGTTGACGAAGAGGTAGGGGTGATTGTTAAAAGTTACCTGCATCAACCGGCCACCGAGTTGGGGGACGAAGGTAAGCTGCACCCAATCGTTCGCCATTTCCTGCGCTTGCCAGCCTTCGTAGACCTTGGCGTGCACATGACAGGGCTCTGCGGGTGCTGCCGCAGCAAAGACGGCAAGGAACAGCGAACATAGCGCGGAAACATTTCTCATGGGTGTCGATCAGCCTTTGTTCTTGCCTGCTTGTGTGCGCCGCGCCTGGGTGAGGACCTGGCGTATGCGTTGACCGATGATGATCTCTTCACCGGGACGCAAGGTCATGGAGACGATTTGCACTTTGTCGTCTGCCGGGGGCGGCTTACGGTGGGCGGGATTGCGTGAAAGCACGTCACTGGGATTGTCTTCAGTCAGCACGGCTATGCCCGGCGTGCCCTCGAGCAGTTCCCTGGCGCAATCCGCTGTGGTGTAGTTCCATGCTTTCTGATCCCAGGAAATGCTGAGCGTGGGACATTGATTTTCTTCCGGGGTGAAGAGCTCCGTGTGTACGCCAGGCACGGTTTCCACCAGGGTGGCGATGCGCTGCACGCGCGCGCCCCACTCTTTATTGAGGCGTCCGACATCCATCTTGAGCCAGGTCTCCACTGCAGCCAGGCAGCCCATGATTTCTTCTTTGCCCACTTTCATGGGACGGCACACAGCACCTTCCCAGGGATTGCTGTTAGCCAGTGCGGCGTCGATAAGATCTTTTCGGCCGAGCAGGATGCCGCTCGATTGCGGACCGCAAAGGCCCTTGCCGCCGCTCACCGTGTAGAGATCGCAACCCATTTTGGCGAAGAGTTGAAGCTTGTTGACGGGAGGGATACCGTCGGCTGCATCCATAAAGATCGGCACTTTATGTTTTTTCGAAGCGGCAATCTCTTTTGCTAATTGTTCCGGCTGTGACGTGGTGTAGACCATCGCTGTCTTGTGCGTGACTGCCCGGGATATCTGTTCAGCGGAGTCAACGAGCACGAGCTTGGCGCCGGTGAGGCGAATCGCGCTATCGAACACACTCCGGCCCCCCACCATGATGACTTCATCCTTGAGGCCATCGGTATTGGGCAGTTGCCAGACGCGGTCAGGGTCGGTACCGGCAATGCAACCGGCGGTACCGACGGCCATGGCGCCGGCTGCGCCTGAGGTGATCATGCCCGATTCCGCACCGGTCAACTCTGCCAGACGCCGCCCGGCGGCTATCTGCAGATCGAAGATGTTTACGAAGTGTTGGGCGGCCTCGACCTGGGCTGCCCGTACTTCCGGCAGTTCGAGGCTGGCGCTGAGATAGGTCCAGGTGCCGCGCGCGTTGATCAAGGGCTTGACGCCAAGGCGCGTATATATGTTGTCAGTCGAGTTGCGGGAGACCCCTGCCCATCCCGTTCCCAATGCTTCCTGCACACCTACCTGCGCGAGCAGGGGAATAGCCGCGGCCCACTTCATGAACTCCCTGCGCTTCATTGCTTGACCGCAATGAAGGAGATTTGTTCCGCGGCTTCTACGCCGGGCTCACTATTTTGCTGCAGCGTGGTCTGCGCCGGATACGGCGGCTTGAGGAAGGTGCCGTACAGCTTGCTCATCTGCGCATCGTCTTTGATGTCACGCAGGTAGATGGTGCTGAAGACGACGTTGGAGAAATTCATGTCGGCTTCTTCGAGCCCGTCGAGCAGATTGCGCATGGACTGCCGCAGTTGCAGATCAAACAGCGGCGTGACCAGGCCCTGGCCTGGGATAAAGCCGCTTTTCGCCGAGAGGTAGAGGGTGTCGCCGTAAAGAACGCCTGGACTGGCGGTTGCACTCGGCGGCATGTTGCGGGGCCGCACTGCTTTACGCTTGCTGAGGTCAGCGCCGGCGATGCAGGTGAATACCACATGTTCACCGCGGGGCAGACCGGCTACCTGAATGGTTCCGCGGCCGGGGGTATTGCCGAATTCAAAGTACGTCTTATAGACGGCTCCCATGGTGTCGTATTGGCCGCCTACACTCATGTAGGGGTTCACCCAGACCACGTTCTTTGTGCTCATCCCGGCGGTCTTGAGAATGGTGCTGACGTTTTCGAACGCCTGTTTGGTTTCCGCGGTGAATGTCGAGGGCAAACTCTGGGTGAGCGGATCGTGCCCGCCCTGCGCCGACATATAAAGCATTTCTCCCGCCTGGATCGCCGGCGGGTCGAGATGCTGATCATGCTTCCAGCCCTCAGGCCAGATCGCTTTGCGCGCCACTTTATTCGTAACCGCGATGGCGTTGATCGCCACCTTTTTGCCTTGCGGTAACGCGGCGATCGTGACCACGGAACGAGCCGGCGGATCTTCGCCAATCAGCTTCCAGTAAACATCTTCCACCGCCCCCTGGCTGCTGGCGTCTGTGAGATAGATGTTCAACCAGACCAGGTTCTTCAGATCCATGCCATTGCTTCGCAGGGCTTGCTGGATGGAGTGCATGGCCTGCTCTGTCTGAGCCGCCGCATCGCCTGTCGCCACAGTGCCCTGGTCTGCATCCCCTGAGATGTAAAGCGTGTCATGTGCGAGGACAGCGGAGCTCATAGCAGGATTGATGGCGGAAGTGATTGCGGCGGACTGCTGTGCCTGCACAGAGAGCACAGAAGCAGCGGCGCATAGTAGGGCAAGGCTGAAGTGGCGAAGTCTGCAAAGCATTTGGCGGCTCACAAGTACGGGATAAAGCCGTGCGCACGGGTCGATATCTTGTACACGGACGTGGTTGCTGTGAGGTACAGGGTCGAATAGTCTGCATCGCCCCAGGCAAGGTTGGCGGGCTGCTCGGGGACGAGGATGGTTCCGAGGTGATGACCGGCGGGGTCCCAGACCCAGATGCCTTTGGGCCCGGTCACGTAAAGATTGCCCTGGCGATCGACCCGCATGCCGTCGGGCACGCCGTCTTTCGGTCCGCCGGGCTCAGAGCCGAAGATGCGGCCATGACTGATTTGCCCATTGGCGAAGTCCCAGACGTGGATGTTGCGCATGTCTGAATCGTCTACGTAGAACTTTTTGCCATCGGGCGAGAAGGCCAGGCCGTTGGGGGATTTCAATTCCTTGGTGAGCAGGCGAAGTTGTCCGTCGGGGCCGAGGCGAAAGACACCTTGGAACGAGAGCTCCTGCTTTTGATCTTTGGGCAAGTCCGAAGTTGGGTCGGTAAAGTAGATGGCGCCATCCGGGCCAAGCACTACATCGTTGGGGCTGTTCAAGCGCTTGCCCTGGTAGCGATCAATGACAGTCTTGTATTGCGTGCCATCGGGCGAAAGACGAATGATTGCACGCAACACGCTGGCACAGTCGAGCAGGCGGTGCTGGCGGTCGTAAGTATTGCCGTCCGGGTCTCCGAGGGAAATGACTTCCTGTTTTTTGCCGGTGCGGGTGTCTACCTTGAAGATTTTGTTGAGGGTTTCGTCGCTGACCCATAGGTAGCCGGCCGGATCCCAGACCGGGCCCTCAGTGAAGCCGAAGCCGGTCGCCAGCTTGGTGAGTTGAGCATGG
Source organism: uncultured Acidobacteriaceae bacterium (assembly GCA_963752675.1). Lineage (GTDB taxonomy): Bacteria > Acidobacteriota > Terriglobia > Terriglobales > Acidobacteriaceae > PALSA-350. The sequence continues at coordinate 485,282 of CAVVZO010000001.1, forward strand.
TGATCGAAGAGGTTCCAGAAGGCGGGGTTTGTCGCTTCAACAGCAACCGCGGGCGCTTGCGCCTGGGTGTATTGGCCGGCCAGGAGTGCTATCGCGGCGGTGACAATTGCGAGGTTTCGATGGGACGATTTCAATGGGTTCCCCGGCTCGCTTGCAGTAACACTGCGGTGCGCGCCGCCCGGATATGGAACGCTGCCCGGCTGGCGCTTCATGGTTTGCCGCTCGATGTGCTTGAGATGGAGAGAACTGCGGATCCCTCGGCTTCGCTCCTGATGAACATTTCGTTCATCCCATCCTTCACTTGCGCTGCAAACATATTCCTCCTAATGAACAATCTGGAAAGCGCTCTGGACGAGGGTTCAAATGTCCCCCACTCAAGCCAAACGCGGCTTGAATGGGCCACCCTGCATTTTGCAGAGTCCACCCTCCAGACTTTAGGGTCCGATCAGTCGCCACTGAGGAGGATCTGCTTCCTGCCCGCAACCAGAAAAGCCGAGGGTGGCCCACTCAAGCCGCGTTTGGCTTGAGTGGGGGACATCCTGCTCCGCTCGCTCAGCCGAAAGCGGCTATTGCGGCAACGGTGGGGTTGGCTGGGAATTTGGCTAATTGTCGTCATCGTCTGACTTTGCGGGATGCGGCGTGTGCTTGCTGTTGTCGTTGCCGGCTTGCATCAGGTAGCTGACCAGGTCATCTACTTCTTTGGGGGTGAGGCCGGTCGCGGCAGGCATGAGCGAGCGTGAGCCGAGATCGCTTTTGACCAGGTCTGATTTCGCGAAGAAGTGGTAAGAGCCGTCAGGCATCTGCAGCGACAGCGAGAAATTGTCCTGGAGTTTTAGTAGGCCGGTAAATGTCTTGCCCTCGCGCGTAACCACGGTGGCGGCTTTTTTGTCGGCGGGCAGCGCCTTGTCCGGGTTGAGAATGACGGCACGGATCACATCGGGTTGCACGCCGGCCCCGTAGTAGGAAAGTTCGCTGCCGAGGAAGCCCCCTTTGCCATTGACCATGTGACAGTCGCTGCATTGGGCTTTGCCGAAGAAAAGTGTCTTGCCCTGGGTTGGATCTCCGGGAAGCTTCACGATATCGCCCCGGCCCTGCAGGATCCTGAGATAGCCGACAACGTCGGTGATCTGTTGCGCAGTGAACGAGGGGAAGGCAGGCATGCCTGCACCGGCTATTCCGTTATGCACGATGCTGGCCAGCTCGGCGTCGGTGAGTTGTTGTACCGCTGGAGCGCCGGCAATGTTAGGTGCATGCTCTCCGCCACGGCCGTCTGCCCCGTGGCAGCCAGCGCAGTTGGCGGCAAAAATGGCGGTCCCGGGCTGCTGCGCATGCGCGGTTGCCGATGCGAACAGCCCAAGGACGATGACCCGGAAGAAGATGCCTCGCCGCCAATCCATCTGGCTTAGAACAGGAACTTCAATGCTACTTGCATGATGCGCGGATCGTTGGCCGAGGTCACGTAACCAAAACCACCCTGACCCACGTTGTTGATTAATCCACTCGGATTCCTAAACTGCGTGTGGTTGAAGACGTTAAAGGCTTCTGCCCGGAACTGCAGCTTGGTGCTCTCGGTAATCGTGGTGTTTTTTGCCAGAGCCATATCGTAGTTGTCGATCCCTGGCCCGGAGAAGTAACGCCGCATCGCGTTGCCTACGTGGCCGAGTGACTCTGAGACAAAGTGGTCGGGGTTGAAGTACGGCAGCCCCTTGCGCGGATTTTTGTTCACAAACAGAGCGCTGCCGTTATTCGCATAGTTGGGCACGTCCACGTTCGCGTTGAAGGCGCCCAGCAGGGACTGGTCGTCGTTTTCCCTGAGAGTGACGGGCTCACCCGAGGCAAACGTACTTACACCGGAGAGTTCCCAGCCTGCGGTAAACCGCTTGGCAAGGTCGCCGCCACCAATGAAGCGATCGAAAGGCAGCTGTACGGTGTAGCTGGCGACCAGCGTATGCGGGACATTAAAGCTGGACAGGGCGCGGGTTTGGCCAGGGTTGATTGGGTTGGTGGCATCGAACGAATCGGAACCATTGTCCAGCGACTTTTCAAAGGTGTAGCCAACCAGAAAGTTGAGGTACTTTTCGGTGTGCTGCAGGGTCACCTGAAGGGAGTTGAAGCTGGAGCTCGCGGCCGTCTTCATGTACGGATTGCTGTTGAAATTTAGCCCAAAAGGCCGGGTACCGTTGACGGTCTGGCCAGTCGCCGTGGTGTAAACCGAGTCTTCTCCGTACGGGCGGCAAGGGTTCTGACCGGCCGCGAGGTTAGCTGGGTCACTCAGTTGAAGACAAAGCGCCTGGTTGCCCGGGTTCGATTCCTCAAACGTCAGGAGCTGCCTGCCCACCGTGCCGACGTAGTTCACACTCATGACAGTAGCGGTTCCCAACTGACGCTGCAGCGAGAGTTGCCACTGCTGCACGTACGGCATCTTGTTTTTGTAGTAGTAGTAGTCGGAGCCACCGATGGGCGTCGCGGCTGCCCAGTTGAACGTGGTGTCGGGGTTCTTGGGAGACACGTTGCTGGGAGGGAAAACAAAGGGGAACTTCTGTCCCGCCGAAATGCCTGATGGGCGATCGACGAACGGGGCTGCCAGGTCCGTGGAAGATACCGAGTAGTAGTTGCCGTATGGAGCATCCCCTACCTCGACGAAGCCCGTGGCATCTTCGATCGAGCTGTAAAAGATACCGTAGCCGGCACGAATGCTGGTTTTTCCAGCGCCGCCGAGAACCTTACCGAGAAAGCCATCGCTCGCATCCGGCGCATACGCAAAGCCGATCCTCGGAGCGAAGTTGGTGTACTTGGTGGGTCCAAGCGTGCGGGGAATACCGGGATCGCCGGGGACAACCAGGCCCAGCGGAGCACCGGGAAAGGCCAACGACTGCTCGCCCAGGACGACGGTTTCGAGTTTGTTCTGGGTGTCGTACCAGGGAGTGGAAGCTTCCCAACGCAGACCGTAATTTACGGTCAGATTGCGTGTGGCGCGCCAGCTATCCTGTACATAAAACCCATAGTACTTGCTGCGGGAATCAAGCAGTTGCTGACTGGCCTGCACGAAGCTCGCTGGCGCGCCGATCAGATAGTCAGCGAAATCCAGGCCGGTCTCTGACCCGTTAAAGCCGAAGCAGGCGTCGTAGCAATTATAGTTGCGCTCGTTGATCTGGTTATAGTGCAGGTTGGCGCCAAACTGCATGGTGTGCGTGCCGAAGATTTTCGTGACGTTATCGATAATTTGATACGTGTTGTTGTATTGGCGCAAGGCGTCGGGAGGAACACCGAGGCTGAAATTGTTGAAAGCCAGGTCGGTCACACCTTCGTAGGCAGCAAGGGTGGGTGAGATTCCACCGTCGGGACCCCACGGCGTGACAAACCCCTGCGAAGCCAGCGACACACCCAGGCCCTGACCCGCGGTCGGCTGCCCGGTCTGGTTCACGTCGCGTAGGTAGGCAAGACGAAGATCATTGACCGTCGTCGAATTGAAGGTGGTGGTCAGCCCAAGATTGATCATTTGCGTTTGACCGGTATTGCTCGCAGCGAAGCCGGGCACATTCACCTGGCTGTAGGGGTTCACGGTCGCAAAGCGATCGAAAAAGTAATAACCGAAAACATCCCCAAAGCGCGTCGGCAGATCGATGCGGCCACTGCCTTTGTCATCGCGCAAGGATTCGTTGAACCCTGCGGTTGCATAGTTGGGTGTGCCGTTGATGACGCCGTTGGCGGCGGGAACGTACTTCAGGGTATTGGCGGCGACCGGCGACCAGGCGTTCTGAGGAATGACGGCGTTCGGGAAGACGCAGGTCGCGGTGTCGGTACAGCCCGGCGTGTAGTAATTTTCTCCCGGAGCCACCGGGTAGCCTAGTCTCTGCGACAGCGTTTTGGCCCAGCCGTTGCCGTTGACGGTGCCGGCGAGCGAACCCGCTTGATCGGAGAGGTCGCCGGTGCGATCTGAATTCGAAGGCACCGGATAGCTTTGGGTTTGGCCCAGGATCTGGCGCGTTCCCTGGTAGTCGGCAAACCAGAACATCTTGTTTTTGCGGATCGGGCCGCCCACTGTTCCGCCGAACTGGTTCTGAATGTAAACACCGCGCGTTGGGGAGTAGTAGTTTCTGGCGTCCAGGTCGGTGTTGCGCAGGAAATCGAACACCGTGCCGTGATATTGGTTGGTGCCCGACTTGGTGACTACGTTGATCTGACCGCCGCTGTAGTTGCCGTACTCAGCGTCGAAGTTGTTGGTGATAATGCGGAATTGCGCGATGGAATCAAGATTGGGAATCATGGCGGCGCCGTTGTGCACGCCTTCTTCCGCATTCGCTCCATTCACCATGAACGCGTTCGAGCCGGTACGGCCGCCATTCACGGATTGCTGACCGTTGTCGAGATCCCCCGATGCCTGCGTAGCCCCTATACCCGAGGTCGTGCTGTCCTGGCTATGCGAATAGGGCGATACGCCTGGCTGCAATTTCAAGAGATCAATGTAAGACCGTCCGTTGAGCGGTACCGCGGTGATCTTTGCCCCTTCAATGACCACACCGTTCTGCGTGCTCTGCGTTTCGACCTGGAGCGCATCGCTCTTCACGCTCACCGTGTTGGTGACCGCGCCCACCTCCATGGTGATGTCGATACGCAGCGCGGAGTTCGCGTCGATCTTCACGTTGCTTTGCAGGAAGTCGCGAAAGCCCGCCGCCGCAACGGTGACGTTATAGGTGTCGACCTTCAGGGCGGGGAAGCTGTAAAAGCCCTTAGAATCGGTCACGACTGTGCTCTGCACGTTCGTGGTGGTGCTGGTGGCGACCACGGTCACGTTGGGCAGAATGGCGCCGCTCGGATCGGTGACCACTCCCGAGATGGAGCCCGTGATGGCTGCCCAGCAAGTAAAAGTGGCAAGAAGTACAACGACAGCTACGCCAGCGGAAGAAAGGAACCTTGCGCAACGATTCACGGCACTACCTCAAACTAGGGATGGATGAAGGGACCCGAAACCAAACGAAAAGGAAGAGAACTAAACAATAATTAAAACGAGGTTACTGACGATCCCCGAGGGTGTCAAGAAAGCAAAGACGTCCGTGGATCAGTTCGGTCCGCTGCTTGTTCCAGGTTGACGCAGCCAGCGACTGATAGCGAGACGGCACGCATGGAAGGACGCTGCGTTATGCTCGATGCAGCCCAATCGCTTTCTGGAGTGGATTTTGGATTTGCAGCAACGCTGTGAGGCCCGTGCCTGGGGAAACGAACTTTGATACCGGGCCCCTTGATTCGTTCTGTCCTGCTGCTGAGTATGACCACTTTCCCCTGGATGGGTGGCATGGCCCAGCAGACAGTCGCTTCCCCCACATTGCCGGCCAACCTGGAACCCGCTTTCTCCGGCTTTACCCCCGATATGAGTAGTGACTATGGCCTGGTCTATGTGCCGCTCGATAGCTGGGTCTATCCCGCATTCGAACGGTTGTTCGGTTTGGGGTATGCCGACTCCGCTTACCTGGGCATGCGCCCGTGGACCCGCACCAGCTGCCTGCACATTCTGCAGGAAACCTATCCCAAGCTCCAAAACGCCTACGAGGGCGCCCCCGGCGACGAAGAAGCCTGGACGATTTTTCAAGCATTGGCGAAGGAATTTGGTGCGGAGGCAGGTTCCCCGATCGCGCATGCTGAGCTTTCGGATGTCTACACGCGAAACATGTACATCAAGGGACGTCCCATCAACGATTCATTGCACTTCGGGCAGACCCTCATCAATGACTACGGACGGCCTTACCAGGAGGGCTTTAACGCGATCGATGGATTCTCGGCCAGAGCCGAGGGTTACCACTTGTCGTTGGATGTCCGCGGCGAATATCAGCATGCCCCGGGACGAGGTGCTTATCCGGAGTCGACGCAGGCGCTTATCGCACAGATCGACAGCACTCCCCTGCTGCCTCCGGCGCCTGTGCCGCAGACCAACGTGTTCCGGCTGATCCGCGCCAACCTCGCGTTTTCTGTGGCGGATCATGTGATCTCGGTGGGGAAGGTGGAGGATGAGTGGGGTCCCTCGGAGAGCGGGAGCATGGCGTTGAGCCATAATGCGGAGCCGCTTTATGCGCTGCGTATCAATCGTGTGACCCCGCTGCGGGTGCCTGTTCTCTCCAGCCTGATAGGACCGCTGCGGTATGAAGGATTATTGGGATCGCTGAAGGGCCATCGCTATCCCAATGCTCCCTGGGTGCACGCGCAGAAGTTCAGCTTCAAGCCCACCCGTAATCTTGAGTTTGGCTTTTCGCGCGTCGTCGTTTTCGCTGGGGAAGGCCATGTACCGCTGACGTTTGGCTCGTTCTGGCATAGCTTCACGAGCTTCAGCAATGTGAGTTTGGAGGAGAAGGAAAGCCGCAACGATCCTGGTTCGCGGCATTCCAGCTTTGACTTCACCTGGCGCCTGCCCTGGATGGAGAAGTGGCTAACGCTGTACTCCGACTCGATCGTGCACGATGACGTGAGCCCGCTGGCGGCGCCGCGACGGGCGGCGGTGAATCCCGGAATTTACCTGTCGCATTTTCCCGGGTTGGCGCATGTGGATCTTCGCGCGGAAGCGGTGTCTTCGGATCCGGTTTCTTCTACCCAGGGTGGGCAGTTCATCTATTACGAGTTTGAGTATCCAGACGGTTATACGAACAAGAACAACTTGCTGGGGAGCTGGATCGGCCGGGAAGGCAAGGGCGGCCAGGCATGGCTCACGGATCGGCTGAGCGCCAAAGAATACATTCAACTTGGGTACCGCAATGCCAAGGTTTCTAAGAACTTCGTTCCCGGGGGCACTACTCAGAACGACGTTAACGTCCGGGCGGTGCTTCGCCTGAAAGATGATCTCGAGCTGAATGCGTTTGGACAGATGGAATTCTGGAAGGTTCCTGGGCTGGTGGGTGGCCAGCAGCATGATTTCACCGGGCAGGTGCAGATTACGTATTTTCCCAGGCTGAGCCGGCGGTGGTGAGTTGTTAGAGGACCGGCTGCCGAGTGGTCAGCTGGTTGTGGAGAGGGTTACTGATTGAGCTCGGTGGATTCCCACATCTCTCGACTGGAAAACGTCGTGAGATATGGGCACCCGATTCCGTTGAGGAGCCGACAGATTGATTCAGTCCGGGCTACGCGAGGGATGGTTTGTGGGCCGCCGCAGTACCCGAGGGTATCGCGGCGGCCCACATCCATGGTTACTTCCTCGTTCTTTTTACGGCGCCAGTGACTTTTCCAGTCCCCTGCAGATTGAGGATCGGAACGCCGCTGTTGTAGGCCGTGCTGTTAACCCTGATCTGCTGGGTGGTCTGGCCAGAAGATGTCGGGGAGAACTTCACGTTGATAGCGCAGGACTGCCCTACCCCCAGGGCTATATTGTTTCCGCATGTGGAGGTGCCAAGAATGCTGAAGGCATTGTTGGCTGGGGTTGCGGAGTAGAAGGGCGTTCCCAGAACCAGGTCCAGATTACCGATGTTGTACTCGGTCGCTGTCTGCGGATCGCTCGGGTTGCCGCCTCCGGCGCCCCCAAACTTCAAGACCGAACGGTTGCCATTCAGGTAGATAAGACTGTTATTCGCGGCTTGCCCCACGTTGGTGATGATAAAGCTTTGCCCACCTGCAGACATCGCCATGGAACTAGCGGCGGCAAGCTTGGTGTTGTCAAAGCCCACCTGAAAGGGAGTGGGATTGTTCAGGTAAATGGGGAGCCCGGTGATCGTTTCCAGAGTTCCATCCAGCACGTAGAGATTGCCTGCGGGGTCGAAGCTAAGCCCGGTTGGGTTGACGATGTTGTCCAGAACGATCTTGCCTGCAGCACTCCCGTCCGGCAGAACGACATCGACCTCGCCGACTCCTGACAAATCGCCGCCATCGCCAACGTAGAGATTGTTGGTGTACAGGTTGGCAGCGAGCGCCTGGGGATAGATCACGGGTACGCTGGGTATGGTCATTTTGAAGGCTACGCCGCCCGTAGGCACTTTGACGATGTAACCCGGGTTGCCGCTACTTGCGTTGTTACCGGCAGGGCCCGCGTCGCCGATATAGAGATCTCCCAGATTATCGACGGCCAGAGAGAGGGGGTGTTGCAGCAGACCACCGGTATCGACGACCGAGGGCGCTGCTCCGCTGGTGAGCGGCACTTCGATCACTTCGGCGAGACTGAAATCGGCAATGAAGAGATCGCCGGCTCCATCCAGGGCGAGCGCAGTTGGGGATTGCAGAGCGATGCCCCCGGTGGAAACGGGGGTCAGGGCACTGCCGCCAAGACCTGCAATGGAATACACCACGCCGGCTGACTGGTCGGCGACGTATACAAATTTATTGTCGCCGGAAATGACAACGCCTTGCGGCGCCTGCAAATTCGATGCTGTGGCCGTTGTCCTCAGGGGATAGGTGACCTCGACGCCGCTGAAGCCGATCTGATAGACGGGAGTCGAAGCGAGGATGGCGCCACCGGCCCCCCGGACCAGGATCGACGACGTGCGGAGACCGGGGAACTTCGCGGCTGCCTGGAAATTCTCCACGCAGGTGTACGGCGTGACCGCAGAGGCACCATTGTGGGGGCCATTCGTACAAGTGCCGCCCGCGACATCGATGAGATCGGTGCTTACATCACCCTGGGTAACGATCCGAAATCCCCTAAGGGTTGTTGGCTGGTTGAACTCGAAATTAAATTGTCTTTGTTCGCCAGTTTGCCCAACATTTACCGAGCCGAAATCCGTCGGGCTGCCGTAGGACACCTGGAAAATTGCTCCGTTAAACGCATCTGCAACCTCCAGATTGTTCTGTCCATCGAACGCCAAACCGCTCCCGGTGTTGATGCCAGTCGTTGGGAGGATATAAGGCGTGGAAGGGGAACTCGCCGGCACAACGAGGACTTGCTGCGCAAGTCCGGCGCCGGTATCGAGCAATGTCAACAGATTGAGGTCGCCGGCTTTGTTGAACGCCAACCCGGTCGGCTGATTGAGGGTGAAGCCGGGTGTCGCGAGTACCGACGCCGCTCCGCCTGCGACAGGGACCACATATACGTTGCCATTATCGAGTTGCGGTGTACCGTTATCAGCGAAATAGAGGTTTCCGACGTTGTCCGTCAACAAGGCGGAAGGGAACCATTGTGCCGGCGGGCCATTGGTGATGGTCAGCGCCGTGGGGGTGGTGGCATTCAACGCCAGCGAATAGATGGCGCCCGCGCCCGAGGGCGAGAAATCCCCTATATAGAGCGTGCCTGCACTATCGACGGTGAGTGCCGTCGGATTCATGAGGGGGGCCCCCTGGAAAACAACCTGACCACCCCCAGCAAGGTTGCCGGTGTTGTCTGCTGGGATTTCCGTGATCCTGCCCACGGGGACGCCGTTCACCAGGGGTGTATCGCCGATGAAGAGGTCCCCTTTACTATCCAGGGCCACTGCTTGTGGCTGCCTCAAAATAATGCCGTTCGGCTGAAAAACGAAGTTGTAGTTATGCAGCAGCGCGATCATCTGGTTGTTATCGGTATCCGCAATGAAGATCGCGTTCTTATTGGTGCCGTTGACGGCGAGCGACTGTGGATTATTAAAACCAGTTCCCACCGTCTGCTGAGAGTCGATCACCACTGCAGGCACCGCTCCCCACGCGCTGGAAGCGCCGGCGGCGAATGCGATTAGAGCGAAGCATGACAGCTTCTGCAAAACGGTTTTGCTTTTCCTGGTGCGAAGACGTGGAGAGATCACTGGCATGACGAGGCGCTCCTCTACAACTGGTGTTCGGCCAACCCTAGTTTACGGGCACGTTAGTAACTTGCAATCAGCAAGGCACGATCTTCTGTCTCTAGCACCTTAGTGGCAAGTTTCGGTGGGGAGTGACAGAAGGCTACACCGCTGTGAGCCAGAATGGAACAGTTTTTGTACGCGTGGAAGGGTCAGCAATCCCGGGAGGTGAGGCGCGCGCGGCGCAAAAGCCGGAGAGTAAGAAGCCCACCAGGGAATGGGGCTTTGTAATGAGAGACTTGCAGGAAAGCACGGAAGTTTATCCGGCAGTTCTGGTGTCAGGGTACCTGAGGTTCTGAAAAGGCGCAGGAGGGCACTCGTATCGTGCCATGGAGCGGAGGAAATCTCAATCTGGTGACTAACTAGAGGGTGACGACCCGGTGGATGCAATCTGCGCGAAAGATGCTGAACTTGCCCTTGTCATATCCACCGAAGTAGACCTGACCACCGCGTCCCTCGCCAGTGCACGTCAAGGCCACCTGGTGAATGGATCGCTTGCCGCGGCCATCTTCGTACTCAAACAGCACCAGGGGTTGACCGGCTACGGGTGTCGACAAACGAAGCTCTGCAAACTCGACAACTTTGCCGGCGACCGTTTGCTGGGGGAGAGCGGCTGGGGAATGGGGGGAGGGACTCACCTGACGATTGAAGCAGAAGTAATGTACCTGCTCAAGTGACATATAGAGCTTATGGGTACAACCTTTGTGCAATACCGGCTTGTTTGAACCAGCGACAGCACCGCCTGCATCCAAGTTCCGGGGGAAATTCGTTCATGCTAATTGCTTATCTAACGGCTCATCTGGTTAATGGAAATACTTTTGAACTCTTGCCGGTACAGCACGAAACAGATGTGAAGAAAGAAGTGAGTGCGTTGCTGGAAGGGTGGTCTTCTTCAGGTTTTTTAATCTGGGAGAAGTTTGTCTATCCCTGGCACCAGGTGAAAGCCATCGAGGTGCGCGTTGAGAATCTGTCGAGTGCGGATGCCGGGCAACGCATGCTGGGTTTGCGCGGAGCTGACCGGGCTCGACTGCACGATGAGTTCTGGCAGGGCGGCCGGCAGTCGCAGGCTTGAGCTTTCTGCATTTGCCTAAAGCTCCCGGTAGTTGAGCAATACGAGACCGGCGGCCGCGAGGAACAGGGGCCATAGGTAGCCTGCGATGCGCGACGCGCGGCTTTCGGGTAAGCGCAACTCAAGCCAAAGGCCCCAACCGGCCGTTGCGCCGAGCAGCGCAATGGGAATGTGGCTCAACGAGGCTAGTAAGTCTTCGCTGTCGTCACTGGGGGCGTGATTGTGTGTCAGCAATACGGCCGCACCCAGGGCGCACATGGTGGGAAAGATCATGGAGGCCCAGCGAACCTTCAGTTTGCCGGCTTGCACGGCCGACTCAAAGAGCGCGAAGGCCAGAATGATGAGCGCAGCGACCCGATGTTGCAGGACATCGGGCGCGGCAAAGCTCGCCCAGAAGGGTCTGGGCCCAAGAGGCCAGTTCTCAGGATCGGCGCGCAGCAGGATGAAAAGAGAAAGGCCGGCAAAGGTGAGGGGCCAAAACCGGGCCCATCGCATGGCTGGAAAATGCGCTAACAGCGCCAGCAAGCCGGCGGCGAGAACGATCAGTCCCGCCCAGTGATGGTTGTACTCAGACCACTCACGGTCAGTTTTGTCGCTGCCGCCGTTCGCCTGAAATTCATTCTCGCGTACTGCCGTTTCGATGGAAGTGGGCGGCGTGAGTTGGGCAGCAGCCGGGCTCTTCAGCCTGGGTAGTTCCGGGCGCATCCGGGCGGCGATCACGTGGCCCGGGACCGGACCGGGCACGTCCACCGCCGGTGGCTGTGCAGACATCGAAGCCGCCGCGAGGATCGCGGTGAAGCCGAGGCCTACTTCAGCCTCAGCAAAGCGCCGCAGCCGCGCGAGCAGTGGCTGCGGATTGGTGCTGAGTTGACGCACCACTGTCCAGTTGCCCGCGCCCATTCCCAGCATGACGATGAGCAGGTAAACCTTGGCCAACAGCAGAACACCGTAGCTGGTGCCGTACAGGCCGTTCCACGAACCAATGTAGAACCATGCCATCACGATGCCGGCGAGGGTGAGCACGGCAACGCTGACCAGTGCGATGGAAGAATAGCGGCGCGCCATGGCTTGCGCTTCTTCCACGCTGCCGGCTCTTCCTAAAGAAACCAGCAGAAAGGGCATGGCTCCGATCCAGGCGGCCGTGCCCAGGTGATGAGCGGCGGTGGCCAGACCCAGCAGCAGCCGGCGATCCATGCGGGCGGCCGCATGGCTGGTCGATACGGTAGCCACCAGGAGTAACAGTCCTAATGGGAGCAAGGCTGTGATCCTGGGATGATCTTTTCGCGCACAGGCCGCCAATAGTATCGCGAGCAGGGCAGCACTCAGGCCGGCGCGCAGGAAAACGGTATGGACCAAATCGGCGAGATGCAAGTCGCTGTCGCCCAACAACGATGCCGACGCGAGTGTAACCGTGGCGATTTCAGACAGCGACAGCGCTACAGCCGCCCAGCGCATGCCCCGCAGACACACGGCCTGCACCTGTTCTGCGGCGTGCGCGGGCCGGGCGATGGCCAGCAGATAGACAATGCCCCCCAGCAGCAGGGCCTCAAACGCCAGGTTGGCCGCACGCAGCAGGGTGCTTAGCAGGTCGATGTCACGCAGAAACCAGATCAATGCATCATCTCAGCAAGAAGGAGAAGCAGGCCGGCGCGGGATTATTGAACGTGAAATGGAACTTCGCCGCGCGTGATATGTCCATCGCTTGAGAGTACTTGCCAGCGGAGTATATAGGCGCCTTTCCCCAGGCCGCGCGTGGTAGCCGAAACCACATCGGGCATCGGCTGCGTGAGGCCGCTGATTTTCTCGACCGTGCCATCTGGCCGGAGCAGGCTCAATGCGGAACGGCCGCCGTCGACGCGGGAGTTGTATTTGAGATTGATCGTGATGTCGGGGCCGCTCAGGGCGCCATTCTTAGCTGGTGTGGAACTGACCAATACCGCGTGTGCCAGCGCCTGGCGCGGAGACGCCGCGAGGAATAGGGCCAGAATAAAACAGACCACAGCTGAGAATCGTTTCGCCGGTTTCTTGCGCATACAAGGGCCTCTTGCTTTCGTGGGTACTGGGGGTCGCTGTTCTTTGCTGCGGATTGGATGCGACGAGCGCTCAGAGGCTTCGGAAAGTCGGCGCCATGTTTGGTTTGGGCGCGTCCGCTTATTTCTCGTACAGGTTCAGATCCAGACTTTTCGCCGGGGGTGGTGACTCAAATCTCCAGGTCGGCAATGATCAATTTCGGCTGTTCTCTATCGGAACGACGCCCTGAAAGTTCTCGGAGCACCCGCTCGAACCCGGTGGAAGCCCCGGACTTGAGTCCGGGGGCGCGGGTTCAAGACCCGCGCTTAAACACGCGCAAAGATTGAGGGCTTTCAGCCCTGGTGGAACCAAGCACCGCCTGCCAATCGGCCGTGTGACCTCCCCGCGAAATCTACGCGCCAGTTTTCAATCGACGGACGCCGCTGCCACCATGGCTAAAGCCCTCGCATGGTGAAGGGCCGCCCTCAGCGCGGGTTCTACACCCGCGCCCCCGGACTAAAAGTCCGGGGCTTCCACCGTATTAAGTGAACCGCCAGGGGACGCGATGACGCGTCCCTCGTCATCGCTATCATGTCGGCACGTTCATGACGCTTCGTCCCAGCCACCACAACTCATCCTGTCATCCGCCTTGGAATAAACGACGAAAGGAGAGGTTGTTCCTTAGTAGCGAAGTCGAGCAATGACAAGTTGGGGGCTAGCTAAAGCCCAAAGTACTTTCGTACGTTTATGGCACAGTCGAAAACCGGTTTCGGTCCGGGCTGTGCTTGCGGGTTGATCGTGCGGCGACACGGCAGGTTCCTCCACTTGTCCGGAGAGGCGCACCGCAGACCCCTCTGCCTAGCTCGGGATGACAATTTGGGGGAGCTTGGATGACAAATGACAAGGGAGCGCTCGGATGACAAAGAGACGGCTTGCTTCCCCGGAGCGAGGTGAATATGAAAGAGCTCCCGGTGGGGGTGCAGTGAATCCCCACATCTCCCGACTGGAAACTGTCAGCCCCTAAACGAACCGGGGTGCCCCGGGTTCATCGGAGGCAGGCACCGGCTAGGAAGTGGCCATTTGCACGGAATGGGCGCGCTCAGAATGTCCGCCGATTTCGGCAGCACGCGCTTCCGCGTAGGCGGCTGCTCCCATGAGGGCGGCACGGCTCTCTAGGATGAGGCGAACCGGCGTTTGCACCAGGAGATCGCTGAGCCTTCCCTTATCGGTGAACGCCTTCATGAACGTACCGTCCTGCATTTTCTTTAGGAGCTTGGGAGCGATGCCTCCGCCGACGTACATCCCTCCGACGGCGAGTATTTTCAAGGCGAGATTGCCCGCCTCCGCTCCATAGGCGGAAATGAAAATGTTCAACGCTTCCACGCAAAGTTCGCTGGTTCCCGATTCGCCCAACTCACCGATAACCGCGTTCGGGTCCTCGGTGCGCATGCGATCTTTTAGCCACGCCGGTTCTTCCAGCCCCTTGACATCACGGCAGTAGCTATAGACATTGGCCAGGCCGAGGCCCGAGATCACACGCTCCGAACTGACGCGTCCCTTGAGGTTCTTTTGCAGGTAGCGCAGCAGTTCGATTTCTTCTTCGTTGCGAGCAGCAAAGTCACAATGACCGCCTTCCGAAGCGATCGGCAAATGGGTGTGCCCGTTCCATACCAGGATGGCTTCGCCCAGGCCTGTGCCGGCTGCGATCAACCCTCGATTCCCTTCCGCGGAAGGATCCCCCTTGCTGAGCACCAGGATTTGCTCCGGCGCAAGCTCGGGAATACCGTAGCCGTTGGCTTCAAGATCGTTGATGAGAAAGACATGTTCGATCTTGAGATCAACAGCCAATTGTGTGGAGTCCAAAACCCAGGGGAGGTTGGTCAGCTTAAGACGCCCGTGGCGCACCGGGCCGGGAACGCCGAAACAGGCGGCCAATACGTCGGTCGCTTGACCGGTCGCTTTTCTCCAATCGCCCAGGAAGGTAGTGATCACGGCCGCAAGGCCAGAGAAATCCTTGGCAGAGTACTTTTGATCGTGCACGTTCACTAATTGGCCACGGTCGAACTTGCAGAGCGCCAGGTGAACTTTGGTGCCGCCCACATCCCCCGCCAGAATCATCGTTGGATCTCCAGGCTGCCCCGGCCACTTGCATCGGGCTTCGGCAGGGCCGCGGCGGCGGCGGCATCCAGCAACAGTGTAATGCGGTGGTTGGCTGGCTTGATCAACTGCGATGGATAGGTTTCCGGATCGTACGCGCCGAGAAAAACTTCTTTGAGAGCCGGTACTTTGTCCGCGCCGGCAATGAGGAAGAACACATCCCGGGCGCGATTGATTACTGGCCAGGTCAGGGTCACGCGCCAGGTTTCCTTTTGCACGACATGGTTAGCAATGGCGATCCGCATCAACTCGTTAAGTCCCTCGGTGTGGGGAAAGAGCGATGCCGTATGGCCGTCTGGCCCCATGCCCAGGGCGACCAGGTCGAAAATCGGCATTTCAGCGCCTTCGAGGCGGAAGCTTTTGCGGATGGCAAACTCGTATTTTGAGGCTGCCTCCTCAGGGTCCAATTCGCCCTCGATGCGGAAGATCTGGCTTTCGCTCAGCTCCACTTTGCTAAGCAGTGCCTCGCGTGTCATGCGGTAATTGCTTTCCGCGTCCGTAGGCGGCACGCAGCGCTCGTCGACCCAGTACAGTTCAAGCCGCTCCCAGGGTATTTGCCCGCGGTACGGTTCCTCCGCTAACAATTGAAAGGCTTGTTTGGGAGTACTGCCGCCCGAGATGGCGATGCGCGCCTTGCCCCGGGCCGCGGCGGCGGCGCGAATGGCGTCCACGATGTATTGCGCGGTCCGCCGGCTCACGGCCTCCGCGCTGGAATCGACGAAATACGAAACGACTATGTTCTCAGCCATGCATCCTGGTGACCGCTGCGTTGGTTTTAATCAAGGCTTAGAGTTTATGCCAGGCACGGCCGTCGCGGGCGAGTAATTCGTCGCCCGACTCCGGACCCCAGGTGCCGCTGGCATAGTTGGGGAAGCCCTTTGGCTTGGTGCTGGCCCACTGTTCGAGAATCGGGGTCAACAGCTTCCAGGTAGCTTCCACACCGTCGCGGTGGGCAAACAGGGTGGCGTCGCCCAGCATCGCGTCGAGCAACAGGCGTTCGTATCCGTTGGCCGACGATTTCCCGAACGCTTCCGCGTAGCTGAAATCCATATTCACTGGGCAGACTTCCATGTTTGGGCTGGGCACCTTGGCGCCAAAGCGCAGCGAGATGCCTTCGTCCGGCTGAATGCGCATGGCGATCAGGTTGGGCTGCAGTTCTCTACAGGAGCCCGACTGATTTTTGAAAAGCAACTGCGGCGGTTGCTTGAACTGAATCGTGATCTCGGTGGCGCGCTTGGCCAGGCGCTTACCGGCACGCAGGTAGAACGGTACGCCCGCCCAGCGCCAGTTCTCAATGCCGAGTTTCAAGGCTGCGTACGTCTCCGTGCCGGAATTTGGATCGACCCGTTCTTCCTGACGATAGCCTTTTACATCCTTCCCGTCCGTTTTGCCCGGGCCATACTGGCCACGCACAAAGTCCATAGGGTGTATCGGAGTGACGGAACGCCACACTTTTACTTTTTCGCGGCGCATGGCTTCTGCCTCAAACGAGACGGGCGGCTCCATGGCAACGAACGACAGCAATTCCATCACGTGGTTCTGGACCACATCACGCAGTGCGCCTGCCTTTTCATAGAAAGGCCCGCGGCCTTCGATACCGATATCCTCGGCGGCGGTGATCTGCACGTGATCGACGTAGTTACGATTCCACACGGGCTCGAAGATGCCATTGGCAAAACGGAAGACCAGGATGTTCTGGACAGTTTCCTTGCCAAGGTAATGATCGATGCGGAAGATCTGGTCTTCGGCGAAGACCTTGTTCACTTCGTCGTTCAGCTCACGGGCAGAATCCAGATCATGCCCGAACGGCTTCTCGATGATAGTGTGCACTTTGCCTTGCTCTGGCCTGGCCATGCCGTGCGCGCCTAACTGCTGGATGATGTCGGCAAAGTACTCCGGCGCTGTCGCCAGGTAGAAAAGACGATTGCCTTTGGTGCCTTGCTGCTTATCGATACCTTCGAGCACGGTCTTCAGCTTCCCGTAGCCTTCCGGATCGTCGAAATTCATTGCGTGGTAGGTGACCTTCTTCATGAAGTCATCCAACTTCGGGTCGCCGTCCTTCACACCACCGAACTGCAGGATGCCGTCGCGCATGTCTTTCTGAAATTCGTCCTGCAAGGGACGACGCGCAACGCCGATGACTGAAAAATTTTCCGGCAAAAGGCCAGACTGCTCCAGATGGAATAGCGCCGGCAACAGCTTGCGCTTGGTCAAATCACCGGAGGCGCCGAAGATTACCACCGCGGTCGGCTCAGGAATGCGCTCGGCACTGTGCGCTGCTTTCAGATCCTCGGGAGAGAACTTCACTTCCATCGTAGCCATGGCAATTCTCCTTGCTCGAAACTGTATTCGGTTAGGTTCTTACGCCGGTGGGAATGCCCAATCGCTCAAGGGCCCGCACGCATTGTGCTTCGTTCTCGTATCGAATCGCGTGAATGCCCAGGGCGGTGGCCGCATCGCAATTGTGTTGCCGGTCGTCGATAAACGCCACTTCGTCTGCGTCGCGTTGCAGTACATCGAGCGCCAACTCGAAGAATTTGGGATCCGGCTTGCGGAGACCCACGTAACAGGAGCTCAGAAAAACATCGAAGTAAGCGCCCAGGGCGAACTGGTCGATGCGATAGTCGTTCAGCTCCCTGGCCTCGTTATTGAGCATGGCAAGCTCCATCTCCTCAGATGCCGCAAGTTCCTGAAGGATTCGCAGCGCGCCGTGAGGCAGCAGGACAGAACGCTGCTTCATTTGTTCAAGGAACTCGGCAGAGGTAAACGGGCGCGGCTCGAAGAAAATGGTTTGCTGAAGATACTCGTCGCCGGTCATCTGACCCTTTTCCCAGGCGTCGTTGACGGACTGATGACGAGGCTCGATCAGGTCGTAGTCGAGACCGAAGTGTTGCAGAACGGCGGCGCGCTCAATGTGGTCCCAGCCATTGGTGAGCAGGACTCCGCCTACATCCCAGAGTATGGTACTGACTTCCGTCACGCCGGTGTCGTCCACGCCTGCCTCTTTCCGGAAACCCGGGGATGTTCTACCCAGAAGATGGTTTGCTGTTGACCGTTTTGAAGAGAGACGAACGCCCCACCTTCCGCCAAGCGCAAAGGTGGGGGCGATGATTACCAGGACCGGTTTACGACGACGACTTACCGGCGCCAGCAGTGGCCGCTGGGCGAACGCGCTCTAACAATGCCTTGGCGCGAGCGGCGATGTTCTGCGGACTGTAACCCAGTTCTTCCAGTGACTTCGTGCCCAGAGCGGAAGCGCCAAATCGCTCCAGACCGACCACGTCGCCGTGCTTGCCGACATACTTCCACCAGGGCATCGGAGCGGCTGCTTCGACGGCCAGCGCAGGCAGATTGTCAGGGAAAATCTGCTGACGGTAGGCGTCTGGCTGCTCTTCGAAGATGCGGAAGCTGGGCATCGAAACCACGCGCACGTTGATGCCTTCTTTCTTCAGGTCAGTCGCAGCCTGGAGAACGGGCCAGACTTCAGCACCGGCGGCGACGATGAGAATATCCGGGGAGTTGCCGCCATCCTGCAGAATGTACGCTCCCTTGCGCACTCCGTCGGCCACCTTGTATTTCTCCGCATCGAGGATGGGCAGGTTCTGCCGCGACAGTGCCATGAACGCAGGCTGTTTGCGTTCGAGGGCCAGGCGCCAGGAGGCACTGGTTTCATTGGCATCGGCAGGACGGAAATCCGTGAGATGGGGCACGGCCCGCAGCATCGCCAGCTGCTCAATGGGCTGGTGGGTCGGCCCGTCCTCACCCAACGCAATCGAGTCATGCGTGAAGACGAAGAGGGAGTGCGCGTGCATCAGCGCGGCTAGACGAATGGCCGGCTTGGCGTAGTCGCTGAAGGTAAAGAAGGTCGATCCGTAAGGAATAAGACCGCCGTGCACGGCCATGCCATTGACCGCGGCGCACATGCCGAATTCGCGTACGCCGAAGAAGATGTTGCGGCCGGCGGGATCGAGGTGAAAGTTGCCGCCGGTCTTGAGGATGGTTTTTGTCGAGGTGGTAAGGTCGGCCGCGCCGCCCATCAGTTCTGGTACTGCCTGCGCGATGGCATCCATGATTTCGCCACCAGCGCTGCGGGTAGCGATCGGCTTGGCATCTGCCTTGAATACCGGCAGGCTCTTTTCCCAGCCGCTGGCCAGCGTTCCTGAGAGCACGCGCTCGTATTCTGCGGCCGCGTCCGCATGTTCCTTTTTATAACGGGCAAAGAGATCATTCCACTCCGCTTCGTACTTTTTGCCATTCTCGACGGCCTGCAGCCAATTGGCTTTGGCTTCGTCGGGGACGTAGAAGGTTTTGTCTTCGGGCCAATTCAGCTTCTTCTTCGTTTCCTTTACGGCTTCGGCGCCGAGCGGCTCACCGTGGGCTTTGTTGGTGCCTGCTTTGGGACTGCCGTAGCCGATGACCGTGCGCACGCGGATGAGCGAAGGCTTATCGGTGATGCCCTGGGCGATCTTGATGGCTTCGGAGATAGCGTCGAGATCGTTACCGTTATCCACGAACTGCACGTGCCAGTTGTAGGCTTCAAACCGCGCGGTCACGTTCTCAGTGAAGGAGAGTTCCGTTGGCCCGTCGAGCGAGATGAGGTTGTCGTCGTAGAGGTAAATCATCTTGCCCAGACGCAGCGTGCCGGCAAGCGAGGCGGCTTCATGCGAGACGCCTTCCATCAGATCGCCGTCGCCGCACATGACGTAGGTGTA
The DNA here is from genome assembly GCA_963752675.1 of uncultured Acidobacteriaceae bacterium. GTDB lineage: Bacteria > Acidobacteriota > Terriglobia > Terriglobales > Acidobacteriaceae > PALSA-350. Next base: position 504,946 of record CAVVZO010000001.1, read on the forward strand.
GTGGTCGACGATGTTGTAACCGGGACGGTTGTAGCGGGCGGCGAGATGCCTTTCAGCAATGGCCATGCCTACGCCCATAGCGAACCCCTGGCCGAGAGGGCCAGTGGTGACTTCGACGCCGTCGGTTTCGCCGTACTCGGGGTGGCCGGGGGTGATGGAACCCCACTGGCGAAACTTTTCCAGATCTTCCAGTCCAACTTTGTACCCGGTAAGGTGCAGCACGGAATACAACATGGCCGACGCATGCCCATTGGACAAAACGAAACGATCGCGGTTCGCCCACTTGGAATTTGTGGGGTTATGACGCATGAACTTGTGAAAGAGCAGGTAGGTCATCGGAGCATCGCCCAGGGGCGCTCCGGGGTGCCCACTATTCGCCTTCTCTACGGCATCTACGGCCAGAAACCGCAACGCATTGATCGACAGCTGATCCAATTCGCTCATAACGACCTCACTCTTCCTTTCGAGAATACTTCGCTTTTCTGTTCACGTCTTGCCGCCTGTAGCCGGCTCATGATCTTTTCATCGCGTCTTATTACGTAGGTGCTCACGGTGGTTGGCCCTGGACTTTCCCCTTAGGATGAGCCGGGGATGGTTCTCGTCTCCTTCCACTACGTAAGAAGTAGGGGCCGGTCAGGATTGCGGTACCCCTGCAACTCTACGGCTCAGTCCCATTGGAGGACTGAACCTCCGACCTTACTATGCAGTCCATGCCGTGTCCCCGAGACTCGGCCCGTCTGGAAAGCCTTCAGCCGTCCCTACGGAACTGGATCCTTTACCGCGCCCACTGACTGGACCTTTAGCGGCTCACTGAAAATACCTGGATCCGATGCCTGTCCGGGAACAGGTTCTCCTCCTCAATGGATCCTGTAACGGCCCTGGCGGTCTGCAATGGCGGCGGTTCCCCTCGATTCACTGACGCATGGATGCTCCGGGGGTTGCAAAGGGCTTTCAAAATGGCACGAAGCGAAGACAATTCCTTGGACAGCAACGGAAATGATGTCTCTTTTTGGAAAGCTGGAGTGATTGCCCGGAGCATCGCTGGTTACAGGACCTGGGTGTTGGCGTCAGGATCGGGATGGAAGGCGACTTCTCGCATGGCGTGCGCAATCTCACGGTTCTTCATAAAGCAGTCCCAGACGAAGCCACTGCGCAGATTTTCGGCCATCAGCAGGCCGATGCCCACGTCGATGCCGATAACATCGTCGCCGTACCATCCGGCTTTTGGCTGAAAGGCGTCTGCGAAGCCGTACCGCCCGTACAGTTTGTCACCGTAACGTTCCCGCATCGTCAGCAACACGTGAGAACATTCCGCGGGCAGAAAGACCAGGGAGCCGGCAGCCGCGCAGGGGACAAGCGTGCCGTCGAGGGGACCGATGGAAGGTGGACCGCCCCAGACGCGATAGCCCTGGCGGGAATCGGAGGCGGAGATGCCCCACATGTCCTGATCCATCCAGGGATATTTCTGCCCCTGCACCAGGCACCACAGTTGGTGCGCGCGGGTCGCGGCGATGGAGTTGGTGAAGTAGTTGGCGTGGCGGTCGCGCAAATTGCGGTAGTCGCACCAGGCCTGCGGGTACTGATGGATAAACAGCGGAGCGTTCCCGCTGATGTAATTGATGCCGCCGTAGGAGACCACCGGCCGCTGCACTGATTCCCATGCTTCGGCAGGCACCGGATGCGTGGGTGAGCCAATGGCCAGCAAGTACATGGTGGTGAGCTCGCAGTAAATATCCCAACGGTTTTTGAGGAAGCCCTGGTCAGGTAGCCAGCCCATGGAAAGGGTGGTGCCGCCGTTCATCATCCACTGCCAGTTGATGCGCCGGTAAAAAGTGGTGGCCAGCGCCTGGATGCGCGCATTGCCGGCGAAGTATTGGCGGCAGTGGAGGACACCACACAGTAACAAGGCCGTATCGATCGAAGACAGCTCACTGCCAAAGAGCCGCTGGCCGCTATCGATATCAATGAAGTGGTAGAGAAAGCCGTGCTCGTGCGGGCACTCTTCCAGTAGAAAGGCCAGGGTTTTCTCCACCCGCTGCTCGCAGTCGAGGGGGCGCAGGTAGTTGTATTTGCTAGCAATGCAGAGGGCGCTTAAGCCGAAGCCGGTGGCCGCGATGCTGGCGACGCGGCTGAGTGATTTGCCCTCGACTGGTGCACGATCGCGCACCAGTCCACTCCTTGGGCTGGCTTCATTAAAGAAGAAATCGCAGTTGCGGCCCATCATGTCATCGAGCAGGGCGTCGGCGATTTTGGAGACCTGGGTGAGCGGCCGGTTAATGAAAACGCCTGGCGGATGATCGTATTGCTCTGCGGATTGGCTTTCGGTTTTCGGGGTAGGGGTATTCGGTGATTTGGTGGCGGGGGGCGCCTGGTCCTGCATGGGTTCGGCAGCCAGCGTGGATGCACTGAAGGCAAGCGCTCCGGTGGCTCCTGCTTGCTGCAACAGCTCCCTACGGGTTAAACGTGGCCGGGTCAAAGCAGATTTGTTCCCAAAAACCAAAATTGAAGCCGATTGCGGCTTCAGCGCATACCGATGTAGAGACTGCTCCGAGTGTAAACCCAGGATTTCGCCGGGAAGAGCGGGATCTGTGGGGAAGCGACCTGATGGTAAACGGCGGATTTTTGCTGCGGGGCGTGATGTCATATTCACGAACCCTGGTTGCCTGAGTTGCATCCGATAGCATGGAGACGCACTATGGGGGTGGGCGATCAGGCGCAGCCGTTGCGCCTTGTATGTTTTGCCCGCTCATGGTTTTCCAAACCCCACGCCCCAGTTCCGGGCAAGCCGTTCTGAAACACATCCACGAAGGATGAAGGAACGATCAGGAGGATACTTTGGCTTACGAATTGCCACCACTTCCCTACGACTACGCTGCGCTCGAACCGAATATCGATGCGGAGACGATGAAGCTGCATCACGACAAGCACCATGCCGCATATGTGAATAACCTGAACGGTGCCATCGAGAAGCACCCTGAACTGGGCAAGCATTCGCCTGAAGATTTGCTCAGAAACCTGAGCACGATTCCCGAGGATATCCGGGGAGTGGTCCGCAACAATGGCGGTGGCCATGTGAACCACACCATGTTCTGGTCGATCATGAAGCCGGGCGGTGGGGGTGAACCCACAGGCAAGATCGCAGACCAGATCACCAAGGACTTTGGCAGCTTTGCGGATTTCAAGAAGCTGTTCAATGAGACCACGGCGAAGCAATTTGGCTCTGGATGGGGTTGGTTGGTGTTCGATGGCGGCAAGTTAAAGGTAGTGACTACGCCGAACCAGGACAATCCAATTTCGCAGGGGCAGTTCCCCATTCTGGGGAATGATGTCTGGGAGCACGCGTATTACCTGAAGTATCAGAACAAGCGTCCGGACTACCTCGCCGCCTGGTGGGGAACGGTCAATTGGGACGAGGTTAACAAGCGGTTTGAGTTGGCTCAGAAATAGGTGGGAGCAGCCCGGGTCTCGATTGAGACCCGGGCTGTTTTGCGGCTGGGCGGAGTGGCTGGACAGTCTTGTCCCTCGTATTCGAGGGGCAGCTAGGGACGCCACAAGCAACCACAAAGGAAAGCCACCGCCCTTAGATTTGTCATACACCGAAGATCCGAAAGTGTGGAGCGGTTTAGATGTACCCCACTCAAGCCAAAAAACGGCTTGAATGGGCCACCGAGGGCTTTTTCCGCCCGGGCTTTCCTGGGCGCGGGCGGAAGGGAAACCGGAATCTCGCTCGTCGGACACAAACAACTGGAGGGTGGCCCATTCAAGCCGCGTTTGGCTTGAGTGGGGTACATCCAAATCGCTCCACACGGGTTCCTTTAAAGCGGTACCTTTCCTCTGCAGTCGCTATTGGCTTGGAGAGCCGCGCGTCGGCCAACGGTCCTCGATGAGCGCCAGGGCTTCTTCCCGGGTGTGGATGGCTCCTTCTAATTGTGCGTCCTCGGCGGCGGCAAGCATTTGGCTGAATTGGGGACCTGGGGGATAGCCGGCGGCGATCAGGTCTCTTCCGGTGAGCAGCAAGGGTGGCCTGACCTGCTCTGCCGGCAGGTGTTCGAAGCGCTCTTTGGCGAAGTCGTAGAGGTCCAGCGAACCGTGGCTCGATAAGCAATCCAGCCGGTGCAGCGCCAGATGCTGGTCAAAGTGCGGCAGCCGAAAGAATCGCTTCAAGGTCGATTCCTTCATCTTGCGTACGTCGGCGAACCGCATGTGATTGGCGACGAGCTCCAGAATCTGCTCGGTTTCGTGATTGGCAAAGCGAAGACGGCGGCAGATTTCCTGGGCGATGACCAGGCCGGCGTCCACGTGGCCGTCGAAGCGGATGCGGTCGGGAGCGATGCGGAAGGTTGCCGGCTTGCCCACATCGTGCAGCAAGGCTCCCCAGGCCAAAGTCATGGGACAGCCGGCGGGCAAGCCTTCTAACAGCATCAGGGTATGTACCCAGACGTCTCCCTCGGGATGGTATTGAGGCGGCTGCGCCACCCCTTGCATCCTGACGACTTCTGGCAGTATGTGTGGCAACAGCGCCGTTTCGTCCAGCAACTCGAATGCTCGCCGCGCGTGGCCTTCGGTCAGCATGCGGGTGAGTTCTTCACGCACCCGCTCCCGGCTGACCTGGTGAACCTCGGGCGCTAAGTGCCGGATGGCGGCGGCGGTGGGCCGGTCGATTGCGAAACCAAACCTCGCCGCAAAGCGCACCGCACGCAACATCCGCAGCTTGTCTTCAGTAAACCGGGCTACCGGGTCGCCGATGGCCCGCACCACACCGGCCTGTAAATCCTGCTGCCCCCCTACCAAATCGAGAACAGCTCCCGTGGCCGGATTGAGCATCATGCCGTTGATGGTGAAGTCGCGGCGCTTTACATCTTCTTCCGGGCTGGTGGAAAACTGCACGGCGTCCGGATGTCTGCCGTCGGTATAAACGCCATCGCTACGAAAGGTCGCGACTTCTGTCATGACTTCGTGGCCGGGATCTCCGGGGATATCCGTGCATACCAGAACAACGCCGAAGTGAGCTCCGACTGCGAATGTCCGGTGGAATAGTTTGAGCACCTGGTCCGGATGCGCGCTGGTGGCGACATCGAAATCCTCCGGCTCACGGCGGAGCAGGAGGTCACGGACACAGCCACCCACAAACCAGGCTTGATGGCCGTGGGCGCGGAGCCGCTCAACGATCATCGCTGCCGTTTCCCGGGCCTGGTTGCTGGTCGTTGATGCCATGTCTACTACTATAGAAAGGTGGGCGAAGTGAGCCAGCAACAATCGGGGCGCGGCCTGATTCTCGCGATTGAAAGTTCTTGCGATGAAACTGCGGCCGCGGTGGTTGCGCGCGGACGGCAGGTTCTTTCGAGCGTGGTCGCGTCGCAGATTGCGATCCATGCGCCGTACGGCGGCGTGGTTCCTGAACTGGCGTCTCGCGAACATCTGCGCAACATGGTCCCCGTGGTACGCGCGGCGTTGGCCCAGGCCAATGTAAAGCTGGCGGATCTGGATGCCGTCGCGGTCACCGAGGGCCCTGGACTTGCGGGCGCGCTGCTGGTGGGCATCGGGTACGCGAAGGCACTGGCTTTCGCCCTGCAGCGGCCTCTGATCGGCATCAATCACCTGGAGGGACACATCCACGCCGTTCTGATGGCGCAGGAGCAGGCGGCGGACCCCTCCTTCCGCAGACCACTTGCGCTGGTCGTCTCTGGCGGCCATACGCATCTGTACCTCACGCGCGCGACTGAGCAGGGATTTACCTACCGTAACGTCGGCGCCACCCTGGATGATGCGGCCGGCGAAGCCTTCGACAAGGTCGCCAAGTTGCTGGGTCTCGGCTACCCTGGAGGGCCCTGGATCGACGCGTTGGCCCAGCATGGGGATCCCGCTGCCGTGGCGTTCACCATGACCCAGGTGAAACAGAAGGTCCATCGGCCGGGAACCAAATCTGCGGGGATGCGGTTCGCTTTTTCCTTCAGCGGCATCAAAACCGCGGTGCTGCGCTTTGTGCAAATCCACGATCTGTACCCTTCGATCGAGCGTCGGCGGCAGGCCCTGCACGCGCTTGAGTTGGCGAAACCGGCGGATGCCCTTCCCTTGTGCGACAGCAAGACTCTGGGCCTGATCGCCTCGTTCCAACGCGCGGTGGTGGACGACCTGAAGCGGAAGACGTTCCAGGCGGCCGAGGCGCTGGGAGCGGACAGCATCCTGGTATCGGGCGGTGTGGCCGCTAATCGGGAGTTGCGTATGCGCTTTACGGCTGAAGCAGAGAAGCGCGGGCTGCCGATCGCGTTTCCTACCATTGCACTCTCAACCGACAACGCCGCGATGATCGGGGCGGCCGCGTGGCCGCGCTTCCTTGCCGGCGAGGTAGCGTCGCCGGAGCTGAGCGCTGATCCCCGGCTGGCGCTGGGGGCACTCATTGCAGAAAAGGAACCGGAAAAGCAACCGGGAAAGGAATTGGCTGTTGATTCTTAAAATCAGAGGAGTGGGCGAGCCGGTGCTGCGTGGTCGCGCCCGTCCTTTACAACCCGAGGAAATTACCTCGCCGCGCAACCAGGAGTTAATCGCCGCGATGCGCGAGACCATGCACGATGCGCCCGGCGTAGGACTGGCCGCCCCGCAGGTAGGCTTGCCCCTGCAATTAGCAGTGATCGAAGATCGCGAAGAGTACCAGAAGGACCTGAGCAAAGAGGCATTGGTCGAGCGGGAGCGGAAGCCGGTGGGTTTCCAGGTGATTATCAACCCGGTGCTTACGCTCGAGGGCGCCTCCGAGGTCGAGTTCTTTGAAGGCTGCCTGAGTGTTCCAGGCATGGTGGCCCTGGTGCCGCGGGCGCGCAAAGTGCGGGTGGAATGTCTGGACGAGCATGGGAAGCCGCAGGTGATACGCGCCTCAGGATGGCACGCGCGCATTTTGCAGCATGAGATCGACCACCTGCTCGGCACCTTGTATATCGACCGGATGAACAGCAAGAGCCTGTGTTCGCTGGACAACTTCACCCGGCACTGGAAGGGCAAGTCCGTTGCCGACATCAAGCGGCTGCTGCCATGACCTTACCCAGCGTGATTGCATTTGACGGGGACGACACCCTGTGGCGGAACGAAGACCAGTTCAGCATCAGCCAGGAGCGTTTTCGCAACATTATCGGCGCGCATGTCCCCCTGGACATCGCGGCTGTCGACACACGACTGTTTGAAACGGAGCGACGGAATCTCGCGCTCTATGGCTACGGAGTCAAGAGCTTTGTGCTCTCGATGATCGAGACTGCCATAGAGCTGACCGGAGGCGCGATCCCGGCGAGCGATATCAGAGTCCTGCTGGGGCTCGGTCAGGAGATGCTGGCCCATCCCGTGGAATTGCTGAGCGGTGTGCGGGAGACTATAGAAAATCTCCGCGGGGCCGGTGCGAAAATATGGCTGATCACCAAGGGCGATCTGTTCGACCAGGAAAGCAAGATCGCGCGCTCCGGTCTGGAATCGCTATTCGACCGCATCGAGATCGTTTCTGAGAAGAATGAGGCGATGTACCGCCGCTTGCTGAGCAAGCACGGCGTCGATCCCGCTGAGTTCCTCATGGTGGGCAATACCCTGCGATCGGATGTGTTGCCGGTGGTGGCGCTGGGTGGGCGTGCGATTCACATTCCTTACCACGTGACCTGGTTGCATGAGACGGTTGAGCCTGCGCTGGCAAACGGCCATCGCTATGTGACTTTGGAACACATGGGCGAACTGGCCGCTGCCCTGAAGGCGCTTTGAGCGCTCTGCGGGTGGACGCTCCCTCCTTCCAGACGGTAGGATGGGGAAGGTTCGCCTCTAAATTCTTCTGCAAAGACCTCCCGCCCGGATGACCATCCGACTTTTCAATACACTCTCGAACGCTGTCGAAGATCTTGAGCCCTTAGATGGCGAGACCCTGCGCATGTACGTGTGCGGGCCCACGGTCTACGACTACGGGCACATTGGCAATTTCAGAACATTTCTCCAGGTGGACGTGTTGCGCCGATTCCTCAAGCAGGAAGGCCGCAAGCTCAAGCAGGTGATGAACATCACCGATGTGGATGACAAGATCATTCGCAATGCCGCGGCGGCCGGCCTGAAGATTGAGCAATATACGGAGAAGTTCGAGAAAGCGTTTTTCCAGGATTTGGCTGCCCTGGGCTGCGAGCAGCCGGAGATTGTCGCGCGGGCCACAGAAAATATTCCGCAGATGGTGGCGCTGATCGATCGCCTGGCGGCAAAGAATCTTGCCTACCAGGCGCCAGACGGGTCGTGGTATTTCCGCATCGCCGGCTTCCCGGAATACGGCAAGCTCTCCAAGAAAGACTTCGGCGCCATTAACGATGGAGCGCGCGTCGACCTGGACGAGTACGACAAGGATTCGGCCCGCGACTTTGCTTTGTGGAAGGCGGCCAAGCCAGGCGAGACCCGCTGGGAGACGACACTCGGCGCGGGCCGGCCGGGGTGGCATATCGAGTGCTCCGCGATGGCGCTGCGCTACCTGGGCGAGAGCTTTGACCTGCATGCCGGGGGCGAAGACCTGATGTTTCCCCACCACGAGAACGAGATTGCGCAGTCAGAGTCGGCCACCGGCAAAATGCTGGCACACCACTGGATGCATATCCGCTTCCTGCTGGTGGATGGCCGTAAGATGTCGAAGTCCGAGGGCAATTTCTTTACCCTGCGTGACTTGCTATTGAAGGGCTACAAGGCTTCGGCGATTCGTTTTCTGCTCATCTCCGTTCCCTACCGGCACCCGTTGAACTTCACCATAGAAGGATTGACGGAGTCAGCCAGCGCCGTGGAGCGGCTTGCGCACGTTTGCCAAGCGGATCCGCACCGGGGTTTGGCCGGATGGAGTCAACCTGGATTTGGCACGGCAAACTGACACGGCGCGCGAGAACTTTCGCGCCGCCCTGGCCGAAGATCTGAATACGTCTGAGGCGCGGGCGGCGATTTTCGACCTGGTGCGCGCTGGCAATGTGGCCGCGGACTCCGGCAAATTGCTTGCCGGGAATGTGGCTGGCATCGAGGAAGTGCTGCGGCGCTTCGATGAAGTATTTGCCGTGCTGGAGGATCGGGACGCGGAGATCTCCCGTGGATCGCTGCAATGGGCTCAGGATGAGGGCAAGGCGGAAATGGCTGCTCCTGAACTGGTGGCGGCCTACTCGCTGAGCGACCAACAGATTGATGCCTTGCTGGCTGAGCGCGAGCAGGCGCGGAAAACCAGGAATTTTGCCCGCAGCGACAGCATTCGCAATGAGCTGGCGGCGCTCGGGATCGTGATTGAAGACTCCAAAGACGGGGCGCGCTGGAAACGGAAGTAGGCTTTCTGGTTACTTCGCCGGTTTTGTTGGCCGTGCTAACCTTGTGGGCAAGAGGATGGTTGCATGCCGATGGAGAGCTTAAGACGGAGCACGGAACAAGCTCCTCGCTTTGCCCGGTTCGCCCGCTTGATGGCGCCTCCCGCTGGTACCCGACCTAGTCTCTTCGGCGGTGACTAGCTTTCCTCCGCCGAAGCTCTGCCCCTTCCTCTGTCCGCTTTGCCAACGAGCGTAGCGGACCAGTTTCGCCTTTTAGGGCTTACGCCGAGAAAGCAGAGAAAGCAATATGCAGAAGAATGGTCATGCCAGCAGTACCCTCCTGAGCCAGTACGGTCCGAAGATCAGTGGTTCCCTGCCGGGTCCGAAAGCCCGTGCGATCGTGGCAGCGGATGAGCGCTACATCTCTCCCAGCTACACCCGCTCGTATCCCATGGTGGCCAAGCGTGGCCGCGGCGTGCGGGTAGAAGACGTCGACGGGAACGAGTTCCTCGACTTCGCAGCCGGCATCGCAGTGGTTTCCACCGGGCATTGCCACCCGGAGGTGGTGACCGCGATTCAGCAACAGGCCGCCGAACTCATCCACATGTCGGGCACCGATTTCTATTACGAACATATGGTGACGCTGTCGGAAAGGCTCTCCGCGATCGCCCCGATGCCGGGTCCGCACCGTTTTTACTATGGCAACTCGGGTGCTGAGGCGATTGAGTGCGCGCTGAAACTGGCTCGTTATCACACCGGGCGGCAGAACGTGATCGCGTTCTTCGGCGCCTTTCACGGGCGCACCATGGGTGCACTTTCGCTTACCGCGTCAAAGCCGCAGCAACGGCGGCGGTTTGCCCCGCTGGTCCCCGGCGTAACCCATGTGCGCTATCCATATGCCTACAGGGGCTGCAGTGGCGGACCACAGGAAGAAGAGCGGTTCGCCCTGGCCTGTGCCCGCTATATCGAAGAGAAGCTGTTCAAGACCACCCTGCCTCCGGAGGAAGTGGCCGCGATCTTTGTGGAGCCCATCCAGGGCGAGGGCGGGTATGTTGTGGCTCCGACGGTGTTCATGCAGGAGCTGCGGCGTATTTGTGATCGCCACGGTATTTTGCTGGTGGTGGATGAGGTGCAATCGGGCGCAGGCCGTACAGGCAAGTGGTGGGCCGTGGAGCACACCGGCGTGCAACCGGACATGGTTTGTATCGCGAAAGGCATTGCTTCCGGCATGCCGCTGGGCATCTGCATGACGCGTGCCGAGCTGATGGACTGGGTGCCTGGTTCCCATGCTTCCACCTTCGGCGGAAACCCGGTGGCGATTGCGGCGGCCCTGGCCACCATGGAGGTTCTCGAGCGGGAGGGGATCGCCAACGCAGCGGCCATGGGCGAGGCTTGTTTCGCTCGTCTCCGTGACTGGCCCACGCAACACGCGCTGGTTGGGGACGTGCGCGGCCGGGGGCTGATGATCGGTATTGAGATCGTCAAGAGCCAAACCAGCCGTGAGCCCGCCCCGCAGTTGCGTGACCGGATTGTGGAGCTCGCCTTCGAGAAAGGTCTCCTGATCCTGGGTTGCGGTGAAACTTCGATCCGGCTGGCGCCTCCACTCATAGTGAATGAGCATGAGATCACGATCGCGCTGGATATTCTCGAAGTTTGCCTCACGCAAGCGGAGCACGAGCATGCCCAGGCGCTTACGGAAGCCACGGCTGCTGTCTAACATCGCGGCTTGCATACCGCACCTTGCACTTCGTTGGCGCTCTCCGGCCCTGAGTTAATCTGATTTCTGGAGAGCGCCCCGTGCAGGCCAACGGCATTCACCACCTCGAACTGATCCTGCTCTTTCTTGTGCTTCTCGTCGCCGGGCTGGCAACGCTGGCAGGTCGCTTCAAGACGCCATATCCGATCGTGCTCTTTCTGGGCGGACTGGTTCTGTCGCTCATTCCGAACCTGCCCCGCATCGCCCTGAATCCCGATATCGTTTTCCTGGTAGTGCTGCCGCCCCTGCTGTTTATCGGCGGCTTCAATACCTCGTGGCGTGATTTTCACTACAACCTGGCCAGCATTCTGATGCTTGCCTTCGGGCTGGTAGGCTTCACCGTTGCCGGCATTGCGCTGGGCAGTGGGTGGCTGTTTCCAGGATTCGACTTTCGCCTGGGGGCGGTGCTGGGGGCGGTTGTTTCCACAACTGATGCCATTGCGGCCGGCGCTATCGCCAAACGCCTGGGCTTGCCCCGCCGCATCGTCGACGTGCTCGAAGGCGAGAGCCTGGTCAATGACGCCAGCGGGTTGCTGGCCCTGCAATTTTCAGTGGCACTGGTGGTCGCAGGCCATCGGCCAGGACTAGGGTTGGCGTTGCTGCAACTACTCTGGCTGATCAGCGGGGGAGTGGCCATCGGACTTTTCACGGCCTGGATCGTCCACATCATTTCACTGCACATCACCGATGCTCCGATTGAGATCACGCTTTCGTTGGCTACCCCGTACTTCGCTTACCTTGCGGCCGAAGGGATCCATGCTTCTGGTGTGCTGTCGGCGGTGGTTTGCGGGCTGTACCTGGGCCGTAAAAACTCGGAAGTGCTGTCGATTGATGCGCGCCTGGACAGCTCCGCTGTCTGGAAAACGCTGGAATTTGGACTCAACGGACTGGTTTTTATTCTGATGGGTTTGCAGCTGCCCATTGTGATCAGCGGCATCCACGGGATGTCGGTAGGTGAGTTGTTTCTTTATGGAGCCACCTTCGCCACCCTGGTGGTGCTCTTGCGTATCGTTTGGGTCTACCCCGGGGCCTGGATCGCCTATTGGATACGCAATCACCTGTTGGGGCAAAACGATGTCAGACCCACCGCCGGACGCATCTTTATCGTTGCCTGGACCGGCATGCGCGGTGTGCTGGCGTTGGCTGCCGCTATTTCCCTGCCGACGACACTCGAGAATGGCGCGCCCTTCCCACAACGCGACCTGATCCTTTTCCTAACGTTCTGTGTCATTTTCGCCACGCTGGTGCTGCAGGGTTTGAGCTTGCCCATCGTGATCAAGCGATTAGGGCTGGCCTCGGGGGAGATGCGCAGCGTGGAAGAGCAACGCGCCCGTCTCTTGATTCTGACCACGGTACTGGATTACCTCGGGGAACTGACGCGGCAGGCAAAGACAGAGCATAAGGATATTTACGAAGACATGATGCGGCACTACCGTGCACGCGCTGCCCTGCTGCAAGGCGGCGCGGAAAGGCAAAAGCAGGAGCAGGAAATCGCCCTGGCACGCTACGAACGGAACCTCACCCGGGAACTGCGCGCCCTGGAGCGCTCCACCGCCGTGGGGCTGCGCAACGAAGACATGATCAATGACGAGTTGTTGCGGGCCATCGAGCGCGAGCTGGATCTGGGGGACGCGCGTTTTCAGGATTCCTGACGCTGGTTGGCTTTAACGCTTTTCCGTCGTTTTGACCCACACGATCCCTGCGGCAAAAAAGACACAAGCCACGGCTAGCGCCAGGATCGCATGCGGCTTGTTGCCATAGTGGACGGCCACGGCGGCGTCAATCCACCAGACTACGGCGCCCACGAACCAGATAAACGAAAGATTCCTCATGCGCATCGAGGCTACCTCAACAAAACCAGTTCACCTTGCGACAAAACCTGCGCGTTCGATTACTTTGGGCACGGCTGGTATTCCTGTTGCTGTCCCGCCAGTGTTCATTTTAAGGCCGAGCCAGGATTATGGTTTGGCCGGCGACCGCCGCTTGACCCAGACATTGTCAGCCGCTGGATGACCGAGGGTAGTACGGCCGGCCGTGGTTTCAATGGAAATGGTGCGGTCGTAGTTTTTCGCCAGCACATTGACCCGTCCGCCGGGTGCGATGCCTGCCTGGTGGAGAAAGAGCAGCAACTTCTGGTCGCGTTCATACAGGCTGACAACGGTGTAGCCGGTCTCTTCCCGGGCTTCAGAAAGCAGCACCATGCCGCGTTTGGCCCGCTGCTCCGGGCTCTCAGGCAAAACCCAGTTGCCGTGGGGACAGGTTCCCTTCGCGCCTAGCTTCTGCAGCAGCCTGGCTTCGAAGGCGGGGGAGACGGCGTGCTCCAGGCGCTCCGCTTCATCGTGGACTTCAAACCACGCCATGCCGAACATTTCTGCCAGCATCCGTTCAATCAGGTGATGGCGCAGGGCAGTGCGATAAGCAGTCTTTTTGCCTTTGGGCGTGAGCCGTACGATGCCGTCTGCTTTGACCTCGAGAAAGCCGTCGCGCGCCAGCCGCTTGAGGGCCATCGTTACCGCAGGTGGGGACACGGCGAGCCAATGGGCCAGGGTGGCAGGGATAACGGACTGCCCCTCGCTCTCGGCTTCCAGAACCGCTTTTAAGTAGTCTTCCTTCGAGATGGTGATCGGCGTTTTCAAGGCGGTAGGCTTCCCTGTCTAGTGTATTGCGGGAGTGCCGGGCCTGGTGGCAGCAAAGGACGGGTATGCGCCTGGCGGAAGCCGGGTAGCCGGCCAGAGCTTTGCATCTCCGCAAAACGCGGGTGAAACAGCCGCCGGGCTGGTTGTGTCTAAGGTGGGGAGTTTGGCGGGTTGCGCCATCCGCCGTCTGCGAGCGGGTATCTGACTAAGTGCGGCCTGGAGCGCGTGTGGTGTGGCCGAACGGTCACGTGTGTTCCCCACGTCCTTCCCTCGCGACCAGGAAAAGTCTGGAGTCGTCGGTCTATGCATATCGGTAATGTTCGCAGCAGTTTGACTCATCCTCGACAAGGTAACGTCGATAAGTGGTTTAGAGGTAACCGGGGTCACTTTCATTACCAGGACCACATTTATTAATCCGGGCGTTAACTGGTCTCTGCACGCTGTGTCGGGTTTCTTTTCAGGCGCTGCCGACGAAGATATCTCGTCAGAGAAACGAATACTCCGGGGATAAATGCTTAGCTCCCGTACTTTCAGGTGCGCCTGTTTACCTGCGGTGGTCTCCTGACATGCGCGATTTTGGAGGATGTGTGAATTCTGCTGTTAACCCCAGCGAAGCAGTGGCAACACAGAGCGGGCCAGACGATCTTGTAACAGTAGTGATTCCTTGCTACAACGGCGCTGCTTACCTGGCCGAAGCCATCCAGAGTGGACTGATGCAAAGCCATTCTTCGGTGGAAGTGCTGGTGATCGACGACGGTTCGACGGATGGGAGCGCGGAGATTGCGCAAGGCTATCCAGTTCGTTACATACGGCAGGCGAATTGCGGTCTTTCGGGTGCCCGCAACACTGGCATCGCTCAGAGCCGCGGGCGCTATCTTGTGTTTCTCGATGCGGATGACCGTTTACTGCCGGACGCGGTCGCTTCCGGCCTGCGCGTGCTTACGGAGCATCCCGAGTGCATGATGGCGGTGGGCAGCCACGCTTTTATGTCCGCTGGCGGGTTACGCTTGCGGACCGTCAGAAAAGACCACGCTGGCCGGTCTCCCTACGAAGCACTGTTGCGCAGCAATTTCATTGAGATGATCTCGTCTGTTATCTTTCGGCGCAGCATCTTTGACGAGGTCGCACACTTTAACCCGGCGCTGCGGGTGGCAGAGGATTACGATCTTTACCTCCGGATCGCGCGGGCCCACCCGATCTGGTGCCACTCTGCTGTTGTGGCGGAGTACCGCATGCACGACGCCAATATGTCTCGCAACTCAGCATTGATGCTGACCACGACCCTACAGGTGCTGCAAAGCCAACAAAGCTACCTCGGCAACGACTGCGGAAGGCAGTCTGCGTTCCGGACAGGTATGCGTACGTGGCGCAAGCAATATGGCCGGAAACTTGCCGCCGAACTTGGCGGCTGCCCGGCTCTTCGTTCTGTGGACCGCCTCGGTTATAAGCTGCAAACCCTTGCCTTCCGCTACCCGCAGGGCATACTGCTGTTTCTTCTGTTGCGCCTGCACCCTGGCCGTCGGCTGAAGGGATTCCGGCCAGTCGAATCGTCTTACTCTGCTGGGAACGTTGTGCGCCTGGGTCGAGCCCTTCTGGAACTTGCGCAGCGTCGTTAACGTACGATTCGTACGATCAAACCACCCGCCACGTCCAAAATCGTTACCTGCCCGATTTTGACGTTACTCTGGTACGGCTGTGCGTAATTTGCACCCGCATCGGTGGCCGTGTTATTTCTACTGGAGCATTAGAAAGACTCAAAGCGTGGATTGTTATACGCTCCCGAGCTTTTAGCAGTTTGTTCCGACTACACAATATGTGTGGTCGAGCCTTGGTGGAATAAGTGCATGCGGTCAACTCCGCAAGCCAGTTCATGACCCCCCTGCATGAACCGATTCCCTCGTTAAGTATTTCTTACTTTCTGTTAATTAAATCGCGCGCAGGTTAGCGGGGACGATGATGAGTTCGATGGTTGCGTTTGACCTATCGCAGGCCTCCCAAATTGAAATCGCGGGTCGTGAGATGCCCGCGAAAGGTTACGAGCCACTCGTATCCGTGATTATCCCTTGTTACAACGGGGAAAAGTTCCTGAAGGAAACGATTGAAAGCGCGTTGGGGCAGACTTACCCGGCCGTGGAAGTGATCGTGATTGACGACGGTTCAACCGATAGCAGCGGCGAGATTGCCCAATCGCTTCCAGTCCGCTACATACGCCAGCCAAATCGCGGACTCACTGCAAGCCGCAACCTGGGAGTGCGGGAAAGCCGCGGCAGCTACATCCTGTTCCTCGATGCTGACGACCGGTTGAAGCCCCATGCGATTGAGGCCGGCGTGGGGGTATTGTCTCAGCACCCTGAATGCGCCATGACCGTGGGTGACCATTCCTTTGTTTCTGCTGACGGCTCTTTTTTGGCGGGCTCGCGCAAGACCTGCATTTCTTCTGCGCACTATGAAGCATTGCTTAGAAGCAACTTTATCGAGATGATATCGTCCGTCCTGTTTCGCAAAAGCGTGCTTGAGGCAATCGGTGGATTTGACGCGGATCTGCGGGTAGCCGAAGACTATGAACTTTACCTTCGGATAGCGCGCGAGCATGCGATTTGCTGCCACACCTCGGTGGTCGCTGAGTACCGGTTGCATGGGACAAACGTTTCACACAATTCAGAATTAATGCTCACCATGACTTTGGACGTGTTGCAACGTCAGTTGCGCTACGTTCGGGGAAGTGGCGACAAGCTTTTAGCGTTTCTTGAAGGGACGAGAACCTGGCGCCGACAGTACGGGCGCCAACTGGCGTCCGAAGTGGCCCGATCTTCCTCGGCATTGCGGCCAGCTCAACTGCGCCGTAAGCTTTTGCTTTTGCTTGGACATTATCCGCAGGGATTGGTGCTGGTTCTTCTTTTCAAGTGGGTGCCTGGCCTCGACAAGCGGAAATCCGGGCAGGGCAGCCAGGCTTCGCGGCAGGACTGGCCGTTGCTGCACAAGCTGCATGCCTGGATGAATGCGCCCAAGCCGTCTTCCGCGCCGATGAGCTAACCTCCATGCATATCAATGTTCCGCAGAATATTCCGTTCCGCCGCACCCTCAAGAGTGCAGCCCACGGCCTGCATCGCCTGCGCACCGTCTTCCATAAGAAGGCGATGATCCTGGTTTACCATCGGGTCGCTGCATCGACGGTGGATCCCTGGGCTCTGGGCGTAAGTCCCAGTCATTTTGCGCAGCAGCTGGATGTCCTTAAGACGATCGCGCATCCCATCGCTTTGCGTGATTTGGTGAAGGCGAAGTCTGACTCAGATTTGCCGGCCAGGCCGGTATGCATCACGTTCGATGATGGCTACGCCGATAATCTGCATGCCGCCAAGCCTGCGCTCGAGGCGGCCCGGGTGCCGGGAACAGTGTTTGTCAGTACGGGGTATCTGAATGTTCCTGACAATCTCTGGTGGGATGAGTTGGCCAAGTTGATCCTTGATCCAGCCACTCGCCAGGAGAGGCTTCGCCTGGATCTGCAGGGCTATGAGCATCTGTATGACTTCTCAGGGGAGGCTAGCACGGCGGGAGAAGCAGATCCGCACACCAGATGGCGCGCGTGGGAGCCTATCCCTGGACCGAGGCAGGCTGCGTACTTCGAGCTTTATCACTTGCTGGTGAAGCTGTCGGATGAGGAGCGCGAGCAGGCGCTGGAGCAGCTCCGCCAGGGGGCAACGCCCTATGAAGACCATCAACAACATCGCTGCCTGACGGAGCGAGAGCTCGGTGAGCTGGCTTCTGGTGACATGGTGGAGATTGGCGCCCACACGCTGAGTCATCCTGTACTGGCGCATTTGCCGCTGGAGCAACAGCAGCAGGAGATCGGCGGCAGCAAGCGTCGGCTGGAGGCGCTGACGGGTAAAGGTGTGTCTACCTTTGCGTATCCGTACGGCAAGAAAATCCATTACTCCGGGGACACGATCAAGACGGTGCGGGCGAATGGGTTTGAGTGCGCGTGCTCCAACTTCGGTGGGTTGGTGACGCGCTCGTCGAATCGATTTACCCTGCCGCGCTTTCAGCCAATGGACTGGGATGGTGATCAGTTCGCCGATGTGGTTGAGGCCTGGTACCGCAGCTAGGCACGCAATTCTCCCGGAGCTCGCGGGGGCGGGTGATCTACAATCAGCGGCATGATTGGCTTGCGATTGCTTGAGGAGTTTGTGCACGCGAGTGATGCGCTGGCGGTTCGGCTGCAGCGTGGGCCAGCGCGGGCCGCACACCTCGAGCTCGGACGCCGGGGGGAAGAGGCAGCTTACTTCTACTTGCGACGGCTTGGCTTTACGATCGTTGCTCGTGACTGGCGAAGTGGCAAAGCGCGGGGCGACTTAGACCTGATCGGCTGGGAAGGCGACACGCTCTGTTTTGTCGAGGTCAAAACGCGGTCCAGCCGAAAAGTAGCGACCGCGGAGGCGGCGGTCGATGCGGAGAAAATGCGCACACTGAGACGGCTGGCCCGTCAATATCTGCTGGCGGTGCCTACCCCGCCAGCGCAGACGCGCTTCGACATTGTCTCCATCTACTTCGAACAGAATGTGCCGGACGACATCGAGCTACTTCGCGGTGCCTTCGACTGGCACTGACCCCTGCGGCTACTTAGCGTCTTCGTACTCTTCGTGCCAAGCCATCTGAATGGCCTCCAGGCGAGACTCGTTTGACTTTGCCGGATCATCGGCAAAACCCTCAAGCTCGGTTACATATTTGTGCAAGTCGGTAAAGCGCACGGCGAGCGGGTCCAGGTCAGGAAATTTCTCCTGCAACTGAATGCCGATCTCTTCTGCGTCACTCCAGGTAATCTCGCGAGCCATTATTTCCCTTCCGCCATGGTGAGCGGCTTGCCTTCTGAGACGTAGTTGCGGTTCCACTTGGGAATCTCGACTACGTAGTTGCCGGGGCCGGTGATCACCGCCTGGCAGCCCAGCCGCGAGTTCAGCTGCTGATCCGCTGCCATATCGAGCCGATCTAGTTCGTCGTCATCGGGCGGCGTGAGCGCGTCTGACCCTTCGGTCGTCCAAAGATGGCATGTGGTGCAGGCGCAGACACCGCCGCAGGCATGGTCAAGGAAGATGTCGAAGTGCTCTGCCACGTCGAGGAAAGACATGGGTTTACCGTGGTGCCCGTAGGGCAAGCTGCCGTACGCAAACTCTACCGTCTTTCCCTCGGGAAGGAAGGTTACGCGGACCATGTTGTCCGGCTGGCCGTTCTCTATTCGGTTCATGGGTTGTCCGTTACTTTCTTTCAATGAAACTCTGCTTCCGC
This sequence comes from uncultured Acidobacteriaceae bacterium, assembly GCA_963752675.1. Taxonomy (GTDB): domain Bacteria; phylum Acidobacteriota; class Terriglobia; order Terriglobales; family Acidobacteriaceae; genus PALSA-350. Next base: position 523,893 of record CAVVZO010000001.1, read on the forward strand.
GATGGGGTGAGGCGCTGCCGGGCCCTCGCCAAGTTTGCTATCCGCAGACTGCATGGTTTGGCCCTTGATGGCACTCGTCACGGCAGCATCCATCATTAGCTCGGCGAAGCGATGGGTCGCTTTATCGAGCGCTGCGGTACCGGCACGCAATGCCTGCAAATCATCGCCTTCTTTCAAGACGCCCAGCTCTGCACTGAGGGAAGCGATCTCTGCATGCTCATCTGCGGTCAGCAACTGCCAGGCTGGGCTCGAGGGCGCTTTTTCGAGCGCGCTGAGAATAGTATCTGCTTCGTTCCGGGCTTCGACCAATTGGCGAAGATGAATATCTTCTTCCGCGTGATCGAACGACTCGAGAATCATCGACTCCACCTGCTCGTCCGTCAGGCCATAGGCCGGCTTCACGGAGACCTCCGCCTGTTGCCCACTGCGGAGCTCCTGTGCGGAGACGTTGAGGATGCCGTTGGCGTCGATGAGGAACTTGACTTCGATCCTGGGCAAGCCCGCGCTCATGGGCGGAATCCCCTTAAGGTCAAACCTGGCCAGCGAGCGGCAATCTTTCGCCATCTCGCGTTCGCCCTGCAGCACATGGATCGCGACATTGGTTTGTCCGTCCACGCCGGTGGTGAACGACTCGGAAGCCGAAGCGGGGATGGTTGAGTTGCGCTGGATGATCTTTGCTACTACACCGCCCAGCGCTTCAATGCCCAGCGAAAGTGGGGTGACATCCAGGAGCAGCATGTCTTCGGTGGCTTTGGAACCGCCGCCCAGAATGTTGGCCTGGACCGCTGCCCCGAGGGCTACCACTTCATCCGGGTTGAGCTCGGTGCGCGGCTGCTTGCCACGGCTGGGCAGCGCGAACGCCTCACTCACCAGCCGTTGCACCGCAGGAATGCGGGTGGACCCACCGACCAGGACCACTTCACCGATATCCTCCGCCGTCAGCTGGGCGTCGCGCAATGCATCTCTGCAGGGCCCGATGGTACGGTCAATGACTGGTCGGATGAGCTGCTCGAATTGCTCGCGTGTGATCTCACGCTGGTAGCGTTTGCCCTGCGGAAGCGCGATGTCGATGGTCACGCGCGGCATGGAGGAGAGGCTGATCTTGGCCTCGATCATGGCCTTGCGGATGGCCTGGATCACCTCGGGCTGCCGGCGAACATCGGTGCCCAGATCACCCGCGATGTCGTCAAGCGCAATCGCTATCAGCAGATTGTCGATGTCGTCGCCACCCAGGTGCGTGTCACCGTTGGTGGCGATCACTTCGAAAATGCCTTCGTGCAACTTGAGAATGGATACGTCGAAGGTGCCGCCGCCCAGATCGTAGACGGCGATAATGCCTTCTTTTTCGCGGTCAAGACCGTAGGCGAGCGCCGCCGCGGTCGGCTCGTTCACCAGGCGCAGCACTTCCAGCCCGGCCATGCGCCCTGCATCCTTGGTCGCCTGGCGTTGCGCATCGTTGAAATAAGCAGGCACGGTGATCACCGCCTGCGTGACCGGCGCGCCGAAGTACCTTTCGGCATTGCGTTTGAGCTGGCGCAGGATGTGTGCAGAAATCTCGGGCGGAGTAAATTCGGTCTCGCCGAGGCGGATCCTGAGCACTTCACCGGGTTGGATTTCGTCGGCCAGGCGGAACGGGAAAAGCTTGAGCTCTTCCGTCACGTCTTCAACACCACGGCCCATGAGCCGCTTCACCGAGTAGATCGCTCGCTCGGGCGCCTCGAGCAGGGTCCGGCGCGCTTCGTTGCCCACCATTACTGCCGGGCGCCCCCCGTCGCGTGCAGGCTGCAAGGCCACCACGGAGGGTACGAGGTTCAGGCCATCTTCCCCGGGGATGACGACCGGCTTCTCCCCCTGCATGAAGGCCACCAACGAATTCGTGGTGCCCAGATCGATTCCTACTACGCGTTCGTCAGCCATAGATCTCTTCAGGACTCCCCTAGCGATTGATCAACGTCGCGCACCAGGTTGTGCAGGTAGCTACGCTTCTGAATCAACGCGGTCATTGCCTCTTTGGCTGTGTTCTTGCCCGCTTCGTCATTCTGCTCAGATGCCAAATCCCAGCGGTTCCATTCGCCGCGCATCTGTTCATCCAGAGCGCCGAGCTGCGTGGAGAACTGCTCTCTTGCCGCCTGGAGGTCGCGCCGGAGTTGGGGATCGTCTTCCCCCATCTTGCGGTTCTGGCGCATCTCTTCCAACTGCATGTTTAGTTCGAAGACCTCCTCCAACAGATCAGGGGGCACCTTCGAAGGATTCAAATTGCCGTCGCCACGCGCATCTTCAAGCTGTACACCCACCAGCGTCAGCAGGTATTTGGTCCGCTCCAGCGGACTTTTCAGGGTGCGATAGGCGTCGTTGAGCAGCGAGGCCTGGGCCAGACTCCAGGCTTGTTCCTGTGCCGAGGCGCGCGCATGCAGGTCGGGGTGGAGCTTTCGGCTGTAACGATAGAACTGCTTTTCCAGCGCGGGCACGTCGATGTTCAGCTTGCTGGGGAGGCCAAACGCAGCAAAGTAGTTGGGAGATTGGGGCGGCTGCACCTTGCCGCAGGCATTGCAGAAAGGCTGCCCTGCCGCAACCTCCTGGCTGCAGGACCAGCATTTTGCCGGCGCACTGCTATTTTCAATAGTTTGCATAGGGCGAAGCAGACCCGGGCGAAACGCGTGAACGTTCTACGCCGAAAACGATGAACCACAACCGCACGATTTGGTGGAGTGCGGGTTGATGAAGTTGAAGCCCTGCCGCATGAGCGTTTCCTCATAATCGAGGATCATGCCGTGCAGGTAGATGAACGACTTGGGATCGACGAAAACCCGCACATCTTCAAAGTTGTAAACACGGTCCCGTTCCCGGGGCTGCGAATCAAACCGGATGTTGTACGAGAGCCCGGAACAGCCGCCGCCCTGGATTCCCAGGCGCAAACCGCCCTGATCCGGAGAGACACCCTCTTTGGCCATAGCCACGCGTATCCGCTTTAAAGCGCGCTCCGTGACCTGGATGCCCTTCTGATTCGGTGTTGCGTTTTCGGCATTAAGGATGGCTGATTGCATGTGACCTTCTGTTTTTCGGGGGCCTGGCTTATCAGCAAGGCCCCGTTTGGGACTTGCTGCTTACTGGGCCTGAGTGGCGTGCAGTGCGGTTTCCGCAGCTTCGGGAACGCCGTTCTTCTTCTTCCAGTCACCAATCGCGGCCCGGATGGCGTCTTCTGCCAAAACGGAGCAGTGAATCTTGACCGGCGGCAATGCCAGTTCCTTCACGATGTCGGTGTTCTTGATCTGCATTGCTTCTTCGATCGTCTTGCCCTTGACCCACTCGGTCGCCAACGAAGAGGAAGCGATGGCCGAACCGCAGCCAAAGGTTTTGAATTTCGCTTCTTCAATGATCTGGGTTTCAGGGTTGACCCTGATCTGCAAACGCATCACATCGCCGCATTCCGGGGCGCCAACTAAACCGGTACCCACCTCAGACTGGCTCTTATCCATTTGGCCGACGTTGCGTGGATTGTTGTAGTGATCGATTACCTTGTCGCTATATGCCATGTAAGTCTCCGTTATTCCGTGTGCAGCGTGCTGTGCATTTACTTCGTTTAGATGCTTTTTAGTGCGCCTGCCATTCAATCTTCGTGATGTCGATGCCCTCTTTCACCATTTCATACAGGGGCGAAAGTTCGCGAAGTTTCTGCACCACATCGATGACCTTATCAGCTACGTAATCAACTTCAGCTTCTGTGTTGAAGCGGCCCAAACCGAAGCGAATCGAGCTGTGGGCCACGTCGTCGCCCAGGCCCAACGCCTTCAATACATAAGATGGTTCAAGCGATGCCGAGGTGCAGGCCGAGCCGCTGGAAACAGCGACATCGTTGATGCCCATCAGCAGAGACTCACCCTCCACGTAGACGAAGCTGACATTCAGATTGGCCGGCAGACGGTGTTCCATCGAGCCGTTCACGTGCACGTAGTCCAGGCTGGCCTCTAGCTTCGCCTTCAACTTGTCGCGAAGTTTGCCCAGCCGCTCTGCTTCCGCCTCCATCTCTTCACGGGCGATTTCGCAGGCCTTGCCGAGCCCTACGATGCTGGGCACGTTCAAGGTACCGGAACGCATACCGCGCTCGTGGCCGCCACCATCGATCTGGGCCGAAATCTGCACCCGCGGATTGCGCCGGCGCACGTACAGCGCCCCGCAGCCCTTGGGTCCATAGAGCTTATGGCCAGTCAATGACAGGCAGTCGATGTTCATGGCATTTACGTCGACCGGGATCTTGCCTACTGCCTGCACCGCGTCGGTGTGGAAAATGACATTGTTCTCGTGGCACAGTTTGCCGATTTCCGCGACTGGCTGGATAACGCCGATCTCGTTGTTAGCAAACATGATCGAGACCAGGATCGTCTTGCTGTCGATGGCTCGCTTGAGATCTTCGAGATCGATCAGCCCATCTGCCTTCACCGGCAAATAGGTGATGCGATAACCGTTCTTTTCCAGCCGCTTGCAGGTGTCGAGGACTGCCTTGTGCTCGGTCACCTGGGTGATGATGTGGTTTCCGCGCTCGCGGTACATCTCGGCAATGCCCTTGATGGCGAGGTTGTTGCTCTCGGTCGCGCCAGAAGTGAAGATGATCTCCTTGGCCGTGGCGCCAATCAATTTGGCGACCTGCTCGCGAGCGTACTCTACGCCCTGCTCGGCTTCCCAGCCGAAGGAGTGATTGCGGCTGGCCGCGTTGCCAAATTTGGAGGTGAAGTACGGGATCATCGCCTCGAGCACACGTGGGTCCATCGCTGTGGTCGCATGGTCATCCATGTAGATCGGCAGCTTCACGTTGGCGGGGGCAGTTACTGAGGTCTCAACGGTGCTCATTGCTCTCTCCTGATTCAACAATTCCTGTGCGTCCTGGTGGTCATCCACTCAGGCTGACTAATAGCGATTCCATCGACTTGCCGTGATAGCGGCGGGTGTCTTCTGGTTCGCAAAGATCCGATACCCGGATCGCTTTCAACACTTCCGCGATACTCTCGTTTACCTTGCGCAGGGGCTCTTTGATCGTGCAGCTGTCCGTCAGATCACAGCCGCGAGGACCCGTGGCGCAAGAGGTGATGAAGAGTGGTCCGTCGATGGCCCCAATCACTTCAAAAGCGGTAATCTGTTCCGGAGCCCGGGATAGCGCGTAACCGCCGTTCGTTCCGGCATGAGACCGAAGTAACCCGGCGCGGGTAAGGCGCTGTAGGATCTTGGCCAGCAACTGGGGAGGAATGCCATAGGCTTCCGCGATATCTTTAGCGCTTAAGGAAGGCGTGTCGGCGCGTTCGGCGAGGAACTTCAGCGCCATCAATCCGTAATCTGCCTTCTTGGTGAGCCTTAGCATTCTCGCTTTACCTTAAGATGCAATCCCGACCTCTGCGGTCGCATATTCAGTATACGTCCCAAACAGCCACTACAACAAATAGTTGCAGTGAGGGAATGACAATAGGAACTGAGGGTTTGCGATGAAGGAAATGGTAGCCCCTGCACAATCGGGACCGGGGGAGGAAACCGCTGGATGGCCGGCTGCTGAGCCGGGTTCGGGTAAGTTTCACTGGAAGTTCGCGCTGATTATGGGCTTGTTTCACCTGGGAGCGATCGCGGCGTTGTTCCAGTTCCGGCGTTCGTCGCTGGTGGTACTCGCGGTGACCTGGGTACTGACGCAGGACGTCGGGATCGGCATGGCCTACCATCGCCTGCTGACCCACCGGGGGTATGTGGTGCCCCGGTGGCTCGAGTACACCATGGCGGTTCTGGGCACCATGGCTCTCCAGGGCAGCCCGGTGTACTGGGTGGCGGTACACCGGCTGCACCATCAATTCACTGATAAGGCGGGTGACCCCCATTCCCCCCGGGACGGGAAATGGTGGTCGCACATGGGCTGGATCCTGAATGGATCCCTGCATAACGATAGTGGCGTTCTGCAGCGGTACGCACCCGACTTGATGAAGCAGGGATTTTACCGCTGGCTCAACCGGTTTCACTGGTTGCCGGTGACCTTGCTGGGCTTTGGGCTGCTGGCGGCCGGGGGCTGGTCCTGGGTTCTTTGGGGCATTTTTCTTCGGGTCACGATCGGCTTGCACGTCACCTGGCTGGTGAATTCTGCCACCCATATCTGGGGCTCGCGACGTTTCCCTACCCGGGATGACTCCCGGAACAACTGGTGGGTGGCCTTGCTGACTGGCGGGGAGGGGTGGCATAACAACCATCACGCTTATCCTGTGTCGGCTCGCCATGGGATGGCGTGGTACGAGGTCGACATCAATTACCTGGGGATCTGGTTGCTGGAAAAGGTGGGTCTCGCGACCAGGGTCAACGCCAAGCGGGTTTAGCAAGCCTCGGCCCTGAGCGCATTGGAAAGTGGGTGAAGGGTCTCTCCCTTTACACCACTGGAGAGAACTACAAGGGTAGAAACCCTCCCACATCTCCCCGGATTTCATGTTTAAGGTCGAGGCCTTGGCGATCTGCATGCGGTTTTCCCTAATGAAAACCGCACATATAAATTTGTCCGGTGCTGCGTAACAGGCAATCCGGGCCCGACTGGAAAACGTCATGAGACATGGGGCACACGGCACGTGGCGAGGGCATGCATAAGCAACTGTTTAAGTTGCTTATGGTCTCGCAGCCTGAAGCGCGGGAGAAGTCTTTTGCCACCGATGATGGGCAACTGCTATCGTTAGCGGTTGCTGGGCGCAAGCGCACGCAAAGGAAGACCCAGAAGGAGAAGCAACTGATGTCATCCTATGCTGTTCCGGTGCTCCCCACGCCGGCCCCTGTTGCCCCCGATGAAGTACTGCTCGTCGCCAGTGGCGATCTGCGCCAATCAGCCAACAAGGTCTGCTGGGCGGCACAGGAGGAGATGGAGAAGCAGCTGACCGCGGCTTTGCGCGAGGAAGGGTTTACACTGCGCCGCGCGCATCCTTATCGCGAGGATTTGCAGCACGGGTTTATCTATAACCAGCGGATGGGCATGGACGTGTTTACCAGGATCCATCCCGAGGCGCCGCTGATTGTGGCCGAAGCCGTCTGGCAGTACAGCAATCATGTGCTGGCGGGATTGGAACATCATCGCGGTCCCATCCTCACTGTGGCCAACTGGTCCGGGCAGTGGCCTGGCCTGGTAGGCATGCTGAATCTGAACGGGTGCCTGCACAAGGCAGGAGTACCGTTCAGCACCTTGTGGAGCAAAGACTTTACGGACGAGTTCTTTCGCCAAGGTCTCAGGCAATGGCTTACGAGCCACACAATTCAGCAGGATAGCAGCCACGTGCGTGACCTCGACCTCTCCTCCTTACCAGCTGCGGAGCGGCAACTGGGCGAGGCGCTCGCCCACGATTTGCAGACACGCAAAGCCATTCTCGGCGTCTTCGATGAAGGCTGCATGGGCATGTACAACGCGATCGTCGAGGACTCTCTGCTAAACCCGCTTGGGGTGTACAAAGAGCGCCTCAGCCAATCGGGCCTGGTGGCCGCGATGGCTACTGTCACCGATAAGGAAGCGCAGGCCGTGCGCACATGGCTGGATGGACGCGGCTTCACGTTCGTTACCGGTACCCGCGAGGAAAGCGATCTGACCGATCGCCAGATCCTGGAGCAGTGCAAGATGTATATCGCGGCGCTGCGCATCGCGGACGAGTTCGGGTGTGATGCGATCGGTATCCAGTACCAGCAGGGCTTGAAGGACATGGCGCCGGCCAGCGACCTGGTGGAAGGCTTGTTGAACAATGTGGACCGCCCGCCGGCGTACGATGCGTCCGGCCGCGAGCTCTACCCGGGCAAGCCGCTGCCACATTTCAATGAAGTGGATGAATGTGCCGGGCTAGACGCGTTGGTCACCAATCGGGTTTGGAGCATGCTGCAGCTGGATCCTGCTACGACACTGCACGATGTTCGCTGGGGAGAACACTACAAGGGCGGGGATATCGATGAGTTCGTGTGGGTGTTCCAGATTTCAGGCGCGGTGCCACCCTCGCACATCGCCGGTGGCTACGCAAAGGCGAGCAGTGAACGTCAGCCGCCCATGTATTTTCGCCTGGGCGGGGGCACGCTGAAAGGCGTGTGCAAGCCGGGACACGTGGTATGGAGCCGCGTTTTCGTGGAGGACGGCGCGTTGCATGTGGACATCGGCAGAGCGACCGCGATTGAACTGCCGCCAGAGGAAACGGAACGCCGGTTAAAGTCGGTCACCCCCCAGTGGCCGATTATGCATACCCTGCTGCATGGCGTGACTCGTGACCAGTTCATGGCGCGGCACCGCGCCAACCACCTGAACGTGGCGTACGCCCCGACCACCCAGGTGGCCGACCAGGCGATGGCTGCCAAGGCTGCCATGATGGCGGAGCTGGGTATCCGCGTTCATGTTTGTGGCGATTAGCCCCGACAATCAGGAAAGGACCACCTACCGATGCTGGTGCCACAGTCAACGCAGTCAACGGAAACCACGAGTACGTCACAGCCTTTGTTTCCTAAGGGGTTGGCCGTTCCCTTCTTCCTGGTCACGGCGTTGTTCTTTCTTTGGGGCGTGCCCACCAACCTGAACGATGTGCTGATTCGCCAGTTTATGAAGTCGTTTGCGATCACCCGGTTTGAGGCGGGGTTGGTGCAGTCGGCTTTCTTCATGGGCTATTTTCTGTTGGCTATTCCCGCCGCGCTGTTGATGCGCAAAATCGGTTACAAGTACGGCATCGTCATCGGCCTGCTGCTGTTTGCCAGTGGAAGCTTTCTTTTCTGGCCGGCCGCGCTTGTGGGTCGCTATGGCTTTTTTCTATTCGCGTTGTTCGTGATCGCCAGTGGGCTGTCGTTTCTCGAAACCGCTTCTAATCCATTCATCGCCCAACTGGGCGCACGCGAGAGCGCAGCACGCCGTCTGAACTTCTCGCAGGCCTTCAATCCGCTGGGCGCGATCAGTGGGGTGTTGGGCGGCACCGTGTTCATCTTCTCCGGGGTCGAGCTGACTCCGCAACAAACAGCCGCGATGCAGACCGCCCATACCTATGACGCTTATCTCAAGCATGAGACGATGCGCGTGGTCGCTCCGTACCTGGTGGTAGGCGCAGTGGCGCTGCTTTGGGCCTTCATGATCGCACGGACGAAGTTCCCGACTATTGCCCGTGAGCACGAAGACGCGCCGGAAGATCACGGCAGTTTTCGCGAGCTGTTGCGCTACCCTCACTTCCTGCTCGCGATTGTGGCTCAGTTCCTTTATGTGGGAGCGCAGGTAGGTACCTGGAGTTACTTTATCCAGTATGTGCAGGATGGCACGCATCAGCCGGAGAAAATCGCCGGCTACTTTCTGACTGGAACGCTGGTGGCCTTCGGCGTTGGGCGCTTTAGTTCCGCAGCGTTGATGCGCTACGTGCAACCCGCGCGGTTGATGGGTGTCTATAGCCTGGTAAATATTGTGCTGGTGGCGATTGGTGTATTTCTGCCGGGGTGGATTGGCTTGTGGGCCATCTTCATGACCAGCTTCTTTATGTCGGTCATGTTCCCGACGATCTTCGCCCTGGGCATTGAAGGATTGGACCAGAATACAAAGATTGGCGGCTCGCTGATCGTGATGGCTATTGTGGGGGGCGCGGTGTTGACGCCCATGATGGGCTATCTCGCGCAGACACAGCACAGCATTGCGATGGCTTACCTGGTTCCGTTGGGGGCGTATTGCGGCATCGCGCTCTATTCGTTTTTTGGAGTGGGTTTGAAGCGGAGAGAAGCAGCATGAACATGGCCGGCAAAGCGGTGATTTCCATCCTCGGATCGCTCCTGATGATGGGTGGAGCGGCGGTTGCGCAGCAGTCAGGTTCGACATGGCAAAGCAAGCTTGACCAGAAGATGCCCCTGCTTGGTCACCGTAACTGGATCATGATTGTGGACTCCGCTTATCCGCTGCAAAGCTCCGCGGGCGTGGAGACGATTGAGACCAACGCCGACCAGTTGGAAGTCGTCCGAACGGTGCTGCAGACCATTGATCGTTCCATCCAGGTGCGTCCGATCGTCTACATGGATGCGGAGCTGCCGTTTGTGCCAGAGAAGGATGCTCCCGGGGTGACGGCTTATCGTCGGGGCATTCAGGAAGTATTGAAGGGCCGCCCCATCACGCCCCTTCCGCACGAGCAGATCATCGGCAAGGTAGATGAGGTGGGCAAGACGTTTCACATTGTCGTTTTGAAAACGACCATGACGGTTCCGTATACATCTGTCTTTTTGCAGCTGAATTGCAAGTACTGGAGCGACGAGGCAGAAGCGCAGATGCGCAAAGCGATGAGTGCCGGTGGAAAATAGCAGCCGTTTTGCGTTGGCTCGCGTGAGGCCGCGCTTACGAGGGTCGAAGTGCCTCTAAGAGCGCGCAGCAGTTGCTAGCCCAGATTTCTCACCAGTATGATTGGTGCGACAGGTGAAGGGAGCGGTGAGCCTGTTGCTGTGTTTTCCCTTGTGGCCTTGCGCGTTAGGTTAATTTTTGGTGTGCGATGACAAGTTTTGCGGGTTAGTTAGCTTAGCCCCCAACGGGTTAGTAGCTAGCCCCCATTTTGTCATCCCGAGCGCAGTCGAGGGATCTGCTTTGCGCCTTTCTCCCTCCACAAATTTCTACAGAGCCCCAGCATCGGACACGCAGACGAACCATTCTCTCAGCAGGAAGGCAGGAACGTAACTCCTGGCAGCGAAGCGGCTGCTATCGAAACCCACGTTCCTCTGCCCATCCGATGCTGGAGCTCTTGTAGAAATTTGTGGAGGGAGAAAGGCGCAAAGCAGATCCCTCGACTGCGCTCGGGATGACAAATTGGGGGTTGCTGGGATGACAAAGGTTAGGCTGGATGACAAAGGTTAGCCTCGGGATGGCAAAGGCTAGGCTCGGGATGACAAAGGTTAGGCTCGGGATGGCAAAGGTTAGCCTCGGGATGACAAAGGCTAGGGTCGGGATGACAAAGGCTAGGCTCGGGATGACAAAGGTTAGCCTCGGGATGACAAAAGGCTACGTCGGGAGGGCAAAGGGCTACGGTCGGGACGACACAAAAAGGGCTCGCCTCGGAACGAATTGTGTCCGAGTTCTTTGCAAACTCTTGTGCGCAGACACAAACGCCGCCTTCTGGGTTGCAGAAGACGGCGTTCGGAAATGGCGCAGGATCAAAAGAAGAATTTCCCCACGAGTTGCACCGATCGGCCGGGTTGCGGATCGGAATTGTAGTCAGCCGTTGTCGAACCCACTACCGAGGTGATCTTGCCGAAGAAATCGCCATCCGTGTAGTTGCTGTCTGGCGGTCCAAAATTCGCATGGTTAAAGGCATTAAACGCCTCTGCACGAATCTCGATATAACGTGACTTCTCCGCACCCAACGGGAAATCTTTGTAGACGGTGAGATTGGTGTAGTTGTAGCCAGGACCGTGAAAGTAGTTGCGCTTGACGTTGCCAAACGTGCCCAACGGCTCCTGGCTGTAGACCGAGGAATCAAACCACTGGTGGCTCGGATCACGCGGGTTGAGCGATTTGACGTGAAAGTTCGAGGTTTGTGGCGTGTCAGCACAGCTGTAGTAGTTCAAGAAATTGCAATAGAGCGAATTGACTGCGCCAGCGTCACTGATGGTAACGGGAAACCCTGTTTGCAAGGCAGTGACCCCGGAAATGTGCCAGCCACTGAGCGCTTCACGCAGCAGAAAGTTGTTTTGCCAGCTGGCCAGGATCGGCAGCTCATAGTTGTACGACGTGGATAACCGCTGGCGTGCGTCGTAATCAGAATCACCGTAATTCAAGTATTGGAATCCGGGGACTGTATTGATGCCCCGCCCATTGAAACCGGAGCTCTCGATGCCAGACCCGTTGTCGAGCGCGTGGCTGTAGGTGTAAGCAACCGTAAAGTAAAGTCCGTGGGTTGTCCCCTTGACCAGGCTTGCTTGAAACGAGTGATAGTTCGAAGAGCCGTCAGTGAACTGCTGCCCAACACTCAGGTACCACGGATTACCATTTCCAAAACTACCTTCCCCTTCACTACCCGGAAGAATGGCCGGTTGCGTAAAGTACTGCGGGAAGTCGAGCGACAGTTGGCCGCCGTCCGATGAGCAGTTTGGATCTGCCAGGCAAGCTGCGTGTCCGGCTGGAGTGATGGCGTCTGCTTCATACGCCCTCACCAGCTTGTGCCCAATCGAGGCCACATAGCCGAGTTGCAGGACCATGTTGGCAGGCAACTCGCGCTGGATATTCAGATTGAAGTTATAGATGTAAGGCACGGTGTAGTTCTTTGGATAGGTGCTTATACCGAGCCCTGCGTAGGCCGGCCAGTTCAGGGGAGTGCCCACGGGCGGATAGGAATAAGGGAACGGATTGGGCTCGGTTTGACCGGTGGTGATGTCGGTAAACGGGTCGGCAAACGAAGGGTGTCCCAAGAAATCTGCCGCGCCCAACGACTGCTTAAATCCCGGCGGGTTGCCGAGATTTTGCAATTGGCCTTCCTCTGCATCCCGGTTCCAGTACATGCCCAGCCCGCCGCGGATCACAAACTTGTGTGCGCCGTTAGCGCCAAGCAACATGGCTGGACCCGCAGCAGGTGACCAGGCAAAGCCCAATCGGGGCCCAAAGTGGTTGTACTTTGGAGTCACGCCGCCCGACGTGTTGCAGCCGGGATCGCCGGCGTACGTGAGTCCTGGAGGGCCACCGGGATAGACGTTCGATGTTTGCGTATTCGGGTTCCAGCAAACCACTCCCAGCCCATTGAATTGATGATTCTGATACGGCGCTTCCAGGTCCCAGGCGACGCCGTAGTTCACGGTAAAGTCATTCGAAATCTTCCAACTGTCCTGCGCGTACGCGTAGTACTCATGGCTAATTGCCTGGATGACGCTGCCCGAGGCCTGAACATACGTGTCGGGAATCCCCAACGCGTAATCGAGGATCGGGTCACCAGAGCTGTACTTCCCTGCACCGCCGAAACTGTAATTGCCGTTGTTGTTAGAGAAGTAAGGGTTGTTGGCGCCAAACTGCTCATACGACACGCCGAGCTTCAGGTTGTGGCTTCCAATGACTTTGCTGAAGTTGTCTGCGCCGCTCAGGTTGCTATCGATGCGCGGCTGCGGCCCTTGATTCGAAAAGCCAAGGAAGCTGCCGGTGCCGGTGGCGGTGGCGCCGTTCAAACCCTGGACGCTGATCAGCGGCAAGTTTGACTGGGCTGCCTGCGGAGTGATGTTGAAGCCATAACTGCTGGGCGCTACTACTTGCTGCGGCTCGACGCTGGCAAAATTGAAGCGGAAGAACCCGGCACGCAGCTCATTCAATGCCGAGGCGCCGAAGGTGTGAGTCCAGGAAGCCATGAAAATCTTGTAGTGCTCCGCCTGGTTGGCGCCAAACCCCGGAAGGTCTGAGCCACCAAAGCTTAGAGCCGACTGGCTTGGGCTCGACTGAAAGAGGCTGGACGCCCAGACGGAATCACTCTGCGAAACGTGATAGTCCGCGCGCAGAATGCCCTGATCCTGTGCCGCGGAGTTTGGGGAGTTAAACGCGTAGTAAGGAGCGCCACCCACCGTGGTGTTAGCCGCCGGCACAAACTGCTGAATGAGCTTCAACGAGATGGGATTGAAATTTCCCGTGGGAACCTGCACGTTGCCGGAAGGGAAGCATTGGTTCCACGGGGTGCCGGCGGCGCAACCGCCGATCGCGAATGGGATGACATTGCCCGAAAGACCCACGTCGCTGTTTGTTCCGTCGCTGACGATGTTGTTATCGCCACTGAAATTTCCGTTCCGCTGGTCAGAACTCAACACGGGTGAAACCTGCGTAGCGCCGACTCGGTTTCTCAGCCCTTGATACGCAGCAAAGAAGAACAGGCGATTCTTGAGAATGGGGCCGCCCAGCGTTCCGCCATACAAGTTCTGATGAAAGTTGGGGCGCGACGGCGCGAAATAGCTGCCGTTGGTCAGGAACGTATCCCGGTAAAACTCGAAGCCGCTACCGTGGAAAGAGTTGGTGCCGGACTTGAGCACCTGGTTGACGATCGCGCCGCTGTTGCGAGCGAACTCGGGATTCATGGTACTGGTGACGATGTTCTCTTCTTCCAGCGCATCCGGGTTCACCGAGATGCCTTCGTCCTGCAGCGAAATATCCGTGATGTCGGCGCCATTCAACAGGTAGGAATTCGATTGGCTCTGGCTGCCGTTCGAGGAGTAGCTGCCGAAGCGGTCACTTGATTCGACCGTTCCCGGCGCGAGCTTTTGCAAACCGGAGACGTCGCGTCCAAGCAACGGAGCTGTTTCCATCTGTTGCGCCGTCATCACCTGCTTTATTTGAGTGTCTGAGGTCTCCACCTGGACAGCGGCGGCCTGGACGTTCACCGTTTGCACAGACGATCCAATCTCCAGCCTGGCATTGACCTCGCGATTGTCGTTAAGGTTCAGGTTCAGACCGGTGGAGGAGAATTTCTGAAACCCTGGAGCCGTGACCTCGATGGTGTACGGTCCGCCGATCTGCAGTTGCGGAAAAATATAGTAGCCGTGGCTATCCGTACTCGCGTTGGTCACGATACCGGTACTTGTGTTGGTGACCGCAATGGGGGCGTTCGGGACTGCGGCTCCGCTCGTATCGGTGACGGTGCCGTGTACCGCGCCATAGATGATCTGCCCAGAGGCCGTGGGCCCCACCGCCAGGATAACCAGCAATAACAACAGAACCACGGTGAGCAGATTGACTCGGCGCCGTGGTTGCGGGGCGGCATTTTTTTGGGGGAAATTCACAGCTAGCTCCTGTGCAAATGGTGGGGATGGCGCCGGCCCGGCGAAGAGACCAGTCATGCTGATAGTCAGAGTAAATTCAAGCGCTACACTTGAGAAATTCTTTACTGCCAGTTGTCATGAATTATGACCAGACGAAGCGTAACAGTTACATTCGTAGGCACGCGCATAAACAATACAAACAATCAGCGTTTCATGACCGCGCAGTTTGGCTCAATCCCCCAAAGGGGTCATCCGAGGCAAACATATCCTCTTTGCGTAGAAGATTGCAGAGGGGATGGGTAAAGCTCTACTTGGCAGGCACATCCACCGTCCACAAGGATGCGACCGGCTCTCCGCGATCGCGGATCTCAAAATTCAAGGATTGATAAGCCACCGCGGCTGTCTTTTCGTCGGTCACCTTGACGACCAGGCGGTAAGCTCCCGGCGCTAGCGAATCCGTGGCCAGGTCTTTGCCCACGAAAGAGGCGCCTTCATCAAAGGCAGGGACGGTCCATTTAGCCAGGAACGCGGGCGCTGGAATCGCTCGATGCCGAATCTCCTGCTAGGCGGAGCGTACCAAAAACAGGATGGAAGCGTGGAAATGCTACGGTTTTTGAAATAGAGTCCGCATCAGATTGCGCACGCTCGGCAGCTCGATAGCTAAGTAACTCATTCCTAGCGGCTTTACATTTTCGTGCCGCGGTAACCCCCGCAAAGCCCGATTGGTTACTAAATTGCTAATACATTAAGTGACACGTTGCGGCCCACTTAAGGATTCAGCCCGCTCGTCACTCCATTTCTTACGCTCGCCTGACGGAGGCTCGGGCATCGTTGTCAAGTACTCCGGGTTCAGTGCTCACGGTGCTCCTCATATCGGAACCATGACACTCAATCTGGCGAACGTGGACCCGAGAGATTGACTTCAGGGAGGAAATCGTTCGTGTATAGGGTAGTTGATCGTGCATTGGCGGCGTTTCGATAGGGACGGTTAAACCCTCTTCACTGCTCAGCACGCACTCTTCCGCAGCTTCAAGCCGGAGACTTGCTCGACCGCGTTGGCCAGTTCGCGCGGACGTCGGACATGTTTTCCGAGTTTTAATCAACAGAAATCCAGACATCTTAATCGGGGAGACGTATGAACAAGGTATTGAAAATGATGATGGCTTTGCTCCTGGTGGCGCCAGTTTTGGCACACGGGCAAGCAATTTCGGTGAACGGCGGAGCCATCGAAGGCACCATCACTGACAGTTCAGGATCGATTGTGCCGAATGCCGCAATTACCGTCGTAGGGAGCCAGACCAACTACACGAAGACGCTGAAGGCCGATTCGCGCGGATTTTATAGTGTCGGTCCATTGAACCCGGGTCCCTACACCGTAAACGTGGATGCGCCAGGCTTTGAGAAGCTCTCGGTTAACACCGTGGTTCGCACCGGTACCGCGACCAGCGGAAACTTCAAGCTCGTGATCGGCGCAACCACCCAAACGGTAGAAGTGTCCGCCGGCGCCTTCAGGTGAATACCGAGCAGGCCGGCGTGAGCGATGTCATCACCAAGCAGCAGATCGACTCGCTGCCGGTAAACGGGCGGAATTTCCTCGACCTGGCACAGATTGAGCCGGGCGTCATCCTGCAGAGCGGCGAGTCGTTCGATCCCACGAAGGCGGGCTACTCGGCGATCTCGACCAGCGGCGTCTCCGGCCGCACGACCCGTATCCTTCTCGATGGCCAGGACATCACCGATGAGACTGTAGGAACGACGATCTTCAATGTCTCGCAAGGCGCCATCGGCGATTTTCAGCTCAACCGCTCGACCCAGGACGTCTCGGGCGACGTGACTTCGACAGGGCAGGTTCTGGTCTCGACCGAACTCCGGAACCAACGAATATCATGGACAGGCCTTTTACAACTTCCAGGACCATAGTGCGCTATTTGCCAGGACTGCCGGCGGCATGGACACGCCCTTCCAGCGCAATCAGTTCGGCGGCAGCATCGGCGGCCCGATCATCAAGGACAAGCTCTTCTTCTTCGGCAACGCGGAGCGCATCAAGCAGGAGTCGCCGGTTTCGATCACCTGGCTCCGCGTTTCGCGGCCATCCAGGCGGCGCATCCCTCCATTCCTTCTCCTTACCGCGAAACCTATTCGACGGTTCGGCTCGATTATAACGGGCCTTCGGCGTCCACTATTTCGCGCGCGCCAACTACAACGTCAATATCTCCAGCTCGAACTTCGGCAAGGGATATGAGATCTACAACAACCGCGACAATACCCCCGGTCTGGCTGGCGGCGCGGACTTTACTACGGGACACTTCACTCACTCATTCCGCGGCAGCTACGAAAAGTTCCACAACCTTCTGGTGGATGGAACTGCGGGAAACTCCAGCGTCTATAACGGCTTTCCCGGCCTGAACTTCCGCCTTGTGACGGCCGATCTGTTCTCGGGTCCGAACGTGGATGCGCCGCAGAACACTTATCAATCGGATAAGCAGTTCCGTTACGACGGCAGCTGGACCAAGGGCACGCATCTGATCCGTTATGGATACAGCATCAACCGTATTCTTGGCGGAGGTTTCGCAAGCTTCTTCGGCCTCGCTCCGCGCGCGACCCTTTCCAAGGCACCCTGCTGGCAAACTGCGGCGACGTTGCGGGAGCGGCACCGTGCCCCTCTGATCCTCTGAACGGGTACTTTGTTTCTTCCTTACGCTTCGGCAACGGACAGGGATTCTTCACCGAAAAGCCCGGCTTCGGGATGCCGGGTGGCGGAGTCGCAGGACTGGCGGCAGGGTGCTTACGTCTCCGACAACTGGAAGATCACGCCGAGCTTCACGCTGACGGCAGGTGTCCGCTGGAGCGTGGATACGGACCGTGCCAACCAGGACCTGCCGACGCCGCTCTGCTCGGATGTGAACCCATCGCTGCCGTCTCCATGCACGGGCAACGCGCCTCTGCTCGACCAGTTTGCGCCTGGGTTTGGCAAGAAAATCCATCAACCGTATGCGAACTTTGGTCCGCAGCTCGGCTTCGCCTTCAGCCCCGGAGATCATAAGACGGTCATTCGCGCCGCCTTCGGCATTTTCTATGAGAGCGATGTGTTCAACAACACGCCAACTCACGCGGGCCATCTGATCCAAAAGGTCTCTTCAACGACTAACAATCACAGCATCTGCGGCGGTGCGAACTCGCTGACATTGCCGGATGGCTCGGTGCTGACGAGCGACGGCGGAGTTTCAATCGCCACCATCTGCTCCGAACCTATAAGCCAGGCGGGCTCTCACTTCATCAACCTTCAAAATAAATTTCAGGCTGTGACCAAGTCGGTCGGCCCTGCAAGCAACGGCAGCTATGTCGGCAATACATTGACGATCATTGGAGGATACGGCCGCCCCTTACCGCACCCCTTACTCCGAGCAGTGGAACGGGGGTATCCAGCGCGAGGTCTTCAAAGGCAGCGTCATTTCGGTCGACTATGTTCACAATTCGACCTTGAAAATCTCTCAACAGATCGACGTGAATCAGGTTGGGTGCTGCACGTACTCTGAATACGGCTGCGGCTTCTCCGCGGTTGCAGCTACCGCTAGGTCTCTCAATAAAAAGGGTGCTCCCAACTTTCCTACTGCGTCGGGACAACAGGTTCGGCGGCGATCAACTGCGTCATCAATAGCGGTGGAAGCATTGTTGATTTCGCAAATAATGGCCTGGACTCGGGAAACACTTTCCTCAGCACCAATCCTGCTTCGTATAACGGTCTGACTCTGCCACCGGAGCGGCCTTTCCGGGCGTCAATCCTGCCTTGGGCAAAGGCGAGTTCCTGCTTCCGGTCGGACGGTCGGGTTACGATGCACTTCAGGCCGTCTTCCGCCAGCAAAAGGCGCACCCTGCTCCTGGAATCATGTCTTCCAACCTTCAGATCGCTTACTCGTTCTCCCGTATCGTTTCGACAGCCAATCCGGCTATCAACAACGGCAATACGGGCATCGGCGACCAGTTCTTCTCTTCGCCTTCGTACGACTATGACAATCCCACCCAGTACATAGGCCGAAGCGGTCTGGACCACACCCATGCAGATCTCGTTCGGCGGCTCGGCCACTCTGAAGTACGGTCCGCAGATCGGCATCATCGGCCACTTCTTCTCGGCAGCTGCCACCGACCTGAACCTCGACAACAGTGGGACTGCGGGCAGCGCAACAGCCGGTATCTTCCAGTCCGACGTCACCGGCGATGGAACCATCGGCGACATCGTTCCCGGAACAAATCCCGGCTACTTCATGCACGAATACAATGGGAAAAACCTGAACAAGCTGATCAACCAATACAACGCGACGCAGGCAGGCCAGTTGACGCCAGCAGGCAAGGCGCTGGTCACGGCTGGGCTGTTCACGCCGCAGCAACTCAGTGCCCTGCAGGCGACGCAGCAGCCGATCGCGGCGGCTCCGAGCGGTCGGGCCCCCAGAAAGCCTTCTATCGCAACGTGGACGTGAGCCTCTCGTATCCGATCCGATTGGGCCGCCTCCGTGAGGGTCTGTCGCTGGTACCGGGAATCGCGTTCTACAACGTAGGAAATTTCTCCAACTTCAGGGACTACAGCAACGGCACCCTGGCGAACACCACCACAGGCGGCACCAGCGGACTGTTGAATGGTCCGAACGGCTTCGCGGACATCGAATCAACCGCGTGCAGCGTGGTTCCGGTACATCGGACATCGGTGGACCTCGCTCCGCGGAGTTCCAGCTGAGACTGACGTTTTAGCTTTGCTCAACCTGCCAACAGTCGCCGGAAGTGTGTGAGCGGCCGCGCCGCCTTAACCTTCTCTGAAGAGCTCAAAAATAGTTTTGTAGGTAGCTTTCCTAACATTCAAGAATTCAAACCGGGGGACTCAGGTCCTCCGGTTATTTTTTTGCCTGCGGATCTTTCTCGCCTTATGGCGCTGCTTTCCAAGGCGGAAGGGAAAAAGACTGTGCATCGGGGATCTCAATAAGGGGTCGGGCGATCAGTCTCACAGGTTGATGCTCCATGGCTCGCACCCTACGTAAAACAGGATACTTCCATAAAACCCTACGGTTATTGGAATTCCACAGCGAAGCAATAAAGTTGAGCCCAAGAGAACGGCGCGAGAGTTGCTTGATTCGATGCGTTTTAGCGCCAAAACGCTGGTCCATCCCACTTTGGTGTGAGTTCGGCCCTCGAAGTGCTACCAGCCCTGTTAACGTTCAGTGGTTTACGTATTTAGCAGCCAGTGCGATGAGCAGTGTAGTTTCCGTCTGCAACAGGTTGGCGTAAATAGCAAACGGGCCCATAAAACAGCTTCGGACAACCCCGGAACTGACTAAATCCTCATCCCGGCCCAGGTCGTCCGTGGAGCTACTCTTAAGGAGATTGCGTGACAAGTTCATTGATCAGCCGATTTATCAAGGCGGGCGCCTTGCTCGCCATCCTGGCATTCGCCATCACAGCTTGCCTGCCAAACCTCTCAGCGCAAGAGCTTTCTGCAACAAAGGGTGGCCTTGCCGGCCTGGTGACGGATAGCAGCGGCGCAGTCGTGCCAGGCGCTGGCGTCACGGTGACTGGCAACTCGGACACGCGAAAAGCGAACGACAAACGACACGGGGCGCTGGGAAGTCTTGGACCTGACGCCGGGACTTACACGATCTCGGTGGAGCGCGAGGGCTTCAGCAAGGTAGAGACAAAGGCTGTCAGCGTCGAGATCAACCGCGTGAACAGCGTCAACCTCTCGCTTGAAGACAGGCGCAGTTGCTGAAACCGTGCAGGTCGATGCGACAGCGACGAGTATTGACACCGGTTCGACAGCGTTGGGTTCCAATCTGACGCAGAATTTTTATAGCAATGTTCCGGTCGCTCGCAATGTGGGCAGCTTGTTTTATACGGCGCCCGGCGTATCGAACAGCGGTGGTACGGGAACTTCAAACCCCTCGATCAATGGCGCCACCGGGCTCGAAAACCAGTACATCGCTGACGGCGTGAACATCACCGATGGCGGCTACGGTGGACTGGGTGTGGTGAGCCCGATCTACGGATCTCTGGGCACAGGCATCAATCTCACCTTTATCGAAGAAGTTCAGGTGAAGACCGGCGCCTTCGAGCCGAAGTATGGCAAGGGCGACGGCGGCATCATTCAGATTGTGACTAAGTCCGGCGGCACGTCTTACCACGGAGCGGTCGGAGCCTTCTTTGCGCCGGACGCGTTCAGCTCCGGTCAGCGCTATGCTGACAATTATTTCAACCGTGTGAATGTACACGGTCATATTGCCTCAGAGCCGCAATACGATGCTTTTGCGGAATTCGGTGGGTATGTTCCAGGCGCCCATCTTAAAGGATAGGTTGTTCTTCTACGGCGCCTACAATCCCGGGTTGAACAAGGTCTATTGGCTCGCTCCGTCGGTGGCCGGTCTGTATAGCCACGGTGCCTTTCACCAACAAGACAACCTTGAACAGCTGGGCAGCCAAAGCTGACTTTTAAGCTGAACGAGGGAACCAGCCTGGATGCTTCCGCTTTCTGAGACCCCTCCAAAACCAACGCCGGCTACGGCGTTGCGAACGAAGACACCTTTCCGTTCTTCCCGAATCTCAATCTTTCCGGTACGACCGGGTTTAGCCGGTGGAACTATGGAACCCGCAGCGAGACTTTGCATCTGACCAGTTCCATTACTCCCACCTGGCAGGTCGATTTGTCTGGTAGCGCCAAGAAGAGCAACTTCACTGAAGTCGGCCTGGGAAATGCTTATCAAGTGAGTCGACCAGTCGAAGGTTTTGAAAGCTGGGCAGTATACGGCACAAGGGCTTGGCGCTTTCCAAAATCCCTTAACCCATGACTACGGATTCGAGGCGGAAACGGAGAAGACGGTCAATTTCCATGGCCAGCATACATTTTCAGTGGGATGGGGCTTTGAACACTCTATTTACTCGCTGAACAAGGGCTATAGCGGCGGCCGTTCGGTGTTTCCGTCGACGAACATTGCCGGGGTTGATACCAAGACATTGGTCAGCAATCCGGGGCTGATCGGCTCGACCTTTGACGCTGCCTTCCAGTTGAAGCCAGTCCCCGCGACTAGACTGTGCACCAAGCGACTGCCCCTTTTTAACCGGACCTTCGGGTGTTCCGACCCAGGTTTACTTGAAGCAGGTTCGAGGCATCTACAGCAGTCCGACGCCTGAAACCAGTTCGGTCTATCACGCTATCTACGGGAACGATAATTACGCGTTCAACCGTTTCGTCACTTTTAACATTGGCCTTCGCTGGGAAGAAGAACAACTTAACGGAACCACGTTGGGTTACACCTTCGTCGACAACTGGTCTCCGCGCTTAGGTATCAATGTCGACCCGTTCGGCGATCGTAAGTCGAAGGTCTTCTTCAATTGGGGCCGTTATACCCAGTCTTTCCCTCAGGATGGCGCTCTACGAGATCTGGCAAACGAACTTAGCATCACGGGCGCCAACTGGAAGCCGCAGACGGATGCCGGCAACAACGTGGTTCTCAATGGAAATGGATCGGCGCAGCCGATTCTCGATGCGGCTCACCTGATTAGCGGGGATCCGGCAGCCGGCACGTTGGGCGGAAGGATTGCTCTTTCGGGCGGTGCATCACCCGTCTTCATCGAACACGGCACCAAGCTGGATTTTGAAGAAGAATATGTCGGGGGCATCGAGCGCCAGGTCGGCGGGTTCGTTCTGAGCGCCCGCTACATGGATCGCCGGTTGCTGCGCGTGACCGAAGACAACGCGGGTGCGTCTCCTGAGGGAAACTGTCGCGGGAAACATTCCCCAGAATTTCGTGATCGGCAACCTGAATAGCAAAACTGATTACTTCGTCAACGAACAGGAAGTAGCCTATCCGGCGGGCGGTTCGCGCCTGCTGGCTGCCCCGATGATTATGGCGCAATTTTCGATAGCCTCAACAATCCGGTTGGCGGCGCTTGCGGTTTAAATCCGGACACGGCGGGCCTACCTACTCCGGATGGCAAATCAGACGGTTTCCCTAATCCGTACCGTCATTACCAGGCTCTTGATTTAGAAGCCAACAAGAGCTTCAGCCACAACTTCATGATCCGCATGAACTATCGTTGGGCCAAGCTGTACGGAAATTATGAGGGCCTGTATCGCAACGACAACAACCAGATTGATCCGAGTATCAACTCGCTGTTCGACTTTACCAATGGAGTGCTCGGTCTACTGGGGGATCAGTTTAAACAGGGCTACCTCAATACAGACCGACGACAGACGGGAAATCTTTACGGCGTCGTACGTGATTCCGTCCGGCTTCATGAAGCGGTTCACGGGTGGAATTGGTCTGCGCGGCAGCGCCGGAGCACCGATCAGCAAGCTAGGTGCACATCCTGCTTATGACGATCCCGGGGAAATTCCGATCGGCGGGCGTGGAACGGTAGGCAGAACGGCGTCGAACTATCAACTCGATCTCCACGCGGATTACCCGCTTCAATTGGGTGAGCGTTACAAGATCAAGTTCACCTTCGATACCTTCAACGTCACCAACTCCCGCTCGCTGACTGGGGTCAACCAGAACATCGCGCTCAGCTACGGAACTCCGGATTGGATTACCTCAAGCCGATATCATTCCAGCGTGCATTTTATGGGCGCGGATCGATACGATTTGAGTTCTAACTAGCTGGTTGAACAAAGGGGAGGAGGATGGAAACATCCTCCTCCCCTTTTCCTTTTTTGGGGTTGCGGGGAAAACGGCTGCCGACTCCGATCAATTAGACTAATAGCTATTGTTAATAGAATGGCTAGCTGCATCGCAGCCAGCCAGCATGATTGAGGCGAAATTGTTTAAGCGTTCTACAAACGCGACCGGCATCATGGTTGCTCTGATTTTCGGGCTCTCGCTTTGTTCGTTTACTGCATCGGCAGCAAAGCATCCACAGCTACCGCCCAGGTATGACCATTGGTTGAACCAGGAAGTCAATTACCTGATCACAAACCAGGAGCGGGCAAGTTTCCTCGCGTTCACGACCGATCAGGATCGCGATGCCTTTGTCGATACTTTCTGGGCAATTCGCAATCCGGATCCTAACTCACCCAGCAATACTTTTCGCGGAGGAACACTACCGCCGCCTGGAATACGTGAATAACCACTACGGCTCGCCCTCGGCCGCCAACGGGTGGCACACTGACCGCGGCATGGTTTACATCACCCTGGGTCCCCCGCAGCAGAAGCGTTCCTATCTCAACACGAAATATCTGGAGCCGTTGGAGACCTGGTTTTATCAGGATCCAGGCAGCGCGCTCGCGCCCTACTTTTCCGTCCTTTTTTTCAAGCCAAGCCCGGCAGAGGACTTTCGCATTTACTCGCCGTACCAGGACCGCCCG
>CAVVZO010000002.1:0-193449 GCA_963752675.1 uncultured Acidobacteriaceae bacterium
TCGATCTTTTCTTTACGGCGAAAGGTGTTACCGCTGGCGTTGGCTTTGATCTTCGTTCCGTCCAACGTGACTCGTTGCATGGTGATCAGGCCCTCGACACTCAGCATGCCCACTACTTGTACAAACACATCGTCGAGCGCATCTTTATAGCTTGAGCGGAAACCGGATAAAGTTCGATGACTGATAGGCCGCAATCCGCAAAGCCACTCGAAGCTGGGGTCGAACTCACATCGACGTGCAATCTCACGTGCTGAGCTTATTCCTTGGCTATAGGCGTATAGCCACAGGCTGATTAACAACTGCGGAGCCGTATGGTCTCGACCAGCGCGACCTTCGACTGCCGCAATCTCGGCGTGGTACAGACTTAAATTCAATCGCCCGACCAACTCCCAGATGGATCGGGCACCGTGGTCCTGATCGATCAAATGCTCCACATCAATGGTATGCAAGACCAGTTGGGAACGGTTAATCGAAGCCAGGCGAGGAGGAAGCGGTGGTTTGCTCATTACCTGCAGTCTATTGCCATCGGTGTATTAGTAACAGGTACTGTATTGGTGCCCAGGCCGATTTCTTCACAGCTTCCAGACGGAGTAACCCCCATAGATCATATTAGTGGTTACTCCGTCTGTCCCTTCAATACCTGTCCCTTCAATACCGTCTCGGGGCGGTCACGATAGATTCCTAACGTTTCGCAGGAAGTTGGCACTGACCTACGTCCGGTTGGGCTTACAAAGAGATATTTATTTCAGTCCTTGGCTTGGTGGCCGACCATCCGGAAATGTCGCCGCAGCAAAAAAATGAGACAGTAGGAGGCACCACGCGCACTCACGCCACCCGCGAGGATATAAGCGACTCTCATTGAGAAATCGAGGTTGCCGTCAGGAGGCGAAATGGGAATTGTTTCGACGTGGGTAAGGATACAACCCACAACGACCGCAAGTAGGCACGTCAACCAGCCGTTGTCCCAATGCGCTTTTGGCTGCCACATAATTGCCACGGGTAGTAGGAATAAAAGCCACCCCAAGAATAATCCGAAACAGACGAAGGGCGCGGCTGATAGAAACCCTGGAGATTCTGCCCCGAGCGGCACGAAAGTCGAGCTCAACTGGTCTTCAAGCAAAAGCATCGCAAGGCAAAATACAAGCCCTATCGAGCACGCTATAAACGAATAGAAAACCCTTTTTCCAAGCTGACGTTTCATGATTCCACAAGGGCGACGGTCAAAATAAACATAAATGACGCTACTTCATGGGCCGTCATAGCCAACGCTATACCAGATCGCTGACATTAGGCTTTTCCCAGGGCGGAGTCGAGAGGCGTACATTCATCACCCCATCACTCGGATGAAGCTCCGCGGGCTCCGTCAGAGGTGCGAATTTAATAGACGAGATGAGGTTCAGGCATGTAGAAGCGTTCGTCTTATGAAACATTTGTCGGATAAACAAGGGAACCGTTAAAATTGCCGCTGTAGCGGCTTGGCGATGGGTTATTTCTTACCACTCCAGGAGACATACCACGGACAAAACGTGCTGCGGCACTTTCGCCTTCCATAGGGCATATCAATTCTAGGGAGGCCATCAGCTTCGGGGACAGACGGAGTAACCCCCATAGATCACATTAGTGGTTACTCCGTCTGTCCCTGCAATACCTGCAATGCAAGCTGCAGCTGCGGCACCAGTCATGACTGGATTCTGGAACGAACTTCCGCAGGCCCCGAACTCGCATATATCGATGGCCCGCGTCAATCATCCCAGTCGGGCGGCTTCAATTCAGGATGTGCAGCATAGAGTGGTTCCAAGAAATCAAATACGATTCCCGAAAACAGAGTGCCAACCTTCTGGCGAAATGCTTTTGCTTCAGCCTCGCTGCACTGTTTGTTTACCTCTAAGATCGCGTCTTCAAGAAGCTGATAACAGGAGCGGAATTTATGCTCGATTTCGGCTGCCACTTCCTTGTTTTCTATCATTAGTAACTACACCCCGATCCACTATTTTTTGCCTGACGCATTTACGAAAGAGAGTTGGACCAGCCTGACCGTGTCCATTGCTGTTTCCACCGTACAACTCTTCGACACATTCGGCTTGTGCTGCGCTGATAATCTTTTGGCATCGATTAGGATCAGCGTGATTATCACCCTCCATACTTAGCAAGGTGACACTGGCGGCCACGGTTGGGATACTTCTGAGGAACACCTCCAGATCAGTTCCGGCAGTGCATATCGTCGGGTGCTCTGCACACCACGTAAGCGGCGCAGTTGCAGCGTTGGTGAAGGAACTGGAGATATCTCCGCAGGCCCCGAAGTCGCATCCTGGGCCGCCGGGCAAGCCAAGAGCTGCCGCAATTCCCCAACTTGCTTTTGGTTGGGCTGCGGGGAAGCCTAGGCTCTCTCCAAAGCTGCCGGGATCTTTCCCCCAGTTGGGTTCCAGGTGCAGGGGTCCGTTGCCAGCCTGAGATGTTTCTCCGCCACCGTACCAGCCTCCTCCGGGCTCGCTTGGCCCGCCCCCGCCGCAGTCTTCAAAAATGGGGTCGCAGCCGCCGCAGTCCCGCCAAAATGGATCGCAGCCCTCACCACCACCGCCACCGGTGGCCTGACAATTTTGATCTATGCTGACCACGCAATCGTCCATCCCACTGGGATCGACCGCACTGACCGGATTGTTCAACGCATACGTATAACGATTCATGGTCTGCGGATTCGTTAAATCGTAGCTGCCCATGTAAGGGTCCGGCGCAAGCCACCTTCCCTGCAGGGAAGCATAGTTGCGGAATTCGGCATGCTCGGTCCCGCTCTCCGCATCCCGCTCCAGGCCGGCGAAGTGATTGTTGTCCTGATCGGCTCCGCTGCTGTTGATCGTGGCCGTGTAGCCATCACCCC
Source organism: uncultured Acidobacteriaceae bacterium (assembly GCA_963752675.1). Taxonomy (GTDB): domain Bacteria; phylum Acidobacteriota; class Terriglobia; order Terriglobales; family Acidobacteriaceae; genus PALSA-350. The sequence continues at coordinate 2,876 of CAVVZO010000002.1, forward strand.
AGGGCAGTGACTTGTAGCTTGAACCCACGGCGCCGGCATAGTTGGTCCGCATCCGCTCCGTGCCCAGCGTGTCCTGGTGGTCGAAGTAGGTCGTCCCGTCCGTAGACCGGTACGCCACCTGGCGGCCGTCCCAGTAGATTCGGCCTTCGTTCCCGTAATTGTTCGGCGACAGCCAGCTGGAGATTCTGCGACCGGCAAAGTCATAGACGTATTCCGTCGTGAAAACCAGTCAAACCCAGTGACATCCATGATAGGTAACGGTCAAGGGGAAGCGGAGATTCCCCTTGACCGTTACCTATCATGGATGTCTTGTTAGAGGATCGAAGACAGTTCGTCATGCAAAAACTTTACCCGCCGGGAGAACACCTTCCGCCAAGTCAAGGGGAATCTCCGCTTCCCCTTGACCGTTACCTATCATGGATGTCACTGGGTTTCGGGTTTCGGTTTCGGCGCTCTCTGTCACCAGTCATTCACCCCCAGGGTTTCCGTCGCCGGGTTTCCCACCGCGCGAAAGGAATCTATTTTCGTCCGACAAGAAGGGAAGGAGTAAGTCTGCGTCATAGGGATGTCGAACTAGCAACTGACATTGCTCCAACTCCTCACGAGCATGGTCGTTGTTTCCGAGGTGCCTGAACGCCCTCGCAAGAACGGCATGGCCGATAGCCTCTTGTGGCTCAATTCGGATAAGGAACTCCCCAAAATCTTTTGCCAGATGCCAATCGTCAAACCTGTCTTCCTGGAGAATAGATCGGAAGACGTCCTGTTTGTTGTTCAGAGTACCCAACAGTCGACCATCCGGATCTTCCATGTTTCACCTCGCGTCGTAACGATAGGTACGGAGTGGAGTGCTATTGCACCGGGCCAGTTGTTCTATCACGACAAAAGTCCAACTTGGCTTTAGCCTTTGCGTAGCATGAGTTTCTTTGCGGGCCAGGCGGATACGCCTCTGCGCAGACGCCTAAGTCCTTAAGGTACTGGTTATAACAATCGATGGCTGAACCGGTGGCTTTTGCCGAGCTGGCAGATTCGATTTCCTTGATAGAGTTTTCGACGCCGAGCGCAATTCCCAAAGCGCCAAGGCCAAGTACAACTCCCTCGATAACTCCGCAAGGCTCGACTAAAACACACCCGACGGCTGCGGCACCACCGAGAGCCACCGTACCCGGACCGAAGCTCGTCGTCTCTGCACCGCAGCCCCCGAACTCGCATCCAGGGCCACCCGGTAGTCCAAGAGCAGCCGCGATACCCCAGCTTCCTCGGGGCTGCGCGGCGGGAAAGCCCAGGCTCTCGCGGAAGCTGCCGGAATCTTTCCCCCAATTGGGTTCCAGGTGCAGGGGTCCCTTATTACCTCAGATGAACCACGGCCTCCACCATTTCCGCCACCTGGGTCGCCGGGCTCGCCAGGGCCGCCGCCGCCGCAGTATTCAAAAATGGGGTCGCAGCCGCCGCAGTCCCGCCAAAATGGACCGCAGCCATCGCCACCACCATCGCCGCCGCCATAGCCATCGCCGCCGCCGCCAGTCTCCTGACAATTTTGGTCTATGCTGACCACGCAATCGTCCAGCCCGATCGCCCGTCTTGCCTTGTCGCCGTCCGCCTTCTCGATCTCTCGATCAGCTCTTTCATCGCCTCGGGCGTCACTGGCTTTCCGTTCGACACGGAGAACAGAAGATTGATCAGGATCGTCCGTAGCGCCAGAACCTCGCCCAGAACGGTCGCCGTATCCTCATCATCCCGATCAGTTCCATCCCGGCCAAGCAGCCGACCGCGCATCGACTCGCTCATGTTCACGCCGCTTGCTTCGGCCAGCGACTCCAGCCGTGCGTACTCGGCCTCCGTCACCTTCGTCGTTACCGATTTCGTGCGCAGCACCGGGGGCTTGGCCATCACAGCTCCCCGTATTCCTGCTCCAGACAAGCCCATATCCGGGCCACCTCCGGATGCTCCCAAGCCTGCCGGAACAGCTCCCGAACCTGTTCCCAGCCCACCGGAGGGAAGCCCAGCGACAGCGCACCATCACGGAACCAGTAACTCTCCGCGCTGCTACCCGCGACCACGTACCCGAAGAACGTCTCACCATTCCACAACCCATCCCCGCGCACATTGCCGCGTGAGTCCACCGTCCTCGGACCCAGACCCTCCAGCATCGCCAGGAACTCGGCGATCTTCGGATACCGGCTAATCGTGTACATCGGGCCATGGTCGCCTGGAAGACTCAACAGCAGCGACAGGGTATCGCCCTCGATTGATTCCGCCACCGTCAGCCGGTAGTCGCCCGCGAGGAACGGAGGGATCGCTTCGCGATGGCCGGGGGCCTTGCTCCCACTGTGCCGCTCCTGCATCTCCTCCCAGCTCTCTTCCTTGTGGATCGGAGTTTTCTGCTGCCCGTAGTGGCCCCGCGCCGCAACCCGCCACAGCACCGGCCAGTATGGAAGCAACGCCTCCTGGACCGACTCCGCACCGGCGAACCGTTCTCCGGCCAACAGGCCATATAGGGCGCGGCCAACCGCCGGACACACCCTCCCGCCTTCACGCACTTTTTCGAGCAGAGCTGCGACCGCGCTACGAACCTCCCGCTCGGTCCCCCCATCCCGGCTCAGCGTTTGCCCCGCAAGTTGGCCCAGGTAATAACCGCTCTGGTCCGGCCCCTCCAGCCGCGCTCCGTACAGCGCACAGAACGCCTCCAGCAACCCGATCCAGGTCTCGGGCCGCAGAGGATTCTTGTGGAACGCCTCCGTCCCAAGCTGGACATAACGCGCCACGAACATCCACTCCGCATGCGTCAGGCTCTGCCCATGGTCGGCCTTATTGCGGATCGACAGCAACGCCCCGGTCGGCTTCGCCTGCATCTCCGCCACCTCCAGGCTCTCGTCCCGGGCCGCTTCCAGCAGACCTTTCGCCACCTCGGAAGTCGTCACCGAACCGCCACGGCGTAACGACGCAGCCTCCCGCATCGTCTCCAGACGGCCCTTCAACACCGTCGTCAGACGCATCGAGAGCGTCTGAACCTGCCCGCCAGACTCTTCACCCATAACTCCACCTCTTCCGTATACGCTAAATGTAAACATACACGTCCTGCGTACACAGAAGAAGAGACAGGTTTTTCTTTAGCTGCCCAGCAGATTTCAGGCCACCAACGATGGTTGCCGGAGAGCAACCAGTTTCCGGCCACTCGCTCCTAAGTATTGATTACAGACACGTTGCTATATAGCAACCTTCGGTTGCTGTGCAGCTCCCATTCTGGGGTGACGTGTCATCGTAAACCCGGTGCAGAGCACCGTGCCTTTCAGGACGCCTGGCTTGGACGACGATTTCGAGGGAGGGAGATGATGCCCACAGCTTTTCTGTATACGGCTTATCCTTGTACTCATGATTCAGACGCTGGCGATATCCGGCTACCGCTCACTTCGCGATGTGGTGCTCCCACTCGGTCGGCTGAGTCTGATTACGGGTGCTAACGGGAGCGGGAAGTCTAGCATGTACCGAGCCCTGCGTTTGCTCGCCGACGCTGCGTCGAACTCCGTCGTCTCTTCATTGGCCCGCGAAGGAGGATTGCCGTCTACCCTATGGGCTGGCCCAGAGACGATTGCGCGTGCTGTTCGTCAGGGCGACTACCGCGTTGAACCAACAGCTTCACGCAAGCCCGTCAGCCTAAAGCTCGGCTTCGCTGGCGACACATACGGGTATGCGATCGATCTTGGATACCCACCTCCGCCTCCGCCCGCAACTGCCTTCTATCTCGACCCCTCCATCAAGCGAGAGTGCATATGGCATGGCAACCTTTACCGAAGGTCAGCGGTCCTCGTTGATCGTCACAACGGCTTTGTCTGCCTTCCAGCCGAACGGAACCAAGAACCAGTCATCTTAACGAAGGGCTTGAGCACCGGGGACAGCATGTTGGCGAGCATCGCAGACCCACATCGTGCGCCGGAGATGCTGGCGGTCCGAGAGTCCATCCGGGCCTGGAGATTTTTATGACGGCTTTCGCACCGACATCGCATCGCCGGTACGCATTCCCCAGATAGGCACATTCACGCCCGTGCTAAGCGACGACGGCACTGATCTACCAGCAGCACTCCAGACTATTTTGGAAATTGGGAACAGCGAAGCACTCGAACGGACAGTTGATGATGCATTCCCCGGCAGCCGCATCTCCATACAAGTAGAGGCAGGGCGATTCGAGGTTTGTTTGCATCAGCACGGTTTGCTAAGGCCCCTTTCAGCAGCCGAACTGTCCGATGGGACGTTGCGCTTTCTACTGTGGGTGGCGGCTTTGCTGACACCCAGGCCGCCGGAACTCATGATACTCAACGAACCAGAGACCAGTCTCCACCCTGATCTGTTACCCGCCTTAGCACGGCTTATCGCTACAGCTTCGGAGCTGAGCCAAGTCGTCGTTGTCTCTCATGCTCCTTTACTAATTCAGGAGCTTGAAAAAACGCCTTATTACAGACGATTCCAACTTGAGAAGTCTTTCGGCGAAACGTCTGTCGTAGAGTCGAACCTCTTCAACACACCTCAGTGGCATTGGCCACCACGGTAGCCCCTTTCACGCCCCCAGATGGCGGCCTATTCCTCATTCCAACTCTCAGGTTTGACTCCTGGATGAGCCTCATACAGAGGCCCCAGCACATCTAAAACCAACGCACCACATACACAGTAAGCGTCGTTTGAAGGCCGTCTTGATCTGAATGGATTTAAGTGTCCACCTGTTTTAAGTGGACACTTGCGATGTCTCGAGGTGCTTTGGAAGTTTTGAGCCCAGGTTCCAGGGCAGAAATTCCTGGATGCGGTTGACGGGATGATCTGCGATGCGTTCCAGCACATAGCGCAGGTAGAGTTCCGGATCCAGGCCATTGAGTTTGGCAGAGCCGAGCAAGCTGTAGATGGCCGCTGCGCGTTGTCCGCCGGCGTCTGAGCCTGCAAAGAGATAGTTCTTGCGTCCCAGGGCGACGACGCGTAGCGCCCGCTCAGCTGCTGAATTATCGATCTCGATTGCGCCGTCGTCGAGGTATCGGCCAAGCGCTCGCCAGCGAGAGAGGGCGTAGCGGATGGCTGCCGCAGTGTCCGATTTGCGCGACAGGCCCGCGAGAGTCTTTTGCAACCAGCGATGGAGATCATCCATGAGAGGCCGCGCCCGTGCCTGGCGAATCTCGCAACGCAGCTCAGCTGCCTGGCCGCGAATCTCACGTTCGATATCGTAGAGCTGTCCGATCCGTTGGAGCGCCTCGCCAGCGATGGCTGAACCGTGAGCCACATGGATGTCGTAGAACTTACGTCGTGCATGAGCCCAGCATGCGGCCTCGACGATTCTGCCGCCTTCGTAGAGATGATGAAAACCAGCATAGGCGTCGGCCTGAAGAACTCCGGTAAAGGAGTTCAGATGCTGCTTAGGATGTTCTCCCTTGCGATCCTGTGTGTAGGCGAACCACACGGCTGGCGGCACATCGCTGCCCGCTGGTCGATCGTCGCGTACATAGGTCCAGAGCCGCGCGGTTTTGGTCTTGCCTGTACCGGGAGCCAACACCGGAACGGGCGTGTCATCGGCGTGTATCTTCCAAGCCGCAAGTACGTGCTTGCGTAGTTGATCGGTCAAGGGCGAGAGCAAATAGCTGGCAGCTCCCACCCAGTCGGCGAGCGTTGAGCGATCCAGATCGACTCCTTCGCGAGCGTAGATCTCCGACTGGCGATACAAGGGGAGATGATCTGCATACTTCGACACCAGAACATGGGCCAACAAGCCGGGTCCGGCAAGCCCGCGATCAATGGGCCTACTGGGCGCCGGAGCCTGCATAATCGCGTCGCAACGCGTGCAGCACATTTTAGGGCGCACGTGGCGAATGACCTTGAAGCTGGCCGGAATGTACTCCAACATCTCGGAGACATCTTCCCCCAGCTTCGACAGCTCACTACCGCATGCTGAGCAGGCTGTTTCAGCAGGCATATGCGTGTGGGTCTCGCGAGGCAGATGCTCAGGCAGTGGACGACGCTTCCGCTTTCGACGAGCCGTGCTGGTGGCCGGCGCCTCCGGAGCGGGAGGACGTTCTGCCTCACCGGTCTCCAACTCTTCCAGCTTTAACTCCAGCTGCTCAACCTCGCGGGCAATCTTTTCGCTCTTGGTACCGAACATCATGCGCCGAAGCTTGGCAATGATCAGCCTCAGATGTTCAATCTCACTGTTCCGCGTCAGCAGCTTCTCCTGCTGCGCCACCACAAGGGCTTCGAGCGCTCCCCGATTCAGCCGGCTCAGATCCACTACGCTGGCATGCGCATCAGCCATGGCAGGGAGTATGCCATAGTTACGTCGCAGTCATAGATCGAATCACGCGTCTCATCCTGCCGACTGTGGTTCCCATGTCCTCTGCGGCTGACGCCAGTCAATGCCTTCCAGAAGCATCGATAACTGCGCACGTGTCAACGACACTGTTCCGCTCGTTGCCTGCGGCCAGATGAAGCGCCCTCGCTCGAGCCGCTTCTGAAAGAGACAGAGACCATCCCCGTCGAACCACAGCAGCTTGATCAGATCACCGCGCTTGCCACGAAAGACAAACACATGGCCGGAGAAGGGTGCCTGCTCAAGCACTGTCTCCACAATCGATGTGAGACCCTGGAAACCGCGGCGTAGATCGGTGAACCCCGCGGCAATCCAGATCCGTGTGCCCGCCTTCGGCTCGATCACCGCAGCAGGCTCCCCAGAACGGCTCGCACCAGTTCAGGATCAACGCCCGCCTCTACACTGATCATCGCTCGACCTGGTAGCTCGATATGGATCGATCCTCTTGGGGCGATCGCAGGAGTCATCCCAGACAATGGGGCAATGTTCGGCTCTGCCGTCACCGTCACCGGCAAAAGCTTGCTCTGCGCCTGTTGACGAACACCAAGGACTCCCTTGCGATACTCGTGTCGCCACTGGAACACCTGGTTCGCATTTACACCATGCTCACGGGCCACTCGGGCTATCGATGCTCCTGGAACAAACGTCGCTTCGACGATGCGACGCTTCTCCTCCCGTGTCCTTCGCAACCGCTTCAGGGAAGGGGCCGCTGCCTCAACTGCAATCACATCGCTCACTAGGCCATCGTGAGACAGAAAACACAAGCTGTCTATACGGCCAAAAGCGGACGCTTACCAACAGAGCGTGTCATGAAGTACCCCTGTCTTGATGTAATAGTCCCGTCAACGGGACGATCTACGATGCTCCGCCCTCATGCGTTCGTAAGTTCGTTCGACCCCGCAGGATTTTTCGGACGCGCCAGGCACGTAACCGTCAATCATCGTCGGTACGCTTGCGCCGATTCCCGCCAGCGTTGCCCAACCTGGTTGAGGACTTCCCATTCCCACTAACCCCCCACCTCCGAAAGAAGCCTTCTCAATCGGATTGGTTCCGCCCTTCGGAACCCCAACCTTGTCTTCCTGCTTGAAGACCTCATCCCACGAAGGAATAAGGTTTGCGCTGGCTTTTCGGGGAGCCCAACATTCAGTCACCTTGAGGCGCCTGATCGTTGCTGGCGGCAGGATGCAGGTTGCGGTACAGGATGGAGGTGAGCTGCAGTTCGTGGCGGGGCCTTTGCTTTTGCATTGCTGGTAGATTTCGTATTCTTTTAAACATGACCGCACGGCTGCTGGGCAGAGCCCCGAGAGTTCATGGTTCAAAGCGCTGTAGATACGCATGGCGGGTCCGGGGTCAGTTGGCGTCGGCTGATTCCGAGCGGCGATATCGAAACGAACCTTCGTTGCTATGTCAGCAATCCTGCTATACACCTGGTCAAAATGCGTTAGAGCTTCCGAGACGTTCTGGAATTCGGAGCTGAGCTGCGCGTCCTTGGCAGGATCGAGCGCGGTGCTGTTTTTGTCGCATTCTTCGCAGTAATTTAAGAAACCGAACTTGTAACCGATGTCTTTTGACGTAAGATAGCGAGTGATCTTTGAGGGGTCATCGCCAAATCTGATATCGGCTACCGGGATGCTTCCCCAGGTTGGCATGTCTTTAGCCTCTGCAGGAATGAAGCGGACCTGCGTTGCAGAGATCGTCAGGACTCCAGGTATAAAGTCCGAGAAATCAAACTTACCATTGATGATTCTCAACCGTCTGGCAGACGCTGGCCAGCAGACTGCGCGTTCCGTTTGCTGGCTTCCCATAGTGACGTACTGCTTGCATGGCACGACGTAGTGAAATACGCCTCTAGCCTGTTCATAGCGGATTGCAGGCTTGCTACCATACGCATCCTCGCTAAAAAGCGCAGCCTCCTGCGCTCGTGCTTTTGCTAGAAGAAGAAGGAGAACCATCGTTAAGAGAGAGAGATTTCGGATCGCCATCTCAGTTCGTGCTCGCGATACAGGGACTAGTAAAACTCATGTTCCCCGGGAAAATGCGCAATCATTACACGGAACCTGAGTGGTGTCAACAACGCTTGGTGGCCGGCCCACGAGTCATCGTCGTAGTCCAGCAGCACGCCGTGGACGCCCCGCGCGCCTTGCAAGTTGCTCCGTCAATCTTCAGCAAGTCGGTTCGCACTCACCTTCATCGGCGACCATCTGGACCGAGCGGCCCCGGTCGGCTGCTGGCAGGCGCAAGCGAGGCGAGAGATAGTGAACGAAATTCGCCCCGGCGCCTTTCCACCTACCGAAGGATTGAGGGGCCGAACTACTATTAAGGGCCGCGCGTTCTAACTCTCGACATGCTTCGTTTGTTCTGTCGCAAGGAGCCGTTATGCTTCGTACAGAGCCCTACGTCCAGCTGCACCAACTGGCTCTACGGGTAGTAGCCGACTCTTCCTGCCTGCTCAGGCAAACCAAGAAGACCTACGCCGCCCTCTATACTTTCATGCAGGGCAAAGAAAGCTTCACTCGTAACGAAGTGCGGTGATGGGATCGATACGCAGAGCGCGCCTCGCAGGAACGTACGATGCCACCACGGCGATGAGAAAGAGAATGATCGCAACACTCACTAAGGTAAATGGGTCACTCGCGCTGATGCCAAAGAGCAGAGCGGATAACAAACGGCTGGTCGCCAGTGAAGCGATAAACCCGATGATGAGCCCTTGCGCAACAAGACGAGCTCCTTCCCCTAAAACGAGTCGTAGCACATCGCTGCGTTGTGCCCCAATCGCCATCCGTATTCCGATTTCCTGCGTCCGCCGTGTCACGAAAAAGGCAATGATTCCATAGAGCCCGACCGCGACAAGTGCAAGCGCTGCGGCAGCGAACGACCCAATAAGAACAAGGAGAAAGCGGCGATCAGCCAGCCAACCACCCATCTCCTCGTCAAACGTCGAGAGCCTGACCGGTAGCTCCGGAGCCAAATCATGAAAGACCTTAAGGGCGGATGATCTTAGATCGTTCTCCGACCCATTGGTACGAATCATGATGGTGGGAGAGGAATTCGAGTTCATTCCTCGCTGACGATAATCGACATAGATGATAGGGCTGGCCGGAAGATTAAGCCCCCGCGCGCGCACATCTCCCACGACGCCGACAACCGTCAGCGGTTTCAAATTTCCATCCATGTTGGCAAAATCGATAGTCTGACCGATCGGGTTCTCATTGGGCCATCGCTCACGGGCCAGCGTCTCACTGATCAGGGCAACATGAGGAGAACTGAGGCTGTCTCGCTCTTCGAATAGTCGACCGCGGATCAACGGTATCTCGAGCGTCTCGAGATACTCTCTACTGGCAACCGAATACAAGGCGTGTCCTACATTATTCGGGTTCTTCGCAAGTGCGCCCCATTCGTCGAAATTCGTCGGAGCCGGCTGAGCACGTAGAAGCAGAAAGTCTCCATCGGCGAGATTGTCTCCGGCCGCAACCGGAAGAGCTCCTGCCAACCCAACGCTCTTGATTCCGGGGATACGTTTCAGACGCGCCACCAGCTCTTCCATCAAACGGGTCTGGTTGACAATCGCGGCGGAGTCCGCCATGCCCATCAAGTCAGGAAGAGAGAACTGCATCGTGATCAAATTCTCTGAGCGGAAGCCTGGATTGGTGGAAGTCAATTTCAGGAAGCTTCGCCCAAGAAGTCCAGCGCCGACCAGTACCACCAGGGTCATGGCAACTTCTCCGGTTACCAAAGCGCTTCGCAGACGCTGGCTCACCCGCGATGCCGAATGGTTTTGCGATCCGGCGGTCAACCCATTCTGCAGGTCCCCGGCAGCCGCGCGCCAGGCCGTGAGCAATCCAAGCGAAAGAGCAACCCCCATTGTGGCTCCCACGGCAAAGAGCAACACCGGCAGGTTCATGGCGATTTCTCCCCGATGAGGCAGATCGGCAGGAAGAAACGCTGGAAGAATCTTCACTGCCAACGTTGCCAGGGTGACTCCCAATGCGCCAGCCAGCAATGAGAGCGCAAGCGACTCGGCGAGAAACTGTTGCATGAGCCTGCCGCGGCCGGCGCCCAGCGCGGCTCGAACAGACAACTCTTTATGGCGAGCGTACGCGCGGGCAAACAGCAAACATGCTACGTTCGCACAAGCGATCAGGAGCAACAAACCAACAGCTGCCAGCAGGACCAGCAGCGTTGGTCGCACATCTTCTACCATTGCGAGAGCGAGAGGAACCACCGCTGCATCGCTGAGATCGACATCCGTCCCGTATTGCGCGCGCAAGCGGTGCGCGATTGTACTTAGGTTTGCTCGAGCCTGGTCGATGGAGATGCCGTCTCGGAGACGGCCAAGACCGCGCCAGTTGTGTGCTGTGCGCGACGAAGTATCCGGATCGAGTTCGCTTGAAATCCAGGCTGCCGCTCCAGCAGGGAAGTCGAACATCCAAGGCATCACGCCTACGACGGAATACTCAAAGCCCGCCATCTTCAAACGAAACCTTGAAAGATCCTCTGCTCCGCCCAGGTTCTGCTTCCAGTAGCCATAACTCACGATGACCGCTCGCGAGCCGTGCAGCTGTTGCTCCTCATGCGTGAAGAGACGGCCACGCAATGGTTCAACAGCAAAGGTTTTGAAGAAATCACCCGAAACGACCCCAACATTCGCACGCGCGGGCTGGTTGCCGCCGCTGATTGCGGTCGTCAGCAATCCATACTCGGCCAGGCTGGAGAATGTCTTGTTCTGATCATGGAAATCGTCATAATTCTTCTGAGCCAGATTCATCCGATGACCGTCTGGAGCTTGTTCCCAGATGCGAACGAGTTGCTCAGGATTTGCATAAGGGAGTGGGCGAAACAGGACGGCGTAGGTTATCGAGAAGATCGCGGTGGACGCCCCGATGCCGAGGGCTAGTGTGAGTACGGTCGCTACAGCAAAACCGGGAGCTCCGTCGTTGCTGGCGAAATGCATAGTGTATGTCCTGAAACAAACGCTCGAAAGGCGCCCAACCCCACGCCTCATGGGTCTGTTCCTTGATCAGTGCCGTATTCCCAAATGCGCGACGAGCAGCTCGTGGCGCCTCTTCGGCTGAGACGCCGCGCTCTCGTTGCTCTTCTTCTTCCAACTCCAGATCCGATTGCAACTCTCGCTCAAGGTCCGCATCTCTTTTCCCGATCTGCCACCATCTCATGTCAGTTCTCCTCGGCGGTCGGCCACATCACTCTCGCCACCGCCTCAGCCATCTGCTTCCACTGGGACTCTTCAACGACAAGTTGTTTCTTGCCCTTTTCCGTCAACCGGTAGTACTTGAACTCCCGATTTCGATCCGGAGCCATCTCCCACTTCGCACTCACCCACCCTCTCTTCTCCAGGCGGTGCAAGGCGGGGTAGAGCGAACCATGTTGCATCTGCAAAAACTCATTCGTGGTTCTTTGAATATGCTTCCCAACCTCATGCCCATGGGCGGGTCCGTAAAGCAGTGTTCTCAGGATGAGCATGTCCAGGGTGCCCTGGAGAAGGCCAGCACGCGACGGCGTCTTTTTATCGATGGTAGACATTCGACTCTCGGTTTCGAGCCAATGGTAGACATTCGACTCTCAATCCGTCAAGAAAGAAAGATTGGGCGGAGGAGTCATGCGATGCGACATCATTGGTGAGAGACGGAAATTATCCCGTCAACGCTGAGGTTGGATGAGTGCGAAGGTTAGCGGGTCACGTTTGTCTGTCACGGGTCCTCTCCTTTCGTTGTTTATTCCAAGGCGGATGGCAGGATGAGTCGTGGTGGCTGGGACGGAGCGTGACGGCCGTGCCGACATGATGGCGATGACGAGGGACGCGTCATCGCGTCGCCTGGCGGTTCACTCGATACGGTGGAAGCCCCGGACTTTTAGTCCGGGGGCGCGGGTGTAGAACCCGCGCTGAGGGTGACCTTTCACCATGCGAGGGCTTTAGCCGTGGCGGCGGCGGCGTTAGTCCTATTGGAAAACATGCGCGTAGATTTCGCGAGGAGGTCACACGGCCGATTGGCTGGCGAGGCTTGGTTCCACCAGGGCTGAAGCCCTCAATCTTTGCGCGCGTTTAAGCGCGGGTCTTAAACCCGCGCCCCCGGACTGAAGTCCGGGGCTTCCACCGGGTGCGCGCGCAACCTGGGGTTCAACTCTTGAGAAATGCGAGAAGGTCCGCGTTGATTCTTTCTGCGTGCGTGGTGGGCATACCGTGGGGAAAGTCTTTGTAGGTGATTAGCGTCCCCCTCTTCAGCAAGTCTGCCGACTTAGGCCCTGCCGCTACATAGGGAACAATCTGATCGTCCTCGCTGTGCATCACCAGTACGGGGATGGTGATCTTTTTCAGATCTTCCGTAAAGTCTGTCTGCGAGAACGCCACGATCCCGTCATAGTGTGCCTTGGCGCCGCCGTTCATGCCCTGACGCCACCAGTTTCCGATGACGGCTTCCGACGACTTGGCGCCGGGTCTGTTGAAGCCATAGAAAGGGCCCTCCGGCAGATCGCGATAGAATTTCGACCGGCTTGCGGCAAGCTGCGCCTGCAGATCATCAAACACCGACTTGGGTAAGCCTTCTGGATTCGCTTCGGTCTTCAACATCAACGGCGGGACTGCGCTGATGATGGCCGCTTTGACCACATCCTGTTGACCACGCCGCGCCAGGTAACGCACCACTTCACCGCCGCCAGTCGAGTGCCCCACGTGGATGGCATTTTTCAGATCCAGATGTGCCGTCAGTGCCGCCAGGTCGTCCGCGTAGTGGTCCATGTCGTGCCCATCCCCAACTTGTGTGGAGCGGCCATGCCCACGTCGATCGTGCGCGATCACTCGATAGCCTTGCGCGAGGAAGAACAGCATCTGGTTGTCCCAGTCGTCGGAGGAAAGCGGCCAGCCATGGCTAAACACGATTGGTTGACCGGTACCCCAGTCCTTGTAGAAGATGTCGACGCTGTCTTTGGTTTTGATGAAGGGCATACGGGCTCCTTGAGTAATTGAGAATAGGTTTCGCGGATTCGATCACAGCCGGACGGCTTTGGTTTGGCGATTCTGGCTGCCATGTCGAGGCGGTCCGGTGACTTCTTGGACTTCTGCAGTCAGCTGCTACGAAGCTGGTTGCGGGGCGCGTGGCCCCTGAAAAGGGGCGCTACACACCTTGATATACGAGGGCGACGAAGTCACTTCTGCTCTGGAATAGCTTGCCCCATACCTCGTCGTATTTTGCGCTGGGCTTTGCCGCTATGGTTTCAGACAAAGATCTGCCCTGTTTCTTGAGGGCAGCAACCTTGTCGCGGATGTCCACCAGGACATCTCGAAAAAGCTCCAAATCGGCTTTGGCGCCCACCGCACCATGCCCGGGAATGATGATCGTCTTAGCGGTCACTTTTGCAATGTTCGCCTCTGCTGCGCGGATCTGCCCATCGATACTGCCCCCGGTCCAGTAGTCAATAAAAGGATAATCGCGGTTCCAGAACGTGTCTCCGGTGTGGAGAATATCCGCCTCCACGAAGTACACCGAAATGTCAGAGTCCGTGTGGGCTGGCTGGTAATGCTTGAGGATCAGCGTGGTGTTGTTGGCGTGAAGCGTATGCTCCTCGCCGAAGACGATGGAGGGAATCGCGCCGGCAGGGGAAGCTGGAAAGGTGTAGTTGAAGTTCCCTCCGACATGCGTGTCCCGGGAAAGATGTTTACGTGTGTTCTCGTGAGCAAGGATACTGGCTCCGGCTTGATGGACCCATTCATTGCCCCCGGCATGGTCGAAGTGCCAATGGGTATTGATCAACTGCTTGATGGGGTCCGGGTTGATGCTGGCGAGAGCTTCGATCACGTGGGGACGGGCGGTTACGATCTCCGCGTCGATCATGAGTTTGCCGTCAGGACCGGTGAGCACTGCGATGTTTCCGCCCGGGCCCAGGAGCACGCTCACGTCGCGGCGGAGTTTTTGGACGGCAATCTTTGCTGTTGCCGCCTCCTTGAATGCTCCCGGAACAATGCTTTGGGTCTCGGCCCTTAGATAGCGTGGAGAGAAGCACGATGCCGCAACCGTCAGAGCTCCGGTTGAGAGGAAATGACGCCGCGAGATGTTGATGGAAGGTGATGCATTCATGCGAATTTCCCTTCAGCGTTGTCGTTAGACCTGGCCCGAAATCGGTTATTCGGTGAGATGAAGAGCGCTCTCAACACACCGGGATCTGTGCTGTGTGAGGTTTTCAAACCTGTACTGAGCCGCCATCAACGAACAGCTCTAATCCCGCTACAAAGCCGGGTGCCCCGGAAAGTTAGCGGAAAGGCCGGCAAATCAGCGGTTCTCCACGTCTAAGGAGCCCAGGGTGTACCAGCCATCGGAGTCGCGGCCCTCGATGGCAAAGCGAATGGCCGGTGCGCCTGTCTGCGCGTCGGTCATCGCGACGCGAACGTCATACTTGCCGGGCGGCAGCGTTGGGGGTACGAAGAGCGTTCCATCGAACACTGCATCGCCAGGGAGCCACTTACGTATATCCACCGGAACGCGCAGGACCACACTGTCTCGGGGCGAACGCAGTTCGATGACCAGCGGATATGCGCGATAGATGGGGGCCACGCCTGCGTTTAACCACCACATGTGAACCGGCATCATGTCGCCGGCGATCACCGTGCGTGGATACTCGAGGCGACGCAGAATAAATCGATAGCCCATCATGCGCTGAAAGCGGTCGAAATTCGATTTCCATTCGACCGGAATGGGGGACGACTTCACATTCACAGAGCTGACGTGCCAGCGGAGGGCCTGGTCGAGGATGTAGTCAACGTCAAAGCCATCCTTCTTCCAGCTACCCGGCGTGCCGCAGGTTTCGAGCGATACCGGGCTGTGCTGCCACACATCCTGAACGCCGGAGCGTACAACCTGCTGCGGATAGATTTCCAGCATTTCGGCAGGGAAGTAAGGGTCGTCGGAGCTGGTGCGCATGTCGCCCAGGCAGTCGAGCCGCCAGCCTGCGCCGTGGGCTGTGCCGTAGGTGAGCGCCTCGGGTTCGTCGAAATTCATCAGCAGCTGCGTGCGTGGGAACGCGTGCAGCCAGATATCGATCAGCGCCTGCTGGTTGAGGAAGGGCGGCATGTACGTGCTCCAGCCCTCGCCCCAATAACCGACCGAAGAAATGTCTATGCTGTCGAGGGTGGGGTTGCCGTCGTATCGTTTGCCGGCCTCAGCGACCAGCTCTCCCCAGTATTTTAGATAAAGCGGGTCCGAGAAATCCGGCTGCCAGATGTTGCCATCCTTGTCTTCGGCTTTGTTGGCGCGACGCGCACCGGAGTTGCGATACCAGGCGGGAAGAGGGTCATGGTCCGAGTAGGGCATGAGGCGGATCGCCAGGGTCTGCCTGTGTTTGCGGGCTTCTGCGAGCGCGAGGTCAATGATGTCCCAGCGGAACTTTCCCGGTTCCGGCTCCAGCGTCTCCCAATACCAGCGGAGATACGCAATCGAAGTGTCGGGAAAATCCGGCTTGCCTGGGGCGTCGGCGAGCTTCGTCTCCGGCCCGCGTTCTGACCACGTGAGCACAGGGTTGATTGCCTGCCCATTAAAGCGCTGAAACGTGGTGATGCCCATCCCGGGGTTTACCAGGACGTCTTGTATTTCGTGGGGACGGACCACGACGACGTCAGCGTGCTTTTGGGCTCTTGCCGGCACACCCCATGAAAGAGTCGCCAGCACAAGAAAAAGGAGGGTTCGGATTGCCAGAACGGGCTTTGCCATAGTTGTGAATCGTGTGATTCATCATATCCGTTGCTTTCGTTTGCGCGTTTGACCTCGACTGGCGACAGGCGGCCGCGGCCCCGGCCTGTTCTCGCGTACTACTCCAGCCCGTCAGGGGATTTCATTGACGTCATCCAGACTCTCCAGACTTCTGGTGCTACGCAGTGACATGTGCGAGTCCGTGAAGCCCTTCCTGCTTCTGTGACTCGCAGAGCGGGAGGGTAATCGTCAGTTGTGCGCCCCCTTCAGGGCGATTCCCGGCCTTTACACTGCCCCCGTGAACACGGAGAACGGCCTCCACAAAAGCAAGCCCAAGTCCATGCCCGCGCGATCCCCTACCTTTTACTCTGCGTTCGAAGAGATAACGAATGATCTCTGCATCGAAGCCGGGACCATCATCTTCCATGGTCAGCGTGGCCATGTGATTCTCTGCGTGCAGCGAGATGCAGATCATGCAGGAAGTAGGCAGATGCTTTAGTTCGTTATCAAGCAGGTTCGCGATGACACGGTGGAGAAGGCCTGGGTCAGCCAGAACTTTCACTGGGCCGGCGCTTCGAATTTGAACCCCCAGCCCCCTGTCATTCATGGAAGGCTCGTACAGATTGATCATGCTTCTGACAAGTTCATCGAGATCCACCTCGGTTCGCGAAAGCCGCAGTGCGTCTGCCTTAGCCTCTGCCACGTCGAGCGAAGTGTTAAGGAATTCAGTCAGACGGTCGAGTTCGTCAATGGCAGAGACCATCGATTCCGCGTGGTCGTCTCTCACATCGTTGACCAGTGCCGTTTCCAGCTTGCCACGGATGGCGGTGAGGGGACTTCTCAGGTCGTGTGCGAGCGAGTCTGTAATCGTATGTAGTTGGTGAACGGTGCTCTCAATTCTATCGAGCATGTGATTGAGCGTCCGGGCCAGATGGCTGATCTCGTCTTCTCCCGTCGCGTCGGGAACTCGGCTACTGAGATCAGATTGACCGATGCGCGATGCTGCTTCGGTAATCTCGCTGACGCGGCACAACATTTTTCGCGTGGCATAGAAGACGATGACGAAGCCAAGTAAGACCATGGCAATCCAGAGAGTGAGAAACCGCACGCGGAGATTTCTCAGGACATGCAGTTCGTCTCGTTCCGATAAGCCGAGGTAGATGTTACTGCCGTCCTCGATGCGAACTGAGGCCACGCGGAATGGGATGCTGAAGCCCTGGACCCGTATATCAAAGGGCAGGTCGCGGGAAACCCGAGCAGAACGGATGGCGGCCAGGTGGGCTGCGCCATCTCCGGAGCCGACCCAAAGTTTAGCGGGTCCGCTATCCTCGGCTTGAAGAAAGAAGACAGCGTCGTTCTCGTTGTCGCTGGATCGCTGGCGGTTTGGGACCTCTCGACTGGCAAGTTCTGCCACCTCCCCGACAACTCGGCTATAGAGACGGTCTTTTGGCGTTCGCCCGGCGACGTCACCCAGCACGCCGACTTCGCCCGAAAGCCATGCGTCGCTTCGGCGCTGGATATCGCTTGAAACAAAACGGTGAAGCATCACGAACACCAGCATCGTTCCGATGGCGAAGGCCAGACTGGCCCATAGCGAGATACGCCACGCAGCACTTCGCATGATTGGATTAGCTCCCTTTAAGGACATATCCGATACCTCGCAATGTTTTGATCAGCGGCTCGCGTCCGTCGGTGTCGATTTTGCCGCGCAAACGATATATGTGAACATCGACCACGTTTGTGTCGGGCTGGAACCGCATGCCCCAAACTTCGGTCAGTAGCATGGAACGGGTTACGACCCTGCCAGCATTGCGGCAGAGGTACTCCAGTAAGACGAACTCCTGCGGACTAAGGTTAAGAACCTCGTCGCCACGAGTCGCTCTTCGTCTGAGCAAATCTATCTCCAGATCCAGCACACGCAGGCGGGTCGAGTCATCTGCCGGGAGGGCGTTTCGCCGGAGAAGATTACGCATTCTGGCGAGTAGCTCAGCGATGGCAAAGGGCTTCGTCAGGTAATCGTCTCCTCCGAGTTCAAGACCCTTCACGCGGTCGTCTACCGATCGCCTCGCTGAGAGGATGAGCACGGGACTGGTGACACCAGACTTCCGCAATTGGAGGATGAGATCGATTCCGTCCTGATCGGGCAATCCTAGATCGACGATCATTCCTTGATAGACATGCTTCGCCGCCAGGAGAGCTGCGGTGTTTCCGTCCTCTGCTGTATGGATTTCGTAGCCGGCCCCGGTCAACGATTGCTTGACGAAGGTTTGAATCTCGAGTTCGTCCTCGACCAGCAGAAGTCGCATCATTCCATCCTATGCCACCCCTTGAACATGCGGCCGCCATAGGTGAACGAGGATCGCAGAAGGAACGCAAGAACGACCAAAACCCAGGCCACATGGATGGGTAAGGTGGCACGATGGCAAAAGCTTCCGCCGCCCTGGCCCGTGACCACCTCGTCCATGAACGAATCGTCATCGTGAGCCGGCCCTGCCAGCTGCTATCAAAGAAACGGGGGTCTCGTCTAAACGCATAGCCGTTGTATCGAGATACGGAAGCTGTCCTCTCAGGGAGTCGACTGTCGCCGATGGTCTTCTCTCGCCGATTGTCTTATCTATTTGGTCCGGCCTTCCGCAACACGCAGCAATACAGAGTTGGAACTGGCTGAGGGCCCTGTGCATGACTACGGCTTACCTGAACCGCATCGCCACGGCGGTACCAGAGCATGATGTGCATGAGTCTTTTGTCGGCTTCGCAGACAAGATGCTCGCCGCCCCACGATTACGCACGGTTTTCCGCCGCATGGCCAGGCGAGCTGCGATCGCGCACCGGTATTCATTCCTCAGTCCGAAGGCTAACGGCAGCTTTCCTGCGCAGGATGCAAATGAGTTCTATCGCCTCGGAGATTTCCCCGGCACATCGCAACGTATGGAGTTGTTTGAGCAGAGCGCACCCGTGCTGATGCGGAAGGCAGTGGACAAGCTTGCGACGAGCCAGGAGGAACGCGCCGGAATTACGCATGTGCTCGTCACCTGCTGCACCGGGCTTTATGCGCCTGGACTGGACTTTGAAATTATCGAACACCTCGGGCTTTCGCCGGATGTCGAACGCACGATGATTGGCTTCATGGGATGCTACGCAGCAATCAATGCCCTCAAGCTGGCTCGGCATATAGTGCGCTCAGATCCCAGGGCGCGGTGTACTCATGTTGAACCTTGAGTTGTGTACGCTGCACTTCCAGGAGACGCAGGATCTGGAGCAGATCCTCTCCTTTCTGGTCTTTGCCGATGGCGCAGCCGCAAGCCTGATCTCGGCACGCGAGCAGGGTTTGGCATTGGATAGCTTCAAGGCAGTGATGGTGCCCGAGACACGGGGACTGATTACCTGGAAGATTCGCGGATCTGGTTTCGATATGCTGCTTTCGGGGCAGGTGCCGGGTGAACTAAGCCGCTCGCTGCATCAGGGCGAACTTATGGCTGAGCGTGACAGCATCGATCTATGGGCGGTGCATCCGGGCGGCAGGTCGATTCTGGATGCTGTGGAGAAGGGGCTTGAGCTACCCAGGGATGCGCTGGCAGCTTCGCGCGAAGTGCTATCGTGTTTCGGCAATATGTCGTCAGCGACAGTGATGTTCGTTTTGCAGCGAATCATGCAGCAAGCACTCCCGGGCCAGCGTGGGTGTGCCATGTCGTTTGGACCGGGTCTGACAGCGGAGACAATGCGTTTTCATGTGGCCTAGCCTTGACGTCGATTTGAGCCGGCGGGTGTCTCCACGGGAATTGCCGGAGCTGATGGATGGTGACTGTAGCTACGATGATTTCCGTGACTGCCTGCACAGCCTGGAGAAGGTGAATCGTTGGCTCCTGGGTTATCGCCCCACGTTGGCCTGGCTGGAGAAGCTGCCACGCAGGTTGACTCAGCCGCTGCACATCGTTGATGTGGGGAGTGGGGGTGGCGATCTTCTGCGTCAGATTGCAGGTTGGTCGCGTAGACGGAAGGTTGCCGTTCAGCTGACGGGGATTGATCTGAATCCGTATGCTGCGCGTGCAGCAGCGGAGTCCACGCCGAAAGAGCTCGGACATTCACTGGGTGACCGGTGATGCCATGTTGTATCGGCCCGAGAAGAAGATAGACATCGTCGTCAGTTCACTCACGGCCCATCATCTGGAAGACGAAGGGATCGTCAGGCTGCTGGGGTGGATGGAAACGACTGCCCAGCGTAGGTTGGTTCATCAATGATCTGGAGCGCTCTGCATGGAGCTACCGGATGTTTGGCTGCGTGCGGTGGCATCCCATGGTGCGGCATGATGGGCCGGTGTCGTTCCGGCGGGCTTTTCGTAACGAAGATTGGGCACGTATGTTGGCCGCTGCTGAGATCTCGCAAGAGGCGGCAGTACTGGAGCGTTGGCGGCCAGGACGTCTGTGTGTGGGGCGTTGGAAATGAGGTTGATCGATGCCGCCCCGTCTCGACCGAGCTGAGAGACGTTTAAGCCCTTTGCGACCCTTGCCCCGATGCTTGCCCATCACGTCTGAACGCGTGAAAGGAGAATGATGCCAACGTCCACTCTGCCGGCTCGCAGTCCTGCCAGGTCCAGATGGAAGACGATTCTCTGGGTTTCCCTTGGAATCACGTCTCTCTTTGTTTTCATCACGTCAGAGGTCCTCCTCTTCACCGATTACCCGATGTACCATGCCTACCGGCTGCAGGTTATCGCCGACCGCGCCCTCCTCATCCCACACACGCTGTGCGGTACCTTTGCACTGCTGGCCGGCCCCCTTCAGTTCTCGTCGCGTCTGCGGCAGCGCCAGGTAAAGCTGCACCGCGTTCTGGGCCGCTTGTATTTCGCCTCAGTCATCGTAGGCGCCTTTACCGGTGTTGCCCTTGCGACTGGCCGTCCCGGGTTGCCCGGGACTGCCATGCAAGGCGCCGCCTGGATCGTTTGCACTACCGCTGCCGTGATTGCCGCGCGTAATCGCCAGATTGCAGTGCATCGCCAGTGGATGGCTCGCTCCTATGCGGTTACGTTCACGTTCGTCTCAAGTCGCATTCTGAATCTGGTTCCGGCGTACTGGAGCCATCTTGGCGACGTATTATCGGCAGTCGGCGTCATAGCGTTCACCCTGGCTTCAATCCTTCTGGTTGACATCGGTCTCAACTGGCACGAGCTCACTCATCGGCGTGCCTGAGCTTGCGAAAAGACCCTATTCTTCGAAGCTGGTTCCACCAGATCGCCGGCATTAATGAGACTGCGTCGTTGCATCAACACCTCACTTTGGCGCCGGGTTATGATTACGTGCTACTCCGAGAAATCAACGGTCTCCATGATCGTCCTGAATATGACGATTCGTACAGAATGATCTATCGATCGTTATTTTTGAACGTCTATCCGGTTAGATAAAGTAAGAAGCTCGCTAGGATGCATGGAACATCCAGTGTGCTGGGAGCCAGGCTTTGCAAGACGAAGTGATCATTCTTGGTGGCGGAGTAGCAGGCTGTGCTGCTTCGATCGCGCTCGCTCGCAACGGGCGCAGTGTGACGCTGATTGAACGCGAGACAGTATCTCGGCATAAAGTGTGCGGAGAGTTCCTCAGCGGAGAAGCTCTGGAAGACCTGCATACACTCGGCATCCACGTTGCTTCTCTTGGCGCCGTGCCCCTGAAGTACGTGCGTCTTGCTGCAGCCCGGGGCGCCGCGGAGGCCCCGCTGCCTTTTCCTGCTGCATCCCTTACGCGCAAAGCGCTGGACACGGCGCTGCTGGCCGAAGCGGCCGCGGCGGGAGTTTGCATCAAGCTTGGCCAGACTGTGAAGTCGTTGAGCCGCACCACCGGCAATCTATGGCAGGCCACGCTCGACGACGGCACCACATACGAAGCTCCCACGGCCTTCCTTGCCACTGGTAAGCGCGACCTGCGAGGCCACGAGCGCCCCAGAGATCCTCACCAATGGGTCGCCTTCAAGATGTACTACCGCCTGAATGCCGGCCAGACTGCTGCCCTTGCGGACGCGTCCGAGCTAACCCTCTATTCCGGGGGCTACGGAGGTATTCAACCGGTAGAAGACGGAATCACTAATTTCTGCTGTGTTGTGCAGCGGCGGTATTTTGCACGCGCAGGTCTTCGTTGGCAGGGCCTCCTTGCGCAAATGCAGCAAGACTGTCCTCACCTCGCCATGCGTCTTGCTGGTGCTGAGCCGCTACTCGAAAAACCAATCGCCGTCACTCATATACCGTACGGCTTTCTCCGCGCCACAACTCAGGACGGGCTCTACTGTATTGGCGATCAGGCAGCCGTTATCCCTTCGTTCACTGGAGATGGCATATCCATCGCCCTGCATACGGCCCGTCAGGCCGCCGCTGCTTACCTTGCTGGCGAGCCAGCAGCCGTTTTCCAGCCAAAGCTGCGCTCCGCAGTGCTGCCCCAGATGCGCCTTGCCGAGTTGGCCGCTGATGGCTTAAACAACCGCGTCGCGCGCGCTGTTCTGCCCTTCTGTCTCAAGGTCTGGCCCGGCGCGATGCGAGTAACAGCTAAGCTCACGCGTATCACTCAGCCCGTAGTGGCTGTTGCTCCGCAAGTCTTTGCCAACTGAATCAAACGCCCCCATCCGTTCCCTGCCAGTTGAGACGTTTAGGAGAAACATGAAAGCGTTGCGAGCCGTAGGTCTTCACACTCATATTCTCTCCGGCCCTACTCGCCCAGCATCAGACTTTCGCGGTCAGCCCTGAAGCGAGCGAGGTGAAGATCAAGCTGAACACGACTCATGAGGTTGTCAACGGCGTGTTCCACGTACAATCCGGATCGATCGACTTCGACCGAACCGCCTCGGATATCGCGGGGATGATCATTGTCGCGGCGGGCAGCGGCAAAACGGGAAACGGCAGCCGTGACAAGAAGATGAACAAGGACATTCTGAAGGTAGAGCAGTTTGCCGCTGTCTCTTTTGCGCCCAAAGCGTACACGGGAACGATTGCTGCCTCAGGGGACTCAACCATTCAGGTGACAGGCGTCTTCACTCTGCTGGGTACGCCGCACAATTTAACGATACCGATGCGGATACATATCGACGGTCCGAAGGCCACAGCGATGGGAGAATTCGTCGTTCCTTACGTGCAGTGGGGTCTCAAAAATCCCAGCTTCCTGATCTGGAAGGCCGAGAACAACGTTGAAGTCGAAGTCAATTTGGTGGGTGAGATCGCGAAGTAACCTGCGGCACGGTTGCGGGGGGGTCAGTAAACAGTGAGAGACCCTGGACGGGTAAGGATCTAAGGCGGGGAATTCCCACATCTCGCGGCCGGAAAGCAGTAGAGATAGGGGGACCCTACGCAGTGAGTGGGACCCGGTCTATTCACATGCGGTATCAGGTTGCGTCAAACGTACGACGACTCCGGGTTGCCATGGAGAAAGATGATCGACAATGCCTCACCCGCTGGAAGGGTGCCCCACGTTGGCCAACTCCGACCCACGGCGGGATACTTCCGTTTTAGCCGGCACCATCTATGGCAAAGAACGCGTCTTTGAGGGTGGTTCCGTCCCGCAGTGTAAAGGCGACGTCGTGTTTTCCAGGGGTACTTATGCGTGCGTCCACAAAGATGGATACCTTACTGTAACTGTCGTAGACGGCATGAGGCGCGCTCGCACCGTCTATGCTCGACGAAGCGATCTGATCGAGATGCGCACCCGTCCATACGCAAACCCCATTCTTGCCGGCAGCGATGGTTGGCGGCCCGTGCGTTGCGTCAAGTTTTGCGGCCGGCGGGGCAGGCTGATCCGAAACGTCAAGCAGATAGGTGGTAGCCGTACCGTTCTTCAGGATCAGCCTGGTGAAAGCTTTGAGAACATCATTGGCCACCTCGAGCTCAAGATGCTGGCCGTCAATTCTGGTAAAACCAGAAGAACCGAGCGCATAGTGCTTGTCGAGGACGACTACCCAGTCATCCTCTTCGGCCGGCGGTACGGAGATCAGCAAGGTGGTCACAGCAGCGTCTCTGCGCAATGGAGTGATGGAGCATTCATCGGGTAGCCGTACCACGGAGCTCGCCACCCAGTCTGCACCACAGAACGGCACCTTGAAGGTGATGATCGATCCGGCACCCTGAAGAAGTGCTCGGGGGGCCCACGCTTGCACATTCACCGCGTCCGATGATTCAGGGGTCCATCGCTGTGCATCCCGCTCCTGTTTGGCGAAAGCAGAATCGCAGTCGTTGAAGTCATACGCGACAACCAGCGGCTGGTTGTTCAGATAGAGGATCGGGTCCGGCAGTTTCTCCAGCTCTTTTTTTGAAAGGCGCTGTCCATTTTCCGTAGGACGGATGACGAGGGCAAGGCGGACGAAGGCGTCGCCAGGCTGTACCGAGAACATGGCGCTCTCGATAGCAATGCTTTTGACGGGAAGCGTTGCCAGGTTGATCGACAAGGGTACGCTTGGCCCGAAGCGCCCACTGAGGACGGCCTCACCCTCATTGAGCGCGGCGACGGTGGTACGAATCTCCAGGGCATGGTCTGACTTGATGATCAGATTGGTTTCTACGCTGCGGTGGACTTGCCCACCGATGGTCACCTCGGTGCCGGAGAAGAAGTTGCGGCCCTGCAGCAGCACCACGGCAACACCGCCGCCTGCGTTCACCCAGGAAATTCGCCTGATCCTGGGTCCCAGCCGGCTCTCGGTGATGACCGAAGGCTCTATGACGAGACTTGCATTTGCCCACTCCGGGTATCTGCCAAGCCTTGCCGGCAATGGCCACCATGGCCATCGCACGCGCGAGGTCTGCGTTTTGCGGTCGTATTTGCGCCAGTAGGCGCGCGATTGAAGACTAAGGGTTTGCGCATGCCCGTCGGTGCAGGGGAGCGCGATTACGGCTAGCATCTGCCGCGTGCCAGGCGAAACAGCGCGCCGGCCAAGCACTGGACGAAACTCCCATCCCAGCACCGTGGGCTTGGCTTGCGTCTTAGGCTTGCGCAGCCCGAAGGCCGCGGATTCAACCCGGGTGTCACGCTCGAACGCAATGGTGTCAGAGTCTCGATGCAAATAAAACTGGTCCTGCTGGCGCGAGCCTTTTAGGCCGGCGCGTAATACCTTCGCGACTACTGAGCCGTCGATGGAATTGGCGTTCGAACTGAGGGAGGCGGCGTTATAGGTCTTCTCCTGGGGGATCATGGCAATCACGGAGACGCGCTCCCCGGTGCCGTCGAGCTGCAAGCCAATCTCCACCACAGCCGTGCAGTCTTCCGAGCCCTTAGGCGGATCGATCGAAATCTGAAAGCCTAACACTACCTGCATTCGTGTATTGCCGTGGTAGAGACGGTCGGAAAGAGAGCGTTCATTCAGGATGCGCAGGTTGAAAATCTGATAACTGAGGTTGAGTTGCTCCGCCAGCGCATCGGGCGCACCGAGCGCGAACGGCTGGGTGAAACCTGCCGGGGCGGCCGCGGGCTTCGCCCCGGCATCGGCCGGCTTGGCATCGGGCTTCCCGTCGCCTGCTGGCTTGCTGCCCTGCTCACTGCCGCGGAGGGGGCGCCGGGCTGAACTGCAGACTCTTCGACGTGCTGGTTGCATCCTGTTGCTGAAACGCGCCGAGGTTTTTGGTGACGCCTGGATCCACCGCATTCACGCTCTTCAGCGTCGCGTCCAATTGCTCCAACATCATAGTCAGGGAGCGGTTGTCGAAGTTCTTCGGCTCGCCGATCACGATCCCGCTGCCGGTGAAATCTCCTGGCCCGAAGAGAGTCACGAGCACGCGATAGACGACGATGACGACCGCCGCCAAGGCAAGGGCAAGCCAATGAGACTGCAAGAAGTGCCAAACAATCAGGAGCAGAGAGAGGAGCAGGCGCATCCTAGTCGCAAACCCACTTACACTCGTACTCCCCGGTGGCCGTCAACACGCACTTGAAGTTCGCAGGCCGCCCGTTGGGGCAAAGTGGTGCGCCGCTCTTCAACCGCAACCCAAAGGTGGATATGTCCACGCCGTCCATCCCGTTCTCATCGAGTACTTTTCTGAAACCCTCGAGAATCGTGTGGCGCTTGGAGTGGAGATCCTTGAGCATTCTCCGTTCCGGTGGATGCTCGTCTTCCAATTTAAAAGAGTCTGTCATCGTTCGCTCCCTCGTCGGTTTGTTGTCCAGGTGTGGAGTGCAGGATCAGCAGGGCTCCAGGACCCACCCGCAGACGTTACTGCCGTTTGCATCGGTGTGGCATCGCCACTGTGGACAAAGGCCGGAAGGCGGATCGGACGGAGTACTGGAAACAGTGATGGAGTGAATACTAAGATTTTCGAAACCATGTTTTTGCAGGACCTGGTGCATGTCCTGCAGTAATTGGGTTGAGCGGTCTTCCATGAGCCGGGCGGTCTGCAGATGAGGGTGGTCAGTGGCCGGCTTGACGGGACGATTAACGGCAGAGTTGACCGTTCTTTTCAAGGCCTTCTTGACAAGCTTCTTCTGCGCTGCGGTTTTGTTGCCTGCCGAAGATGTCGTCACTGCCCTTGTTGGTTTCATGCGCGGAAATCCTTTCAAGCTTTTCCTTTGGTCTTGAGCGCGGCCGCGGGCTTCACAATATCCACCCGTGCGGCCAGGACCGTGCCAGCATCGACGAACAGCAACAAATCGATGCTTGCGCCGGCAGTCCTCGTAATGTCGCGCGTGAGATAGACAGTCAATGACTTACCGTCATCCGCCTTGTCGATCTCGAGGGCCTTACCTTCAAAGGTGACCCTGGTGATCGATTTGAGGTTGTTACCCTCGAACTTCAGCCCGATCGCCGAATTTTGCTGGGCCGTCAAATGCTGCACTGTCAGGCTGGGCCTGGAAGCCCTGGAAGCTTCGGGCATCTCGCCGGACAAGGGCAGGATGACCGGCTCGTGGCCATTCAGGACGATGAGCTGCTTCAACCCTTTCAGTTTGTCCTTAGGGAGCTTCAATAACAGCACGGTCGTTCCGAGCTGGGTCAAGTCTCCCTGGTCTGTTATCGAATACTCTTTATCCGCGTAGACCGTTGTCCCCTTGGCGCCGTTTGCATTCTTTGTATCCTTGCTGAAATTGGTGCCTGTAATGGCCAGGGTTACCGGGTCTCCGTCGGTGGTTTGCACCACTTTTCCCACCGTGGAGGTGGGATACATCACGATGGAATGGGTATACGCGGCGCCCAGGAAAGGAACTTTCACGGACACAACCTGCTCCTTTTCCATCAGATCGTTGGGAACCTCAACGAACAACTTAACGGATTTTTTTTGCAAGAGAATCCAGTCGCTGTTTGCGTTTAACTCTGCCACAGCCGAGTCGCCGTAAGAATGAGCATCGGGTTCCGGAAAGGTCAGGTTGCCGACGGTCACAATGGGCGTGAGGTTGCAGAACTCTGGAACGGCCGTGTCATTGTGGCCCCTCGAAACGAGATCGATTTCAACTCTCGACATGCTCTCGCCTGGTTCTGAATGGGAACTGGTTCCCGCGATGATGATGCCTCGGCCGAGGAGGTCCTCATTGGCGGGGCACCACCCCTGCAACACCTGCTCCGTGAGAGGTAGCTTATTTTGCGCAAGATGCTCCGGCGAGAGATAACTGCCGAGCATGAGGGGCGCCGGAATGCCGTAGCGTCCGCTGACCACTCCATCGGAGTGTGCAAGCACGTTTACGGTGGTGAGGAGTTGGAGATGCTGGTCGGAGTTCTGTACAAGATTCGGTGAGTTGCGATCGACCACCGCTCCGCCGATCAAGATCGAGGAGCCCTCAAAGAGGTTTTCACCCTGCACGTCAACGAGCGCCGCGTCCGTGCCCACTGGGTGCCAGCTCACCGCTTTAATCCTGGGCCCAAGCTGCTTGTTGATAAAACCGCCCGGCCAGGCAGTAAACAAGTGGTCCGCGTAGCCGCCGCTCTGTTTGCCCAGGGCACTTTGACTGGCGGTTCGCCGTTTGACGTCGTACTTCACCCAATATGTTTTTGCGGTGACCTTCAATTGGGGAGACGCCGGGAGCGCTTGACCACTGGACGAATCCTGGGTGTAGCGATCGGTGGCGGGCAGCGCGACCACGGCGAACATTTGACGGACGCCGGCGTCAACAGAAGGACGGCCCAGTACAGGGCGGAACTGCCAACCAAAGGTATCAGCGGCCGTTGCATCCTGAGGTTTTTCAAAAGCAACGGTGTCAGAGTCCTTATACAAGTAGAGATTCGATCCCCGGTGGGACTCAGAGTATCCGACAGTCACGATTTTCACGACCGCAGCTCCGCTGAAGGAGTTTGAGTGCGTGGCCAGCGTTGCCGCGTTGTAGGTCTTTTCCTGGGGCATGAGCGCAACCAGGGAGACATCTCCGGGGGAGCCGCCGCCGGTGGCGGGGGAGATGGTGATTTCAATCATGGCCGCGCAGCCCTTGTACTTTGGCGGCGGATTGATACTCACCTGGAAACCCAGGACAGCCTGCATGCGCGTACCCGCGGGGTCGCCTCTCGGCCAGTAGCGATCGCTTTCGGCCCGATCGAGCACCATTTGCAGGTTCACGATCTGGTAAGTCAGATCAACCTGATCGGTTAACACGTCATTGGCTGCGAAGCCTGCCTTGTTGCCCAGAGGCGGCACGTTGGGAGCGGGGGCCGCTGGCAGGGCCGCCCCATTTTTTGTCCCAGTCGTGCTGATATCGAGAGAACGCGACACATCATTCTGCTGGTATCCCTGCAGCAATCCGGTACTGTCCTTGAGGCTTTTCTGATCGACGGCCTGGCCGTTTACGGCCGCCAGGGCTTGCTGGAGATTCTCCAGCATCAGCGTCAACGCCCGATTATCAAACAGCTTCGGCTCTCCCACGGCGATGCCGTCGGTGGAACGTGCCGTCTGTGCCGCTGCGCCCGCGGCGAACAATAGCAGCGCGCCGGTAAGTAATAAATGGTAGCGGTGCGTACGGTACAAACGTCCTCCTGAGGTCGCCGAGCCTGCCAGCCGAGCGCCTCCACCCAGACCGGCCGGAGCACGGAAGAATGCCCCAACAATTTGAAGGTTGCCTGGGCAGGTCGTGTCAGCGAGGATACACCGAAAGACGAGTTCATGCGTATCTACCCCAATGCTTTTCCTGAGCTGAAGAATGTGGCATTTGGAAGGGCGGAGTTCGTAGGCACGAACGCCCGCGTGCACTGATACGAGTGTAGATTTGCGCGGTCACCCACAATCAGCTATGCTCCCGCTCATGCCAATCGCTTCTGTTGCTGCATGGATCTTCGCTGGTGCTGTGCTGGCTATTCCCATCATTCCTTCGGCAACGCTGCTTGAAAATGATCAGGTGAAGGTGGTGCGTGCCCTCGAGAAAGCCGGCGTCGAGGGGAAGTTCCACCAGCATGACCGGGATCGGGTGATGGTCTATCTGCAGAATGGGCGGCAGCACTTCGCTTACCAGGATGGCAGGCCGCCGCGGACGGTGGATTGGCAGGCAGGACAGGTGGTTTGGAGCCCCGCGGAGGGAATGCACTCGCCCCAGGCGATCGATCACGACTTCAATATTCTCGAGGTCGAATTGAAGAAGCCGGGTGCGGGTACGGCGGCTGCGCCTTCTTCTCTCGATCCATTGACGGTCGATCCCCAGCATTACAAGATGGAGATTGATAACGCCGAGGTGCGGGTGGTGCGCGTGCATATCGAAGGCCACGGCGTTGCGCGTATGCATGCTCATGCGACGAATCGGGTAACGGTGTTTCTTACCGATCAGCACTTTCGCAGCACTGATGCCAAGGGCCAGGTTGCTTTGGTGGACCATAAGGCCGGTGACATTGCGTGGGGAACTCCTCTCGAGCATACGGAGCAAAATCTTAGCGGAGAGCCGTTCGAAGCTGTGACGGTTGAGTTGAAGTAGCGCGGTCTTCGCTTGCAAGCCCCCTCCATTGATTTTTGAACAATCTGTTTCGGACGGCGCCTGAGCGGCGAGCGGTCACCAACATCCGAGTGTTGGCAGGGCGCTGGCTCATGTCATCATGGTGCCGGCGAGTTTGCTGCACGGAGGCAATTTGTATTCCTTAACACGTTGTGTGGCATTGGTTTTGGTTGCGAGTGGGGTGGGGATCGGGTCGGTGCGCGGAGCTTCGGCCCCGGCTCATGATCCTCTGCAGAGCTTTGCGCGTATGAGCCCGATCGATGCGCATATGCACGTTTTTGAGGAGACGCCCGGGTTGCAGGCCTTTCTCTCGCAGTATGATCTGCACCTGCTGGATATCCTGGTGGTCGATAACCGGGATCCGTTCTACAAGGATTTCTCCGGGCAGTTGCGGCAGGCCAACCGTGTCATTCAGGGGAACCCCGGGCGCGCTGCCCTGTGCACGACGTTCGATCCTTATGATTTTGAGAAGCCGGGTTTTGCGCAACGCGCGATCCGGCAATTAAACGAAAACTTCGCGGCCGGGGCGGTCGCAGTCAAGATCTATAAGACGATCGGCATGCAGATCCAGAAGAAGAATGGCGCTTACCTGATGCCGGATGATCCAGTGTTTGCTCCGATTTATCAGGATATTGCGGCACAGCATCGCACCGTCGTGGCGCACCTGGCGGAGCCCACGTCTGCCTGGTTGCCGCCGGACCCGGCCAGCCCGGACTATGACTATTACAAAAGCCATCCGGAGGAGTATGCCTACGCTCATCCCACCTGGCCTGCCAAGGAGGCGATACTGGCCGCGCGGGATCACGTGCTGCAGCAGAATCCGCAGCTTCGGGTAGTTGGGGCGCATTTGGGAAGCATGGAACTCGATGTCGACGAGATTGCGCGGCGGTTCGACCGGTATCCGAATTTTGCGGTGGATACGGCCGCGCGCGTGCCTTACCTGATGTTGCAGCCGCGGGAGAAGGTGCGTGCTTTCCTTATCAAGTACCAAGGGCGCGTTCTGTATGCGACCGATAAGGAGATCATGCCCCACAGTGAAACGGCCAGGGAATTAGCCGGCTTGCGGAGAGATTACGAGCGGGACTGGAAGTATTTCTCCACGAGTGAAACGCTCGTCTATATGGGGCATACGGTCAGGGGCCTGGCGCTGCCCGCATCCGTTCTTCGCAGGCTGTATCACGATAATGCGGTGCAATGGTTCCCCGGCATTCTCGATCAGGGAAAGCAGAGTCCGGCGTCGTTGCGTTAAACGAGTGGGACAGGCAACTCCATCCATCTCCACCACGCCGGCTCGAGGCTTCCATCCCACAGACCCTATCAGTATGGGTTCAAGAAAATTTGTAGTGGGTGCGGGTTCAGGAAGTAGCCGTGGCCCGAGTTGAAAATCTCGAGCTTGCCGGTTCCCGTGATATCGCCCACCCAGATGTTGTGGCCTTCCGCGTTCGATATTGTTTCTGCCGTCAGCACTCCGTTGCCACCGTTGTAGTAGACGGTGACCCGCCGTAACGGAGCTTGATCCTGTTCCGCTACGATGATGTCCGTCTTTCCATTCTTGTCCATGTCCCCGATGGCAATGCGGTGAACGTCGATCATGTTGCCGTCGATCGTGTGCTTGATCCAGGCACCATCGCGGCGGTCAGCCGGAGCTTCCCACCAGATGAGGCCACCTGGCGGGACGGGACCGTACTGATTTCCTTCCGATTGGGCAGACAGTATGTCCATTCTGCCATCGCCATTTACGTCGAGTTCATGGTAGACAGCTGCATCGCCGTCACCGCCACACACGGAACCTGTACATGGGTAGGGTGTAGCCGCCACAGTGTGCATGATCCACTTGTCAGTGCGCGCGTTGCCGCCGGTTTCGCGTGGGTTCTCGTACCAAACGAGGTTGTAGGGCGCCGGTCCGGTGCCCGACAGATTGATGCTTCCGAGGCCCCCACCGATGTCTAACAAGCCCACACCACGGAACGAAGTGCTGTAAGTTACCTGGGTCCATGACGTGGGGCTGTTCTGGTAGAAGATCGAGGAGGGCGTGACGACATCCGTCTTGCCATCTCCGTCGATGTCGGCGAGAAACAGATTGTTTTCTCCGTAGCCTGGCCCAATGACATGCTGGACCCAGGGACTGGTGGTCGCGGCGCCGCCCTGGCCGCGCGGGTTTTCAAACCAAACGATCTGGTAGGTACCGTTGCTGGTCGGAGAGTAGCTGCAGATGATGTCCACAGCTCCGTCACCGTTCACATCAAGCGGGACCATGTCTTCATACGCGGTACCCGCTGGTGCGATCGTGTGCCTGGTCCAACTGCCAGTAATGTTGCCGGAAGCTGGGTACTGATACCAATAGACACCGCCATTGCCCACATAGCCGTTGATTGTGTACTGTTCGGTGCCGATTACCGGGTTGAGGCGCCCTGTGCCCTCAATATCGGCCAGAGTTTTCTCGACCACGGTACCGGGCGGGTTCGCATCCACAGTTGTATACCCGTAGGGCAGGGGACCGTCGTGGTTGGCGATCGGGTTCGAGGTGGCGAAGAAGTAGTCGACGATAGCAGTAAACGCCGGCGAGTTGAATGCCGTGCTCGCCGAAGTTCCGGCATAGGGTCCCACACGCGCAACGTTGAGATCGAAAGTGAAGCCAGGAGTTGCGATAAACGTCACGCCATCCCTGGACCAGCTGCCCGTCCAAACGTTGCCAATACGCGCCAACCGGAGCACCAACGGCGCACCAGGGAGCGAGATTGCAGTGTTCACGAAGGTGGTGGCGGTGCTGCCGGTAACGCCGGCAGCAAAAAGCTGCGGCCCTGCGGCGCCATTGAAAAGGACATCGAAGCGCAGGAAGTCACCGCTATCCTGCTCCACCAGGATTCCTTCGTCCTGGTTCCCGATCTCGGGCGCAGAATTGAAGCGAACATCGACACTGAAATCCGAGTTTGCCAACGGCTGCATGATGCGCAGGGTGTTGTTCCCGCTTGTTCCCAGATTGTGAATCGTTCCTTGCGGCACATTCAAGGTGGCGGCCGTTCCAATCATGGTCACGAGACCGTCACCGAGCGGGTTTTCGGTCGTCCACAAGGATGTGTTCAGGGTCGACTGGTCGAAGTTGTCCGAGACAATTCCGCCCGTGCTGCCGCCACCCGTGAACGCGTAAGTGGCGGAAACGACCGCGCTCTGGTTGTATCCGTTGGCGACCGCGGTTGCCTTCACTGTGGTCGAAGCGCTGAGCTCGATTGGATTTGCGCTTGAGTAAGCGGGGGAGCTGGTCGTGGGGGTACTTCCATCGGTGGTGTAGTGGATGGCGGCCCCCGGCGTGGTGTCGGCCAGCGTGACATTGAGTGTAGAGGCGAACGTGGTGCCGCTGGCGGGAGAGAATGTTGGCGCCGCCGCGGTAGCCGGCGTGGTCTGGGTGAAATTGTGGAACCAATCGAATTTTGCTGTAAGCGCTGGCGCGTTCCCTGGGGTGGCGTTGTAGTTCCACGCGTACGGGGCAAGCCCAGTCACTGCCAGGTTGCTGGTGAAGCTTCCCTGCTGGTTCCAGTTCACACCATCAGTCGACGAGAATGCGGTGTAGGTTGTGCCCACCCGCTGCAGGCGCAGATAGGCCGGCACTGAATAACCAGAAAAAGGCGAGGTGTTCAGGCGTGTGGTCTGGCTGCCTGCGGTGATGGTAGACGCGCTCAGTCCGATGCTCCCGTTTGCGCCCAGTTCGTAACGGATATAGTTTTTTGAATCACCCTCCACCATGAGGCCTTGACCGCTATAAATCGCCTTCGTCTGTAACCCGGAATCGATTTTGACGGCCACATCGAAATTCACATTCGCTACCGGCTGTACTACCTGGACTGCATCAAGCGCCGGCACGTACGCGTCGTGATTGCTGCCGCCCGGCACAGTGAGGATGAGTTCACCGCCCGTCACCGCTGCGGTTCCGCCGACAGGCGCGCGCACGGTCCACAGGCCGGTATTGAGGCTCGATTGATTGAACTCGTCTGCCACGGGCTGGGCCGGGCTGGACGTAAGCGTGTAGCTGGCGGCGGCTATCGCACTCGGGGTCCCGCCGCTGGTGGTGGCAAGTGCCTTTACGGTTGCAGAAGAGGTGAGGATGATGGCGCTCGAATAAACCGCCGAGGATTTGGTTGGCGTGCTGCCGTCTGTGGTGTAGTAGATCGTTGCATTTGGCGTCGCATCGGTGATAGTTACGTTCAGCGTCGAGGTGAAGCTGGTGCCACTGGGCGGTGCGAAAGTGGGTGTGGCTGCAGCGGACGGTGAAGGCGTGTTCTGAAAGCCGCCAAAACCGGCCGAAACCGCCGGACTACTTGCCGGATTGCTATTACTATTTCCCGCGAAAGGACCGAGATGGGTAACCACCAGGCCGTCGTTGAAGCTTCCGGCAGAAGTCCAGTTCAGTGCGTCTGCTGACCAATAGGTCGTGTACGTCGTACCTGCGCGCTGCAGCCGCAAATAAGAGGGCACACCATATCCTGCGAACGGAATGCTATTAAGCCGAATGTTTTGCTTTCCGGAATCTACGCTGGCGCACAAAAGATCGATTTGCGCACCGTCGGAGTAGGCGTAACAGTAGATCCAATTGCTACCATCGCCCCCAACCAGGAGTCCGGCAAAAGTGGTTTGAGCCGACGTTGTCAGCGCGGTGTTGATTTTGACGTAGACATCGAAATCAGCATTGCTCACCGGCTGAATAACACGCACGGCATTCAGCGGGGTGTAGGCCTGATGATTGGTGCCACCGGGGACGGTGATGAGCAGCTGTCCGCCGCTCAAGGCTGCTGTACCCCCGGCCGGGGCTTTCACCGTCCAAAGGCTGGTATTCAGGCTTGAACCACTGAACGCGTCGCCCACCGGCGCCTGGGCACGTACAGACCTTCCGCACAGCAACAAAAGAAAAGCGAAGCACATCGATCTAAACATGATCGATCGATTGTCTGAACGATACCTTGATCCTGGGGGACACATCGAAACTCCAAGCGTTGGGAAAAGAAGACTGCCATTGATGTTTAACATGGAGCTTACTCCGGACTGTACGCTATGGATTACTACGGGGGGAACCTTAGTTTACTTATCGGTTTCGGTATAGGTCAAGTGAATTAGGTTGCCGATCTGAGTTGCGGGGTCCTACGGCTAAGGGATTGCCGCTCCTCGAATAAGCAAATCAAAGGGGAAGCAAGTCAGGGGAACAGGATGCCTGATCCCTGGATTCATCTACTGTGAACGTTGGCCGCAAATGTTTGCGGGACCGGCCACGGAAACCAGCAACCATCGATGGGAAAACGTCATCCTACTGAATCGCTGGCGCGGCTAGATGCTGGCAAGGCAATTAATTCGGGATAGGCTGTCAGCGTGCCGCAATGAAGCGGGACGGCAGCAGAAATGTGTTTATGGTGCGTTCATCTTGGTAGGGAAACTAAGAAGGATTGCATCCGCCAGAGTAAGTACGCTTTCGTCGCAATCCATTGTGTTACAAAATGGCATACCGCCACATGCCACAACAGCTGGTTGTCGTTATCTCTATGCGTCAGTCGCTATGCAAGGAAGCCATTGAGCCGAGCAGGCTGCGGAAAGAAGCCTGCCAACCGATCCGGCGTGGGTCAACGGAGTCGTTTTCCTTGGTTTTGTCGCCAGGCAAGCAGGTATCTTGATCTGCCGCTGTTTCTATTTTGCGTCACTTTGTGACTGCCATTCACTCGCCAGGATTTCTCACCACAGCTGTTCGGACACAACCACAGTGCCCTAACCCCTGGACGGGTGCTCCATTGCGGGTCCCGAGTCCGCCAGGTCAGTTCCGTTGATTTGCGGGATTCGCCCCGTGTTGGCCGACTCCGGTGTACGTGGGTTGAAGATGACGTTGTTCCGATGCCTCTAACAAGTGGAGTGAGAGTGTTTGAAGGGCTCCGCCGGTCGTATTCAGCCCATCGACGCTGGATGCGACCGGATTTCCTGTTCTGCAACCCCGGACACACGCGCGTGTGCGAATTTCATTGAGGAAAACGGCATGGAGCTTGGGAGCAGGATGTCCCCCACTCAAGCCAAAAGGCTTGAGTGGGCCACCCTCGGCTTTTCTGGATGCGGGCAGGGAGCAGATCCTCCTGAGTGGCGACTGATCGGACCCTAAAAACGGTAGGGTGGCCCATTCAAGCCGCGTTTGGCTTGAGTGGGGGACATTTGAACCCTTATCCAGAGCGCTTTCCAGTTTGTTCATTAGGAGCGCAGTCGACGGATCTGCTGTGCGCGTTCTCCTGCCACAAAGTTCTACAGAGCTCCAGCATCGGATGGGCAGAGGAACGTTGGCCTCCATAGCAGCCGCTTCGCTGCCAGGAGTGACTCTCCTGCCATTCCTGCTGAAAGAATGGTTCCTCTGCGTGTCCGATGCTGGAGCTCATGTAGAAATTTGTGGAGGGAGAAAGGCGCACAGCAGATCCCTCGACTGCGCTCGGGATGACAAAGTGGGGGTTAGTGACGTTGGCCGGCATTGCCTGCGGCGTGAAGCAAACGCCGGCGGGGAGCCCGCATACGCTTGTCCCTCAAACGCCGGACGCGGCTGTTACTGAAACGCCTCGCGGCGGTCGGCCAACGCCACTAGCCAGGGCATTGTGGTTGGAAGCGGAGGGTTGTGATGGGGAATCCGGGCTGGCAGGCTGCGGAAAAGTGCGCATCGGCACAGAGAGGAGTACTGCAGGGGCTAAAGCTCAAGGCATTTTTTGGGGCAAGGGCACGACTAAAGTTGTGCCCTGGTACGAGGCCCTGAGACGAAGCGGTTATATGAAGCAGGTTTTTCGCGGATTGCCAGGATCGCCGAATAGCGGTTGACCGCCCTGGTCAGCAAGGGCATAGCTGTTCTCCCTTGCAAAGGTTAAGGGCGGAAGCCACTGCCATCGTCCCACTCTTATCCGATGCTTGAGTGGGACTTCTTGAAGGGGAACGAGCGCGGCCCCTATGGTGCGAAGGCGTCGATGGTGCTCTGCCATGCTTGCTTATGTTCAAGCTGAACCACTGGGTATTTGAAGCGACCTGCCGGAATGCCGCATTTGCCGCCGGCGACCGTGCCTTCGGTGAGGTGCGCGCCCCGCTTCTGAATGCCGAACTGGGATTCGGTACAGATCGTGCCTGGGCACTTCCAGAATGCGTCCTGCCACTGGAAGACGCTAAAGCCGTAGAAGTAAGCAGTCTTCGAGGCGGCGGCGGTGTTATCCAGCGCGGTGGCGACTTTAAATTCGGCGGCGTTGTATTCCTGTTGCGACCGGTCACGCAGCGATTGATGCTCGGGTGCTTTGCAGGCCGAATCCCCGTGATGAAGTAACAAGCAAGCGTCTTCACCATTCGCCCCGTATTCACTCAGGAACAACGGCAGCCCCTCGCCCTTTGAGAAATCGCCGGCGGCGGGAAATGTGTGATCGATGTAATTCCGCATGAACGCGGCGTCGTTGGTGGTTGCCGCGCTGGCGAGAAAACGCTTGTACCAGACATCACTCAGCCCAGCCGCAATAAAGGCTTTTTGTAAAGCGAGGATCTGTTGAATCGCTGCCGGTTTGCCGTTGAGGGCAGCGAAGGAGACTGGCGAGGTAAAAACGAGTTTTTCGGAATCAGGAATACCCGCCGCATTTTCAAGATCGACGACAATCCTGGCCACTTGCGCCACGTTCGCCGCCGGATAGCCATTGATGTCGTATTCGTTGCCGATACCCCAGATCACCGCCGCACCGTGGTGCGTCTTACGGCCGTTGTTACGTTGGTCGAGGTCGTAGATCTCGCGGACGATGTTCTCGATGTTGGCGCGCCTGGCTGGATCAAACGGGTCGGATACGTTGTAGTTGGAGAAGGGAACCCAAACCGTCAGGCCGTTGTCCTCGGCGTGCTTTAGAAAAGATTTGTGGTCGCGGCAGGTACTCCAGTCATACAAATGCAGGTTGTTGACGTGAATCTCGCGGAGGGTTTTCAGGTCGTTGCGCCCGCCTGGACCCCACAGCAGTTTGAAGTCCGCGTTGTAGAAGTCGCTGTCAAAGTACTTGCACCCATCGGGATAGGGACAGGTAAATTTCGCGTCGTAATCTGCGGGTTCCGGTGTGTAAGCGACAGAGTGCAACGGCCGCGGTACGACTCTCCACCAAGGACCGCTTCGATCATAGGTTTGGGCAGATGCGCGGGAAACGCCGGCGAGGAAAAGCAGAGTCAGGAGAAGAGGCAGAGCTCTGCACACACCCCGGCTAACGGGGCTGCAAGAAGTTTTCATAACACCTCACGTATTTAAAACCTCTACGCTACCCGTTGGGGAGGGAAGGCAGTTCAGGCAGAGAGTAGTTTCGCGATTATAACCATGCGCGAGTAACCTCCGCGCGTACACTTTCGTGCGCAACGACGAAAGCGGGCTTTTGAGGAGTCAGGAGACGAATGTCTGCGGGTCTAAGCGGCACGGCCTGTTCATGCAACAGGTGCGGTGACCGAGGCGGCCTGGAGGAGCTTGGAGTCCTCCAGGTCACCACAGATGCGTGCGTAGTACTTTACCTGCCCGCAGCCGGCCACGCTCGCTCTAGGAAGCCTTCTTCACCAGGCCATGGGGATCCAGCACGAACTTTTTGGCTACACCGGAATCAAAATCCCGGTAGCCTTGCGGAGCCTCGCCCAGCGGGATCACCGTCGCGTTGACGATTTTGGCGATAGGCAGCCGGTCATAGAGAATCGCCTGCATCAGCGCACGATTGTATTTGAGCACTGGGGTTTGCCCGGTATAGAAGCGGTGAGACTTCGCCCATCCCAGGCCAAACCGCATGCTCAAGGCTCCTGTTTGCGCCGCGGTATCCCTGGCTCCTGGATCCGCCGTGACGTAGAGGCCGGGAATACCGATGCCGCCGGCGGCACGTGTAATGGTCATCAGGGAATTCAGAACAGTCGCAGGCGCCTCCACCGTATGTTGCGCCCCGTGTCCTCTTGCTTCAAAGCCCACAGCGTCGACCGAGGCGTCGACTTCAGGCACGCCCAGCACTGCCTCGATCAGTTCCTCTAGCCGGTCGCTCTTGCTCAGGTCGATCGGTTCGAAACCGACGGACGCGGCATGCTTGAGCCGCTCCCCATTCATGTCGCCGATCAGCACGACGGCCGCGCCGAGAATCTGAGCGGAAGCAGCGGCGGCCAACCCCACCGGACCGGCGCCCGCGACGTACACGGTGGAACCCACCCCCACGCCCGCAGAAATCGCTCCGTGGAAGCCGGTGGGCAAAATGTCAGAGAGCATGGTCAGGTCACGGATCTTCTCCATGGCCTGTGCCTTGTCGGGAAACTTGATCAGGTTGAAGTCGGCGTAGGGAATCATGACGTAATCGGCTTGTCCACCGACCCAGCCGCCCATATCGACATAGCCATAGGCGCCGCCGGCCCGACTCGGGTTCACGTTCAGGCAGACCCCGGTCTGTTGCTCCCGGCATGTGCGGCAACGGCCGCAAGCGACGTTGAAGGGAACGGTGACCAG
This sequence comes from uncultured Acidobacteriaceae bacterium, assembly GCA_963752675.1. Lineage (GTDB taxonomy): Bacteria > Acidobacteriota > Terriglobia > Terriglobales > Acidobacteriaceae > PALSA-350. The sequence continues at coordinate 42,222 of CAVVZO010000002.1, forward strand.
GTCGCCGACACTGAGAAACTCGACATCGCTGCCCTTTTCAATGATTTCGCCAGTGATTTCGTGGCCGAGCACCAGCCCAGGCTGCGCCGTTGTGCGGCCGCGCACCATGTGTTGATCCGACCCGCAGATGTTGGTGGACACCACTTTGAGAATTACCGCATGCTCGATCTTTTTTCCCGCGGGATTCTGAAGTTTCGGATAGTCGATCGTTTGCACTTCAACGTGATTGGGGCCGAGATAGACGACCCCTTGATTGCCGCCATACTGTGTGCTCCTTGAATGCTTCTCGGTCGGTCGCGGGAAGATTAGCACACCGCGCGGCCACTGTGGGGGATGCCAATTTAGGAAACGGGCCGAGGACCCTGGACAGCGGGGCATCGGGTGGTGTTTCGAGGTACTGCGGGTAGGCGCAGGTGATTTCCCTTGGACCACTTTTTCCGTTCTCCCCCGGGCGCGAACCATACGGTGTATGACTCTTATTCTCGACAGAGCCTTTGCCTCGCCCCGTTTCCTTTAGCGTCGTTCGTGACCCATAGCAACAATTACTGTGTTTTTACGGTATCCAATTCTGCGCACGGTCCTATCCCCGAGCTTATGGGCCGGGGCTTCTGAAGTTTCAATCAGCGCCAAGCGCCAGAGAGGATGGCGCAAGCGATAGGCGTGCGCCACTACGGGCGCCGTTGGGTTCCACAACCTGTATCACCTGGTGAAGGTTATCTCGCCGTAGAAGGCGCGCCGAATGCCCACAGCAGGGCCCGGATCATAAACGAACTCGAGGTGGTGAGGCTGAAGAAGATTGCGACCCACGGCCGTAAGCCGGATGTGACGTGTCGCGGCCCATTGTGCTGTAGCGTTCCCGGTCCAATAGGAGGGGACCTTAATCCCAGGCAGTGCGTTGACGTAGCGAGCCTGTATGTCTAAATTGACGGATTTGGGCAAATCGAAACCGCTTCTGAGCAGCGCCTGGTGCTGCGGGCTGGATCCCTGCACTATGGGCGCGGTGCCGAAGTCCAATGAGCCGGTACCCTTCTTCACGTGCATATCGAGAAAGGAGTACCACCCACCGACGCGCCACCAGGGGCGTGGGCGCCACTCGGGCGCGACTTCCATGCCGGTTGTACTCGCCACCAGCCCGTTGCCGAACTGCGCAGGTAGCAGCAGGTGAGTGGGAGCCGGATTGGCCTCAACGTAAGCCGGTCCCAGCACGTCTTCGCTGAAGAGATCGCCGTAGTGGTTGTAGAATCCGGCGATGTCGAGGAAGAGGTTCCGCCCTTCAAGGCCTCGATAGCCGAGCTCGTACCCATTCAATTGCTCCGACCTGAATTTTGGATTGGCACTAAAGCGCGCGAAGAACGGTAACCCATTGCGCGCGTATCCCAGGAAGCTGGAAAGATTGAAGTCGCGTTCTGCATCCGATGGGGTGCGCACGGCGTGCGTGTATGCAGCCCAAACAGTCTGGCTGGCCGTGGGTGTGTACAGCAACCGGGCGGTCGGTTCCCCAAGCACCCCGGTGTAGTTGGTTTTGAGGATCTTGGTTCCAGCAACGAGCGACAGCCGCTTTTGAACGAGGGCAATTTCGTCCTGAAGGAAACCCTGGTAAAGCGTGTCAGTCCGCTTGGAAGGGGTAAACGTGAGTCCCGATACTACTTCGGCTTCGCTGCCGTGGCTGGCTCGCAAGGTGAGGCCCAACGATACCTGCTGGCGAGGTAACCGAAAGCGATCAAGAAAATCGACATTGAACGTGTTGCGAAGGTCGCCGAGGTTTAGTTCCTTCCGCGTGTCATGTGCGTAATAGGCGACGAGCTGCATGTCGCGGCCTTCGCCCTGCACTCTTGTCCAGTCCCACAGGATATTCCCTCCGTAGAGAGGAGCATCGCCGGTCAAGGGGAAGGAAGCAGGCGGGTTGTAGGTTGAGACCGATACGCCCTCGCCAAAGTACTGGCCGTAGACATCGCCCTGCAGTCGATAGGTGTCGTGCGTGCGCGCCTTCCAATCCATACGGAAACCGCCCTGGCCGCCATGCCAGTCGTCGTACTGGTTGCCGTCTTCGTGGTGCTGCGGGCTCCATCCAAATCCTGTCGCATACACACGGTAGGTAAATCTTTTCCCGTTGCCGGAGCCATAGCGCATGTCTCCCAGGAACTGCTCAACCGCACCTGCGCCAGCGGTCACCAGCGCGCCCTGCGTGTCGGTTGTATGTTTGGTGATGACGTTGATGACTCCGTTGACCGCATTCGGACCCCAGATGGTCCCGCCCGGGCCACGGATGACTTCTATGCGATCGATGTCTTTCATCAGCACGTCCTGAGTTTCCCAGTAAGTGCCCGCCGTAAATGTGGTGTAGACCGTGCGGCCATCGATCAGTACAAGGACAGATCGCGAAAGCCGGCTGTTAAATCCGCGGATGCCAATTGCGTACTCCCCGCTGGTGATGCGGGCTACTTCGACCCCCGGCGCCAGACGTAACGCTTCAGGGATGTTGATGGCCCCTGCGCGCTGGATGTCCTGCTGGGTGATGACGTAAATCGCCGCGGATGTGTTCCAGACTTCCTCGGGCTTCTTAGAGACCGTCGTGACCTCGATCTCCCCCAGTTGCTCAAGCGTCAGAGTCTTCAGGGCATTCTGCTGGTCGCCCACTGCAGCGAGCTGTGCACCGGAGATCTTACCGATGAGGGCGAGGCAAGCGGCAAGGATAAGGATCCGCACCCCTTTCCATCGGAGGCACCGTCGCAAGTTCGCTACGCGGGAACGCATTCCCGCCGACCCCGAGGAAGAGGTCGAGCAGATGGAGGAAGATAGGCCGTCACTGGTTGTCGTTTGGCTTTTCCGGAGCGAGCAACGAAAGCATCAATCCCCATTCTCCACTGCGGATCGCAGTGTCTGTTGATCCGTAAGCAAAGTTGGTTACCACCCGCGTTGGAACAAGACAAAAAATCCTGCGATGCGATGCCATTTTATTCAGGTCAGGTTGCTTGAGAGAAAGGGAACTGCCGCATGCGAGTTTGCCTTGCGAGGGAGGGTGAAGCAGAATTCCGCTCCCTGGCCGACTGCTCCCTTTGCCCAGACCCGGCCACCATGCCGTCCTATGATCCGTTGTACCGTTGCCAGCCCGACTCCCGTTCCGGGGAAATCCGACTGTGAATGGAGCCGTTGGAAGGGGCGGAACAACCGGTCGGCGTGCATGCCATCGAAACCCGCACCGTTGTCCCTGACGAAAAAGATTGTCTCGTCACCTTCCTCCCTGGAGCTGAATTCGATGTGTGCGGGATCGGTTCGCGAGGAGTATTTCCAGGCGTTGCGAAGAAGGTTGTCGAGAACTACCGTGATCAAACCTTCATCGGCAAAGCCCACGCAATGATCGGCAACCACCAGCTCGACGCGCCGTTCACTCCCGTGCACGAGGGTGGCAAGGATCGAGTTTGCGACAGCACTCAGGTCAATGGGTGATAGCTGGAGCTCCGTGCTTGCTGCGCGGGAGAGACTCAACAGGTCGTCGATCAAGGACGACATTCGCATCGTGGCCGCGACAAGCATGTTCAGCCAATCCCTTTGTTCAGGCGATCCGGCGGCAACTGCACCCGATTGCATGAGGAATCCGATGTCTGCAACCTGCTGCAAGGGTCCCCGCAAATCGTGCGCTACCGTGTACGAGAAAGCTTCAAGTTCGCGATTCGCCGCGGAGAGTTCCGCAGTGCGTTCGGCAACCTTCTGCTCCAACACCTCCCGGCTCTGCTGAATCTCATCGAGCATTTCATTGAAGGACTGGATGAGGAATCCCAACTCGTCTCGCCGGCGAGGAACTTCGGCACGAACGGAGTAGTCCCGTTTGCGTGATACCGTACGCGCGGTATCGGCCAGACTTTCAAGTGGCCGAATCATCAACCCACACATAGCCGAGGTCGCGAGCATGGCGATCACGAAGCAGACCAGAAGGATGCCCGCTGAAAGCAGTCCGAACTGCCTGCCCCGATCAGCCAGGTCGCGCGTCTCAGCGAGGATGTACACCGACCCAATCCGTTTTCCATTGGACTTGATGGCATGCCCCAGGAGCACTGTTCGATCCTGAATCGAGAATGAAGAGTCCCGCCGCTGGGGAGACTCGGAACGATGGACTGGTTCGACGATGCTGTGCGCTGATACCTCGCAAAATTGCGGCTGTCCGCGCGGAGCACTTCTGCGTTCAGGATATTGGGGACGCTGCGCAGGGCTGAGAGCGTAGTCTCGGCTGCTTGCGGGTCATCGAAGAGCAAAGCAGTCTCGCAGTTCGCGCCGCACAATGTTTGCCTGCGTCTCCAGTGACTCAAGCAGGTTCTGGCGAAGACTGTAGAAATCGTAGGCCAGGAACGACGCGTACGCCAGCAGCAGCGCGGTTCCGCTGACCAGAAACACCAGGGCCCGCAACCGCCCGGAAATGGAATGTGCCGACCAGAGTTTCATGGCTGCACCGCCGGCGGGATCTCTCCGTTTACTGTGGTCGCTACTCGCAGCAGCTCGGAACTCAGGGTCAGCTGTGCAGCTCGAACCGCCGCCAGGTTCACTGCAAATCGAACGTGGTTGTTGACGATGACGAACTGAATCATTCCGCCGTCCTGCAGAAAGGTGGCAGCGTCGCTCACGGTCAAAACGGGGTAGCCCTTAAGCCCGTCGAGATCGGCTGTGATTCGGTTGGCCTGAGATGCATGGATGTAGGTAATGGCACACCCGCGCGCCTCCACTGCCCCCTTCAGCCGAATGATGCGAACGGGCTTGCTATCCAGCTGTTCATTCGCGGTTAAGTCATCGAGGGTGCGCCCGAGTGGATCCTCGCCGACGATACAAATGTCGAAAGTTTGAGGATGCGCGCTCGCATCGCTGGTGAGACGGACGAACTTTCCAAAATTGAACAGGTACGCCGCTTCTACGGCGTATTCAGACATCGGGTTCTGAGCATGTGCGAGCGTCCCGATTATGCAAACGAGGATCGCCGCACTGCGCCTGCCGCGTGACACACGAATGCCTGATCTCTGACGTATGTAAGGCAACGAGGAAACTACGGTCTTGAAGGACAAGACGTCATCCTTCCGGAGCGTTCTTTTTGGTAGCTTCGCATCCGGGGCGGACTCGAAGGTTTGTTCTTACGGCCGGCGAAATGCTGGACTGAAAGAGCTCCAGTTGCCACCTTTTCGCAACACAGCTTAACATCCTGGGGTCGACCTCTGAAACTCTCTTCAGGACGCCTGAACGCGATGAAGTTGACAGAGCCGGCACCTGGATAGGAAGGTATTCCACGGCGGGTTCAGCTCTCCCGGGATCATCGAAGCGCGAGGGCGGCCCAGAGTGAGCGAGCCGGATGGTTGTCGAATGTGCGGGAAGTTTACGACTAGCCATCGTCAATACAGTCTTCGTCAGACATTCTTGCCTGAAGGATGCTTGTGGTCTCCCGGCCTACCGGGCAAATAGCTGTCGTAAGGGAGCGCTTCCATGCGTAGCCGTCCGGGAGTTCTGATTCTCGACGATGACCCCTTCCACCTGGATATCTACAGAATGTTGGTCCAGACGGCTGGGTTCGAACCCATTCCTATCCTGGTCAGGTTCTCTGGCCCGGATCCTCTTCCAGACTCGAAAATCGATATTGTTTTGCTTGATTACCGCCTGAACTCGGTTAAGACTGCCCCTGAAATCGCTCAGGAGCTTCACTTCAAATTTCCCGAGGCTCCCATCATTCTTCTTTCCGATCTCTGGTCGGCGCCGTCGGATGTGGCTCCGTTCATTACTAATTTCGTTCGAAAAGGTCAGCCCGCCGTTTTGACGGCAACACTTCGTTCGCACTTCTCGAATCCGCCCGCGGACGACTGAGCAACAACTCGTTGCACAGATCCCCACAGAGCGGAATCGGCATGTCCCCCACTCAAGCCAAAACCGGCTTGCAATGGGCCGCGCAGCGGCGGTGGAGGATCAGGAGGCATCGAGGCGCAGAAAACGCCCTCATTTCCCATTACACCTGCTGAAGATTTCTACGAGCGTCTTCACGCGCTCCTTTTGACGGACGGGTGGCAGTCGTCTAGTTCTTGTCAGATCGGCGATGCCGTGGAGGTTTCCCCAAAACAACTCGGCGAGAACCTCTGAGTGCGCGTTGTGTCCCTGAAACAACGCCTGGAGTTGAGAAAATGCAAATCGCAGCTCTGGCGGCGTAGCCGCAGCACCAAAGGGAATGCTTAGACTGAGCGAGAACATGGCCTCATAGAGAGCCGGGGAAGAGGCTGCGAACTTCAGGTATGCGTCCGCGACCGATCTGATTGCGCTTCCATGAGTGACGCGCGCACGCGCCGTTTCCATTGCCAGGCCGAGCTCTTGAAATCCTTCGATAGCAACCGCGGTGACAATGCCTTCGCGGCTTCCGAAATGCGCGTAGAGAACGGGTTGACTGTAGGAGATTTCCTCAGAAAGCCGGCGAACGGTGACGTTCGGCCATCCTTCAGAATCAGCGATGCGTCGCGCCGTATGGATGATCTGTGCCCGGCGAGCCTGCCTGTCCCGTAGCTTTCGTTCGGCAATGCGGTCCGTTCCGGGCGTTGGCGTCATACCAGAAAATTATAGCGTTGTTAGAAATAAACGAATCTCTGGTCTGCATGCACGCATCTTTTATAGCATTGCTAGATTTAGTAGCAATAGGAGGTTCTTGTGCGTATCGCTGTTCCACTTGCTATTGCCGTTCTCTTGTCTGTCGGGATCATCGTGATCGGTTGTTTCTACATTGCGTCTCCAGAACGGATCCTGGGAGGTTTTGGCCTCAGGCCGCCTGCGACCGATGCTTCCACTCGTGCGTGGCTTCGACTCAAGGGAATCCGGGACGTTGCCACCGGTGCTGGCCGTGCTGACCATGATCCTGACCGCGGGTAACAGGACGGCAGGTACGGTGCTTCTTGTTTTCGCGATCATCCCGTTAGGCGACATGTTGAACATTTTAGTTTCGGGCGGGCGAAAGGTCACAGCGTTCTCCGTTCATGGTGTGACCTGTGCGGTGATGCTTGTGGTCGGCTTCCTGCTGATCCATGCGTTTTGACTCAGTCTCCAATCTTTCTCAAAGACAGTTGAGAGCAGATTGCCATTAGGTCCATGGTGGGTTGGGCGGTCACCAGCCACCCAGCCGAAGTTTCAAGCGATGCACTAGGAGCGGTTCATGCACGTATTCAACGTGGTTTGCCTCATTATCGTGATCTCATTGGTGGGCGTCGAGTTTTCTGTTTCAGCGTTCGTGAACCCTGCGGCATGGCGGCTCGAACCCCAGGCACAGTTGCAGTTGCTTAGCCGTTTTGCACTTGTGCTGGGGAAAGTGATGCCGATCTGGTACCCGCTTTGTAATCTGCTCATGGGTATCGAGACCTGGCTGCAATGGCATACCTCCGGCCGCGGTGTCCTGCTTGCCGTCGATGCGATCTGGCTGCTCGCTTCAGTGGCATCGATCTTGTGGCTGGTCCCCCTGAATACGCGGATCGCGGAAGGTGTTGCTGATTGGCAGCGGCTCCATCGGATCTGGGACAGGAGACATCGCGTGCGCATCGCCGCGCTTTCTATCGCAGCGGTTCTATTCACATACGCCCTGGCACGGTGAGACCGCCGGTCGCTTCAGGTGAGTCGAATAGATGGCGGGAGAGTGGATCATGGGTTCTCGCGGGGCAGAGAGGGTAAATCGCGACACCGCAGGAGTTAGAGATGTCGCGGCGGCCGGCTTTCGCCGCGGTACCACTCTCGGTAGCCTTCCCTGTGACTGAGCGTGATCGCAATCCAGCGCCGTGAGAAAGAACGGCTGGATGTCCTCGCCGTGGAAGAGAAAAATGAAGCGCAAACGTTGATGTGGCCCAAGGGTCGAACCAGCCCTTTGTGGACTCGGTTACACTGAAAGTCGGCGCACCGGGCGTCGAAAAATCTGGAGACACCCGCTTCGTAGTGGCTGCCGATAAGCACCTGAGATCGACGGATCAGCGCATCCGAGGGAAGGGAATCCCCGAGCCGCCTACCCGCACGCGAGGCGGTCACTCCACCGCGAGGTTGCTTTGTTGAAGAGTTTTTCCTGTCTTGGCGCGCTGGCATTCGCAGCCGTGTGCCTGCAAGCGCATCCCGTACTGGCGCAACACATCGAGACGTCCACATTTAATCAGGCCCCTGCGCGGCCGGCGGAAGATCCGGCCGTTGTCGAACGGGGCAAAGCCGCCTATGCAAAGTATTGCCAACAATGCCACAGCGCAGACATGCGCGGGATCCGAAACGAATCCCAATTTGCTGCGCTCGCAGAATGCCCTGATCGATAAGCACGGCGAAGTACTGGTGCCGATCATGCGCGGCGAGAGCCCCGACTTTCCCAACCACAAGTCAGACATGAGCGTGGAGGAGGCGCAGGCGGTCGCGGCCTACATCCGTAGTGTTGTGGCGGAGATCGGCAGTCAGGGCAGAGCGCCGGGGGATGAGGCGCGCCAGCCGAATATCCTTGTGGGCAACGCGGAGCGGGGTCAACAATACTTCGCAAAAACCTGCGCCGGCTGCCACTCGACGACGGGTGATCTGAGTGGTTTTGCGAACAAGGTGAGCAATCCCAAGCTGATGCAGGCAGCGTGGCTGCGCGGCACTTACCTCGGAGCCAATACTCCGCCCGCAACCGTCACCGTTACCGAACCAGGTATGCCCGCCGTGAGCGGGACGCTGATACACGTGGATGATTTTCTGGTCACGTTGCAGGCGGACGATGGCAGCTTGATGACGCTTCGCCGCATGGGCAACACACCCCAGGTGGTTGTACATGATCCGCTTGAGCCCCACCGCGCACTGCTGCCGAAGTATCGGGATGAAGACATTCACGATGTGACAGCCTACCTTGTGACGCTCAAGTGATCGTCATAGGCGCTCGCATCCCTCCTCTCGCTTGCCGGCGGGGGCTTCCAGCTTTAAAGGGTTTTTCATTTTTCGGTTTGAGTGAATGCAGATGAGATATGCAGGTCTTGCTTTTCGTTTTATCCCCAGGCTTTCTCTTGCGCTGCTGGCGGGGCATTTGTTGTTCGTCCACCCAGTCCTGGCCGCGGGGCAGCAGGCAGCTGGCGAACTGCCGCCCGGCCCTGGCCGCGACCTGACCGCGTCCACCTGCAGTAAGTGTCACTCGCTGGCAAATGTCACAAGCCTGCGTCAGGATCGTGACGGCTGGAGCGCAACAGTCAGCAAGATGGTGAGCTATGGCGCCACCGGGAGCGATGAAGATTTCGCGAGCATCATCGGTTACCTGAGCAAAAACTTCGGCAAGGACAGCCTTCCAGCTTCCCTGGCCGGTCCGACGGCGGCGGCGAGCCCAGCCGCAAAACCGGCCCCGGCTGCGCCAGCGTCGAAGGCACCCTCGGAAAATGCAAGCACAACGCATGCTCCGGTCAAGAGTCCTGCCGGGACGGGCGACGAATCGAGTCAGCCCACCAGCAGTCGGAAGCCGTTCTCGGCGAAGATTCGCAGCATTACGCATGATGACCTGCTCAAGCCGCTGAAAGAGGAGTGGCTGACATACAACGGTGACTACACCAGCAAGCGCTACAGCGCGTTAACCGAAGTGAACCGTCAAACGGTAAAGAACCTTGGTTTGGCCTGGTCAAGCAAGTTCGAACCGGGCGACGAACCAGGTGCGCTTAGCGGCTATACCAGCGTGCACAGTCCGCTGATCGTGGGCGGCGAAGGCCCGGGTGGTTCGATCGGCCGCGGATCCGGGTCGATCAAAGGCACGATCCTGGAGAACAACGGCGTGCTCTATGTCACGATGGTGGATAACGTCTGGGCCGTGGATGCGCGCAGCGGCGAAACCATCTGGCACTACTTCTGGAAGACGCGGGGCGGCACACACATCGGAAACCGCGGGGTCGGTTTTTATCACGACTACCTGTTTTTCGAAACGCCGGATGATTACCTGGTGTCGCTGGATGCGAGAACCGGCCAGGAACGGTGGCATCGCATGATCGCTCATGTGGAAGGTGGTTACTTCGCGACACCCGCACCGACCGTCATCGGCAATCACGTGCTGGCCGGGGTGGGCAACGACCTCGACGCACCCAGCTTCCTGAAGTCCTTCGATCCCGAGACAGGCGATCTGCAGTGGACCTTTTATGTCACTCCGCAGAAGGCAGGGGATCCTGGCCTGGACACATGGAAGAGTCTGGATGCGGCGCGCCATGGGGGAGGGGGCACGTGGGTTGCCGGTTCCTACGATCCCGAAACGCAACTCTATGTGTTCGGCACCGGGAACCCGACGCCCTCGTGGACAACGGGTCTGCGGGGCGAGGGAGAGAATCTCTACACATGCTCCCTGGTTGCGCTCGATGTGAACACTGGCAAGATGAAGTGGTACTACTCCACCTCGCCCCATGACACGCACGATTACGATTCGGCCCAGGTGCCCGTTTTCGTTGATGCAAAGTTTCACGGACGTCCGCGCAAGCTCGTCGTCACGGCAGCACGCAATGGTTACTTCTTCGTGCTGGATCGCGTGACCGGGGAGCACCTGCTGACGACCAAGTACGGTGCGAACACGAATTGGGCAGAAGGGCTGACGCCTCAAGGCGGTCCCGAAGACGAATCCGGCAAAGGATGCGACGATCGGGGGTTCTCTCATATCGCCGAACTCGAGCGGCACCACAAATTGGGAGCCGCCGGCTTACTCCCCGCAGACAGGTTTGTTGTACCAGTACGAGGCGGATAGCTTCGCGTTAGCGTACCTCACCGACCCGGATCCGCGCGGCGCGATGGGCCTGGGAGGCAAGGATGAGGTCACGGTCGGCGCCACCGGCAGTTATCTTGACGGGATCGACTCCACGACCGGCGCGGTACGTTGGCGGCACAAGCTTTACACGCGAGGTTTCGGCGGAGGTGGCGTGCTGGCCACTGCCGGCGGACTGGTGTTTAGCGGTGACGGAGCGGGCAACCTTGCAGCGTTCGATGCGGCTACAGGCGCACCGCTCTGGGGAACGCGCACCGGCAACATCAGCAACGCACCGCAGACCTACATGCTGGATGGCCATCAGTATGTGATCGCCGCAGCAGGCGACACCTTGTATAGCTTTCTGCTTAACTAGGTGTGCGCGTTAGCGGGAACGGGAGTGTGCTTGCTGACGCGGGTGCGCTTGCGCGACTATCGACTTTTCGGGGATCAGGGTTGTTGGGCGAGTGTAGCTAATTCCCACATCTCTCCCGGATTTCCTGTTGAAGGTGGAGGCGTTGGCGATCTGCATGCGGTTTTCCTCAATGAAAACCGCACACGTAGATGTGTCCGGTGCAGCGTAACAGGAAATCCGGTCCCCGACTGGAAAACGTCGTGAGATATGGGGCACCCGATTTGGTGGAGGGTGGAGAGTTTTAGAATGGAGCCCGGGGGTCTTTTGATGCAGGCACTGGTACTGAAGGAACCCGGCGATGCAGCCGTCGAGAGTGTAGCGGAGATACGACCCAAAGCCGGAGAAGTGTTGCTCCGGGTTCGCCGAGTCGGATTGTGTGGCAGTGATCTCAATAGCTATCGCGGGAAAAACCCGATGGTGAGTTTCCCCCGCATTCTCGGCCACGAAGTCGCCGCTACGGTCGTGCATGACACGCCGGGCCGTCCTGATCTCGCCGCCGGCACCGATGTTACGTTGTCGCCTTATACCAACTGCGGAGAATGTGCCTCATGCCGGCGCGGTCGCCCCAACGCGTGCCAGTTCAACCAGACGCTTGGCGTACAGCGCGATGGCGCGCTTACCGAATACATCGCCGCCAGCCCCGATAAGCTCTACCCGGCAAATCTCTCGCTGAAAGAGCTCTGCCTGGTGGAGCCGCTCACGGTGGGCTTTCACTCCGTCGCGCGCGGGCGGGTGAAGCCGTCGGACGTGGTCGCGATTATTGGGTGCGGCGGGGTTGGTCTTGGAGCAGTAGCGGCTTCAGGCTTTTCCGGAGCGCGTACCATTGCCATCGATGTAGACGATGCCAAGCTGGAGGTGGCGCGTAAGGCGGGAGCCACCGACCTGATCAATACGCGACGTGCTCCGCTGCATGATGCGCTGGCAGCTCTTACCGGAGGGCTCGGTCCCGACGTCGTGATTGAGGCCATTGGCTTGCCGGAAACATTTCGCGCAGCCGTGGACGAGGTAGCTTTTACCGGCCGCGTGGTTTATATCGGCTATGCCAAGGAGCCCGTTGCCTACGAGACTCGGCTGTTCGTGCAGAAGGAACTCGACATACTAGGTTCGCGTAACGCGCTGCCCGAAGATTTTCGAGCCGTGATTCAAATGCTTGAGCAAGGGCGGTTTCCGGTGGACGATGCGATTACCAGGATCGTCCACCTGGACCAGGCTCCCGAGTGCTTAGCAGCATGGAGCAACGACCCAGCTCGATTTTCTAAAATAATGATCCAGGTCAACGAATAGGTAGCGTGACTTTCGGAGCCAAGAAGCGTGCTTACGGTTCGAACTCGTCAGGCAGAGGCATTGATTCCTTCTGCCCATCGAAGACAGGGAGGATAAGCCGGAAGGTGGTTCCATGACCCAGCGTGCTTTCCAACCAGATTCGGCCGCCCTGCAACTGCACAAGCTCTTTTGCGATATGTAGACCCAGACCCAAACCCATGCGGCCCTGGTCTGAGGAATCGGTCTGGTATAGTCTCCCGAAGATTTGTTGACTCGCTTCCTGGTCAATGCCGCAACCTGTGTCAGAAACTTCGATCAACAGGAAACCTGGTTCGTCCTTAAACGTACTCGTGGCGACCGTGACATTTCCTGCGCGCGGAGTGAATTTGACCGCATTTTCCAAAAGGATTAAGAGGATCTGGCGCAAGCGGGCAGGGTCGGCGTAAGCGGCACTCATAGGGTTGCCCACTTTTACAGAAATATTAATTGCCTTGCGGGACGCTCCCTGAATCAGCTTGCCGCGTGCATACTCAATCGCTTCCGCAACCACGACTGCGTGCAAGTCGAGATGAACGTGGCCGTTGCGAATGGTCGCCGCACACAATAGATCGTCTACCATCGATTTCATTTGCTCCACATTGTCCAGCGTGCGTGCCAGATAAACTTCCTGCTGCGGTGTGGTTGCGCCGGCAATGCGATCGGCCATCAGGCTCACAAACTGGTAAATTGCCGTGAGCGGCGCTCGCAATTCATGGGAGACGTGGGTCAGAAAGTGATCCTTCATGAGCAAGTCCTGGCTGAACGCCCGGTTCTTTTCTGCTGATCGCTCTGTTTCCGCAACCAGATCGTCCAGATGCTTTTGGTGAGCAGCCTGCAGTAGCTGATCCTGGGCGCGGCGCAGGTTGAGTTGATTATTCACCCGCGCCTTCAAGGCGGCGGAGTTGATGGGCTTGCTCACGAAGTCGGAAGCGCCCATTTGTAGCCCAAGCGTTTCGGCATCCCTGTCGGCTTCGCCGGTAAGAAAAATGATAGGAATATGCCTGGTCTGTTGCATGCTTTTCAGGTAGCCACAAACGGCGAAGCCATCAATGCCGGGCAACATTACATCGAGCAGGATGAGATCGGGCGTCCGCGCCATGGCCACTTCCAACGCCATCGTCCCTTCCGTTGCCTGCAGCACCTCGTAATGATCCTGAAAGGTATCTGCCAGGAGTTCGAAGACATGGGCTTCATCATCCACTACCAGGATGGTGAAACGCGAAGGGACGAGCGGAGACCCTGGTTCCGTGATGGGCACAGCAAAACCTTCGCTCATGCCGGACCCAGGTGGGAGACTGCCGCGATCGCTGTGGCCAACTGCTCCTCCAGAGTTTTGATAAGCGTGTTCAGACGAATCGATTCGCCGGTGCGCAGCGCGTGTTCGACGGCCAGCGCAGCGCGCGCAAGGTCGCCCGCGGCAAGGGTGGCAGCCAGACCCTTGAGAGAATGCACCAGGCGTGCGGCCTCGGCCAGCTTGCGCTCCTTGAGCAGAGTATTGACCTCGCACACAGCGTTGGCGAACTGCTCATGAAAGCTAAAAAGCAGTTTGCGCAGCAGCCTGGGATTGTCGTTGGTGTATAGCAGCGCTTCGCGAAGGTCAAAGGGGTGCAGGTGCTCCGGAAGCTCACCCGTCCACACGGCGGCGCTCGCGTTGGAGGGGTTCTGTATCTCAGGCGCAGCCGGCTCTCGCGGGGGCAGCCATTGCTGGCAAGCGTCGCGTAGCGCATCGGAGCTGATGGGCTTGGTCAGATGGCCATTCATGCCTGCTTCCAGGATTCGTTTTCTTTCGCCGTTCATGGCCTGTGCAGTCACGGCCAGGATGGGTAGGTTGCGGAAGCGCTCATCCTCGCGTATCAACTTTGTCGCGGTGAGTCCGTCCATGACGGGCATCTGAATATCCATCAAGACCAGGTCGAACGGCCGAGTCTGGATCAGGTCCAGGGCTTGCCTGCCATTTGAGGCGATGGTGAGATCGACGCCAAAATCCGCAAGCATTTCACTCGCCACCAGACAGTTGAGGTCATTGTCTTCGACCAGCAGAACCGTCCGCCCGCGCAGTACGCCCGGTTGTGCTGCAGGCAGAGTTAAGGCTGAAGAAGAGGCGGAAGCGGGATGTAGAGCTGACTGGACTGTTAAGGCGAGCCGCGCTGCCGTCACCGGCTTTAAAAGGAAGCCGTGAATGAACGGATTATCCTCACTGCCTAATACTTCTTCCAGACCGAAGGCCGACATGATGAGAACTGCCGGCGCCGGATTGATCGATGCGTGGGCTTTTATGCGACGAGATGTCTCCAGACCGTTGATGCCGGGGAGCCGCCAATCGAGCAGGACAAGAGCGAACGGGTTTCCGCACTCACACGCGCCGACCAAAGCGGAAAGAGCTTCTTCTCCCGAGGAGACTGCCCGGGCGCCCATACCCGCGGCACGAATCATCGCGGTGATTTCGTCGCGGGCGGCTTCACTATCATCGACAATGAGAGCGCTCGTTGTGTTATCGCTGCCCCGATCAGGGACGGTATTTGCGTTCTCCAGCCTGGTTGCGAATGGAGCGGTGAAGGAGAACGTACTGCCTACGCCGAGCTTGCTCTCTACGGAGATGGCGCCGCCCATCATTTCAGCCAATTGCTTGCTGATCGCGAGGCCGAGCCCCGTGCCTCCATACAGACGCGTAAAGGAAGTATCTGCCTGGCTGAAGGAACGAAACAGTCTGGCGCTTTGCTCTGTTGTCATGCCAATGCCGGTGTCTGTGACGGAGATTCTCAGGCGCTCTTGGGGGGCGGTCTCCACCGCGATGACCACGCTGCCGCGTTCGGTGAACTTGATGGCATTGTTGACCAGGTTGACGAGGACCTGACCCACCCGGAAAGGGTCGCCCAGGAGGTCGCGCGGAACATCGGAAGCGACCTCAATCGACAGGATGAGGCCCTTTTGTTCAGCTCTAAGTCCGACGATGTCGGTAAGGTTCTTCAGCACTTCCTGCATAGAGAAAGGTATGCATTCGAGGGTCAACTTGCCGGCTTCCAGCTTTGAGAAATCGAGAATGTCATTAATGATGTTCATGAGCGATCGCGCCGCCGTGTCGATCTTGGCGAGATAGCCGTGCACCTTAGGCGTCGCCTCTGCCCGCATGGCCAGTTGCGCCAAACCGACGATGGCGTTGACGGGCGTGCGTATTTCATGACTCATGTTCGCGAGAAAGTCTGACTTCGTCTGGTTGGCGATCTCGGCGGCGGCCTGGGCCTCTGCGGTAGCTTCTTCAGCACGCTTGCGGCTGGTGATGTCGCGCGACACCATGACAAAGCCGATCAGCCGATCATCCTTATCGTGCAGTGCGGTGATCACCATGTCGGCCCAAAAGGAAGTTCCATCTTTTTTTACCTTGGGGCCTTCGCCCTCGAATTGTCCCAGGCTTCTGGCTGTGCCCAGATGTTCCTCCGGCTCGCCCTGGCCACGTGCTTCGATGGTGTAGAACCTGGAGAAATGAGAGCCAATGATTTCTTCTGCTGTGTAACCTTGAATGTTTTCTGCGCCCTCATTCCAGGTGAGGATGTTGCCGTCGGGGTCAAGCATAAGAATGGCGTGCGCCCTGACTCCCTGGATGAGCATTCGTTGTTTTTCATTACTTTGCCACAGGCGTTCTTCCGCCTCCCTGCGCTCGGTGATGTCAGTGTTCGTGCCCACCAGGCGCATGGATTTGTCTGCCGGCGTGCCGTTTAGCTGCCCGGTCATCTTGATAAAGTGCACGCTACCGTCGCTCCACACGATACGGAACTCGTGATCGAGCCATCCGGTGTGAGCGACTGCGTTCTGGATAGCCTCGGTCATGGCCATGTAATCGTCGGGATGTACGTAGGATCGCCAGAGGGTATAGGTGAGCGGGGTGGGGGGATCGTTATCGATGCCGTAGATCCGGTACATGCGGTGGTCCCACACCAGCAGGTCGTTGTGGAGATCCCATTCCCAGATACCGATGTGGCCACTCTCGGCGGCCATCAACGCTCGCGAATTTGCGTTCAGTACTGCCTGACCGACGGCTTCGACTTTTTCGCGCGTTTTCTGGGCGAGCGCCAGGGTGTCAGTGGCCCGCTCTGCGTCTGTAGATCTCTGCCTGAACATCAACAGATGCCGATGCTGGCTTCTCAGGCATGTCCAAACAACGATGCTGCCTGGGAAGATCAGCAGAAGACCAATTTGTGACTAGTTCGCTCAGCCTGGCCAACTGGGCCGATGCAAGGTGCTGCTCGGCCGCAATGAGCGAATGGGCTTCGCCGTAAAGCAGGAGCGAGACCAGGACCATGACTGAGATCTGCGCGATTGCGACCCGGTTAGCCGGGCGCAGTTTCAATTTCGGTTTGATGGCCGACGTCCTCTGTGCCGGCAGGCGTTGCAGTTTGGCCACCAGCATCGGCGTGGTGCGCGCAAGGTAGATGGTGGTGGGAATGGAGACTATTGCGCAGAGTACTTTTACGGTTGCGGATAGGGGATAGAAGGGCAACCATACGGTAACCACATCCATGGCATGGGTCACTCCGCAGGTGACAATGAAGAGCCCGAAAGAAAAGGGCAGCCAGCTGTAGCCGCGCAGCCCTGGCATGCTTCGGATGCGAAAGCCAACCAGAAAAAGACATGTCAATATCATCGTGCAGGCGGTGGCGATGGATCCATCGGCGATGGCGTTCGTCCAGACCAGTCCGCTCTGCGCCAGATAACAGTATCGGTGTGGCAGGTAGCGGCTTGAGAACAGGGAGCTGGTTGCGCCCGAGCGCAACGGGAGTCCATGGGCCACTAAATTGGCGATACTGCTCCAGGTGCGCAATTTCATTGCGCGTCCCCGGGGTATGTCCAGCTAGACATGCCGTGGTGGCCAGGATGGGAGCAGCCGAGCATCCGCCTACTATCGGCATGAGCGCGGTTTTGGTAAAGGGGCGGAGTCGGTCATTTTCGGCGGCGGCCACTCGTTGGTGGGATTGGGCCTATTGGTAACCAGGATGGTGTGTGATGGGTATTCTCATAATGATCTTGTAAGCATGAGCAGGTCACTCACGGAACTGTGGTAACCGGACCGTATTGCGGTGTTGGCAATTTGCAAAGCTCGTATAGGCGGCTAAGTCGGGTGCTGGAGAAGTATCGGAGTTAGTTAGGGGATTGCCCCATTTTGTCATTCCGAGGAGCTTGCTTGCAGTGCAAGCTAAGGACGGGATGAACGGGGTGCGATACGTATCGGTCTGGCTGAGCGAGCGGAGCAGGATGTCCCCCACTCAAGCCAAACGCGGCTTGAGTGGGCCACCCTCGGCTTTTCTGGATGCGGGCAGGTGGCAGATCCTCCTGCGTGGCGACTGATCGGACCCTAAAAACTGTAGGGTGGCCCATTCAAGCCGCGTTTGGCTTGAGTGGGGGACATTTGAACCCTCGTCCAGATTCAGCTGGAGAGGATGAGTCATTGGAGCTAGCGGCTGGAGCTGGTTTTTGGGTTCCTCTGCGTGTCCGAGGCTGGAGCTTGTGTGAAGATCTGTGGAGGGAGAAAGGCGCACAGCAGATCCCTCGACTGCGCTCGGGATGACAAAAAGGGGTGTTATGGCAGGGGGGTTCTCGTGACTTGCGGGTGCTCTTGATTTGCGGTTGGTCTTGTTCTTGCCCGTGCCGGGGACGTCAGCTATCCAGCAGGATGAGCGTGTCAGCCAGCTTCTCCCTTCGCGTCAGGACACAAAGATCATGCCTATGGGAGCAATGCGCGAAACGAACACACAATCGTGACCGACACCGCTGGTAGTCGGGTACCGAAGGCTCGCCGGGTTTAGGGCCTGGCGCGATCGGTAAGCGGCTGAGCGCCTCCTGCTGAGGCCACAACCGCTCACTGTTCACTTGCATAGAGTTCCGCTTGCTGGTTACGGATGAAGGAAATTAAGCCAGTGCCAGGTTGAGGTTTTCGATGGCCTCGTCGATTTCAGCCGGGTTCTTGTAACCGACTGTGACTGAGTTGACGCCGGCGTTGCGGAAGGCAAAGCGCATGGCGGCCTGGCGATCAGCACGCTGAGTAAACGCGCCTTCGCCGACCAGTTTCATGCTGATCACGCCCATGCCCTCTTTCCGTACCTGCTTCACATGGGTAACTACTTCATTTACATTTCCTGGATCGTTGGTGTTGTAGTCTTCGCCATCCATCCTGGTGCCCTTGTGGTTCACACGGATCATGGCCACCTGCAACCATTGGTTGCCAGGGAACTGACGCAGCGCGGGTAGCCCGTGCACAGAGGCGCCGCGGGCCACGACTACCTGTTTTTCCTGCGCGGCAGCGATGCCATCCTGCCACTTCATGCTATCGGTGGGCCAGGTGGGCGTATGTTGCCAGTGCAGAAGGGCGATGTCGAAGTAATCTGTTTTCGCCATTTTGCGCAGCTCGTCCAGTTTCTGCTGCGGGTCGACGCCATCATGGGTTGTGACCTTGGTCATGAGCCGGTAGCTGTCGCGCGGAATGCCCTGCAGCGCGATACCAAGCATCTCGTGCATGCCGTGATAGGACTCAGCGGTTTCAAAGAAACGCACGCCGCGGTCATAGGCGTGGCGCACCAGTCGATTGAAGCCTTCCTGGCCGAGATCGCGCTGCACCTGCCCGGAAAAACTGCCGGTGCCGAAAGCGAGCCGTGTGACTTTTACGTTGGACTTGCCAAGCACGACCCAATCTGTCGCCTTCTCAGCTTTCGCTTGCAAAGGCAGGGTTGCACCCCCGGCAAGGGCGCCTGCCGCAATGCCGGTTTTGATAAATTCGCGTCTTGAGTATTGAGCCATCGGTCTTCCTCCGATGGGCGAATGGTACCACAGGCTGCCTGGCCTTTTCGGTCCGGTAGCCGCTACTGTTCCCATGTGAAACCCGCGTCGCAATTCAGGAACGTCACCCAGCCCCCCTCCACGTCGGCATGGTCTCGACCGCAGCCTCTCTATAATTCCTCTATGGGTGTTTTCCGGGAATCAAGGATGCGGTTGCTGATCGACTGGTTGCCGGCGGCGCTCAGTGTTCTGGTGATCTACCTGGAATCGACCGCGACGATGTCAGCGAACAATACCAGTCGCTGGCTGTACCCAATATGGGTGTACCTCTTCGGGCCGATCACCTCACAGCACTGGGGTGAGGTGCATCACCTTATCCGCAAGACGGGCCATTTCGTTGGGTACGGCGGGGTGAGTCTCACCTTTTTCTACAGCTGGCGGCAAACGTTCTATCGCTTGGGTGTAGGGCAGTGGCGCTTGTGGCGACGAGCCTCACTGGCAGCGATACTTTGCACGCTCTTCATCGCAAGTATGGACGAGTTTCACCAAAGCTTTCTGCCCAGCAGAACGAGCTCACCGATCGATGTTTGTATCGATCTGGGGGGCGCCATTGCGGCCCAGTTGCTGCTCCTGTTGATCCTGCACTACTTTCTGCCGCGCGCCTTCACGCGGACGGCTTCGTGATGGGCGATGGGCCGCGTCCGGATCCAGCCGCGCACGGGTCACTCCGTGCGCAGCGCCAGCACTGGGTTGATTGAGGCTGCGCGCTGTGCCGGCACCACACTGGCGATCAGTGCACACACGGCTAACGCGCCGATCGATCCAACCAGAACC
This sequence comes from uncultured Acidobacteriaceae bacterium, assembly GCA_963752675.1. Classification (GTDB taxonomy): domain Bacteria; phylum Acidobacteriota; class Terriglobia; order Terriglobales; family Acidobacteriaceae; genus PALSA-350. Next base: position 62,237 of record CAVVZO010000002.1, read on the forward strand.
AAAGGATCCCAACTCTTTACCCCGTAAAGCTGCGCTTGCAGCAGGTGTCCGCAGGCAATCGATAACGGTACGCCGAGTAATAGCCCAAACAGCACCTGGCGAAACGCCCCTTGCAGTACCAGCCCAACCACGTTCATGCGATCGGCCCCCAGGGCCATCCGTACCCCGATTTCGCTGGTACGCCGCTCCACCGTGTAGGCGGTGACGCCGTACAGACCCACAGCCGCCAAAACGAGGGCCAAGGCGCCGAAGAGACCAGTCATCTGCGCCATCGCCCGCATCTGGTCGAAGTCGCTATCCACCTGCGCGCGCATGGGTTGCACAGTGATGACGGTCAGGTTTCTGTCCACCTCGTTGAATGCCTTTCGCACTTGTGCTTCGAGGCCTGAGCCATCGCCCTGTAGCTGGAGAACGGCACCGCTGATGTAGTGCGTACGATGGTCGAAAAAGGTCATCATGGGTTGTTCGTATCGCCCGTATTGCGCGAGAGGTGCATAAAACATGGGGGTGGGGGCGCCCCGCGGATTTCTATACTTCGCATCGCGCACAATGCCCACGATTTCGAACATGGTGTTGTACTGCGGCAAATCGAGGCCAAAATGTTTGCCGATTGCGTCCTGGCCAGGGAAGAATCGTTTGGCAAACGTCTCGCTTACGACCACGACATTTCTGGTGTTGGCCCTATCCTGATCCGTGATGGTTCGTCCGCGCACGATCGGCTGTCCCATGGTCTCGAGGTATCCCGGGCTGACCCGGTCCCAGGAGGAATTGGCCTCTTCCACCTGCTGCGGTACACCTTTCCCTTCAGGGATAATCAACTCGCCCCAGTTGTCGACGTAGGGCGTGTAGAGTGCCAACGCCGCGCGTTCGACACCGGGTATCCGGGCCAGCCGGTCCTGCAACGCGCGATAGAGTGCGTCCAGCTGAGGTTCGGTGTAGCTGGCTGGGGGCGAATCCATGTACACGCTGACGCGGTGATCCGTCTCAAAGCCAAAGCTTTGCTGTTCCAGATTGCGCAGGCTGCGCGTGAGCAAACCGGCGCCCGCCAACAACACGATGGAGAGTGTGGCCTGCACGATCACCAGAACCTTTTGCGGTGTGGTTGCGCTGTCGCGTGTACTGCGGTTCGCGCCGCGTAAGGCGTCTGCCGGGTTGCCATGCGAGGTGAACCAGGCTGGCGCCGTGCCGAAGAGCGCGCCTGTGAGCAGGGAGAGAGCAAACGCAAAGCCCAATACGGGCCACGATGGCCTGGCATCGATGGGCACGAACTGGGCGCCGTGGAACGTAAGCGCGACCATCAACTTCACTCCCAGGTAAGCCACAGCGATGGCGGCGAAGCCGCCCAGCACGGAGAGCACCACGCTCTCAGTCAACGACTGGCGCATGAGGCGCTTTCTCGAGGCACCCAGGGCAAGCCTGACGGAGGTTTGCGCGCGCCGGGCTGCGCCACGCGCCAGTAGCAGGTTGGCAATATTGGCGCAGGCAATCAGCAATACCATGCTGCACACACCCAGCAGGATGCGCAGGTCTTCACCGTAATCGGCTTTCATGGTGGCCACGCCCGCGCCTGCGGGAACGATATCGATGTGTTGTTTGGGGACCGCCTTTTGGATCAACGGCATGAATTCGACGGGCCAATCGCTGTCATGCAACATCCATTGCCGCAACACCCCGGTCAACCGCGGAGCGACTCCCGCGATGCTGGCTCCCGGCTTGAGCCGGCCGATGAGGCGCAGCCAGCCCGAGATCTTTTGCTTCAGCAAGGAATTTTGCGCGTTCACCAGGGGTTCCTGCTGCAGCGGTAGCCATAGTTCAGGCGGATTGCTGCGCAGCGTCTCGCCAAAAAAGCCGGGCGGCGTTATCCCCGCGATGGTGAATGGATGACCATCGACCACGAAGGTCGCGCCTATGACGGATGGGTCGGAGTTGTACTGTTGCTGCCATGCTCGATAGCTGAGCATCGCGACCGGAGCTGCGGAGGCCTGGTCATCCTGCGGGGTGAGGGTACGTCCCGCGAAAGCGCGAATCCCAAACGTGTCGAAGTAGTTGCCGGAGACAAATTCGCCGCGCAATGGTTTGGCCAGGTCGTTGCGTTCCGCCCGACGCACGCTGAACTGCACCCCGGCTGCCTGAAAGGCTGCTATCTGGCCGAACTCCGGAGCTGCTTTCTGCACCTGCTGGTAGAGCGGATAGGAATACAAGCCCCAAACATCCTGGGGGCCACCCTGCACGCAACAATCATTGCCCGCGCCTATCCGGTACAGGCTGGAGGGATCGACCACCGGCAAGGACTTCAGCATTACGGAATAGATCAGCGAAAAGATGGCGGTCGTCGCGCCGATGCCAAGGGCGAGGGTAAGCATGGCTGTCAGCGTGAATACAGGAGACAACCGCATCTGGCGAAACGCGTAAGCGATATCTTGCCGCAGAGTCTGCATGCAGTCTCTCTACGCTGAGAGCGGGTTGCAAGTTCCCTCGGCGAACGAAGATTTTGACATGGGACACCCGTCCAGGGGTTTAGGGCTTTGTGGTGAGGATTGAGCGCAGCGGAATGACTGCTGATTGGGCGCTACTTCTTTGCCGGTTCCACTGCCCCCGGGAACAAACCCGGCAGCGGCTTCTGCTCTTGCTCCATTAACTCAGGGTGGGGCAGCGGCTTACGAGGCAGCATCTGATCGCGCATGGCTGCGTTGTACACAAATATCGCCTCAACCACTGCTGCCTGCTTTAGATCACTGGGAGACAAGCGCTCATATACATCCTGGTTGCTATGCAGTGAACGGGTCTCGTAATCGCGGGGAGCCTGGATGAACTGGAATCCTGGAATGCCCACCTGGTCCAGGGATTCATGGTCGGTGGAACCGCTCTGGCGCATGCTGATGGTCGTGACACCCAGATCGCGCAGCGGCGCAATCCATTGCCGGAAGATAGAGGCAGTCGCGGCATTATTCTCGGCATACACGCCCAGTAGCTTTCCTCCGCCGTTGTCGATGTTGAAATAGCCCGACACCAGCGCGTGCTCCGGCTTTGTCACTACCGGCCCTACCGGCTCCCGCAGGAACACTGGAAGGGTTAACTGTTCCGGCGTGTTAGATACCGCCACGGTAGCAAAATGCTGATGTACATACCCGAGCGACCCCAACTCGCCCTGCTCTTCGCCAGACCATAAGGCGACCCGGATGGTTCGGCGCGGCTGTACGTGCAGCGCCGTCAGGATGCGCATCGCCTCCATCGCGATAATTGCGCCGGCGCCGTCATCCGTCGCCCCCGTGCCTGCGATCCAGCTGTCGAGATGGCCACCCACCATCACCACCTGCGCTTTGAGTTGTGGGTCGGTGCCCGGAATCTCGGCGATGGTGTTGTAGCCCTCCTGATGGTCGCCGGTGAATTCAGACTGGATTTGCAGCGAAACGGTGACTGGTACGGAGTGCTGGAGGAGCCGTCCGACTCGCCCGAAGTTTTCGCTGGCGATGACCGCCGAAGGGATCGGTTGCTTGTGATCGGGCCGGTAAACATTTGCGCCCATCTGCTCCGAGTTGTCATCCCGGATGATGCCGCCGTCGCCGCCCCATCCATCAACCAGGATCGCTACCGCGTGTTCCTCGGCGAAAAAGCGTGCGACGCGCTCCTGGAAGTTCACCTTCTTGAAGGTGTCCTCCCAGAATTTAGGTCCCATCGACATGACGTGCTGTTCGCTCATGTCGCCGTTCAGTGGATACTGGTAAATTTGCGCCAGTTTGTTCTCGTCATAAGTCTGCATCAGCGGTTCGGGGTCTGGATTGATCTTTGGCGTATCGCCATAAAGCACGATCTTGCCCGTCAGCTTTCCCTTCCACGCGTCCAGGTCTTTTTCTTCCTTCATCCGCGGTACCGCGATGACTTCCGCCGTCACCACGCCCTGGGTAGCGGGCGACCAGGGGGTGGCCTGGGCGATGAAGACCGCGGTGTCGGGCGTGGCCATGTGGGCCGCCGTGCTGATCTGGCGCCAGCCCATGCCGAAATCGCCCCAGCTTTCCAGGTGCGCGTTGGTGCAGCCCATCGCAGTCAACTGCTCTCGAGTCCAGGCATTTGCTTTTGCCAGGTTAGGCGAACCAGTCAGCCGGGGACCGATGTCGTCGAATAGCCCGCTGGCGTAGTCCATGATGTGTGAGTGCGTGAGACCTTCTTCGCGTATGCGGGAGTACATGGCGAGGTCGAGAGACTCGGTCGCCGGCTGCACCGCAGGGTGGCTGTAATCGTAGCCGACTGCGTCTGCAGGCTTCGCGGGCTTTGCGGGTTCTTTTACGTGAGCGCTAAACGCATGCAGACGAGATAACACTGAGCAGCAGGGCGGCCGTTAAACCGGCGCGTCGATCAATCATCTGTAACATTCCTTTTTCTGAGTATCTCATTGAGTGTTTTCTCCTGGGGCTCGTTCTTCGATTGGGCCCGGGGAGTTGCGTTGAGTTCGGCTTTGGAATCGCCGGCCGACGAGGTGTGGCTGCTGTCCGATTTCGGACAGCAGCCGACAATATTGAACAAAAGCACGGCGGCCTGCGTATCGGGGAATGTGGCAAAACAACAGAATCCTCGCACATACGCTATCAACCGGCTTTGGCCACCAGCATGCTTTCAGGGATAACGATGGATATTTCTCGCCCAGACCTTAAGGCCAAAAAGCGCAAGCGGCAATTCCTCGTGATTGGCGCCGGCATTGTGGTGCTCGCCGTTGTCACTTTCCTGGTGATGCGCCTGAAACCGGCCTCGCCGACAGTCGATCGTTCTGTCGTTTGGACGGACACGGTGAAGCGCGGACCCCTGGTGCGCCAGGTCCGCGGTATTGGCACCCTGGTGCCGCGCGAAGATGCGATCCGGCAGATCCCCGCCCAGACGGAAGCGACGGTTGTGCGCATCCTCACCCTGCCCGGCTCATTGGTGAAGCCAGACACCGTTCTCATGGAGCTGAATGATCCGCAGCTTAGTCAGGAGGCTCTCAATGCGCAGCTTTCTCTGCGCGAAGCCGAGGCCGATCTGAGCAACGTGCAGGTAAAGGTACAAAGCGATCTTATGGCGCAAAAGTCGGCGGCGGCGACCGTGAATGCTGACTACAAGCAAGCGCAACGGCAGGCGCAGACGGATAAATCGCTCTACAGTCTCGGTGTGGTATCGGGCCTGACCTATAACGGATCCCAAGGCAAAGCCGACGAACTGAGTACGCGGAACAAACTCGAAGAGCAAACCGTACAGATAAATGAAAAGGCGATCGAGTCCCAATTAGCGGTGCAGAAGGCGAAAGTGTCGCAGGCAGAAGCGATTTACCAGCTTAAACAGCAACAGCTGGATGCACTCAAGGTGCGGGCCGGCATTGCCGGTGTTCTTACCAGCATGCCCCTGGCAGTAGGCCAGCACGTCACCGTGGGCACCATGCTGGCGCAGGTAGTACGACCCAACCAGTTGAAGGCACAATTGAAGATTCCGGAAACCCAGGCGCGCGACATCCAGATTGGCCAACCGGCTTCAGTGGACACGCATAACGGTCTCGCGGATGGCAATGTTTCAAGAATCGATCCTGCTGTACAGAATGGAACCATTACGGTCGATGTGGAGCTGACCGGCAAGCTGCCGGAAGGCGTGCGGCCTGACCTGAGCGTAGACGGCACGATTGATCTCGAAAGAATGCGCGACGTTCTGTACGTAGGGCGCCCTGCTTTCGGCAACGAGAACAGCACCATCAGCTTGTTCCGGCTCAGTCCGGACAACGCCAGTGCGTTGCGTACCCCGGTCAAAGTGGGGCGAGCCTCGGTCAACGCAATTCAAGTGGTTGAGGGCCTGCACGAAGGCGATACCGTAATCCTGAGCGATATGTCGAGATATGACACTACCGATCGAGTGCGCCTCGATTAGGGGCGAACAGATGCTGGATCAACGCAACCAACGCGAGCACGATAACCCAAGGAGCGAACGCATGCAGCCATTGATACAGATTGAAGCAATGACCAAGGTTTTCTATACCGAGGAGATTGAGACCCACGCGCTTTCTGGTGTGCACCTCTCGATCGGCCGGGGGGAATACGTGGCCATGTCTGGCCCCTCCGGTTGCGGCAAATCTACCCTGCTGTCCATCATCGGCTTACTGGATACGCCGACTGGTGGAAAGTATGAGCTAAATGGCCGTTCGGTTGAGAACCTCAAGTTCGCCGAGCGCTCGCGCATTCGCAATCAGGAGATCGGGTTCATCTTTCAGAGCTTTAACCTGATCGGCGATCTCACCGTGTCAGAGAATGTGGAGCTTCCGTTGACTTATCGCTCTGGCATGGCTTCGAGCGATCGTAAGCACCGCGTGCAGGAATCGCTGGAGCGGGTGGGCATGGCGCACCGCATGCGTCATTACCCATCGCAGTTGTCCGGCGGTCAGCAACAGCGTGTCGCCGTGGCTCGCGCGCTGGCTGGGTCGCCTTCCATTCTGCTGGCCGATGAACCGACCGGTAACCTTGACTCCAAAAATGGCGAAGCAGTCATGGAGCTGCTCAAGAACCTTCACAACGAAGGCGCGACCATTTGCATGGTGACGCACGATCCGCGTTTTGCGCGCCACGCCGACCGCAACATACACCTGTTCGACGGAAAGATTGTCGCCGAAGGTGAATTTGCGGAGCACAGCCTGGAATTCCAGTAGATCGCCCGGTCCCCCTATGCGGTCAGGGCCGGGTGCCCGCGCGCCGGCAGCGGCGAGCAGGTCCGTACGTCCATGTGTTTTGTTGCCCCATTCGCTTGATTGCAGGGCACGCTAAAGAGGGCGGCAGAGATGATTTCGCTTGAAAATGTTGAACGAAGCTATAAAACCGGCGCAGGCCGAACCTGGGTCTTACGGCGCATCAACCTCAAGATCGAGGCGGGTGAGTTCATCACCATCATGGGCCCATCGGGGGCCGGTAAATCGACCCTACTGAATGTACTGGCCCTGCTGGATGATCAATGGGAGGGCGCTTACTGGTTCGGCGAAGAGCCGGTGCATGCCATGAACCGGAAACAACGTGCTGACCTTAGCCGTCGCAAGATTGGCATGGTGTTTCAGAGCTACCACCTGCTCGATGACCTCAACGTTGCGGAAAATATTGACCTGCCGCTTTCGTACAAAAATATCTCCCGCTCAGAACGCCAGTCTATGGTTGCCGACACGCTTGACCGCTTCAACATTGTCGGCAAGAAAGACCTTTTTCCTAGTCAGCTTTCCGGAGGCCAGCAGCAACTGGTGGGCATTGCACGCGCAGTGATCCATCGCCCCTTGCTTCTGCTTGCGGACGAGCCGACCGGAAACCTGCATTCTTCGCAGGCCAAGGAGATTATGGAGCTGTTTCAGCAATTGAATCGGGAAGGGACCACCATCGTACAGGTGACCCACTCCGACGTGAACGCCGCTTATGGCAGTCGCGTACTCGAAGTGCGCGACGGTTGGCTGGTGCACGACACGGCGCATCCCGAGTTGCAGCCGTCCACCGAGGTGAAGGCATGATTGTGGTTTCTCACGCGGCACTGAGTGTTCGAAAAGCTCTTTCCCTGGTTTGTGCCGCCGCCGTTTTTGCCTCGACCAGCTATGCCCAGCAAGCGCCCGCAACCGTGTTGCCGAATAGCCCGCAAACCCAGACCCCTAGTTCTCCTGCTGCACCGGCCCAGGCGTTTTCGGTACATCTCCCGAGCTCGCGCAACCCGATCCGTGCTTATCTTCCTTCCACGGTTCCCGAGCCCGATCTCAGCAATTCGATCAAGCTCAACCAGCTGATCCGGGAAGGCAAGCTTTACCTCTCAATCCGCAACGCGATCGAGTTGGCGCTTGAAAATAATCTTGACCTGGCCATCGCGCGCTACAACCTGCCCATCGCGGAGACAGACATTCTCCGCACCAGGGCGGGTGGATCAGTGCGCGGCGTCAACACCGGCGTGGTGCAGACGACGCAGTCTGGCGGCGCGGGTGGCGGGGCGGGTGCCGGGGCCGGCGGTACTTCGGGCGGTGCTGGCGGAGCCGGTGCTGGCGCGGGTGGCCTGGTGCAAAACACACTGGGTCAGGGCTCCCAGGTAAGCTCCTTTGACCCGCTGGTGACGGCTACGGCAAACCTTGAGCACTCCAGTGAACCGGTGTACAACCTGCAGCAGTACGGCGTTCCCGAGCTCAAGTTCAATACCTGGACGGTTAACGGCAGCTACGCCCAGGCTTTCCCCACGGGCACGGCGGCGCAGTTCCAGTGGCAGAACAACCGGCAGACCATTAACAGCCCCTACTACGCGCTTACTCCGGCATTAAACGTGTTCTGGCAGTTCACCCTGACGCAACAGTTGCTGAACGGATTCGGCTTCGGGCCTAACTTACGCTTCCTGCGTATTGCGAAGAACGATCGCAAAATCTCAGACCTCGCTTTCAAGGATCAGGTTGTTACTACGGTCACTCTCATTCAGGAGATCTATTGGGATCTTGTGAACGCGTATCAGGATGAGCAGGTCAAAGTAAGATCGCGGGACTTCGCACAGAAAACGCTGGAAGACACTCGGAAGCAATTCGACCTGCAAGCCGTTCCAGCCATCGACGTAATGCGCGCCGAGACGGAAGTGGCGAATCGCGATCAGGAGCTGACCGTCGCCCGAACCAATCTGCAGCTCGAACAGTCACTGATGAAGAACGCAATCACCAAGAGCCTTGATGACCCGGTCCTCGAAGAGATGCCCGTCATTCCGACGGACGTTGCGGCGGTTTCCGGCCCTCAGACGTTCCCGGCCGTAGAAGATCTGATCAGTGAGGCGTTAAAGAACAGTCCGACTCTTTCTGAAACCGCGATCAATCTGCAAAACCAGGTCATCAGCCGTAAGGCGCTGCGCAACAATCTGCTGCCTTCCTTAACGGCGGTTGGCTACTACGGGGGCGCGGGTCTTGCCGGCCAGCCGAACCCGAACTATAGCTTAGGCCCCAATCCCGTGGTGGTGCCGAACAGCTTCGGTGGCTCTTTGACCAACGCCTATAACAACTCTTCACCCACCTACTATGCCGGGCTTAACCTGGCCATCCCCCTGCGCAACCGGGTGGCGCGCGCCGACCAGTTCCGGGCAGAACTGGAGTTCCGGCAGAACGAGCTCTACGCGCAACAAACCAAGAAGCAGATCCGCTTGAACGTGCGTAATGCCGAGTACACGGTTGAGCAAAGCGTGGCCCGCGTTGCCGCTGCGACCAAGGCGCGCGATCTGGCGCAAAAGACATTCGAAATCGACACGCAGGAACAGCAATTAGGTGCGGGCTCTATTTATCAGACGCTCACCGCGCAGCGGGATCTCTCGATTTCTCAGTCAGCCCTGGTCACGGCACAGACCGCTTACGAGCGCGCCAAAGTCGATCTCGACAGGGCTGTTGGCGTGACTCTCGAGCACGTAGGCATCTCCATCGATGAGGCTCGGGCAGGCGTGGTACCTCAATAAAGGTGCCTCCATAGAAAGCAGGCCCTCGGCCTCACCGCGCTCTATACTGTCGGTGACCGTTGAACATAGCAAATGGCAACCTACCCGCAAGCAGCGAAAGAGAGCGCCAGTGCCCGTCTTCAGACGGAGGCGCCGCGCGTGCTTGCCGCCGACGATCAGCCCCACATTCTCGATGCGATCGAACTGTTGTTACGGCCTGAAGGCTACCGGGTCACGCGTGCGCAGTCTCCGCGCGAAGTACGGGATCGCGTTGCCAGCGAAAGTTTCGATGCTCTGCTCATTGACCTGAACTACACCCGTGACACAACGTCGGGGGCAGAAGGATTGGAATTGCTGGCTCAACTCAGCGCGCATGACAGTCGTCTGCGGATTGTGGTCATGACGGCCTGGGCGAATGTCGATCTGGCTGTCGAGTCAATGCGTCGTGGCGCTTGCGATTTTGTTCAGAAGCCCTGGGAGAATGCTCGCCTGCTCTCCATTCTGCGCTCACAAATTGAACTGCGGCGGGCCATGCAGCGCGCAGAACGGCTGGAGGCAGAGAACCGCCTGTTGCGCGCCGAAGGCCGGCCTGAGTTGATCGCGGATGCGCCTTCGATGAAGCCGGTGCTTGAGTTGTTGGCGCGCATCGGGCCGTCGGATGCCAACGTTTTGATTACCGGCGAGCATGGCACTGGGAAAGAGGTAGTGGCACAAACGCTGCATGCGCTTTCTTCCCGCGCCGCCCGTTCGCTAGTGGCGGTCAATACCGGTGCATTGGCGGAAGGCACCTTCGAGAGCGAACTTTTCGGCCATGTCAAAGGTGCTTTTACCGACGCGCGTACTGACCGTATCGGCAGGTTTGAGCTGGCGGATCGTGGCACCCTGTTCCTGGATGAAATGGCCAATGTGCCCATGCGCCAGCAAGCCAAGCTGCTGCGCGTGCTGGAGACGGGTGATCTCGAACGGGTTGGTTCGTCGCAGACCAAGCGTGTGAATGTGCGGCTACTCTCCGCCACGAATGCCAACCTTTCGGAAGAGTGCGCTGCCGGCCGGTTTCGCGAAGATCTGCTATTCCGACTGAATACCGTTGAGATCCATCTGCCTGCCCTGCGCGACCGCCGGGAGGACATCCCTACCCTCGCCGGGCACTTTCTGTCTCGTTATGCTGCGCGCTACCGCAAGCCGGTCACCGGCTTCGAGCCAGCCGCGCTGGAAGCGATGCTGCAGCACGCCTGGCCGGGCAATGTACGCGAGCTCGACCACTCCCTCGAACGCGCGGTGCTCATGGCGCGCGGCCCCCGCATACAGAATGCTGACCTTGGGTTGAGCTCGGTTCGCTCATCCTCCCAAAGTCTGGATGAGCTCAGCCTGGAAGCCGTGGAAGCCATTCTCATTCGCAAAGCCCTGGCACGGGCCGGCGGCAACGTCAGCCATGCGGCAGAAGCCCTGGGGCTCAGCCGGGGAGCACTCTATCGCCGGATGGAGAAGTATGGACTCTGATCCCACTCCGCATACCGGTAGTGAGTCAGCGCACCCCGTCCCACTGCGTCCTAAACAAGTCGGCCGCAACACCCCGTTTGAACGCCAGATTCGTATCCTGAGCGCCTGTATCGCGGCGCCTTCTTTTTTGCTGGCCGCCTTTCTGCTCTGGCAAGCGAATGTATCTGCCACCATGATGGCTACCGCTCTCGGCGGCGTTGCCCTGCTGTCGCTCATCGCTATGGGCCTGATGCTGGAAGAAATTGTGCATCCGCTGCAAACCCTGGCCAACGTGGTCTCTGCCTTGCGCGAATCCGATTACTCCTTTCGCGCCCGGGGGGCCAGGCAGCTGGATGCGCTGGGCGAACTGGCGCTCGAAATTAATGAGTTTGCTGACTTGCTGCAGGGCCAGCGGCTTACCGAGATGGAGGCGACCACCCTGCTGCGCCGCGTCATCTCCTCCATGGAATCGCCCGTGCTCGCCTTCGATCCCGGCGACCGCTTGCGCCTCGTCAATCCGGCGGCAGAAGCCATCTTCCATCTGACCGATGGGCCTGCGCTGGGCTTGAGCGCGCGGGAACTGCAACTCTCAGGATTGCTCGAACAAGCAGACCGGGGCATACTCGTTCTGCCCAGCAGAGGCAGTCCGGCGCAATGGATGGTGCGCCGATCGAGCTTTCGCCAGCGGGGCATTCCGCACACTTTGCTCGTGCTCTCTGATGTCAGCAGTGCCTTGCGCGAGCAGGAGCGCGATGCCTGGCAGCGGCTCATCCGGGTCATGGGTCACGAGATCAATAACTCGCTCACGCCGATCAAGTCGATTGCCGGCAGTCTTCGGTCCGCTTATCCACGAACTTCCGCCGGGTGAGGAAGCGGATCAGGAGACTGTGTTCAGCCTGAACCGCGGCCTCGAGATCATCGAGAACCGGGCAGAATCGCTCAATCGCTTTATTCAGGCTTATCGCCAGTTGGCCCAGCTACCGTCACCGGCACGGCAACCGTGCTCGTTACATTCGCTGATCGAGCGGGCGGTTGTGCTCGAAACCAGGGTGCAGGTGCAGCTTCGGCCCGGGCCCGAAGTCACGATGGAACTGGACCCGGATCAGATGGAACAGCTCATCATTAACCTTGTCCGCAATGCGGCCGAAGCTGGCCTGGCTCGTTTCCCGCGCGGCGCTGCTATGGGCGGGGGCGATGCTCCCCACGTGACGGTCTCCTGGACTGCCAGTACGCAAGCCGTGGTGATCTGTATTGAGGACAATGGGATTGGACTTACCAACCCATCGAATCTCTTTGTGCCCTTTTACACCACCAAGCCTGGTGGCAGTGGCATCGGTCTCGCGCTAGCCCGCCAGATTTGTGAAGCGCATGGCGGCGCATTGCAGCTCTCCAATCGCCTTGATGGGCCAGGCTGCGCAGCCGAGGTTCGCCTGCCACTGCGCGAAGCGGCCATCGAGAGCCCCGCCGGCGAAGTTGTGGCCATGTCCGTTGGCAGGCCGGTGTAAGCCGGCCCTTCCTGTGTCACGGCCTTGGGGTGAACACTACTTTCGCTTCATCGTTTCCAACTCATCCAGCGTGCGCGGCCAATCGGCCTTCATCAGGCGGGAAAGGCTGCGATCCGCCAGTAGCTTGCCGCCGGTCTGGCATTTCACGCAGTAATCCGTTTCATTATCTGCGTAACGGATGCGCTGGATCGGCTCGCCGCATCGGGGACAAGGCTGACCGTAGCGGCCGTGCACGGCAAAGTCTTTGCGAAAGGCAGTGACCTTCTCGGGGAAGCTGGTTTCTGCTTCGTTGCGCAGACGGTCAATCCAGAGGGTAAGCGTACCTTGGGTTGCAGCAAAGAGCCGTTCCCACTCGTCGGCGGTGAGTTTACTCGTTAAGGTCACCGGCGATAACTGCGCCGCATGCAGGATCTCATCGGAGTAGGCGTTGCCGATGCCGCTCAGAATGCGCGGGTCGGTGAGTGCTCTTTTCAGTGTTCGGTTTTCCGCCGTCAGCGCTTCGCGAAATGTGGTGAGGTTGCTCGAGAGTACATCGATGCCTCCCGGATCGATGCTGCGTAAGGCTTCTTCTCCGGCGAAGACATGAAGCGACGCTCGCCGCTGTGTTCCCGCTTCGGTGAGCACCAGCGAGCCATGTTCAAAGTCGAACGCTGCCAGGTTTTGACGTCCGGCCAACTTCGCTCCCGCCGGCCGCCAGTGGAGGCGCCCGGCAATCATGAGGTGCAGCACCAGCCAGAGGTCCCCGTCCAAGCCAATCGCGATCCGCTTGCCGATGCGGCGCAGGGCAACCACGGTGTGGCCTTCCACGCTCTGGAGTGGCGGCTGTGCGGTGCGCAGCAGAAACGCGCTGGCGACGCGTACCTGTTTCAGTTGCTGACCCAGGATGCGGGATTCCAATGCTTGCAAGTAAGCCGCGATGTCGGGTAACTCCGGCATTCCCTTAGCTTGCAGCCTGGGATCGTTGCCGCGCAACTGTTCTGAACAGCGTGTACCTGCGGCTTGCCCTGGGGGTAACTCGTGGGGCTTAGCCCGCTCGTGCGAACATGGGCACCCGTCGAGGGATTAGCTAGCCCCACTTTGTCATCCCTCGACTGCGCTCCTAATGACAAACTGGGAAGCGTTCTGGACGAGGGTTCAAATGTCCCCCACTCAAGCCAAACTCGGCTTGAATGGGCCACGCTACAGTTTTCAGGGTCCGATTTGCTTCCTGCCGCATCCAGAAAAGCCGAGGGTGGCCCACTCAAGCCGCGTCTGGCTTGAGTGGGGACATCCTGTTCCGCTCGCTCAGCCAGACCGATGCGTATCGCACCCCGTTCATTCCGTCCTTAACTTGCACTGCAAGCAGATTGCTCGGGATGACAAAGTGGGGGCTAGTGACGCTTGCCGGCATTGCCTGGCGGCGAAGCAAATCATGTTCGCCGCCAGGAGTGACTATCTTCCATTCCTGCTGAAAGAATGGTTCCTCTGCGTGTCCGATGCTGGAGCTCTGTAGGAATTTGTAGCAGGAGAAAGGCGCAAAGCAGATCCCTCGACTGCGCTCGGGATGACAAAGTTGGGGCTAGTGACGCTTGCCGGCATTGCCTGGCGGCGAAGCAAATCATGTTCGCCGCCAGGAGTGACTATCTTCCATTCCTGCTGAAAGAATGGTTCCTCTGCGTGTCCGATGCTGGAGCTCATGTAGAAATTTGTGGAGGTAGAAAGGCGCAAAGCAGATCCCTCGACTGCGCTCGGGATGACAAAAGGGGGGCTCGTGACGTTTGCCGGCATTGCCTGCGGCGTGAAGCAAACACCGGCGGGACGCCGGCATACGCTTGTCCCTCAAACGCCACACGCTGCTGTAATTCAAACGTCACACGCTGCTGTAACTCAAGCGACACAGGCTGCGGTCGGCCAACGCCACTAGCTCGGGCATTGTGGTCGGAAGCCGGGGGTTGTGGTGAGAAATCCGGTTTGAAGCCAGCCCCCATCTCCCTAAGCACAGGAAGACAGGGGGCCGGTCACAACCTCTGCTACGCGTGGAACTTCTTCATATACTTCGCATCCACGGCCAGGGATTGCATGATTGGGTTCTGAAATTCTTCCTGCTCTACGAAACAGTGACGGATATGTTTGCCCGCGGCTGCTGCGGCGAAGATCGGGGCATAGTCGATCGAACCCGTGCCCAGTTCAACGGACGGCTCCTGCTTGTTTTTGAAATCCTTCACGTGCAGCATCACGATCCGCGTGGGGTATTGCTTCAGCACCTGCACCGGGTCATGGCCGCCAACGATGACCCAACCGCAATCCAATTCAAAGCTTACTTTCGCAGGGTCAGTGTTCTTGAGCAGTTCGTCATAGGGCAGCACGCCGTTTAATTCGCCGAACTCAGCCCGGTGATTGTGATAGGCAAAATGCATGCCTGCGGCTTGTACCCTGGTCGCGATCTGGTTGAACTGATCCGCGGTCCAGCGCCAATCGTCGATTGACATTTCGCCTTTCTTCGTCGGGTCCTGATGCATCGGCGACGAGCATACGACGTAGCCTGTGCCCAGGGTTTTGCAGAAGGGAAGTATCTCGTCCAGATGCTGTTTCAGCAGGGGCAACGGATAATGCGCGCTCACACAGCGCATGCCCGCAGCCTTCATGGCGGCCTGCACCTCCTCTACCGGCTTGTTGTAGAAGCCGGCCGCCTCCACCTCGGTATAGCCCAGCGCCCCGATCTGTTTCAGGGTGCCGGCGTAATCGGTCGGTAGCAGGGTACGTACCGAGTAAAGTTGCAAACCAACGGGAAGGTTTAACAAAGCGGCTCGTCCGGCACCGGTGTACAACATAGCGGCGGCGGCAGTGCCGGTGCTGATAAAGCTGCGTCTGGTAAGTGGCATTCAGTTTCCTCCTGTAGCAGGCTACTCCATAAACCAACCGTGAGTGAGCAGGATCGATTGGCCGGTGAGCGCGAGAGTCGTTTGTTCGGCAAGAAAGACTGCGGTGTCGGCAATCTCTTCCGTCGAGGTGAACTGCTTGTCCACGGAGTCTTTCAGCATCACTTTTTCGACCACGTCCTGCTCGCTGATATTGAGGATTCTGGCCTGCTCCGGGATTTGTTTTTCGACCAGTGGGGTGCGTACGAAGCCGGGGCAAATGACGTGCGCGCGCACGTTGTAGGGTGCGCCCTCTTTGGCCACCGCTTTGCACAGGCCCAGCAGGCCGTGCTTCGCCGTGACGTAAGGCGCCTTCAGCAGGGAAGCGAGCTTGGAGTGAACTGAGCCGGTGTAAATAATCGTGCCGCCTTTGCCGGCGGCGTACATGTGGCGGAGGCAAGCTCGCGTGGTCAGGAAGGAGCCATCCAGGTGAACGGCCATGATCTTCTTCCAATCGCTGAACGCCAGCTCATGGATACCGCCGATGATCTGGTTGCCGGCATTCGCGCACAGGATATCGACGCTGCCGAAGGTCTCGATGGCCCGCGCTACGGCTCGATCGACCGAGTCTTCGCTGGTGACGTCCATGGCCACGCCGAGCACCCGCCCCTGGGTCTCGGCCGCAATCTCAGCGGCGACCGCCGTGGTGCGGTCCTGATCGAGGTCGGCCACCACCACGCGCGCGCCCTCCGCTGCAAAGCGTTGGGCCATGGCGCGGCCAATGCCAGAAGCGGCCCCGGTGACGATGGCGACTTTTCCCGCTAAGCGCATGCCGCTCCTGCTGCTTCGTCCCGTGACCCCAGGCGAAGCGAACGGCAAGTGTATCCAGAAGAGGGACGGCCTGCAATCAAGCGCGGGTGGCACAGATCGCTTAAGATCGAGCGGACGGAGATTTCCTGTGAATATTCATGCCAATCAGCTCCCAAAAATGATCGCGATGCAGCAGAGCTACCCGGCGTCGCGGCCGCTCGACTTCTCTGCTTTACTGCAGCAGCAATTCACCGATCAAGGCCTGCGCAGCAAAATTACTCCCGGCATGCGCATCGCTCTGGGCGTAGGCAGTCGTGGTATCACCAACCTGAAAGAGGTGGTCAAGGCAACGGTGGGTGTGCTGATGGAGGCAGGGGCCAGGCCGTTCATTGTTCCTGCCATGGGGAGTCATGGTGGCGCGACCGCGGAAGGGCAGATTCAGGTTCTCGCCAACTATGGGGTTACCGCAGAGAGCATGGGGGTCCCCATTGAGGCGAGCATGGACGTGCAGACCATTGGCACCGCGCTCGATGGGCTGGATGTGGTTTTCAGTGTGCCCGCCATGCAGGCGGATGGTGTGATTGTGCTGAACCGGGTCAAGCCGCACACCGATTTCCGGGGCAATCTCGGGAGCGGCATCCAGAAGATGCTGGTGATCGGGTTCGGTAAACAGGCGGGCGCCAACAACGCGCATCGAGCAGCGGCGCATCTCGGGTACGAGGTGGTCCTGCGGGCGTTTGCGCAGACGATTCTTGGGGCGGCCCCCATCTTCGGCGCCATCGCGCTCCTGGAAGATCAGCATCATCAGACGGCCGAGATTCGCGTGCTATCGCCAGAGCGGATCGTAGCTGAAGAGGACCGGCTGTTTCAGCAGGCTACGTCGCTGCTGGCTCGGCTGCCGTTTGATGACATCGATTTGCTGATCGTCGATCGCATGGGCAAGGACATCAGCGGCTCCGGCATGGATACGAATGTCATCGGCCGCGATATTGCCGGCTATATCTCTTCTCTGCATGGGGCGGGCGCGGTGACGCCGCGCGTGTCGCGCATCTTCGTCCGTGATTTGACGCCTGCCAGTAACGGAAACGGGGTTGGCGTCGGCATGGCGGATTTCACCACTGCGCGCCTGGTGAAATCGCTCAATCTGCAATATACGTACATGAATGCGTTGACTTCGCTGGGGTTGCTGCCGGCGAAAATACCGATTTACTTTGAGAATGATCGTGAGGCCATCCAGGCGGCGATCGCTTCACTGGCAGAGCCGGATACGGCGAAGATGAAGGTAGTGAGGATTGCCGACACGTTGAACCTGGAGCGCTTCCAGGCTTCGGAGGGTTGTGTGCCGGGGATCGCTGGGCGACCGGGTGTGATCGCGACCGGGGCGGCGCAGGAGTTCGCGTTCGATGACAGCGCGAATCTTCTTCCCCTTCGTTAGTGAGGGTCTTCCGTGGAGAAGAGTGAGACGGAACGGTGTGCGCGTGAGGGTTTAGATGTCCCCCACTCAAGCCAAAAAACGGCTTGAATGGGCCACCATCGTTCTTCTGAGCCACTCGCTTTTGGAGGCACCCGGAGTTTCCGCCAGCGCCTTACGTGGACCCAAAACAAACGCTACGCGACCCCAAACAAACGCTGGGTGGCCCATTCAAGCCGTTTCCGGCTTGAGTGGGGGACATCTCCACCCTGCGTTGGCTATACTTTTGGTTCGTCTCAAGGGGGGTCCTACCATGTCAGAGTTTCCGCTGACGCGCCGTCAATTCCTGGCTACTGCCGCGGCGGCCACCGCCGCCGTCGCCTTACCGGCTCAGGCTGCACCCAGCCTTGATCCGGATTGGGCGCAGGCAGGCATTATAGAAACCCGCAAATCCCCCTACGCCAAGTTGAAAAGTGTTCCGGTGCGCGCTGTGACGATTCAGCCAGGCTTCTGGTCGAAGCGCCGCCAAACTAACGTGGCCGCCAGCATTCCCAGCATGCGTAACGAATTGCTGGAACACGGGCGCATGGACAACTTTCTTCGACTGGAAGGCAAGTCGGCCGCGGCACAGCGGGGCCCGGTCTACTCCGACTCTGACATTTACAAATGGCTGGAGGCTGTCGGGTTTGCCTTGCAATCGGGTCCGCTGCCGGAGTTGCGGGCCCAGGCAGAAGAGATGACGCGTCAGGTGGCAGCGGCCCAGGAGCCGAGCGGCTATCTCAACACCTACTTCGTTGAGAGTAAGAAGGGCGACCGTATGCTGCCCAAAACGCAAACCGGCGGTCACGAGCTTTATTGCATCGGGCACCTGCTGCAGGGTGGCATTGCGTGCTATCGCGCGACGGGCGATCCGACGCTGTTGAATGTAGGCGTGCGCTTTGTGGATGAGTTCCTGTTGCCGGGCTACGGTCCCGGTGCAAACCAGGGACCCATCGTGGCCGGGCACCCCGAAATCGAGATGTCGTTGATTGAGCTGTACCGCACCACCGGGAACCGGCGTTATCTTGACCTCGCGGGCTACATCCTCAAAGGGGATTCCCGCATTCCGCTGCAGGAGCGGCAAATTGTCTACATGTTTTGCGGCATTCCGTTTACGTCGCGCACCAAGCTCGAAGGGCACGCGGTGCGGGCTATGTATGCCTGCTGCGGGGCGACGGACTACTACCTGGAAACCGGCGATCCGGCGTACTGGCAGACTCTCAACCGGCTGTGGGAAGATCTATCCGCGCATCAGCTCTACGTCACCGGCGGCGTGGGCGCGCGCAGCGATGGCGAGGCTTTCGGCAACGCGTACGAGTTGCCTAATGAGACGGCGTATGGCGAGAGCTGCGCTGCCATCGGCAACATGATGTGGAACTGGCGGATGCTCTCCGCCAGTGGCGATGCCAAGTTCGCTGATGTGATGGAGCGTGCGCTTTACAATGGCATTAACAGCGGCATGTCGCTCGATGGCAAACTTTACTGCTATCGCAATCCGCTGGCGTACGACCCGACTACGGGCGATAAGATCCGCAACCCCTGGTACGACACAACCTGCTGCCCGCCCAACCTTGAGCGCACCTTTGCCTCACTGCCCGGCTACTTTTACAGCACCTCGGCAGAAGGGGTGTATGTGCATTTCTATGACAACAACGAGCTGGCCTGGCAGCTTGAGAACGGCAGCAAACTGTCGATCAAGCAGACCACCAACTATCCTTGGGAGGGCTCGGTCCACCTTGCTGTGAGCCCGGCGTCTGCGCAGGAGTTCACTCTTTTCGTGCGTATTCCCGGCTGGTCAAAGCAAACCGCCGTTAAGGTGAATGGCAAGCTCGTCGCCGGGGTGGCTGCAGGGCAGTACCTGCCCATCAAGCGCCGCTGGTCGGCTGGCGATGCGGTGGAGCTGAGCTTCGATATGGAGCCGCAGGTCGTTCACGCCAACCTGGCTGTCACGGATGATCGTGGCCGCGTCGCCTTTCAGCGTGGCCCCCTGGTGTATTGCATGGAGCAGCTTGACCAGGCGGTGGCTGCCGAGGATGCACCCGGCTTTCCGCGCTATACGGCCCAGCTGAGTGGGACAACCGCCGCCCACTACCAGCCCGATTTGCTCGATGGTGTGGTGGTGTTGGAGCACCCCGGCGCCTGGCTGCCGGCGAGTGCCAGCACCCTGTACCAGGCCAGCCTGCCCGGCGGGGAACCGCATCCAACTTCTCTGCGCATGGTTCCTTACTACGCCTGGTCGAATCGTCAGTTGTCGGCCATGCAGGTCTGGATCCCCTACCAGGGAGCCTGACCCACGGACCGGCGTCAGCCTGATAATATCGTCATACGCTCAAAGAATTTGATACCGCCAACAATGGCAGGAGATGTACCGTACATGTCGCTCAGGATCAATGACACCGCTCCCGACTTTACAGCCGAAACTACGCAGGGCACGATCCACTTTCATGAGTGGATTGGCGATGGCTGGGCAGTACTTTTTTCGCACCCCAAAGACTTCACCCCGGTCTGCACTACCGAGCTGGGCAGCGTGGCCAATCTTCAGGATGAATTTGCCAAGCGGAATACCAAGGTAATCGGCCTGAGTGTCGACCCGGTGAGCAGCCACGGCAAATGGGCCATCGATATCGAAGAAGTCGGCGGCACCAAGATTAACTATCCGATGATTGGCGACACCGAGCTGAAGGTCGCAAAGCTGTATGACATGCTGCCGGCTGATTCCGGGACCACCTCGGATGGCCGTACGGCTGCGGCGAACGCCACGGTGCGGACGGTGTTCATTATCGGGCCCGACAAGAAGATCAAGCTCCACCTGAGCTATCCGATGAGCACCGGACGTAACTTCCCTGAGCTGATCCGTGTCATCGACTCCATGCAGCTGACTGCGAAACATAAGGTAGCCACCCCAGCGGACTGGCAACCCGGCCAGGATGTCATCATCCTGCCCTCCGTCTCCGATGAAGAAGCGAAGCAGAAGTACACGGATGGCTGGAAGCAAGTGAAGCCTTACATCCGGATGGTTCCTCAGCCTAAGTAATCAGAGGGGCACCGGAGGACGGTGCCCCTGTTCTGCAATCTCGGGGTCATTCGTTACCCGCAAATCTCCTGAACGGCACGGTGCGCCTGGTCAATCGCGCAATCTGTATAGGCATATGCATCCGCGTCTGCATTTGCGATGGCAATACGCCCGAATGGCTTTCTCGCTTCCACACACGGCGGAGTGCCACCCTCTACCCAGAACTTATCGAACAGTGAGTTGTACTGGTAAGCGTACCCGTGCGGCCAGCGGTTTACCGTGATCGCCGCAATATCGCGCTGAGGATCGAAACCGCTCGCCCCTACACTGCGGACCAGCTGCTCCCGCAGGTTCCTTTCGAATGTCTCGAACGGAGTCACAAAAAGATCCTGCCGTCCGGCGCGGTGCTGCAAGCGTCCGGTTGAGCCCGGTAAGCCGGGGAAGCGTTCCAGCGTGAGCACGATGGGCTGATCAGGCCTGGTCGTACAGTGATAGTCGCCGACACTTACGCGATAGTCGAGGCGCATCTCATTGTAGTAACAGTTTGGAGCATGAATATTCGCGGCCTTCGCCCGGACGAACGCATGCCAGTTCTTCAAAGCAACCTGGGTGTAGACGATTGGCACTTTTTCTGCCTGTTTCAGCGCTGACATCTGCGGTGCAGGCAGATCAGCAGCAATGTAGGGAATGACAGGGTGCCAGCAGGCGAGGATGCAGTGCGCGGCCTTGACCGTGTAGAGCCGCCCATCGCGCACATAGCTCACTTCGACTTCTTTCGCGCTCGCTGCGTCGCCATCGTGGCGCACGCGAACCACTGTGCTATTCAGGCGAATACGCGTGGGGTTGTTCGCCCGGTCCAGTTGATCGTAGTGGACCTGGGCGGTCATTAAATCCGCGCTTGCGTGCTCCGGAAAGGCAGAAGGCACAAGGCCGTGCACCAGGCGTCGCGCGATCGAAGCATTCCCATCGGGGAAGTGGAAGAAGTAGTTGTTCGCTTCCTCGTTATAAATAGCGTCGCGGCCCATTCCTGGCCCCGGCTCCGGCGTGAGCTTTAGCCCGTGGAACCCGGGCAGTCCCTGGCCCCACGCATCCTGCGCAGACACAGCATCGATGCCCAGCCCCCAATACGGCTTGGGATACGACTGCAGCATGGCCACCACCTGCGCATCCACCCTGACCATTTGCGTCAGGTAATCCGCATAGCTTATGCGCGCCAGCTTTTCCTTCTTCTCCTGTGAAGAAAGCCCTGGAAACACATCCTGATCAAATGCGTAGAGGCGCTCCACGTCGGCTTTTGCTCGATCGGTCAGTGGCGTTTGCGCAGCGTACGCTTTCCAATCGTTGGCAGTTGGTGAGGAGCCGTCCTCGACCCGGCCGAAGGGCAGCTTGTCTGCGAGCTTATCGGCGCCGAACGTCTCACGATCGAAGAAGATTTTCTGCTTGAGCCCGAGCCGGGCAAAGACCTTCTCATCGTCATGCTGTGCGTAGGAAGCGACATCAATCCCGAGATCGCGGATGACGCCTTTCGCCACCGGACTGTACACCGCTGGGCTCTCGATGGCGTAGGTGCCGCCATAAGCAACCATCAATGTTTTATCGACAACGAACTCGTTGCGCTTGGCATGGCCGCCGAAGTCGTCATGGTTTTCGAGGATGAGCACGCGCGCGGCTTTGCCCATCGCCTGGTGGAAAAAGCGTGCGGACGACAGCCCGCTGATGCCACCACCCACCACGATGAGGTCATAGGTTTCACCGGTACTTTCCGGGGTGCCCGCGGAGCTCCAGAAGGATCCGTCGCGCAACCGGTGAGCCACTTCAAAAGCGCCCGCATGACTGCCGCGCAGCCCGTGTAATGCGGGGGGATCATAGCCCGGCCGGGTCTGCGGCCCAGCGGCGGCCTGCGCTAACACTCCAGGAGCCGCGGCAGCACCAGCCACCACCATAGCTGCGCCCTGCAGAAAATCGCGGCGGGTGATGCGAGCGTCCATACCCAGTTCTTTGTCAGTCCATGCCATAAGCGAACAATTGCCTCATAGAATTCGTGAGCTCGACGGTTCTCCGCGATGCGACAACCACTGTGACAAGACGATGGTGGCCACGGAGAAAAGAAAGATCAAGGTAGCGATCGCGTTCATCTCGGGCGTGGCGCCTCGCCGAAGCCGCGACCATATCTCAAGCGGTAAGGTGTTCTCGCGGCCAATCAAGAAAAAGGTGACCGCAATCTCATCCATCGAGAGCGTAAAGACCAGCAACGCTGTCCCGATCAGTGACGTACGCAGGCCAGGCAGAACGATGCGCACCAGCGTCTGCCATCGACTCGCGCCCAGATCAGCAGAGGCTTCTTCAAGCGAACGATCGAGCTTGGCCAACCCGGCAAGGATCTCGGTCGTGGCCACCGCTGTCAGGGCAGTCGCATGCCCCAGGATCACCGTGGTGAGGCTCAGGTGCAAGCCGCTGCTTACCGTCAATAGCAACAGCGAAATACCGGTGATGACGCCCGGCACGATCAGCGGCAGCAGCACCAGCCGTTGCAGAACCGCCTTGCCGGGAAAACGGTAACGATCGAGGGCGTAGGCCGCCGGAAAGCCGATCAGCATCGAGAGCACAACGGTCGTGACTGCGACCACGGCGCTGTTCCCCACGGCGGACCACATCGCGTCATCCGCGAACAGGATGCGGTACCAGGCCAGCGTCCAATGCCGGGGCGGGAAGCCGCCGACGCCGTCCCGGTTGAAGGAGTACACCACCAGCACGACGATCGGCAGGTAGAGGAACGCGTAGGCCGCGCCGGCAAACCCTACCGACAGTGCAGGCAGCACGCGCCTGCCGCGGGTCACGCCACCCTCCAGCGCCGTTCCAGCCGTTGTGTCACCGTAAGCACCAGCAGCACGATTGCCAGAATGACCAGGGCAACTGCAGCACCGAGCGGCCAGTTGTAGTCCGCCCCGAAAAGGTTGGCGACGATGTTGGCGATCATAACGCTGCTCGGACCACCCAGCAGCAGCGGCGCCAGGAAATCACCAAAGCTCAGCAGGAAGGCAAAGGTAGCGCCGGATAGCACTCCTGGCAGTGACAACGGAACAATCACCCGGGTAAACGTCTGCCATGTCGTAGCTCCCAGGTCGCTGGAAGATTCAATCAGTTCGTGGGGAATCTTCTCAAGCGCCGCCACGACCGGCAGCACGACGAAGGGCACATAGATGTGGGTTAGCGTCACGATGACCGCGAATGGGCTGTAAAGCAGAAAACCCAGGGGGTGGCTGGTAGCGTGACACCACTGCAGCAGGGTGTTCATCACCCCTTCATTGCCGAAGATCACCTTCCAGGCATAGGCACGCACCAGGTAACTGATCCACAGCGGCAGAATGACGGCCTGGTACAGGATGCGTCGATACCGGCCCGCCTGAAACACAAGGAAACAGGCGAGCGGATAGCCAATCAGCAGCGACAGCACCACCACGCAGAAAGCGATGCGCATGGAACGGAAGATTACCGTGAGATAAAGCGGAGTGTGCAACAAGTGCAGGTAGTTGGCCAATGTGAGTTGGTGAACTACCTGCTGCGCATCGTTGAGGCTCCAGAAGCTGTAACAGAAGATGAGGCAATAGGGTACGAAGAGAAACAGGGCAATCCAGGCAAACGGAGGCAACGCAACCAGCCATGGGGTGGTGCGCGCTCTGCCGGCTGCCATGACTATGCCTGCTCCAATGGTTCGAGGGGAACGAGATCTTGAGGCCTGAAGGCAAACGTACCGCCGGCCGCGCGAACGCCGTGAACGCGGGCAGTCAGCAGCAGTCCATCCGTGCAGCGGAGGCTCAACAAACTATCAGCCCCGTGGAACTGCTCACTGATTACCTCCGCAGTGAAGCGCACCAGCTCCTGATCAGAGCCACCCGCAGCAGAGGGCACAATGCACTCCGGGCGGAGAGAAAATGTTCCTGGTCCATCTGTCACCCCATCTGTCACTGAGACAGGAGCACTAAAGGCCCCGCAGTCTGCAATGCCTGCTCGCACGGTGGCTGGCACAAGGTTGCTGTTGCCGAGGAAGGTGGCGGCATACGCGGTGCGAGGCCTGGTGTAAAGAGCGCGCGGTGTGCCACATTGCTCGATGGTGCCGTTGCGCAGCAGGACTACCCGGTCTGATATAGCTAAGGCCTCGCTCTGATCGTGGGTGACGAAGATGAAGGTTATGCCAACCTCGCGCTGCAGTAGCTTCAGTTCACGCTGCATTTCCAGGCGCAGGTTTGCGTCCAGCGCGGACAGCGGTTCGTCGAGCAGCAGCAAACGGGGCCGGTTCACCAGGGCGCGGGCCAGGGCCACCCGCTGCTTTTGGCCTCCACTGATCTGCCGGGGGTAGTGGTCCGCGAATCTTTCCATACGCACTTTTGCCAGCGCGTCGTTCACCCTTGAGGTCATTTCCGCCCGCGCACAGCCGCGCACCCGCAGGCCATACGCCACGTTGTCAGCAACACTCATATGAGGGAAGAGCGCATAACTCTGAAACACCGTATGCAGGGGACGGCGATGGGGCGGCAACTCATCCAGCCGTTGGCCATCCAGCAGCATGTGCCCTGCGGTTGGCTCTTCGAACCCGGCAAGCAGCCGCAGCAGCGTGGTTTTGCCCGAGCCGCTCTCACCCAGCAGCGTAAGAAACTCGCCTTCTGCAATGTCGAGCGATATGGACGCAAGCACGGTGTGTTCCCCAAAGCGCTTGGCCAGTGAATCGAGGCGAAGAAATACAGGCGGGTCAATGGGCGAACGAGGAATTGAGCTGCTCATGCAGCCCGCCTCACTGGCTGGCCTTTACTTCATTCCATATTTCCGTGTAGCGCGCACGCCGCGGGACGTCTGGCCAGAAGATGATCTGCTTTTGGTACGCCTCGATGTTGTCCAGATGGAGTGCGTGGCGTTGCTCGGGTGTCATCAGACTGGCTGCCTGCGGATTGGCCGGGATGTATCCCGTCACATCACTCAACTGCGCTTGTGTCTGCGCGGCCACCATGTAGTTCACGAACTGGTAGGCAAGGTCTTTGTGATCGCTGGCCTGGGTAATCATCAGGTGATCGATCCAGCCGGTCGTGCCTTCCGCCGGTATCTCTTCCTCGATCGACATGCCGCCCTTGTGCAGTTGATTGGTCACCAGCGGCCAGCCCATGCCCGCGATCACTTCGTGGTTCTGAAACAGGTTGGTCAACTCGCCGCCAGTGGTCCACAACTTGCGAATATTCGGTTTGAGCGCGATCAGCTTGGCCTTCACCTGGGCGAGTTGGGCATCGCTCAGGTGGTAGATCTCGTCGGGGTTGGTCTTGCCGAAGCCCAGCACCTGCGCCGCCATATAGACGGTGGAGAGATCATCCCAGAAAGAAAGCTTGTTGGCGTATTTCGGATCCCACAGTTCGGCCCAGGTAGCCGGCGGCGCGGCGAATGCGCCTTTGACATACAAAAGAGGATTCGGTCCCCAAGTCAGCGGTACCCCATAGAGTTTGCCGTCTTGCCGCACCAACTGCCTGCTGGTAAGGGTAGGGGAGAGTTGCGCGTAGTTCGGTACCTTCGTGAGATCGAGCGGCGCTACCAGGCCGGAGCGGCTGAGCATGGTGGCTACATCGCTTGAAGGGGAAATCACGTCGTAATTGGAAGCAGCGCCTCCCCGCAACTTGGCGACCAGTTCGTCGCTCGACCCCATGTAAGCAGCGCTCACCTTGCACTGGCATTGCGTTTCAAAACCGCGCAGGAACGAGGGATCCGCGTACCCCTCCCACACCAGCAGGCTCAAGGTGGGCGGCGACTTCTTGCAGCCGGAGAGTAGGGCGACCGCAGCCAGGGCGCACACAAGGATCAGTCTGGCTGGCTTCGAATGTCTACTGAACAAGGCTGCTCCTTAGAAATAACTGAGACCCGAGAGAAGCAAGTGAGACCCGAGAGAAATGCCTGAGACCCGGAGAGCTCAGGCGCCCACACCAGCACAAACTAAGGTTAGGGTTTTTTCAAAAACTACTACAAGGGTTTACCCGTGGCAACGCCTTTCCTGCCCTGACTATCCGTCCTATAATGCCCGCAGGGTTCCTCGCGCATGCTCCCTCGCTTGAAGTTCGCCTCCGTGGCCGTCATGCCGTCCTGTGCGATCGGCAGCTTCTGCCGCGTGCGGTGGTTCCTGCGCTATGCGCGCGGCGAAGCCAGGCTGTGCGCACCCTTCTGCGATCGTCTGCTCACCCGGTAGGCCCGCCCAGCTCTCCCGCCGGTTTCTCAAGATTGTCGATCGCCAGCCACGAGGAGTATGCCACTGCGGGTCGCCCGCAACTTCCGCAGTTACACAGGCCCCCAGGACACGAATCAGGGCCTCATCACTATGAGTAACGAGAGGAAACCGTATGGCTGTGTCGCAGATCAGTTCTGAACCGATGTTCATCAATGGGGAATGGACGGAAGGCACTTCCGGCAAACGGATTCCTGTCTACGATCCCTCGACGGAAGAAGTGATTGCGGAGATTCCAGACGCCAGCGCCGCCGATATCCACGCCGCGGTCGCGGCAGCCCGCCACGCCTTCGATGAAGGTGGCTGGCCGCAAAGCTCGGCGCAGGAGCGAGGCCGCATCCTGTTCCGCATCGCCGCCAAGCTGCGGGAAGAAGCACCACTGCTGGCGGAAATGGAATCGCGCAACTGCGGCAAGCCCATCGTCGAAGCGGAATACGACATTGCGGATGCCGCTACCGTTTTCGAGTATTACGGCGGCTTGGCCAACAAGGTTTCGGGCCTGGTGAATCCGGTACCCGACAACGCACTGAGCCTCTCGATGAAAGAGCCGGTCGGCGTGGCCGGGCAGATCATCCCCTGGAACTATCCGCTGGGCATGGCTTCGTGGAAGCTCGCTCCTGCGCTCGCCGCGGGCTGTACCTGCGTGCTCAAGCCGGCAGAGCAGACTCCGCTCACCATGCTCAAGCTGGCTGGTTGGCTGAGTGAATGCGGTGTGCCCGCCGGCGTGGTCAATGTGGTCACCGGACTCGGAGAGACTGCGGGCGCCGCCATCGTGGCCCACCCTGGGGTCGATAAGGTCGCGTTCACGGGGTCTGCCTCTGTAGGCAAGATCATCATGAAGTCCGCGGCTGACACGCTGAAGCGGGTCACGCTGGAGCTGGGTGGTAAATCCCCCAACATCTTCTTCGAGGATGCGGATTTCGAGGCCGCCATCGATGGTGCGCTGTTTGGTGTTTTCATCAACCAGGGCGAGGTTTGTTCGGCGGGCAGCCGCATCCTGGTGCAGCGTTCGATCTATACCAAATTTGTGGAGGCGATGACCGAGAAGGCGCGCACCATCAAGCTGGGGGCTCCCCTCGATCGTGCCACCAAAATGGGCCCGCTGGTCAGCCGTGAGCAGTACGAGCGTGTCTCCGCCTATCAGCAGCTCGGCAAGTCTGAGGCGAAGCTGGCGCTGGGTGGTGGCCGGCCAGCTTCGCTTCCGCACGGCTACTACGTCGAGCCGACAATCTTCTACGATGTCGACAACTCATCCCGCATTGCGCGCGAAGAAATTTTCGGCCCCGTCGCTTGCGTGATTCCGTTTGACGATGAGCGCGAGGCACTGAAGATCGCCAATGACAGCACCTTCGGCCTGGCCGCGGCGGTATGGTCGCGCGACATCTATCGCGCGCTGCGCATGGTCAAGGCAATCCGTGCAGGCATCGTCTGGGTGAATCACATGCAGCCCACCTGCGTGGAAGCGCCCTGGGGCGGCTTTAAGCAGTCCGGCTTCGGCAGGGAACTGGGCGTACACGGCATCGACGAGTATCTCGAAACCAAGCAGGTATACATCAATCTCAACGAGTCGCCGATTGGATGGTACTGACATGGCTAACATTCGCCTGCATACGGAACTGCCGGGTCCTCAGTCACGTGCGCTGATGGCGCGCCGGTCGCAAGCGATTCCGCGCGGCGTGTATGCCGGTACGCCGTTGTTCGTGCGCCACGCTGAGGGCGCGATGCTCGAGGATGTGGATGGCAACCGCCTTATCGATCTGGGTGGGGGCATCGGGTGCACCAACGTCGGCCATCGCAATCCCCGCGTTGTGGCTGCACTGCGCAGGCAGATCGATGCTTTTCTCCACCTCTGTTTTCAGGTCACCGGATACGAAAGCTACGTGGCCACTGCAGAAAAGCTGAACCAGCTCACGCCGGGAAACTTTGCCAAGAAGACTTTCTTCGTGAACAGCGGCGCCGAGGCGGTGGAGAACGCCGTCAAGATCGCGCGCGCCTTCACTGGCCGCCCTGCCGTGCTTTCCGTCGAAGATGGGTTTCACGGGCGCACGATGCTTGGCTTGTCGCTCACCAGCAAGACGCATCCGTATAAAGAAGGCTTCGGCCCATTTCTGCCGGATGTCTACCGGATCCCTTTCGGCGTGCCGGCGAACGCGCGGTTATCGCGCCGCGGCCCGATGACCGAGGGGCAAGTGGCCGAGATGCTTGACCAGACCTTCCGCCGGGTGGTCGCTGCGGACTCGGTTGCCGCGATCGTGGTGGAACCGATCCTGGGCGAAGGCGGCTTCATCGTGCCGCCAGCCGGATTCCTGCCCGCTTTGGCGAAAATTTGCCGCGAGCGCGGCATCGTATTCGTTGCCGACGAAGTACAGACCGGCTTCGGCCGAACCGGCGAGTTGTTTGCCTCGACTTACTTTGGTCTCGAGCCCGACTTGCTGCTCACTGCCAAGTCGCTTGGCGGGGGCATGCCGCTGGCGGCGATCACCGGCCGCGCGGAGATCATGGATGCTCCCGGCCCCGGTGGTTTGGGCGGCACTTTCGGGGGGAACCCCGCCAGCTGCGCTGCGGCGCTGGCCGTCTTCGAGGAGTTTGCCGATGGCACGTTGCTGGCGCGCGCCCGCTGGCTTGGAGAGAAGTTCCAGGAGCGGGCGACCGCCTGGCAGCGGCAACATGCATTTATCGCCGATGTGCGCGGCGTGGGCGCCATGCAGGCAATCGAGTTTGTCGATCGGGAGGGCGCACCCAGTGCCGCGCCCGCGAAAAAGCTGGTGCAGCATTGCCTGCACCATGGGGTTCTGCTGCTGAATGCAGGCACCTATGACAACATCATCCGCTTGCTCATGCCCTTGACGATTACCGATGAACAATACGAAGAGGCTCTGCGCGTGCTCGAAGAGGGGCTGAGCGCAGTCGCGGCGACGTTAGGTAACCTGGCAGTGGCCGCGCACTGAGAAAACGAGGGTGGCCCATCCCAGCAGGGTCGCAGGATCCTGGTGAACAAAGAGCCGGTCGGTGTAGTGGCGGCGATCACCCGTCCTTCGTGACGGAATAGATACTTAACGCCGCTACAATCAATAGAAGAGAAGGGGAACACAGATGAGCGAGATTGTAGCGTCTCCCGAAGTGGCCATGACCAGCGAGGAAGTCGTCGCATGGACGAAAAAGTTGAATTACGGCACGTGGAAATACCAGAAGAGCTGGAATCCGCTGCACGTGGTCGATGCCGAGGGGTGCTACTTTACCGACGGAAACGGCAAGCGTTATCTGGATTTCTCCGCGCAGCTCATGTGTTCGAATCTCGGGCACAAGAACCAGGCCGTGATCGCTTCCATCCAGGAGCAGGCGGGCAAGCTGGCCTACATCATGCCAACGTATGCAACCGATACGCGGGCCGAACTGAGCCGGCTGTTGCTCGAAGTGTTGCCCGAGGGCCTGAAAAAGTTCTTCTTCACCACCTCAGGCACCGATGCGAACGAAGCGGCTTTCAAGATCGCTCGCATGTACACCGGGAAGACCAAGATCATCGCCCGTTACCGCTCTTATCATGGCTCGACGATGGCTTCGATTGCCGCCACCGGCGATCCGCGTCGCTGGCCAATGGAGCCGGGCGGCAAAGGCCAGGGCTTTTTGTTCGCGCCGGAAGTGAACTGTTACAAATGCCCCATCAAACACACGTACCCGGGTTGTGGCATCGCCTGCGCCGATTACCTGGCGCACATGATCGAGAACGAGCATGATGTAGCCGCGGTGATTGTGGAGCCGGTGGTTGGCACCAACGGCGTTCTGATTCCGCCGCCCGAGTACATGCCGAAACTGCGCGAGATATGTGACCGTTCCGGTGTCTTATTAATCGCCGATGAAGTCATGTCCGGATGGGGTCGAACAGGCGAATGGTTTGCCATGAACCATTGGGGGGTAAAGCCGGATATTCTCGTGACCGCGAAGGGCATTACCGCCGCCTATGTGCCGCTCGGTCTCTGCGCGACCACGGAAAAGATCGCCGAGTTCTTCGAAGATCACTTCTTCGCTCACGGTCACACCTACGAAGCGCATCCCATGACGCTGGCCCCGGCCATAGCCGCCATCCGCGAGATGCAGCGGATGGACCTGGTGAAGCGTTCGCGGACCATGGGCCAGTACCTGGGTGAGAAGCTACACGCCTTGAAACCGAAGCATCCATCGATCGGAGAAGTGCGCGGCCTGGGGCTGTTCTGGGCTCTCGAAATGGTGAAGGATCAGGTTCTGAAGACCCCCTTTAACACCAAGCAAGACAAAGTCGATGGGAAGGTCGCGGTCGTGGAGCGGGTAGCTGCCGACATGATGAAGCGCGGCGTCTCCATCCAGGCATGGATCAGTCACTTCGTGATCGCGCCACCCCTGATCATCGAAAAGAGCGAAATTGATTTCGCCGTCGACCAACTCGATCAGGCGCTCCACATAGCCGACGAAGCAATCAACGCCTAACCGGTTGAGATGTCCCCCACTCAAGCCAAACGCGGCTTGAGTGGGCCACCCGAATTGTCGCTAGTAACGAGTTACATCTCCCGGCCTCGACAACCGCTGGGTGCTCATTCAAGTCAGCCTCGCTCAATCCGGTCGGAGCACGAGGCTCTGTAGAAATTTGTGGAGGGAGAAAGGCGCACAGCAGATCCCTCGACTGCGCTCGGGATGACAAAGTGGGGGCTAGCTACTCCCTGGACGGGTGCCACATGTTCCCCGGATTTCCTGTTGAGCCCACTCCTTTTATCGCCTGAGATCAGCCGCCAGCAGCCGGTGAAAGAGGTGCTCCCCCGCCTCGCGCCGAACCGACAATCGTCCCGCACCGTAAGCCCGGGAGTGCAGCCCACGCTGCACTGACTCACAGATATCAACATCCTCAGCCTGCACCCGGTCACTCACGGCAACGCTCTCCGCATTCAGCTGCTCCCGGCTCGGACTGGTATCCGCAAAGAAGAAATCAAAAATAACCTCGCACCGGTCCTCCCCAAGCGGCAACACCAGATTCGTATCCATCACGCCTTCATACACATTGATCATGAAGTTGGGATACAGCCAGTAGTACCAGGCCCTGTCCCCGGTCCGGGTCTGGGCCACGGAGGCATCCTCAGAAGCAACCAGAGGACTCGACTGCAGCGACCACCGTTCCCCGTTCTCAATGGTGTATGCGCTGTAATCAAGCACACTATTCAACGACTTATGTAGATGCGGCACGTGGTAGCCGCCATCAAGGTAATTGTCGACGTACACTTTCCAGTTGCAAGCCAGCTGGTAGCGCTTGCGCGTAAAAAAACCAAGCTTGCTCAATGCTAAAGGAGCAACTCGCGGCGCCAGATCGCCGAGAAAAGCTGGTGAGCGCAACCGGTTCCTCGCCCAGGTTGACCAGGACAAAGTTTTCCCAAATGGCTGCTTTGACCGGCACCAAACCATTGGCGCTACGGTCAAAGTTGCAAACGCCGGCAAACTCGGGAGTCCCTTTCAAAGCCCCATCCAGACCATAGGTCCAGCCGTGATAGGGGCAACGAAGCTGCTGGGCGACGCCGCAAGGAGCCGTGGCCACAGCCGCCGCATGATGCCGGCAAACGTTGTAGAACGCGCGCAGAACCTGATCGGCGCCACGCACCACCACCAGCGGCTCCCCCGCCAGCTCAAAGGTGAAGAACTGCCCCGGCGCCGCCACCTGATCCGTTCTTCCGACAACGATCCAGTTGTTCCCGAATACCTGCGCCTGCTCTAGCGCGCCGATGCGCTCGTCGGTATACCAGGCTGCTGGGATGGTAAGTGCCTCCGCCAATGGCGCGCTCTCATCATAGAGAGCCAACAGATTGGCAGTACTCAGTGCCGCGCGGGTCATAACGCTGGCTCGCTGAGCGCCAGGGCTGCCGCGCGCGTGATGGACTGTTGGCCGCGCCGATATACCAGCACACCCGTAATCAGCAGTACCGCCGTCATCACCAGGATTTTCGTGAGCGCGATCCCCGGATTCTTTTCATCCTCCGCAGGGAACAGCGAAAGCACGATGGCAAACGCAGTCGAGAAAAAGCCAGTACACGCCAGTACGATGGCCACCGGTTTGCCCCCCGGCACTCGAATCGTACCCGGCAGGTAAGGCCGGCCCTGCAGCCGGATCATCGACGCAAAGACAAACAGATAGGGAATGAAGTAGGCGATCAGGCTCATGGTCACGAGCAGATCGTACGCGCTCCTCACAGAAGTGCCCGCCTGGCTGATCGCGCCAAAAAGCATCCCCGCCAACCCGTAGAGGACAATCGCCACATACGGGGTGTGCCACCGCGGATGCACCCGTGCGAACGCCGAGGGCAGGTAATGGTGGATACCGACGACGAAAGGCAGCCGCGCCGTGGAACTGAGATATGCCGCCGCTGCGCCCACATTGCTGACCGCCACTAAAATTGCCAAGGGCGCGATCAATCCAACGAAGCCCAGCCGCCGGCAAAGAAAGTCAACGGCAGTCATAAACCCACCGAGGCCGCTGATGCGGCCTGAAGGCAACGCGACCAGCATCGCTGCGGTTCCGGCAAGATAAGCGACGGTAATAATCACGCCGGCCACCAGCAGCGAGCGGGGCACCACGCGGCGCGCGTCTTTAATCTCATCTCCCATGAACGACGCGCACTCCGAACCGCTGAACGCAAAAAAAATTGTCGACCAGAAAATAAGATCCTTTACATGCGCATGGGGAACGGCACTGGCCAGCGTGAAGCGGGTAGCGGACCCAAACCGTGCGAAGGAAGCAGCTCCCAACCCAATCAGGCACAAGACCGGCAGGCCCATGCCGATGCCGCCAAGATTGTTTAGCCACTTGCCCGTACCCAGCCCCACCACATTGAGTACAGTGATCACGGCCAGCATGATCACCGTGAACAAGAGGAAGTACATGTTGCGATTGGAGAGGTAAGCGGCGCGGGGACTCAGGAAGAGCAGGCTGCTGGCCGCGAAATAAAGCACCGCGGAGAAGTAGGGTAGATTGCTCATCCAATAAGTCCAGGCGGCCATGAAAGCAGCAAACTCGCCGTAGGCTTCGCGCGTCCAGATGTACAGGCCGCCTTCCTGCGGATAGCGCGAAGAAAGCTCGAGCACGCATCCTGCGAGAGGCAGAAAAAAGCCAAACCAGGCAAACACCCACAGCGCCAACGCCGATGGACCAGAGGCTGCAGCGGTGGCGATCCAGCGCAGGCTGAGGCCGCTGACGATATAGAACAGCACCAGATCGCGAAACCCGAGTTCTCGCTTCAGCTTTGCTGTGGTCATCCGGTTCCAGTTATGCCATGTCGTTCAGAACGGCCATGGCCGCGTTGCGCCCGTTGATCCCGATCACACTTCCGCCGGGGTGGGTGCAAGCGCCACAGAGATACATGCCAGGCATTGAGGTCCGTGCCGCAAGCCGATGGCTCCACATGTTGTCGGGGAGGCACTCGCCCTGGAAGATGTGTCCCCCGGTCAGTCCTACCTTCTCCTCGATGTCCGGGGGCCCCATCACCTGGGCATCGAGCACGGCGTCCGGCAGGTTGCTACAGAAGCGGCCAATGGAGTCGAACGCCAGCTTACGCACCCGAGCTCGATGGTCGTCCCACGAACCGCTGGCAAATGTGTGAGGTACGTATTGCGCGAAGACGCTCATGGTGTGCTGGCCGGCAGGAGCAACGCTGGCATCGTGCACGCTTTGAAAATAGATTTCGCACCAGAGCTGTTCGGGC
The DNA here is from genome assembly GCA_963752675.1 of uncultured Acidobacteriaceae bacterium. GTDB lineage: Bacteria > Acidobacteriota > Terriglobia > Terriglobales > Acidobacteriaceae > PALSA-350. The sequence continues at coordinate 96,713 of CAVVZO010000002.1, forward strand.
AATTCGCCGCGCTGGTTCGCCGCGTAGCCGGCCTTCCATTCCGCATGAGTCAGCGGTGCGTTGATCTGGCCGTAGTGGTGCGCTTGATCCTGCCCGGGACGCGCCAGGAAATCCGGCAGCGCACGCAGCAGCACATTTAGCTTGACCGTACACCCCTCGATGGAAAGACCCTCGACCTTGTCTCGAAAATCAGCGCTGGCGGTCTTGCCCAGCAGGCGAAGCGTGACCACCGGGTCCGCATTCGAAATCACCACGGGTGCGCGCATGCGTTCGCCGCTGGCCAGCAGCACTCCCTTACCGGGCTCAATCTCTGCCACGGCCACGCCCGTGGCAACCACCGCCCCGGCTTCCCGCGCCGCATCGCAGAAAAAGAAAGACACCATGCCCATCCCACCCTGCACGTAGCCCCACATCCCCGGCATGCCACCCAACCGGCCCGACGAATGGTGATAGCGAATGGAAGCAGTGCCAGGATCAAAAGGGCTGGCTTTCGTGCCGATCACGCCCTGTCCCAGGTAGGCATACTGCAGGCGCTCATCTTCGATGTAGTGCTGCCATCATCTCGGCCATCGACCATTCGAAAGAGGGCCTTACGTGCCTCTTCATCGCTGCCCAGGCGAGCGTCTATTTCTTCGGCTGAGGGTGCGTCTCCGATCCAGACATCGCGCTCACCCGCTGGGCGCAACGCATCGCGCAGCCTCTTGATCACCGCGGTCATGGCTCTCCAGCCAGTCACATCGCGGGGCGCGAAGCGGCGAATTTCTGCTTCGCAGGCATCGTCGTCATCCCACAACTGCACGCTCGTGCCATCAAGAAAAGGAACAAACAGGCCATTGACCGCGGGCGTCCAGTGGAACCCTCGTTGCGGCAAGCCAAGCTCTTCGATCACGCGAGGGTGAAGCAATCCCGCCAGGTAGGCACAGGGAGACATGCGCACACCGGGAAAGGGTTCTTCGATGGTGCAGGCGCCGCCGACACGGGCTCGGCTCTCCAGCACGAGAACGCTTTTGCCGGCGCGCGCAAGGTAAGCCGCGCAGGCCAGGCCATTGTGGCCGGCGCCGACGATGATGGCGTCCCACGTGCGCGAAGCGAGTTGCGCCAGCGGAGCGGGGAGGCCGATCTCGCCGAGAACCGCGGCTGTGGGGGATGTTGGCGATTGCATGGGTATGGCGAACGGTACCATTCTGTAACGCGGCGAGGCAATTGTTTGTTAGTAACGCCCTCGCAACCGGTTCAGTTCCCGGCGGTTGCGCTTGGAGGGCTTTCCCGCAGCGATGGCTTCGAAACGCGGCATGGCTTTCCGCTCTTCCGCCGCCTGCAGGCGTGCGGCCCGGCTGGTTTCCGTCTCGCGATAGAGGGTCTGAGCGACCGGCGCCGGGCCACGCACTTCGCTGAGCAGAAGCACCTCCACCTGAAACTCTCCGCCTTCATTCTTGATCTGCAGCAGGTCGCCGACCCGCACCGGCCGTGCACTCTTCGCGGGTTGTTGGTTGGAGGTGATGCGGCCCAACTCACAAGCCTTTGCGGCCAGGGCGCGCGTCTTGAAGAAGCGCGCTGCCCAAAGCCACTTGTCCATGCGTACTTCGGCCATAGCTCATTTTCATACACGGGCAGCCCGCTGGCCAAATCCAGAGTGGGCCCCCTGCCCATCAGGATTCGAGCGGTTGCCCCCTGGTCTCCGGCACAAGCCGCGGCGACGAAGAGATAGGGTTTCACCGCCCCGCGCTACAATCGCCAGATGCGCGTTCGCCGTTCCTGCTTAGCGCTTGTGCTTTTCTGCACGACCCTGCTTGTCCGAGCGGAAGTAAACCCCTCGTGGACGGCTCCCATCGCTCCATTCCGTATTGCCGATAATCTTTACTACGTGGGCAGCCGGGATCTTGCCAGCTACCTCGTTGTCACTCCGCAGGGCAACATCCTCGTCAATGCAAACCTCGCGACGTCGCCGGCGCAAATACGGGCCAGTGTTGAGAAGCTGGGTTTCCGTTGGAAAGACACAAAAATACTTCTCAATAGCCAGGCGCACTACGATCACGTCGCCGGCGCCGCCGAGGTGATCCGGGAGACCCATGCGAAGAACATGGTGATGGATGGGGACCTGAGCGTAATGGAGACGGGAGGGCGAACAGACTTCCTGTCGCCCTCCGCTAACTTACCCACCTACGCGCCTGCACACGTAGACCGCTTATTGCACGACGGAGACGCGGTGACCCTTGGCGGGATAACGCTGACTGCGCACAAGACAGCCGGTCACACGCGGGGATGCACGACGTGGACCATGCGCGCCCATCTCCCAGGGGAACCCGTAGGAGAGACACGGAATATCGTGATCGTTGGAGGCACGGGCTTCTGGTCCGAGTACCACTTTGTCGCGACACCCGGCCACCCTGCCAGCTACCCCGGCATTGCTCAGGACTTCCAGCACACATTTTCACTGTTGCGCGGGTTGCCTTGTGATGTGTTTCTGGGAGCTCACGGCGGTTACTTCGATATGCTCGCGAAACTGGAGAGCTACCGTAAGGACGGTCCGCGAGTCTTTATCGATCCTGCGGGCTATCGGACGTTCGTCGCTGATGCCCAGCAGACATTCGAAAAGGCAATGCAAACACAGCAGGCGGCCGCAGTGCGTTGAGGGCGATGGTGAGACCCGTAGGAGCGGTCGAGGCCTCTGGGAGCGCAGCAAACGGTTAGAAAACAATCCTGTCCTGCCAGAACGTTCTTTTAAATAGTTGAGAGACCCACGGCGCCAACCGCGCACACCTGGAGGAACTGCGTCTTCACCAGCCGTTCCTCCTGCAGCCACCATCGGTCCTGCTATGAGCAGAAGCGCCTCCCATTCTCGCTGCGCCCCAGTCAGCACGTCTGATAGACATCGCTAAGGTGCCCGCTAACTAGCGGAGTAGCTTACGGCCTCTATTACTTAAGTCAAGACTGAGTAATCTATCTCTCGTCTGAGTTAGCGCCAGCCTGCAGATTCCCATACTCTGCGCCTCATCACTCCATCGCAGAACAAAACGCACATCGCAGACCCCAAGCGAAGCAACGGGAAACTAATGTAATGGCTCGTCGGTGCAATTGTCGCAAACCGCTACACGGCCGGATAGTAACACTTAACAACACATAAAAGATTTTACCTGCACACGGGTCTCTGGACGCGCACGTCCGTTTGCGCCTTTTGCTAGGGCCTCCTTCTCTCAGGCCACCCAATTCAAAGATCGGTTTAAACGAGGCAATCCATGCGCATTCCCCCCATGCCGCAGGTGTGTACCGGGCTCATATTAGGTTCTTTGCTTTTCGCAGCAGGCTGTGGCAATCCTCAAACCGCCAGCCTTGCTTCTCTTACGGTGACTGCTTCGCCGAGTAGCTTAAGCGTTGGGGGCGCCTCTATCCTTAAAGCTACTGCGCATCTAAGCGATGGAACTACACAGGATGTGAGCGGTGGCACGCAGTGGACTGTCTCTGATACGAATATGGCAAGCGTTAATAACGGCGCGCTGACTGCGAAAGCAGCCGGTACCGTGGTGGTGCAGGCTGCGTACGTGGAAGTAGCGCCCGCGGGTAACTCGCCAGCAGCAAGCACGACGGCCCCTACAACTTTGAATGCATCCGCATCGGTTACCATTACCGCCGCGGGTACAACGAACGTTCCATCGATTACCTGGATTGCACCGTCGGCCATCGTTTATGGCACGGCGCTCAGTGCCACTCAATTGAACGCGACCGCGGACGTTGGCGGAACGTTCACTTACTCCCCCGCAGCTGGTGCGATTCTGAAGGCAGGCCAGCAGACTCTTTCCGTCACGTTCACACCCAGCAACAGCAAAACCTATTCCGCCGGTACCGCCTCGGTTGCGCTGCAAGTCAACCAGGGCACGCCGGTACTTAACTGGGCTGCGCCTGGAGCCATTTCGGTCGGAACAGCGCTTGGCGTTGCACAATTGAATGCCTCGGCAAACGTTCCCGGGGCTTTCCTGTATAGCCCTGCAGCTGGCACGGTTCTTACTGCAGGTACGCAATCGCTGAGCGCTGTATTTACCCCCACAGATGCGGTGGACTACGCTTCGGGAAGGGTGCAAACAACGATCACCGTAAGCTCTCCTTCCAATCCGGCTCCCAATCCGCCCACGCCTCCGGTTCCTAATCCACCCACGCCTCCAGTTCCCAACCCACCGACGCCGCCAGTTCCCGCGCCGGCGCCCGTTTTGCCCACGCCCACCAGCTGTGGCGGACCAACGATCGATTTGAATCCCAGCATGAGCCAGACCGTGCTGCAGAGTTCTATCAAGAAAGCCCCAACCTGCTCGCTCATCCGGTTTGCCGCAGGAACCTACACGCTTTCCTCCCATTTGGCTATTCCGTGCAGTAACCTGCAGATCGCGGGGCCGGTCGCTGCCACGCCGACGGCCCTGCTAGCAGCCACGTACACCAACGATTCCATCTTTGATTACGACGGAAACTGCGCGAAGCTGGGGTCTGTCATGTATCTGCACTTCGCGAATACCGGCGGGGTGTATGTGCGCACGGGGAACAACAGCAACTTCATCGTAAAGTACAACCTTGTGACAAACCTGCCGGCGCTGATCAGCACCAGCGGCGGTATTTACAGTACTTCGGAAGCAGGTGTGTTTCTCGATGGAGGGCTGTCGAACAAGACGGACAACATAGATATTGAGTACAACACCTTTGGCGATGCCAATTCTTGCGCTGCCACCTTTCCCCTGGCTACGGATGAGGGTGGCAGCTGCGCGGGGGTGCTCACGCACACTGGTGATTTGGAGCACCTGGTTATCAGCCATAACAAATTCATCCACGTCGAAGAAGGCATTCATCTGGAGCAACTCACCACGCAGTATGCGATCGGTAATCCAAACGGTGTGTGTGTCTCATGCGTGATTGAGTACAACTACATCGTCAACTATCACCGGATCGGCGTGGAGATCCAGATTTCGACACCGGTCGACTCCATCATGTTTCAGCACAATTCGATTGTGGATCCAGTCAATTCATCGTGGGGCACGTTTGCGACCTCGTTCGCATGCTGCACCGCCGGAGCGATTCAGGGGTTTGTGGGCTATTCCCCAGCGCTGATCGTCAACGACAACGTCCTGGTGTCCACATTGCCGATTGGCAATAGTGGTTGGGGTCCGCCCATGGGGGTTGAGTTCTGGGGCACGGGAGCGATCGGCCAGAACAACCTGGTACAAGGCACATTTCTTAACGGCATCAGCTATGGCTACGGCGAGGGCGGCTGGCAGATCAATAACAATTACATTTGCGGTGCCGTCATGGATAAATACAAAACCTTTGTTTCTAACGAAGAGCATCAGCCGCAGGCACCCTCGCAGACAGGCAATGTGACCAGTCCCACGTGTTCGGCCACAGCGAGTAAGGCTCCGGTGATCTCACCTGCGGGGGGATCGTTTACGGGATCGCAGACGATCACACTCTCGAATGCTGGGGCGAACACCGGCATCTGGTACACCACCGATGGCAGTGCGCCGGTGCCCGGATCGGGTACGGCCCAGTACTACACCGGTCCATTTGCCATCAGCAACTCGGTCACGGTGAATGCGGTCGGGATGTGGGGATCGATAGAACAGCCAGTCAGCTACCCAGCCGGCTACGGGTACGTGCCGAGCAATGTGGTGAGCGCGCACTTTGTTGGCGCGTCGGTGGTCAAGGCGCTGGGAGCGCAGAGGCAGGCTGGGCTTGGCAACCCATTGTCCCCCCAATCGATCGTGATTGCCCCAGTCACGGTGGCGATCACACCGGCCTTGCCAGCGGTCGTGATCGGAGGATCAGCCCAGGTCAAGGCGGTCGCCACGTTCAGCGATGGGTCGACCAGGGATGTCACGACGGCTTTTGCCTGGCATTCATCCGACGTGCGCACCGTTGCGGTCAGCGCTTCGGGTGCGGTTTCTGGCCTGGCCAGCGGGAACGCAATCATTTCTGGCTCGTATGGGCAGTTGCATGCCGCTGTTCCTGTCGCGAGCACGCTGGGCGTGACCAACTGGAGCAAGCCCGTAGTGATCACCCAGGGTGGTACCTACACTGGAGATTGGCGGAGTACCGATGGGAAGACCGCTGTGGTGACGATTGCCACGGACGCTCCGGTGATCATTGAGAATGCGCACATAAGCGGCAACGCCAACCTGATCGAGGTGAACGCCACGGGCGCGCAGGTTACGGTTCGAAACAGCGTCGCGGTAGCGCTGCGAGCGGCCAGCAAAGGCCGGCCGAATGGTGTATTCCTCGAGATCTCATCACCGGCACGCCTCGATGTAGAAAGTAACTACGTGGAGAACGTGCGTGAAGGGGTGGTAATCCATGGTTACTCGGGCAGCCGCACCGCTCAGGAAACACTCACCATCAAAGGGAACCGGCTCCGTAATATCAATGGAATGTTGAGCGATGGGCTGCAGGGATACCTCCCGGGCTCAGCCGGCTATGCCACTGCAGCCCGGTTTCTGGCCTTCGACAATGTACAGTCCGTGCCAGGCGTCGATGTAGCCTGGAACGAAATCGTGAACTACCCAGCCAGGAGTCTGGTAAGCGATGTGATCCAGATTTACCGGTCGAGCGGAACCATCAACCATCCGTTCGATATCCATGACACCTACATTCAGGGTGCCTACCCCTCCAACTCTGCACAGGATGCATATCGCGGAGGCGGGATCAAGACGGATGGCGCGCCGGACGACCAACCAGACAGCGCCTCGGCTTTTACCTCTATCCACGATAACCAGGTGGTCGGGACGGCCGGCTACGGGATAGCCTTTGCTGCCGGTCATGACAACCTGGCGGCAGACAACCGGGTGATCTCCAGCGGATTGCTGCCGGATGGCACGAGAATCGCGGCACAGCGGGTAGGGCTCAGCAACACGGATGCCCACGGGGGAAGCCGCGGGTCCACTTACAACAATGCAATGCATGACAACGTTGTTGGATGGAGTTGCTGGACGGCGGCTTGCGGCGAAAACGGCTACCGGCGTGATCAGTACTTCCCGGCTGCTCCACAGGACTACGACAGCAACTCGCTCGTGCCGGCACAAGCGATCACCCTGGAGATGGAGGAGAACGAGTATCAGCTTTGGTCAGTCAAGACGGCAAATGCGGGCATCAAAGTTGGTCCCGTCTTCTAGACAGACTGGTTGCGGCGCCAACGGCCTGGCACCCGGAGCCGTGATGATATGGGCATTCACAGAAGCCAACCAGTGCATGGCCTCAACTATCAGTACACTCTCTTCGGTGCGTGCTTGAACTCCAGACGTTTGACAAAAAACTTGTGTTTCACGGCATACAGCGTGTAGTTGCCGAGATCCTTCTCGACAATCGCATACACCTTGTTATCCAGATTCAAAGGACGAAACCCGGCATAAAACGCAAGGTTGATAAGAATGGAACACACCACCACCGGAACGGCGACGCGGTTGCTCTCGCTTTGGCTCAAGCCGACGAGACACAACAGTATGTATCCACCCAATAGGCAGTTGAGGTAGGGAGCGTCGGAGATAAAGAGGAGCAAAAAGAAGATGGAGCCAGGAATGGCCCACACCCAAAGCCAAAGGTTGCGCGCGCGGAAGATAAAGAAAGCCAAAGGTCCGAGCGCCAGTGCCAGGGGAAGAAAAAATCGAAGTGCATTCGCAATGGTGTAGACATTGACCTTGCCGAAAACCACCGCGCCCACAGCCACCCTGCGCAACTCACTGCTCGCATCATCGGGATGATAGTTACGCTGAGCAAGATGGCCAGGGACCAACCAGGCCAAGCACAGCAATGCGACCAACCCAGCAAGAAGAGCCTGGTGCCTGCGCGGCAGCTTTAAGGCAAACAGCAACAACAGCGGAGCCATAAAGGCACCGTCCGATGGACGTATCCCCGCGCCCAGTGAGAAAAATGCAGCCAGCGCCACAATCCACACGGTGCGCGGGTGTTCGCGATACCGCAGCATGAGATAGAACAGCATCGGCGGGAAAAACAACTGTGAGGCGTAGGTGCTGTGCACATCGCCAGAAAACCAGGCGAAGAAAACGGTAGCGTAAAGAACGGCTCCCAACTCTGCCAGCGGAGAACGCAACAGCCGGCGAGCACAGGCATAGAACACCATGCTACCCAGGGCTGAAAACGTCCAGTTCATGATCTGGATCGCATGCTCGGGGTTGTGAAAGAGCCCTGCGGTGCGATTGAACAGCCAGTATCCGGGTGGCTGGATCACGTAGGTGTGATCGGCGATCGCGGCCAGATGTCTCATGCCATCGGCGAAGTAAACCGGACCCGCCGTCATGGCGCGAAGAACGAACACGATCACGCCAAGACCGATGGCAAACAAAGGGGCACGGACATTGCTGTCCGGAGAGGGATATGTGTTCATGTGTCTACCTGCTACAGAAGGAAAGTGAAGCGTTCACACAATGGGGCAGGCGCCCCAGGCACTATCGTGATCCCATTGCGCCGCTATCAGCAGGCGCTGGTTGAGCCATGTGCCGCATGGCACGTCGGTACGTTCTGCGTATTTTTACCAGCTCGTAGAACGCAACCAGGAAATCAGTGGGCTTGACTTTCGACCCGGCGACGTCTTCCCAGCGGGGGAGAGGACTCTCGTAGATGGCGGTGGCGGCAAACTGCGCGTCCTGGTTATGAAACGCCAAAAAGCGGGCGATGATCTCTACGTCAAAAATCCACCGAGACTGGAAGGGAGAGCTGAGCACGGCACGGAGTGCCGGTGTGACGCGGAAAAGCTTGGCTCCACACTGGGTGTCGTAAATTGGCAGTCCAAGCACGATCGAGACGCCAGTCGCGAAACACCGGCCCAGATAATGGCGTATTGTGCGGCGGTGAATGTGGTGGCCGAGCAGGCGCACCCGGGAGCCGAAAATCATCTCCAGGTTGGTATCCCTGGTGAGTCTGGCAAGCAGATGAGGGATTACGTTTAATGGTGTCGCGAGGTCGGCGTCCCAGAATCCAGTGTAGGCAGCACCATCAGTGGTCAGGGCCTGGAGCATCCCTTTACGCACCGCTTCCGCCTTGCCGGCGTTGGGCTGCTGATCGAGAACTGAAATGCGGTCAGGGTGCCGGGCGCGGAGTGCTTCCAGCACGGCCAGCGTGCCGTCACGGCTGCCGTCGTTGACAAAGAGGAAATGCACATCCTGGTTCTTCGTGAGCGACTCGCTCTCGAGGAATTTCGCGAAGCGATGCGGTTGCAGCCGCTTTGCTTCGTTGTAGCAAGGCACGACAATCACGCATCGTCCCGCAGCCACCGCCTGCTCTCGTTCCTGACCGTCCAGATGAGCCTGCGAAAAGTTCATGGCTGCTCTGATGCGCTGACACCGGCGCGCGTCTTACCCGGAAGTGGTTTGTTTGCCTGCAAACCCTAAGCATAGCGCAAAGCATCAAAAGCCCGCCCCAGCCCGCTTAGTCACGCCGGCGGACAAACTACGTAGCATGCTAGATCGGCCGGGAGTGAATAAACGTAAATCTCTCCTTGAGCTTCAAAATGGGTGTCTCGATGAACTTGTACGAGAGAGACGCAATCGCGATCGCAATCAGGAACTTGGCGGGAATCATCAACAGTTTGACCCAGCTGCCCTGTGGTACCACCTTGTCGAGAAGAAAGATCGCCATGGCGTGGTAGGCATACAAGCCGTAAGAGATCTTGCCCAGGTAGGGGAACGGCTTGAGTCCGAGCAGCTTGCTTTGCAATGCAAGGAAGATGATGAGCGGGCAGCAGAGGCTGAGCAGGGGTAGAAGAACGAGACTGACAACGTAGCCGTCTTGATAGGGGTAGAGCAACGCAACCATCACCACTGAGAGGATCGCGGCCGCCAGCGTGCTCCGCTGCCACAGGGGCATCACGCTTGGGGACCCCTCATCTTTCCTGGTCAACGCGAAAAGGGCGCCCCAGGCGATCGCGTCCAGATGGGTGAAGGTGTTGTAGTAGCTCAGATCGCTGCCCGCATGGTTAAGAGTGAGGATAAACCGGGTCAGCTCACCGACTGCGATGAGCGCGAAGCAGACTGACTTAAGGTGCCGAATGCCTAATTTTTGAATCGTGATAGGCCAGAACAAGTAGAACTGCTCTTCGATCGAAATACTCCAGAGCGGGCTGATAGGCGCCAGTACTGCGGCCCCGCCGAGGATGGCGGAGGTCCAGTTCCCGCTCATGAGCAGATAGCCGGCGACGTAGATAGGCGGAATGGGTTGGCTCAGGTGCAGCAGCGGAAGAACAACAATGCCAAGGAACAGTACAACCCCGTATACCGGCCAGATGCGCAAGAGACGGCGAACGTAGAAGTAACCAAGATGAATTTGACCGGTGTTCTCAATTTCGCGCAGTAAGAGTTCCGTAATGAGATAGGAGCTGAGCGCAAAGAATAACGAGACACCCACGCCGCCGGTGAGCGTGATTTTCGAGACCATCTCAGCGGTCGCAGCACTGATATGCAGCGGCCGCAGCACTGCCCAGTGCAGGTAATAATCGGCCCCGGCATGGAACGTATGCTGAAAATAAACAGCGAGAAACGCCACAAACCGAAGACCGTCTAACTGAGGCCTGTAATAAGATTTGATGCGGGTGGTTGTGGTCGTGCGGAGAGGTGCATAGGTTACGTTCAGAACATCAATAGTCGTCGCCATCGGCAAGTCCCTTCAATCGTCGTGCGCCCATGATGGGCAGCGAATGCTGGGGGATCCGAATACGCTGCACAGCTTACGGCGAGCGGCGACTATCGGTGTGCAATCTGTTTTGTTGCTGGTGTTCCAGCAAAATTTAGTTCTGGCCGAAACCTCTCAATCCCGTGAGTTGCAGAAAAGTTAACCAGGCAAATCTGGGGTTGTTGATCAAGTAACGCCGCCACAAACGCCTTGGCTCTTTGATTAATCGGTAAAGCCACTGCAGCCCAGACTTCTTCATCCAATCAGGGGCTTCATCGAGATTGCCACTGAGAAGATCGAAGGCGGCGCCCACGCCAACCATCAATTGCACCGGCAAACGGCCGGAGTACGCGGAGATAAACCGCTCCTGTTTCGGTGTGCTGAGCCCACACCACAGCACGTGGGCCTGAGAATCTTCCAACTGGTGGCGCAGATCGTTTTCTTCTTCCGCATTCAGCGGCCGAAAAGGCGGGGTGTAGGTGCCGACAATCTGCAGACCTGGGAACCTGCGGGTGAGAACGTCGCGGAGTTCTTCTGCGACGCCCTCCTTTCCGCCGTACAGAAAGTGACGGTAGCCGCGCGCCACCGAGCGCTGGCAAAGGGCGACCATGTAATCGGGACCATATACCCGGCTCATTTGTTTGAAGCCACGAAGCCGGCCGAGCCAGACGGTCGGCATACCGTCTGGTGTGGTCAGGAACGATCGATTCAAGATGTCGCGGAAAGACGCGTCCGATTGTGCTTCCATGATCCCGTGCACACCAGTCACACACACGTAACCCTGCTCGCCGCGATCTAGCATTCGTTCCGTCTCGCGCATTGCCAAGTCCATGTTCAATGCACTCACGCCGACACCGAGGATATTTACACGGGCGCCCTCATGAGGCTCGGGCACAATGCCCTGGTTAATCTGTTCATCTGTTGCTGTTCGCACGAGAGAACTTCTCCCTGTTACAAATTTGCGTCCGCACGAAGAGAAACCGGAGAGCGTCTCGTCCGAGCGTTGGGTTAGATTTGAGTCAAAGTATACGGAAAGTCAGCGGTCACGCGTAAGCTCTTTCGAAAACAAGGCTACGCGGTAATGCGAATTGCCGGTGACTTAGGTAAGTGTCCCCCGGCAGCCTAGTCAAATGAACGAGATACGGCTGGGCGGGCGGCTCCAACGGATCTTCTCGATGCTCCGAGTCCGGCGGAAATCGGGGATATTGTCCGCTCAGCCGGCACACCAATGGTATCCACTCCTGTAGCGAATGAGACACCACCGTCACTCTCCCGGCGCTTTCGCGGGTAATTCGTCGCTTCCTAACGGTTTTTTAATAATACGAACTACTCGGAGACATACTTCTCAGCGACGGACGTGAAATGGCGTGATCGTGGTTGCTTTCACCCGCGTCATACCGCAGGAAACGGAGTGGCTGGGTCCGTGGTCCGCGTCGCGGCTCGCCACATATTTGGGGTGCTTTGGTGGATGCTGCAGGGGTGGTTCCGGAAAAAGCGGCGAAGGGCCGCGTACGGCTTGTGCTCGTAAATCTGCCGTCAATGAGTCTCGACTTGTTGAAACTCGCATTTACAAGGCAGGAACAAATCGAGGTTGTGGGACACGCGAGCAATCTGCAGGAACTGGATGCGATGCTGATGAAGGTTCCGCATGTGGCTTTGATAGGCAGCAAAGGTGCGCGCAAGGAGTGCGATGCGCTGCCGTTCCTGGAGCGAATTGTCGAGGCCGGTCTGCCGGTCCGCCCAATCGTGATCTCGGAGGATATGGGCCGGGAAGACGTCGTCGGCTTCTTCCATCATGGCGCGCGCGGCCTCTTATGCGAGGCGGAGAGCGACTTATCGGTGCTGACGCGGTGTGTTTTGTGCGTGAGCGCTGGGCAGGTTTGGGCTAGCTCCGCGCAATTGGAACAGTTACTGGTTTCGTTGAGGCAGCCGCGGCCATTACGAGTCCTGAATGTGACGGGCGATGCATTGCTGAGCCAGCGTGAGGAGCAGGTGCTGAGGCTGCTGGCCCAGGGCTTGAGCAATCGCGACCTGGCCCGAACGCTGAAGCTAAGCGAGCACACGGTGAAGAACCACTTGTTCCGCATCTTCGACAAGCTTGGCGTTTCGAATCGTATGGAAGCCGGACTCTACGCGATCAGCAAGCTCCCCGGGAAGGGCGGAACTTATCAGGAGGGGGCCTTGGCGGTCGTCAAGAAGGGTGCTGCCTAGCCCCCGCCTAGTCATCCCGAGGAATCTGCTTGCAGTGCAAGTTAAGGACGGGATGAACGGGGTGCGATACGCATTGTTCTGGCTGAGCGAGCGGAGCAGGATGTCCCCCACTCAAGCCAAACGCGGCTTGAGTGGGCCACCCTCGGCTTTTCTGGATGCGGGCAGGGAGCAGATCCTCCTGAGTGGCGACTGATCGGACCCTAAAAACTGTAGGGTGGCCCATTCAAGCCGCGTTTGGCTTGAGTGGGGGACATTTGAACCCTGGTCCAGATCCCTCGAGTGCGCTCGGGATGACAAAAGGGGGCTAGCTAACCCGCAAAACATGTCGTCGCACACCAAAAATTAACCTAACGCGTAAGGCGATAAACCAAAACACAGCAGCAGGCTCACCTCTCCCTTCAACCTGTCGCACCAATCAGTACTGGTGAGAGATCCGGGCCAGGGTTGGGCCAGGGCGTGCCTGTTATTGCAATCAAGCGAATAGCACAGAGCCCTGATGCGGCGATAAAGAGATTCCTACTCAACCCATACGGGCATCTGCACCAGTCGCGTCAGGAAAGGGAGTCCTGAAAGGCCACACTGACGGCCGGTCCAGAACCGGCCAACTCCGCAAAGAGCGCAGCCATGGAACGGTAAGTACTCTCGAGCGAGAAGTCATTGCGCACCCGGTAAAGACCAGCCTCCGAGGTGCGTCGGCGAAACGCAGGGTCACTGAGAAAGCGGTCGAGAGCTTCCGCAAGATCCTCCGCACTGCCTGGCATGAAGAGGAGGCCGCTTTCTCCATCCACGATCTGCTCGGCTATGCCGCCATTGCGGCTGCCCACCACGGGCGTTCCAGCAGCCATGGCTTCGATGACAACGCAGCCAAACGGCTCTGCCTGGACCGAGGGCACAACCGCAACATCCAGGGCAGCAAATACGGAGGCTGAGTCGTGCATATCCCCGGTCATCGTCACCGCGTCTTCCAGTCCGCAATCGCTGATCAATGCGCGCAGACGTTGCTCATGCACCTCGTTGCCGGGTGCGGCTGAGCCAACCACCAGATAATGCACATCCGGATGGGCGTCACGCAGCAGGTTTGCGGCACGCACCAGAACCTCTTGCCCTTTACGGTGCCACTTGATTCTTCCAACCACGCCCACCAGCATCTTTTCCGGCGAGAACGATGCTCGCACCTGCTGTACTTTCGAAGGGTCGGGGGTGGCGGTGGCCAGATCGAGCCCGTCGTAAATCACGTGCACCTTGTTTCGCAGCCGCACGCTGAACTGGTCCCGGGTGCAATTGGAAATCGCAATAATGGCAGAAGACAGGAAGTATAGGTAGTACTGGTAGGGCTTCCACAACGATCCGAACTCGGAAAGCAGCTCGCGCACATGCCAAACGTGCGTTCTACCAGTGAAGAAGGCGGCCATCGCTGGTGTAGGCATTACGGCGACGTTGCTATGCACCAGGTGGATGCGCAGTCGAAGTATCAGCGCCATCAGCCACAACACGGAAGTGGGGTAGTAGACCAGGAACTTTAATATGCCGAGAACGGAGCGGAACTGGGCCCGTTCAATAATCGCCAGCCGGCGATGGATGTGGACATGCACGCCCAACTGCTCGAGGTGCTCGGCCAGAGGGCCATGTTTGGGGAGTACCGCATGGACTTCATGTCCATCCTGGGCGAAGCGGCCAAAGACGCGCTCCATACAACGCGCGGAGCCATATATATCCGCTGTGTTGTTTACCGACAGGATCCTCATGACATGCTCAGGATAGCGTAACTGGACCTTCCGGACTATGGGGAGATAGTCCTTGAGAGAAACTTCTCACCGGTTTTGCGCAACTCGCGGTTACCCTTTGGTAACAAGGCCGGGCTGGGCGCTGAGCCCGGCCCTCGGTTGCGGTCCGCGAAGGCTTGAAACGGAGTTATACACTGCCATAACCACGCTGCTGGGAATGTAGCCGTAGCCGGCGGGATAGCTGACAGGTTGATTCAAGGCGCCCCACATGCCGACCGCCTTCACGGTGGTGCTGGCGGTTATGGTGAACGGCCCGGTGTAGTACTTTGCTGTGCCGGAGCCCGGCACGGGAGTGGAGCCGTCCGTTGTGTACCAGATCCCGGTATTAAGGCCGGGGTCCGCCAGGGTGATCACGCGCGACCCGGAGAAAGACCCTGGTGCGGGCGAGATCGTCGGAGCCGTGGAGGGGGTAGCCGTGCATTTAGCCGCGATTACGTTATCGGTTTGGCGGGGTGCGTTGCCCTGCTTTTGCTGATCCGTGATGTAGCCGCCCTTGGCGGCGAAATCCGCTCCGCATATGTAATTGTGGTGGATAGTCCACGAGCCGGCGCCGAAGCCCCACGTGTACCCGTGACAGAACGTCCCCTGGATGAGACTGTTCATACCCCTGGGACCGTTTCCCCAGAACTCCACGCCATAAGGCGGGCACTCGCTGCCGATGGGTAAAGTGGCTATCAGCACGTTGTCGTTAAAGATGTAGCCCGGCTCATAGCCCGGTGTGGCCATCGTGCGTCCCCATTGGCAGCAGGCCATCGAAACCGCAAAAGTACCCCACGATGACCCGATCGGATCAACGATCGCGTTGTGCTCAACCAGGATTGAGTTCGTCGGCGTGGAAGTCTGGATCTCGATACCGATGCGGTGGTAGTTGGCAATGTAGTTGTACTGGACCGCGCAGGAGATGCAGACACTATTGGAATTGCCCGGCTTCCACTGCGCAAGCTGGTTGAAATGAACGCCGTTCTCCACATGGAAGAACTGGTTGTACTCAATGCGGATGTTGTTATCTTCGCCTTGCGACGTGATGACACCACTGCAATAGCCGCCTTCATCCTTGGGGGTGGCAAAGACGGCCGTGCAGGAGCGCGGGTCACCAAAAGTGTTATGCCGGATGAGTACGTTTTTCAACGTGGTTTGCAACGAACCGTCAAAGAAAAGTCCCGCCTCTGAGCCGCCGTTGCTCAGCCCTGAAGGCAGGTTGGTCACCTGGTTGTTTTCAAAAAGGAAATTGCTGTTGTCTCCGCCGCCGAAGTAAACGGCGCCCGTATTCTCGAAATGCAGGTAGCGGATCGACCCCAGGGCAGCACACCCGGTAGTGAAGGCGAAAATGTCGGCGTTGTTGAAAGAGGCGGCCAGCACGGCGGATGCAGGCGTCACCGCGGGGCCCGTAAGGTGAAGGTCATTGCACGGGATATCAATCGTATTAGCGATGTTGTAGGTGCCAGCGTCGAACACGATGTTCGCCCCCCGGGGAGCCCGAATGAGGGCGGCCTGCAGCGCCCGCGTACTCATGGCAGCATTTACGGAAACTTCTCCCCGGCCGCGATCCGGTGCATTTTCTTCGCTAACTGCTACGGTCACCAATTGCGTCGTGGGAGCCGCTGCTGAGTCCCCTTGCGGCGCCGAGAAGGAAGAAACAGCCTGTTCCGAAGCCGCATGAGGCAAAAACACGATCCCGGCCGACAAAGCGAGGGCGCCGAGCAGCATGGTGGCCAGGCTTAACCATCCCCCCACCCCGTCACTGAAGGTTCGCCTCACGGCGCGTTGGCATCGCACGCCAACGCCAGCTCCACTCCCTAACCTTCTGATAAACAGGCCAAGCAGTGCGCATCCGCCGCCCAGCAAGCCAAGTACTCCCAGGCAAAGCGCCCATTTCACAAGCGAAGCATGCATCTGTAATGTGCCTCCGACGGCAACTAGTCGCCCCGGGCAGGCTCCATCTCCGGGTAGTGGAGTTCCGGCGTGAATGGTTCTTCCAGGTAGGCTCCACCATCGTCCACGTCCGCGCTCGCATCCTCGCGCTGAAAGTAGGGAGCGATCGCCAGACCAATGGTGAAATAAACCATAATCCCTGCTTGCGGGGTCTCGATACTATTACCAAACAACGCCTGAACTATCTCGTAGGCGAGATACACCAGAGCATAGACGATGCCCGTTGCCTTGTAGACGCGCCACAGCACCCAGAACAGGCTCGCCTCCAGCAAGACAAAGATGGCTACGCCCACCAGTCCCGAGTACGCGTAGCAGAAGTACAGAATGTCATGCGGAGATCGGGTGCCCTGCTTCTCCACGTCCCTGTTGGCAAGGTGGGCGAGGTTATACCCATAGCCTTCGCCGAAGATCATCGTCCTGTAGGTCTTGCCAACCTCATTGCGGATGTTGGCCCACCACATCTCGCGCCAGTACACGGTGCCGTAGTAGAACCCGGCATTCTGGTTATCTCCCCCGATTTGCCGAGCCAAATCAGAACTGAAGGCCCCGGCCATGCGAGAAACAGTTCCCCGGGCAGAAAGCTCGCCACCTCGGCCTTCAATCGCCGGCAGCCGGAGATCGATCAGCGCAGCGAACGTCAGAATGCCTACCACGATGCCCGCAATCGCGAACACGCGGCTCATCCTTTTCGCCATCAGGCCCCAGAGGCCAAGGGCTAATATCATGCCCACCCAATCAGATCGTTCCTGGTTGGCGATGGTCAGGCAAGCGCAAACCAGCAGGGGCAGCCAGAATTTGACCAGGTTCGGCTCGTAGGCCAGCAGCGACAGAATACTGATCGAGCCTGAACCAGAGTTCGACAGAATGTTCATGTCGTTGCCAGGCAGCAGGCCAGACAAAGAGACGTTCAACTTGCGAAAGAAAAGGAAATAAAGGGGGGTGTAAACCACCGCGAACCAAGCCATGTAGCGGATAAAGTGACGTAACAGGCCCGGGTGGCGCGCTCCAATAAACATGCCGAGGAACAGGTAAGCGGGAAAAAGATTGAAAACCAGGATTTCCAGTGTGGTAATCAGCGGGTAGCCGCGCAGCAGGCCGATCACGGTTTGGATCAAACCGTACACGACGGACACCAGAAATGCCCACGACCAGATATGCAAGACGTCTTTGTCGCGGGTGAGCGCCTTGAACCAGCGGTCCCACAACACCCGGGTGCTGAACAGCATGAATCCACCCAGTAGAAGTCCCAGGTAAGCAGACGCCTTACCGATCGCAAAGCCCAGGTACAGATAAATAACGACTGCCTGGGTCCAGCCGTCGAGTCTGAGATATCTCCTAATCATGGGTTTGTTCCGGAGGTAGGGTCAGGGTGACTGATCCCCTCATGTCTGATGCCGCCGCGCTCCCGTCTTCTCCCCTTGGCTGCAGGGATCCCGATCGGCCACAGCACTCTCTTACCATGGTAGCAAGCGCCCATTTCATCAGGCAGTGACCTCTCCTTCTGATGACCAGCTATTTGCAAGCCCAGCCTAAGCATCATGGACCATTTCCGCATGGGTTCTTCCGGAAATCCACCTGGACGATCCTGTGCAGCCATCTGTCATGTGTTACTACGGTAACAAAAGCACGCCGTGCCGCTGCAACGGTCCGGAAATCGGCCGTACCAGCGACGATAGCTGAGATCCCCGCCGGGCGATGTACCTCAAAAGTGGAAATGGGTCGGTGTGCCGGTCGCCGTGAGAGTCCCAAGAGCGCCGGCTGGTCGAACACGAGGGTCAATCGCAAACGGCGATTCACGCCATCAGAGCTCAGGCTGGATGGCCCGGCCTGGAATGGGGTCACTCACGCGTCCGGGGTGCTTTTCGCAGGAAGAATGTGCTCACCACGCGCAGCGTGCAGACACGTCACTGACCTGATGGGCAAGAATGCTATCCGCCAGGCTGCCCTGTGGCCCGAGGCTAGACCACAGGGCAGCTCGCTTAGAAGCTGGGACCTACCTTGATTCCTGCGGAAGCAGTTTTCTCCCGCCAACGGAGGTATTCGCTCTCTTCCATCTCCAGCGTGATGCGACCGCTCGGCACAGCGAAGTTGCTGCCGTAGTCGCTCGGCGTAGCAGGGAAGTATTGATCCTGCCGAGCACCCTGCTCTTTGCAGGCCGCCGTCCAACAAGTCCACCCGACCAGGTTATCGTGCATGGAGTTGTTGTACGTCGCCTGCGATCGGTATGCCGTCGCATTCAGCAGGCCTACCTTCTGAGCGGCAATTTTCCTGCCATCGGCCAAAACGCCGCTGCCCAGAACGCGGTTGTTGCTCGCGACATTATCATGACCGGCGGCGAAGTGAATGCCGTAGTTAACGGTGCCGATCACCTGGTTGTCGTGGATGTAAGTGAAGGCGGAGGCGTTCTCCGCGCTGTCATCCTCTGCACCATCG
Source organism: uncultured Acidobacteriaceae bacterium (assembly GCA_963752675.1). Taxonomy (GTDB): domain Bacteria; phylum Acidobacteriota; class Terriglobia; order Terriglobales; family Acidobacteriaceae; genus PALSA-350. Next base: position 115,723 of record CAVVZO010000002.1, read on the forward strand.
ATCCTGATCCCGCCGCCCTCGTAAGCATCCTCGGCAGCTCGAAATGGGTAAGCCCCTTGAATGTAACTGTCGTGGATCTCCAGAGGGTGATTCGGGGTCCCGCTGGACCGGTAAACCTCGATCACCTCGCTCACCAGGCTCTGTCCCGGGTAATCGATGACCTCATTCCAGCCGATGTCCACGCCGGGTACGGATTGAACGCTGTCCGCGTCGACAAACCGGGAGGAGGCTCGGTTAGCGCCCTCTCCAGGCAAATAGCCGCCGTTCCCATCGCTCAGCAATCCATTGAGGTTGCGGGCACGATTGCCGCGGATCACGATCGCTTCTTCGCCCTTGCGGTCGCCTGAGTAACCGCGCACCAGGACCCCGCTCCGCACATTCTCCATGTAGTTGTTCTCGACATCGAGCCGGGCCGGAGCGCCAGCATCGAGGAAGACCCCATTGGCCTTGCCTTTAGCTGAAGAGATAGTCGCCACGCCCAGGCTGTTACGCACCGTGAGCTGAGCGCCCGCCACCGTGACCTGGATCAAATTGCCAGTACCGCGGATATGCGCATCCTCGATCACGACAGGTTCCCTGGTGGTGATCGTGACCGCGGGCGTTTGGCTCTCGGTGCTTTGCCAGTTGCCGGAATACGTGCCGCCGCGGGTGATGGTCACGGGACCGCTCCAGGCTGCTGCGCCTACCGTGCTCGCAGCTAGAACCGCTGTCTGCTTGCCGAGGTAAGAGCCGGTAATCAGGGCTTGTCCGCTCGCCAGGGCATTGACTGCGCCTGCAGGAGCGGTCACGATCGTGCGCGGGTCAGACGTGTGCCATGCCACCTCATTTGTCACGTCGCGGGTGGAGCCATCGCTAAAGGTGGCCAGGGCTGCCAGTTGGGTGGTGTGGCCGATGGTGAGCTCCGGGGCCGCCGGGCTGATGGTGAGAGTTTCCAGTGTGGGCGTGGCCTGCGTCCCCTCGGTTTGGCTCTGGTGCGAAGCAGGCGCCTTGACTGCAGAACCAGCGACAAAGGACGCGCTGACCACAGTGCTGGGTGTATAGCCGTAACCCGCCGGGTAACTCACGGGTTCATTCGGCGATCCCCACATACCAACTGCCTTGACAGTGGTCGTAGTGGAGACCTGGAAAGGCGCCGTGTAGTACTGAGCTGTCCCCGCACCGGGTACGGGGGTACTGCCGTCCGTGGTGTACCAAATGCCGGTATTCGGCCCCGTGTCGGCGAGGGTAACCATTTGCGAGCCGGAGAAGGAGCCGCTCGCGGGTGAGATCGTGGGCGCGATGCTGCTGGTGGAGGAGCAGGTGGAGCTGGTCCGGTTCCCGCTCTGCGTCGGAGGGAATTTGCCTTTTTCCTCATTCGAGATATAGCCGCCGTTCTTCACGTAATTGGGACCGCAGATGAAGTTGTTGTTGATCGACCAGCTGCCACCGCCGAAGCCCCAGGTGTAGCCATTGCAGAAGGTGCCCTGGATGAGGCTATTGTTACCCAGCACGCCGTTCCCCCAGAATTCCACGCCATAGGGCGGGCAACCGTGCGTGCTGGGGAGCGAGGCAACCAGCACGTTGTCGTCGAAAATAAAGGCTGGCGATGCGCCCGGTGTGCCCAGGGTGACGCCCCATTGGCAGCAGGCCATGGACACGGCAAACGTGCCGTACGATGAGTCAATTGGATCTGTGATGGAGTTGTGCTTCAGCAGAATCGAATCCACCGGGGTGGAAACCTGAATCTCGATGCCAATGCGGTGGTAGGCGGTGATGTAGTTGTATTCAAAATCGCAGGTAATGCACACGCTATTGACTTTGCCGATGACGAACGGCGCCATCTGGTTGATGTGAATGCCTTCTTCCAGATGGTTGAACGTGTTGTACAAAACCGTGAGCCCCTGGACCTTGCCCTGGGCGGTGAGGATCCCGGCGCAATAGCCGCCCTCGTCCGTTCCAGTGGCAAACACTGATGTGCAGGAGTTGGCATCGCCGAACGTGTTGTGCTCTACCACCACGTTGGTGAGCGTCGTCGAGAGCGTACCGTCGAAGAACAAGCCCGACTGTGCCGCGGAGTTGCTGACGCCTGAAGGGATGTTGGTCACCTGGTTGTACTGGAAGGTGAAGTTCCCATTGTTGCCCACGCTGAAGTACACGCCGCCCGTGTTCTCGAGGTGCAGGTAGCTGATGGAGCCGGCCTTCATGCAGTTGCTTCCGTACGCGAATATGTCTCTGTTCTGGTACTGGGCGGCCAGGATTGCCGTGGGCGTGGCCCCTACCGGCCCGGTCATCTGCAGATTGTTGCAGGGAATGCCGAGTTGACCGGTCAGGTTGTACGTACCTGCGGCAAACACAACCAGGGAGCAGCTTGGCGCGTTGTTGATCGCGCTTTGCAGGGCACTCTGGCTCATGCCGCTGTTCAGGTTGATGGTGGGGCCTCCACAGCCGACTGGTACCGGCAGGCCAGTTACTGGTGCAGGGGGCGGAGCAGGGGCGGAACCGACCGTAAGGGAGTTGTGAGCCGTGGCGGCCACGTAGTCGGTACTATCCGTCGGCGTAAATACGGCCGTGAGCGACTGCGTCCCGGCGGCAGGCACGTTGCCAATGGCGGGGCTGTATAGAAAGCTCCCAGGTACGTTCGCCATTGCGTTCAGCTGAGTCGCGCTGAGGGCCGTGCCTACGCTGATGGGGGCAGGGGCTGGCCAATTAATTGCGGGAGCCGCCTGCGCAACACTCAACTGCACCGAGGCCGTCGCCGCCGAATACGTCTTGCCGTCCGATGGGGTGAAGGTGAGCGAAAGGGTCTGGTTCCCCGCGCCCAGCACCGTGCCACTATCCGGCATGTAGGCGAAGGTGCCGGCTACGTTAGCCGTTGCATTGAGCTGCGTGCTGCTGAGCGGTGTGCCATAGGTTATGGATGCGGGAGGGTTCCAGGTAATAACCGGAACGTTGGTCGCGTTGGCTGACCCTTGGGGGTTGATGGTGATCTGGGTGGACGCGCTGAGGGTTTGCGGCGCAACGGTAGCTGCAGCGGGCGAGGTTCCCGCCGGCGCGACTTCGACGTAGGCCGCCTGCACGGAGACAATACCCACTGCCTTGGCGGTCAAAGCGCCGTTGCTCACGGTTGCCAGCGCAGGGTTAGTCACCGTCCACTGCGTCCCGCTGCTCACGTCATGGCTGGTGCCATCACTCAGGTGCGCGGTCGCGTGCAGCACGGCTGCTCCACCGACGGGAATGGTGGCGGGTGACGCGCTGACTGAAAGGGAAACGAGGGACTGTGTCGAGGGATTGCCGCATCCGGCGAGTAACAGCAAAGAAGCACAGGCCAACGCGGAACACACGGGTGGCATCAGGGATGAACGCATACATCGCCTCGTCAAAAGTCGGATTTTTCGAATCGTCGCGGCCTGGGGAAAGGCCAGGAAAAGTGCGTAGGTGGCCGTTCGCGCCGTATAGGCACGTGGAGCCGAATAGGATTTATCTGTCGTGTTGTTGCTACTATCGGTCAGTGTCCCAAAAGCGTGCAATTACACTAGGGAGCCATTACATTAGTTTGTAAGCCGCTCATTTTAAAAGGGTTGATATGGGAAGATTTTTCCGCAGGATGGGTATTTTGGGGTCGAACCGTGTGAAAAGTTCGCGTTTGCAACGAAGTTACCCGGCAGCAGGAAAGGCAAGCTCAGCCGAGGGCGGCCGTGCGGCGAGCCGGCCGAACGCCGGGCGCTGGTGGAAGACAAGTAGACTCGCGGCACGCGTTGAGAAGAGATTCAACCGTCTCGAAGGACGCCCGCTGGGCGCGTGCGCTTAAAACCATGCGAATTCTGGTAATTGGAAAAGACGGACAGGTTGGCCAGGAACTTGCCCGCTTATGCAGCCCAAGCGACGAAGTGGTGCTGGCGGGCCGGGAGACCTGCGACCTCAGCAGCCAGAAGGCCACCCGCGCGCTGGTGCAGCAAGTGAAGCCGGAGGTGATTGTGAACGCCGCCGCCTACACTGCGGTCGATCGCGCGGAGGGCGAGCGCGATCTATGCTTCGCGATCAATGCAGAAGCACCAGGTGTGTTGGCCCAGGAGGCCTCTCGGTTGCAGGCCTTTCTTGATCCACTACTCGACCGATTATGTATTCAATGGAGAGAAGCAGGGACCGTACCTGGAGACAGATCCGGTGAACCCTGTCAGCGTTTATGGCCAGTCGAAAGCTGCCGGCGAAGCGGCGATCGCGGAGCAAACTGACCAGTTCCTGGTACTGCGTACCAGTTGGGTGTACGGCCTGAACGGCAGAAATTTCTTCCGCACAATGCTTAAACTCGGGGCAGAGCGGCCGCAGTTGAACGTGGTCGACGACCAGGTAGGAGCACCCACCTCGGCGGCCGCGATCGCGACGGCAACGGTGCGGCTGATAGAGGAGTATCAGGCCATAGGCGTGCAGATACCCGTAGGCATCTACCACATGACCGCAGCCGGATCGACCTCCTGGTTTGGTTTCGCTCGCACCATCTTTAATGCGGGGCTCGTGAGCCCGGCGCCGCATGTGCATGCAATCGCATCGGCGGAGTACCCTACGCCCGCGAAGCGGCCCGCAAACTCTGTGTTGTCGAATGATAAGTTTGCCCACGCATTCGGTTTCAGGTTGCCGAGTTGGCAAACGCAGCTAGACCAGGTAGTCGAGAGCATGCGCATCGCAGGGAACTGAAGTGAAGAGGATCAGGGAGAGTAACAGATGAAGGCACGAGCGGCGGGAATTCCGGATGTCCAGATCATCGAGCCGAGAATTTTCACAGATAGTCGCGGGCATTTTTTTGAAAGTTTCAACGAGCGAGCATTTGCCGCGGTTGGCATTCAGGGTCCGTTTGTTCAGGACAACCAGTCCTTTTCGCACCGGGGGGTGGTGCGCGGGCTGCATTACCAGGTGCAGCAGCCACAGGGAAAGCTGATCCGCTGCATCAGCGGGGAGATCTTCGATGTCGCCGTCGACCTGCGGCGTCACTCACCGACTTTCAGCCAATGGGTAGGCGAAATACTAAGCAGCAGCAATCGGCAGATGCTGTGGGTGCCTGCCGGCTTCGCTCATGGCTTCATGGTGTTATCGGAAACGGCGGAAGTCTCTTACAAGGCGACTGACTTTTATGCACCCCAATACGAGAGGACCATCCTGTGGGACGACCCCTCGATTGGCATCGCCTGGCCCGCTACGCAGCCGGCAATCCTGTCAGACAAAGATTTAGCCGGCTCTTCCCTGGCGCAGGCTGAAATCTATGAACAGATTCTGGACGGGGCCATGCCTGTATCGATTGAACGATGAACCAAATGCAGGCACGGCTGTTGCGACTGCATCCACATCACGCAAGCTCGTGGTGGCTTCAGCGAAGCGGCCAGAGTATTTGACGGGGCACCCAGAGCTTCTTTTGAGCCGGGATCAGCTTGTCTTGGATAGGATTAGCTTTTCTTCAAGAGGGTCAGCTTGTCTTGAGCGAGGGTCAGCTGGTGTTGAGACGTTCTGTGCCCACCGATTTCGAGTTGCCACTAAGGCCGGGTGGCCCATCCAAGCCGCCGGGGCTTGAATGGGGTACACCCAGGCTTACTGGTGTAAGACAGGAATCGTGATCTGCTGGCCCACCTGAATCTTATTGGGGTCGGCAATGTTGCTGGCTGCGGCGATGTTGGTGTAGTGGTTGGGCGAGCCGTAGAAACGTGCGCTGATCTTCGACAAATTGTCACCGCTCTTCACGCTGTAGCTCTGGTTAGGGCCGCCAGTCGTTGCGATCTCATGATGCAGATCTGCATATTGCGGGTCGACCTTCTTGATCACGTCCCAAACGCGATTGGCGATCACTTCAGAGGGCACAGAACCCTTCAGATAAAGCTTTTCTCCATCCAGGCTTACGGTTTCGAGCTTCGCGCCTTCTTCGCTAAACGACTGGATAGTATCGATCACGGGTGCATATTTCTGTTTCAACTGATTAAGATCGGCCATGCTCTTTCTCCTTCAATAATCGGTTCGATATTGAATCGCCTGAACGGCATTGAAGCCGCAAACAACGCTGTAATAAAATCTGGAACTCGACGACTGTCTCATGCACGCTGGATGCATGTCTATGGTTGCGGAGAGAAAAGGCGGCCTGCGATTTCACTTGTTTTGAGCGAATCAAGCCGGGATATCTGCGATCTTCTGCGATTTGCAAGCCAACAACACGGGTAACTGTCCAGAGTAACCGCACACCAGCACCGATGGCTTCTCTGGCATCTCGTAATCGTTGACTCGTTACCTTGCGAACGGTAGATTGCGAACAGTAGGGACGCGGAGCAGGATGGAGGATGCAGCAGGCACGCCACCATGCAACGTTTCCGGCAATGTTTTCACTATCCGTGTGACTGAGATGGCGAAGCTGGGTCTTTTTCTCGGATCCGGTTGACAACTCATCAGTCGAGTTACGGCAGTACCCACAAGTAACGCGCGGTGGCGTTATGCACAGGCAGAAGATGTATTGACTCTGCTGGTCAACACCGCTAGATTACGGTCCATACGTAGTTATTCACGCGTGAGCAAGGTGAGAATCAGCCAGGCTTGCGCGGACGGTTCCCACCCCCAAGGATCCGTGTTTTTATGACATTTTGTTCATTTATTTCGTCGGCCCCTGTGACTGAGATGGCGAAGCTACGAAAATACACAGATTCCCGACGTTGCAGTAAAAGGACTTAGCGCTTAGAGGGAATATATCTGGGCTCCGACTCCTGAATGCACGATGAATGACCCCGGATTTGATTGACACTTGCTCCTGTCTATAGCACCATTTGGTTAGACCGTTGGTCCGAAGGTGGCACTTAGGCGCCTTGCGGCCAGGACGAAGCGGCGCGGGTTGTACAGGGATTTGACTTTTTTTATCCTGTAACTGAGATGGCGGAAGCCCGTCTCGGTACCGCGTGGAAGGGCAAACTAAAATGTTCGCTCGTCCCCCTCGAAGCGAAGTGAGATCCCATCGGGAATGGCAGCAAGCACGCTCACTCTTGTAACGGAGAAATTCATGGTTCGCACGCCTGGGTCCGAAGAATTGAACGAATGGTTTGCTTTCAGAGTTCGCCCGCGTCACGAAAAACAAGTTTCCATCGCCCTGCGTGAGAAGGGCTTTTCGGAATTCCTACCGTTGTACAAGTCGAAGCGGCAGTGGGCAGATCGCACGAAAATCGTGGAGATGCCACTTTTTCCAGGTTACATTTTTTGCTCCACTCACCGGTCGCAGATTGTGCCGGTGCTGATGACGAGTGGGGTGATCGACGTGGTCAGGGCAGGCACGAATCCACTGCCCGCAGACAAAGCGGAGATTGAAGCGCTGCAAAAGACAGTCAGCGTCGATGTACCGCTGGAAGCATGGCCTTATACCGAGGCCGGCGAATCCGGATCCTTCTCGATTCTGCGCGGCCCGCTTGCCGGGCTGACCGGTATCCTGGTGGAGGTGCGACGTTCGCAACGATTGATTCTTTCCGTCAACCTCTTGCGGCGTTCCGTACTAGTCGAAGTACACCCGGATTGGGTTTCGCCGCATGCACCCGTAGCCGCCGAGCGTTTAATGGCTTAGTACCACCCTTTGCAGGACTTTGCTTCCTTTCTGTCTATCCCAAGTGTTTGGTTCTTCCGTTCGTACCGTACGCCCCCCGGTGTCGTAGAACTGGTTTCGTACGTCCCCCTTGCCGGCTGAGCGCCGGCTCCCAGGTTTTGATAGGTCTATTCCTGTCTCTAAAAGGGCTCCCACGGGAGCCCAGGCCCCGCCGGAGGTATTCCCGGTGGGAGATCCAGATACCCCATGGTGAGTCAATTTATGAGGAAAACTCCAGCCGGACTGATTCTATTTTCCGTTTGTGTTCAAGGCATTGTGCTTTCGCCCGTGTGGGCGCAGGACGCCCAGAGCACCAGGCCATCTCCCACCGTAAGTGCTCCTGCAGGACCAGGCGGGCCCGTACGTGCCCGCAACCCAGGCGCCCTACACGGGTCCCACAGAAGCCGGTAATCCGGGTAACCAGAACGGAACTGTCACACCGGCCACATTCACTAATCCGAACGTGACCAGCAACACCGGCGTCAACAACACGAATTATGTTCTCGGTCCCGAAGATACGATCACTGTGCGGGTATTTGCCGCCGATGATATTCCGGACCGGCCGGCGCAGATCGGCAATGACGGCACCGTGACCTTGCCCATGATCGGGCGAGTAAAGGCAGCGGGCCTGACCGTAGACCAACTGCAAACTTCGCTAATTGCGGATTACAAGAAGTATTTCAAGGACCCGCAGGTGACGGTGCAGGTCACCGAGTTCCGCAGCCAGCCGGTATCTGTAGCAGGCAACGTTGGTCTGCCAGGTGTCGTGCAGCTGCGCGGTACCCGCAACCTTATGGAAGTCATCGGGCAAGCCGGCGGTCTTCGCGCGGATGCCGGGGACAGCGTGCTGATCACGCGGAACCTGGACGAAGGGCCCATCCCTGTGGCAGGCGCCTTCACCGATGCGACCGGCAAGTACAGCGTCGCCCATGTGAACATACGGGACGTCATGAGCGGCAAAAATCCACAGGGAAATATTCTGATCAAGCCCCACGATGTCATCACCGTACCCCGGGCCCGCATGATCTATGTCCTCGGCAATGTGAACCGGCCGGGTGGCTATGTAATGACCGATAACGAAACGGTTTCCCTCACTCAGGCGATCGCCCTGGCCGGCGGATGGAATTCCGACGCCGCTATGAGCAGCACCCGCATATTACGTGCTTCCGCGGGAGCAGAGCGCGAACAAATACCCGCCAACATCAAGAAAATAATGGATAACAAGGCTCCGGACCTCAAATTGCAGCCGGACGACATTCTTTATGTACCGAACAGCGTTTTGAAGCAGTTCAGTCAGCGCGGTGTGGAAGCAGCGATCGGCCTGGGTACAGGGATGGCCATCTACCGCCGTTAGTGGTCGAGCAAACATCTTTTGAGAATGGCCCCTTGCAAGACCCCCAATTACACGGCTGGCCGTACTTTTAATCTGAAGCGCACTGCACTGCGACTGAGATCGGTTCGATAAAGCGAACACGATCAATCCGAAAGGACTACAAAAGAAATGACGCCGAACCAGCAGATCATTCCAGGACCCCGCTCTACGGAGGGCCGCATCACCAGCGGCCGCCATACTTCGATTGAGATCTCCCGCCCCGTCGCCGCCCATCGGCCCCCGGCGGAAGTATCCGTGAACTACTCTGCCCTGCTGCGGCGCCACCGCAACGCTGTCGCGTCCATACTTGGGGGGGCCCTGCTGCTGGCTGTGCTCTACACCCTGGTCGCGCACAAGACTTACAAGTCTGAAGCCATTCTGGAGGTGATGGGCACCAATTCAGAGTTCATGAATACCAAAGATGTCGATCCCACGGCTTCCTCCGTCACCGGAGCCGATTACATCGAGACCCAGACCAAGTTGCTCAAGAGCCCGCCAGTGATGCAGAGGACGGCCCAGATCCTCGCACCGACCGTGCCCCAGACGATCGCGGCCAGGGGTGGTTTGGTAGGGCGCATCGAAGGTTTGTTTGGCGGAGCACCCAAAGTTACCCAGGCCGATGGAGAGGCAGTTGTCCTCTCGATGCTCGACGGCGCCAAGGTCAAGGTGGATGGCACGTCGGATTTGATCACGTTGACGCTGACCGGTCCGGACGCCAAGCTAACAGCCGACGCGGCAAACACCCTGACCGATCAATTCGTTGAGCATGCGCAGGAAGTACGCCTCAATACGGCCGGCAGTACCAACAAGTTCCTGGCCACCGAGCTCGCCGATGCGCGGAAAAAGTTGCAATCCTCTGAGGATGACCTGCAGGCCTATGCCCGACAGACGGGCATTGTGATCCCCAGCGACTCCCAGGAGAGTGTCGCCGCCGATAAGTTGCGGCAGATCCAGACCGACCTGCAGAAAGCAGAATCGGATGAAGCCGACACCAAGGCACAGGTGGAAACTTCCGCCAAAAGCCCGGCGGACGCATTACCTCAGGTCCTGGATGACCAGACGATGCGTGACAACCGCGCCCGGCTGGCTGATCTTCACCGTCAGCTGTCTGATCTGAGCGTTACCCTGACTCCGGCCAACTACAAGATTCAGCAACTGAATGCGCAGATCGCCGAACTCGAGGCCTCCTCGGCCAGGCAGCGGGCCAACATTGTTCGCCGCCTCGGGGTGCAAAACTCTGAAACAGCCCGCAGAAAACAGCTGTTGGGCGCTGCCTACAAAGCGCAGCTGGGCGTGGTCTCCGACCAGTCTGCGAAAGAGGTTCGCTACAACATCCTGAAGAAGGAAGTGGATGCGAACCGCGACATGTATCAGTCGATGCTGCAGCGTGTGAAGCAAGCCGGTATCATGGCGGCACTCAAATCAAGCGATGTGCGCGTGGTCAGTCCGGCACAGGTAGCGAAATCGCCCTACCAGCCCAATCTGTTTCTTAATCTGGGCATTGGATTGTTGGTCGGCCTGTTCTTCTCGACCGTATACATCCTGCTGAGCGAGCGCAACGACGCAAGCCTGCGGACACCCGGCCAGAGCGTAAAGCACCTCAACGTGCCGGAGCTTGCGGTGATCCCTTCGGCGCGCATCGGCAACAGTGAGCGCATTCCGTTGACTTTGCGCAACCTGAGCGCGGCCAATGCTGCCATGGAAGGGGACAATGGTATGAGCTCCGGCGGCAAGTCGGCGCTGGTCGACAAGGAGATGGTGCAATGGTGCCAGGACGAGACCATGATGGCCGACGCGTACCGCTCCGCAATCACCTCCATTCTGCTGACGCGCATCAACGGGGTGAGCCCACGCGTCATCCTGGTCACCAGCCCCCGGCCGAAAGCAGGGAAAACGACCACGGTCGCCAACCTGGGTATCAGCATGGCCGAAATTGGACGCCGCGTTCTGCTGATCGACGGTGATCTGCGGCGCCCTCGCCTCGGTAAGCTGTTTGGTCTGCAGTTTGCAACCGGCTTGAGCGATGCTCTGCTCGATGAGGGCAGCGGCAAAATCACGCTGGATTCGGTGGTGCGGCCGAGCGCAGTACCCGGCCTGTTCGTACTGCCGGGTGGATCGGAGCCAGCCAACATCTCAAAGCTGCTCCACTCAACATTCCTGGACAGCCTGGTCGAGGTGGCGCGATCGGAATATGACTTCGTTCTTATCGATTCGCCGCCGATGATGGGCATGGCAGATGCTCGCCTCCTGAGCCGGAACGCCGATGGAGTGATCCTGATCAGCCGCGCCGGCGAAACCAGCCCAGAGCAACTCACCGAAGCCAAGGAGCGATTGGCAGACGACGGAACCCCCGTCATCGGCACCATTCTCAATGGCTGTGATCTGCGCATCGAAGATCCCTCCTACGTAAACCACTACAACAGCTATGCTGGAGCCACCCGCGACTAATCAGATCGTGAGGCTGGTGCCAGAATTAACGCCGCATAACGTACTTGCGCGGCTGCTTTTGCAACTCGAATGGGACGTTAACCATCAGAAAGAGCAGGGTGTCACGCGGGCTATCCCCCCGCCGCGTGGCATAAGCTGCCTACACAATTCGAGACAAACCAGGGAACAAAGATGCCGGCGAAGATCAAACAGAGGTCTTCGAGATTTTAATGAGCGTCTTGCAACACGTGTTCCCTTTTTCTAGTGCATATTCCCAGGCGGTTGGCTCCATGAGCTGCCGCTGATTCGCGCTTGCGAATTCTGCAAAACCGGGAAATGTGCTGACTGCTTTTTCAGGAACGCGACTGCCGCTTCGGCGAGCAACGCGTACGGGGAGAACTGCTCTCATGCATGTCCGCAATCTTCGTTTTTATCAAACAATGCAATTTGTTCTGGACCTCCTGGCCGTTTCAACGGCCTGGATTTGTACCATCCAGATGCGCGTCTTACTGAATCCTTTGACGTCTCAGCGCGTTAGCTGGACGTATGCCTCGATCTGGGCGCCTTCGTTGCTGGTAGTGCTGGCCCTCTGGGTCATGATGGCCTGGCGGCTCCGGTTGTACCGTGTCGAAGGTCCCATCCGGCTCTGGAACAGTACTCTGAACGCGGCGGAGGGTGCTCTGCTGGCAAGTTGCGCGGTGGTGATTATCACCTTCTTTTCCCGCCAGTTAGGTACAGGCGTCTCGCGTTCGTTCTTTATGCTGTTTGCGCCGCTCAGCTTTGCCAGCCTGGGCGCCGCGCGCCTGGTCAGTCTCATCGCCACAATGCTGGCAGAACGCCACTGGCCTTCCCCCATACGCGCGGCACTCCTGGGCGATGGTCCGCATGCGAACCGCCTCATCACCCTGATGAACACAGCCAACGTGGGCAACATCATCAAGGGTCTGATTGTTCCCGAGGGCCAGAGTACGGACGGGCTTGCTTTCCCTGTACCGATCCTTGGCTCAACCGGACAGTTAGCAGAACTGATCAATCGAGAGCACCTCAATCGCATCATCCTGTTGAACGGCTCCATCTCCCGGGGCGAGCTGGATGAGTGCAACAAGGTCTTCAAGCGCATGGGCGTTATCGTGAACTGCACGGTGGACTTTGCGCCGGAGCCTGGGCGCATTAACGTGATCAACCAGTACGGACTACCGCTGGTGGAATTGCGGCCGTTGGCATTCACCCGCGGGCAGGAGATCGTGAAGCGTGGGTTCGACATCGTGGCTTCCACCCTGGCCCTGATTTGCCTGGCGCCTATCATGCTGGGCATCGCACTGGCAGTGAAATACACTTCTGCGGGACCGGTCCTCTATAAGGCGCCGCGCGTCGGGCGGGGCGGTCGCCACTTCATGTTCCTCAAGTTTCGTTCGATGTACACCACCATGGATCGCTCTCACGTGGCCCATGCGAACGAAAAGCAGGGGCACATCTTCAAGATGAAGCAGGATCCGCGTGTGACCCCGATTGGACGATTCATCCGGCGATACAGCCTGGATGAGTTGCCCCAGCTGATCAACGTGCTTCGGGGCGAGATGAGCCTGGTCGGTCCTCGGCCGCTGCCGGCCGGTGACATGGGGCCGGACGGCATGAGCCGGGAGTACGCGGATTGGTCGGAAGGCCGTTCCGCTGTGTATCCAGGCATCACCGGTTTATGGCAAGTCAATGGTCGCAGCGAACTCCCGTTCGAAGAGATGGTGCGGCTCGACTTGCAGTACATCCGCGAGTGGTCGCTACTGTTGGACATCAAGATCATCCTGGCAACACCGGGGCTGGTTGTGAAGGGAGTGGGGGCCTACTAGGCCAGGAGCCCTCACGTCCTGTCCTTCTCTCCTCGCTGGATCGGGAGCGGGGCAGGCAGGCGGTTCGAGTCTGCTGCGGCCGCTGCCGCCTGGGCGGCAAACCCTGTTCGCGGCAACCACGGATCCCACTTTAAATTATGACTTCTGTCCAGTTCGATACCCTCACCGCTCTACAGCCCATGGAGCTGAAGCCGTTAACGGCGACTCCATTGGTCTCGATCCTGATTTCCAACTACAACTATGCTCGCTACATCGGCGAGTCCTTAGAAAGCGCGCTGAACCAGACCTACCAGAACATTGAAGTCATCGTTTGTGACGACGGTTCGACAGATAATTCGGTCGAGGTGATCGAGTCTTACGAACGCAAAGATGAGCGCCTGCGGTTGATGCGGCAGGAGAATGCTGGCCAGGCAGCGGGTTTCAACGCTGCTTTCTATGCGAGCAGGGGCGAGATCATCGCACTACTCGACTCGGACGATCTCTTTCTGCCGGACAAAGTGGCGCGTATCGTCGCCAATTTCCAGGAGAATGCCGATGCCGGCTTTGGCCTGCACCGGGTGATTCGAATCAGCGCGGATCATCGTCGCCAGGGTGTCTGGCCCATGTCGGCGCCGTTGCCCGCTGGTTGGCACGGCTCACACCTGCTTGAGGATGGCGGAGTTCTGCCGTATATGCCGCCAACTTCCGGGCTAAGTCTGCGGCGCGAAGTCGCAGAGCGCATCTTTCCGCTCTCCCTCGAATTGCCTCTGGTCAAGTGCCCCGACCAGCTCATCACCCGGCTGGCGCCCCTGCTCACACGGGTCACACGCGTGGATGATGCTCTGGCGGAGTATCGTCTCCACGGGGAAAATAACTACGGGCCGGACAAAGTATCCGCGGCTTCCTTTCGCCGCGAGCTGGATTACTGCGAAGCACTGTGGGGAGCCCAAAAACGTTTTCTCGGCACCATCGATTCAGAACTCGCAGAACGGTTTCAGCCACTCAGCCTAAACCATTTCATCCGTCACTCCACGTATCTGTGGGCGCGGCTGGCGCGCGACCCGGACGTGCGCCGTCACTATGATCGCTACATGGAGTGCATGGCTCCCGGGACGCGGCATCGATGGTTCTGGAAGGCTTCGATCTACCTGCCTTATCCGGTGTTTACCTTCGCCGTCAACCTACTGATCCGGCAGAGCTGGCTAAAGCAGATGATTGCCCGCTTCAAGAAGATGTCTTAGGCTGCGAAAAAAGATGCGGTCCGGCGCAACTGCCGCTGTGCCCTGACGTTCCGATTACTAAGGGTTTGTGGCCTGCAAAAAAAGCTCCGCGTCACTGCTGGGGTGCAATCACAACAAAGTCTGTTAAGTCTAGTCGCATGCACGTACAGCTGCGCAAGCGCTGTGTTGTGTGCGGTCATGAGCCAGGCACGGACACGCTTTTTTTACAGCAGGGCACATCGGTTCGTGCTGTAGCACAACGGATCATGCTGTAGACTGATGCAAAAACGAGCCTAAGCCACTGGAGAAATTAACCCTGACCCAAGCTGCGTTTTCCGCAGCCTGCAAGAACAGAGTTTCACTATCCAGATGCAAGCACCAAGAGAGCCGCCCCACCCCCTGCGCCTTTCTTCCATCCCATATCGGAGCCCACGACGCAATGAGCAACACCCCTCTTTTAAGTATCGGTCTGTTTTTGTATAACGGAGAGCGTTTTCTCGAAGCCGCTATTGATTCGTTACTGAATCAGACATTTCGGGACTTTGAGTTGATCCTTTCGGATAACTGTTCGACAGACCGCAGCGAGGAAATCTGCCGCCGGTATGCGGCACAGGATTCTCGCATTCGCTATTACCGCGCAGAGAAGAACATGGGCGCCGGGTGGAACCTGAGGAACGTTTACTTCAAGGCCACTGGCAAGTACTTCAAGTGGGCCGCGCACGACGATATGATTCAGCCCGATTTCCTGCGGTTGTGCGTGGATGCTCTGGAAGCCGATGATTCGCTGGTGGTCGCCCATTCGCTCACCCGGGTGATTGATGAACACGGAGACCTGGTAGAGAACTATGAGTGGCCCATGCGCACCGAATCGCCGGATCCCATTGTTCGCTTCAAAGACCTCCTGCTGAACGATCACATGTGCTACCAGATTTTCGGTGTGATGCGCATGAGTGCCCTGAAGACGCTACCCCCGCAGGGCAGCTATGTGAATAGTGACGGCGTGCTTCTGGCGCAAATGGGATTGATTGGACGCTTTCATGAAATACCCGAGTTCTTGTTCATCAGCACCCGTCACAGTAACCAATCCTCGCAGGTAAAGCCGGTACGGCTGAAGGCGCCGCGGTTCCGCCTTACCAACCGCCACGGCACATTGCCCAGCCCTGAGTGGTGGGACCCGAACAAGACCTCCACCATCACCTTCCCTGAGTGGCGCATGTTCCGTGAGTACTTCATGAGCGTTACCCGGGCGCCGCTGACTCTCTGGCAACGGCTGAGCTGTTATCTATTGTTATTGCCCTGGCTGGCAAGGCATCTTCGTCGTATGGGCAAGGACGTGTTGATTGCAGCGGACGTGGTACTGTTCCGCCTGCAAACGCCGCGGACCAAGCCGGCCAAGTCTGTTGAGAGTGCAACCACCCTCGATGTTGCCTCGTAACCGTAAAACCATCGATGTTGCACTGCAATCAAACGGAGGTTAGCAATCATGAAAGTAGCAATTCTTGCTGGAGGGCTTGGCTCACGTCTTGCAGAAGAGACGGAGTTGAAGCCCAAGCCCATGGTGGAGATTGGCGGTAAGCCAATTCTCTGGCACATTCTCATGCACTACGCCCAGTATGGGTTCGATGAGTTTGCCATCGCCCTTGGCTACAAAGGCGAAGTCATCAAGAAGTACATTCTGGACTACTGCTCGCTGAACCGGGATCTGAATGTATCGCTGAAAACCGGCAAAGTGAAGATGGCCGGCGGCGCGGTTCCTGACTGGACAGTCGACCTGGTCGACACCGGCACGAAGACACAGACGGGTGGCCGCATCAAGCGCCTGGCCCCGTACCTGGGCAACGAGACCTTCATGCTGACCTGGGGCGACGGTGTCTCTGACATCAACCTGCATGATTTGCTCGCATTCCATCGTTCCCATGGCAAACTGGCCACGTTGACCGCAGTTCGGCCGACAGCACGCTTCGGCCACCTCGAAATGGACGGCAACAAGATCACCGAGTTCTCAGAAAAGCCGCAGGCAAAAGAAGGCTGGATCAACGGAGCGTTCTTCGTTCTCGAGCCAGAGATCTTTGATTTCATCGAAGGGGATGATACCCACTTCGAGAAGGAACCCCTGGCACGGTTGGCGGAAGAAGGTCAACTGATGGCGTACAAACACACCGCGTTCTGGCAGTGTATGGATACCATCCGCGAGAAGAAATACCTGGAGAGTCTCTGGGAAACCGGCAACGCACCATGGAAAACTTGGGAGGAACCAAATGCGAGTTTTGGTAACGGGTCACGCGGGGTACATCGGAACGGTATTAGTGCCAATGTTGTTGGAAGCCGGTCATGAAGTCGTAGGCCTGGACACTAACCTTTTCGAGGGCAGCACCTTCAGCGACGGGATCGCTTCGATCCCTGAGATCCGCAAGGACGTCCGCGACGCGACCCTGGCTGATGTAGAAGGCTTCGACGCCATTCTGCACCTGGCCGGTCTTTCTAACGATCCGTTGGGCGACCTCAATCCCAACCTCACGTTTGAGATCAACCACGAGGCCTCGGTGAACCTGGCGAGGCTGGCGAAACAAGCCGGCGTGCAGCGGTTTGTCTTCTCCTCATCGTGCAGCAACTACGGCGCGGGTGGCGACGATCTGCTCAATGAGCACTCGGCGTTCAATCCTTGCACCCCATACGGCACCTCCAAGGTGCGTGTGGAACAGGATGTGGCGCGTTTGGCGGATTCCCGCTTCAGCCCTACCTTCCTGCGCAATGCCACAGCATTCGGCGTTTCGCCCATGTTGCGCTTCGACCTGGTGCTGAACAACCTGGTTGCCTGGGCCTATACCACGGGCAAGGTCTACATCAAGAGCGATGGCACTCCCTGGAGACCGATCGTTCACATCGCAGATATCTCGCGCGCTTTCCTGGCTGCGATGCATGCGCCGCTCGATGTGGTCCACAACGAAGCCTTCAACGTGGGACGCAACGAAGACAATTACCGCATTCGCGAGCTGGCCGACATCGTCAAGGAGACGGTGCCGAATACAGTGATCGAGTACGCGGCCGATGCTGGACCCGACAAGCGTTGCTACCGCGTGGATTGCAGCAAGATCCGCAAGGTCCTTCCAGAGTTTCAACCGGTTTGGGATGCTCGTAAGGGCGCAGTCGAACTGCACGAAACCTATAAAAGGATCGGGCTGGTCTTGGAAGACTTCGAGGGAGATCGCTTCAAGCGCATCGCCCATATTCGCAAGCTGATTGCAGATGGTGCACTCGATAGCAACCTTCGCTGGACGAAGAAGTCCGGCAAGGAAACCAACAGCCACGCAGCAGCGGTGGTGGGAGCCGCTACTGTATGACCGAAGCCGCGTTTCATTGCCGGGCCTGCTCTTATGATAAGTGCGTTCCGATTCTCTCCTTCGGAACCACTCCGCTAGCCGATGCATTGCTGTCAGCCGATCAGCTGGGGTCGCCGGAAGTTACGGCGCCCCTGGATCTAGTCTTCTGCCCGCAGTGCTCGCTGGTACAGATCACCGAAACCGTTCCGCCGGAAATTTTATTTTGCCGCAATTATCCCTACTTTTCTTCCGTATCGAAGAGTTTGCTGGCGCATTTTGCCGGTAGCGCGGAAGCAGTCATCAAAGCGCGGGGACTTAACTCCGGCAGCCTGGTGATCGAAGCTGCGTCCAACGACGGTTACATGTTGTTGAATTTCGTCAATCACGGGATCCCCGTCCTGGGAATCGATCCTGCGGAGGAACAGGTACGCACGGCAAACGAACGGGGTGTGAACAGCATCAACGAGTTCTTCACCAGGGAACTGGCTGAAAAGCTCAGCGCCGAAGGCAAGAAAGCAGATGTGTTCCTGGCCAACAATGTGCTGGCGCACGTAGCGGACCTTAACGGGTTCGTGGACGGCATCAAGGCGCTATTGAAGCCAACCGGCGTCGCCGTCATCGAAGCGCCATACATCGTCGATCTCATTCAGAAGTGCGAGTTCGACACCATCTATCACCAGCATCTCTGCTACTTCTCTGTCACCGCACTGGACAAGCTTTTCCGTGCCCACGGCCTGTTCCTGAACGATGTCGAGCGCACCAAAATACACGGCGGTTCACTGCGGTTGTTCGTCGAAACCATGGAAGCGCCGAAGGAGCGCCTGAAGGCGCTGCTGGCGGAAGAAAAGAGTGCAGGTGTTTCCAGCATTGAGTACTACAAGGGCTTCGCGGACCGCGTCCATACGGTGCGCGACGAGTTAACCGCACTGCTGAAAGACCTTAAGGGCAAGGGCAAAACCATCGCGGGGTATGCGGCGGCTGCCAAGGCCACCACGTTATTAGCATTTTGCGACATCGATAAGAAACTGCTCGATTACGTGGTCGATCTGAACGAGTTCAAGCAGGGCCGGTTTATGCCGGGTAATCACCTGCCAATTCTTTCGCCCAAGAAGCTGCTCGAGAGCAAACCTGACTATGTTTTGGTGCTGGCCTGGAACTTCGCCAGCGAAATCATGGAGCAGCAACACGACTACAAGGCGGGCGGCGGAAAGTTCATCATTCCGATCCCAACGCCGGCAGTCGTCTAAGAAGCGGGACTGACAAGGAGATTTCTACATGCACAGCATTTACGTTGATTCGAAATTTGATGACGAGAAGCGCCGTCAGCACTTGTATGACGGTCAGCTGTTTGTTTACTCACCCCGTCCTAGCTCCCTCGCGTTCACCAATTTTGCGGCGGCGATGATCAAGGAAGCTTTTGGCAAAGAGGACCCAACCACCGCGCAATACGACATGCCAGTGGAAGAGTTTGTCAGGATCTTCGCGCCGTTGAAGCCTGCCTTCATCCACCACCCGGAATCGAAGCGTTTGATCCAGGCCATGCTTGAAGACTTCGGTTGCGACATGGACACTACGTATCTCGACGTGCCGCGTCTGCGCGCTGTGACGTCGGACGCCTATTTGACCTCGGGTGTCGGCTACGCGCACCATCTTCACCGCGATACCTGGTACTCCGCACCGATGTGCCAGCTGAACTGGTGGTTGCCCATTTTCGAAATGTCGTCAGAGAGCTCGATGGCGTTTCACCCGAAGTATTGGAGCGAGGCAGTCAAGAACGGTTCCAGCAAGTTCAACTACTACGCGTGGAATAGCACTGGCCGCGCGGATGCTGCCAAGCACATCAAGTCGGATACGCGCGAGCAGCCCAAGCCGGAGCAGCCCATGGAACTGGATCCCCAGGTCAGGGTGATTTCGGAACCAGGCGGCGCCCTGGTGTTCTCCGCCGCGAACATGCACTCGACGGTACCCAATACTTCAGGCCGCACCCGCTTCAGTATTGATTTCCGCACTGTCAGCCTGGTCGACGTGAAAACCAAGACCGGTGCGCCGAACCTCGATTCACATCCAATCGGCACCTCGCTGCGTGACTTCATGCGCGGCAAGGATCTGAGCCCGATGCCTGAAGACGTAGCAGCCGCCTACGACACCTCGGGCGCCAGCGACGGCGTAAAGGTCTATCGTCCAGAACCGGTAGCCGCACGCTAACAGCCGCGTGTTCCAGTGGTATCCGGGTCTCAACCAGTAAGCCTGAGACCCGGGCCGCCGCCACCTAGCCGCGAACCATAGTACGGCGTGGAGTAAGGCCTGGGTACACGACCCTCACGGGCGCCCCCTGTCTCCAGACAGCCTTTGGTCGCGAGATTGGGATTCACAGCACTCCGTCACAAAGTCTTTGCCTGTCCGATTTCAACAGGGAAGATGCAGACTCCACCAACAAGCCTTCAGAGCACTGCGTAAAAGGCCGACCATTCGGCACTCCATGGGAGAGCCGGCACAGAGCCTCAGCGGCACCAGACTGAAACTGTTACGTAAGACACTGCCGCGTCTAAGCACTACCCACCCCGGTTACAGCGATGCACGTAACTCACTCCCCGCCTGGGAGCGAGGGAGCGGCTTTATGCCGCTTCTATCAGCGGGTGTGTCGATATCGGGATTCCACCTTAACCAGCAATCACATCTTCCAGACGGGGTTTGCCGAAATGCCGAAGTTGAATACTTGCCCGAATTGCCTTAAGGGAAGCATGAGCGTGTTTTACGAAGTGCCGCGGGTGCCGGTGCACAGCGTATTGCTGATGCCGACACGAGATATCGCGGTCAACTTTCCCAAAGGAGACATTGCCCTGGGCCACTGCTCCCATTGCGGCTTTATCTCCAACACAGTGTTCGATCCCACCGTCCACAACTACTCGGCGCAATACGAGGAGACGCAGGGATTCTCCGGCACTTTTCAGGCATTCCATCGCAAACTGGCCGAGCAGATGATCGAGAAGTACGATCTTCACGGTAAAAAGATGATCGAGATTGGCTGCGGCAAGGGCGAGTTTCTCTCACTGCTCTGTGAGATCGGCAAAAACACTGGGGTCGGGTTTGACCCTGCGTTCGTGAGCGAGCGCAACCCCTCTGCGGCTAACACTGGCGTCGAGTTTGTGGCCGACTTTTACTCCGAAAAGTACACCCACGTTCAGGGCGACTTTGTGTGCTGCAAGATGACGCTCGAGCACATTCCCGACACCGCTAACTTCATGCGCACCGTGCGACGTTCAATCGGTGACCGATACGAAACAGTTGTGTTTTTCCAGGTACCCGATATGAGCCGGGTACTCAAGGATTTGGCATTCTGGGACATTTATTACGAGCACTGCTCCTACTTCAGCGCCGAATCGCTCAAGCTGCTGTTTGAAGAGCAGGGTTTCGACGTGATGGATGTGTGGACCGACTACGACGATCAGTACCTGATGATCACGGCAAAGCCATCGCGCACTACGCCCTTGTCGGTGCCGAAGCCCGATCCCACGCGCGTCGATAACGACATCAAGTACTTCACCGAGCATCAGGCAGCACGCATGGCTTTGTGGAAGAAGACGCTTGAAGACACGCAGAACAGCGGCAAGCGTGCGGTGGTGTGGGGCTCTGGTTCCAAGGGCGTGGCGTTTCTGACCGCGCTGAACCAGCACACGCCAGACTGCGAGATTCAGTACGCGGTCGACATCAACCCCTTCCGCGAAGGGAAATACATGGCTGGCACGGGGCAGGAGATTGTCTCTCCGGCGTTCCTGAAGAATTACAAACCAGATCTGGCTATCGCCATGAACCCGATTTACCAGCAGGAGATCAAAGCGGATCTCGAGAAGATGGGCCTAAGCACTGCCGTTGTTTCGGTCTGACAAAAAATCCAGCCCTGCCCCACGGCGGTGCTTACTGAAGGCAAGCTCATGTATGATTTCGCGATTATTGGTGGAGGCATCGTTGGTCTGGCGACCGGCGCCGCGCTGGGACGAAAATACCCGTTTGCGCGCATTCTTCTGGTAGAGAAAGAAGTAGGATTTGCGCAGCACCAGACCGGGCGGAACAGCGGTGTCATCCATTCGGGAATTTACTACAAGCCAGGCAGCCTGAAGGCAGAAATGGCGCAGGCGGGCAACCAGTCGCTGCGTGCCTTTTGCTATGAATACGGCGTACCCTTCGATGTGTGCGGCAAGCTGATTGTCGCGACCCGGCCGGAAGAGATTCCTCAGCTGGACATGATCTACGATCGTTCTCTTAAGAACGGCGTTCCGGCCATGCGGCTCAGGCCGGAAGAAGTGAACGAAGTGGAACCGCACGTCTCCTGTATCGCGGCGCTGCGCGTGCCGACCACCGGCATCGTCGATTACCGACAGGTTTGCCACGCGCTGGTGCACGAGATACAACAGCAGGGCGGGGAACTGAAGGTAGGCACCGAAGTCCTGGGCATCGTCCCCACGCCGCTCGGCCATTTGCTCGAAACATCGTGGGGATCGATCGAGACCCGTTACCTCATCAACTGTGCCGGCCTGCATAGCGATCGGGTCGCCAAACTGGGGGGCATGGACCCCAAGGCGATGATCGTCCCGTTCCGTGGCGAGTACTTCGAGTTGATTCCGGAGCGCCGCCATCTGGTGAAGCACTTGATTTACCCGGTGCCTAATCCAGCGTTTCCGTTCCTCGGGGTACACTTCACGCGCATGATGGATGGCAGCATCCACGCTGGTCCCAACGCGGTGCTGAGCTTTAAACGCGAGGGTTACAACAAGTCGGACTTTAGCTGGCGTGATCTTTCTGAAGTGCTCACCTACGGTGGCTTTTGGAAACTTTCATCCCGCTACTACCGCGAAGGCGCGCAGGAAATGTTTCGCTCGATGAGCAAGGCCGCGTTTACCCGAAGCCTGCAGCGGCTGATTCCGGAAATCAGGTCTGAAGATCTGGTTCCCAGCAAAGCCGGCGTTCGCGCTCAGGCGCTGCTGCGCGATGGCACCATGGTCGACGACTTCCTCCTGGTCGAAGGCAAGAACTCTCTCCATGTATGCAATGCGCCTTCGCCGGCGGCCACGGCTTCGCTCGAAATTGCCAGAAAGATTGTGGGCAAAGTGCCGCGGCCGGGCCGGCTATCGCTGGTTAAAATGGCGTAGCCTGGATTTCTCACTAGTACTGATTGGCACGACAAGTTGAAGGGAGCCGTAAGCCTGTAGCTGTGTTTTGGCTTGTGGCCTTGCGCGTTAGGATAGGCTTTGGTGTGCGACGATCTTTTGGGGGTTAGCTTGCTAGCCCCCAATTTGTCATCCCGAGCGCAGTCGAGGGATCTGCTGTGCGCCTTTCTCCTGCCACAAATTTCTACAGAGCTCCGGCATCGGATACGCAGAGGAACCATTCTTTCAGCAGGAAGGCAGGAGAGTCACTCCTGGCAGCAAAGCGGCTGCTATCGAGACCCACGTTCCTCTGCCCATCCGATGCTGGAGCTCGATAGAAATTTGTGGAGTGAGAAAGGCGCACAGCAGATCCCTCGACTGCGCTCGGGATGAACAAACTGGAATGCGCTCTGGACGAGGATTCAGACGAGGGTTCAAATGTCCCCCACTCAAGCCAAACGCGGCTTGAATGGGCCACCCTACAGTTTAGGGTCCGATCAGTCGCCACTCAGGAGTTGCTCCCTGCCCGCATCCAGAAAAGCCGAGGGTGGCCCACTCAAGCCGCGTTTGGCTTGAGTGGGGGACATCCTGCTCCGCTCGCGCAGCCAGACTGATGCGTATCGCACCCCGTTCATCCAGTCCTTAACTTGCACCGCAAGCAGATTGCTCGGGATGACAAGAGTGGTGCTAGCTGACCCCTGGACGGATGTCCTCTACGTCCATGTGGCCTCAAACATGCTCGGGTGGACCATGCAAGCTGCGTTTGGCTTTACTGAGGAACATCTAAACCTTAGCTGGAACTGAAATTTCGGTCCTGACACGCTGGGAATCAAGTTCTCTTCGGTAACCAACAGGGGGCGTCCCCATCACGATCGATAAGATTGTGATGGGGACGCCCCCTTCCTGTTTCAATAAAATAGGGTAAGCGCCCACCAAGGAAACAAAATTGCGGATCGCAGTCTTCGACTACAAAATAACTCGCAACAATCCCGCCGGCAGTTGTCATCTCGCGATGTTGCGGGCGCTCGCCGCGGAACACGACTTCACCGTCTTCGCCGTGGAGTTTCAAAATCCGCATCCGGAAAAGATCCGCTTCGTGCGCGTGCCCGCGCCCACCCGCCCACTGGCGCTGCTGTTCGTAGCCTTCCACGTCATGGCGCCAATCTATTACTGGGCGTACCGTCTACGCACGGGTGCGCGCTTCGACCTGGTGCAGTCGCTCGAAAGCAACCTGTCTTTCGGCGACATTCTGTATTCCCACTTCTGTCACCGCATGTACCTGAAACACCATTGGAGCAAGTCTGGCGCCCGTGGTCTTCGCGGCGCCCTGCGCTGGCTCGACCACACACTGCATGCCTGGATGGAGAGCTTCACCTACCCCCG
Organism: uncultured Acidobacteriaceae bacterium; assembly: GCA_963752675.1. Classification (GTDB taxonomy): domain Bacteria; phylum Acidobacteriota; class Terriglobia; order Terriglobales; family Acidobacteriaceae; genus PALSA-350. Next base: position 139,982 of record CAVVZO010000002.1, read on the forward strand.
CGCCAGGCAGGTCATTGTGCCCTCGCGTGGTCTGGCCCGCGAGTTGCGGGCACAGTTCCCCTCGATCGATAGCAAACTGACTGTACTGCCCAATCCCATTAACCTCGAGCGACTGCAATCACCGGCCGACTTCGATCGCCGTGCATTTCGTCACAATCTCGGTATCGAAGATCAGGATCTGGTGGGGCTCTTCGTCGCACTAGGACAGTTCGAGCGCAAAGGGCTGCCGTTGGTACTGCAGGCACTGGCCACGCCTGGCATGGAGCAGATCAAACTAATCGTGGTAGGTGGCGAGCCTGATCTGATCGCCCGCTATGGGGAAATTGCGGCGGAGCATGGCCTGAAGGACCGGGTAAAGTACGTAGGCATGCAGTCAGATGTGCGACCCTTTTTGTGGAGCGCCGATGTATTCGTTTTTCCTTCTTTGTACGAAACCTTTTCACTGGTTACGTATGAGGCCGCAGCTTCCGGTTTGCCGATCGTCGTTTCGCAGTTGTACGGGGTGGAAGACCTGGTGCGGGACGGGGACAACGGCTTTCTGATAGAAACAAGTGTGGCTGGTGTCAGGCATGGCCTGGAGAGCATTCTAGGCCTGAGTTCCTTGGAGCGCCATGCAATGGGTCAGCGAGCCCGCTTAGCTGCCTCTGTTTGCTCAGAAGACTACTTCGTAGACGCCTGGCGAGCTTTCTACCTGCAACACGCGGTGCCTCAGCCCGTGCGCTAGGCAGAGCTTTTGTAGGAGAATGGTTGTTCAATTCAGGAGAACAGCGAATAATTAACGCAGAAGTGGAGTTGCGTTTACCGGCTGTTCTGAAATGATAGGGCGGAGGGTCGGATGGCGGTAGAAGCGGCAATATCGGAGAAAGCAGTCTCGAACACAGCTCTCAGCAAGCTCGCCCTGCTCGCGCTGCCCCCTTTGTCGCAAAACCCCACGGTTTCCGTGCTGATCACCTGCTTTAACTACGGCGCCTATGTGGCTCAGGCCATTGAGAGCGCCCTGAACCAGACTTATCCACCCACCGAAATCATCGTGGCGGACGATGCTTCGACCGACAATTCGTGCGAAGTGGTGGAGAGCTTCATTCGCCGCGGCTTGCCGATTCGGTTGTTGCGCAATCCCCACGGGGGCATGGCCGCGAACCTGAACGCCGCCTATCTGCACTCTTCGGGCGAAATCATTTGCCTGCTGGATGCGGATGATACGTTCCTCCCCGGCAAAGTAGAAGCTGTCGTGCAAGCGTTCCGTGACCATCCTCATGCCGGGTTCGCTATTCACCGCGCCAGCCTGGTGGATAACCAGCAGCGTCAGCGGGGTGTGTATCCGTTACTGAGCGCGTTGCCCTCGGGAGACTGCGCCCAGCAGACGTATGAGCAATCGGGCATCCTGATGGGTCTGCCGCCGACCACGAACCTGGCCCTGCGGCGTGAAATCGCTGAGAAAATCTTTCCCATTCCCACGGAGTACACCGGTTACGCCGAGCAAAGAATTCACCGGCTTGCCCCACTCATGACCGAGCTATGTGCGGTGGACGCGCCGCTGGCGAGATGGCGTCTGCATGGCCAAAACGATCAGAACTCTACCCGCATCAAGCCCGGCCGGCTCGAACGGGAACTCAGGATCATGGATTCACTTTGGCTCGAGCAGCAGCAGTACCTGGCCAGCGTGGATCCGGTGCTGGCGGCCAACTTCCCGCCCATCAATCGCAATTCAATGTACTTAAAAATGACTTATATGCGTCATCGTTTGCAGAAGAATAGTAATATGCACCAAGCGCATACGGACCTTTGTCGCTACGGCTTGCGGTCCGGTTCAAAAGTGGATTTATTCTGGCGGTTTTCCAATTATTTACCCCGGCCACTCTTCCACCGCGCGGTCGATCTGCTTCTCACGCAAAGTGTTTGGAAGCAGATGGTCACCCGTGCAATGCGCGGCAAGCAGGCGGCTTAGCTCCACGCCATCGCGATTCTGGGATCTCGTACGCTCGGCGGCCTGTTAGTCTGATCGGGAAAGACCCAAGATGAAAGTTTTACTAGTCCACAACTCGTACCAGCAGCCGGGTGGCGAAGACCAGGTGTTCGCCCAGGAAGCGGATTTGCTCCGGTCCCACGGCCACGAGGTCTACCTGTACCAAGCCAGTAATGACCAGGTCACCGGCACCAATCCCCTGGTGCTACTGGGCAGAACTATCTGGAACAGTAAAAGCTACTCCGATCTGCGCTCGCTGATGCAGCAACACCGTCCCGATCTGGTGCACGTACACAATGCGTTCCCGATCATCTCACCAGCCGCCTACCACGCTGCTCACGATGAACGGATTCCCGTCATCAAGACGCTGCACAACTACCGCATGCTCTGCCCTTCCGCAACCTTGTATCGCGACGGTCATGTGTGCGAAGACTGTGTAGGCAAGCACCTGCCTTACCCGGGAGTGATGCACGCCTGCTATCGCGGCAGCCGGCTGGCCACCGCTGCTGTAGCCGCCATGATGGCCACCCATCACGTGAAGCGCACCTGGAACGAAAGTGTCGACGGCTACATCGCGCTGACGGACTTCGCCCGCGATAAGTTTATCGCTGGGGGCTTTCCGCCAGAAAAGCTCTTTGTGAAGCCGAACTATGTGCAAACAGATCCCGGCGCCGGTCAGGGTAAAGGCGGATACGCTTTGTTTGTCGGCCGTCTGACCCCCGAGAAGGGCATCCAGGCTATGCTCGATGCCTGGCAAAAACTCGGCGACGAGTTGCCGCTGCAAATCGCGGGCGATGGACCGCTGGCGCCCGAGGTGGAGCAAGCCGCTCGCGAAAACACGAACGTGACCTGGCTCAAATGGCAGCCGCGCTCCGTCATCGTTGAGCGGATGAAGAATGCTTCTGTGCTCATCCTTCCCTCGGAGTGGTATGAAGGCTTTCCCATGATCATTGCCGAAGCCTTCGCCGTAGGCTTACCCGTCATTGCCAGCGATTTGGGAAGCATGCATTCGATTGTGGACCCGGCCCGGACAGGGCTGCATTTCGAAGCGGGCAATGCCAATTCCCTGGTAGAAGCCGTTCGCTGGTTCCTCAGTCACCCGGGCGAAGCCGCCTGTATGCGCGTACAGGCGCGCGAAGAGTATGAACAGAAGTACACCGCCGACGTGAACTACACGCAATTGATGGAAATTTACGAAGCCATCCTGTCGCCTCACGTAAAGCGGCACACGGTCTCACTGCTCGCCTCGGCCGCGCACGCGTAGCTAACTCACTGCACAAAAAACTCTACCGTCCACCAACGCAGAGCAGCGTCATTTCCGGCTGACTCTTCTGATGGGCGATAGGTTTTTTTTTGCCCGCTGCCTCCCGCACGTACATTATTCCTATGGGACTGATGGAGTTTACTGGCGCGGTCTTGTTCACCTCGCTGCTGGCCGGCCTGCTGGGCGCGCTGACCGGCTTGGGGGGAGGCGTGGTGATCGTGCCCGTGCTCGCCTTGCTCTTCCATGTGGATCTTCGCTACGCAATTGGAGCATCTCTGGTTTCCGTGATTGCCACCTCTTCGGGTGCGGCAGTCTCCTATGTACGCGAAGGCTTTTCTAACGTGCGCATCGGCATGTTTCTGGAAGTAGCAACCACACTGGGAGCGCTGCTGGGAGCCTATTTGACTGCGCGCATTTCTACTCACGTCGTCGGCATCATCTTTGGTATCACCCTGTTGTATTCCGCATGGAGCAGTCTGCGGCAGAAGCACGAACAGGCGCCGGCCACACAGGACCAGCTTGCGGAGAAGCTAGAGCTGGTCGGGGATTACCCCGGGGAGACGGGACGTGAGAGCTACGTCGCGCAGAATGTTCCTGCCGGCTTCGGCATCATGTTTCTCGCGGGTGGGTTGTCCGGTTTACTCGGGATCGGGTCCGGGGCCGTCAAGGTGATGGCAATGGACCAGGCTATGAAGCTGCCGTTCAAGGTATCGACCACCACCAGCAACTTCATGATCGGGGTGACGGCCGCGGCGAGCGCCGGTGTCTACCTCAGTCGAGGTTACGTTTCTTCCGGTTTGGCAGCTCCGGTCATGCTGGGTGTACTGGCCGGTTCGCTTCTGGGTGCACGCATGCTGGTCAATATGCGTGTGCCGGTTCTCAGAGTGCTGTTCGCGGTAGTCATCGTCGCGCTTGGGGTAGAAATGATATACAGCGGAGCTACCGGGAGGTTGTGAGCGAATGACGCGCGAAGCGGACGTCCATATGGAGATCGCCATCAGCCGTATGCTGCGCACCGGCGTGAGCCTGGCGGCGGCCGTGGTTTTGCTGGGCAGTGTGCTCTACGTGTGGCAGGCCCACGGAGTGGCCCCCGATTACCGGCATTTTCACGGAGTGCCCACTCCCGTTACACAAATAGCGCCGGTGATCGAAGGCATCCGCCACTTTGATAGCCGCAGCATCATTCGATGTGGCGTTCTGCTCTTGATCGCGACGCCTATCATGCGTGTCGTCTACTGCGTCTTTGGCTTCGCCGCGCAGAAAGACAAGCTGTATGTCGGCGTTAGCAGCCTGGTTTTAATAGTCTTGATCTACAGTTTGTTTCGCCACTGAACGAATATGCCGGCGCACAAACGACTTCGGGTGCCCATTAGCTAGCCCCCAACTTGTCATCCCGAGGAATCTGCTTGCAGTACAAGTGAAGGACGGGATGAACGGGGTGCGATACGCATCGGTCTGGCTGAGGGAGCGGAGCAGGATGTCCCCCACTCAAGCCAAACGCGGCTTGAGTGGGCCACCCTCGGCTTTTCGGGATGCGGGCAGGGAGCAGATCCTCCTGAGTGGCGACTGATCGGACCCTAAAAACTGTAGGGTGGCCCATTCAAGCCGCGTTTGGCTTGAGTGGGGGACATTTGAACCCTCGTCGCCAGAGCGCTTTCCAGTTTGTTCATTAGGCGCACAGCAGATCCCTCGACTGCGCTCGGGATGACAAATTGGGGGCTAGCTAACCCGCAAAACATGTCGTCGCACCACAAAAACTGGTGAGAACTCCGGGCTAGTCACGAGGCATGTTATCGGCTTTGCCTTGACTTCGGATTTTGCTGGTGCCGCGAAAGACGTAACTGCAGCGATGCCGTATTCCTAAGCTCTGGCCAGGGCTATCCGCATTGGCAAACTCCGCACATTCAGACCGTGGGTATAAGTTCTGATAAGCGTGCTGCGAACCAAAGGCAGGCGCATAAGCCGAAATCCGCGCGCGGGGTTGGCATAGAATGCGCCGGCGGCCCGCGATGAAAAACTGAGCGTCTGGCGATAGTTCTCGAGGCAGGCCGCAAAGGTCCTGAGAGGATCAGCGGAAAGGATTGCCGTGGCCGCTGCCTGGCCGCTCACCAGTGCGCCGTAAATCCCCTCGCCGGTCAGCGCATCTACGAAACCCCCAGCATCCCCGGCTAAAAAAACACGCCCGCGTAACTCCTCCCGCATGCAGTTCGGCTGGAACTCACCCGCACCCATCCCCAGGTACTGTCCCACTACCGGATGCAGGGCATCCGTACCCACCGTCTGCTTCACATACTGCAGCAAGTGGCTGCGGGTCAGGCTCGCGCCCGATGTTTGTACGTAGAGCCCCAGATTCACGTGATCCCTTTTCGGAAAAATCCACCCATATCCATCCGCCACTGCGGCGAAATCAAACGTGAGCGCCACCCGGTGAGCCGGGAGCGCCACCTGCACCTCCAGGGCAAAGCTTCGGCGGAACCAGGCACCCTCGGCGGCCAGCGTCCGTACCTGTCCGTTGGCACCGTCCGCTCCCACGAGGAACCGGGCACGGAACGTACGATCGCGCGTGACCAGACGAACGCAATCCTCTGCGCGCTCGATCCGCTGAATAGGCGATATGGTCGCAAACACCGCGCCGGCGTTTACGGTTTGCTGCAGGCAGTACGGATCGAGTTCTGCGCGGACCGTCATTAGGCAAATGGGCGACCGGCTCTTGAGCACGAGCGGCCCAGACCTGGCAGAAGCCGCAGAGCGATCGCCGGCAAGCTCGATGTGGCTAACGGTTTCGCGTACCACCGGGGCGATGGAGTAGCGAAGTGCCTGGACCGCCTTCACCGTCAGGCCACCGGCGCACGCTTTTGGCCGCGGGAAGGTCTTCTTATCGAGCAACAACACAGAACGGCCTGCGATCGCCAGATCATATGCCGCTGCAGAGCCGGCTGGCCCTGCTCCCACAACAATTGCATCCCACACCCGATTCGTCGCAACCAGACCGGGTTCCGTCAACTCAGGAAGGATGGGTGAGCCATTCGTCGGCATGTTTTTCCAAAGCGATCCGTACCAACTGGCTGCGAGTGCGAACCCCGGTCTTCTCGAACAACTGCTGCAGCACGGCCTTCACTGAGCTTTCAGAAATCGCCAGCCGGGCGCCAATCTCTTTATTGGTAAGGCCTTCAAATACGCCTTTGAGCACCGATTGCTCCCGTTGGGTAAGGCCCTGCGCGCGGGTGGGCGCCGCCGCGTTGCCTGTGGCTGCGGCGATGATCGTCCGCGTCACCGCCGGGTCAAGCCACACTTCGCCATCGGCAACCTTGCGGATCGCTTCCATCAATCGGCCGGGAGGGCTGTGTTTGAGGAAAATGCCAGAGCACCCGTTATCCAGAGCGCGCAGCATCACGCTATCGCTCATGCCGGCCGTCACCATCAAAATGCGACCGGTAAAGCCAATTTTCTTCGCGCCGTCGAGAAACTGCGTCCCTTGCTCCTGGCCTAAGTCGTAATCCAGCAGCACAACATCCACGGTGGCCAGACCAGGAAAGGCCAGCCCTTCACTGGCTGAGGCGCTGTTGCCCGCAATCACGAACTCAGATTCGGTCTGGAGCAGCCGGCTCAGGCTCTCGCGGAACAGGCTGTGATCGTCGATGAGCAGTATCTGAATCGCTCGGGTCATAGTATTCACGTCTACTTTCTCCCTCTCTGTTTTCGCTGGGAGCGGCGGATAACTCCACCACAAAAGTGGAACCCTCCACCGTAGGTTCGTAGCGCAGATCCCCTTTGAAACTGCGCATAAATGCGCGGGAAACATAGAGCCCCAACCCGGTCGAGAGCGCCTCTTCCTGAAATGGCCGGAAGAGCCTCTCAGGATGAGCGACACCGCTGCCCGTGTCGTGGAACCGAATCACCGCCCCGGACACCTTCCCGACTGGCCGTAATGGTCAACTCTTTGCGGTCCCGCCCCGCCATCGCGCGCTCACTATTTTTCGCCAGGTTCAGGAAGACCTGCATCAGGCTTTGGCGATCAGCCCATACCGGGGGCAAATTGTCTTCCAGTTCCCAACGGCTGCTCACTCCATTATCGCGCAGGCCAGACTCAACGATGATTCGGAGTTCGTCAAGCAATGTCCCTACTTCAACCCCACCCGCGTGGCTCGATGACTGGCGCAGGTCCACGGCCGCGATACGTTCCAGGGCCAGCACCAGGGTTCCCAGGGTAGCAAAATCCTGGTTGTCTTTCAGCATGCCGCTGCGCGCCAGGCTCTCGTGCACCAGACCGATAGCGCCGCACACATTGCGCACTTCGTGGGATACAGCCGCCATCATGATGCGGGAACTGGCAAGCATCTGGTGGAAACTTGACTCCTCATGCGTCCGCAGGTCCTCTGACGTATCGAGCACCATGGCCGCAAGCCGGGGGCCGGCGCTGGTCACATACGTCGAGAACCAGACATCCGCCTGGAACACCTCGCCGTCCGCCTTCCGACCGCGGCATTGCATGGCCGTGCTGAATGCCTGACGATTGCTGTCGAGTGCGGCCACATTCACCAGGGAGGGCAGGTACTCACGGATGGAGCGCCCTGGCAGAGAGCCAGGCTCGAGGCCGAACAGGCGATTGGCAGCGTCATTCGCGAGCAGAATCGAACCGTTCGACCGGGTGGTGATAATTGCCGCCGGGCTGCTGTCCACCAGTACTTTGAGCTGCTCCTCGGCGTCTTTGCGTGCCGTCATCTCGCTTTCAATTTGCCGCATGTGGCGAAACGAGAGTTTGCGGCTACGCGTGATTTCGTGCATAAACAGCCCAGCGCAGGCAAAGGCCAGCAGGTATAGCAGGTCGCGCGGTAAACCGGTGTTGGCTCCCCATGGAAACGCGTCGAACGACTCTGCGAGCCACGCGCACAGGGTAGCCGTCAGTATGATTTCCAGCCGGCTCAGCGAGGCGCCCACGATGAGCATGGGCCCGAGATAAAGGAGCCCTAACGGAATCTCTGCCGCAACGTGCGCATCAAATACAGCGATCAGCGCTATGGATAATATGGCGATCAGCCGCGAGTTGCGGCGGGCTCCCCACATAAACATTGACAAGAAGGGCATTTCCTCAGCGCTCCGGGAAGGGTCGGTTCTCATATCTATTCTAGTGGCCGGGTGGGCCAGATCGTTGGACGCTTACCAGGGGAACTCGTTAATGGTGCTTTTATAGCGAGCTCAATTCTCTGTGCCGGCAGTGTCGCTCCCTTGGTCTGGGCCAAGAGGCCAAGCAGGTTACGACATTGCTTCGATCTCTGGCGCATTCCATTTACCGACGAGGCAAGCATCCGTTCCGGTTACGATCACTGCAAGCAAGAGTGTAAGCAGATGTTCCCGCCTGTGTCTTCACAACGAAAGTTCTATCGCTTCAGTGCCACTTAACGGGTAGTCTCTAGATCGAAAGATACAAGTTTCTGACCCATCGAGACCGCTGGCCTTTAGTAACATCGAGACTGGCAGTTGTGAGTGTGATTGTCCGCCTACGCCGGGGTTCGACGCCGTGTGGACAAGTCCCGTTATCGGACGCAGCATGTGGGGCAAGCTGGCGAAGTTTGCTAAACGTCTAAGCCAAGGGGACGAGAAGTGCCGCCGCTTTGCAAACTCCCCTTGAACCTGCGGCGTCTGCTTGAGAACTACGCGCGATCTGTGTGCGCTGCGGGTGCGATTGCCCGTCTGGATCTCTGCTGCGATCAAATGTGCTGCACAGCTTAGTAACGAGACTCTCCAGAACTTGTGACTTTTCTGGTGAGACGGGAATCTGTTTGGTGATGAACTCCTGTTGTCTTGAGGTCAATGCATGAAGTACGCGGTAGTTGCCGCAGCAGCTCTTAGTCTCCGTTTGTTGACGGGGTGCGGGGGCGAAAAGCAGGACAAAGCGGCACAAGCTCCACCGCCAGCGCAGGTGGAGTCTGAAGACAGGGCAAATCTCGTCACCGTCGACCGTCCGGACTCGTTCCCAGTGACAGCGGCGGCTACGTATGCGTCCACTTCGTCATTGAATGTAACCGGAACAGTCAACCCTGACGTTTCCCGGACCATCCCTGTGATCTCTCTGGCCTCCGGCCGAGTGGTTGCCATTCATGCGCAAATAGGGGATTTCGTAAAGAAGGGCCAGTTGTTAATGGAAGTACAGAGCACCGATGTCTCCGGTGCCTTCAACCAATATCTGAAGGCAGTGAACGACGAGCGTCTTGCCCATACGCAAGATGATCGTGCTCGCTTGCTTTATGAAAAGGGTGCGATCGCGAAAAGCCAGGCGGAAATCGCCGATGCCGGCGAACAGGATGCCAAGGTCAGACCTGATGGCAGCGGAGCAGCAACTGCGCGTTCTGGGCGTTGATAAAGATCACCCTGCAGCTACCCTCAAGGTCTACTCGCCGGCCACCGGCGTCATCATCACCCAGAATGTCACTGCCTCGGCTGCGGCCGGGGTCAGGCTGGCGGGCTCGCCCAATGCGTTCACCATTGCCGACCTCTCCCACGTTTGGGTGGTCTGCGATGTATTCGAGAACGACCTCGCCACGGTACATGTCGGGCAGACCGCGGACATTCGCCTGAATGCATTTCCTGATCGGGTGATCAGGGGCACTATCAGCGAAATCGATGCAGTGCTCGATCCCAGCGTGCGTACCGCAAAGGTGCGCATCCAGGTCCCGAATCCAGATCACCAGCTGCGCATCGGCATGTTTGCCACCGCTACGTTTCACGGGCGGCGCCCCGAGGATCACACCGCGGTGCCGGCAACGGCGATCCTGCACCTGCACGACAGGGATTGGGTGTACTCGCCAGCAGGCGCGGGCAAATTCAAGCGCCTGGGCGTGACCGGCGGCGCCATGCTCCCCGGCGGGATGCAGGAGGTCATCGCTGGCCTGGCTCCTGGCCAGCAGGTGGTGACCAATGCTCTTGAACTGCAAAACACGGTGGATCAGTAATGATTCGTGGTCTGGTTGATTTTGCATTAAACAACCGATTCATGATCCTGGCCCTCGCCATCGTTTTGTTCATCTGGGGTGGGATCTCGTTTCACAATCTGCCGGTGGAAGCTTATCCCGACGTAGCCAACAATTACGTTGAGGTAATCACCCAGTGGCCGGGCCGCGCCTCGGAAGAAGTAGAGCAGCAGGTCACGATCCCCATCGAGATTCAGATGGCCGGCATTCCGCACATGCAGCATCTGCGCTCGTTTTCACTGGCTGGTTTGTCAGACGTCAAAATGATCTTTGATGACGATTCCGTGAACGACTGGAATCGCGAGAAGGTGCTCGAGAGGCTCTCGCAGGTGACGCTGCCGGCGAACCTGCAGCCGCAGATTGGCGCCGATTGGAGCCCGGTTGGACAGGTCTACTGGTACACGCTGCACAGCACCAACCCCGCCTACGACAACATGGAGCTCAAGTCGATCCAGGACTGGACGCTGACCAAACAATTGAAGTCGGTTCCCGGCGTGGTGGATGTCGCCAGCTTCGGTGGTATTACCCGCGAGTACCAGGTGCGCGTCGATCCAGCCAAACTGGTGGCCTACGGTCTGAGCATCGGCCAACTGGAACAGCAACTGAGCAGTAACAACATCAACGCCGGCGGCAGCTTCATCGAGCAAGGCCAGCAGCAGGTGAATGTGCGCGAGGTAGGCCTGTATCGCAATGTTCAGGATGTTGAGAATACAGTTTTAAAAACGCAGAATGGAACCGCTCTCCGCGTGAAGGATGTTGCCCAGGTCATGCAGGGTCCAAAGATTCGCCTGGGGCAGATCGGCAAGGCCATCCATCGGGAGAACGGCAAAATCGTCGATGACCGTGATGTCGTCGAGGGCATCGTCCTGATGCAAAAGGGCAGTGACTCCGATGCCACCCTCGAAGGCGTTCATGCCAAGGTGAAAGAGCTGAATGAACAGATCCTGCCCAAAGGCGTCAAGATTGTTCCCTTCCTTGATCGCAGCGATCTGTTGCACTACACCACTCACACGGTCCTGCACAATCTGACTGAAGGCATCATCCTGGTGGTGATCATTCTCTTTCTTTTCCTGGGGAATGTACGTGGGGCGCTGATTGTCTCGCTCACCATTCCGTTCTCTCTTCTGTTTGCGTCGATCTGCCTTGACCTGCGCCATATTCCGGCGAACCTGCTGTCATTGGGCGCGCTTGATTTCGGCATGGTGGTGGATGGCGCTGTGGTCATGGTGGAGAACATTGTTCGCCATCTCGGGCGTCGCCGCGCTGACAGCAGCAGCCCCAGTGAACAAATACGAGAGGCAGCGCACGAAGTACAGCGGCCGGTGTTTTATGCCATCGGCATCATCGTGACCGCTTACCTGCCAATCTTCACGCTGCAGGCAGTGGAAGGCCGCTTGTTCAAGCCCATGGCATGGACGGTAGCGTTCGCCCTGCTGGGCGCGTTGATCTTCTCGATGTTGATTGCGCCGGTGCTGGCCAGCTTCCTGTTCTCGAAAGGTGCTCGGGAATGGCATAACCCGGTTATGGTCTGGATAACGGATCGCTACCGCCATGCCGCCACGTGGGCTATCGAACATCGCTATGTCACAGTCGGTGTAGCAGTAGGCGCACTTTTGCTGACGTTCTTCCTGGGGATGAGCGGGATCATCGGTTCCGAGTTTCTGCCCCACCTCGATGAGGGCGCCATCTGGGTTCGTGGCACGCTGGCCCCCAGTACCGGCCCGACGGCAGCGCGTGGCCCTGATGGACAAAGCCAGGGTCGTGCTCTCTGCTTTTCCCGAGGTCACCCGCGTGATCAGCCAGGTAGGCAGGCCCGACGATGGCACCGACCCCACAGGCTTCTTCAACACCGAATACTTCGTAGACCTGAAGCCGAAGAACAAATGGCGTCCCGCCTTTCACGAGAACAAGAACGAGCTGATTGGCGCCATGGACCGCGAACTGCAAAAAACGCCGGGAGTGTTGTGGAGCTTTTCGCAGCCCATCTCTGACAACGTGGAAGAAGCCGTCAGCGGCGTTAAGGGTGAGCTTGCGGTCAAACTTTACGGCGACGATCTTAAAACGCTTGAGGCGAAAAGTAACGAGATCCTGGCCATCATGAACACCATCCGGGGTGTTCAGGATCTGGGAGTCTTTCGCATCATCGGCCAACCGAACCTGGACTACGCCATCGACCGCCAGGCCGCGGCACGGTACGGCATCAACGTGTCCGATGTGCAGGATGCAATCCAGACCGCGGTGGGCGGTGGCACCGTAAGCCAGATCCTGCAGGGCGAGGCACGTTACGACGTGGTGGTGCGCTATCAGAAGCCCTATCGCGATACCCGCGAGGCGATCGAGGACATTCGTCTGGTCTCGCCTTCGGGCGAACGGGTTTCGCTGGCCCAGTTGACCACGGTAAACGTGGAGGATGGTGCGGAAGAGATCTACCGTGAAACCAATCAACGCTACCTCGCGATTAAATACAGCGTGCGCGGTCGCGATCTGGGGAGCACGGTGGAAGAAGCGATCGCCAAAGTCAACAAGCAGGTGAAACTCGCGCCGGGCTACCACCTCGACTGGGCGGGTGAGTACCAAAGCCAGAAGCGCGCCAACAAGCGGCTGGCGCTGGTGCTGCCAATCACGATCGCCATCATCTTCATCATCCTGTACACCATGTTCCGGTCGCCGAAATGGGCACTGCTTATCCTGTGCAACGTGGCCATGGCGCCGCTGGGAGGCATGCTCGCCCTGCTGTTGACGCACACTAACTTCAGCGTCTCTTCCGGTGTCGGCTTCCTCGCGCTGTTTGGTGTTTCGGTGCAGACCGGCGTCATCATGCTGGAGTACATCAACCAGCTTCGCGTGCGCGGCCACTCGATTGAAGAGTCTGCGGTCGAGGGAGCCGTGTTGCGCTTGCGGCCGATCATGATGACCATGCTGGTGGCAACGCTGGGTCTGTTACCCGCAGCTACGTCGCATGGCATCGGTTCCGATTCGCAACGCCCTTTTGCCATCGTGATTGTTGGTGGTTTGATAGCCGCGCTGCTGATCAGCGTGTTTCTGCTACCAACGCTGTATGTATGGATTGCGGGCGATGGCGATGTACTGCCAACCCCCGAAACGGAGTTTGAGAATTGAGCGCTCGCCGGAGAGGAATTGTTGGATTGCTTTGGCTGGGCTGGCTTGCCGGGTCGATGAGTCTTGCCCAGGCCCCCGGACGAGCACCCCAGTGCGCCGATTACCATGCAGCAGGCGGTGGAGCAGGCTCTCGCCCATAACCCGGTGTTGCTGGCTGCGCAACAGAACCTGCTGTCGCTGAAGGGCCAGGAGGTGCAAGCGGGTGTACGGGCGAACCGCCAATCTGTATCTCGCAGGCACCGATGTGTCGCTGCCCGCCAGTAATCCTGCCAACCCTTATTCTTACGATGTCGGCATCAACCGGCTTTTTGAGCGAGGCGAGAAACGTCGCTGGCGGTTGGAGAGCGCACGTGCCCAGACTGCCCAGACAGACGCCCAGTACCACGACCAGATCCGCTTGGTCACGCTCCAGGTCAGGCAGAGCTTCACCACTATGTTGCTGGCCAAGGCTGGCGTTCGAAATTAGCCGAGGACAACCTGCGCGATTACCGGCATGCCCTCGGCATCAATCGCGAGCGTTACCTGGCCGGGGACATCGGCAAGTTGGACTATGAGCGCCTCGATCTGCAACTGGCACAGTTTGAATCGGACGAGTCGAACGCTGAGCTGAACCTGGCGCAGGCCAGCGACCAATTGCAAACGTTGATTGGTATGCCACAGCCCGACGCGTTCATTTGAGATCGCGGGTGACTTGCAGCCTCCGCCGCTCAGCGACAACGCTTGCGGATCTCGAGCAAAAAGCGCTGGCGGGCAGGCCGGATTACCGCGCGGCTCACGCCGCTGTGCAAGCCGCGGATGCGAATGTAAAGCTCGCTTACGCCAACGGCACTGCGGACCCAACCATCCAGGGGGACTATCAGCGTGCGGGCGACTTATGACTCAGCCGGATTCAGTCGTGACCCTGCCTATCCGAATCTTCGATCGTAACCAGGGAAATAAAGACACCAGCAAATACCTGGCCCAGGCCAGCCGTTTTAGCGAAGTGGCGGTACAAAACCAGGTTTACTCCGACGTCGATCAGGCCTGGATCGGGTACACCACATCGAAGGTGCTCTCTGACCGCTACAACGGACACTACCTGGACGAGGCGAAAGACGTGTTATCGATTGCGGAGTTCGCCTATCAACACGGAGGGCTGGGCTTGATCGACTACCTGAGCGCCGTGCAGGACAACCGCACAACCAGCCTGAACGCGATCAACGCCAATGCACAGACCTGGATAGCGATCCATCAGCTGAGTGCTGCCAGCGCTACCGAAGTAGTGCCCTAGTCCGCGAAATTTCTCATTCTCATTTGTCACAGAACCCTGTGAGAGATACGGGCTAGCCCGTCAGGCGTTTTTTGCTTCCAGTTCGGCCCACCGCGTGTAGAGATCATCCAAATCGTTTTGGGCTTCTTCCATCGCTTTGAGCGCTGCCTGCAAGCGGGTCGCGTCCGTCGCGACAGCCGGGTCTTCCACAATGTCCCGCTCCCGTGCCACCCGCTCTTCTGCCACGGTGACCTTTTCTTCCATCCCCGCATACTCCCGTGCTTCCATGTACGAGAGCTTTTTCTTTGAGGAGGAGACTCGCTTGTCCGGAGCCGCAGCGCCTGCTGGTAACGCTGGCTCGCGCTGCCAGGCTTCCCATTGCGAGTAGTCGGCAAACTGCGAGGCGCCGCCGCGCCCATCCAGTCCCAATACGGTAGTCGAGACCCTATCGAGCATGTAGCGGTCGTGGGTCACCAGCACCAGCGCGCCGCGAAATTCGAGCAGGCTTTCTTCCAGAATTTCAAGGGTAGGAATATCCAGATCGTTGGTGGGCTCGTCGAGCAAAAGCAGATCGGCTGGCTCCAGCATCAATCTGGCAATCAGCACACGCGCACGCTCGCCACCGGAAAGTCTGCCTACCGGTTGGTTCAACTGGTCGCCGCTGAATAAGAATTTCGAAGCATACGAGGCGACGTGTATCACACGGTCCTGGTAAATCACGGAATCGCTGTCGGGAGCGAGCGCCCGGCGCAGGGTGACATCCGGATCGAGAATGCGATTCTGGTCGAAGTAAACGGTGCGCAGGGCAGTCGCCCGCTTGACAGAACCAGCGAGCGGCGTCAATTCACCGCGCAACAACTTCAGCAGTGTCGTTTTGCCGCTGCCGTTTGGGCCCACCAGGCCGATGCGCATGCCGGCCGTGAGTACAAAGTTCAATTCCGCAAAGAGAGTTCGCCCGGCAAAGCCATACTGCAAAGCGTCCAACTCCACCAGCCTCTTGGTCTGCCGGTCGGTCGCGGAGAACTCAATCGACGCCGTCGCCGTGCGGTTCCGGCTGGAAACATCGGCCAGTTCGCCAATCAACTCGTGGGCACGGTCGATCCTGGCCTTGGACTTCGTAGTGCGCGCTTTGGGCCCACGGCGGAGCCAATCGACTTCGATGCGCACCCGATTGCTCAGAGCGTCCTGCCGCTTCGCCTGCGCTTCGAGGAAAGCCTCTTTCTTTTGCAGAAACTCGCTGTAGTTGCCGCTGACGCGAAACAAGCCTTCGGGGTAGGTCCGGTTGAGCTCCACCGTTTCGGTACAGACGTTTTCCAGAAAATAACGGTCGTGGCTGATTACGACGCAAGCGAAGGTTGCGGTGTTCAGCAGACTTTCCAGCCAGTCAATCCCGCTCAGGTCGAGATGGTTGGTGGGCTCGTCCAGCAGCAACACGTCTGGCTGCTGTACCAGGGCCTCCGCGATCGCGAGTCGCTTGCGCCACCCGCCAGACAAGCGGGATGCGTCAGCCGCAAAATCTTCAAAGCCCGTGCGTCCCAGGGTTTCGCCAATGCGGCCTTCCCATTCGCCCGCAGGAGCGTTAATCCCCCGCAGTGAAGCTTCGAGCACAGCTTTGATACTGGTGCCCGGAGTGAACTCAGACTGCTGCGCCACGTAACTGAGGCGGGTACGTTTGCGGGTGGCCACCTCGCCCTCATCGGGATCGATCTGCCCAGCCAGAATGCCGAGCAGCGTGGATTTGCCAGAGCCATTCGGGCCGATAAGGCCAATGCGCGCACGCTCTTCGACGGTGAAGCTTAGATTGCGCAGTAGCGGATCGGCTCCGAACTGCTTGGTGATTCCCTGAGCGTTAAGAATGGGCGGCACAATTTTCCTTTAGGTTGAGTGAGCAAGAGAGCTACAGGTCATTTCGCTTATGCCCGAAGTCAGCCAAATCATGGGAATGGCACGCAGCAGGGTCCAGATGTACCCCATGCAAGCAAAGAGCCGCTTGCATGGGCCACCCAACATTTGTTCGTGTCGGACCGATAGAAAACATCCGGGCGGCCCAATCGCTGTTATCGCGCAGCGGCAGTGGCGGTCATGTACTCGGCGTACGGTCCCTTGAAGTCATCAATCGATCCCTGCTCAAAGTGCCAGATCCGCGTCGCCACTTCGTCGATCAGATCGTGGTCATGCGTCACCAGGAGCACAGTGCCCTCGTAGCGCTGGATGGCAATATTCAGCGCATTGATCGCTTCCAGATCAAGGTGATTCGTAGGCTCGTCGAGAATCAGAATGTTGGGCTTCTGCAACATCAAACGGCAGAAGATCAAGCGTGCGGCCTCACCGCCCGAGAGCGCGTCTGTCTTCTTCAACCCTTCTTCGCCACTGAACAACATCTGTCCCAACAGCCCACGAATATCTTCCTTCGTGACCCGGGGATCGAACTGATGCAGCCAGTCAGAGACCGTCATGCCTTTTTCAATGGAGCCGGTGTGATCCTGGGGGAAGTAGCCGATCTGCGCTTCGTGGCCCCACTTCACCGTGCCACCATCCAGGGCGAAGCCCGGTTCCGCATGATCCATGTTGACCAGCAGAGACTTGAGCAGAGTCGTTTTGCCCAGCCCGTTGCGGCCCATGAGGCACACCTTTTCGCCGCGCAGCAGCGCAGCGCTGAAGTCGCGGATAACAGGCTCGTCGCCGTAGGACTTGGTCAGGTGCTCGAACTCGAGAATGTGCTTGCCCGACGGCCGCAGCATGTCGAAGCGGATGTAGGGACGTTGGATGTTAGAGCGGGCCAGCTCAGTGGTTTGCAGCCGCTCGACTTCCTTCTTACGCGAAGTTACCTGGCTGGAACGGGTACCGGCAGAGAAACGCGCGATGAATTCGTTCAGCTGAGCGATCTTTTTCTCGCGCTGCGCGTTTTGCGATTCGAGGCGTGAGCGCACCTGGGTCTTGGCCATCACCATGTCGTCATAGCCGCCGGTGTAGGTGATGATGGTCTCGTAATCGATGTCGGCGATGTGGGTGCAGACGGAGTTGAGAAAATGGCGATCGTGCGAGATGGTGATCAGGGTGCCTTCGAAATCGAGCAGGAAGTTCTGCAGCCAGTGCACCGAATCGAGATCGAGTGAGTTGGTGGGTTCGTCAAGCAGCAGGGCCTGCGGTTTGCCGAACAGGGCCTGGGCCAGCAGCACACGTACCTTCTGGCCGCCCTGCAATTCGCTCATCTTGCGCTCGTGCGTCTCGTCCGGGATATCGAGACCCTGCAGCAGGATGGCGGCATCGCTTTCCGCGGTGTAGCCGTCTTCTTCGCCGACGATGCCTTCCAGTTCGCCCAGGCGCATGCCGTCTTCGTCGGTCAGTTCGGCTTTTTCATAAATTGCATCGCGTTCCGACAGGGCTTTCCAGAGGGGCTTGTTGCCCATGATGACGGTATCGATCACGCGATAGGCGTCGAAGGCGTACTGGTCCTGCCGCAGAACGCCGACCTTTTTGGGGCGCACCAGGGTGCCCTTTTGCGGGTCGAGCTCTCCTGACAAAATCTTCATGAAGGTCGATTTGCCCGCTCCATTGGGGCCGGTCAAGCCGTAGCGGCGACCGGCAATGAACTGGGTCGAAACTTCCTCAAAGAGGAGCTTGGATCCATAACGCATGGTGACATCGGTGACAGAAATCATGATTGCAGACTCTTTTTTTCTTTAGATTCACTACTATTTTCGCAGATAAACCGCTCGCTTCGGCGGTTGTCCCTGCGAAAGCGTGCGGCCATGCTGCGGATGGCGAGAACGGGAGAGGGGGCAGTCCGCGTCTCTCGTGCTCGCCAGGACAGCTGACGACGGGTTAGAAGATACGAGACAGGATCTGGTTGGTAGCGAGCGCGGCCACGTAGGCCAGGCTGGTCATATAGACGAACTGGATCGCCGGCCATTTCCAGCTGTTGGTTTCACGCCGAACCACCGCCAGCGTGGACGTGCACTGCATAGCGAAGGCAAAAAAGACAACCAGCGCAATGGCGCCGCCGATCGTCATATCGTGCCGTAAAGCGGCCTGCAAGCCGACGGACTGGGTCGCGGGATCCGCGCCATAGAGTGTACCCAGCGTGCCCACAATGACTTCGCGCGCGATCACCGAGCTGAGTAGCCCGATGCCAATCTTCCAGTTGAAGCCGAGGGGATGCAGCACCGGCTCAATCCAATGCCCCAGCCTGCCGATGACGCTTTCTGTCAGGGGAGCGATCTCCCCGCCATGCACCGGCACGATGCTCAGCAGCCAAAGAACAAAGGTGACGGCCAGGATCACCGTGCCGGTCTGCTGCACAAAGACCGTGCCGCGATCCAGCAGGCGTAAGCCGATCGACCGCAAAGTGGGCCACCGGTACTGTGGCAATTCAAGAATAAAAGGAGCGGAGCTTGCCTTGAGAATAGAGGATTTCAGAATGCGCGCCGTGAAGAGCGCGGCCAGAAAGCCCAGCAGGTAGAGGCCCAACATGACTGCGGCCCGTAGCCCGAAGAAGCCGCCCAGAATCGGCCGGTTGGGAATGAACGCGGCGATGATCAGGGTGTAAATAGGCAGCCGCGCCGCGCAGGTCATAAACGGAGCCACCAGGATCGTGGCCAGGCGATCACGCTTGTTTTCGATCGTTCGCGTCGCCATAATCGCGGGCACCGCGCACGCATAGGCGGAGAGCAGCGGAATAAACGCCTTACCGTTCAACCCGATCGAGCGCATCACGCGATCTGCAATCAGGGCTGCGCGCGCCAGGTAGCCGGAATCTTCCAGCACGCCAATCACGAGAAACAGCAGCAAAATCTGCGGCAGAAAGACGAGGACGGCCTGCACACCATTCCAGACGCCATCCCGCAGCAGCACCTGCAGCCAGTGGTAGGGAAGAACGCTCACGGCAGCCGCGCCTGCTTTGGTGAAAATTTCCGTCAGCCAGTCGCTCAGCGGCAGCCCGGCCGCGAAAACCACCTGGAACACCCCGATCACCACCGCCAGGAAAATCACCGGCCCCCAGATCCTATGAAGGAGGACGGCATCCAGCCGGCGTGTCCAACCGGGAGAATGGGGAGCTTTGTACTTGGTGCGGGAACTGACGCCGGTGGCCCATTGATGGCACGAGGCGGCGTTCTGCAGCACGGGTAGTTGCATCGGCTGCAGTCGCGCTTCTGGCGGTTCCGAGAGCCGCGTGAGGAAGCGGTCGATCGCGTCCAGGCCCGCGCCTTTGGCCGCGCTGATCATAGCAACGGGTGCACCCAACTCCCGCGCCAGCGCCAGGGGATCGATTTCGCCCCCGCGTGCCGCCATCAGGTCAGACATGTTTAACAGCACCAGGGTAGGCAGGCCCATGGCCAGAACCGGGGCCGCCAGCATCAGCTGCCGGTTCAATTGCAGCGCATCCAGCACCAGGAGGACTGCATCAGGCGCCGGCGTGCCTGGCATGTTGCCCTGCAACACGTCGACTGCTACGCGCGCGTCTTCAGAATATGAATGCAGGCTGTAGATGCCGGGCAGGTCAATAAGCGTCAACTCACGATGGTTGATGCCCGCCATACGGCCCGAGCGCTGTTCCACGGTCACGCCAGGGTAGTTCGCCACCTTCTGGCGCATGCCGGTCAAGCGATTAAACAGGGTGGACTTGCCTGAATTCGGGGGGCCAATCAGGGCGACGGTGCTGATCTTGCCCGCGACCCGTGGCCGGGCAGTTTCCAGAGCGACGCCACCACCAGGCTCACAGTGGCTCATCGGACAGCCTTGGGGGTAGCCACAAACACGCTGTGCACAGAGATCAACTGGGCGGTCTCTTTGCGCAGCGCGACCTCCGTCCCGTCCACGAAGTAGACCGTTGGATCGCCCGCCGGGGCCCTGCGAACGGCGAGTACGCGGCTTTCCGGCACGAAGCCGAGGTGCATGAGCTGGCCTTGAATTTCCTCAGGTAGATCAAAAGACGCCAGAGTGGCGCAGGATCCTATCGCGAGCTCGCTCAACGAAATCGGTGGTTGCGTGCGTGGCATGACGTCCGGGCGTCCTCGCGGTCGATTAAAGAAAATTGTAAATGCGACCGTACAGGTCGCATATCTAACTATACGACCCAATTGGGCCTGCTGACAATCCTTGTCTGCGTCGATGCCTGTCTGCTGTATGCAACGGCGTACCCGCGGTTGGCTTGCGCCACGTAGAATTCGGGCTATGACTATTGAGGAATTCCGAGCTTCCTTGCAGCAAGGGCAGCCCCCCGCCACTTTGCCTCCTCTGTTGCAGGCCATGTGGTGGGATGCGCGGGGCAATTCGGACCGCGCGCATGACATCGCGCAACAGGAGCCTTCCGGGTCAGAGTCAGCGTGGGTGCATGCCTACCTTCACCGCAAAGAGGGCGATCCCGATAACGCGGGTTACTGGTACAGGCGTGCGCACCAGCCTTCGCCGGAAACTACACCGGAGGAGGAGTGGCGGCAGATCACCACGGTGCTGCTGCATCGGGCAGGAGTGAGGTGACTCGAGGGAGGTGAACGGCGCTGTCGGTTAGCTGCCCCGATCAGTGCCGCGGCCGTCCTCGCAAGACTAGCTCCTCCACCGTATTGAGCACTCGCGCGACAGACCTGAGCTGCTCGTCCCATGAGCTTCCCTGCACAACTGCGCAGACTGGAAACGGACTTATTCCGGCACGACTTTACTCCTGCCATTACGCCACCCCAACTGCTTGTCGCTTCCGCTCCATTCCTGCCATCTTAGGAGCATGTCTATCCGTACCCTGTCATCCCGTGAGGTTTACCGAAACCGTTGGATACGCGTGCGTGAAGATGCAATCGAACGCGCAGACGGGGCGCAAGGCATCTACGGCGTCGTCGAAAAGGCGGATGGCGCAATCATCGTTCCAATTGACGGCGATCACATCTGGCTGGTCAGCCAATTCCGCTACCCCGTTGGCGAGCGGGCACTGGAGCTGCCGCAGGGCTCCTGGGATGGGGAAGATACGAACGCGGAGGAGTTAGCGCGCGGAGAACTGCGCGAAGAAACCGGGCTAAGCGCCGGCAAACTGACCACCTTGCCATGGTTCTGGATGGCCTACGGCTTCGCCCGCCAGCGGCAGCATGTGTTCATCGCAGAAGAACTCACCCTGGGCGCCCACGAACGCGAAGCCGAAGAATCTGACATGGAGGTGGTTCGTCTGCCTATTTCCACCTTCGAGGAAAAGCTCGGCAGCGGAGAAATCCGCGACGTGTGCACGCTCGCTGCGTGGACCCGCTATCGACTGCACCGTTCCCGGCTTTGAACCCTCAGAAAAGCCGGTGGAGTAAGGTGAGTGCATGCGTGCGCGGCTTTGGCCAGCCATTGCGGTATCCTTTGGCGCCCTGCTCTTCCTGCTGACCCTCTTCGCCTGGCTGGTGTCGCGAGAAGCCGCGCGGATTCACAACAACACCAAAAGCGCCCGGCAAATCTTTCAGCGGGCCGACGACGCCATCTCAGATATCCAGGCAAACATCAACAGGGGCGCGCTGATTGAGCACACGGGCTTTCTGAGTCCGGACGCGCTCGAGGCTGAACAGCGCATCAACGATCTCCGGCAGAAGACACGCGAGGATTGCGCAACCCTGATCAGCTTGCTGGATGCGAACCAGAAGCAGCAAACGATTGCCCTGCAACAAGGCCTTGAGCAGTACTGGACTTCGATCCTGCAAGAGATGCGCGCTTCCAGCACACAACAAGGGAAGCAGCGGTTCTTAAACGAGCTCGAGAACCGGCCACAAAAAGTATTGGACCTCGCCGGCCGCATCGATGCGTTGAACCAGGCACGCCTGATGCGAGCGGAACAGGAAATTGAGGGTGAGCAGACGACACTGCGCGAGTTTGCTGCCGTCGCTACCTTTATCCTGCTGCTGCTCGAATGCGCTGTGGCCATTCTCAGCACGGCCTACATGGCACGGCTCGATCGGGTCTCAGAAGCAGAGAGGAAGCGCGCCGAGACCGCAGAACAAGAGCTGCGACGTTTGTCGAACCAATTGGTGCAGGTACAGGAGGAAGAAAGAAAAACGATCTCCCGTGAACTGCATGATGAAGTAGGCCAGATCCTGACCGGCTTGCGCATGGAATTAGGAACATTGTCGCGAAATGAGACAGAAGATGAATACCGGCACCGGCTGGAAAGTGTGAAACATCTGGCCGAAGAAGCGCTTCGCTCGGTAAGGAATCTTTCTCTCCTGGTGCGGCCCTCCATGCTTGACGACCTGGGACTGGAACCGGCACTGCATTGGCAGGCAAAGGAATTTTCTCGCCGTTGTGGTGTGCCGGTATCCGTAAATATTGAGGGGCAACTCGATAATCTGCCGGAAGCGCTACGGCTGTGCATCTATCGTGCGGTGCAGGAAGCCATGACCAATTGTGGCAAACACGCTGAAGCAAGCTGCGTGACCGTGGTGGTGAAAAAAGAAGAAGAGCGCGTGCTGGCTTCCGTGCATGATGACGGCAAGGGGTTTGATCCCTCGAAGCATACTCACGGACTTGGCCTGCTGGGCATGTCGGAACGTGTGCGTGCGCTGCAAGGGCGGATGAGCGTCGCTTCTGAGCCAGGGCGCGGCACCTTGATCAGCCTGGATTTGCCGGCAAAGCTCGATTCCACTGCTCTGCTGGTGGAGAGCTCCGATGGTGCGTCGCTCCGGCGTTTTGGTCGGGCCGATGGTGTCTCCGGGGGATAGGCTGCACCCTGCGGGCGGCCTATGCTCTCACTAGAGCAACCTGCTCCAGGAAAACGCCGTGTTGAAAACAGATGAGATAGAGTCCATAAAGGAAGCGAATCCTGGCGCCGGCGGCAGCTCACGTATGACGAAAGACATTACGCGGTTCAGCGTGCTCATCGCGGATGATCATGGTGTCGTGCGCAAGGGGCTCCGCCTACTGCTGGAGCAGTACCCCGAGCTTAGCGTGGTGGGCGAAGCGGCGAACGGCCGCGAAGCAGTCACCATGGCGGCCAGCCTTTCGCCGCAGGTCGTGGTGCTGGATGTCGCCATGCCCCTGCTGAATGGAATAGAAGCCGCGGAGCAGATCCTGAAGGCGAACAGCCAGATAGGCGTCATTCTGCTGACCATGCACGCCGACGAAAGTTATGTGCTGCGCGCGCTGCATGTCGGCGTCAAAGGTTATCTGCTCAAGGAATCGGCGGAAGAAGATTTGCTGCTCGCAATCCGTTCCGTGGTCAGCGGCAAGCCATTCTTTAGCCGTGCCATCAATGAGGCATTACTGGAAGATTACATGCGGGTTTTGAAGCAGCATGGGCTCTCGGACTCGTTCGACTTGTTGACCAGCCGGGAAAAGGAAGTACTGCAGTTGCTGGCGGAAGGGCGCACGAATAAGGAAGTAGCGGCGCTGCTGGATTTGAGCCCCTACACCATCGAGAGTCATCGCACCAACCTGATGCAGAAACTCAACATCCACAACACGGCAGAGATCGTTCTGTACGCTGTGCGCAAACGACTGGTCAGCTGAGCCCGATAGCCGGTTCTTGTGAGTTGCCGGCCACGCTTGGTTAATTCCGCACTGGCATCCTCTTAGGATTCCTTATGTTTCGCAAAGGCGATATATTCGACAATCCGGTCACCGGCGAACGGGCCACCATTCGCCTGGGCACACGTGAAACCCGGGGCAAACAGCTGATCGTCGATCTGGAGTTGCGCGGAGCAGGTTTCGGTTTGCCCTTACACGAGCATCCGGCACTGCATGAGCGCCTTACGGTGGTGAGCGGACGCATCGGCTTTTCGGTGAACGGGGAGACCTCGATAGCCGAAGCGGGCGCCATGATCGACGTTCCTCCCGGCACAGCCCATCGTTTTTGGAATGCAGACATCGGTGAGTCCACCGTGACGGTGGACATCCAACCCGCCAGGCGTTATGAGGCATTCACTCGTAACATGGTCGGTCTCGCGCAGGATGGCAAAACCAATGCCAGGGGCATGCCAAACCTACTGCAACTGGCCGTGATTGCGACTGAGTTCGAGGATGTGATTCGCTTTTCGCAGCCGCCCCGCCTGGTGCAGAAAGTTATTTTCCCACTGTTGGCTTCGATCGCTCGCTTCTACGGGTACCATAATCTCTATAGCGAATACCTCTGGCGGCAGCCCTCGGCCCGTCGCCAACAAAAGGTGTAGCTTCTGTACTGAAGCGATCGTTAGGAGAACGCAAGACAGCGTGGGCCCAGAGCAACCAAAGCAACGATGGTACCGCGGCCACCTGCTGCTGGATGGCCGTGTGTTCTTCTGGGCGATTCTCCTGGGTTTACTGGTGGGCGTGTTGGGTGTCGGTCTTGATCGCCTGGTGCACGACTCCAACAAGATCTACGTCTCTGACCTTTACACCTGCATTGTTTCGACGGTCTTTCTCTACTTCCTCATGGTGTATGAGAAACGCCGCCGGGTGATCCTGGCGCGGCGCATGGAGATCGTTGCGGAAGTGAACCACCATATCCGCAATGCGTTGACGGCCGTGGTGTTTTCCGCCTCGGTACAAAGCGATGAGTCTTTGCAGATGGTGTTGAAGGACGCGACTGAGCGCATCGATTGGGTTTTGACGCAAGTGTTGCCCGATGGCGACAGCAGCCTGCAATGGCCCGTGCAGGCACGGTCATGGCGTCCGGCCGCATGGCGCCGGGCTAAAACCGCACAGCTCTCGAAGGGCTGAGCTGGTGTGTCAAACCTCTCCATTAGCGCCTTCTTCTGAATGATCAAGAAAAAAGCGAAGGCGTTCTGTCTCCAGGGCAAACGCGTGGGCAAATGATTTCTCTTCAGGAGCATGGCCCTGCACGAATCCAGGTTCGATCACGAGATCGTCGCCCCGGCCGCGCACGTTCACCCAACCGATCACATCCGCTTTCCATAACAGTGGCAGAGCGTAATAGCCTCTCTGGCGTTTGGCCGAGGGTGTGTAGGCTTCAAAGCGATAAGCCCAGCCCCAGAAATGTTCGAATCGGCGCCGGTCCCAAACCAGTGGGTCGAAAGGCGCAAGAAAGCGCACTGCTTCTGCGGGGGGACGCCGCGTGAGCCGGCCCGCAGGCCAAACGTACCGCACGCCATCGATTACGCTGCTTTCGAGCGCGCCTGATTTCAGCAACACGGCGACCGCCTTCGTTCTGCCACCCAGATCTGGAGCAGCATGGCGTAGGTGCCGCAATGTAGCCCGCAGGGAACTCTCGGGCAAGGGCGCAAGGATGCCCGCGATCAGGAGGACTAGTTGTTTCAGGCGCTCGTCAGGACTGAGTGCGTCATGGGTGACGTCCGCGGCCGAACGATACAGCTTGACGCCGTTCACGCGCCCGGCCACCCGAATCAGGCCGAGGTAGTGGAGCCGTTCCAGTATGCGCGTGGTGGCTTTGGAATAACCGCCCCATGCATTGACTTCGCGGCTGTCGCCCAGGTGCACCGCCAGATCTCTCGGGTGGAGTGACTTTTGATTTGCTACCAGCGCGAGTACTTTTCGCTCGGCGGGTGAGAGGGCGCGTTGGCCTCGTGGATGCAGTAGTTTCCAGGTAGAAAGAGGCACGAACCCGTACGCATAGAGGTAGTCCTCTTCCAACCGGAGGGCCCGGTAGCGTCGATCGAGATCGCCTGCTCGATATTGCCTGACGCGGTGCCGCAGGATGAGGTCCTGTGCCCGCGCCGGCGAGCGGATCGGGTCGGCTTGAATAAAGCCGATCTTGCTGATGGCGCGCCCCAGGGTGGTTTCCGGGAAGAGAGTGGACGCGATCGCATGATGACGCAGGTGAGTCAGTGTTGCTTTCATCTGCTTGCATCCGTCATTGTGTCGTTTGCTGCCTTAACCCAGCCCTAGAAAAAAGACTGTGGCCAGCGATGCCAACGCGGCGGCTGCTTGCTGGGCCAGTACATAGCATGTTTGCCGCGGGGCGCGGCGGACCCATTTGAATACAAAGAAGAGAATGAGGGGCACCTGGCCGGCCATCAGGAGTTGCCATGTGTGGGCAAGCGCGCCCTCGTCGGCTTGACGGGCGACCCCGTAACGCGCAACGTAGCCCCAAACCAATGCCAGGGCAGTGAGGGACATCGCGAGTGGAAGATAAGCGCTGGGTCGCTTCATCAGCGAGCGCAGGGATTCGGATGTGTCCATGGGATGGCCGCCTTTCATGGCAGAGAGGTGTTCTCCCAAGGCAGCGAAAATGATATTAGCCGCCGTGGCGAGATTGTTTGGTTGTGTTTCCAGGAGGGCCTCGAATTCCGTGCGATAGCGTTGCCGCCATCTGCCGGGATACAGACGGATGAGCAGATGCGCCATGGTGCGATTCACAACGCCTCCAGCCGGCGCAGGCCAGCCTGTGCGAAGTGGCGTAGGGTCTCCAGCCGGGCACGCAGCACGCTCAGGCCTGCAGGCGTGATGCGATATGGCTGGCGGCGTGCCTCGGGGCAAAGAGGCTCGATCCAACCCTGCTGCTCCAGCCGCGCGATGGCTCCGTAGAGTGTGCCCGGGCCGAGCCGGGTTCCCCCCAGCGAAACTATGTCCTCGATCATGGCGTGCCCGTGCTTGGGTCCGTTGGCCAGGCTGGCCAGGACTAGAAGGGGAGGATCGGAATAGTGACCGGAGACAGGTTCCGTATCCGGAGGTGCTACGTTTTGCGTACTACGCATGACGTAGTATTACCAGTTTCCGAGCTGGGGCGCAAGCCGGTTATTTTAGCCATTTTGGGCACGACTTCGTCGTGCCGAAACGCATCCTGGCCAAGGGGCTTCAGAGGGAGTTTTCGCACACCCTTAAAAGCCCTTTATACCGCTCCTAAGCGTTATAGCCATCGACCGAGCATCCGCCGCGGTTTCAGACCAGGCAGAGCACGCACCCGTCACCGCTCCGCGTGTCGGCGGACCGCTTGGGTAGAAGCACGTGAGAAAGCACCACGAAGCCCGCACCCGTCCAGAGCTTAAGGCATTGTGGTGGTTTGGGGAGATGGGTTGCAAGATGCGTTCAGACGCTGCACCTTTTCGCTGATGCAAAAACTGCTTCAGACAAGTCGGAAGACATTCCGTCTGCCGCCTTTGGCGTAAATGCAACAGTTACCGTCTTGAATGGCCATGCTGGTCTGTGTCGGCTACTCGGAATTGCCATCGAGCACCAGTTGGTTCTGAATCGTCTGATAAACGGTGTGTGGGGGTCCTGCTTCGCATCGGGGAACTCATAGGTTTCAGTGTGTTAGCCAGGACCTGCGCCTCGAGCTCACCGGTCGGGGCAGCTTTCAGTTCCTCCGTATTGTGCAAAGGCATGACGTCTTTAACCTCGTTGAAACTGGCAGTGTATGGGCCTGCGACGCACATTGGAAACAAATATCGGTGAATGCAGAAGTGCGGAGAACAGTGCACTGCTCTTAGTGCGACTGAAGCTGACATCATAGAGACGCATATGGCGTCAAGTTGCGCTTCGTAAGCGCCCGCTTTAGGCTGGTGGTGGATATGAAAAACCAAGCTCTGTTGCCAGCCACGGACGAAATGCGGGAATGCTGTTCGCTTCTCAGTGAAGAAATGCTGCACTGGCCGGGGGTGAAGATGTATCACCTGTTCGGAACGTGCGCTTTTTACCACCGCAAGGTCATGTTCGCGATGTTGGCTGACAAGCGCAGCCTTGATGGCACGCACGCAATCTCCTTCAAAGCAGCCGCCGCCGAGAACGATGCTACAGAGGAGAACTGGCAATCCTTTGAGGTGACGGATCGACAAATGCTGAGCGATGCGCTGGATTCGCTGAAGCAAGCCTATCGCGCTAGTGCGTCGCCAGCGTTTTCCCTGCAATCTGCTGCAGCGTCCGCGTCGTCCTGATCGCCTTCTCTCGCACTGCCGAAGACAACCCGATGCATCGCTGGCAAGCTCTCACAGTAAGATAGCGGGAGAATTATGCGCAGGTTACGTGATGTTTTGTCGCTAGGCTTCGCAGTTGGCATGATTGTGAGCACGCAGGTTGCGCCAGCTCAGATTTCCATCAACATCGGGCCGCAGCCAGTGTGTCCTTACGGATACTTTGATTACGCGCCGTACGACTGCGCTCCTTATGGCTACTACGGCCCGGATTGGTTCGACGGTGGCCTGTTTATTGGCGCGGGGCCGTGGTTCCATGGGCATCGTGGATTTTATGGACACGTAGATAATCGCTTCGATCCGCGCCATGGTTACCACGGCCCGGTGCCGGGTCATGGAGAAGAGCCATTCAATCACTTCCACGCGAATGCGGGTGTGGATCCTCATGGGCACGAAGGCAATCCCGGGCATGATGGCGGGGGAGAGCACTCGCTCCCTGGGTATCGTGGCGGAGGAGGCCACGGCGGCGGCAACCCGGGTGGCCACGGCCATCGCTAACGGCCGGTTGTCGCACGTGTAGTCATCCTTCATCGCTCGCTTATTTGCTTGCAAGAAACTGGCCCGTTGGCTGGAGTACGCTAACGGCAGGTCGTTATGAGCAAGCTACTGATGGAAGCGGCTGCGCGTGCCTCGCGCTACGTCGAAGAAGTTCGCGAACGCTCGGTTGTCCCTACACCGGCCGCGGTGGCGCAACTGGAGAGCCTGGGTGGCGCGCTGCCGGAACACTCCTCGGATCCTGCCGCGGTGTTAGCCCTGCTGGATGATGTGGGTTCCCCGGCAACGGTCGCGTCCACCGGAGGGCGCTTTTTCGGCTTTGTGACCGGTGGATCGCTGCCGGCATCGCTCGCAGCCAACTGGATGGCGGGCGCCTGGGACCAGAACGCGGGGCTGCAAGTGCTCTCGCCGGTGGCGGCCAAGCTGGAAGAGATAGTACTGGCGTGGATGATCGACGTGCTCGGATTGCCGTCCGATGCAGGCGCCGGCTTTGTCACCGGCACCACGATGGCGAATTTCACTGCACTGGCCGCGGCGCGCACCGCACTGCTGCAGCGGGCGGGTTGGGATGTCGAGGAACATGGACTGTTCGGGGCGCCCCCGCTCCAGGTAGTCGTTGGCGATGAAGTGCATGTTTCTTTATTGAAAGCTTTGTCATTGCTCGGCCTGGGCCGTTCACGCGTGACCCGTGTGCCGGCGGATGGACAGGGGCGCATGCGGGCGGATCTGCTGCCGGCACTGACACCGCAGACCGTGGTGTGTGTGCAGGCAGGCAATGTAAACAGCGGGGCTTTCGACCCTGCCGGGGAGATCTGTGACCGTGCGCGCGCTTCGGGCGCGTGGGTTCACGTGGACGGCGCCTTTGGCTCGTGGGCAGCGGTTTCTCCGCAATATGCGCATTTAACAGTGGGTGCGGATGCCGCTGATTCGTGGGCGATCGACTGTCACAAGTGGTTGAATGTGCCTTACGATTCTGCGGTCGCGGTGGTGAAGCAGCCCGAGTTTCTGCGCAAAGCCATGGCCCTGACGGCTGCCTACCTGGCGCCCAGCGAGCATCGTGAACCCTGGCATTACACACCGGAACTCTCGCGACGTGCGCGCAGTATTGAATTATGGGCAGCGATGCGCTCTTTGGGCCGCCGCGGCCTGCAGGAGCTGATCGAGCGCAATTGCCGCCAGGCGCGCATGTTCGCTGAACGGCTGCAAGCCGCCGGTTTTCGCATCCTGAATGAAGTGGTCCTGAACCAGGTGCTGGTTTCGTTTGGAAGTGAGCAAGAAACTCAGCGTGTGATTGCCGAAGTGCAGAAAGAAGGAACCTGTTGGTGCGGCGGCACCCGTTGGCATGAGCAGGTGGCGATGCGCATTAGTGTCTCCAGCTGGGCAACGACGGATGAGGATGTAGAGCGCAGTGTGTCGGCTATCCTCCGCATCGCGCAGCACGGTCGCGTGTTGTAGCGCGGGCTTGCTCAGTAACTCTTAAAGTTTCCAATGACTTTGGCGGGACGGCTTCTGTGAAGCGGCCGGACATTCAAGGTTGCAGATGGGGCGCGGCTTAATCCCACATCTCCCGGCTGAGAAGCGCCGTGAGATATGGGGGCACCCCACTTGGTTGCTGGTGAAGAGTTCTCGCTTAAGAAGCTGCATCACGAAGAGTCACGCTGCGAGAGAAGGTGGTCGCGAGCAAAAGGAGCAGGCCAATGCCTCCGAATGCTGCCGAGAAGCCTGCGTGATGGACCACGAAGCCGATCAGCGCTGGCCCGGCCAATACGCCACTGTATCCAACCGTGGTGACAAACGAGACGTTGTTTCCCAAATTGCCTTTGGCTTCCGCCGCCAGGCTGAAAAGCATTGGAACCAGATTCGCGGCGCCCAGGCCGATCATCACGAAACCCGCCAGGGCCGCCGCTGGCCGGGGAATGGCGACGGCCAGCAGGAATCCGCATGCGGCCAGCAATGCGCCCAGAACCAGGACGCGCGCCCGGCCCAGCCGGCCGATCAAGCGATCGCCATTGAAGCGGCTGGCGGTCATGGCGATGGAAAACGCGGCGTAGCCGATACCCGCGTGCCTGGCGACGATGCCGGTTTTGTCTACGAGAAAAATCGCGCTCCAGTCGAGCATCGCTCCTTCGGCCAAAAAGAATAAAAACGCGAGCAAGCCCAGCAGTACAACCGTTCGTTGCGGCCAGGAGAATCCGGTCTTAGCGTGGGTGCCCGCAGCATTGCCATAGGGCAGCAACGACCTCCGCGCAGCCAATAGCAACGCCACCAGGAGCGTGGCCACGAACGAAGCGGTAACCGGGATCGAAACGCCCAGCCAGATCAGGGCACTGGCCAGAACGGCGCCGGCGATGCCACCAACGCTGTAGAGCGCGTGAAACCCTGACATGAGACTGCCGCCGCTGGCTTTCTCCACCAGGATCGCCTGCACATTCATCGCCACGTCGAGCGAGCCGATACTGGCGCCGAAGAGCGTGAGCGCCAGCGCCAAAGTCAGGAAGGTAGGCGCTGTCGACAAACCACAGAGTGCGAGGCAGACACCGAGCGCGGCGATCTGTATGGGCCGCTTGCAGCCAAAGCGGCTGGTCAGCATACCCATGGCGGGCATGGCGACGATCGAGCCCACACCGAAGCAGAGAAGTAAAATGCCGAACTGTTGATCGTTCGCCTGTACCCGTGCTTTGGCAAACGGCACCAGCGGAGCCCAGGCGGATTGCCCGGTACCGCAGATAAGAAAGATCAGCCGGGTTGACCACCGCTCGGGCTTGCCGATGGTGTGCTGCTGGTAGCGTTCGTTCATCGTGAGTTTCGAGCCACCCTTAATCTCCATTGGTATCACGCGAGTTGCGCCATCTGGCGCGGTTGCGCATAGAATGGGCGGCATGACTTCGCCAAGACGGATGTTTGCCATCGGCATGATTGCTGCCGCGTCGTTCACGAGTGCGCTGCAGGCCGCCACCCCGGAAGAGGACGCAGTCCTCGCTCCCGTGCAGGCCATGTTCGATGGCATGGCGAAGCGGGATGCTGCCGCGATTCAGAAGCCGACGTTGCCTGGCGGCGGCATGGTATTGATGCGCGATGGCAAAGCAACGCAGATGACCTTTGCGGCCTTCGCCGAGCGTGTGGGCAAGCCGTCGCCTACCCACATCGAGGAACGCATTCACGATCCACTGGTGCGCATCGATCGTGATCTGGCGGTGGTGTGGGCGCCGTTTGTGTTTCTGTCAGACGGCAAGGTAGACCACTGCGGAACAGACCTGTTCAACCTGGTACGCAGCGATGGCACCTGGTTGATCGCGAGCGTTGCCGATACCGGACGCAAGGACTGCCCGACGCAGTAGACATTCACCGCGCCCGCTAGAACATGCCGGTGATCTCGCCTTGTTCGTCCACATCGATGCTCATGGCGCGGGACGTTTTAGGCAGCCCTGGCATGAGCATCATGGCGCCGGCGATCACGACCAGGAAACCTGCCCCGGCCGAGAGCGCGATATCGGTGACGTGCAGCGTCCAGCCAACTGGCGCGCCGGCCAGCCTGGGGTTGTCGCTCAGCGAATACTGCGTCTTGGCGATGCAAATGGGCAGTTCGCCGAAACCCCAATCCGTAAACCGCGCCAGGCTTCGCTCGGCTTGTTCACTGAGTTCCACGCCGTCGGCTCCGTAAACCACGCGTGCCACCCTGGTGATCTTGTCAAGCACCGGCTCATTTGCCCGGTAGGTGGTGGTGAGCACCGGGGCAGGGTTGGCCTCCAGCACGTCCACCACTTTCTGCGCCAGCGCTGCCGCCCCTGCGCCACCCTTGTCATAGGCTTCGGAAAGAGCGAACGCTGCGCCCCGGCTCTCGCAAAACGCACGCAGCGCTTCAAGCTCAGTCTCGGTATCATTTGCAAAGCGATTGATGGCCACGACCACGGGTAATCCGTAGCCGCGAACGATAGCCATGTGCTTTTCAAGATTGGCGAAGGGGTGTTCGCCATCGCCGCCGGCTTGTTGCTGCACGCTTTTTACGGTGGTCACCAGCACGGCCATCGAAGGCTTGATGCCGGAAAGTGGGCTCACCAAATCCATGTATTTCTGAAAGCCGAGATCAGCAGCGAACCCGGTCTCGTTCACTACATAGTCAGCCAGCCGCATCCCCATGCGTTGCGACACGACGGAACTGGTGCCGTGCGCGATGTTAGCGAAGGGACCGCAATGAACCATGGCCGGCGTGCCCTCCGTAGTTTGTACCAGGTTGGGAAGTATCGCTTCACTCAGCAGCGCCATCATGGGACCGGTCGCCTGCAGATCGGCTGCGCGCACTGGTTCGCCTTCGCGGTTTTGGCCGATCACGATGCGTGCCAGGCGGGCGCGCAGGTCGTCGCGACTCGCACTGAGCGCCAGGATGGCCATAATCTCGGAGGCTGCGGTAATCAGAAACCCGCTGGCGCGATTGCTGCCATCGCGCTGCTTCTTGTCGGGTGCGGTCACACTGACGACGATGTTGCGCAATGCTCGATCGTTCATGTCGAGCGCGCGCGGCCAGGTGATCGCTCCCGGATCAAGGTCCAGCTCGTTGCCGTGAAACAGATGCGCATCAATCAACGCGGCGAGCAGATTATGTGCCGACGTGATGGCGTGGAAGTCACCGTGGAAATGCAGATTGATCTTTTCGGATGGTTCCACCTGGGCGCGGCCGGCTCCCGCCGCCCCGCCTTTCATCCCGAAAACCGGACCCAGCGAAGGTTCACGGGAAGAAAGAATCGCTCGCTTACCAATCGTTTCCAGCCCCTGCACCAGGCCGATCGAGGTGACGGTTTTGCCTTCGCCGGAAACGGTGGGTGTGGTGGCGGTGACGAGGATGAGCTTGCCATTGCGGTGAAAGCGGGGATCGTGCAGCAGATCGAGGCTCAGCTTGGCGCTGTGAGGCCCGCGCCTCTCGTAGAGATCTTCGGGAAGATCGAGTTTGGCTGCGACGGCCTCGATGGGCAGCAATTTCTTGTTCAATGAGGATCTCCTTGCAGTACGGCTAACGCCAGCAAGGGCAGATCACCCGGTCAGGCGGACCAGTTGCTCGGCTTCGATCCTGGTGCCGAGGATGCTTACTTTAGGAATCTGTCCGCGGGCCATGGCGACTTCGTCACAGCGATAGAGGCGCGGGCAGTTCTGGCAGTCTTTGTAGATCTTATCCGGAAGCGCCGTCCTGTCTTCCACCACCCGGAACCCGTGCTTGAAAAAGAAGTCGGGTATGCGGGTGAAGAGGCAGACACACCCTACGCCATGGTCTTCTGCTTCGTCGAGCAGAGCCTGCAGCAGCATGCCTCCGGTGCCTTTGCTCTTGGCTTCCGGCCGCACCACGATCGAACGCACCTCGGCCAGGTGAGGACCGTAAAGGTGCAAGGCGCCGCAACCCTGAAAAATACCCTGGGCGGATTCGGCCACGGTGAAGTCGCGCACGTTTTCACAGATCTCGGCGAACGCGCGGCGGAGAAGGGTCCCATCGTGCGAGAGGCTGTTCACTAGTTCGTAGATGTTGGACGCATCCTGCAAGCGCGCCTTACGTATGTGCATCCATCTGTCCCATGGCAGCAGCGAGCCTGGACTCCTGCTTTGTTAGTGCATCCTTCACCCGGCTGACCGCGGTGCCACCCACCACGTCGTGGCAATCGACGGTCGCATCGAGCGTGATGCTGGCAAAAAAATCGGCTTCGAACTCTGGCCCAAACTGCTTCAACTCGTCGAGCGTGAGGCCTTCGAGTTCACAGCCCTTCTCCAAACCATACCGTACTGCCAAGCCTATTTTCTCGTGCGCCTTGCGGAAGGGAACTCCCTTGTGCACGAGGTAGGTAGCAGCGGCCATAGCGTTGAGATAGCCGGACTCACAGGCGCTGCGCATGCGGCCGGTATTGAATCGCAGTGCAGCAGTAAACCGGCCCAGCAGCGCGGTCATGCGTTGCGCCGAGTCGGCGGCGGCAAACAGCGGCTCCTGGCTTTCCTGCAGATCTTTGTTGTAGGCCAGCGGCAGACCCTTGAGCAGGACAGTCACGGTCTGCGCCGCACCGTTGATGCGCGCCACCTTGGCGCGGACCAGCTCTGTAAGGTCCGGATTTTTCTTCTGTGGCATGGCGCTTGAGCCGGTGGAGAATGCCTCTGGCAGTTCGACGAAGCCAAACTCCGCGGTGGCGTACAACGTGATCTCCTCTGCGAAGCGGCTGGCGTGTATCGCCACCATGGTCAGCGCCTGCAAAAACTCCAGGGCGAAGTCGCGATCGCTGGTAGCGTCCATGCTGTTGGCGGTGGGCGCGGTGAATGCGAGCTCCCTGGCCGCAATCGTCCGGTCCAGCGTGAGGGTGGCCCCCGCCACAGCGCCAGAACCCAGTGGACAATAATTTAATCGCCGGCTCAAATCCCCCAGCCGGGTGATATCTCGTAACAGCATCTCTCCGTAAGCCTGCAGCCAATGAGCGACGAGCACGGGCTCGGCGCGCTGCAGGTGAGTGTAGGCAGGCATGACGGCATTACCCGCCAACCGCGCCTGCGCCGTGAGCGCTTCGCACCAGCCTGCGAGGTTGGCGGCGATAACGGCGCATTTCTCCCGCACATAGAGCCGCAGATCGGTAGCGATCTGCTCATTGCGGCTGCGCCCGGTGTGCAGCTTGAAACCAAGGTCGCCGATGCGCGCGGTCAGCTCCAGCTCGACGAAGTGGTGAATGTCTTCGGCTTCCAGACGGCCATAGATGTCGCTCGCAGGCCTTTGCGCGTAGTCGTCGCGAATGGCGTCGAGAGCATTGACGATTTGCGCCAGTTCCGCATCCGTGAGGATGTTCGCCGCGGCGATGGTGCGCGCGTGGGCTTTGCTGGCAGCTATCTCCTGGGGGAGTAGCTGCCAGTCAAACGGGAGGGATCGCTGCCATTGTTCGAAGTCGTGGTCCAGGGGCTCGCGAAAGCGGCCAGACCACATCTTCACTGGTGCGCCTCTTTCTTCTGCAACAAACGGGCACGGGTGCGCGCGGGCAAACCAAGGATCTGGATGAAGCCCTTCGCGTCTTTCTGGTCGTAGCTCTCGCCCATGGTGAAGGACGAAAGATCGTCGGAGTAGAGCGAGTACGGCGAGTGCCGCGCGGCCACACTGATGTTGCCTTTGTACAAGGAGAGGCTCACCGAGCCGGTGACGTACTTCTGTGTGTTTTCTACGAACGCGTCCAGAGCTTCGCGCAACGGCGTGAACCACAGGCCGAAGTACACCAGTTCCGCATACTTAAGGGCGACCTGCTGCTTGTAGTGGGCCACTTCGCGATCCAGGGCTAATGCTTCGATCTCACGATGCGCAGTGGTGATCAGGGTGCCGCCCGGGGTCTCGTACAGGCCGCGGCTCTTGATACCGACAAAGCGATTCTCCACCAGGTCGATGCGACCGATGGCATTGCGCGCGCCAATCTCGTTGAGCAGCTCGACGATCTGAACCGGTTCCAGTGGCATACCGTCGACGGAGACCGGCTTACCTTCAACGAAGCCAATTTCGACGACTTCTTCCCGGTCCGGCGCTTCCTGCGGTGAGCGGGTCATCACCCACGTGCTGGGCAGCGGCGCATTGTTAGCGTTCTCGAGTTCGCCGCCCTCATGGCTGATGTGCCAGAGGTTGCGATCGCGGGAGTGAATCTTCTCCCGGCTGGCGGCGACGGGGATGCCGTGCTTCTCCGCGTAGTCGAGGCAGTCTTCGCGGGATTTAAGCGTCCACTCACGCCATGGGGCGATCACTTTGAGATCGGGCGCGAGCGCCTGGTAGGCGTGCTCGAAACGCACCTGGTCGTTGCCCTTGCCAGTGCAGCCGTGCGCGACTGCTTCTGCGCCTTCGGCCAGGGCGACGGCAACCTGGTGCTTGGCGATCACGGGACGGGCAATCGAGGTGCCGAGCAGGTACTTGTGCTCGTAGATGGCGCCGGCACGCACGGTCGGATACACGTAGTCGCGCACGAACTCATCGCGCAGGTCGAGCACGACTGCCTTTTTCGCGCCGGTGGCGTAGGCCTTCTTCACGACTTCATCCAGATCTTCGCCCTGGCCTACATCGGCAATCATGGCAATGACATCCATGCCGTAATTTTCATTGAGCCAGGGAATGATGATCGAGGTGTCGAGACCACCTGAATATGCGAGAACCACTTTCTTTGCCATGCAAAAACTCCTTCTAAACTCAATTCATAACTTCTTCACTAAATCCGTAACAACCTGGGGTGCCCCATATCTACCGACGGCTTCATCGTCGGGAGATGCGGGAATTCACAA
Organism: uncultured Acidobacteriaceae bacterium; assembly: GCA_963752675.1. Classification (GTDB taxonomy): domain Bacteria; phylum Acidobacteriota; class Terriglobia; order Terriglobales; family Acidobacteriaceae; genus PALSA-350. The sequence goes on from CAVVZO010000002.1 coordinate 177,126, forward strand.
ACCTCACCCCGCAACTGTCTACCTCTGTGTGAGCCGCAGGCTCACACAGGAGACACGACAATCCCAGATGTACCCCACTCAAGCCAAACGCGGCTTGAATGGGCCACCCGGCATTTGTTGGCAACACGCTATCGGGTAGAGGCGCTGGCCATGCCGCCGCCCAGCAGGAGCACCATCAGCGCTTTCTGGGCGTGCAGACGGTTTTCCGCTTGCTCGAAGACGACCGATTGTGGCCCATCGAGCACTGCATCGGTCACCTCAGCGTTGCGATGTGCTGGCAGGCAGTGCATGAAGACAGCCCGCGGCGAGGCGTGCGCCATCAATGCTTCGTTGACCTGGTACGGCTTGAAAATCGGCTGACGCTTAGTCACTTCGTGCTCAAAACCCATGCTGGTGCATACGTCGGTATAGACCGCGTCGGCGTCGCGCACAGCGGCAACCGGATCATGGGTCAACGTGAGCGTAGCGCCCGATTCCTCGGCCAGCTTGCGGGCCTGAGCCGTGATCTCATGCTTGGGCATGTAGCCTTTCGGCGAGGCGACGGTGCAGTGCGCGCCCAGCAGGGCAGCGGTCAGCATCAATGAGTGACAAACATTGTTACCGTCTCCCACATAGGTGAAGCGCACGCCCCGGGCCGTGCCAAAGCGCTCTTCAATGGTCATGAAGTCGGCCAGCGCCTGGCAGGGATGTTCCAGGTCGCTGAGCGCATTGATGACCGGCACGCGCGAGTATTCCGCCATCTCGGTGATGGTTTCATGAGAGTAGGTGCGCAGCACGATCAGGCTGACCCAGCGTTCCACATTGCGCGCGATGTCAGCGAGCGATTCACGCTCTCCAAGAGGCGACTGCGTCTGATCCACGAACATGGCCGAGCCGCCCAGGGTATTCATGCCCGCCTCGAACGTGAGGCGGGTGCGCAGCGAGGCCTTCTCGAAGAACATGACCATCTGACGCGCATCCAGCGAGTACCGGTAATCGGAAGGCGATGCCTTGATGGCGTGCGCCAGTTCCATGATGGAGGCGATCTCAGACGGTGAAAGATCAGAGATGGAGCACAGGTCGCGGCCGGCAAGGGTGACGGTGGCTTGAGAAAGCATCTGGCTGTCCTGGTGCAGTGCGTGTTCTTCGCCGATCAAAGTTTTGCTAGCCATGGTGAGCTCCCCCTGTATTTTGATGCGCTGCTGCCAACGAAGGCGCGCCTGCGGCTGCTTCACTCAGGATGTCGTTCAGCGCAGACACGGCTGTGTCGACATGCTGGCGGCCCATGATGTACGGCGGCAAAAAGCGAAGTACGGTTTCGCTGGTTCGGTTGATAAGGATGCGACGCTCCAGCATTTTTGCCACTGCCTGTTTGGCCAGTTCCGCGGAGTTCAGCTCGACCGCTAACATCAATCCCATGCCACGCACATCCACCACGCTCTCATGCCTGGTGGCCAGCTCATGTAACTGCTGCGTGAAATATGCGCCGGTCTGTTGGATGTTGCCCAGCAAGCCCTCTTTCTCGATGGTGTCGATCACCGCGATAGCGACGGCGCAGGCTAACGGGCCGCCGCCGAAGGTGGTGCCGTGCAGGCCGGGGTGAATGGCGCGGGTGGCTTCTTCCGTGCAAAGCATGGCGCCCAGCGGAAGACCGCCTGCGAGTGGCTTGGCCAACGTGGTTACATCCGGCTGGATACCGAGGTGCTGATACGCGAACCACTTTCCGGTGCGTCCCAGGCCTGACTGAATTTCATCTGCAATCAACAGGGCGCCGGTCGAGCGGGTGAGCTCGCGTGCGACGGCGAAGAACTCCTGGGACACAGGGCGGATGCCGCCTTCGCCCTGCACGGATTCAATCAGGATCGCGCAGACGTCGCTGGAAAAGCTGGCCCGCAGATGCTCCACGTCGTTGAAGCGAACGAAGTCCACACCCGGAATGAGCGGCTGGAAGGGCTCACGATACTTGTCTTTGTGCGTGGTGGAAACCGAACCCATGGTGCGCCCGTGGAAACTGTTCTCCAGGGCAAGAAAGTGGGTGCCGAGGGGCTGGCCTTCGCTCCGCTTCATGGCCGACCAGGCGCGCGCCAGCTTCATCGCAGCTTCCCATGCTTCGGTGCCGCTATTACAAAAGAAGACGCGGTCCATACCTGACCGTTCCGTGAGGCGCATGGCGAGCTCTGCCTGGCCTTCATGGAAATACAGGTTGGACATGTGCACCAGCTTGCGGCTCTGCTTCTGGATGGTCTCAACAACGGCCGGGTGCCCGTACCCGAGCGCGTTCACGCCAATGCCGCTGAGCAGGTCGAGATAGCGATGGCCGCGGTCATCGATCAGATCCATGCCTTCGCCATCGACGAACATGATTGGATTGCGCTCGTATGTGGGGAGCAGCAGCCGGGCTTCGGCTGCCTTGATTTCTTCAAAATTCATGCCACCATAACCTCAGTTCCTTGAAGTACCCGGGTCGAGCACAAATCGGGGAGTACCGATGCTGCATCCGCGGGCAGAATGCGTACGCGTTTCACACCCGCCAGCAGCGCTTCGCGGCAGGCGTTCAACTTGGGCAGCATGCCTCCGCTGATCACCGCATCCTGCGTTAGACCGGCGATCTGGTCCACGGTCAACCAACGCATCACCTCACCATTCGCGCCGCGCACGCCAGGTACGTCGGTAAGAAAGACGAGCGCGTCTGCCTGGCAGGCGACCGCACAGGCCGAGGCCATTTCGTCGGCGTTGATGTTGTAATACTCGCTGTCGAAGCCGAGCGCCAGGCTGGAGATGACCGGCACTGCTCCCATCTTCCAAATAGCTTCGAGCCAGCGCGTGTCCGAGGCGACGATTTCGCCCACAAATCCCAGGTCAGGGGTGGTGCGCTTTTTGCGCGCGCGAAAAATTAAGCCATCCCCGCCGGTAAGGCCCATGCCGGCCTGCCCGTGGCTGCCCAGCGCGGCCACCAACTCTTTGTTGACCCGGCCGCCCAGCACCATGAGCGCTGCGTCACGCGTATCAGCATCGGTGATGCGCAGCCCTGCGATGAACTCGCTCTGTTTGCCCATCTGCTTGAGCGTGCGCGTCAGTTGCGCGCCGCCGCCGTGGACCACGGCTACTTCGTTGCCATCCCGGGCGAGGACGGCGATGGCGCGCGCGCAACCGTGGAGCAGGGTTGCGTCTTCGAGCGCGGAACCACCTAATTTCACTACGAATCTCATGCCAGTCCCTCCGCTTCATCCCAGCCGAACATCAAATTCATGTTTTCTACTGCCTGCCCGGCTGCGCCCTTAAGCAGGTTATCCAAACACGAGACGACCACGCATCGTCGCCCATCCTTCGCCAACTGAAATCCAATGTCACAGTAGTTGGTACGTACCGAGTACTGAATCTGCGGCAGGTGCGCGCTGCCTCTCCCGGTTTTGCCGGGGCTGAAGATGCGCACCAGCGGGCTGGCCGCGTAGAAGTCGCGAAAGCATGCATCCACTTCTTCTACCTGTTTCGGCTCAGTAAAGGAGACGTAGATGGTGGAAAGAATCCCACGGGGAATCGGCAGCAGGTGCGGCGTGAAGATGATCTGCGACTCCTCCAGGTCCAATTGCTCCAACATCTCACCCATGTGGCGATGGCCGAACACGCCGTAGGCCGAAAGATTGTCAGCCGCGTACATAAAGTGCGTTCCCGGCGTAGGCGCCTTACCTGCGCCCGAAACCCCGGACTTGCTGTCGCAGATGATGCCGCGGTCAAGATCGACCCAGCCGGCCGTAACCAGAGGTTTCAACCCCAGGATGATCGAAGTGGCGTAGCAGCCCGGGTTAGCTACCAGCTGGGCCCTGCGAATGCAGTCACGGTGAAGTTCCGGTGAGCCATAGACGCTCTTGCTCTGGATTTGTTCCGCGTGGGCCGGGTTTTCATCCTCAAACTTGTAGACTGCACGATTCGCGTGCTCCCGCAACCGCCAGGCGCCGCTCAGGTCGATCACACGCAACCCGCGGGCCAGCGCCTCGGGCACCCAGCTGCGCGACTGTTCGTGCGGTGTCGCTAGAAACAGCAGTTCTACCTTCCGTTCCTGCAACAGATCCCATGAAAATGGTTCGACCATGAGGGCTGCGCTTCCGTTGGGCCCGGCCAGCTGCGGATGCAGGTCAGTCAGGCGAACGGGTTGCGGATCGCGGCCGACAAACACAGGCGGCCTGCCCTGCAGCCCAGGGTGATGCAGCAGCAGGCGTGCGAGTTCCATGCCGGCATATCCGCTCACTCCGGCAACGGCGGTTTGTACAGAGTTTTTGGTCATCAACCGATCATCACTTCCAGGCGATCCCGTAGCAGGGAGGCCTTCTTCTGGTCAGGGCAGATGATCGAGCACGGTGTCATCTCCCGCGATCGTGCCGACGACTTCCGGCCAGTCTTCCCCATCGATCGCCAACGCGACCGGCTGTGCGCTGCCGCCCGTGGTACACAGTACCAACTGGTTCATCGCCTGCTTCACCCGCAGACCGAAGCTGCGCAGCATCTCGCCAGTGCTGGGCAGGGCGTCGTCGTCTTCCTCCGCGCCGTTCGGGGCTGCGTATCCATTGGGCCCTTTGTAGAGATGCAGTTCGTGGATGTCCCGGGAGAGTGTGGCCTGGGTCACCTCGAAGCCGCGCTTCACCAGCCTGCGACGTAATTCATCCTGGCTGGCGATGGGGGCGCCAGAGACGAGTTCCCGAATTGCGCTGTGCCGGTCTTGCTTCATTCGTTCCTCTGGCACTCGGGTAAGTGCGGTCCTGTGAATTTTCGCCCTCAACGGCAGAGCGCGGCCGATGGCCGCGCCCGGTGTGCATAAAAATACATAAACATGTATAAATATACAGAGTCTCCTTGTCAACGAACGGATGCTTTTTTATCCCAATATTTACCCCCAGAAGCAATAGCTGAACCCGCTTCTACAAACGTCGGGATAGTGGGAGAAACGAGGGTGGCCCATTCAAGCCGTGTTTGGCTTGCGTGGGGGACATCTGCACCCATAAATGTGCTCGCCTCTGATTTTGCACCTGATCAGGCTCAACTCGAACGGGGTCCATCCACAGCGTGTGCGGCAATCTTTTCCGCAGTTTTGTTACGTCACGGCATGAGTGCAAAAGAAAATGTAAGCACGGGATGCCAGTGACGGGAACGGGGATTATAGTTACGTATGGGTTCCTTTGCTTCAGACAAGCCGCAGTGCGGCGTCCCAGCCAATCTTGTCGATTCACGCTTTGACCACGACTCCTGTGGCGTGGGTTTTGTCGCTACGCTGCGCAATATACCCTCGCATGAAATCCTGACCCAGGCGCTCACGGCGCTGGCCCGGCTGGCTCATCGCGGCGCCATTGCGGCCGACGGCAAGAGCAGCGACGGTGTGGGCATCATGACCGCGATCCCGCGGCAGTTTCTGCTGTCTTCCACCGGTTTTTCCCTCGCCGAAGACGCCCCGCTGGGTGTGGGCGTGATCTTCTTTGCGGATAAGTCGGGAACCTGCGAAAAAGCACTGGAGCAGGCCTTCGCCGCCCACCAACTGGATGTGCTGGGCTGGCGCGTGGTGCCTACTCGCGAAGAGATCCTGGGCGAAATTGCCCTATCCAGCATCCCCATCATCCGCCAGGTTCTGATCACGTCGAAGGACCCCGAGAACTTCGAGCGCCGCCTGTACCTGGCGCGCAAGCATTTTGAACGGGCCGGCGAGCTCTCCGTAGAGACGCGCTCGGCTTACGTCTGCTCGCTTTCGTCCCACTCTATGGTCTACAAGTCCATGTGCGCCGGCCGGTTGCTGGCGGACTTCTATCCAGACCTGGCGGATGCCGCCTACGTGACGCCGTTCGCCATTTTTCACCAGCGGTACGCGACCAATGTCGCGCCCTCGTGGGATCGCGCACAGCCTTTGCGCATGCTGGCGCACAACGGAGAAATCAATACCGTCTGGGGCAATCGTGGCCGCATGGATGCTCGCGCAGCCACCATCCCGCAGGAGTGCCACCCGATCCTGACCAAGGACGGTTCCGATTCCACCAGCCTTGATGAGGTCGTGGAGTTGCTGGCCCGCAACGGCCGCAGTATCGCCGAAGCGGTAAGAATGTTGCTCCCCCCCGCCGGCCGCGAGAAGGAATCAGCGTTTCTGCACTACCACGCCGACTGCGTAGAACCGTGGGATGGCCCGGCAGCGCTCGCATTTGCTGATGGGGAACTGGTGGGCGTGGCCCTGGACCGCAACGGCCTGCGTCCCTGCCGCTACTTTCTTACCGACGATGCATTGGTAGTTGCCGGCTCTGAGGCCGGTCTGGTCGATCTCGATCCGGAAAAGATCATTCATAGCGGCCGCCTCGGTCCCGGCGAAATGCTGGTGGCCGACCTTGCCGCACACCAGTTACTGGAAGATGAGCGCCTGCTTAAGGAATTCGACCGCTTTACCGCCTATGCCGCGCTGGTCGAGGACACACCGCTCGAAGCGGCTGCATTTACGCCGGGTTTGGAAGACGCTGACCCAGGTGCAGCAGGTATTCGGCTATACCCGGGAAGATGTGCGCATGATGCTGGCGCCCATGGCCAGCGAGGGCAAGGATGCTGTCTGGTCGATGGGCGACGATACGCCGCTGGCGCCGTTGGCCCATGCGCCGCGGCCTGTTTATGCATTTTTCCGGCAACGCTTTGCCCAGGTGACCAATCCGGCTATCGACCCCGTGCGCGAGTCGATCGTGATCCAGTTGCACACGCGTCTCGGCCCGTGGCCGCCCCTGCTCGACACGCGAGCACGCATTCCCGGCCTTTCACTCCCTTCTCCCTTCTTGTCATTGGGGCAAATGCACTCCCTGCGCAACCGGGAGCATGCATTGGCAGACGAAATGCCGCTCGCGGTGCTGGATGCCGTCTTTACCCCTTCGTTCAATCTCCGCCAGGCGATCGATGATCTGTGCGCGCGGGCGGTGGAGTTGGTGCGTGGCGGCGCGGCTATTTTGTTGCTCAGCGATCGGGCGATGGCGCAAGCCACCGGGCGGGCAGAGTTGCTGCCCATCCCCATGGCGCTACTCACGGGCGCGGTACACAACACCCTGGTGAACGCTGGTGTGCGCACCCACGTTGGGCTGGCGGTCGAAGCAGGCGATTGCCGTGATCTTCACCACGCAGCGGTTCTGTTCGGATACGGCGCGGGCGCGGTCTGCCCCTGGCTGGCGCTCGAAACAGCCCGCAACCTGGATGCGGAAAAGGGCGAGGCGAACATGCTGCACGCCTTCGACCTGGGCCTCGCCAAGATCATGTCCAAAATGGGCATTTCGGTCGCTCGATAGCTATCGCGGCGCGCATCTGTTCGACATTCTTGGGCTTGACCACGACGTGGTAGAGCGTTGCTTCCCCGGGACACCCTCGCCCATCGGCGGCGTCGGCTTCGCCCACCTTGAAGCAGCATTACGCGATATATGGGCAGCCGGTCAGGAAGAAGACACCCAGCCTGCCCTGGTGAATGCAGGCCCCAAGGAAGGTCAGCCGCCCGCAGGAACGACGCAGCAGTCGGTTGCGCCGCACCAGGCCAAGACTCTGCCGGATTACGGCTGGGTGCGCTTCCGCAAAGATGAGCATGCTGAGCCGCATGGCTGGCAGCCGCAAACCGTTAAGGCGTTGCAGGTAGTCGCTGGCACGGCCCGCGGCGCGGCGGCACTGAATGTGGTGCCGGCACAGGCATGGACGGCATTCACCACCCAGGCCGTAGAAAGCAAGCCGACCGTTTTGCGGGACCTGCTGGAGATTCGTCCGGCAGCGGCTCCGTTGCCCTTCGAACAGGTCGAGGCGGCGCCCGGCATCATGCACCGCTTCGTTGCGTCTGCCATGTCGCTGGGTTCCCTGAGCCCCGAGGCGCACCAGACCATCACTGAGGCGATGAACCAGATTGGCGCGCGCTCGAACACCGGTGAAGGTGGCGAAGACCCGGCAGTGTATCCGAGCTATCCGGGCGCACCCGCGATCCTGAACAACAAGGTCAAGCAAGTGGCGTCGGCCCGCTTTGGCGTGACGACGGAGTACCTCGCGAACGCGGAAGAGATCGAAATCAAGATTTCTCAGGGATCGAAGCCCGGCGAAGGCGGCCAACTCCCGGGCCACAAGGTCACGGAGTTGATCGCGCGCCTGCGGCATGCACAGCCCGGGGTTACGCTGATCAGCCCGCCGCCGCACCATGACATCTATTCGATCGAAGACCTGGCGCAGCTGATTTTCGATCTCAAGCGCGTCAACCCGCGCGCGGCGATCGGGGTCAAACTCGTCTCCGGTTGTGGTGTAGGTACGGTCGCGGCTGGTGTCGCCAAGGCCTATGCCGACTACATCGTCATCGCCGGTCACTCCGGTGGCACGGGCGCATCGCCGCTTTCGAGTATCAAGTATGCGGGCAATCCCTGGGAGCTTGGCCTGGCAGAGGCGCAACAGGTACTGATGCAAAATGGCCTGCGCGGCCGCGTCCGTTTGCGCTGTGATGGCGGTCTGCGTACCGGCCGCGACGTTTTGATCGCAGCCCTGTTGGGCGCTGATGAGTTTGCCTTCGGTACGGCAGTGCTGGTGGCGCTGGGTTGCGATATGGCCCGGCAATGCCACCTGAATACATGTCCTACCGGCATCGCGACACAACGGCCTGACTTGCGCGCAAAATTCCGTGGGAAGCCGGCGAACGTGGTTCGCTTCTTCGAGGAGCTGACGCGCGATCTGCAAACATTGATGGCCAGTCTCGGCCTGCCTTCGCTGGAAGCGGCGACCGGTCGCGTGGATTTGCTGGAGCAAGTGAGTGCTGCCGGCGGTCTTGACCTGCGCGCTCTCCTGGCGCCGGCGGCTGAAGGGCATGTGCGCTGGCAGGGGCAACGCAATCGGCGTCCGACCGATCACGCCGCAATCGACAACGCCTGGGTACAGCCTGCGCTGACAGCGCGGGCTGCGGGGCAGCCGTACTCCGTAGAAGCGACCATTGCCAACGAGCACCGCACCCTGGGTGCGCGCCTGGCCGGGGAACTGGTCTGGCACGGGCTGCACAAGAAAGACACGCCGCTGGAATTCCAGTTGACCGGCGTTGCCGGGCAATCGTTTGGCGCCTTTGCGATCCCAGGCATGCGCCTGGTGCTGGACGGCATGGCGAATGATTTCGTGGGCAAGGGCCTGTGTGGCGGCGAGCTCATCCTGCGAGGCCAGGGTCGCGCGGCACGCGAAAGCGAACTGCACGTGATCCTTGGCAACGTCGCGCTGTACGGGGCAACCAGCGGTTCGCTCTTTGCTGCGGGCCGTGCCGGCGAGCGATTCGCTGTACGCAACTCCGGTGCCCTGGCTGTGGTCGAAGGCATCGGTGATCACGGTTGTGAATACATGACGGGCGGCTTAGTGGCCGTGCTGGGATCCACGGGCCAGAACTTTGGCGCGGGGATGACCGGTGGGCTGGCCTGGGTATTCGACGAAGACGGCAAGTTCGTAAGCCAGAGCCGTTACCACCCGAGCTTCCTGGCACCCGAACCGTTGGGGCAGCTCGACCTGGAGGCGGGGGAAGAACTCCGTCAACTGATCGCACTGCACGCAGAAAAATCGGCCAGCACACGAGCGAAGTGGATCCTGTCTGACTGGGCAAACCTCGCTCCCAAGTTTGTACGCTTGACACCCATTCCGCAGGCATAGCAGGTAGCTGGCGCAGAGAACTCCTGGGTTTGCTAAGGTGTCCCCCATTCAAGCCAAACACGGCTTGAATGGGCCACCCAGCATGATTGAGTCACAGCCAAAAACACCCTCAACAACCCAGAGTCCCGCCTCAAGGGAAACGCAGCTTGAGCGCACTCACAACTTGAGGGCACTCACAAAGGGAGGGTGGCCCACTCAAGCCTCCGGCTTGAGTGGGGGACTTCTGCTTAGCTCACCCCATCCCTGCGCGACGCCACCAGCAAATCCCGCCCCAGACGGTCTTCATCGCCAAAACAACCATGCACGTTACAATCGTCAGGGTTTGTGAGCCTGTCTATGTTCCAGCTTGAGACTCTTGTCGATGTGATTGGGCTTGTCGCGGCCAGCAAGCGCGACCGCGTGTTCCTCTGCCAGGACAGCGCGCAACAATGGCAGCCCATGTCGAGCGACGCCTTGATGGCTCGGGTGTACGCGGTAGCCCAGGCCTTCACTGCATGGGGAGTCAGAAAAGGCGATCGTATTGCGCTACTGGCAGAAAATCGCTGGGAGTGGCCAGTGGTCGACTTCGCTACCCTGGTGCTTGGCGCAGCTGACGTGCCCATCTATCCCACGCTGACTGCCGAGCAGATCGCACTGCTGCTGATTGACTCCGGAGCACGCGTAGCGGTGGTCTCCTCCGAAGCGCAATACAAAAAACTGGCCTCCATCCGCAAGCAAACGTCGCTGGAGCAGATCGTCCTGATGGATGACCTGACCGGCGTGGACAGCACACCGGGTGTCGTGACGCTCTCATCCCTGCTTCAGCAAGCAGACGAAGCCGCAGCCGGCATCGATATGCAGCAGTGGCTGCGCAGTTTCGGGGTGACGCCCGACGATCTGGCCACGCTCATCTACACCTCGGGAACCACTGGTGAGCCGAAAGGCGTGATGCTCACGCACGGCAACATCGCCTCCAATCTCAACTACTCCACCCGGGCCTTCTCCTGGGGGCCCCACTCCACCTGCGTTTCATTTCTTCCGCTTTCGCACATCACAGCGCGCCACCTCGATTACGCGGTACTTTGCTACGGCGCGACTATCGCCTATTGCGGAGCCTTCGACCGCTTGCCAGCCGCCCTCACGGCCGTGCAGCCAACCGTGTTTGTCGCCGTGCCACGCGTCTACGAGAAAATCCGCGACGAGGTACGCCGCAGGGCAGGCTTAAAACCCCTCACGCAGAAGTTATTTGCGTGGGCGCAAGCCACGGGGCAAAAACATCGCGAGGAAGTTCTGCAGGGAAAGACGCCCTCATCGCTCAGCTGGCGTTTGGCCAACAAGCTGGTGTACTCCAAAGTAAAGCAGGCCTTCGGCGGCAAAGTGGATGACTATCTTTCCGGCGGAGCCCCGCTCGGCGTCGAAACGGCCGCCTGGTTCGCGGACATGAACATCCGCATCTTCGAAGGCTACGGCCTCACCGAGACCTCCCCGGTGGTGGCGCTCAACAACGCGCGCGCCCATCGTATGGGGTCTGTGGGCAAACCGATCGAATCGGTGGAGTATCAATTCGCCCCCGACGGTGAGTTGCTGGTCCGGGGACCCTTCGTCTTCAAGGGCTACTGGCACAAGCCGGAGGCGACCCTGGAGGCGATCGACGCGGATGGCTGGTTCCACACCGGCGACATCGCCCGCGCGGACGACGATGGCTTCCTCTACATCACCGATCGCAAGAAGGAGCTTCTCAAGACATCGGGCGGCAAGATGATCGCGCCCGCTCCCATCGAAGGGAAGCTGGTCGCCAGCCTGCTGGTCGACAACGCCGTGGTAGTCGGGGATCGCCACAAGTTCCTGAGCTTGCTCATCGCTCCTAACTTTCCCTGCGCTCGAGAACGCCGCGAAGGCGCAAGCTATCCCGTTCACCTCCCGGGAAGAACTGGTGAAGCACCCGGCGGTGACCGCGATGTACCAGGCTACCGTCGACCAGGTAAATGAAGGACTGGCGAACTTCGAAACCATCAAGCGTTTCCACGTGGTGGCCGATGAGTGGTCGCTGCTGTCGGGTGAGCTAACCCCCAGCATGAAGTTGAAGCGGCGGGTGATTCAGCAGAAGTACGCGCAGGAAATCGCCGCCTTCTACGAGGACGAAGCTACCTCCCAGCGCTAGTGCAGGCCCCGGACAAACCCACCAGATCCTTGAAGCGGATATGATTCTCAAGGCGCCTTAAGACTAAGTGCGCACGTTTTTAGGAGATAAGCGACGATGCGAGTTGGAATGTTGACGGGTGGCGGCGATTGCCCTGGTTTGAACGCGGTGATCCGCGCGGCGGTACGCAAAGGTATCTTCCACCACAAAGATGAGTTCGTCGGCTTTATTGAAGGCTGGCGAGGGGTGGTCGAGAACAAGACCATGCCGCTCACCCTCGAGACGGTATCCGGCATTCTGCAACTGGGCGGCACGATCCTGCGCACCTCGCGCACCAACCCCCGCAAGATGGAAGGCGGCATCGACAAGTGCCTGGCCACCATCAAGGCGAACAAGCTGGATGCCCTCATCACCATCGGCGGCGATGACACCCAGGGCGTGGCTAACGCGCTCATCGAAAAGGGTGTCAAGGTGGTGGGCGTGCCCAAGACCATCGATAACGATCTGAGCGGCACCGATGCCTGCTTCGGTTTCGATACGGCGGTTTCGATTGCCACCGAAGCGATCGACCGGTTGCACTCAACCGCCGAGGCGCACAATCGTGTGATCGTGTGCGAAGTCATGGGGCGCGACGCGGGCTGGATCGCGATTACCTCAGGGATCGCGGGCGGCGCCGACGTGATCTATGTTCCGGAAAAGCCGATCGACATCGATGCCGGCGTCAAGATCCTCAAGGAGCGGCACGAGCGGGGCAAGCTGTTCTCCATCGTGGTGGTGGCTGAAGGCGCCAAGATCCCGGGCACGGACAAACTGGCGACGCACAATGAAAAGGTGGATGCCTTCGGTCATGCGCGACTTGCCGGCATCGGTCAGGCAGTCGCGGAACTGCTGGAAGAGAAGACCGGTTACGAAACGCGCTCGGTGAATCTGGGTCACACGCAGCGCGGTGGCACACCGACTGCGTACGACCGCATGTTGGCCACGCGCTATGGCTCGGCTGCGATCGACCTGGTGCACGAAGGTAACTTCGGTCGCCTGGTAGTACTCCGCGGAACAGAGATTACGCACATTCCTTTGGCCGATGCGATCGCAAAAACGCGGACTATTGGTGACGATTTGATTTCCCTCGCGGCCGGTTTGCAACCGGAATTGTGACCAGTAGCTGCCTGCGTGATCGCTGGCTACCCATGACGAATGAATAAGATGATGAGCAAATAAGAACCAGAGGATGAGCAATCCTGCTTAAGGGATCAGAAGCGATACGATGTCCTTGGTAACCGCTTCTGATCCGCTGGTAACGATTCGCGCGCTGATAAATTCTGATACGCTCCTGACGGAACTGAGCAAGACTGCTAAAGCCCGAAGGGATTCGCGCCATCCGCGAGAACTTCTTGTATTACAGGGTGAAAACGCGGTATAAGCACAACGGCGGGTAAGTCCTCTCGCCCGGCCCCAGTTCCCGGAGGAGAGCACTTCGATGAGAACCACCCCGGCGAGAGACGAGGTGCGCGAAGTCATGGATATTCGCATGGCCTCTGACTACCTTGGTATTAGTCCTGACACGCTTTATAAATATGCTTCCGAAGGATTCGTCCCGGCCTTCAAGCTCGGTAACCGCTGGCGCTTCAAACGCTCACGGATGGATGAGTGGATGGACGCGCAATCGTCTGAAGGTGCTCAGCCACGTAAGGCCGACCCGCTCGCACAAGTGATCCAAACCAAGAAGCCGCAGCCGGTGATGGCGCGCCAGAAGAGAGCAGTGGGCGCAGCCCGGTAGTCACCGGGTTCAGATGCCTCCCACTCCAGCCAGTCTCGGCTTGAGCGGACCATGCATCTTTGCGGTTCCCGCACTCACGATTTAGGTCCCGTTACCGCCTACCCTCTATCACCGCGAACCTATTCAAATCCAAACAAGCCGGGCGGCCCGTTCAAGCCGCCTCTGCCTGACAGGGGACATTTAAACCCACTCGCACACACTTGCTGTTGTCTGTCGATTTTTTGAGTACGCAGCTGTTTAGCGGAGATGGTCGCGAAGGATAACCAGCAGGACGCCGGCCGCAATGCACAGCAGGAGCGTCAGCGTACTGTACGCCACCTGCAAGCGCAGCTTCTGCTGCACCGTGGGCTGACCGAACGCCAGGCGGACCTTCTCCCGCCGCAGGGACATCGCCGTTTGCTGGGTGCCGAGCACCAGCATCACCAGCGCGGCCAGAAAAGTTACCGGCAAATGCTCGCTGCTGCCGTTGTTGTACGCGCGATAGAAGAACTGGCCCGTCAACACCGATAGCCCCACCACGGTCGAGAGTTCAAAGATGAGAGCAAGCTTCAAAAAACGCAACAACGGACGCCTCCCCAGGGGCCACATCGCATTTCACGGTCGGCGTCTCAAAAACCCATAGAGAACTCATGAAAACGCTTCCATCCACCGTAAGTTTAGTAAGGATCGTCCAAATGGAGCAAGGCAGTTTCCAAAAAAAGAAAACCTTTGTGATCTGCCGCCGGTACTGGGCCACTCCCCGTGACTGTGGCTGCAACACATGACCAGAATAAGAGACAATGCGGCCATGACGTCGTCACCTACCCCCGAACAAATCGTCAAAGTGGGGCTACGCTCATCACTGCTGGGTATTGGTATCAACTTCGTTCTGGCGCTGGTGAAATGCGTTGCCGGACTGGTTGGCCATTCCTTTGCTTTGCTGGCGGATGGGGTAGAGTCCTTTCTCGATGTGATCAGTTCTTCCGTGGTCTATTGGGGCCTTACGCTGGCCATCAAACCCCCGGACAAAGATCATCCTTACGGTCACGGGAAGGCCGATCCGATTGCCGCTGCCGTGGTCGGCGTGGCCATGATCGCGGCCGCCCTGGGGATCGCTGCACAAAGCATCAACCTGATTCGCACGCCGCACCGGCTGCCGCACATGTACACGCTCTGGGTGCTCATTTGCGTCTTCCCGATCAAAGCCTTGCTGGGCCGGTATGTTTCGGGTGTGAGCCAGAAGATTGAGAGCTCCGCGTTGCGCGGAGACGCGTGGCATCATCTGAGCGATGCGATCGTTTCGGCGTTTGCCTTTGTAGGCATTTCGGTGGCGTTATGGACGGGCAACCCGACCGCGGATGACTGGGCCGCCTTGTGCGCTGCGCCCATCATCCTGCTCGGAGGCTGGCAGCAGTTGCGCCGGCCCATCGCCGAGCTGCTGGATACGGCGCCCAATCCTGAGATTGAAGAGTTGGTCCGCAGCGTAGCCACCGGAGTGCCGGGCGTGTTTGGCGTAGAGAAGTGCTTCGTGCGTAAGGTAGGGTTTCGCTACTACGTTGACCTGCATGTGGTTGTGCGGGGAGAGCTGACGGTGAGGGAAGGCCACATGATCGCCCACGCAGTCGCGGATCAGATTCGTGAGCAGGTCACGAAGATCGCTGAGGTGCTGGTGCACATCGAGCCGGAAGAGGAGTTACTGGCCGGTCATGCGAGCGAACTGATGGCAGAAGAGGTAAGACAGGTACCACCCTCTTCGCGTTCGCTCTAAGCGAACTCAACCCGCAACAACCTCGGGCACCTCACATCCCCGGGCTAAAAGACGTTCGTAAGCCTGTCCTTTCGTTGCAACAACCTCGGGTGCCCCATATCTACCGAAGGCTTCATCGTCGGGAGATGTGGGATTAAGCCGCACCCGACCCGCAACTCCAAACCTGTAGCCGGCTCACAGGCGCCAGACCGCCAATGTCTCGGCGGAAGGCTCAGTATCAGTCAATCCGAGCGCCCCTTTGTCATGCCTCGGCTATGCTCCTAATGAACAACCTCTCCCTTCGTCGTTCATTTCATCGTTGATTGCCTCAAGGCAAATCAACTGCTCGGGATGACGAATCAAGGGCGGATGACAGAATGAGTCGCGGTGGCTTGGGACGGAGCGCATGCCGTGGCAACATGCGAGGGACGAGTCAACGCGGCGC
The DNA here is from genome assembly GCA_963752675.1 of uncultured Acidobacteriaceae bacterium. Taxonomy (GTDB): domain Bacteria; phylum Acidobacteriota; class Terriglobia; order Terriglobales; family Acidobacteriaceae; genus PALSA-350. Next base: position 192,814 of record CAVVZO010000002.1, read on the forward strand.
CGGCGGTTCCCACGATACGGTGGAAGCCCCGGACTTTCAGTCCGGGGGCGCGGGTGTAGAACCCGCGCTGAGCGTGGGCCTCACCATGCGACTAGCCCCCCTTTGTCATCCCTAGAGTTGATTTGCGTTGAGGCAAATGGAGGATGGAATGAACGGACGGGCAGGGATTGCCGATTGGGAGCGCAGTCGAGGGATCTGCAATGTTTCAGCCTGACTCAAATCTCCACTCCGGCAATGATCAATTTCGGCTGCTCTCGATCGGTACGACGCGCTGAATGATTCTCGGAGCACCCGCTCGAACCCGGTGGAAGCCCCGGACTTGAGTCCCGGGGCGCGGGTTCAAGACCCGCGCTTAAACGCGTGCAAAGATTGAGGGCTTTCAGCCCTGGTGGAACCAATCGACGGACGCCGCTGCCACCAGGGCTAAAGCCCTCGCATGGTGAAGGCCACCCTCAGCGCGGGTTCTACACCCGCGCCCCCGGACTAAAAGTCCGGGGCTTCCACCGTATCGAGTGAACCGCCAGGGGAAGCGATGACGCATCCCTCGTCATCGCCATCATGTCGGCACGTTCATGACGCTTCGTCCCAGCCACCACGACTCATCCGGTCATCCGCCTCGGAATGAACGACGAAAGG
>CAVVZO010000003.1:0-964561 GCA_963752675.1 uncultured Acidobacteriaceae bacterium
GACAAGGTATAGGTTGTCATTAAGAGAGGGGAATCAGCCCAGAACGAAGTAGGGGAACAGGGAAGCCCTACTCGGTACCGAACAAGCTGCTCTCGTTGGGTTTGGCGGCCGTGGGGTCCGGCGTCGCAGCCTCGGCTTTGCCCGAAGCGGCCGCCGGGGTACTCGCCTGCAACACGCGGTAGGGGCTCCCCGGCAACATATGATTCTCCTCCAGCGCCAACCGTATCCGCCGCTGCATCTCGCGCATCGCGTCGTACTGCTTCCGGGCCAGCGTGCGCAGCTGGATGGGGTAAATCACTTCGGTGCCCTTGATCGAATCCACCCCGAAGACCTGCGGGTCGTCGAGGAAGATGTTCTGGAAGGCCGGCTCACGCCGCACCTCCAGCGCTATCTTCTTGAGCAGCGGAATCACCTGGTCCGGATTGGCGGAGAAATCGACCGACACATTCAACGTCGAAACGGAAAACCCGCGCGTCTGGTTGGCGACATTCGTTACCTGGCTGTTGGGGATGATGTACAAGGTGCCATCAAACCCGCGCACCGTCGTCTTGCGCAGCGTCATGGATTCGACCGTGCCGGTCATGCCCGCCAGCGTCACCACGTCGCCCACGTTGTACTGATCCTCAATCAGGATCAGGATGCCGTTCAGCACGTCTTTGACGATGGTCTGCGCGGCCAGGCCGACGGCCACGCCGGCTACCCCGGCGCTGGCCAGCAGCGGCCCCAGGTTGAAGTGCAGCACGTTCTCCATCACCTGGAGAAAGGCGATGAAGGCCACAATACCGATGCCGGTGGCCCGGACCACCGTGGCCAGGGTCCGCACCTGCGCGCCGCGGGCTACGCCGATGGTGTCGTTGCGCTCGGCCAGGCGGATCACACGGGTGGTCACAAAGTTCACCAGCACGATCAGCCCCACGGTATACAGGGCGATGACCAGCAGTTTGGGCAGGCCGTCGCGGACAAATTCCTGTATGTCGTGGAGCCATTCCTGGTCGAGCCTGGCCAGCCACGAAGGGCTTGGATCGGACCAAAAAAGTACGGAGGCGAGGGAGAAAAGGCTGGCGTACACTGTCACCCTATGATGGTACGCGACCGATGGCTTCTTGCAGCGGCGCTGGGGCTCGGATTGGGCATGGGACTGGCCGCTCCTGCGCGCGGCCAACAACCCCGCACCTCGCCCCCACCCAGGGCCGCGCACCGGGCCAAAAGGGTGCAGCCGGCGCAGGGCCCGGCGCCCGACCAGGCGGTGGCTCCGGATGTGTCGAGCCAACTGCCGGCAGGGCAGCAGGAACAGTTTCCTGACCCGCCACCCCCGGCGGAACCAGCCCCGGAAGCAGCCCCAACGCCAGAAGCGACCACGCCGGTGACCGAACCCCCTCTGGAAGAGAATGCGCCCGCCGAGAAGCCGGCTGCCCCGATACAAACCGTGTCGGCCCCCACACTGCCGCCCCCGGCACCGACCGGCAGTCCCGGCCACCACACCCGAAGGCCGCCGCCTGCAGAAAGAAACCGCCACCCTGCTGCAGCTGGCCCAGGACCTGAAGGCCGAGATTGAGAAGGCCGGCGGCAACACCCTGTCGCTGGTGGCGCTGCGCAAGGCAGACCAGATCCAGAAAATGTCAAAAGACCTGAAGCAGGAAATGAGCCAGCAGGAGCAAGGAACGGCCGGCAAATGACGCGCTTATCGCCACCACGCAAAGCGGGTGAGCCGAACCCAAGCTGCTGCTGTGCCCGCTACCGGGGAGCCATGGCGCTTGCCACCGCCCTGTGGCTAGCAACTGCTGCCCTGGCCATGCCACCGCAGTACGGCAACAACAGCATTGGCCGCCCCACGGCCGAGACCGTGCCCGGCCTGGGCGCGGGGCACGGGCAGGAGGACATTCCCTTTGGTACCCGCGAACTCCAGGCGCGCCAGATACGGCACATGCGCGAGGAGCATCAGAAGCAGGTAGTGGCCGACAGCGCGCGGCTGCTGCAACTGGCCACGGCGCTCAAGGCGGAAACGGACAAGGGCGCGACCGCCACACCGACGGAACTGAAAGATGTGGACGAGATCGCTAAACTTGCCAAGAAGCTGAGCGAGCACATCAAGTCACAGTGACGAGTACCTAAAGGGGCATGAGGAACGACAAGGGCAAACTCCTGGTAGGGGTGGATGTGGGCGGCACCAAGACCGCCGTAGTGATCGCCGAGCAGCCGCCCACTCCACTGGGGCGCGTGGTGTTTGCAACCGAACCCTCCGCCGGTCCGCAGCCAGCGCTGGACCGCATCCTCGCCGCCATTCATGAGCTTCTGCGGCAAAGGGACGCCCGGCCGGAAGACATAGCGGCGATCGGCGTAAGTTGCGGCAGCCCGCTCGATCGCGTGCGCGGCATCGTGCAGGCGCCGCCCAACCTCCCTACCTGGATCGATGTACCGATCGTCCGCGTGCTGGGCGAGGCCTTTGCCGTGCCCTGCCGTTTGGAGAATGACGCCAACGCGGGCGCCGTGGCGGAACACCGCTACGGCGCCGGTGTGGGTGCGGACCACATGGTGTTTCTTACCCTGGGCACCGGGTTAGGCGCGGGCATTATCGCGGCCGGCCATTTGTACCTGGGCGCGGGTGGCGACGCGGGGGAGATCGGTCATGTGCGGCTAAGCCCCACCGGGCCGGTCGGCTACCACAAAGCCGGGTCCATCGAAGGCTGGTCGAGTGGCGGTGGCATCGCGCTGCTGGGGGTGAGCATGCTGGCGCAGGCCAGGCGGCGCGGGCAGGCCAGCACCTTGCCGGCCGAGGGATTGACCGCGCGCGCCATCGGCGAGGCCGCCGCCGCAGGCGACGCCGTGGCGCTGAGCATTCTGCGTGCCTCCGGCCATCGCCTGGGACAGGCGCTGGCCATGCTGGTGGACGTGCTGAACCCGCAGCGCATCGTGCTGGGGGGATTAGCCTGGCGCATGGGCGAACCGCTGATGGCTCCCATGCGCCGCACCCTGGAACGCGAAGCGCTGCCGCAAACGTTGCGTGCGTGTGAGATTGTCCCCGCCGCGCTGGGTGAGGGCATCGGGGACATCGCCGCCCTGTGTGTCGCGGTTGGGTTGGAGTAAGTCAGCCGAGCGAGCGTTCGGTGAAATTTTTGTGTGCGACGCATCCCGAGCAATCAGCTTGCGGTGCGAGTCAAAGATCGGCTGGCTGAGGGAGCGGAGCAGGATGTCCCCCACTCAAGCCAAACGCGGCTTGAGTGGGCCACCCTCGGCTTTTCTGGATGCGGGCAGGGAGCAGAACCTCCTGAGTGGCGACTGATCGGATCCCAAAAATCCAAAGGATCCCAAGACTATAGGGTGGCCCATTCAAGCCGCGTTTGGCTTGAGTGGGGGACATAGACTTCGCTCCTGATGAACAACGTCTCCTTTCGTCGTTCATGCCAAGGCGGATGACAGGATGAGTCGCGGTGGCTGGGACGGAGCGTCATGAACGTGCCGACATGATGGCGATGACGAGGGACGCGTCATCGCGTTCCCTGGCGGTTCACTCGATACGGTGGAAGCCCCGGACTTTAGTCCGGGGGCGCGGGTGTAGAACCCGCGCTGAGGGTGGCCTTTCACCATGCGAGGGCTTTAGCCCTGGTGGCAGCGGCGTCCGTCGATTGATTCCACCAGGGCTGAAAGCCCTCCATCTTTGCGCGTGATTAAGCGCGGGTCTTGAACCCGCGCCCCCGGACTGAAGTCCGGGGCTTCCACCGCAGATCCCTCGACTGCGCTCCTAATCAGCAATCCCTGCCCGTCGTTCATTCCATCCTCAATTTGCCTCACGGCAAATCAACTGCTCGGGATGACAAATTGGGGGCTGGCTAAGTGGCAGGTTAGAATCAGACCTTTATGTCACAACCATGTCTGAAGGGAAACGCATGACGGAACGACTGGCCGGCAAGATTGCCGTAGTCACGGCCGCAGGGCAAGGCATAGGACGCGCCACCGCACTCGCCTTCGCGCAACAAGGCGCGCACGTGTGGGCGACCGACATTAACCAGGCCGCACTCGACACGCTCGCCACCGAACACGCCGGCATTACCATTCGCCGGCTCGACGTACGCGCACCCGCGGAGATACGCGCGCTCGCGGAAGAAGTTCCCGAACCGCACATTCTGTTCAACTGTGTCGGCTTCGTGCACCACGGCACCATTCTCGATTGCAGTGAAGAGGATTGGGATCTCTCCTTCGATCTCAACGTGCGCTCGATGTATCGCACCTGCCGTGCGTTTCTGCCGGGCATGCTGCGCGCTGGCCGTGGCAGCATCGTCAATGTATCTTCGATTGCGTCCAGCGTGCGCGGCGTCGCGAATCGTTTTGTCTATACCAGTTCGAAGGCCGCCGTGGTGGGTTTGACGAAGGCGATTGCGATTGACTTTGTGCGGCAGGGCATTCGCTGCAATGCGATTTGCCCTGGCACCGTGCAGTCGCCGTCGCTCGAAGGGCGGATTGCGGCGCAGGGCGATGTGGAGCAGGTGCGCAGGGAATTTATTGCGCGCCAACCCATGGGCAGGCTGGGCCGTCCCGAAGAAGTGGCTGCGCTCGCCGTCTATCTGGCTTCCGACGAAGCCAGCTTTACCACCGGGCAAACGCACGTCATCGACGGCGGATGGAATATCTGAGGAGCTGTGAGCAGTGGGCCTTACGCGAGAACAGCGAGGGCGAAGCCATGCATAGGATGGCTTCGCACCAGCGCGGCGTGACTTACGCCTGCGCTTTGCGTGCCTTGGCCCAGCGCTTGCGTTGCGCCGCAGCAATCTTCTTACGCGCTTCCACACTCAGCACGCGCTTCCCCTTTACCTTGGGAGCCGCTCCGTTGGACAAGGTCGACGAGTTCGATGCACCCTTGCTGTAACCATTCGAAGCGCCCTGCAACAAAGACTTCACCTGCTGCAGCCGTGAAATTTCATCATTGATGTGATCTAAGATCTCTTTGGTATTCAAAAGTCGCTTCTCCAGACGCACAAAGTCGTCATGGATAGAATAGCAAATTCAACCCTGCACAGATACCTCGCGTGACTTAAAGGCTGACTGAGCAGGTAACCTTGTCCCTAAGTGGCAAAGATGTTCCCAGGAAGGGTAGTCGTTTGTTTCTGAAAACCTCACTTAACCGGCTCCGCGGACGATCCCTGCTGGACGCGCGCACCGCCACTCAAGAACAACTGTTCGTCGCGCCGCCCTTCACGCCGGAAATCGTTGCCGCCATTCGCCTCATCTCCACCCGCCTGCCGCTCAAAGCAAATGAAGCTTCACGCCTGCTGTGGCAACAGGAAAGCAATGCAGCCAGCGCGGCGGAATTTGACGCGCTGCAACCATTGTTCGCCGCCCGGCCCGCACCCCAACGCGTGTTGGAAATAGGTCCCGGCTTCGGCCGCTCCGTGGTCTTCTTCCACAAAAAAGGCTTGTGGCCGCATACCGAAATCAACCTGTACGACGCGGATGGCAGCAGCACGCGTTACAAGCAGAAATATTACGAACACCCGCCACAATGGCCCGACACGTCTTCCTTCTGCGGCAACCTCTCGCTGTTGCAGAGCATGCTCACCTACAACGGCATCCCCAATGTTCACGTCTATGACGCACGCACCACACCGCTTGCTCAACTGCCCGGCCCCTTCGACCTGCTCTACGGGTTCTACAGCATCGGCTTCCACTGGTCGCTCGAGTACTATCTCGACGACCTGTCACCGCTGATGCACGATGAAAGCCTGCTGGTGTGCACGCTGAATAAAAACTTTCGTCCCTTCGCACGGCTTGATGATTGGCATACCCGGGTGCTGGCCTGCCGCGAGGTGAAGAAGAATGCGCCACCGTTACAATTGCTGGTGCTGAGCAGGAGCCCGCTGCCCGAGGTCGGCCGTGCGCTCGCCGAGGTTTATGGCTAAGCCCTTGCCACGTTCGGTTTATCAAAAAAAATCAACCCCTGGTCCGTACCAGCGGAAAGCGCCGTCTGTATCCTTAACTCATATGTGCGGCCGCTACGTACGTAAGTCGACCCGTCGTGAGATCGCTGCCTGGTTCACGGCGGAAGACGTGGAAGACGCCGCCTGGGGCGAGAGCTACAACGTGGCTCCGCAGACCTTTCAGCCCGTGGTGCGCCGCCACCCCCGCACCGGCCGTCGTGAGATTGCCTTACTGCGCTGGGGGCTGATTCCTTTCTGGGCCAGCGAAGCCAAAATCGCTTTCCGCACCATCAATGCGCGGGCAGAAACCGTGGCCACCGCGCCCGCGTTTCGTGACGCCTGCAATCGCCGCTGCCTGGTGCCCGCCGACGCCTTCTATGAATGGCAGGCCCGGGACGCCAGGCGCAAGCAGCCCTACGCCATCGCCCTGGCCAGCCACACCCCGTTCGGTTTGGCCGGTCTGTGGGATCGCTGGAAAAATCCCGCAGACGGGCAGTGGCTCGAAACCTTCTCCATCATCACCACGGCCGCCAATGCCGCCGTCGCGCCCATGCACGACCGCATGCCGGTGATCCTCGAACCGAAAGACTACGAGCGCTGGCTCGACGCCCCGGAGATACCCCTCGATTTGCTGCGGCCGTTTCCCGCCGAAAATATGACCGCGTGGCAAGTCGTTCAGGATGTGGGCAATGTGCGCAACGACCGGCCGGAGTTACTCGACCCGCCGGCGCCGGAGCCCGCACCCGTTTTATCCAATAAAGCCGCAGCGGCCGGGGAACCCGAGCAGCCCAGCCAGCCCGGTTTGTTCGATAGCTTTTTGCCCTCCGGCTAACTCACCCAGCCGCTTGTTGCGGATCCGCAACAAAAAACGATTTCAGTTAATTAGTCGCATCGCTAACTCAAGTGCCTTTCTTTGCCGTGCCTTCTATGTCTCTTGTTGCGGATCCGCAACAAGAGAATGCGCTTGCAGAGAGACGATCAGGGTAGTTGCAGGGTTTATAACAGGCGCTGTTACGTCGAAAAAAATGTAGCACAGTCCCAGATACAAAGTTGTATGTACCTTCGATAAAAATAATCTGTTCGGGTTATTGCGTGATATCACGCTGTGCTCCATACTGCTTCTAGTTTCAGCCGTAACTGCTAATTTTGGCAGTTATGTTCTTAAAGAGTCCCCCCGGTTCCGCGCGACTCTTTGTCTGCCCTTGGTTTCTCCCCCAGGAAACTCGGAGAAGTTATGAGCCCTCTTCGGAGACATGGTGGCGGGCGTCCCCGCGCCGCCCACTCGATTCTCGATTTAGCAGAGCAGTGGGGTATCTCAGAAAAAGCAGCGCGCCGCCTGGCCGCGTTGCATTTAGATGAAGATGCCCTGGCGATCATGGTGTGCGACAGCAAGCGGTATGCGGCGGCGCAACGTGGGTCGGCCGCACCCCGCGGTCACTACACGGGCGGCATGCGTGCCCTCGGGATGCGCAGCCGCGTGCCGGCAGGTCGTCTGTGAGCCGGCCGCCGGAAGCTGGCAAGCGGCTGCGGCACGACCTGCTGCGCCGGGTCCACGCGGGCGATGTGCAGTATGCCCGCAAGCTTACCCATTCGCGCACAGTGATCGTGCTGCGCGCGGGTGGGGAAGAGGTGGCGTTCCTTTACAGCAGCCGCAGCAAGCGGATCGTGTGCTTTCTGCCGCCCGGTGCGCCCGAGACCGCGCAATGGCGGGACTTTCTCCGCGGGTCGCAGTGAAGCGCGCTGGCCCGCATGCGGTTGGTCCGGACGCATGGGAGGACGCGCAGGCAGTGATGCCGGCCAGCCTCCCGGCGGAGACGGCGATCCTGGGCGCCATCCTGCTGGATAAGCGCCACTATCACGAAGCGGCCGTGGGGGTGGAAGCGGCCGACTTCTACCTCGATTCGCATCGCCGCATCTTCGGCAGCATGGCGGCGCTGATGCGCCTGGGCCACAGCGTCGACATTGTTACGTTAGCGGAACAGCTACAGCGACAGAAGGAGCTCTCGCTGGTGGGCGGGGTGGCGTACCTGGCTGCGTTGACCGAGGGGTTGCCGCGCCGCCTGTCGATTGACGACTACGTGCGCATTGTGAAAGACAAGTCTCTGCTGCGGCAGACGATTGTGGAAAGCCAGCGGGTGCGCACCCTGGCCGGCGATCAGAGTGACACCGCGGCCGATGTGCTCGCCGAGGCAGAGGCCGGCTTCCGCCGCATTGCCGGCCGTGCCGTCGACCAGGGGCTGACCTCGGTGGCGGACTATGTCAGCAATCACTATCCCTGCATTGACAAGATCTTCGATGGGTATGCGGGCTTGAGTGGGGTGGCCTCCGGCTTCGCTCGTCTGGATGAATTGACTGCTGGTTTTCAGCCGAAGGAGCTGATCATCCTGGGTGCGCGGCCTTCGATTGGTAAGACCGCGGTGGCGGCCAACATTGCGGTGCATGTAGCGGGCGAAGGCAGGACGGTGGCTTTCTTCAGTCTGGAGATGCCCAATAAGGCCCTGATCGATCGCATGTGCTGTGCCCAGGGCAAGGTAGATCTGCAGGCCCATCGGCATGGCAGGCTGAGCGCGCAGCAGAAGGAGCACTACCTGCGCGCGCTGGGGGAGATTACGCACACTCCGCTCTACATTGACGATCAGCCGGGGCAGACCGCGGCGTCGATTGAAGGCAAGGCTTCGCGTTTGCAGGTGCAGCACGGGCTGGATCTGCTGGTGGTCGACTACCTGGGCTTGATGGCGGCCGAGCGCCGGGGCACGGAGACGCGCGAGCAGGTGGTCGCCGGCATCAGCCGTGCGATGAAGGGTATGGCCAAGCGGTTGAGTGTGCCGGTGATCCTGTTATCGCAATTGAATCGCGAGTTGCATAAGCGCATGGACAAGCGGCCCATGTTATCGGACCTGCGTGAGTCGGGAGCGATTGAGCAGGATGCGGACCTGGTGTTGTTTCTGCATCGCGAAGAATATTACAACCGCGATGATGAGTCCGTGGCCGGCAAAGGCGAGCTCATCATCGCCAAGGCCCGCAACGGACCGCTGGGCACCGTCCATTTGAATTACGACGCCAGGACTTGTTTGTTTAGTGGGGATCGCGGCTAACTTCTTACCTGAAGAAACAGTCGAGGAACAGAGATGGCAAAAATTCTCCCTGAACAATTTACAGGCCGTGTAACTATGTTACGGATAGAATGAGTAAGTTCCACAAAACAAGACCCAGCCTGAGTTACTGTCCAAAGTTGCCCTACCGGCGTCGCCGTGCAGTGATCGCAATCGGCGCGTCCTCGCGATCCAGCGCTTCCGCCGCCTGTTGCCAGCGAATCGCGGCCGTCCCCACATCCAGCCCGCGCACTGCCTGTTGCAGCACCAACGTCCGTGGCTCGGTCGATTGCTGCACGAACGTGTACAGCGCATAGCGCGTCTCATCCGCCACATCGTCTAAGGGATCCCCGGCGATCTTACGCACATCACCCGGCCGGCCATCATCATGCATTCTCGTGCGCAACGACTCAAACGTCTTCGGACACACATCCGTCACTTCAAACTCGCCCGTGCGCAGCATGCGATACAACAACTGCCACCCACCCATCCGGTCATTGGACGCGCGCTCACAGGCTATCTCCCAGGGCGCAAACACTTCATTGATCTGGTCCGCAATGGTGTGGCCATCGCCAATATCCCGAAAGTTCGCAGGGTCAAGATAGGCAGCCACAATGCGGCGGCGTTCGCCCTGTTGCGCCGGCGCGATAAACGCCTCCACCACCATCTGCGCCAACTCATAGGCCGGCACGTGCGGCACCACCAGCTCACCCACCTTGCGAATGCGCCCGTTGGGAAACGCAGTCCCGGCGTCGGGCTGGGCCAGCATGCCGGGGATCGACGCCGCCACCGGCAGCTCCGCCGGACCGCGCGCATACAACCCCACCGACGAAGACGACTTGCCATACCCGTAATCAATGGAAAGAAAATGATTGTGCCACCAGGCCACGCCAGCCTCGGCAAGAGGACGCACCAGGCCTGCATGCACAAAGGGGAAATACGCGCCCTCCAGCGTGCACCAGCAGCCCTGCTCCATCGCGGCCGCGGCGCCCCCCGCCATCATGTGCAGGCGCTGCGCATACTGCGCATCGAGCAGCGTATGGTCCGACAACTTGCCGGGGATAAACGCCACCGTGAAAGGAATCGCCGCGCCATCCGAAGGCCAGCAACAATCACGGTACAGGCGCCCGGATTGCGCCGCCCCCAGCGGGTTGTGCACCGGACATTGCCCGCGCAGAAACAGGTTCTGGTGCCAGGCCGCACCCACGTTGCCCGGGTTGGAGGTAAGCCGTACCCGCAGACGCAAGGACCGGTCGGTGGCGCTGAGGCGGCCAAGAATGTTGCGCACCTGCTTCTCGGTATGCAGCGTCGACTCGTCAAAGCCGATAAAGGAATAGCGCGGGCCCAGGTACTTCCACACATCCTCATCCGTCTTCATATAAGCGAAGCGGATGGTGGCGCCGGAAGGGAAACGCCACGTCCATTTCGGCGAACCGGTAAACACGCCGCCCAGCGGTGCGTACAGCCGCCGTGTCTTATCGATCAGATCGGTCATCTCGACGAACGAGGAACGAAAGACGATGGCCCGCAGGTTGGGGTTATCGAATTCCTGCACGGCATCCATGAGCATGGTCTCGGTTTTGAGCGAGCCGGCCGAGCCGCCGAACAGCAGGATGTCCGCCTGGCTTTCGAGGGCGGCCTTCTGCGCCGCCGTGGCCGGCATCCAGCTGTAGTGGTCAGCCGTCATGATCCTCCCCGGCCTCGCCTGTGTCATAGGAGGACACCGTGGAACGCTCCGCGCGCAGCCACTCGGGGCGAAACACGTTGACCGTGCGTGAAGCCAGGGCGGCCTTGTCGCCGGCGGGGATGGCCAGTTCCTGGCAGAGCGCATCGAGGGCTTTCAGTTGCCCCGTGATGCTGCCCTTGGTGGTTTCGGGATCGAGGTTGGCCAGCTCCCAATACTTAGTGAGTACCTGGTGCAGGCTGACTGGGGGCGTTGGTTTCTTCATAGAGTGGGTTCCTCGTGTACTATTTCGATCATGGGAAGCAAAGATAAAGGCAAGAAAGAAACCAAGAAGGCGCCGAAACCGAAGCCTAAAGTAGAGCCCGGCCGTAAGCGCGACGACAGCCGCCTGGGCGGCCCGCCGAAATAAGCGGGCTGCCTAGCGGTGCTCCTGCCGCAGGTCTTTGCGCCGCACCGTGAGGTTGCGGCCCGTGTCTGTGCGCACACGCACGATGCGCATCTGGGGATCCACGTAGAGCACCCGGGCCACGCTGCCATCGGCCAGGCGCACCCGCGCACCCTTCACCAGGCTTCCTTTTACCACCGACGGCGTCACTACCGGTTTCGGACCGACAGATTTTGGCTGAGCCTGGGCGCTCGACTGCCCGCCGGGCCCGCTGTCTGCGACAGGCTCCGCTGCCGCAACATTAGCCACCGTCACTGCTGCAAATCCTAAATCGGCGAGCGTGGGACGCGCGGGCCGGGCCACTGGTTCAAAGCCAAACCGCGCGAGGGGATGAATCGTCATGCCTGGGATCACCTGAAAAGGTTGCCTGTGTGCCTACACAACAAAGGCGGGATAGCCACGAAACCTTTGCCGGGGATAGGGTTTGTATCGTATGTAAGGGGAGAAAAGGCTATGAAAAGCAAATGGCTAGCAGGTGCGGTACTTCTGGCATCCTTTGTTCCGGCTTTCGGACAGATCGGCGTGTACATCGGGCAGCCCCCGCCGCCGATCCGGTATGAAGAGCGGCCCCCCATGCCTGGCCCGGGCTATGCATGGTCTGACGGAGCCTGGGAATGGGCGGGTGGGCAATACCAATGGAGACGCGGCGAGTGGCGCCGGCCCCCGTATGAGAACGCCTACTGGGAGCACCCGCACTACGACCATTACGATAAGGGCTGGCAATACCACGAAGGTCACTGGGACCATCATGATCATGGCGACCACCATGACGACGATGACCGGGAGCATGGCCGCCACTAATCGGCAGCCAGCACCTTGAGGTCACGATCGATCTGCTGCGCGCGGGCCAGGTGGATGCGGGGAAGATACCCAACCTGGCCTTGCGACAACACCTTGATGTATTGCGGATCGCGGCTGCGATCCATCTCTGCCCTGGTTTCTCCCGGCGTGCCGGTTTGTGTTTCCTGTCCAGCGAAGTACCGGGCCAGCCCTTCACGGGGCGTGGCGTCTGGGCCGCTGCGTGATGGCGTCGCCTGCGAGGGCGGCGCCGTCAGATTGCCGGTGAGTGGCGTCGATTCGCCCGGCCCGCTGCGCGGCGCATGATCGGGCGGCGGCCGCACCAGGCTTTGCGCATCCGCAGGAGACAGTATCTGTTGCAATTGCGTGCGGCTGTCCGTATCGTCCCTCCCTTTCATAGCTGCCCTTTGCCCAGGTTGCTGGCGAGCGATCCACCCAGTTGATCCCAGAAGCTGGGAGTTTTGCTGGCCTGCGTTTCATCGCCGAGTGTGGCGTCGGCCTGGTTGGCGGCCGTGCCAAAGAGCGCCTGGTTGGCGCGGATGGGCTCAGCGGACGCGCCCAGCGCGGATTGGTTGTATCCCGCCTCCCCGGCAATACGCTTTTGTTGCGCCGCGGCGAGTGCGCTCGACAGGTCACGCGTGTTTTGTTCGGAGCCCGCAGCCGCGGTGGCGGCATTGGCCGCACTGTTTTGCCCGGTGCGCCGTGACTGCGCCTGCAGTGCGCCGGCCAGGGAGTTGGCGCCCGCATCCGCGGTGTTGGCCAGGGCAGGGTTGATGGTCTGGTCGTAGGCGCCGCCCGCCGTGTAGGGATTGCCGGAGATGAAGTGTGCCAGTTGGTGATCGTAGTTGCCGATGGCGTTTTCTGTACCGCCGAAGGCAGACTGTGCGTTGTTGAACGCGGCGGCGTTTTCGTCGCCGGCGGTGTTGAAGGCTTGGGTAGATTGGCCTCGGCTCATGCGTGTCCTCTCAGGTCTTTGGTGAAGTGCGCGAGTTCCTGGTCAACGCACCGGAAGCCGGCGCGCAGCAATGGTTTCTGGATCATGGATTTCAGCGGCCGCGGCACGAAACATTCCAGCCAGCGGAAGCCGCGTTGTTTGAGTACGTAGGCCAGGCCGGCGATCTCCCGCCGGCTGAAAGCGGTGGCCTGGGGATCGCACCCGACAAACCGCATCTCCGCTACGCTTTCGATATAGACACAGTTACGAATCACGCCGTCGCGATCGACGCCTACCAGGGCAAGCGCGATGGATGGGCCGAAGAGGGAAGGTAGTTCATAGTTGGTGCCCTGGGCGGTCTGCTGGGTGCGGTGTAGGCGATGAATGGCGGGCCAGTCTTCCGGGAGAGCAAGGCGTAGGGTGATGTGTGTCATGTCACTGTGCTTTCTGTTTGCGCTTTGCCGCGGTTTTTTGCTTTTCTTCTCCTTCCTCCTTTTGTTGTCCGGCCTCCCCCCTTTTTTGTCATCGGGTCGCCCCCTTTTTGTCATCGCGTCTCGCCCCTTTTTTTGTCATCGCGTCTCCCCCCTTTTTTGTCATCGCGTCTCGCCCCCTTTTTTGTCATCGCGTCTCCCCCTTTTGTCATCCGTCTCCCCTTTTTTGTCATCGCGTCTCCCCCCTTTTTTGTCATCGCGTCTCCCCCCTTTTTTGTCATCGCGTCTCCCCCCTTTTTTGTCATCGCGTCTCCCCCCTTTTTTGTCATCGCGTCTCGCCCCCCTTTTGTCATCCCGAGCGCAGTCGAGGGATCTGCTTTGCGCCTTTCTCTTGCCACAAATCTCCACATGAGCTCCTGCATCGGACAAGCAGAGGGACCAATTGCTCAGTTGAGGTGGTTGGAGTGTCAATGTTTGCAGGGGAACGGGTAGTGGTGATGTGTGTGTTCCTCTGCTTGTCCGATGCAGGAGCTCATGTGGAGATTTGTGGCAAGAGAAAGGCGCAAAGCAGATCCCTCGACTGCGCTCGGGATGACAAAAGGGGGGCGAGACGCGATGACAAAAGGGGCGGAGACGCGATGACAAAAAAGGGGGAGACGGGATGACAAAAAAAGTGGGGGAGGCGGAATGACAAAATAAAGGGCGACCGGCATAAAAAAGGGGGAGACGGCGATGACAAAAAGGGCGACAGGATGACAAAAAAAGGGCGGCCGGCACGACAAAAGGGGCAAACGGGACGACAAAAAGGGGCAAATGGGATGACAAAAACGGGGGAAGACGGGATGAAAAAAAATGCGACCGGCATGAAAAAAGCGTGACCGAAAGACAAACGCGACCGGCACCACCCCCGCGACCTGTCCCAGCAAGAAGACCCCAACCCTCAACGCACCACCACCCCATGCTTCTCAGCATAAGCAAGCATCTGCCGCTGTGACGTATTCAGCGCCTCATTCACCGCCGCCACCGCAGCCACCGGATCCACCGCCCCAACCCCATCCTTCACATGCACATGCCCACACGCGGGACACCCCTCCGCCCCTACCGCCAACTGCAACAAATGCTTCTGCCCGCGCCCATTCCTCAGCTCAATCACATGAAACCCGCTCGCCAGGTCCAGATACTGCGCATGCACACTAAACATCCGCGTAAAGCCTCCCGCCATTGTTCCCCGTAACGCCGCCGCCACCAGCCGCCCCGCCACTCACGCCGCCGCTCGCCGTCACCGTCGGCGAAGAAGAATACCCACTCCCCGCATTGCCGGGAGTCACCTGCGTGACCGCGCCAGCGCTCACCACCGCCGTCGCCGTAGCCCCCGTGCCGGTACTGTCACTAATGCTCAGCACAGGAGCCGCCGTGAGCCCATTCCCCGCATTCACAATCTGGTACGCCACAATCGCTCCACCCGTCACCACCGCGTGAATCACCGGCAACACCAACCCACTCGCATTGCCGATCACAGAAACCTTGCCCACCGGCAACCAACTATCAGGAAACGTCTGCGACAACTGCGGCTTGATCTGGTACTTCGCCCCATCCCACACCACGTACCCATTGGTCGCATACGCAACCAGCAAAATCGTGCCCGCAGGGATCACCTGCGACTGGTTGCCGGAGATAGAAGTCCACGCCGTACCCACGCCGCCCGATCCATAGACCCGCACCGAAGCACTCGCCCCATTCGCCACCGAATCCACCGTCGCGTAGTTCGATTGATTCAGTGACAGATTGCTGGCGGCGGCCGCCGAGCTGAGGTACCCGGCGCTCACCAGGCCAGGCAGGGTGAAGTACTGACTCCAATTCCCCTGGTTGTAACTCGATCGCACCCGCCAATACAGGCTGGCGCCCGGGTTGGGCAACACGATATGCGTACTCGTGCTGACCGGATACGTGACCACGCCCGCAGCAAAGTTGGCCACCGGCGCACTGGAGATCTCGTGGTACACCGGAGCACCGCGCGGCGCGGTCAGCGACACCGTAAAACTCCCATTGGCCCCGGTCACCACCAGGGGCGAAGCGGCAGGCGGCGGGGTAAACGCCACCGTCGTGGTATCCACCTTATTCAGCGGAGACGACCCGGTCTGCGCATACAGCGACTGCAGCGCCAGGTGAATGCCCGTGAGGGTTTCGCGCAGATCGTTGTTGCCCTGGGCCGCCGCGTTGATCTGCGCGAGGTTGATCTTAAGCGCCATGGCCGCTCCGGGCAGTAAACAGGGGCCGGGTGAACAGGCTGCAATACTTCAGCGCAAACCAGGCATTGGGCTGCGCGGCATTGGTAAAGCGCAGGCGAAACCGCTCATTCTGTCCCCGTGCCCCGCCGTCGAATCCGCGCCAGTTCTCCGGCGTGAGTGGGAACGAAGCGATGCGGATCTCGCGATGGTCGCCCGGCGAATCGATCGCGGTGCGCGCCACCATGACAGAAACTGCCAGGGACCCCTCGCCCAGCGCATTCACACTGACCCCGCCCAGCATGGCGACATTCATCATGTTTTGCGTGCTGGTGGTTTCGTACGCGCAAGCGATGCCACTGCCATTGTCGTTGTACACCCCGGGAGCAATCATCTGCACCGTGCCATCGGGCGCGGAGGAACCGATCAGTATCTGTGACTGCCGTTGCGTACTGAAGGGCGAAGCATTCACCGGCAGGGGCCGTTCGCAGCGCACCGCGACCATGCCGGCCACATCATCCACACTCCACTTGCGGGCGGAGCCGCTCGACACTTCCCGCCCCGCATACTCGTTGAAGTGCATCGGTCCCGACAGGCCTTCCATGTAATTCAGCGTGAGCGTCTGGTTGGGCACGACTGCCTGCCCGACCGGAACGCCGATGCGAATCTCCTTCGCCTCCTCATCGACGCAACACCAGATCAGGTGCTGATAATCCCAATTGATGGTCTGCCAGACGGTGGAGATTTCTTTGCTCATCAACTGGGGCTGCGAGGCGCTCGGCAGGTAAGCGTAGGCGCCGCTGCGATGCACGAAGAACAGAAATTCATTGGTCACACACACGGCCCGCGGCCCACACGGGCCAACCCCTTCCCAGCGCTGCTGCACCGACCAGGTGGAGGGGTCCGTCGCCGTGGGGGAAATGGTGAAACCCGACCGCTCCTTCAGCGAGAACAGCGTGCCCTGAAACTCGCGGGCGCAAATGCAACGCTGGCCGTTGCCATTGGCTACCTGGATAGGGCTGGTGTCGCCGTAATACGACTCCGCATCCGCGGCCAGCGAGATGTAGTGGCCGGAGGCATAGCCATCCACCCCACTCAGCACCACGCGATCGTTGGAAGGGGAGTAGTACACATCGACCGCCGCCGGGGGCAGCACGCAGCGCAGCCGGTCCGTCATATCGGTCGCGGTCTCTGCCTGCAGAAACTCATCCGTAAAGTTCAAGAGCGCCGTGGTGGTTACGTTGTCAGGCAGCACTGTTGCCGTCATCGGTGTGCCGGCGCTGATGGTGGCCGAGGGGATGTAAAAGAACGGCCCTGCGCTGGTGCCGTCCGCCACCGTGAAGCCGATGGTGCGGTTGAGCGTATTCTCCGGGCCAATCGGCAGGTTGGCCATGTAGAGCGAGTCGCCCGGTACATCGACACTGATCGAGGTGAACGACAAGACCGTGGGGCTCAGGTTGCCATTGCGATTGGTAAACGCCAGGCTGGCGTAGCGCAGGCCATTTCCGTTATCGGGCGCGATGTTGCCGGTGGCGCCCGTGGTGTTCGCCAGCGGCGGTGGCGGGCCGCTCGCCCGCGTAACGATGGTGGCCGTGCTGAGCGTAAGAAAGCCACCAGCCTGGGCATAGCTGCTGGTAGCGGGCGCGGCTGCGCCCGTGGGCACATCGGCGGTGTACAGGTTCACGCCCGTCACCTGGTAGAGCGTAGAGGCGATCGGCACCTGCACCGCATCGTTCAGCACGGTATCGATCAGCACGCCGGCGAGCGAAGGGAGTGTTTCCCCCGCGGCGCTGGTAAACGTAGCGATCACATACACGTCGCGCCCGGCAGGGAAGCTGCCCGAGTTGGAAGCCCGCTCCACGATAGGGGTGGCTGGCGGCGCAAAGCCGCCGGGTGTGACGCGTGCCGTGTTGGCCGCGGGCGGCGGTACCCCGGTGGCCGTGTTTGTGACCGTGACAGTGGCGCCCAGGGCGAAGTTGCCGAACCGGGCATAGCTGCCTGCCGCCGGAGCGGCCGCGCCGCTGGGTACATCGGCCTCATACACATGGACCGAGAGCGGCTGATAGGCAGACGGCAAACCGCGCATCCACCCGGGCAGGGAAGTCAGCGCCGGCACGGTAAACTGCGCTGCATCGTGCAGCACCGTGTTGAGCAGAATGCCCGGGGCCGACGCGATGGACTCGCCCTGTGCATTCACGAACGTCATCGAGAGGTAGAGATCGCGGCCCGCGGCAAACGTGCCCCCGCCGGTCTGGCGAGTGGGCTGCGGCCCCGCTGGGGAGGGCAGCCGGTTCGCCAATACGGGCGTCGCTTCCACCCAGGTGATGCTGCCCTCCGTAACTGTGCCGTTTTCCGTGAGCGGCCATGCCGGCTCCGTGGAGAGGGTGGTGCCTGCGGCGCTGCAGCGATACAAGTGTCCGTTGCCGCCGGTCACGGCAGGCTGCACGTATTCGCCCACAACGTAAGCCGTGCCTGGCAGCCAGGCGCCGCCTAACGGCTTTTGCCCATAGGGATCGAGTTTCTGTGTACGGAGACTGTACACATTGAGCGGCGCAAGTGGAGTACGCAGGTCAGAGTAGGCAAGCAGCGCCCGGTTATACGCCTCCGTGACGGTGGCGTGTGCTTGTGCCGGAGGGTTGACCAACGGACCCTGCACGCGCACCAGGCGGCCACTGCCCGCCGGCTGCTCCACCAGCACGAACCCGTCGCTATCGAACAGCAGGGGCGCCTGGAACAGCGTTTCCCCCACGGTCTCCGGCGTATAGATCAGCGATGCCAGCCCTGTGATCGGGGCCTGGTTAGGCCCCTGCAGGGCGGTTTGCAGCCCATACCGCGTAGCCACGGTGGTCAGCTGGAACCGGCAATTCCGGCAGACGGCGGCCACACCCATCGGCAACACCGTGGGATCATCATTGTCCACCAGCCCACCGAACCGCGTGAACTCGTGCGGAGTGAATCCATCAAAATTCATTCGTTCTCGTCAACCATTTCTGTTGTCGTTCACTGAAGTGACAAAACCTAATCCCTGAACGTGTGTCATCACAACTAGCAGCCGAAGTGGCGAAGCCCCTTTTGTCATCCGGGCCGGCTTTGTCATCCGGCCGGCTTTGTCATCCGGCCCGCCCTTTGTCATCCGGCCCGGCTTTGTCATCCGGCCCGCCTTTGTCATCCGCCCCCTTGTCATCCGACCGACTTTGTCATCCGACCGGCCTTTGTCATCTGACCAGCCTCTGTAATACGCCCTGAATCCGGACGCTATGTCATCCGGCCGCCTACCCGGCCGCTGCACTTTGTCAATGCCCGAGCGCAGTCGAGGGATCTGCTTTGCGCCTTTCTGGCTCCACAAATCTCTACATGAGCTCCTGTATCGGACACGCGGAGGGACCCACACCTCAAACCACCACCCGTTCCCTGCAAACATTGACACTCCAGCCAACTCGGCTGACCAATGCTGTCCCCCACGCCGTGGTCCGATACAGGAGCTCATTCGAGAGATTTGTGGAGCCAGACAAGGGCGCAAACAATCCCTCGACTGCGCTCGGGATGACAAAGGGCGACCGGAACTCGGCGATGACAAGGGGCCCGAGCCGCAGATGACTAGGGCGGGCCGGATGACAACGGCGGGCCGGATGGCAAGACTCACCGTACCGGGAAAAGGGCATGACAGGGTGGCAATAGTGGTGAGGCCATCGTCACCTCGCTCGCGTTTATGTGGTTGAACCCCGCTACACCCGCCGCTTCTGCATCGTAAGAATCACCGTCCCGCCCGTCACCGCGCCGTTATACGCACCCGTCACAATACCCCCCGCCGGCGCATACACATTAATCAAAAACGCATTCACCGTAGACCCGGTAACCTTCGGCTGCACATAATACCCGCCAATATCCTCCACATACACCGAAGGCGCCAGCGTAAGCGGCAGCTCAAAGAACCCCTCCACATCCAACCCTGCAGGATTACTCAACGTAGCGAGATTAAGTGGATCGCCGCCCGTAACGAAACTGCCACTGAACGTGAGCTGGACGAAGACCGTGAGATTACGCGCCCCGCCGCCACCCGAATAGTCAATGATTGCTCCTGTAACCGCCATGGTTTCTCCTTGGTAATACTTAAGATCGCCGGCTCTGCCGCCCGGCTCGCCGTACCTGGCCCTGTTCCGCGCGGACCAGCTGCTCCAAAATCTCGTCCATGCCTTCGAGCGCCTTCTGCTCGTACTGCCGCACCCACGGATCGTTGCCCCGCACAGTAGCCACCAGCGCCGCCGCGCCATACGCCACCACGTACCCAATGCGCGGATGCGACGACAACACACTGCTCTCGTCCGTCAGCGGAGGCGGCGCAAACTCACCCCGCACCCGCAAATCGACGGCAATCGAGCAGGGAGTCAGCCAGATCACCTCCCGGCGAAACTCCCACCCGGCCACGGCGGCACGCGGCTGCAGATCGGGCAGCACTTCGTAGTTGCGCACCAGCCGGTAGTAGGACGGGTCCTCCCCGGCCGGCTTCCAGTCGATGCGCAACGGTTGATCGGTCAGCGCGGCGAGCGGGCCCGCGCCGGTTTGCAGGGCAGCCAGGTTCGGCGTGCCCGGCGCAATCCCCGGCGCTTCCACCACCCCGATATCCCACGAAGACTGCGTCGCGGCCAACTGCGAATTGGCATCATCGTAGACCTCGCCGATCAACGGCACCAGGAAGCTGTCGCTCAGGTAAGTGCCATCGGGATCATCGAGCAGCGAGCGGACCCGCGCCTTGACCTGCCCCAGCGTCCAGCTCATTGCGCGCTGGCCTTGCTCTTCGCCTTATCGCGATCGGCCTTGATCTGGTTCACCAGGCGCCACTCCTCGGCAGTGAGGCGATCCATCTCCACCGCGCCATAGGCAATGCGGGTGTTCTTGTACGCCTGCACCACGTTGTAAATGTGCCCGCAGTTGGTACATAGGATGGCGCCATGTTTGGGGGCAGCCGCGCAGCTCGGGCAAGGCTCCGGTTGCTTCTCCATAAGCGTGTTGGCCTGCATCACCCAGCGCGGCAGCTCGGGGATCAGCCCTTCCTCCACTGCCAGCCGGGCCAGGTCACGATGGGTATCGTTCACATTCATGCGCTGCGAATCGTTCTCGTACCAGGCATTGGCGGATTGCAACCGCTGCAGTATCGAGCATGTTGCGCTTGGTGCGGATGGTGGCCAGCGATGCATGAAAGTCGCGCTCGCGCACCTCCACGTAAAACTCGCCCTTGTCGCTGTAGGCCACTTCCGGCACGCGGATGGTGCCACCCTTCTTGATGCTGGCCGGGTCATGATCGCCCACGTAGCACAACACGCCGCCGAAGCCGCCATCCTGCTGCACGTACTCGCGGATGTACTCCGCGGCCAGCACCAGGGGAATGGCCGGCACCGGCTCCATCTGCATGGTGTTCTGCGCGTCGCAGCCCAGGTCCTTATGCCCCCACCGGGTTTCGCGAATCACGTGGATGGTGTACGGCTTGCCCGGCGGGCAGGCAGCAATCTCATCCGGGAAAAAGACACCGCCATTGATCTTGAGGGGGAAGGGATTCAGGTTGAGGATCGTGACTGGCCGATCGGCTTCTGCCTGCTTGAGCAGCCGTTGGATCTCCGAGAACCGTTTCACGGTCCAACGCTGGCCGGGATCGCGAAACTTGCCAGGATCCTGCCCCAGCAAAGCCTCTGCGTTGGCGCGCTGCATTTCCGGTGTAATGACGACTGTTGCCATGTGTATTGCTCCTTAAAGAATCCCGATGTGTTCGTTGCCATTGCCGGTACGGCGGGCGAGGTCCTGCCGCCAGCGGCTGGCCGCCAGGCTGCCACTGTGCAGGGGAGAGAGGTGGTCCTGCATCATCGCGTCGTACTCCTGTTTCCGCTTGGCCTCGGCCTGTTCTTCCTCATACTGGTAGCGCAGCAGATACTCCTGCGCGCGCCCGGCAGCTGTACCGCGGCGCCCGTTGATCCCCGCGCTGTACTGGGCGATCAGCCGCTGCAGCACATCGCTCGAAGGCGCCTTGAGCCAGGGGCCGAACACCATTTCATAGTCGCCGCGTTCGGGGTAGGGCCCCAGCATGGGGGTATAGCCATCGACGGCTTTGTAGGAGGACCACTCCGCCTGCGTGCCGTAGCTCGATGCGGGAAACCACTTCTCCAGCACCCAGCCTTCGGCCTGCGGATACTTCCTGACTTCGCGCATCTCGGTGACCACGCGCAGCGGGCGGTTGTCGTGCCGCGAGAAATTGCAGCCGGGGGCATTCGGGTTGGGCTGAAAATTCAAGCCGCCCTTCTCCGCGGTCGAGAGACCCTCGGCCCAGTCGCGGTACACGCCCGACTCCTTCACCCGGCGATCGCTGGACACCAGTAGCCGCCACTGTGGCTGGCCGTAGGGGTTTCTGCCACCAAAGCTGGTAAGACACTGTTGCAGTGCCCGGGGAACGACATGGTTCATTGCGCACCGCCGTTGTGGGTAAAGGGCGCCGTGGTGCGGCCGAACCAATTGGCCGACATGGTGGCGTCTGTGCTTTCCAGGTGATAGCCCACCACCTCGGGGATGAGTGCGCGCTTGGCCCGCGGCCATTGCTTGGCGAAGACCATGTCGCCGCGGCCGGCGTCGCTGTGGGCTTCCGGGTAAGTGAACCGGCCGGAAGCGGACGGGCACCACATCTGAAAGAAGCCGATGGGAATGTAACCGCCGCCGTCTTTGCTGGTGACGCGTGTGCCCAGGGGGAAGGCGTTCATGTGCACGTAGGCATCGCACTCGTGTTGCAGGATGGGCTTTTCGAGAAAGCGGTCCCACTGTGTGTAGCCCTTGACGCAGAAGCGGTCGATGCCATAGAGCATGCTGCGGTCGAGGTTGGCGTTGTGTAACAGCAGCCGTGTTTGTGGCGGCAGCCAGACGTCCGCATCCAGGTGAACCACCCAGGCATCGTGGTCGAGCAGCGCCAGGCCTTCGTTGATGCCGGCGCCCTTGCAGAACTTGCGCCACCGCGCGTTGAGGGCATCGGTCTGCAGGCATTCGACATGGTGGAATTCGCAGATCCGCTGGGTGTCGCGGTCTTCCGGCGACGTGACCACAACGATGCGATCGAACAGGTGTTTATTGGCCGGCAGCGTACACCGCAGAAAATCCGAGTAGTGATCGCACACCACCACCGCTTCCAACCGAAACCCCGTAACAGGAGGCTTCACCGGCCCCGGAGGGCAAGGGCATTCATAAGACATTCGCAAGCTCCCGAAAGTAAACCGAACACCAAATTAATAGCGACCAGCGGCGCCTGCCGTCAGCCACAAGCCACCGCTCACCCAAGCCACCGCTCACCCAAGCCACCGCTCACCCAAGCCACCGCCGCCCAAGCCACCGCCCGCCCAAGCCACCGCTCTCCCAAGCCACCGCCCGCCCAAGCCACCGCTCTCCCCCTTTTGTCATCCCGAGCGCAGTCGAGGGATCTGCTTTGCGCCTTTCTCCTGCCACAAATCTCCACACGAGCTCCTGTATCGGACAAGCAGAGGAACGTGGGTCTCGATAGCAGCCGCTTCGCTGCCAGGAGTGACTCTCCTGCCCTCCTGCTGAAAGAATGGTTCCTCTGCGTGTCCGATACAGGGGCTCGTGTGGAAATTTGTGGCAGGAGAAAGGCGCAAAGCAGATCCCTCGACTTCGCTCGGGATGACAAAAAAGGGGCGATGGTCGGGGGAGATGATGGCGACTGCGCTCGGGATGACAAAAAGGGGGTGCGATGGTCGGGGATATTTAAAAAGGAGGGGAGATGATGCCATCTTCGCTCGCGATGACAAAAAAAGGGGGCGATGGTCAGGGAGATAATGCCATCTTCGCTCGGGATGACAAAAGGGGGGGAGATAATGCCATCTCCCCTCAGGATGACAAAAAAGCAAACCACACCCAGGCCTCTCACGAGGCCTGGGCCCGGCCATTAGTTGTAAACCGGCACCTTCAACCCGGTCACGCTACTAATCGCCTGCGGATTATCCACGGCATACTGCCGGGCATCCACGTAATAGCAACCCTCGTTCGCCGTGGGATTACCGCTGGCAGGATCGTAGATCTGAAACACCCACTGTCCGCTGCGGTTCTTGAACCAGAACGGAGCCTTGCCCCACACCACCTTCAACCAGCTGCCGAACTCCATGAAGTCAATCCGCGTCTGGTCGGCATGAATATTCCTCACCACCTCGCGGCCGGCAATCGTGAACTGACCAACATTGGCCGTCAGCCCATCGAACCCGGGCATCTTACCGTTGGTCATCATGATTTCCTGCTTGGCGAAGCCCATCTCTTCATACGCCTGGATCTGCGAAGGATGCGCATGCCACACCTGCGACTTCAGCGCATCCGTGCCGAGCGACTGCTCGACCCGCGACAACGCCGCCCGCAACATCGGTAACGACAACGGAGCGCCACCCGCCGCCACACCGTTCGCCACCACGTAATTCTGCGTCCGGTTGATGCCGAGGAAAGTGCCAGTCGTCGACGTGTTGTGAAAGTAAGGAATGCCGTACAGGAACACCGGCGTGGTCGCCGCCACACCCGCCACCATGATGAAGTCGCCCGCCACCGTACCCGACGGCACCGTATCCACCGTAATGGACTGGGCCCCGCCCAGCTTGTTGTTCACGTTGTTGACGTAGCAGGTGCCGCGCAGCGTGTAGGTGTTCGACATCACCTGCACCTGCTGGCCCTGCGAAATCAACCGCGCGCCCCAGGGGGACGACGCCAGCACGATGGGATTCGCCCCGCCGCCGGCATAGCTCGTATCCACCTGGCCGATCTTGCCATCGCCCGCCTGCTGCAGAAACTGATCGCGATTCTTCGCCATCTGTACTGCAACATCCGCCAGCGTTTTTGTCACCGGGCTTTCCGAAACTACCTTGGGCCCGCTCTCGCCGATAATGTCTACCAGTCGCGAATACTCGACCGGAATGACCGTGGCCAGAGGAGTCAACGTACCCTGGTCCCATCCGCTGAAACCACCCGCCGGCAAAATACCGCCGTCCAGGTTGAACAACGAAACGTTGCCGGGGAACGCCGTCTGAAAGCGCAGCCGGAACGACCGTAGGGAGACAGGTGTGATCGACCCGCGCTCAGAAATGCGAGCGTCGAGCTTGGCTTCTTTCTCAATGAGCAACTTGATAACTTCGTTCAGCGCCTCAAGCTGTAATTGCTGGGTCGTGGCGGCTGTACCAATTGCGTTCGACATGGATGATCCCTAAGGCGCGGTGAGTGCGCGCCGCTTACTCAAAGGCGTGATACCTCATCGCCCGGTCATCAACTGCAGCACGCGCGGCAAAATATTCTCCCGCGCGACTTTATCGAAGGGTCTGCCTGGATTGGCGCGTTGCCACTCGGCCTGCGCATGGTCAAAGGCCGCGCTCGAGTTCATCGCTGCGCCGCCGCTGGCCGGTCCGGTAGAACCCTTCGGTTCCGTCTTCAAGGTGCTGTCAATCTGGGCGTCAACCTTGGCGCGCCGGGCGGCGGAAGCGTTGGCGATCTGCACGCCTGCTTCGCGTAACTCTGCCCGTGCGACCTCGGGGAGAAACTGCTGCACGGCACGATCGATGGCCGCGAGACGGCGCTGCCGTGAGGCATCGCCGATGGGCAGCCGCTGCAGGGAGTGCATTTGCTCCTGCAGGGCCGGGTTTGCCTGGATCTTCGCAATCAGCTTGGCGCCAATCGCTTTCGGCAAAAGTGTTTTCAGGTAAGGGCTCACCACGCCCCCCTGCTTCTCCACGTTGGCCAGTATTTTGCTGATACCGTCGTGGATACGTGTCTGCGCCTCAGTCTGCAGTCCGGTCTCAAAGGTACGCCGTTCTTCCACCTTCTCACCGTGCTGCCGCGCATTCAATGCGCGTTCGCGCCTGTCCAATTCTTCTGCGCGCCGCGCCAGGGTGTCTGGCTGGGCGGCGCCTTTCGGGGCGTCGTCACGCAACAACGACAGTGCGTCGTGGACCTGCTGGTCCCGCACCCGCTCGTCTTCGTGGCGATACTGGTTGGCCTTCAGGCGTGCGGCCACATCTCCCGCGCGGTGTTCCAGATCGAGCGCGGCCACGTTGCTCACGAAGCCGAAAAAATCTTCCCCAATGACCGGCTTGCCATGCCGCAGCACCACCTGGCCCTCCGCATCGCGTTCGTACGACAGCTCCGCAATCTTGCTCAGGGAAGCCAGCGTGCCGTCGCGCGTGGTGGAACCGAGAAACGTTTCCCGCACATCCATCCAGGTAGCGGAGTGGGTTTGGGCCGCCTGCGCCGAATCCAGATCCGGGAAGAGCGCACGGTAGGGCGTGAGCTCGGCTGCTTCGCGGGCTGTTTTGTAGAGCTGCGCTTTGAGCCGGGCGTCGGCCTCGAGCAGTTTGCCGAACTCAGGGTTGTCGGTCGCCATCTGGCTCAGGAGCTCAGGGGTGACGGATGTTTCCGGTTCGAGCTGAAAGTCGTCCTCGGCGGGAGCTGCGATGGCGGGCGCCGCGTCCGGCGCCGCCACATCGGCAACTGTCACCGTCTCCTCGACGACAACCGGCGCAATCTCAGGAGTCGGCTCAATCGCCGCCAGTTTCTCCGTCAGCAGGGCAGCCGCATAATCCTCGCGGATAGGGAACTTGCCGGGATCGACAGAAGAGACAGCAGCAGTCGTAGGAGCCGGAGCGAGCCGGACGCAGGAGCAGGAGCAGGCGCAGCAACAGGAGCCGCCGCCGGAGCAGCCGGCGCCGTAATCGTAACTTCACTCATAGATAGACTCTTCTTTCCGAACAGAACTAAACAAGTTTTCACTGGCCGGTATAGATGTCCCCCACGCAAGCCAAACGCGGCTCGGGTGGGCCACCCTGGCTCGTTCTAGACCCGGGCAGCAACCAGCTTCTGCACCATGACCCCGGCGGTCGAACAAATTGAGGGTGGCCCACGAAGCTTTGCTTGCGTGAGCGCAACTTACACCCGCCAGCAAATTTACTCCCACCACACTTTGTCATCCCGAGCGAAGCCGAGGGATCTGCTGTTCTCCCGCCAGGCAACAAATCTCAACCGAAGCCACCCTCAACCCTGCGCACCGGCCTTCAACGCAGACTCCATCACCACCGCCGCCGTAAAGTACGCCAGCAAATTCTGCCACCCCGCCGGGTTCTCATCCGGCAAATCAGAATTCTCCTGGCAATACTGCCGCACCACCTGCTTCAGCACCACAAAATCATCAATCCCCGCATCCGGCAGAATCGTGGGCCGCACCGCGCCCGTCGGCATCCCCGTCACCGCGGACACCACCGGCACCGCCTCCGCCTGCAACAACCGGTCAATCACCTGCAACACCTTCGACCGCATCGCCGCGCCCGGCACCACCATATTCGGAACCCCCAGCGCCGTAGCCGCCTGCTCCTGGTTCGTGGGATCATCGAAAATCGCCTGCGCCACAGGATTACTCGCCGCCGCCACCATCAAATCCATCCAACGCTGCCGCAGCTCCGACGCCGTCACCGGCAAACCCTGGTCCGTATCGGCAAACGCATGCACGCTGCCCTGCAGATCATCCAGCCGAATGTAATCGTTACGGAACGCCGAGCCCCGCTCCAGCACCACCTGCCGCATATCCGCCGTCAAATTCTCTTTGGCGCAATTCACCGCCAGCTCATCCGCCCGCGCGTGCTCTTCCTTCAAATTCTCCCAATAGATATTCAGCTTCCCCAGTGCGGAATTCAGCTGCTGCTGCTGCCCGCCAAACGTCGCAATCGAAGGGTCCCCCGACCCGCCATACACCTGCGGAGGAATCCCGGCAAACATCTGCGCGTTGTACGCCAGCTTATCCAGGTATTGAAACGCCTCATCATGCATCTGAAACTGAAACTGGTACAGAGCATCCGCCAGCCGCGCCGCTCCAGGCGCCCCGGTACGCCGCAGCTTCACCAGGTTCAACACCCCTGGCAGCATCGGCTTGCCCTGCAACGACTTGGTATCGATCAGGTCCGCATTCGCCAGCGTCACCCCGGACGAACACCGGTCCATGAACTCATGCAGAATGTTCGCCATGTCGTTGTACCGTTTCTGAAACGGCACCACGATGTCGCCAATCGAAGGCGGAAACAACCCAAATCCCTCATGCGTACCGGCCCACGTCCACTCCCGCGTCAGGCAAGCCTCGCGGGCAGAGAGAAACGTCGACCCCGTGCTCACCAGCAACAACCCCGCGGGGTACGTGGCACGCATGCGTTCGCCAAACTCCTGGTCATCTTCCAGGTCAAACGCCCAGGGCTGGATCCAGGTACGCGACAACGTCGGCCGTTGATCCTCGACCACGCTCGACGACCCGCCCGTCTGCGCATACACCTGTTGCCGCGCAATGCGATCGATGCTGCCGTTCGACGAGAGCTCGCTGCTGCCGCTGCCCGCGATCTGCGCATACATCGCGGGATAAGCCGCGCGCAGTGCCCCCAGGTGTACTTCCACTTCCAGGTTCAGGATGGGCGACTGCCGCAGTGTGCTCGCCGAAGGATCGCAATCCACCTCGAGCGGGCTATACAGATTCTGCGCGACCATGCCGTTGGGCACCACCTCTTCGCCAACCTGTTGGATCACCGGGCCATACTCGGCAGGGAAGAAGGAATCGAACCCCAGCCCCCGCCGGCACTCCGGGCAGCTGCGCGTGTTCAGACCCATCTCCTGCGCGGCGCTGGTCGTGCCGCACCCGAAGCAGTGGTAGCGGTCCGGCGCCAGCAGCGTCTCCGTCTCGTGGAACACCGGCTCCCGCGACGTGCCCGCGCGTTCCGCATCCACCACGTACCGTGTGTGGCGGAACACCGCCCCGGTGGTGTAGAGGTACAGCAACTGTTGCTTAAGCAGGGACTGCTCGCGATTCTGCCCTTCGATAATCCCGATCAGCAGCTGCGCCGCCTTGGCCGTGGTCACGTCGGAGAGCTGCTCCGCATCTTCCGGCACCCATTTCGATTTGGGCACCTGCGGCGCCAGTGCGGCCACAAACCCGGTGGCGAGCATCTGGTAGAAGTTATTGCAATACTGGTACAGGTCTTTGTCGTCGCTCTCTTCCGCATGCTCGCCGTCGTTCATCCAATCGACCGCATTGAAGAACTCTGTCTGCCCTGGGCCGAAGCTGATGAACTGGTTGCCTTTGAAAAACTCCAGGTTCTCCAGGCAGCGTTGCACCAGCACCCGCCGGTCCTGCGACCACTGGTCTTTGTAGCGCCGCACCAGGGCGATCAGCCGCTGTTGCTCTTCTTCGCTCAGCTGCGCGCTATTCTGCGGTTCGTCCGCAGTGCCCAGCATGGGGTCAGACGGCGTATGTTCCATACCGTGCTGGGCATTCAATAGGTCGGTCATGCCATCTTTCCGGCAGCTTCTGCCTGGTCAAGTGCCTGGTTGATTGACTCGGCGGCCGGCACCCACGAAACCCGCGGCCCCGCTGGTCCTTTACGCTGCTCGCGCTGCGCCTTGCGTGTCAGTGCTTCCGCTAGTTGCGAAGGCCGCCGGCGCAACCGTAGCAGTTGCTCAATCTCAGAAGCCGCGTCATCGACCGCCTCCGCATCCTCCTCCACAGCGGAGTCATGTTCCTCAGCCAAGGCAAACAAAGGCCCACCCAACCCCAGCACCGCCAGCCGATCCAGCAGCACCCGCCGCTCTGCCCGCAACTCCGCAATCTGCTCCCGAAGCAAACCCACCATCTCCAAATGCGCACCACGAGAAATCCACGGAAACATCATCATTCACTCACCAAACCTAAACGGCATGTCTCACCACCAAGTCTAGTCGTCCAGCGGCGCGAAGTGAACCACGTGCCAAACACCACTGGACATTATCTCTTTTTGTCATCCCGAGCGCAGTCGAGGGATGACAAAAGGGGGGCTAGTGACGGTGCCCGGCGTTGCCTGCGGCGTGAAGCAAACACTGGCGGGAAGCCCGCATACGTTTGTCGTTCAAACGCCACACGCGGAGGTCGGCCAATGCCACTGGATCCCAATTTTGTCATCCCGAGCGCAGTCGAGGGATCTGCTTTGCGCCTTTCTCCCTCCACAAATCTCTACATGAGCTCCAGCATCGGACACGCAGAAGAACCATCCTTTCAGCCGGATTAGCAGGAGAGTCACTCGTGGCAGCGAAGCGGCTGCTATCGAGACCCACGTTCCTCCGCCTATCCGATGCTGGAGCTCATGTAGAGATTTGTGGAGCCAGAAAGGCGCAAAGCAGATCCCTCGACTGCGCTCGGGATGACAAAAAAAAGAAATGTCCAGAGGTTTTGGCCTTGTCACTGCGATGTAAGTGGATTACACAAAACTAAACAAAGGCAATCACTGCGTACACGTATAGCCCCACGTGTACAACGTGCCCGCACTTAGCGCCGTGCTCCCCGCCGTAATGGAAAACGCGGTATTCGACCCCACCGGCACAAACGCCTTCGCCGTCCCCGACAACGCAGAAGCCGCCGCGTTCGCCGGCCACAACGAGCACTTCGCCAACGTCGCATACGCCGTACCAAACGTCCCCGTAGCAATCGTGCCACCGGCCGCTGGCCCGCTCCCAGCCGTCACACTCAAATACCCTGAAACATCACTGTTATTCGCATTCCCCGCCAGCACAGGGCTCGTCCCCGCTCCCGTGCCGCCGGCAAACACTGGAGCCGAACTAGCCAGCCCGCTCAAGTGCTGCCCACTCACCGTGCCGGCCGCATTAATAATGTTTGCCGTAAAAGCCGCCGCCGCCGTCACATCCACCGTCAGGGGAAACCCGCACCCACCCAGCCGGGTCAGAGCCCACGACTCGGAGCTCAGTGACGGATACGTCGTCACCCAGGCCATACTCTCCACCTGCTCAGACGTTGTCCAGCACTTCGACTGGATATAAAACTGTGGCGATGGCTGATAGTGGCTCGCCGTCGCCCCCGCCGTAGGCACCAGGTACACATTCGGCGGGGCATACGAGAAAATCGTGCCGCCATTGCGAAACACCTGGGCATGCTGCGGATCGGCATAGATAAACACCGTGCTCGATCCGCTGGCCGCCGTGGGCCCGGTAGGCGTCACCACCCCACTATCCAGCAGATTAATAAACTGGTGCGGGCCCCCGGTGGCCGTGTTGTCATACACCTGGCTGGCATACGTGCTCGTGTTGGTATCCACAAAGCTCATGCCATTCAGGTTGATAAACCCGGTAGACGAATTGAACACCGCCTGCACTCCGGACCCCACCTGGTTGGGCGAAGTCGAAGTGAAGTTGGTGCCAGTCAACCGCTTGGTATTCACCACCTGCAGCGCATACGTGCCGCTCAGCGTACACGAGATATTGTCGTAGTTAATCTCGTTGCCTTCCAGCTGCACGCACCCGGCGGAGTTCCCCAACCCTACATCGTAAAATCGCAGATTACTCAGCTGCAGATCGTCATTCTGCAGCTCCGCCATCTGCAAACCCCAGCCGCTGATGTGCGTCGCCACGATGTTACTGAGCGCGATATGCGACACCACCCCCGCCGGCGGAGCCACCCCCACATTGATATACAACGCCTGCGCCGTGGCCGAGTTGCGGCTGTTGGTCCCATGCCCCGCGCCATAAATCGTACCGTTACTGATCGCGATCCGGTCCGGCCACTGGGTCGTGGTGGTGGTGTTATCTTCGCCGATAAACACCGCTTCGCGCCCCGACCCAAGCGAAACAAAGCCATTCACGGTGACGTTATTGCAGCTGTTGATCAGCAGCGTCTCCGTGTCGTTCGCGCTGGTAATGCCCTGGGCCGAAATATCCTGGCAGGGCACGCCATACGCCGAGTACTGCGAATCAAACCAAGACGTCTCAAAGCAGGCATCCGCATTGTTCGAGCAGCTGAGCCCATCCACCCGCAGATCCTGATCGTTGATCGCGAACAACCCATTCGCCTGAAAGTTACTAATGCTCACGTTATGCAGCGACGTATGTACGGAGCTGGCCAGCCGCAGCCCACTCAGGTTGCCGTTGTTCAACGTAACCCCATCGAGAGAACAACTGGTACACGACTGCATATTCAGCGCATAGCCAGAAGTACGCGCCGTCGCCGCCGGCCCAAACCCCACCGTCAGATTCTGCAGCTTAAAGCCAGTGGCCCCGGTCGACGCCAGGCAATCCGCGGCGCCCAGCGTCTGGCAAAGCAGCGCCGTGCCCGGCCCATCGCCAAACAGCATCACATTCTGCGCCCCGGCCAGCACCGGTCCCGCGCTGTTATCCAGCAGGTAAGTCCCGGCCGGCAGATACACGCTGCGCGCCGAAGCCGAGGCCACCACCAGCGCAGCCTTCAGCGCGGCCGTATCCGCAGCCATGTGCGCGTTATCGCCCACCGCGCCAAAATCGCGCACGCTGATACTTTGCTGCAGCTTGGCGGTGATGCTCTGCGTGATCGCCCCCGCACCGCCCTGGTTGTAATTGCCCGAGCCGCCAGACGAAACGACACTGTACTGGGTGCCGTTCCATTGATAAAACGTAAACGGCGTGGTGGTTATATCTTCAATCCCAAGATCGGGAATCCCATGCACCGACGCGATCACGCTGGCCGCATTGCCGGGAGCGATCAGCTTGTACCACTCCGCATTCAGCAGGATCGTATTCGGGCCATCCGTGGTATGGTTGGCGGTGATCGCTTCCTGCAGTCCGCCCGTGCCCGACGTCAGGTAATAAGGCGGTGTATGGACGTGCGCCGTCGCCAGGTTCAGGCTGCATACAGCGTTGAATACAGAGGTGGGTGTAACAATCTCGGTAAAGTTGGGATTGCTGTCGACGATCTTCACCGGCACGCCGGCAGAGAACGCGGCAAAGTTTCTCCCCCCGCCGCTCACCTGGCAAGTGGCTGCCGGAAAGCTGAAGCCGCCAGCATTGGAGCCATTCACCTTGTACTCGCCGTATTGCGCGGCGATGATCTGGCCGACGTTCTGCGCCAACAGCTGGCCGCAGCGCCCGACGGCAATCATCCCCGCGACGATCATCCCCACTACCAGGAGTTTCTTCATAACCGCTTAATCGAACTCCATAACGCGCACAATCGTGCTGCTGGTGCTTGCCGACCGCACGTTGATCAGCAGGGTAGCCGCCAGTGTATAACCCCCGGACTTATCCGGCGGGGTCCCAATCACCAGGCCAAATCCTGCGCCTGGGGCACCGGCGTGCCAAGCACAATCGGTTCCGATTGCGGTTCCACTGTGTAAATGGTGGTGAACGGGGGCGTGGACCCGTCGGCAAACTGGAACTAAGCCCTGCCCGGTGCCTGCGTTGGCGCTGCCGTCCTCGATTACCTCGACCCGCCGGCACACTGTCGTCGCCGACACTGCGACAAACGCACCCGCACTGCCATTCAGAGAGATCAACCGGTGTGTGCCATCCGTCAACCTTCTTGCCGAACGCCGCTTCGATCTGCGCCATCACATGGGGAAACGCGAGCAGCAGCGCACGCACTTCGTGAATGACCGCGGCATCGAAGGCCACGTTCAGGCCGTTTGCATCGGCGGCCGCTTCAGTGGCGTGCACTGCCGCGACCAGCGCGCCCAAAGCGCCAAAGGCGATCTGCTCAACCGCCGCCGCCTGTGGGCTCACCAGCGAAGTCAAAGCGGTAACCACCGCCTCTTCTTTCTGGATGTCGCCTAAAACCCCGCTCACCTTCTGAGAAACCTTCACCACCTCCTTGAACAAGGAAGCAAACGCATGCCCCGCCGACTGCCAGGTAAATCCCATAGAGCCCTCCAAAGAAATCGAATTATTTGTTTTTTGTTACGAAGTAACCCCTGAAGCGGCCCCAAGGGTGAGGGGAGCGGAAGGCTGGCCGCCGTGCGAGGCCAATCAATCTTCCGGCAGCGGGCTGCTCTTCAGGTAAGCCAACACTGCCAACATCGCCGGCACCGCTGCCACCTTTAACATGTTCAGGAAACCCACCCGGTCAAACGTGAACACCTGGGGCAACGCAATCGCCCCGCTCGCCGCTGAAGAGAACGCGGGGATCCCTGCCGTCGCCAGCCCCTTCAACCAGACCTGCACACTTTTCATAGACAAAGTAGCTCCAGACCAGCGTGGTGCTGGCGGTAACCGCCGTGCCCCCCACGCCCACGGTGAAGTTGGTAGCGCCAGGCGCGGTCGTAAATACCGAGCTCCCCATCAAGGCCGCCGCCGCATTCCGCGCATCAGGGAACACCCCTGCGGCACCGTATCGAGCGTGCCATTAAACGTAACCGTGGCCAGCGTAGAACTCGCCGTGGTCGCCGTGCCGGTATTCACCGTCAGCACCCCGGCATTGTTATTCCCCGTCACCGTGGGCGTACCCGGCGTGGTACCCGCGCCCGCACCATTGGCCACCGTGGTGCCGCTGTATGCTCAAGCCGAGGTTTGACGACAACGTAGCCGTGCCTGCGACGAAAAGGTTCCCCAGGTAATCCACCCGAAAACGCGTACTCCCGCCATTCACAAACAAATTCAGCAGGTGCCCGACAAACCCTGAAGGCGCATTGACGCCGATGGTCGTGCCCGCCGTGCTGAACGTAGTCCCGCGGCCCCGCTGTTCACATACAACTGCGGCCAGTTGGTGGTCGCCGTGCCCCCAGTGTAAGGAGCCCCGCTCACCACCAACCCCGGCGTCAAGGCCGCCCCTGCCGCCGCTAACGCCACCGGCCATCGAAGCTATAGGTCAAGCCGCCCGCACCCGCCGTGCCATTGCAAGCAACGGGAAAGTCGCCGCCGGCCGGCGCCCCCAGCAAACGTGAGCTGCTGGTTTACCCCAAGCGCGGCCGACGCGAGCCATTCCAATAACTGCCCAGCAATCCAACCACCGGGGAGCTATAGTTCTGCGAGCTCGACGCCGCCGTGGGATTCTGAAGTTCCACGTATACCCGCCCACCCCGGCGCCGAAGTGGCCCCGCCCTGGGTGACGGTCAGCGTTCGCGTCGCGCCACTCGGCGGAGCGGTGCCAGCCCGAAATTCCACCCATTGCTCACCGCGCCATTCGAAAAACTCAGGCGTACTCGACGCCAGCATGGCACACTCACCCCCGCCGCCGCCCCCAGCTGGTTGCAATACACCGGGCTGCTGTCGTGCGCGTAGGCCGGCAGCGGGCAAAATCGGAACCCACCATCGCCGTCGATCACCCCGGCACTGGGATCGAAATGCGCGTACCCGGCCTGCGCTGCCGCGTTGCCGCACGCCTCGCCAAAAATGTTGCGAGCCACCGGCTGTTGAAGTTAGGCGTGCCCGTCACACGGAAAGTAAAAATCCCGGCTGCCCAACATGTTGCCGTTGTTCCACTCGAACACCGGCGCGATCAGTCATCAAAGCCGCACCCGCCTCGTTATCAAAGCAGTACTGCACAATCGGTCGCACTCCAGAGAGATGAACGTGTTCGACCCGGCATTCTGCACCCCGCGCATGGTGGACTCAGGATGATATTTCTCCACCATCATTTGCGACGTAACGTTCGACAGGTACATGCCGGCAATGATGCCGATGCCGCCGTTCGTCATCCGCGAAATCGATTTGCTGTCGCTCGCATTGGAAAACTTGTAACCGTAGTTGATGTTCTGCGCCCCGTTGATCACCGTATACAGCGGCGCCACGCAACCGGTCGCGGTCGAGCTCACGCCAGTAACCACGCCGCCCGCCACCGTGACAGAGGTGGTGCCCATGCTGCTGCAGGGCCGGCCAAAGTTGCTCGTGCCGATCAATACGGCCCGCGTGTCGCTGCCGGTGCCGTTATACCCGCTGCCGCCAGCCGTCACTGTGAACGAGGGCACGCCGCCCGCGACGGTGGTGCTGATCAATGCGCCGCTGCCGCTGCCATGGGTGCTATTCAGGTCGACATTCTCGACGTTTGCCTCAAACACCCATCCCAGCGGCGTGCTGTTGGCGTCGCCCCACTCGATATAGTGGTCGTTGAAGTCGGCGCCGTTCAACACCAGCAAATTTTCATCACAAACTGCTGACGCCGTACACCCCAATCACCGCCGGCGCAGCAAAGTTGGCGTCGATCGTAAAGTCGCTCCAGGCAAAGCTGGCGAAGGCATAGGGTGTGCTGGTATCGGGCAGATCGAGAAATGGCAAACCATCTCCATTCTCGCGCTTAACTGCAGCACGGTGACGGCGCGCCCCTGGCCATAGATATTCACAATCGGATAACCCCCGCGTGTCACCGTCGGCTCCACCAGCCCAATGTTGCTCACGAACGTGCCTGCCCCTAACTGCAGGGAAGCGCCCGCGTGGTTCACCACCAGCGACGCAGCCGTATAAAAGGCGCAATCGAGTTGTGTGGGCGTAGCCCCATTCGGTACCGGATACCAGATCGCGCGATTGGTGCCCGGCGTCACATTGGTATTGGCCGCCACTGAAAGGTAGTTCGCGCTGGAGAAAGAAACCGCCCGGCACGCCGGGTAAGCCGTCGCTGAAGACCACGCAGCACTGGCCACGCCAATGCCCGCGCCATTCACCCCCGAAACATAAATCACACTATTCAAGGGGGAAGCCACCACATTATTCAG
Organism: uncultured Acidobacteriaceae bacterium; assembly: GCA_963752675.1. Lineage (GTDB taxonomy): Bacteria > Acidobacteriota > Terriglobia > Terriglobales > Acidobacteriaceae > PALSA-350. The sequence continues at coordinate 35,993 of CAVVZO010000003.1, forward strand.
CTGCAGGCTGCTACCCGCCGGCTGCGCAATCGTCTGTGACCCGCTGGGCGCAGGCAAAACAACCGCCCCACTACTCAAACCAGGATTAGGGTAACTGCCAGAAAGCGCGCCCCCGGCGGGCCCACTAGGCGCACCACCCCCGCCTCCACCAGTTGCCCCAGGCACACCATTGCCACCGGTCTGTTGTGCCACCGCCACGGAACTCAACAGGCCCAACAACCCCAATCCAAGCCAGCAACGCATCCTGTCCCCCACCCTTCCAGCAAAAAAACTCAGCCCGCGTAAGTCAAAACTCTCCACCCGAAAAAGGGTGGGGTGCCCCATACCTCACCACCCACCTAAGCCGAAGCCCGCCGCAACCAACCCGCGCGATACACCGCAAACTCCGTCTCGCCGCCGTCAACCGCTCGTAATAACCCTCCGCCTCATCCCTTAACCGCTCCACCACCACCGCCGGATCCGCCAAATCCAACGCATGCAAAGTCAGGGACCAATCCGTCCATCCCCCCCACCGTCACCGCATCCTGCAGCATGCGTGCCGCCGGCACCACACCCACATTCACCCCCAGCGACAGTAGCTTATTCGCAACCTCCTGGCTGACGATCTCCGCAATGCACAGCGGCTGGCAATACCGCAGCTCATAAATACCCCGCGCAATCTCCAGCGCCGCCACTTTCCCCATCGAGCTATAAAACAAACAATTCGTAAGCTCCGGGTGCCAATGCTCATCGATCCCGAACCGGGTCCGCTTGCCATCCGCCGTGCTCGTGATTTCCCTGACAGCATGCTGTCTTCCCACTGCAGCACATACTCGATTGCCGCCGTCACATCCGCCATCTAGTGCAACCCCAGCATGCGTGCCAGCAGGGTCATCACCGCACCGCCGGCACTCCCGCCCAGCAGCGCCAGCGCCGCGCTCAACAATTTGGTCCGGCCACTCGTCATGCCACCCCCCCTCCAGCGCTTCTACCCGCGCCTCGTTTTTCCATCCTTACTTCGTGCCGCAGCAGAGTCGACTCCACAATCGGTAACCGTCCGTGTTGCCCATCGGAACCAATCTCCCGGCGCAGCATCTTCAACTCGTTGCCATTCTCGCGCCCCTGTTGCAAGCTCTCTTCCACTTTCCCCTTCAGTTCCGTCAACTGCTCGAGAATCTGCGCCTGCAGCCGCGCCCCCGTCGGCGCGCTCAAAACTGCACCTTGCCGCTGAACGTCACCGGCCCATGAATCGTAATGGTGTACGTGCCACTCGGCACCGCCAGCACCGTCAACGGAATCGCCGCACTTGAAAACCCACCGGCCGATACCTGCAGCGTGGTGCTGCCAGGCGCCACCCCCGTCACCAGCCCGCTCACCGCATTCACCGTCGCATGTCCGGGTGTGCTGCTCACATAGCCCCCCGCCACGTTGCCATGGCTATCCGTGCTGTTGCACTGCGTGGTGGTGCCATCGGAATACAAACTCGCCACCAATGAATTCGTGCTCCCAACAAACAAACCCGTCACCCCATTCGCCGTCGCCAGCGAAACACCGGCCAGCGTCACCGCGGGGGCCGTCACCGTAACCCCCCACAGCGAACTCGCCACCGACCCCACGTACGCCTGGAGATTGCTCGAGCCCGCCGCCAGCGCCGTCGCCAGCCCCGGTTGCGCGGAGCCCACCGCGCCGATCGAAACCACGCTCCCCTGGCCGGTCGTCGAGCTGCGCACCGGCGTCGCCCGCAACCCCCGCACCGAATAATCCGTCGCGGCTGCTGTCGGTATAGACACTCGGGCGCTGAACTGCAAGGACTTGACATCGTCGTCACGGGGCCGCCACCGCCCGGGGCACCCAGGTAAGCGGAGACCAGCGTCCGGCCCCGCTGCACTTACCGTCAGCGGCACCGCGTTGCTCACCGCACTCGGTTGCCCCAGCGTCACGTATTGCGCTGCCTGCGTGTGGTTGCCGCCGATCATGGCCGTCGCCATCCCGCTACGCGTGCCATACGGCGCCGCGATATACCGGTACGGATACGTACCGCTGCCCCCTGGCTGGCGTCGCGCCACTGCACGTACCGCCACAGTTATAGAAGCCGGCTGGCGACGCGCCCGACTGGTTGGTATCCACGCCGACCCACCACGCCGTGCCATCTGCAAGATTGCCGCAGTTGTTCAACGGGGCCGGTGACAAACCCGCCAGGCGACGCACTGCGACTCACCGTGTACGTGTACCAGCACGGCCATGCATGCCCCGCGTCGTTGGCGTAGGCGCCGGAATCAGGCCGCAATCGTACTTCGCGCCCACCGTCAGCGTGCCCGGCGGCAGATAAAAGCTGCAGCTCACCCCGGAGTAGCCCCCAGGCTGGCTCTCCCAGCACCAGGTAAGTCGCATTGATCGCCCCGGGATACGTCACCCCCGCGGTGTTATATACCGGCTGCCCCCACTGCGTGGTGGTCATGCCCGGTGTGACCGTAGCCGTTAATTGCGTGCTGCCCGCAGCCAAAGCCGTCACCACACCGCTGCTGCTTACGGTGGCCACCGCGGGGGCGGAGCTGGTCCACGGGCTCACCACATTCCCATTCGCATCGGGCACTGCACAATTCGTCATCGATCCATCGGAGTAGCTGCACGTACCCAGCAACTGGTTAACCCCGCCCGCCACCAGGCTGGCAACCCCGCCGGTCGTTTGCAACAAAACACTGCTCAGCGAAACCGTGGGCGTGGTCACCGCCATCGGCCACACTGGCGTAGTCAGCCTGGCCACCGTGGCCGTCAGGTTCGCCGTGCCCGCCGCCACCCCGCTCGCCACGCCGCTCGCAGTGATCGCCACCGCAGGGCTGCTGCTGTTCCACGAGCTCACGGAGTTGCCATGAACATCGATGCTGTTGCAATTCGTCGTCGATCCATCCGTGTAGTTGCACGTCGCCGTCATGGCGACCGAAGTCCCGGTCACCAGCGTATGCACCGCGCCGCCATTCGAGAGCGCCACGCTCGACAATGCCAGACCGCCACTCGCCGTATAGGTCGCCGTCGCCACCGCGCTGGGCACGTACCCATAGTTTGCCGGGTAACTGGTGGGCTGCGGCGCGACACCCCACATCCCAACTGCCTTAATCGTCACGGGTACCGTGATGTTGAAGGGGCCGCTGTAGAGCCGCGTAGTCCCGCTGCCCGGTACCGGCGTCGTGCCGTCCACCGTATACCAGACCGAAGTATTGGCGCCGCTGTCCGCGAGCGTGATCTTGGGTGGGCTGGTGTACGCCCCTGCCGCGGGAGAAATGGTGGCCGCCGTCGAAGCCCGCGCCGAGCACACCGGGCCAGGTGACGTCGCCGCTTGGGCCGGGTGGGTTGGTCCCCCGCTCCTCATTCGTGATGTAGCCGCCACTGCTGATCGTCGTACCGCAAATGTAATTGTTGTTGATCGCCCAGGCGCCAGACCCGAAGCCCCACGTGTAGCCATTACAAAACGCGCCCTGCACCAGGCTGTTCGTGCCCTGCGTGCCCGATCCCCAGAACTCCACCCCATACGGCGGGCATCGCGAGGCCGGGATCGACGTGATCAGCACGCTGTCATTGAAGATCAGCGCAGGGCTGATGGTCGAACTTCCCTGAAGAAAACCCTGGGTGCAGCAGGCAAACGATGTAGCGAACGTCCCATACGTCGGGCTCGGCGGATCCTGCACAACATTATGTTGAAAAATGATCGGGTGATTCACCACCGCGGTTTGAATCTCTGTGCCGATCCGCTTGTAGGTCACGATGTAGTTAAACTCGATGTCGATGTTATCGGCCACCGATTGCGTGCGCGGCGGGTTGTAGCCGCTCGCGATGTTCAGCAAGTGAATCGGCTCCTCCACGTGCACGAAGTAGTTGTACTGCACGATGAAATTGCTGACCGTCCCCGTGTGGGTGGTCAGCCCCGCGCAGGTGCCCCCATTATCATCGGACCGGGCAAACACCGCGGCGCAGGAGCTTGCATCGCCGAACGTGTTATAAGTAACCGTCACATGATCGGTCACGTTCTGGAGACTGTTATTCACGACTGCGGTTGCCAGCGATCCATCGAAGAAGATGGCCGAGTTGCTCGGTGTGTAGTTGGACCCGCACGCATTGGCCGTCCCGCAGGCTTGCGAAGGCAGATTCAGGAACTGGTTATGGCTGATGGTGATGTTCGCATTATTCGCCGCCCCAAAGTAGAGACCGCTGCTGTTGCGGAACTGCAGATACTGAATCGTGATCCCGGTGCACCCTGACATGGCGAAGATGGCATTGCCGCCAAACGTAGCGTTCAGTGTGGCCGTGGCCGGGTTGGCCACCGGCCCGGTAATGGTCAGGTTCGCTTTGCAGGGCACGCTGATGGTGCTGCCGATGTTGTAGAGCCCGGCCGGCAGCAGCACTGTATTGCCGCTGCCGGCCGCGCTGGCGCTATTGAGCGTCGCCTGAATCGAAGCCCCGGTAAGCGAAGGAACGGTGTACGTGGCCGCCCCTGCGGCATACCCCGAAAGCAAAACCACCAAAGCCAGAATTCGTTTCATTTTAAAAAGCAGAACAAGCTAACCCGGGTTTCTCACCACAACCCAACCACCCACTACTTAACGTCCACCCAACTCCCCGTACCCGCATCGCACACAAACAACAAATTCGCCCCCGCAACACTCCCATCCGTCCGCACAAACAACGACCCATTCGCATACGTAGAACCACACCCACCCGGAGGCACCCCCGCCGCCGCCAGTATCTGCGGCCCAGGCGAACCCAGCATGATCGAAGGAGTCCCCGTACCCGCCACCGATATACGCGGGTTCGACCCATTCGAAGCCGGAGGACTCCCCGCCGTCGCCGCTCCCCCAAAATCACTCACCAGGAAACCCGGCCCCGGCCCGCTCCCCACCAACCCCTGGTTCACCCCACCCACCGTGCGATAGATCTGGAACGTATTCACCCCGGCCGTCCACGGGCATTCGACCCGGTACCCCACCGGGTATGCCCAGCTCGCAGCCCCATTCGTAATCGTGGTAGTCGTCCCATTCACCAGGTTCCCATCGAAATCCGTACCCGCGCACACATAACTGACCGTGCTCGATCCCGGCGCCACACTCGCCAGCACAGTCGGCGGCCCAATCGTCGGCGTCGCTGTTACATTCAGCGATCCCGCATGCCCGCCCACCCAGCGTCAGCGGCGCATATGCCGTATTCGGCCCGGTAATCTGCAGTAAGTTCCCCGTGCCCGTCAACGCCGGCGCTCCCGGATACACCCCCACCACCACCGAACCCTGAAACTGGCTCTGCGCCCCGGTGTTCAACTGGTGCAACGCACCCGCCGTATCCACCCACGTCTCATTGTTCCCGCTATTGATACTCAGGACCGAAGAGCCACCATGACTGAACGGAGTCGGATCATTGATCCCCAGGATCGGAGGCTCGTTCCCCCCATACGCAATCACATCCGAAGGCGTCTGCTGCACCGAACCCAGCACCAGGTTGATCGATACCGCAGACGTACCGCCGTTATGCGTAGCCGGCGTCGTCAGGTAAGCGCCGCGCGTCAACCCCGTCAGCACATTGCCCGCGATCGCCGTGTAGCACTCATACTCCCCGTCCACAAAAAAGCACCCCGCCGGCGACAAACCCGAGACCGAGGTGAGCGTCACCGAACTGTCGCTGATCCCCTCGTTGCCGGCCAGCGCACTCGACCAGCCCTTCGTAGGGCAGGAGTAACCGGCCTGAATCCCGGTCACTGGAGACTGGGCGCAGCCGGTGGGTGTGCCGCCCGTCCCCCGCCAGGCAGGTTGATGTTGGTGACGTTAATGGTCTGTGCGTTCAATTGCTCCGCCACCGGCGCAAAATCGAGATACCCAATCTGCACCTGGTCGGCCGTGGTTGCGCCCCAGAAGCGCACGCCCAGCGAGCAGTTCGCTCCCGTCAACGAGCTAAAGTCGATGGGCGCGGTAAACACCCCGGCCGCGGTTGTAGGCCAAGTATTCGTGATGGGGATGTTGTAAATGTTCTGGAAGCTGGCGCAATTGGAGAAGATGGAAAACGTCTCGGTATTCGTCGCCGCGACTGCATCTTTCAATGACACGTACATCGTGTACTTGCCAGGCACAATGCGCTGCCCGGGTCCAACCGGCATCGTCTCCTGATTGAACTGGCCCGTCGCGCAATAGATCGAGCCCATATTGTTGCCCACGTTGCAGGCGGCATACGAGTTGGTGATTGGTGAGGTCGGGTCATACGTCCAGCCCACCGACATGGCCTGCGATTCAAACGCAAAGCTCGCATTGAACTCTTCCGGAGTAATAAAGCCGCCCTCCAGGCTGGTATAGGGCTGGGTCAGGTTCCCGGTAAAAAACGTCTCCGCTGTTTGCGAAGCAATGGGCTCCCGGCTGTTGCCCACCTGCAGTCCGCCATACGGCCCCGTGGCGGTGGAGAACCTTTGCGACGTAGTGCCTGAAAACTTGCTGAAGGGCGCAAAATTGATCAGCGCGTTGGCCCCATACACATTGCCCTTGGGTTCACTGCCCAGGCCGGTCACATAGTCCGCCGTGTTCCCGGCGCCAAAGTTCACCACCGGGGTGCCGATCGCATTGTTGAAGTTGCCTCCAATCCAATGCTGCTGGCCTCCCCCAAGCATCACTTCACCCCCGCCGCCCATGTGCTGATCTTCTATTTCCGAATTGAACGTGTCCCATTCCAATATCGGCATCTGCACGTCGTGCGCGCCATTTTCGTTCTCGCAATACATGTTCGTAAAGTGGTCCAGCGACAACACGTCGAACACCCCGCCCGTCTGGTCGTTGTACAGCGCGCTGAAGTAAAAGCACGTGTCCGCTCCCAGCGCGGGGCCAGTCACGCTGCCTTCACTCGAATACACGTTGAAATTCGAAAACGTGTTCTGGTTGCCCAGGGGAATGTTCACGGGGTTGGCCGCGTAAATCGTAATCCCATCCCAATGCGTTCCATCGCCCGTGGGCTGCGCCGTCGCATAGTTACCGTTCTCTATCGAAGGCGGCCCAATCGCGATCCCATAGAAAAAGTACAACGCAAAAAGATTCGAGAAGGTGGTCGCATACGAAGGCGAAACCGCGTACAGCATGGCGGTATGGTTGACAGCGCTCCAGCTCTCCCCATTGATCTCGTTCGGCCACGGAAAGAACGACAAATTCTCAATGTGCGCATTCGCCGTCCACGCACCCGACGACCCTGAACCCTGGTTGATGCCCGTCGCAATGGGAAAGGCAAAGGCCGCGTTGCCCACATTCCATCCAGGAAAGTACCCTGCCGTCGCGCTCGGCGTGGTATCTCCAGGATTGAGCGTGGGCGTGACCGGCCACGGGTAACTGGGTTTAAAATTGTTGAGCGGCGTCACCGTCGCGCCGGCCGAGTGCGCTGCCCGCGCGGTCCCATTCTGGCCGCACTGCACGTTGTACAGCGTGTTGGCCGGAGTCGGGTTCCCCGCCGTTGACCTTCCAAAGTAGCTGAACTGCTCTGCGTCAATCTGCACTAGTCCAAACGCCGCCACGTTCGACTCATAACCTGGAACCGGGTTGATTGAGTTCGCCAACGTCATCGTTGCCGGGCAGGTACCCGATCCAATGGCGGTCGCCAGGTTCTGCGGGCTGGTGCCCGCAAACCACTCCGCCTGCACATTCGTCGATCCGCTGGGCAGCGAGGGTGTCAGCGTGCGCGCTGTCGAACCCGCCGTGCAACTGCCGCCGGTCGAGTTCACCGTCCCGGTGTACACCGTGGCCAGGTAAGGGAACACGACCTTCTGCCCGATCGCCGGCGCCGCTTCGCTGTTGGGCACGCACATCACCGGCGACCCCGCCGTAATCGCGGCCACTCCGTTGTACGCACCGCTCAAATTTGTACCCGGCCCCTGAAACCATCCCGGCGCCACTGGATTATTAGCCACGGCCGTGCGATGGGCAATCGGCCGGTACATGGCCGCATGCGCGATCGTCCCGGTATCGTTCACGGTTTGCCACGGCAGCGTCGCATCGATGCGGCTATCCAATAAGAAAGTCAAATCATGAATGTGTGCCGCGCCCTGGGAATAGCCAGGGCCCTGACTGGGATCCGGCGCAGCAAAAATATCCTCTCCCGGAAAACCCAGAATCTGCGAATTCATCCCCAGCCCAATCGGGCTTTGCCCTTTCAGTGCCTGGGTATGGGTCAGGCAATAGCCGGCAGGGAACACCAGGGTCCCGCCCGAGCCCACCGCCGTCATCCCCTGGGCAATCGCGGCTGTATCGTCATGGCCCAGGTCCATCTCATGCGCCACTGCCTGGGTAAACGGTGACGCCGTGGTCAACACCCCATGCAGCGAATCGATAATTGACACAAGGGCAGAATCAAACTGCGTCGGCAAGCCGCCGGCCACACCCACCGCAACAATATGTCGTCCAATATCGGCAGAGGTGAGTGCGCCGCCGATCAGGCTCACGGTCGTTGAAGCGCCCACCAGCGTGCCGTACACCTGGCGCGTATCGCACACCGCCCCAAACTCTGTCACATTTCGCGCCGTTGCCGGCACATCGACTCGATTGTCCTGAACCCGCACGTTCCCCACATTGGTAAACGGAGTCCGCCCCACCCCAGGCTGCAGAATCACGCTGCCGTTATTGCTTGCGGCCGCATTCACAGCAGACTGGGGGCTAAAGGCCGTGGGCCCGGTCGCCACAAAATCGTTCAGGTCCTGGGCTCCGCTATTGGTCGCATTGTTCGACACCAGGTCATTGGCCAGTGTATTCAGCCCTGTGCCCACTCCGCCGTTGCCCACCCGCACATATTGCGATCCATTCCACCGGTACCAGACCGTCGGCACCTGCGTCACGTCCATCAATCCCAGGTTGCTATTGCCTTGGGCTGCCGCGATAATCGTGGCCACATTGGCCGCGCCGCCCACCTGGTTATAAAACATATTATCCAGAATGACCGTATTGGCCTGCGGATTGGTCAAGTTCTGATTGAGTGCCTCCTGCAACCCGCCCGTAGCCGAAACGATGGAGAATGGAAGCTGGTGGCTATTGACGGGAGCAATGCTGACCGAACAGGCAACGTTGCTATTCACCGTAGCCGTGGGCATCACCGTCTCGGTAAGCGAAGGGTTACTATCCACAATCGTCACCGGCGTCCCAACATTGAACGCAAAAAAGAAACTAGCCCCGCCCTGCACCCGGCACGAACCTGGGGCAAACGAGCTATAAGTATCCGCCGCATAGCCCGGAACCTTCCACCGGCCATACTGCGAAGCAATAATCTGTCCCTCAATGTTCTGAGCCTGCAAACCGCAGCAACTCACCAACATCAAAGCCACAACGAAAAGTTTTTTCATAAGCAAATATCTGTATCCGGCCACTCGTTTTGTATCAGCGCACGACTTCAGTCGGGCCGCGACAGACCAAACTCGAATTGGAGCTTTAGCCCCTGTGTACTCCCGTAACTCATCACCACCCCGCGTTAAAACGGGACGGTGCTCCACGTTCGCCCCAGCGAGTGGGCCGACGAAACCCTTCAATGCTACCCCGCACTCAAGGATGCATAGCAATACAATCAATCTCCGAAACCGTAGACACCGCAGCCCCAGCATTCGTGCCATTCTGCAGCGTCACTGTAATCCCCGCCGTCGTCTTTCCCGTGACATACACCTTCACCGTAGGCGAACTACCCCCCGAAGCACTTCCCGGTGTACAAGTCACGCTATAAGCCGTATTCGCAAACGCCGTACCCCACGTAATCGAATTACTGCAAGTCGCATACGCCGTATTGCTGGTACTACAAATCCCCGAGTTCAACACATAACTCTGGATCACGGGAATCGCCGTGCCATTCGTCGCCCCCGTCAATCGCCCATAACCATCCACGCTGATATTTGCGTTGCTGTACGATCCCGCCGTCACTCCGGTCGTCGCCAGGTCCACATCCGTCCGCGTGGCCCCGGCATTATTCGTCGCCGTCAGTCGCGGAGCAAAGTTCAGCAACGGCTGCTGCGCCAGGATCGTCCCATTCGACTGGGTGTACTGGTAGAACAACGCCGGCAGGGAACCACAGCTCCCCGGGCCAAAGAAGCTCCCGTTCGACACCAGGCATTGCCCGGCAGATACCGCACCCCCACCCACCAGGTACCCCAGGTTGGTATTGATATATCCATTCTCGACGTCCACCGGCCACGCCGGCGTACTCGTCCCCACGCCCAAAGCCCCTACGTTGACCACGTTATAGCCGGTCATATTCAACAAGCCGGAGATACTCTGCGGCCCATGGTTCAGCGGTTGTGACAAAATCGGCTGCGGATAAATCACCGTGCCATTCCACAGCGGGGCCCCGCTCGAAACATTCACCGTGCCATTCGCCCCCCCATTCAACTGCCACACCTGTGGCCACCCCGGGTACGCATTTCCGCTCGAAGAAGTAAGCGCAACGTTATAACCGGAGTAGGGGATGATCGTGTCATTGAACGCGATCGTGCAGGGAGAAGTATTGCTCGAGGGGAGTGTCGTCACCGTAGTCACCGGCGTCTGATTTTGGTTGAACACCTGCGTCGCTCCGTTGGTATTGCCCTGGCCCGTTTCCGCCCCGCTCACCGTGCCCACAAACACCGTAATTCCAGCCGCATTTGCAGGGAAACTGGCCGGCGGCGCCACCACCAGCGTTCCGGTACTGCTAAGCTGAACCCGCAACTCCGGAGAAGCCAAACTCCGGTTCCCCACGCTGTCAAGAAACGTAACCGCGACATAATAGATGCCCGCCGCCATCGTTCCCGACCCGTAATGATCGAGACACTGGGCAGAGAAAGCGGATTCGGCATCCCCACAACCGACCCATCGGCCGAGGTGTAGCACGAAGCCGTCACCGGCACCACGCTACCGCTGCCCACCATCAAACCCGCCTGTTGCAAACCAAAACTAAACGTTCCATTCTTGATAGGCAGCCCCGAAGGCCCCATCAAAGTCCCACTCACCGTCCCAACGGGCAAAAGACGACAAAACAAAGAACAAGCCGCGATCGAACCACGCGCCACCCATCAGAGCCGTCCAAACCCAGACCAAAAAGTAACCGTCGCCCCATTGGAAAGCGCTCTGGACAGCGGTTGAATATCTCTATCAGCTAAACCGGCTGCAATGGGCCACCCTACAGTTGTTAGGGTCCGATTTGCACCCTGCCCGCACCAGGGAAGTGGGTGCCCCATATCTCGCACGTTTTTCGCGAGATGTGGGACGCGCAATCCCCCGCGCCGACCGAGCGTACGCACCCCGTTCATCCCGACCCTTAACTTGCACTGCAAGCAAATTCGCTCAGGTGACAACACCGTAAACCCTCAAAACCCGCCCCCACCCGGAACCAGCTGCATCCCGCAAGTACTCACCTCTCCGTACTGATTCCGCGTATACGTCTTAATCCACGACCGCGCATTCTAAAAAGTAGCCACCCTCTTATGCTTCCCGAGCCAAACCAGCTCCCCAGCCTTCACCAAGCCATCCGCCTTGTTTTTCGAGTAGTGGTGGTGCCGCGGCTGGAGCAGTTATACGCAATCCCGCCATACGTCAGCGACCGCGCATCGTTTTCATTCAATATGCAGACTTTATTCATAAGTAGGCGCAGGAATAGAGGAGAGCCTCGCACTTAGTCCCAAGGGAGCAGCGCTGGGAGCGCAACAAGAAGCGAGCGTACGAGAGCTTATCTTCTTATCCGTATTTCAGGAGTCAGTGTATAGATAACGAATTCACTACAAAAAGCCGCTACGGCCCCAAATATTTTCCGCATACGTTGTTTTCCGCGCGCAGCATGCTCTTCACCGCGGTACTGGCCCCCAGGGCCGCGGCGATCTCCGCGTCAGGGATACCCTCCATGTACGCCATCTCCAGCTCTGCGTTGTTGCGCTGGCAGCACCCGCAGAAAGCCTCGACAGATCCAGCCGCGCCGCCACCCCACGCAATTCCGCATCCTGTCCCGCAGCGGTCAAAAATCGCTTCGGAATTCGGCTCGTCCGCTAACTGCACCAGGTGGCACCCCCCATTGCTGGCCTGTGCGCCGCAGCGTCACCATGCACTGATTGATCGCAATGCGCGTAATCCAGCTACGAAAGCTAGATCCGCCGGCAAAGTACGCAACCGGGTAAACGCCAGCAAAAACATATCCTGGCAAAAATCCTCCAAGTCCATGCGAACGCAAAATCGCCCGCCCAATCCCGCAAACATACCGTATCTGTCTGATAAAGAGTCCGAAATGCATCCTCGTCCCCCAGTCGAGCGGCTGCCATCAAAGCGCTTCCTCGCTGGATACAATACTCGCCCTCACCATACAACTCCCGCCGCAGGTGTTCCCCCGCGGCAACACGCACAAACTCAATCATCCCCAGCGTATCTGCCGCTAACTGGCCACAGCAGTCGTAGCTGATCTCGCCCTCACCTGTGCGGGTAACGATCAGCACCTGGGTCACATCGTCCATCCCTTCCATCTTCCAGATCAGAAACGCGCTGGGGCTTAACCCATCGTCTTTCACAGCGCCCTCGCAATCAGCGCCGCCCGGCACCCGAGAATCTTCAGTGCGTCCACGTAACCGTCGTAGTAGGGCCCCGTCCCGCCATCGCCCCTTCCATCACCGCCATCACCAGCACATACTCATAAGCCCGCCGCAGCACCACCATCCCGTGCACGCTCGCCGTGCCCGCCGGCTGAAGAGCAGCGCCGGCAGCACCTGCAACGAGAGTCCGCTGTCCACGCCAGTCCGTTCAACGGCCGCCCCGGCCGGTCAGGCCGTGCCGCGTCACCACGTCGCTGAACCGTTCAAATCCCACTGCGGACGGAATCGGTCCAGCGCATCCCGCAGCCACGCCCCGTTCAACTCATCCGCCATCGCCACCACCCAGTCGAAATGATGCGGCATTCCTCTGTTTGCGGATACAGAAACTGCCGCATCATGTGACCTCCTTCCGCAGGCTGCGGTAGTCCTCGATCGCCGCCAGCAACACCGCCCCGCCAGGTTCCGTTTACGTCCAGTAGCCGGCGGTCCAAATGCTCCGCCATAGGGTCAACGTGCAGCAATGGCCTGGTTCAATCAGTCCCTCCAATCCGCGGGGGAGCGTGACGTGTCCGTTGCGCTTGTTGATAGCACCGCAGCCATTGCGCCTCGATGCGTTCCGCTGTGCGGTTGCCCCGTCCCCGTGAATCCATCCCAGCCCTTCACCACCGGATGTTGCCGTACATACCGCAGGCCCTCCTTAGTCCCCGCATCCCACAATCGCAGTGTCTCCGCGATCTCCGCCGGCAGCACGGAGCGGCCGTCACCGGTAGCGCCTCCAGCAGCACACGCGTCCGCCCGCATCCTCACCGAACCGCACCCCACCACCCCGCGCCCGTCCCTCCACTCCATGCGTTTCCAGGTAGCGCAACACCCAACCCAACGCCGCTCGTCCAGCTCTCGTCCGACCACCTGCAAGCTCGCGAATCTGTCCCGGCGTCGGCCAAAACGTGCATTTTTTCCGCCGTCGCATACGCCACTGCCAGTGCGTCCGGCTCCATCTCCTCCAGGTTGCGTACGTGCGCCGACGTCACCGCCAGTTGTCTTCTTTCTCCATCGCCGCCCTCAGTGCCGCACTGCCCGCGCAATCGCGCGCCGCAAATCCGCGACATCTTCCACCCCCTCAAAAATCGCCTCATACTCGTTCATCGTGTCCCCCCCCCGGCCCGATCAATCTCAGCCCTCCCACCGCAGCAACTCCGCTTGTAACCGTAGCTGTCGACGGTAGGAAACCGGTCCATCTCGGTTCGGACGCCCCATCGGCAGCGTGCCCCGCCGCCATCCACAGATGGCCGCCGCAGCCATGCCCAGGGCAGGTCCTCCAGGTCCTGTGCCATCAGCAGCAAACCTCCGGGGCTCAATCGAAACTGCCGGCTCAGTGCCAGCGCGCCCAGTGCGACTAACAGCTTCCTGAGCCAGGGCGAGGGCGCGGTCGACTGCGTGAAGACCGAATCGCGATTGATGTCCGCTCGACTGCCACCAACCCACCCCCTGCGGACACCGGCTTGTTAAAACCGTCATTGCTTCCTGATAACCGAGTCAGGTTTGCGATCCACAGGTACACGCGATCCCCATGCGCCACCGCGGACTGGGCCCGATTGGCCAGCATGCGGCGAAACTGCGCCTCCTCCAGTTGCGGGCAGGCCTTCAGAAACTCGCTCAGCGCCCGTCCGTCCCGCCCCTGCCACGGCATCTCAGGCTGCGCAGGATTGCTCTTCTGCCAGTACTCAGACAAAGCCCTGCGAAAGGGAACATGGCGAACATCACCCACCGGGATCACGACCCGTTTCGAAGAAACGGCTGTCGCAAAGATTTTTTCTTTTACCGGTGACTGTGATTGTGATTGTGAAGGTGACTGTGACTCGCATTCCTCAAGCAATGCTTGAGGAATGCTTGGAGCATTGCTTGGAGCATTGCTCCGAGCATGATTTGGACCATCAATAGCAGCATCGTCCGCCGGCGCACCCTGCCACCGCCGCGCGGCCGCCCGTTGCGCCCGTTCCCCGTTCAGGCGCTGCCGTGCTTCTGCCAGGCAGCGTTCCCGGTCCACCCGCCCGTGGACCCACGATCCATCCACCAGCGCAAAGAACTGCGCCAGCACCGGCCGTTGCGTGCTCCACTTAGCCGCGCTCAGCCCCGCGATCTTGGCCAGCCCTGCATCGTCGGCCGGCAGGCAGCCGCGCCGCCACAAATGAAAAATCAGTAGAAGATAAGCGCCATGCTGCTCTGTCGTGAGGTGCATCGTATCGGCCAGGTAATCGCCGATATAGAGCGGCATCCATATGTCGGGCTTGCTCGCGCTCAAAGGTGCATGGGGGTCGTGCTATGCCCAAAGTGCCTCATAGATTCCTTTCCACTGGTTAGCCTGTCAACCGCCAAACTGCGGTCTTGCCCCATGAGAGTGCCACGCCTCTTCGCACTGCACAAGATCACCCGGCCACAATCCAGAGGAAACAAGGGAGGTTAACTCAAAGTTACTGCTGGTAACTACGTCGTAAGTGACAGGGAAGAGCAGTTCCCCTACCCTGCATCCTCATCTTTTCCCGCCCGCCGTCTTGACCGCGGGGGTGCTCAGAGGCAAGCTCACAGCATCACTTACACGGAGAGTCCGCCACCCACGGTCAACCAGATCATCGAGCGCCTGGCCCGCTTTACCGACGAGCAGCGTTCGTTGGCCTGGTCGCCCATGCCGCCATATGTCGCCACCGGTCCGCACGACTGTCGTGTAGGTGGCGATTGTGGTCTTGATTTCAACTATGAGACGCCGCGTGCCCGCTGGCGCCGCGCACGTTATCGTTGGACAAAGGAAAACAGTGCACTTATGTTTACACCCTGAAAGCCGCTTACATCCTTTGCAGGCATGACTACATCTTTGCAATAGAGGAGCGGTTATACTTACAGCTGATGACGACTGAAGAAATCATTCTCCACATAGACGAAGAGATAAGCAGGTTAACTGAGGCACGCGACCTCGTAGCCGGCACCGCCTCCACCACCAAAGTCGCGCGCGGCCCACGCAAGGCCGGCTTACAAGCCCCCAAGCCCCGGGCGCTACGAGCCAAGCGAGTGATCTCACCGGAAGGCCGGGCCCGCATAGCCGCCGCCCAGAAGCTCCGCTGGTCCAAGCAAAAGCGCGCCAAGACCAAGGTTTAAGCCCAGTACCGCCAACTCACGACTAATGACACGCGGGCCCTTGCCACCAAAAGCAAGGCCCGCAGTGGAAGCAACAAAAGCAGATCCCTCGACTGCGCTCGGGATGACAAAATTGAGCGCGGCGTAACAAAGTTGAAGCGCGGCGTGACAATTGAGCGCGGCGTGACAAGTTGAGTACGTTGACTTGACGCGCTCACGTGCTATCTTCCCCAATTTTGTCATCCCGAGCGCAGTCGAGGGATCTGCTTTTCTCCCCACCCACCAACCACCTCAACCCACCACCCGCGACCCGCCAAACGGCCACTCCCGCCGTCTGAACGCCCGCACTCCATACCCCAACGTCCCGGTCAACACAATCACCGCCGCAAACACCAACTCCCGCTCAAACCGCGGCCGCGAAAACAAAATATACAAAAACCCAACAATCGCCACCACCGGCGGCACCGGATACAACCAGATCTTAAAAGGCCGCACCAACTCCGGCTGCGTCTTCCGCAGCACCATCACCCCCACCTGCTGTAACAGAAACTGCAACAATATCCGGATCACCACCAACGCCGCCACCAGATCCCCCAGCTGCAGCACACAAAACAACATCGAAACCGCCGCCAGCATCACCAGCGACACATGCGGAATCCGATGCCGCGCATGCACCCGCGCAAACACCTGGAAGTAATTCCCATCCAACGCCGCCGCATACGGCACCCGCGAATACCCCAGCAACAGCGCATACACCGAAGCAAACGCCGTCCACATCACCAGGCAAGCCACCACCTTACCCGCCCACGCTCCATAAGCCCGCTGCACCACCACTGCCGCCACTGACAACCGGGCATTCGCCCCCACCAGCTCCTGCCACGGCATCGTCCCCAGCACACTCGTATTCAGCAGCAGATACAGCACCGCCACCAACCCCACCGACCACACAATCGCCAGCGGAATCGTCCTGCCCGGCTCCCGTACCTCCGCGCCCAGAAAGTTGATGTTATAAGCCCCCCAATAGTCATAGGTGGCAATCAGCAAAGCCGCGCCCAGCCCACTAAAAAAACCCGCCGACGGCGAGAACGCCCCCGCCGGAAAACCAAACGCCAGGCTCGCATGAAAATGCAAAAATCCCGTACCAATCACGATCAGCAGCGTGCTCATCACCCCAATCCAAAGCAAGCCAGCCGACCGCGTCACACTTTCAATATTGCGATACAGCAAAACCGTAGCCACCCCGCAGCACACCATCGCCAGCACAGCCGCCGGACCCACCCGCACCGCCAGCGGCACCGCATGCACAAAAGGAACCGGCACCGGCAACTGCGTAGAAAACCAAACCGTCCGCAAGCCCGGAAACAAAAATCCCGCATACTGCGCCAGCCCCACGCACCCCGAAGCAATCGAGAGCGGAGCACTAAAACTCAACTGCCAGATATAAAGAAAAGAAAGATACCGCCCACCCGTACGCGGACCATAGATAGTCCGCAGATACGCATACGACCCACCGGCCCGCGGCATCGCCGCCCCCAGCTCCGCCCACACCAGGCCATCGCAAGCCGCCAGCACCGCCCCCAGGATCCAACCCAGGATCGCCTGCGGTCCATGCATCGCCAGCACGATCAGCGGCAGGGTCACAAACGGCCCCACGCCAATCATATTGATCATGTTGAGCGAGATCGCCCCACGCAGCCCAATCCCGCGCACCAACCCCGCGTCCTTACTCAATCAACCCTCACCGCCCTATGTTGTCATCGCGACCCCGACCCCTTTGTCAATCCATCCCCCCCTTGTTGTCATCGCGACCCCGACCCCTTCGTCATCCATCCCCTCTTTGTCGTCATCGCGACCCCGAACCCTACCCCTTTGTCAACCCATCCCCCCTTTGTTGTCATCCCGAGCGAAGTCGAGGGATCTGCTGTGCGCCCCTCTCCCTCCACAAATCCCGACATGAGCCCCTGTATCGGACAAGCAGAGGAACCCCCACCCTCGCCACCTACCGCGACAACACAACCCCACCCACAAACCTGTCATATGCTATAGCTACCAACGATGACCACTCACACCCGCCGAAGCAGGACCCTCTCCCTCATCGCCGCCTGCCTCTTCACTCTACAGACTCACGCCCAGATCCCCACCGCCACCACCTTCGACCCCACACCGGACTACCAACCCCTGCGCATCGATCGCGGAGCCCCCGCCCTCACCCAATCCCTGCGCAAGCTCAACACCCGCGCCAGCCTCATGATGATCGTCGCCCACCCCGACGACGAAGACGGAGGCATGCTCGCCTACACCTCGCGCGGCCTCGGCGCCCGCGTCGCCCTGCTCACGCTCACCCGCGGAGAAGGCGGACAAAACATCATGTCCAACGACCTCTGGGATCAGCTCGCCCTGGTCCGCACCCAGGAGCTCTTAGCCGCGGGCCGCCACTACGGAGTCGATCAATACTTCACCCGCGTCGCCGACTTCGGCTTCAGCAAAACCCTCGAAGAAGCCCAGCAAACCTGGGGAAAAGACCGCGTCCTCTACGACGTAGTCCGCGCCGTGCGCCTCAACCGCCCGCTCGTCCTCACCGCGTCCTTTGTAGGAGGCATCACCGACGGCCACGGCCAGCACCAGGTCTCCGGAGAAGTCACCCAGGAAGTCTTCAAAGCCGCCGGCGACCCCAACGTCTTTCCCGACCAGATACAAGCCGGCCTCCTCCCCTGGAACCCGCTCAAGGTCTACGCCCGCGCGCCGTCCTTCTCCATCAGCCCCAAAGGCATGTATGACTACGCCACCGGCCAATGGGCCCCCGTGCGCTTCTACGACTATGTCGCCGGTAAGTGGAGCAACACCGTCCCCACCACCACCCTCAACATCAAAGAAGGCACATACGACGCCGCCATCGGCTCCACCTACATCCAGTTAGGCCGCGAAGGCCTCGGCTATCAAAAATCACAAAACGGAGGAACCGCCACTCCACTCGCCGGCGAGTTCAACGTCCCCTATCATCGCTACGGTTCGCGCGTGCCCGCCCCGGATAAGGAAGATTCCTACTTCGACGGCATCGACACCACGCTCCCCGGCATCGCCACCCTGGCCAGGGGCCGCCATCCCTTCCTCACCACCGGCCTCATCGCGCTGGCCGCGACCGTAGGCCAGGCCACCCAAACCTACAACCCCGCCCATCCCCAGGCGCTGGTACCCCTGCTTGCCAAAGGATTGAAACAAACACAGTTACTCATCACCCAACTGGACACCGCCCCCAACTTCACCCCGGAAGAAAAATACAACATCCGCCACGAGCTCCAGGTCAAAGAAGCGCAGTTCAACAGCGCGCTCATCGAAGCGCTGGGCCTGCAGCTCACCGCCGTCGTCGCCCCCATCCATCCTGAGAAAGAAAACTCCGGCTTCTCGGTCGAAGCGCAGGAATCGGTAACCACCGCTGTCCCCGGCCAGGCTCTCGGCGTCAACGCCTACCTGGTCAACCCCAGCCAGCTGCCGGTACACCTCGATTCACTCACCCTGCACCCCACCACCGGCCAGCCCGAAGCCTGGAACATCACCACCGCCAAATCGCTTGCCGGCCCGCTGCAATCCAACACCCGCCTCAAGCAGGCATGGAAACTCACCGTCCCGCAGGATGCCCAACCCACCCAGGCCTGCTTCCACCGCAAAGACATTGAGCAGTCGTACTACGACCTGGACAGCGTGCACTGCCTCGACCACCCGCTCCCGCCCTATCCATTGCAGGTCGAAGCCGCCCTCACGGTCGAAGGAGTCACCCTGCGCACCGCCCAGGTCGTCCAATCCGTCCAGCGCGTCGTCGGCAGGGGCGGCGTCTACGAGCCCCTCTTGTTAGTGCCCCAGGTCTCGGTAGTCGCCACCGCCACCGCTGGCATCATCCCGCTGCAGCAAACCCGCCCCGCCCCCGTGCCCCTCCATCTCCGCACCAACGTGGCCGCCGAGGGAACCCTGAAACTCGATCTGCCGGAAAACTGGCAAGCTGCCCCGCCAACCATCCCCATCGCCGCGCAGGCCAATCAGCAGCAGGACCTCACCTTCCACGTAACTCCCAAAAATCTGAAAACCATCGACTACCCCATCACCCCGGTAGCCGAGGTGCAGGGTCACCGCTACACCAAAGGATATGAATCCGTCGGCTACGCCGGCCTGCGGCCCTATAACTACTACCCCGCGGCTCCGTACAAATTGGTAGGTGTGGATGTGAAGGTAGCGCCCGACCTGAAAGTGGGCTACATCATGGGCACAGGGGACGACGTACCCGAAGCCCTGGAAAGCCTGGGCGTCCGCGTCCGCCTGCTGCAAACCGACGACATCACCACCGGCAATCTATCTGCCTACGATGTCATCGTCATGGGCATCCGCGCCTACTCCGCGCGTCCCGAGCTGGCCGCCGCCAACCCGCGCCTGCTGCAATATGTAAAGGGAGGAGGCCTGCTCATCGTGCAATACAACGGCACCGACTACAACGGCAACTACGGCCCTTACCCGCTCTCGCTGGGCGATGACCCTGAGAAAGTAGTCGACGAGCACAACAAAGTACAGCTGTTGTTACCGAACAGCCCGCTCCTCACCTGGCCCAACAAAATCACCGAATCTGATTTCGCAGGCTGGGTCGAAGAAAGGGGCCACTCCTTCATGAAAACCTGGGACGCCCACTACCAGGCCCTCACGGAAACACACGATCCCGGCCAGAAAGAACAAAAAGGCGGACTGTTGTACGCCCCCTACGGCAAGGGAGCCTATATCTACCTGGCCTACGCCTTATACCGCCAGTTACCCGAGGGCATCCCCGGAGCCTACCGCCTCTTCGCCAACCTGCTAAGTCAACCCCAGGCCCCAAAGCCCTGAGAACCTAAGCCTCCCACTCCGGCAACGCCAACACCCAATCCTTGCCCCCATCGGCCACGTTCCGCAACCGTCCCTGTTCCAATTCCCGCTTGGCGCCGTCCCAGATCGACCGGCCATCGAACCGGCTATTCGGCGCCGACACCGCATCGCGAATCTCCCGCAGCGACACCGGCCGCCCCATCTTCTCCAGATACTTCCGGATCACGCCCGCGCGATCCAACCCGTCATACTCGCCCCGCTCTCCACACTGTTCCTGCAAAGCGGTGAGCGTCATCTCCAGCTTCTCCACTAACTCGGGAGACACGTTCCGCAATTGATCCATCAACTCATCGCGCCGCTCCTGCAGCAGACGAACCGTAAGGGGTGATGCCATCCTGCTTAGCATATGAATATCAGAGCGCCAATCCCGCCCGCCCGCCAGCGACAAATTGCGCCATACACCCCCCGCGCTATCCTAGGGAGGCGCATGTCTGCAGTGCCGCCCACCTCCGTAGTACCGTTCCTCACCGACAGCCTCGTCTTTGACTGGCAGGCCCGTTCCTTCCGCTCCGACCTCATCTTCGTCATCCCGCTCGCTCTCTGCCTCGCCCTGGGCATTCTGCTGCACCACCCCGCCGCCGGCCTCATCGCCACCGGCGGAGCCTTCTCCGTCGGCTTTGGTCCCAAGCAGCCCATTGAGGGCTCCCACCTCGTCCCCATGATCCTCGCCACTCTCGGCATCGGCGCCGCCACCTTTCTCGGCATGGTCGCCGGCCACACCGACGTCATCCTCGTCGCCCTGGCTGCCGCCGCCGCCTTCCTTTACGGCATGCTCTCCCTGCGCGAACCCGGCGTCAGCTGGGCCACCCAGCAATCCATCGTATTCCTGCTCGTCGCTTCGGCCTACCCTTTCTCGCCCAGGGCCGCCGCCGTGCGGTCCAGCCTCGTCATGGCCGGCGGCATCCTGCAGATCCTCATCTCCAGCCTCCTCCTCCGCCTGTTCGCGGAGCTCCACCGCGACTTCTTCACCGTAGCCGCCCGTCTGCGCGCCGAGCACGACGCCCTCCGCAGCCAAGTGGAGCAGGCCGCCCTCTCCCTCCTCGGCCGCGCCACTCCGCCCAGCGCCGTACCCTACGCCCTCCGCCTGGCCGTCACCCTCGGCGTCAGCACCGAAATCTACCGCCGCTTCGGCTTCGCCAACGGCTACTGGATCCCCATGACGGCCTTACTGGTCCTGCGCCCCGGCCTGAGCGACACTGCCAGCCGAGCCATTTCCCGCACTCTGGGCACCCTGGCCGGCGCCATGCTCGCCAGCTACGCCCTGGCTCACCTGCAGCCCACTCAACCTGCCCTGGCCGTCCTCATCCTGGTATGTGCCTGGCTGGCCTATGCGCTCAACGCCGTCAACTACGGCCTTTTCACCCTCTGCCTGACCGCCTACATCGTCTGCCTCTTAGCCCTCTCGAGCCTGCCCGGAAACGCAGTAGCCTACCACCGAGCCATCAGCACCATCCTCGGCGGCGCGCTGGCCCTCAGCGTGCGCCTGGTAGTCATCCGCTACCGCAAGCAGCAAGCAAAAAAAAGCACCCCCCACCCCATCACCACCGAAGCCACGTAGGCCCGGCCCAGCAGGGAAGCGAGTGTTCTCGCCAGTACCGGCCCCCCTCCTCTCTCCCCCCCCTTTTTTGTCATCCCGAGCGCAGTCGAGGGATCTGCTTTGCGCCTTTCTCCTGCCACAAATCTCCACATGAGCTCCTGTATCGGACACGCAGAGGAACCGTTCTTTCAGCAGCAATGCAGGAGAGTAACCCCTGACAGCCAACCGTGCTATCGAAACCCACGTTCCTCTGCCCGTCCGATGCAGGAGCTCATGTGGAGATTTGTGGCAGGAGAAAGGCGCAAAGCAGATCCCTCGACTGCGCTCGGGATGCTGATCAAAGGGGGCAATGGATGACAAAGGGGGCAATGGATGACAAAAGGGGGCAATGGATGGAAGAAAAAAGGCAATGGAAGAAAAAAGGCGATGGAAGAAAAAAGGCAATGGAAGAAAAAAGGCAATGGAAGGAAAGACACCATACCCACTAACTAAACTAACCAGCTAACTACCCACTTACTCCTACGCACAACAACTTACAACCCACTTATAACCACCTAAGTCGGCCACTCCGGAAGCGACAACACCCAATCCTCACCCCGGCCGGGCTTAGCCACATTCACCAACCGCCCCTGCTCCACCTCACGCTTACCGCCATCCCAGATCGACCGCCCATCGAACCGGCTCGCCGGCGACGCCACCGCATCCCGAATCTCCCGTAAATCCGCCGGCCGCCCCACCTTCAGCAGGTAATGGCGAATCACCCCCGGCCGATCCAGCCCGTCAAACTCACCCCGCATCGATCCCTGTTCTTCCAGCGCCTCGAGCGTCTGCTCCAGCTTCGCCACCAGGTCCGGCGCCAGCACACGCAGTTCCCCCAGCAACTCCAGGCGGCGCTGTTCCAGCAGCATCATCGTCACATTAGTACGGGCGGGCGCAAAAGATTTCTTCACACGGCACATCCATCAGCGCGCAACTTCCAACGAAAGCTTCCAGTGGAAAGCCAAACCTGGTCACTCATCGCGTTCACAATGTGAAAGTGGGCAGCCCCAATATACACAAAAACCGGGCATACCCACACAAGCACTTTGCCCCACCCACAATCTCGCGGGAAACAGGCATAATCAAGACTCCCCCGCACGGCAACCATGCCTCTTTCGCCCACCAAGCACGTCACCCTGGCCGATGTTGCACGGCAGAGCGGCTTTTCGCCCGCCACCGTCTCCATTGTGCTCAACGAAGCGCCGCTCTCCCGCTACGTCGCCGCCACCACCAAACTGCAAATCCGCGCCACCGCCAAGGCCCTCGGCTACCGCCCAAACGCCTCCGCCCGCTCGCTCCGCAGCCGCCGCAGCCAAACCATCGGCGTCCTCGTCTTCGATATCTCCGACCCCTTCTGCACCCTCATCCTCCGCGGCATCGAGCGCGCCCTCCAGGGCTCCGGCTTCCTGCCCATCATCATGGACGCCCACAACGACCAACAGCAGCTCCAGGGCTACCTCGAACTGCTCATGGACCACCGCGTCGAAGGCCTCATCATCGTCGCCAACTGGCTCTTCGAAGGGGGCAGCCAGTTCTTTGATACGGTCAACAACCGTTTTCCCACCATCGTCGTCGGGCGCGACCTGGCCCACAGCGAAATCCATTCCGTCGTCGTCGATAACCAGGCCGGCGGCTACGCGGCCCTCGAGCATCTCTACCGCCTCGGCCATCGCGAGATCGCTTTCCTCAAGGGACCCGACAAACTCACCGACAGCCATCTGCGCTGGCAGGGCATGCAGCAGTTCGCCGCCGAGCACGGCCTCCTCCTCGACCCGGCCCGCATCCGCACCATGGCCGAGGAGCTGGCGCCCTTTCCCGGCTTCGCTGCCGGCCTCGACCTCACCCAGGACCTCCTCCGTGCCGGCGTCCCCTTCACCGCCCTCGCCGCCTTCGACGACCTCACCGCCCTGGGAGCCATCCGCGCCCTGGCCGCCGCCGGCCGCTCCGTCCCCGCCGACTGCTCCGTCATCGGCTTTGACGACGCCCCCCTCGCCGCCTTCTGCACCCCCGCCCTCACCACCATCCGCCAGCCCATGGAAGACATGGGAGCCACCGCCACCGCCTGGCTCCTCAAAGCCACCCGCGCCCCCGGCGCCCCGGAGCCCCTGCCCGACCAACCTTCACCCCCGCCCTCATCGCCAGGGATTCCACCCGCCCGCTCTAAAGCCGGGAGCACCAAAGCTGGGCCAGTTGCGCTCAACTCCATTCGCAGCAATACTTAAAGACAGTCATTACAGCCCGTCCCGCTCGTTACTCCCCTGAGGGTTTTGAATGAAAACGTCTGAAGTACTCCACGCCTGGGGTCGCATCCTCAACGGCCAGAAACCAAGCCTTTCGATAGAAATCACCCGCGAATGTCCCCTGCGCTGCCCCGGCTGCTACGCCTACGAGCCCGAGCACCTCGGCACCGGCGTCAACCTCCGCCAACTCTCTGACTACAAAGGCGACGACCTGGTCCAGCGCATCCTGGCCATCGTCGACCGCGAGCAGCCGCTGCATCTCTCCATCGTCGGCGGCGATCCCCTGGTCCGCTACCGCGAGCTCGACCAGCTCCTGCCCCAATTGGAAGCGCGCGGCATCCACGTCCAGCTGGTCACCAGCGCCTTCCGCGTCCTGCCCAAAGCCTGGTCCGACCTCAGTCGTCTCAGCCTGGTCGTCTCCATCGACGGCTTGCAGCCCGAGCACGACGAGCGCCGCAAGCCGGCCACCTACGAGCGCATCCTGAGCTCCATCCGCGACAGCCGCGTCACCATCCACTGCACCGTCACCGGCCAGATCGCCGATCGTCCCGGCTACATGGAGCAATTCTTAGCTTTCTGGAGCGCCCGTCCCGAGGTCAAGCGCATCTGGGTAAGCCTCTTCACCCCCCAGCAGGGAGCCGTGGGCCCCGAGCTCATCACCCCCCAGGTACGCCGAACTTTATTGGATGAGTTGGAGCGTCTCTACCCCCTCTACCCAAAATTCCAAATGAACCATCAAATGATCGAGGAGCTGCGCCACCCCCCGCAAACCCCCGAGGACTGCATCTTCGCCCGCACCACGACCACCCTCTCCGCCGATCTGGAGACCAGAATAGGTCCCTGCCAATTTGGAGGAACCCCCGACTGCACCCAATGCGGCTGCATCGCCTCGATGGGGCTAGCCGCCGTAGGCCACCACAAAGTCATCGGAGGCCTGACCGCCGGCCACCTGATGCAAGCCTCCGAGCGGATAGGCAACACCGTAGGCCGCTGGAGAAGCAAGCGAACCCCGCCCCAACCCCTGGCCACCCTGCCACCGCAGCCCCATCTAACCACCATCACGAACGCCAAGTAGCAACCGCCGCAAGCCGCGGAAAATCGGCCTTGCAGCCGAGCAACGGGCTTCGTAACGGGGCACGACTTGGGTCGTGCCGCAAGCCCGCTTGATAGGATGGGCTTCAGCCCCTGTCTTTACTCCGTAGCCACTCTCATTCCACCCAATCCCGGTGGAAGCCCCGGACTTGCCGCAAAGCCGCTTGATAGGATGGGCTTCAGCCCCTGTCTTTACTCCGTAGCCACTCTCATTCCACCCCATCCCGGTGGAAGCCCCGGACTTGCCGCAAAGCCGCTTGATAGGATGGGCTTCAGCCCCTGTCTTTACTCCGTAGCCACTCTCATTCCACCCCATCCCGGTGGAAGCCCCGGACTTGCCGCAAAGCCGCTTGATAGGATGGGCTTCAGCCCCTGTCTTTACTCCGTAGCCACTCTCATTCCACCCCATCCCGGTGGAAGCCCCGGACTTCAGTCCGGGGGCGCGGGTGGAACCCGCGCTCCCACCCAAAATTAAATGAGGGCTTTAGCCCTGGCGTCCCCAACCCCCGCGTGCTAAAACCCCCCATGCGCCACGCACCACAATCTGACCGAACGTTCTTCATAACCACCGCAACCGCAGGCCGCCGCGCTCTCCTGCAATCCGACCGCACAGCGCAACTACTCCTGGAAATCCTGGCCGACAACCGGACCAGGCACCGCCTCCTCCTGCACGCCTTCGTAATCATGCCCAACCACATCCATCTCCTGTTAACCCCCGCCGCGGAGCTCCCCTTAGAAAAAGCCCTGCAATACATCAAAGGCGCCTTCTCCTTCCGAGCCACTCGCGACCTGGGCTGTCCTGCACAGATCTGGCAAGCCGGCTTCACCAATCACCGGATACGCGACGCACACGACTACAGCCACCATGAAACGTACATACGCCAAAACCCAGTAAGAGCCGGCCTAAGCACAACCCCAGAGCACTTCCCCTGGTCCTCCGCATCGACATCAATGGAGCTAGACCCGCCGCCACCATGGCTAAAGCCCTAAGAGGGAAGGCCCCTCCAAGCGCGGGCTACCGCCCGCGCCCCCGGACTAAACTCCGGGGCTTCCACCCTGCCCCAAACCTAAACCGCACCTTAACCCTGCCTTCATCTCCAACCAGGCCCCGGGTAGAACCCCCACACCCTCAAGATCCCGGTGGAAGCCCCGGCCCTTCACTCCAGGGGCGCGGGTGGAAGACCACAACCCCCTCGAAATCCCGAGACCACAACCCTCAAAATCCGGGTGAAGCCCACAACCCTCAAAATCCCGGTGGAAGCCCCGGACTTCAGTCCGGGGGCGCGGGTGGAACCCGCGCTCAAACGTATCAAGAAAATGTGGGCTTTTAGCCCTGGCATACCCCTCACCCAAAAACAAAAGCCCAGGACTTTCGTCCTGGGCTCCACCACCCAAATCCCGGATGGGAAGCCCCGGCCCTTCACTCCGGGGCCCCGGGTGGAAGCCCACACACCCTCAAAAGCGGGTGGAAGCCCACACACCCTCAAAATCCCGGTGGAAGCCCCGGACTTCAGTCCGGGGGCGCGGGTGGAACCCGCGCTCAAACGTATCAAGAAAATGTGGGCTTTAGCCCTGGCGTACCCCCACCCCCCACCCCAAACAAAAAGCCCAGGACTTTCGTCCTGGGCTCAACCACCCCCAAACCCAACTAAAAACTAATCCGCCCCGTAATCTCCACATTCCGCGGCCCAGCCCCTTCCGCCGTCTGCAACCCGCTGATCGTCCCAAACGAAGAAGCATCCACGAACATCTGCGGCACGTCATAATTCCGATGATTGAACGCATTACTCGCCTGCGCCCCAAACTGAAACTGTAACTGTTCCGTGATCTTGATCGACTTGATCAGCGACAACGAAACCGCATCCGTCCCCGGACCCACCACGCTCCCCACAGAAGCATTCCCAAACCGCCCCGCATTCGCCGGAGGCGTCGTAAACGCCCCCGGGTTCAGAAAGACCGGCCCCGACGTGCTCGTCAATCCCTTCACATCCCGCGGCGCCACGCCCGGCACCACATCCGCTCGCGACTCGCCCAGCGTGTTCAATATATTCGTATTCGCTGAATCCACCGAAGCCTGCTGCGGCGTCAGAAACGGTCCGCTCTGGAACACCAGCACGCCCCCCAACTGCCACCCGCCCACCGCTGTATCCAGCAACCGCCCGCTATTGCCCAGGAACGTCGCCCCCTTGCCAAACGGCAACTGGTAAAGGAACGTCGTCAACGCCCGATGCCGCCGGTCGAAGATCACATTCCCGTAGTCCAAACCGGGGTGATACTTGTCCGTAAGATAATTCCCACCGGCCGCGACAAACTGGGACGGCGTTGCCCCCCCTTCGTTCGACAGATCGCGTGTCAGCACATAGCTGCTCTGAAACTGCAGCCCGTGCGACATCCGCTTCTCCACCAGGGCCGTCCAGCTGTTGTAGTTGCTCACCGCCACGTTGGCCACGCTCTGGATAATGCTCCAGATCGGATACGCGAGCGTCTGGTTCGCATACCCATCGGTGTTCGCCGGCACCTGGTTCAAATCCTCAAACTCCTCCAGGTCCTGCCCATGGCTGCCGGTATAGGACAACCGCATCCCGATATCGTGGCCCATATCATGCTCAAACGTAAGGTTCCATTGCTGCACCGAAGGATCCTTGTACTTGATCGGGAACGCATACTGAAACGTAGCCGTGCCCGGCGGATACAGGTTCGACGGAAACGGAGAAGGGAAGCTCAGCAACGGGCTCCCACCCGGCCCATAATCCTGCGTGTACGTCGGCACAAAACTGGCATGCACTGCCCAACCCGAGACTAGCGAGAAGCCCAGGGGAGACTCGATAAACCGTCCCCACCCACCGCGAATCACCGTCTTGTCATTATGCGAAGGCCGCCAGGCGAACCCGATGCGCGGACCAAAGTCCTTCTTATACGTGTACCGCAGCGTCTCCGGCAGCTTCAACTGCGCCGCCGTCAGCAGCGGCGTACTTCCGATCGAAGCCAGAAAACCAGGATTGGTGTACGTCAGGGCCTTGGCATTTGGCACCGCCACTGCGCCATGAACCCCGTTCTCGTTATAGTCCGGCACAAACGCCGCCGTGTTCGAATGCGTATCCTTCAACGGAGGATGCAGCTCATACCGGAATCCCGCATTGATCGTCAGGTAAGGCGTCACCTTCCAGTCATCCTGCGCAAACGCAGCATACGAATAGCCCAACCCATTCATCGCCGGATTGGTCACCTGCGACAGCACCGTAGCATCCGGGTACCCCAGCAGAAACTGGGTAAACGGGTCCCCAATCGTGCTGCCCACCGTGCTCGACGAATTGAACGTGTACTGCCCGGCGCGAAAGTTCCCAAACACATTCTCATCGTGATCCGTCATCCGCCGGATATCTCCGCCGAACTTAAACGTGTTCCGGCCCTTCACCCATGTCAGGTTATCCAGCACCTGGATCACCTTGCTCTGCTGCTTGTAGGAGTTCAACCCACCCGTCCGCTGCAGCCCCACAATCTGCACATCCGGCACCGTAGGCACCGCCGCCGGGTCAGGGATCCCCGTGATCCCCGTCGCGCTCAGCAGAGCGTTCGTGTTCGCCCCCGACGTCAGACTCAGGCGCACCGCATTGAACCCCGCCCGCAACTCATTGATCACCTGCGGCGTAATCGTGTAGTTGTACGCCACGGTAAACCCGCGATCCTGTTCCGGCTCAGAGATACCGCCCAGCAGCGGCGATTGCCCGGTCGAGCAATACCCCACGCAGTTCGGTTCCGGCGCCACTTCGACTGCCCGGTTCTTGAACGTATACCGCCCATAAATCGACTGCTTCTGCGTAATCGTCTGATCGATGCGCACATCGAACTGATTGCTCGAGATCGGCGTCGGCAAATTCACCGCGTAGTTGTTCTGAAACGAGTCCGCGTTGCCCGTATTCGGCATCGGCATCAGCGTCTTCATGATGTTGGCCGCCACCGGCGACACCGGCACCGAGCAATTGGAAGGACCGGTGCACGCAATCGACGTTCCATCGTAGTTGTGGATCATCGGCGTCTGCGTGCCCTGCTGCGCGCTCAGGTAGTTGTAAAGGTTACCCGCCCGCATATCCGCGCTGGGGAAGCTCTCCACCAGCGGCGACTGACGGGGCAGCCGCAATCCCTCATAGCTCCCGAAGAAGAATGTCCGGTCGCGCCCGTTGTACACATGAGGAATACGCACCGCGCCTCCGCCAAACCCGCCAAAGTTGTTCATGATCAACTTCGGCCGCCCGGTAAAGGGATTACCCGCCGTCAGCGCCGTGTTCTCCAGGTTCTCGAACACCCCACCGTGATACGTATTTGTGCCCGCCCGCGAGGTCGTGGTTACGTCCGCCACCCCGCTATATTCCGCATTATTGTTGGTCTCGCTGACCCGAATCTCGGAAATCGAATTGAACGAAGGAAACAGCTCGGCGATCGGCCCGCTGTTCTCCACATTCACGCTGCTGATCCCGTCGATGGTGAATGACATCAAGGCCGGCGTCGTCCCCGCGATCACCAGGTTATTGTTGTTATCCACCTGCACCCCGGGCTCCGTCGTCAGCGTAAGCAGGGGACTGGTCGATCCATTCGACCGCGAGTACACGGCCACCGGCAGATCCACCAGCTCGTGTCCCGTCTTGGTAGACGCCAGGCTCGACGTCTCGGTAGTAATCACATCCCCAGCCGCCTGCACTTCCACTGTCTGCGAAGCGGCCCCGACGGTCAGGCTGGCATCGATACGCTGGGTATCGCGTGCCTGCAGCATCAGGTGGTCGAACACTTCTTCCTTGAAGCCATTGGCCGCAATGCTGACCTTATAGGTCCCCGCGTCCAGATTCAGAAACTCATAGGAACCGCTCGCGCTACTGGTAACCGTACGTGTGGCAGAAGTACCTGCGTTGACCAGTGTCACCGTAGCCCCCGGCACCACCGACCCCGACTGGTCCTTCACCGTCCCAACAATCGAACCGAAGGTAGACTGCCCGACTGCGATCTGCGCAGTCATCAAACCACACGCTGCCAAAAGCAAAAGAAGCCAATTGCCAACACAGGAACGAGCCATACCGCACCTCCAGAAGATGTGAGTCAACGCGTTTCTTTGGACTAGCTCATACCGAACCCCAACCTGCTTCTCTGCACCCAGGGTGAGGGTGGCCCACTCAAGCCTTTTGGGGCTTGAGTGGGGGACATCTCCACCCACCCCCACTAAGGCTGCATAGGTAAATCCATCAACGGATTCGTCGAATAAAAATCAAAAGGACGAATCGTAAAGTCATGCCACATCGTGGGCATCTGGGGCCAATCCTCCGGCCGGGGCACGTGATGGAACGCCATCGTGTACCACGCCACAATATCCGTATTCGCAATACTCCTGTTCTTCTTCACCCACGTCGGCAAACCATCCGTCCCCTTACTCCCCGACACATAAACCCCCGAAGCATACCGCTCGCTCGAGTCATAAGGAGTCACCCACAACTGGTGATCCGAGAACCCCGCACGCCGCTGCGGCCAATCCTCTGGAGACAACAAAGAAACCCCGGTCATCCCCGCCATAATCTCGAAGCTCGTCGGGTACCCCAGCGCATTCTTCTCCGTAGCATTCACAAACCGCCACATCGCCGGGTGCTCGATGCTGATGTTCTGCGCAGCCGTCCCCTCGTTGTCCATCATCTTGGGAGACATCGCCCAGATCGTCTTACGCGCGCTCGAACTCGGCAGCTTGTACTGCACCAGCTTGTCGACTTCAAAGTTGTTCTTCTGCCCATCGACGTCGATATCCATGCGGAACGAGAAGAAGTGGTCATGATCGACCCCATCCGTATTCGCCGCGACCAGGTGCCCGAACTCCAGGGGATTCCCCTCAGCATCCTTGCCCATGATCCCGCTCGACATCATCGCCGAAGCCGTCTTATCCGAAACCGGCTTCACCTCTAACTCACCCGTAGCGCCCACAGCGACCGTGATCGCGCCTTCCTGCGTAAACCGGTAATCGAGAATGTAGTCGTAGTTACCCACCACCGCGATGGTGCGGAACACCAACTCCCGCCCCGGCCGACCAGCAATCCCTTCCGACTCCCAATGCCGCCACGAAGGATCGCCCAGCGTCCGCTCAAACAAACAAGCCACCTGCGGCCGCACAAACGGAGTCCCGTTCTCACGGAAATACGTCCCACTGAAATACGTCGCGTAGTCCGGGCAATCCACGCCCTTCATCAGCGGCTTCACGATCCCCATGCCCGTGTTCATGAAGTACTCACCCGCATCGAGAAACACGTGCGAGTTCCACGTCTCTTCCGGATCCATGTACGGCACATACATCTCGGACAGCGAGCCCTCATACAACACCGGCCGCTGCTTGCCGTGATCATTCAGCGAAGCCAGGTTCACGATCGGCCCTTGCCGCGGATCGATGCGGAAACGAAACTTCCAGTTCTGCCAGCTCACTTCGCCATCTTTAATCGAGAAGGAGGGACCACCCGGCTGCGACACCACGATCGGCTTGGTATTGGCATCCGTCGGCCCGCCATCCGAGTCATAGATCAAGCTCAGCGGAGCCATCGCCACCTCGCCATAATCCGTAAACCGCGTAACCTTTTTCGAAGCCATATCGACGGTAAAGAACAACCCGCCCACTTCGCGATCTTCGGGGCCGTTGTAGTTATCCACGCCATACCCGCATCCGCCCCAGCCGATGCGCCGTCCATCCTGCTCTGGCAGACCGATATAGCCACCCGGCGTAGCGAAGCAAACCACCAGGTTCAGATCCGTAATGCCGCGCTTCTTCAAAGCCGCCACGATCCGCGGATCATGCTTGACCGACTCATTCACTTCCTGCTCTTCGGTCGTAGTGAACGGAGCCTGCATGCCCTTCAGCTCTTCCAGCGACCCTTCGACCTTGCCGGTCACGATATTCACCAGGCCGGCATACGAGTGCCCGTTGAGGTAGAGCACCACGTCCGCCTTACGTTCGATGGGGTCGCCAGTCTTCCATCCCAGCACGTACGACTTCTCCGGCTCATGCAGCAGCACGCTGGTAAACAAAAGCTTTTCTTCCGTATGTCCAGCGGCCCGAACCGCCTTATAGACCACCCAATACTCCGCCGGCGTCATCGCATCGAGCGGATGGTTTACCACGGGCGCCAGCGCACTGGCGGGCACGGCGAGCAGAAAAGAACCAAGGCAAACTGAGGAAAGGAAACGTACCAGCGAACGAAATAGAGACACTTCGGCAAAACCTCCAGGGAAGGGGAAGCGGGAAATAGAAACTGTAGTCGTTGCAGAAAACGGGCCGGGACCACACCAGGGGTAAACAAAACCGGGGCCACGCGGGCACGTTGCGCGAGGAAAGCGAGAAGCGACAGGGCTATCGCAGAATTAAGCCAAATGTAACGAAGCGCTTTGACAAAGTCAACGCAAATTCATACGCAGCGTCAAGCAACGCCACCACCAACCCACCACCAACAAACCAACGCCCCCACCAACCCAAACCAACGCCCCCACCAACCCAAACCAACCACCACCAACGACAAACCAACACCACCACTCTCCCCCTTTTGTCATCCCGAGCGAAGTCGAGGGATCTGCTTTGCGCCCTTCTCCCTCCCCAATTTCGACATGAGCTCCAGCATCGGACAAGCGAAGGAACCCCTCCCCCCGCCGCAACCGCACGCACAAAGCTCCGTCTGCAACTCCCACCCTGGGGCTCAGTAAAGAGATCCCTCGACTACGCTCGGGATGACAAATCAAGATAAGTGGGACAACAAACCCACACCACAACCCCTAGCCACGCGCAAAAGACAAGTGGTTGCCACCACCAACCCCAACCAACGACAAACCAACACCCCCACTCTCCCCCTTTGTCATCCCGAGCGAAGTCGAGGGATCTGCTTTGCGCCCTTCTCCCTCCCCGATTTCGACATGAGCTCCAGCATCGGACAAGCGAAGGAACCCCTCCCCGCGCCGCAACCGCACGCACCTCCACCTCTAGCCAGCCACTGCCATCAACCGCATCCCACGCTCCTGTCTTTTATAGAGACCCCCACCACCGTTCTGCTAACGTACCCCTATGGCGAGACCCATCGCACCCGGCAAAAACAAACCTGGCCTGGAACGGGTCCTGGGCCGCCGCGATCTCATCCTGCTCTTCGTCGTGGCCGTCGCCAATCTCAACCTCATCCCCGCCATCTCCGCCTCCGGCCCCGTCACCCTCTGGCTATGGCTACTCGCCCTCGCCGCCTACTTCTGGCCGCAGGGAGCAGCCGTCACCGAGCTCGCACAAAAATGGCCCGGAGAAGGAGGCATCTATCTCTGGGCCAAGCGCAGCTTCGGTGAGGAGCACGGCTTCCTCGCCGGCTGGTGTTACTGGCTCTCCAACGTCGTCTATCTCCCCACCGTCGTCCTCTCCTGCGTAGGAGTAGGCGTCTACATCGCCGGCACCCGCATACAAAAACTCGCAGACAACCAGGCCTTCACCGGAACCGCCGCCCTGCTCATCATCCTCTTCCTGCTGGTCCTCAACGTCCGAGGCCTCTCGCTAGGCAAGTGGATCAGCAACCTGGGAGCCATCGGCACCATCGGCGGAGCCGCCATGATCTGTCTCCTCGCCGTCATGACCGTAAGACACAACGGAAGCGCCCTCCATCTCCCCGATCTCCACCCGGACTTCCACGACTGGCGCCTGGTAGCCGCCTTCGGCACCATCTGCTACAGCCTCGTCGGCCTCGACCTGGCCTCCATCATGGGCGATGAAATCCGCGACCCCAAACGCAATCTCCCCATCTCCATCTTCTGTGGCGGAGTCATCGCCGGCCTCATCTATCTCGGCACCACCCTCTCCATGCTGGTAGCCATGCCCCACAAAGAAATCGGCGTCCTCTCCGGCATCCTGCAAGCCATCAACCTCATGAGCACCCGCACCAACCTGCTCTGGATCGTAGCCCCGCTCGCCTTACTGGAGTGCTTAGCCATCTTAGGCACCGCCTCCGCCTGGTTCAGCGGAGCCGCCCGTCTCCCCTTCGTCGCCGGCGTCGACCGCTACCTCCCGCCCATCATCGGGAGAGTCCATCCCCGCTACCACACCCCGTACGTAAGCCTGATCCTCTTCGCGATACTGTCATCGTTACTAATCGCGACCAGCTTCCTGGGAGTCTCCGTAGGCGAAGCCTATCTCACCATGCTCGACCTGGCGGTGATCCTCCAGCTCCTCCCCAGCACCTACATGTTCTTAGCCCTGCTGAAGCACACCTGGGCCAGGGACGCGAAGCTCCAGGCCAACAAATACTATCTAACCGCGATGGCCCTGCTCGGCCTCGCCACCACCGCCGTAGGCTTAGTCGTCGCCTTCATCCCTTCCCGCCAGGTCAACTCCATCTGGATCTTCGAAGGCAAGTTAGCCGCCGGCTGCGCCATCGTCTTCGGCTCCGCCCTCTTCTTCTACCAAACCGCCAAGCGAAACCAACCCCAACTAACCATCCACCAATAACAAACCAACGTTTCCCAGTCGGGAGACCCAAACCACCATGCCCACACCACCCACAACCGCCATCCTCTTAGCCGCCGGAAGCAGCCGACGCATGGGTCAGCCCAAACAACTCCTACCCCTGCACCAAACCACGCTCCTCAACCAAACCCTGCACAACCTCCAACAAGCCCACCTAGACCAACTCATCCTCGTCTTAGGAGCCAACGCCGAAGCCATCCAACAACAACTCCCCACCGCACCCAACCTAACTATCTGCCACAACCCCAACCACGCTGAAGGCATGGCCTCTTCTCTCCAAACCGGTCTCCGCGCCCTCTCACCCAACACCGAAACCACCCTGATCGTCTTAGCCGACCAACCCTTCATCCGCCCACAAACCCTGCACGACTTAGCCCACCACCCCACCAACTCCCCGCTCCTCATCCCCACGCACAACGGCAAGCGTGGCAACCCAATCCGCCTCGCACGCGCACTCTTCCCTGAAGCCATGCAGCTCAAAGGAGACACCGGCTGCCGGGCACTCTTCACCCAACACCCCGATCAAATTGAATTATGGGAAACCACCGACGAAGGCATCCTGCTGGACCTGGACACCCAGCAAGACTATGACTATTACAAACTCAGGGAATAAACTCCGCCTCACACTGGCGAATCACCGCATCCGTATCGAACGTGCGTCCCTGCGCACTGCCACCCCGGCGCAGCGCCACCATCTGGCTCATCACGCTCAGCGCAATCTCTTCCGGAGTCCCCGCCCCCAGATCCAACCCCGCCGGAGCATACACCGTGGCAATCTTCTCCTCCGCCACCCCGCCGGCCCGAAGAAAATCCAACACCAACCCCGCCCGGTGACGGCTGGCAATCAACGCCACGTACGCCGCCTGCCCCTCCAGCGCCTTCTGTAACCACAAATGATCTCTTTTATGCTGCGTGGCAATCACCACAAACGACTTCGGCCCAATCGGCGTCTCGGTCAAATCAAAATCATCCGTCACCAGCCGCTCTGCCGAAGGAAACGCCGCCCGCTCCGCCCCCGGATCATTCACCGTAATGGAAAACCCCATCAGGTCACCCAACTGCGCCAGCGTCTCGGCAATGCGCCCATGGCCCACGATCAGCAGCTCCGGCTTCGGCAGCACCGGCTCGATGAAAATCTCCATGGTCCCTCCGCACGGCATCCCGACGCCCAGTGCTTCATCCTGCATATCGATGGTGATCATCCGCGGCCGCTCGCGTGCGATACACGACAGCGCCTCACTGCGCACGGCGCTTTCCGCACACCCGCCCCCCACCCAACCCGACAGCAACTTACCCTCAGCATCAATCAGCGCCTTCGACCCGCGCCGCGCCGACGACGACCCCTCCACCCGCACCACCGTGGCGATGGCAAACGGCGCTCCGGCGCCCGTCAACTCTGCGGCCATGCTGTAGATATCGGTCAAGGAACCCTCCAGCGTATGATAAGGCTTTCGTCTCAGGGGTTGTTGTGTACACCGACCAGGTCCTCGCGCATTACAAAAATCCACGCAATGTCGGCCACGTCACCAACTCTTCCGCCAAAGCGCTGGTCAAGAGCCCCTTTGACAGCGACACCGTACTCATCTCTTTGCGCATCGAGCACAACATTATTCAGGAAGCGCGGTTTAAATGTATGGGCTGTGCGGTTGCGATCGCCTGTTCCTCGATGGCCACTGAAATGATCCAGGGAAAACCCGTGGAAGAAGCCTACGCCCTCACCGAGCAATCCGTAGCCGACGCCCTCGGCGGCATACCCGAGTACAAGATGCGTTGCAGCAACTTAGCCCCTGCCGCCATTCGCCAGGCCATTGACGACTGGCGCACCAACCGCATCTAACCCCCAAACCCAAGGAGACATTATGCGTAACCATCTAGCACTCACCGCCGTACTGGCCCTGGCCATCCCAGCCGCCTTCGCGCAAACGACCGACGGCACCGCCAAGCAGGACATGAAAGCCGCCGGCCACGACACCAAGCACGCCGTAAAGGAAACCGGCCACGGCATCGCCCACGGCACCAAAACCGCCGCCCACAAAACCGAGGACGGCACCGAAACCGTAGCCCACAAGACCGCCCACGGCACCAAAAAAGTAGCCGACAAAACCGCTGACGGCACAAAAGCCGTAGCCCACGACACCGTCAAGGGCACTGAGAAGGGCTACCACAAGACCGCCCACGCCACCAAGAAGTTGGGCCACAAGATCGAAGGCAAGCCCGACACGATAGAAAACAACCCACCCCGCTAAACCAGAGCCCCCGGCGCCAACTGCCGGGGGCCCTCCACCCAACCCCCACCCCGGCTACTACTCACCGCCGCCTCCAGCACCACCAACCCGCGCCACGCCTCCACCCCACTCACTGCCAGCCCCACCTTCCCCAGCACCGCATCCCGCACATTCCAATAAAACCCGCGATAATCCCCCCGCTCACTCTCGACCGGCGCACTCCCCTCCGCTCCCGTAAACGTACCCCACGCCGCCGGCTCCTCCGGCTCCCAGAACTCCTTCACCCCACCCAGCAACCGGCCCTCCTGGGGATCCATCCCACTCTTGCGAAACGTTCCTTCCGTCCCATACACCGTGAACCGCGCCCCCGGAGCCCAGGCCAAACAACTAGCCCGCAACCAAACCGTCAGCTCCCCATAATCCAGGCAAACATCGAACGCGTCATCACTCAGCGCCCCCTCCCGTTCCCGCCGCACGCTAGCCCAAACCCGCCGCGGCACACCAAACAACACCAAAGCCTGGTCCACCAAATGCGCCCCCAGGTCAAACAAAACCCCACCCCCCGCCGACCCATCTTCCCGCCACAAGTGCAACCGCGGCAGCAATCGAAACCGGTCATACCGGGACTCAAACCCCACCACCCGCCCCAACCGTCCCTCGGCCAGCAACCGCTGCACCGTAAGAAAATCCCCATCCCAACGCCGGTTTTGGTAAACCGCCAGCAGCCGCCCCTGCGCCTGCGCCAACGCACCAGCTCCGCCGCCTCGCCCGCGTTCAAAGCAAACGGCTTATCCACCACCACATCCCGCCCGGCCAGCAAACACTGCCGCGCAATCGAAAAATGCGTAGCATTCGGAGTAGCCACCACCACCACCCGAATCGAAGCATCCGCCAGCATCTCCTCCACCGTCCGCACCACCCGCACCGCGGGGATAGGCCGCCGCCGCCGAATCGCCCGTCCGCTGCACAATGACGGCCAGCTCCAGCCCCTCCACCGCAGAAATCACCTGAGCATGAAACACCCGCCCAGCAAACCCAAACCCCACCAACCCAACCCGAACCATAGCTCCCCCTCTGCCACCCACCATTCAACCACCCCCCTGTTGTCACCGCCCCCTTTGTCACCGCCCCCTTTTGTCATCCCCCCTCCCTTTTGTCATCCCCCTCCTTTTGTCATCCCCCTCCTTTTGTCATCCCCCCTCCCCTTTTGTCATCCCCCCTCCCCTTTTTGTCATCCCGAGCGCAGTCGAGGGATCTGCTTTGCGCCTTTCTCCCTCCACAAAGCTCTACATGAGCCCCTGTATCGGACAAGCGAAGGAACCCACCACCAGCTGTTCCCCTGCAAAGCCTGACACGCCAGCCACCCCAGCTAACCAATGCGTCCCCACGCCTGTCCGATACAGGAGCTCATGTAGAGCTTTGTGGAGGGAGAAAGGCGCAAAGCAGATCCCTCGACTGCGCTCGGGATGACAAAGAGGGGAGACGGCTACCGCACAACCCGGGAACCCCAACCACCCCAAACGTAAGTCCCACCAGGGAACCCCAACCCGGACCAAGAGGCCCCCCAGCCCCCCAAGCCCCCCCAAGCCCCCCCCAAGCACCCCCCCAGAGCCCCCCCCAGACCCCCCCCCAGAACCCCCCAAGACCCCCCAGAAACCGCCCTCACACCACCCTCCATTCACCACCACGCCCCCTCTTTGTCATCCCGAGCGCAGTCGAGGGATCTGCTTTGCGCCTTTCTCCCTCCACAAATCTCTACATGAGCCCCTGTATCGGACAAGCGAAGGAACCCACCACCAGCTGTTCCCCTGCAAAGGCTGACACGCCAGCCACCCCAGCTGACCAATGCGTCCCACGCCTGTCCGATACAGGAGCTCATGTAGAGATTTGTAGAGCGAGAAAGGCGCAAAGCAGATCCCTCGACTGCGCTCGGGATGACAAAAAGGGGAGACGGCCCCCGCACAACCCGGGAACCCCAACCACCCCAAACGTAAGTCCCCACCAGGGAACCCCAACCCGGACCAAGAGCCCCCAGAACCCCCCAAGACCGCCCTCACACCACCCTCCATTCACCCACCGCGCCCCCCCTTTGTCATCCCGAGCGCAGTCGAGGGATCTGCTTTACGCCTTACATGAGCCCCTGTATCGGACAAGCGAAGGAACCCACCACCAGCTCTCCCCCTGCAAACGCTGACCCTCCAGCCATCTCAGCTGAGCAATGCACCCGCTGCGCAGCCAGAAGGCAAAGCGACCACGCTCGGGATGACAAAACGGCAGACGGCTAAGAACCCGAAACCAACCGTAACCCCCACCCGTACCTTGACAAACCGCACCCCAACCCGGAAAATTAACACCAGTGCAAATGACTCACCATCCCGCTGGCTGTTGTACCCATGACATGTGTTGTCCCTTGTCATCGCCGAGCAGCGGAAGTGAGTTTTCACAGCAGGAAAGACCGTAGCTAACCCCTACCCTCTTTCGTAAAAACTCAGAGTCACACCCCAACCGCTGCCATCTACTGGCAAGCGGTTTTTTTATTGCACAAAAGGACACCATGGCGACCCTGGCCCCACCCCCGGCAGCAGCAACCAAGCTCAGCCACCTCCAGCAACTCGAGGCGGAAAGCATCCACATCTTCCGCGAGGTGGCCGCTGAATTCGAAAAGCCGGTAATGCTCTACTCCATCGGGAAAGACTCCTCGGTGATGCTCCGCCTGGCGCAAAAGGCCTTCTATCCCGGCCCCATCCCGTTCCCGCTCTTACACGTCGATACCAGTTACAAATTCAAGGAAATGATCGCCTTCCGCGATGAGCTACACCCGCCAGCTCGGCGTCGAACTCCTCGTCTGGCGCAACGAAGAAGCCCTCGCCAACGGAGCCAACCCCGCCGCCCTCGGCACCCACCGCTGCTGCGGCCTGCTCAAAACCACCGCCCTCCTCGACGGCCTGCGCGCACGACGGCTTCGACGCCGCCTTCGGCGGAGCCCGCCGCGACGAAGAAAAATCCCGCGCCAAGGAACGCATCTTCTCCTTCCGCGACACTGCCGGCCAGTGGGACCCCAAGAACCAGCGCCCCGAGCTCTGGAACCTCTACAACGCCCGCATCCACCCCGGCGAAAGCATCCGCGTCTTCCCGCTCTCCAACTGGACCGAGCTCGACGTCTGGCACTACATCCACCAGGAAAACATCCCCATCGTCCCGCTCTACTTCGCCAAGCCACGCCGCATGCTGGTCCGCGGAGACAGCCTCATCCCGGTCGAGCAGACCTTCGCCGAAGCCTACCCATGCTCGACCGGGGCAAAGAAGAATGGGTCACCTGCCGCCTGCGTTCGCTCGGCTGCAGCCCCTGCACCGGAGCCATCCGCTCCGAAGCCGACACCCTGCCAAAAATCATCGCCGAGCTGGTCGCCTTCCGCTCCTCCGAACGCGCCAACCGCGTCATCGATCACGACCAGGACGGCTCCATGGAAATCAAGAAACGCGAGGGCTACTTCTAATGGCCGCCGCCGCGATCGACATCAAAAGACCTGCAAGAAGTATTCTCCATGGAAGACTTCCTCGCCGCCGAGCAAGCCAAGCAGCTGCTGCGCTTCTCCACCGCCGGCAGCGTGGACGACGGCAAATCCACCCTCATCGGCCGCCTGCTCTACGACTCGCAGAACGTCTACGAAGATCACGTCCGCGCCGTCACCAAGGCCGCCACCACCCACGTACCCGCCGCCATCGACTTCGCCCAGCTCACCGACGGCCTGCGCGCCGAGCGCGAGCAGGGCATCACCATCGACGTAGCCTACCGCTACTTCTCCACCACCCACCGCAAGTTCATCATCGCCGACACGCCCGGGCCACGAGCAGTACACCCGCAACATGGCCACAGGAGCCTCCACCGCCGACCTCGCCATCATCCTCATCGACGCGCGCAAAGGCATCCTCACCCAATCGCGCCGCCACGCCTACATCGCCTCGCTGCTCGGCATCCGCCACGTCATCGCCGCCGTCAACAAGATGGACCTGGTCGGCCACTCGGAAGAAGTCTTTCTCACCCTGCGCAACGCCATGCAGGACCTTGCCGGCAAGCTGGGCATCACCGGCCTCGAAGCCATCCCCATCAGCGCCCTCAACGGAGACAACGTCGTCGATCGCGGCACCAACATGCCCTGGTATCAGGGACCGACACTGTTGCAATATCTGGAAACCGTGCCCATCGGCGACGACCTGGCCAACGCGCCCTTCCGTCTGCCGATCCAGCGCGTCATCCGGCCCGACCAGGACTACCGTGGCTTCGCCGGTCAAATCGCCGCCGGCTCCGTCTGGCCCGGCGATCGCGTCATCGCCCTTCCTTCCGGCCGCACCAGCCGCGTCGCCAGCATCACCACCTTCGACGGCGACCTGAACAAAGCCATCGCGCCCATGTCGATCGCGCTCACGCTGGAAGATGAGTTAGACATCAGCCGCGGTGACATGCTCGCCGCCGCGCACCAGCCACCCACCGTGGCCAGCAACTTCAACGCCGCGCTGGTCTGGATGAACGCCGACCCGCTCGACCCGGCGAAAACCTATCTGCTCAAGCACACCAGCCAAACCGTGAAGGCGCGCATCACTTCCATCTACAACCGCGTCAACATGCAAACACTGGAGGCGGAACCCGCCACCGCCCTCGACCTCAACAGCATCGGCCTGGTGCAGGTAGAAACCACCCGCCCACTCTTCCTCGATCCCTACACCGAGCAGCGCCGCACCGGCAGCTTCATCCTGATCGACGCCGTGACCAATGCCACCGTAGCCGCCGGCATGGTCCGCGAAATCTTAGCCGCGCCCTCCGCAGTAACGAAATCACCACTGTTACTGGCAATCGAACACGCCCTGAATGCTGCGGGAGTCACCGTCGAGCAAACCCGCATCGTGCTCGACTCACTGGCAGATCAGAACATTCTGCCCCGCGAACGGGGGAACGCATGAGCACCTCGAAGCCGTCAACCTGATCCACGATCAAATCGCCCAGGCCAGCAAAGAAGAAATCTGCGTCACCAGCAGCTTCCAGGCGGAAGACATGGTCGTCGTGCACATGGTCCGCGAAGTGTTCCCGGAAGTGCCGGTGATTTTCCTCGACACCGGCTACCACTTCGCC
Source organism: uncultured Acidobacteriaceae bacterium (assembly GCA_963752675.1). Lineage (GTDB taxonomy): Bacteria > Acidobacteriota > Terriglobia > Terriglobales > Acidobacteriaceae > PALSA-350. The sequence goes on from CAVVZO010000003.1 coordinate 78,292, forward strand.
GAGACCTACGAGTACCGCGACCGCTTGGCCGGCGACTGGCATCTCAACCTGGTGAACGTACTACCAGCCATCACCGTAGCCGAGCAGGAATCGCAATTCGGCATCCTGAACCAAACCGCGCCCGACCGCTGCTGCGGCCTGCGCAAAGTCGGCCCACTCTTCGCCTCGCTCGAGCCCTACAAGATATGGTTCACCGGCCTGCGCCGCGAGCAAGCGAAAACGCGCGCCAACCTGCAACCCGTCGATGCGTTCACCTTACCGACCGGCAAGCAGCTACAGAAGATCAGCCCGCTCGCCGACTGGTCCACCAAAGACGTGTGGCAGTACGCCACGCAGCACGACATTCCGCTGCTCTCGCTCTACGAAAAGGGATACACCAGCATCGGCTGCGAGCCTTGTACAAGCCTGCCGTTCGATGCCGGCGACCCCCGCTCCGGTCGATGGGGTGGTCGCAAAACAGAATGTGGTATCCACGTGCAAGCGAAGTAGGAAAAGAGTCACCATGCTGCAGCTGCTGATTGGATTTGTCATCGCCCTGATCATCGCCCTCACGGGCGTCGGCGCCGGAGTGGTTACGGCACCGTTGCTGATACTTTTCCTGCACGTCCCGGTAGAAATCGCCGTCAGCACCGCCCTGGCCTACGCCGCCATCGTCAAGCTGATCGTGGTCCCGGTGCAAATGGCCCGCAAGCAGGTCAACTACCGCATCCTCAGCTGGATGTGCCTGGGCGGCGTCCCAGGCGTGATCCTCGGCTCACTCTTGTTCCGCCACGTAGCCCTACACGGCCCCAAGGCCCTGCTCTACATCGTGCTCGGCGCCATCATCATCTTCACTTCGGCCTGGCAAATCTTCCGCCACTTCCGTCCCGACGCCATCACCCGCCCCACGGTAGACCGCAAGCGCTGGATGGGCCTCATCACCTTCCCCATCGCCGCCGAAGTAGGCTTCTCCTCCTCCGGAGCCGGAGCCCTCGGCACCGTAGCGCTGCTGGGCCTGACCTCGCTGAGCGCCGCGCAAGTCGTCGGCACCGACCTCACCTTCGGCCTGGTCCTCTCGGTGATCGGGACCGGCGTCCACATGGTAGGCGGCACGTATGACTCAGCCCTGCTCACCAAACTAGCCATCGGCGGCGTCTTCGGAGCCCTGGCCGGCAGCGGCGTAGCCCCAAAGATCCCCAACCGCCAACTCCGCTTCGCCCTGTCCTTATGGTTGCTGGTGATCGGCGTGCAATTCGTCTACCAGGCCCTGGTCCACCACAGCTAATCGAGCAGCGTCTTACTTAAGCGTCCCATGCTTCGTGGGAACATCCTTCGTCTCCTCCGCGCTCTTCACCGGATCCCGGTCCTCATTCTTCTGCCGCGGAGCCCGATCGAACTGGCTCTTCTCCCCTGACTGCGGCGTCCCCTCGTCCTTAGGCTTATCCATCCTCTATCACCTCAATTCAACCCAGATGCAACCCATCCACGGTAAGTTACCCAACCAACTGGGGCAACACCACGGCCTCGTCCACCACACCGCGCAGCGCACGATCCCTCACCAAACAAGCCAAAGCCACCGCCATCGCCGAACTTTCCGGAGAGCACACCGCCGGCCGCTCCCCCTTCTGGCAACACTCCACAAAATACTGCAACTGCGCCGCGTACGGATCGCTGGAAGGCAACCCAACCTCCGCCCACTTCGTCGATGGAGGACGCAAAGCCTCTAACCGATCCTCCGCAAACCGAAGCGTCCCATCGCTCGAAACCAACTCAAACCCCATGCCAAACGCCGTAGCTCCCGCCTGCCACCCACCATGGATCGCGACCGTCATCCCATCGGCATATCCCAGCGAACACTCAAGAGCATTGACCGAACCATCCGTCTTCCCGCTCACCGTCGAAGGAACCCCAAAAAGTAACAGTGCCTGATCAAAATCATGCACCAGCATATCCAGGATCCCGCCCCCGCTCTCCTCCGGCCGCAGCAACCACGGAGCCCACGTAGGCAATCCTGACTTCCGCGTCAGCGAAGCCGATACCAGCGACCCATACGCCCGGCACGCCACCACTTCCCGCAGAAACATATAAGCCGGCCAGAACCGAAGCACATGCGCAATCATCAGAATGCCTCGGCTCGTCGCCGCCGCTGTCAACATGCGCTGGCAATCTTCAACGTTGAGCGCCATCGGCTTCTCACAAAGCACATGTTTCCCCGCCGCCAGGGCCGCGATAGTCAGCGGAGCATGCATCCCGGTAGGCAAGCAAATATCGATCGCATCAATCGAAGGATCCGCAATCATCGCCGCACAAAGCGCCGTCTGGTAAGCCACCGCATCCCCGCTGTTGACCACCCCAGCAAACGAAGCATGCTCCCGGCTCACCAACTCCACGCCCTGCGAGATGAGCGCAAGCCTCCTGGTGCCGCTTACCCATCACCCCCAACCCCAACAACCCAATCCGAAACATGTCCCTCCTCAAGTGAAAACAAACTTAATCCCGACACCACGCAACACCCATCCTCACCCAATACACTCGGCTCGGGTAAGGGGGAAACGGTGAAGCAGCGTGAACACCATTATTACGTGTACCTCCTCTCCAGCCGCACCCGCGTTTTGTATTGCGGAGTGACCAACAGCCTGCGGAGACGCGTGGAAGAACACCAGGCAGCGGAAAAGCCCAGCTTTACCGAGCAATACAACTGCCACCGTCTCGTCTGGTTCGAGCACTACCGATACATCAACAACGCCTTAACCCGCGAGAAGCAGCTGAAGCGCTGGACCCGCGCCAAAAAAATCGCCCTCATCGAAGCAAAAAACCCCTTCTGGGAAGACCTAAGCAAATCCTGGAAGGAAGAAACCAAAGACCTAATCCAACACCCGAAGCCCCCGGCCTGACTTGCCACGAGCGCCTGCCGCGCCCCGTGCCCCCACGCTCCCGTGCCCCGTCGCCCCCGTTGCCGCCAACCGCTCCGGACCACCGCCGCCCGACCACAGCGGCCGCCCACCGCGCCCGACCACTGCGCCCGGCCACCGCGCCCGGCCACCGCTCCCGACCACTGTCCCCCTGACCACCGCCCTCCCCCCTTTTTGTCATCCCGAGCGCAGTCGAGGGATCTGCTTTGCGCCTTTCTCCTGCCACAAATCTCCACATGAGCTCCAGCATCGGACACGCAGAGGAACCCCTCCACCAGCACCAAAGGCATGAGAGCAACTTCAAGCAGCGAAGCAACTGCTATCGAACCCACGTCCCTCTGCCCATCCGATGCTGGAGCTCATGTAAAAATTTGTGGACGGAGAAAGGCGCAAAGCAGATCCCTCGACTGCGCTCGGGATGACAAAAGGGGGCGGCTGGAAGGGAACAGCGAAGGAAGGGAACAGCGCAGGAAGGAAAAGGCGAGAGGAAGGAAAAGGCGGAGGAAGGAAAAAGGCGGAGGAAGGGAAATACCGCAGGAGGAAAGGCAAGGCACGCACAATCCTCATCTACGCTCCGGAACATCAAACCCCATCCACCACTGCCCGCTCCCGACCACCAACCGCTCCCGACCACCAACCGCTCCGGCCACCACCGCGCCCAACCGCCCCCGACCACCGCGCCCGCCCACTGCCCCCCTGACCACCGCCCTCCCCCTTTTTGTCATCCCGAGCGCAGTCGAGGGATCTGCTTTGCGCCTTTCTCCTGCCACAAATCTCCACATGAGCTCCAGCATCGGACACGCAGAGGAACCACTCCACTAGCAGCAAATGCAGGAGAGCAACTTCAAGCAGCGAAGCAACTGCTATCGAAACCCACGTCCCTCTGCCCATCCGATGCCGGAGCTCATGTAAAAATTTGTGGAGGGAGAAAGGCGCAAAGCAGATCCCTCGACTGCGCTCGGGATGACAAAAGGGGGCGGCCAGAAGGCAAAACGCCAGAAGGCAAAACGCTAGAAGGCAAAAGGCGCTAGAAGGGAAAATGCGCAAGAAAGCACAGGAGTTGCAACGGAAAAACGCGGGCGCAAGGAAAAAAGCAACAAAACCAAAACCGCACGAGGAAAGCAACCAACCCACAACCCTCAACTACGATCCCCCACCACCACCCACTAAACATCCAAACGAAACTTACTCTCCGCTAACCGAAACATAGGCCGCCAAACCAACCGGTTCACCGTAACCACCATCAGCGACATAATAATCGTAGCCAACAACAAAATCGAAAACTGCCCATGATCACTAGCCGCACTAATCTGCGCCCCCAACCCCATCGTCTCCAGCGTTCTATCCTTCAAGTGAAAATACTCAGCAACAATACTGGCGTTCCAGGCCCCACCCGAAGCCGTCACCAACCCCGTCACTAAATACGGAAAAATCCCAGGCAAAATCAACACCCGCCACTTCTGCCACACAGAAAACCGGTACAACTTCGCCACCTCCTTCAAATTCGAAGGAATCGCCGAAGCCCCCGCAATCACATTGAACAGGATGTACCACTGCGTCCCCAGCAGCATCAGCGCAATGGACCCAACCCCCAACCCACCGCCCCACCGCACCAGCGCCAACAACAAAATAGGAAAAATCGCCGTCGCCGGATACGAAGCCGCAATCTGCGCCAGCGGCTGCGCGATCCGCGCCAGCCGCGGATGAAACCCAATCGCCACCCCCGCGGGAATCGTCCACGCCGAAGCAATCAACAGCGCCGCATTCACCCGCAGGAACGTAGCCCCCGCCCCCTTGCAGCAACATCCACCAACTCCGCACCATGGATCCCGCGCAGCAACAACAAAGCCCGAAACGCCGCGAACCCCACAATCGCCACCACGCAAACCGCCATCACCACAGAACCCAACGCCGACCTCCGCCGCGGAGCGTGCGCAGGCCGCGCCACCAACACCCGCCGCCGCCGCGCCAGCGAAGCATAAATCCGCTCACTCGCCGGCTCCACCGTCTTCTCCTTCAGCCACGCCACCGCATTGGAATTCTGTAACAGATACAGAACAGGAGAAGTCTTGCGGCTGGTACTCTCCCCCTGCTCAAACTTGAACTTATCCGCCCACGCAATCACCGGCCGCCACACCAGCTGGTCCGTCGCCACAATAATCAAAATCATGGTGACCGAACCCCACAACATCCCATGCGTATCGCCCCGGCTGGCCGCCGTCTGCAAATACGACCCCAGCCCCGGCAAGCGAAAATCCCGGTCGCCCAGCACAAACATCTCGCACGCCATGAGAAAGAACCACCCACCAGCCACCGACACCATCGAGTTCCAAACCAACCCGATCGCCGAATACGGCAACTCCAACTGCCAGAACCGCTGCCACGCCGAGAACCGGAACACCCCGGTAGCCTCGCGCAGCTCCCGCGGCAAACTCTTCAGCGACGAATAAAAGCTGAACGCCATATTCCAAACCTGCCCGGTAAAAATCAGCAGGATGGCCCCCATCTCAATCCCCAGCTGCTTGCCGGGAATCAGCGACACCATGGCCAGCATCACTCCCGGCAAAAAGCTCAGCACCGGGATCGATTGCAGAATATCCAGCACCGCAATCATGAAGGTTTCTACGCGAGGGTTGTACGCGGCCAGGTAGCCATAGCCCACGGCAAACACCAGGCTCAACCCATACGCCACCGTGATGCGCACAATCGAATAGAACGCATACAACGGAAGCATCTTTGCCGAAGCGGAAATCGTCACCGCCGCCACCGGATGCCCCATCCAGTACTCGGCCACCCGCAGCACGGCATAAAACAACGCCAGCCCGCACGCCGCCACGCTCAAATCGAGAAAGAACGGCCACGTCCGCTCCAGCACCAGCGAGCGCGAGAGCGTGGGCAAAAACGGCCGGGGCGACTGCTCGCTCATTCCGCCTGCGCCTCTTCCACCACCTCGGCCGTCTCTTCTTCTTCGGGAAGCACAAACCGCCGCCGCCCGGCATCGAAGTCGAACAACTCCGCATACCGGCCCCAGCTGATCGCCGTCTCCAACTGCCGCAGCGTTTCATCCGCGGAGAACTGCTCATCCAGCATGTCCAGAAAAAACTCTTCAGGCACCGTGTGGTCCGACTTGGTATGCAGCGCCCGCGTAATCTGTCGCAGCAACAGTACGTTCTCGACCGCGGCCTTGCGGAACAATTCCTTCTGCAGCAAAATCTCAGACTCGGCATACGCCCGCCCCGCAGGCGTAATCGACGCATCGCCCTCTTCCACCTTGAGGAAGCAAAGCAACTGCGCCGCATCCACAATCGGCAACAGGTCATCGATCTCAAACGCCAGGTCATCCGCCAGCCGGTAAATATCCGCCTTGCCCTGGTAATCGATCAGCAACTCCAGCAACCCGGCAATCCCACCCGGCCGCGCATGCGGCAGCATCTGGTAGTGCATCTGCCGCTGGTCCCGCGCCTGCAACCGCTGCGGCACTGCCGCCGGCGCCACATCGGGCCGCGTCAGCACCTTATAGATGTAGTCCACCAGCTGGGTAAACGCCGCGCTCTTGCGATCCCGCGGCTGGCTCAGCAACACAGGAAAGTCCACCCGCACATGCCCCGGGTTCCGCCCCAGCACGATAATCCGATCGGCCAGCAGCAGCGCTTCCTCAATATTGTGGGTCACCAGAAAAATCGCCTGCGTGGGAATCGTCTTCTTCGCCCACAACTCCAGCAGCTCGCTGCGCAGGTTCTCCGCCGTCAGCACGTCCAGGGCAGAGAAGGGCTCATCCATAAACAGCACTTCCGGCTGCACCACCAGCGCCCGGGCAAACCCCACCCGCTGCCGCATGCCACCCGAAAGCTCCTTGGGATACGCCGCCTGAAAGCCATCCAGACCCACCGTGTCGAGGATCTTCATGCTCTGCTCGCGGCGCTCTTCGCCGGCAACCCCACGCGCCTTCAGCGGCGCCTCGACATTCTCCAGCACCGTCAGCCAGGGAAACAAAGCAAAGCTCTGGAACACAATGCCGACATTCACTTCCGTCTGCAGAATCGGCTTGCCGTGCCAGAACACCTCGCCACCCGATGGCTTCGAGAGCCCGGCCAGCATGCGCAGCAGGGTCGACTTGCCAGACCCGGAAGGCCCCAGCAGCGCGACGATCTCCCCCTGCACAATCCCCAGGTCAGTCGGGGCGATGACCTGGATACGGTTTTCGCTCGGTTGGGCGTAGTACTTTTCCACCTGCTGGGCGCGAATGATCGGTTCAGCCATCGGCAAACGTCCAAACGAAAGATTTTTTACGACTTATTTCATCTTAATTCGTTAAGTGGGGGCCGGCTGCCCGCAACGTCCAGGGCACAACCGGCATCAGAGCTGGAAGCGTATGATACTCGTAATCCGCGCTGGCTCAGCACGTTCCGGCGATACCATGGGAGTGCGTTGGGCGATCAGGATGGCTGCGGGGCAGCGCAAGAACGAAAGCAATGATTCAGGAGCAAATGAACAATCAACAGGTAAAACCCAAGGTGCTGGTGGCCGATGACGAACGCGTCATTGCGGACACCCTGGCCATTATCCTAAACCAAAGCGGGTTCGAAGCAACTGCGGTCTACAACGGCGAAAAGGCAGTCGAGGCAGCACGCACGCTGCGGCCAGACATGCTCATCTCCGACGTCATCATGACAGACATGAACGGCATCGATGCGGCCATCACCATCCGCACCATGCTGCCGGACTGTAAAATCCTGCTCTTCTCTGGCCAGGCTGCCACGGCAGACTTGCTCGACCGTGCCCGCTCCCAGGGACACGAATTCGAAATTCTCGCCAAGCCTGTTCATCCACAAGACCTCCTCGCCCGCCTCCGCGGCTAACTTCTTTTCACCAACAATTCATTGCCCGGGTTCAAACCCGGGCTGGCTGTTGGGCGCTGCCAATCGTTCCCGTCACAGTTCCAAAAGGGAACCGGTCCCTCACCACATCGGTCCAACGCCTGCTCGCCCGCTCTCCCATTCTGCCGAGCCGATCAAGCACTTGACCTCGGACCGATTTATGACGATTCCAAGCCAGGCAGCCGCCCTGCTTTTTTCCCTCCTCGCCGTTCTCGTCCCTGCGTCCCTCACCGCCGCTGCCCAGAAAGCCCCCGCGCAGACCGTCGTCTTTATTGGCGATGCGGCGACTTACAAATGGGGCCAGCCGGCCAACTCCTCGGCCTTCCAGGCCAACCCCAAGTGGACCAACCGCGGGCTCACCGGCCGCCAGAACTCCACCGCCATCCGCACCCGCTTTCAGACGGATGTGGTCAACCTCCACCCCAACGTCGTGCACATCCTGGCCGGCGCCGTGGATATCTCCATGGCCGATACGGCCAACAAGCCCTTCCTGCTGCAGCAATTCCAGGAGAACCTCACCGCCATGGTGGCGCAGGCCACCCACGCCCACATCAAGGTGATCCTCGGCACCATTCCGCCGCAGCTCATTACCGACAACGTGCAGCAGCCGCAGAGCTCGCTGGTCTTTGAGCCCACCCTCATCCTCGCCATGAACGCCTGGATCGAGAGCTTCGGCGCAGAGAACAACATCCCCGTCATCAACTATCACGACATCCTCTGCCGCTGCGTCGGCTCCACCAACCCTGGCCCCAGCGGCTACTACCCCTTGATGGGCAGCGACGGCTCCAGTCCCTCCCCCGCGGGCTACACGGCCATCACCGAGCTGGTCGAGATCGCCATCGCCACCCTCAATCTCTCCATGAACTCCGGCCGCGTCGTCCACTCCGGCAACGCCAGCACCATCACCCAGGGACAATCCCTGGCCTTCACCGCCTACGGCTTTTACAGCGACGGCATCCCCCGCGTGCTGCTCAACACCAACATCAACGGCCTCATCGGCACCTGGTCCTCCAGCAACCCGAGCGTCCTCTACATCGGCCCCAACGGCGAAGCCTACGCCTACGCCCCCGGCGAAAGCACCATCAACTTCACCACCCTGGAAGGCCTGCCCTTCACCAACAGCGTCCTAACCGTCCTGCCCGCCAACTAACGCCAACCAACCCGCCCCCCTCATGCCGCCCGCCCCCTCACCGCCCGTCCCCCCTTTTGTCATCCCGAGCGCAGTCGAGGGATCTGCTTCAAATCTCCAGGTCGGCAATGATCAATTTCGGCTGCTCTCCATCGCGACGACGCGCCAAGAGATTCTCGGAGCACCCGCTCGCACCCGGTGGAAGCCCCGGACTTCAGTCCGGGGGCGCGGGTCCAAGACCCGCGCTTAAGCGCGCAAAGATTGAGGGCTTTCAGCCCTGGTGGAGCCAACCCCCGCCAGCCAATCGGCCGTGTGACCTCCCCGCGAAATCGACGCGCAAGTCTTCCAATCGGACGGACGCCGCTGTCGCCAGGGCTAAAGCCCTCGCGTGGTGGAGGCCATCCCTCGGCGCGGGTTCTACACCCGCGCCCCCGGACTAAAAGTCCGGAGGTCCACCCGATCAGCCCTCACGCGCGCTTCTACAACCCCCCTTGTCATCCCGAGCGCAAGTCGAGGGATCGCTCTTCCTCCCAAACTTCGACTCAGTCGGCACGCACCCCTTCACCGCCCGTCCCCCTCACCGATCCCCCCCTTTTGTCATCCCGAGCGCAGTCGAGGGATCTGCTTTGCGCCTTTCTCCCTCCACAAATCTCTACATGAGCTCCAGCATCGGACACGCGAAGGGACCCCCCCACTCACCACCACCCGTTCCCTGCAAACATCGACACTCCGGCCACCGCAGCTGACCAATGCGTCCCCACGCCTGTCCGATACAGGAGCTCATGTAGAAATTTGTGGAGGGAGAAAGGCGCAAAGCAGATCCCTCGACTGCGCTCGGGATGACAAAAGGGGGCTCGGTAGCGGAACCCGCCATTGCATAAAAAAGAGACAACAAGAAAACCCCACCCACCCCACAACTTTCTCCCCCTGCCCGCGTTCGCATAACAGGAGATCCCTAGATGGCCACGCGCAGAGCATTCATGAAGAACGGAGCAATGGCGCTGGTAGGCACCTCCATCGTGCCCTCGTTCCTGCAGCGAACGATCCTCGCCCAGGCCACCGCCGCCCAGGGCAAAAAGCTAGTCATCATCTTCCAGCGCGGAGCCGCCGACGGCCTCAACATCGTCGTCCCCCACGCGGAACCCGACTACTACCGCCTGCGCCCCACCATCGCCATCCCCAAAGCACAACTCATCGACCTCGATGGTTTCTTCGGACTCCACCCGGCCCTCAACTCCTTCAAGCCGCTCTACGATCAGGGCCATCTGGCAATGGTGCAGGCCGCCGGCTCCCCGGATACCACCCGTTCCCACTTCGACGCCCAGGACTTTATGGAGAGCGGCACACCCGGGGTGAAGGCCACCCCCGATGGATGGCTGAACCGCGCCCTGCAGGCAGAAGACCAGCACCGCCCACAAAACCACTCCCCCTTCCGCGCCGTCGCCCTGGGCACGCAGGTACCCCGTACCCTGGACGGCAAAATCGCAGCCGTCGCCGTCAACCGCCTGCAGGACTTCACCGTCGCCGGCAAAAACGCCCCGCTCGGCGCAGCCTTCGAGGCCATGTACGCCAGCTCCGTCGACACCGTCTTACACGGCACCGGGCAGGAGACCTTTGAGGCCGTCAGGATGCTGAAGGCGACCGATCCGGCCCACTACCAGCCGGCTCCCGGCGTCCTCTACCCCAATGGAGCCTTCGGCGACAGCATGAAGCAGATCGCGCAACTCCTCAAGGCGAACCTGGGCGTGGAAGCAGCCTTCACCGACATCGGTGGCTGGGATACCCACCAGAATCAGGGCAGCGTGAACGGCCAGTTGGCCAACAGTCTGCGTACCTTCGGCGAGGGAATTTCCGCCTTCTGGAGCGACATGGGCGAGCGAAGCCGAGAACATCGTACTGGTCACAATGTCGGAATTTGGCCGAACGATACACCAAAATGGCACGGGTGGCACCGATCACGGCCATGCTAACGTGATGTTCGTGCTCGGCGGAAAAGTTAAAGGCGGCAAGGTGTACGGGCGATGGCCAGGCATGGCTCCGGAACAGCTCTATCAGAACCGGGACCTCGCCATCACCACAGATTTCCGTCAGGTATTGGGGGAAGCAGCGTTCAAAACCATGGGAGCCCGCAACCTGGATCTGGTATTTCCCGGAGCTCTCCTGAAGACCACGCAATTTCTGAACTTATTGGCTGGATGATCGAGCAGCAAAGGCGGTCTCGCACTCTTCTGTGCACGACACGTTTGCTGTGTCAGATATAGATACGTGATGCAAAATGCAACTTACTGGCCAAATCGAAGTCGGGGGGCTTACGACGAACGCCGATAATCTTGTGTTGGCTTCACGCGTCTGATCTGACACAGCCAACGTGTCGAATGCAGGCTATCCGCTTAGCGAACGACCTTGCTTCGCCCCAGGCGCCCGCCTCCGGCAAAATCATCCAGCCCTGCCCAGCCACAGCCGGTGAACACCAGCATGAGCGCTATCGCGAACAGCGCCAACGGAAAGGCAAATGAGTTGGGTCCGATAATGCCGCCGTGTATATGAATCTTCGCGATGGCCACCGCCATATCGATAGCCGTCATCAGCGCCGCGATGCGCGTCAGCAATCCAACAATCAGCAGGATGCCTCCGAAGAATTCAGTGAACGCCGCCACATACCCCAGCCACAACGGCAGGTGCATGTGCGTGACCATGTGCGTGAAGTTATAAAGCGCGCCCGATGGAATGATCTTGTCGTAGCCGTGCCGCACCATGATGACACCCAGCACCAGCCGCATGACTAATGCGCCCAACGGTTGAAAGCGATCGAGCCAGCTAAACAAAAGGAACTCCTGCATTGCGATGAGATTCTAGGCAAGGGTAACAGCAACGGGAATCAGGAGCGGGGAAGATATTTCCCGAGAAACCGTTGCCAGGCCAGCCGGTAGGCGGGGTCCCCGTAGCCGCCAACAAACAGCGCCTTCTGCTTCGGCTCGGCCGCCTGATCGTAATAGAGAATGTCGGTTTTGTTTCCGGCTGTTCAGGAAAAGCTTGGGCGTGTGCAATTGCGCCAGCGCCGGCCCCGGATCGAAGCGATCGTGGAACAGCAGCCGCACCGGCAGCCACCGCAACTTCGCATCTTTTTCCAACGTGGCCAGCACCGGCGGCTGCGGCTCTTCCAGCACCAGGGCCGGCGCCTCGGGATGGCGGCGCGCCATTTCCGCGGCAATCGCCGCACCCAGGCCCACCCCATCCAGCACGATCGTCGCGGGCGGCACGCGGCGCGTATCCGTCAGGTATCGCCACGCAGCCTCTGCGTCCTCGTAGGTGCGGGTCTCGGAGGGATGCACCGCCACGCTCCTGCCAAACCCGCGATAGTCGAACGCAAACACGTTCACCCCCAGCCCATGCAACGCCTGCAAGTGGGGAACCGTGTCCGACAGGGAACCCGTGCCGTCGTGCATCACCAGCACCGTGTGCGCCGAGGGAGCGCCAGCCGCCATCCACCAGCCGTGCAGTTGCAGAACCCCAGTCTCGGTCGCATCGAACGCCACCTCTTCAAAGGGAATGCCGGCAGCCGCCGGTGTGGCGCTGATTGTGCGGGAGGGATGAAACACCAGTTGCCACTGCCCCTGCCAGAACAGCAGGCAGACGCTGACGTACACGCACGCTGCCGCAAACAGGAGTGTGGCCACGATAGCGGTAGCCAGCCAATGAGGCCGGGTCAGGGGCTGCTGCGGTGCGAGTGGGTCCTGCCACCCTGGGGGTGGCCTGTGTTTCGCCATGGCTAGCCGAACGCGAGTTCGTCCGCGGATTCAAGCGGCGTGCCACACACCCGGCAAAGCACTGCGGAGCAGTCTCCGCACACCAGGGGGTCCGCCACCGGCCGAGCGCACACCGGGCACCAGAAATCAGCGGCGGGCGGCTCTCCGGGTTGCGTAACTGCTATACCATCCATGCCATTCCGAGCGTAGCATGAGCGAAGAATGAGTGAACTGGTGAGGATCTGCGGTCGAAGTGAGTTGCCGAAGCTGGGTGACGCGAAAGAATTTTCTGCCGGCGCGCGCCTCTTGTGTGTCGCCAACATCGATGGAGTGATGCGCGCGCTGGACAATGAGTGTCCGCACCGCGGCGGTCCGTTAGCCGAGGGAATGATCGAACAGGGAAAAGTAGTGTGCCCCTGGCACGCCTGGGCCTTCGATCCGGTCACCGGCGCAACCGACAGCTCCCAGGAGCGGGTAGCCGTCTACCCCCTGACCATCGAAGGCGACAACGTAATGGTCAGGATCTAAGCCTTTGCACTATCCGGGTGAGAAATCCGTTACGCGCCTGATCGAACAATGGACGCCAGCGAAAGCGGATCCAGGCTGGCCCCACCAATCAGCGCCCCATCAATCTCCGGCTGGCTCATCAAACCTTTGCAGTTATCCGGCTTCACACTGCCGCCGTACAAAATCCGCAGGTCATCCGCAATCGGCCGGCCCGCGATCCTGGCGACCTCACTGCGAATCAACAAATGCGCCTCCGCTGCAATCGTCGGAGTCGCCGTCTTGCCCGTGCCAATCGCCCAGATCGGCTCGTAGGCCACCACCATCGGTCCCAGCTTCGCAGGATCGATCTGCAGCAGAGCCCGGCTGATCTGGCGGCGAAGCACCTCTTCCGTCATGCCGTTCTCCCGCTGCTCTTCCTGCTCGCCCACGCACACAATCGGCACCAGGTTGTTCTTCAACGCCGCGGCCAGCTTCTTGTTGACCATCTCATCGGTCTCCCCAAAATACTGCCGGCGTTCCGAGTGGCCAAGAATCACATACCGCACACCCAGCGCAGTCAGCATGGCGCCGGAGATCTCTCCGGTAAACGCTCCCTCATCCGCGAAGTGCATGTTCTGTGCGCCGACCGCAACCGGCGAGCCCTGCACGGACTGCAGCACGGCCGCCAGATCCACGCTGGGGGCGCAGATCACTATGTCGCTTTCGGCGTGGTCCTTCACCAGGGGCAGGAAGGTTTGAAGAAATGCCTGTGCCTCCTGCGGTGTCTTGTACATCTTCCAATTGGCGGCGATCAAAAGCTTGCGCATGCTAGGGACGATCTCGCTCCTTCTGTTCTCTGACCAGATTGTAGAGCACGGAAAGCGTGTGCTTGCGATCCATGCGGCCCGCCAGGCGTACCACCGTCCAACAGCCGAGGAACCCAAAGAACAGGTACCCGACCGTGCCAATCGCCAGAACGTAGGAGAAGGGTTTGCCCGCCAGCCAATCGCCCAGCGTGCCGGCCGCGTTGAGCGTGGAGACAAACCCCATCAGTCCGCCGAGAGGAAACGCGATCAACCCAAACGTCACCCGGTAACGATAGCTGCGCAGGTAGTGGGTGTAGGTGCCCACAAGCCAGGCGATCAGCGCACAGAGAAGTCCGCTGAGCAACAGCAGGATCGGGATCTCGAGGTTGACCACCGCCATAGGTTAAGAGCCGGGTGCAGGGGAAAGTGCTTCGACGCCGGGCAGGCGCTTGCCTTCAAGAAATTCCAGCGACGCGCCCCCGCCCGTGGATATGTGACTGATCTTGTCGGCCACGCCAGCCTGCTTCACCGCGGAGACGGAATCGCCACCGCCCACGATCGTCGTGGCCAGAACGTTATCGGCCAGCGCCTGGGCCACCGCCGTGGTGCCATGCGCAAACGCCGGCATTTCAAACACGCCCATAGGGCCGTTCCACAGAACGGTGCGCGCCCCGGTGATCTCCGTTGTGAACAACTCCACCGTGGCCGGGCCAATATCGAGCGCCATCCACTCGGCAGGGAACGGGCCATCGCCGGAAAAAGTCTGCTGCCGCGCATCCGCGGCAAACTTGTCCGCCAGTACGTGATCGATGGGCAACAGGAAACGCACGTGCTTTGCTTCTGCCTGGCTGAGCGCTTCGCGGGCCACATCGAGCTTATCGGCCTCGACCAGCGACTTGCCTACTTCCTGCCCTTTGGCTTTCAGGAACGTGTACGCCATGCCCCCGCCAATCAGCAAAGCATCCACCTTGCTCAACAGGCTGTGGATCACCTCGATCTTGTCCGAAACCTTCGCCCCGCCCAGGATCGCCACAAACGGCTTCTCCGGCGCTTCCAGTGCTTTGCCCAGGTAGTTCAATTCTTTCTCCATGAGCAGGCCGGCAGCCGATTGTTTGACGAAGTGCGTGATGCCCTCAGTCGAAGCGTGCGCCCGGTGAGCGCTGCCAAAAGCGTCATTCACATAGACGTCGCACAAGCCGGCAAGTTGTTTAGCGAAGTGCGGATCATTCGCTTCTTCGCCGGCATGGAAGCGCAGATTCTCCAACAGCAGCACCTGGCGCGACTCCAGCTGGCGAGCCAACTCCGTAGCCACGTCGCCCACGCAATCGGGGGAGAAGGCCACGTTGACCGATTCGCCCACCGCGTGATCCAGCAGGGTACGCAGCCGGTCCACCACGGGCCGCAAACTGTATTTGGGATTGGGCTTGCCCTTGGGGCGCCCCAGGTGCGAAGCAAGGATCACCTTGGCGTGATGCCGCAGCGCGTACTCAATGGTGGGGATGGTCTCTTTGATGCGGGTATCGTCGAGAATTTCCAGGCCATCGTCCGACAACGGCACATTGAAATCAACGCGGATGAAGAGATGCTTGTTGTTCAGATCCAGATCGCGGATGGATAGTTTTGCCATGGCTCAGTAGTCCCTCGGCGTATTTGATTGGACGCGATTCAGTGGGAGCAGAACCCGGGAGGGCCGCCACCCAAACCGCGCGCTTTAGGTGAGATGTGGGAAAGGGCAAGGCCCGGGTCTGCAGACGTCAAATCAGCAAAACCCAGGCCTGTCGCAAAAAGCCCGTACGCCGCCTACAGTCCTGCCTTCTCGAGGAAGCTCACCAGGTCGACCACGCGGTTCGAATAGCCCCACTCGTTGTCATACCAGCTGATGACCTTGGCCATGTTAGTGCCAACGGTCTTGGTCAGCGGACTGTCCACGATCGACGAAAGGGGATTGCCCTTGAAGTCGCTCGAAACCAGCTCGTTCGTCTCGTAGCCCAGAATGCCCTTCAGCTTTCCATCGGCCGCCGACTTCAACGCTGCGTTGATCGAATCCTTGGTCACCGGCTTTTCTGAAACGAACGTCAGATCGACCACCGACACGTTAGGAGTAGGCACACGGATAGCGAAGCCATCCAGCTTGCCCTTCAGCTCAGGCACCACCAGGTGCAGAGCCTTGGCCGCGCCCGTCGAGGTAGGAATCATCGACAGCGCAGCCGCCCGTCCGCGGCGCAGATCCTTGTGCGGAAAGTCGAGAATCACCTGGTCGTTGGTGTAGCTGTGGATCGTGGTCATGATGCCCGAAGCGATGCCGAAGCTGTCGTTCAGCACCTTGGCCAGCGGGGCCAGGCAGTTCGTGGTGCACGAGGCATTCGAGATAACGTGATGCGCCTTCGGATCGTACTTGTCGTCGTTGACCCCGAGCACGATGGTCAGATCTTCGTTGGTGGCCGGTGCGGAGATGATCACCTTCTTCACCGAGCCCTGCAGGTGGGCCTTCGCCTTGGTGGCGTCCGTGAAGTGGCCAGTCGACTCAATCACCACCTGTGCGCCGGTGGAGGTCCAGTCAAGCTTGGCGGGATCGCGCTCGGCGAACACCTTCAGCTTTTTGCCATCGACGGAAATGAAATCATCGCCCGCCGTGATGGTGTGGTGAAGATTTCCTAAAATCGAGTCGTACTTGAGCAGGTGGGCCAGCGTTGCCGGGCTGGTCAGGTCATTCACTGCCACGAATTCAATCGCCGGGTTGTTGAGGGCAGCGCGGAACACGTTGCGGCCGATGCGGCCAAAGCCGTTGATGCCAACCTTTACAGCCATAAAAGTGGAAGTCTCCTTGAGGTGATATTGGAAGTGGGTGATGTTGCGACAGGGTGGCTGGGGCACCAGTGTGCGAGCCACGGTGGGGTGTCCGTGAAAGCTAAGTGTATCAAAGTGCAGAAGGCGGGAAGCGGGCCAGGCATTTGCTGCGATGGCAGAAGTTGTGTTACATCCTCATCATGCGCGAATGGATGCGCGCCCTGATGAGACGACGGAACAAGCGCGGAGTGAATGACTCGGAATCGACCGGGAAGATCGGCCAGGAGATTCCAGCCAACCAGCCGACGCCCTTGCAGCCGATGTACCCGGAGAAGAGCCGCAGTCAGGCGCTCAAGGCTGAGGTCAGTGAGCCGGTAAGTGACCTGCCGGATGAGCTGCAAGACAGCACGGACAACAAGGCAGCAGGGAACTCGGGGAAGAAGCCGGCCAGGGCGCCCGCACCTTCTCTTCCGAGCGCTGTGACGGATGTGGCGCCGGACGAAGTGCCGGACGACGCACCAGACGACGTGCCAGACGACGCGCCAGTTCGGGCAGAAGAACCTCCCGGTCCCGGTCGAAGGCAAGCTGGTGGTGGAAACCCAACCAGAATCGCCCTCTCTGCCGCCAGACATGCCTTCTGCTGGCCCCAAAGACATCAAAGGCTACGTGGTGCTGGCGATTGGCCTGCCCGGCTCTGGCAAGACCACCTGGTTCAAACGCCGCGGGGTCACCCCGCTGTCCAGCGACATGTTGCGCAGCATTCTCTTTGACGACATCACCGAGCAGCGCTACCAGGGACTGGTGTTTTCCACCCTGCGCTCCTTGTTGCGCGCCCGCCTGATCGCCAAGATGCCGTGGAACTACGTGGATGCCACAAACCTGTCGGCGCACGAGCGGCGGCAATGGATCAAGATGGCTAAGAGCTTTGGATACGAAGCACAAGCCGTGTTCTTTGATGTACCACTTGAAGTATGCATGGAGCGCAACAACCGCCGCGAGCGCACCGTCAGCGATGACATCATGCGCAAGATGGCGGAGCGCCTGCGTCCACCCAGCTTCAAGGAAGGTTTCTCCAAGATCACCATGGTGCGGGTGAAGGGTGCACCACCGCTCAAGATCGACGGTGTCGTGGTGGAGCCGCCTCCTTCTTAGAGCTTTTGAAGCTGAGCTGTGGAGATGTCCCCCACTCAAGCCAAACACGGCTTGAATGGGCCACCCAGCTTTAGGGCTACCCAGCTTTAGGACCACCAGGTCTTTCTACACCCCGAACAAATCGAGGGTGGGGAACAAGCTCCTACACCCCCAACAAATGGAGGGTGGCCCACTCAAGCTTCGCTTGAGTGGGGGACATCTACACCCCAAGCGAAAGCCGCACGAACCTCGAGGAAACCGATGGACACAGAGGAAGCGGCAATTGCATTTGAAAACATCGGACTCACCACCGCCGACGGCCGAGTCATCCTCGACCAGGTAAGCCTGAGCATCCCCACCGGATCCACCACCGCCCTACTCGGCAGAAGCGGCTCCGGCAAAACCACACTGATGCGCATGGTGAACCGGCTCATCGACCCCACCACCGGGCAAGTCATCGTGGACGGCAAACCAACCGCCGCCTGGGACCCCATCGCCCTCCGCCGCTCCATCGGGTACGTCATCCAGGAAACCGGCCTCTTCCCGCATTTCAACGCCGAGCGCAATGTCGGCACGGTGCTGGAAATCGAAGGCCGCCCCACCGCAGAAATCACCCCACGCGTACAGCAATTGTTCGGGCAAGTCGGCCTGGACTACGCGACCTTCGCCGCTCGTCTGCCCTACCAACTCTCCGGTGGCCAGCGCCAGCGCGTAGGCCTGGCCCGCGCACTCGCAGCCGAGCCGAAAATGCTGTTGATGGACGAACCCTTCGGAGCCCTCGATCCGCTCACCCGGGCAGAAATGCAGGACATGCTCCGCGACCTGCTGTCCCGCCTGCACAAAACCGTCCTGCTGGTCACCCACGATCTCGACGAAGCCCTCTACCTCGCCAGCCATCTCGTCCTGCTGGAAGCAGGGAAAGTCGTCGCCAATCTGCCAGCGGAAGAATTCCTCAGCTCCTCCATCCCGGCGGTGCAAAGCTATGTGAAGGCTGTCCACCGAGGCCTGCGTTCGGTCCAGGAGGCAGCTAAGTAATGCCCGGCTTCCTGGCACAGAACGGTTCACAAATCGCGGAGCTGACCCTGGAGCATCTCTGGCTGACCGGCTCAGCGATGTTGCTGGCGGCCGCGATCGGCGTGCCCACCGGCATCTGGTTAACCCGCCATCCGCGCTGGGCCAAGCCGGTTCTGAGCGTCGTGAACATCATCCAGACCATCCCCAGCCTGGCGCTGTTCGGTTTCCTGCTGCCGCTGCCCTGGCTCGGCGATCGCGCCGCCCGCATCGCCATCGCCGCGCTGACCGCGTATGCCTTGCTGCCGATCGTGCGCAACACCTACGCCGGCATTGAAGGAGTCGACCCGACCGTACTCGAAGTGGCGAAAGCCCTCGGCATGACCGACGGGCAGAGACTGCGCAAAGTGGAACTCCCCTTGGCCGCCAGCTTTATCTTCGCCGGCCTGCGCACGGCGACGGTACTGGCCGTCGGCATCACCACCATCGCCGCCGCAGTGGGCGCCGGCGGACTGGGCGAGTTTATCTTCCGCGGCGTGGCCTCGGTAGACAATCGCCTGGTCCTCGCCGGAGCCATCCCCGCGGCCCTGCTGGCGATCGCCGCCGACACTGGATTGGGATGGGTCGAGGGCCGGCTCAAGGTGCCCTCCGCGGGACGCACGTGAAGGCGCGCCTGCTGGCACTCGTGGCCACGACTCTGCTCCTGGGGATAGCGGCCTGTGAGCCGCCGCGTCCGGATCACCCGGTCATCGGCGCCAAAAACTTTACCGAGCAGGTAGTGCTGGGCGAGCTGCTGGCCCAGCACATCGAACATGTGACCGGGCTCAAGGTAGAGCGCCGCTTCTACCTGGCCGGCAGCTACATCTGCAACCAGGCCCTGGCCGCCGGCCGGATCGATGCCTACGTGGAGTACACCGGCACCGCGCTCACGGCGATTCTCAAGCAGCCAGTGGAGAAGGACCCCGACCGCGCCCTGGACACCGTGCGCCGGCTTTATCAGCAGCGGTACCAGGTGGCCGCGACTGAGCCCCTGGGATTTGAGAACACGTTCGCCATGGTCATCCGGGAAGAGCAGGCAAAGCAATACCACCTGACCACGCTGAGCCAGGTAGCGCCGTATAGCCCGCATTGGAAGCTGGGCGTGGGCTACGAGTTCGAGCAGCGGCCGGATGGACTGCCCGGCTTGTCGCGCGCCTACGATCTTAAGTTCGACGGCAAGCCCCGCGTGATGGACCTGGGACTGCTGTACCGCGTGCTGAATGGTCACCAGGTCGACATCATCGCCGGCAATTCCACCGACGGTCCGATCAAGGCTTTCCATCTCACGGTGTTGCAGGATGACAAGCATTACTTCCCGCCCTACCAGGCCGTGCCCCTGGTGCGGCAGGCGGCGCTTGATCGCTGGCCGCAGCTACGGGCTGCGATGAGCAGCCTGGGCGGCAAGATCACCGCCGAGCAGATGCAGGCCATGAACGAGGCCGTCGATGGAGAGCATCGCGACCCGGCCGAAGTGGTCCGCCAATTTCGTGAGGCGCACGGGTTGTAGCGTTTGGGTCGAAGAGGAGATTAACGTGTCCGAACCCTGGTTGCGGGGAACACTCACGGAACTACCGGTCGTGCAGCGGGCAGTGCTGCATTCGCTCGAAATGGCGGAAGAGGATCTCACCCGCTGGTGCGCCCCTCTGAGCGAGCAGGAAATCCACGCGCGCCCGTTCCAATTGCCCTCGGTGGCGTTCCAGCTAAGGCACATCGCTCGCAGCCTGGATCGCTTCTGCTGCTATGCCCAGGGGATTCCACTGAACGCCGAGCAGTTAGCCGCGCTGGCGGCAGAGATGGAACCGGTAGGCAGCAACGCGTCCATCTTCGAAGAATTCAAAGCAAGCCTTGCCCTCACCCGGGAACGCCTGAACGTGATCATCCGCCAGCCCCTGGAGACACCCGTAGCGATCGGCCGCAAGCGCCTGCCCACCACCCTCGCCGGGTTACTGGTTCACGCCGCCGAGCACACCCAGCGCCACGTAGGCCAGGCGATCACAACCGCCAAGGTAATCCAGGCCGGAGCCGCGAAACCTTCCGCCGCACCCAACCCGTGACTCTCCCAGCTCACCCGAGCTCAGGAACCCGGTCCTCAGGAACCCGGTCACTGATATGCCCCATCTTCTCCTGCTTCACCTGGACATACCGTTCAAACGTATCCAGCGGCTCGACCTCCGCAGAAATCCGCTCCACCACACCAATCCCGATGGACTCCAACGCCTCCACCTTATCCGGATTGTTCGTAATCAACCGCACCGAAGGAACCTCAAGCAACTTCAAAATCTCCGCCGGCAACTCAAACTCGCGGCAATCCGGCTTATACCCAAGCCGCACATTCGCCTCCACCGTATCCAGCCCCTGGTCCTGTAACTCATACGCCCGCAGCTTCGCCATCAACCCAATCCCACGGCCTTCCTGCTGCTCATACAGCAGAATCCCCGCCCCGGCCTTGGCAATCAACCGCATCGCCAACTCCAACTGCAAACGGCAATCGCAGCGCAGCGAATGAAACACATCCCCCGTAAGGCACTGCGAATGGATCCGCACCACCGGCGGCCCGTTATGAATGTCGCCCATCACCAGCGCAACGGCTGCTTCGATCTTGCTGTGTACCGGCGCTGTCCCTGGCTTGCAGGGCTCCGGATCAATCCGTGTCCCTTCAAAGCCGAGAATGCGGAACTGTCCCCACCGCGTGGGGAAGTCGGCATCCGCCACCTTCTTTACGTCTTGCAATGGCATATGCCTTAATTAGAGTCTTTCCGCCGCCTTGTGTCCAGCAGTGCCCAGCCTGCCGGCCAACCCATTGGCGTAGAGTAAAAGCGTGATTGAGCCCAAGGTCGTCCTCGTCTCGTTGCTCATCAAGCTCGGCGTCGCCGCGGCCGTCTCCGCCATCACCGCCCGCGCATTAACCTTCCAGCGCCTGCTCTTCGCCGAACGGCGCAACACCGCGCAAACCATCGGACTCCTCGCCTTCCTCTGCATCCCCCTGACCCTCGGCGTCTGGATCCGCTTCATCGTGCCCAACTTCTACGCCGCGGATATCGGCTTCGAAACCGTCATCATCCTCGGCATCCTGCTGGGACCCTGGTCCGCGCTCCTCGGCGGCGCCGTCCTCTCGCTGCCCGCCATGCTCCACCACGAATATCTGACCCTGCCCTTTCTGCTGGCGGTCGCCATCGTCTCCGGTCTCTACGGCCGCGCCGTCGAGCCGGAAGAAGTCTGGTCCTTCTCTCCCTTCGTCGACCTGAGTATCTACCGCTGGGTGCGCCGCAACCTGCTGGAACCGCGCTTCGATCGACAGATCCTGCTGCTAATGCTGATCGCCGGCATGCAGATGGTGCGCATGTGGCTAGCCAGCCTCTACCCCGGCTGGCTCTTCAGCCTGGACTCGCACCGCTGGGGAGTGAAACTCGCCGTCTGCGTCTGCCCCGCCGTGGTCGTCGCCATCCCGCTGAAGATCTGGAACGCCAGCCGCATCGAACTCAAGCTGAAGGAACAAAAGCAGCTCGTGCTCGAAGCCCGCTTCGACGCACTGCAGCGCCAGATCAACCCCCACTTCCTCTTCAACACCCTCAACTCCATCGCCTCGCTGGTGCGCTTTCGCCCGGAGATGGCGCGGGAAATGATCGTGCAGCTGGGCAACATCCTCCGCGCGCTGCTCAAGGATCACGACTCCTACGTACCCTTCCGCGAAGAGCTGACCTTCACCGACGATTATCTCGGCATCGAGGTAGTGCGCTTCGGCGCGGAAAAGCTCTGCGTCGTAAAAGAAATCGATCCCGCCACGCTGGAACTGTTAGTCCCCTGCATGCTCCTGCAGCCGCTCATCGAGAACAGCATCAAGCATGGCCTGGAGCCGCGCCTGCAGGGGGGAACCATCGTCCTGCGCAGCCGCATCATGGGCGACAAGATGGTGGTGGAGGTGGAAGACGACGGCGTCGGCATGGTGGAAGGGCGCGCTCGCGAGGTCGGCTTCGCCAGCCGCGGCGCCGGCATCGGTATGCGCAATGTGCGCGAACGGCTGGAAGTGCTCTACGGCGACCGTGCCCGCTTTGAAGTATTCAGCCGCCCCGGTCGCGGCACCCGCGTCACGCTGGAGATCCCCATCGCCCCCAACGTGCTGGTGCTGGCCGATCAGACGTCGGCCCGGGCGAGCACGCGTTCGTAATAACGTTCGTACGCCGGGATGATGCGCGAAGCACAGTAATGATCCTGCGCGAAGCGTCTGCCCGCGTCCGCCATCGCCGTCAACCGGTCTGGATCGCTCAGCAGCTCCAGCGCACCGGCCGCCATGGCATCCACATCACCCACCGCGAACAGCCGCCCGGTCACGCCATCGGTGATCAGTTCCGGCACGCCGCCGACGCGGGTAGCGATGGTCGGCACTTTGCACGCCATGGCTTCGAGCGCAGCCAGGCCAAACGATTCCATCTCGCTGGGCATCAGCATCAGGTCGGCCACGGGCAACAGCTCATGCACCCGTTCCTGCTTGCCCAGAAACTGCACCCGGTGCTGCAGGCCTTTGCTATTCACCAGGTATTCCGCGGACGAGCGTTCCGGCCCGTCGCCGACCAGCAACAACCGCGCCGGCATCACTTCGGCAATGCGCGCAAACACCTGGATCGCGTCCAGCATGCGCTTGACCGGGCGGAAGTTCGAAAGGTGCAGCAATATCTTTTCATCCGGCTCGGCGAACCGTGCCCGTGCGGCAGCCCGCCCTTCGCCCAGCGGCTTGTATTCGTCACAATTCACAAAGTTGGGAATCACCTCAATCGGACGAAGGATGCCGAAAGCCTCCACCGTCTTTTCCCGCAGGTAATTGGAGATGGACGTGACCCCATCGCTCTCTTCAATCCCAAACCGCGTGATCGGCAGGTACGAGCGATCGAGCCCAACCAGGGTGATATCGGTGCCGTGCAGCGTAGTCACAAACGGAAGATGTTTACGCCGCGCCAGCATTTGCCGTGCCAGCAGCGCGCACACCGAGTGGGGAATGGCGTAGTGCACGTGGAGTAGGTCAAGCTCGTAGTACTCGGCAACTTCGGACATGCGCGTAGCCAGCGCCAGATCGTACGGCGGGTATTCAAACAGCGGATAGTTCGAGACCGGGACCTCGTGATAGAAGATTCCCTGTTCGCGGCCGGTGAGGCGAAACGGTTGGGAATAGGTAATGAAGTGAATCTGGTGACCGCGTGCTGCGAGTTCAATGCCCAATTCGGTGGCCACAACGCCACTGCCCCCGTACGTCGGGTAGCAAGTGATACCGATCTTCATACTTCGTTCTCCACGTATGTTTCCTAAGCCGCAAGTCATCGTATAGCAAGCCGTTCCGTAACGAACGACGGTGTGGGAGACGTAGCGGCCCCATCCGCCAAAATTCGTCGCCACGCCACAGTGGCCCCCCCTTTGTGTCATCGCACCCCCTTTGTCATCGCACCCCCTTTGTTGTCATCGCACCCCCTTTGTTGTCATCGCACCCCCTTTGTTGTCATCGCACCCCTTTGTTGTCATCGCACCCCTTTGTTGTCATCGC
This sequence comes from uncultured Acidobacteriaceae bacterium, assembly GCA_963752675.1. GTDB lineage: Bacteria > Acidobacteriota > Terriglobia > Terriglobales > Acidobacteriaceae > PALSA-350. Next base: position 102,725 of record CAVVZO010000003.1, read on the forward strand.
ACCCCCTTTGTTGTCATCGCACCCCCTTTGTGTCATCGCACCCCCTTTGTGTCATCGCACCCCCTTTGTTGTCATCGCACCCCCTTTGTTGTCATCGCACCCCCCTTTTTGTCATCCCGAGCGCAGTCGAGGGATCTGCTTTGCGCCTTTCTCCTGCCACAAATTTCTACATGAGCTCCAGCATCGGCCACGCAGAGGAACCATTCTTTCAGCAGGACGGCAGGAGAGTCATTCCTGGCAGCGAAGCGACTGCTATCGAGACCCACGTTCCTCTGCCCATCCGATGCTGGAGCTCATGTAGAAATTTGTGGAGGGAGAAAGGCGCAAAGCAGATCCCTCGACTGCGCTCGGGATGACAAAAGGGGGGCGAAGGGGTGCGATGACAAAGGGGGTGCGATGACAAAAGGGGGGCGATGACAAAAGGGGGGTGCGATGACAAAAGGGGTGAGGCGATGACAAAAAGGTGGGCGATGACAAAAAGGGGGACGATGACAAAAAAGGGTGCGATGACAAAAAGGGGTGCGATGACAAAAGGTGCGATGACAAAAAAGGGTGCGATGACAAAAAAGGTGCGACGACAAAAAAGGGTGCGATGACAAAAAGAGAAAGCAGCAGACCCAGCAACCACAAGCCGCACGTTAAGCAAAACACCAACAAAACACCGCCGCACTCCTACCGTGCGTCACGCAAACCATGAAAATCAGTCAACACCAACGCAGAATCCTGCCGCAACACCTCCGGAACCACCTTCAGCAACGCGACACGCTCCACCTCCCGCGAAACCCGCAGCCGCGTCCGCGCCTTCTGCAACTCAGCATCGTTATACCCCGGATGACACACCAGCTCCCACGTCCCTTCCGGGACCGCCTGCAAAATAGCCCTCAGCTTGCGTTGATCAAGAATCCCCGTAGCCAGCACCCCCAGCGCGCCGTCGGTCGTGCACATGCCATACTCCGCGACCACCTTGTGCCACCGCCGCCGCTGAGTATTGATCGCCCGTACCTGGAACCGCCGCCACGCACCCGCCGGCTGCGTCGCCCGCCGGCTCCACACCGGCTCAAACGGATTGCGCACACACTCCACCCCACAATGTTGCGCGGCACGCAGAATCGGCGCCAGCGCCCGGGGAAACGCATGCACATGTTTATGCGAGTCCACATGGCTCACCGTGAACCCACTCGATTGAATCCGGCGAATCTGGGCGATGGCCTCCGCCTGAATATCCTTCTCGCGAATACGCCCGCGCATTAAATCACGAACAAAACTTGCCACCGTCGGCCGCAGCAAAGTAGACGAAGGACGCAACGGATCGAGCAGGGAAGGCACCTCGTCCGGGTGCAGGTAGGGCGAGCCATCGATCAGCACCACGTGACACCCGACCGCCAGCGAAGGCTGCAGCAAACGCAGCATGCACCGCCTGCGCAAAACACGGCCCATTCGCCATCAGCGTGGTCGAGGTGAGGACGCCGGCTCGCTGCAATTCCATCACCGCGCGGTTAACGCCGGGCGCGAGACCAAAGTCGTCTGCGTTGATAATCAGGCGCTTCACTGCCGGTAGTGTAACAAGCGACCGATTCCTGTTTCCGCCATCGAAGCCAGCCAGCGAAGATGCCACCAAATGGCGCACTCACCCGCGAGATGCTCACAGCATCGCAACCAGCAGGCGCTACAATATGTTTTCCGAGGGACACACCACTCATGTCAGCAGGATGGCGACAGCGTACACGGCCCGGCCCAGCCGCCTATGCAGGGCTACTCCTGCTCAGTGGCATCGCGCACGCCGCATGGGCTGCGCCCCGCGACAGCATCGTCTACCAGACGCCCACCACCTTCTCGCCCCAATCGGGGCCGGCCCACCTGATTCACAATTTGTCGCTGTTCGTGATCCAAATTACCGGCGCCATCTTTATCGTCGTCACGGCGCTCTGGTTATACGTCATCATTCGTTTCCGCCAGCGGGATGAGCACGACGACAGCGAACCACCCCAGGTCTACGGCAGTACGCAGATCGAACTGGCGTGGACCGTGATCCCCGTGCTGATCGTGGTCGTGCTGTTCCTCACCACCGCGCGCATCCTCTTCGCCATCCAGGATCAGAAGATGCCGCCCACCGCCATGCAAGCTGAAGTCATGGGGCACCAGTACTGGTGGGAGTTTCGCTATCCCGAATACGGCTTTTCCACGGCCGGCGAATTGCACGTGCCGGTGAGCACAGAAAAATCCCCAACCGTCACCTCCCTGAAATTGCTCTCGGCAGACGTCGACCACAGCTTCTGGGTACCCGCGCTGTTTGGCAAAATCGATTCCATTCCCAACAAGGTAAATTAGCATGTGGTTCAATCCCGAAAAGGTCGGGATGTTCGTGGGCCAGTGTTCCCAATTCTGCGGAGTGGAGCACGCCAAGATGCTGGTGCGTGTCTACGTGCAGACCCCGCAGGATTTCGCCGCCTGGGTAAAGAATCAACAGCAGCCCGCTGTGCAGGACCCGGCAACCGCCGCGGGCAGACAGGTGTTTGCTTCCCGCGCCTGTGTGAACTGCCACGTGATTCGCGGCACGGACGCCCAGGGCCGCTTCGGTCCCGACCTCACCCACCTGATGAGCCGGGATACCATCGCCTCCGGAGCCGCCAACAACACCGTGGATGACCTCAAGCTGTGGATCAAGGATCCCGACTACATCAAGCCCGGCTGCCTGATGCCCTCCATGCATTTGAGCGATGACGAAACCAACCAGATCGTGGCCTATCTTTCTACGTTGAAGTAAGGAGCTGTTGGCATGGCCGATTCGACTCTACCCCTGGGGGGCGCCATCGACGTAACGCCTCGGGGTGAGACCTACCACACCTGGCTCGACGTCGTGCAGGATTGGGTCACCACCGTCGATCACAAAAAGATCGGCCTGATGTACATCGCCTACGCTTTGCTTTTTCTGCTGGTGGGTGGCGTGGAGGCCATGCTGATCCGCATCCAGTTGGCCGTGCCGCACAACGACTTTCTCTCGCCCGAAGTCTATCAACCGCATCTTCACCATGCACGGCACCACCATGGTGTTTCTCGTGGGCATGCCGCTGATCGTCGGATTCGCCAATTACCTCATCCCGCTGATGATCGGCGCGCGCGACATGGCGTTCCCGCGCTTGAATGCTTCTCAGCTTCTGGATGACCGCGATGGGCGGCATGTTCCTGTACTACAGCTTCATCGGCGGCGTCGGCCTGCAGGGCGCCGGCAGCGCGCCCGACGTTACCTGGTGGGGCTATGCGCCGCTGACCGAACGCGCCTTCAGCCGCGGCCACAGCACGGACTATTGGGCGCTGGCCCTGATCGTCTCCGGCTTCGGCAGCATCGGCGCCGCGGTCAACATCATCGCCACCATCCTCTCCATGCGCTGCAAAGGCATGACCCTCTTGCGCATGCCGCTGCTGGTGTGGCTCAACCTGGTGGTGGCCGGCTTGATTCTGGTGGCCATCAGCCCGCTCACCGCCGCGCAGATCATGCTGTTGATCGATCGCTATCTCGGCGGCCACTTCTTCGATTCGCAGGCGGGCGGCCGCGCCGTGCTGTGGATGCACTTCTTCTGGATCTTCGGCCATCCCGAGGTCTACGTCCTGGTGCTTCCGGCGTTCGCCATCGCCAACGAAGTGATCCCGGTGTTCTCGCGCAAAGCCGATCTTCGGCTACCCCGCCATGGTGGCCGCCATCGGCCGGCATCGGCATCATCAGCCTGAGCGTGTGGGCGCACCACATGTTCACCATCGGCATGAGCTCCGCCGGCAACGCCTTCTTCGTGCTCTCGACCGGCATGGTCGGCGTACCCACCGGCATCAAAATCTTCAACTGGCTCGCCACCATGTGGGGCGGCAAGATACGCTTCGCCACACCCATGCTCTTTTGCACCGCCTTCCTGGTGCAGTTCCTGGTCGCCGGACTCACCGGCATCATGCTGCTCGATCGCTCCTTGGAACTGGCAGCTGCACAACTCGTACTTCGTGGTCGCGCACTTCCACTACGTGCTGGTGGGCGCGCATCGTATTCTGCTTCTTCGCCGGCTTCTACTACTGGTTTCCCAAGATGACCGGCAGAATGCTGAACGAACGCATGGGCGTGTGGCACTTCTGGCTGTTTGTCATCGGCTTCCATCTGACGTTCGACTTCATGCACATTCCCGGCCTGCTGGGCATGCCGCGGCAGATCTACACCTACGAACCAGGCCGCGGCTGGGATGGCTGGAACATGATCGTCTCGGCGGGAGGATTGATCCAGGCCATCGCCATCCTGATCTTCGTTTACAACCTGGTCTACTCCCACTTCTACGGGGAGAAGGCCGGCCCCGATCCCTGGGATGCCTGGACGCTGGAATGGGCCACCGCCTCGCCACCCCCGGTGTACAACTTTGCCGTGGAACCAGTGGTCAGCAGCCGCCGGCCGCTTTGGGATTTGAAGCATCCGGAAGATCCCGACTCGCGCTACGAGTGAGAAAGATGAGCATGAGGGAGCCAACACAATGAGCACCAGCACCGTGCCCCTGACGCATGGCACCGAAGGCCAGGATTGGGTTCTGCCCGACCGCGGCATCGTCGGCATGCTGTCGCTCATCATCGCCGAAACCGCGATCTTCACCATCTTTGTGGTCGCGTACGTGTTCTATATGGGCAGAAGCAGCACCGGCCCGCAGCCCCGCCAGGTGCTGGAGCTGCCCATCTTCAACACCGTCTGCCTGCTCTCCAGCAGCCTCACCATCTGGATTGCCGAACGCGCCCTCAAGCGCAGCGCCATGGCTGCCTTTAACCTGTGGTGGGCACTCACCGTCGTGTTAGCCGCCATCTTTCTCGGCGGCACCGCGCAGGGAGTGGCACAAACTCATCTATCACGATGGCCTGACCATCAGCACCAACCTGTTCGGCACTACCTTCTATTCGCTGGTTGGGTTACACGCCACCCACGTCATCATCGGCGCTGACCATGCTGCTGATCGTGCTGATCTTCGGCTTGACCGGACATCTGAAACCCACCCATGGAAGGCACCTGGAAGTGTTGTCACTCTACTGGCACTTCGTCGATGCCGTCTGGGTGGTCGTCTTTACTGTTGTCTACGTGATCGGCCGTTGAGGAAACGAAAGCAACCGTGACTGAGCCACAACAAACAAACGAAGTTTCGCACGAGCTGGTGGAGATGCCTGCTTCCACCGCCTGGCCGGTCGTTCTCGCGCTGGGCCTGACCTTTACCGCTGCCGGCCTGGTGACGAATGAAGGCATCAGCCTGCTGGGCATCGTCCTGGTCGTGGTGGGCTGCCTGGGCTGGTTTCGACAGGTGTTGCCCCACCAGCACCACATCATGATCCCGGTCAAGGTAGAGAAGTTCACCTTCACCACCACGCGTACACGGATCGCCCGCCTGCAGATAGACGAGAGCCACCGCGCCCGCCTGCCAGTGCACACCCCTTCCGTGATGGCAGGCATGAAGGGCGGCATCGCCGGTGGCGCCGCCATGGTGGTGCCCGCGTTGCTCTACGGCCTGATCCGTTATCACAGCATCTGGTACGCCGTGAACCTGCTGGGCGGCGCCGGCGTGGCGGGCTGGGCGAACCCCACCATGGCCGAGATCACGCACTTTCGCTTAAGCGCCCTGATCACGGCGACGATCATCCACGCGGCCGGTTCGGTGTTGGTCGGTCTTCTATACGGAGCCATGCTCCCCATGCTGCCCCGGCATCCGATCGTGCTCGGCGGCATCATCGCCCCGTTGTTGTGGACTGGTGTACTCCACGCCACGCTGGGCCTGATCAATCCTTATCTCGATGCCCGCATCGACTGGTGGTGGTTCGTGGCTTCGCAGGTGACGTTCGGCCTGGTGGCCGGCCTGGTCGTGGCCAAGCAGGCCCACATCTACACCGAGCAGTTCCTGCCCTTTGCGGCACGCATCGGTCTGGAGACGCCGGGCATGATGGAAGAGCGCCGTGGGGAGGACGATCCCCGGTGAACACCCCATTGCCCATCCCAAAACCCCAGGGTGCCCCCCTCAAGAAAACCCAGGGTGGCCCACTCAAGCCGCTTTTGGCTTGTGTGGGGGACATCTCCACCCTGCTGGGCATTTGTTCTCTGCTCGCGCTCGGCTGCAACTCGCTGCCGGGAAAGCCGAAGCCAGGCCCGGAAGTGCCCCGGCCGGATTCGATCATGGACTTCGCCACCCTCTACCGTCAGAACTGCCGCGCCTGCCACGGCGAAGAAGGCGTGAACGGACCCTCCTACCCAGCTGGCCAACCCGGTGTATCAAGCGCTGGTGGATGAGCCGACACTGAAGGCCATCGTGGCGAAAGGACAGCCGGGCACCCTGATGCCTGGCTTCCTGGATCCTGCCGCCCTGACCGATGACCAGGTGAACGCAGTGGTCAAGGGAATGCGCGCGGCCTGGTACAAACCCAATGCGCTTGCCGGCGCCAATCCGCCGCCTTACCGCGCCAGCAAAACCGCGGACCCTGCGCACGGCCTGCAGGTATACGGCGCCTACTGTTCCCGGTGTCACGGCGCGCCCGGCGCAAACGTGAAAAGCAAAGCCGGACCAATCACCGGCCCGGCATTCCTGGCATTGATCAGTGACCAGGGGCTGCGCACCATCGTGATCGCCGGCCGGCCCGACATCGGTCAGCCTGACTGGCGCAATGATCTGCCGGGACATCCGATGAGCGATCAGGAAATTACCGATGTAGTGGGTTGGCTATCGAGCCAGCGCCCGGGTGCGGCGGGAACAGCACCCAAACGGAGTGGAGGCACCGGACGATGACCAACGTGAATTCCATAAGCCGGCGGCGGTGGCTGCTGATGACCATCGGCATCGCGCTCAACGGAGCCGTGGGCTTGCTGATCGCCACCCCGGTCATCGGCTACCTGCTCGGTCCCATCCGCAAAAATGGCGGCTACGACCGGTGGATCGACCTGGGAGACTTCAATCAATTTTCTCTGGGCGCGACCCGGCTGGCGACCTTCGTGAACCCGCACGCTGAGCCGTGGGATGGAGCGACCGCCAAGGCAGCCTGCTGGGTGCGCCGCACCGAAGCGCAGAAGTTCCAGGTGTTCGCCATCAACTGCGCTCACCTGGGTTGCCCGGTTCGCTGGTTCCCGCAGTCAGAACTGTTTATGTGTCCCTGCCATGGTGGCGTTTACTATGCCGACGGCTCGCGGGCTGCCGGCCCACCCCCGCGCGGCATGTTCGAGTATGACTACAAGCTGCAGGGCGGGCGATTGATGATCAACGGCGGCCAGATGCCCACCCTCTCCACCAGTGCGTCCCTGCGGAAAGGAAGTTCCCAATGCATTGGTTAACCCAGACCTATGCGTGGTTCGAGCGCCGGCTGAAGCTCGAGGGCGCCGTCAAGGATGTAGCCCTGCACGCCGTGCCGCGCAACACCGCCAGCTGGTGGTACGTCTTCGGCAGCGCCGCATTCGTGCTGTTGATGTTACAAATCGTGACCGGCATCCTGCTGGCGATCGTCTACGTGCCTTCGGCCGCGAATGCGTGGAGTAGCCTGCAGGTCCTGAATCATCAGTTGCCGTTGGGCTGGTTCCTGCGCGCCATGCACGGCTGGGGCTCGAACTTCATGGTGGCCGTGGTACTGATCCACATGATGCAGGTGTTTCTATTCGGGGCCTACAAGTTTCCCCGGGAGTTGACCTGGATCCTGGGTGTGTTCCTGCTATTGCTGACCCTGGGGATGGCCTTCACCGGGCAGGTGATGCGATTTGACCAGGACGCCTACTGGGGGCTGGGCATCGGCGCCTCGATCGTCAGCCGTGTGCCGCTGGTCGGGGGCGCCCTGGTGAACCTGCTGCTGGGCGGGCCCATCATCGCCGGCGCCACGCTGACCCGTTTCTTCGCGCTGCACGTGTTTGTGATTCCCGGCCTGGTGCTCGCCTTTACCGGCCTGCACGTCTGGCTGGTGATTTCACTGGGCATCAACGAGTGGCCCATGCCCGGCCGCGTCGTACGCCGCAGTACCTATGTCAAGGAGTACGACGAACTGGCCCACAAGGACGGCATCCCGTTCGTCCCTGGCGCCATTTGGAAAGACCTGGTGTTCTCCGCCGCCATCCTGCTGGCGGTCGCATGTTGCGCGTTGTTCCTGGGCCCGATCGGTCCCACCGGTTTTCCCGATCCCACCATCATTCAGACGGTGCCCAAGCCGGACTACTTCTTCCTCTGGCTCTACACCATCCTTTCCTTTCTCCCGGAGAACCTCGAGACGCCGTTCATCCTGTTCGTCCCCGTGGTCGCGATCGGCTTTCTGCTGGCACTGCCGCTGTTTGCCGGGGAAGGTGAGAAGCACTGGAGCCGCCGCCCGATCGCCGTGTTGTCGCTGACATCGCTCGCGGTCTTCTTTGCCGTCTGCCAGCACCTGGGTACCTACACTCCGTGGAGTCCGAAGATGCAGGCCTGGAGTTCTGATCCGGTGCCCGTGAAGTACATTCATGCGGCGACCCCGCTTGGCCGGCAGGGGCAGATCGTCTTTCAGGACAAGCAATGCCGCAACTGTCATATGCTTGGCGGCCTGGGTGGCCAGCGTGGGCCGGCACTCGATGATGTCGCCACCCGGCTCACCTACGATCAACTGGTGCGCCAGGTATTGCAGGGCGGCGGCAACATGCCCGCTTACGGCAAAAACCTGTCACCGGCAGAGGTGACCGCGCTGGTGAGCTTCCTCGAAACCTTGCACCCGGCCGGCCAACGGCCCGCCATGGATTTGTCGCAGCAGAACTCACAAAGCGGCGAGCTCGACCCCGGTCAGTAGGGCCGGTTCATGACGCCCACCGTCTCGCAAGCTGCCTGGAGTTCGTGGACCCTGCCGTTCTGGTCTACGGCAGCTCTGCTGGTCACCGGGTTGCTCTACGTGCGCGGTTGGCAGCGCATTCGCCAGACGCGGCCAGCGCTCTTTCCCGCGTGGCGCCTGGGATGCTTTCTCGCCGGTCTCTTCAGCCTGTGGCTGGCCATCGCCTCGCCGCTCGATACCCTCGACAGTCTGCTGCTGGTCGCGCATATGACACAGCATCTGATACTGATGTCGGTAGCGCCGCCGCTGCTGCTGCTGGGTGCGCCCGCCGTGCCCCTGCTGCGCGCTCTGCCGCGCTCCGCCCTGCGCGATGGTCTGGGGCCCTTCTTTCGCAGCCCTGGGCTGCACCGCGTTTTCCGCGGGCTCACGCATCCGGTGTTCGCCTGGCTGGCGATGAACGTCGCCTACCTCGCGTGGCACGTGCCTGCCGCCTATGACTTCGCCCTGCGCTCTCCTTTCTGGCACGGCGTGGAGCACGCCTGCTTTTTGGGAACATCGTTGCTCTTCTGGTTTGTGGTCATCCAGCCCTGGCCCAGCGTGGCCCGTGGTTCCCGCTGGGCCGTGTTGCCCTACCTGGTCGGCGCGGATCTGGTGAATACAGCCCTGGCCGGGTTTCTCACGTTCGCCGGCCGTGTCGTGTATCCGAGCTATGAGGCCGCGCCCAGAGTGTTCGGCATCTCTGCTCTCGGCGACCAGGCCGCGGCGGGCGCCCTGATGTGGGTGCTTGGTTCTATTTTCTTCCTGCTGCCGCTGGTGGTGATTGCAGTTCAGTTGCTCTCGCCAAAGTCGCAGCGCGTGGTTCCTTTTGCCACCGCGACGGTGGCGATTAGTGCAAGGCCCATGGCGCCGCGATCTTCGTCCGGCCGGTTGGACCTGCTGCGCATCCCGCTCATCGGATCCCTGCTGCGGGCACGCTACGGAAGAATGGCCCTGCAAAGCATCGCCTTCCTGCTCGCCGCCCTGGTGATCGCGGATGGGTTCAAGGGCCGCCCCATGGGCGCGATGAACCTGGCCGGCGTGTTGCCCTGGACGTATGTGCGCGCGCTCGGGGTGATCGGCCTGCTGGTCTTTGGCAACATCTTCTGTATGTCCTGCCCGTTCATGTTGCCGCGCGAGCTTGGCCACCGGCTTGGCCTGGCGCGTTTTACCTGGCCGCGCCGCCTGCGCAACAAGTGGATGGCCCTTGCGCTGATGGCCGCGTTCTTCTGGTCGTTTGAAGCCTTCGCGCTCTGGGATCATCCCATGCGCACGGCCTGGCTATTGATCGCCTATTTTGCTGCCGCCTTTGCTGTCGACACCGTGTTCCGCGGCGCCAGCTTCTGCAAGTATGTATGCCCACTGGGCCAGTTCAACTTCGCCGCCTCGCTGCTGTCTCCCTTCACCCTGCAGGCGCGCAGCAAGAGCACCTGTGGCGCTTGCACCACGCATGACTGCATAGCAGGGAACCAGCAGCACCGCGGTTGTGAGTTGCAGTTGTACATGCCGCAGAAGGCAGGGAACATGGACTGCACGCTGTGCATGGACTGCGTGAAAGCCTGCCCGCACGACAACATTGGATTGGTCGCTGTGTCTCCGTTGGCCGATCTGCAGCGCGACCCGGTGCGTTCGTCACTCGGCAGATTTTCGTCGCGCGTGGATGTGGCGACGCTGACGCTGGTGGTGGTGTTGAGTGGCTTCGCGAATGCTGCGGTGATGGTGACGGCGCATGCGCTGGTGGCCGTTGGCGTTTCGTTAGGGGTGCTCGGCTGTGGTGTTGCTGGCCTCCTCGTTGCCTGGTCGTGGCAGTGGACAAACGCTACGCGAGAGGTTGTGCCGCTTCTCGCTGGCGCTGTTGCCGCTGGGCGCGTCGATGTGGCTGGCGCATTTGCTATTTCATTTGCTGACTGCGTGGGGGAGCCTGGGTCCAGCGGTTCGTCAGGCGGCGATGGATCTGGGTCTGCCGGTTTCGGGCCGCCCACGTTGGGCGACTGCTCTGCCGCTGCTTGATCCCCATCGCACTTTGTCTATGCAGCTTGTGCCTGCTGGATGTGGGTTTGCTGTTGACGTTGTACCTTGGGTGGCGCTTGGTGAGTCAGTGGGGCACGCGCGCAGGCAGAGCAGCTACGCTGCTCCTGCCCTGGGCGGCCACGGTCGGCGGTGGCTTATGCGGCCGGCATCTGGATCGTGCTCCAGCCCATGCAAATGCGCGGCATGCTGCACCCGTAGGGTACGGCCCCAGTGCTCTTTGGCAGCAACGACTCGTCGAAGTAACCCCTCTCCCCTTTGTCATCCCGACCGAAGCGAAGCGAAGTGGAGGGATCTGCAGTGCTCTTTGGCAGCAACTACTCGTGGGAGTAACCCCTCTCCCCTTTGTCATCCCGACCGGAGCGAAGCGAGTGGAGGGATCTGCTTTGCTCTTTGGCAACAACTAATCGTCGAAAGCACCCCTCTCCCCTTTGTCATCCCGACCGGAGCGAAGCGTAGTGGAGGGATCTCCGTGCTCTTTGGCAGCAACTACTCGTGGGAGTAACCCCTCTCCCCTTTGTCATCCCGACCGAAGCGAAGCGTAGTGGAGGGATCTGCTTTGCTCTTTGGCAACAACTACTCGTCAAAGTAGCCCCTCTCCCCTTTGTCATCCCGACCGGAGCGAAGCGAAGTGGAGGGATCTGCAGTGCTCTTTGGCAGCAACTACTCGTGAAGTAACCCCTCTCCCCGTTGTCATCCCGACCGGAGCGAAGCGTAGTGGAGGGATCTGCAGTGCTCTTTGGCAGCAACACGACTCAGTCGAGAAAGTAACCCCCCTCTCCCCTTTGTCATCCCGACCGGAGCGAAGCGTAGTGGAGGGATCTGCTTTGCTCTTTGGCAGCAACTACTCGTGAAAGGAACCCTCTCTCCCCTTTGTCATCCCGACCGAAGCGAAGCGTAGTGGAGGGATCTGCTTTGCGCCTTTCTCCCTCCACCGATTTTTACAGAGCCCCTGGATCGGACAAGCAGCCAGGCTATTCCTAAGCGCGAGCCGTCTGAGAGTCAATGTTGCAGGGGAGCGAGTGTTGGTGAATGTCTAGGCTCTCAACCTGTCCGATCCAGGGGCTCTGTAAAAATTGGTGGAGGGAGAAAGGCGCAAAGCAGATCCCTCCACTACGCTTCGCTTCGGTCGGGATGACAAAGGGGAGAGGGGTTACTTCCACTACGCTTCGCTTCGGTCGGGATGACAAAGGGGAGAGGGGTTACTTCCACTACGCTTCGCTCCGGTTGGGATGACAAAGGGGAGAGTGGTTACTTCCACTACGCTTCGCTCCGGTCGGGATGACAAAGGGGAGAGGGGTTTCTTCCACTACGCTTCGCTCCGGTAAGGATGACAAAGGGGAGAGGGATTACTTCGATGAGTAGTTGCAGCCAAAGGAACAGAGAGGAAAGCAGCCAACCCAATCGTGATCGGCAGATGAGTCAAATGCCCCATATCGCCCGACGGCTTTTTCTCGCGAGATGTGCTAAATACACAGAACCCCAACCACCCACTCCCTCCCAACCACCAAGTCATAATGAAAGCATGAAGCCGCCTGGCCCACTGGCAACGACACTCGCGCTGCTGCTAGGGACCACGCTGGCGCACGCCGACGGCGGCGCCGTGCTGCTGCATCAGGATGCCACGCCCTTCACCCTGACCGTCTTCGCCGCGCCGCAACCACTCACCACCGGCAGTGCCGACCTCAGCGTCATCGTGCAGGACCAAACCACAGGAAACCCACTGCTCGATGCGCAAGTGGACATCACCCCACAGCAGGCAGGGAACCACCACCCCCCAGCCCACCGTGCGCCTCACCCAGCAAGCCGGCGGCAACCGGCTGCTGCAGTCCGCGCGCGTGCCCCTGCCCAAACCCGGCAAATGGCAGCTCACCGTGCATGTCCAACGAGCCGGGCAAACAGCCGAGGTAACCACCACCTGCACCGTGCAACCAGATACCTCCCGTGCCGCGCTCGTCTGGTTCTACGTGCTGCTCCCCGTGGCCGTGATCCTCCTCTTCCTCCTGCACCAGCTGCTCAAACAGAGCCAGCGACAAAGAATCCCTGGTGTAACCTGAGTTCCTGAGAAGGAGCCTATGCTGCACGCGCCCCACCCGCTGATCGCTTTGGGAGTGGTCGCCTCGACCGCCGCGACCGACGCCGTCTACGTGCTCTTCACGGCGGCCGTCTCGGCCCGCCGCCGCACGGTAGCGGCCAGCTGGAGCAGCCTCTGGTACCTGCTCTCGGCATTCGCCGTGATCAGCTACACCGGCAATCCGATCTACGTCGTGTTCGCCGCGATCGGCTCCTGGTTGGGTGCGTTCGGCGCCGTCACCTGGCTGGGCACGTCGGATGTAAAGGACGCTGCCGTTAAGCCACATGCCTAGGGCCCGCTCTCAGCCAACCACCGCTTTGTGGTAAGTTTTGCAGGGGAAATGACATGGCAGAAAACGCGGCGCAAGCCAAATACACCAAGTGGAACGACGTCGAAATCGAAAGTCTCAACACCCTCATCGGCCGGCAAATGCTGGTAGGCACCAACATCATGGTGGCCCGTGTGCTCTTGAAAAAAGGCGCGGTCGTCCCCATGCACAGCCACCACAACGAACAGGTAACCTACATCCTCGAAGGCGCGCTGCGCTTCTCGATCGACAACCAGACGATCACTGTCTCTGCCGGCGAAGTGTTGTGCATTCCGCCGCACATGCCGCATGAGGCAGTCGCCCTGGAAGACACCGTCGATCTCGATATCTTCAACCCGCCCCGCCAGGACTGGCTCAACAAAGAGGACGCCTATCTTCGCCAGGGCGTACCCATCGCGATCACCAAGAGCTAGACAGGGAAGGATCATCCAGTGGACCTGGGACTCAAAGACCGAAATGTAATCGTGGCTGCATCGAGTGATGGCATCGCCCGGGCCGCTGCGGAAAAGTTCGCCGCCGAAGGCGCCCGCCTCGCCATGTGTTCCCGCGACGCGAAAAAACTCAACGCAGCCGCCACCGCCATCCGTGAACGCTACGGCGTGGAAGTCCTGGCAGAAACGCTGGATGTGACCGACCCGGCAGGCATAGAAGCCTTCGTGAACAGGGTGGCGCAGAAGTTTGGCGGCGTGGATGTCTGCGTCACCAACGCCGGCGGCCCGCCCGCCAAGATGTTCTTCGACACCACGACCGAAGAGTGGCAACGCGCCGTCGATCTCAACTTCATGAGCATCGTCCACTTTGCCCGCGCCGTACTGCCATGGATGCAGAAGAAACAGTGGGGACGATTCGTCACCATCACCTCGGTCACCGTACGGCAGCCCGTGGCGGACCTCATCTACAGCAACGCCGTACGCGCCGGCGTGCTCGGCCTGGTGAAAAGCCTGGCCAATGAATTCGGCAAAGACGGCATCACCGTGAACAACGTAGGCCCAGGCTATACCGCAACCGAACGATTGAAGCAGCTGATCAGCAAGCGCTCCACCGACCTGGGCATTTCCCCCGCGGAGTTCGAGGCGCGCCTGGGGGTGGAAGCTCCCTTGAAGCGAGTCGGTCAACCGGGGGAAGTCGCCGACGCGATCGTGTGGCTCGCCTCGGACCGTGCCTCGTTCATCACCGGGCAAACGCTGCTGGTCGACGGCGGCTTGTTCAAAGGGCTCTGATCAAACGCCGCACAGGAGAAGCTGATTGCACACCCACGAGAGAACAAGGCCGCATCCCCATGTTGGAAAGAGATCAGGTAACCCCTGAGCTCGGCCTGCTGTACGACAAGCTGCTGCACGATCGCGGCGTAATTCCTAATATGTTCAAGACCGTCGCCCAGGTGCCCGCACTGGCCATGGGCTTCGCGGCGTTTCTCAAACCGCTCATGGGCGACGGCTCACTCCAAGGCTGGTACAAAGAGCTGATTGCCACGCGCATGGCTTACCTGAACCAGTGCGCGTACTGCATCTCATCGCATTCCTTCCTGGCGAAACTCGCGGGCGCCTCCGATGCCCAGATACACGGCATTGAAGACCCGGAGCAGGGCCCGTTCACCGAGCAGGAGAAAGCCGGCTTTCGCTATGCCGACAAGCTGCACGACTCGGCTCACGGAGTCGATGACCAGGTGTACCAGCAGGCAAGACAGGTTTTCGATGATAAGCAAATGATCGAGCTCTCCGCCGTCGCAGCCGCCTTCGAGTTCTTTCCCCGCTTTGTGAACGCGCTGGCGATCCCGGTAACACCCCTGCCCGGCGTCAACGATTGACCATGCGTCGTTTCACCCTGCTGCTGTTGATCGCCAGTACCGGCCCGCTCTGGGCACAGGCCAGTCCCAACACCGGGCCGGGTTACCAGCAGACCTACGATCGCTTGCTGCAGCAAATTCGCCAGATCGCCATTTTCGATAATCACGGGCATCCCGGCTTCGCCGACGACAGCGATGTCGACGCCATGGCCTCGCCGCCCCTGCACGCACCCTTGCGGCTGCGCCTCGACAACCCCGAATTGATTGCCGCCTCCAAAGCCCTGTTTGCCTACCCCTATGAGGATTTCAGCCCGGCACACATGCAGTGGCTGGTCGCCAGGAAAGCGGAACTGCGTAAGACCTACCCTGGCTACCAATACTTCGATCGCATCCTCGACCAGCTAAATGTCACCACGATGATGGCAAATCGAGTCGCCCTGGGTCCGTATCTCGATCCCAAACGTTTCCGCTGGGTATTCTTCGTCGACTCCTTCCTGTTCCCGCTGGATAACAGCGAACTGATCGCGCGCAATGGCGACGAGCGCGTGTATATACCGTTGCAGGAGGCAGAAACTGCAGCGCGAATTGAAGCAAGCCGGGCTGGCTGCACTGCCCGAAGACTTCGCCGGCTACCTCTCCTTCGTGACGAAGATATTGGAGCAGAACCGCAGCCGCGGTGGCGTCTCCATCAAATTCGAGATCGCCTATTTCCGATCGCTGCGTTTTGAAGATCCGCCGCAAGCGGCCGCGGCGAGCATCTATGCCCAGTACCACGCGGGTGGTAAGCCCACTGCTGCCGAGCACGCCGTGCTGGAAGATTATTTATTCCGTTATTTGTTACGGGAAGCGGGCCGTCTCCATCTCGCCGTGCAGATACACACCGCTGCAGGAATCGGCGACTTCTTCAGCATGAACGGGGGCAATGTTCTCAACCTTGAGAACGTGTTGCGTGACCCCCGCTACAACGACGTCAAATTCGTCCTGCTGCACGGCGGCTATCCGTATCCGGACCAGGCCATCTGGCTCACCTCGCGTGAGAATGTCTACCTGGACTCATCCCTGATGGGGCTTTACCTTTATCCCAAAGATCTGGCGCAGGTCTTGCGCCACTGGCTGCTGCTCTATCCCGACAAAGTCGTCTTCGGCTCGGATGCGTTCCCCTTCAACGAAGCGATCGGCGCCGAAGAGAGCGACTGGCTAGCGGTCGAGTCCGCGCGCACCGCGCTCGCCGCCGCCCTGGCAGAAATGCTGCTGAGCAAAGAAGTCACCGAGGAGCAAGCGTTAGCCTTCGCGCACGGATACCTGCACGACAACGCCCAGCGCATCTACGCACAGCCGCAGTAGCCCACAATGCCCCAACCCAGGGACGGGTTCATCCCTCGACTGCGCTCGGGATGACAAGGTGGGAGCCAGTGACGCAAGTTCGGGGCCACTGACGCATTGCCTGCGGCGTGAAGCAAACACCGGCGGGGAGCCGCATACGCTTGTCGCTCAAACGCCACAAGCGGCTGTCGGCCAACGCCACTAGCCTCCCCTTTGTCATCCCGAGCGCAGTCGAGGGATCTGCTTTGCGCCTTTCTCCTGCCACAAATTCTGACATGAGCTCCAGCATCGGACACGCAGAGGAACCATTCTTTCAGCAGGAATGGCAGGAAAGTCATTCCTGGCAGCGAAGCGACTGCTATCGAGACCCACGTTCCTCTGCCCATCCGATGCTGGAGCTCATGTAGAAATTTGTGGAGGGAGAAAGGCGCAAAGCAGATCCCTCGACTGCGCTCGGGATGACAAGGTGGGAGCCAGTGACGCAAGGTGGGAGCCAGTGACGCAAGGTGGAAGCCAGTGACGCAAGTTCGGGGCCAGTGACGTTGGCCGGCATTGCCTGCGGCATGAAGCAAACACCGGCGGGAAGCCCGTATACGCTTGCCGCACAAACGCCACAAGCGGCTGTCGGCCAACGCCACTAGCCTCCCCTTTGTCATCCCGAGCGCAGTCGAGGGATCTGCTTTGCGCCTTTCTCCTGCCACAAATTCTGACATGAGCTCCAGCATCGGACACGCAGAGGAACCATTCTTTCAGCAGGAATGGCAGAAGAGTCATTCCTGGCAGCGAAGCGACTGCTATCGAGACCCACGTTCCTCTGCCCATCCGATGCTGGAGCTCATGTAGAAATTTGTGGAGGGAGAAAGGCGCAAAGCAGATCCCTCGACTGCGCTCGGGATGACAAATTGGGGGCCAGTGACGTTGGCCGGCATTGCCTGCGGCGTGAAGCAAACACCGGCGGGAAGCCAGCATACGCTTGTCGCTCAAACGCGCCATGCGGCTGTCGGGGCCACTGGCGTTGGCCGGCATGGCCTGCGGCGTGACACAAAGAGGCATTTCTTCCAACCCCACCCTCAGCGGAGAAACTGATCCACGTAGCCCTCCCCCAGCCCCACCTCGGTGTAATGCTTCCGGCACAAATCAATCTTGGTAAACACATCCTCATACCCCTGCACCCGGCCATCGGGATCCACATAAATCATCGCGCCATTTACCTGGAATAGGGTGATCATCTCCGGCACATCCGGCTCAACCACCAGCGTGTGCGTTTCCCCCGGCGTCTCGTACACATACGACCCCTCGGTCGCCACCCAGTCATGCTCCAGGTAATGCCAACTGCCCTTGAGCACAAACCCGTGCACCGGCTGCGGATGCCGATGCCGCGAAAGCACACCCGACTTACGCACCCGCAGCAAATTCATCCAGTACCCCCGGCTGGCCGATAAGCACAGCGGACGGAACCACACATTCGCTGCCTGCGGCACCCACAAACGCTCATCCTCGGGAATGGCATGGGGCACCACCAACTCAGGGAAACATTCTTTGGGCTGCGGATGCCGGTAAGGGATGCGCGCTTCCGCATCCCGCTCCGCGTCTGGTCGATTCACTGCAACACTGCTCATGCCTTCACTCTCCTGTTAAACCGCCGCATAGCCGCCATCCACTGGCAGGATCGCCCCGGTCATAAATCGTGCTGCCTCGGAACATAAGAACACCGCAACCCCACCCACATCGGCAGGCTCACCCCACCGCTGCATGGGCGTGCGCGCCAGGATCGCATGCCGATCGGTCCGCATCCTCCACCAGGCCGCGCGTCAACTCGGTCGCAATCCAGCCGGGAGCAATCGCATTCACCCGGATACCCTGGGGCGCCCAGGCAATCGCCAGCGACTTGGTCAATTGCGCCACTGCTCCTTTGGACGCCGTGTACGCAGGAACGGATGGGCCGCCAAAGAACGAGAGCATCGAAGCCGTGTTGATGATGCAGCCCCGCGCAGCCGCAAGTTGGCTTTGCGCCCCCACGCACATGCGCATCGTGCCCGTCAGGTTCACATCGATCACCTTCTGAAAGGTCTCGATATCGTACTCGGCATGGTTGCGAAAGAGCACGCCGGCACAATTGACCAGAACCGCCAATCGCTCAAACCGCGCCAGCACGCCGGCTACCGACGACGCCGAGGTGACATCCAGCGGCACGCCGGAAAGGCGGGGGCGGTGGGGAAGTGCCGCTACCTGCTGCTCGCTGAACCCGGTGGCCGTGACCTCATAGCCCGCATCGGCCAAAGCCAGGGCGATGCCCAGACCGATGCCGGTGCTGCCCCCGGTGACCAGTGCTTTCGGCTGTTCTGCTTCCAGCGCGGTCAAGCCGTCTGCCTGCATAGTTTCTCCGGTCGAATACTATTACAAACCACCAGCGGCCTCCAACCGGCGGCTGCGGCCGTCCATGGCCCGGTCACCGCCTCATCTCCGGACACGGCAGCTTTGATTCTTGCCCGGAAGTTGCATATCCGCCGCCGCCCGTTGCCGATTAAATAAACGAACACACACAAGGCGAACGGCGTAAGGCACCCCTCACCGAAAGGCCGCCCAGGATGAAGCTGAAGTTGGAACCGGATTTGACTGCGGACGTACTTGCACTCACCACGGAGTACGGCTACGTGCCCGACGAGATCATCAGCATTGGCATCGCCCTCGCCACCGTGCTGCTCCGCGAGCGCGCCCAGGGCAACCGCGTGGTGGTGATCGCCCCCTCGGGAGACCTGGTCTCCGAGTTTCGTGAGGTGGAACCCAAAGCCGTCTACCGGCTGGTCAAGAGCTACGTCGAGAGCGTGTCTGCCGAAGTGGCAGAACCCTCAGCGGCTCACCTGGTAGCCCGTTTGGAGCGGGAGCGAGACCTGGAAGATCAACGCTCGTAACCCATCGGGAATCCCCCTTCCCAGCATCAGCTCTGCGGAGTAGAGTGTTCAGCGCATTCCATTCCAACGTGAGGGGGCTCCCATGTCGAAGCCGCTCCTGCTATTTGCGTCTCTTTTACTGACTGCTTTTGGGTCCTCGTGCGTGCAAGCGCAGGATGCGGCAAAGCCGCCTGCTCCGCCAACCGCGGAGTTCAAAATCCCCGCCCAGGCCACCAGCCAGGTAAACCCATTCAAGCCAACTGCCGAATCGCGTGCTCATGCCAGGAAGGTGTACGGCTACGAGTGTGCCGTATGCCACGGCGAAGCCGGTGACGGCGCCGGTGAGATGGCTACGCACATGAAAACCAAACTACCCGATTTCCGCGATCCCTCCTCCCTGAAGGGCCGCTCGGATGGGGACTTGTTCTACATCATCCAGAACGGCAAGGGCGAGATGGAAGGCGAAGGCCAACGCCTGAAGCCGGAGGATACCTGGAACCTGGTGAACTACATTCGCTCCTTCGCCAAGCTCCAGGCGGCGATCGGCGCCGGTCCCAACCAGGGATCGCTCTAGAGCGAGGCGGCACTCGGGCTGCCCGTTTGTGCTGCCGCAATGTTCTGCTAAACTGATCAAGCGCTTGGGGACGTAGCTCAGTTGGTTAGAGCGCCGCCCTGTCACGGCGGAGGTCGCGAGTTCGAGCCTCGTCGTCCCCGCCATAAGCCACTTGGAATAAATGGCTTGTGGAATTAGTGCGGTGCTTTTGAAGAGCTAGGGGTGCTGAAGAGTGCTAAACCTTCAGCGCCCTTTTGCTTTGGTGCCAACATCATTTCCAGCACCCTCGCGCTTGCCTGCCTCGTATCTCCCGCCAGAGCTTGAGTGTAAAAGTTAATTGCTCAGACAATGGCGGTTGCTGCTGACAGGTTTAGGTCCATTTCGCGCCGACGCAACGGACACGGTTCCACTGGTGCTGGACCAAAGCATGAATACTAAGCAGCCAGTGAGAGCTTCTGTTTGAGTGCGGCCAGGAGTTGAGACGGAAATAGAAAGCCCTCGATGACCAGGCTGCGAGTGTGGACAGGGCAGTCATACACCAACTCACCATGCTTTTTGGCCACGGCGCCACTCATGATGACAACGTCGAAGTGACCCGCCTGTAAAGCGTGGTAGCCCTGATCAACGTTTGCAGCTTCTGTATCGTAGCCTTCATTGTTCAGGATGAGGCAACGCGAAGCGAGCAACGTCGGGTTCTGCCCGATACACAGTATTCGAGTTCCATTGAGGAGCACCCCGCCCTCCTTCGCGCTGACACCGCCCACCATAAGCGCTTAGCCTGACCATATGCTCAACCATGGAGCAGCGCCACGAGCCTTAAAGCACCATCAACAGCTTAGTTCGCGCCGTCAATTTATTCGGCCTTTTGAGTATTGACACACACGTTAGGCGTGATCTGGCGCATACTCATCACGAAGTTGGTGACCATGACGGAAGCTCAAGAGGCTGACTGGACATACCACGAGGAGAGACTCATCCTGCTTCTCCTACGTCGCCATAACCTTCCCTCGCATTCAGACCAAAGGGCTGGCCTGACAATCGAGATCAGCGCGGTCGAGAATCTTGTCAGGTCGTACCGCGTGGTGAACGGTGTTCGGTACCGAGGAGACATCCAGTGCAACTGATCGAATGCTATAGATCGGTCGCGGCTTTCCAGCGTGCATCAAGGAGATTACGTCGCAACCGAGACCTTGCTTCCAACGAGTAAGTCGGACTCGTCAGCCTCTGGCGGTGTAGGCTCCATGCTTTCAGAGCATCGTCGTACCTTTGCCGTAACTTTTGGTGCTCGCTACAGCTAGGTTAGCGTCGGATAGCTTGTATAACCATCAGCACCCCCGCCGTAGAAAGTCGTCGGATCGGGTTCATTCAATGCGGATCGGAGCTGCAGACGCCTTGGAAGATCTGGGTTGGCGAGGAAGGCCCGACCGTAGGCGACAGCGTCAGCATGCCCGCTGCGCAACGCTTCCTCTCCCTTAGGTCCGTCATATCCACCATTCACAACGTAAAGGCCGCTCCAAAGTGTCTTCAGGCGAGTCGATAAGGCAACCGCTTCCTCGCCGCCGCCTTCGCTGTCCTGCGCTTGCTCCACCACGTGGAGGTAACCGAGCCTAAAGTCGTTGAGCTTTCCCACCGCAACGGAGAAGGTGTCGAGTGGATTGTCGTCGCGCATGTCGTTGAAGTCGACGGTGGGGGAGATTCGCACACCCACCTGCTTGTTTTCCCAAACCTCAAGCACCTGTTCGACTGCTTTCATAAGAAAGCGTGCTCGGTTCGAGGCAGGACCGCCGTATTCGTCGGTTCTTTGATTCGTTCCTGTGCGGAGGAATTGATCAATCAAGTACCCATTCGCCGCATGAATCTCGATTCCGTCGAACCCGGCTTCCTTTGCATTGGACGCCGCCAGGCGATAGTCCGCAAGAGTCTCTTTGATGCCGCTCAGCGTCAAGGCAACCGGCTCTGAAACCTGTGCTGCTCCCGTGGCGATGTGCGTGTGAGCATTGGCGCGGATTGCGGACGGGGCAACAGGCTGCACGTTATTTGGCAACAAGGAAGTATGTGAGATTCGGCCGACATGCCATAACTGCAGGAAGATCCGGCCTCCATTCTTGTGAACGGCCTCCACAATGCGGCTCCATCCTCTCACCTGTTCAGGGGAATGGATTCCGGGTGTATTGCTGTAGCCTTTGCCCATGGGCGAGATCTGCGTCGCCTCGGTCACGATGAGTCCAGCCGACGCACGCTGTGAATAATACGTTGCCGCTAATTCGCTCGGCACACCATCGTCGTTTGCACGCGTGCGCGTAAGGGGCGCCATGAAGACGCGATTTGCCAGGACCAGAGATCCGAGCTGAACAGATTCGAAGAGATTCGCCATTGTCGTGTTCCTGTTGGTTCAACGATGCAGTAGTTCGTTTGAGATACGTCGGCTGTGAAGAGCTCTCGTCGGGTTCGGGACTCCTGCTCCGCGCCCTGACAAAGATGATCGGCCGCGAACTTTGTTACTGGCGTGGCATTTCCCTGGTTATCTCTACTCGCAGTTGCTTCCAAACATCGAAAGCAGTGAGCAATCCTAGAAGGAGAACCGTAACCGGAATCACAGGCGGTTTGATACCCAGGGGAAGAACGCTGGCAGGCACGCCAGGCTGCAGGTGGACATAGATTGCCACGATCATCTGAGTGAACAGGATGAAACATGCGATCAGCAGGATTTGATCTTTGCTTTTTGAAGTCAGCGATCTCCGAAGCCACGGAAGCAAGAAGAGGACCCCGGTAAGCATTTCCGTTAGCTTGCCCGCGATGATCGCTTCGTGGGGCAGATGACTCTGTTGAATCTGGACATCAAACCATCCGCGGAATGGCTGGAAGAATTTAAGGAATCCGAACATGAACATCTGAATTCCCAGTAAAAGCGATAACACCTTGCTTAGGCGGCTAGACAATTTCTTTCTCACTTCCTCAATTTCACTTTCAAGCGCTAGCCAATGGCACATCAGTCGCAATCGGCCAAAAACCTGGGTTTAAGCCTCGGACCGAAACGCAGGGCGGACGCAGCTATCTCCCACACGGCGTCGCGGTCCAATGGCATTGGCCTCGCAACGAAGCGCCGCCTGTAGACCCTACTTCTGGGCGACCACCGTAAGTCGATTGATCTTAGCTTCGGAGAACAAGTCTCCAGCCTTCTCGACGAACTCCTGTCCTGCTTCGCCGCTCAAATGCGCTTCGCGTGCGGCTTCGTTGTCGAATGTGTCGAAGACCCGATAGATTCCAGGTTCGCCTTCGACCTTCGAGGCATGCCACGACAGGGTTCCAGCTTCGCCTCTCACCAGGCTGGCTTCCTTCTCCAAAAACACCTCGATCTCTGCTTCTTTTCCAGGTATAGCCTTCATCTCGACAAGCAATGCGAACTTAGCCATTTCGATAAATCCTTTCGTGAACAGCGGTTTGGTTGAGGTTTGCTTCAGGGCGAGGGTGCTAGGCCTCAGCCTGAAACGCCGGATCGAGTTCCGTCGGCGAGATGTGGTCCAGGTAATTGCTCATGGTCTTCAGAGCGACCCCGACCAGAACCTCAAGCACCTGGTTCTTTTGGTACCCAGCGGCAAGAAAGTTGTCCATCACCTGAGCGCTGACGTGTCCGCGTTCCGTGACGATTTCCTTTGTGAGCGCGATCAGCGCCGCCAGCTTCAAATCGGATACAGGCTCGTTCGACCGCACCGCCGAAACAACCTCGGCCGGCACATGCAGGAAAGCCTTGAGCAGGGTGCTGTGAGCCGCGATGCAATAGTCACAACGATTCTCAACACTCGCGGAGAGCAGGATGATCTGGCGCTCCACTGGACTGAAGGTGCCCGCGCCGAAGACTTTCTCCAACCCCACGTAGCCTTCGAGCATCGTGGGAGAGTTTGCGAACACTCCAAAGAGGTTCGGAATGAACTTGAAGGATTTCTTGACATTCTCCAGGATGGGACGAGACTGCTCAGGAGCGGTTTCGACGGTGACCGGAGGTAAGAGCGAGATTTGCTGATTCATTTGGTATGTTCCCTTCGTGAAGCGAGGCACCAAGACAGACAGGTATGTCTTGTTCCAGTTAGAGTAGACAGACAAGTCTGTCACATGTCAAGATGATTCTCATGAACGCACAGAAACAATCCGATCCACGAGCAAGGATCATGGAAGCTGCCGACCACCTCTTTTATAGAGAGGGTGTACGTGCGACCGGCACGGAGAAGATCATGTCTGTCTCCGAGGTCGCGAAGGCGACCTTCTATCGCCACTTCCCAAGCAAAGACGACCTCGTGATCGCATATCTTGCATACCGCGACGGATCGTTCTTCGAGGCTCTCGATAACCCTTCTCCCCCGAAAGGTATCCAGGAAGCCTTGGCCAGAATCGAACATGCGGTCAACCACCCCGATATCATCGGGTGCCCGTTTCTTCGCATCGCATCCGAATATCCGGATTTCGCTCACCCGTTCCATCGGATAGCTATGCAACACGAAAACAGGTTCCATGCCTATCTCATGAATCTGCTGGAGCCGTTCGCAATCGACAAACATGCAGCGGCAGCAGCGATACTGAGTGTCATCGATGGTGGACTGGCTACGAGAATGGTCTTTGGCATTTCAAGGGAGATTCCGATACTCGCCCCTGCCGAGGCCGTACTCAAGAGTTTTCAGATCAAGCGAACGAAGCGCCGCGATTGATGGCCGTTGCCCAGGAACCTCATGCGAGCTTAGCGGTCCCGCATTGTGGCGCGGGGAACTTGTACCAGATCACCTCTAAAAGGCTGGCGCTTCACCCGCGAATGGAATGATAAACGCCCTTCACGGAAGCTGTCCGAATTTGTAACAAAAGCCGACATAGATGGACTCGTCGGCTGCTGCCTAGCCGCGATCTTGACCTGGTGTTCGGCCAAAAAGACGACGATACTCGCGATTGAATTGGGACACGCTCTGATAACCAACACACAGTGCTACGGTTCCCTGGTCCGCAGCAGCGCCCGCGAACAGAAGTCGCCTCGCTTCTCTCAGCCGTAGCTCCTTCTGATATTGCAAAGGGCTCATACCGGTAAGGCGCTTAAAGCTGTGATGCAAGGTGCTTTCCGCAACCTGTACATGGTTGGCAAGCGCTGACATGCTGAACTTGCGGTGAAAGTTGCGATCAAGCCACGCAAGCGCCTTCATAGAAGCTGCAGGAGTATTCAGAGTGACGGCTTCGTGCAGACGAACACCATGGGGACCACACAGCAGGTGATAGACAATCTCGCGGTGGATCAGGTTCGCCAAGACCGGGATGTGCTGCGGAGTCTCAGTCAAGCCGATCAGCCGACGAACAGCATCGTGCAAAGACTGGGTCATCGGACAGGCGACTGCATCCCCGCCGACTTGCCGCTCCTTCACTGGAGGCAGACTGCAGATCAGTTCTCGTACCAAGGCCATATCCAGCGTGATCAGCAAGCCTAAAAATGGCACCTTTGGGTCCGCACTGAGTATCTGAGTTTCCACCGGAAGATGAGTAGGCGTGAGGATGTAGTGCCTGCCGTCGAAGACGTGTTTTTGCTTCCCAACAGTGATGCTCTTTCGCCCCTGAACAACAATCCCGAGTCCGGCTTCATAGGTGGTTACTTTATGCGGGCCAGGGCTCGTCGCTCGGTAAAGCCTCAGCCCTGGGACAGCAGTCAGCATCTCTCTCTGAGTTCCTATAGCGCGCGAGATGAGCGTAGCAATTTTGGACATCTCTTCACGATGTGCCTTGCGACAGGATTGTGCAAGCCGAAACAGGATTATGGTCACGCTCCGTTCCCGTTTGAGGTTATGGTCAATCAAGATTGATCGCCAGAACAGAATCAACTGGTCAATGTGGCGAGGAGGTAAAGCGTGATCACCGGCAAAGTCATTGTCATTACCGGTGCGAGCAGCGGCATTGGAAAGGCCACTGCTTTGCACCTTGGAGAACTGGGCGCGAAGGTCGTCCTGGGCGCTCGGGATGAGAGCAGGCTTACTGAAGTGGCTGACGCAGTTGCGAGAGCGGGAGGACAATCGATCTTCAGAAAAACGGATGTCTCGAATCGACAGGACGTTATTGACCTCGTGCAAGGTGCGTGCGACACCTACGGGCGACTTGACGCGCTCTTTAGCAATGCCGGGGCTATGCCAATTGGGCCGATCGAAGATCTACGTGTCGACGATTGGGACGAGATGGTCGATGTGAATATCAAAGGCGTGCTTCACGGGATCGCTGCCGCATTACCGGTGTTCCAGAGACAAGGAAGCGGTCACTTCATCCACACAATCTCGACCGCAGCACGCAAGACGGTGCCGAATCAGGTCGTGTACTCAGCAACAAAAGCAGCCGTTCTCGCGTTGTCGGATGGCCTGCGACAGGAGTTGGCCGGTCGCATACGCGTTAGCACCGTCTCACCCGGATTCACAGCCACAGGCTTCAGCGCTCACGTTAAGGACGTCAACCTGAGGCAGCAAATGGAACAGGCTGCAGAAAAGTTTGCGATGTCTGCTACAGCGGTAGCTCATGCAATTGCTTACATGATTGACCAGCCTGATGATGTCAATGTTGCAGAGATCGTCATGCGTTCGACCGCTCAACCGTAGGAGGTAAGAACTGCTACCGGTTGCGATTACCGGCGCGTCTCGGCATTGCATCTGGGCCGCAGACAGCCCCTACTCACGCATATGGGTGAATAACCCTTTCACGTCCACACCGCGTAGCCGTGGATCGCGGGGAGTGCCGATATACTCCGCCAGAAACTCAAGCAGCACATGAACCTTAGGCGTCAGGCGGGATTGGCCTGAAAAGAGCGCACAAAGAGTGACCGGCTGGGTAGTCCAGCGCGGCAGAACGTGGATAAGCCTGTTGGCTGTCTCTGGCCACCGCCCCATATAGAGCGGCAACAGCGCGATCCCGCGATTGCTCAATGTGAGATCCAGTAGCACCGACGGATCATTCAGAATGATTTGCGATTGAATGGCTGGCGTCACCGTCGTGTCGCCGCGACTAAGTTGCCACGGCCCCGAGCCGATACAGGCGTGCGTCAGCAATTCCTCAGGCCGGGAAGGCAGCCCATACCTCTCGATGTACTGCGCACTCGCAAAAAGTCCCCGTTTTGTACCGGGATAGTTGCGCATGCGCCGTATCGAATCTCGCGGTGTTCTGACCTTAAACACCACATCGATGTCCTCACGAAATTCCTGATCGGCCGCCGGGGTGTATGACTCGATTTGCAATCGCAATTGCGGGTATCGTCCCAGCAACTCACCGAGTAAGGGCGCCAGGATCAGATGGGTCATCGTAATCGGACAAGCTACTTTGATGAGTCCACTGGGCTGTTCTCGCTGAACCTCCAGCATCTCGCCGCCTTCATCCAGGGTACGGAGTGCTCGCCGGCAAACCTGCAGATAGGCCCTGCCGGAATCGGTCAGAACATGGCCTCGCGAACTTCGCCGTATCAGCAGGGCGCCAAGGTTCTTCTCCAGGCGTGTCACCGCCCGGCTGACCGTAGAGGTCGGCAGCTTCAATTGCGTGGCTGCGGAACTTAGGGTGACTTCCTGACCCACCACCGTGAAAATACGGATGTCGTTCAGGTCAACCGTGTCCATCCTCTCATTCTATGGTTCCCCGTTGCCCTTGTCGCTTTCGATCCGCAGACCGTTTTGCACCTGCGCAAATCCGTTTTGCTCACTCGGTTCCATGCCGAACGCTTCGCATAAGCATCTTTAAGGAGTGGCGCAAAGCAGTAACCAATCAAAGCAATGGAGGCTGGTATGAAGATTCTGGTAACTGGCGGAACAGGAAACGTAGGCGGCAAGGTCGTCTCTGAGTTACTGCAGCGGGGAGCCAACGTCCGCGTGCTCGCTCGCAAGCAGCCGGAGGAGAAGGTGCAGGCCGGCGTAGAAGTGGTCATAGGTGACCTGCTGGATCCGGTGGCCGTGGAGCAAGCGATGCGTGGAGTAGATAAGCTTTTTCTGCTGAATGCGGTGGTTGCCGACGAATTGACGCAGGCCTTGATCGCATACGGCATCGCGAAGCGCCTTGCCTTGAAACATGTGACCTACCTTTCGGTCTTCAAGGTGGAACAGTTCCGCGATGTACCCCACTTCGCGTCCAAGCTCGCGGTGGAAGGCGCTTTGCGCGAGTTCGGCGTGCCGTTCACGATCCTTCGTCCCGGGTACTACATCCAGAACGATCTTGGACTGAAGGACGCCCTGACGAAAGCGGGCGTGTATCCCATGCCCCTCGGCGTCGCGGGCATCGCCGCGGCGGATATCAGAGACATCGCGGAAGCGGCGGCAATCTCACTGACGGAAGAGGGCCATGACGGGCAGACCTACGATATCGTCTCGCCGGCCCTGATCAGCGGTCCCGGGAATGCGGCTCTATGGAGCAAACTCCTGGGCAGGGAAATCCAATACACGGGACACGATTTCGATCAGTGGGAGCAGGGCATGCGCGCACGAATGCCTGGTTGGAGCGCATACGATCTCCGCATGATGTTCCAGGGATATTTCGACCGCGGTTTCGCCTCGACCGAAACGGAAGCTGCGCGTCTCACAAAGCTACTTGGTCATACGCCGCGCAGCTACGAGGCCTTTGCCAGCGAAACCGCAGGATCGTGGAAATCCTGACGCCGGAACCGCAAGACGCAAAAAAGGAGAACCGTTATGCTCGAGTCCACCCCGCAGTACCCGCCCCTTCCCCCCGACGATTTGCAGCGCATGCTTACCAGGGCACGGCTGGATAGCGATCAGGCCTTGCCCCACATCGGCCTGGTAGGCGATACGTACACTATCACCGTTTCCGGCGAGGACACGGGCGGTCGCTTCTGCGTCATTGACATGCACATTCCCCCAGGGGGCGGGCCCGCACCGCACCGTCATGACTTTGAAGAGACCTTCATCCTGCTCGACGGCGAAATGGAAGCCACTTTCCGTGGGCAAAAGTCCGTCGTGCGCGCCGGAGACACCATCAACATCCCGGCAAACGCACCGCATCAATTTCACAACGCATCGTCCAGGCCGGTCCGTCTGCTGTGTATTTGTTCGCCTTCAGGGCAAGAGAACTTCTTCAAAGAAGTTGGCGTGCCGGTAGCCACGCGCACCACCGCCCCACCCAAACTCGACAAAGAACAGCAGCAGGAGTTCATCAGGAAAGCAACGGCTCTTGCTCCGAAGTACCGTACCGAGTTGCTGAAGGAAGCCTAGCCAGTTGACTAGCGGTGCTTTCATGGCTCCCGCCGCCGAACCTCAAGGCCGAAACCATGAAAGCACCTACACAGCCCGCATGCGATTGTTGCGAGGATTGGCCTCTACTTCTGCCAAACCCATCACCTTCATCACTGGTGGTACGTACATCGCGAAACGGCCCCGCAGACCTTTTTTGAGACCGTACCAGCCGCCGATCGGATTAGCGCTGGAGCGCCCCCATGCTTCGACCGTGCCCTCTGCCGCCGGCTTCTGTTCATCCGCGCTGCCAAGCAGCATCCAGTCACCGTGTGCCTCAAGCATCTTGCGAAGGTCTTCCAGGCAGCGCAGGTCGTAGCGGAGTTCTGTCTTGCCTACCAGAACCACGAGAGCGGGAGGGCTAGCCGCGGGATCCTGGTACGCGTGAAATTCAGAAGAGCCCGGCGGTGTTTTCAGGACCCAGGGATTTTGTCGTGTGCCAGCAATAGGGGGCATTGTGCTCCTTCCACGTTGAGCACGTTCCTGTGCCGATGGGGCGTGCTGACCAACCATGCTCCTGCTTTGAAGTTGGGTTGTCAACGGACCGTCCTCTATGCTTCCGACTGCTTCTCCATCACGGACTGGGGTTTACCAAATCTCACGGCGCTTTCCAGCCGGGAGATGTGGGAATTCACTGCTCTCCATCGGAAATATCGCCGTCCAGGTAACGCTGGCCGGGTACCTGGTCGCCTGCCACCATCTTCCGCCAAACCATCCCTGAGCTCCCGTCTCCGCCTACCAGAGTAAACTTCCAGCAATGACCAGGTACTTCAGCCGCGGGTTCCTTCTGGGATGCTCAATCTACCTGCTCGCTGTTGCACTTACGTTCCTCCTTGGCATCGCAACATCCTCGCCGCACAGCGGCTCCTGGACCTTCTTACCAACCTGCCTGCTGACCCTGCCATGGTTCCAGATAGCAATCATCGAAGGCGTGCCAGACCGGCTCTCCAGGACGCTGACGGCCTTCTACGACCTGCCGCTGTTTGCAATATCCGCATTCCTGAACCTGTTGGTCGCCGGCGGCGTCAGAAAACTCTTCAGAGAGCCTGAGTAAAAATTCACGAACTCCGCAGGCATATCATGGAAACATCGTGCGTAAGATTCTCCACGTGGATATGGACGCCTTCTACGCGTCGGTAGAACAGCGCGACGATCCTCAACTGCGCGGCAAGCCCGTGGTGGTGGCCTGGCGCGGCAAGCGTTCCGTCGTCTGCGCCGCCTCTTATGAAGCCCGGCGATTCGGCGTACATTCCGCGATGCCGGCAGTCCGCGCTGAGCGTCTGTGTCCGGATGCGGTCTTCGTCCCACCCGACTTCGTCCGCTACCGGGCCGTCTCCCAGGCGGTGCGGGAAATCTTTGCTCGCTACACCGATCACATCGAACCCCTCTCCCTCGACGAAGCCTACCTCGACGTCACCGAGAACAAGCCGGGCCTGGCGACGGCGACGCGCGTAGCCAAAGCCATCCGGCAGGACATTCGCCAGGAGCTTACCCTGACCGCATCCGCCGGGGTGGCGCCCAATAAATTTCTGGCAAAAATCGCTTCGGATTGGCGCAAACCGGATGGCCTCTTCGTGATTCAACCCAGCGAGGTGCATGCTTTCCTGATACCGCTCCCCGTCGGCCGCATCCCCGGTGTGGGGAAGGTGACGGAACAACGGCTGAAGATGATCGGGGTGCAGCGGGTGGGAGATCTGCAAGCCCTGGAAAAGGAAGTACTGGAGGCGCAGTTCGGCCGCTATGGGCATCGCTTGTATGAACTCGCACGCGGCATCGATGACCACCCTGTCATCGCCGGCAGGCCCACCAAATCCATCTCGGCAGAAGATACCTTTGAACGCGATATCCCCCTGTCCGAGACCGGCGCACTGATTGAACGCCTGGCAGAAAAGGTGTGGAACTCCTCCCGCAAAGAGGCCCGCATAGCCCGGACGGTGGTGTTGAAACTCAAGACCAGCGACTTCCACATCCTGACCCGCAGTCACACACCGCCCATGCCGCCGGCGTCCGGTGCGGAGCTGACCGCCATGGCTCTCGCTCTGCGCGAACGAATCGCCCTGGGCACAGAACAACGCTTTCGCCTCGTGGGCGTCGGTCTCAGCAACTTTCGCGAAGCCGAAATCGAACGGCAATCCACCTTGTTTGGGGAAGCCGCCGGCGCAGCCGATTAGTCACTGCCACGTTTCTCCGTGCGCATTGGTGAGCTTCCGGTCCAGATAGCTGGCAGCGCTGATCAGCGCCAGGTGACTCAGACCCTGGGGAAAATTACCCAGCAGTTCGCCGCTCAGGCCGATCTCTTCCGCATACAGCCCAAGATGGTTGGCGTACCCCAGCATCTTTTCGAACAGCAAGCGCGCCTTATCCGTGTCTCCCTGCCGGGCCAGGCACTCGATCCGCCAGAACGAGCAGGCGATAAAACTTCCTTCCTGCCCTTCCAGACCATCGTCCGTGGTGTAGCGATAGACCAGGGCATCTTCGGTCAGGTGTTCTTCAATCGCCTTCATGGTCGAGCGCCACTTTGGATCGTCGGGCGAGATGAAGCGCACCAGCGGCATCAGCAGCGCCGACGCGTCCAAAACCTCCGAGCCTTTGCTCTGCACAAACGATTGCAGCCGCTCGCTCCAGAAATGTTCGAAGATGTCTTCGTGGATGGCGTCGCGTATGCTCAACCACTCCGTCACAGGAGCCACCAGCGACCGCTTCTGCGAAAGCCGGATCGCTCGATCCAGGGTCACCCAGCACATCAGCCGCGAGTGCAGTAAATGCTGCCTGCCCTTGCGCACTTCCCAGATGCCTTCGTCCGGCTGGTTCCAGTTCTTGCCTACCCAGGTAACCAGTT
Organism: uncultured Acidobacteriaceae bacterium; assembly: GCA_963752675.1. Classification (GTDB taxonomy): domain Bacteria; phylum Acidobacteriota; class Terriglobia; order Terriglobales; family Acidobacteriaceae; genus PALSA-350. The sequence goes on from CAVVZO010000003.1 coordinate 134,573, forward strand.
GGCGCACCCGCCGCCAGCCATCGTTCGAGATGCCGGCGGTGTACTTGCTGGACAAGTAGATCGCGTCCATCACCTCGCCATAAATATCCAGTTGCAATTGGGTGCCGGCGCCATTGCCAATGCGCACCGGGCGCGCCCCGCCATAGCCGGCGAGATGGTCCAGCGTGCTTTCCTCCAGGTCACTCCCCCCGTCCATGCGGTAGATGGTCCGCAGCAGTCCTTCGGGTCCTTCGTTTTTCAGGCCTTCGATCACACGATCACGCAGCCACCGGGTGAACGCGCTGGCCTCCTGGGTCAGGCCCAGCCGCATGAACGCGTACATGGAGAAGGCTGAATCGCGCAGCCAGCAGTAGCGGTAGTCCCAGTTGCGCGTGCCGCCTGGGTGCTCCGGCAAGCCAAAGGTAACCGCCGCTGCTACCGATCCATGCTCATGGCTGGTAAGCAGCTTGAGCACCAGCGCGGACCGGTTGACCATCTCGCGCCAGCGGCCGGTGTAGCGCGACTGCCCGATCCAATCCCGCCAGTACTTCGTCGTCTCGTCAAACTGCCGCTGTATCTCTTGCGGCTCAAGAAAATTGAGCGGCGAACGTTCGCCCGCGGGCACATCCCCGAAGGCAAAGCAGGCACTCTGCCCGGCGGACAAGGTGAACTGGGCGACTCCATCCTGGCCCTCAATCTCCAGGGGAATACTCCCATGCAGAGACATCGGCGTACACCGGTCGCTTGCGGGATGGAAGCGAAGAGCTTCCTTTTCCGCCACCGCTTCATGCGCCACTCGCCCGTAGTCGAACCGCGGCGCGCACAGCACGCGAAACGTGATGTCGCCGCGCACCACGCGCACCATGCGGATGATCTGGTGCGCATACGGGCTGGGGGTGTCTCCCGTGGTCACAGGCATGAAATCCGTAAGCTCCGCCACCCCATCGGCGGAAAGAAACCGGGTGAGCAGAATATTCGTCTCCGGCAGGTAAAGCTGCTTGGTGCGGGCCGCCGTCATGCTGGTATCAATGCGGAAGCAGCCGCCCCGCTCTGCATCGAGCAGGGCCGCGAAGATAGTCGGCGAGTCGAACGTGCGGTGGCAAAAGAAATCGATGGAGCCGGCAACACTCACCAGCGCCGCGGAGCGCATGTTGCCGATAATGCCGTAGTCTTCAATCCGCTGCATGCCCTTATTGTCGCAGCACTCCGCTGCCTGCAAAGCACGGCCATCCGCACTGCCCGTGCCAGGCATCCATGCTTAAGAGGAAATCACATGCCACAGAAAAAGGTTGTCGATCGGGCAAAGAAAGATTTGAAGGAAGGGAAGTCGCCCTCCACCGCGGCCGGGGAATTTGTGCGCAACGAAATCGATCGCGTGCGCGCAGGCAAGCACGGTGTGCGCTCACCTCAGCAAGCGATTGCGATTGGCTTAAGCGAGGCCAGGCGCGCGGGGATTCCTCTGGCGCCACCGAAGAAAGGGGCGGCCAAAAAGGCGACACGCACCAAGGCCGCCAAAGATACCGCCAAAGGCAAATCCCCTGCAAAGAAGACGTCGGCCAAGCGAGCGCGAGCCACCACCAAAGCGTTAAAGAAGGAGCCCCGCTCCACCGTCTCCCGCAAGGCCCTTTCGAAGCACGCCAAGGCCGTAGCTGCGCGCAAGAAGAAGTAGTAGTTGGGGAGCCTGGTCGTGGTGGGTGGAGATGTCCCCCACTCAAGCCAAACACGGCTTGAGTGGGCCACCCAGAATTTGCTTACGGTCCGAGATGTCCCCGAATCAGCTGGGATTCCTGCCAGGCGCAACAATAGGTGGGTGGCCCACTCAAGCTTTGCTTGAGTGGGGGACATCTCAACCGACCGCAGGTCTGCTGCCTCCCCGATCCCACCCAATACTCCCCGAAGCTTCGCGTTAGTGCAGGTGAGAGCGATCCCCTGAAACGCTGAGCGGCACGCGATAAATGCTGGAACTCGCGGCCACGTACAGCGTCTTGTAATCCGGCCCACCCCAGGCCACGTTCCCCACGCGCTCGGGAATGTCCAGCGTGCCCAGGTGCTTTCCTTCCGGCGAAAAGATCCACACGCCCCCCGGGCCCGCACTGTAGATGTTCCCCAGGCTATCGACCTTCATGCCATCGGGAGACCCCACACGCGGATCGCTGGTCGCATCCCAGAACACCTGGCCATCCGTCAGTCCGCCGTCCGGCTTCACCGTGTACCGCATCCAGTACTTCTTCGGCTCAGAGTTGTTGATGTAGAGATACTTCTCATCCGGAGAAAAGCAAATACCATTCGGCCGGGTCATCTGGGTCACCAGCAACTGCAGCTGTTCCCGATTAGGCGGTGCACCCGGTGCCTGCGCCGCGGCTCCCGGCAGGCGAAACACACCGTTAAAGTTCATCTGCTTGGCTGGATCGCCCTCCAGTTTCGGCAGCCCGTACGGTGGGTCGGTGAAATACAGCGTGCCGTCTGACTTGTAAACCAGGTCATTCGGGCTGTTCAGCCGCTTGCCCTGGTAGGTGTCCGCCAGTACCGTTACCTGCGCGTGGGGATCGATCGTTTCCAGCCGCCACACATCGCGCTGCGCATGGCCAGCAACCGTCAATCGGCCGCGTGGATCGAGCGTCATGCCGTTGGAGCCTGGCTCCGGGCCGGTATAGGGCGTCGCCTCCTTGTAGCCACTTGGCTGCAGAAATACGCTGACGCCCTTACCCGGAGTCCACTTACGGATGCTGTTGCTGGGGATCTCCGCGAACAGCAGGTAGCCGCCGGCAGAGATCCATACCGGGCCTTCGGTCCACTTGAAGCCGGGGCCAGTGGCCACTCGCTCAATCGTCGCCTTTGCCGGCACCAGCGCATTGAGCGCCGGGTCAAATCGCTCCACCTTCAGAGGAAGTACTCGGGATAAGGGAACCACTCCGGCCTCGCCTGCGGAGCCGGTAGCCGCGTGTACCCGCCCGTCCAGACGGCTCCACTGGGCTGCCAGCACCCCTCCAACCGCCATCGCGCCCACCATCACGAACAGCGCACGTCTCCGTTGCTTCATCATGTCTCCTGCCAGGGTCAACCTTCTGTTGCAAAACAGACGGATGATACCACCCCCAACTTCACCTGCGCGGGACCGGCATGAGGGAACCCTGCGTAAACCCGGCACACCGCTCCCGCGTCTATCCGGGCGAGAAGGAATCAGGCCAGCGGATGGAATGCCCATCGCCCGGCAAGGCCCTCTCGATGTCAAGGAGGCAGTATGAAGGTTGTGCTTACGCTTCTCGCCGTCCTGGGGCTCGCGCCATTCGTCCAGGCACAGAACGGGCCCCACACCCCGCCCACCCCGGCTGCCATGGCGCAGCACGAACTACAACGCTTCACCACCCTGCTCTCGCTGACCCCGGCCCAGGCGGAGCAGGCTACTACGTTATTCACCGCGGAGGCCACCGCGCGGCAGAATGCCCGCACCGGGGAACACACCGCGCGGCAGGCCCTCGAAGCCGCCATCAAGTCCAACGACACCGCCGCCATCCAATCGAGCGCGAACACGCTCGGCCAGCTGCAAACCGAATCGCTGATCGCCCACGCGACCGCCCGCGCCCAGTTCTACGCCCTGCTCACGGCCGATCAGAAGAGCAAGCTCGACGCACTGGAGGGCGAGCACATGATGGGCGGGCCGGAACACGGACCGCCGATGCGGTAACCACCCCGCTTGCTGCGGAACGCCGCGCCGCTGAGGCGTTCCGTAGCCGGACCTGAAGAATCAAGCAACCTGCGCAGCCAAACCGGTAAACTGCTGCCCAGATAGGCGCGTCTATGGAAGCACTGGAGCACTGTATCTACGTTGGAGATGTATCCCTCGCGCGAAACAGGATGATCGCGGAGCTCGAGGATATCGAGACCCTCTGCGCCACCTACCGTGCGCGCATCTATCGCTATGCGCTGCTCTCCCTGCGTGATCCGGATCTGGCGGACAGTGTCACCCAGGACTGCTTTCTGCGCGCCTACAAGGCACGGGCAGACTTTCGCGGGGACTGCAGCCTGGCTACCTGGCTCACCCGCATCGCCACTAACCTGATTCGCGACGCGGTGCGCTCCCGCAAGTTCCAGTTTTGGAAGTCTGCCAGCGTGCAAGCCATCGAAGTGGGCGCCATAGCCGACCGCCTGCGCTCGCCCGGTCCGTCGGCCGAGTCGACGCTCGTGCATCGCGAACAGCTCGTGCAGGTGTGGGACACCGTGGCCACCCTTCCCGCCAAGCAGCGCAGCGTCTTCCTGTTGCGCTTTGTCGAAGAGATGGAACTATCAGAGATCGCCATCGCCCTCGGCCTGCACGTAGGCACGGTGAAAAGCCATCTGCACCGGGCGCTCAACACCGTGCGCAAAGGGATGGAGAAAACAACATGAAGACCAGTCATTTATCCAGATACGAGCAGGAGGAGTATCTCCTCGATCAGCGCACGCCCGCGATGCTGCATCACCTGGCGGAGTGTTCCGCCTGCCGCGACGAGGTGGCCCATTTGCAACAGCAGCTGGGACTATTTCGCACCACGGCCCTGGCCTACAGCGCAGAAAGCCTCGCGAGCCGTCCGCAGCCTTCACTCGCGCACCGGCGCGGGCCATCCGCCACTCTGGGCTGGGCCCTGGCAGCGTTGGTGCTGCTGATACTGGGGTTGTTGCCGTTGCATCTGTTTACTCCCAAACCGGCGCCGCAGGCCGTAGCCATGAGTGACGACGCTCTGCTGGACCAGGTAGACGAGCAACTCTCCGTGGCCGTGCCCTCGCCAATGGAGTCGCTTACCCACCTGGTCTCCACCGATAGCAGCAGCAAAGCAGGGAATACCAGGCCAGCCAGTTCGGGGATAGGGAGCCAGCCAAGTGCCCAGTCCAATTAGCGTCGCCGTGAACAGGACGCTGAGGCGCCAAATCGGCGTAAGCCTGACGTTGCTTGTTCTCTCAGTACCGTTTTTCGGAACCGCCGCCGCTGCCGGGCAGCAAACCCCTCCGACGGCGCCTCACAGTGGTCCTGGTGATGGGATGGGTCCACCGCCGATGGAAGGGGGCCGCCCGCCCATGGAGCGGGCTTTTCATCTCGGACCTCGCGGCCGCTGGTGGAACAATCCGGAGCTGGTACAAAAGCTGAACCTCACGCCCGACCAGCAGAAGCAGATGGAAACCGTGTTCGAACAGAGCCGCCAGGGTTTGATGGATTTGAGCGGAACGGTGCGTCAGGAAGAGATGGCCATGCGGCCATTACTGAGTGCCGATGCCCCGGACGAAAGCAAAATCCTGGCACAGATTGACCGCGTGGCCCAGGCCCGTGCCGAACTGGAGAAGAGCAACGCCCGCATGCTCCTGAGGCTGCGCCGGGTGCTGACACCGGAGCAATGGAAAACTCTGCAGGCAGAAGCGCCCCGCGGCGATTTTGGCGGACGCCACCGTTTTGGTCCCATGAACGAGCCGGCCCGAGGATGGGCCAGCCAGAGTGCACTAGCGCGTTACTTTCCACAGGCCGCTAGTCGCCGGCCAGTGCTCCGTTGACATAGCGCGTCAATTCAACCCGGTTCGAGATCCCAAGCTTCTCAAACACGTGAAACAAGCAATTCTTTACCGTGCTCTCGCTGATCTGCAGCGAGCGCGCGACTTCGCGATTGCTCATCCCCTCGGCGACTAACTGCGAAACCTCAGCCTCTCGCGGGCTGAGCAGGGTCTTGCCATTCACGTCGGTAATCCGCATGTTGGGCTTCTGCAGGAATTCCGTAATGGTGCTTAAGTCCACACCGCGCACGCACACTTCCCCTTGCCTAACGCGGCTAATACAGCTCGCCAGTTGAGACAAACTTTCATTGCTGTACACAATACCGCGGGCCCCTGCACGAAACGCCTCAACCACACGGTCGATGCGTCCTTCCTGCAGCATGAACACAAAGGGCACATCGGGGAAGCGGTCCCGCAGGTGTTGCGCCACGGCAGTAGGTCGATTGCCTCCGACGCAGTCGCACACCAGGACGACCCAGTCCGCATCTTCACTTAGAATATCCACCATTGCTTCCAGGGAATTAGCCGGCTTTACTGTGAAGCCTAGTCCAAGACTTCCCAGCCCAATCGTCAATAGTTCGCGCTGCAGGTTGCCAGGGTCATACACAAGAACTCGGGTGGCTATACAGATCATAGGGCTTTCTCCCAACTAATCGGGTGAGCGTATTCTCGATTGTTATTGGCTTAGACGTGATAACCGTGAGTTGGATACGAGCAGGACCTTCCTGTATCTCAGTCATTTTGCTGAGTCCTGCATATGCCGGGCTTAGTTGTCTGCCCGTCCACTGTTGTTGTACTTAGAATTTACAGCATCGCGATTAAATTACATTTAGGTTATTAGTTCCGCGATTTAAGATAACGATCGTACCCAATGGCCGGTTACTCCCAACCAGGCGTGTTTCATCGCACTAAAAAAACCCCTCTTCGCAGCTGTTGCTCAATATGCCGGAAAGTTCGTCGGGTGGATCGGCCGCAATTGGTGCCTTGCCGGCTCCTGGCGGGAAAAACGGACAGAACTAGAAGAAGGACGTGATCCCGGGATAAAAGTTTTTTAATGCGAAGAGTTTCGTTCTATTGTCAGCAGCGCACAGCGTCGTTAGCTTTGCATCAGTCCCCTGAAAGTGCTGTATCGATTTCTCCCGAACTCAGCGCCCGAGGACTGTTCGTTCGGAAAACTCATATTTCAATCGAGCCAGTGCTGTCTTGAACGGGACAGTCATCGAGAATTTCAGTCCTTTACAAAAAGGCCACCATGTGGCTCACAGGGCGAAGCTATGCAACAAAATTGGATTACCGGCGACTCGCGTGAATCAGGGCTACTGGCCACTTCGGTCAGAGAATGGTATCCGCTACAGGTGCGATATCAGTGCGAAAAAAGGGTAGACGCTTTTCTCCGCCAGAAGGGTTTCGAATCATTCGCGCCGATGTCCCGGCAAACTCGCCGGTGGAGTGACCGGACCAAGACGGTCGAAGTTGCTCTCTTCCCTGGCTACACTTTTGTTCGCATGGAGGCCCTCCCCGAACTGCTTGTGAGCGTACTGCGAATTCCGGGGCTGGTACGCTTTGTCACCAGCGGCCGGGACCTCTTACCAGTACCGGATGCAGAGATTGAGGCTATCCGCACCCTGGTGCAGACGGAAACCAACTGCGAGCCCGGCCCATTTCCTGCATTGGGCGAAAAGATCCGCATCCGCGGCGGCTGCCTTGAAGGTTTGGAAGGTGTGCTGATCTCGCAGACCGATCGCCGGGAGATAGTTATCTCCGTCGGCGCGATCCAGAGGTCGCTCAAGATACCCATGGCGAGTTATGAGTTTGAGCGTCTTGATTGATCACGCATGGCAGGCAGGTAGCCCTACGCGGCTGTAAACTAAGAGGTGTAGGGCAGGTCTTGCCTGATGCCCGGCACGGTAAGGCTGCCGGCTTCCGGCACAGCATGATCCCTGGTACCTTTCGCTATCTGCGATTCACAGCCGTGATCTACTCTTTCTTACAAGACTGCAAGCACTTATTCCCCAGCCAAAGCACCCGATAGGACTGTTGTGAGTTGTTACACAACTTATTCCGCGCAATCCTATCCCCCTTCGAACGGCTGAACCTGGTGACCGGAAGCAATGACGTTCCGTTCAACAGCAGCGGCGCTCAGTTTCGCTTTTGGAACCGGACCAGCCCTCCCCCCTGAATTACGCCACCCTCGCCTCTGGTGGTTTAAGAACGTTCATCCTCCGGCAAATACATCGATTGCTCCAGGGAGTAGTGGTCCGCCCCCGTTTCCCGCCGATCGCGCCGCAGAACACCGAACTCTTCATCGCTGACCCTCCGCTTTCGGTCCATCAGCGCAAGGATGCAACACCATGACATTCCAGCAACTCGAAGCCCCGCAACCCGCTCCGGTCACTGCCGGGCAAAGTGTCGTTTACGACATTGTCAACGCCTTTTTCCGCAACAAGCGGGAGATTGCCCTGGCCGTCCTGGTGTTTACCACGCTACTCACCTTGGTGTTCGCCCTGGATCATAGAATCTATGAGTCGCGGCTCCTGTTCCTGGTGCGAAATGAATCATCAACGTTTCCCAGCGATACAGTGGCTGCCCGTAACGATTCGCAAGCCGGTCCCGTGGACGATACCCGGGTCGGCACAGAAATTGAACTGCTTTCCAATCTTGAACTCCACCGGCAGGTGATCTCCACCCTGCACCCCGGCCTGTCGCCGGCAGCGGCCGACCGTGCGTTACTAAAATTTGATCGACTACTGCAGGTGCTACCAGTGCCCAAATCATCCCTGATTGCGGTCACCTTTTCTGCGCCTTCTGCTGAGGAAGCAAACAAGACCCTGGCGACCTTAAGCAGGCTTTATCTGGAGTACCGATCGAAAATAAGGGGAAGTGACGGCGCCTACAACTTTTTTGATCAGCAAGCAAACAAGTATTACGAGATGTTGCAGAACGACCAGCGGCAGGTAGCGGAGTTTAATCAGAAGTACCAGGTAACTCTGATTGGCGAGCAAAAAGACCTGACGGTGCATCGCCTGGCAGATGCTCATGCACTCCTTTACGAGAACCAGGCCTCCCTGGGCGAAGTGGAAAAGCAAGTCCACTCGATGATAACGACGCGAAATGCGCTGCCCGCCCGCGTCGTTACCCAGCGCCGCGATCTGCCGGATCAATTAGGGATCAGCCACCTGAACTCCGAGCTGGTCGACTTTCAGAACGAGCGCGTCGCTCTGCTCACCAAGTACCATCCGGATGACCGGCACGTGCTTGAAGTGGACGAAAAAATAGCTAATACTTCTGCTTCCCTGAAACAAGCACAATCCGCCAAAGCCACTGAGGAGCAAACCGACCTCAATCCGCTGCGCCAGTCTGTCGACGCCGATCTGCAGCAGTCGATGATACGTATTGCAGGTCTCCAGGCAAAGGAGCGCACCCTTGGCGGGGAGGTAAGCGCCTACAGCGCTAAACTCGAACGATTGAATCAGTTGACAGCCGAGAATGACGATCTTGCCCGTAAGACCAGGGAAGATGAAGCCAGTTACGAGCTTTACGCCGGCAAACGGGAGGCCGCGCGGATCAATAAGACGCTGGACACCGACAATATTGCGAACGTCCGCCCTCTGTCCTCGCCGTCGAGCGTGCCGCGTGGCCGAAGCCAGGTGTTCTTCAACCTTCTCTGTCTCTATGTCATCGGGGCATTGCTGATTTTGGGTATAGGCGTTCTTGCGGGGCTCTGGAGTCCCAGGTTCTACTCTCCCGGGGAGTTGGAGGCAGCCCTGGCAACCCCTGTATTAGTGACGTTGCCGTTCTTGCCCAATGCGAACCGGCAATCGCGTAACGGCGGGGGCACTTTGGGCCGCGTCACTCCCTGGCGCACGGTCCAGCCGTTGGTTGAGGAAACTTCGTTGGTCGCGCAGGACTCGTCTTCAAGCCGGCCCGAATGGCCCGGCGGCCAATTAGCCCGCTACACCGCGCGTATCCACAACGACGGTTCCAGTCGAGCGGGGGCGTATCTGTCTCTCATCGAAAGGCTACGCCGGCAGGTTGCTGCCAAGCCTGGCATCGGCGCTGTATTCGCGTTTACCTCATGCAACCGCGGGGAGGGGGTAAGCCATTTCGTACGTGGCCTGGGCGCCGAGTTGACGGATTACACGGGGAAGCGGGTGGCGATCGTCAACGCGCTTGATTCCTACGAACCAGCGGGCGATCACTCCGTTCAGTCGCGGGCCGAGGCCCGCACCGTCGAGCCAAAAAGCGGCGAAGACTTCCTCCAACAATGGTTTCAGCGGCTGCGCGAAGCGCACGACTACGTCCTTATCGATTGCCCGGCCTTGAGCATAAGTCATGCGGCCACAGTTTTTGGACCCAAGACCGATGGTGTGTTGTTGGTGGTTGAGGCGGGCAAGGCAACACGCAGCCAGCTAAGCGGTGGGCTGGCCATGCTTTCCCTCGCCTCGGTTTCCATCATGGGCCTGGCGCTCAACAAGCGACGCTATCCCGTGCCGGCCGCAATCTACAACCTTCTCTAGCAGCCGTGGAGACCTTTATGCGCAAAGCAGCTCTCGTACTACTGTTTGTAGCAACCATGTCCGTGGCGTTTGGCCAGCAAGCCGGTCAGCTCCTCACTCGCGATCAACCTTACAAATTGCAGCCCAGCGACGTGCTCGAGATTGAATACACCTACACTCCGGAGTACAACCAGACTGCAACCGTAGAGCCGGATGGAACTGTTCGGTTGAAATTGATTGGGTCGGTCAAAGTTTCCGCCCTGACCCTGGATCAGGCGACCACGCTCATCACAGCGAAGGCGTCCGTGCCGCTGAATAAACCTCAGCTGATGTTGACGCTGAAAGAATACGTACGGCCGCATTACACCATTTACGGCGAAATCACCAAGCCGGGCACTTACGATATACACGGCGAAGTCAGCGTATTACAAGCGATCGCCATATGCGGCGGCGTCAAAGACAGCGGCAAGGAAACACAGGTACTGCTGGTTCGCAAGCTGGACAACGATATCGCTTCCGTAAAGGTTATCAATACCAAATTGCTGGCGTCGGCCAAGGGAGCGGGAGAAGATTTCCCATTACGTGCTGACGATATGTTGATCGTCCCCAAGACACGCCTGGGAAAAATTGAGCCGTACGTCCGGGTGACATCCATGGGACTTACCAGCCTGTATGGCGTGGCCTTATTTAAATGACATCCATCGAAATATCGCTGGTCGTAGCCACACGCGGTCGAACATCCGAACTGAAACGCCTTCTGGACTCGTTGGTGGCGCAAACGTACCCGGCCTTCGAAGTCATCGTGGTCGATCAAAATGAGGACGACCGTTTAGATGTCGTCGTACGGCCATTTATGGCCAGGCTTTCGTTGCAGCATGTGCGTTCCGAAACGCGCGGCAAAGCAGCGGCTAATAATGTCGGTCTTCGCTTGTGCGTTGGGAAAATTATTACTTTCCCGGATGACGACTGCTGGTATCCTGCCGATCTTTTGGCCCGCATAGCCGTTATGTTTGCAAGTCATCCGGAGTGGAACGGCATCACCGGCCGTGAAACCGCGAGCCGGGAAGTAACAGAAAACCATCGCTTCGACACAGAAGCGGGTAGGGTTACGCGCGGAAACATCTGGCGCCGCCACATTTCGTTCACGCTTTTTCTGCGGGCCTCAGACGTTGCCGGACTGCTTTACGACGAGCGTCTTGGTATAGGTGCTGGGACCGTTTGGGGCTCGGGCGAAGAAACCGAGTATCTGCTCCAGGTAATGAGACGCGGACTCTACGTGCAATTTGATCCCACCATTGTCGTGCATCACCCCGATTTCGGCCGCGGACCCTACACTCGGGCTGCCATCACAAAAGCTCGCCGTTACGGAATGGGCATGGGGCGCATTTTGCAGACTCACTCGTTCTCAGGAGCTTTCACCCTCAAGTCCTTCGCTCGCCCGCTCTTCGGCGGAGCGTACACCCTGATGCTTGGCAAGCCTCGTAAAGCGGTTTATCACTGGGCCATTTTCGTGGGACGCTTTACCGGCTGGTTGGTCAGCCTGTTTGCAGGCTTGCGCCAGAGCGAAAGCAGATCTTCATGGCAGAGTGCAGAGTGACGGTCCGGTGAAAGCACAGAGCATTCGGCTCCTGAAGAATAAGATAGTTCACAACGCGGCTTCTCTTTACGCCGTCCAGGCCTGCAGGAAGTTAATTCCTCTGGTCACCATCCCTTATCTAGCCCGGGTGCTCGACCCCTCGGGTTGGGGAGACGTCGCTTTTACTCTGTCGATGGGAGAACTGATCGCCATGTTTGGCGAGTTCGGGTTTGTCTTGTCTGCCACTCGCGAGATAGCCCAGAAAAGAGACTCCAGGCAGGAATGTGCAGAGATCGCTAGCGGAACCTTCGGCGCCCAACTAATTCTTTGCTTAATTGCGGTAACGGTGGCGTGGGCGATATCTCCCCACGTTCCCCTCCTTCGTTCCCATCCAAAGTTGCTTTTTGCCGGACTTGTGTACGGAGCCGCCCAGGGGATTACCCCCATGTGGCTGTTCCAGGGGCTTGAGCGCATGACGCTTGCTGCCGTGCTGGAAGTCGGTAGCAAGATAGTTGCTCTCGGAGCGATTTTCCTGTTCGTCCATGCCCCGAGCGATGAGTGGAAGGTATTGGCGTTTCAAAGCATCTCCCCGTTGATCACAGCCATCGCGGGCCTATGGATGGCGCATCGAGTTTTCAGCTTTCGCTGGCCCACCATAGCCACGACCTCCCGCGCTCTGCGTACCGGGTGGCCGATGTTTTTACTTCGCAGCGGAACCGCAGCCTACAGCACGGCCAATGTACTGATACTTGCTCTGTTCGCGCCGGCGAGTGTCGTGGGCTTTTACGCATCCGCAGAGAAGCTTGCAAAAGCCATAGCCGGTTTGCTCATGCCGATACGCGATGCTTTCTACCCGCGGCTAAGTCAATTGGCGGCTCACTCGCCTAGAGAGAATGAGCGCCTCACCAGGATCAGCGCCTACATCGAAGGCGGTTGCGGAGTGGTGCTATCCATTGCGACATTCTTGTGTGCGGGTCCAATCGTCCGGTTGGTCTTTGGGAAAACCTTTGGAGAAGCGGTGCCGATCTTACAGATCTTCGCAGTGCTGCCCCTCATACTGGCGCTGACTGACTCCATAGGCTTTCAGTCCCTACTGCCGGCTGGCAAGGAGTCCGTCGTGACCAAGGCAATCGTCGGAGGTGCCGCGGTGAATGTGTCCCTGGCAATGTTGTTAGCGCCACGTTTTCAGGGAAGAGGTATGGCCATTTCAGTTGCGCTTGCAGAAACCGCAGTCTGTGCCCTGCTTATCTGGATCGTCGCCCGGTCCACGGGATTCTTTCGCAGTCAAGCTGTCTCGGATGGCGAGAGCCCGAACTTTAGCCCGGCGCTCCTCGATGTATCCACCAGGCTCAACGACTAATGGCAACCCTGCGATTCAGCAGCAAGCCGCAAGGCATGCAGACCATCTGGTGGCTGCATCCTGCCGTCGCGTTCAGCGCACCGGCTCTACTCGCCGGCGCCACCGCCTACTTTACCGGCCCCAGGGCTTATCTTTACTTCTGGCGAACGGCGAAGTATTTTGATCGCTCCTGTTTAAACACCTTGCTGGCCATCATTGCTGTCTTCGTGTTCGGATGTGTGCTGGGCGCGGCAAGGCGCCCCGGCAACGTTTCCAGCGAGGACTGGAGATTGGCAATCCGATGGCCGGCGGTTCGCTGGTGTTTCATGCTCAGCTTCCTGCTTACTGTGGCAGCCTACGTTGTGTGGATCCTGGTTGGTGTGAAGAATGGATTGAACCTTAGCGTGGTTCTGGACATCATTCACCAATCCGGCAGTGCAGACTACAACCTGCGCGAAGACTACTTGCAGACCATCCCGGGGGTAACGACGGGCACCCAATTTGGAATAGCCGTTATGGCGCTTGCTGCGCCCCTAGGGGTCAAACTCGGATGGCGCCATGTCCGCTGGCAATGTCTGATCGTTCTGGCATTTGCTCTGTTACGTAGCTTTCTCAATAGCGAACGCCTCGCCGTTCTTGAACTGTTGGTTCCATTTGCGGTTTCGTACATCTGGGTCCAGACACCCAAGCGGCGACTGGCGCGCCTTGTAATAAGGGCGGCGCCCCTCCTCGCCGCCGCGATGCTTTACTTATTGTTTTCGGCCGGTGAGTATTACCGGTCGTGGTCGAGTTTTTACGCCCAGCGAGAGTCCAGCTTCTGGTCGTTCACCGGCTTACGGCTCATGGGTTACTACACCACGGCCCTGAACAATGGTGCTTTGATCTGGAGGGTCAACCAGCCTCTCGCCCTTCACTACCCCATGGATACCCTGGATTTCCTCTGGCGGTTTCCAGTGCTTAAAGATGCCTTGTTCCGCCTATTCCCGGGTATCACCAGCTTCGCCGGCACCGCGCCCAACCTCCGGTACATGCAACTGCTGAGCACCAGTGCTAATCCTGAACTCAACAATCCAAGCGGAGTCTTTTTACCCCTCATCGATTACGGCCTGGCAGGAGGCCTTTTATATTGGCTGGTCGCTGGTGTCATCTGCGGTTATCTCTACAGCGAGTTTAAGCAGCGGTCTGTCGCGGGAGTGTTTCTGTATCCGGTTTTGTACATCAGCCTTATAGAAGCAACCCGCATCTTGTATTGGGCGGGCGGAAGGTTCTTCCCGGGAATGACCGTATTGGTGATCGGGGTAGCGCTTCTCTTCAAAAGCAAATCGGTCCTGCGAAAGCCATGGATAACACAAGCTCGCTGGTCTGAACACAGTAACTGTAACCTCAATCCCTGAGCCACTGTTACAGAGCGAAAGCTTCCTTCTTCAGAAAAGTTTCCCTCCCCCCCTCCCCCCTTGCTCCAGCCATGCAACGCCTGCCCGCCGGCAGATGCCACTTCTGCCTTATCGATGAGGAAAGCGACATGCAACGATTCACCGAATCAGTTCGCAGCCAACTCCTGGACTCCGCAATGTTGAAGCAGGACCTTGCGGACTCCCATGCCGGGCGAATCGCCTCGATGGCAGTCATGATTGCCAGGGCCTTTTGCACCGGCAACAAGGTTTTGCTGTGCGGCAATGGGGGCAGCGCAAGTGATGCGCAACACATCGCGGCTGAGTTCGTCGGGCGATTCCGGCGTGAGCGCATGGCGCTTCCATCGATTGCCCTCACCGCTAACGGGCCGATCGTGACTGCGATCGGAAATGACTACGGTTACGAACACGTCTTCGAACGGCAGGTGAACGCGCTGGGCAAGCCAGGCGACGTCTTCATCGGCATCACCACAAGTGGCCATTCACCGAATGTCCTGGCGGCTGCAACGACGGCCCGGAGGCTGGGCCTTCATACCGTCTCACTCACCGGTAGCAGGCCTACGCCGCTCAGCGAGGTCTGTGATCTTCATTTGGGGGTTCCGGCGAGCTCGACAGCTCGTATTCAGGAGTGTCATCTCCTGATGTGCCATGCAGCCTGCGAGCTCGTTGACGAGATCCTGTTTCCCGAAGGAGACGATCTAAGTGCGTTCGACCGGCTGGCCTTACCGAAACTTACTACCCTGTCGGATGTGCTTGCAGTGCGTGGTCTGTGGCGATCCCTGGGGCTCAGGGTGGTTTGGACAAACGGATGCTTCGACCTGATGCACGTGGGTCACATTCGCAACTTGCAAGCGGCCAAGGCGCTGGGAGACATCCTGGTGGTGGGTGTCAACAGTGATCGCAGCGTCCGCTCGATCAAAGGCGAGGTGAGGCCGATCGTGCAGGATGCAGATCGCGCCGAGCTACTATCAGTGCTCGACTGTGTCGATCACGTAATCATCTTTGACGACCTCGATCCAACCCAAACCATCACGAAACTGCAGCCGGATGTGCACACCAAGGGGGCAGAGTACAGCGGGGGCGATCGGCCTATGCCCGAACGCACCGCTGTCCTGGACTACGGTGGGTGCATTGAATATCTGCCGCTGGTCTCCGGATATTCGACCACCAGCCTGATCGAACGCATTGTGTCCCTTACAGCAGGAGCGCGATGACAACGCTAGTTTCCCTTGAACAGCGGTTCGGGCCCGTCGCGGCCATCGTGCAATCCTTCACCTCCATGCTCTTTACATTGCCGGTGCGGGTTTTCGCCCAATGGCTGCGCCGAGTGAAGGGGCGCCCGCCCATGGCGAAGGATTTCGATCCACGCACAATTCGCTCGATCCTGCTCACGCGGCTGGATGGTCTCGGCGACATGGTCTTGTTCTCCTCGTTCGTAAGGGAAGTTCGGATGTTATGGCCCGAAGCTCACATCACTCTCGTCGTGGATGATCGGTTCGTGTCTCTGGTGGAGCATTGTCCACATGTAGACGAGGTCATCGGTTTCGATGAGCGCGGGTCGAAATATAACCGCCTGTTTACCGGACCACGGCGTGCTTATGCTCTTGCCAGGAAAAGATTGTTTGATCGGCATATCGACCTTGCCATTAGTCCCAGGTGGGACTTTGATACAAGGCACGCAGCGGTGCTGAACTTCATCAGTCTGCCACGGCACCACTTCGGATTCTCAGAGAGGGTTAGTCCTCGCAAGCGAGCACTCAATTTCGGGCTCGATTCACTGTTCACTCACGTCGTGCCCAGTAGGCCAGGTGTTTACCACGAAGCCGATCGCAATGCTGAAATGCTGACCGCGCTTGGAGGGAACCCGGCGCGTATTCGCGATCTGGAGATCTGGCTATCTGCTGATGACCAGGCTTATGCGGAAGAAAGTTTATCCAGGAGTGGCCTTGGTGATGAACCGTTGATTTGTCTGGGTATCGGGGCTACTCAGGCGAAGCGCTGCTGGCCCATCGATCGCTTCGCCGGCCTTGCGCAGTGGCTGGTCGAGCAACACGGTGCGAGAATCCTCATAGTAGGTGACACCGCCGACGCTCACAAAGCCGAGCTTTTGCGACCGGTCCTGGGTTCTGCACTCATCAATCAAGCCGGTATCTGCAATGTGCGGCAATCCGCGGCCCTGGTCGCCCGATGCAGTGTTTTCATTGGCAACGATAGTGGCCCAATGCATTTGGCGGCAGCTTCCAGGCTCCTGGTGATTGCACTCTCGTGTCATCCAATCACCGGCCCGCAAGACCACATCAACTCACCTTATCGCTACGCACCGTTGTCAAAGAGGGCGCGCGTGATGCAGCCCCACGCCTTTTCGAAGAAGTGTCATGCCGGATGCAATCAAAGCGATGCGCACTGCATCCTCAACCTGCATGTGCATGACGTCCAGCAACTTCTAGATGAAGTAATGACCGCACGGTCGCTCACCAGCAGTGCTTTCGCCACAGCAGGAGTTTCATAGATGTTGAAAACTAGTCATCCACTCTTCAGGTCTCCCGTGTTCGGCGTCGAAGCGGCGGAAAATATCATTCACTCATTTGCTGGAAAACATGTTGTCGTGGTTGGTGATCTGATGCTGGATGAGTACCTGCTGGGAGAGGTAAGGCGGATTTCACCAGAAGCTCCTGTACCCGTTGTCGACATCACTCACCGGGCGCACGTGCCCGGAGGAGCCTCGAACGTAGCAGCAAACATCGCGGCATTAGGCGGCCACCCGGTCGTACTGGGGGTTGTGGGCCACGATGAAAACGCGACTTGCCTGAAAGCCGCGCTGAAATCTCAGAACGTTAGCACCGCCGCAATTATTACCGCGTACGACCGTCCGACGACTACCAAAACCAGAATCGTCTCGGGCCAGCAACAAATCGTGCGCATTGACCGGGAAGTCAAGAGCCCGGTGTCGGGGGAATTGGCGGACGAGGTGCTTCGTGCCTTTTCAGCTGCGCTGGTGGATGCCGACGCCTGCATTCTCTCCGATTACGCAAAAGGGCTCCTCACTCAGACCATTTGCCTTCGGATCATTGAAATTGCTGCGAAGCAAGGCAAACCGGTCGTCGTGGACCCGAAAGGTACAGATTTCAGCAAGTACGCCGGCTGTACTGTAATGACTCCGAATCTGCGGGAAGCGGAGGTCGCGGCCAATCTTTCTATCCAAAGTGACGCTGACCTGTTAACCGCAGCGGAACGGTTACGAGTGGTTTTGGGATCAGCCAGTGCGTTGCTGTTCACCCGCGGAGCCGACGGCATGACTTTGTTTTGCGAGAACGCCGTGCCATTGCATGTGCGGGCGTTGGCGCACGGGGTTTTCGATGTGACCGGCGCGGGTGACACCGTTGCCTGCACACTGACCCTGGCCCTGGCGTGCGGCGCATCCATGGATGACGCGATCCAGTTGGCCAATCTTGCGGCAAGCATCGTCGTGCAGAAAACTGGAACCGCAACGGTATCGATCGCCGAATTGCGCGAGGCTCTCAGGGCAGAAGGCAGCGGAAGGCAAGAGAAACCAAAAGTATTCCCTGGGGCAGCCCGATCCTATCTGGCCGTTTCTAATCAGACGCAACTGATGTAGCTCCCGATGGCTATTCAATCGGCATCGGAAGCTACCAACACTTCGTGACCTCAATGACCGCCAATCCTATCGGACCTGGCTCATAGTTACAGGAAGCATTCGAGATGGTTGCGGAACTAAGCCCGGCCACGAAAACCCGGATACAGCAGGATAGATCACGAGAAAGGATCATCGCAAAGCTAGGGCCATGAGTACAACTCACACAGCATTGAGCGGCATGCCGGCCGAAGTTGGTGGAAGCGCCTACTTTGCGATCGACGATGTTCGCCCGGAAACCTTGCCGTCCTTGTTCGAGGCACAGGTGCGCCGGACGCCGGACAATCTTGCGTTTATTTTCGGAGATGATCGCTACAGTTACTCTGAATTGGATATTGCCGCCAATCGAGTGGCGCGCCTGCTCCTCGCCCGGGGTATCGGTCCCGAGTCTATTGTTGGCCTGCTTCTCCCCCGATCCCCACAGTTGCTGATTGCACTGCTCGGCATCGTGAAGGCTGGAGCAGCTTACTTGCCCATGGATCCTGATTATCCGTCTGCGCGGCTAATATCCATGCTCAAGGACAGTGGGGTCGCTCAGGTTCTCACAACGTCTGACCTTTGTAAACAGCTGCAGCTCTCCACCCTCGCCCCTTGCATGCTGCTCGATGTTCCTGATATCAGGCAAGAGTTGGCGTCGATGTCTGCTGACCGGGTCATTGATGCTGATCGCCTCAAGCCACTGCAACCGGACAATCTGCTTTACGTTATCTACACCTCGGGTTCCACAGGCTTGCCTAAAGCCGTCGCTGTTGAGCATCGCAGCTTCACCAGCCTGATGAAGTCTCTTATAACCCTGATGCCGGTGGGGGCCGATGAAACCTGCCTCGCTCTGACCACAATCTGTTTCGACCCAGCCGGAATGGAGATCTTTCTGCCACTCCTGCAAGGGGCATCACTGAAAATGCTGGGTGGAGCGAACAGCCGTGACCCGATCCAGGTGGTTGAAGCGATTCGACAATCCCGCATAAGTACGGTTGCGGCCACAGCGACTTTTTGGCGCGCACTGCTCGCTTGTGATGTTCCGCGCACGGTGCGCGTCGTGACCGGGGGCGAAGCTCTGTCGAGTGAACTCGTGCCACAACTGCTGGAGTTCCGAGAGGCCATCAATCAATACGGACCGACCGAGACTACGGTATGCTCTTCGCTCCATCGGATCGAACCGGAAGATGCCACCAGGGGACCGGTGGTCACAATCGGACGACCGCTTGATCGTCAAAAGTTTTACATCCTTGATGAGCACTTAGAGCAAGTTCCCCTGGGTTGCCAGGGAGAGTTGTATATCGGAGGGGCGGGTCTCGCGCGGGGATATCTAAATCGACCTGAGTTGACTGCAGAACGCTTCATCCACTGTCCTTTCGGGGCACCCGGAGAACGGATGTATCGCACCGGTGATCTTGCCGCTTGGCGCGAGGATGGGAACGTGCAATTCCTGGGTCGCGCGGACCAGCAGGTGAAAATTCGCGGCTATCGCATTGAGCCGGGCGAAATTGAGGCGGCAATCCTGCAACTCGTGCCCGCCATCAAAGAGTGCGTCGTGTCAGCGCGTGAAGTACGTGGACAGGTGCACCTGGTCGCATACCACGTAAACATCCCCGGGGCGCGGGTTCCGGATCGCGCTGAGATTCGAGCAAGACTTTCGGGATTATTGCCCGATCATATGGTGCCGGGGATTTTCTCGCGTCTGGATGCGATACCGTGTGCTCCCAACGGAAAGATCGACCGTGCAGCGCTTCCCCTGCCGGAAGTGAACTCCGGCCGCGTCTTTCAGCCGCCAGTGGGAGCGGTCGAGACGGTTATCTGCAAAATCTTTCGCGATCTCACAGGTGCATCACGGGTGGGCCGCGATGATGATTTTTTTCAAATCGGCGGTCACTCGTTGGCAGCGGTATTATGCGTCCACCGCTTACGCCGTGAGTTCGCCAGGGACGTAACACTCCGGCAACTCTTTGATGCTCCCACGGCACAATCATTAGCAGCATCTCTTTCCAATGAGGCTGCCCGCAACACCGTGTCCACGACCGTCCGCTCGCCTCAGCAGCCTGCAATTTTTTTGATTCCGGGTATGGGTGGCGACGAGCCCCGCCTGGTCCGATTGCGCATGGAGTGGAAAGGCGGTGGGAATGTCATAGCCCTGGATTACCCGCAGTGGCCGCAACTCCTTGAACGCGATGGCAGCATGGACGACCTGCTTCGCTACTTCTTAAGACAAATAGAGGAATTGGCTCCCGAAGGCCCGGTCTGGCTTCTCGGATATTCTCTCGGCGGCAATTGTGCGCACGCCCTGGCGGCTTATCTGCAAGCAGCCGGCAGGCCCGTAGCTTTCCTGGGATTGCTGGATGCGCAGGCGGCACCTTCGCTGTCCGGCATCCTTTCCGCGCAACTCCAGGATGGCTTGTCATTGTGGCAGGGCTTGTGGGAGTTCGAGCAGGATATAGGCCGCTTGTTGAAAGCCGTTCCGCAAAAGCAATTCACGCGAACGGCAGCTTTGACATTAGTCCGCAGGTTAACAACCCCCTGGGTTCGCCCACTACTTGCCCTTGTCGCTCGATACCACTCTCTGCGATTGCCGGTCACCTTCGGTTATCACTTCCACGCTTACCTCAACGAGGCCCGGCGTGTCGCCCTGGTCAACTCGTGGTGCCGCAAAATCGAGCAGGCGCCCGTTCCATTCCTCGTTCCCGCGTTCCTTTTCCGCTCAGAAACACACCTGGCGGATGCTCCTGCTGATCTCGGGTGGTCACGTCACTTGCCCCTGCTGCGCATCGTGGATCTCCCCGGCACGCACGCTACCATGCTTGATCCACCTCATCTGAAGACTCTCTGCGAACGCGCTTGCTCCGTCGTCGCTCAACTTCTAACCAGTGCTGAGACAGTGGCGGCTGCCCAACCTTTCCATCGCGAGGCCGAAGTAACTGTCCCCATCCTCTCTTAGAAATCCCTCCCCCCGGGATTGCCGTGGCGCAGGGAAGCCTTCAGACCACGAACCTCCATCGCCACATCCGTCAAAGCTTCCAAGGAATGAACTCAATGATGCATCTGGAAACAGCCCCAGAACAGGAACTGCTGCACGTGCGATCGCCCGCTCCTGGGAAGGAGTTCGCCTCCTTGCGTGTGGCCATTGTGCATTACTGGTTTGTCGGGCGCGCCGGCGGGGAGCAGGTCGTGGAGGCCCTCGCAGATCTCTTTCCCCAGGCAGACCTGTTCACCCTTGTAGCCAGACCAGAGGTCATGTCAAAGAGTCTGAGGGCTCACAAGCTGACTACGTCATTCCTGCAAAGGATTCCATGGGTCCACAAATTTCATCGCCATACGCTGTTGTTACAGCCGCTGGCGCTCGAGCAGTTTGATCTGACCGGCTATGATCTTGTGATCTCGTCCGAATCGGGTCCTGCAAAAGGCGTGCTCACCTCGCCGAACACACTCCATGTTTGTTACTGCCATTCGCCCATGCGCTATATCTGGGACATGTACCCCAGGTATTTGGGAGCAATGCCTGCGATCACCCGTTTGTTGTTCGGATTGACTGCCCACAAGATGCGCCTTTGGGATTACGCGTCCGCCGGACGGGTAGACGCCTTCATCACCAACTCGAAGTTTGTGGCCTCACGGGTCCGCAAATTCTATGGCCGCGCCGCGACCGTGATTTACCCACCTGTGCAGGTAAGTCCAGTAACCCTGTCGCACAAACAGGAAGATTTCTATTTAGCCGTCGGTCGCCTTGTGGACTACAAACGCTTCGATCTCGCCGTCGCTGCATGTACGCGGCTGGGAAGGCGTTTGAAGGTTATCGGGAGCGGCCCCGAGCTGAACACGCTCAAACGGATGGCCGGTTCTTCCGTAGAGTTCTTAGGAGCACTGGCCGACGACGAAAAACATCGTTTGTTCGGTCGTTGCCGCGCGCTGCTTTTTCCTGGAGAAGAGGACTTCGGGATTGTCCCCGTCGAAGCCCAGGCGCACGGTAAGCCCGTCATTGCTTATGGATCCGGTGGCGTTCTTGAAACAGTCATCAATCTGCCGGATCGGCCAACGAATGCCGGGGAATTCACCGGGCTGTACTTCAAGCACCAGACCATCGAGGCCATGGAAGCGGCGATCCTAAGGTTTGAACAGCATGAGCAATGGTTTGAACCGGATAAGATTCGTTACCACGCCCTGCAATTTGATTCCTCAGTTTTCAGAGACCATATGATATCGTTCCTGACCGAAGCTCTGGCTGACCATCAGTCAGGTGTCCTGAGGCGTTAAAACTCTCTAGCCCGGAACGTTGGAATCATTGTTCTTCTGGCCCCAGCCTCATACTGCGATGACTAAGTCAGGTGTGGCTTTCTAGCAGCATCTCCTGTTAGCGAGCCGTCGTCCGGGCTTGCCTTATCGACCTGTTCACCGTCCTTCCTCCCGAGGAAATATGAGCACCAAGACCATTGTTGGTCCGCTTCGCCTGGCCTCTCTCACGCGTTCCATGCCGGATTACTCGCCGCTGGCTTCTCTCTGCTTGCTGGTATCTGATTTGGTCGGGTTATCCATCGTTTTCTGGTTGGCTATCTGGGTTAAGTATCTCTTCAACCACGATGTTGACTTCAGCCTCTACCTGCAGATATACCCGGTCGTTGCTGTTTTCTTTGTAGCGTTCTTCGCGCAGGGGCTTTACCCGGGACTGCTCCTGCATCCCGCCGAAGAGATGAGGCGCGTATTCCATGCCGTGAGCGCGGTGATGGTCATCTTTGCAGCTGCCGTTTTCTTGCGCAAGAGTGGATCCGATTATTCCCGTTTTGCCTTTGTCATGACCTGGGCGTTTGGAACCCCCGTCGTGGTGCTGGGACGCACGTTAGTACGCAATTCTTTCGGAAGAATGCGGTGGTGGGCTGTATCGGCTGTCGTGTTGGGATCTGCCCCGGCAGTCGAGCGAATTGCCAGGAGCCTGCAAAAAGCGCAACTCGGCATACACATAACAGGCGTACTCCTGGAAGGAGCCACGGGGTCCTGGGATTCGGATCTCCCGCCCATCCTGGGACATATGTCGCAGGCGTCGTTGGCGGATCACCAGAGCTTGAGCCGCTACGCCATCCTCGCCATGCCAAACCGTTCGCATGCCGAGATCCGGCAGACGATTCAGGACCACTGCAAAAGTTTTCACCGGCTACTAGTCGTCACGGATATTCCTGGCCTCTGCTGCCTGGGAATATCGCCGCGTGAGATCGGCGGGCAAGTCGGGCTGGAGATTCCCCAACGGCTACGCTTCGTTGGCCCGAAAATCATCAAGCGCTGCCTCGATCTGGCAGTAAGCTCGCTGCTCCTCGCGGCTCTTTTCCCCTTGCTCCTGCTGATTTGTATCGCTATCAAGATCACCTCCAACGGGCCTGCGCTCTTTGGGCATCGCCGCTACGGCCGTGACGGCAGAATCTTCAAAGCGTTGAAGTTTCGAACCATGGTTTCTAATGCCGACCAGATTCTTGATCAACATCTCAGGAGCCACCCGGAGTTGCTGGCTGAGTGGCAGCGCGACCACAAGCTCAAAAATGATCCGCGCATCACCTGGGTGGGCCGCTGGTTGCGCCGTTACAGTTTGGACGAGCTTCCCCAGCTGCTAAACATTCTCGTTGGTCAAATGAGCCTTGTGGGACCAAGGCCGATTGTCCAGTCAGAAATCCCTCGCTATGCAGACAGCTACGAACTATACACTCGCGTGACTCCCGGGCTAACCGGCCTCTGGCAGGTATCTGGTCGCAACAATACGACTTACCAGGAACGAGTTGCTTTCGATGAATATTACATTCGGAATTGGTCTATCTGGATGGACATGTACATCATTGGCCGCACCTTTCAGGTTGTATTGTTAGCTCATGGCGCTTATTAAGTACGCATACGAACCGTGGGTCTATCCCAAATAGGAGAAGCTTTGCTAAACGTCGCGGCATTAGTCGATAGGACCGTTCTGCCCAAATCGCGTCTGGAATGTCGCGCGTCGGCTTGGGGCTTGCGCACGCCCATATGCTATTACCAACCCAATCTACGCTCCTGCTGCAGCGTGCGTTAGACCTGGGCATCACGCACTTCGACACAGCACGGTTGTATTCTGATGGGCTTTCGGAGCGCACGCTAGGCAACTTCATTCATGGGATGAGACAAAACGTAACCATCACCAGCAAGTTCGGTCTGCTTCCCACACCCCTGATCGGCTCTCTCGGGGCCGCGGGCAAGCCTCTGCGAAAAGTGAGATCAGCTCTCAATAAATTGGGTATAAGTCGCTATCCTAAGCGGTCCTATACGCCGCAAACACTGCGCAAAAGTCTCCATGCGTCGTTGCGCACCCTGCAAACTGACTACATCGACATCTACTGCATCCACGAGCCGCAGCCGGACACAGTCGTGGGCCAGGATCTGTTGGAAGAACTGCAAAGAAGCAAAGAGAGAGGAGATGTACGCTTCATCGGTGTTTCCGGAGCTTACATCGAGCCAGTGGTTACTGCCTTCCGCGATTCGCTGGATGTGATTCAGACTGCAGAAGCCAGCTGGTCGGGAACCGATTTTGTGCCGGATATTACCCACAGTTTGTTTTCAGACAATTTGCGAGCGGCGGTGGCAGCACAGAAAAACAAAGACTCCATCCGGCTGTTGCTCGAGCGAGCGTTAGCTCGCCGGCCGGACGGGGCCGTCGTTGTTCAAACCGGGCATGTGGAGCATCTTGAACAGATCGCCGCCTGGGCCGCCGGGAAGTAGGCTCATGCCACAAATGCAACTGGATCAGGCGCTTTCCCCGTTGACTCAAGTATCAGGCACGGTTTGTATCGTGGGCGCTGGCGTGGCAGGACTGATCGCTGCCACACGTCTGGCTCGGGATAAGCAACGGCGGGTCATCGTGGTGGAAAGCGGAGGAGTACACCTGGACCCCTCCGACGACAGCCTCAATGAAATTGACCACGCTTCCCGAAACTACGATGGAGCCCTTCGCTCCCGCGGCCGAGCATTGGGCGGCACCTCGCTACTGTGGGCCGGTAAAATGATCCCTTTGAGTCGCGAGGATACGCTTTGCCGCCCTTATTTGGATTTGCAGGGCTGGCCATTCGATGTGAGGGAACTCGATCATTACCAGGCGGAGATCGAGTCGCTGATGGGCGTCGATCGTAAGCCGTATGAAGGCGAAATCATTGAAGAGCTGGATCCAGGGGGGCTGCTTCCCAGGGAGGATGGCGATTTCAAATGTCGCTGGCCCAAGCGTCCGTCCGATGCGAATCATAACCTCGCCCACGTTTTCCGAAATCAGATAGAAGAGCTTGATAACCTGGAGATCTGGCTGGGAGCTACAGTTTCCGTCTTCCATTTCGCCGAAGATCGCGAAACCATCCGGTCTGTCACTGCTGTAAGCCGCGGCGGAAAAGCATTGCAGGTCACTGCTGATCGCTTCCTCATCGCTGCCGGAACGCTTGAGAGTACCCGCCTCCTATTGCTGGCAGATCGTCAATCGAATCACGCCATTACCCGTGACTGCGATGTGCTTGGGCGGTACTTCAACGACCACTTGGGCCTTGAAGTTGCGACCCTTCGGCCACGCAATAGAACGATCGTCAACCAGACGTTCAGCGACCGTTCTCCACTCGATTCGTGGCGCCATCTGCATTTCGAGTTGCGTTCCGAAATCCAGAAGGAGAACGGCGTCAGTAGTGCCTATTTCGATATCGGGGCTTCGCTCCCGGATTCCTCGGCGCTGACCAAGGCGAAACAGGCAGTACAGGGCTTCAAGCAGAAAAGGTTGGCATGGAGCATGCGCGACGCCGGAGAGTTTCTCCGCGATTCGCCTTCATTGTTCCAGACGTGGCAATGGCAATCGATGCGCAAGCAAAAGTACTGGCCTGCCAACGCCAGCCTGTCTTTGAAAGTGTGGGTGGAGCAATGTCCCCGGGCGAACAATCGTCTCTCCTTGTCTGACGATGACGATCCGCTGGGTGTGCCCAGGTTACGACTCGATTGGGAGAAAACAGCCGCCGAAGAGAAGGTCTTTCGGTTCATGGTGGAGAAAATCGATCGTTTGTGGAGTGAATCGTTCGCGCCCGTGTGCGATCTGGAGTGGAACCTTGAGGTGCTCAATCCGGCAAACAGGATGGTGGACGCAGCCAGCGACCTTGCGCATCCGGCAGGCTCAACCCGTATGGGGAACAATCCTTCCGATTCAGTGGTAGACGCTCACCTAAGAGTGCATCGCCTGTCGAATCTGAGCGTCGCCAGCGCTTCGGTGTTTCCCTCCTCGGGAAGCGCGAATCCAACCCTCGACCATCATGCTCCTGGCCATGCGCGCCGCGGATGCTCTCGCGAAAGACCTGCAATAGCCAGAGATAAGCCAACACTCCAGGACGTGGGCTAGTTACAAAGCAGGGAGGGGCGTGTGCGATAGCCGGGAGTAACGGGTGCTTATTACGCTAGCAGCCGGAGAAAGTGCACCCGCCACCCGCTGGGGCGAGAGACGTCGTAAAGGCCGACGGAGCTATCACCTGATTTCCGCTGAGAGTTCCCGTTGCGTTCCCCAAGCCGCCGAAAACCCCGTTCGAATAGTCAGTGTTGTTTTGAATCGTGATACCGGTTTCACTACCAGTCCCTGTGAGCTGAACGGCGACCAGCAGTGGATTGACAAATTGGTTCCCAGTCATCGTGACGCCGGAGATGTTGTAAGTACTTCCTTGAGAGTTGTAGATGAGCGCTGATCCCTGGTTCGGTCCTCCGGCTACCAGCGTGTTGGCGCTCACCGTGACATTGCTGACCCCGAGTGTGCGCCATTCGCTCTCCGAAGCGATATAAACATCCGTGTAACCGTCAGGGTTATCAACGTAATTTCCGGTGAAGGTGATGTTGGCGCCGCCTGACACCTCGAGACCTCTGCCTCCTATATTGTTCAACACAGTATTCCCTTGCACAGTGATGTCATGCACCATGGGGCTGCCTACATAGCTGTTATTCGAGATACCGTCATCTCCGCAATTAATGATCCGGTTATTGCTGACTGTGATGTCGTGGGACCCCTCGATTTGGGTGATGGCATCTGCCAGGGTGTTGGCGACGGTATTGTTGAAAATGTAGCCGTTACTGCTGTTATAGGACATGATGCCAATGCTCGATGAGTCATGGATCAGCACATTGTCCACATAGTAATTCTGGGCGTTGTTCACCCAAATCATTCCCGACCAGGGCGTCGTCAACCGCTGGGTAGCGGTGCTTACCATAGCAAGGTTGGAGATCGATCCACCGCTTCCCGCCAGGGAAAGCGCCTCATTGCTGAGGGAAAGCGGTGCCAGGATCGAAGCGGCCCCTGTGCCTTGCACAGCAATCCCGGTGGCCGTCAGCAACCCTGAGTAGGCGAAGGTGCCCGCCGGAATGAGCGCTACACAGCGGTGGATTGCAGCATAGTTGAAAGTGCTTTGGATCGCGGTCAGGTTATCGGTCACCCCATCGCCCACCGCGCCAAAAGCGGTAATCGAGCAGGTGGGTTCAAGAGCCATGGACCCGATCTGGTATTCACCATTCCCGAGTGCCGTAACGCCTGCCCCGCCTACAATCCCCAGGTTGCTACTCGCCGATTTGAGCCCAGCCACAATCGTGTAGGTACCCACACCCGCGCCCGCAGGAACCGTCACTGTGTGGGTGTAGCTCACCGGCCCGTTCCAAACGGAAGGAGCAGTGGGCGGCTGCACATTGTCCTCGAACTGCACCGTGCCTGAGCTATCAACAAAATTAACGAAA
The DNA here is from genome assembly GCA_963752675.1 of uncultured Acidobacteriaceae bacterium. Classification (GTDB taxonomy): domain Bacteria; phylum Acidobacteriota; class Terriglobia; order Terriglobales; family Acidobacteriaceae; genus PALSA-350. Next base: position 162,270 of record CAVVZO010000003.1, read on the forward strand.
ACGGAGTATGGACCCGACACCGGCAATGCCTGCCAGTGATAAGTGATCAGGAATGTACCGCCGGGAGCGGCTGTGAGATTCATCGGCAGGCTCGGCAAAATCGTCGTCCCGTTAGAGATGACCGGCGGCGCACTGATCGTGAAAGTGTTGCTGGTTGCGGCCTGCAGTCCGGCACTGTTCGCAGATAAGCTCAAGCCGCTCCCTGGGTTATTGACCATGAGCGTGGTAAAGCTGGCAACGCCATTCACTGCGGCGACGGTGAGTGTACCGCTCAGTCCGCTGCCGCTCACAAGGGTAAGCGTCACTTGGTTTGTAGCGCTCGCCATGACATTACCCCCAGCATCCTCAACGGCTACCTGCACTGCCGGGGTAATGGGCGCCTGGGTCAACGCATTGGTCGGTTGCTGCACAAACGCCAGCTTCACCGGCGCAGTCGGTGGCGCGGTGACATTGAAAGCGGTGCTGGTAACACCAGTGAGGCCGGAGCTGCCGGCAGACAAGCTGTCGCCGGTACCGATGTTATTCACCGTTAGGCCGTTGAACGTTGCAATACCATTCACCGCAGCAGCCGTGAGTGCACCGCTGAGCCCGGTTCCGCTTGCAAGCGCCACTGTTACGGAGTTCGTAGCCGTGGTAAGGATCTTACCGCTTGCGTCCTCGATGGCTACCTGAACTGGCGGCGACATCACGGTTGATGCCACCAAACTCGTCGGCTGCTGCACAAAAGCGAGCTTTGTGGGAACCGGCGGGGCTGCAATGGGGGCCGTAATGTTGAATGCGGTGCTGGTCGCTGCCGTGAGACCAGGGCTACCCGCTGACAGTAGGTACCCTGCGCCGGCAGCGCTTACCGAGAGATTGCTGAAGGTTGCGATCCCGTTCATGGCCGCGACACTCAATGTTCCACTCAGTCCAGCCCCGCCCTTCAAAGCAAGAGTGATGGTGCTGCCGGCAGTGGTAACCAGGTTGCCATTCGCATCTTCCACGCCCACCTGCACAGGCGGTGCCATCACTGCCAGGGCGGTTGTGTTGGCGGGCTGCTGCAGAAAAGCAAGCTGGGTGGCCTGCGGCGCAACCACCGCCGCAGTGATGCTGAAGGTTGTGCTCGTGGCGGCGCTAAGGCCCACACTGGTCGCGGTCAGCATGTAGCCGCTCCCGGTGGTGCTCTCAGTCAGGTTGCTGAAGGTTGCAACACCGTTCACCGGCGCAACGGTGAGCGTGCCTCCCAGCCCCATTCCATTCGTCAAGCCGATTGTGACTGCATTTGCAGCAGTGGAAACTATTTGGCCGCTCCCATCTTCTATAGCAACCTGCACGGCCGGGGATAGCGCCGTCTGGATAACCCCATTCACCGGCTCCTGCACGAAGACAAGCTTGACCGGTAACCCCAGGGGACTACTCTGGGCGGATATGTTAAATGGGTTGCTGGTCGCGGATGTGAGCGAGCTACTCGTCGCGAGCAAAGCGTAGCCGGTCCCCGCTACGGCGACAGAAAGATTGCTAAAGGTGGCGATGCCGTTTTGCGCGGCGACTGTCACTGTTCCACCCAGAGCAGCTCCGGTCGTCAAAGCAAGCGTTACCGGGTTCGTCGCTGCCGAAACGACATTTCCGGTTGCATCCTCGATCGCCACGCGGATTGCCGGCGTAAAAGTAGCTCCTGTCAATCCGCTGGGCGGTTGTTGCAAGAACACCAGCTTCACCGGCGCCGCAGCGGCAGGCAGGCCCGGCGGAGCATCAACGGTAAACCCGGCACTCTGGGCGGCAGCCAGGCCAGGACTCGCTGCAAGCAGGTTGAGACCAGCCCCGGCGCTGCTTACCGTCAAATTGTTGAAGGTCACAATCCCATTCTGCGGAGTGGCCGTCAATGTTCCAGCCAGACCAGTACCGCCCTTAAGTGTCAAAGTGATCGCGTTCAGAGCATTGGCAATGATGTGGCCGTTGCTGTCCTCTACTGCCAGCTGCACTGCAGGGGAAATAATGGACCCCGCTTGTGCATTCGTTGGCTGCTGCGTGAAAGCCAGTCTGGAGGCTGCCGGCTGGTTATTGATCGTGAGCGTGGAAGAGGCCACGACGCTCGCGGATCCGCGGAACAAGGCGATCGCCTGGATGGTGGTTGTAGCTGGCGACAGAGATTTCGCCCGTGTACGTCGCGGACGAACTCGTCGGAGGCGTTCCGTCGATAGTGTAGTGAATGACGCTATTAGCTGTCTGATCGGTGATCGCCACCTGCTGCGTGCCCGTGTATGTTCCCGTGCCGAGTGAAATATGAGGCGCCATTACGGAATAGCGCAAGGAAAGTTTCCAGTCTGTGGGTGGACTGGCTAGCGTGGGTGCAAAAGCTCCGCCGCTTCCGACCAGACCGAAGATGTTGTCTACTTTGTTGTCGGGGTTTTGAGCAATGCGGATAGCCGCCGACATGGTATCGGCAGGCGGTGGACCGCCGTCAAACGTGGCGATCGAAAATAAGACCCCGCACGGGCTGCTATCGCCGGCCGATCCACCCGGGCTGTTAACGCAGCCCGCGAGCACATCGGCCAGGCTATAGAGTTTAGAACTGTCCGCAAAGTAACTCGCTGGACCCGATGTGCCTGGAGAAATTCCCTGCGTCACGTCTATAAATTCCGGCACAGTCGCAATCGCGGAGGAGAACGCAGCATCATCCAACGCAGCGCCCACGTTCGTGGGGCTGCTCATGTATTGCGCTAGTGGCCACACGGTGCCGACCGTGGTGACCTCATTCACCTCGATGGGTGCTGAAGAGAGAGCACTGCACGACCCCACCAGGGCAGTCAACTCCAGGGCCGCATTCTGGCGGCCGGCTGCAAGTCCCGGATTGCCTCCGCGCGCCACCACGTAGACTGGCGCCGAGGAAGAGGCGCACGCATGATCAGTGGATAACGAGAACTTACCGCTGTCATCCGTGTGCGCTGGACTCTCCAGCAGCGGCTGCGCAGCGGAAGCCACACCCTTCATGCCAACCGCATAAAGCTGAACCTCCGCGCCACTCACAGGCTGGTTGCCGCCCATGACGGTGCCGTGCAGAACCATCGGAGCCGAGATGTTCAAAGCCGTACCGGAAAATCCACAACCAGAAAGTACGACAAGCGCAACATTTATGAACACAAGACAAATTATCTTGCACGCGGTCGAATTTGAAAAAACAAGATTCCGCGTGATGTTCGCAAGATTAGACATGGTGGGGGATGCCTGATTCTGGTACATAGCCATGGGAATGAATAGCGGAAAGTAACTCCCAAGGTAACGAAAGTTTCCCCGACGCACTAACCACGCTGGCAGATAGTGCCGAATCGCACGTGAGGCTAGTGCGACCATAGCTCTGCTTTGTAAAAGAAGACGAAACTGAAGATTAAGTATTGCGAAAGTAGTATTTACTTTTTTAAAGCGAACGCATTCAGTTCCATCCTGGGGTGGTGCGGCCCAGCGTGGGTGCATGAGAGGCTGCAAGCGCAGCCGCTTCACGACTTCTGTAGAACGAATGATCCCAGGGAAGGCAAACTTCTAATGCCTAAGCGAGAGCGGCGCGATCAGCGCCCAGCCCGGCGGAGAAGGGAAGGCGCCCAGTGTCTTCTCTCATCCCCATAGCGCCCTGCCCAGCTTCCCCCAGTTCCCGGGTCAGCAATGCATCCCCACTGCGCCTGGCCAGCGAATATTTCGCACAAACCGTTTTGACCAGGTCCTCGATGCGCCCGCGATAGGCTTTGGAAACGAACGCCTCATTCTCGAAACGCTGCCGGTACATCGGCTCCAGGGCAGGGAAGTGCTCGCGCACAAAGGCGAGGTAAACCTCCTTCGAGCAAGGCTTCAGGAACAGCGGTTGTGCGCAGAAAAAACTTGCGTCCGCAGCTTTCGCCTTCTTCGCCATGCCATCGAGCGCTTTGCCTGTGTCAGTCAGGCCCGGCAGCAATGGCGAGCAAAGGATGCCAGCCGTGAGACCGGCCTGCCGCAACCGCGCCACCGTCCGCAAACGCAGGTCGGGACGAGGCGCCCGCGGCTCCAGCAGCCGGGCCAACGCCGCGTTGGGTGTGGTGATCGTCAGGTGGAGCACCAGGGTGTTGTTCTGCGCGACCTTCTGCAGCAAGGGGATGTCGCGCTCAATCAAGGTGGATTTGGTCACCACGCCGATGCGCAGACCGCGGCGCCGGGCCAGCACGCCCAGCAGAGACTCCGTCACCCGGGCGCGGCGCTCGACCGGCTGGTAAGGATCGGTCGCGGTGCCCAGGGCTATTTCTTCGCCACTCCGCACCTGCTTCAGTTCCTGTTCCAGCAGCCATGCCGCATTTTGCTTGATAAAGATCTTCCGCTCGAAGTCTTCGGGTTGACGGAGCTCCATAAACTCATGCGTGTACCGGGCGTAGCAGTACCGGCAGGCAAACTCACAGCCACGGTAAGGGTTGATGCTCCAGGCGAAGCCTAGCCCTCGGCGAGAGACTGTTCGGTTCAGAATGGATCGGGTGTTGAGGGAGCGGACTTCGAGAAGATGGCCTTCGCCGGCGAGCGACGATTCGGCGGCCAGCCTGGCGATCCCGGATAGGTGGCCTTCGGTGTTCGTGGGTGGGAAGCCCTGGAGGATTGGGAAGAGTTCGAAGCTGGTTTGCTGGGATGGGGCTTGTTTCGCCATTTGTTCGCCTTTTGGTAAGCGTACGCCTGGGGAGGAGGAGGGGTCAAGCGGGCGTTTTGGGGTGGGCTAAGGTAGGTCCACCAGGGCTAAAGCCCTCGAATGGCTTGTGGGTTGAGCGCGGGTTTTCACCCGCGCCACCGGACTGAAGTCCGGTGCTTCCACCGGGGTGGTTTGAGGTTGGCTTGTCGAGTTGCAGGAGTTGACGGGAGGTCTTGCGAGGTGGCGGACCTCAGGGGTGTTGGCCGCCTAGAGATGTGCGGCGGGGTAAGGGAACTGCAGGTCCCTCGGCTCCGCTCGGGATGACAAGATTCGCTCGTGATGCCAAGGGCCGGTTGGGATGACGAGGGTCAGTAGGGATGACGAGGGTCAGTAGGGATGACGAGGGCCGGTGGCGAGGTCCAGGTGCGTTTGCTTGTGTAGTACGAAAGCCGCCGCTCTGGTCATCCGGATCAGGGTGGAAGCACCGGACTTTAGTCCGGTGGCGCGGGTGTAGAACCCGCGCTCAGGGGCTCTTTACAATCTGGAGGGCTTTAGCCCTGGTTAGTCGCGGACTCGAAAGACCGCTGGGCCGTCAACCCTGGTCGTTGTCCCCTTTGGGAGCACGCACTGCATAATCCGCACCGGGTTGCGTCAGGGCATTACGCCCTTCGCCGAGCCGCGCAGCCTGGCTGCCATCGTCCACCCGCCGGCGAAGCCCGAGCAGCGTCTCCTGCTTATCGCGCGCGTACTCAGCCGCCAACCTGGTCAACGCGTGGGTAACGATGTCACTGTGGTGCAGGTTCTGCATCTCCGGATCGCGGCGAAAATTCAACCACAGCCGATGCACCAACTCAACATCGTCGGCCTGCAGCGAAGGAGCATGCGGCCCAATGTGGAACGACTCCGCCTCACCATTCGGCGAAACCACGTAGAACGTGATCTGCCGCTTCGGCTCCGGCAGCGCCTCCCACGCCTGGCCTACGCGATACGCCTGCTCATGCGCGCTCATCTTGCTCGAAAGCCCCGACACCACGGCCGCCGCTTCCAGCGAGTTCGCCGTCTGCACCAGCGCGGCGAAGATATCCCCCGCCGGCACCACCAGCAGGGAAATATGTTTGCCAAAGCTCTCCGCGACAGAGACCGCCTTGGTAAACAGCATCTGCTCGTACTCACTGAAAAGCTGGTCATTGGTCGCCAGCAACTGCGGTCCACCCGCACCCACCATCCGCGCCGTCAACACCACCACATCCTGATCGCCCGTATTGGTGCGGGCCAGTGTCCACTTCAGCGCGAAACGGATTGTTCGCATCGCGCATCGTCACCACCACACACCCGGGATCGATCTGCAGCACTTCCCGGCCCACCGTATCCTCATGCTCCAGCTGAAAGTGCTCTTTCATCTGCAGCTGGGTGGTCGGTTCTGCCGGCGGCGGTTGTCCCGCTCGGAAAAGGTGAAAATCAGGAAAAAGGTGGTGGCAAACAAAAGACCGCTGACCGTAGCCACCGATTTGGTGAAAAGGTTCACCATCGCCGTCGTCAGCAGCACCATGAACACCGAAATCAACCCGACCGGCATCTCGCGCTTCCCGATGCGCATGTTCGGCGGCACCTTCCACCCCCGTTCGCCCTTGTACTTCCAGCGAAGCACCAGCATGGCGAGGCTGTTGAAGGTAAAGCTCCAGATCACGCCGAACGCATACGCTTCGCCCAGCGCGATCACATTGCCGCGGCTGGCGACAATCGTGAACAACTGCATCCCGGCGACCAGGTTCACGATGCGATAGCTGGTGCCGAACTTGTGATGCGGGCGGCGGAACCAATCCGTCAGCACGCCATCTTCCGCGATGCGCATCAACACGCCCGTCGAACCGATGATCGACGTATTCACCGCGCCCGAAAGAATCAAAAAGCCGACCAGCACCACAAACACCCGGAAGACTAATCCGCAGCACCTGCGGCCCCACCATGTACATCGCCAGGCCGGCAATCAGGTTGTCGCGGTACACCGGCACCCGAACCGAATCGGGAATGAGCATCACCGCCAGCAGGGAAGCCAGCCCGGTAAAAAGAAAGCTGTAGATCGCAATCACAATCGCGGCCCGCTTCAGGTTCTTGAGCTTGGGGTGCTCAATCTCCCGGTTCACCTGCGCCAGCGTCTCTTCACCGCTCATGGCCAGTACCGAGTGGCCAAACGCCATGATGATGCCGAACAGCCCCAGCATCGCAGGCAACCGCGTGTAGCGCAGAAATCCCAGTGAGTCCTGGCTGAAGTGCAGGGTAGAGGGTGAAGGCAGCGGCGGCAGCTTGGCGCCCACATGGACCGCCGAAAAAATGCCCCAGCTCAACAGGATCACCACCATCACCGTGGTGATCTTCATCACCTCGAGTGCCTTGTCGCTCGACTCCTCGATACCCTTTCAGGTTTTGCCACCAGTAATACACGGTGACCACCGTGGCGAAAGCCGGCCGAGGTAAAGTTCATCGGGAACTGGGGCGCCACATGATGCGCCACCATCGCCGCCGGCAGCCAGTTATGCGCCGCCGCCACGTTCAGCAACTCATTCAACAGGCTGGTAATGTATTGCCCGGCGGAAACGCCGGAGATGGGCCCGGTCAGGATGTAGTCGAACATGAGCGCCGAGACGCTCAGCTTGGCAAACGTACCGCCCAGCGCTTCTTTCACCACCCGGTACACGCCACCGCGGGTGAACATGGAACAGCTCTCCACGTACACGGCGCGTACCGCGAACGAGAAGAGCATCACGCCCAGGATGAACCAGGGCGCCGACTTGCCGATCGCCTCTTCCGCAATGCCGCCGGCATAAAACGCAGAAGAGCCCAAGATCGTTCAGCACCACCGCCGCGGCGCGCCAGAACGAAATGAAGGTCAGCATCACCGAAGAGGCGACGACCAGCTTTACCCGGTTCGAGGGAAGGAAAGGTGCACTGGTTGTTTGGTCGGAAGCCATTCGATATGGGCTAGGGTGTCAAGCCCGCGACCGGGATAGCCGCGGTCTGGATCGAAGCTCAGACCCGAGTTTATGTCTCTTGCCGCCTGGCGTCAACGAACCGCGGCCGCGCTCACTCACCCAGCAACTCGTGCACATCTTCAACAAAACTGATCACCACCACCACCGCGGAACCCGCAATCCCCGCAAAGAACAAAATCTCGATAAGCCGCATGAAAAACATCGCGACGAGCAGCATACTCTTCCATTGTATCTGGTGTGCGGTCTTTTTCCTGCTTCGTGGCAAAAGCAGGCCGGCGACCGTCCAATAGCTAAAACCGGTTAGTGACATCAGCGGTTCCCAAACCGCGGCGCCGGTTACCGCTTTCCGCTGAGCGCATGGCCGTCACCCGGTCGCAAAACAAGGGTGAAAAACAAGGATGGTAGACTCCGCGCATGACCAAATTGGCACAGCAACCGTGGCTGCTCGGCATCGTGTCTGCCGGGCTGCTGTTGTTGCCCTTCTCGATCATGGGTCCGGTGCCCTTCTGGCGAACTTTCTTTGCCTGGCTGGCGTTCGTTCCCATCCTCTTTGGCCTGTTGTCGCGGCGCAATCTAAGCCGTCCCCGCGCCGTCGTGCGGGGCACGCTTGCCGCTTATTTGATGGGCGTTCTCTGGTTTGCCGGCAACTGCTATTGGATCTACCAGACCATGCTGTACTTCGGTGGCTTGCCGCCGCTCATCTCTGCCGGCATCCTCATCGCCTACAGCATGGTGTTGGGCCTCTACTTCGCCACCTTCGGACTGCTGCTCACCACCACGGCAAAGGCGTTTCGCAGCCCCATCCCCGCACTCCTGGCTGCCCCTTTCTACTGGGTCGCACTGGAACTGCTATCGGCCAGATTCACCCAGGTGCCCTGGGATACCCTGGGCTACTCCCAAATTGACAATTATCCTGTTAACCAATCTGGCTCCGTTCACCGGGGTCTACGGGCTCAGCTTCGTGCTGATCGCCGGCAACGCGCTCATCGCCTGCGGCCTCCTGGTCTCGTCTTCCAGTCGCCGCACGTTGATCCTGGCGACCGGCCTGATCGTCGCACTCGTCCTGCAAAACGGCGACCACTTTGCGCCTTCCGCCGCCCCCACCCAGGCCACCGCCGTCCTGCTGCAGCAAAACCTTAACGTCGATCAGGAGAACAGTTGGCCAGGCGGCGAGTATGACCGCCGCATCGCCCAGTTCACCAAACTCAGCATGCGTACCTGCGGACCCTACCTCGCTGGTATGCCCGAGCTGAACAGCTATCCCGTCACCCCGGACTGTCCCGCCGTGCCAGTCAACCCAGGCGTGATCGTGTGGCCGGAGTCGCCCGCTCCCTTCGTCGACAAAGACCCCCGCCTGGTGAATGCACTCCGCTCCCTCGCGGTCTCGATGCACGCACCCCTCATCGTCGGCAGCACTTCCCTCGATCCCCACGGCGAGCGCTTCGATATGTACAACTCAGCGCTGTTTGTGGATGCAACCGGCGCCAGCGCAGGCCGCTACGACAAAATTCACCTGGTGCCCTGGGGAGAATACATTCCCTTACAAACAATTCTTTTCCTTCGCCAAGAACCTGACCCAGCAAGCCGGCGACATGACGCATGGCTGGCGTCGCGTGGTCTTCCACGCCGACGGCCACACCTTCGGTGTCTTCATCTGCTACGAAGAAATCTTCGGCGATGAGATCCGCTTGTTCGCCAAACGAGGCGCGCAGGTGCTGGTCAACATCTCGAACGACGGCTGGTATGGCGACACCTGTGCTCCCTGGCAAACGCTCTCCATGTCGCGCATGCGTGCGGTGGAGAATCGCCGCTGGCTGTTACGCGATACCAACACCGGCCTCACCACCATCATCGATCCCTACGGGCGCCTGACGGCCAGCATGCAGAGGCACGCGCTGACTTCACTGGCCGCCCGTTACGGCTACCGCAGCGATCTCACGTTCTATACCGTCCACGGCGATGTCTTCGCGTATCTCTGTGGGATAATCACTGTTGGCATGATCCCTTTGATCGCGGTGCGCGCACGCATGCGGCCTCGACGCATCCGAACCAATTTTGTGTAGAACCAGGGTTTTGTGTAGAACCAGGGTTTTGTGTAGCGGACGGTAAGCATCCATGTGGAACGAACTCGAATTCGCCTATACTCCGGTCCGCGAAAAAGTGCGCGACCTTCGGGAGTATCTTTGACCGCGCACGCATCGATCGTGAGCTGGCTTCACTAGAAACAAAACTCTCCGACCCCGCCATCTGGGCCAACCCGGCTGAGTCGCAGGTGCTGATGCGTGAGCGTAAGCGCCTCGAAGGCCAGCTTGCCATGGAGCAGGAACTGGTGCGCCGCAGCGGCGACATCGACGCCTACTTCGAGCTGGCGCGCGAGGGCGAGGCCGTCGAGCCGGAACTCGAGCGAGAGATCAAGTCGCTCAGTGAATTCGTCGAGCAACTGGAAACCCGCACCATGCTCTCTGCCGAGACCGATGCGCTCAACGCCATCGTCACCGTGCACCCTGGCGCCGGCGGTACGGAGTCCCAGGACTGGGCCGAGATGCTAATGCGCATGTATCTCCGCTGGGCCGAGCGGCACGGCTTCAAAACGGAAATGAATGACTACCAGGATGGCGAAGAGGCCGGCATCAAGTCAGCCACGTTCACCGTGATCGGCGAGTTCGCCTTTGGGCAGCTCTCTGGTGAAACCGGGGTACATCGCCTGGTCCGCATATCGCCGTTCGATCAGGCAAAGCGACGCCATACCTCATTCGCCAGCGTCTTTGTCTCGCCGGAGATTGACGACTCCATCCAGATCGACATCAAGCCGGATGACATCCGTATCGACACCTACCGGTCTGGCGGCAAGGGCGGCCAGCACGTCAATACGACGGACTCGGCGGTGCGCATCACCCATCTTCCTACCAATATCGTGGTGCAGTGCCAGAACGAGCGGTCGCAGCACAAGAACAAAGAGAAAGCCATGAAGATGCTGCGCTCGCGTTTGTACGAATACGAGTTGGAAAAGAAGAGGCAGATTTCGAAGAAGCTGGAAGACTCCAAGCTGGACATCAACTTCGGCTCGCAAATCCGTTCCTACGTGCTGCAGCCCTACCGCATCGCGAAGGACCTGCGGACCCGGGTAGAAGTGGGCGACGTGGATGCGGTGCTGGACGGCAATCTGGATCCCTTCATTCGTGGCTACCTCATCATGCGCCGCCAGGGCGGCGTTCCCGCCGCGGTTGAGGAATCCGCAGATGTGGACTGATTTCGAGGGCTGCTGCATCCAATGCGTGTAGGTAAGGGGGAATCCATTGAACGAACCTGAAACCATGCGCACTATCCTGGAAAACACAAAAACCATTGCCGTTGTCGGACTCTCGGATAAGCCGGATCGACCCAGCTTTCGCGTCTCCAAGTACATGCAGCAAGAGGGCTATCGAATTATCCCGGTCCATCCCTCGGTCACGCAGGCCCTGGGGCAGAAAGCGTATCCGACCCTCGATGCCGCCTATGCTGCTGAAGGCAGGATCGACCTGGTCAATGTGTTTCGCGCGTCCGAGTTTGTGCCTGAGATCGTCAAAGACGTGATGCGCCTCAAGATCCCATATTTGTGGCTGCAGGAAGGCGTTTGTCACGACGAAGCAGTCAAGTGGGCGGAAGCGGACGGCATCCTGGTGGTCGAGGACCGCTGTATCTATAAAGAACATGCACGCCTGGCCCACGCATAACGCGGTGCGGCCGCGCATGTTTTAGCACGCCTGAACGAGCACACCACGAACTCCGTAACCTTTAGGCTGGGGAACCCGTCTAGGGAGTGGCGCTTCGTGTGTGTTCTCGTTCGGCTGTGGTGTCGAAGGACTACAATGAAGCCGGTAGCAAGCGTACAACTATGCCCAAGCTTCGCATACGATCATTCGTGTTATCGGTCGTTGGCTTGCTCGCCGCGATCGCGCAAGCGGCCGTAACCGGCGCCCCGGTAGCAGGGCCCGTGAAGGCCCAGCATCTGACGGTCGAGCTGCTGTCGCTGCAAAATGCTATCCAGCCAGGCAGCGATCTGCAGGCCGGTCTGCATTTCAAGCTGGACAAGGGTTGGCACGTCTATTGGGTGAACGCGGGTGACTCGGGCGAGCCACCCAGCATCCACTGGAATCTCCCGGCCGGCATCACCGCCGCCCCTATGCTCTACCCGGCGCCCCGCCGTCTGCCGCTTGGCCCGCTGATGGATTTCGGCTACGAGGACGAAGTCCTCTTTCCTATCAAGCTGAGCGGGGCGAGTTCCTTGAAAGCGCCCTCCACCGCTGACCTGAGTGCCCACGTAAACTGGCTGGTCTGCCGGGAAGTGTGTATCCCCGGCAAAGCCGAACTTGCGCTGCCGCTGCAGATCACCACGCAACCAGGCGCCGTTGACCCCACGCGGCAAGCATTGTTCAGTCAGTTCATCAGTCGCATACCGCAGCCGCTCCCGCCTTCTGCCAAAGCAGTCTTTGCCGCCACCCCCAGCGGCTTCGCGCTGGCCGTGACCGGCCATCCCGCCGCAGGAGCCCAGTTCTTCCCGCTGGACCAGAGTCAAATCGCCAACGCTGCACCGCAGACTCTCGAAAAAGTACAGGGCGGCATCGAGTTAGCACTCAAGAAAGACGAGAACCTGCACGCGCCCTTGTCGCAATTGAACGGCGTGCTGGTGCTGGCCGATGGCGCCGCCTTCGAAATCCATGCGCCTGCTGGCACCCTGCCCGCAGCCGTCTCGGGCGGCGGTGAGGGTTTCGCGCAGTTACTGCGTTTCGTCGGTTTCGCCTTCCTGGGCGGCATCATCCTGAACCTCATGCCCTGTGTGTTCCCGGTGCTGTTCATCAAGGGGCTTTCGCTGGTGGAGTCGTCGCGCCACGAGCATAGCGAAGTCCGTAAGCACGGACTGGTTTACACGCTGGGCATCCTGGTCTCGTTCTGGGCCGTCGTCGCCCTGCTTCTGGGGCTCAGGGCCGGTGGGCGGCAACTCGGCTGGGGTTTCCAGTTTCAGTCGCCCGGCTTTATCGCCGTCATGGCGCTGCTGCTCTTTTTCCTGGGCTTGTCCCTGGCCGGTATGTTCGAGATTGGGCTTACGGTGACCAACGCAGGCTCAGGTCTAGCCGCCCGCGGTGGTTACAGCGGCAGCTTCTTTACCGGCGTCCTGGCGATGGTGGTCGCCACCCCCTGTACTGCGCCGTTCATGGGGGCGGCGATTGGCTTCGCCCTGGCACAAAGCGCGTTCGTGGCCTTTGCCATTTTCACGGCACTGGCCCTTGGTCTGGCCGCGCCTTACCTGTTGCTCACCTTTAACCCCGGATGGATGCGGCATTTGCCCCGGCCCGGTGCGTGGATGGAAGTGCTCAAGCAGGCGACCGCCGCGCCCATTTTCGCCACCGTCATCTGGCTGGTCTGGCTGTTTGCTTCCTCGGCCGGCGTGGACGCGCTGACCGCCTTGCTCGCTGCCTTCCTGCTGCTGGCCATCGCCGGCTGGATTCTCGGGCGTTGGCCGGCGCGGCGCGTGCCCTCTGCCTTCGCCACCACGGTCATCCTCCTGGCCATCGCGACGCCGCTTTATGCTCTCTGGAAATTGCCCGTCGCTGCGGCGGCTTCCGGCGCTGCGCAGCAAGCGGGCTGGCAACCCTACCAACGGGGAGAGATCGAATCGCTGCGTGCGCAGGGGCGTCCTGTGTTTGTGGATTTCACCGCCCGCTGGTGCCTGAGTTGCCAGGTGAACGAGCGTGTCGTGCTCAACCGGCCCGATGTGCAACGCCGTCTGCATGATTCCGGCATCGTATTGATGCGTGCCGACTGGACGCGGCACGACGAAGAGATTGGGTCCGCGCTCTCCGCGCTTGGCCGCAGTGGCGTACCGACCTACGTCTTCTATCTGCCGGGCAAGCCGGCGCTGCTGCTGCCTGAGGTGCTCACCCCCGGCGTGATGTTCGCCGCCCTCGACCAGGTGCACACCCGGTCCGGGGAAAAAGAGGAAGCCGGCTTGAAGGTAAGCTCCGCGGCGCAGCGACCCTGAAGGTGGCCGATGAACAAAGGGTTAAGTTTGATGGGGATCATGGCCGTGGCGCTGTTCGCCAGTGCGATCGGCGCAGGCGCGCAACAGGCGGCTCCGCGCATGCCGCCGGAGACTGCGGCGCCTGCCCAGGATCCGCATGCCGCCCAGGAAGTAGCCGCTGAGCGGCAGGCTCTTGGGTTCCTGGGGTATCTCGATCAAGGGCGGTATGCCGACAGCTATGCTTACACCGGCATGCTGATTCGCGCCCAGACGGACGAAGCTGCGTACGCCGCGCAGGTTGAAAAAGCACGCGCCGGCACGGGAGCGCTGCAATCGCGCGAGCTGATGGATGCGAACTATACGACCTCGGTGCAGGGTGCCCCCGAGGGGCAGTATGTGGTCCTGCATTACCATGCCAGCTTTGCCAACCGCACTGACACGGTGGAGACGGTGGTTCTGGCGTTGAGCAAAGGCTACTGGCGCGTGAGCGGCTATTACATAAAGTGAGCCGCGGCCTCACCGGTAGCTGAAGAAGAGGGTAAAAGCCCAAGCACATCTCCCGACTGAAAAACGTCGTGAGATACGGGGCCCCCGGCGCAGTGGTGGTCCAAGCTTTGTGATCCAAGCTTGGTGGTCCATCCCGCCCTCCCACCTCTCCCCAACCACCGGACCCCCCTTTGTCATCCCGAGCGCAGTCGAGGGATCTGCTGTGCGCCTTTCTCCTGCCACAAATTTCTACATGAGCTCCAGCATCGGATGGGCAGAGGAACGTGGGTCTCCGATAGCAGCCGCTTCGCTGCCAAGAGTGACTCTCCTGCCATTCCTGCTGAAAGAGTGGTTCTTCTGCGTGTCCGATGCTGGAGCTCATGTTGAAGTTTGTGGAGGGAGAAAGGCGCAAAGCAGATCCCTCGACTGCGCTCGGGATGACAAAAGGGGGCGGGGGAGGGAAAAGGCGGGGGGGGGAAAGGGCGGGGGAGGGGAAAGCAGCAGGAGAAAAGCAAGTCACGCACAACCTTCAACGACGCTCCGGGACAACAAAGCGCCTCCCACCCACTACGCCCACACCCCTCCCCAACCACCGCACCCCTTTTTGTCATCCCGAGCGCAGTCGAGGGATCTGCTTTGCGCCTTTCTCCTGCCACAAATTTCTACATGAGCTCCAGCATCGGATGGGCAGAGGAACGTGGGTCTTCGATAGCAGCCGAATCGCAGCCGAGAGTGACTCTGCCAGCGAATCCTGCTAGGAAAGAGACGGTTCTTCTGCGTATCCGATGCTGGAGCTCATGTAGAGATTTGTGGAGGGAGAAAGGCGCAAAGCAGATCCCTCGACTGCGCTCGGGATGACAAAAGGGGGCGGTGGAGAAGGGAAAAGGCGGTGGGGAGGGGAAAAGGCGGGGGAAGGGAAAAGGCGGTGGAAGGGAAAACAGCAGGAGAAAAGCAAGTCACGCACAACCTTAAACGACGCTCCGGGACAACAAAGCGCCTCCCACCCACTACGCCCACACCCCTCCCCAACCACCGCACCCCCTTTGTCATCCCGAGCGTAGTCGAGGGATCTGCTGTGGCCTTTCTCCTGCCACAAAACGTCATGCCCAATGACTCCAAACATCGAAACCTGGACCCCAGGCTGTTACAGAATAGACCCGACTCAATCAAACGAAGTAGGCCACTCAGGATGTTCGGCGTGCTCGAACATGTGCTCGATCTGGTACTCGGTGATCCGCGCGACGGAGAGCGCGGGCAGGCGGTGTCGGGGAAAGAACGCGACCTCAGGTGTCTCGAAACTGGGTGTCGGCTCACCGGCAATCACTTCGCATAAAAAGAAAAGCTTGTAAGCATGCGTCGGAATCGGAGGATGCGGATGCTTATTACGATCGAACAGCGCCGCTAACTTCACCGGCTTCACGTCGAACCCGGACTCTTCCTTCACTTCGCGCACCACCATCGCACTCGGCGCCTCGCCCACATCGCACCAGCCGCCAGGCAGCGTCCAGCCGCCATCCTCGCGTTCGCGCACCATCAGGATTTCGTCGCCCCGCACCACCGCACCGCGCACTTCTACCTTCGGCGTTGCATAGCCCGTCTCCGCAGAAAATAACCCGAGCACCTTTTCGCTGTCGGGCATGCCGGCACCGGCGGCCATCATCTCTGCCGCAATGGCACGCAGTTCTTCGTAACGCTCCTGGTCGTAGTGGTCGCGCGTAAACGTAAGCCCGGTTTGCGCGATGGCCTGCAGACGCTTTGTCCAACTCAGCCATTGTGGGTCTGCCTGTGACTCCATCCTGCTCCTTTAGACTTCCGGCTTGCGGTGATTCTGCTTGCTGGCGCGAATTGCCTGTATCTCTTCCATCTTCCCCTGGAGCAGCTTCTCCCGGCCCTGGTCTCGGGGATGATAGAACCGGCGACCGCGCAGATTGTCCGGCATGCACTCCATATCGGCGACCCCCTGTTCCACATCATGCGCGTACTCATAACCTTCCGCATAGCCGAATTGCTTCATCAGTGGCGTGACTGCGTTGCGTAAATGGAGCGGCACGGGTTCCGCACGATTCTTCTCGATCTCAGCCGTGACGTCTCCCCAGGCGGTATAAAGCGCATTTGATTTAGGCGCGAGCGCGAGCGAGACCGCAGCCTGCGCCAACGCGAGATCGCCTTCGGGCGAGCCCAGAAAATCCATGGCGTCGCGAGCTGCCAATGCCAGGCGCAATGCCTCCGGCGCCGCCAGGCCAATATCTTCCACAGCCATCCGGACCAGCCGCCGGGCCACGTACATCGGGTCTTCGCCCGCGTGCAGCATACGTCCCAGCCAGTAGAGCGCGGCATCCGCGTCGCTGTTACGAATACTTTTGTGTAGCGCAGAGATCAGGTTGAAGTGCTCTTCGCCCTGCTTGTCGTACAGCAATACCCTTTGCTGCAGGGCATTCTGCACCACTTCGCGTGTGATGTTTGCCCCCGTGCCCGGCTGTGCGCCCTCCGCTGCCAGCTTGCCCGCAGTCTCGAGCGCATTGTAGGCATAGCGCGCATCGCCGTTGGCATAGCTGGCGATCATCTCCAGCGCATCCTCGTCGGCGGTCACGCCCAGCGCGCCCATACCCCGCGTGCTATCGCTCAGCGCCCGCTTCAGTAACTGTATCTGTAGCTGATCGCCCAGCGGCTGCAAGCGGTACACCCGGCAGCGGGAGAGCAGCGCGGCGATCACTTCAAAGGAAGGATTCTCCGTCGTCGCGCCAATCAGCCGAATCGTCCCTCGCTCCACGTAAGGCAAAAACGCATCCTGCTGGGCCTTGTTAAAGCGGTGAATTTCATCAATAAAGAGGATGGTGCGCGATCCGAAGCCAGCAGCCTTCTCCGCATCCACCATCACCTGCTTGATCTCTTTGATCCCGCCCATCACGGCAGAAAACTCGATGAACGTAGCCTGCGTGGCTTCCGCAAGGATCTTCGCCAGTGTGGTCTTGCCCACCCCCGGCGGTCCCCACAGGATCATGGAGCCCGGGATCATCCCGTTCGATCTCCATGCGCAACGGTTTGCCCGGTCCGAGCAGCTGCTCCTGCCCCACGTACTCATCCAGTGTGCGCGGACGCATGCGTTCGGCAAGCGGCGCCATGCGCGCGCCCCGCTTCACCGAGGCCTCCTCCGGAATCTGGTTGAACAGACTCATGCGTGCGCCTCCGTGCGACGCTGGCGCATCGCTTCATACAGCAGCACACTGCCGGCCACCGCAGCGTTCAGGCTTTCGACCGGGCCGGGGCAGGGAATCGTCACCCGCACATCCGCACGCGCGATCCACGCCTCCGGCAGCCCCGCCCCTTCGTTGCCAAGCAACAACGCGCTGGGCAGGTGCAGTTGCATCTCGCTGTCACCGTCCCGAGCCACAGCCGCACACACACGCACGCCCCGCGCCTGCAGCGCAGCGAAGGCTTCCTCCGCGCCCAGCGAAACCACAGGCAGGCGAAACGCCGAGCCGGAAGACGCGCGCAATGCCTTCGCATTCCACAGACTGACGGTACCCGGCAGCAGGATCATGCCAGTCGCGCCAAATGCTTCGGCGGAACGCACCAGCGTTCCCAGGTTCCCCGGATCCTGCAGCCCAGCGGCAATCACGATCAGCGGTGTGCCCAGCAGCATGCTCTCGAAATTGAATACCGGAGCTTCCGCCAGAGCCGCGATGCCCTGGGGGTGTTCCGTCACCGCGGCACTGGCGAATACATCGGGCGACAGGATCAGCACTTCCGCATCCCCCGCAGGGAACTGCGCCAGCAGCCCTTCCTGCCCCTCGCGCACAAACACACTGTGCAGTCTAAGCCCGCTTTTCGAGGCTTCCTGCACCAGGTGCATGCCCTCGAGACCGATGAGGCCCTGCGCCGTTCGGGCGCCGTGGGCCAGCGCCGCACGCAGCTCTTTTACCCGGCCATTCTGCCGGCTTTCTACCCGTCGCGCACCGCGTTCTGCAAGGGCCTTCATGGTTCCTGAACTCTTCGCGATTGTACCCGCAGCCGTGTACATCCGCGTGTGTGCAGGCGAGGAACGGGGCGGCAGGATAACGCTTACCCGGCGCACCCGGTCTGGTACTCTCGTGAGGTCGCAACAAATTTGAAACAGGGTGGAATTAACTTGCTGGCGGAACTACTGCGCGTGCATCCGGACGAACCGGAAGCGGACCGAATCGAATACATCGTCTCCTGCCTGCGGAGCGGCAAAGTGGTCGGCATCCCGACCGATACGTTCTATGGATTGGCGGTCGACCCCGTCAACCTGCGTGCCGTGGAAAGCATTTATGAGCTCAAGACGCGCCTCAAGCAAAAACCGCTGTCGTTGCTGATCGCCAGTGCGGCCCAGGCCTACGAACTGGCAAGGGAAATCGATTCGCGCTTCGACCTGCTGGCCGAGCGCTTCTGGCCCGGTCCCTTGACCGTCATCGTGCGCGCCGGCTCGCGGCTGCCACTGCGCTCCACCGCCAACACCGGCAACGTCGCCCTGCGCGTTCCGGATTGCGTGATACCGCGCGCCATCGTCGAGAAGCTTGGCCTCCCGATCACCGCCACCTCGGCTAACCTGCAGGGTCTGCCGGAGTGCAACTACGCCTCCTGTGTGCGTGACCAGATTGGCGATCGCATCCCGTTGATCGTGGATGGTGGCGCAACCGGCCGCAGCGTGCCCACCACGATCGTCGATCTCTCCAACACCGATGGTCCCTGGCAGATTCTTCGGGAAGGAGCCATTCCCACCCATGAGATTGCCTTGACCCTGCAACGATGAACCCCACCAGCGCTCCCGCGGGCCGTCGCGTTGCTCGCGGCCACCACGTCCTGCGCTGGTTGTTGCTTGCCGGCTTTCTGGGGCTGGCCGGCTGGTTCGCCTGGGTCTACGGCCAGATCCATTACTACGCAACCCATGATCAGGCTCGGCCTGCCGACGCGATTGCGGTATTCGGCGCCGCCGAATACGACGGCCGTCCTTCTCCCGTCTTACGCGCCCGCCTGGAGCATGCCCTGGCTCTTTACCGCGAAGGGTTGGCCCCGTTTGTCATCACCCTGGGGGGCGCCGGCGGTCCGCAGGACTCTGAGGGCGGCGTCGGCCATGACTATCTGTTAGCGCACGACATTCCCGAAGACCACATCATCGCCGAAACCCACAGCACCAATACCGAGGAGTCGGCTGCCCGTTTAGCCGCCATTGCCCGCGAAAACGGACTGCACCGCGTCCTCGCCGTTTCCGATGGAACCCATCTGTTTCGCGTGCACGCCGTGTGTGCCAGCCTGGGATTGGATGTGGTCACCTCTCCCCGTGTGGAGGCACGCCGCCTGCACGTCTGGGATGCGGCCATGCGGGTGATGCACGAGATCGTCAGCTACACGCTCTGGCGCATGAAGGTGCATTGAGGGGGGCTCATTTTCCTCCCGGCGTATCGCCGGACCCGTGCCGCCATTTACAATCATCTTTCAAACAGAGAAGAAACGCAGTGAGGTATTTACGGGTGCTTAGCGTTGCATGGCTCCATTCACGGAGCCGGCGGAGTGTGGGTTTGCAGAAGTCAGGTTTGAAAACTTTCCAACCGTTTCCTGGGATTCTTGATCGAGGAGCCAGTCTTCTCGTGGCGGGTTGTGCGCTCTTGCTGGCTGGCTGCGGAGAAACCTACCGCCCGGTCGTCACGCCAGTATCCGTGACACCGCCGGCCCCGCAACCGCAAAGCTATGCGGTGGTCACGACTACCGCCGGCAGCAAATCCGGCGGGCTGGCGAATATCTTCGATGCCGCGGGCGACACCCTGCTGACCCAGGCTGGCCTGGGGATCAATCCCCTGGCCGTGACGCTCAGCTCCACCGGCGCCTCGGCCACCACGGCGAATAGCGACGGCACGGTCAACACCTTCACCCCTTCGACCACGCTGCAAACGAAAAATATCCAGAGCAGCACCTTGTTGCAGCCGGCGCTGCCCTTCAACCTGCTCTCGACGGCCACCAACCTCTACATCACCGAGCCCAACGTGCCGGCGGTGGCGGTGTTGACCAACAACAGCAGCGGACTCTATCAGCTGACCCAGCAACTCTCGGTACCGGCGAGCCCCATCACGCTGGCCGGCAATGCAGGCGCTGCCCGCGTATATTCCATCACCCAGGACAACGGCTCCGGCAGCGTCGCCTTCGGGGATTGCGAAGTACCGGGGAACGTGACTTCGCCCGGCCAGGTGCAGGCGATCGAGTCGTCGACGGTGACCATTTCCCGCACTTTGCCCGTGGGCATTTGCCCCGTGTACGGTATCGGCTCGACGGATAATCAGCGCGTCTACATCCTCAACCGGGGCAGCGGCACGGTCACGGTGATCAACAGCCAATTCAACGAGCTGGACACCACACCCAACCGGCAGAATTTCGATTCCGCTACGGGCACGCTGACGTTGCCGCCTCCTGCGGGGAGCACGGCTCCCGGCTTCAACGCGGGCCCCGTCTTCGCCGACTACTTTACGCCGTCATCGCAGTTGGTCACGGCGAATTACGACTCCAACACAATCACTGTGATCAACACCAGTCTGGATCAGTTCGGCAACGACTCCGCGTTGTTCGGCCAGGCCATCACGATTCCAGTAGGGAACGGACCGTCTGCACTCACCATCCTGCGGGATGGCAGCCGCGTGTATGTGGCGAATCAGAAAGACAGCACGGTCAGTGTGGTCAGTCTCACCAGCTACAAAGTGTTGGCGACGATCCCGGTGATCGGCCATCCGATCTCGATTGGGTCTACCTTCAGTACGCCGTATGGGCAGGTGTACGTGCTGTCTTCAGACCAGCCGTACATGAGCGTCATCCGCACCGACACAGACCAGGTGGGCGCGTCCATTCAGCTGGATGGTGCGGGCGTGGATGTGCACACCAGTGCTCAATCGGTAGGTGCTAACGCTGGAACCAGCGGTACGGTGGCGAACGCGATCAACGTGAGCCACGCCAGCGGCAGCGGCTCTCCTTGTGGCTTCGGCGCTCCTTGTACTCCCCATACGACTTCGTCCAGTATCGCTGCCCCAACGCACCCCGCCCGTTAGTTGAGTGTGCGGGGTTCTCCGACGTCGTGGCTCTCAACAGCACGGCTCTCAACCTTGTCAACTCTCAACTCGTCAGGGTCCAGTGGCATTGGCCGACCGCCGCGTGTGGCTTTGTGCCCCGTTTGAGTGGCAGCCGCGTGTGGCGTTTGAGCGACAAGCGTATGCGGGCTTCCCGCCAGTGTTTGCTTCACGCCGCAGGCAATGCCGGCCACCGTCACTAGCCCCCCCTTTGTCATCCCGAGCGCAGTCGAGGGATCTGCTTTGCGCCTTTCTCCCTCCACAAATCTTTACATGAGCTCCTGCATCGGATGGGCAGAGGAACGTGGGTCTCGATAGCAGCCGCTTCGCTGCCACGAGTGACTTTCCTGCCATTCCGGCTGAAAGAATGGTTCCTCTGCGTGTCCGATGCTGGAGCTCATGTAGAGATTTGTGGAGCCAGAAAGGCGCAAAGCAGATCCCTCGACTGCGCTCGGGATGACAAATTGGGGTCCAGTGGCATTGGCCGACACGCCGCGTGTGGCGTTTTGAGTAACAGCCGCGTGTGGCGTTTGAGTGACAAGCGTATGCGGGCTTCCCGCCAGTGTTTGCTTCACGCCGCAGGCAATGCCGGCCACCGTCACTAGCCCCCCATTTTGTCATCCCGAGCGCAGTCGAGGGATCTGCTTTGCGCCTTTCTCTCTCCACAAATTTTTACATGAGCTCCAGCATCGGATGGGCAGAGGAACGTGGGTCTCGATAGCAGCCGCTTCGCTGCCACGAGTGACTTTCCTGCCATTCCGGCTGAAAGAATGGTTCTTCTGCGTGTCCGATGCTGGAGCTCATGGAGAGATTTGTGGAGCCAGAAAGGCGCAAAGCAGATCCCTCGACTGCGCTCGGGATGACAAAGTGGGGTCCAGTGGCATTGGCCGACCGCCGCGTGTGGCGTTTGAGCGACAAGCGTATGCGGGCTTCCCGCCAGTGTTTGCTTCACGCCGCAGGCAATGCCGGCCACCGTCACTAGCCCCCAACTTGTCATCCCTCGACTGCGCTCGGGACGAGAAATTCGGGGGCTTCCTAAGGGTGTTCTTTGCCGGCGAAGAGGGCATCGAGCAGGAGAAGGATCCCTCCCGTGACTATGGCGGAATCGGCTACGTTGAAGTCGGGCCAGTGGTAGTGGATGATGTGCACTTCGAGGAAGTCGATTACGTAGCCGAAACGGAAACGGTCGTAAGCATTGCCTACAGCGCCGCCCAAAATCAGCGCCAAGGCAAACGAGGTCGCAGTCACCTTTCGCCCCAGCTTCAGCAGGGCTACGAACACAGCGGCCGCAGCGAGCACGGAGAAACCAAACAGCACCCAGCGTACTCGCTCAGGCGAGCTCGAATCGTTGAACATGCTGAACGCAGCACCCGGATTCTCAACGTGGCTGATGGCGAAGATGTGGGCAATCACCGTGTGGTGATCGCCCATCGCAATCTTTGTGGCGGCAAGCCATTTCGTCCATCGATCGAGGGCGATGACCAGCAGCGAAAGCAGCAGCAGCCAGGGGCGGTTGTCTCGCAAAGATCCGTTCATGCGCCCGCGACCGCGGCGAATCCGATTTCTTCCAGCGCCGCCGAGCAGCGCTCGCAGACCGTGGGCCAGCGCGCGTCCGCTCCCGTGAGCACCGAGTAATTCCAGCAGCGCTCACACTTGGTTCCATTGGCCGGCCGCGTAATCACGGTCACGGCGTTCGTACCGCCCGCCACGACCTCGACCTGCGAAACATTCAGCAGCTCCTTGAGGCTGTTCCAGTAACGTTCGAGCAACGGGCCCATCGCCTCCGGCACTTCCAGAACCAGCAAGGCATCCAGCGCCTTGCCAATCTGCTTCGCTTTCCGGGCCTCTTCCAGGCTTTTGAGCGCTTCATCGCGGACCAGAAGCAAGCTGGCCCAATCATTCATGAGCTCGGCATCGATGGTGGCGGCCAGGCTTTCTGGTTTGGGGAACAACGCCAGATGAACGCTGGGCAGCCGGCCCGCCATCGCCGGCATGTATTGCCAGACCTCGTCTGCCGTGAAGCTGAGGATGGGCGCTACCAGCCGCACCAGGGCTTCCGCGATGGTCCACAACACGGTTTGCGCCGAACGGCGGGCCGGGTTGCGGGGCGCGAAGGTGTACATCCTGTCCTTGATTCCATCGATGTAGAACTGGCTCAGGTCAGCGACGGCGAATTCGTTGAGCGCGTGGTAAATGCGGTGGAACTCAAAAGCCTCATACCAGCCCAATACTTTTTCAGTGAGCTCGCGGGTACGCGTCAGCATGTAACGGTCGAGCGGAGGCATGTCAGCCCAGGCCACGGCGTCCCGCGCCGGATCAAAGCCGTTCAGGTTCCCCAGCAGGAAGCGGAAGGTATTGCGCAGCTTGCGGTAGTTGTCGGAGACGCGCTGCATCAGGTTTTCGCTGGCAGCGACGTCTTCGCGAAAATCGACCGAAGCGACCCAGAGGCGGACGATTTCCGCCCCCAAGCGCTGCGAGATGTCGACCGGGTCCACGCCATTGCCGAGGCTTTTGGACATGGCACGGCCCTGCTCATCGAGCGTCCAGCCGCAGGTCGCGGCCATGCGATAAGGCGCCGCGTCGCGCGTGCCGACCGCGCAGAGCAGGGAAGACTGGAACCAGCCGCGGTGCTGGTCCCCTCCTTCGATGTAGAGATCCGCAGGCCAGGGCAGTTCCTTCTCGATACCGAGGACAGCCGCCTGGCTGGCCCCGCTCTCGAACCAGACGTCGAGGATGTCCATTTCCTTCTTGAACTCGCCTGCAGTGCCGCAGGACGAGCACACCGTGCCCGGTGGCAGAAGCTCCGCGACTTCTTTCACGTACCAGGCGTCTGCGCCTTCTTTGGCGAACAGATCGGCGATTTGCCGGTTCACCGTCGCGTTGACCAACGGCTTGTTGCAATGTGCGCACAGGAATACTGCGATGGGCACGCCCCAGATCCGCTGGCGCGAGATGCACCAATCGGGCCGCGAGGCGACCATGTTCGAGATCCGCTCCTGCCCCCAGGAGGGATCCCATTTCACCCGGCCGATTTCCTGCAATGCCCGCTGACGGAAGGTGGAAGCGGTTCCATCGCTTTCGGTGATGGGGGTTTCCATGTTGATGAACCACTGCTCGGTGGCGCGGAAGATGACTGGATTGTGGCAGCGCCAGCAATGCGGGTAGGAGTGGAACAGATCATGCCGCCCCATGAGGGCATGGCGCTCAATCAGAAGGTCGATGATGGGCTGGTTCGCCTTGAACACAAACAGCCCGTCATAGGCCGGCAAGCCGCCGCGAATGTGCCCCGCGTCATCCACGTCGCTGATTTGCCGCAGTCCATACCGGGTGCCAGTGTTGAAATCGTCCACCCCATGCGCGGGCGCGGTGTGCACCACGCCGGTGCCCTGGTCAGTGGTGACGTAGGTCGCCAGAACGCCCAGTACCGAGCGATCGAGGAAGGGGTGGGCGAAGGTGGCACGGTCCACGCGGACGCCGGGGAAGCGGGCGATCTCCTGCGCATTTTCGAGGGAGCAGGCGGTGCGGGTCGCATCCGCCAATGCTTCTGCAACCAGGTAGACCTCGCCGGCCTGCTCGAGCGCAACGTACTCAAAGTCCGGGTGGAAAGCGACCGCGAGCGATGCGGGCAGGGTCCAGGGAGTCGTGGTCCAGATGATGGTGGAGACGCGCTTGCCTGCCAGCCGGGCATCGATGGCTTCCGGCGCGCTGGTCAGCCGGTAGCGGACATACACGCTCGGGCTGGTATGCATTTCGTACTCGATCTCAGCCTCGGCCAGGGCCGTACGATCGTGCATGCACCACAGCACCGGCTTCAGGCCCTTGTAAACGAAGCCCTTCTCCAGGAACTGGAACAGCGTTTCGATGATCTTGGATTCGTACTCCGGGGTCATGGTGGAGTAGGGCCGGTCAAACCGGCCAAACACACCCAGACGCTGAAATTGCGAGCGCTGCAGGTCGAGATATTTCTGCGCGTATTCACGGCAGGCACGCCGGACCGAGATAGCCGGCATCTCAAGCTTCTTGCGGCCCAGCTTTTCGTCGACCTTGATCTCGATCGGCAGGCCGTGGCAGTCCCACCCGGGCACATAGGGGGAGCTAAAGCCGGCCATGGTCTTGGACTTGACCACGAAGTCTTTCAGGCACTTGTTCAGTGCGTGGCCCAGGTGGATGGGGCCGTTGGCATAGGGCGGACCGTCATGCAGGACATACGTAGGCGCATTTTGGCGCGCAGCCTGGATTTGGCCGTAAAGGCCTTCCTGTTCCCACGACGCCAGCCGCTTCGGCTCGGTCTGGGGCAGGTTGGCTTTCATGGGGAAGTCGGTTTGCGGCAGATTAAGAGTCGCCTTTAGATCGGGCGGGTCCGGCATTATGGCTCCAGTGGCTGAGTGAACAAACGTCTATTGTAGCTTCGCTGCGAAAAACAGGCTTTTGGCTGGCCTTTGGGCGGACGGAAGCAAAAGTTGGCGACTTGCTTACCTCCGGTGGGAAAAAGGTGTCTAATACTTTTTAATGGATCTTCATTAGGCGCGGTTTCCGTATTCTTGGAGAGAGACATTCCGGGCGACAGTCGTCCATAATCAGGAGATAGATAGAGAGAGGTTCACCCCCCCTCTTTTCTCTCACACAGAGTTCTATGGCCAATCAGGCATTGTTACCCCCGGATCTGGACGAGCGGAATCAGACGAGAGAGCCCCGGCTCATGTCTGAAATTATCGATGAGCCCGCATGGAAGACGATTTACCACAACGTCTATGATCTGCTGTATCCCCGCAAGCTTCCGCCCCTTGTTCTAACTTCGAAGCCGGTCCCGGTTGTGGATCCGATGAAGGAGGACCGCGGTAAGGCTTCGTCCATCATCTCGATCGTTGTGCACGTGATCGTGATCGCGGCGATTCTCTGGGCGTTTCTGGCGGTCAAGAAGGTGGTTACCAAGAAGCAGCAGGTCGTCACCAATATCGATGTGCCCCAGTTTATGCCGATTGCGCCCAAGGGTCCGCAGATGGGTGGCGGCGGCGGTGGTGGCTCGCACGACATTCTTCAGGCGCCCAAGGGCAAGCTGCCCAAGTTTGAAGACAAGCCGATTGTGCCTCCGATGGTGATCAAGAATGACCATCCCAAGCTGACCCAGGAGCCGGCCATCATGATGCCGAAAGACATCAAGCTGCCGGATAACAACCTGCCTAACCTGGGTGATCCGCGGACCAGTGTGGTGGGACCTGCCTCGAACGGGACGGGTAGCGGTGCTGGTATGGGAAGCGGTTCGGGTGGCGGTATTGGTTCGGGTAAGGGGAATGGCTACGGCCCGGGTGAGGGCGGCGGCTATGGCGGCGGGCTTTACCACGTAGGCGGTGGTGTGTCTGCGCCGCAGCTGGTGTTCTCGCCGGATCCTGAGTTCTCAGACGAAGCGCGCCGTGCGAAGTACCAGGGTGTGTGTGTGGTGTCGCTGATTGTGGATGCGCAGGGGAATCCGCAGCGGGTGCAGGTGGTTCGGCACCTTGGGATGGGGTTAGATGAGAAGGCTGTCGAAGCGGTGCGGCAGTACAAGTTCAAGCCGGCTACGTTGCAGGGCAAGCCTGTTCCGGTGGAAGTAAACATCGAAGTAAATTTCCGTATTTACTAGCGGGTGCGGGGTGGAGATGTCCCCCACTCAAGCCAAACGCGGCTTGAGTGGGCCACCGTCTTCTCGTTGCAGCGACACAGTCTAGCCCTTAACAAATAAGGCTCGGTGGCCCATTCAAGCCGCATTTGGCTTGAGTGGGGGACATCTCCACCCGCCCGATTCTTTTGCTTGTTACTCGTCGCCGAAGAGTGCCGAGGGGATTTCCTGTTCGATCTCCAGCATCGCCTTCCACGGATTCCGGCGCAGCCGGTCCCGCCAGTCGTCGAATTGCGCGATGACAAATTTTGGTGGCTTCGGATCCTTGAGCTCCGACCATTCCAACGGCAGCGCGGCCGACATGCTCAGACGCGCTCGGCTGGAATAGGGAGCCACCGCCGTGGCATCGCGTTCGTTGCGCAGATAGTCGACGAAGATCTTGTTCTTGCGCGCGGCCTTGCTCATCTTGCTGATGTAAAGCTTCGGATCGTCCTGCTCCATTTGCAGGGTAAACACGCGGGTAAACTCCTTGACGCGATCCCACTCGTAGTGAGGCTTGATGGGTGCGACCACGTGCAGTCCCTTGCCGCCGGTGGTCTTGACGAAACTCTTCAGACCTAATTTCGCCAGCCGGTCTTTCACGTCGAGTGCACTCGCACAGAGGGTCGGCCAGGAGACCGCCTCGTCGGGATCGAGATCGAAGACGATCCGGTTAGGATGCTCCAGGTCATCATTGGTGGAACCCCAGGGATGAATTTCCAATACATTCATCTGGGCCAGCCCAGCCAGCGATTCTGCACCTTGCACGGTTACATATGTCTCTGAACCGCCGCCCTTGTGGTTGGGGATCTCCACACCGCCGATGCCAGGCGGCATGCCCGGCCCGAGATGTTTTTGATAGAAGCACTGCTTGCCGGCGCCATTGGGGCAGCGCACCAGCGAGAGCGGGCGGCCGGTCACGTGGGGCAGCATCAGCTCGGCGACTGCCAGGTAGTAATCAATCAACGCCTGTTTGGTGAGCTTGCTTTCCGGATCCACCACCTTCTCGGGATGCGTGACGCGGAAGCTCAGCTTGAGTGCGGTGCTGCGCTTCTTCGCAGCGCGGTTTCGGTGCCGGTGTCTCCGCCACTTCGCGACGCACTTCGGCGGGCTTCTTGTCTTCGCGCAGACCTTTGTAGCTTGCCTGACGAAGCAGGTGATCCGATGTCCAGGTACTGAATTGCACTTCGGCCACAAGCTCGGGGCGTATCCAAAGTGCGCCCTTCTTTGCCGGGGACGGCATGGAGGTGAACGGCATTTCTTTTTGTCGCAGAGCTTCCAGTTGCTGGCGCAGCTTCAGCCCGCTTGCCTGGGTGAAGCCCGTGCCAGTACGCCCGGCGTAGATGAGCTTTTTATCCTCGTAATATCCCAACAGGAGCGCGCCGATGCCCTCGCTTCCATTCGAGGGTTTGGTGAAGCCGCCGATGACCAGTTCCTGCCGGCGATGGCACTTGATCTTGTACCAGGATTTGCTGCGGCCAGAGGTGTAGGTGCTGGTGGAGAGCTTGGAAACGATGCCCTCCGCCTCTAACTTGCAGGCCGCGTCCAACACCGGTTTGCCCTCGGTGGCCACATGCTGGCTGTAGCGAATGGATTGCTGCCCGGGCAGGCTTTCGATTAAATGTGCCAGCAGTTCTTTCCGCGCCGTTAACTGCTGCTGGCGCAGGTTGTGCCCATTCAGGTGCAGCAGATCGAATACGAAGTAAGTGAGCGGATGAGCCGCACCTTCATCGAACGCCGCCTGTAGATTGGCGAAGCTGGTTTGCCCATCGGGCGACAACACAACCACTTCGCCATCGAGTATCGCGCTTTCCACGTTCAGCGGAGCCAGCGCACGCGCGACCGGCGTCATGCGATGCGTCCAGTCCAGGCCGCTGCGCGTAAACAGGCGAACCTTGCCTTTTTCAATGTGCGCCTGGACGCGATAGCCGTCCAGCTTGAGCTCATGCACCCAGTCCGGGCCAGCCGGCGGCACCGTCATCTCTGAAGCCAACTGGGGCGGGATAAACGCCGGCATCGCTTCTTTACTGCCCTCGAGGTCTTTGGGAGCAAATGGTTTCGCGGCCGGTTTGGGCGGCGCGGGCGCTGGTTTGGTCCCGGTGGCTTTTTCCGGCCGGTTCGATTGCCATACATGGTCGCCGTCGCGGGCGATTGCGTCCAGGTCCCGCTGGGTCAACACACTATTGGGCGCTTTCTCGACGATGGGTTCGTCCGCAGCCGTCTGCTCGAATTCATCATGCTCTTTGATCAACAGCCAGTTGGGCTTGGCCTCGTGCGCGGCTTTACCGCCCATGCGCACCAGAACCCATTTGCCCTGCAGCTTCTGCCCGTGGAGAAAGAACTTCAGATTGCCCTTGGCCAGCGACTCGTCGGCGTCGCCCAGGGGCTCCCAGGTGCCCTCGTCCCACAGCATGACAGTGCCGCCGCCGTACTGTCCCTTGGGAATGGTTCCTTCGAAGCCGCCGTATTCCATCGGGTGATCTTCGACCTGCACGGCCAGGCGCTTGTCTCCGGGAACGTAGCTCGGGCCCTTGGTGACGGCCCAGCTTTTGAGCACGCCATGCAGCCCGAGACGAAAGTCATAGTGCAGGCGGGTGGCGGCGTGTTTCTGTATGACGAAAGGGAGGGACCCTGCGGGTGCGCTGCTGGCAGGGGCTGCGCCGCTGGGCTCGGCGGTCTTGCTGAAGTCGCGCATGGAGCGGTAGCGATCCAACTGGTCATCGACCAGGCTGGAAGAGGAGGGCGGCGCCTCGGCGTTCGGGGGTCTTCGCTTTGCGGGCCTTTGGCTTGGCAGTGCCGGTCTTACTAGGCATGGCTCATCGTTTCTCCTGCAGTCAAGCCGCGTGGCTGCTCCTTTGTTCGATAAAGATTGCGGCTGTGTAGCTCACTAGGATGAGGATTGCGGTGAATACGCTGTGTCGCCAATCGCCAATCACCGATCCGGCGAGGAAGCCAAGCGAGACAAGCAGCACCAGGATGGTTGTCCAGGGGTACAGCCAGGCCCGGTAGGGGCGTTCGAGCAGGGGCTCGCGCCGGCGCAGAATGATCAGCGCGGCAAAGCAGGAAGCATAGATGGCGACGAAGAGGATGGATGCCATGGCGATGAGCGAGTCGTAGGTGCCGCTTAACACCAGGAGAATGCCCGCGATACAGCTGAACAGGAGAGCGGGTGCCGGCGTGCCTCCCTGATTTACGCCAGCCAGGCTGCGGGGCAGAAGGCCATCGCGGCCCATGGCGAAGAGAATGCGGGGCAGCAGCATCAGCAGGGCATTCATGGAGCTGAGCACGGCGACCATCGAAATGAGCAGGATGAATTGCCGGCCATATTTGCCGAAGACCAGCAGGGCCGCATCGGCTGCCGGCAGCTGCGAGCCAGCCAGGCGATTGAGGCCCAGTACGTGCAGGTAGGCGAGGTTGAGCAGGAGGTAAATGCCGGCGCAGCACAGCACCGTGCCGAACATGGCTCGTGGCAGGTTGCGCGATGGGTTCTTGTCTTCCTCGACGAAGTAGATGGGTCCGTACCAGCCGTCATAGGTGATGATCACGCCTGGCAGTGCGATCATGAGCCCGAAGAAGAGATTGTGCGTCTGGCCGGGCAGGGCTGCTACGGAGGAAATAGTATCGCCGGGATCCCGCAGGAAACAGGCGACGACTAGTCCCATCAGGCCAATGCTTTTGGCCACGCTGGTGATCTCTTGTGCGCGGCTGCCGGGGCGCAGCCCCATCCAGTTCAGCAGGCTTAAGAGGATGAGTCCGGTCACCCCGATCAGCTGCGTGTGGCCAGTGACCGCGGGGAATAAGCCTGTGGTGAATTCACCCAGAGCCACGGCCAGGTAGGCGAGGGCGACGGCTTGCGCTACCGCGTTGCAACAGCCGACGACGAAGCCGACCCGGATGCCGAAGGCGCGGCGGGCGTAGGCGTAAAAGCCGCCGGCATTGGGGAGCATGGTGCCGAGTTCAGTGACGGATGTGCAGCAGAGCAGGGCGTACACGCCGCCCAACGCCCAGACGGCAAGGACCAGGGGCACGCTGTGGAGTTCGCGGGCGATCTCGCCAGGGGTGCGCAGAATGCCGGAACCGATGGTGGTGCCGACGCCTACGGCTACTCCGAACCCAGCGCCAAGCACCCGCAGTAAGTGCCCTGCGCGTGGTTTGGGCAGGTCTACTTCAAGACTCATGCTTGTTTGCCTCAGAGGCTTGAGGCTATCACCACCGGTGGCTCGGCAAGCAGATCCCTCAACTACGCTCCGGGGACAAGTCCCCGCACCCACCACCCCAACTCCCGCCCCCGACCAACTCCCCCCGACCACCGGCCCCCCATTTGTCATCCCGAGCGCAGTCGAGGGATCTGCTGTGCGCCTTTCTCCTGCCACAAAGTTCCACATGAGCTCCTGCATCGGACACGCAGAGGAACCACTTTTTCAGCAGGAGTGCAGGAGAGTCACTCCTGGCAGCGAAGCGGCTGCTATCGAGACCCACGTTCCTCCGCCCATCCGATGCTGGAGCTCATGTAGAAATTTGTGGAGGGAGAAAGGCGCAAAGCAGATCCCTCGACTGCGCTCGGGATGACAAAAAGGGGCGGGGATGACAAAAAGGGGCGGGGAAAGACAAAAAGGCGGGCAGGCGGAAAGATAAAAAGGCGGCGGGGAAAGACAAAAGGGGGCGGGGAAAGGGAAAAGGCGGGGAAAGGGAAAAGGCACGCAAGGGGAAACCGCAGGAGGCAAGGCAAGCACAACCCTCAACTACGCTCCGGGACAACAACCCCGCACCGACGCAGCCCCGCCACCCCACCTCCCCCCCGACCACCGCCCCCCATTTGTCATCCCGAGCGCAGTCGAGGGATCTGCTTTGCGCCTTTCTCCTGCCACAAATTTCCACACGAGCCCCTGCATCGGACACGCAGAAGAACCACTCTTTCAGCAGGAATGGCACGAGAGTAACTCCCGCCAGCGAAGCGGCTGCTATCGAGCCCCACGTACGCCGAAGTCGGCGAACATGGGGCACCCCTGGTGGTTGCGGGTAAACAGGAGACGTCAGGCGGTTTTGCTGCGTTTCCCGCCCACTACTTTCAGCTTGCTCTTAGCCGCTTTTGCTGGCTTTGCCGGCTCCTTGGCCGCCAGGCTCTGGCGTAAGGCGGTCATCAGGTCGACTACCTTGCCGCGCGGCTTCGCAGGCTTGTCTTCCGGCAGCGGTTTGTTGGCTAACTTGGCTTCAACTAACTCACGAACTGCCGTCTCATAGTGATCTTCGAACTTATCCAACTGCAGCGGTTTGCGGTAGCTCTTGATAAGTTGCTTGGCCAGATCGAGTTGCGCGGTCTCCTGCTTCACTGGCTCGATGCCGCCAAAGTACTCATCCGCATCGCGCAGTTCCTCCTCGAATCGCAGAACGTACAGCATCATGCCGAGTTGCTTCGCGTCGTCAGGCGGCGCCAGCGCCACCACATGCTCGCGGCCGGCGAATGCAATCTCTCCCAGGGCAACGGTTTTGGAATCGATCATCGCCTGGCGCACAATCGCGAACGCCTTGGATTGCGGGCCCTTCTTGGGCACGACAAAGTACGGCTTGACGTAGAGAGAAGGGGAGAGCTCATCCCGGGAACAGAACTGGGCAATCTCCAACGTGTCTTTGCCGGGGATGCGCAGCCGCTTCAGATCGTCGGGTTCAATCAGGGCGTATTTGCCCTTTTCATACTCGTAGCCCTTCACGATGTCAGACTTCTCTACCTTGTGTTGATCTTCTTCGTGGTGGGCGCCGTCACCCTGACCATCGTCGTCAGGCGCCACGTTTTGATAGTGGATGCGCTGCCCGGTCGCACGATCAATCTGATGGAATTGGAAAGGGCGGGTGGAGGTGCTCGCGGGATATATCTCAACCGCGAAACTCACCAGGGAAAGAGAGATCTGTCCGGACCAGTAGGGGCGTGCCATGCAGCATTGTAGGATGCAGGGCCGCGCTTGAGAAAGAGCCCGCCACTTGGAGTTTTGAGTGCTGTTTGGTAGTCTTACCAGGTACGCATGCGCGCGTAGCTCAGTTGGATAGAGCGTCTGGCTACGAACCAGAAGGTCGGGAGTTCGAATCTCTCCGCGCGCACCACGCGACGTTCGATCACTCCACAGAAAACCAGCATCTTCTCTCGAGAACGCGCCGTTAACGCGGATCTGCTGGTATGGTATGGGCAATGGTCAGACCTTGTTTTCTCGTCATCGATCGTGAGTTCCCGGGCAGCATCTCCACCCGCAAACTGGTGATCGAAACCGCCAAATTCAATGTACTGACCGCCTACTCTGGGGAAGAGGCCATCGAATCGCTTTCCACCTATAAAGCAATGAACGGTGTGGTGCTGGACTCAGAGGTTTATGGCATGTCCTGCGAGCACCTGGTCAAAAAGCTGAAGGAAATCAAACCGGGCATTCCGGTCATTGCGATCTGCGGCCCCGGTGA
Organism: uncultured Acidobacteriaceae bacterium; assembly: GCA_963752675.1. Lineage (GTDB taxonomy): Bacteria > Acidobacteriota > Terriglobia > Terriglobales > Acidobacteriaceae > PALSA-350. The sequence continues at coordinate 195,508 of CAVVZO010000003.1, forward strand.
CACCACCTGCCCGAACGCCGACTACGAGCTGGAAAGCTTTGATCCTCGTAAGCTGCTGGAATTGCTGCGCACCTTGCTGCCCAAAGAAAACGAGCTCATCGAGAAGCACGAAGAAGATCTCCATCGCGAGGTTTAGCTCTCTGCGGAGAGGCAGCTCTCTGCGGAGAGGCAGCTCACTGCCGAGGCGTTCATGAATCCATCCGCGCGCAAGTTGGCGTGGGCGCAGCGGGTCGCAGCCCTCGGCATACTTCTTTTCTGGGTGGGCTTTTTTCATGACCACAGCGACGTTCCGGCAAATGTCGCAGACTTTGAGTGGTGCTTCCTGGTGCCGGATCTGGTTTGGATTGCGGGAGCCTTCGCCCTGGCCAGTCACTGGCTGATCACCCGGCATCGGCACGCGGGTATCGCAACGGCCGTCGGCGGCAGCGCCATGGTCTACCTTGGTCTGCTTGATATCGCCTGCAATCTGCGGCACGGCCAGTACAGTGGATCGCTTTCCCGGGGTCTTCTGAATGGCGGGGTGAATGCCCTGTGCGTACTTTTCGGACTGTTCAACATCTGGTACGCCAGCAGGCACGAAACAGAAAGCAATTAGCTGAACACCAGGTCCGAGTGAACGGTGCGATTGCGGCCGATCTGTTTTGCGCGGTAGAGCGCCGCGTCGACCGCCGCCAGCATCTGCAGGTCAGACGTGGCGCCGCCCGTGGTCACCATGGCGCCCAGGCTCACTGTAATGGACAGCTCGGCCCCATTCAGAAGAATGGGTCCGCTATCCACGGCGGCGCGGATTCTTTCTGCACCGCGATCCAACTCATCTTTCCCGCACCCGGGCAGCACAATCAGAAACTCTTCGCCTCCATAGCGGCCCACGGAATCGTACGTGCGCACTGCATTCAGAATGCGGTGCGTCACTTCTCTCAGGGCCGCATCTCCCGTTAAGTGCCCGTAACTGTCGTTGATTTTTTTGAAGTGATCGATGTCGAGCATCAGCAGGCCGGTGGCCGTATGGGAGCGAGCCGAGCGCTCCAACTCGCGGCGAAGCGTTTCCAGAATGGCGCCCCGGTTCCAAACCCCGGTGAGTGGGTCGTGTGTAGCCTGGAAGCGTAGTTGCTCCTGGGCCAGCATCTGCCCTTGTTGCAGGGTGAGAATGCGATTACAGGCCCGCAGCCGGGCCCGCAATTCGCTTTTATCAAATGGCTTGGTGAGGTAATCGTCGGCCCCGGCTTCGAGGCCTCGCACCATATCCTGCTTCGCGTCGCGGGCCGTCGCCAGCAGTACGTACTGATAGGGGTGGCGATTCTCTTCCCGTACTTTGCGGCAAAGGTCGAGCCCATTCATTTCCGGCATCATCCAGTCCAGAATGACGACCTGCGGCCTGGGTTCCTGCTGCAGAATCTTCCAGGCCCGTGCTCCGTCCTCGGCAATGGTGACCTGGTAGCCCCACGCTTCGAGCCAGCTCCTCAGGATCCTACGGAACATGGCGTCGTCCTCGGCCACCAGCACCTGGCTGCACGCGCTGCCGGGCCGCTCGAACTCCCGTAAGCCGGCCTTTCCCTGTTCCTGGTGATCCATTGCCATCCCTCAGGGCGGCCCAGCAGCACTTTGCTCAGCTTGCATGACGCCGGGCAGCTGGCCCGCCATCCAGAGAAGTGCCCAATGCAGACGCCCTGCGCTGCTTCTTCATCGGCGCAAGAGGCTTCAGCCATCAGTCGGATAATGTCTGGCGCCGCACCGTTTATAGCCGAACCGGATTAGTCCACACTTGCCCTATCGGCAAGCGGTGGGTGGCCATCATGCAACGGAAGATTGCTCATGGGAAACGCACGCGTACCGAATGCGTTCCACTTTGCAGCAGTGATCGAACGAGAGTTCTACCGCAGGCGTTTGCGGTGATCTGGTTATTTGGGTGGAGGCGCTGGTGGGGCCGGTTCCGCCTTGGGCGGAGCGGGGATAGAAAGCGGGATCTCTTCCACAACGTCAATCCCTGCGCTGCGCAGCAGGTCTGCCACGACGTCGCGCGTAAGCCGGGTGAAATCAAATTCCACCCGCATGGTTTTCTGTTGCTCGTTCAGCGAAATCCTGCGAATCCCATACACGCCGCGCAGCTTGCCCAGCGCAATCATGGCCGCTTCCGTGGGGTGCAGCTCATAGCGGTAAAGAACATCAAGATTCGTCGTCATAAGGCAATCATAGCAAGCCCCGCCTGCCAAGCCCGCGCCTGCCAAGCCCCGCCTGACAAGCCCTGCCTGCCAAGTCCCCCTTTTGTCATCCCGAGCGCAGTCGAGGGATCTGCTTTGCGCCTTTCTCCCTCCACAAATTTTTACATGAGCTCCAGCATCGGATGGGCAGAGGAACGTGGGTCTCGATAGCAGCCGCTTCGCTGCCAGGAGTGGCTCTCCTGCCATGCCTACTAAAAGAATGGTTCTTCTGCGTATCCGATGCAGGGGCTCGTGTAGAAATTTGTGGCAGGAGAAAGGCGCAAAGCAGATCCCTCGACTGCGCTCGGGATGACAAATTGGGGGCCAGTGGCCGTTGGCCGACCGCCGCGTGTGGCGTTTGAGTTACAAGCGTATGACGGCTCCCCGCGGGGTGTTTGCTTCACGCCGCAGGCCCTGCCGGCTCAACACCACCAGTCCCCCTTTTGTCATCCCTCGACTGCGCTCGGGATGACAAATTGGGGGCTAGTGGCGTTGGCCGACCGCCGCGTGTGGCGTTTGAGCTACAAGCGTATGACGGCTCACCGCTCCCTTCAACTTGTCGCACCCATCAGTACTGGTGAGAAATCCAGATTAGAGCTGTGCCAAATAATGCAGTATCTCGGGCGAGGTCCAGTCCTGTGCGTTGATGAACTTGCGCCGTATTCGCCCGTTCCGGTCGATGATGTAGGTGTCTGGGAAAACAAACGTCCCGTAGAGCGCATTGCTGCGCTGGTCCCCGTCGCGGATGGTGGTAAAGTCCACCCGATGGGTGGCGAGAAAGCGGCGGTAGGCCGCTTCATCCTGATCCACCGACACCGCCAGGACCACCAGCTGCGGCATCTCCTGCTGCAACTGGTTGAGCGAGGGGATTTCCTCGATACAAGGCGCGCACCAGCTGGCCCAGAAGTTCAACACGACGACCTTGCCGCGATACTTGCTTAACTCCACTCGCTGGCTGCCATCGACCACCGTAAAGTTGGGAGCGGGTTTATCCAGCTGCTTCGGATGATCTCCCCGGTCGCAGCCAGCGGCCAGCAACAGAACCAGCAAACATAGGGAAGCACGGCAGCCTTAGTCACGTTTCTATAATAATGACAGCGGGCAAACGGCGCGCGGAATGGGAGATCGGCGATGCGTCTTTCCGTGATTGTGCCCGCGCGCAATGAAGCCGATGTTCTGCGCCCTTGCCTCGAGTCACTCCTGGCGCAAGCCGAGCCGGGTTTCGCCGTGGGCGAGGACTGGGAACTGCTCGTGGTCGACGACGGCTCGACCGATGCAACCCGCTCCATCGCAAACTCATTCCCCGCACTCCGCGTGCTCGATCCGGAACCCCTGCCACCCGGCTGGACGGGCAAAGCCAATGCGGTGTGGACCGCTGCCCGGCAAGCGCAGGGAGAGTGGCTGCTTTTTACGGATGCCGACACGGTGCACGCACCCGGCAACCTCGCCCGCGCCCTGCATGAAGCGGCCCATCACCAGGTGGCCATGTTGTCGTACTCCCCGCGGCAACTGGTGACCGGGTTCTGGCAGCGCGCTCTCATGCCGCTCATCTTCTCTGAGCTGGCCCTCGCCTACCCGCCAGACAAAGTTTCCGACCCCGGCCAGCGTCTGGCAGCCGCCAACGGCCAGTTCCTGATGGTGCAGCAGCAGGCCTACATAAAGGTGGGCGGCCACTCAGCCGTAGCCAACTCGCTGCTGGAAGATGTCGACCTGGCCTACCTGCTCAAGCGCAGAAAATATCCCATCCGCTTCCGCTACGCGCCAGACGCCCTGAGTACCCGCATGTATCGCAGCTTTGGCGCGATGTGTGCCGGGTGGACCAAGAACCTCGCCCGGCTCTTCACCCTGCCTTTGCTGATGGCGGGCTGGCGAGCACTCGACTTTCTTCTGCTGATCGGCTTGCCCCTGCTCATCTGGCACTTGTTTGCCCAGCCCATCGCGCGGTATGCCTTGACGCTCGTCTGGGTGCGGGTACTGTGGCGCTTTTACGCCCGGGTAGCCAAATCAAACTTTTCCTTTGCAGACTGCGCCGTTTCGATCGTGGCCCTGCCCCTGCTATCCGGGTTGTTGGTGGCCAGTTGGTGGCAGCATACCGTGCGCAACCAGGTTTCGTGGAAAGGCCGTCAGTATGCCGCCGCCGAACGCCAGACCGCTCGCAAGCGGCTTTGATCCTGCGCCCGAAACCAGCTGGTTTTTAAGCGGCGAGCACTGCATCAACCTGCAAATAATGAAGAGCTTAGCGCTTTTGCGTCATCTTAATGGCACGTCAACCGACGCTATAATCGAGTGCACCTTTTGATGGACGGCCCACGTATGATCCTGCTCACGCGCAAAGCTGAATTCTCTGCTTCCCACTACTACTGGTCAGATCAACTGTCGCCGGAAGAAAACCAGCGCGTGTTCGGCAAGTGCGCCAACCGCAACGGACACGGTCACAACTACACCCTGGAAGTAACGGTTGAGGGCGAAGTGGATCCAGTCACCGGCTTCGTGGTCGACCTGAAAGAACTGAAAGACATCATGCATCGCGAAGTGGTGGATGTGTACGATCACCGCCATCTGAATCTGGAAGTGCCCGAGTTTGCAAAGCTCATGCCTACCACCGAGAACATTTCCATTTCGATCTGGAAGCGGCTCGAGCACAAAATTGGTGGAGCCAGGTTACACCGCGTGCGCGTATTTGAGACTCCAGAGCTGTTCGCTGATTACTACGGTGAAGCATGAAGGCGTATTTGTCCCGAAGATACACACTGAGCGCCTCCCATCGCCTGTACGCCCATTCTCTAAGCGAGCAGGACAACCTGGCCACTTATGGCAAGTGCGCCAACCCGCACGGGCACGGCCATAACTATGTTGTGGAAGTGACGGTCGGCGGCGATGTTGACCCAATTACGGGCATGGTTTGCGATCTGGCGGATCTGGATCGTTGCGTGCATACAACGGTGATCGACCGCTTTGACCACATGAACTTAAATTTTGATGAGAGCTTCACAGAGATAGTGCCCACCACGGAGAATCTTTGTATCGCCATTTACAACTTGCTGTCTGCGCGCTTCACCTTCGCTGCCCTGGAACGCGTGCGGGTGGAAGAGACGCTCAATAACTTCTTCGAGTATGGAGTAAGGGGAAAGCATGGCACGTCCGTCAGTCATACGTAAACCGCCCGTGAGCACCACATTGAGTGGTTACACCACGGAAGACTTGTACACCGAGATATTGACACGCTTAGGGGAAGACCCCCAGCGCGATGGATTGTTGAAAACGCCCGAGCGCGCAGACAAGGCGATGACCTATCTGACCAAGGGCTACCAGGAGGATGCGGCCAAGATTCTCCGCGGAGCCCTCTTCGATGTCGACTACGACGAGATGGTGATCGTGCGGGACATTGAGGTGTTTTCGTTGTGCGAGCACCACATGCTGCCTTTTTTCGGTAAGGTGCACGTTGCCTACATACCTAACGGAAAAGTTATCGGCTTAAGCAAAATACCGCGGCTGGTCGATGTGTTCGCCCGCCGGCTGCAGGTGCAGGAGCGCCTGACACGGCAGATTGCCGATTGCATCAACGACGCGATCGAGCCGCAGGGTGTCGGTGTGGTGATGGAGGCTCGCCACCTCTGCATGATGATGCGTGGCGTTGAGAAACAGAACTCTTCCACCGTGACCTCGGCGATGCTGGGCGTATTCCACCAGCAGAACACCCGGGCCGAATTTCTTTCTCTGGTGCAAACGCGCGCGCAAAGCAGTTTGTGACGCGCTGTTCGGGTCCGGCCGGCCGGTGTCACCACGGATCATCGCCTCTTCTCTATGATGTAGGCATGGGGATGGATTGAAGAGGATAGCGAAGTGAATGGGCTCTTGATCGTGGACAAACCGGCTGGCATGACATCGCACGATGTCGTCTCTCACCTGCGCAGACTTACCGGCGAGTCTTCCATTGGCCATCTAGGGACGCTCGATCCCATGGCCACAGGAGTACTGCCTGTTCTGCTGGGCAAATACACGCGCCTGGCCCAATTCTTCGGTGCGCTCACAAAAACCTATTGCGGCACGATTCGTTTCGGCTTTGCCACCGATACATATGACGCAGAAGGCATTCCCGCGTCGCCGGCCTGCGATACGCAGCTGTTGCCGCAGAACGAACAGCTGCAGGCAGCAGCCCACGCCTTTCGCGGACTGGTGCAACAAACCCCACCCCCTTTTTCTGCCAAGAAAGTGGATGGGAAACCGGCCTACAAGGCAGCGCGACGCGGAGAGCCGATCGCTCTGAAACCTGTCTCGATACTGGTCGAGGAATTCGTGCTCGACGGCATCGAGGGCGACTCGGCGAACTTCAGGCTGCGCATCTCCTCGGGAGGGTACGTTCGCTCCATCGCCCACGGCTTAGGCCAGCTGCTTGGTTGCGGCGCGCACCTGGCGCAATTGCGACGTACCGCCGCCGGCTCGTTTACCCTGAGCCAGGCCGTGACGCTCGAAGAACTGCGGCGGCAAGCAGAGGCGGGCACGCTCGCCCAGAGCTTGCCCCATCCGCGCACCATTCTGCCTGACCTGCCCGCCACCACTGTCGATGTGTGGTCAGCCGGGCGGCTGCGCAACGGCAACGCCGTCAACCTGCCGGAATTTTCGAGCGCGCCGCTGGCCAAGGCCTTTGCCGGCCAGAGTGACCTGGTGGCTATCGTTCGCCGCGTGGCGGGTACGCTCTTCCAGCCGATTGTGGTTTTGGGTTGATGGCGTTACGCGGAGGGCTAACTCTTCTTCAGCAGCGGCGTGATGAGGGGAAGAAGATTCTTCGCGACTTGTGCGTTCCCCTGGTCGGTAGCATGCATTCCGTCGGCCTGCATGCCGCCGGGCACGCCGTAGACACCCTGCAACAGGAACGGCAGCAACGGCACATGGTACTTGGCCGCGACCACCTTGTAGGTCTGGTTGAACTGCTTCACGTAGTCGGCACCATAGTTGGGCGGAAGCGTGATTCCGCCGAGCACTACCTTGATGCCTGCCTGCTGCAGGGTGGCAACGATGTGGTCAAGATTTTCTCGCGTGGTCGCCACCGGCAAGCCGCGCAGGCCGTCGTTGCCGCCGAATGCAACGACTACGAGCACCGGTTTCGTCTGCAGGACCTCATCCAATCGGTCGACGCCGTCTTTGGTCGTATTGCCGCTAACGCCCTGGTTGACCACCTGGTAACGAAAGCCCTGGGCATCGAGATCCTTCTGCAGAAAGTCAGGATAGCTGGCGCCTGCGTCGGCGCCGAATCCCGCTGTGAGGCTATCGCCAAACGCGACGATCACCGGCCGGTTATCGGCCTGCGGCATGGCATCGCTGGCCTGCGTCGCAGTCGTGGCACCGCTCGACGCCGGTTCAGGCGCGTTGGCGTGGCAACCGGAGAGCAGGGAACTGGCCAATATGAAGCACGCGATTCGGTAAGTCACACGCTCACTGTAAAGCATTTTGGCTGTCAGACGGTGAGCAGCTACGCACGCGAGAACCATAGGAAAGAAACCAACACGAATAGAGGCAGTCGAATAGAGGCAGTCAATGATTGAAGTACGTGGGCTCAAAAAGTCGATTCGCAATGGCAACAGGACCATTGAAATTCTCAAGCAGATCGATTTGATGATTCCTGCCGGGCAATTTGTCGCCATCATGGGCGCGTCCGGCAGCGGCAAGAGCACCCTGCTCGGACTGCTGGCCGGGCTCGACTCGCCCACCGCCGGATCTGTGCTGATCGACAACACCGAAATCAGCTACTTGTCAGAAGACAAACTGGCGGAAGTGCGTGGCCGCAAGTTGGGCTTTGTTTTTCAGTCTTTTCAATTGATTCCCACCCTCACGGCTCTGGAGAACGTGCTGTTGCCGCATGAGCTTAACGGATCGGGGAATGGGCGAGACCACGCGGCCGATTTGTTGCGCAGCGTCGGTTTGGCAGATCGTATGCATCACTACCCAATCCAGATGTCTGGGGGCGAACAGCAGAGGGTGGCGCTCGCCCGCGCGTTCGTTCTACAGCCGCCGATCATCCTTGCCGATGAGCCTACGGGCAATCTTGACTCCACGAATGGTAGTCATGTGCTCGACCTTTTGCTCGAGCGCAACCGCACTCGCGGGGCCACGCTCGTACTCGTAACCCACGACGCGCAGGTGGCGGCGCATGCCGACCGGCGAATCATTCTGCGCGACGGCAATATCGTGGAAGACACCATGTTGAGGCCTGCCTGATGGCGAACACACAGAAACGGTCGCTCTCCTGGAATTCGGCTGCGAAAATCGCATGGCGTGAGTTGCAGGCTTCCCGCGCGAAATTCCTGTTTGTGATTCTCTCGGTAGCCATTGGCGTTGCCGCCCTCACCGGCGTGCGCGGCTTCAGCGATTCGTTCCAGAAAACCCTGCTGGGAGAAGCGCGTACCGTGATGGCTGCCGATCTTTCGGCACGCATGTTCCGTCAGCCTACAGAGGACGAGCAGAAGCAACTGAATGCAATGGCCTCAGACGGCATCGAGCGAACGCAGGTGACCGACACGGTATCCATGGTTTCGTCGCCTGCTGACCCGGTGCCGCTATTGGTGTCGCTCAAGGCAGTCGATCCGCAACAGTACCCCTACTACGGGACCGCCGTATTGCAGCCCGCGGGCTCTCTCCGGCAGGTACTGAACGATGGCACCGTGGTGGTGGCAGAAGATTTGCTGATCCGTTTGAAAACGCAGGTGGGCGCCAACCTGAAAATTGGCGAGAACACGTTCCGCATCGCAGCCATTCTCGTTCGCGAACCCGATCGCATGAGCTCTGGCATGGGTCTTGGGCCACGCGTCATGATGACGCAGGCGGCACTCGAGAAGAGTGGCTTGTTACAGCAGGGCAGTCGTTCTGGCGAGCGCTTCCTGTTCAAACTTCCGTCGGCCAAAACAGATGTATCCAAAGTACGTGCCCGCCTGGAACAAGTACTGCCCGATGCGCAGGTGACCGACTTCCGCGAGAGCAACCCGGCATTGACCGATGGGTTGAAGCGCTCCACTGGCCTGCTTAGCCTGATATGCCTGGTCGCCATGGTGCTGGGCGCGATCGGGGTCGCGATGGCGATGCGCGCACATCTGCAGCAACGGATAGAAGTCCTGGCGATCATGAAGTCGATCGGCGCGCGCTCGTCTGACATCCTGCGCATTTATCTTTTTCAAACCGTACTGCTCGGCCTGGTGGGCGGTCTTATCGGTGTTGTTTGCGGGCTTGGCGTGGAGTGGATCTTTCCCAGCCTGCTGGGCAAGTTCGTCCCGCTACAGACGGAGTTGCGTTTGCCCTGGCACTCGGCGCTTGCCGGATTGGGCACCGGCATTCTGACTACGGTTCTTTTCTGCCTGCCGCCACTGTTGCAAATCAGGTCAGTGCGCCCGAACCTGGTACTCCGCCGCGAGGTCGAGGAGCCGGGCGCCGGCCAAAGCTTATGGAAAAGACTCACCAGCAGCAAAGCGCAATGGGCCACCGCCGCCATTATCCTGCTGGGGCTGGGCGGTATCGCATCTGCGCTGTCTGACTCGGTCCAGGTCGGCCGCTGGTTTGCCGGCGCCTTGTGCGCGCTGTTGATCGTCATCCTGGGCGTGGCCGCGCTCACGTTACGGGTCGTCCGCGCCTTCCTGGCGCGCACGCGTTTGCATCTGCGCTCCTATATGCGCCACGGGCTGGCGAACTTATATCGTCCTGGCAACCAGTCAGCTGCCGTACTGGCCGCGCTTGGCATGGGCGTGATGCTGATCCTGACGGTGTTCCTGATGCAACAGGGCGTCATTGGCGAGATGAAGCTTACCTCCGGCCCCAACCTGCCCAACATCTTTCTGGTCGATATCAGCAACAAGGAGCTGGCGGGTGTGAAGCAATTAATGAGCCAACAGCCGGCCGTGCATGGCGAGATGGAGACGCTGCCCTCGGTTGCCGGCAGGATCCTCTCGGTGGATGGCACAGCCGCGGATGGCCTCAGGCTGAAGAACTACCCCAAGCGCCTGCTGCAGACTGTATCGCTGACCTGGTCATCGGCGCTGCCGGCAGGATCGAACCTGGTCTCTGGTACCTGGTGGGATAAAGACGATGGCGCGTCCCTGGCCGTGACGGAGCATATTGCGGAGCGCCTGCATCTCCACCTGGGCTCGCACCTCACATTCACTTCGAACGGCAAGACCATCCAGGCCAGTGTGGTTGCCATCATTCGTCACAATGGCCAACACGTATATGGGCGCAGTGAATTCATTTTGACTCCCAAAGCCCTGGGCGGCCTGCCGGTGGTCTGGTACGGCGCCGTGCATGTTGACCCGAAGGAGGTGGGTACGGTGCAGCGGGCGCTGTTTGGCCGTTACCCCACGGTTACGGTCATCAACATTGCCGATGTGATCGAGACGGTTCAGGGCGTGGTGCAGCAGATCACGGTGGTGGTGCGCTTTTTGGCGGCGTTCTCGATCCTGTCGGGGGCTGTCATCCTGGCGTCGAGCATTGCCAGCACGCACTTCCGCCGGGTGCGTGAGGTAGTTGTGTTGAAGACCCTGGGCGCCAAGCGAGACCACATAGCCGCCGTCTTCAGCGTGGAGTTCATCGTGCTGGGTCTATTGGCCGGTCTGGTGGGCGTGATCTTTGCCAATCTACTGACCCGCATCCTGCTCCACCAGCTGGACGTGCGTTTCCACATGGAATGGCTGGCGACGGGGATCGCGCTGGTCGGCACCGCGGTCCTGGCCACGGTCACGGGTTGGGCCGCCAGCTACCGCATTCTCGGCCAAAAGCCCCTACAGATCCTGCGCGAGGAGTAGGTGCGGGGGAGAAGATTGACCGGGGATTCGTCCTGCTTCTACTATAGGGAAGGTCGTAGCGAACAGGTCCCGTCGCCGCGCTTGACCGTTTCACTGTTTTGCCCCCTCGTTCAATGGTAGGACAGCTGCCTCTGGAGCAGCATATCGGGGTTCGAATCCCTGGGGGGCAACCACGCGGAAGTATTCAACCCACCACTCCCCGCCGCAGCAACACTGCCCCACTCCCTGGACGGGTGGCCCCATCTAGCCCGGATTTCTCACCAGTACTGATTGTTGCGACAAGTTGAAGGGAGCGGTGAGCCTGTTGTGTGTTTTGGCTTGTGACCTTGCGCGTTGGGTGAAGCTTTGGTGTGCGACGACAAGTTTTGCCGGTAGCTAGCCCCCCCCTTTGTCATCCCGAGCGCAGTCGAGGGATCTGCTTTGCGCCTTTCTCCTGCCACAAATTTCTACATGAGCTCCAGCATCGGACACGCAGAGGAACCATTCTTTCAGCAGGAATGCAGGAGAGTCACTTCTGGCAGCGAAGCGGCTGCTATCGAGAGCCACGTTCCTCTGCTCATCCGATGCTGGAGCTCATGTAAAACTTTGTGGCAGGAGAAAGGCGCACAGCAGATCCCTCGACTGCGCTCGGGATGACAAAAGGGAGGCTAGCTAGGTCCACAGCTCTCCACCGCTGCAACAATGCCCTACTCCCTGGACGGGTGCCCCATGTTCGCCGACTCCGGCGTACGTGGGCTGAATACGATCAGGGCGAAGCCCTTCCGAACGATCTCAGTCGAACAAAAAGAATCGCGTAGCTGGGTGGACCGAGTTGCTGGTTGGGTCCTGTCCGCTCGGGTATCCAGCCCGGATTTCTCACCAGTACTGATTGTTGCGACAAGTTGAAGGGAGCGGTGAGCCTGTTGCTGTGTTTTGGCATGTGGCCTTGCGCGTTGGGTGAAGCTTTGGTGTGCGACGACAAGTTTTGCCGGTAGCTAGCCCCCCTTTGTCATCCCGAGCGCAGTCGAGGGATCTGCTGTGCGCCTTTCTCCTGCCACAAATTTCTACATGAGCTCCAGCATCGGACACGCAGAGGAACCATTCTTTCAGCAGGAATGCAGGAGAGTCACTCCTGGCAGCGAAGCGCTGCTATCAAGACCAACGTTCCTCTGCTCATCCGATGCTGGAGCTCATGTAAAACTTTGTGGCAGGAGAAAGGCGCACAGCAGATCCCTCGACTGCGCTCGGGATGACAAGTTGGGGGCTAGCTGTGGGTAAAGGTACCCGCCCCAGATGTCGACAAATTCTTATTGAAGGATTCTGGGGATGGAGTGAGATCGTTCGGAGGGGCTTCGCCCCGATCGTATTCAACCCATGTACGCCGGAGTCGGCGAACATGGGGCACCCGTCCAGGGGGTAGGGCATTGTTGCCGCGGTGGAGAGCCGTGCACAAAGAAACCCGAGCGGACCAGCAACTCTGTCCATCTCGGCTACGTATCGAAAAGGAAAAGGTGTGTCAAGAAGGATTGCACTAACCCGCTTCGGAGAGAACCCCCTGGCGGATTGCAATCGCAACAGCTTCGGTCCTGTCAGATACATGGAGTTTTTCCATGATCGAAACCACATGGTGACGGACAGTGTTCTCGCTGATACTCAGTGCCCGGCCGATCTCCTTGTTGGTCGATCCCTGGGCGACTAACTCAAGAATCTGCTGCTCGCGGCCCGTCAGGTCAGAGCGCATTCTGCGGGCGGCCAACCGAGCAGCGATATGCCTTGGCATGTAAAGCTTGCCCGCACTGACCTGCTTGATCGCGGTGACCATCTCGGATTCTGTCGTGTCCTTAAGCAGGTATCCGGCGGCGCCGGATCGTATGGCACGGTAAATGTCTTCATCTTTTTCAAAGCTGGTCAGGATGAGGGCATGGGGCGGAGCCACCATCGACTTCAGCGCGTGCAGCACCGCGATGCCATCCATGCCGGGCATACGGAGGTCGAGAAGAATCACATCCGGAGATGCCTGGCGAATCACCGATAACGCCCGCTCTCCACTGGCTACCGAACCCACGACCTCGAACTCCTCGTGGCAGCCCAACATACTGGCCAGCCCCGCACACACCACGGGATGATCGTCGACGATGAGGATGCGAATTCGATCATTCTTGTGAATGTGCATGGATCAGGGTCTCCCACACGTGCTGCCGCCATGCCTGCCGAATCCCGGGAAATGTAAAAGCGGCTTGACTGGGAACGATAACAGAAATCTCCGTGCCGTTCCCAGGCATGCTGGAAATGGCAAACGTCGCCGATACGCTGGCTGCTCTCTTCCGCATTCCTCTGAGTCCGAATCCCAGCAAATCTCCCCTTTCGACAAACCCAGCCCCGTCGTCTGTAATCGAAAGGGTCACGCGGTGATCTTCGTAGAAAAGCGCAATCCCCAGATGAGTTGGGTCTGCATGGCGGATCGCATTGGCGATGGCTTCCTGCCCGATGCGTAAGAGTGCAGTGGCGACGGCCGGGCGCAAAGGACGCTGGTCGCCGGCCACGGATGAAGTGATATCAACCATGCCTCCCTCGGCCATGGTGTGGGCTGAGGCTTGCAGACATCGCAGAAGATCGAACCGCTCGTTGGTCTCCGCGGTGTACGAAGCGAGTGTGCGACGGGCTTCTTTATGGCTATGCCGCACCAGGTCGCGGGCCAGGTCTACCTGGCGCTCGAGTTTGGGCAGGTCGTGTGGAATTTCCCTGCGAATCGCTTGCAGCTGAAAGCCGATACCGGCAAAGCTCTGGGCCAGAGTGTCGTGTAAATCATGCGCCAGCCGTTCGCGTTCAGCAAGCACCGCCTGCAGGCGCCCACGGTCGTAAATGCTGCGCACGATCTGGATCAGGAACAGCAATGCCAGCGTGGCGAGAGCGATCGCGACATACACCGCGTGCGGAACAGTCCACCAGGTCGGCGATTGCACCAGCGTGGCATCGGCTTCCGAGCGCAGAAGAATCTTGCAATGGACCTTCTCCGCGCCCTCCACGTCGTAGTTCCATGCCTTGCTGACGGCGAGCGCGTTGATGCCACGAATGCGGACGGTGCTGCCGTCGTGGATGGTACCCAGCGCAGGTTCTGCGCCGCCATCAAGCTCGGCTTCCACTACGGCGGCTCCGTCTCGCAGCAGCAGAGTCTGCTGGGCAGGGCCACGGAGCTGCTGCACCAGGGTTCCCTGGGTGCTGATCAGGTTGTAGTTCAGATTGCCGGAACACAGGTCGGCGAGTTTGACCGGAGCCGGAGCCAGCGGAGGACCGGGTGCGACGCGTCGAAGCAGTGCATCCTCAAGGATAGGACCTGCATTGCGCTGCGCAGGAAACCCGAGCACGTCTACCCTGTCGCCTATAGAAAGCGCTGTGGATTGGTCGGTTCTCGCGTAGACCGCAGAGCCGTGGTCTTCAATCACCAGGCTTTCGCCGGGGCGGTAATACGTAATCGTTCCAGCGACGTGCACCCGGTGATGGCGATCGGTTCCGGAGCGCCATTGCATGAGCCGCCCAATGGGTAGCAGCGGAGTCGACCAGGGCTCTGCAGGGGCGGCGCGCAGCAGAACGATATTCTGCAGGCTGGAGACGGCAAGGATAGGAGCAATCAGTTGCCGATTATTGTTTTTTGACGACATCGCCGTGGCCGTAACCCTGACGGTGCCGTCCAGCATGCGAATAAGCGGCTCGTCGCTGTCGCCGGGCAGGGTGGCAATCACCGTTTCGTCGCCGCTATCGATCCTCACAATCAGATGTTTCGCTCGCCCCGCGGGTTCTCGCTTACCCACGGAGCGTATGGAACCAGTGATCGTGACATATTGGGTATCGAAATTACCCGAGCTCAGCTGCTCAAAAGTCACAGGAACCGGCCTGGGGAGAGCTGCAGTCCCGAGTTTGCGCACCGAGGTCGCATTCACCACGGGAGCAAACTTGCCCGGACCAATGGTTCCCCTGACCTCCACCTCGTCACCGGCAACAAAGTCCTGGAACCGGTCCCAATAGATCCAGATGCTGTCGGCTGCGTCATAAACCACTAAACCATGCTCGACCGACAAGGTAACGACCCCACGAAAGTAAGCGGGCTGACCAAGATTTACCTCTTCGGGCGAGAGGCATCGAATCGACGCGATGGAGTAGAAGACAGGAGTTTGCGTTGCCGGCGGCGTGCCGTAAGCAGGGAACTGCAAAACCAGGAGAGCGGCCAACAGGATCCAGGCGTTCCGCCAACCCCCGCGCAAATCGTTCATAAGCTTCCACGTTCCCTAATGAGTGAATCTGTTGCGCAGCTCCCTGCGTTGAGGACCACGCCGCACACTGCGCAAAGATTATGGTCCGTTTGTACGATGCCGACGCTTTACAAAGACCGTTACTATTCGGCGTTCTAAATTCAGCAGTTTGAAGGCTGGCCCTGGGTAAGGCAGGGAAGCCAGGTTGATGAAATTGCTAAGCGCATAGCACTTTCCGTTTGGCAGGCGTTGCGGGTATTTTTTGGCAGTACAAGGCCACCCACAATTCCGACGGAAGAACTATACGGCACGCCACCCAGCCGGTCCAGTCCGGCCATAGGGATGGCAGATTGTCACGATTTCGAGAAGCAGATGTACTTTCAGGAGGTCTACCCGATGTTGTCGAGAAAAGTTTTGGCGCAAGTGCTGCTGACGTCGCTTGCCTGTGTTCTTAGCCTGCCGGCCATGGCGCAGAACTTCCGCGGCCAGGTTCGTGGATTGGTCACTGACCAGGCTGGGGCGGTCTTGCCCGAAGCCAAGGTGACGCTTTCGAACGTCAACACGGGGGTCGTCGTCACCAAACCAACGGACAACGCCGGCATCTACGTTTTCGACTTCGTCGAACCAGGGACTTACACGATTACCGTTGAATCTGGTGGATTCGGCAGGCACGTGCAGCAGAACATCGTGGTGCAGGCGGGCAGTGATTTGACGGTGGACGCGACACTGACTCCGGGTGCTCTACAGCAATCGGTCACCGTCAGTTCGGCTCCGCCCCTGCTTGAAACGACCTCGAGCAACGTGGAGCTGACCATTGACACCAAGATGGCGAATGACACGCCCCGCCTCGATCGCAATCCTTTCAAGCTGACATTGATTGAGCCGGCCGCCGTAAACACCCGTGGGGAAATGGCGCCCTATGCATCCTGGGCGGCGAATAGCGTTGATCTCGGCGGCGGCACCAACCTGGCGAACCAACTGTTGGTCGATGGCAACCCGATCGGCATCGGCCACAAGGCTGGGTATCCGCCGAACCAGGACGATGTCCAGGAGTCCGTGGTTAGCCAGAACAGCGTGGACGCTTCCAGTGGCCACAGTGCCGGTGGCTTGATCAGCCTGACGACCAAGTCGGGTACCAATGACTGGCATGGCATGGCGTTTTATCTGGGCCGTTATCCCTGGCTGAGCGCGAAAGCCGACCGTACAAAGAACGTCCTGAATGCAACGCGCCAAAACATGTATGGGGGCACCTTCAGCAATCCGATCATCAAGAACAAGTTGTTCAACTTCTTTTCCATCGAAGACTGGCGTATCAACTCGCCGTACAGCTACTCGGAGACAGTACCGACCGCGCTTGAACGTGGCGGCGACTTCTCGCAAAGTGTGAATGCCAACGGCGCGCAACGCGTGATCTATGACCCGTTTATCGCGCCAACGCTCGATCCGTCGACCGGCGCCCTGGTGCGTACTCCATTCGCCGGCAACGTGATTCCTGCGGGCCGCTTCGATCCGGTCACGGGCGGTCTCGCAGCGCTCTTTCCTGATCCGAATAATGCGGGCCAGGGGCCTTTCCATCTGAACAACTTTCAAAAGAGCGGAAGCCAAACCACGAGCTACCTCAACTTCTCTGATCGCGTCGATTACGTCATCAGCGATAAATGGCGTTTATCGGGCTACTACGGCCGCTACCACTCTGAGGACAGCCAGACCAATCCGTTGAATAGCGTGTTGTATCAACCATCGGGAAGTCTGCGTGGGGCTAACCAGGTACTGGGCGACCTCATCTATACGGTGACTCCCAATACCGTCATCAATATCCACGGAGATTGGTTCAACCTGGTCGACGCGTACGTTTCCAAAGGATTGGGCAAAGACGGTCTGTCGCAGATATGGAACAACACCTGGTATGCCCCGTATCAGGACGCTTCCGCGAACGTGCCTGTTTACTATCCAAAGATGAATATCGGCGCGAGCGGCTTCGGCGGTCCCGGCTTCTTCTGGGACCAGCGCCCGAGTGCGGAAGCATTCGCCGTGCAGGTTGCACAAACGAGAGGCTCACACTACCTGACCACTGGGCTCGACTATCGCCGCGGCGGTGGACCGGTGTTTGTGAGCAACACGATGAATTTCAACTTCAACCAGTCGCTGACTGCCCGCGAAACCAGCAGCCCGAACCTGACCGTTTCCGGAGATCCGTTTGCGACATTTCTGCTGGGCGCTCTCGACAATACCACCCAGATAGTGGGCGGCCCGGCGCCTAACCCGATCACCAACCTGTATGGCCTCTATATCGGAGATACATGGAAGGCCACGCGCAACCTGACAGTCAACGCGGGTCTGCGCTACGAGTATGAATCCGCCTGGCACGACACGAATCACCTTCTCTCACAGGGGCTCGATCTCTCCGCGACGGATCCAGCGATCAGCGCGGGTCCCCCGGTCATGCCCTCGCAAGTCACCAACATCGTAGGCGGCAATCAAAGTTTCGCGGGCGTCTGGAGTTTCACCAGCGGCAGTCATCCCGGGATGTGGAACGCTCCGAAGGGCGACTTTCAGCCGAGGTTTGGTCTTGCCTACCGAATCAATGATCGAACTGCCGCGCGCTTCGGATACGCGATGTACAAGGAGCCCACGGAATTCAACTTCACCCCTGCGCCGGTTTCGGGCTTTGAAGACGTGAATTTTCTGGAACCGCCGTTTTTTGGCGAGACCGGATATCAGAACGTAGCCCAGCCCCTGAACGGGGTTCCTCAAGCCACATTCCAGGATCCCTTTCCGGCGAGCAACCCGCTGGTACCCATCGCCGGCAGGGCCTCAGGCGGCAATGTGGGTCGTGGTGGATCCCCGCTGTTGTGGTACCCCAAGAACTTTCGCAAAGCCTATAACAACCGTCTGAACTTTTCCGTGCAACGCCAACTGCCCGGCGAATTCGTCGCCTCGTTTACCTTCTTCGAGAACTTCGGCAATAAGCTCTACAACCGATCGCTGAACAATACCGACCCGGCGATTTTGCAGTCCTATTCGCCCGACTATCTCAATAACACCAGCGTCGATAATCCCTTCTACAAATATGGCAGCCAGACGTTGCTGCCTGGACCGTTGTATAACCAGCAGCAAGTGCAGCTCGGATCTTTGCTGACCAAGTACCCGCTTTACGGGCAGCTGTATGAAATTGGCCAGCGCGGCGCCAGTGAAAGCTACAAGGACGTCGAGCTCCAGGTACAGAAGAGATGGAGCAAGGGATACAACTTCCTGTTTGGCTACATCTACATCAAGGAAAAGTTGCAGATCAATACCTTCAACGACCTTACGGTGTATAGCAACAAGCTTCAGTGGCAAGACAGCAATCAACCGCACCACCGCCTGACGACGGCGGGAACGCTCGAGCTGCCCTTTGGTCACAACAAGTGGCTGTTCTCAAACGTGCCGGCAGTCGTGAATACCATCATCGGTGGCTGGCAGACGACCGGGTTGCTGACGTTTACCAGCGGCGACTATCCACGTTTTAACAACCTGATCGTCAACAGTGATCCCTGCAAGAACATTCCGTCGGGCTACTACTTCAACCCGGCTGCGTTCAGTCCCTTGCCTGCAAACACTTATGTGTTGCGGTCAAACCCGCTGCAGTACAACTGCATTGTTGGCCCGAGTTTCATCAACCTCGATGCCACCCTGCAGAAAACCGTTCACGTGACAGAGCGGGTGCAGGCGCAATTGAAGCTCAATGCCTTCAATGCAACCAACAAACTGAACCTCGCCGATCCAGACACGACGGTTACGGATACCGGCCTGTTTGGCCGAGCGATCTACCAGGGATCGCCGGCTGGCGAGTTCTCCGGGCAAACTGCTGTGTATGGCAACCAGGCTGGGCGACAGTTGGAAGTAGGCCTGCGTTTGATGTTCTGACCGTCGGGTTACACGGGCGCCCCACATCTCGCTCGTTGTTCGCGAGATGTGGGATTCCACGACAACTGCGCTCCTAATGAACAAACTGGAAAGCGCTCTGGAAGAGGGTTGAAATGTCCCCCACTCAAGCCAAACGCGGCTTGAATGGGCCACCCTACAGTTTTTAGGGTCCGATCTGCTCCCTGCCCGCATCCAGAAAAGCCGAGGGTGGCCCACTCAAGCCGCGTTTGGCTTGAGTGGGGGACATCCTGCTCCGCTCCTAACTGGTGAGAAATTCGGGCTAGAGCTTAAGAGGGCCACCCGGTTTCTTCTTCCCGCCGATATTCTCCGCACCACTCTCGTGCCTGCACTGGTACAAATAGAGGTTCCTGGATTGTCGGGAACCGGCTCCTTTAATGCTCAATCGTAGAAAGTTCATCCAAGCCGCTGCCCTGGCTGTCGCCGCGCGCCGCAAGTCTGTCTTCGCGCAAACCGCCCCCTCCTCCGCGCCTCCGCATGCGAACGAGGGCATGGCCTCCCGTGGAGTGAAAGCCGGCCCGCATCTCAAGGGGTCGGGTCTTCCTTTCCGGTCGCGCCTGACCGATGTTTCCGCCAAGGCAGGCTTGCACGCCGTCACGGTGTCCGGCCATCCAAACCATGCCGACTATGTCATCGAGGCTATGGGCTGTGGGTGTGCGTTTATCGATTACGACAACGACGGCTGGATGGATATCCTGGTGCTTACCGGTTCCCGCTATGGCGATCCTGCGAACGACGCCTCCAACCGTCTTTACAAGAACAATCGCGACGGCACGTTTACCGACGTTACGGCTCAGTCAGGGTTGTTTCGTAATGGATACTGGTACGGTGTCGCCGTAGGGGACTACAACAACGACGGCCTGGAAGATGTTTTCCTCACGGGTTACCCGAACAACGCTCTCTACCGTAACAACGGGGACGGCACATTTGCCGATGTGACGCGGGAAGCAGGTCTACTGAATGCGGAAGCCCGCTTCGGATCGGGGTGCACGTTCGTGGACTACGATCGTGACGGGCACCTGGATTTGTTTGTGTCGAACTACGTGCTGTTCGACACCAAGTCTGTGCCGCGTGGCGGCGAACTCGCCAGTTGCAATGCTGAGAAGGTGTTTTGCGGACCCCGGGGTCTGCAATATGGCCGCCACTCGCTATATCGCAACAATGGCGATGGCACATTCAGGGACGTGAGCAGCACGGCAGGCATTGAGAAGGCGAGTTCCGGTTACGGGCTCACCGTGGTTGCCGCTGATTTCGACAATGACGGATGGCCTGACATCTACGTCGCGTCTGATTCCACGCCGAGCCTGCTTTTTCGCAATCAGCACGATGGCACGTTCGCAGAAGAGGCCCTGGACCGCGGAGTGGCGCTGAGTGAAGACGGGATGGAGCAAGCAGGGATGGGCGTGGGGGTTGGAGATTTGGCGTGCGCCGGCGCCCTGGATATCGTGAAGACCCATTTCGCCGCGGATACGACGGCGGTTTACACCAATGACGGCAAAGGCGAATTTCACGACGATACTTTTCGCTCAGGGCTCGGGAGCGAAACACGCTACATCAGCTGGGGCGTTGGCATTGAGGACCTGGATAATGACGGTAACCCGGATGTGTTCTGGGTCACTGGCGGCATCTATCCCGAGCTGCAGGGCAGACCAGACCAACCTTACCGGGGGCCGCGGGTGGTTTTTCGCGGTCTGGGTAAAGGGCGCTTCGAAGAGATTACGGCCGAAGCGGGACCGGGCGCTCTGGCGCAACACTGCAGCCGTGGCTGCGCCTTTGGTGATTTTGACAATGACGGTGACATCGACATTCTCACGGTAAACCTGTACGAGCCGCCTTCGCTTCTCCGCAATGATGTTTCCAGCCGGGATCACTGGATCAAATGCAAGCTGACGGGCACCAAGTCGAACCGGAGTGCGATCGGGGCGAGACTGACTGTCCGTTATGGTGGCAAGGTGCAGGTGCGTGAGTTATTGAGCCAGTCATCGTACCTGTCCTCGAATGATCCGCGCATCCATTTCGGCCTCGGCAGCGCGACTTCCGTGGATCTGGAAGTGCGCTGGCCGCTTGGTCTGGTGGAACGACTCACGAACATTGCCGTCGACCAGCTGGTGTTTTTGGTCGAAGGGTCGGGCGTGCAAAAGACGCAGAAGTTCCGTTGACCGGTATGCGCATCCTCGTTTTGGCGCTTCTCTCCGCAGCAATGCTCAATGCCCAGCAGCCCACCGAGCGTTCCACCCTCGACCAGGCCTGGAAGCTCACCGCCCAGGGTGAACGGGGTGAGGCCATTCATCTACTGGAAACGTTGATTGTTACAAACCCCCGGAGCACCGATGCCCGGTTACTCCTTGGCAGCCTCTTGATGGAAGACGGGGAATAAGGCGGCTTCTCTTGCTCAATTGAAGATCGCGGTCGATCAGCGGCCGCACTCCGCAGTCGCCCAGAACGCACTCGGCGAGGCTTACAACAAGTTCGGCGAAACCGCCGCCGCCAAAGCAGCTTTCGAGAAAGTGGTCGCGATCAAGCCTGACTACGGAATAGGGCAGCTGAACCTGGGAGCAGGTGCTCGTGGCGCAGGGAGACATGATTCTTGCCGTGCGGCACCTGGATAGAGCGATCGCTTTGATCGGGAAAGGTGATGACGCGGCAGATGCGCACTATTTCCTGGGGCGGGCTTACCTGGCACAAAACCGCTTGCGTGCCGCAGCCACGCAATTCGATATGGCGGTTCGCATGCGCCCCAACTTCGCTGGAGCCTGGTCTGATCTGGGGCAGGTTCGGGCGCAGCTACTGGATAAACCCGGCGCGCTCACGGCGTTTGCACAAGCGGTGGCTGCGAATCCGAAGGACGCAGTCGCTCAATATCGGCTTGGCGCCGAGTATATGCACCAGGGGAAGACCGAGCCGGCGATCGACCACCTTCGCCAAGCCTATCAACTCGATCCCACCGACCAGTCCACGCTCAACGCACTGCAGATTGCTCTGCGGCAAAGCGGTGATGTCCCTGGGGCGGATCGCGTTAAGCAGCAACTGGCGGAGCTGCTGCGCAACCGTGACCGGAACAATCAAAACAAGCTGAAGGCGGTACAGCTCAATAACGACGGAGCTGCTCTCGAGAAGTCAGGCGACCTCGGCGGGGCGGTTGCCAGGTACCGGGATGCGGCACAGCTGGATCCAGGTCACGCTGGGATCCGCACGAATTATGCCGTGGCGCTCTTGAGGAGCGGCAAGTGGTCAGAAGGACTGGAGGAACTGCACCAGGCGTGGCAACTGGATCCGCACAATGCACAGATCCAGGCGGCTCTTAAGGATGCGCTGTCGCAGGCGCCAGCGAGCAGTCTTCCTCCGTGGAAAGACGAAGTGCAGTAAGCAGCAACGAAGAATCGGTGGACGGGAGATACTTCCGGTTGAGTGCGGTGAATTGCCACATTCTCGGAACCCAGCTTTAAGGTTCTTTGTCCTCGTTCTGCTCCGTTTTTACAGTCTCGGACTGAGGCCAGCCGAGGACACCTTGCCGCCCGTCATTGGCTAAGTGTTTGGGCGCGCGCGTCGTAATATGACGCGTGTATCGCCGCTTCTTGCCCGACTGCTATGCCACAGCGATGTGCAGCGCTGCGAATTAAGCAACTGATCGTCGCTTAAAGAGCATCTCCACGGAAATATCGCCGCCAACGTAGCGGCAGCCTGCTGTGCGCTGTTCCATGAAATTACAACGAACTGCAACAACCATTCATGACGGTGTTTGCGGCCCAACAACGAAAGCCGGAAGACCTTCGCTTGTCTGCAGGCCGTCCGGTCAGGAACGAGACCAGCAAAGCGCTTTGGTATGCGTAAGGCTGGAAGGTGAAAGACAAATGATCGATGAGTAAGCGGCTCGCAATTGGCATTCTACTGATCTGGTTCAACAGCATTGCGTTTTCTCAGGCGGCCTCGCCGCAAAATGGCGCGTGCCCTGCAGGTACCTATCTCTCATCAACGGGCAGTTGCGAAAGTTCGAGCCAGCCCAACGGCGCAGACTCCCAGGCCGATGCCGGTCAGTCTGCCGGCAGCGGACCACAACCCGAAGGAGCAGCCGCACCGGATCAGCAATATATCGACCAGCAATATCCTGGCCTGCAGAGCCCTAACCTCAACAGCCGGATCGGCAACGTGCGCGATGGGGGCGGTGTACAGCCGGTGCAGGGTCAGCGGCTGGAAGCTGCACAGGCGCAGCGGTTAGCCCAGCGAACAGCACCGTCGCCGCCAACGGAATTCCAGCAGCTGGTGCGCGAATCTCTGGGACGACTGCTGCCCATTTACGGCGACTCGCTCTTTCGCCAGGTGCCCTCGACCTTTGCGCCGCTGGCTCAGACAAATGTAACTGAGACTTACATCATTGGTCCCGGTGACCAGCTGATCATCCGGCTGTGGGGCCAGCTCAACCTGAATGCTACGCTGACCGTCGATCGTTCCGGCTCCATCTACCTGCCGCACATCGGTCCGATTCACGTTGCGGGGTTCAGCTTCGCCGCGCTGCAAGGGCACCTTCGTGATGCCATCGGCCAGTCATACCGGGACTTCAATCTCGACGTGGAGATGGGCCAGCTCCGCGCTATCCAGGTGCTGGTCGCCGGGCAGGCGCGCCGTCCAGGCACCTACACGCTTAGCTCGTTGAGCACGCTGGTGACTGCACTCTTCGCCACCGGTGGGCCCTCCCTGCAAGGGTCGCTGCGCGACGTGATATTGCGCAGGAACGGCCAGGCCATCGCTCATCTCGACCTCTATGATGTGCTGATCTTCGGAGATGTATCTCACGATATCTCCCTGCTCTCCGGAGACGTGATCTACATACCGCCCGTGGGCCCGCAGATCGCCATTGCCGGCAGTGTGCGGAACCCCGCGATCTATGAGTTGTCGGCACGGACCACGGTGGAAGATGCCTTGCGGCTCTCCGCCGGACTCTCGGCCACGGCGTCTTTGCTGCAGGCCAGGGTTGAGCGCATCGAGGATCGTCGCACGCGCACAACGCTCGACATCAACTTGCAGGGGCCAACGCTGCAAACCGCACTCCGCCAGGGAGATTTGCTGCTGGTCACGCCCATCCAGCCAAAGTTTGAACGGACAGTCACGCTACGAGGCAACGTCGCCCAACCAGGACGATTCGAGTGGCGCCCGGGTATGAAGCTAAGTGACGTGATCCCCGATAGCGAGTCGCTCATCACACGGAACTACTGGCAGCATCGCAATCGATTGGGAATGCGCGGGCCAGAGTTTACGCCCACCCCCATTGAGAATTTGCGGCAGGACAGCTCAACCAACATGGCACAACCGACCTCCCCGAATGACGGATCGCAGGCGATTGGAGCCGTAAGCGAGCGCCTTTCCGGTACGCTCCCCAGGTCGGACTGCGGTGGCGGCCAGCAAAATGACCAGCCAACAGGAGATGGAATCCAAGCGCCGGGGAACGAAGGCGCGGCTGCCACGGCTGATTGCGGTGGTTCTCGCAGCGTGCCGCTCGCTGCCACCGAGACCACATCGAGAAGCGCCTCAAGGCGCGCTCCTCTGGATGTCTCCATTCCAGTTCCCGAAATCTATTGGTCGTATGCAGTCATTGAGCGCTTATCTCCGAAGACCCTGACCACGTCGCTGATCCCGTTTAGTCCGGGAGGACTGCTGTTGGATCATGACGCCTCGCAGGATCTGCCGCTGGAGTCAGGCGACGTTATCACCATCTTCTCGCAGGCAGACATCAAGGTGCCGCAAAAGCAGCGAACCAAGTTCGTGCGGCTGGAAGGCGAGTTCAGCCGTGCCGGCGTGTACAGCGTGCATCCTGGAGAAACCCTGCGCAGCCTCGTAATACGCGCTGGCGGGTTAACGCCGGATGCCTATCTCTTCGGCTCCTCCTTCACCCGGGAGTCCGCGCGGGTGGTACAACAACTGCGGTTGGACGATTACATCCGCACCTTGCAGCTGGATATGGATCGCGCGCAGATCGCAGCCGCTGCTACGGGGCTGGAAGTCGGGGCTGCAGGAACAAACGCATCTAACAACCTGATCGCTAAATTTCAGACGATTCGTGCTACTGGGCGCATCGTGTTGAACATACAGCCACACGCCACCACGGTGGATACCCTGCCCGAATGGGCGCTGGAAGATGGAGACGTATTTACCGTTCCCTCTGTGCCCGTCACCATCAACGTGGTGGGCGCCGTGTATAACCAGAACTCCTTCGGTTACGATCCGGCCCGCACTGTAGGCAAGTACCTGGAAGACGCGGGCGGGCCGACACAAAGCGCTGACCGCAGCGACGCTTTCGTCATACGGGCAGATGGCGCCGTGGTCAGCCGGCATGCAAAGAATGGCGCGTTCGGCAATACCTTTGCGTCCGCGCATCTTAACCCCGGTGACACCGTGGTGATCCCAGAGAAGGTGCCGCGCGCTTCTGCCGTGCGTACCTTCCTGACTTACTCACAACTGTTTTCCAACCTTGCCTTCGGTGCAGCAGCCATTTCCGTACTGCACTAAGGCTTCTGAAGCAAAGAAGGGTTTTATGTATCTCGATTGGCTCCCAAAGCTGGACACCTGGAAGCAGGAACTGCAAGCGGCACGGGCTCTGCCGCCGGCGGAAGCTCTGCCACAGCTGACTCGTCTGGCAAACCACTCGATCGACTTCGTTGAAACCGCCAGGCTCGACCGGGCGGCCGAGGAACTGCGCGCACAAGGCATCACCAGTGTGGGGCGGACTCCTCCCGTCAAGCTGGCGTTTCTTGGATCGTCCACCCTCGGGTACCTGACCCCGGGCATTCGAGCTGGCGCGTTACGCCGTGGCTTTTACATCGATGTGTTCGAGGGAGCCTACGCGATGTACCACCAGCTACTCGCGGATGAAACCTCTGAGCTGTATGCATACCGCCCGGACATTGTGCTGCTGGCGCTTGATGCGCACCACCTGACCGCTGGCGAGGGCGCGAGCGCGGAGCGGGCCCTCGACCAGCTGCGCGCCTGCTGGCGACTGGCCAAAGATCGCCTGGGCGCCACGGTCATCCAGCAAACCGTCCTGCCCATCTTCCAGCCGATCCTTGGCAGTAATGAGCACCGCTATGGTTCGTCACGGCATTCCATTGTGCATACGCTGAACGAGCAGATGCGCCGGGCCGCCGATGAAGACGGCGTCCACCTTTTAGCCCTGGACACCCTTTCGCAGCGCCAGGGTGTCGTGAACTGGTACGAGCCGGCCCTCTGGCACAGAGCAAAGCAGGAAGTGCATCCTCGCCTTTCTCCTCTTTACGGAGATCACGTGGCACGCCTGGTCGCCAGCATTCGCGGCCTGTCCTTCAAATGCATGGTGCTCGATCTGGACAACACGCTGTGGGGCGGAGTGATTGGGGACGACGGCCTCTCGGGCATTTACCTTGGCCAGGGTCACGCCCTGGGAGAAGCATTCAGCTCTTTCCAGAAATACGTCAAGTCAATGGCCGCTCGGGGCGTCATTCTCGCCGTGAGCTCGAAGAACGATCACGAAAATGCACTAGCGCCGTTCCAGTCGCATCCTGAAATGGTGCTGCGCACCGCTGATATAGCCAGCTTTTTCGCCAATTGGGATGACAAGGCCACGAACATCCGGAAAGTCGCCCAACAACTGAATATCGGCCTGGACGCATTAGTGTTTATCGACGACAACCCCTTCGAACGGAACCTCATCCGCCGGGAGCTTCCCATGTTGGCCGTGCCGGAACTGCCGGAAGATCCGGCACTGTACGAAGACACGATCGCTGCGGCCGGGTACTTCGAAGCCATCGCTCTCACCAGTGAAGATCTGTCCCGTCCCGACCTGTACCGGGCCAACGCCACGCGGGCGCAGGCACTGCAACAATCAACAGACATGGGAAGCTATCTGCAATCACTGCAGATGCAGTTGTACTGGTCGCCTTTCGACGAGATTGGGCTGCCGCGGATTGTGCAGCTGATTAATAAGAGCAATCAGTTCAACCTGACCACCAAGCGGTATACCACCGAGGGAGTTGCGCGTGTGATGGACGACGCAACAAGTATCACCCTGCAGTTGCGACTGACTGACATTTACGGAGACAACGGCGTGATCGGGATCATCATCGCCACGCAGGAGGAACCGGACATCTACGCAGTCGATACGTGGCTGATGAGTTGCCGCGTCCTGGGGCGGCAGGTCGAGCAGGCCACGTTGAACCTGCTGGTGGCCCAGGTGCAGCAGAAGGGCGCGCGCTTACTGCGGGGCACGTATCTGCCAACCGAAAAGAACGGCATGGTGAAAGAGCACTACGGCCGCCTCGGCTTTACCCGGGTGAGCCAGGAAGGCGAAGCCGCATCGACCTGGGTGCTCTCAGTGGAAGACTATGTCCCGAAAGAAACCTTTATTACCCCGGTGGAGGTAAGGTCCGCCATGGAGGAGAGCAATGACGCAAGAGCAAATTTACTCACGGCTGACTGAGGTCTTTCAGGACGTCTTTGACAATGAGTCGATCGAACTTTCCCCACAGACAACGGCGCGCGATATCGCGGGGTGGGACTCGGTGAACCACGTAAACCTGATTGCGGCCACTGAGATGAGGTTCGGCATTCGTTTCAAAACCACCGAGTTGGAGTCGATGCACAACGTGGGAGAACTGGTGGCAGCGATCGCCGCCAAGGCCTCGTGACCAGCCAGGCTGCATGATGGAGGCTCGAGGCGACGGTAGCAGCCGGAACGGTGGTCGCCGGCGGGGCGTGCTGGAGTATCTCGACGAGAACGGGCCTTTTCTCTTTGTTCAAAAGGTCTTGCAGGTGGTCCAGCGCCGTACCCGAGATCGGCTCCTGGCCCGCTCCTTGCGCACTCAATACCTTCGCCTCGGCTCGCGGCCAAAGCTGCACGGCATCCGGCACATCCGTCTCGGAGAAGCCTTTTCTGCTGGCGATGACTTATGGCTTGACGCCGTGGTCGCCTACCAGGGAATGCAATTTGATCCCCTGGTCACCATCGGGCGAAACGTCAATGTGTCCGATCATGTCCACATTGCATGTATCGGTCACGTCTCAATTGGCGATGGTGTTCTGTGCGGCAGCAAAGTACTAATTACCGATCACGATCACGGCAGGTATGACGGCGCGTGGCAATCAGCGCCCACGGAGCCGCCGGGGGCACGGCCGTTGTTCAGCGCTGGCAGCGTGTCAATTGGTGATAACGTTTTCATAGGCGACGGTGTCGTCATTCTGGCCGGCGCCCACATTGGGCCAGGTTCTGTCATAGCAGCCAACTCTGTTGTCAAAGGAACGATTCCGGCTGGTTGCATCGCTGCCGGTTCGCCAGCGCGCGTGGTCAGGCGCTGGGATTCACAACTGGGACGATGGGGGAGGGAACAGTGATTGAAGCTCATCCGATTCCCGCAACCAACTTCGTGTGAACAAGACTGGCTCATGCGCGCATCGCTCTATAGAAATACCGCTTTCTTCTATTGCTTGCTGCTCATCCCTTTGTTCTCCACGTTGGTTTCCTGCGGGGTCAGCTATAGCGGGGTCGATGCGGTCACGCAGGTCACACCTGCCCGTGGCGAGAACCTGGGCAAGCCGTGCGTGTACGAACTGATCCTTGCCAAACCGTTGGCGCCGCCGGCAACCTCGCAAACCCAGCAGGGAGTCTTTGTGGTGTTTGACCGGGGTGACAGTTCCGCGCTGTTTACCGATCCTGGCATTCGCCAGATGCTGCAAACCCTGCACTTTGGTTTCGTTCTGGCGCATGAGTGCGACGCCGCGAGCTATAGCGATCTGCAAAGCAACGCATTTGCTGGCCCGGGCCGGGCTTTGTTTCAAGCGCTCGCGCAGTTTGGCGTCCAGACCGGGCACGCGGAATTAGCGCATAGCAACCTGGTCGCCTACGGATTTTCCGCAAGCGCAGTGCTTGCGGCGGATCTGGCGAACTACGCTCCATCCCGTGTTCTTGGTGTGATCGCGTATGCTGCGGGATCGGCCCACACCGACATCAGCTCTCTTTCAGTTAGCAAGGCTGCATTGGGCATACCGTCCCTCTTTCTGGCCAACTCAAAAGATGAGAACTCAGGAACAGAGCGCAGCCTGGAGTATTTCCAACAGGGAAGGGAGCAAGGCGCGCTATGGTCCTACGCCGTGCAGGATGGTGTCGGCCACTGCTGCAACAAGAGCACCATCCCCATGGTGCTTGCCTGGCTGCCGGGGGTGATCGCGCTTCGGGGCGTTGGGCCTACGCCGCAGAACGTAGCCCCGGCCAGTGGCGTGGAAGGTTACTTCACCTGTTCGCCAGATGACACGACGGACGCGCAGAAAGACAAGAATTGTCTGTTTACCCTGGCCACACTCACCCAATCCGCAACTGCGACTGAATCTTCAGTGTGGCTGCCGGGATCGCAGGCAGCACAGGCGTGGCTGGCCTGGGTCGCCGCGAAGGCCGGTGACTCGTGATAGCTCCAATAAAGCCCTCCAACCCACAGCCATCGCTCTCCTCCTCTGTCATCCTGAGGATCTGCTTGCAGTGCAAGTTAAGGACGGGATGAACGGGGTGCGATACGCATCGGACTGGCTTGAGTGGGCGGAGCAGGATGTCCCCCACTCAAGCCAAACGCGGCTTGAGTGGGCCACCCTCGGCTTTTCTGCATGCGGGCAGGAAGCAGATCACTGAGTGACGACAGATCGGACCCCAAAAAACTGTAGGGTGGCCCATTCAAGCCGCCTTTGGCTTGAGTGGGGGACATTTGAACCCTCGGCCGGAGCCCTTTCCAGGTTGTTCATTAGGAGCGCCCCTTTGTCATCCCGGCCCCCCTTTGTCATCCCTCGACTGCGCTCGGGATGACAAAGTTGGGGGCTAGTGACGCTTGCCGGCGTGGCCTGCGGCGTGAAGCAAACACCGGCGGGACGCCCGCATACGCTTGTCCCTCAAACGCCACACGCTGCTGTAATCAAACGCCACACGCGGCGGTCGGCCCAGCCCACTAGCCAGGGCATCGTGGTCGGAAGCTGAGGGTTGTGGTGAGAAATCCAGGCTAGGCCAAGGCTAGGCCGGCAGATCAATTGCATGCTGCCGACCCCGTCCGGCAGATGCGCCATACCGAGGCACTCAGCTCGCCGAGCGGCACTACTTTCATCAATTTCACGTTGTACCCCGGCATGCGGGCCAGGCGCTTGTGCAACCGAGTGCCGATAAACTCCTCCCGTGGCGAATGTTCTCCGGATGGCGTCTTGTCTCTCAAGTCCTCGAAATTTACCGAGTAGAAGACCGGATGCTCGCGGAGGAACGGTTCTGCATACTGAATGGACCCGGCGAAATACCCCATGTCTTTCCAGTTCTGCATCAGGTGGTATTGCGTCACCTCGATGCGCGGCGACTGTGGCGACAGGCTGTTCTGCCAATCAAGTAAGTACGTGTAGCGAACCGGGGAGTCATGCTGCAGGGAGATAAGTTCCGTAAACATCAATCCGTCTTCGCAAATCACGGGCACATGCTGGGGGAGCGCCTGCGTCAATGTCGAAGTGAAGTCCTGATCCAGACCGGTATGCCGGGGACGATAGACGAACCCATAGGCCAGGAGAGCCACAACGAAGAGTGCCCAGGTCATGCCGAAGGCTGCGGTACTGGAACGAAGGGCCTTTGGCAGCAGTGAGAGGCCGATGGTAATCAATTCCGCCATCAGGATGGTTGTTGCTAATGCAATCGGCTGCAGATACCTGCTGATGCAAAGCGCAGGGCCGAACATTCCTTCCACGTAGAACACGACAGGAATAAGAAACAGCGACAGGACAAGCAGGTAAAGACTACGTCTGTCCGCAAAGGCGGTGGTCAGCGTAGCCCGCACGCGGTGTTGCTTTAGCAGAACAACCAGGATTGCCAGCGCTCCAAGGACGATCGGGATCGCGAGCTTGATCGTGAACCCGCTGTAGTTGCTGACGAAGTCAACGATGTTCGGTTGCTTTGTCCAGAAGAACGGCTTGCCCACGTGGGCGGACGCCTGAATCGCTTGGCGTGAGGGAATCAACCATAACCAAGAAGCGGCAATGGAAGCATAGAGGGCCCATCGTCTCTGGCCACGCCACCAGTCGAGAATGAGCATCGGGAGCAATACAAAAGAGCTATACACCACGCCCAGCACATGACTGGTAATCAGCAGACTATGGGCGAGAAAGAGAGCAAGGCAGAAGAGAGGAGAGGTGTGTTGCCGCTCGCTTGCCAGCACGTAAAGATAGATCGTCAGGGCGACCGCCGCCATAAAGAGGCCATAGAAGCGGCCCTCAGCGTAGTGCTGCACCAGCACAGGGCTCCCGAGCCAAACAGTCAATGCAGCAAACGTAACCACGGCGGGCCGGTAGAAGCGCCGCATGGCGAGCCAGCTGGCAGCGAAGCCAACAGCAAAACACACTTCCGAATACATCCGGAAGGAAAGCGCCGACGAACCGAAAAGGTGGAACCAGAGCCTGCCTGTGAGGTAGAAAGAAAATCCGCCTCCGTCTGCGCCGTGTAGCCACGCCGTTACCATGTGGTGGAAAGACGGATCTCGAAGCAGCAGGAAACCCAGCATTTCGTCTTCCCACAAAATGCGGCCGCGAACGCAATACAACGAGGTCGCTATGAGGAGAAAAATGCCGAGTCCCAGCCAGCCAGCGTCTTTTAATGCCAGTTTGTGTCCGATGGAGCCGCTCGCCGGGGAGGGCCTGCGCCGGCCACTGGCGCGCTCTTCGCTCAGGGGGGACAAGTGTGGGGATTGTGCGAGTTGCTGGGCGGACATGCACATTTGGATGCGTCGTCAAGTCGCCTGCACACATGCAAAAACAGCATGAAGTTGAGTCACGATGCCGGTGCAACCCGGCGTGCGTGGAAACCTTCAAATAAGGGTCTGCGATATCCGGAAGGATACAAGCAGGCCGCCCATCCCACGCGATCCCCAGCACGATTTGCAAGCCTAGCGGGAGCGCACACGTCGCAAGTTTGAGCCAGCGGCACGTGCACGTTCGAACGGGCCAACAGACTAAAACTTTGATTCAGGTGAATGTGAGTGGTGCCAACTGCCTTCGAGACTGCGGTCGATCCTTCCCTCCAGAAGGAAGCCGTTTCTGTTGCTTCCCAGCAACAAGCTTCCAAACGCAACAGAAAACAATGGCAGATGATCTCGGTCATCGTAGGCCTGCCCGTCGTGGCCTGCCTGCTTGCGTTCGTTCTGACGTATAGTCAGTGGTTTCGCAAGCACGCTGATTCGCAATGGATTCAGTCCAGTGACCGTGTCTTCACGGCGCACGACATTCCCTGCGATGTTCTGGTTTACGGAGACTCAAGCGCTATCACCGGCGTAGACCCCGCCGTAGTGCAGGCGCGGACCGGACTAAGAACGTGTAACGTCGCCCAGACAAAAGCGGTGATCGTTGTGCTCGGCACCAGGGGGTTGGACCTATTCCTCGCGCATAATCCGAAGCCGCGTTACCTGGTGCTTCAATTTACGGGTGCTGACTTCTACAAGCCGGAAAGCTGGAAAGATACAACCGCTTA
Source organism: uncultured Acidobacteriaceae bacterium (assembly GCA_963752675.1). Taxonomy (GTDB): domain Bacteria; phylum Acidobacteriota; class Terriglobia; order Terriglobales; family Acidobacteriaceae; genus PALSA-350. The sequence goes on from CAVVZO010000003.1 coordinate 228,131, forward strand.
TATGGAGGGCGTTGTACCCATGTTGCGCTACTACCCAAAGCGTGAGTTTATTCTAACCACTTTGCGGCACCCGGAAATCATCATGGGCATGATGCACTATGCATATATCACTGGCGCCTCCGATCTGTTGACAAACAGGCGCCATCACACAAACGCGACCTCAAACTCGTCACTCATCGATGTGCATTTCGTGCGCCCGGAACCGACCCAAACGAACTGCGCTCTGGTCGATGACCTCGACCCCACCTTCCATACTCCAGACCCTGCGTTCGTGCAGCATCTGCGCGAAAAGTATGCTCATGCCGCTGATCACCTGTTGATTAACGCATCGCCGCTCTCGACCTGCGACCCCAAGTTCAACTACATCGCCCAGCACCTCCGCGGTCTCTCCAACACGCTGGAGCGGTTTCCGGCGGTCCTCTTTAACGAGGGCTATTCCCACTACACCAAGGCCGGCGCACAGAGAGTGTCGGAAGAATTGGCAGGGCAGATCGAAGCTATTCAAAAGCAGGCGCCGCAGAATCAGGAGCCGCAGAATCAGGCAATGCAGCGTCGCGCAGTGCAGCCAGGCGCAGCGGGCAAAGACCACGCGACCGCAGAAGGTACTCTCCGCTAGCCATGCTCTTTACCTCTATCCCATTCCTAGTTTATTTCCTGCCCGCTACGCTCATCGGGTATCAGATTGCCGCGCGCTACGGTCGCCGGGCGGTCATCGGCTGGCTGGCGTTCATGTCGGTCGTGTTCTACGGCTACTGGAACCCAAACTTTGTATTTGTTCTTCTTGGCTCGGTTCTTTTTAACTTCTTCTGCTCGCGAGTGATCGCTCGCTCCGAGGGACGAAGCAAGCGGAGGTGGCTGATTGCGGCGATCACAGCAAACCTGGCCGCCCTCTCCTTCTTCAAATATCTGTTCCCGTCTCTGAACTTCTTCTACAACACAGGGTTGAGCCATCATCATTGGCAGGGCGTCGTACTGCCCCTCGGCATATCCTTCTTCACCTTCACCCAGATTGCTTACCTGGTCGACCTCAGCCAGGAAGAAGCAGAGCCGCAGGGCTTCATTGAATACAGTCTCTTCGTTACCTTCTTTCCTCATTTGATTGCCGGGCCCATTCTCCACCATAAGGAGATGATGCCGCAGTTCTCGCAGAACAAAGACTATCGCCTGAGGAGTGATGACTTTCTTGTCGGGTTAAGCTGGTTCATCCTGGGCCTGGGAAAGAAGGCGATTCTCGCTGACCGGCTCGGTCAGATTGCCGATCGCAATTTCAGCCACCTCGCGCGCCTCTCCAATGCGAATGCCTGGGTCTGCATTCTGAGCTACTCGCTGCAACTCTACTTCGATTTTTCCGGTTACTCGGACATGGCGGTCGGTCTGGCGCGCATGTTCTCGATCGAGTTCCCGCTGAACTTCAATTCGCCCTATAAAGCAGCCAACGTGATCGACTTCTGGTCACGCTGGCACATGACGCTTACGCGGTACTTGACACTCTACCTTTACAACCCGATATCGCTCGGGGTGGTGAGGCGCAGGCTGGCCGCAGGCAAAAAGGCTTCGCGCAAGGCACAACGAACCCTCGGCGGCTTCACCAGCATGGTGGCCTGGCCGATGCTCGCGACCATGTTTCTCATTGGTATCTGGCACGGCGCTGGTTTGCAGTTCATCATCTTCGGCGTGCTCCACGGCATCTTCCTCAGCATCAACCATGCCTGGCGCATCTTCGTCCGGGCACCCGACGCATCCCGAAGAACGCCCGTGTACGCCCATGTGTCCAGCGTACTGCTCACCTATGGTTGCGTGTTGATCGGCCAGGCATTCTTCCGCGCGGACACAAGCTCGGACGCGCTGATGCTGCTTTCCACCATGGTTGGACTACGCCACGGGATCGGAGATGTGCAATGGCATGCCGTAGCACTGATCGTCATGTTGTTCCCCATCGTGTGGTTTGCACCCAACACCCAGGAAATTCTGGGTCAGGTGCCTTCGCGGCTCGCACAGAGCCGCCTGTGGGCGGCGCTTACCTATCGGCCGACCTGGTCCTGGTCAATCGCCATGGGGCTCTTGTTTATTGCAGCCATACTGTTCGTTAGCAACGGAAATACCTTCCTCTACTTCCAATTCTGAGGGCGGCAGGCAGGTTGGTGGTGAGTGGAAAGGTAACGTATGCGAACCCAACACAGGCTTTTCAAAAATGCTGCGGCAAATCTCGCACGTGGCGGAGCCATCGCTGCCTTCTCTTTGTTGTTGCCTCCCTTTCTGGTGCGGCACATGCCCTCTGCGCACTATACGGTGTGGTTGCTGGTGTTGCAGACTGCCGCCTACATTGGCTACTTCGATTTTGGATTGCAGATTGCTGTCGGGCGCTATATCGCGTTTGCCGAAGAGCTAAAAGACGAGGAACGGCGAGACGCTATCTACAGCACGTCCTTCGTGGGTTTGACGGGTGCGTGCGTCCTCAGTTGCGTGCTGCTCGCAGGCTCTTTGTGGCTTCTCCCCCATTTGTTTCCAGGCGTCCCTCTGACATTGATGGGGGCGATGCGCTGGACCCTGCTGATCGTGGGTGGTGTGACCGCGCTTGGCCTGCCGGCTTCCGTTTGCAATTGCGTCTTCATTGGCTTACAGAGGAATGAAATCCCGGCCCTTACCACCGGGAGCGCACGCCTCCTCTCCGCCATGTTGCTGGTGGGCGGCGTGCTTGCCGGCTGCTCACTCGTCTCTATGGCCGTACTGGTGGCGCTGCCGAACCTGTTGGCGTACGCGGCACAATGGCTCGCGATGCGCAGGCTGGTACCGGGGCTTCGTTTCAAGCGGCGAGCCGTACACCGGGACATGGCGCGTGAATTGTTTCATTACTGCCTGGCTATCACGGTGATGTCCGTATCCATGTTGATGGTGAGCGGCCTGGACGTCATCCTTGTGGGCCGCTTCGAGTATCACGCTGTCATCGCGTACTCGCTTTCTGCCAGCCTGATCGCCATCATGGGTGGCGGTCTTTACGCGGTTCTGAACGCAATCATGCCCCATGCCGCCGGGCTCGATGCACAAGGTTCCAGGCAGGCGCTTGGCAACCTGGTGGTTTCTTCTACGCGGCTAAACATTTTCCTGCTGATCCTTACTGGATTGCCCGCGATCATTTACGCGGGTCCTCTTCTCAAGTTGTGGCTGGGGCCGGCGTACTCTCCGGCGGTGCGCACCATCATGATCATTCTTCTGCTGGCCAACATGCTGCGGCTGACGGGTGCTGCCTACTCCATCATTCTGGTGGCGGCCGCGCAACAAACTCTGATCAAGGTCAGCCCGCTCGCAGAGGGCATCAGCAACCTGGCAGCCAGCATCCTTCTCGGCGCGTACTTTGGCGCGGTCGGCGTGGCCGCCGGAACCCTGATTGGCGCCATCGTGAGTGTAGGAGCGCACTTGTTTTACAACATGCCCCGTACCCACGCCCGGATCAGCTTCAGCAGGCACGACCTGTTGTGGTCGGGAGTGGCTCTGCCCTTGCTTTGTACGTCTCCCCTACTGTTTGTGGGCGCCTGGTCGGTGGGCGGCGTGCATGTTTCTGCGAGCCTTTTCGGCATAGTGATGGCATTGTCGCTGGCAGCCAGTGGCAGCATCCTGTTCCGCTCTGCTTCGGCGGGCTCTCTGGCAGGGACACTTTCCTAGCGAGAGACATAAGATGGCGCGTGCTTGCCGCCAGGGTGCAGCCCACTCTCTGCGCTGCTACTCGCATCTAAAAGCGCAGCCGTAGTGTGGTGACCAAGTGCCCGGATGTACGACGAGATAACCATCGATGCACGCGCCTACCGCTCGGGGATTGGTGTCTACACAGCAAACCTGATTCGCGAGCTGCACGATACCTTCCAGTATTCCGTCCATGCACTAACGAGCCTGGAGAAGCGTTCCTTCTTCGAACCAATCTGTGCGCGCACCTCAGTTGTCGATGCCCCTATGTATTCCCTGCAGGAGCAGCTTGCCGTCCCCCGTACCCTGCAGCAAGCTGGGCTGCTCCATGTGCCACACTACAACTTTCCTGTGCTTTATAGAGGTCCCCTGCTGGTGACGATTCACGATCTCACGCATCTGCTGGATCGCCACTACAAGCACGCCTGGAAATCTCTCGCGTATGCGGCCCCCATGCTGCGCATGAGCGCGCGCCGGGCCCAGCATATCTTTACCGTTTCAGAGTATTCGAAGAACAAGATCGTCAAGCATCTCAGAGTTGATCCTGACAAGGTATCCGTGATTCACAATGCGCCCGCAGCCGAGTTTGCCCCGGGTGACCGGGAGGAGGCGCGTCGTGAGGTGGCGAGGCGTTTTGGTGTAGTCGCGCCCTTTATCCTCTACGTCGGCAATCTCAAGCCGCACAAGAATGTGGAAGCCCTGATGCGGGCCTACCACGAACTCCTTGGACGGCGGATCGAAGTGGAGCTTGTGCTGGTGGGTAGCGATCAGTCGGGCGTGCATGCCCTGGCGCGCCTTGCGGAAGAATTGGCGATTGCGCCACGATTGATTGCAAATGCGTCGAACGAAGGTCTAGCCCAACTCTACCGGGCAAGTGAAGTGTTCGTGTTGCCCTCCTTTGAAGAAGGCTTTGGCCTCACCGTGTTGGAGGCCATGGCATGTGGCACTCCTGTCATTTGTTCCGGACAGGCCTCACTGCCGGAAGTCGCCGGGGACGCTGCCTGCTATTTCAACCCTGCGGACTTTCATGAGCTGACGGACACGCTTGAGAAAGTTTTGCAAACGCCTTCTTTGCAAGCCTCGTTGCGAACCAAAGGAATCATGCGTGCGCGGCAGTTTACCTGGACAGAGAGTGCACGGCGGCACCTGAACGTGTACCGCCGGTTTGCTTGAGAGGCGACTGAACATGGCCACAGCTCGTCCGCGTCTTCCGTTGTCTTCAAAGTTGGTTTTCTGGTTTGCTTTCCTGGGGCCCATCGGCAACCTGATCCCGTTGCCGGGCGCCCCTGCTTCGTTCCGGTTCTTCTACCTCATCCTTCCGCTTGGCATTCTTGTTTTCGCCTGGAAGGGCCTGCGCGGCCGGGCCTTTAACAACCTTCTGGTCCTGGCGCCTGTGTTGACCTACATGCTGGCCTCCGCCACATACGCATACGTCCGGTATTCCAACCTATATGGCTCTTCCGACGAGAATCCTCTCGTTCGCTACTTTTTATTCGTCACTCTCCTTTTTTTTACGATCGGAGCGGGAGAAGAGGCGCGCGCGTTCAGCCTGCATCAACGACTCAAGGTGCTGGGGGCTTTCCTGGTGGGTTACCTGGTGTCGCTCACCGTCGGCTACGTGTTTTTCATTGGCTTTTACGCCCGCGTGTTCACGCTTGCCTTCATCGCGCGCTTCGAAATTCTTGTTCAGTGGGGCTTCGGCCTGCTGCGGTTCTCACCCGGGTCGTATCCCAATGAGTACGGAGTGGTCTCGAGTTTCGCACTCGCCGTCATCACTTTGCTGTTGGTGTATCGCAAGCAGTTGATTGGGAGTGATCCAATCTTCCGCAGGATCCGGTCCTTGCCGCTTCTGCTTCTTTTCTGGTTCTTTACCCTGGGAGCCCTCTTTCTGGCCACAACGCGTGCAGCGTATGTCTCCTACATACTGGCGGTGTTGTATATCGGTCTATCGCAGGGTGGCTGGCGCAAACCCATTGTGTTCCTGGCGCGCGCGGTGCTGGTAGGGGTCACGGTGCTGCTTTGCATTCAGCCGTTCTACAACGTATGGGGCATTCTGAAGGGCGGATATTACGCCTTCTTTGCGCATAACAGTTTTGCCAGCGGCCGCGTTGCCGATTGGGAAATTGCGTTGAGGCTCTATCTGCAGCAGCCGTTTCTCGGCTTCGGATTCGGCACTATGGACATGATGCACAACGTCTACCTGCAAATGCTTTTCGGATTGGGCATTGTGGGGTTCACTCTGTTGGTCGGCACGATGCTTGCCCTCTTCGCTCGAGGGGGCGGTTTATCCTTTGCTGCCCGTCCGGCAGTTGGGTTGAGCCCATCGCAGCTATTTTTAAATCGTGCCAGTAACATCGCTTTGATCCATGTTTTGTGGTTTGCCCTGAGTAATCACAATTTGAACCACTTCCTCACCTGGCTCGCCGTGTTGTTGGCGTACTTGCGCAGAAATGCGGAAGCGCCTGCACCTGCGCCGGGCTGGGTCGCCGTGACGCCGGTTCGTCATGGAGCTTCGTAGGGTGCGATCGCTGGCAAAACTGAATGTGCCGATGTGCTACTTTGCCGGGTTGCTGTGCGCCTATACCGCACTGATTCTCCTGGCGCCGCATCCGCCCCTGCTCCAGGACTACCCAACCTGGGTGTATGAAGGCGTCGCGGTTACACATATTCTGCAGGGGCACCCTGACCTTCAGTTTTCCCTGAAGCACTTCGCGGTGCCTAATTCGCTTTCTGATGTTTGCCTGGGGCTGCTTGGCCTGGTGATGCCCTGGGTGGTCGCGGCCAAACTTTGGCTTTGCGTTTACCTTGCGCTTTCCTTCGTTGCTTGCAGCCAGTTGGTGCGCGCCTTACCTGGCCTATCCAACCGAGTGTATTGGTTGGCGCCCTCGCTGATCGTAGTGAACTTATGTTTCTGGTGGGGCTTTCTCAACTTCCAGTTTTCTGTGGCGCTCATGCTGTGGTTTCTCGCCGTTTTATTGCGCGATGAGGGGATGCGGCCGGGGAAGCTAGCCGGTCTTTTGATCCTGATCTTTCTTTGCCACGCTATTTCCTTCGCTGTCTGTGTATGCGCCCTGGTCATTTATTGCCTGCTTCGCCGTACGTATCGGCCGTTGGTGGCGGTAGTGCCAAGCGTGCTGATGACGGCATGGTATGTTTATGGCCGCTTCGTTACGATTGGTAATCCTGAAAAAACGGTTCTACATGATGTGCCGGTGCCGTACATGTCGCCCAGCCTTTGTGGTATTCAAAGTCAACACGTTCCTCAAATCGCTTGGTTATGTGAACCCGATTGTTCACTCTCATTCGATTGGCTTGGTTGTTTTCGGAGCGACTGGGATGTATGTGCTCGTGGCACTGACGGGTATGCTTGCGGGTACGTTGTTGCTGGCGATTGCACAGTCGGTGTTCCGTGGCTTCCAGCAGGAGCCGCAGAAGTTGCTGCTGCTGCTTTTCCTGTTTTCTGTGGCGGCCGCCTTGTTGAGCCCTTCCGAGGGGCTCGGCGTGTCTGACCCGGGGTTCCGCTTTATGTCTCTTGCGCTGGCTCTTGGCATCTTTGTGCTGAGGCCGGGTACGCGCGCGTTTCGCCTTGCATCTGGAATTTCTGTGGTTCTTGGGGTGGCCGGCCTGGCGATGTTCCAGCAACTATCGTCGGATCCTGCCAAAGAGCCGGCCGCTGCACCGCACCTGTCTCGGTCCGTCGCGCAGTTCGCGCATGTGGAGCCCGAGTCACGGGCCTACTACTACGAATTGCTGGGCACGGGGACACTTACAAAGCCGGTGTTCGGCACATCGATGCTTTACAACCGAACCACCGCGGAGACGGCCGCGGCAGGCGGCTCACCCCGATAGGCTGATCGCCGCAGCCTCTTCCGTAATGAATGACGGGTTCCCCACATCTCCCCGTGAAAACGCGGTGAAACCTAAGGCAGCCGGTCCCGTGGTGAAGGATGAGGGTCAGTAGTGGATCATCCGAAATAGAACGGGAATTCACAGGGCTCGAAGGGTAAGCCTTTCCCATCAGATCCGATTTAAATCCGGACCCGCGCCGCTTTCTTCAGCACAGCCCACTTCATTGCATTTGCAGGTTCCTGCAAACTACGCCGGACCATCTCGAACATGATCACGTAGACCCAACCAAGAATGAGTCCAAGCGCCACGCCCGCTTCTACCAGCAGCGCAGTTTTCGGCCACGATTTGAAGTGCGGGGGGACGGCGGCATCGATCACCTCTACCGCGGGTGACTCCTTGGCTTCATCCATGCGGGCCGCCTCATCCTGGCGGGAGAGCATGTTGAAGAGCTCTTCGTGGTACTTCACTTCGCGCAACTTGCGCACATATTCAATCGCCAACCCGGGCACTGTCGAGGTGGTTAGCTTACCCACCTCGGTGTCACTCTGCGAGGGGTCGCCCTCTACCTTTTGCAGGTTCTGCTTCAGGGCAGCGATCTGCTGTTGCATGCGCGCAATATCCGGATTCCCTGGGGTCTCCACGGTGAGCAGATCTTTCAGCGCGAGTTCCCGATTCGTGATTTGTGCTCGATACCCGGCCACCAGGCGAATCGCTTGCTCCGTCTGGTTTGGCAGCGCGAGCACGCCTGTCCGCAACTGCGTCTGCTTGAGGGCTACTTCCGCTTCCTCCAACGCATTCTTTTCATTCTCCAACTGCGCGTCAAAGAACTGTTGCCGGCGGCCTGCTTCAGTCAATGCCAGATTATTGTTCCGCTTGTTCAGCTCCTCAACGTAACCGTTCGCGATCGCAGCTGCCCGGGCGGGACTACGGTCTTCCACGATGACCGCAATCGTGCCTTCCAGGGTAGTGACGATCGTTGAGCGCTTACCCAACTCGATCTCGGCCAGTACAAGATCGGGACGCTTATAAACTTTCTCCAGGTCGAATCGCTTCACCAGGGCTTCTGCCGTCGTCCTGCTTCTGAGGAGCGCCAGAAAAATATCGTTTGGATCTTTCGCGCCTAAGCCGTGTCCACCCAGGCTGAGCGCATTGCCCACCTGGCCCATCAGCAGGGCTGCCGAGGAAACCGCCTGCTCTGGAGGCATGATGTCAGTCTCAGCCCGATACTCCACGGGGAGCAGGGAAGCGATGATGAACGCAAGTATGCCGCAAACCAGCGCGGAAATAATCCATATCCATTTACGCTTTGCCAGGATGATGAAGATATCCAGCAGCGTGACCCTGCGTTCCCCTTCCTGGAAGGGGGCGCTCTCTGTTGCCTCTAATTCCTGCAGCATTTCGCTCTGTGACGGTCGCATGGGAAAGGGCTTCGTTCGCCCGCAACTTCTGTATCTTCGATGCTAAATTCCACCGCTTGTTTGCTCTGGCAAGCTTTGCTAGAGCCGCTTGTCAAGCAGCCACCCACAGGCGCCGCATCTACATCTAAAGTGCTGCGGGGGCGCGTTGAAAGTAGCAGTCATTCATCATTGGTTCGTCACGCTCGGCGGCGGAGAACGTGTGGCTGCTGTGCTGGCCGGCATGTTTCCCGATGCAGATATTTTTACTCTCATGGCTTGTCCGCCAGGCCTCCCTCCGGCTCTCCGTCACCGGTCCGTGCAGACATCATTCCTGCAGAAGATTCCCGGAGCGGCGCGCATGCATCGGCTCCTCATGCCGCTGTACCCCTATGCTGTCGAGCAGCTGGACCTGCGCGCGTATGACCTGGTGTTGAGTTCCGACAGCGGACCCATCAAGGGCGTTTTGCTGAACGAGTCCGCGGTGCATGTCTGCTATTGCCACTCCCCGATGCGCTACCTCTGGGGTGGCTACCACGACTACCGGTCGGCCATGTCGCCGCTCATCCGCTTTCCCTTTTCTCTGGCGGCGCACTATGTGCGCAATTGGGATTCGCTGGCAGCGCAACGGGTCACACACTTCGTGGCAAACTCCGAATATGTGGCGAAACGCATTCGGCAATACTACGGAAGGGAAAGCACCGTTGTGTATCCGCCGGTCGATGTGGGGCGCGGCTTCCTTGCGAACGCACGCCGCGACTTCTATCTGGCCGCCGGGCGACTGGTCCCGTACAAGAAGACGGAGATACTTATCGAGGCCTGCAACATCCTGCGCCGCCCGCTGCGCATAGTCGGCAGTGGCCCGGAGATGGAGAAGCTGCGGCGGATCGCTGGGCCCAGCATTGAGTTCCTACCGGACGCCGACGATCAGACTCTGTGGCAGAACTACGCAGAGTGCCGCGCCCTGCTCTTTGCAGCCGATGAAGATTTTGGCATGGTACCGGTAGAGGCGCAATCCTGCGGCCGGCCGGTCATTGCCTTCGGCAAAGGCGGTTCACGCGAGACTATCAATGGAGCTTTCTTTGACGGGCACCATCGGCTGCCGGAGAAAGGTGCTCCAACTGGCATCTTCTTTCATGAGCAAACCACCCACCAGGTGGTACAGGCGATACTCGCATTTGAGGCGATGGAACCTGTGTTTGTTCCTTCGGCGATCCAGCAGCACGCCCAACGATTCAGCTCGTCACGATTCGTCAGTTCACTCTCCGCGCTCATTGCCGCTTGGGCGCCCAACGCCTCCGAGAGGATTGCCGTTGTGGCGGAAGACCCTGCGGCTTGAGCGAAAGCCTGGTGCATTAACCCTCTCTCAGGAACACGGACTGGTTGCGCAAGACAGCAATGTGCGCGAGGTAGCGCATCAAGACCTCGTACCGATCTGGTCCGAGCAGGCGGAGAGCCCACCGCAGCAGGTGATGCACAGCCCTTACCCGTACATCCACGGGGTTAAATTCGCGCCAGGTTTGTTTAGGCGCAGCCTTGCTACCTGAGAGCAACCCAAGTCGATGCGCGAAGCGAGAGAAGCCTCCCGAGGCATTGAACGGGTCTTCGGCCTGCCACCGGTCGGCGAGCATGGCGTAGATCCGGCGGGCCAGCCTGGTCACGTTTGTTCCATCACTGAGCCGGTCGAACCCATACGGCATTGCTTCTAGTTGTGCCACTGTATTGGAAAGGACGGCTGCTTTGTATTGCTTGACCAACTGCTCCAGGTCGGGGCGATCTGCAAGCTGATAGCGATCGGTGTTGCGGGAGAGTGATGCTGGATCGGCCACGACAATACCACTGAAATGAAAGAAGCGAAGCCGGCTGCCGTCTGTGAGCTGGTATCCGCCCGGGGCAGGTTGCAAAAAGCGATCATGGAGATTCCAGCAACCCATGTTGTAACCGCGATGACGGAGTACCGCTACCCCTTCGAAGAATCCCGGGGCCAGGTTCATCCACTTTTGATCGACGAACAGACCGGTTCGGCCTTCGCTGAATCCGAGGTCGAGGCATCGCTCTTCCCACCAGTCAAGCAGGCGTCCGGTTTCCTGAGAGCGTCGCAGCCCGATAAAGCCTAGGTTGTAAGTGCCGTTGTAGAGCATCTCCTGTTCGCTCGGGCCTTTGCCGTCATTCACAGGGGTGGTCATATGCGGCGTCAGCACAATGTTGGCACGGGATAACTGGTCGTAGACCTCGGTGAAGGGGGCATACACGAAAATATCCGGATCGAGGTAGATCAGTTCATCGAGACCATATTCGCGAAAAAGAAATTTCAGAAAAGTAGGTTTTACATTGGTGTTCAGTTCCAGGATGTCGTACTTCATCGCCTCCGCACGCAGGTCGCGGAGTCCGATCTCCTGAACAAACACCGGCGTGTAGCCGTAGCCCTCGAAAGCCGCTTTGGTTTGCAGGTCGAGATCGGCCACGATGAGAACGAACACTTGTTGATCAGGATGGTGTTCGCGGAACGACGCCTGAAGCGTCATGGCAAAACCGTGGTAGTTGGGAGAGACAATCGTGCAAGCTGCCCTTAACACGGCAGCAACCGTAATTCAGAAAGTTCAGCAAGTTCAGAAGACCAACCCACCCCAACCATGCTGGGGAAGATGAAGGTGATAACACCAGCGTTGCCCGTCCAGGATGGAAAGGGCGCTACCCGGCGCGAAACGGCGTCATGGCCCCGGGGCCCCGATTCCGCTCCCGGCGAGCGGTAAGCGCCCGCCACGGTGGCGAATCGCTGTGTAAGCTATCAGACCAATCAGCCAAAGTGGCCTTCCGGTGGTACAACCTGACCCACCGTAAAGCCGTCCATTTCAGTACCGTCTATTACTGTCATTGCGTGATGGTGCGGATCCCCGAATTCTGGCTTTGTGTGTGACCAAAGCCCACGGTGCCTAATGCATTCTGTTGCTGAACAGCCCATCGCCGCCCTTACCTCAGGAATCGCGGTCCATCAAATGCCCTTCGGCGCCGAAGTGGTTTCCCCGGGTCTCGTGCGGTTCCGACTCTGGGCGCCTGGCGCGGAAAAGATCTCTCTCGAACTCGATGGGGAACAAGAGCAACTGCAACTGCGACAAGGCGAGGATGGGTGGCACGAGATCACCACGCCCCTGGCGCATGCCGGCAGTCGCTACCGCTTTGTGCTCCCCGACGGCCTGCGCGTCCCCGACCCCGCCTCGCGGTTTCAGCCGGACGACGTGCACGGCCCGAGCGAAGTCATCGCCCCGGCCAGCTACCAATGGAACGATCGCGAATGGCGGGGCAGAGCCTGGACCGAGGCGGTCCTCTACGAAATCCACGTGGGTACGTTCACGTCCGAGGGAACGTTTCTTGCCGCCATCCCCAAGCTGCAGCACCTTGCAGACCTTGGGGTTACGGCCATCCAGTTGATGCCGCTGGCTGATTTCACCGGCCGCCGCAATTGGGGCTACGACGGCGTTCTGCTGTACGCGCCTGATTCCTCGTATGGGCGTCCAGAAGATTTGAAGGCGCTGGTGGAGGCGGCGCATGCGCTCGGCATCATGGTCATGCTGGATGTGGTCTATAACCACTTCGGCCCGGACGGAAATTACCTCTCCTTGTACGCTCCACAGTTTTTTACCGAACGGCACAAAACGCCGTGGGGCGATGCCGTGAACTATGACTCCAAAGGCAGCAGCTTTGTTCGCCAATTTGCCATTCACAATGTGCTTTATTGGCTGGAAGAGTTCCACCTGGACGGAGTGCGCATGGATGCCGTGCACCAGATCAAAGACGATAGCCCGGAACACTTCCTCGATGAGGTGGCCAGGCGGGTCCGCGCCAAGCAATGGGGCCGCCCTATTCACCTGGTGTTAGAGAATGAACTCAACCAGGCGAGCCGGTTGTTGCGTCGCGAAGATGGTCAACCAGCTGCTTTCACCGCGCAGTGGAATGATGACATTCACCACGTGCTGCACACCGCGGCAACGCTTGAAAGCCAGTCCTACTACAGCGACTTCGCCGGCAACACGGAACTGCTTGGGCGTGCCATGGCCGAGGGCTTTGCTTTCCAGGGAGAGATGATGGAATCGCTCGGCAGTGAGCGGGGCGAATCCTCTGCGCAGCTGCCACCCACGGCGTTTGTCTCGTTCATTCAGAATCACGATCAGATTGGCAACCGCGCATTTGGCGATCGCCTTACCTCGATTGCCCCACGTGAAGCGGTGCGTGCCGTCGCTGCATGCTACCTGCTCCTGCCGGAAATCCCCATGCTTTTCATGGGAGAGGAGTGGGGGACCAAGCGCCCCTTTCCATTCTTCTGTGACTTTCCCGGTGAGCTGGGACAATTGGTGCGCAAAGGCAGGCGCGAGGAGTTCAAGGCTCTGCCCGAATTCCAGGATCCGGACCAGCGTGAGCGCATCCCCGACCCTGGGCATGATCAGACCTTCCTCTCCGCCAAGCTGGCGTGGGAAGAGCTCGATCGTCCCGAGTACAGTGAATGGCTGGAATGGTACAAGCACGTTCTGCAGGTACGTCGCGAGCAGATCCTGCCATTGCTGGACCAGATCGGCGCGCACGCCGGTCAGTTCAAAGTGCTTGGCGAAGGAGCCGTGCTGGTTTCGTGGAAGATTGCCGGGGAGAGACAGTTGGTCTTGCAGGCAAACCTTTCCGCGCACGAATTATCTGTGACGCCCAACCAACACGCGCAAACTGTTTGGCAAGAAGGCCGGGTGGAAGGTGATCGCATGGCTCCCTGGTCCGTTCTCTGGTCCTTACAAGCTATGCAGTAAAACAGGGAGGGGGGCCGTGAGCGGCCCCCCTCGAGGACTCTTCAAGCTTCCTGCTTTCAAGAGGCTTTCCGGGACCAGGCGAACACGACTCCAGCACTCGCCAGCCCTGCGATCGCCGCGGCCCAGGCGGGGTGCAGCCCAGCATTGGTATAGGTGCTGTGACGAATCGATGGATGTTGACCGCGTACGTGACCGTCCTCACCCGCCTGCCACAGGTTGTCGTGCCCCGCGGTGTTTTCCGCACCTGATTTCGTTTGCGCCTTGATCATGCCGGAAGAGGCGTGATCCAGTAGACCGGGAATGATCTTGTTGGCGAGCGACATCATTTTGCCCGAGCCACCGACGAAAATCGACCTGCGCGGATGCTGCGCCGCATAGAGTATGGCGCGCGCGACATCTTCGGGCGCATAGACGGGTGGCGGCAGAACCTTTTGCTGGTTGGTGTAGTTCTTTGCGTGTTCGTGAAAGGGTGTACCAATCGAAGCCGGCTGAATGAGGGTGATGGAGATGGGTGACTGCTCATCCATCTGTTCCCGGCGCAGTGCCTCAGTGAACGCCTTAATGGCGTGCTTGCTGACCGAGTACATGCTCTGCATGGGGAAAGCGAAGTCGGATGCGACTGACCCCAGGTTGATCAGGGCTCCTCCGCGTTGCTTGAGAGTACGCAAAGCGATGGTGGACCCATAGACCATGCCCCAGAAGTTGATTTCGAACAACTGGCGGTGGTCCTCTTCAGAAACCTGATCGAGGCGGCCCCATAGACCCAGGCCCGCGTTGTTCACCCAGGTATCAAAGCCGCCAAAGCGTTCGATGGTTTCGGAGGCCAGCTTTTCAACATCGTCTCGCTTGCTGACGTCGGTCACGACGTAATGAGCGGTGCCGCCGGCGCTACGAATTTCTTCGACGGCTTGTTTCAGTGCTCCTTCATTGCGCGCAGCCAGCACAACCCTGGCACCCGCCTGGGCAGCCAATTGCGCCGTAGACAGGCCGATACCGCTACTCGCGCCGGTAACAACGATGGTTTGTTCTGACAGTGGTTTCAAATGTATCTTCATAACAATTACGACGCCCGGTCGAATGAAATGGGTGTCCATCGCGCTAAGAGCAAAATCGCGTCATGGGGCCGTGTCGCCCGGTTGACCTGGGCCAGGGAATATTCCTCAAGCCTTCGGAACCACACCGGCAACATCGGCCTGCCCTACCAGCCGGCTCGCCGTCCCTACTCGCTCGGCACTCGCCGCATGATCGCTTCGGCCTTCCAGCAGCCTGATGGCTGCGCGGTAGCCATGCAGTGTACCCACGTCGACATAGTCGACGCCGGCCTTGATCCCCAACGCTGCTCCCCCTTGTGCCAGCCAGGCATTCACCAGGGTTCCAAAGTACTCATCGCGACGCTCCGGACGACGCCACAACGTGTGCAATTGGTGGAAAACATGTCCCGGCATTTTGATGGCGCCCCAAATCCAGTGTGAGCGCGCACTCCGCTGCTTCACCTGCACCTCTTCTACGCTGCCGTCCTCAGCAACCACGACGGCATCGAATAGCTCGGGCCGTTCCACTGGAAAGAGCAAGAACGAAAGCGTGTGGTCCGGCAGGGAAGCGAGGCCATCTTCCGGAGACCAGATCGTATCTGGTAATCCGATCACCACATTTTCATTTTCATGAATGAGTGGAGCGGCTCGAAAGATCGCGTCACACAGGCCACCGGGTTGCGGCTGCACCACGTACGCGATGTCCGCATCGAGAACACGTCCGCCGTAATACTCAAGAATGTCGGTCTTACCTGGAGAGATCACAAAGCAAAGCTTGTCGGCGCCGCCGCGGATCATTCTCTCCACCAGGTACTCGCTCACAGCGCGCGGTCTTTCTTCTCCGCCTTCCACCCGGCTGCCGACGGGTAGCAACTCTTTCGAGAAAGCAAGAGGCTGGATGCGGCTACCCGCTCCCGCTGCTGGAATGATCCCCCACATCTAGAGCCTCACCCAATCCCGCAACCAGCGCGCGTTCACACAGCGTTTCCAATTCAAGCACGCGGCGATCTGCCGTATGTTCTTCCAGAGTCCGCGCACGCGCAGCTTCTGCCATGCGCTTGAGCGCTGCATCTTCTAATGAAAGTGCATCCACAACATCGCCTGCCGAGTGCACCTCGAGTATTTCGTTCCCCGGTACAAAGAAGTTATCGAGCCCCTCCCAACCGTCGGTGAGGATCGGAGCGCCGCAGGCCGCCGCTTCGAACAGCCGGCCAGAGGGGCAGTACCCGTACTGCGCCATGGCGAGGCGTGTGACATTCAGCGTCGCGCGCGCGGAACAGAAGAAAGCCGAGTGCTGTGCTGATTCCAGATGCCGTGTAAAAAACAGGTTCGGCGACCAGGGAAAGTTTTTGGGGTACTGCGCACCGGCGATGACAAAACGGCTTTGCGGAAGCCGTCTGGCGGGTTCGAGGAACAACTCAGAAAGCGCCGCCTGCCGATCCTCGGCGTAGGTGCCGAGATACGAGAGCGCGCCGCGGAAATGATCTACCGGCGCCACCGGGTGGTGCGATTCTGGATCGACCCATCCATACAGAGGCGCTACCGCCCGCGCGCCCAGTTGCAACTGCAACTCACTCAGCGCGCGGCCACCCGTGTAGCTAAGTACAAGATCAAAGCCGGAGAGCCCCGCCGGCGGTAGATAATCCACGGTCGCGCCGTTGCGCACGGCGTTGAGTGTGACCGGGGTATCCATGTCGTAGAACACGCGGATGCCCGCCCTGGAATTGAGAATCAACTCAGAGGCGAGCACGCCATCAGGACAGAAGCTGGTACACATGGCCACATCGGCATGGCCAAGTTCCCGTTTCGCCTCTTCGGCGATCTGGTCGATCGATGCATAGAGGCGCAGACGGGCGCTCCCTTGCAGTTCCGTTACATCCCGGGTGCTGGCGTAATACGGCACGTCTTTTTCGTAGAAGACTACGGAGTGGCCGCGGCGCTGCATCGCGCGAATCAGCGAGCGCCAAAGGGTGGCGTGACCATTGCCCCACGACGAGGAGACCGTCAAGCCAAAGATCACGATGTGCATGCTTGCTCCAGCAGGGCGCCAAGCCCGCTGTCTCTCAGATGAAGTGGGAGACACAGGAGATGTTTCGCGGCTGCGCGATGCGGAGCCTGGTAGATGCGTTCGGTGCGACTCTACTCCAGCGGCCGCTCGTCAGCTCACTTCCCGCACATTCTCAGGTTCGGCGATTTGTTCGAAATCCGCGGCCAGCTTGTCCAGTGCGGTGGGTACGTCTTCTCCGCTCAGGGGCTTTCCGTGGCCGGGTACGACTGTGCGCGGTTTCAATGCCGCGAGCTTGCGCACTGATGCTTTGGCTGCTTCCCAGTCGGAGGTGAAATACGAAGGCGGCCCGTGCAGTTCGGGATGCTGCGTGAGTGCTGCTGCAAAAAAGCTCTCGGGTTTAGTGGTGCAGAAAGCGTCCCCCACCAGCAGCGTCGCATCGGCCTGGCGGTAGAACGATACGTGTCCTGGCGTGTGGCCTGGGGTGTGCAGCAGAGTCCAGCCCGGCAAAGCAGCCAGGGCAAGCTGAGCGCCTTCACTGGGCAGGCTGCGCAGTCGACCAGTGAAGTCGAAGGGGCCCTTGGGGTAGGTGGGCGATAGCAGTGACATCATCCCTCCGCCTGCTTTCCAGTTTGGCGCGGGGTATTCCATTTTGCCCGTGAGGTAGGGATGTTCTTGCGCATGTGCGTAGATTGGCACGTTCCACAGTTCCGCCAGTTCCTTCGCCGACCCTGCATGGTCAAAGTGGCCATGCGTGAGGACGATCGCATTGGGTGGCCCGGGGAGATGCTTCTCGGCCCAGCCCTGGATGCGTGTGGCGGTGTGCGGAATGCCGGCGTCAATCAGCGTCCACGAACCATCCTGATGGGTCACCGCAAATACATTCACGAACGCGATCCGCAGCCCGAGCACGCCGGGTGCAATTGTATCCATCGTGCGTACGTCTACTTCGGGTACCTCTACCTTAAGCATGTTTCTTCTCCATCGTTCCCGGCATGGGTTACTGCAATCGGATTGGTTTGGCGTTCACTTTTGTGCGAAAGAGAACGTAGGGCTTCTGCCGCAGATCTTTGCCGCCATGCATTGAGGGCTGATTGAACAGCTGGTTCGCCGTCACGTAGAGATAGCCATCGTCGGAAAGTGACATGGTGTCGGGCCATAGCAGCCGAGGATCGTGGATGAGGGTCGATACTTCCACACCACTGGCGAATTTTGCATTGGGGCTGATCCTGAGAATGCTGCCGGAGGCGGGCGCCGTGGAGTAGATGTTGCCTTCGTCATCGGATTCCAACCCGTCCGAACTTTCTTTGCCTGTGACTAACGCTACCTGTGCGGCCGTTGCTTCCGGGGAAAGGTTGCGGTCACGCAGGGCCGAAGTCGGAATGCTGTACAGCTTGGTGGAGGAGACGGGGCAATAGAAGAGATGGCTGCCGTCGGCAGAAATAGCCAACGAGTCGTTGGCGAAGATTCCAGGCTGGACTGGCTTGCCGGGTTCCGTTTTGTACAGTGGCCGTCCTTCCGCGAACATCAGGAAGCCCGGCTCAGGTTTAACGCTGGCTACGTCGTCGAGCTTGCGCCAGGCCTGACCGGTTGCCAGATCGACAACGACGAATCCCGTGGGCCCTTTCTCGGAGGAGTCGGTGATGTAAGCGGTGCCGTGAATGCCGTCTGCGCCCGCGGGCGTGCCCCCACGCAAATCAAAGCGCACGTCGTTCATGTAACTGGTTGGGCCGGCGATTGAAGCCGGCAACAATATGCGCTTGATGACTTTGTTCGTGGCGAGATCGATCGCGACCAGCTTTGGTCCGCCCGGCAGGGCATTCTTGAGCATGGGCGATCCGGTATCGAGTACCCACAGACGATTGGCCGGGTCCACGACCACGGACTGCACTGAGACGAAGTGTGTGCTGTTGGCCTGCTGGTCTTTGTACTGGGTGGGGTCCGCGGATTTGCGTCCGGGCCAGTCATTCAGGCTTGCATCGGGATAGGCGACAGCTTTGCCGTGAATCAGCTCGGCCACGGTGAAAGGAACATCGTCACCCCAGCGAGGAAAATTCACGAAGATGCGATTGGTCCGGGAAACGGTTACGCCGGTTGGCATAGGACCAGAGAACGTGGCTACCGTTTCCAGCTGCCCGACGGGCGTGTCATGGGGAAGCGCGGCTTTTGAGTTCTGCGCGTTCAGTGCGGCAGCGGCGAACGTCAGAGTGAAAGCGGACCAGCGGAAAAGATTACGAGAGCGGATCATCCATCGTTAGGATGCAAAGCTTGCCAGCGAAATCAAGGTAAATCAGGGCCCCGCCGCGAAACACTTCCGGTTAAGTGAGGTGAATTCTCACATCTCCCGGCTGGAAACATCGTTGGATATGGGGCATGGGGCACCCAAATCTATCAAAGGGCGCGCTCTTGCTAGCTTATTAGGCCTCGAGCTTGGTGCCCTCACAGCCAGGGTGGTGGCATTGGCAGGCCAACTCAACCATGTTCTTCTCGTCGCTGCAGACTTCACTACAGTAACGACTGCCTTCAGCAGCCATGCAGGTGCAGGCGGGATGTGCGCACTTCTTGGATCCGGTCATGTGTCCTCTTTCCTGTCCTAAAACTGTTGTGGCCTTTTGAGGCTGCAGGTATAGACAACGTGTGCTGCAGGTTTGGTTGCTTGCCTGGCTCGTGGATAAGCGCCGCGGACAACATCACACCTGCGCTGTAAGCAGTGACTTTGCTCAACGACATGTTGACGGCGAGGATCGAGCGGGTGAAGCGGAGTGCAAGGGGGAGCTGCTGAAGCTACCCCCCTTGCGGTTGTGATTTAGACCAGGTCGCCGACTTTGCCTGCCAGATCGCTGGCTGCGGAACTCACGTTGCTCGCCACGGAACCGACCCGTGAGGCGACATCGCCGGCCACATCTTTGGTGGTTTTGTAGACCCGGGTTGCATGCTTGCTCAGGTCATCGCTGGTGTCTTTGATGTAGCCGCTCGCGTCCTGCAGGTTGCGCTTGAGCTGCTTGCGGGTCTTCTCCCCGGTCTGCGGAGCGTAAATAAGAGCGGCAGCGGCCCCAGCCGCGACCCCGAGAGAAAAAACTGCCCAAAAACGAACTGCGTTCATGAATCCACCTTTCACTTTAAGTGCACTGGAGTCAGCCGACTGAGACGGACTTTCCAGCGTACAGGTTGCACAGGAATCGGTGACGAGAGGAAAGTCCTCTCACCCAAGATTGCTATTGATTTTTGGAGCAAAAATACTTAAAATCAGATCTTTAGCATGTCTTGGCGGGCCAGACTACACTTTCCGCCCGGATCATTTGTTTGCTCATCTCCCTAGAGGATAACGGATCAATGGCAAAACGTCGTGGTAATCCCAATTGGGGCAAGCCGGAGCCAATCGGCCCCGTAGTCCCTACTGTGACTTCTTTTGAACAGGTGGTTAAAGAATTTAAACTGACCCCCGATCAGTACGTGCGTTCCACACGCTTGCGCGAGTGGGCGCGGCGGAACAAGAACTCGAAGTATATCCCGGAAGCGTTGCTCGAGGCCTGGGGTTTTGAGATCGAATCCACACTGTAACTAGCCCGCGGAGCGGGTGAACCAACATCCCAAAGAAACGCCGCCCCGAGCGGCGTTTTTTACGTCCTGAAAGCTTTTGTGACAGCCGCTCCACACTTGGCAGACAATAGCAGCATGCAGGCAAAACCGCCATTTACGGACGTACCCGGGGCGCTCGCCGAATTCAAGGCAGGCCGCATGATCGTCGTTGTCGACGATGAAGACCGGGAAAACGAGGGCGACCTTACCCTTGCGGCAGAGTTTGTCACTCCCGAAGCGATCAACTTCATGGCCCGCTTTGGCCGGGGTCTGATCTGCCTGAGCCTTACAGAAGAACGGGCTGACTACCTTCGGCTTGGCCCCATGACGCAGCAGAATTCTTCTCGCTTTGGCACCGCGTTCACCGAAACGATTGAGGCCCGTGAAGGCGTGACCACCGGGATTTCCGCCTACGACCGCTCGCACACGATCCAGGTAGCCATCGACCCGCGCATGACAGCTGCCGACCTGGCACGCCCGGGGCACGTATTTCCTTTGCGCGCACGCCGCGGCGGCGTACTGGTACGCGCTGGCCAAACCGAGGCTTCGGTTGACCTGGCGCGAATGGCCGGCCTGATCCCGGCAGGCGTGATCTGCGAGATCATGAACGACGACGGTACCATGGCCCGGGTGCCCGACCTGATCGAGTTCTGCAATCTGCATGGCTTGAAGATGTTAACCGTGGCCGAGCTGATTCGCTTCCGCCTGCAGAACGAGCGCTACATCTTCCGGGTGGCGGAGGCAGTGCTGCCGACCCGCTTTGGTGATTTCCGCATGATCGCTTATGAAAGCGAGGTCAACGGCGGGGAAAGCCATTTGGCCCTGGTGCGGGGAGAGGTCAGCTCCGAGAGCAACCCTGAGCCGGTGCTGGTGCGGGTGCACTCGCACTGCCTGGCTGGCGATGTATTTGGCACTACGCTGTGCGATTGCCACCGTGTGGTGCAGCGCTCGCTCGAGATGATTGCCGATGCAGGCCGGGGTGCGCTGATCTACCTGCATAACACCAGCAAAGGTTTCCAGATTGACCGTACGCTCGTTCCCCATCGCCTTCTGCTGCACCGGGAGGAGCGCTCAGGGGAACCCCATGATGATCGCCACCACCGCATTCTGCGTCAGGTTGGGCTGGGCGGGCAGATTTTGTCGGACCTGAATATCCGCAAGATCCGTCTGCTCTCGAATACACCCACCCATGTGCCGGCCCTGCAGGGTTTCGATCTCGAGATCGTGGAACAGGTGGGCCTGGCTCTGGATGGGGTACAGCCCAGTATCCGATCCTGAATTTGCCAGTTAGGATGGGCGGTTAGACCCGGAATTTCTCACCAGTACTGATTTGCGGGTTAGCCAGCCCCCAATTTGTCATCCCTCGACTTCGCTCCTCCTAATGAACAAACTGGAAAGCGCTCCGGACGAGGGTTCCAATGTCCCCCACTCAAGCCAAACGCGGCTTGAATGGGCCACCCTCCAGTTTTTAGGGTCCGATCAGTCGCCACTCAGGAGGATCTGCTCCCTGCCCGCATCCCGAAAAGCCGAGGGTGGCCCACTCAAGCCGCGTTTGGCTTGAGTGGGGGACATCCTGCTCCGCTCCCTCAGCCAGACCGATGCGTATCGCACCCCGTTCATCCCGTCCTTCACTTGTACTGCAAGCAGATTCCTCGGGATGACAGGTTGGGATGGCTAGTTAGACCGCTGCCTCGAGGCGCGGCAGGGCGAAACCGCGTTTCTCCAGATCGCTTTGCAGCTGCTCCACATTCTGAAATAGGGCGGCGTGCAAACCGACAGTCTCGGCCCCTGCCGTGTTCTTTTCGAGGTTGTCGATAAACAATGCCTGGTCCGGGGCGACGCCCAGCTTTCTCACGGTATGCAGATAAATCGCAGGGTCAGGCTTGACCAGCCCGAGCTCGCAGGACCAGCTGAGGTGATCAAACTGGGACAGCCAGGGGAAGCGCGGCAGCATGAAGCTGAGTACACCGGCCGGCATGTTTGACAGCACTCCAAGCCGGTAGCCCGCTTGCTTGATCCTGGGTAGCCAGGCCAGCATGGCTGGGTTCAGGTTCATCCACATGCGCGCGTCCTGCTCCACAAGGCCGCTGATCTGGTCGGCTGTGAAGTGGACTTTGCTTTCGGCAGCAATCGTCTGCCAGTAGGTCTGGCTGTTCAGGATGTCCGCATCGTAGTCGAGCCGGTGCGCCCAGTAGGACTTTTCAAATGGCTCTTCGGCCAGGCCTGAGATGGTGAGCATGTTGTGGTGGGCCTGGGGATCAGGTGGTCCGCTCAATACTTCACCGTAATCGAAGATCACCGCTTGCAAATCCATGCGTTCGAAGCTCCCTTTTTTTAGCCCAGCCCTCCCTTTGCGGGACGAACATACGCTCTTGATTGCTGCGACTATTACACCATGTACACCATGCGGTCGGTACCAGGGACTGCGCAAGCGAGGTCACCGTGCCCTGGTCATTACGAACACAATGGGATCTAACGCAAACGCCCTGGGCGCAAGCGCTGGCCCGGTTGCGTGCTGAGGGGGTCCGGTTATGCGATCTAACCCAAGCCAATCCTACGCAGACTGGCTTTAGCTATCCGGCCGAGTCCGTTCTTGGCGCCCTGCAGCAGCCCGCGGCGCTCCGGTACGATCCTGACCCCAAAGGACTGCTCGCCGCACGGGAGGCTGTTTCGCTTTATTACCGCGACCATGGCGCGACCGTGAGTCCGGAGCACGTCGTGCTCACGACCAGTACCAGCGAAGCCTATAGCTTCCTGTTTCGGCTGTTGTGCGATCCTGGCGATGAGGTTCTCATTGCCCAGCCGGGCTACCCGCTATTCGACTTTTTAGCGCAACTGGATGACGTTCGCCTGGTGCCGTATGGGCTCTTCTACGATCACGGCTGGCACATTGACTTCGATGGCCTGCGCCGCAGGATAAGCTCCAGGACCCGTGCCATTGCGCTCGTCCACCCCAACAATCCGACCGGGCACTTCACGGCCGAATCGGAGCGCAGCGCTCTCGAGGATCTTTGCCGCGAACATGGGCTGGCGTTGCTGGTGGATGAAGTATTTCTCGACTACGGTTCACCGGGCCACGCCGTGGCCAGTTTTGCAACTGGAACGCATACTGTGCCCACATTCGTTCTCAGCGGGTTAAGCAAAGTTGCCGGACTGCCCCAGATGAAGGCCGCCTGGATCGCCTGCTTTGCAGAAAGCGAAGCGCTGCAACGACTGGAAGTGATCGCGGACACCTTTCTGTCGTTGAGCGCGCCTGTGCAGTGGGCGTTGCCGGTGTGGCTGAAGGAGAGGGCAAGCCTGCAGCGCCAGATCGGTGAGAGGGTAGCGAGGAACCTGGCTACCCTTGACGACCTGCTGCGGGGCCAGACCCTGGTTTCTCGCTTAGAGATGGATGGCGGATGGTACGCCATCCTGCGAGTGCCGCAGGTGCAGGCAGAGGAGCAGTTAGCGTTGGACCTGCTGGTGCGGCAGCAGGTCGCTGTTCATACCGGTCAGTTCTTTGGGTTTGCCGGCGCCGGATGGTTGATCGTGAGTCTGCTAGGGCCGGAGGAGGATGTTGACCGGGGGATCCGGGGCATTCTTGAGCATGTGCTGCGGTCGGTGGGAGGCAGTTGAGAGTCCACGGTAAGCAGGGGACTGTGGAAAACGAGGACTCAAACTAGTTACTAGTCCTTTCGTGTCATTCGCGCGGTACTTTCAAATCATGAGCCAACTGTATGAAAATAGGATAGTTGCTGATTGTGAGCACAGCTTAAGAAAGTTGGAAATACACAGAAAGTGTTATCAGTTTGATTCCTTCCGGGACTCCTTAAAGTACTACATGCGAAAACCCGGCTGAAGGTATGGATTGGCAGCCTTTTCGGCACCGATTGTGGTCTCTTTACCGTGCCCTGCGATCACGCGCGTAGTTTCCGGCAAAACCAGCAAGCGATCATGCAGGGAGCGGAGGATGGACCGGCCGTCACCGCCGGGAAGATCGGTACGGCCGATGGACCCCGCGAACAGAGTGTCCCCGGCGAAAAGCAGATTTTGGTCTGCAAACAGCAGGCAGATACTGCCAGGAGTGTGGCCTGGGGTGTGCAAGACCTGTGCGGGTAGTGTGGCCAGGCCGACGGTGAGACCGTCTTCGGCGCTGACATCCGGAGGCGCCACGTCTGGAGTCGGAATGCCAAGCCAACCGGCCTGCATATCCATCATTTGCAACAGTCCAAGATCTTGCTGGTTCAGGTACACAGGAGCGCCAGTGGCTTTGCGCAGCAGGGCGGCGCCGCCGACGTGATCGATATGCGCGTGGGTGACGACGATTTGCCGCAGGGTGAGCCCGTGCTTTCCCAGCCGCGCAAGGATGTCAGGAATGTCGTCGCCAGGATCGATCACCATGGCTTCGTGGGTTGCATCATCGCCCAGGATGGTGCAGTTGCAGCGCAAGGGACCAACGGGAAAGCTTTCCAGGATCATCCCTTATTTGATCATCCCTTTATTTGATCATTCCTCGATTTTAGGAGCAATCGACGGAAGAGGAAGCCGGGTGCTGGGAGGCTTGAGAGATCCGGATGGGGGATATCAGCGGCGTGATGCCTATTTGGCGGGAGGCGCCGGCTTGGCCGGTGTGCTGTGGGTGGTCTTGATGCCCGACAGTACCGAACGGCCGCCGCTGCTTCGCTGGATGAGCACCGTCAGACCGATCGAGGTGAACATGAACAGGATTGCCGCGTAGGTGGTGACCTTGGTCAGCAGGTTGGCGGCTCCGCGGGGGCCAAATGCCGTTTGAGAACCCTGGCCGCCAAACGCGCCGGCTAAATCAGCGCTCTTACCCTGCTGCAGGAGGACGACCCCAATCAATATGAGGCAAACAATCACGTGAATGGTACCGACGAACCAGATCATGGGAACCCCAAACCTCTAATTTCTATGCTTCTCTTTGGTGCGGAAGGGGGGACTTGAACCCCCACGCCTCGCGGCGCCACCCCCTCAAGATGGTGTGTCTGCCAATTTCACCACTTCCGCTCTGTAGCTCAGGCGGCGCAACCGCCAGTGGGTCAGGGATTGTTCCGGAGGTGAAATCACCGGATAGCAGTCGCCTGAGGAGGGCAACCTGCCGTGACCTTCTTGATGTTAACGTGCCGCGCCATGGACTGCAATCCTCGAGAGCGCTGGGGGCTGTGAAACGCCGTGGGGCCGCTCAAATCAGTCTTAGCCGCGCGCTGGTCTTCCGGCGAGCTTGTCCGCGGCCCGGTCTGTCTCCAAGACCGCTCGATGGTTACCCCGTTGCTATGTTGACGATCCTGCATGTACTTGCGACCCACCTGTGCTGGCGGACACCTTTTCTCCTGCCGATAGAAGAGAGAGGGTGAGCCATGCACGGGCTCACCGCAATGACTGGAAAAATGCGGCTTGGGGAGAAGGGAATAGCGAATGTTCTCGATCATCGGCAGTGTACTGGTACTCGTTTGCGTCATCGCTGGCTACCTGGCTGGCTATCTGATGGAGAAGGGAAAGCCTGGCGTGCTGTGGCAACCTGTGGAACTGGTCACCAACGGGGGTGCAGTGATCCGTACCGTGCTAGCGGCAAACCCCATGCTCATTCCGAAGAAGTTGGGAAATGGGGTCTTGCGCGTGGTGGAAGGCTCACCATTCACCAAACAGCCAGACCTGGAGACGCTGAAGATGATGTTCGATCTGTTCAGCAAGTCACGTAAATGAGGGGGCAATCGCAACTGAGTAGGCCGGCTGCCTGCAAACTGATCCACCCACTGAACGCGGCTCGCAAACCTTGGTTACTCAAATCCTTGTATAAGCCGTGGATGAGTTCGCCGGCGGGCGCAAAGTCGACGCCAAAGCCTGTAGTCAGGCGAGGGCGGCGATATACGCAGCTGCGGGTGCTGTCGATTTCGCTCACGCCCTTTCCGTTTCACCCGGGGCGGGCCAGAGCAGCCCTGCCGAAAGCGCGATGCGTGCTCCGGTCTATCGGCAATCACCTGGGCCGGTTTCAACCCGTGCACAGCACGGCGCTGTCGGCCGCTGCAGAAGCAGCAGGTGTGGCCTATGTCTGATCCCGAATCAAGTGCGGCGCCAGCCCCCGAATCAGCGGAAAACCCGTCGTCCGATCCGGGTAAGAGTCCCACGACTGCGAAGATCCTGGTGGTGGAAGACGATGTACCTTTGGGCAAGTTTCTTGTTCGCGCTCTTGGCCTGAAACAGTTTCGAGTTGAGGTGTGCCTTGATGGTGAAACTGCCTGGGAGGCTCTTCAAAGCTCTACTTATGATCTTGTGATTCTTGATTTGAACCTGCCGGGCATGGACGGGCTCACCCTTTTGAAGCGAGTGCGGGCGCAGCTCACAGGGCCCCGGATGCTGGTGCTGACCGCGAGGAATCGGACCGAAGACCTGGTTTCTGTTCTGGAGCAGGGAGCGGACGACTGCCTTGGCAAGCCCTTTTCATTTCTGGAATTATTAGCCCGCGTCCGGGGACTGCTGCGGCGCGATTCTGTACCGCCGGCACCGGCAGCCAGTATGGGGGACCTGGTCATCCAGCATGACGAACACCGCGTGTTGCGCGGCCAAAGGCGCATCGATCTGACACCTCGTGAATTTGCCATATTGGAGTACCTGATGCAAAATGCCGGCAAAACGGTATCCCGCTCGACATTGATGCGAGAAGTCTGGAATGTTCCTTTCGAACCCACCACCAACATCGTGGATGTGTACATGAAGTATTTGCGGGACAAGATCGATCACGAAGGGGAAGAGAAGTTGATTCACACTGTGCGGGGCGTGGGTTACGTGTTGAGAAATGATTAGCACATCTGGGGGAGGGCGTTACCCGGGGGCGCTGCCGGAGCGCTTTGTGCTCACCTGGTCCACGGGTTGCACGCCGCGGCACAACCACTGACAATTCTGCTTGCGGGACTGAGCAAAGAAAATACCGAGGGCATGCTGGCGGAGGATTTAAGGAAGCTGACGGCAAGCTCAATGAGCGAAGTGCAGCGGGTATGCACACTATTTCACTTGCTGCAGCAGCTGGTGGCTGCGGAAAGTGCTCCAGTGGTTTACTCGATGACCTTAGTCCCACCATTGCTGCTGCAGGTGATCGACGGATTGAACCAGCTGTTTACGCAGGAAGGTGTGCATGTGCATTGTGTCGTGCGGGAGCCGTGCCCGCCACTCGTTCTCGACCGCGGGCGCATTCTGCAGGCGCTGGTCAATGTCCTGCTGGCAGCAAACACGGTCTCGCGAAGGCATGACACTGTAGAGGTTACGGTATCGAGTGGGCTCGAGGAATCGGTGGTTGTGGATGTATGGAACGACGGCTGTGACGCGTGATACGGCGCCACTCGAGTGGGAACTGGGCCTGGCGGTAGCCGAGGCCAACATCCGCAGCGCAAAAGGCGTGTTCTGGTGGAGTTTGCAGCCTTTTCACGTGCAAATGAAGCTCCGCCCTGCACTGTGACCGACCCTCGATGCTGGAAAAGAAAGAAAGGCACATGAGCACAACGCCTATGCCGCAAGCCCGGCTCGACGAAAGCAACCTGGTGGGCGTGTTGCTGGTGAGCCCTAATAGCCGGCTGCGTTCTCAGCTGCGCGAAACGCTGCGTCAACCGCGCTGGAACTTTACCGAAGCGGCGAGCGGCTCAGAGGCTTTTGAATGCCTGCATGAAAGCGTCAGTGAAATACTTCTGCTCGATCCTTTGCTCCCGGACCTTGAATCCGGTGAATTCAGCGCAATGGTCCGCGAACACTTTCCTACTGTTCAGATTCTTACGGTCAATTCGCATACCGGGCAACTGGTGCTGGGGACTACATCGCCCACGCCGCTCTCTGCCCAATTGAGTGAGGTGCTGTACGAGGGCAGCCATGCACCCTCGAACTCTCTTTCTCCCAACCAATTACATCGGTTGCGTGAACCCAACGAAGGGCGATTGGCTGTCCGGGGCATGGTGGGTGATTCTGAGCCCATGCAAAGGGTCTATGAGATGGCCCACATGGTCGCCCGGCGAGACACCACCGTCCTGATATTGGGCGAGAGTGGTACGGGCAAGGACCTGGTGGCACAGGCGATTCACCTGATCAGCCCGCGGCAAAAGCAGCCACTGGTGGTAATTAATTGTGCTGCTATTCCGGAACCGTTGCTGGAGGCAGAACTCTTCGGCTATGTAAAGGGATCGTTCACGGGAGCGGTGCAGTCCCGCATCGGCCGCATTCATGCTGCACATGGGGGCACGTTGTTCCTGGACGAAATCGGCGATATGCCGCTCTCACTGCAGAGCAAGATTCTGCGCTTTCTTGAGCAGGGCGAGG
Organism: uncultured Acidobacteriaceae bacterium; assembly: GCA_963752675.1. Classification (GTDB taxonomy): domain Bacteria; phylum Acidobacteriota; class Terriglobia; order Terriglobales; family Acidobacteriaceae; genus PALSA-350. Next base: position 256,755 of record CAVVZO010000003.1, read on the forward strand.
TACAAAGGCTTGGCGGGAACGACAACTTGAAAGTCGATGTGCGGGTGGTCGCCGCTACCAATGCGGCGCTGCCGGAACTAGTGAAACAGCATTTGTTTCGTGAGGATTTGTACTACCGGTTGGCCATTTTCCCCATCCAGTTGCCCCCGCTGCGAGAGCGCCTGGAAGATGTGCAGAAATTGGCCGAAGCGTTTCTGCTGAAGTTCGCTCCCGGCGCCACTTTGAGCTCTTCTGCGGTCGAAGTGATGCTACGGCACTTGTGGCCGGGCAATGTCCGCGAACTGCGTAATGTGGTCGAGCGCGCGAGCATCTTCGCTAACGGCGAGCGGGAGATCCTTGCCTGCCACATTCTGGTGTAATCAGCCTTTGGTCACGCGGTTGAGGTCTTCGTTGATCGGAAGGCTTGCCGCCGAGCGCTGTGAATGTTCGACAGCCCGACAGCGCGTTATAAGCATGTGAGTGCGGCCTACGCGGCGAACGTCCTGACCACTCTGGTGGTTACGAGTGCTTGCTTGCAAGCTCCGATCCGCGGCGCTCATAAATCTAATCAACCTCATTTGCAGTTCCTTGTGATCCTTCCCAGGCCCCCCTTTCGTAATTGTTTTGTGCATCTCGCGACGGAAACACCCCTCGTCGCTCCCTTCTCAGATATGGCCCTAGCCGTGCACTGCTTTCAGGCAGATGCGAAGCGCTTCTCACGCTTTACCAATGAACGCTTTGCTCCCTGATCTGCTTTCGGAGGAAGCAAGGCCCGGCTCCCTTGACAGTCCACTCGGAGAAGAGCGTGTTCCAGGCCAAGTTGTCCTAGCCGCGGACAGCACGGTGCTGGCGAAGGCCTTGTCTGCGTCTATGCCAGCGTCAGCTCGCTTAAAAGTGTCATACACGCAGTTGCAGTGCGAAGTAGCCGCCTTGCGGCTGGAACTATCGGCGCAGAATGCGGCAGTCACGAAGACCCTGGCAGAGAACAACCGCATGCACTTTCACCTGCAGCAGATCGTCGATTCCATGCCGTGCGGTGTGCTGATACTTGATGAGGATGGCGCCATTGCGATGATCAATCCTGAAGGGGTACGGCTGCTGGCGATAGAAACCGCTCGGCCGGTCAGTCTGCTCGAGATAGAAGCACTCAGCCTCATGAGTCTGGATCCACAGGACGCGGTCTCAGCCCGCATGCACGCTACGCACGAACTCTGTCTGAATGACGAACAGGGTAAGCGTTGGCTGGAGGTTCGCACTCGGCTGCTAGTACCGCATCCCACCGATGCCACAGAGGCGCGGCAATGCATCGTTACCGTGCGCGATGTAAGCGCCCAGCGGCGAGACGAACTGGCCACGGAAAACGGCCGGAAAGCCATGGCTTTAGCCGAGATCACCACTATGCCTGCGTCCGCACTGACAGATCCACTGGCAACCTTGGAGCTACTCGCCAGGTTGGTGGAGAATGACGTCGAAAGACGTTCCGGTTGGATCTCTCATTTGCCGGCCGACATACGATTGCTGGCAGAGACCGCCAACTACGTACCTGGCTTCAACCGTGCAGACACATTGCGCCTGGCTCCGGTGGCGCTTGCTCCGCTGATTGAAAGGGCGATCCATTGTGTGCGACCTGTTGCCGCGGAGGCCGAGGTGTCTTTGCAGTGGCTTAGTGCTGAGGATCAATGCGTTGTGATGGCAAACGAGAGTGCGCTGCAACAGGTGGTGTTGAACCTGTTACTGCACGCGATTCGGCAAACTCCTGCAGGGGGCAGAGTGGCTGTCTGCTTCAGGTCCGGATGCCGGCAGGGAAGCGGACAAGCTTTTCAGCGTGGTCCCGTTGGGATGGTGGTGGTCGACTTCATCGATAGCGGCTGCCGGACCCGTCCGGAGGTAGAGCGCATCTTCGAACCCGGCTTAAGCGGCAGTGGCGACACCTCTGGACTCGGACTAGCGGTATGCCGCGAGATTATGAAGCAGCACAACGGGACCATTGCAGCCGGAGTATGTGATCCCTCGGGACCGCGCTTTGAGCTGCGACTGCCCGTACTCCTTTCTAAAGTGGCGACCGCGTGAACGGCATGGATGGCAAACATCGAGACTCATCGTCTTCCTTGAACAAGCGAACGTAACCGTCGCAGCGTAACGCGTAAGCGCCGGTGAACGGGTTTCATTGCGTCGTCCGCTGGTTCGTCTTAAATCCAGAGACCGAGGGAGAGACACCGAGGAAGAGAGACCCATGAACACGCAGGTCAAAAGTACATGAAGGTCTGGGTAGCCGCGGGAAAGGTGATGCTGTGCCGATTCAATACGGATCTAAAGATCAAGAACGTGATGGTATGAAGAGCGCCAGGGGAGCGTACCATGCGGGTGGCCATGGCATGGAGGAACGAAACGAACTCGCCTTGCAGGAGTTGCCGCAGGTTTACTACCTGGCCGCCAGGATACGTGAGCGTTTGCCAAGGCACGTGGCCCTGGAGGACCTGGTACAGGCCGGCGTCATCGGTTTGCTGGAGGCGTGCCGCAGTTACGATAGCGCCAGGGACGCGCAGTTCCATACCTTCGCCAAGTTTCGTATCCGGGGCGCCATTCTGGATAGCCTTCGCCAACTGGACTGGGGATCGCGCACACTGCGCCGCAAGGGCCGCGACATCGGCGCCTCAATTGCCAGACTGGAAGCGGGGCTGGGCAGACGTCCGCAGGAAGACGAGATTGCCGCCGATCTGCAGATGCGTTTAGAGGACCTCCAAAGTACCCTGACGCAATTGGATGGGCTGCATTTGGTTGGGCAGCAAGCAGATGCTTCCTACGATCGTTCTGAATCGTTTGATCTCATTGAATCTGCGCCCAGCAAGGGCGACGACAATCCTTTTGAGCTTTGCCTCATGGGTGAGATGAAGGCGCAATTGGCGGAGGCTATTGCGCGCCTTTCCGAGAAGGAGCAATTGATTCTCTCTCTGTACTATTACGAGGAGTTGACCATGAAGGAGGTTGCCGAAGTGATCGGCAACGCCGTGTCGCGGATTTCGCAAATACACGCGTCCGCCATGCTCAAGCTGCGGAATACGATGAGCCACCTGCGCGAGGGGAGTGCGCCTTCACCGAGCGCGGTAACCACTCACAAGGCAAACCGCGGCACTTGTCCTGCACATTGTGCTGCCCCACGCCGATAAGGACGCAACGGGTGTGACAGAATGCGCAAGCAAGCGTTCGGGCTTAGGAATGGATCATAACTGGATTCCTCTTTCTGCGTTGAGGCGACTTCATCCCATGGAGCCGACAAAATGCTCGCCCAACCATCCGCTCGATTTGCTCCAGAACATACCCGTGATGTCTGCCACGGTGCTCGCTCTGGACAATCTGCTGCATGATCCGTGTGTTGATTTGCAACGGGCCGCGCAATTGATCCTGAGCGATGTGGGCGCCACCATTCAAATTCTGCTGCTCGTTGGCAAAGAGTTCGACGACTCCGCACAATGCCTTTGCCGGATGGGCGATTGCCTGGCAAGCCTCGACGTTGGTACCTGGTTTGGCGCGATTTCTGCCGCGCCCAGTTTCTCAGGCGATGATCGACACACCGCGATGACTGCAGTTTGGAAGCATTGCCGGCTGGTAGCGCAATATGCGCAACTGGTGGCCGAATCGCTCGACGGCATTTGTCCGGAAGATGCTTACCTAGTGGGCCTGCTGCATGAGATCGAGGCGCTACCCCGCGTGCTTGGCTGGCCCAATACTGATCAGACCGCCTGGTGTGCCATGGAAGGGTCGTTGCCCCTCTTCGTGCTGTTGGCGATGCGCGGGGTCCACGATGGGTCTCCGTTATCCACCTGGCGATTCATTCTCGCCGATGCGCACGAACTCGCCGGGGCCACCAGCGACCAGCAAGCCGCGCTTCTTCTTTCGGCAACTGATTTCCGGATGCAGCCGGAACAATCACTGCTTGCCGGCCACCCGACCTCTCGTCTCGTCTCATTCACTTCTCACTGACTCTCACCTGTCCCTTTGCCTTCGCTTGCAGGGCTGTTACAGGGGGTCGGAACTCCAGGCAAATCGTCAATCCTTGCATACGCTCATTGTTGGTTCTGCGCGTGCAAACACGACGCTGCATCGGCATCGGCCATCGCTCCCTAACCACCGCTGCGGGTAAAGTTCTGCACCAAGCGCACAAGAAAAAGTCGCATCGAGAAACGATCTGCGATGCGACAACTCGGTGACGCGCGGTGACGCCGTGTGCTGATTCACACGACTCAGAGCGAATGCCTGTACGCTTTTCGCGGGAAAGCCGATAGCAGGGTGGACACAGGAGACCCCAAGACCGCGATGAAAGTTCAATTCAACATTGTGGCAACGGGTTCGATGGCTGAGAAAAGCGCCAGGCCGTCAGCCAGCCTGAACGTCGTCACGGCACAGATAATCACGCAAGACCGCACCATACTGCACGCCGATGGCACGGTGCAGTCCTTCACCGCCCAGGGACTCACGCAACCAGAAGTGCGGCTGGCGGCAGTGAACGCGCTTAAACAATCGGTGAAGGCCGGTGTGTACCAGGCGAACGCCACCAGGACAGCCGCCGCCATCGTCGGCCCACGACGGTCCATAAGGTCAGGGGCAACTGCAGACAGGAGGAGGACACCCATGCTCGAGGTGATTCCGGCCCTCCTCGCCGAAAGGCTCCCGATACCACGCAGACTCAGACGGGCGACGTCGCTGGCGCAAGGTTGGAAGACAGGATGGAACGGAGTCCTTGTCGCGCACGACATGACGCAGCAAGTGACTGCTCCGCCGGTCCTCAGGACAGCGAACGAGGAATAGATGAAAGCATTGGTGGTAGAGAGCTCACAGACCATGAGGTCCGTGTTGCGCCGGATCCTGACCATGCGCGGCCTCGAGGTGGCAGAAGCCGATTCCGCTCATGAGGCGTTGGACGTCCTCCGCTCCATGGGCCAGGCGGATCTGGTCCTGGTGGACTGGAATCTCCCACAGACGGATGGACTGGAGTTTGTCGCTCATCTGCGCCACGAGGTGGCTTACGATGCCAAGGTCATCCTTCTGGCGGCCAGTGAACCAGGTACCCGTGAACTGCGGCGTGCCTTTATCGCGGGCGCCGACGCTTATCTGATGAAGCCGTTTACCTCCCTGCAAATCGACGAGAAATTGGTGCAGGCCGGCTTCGATTGGCGAGATTGATGGGTTACTCAGGTGCTTCGCACCGTCAACCGGACGAATTTTTCTCCGAGCCGCCCTGCATACCCCCTCACCGGGAAGATGCAGAGCTCATTCTGATACCCCGGCCGGGTTCTGCCGATGAATCACCTGTAGGCATGTGGACATCGGGCCTCGCGTGCAATCTGTGGACGATTAAGTTGGCGACGATGGGAGCCCAAAGTGGATAAGAGCACGTTGGGTGGCATTGGTCTCGCAGTTACCGGCATTTCGCTCGGCCTTAATCTCGACGGCTGTGGCCTACAGCCCGGCGCAGGCGAAAAAATCAAACGCATCGCTTCTGTCCTCATGCAGTTCGGCCTCAATATGCGCGTGGAAGGATACTCGGACAACGTGCCACTCCACAATGCCGCCTTTTCGTCCAACTGGGAGTTGTCCACTGCGCATGCCATGGCAGTTGCGACGATGCTGTTGAAAGAATCCGCAGTTGATGCAAAACTGCTTTCCGTCGCAGGCTACGGCGAGTACAGGCCTGCCGCAACCAATGACACTCCCGAAGGCCGCAAGGCCAATCGGCGCGTCGACATCGTGGTTGTTTCCACTCACCTGCCTTCACCGGCACACCCCGCTTCATGAAGCCGGCGTTGAAGGTCTTACTCGTGGAAGACAATGCTTTGGATGCTGTTCTCTTTCAGGAGATGTTCAGCAAAGAGCCGCGCGGCAGCATCGAGATGACGCATTTGCTGCGCATGCAGGATGCGGAAGCCCACCTGGCCAAAGCCGAGGTCGATATTGTTCTGCTGGATATGGGCTTACCAGATGCCCACGGCCTCGACACGCTCCGTCGCGCACGGGCGGTTGCTCCTGATGTGCCCATGATCGTACTGACTGGCCTCGAAGATGAAATGCTGGCTGGCGAAGCGATGAAGGAGGGAGCCCAGGATTACCTCATCAAGGGCCAGATTGAGAATCGAGCCCTCCCCAGGGCACTCCGTTATGCGATCGAACGCTATCGCATGAAGGCAGAAGCTGATCTTGCTCAGTTGCGACAGCTGCAGTACAAGGACGAGTTTCTCTCCCATGTTTCACATGAGCTCCGATCGCCTCTCTTTGCCATTTACCAATTTATTACCCTGCTCCTCGACAACCTGGTAGGCGAAGTCAAAGGGGAACAACGCCAGTATCTGGAAATTGTGCTCAGGAACGTACGGCAACTGCAGTCTATGATCGACGACCTGCTTGAGGTAACCAGGGCCCAGGCGGGCAAGCTGACGATCGACTTGCAATGCGCTTCTGTTGGCGAGGCGACCCACTTTGTCGTGGATACGCTGCAGGCGGCCGCCGCCGGCAAGCACATCTCGCTAACTGCCGAACTCCTGCCCTCCTTGCCCCTGCTCTGGGCTGATCCCAAGCGTATTCGCCAGATCCTTATCATAATGCTGGACAATGCCATCAAGTTCACGCCGGTCAACGGAGCGGTCAAGGTGCGAGTGTTTATTTCCGCTGATCCGCGTTTCGTCACCATCGAAGTGGCTGATTCCGGGCCGGGTATAGGCTCCGGAATGGAAGAGCGCATTTTTGAACGCCTCTTCCAGGCGGCCACTCCCGCGGCTGCGGGGCGTAAGGGGCTGGGACTCGGATTGCACATCTGCAAGGAACTGGTGACCCTCCAGGGAGGAACGATTCAGGCCGCGAATATTCCCGGCAGCGGGGCGATGCTCTCGGTCAGGCTACCGGTGTTCTCGCTCGCCAGCCTGGTGGGCGATACCCTTTGTGATCATGTTGCCTGCGAGGAGACTTTTACCCTCCTCATCGCTCAGGTAGGGTCTAAGGTCGGCTGGCTTTCAGAAGAGCTGCGAAGCGAAACCGCGCAAAGCATCCGCCAAACTCTACAGCAGTCCCTCTACTCCGACTGCGATCTTACTCCTGCCCAGAATGAAGGCTGCAGGTGACCACGAACTCATCTTTGTTTTGGCCGCCACCGGACAGGTTGGAGCGGAAGCTCTGACCAAACGGGTGCTGAGAAAGCTGGAAGACTCAGAGCATATCGAATACGGTGATCTGGTTTTTACCCTCACGAATCGTTGTCTGGGCGAGATCGGCTGCCGGGCACATGAATCCAGGGACGTCTGCCGTGCTCGATCAGCCGCCATGCTTCAGCAAATCATGGACGAAGAACTTCTCATCAGGACTAAGCAGAGTGTCTGACAAAAGAATTTTGATTGTGGACGATGATCCCGATGTCACCCTGGGTATGCATCTGCGTCTCAGGGCGAATCACTACGAAACTTTACTCGCCGCGGACGCCCACACGAGTCTCGCCGAAGCGAAGAAATATCCGCCCGACCTGATCGTTCTGGATCTTGGCCTGCCTGCAGGAGACGGTTACCACGTGATGGAAGAGCTGAAGAAGGTGCCTGTACTTGCCAGCATTCCTGTCATCGTTGTTTCGGCACGCGACTCAGTAGCAAACCAGACTCGAGTCCTCAGAGTTGGCGCAAAAGCGTTTTTACAAAAACCGGTCGACAACGACGAGCTGCTGGAAGCCATACGACAGGCATTGAGCGAATCGACAGGAACGCCCGACGAGGGCTGAGACTGCACTGCCAAACAATGGAAGCCGGAGACCGCGACACGCTGCCTGCGTTACGTCGCGCCCATCATCACTCACTTGCTCGGGTAGCACGGGAACACGAAGGCTCCGATTCAGCTCCCAGAAGGTGAAGAAAAGCCATCAACATACTTCCCAACGTCGCGCGTCCTGGCGATTGCAGCGGGCCATGCAAAATGTTGGGCGCGCAGGTGACAAGAGGCTGCGAATCGTGGTCTAACGGTGGCATGGGTTTCGCGCGCATCTTTCCGCCGATCTGCTTTTTGCTGTTGTCTTCCTGCCTTTGGTCGCAGAGCCCCCCGGCCCCTTCCACCACCCTCTCAGTGGACGTAAAGGTGGTGACCCTGCCGGTGATCGTGCGGGACAAAAAAGGCAAGATCGTCCGCGATCTCACGAAAGATGATTTCGTGCTGGAAGAGGACAGAAAGCCACAGTCCATCCGGTACTTCAATCAGGAAACGAATCTTCCCCTGACGGTAGGCCTGGTGGTCGACACCAGCCTGAGTGAACGGGATAACCTCGATAAAGAGCGAGCGGCCAGCCGCACCTTCCTCAATCAAATGATCAACACGCCCAGGGACCGGGCGTTTGTCATTCATTTCGACCGGGAAGTCGAGCTGTTGCAGGACCTGACGGGCGATCACGCCAAGCTGGAAAAAGCGGTGGGTGAAATTGAGACCCAGCCTGCTGTCGAGAGTGTGACCACCAATGACCAGGGCGCCGGGGGAGGCCGCCGGCATCACGGTGCGGGCACCCTGCTCTATGACGCCATCTTTCTCGCCTGCGATGAAGTGATGAAGAAGCAGACCGGCCGTAAGGCGATCATCGTCCTCACCGATGGCGAAGACCACGGCAGCCAGGAGACGCTCACCAGCGCCATTGAGTCAGCCGAGCGCTCAGAGACGGTCGTATACGCCATCTACTATAGTGGCCACGAAGACCACGACCGGGGTTTCAACCAGATTGGGCAGGATGACGACCCCTACGGCCGGGGAGGTTACCCGGGAGGGCGGCGATATCCGGGTGGTGGCTATCCCGGTGGCTATCCTGGAGGCTACCCGGGGGGCGGGTACCCCGGAGGCAGCCGCTATCCCCAGCCGAACGGCCCTGACGGCAAGAAGACGCTCCAGCGGATTGCCCAGGAGACCGGGGGCCGGTACTTTCAGGTCTCCAAACGGGAAACGGTGGATGACATTTACGCCAGCATCGCCGAGGAACTGCGCACCCAATTCGTTCTCGGGTACACGCCTGCCAAAGACCAGAGCACTGGCTACCACGCGATTCACCTCACGACGAAGAAGCAGGATCAGGAAGTACAGACTCGCCAGGGCTATTTCACCGGCGACGAAGCCTCTGTGAAGTAGGCGAGCAGCCTGATTCGCTACTATCGTGGCATGAGCCAGATCGGTAGAGCGGTCGACCCTACGCCAGCCCGCCAGCCAGAACCCATCGTGCTGCGCGGCTCCATCATCACACTCCGTCCCTTCGACGATCGATCGCAGGCGGAAGCGCTGTACCAGGGGACCCACGGCGAGAATAGCGAAGAGCAGTGGCGTTATATGTTCGATGGTCCCTACCCGGATCTCGCCGCTTACCAGGTTGCTTTCCGGAAGAAGCAGGCGTCGGTCGACCCGCTTTTCTTCGCAATTCTCGAAAATGCGACGGAACGCGCGGTTGGCCAGGCGGCGTACCTGCGCATGGACCCTGCCCACCGGGTGATAGAGGTCGGCAACATCATCTTTACGCCGGCATTACAACGCACCGCCGGGGCGACAGAAGCCATGTATCTGATGGCCCGCCACGTTTTCGAAGATCTTGGCTATCGCCGTTACGAATGGAAATGCAATGCGTTGAACGAGCCCTCGTGTCGCGCCGCACTGCGCCTTGGCTTTACGTTTGAAGGCATTTTTCGCCAGCATATGATCGTGAAAGGCTGCAATCGCGATACTGCCTGGTTTTCCATGCTTGACTTGGAGTGGCCGCAGCGTCGCGCCAGCTTCGAGCGATGGCTTTCCCCGGAGAACTTCGATCCTGAGGGTGGGCAGAGGGTTTCGCTGGCTCGGTTGCATGAACAGGGGTAAAGGCATAGGGCCCCCCTGGTCTGAGAAAATGCCGCGATCCTGGTGCTACTGTTGTAATCCGAGTGACGTCATCTGCGACGTTTCGGTGATTGCGAGCCCTCCATTCGCTCCATACAGTTGCTAATCGGAGGGCACCACAGATGAATAGTTCTGGTACGGTGATCGGGAAAGGCATTTGCATACGCGGTGAGGTTTCGGGGGAAGAGGACTTTTTTCTCGACGGCGTTTTGGAAGGCAACATCACCCTGGTGGGCAAGCGGCTGACCATCGGCGCCAACGGTGTGATTCACGCGGACATTGTGGCCGGTGATCTGGTTGTGTTTGGCCGGGTGGAAGGAAGCGTCAAGGCGACGGGTCGCGCCGAGCTGAAACATTCGGCGGTATTCGCTGGAGACATTTCCGCTGGTCGCCTGTCGATTGAAGATAATGCAACCCTGCAGGGGTATGTCGACTTGAGTGAAACCGGGCAGGCCGCCAAGAAGCAGCCCGTAGCCGAGCAGGCGGAAGAAGTCGCCGAAGAGTCCTCATCGGAGTACGTCGAGCAGTACAGCGAAGCCGTCTAGATCCACCCTGTTCGTACTATCTTTTCCCAAATCTGACCGCCTCATCCTTGTTCATGCAGGGATGGGGCCCTCGCCTGGTCTGGATGTTGCTTCCGGTAGCCAGCTACGTCGCCGTGCACCCCGGCCTCCAGCTTTTGGCTCGAGGGGGCCAGGTTGGATCCGCCCGAAGCCGTGCCGTCGTACCCGTTATCGGCTGCGGATGGCCGTCCACGGAAGTACTGGTCGCCCGTAAAATGGCTGCCCGATTGACCGCGACCCAATCACTTGCCCAGGGTCGACCAACAAGGTTCCTTCCGCCGGCGCGCGCAAAAATGTGTGGCCGATCGCGGTGATCGCGAGCGGGTACGCGATCACCAGCAGCAGCCCGGTGATCAACGTAAGCGAACGGCGATCTTGATTTCATGGCTCAGCATAATTACTTCCGACCGTCGTTAGGAAAGTCCCAGACCGGTCAAGCGAAGATCAATGATCTTGATACCCAGAAACGGCGCCAGCACGCCACCTACCCCGTATACCAGCAGATTGCCGCAATAGCGCCTGTGATCGTGGCTGGTATGCCACGCCGCGTAACGCCAGCGGGATGAGTGCAACAATGACGAGTGCATGAAAGATGACCCAGAAAGGATGGCCGAGTGCGGCGCTCAGGTCATCACGTTCAGTTGATTCAAGCCGGGAACACGCCGGCGAACATGGCCGTAATAATCGCGAAGTATGTAACCACATCGTTGGCAATGGAAAACGTGGTGATTGCGCCGCGCGTCATCGGCAACTGCTTCCCGATCTGAACAACCACCCCCAATCTGTCATCCCGAGCAATCTGCTTGCAGTGCAAGTTAAGGCGGGATGAACTGGGTGCGATACGCATCGGTCTGGCTGAGCGAGCGGAGCAGGATGTCCCCCACTCAAGCCAAACGCGGCTTGAGTGGGCCACCGTCGGCTTTTCTGGATGCGGGCAGGGAGCAAATCCTCCTGAGTAGCGACTGATCGGACCCAAAAAAAATGTCGGTTGGCCCATTCAAGCCGCGTTTGGCTTGAGTGGGGGACATTTGAACCCTCGTCCAGAGCGCTTTCCAGTTTGTTCATTAGGAGCGAAGCCGAGGGATTTGCTGGGCGGCTGGACCGGTTGATCGGCCAGGCGATGGAAATGGCGCAGCATCGACCGATCCCTTGCGAATCACGTGCCCGGCGAAGTTCACGCCAGACATACGGGTTTGCGCACTGAAGGGAACAAACTCCGCGTGTAACGACAGCAGGTCGCGGCCGCGGAGACCGTATCTTTCCTTGGCCAGCACCACGATCGAGCGCCCTTCCGGAGTTTCATCCGAAATCGACGAAAGCTGCGCCGCGTCCGCCATGCGCTCCGGGCTGATGTTCGGCGCGGGGATAAATTCCGTGGCCTGGCGATTGCCTAAAGTAATGGTGCCGGTTTTATCCAGCAGCAGAATATCGACGTCGCCGGCAGCCTCGACGGCGCGGCCCGACATGGCCAAAACGTTGTATTGCACCAGCCTGTCCATGCCGGCAATGCCAATCGAAGACAAGAGACCGCCGATCGTGGTCGGGATGAGGCAGACGAGCAGGGATACCAACACAAAAATGGTCTGCGGCGCGTTGGAATACACCGCGATGGGCTGCAACGTGGCCACGGCCAGCAGGAAGATGATGGTGAGCCCCGAGAGCAGAATGCTGAGCGCAATCTCATTCGGTGTCTTCTGCCGCTGCGCTCCTTCGACCAGGGCGATCATGCGGTCGAGAAACGTTTCACCTGGATTGGAGGTGATTCTGACCATGATCCAGTCAGACAGTACTTTCGTTCCCCCTGTCACTGCGGATCGATCGCCACCGGCTTCCCGGATAACTGGCGCGGACTCACCTGTAATGGCTGACTCGTCGACCGAAGCGACGCCTTCGATCACCTCTCCATCGCCGGGGATATACAAGCCGGCTTCGACCAGGATCAGGTCGCCGGCGCGGAGTGTGGCACTGGAAACCTCTTCTCGCGCCGAGTCTCTGGATGCACTCTTCAACCGGATGGCGGTCGTCTCGCCCTTGGCTTTGCGTAAGGTATCGGCCTGTGCCTTGCCACGGCCTTCGGCCATCGCTTCTGCGAAGTTGGCAAACAGCACTGTGAACCAAAGCCACAAAGTGATTTGCAGGTTGAAAGCAAAGTCTGCCTTGTGTTGCAACACTCCCTGGATCAACAGCCCGGTGGTCAATACGCTGCCGGCTTCCACCACCAGCATGACGGGGTTCTTGACCATCAATCGCGGGTCTAGCTTGCGCAGGGCATCCCACGCGGCTTGACGCATGATTGCCGGGTTCCACAAACTTATTCGTTCTGCCATGTCAATTCTCCCTGCCGGCCCGCTGGTCGGGTCAGAATGTCTTGCCTGTATGCAACAGCAGGTGTTCCAGAATCGGTCCCAGGCTGAGCGCAGGAAAAAATGTGAGCGCGCCGACAATGACGATTACGCCAACCAGCAGCACGGTGAAGAGGGGTAGTGTTTACCGGGAACGATCCCGAGGAGGGTGGTACGCTTCGCTTTTTGGCCAGGCTTCCCGCCAGAGCGAGGGTGGGCACCATCATAAGAAAGCGGCCGGCGAGCATGTTGAACCCCAGGCTCAGGCTGTACCAGTTGTTGCTGGTGGTCAGCCCCGCAAAGGCCGAACCGTTGTTACCGGCGGTCGACACGTAGGCGTACAAGATCTCAGAAAGACCATGCGGTCCGTTGTTCCCCAGACCCGCCAGGGCATTGGGTGACAGCACAGAGATTGCTGTCAAGCATGAGTACCAGCAAGGGAAAGATCAACACGTAAAGCATGGCCATCTTTACGTCGTAGCCGTCGATTTTTTTGCCCAGGTATTCGGGCGTGCGGCCGACCATCAGCCCCGCAATGAAGACGGCGAGCACGACGAAGATGAGCATGCCGTAGAGTCCGGAACCGACGCCGCCAAAGATCACCTCGCCCAGCATGATGTTGACCAGCAGGACCATACCCCCGAGCGGCGTGAACGAATCGTGGCACCGAGTTGACGGCTCCGCAGCTGGTGTCGGTCGTCATGGTGGCGAACAGGGCAGACTGCGAGATGCCGAAGCGCACTTCCTTGCCTTCCATGTTGCCGCCGGAGTTAATCAGCGTTGTCCGTTGATCGACTCCCTGGAGCAGGGGATGTGGTTGAGATTCGGCCCAGTAGACGGCGAGGTACCCGGCAAGGAAGAGGATGGCCATGGCCGCGAAGACCGCCCAGCCATGCCCGGACGATCCCGTCATCTTACCCAGGGTCACCGTGAGGGCAGCCGGAATCAGAAACATCAATTCGATCTCGATAAAGTTGCTAAAGGGGGTAGGGTTCTCGAATGGGTGGGCGCTGTTGGCGTTGAAGAAGCCGCCGCCGTTGGTGCCGAGTTCCTTGATAGCTTCCTGCGAAGCGACGGGCCCCTGGGCCAGCACCTGGGACCCGTGCTGCACGGTAGTGATGGTGGTGTAGGTCTTGAGATTCTGGATAACTCCCTGGCCGATCAGCACGGGGGCGATGACCAGGCAGATGGGCAGCAGGATCCACAAGACGGATCGCGTGGTATCTACCCAGAAGTTGCCGATGGTTGGCGATTCTTTGCGTGCGATGCCGCGCACCAGCGCCACCGCCACAGCAATGCCAATCGCTGCACTCAGAAAATTGTGGTAGGTCAGGCCGACCATCTGAGTGAAGTAGCTCATGGTGGTTTCCGGCGTGTACACCTGCCAGTTGGTATTCGTGGTGAACGAGGCCGCCGTGTTGAAGGCAATCGCCGGGGCCACTCCGGCGAGGTGTTGCGGATTCCAGGGGAGCCATGCCTGCGCGCGTTCGACCAAATAGGTCATCAGGAGCGAAATGGCACTGAAAACGAGCATCGCCACTGAGTACTGCTGCCAGTTCATCTCCTGTTCGGGATGAATTCCGCACGCGCGGTAGAGCAGCCGCTCGATGGGCCGCAAAACGGGGTCGAGGAATGTTTTTTGCCCCTCCAGCACCCTGGCGATGTAGAGCCCCAGCGGCCGCATCAACAGAAGCAGGACTGCGGAAAAGATTAGAAATTGCACCCAGCCGTTCGCCGTCATGACTAGAACTTCTCCGGGTAGAGAAGGGTGATCACCAGGTAAATCAGCATTGCCACGGTAAGGCTTACCACGAAGATTGTTAGATCAGACACCTGTCACCTCAGCTTCTCGCAGCCGCGCACGTAGAGCAGCGCGGCGGCGAAGAACACGAGCGTGGCAGGTAACCAGCAGGAAATCAAGCATCGGTGTTCTCCATTCACTATGAGAACAAGCACCGACTAAAGGGGGCGTAAACGAGTAATAAGGAATTTATAAGGGGGGGTTCCTCTACATCCCACCGTGGTGTGCCGCTGCCCACGGTGATAACCGACCTGACGACCTGTAGAAACGACGTACCCCCACCCAATTTGTCATCTCTCCCTATTTGCCATCCCACTCGCATTTGTAATGTCTCCTACTTGCCGTCCCTCCCCATTTGTCGTCGGTCCACTATTTGCCATTCCTCCCCCCTTTGTCGTCGTCCCCCTTTTTGTCATCGTTCCCCCTTTGTCGTCGGTCCCCCTTTGTCATCGGTCCCCCATTTGTCATCGGTACCCCCATTTGTCATCCCTCGACTGCGCTCCTAATGAACAAACTGGAAAGCGCTCTGGACGAGGGTTCAGATGTCCCCCACTCAAGCCAAACTCGGCTTGAATGGGGCCACCCTACAGTTTTTAGGGTCCGATCAGTCGCCACTCAGGAGGATTTGCTCCCTGCCCGCATCCAGAAAAGCCGAGGGTGGCCCACTCAAGCCGCGTTTGGCTTGAGTGGGGGACATCCTGCTCCGCTCCCTCAGCCAGACCGACGCGTATCGCACCCCGTTCATCCCGTCCTTAACTTGCACTGCAAGCAGATTGCTCGGGATGACAAAAAGGGGGGACCGATGACAAAAAGGGGGTGGGATGACAAATAGGGAAGGATGGCAAAGCGGAGGGGATGACAAGAAGAAGCGGGACACGAAACGTGTTCGCGGAAGCTACTCCGGCACGCCCTCCGGCAAAAAGCGATACCCCACCCACGGCTCGGTCTGGATGTACTGCCGCGGGCTCTCAGCTTCAAGTTTTCTGCGTAGTTGTCCGATGAAAACGCGCAGATACTCCGGCTGTTGAGCTGATTGCCCACCCCAAACCGCAGTCAGCAAAGCTCGATGGGTGATCGCCTTACCCGCATTGCGCGACATATAAAGCAGGAGATCGAATTCGGTCGGCGTCAGGTGCAGAGCCTTCCCTGCGACGGTCACCGTATGCGCTGCCGCATCGACGACGAAGTCGCCGATCTCAACCGGTCCATCGACCAGGCGTTCGGGAGCGCGGCGCAAGTGCGCGCGCACGCGCGCCAGCAGCTCCTGGATGCTAAACGGCTTGGTCACGTAATCATCGGCGCCGGCATCGAGGGCTTCTACCTTCGAGCGCTCCTGGTCACGCACCGATAACACGATGATGGGGGTCGCCTTTTTGCTGCGCACTCGCCGGCAAAGATCGACACCGCTGATCCGCGGCATCATCAGGTCGGTCACAATCAGGTCGGGACTCCACTCTTCAAACAGGCGGAGCGCCTCCTCGGGGTCGTTGGCTGCGCGCACATCATAGCCCTGAGCCGAGAGCGCGGTGCGCAGTACGCGCGTAATCTGCACTTCGTCATCAACCACAAGGACCCGCTCTGCCATCGAACTCCCCTTGCCTTTACGGTATGATCGCCACCTATGGCTGCTGCGCGGGCTCCGTTGAGGCAGCTCGTCTTCCGGTACGTCGCCCTGACCCTCGCCGCCTTTATGGTGGTGCTGGTCTATCGCAGAATACTCCACGTGAACCAGACGACGGTGGCGCTCACCTTTCTGGTGATGGTGCAATTAACGGCGCTGCGCTGGGGCCTGATCTACTCCGTTTGCCTGTCGATTGGGAGCACTCTTCTTTACAACTACTTTTTTCTGCCGCCAGTCGGCAGCTTCACCATCGCCGAACCGCAGAACTGGATCGCTTTGCTGTCCTTTCTGGCATCGGCGATTTTCATCAGCCGCATCGCGGAAAGTGAGCGCCGGCAGACGGTCTCAGGGCGCCACGTTTACCTTCTGGGTCCCGGTAAAGCATGAGATGGCCGGCGGATAACCCTTCAGCTTCTCAACAAAAAGCCCTGGGTTTTCACACGCACAGCGACTTTTCTATCGCTCCGGGGTAATCCTCTGTAAGTGAACGCGCGTCCGTGAATCCAGAACGGACCTTTCTGCTACTGCAAGAGAGGACTATTCGCTTGCACAGCCACGGGGCAAGGGGAGACACTGACCATCGTTGCATTGGAATCGCAGCATAACGTTTTTGTGGCATTACGTCTAAACCCTGACGACGCTGAACCGCACCGCGTCGTTCGCAATTGTTCGCGGTGAGCTCTCGCGGTGAGCTCGGACCCTTAGGAGAAGGCCCTTTGCGCAAATTCTGGAGTACGTCTGTCGCCACTTTTCTGTTCTTGCTCGTGTTGCAGGCGGGAACCCCGGCCTTTGGTGTGATCGTGAAGGACCGCATCACCCAGCCGATCGAAAGCGCAAATCGCGTCGCGGTCGCCGGCACCGTGCATCCCATGGCCCAGGCGCAGTTTGAGGCGGGACTGGTCGACAATGGCAGGGTCCTGACCGGGTTGGTGCTGAATTTCAAGCGCAGCGATGCGCAGCAAGCGAGTCTCAAGACCCTACTGCAAGCGCAGCAGGACCCCTCGTCGCCCAGCTACCATCACTGGCTCACGCCCGCCCAGTTCGGTCAGCAGTTCGGGATGACGGCGGCAGATGTGGCTAAAGCCTCGGCCTGGCTGCAGTCCGAAGGCTTCACCGTGACCTGGGTCTCGCCAAGCAGCAATGCAATCGGCTTCAGTGGCAGCGTTGCCTCTGCCGAGCGGGCGTTTTCCACTGAAATTCACAGTTATCGCGTGAATGATGAAACCCACTTCGCGAATTCCAGTCAGATATCGCTGCCCGCCGCACTGGCAGGCCTGGTCACCAGCGTCCGCGGCCTGAATGACTTCCGTCCCAAGCCAAAGGTTCGCCCCGCACTCAAGTTGGGCGCGAGTGCAGGGCCGCAATTTACCTCGGGCGTTTCTGGCACTCACTACCTGACCCCGGCGGATTTCGCCACGATCTATGATTTCGGCCCGCTCTACTCGGCCAGCATTACCGGCAAGGGCATCACCATTGCAATTCTCGGGCAAACGGATATTGCACCTGCCGATATTTCAGATTTCCGCTCCGCAGCGGGTCTTCCCGCCAATAATCCAACGGTAGTTACCTTTCCCGGCACAGTGCCGCTCACGGTGGCAGCAGGAGCTGCCTCGGGCGACTTGTCTGAAACCGATCTCGATCTGGAGTGGTCTGGCGGCATCGCTACGGGCGCCTCCATCGTTCTGGTGAACTCAGACAACGTGTTTAACTCGCTGCAGTATGCGGTGCAGAACCCCATCAACGGTTTTGTCCCCCCGATCATCAGTCTTAGCTACGGAGCGTGCGAGTCTTCTTTTAAGAAGTCTGACACGGATACGCTGGAAGGCTTTCTGCAGCAAGCCAATGTTCAGGGTCAAACAGTCTTCCTTGCTTCTGGTGATAGTGGTGCGGCGGATTGCGACAGCGGCGGCACCCCTACCAGCCCGGTCAAGTCGGCTGTGAAGGGATTGGCTGTGGACTACCCGGGCAGCAGCGTCTATGTGACGTCCGTCGGCGGCACCGAGTTTACCGGCGACGGCACAGCGGCAAACCCACAGACAGGCGCCGGGCAATATTGGAGTGCGCAAAGCGGGGGTGGGGCGGCGAATGATCTGATTTCCTCCGCCAAATCCTACATTCCGGAAATGGCCTGGAACGATACTGCCTTCTCCATCGGCCAGACCGGCGGCAGCCTCTCCGGGGGCGGGGGTGGCGTGAGCACTTTATGGAACAAGCCAACCTGGCAGACCGGCGTGCCCGGGCTTCCCGCAGATACCAAGCGCGATGTACCCGACGTGGCCTTTCCCTCTTCGCCGGATCACGATGGCTTACTCTACTGCTCGCAAATCCAAACCAGCAGCAGTGGCAGTTCCTTTGTATCGAGCTGCTCCTCGACCAGCTTTCGCTTGTCCGACCCTGGACAAAGTGACGATTTGCAGCTTACCGCAGCCGGCGGTACTTCCTTCGCTGCGCCTAGTTTCGCCGGGCTGATGGCGATTACCGAGCAGAAGCTTGGGGTCGGCTCAGCGGGCGACGGCCTGGGCAACATCAATCCGAGCCTCTACCTGATGGCTGCCAATGCCACCACGTATGCTTCCGCTTTTCATGATGTGACCACGGGCGGGAACCAGGTGCCCTGCACAGCTGGATCTACTGGCTGCGCGGCCACTGGCTCGAATAACACGATCGGTTATGCGGCTGGCCCTGGCTACGATCAGGCCACCGGCCTGGGATCGGTGGATGGGAATAATTTCGTGACAGCGTATGCCGCGCTGGTGACTGGGATTGGTACCAGGACCACCATCACGGCCGTACCTGCCAGCGCGTTGACCACGAACGAGCCGGTCACTTTGACGGCGACCGTTACGCCAAATACGTTGACCAGTGCCCCTGCTGGCAGCGTCGTGTTTACCGTAGACGGTGCCCAGCAGTCGCCGGTTGCGTTGTCCACCGCGACCCCTTTCACGGCAGTGTTCGCGGTCACGAACGGCTTCACCACGGGCACGCACACGATCGTGGCCACCTTCGTCAGTTCCAACGGCGCCTACCTTGGCTCGACGGGTTCCATTAACCTGTCTGTCACTGCACCGGGAACGGCCCCGACCTCGGTTACGGTTTCGGCTAACCCCACCACGGTTGGTCTTGGAGGGGCGGTCACCCTGTCCGCGATCGTGACTGCGCCGGCCAGCGGTACGTTGACCGGGCCCATGGTCTTCTCGATCGGCAACATCACGATCGGCAAAGTCAACCAGGTCACGCTTCAGGCCGGTAACACGGCTATTGCCACACTGAATGTTCCCGCAGCCACTGCGTCGCTTGGCTTCACCCCTGGCACGGATACGATTACCGCCAGCTATCAGGGCGACGTGTTCAACGCTCCTTCATCGGGGTCGACCACTGTTACGGTGACAAATCCTGGTATTACGATGTCGGCGGGGAATGTCACGATCTCTTCCCCTTCGCCGGGGCATAGTGGTACGTCCACGGTCACGTTGACTTCGACCGGCAGCTACGCCGGTACGGCGGTTGTTACGGCGTCTGCCAGTTCACTCAATGCCAACTATGGTTTTGGTTCAACCGGGGCATCGAGCGCGAACGTTGTTCTCACGGCGGGCGGAACGGGGACGACTACGATTGTGATCACCACGGTGGCGGCTACGGGCAATCTGCAACGTGCACCTGCTGGGCAACTTCCGCAAGATCGCGGCTGCGGGCGGTACGATGGCGGGTTGCGTGTTGCTGCTGCTCATTCCGGGCATACGGCGAAAGCGCTGGCCGGTCGCGCTCATGATGCTGGTTTTCCTTTCGGTGGGGGCGGGTCTTGGGTGTGGCGGCGGCACTGCCGGCGCAGCGCCTAAAGGGACGTACACCGTAACCCTCAGCGCGGCGGATAGCAGCAATGCAAACATCACCGGTACCACGAACTTCACCGTCACAATTCAGTAGGTGAAGGCAAAAGGGCTGCCTCTCGAAAGAGAGGCAGCCCTTTTTGTTTGCGCCTTTTCCAATCGCTCGTCGCGGGATCTCAGATGGCCTACAAGAACCCCCGGGTGGCCCATTCAAGCCGTGTTTGGCTTGAGTGGGGTACATCTACACCTCCCACCATTGGCCTTACTGATCCTGCATCGAGCTTAGGGAAGAGATTTGTCATTGGCTCTCTGCCTCTGCCTCTGCCTAATCGACCAGCTAAGAATCTCCGTGCGCACGGCTTTTCAATCGAAGTCTATGCTCGTGCCAAGCAACTAACAAAAGGAACGCTGCTCCGCCACTGTAGCTGTAAGTAAACGCAGGAGCGACCCACCACCCCACCTGGCTTTCCACCCCGGCTGGTGACAGCCTGTAGGCGTGTATCAATCCAACAGCAGAGAGAGCGGCTGCGATCCCTAGCCACGTAGCAGCCGGTACAAAACGGCGTTCCACGATGTAGACCATCGCTGCCGCCCAGACCATCGCGGTCAACAGCGATCCTTGTCCCAGGGCAATCAGCCCGCCTAATGCCAGATCGCCGCCCATGCGCGGCGCGAGCGCCCACAGGCTAGTGCCAGCTTTGCGGGCTACTGTGTCGGCGAGGCTCGCCGCCCACTGCGCCAGAGCCGGGATCAACCCGATGATCACCGCAATGACGTGGGTCGGAGGCACTTCAATGACGGCCTGGGCAATCGTGATCAGCCCGAACCAAAGAATGACGGGCGCCGCGACCTCTAATGGCACAAAGCGCAGCACCACGGGAAGGATTCCGCTGATGCAAAGCACCAGCGTGACCGCTCCATTGAGAGCGGAATAGCCTGCACGCGCTCCGTTCGCCTTATGCGCGGCGTGGCCGAGATAGAGGGTTGTGGGGAAGGGGCTGCCAAGACAAGCCGCAGCGATTGTGCCTAATCCGTTCATGGAAAGTGAAGGCGCGGTAGGGAATGGATCGCCGGCTACTTTGACACTTTCCAGAATCATCAAGGACGCCAAGGTGTCGAGCGCGGCCAGCGGCAGAATGACTGGCAGGTAACTCCAAAAGACTCGTTGCGGCAGCAGCGAAACTACATTGACTGCACGGGGCAAATAGAGTTGCAGGGCTGGTACGTCTGGTGGAGGGACGGTGTAGATATGTAGCCATCGCAGTACTACTACCAGGAGGGCGCCCAGCCCGATAACCAGCAGGCCCGCAGGCAATCGAAACGGCAACCGCAGGTGCGAGCCGTACAGGGTGAGGAGTAACAGCAGCGGGAACAGCGCGATGGCCGGTTGTTGAAAAATGCCGAAGATGAAGCCAAGGCATAAGTAGGCGAGTGCCAGGCCCGCCAGCGGCGCAAGCAGAGCGGCGCGCGGCGTGTTGCGGCGCAGCCAATCCGTACACCAGGCGCCGGCCGTCTGTACCATGCCGCTGACCAGGCTGGCGAACAGTCCCGCGTGCCAGGCAAACACTGCATCGTGGGTGCGCGCGTAGATCGGCCCCATGATCAGGAAGACATAGGCGAATATGGTCGGCGTGTTGATGCCGAAGGGGATGGCGGTCACGTCGTCTCGTCCCTGCTTTTGCGCCAGGCGCCGTGCCTGCCAGGCGTAGAACAGATTGCCGCCCAGGATGGAAACAGCTGTTCCGGGAAGGATATGGCTGGCGACAAAGCTGACAGGGAAGCCACAGACAGGCGCCAGACCCACGATCAACAGGAGATCAGGGAAGCCGCTGAAGAAGAGTCCGAAAAACCCGTCCACATCGCCGGCAGTGAACCAGGGCAGCGGCCGCTTCGCCATCAAGCGGTTCCGTAGGAGAAACCGATGGTGCGCAGCCACTTGCGGTAAGCAATGGCCATACGGTCGGAACGCAGGTGCAGCTCTGCCTGCAGATCAAGAGGAAGCAACTCGGGGCGCTGCGATTCCACGATCACTTTGTCCTGTGCGGCGACTGCATCCTGGAACCCGACGAACACCTCTTCCGGTACATCGAGCGCGTAGTCCATCGCAATCACCAGGCGTGCCACGGAGGTCTCCGCATCCACCGGCGCGACCTGCATGAGCAGGCCGAATCGCTGGTTGCTGTGCAACTTCATCAGCCCTACGGTCAGTGGCCCGCTCACCCAGTAGTGATAGGTGACGTGCGCACCCTTGCCGGTGCCGTCAGGGTCTGGCTGCCATATGCGAATGGCGCGTGCTTCCGGACCATCCGGGCCCACTTGCACTTCGTAGTCTTCCATCTCGCCGTGCGTCGGATCTCCCAGCAGGCCGGCATGCACGAACCCGAGATGGGCCACATCGAGAAAGTTCTCCACGACGCGGGGGCCATGTGCGTTAAACGAGTAAGGACCGGCGAGCATAAGGCGGAAAGCGGGATCATCGCCCAGGGTGAAGGAGGGTAGATCGTCGGCTGGTTCCCCGACGCAAACCCAGATCATGCCGTAACGTTCTCGGGCCTGGAACGTCTGCGCGCGCGCCTTTAAGGGCGGCGCCTGATCGGGTTGCGCGGGAATGTGTACGCACTGCCCCGCGGTGTTGTATTCCCAGGCGTGGTAGGGGCAGATGAGCCGGTCATGGCAAACCTTTCCCAGCGATAGTTTGGCTCCCCGGTGGATGCATAAGTCGCGCCAGCAGTGAAGACGTTCGGCCGAACGCCATAAGACTATATCCATGCCCAGGAGTTTGCGTGCGGTCGGCTTGCCTGGCTCCACTTCACGAGACCACCCCACCACGAACCACTCGGCAAGCAGCTTCGGGTCATTCAGACCTTGTTCGTGCGTCGTCACGTCGGCACACCTCAGGAGGAGTGGGTTCATTCTACGATGTAAGTGGGTGCGGGCCGTGGGCGTTGGTTCGGTGGGGTGTCCCCCACGCAAGCCAAATGCGGGTTGAGTGGGCCACCCTCGAGATGATACTGATCCCGGCTGGGGGAAGTGCGAATGGTATTCTCATTTTTACTCCGGCAGATGCAAAGGCCCGCCAGAACTGATGATCATTCAGCGAAACACGCTTGTACTGCTCTCGCTCCTGGCTTCCATGGGTACGCTCCGTGCGCAGCCAACCTCGCCGACCGAACGAACGCGATGGGCGCAGCATGCAGCTGCAGTCACGATCATTCGAGACGACTGGGGCATCGCTCACGTGTACGGCAAGACAGATGCCGATGCGGTTTTCGGCATGATCTATGCGCAGGCGCAGGATGACTTTCCCCGCGTCGAGACCAATTACCTGAACGCGATGGGGCGGCTGGCGGAAGCGGAAGGCGAAAGCAAGGTCTATCAGGATCTGCGCATGAAGCTGTTCATCGATCCTGACGAGTTGCAGAAGGAATATGCGGCCAGCCCTGCCTGGTTGCAGAAGTTGATGGATGCATTCGCCGATGGTGCGAACTTCTATCTTGCTCGCCATCCCGAGGTGAAACCACGAGTGATCCACCACTTCGAGCCCTGGATGGCTCTGTCGTTTACCGAGGGAAGTATTGGCGGCGATATCGAGCGCGTGGATTTGAAACAGCTACAGGCTTTTTACGGTACGGTGCCGACAACCTCCTCATCCGCTGCAGTTCGTCCCGAGCAGGAGCCCAGCGGCTCAAATGGTTTCGCCATCGCTCCGGCAAACACATCGGCGCATCACGCGCTGTTGTTAATCAATCCGCACACGTCTTTTTTCTTTCGCTCAGAATTGGCGATGATGAGCGACGAAGGTCTCGATGCGTACGGCGCGGTGACCTGGGGCCAATTCTTCATTTACCAGGGATTCAACGCGCGGGCTGGCTGGATGCATACATCGAGCGGGGTGGATGCTGTCGATGAGTATGTCGAAACGGTGCAGGGCCGGGATGGGCACTTCTCCTACAAATACGGGGCTGAGGATAAGCCGCTCACAGCCCGGCAAATCACCGTGCGCTACAAGACAAAGCAGGGCATGGCCGTAAGGCACTTTACTGCTTACTACACGCAGCATGGCCCGGTGATTCGCAAGCAGGACGGCAAGTGGGTCACGATCCGGCTCATGCAGGAACACATCAAGGCGCTGATGCAGTCTTACCTGCGAACCAAGGCCCACAGCTACGCGGAGTACCTGAAGACCATGCAGCTGCAGGCAAACTCTTCCAACAACACCATCTATGCCGACGCAGACGGACACATTGCTTATTTCCATGGCAACTACATTCCGCGCAGAGATACTCGGTTTGACTTCACGCAGCCAGTCGATGGCAGCAATCCCGCCACTGACTGGCACGGACTGTTGAGCCTGGAGCAGACGCCTCATCTGCTCGATCCCAAGAGCGGCTATTTGTTCAACGTGAACGATTCTCCCTGGAATGGTGCTGGGGCGAGCAGCTTGCGGCGGCAGGACTACCCGGCGTACGTGGAGACCGGCAGCGAGTCAGCGCGGGGCCTGCATGCCATGCGCGTGCTCGAGGGCAAGAAGGATTTCACGCTCGATTCGCTCACGGCCGCGGCTTACGACAGCTATTTGCCCTGGTTCATCAAGCCAATCTTTGCCTTGAAACAAGCATGGTCCGACCTGCCGCCTGATTCTGAAATGAAAACGGCGCTCGCTCCACAGATGGAGGTGCTGCGTGCGTGGGATCTGCGCTGGGGGACCCAATCCGTAGCGACTTCGCTGGCCGTCTTCTGGGGACAGGAGTTTATCAAGGACGCACCCGCTGGCGGGAACCACGCCGCCGTCGATGTTGACGAATTTCTTCCGCCTGCTGTCACCCCCGAGGCGGCCTTGAAAGCACTGGTCACTGCTTCAGCGCGGCTTACCGCCGATTTCGGTACCTGGCAGACTCCCTGGGGAGACATCAATCGCTTCCAAAGAATCAACGGCGACATCGTGCAGCACTTTAACGACGCCGCGCCGAGTTCTCCTGTGGGTTTCACCTCTTCGCTCTGGGGTTCACTTGCCTCCTTCGGCGCCCGGCCTTACACCGCAGAAGAAACCGGTCGTTCTACCGGTACGAAAAAATGGTACGGCACCAGCGGCAACAGCTTCGTGGCTGTGGTGGAATTCGGGGATCGCGTGCATGCGCGCGCGGTAACTGCCGGCGGAGAAAGCGGGCACCCGCAGTCTCGCCACTTCAAAGACCAGGTGGAGCGGTACAGCGCCGGCAACCTGCGCGAGGTCTACTTTTACCGTGATCAATTGAAAGGCCATACGGAGCGCACTTACCATCCCGGCGACTTCTAGCGGCTCGAGGTTTTCATGCATTTACCTACACTCCACCGTGTTGTATTGGTACTGCTACCGTTGCTTATTCCGGCAGCCCTGGCGCAGCATGCAGCCGGCACCCTGAAGGTTCTGGATCCTAAGCTGATCGATGCTTCCGCTGACCCGTGTGTGAATTTCTACCAATATTCGTGCGGTGGATGGCTCAAGCAGGGGCCCATTCCGGCGGATGAGTCCTCGTATGGGCGGTCCGATCAAACCGTGGATGACAATCGGCTGGTGCTCAAAGAGATTCTGGAGCAAGCCGCCCTGGAGCGCCCCGGGCGATCTGCGAATGAGCAGAAGATCGGCGATTACTACCACGCGTGCATGGATGTCGATGCTATCGACAGGGCGGGCCTGGCACCGGTGCAGTCGTTGCTGGAGCGCATTGCGGCAATTCACTCCAAAGACCAGTTCCCAGAAGTGGCAGGTTTCCTTGACGGTGTGGGCGTCAATACATTTTTCGCACTCGGCTCCGAGCAGGATTTCAAGGATGCCACGCAGGAAATCGCGGTGGTCGACCAGCTCGATCTGGGCTTGCCGGAAAAGGGATACTACGACCGCACTGATAGCAAGAGTGTGGAGCTTCGCGCGCAATACCAGGCGTTCATCGCAAAGACGTTTACCCTCTTGGGCGAAACGGAGCCCCAGGCCGCAGCGGATGCAGCGACGGTGCTTCGGCTGGAAACCGCCATGGCGCGGGTCTCTCTCAGTGCGGTGGAGCGGCGCGATCCAGCAGCGGTCTATCACAAGACGGAGCTTGGGAGGTTTAATCGCAGCACACCTGCTTTCGACTTCAATCGCTTCTTGCGTGCTGCCCAGGTGCCGCCGGTGACTTCGTTGAATGTGACGTCTCCGGCTTACTTTGCTGGTCTGAATCGATTGCTTGCCGATACTCCGCTGGAAGCCTGGAAGACCTATCTGCGCTGGGCGGTGGTACGGCACTTGCCCCACACCGCTCTGCCGGCAGCGCTTGATGGAGTTTCGTTCGATTTCTACGGCAAGGTGCTCGCCGGTCAGCCAGAGCAGAAGGTGCGATGGAAGCGGTGCGTCGCGGCCACTGATGACGCGTTGGGTGAAGCACTGGGGCAGGTGTATGTGGCGCAGCGCTTTTCGCCTGAGGATAAGCAGCGCACGCTGCTGATGACCCAGGGCGTCGAAGCTGCGATGAGCCGCGACATTCAGCAACTCGACTGGATGACTCCGGCGACCAAAAAGCTGGCGGCAGTGAAGCTGCATGAGGTCGCGAACAAGATCGGGTATCCGGATAAGTGGCGCGACTACTCCACCCTGATCGTGACGCGCGACAACGCCTTTACGAATGCGCTCAGTGCGGTTGGCTTTGAAGAGAAACGACAGCTGGCGAAGATCGGTAAGCCGGTGGATCGCACGGAATGGGGTATGAGCCCGCCGACGGTGAATGCGTACTACAACGCGCAGATGAACGATATCAATTTCCCCGCCGGTATTCTGCAGCCGCCAGCGTACGATCCCCGGGAAAGCGATGTCGTCAACTACGGTGCCACCGGCGCTACGATTGGCCATGAGCTAACGCACGGGTTCGATGATGAGGGCAGGCAGTTTGATGGGAAGGGGAATTTTGCGGAGTGGTGGACCAAGGCCGATGAAAAGCAGTTCACCGAGCGTGCGGATTGCCTGGTGAAGGAGTATGACGGTTTCGTCGCAGTAGATGATTTGCATGTGAATGGCAAGCTGACCCTGGGCGAGAACATTGCTGATTTAGGCGGGTTGAAGTTAGCCTTTCTTGCTTACCTTGATCGCGCGCGGCAGGCGGGGACGAGTACGCCACAAAAAGGTGGTGCGGACCTTGGCGGCTTGACGACGGAGCAGCAGTTTTTCGTGGCTTACGGACAGAGTTGGTGCCAGAACAATCGGCCTGAGAACCTGCGGCTTCGGGTGCAGAGCGATCCGCACTCTCCAGAAGAGTTTCGCGTGAATGGTGTCGTGCGGAATGTGCCCGAGTTTCAGCGGGCTTTCGCGTGCAAAGCTGGGCAGCCCATGGCTCCGGTGAATCGGTGTGTGATTTGGTGAGAAATCCGGGTTAGCATCGTTTCCCGATGAGGACTCACTTTCCTGCCACCTCCACAGAAAATTAGTTCCTCTGCATATCCGATACAGGGGCTCTGTACAAATGCGTGGAGGGAGAAAGGCGCACAGCAGATCCCTCCACTTCGCTTCGCTTCGGTCGGGATGACAAAAGGGGGATTGCATCCACTTGTTTTGAAAAGGCCTAGTGAGCAGGCGGCCAAAACCCGGGGTCCTGCGGGATGGCGGCCCCGTCGGCGCGGGGTTCGGACGCTCCGTAGTTGATCCTGGTTGTGCTGTCGTGCAGAATCGCCTGACCGCGGCCCATGGTGGATGAGTATTCCTGGCGCACATCCAGGACGTGTCCCATTTTGGTGAGTTGGTCGATGGATTGGGCGCCCACGCGCGATTCAATCAGGATGTTGCAACCTACCTTCGTGCTTACGGTGAAACGCGGAGCCTCCATCGCCTGCTGCACGTTCTCGTGGTAATCAACAATGTTTGATACGAATTGGGCGTGCGCCAGCGGCTGGTTCATGCCACCCATGATGCCGAAGCCGATGTGCTGATCACCCTTTTCCATAAAGGCCGGGATGATGGTGTGAAAGGGCCGCTTGTGGCCCGCCAGGGCGTCGGGTGATTTCGGGTCGAGAGAAAACAAGCCCCCACGATCCTGCAGAGGGAAGCCCATGCCCTGCACGGTCACACCGGAGCCGAAGGGTTGGTACAGGCTCTGAATCAGAGACAGGATGTTTCCTTCTTTGTCGACAGTGGTGAGATAGGTGGTATCGCTGCGCGGCAGGGCCCCTGGTGCTACTTCGCAGTTGGCCTTATCCGGCTGGATGAGCGCAGCGCGCTTTGCGGCGTATTCCTTCGACAACAATGCTGCTACCGGGATCTTGCCGAAGCGGGGATCTCCGTCGTACTGCAGCACGTCGGCGTAGGCCAGCTTCATGGCTTCAATCTTGGTATGCAACGCCGCCGCGCTGGAGGGGCCGGCGGCGGGCGGTGTGAAGCGTTCCATGATGTTGAGCATCTCCAGCGCGGCCATGCCATCGCCGTTGGGTGGCAACTCATAGACGGTCCAGTCGCGGTACTTGGTGGAGATAGGTTCTACCCACTCGGCCGAATATTGATTCAGATCGGCCGCCGTGATGGTGCCTCCCAGGGTAGCCGAGGTTTTGAGGATCGCCTGCGCGATGTCACCTTTGTAAAAGGCTGCCTCACCCTGGTCGGCGACCAGCGTCAGTGCTCCTGCCAGACTCCGGGTTGCGAAACACCTGACCCAGTGCGGGGGCGTGGCCATTGGGCAACAAGACACGGCTGCTCTCGGCATTCTGCTGTAGCTCGGGCTCGCTGGTTTGCCAATAGGCGTGCGCCAACTCCGGCACCGCATAGCCGTTCTTCGCGTAGTAAATAGCCGGTTGGAACAGATCTCGCCAGGCAAGCTTACCGAAACGGTCGTGCAGCTTGGTCCACCCATCGACAGCGCCGGGCACGGTCACTGAATCGATTCCATTCTGGGGCATGGCGTGCAGGCCTTTCGCGGCAAGGTGTTCGATAGTGAGGGCCTGAGGAGCCCATCCACTGGCGTTCAACCCGTACAGCTTGCCGGTCTTCGCTTCCCAGTAAATCGCGAACAGGTCACCGCCCATACCGTTCATCATCGGTTCCACGACGCCAAGGGTTGCATTGGCCGCGATGCCTGCATCGATGGCGGAGCCGCCGCGCTCGAGCACCTGGGCGCCGGCTTGCGAAGCCAGCACGGAAGTGGTGGCCACCATGCCGTTGGGCGTCACCACCATCGAGCGGCCGTAGGATCGGTCTTGCGGAAGCGCGGTTACGGTCTGCGCAGCAAAGAGGAGGGAGAGAAGCAGGGTTCGTGATTTCATAAATTTCCGCTAGCGGGTTTGCAGATCGACGGGCTTGTAGCTTCGCATGAGCCCGTAGTAAATGGCTGCTGAGATGAAGAAGCCGACAAACCAGGCGTAGTCATACAGGAAGCGAATAGCGGGTACCGCCAACCCAATCAGAGCAAGGAATACGCCCACGACGAGAGCCACGATCGCGCGCGGGTTGAATCCTCGCGAGTACTCGTAGGGGCCACCGCGCTTGTACAGGGAGGCGGCGTCCAGGTGGGTGCCGCGGATCAGAAAGTAATCGGCAACCATTATGCCGGCCACTGGCCCGAGCAGCGCTGAGTAGCCCACCAGCCAGCCGAATATGTAACTGCCGAAGGTGCTCATCAGCTTCCAGGGCATCATCGCCAGACCGAGGAAGCCGGTGATGAGACCGCCCATGCGAAAACTGATCAAACGCGGAGCCAGGTTGGCGAAGTCGTTCGAAGGGGAGACTACGTTCGCGCCGATGTTCACGTTCAGCGTTGCGATCAGCAGGGCTACCAAGGCCAGGAGTGCGACCAGCGGCTGATGAAAGCGACCCAGCAAGGTGATGGGCGACCAGATGGGCTCGCCAAAAATCTTCTCCGAGGCGGAGGTGCAGGCGATGCCGATGAAGGAGTACAGCGTCATGGCTACCGGCAGCCCGAAGGCCTGGCCGACAATTTGCGAGTCCTGGGATTTGGCGTAGCGAGTGAAGTCGGGAATGTTCAACGACAACGTGGCCCAATAGCCCACCATGGCGGTCAAGGAGGGGAAGAAGAAGCGGAGAAAGCTGCCCGTGGTGTGGAACTGGCTGGGAGCAGAGAGCATGGGGCCGACGCCGCCAGCTTTGTACAGCATCCAGAAGAGCAGGGCGAGCGACATGACCAACATGAAAGGCGCCGAGAAGCTTTGCAGAAAGCGGATGGACTCGACGCCGCGCCACACGATGAGCATGTTCAGCAGCCAGAAGCCGAGAAAGCTGGCCCACAAAACTGCCGGCGCATGGGCAGTCGCCGGCCACAACACCGCCAGCATGGCTGCGATCGCCTGGCCGCCCAACCAGGACTGAATGCCAAACCAGCCACAGGCCACCAGTGCCCGCAGCATACCGGGGATGTTCGCGCCCAGGCTGCCGAAGCTTGCGCGCACAAACACCGGAAAGGGAATGCCGTACTTGGCGCCAGCGTGCGCATTCAACAGCATGGGAGCCAGCACAATCAGGTTGCCCATCAGGATGGTGAACAGCGCCTGCCACCAGTTCATGCCGCCCGCAATCAGCGACGAGGCGAGCATGTAAGTGGTGACCTCCATGGACATGGAAAACCACAGGGCAATGTAGTTGTAGGTGCTCCAGGTCCGCGCCGCCTGGGCGGTGGGAGCAAGGTCATGATTGTAGAGTTGCGGGTCTGCACCAGGGATGGCTACGATTGTTTCAGGCGAGCTTACGGCAGGGGTCAGCATCAGGCGAAACCGCCGGCGTTGGCTTCCCGCTTAAGGAAGCGGCCACGCCCGGTTTGCCCGACCCATCTGCCATTCTTTACCACCAGGTCACCGCGGGAGTAGACATCCCGCGCGTTGCCGGTGACTTGCCAACCTTCAAACATGGAGTAGTCGGTGGCCATGCTCTGTGTTTCTGCGGTGATGGTGTATTTGGCTTTGGGATCCCAGAGGAGGATGTCTGCGTCTTTGTCTGGAGCCACCGCACCTTTCTTCGCCATGCCGAAGATGCGCGCCGGCGCGGTGCAGGTTAGCTCGACAAACCTTTGCGGAGTGATGGCGCCCTGGTTCACCCCGAAGTGCCACAGGATCTGCATGCGATTCTCGATGCCCGGACCGCCATTGGGAATTTTGGTGAAGTCTTCTTTGCCGAGGCTCTTCTGGTCTGCAAAACGAAAGGGACAGTGATCGGTAGACACTACAGAGAGCGTGCCGTCTGCGAGCGCCTGCCATAGCGGACCCTGGTTGCTTTTGCCGCGCAGGGGCGGAGTAAATACGTATTTGGCTTCTTCCCAGCTTTTGCCGGGCATTTGCTCTTCGAGCGAAAGCACCAGGTACTGCGGGCAGGTTTCGGCCAGGGCACGAAGTCCGCGGGCTTGCGCGTGCTTTAACTCGCGCAGCGAATCCTCATTCGACAAGTGCACAATGTAAACGGCTGCCTCGGCCATGTGAGCGATCTCGATGGCGCGATGGGTGGCTTCTGCCTCCGCCGCAGTGGAACGGCTGTGTGCGTGAAAGTGCGGCGCGGTCTTGCCTTCCGCGATCATGCGTGCCACTACGATGTCGATCACGTTGCCATTTTCCGCGTGCACGCAGCAGAGCGCATTGAGTGCGCCGGCCTTGTGCATGACCTTGAACATCAGGCCGTCGTCGATCATCAGCACGTTGGGGTAGGCCATGAACAGCTTGAACGACGTGATGCCTTGCGCGACCATGGCTTCCATCTCTGCCAGGCCGCTGGCTCCGTCACCCGGGCCAAGGTCAGTGACCGCCATGTGCAGGCCGAAGTCGATACAAGCTTTGCCGTCACTCTTGGCCAGCCAGGTCTTGAGCGCTTCGGCCATGGTGTGGCCGCGGGATTGCAGCACAAAGTCGATCACCGTGGTGGTGCCACCGACGGCGGCGGCGATGGTGCCGGTGCGGTAGTCGTCCGCAGAAACCGTGCCACCGAAGGGCATATCCAGGTGCGTGTGCACGTCCACCCCGCCCGGCATCACCAGCAAGCCACTGGCGTCGACCAGGGTGTGTCCCTTGGAGTCGAGTTGCGGGCCGACTTCGACGATGGTCTCGCCTTCGATCAGCACGTCGGCAGCGCGCTGGCCGTCCGCGTTGACGACGGTGCCATGTTGGATCAGGGTACCCATACGCTATGACCCCACATGCGCCACCGGCACTGCGCCGGCAGCGGTTCGTTCTGCCCAGGTTTGCGGGGGGAGCCCGTTGTCGACGCGCTCCATGGTGATGCAGCCATCGACGGGGCAGACCAGCGAGCACAGATTGCAACCGACACAGTGATGTTCATCCACGCGGGGGATCCGCTCGAGCGGGGTCACTGCGTTGGTCTGGCCTGGACCGCCAGAATCCAGCTTGGGTATCGGGGTAGTGGCGATGCGCCGCGTGGCTTCTGCCTCCACCATGGCCGGGGTGCGTGTGGTGTCGGGCGCCGGCATGGTGCGATCGAGGTGGATGCATTGGTGCGCACCATCCCAGCAGGCGGTGTAGCAGAGTTGGCAGCCGATGCACAGGTCTTCGTGGATGCGGGCCACGATCTGGTAGTTCAGGTTGAGCTGGTTCCAGTTGGTGACGGTGGGCAGCGAGCGGCCGCGAAAATCATCGATGGTGGCGAATCCTTTTTCCTCCATCCAGCCCAGGAGCCCGTCCTTCATGTCTTCCACGATGCGATAGCCGAAGTGCATGGCCGCGGTGCATACCTGGACGGTGCTACAGCCGAGCAGGATGAACTCCGCGGCATCGCGCCAGGTTCCGATGCCTCCAATGCCGGAGAACGGCAGGGCACTGGCAGGGTCAGACTGTACCTGCTGCACCATGTTCAGCGCGATGGGTTTGACCGCGGGACCGCAGTAGCCGCCGTGCGAGCTTTTGCCATCGACATTGGGGTTGGGCTGGAAGGTATCGAGATCGATGCCCGTGATGGAGTTGATGGTGTTGATGGCCGAGAGAGCATCGGCGCCGCCTCGTTTGGCTGCGCGCGCCGCCGTGCGGATATCAGAGATGTTGGGGGTCAGCTTTACGATGACGGGGGTGCGAGCTTTCTCTTTCACCCACCCGGTGATTTGTTCGCAGTATTCCGGCACCTGGCCTACAGCAGAACCCATGCCCCGCTCGCTCATGCCGTGCGGGCAGCCAAAGTTGAGTTCCAGGCCGTCTGCGCCGGCATCTTCTGCGCGCTGCACGATGTCGTGCCAGATCTCGCGCTTGCTCTCGACCATCAGCGATGCGATGACTACGTGCCTGGGGTAGCGCCGCTTGACCTCGGCAAGTTCCTGCAGGTTGACCTCGATCGGCCGGTCGGAGATAAGCTCGATATTATTGAAGCCCATCATGCGACGGCCTTCCCAATCGATAGAAGAGTAGCGCGAACTGACGTTCGTGATCGGTTCCCCGATGGTCTTCCATACGGCGCCGCCCCAGCCTGCATCGAAGGCGCGCATGATCTGCTCGCCACAGTTGGTTGGCGGGGCAGAGGCCAGCCAGAAAGGATTCAGGCAGGGTATGCCGCAGAAGGTCGTGGCCAATGTGGCCCTAGGCTGTGACATGCTTCGCCTCCAGATTCGCCAGCGATGCTGCGATCGCGATGCCGGCGCGCTTGCCGTCAGCCACTGCGTCCACTACTTCGCGGCCGCCGTTGGTGCAGTCGCCACCGGCGAAGTACTTTGGCTGTGACGTTTGCCCGGTAGCCCGGTTGATCACGATGCGTCCCCGTTCCAGCTGGAGCTTGCTCGTCGCGGTGCCTATGGACGAGAGCCACGTGGTTTGCGTGGCCTGCCCGATGGCCAGGACGATCATGTCCGCCGGCAGGGAGAACTCCGTATCCGGCTGCGGGAGGAGCGCACCGTCCTCTTTGGGCGCGAGCCGCATCAGTCCTAATTGCTCAGCTTTGCCGGCCAGGTCCCCGAGGATGCGGGTGGGCTGCACGTGCCACAGGAACTTTACCCCTTCAAGCCTGGCGTGCTCGTACTCGAAACTGAAGGCGGACATCTGTTCCTCGCCGCGGCGATAGGCGATGTGTACGTCGGTGGCGCCCAGCCGCACTGCGGCAATCGCTGCATCGATGGCGGTATTGCCCGCGCCGATCACCACGACATGGGGAGGCACCTGCGTGAGAGCGCCGGATTTGTAACCGGCAATGAGATCAAGGGCGTTGGTGACGCCGGATAGCTCTTCTCCATCAATACCAAGCTGGTGGATCGCGCCCAGACCAATGCCGAGAAAGATCGCATCATGCTCCTGCTCGAGGCTGGCGAGCATCGCGCCGTCGACCCTGGTGTTGAAGTGGAAATCAACCCCGAGCTGCGCGAGCATCTCTATTTCTCGCAGGCTTTCGACCAGCGGTAGTTTGTATTCGGCGACTCCATAGGTACCCAGGCCCCCGGGCAGAGCTCGCGCGTCGAAGAGGTGTGCGCGGATGCCACGACGGCGGAGTTCGGCGGCGCAGGCGAGTGAGGCAGGCCCAGCGCCGATGAGCGCAACGGAGTGCCCGGTGTCCGCGGCCGGGGTGAACGGAAGGGGGGCGCCGCTGGCCTGCAGGGACTCCATCGCGAAGCGTTGCAGCCGGCCGATCTGAATGGGCTGATGGTTGTACCGGTGCAGGACGCAGGCGCCTTCGCACAGCACCTCCACCGGGCAGGCACGGGCACAGCTTGCTCCTAATATGTTGGCATCGAGAATGGTGCGCGCCGAGCCGGCAAAATTGCCCGTGGCGATTTTCTTGATAAAGCGGGGCACGTCGATGTGGGTAGGGCAGGCGCTTGCGCAGGGCGCGTCGAAACAAAACAGACAGCGGTTCGCCTCAGGGATGGCGGACTGCCGGTCAAGCGCAGGATGCAAATCAGGGAAGCGTGCAGCGTTCTCCGGGCTAGCGGGCGCCTGCTGCACAAATGAGGGTGCATCGCCGGTCGGGCGGTACGCTGATGCATCCATCGAAGACGCCATGTGCCTCCTTCGTTTCTGGTGCGCGTTCGTACCTGGGAATGACCATTATGCACTATCGGTGTTCAGACTACGGAGTCCGGTTTTTGCCTGCGCGCCCCATCGGCGGCATAGGGGAACAGCACCGCTGCTCGCGCCATGGGCAGCCGCCCGGCCATGCTATTCTTGCGCCCATGCGCTCACGGGTGAAACTGGGTTTCATGTTGGGGGGTCTGTTCCTCAGCCTGTTTCCACTTTATGCGCGTGTCACCCGCGTCACGGTCTCTTCTCGTAGCGACATCCAGAATGGTCAGGCCTTCGGGGCGGCGGGTGCTTATGAGCGCATCAGCGGTCGCGTCTACTTTTCGCTTCCGGTGGCCAACCCTCATAACCAGCGCATTGTCGATTTGCCAAACGCCGTCAATCTGAAGGATGGCGAGGTCCAGTTCTCTTCCGACTTTATCGCGGTGCGCCCAAAGGACACGCATAAGGGCAACGGCTCGTTGTTGTTGGAGGTGCCGAACCGCGGTAACTCGCGGATTATTGGCCTGGTGGATGGGGGCACGTGGGATCTAAAGGATGCAGGCGATGGGTGGTTGCTGCGCAACGGCTTCACCATCGTGAGCCTCGGGTGGCAATGGGATGCACCGAATCCGGATGCTTTGAAGTTTTATGCTCCGGTGGCGAAAGACCAGGGTAAGACGATTACCGGCTTACTCCGCGGCGATTTCATGCTGGCGCGGCCGGCGGATCAGATTCCCCTGGGCCACCTGATGGATGGCAACCTGGGTGGGCTCGAGTATCCAGTCGCTGCCCCTGAGGATCCGCGTAATGTGCTGACGGTAAGGGGGGCGCGCGAGGCGCCACGCACGCTGGTGCCGCGGGCATCCTGGCAGTTCGCTCACACGGTCGATGGCAAAATTGTTCCTTCCGACCGCTTCATTTACCTGAAGGATGGATTCAAGCAGGGAAAGATCTACGAGTACGTTTACGTGGTGGCAGACCCGGTGGTGGCCGGTGGTGGTTTCGCCGCGATCCGCGACTTCGCCTCTTACAGCAAGCATGATCCCGCGGCCATAACTCCGGCACAACGGGTGTACGGAGAGGGTATCTCGCAGAATGGGCGTTTTCTGCGGGACTTTCTATATGAAGGGTTCAACGCCGATGAACAGGGACGGATCGCCCTGGATGGCGTGCTGGCTCACGTTGCCGGGGCGGGACGCGGCAGCTTCAATTACCGCTTTGCCCAGCCTTCGCGGGATGCGCAACCAACCTCGTCTGTTTTCTTTCCTACCGATGTTTTTCCTTTTACGGATGAACGCGAGAAGGACCCGCTCACGGCCGCTACGGATGGCTTGCTGGATCGGGCGGTGGCGGAGCGCGTTGCGCCGCGGATCTTCTTCTCCAACACTTCGTATGAGTACTGG
Source organism: uncultured Acidobacteriaceae bacterium (assembly GCA_963752675.1). Lineage (GTDB taxonomy): Bacteria > Acidobacteriota > Terriglobia > Terriglobales > Acidobacteriaceae > PALSA-350. Next base: position 293,074 of record CAVVZO010000003.1, read on the forward strand.
GGCCGCGCGGCCGCGCTGATCCATACCAGCCCCGACGGTCAGCGCGACGTACCCATTGCCGATAACGTGCGCATATACCACTTCACTGGCTTGCAGCACTTTACCGGACCCTTCCCGGCGCAGAAGGGCAATGGCGACTTGTTCGGCCAGCAGCCACAGTCTCCGCTGGAGGTCAAGTACTTCTGGCGCGCCATGATCGCCAACATGGACGCATGGGTGCGCAGCAACACGCTGCCTCCGGCCAGTAATTATCCGAAGATTGCGGACGGCAACCTCGTCCCTTTGAGTAAGTACGCGTTGCCGGCCATTCCCGGGATGCAGAAGCCGCATGAGGCGAACCAGGCTTACCGGCTGGACTTTGGCCCGCACTGGCAGCAGGGAATCCTGAGTCTGCAGCCGCCAAAGGTCGGGGCGGCTTTTCCTTTGCTGGTGCCGCAGGTAGATGCGGATGGCAACGAACGGGACGGCGTCCGCTTGCCGGAAATTGCTGTGCCGCTGGCTACCTACACCGGGTGGAACTTGCGTGACCCGTCGATCGGTGCGCCCACCCAGCGGGTAGCTTTTGAGGCGTCGTATATCCCATTCCCCCGGACCGCGGCTGAGCGGCAACGCGCAGGGGATCCGCGTAAGTCGGTGGCCGAGCGGTATGCGAATCGTGCGGATTATCTGGCGCAATACCAGCGAGCGCTCGATGCGCTGGTAAGCCAGCGCTGGGTTCTTCCCGAAGACAGGCCTGCGTTGTTGCATCGCGGCGAGCAAGCCTGGCGCGAATCCGGAGCTCAGTAGAGTTTGCGGTTTGCCCGGTGCGTTTTGATGGAGACCACTGAATGCGTTTTAAGACAGCCCTGCTTATTCTTCTGGCCTCATGCCAATTGGCCTACGCGCTCGACTCCGTGCCACTGGCGGAGTATCGCCAGCGCCGTGTGAAACTGAGCGCCGCGCTGCATGGTGGGTCCGCCGTCCTGGTGGCCACCCATGAACCCCTGTTGGAGTACCAGGATTACCGGCAGGACGAGGATTACTACTATCTGACCGGGGTTGCTGAGCCCGGCGGTGCGCTGCTCATTATTGGTGAAGGGCCAGCCACCACCACGCGGCTGGGTACCGCTGTTCCGGCGCATGGCTACAAGGAGATTCTGTTCCTGCCGAACCGTAATCCGATCCGGGAAAAATATACTGGCGTCAAAATGGACGCGGCAACCCCCGGGGCGGCCAGGGCGCTGGGTGTCGACGAGGTGATGCCGCTGGCGCAGTTGCCGGCGGTTTATGCCAGCTTTCTTGGAGAAGACATTCGGCGGGCGAAAGAGGTCTGGACACAGCAGGACATGCGTGTGGCCACGGCTGCCCTCCTGTTTACTGGCACTGTGTTGGGTACAGATGATCCGCCGCCCACGCACGACGTTCGATCGCTGACCGAGACGCTGCGCATGGTGAAGAGCCCGGCGGAGATTGCGCTGATCCAGAAGGCGACGGATGCTTCCATTGCGTCGCAACTGGCGGGTATGCGGGCCATTAAACCGGGCGTGCGGGAGCGGACAGTGGCCGGCATTGAGGTTGCTACGATGCTGGAACAGGGGTGCGAGCGGGTGAGTTACCCTGCCATCGTTGGGTCGGGGATCAACTCCACTACGCTGCATTATGCGGACAACGGACGAACGATGGAAAAGCAGGACGTGGTGGTGATTGATGCGGCTGGCGAGTACTCCATGTATGCCAGTGACCTGACCAGGACTATGCCGGTGGGTGGGCACTTCACGGCGCGGCAAAAAGAGATTTATGACATCGTGCTGGGCGCGCAGAGAGCGGCACGCGACGCGTTTGTTGCCGGCAAGTCGAAGATGGGTGGGGTGGAGAAGCGGGGCGCCGATGCGGAGCCTGATCTGCTCGATAAGGTCGCGTTCGACTATATCAACTCGCATGGTAAGGACTTGCACGGTGCGTCGCTGGGCAGGTACTTCCTGCATGGGTTGGGTCACTCGGTGGGGATCGATGTGCACGATCCTTTCGACTACGACAAGCCGTTTGAGGTGGGTGCGGTGTTTACGATCGAGCCGGGTATTTATATTCCGGAGGAGAAGATTGGTGTGCGCATTGAAGACACGTTTTATGTGGATGCGCAGGGCAAGCTGATTGATCTGGCGGAAAAGCTTCCTCATACCACGGAGGAAGTTGAAGCGGCCATGCAGGCGAAGTAGGGTGATTGCTCCTTAAGCATTTGTGTCACGCTGAGAGTTACTGATGGGCAGATGTGGGCCGGCTTTTACCCTCTTGATCCTAAACCGAATCTTCAGCCCGAGTGCTCACCTACGAAGGCCGTCCATGGTCTTTCTTGCCAGGCGATCGAAGGCCTCCACCGCCAGGGCCAAATGTTCTTCCCGGGTATTCTCTGCCGGGTTGTGACTGAGCCCGGCCAGGGACTGGGTAAACATCATCACCACCGGAACACCGGCACGTGCGACCTCGGCAGCATCATGCAGTGGGCCGGACGGCAGGCGGTGCGATTTGCCCGTGGTCTCGCGAATAGCCTGGTCGCACCATTCAATCAAACGGGCGTCGAAGGGAATCGGCTCGATACTCCAGATGCGCGACCACTCCACCGTGCAACCCTCCTCCGCGGCGAAGCGCTCGCTTGCCGCTCGTGCTTCGGCCAGCATCGCTGCCAGCACGCCGGCATCCAGGTCACGCATGTCGAGCGTCGTCTCGCAGCGGCCAACCACGGCTGTTACGATTCCGGGAAAAGTCTTCACACTGCCCATGGTGGCCACTGCTTCCGGATGTTTGCGCGCGATCGGGCGAATCTCCAGAGCGAGTTTGGCGGCGGCCGCGAGCGCGTCGCGCCGCACTGCCATGGGAGTCGAACCGGAATGCGCCTCCTGGCCGTGAAAGGTAATCGCATGCCGCTCCACGCCCTTGGTGCCGAGCACCACGCCCAGTGGTAACTGCATGGATTCGAGCACCGGTCCTTGCTCGATGTGCAACTCGAGATACGCCTCTGCGTTGGCCCGCTCGCTGCCGGCTCCCCCAATGCCGTCAATGTCTATGTGGCACTGGTGCAAGGCAGCTTCCAGGGTGATGTTGTCCCGGTCCAGACGGCTGCGATCGGCCTTGATCGAATGCGTGCCGGCGAAGGCCGAGGAGCCAAACAGGCTGCGCCCGAAACGCGCGCCTTCTTCGTCGGCCCAGTCCACCAGGCGTATGGTCAGCGGTGGCTTGCCATCAAAGTCCTCCGCCAGCCCGCGCAAAACCTCCAGGCTGGCTAGCACGCCGAGTGCTCCGTCGAGCCATCCACCATTCGGCACAGAGTCGAGATGGCTCCCCAGCAGGAGGCATCGCTCCGATTCGCCGTGCAGAGTTGTCCAGGAGTTGCCGGCGGCGTCAAGATGATGCTCGATTGGCAAACCGGCCAGCTTCGTCTGGAACCAGGCGCGCGCTTGCAGCCACATGGGCGTCCACGCGATTCTCTGTGCTCCGTGCGCATCCGCTGTGAGTGCGCGCAGCTCTTGTAGATCGGTGATTGTCCTTTGGGGGTTGACGGGCATAGGGCTCCTACTTTGCGGTTGCGCCTTTGTAGACCACGCCACTTTTCATGACGAAGGGAACGTTCTGCAGCAGGCGCACGTCGGTCAACGGATTGCCCTCGACCGCGATAATGTCAGCCCAGTGCCCGGCCTCGAGAACGCCGGTCTTTTTGCTCCAGCCCATCAGATCCGCGGCGTTGATGGTTGCGCTTTGCAGAGCTGCCAGTGGCGTCATGCCCATCTGGTTTACGTAGACGTCGAGCTCATGCGCATTGAGCCCATGCGGATAAACCGCGGCATCGGTACCCAGTGCCACTTTCACGCCGGCTTCGATCGCGTGGCGGATGTTCCGTTTTGCCACCAGGATGGTGTCATTCATCTTTTGCTTGTAGAAGGGCGGCACGTTTCCTTTTTCTACCATCCAGTCTTCGAGGTAAAGCGTGGGGACGAGGTAGGTGCCGTTTGCCTTCATGGCCGCGATCGATGCGTCATCGATATAGCTACCATGTTCGATGGAATCGACGCCGGCCTGGGTGGCCCACAGGATGCCCTGCGAACCATGTGCGTGCGCGGCCACCTTGCGGCCCAGCCGATGCGCATCGGCCACGATGGCGCGCATTTCTTCCAGTGTGTACTGGGAGGCCTGCGGATCGTCGCCCCGCGAGAGCACGCCGCCGGTTGCGCAGATTTTGATGAGGTCGGCGCCGTACTTGATGTTTTGCCGCACCTTCTGTTGCACGGCGGCGATCCCGTCGGCCACTCCTTCGCCGACTTCGTGGTAGCGGACGGGCAGTAGATTTTCGTCGCAGTGACCACCGGTAATACCGAGGGGCGGCCCGCTGACCTGCATGTGCGGTCCCGGCACCTCGCCCTGATCGATTGCATCGCGCAGGTCCACGTCGCTGTATCCGCCTGCTCCTACATTGCGGATGGTGGTGAAACCTGCCATCAGCGTGGTGCGCGCGTTGGCTACGCCCTGAATGGCTTCCTTGGCGATCGGTCTGTGTCAGCTCGAAGTAGGGATCGAAGTTGGGCACGCCGGTGATGTGCGTGTGCACGTCGATGAGACCTGGCATCGCGGTCATGGCGCCGAGGTCGATGACTGTGTCGCCGGTTTGGGCAGTGACGGAGTTTGCGGGTGCGATCGAGGTGATGGTGTCGCCGGTGATAAGGATGGTTTGCGCGTCGAGAAGCTTGCCTGTCTTTACATCGAGCACGTGGCCGGCGCGCACCAGGGTTCGCTGCGCCTGCGCGCCGACCACGGCAGTGACCATTGCAAGGCAGACGGCTGCTGTCAGACTTTGTCGCCACACGGTGGTTCGTCTCCCTCAGGGTGAGTGACAGAAGTCTAGCAGAGCCTTTTGTCATCCCGAGCGCAGTCGAGGGATCTGCTGTGCGCCTTTCTCCTGCCACAAATTTACATGAGCTCCAGCATCGGATGTTCAAAGGAACGTGGGTTTCGATAGCAGCCGATTTGCTGCCAGGAGTGACTCTCCTGCCATTCCTGCTGAAAGAATGGTTCCTCTGCGTGTCCGATGCTGGAGCTCATGTAGAGATTTGTGGAGGGAGAAAGGCGCAAAGCAGATCCCTCGACTGCGCTCGGGATGACAAAAGGGGGGCGGTGGAAGGGGAGAGGGGGCGGCGGTTGGGGAGAGGGCGGCGGCGGTTGGGGAGAGAGGGCGGCGGTTGGGGAGAGGTGCGGGCGGCAGGAGAGCGACGCTTTGTTGTCCCGGAGCGTAGTTGAGGGCTGTTCGTGACTTGCCTTTTCTCCTGCTGTTTTCCGCTACCGCGTCTTTTCGCTTCCACCGCCCCTTTTTTGTCATCCCGAGCGCAGTCGAGGGATCTGCTTTGCGCCTTTCCCCTGCCGCAAAGTTCTACATGAGCTCCAGCATCGGATGGGCAGAGGAACGTGGGTTTCGGTCGCAGCCGCTTTCGCTACCAGGAGTGACTTTCCTGCCATTCCTGCTGAAAGAATGCTTCCTCTACGCATCCGATCAACGAGCTCTGTAGAAATCGGTGGAGGGCGAGAGGCTCACAGTGCCGCTCGGCTCCGATCGGGATCACCATGAGCGATTTACAGAAGCGCACGCTGCTACGGGCCGGAACGTGCTTGCGGAGTTTCTGGATGGGAGTGGCTAAAGAATCCAGCGCACCAATCGTCGCACCACCTCGGTGGTCACGCCGTACACAATGTGCGCCGCGAAGGGCGTGGCTTGCGCGGAGGCGGGTTGGTCCGTCGGCCAGGGCCCAAGGTTGAATGCCGGCACGGCAAGCAAATCCGCGGCGCTGAACAAGACACCGCCAAAGCTGGTGCCGAGGCCGGAACGTACGGTGGGCGAGTACTCTGCCAGCGCGCCGTAGACGCCGCCGGACAAGGCCCCGAATGCATAGTGGACAATAGGTCCGCCTTTTTCCTGTTGCTCTGGAGAGAGATGCTCCCCAGTGGCGGCGTGCGCGATCGCGTCTGCGGTCTCTACCGTGGCATCTCTCTTCTCCGGGCCGGTGTGCGTCTCTGGCTGTTGGTTCTCCCCGTTGCTTTGCACGGCTTTTTGCAGGGAAGGCCCTAAGCCAGTCATGAACTCATTCATGATCCATGATGCTGCCAGGCCGCCAACGATGCCTGCCACCGCGCCACGGACAATACTCTTCTGCTTTTGCATATACCTCTCCTGACCCTGCGGCCGTCCTGCCTGTAATAGATGCGCAGCGTGAGCAAAGCGTACGCAGTCTTACAATCAGAGCACATGGGATCATGCGCGCCAGCCGCATGCATCCAAACGCCGGGAGGATCGCGCAATGCCATTTGTAAAAGCTCAGGATGGAACGGAAATCTACTACTACGACTGGGGCACGGGTGCTCCGGTGATTTTGATCCACGGTTGGCCGCTGACTTCTGCCAGCTGGGAGTACCAGGCGAGCCTGCTGGCGGAGAGCGGGTTCCGGGTGATCGCTTATGATCGGCGGGGCTTTGGCCGCAGCGGCTGGCCTTTCGCGGGCTATGACTACGACACGCTGGCGAGCGATCTGGCTACGCTGATGGACACGCTCGATCTCCAGGGCGCTTCGCTGGTGGGTTTCTCCATGGGTGGCGGTGAGGTCGCGCGCTACCTGGGGAAGTACGGGTCGAAACGGGTGGCGAAGGCAGTCCTGATCGGGGCTGTAACGCCCTTCCTGCTTAAGACCAGCGACAACCCGGAGGGCGTTGATAAATCCGTCTTCGATGGCATCGTCGAAGCCCTGAAGAAGGACCGGCCGGCCTTCCTGGAGCAGTTCTGGCCCAAATTTTACGGGCGGACCCTGGTGCATCACTCCGTGTCAGAACCGTTTCTGCGGTTCACTCAGGCAATGGCGCTCACCGCATCTCCCAAAGCAACCATCGACCTGGTGCGGGCATGGAGCGAGACGGACTTCCGCAGCGATCTTGCCGGTATCACCGTGCCCACGTTGATCATGCACGGCGCAGCGGACGAAACGGTGCCGGCGAGTGTGTCAGCCCGGCGAACTGCTGCCCTTGTCCGCCACGCCGAGCTCATTGAATACGATGGGGCGCCCCATGGATTGATCGCCACCATGCCTGACAAGCTGAATGCCGATTTGCTGAACTTTCTTCGCAAGTAGCGCGGTATAGCATGGTGGGCATGCAACTTCCTGTAAACCCGCCTGTTCCGCCGATGTTGGCCAAGCGCGTGGCAGAGATACCCGCTGGCAAAGGGTGGATCTTTGAGCCGAAGTGGGACGGATTTCGCGCGCTCATCTTTCGGGATGGCGACGAGATCCTCATCCAGAGCCGCGACAAAAAATCGCTAAACCGCTACTTTCCTGAGCTGGTCGAAACCCTGGCTGCGCAGTTGCCCGCTCGCTGTGTGCTGGATGGCGAGATCGTCATTGCAGGGCCGCGCGGCCTGGAGTTCGAGACGCTGCAGTTGCGCATTCATCCGGCTGCATCGCGAATCAAGCTGCTGGCCAAGCAGACGCCCGCATCGATGGTGTTCTTCGATGTGCTGTGCGTGGGCGATCACGATCTGACCGGGGTGCCGTTCGAAAGTCGCCGGGCCGAACTGGAAGGGCTTCTTTCTTCTGCTGCACCGCCGCTGCACCTTACCCCGGCGACCCACGAGGTGGAGACCGCCTCCGATTGGTTCCAGCGCTTTGAAGGCGCCGGACTGGATGGGGTGATCGCCAAGCCCGCGAACGGCATTTACGAACCCGATAAGCGGGTCATGTTCAAGGTGAAACATGAGCGCGATTGCGATTGCGTGGTGGCGGGTTTTCGCTGGCATAAGACGGGGGAGGGAACGCAGGTGGGTTCGCTGCTGCTGGGCTTGTTTAACGACGAGGGAGCTCTGCAGCATGTGGGCGTGTGCGCCAGTTTCACGGCGGAAAAGCGGCATGAGCTGACGGAGTTTTTGCAGCCTTACCGGAAGAATGCGTTGGCCGATCATCCCTGGAAGAGCTGGGCAGAAGCGGATGCTGCGGCGGAGCAGCGGATGCCGGGCGGGCAGAGCCGCTGGAGCCAGGGAAAGGACTTATCGTGGGAACCAGTGCGGCCTGAACTGGTGGTCGAAGTCGCGTATGAGCATATGCAGGGAGCTCGCTTCCGCCACCTCGCGCATTTTCGCAGGTGGCGGACGGACAAGCAGCCACAGGACTGTACGTATGCGCAGCTGGAGGTTGTGCCTCCGCAGGAGCTGATGGAGATTTTCTCCGAGCGCGTGTAGCGCGTTCAGACCTTCGACCCTACTCCTTCAGATCCGACTTTTTGTTCTCAGCATCGCGCTGCGTGCGCCATTCTCTGGTTGGGTCGTCATCCGGGTCAGGCGTTTCCTGCGAGGGTCGTTGCTCTTCCGGCACATGGCGCAGGTTCACGCGGATGCGTGTCCAGGTAGAGGAACTGCCGCGCATCGAATCCACCAGCACGTCGTCGACGGCGATCAGGTTCGCTATGTCGGCATGTTTGCTTTTCCAACGTTCGAGCCCGGCGAGTGCCGCTTCTTTGTTGGGTGAGTTGGCCACTACGATCAACGGCATTTTGCTGCGTGGGGCCCTTTTTACTGCAGGTTTCGCAGCAGCCTTGGGTTTGGTTGCGGCGGACCTGGCGCGGGACGGCGCGACCCGCGTGCCCTCTCCTTCCATCTTGCGGAAATGTGGCGGCCATGGCGCGTCGCCGAGTCCCTCCGCTTCATCGCGCGCGGCCAGATCTAACAAACCCTCGAGCGAGCCGGGCGATTGCTCAATCCCGGCGAATGGATCCCCGATCGCGGCAAATCGGCCCGGCATGGTGAGCACGGTGAACGCTGCTGGATCGCATGCGGGTACTTCTTCCCAGTGGAGGGGCGCTGAGACGCGCGCATCCGGCAATGGGCGCACCGAGTAGGCAGAGCAGGTAGTGCGGTCTTTGGCATTCTGGTTGTAGTCAAGGAAGACGCCGTGGCGTTCTTCTTTCCACCACTTGGAACTTGCCAGGTTGGGCACGCGCCGTTCGACGGCTCGCGAAAGCGCGAGGGCGGCTCGCCGCACTTCGGTGAAGGTCCAGCGAGGCTGAATGCGCACGTTCACGTGCATGCCGCGGGAACCGCTGGTCTTGGGCCAGCCCTTGAGCCCCAACTCGTCGAGGATCGATTTCACTTCCAGTGCGACCAGTCGCACGTCACTCCAGCCAACTCCAGGGCCAGGGTCGAGATCGACGCGTAATTCATCCGGGTGATCGAGATTGCTGGACCGCACCGGGTGCGGATGCAGCTCGATGCAGCCCAGGTTTACGATCCAGGCGAGTCCGGCCGCATCGTCGACCACGACTTCTTCTGCGGTGCGGCCAGAAGGGAAGGAAAGGGTTACGGTGCGCAGCCAGGGCGGCAGGTCACTGGGTGCGCGTTTCTGGTAGAAGGCTTCGCCCTCGGCGCCATTCACAAAACGCTTCAGCACAATCGGCCGATCGCGGATGCCGCCCAGCGCGCCGGGCGCGATCGCCTGGTAGTAGCGCACCAGGTCGAGCTTGGTGAGCGAGGTTTCCCTGGAGAAATAGAGCTTGCTCGGGTGGGTTACGCGCACCTCGCGTCCCTCGATGGATAGCACCTCGGCGGCTTCGTCTTTGCTCACGAAAACAGGCTACACGCCGGTTGCAAATCTGTCGAAGTTACAGAGCTGCCGGGCGAGTGGGTGCGCATGCGCCTTAGGTGAGCGGAACCACTTCGACCGGCGAATCTTTTTCATTGCTTACCTGCACCGGGTTTCGTAAGGGGCGGCCGAAGCCATCGAAGTGGACCTGCATGATGTCTCCATCTTTCAACTCAATGCCCTGACCGAAGCTGAGAGAGTGTGCGCCGAGGAAGTGGATGTGGACGTCGCCGGGCCGGCGGTGCAGCGCAAATTTGAAGTGGTGGTGCTCCAGGTTGCGCAGACTGTGAGCCATCTCCTTTTCCCCGCTGGCGATCGCCTGCGACCAGAAGGGTTTGCCGCCGCGTTCGATCGAGACGGTGCCCGGGATGCTTTCGAAAACGGGATCGATGACCAGCTCGGGACCAATGGAGCAGACGCGTAACTTGGAGCCCGCGAGATTGAGATAGTTTTTCTTTTCGAAACGGTGGTCGGAGAACTCGTTTCCCTGCGCCATGCCGACACGGTAGGGGTGACCGTCCGGCCCGATGATGTACAGGACGGCGATTTCGGCTTCCTCGCCTCCATCCTCGGCATACGTGGGCACCAGCAGCGGCTGGTCGTGCGAGCGAACGTTCGTGCCGTAGCCTTTGTAAAACCACTCGGGTGCGATGCCGATGGCATCCGCGGCGGGGCGCCCGCTCTCCTGCCCCCAGGCAAACATCTTCATGCTGTCGGTGAGCTCCGCTTCCTTGACGGTATGCATCGAGGCCCGGTCGCGGGCGCTGCCGAGGTGGGTGAGGCCGGTACCGGAGACCAGGCAGCGCGCTGGTTCCAGCGGATGATCGAGCGGTGGCAGCAGCTTCCACGGGCTTGTTCCCGCGTATACCTGGTCGTAGTCTACGAAGTCGTCGCTGAGATGTTTGCTGGCCAGCGCAGTGAGCTTACCGCCATTCGCGATTGCTTCGAGTGCCAGCGCATACACGCTTGTCGAAATCCCGCAGCAATCGTAAGTGTGGCTCCTCGACGATCGCCACTCTGCGTGTGTTTCCGTTTTCCATCTGCACCAGGCGCATGCTTTTCGACTCCTCTGTATGTCTCACTCAATTGGCCAGGTGATCCGCAGCAATGAGATACCCTGCCGCGGTAACTGCATCTCCAGGTGGATCTCGCCGTTCTGTGGACTGATCCAGCGCGGTGAATCCAGTAGTTGCAGTTGTCCGGCAGCTTGCAATGCGGCATACTGCGCGGGATCGGGATTTTGCGGCGAACCCAGCTGCTTCCAAAGTGTGTAGGCATTGCTGTGCTGATCGTCGATGCGGTAGTGCTGCAACAATACACGATGCGCCGTGAGCGGCAGGGAGTGGATTGTTACCGTGACGGGGGCGCTGGGCGCTGCGATATCGTCATCGTAATAGTTCCATATCATGACGGCGGCTTCGCCTGAGCTCCTGGTGGCCAGAGCATCGACGTCGGGTGCCTGGCGCACCCCCTGGGTCAGGATGGTGTCGAGGGGGGAGGCGGAGGTGCTGGTCGCCTGCACGCGTTCTCCGCCCATCAGGCCGGCCATGCGGAAGAAGTTCAGCACGGGTTTGTCGACGCCGTTGGTGGCGAGCGTGCGGTAGCCGTCGAAGTACGGTTTGCCCTCGAACTCGAAGGCCCAGGTGAGCATCGAGAGCAGGTTCACGTGTTCGCGATCGGCGAGTTGCAGAAGACCCTTCATCGCAGCCGCCGTGTAACTGGGGTAGAGCGGACCATTGCGATACGCGTTTGGCGGGTACTGGCGCGCGGAGCAAGCGGCACAGCCTTCCGGATCCGCTTCACTGAGGATAATCGGCAGAGCAGCGAACTGGGGAAAGGAACGCACGATGGCGAAGCCCGCGGCTGCATTGTTCAGTTCGTGGTCAAGCCCCATTTGTACGTGACCCTGCACGACGTTGGGTTTGCCTTTCACGTGGAAGGAGATGAAGTCCAAGGGGACTTTGCCACCGGTTGCGGCGCTCGGCTGGGTAGCGCAGTGTGCGAGAAAGGCCTGCAGATAGGAAGTGGCGTGGTCTTCCTTGCCAGGGCTGGGCGTCCCTGGTCCGGTAGTTGCCGGGCCTCCTACGCGCGCTTGCGGTATTACTGCGCGCACGCCAGCCACTGCGTAGTCATAGAGCCGGTTGTAGTCCTCTTGTGTGCCTTTCCAGTAGTAGGACAGGTCCGGTTCGTTCCAAACCTCCCAGTACCAGGTGGACACGGTGTCAATGCCGTAGCGCGCGACCAGGTGTGACGCCACTGCTCGCGTGAGTTCCTGCCAGCGTGCATAATCCCTTGGCGGGAACGACCAACCTTCCTCTTCTCCGGGCTTGAGCGGATAGCCGATGTGGTATGGATCTGGATGGGTGGAGAGGGCTTTGGGCATGAAACCGAGCTCCACCATGGGACGTACGTGGGCGGCGGCATAGGCGTCGAAGATCTGATCGAGGATGGTCCAGCTGTAGACCGGGGCGCCGGATGCGTCTTCGGTGTAGACGTTGGAAGAGCTCCACTTGAGATCTGGTTTGCCATCGCCAGTGGCCAGAAGGAAGTGTGCGCGGATGTAGACCGGCACCGGGCTCAGGTCGTGTAGTTGGCCCAGCAGGGCTTTGCCGTTTGGAGTGATGCTGTAGCCGGACTCGTCGTAGCCAAACCAGTTGTAGATGGGAAGGAACTTACCCTGGGAGACTCCCAGGTCCACATCGATTTTCACTGGCTCCTGGCCGAAGCATAAGGAAGCAGCCAGCAAGCATCCCAACGACAAGATTTTTCTCACCCGGACAGCCTACACCTTTTACTGGGATGTTCTGGCGCAAGGGGCCGTAGAACAGAGGGTGTTCGGCGTTCCGTTTGCAGGTTTAGATGTCCCCCACTCAAGCCAAAAGCGGCTTGAATAGGCCACCCAAGAAGTTGCGGGGTCCCCACCGGTTCGCGGGTGATCAGGAAAGATATCCGGGTGGCCCACTCAAGCCGATTTTGGCTTGAGTGGGGTACATCTCAGCCGGATGGGTGCTCCGGACTCGTTCAAGCTTTACTTCCTAAGCGCTCGCGAAGAAACTGATGGTTCGGTTTCGCCCACGCCAGAGGAGTGCTTAATGAAATTAGCTGTGATTACAGGAGCCGCGCAGGGTATCGGCCGGCGCACGGCAGAGGTTTTTGCCGCTGCCGGTTACTCGTTAGCGCTGCTCGACCTTCAACCCTGCACCGCCACGCTCGCCAGCGTAGCCTCGACCGCACACGATGCGGAAAGCTTCACGGGAGACATCTCGGACGAGTCGGTGGTGGAAACAGTCGCTGCCCAAATTGCTGCCCGTTGGGAGCATGTCGATGTCCTGGTGAATAACGCGGGCATCAGCTCGATTGCTCCAGCCGAGTCGATCGACGCTAAAACCTTCCGTCGCGTGCTCGAAGTGAACCTCGTCGCGCCCTTTCTGCTGGCGCGGGCGTTTGGCAAAACGATGTTGGCACAGCGGAGCGGCTGCGTAGTAAACGTGGCCTCGATCGCGGGGCTGTTTGGGGTGGCGGATCGTGCTGCCTACAACGCATCGAAGCACGGGTTGATTGGGCTTACGCGCACCCTGGCAGCCGAGTGGGGCGGCCGCGGCGTGCGGTGCAACGCGGTATGCCCGGGGTGGGTCAAGACGGAAATGGATGCGGCCGATCAGGCGAACGGCACGTACACCGACGAAGACATCATCGGTGTCAATCCCATGGGCCGCTTTGCCACGCCGGACGATATTGCGAGAGCCATTTTGTTTCTGGCCGATCCGGCCCAGAGCGGCTTTGTGAATGGTCATGCGCTGGTGGTCGACGGAGGCTGGACCACCGATGCGAGCTGGCAAAGCCTGCGTCTGAGCCATCGCTAGAAACCTGCGTAAAAGGTACCCCACTCAAGCCTGGATTGAGTGGGGACCGCAATCCTGCCACCCAACCAACCCTTTGTCATCCCCACCAACCCTTTGTCATCCCCACCAACCCTTTGTCATCCCCACCAACCCTTGTCACCCCCCACCAACCTTTGTCATCCCCCACCAACCTTTGTCATCCCGAGCGCAGTCGAGGGATCTGCTGTGCGCCTTTCTCCCTCCACAAATATGTACATGAGCTCCAGCATCGGATAAGCAGCGGGACCCACACGTCACACCACCACTCCCAACCAGCCCTACTCGACCAACCGCAGCACCTTCTCCACCTGCGCCCGTAAAATCGCAACCTCTTCACGCAACGCCGCGACTTCCGTTGCCAGCTCACCGCTCTGCATTGTTTCGGAACTGCCGCCAACCGGTGTAGCAACCTCAACCGGCTCGCCAGAAAGCAAATGCGCATACCGAGCCTCTTTCGTCCCAGGCTGCCTGCTCATCACCTTAACCAGCGAAGGCTCCCGCTGCATCAGCCGCTGCAGCGTCGACTGCACATCACTCAACTCATCGAAACGGTGCATCCGCTCGGTGCGGCCGCGCAGTTCTCCCGGAGTCTGCGGCCCCCGCAACAACAGCACGCACATAACCGCGATCTCACCGCGCGTAAAATTAAACACCTCCTGCACATGGTGCTCATACTTGGTCACCCGGCTCTCGGTGCCGCGCACCGGGCCGGCCAAACCATCATCTTCTAAACGCCGCAACGCCTGGCGAATGTCATCCTCCTCCAGATGCATCACCGGCTCGCGATTATTTTTCTGGTTACACGCGTTCGCCAGTGCATTCAGCGAAAGAGGATAGTACTCAGGGGTGGTGATTTCTTTTTCCACCAGCGATCCCAGCACCCGGGCAGCAACAGTCGAAAGAACAATAGTCACAGCGCACACCTCTCGCAGCACGCTCCATAGTAAAGCCCGGCGGGTGATCACTGCTTGTCCACCGTGATGTAGTAAAGGTCAGTGGCGACGTCAAATTGCTCTTTCCCAAGCGGCGTCTGCATGGTCTGCCAGGTGGCTGTGGGATGGATCAATTGCCAATGATCTCTCGCCCCCACACGGACAGGCATGGCGAAGTCCGTCTCATCAGCTTTCCAGCGATAGCGAACGCTGCCGCCCGGAGCGAATTGCAACTGCAACAGCGGCAATGCAGTGTGACGCAGGTATTGGTCGAAGATGGGTGTGAGGTTCATGCCGGTCTGCTGGTTGAACCACGCCATCACGTCCTCCGTCATAATGTTCTGATACTTGAAGTGCTGATAGTAGTCGTGCAGCAGCGCCCACCAGCGTGCATCATCATCCACGACACTGCGCAGTGTGTTCAGAAAAAGCGCTCCTTTGAAGTACTGATCTTCTGGTGGACGGGCGTTGATGCCGCGCTCGGCAATGATCGGCCGATCATTTTTAACTTTTGCAGCGTATGCGTTCACATAGGTCAGCGCATCGGCCCGGCCCCAGCGCGATTCCACGTAGAGCGTCTCGAGGTAGGTGGCCCAGGCTTCGTGGATCCACATATCAGAGGTGTCAGCGGCGGTGATGCTGTTGCCGAACCACTCGTGGGCGCTTTCGTGAATGATGATGAAGTCAAAGCGGAGGCTTAGACCGTGCCCGACCCAGTCGCGGCCCAGGTAGCCGTTGGTGAACTGGTTGCCGTAGGTCACTGCGCTCTGGTGCTCCATGCCGGAGTAGGGAGCCTGGATTAACTTGTAGCCGTCGAGAGGGAAGGGGTAATCGCCGAAGTAGTGGCCGAAAATCTCCAGCATCTGCTTCGCCTGGGTGAATTGCTTTTCGGCCCTCGCCTTGTCTTCCGGCAAAACATAGAAATCCATCGGCAGCGTGCCGAGATGATCGGAAAAGTGGACGTAGTTCCCGATGTTCAGGGAAACGTCATAGTTGTTGATTGGGTAATGGACCAGCCAATCCCATCGTGTGTAGCCGTCGCCCAGGTCGGTGGAACCCATGAACTTTCCGTTCGACACATCGACCAGGCCGTTGGGAACGGCAACGCTGATCTGCATGCTTTCCACTTCGTCGCGCCATTGATCCTTGTTGGGCCACCAGACGCTGGCGCCGGTTTCTTCGCAGGCCGTGTTGACCCAGGGGTGGCCCGTTGGGTCTTTGCGGAATGTGATTGCGCCGAATCGGCCAGTCTCCACGGGATGGCCGGAATAGAGGAAGTCGATGGTGTATTCACTGCCGGC
The DNA here is from genome assembly GCA_963752675.1 of uncultured Acidobacteriaceae bacterium. Classification (GTDB taxonomy): domain Bacteria; phylum Acidobacteriota; class Terriglobia; order Terriglobales; family Acidobacteriaceae; genus PALSA-350. Next base: position 308,820 of record CAVVZO010000003.1, read on the forward strand.
TTTCAGGGTTTGGGGGAAGTCAACGAACACAGCACCAGCTTCTCGCCGGTACTTCAGGGTTTGTGTGCCCAGCAGGATCTTGTCGACTTTCAGTGCCGAGTGCAGGTCGAGCTGAATGCGCCGGCCATCCTTCAACATCCGAAAACGAATCGTGTTTTTACCTTGGAGGAACTTTTGCTCTGGGTTGACACGAATATCAAGGTGATAAGAGAGCAAATCGTTGTTCGCCCGATAGGGCCCATAGCCGCCCCGCAGACGATCAGCAAGGGTGACGGCATGGGCGCTGAGTGCGCTGACTGCCAAAAAGAGCAGAACGATTACAGTAGATTGCTTCAGGCGAGATCTCATCCAGTGGTTGATCATGCTTTTCTTACAACTCTAAGCGACGAGCCCGGAAGTCGTCGGTTGGACGCTGTGAATTGCCCGTGTTCGCTCATAAAAGGAGAGTCGTCAGAGCTTCCGTGCGGCACCAAAATGCCGGGCCCAGAAAAACCCGGGCGTCTCCTAAGAACCCGGGTGGCCGATGCAAGCCGTGTTTGGCTTGCGTGGGGTACATCCACACCCCAAACTAAAAGCACAACCCCACTTCCACGCAAAACCCCCGTCCTGAGTTAACCCCACCCTGCTTTATTCCCTTCCGACGGTAAAATAAAACCTCCAGAGTACCGGTCGCGATTGCCCGGCTGATCACAGCAAGCAAAGGACATCCCATATGACCCTCCTGTTGACGCAGATGGCGATCGTGTTGCTGATTACGTTAACCTGCGGCTGGCTGGCGCTTAAAGTGGGCCAGGCCCGCGTGATCGGCGAAATCATTGGCGGCATTCTCGTCGGCCCCTCTGTGTTCGGGCGCCTGGCCCCGCACCTCTCCGCCCAACTGTTTCCCATTAGTTCGTTCGCCCCGTTTGAGACGCTCTCCACCGTTGGCTTGGTTCTGTTTCTATTCCTGATTGGGATGGAACTGGATTATGAGCAGCTTTACCGCCATCGCGTGACCGCCGTGATGGCGAGTGGCATGAGCATCCTTTTGCCCTTTGGTATGGCGGCCATACTGGCGCATTCACTGCGCGTCCGCTTTGCCCCGCACGGCATCGGCAGCATGCCATTTGTTCTCTTTCTCGGTATCTCGATGAGCATTACTGCATTCCCTGTGCTGGCGCGCATTCTGGAAGAGCGGAATCTGCAGGGCACTGCTTTAGGCACTACGGCGATCTTGTGTGCCGCGGTCGACGATGTGGTCGCGTGGCTGCTGTTGGCGTTTGCGCTGGCCTTCATCGGTGGAGATGCGGCCCCGTCCTCGCTGCTGTTTCGTATTACCGGCCTCATTGTGTACCTGGCGATCATGCTGGGCGTGGTCCGTCCGCTGGCTGCTTATCTCGTACGCCGCCAGGGCGAGAAAAATCAGCTAACGCTCGAGTTGCTGGGCGTGGTGGTGGCCGGTGCGCTGCTTTCGGCTGCGGCTACTGACAAGATTGGGGTGCATCCCCTGTTCGGTGCGTTTCTTGCAGGTGTCTGCTTTCCGCGAGTCCCGCATTGGCAGCTCGCCTTGCGGGAGCGTCTTGACATGCTTGTCTCCGTTCTGTTGCTGCCGCTGTTTTTTGCTTTGACGGGCATGCGTACGCGGCTGGACCTGTTGAACGATACCTCCATGTGGTTGTGGGCGGGGATCGTACTGCTGGCGGCTGTGTTTGGCAAAATGGGAGGAGCCGCTCTGGCTGCACGCTGGACCGGTCAATCGTGGAGAGACGCCGCGGCCCTGGGAGCCTTGCTCAACACCCGCGGCCTGGTGGAGTTGATCGTTTTGAATATTGCTTACACGGTGGGCGCGTTCTCTCCCACGCTGTTCACCATGTTGGTGGTCATGGCCCTGGTGACCACGATGCTGACGGCGCCGCTGCTTACCTTGCTCGGCATACGCGGCACTGCAAAAAAGCAGCCCGGTTCGGTTCCGGTATCCGTCGCGCACTAGAACTACTACGCACCAGAACTACTAAAGGACCCTTCGTCGCCGAAGGGTCCTTTTACTTACGTTCGTTGCCTTACTTACATCCGTTGACCGACTGCCGGGGCAATGCCGGCCTGCTTTGCTGCCAGGGGCCCGATGATCGGCAGTTGGACCGTCTTGCCTTGATACGCGGTGTACATCAGGTACACCCAGAGGCAAAGGCCGCCGACCATCACCAGCAGGTTAACCGGCAATTGAATGATGAAGAACAGCCCATGCGAGATCGCGCCGAGCACAAGGCCGATGATCGTCCAGACGATCCAGAACGCAATCCAGGCGAGATTAAAGAAGATGGACTGGAACGCATGGAAACGCACGAAGCGGTCGGTTTTGAACGGGTCGACCACCAGGAACAAAATACCGGTAATGGCGCCCACCAGGTAGGCCAAAGCTCCCGCGACATTTGGGCTGAGGCCAGCGCCTGCGGCCACCGCGGGCTGCTGCGTATACATCGGAGCGGCCGGTGGTGGCGCCGCATAGCCACCCGGAGCGGCGGCTACGCCCTGTACGGCTCCGCAAGCTGGACATTTTAGAGTTCCATCGGTGAGGCTGGTTCCACAGGTCTGGCAGAAACTCATATATTTCTCTCCTCGGTATTTGTTGTCCGCGGGCCGATGTGTCGTTTAGGCTGAAGGGCTCCCCTTGCGCGACCGTAGCCTGCGGCAGGGGGGTGCCGTTACATGCTTGTTGCCTTGCCGATGGAGTGTACACGATGGCAGACGCGAAGTCTCCATTCTTGTGCAATCGGCCGGAAGTTCCCAAATCGCGCGTTCTAAGCGCTCTGAAATGCGGTGCTTCCGTGGGGAGAGAGACGGCTGTGACCAGACCGCGATAGGATGCGGACTGCAGGTTTACCAACTCTCTCAAAGGATCCGAATGCAGCGGTTGCCCCCCGGAATGAAACGACTGCTGTGTCTGCTGATCTGGTTTTCTTTTGCAATGCCGCTTTCGAGTCAGCAGACCACCGGCGGGGGTCTCGACTGGCGGGGCGTGCTGCGCCGATCAGATGGCGCTCCCGTGAAGGGCGCCACGGTCGAGATCGTTGAAAAAGACCACACTCTCACCGCCCTGACCGAGCCGGATGGCGCCTTCGTTTTCTATCATCTCAAGCCGCGTCGCTATGCATTGTCTGTCACAGTCGAGGGTCGCCGCGTGCCCTATGCGCCGTGTGATTGATTTGCGGTCCGGCAACCCTGCGGTCATCCTGACCCTCGCTGGGCAGAGCGCGCTTTTGTTGCAGACCGCCGATGCCGAGACCGAGGCTTCGGGGGGCGTCGCGCTTTCCAGCCACGCGGTCAGCGAATTGCCGCTCAACAAACGAGATTTTAGCCAGTTGCTGTTACTGGCAGCGGGAACCATGACGGATGCAAATGGCGCGACCAACTTTACTCAGCAATTTGCCATCAATGGCCAGCGCGGTGTGGAGGCGACCTTTGCCATGGATGGCGCCGACATCAGTGATCCCGAGATGGGCGGGTCCACTTTCAGCAACTTCAACGTCGATGCGGTGCAGGAGATTCAGTCACAGTCCGGCTTTATGCCGGCGCAGATTGGGAACGGTGGAGCGGGCTACACCAACATCGTTTCTCGTTCCGGCAGCAGCGGCTTCCACGGTTCGTTCTTTGAGTTCCTGCGCAACTCAGCATTCGACGCGCGTAACTACTTCGATCATCCTTCCGCAGCCAGTCCGGGGAGGCTGCCGCCCTTTCGCCGCAATGAATTTGGTTTCACCAATGGCGGCCCGGTCGTTCTCCCTCACCTCTACAACGGCGAGGGCAAGACATTCTATTTCGGGCAATACCAGGGCTTTCGCCAGGTACTGGGAACGACGCAGGTGTTTCCCGTGCCAACCGCGCTCGAACGGGCGGGCATGGACAGCACAGCGTTTCCCGGTGACACGTTAATGGTGCCGGTGAACGCCGGCATCGCGGCCGTGCTGGCGCGCTATCCGCTGCCCAATAATCCGCTTGGCTCGTTCGGCGTGCACACCTACGCCAGTTCATCGCCCGTGGTTACCAACGCGAACCAGTTTTCCTTCCGCGTGGACCATCGGCTGAGTGGGAAATCACAACTTTTCGCGCGCGTTTCAATTTCAACAACCTGAACGGACCGACGACCAATCCAGACCAAACCGTGATCGACGAGAACTTCGGTGTGCGCTACGTTGACCGCCAACGCAACCTGGTGTTCACCTACACACGCACACCCTCACCGCGGTGGGTCAGCGAGTCCTCATTGAGCGTTACCCGCTCGACTCCCTCATTCCCAACAGCCGACAAGAGCGATCCCGGCGTCAAGTTCAATGATGGCGCGTACGAACCGTTTAACGCAGCTGCCGGCACGGTGATCAGCATTTACGGCAATCTTTTTCAGGGGCGCGAGAATGTATTCTTCACCACGTCGCACCATGCGTTCAAGGCAGGAGCCGAGGTTCGGCTGAACCGCGACACGACTTACTTCGGTATCAGTCCCAATGGCGAATACGACTTTGGCGGGGGCACCGCGTATTCTCCGGTCAACATTCCCTCACAGAGCGGGCAGCACGATATCCATGTGGGTGATCCGCTGCCCGACACTCTGAGCAGTTTGTTGAGCGGCAGCCCGTTTGTGTATACGGTGGCGGTGGCCCCTACCTACTTCTCGGGCGGTGAGCATATTGGTGCGGCGGCCATCAACCGCAACGCCGCCGCTTTCTATGCGCAGGACACGTGGAAGATCACGCCCCGACTGGTGCTCGATTATGGCCTGCGCTATGAGCTTTACTCGCCCTTTTCTGAGCGGGCAAAACGGACGTCGGGGCTCGCGTTCCAGAAAACCCCTACCGGGATTGCACAGACATTTGTGATCAACCCGCAGCCTGGATACAAGTTCAACCTGAATGGATGGGGACCGCGCGTCCAATTGGATTGGCTCGCGGCGCAGCAGACGCATGTGCGGATAGCCGGCGCGATCACCACCATCCCTCCCAATCTCTTTCAGGACAATTCACTGACAGGCTCGACCCCGTTCACCATCTATCCCCGTTTGTCGTCTGCCGCGGCGGCGCCCATTCCATACGGCTTCCAGATCACTTCAGGGGAATTACCACGGGTCTACTCGCCTGACGGGCAAGACATTTTCGCCAATGGAACCAAGGCAGTGCATGCCAACACAGTCATGGATTTCGCGCGCTACCAGCAGGACGTGGCAGCGCTCTCGCCCGACCACCAGATCACGCCGCTGAACATTACTTCGATTGACCCGGCTTTCGGCAATGCCTATCTGCAGACCTGGACGTTGGGAGTGGAACGGCACTTTGGCGACCTGGTGGCCAGCGCTTCCTACATCGGCACAGCGGCGGCTAAACTGGCCCGCACCAGCTACTTCAACGGCTATCCCGGGGCAGGGCCCGGCTTCGCACCCTACACGCAGTTCGACGCCGCAGGGAACATCACCGGCGGCTTTGGCACAGAAAACGTGGTCACCCGCACCGCTCATTCTTCGTACCACGCGCTGCAAACTTCACTGCAGGGCACGGTGGCCCACGGCGGCCCGGGGGTGCAGGCCAGCTACACGTGGTCGAAAGCACTGGACGAGGCCAGTTCCGTATTAGGTGGCTTTGTGAACGGAAATTCGGGCACGGTTTCCCAGACCTCACCCCAAAACCCGTACGACACGCACCCGGAAAAAGGGCCAGCCACCTTTGACGTGGCTCATGTGTTTACCCTGAGCCTGGCGCAGGATCTACACGGCGAACAAGTCTCTTTTTTGCGGCCACTGGGCAGTGCGGTGGTGAAGGGTTGGGAACTGCTTAGCATTTCCACAATCACCAGCGGCTCGCCATTCACGGTTTACTCCGGGTTGCAACAGACAGGCGCCGGGACCAACGGAGCCGACCGGCCAGACCAGGTAGGGAAGCCGCATCTGTCGACCGCGCGCAAGGTGCGCGAAGATTATTTCGGATTGGGTGCGGCGAATGCCTCGTATTTCTCCATACCAGAAAATGTGGCAGGCGGCACCGGGCCAAATAGCGGGCGTTTCGGTACCCTGGGCCGCAATACGTTTCGGGGTCCAGCCTATTACGATTTTGATTTCGCCTTGATCAAGAGCACGCCGCTGGGCCGCCGATCGAGCGGCATCGAATTAATGGACCTGCAGTTTCGCGCGGAGTTCTTCAACCTGTTCAATATCGTGAATATGGCCCTGCCGGCGAACACGCTGCTCGGATCTGGTTTCGGCGAGATCAGTCGCACAGCAGGAACCTCTCGCCAGATTCAGTTTTCGCTCAAGTTAATCTACTGAACTGGAGAATCTCAGCGTTTGCTTCCAGCGAGGGGGACGCCAGCGGCACTGAAGGCTTGCCATCATGTTTCGCGAGATCTTCACTTTGTTTAGGTGCCATGCACCAGAAAACTCGTGGGCCGTGTTTCAGAAAGCTGTTGCGCCTGGACGTAGTCTTTCTTGCGATGCGCGACGGCCGCGGCGAAGTGGGTGTGACCGGCCAGGTTGTGCAGTTCTCGATGCGGTCATGGACATTGTGGGTCATAAATATAGATGTCCTGCAAAACATGTCGATGCACACGAAAATTAAGCAACCCAAGGTCAAAGCTAAACCACAGCTACAGGCTGACGGCTCTTCAAGTCAATCACACGCTTAAGAATCCAGAGTGCGCTCGCAAGTTGCGCAGTGAAGGCGCTTGTTGGTAAAACGAGGCACACTGTCCATCATCGTTTCTTGCGGTCGCAAGACAAATGGCAGGCTGCGGGTCGATTTTGGCAGAGACCTGGCAAACGAGCTGGTGAATTGAACAGGGTGGCGGAATCGACTTCGGTCATGATTGACCTAACACAGGGCAGCCCGATCGATTTTTAGTTGTTTACGGCACGGCTAACGTCGTGACTGTTACAAAGCAGATTTTTCCAGCGCCAGGTGTTTCCGCAGCCTGAAAAGGAGCAAAGACGTGAATACCATTCATCCCCGGGCCGGGCAATTGGCCGATCCTTCTCAATTGGTGGACGTTCCAAAACTGATCACTGCCTACTTTGTAGATCGGCCCGATCCGGAGATTGCTGAGCAGCGGGTTGCGTTTGGCACTTCCGGCCATCGAGGATCCTCGTTCACACGATCCTTCAACGAATGGCACATTCTCGCGATCACGCAGGCAATTTGCCTGTACCGGCGGCAACAGGGGGTGGATGGGCCGCTATTCCTGGGGATTGACACGCATCCGCTCTCACGGCCGGCTCTGGCCAGCGCGCTTGAGGTGTTGGCGGCCAACAATATCGACGTGATGGTGGCCGACAAGGATGAATACACGCCGACACCGGCGGTGTCGCACGCAATTCTCACCTACAACCAGGGCCGCAAGACCGGTCTGGCGGATGGCATCGTCGTCACGCCGTCACACAATCCGCCCGAGTCCGGCGGCTTCAAGTACAACCCCACGCATGGGGGCCCCGCTTCCTCGGAGGCAACGTCGTGGATTGAAAAGAAAGCCAATGAATTTTTGGCGGCGAAATTGGACGGCGTGTCGCGCGTCACCTTGCAGAAGGCGATGTCTGCATCCACGACGCACACGCATGACTACATCACCGCTTACGTTGAAGATCTGGGAAATATTATCGATATGGAGGCGATTCGCTCTGCCGGGATCCGCTTCGGCGTGCATCCCCTGGGCGGCGCCGGCGTTCATTACTGGGCGCCGATTGCAGAGCGTTACAAATTGAATCTTACGGTCGTGAGCGACGTGGTCGACCCCACCTTCCGTTTCATGACCCTCGATTGGGATGGCAAGATCCGCATGGATCCTTCGTCGAAGTACGCCATGCAATCACTGATCGCCCTGAAGGACAAATTCGATGTTGCGATGGCGTGCGATACCGACCATGACCGGCATGGCATCGTGACGCGGAGCCGCGGACTGATGCCGGCCAATCACTACCTCGCGGTTTGCATTCAGTATTTGTTTACCCATCGCCCGGAGTGGCGCAAAGAGGTTGCGGTTGGCAAGACAGCCGTGAGCAGCAGCATGATCGATCGCGTCGCTGCCGGACTGGATCGCCGATTGTACGAGGTGCCAGTGGGTTTCAAATACTTCGTGGATGGATTGATTGAAGGCACACTCGGCTTTGTTGGCGAAGAGAGCGCCGGCGCCTCTTTTCTGCGTCGGAACGGCCAGGTGTGGACGACCGATAAGGACGGATTGATTGCCGCCCTGCTGGCTGCGGAGATGACGAGCCACGATGGGGAAAGATCCTGGCGAGATCTATCACGAATTGACGCAGAAATATGGTGACCCGCAGTACGACCGTACGGATGCCCATGCCACGACGGAACAAAAGAAGTTGCTGGCAAAAATGAACAAGGAAAGCATTCGCACGCCCACGCTGGCGGGCGAGAAAATACAAGCCGTGTTAACCCATGCGCCGGGGGATGGCCAGGCAATCGGTGGAGTCAAAGTGATGGCAGAGAATGGATGGTTCGCAGCGCGGCCTTCCGGCACCGAGGAGATCTACAAGATTTATGCGGAAAGTTTCAAGGATCAAAAGCACCTGTTGCAGATCGAGGAGGAAGCCCAGAGTATCGTGAGTGATGCCTTTGGCGCGGTCGTCGGTTAGCCTGGTTTCCAGGTGGTGGTAACGGAGTGGTTGCAGGGTAAGTAGTCTGCGCAGTAAGAAAGCGTTCATGAATCGAAGGAACTTTATTGCCGGCAGCACGACCGCCGGATTAGTCGCCGCCAGTAAACTCCCCGTGGCGGCCTCGCCGACAGCCGGAACAGCCAGGCGCGCGCTCATGAAACTGGGCGACCAGACAGCGCCCACGAACCAGACCCACCTGCAAATACCTCGCGCGCTACAGCGTGCGCAATATCTGCGGTTATCCGGAGATCCCCGGGGACCGTATATACGCAACCGTCGAAGAGCTGAAACAGCTGGTGGATCTGGGCGCGAAGTACGGCATCAGCATCGATTGCACTGCGCCGCCCATTTCTTGAGTCCAGCTATATCGATCGGGAGAAGCATCCGGCGATCATGCTGGCGCAGAGTCCGGAACGGGACCGCGATATTGAAGCACTGCAGACCATGATCAGAAATTGCGCGCAGGCGGGGATCCCATCCATCAAGTACAACATGAGTATTTTGGGCGTGGTGCGCAGCGGCAGAACGCCGGGACGCGGAGATGCGCAGTACAGCACCTGGAAGCTTGCTGAGGCGCATCCGGCGACTCCGTTGACCAAGGCTGGCGCCGTGAATGGCGAGCAATTCTGGGAGCGTATCACTTACTTTCTTGATCGCGTGATTCCTGTAGCGAATGAGTACAAGATCCGCATGGCATGCCATCCGCACGATCCAGGCATGCCGCCGGAAGGCTACCAGGGTGTGAACCGGGTACTGGGGACCGTGGATGGATTGAAGAAGTTCATCAGTATCCGCGAGAGCCCTTACCACGGCCTGAACTTTTGCCAGGGAACGGTTTCCGAGATGCTGCAGGATCCGGGCAAGGAGATTTTCGACGTGATCCGCTACTTTGGCTCGCGGAACAAAATCTTTAACGTGCACTTTCGCAATATTCGCGGGCGCCGTGACGACTTTCTCGAGGTGTATCCGGATGAGGGAGACGTCGACTTTGTGAAAGCGATCCAGGTTTATAAAGAGGTGGGATATCCCTATATGCTGATGCCCGATCATGTGCCGCAGGCGGCCAATGATCCCAACGGGCTGCAGTCGTTCGCGTACTGCTACGGTTATATTCGTGCGCTGATCCAGGCAGTGGACCACTTATCCTGATGGCTGCGGAGATCCAATCAAAATGATGAATCCGGGGGAGATGGCGCAGAAGATCGGGGCGGGGTTGCTTTCGTTTCCGGTGACTCACTTCGACGCTCACCTGGAGTTTGAGCCCAGGCTCTACCAGGAACACATTGCCTGGTTACTGGCTCACAAGCCGGCCGGGCTATTTGCTGCTGGGGGAACGGGTGAGTTTTTTTCCCTGACGCTCACCGAATATGCAGCCGTGGTGAAGGCCGCGGTCGAGCAGACGGCGCAGCAAGTGCCGCTGGTGGCGGGTTGCGGTTACGGTACGGCCATGGCAAAGGAGTTCGCGCGCGCAGCCGAACAAGCCGGTGCGGATGGCCTGCTTCTTCTGCCACCGTATCTGGTTGGCTCAGAGCAGGCGGGGCTTGCGGCTCATGTTGAATCGGTGTGCGCTGCTACCAGCCTCGGCGTCATCATGTACAACCGCGACAACGCCATTCTTGATGACGTGACGCTGGAGCAGTTGTGCGCGCGTTGCCCAAACCTGGTTGGCTTCAAGGATGGTGTGGGTGATATTGAGCGGATGACGCGGATCCATGCCCGGCTGGGCGATCGTCTTACCTACATTGGCGGCCTGCCAACTGCCGAAACCTTCGCCCTGCCTTATCTGGAGATGGGTGTGACTACCTATTCCTCGGCCATTTTCAATTTCCTGCCCAGGTTCGCGCTGGACTTTTACGCCGCCGTGCGCAGGCGAGATCATGCGGCCGTATATGCAGGGCTCCGCGACTTCGTGCTGCCGCTCATCCAGATTCGTAACCGGCGCAAAGGCTATGCGGTATCGATCATCAAGGCTGGCCTGCAAGCCGTGGGGCGACCGGCGGGGCCAGTCCGTCCACCGTTGACCGACCTCTCTTCTGCCGAGCGGGAAGAATTGAGTGCATTGATCGCAGGAAAGTCCTGACCTTGGCCGGGAGAGCGGACGCGCCGGCTACCACCCATGTTCGCTACTGGATTATCGCTGTTCTTTTTGCCGTAAGCTGCTTCAGCTACGGGGACCGGGTTGCGCTCTCGATTGCCGGCACGGTGATGGGCGGCGACCTTCTCCTGAATCCCGTGCGCATGGGGTATTTGTTCTCCGGGTTTAGCTGGGCCTATGTGCTCGGCCAGTTGCCTTCTGGAGCACTGCTCGACCGGTTCGGATCGAAGCGGGTGTACAGCCTTGCCATTGTCATTTGGTCGGTGTGCGCGCTGCTGATTGGCTGCGCCGGGTATCTGCACGCGGCGCTGGCGTTTACCGTAATCTTCGTGCTTCGGCTGATCGCCGGGTTTGCCCAGGCGCCGGTGTTTCCCGGCAACGGGCGCATCGTGGCGGCATGGTTTCCTGCCAATGAGCGGGGTCGTGCATCTGCCATTTTCAATTCATCGCAGTATTTTGCGTTGATGATCTTCGGGCCCATCCTGGGTTGGATCACCCACGCGGCCGGGTGGAAGAGTGGCTTCTGGTTCATGGGGGTGCTCGGCTTGCTGCTTGCGTTCGTTTCTCTGAAAACCATTTACGAGGTCAGGGAACACCCGCGGGTCTCCCGGGCGGAGATTGCGGTCATTGAGCAGGGGGGTGGGTTGGTCCAGGCAGGCCGGTCCAGCATGCTCAGCTGGTCAGCGGTAAAGACATTGCTTAGCCATCGCATGCTGGTGGGGATTTATCTGGGACAGTACTGCATTACTACGCTGACCTGGTTCTTCCTGACCTGGTTTCCGGTGTATTTGTCACAGGCGCGGCATTTATCAATTGTGAAGGTGGGGTTTGCGGCGGCACTGCCGGCGCTCTGCGGTGGCACCGGCGGCATTCTTGGAGGTGTTGTCTCTGACCGGCTATTGCGGGCGGGACACTCGCTGAGCTTTTCGCGCAAGGCGCCCATCATTGCCGGGATGCTGCTATCTGTCACCATGATTGCGTGTAACTACGCTCCAGCGCAGGCGGTGATGCTGGGCTTGATGTCGCTGTCTTTTTTTGGCAAGGGATTTGGATCGCTGGGATGGACCGTGGTTTCAGATACTTCGCCGAAGGGGATGGTGGGTCTGAACGGAGCGTTATTCAATCTGATCGGCAACCTGGCGGGCATCACTACGCCCATCATCATCGGTTACCTGGTCAGGAAGACGGGCTCGTTTGACGAGGTGCTGCTGTTTGTAGGCGCGACTGCGATTTGCGCCATCGTCAGCTACGGGCCGATTGCGGGAGAGATCAAGCGGGTGGAGTTGATTTGACATCCCGCCCGCAGCCGAGCGCGGCGACCACCAATGTTGAACCGTCTCCACCCTTTTTGTCATCCCGAGCGCAGTCGAGGGTTCTGCCGTGCGCATTTCTCCCTCCACAAATTCGTACAAAGCTCCTGGGTCGGATAGGCAGAATGACCCACAGATCAGCTGCTGCTGCTCGCTGCAAGAATTCGGACTCCTGGCATCGCAGCTGAAGGATAGGCTTGGCTGCGTTTATGCTCCACTGCCCGAGGTACCCGGATTTGCTGCTCGGCCAAGTCCGTGCCTGATACAACGCGCCAGCCGCCACTCAATATTCTCAAGTCACCGTCCCCACCCTTTTGTCATCCCGAGGGCAGTCGAGGGATCTGCTGCGCGCCTTTCTCCCTCCACAAATGCGTACAAAGCTCCTGGGTCGGATAGGCAGAGGGATCCACAGATCAGCTGCCGCCGCTCGCTGTAAGAATTCGAATTCCTGGCATTGCAGCTGAAGAATAGGCTTGGCTGCGGATCCGACCCTGGAGGTGTTGTGAAGATTTGTAGAGGGGGAAAGGCGCACAGCAGATCCCTCGACTGCGCTCGGGATGACAAAAGGGGGGCTTGTGACTTCGGTAGTTTCTCCACTGCCTGACGTACCTGGATTTGCTGCCCGGCTGCGGCAATGACTGATACAACGCGCCAACCCCGACTCTGCTTTTACCCTCTTGCTCCTCAACAGAAGTCAGGAGGAAAGAGCTACCGGTGATCGGTTGTGAATTCCCACATCTCCCCGGATTTCCTGTTGAAGGTGGTAGCCCTGGCGATCTGCATGCGGTTTTCCTCAATGAAAACCGCCACACGTAGATGTATCCGGTGCAGCGTAACAGGAAATCCGGTCCCGACTGAAAACGTCCTGAGCTATGGAACACCCGAGTTGGCTACGGATACGACTCCTGACCGCCTGACGGGACCTGCATTTCCAGCTGATGACATTGCTTCGTTTAGAAGCAACTCAGCCCTGGCCTAGAACTTGTTCCAGAGGTATTGGTTGTAAACATCGTGGTGGTACTGGACCTCGGGAGCTTTGACAAAGGTACCCAGAAGACGAGGGCATCGATCGGCTGAGGCTTGTTTCAGGTCGGCATACCGTTCCTTCACGTCGGCGCCCAGCAGGGTAGTGGTCCACTCGGCGCCTTTGAAGTTCTCCAAAGCGGTGTAGATATTGTCGGGCAGGAAGCGCTTGGCCTTGCGCAAATTCTCAATATTCGCCGTGTGCCCTTCAATACCAGTCTTGAAGACGGAATAAAGCACAAGGTAAGGATTGGCGTCGGGACTCACCGAGCGAACCTCCACGCGCATGCTCTTCTCATTGCCGATAGGGATGCGCACCATCGAGCCACGATCGGTGGCCGATGCCATCACCTGGTTGGGCGCCTCGAAATGCGGATCGAGACGGCGATAAGAGTTGACGCTGGCGTTCAGCAACGCGCAGATATCGTTGCCGTGGGTGAGGATGCGATCGACAAATTCCCAGCCCAGCTTGCTCAGCATCTCCTCGCCCTGTGCATCCCAAAAAAGGTTTTTGCCCTTCTCGCTGATGGAAACATTGGTGTGCATACCGCTACCGTTCACACCCACCACCGGCTTGGGCAGAAAGGACGCAGTCAAACCCATCCTGGTGGCGATCTGCCGGCAAACCAGCTTATAGAGCTGGATCTGATCGGCAGCCGTCACCACATCGCTGTAGCTGTAATTGATCTCAAACTGTGATGGCGCGACTTCAGGATGATCTTTCTCATTTTCAAATCCCATGGCCCGCTGTACTTCGGCGCTGGTATCGATGAACGTCCGTAAGACATCGCCGGGCAGTGAGTGATAGTAGCCGCCAGTGTTCACATACTCGAAACGCTGGGTTTCGTGATAATGGCGCTCGGCATCGGTGCCCTGAAACAGAAAGCCCTCGATTTCGTTGGCCGCGTTGAGGGTATATCCCTTGCTTTGAAACAAACCATTGGCGTAGCTCTTGAGCACACCGCGAATATCAGCGCTGTAGGGCTGGCCATTCTTGGCGATGACTTCGCCAAACACCAGTACCTTGCCGGCGCCGAACACATCAGAAGGTACCCAGTAGAAGGCGCTCCAATCGATGCCGAGGCGAAGGTCGCTCTCTCGCTGCGCGGTGAAGCCGCGAATGGAACTGCCATCAAAGGTCAGGTTGTCATCGCTCTTGATGAGGAACTTCTTATCGTAATCCAGCATGTGCAGCCGGCCTTCAAGGTCACTAAAGACCACGGTTACGGCCTTGATCCGTTTTTCCCCAGCAAGGTACTTCAATCGCTTCTCGCGAATGACCTCGGGCGCAACATGCTGTTTGCGTTCTTCTTTGGCCTGAAGGTTGAGCTCTTCCAACTCGGCGTAAGGTATCTCGATGAAATTGCGCAGTGCGTCGGACATCGGTTCTCCTGGGGAAACGTGTTCCCGGCAAATTTGTTTCTACCGCAAATGATGTAAAGAAACCATCAGGATGGTGGTGAGGCCCGGACCGTGCAGGGAGCAGAACTTGATGGTATCAGCAGGGCGGCCGCGCAGTGGGTGTGCCGGATCCCTTATATGCGCGGCCATGGGGTTCTGCTAAGCTTCGCCCAAAGAAAGCTTCTGAGATTCGCGGCAATGCAGTCTATCTATCAGCGGGCCCTGGGCTCTGAATTCTCGAAACTGCATCCCCAGCTGCAGAAGCGCTTTTCGCTTCATTCTGCCAGCGGGTTGGCGACCATCGGTTCCGGGGTTATGGAGCGCCTGTGGCGCGGCCCGGCGCATACTTTGCCGTTCCTCTACCTGGGGGTTTGGCGCGGCATCCATTTCCCTGAACATGCGACTGATGTGCACTTCAACGTCCAAAATTACGCCTACCTCGATTGTTTAGGCCGCGAAACGGTGAGCTGGGTGCGCAAGTTTGCCACCACCCGGGTGCGCCGCTTTGATGCCTACATGGTCTACAGCGAAGAACGTGGGTGCCTGGTGCACTACCTCGGTTCTCATCAGCACCTGGCAGCGGAGTTGAGCGCGCGTGTCACCGAGAACGGCGGCGTGCGGTTTGTTTCGGGCAAGCAGCATGTGTACGAAGGCGCGGTCGGGGCGCGTTTGCCCTTGCTCTTCTCAGGCAACGCAGATGTGTGCGAGTGGTACGACGACGCACAACAATGTTTTCGGGTGGAGATGAGCGCCGCGAATACGCTATGGGGCAAGCTGTTCGGCTACAGCGGCCGCTTCCAGGTGGAATGGACGCCGGTCCCGCCGAATTACGTGCCCGACTCGATCCTGCCGAAACGCGTCGAACGCCGGACTTAGGTCAACCCGGGCGCGGGCCCCGTCATTATCGTTTAGGGCAGCGAAGTGTTACACCAGTAGGATGCGTTGCACGCTTCTGCTTTTCACTCTCGCCGGCTGCGCGTTAAGCAGCAGCATTGCGCAAACCACGGCCTGGCGCGCGGGGCACTTTGCTGTCGACAACCCGGGACTCGTCAGCCGCTCCGATATCGTTTTGAGCAAGCCCAACCGCGTGCCTGCCGAGGCGATCCCCCTGGGCAATGGACGACTCGGCGTAGCCGTGTGGGCTGCAAACGGCTTGACCGCGCAGCTGAATCGTGGAGATACCCTGCCACACCGCGATTCTCCCGGCCAGTTAGTCATTCCCGGGTTAGCCGCCATGACAGGCGCGTCTGATTTCAAAGGGCGCCTCGATCTTTACAACGGAACCCTGGTCGAGAAGGGTGGCGGCCTCACTGTGACGATGTTCGTGCAGATCTCTACCGACACCTTCGTAGTGGACGTGACGGGCGCCGATCCTGAGGTCGCGCAGACGGCGACCCTTCATTTGTGGGAACCGCGCAAGCCGACGGCAACGGCCACCCACACCACTGCTAAATTGGCCGAGGAATGGGTAGATCGTTACGGTCCGGAAGCGACTGGCGAGCCGTTTGGCTCGGTGGCTGCAATCACGGCGTCTGGCCGCCAGGTGTCGGCCACGGTGACCGATGCCCGCTCGGTGACGATCCATTTTTTGCCCACGGCTGAAGGACATTTCCGGGTTGTGGTCGCCTGCCCCCATGCGAGCGGAGTGCCAGGCAAACCGGATGCGGTGGAAGCCGCGCTGGCCAACGGACGCCTTCAGGAGCACAGAGCATGGTGGCACGAGTACTGGAGCCGTGCCGGGCTGATCAAGGTGAGCTCGAGCGATGGCTCGGGCGAATACATGGAAAACCTGCGCAACCTGTACCTTTACACCGCTGCTGCCGAAAGTGGCGGTCGATACCCAGGATCGCAAGCTGGGATTGCCGACCTGTACTCTGCGGTCCAGGATGTGCATCGTTGGGATCCGGCGGCTTTTTGGCATTGGAATTTGCGCATGCAGGTAGCGGCGAACATTGCCGCGGGCGTGCCGGAGTTAAACGCACCCTACTTCCGTTTGTACCGCGAGAATTTGCCAAATATAGAAGGCTGGACGCGTAAGCACATGGCAGGGCGGCCGGGTATTTGCATACCGGAGACGATGCGCTTCAATGGTGCGGGAGTGGAGTACGAGCAATGGGACGCTGCGGGGCCAGCGACGTTGGGGATGGACTGCGATGCGGCCTCGAAGCCGTATTACAACGCGCGCACCCTCTCGACCGGGGCTGAGGTGTCTCTCTGGATATGGCGGCAATACCTGGCCACCCGGAACGGCGTGTTTCTGGCGGCAAACTTTCCCGTGATGCTGGCCAGCGCCGAGTTTCTGATGGCGTATGAAACCCGCGGAGCCGATGGCAAGATGCACACCCACCCCTCGAACGCACACGAGCAGCAGTGGGATACGCTCGACCCTGTGACGGATGTGGCGGCCCGCTCGGCGCTTTACCCAACGGTGATTGCGGCAGCACGGGCGTTGCACATCGATAGCAGGGTAGTGCGGCAGCTGGAAAGGGAACTGAGCTTGATTCCTACTTTGCCGCAGGCGTCAAAAGCGGGGCCGGGCGGCGGTGTGCTGGCCGTCATCGCTCCTTCTTACGATCCCACTGCAGCAGAGCACAACGAAGAAAATATTGGCCTTGAGCCTGTGTGGCCCTACAACCTGGTGCGGGAAGACCCCCAGCTTCTGGCGCTAGGGAAAGCTACCTATGCCACGCGACCTTACCCCATTCACCAGGATTGGAGTTTCGATCCAGTGCAGGCAGCGCGCCTGGGATTGGCAGACGAAGTTCGTTCGACGCTGATTGCCCTGACCGAGAAGTATCAGACTTACCTGAATGGGTTCGCGAATTGGGGTGGGCCGCCGGGAGAATTCTATGTGGAGCAGCAAGGCGTAGTGGCGCTCGCAATGGCAGAGGCCCTGGTGCAAAATGACGATGACGGGCTGATTCGCATTGCGCCCGCGACACCGGCCGTGTGGGATTTCGAGGGCAGCGTCTGGGTGCACGACCGCACCCGGGTTGACGTGCAGGTACACGCCGGCGTGCCTGGGACGGTGGCATTCGAGGCTGGAGCGAATACAGTTCTCCGGGTACGCAATCCCTGGCCGGGGAAGGTGGTCGAAGTGGTGGAGGGCGAAGGCAAGCTGATGACGTTAAAGCCGACATCGGCTGCCGTGCTCCAATTTCCCGTGCGCACGGGTGAGACTTACCTTCTGCAATCTGTGGATAAAGGCAAGCTGCCATTTGCTCTCTTGACCGGCAAGCCGGCGACGCGATTCAAGCAACTAGGACCGGTACAGATAGGGAACTGACCGAAGTGAAAACGGCGGTCTAACGGGAAACAGACTTGCCTGGCAGGCGCGCCGATTCGGCTGGGGTGAGCTCCAGTGCACCTGCCAGGCTATATCTGGCCGCTGCTTCTTTCGTCCTGCCCATGCGTGCAAGTACGTCCCCCCACTCGATGAGGCATTGCCCCCATGCGGGAGCCAGCGAGGCGGCTTTTGCGAAGAAGGCGTCGGCGGCCTTCAGATCTCCCTCGCCTGCTGCTTGCCGCCCCATGGCTTCTTGCGGCTCTGCCCAGTTTGGACCGAGTTGGCCGGCTAGCCGGAATTGTTTCTTTGCTTCGCCTGCGGATCCAGATTGGAGCAGGAATTCTCCATAGCTGAAGGCGGGTGCGGGGAGCCTGGGAGCGAGAGACCTGGCTTTGAGAAACAGTGATTGTGCCTGCGTTGTGTTGCCGCGAAGCGCTTCGGTCTCCGCTTTGGCCAGCAGGCAGTCAAGCGTGCCTGGCGCATCCTGCAGCAGGAGGTTGGCCGTGGCATGATCGCCGCATCCGCTCGTAGGCAGGACCGATAGAGCAGGTAAAGTCAGATCCCAAAGCGGGGTCATGGGACTGCTCAAGAACGTGCGCCCGAGCATCGTCGAGCAGTCGCTGCAATGCAACCTGATCGTTTCTCTCCTTCGCCATTTCCATCCGCGCGATCATGATCTGGCTGCGCGTGACCGGGTTAGTCTCCTGATGTTCTGCAACATCCAGCTCGATATCGGCTTTGCGGCGGTCGTGCAGAGAAATGAGTATTGAGGCATAGGCGGCTTCGAGCCTTTCTACGTGGGTGCCTTCTCCAGCGGTCACCGCCAACTCCTGTTCGATTGCACGGCGGAGTGCGCCGTAGTCTCGCCGCATGAGATCGATCGGGATATACACATCAGGCCGCACCGGGCGGAAGAAACGAGCAGGCAAGTGTGCATACAGCCAGGACCCGCGGTGCGACGCCCGTTCGAGCAGCAGGCCCGTTTCGAAAGCCTGATCGGGCTGCCCGCTCTCAAGGTAGAGTTCTGCCAGCGCGGTATAACATCCCCAGCATTGCGTGTGAAGATCCATCGCGGCGCGCATCTTCTCAATGGCTTCATTGCTCCGCCCCACGGATGCCAGTGCGTTCGCCCACGAGAAGAGCAGCTGTCCCCGGTCCCCCAGGGCGGTGGTTGAAGCCAGCTTCCTCGATGCGAACGCAATGGCTTCAGCAAAGCGATGCTGTTCGACCAGGAAGACCGAATAAGCCACGGGCTGAGATTCCCCGTATAGATGATCTGCCGCCTGGTGCAGCAGAGCAGGCAGTTCGGAAGGCTCGCCACGAAAGCTGACTGGAGCAAGCGAAGGGCTGCGAAGATACAGGATTACTGTCCCATTGGTTTGTTCGAGGCTACCCGAAACTCTCACGCGCTGACGGAAGAGCTCATTCTCACTCTGCGCGGCCTGGTTGAAACTATGCCACAGGCGCCTGGTCAGTGAGGGCTCGCTCTCGGCGGTCCAGACATCATCTACCGTTTGTGCCTTCCAGGTGATGCGCGTCTCGCTTTGCAGACGGCGTATTTCGTCTGCAAGTTTGCCGGCCAGGGCTGCTCCATCTCTTTCGGGAAGCTGAGCGCTTTCTATTTTGAAGGGAAGAATGAGCAAGGGCCGGTCCTGGCGGATATCTACCGCAGAGCTTTCCGACCAAAGAGCTATGCCTGCCATCACCAGGACGCCCAGGGCCAGCAGTAACCCCCACCGCACGGCGCCCTTCGGCAAGCGTGCCCCTGCTGCTATGGGAGCCTGCTCTGCAGCCGGCGCCGGAGCGGCTACAGCCACGTCGGGGAAAGTGAAGGTCGCCAGGTAACCACCCTTGGGGATACTAATAACGACTTCAGCGGCCGGCGCATTCTCTCGGTAGAACTGGTCAAGCTTGGTGCGCAATCGTCTTGCTTCGATGCGAACGATCGGGTCTAGTTTGGGATCCCAATCAACCCCGCGGTCAAACACAGCTTCCGCGATTTGCCTCTCCGACACTTCTGCCTTGAGGCTGAGCGACTCATTCACGATGTAGTCGAGGAACCGGATCATCCTGCCGGACCGAACGAAGGCGGGGCTCGCCGCGATCACGGAAAGCGCGCGCAGAACCTTTTCCGCTTCGCCCTGGGTGTAACGCTCACTGAGGAGAGGCGGGTTCACGCTCCCGTCCTACTTGTTTTTTGGGTGTGGTGGGTTAGGACAGAGGTAAAAAGCAGGGATCCCGACGGTGTGAGTGCAGCATCCGGCAGGATGGAAAAGCTGCTCACCGGCCGTACCCCCTTGCCACGCATAAGACTCCGCATCTTGCTCAAACGGTGCCGCTTATCTCAGAAGCTGGACGCCGAAGCGCCTCTCTGAGAACGGGTATGACCCCAGGCTGTAGCCGATTTTACCCCTATTCATACTTGTTGCCCGTCTGCGTTTGCCCCACTTTCAACATGTGAACACGGAAGCGGCCGCAGGCCAGATCAACTTCGGCCCTTCTCTCGGAGCGACTTGTTCGAGCAACAGCACGTTTCAACTCACTAGCGTCGAGGACGCGTTCCTTTCCTCGTTGATTCAACCAGCGCAAGGAGGAGAACCCCCCAGAGCGCGATCGGAGGCAACTTGCCAACTGAAACACCAAAGATGAGCAACCAATCACGTGCTGAAGATCCGCCAGTAACGATCGCAATACTGTGGCGCGTTATTCCTGAAAAGCTGCTCCTGTTCGATGCGCTGCTGCGAGAGCTCATGGATACGGCTGCCCGCTATCCCGGTCATCAGGGGGTGCACGCCACAGGACCGGCGAGCGCTACGGCTCCGGTCTACCACGTGCTGGTCCGCTTCGATGCCCAATCGCATTTCGACGCCTGGCAGGATTCGGCGGAATGCAAGCGGCTGGTCTCTCAGGCCTCCGGGCTGATTCTGGAGCCGGCGCAACATCGAGGTAAGCAGCGGTCTCGAGGCCTGGTTCCCGCCTCCGCACGAGGCGCAACGAACACCGGCGCTTTGGAAGACCAGCCTGCTTATGTGGACGGTGCTTTTCCCTCTGACGCTTGGTTTCCGCTGGCTATTTCTCGTTGCTGACGTACCGTTGGCGCCCGTGCTCCAGAGCGGACTGATGATGGCGCTTGAGATCGGGCTGGTCAGCTACCTCATCATGCCCTTTCTGGCAAAGGCGCTCAGGTCCTGGCTCTATCCTGCGCCGGACGCTATATCACTCCTGACGGCTTCTTCGGGAGATGTGGAAATGCACACCCCACACCAAACGAGTTCCGAGTTGTAGCGCACCTCAAATTTACGCACATAGGTAAGCATGCGCGTGAACTGCCGGCACACCGACGTGTGCTCGTTCTACTTAACGCCCATAGGGCTTAACACGCGCGTCTACGGACCGCGAGGAGAGAAAAGTAATGGCAACCGACGTGGTCATACCCCGTATTCAACCAGGCGACAGCATCATCCTTCTCGTGGATCACCAGGTCACCACTCTCGATTGGGTGAAGAGCATGCCCAAAACAACGGTAGTGGCAAGTTGCCGTGTGTTGGCCCGCATGGGAGTTGAGTTTGGCATCCCGCTCTTTTTCACCACGACCATGGAGGAGTATGTCGGTGCTACCGTTCAGGAAATTCAGGATGCCGCGCCCGACGCAGCCAAAGCGCGATTCAAGCGGGGTGGCATCCTCAGCTGCTTTGATCAGCCGGAGCTGGCAAGTGCGGTGAAGGCAACCGGGAGAAAAAATTTAATTCTTGCCGGACTCACGACCGATATCTGCTTGTTCTGGGCGGCTCGCGATGCAGTGCGGCTGGGCTATTCCGTTTACGTAGTAGCCGATGCTTGCGGCACCATGTCGACGCTCGGCGATCAGGTTACTTTTGACCGCCTGCGCGATCTCGGCGTGGTCGTGACCGTGGTGAACCAGGTAGTCACCGAATTGCAGAACGACTTTGGCAGCGCGGATGGCATGAAGGCGCAGAAAATTATGGGGGACGAGATCATTTCAAAACTCAACGCCTGAGTTGCACCTCGACCAACAGACTTCCCGGTGGGTGGAGCGTCCGCTCCACCCACCCATCCCGCTTTCCAATCACGCAAGGATTTCTGACGAATGATCGCACGAGTTCAATTGTTTATGCTGCTCGCCCTGGTTTGCCTCGGCACTGGTATAAGCCGGGCGCAGGCGGCTGGTTCGTTCAGAGCAGCTCTGCCTCCCCCTTACACGCCGCAGGTGTGGGACATCGATTGGTCTTACCTCGCGCAGCCCGGAGCCGTGACGGACTGGACGGACAGGTTCCACTACCTGCCTGCGGGTCCTTGGCGGGGGCATTATCTCGCAATCACGGGACAGGTGCGCGAGCGAGGGGAATACCAGGACCATCCTGCGTTCGGCGCGCAACCTGCCGATAACGGCTACTTTCTTCAGCGATATCTGCTAAGCGGCGATCTTCACCTGGGTCCACACTTACGAACATTTGTGCAACTGGAGAGTGGGCTGGAGGAGGGCAGAGATGGCGGACCCCGGCCTGGCATCGACGAGGACAAGCTGGACATTAACCAGGCCTTCCTCGACTGGACGATTTGCAAAAAGCAGGAAAGCCACTTCAGCGTGCGGGCAGGTCGTCAGTTGGTCTCGCTCGGATCAACGCGGCTGGTAGCCATTGGCGCCGGCTTGAATGTGGAGCAGCCCTTCGACGGGTTTCGCGTCATGCTGCAGGCGGCCGGTTGGACTGGCGATGCGCTGGCCGTGCGACCCACCCTGATCAAGACCGGCTTTTTCGATAACCAGCCGAACTCTGGTGAAGAGTTGTGGGGCTTGTCTCTAACGCACCGGATGCCCTGGCTGCCGCGAGCGTTTGTGGATGGCTACTATCTCGGATTCGATCACCGGCAGGCTCGCTACGCAGCGGGCGTCGGCCGTGAACAGCGCGAGACGGTGGGTGGTCGTGTGTGGTCGCATGCCGCCGATTGGGATTACGACTTTGAATACACCGGGCAGTTTGGCCGATTCGGTCCTGGAAACATCCGCGCCTGGGGAACCGGCTACCATCTCGGTTACACATTCCAACAGGCGAGACTGCATCCGCACCCGGAGATCGACGGCGGCTTTCTCAGTGGAGATCATCACCTGCAGGACCATACTCTGGGCACCTTCAACCCGCTGTTCCCGAACGGCAACTACTTAAGCGAGAGTATTTTGCTCGGTCCGTACAACTTGATCATCGCGCGGCCCACGTTAAAGCTGGCTCTTTCGAAAAAAGCCAGCAGCAACACGAACCTGGAGCTGTTGTACCGGCAGTCTTTGCAGGATGGGGTGTACAACATCGTTGGCATCCTGACGCATGCGCCGGGTGCTTCGCGGGCGCGGTTCATCGGCTCCCAGATACAAGAGGTTTTGGATTACGAGTTCAGTCGACACCTGAGCGGATCCCTGGCGTACGAGCACTTTTTCGCCGGGGCATTTCTTAAGGAAAGCCCTCCAGGTAAGAGTGTCAACTTCGTTTCGCCCCAGCTCTCGTGGAACTTCTAGAGGTGGCCTGCAGCAAACGGGGCGTTGCGTTGAAGCTGTGTTGATTGTTGACCGGCGTTTGTTCGCCATACCAACACGTCGCGCAGCCGCATTCGTATTCAACAAAAATTTACCGTAAAGATTACAGATTCGTAACCCAGCTCTGCGAGTTTCAGTGTGCACGCCCGGCCCTGCTTCTCACACCGCTGAAAGGTTGCGCATCCCCCATGTCGTCGTATCGCTATAAAGTTCTCGCTGGTTGGTCAAGCCAACTCATCGCATTGCTCTCGCTTCTTCTTGCCTCCGCATTGCCCGCCGGGGCACAAATCGACACCAGTGGACTCACCGGAACGGTGAGCGATATTGGCGGCCATCGCTTATCGGGTGTCACAGTCACAGCGGAACAGCAGGCCACAGGACTGCGGCGGGAAGCAGTTTCGTCCGTGGAGGGAGCTTACTATTTTCCCCGATTGCCGGTTGGCATTTATGCCGTGAGCTTCGCGCGCAACGAATTTCAGCAACTCCGCTTCGATCGCGTCGTGCAGAAGCTGGGAGAAACTGGCACGCTGAATGCGAATATGCAGATCGCCGGCCCCACCGAGCACGTGGAGGTATTGGTCAGCCCGGTGTCGCAGGACCAGACGAACAATACTCTGAACACCTGGATTGAACGCGCGCAGGCAGCGGAGCTCCCCCTCAACGGGCAGAACTGGGCTACCCTCACTGCCCTGGTGCCTACGGCGATCGATACCGCCGGTGGACCCGGCGCAGGCAATCAGCGCTCGATTCGGTACGCCGGGCGGGGCCGCGACGATAACAACTACACCTACGACGGCATGGATGCCACGTTCGTCATCAACCAGTCGCAGCTGTACTATGTGCGCGCGGCCATCCCTCTGGACACGGTCGAGGAGATCAGCGTGTTGCCAGTGCTGGCGACGGCACAGACCGGCGGTACGGGCGGCGGCCAGGTCGCGGTGGCATCGCCGCATGGCACCAATCAACTGCACGGCGATGCCTACGACTTCTTACGCAATAATGCGTTCGACGCGACAGATCCGATCGACGCGCTCAACCCCACGCGCCAGCCTTCGTTCCACTTGAATCAGTACGGCGGTGCTTTGGGCGGTCCGGTACGACGCGATCGAGTTTTCTTCTTTATGGCGTATGAAGGCTACCAGCAGCACCTGGGCCAAACGCTCATTGGATATGTACCCAGCTCTGCCTTTCGCACAGAGGTGCTGGCTCAGTCTCCGGCGCTTGCCCCCGTCGTGAGCGCGTACCCCATGGGGCAGAACGCCACAGGCAATGCCGATGTGTCGCAATACGTGGGCCAGGGTAAGCAACTCGGCGAGGAAAACTCCGGGAGTTTTCGCCTGGATTATCGCTTTTCTGATTCGACGAGCGCCTTCTGGCGCGCCAACATCGATCGCGCCGAATACGTGATTCCTTATTCGCCAAGCTCCGGACAATACCTCGATGAGCAGGAAAAGCTCAGGTCGTTTCCTGTCAACAGCGTTCTCTCCTTAAGTCACGTCTTCTCGCCTTCGCTGGTGAACGATGCGCGGTTCGGTTTCAACCGCGGTACGACAGATACGATTTATCTGAACCCGACGGGCGCGCTCTACGCGATTGCAATCGCCAGCCTCACCTCGTTGAACAACGGGCGGGTGAGCACAGGTGTGGGCAATTCCTTCGGCTGGCTCGACGATGTGACGTGGGTGAAGGGAAGAAATGTCATCAAGGGCGGAGCTGAAGTCCGCCGCATACAAATGAACCAGGGTAGTAGTGCTTATGGCACGGTGAGCTACAACTCGCTTACCAGCTTCGCGCAGAATCAATCGTACAAAGCGAGTATCACGGGCGACTACCCGGTCAACGGCCTGCGCAAGACGGATGTGTACGGCTATCTACAGGATGAGTTCAAGTGGCGTCCGGATCTCACTGTGAATCTGGGCCTGCGATATTCGTACTTCGGCATTTTCCACGAGGTGCTTGGTCGTGGGAATCCGTTTGATTTCGCCACTTGCGGAGCCCAGGGGTATTGCGGTGCAGGAGCGAGTTTCGGGCGTCCAAACTATGACGATGTGGATCCGCGCGTCTCGATTGCCTGGGCCCCGGCGGCCTTCGGCGGTAAGACGGTGCTGCGTAGCGGGTTTGGGATTTATCACGAAGACGGTCAACTGGACGACCAGAACATTCCGGATAAGAATGAGGTTCTGAGCTACGCGCTTACGCCTAAGAACTGCCCCGGCCTTGGCTATCCCGTACCTTTGGACGCGCAGGGCAACCCAGTCTGCACCAATGGGACTAATTCGCCGAATGCGGAACAGCGTCAACGCAAAGACTCGTATGTGACGCAGTGGGGCCTTTCGGCAGGCCAGCAATTGCCTGCAAACTACGTGCTAAGCCTTGCTTACGTAGGGACCAGGGGCACCCACCTGCTTGGCGAGTCATACGTGAACGTGATTGACCCGGCCACCGGTGTGCGTCCTTACGCGAAGTTCTCGCAGATTCCATGGCGCGGCACCGTCGGCAATAGTTCGTACAACGCGCTTGCCGTTTCGCTGCGACGTTCCTTTTCGCGCGGATTGTTAGCCTCCCTGAATTACACCTGGTCGCATGAAATCGACGACGATACGAACGGAAGCGGCGATGGCGACTCGGCCACTCCGCAGAACGTCTCCTGTTCGCCGGCAGGAGCAAAGCCGTGCGGGGAGCGCGCGGACAGTGCGTTCGACGCACGCAATGTATTCAATGCAAATCTCATTTACGAACTGCCGTTTGGGCCGGGCAAGAGCCTCCT
Source organism: uncultured Acidobacteriaceae bacterium (assembly GCA_963752675.1). Classification (GTDB taxonomy): domain Bacteria; phylum Acidobacteriota; class Terriglobia; order Terriglobales; family Acidobacteriaceae; genus PALSA-350. Next base: position 334,870 of record CAVVZO010000003.1, read on the forward strand.
TTCCCAGCCGGGATGGATCGGGGCCGTCATCGGGTCCTGGCAGTTCAGCGGGGTAGCCTACGCACGAGGCGGCTTCCCGGTGAACCTCACGACGAGTGCCACCGGCCCGGATGGGAACACCAACAATCAGCGACCCAACCTGGTCCCTGATCAACCCTTGTATTTAGCAGGCGGTGCTTTCAATCCGGCTGCTTTCTGCACGCCCGGTACGAAGGACGCGCTTTATCCGGGTGGCGCCTGCCCTGCAGGCTTTGGCGATGTGCCCCGCAACTTCCTGCGCGGTGCCGGTGTTTGGCAAATCGATTCGGCTCTCTCCAAAGTGGTACCCCTGGGAGAACGGCTGCAGGTTCAGTTTCGCGCCGAAGTGTTCAACGTCTTGAACAGCCCGCAGTTTGCCAACCCGGATGGGCTGGTTTCTGCTTCCGATTTCGGCGTAAGGTATCTGCCACTGAACACAACCCCGATAGGAACGGGTACACCGCGCCAATTTCAGTTCCTGCTAAAAGTAAAGTTCTGACCCCTGCGCTGGCCCCCCTTTTGTCGTCCCGAGCGCAGTCGAGGGATGACAAAGGGGGGCCTGAAAAGGAAAAGATAGGGGAAGGGGAAAACAGCAGGAGGAAAGGCGAGTCACGCACAACCCTCCACTACGCTTCAGAACAACAAAGCGTCCCCCCCACCCCACCTCTCCCCAACTACCGCCCCCCCTTTTGTCATCCCGAGCGCAGTCGAGGGATCTGCTGTGCGCCTTCTCCTGTCCACAAATTTCTACAGAGCTCCAGCATCGGACATGCAGACGAACCATTCTTTTAGCAGGAATGGCAGGAGAGTCACTCCTCGCAGCTAAGCGGCTGCTATCGGGACCCACGTTCCTCTGCCCGTCCGATGCTGGAGCTCTGTACACATTTGTGGCGGGAGAAGGCGCACAGCAGATCGCTCGCCTGCGCTCGGAATGACAAGGGTGAGGCGGTGGTGGGATGACAAGTTAGTAAGGGTTACTTCCGCTGGTCGCTAGACCCTGCCCCCCGAGCTTAGGTCACAAGGTTGATGACCAGATCTCGCTGCAGGGCAAAAGCTTGCCTCCAGTTCAGGGCTCTGGACCGAGACGCACCCCGCCGCCGGAATGATGTCGATCAGATCCGTTGTGCATGTTGCGCGATGTAGCTATCCAGAGATGGATCCGGGCCGATGTAGTGAAACTCTTCCGCATAGGATAGGTCGTACTTCTGGCCGGTAGCGTGGTCTCGGGACACAAAGGCGGCACGGATAAACTCCTGCGTTGCCAGCTTTGCATCTCCACTCAATGCGGGTACACGAAGCCCACGGTGGGACAGCCCATCGCGAAGGTCGTTTACCATGTGCGTCATCATGGTCTCGCACGCTGCGATCGTAGCTACTTTTTGTGCGAGAAAGGGACCTATCTCCACGGCCCGGTTGACCAACTGCGGCCCGCGGGCAAAGTAATACTTTTCTGTAACCGCATGCGGCTTCAACCCGGCTTCGAATTGCTCAGGGTAATCAAGCAGGCCGCTCGCCATCCAACAGGCCGACTCCACTGCCTGCGCGGTGACGGAGTGATCGGGGTTTTCTTCGTAGTGGCCCCAGGGGTCGTAGCTGAAGACGGTGTCTACCTTCAACAGTCGAAACAAAAAGATCAACCGGCTGCGGATTTCGGTTCTGGACACCTCATCGAGCCGATGGTTGCGGTAGCCGAGGTCGTAGGATTTTGTGAGCCCTAGCGTCTGTACCACGCGGGCCATGTCGCGCTCGTTGGCAAGCACGGTTTCGCCCAGGCTGAGTTGGTAGGAATCCTTTTCATCGTTGCTGGTGCGGATGAAGTAGCCGGTGTAACCCTCGCTGAGCAGTTTTGCGATGGTGCCGCTGGCGAAGATGGGCCCGTCATCGAGATGAGGCGTGACCAGCGCTAGCACCTTACCGCGACCGGGCTGGCCGGGGTTTGTTCTTTCCACCATTACCTGGGACTGCGCGGGCTTTTCCAGAGTGGCCATGCCCAGGCCGGCGGCTGCAAGCTCAAGGAAATCACGTCGTCTCATCGTCTGCCCTCTCTGGAGTCTTCAGGTCGCGCACCGGCGGCGAAGTAAGGCCGCTTCGCTTCACTTGCCTTGAACAATCACCGTATCCTCACCGTAAGCAGCGTGCTCCGCATCGGCACCCTGGGCTGCGCTGGTGTAGCTCGCGGTGAGAAGCATGCCTCCCCTTGCATCGGCCGTCCCGCCCGCTTCCATGCGAAACGATCCTTCTGTTCCAACGTAATAATTTACGCTGGGATCAGCGGCGCCGTGCAGAATCCAGAGCACAATCGAATGCACCTGGTCGTCGCTCAATTCTGTTTGCGCCGGCATGTGCTCTTGTCCCCAGGCTCCCGTGGATCCCTGGCGAATATGCTGAGACAGTGTCTCCATGCTCGCCTGGTTCTCCGGGTACCGTTGACCGACCGCAGCAAACGAAGGTCCCATTGCCTTCGCCTTGAAGCTATGGCACCCCAGGCACGTGGAGCGGGTGATCTGCAACAGACCCGCTGGCGTGCTGCCGGCGGCGAACGCCGGTTTTGCGGCTATCGTCGATGCGGCTATCGTCGATAGATCCGAGACGTAGGTTGTCTTCAGCAACACGTCACGCGAAGAGAGCTCCTGGTATTCAGTGGATTTTCCCTGATAAGAGGCCACAATGCTGTAGTTCACCATGGCATTCCAACTGTAACTACTTTTGTCCCTGGGAGCCGTGATCTTAACGATCGGCGCCCCGCTATTCTCTTGTTCGTTGGCGGCGGCACGAACGCTGCTCCAAAGGATCGCGGCCGGCAACAGGAGAACAGGCAAGCTGAGCGCAGCCACCCTTGTTGTGCGCGTCGTCATCAAGCTTCTTTAATCTCCTGGGCGACTCGCTGTGCGGATCGTATGCACGATTCCATACCACGACTCAGAAGGTCCGCGTAGGTTCCCGCGAAGTAGATTCTTCCCTCCGGCTTCAGGATCTCCGGCCAGAACCGATGCATCTCGCCGATGGGAAATGGCTCCATCTCACAACTGGGCGCAAGCTTGTCCTGGGTCCAATCCCGGGTGAGTGCACGCACGATCGTATCGCGTTTGCCTGGGTACACTTTGCGAAAGGATGCCAGCACACGCTGTGGAGAAAGCCCTCCCGGACCATAGGCCTTCAAGATAACCCGGGTTGTCTCTGCTTCACTGGGCACTTCCCAAATCGAAGAAATATCGGGATGCTCAAACTCCATGTTGATGCTTTTCAACCCGTCCTCAAGCCAGAATTTCGAGCTCGCCTCAAAAACGTAGAAGGGATGAGAGCTGTATGTCAGGTTATCCACCACATACTGCTTTGCCGGCGAAAGCGGAGGCGTAATGGGGATATTTCTCGAGATGGTCAGGCTTATGCAGTTCACGAAGAAATCCGCATCCAACCGTCTTGTCTTCGTTGTAGCCATATTCACGGAAGGTGACCGTTACCCCGTGACCGCTTTGCCCGATCGCGGTAATCGGGTGCGCCAGTTTCACGCGTGAGCCGAGCCGCTTGGCGAAGGCGATGGGAAGTTGTTCGTTTCCACCCTTCAGCCGGAATATCTCACCCTCGGAAGGCGGGATGCCGCGCGCCTTCATCGCGGCCAGCCTCCACACGCAATAGAGTGCGCTGGTGTGCCCCTCTCCCAGGTATCGGATGGCTGCTTCCGAGGCGCCTTCCTTCTTGTAGATCTCAGTAATCGATATCTTGTCGAGGTCGTCAAAGCCTATGCCAAACGGTTGATATGGATCTTTCACCTTTTCCACGTACTGTCGCAGATACAAATCCTGAAGCTCGTACCAGGGATGTTTCGATAGAAACTGCACCTCGCGGCTGTTAAAACCAAGGCCCGTGAGCGTTTCAGGATTGGCCAACATCTCGTTGGTATAAGACTTGCCGGCGATCATTCTTAGATTGTCGTTGTGGTAGGGAAGCCACGAGCCCTCGGCATTGGGGTAAGGAATCACCGCAATCCCGAACTCGTCAGCATACTTGAAGAGCCGCTCATATCCGGGCTTGGTGATGTGGTCGGCGCCAAAGTCAGCGTACAATCCGTCGGAGAACTCATCGCTCCCTGTATACACGTGGCCGCCATACCTCCCGGAGGCTTCAAGAATCGTGACATCGAAGCCGGCCTTCATGAGCTCATAGCCACAACATAAGCCGGTAATCCCAGCGCCCCCGATCACAACCTTCTTTTGTTTCGAGGGGGAATCGATGGTTGCCGCTTTTGTTTCAGCTTCTGCTGACAAGCCGCTGGAGTCGATCATGGAGGCGCCCGCGCCGGCTATCAGAGTCTTCAAAAATGTTCTGCGAATCATTTACCTAATCCCTTTTCGCTAAAGCTACAGCTACTCCTCGCCGCTGAAGAGCCACGTGCTGCAGCTGTCTGCGCAGGTCCGAGGCTGATCGCAGCGTAGCCATCAACTTAACACGCGGTCCGCCGATCATCACCCGGCCTGTTCCTCACGGTCTGCGCACCTGGTATTGGGTGACCTGGTACTGGGTGACCTGCCCAAACATTCGCGGCAAATTCCCACCCCGAACCCGGTGAGAGATGAAATGGTAACCAGGTGCGGGTACTTGAAAACCCAGCAAGCGCCCGGTTTTTACGGAGTTTCCTTCATAGATGAGGTTCCATTTCCGGAGTGGCGATGTCCAGGACTGCTGGTCGCGTGGTGACCGTGCCATGCCAGACGCCTCCGCCAAACGTTGTGACGTAAACCTTCGTGACATCTTCGGGATCAGGAATGACGCGCTGCCCCCATTTAAAGTTGAAGCCCGAAATCCGCTGCCAATCCTGGCCGAAGTCACGCGAAACCCAGGCCGATGATTCAAACCCGGCAGCATATACCGTTCCGGGGAGTCTGGCGTCGAGCGCTACATCGTAGACATGCTGATCGCTATTCAACGATAGGGTCCAGTGTCTGCCGCTGTCCTGGGAGACATACACACCTCCGCCTTCACCATGGTCGCCGGTGGCGCGCGCCCAGGCTGATAGATACAGGCGCTTCGGATGCAAGGGATCCGCAGCAATACCGGTAGGTCCGTTTACGCCGGCAGGCAGGGGGAGCAAATGCCAGGTGGCAGCCCCGTCGATGGATTGGTACAGTGCGCCATCGCCGTTGTTGCCGATCGTTCCGTTTTCTGACCGGCGCGCGAGGATCAGGTACAGGCGCTGGTCGGTGGCAAGCGTCATGCGCCACGCCAGGGGTGACCGCTGGTGGATTCCTTCGTTGCTCGCAGACCAGGTTCGACCGTCGTCCACACTTTTATAAACGCCGCGCCCGAATGCCGTCACATAGAGCGTGCGGTGGTGCCTTGGGCTTCGAGGATCGAGCACTATGTCTGTCGCTGCGGTGGGAGGCATGCCATCGCTCGAGGCCATCCAGGTTTTGCCCCCATCCTCGCTTCGACAGACTCCGCCCTGGTATTGATCTGTGGAGGTATGCCGCCACATCTTTGGCCGCGGAAGATCGTGCGTGCCGCTGTTCACTGTCCATGCAAGACCGCGGACCTCCGGATCGAATTGCATCCAGTACGCCGTGTTGAGCCACTCTTTTGGGATGCCCGTGCTGGAACTCAACCATGACCGACCTGCTGTTTCGCTGCGAAACAGTGAAATGTCGGTATAGGTGATGAATTGCCGTTTACTGTCGAATGGATCGAAGTGAATTCCGTATGCATTGGTCACGTCGAGCCCTGTACTGGTCCAACCTCCATCGGCGGTCTTGCGCGCATACGCAGCGTGCCAGTGTTCACCGCCGTCATCGCTGAGCAGCGTTCTCCCGAAGTCGGTACCCAGCACCCGATTCGCATCCTGATCGGCAACCGCCATATCCAGCGGGTTCTCTCCCCAATCGGTGCCGAATGTCGCTGTCACCCACGCGTCCTGCACGTTCGGCGCAGCGTCAGTGGATTCCTTCCAGACCAGCCGCCAGGTTCTGCCGCTATCGCGCGTCCGAGCCACTCCATGCCAGGTTTGACCATCCAGCCGAAGTTGGCCATAGGACACGTAGGCTGTTTCAGGATGCAACTGGCTGCATGCAACGGCGCGAAGTTGTGCGCCTGTACCGGGCAATGGAGAATGGTTCCAACTCACACCTGTATCTAGTGAGATTGCAATGCCGTCCTGACTCAAGGCGTAAATGGTCCACATACCAGATTTTGCGCGGCCCACGGAAACAGCGAGTGCTTCCGACGGTATCGCTGCGTTATGCAAATGGCCATCCCAGCCTTCCAATACGTGGTGCTTGCTAACCAGCAAAAGAGAGTTCTGCGGCACTGCACTGATCCACATTTGCTGGATGGGCTCGGGAAGATCGCAGCTAAGCTTCCAGTGCGCTCCCCCATCCGCGGACTCAACGAGCTTTGCCTTGTCGCCGCCGGTCGCCGCGACCAGATGGTTGGAATTGGCCGGATCGACTGAAAATGCCGTGAATGGGCCGGGAAAGTCCGTTGCTGAGAGGACTGTCTCATCGCTGTGATCGGACGCCATCGAGATCGCCCGGATGTTCGACGGTAGTGGCGATACGAGAACCCAGGTGTCGCCGCTATCTCGACTGCGCCAAAGGTTTCCATTGTCGGCATAGATCACCTTTGGCTGGGAAGGATCGAACGCGAAGAAGCGCACCACCCCGCGCAGGTTGAACATGCGCCAGGAAGCACCCGCGTCCTGCGTTATGTAGGAACCGCTCATGTCAGAAGCCACGAGGATGGTAGAAGGATCGTGGGGACTCACGAGCGGATGAAACATCGCGCCGCCCCCTCCCGGGCCGATGACTGAAAATCCGCCCGGACGCTGCGCGTTCGCAGTCGCCGCCATCAGCAGAATCAATCCCAACAGCCTGGTGGCCTGGCGCATGTTTCGCTTTCTTTTGTTTTTGATCTGAACGTTCTACTACTTTGTACGCCGCGGCGAAGCCTGTCAATGAAAGAGAATTCGCGCAAAACCGCGGGTTACGTTTGCGATCCGGAAGCAGCCTGTCGCCGTGACGGCGCATGAGGCCTGGATTTACCAGAGCCTCTCCATGCGATTCGTCGATCCCCTTAGCCCTGTTGCTTTAGCTGCGCGCGCCCTGTCATCCGGCCTTCCGTATGACTGCGTTTTATTTCTTTCCGATTGCTTCGGCAATCTGTTTATGTTACTTATCTGTTCACCCCACCCCAGAGAGTTCTCTCCTTGACCATCGTTCGCCTCTTCTCCATCGGAATTCTCTTTGCTCTTCTGCCCTCGACTTATCTTCTCGGCCAGGGCACGGACCTCGGCACGATCCGCGGTACAATCACGGACGCACGTGGCGCGCAGGTTCCTCATGCGCTTATCGAAGTCACCGATGCGGCGACAAAGATCACCCATAGCTACCAAAGCGATGATCACGGCAACTATGAAGCTGCCGCGCTCCCCTCAGGGCAATACAAGGTAGCTGCCTCCGCCCCGGGCTTTGGAACCTCCATCGTGCAGCAGGTGATGGTGAGTGGTTCCAACGCGGCCACCGCCGATGTAATGTTGAAGCCTTCCTCTGTTCAGGAATCGGTGCAGGTCACTACGGATGCAGCCATCATTAACACGGAAAGCCCTACTTTGAATCAGAGCCTTTCCCCCACATCGATCATCGAGCTACCGCGCGACTCGCGCGATATCTACTCGTTCATGTACATCAATCCCAACGTGACGCAGAGCGGCGTCTCCGGCGACTTCAAGTTCCTCGGCGCCCAAAGCTATGGGGCTGCGTTTTCGGTGGACGGGCAAAGAGCGAACGGCGGTGTTTTCGGCCAACAGACCCAGAGCAAGCCCTCGCTTGAATCGGTGGGCGAATTTAATGTTCTCTCCAACGGCTTCAGTGCCGAGTACGCCGGGATTGCAAGTGTGCGCATCAGCACCAAGCGCGGTGGATCGAACTTGCATGGATCTCTCTTCTATAACAACAAGAACTCTGCGCTTGCGGCCTGGACAATCGCCGACAAATCGGCTGCCGCATCGTTCGCTCCATCGACCTTCCAGGAGAAATATCCGTTTCCCTTCTTCAACATCACGGATGCCGGCGGTTCCGTGGGCGGTCCGATCCCGCATTTGAAAAATACCTTTTTCTTCGCCGCGTTCGAACACAATTGGACGGTCCTACCCAGCAGCACGGGACGGGTCAACAATCTGCCTCATCCTGCCCTGATTGCCGGTGACTTTTCCGGCGTCGTCGATTCTGTGAAGCCAACTGTGCCGACCGGTGTGGTTCTGACTCCTTCAGAAATCGCCACCGATACTGTGGGTGGCCTTGGGCAGCAATTCATCACGGTTCCCCAACGCCTGCTGAACCCGATCGTGCAGAAAATGTTCAGCGTCTATTACCCGCACATCGGCCTTTCAGCCCCCGAAGATCCTGATACAGGCCGCGTCATCGGCTATCAGAATTCGATCCCTGCACATTCGGGTCAGAATTTGGGTGACCTGCGCATCGACCATGACTTCTCCGATGATAATCGCGTCTACGGCGTCTATCACGGTGGCTCAGAAAATGATGCACTGAACGAGGTGGCAGCTCCGATCACCGGGCTCGGCCTCAGCAAAACTGATCGTCTAAACAACACACTGTCTTTCTCCTACACTCACCTGTTCGGCCCGCATATGGTGAACGAGGCGCGTGGAGGGTTTAATCGCCAATACCTGTTTACCCACAGCAACACAACACTGCGCGGTTTTCTGGAGAGCATTGGCTTCTCTGACGCGGACGTTACCGCGTACGGTACTGTTGTGGGACCGAGCGAACTTGATACCAACGGTCAGGCCGCCGTTAGTCTTGCGAACTTTGCAGGGATCGGCACCGGTGGCCGCAATACCAATCGTCCCCTCAGTCAGAACCTCATCACTTTCGGCGATACGCTGACCTGGGAGATTGGTCGTCACAACCTTAGGCTGGGCGCGGACTTTGTTCGCAATGCTGCCCAGGACGGCTTTACCTCTGGACGAGGTGATCCCCGTGGTCAGATCAGTTACAGCGGTAGTGGCACAGACGATCTTGCCAATCTGCTGCTGGGCCTTTCTCCCAACACCGTGCACTATACCCCTGAGGGCCGCCCCGCCATGGACGTGTTCAACTGGGAGTCAGGTGTTTTTGCGCAGGATGATTTCCGGTTGAATGACCGGCTTACCATCAACATGGGCCTGCGCTACGATCTGTTCACCCCGTTTACCGAAACCAATGACCTGATGGTGAACTTCGACCCTAATCGTACGAACCCCGTATCTGGTAAGCCGGGGACTTACATCATGCCGTCGAAAAAGACCCTGGCTTACATTGACCCGAGCGTCATTGCGTACGGCTATGTGTTTGCCAATCAGGCGGGTGTTGGCCACAGCCTGGTACATACCGACAGAACAGATATCAACCCCCGCATCGGGGCGGCGTTCCGCATTACGAATGACATGGTGGTGCGTGGAGGTTACGGCATCTTTACGCCTACATCAACGGCCCACATTATTCGCGACCCGCTCGCAACCAATACGTTTAACCAGACCTACACCAAGCGGGCCACTGCTGGTGGGCCGGCGATTCAAGGCTGGCCTGTCGGCGGCGAGACGGAAGGAACGTCGCCTAACGTGGGCGGAACTCCGTCTGGCTTCGGCAACACGCCCACCGCAAACAGTGTTCCGCTAGGGCTTCGCAATCCACGCCTGCAGCAATGGAACGCCACCTTCGAGAAGCAGTTGCCTTTGCGTTCCTCCATCCGCATCTCGTACATTGGCGCTTACATTACGGGCGAAACTGTCGGCCAGGATCTGGATATGATCGCTCCGAGTGACAATCTCTTTGGTGTCACCACGGGTGATGGTGTCACCATCTGCGATCCTGCCAACCTCTTCAACTGCGCCTACTCCCCGGCAGACAAAGCACGTTTGCGCTTTCCAGAGCTAGGAGATTTTGTCACCGCCTTTGGCAGCGTGGGTCATGGCCTGACAACTTCGTTCCAGGGCCAAGTGCAGCGCCAAGTCTCGCACTTCACGCTCAGCCTTGCCTATACCTACCTTGATCAAAAGTCAACGGGCGTTGATACCGACAACGACAGCCTCGGCGGCGATGCTTATAACCAGCTTGAACCTAATAGCGACTACGGAACCGATTCGTTCGTGTCGCGTCATCGTGTGGTGGCTTACGGGGTCTTTGACCTGCCTGTCGGTCGAGGCCAACGTTTTGGCGGAGGCATGTCGCGGTGGCTGGACGCTGCCATTGGTGGGTGGCAGACGAGCTTCAACATGTTTGCCAAGACCGGCACGGGGTTCACGCCGTTCTACTCCTGCAATGATTGCGACCCGGTCTTTCCAGGGAATATCGCCTCCGGCGCTATCGATGCGGTTGGCGATTTCAGCGGCGGGTTCCGCGCCAAAGTAGTTGGCAATGTAAAAAGCGGCTCAAGCAAGACTCTCCAGTGGAACTCTGCCGCCTTTACTCTGCCGGACACCGGCGCTACGTTCTTCAGCAACCCGCAAAACGCCAAGCGTAATTCGCTTATCGGTCCAGGCACCTACGGAGTGAATCTTGGCGTTCATAAAGCTTTCAAGTTAACGGAGCGGGTCACGTTTCAACTTGGTGCGGATGCGGACAACGTCTTCAACCACCCGCTGCTGTCGCCTGATTCGAACAGCTCTGATGACTTTTCCAACCTCGGCAGTTTCACCGTCCATCTCGATCCCAATACCGGAGCGATCCAACCGCTCACGACTGACTTCATTCCCAATCCCGATTTTGGTCTGAAGTATCAAAGCGTCACCCAGGAAGGAGTGGATAACCGCCGGTCTATCCGCCTGCGTGGACGCATCACCTTCTAGCCCACGAGAAGTGGTTACCCTTGAGGGGCGAGCCATCCTGGCTCGCCCCTCTTTTTGCCTGCTCGGGACGAAGAAAGACTTTGCGTGATTTCCGCCCGTATCTGCTCCTCGAATGCTCCAGCACCTCACGATTGCCATCGAGATCCGCGCATGAACCCAAATCTGCCAACAAAAAGCTGTTGAACGACAGGGGCTACCCATCTTTGTGGATGGCGAGAAAGCTGAGTTCACCCGTCGCGCCTAGTGCGCTACGGAAACCGGCGTTAACACATCTTCGTGGGCAGGATCACCTGCTGCTGGCCCATGCCACACGCCTCCACCATAGGTGGTGACATAGATCTGCGACGGATCGGCGGGGTCCATCATGACGCGGTGCCCCCACTTGAAGTGATAGCCGGCAACCTGTTGCCAGTGTGTTCCGCGATCGGTCGAGCGGAAGACAGCCGCGTCGAATCCGCAGATATACAGCGTGTCAGGATGATTAGGGTCGATCGTCAGATCGTACACATGCTGGGAGTCGGTATAAAGGGTCTTCCATGTTGTTCCGCCATCTTCTGAAACATACACGCCACCACCACTGTCTGCGCTACCGCCGTCGTGCCCCCAGGCCGTGAGGTACATGCGCTGCTGGTTGCGCGGGTCGAGCGTGAGAGCAGTGGGTCCATCGACGCCGGCCGGCAAGGTCATGCGTTCCCAGTGCTCCGCTTGATCAATGGAGCGGTAGAGCGCGCCTGCTCCGTCACCCGGCGTCGCCTTTCCCTCACTTCGCCTTGCGAGCACGAGATACAACGTGCCATCCGTTGCCCGCGTGATCCGCCAGGCGAAGGGTTCCTCTCCGGCAATACCTGCGTTCCTGAGTTCCCAGGTCTTGCCGTTATCCGTTGACTTGTACACCCCTCGCCCGAATGCCGTGGCGTACAGAGTCCTGCTACCCGCAGGGCTTTCAGGATCCAACAGGATGTGCGTGATCGATGCCGGCGGCATGCCTGCGCTACTGGGCTTCCAATGGAGACCTCCATCCGAGGAGACCCCAACGCCGCCCTCAAATTTTAGCGGACTGCGTGCGCGAAACATCTTTGGCCGGGGCAGGTCGTGCGTACCGCTGAACGCAGCCCACACGCGGCCTTTTACGGCCGGGTCAAAGGCTAACCAGTAGGTCGTGTTGCGCCACTTTTCTGGGACACCCTCTGTGCTGCCGGTCCAGGAGTGGCCGCCATCGCGGCTTTGAAACAATCCTATGTCTGTGTAGTCGATATAAATGTGCCGCGGGTCGAAGGGGTCGAACTGCACGCCATAATCCGTGGTTACATCGAGTCCTCGCGTGCTCCACCGATCGTTCCCGGCCCGGGCGGAATTGACTTCCTCCCACTGGACGCCACCGTCCAGCGATCGATAGGTGCGAAAGAGGTCAGTGCCATACACAACGTCTGCATTCCCTGGGGCGGTTCCGAGGCTATATGCGGAATCGAACCAGATATCCTCGCCGTCCTGCGCGGCGCGCTCCTCGATCCACGTACCTTTCAGGTTGGTTGCCCGGTGCGTTGATTCCTGGAATACGATCTTCCAGCTGCGGCCGCCATCTGTGGTTTTTGCGATGCCGTTATATAGGTTTTCTTTTCCGGTTCCGAGCTGCAATCCCCGGAACCCCACATAGGCGATGTGGGGGTTACCTTCGCTGGTAGACACAGCTTCGAAGCGCCCCGCACTTTGGCCCAGAGCCGGCGATGCCCTCGTCCAATGCTTGCCGGAGTCCTGTGATGCGAATAGCTCGCCATCCGTATTGGTCGCGTACAGCCACACGGAAGCGCCTGACCGGCCGGCGCTCACCTGCCTGAGCTTGCCGGGGACTGTGCCAACTTCTTTAACTTCACCACCCGGCGAGATTCGGAACGCAGACGAGCCGGAGATAGCGATGAGGCCTGTTTGGTTTACCAGCAGCAACGACACTTGCGACGGCAAAGGCGCCAATTGCTTCCAGGAGGCGCCGGCGTCGCGTGAAGACATCAGCGTGGCGGACCCGTTCTTTTGCGTCCAGGCGGTGACGAGATGACTGCTGCGTGCGGGATCCACGGCAATCGCCGTGATACTTCCACCGCGATAGCCTGGATCATTGGAGGTAAGGTAAACCTCTGCATGGTCGCCCACCTGATGCTCCACCGTATTACGGGCGGGCGATGGATAAAGCATCGCCCATGTTTTCCCCCGGTTGGAGGAGCGCCACAGCGCTTCATTGCCGGCATAGACAACGCTATCGTTTGAGGGGTCGAAGGCGAACACCTGGATACCGCTCCGCAGATTAAACATTCGCCACGAGTGCCCATCGTCGTAAGTGATGTAACCGCCCGTCATGTCGCAATGCTCCACCACCATGCGTGGATCGCGCGGGCTGATTGTGGGAGCGATCATTGTGCCCCCGCCGCCCGGACCAATGACTTTCCATCTGCCGAGACGAGGGCCTTGAGCAGCAACTGAAAGGGAACTGAGTGACGCTAAAAAAAGAAGGTGCCAACCGTATTTCATTTCGCTCCTTATTCCCCGGATCAGGCGAGTCCGCCTCTTGATAGACTGCGCACAGACAGCCAGTCAACCATAATGGCTTTCTCGCTTTGGAGGACCGCTGTTGTGCCGAGCTGCACTCAAGCTGACGGCAGGAGCCATGCTGCCAATAGCTTTGAGCTTTGGATAACAGATTGTCGCACTCATGGCGATCGCAAGAAGAACGATGAACGCCTGGAGCCGGACCAACGATGGTAATGACACGCAGGAAAATGATAGCCGCTTTGTCTGCGCTTCCTCCGCTTGCGACCTATGGTTCATTGTTTGCGGAGCAAGCTGCTGCTTCGCCGCTTGCGGGCAAGCAGACGGCGCCGCCGGAGTCTTATCCTGGCGTCGCCTACCGAGACTACTCTCGCTGCCTGCCAGATTTCCTTAATGAACTGGCGGCGCATGCGTATGCGACCCGCAACCAAAGAATCGGCACGCTGACAACACTGGCGGCAGTGCGCCAATATCAACAGTGGTCGCGAGAATCGTTCTGGAAGCTGGTTGGGGGAGCGCCGGAGCGAACACCGCTCAACGTTCGGTCCGTAGGAGGCTTTCAGCGGGCACATTATCGCGTGGAGAAATTGCTCTACAAAAGCCAGCCGAACTTTTTTGTTGCTGCGAATCTTTACATCCCCAGGTCATTCAAGCCGCCTTTCCCGGGCATACTTTTTCAAATGGGACACACGCTCAACGGCAAAGCCGGGGCGACCTATCAGCGGTGCTGCCAGGGACTCGCGCAACTAGGCTTTCTGGTGCTGGGCTTCGACCCTATGGGCCAGGGGGAGAGGATCTATTATCCAGACGCTTCTGGAACAAGATCCCGGCTGTCTCCACAAGACGACGAACACTCGCATGCGGGGAGGCAGATGCTGCTGATCGGCGACAGCGCCACGCGCATGCAGACGTGGGATGCGGTGCGAAGCCTCGACGTGTTGGCCTCTCATCCCCTGGTGGATGCAAAGCGCATTGGAGCCACCGGCCAATCCGGCGGAGCGACGACAACCATGTTTCTCTCCGCAGTGGATGACCGCATCGCGGCAGCAGCCGTGTGCAGCGGCATGACCGAAAACTTTGCCTGCGCGAATTTTGACGCGCCGGGCTCCACTGATGACGCCGAGCAGAATTTTGCCGGGTCCGTGCCCTTGGGCTTTGATCGATGGGATCTCCTGTATCCATTGGCCCCGAAGCCGCTATTGGTGACTGTCAGTGATAAAGACTTCTTTGGCACCTATTCGCCACGTTATGTCGCAAGCGGTTGGGAGGAATTCCAAAAGCTGCGAGGAGTTTATGCGGTGCTCGGCAAACAGGATCAGATCGCCTGGGGTGGCACGCCGCTGCCGCACGCGCTGTCGTATGACACGCGGTTGCAGGTGTACAGCTGGTTCGATCGCTGGCTCAAAGGCGGCATTGGTCACGTGGAGGTGGAACCGCCGACTGTGGTGGAAGAGGATGCAACTCTGTGGGTGTCCGCTTCGGGAAACGTGACACGCGCGCACTCGGGTGCTGCGACTCCTTTCTCTCTGACGCTCGCCGCGATGCCCAATCGCTCCAGGACCCAGTCGCCGGAGTTCCTGAAGACCTTCCTTGGAGCTGAAATGCCGCCTCGGGGTTTGGCGGCATTCGTTTTGAAGCGCGTACCGTCTGACGGCTGCGAGATCGAGGCTCTGGAAATTCAGTCGGCGCCCCAGGTATGGTTGCCGGCGTGGCTGATTCGACCAACACGTGTTCCGGCAAAATCCACACTGTTGCTGCTCGAGCCCGCCGGGCGTAACTACGATCACCGCTGGCAGCAGGATGGCTTGTACCAAACACTGGCGACGAAGGGGCATATCGTGTGTATTCCTGATCTTCGCGGGGTAGGCGACATGACGCCTGAGTTGAGTCGTGGCGCTGCGGCCTACGCGGAGGATCACCAGAGCGAAGAAGCCTGGGCGTGGGCATCGCTGATCCTGGGCAAGCCGCTGCTAGGGCAGCGCGTCACGGATATCACAGCTGCTTTGGAGGCGCTTCGCCACCACGACGGTGTCGCGGGTCTGCCATTGGTTGTAGCCGCACGAGGCCAGTGGACAGTACCCATGCAGTTCGCGGCCGCGCTCGATTCCAACTTCGCCGCCCTGTATCTCTGCGGGGGCCTGTTGTCGTACCGCAACATAGTGGAGACTGAAGAGTACACGCATCCATTCGCCAGTTTCGTGCCAGGCATTCTTCATCACATCGACCTAACAGAATTACCTGGTCCGAAGCGCGTTGTCATGGGAGGCATGGTGGATGCAGCCGGTAAACCGGTGCCAGTCGACGTGGTGCGCACAGCCTACTCCAGGGCGGCCAACGTGGAAGTGGTTGCAGATGCGGGTTGGGACATCGCGACCCTGGCGGCGCTCGGCTCCTGACTGCCTTTCCACAAGGATGGGCAAAAACGCCACTGGCCAATGGCGTATTCTCTTGGGGGAGGAAACCTTGGCATCCCACAAAACCTGCACTCTGCCGAACGGCAACATGACTCGTCGTACCCTGCTTGGAACCGCAACTGCCGCAGCTGTCCTGGCGGCGTTGCCGAAAGCCGGAGCCCGCACCCCAGAGTGGAAACCGCGGCTCGGCATTCTGGGCAAATATACCGAAGCGAACGTAGACTTCGCCCTGCAGGAAGGATTCAACAACATGATCCTCTCCGCCGGAGCCGGCACGGCGGGACTGGATACAACCACGATCACAGACGAAGCGATCGGGCGCATCCGGAGTCACCTCTCTGCAAAAGCGATGCCTGTTTCGGCTCTGCAGGTGAACGCCAACCATATCGCCGCAGATCCCGCGGAGCGGGAGCGGCAAAACACCGCTTTTGTGAAGGCGATCGAACTGGCCGGCAAACTAGGCGTCCCTTATATAGGAACCCAATCCGGCAAAGACCCCGCTCTTGACCTTCGCGGCGCAGGTAGACGAGATTGTGCGCGTGTATCACGAGAAGTATTTCGCGGCTTGTCAGCAGCACAAAGTGCGTATCTTGTGGGAGCCCTGGCAGGGCGGCCCCAACATTGCCACCAGTCCGGTTGGCTTTACCGCGTTATTTAAGGCCTTCGACAATTCTCCTTATGTCGGCCTGCAATACGATCCGTCGCATTTACTGTGGCAAATGATGGACCCGGTGCAAACCGCAAAAGAGTTCATCGATAAGATTTACGACGTTCATCTGAAGGACACACAGATCCATTGGGATGTGGTGCGCCGTGGCGGCATCGAGCCGGTAGACCAGGCGCGGTGGTGGCAGTTTCGCATTCCCGGTATGGGCCATGTCCCCTGGCCTGAGTTCTTCAGCGTTTTGCAAAGCGCCGGCTATCAGGGAGCGATGAGCATCGAACATGAAGACGATCTCTACGGCGCCGCGGATAACCCGGGGCCGGATTTCAGCGATCCCTACAAGGTCGGTTTCCGCATGGCCAAACGCTACCTCAACCAATACGTGCCCGTGTAACAAGGGAGTGGGACCGCCTTGCTCGAGCCCGGACGAACATCGAGCGAGTTATGACGAGGGCCGCGTTATTTGATCAGGGTCATTCTCGCCCGTCATACTTCTGCCGCCCCGGCGGATGGGTTTGCTTCCGATGCGAACAGAAAGAGGTACCGGGTCTCGTTGCCGTTTGTCGCCAATGCAGGCCGTATTGTTTTGCCCAGGAAACGAGAGATTGTGTTTGCCCAGAACTGCTGCGCCGGCACATTGGCGGTGATTACACGAACTTCCCAAGCCCCTGGAAATTGTCGCCAGATACTTTGCGCGACGCGGTCGCCGACGCCTTTTCTGCGGTTGCCGCGCACGATGAAGAAGTCAGCCATGTCCCAAACTGCCGCGTTTCCTGAGAAGTCCGAACCCCTTTTGACCAGAGCGAAGCCTGCCAATTGCCCATCCACCCAAACGATGAATGGGAATCGGTTCGGCTCGGTCCAATAGGCCGAAAGTGGGTTGTAGGCAAACCTGCCGTCCTGTCCGAGCGGTAGCTCGACGAAGTCGGTGAAATCGTGAATGTAGAGTTGATACAGGTTCGCCAGTACCGGCTGCTCTTCGAGCGTTGCGGGTGTGATTTCGACCATCGCCGAATGGTTTCGCGGATCATTCATGCAGTAGCACTCCGCTTCGAATCATAATGGCCTCATTCGCCGAGAGGGATGATGCCTCTACAAGCTGTGTCGTTGTGCCTATTCGTCTCGCAACGTCTTTGCCGGTTCAATGCGCGCAATGCGCAAAGTGGGCATGGTGGTGGCCAGCAGGGTGACGACGGCAAGCGTGAACACTACGGCGGCAATGGTCGGTGCGTCGTAGACGCCGACGCCGTAGAGTACGCTGCGCATGGCGCGGAGAGCGCCAGCGCATAGGATGAGTCCTACGACCAAGCCGGCGACTGAGGCGCGTACGCTCGGTGAGCTTACGTGAATCATGGCGCGGCGGACACTTGATCCGAGCGCAATGCGAATGCCAATCTCGCGGGTCTTCTGGACCACCATGTTGGAGACGAGAGCGAAGATGCCGACCGCACTTAGGAGCAGGGCGAGGCCAGCTATAGCGCTGAGCAGGGCCACCTCAATGCGCTGCGTGGCGAGGGTCGCCGCCATCAGATCCCTCATGCTGTAGAAGCCTGAAAAAGGCAGGTTAGGATCGGCGCTCGAAAGCGCGCGCTGCATCTGGCCGGTCAGGCCGTCGATGGGCGCGGCGGTGCGGACGATCCAACTGGGCTGGAACCAGGTGTGGACGAGGGGAAGAAGCCGCGCATTGACCTGTGTCGCAGGGATGTACACAGTGCGCTCGCTGGTGATAGGGCCGGAGTCGTCAATGCCGGGCGCAGTGGCTACGTCGGCCACCATTCCCACAATCGTGACGCCCTTGTTAAATGTGCGGCCGACGGGATCGCCGTGTGAAAAAACGGCGCGCGAAGGCCTTGTTCACGATGGCTACCGGCTGGGTGTGGGCGCCGTCAGAGCCGGTGAAGGCGCGGCCGCGCAGCAGGGAGATTTGTAGAGCGTCGAAGTAGCCGGGCGTAACGTAGACCACGTCGGTTCCGGCCTCCAGTCCAGCTTCAGGTCCGTCGCCGATCTTCACCGAGTCGTTCAGGGCGCGCTCGTAAGGAAGCGTCAATCCAACCGCTGCGGTCTGCACTCCAGGAATCTGCTGCATCGCCGCGATGGTTGTGTCGAGCAGGTGGGCGAAAGCGACCGGGTCGTGATAGCGCGCGTCGTCGAGCGAGGCCTTGGCGGTCATGACGCCGCTTGGATTGAAACCCGGTGGCAGCGTTTCCAGGTGAATGAGCGTGCGGATGAGCAAGCCGGAAGCAGCAAGCAACACGACTGTCAGAGCTACTTCCCCGGCGATCAGCGCCTGCCTCAGCCGCAAGCGATCATCGCCGGTTCCTGCGCGCGTGGCCATGGAGGAACGCAGGTCAACCTTGCGCGAGGCGAGGGCGGGCAGCATGCCGAATAGCAGGCAGGTGAATACGGCGACAGCCAGCGTAAACGCAAGCACGCGGCCATCAAGAGGCACGCTGGCCACGGGTAGAAAACCTGCAGGGAGCATTGAAAGCAGGCCACGCAGAGCAACAAATCCTACAGCGATGCCGGCCGATCCGCCCATGAGGGCCAGCAGCAGATTTTCAACCCAAAGCTGCTTTTGAATCTGGCGATGTGACGCGCCGAGGGCCAGGCGGGTTGCGATTTCGGGCGTACGGCGTAGCATGCGTACCAGGGTGAGACCGGCAAGGTTGGCGCAGGCGATGAGCAGGATGATGCCGGCGGCCAGCATGAGGGTGAGCGCCTTGGGCCGAAGATCTTCTGTCTGGCTTTTTTGCAGGGGCACGGAATACCAGGTGACTTGCGCGCCGGCAACGTGTCCCGCGAAACGCGCGGCCTCCGCAGACCAGGCGCGGTTGATCTCCGCGTCTGCCTGCTGCCAGGTGGCTCCGTCGCGCAGGCGTGTAATCACTTGGAAGTTGGTTCCGCCGCCTTCCCCCTCGCGGCTTGGCTGGAGAGCGGTGTAAATGTCGGCGTTGGAAGGCGTGACTGCGCCCTGGGGCAGAACGCCGATCACGGTGTAGGGCTCGCCTTTCAGATGAATGGTCTGTCCGAGAAGATTGCTATCGCCGCCAAAGGTAGTGCGCCAGAGGTTGTAGCTCAGGATCGCAGATTTTGGGCCGTGCGGCTGGTCTTCCGCGGCAGCGAAGTTGCGCCCGACGAGCGGCTGAATATCGAGCACGTCAAGGTAGTGCGCCGAGATGCGCGCCTCGTGAAGATACTGCACCTGTCCGCCAGCCTGCGAGGAACCTGAATGGACCGGGTCGGTCTGAAGATTGACACCGATGGCCCTGCCGCTTGAAATCGCCGAGATTAACGAGGGAACATTGTCGCGCAAACTTTCCCACTGCTCCCCGTCGAGAGCAATCATGTCCTGTGAGGGATGGGGCCCGGTGGCGCGTTCGTAGATCACGCCCAGGCGCTCGGGATGCACGTAAGGCAGGCTCTTGAGCATCAGCGCATTCACGATGGAAAAGATTGCGGTGTTCGCGCCGATGGAGAGCGCAAGCGTAAGGACGACCGTGAGTGTGAAGCCGGGATTGCGACGCAGTTGGCGCAAGCCAAAACGCGCATCCTGCCACAGAAGCTCCACATCCGTGCCGGCGCGCTGATCACGTACCGCCTGCTTTAGCTGCTCGATGCCGCCGAACTCTGCCTGCGCGGTGCGTCGAGCTTCGGACGCGGACATGCCCGCAGCGATCCTTTCGTCGGTAAGCATATCCACGTAGGCATGCATTTCATCGTCAAGTTGTTTCTCCACCTGGCGCTTTCGGAAGAGATTTCGCAGCATGCTGGTAGTACGCGACCAGAGTTTCATCGTTCACTCCTTAGGTTGCCCTCAAAGCGTTCTGTCATGGCGACGGCAACCCGCGTCCATTGTTCCGTTTCTACTTCAAGCTGGCCCATTCCGGCTTTAGTGAGCCGGTAAAACTTCGCACGACGATTATTCTCTGATTCGCCCCAGAAGGAACTCAGCCAGCCTGCTTCCTCCAGGCGGTGAAGGGCCGGAAATAACGAGCCAGGCTTGACGAGAAATGTCCCTTGCGTGATCTGCTCGATGCGGCGCGAAACACCCAGACCGTGGAGTTCTCCCGCCCCGAGCGCCTTCAGGATGAGGAGATCGAGAGTGCCTTGCAGGAGACTTGTCTGTTTAGAACTCATTTATTCTGTCCTATCGAATAACTATATGAGCGTGAACTTCTTCGTACAGATTGTCAATAGGAGATGGAGTTTAGACCGTGTGTACTCGGTCGACCTTGGCGTGACGAGGATTGATGCTCCCAGGCCAGGACGATTCGCGCATCTCAGACCGGGGGGCTCGATCGTTGCATTCCCAACGCGCGCTTCCAGCGCCTACTGGGCAAGGGTTTACGAGTTGCGGGAGTATCGTCGCCTCGCGTCCGTATGCCAGATCTTCGCCCTGAGGGCAATCCAGCCTGGCCAGCGGCGGACCTCAAGCGAGTTTTCTGTTCCATTGCTGCCGGAATGCCAGGTTTTGGAGATGTGGTGGTGAGTGCAGTGTTCGAGAGCTGGGACTCGCCACCACCAGTTCAGGTGAGAAGTTAGATTTGTGCCAGACCGCCGTCAACGAAGAGTTCGATGCCGGTTACATAGCTGCTGTCATCGGACGCGAGATAAAGCACTGCCTTGGCGATCTCATCCGTAGTACCCGCACGTCCGAGCGGAATGTTCGGAATTGAACTCTCCACAAATTGATCGACCTGCTCAGCGCTCATGCCCAATGAGAGGCTGTAGGCAGGCGTGGGTACGATGCCTGGGCTGACCACGTTGACGCGGATTTTCTGCGCCTTTAAATCCACCGACCAGGTGCGCGCGAACGAGCGAACCGCAGCCTTCGTCGCGCTGTAGACCGTGAACGCCGGGAAGCCCTTCGTCGCTACGATGGAAGCGTTTAGGATCACTGATCCTCCCTCAGTCAGCAGCGGCAGCGCCTTCTGCACCGTAAACAGAAGCCCCTTCACATTGACGTTGAAGTGCTTATCAAAATGCTCCTCAGTGACCTGCCCAATCGGAGCGAACTCACCGATACCGGCGTTGGCGAAGACGATGTCGACCTTACCTTTCTGCTCCTTCACGGCGGCGTAGATCTTGTCGATATCTGCGAGCCTGGCAACGTCACCCTGAATGCCGGTCACGTTCTTGCCAATCTCTTTGACTGCGGCGTCCAGCTCACTCTGGCGACGGCCAGTAATGAAGACATACGCCCCCTCGTTGACGAACTGCTTTGCCGTGGCAAGCCCTATGCCGCTGCTGCCGCCTGTAATGACTGCGATCTTTCCTGCTAATTTCTGTGACATTGTCTCTCTCCTGAAAAGCCGATTTGCGACCACACAGCAGTAGATTGTAGAAATCCGTGGGCGTCGCTTTATTTAGTGATTGATCAACAACGTGTTAAAATCTTGCTTAATGTCGCTAAAGATGTCAAGTCGTATTAGGCTACCCGGCCGGCCGCGCGGCTTCGACCCAGAGCAGGCGCTGGATAAGGCCATGCATGTCTTCTGGGAAAAAGGCTATGAGGGCGCTTCACTGCATGACCTGACGGAAGCGATGGGCATCAAGCCGGCCAGTCTGTATAAAGCCTTCGGCAATAAGCAGGCCCTGTTCAAGCAGGTATTGGCGCGCTACCTTGCTGGCCCGGTTGCCTTCATTCAAGGTTCGCTGAGCGAGCCAACAGCCTACGCCGTAGCCGAGCGGACGCTCCGCGACTCGGCGAAGTTTCTCGCGGATCAGCACACCCGCTGCGGATGCATGACGATTGAGGGAGCGCTGGTCGGAGGCAGGGAATCGCACCCCATACGTGAGGAGTTGATCGCTCTTAGAGTGCGGGGCCAGGATGCGCTACGCCAGCGCTTTGAACGAGCTCAGGAAGAGGGCGACCTGGCTAAAACGGCGGACGCCGGCGATCTGGCACGATTCATCACCGCCATCTTTCAAGGCATGACCGTCCAGGCCATCAACGGCGCCAGCCTCGAAGAATTACTTCGTCTTGCGGAAACAGCTCTGCGTGCATGGCCCAAGTAAGGCGGGATCAAGCCGCAAACGATATGGCGCCAGCCGACGCCACCGATCAACAGGATTAGATGTCGTTAGATCTCTCTTTAGGTTCTCCGGGCCGGCAAGTAAACATTCGATCCTATCCTTCCGCACAGATTCTCTGCACCGATTCGAGGGTCATTTCGTCGGTCCCGGATCTACGATCTATCGTCACTCGTTCCAGCCTTCATGCTCCTGCCAGTCTAGTATGCGGTAGTGCGGGTACGGCCAGTGGTAATCACCGAAGTGTGGTGGCGAAGCGTCGCGCGGTAGTTTGTCGTAAGTCACTATTTCAGCCTGTTGATGATTGCCATCCTGGGTCTGGTAATACCAACTAGCTTCCTGGCCGAGCGATGCCACCTCGCCAGAAACGAAGAATTGCGTCTTCTCATAGCGGTATGGTGCATGCTTCTGTGGACCGGGCCCATACACCTGGTCGACGATCAGTTGAGTGTCGATCGAGAGAATTCCTTTTTTCGATAGGTTCTGCATCGCTTTCACGACCACCCAATTGTTCGTACGATGGTCTACGTGTCGCTCATCAGGGTGTCCGGTGATAATCATCGCCGGCTTGAATTGGGCGATAAAACCTTCTGCAGCGGCCACAACGGGATCGCGCGCATAGGGCAGATTCGGTATTGCGGCATCCTTGTATGGGGAATGCTCGCTGGCGAGCAGCACCGAGAGGTATGGCTTGTCAGCCGCCGGAGAATGCCAGATCTGCTCCATTCCTCCATCCGGTAAGCCCAGGAAGAAGATATTTTCCGCCGGAACGCCGAGGTGTCCGAGCGATGCCCGAGCTTCACTCATGCGTACTTCTCCAAAATCCATTGCTCTAGCCGCATCGCAGGAATGCATATAGTAGCGATCACAACCTCCCGCATCGCCGCTGGTGAAGTAGACGACATGGACAGGAATGTGATTCTCAACAGCAGCTCTGATGATCTCCGGGTGAGCAGTGTCGTCATCCTCATGCGCGCAAAACACAAGCAGTGACTTCGGAAGATCATTCACAGCAAAGTCCAAATGGGAGACCGATCCTGAATATCCATCAGGGCTCCGGACCGCCACTTCCAGTGTGTAAAGACCCGCAGGTAAGGGTGAGAGCGACACCTCGTGGACCCCCACAATTGGCCCAGTAACCTTTCGATGGCTGAGTGGCTTGCCCGCACGATCGAGTACGATAACCGTCAATTGTTTGCCGTTCAGCGGCAAACCTGCACTTGCCTGAACCTCGAATGAGAATGGAAGCGATGCATGCGTGGGGAACATCGTGTGCTTTTTGTCGAATCGAATGTTCTCCGAAACATAGGCAGGCGGATAGAACTGTCTATAAGCCTGGGAACTGGGCAAGCCCGTAAGGCTGTGATAGAGGTAAAGGGCGGGATAGGTTTTTGTTCCCGGCGATCCTAGAGGCGCCGTGATGGCAGGCAGCGCAAAGGCCAGGTCGTAGATGTGATCGAGCTGTTCACTATCGCGAATGATCGCTGAGAAATAAACGTAGGTCTGGCTGTCCTTGACCGCACGAACGACGGCTGCTTCTTGAAGGTGAAATTCCTTGGTTTCCCCTGGAGCAAGCGTGAGGGAAGTTGCCGCTACTGTCTTCCAAGCAGGTTTGTCGTCGGCTGCTCGGGCGATCCAGGGATAGGTGTAGCCTTCAAACTCGACCTGAAGATGTTCTATCGTTCGATTGGAAATGTTTTGGACGACAATGCGTGGGCTCACTGCGTCGCCCGAGGTATAGAACGTTTTATCAAGATCAAAGGCAATTACTTTTGCCAGCTGCCGGTGCACTGCAAACCCAGCGACGCTCTTGATCGATTTTCCAGCTTTCGTCGTAAGGTCGATTTCATAGCGCCCTGTCTTTGCATCCCATGGCACCGTCCAGAGCAATTGGTATCCGCTATGGTTTAAATGGATACCTGTTTGGACGGCGACGATCTCACCCGCGTAACGAATCGACGCTACTTCGGCTTCTGCCGAGACAGACCGTACCATGACTGCAGAACCGACGTTGTAATTGGTCTGATCTGTTGCAATGGCTGCATCCGCAAAAATGCGGGGTGGCGTGAGCAACAGCACGGCAAATAAGAACGCCGCCAGATTGATTTTGTATAAACACTTGTTAAACCGTACCGTACTCAGCATGCAAATCGGTCCTCGTATGAGGATCGTAACCCATGGGTTTGCTCGCCTACTATCCTCTGCGGATCAACGTGCTCAGCCATGAGGAAAATATGACAGACGGAGATGCCGCTAATGAAACAAGCGGGCCATCGTCGAAGAGACGCACTCACATTGGGATCATTAGCGTCTGTCAAGCTTTTCGACCGTCATTTGCACCCGTCACTTCACTCTGGCCCCTTTGATTGTGGCAAGTCTCGCCGCGGGCGCTGCCGATGACAGCCGGTGGGCGGTTGTGGTTTCCACATCGCCCGACTGGCAAACGTCTTGAGATATGGGGCACCCGAAGTTGTCGCGGAGCTGGATCTTTCAGCGCAAATCTCTTTGGGCGACTAGTGACAGTCGGTCATGGCCCCGTTGCTGCGGCATCGACGGTCGTCGCAGAGGCTGAGGTCATGTCCGTCTGTCACTGCTCCTCTTCACTGCTCCTCTTCACTGCTCCTCGTCACTGCTCCTCGTCACTGCTCCTCTATGCTCCCCGACTTTCCCCGAGTTTGTGCTTGACCGCTTGAGGCTTGGACCGCTATACCTAGCTTTCTATACCAAGAATGCTAGGTGTGTGTGTGTTTAGGAAATCAAACGACAAGCGGGACTCGGTACAGGGTGCACTGAACCTTCTGATCCTCAAGACTCTCGCGCTGGGGCCGATGCATGGTTACGCGATCGCGCTGCGGGTAGGCCAGGTAAGCGAGGAATTGTTACGCATTGAAGAAGGTTCGCTTTACCCGGCGCTGCACCGAATGGAAACGGCAGGGTGGGTTAAAGCGGAGTGGCGCAGTACGGAGAGCAACCGGCGGGCGCGGTTCTACCAAATTACAACGCTCGGTAGCAAACAATTGAAAGCGGAGCAAGCTAGTTGGGCTCGTCTTACTCGGGGCGTGGAGCTTGTTTTGCAGGCATAAATCCAGGAGCAGGACATGCGAATGTTTCGAAGATTTCTGAAGACGATTCTTGGACGGACGCGGCGCCTCAACGAGATCGACGAAGAGCTTGCCTTTCACCTGGAGCAGCGAAGGACTTCGCTCATCCAGGCTGGGCTTGGGGCGCACGATGCTTCGCTGGGAGCGCGGAGATCGCTAGGCAATACGGCTTCACTGCGGGATCAGATCGAACAGGCGGAAACGATGCAGTGGTTGACCGACTTGTTCCGCGATGTGCGTATCGCCTGCCGGGGCTTGCTCGCGAGGCGTACGTCGTCGTTGACGATCGTGGCCTCCATTGGGATCAGTATCGGCGCAGCCAGCGCGCTGTTTGGTTTCGTCGATGCACTGTTGCTGAAGGCGGTGTCACTTCCTCATCCAGAGGACGTGATCGTTCTGCAAGAAAGCGTTCATGGCGAGCCGTCTGGGAGTAGTCCCCCACGGATGCGGGATTGGGCGACGCAGGTTCCGGCACTCGAGCACGTCGGTGGAACGTATAGCGATGGCGCAGTCCTTACTGGCGAAGGTTCTCCAGTGCAGGTGACGACCCTTCGGACCTTTGGCGATATGGCGGGGATTTTCGGGGAGCGTCCCGCCAGAGGACGCCTGTTTACGCAGGCGGAGGCGAATGGTGTCGGAGCACCGGTAGGGCTGGTGACCCATCTTTTCTTTGAAAAACATTACGCTTCGCAAGGTATCAGCGAGGAGAAGGCCCTTGGGCGGACGCTGCGTTTGAATGGGACTTTGTACACGATCGTGGGCGTGATGGGTGCAGGCCGTGATTTCCCTCCGGCTACGGATGTCATTACGCCCGCTCCTAAGTCGATCCAGGACACTGGCCGCCAGGCAGGCTTTCTATCTGTATTTGCGCGCATCCGTACGGGGGTCAGCCTGGCCCAGGTGCAGCAGCAGTTGGATACAGTCAATCGACGCCTGGTGCTCGCAAACCCGGCAACGGACACCGGGCGCTCGGTCAAGGCTCTGACCATCCGGGACGAGTTCGGGGAGGGTGCGCGGCGCCCTGTGCTTCTGCTGTTTTCTGCGGCACTGCTTCTGCTTCTGCTGGCAGACATCAACGTAGCTTCACTTCTTCTTACACGGGCCCTGGAGCGTCAGCACGAGTCCGCGATTCGACTTGCGATCGGCGCGGGGCGAGCCGAGCTGGTCCGGCTGTACTTGTGTGAGGCGCTTTTGCTCGCGTTGACGGGAGGACTTGTTGGCGTGGGACTTGGGCGCACCCTCTTCCCGATACTGCTGAACAGGATGCCGGAAGGGGCCGTCTTCCCGGTCCAGCCTACGTTCGACTGGCGCATCGCGTTGTTTGGGTTGGGCATCGCGTTGGTTTCGGGTGTGTTGTTCGGGCTCGGCCCGGCCTTACAGTTTGCGGGCCCGTTCACCGCGCGGTTTGCCGTAACGAAACAAGGATCCAAAACACGCAGTCATTTGCGCTGGCGGCAAGTGCTCGTCGTGAGCCAGGTGGCCCTTTCGACGCTTCTGCTGACCGGGGTAGGACTTACCGCGAGGAGTCTCTATCGCATGCGTAGCGAGCCGCTCGGCTTTGAACCGGCGCAAACGGTGTCCGCATCCGTCGCTTATCCGTGGGATGTGCCGCCGTCTACGTTGAAGAGGGTGAGCATGTCGGCACTCGAAGCGCTGTCGCGGCAGCCAGAGGTGATCACGTCAGGAATGATTGATCGCCTGCCACTGGAGGGCACTTCGCAAACGGGTACGATCCGGCTGGAGGGGCGTACGCTCCCTCCCGAGTTGCAGAATGTGGCGGTTGCTAACCGGGCGTTTGCCGGGGACTACTTCAACACAATAGGGATACCGCTCCTTGCCGGCCGCCTACCGCAGCTGCAGCCGCAAGCAAATTCGCCTGAGATCGTTGTGAATGAGACATTCGCTCGACGGTTCTTTCCGGCCGGCGATGCGATTGGGCGCCGTATCGTGAATCCCGCGGACGCCGGTAAGACGGACGATCGTGTATTCAGGCGGATTGTCGGGATCGTCGGTGACACGCGTGTGGAGGCGGCTCAGACTGCCCAGCCGCCGGAAACATTCCTGCTCGCAGAGAACACGTACTGGCCCTATTTAACGTACGTGGCCAAGCTGCGAATCTCGTCTGCGGCGGCGCTTGCGGGAGTTCGCGCTGCTGTGCAGCAGGCTGATCCCGATCAGATTGTGACTGGTCCAATCGCGTTGACGGCAAGCCTGGCGAAATCTTCAGCAGTGGAGGAGAACAGGGTAGACGTCCTGGCGTTGTTTGCAGGATGCGCCTTACTGCTGTCGTGTGTAGGGCTCTACGGTTTGCTTGCGGGCGAAGTGACGTCGAGAACGCGGGAAATCGGGATTCGCCTCGCTCTTGGCGCCCCGTGTGGCGACGTGCTGCTGGCCACGCTTCTCTCAGGCCTGTCGTTGGCGGCGGTCGGCTTGGCAGTGGGATTAGCGCTTTCACTCATGGGTAGTCGTTTGTTGGGCAATCTCCTCTATGGGATTCAGCCAGCTGACCCGGCCACTTGGCTTGCGACAGTAGGGACGCTGATGGTGGTTGCATCCATTGCCAGCTATCTTCCCGCACGGCGTGCCTCTTTGATCAATCCCGTGGAGGCGCTCAGAGCTGAGTAACAGGGTGGCGGAACGGGCGGGGTGGGGGGCGGACGCAATAACCAACGAATCACATTCGGGAATTACTGCGTCTGTGGCCCGATGTCCCCGAGGTCTTGAATACTTCTTCAGGAAAGTGACAGAAGGAGTTGACCCTAATGAAAACAAGTGGGTCATCGTCGAAGAGACGCACTCACATTGGGACCATTACCGTCTGTCAAGCTTTTCGACCGTCATTTGCCCTCGTCACTTCACTCTGTTCCATCTGTAGCTGCCGCTGCACTTTACACGGCTGTGGTCTCGTTGCTCTTTCGCCAGGCGACGCAAGGCCTTCCTTAGATAGCCTGAGTGCCTATTCAGTTAAGACCCTGCACAATGCTCCGGAATCATGTCGCGATAGTCGATCAGATCCTTCCTTTTGGGCAGAGCAATGATGCTTCCAGTGGACTTGATCGGCTTTGCACCAAACCAGCCAAGGATGGTATTGATGACATCGGCAACTACTTTGGGCATGCTGTAACCGATACCGGCTCCCAGGCTCATATTGAAGGTGCCCTGCGTGCAGATGGGCGTACGCGACAACAGCGTGGTTGCGACTGACGACCCCTTGAGCGAGGTGATAGAAGAAATCAGACTGACATAAGGACCAGTGGCGAAACCAAGGGTGCCCACCCCGACCAGTACACGTTGGCTCACAGCAAAGACCATGGAGTTGATGCCTACGGAAACACCCGACACCAATCCGGCAAGATTCTGCTTTACCTCCGCGTGGGGCGCGGTAATGTTCCATCCGTGGTTGTACTCGGCGAGGATCTCACCCTGGAGGCCGATGCCACCTTCGCCATGCAGCGTCGAGGTCTTGGCGCTGAACGCGCTTTCCAGATCGATGGACTGGCTCAGATTAATCGCCAGTGGCACGATCATGCCCAGCGGCACCGTGATGTCCAGCGGGATAAGGCCGATTTCGTGAATGTTGCCCTGGAAGTTCGGGCTTGATGCAGCGTCTACGGTGACCGTGACCCCACCGCCACCGACCACCTGAAGATTGGCCTTGATGCTACCGTCCGCAACCTCGGCGTCGAACAGCACCTCCGGATGAGACAAGTGGAAGACCACCGACACCCAGACCCGAAGGCCGTGCTGTTCCTGATACATTTTGATCCCGAGCCCGCCGCACTCTACCGAGCAAGCAGAGGCCTGCATGCCGTTAAACGGGATCATCGGCAGATTCCCGAGAGCATAAGGAATGGGCGAAGGGATGAAGTTACCCAGGTTGCCTGGGTAGGGCACCGAGGGCGCCTTCAACGACGGGCCAGGCGGCAAATCGCCCGTTTGCATGCCGGCAAAATCGCTGCGTACCAGGCGCGGCTCGCGGAAGGCAGGATTGGCTGATCCCCGCACGGTTGTCATCGGGGTCCATGTGCCGTTGTCGGAAACTACGTAGTATTCAGCGGCGTGCCAGCCGCTTTGTTGCCCTCGCAGGCGCGACTGGGCTCCCGGTGCTTTTGCCTGAGCAGAAGATTGCATCAGGGCTGAGTTCACCGCACCCGGGTAATCGGGCGCTGCGTAGGCGATTGCCTGGCTCAAATCAAGCGGCTGATGATACGAAAACTTTCCACGCTTTACCAGATCCGTCAATTGCACTGGCCCCAGGATGGCAGATACCTGGTCACCATTGCGTTCCAGCGCTACCACTCTGCCGACAGCGCGCCCAGTGGCAAAGACAATCTTGCCTACCTGGAATTCATTTACCTGCGGAGCATTGGCGTCGAACGTCCAGGAAAGCCCATTTGAGGCAAACGAGCGTATGGCCTGGTCGCCATGCTCCATCAAAATGACATCGTCCTGGTACTCCACCCCAGGTCCTCGCCTGGGCGCGATACCAAACTTCCGTTCGCTCTCCGTCAGATCACTGAACTTAACCGGATGGCCCACCAGAATCGGCCCGGGTGTTGCGCTGAATCCCGACCACTGACCAGTAGCAGCAGGTCTGGAGAGGTGATCGTCAGACCGCCGCTGCTGGCAGCCGCTGGCCAGCAGCACTGCGGCTGCGATCCAAGCCACCCGTAAGTACAGATTTTTACCCATGCCTGCCTTCCTAATGGCCATTATTTATGCGCCAATGGAGAGGGAACTGATTTGTATCCCGCCGGAACCTGAAAGCTATTTGTATCCACCGGTGCGACAGAAAAGCCGGAAGTCTCTGTCTGACTCTCCATGAGCACGCCAGCAGTGGCGGGGTCCGCTGTTGCTGCGTTGCTGGGCGCTGGCTTCGGGGACGAGCTATGACCCAACAGCGCCCCCATGCCTGAGCCGCCAAGCGCTCGGCCGAACGTTCCCAGTCGCGATACCTGGCTGGCCGCCTCCTGGGTAGCTGTTCCTACGGCTACTTCTTTGCCCATCTCACCAGCGGATGAGCCCTGATTCTGTTGCTGGGCCGCTGGGAGAGGAGCGACTGAAGGTGCTGGCAGCGGCTGCCCATCCATCGTCATGCCTACCCTGGTGACCTGCAAAACGGGCACCCCGCTCACCTTCACCGATTCCTTCCTGAGTTCCTCCATGGCCTGGGCCCCGCCTGGCTGTGCGGCGAGGAGCGACGACATGGTTGACGCAGCCATATCCATGGAAAGCTCTTTGGCCATGCGTTGGCTGAAGCGGTGCATTTCATCCAGGCCTGGCGCGTCCTGGATGAGCCACATCTCGCTGGTGGCGGCCATGCCACCTTTGCCGGCCGCTTCTCCGGTATTTGCAACCATGGTGACGGTCAAGAGGCTTTCTTTGGCCGTTGTTCCCTCCAGCTGACGCGTGGCGCCGGTGCTGGAGATATGGGCAACAAAGCTCATCTGCGAGCTGTTGGCCGTTGATGCCTGTGAACTCCTCGCTTTTGCCGCAGCATCTGCCATAGCCTGCTGCATCTGCTGGAACGTCACTACGGAGTAGCTGTGCTTAGCGTGATCGATAGTGGTGATGGTTTGCGCATCGAGATCGATGATCTCCGTCGACTGCGGATTTGAGCGCATCATCCGGTTGCCCTGGATCATGATCCGGGTAGTGGTGGGCGCCAGCGCCTGTTTGGCCTGGGAGCTGAAAGCGCCGGCCATTTTGGCCAACCCCATCATGGAGCCGCCAATCACTTTCGTCGTCTCCTGGTAGCTGACGTCGGCCAGCGCGAGCGGCGAGACCAGCAGTGAGCTTGCGAGAAAAAGCAATAACGATGTTTTCATGGGTAAACTCCTTTACGAAACTTAAGCGGTTACAGTCCTGCTTGCCGGGCCGCGAGGGCACCGATTACCGGCAGCCGTGTGGTCTTGCCCTGGTAAGCGGAGAACATCAGGAAAGCCCATAAGGCGAAGCCACCAACCATGAGCAGAAGGTCGATGGGGACCTGCAGGATGAAAAACAAGCCCTTGGTGACCGCCCCCAACACAAAGCCGGCAATCATCCAGACCACCCACATGGCGATCCACGCAATGTTGAAGAAGATCGATTGAAAGGCGTGAAAGCGAACCTGGCGATCGCTTTTGAAGGGATCGATCACCAGGAACAACACACCCGTGACAAGGCCTGCCAGGTACGCCAGCGCACCTGCCGCGTTTGTACTCAGGCCGGTGCTTGCAGGCGGCCGCATGGGGCAAGCAGGACAGATTGCGCCGTCAGCGACGGCAGTTCCGCAGGATTGACAGAAGCTCATAACGTTTTCTCTCTCCTTGTGATTGCGCCTTAAAGACGGTTCGCGGCCAACCTGGCCAGGGGCTTGATGTTGTCGGTACTGCAGGGGCAGCCGGTGTAGATAAACCGCGCGATGGTTTCGCCTTTGCGGACCAGCAGCATACTGCCGCCGGCAAGATACGCTTCATCGCCAATCCCATCGAGGTCGCCCGTACCGCTACTGGCCGCACTGCCAGCACCGCCACTGACATACTTGAAGCTGCTGCGGCTCAGCTTCATCTGTGCTTCGGCGTTGCCTACGGTGAAGCTGACTGCCAGCACCGGCACTTCCCCTTTTGCCGCTTCCGCCGAGAGAGACTTATCGCCGGCGACGGTTTGCGAAAACAAACCTCCTGCCAGACCCTGAATCGTCTTTTGCGTTTTGGCATCCATGCCTGGGCCGGCCAGGCCCGCGATCATGGACGACATATGTTTGGCCGTCATATCCGCCGGATTGCCTCGGGCGATATAGCTGCAACCAGCGTCCTCTCCTTCGGCGCGGATGACGGTAACACCGATGGCCTGGCTGACTTCCTGGGTGCTGAGGAAGCGGCAGGGATCGCCTTTGAATTCCGTCGGGGCATCAGGGTTGCTGCTGACGCTGCTCATCAGGCCGCCTACGGCGGCGGCAACCGAACCGAGTCCTGGTGACTGCGCGGCAGCAGCCTGGGCCTTCTCCTTGATTTTCTGTGCGCTATACCAGAGTCCGCCCAAGGCGAGCGCGCCAGTAACGAACAGCAGCGCAACGCAAGCCACAATCAGCTTGAGCAGGGTGTTCGACTTTTTCACCGGGGCGCCGGCTGCGACTGGGACGGGTATGGCTGCCGGGGTGTTTGGCGGGAGCGGGATGAACGGCGGCGCCGCTGGATTCGTTACCGAAGCGGTTGCTTGCACTGGAACCGAAGGCGATGAAACCCTGGCTCCGCAGCCGCCGCAAAAGGACGCCGTGCCGTTGAGGGGTGAACCGCAGGTACCGCAGAATTGTGCCACGTGTGGCCTCCTTGGTGTTCTCTTACTCGCGCGTAAGCTCGACCCGCCGGTTGCGGGCACGGCCTTCGAGCGTGTCATTGGTTTCCACCGGCCGCGACGATCCAAATCCATCCGTCGAAAGCCGATCGGGAGCAATGTGATAGCGCGTGACCAGCGCGTCTTTCACCGCAGCGGCGCGGCGCCTGGATAGATCTAGGTTGTAAGCGTCGCCGCCGATGTTGTCGGTATGCCCTTCCACCGTCAGTTTCCAGGCGGGGTTATCCTTCATCGCTTGCACGATGTCCTTCAGCACCGGTTCGGATTCGGGCTTGATGATGTCCTTGTTGAAATCGAAGTAGATGCCGTAGGTGACGGCACGTTTCTGCTCCGTCAGCTGCTTTTCCACCAGGTTGACCGGGTGAGGCACCGCATATTCGATTTTGGTAACTTCAATGCGGAACTTATTGTCGTGGAGAACCGGATCCTTGAGCTTGAGCAGCAGCACCATGGGATCGGCAGGATCGTCGATGACGTAGATATCGGTGGCCGTGTGCAGCGGGCGATCCTTTTTCGGCCACGGATCTTTTCCCGTGACGTCCATCACCCCGGCGAGATGAATGGCCGGCAGCGTCACGCGCTGGTCGTTGACGATCATCGGGTAGGGCACGTCCTGCGGCTCGACCCGGGTCATGAGGCCGCCTTCGCGATCTGGTTTGACACTGTCCTCGCCAACCGTCATGACATCGAAATAAACCAGGTAGGTCTTGCCGGCGGAAGCAATCTCTTTGAAGGAGTGATCCGAAAGTCTTACCCGGGTCAGATCGTGAATGATGCGGGGCTGGCTGGTACCAGTCACTGTGACGTAGGTGTTGGCGGTGGAGAAATCACTGTTGCACACCGTGTGCTGCGACACGCTGGGCTTCTCATCCTGGTTGTTATCCTCTTTGTAGCTTTCGGTCCTGGAGGAAAATGTGACGGAAGCAGCATCGACGGATTCGACTGCTTCGCGGCTTTCCACGTCACCGTTTTTCATACCCCACGCGGTAGTCACCACTGTGCCGGGCTGCAGGGGGATGCGTGCTGCCGCTTGCGACGGGAATGGAGCGGGCGCACAGGGCACGACTGGATCTTTCGAGGACATGGCTTCGACCGGGTCGCCTTCGTCGTTTCCCGCGCCCAGAAGACTGCTCAGATTGTTAAGGAGCGCTGAAGCGTCCTGGTTTTCAGTCGCAGGATGGGTTTCGCCAGCGGGTGCGTTTTCGGCAGCAGGCGCACTTCGGGCTACCGTGTGGGCGATGCTGGTAACTTTCTGTTTGACGACGTAACCGGTGTAGACCAGTCCGCCGATGGTGACGACGGCGAAGAGCACAAGCAGGCCAAGCAGAACGAGCACGACAGGTAGTCCGCTGCGTTTCTGCACTACGCGGTGCCGCTTGTGCAACGGGAGCGGCCACGCCCCGCCCGGCACCGCATCCGGTGCAGAACGGCAGACTGGGAGTTACCGGTTGACCGCATTGGGTGCAATAAGTCATCGCTTGTTTACTTACTGCGGTGACTTTGGGCGCTGCTCCACAATCGGTCAACCAAACTGGTATTTAAGCGTGTCTTAACTACGAAGTCTTTCTGCTGGAGTGACTTGCAGCCGTCCATTAAGTGGTTACAATGGCTTGACACGGCCGGAAGCGCTTTTCGTATTGGAGGAAAATGCCAGGGACTTCGCCCAGGGTCGCTCGGTATCGCTTCGGTCCCTTTGAACTGGACCCGGTAGGCAGCACCCTTCTGCGGGACGGTCATGCCATTCGCCTGCAGGACCTTCCTTTCCGTCTGCTGCTGATGCTGGTTGAGCGCCCGGGTGAGATCATTACCCGCGACGAAATGCGGCAGCGCTTGTGGCCCCAGAACACCTTTGTGGAATTTGATAACAGCCTCGGAGTAGCTATCCGCAAAGTGCGTGAATCGCTGCACGATCAGGCCGAGGCACCGCGGTATGTAGCCACCATTCCCCGCCGCGGCTATCGCTTTGTGGCGCCGGTCACTATCCAAGAGCAACAGGAGCAACAGGAGCAACCGAAGCAGCCGGAGCATACCTTCTTTCCCTCTCCGGTGGTCGCGTTGCCTCCCGCCGCCACGCTCGCCCGTCCGCAGCGCCATTATTGGGTGGTGGCGGGCGTAACCGTGCTGCTGATGGCCGCTGGCCTGGCGTTCCGATTCCGGGCCCGTCCGCCGGTAGTTGCAGGGAACTCGACTGCCTTGGTGGTCGCACCGGTTCATGTGCGCCGCTCCGTGGCTGTGCTGGGCTTTCGTAATCTTGCCGGGCGGCAGGAGGACGCGTGGCTTTCGCCCGTCTTCTCAGAGTTGTTGAACACCGAACTTGGCACTCTGGGTGACCTGCGCATGGTTTCGGGAGAGGATGTCGCGCGTGCCAAGCGGGAGCTGCCGATCACGGAGGATGACAGCCTGGCCAGGCCGACGCTCGAGCGTCTGCGCGCCAACCCGGGGGCCGATTATGTGGTGCTTGGCTCTTACACGCGCATGCCTGGCGGGAGTGAGAAGCGCATCCGGCTCGACCTTCGCCTGCAGGAAACGGCGGGCGGCGAGACCATCGCCGAAGAAGCGATTACCGGTAAGGAGGACGAGCTTTTCGATCTGGCCGGCCAGGCGGGCGCCCGCCTGCGGCAAGAACTTGGTTTGCGGCCGAATACCACTCGCGATGCGAGCGCCGCGCGTCTCGCCCTGCCTGCTAATCAAGTTGCCGCGCGCCTTTACACCGAAGGCCGCGCCCGTCTTTGGGCCTTCGATTTTCTGGGTGCGCGCGCCTGGCTGCTCAAGGCCGTCGCGGCGGACCCAGGCTTCTCGCTATCCCACTCCGCACTGTCGGAGGCTTACATGCATCTGGGGTACGCGCCCATGGCAGCAAAGGAAGCACAGCGCGCTCGCGAGCTGGCCAGTCTTCTTCCCCAGCAGGACCGGCTGTTGGTAGAGGGACAGTACTGGCGCGCGATGCAGAACGGGCCCCGCGCAGTCGAGAGTTACCAGGCGCTCTTCCAGTCGTACCCCGACAATCTGGACTACGGCTTGTTGTTGGCAACCGAGCAGATTGTGACCTCGCCGCCCCAGGCTCTGCAAACGTTGGCCCGGTTGCGCCGTTTGCCGTCCCCGGCAAGCGATGACGCCCGCATCGACATGACCGAAGCCTCTGCGTGGATTAGCCAGGATTTGGTGAAGGCCCACGCCGCGGCGGTAAGGGCTATCGACAAGGCAAAGGCGCAGGGCTCTCACGTGATCGTTGCGCGCACTTATGGATTTCTCTGCCAGCAGGACGTGGATGGCGTAGTCCCCATGGCGGATGCGGCCAGTGATTGTGAGTTGGCGCGGCAAAGTGCCGAAGCCGCCGGCGACAGGAACGGGCAGGCCATGATGTCAACCGATTTGGCGGCGCTGTATTACGGACGTGGCGAGCTTTCCCGCTCGGCCGAAATGTTTCGCGCAGCGATCAAGGAATTTCGAGAGGTAGGCAATCAGGATGGCGTGGCGACAGCCATGAGCGACCTGGGAGCCAACCTTGTCACTGCCGGCAATTTAGAACAGGCAAAACCTCTCTTGCAGGCATCGATCCCGCCCTACCAGGCAGCCGGGGATAAGGAAGGCGTGGCGCTGAGCCTGAACGGCCTTGGCGATCTGGCGCGCCAAAGTGGAAAGCTGCAAGTGGCCGAAACTACGTATCGCCAAGCCGGCGCCACCGCGGAAGAGATCGAAGACAAGATCGCGATTGCCTACATCTCCTGCAGCCTGGGGGATGTGCGAACGGATCGTGGTGATCTGCCTTCAGCCCGAGCGGCCTACCAGAAATGTCTGGCGTTGCGCAAAGAAGTAGGGCAGAAGCAATTGATCGGCGAAGCCCAGGTCTCGCTGGCCCTGCTTGCGATTGAAGACGGCCAGGCGGCTCAGGTGGAGCCGTCGCTTCGTGAGTGGAAGCAAAAATTTCATCAGGATCACGAGAGCGATGATGAGTTAGCAGCCAGCACTGCGCTTAGTCGAGCGCTGCTCGCGCAGGGCCTACAGGGCTAAAGCGTCTGACGAGATTGTTTCGTCGCCAGCGGCTGGCTGACGATACGCAAAACCTGTTGGCTCGCCTGCAGCACCACCTGACCTACGCGCGCGTACTACTGGCTTCAGACCAGCCCCAGCAAGCGGGTCCGGTGCTGAGCAAAGTGTTGCAGGAGGCTCACCAGCATACTTTGCTGGGCACAGAGTTCGAGACTATGTTGCTGCAAGCTAATCTGGAACAGAGACTGTCACATAAAGCCGTCGCCACACAGCAGCTAGCCACCCTGGAACGCCTTGCCCGCTCCAAAGGCTTTGAGCTCATCGCGCGTAAGACGGTGTTGATGCGAAGCTTGTCGTAGAGGCTTCGCTGGTGCTGGTTGCCCGGCTGTGCGCGTGTGGATGCGGGAGATAAGGTGACATGACACCTGTCTCCGCTGTGAGGCCATCTTCTTGAGGATGTGCTGATCATGAGGTTAATCGCGACCTGCTAGCGCGCGAATGCATCGGCAGGCTAGGTGGCTGGATGAGCGGTCAGAGAAGCGCATAGGCGTTACACAAACTTTATGAAGGCTCGCGGTGCTGGACTGGGCATTTCTTTCAGAGCGCGTCGCGAGGTCTTGAATATTTCTTCAGGCCCTTAACTTCAGTCCGCGCATTGCCGGTGCAGCACACGCACCGCGCCAGGCGGGGTCGCGAAAGACGCATCGCCGCGTCAGCCAGAGCGCAAATGCTGGCCGATTACGCCGCGCCTCTGTCTCAAGCGAAAGATTCTGCAGACACCCGGGTGACTCACCGACAACACCGACAAAACCCGCGCCTTCCCCTTACGCCCGGTGCAGTTGTCCTCGCCAGGCCACGCGGGTACTTTACTCATCTGCCCCGTAAGTCGAAGCTCAATGCAACGCACTAAGGCCATTTCCGGTCTGTCATCCTGTCATCCTGTCATCCCTGTTCGGCCGCGCATGCTGGCAGGGGGCGCGTCTTCCTTTAGCAGCAGCTCCGTATACCAGGCACGCTCCCGGTGACCAGCGCGCCCTCGTCCCGCAATAGCTGCGTAAATGTGCACACGCCTGCCGGCACATCGAAATTTCCTTCCACACACCAGTCCGCGTAATGCCGGTGCAGCACGCGCAAGCCGCCGCACGCGCGATCGCGGAACACGCATCGCCCCGTCAGCCAGAGCGCAAAGGACGGCTCATACGCCGCAGGCTCTGCGTCCAGCGAAATGTTCTGCAGACACCCAGGTGACTCACCGACAACAGCGACAAGACCCGCTCCCCTCCCAGCGGCTGGCGGGGAGGGATGCCAATCAAGCCAGCGGGTGTCAGTTTTCATAGGCACTGGTCTAATAGGCGCTTCGTCACTGAAGCGGTAACGTTTTGGTTGGTTCACGTCGAGGGCTGCCAATCGCTCGTAGACAGCGTTCGACTGTTGGCGCGAGACCTGCGAAGGAGCTTTGTCCTGGTACTCCCACGAGGGCTGCGGGTCAGGCCATACCAGGAGCTGGAAGCGCTGAATGAGCCGATCGAAGGAGGGGCCAACGGCCAGGGCGACGGCCAGGTAAGCGCGCAGCGAGATGGCTGAATGCCGCCGAAGAGCGAGATGCAGCAATGGTCCACGTGCACGGAGCCGCGGCCAATACGATCGAGGGTGAAGCCGGAGTCGCTGTTCCACGCTACCAGGTAGAAGGCTCGTTGATCTACGCGGCCACTGCGGTCGAGCGAGGCCAGCCAACCGGTCAGCTCGTCGCGCAGCACGAACAGACCGGCCGGGTTGCCGGCCAGCAACGCATGCAGGGCTTCAAACGTGCCATCAGAGGTGAGCAGCCGCCGGGCCGCTGGCGGTTGCAAATCGAGGAACGTGCCATCGCGACCGGCGGCGACTGAGAGAGAGAGGGAGCTGTCTGCATGCGCCGGGCACTTCGCCACCCAGCGGCCGGGGCGAGTGCGGCGGGCCTGCAGGTGCGCTGCGACGCGAGCTGCGCTCTCCTCGGCGCGGCCATCTTGCCCGTGCTCATGTTACTCGCGGGCATTGTCTTCCCCCAGCATGGGCGCCGCCGCTGGCAGAGCCTGTCGCAGGTGCGCCTCAATCAGACGCTGGACCTCGGTTGCGGGCACCAGGAGCGACCGGTTGAACTTGACCGAGGCCACGCCGCGCGCATAACACAGCCGCCTTGCGGTCGAGACTGAATACCCATCTGCGCCGCGAATTCGCTGATGGAGAGCAACACCGGTGCTCTGGTGACTCCCTTCTGCTTTGCCGTTCTTACGCTTGCTTCACCGTGCATATCTGTTCCGCCCGCGCTCATCTGATCTGAACTGCCTGGAGTCTAGCGTTGGCACTAGAATCGTGAACGATTGAGTAAGAACGTTTCATGGGGCTTCGCTCCCCTTTCTTCAACCCACGTACGTCCAGGGGAGGGGCTTTGCCATTACAGTGGGCAGTGGTGGTGAACTCACCTGCACGGGTGGGCATTTAGCACCAGGGTGGGGACTGGAAGTGCCTGGTCTGAGCCTTAAAGTTTTGATTCTGGCTGCAACGGTCACCGCCAACACCGACAAAACCCATCCATGATCGCAGGGAGACGTGATGCGGCAGCCGCCGCATCATGTTAGCGGAACCGCGTCACAGTACATCATCAATACAGGCGGGAGATAGGTGACATGATATCTGTCCCCGCCCCTTTTGATTGTGGCAAGCTTCTCCGCGCGGGCGCTGCCGATGACAGCCGGTGGGCGGCTGTTAGTTTCCACAACTCCCGACTGGAAGATGTCGTGAGATATGGGCGCCCGAATTTGTCGCGGACCTGGATCTTTCAGCGCAAATCTCTTTGATCTTTGGATTGACCACCAACGGGTGAGCAGGAGACTACGCCAGCTTCCGTAAAGATGACACCCTCTACCCAAAGCTGATAGCGTTCCAACAAAATCACCCCGCGGAGCACTCACCGATGGCTCACTCACGCCGCACCTGGATCAAGGCCGCCGCCATGGGCATGGGCGGCCTGCTTGCGCGCGAGCGCAACCTTGCCGCGCAGCCCGTGAACCACACGTGCGCGCTGGCCGACCCGCGCGACGAAATCAAGATCACCTCGCTTGAGATCATCCCCGTCCACTCCCTCCGCAGCATCTTCGTGAAGCTGCACACCGAGGCCGGGATCACGGGCATTGGCGAGGGCACGGTGGAGGGCCGCATCCCCACCGTGGTCGCCGCCATCAAGGAGATCGAACCCTACCTTATCGGCAAGGATGCACGCCGGCCGGCCCACCACTGGCAGGCCATCTACCGGCATGCGTTTTATCGCGGCGACATCGTCCTCACGTCCGCGCTGGGCGCCGTCGATATCGCGATGTGGGACATCAAGGGCAAAGCCCTGGGAGTGCCCATCTACGACCTCCTGGGCGGCCCGACGCGCGACCGCATCAAGTGCTACGGCCAGGCCGAGAGCGTGGAAGAAACCAGGACGCACGTGCTCGCCGAGGGCTACCGGTCCATGAAGACCAGCGTCTCGTCTTCCCGCGGCCGGCTGTCACGCTCCTCCGAGAGCCCGTACTACATCGATGGCTTTGTCGAAAAGGTAAAGGCGATTCGCGAGCTCATCGGTCCTGACTTCGACCTGGGCATCGAGATGCACGGGGAGCATGAGCCGCCCGCCGCAATGGAGATCATCAAGGCGCTTGAGCCGTTCCGCCCCTGGTTCTACGAAGAGCCGATCCAGTTTCAAAACCTTCCGCTGATGGCGGAGATGGCGAAGAAAACAACTTTCCCCTTCGCCACGGGCGAGCGCATGGTCACCAAGTGGCAGTTCCGCGACCTGCTCACGGCGGGCGCGGCGCAACTGCTGCAGCCAGATGTGACCCACGTGGGCGGCATCACCGAACTGAAGGCGGTGGCCACGCTGGCCGAGGCCTTCTACGCTGACATGCTGCCGCACGCGAAGGAAGGCGTGGTGGGCTTCGCTGCGTCGATGCATGTGGCGGCGTCGATCCCGAACTTTCTTGCGCACGAGGTGCCGTCGCTGCAAGCAGTGAAGGGCGGCCCACCCAACGTGCAGCGCAGCCCCATGGGCAAGAGCTACATCAAAAAGCCGTTCGTGATGACCGGTGGCAACATCGTACTCAAGGGCAATCTGGATGGACCCGGGCTGGGCATTGAACTCGACGACGACCTCATCGACAACGAGCGCGGCGTGCCGGAGTGGAAGTTTCCAGAGATGTGGGACGCCGTCGATGGCTCCGCACGCGACCATTGAGCCTGGCAGCTTGCTGCATACCCTACGGAATAAGAGGCGAATCCATGAGGAGCACCCGCGGCACGGTTTTTATGCTACTGGAAGCGATCGCACTGGCAGCGATCGTGCTGGAAACGACGGTAGCGCCCCCGGCGCTGCACGCTAACGACAATCACTCTGCCCGCCCTGTCATCGTGGCGAGCCCTGATGGGAAAGTGCGTGCCGAGCTCAGCGCCAGCGACGGCAACCTTCGCTACCGGATCACCGCGGATGGCAAGCAGGTGCTGGGGGCCTCGAGGCTGGGCATGCTGGCAGACGACCTTGAACTCGGCCAGGGAGTCACTCTCGGTTCCACCCAATCGCGCAAGGTGGACGAGCGCTACCGCTTCTTCGGGGCGCATGCGGAAGCAGTCAATCGCGCCAACGAGGTAACCGTCCAGGCACAATCGCACGGTGAGTCTTACCTGGTGGACGTGCACGTGGCCAACGATGGAGTGGGCGTGCGCATGCGGCTTCCCGCCAGGGCAGGGCGAAGAGTGCAGGCCGACCGTTCGACCTGGATGATCGAAGGGGACCCCACCGTGTGGGCGGCGAAACTCGACAAGTCGTATGAGAGCCCCTATCACCAGACCACGCTCAAGCAGCTGGGCTCCGGCGACATCGGGTTCCCACTGACGACGCGCCTCGGGACCCTCTACCTCACGCTGACCGAGGCGCTGGTAAAGGACTATGGCGACCTGGCGGTCACGCTGGGCGAAAGCGGCGCGCTCGAAGGCCGGCTGTACGCCGATCCCACGGGATGGAGCACAAATGACGAAGTGGTGCAGCCCTGGCGGGTCACGATCATTGCGCGCAACCTGACAGAGCTGGTGAACACGACGCTGGTCGAGAACCTGAATCCGCCACCCGCGTCTGCAGCATTGGTCAATGCCGAGTGGATCAAGCCAGGGCGGTCCGCATGGCAGTGGCTGTCCAGCGGTGATCCGGTTGAGTCCGAGCAACACCAGTGGATTGATTGGACCAGTCAGCTCGGGTTCGAGTATTACCTTATCGATGAGGGGTGGGAGAAGTGGGCGGATTCCTGGGAGGCGATTACTTCCGATGCCGCGTATGCCAGAACAAAAAACGTCAGGATATGGATATGGGTGCACAGCCGAAGCGTGCTGGACGCGCAGTCGCGCAAGGAATATTTCCAGAAAGCAGTGGCCTCGGGAGTGGCCGGCATCAAGATTGATTTTCCGCCGCCGGGCAGCCGCGAAATCACCAACTGGTACTACGATACGGCGAAGGATGCTGCCGCCATGCACCTGATGGTCGACTTTCACGGAGCCATCAAGCCCACGGGTATGCAGCGCACCTGGCCTAACGTCATCACCCGCGAGGGCGTGCGCGGACACGAGTATCAAATCACTCGCTACCACCGTGTTCCGCAGCCGGACCACGATGTGACCCTGCCCTTCACGCGCTATGTCGCCGGCCCCGGCGACTACACGCCAACCGTATTCACGACCAGC
Organism: uncultured Acidobacteriaceae bacterium; assembly: GCA_963752675.1. Taxonomy (GTDB): domain Bacteria; phylum Acidobacteriota; class Terriglobia; order Terriglobales; family Acidobacteriaceae; genus PALSA-350. Next base: position 377,545 of record CAVVZO010000003.1, read on the forward strand.
GAGCTGATGGGGAACACGTGGGCCCATGAACTCGCGCAGGCAGTCGTGTTTACGTCACCGTTCCTGTGCTTTGGCGGCTCGCCGCGCAGCTATCTCGACAACCCCGCCCGCGATGTGCTCACCGCCATCCACCCGATTTGGGAGGAAACGCGGGTTCTCGCCGGCAGTGAGCCGGGGAAGGTCGTTGCGGAGGCGAGGCGATCGGGCAGGCAATGGTTCATCGCGGTGATGAATGGCGGTGACGCGACCACACTGGATATTCCGCTGGACTTTCTTGGCGCCGGGGCGTGGCAGGCAACTGAACTGCGCGACAGCAAGAGCCAACCAGATGCCTGGGAACGCAGGGAAGGGAAGGCGACACGCAGCGACCACATTCGGCTCGAGATTGCTGCTCGCGGCGGGTTTGTTGGCTGGATTCGACAGTAAGCTGCGCCGCAGATTTTCCTGCGCCAGGCATGCAATTGCGTGTCAAACAATCTCTGCATAACCATGCGCGAGCTTTAGCACCTTGCATTGGTTTGTTTGTCATCGTTGCGAGTGTCATCGTTGCAAGTGATCGGGTCCGTGTTTGCCACGATGTTGCAGTTCCACCATAATCAGACAATGAAATTCCTTCCAGGTCTCGGCATACTCTTTTGCTGTGTAACAGTCAGTGCACAGAATGAATCCGCGACTGCGCGCGAGACCGCCGCGGTGTTGCAGGCAGAACGCGCCGGTTGCTCGGCCTATGAACACAACAGTGTGGAGGGCGTGCGCACATTTCTGATGGATGATTACACTCTGACCGACGGTCACGGTACCGTCACCACCAAGCAGGATGACCTGGACGATTTTCTGAAAGGCCGCATTCACTACACAACGTTTGTGAATAAGAACATGGCTGTGCGTCTTTACGGCGATGCCGCTGTGGTCACAGGTCAAACGATCGTGCGCGGAACAGCCGGGGGCAAGCCGGTCGCGGTGGAAGTCCAATTCACCGACACATTGGTCAAAGATAAAGGCGTTTGGAAATTAGCCGCAGGACACGTTTCCCGATTGCCAAACACCGGTGCGAAGGCCGAAGATCCAGCAGCCAACGGCACACCCGCGGGACAGCCAGTGCAACGGCCCTAGGCTGCTCGCACTGCAACTTCTTCGGGCCAAAGTGCGGATGAAATGTTGCGAAAGCCCGGCATCCTGACCAGGCACCGGCCGGCGTTCAAGAAGTAAAAGGGTCAATCAGCTGAATGGAACCATCCGCGTTAAAGTGCAGCTCGGTTACTTTAACGCTCCGTAGATGATTCTTATTCGATAACTGCGTATCCGCATAGAAGAGCCACCACTTCCCATTCCATTCCACAATCGAGTGGTGCGTCGTCCAACCCTGCACGGGGAGCAGGAATGGTCCTTTGTACTGGAACGGTCCTTCTGGCGATTTTCCGGTCGCATAAGCAAGAAAGTGCGTGTCGCCAGTCGAGTAGGTGAAGTAGTAAATCCCGTTGCGCCGGAACACCCAGGAAGCCTCAAAGAACCGGCGGTCATGGTCACCGCCAAGAACCGGCTTACCGTCTACGCCCAGGATGACCGCATCGCGAGGAGGCGCGGCAAACTGCTTCATATCGGCGCTCAAACGGGCCACCTTGGGCATCAGCGCAGGCTTGTCATCCTGGTGCAAATCGGTCGTGGACCCGGCGACGAAGGCGCCAGTGGTCCAATTCTCCAACTGCCCGCCCCAAATGCCGCCGAAGTACATATAACTCTGCCCGTCAGTATCGGTGAAGACTGCAGGATCTACGCTAAAGCTGCCCTGGATCGGTTCCGGCTCGGCCTTGAAAGGTCCCATCGGCGAGCTCCCGGTGGCCACCCCGATGCGAAATTGCCCCTGCTTATCGCGCCCGGGGAAGTAGAGGTAGTAGGTGCCTTTGCGGTAAGCCGCATCGGGCGCCCATAGTTGTTTTGAGGCCCAGGGCACATCCTTCAGGTCGAGTGCGACCGGCCCGATCTTTACCGGGCCTCCGATGCGATCCATCCGGAGTACCCGATAGTCGTGCATGGCGTATTGGTTGCCGAGATCATCGTCTGGTATGTCGGTTTCAACATCGTGCGAGGGGTAGACGTAGATTTTCCCCTGGAACACATGGGCAGAGGGATCGGCCGTGTAGATGGAGGTGACCAGCGGTTGAGAGAGGTAGTGGCGGCCATTGGGTGCTGTGGGCCCATTTGCCGGCACAGCGCTCATCCCTAGCCCGGCCGCAAGAACGCAACTGATCGTCTGTTTCAAGTGGGGATCCCTTCTCAATGTCTGACCGCGCAAGCATCATACCAAGTCCCACAACCGCGGTACCGCAGTACCAAAGAGGTCCAGCCCCTGACGGAGTGGGGCGCCGCCTATCCACGACGGCACCCTGCCGGTTACAGTGGGCGGAAACTGTCCATCATGGATACGAATAGCGGACGAAGCCTGGCGAAGTCGGGTTCCGGGGAGACGAATACGATGTAGTGCACATCGCCATCCTGACTGGTGATGGTGACCAGCCAGTCTCGTTCCGGGACGGTGCTGCCGTTTTGCACCAGCGGCGAGCGCCCGCGCAATTCGAGCCCGTTCGCCAACCGCCCGCCTACTTTCATGCTTTGCAAGCTGCCTACCTGTTGCAGTCCACCATTTTGCTGGCTCAACTGCTGTGCCAGTTGCGTAGTCGCATTGGCCAGCGAATCTGCATCCGCGATGGCGCCGTTGGCCTGCACGCTCCCGATCACGGCGCCGTACACCAGGCCGAACGTGCCAAAACCGCCGGCCGGGGCGAGCGTGGCTCCGGTGTTGGTGGCCTCGGTGGCTTGCCAGGATGCAGGATAGTTCATGCGAAAGTTCGCGCCCTGGTACTGCGTCAGGCGGCCGCCCAGACCGAGTTGCGAGGCGTTCAGCGCCACTGGCCCTTCACCGCCGTACTGGCCGGCCGCGCCGCCCGATGGGTTAGCGGCGCCAGGGCCGGCCGTGGCTCTGCTACCGGCCTGGCCCGGACCGGTCGCGTAGTTCGCGTTCTTCCAGGCCCCCTCTTTAATCTGCTGCGCGGTGAGGGTTTTTTCCTGCATGGCGAGTTCGTGGGTTCGCTTGAACGCGGCCGAGGTTACGAGCGGATTTTGCAACCGCGGCAGTGTATCGATTTCCGCATTCACATACTCCGTACGATTGCCGGGATTGGGATGATCGGTAAGTATTTGCGCGCCGCCGGCGCCGTATTTCGATTGGATGATTTCGAAGAACTGCGGCAGGCCACGCGGATCATACCCTGCGTTGTAGAGGATGTCGGTTCCCAGAAGGTCGGCCTGCTTCTCATCGTCGCGCGACATGCGCAGCCCATAGAGCCCGGCGCCGCCGCCGATGACGGCCTGGGCAACCTGACCGCCGGCTCCGTTCCCCAGCAGGATGGCGGAGGCGATCTGTCCTAACCCTGCGGCGAGGCCAGTCATCTGCTGCTTCTTCATGTTGCAGGTAGCGTGTCGCAGCACCACGTGCGATGTTTCATGCGCCAGCACACCGGCGAGTTGGGCTTCGGTCGTCGCCGCCTGCACTGTCCCGAGGTTGACGAAGATGGACCCTCCCGGCAAGGCGAAGGCATTTACATCAGAGCTCGCGACCACGTGAAAGCTATATGGCCACTTGAGCCCCGGAGCATGCGTTGTGAGGTGAGCACCCAGCTGCGCAACATACTGCGACACCGGATCGCTTTCTGGCAGCACCGGCATTTGCTGATACACCTGGGCTGCTACCTTCTGACCTTCGGTGACCTCTTGCTGTGGAGTGAATGGATTGGCACAGGGGGTGGGTGGTTTATAGGTGGCGTGCGCCCGCAGGCCAGCGAGGCTGAACAAGAGTGCAACCGCTAACAGTCGGACGCTCTGTAGCGTTACCAGGGGGATGTTCGCGGCGTGTGTTCTGTTCGCGGCCTGCTCGCTCACCGGCGTGCGCAATTCTGCTTGCATAAATCTCTTGCTCCTGATTGCTTTCCCGCTTGCCGGAAGGTCTCGTGCAGCGAGCCTCCAGCTTACTCCAGCGAGGTGCCGATGGTCTGCACTCCTCCTCCGATGTGGACACTGTCCACTCAGTTTGCTAACTTATTCGAGAGTCGCGGAACCATTTCTAAACGCGGTTGCGGCTGGCATCAGCTTGCAATGCGAGCGTAAGACGAGAGAGACGCGCAGGAGGGGTTGCAGCACATGAGTCGAGTGCGGTTACTGGTTGGAACACGTAAAGGCGCTTTCATCCTGACCTCGGATGGAACGCGGAAAGACTGGTCGGTTGCCGGCCCATTCTTTGCAGGTTGGGAGATCTACCACCTCAAGGCGTCGCCAGTCGCTCCAGACAGGATCTACGCCTCGCAAACCTCGGGCTGGTTCGGCCAGATCGTGCAACGCTCCGACGATGGAGGAGTGCATTGGAACCCGGTTGGCAACAAGTTTACTTACGACGGCATCGCCGGCACGCACCAGTGGTATGACGGTACGCCTCATCCATGGGAATTCAAACGGGTGTGGCACGTGGAGCCGTCGCTCACCTGTCCCGACACTGTTTACGCGGGCGTGGAGGATGCCGCGCTCTTCCGCTCGAGCGATGGCGGAGATAATTGGGAAGAACTATCCGGCCTGCGCCGCCACGGTACAGGTCCTGCATGGCAGCCCGGTGCAGGCGGCCTGTGTCTGCACACGGTACTACTGGATCCAGAAAACCCGCAACGCATCTTCATCGCGATTTCCGCTGCGGGCGCGTTTCGCACCGACGATGGTGGCCTTACGTGGAAGCCGATCAATCGGGGTCTGCGCTCGCTCCATATTCCCGATCCCACGGCAGAGGTGGGCCACTGCGTACACCACATCGCCATGCATCCTGCGCGTCCACAAACGTTGTTCATGCAGAAACACTGGGACGTGATGCGCTCCGATGATGCAGGGGACTCGTGGCGAGAGATCAGCGGCAACCTGCCCACCGATTTTGGTTTTGCTATCGATGTGCACGCGCACGAGACCGACACCCTCTATGTGGTTCCCATCAAGAGCGACTCGGAACATTTTCCCCTCGACGGGCAATTGCGTGTGTATCGGAGCCGTTCCGGCGGCGATGAGTGGGAGCCGCTCACCCGCGGGCTCCCCCAGCAGAACTGTTACGTGAATGTGCTGCGCGATGCCATGGCGGTCGACTCGCTTGATTCCTGCGGGATCTACTTTGGCACGACGGGTGGCCAGGTGTATGGCTCTGCAGATTCCGGAGATAACTGGCAGGCCATCGCGCGGGATTTGCCCGCGGTGTTATCCGTCGAGGTGCAGACGCTCGCATGAGTTGTGCGATTCGGGTAGAACTACCATCGCACCTTGCCCACCTGGCGAGGGTGGCCCGCGAGATCACCGTGACGGTGGAAGGCCCGGTGACGCAACGAGCCATTCTGGACGCGGTCGAGAGCGACTACCCTATGCTGGAAGGTACGATTCGCGACCACGTTACCCGGCTGCGGCGTCCCTTTCTTCGTTTCTTCGGCTGCTCAGAAGACCTTTCGCATCTTTCCCCGGATGATCTGCTGCCGGAGGCGATCGCGCAGGGGAAAGAACCGCTGCTGATCGTGGGCGCGGTTGCCGGCGGTTGAACGGATCGTGCAGATCGCTGAATGCATGGGTGTACAGCAGGTGTAGATGTACCCCACTCAAGCCAAACGCGGCTTGAATGGGCCACCCTGGCGTTTGTCTCTGGGTCCCTGGCAACGTCTCTGAGGTTTCGCAAATGTGCGGGTGGCCCATTCAAGCCGCGTTTGGCTTGAGTGGGGTACATCTACACCTGCTCAGAGCTCCACTCCTGAATGGCGTCACAGATCGGCAGGAGATTGCTCTCGCGAAAGAGCGAGTGATGCGAGCCAGCTATGGGAACGACCTTTGTCTCGCCCGCGGTGATTTGTCGCCATGACTGTACGGAAACAGCACGAAGAGGCTCCTGGCCTTCGGCCATGACGAAGTGCAGGATGGGCATGCGGCTCGGCCGGGGGCGGTAAAGAGGGAAGTAGTCGTGCTCGGCGTGCCGGCGTAGCCATTCGAAATCCGTACTGCTGCGCTCCTTCAGCCTTCGTAATGCGAGCCAAAGAAGGCGGCGCATGCAGAGCACCGGAAAGGCGAGGATCCTGCGCGGGCTCGCGGAGACGGGTTAACACGAGAAAATGATTCCAGTAGCGTCGCCAGCCACGCACGACATGCGGCTCGCCGGGCATAGGGCTGTCGAAGAGAATCAGGGCAACGGACTCACCCTGTTGTTCGATGAGTCGAGCGGCTTCGTACGCGATGACGCCGCCGAGACAAAAACCTCCCAGCAGGTAGGGGCCATGCGGGCGATGCTTTCGGATGAGTGCGACCGCGCTGGTGGCAGCTCGCTCGATAAGGTCCGGGCCGGGAGCATAGAGGCCATTCTCCGGGCGGATCAGCGACAACCGCCGTTGCTTCCCAAGATGACGGGAGAGCAGCCGGAAGTACCAGCCCTCTTCATCGTCAGCCGGAATGAGGAAGGCTTCGAGCCCGGGACCCTCCCCCAGAAGCGGGTAGAGACGCAGGTGGTGAGAGCCGGCTTGCTGTGCGGGCGATGGCGCGGTGAGAAGGCCACCCAGCGTCTGCAACGTTGGTGATTCAAAGAACCGTTCGGTGGCGCCGGGCGGCAGCTGCAGTTCGAGTAGGGCTTCCACTTCAGAAAGCATCGAAAGCGCACCGAGAGAATCTCCTCCGAGTTGGAAGTAATCGTCCTGCGGGCGAATCTCGGAGCAAAGGAGCTGGGCCGCCCAAAGCTCGGCAATTACCTTTTCCGTGCGGGTGAAGGAATAGGCGCCGGCCCAGGCATCGGCGCCCGGCTGGTTAACCGGGCGGCGCCCCAGGCGTTCGTGCAGAACCAGGCGCTGCGGTTTGCCCGTGGCGCCCAGAGGCAAGGCCGGCAGGAAATGTATCCGCCGCGGTACTTTATAGCGGGCCAGGGTCTCGCGCGCAAATGCCTGCAGGCCGGCTTCGGTCACGGCAGCACCTTCGTGCAGGACCACGGCGCAGGCGACGTCTTCGCCCAGGGTGGGGTGAGCCATGGCGAAGGTAGCCACGGCTTTGACCGCGGGATGTGCACGGAGCACCTGGTCTACTTCGTTGGGCACGATCTTTTGGCCGCCGCGATTGATCATCTCCTTAAGCCGGCCAGACATGGTGAGCGTGCCTTCGTAATCGAGAGCGCCGAGATCGCCGGTGCGAAACCATGGACCTTCGGGAGAAGGCCAAAAGGCGTCGCGGTTGGCCGCGTCGTCATTCCAGTAACCAGTGAGGACGCTGGGACCGCGAACAACGATCTCTCCTTCTTCGCCGGCAGGCAGCGGCTTGCCGTCGGGAGACATGATGCAGATCTCCGGGCCGACGCTGCGCCAGCCGGCGGGCCAGGCAGGATCGAGCGAGGCGGCCGCGACTGCTCCTGTTTCGCTCAGACCGTACATATCGAGAACGGGTACGCCCAGTTGCTGTTCCAGGGCGCGATTCAGGGCGGGGGGAAGGGTGTTGCCACCGGAGCGAACCAGGCGCAGCGAATGCGGCTCCGCCAGCGGGCGTTTCTCAAGCTCGGCAAGGATGGCCTGGTTCAACGTTGGTCCGCACGTGTACCAGGTGGGTTTATGGCTGATGAAGAGCTGGGTAAGAACCGCGGGGTCGAGGGTATCTGTAACGATCACGGTGCCACCAGCGCTCAGTTGGCTGAGAGTGGAGAGAACGCCCTGGGCGTGGAAGAGGCGCGCCATTACCAGCAGCCTGTCTTGCGGGGTAAGCCGGAGGGACTCCCTGGTATTTGTGCTGGCGGCGGCCAGGTTGGCGCGGGTGAGAGGGACAATTTTGCGCCGGCCGGTAGTCGCCGAGGTGTGCAGCAGAAGAGCGGCTCCGCGATTGGGTTTTGCGGTCGCGCTGGTTTGATCAGCAATAAAATTTGCGGTGTGCCAAACAAGTTCTCCCTGCTCCAGGGATGCCTGAAGCGTGACGAGGCCGAGCTCTTCCGCGACTTGCAGGCCCTGCGCATAGCCAGGCATGCAGATGAAGGCGCGCGCGCCGAGTTCCTGGAGGTCGCGTTTTAGTTCTGCCGGGGTGAGCTGCGAGTTCAGCGGGGCACAGGCGCAGGAATGGATGACTGCGAGTTGCGTCAGCAGGCAGGCAGCTCCATCGGGCATGGCTACCGCCACAGTGTCGTTTGGGGTCAGGTGCAGGGATTGCAGCAACGCGCCCAGCTTGCCGAGATGATGGCCCAGTTGCTCATAGTCCCAGGAAACTAAGCCAGGCTGAACGATCGCCGCTTTCCCGTGGGAAGCTGTGGGCCTGAGCCGGAGAATATCCGCAAGAGTGGGCTGCTCGATTTGGGCTGGCGATGGTGGCATCGGTCGTGACTTGCTTGACCCAGGTCGCAATGCGGCTGGGCAGGACACCTTTCCTTCGCAGATGAGAAGGGGACTGCCAAATTGTGTAGGATTTGCTGGTGATTGACAAGCACTCTTCGCCACGCGACGGGAGATTGATCAGGATGACCGGTTTGGGGGATTGCTCCTTAGACAGCTCTCGCCGTCAATCGCCGCGGCCACGGGGTAGCGTGCGATGGCAGAACGTCTATCGCATCCGATGCGAGCATGCGCTGCGGGTCAAAAGTGCGCAAAGGCGGGCCAGCCCAACGCGCTGGCAGCAAGGTCCATGCTCACCGGCCTTGTCGGAGCTCATCAGCTTTCCAAGTCGAGGTGGTGCGACCGGAGATGCTGGTCGGTTCAGATCACCTGGCGCACGGTGTCACTGGCTGCGGTGAGTGCGATCCGCAGGCGGTTAGGCTCGCCACGGGCCAGTGCTTCAGAAAACTTGATAGCCTGGTTGGCCTTGATTTTAGCTGGCAGCATCGCCGTATATTGATCGACGACTGCTTCGATGATTACGGGCCCCGGCATGGCCAGCGCCCGGTCTAATTGCTCGCCGGCGGTTTCAGGATTATCGATACGGACCCCCTGCGCGCCCACCGCCTTGGCGACAGCGACAAAGTCTACAGGAAACAGTTCGCACTGATACTCAGGATTGCCCTGGAATACCATTTGCTCCCACTTGATCTGGCCCAGGGTATTGTTCTTGATGATCACCAGCTTGATGGGCAGCTTATACGCGACCGCAGTGATGATTTCCCCCATGAGCATGGTGAAGCCGCCGTCGCCCACGATGCCAATCACCTGACGCTCGGGATAGGCGATTTGCGCCGCGATGGCGTAGGGAAGTCCGCAGGCCATGGTCGCCAGGTTGCCGGAGCAGGAGTGCATCTGGCCGCGCCTGGCTGGCATATAGCGCGCCCACACTGTTGTATTCGTACCCGAGTCAGATACGATAATGGCGTTTTCTTCGGTGCGCTTACCCAATTCCCAGCCCACCACTTGCGGCTTCATCGGGGTAGCCATGTTGGTGCCTTCTTTTTCCAGCCCCTCGACCCATTTCCTCATGCCCTCTTGCGCCTTCTCAAGAAAGCCGCGGTATTTGTTCCGATGCAGCATTGGCAGCAGCAATTGCAGAGTTTTCTTGCTGTCCCCCACCAGGCCCACGTCCGCCGGGTAGCGCAAGGCAATCCGCTGCGCATTGGCGTCAATCTGGACGCATTTGCAATCGCCCGGCTTGGGCAGGAACTCAATGTACGGATAGGACGTGCCGATCATGATGAGGGTGTCGCAGTCTTCCAGCACATCCTGCGACGGTTCTGTGCCCAGCAGACCGATGCCACCGGTGGTGTACGCGGAATCGTCGGGAACGACGGCTTTGCCCAACAGCGGCTTTACGATCGGAGCACCCAGCAGCTCTGCTAGTTGCAGCAGTTCATCGCTCGCATGCAGTGCGCCTTGCCCGGCAAGAATGGCGATGCGGTTGCCGCGGTTGATCAGGTCCGCGGCGAGTTGCAACTCATTCACTTGTGGGATATTCCCGCTGATCGCCGGCGTGGCCGACGTATGGTGCGGAACGTTGCGCTCGGAACGCTGGCGCTTGCCCACTTCCTGTTGCTGCACATCGATCGGAATACAGATGTGCGCAACTGAGCGTTTCATAATAGCGGAGCGGATGGCCAGATCGGCCACCGGCTCCATGTGGGGCCCGCTCATGATCCGGGTGTTATAGCAGGAGACATCCATGAACAGCTTGTCGAGCTCGACATCCTGCTGCGAGAAGGTTCCGATGACATCGCTGAATTGCATGCCGGTGATGGCGAGTACCGGTTGCTCGTCCATCTTGGCGTCGTAGAGACCATTAAGCAGATGAATGCCGCCCGGCCCGGAAGTAGAAAGACAGACGCCAAGGCGGCCCGTGAACTTTGCGTAGGCACAAGCCATGAAGGCGGCAGATTCTTCATGACGTACGTGAATGAAGCGGATCTTGTCCTGCTGCTTGCGCAGCGCTTCCATGACTCCGTTAATGCCATCACCAGGGAGACCAAAAATGGTGTCTACACCCCATGCGATGAGCCGCTCAACCAGTACGTCTGAAGCGTTCATTTAATCCTCCGGGGCACCGCGCCCAGGTGGAACGCCTGGTCCCCACCTCTCAGTAGACGCGGTATGCACGGGCCGGGTTTTCCCTTACGAACAATACAGCCAAATCGCGCCATGCACCGCAGAAGCCTGCAACAGGCATTCATCGTCAAGGCATCCACCTGAGCGAGGAGAGAGACAACATGTAGTCACTGAGAAATCGCCTGCGAGCCTTATCCGTATTCGTTCCTGTGTCGGTTGCCGCTTTTGTGATGGTGCTCGGTATGGCTGTGCCGGCGCACGCCGACGACGTGAAGACCGACTACGATCACAGCGCCAGCTTTTCTGATCTGCACACTTACACCATGGGGCAAATCAAAACAGCCAATCCGTTTTACGTGGACCGGGCGGCCTAAAGAAAAGTCGTAGCCGGGCTCATGACGCAGGCACTGCCGGCCAATTCACTAACCCCCAATTTGCGGGCCAATGTCACTAGCCCCCAAACTGCGGACCCATGTCACTAGCCCCCAAACTGCGGGCCCATGTCACTAGCCCCCAATTTGTCATCCCGAGCGCAGTCGAGGGATCTGCTTTGCGCCTTTCTCGCTCCACGAAGTTTTACGGAGCTCCAGCATCGGACACGCAGAGGAACCATTCTTTTAGCAGGAATGGCAGGAGAGTCACTCCTGGCAGCGAAGCGGCTGCTATCGACACCCACGTTCCTCTGCCCACCCGATGCTGGAGCTCCGTAAAACTTCGTGGAGCGAGAAAGGCGCAAAGCAGATCCCTCGACTGCGTACAACGGGCTCGGCGGCTGGGGTGGTCGCTGGGGCTGGGGTGGCTGGGATGGGGCCGCGGAGCTGGCTTTGGCGAATCGACCACCAATAGCTACAACACACAGACGGAGCACTAGTGGTAGATATTTTCCGCTCCAATTCAATGGATCTTCTGCATATGCTGCACATGGATAGCCGCGATCTCCATCAGACTGGCTCGATGACGACTGAGTGATCTGAGAGCACAAATCGCACTCTCCGGACGGAACGAGGCACGTAGCAAACCCACCGAGTGCAGGTACTGCAACCACTGACAATCGCTCACATCGGACTTGCGTCCAGGTACATGCTTCACATGATGCGCGTTGACCAGACATACCCGGAGTCCGGCATCCTCCAGCACCTCGTAAACGGGAATCCAGTACACCCCGATTGATGCAATCGCTACGCTGACGATGCCGCACTGCAGCAGCCACTGCGCCATCGCTTGCAAGTCCCCGGTGAAGGTCGCGAAACAACGCACCGGCTCAGAGTCCCGATCCACCGGCACGGCAACGTAAATCTCTCTCGCGCCTACATCGATACCAGCCGCATTCGGCTCAATGCACTCTACACTCAAACCGTTGCCATGCCCCTTCTTCGTCCTCATCCTGACCTCCGTCATGACTGCGGGAAAGGCCAGCGCGGGTCTCGCACGGGATCCGCTTCGCTACGAACCTTTCTCTGCTACCACGATCTGCTAACATGAACTCGGTTCCTCGGATACGCGCTCCAACGAACGTACCTTCTCTGTATAACCTTCCGCTTCGCTGGCTATGAGTCACTACCAGACTCGCCAATCACGCATGCCATCGGGATGACAAATTGGGGGCTAGTGAACCCGCAAAACATGTCGTCGCACACCAAAATTGACCTAGAAATTCGTGGAGGGAGAAAGGCGCAAAGCAGATCCCTCGACTGCGCTCGGGATGACAAATTGGGGGCTAGTGAACCCGCAAAACATGTCGTCGCACACCAAAATTGACCTAGAAAGTTTGTGGCAGGAGAAAGGCGCAAAGCAGATCCCTCGACTGCGCTCGGGATGACAAAAGGGGGGCTAGTGAATCCGCAAAACATGTCGTCGCACACCAAAATTGACCTAGAAAGTTCGTGGCAGGAGAAAGGCGCAAAGCAGATCCCTCGACTGCGCTCGGGATGACAAATTGGGGGCTGGTGAATCCGCAAAACATGTCGTCGCACACCAAAATTGACCTAGAAAGTTTGTGGCAGGAGAAAGGCGCAAAGCAGATCCCTCGACTGCGCTCGGGATGACAAATTGGGGGCTAGTGAACCCGCAGAAGCGGTGTCGCTATTTAGCGGCAAACAGTCAGTTTCAGAACAGCATCCGAAGAATCATGCAGGGAGTGCGGGCCGGCCGTTTTCTTTGGATCGTCGTTGTAGTTCTGAGCCTCCCGGTCTGCCGCGCAAGCGCTCAGCAGACCGGCAAAGACGTTTCAATGAATGAGGCCCCTGACTCATCCTCTTCGGAGGCGGATACCACGGGCTACAATTGGCGCGGTTTGCTGGTGCAGTCACTGGCCTTCAATGTGATTGAAAACGGATTCCGATTGGCTGCGGACCACAATATGCGCGATCAGTTGGCGCATAAGCCATTCTGGCGTGACTACGCCCGCTCGCTCGATCATTTCCAGATGAATCGTTGGAACGACGGCGACAGTTTCCTGGTGAACTATATGGGCCACTCCATGCAGGGCGCCGTGGGTGCCGATCTGGAAATTCAAAACAGTCCGCGCGACGCACGCGTCCGCTGGGGAGAGCGCGGCTACGGGTGGTCGCGCTTTCGCGGATTCCTCTGGTCTGTTGCCTACAGCACACATTCAGAGATCAGCCCGATCGGCGAAGCAGGCATCGGCAATGAGGGCGGCTTTACGTATGGGGTCCATTGCCTGGATGAATGTTCAAAGAGCAACTTCACCCCGGGAGTCAGCAAGTACACGAACAATACTGGTTGGGTCGATTTCATCGTCACTCCCCTGGGCGGCATGCTGTTTGTGGTGGGTGAAGACATCATCGATAAGAAGATCAGCGATCGGGCCAGTGAGCGGCTCATCAATCACCCGCTGGCCGCGAGGATTATCCGAGGCACGTTGAATCCTGCTCGCTCCTGGACAAATCTGCTGCGTGGGCAACTGCCGTGGTACCGGGACTACGAGCACGGGTGGGGGCAGGAGAGTGCGGGCATTCATTTCGTGAAGAGTGATGAAGAGGTGGCCTGGCAAAAGAGCAGGCCACGCTTTTCTGTCTCTCCCCATTTCAGCGCCTTTTCTCTCATGACGAATACCAAGGGCTGCAGCAACTGCCGGCGTCCGGCGATGGGCGCGGGGGTTGAAGTTGCTGCCCGCCTTCTGCCCTGGCTGGAGGCAGACAGTGACTTCAGCTACCAGCCCAATGCCAGTCCGGTGGCGAGCGACCGCGCCGGTGGCAATATGATGAGCGCCTTCTTTGGGGCCCGTACCGGGGTGCAAACGCGCAACTATGGTTTGCACCTGGCGTTGCGGCCGGGTCTTGTGCATTTCGACCAGGCTCTGCAATCGAGTCCTGTGTCTACGATCATCTATCCGCTGTACCCGGGAACGACGGTGAGCGCGGCAAAGGGTACAACCACGGTATTGCCAGAACCTGCGACGGGTCCCGTGACGCACTTTGCCTGGAACGTCAACCTAAGTGGGGACTATGGCTTGACCCCGTTCTTGTCTCTGCGAATGAGTGTCAGCGAAAACCTGATTCGCTATCGCACGCCCTACGTGGACCCACCCGGTCCGGGAACACCGCCATACCTCAGCTACCTGTCGCGCGAGAACTTTACCAATCGCGGTAGCTGGTCCTGCCAGGTTGGGCCGGTTTTTTCCTTTTAGCGGCCTTCGAAGAAAAGGAGACGGGTCTGCGCCGGCTTCATCGCCAGGTGTTCGCAACCGACTGCGATGGATACCTTTGATCACCGCGAAATGGCGTTGTGGAAATTCTCGGGTTTTCTGTAGGGTAGTGACTAGCTCCTCCCGTTGAGTTCAGGAGTGCAAAGCCTTTCCGCACCCCGGGCCGGTGCGCTCCGCGTTTTTGTGAAGCGTGTGCGGTCGTTCACCTTCCCGTGTCCGTGCCCTCCCGGCGAGCGGTGACGCAAAGAGTTTGCCCGGTCGGTCGTCGTGACGACGTGCGCTTTCCGTTGAGCGCTCCGGCCCCTCTCACATGAGCCGCGGCCTGGGGCAAAACATATTGTTTTAGGTAAGTTAGCGTACCGAAAGCCTGCGGAGGCCGTCCTTACTATGAGGACGGATGATTAACTCTTATGTCCCCTCTTACAAATAATCACGCCCGGGTGCTCTGCTTTGGTAGAGATCCAAGCCTGCTGAGAACTCGGCAGATGGTACTTGCCAACCACTTCAACGTGGTGACCGTCGGCTCAATGGCAGAGATGCAAGCACTGGCGCAGGACCGAGTCTTTGATGTGGTGCTGCTGTGCCACTCTCTTTCTTCTGAGGAATGTGATCTGGCAGCGACGACGGCGCGTCGGCGATGGCCGGAGGCCAAAATTCTGGCGTTGGCGGTGGAACGGTCGAGTTGCCAGAGTTACGCGCAACACACCATACGGGGGCTCGATGGCCCTCGCCTCCTGATCCAGGCTATCGAACATCTGGTCCCTGCTCAACGCTAGCCGCTTTCGTTGCATCCAACTCGCAGGAATTAAGACCATATTTGGACGTCAAGTTTAGATGGAGCAGGAGAGCTTAAGTTCTTCCCCAATCGGGGAAAATCGTATTCGCGAAGCCTTCGCCTACGCTGCCTCGGGCATGGCGATCACGAACCTGGATGGGTACTTCGAAGAGACGAATGTTGCCTATCGAAGGATCGTGGGACGGACCCAGCGGGAACTCGCCGACGCCACCATCCTCTCCATCACGCATGAGGACGATCGGGAGAACTGCCGCCAACATCTGGACCGTCTCGTAACCGGCAAAGTGGCCAGTTTCGTGCTGGAGAAGCGTTACGTGCGTCCGGACGGCAACGAGGTGTCGGTCCGCAACTCTTTCTCTCTTTTGAAGGATGACCGCGGCCTTCCGTCACACATCATCCTTATCTGCAACGATGTGTCCGATCAACGCCGCGCGGAACGGATGCTGCTGGAGCGCGAGAAATTGGCAGCCGTGGGGCAGTTGGCCTCATCGATCGCGCATGAAATCAACAATCCTCTGGAAGCAGTGCTGAACCTGCTTTACCTGATCAGGACGGCGGCAAACCTGGAGCAGGCCCGCGAATTTGCGGCGCAGGCAGAGGACGAAATTCAACGCGCCGCACAGATCGCCACCCAGACCCTGCACTTCCACCGCCAACAAAGCAAGCCCACGACGACCAGCCTGACGAGCCTGCTCGAGTCTGTGCTGGTGCTGTTTAAAGGTAAGCTGCGGCTCGCCAATATCGATGTCCGGTTTCGCAAGCGGGACACCCCTGAACTCATCTGTTATCCAGGAGAGATCCGGCAGGTGCTGGCCAATCTGATCCGTAACGCCATTGAGGCCATGCCGCGCGGCGGAACACTGCACATTCGTGTGCGGCCCTCGACCGACTGGCGCACAGAGACGCGGGGAGTGCGGGTCACGATCGCCGATACGGGCCACGGGATGAGCGCCGTCACACGGCGACGGCTCTATGATCCGTTTTTTACGACGAAAGGCTCGCTCGGTACCGGCCTGGGTCTTTGGGTCTCCGCCGGCATCCTGGCGAAGCATCGTGGCAGTATGCGGTTGCGCAGTTGTGACGTACCTGGCGTCAGTGGCACAGCTTTCACGTTGGTATTCCCGGAGATGGGTGCGGAGGGCACGGCGCCCGGGCCCAGCGAAGCGCCCGCCCGGGTGGAGGTTACCGAGAATCCTGGTAGAGATTCTGCAGCACTTTCCGGGTAAATTGGTAACATTCGCAGGCTGCGTTCTCGAGACTGGAGCGGTCGATTATTTTTACGTCACCGCGGCCGTATTCGATCAGGCCAGCCCGTTGCAGGGCGCCTGCCGTGACAGTGACTGTTGAGCGGCGGGTCCCCAGCATCTGGCTGATAAATTCCTGCGTTAAACGCATTTGCGAATCACCTGTGCGATCAGCCACCATGAGGAGCCAGCGCGCGAGCCGCTCTTCTACCTCGTGGATACGATTGCAGGCGGATAGCTGACTCAACACCAGGCTTTCATACTGGACGTACTGCAGCACCCTGCGGCGAAAGACGGGCTGCTGGGTGAAGGCCTCCATGGCATCCCGCAGGGGTATGCGAAATCCGCTGGCGGGTACCTGTATGACACAGACATTCAGGCCGTTCTGCGATCCGAGCAGGTGAATGGACCCGACTATGCCCTCGCGACCCACCAGGCCAACCTCTACCGCGTTTCCGCTGGACATCACGTTCACCACCGAGGCAATGCCTGAGGTTGGCAAATAGAGGTACCGAGGTACCTTTTCGGCTTCGTACAGCATGGTGTTAACGGGCAAGGGCACGGGTTCGAGCTTGTCATTCAGGGCTGCCTGCTCCTCGGGCGGGAGAGACTTCAGCAGGACGTTGGAGATGGGTGCGCTCATACGGAAGTTTCCCGGAACAGGTGATGGTCAAAGGGTTCCGCATCGAATAGGCGGCTTCTGGGGCGAACGGGTGACTGAGTGTCGCCCCAGTGTCGCAGTGAGCCGGAAATAAGAGGAAGCGTAAATGCCGAATGCATAGGTTAGTGACAGGTAGCGAGCGACCGCGACGCAGAAGTCAGTGTATCTCTCAGCGCCGGTTGCTCAGGGGAAGAAGAGCTCTGAGGACCACGCCAAATCGTGCCTCGCGTTTTCACAACCGTTTGCTTGCAAACACAAAGCTTTAACTCCCGGACGGGCACCCGGCCCCGGGGTGGGGGCGTTGTTGCTGCGGGTGGAGTCCTCTCAGCAAAAGCGAGAGGATGGGGCGACGTCTCCTTCCTCCTGCAGTGCGCATCTGAGGGAAGAACGAGCGAAGGAGTGTCCATGTTTTCGAAGAAGAACGGCAGGCCGCGCGGTCCGGAGCGCGCGGTGAGCAACCAGCCATTCAGTCCCAATTCGGTGAATAAGATGTCGCGCACGCGGGGGGCAGACAAGGTGCACAGCGTTTGCCCTTACTGCGCCGTGGGTTGCAGCCAGCTGATTTATGTAAAGGGCGGCAAGATCATCGACATTGAAGGTAATCCCGAAAGCCCGATCAATGGCGGAACGCTTTGCCCTAAGGGAGCGAATGCTTTCCAGCTCGCGGAAAACCCGCACCGGATAAAACATGTGATGTATCGAGCACCCTACTCAGACAAATGGGAGCAGAAACCGCTGGACTGGGCGATGGAGCGGATTGCGCAGCTTACGCGCGACGCCCGCGAAGAAGAGCTTCGTAGAAAGCCGGGATGGAACGACGCTGAATAACGTGACAAATCTGTTTTCGCTGGGCGGCGCCACCATGGACAACGAGGAGAACTACCTGATCAAAAAGCTGCTCGGTGGCGGCCTGGGCGTAGTCGCCATCGAGAATCAGGCACGAATATGACACAGCGCTTCGGTGCCCGGTCTGGGCGCCTCGTTCGGCCGCGGCGCGGCTACTAATTTTCAGGAAGATATACAGAACGCGGACTGCATTCTGATCATGGGCTCCAACATGGCGGAGGCCCATCCGGTAGGCTTTCGCTTTGCCATGATGGCGCGCGAGCGGGGCGCGCAACTGATCCATGTGGATCCCCACTTTTCTCGCACGTCGGCTATGTGCCAGCAATACATCAATATTCGTACCGGTACCGATATTGCTCTGCTCGGCGGTGTGATCCGCTACGTGCTGGAGAACGATCTCTGGTTCCGCGACTACGTCATGGCATTCACGAATGCCGCGACGATCATCAATGAGGACTATAAGGACACGGAAGACATGGAAGGAGTGTTCGCCGGCTTCGATCCCGATAAGCGTGCCTACGATCCTACCCACAAGGAGTGGAAGTATGAGGGTGAAGAGCAGCATTCCAGTACCCAGGCCTCGCAGGACGTAAAGGCGGAGTCATTTACCGAGCGCACCGGTTCGCTGGAAAGCTCGACCACCCATTCTGACCCTACGCTGCAGAACCCGCGCTGCGTGCTGAATATCCTGCGGCGGCATTACGAGCGCTACACCCCCGAGATGGTCGCCTCTATCTGCGGCTGCAGCGTTGAGCAGTTTTTGCGTCTCGCCGAAACGGTGTGCGCCAACTCTGGCCGTGAGCGCACGACGTGCCTGGTGTATGCAGTCGGCTGGACGCACCACTCCACCGGCGTTCAGATTATTCGCACAGCCTCTGTGCTGCAGCTTCTGCTGGGCAATATAGGGCGCCCCGGCGGCGGCATCATGGCAATGCGTGGTCACGCCAGCATTCAGGGTTCCACCGATGTGCCGACGCTCTATGAGCTGCTGCCGGGTTACCTGATGCAGCCTGCGGCGGCGCGCAACCACAATACCCTTGCCGATTACCTCAAGCAGGAAGAGGTGAAGACGGGTTTCATGGCGAACATGCCCAGGTTCTTTGTGAGCCTGCTTAAGGCGTGGTACGGCGACGCGGCCACGCCGGAGAATGACTTTGGCTTTGACTGGCTGCCTCGTATCGATGGCAATCATTCGCAACTCGCCGACCACGGTGCAAATGCTCGAAGGCAAGATCAAGGGGATGTTCCTGTTTGGTCAGAACCCAGCGGCCGGCGCACCGAACGGCCGATTGAATCGGGAAGCGTTGCGGAAACTGGACTGGCTGGTCATTCGCGACTACTTCGAAATTGACACGGCTGCCTTCTGGTACAAGGGGCCTGAACAGCCCGACCCGCGCACGATTGGCACCGAAGTATTCTTCATGCCGGCGGCTTCGAACAGTGAAAAGTCGGGGACGTTTACCAATACGCAGCGTTTGTTGCAGTGGCATGACAAGGCCGTCGATCCACCAGAGGACTCCCGCTCCGACGCGTGGTTCGTCTATGACCTGGGCAAGCGGCTGCGCGCAATGTATGCAGGGTCGACGAAGAAGCGCGATCAGGGACTGTTGCAATTGACCTGGGATTACGAACCGGATGAGCCGGAGGTGCTGCCGGACGGAACGCGCAGCCGCATCACGGGCGAGCCGGATGTAGAGAAGATTCTCAAGGAGATCAACGGTTACACGGTTGCCGACCGGCGGCAGGTCGCGGACTTTCAACTCGTTGCGTGACGATGGCTCGACGGCGTGTGGCTGCTGGATCTACAGCGGAGTGTTCCCGGAAGAGGGCCGCAACCGTGCCCGCTCCCGCAAGCGCACCCCGGGCGTGTACACCAGTCCGGATTGGGGATTCGCATGGCCATTGAACCGGCGCATGCTCTACAACCGGGCCTCTGCGGATCCTGCAGGCAAGCCGTGGTCAGAACGCAAGAAGTACATGTTCTGGGATGAGGCGCAGCGGCGCTGGATGGGCCCGGACGTGCCCGACTTCGAGCCGACGAAGGAACCTGGCTACCGGCCGACGCCGGATGCCAAAGGCATGGCTGCGGTCGGCTGGCGACGCACCGTTCATCATGAAGCCGGACGGCCGCGGCTGGCTGTTTGCTCCGATGGGCGTGAAGGATGGGCCACTGCCGACACACTACGAGCCGCTTGAGTCGCCGGTGCCCAACCTGCTTTACCCTGAGCACCGGGACAACCCTACCGTTGAGCGCTATGACGTCGAGTTCAACCCGTATAACCCGCCCGATGAGGAGTTCCCAATCGTCGCCACCAACTATCGGCTCACCGAGCACTACTTAAGCGGTCCGATGAGCCGCTTTGACAGCTGGCTGAACGAACTACAGCCAGAGATGTTTATTGAAATCAGCCCCGAGCTGGCGGCGGAGAAGGGCATCAAACACGGCGGCTGGATGGTGGCATGGAACCGGCGAGGCGCTATCGAAGGCCGCGCCATGGTGACCCACCGTCTCCAACCGCTGCATGTAAACGGCGCGGTCGTCCACCAGATCGGCATGCCGTTTCACTGGGGCTTTTCCGGCGAGACCGTGGGCTCGATTGCGAACGACCTTACCTCCATCAGCGCCGACGCCAACGTCAGCATGCACGAGGCGAAGGCCTACACCTTGAATGTGCGTGCAGGGCGGGTTAGCACCACTGAAGCATTACCGCTGGAGCCGGCGCTATGGCCGACCCGGGAGAAGGCCCCGGATGACACCCAAGTCAGGGCAGCCAGAAGGACAGGTGATATGAACGAGACAATCGGTGAGATGGCGAGCGATCTGCTCAACACCTGGGCCCGCCCGGAACCGCCGGCCCAACAGGAAGAGACCGGCTTCTTTACAGACACCTCGCTGTGCATTGGCTGTAAGGCCTGCGAGGTCGCCTGTAAGCAGTGGAACCAATTGCCCGCCGACGGCTTTCACTGGACGGGCAACAGTTACGACAACACCATCGCCTTGTCAGACACCAGCTGGCGGCACGTTGCGTTTGTGGAACAGTTCGACCCGGGGAGCCACGTGGGCCGCTGGCTCATGATGAGCGATGTGTGCAAGCACTGCCAGGATGCGCCCTGCGTGGAGGTGTGCCCCACCGGGGCGCTCATCTATAACGAGTTTGGCAATGTGTATGTGCAGCAGGATATTTGTAACGGCTGTGCGAATTGCGTAGTCGGCTGCCCGTTCGGTGTGATCAGCAGAAACCATGAGGATGGACGGGCGCACAAATGTACGCTTTGCTACGACCGGCAGAAGGATGGCATGGTGCCCGCCTGTGCGAAAGCGTGTCCTACGGAATCGATCAAATTCGGCAAGGTGAGCGAGCTGCGTGACCATGCGCAGAAGCGAGTGGAACAGTTGCACGATCGCGGCGAGACGGATGCCTACCTCTATGGTGCGGAAGCCGCCGGCGAATACAGCGCGCTCAATTCCTTCTTTCTGCTCAAGGATCGTGCGTCGGTTTATAACCTGCCGGAAGCGCCGCGCCGGCCCGCTGCTCATTTGAAGCGAAATTACCTGGCCAGCTTTACGGCGGCGATTGGACTCGCCTTGGCTTCTGCCGTGCTGTTCCGGGGAGAGCCCAGTGAGTAACGGCAATGGCATCGGCATACCGGTCGGTCACGGTACCGGAATGAACGACCGGCCTGATCTGTTTCGACAAATCACGCCCACCTATGACATTCTGCGCAGCGCCCAGCCGGAGCGCTCCGAGGAGCCGGGCTACTACGGCCTGCCGATTCTCAAGCGACCGTTCTGGGAGTGGGAGATCGCGCTCTATTTCTTTTTTGAAGGGGTGAGCGCCGGGGCGTATGTACTCTGCACCATGGCCCGCCTGCGCGATGGCGAGCGGCAGGCTGCGCTGATCCGGCGTGGCCGCTTTCTTTCGTTCGTCACCATGCTGTTGTGCCCTCCGCTGCTGATCGCAGACCTGGGAAGACCGGAGCGCTTCCACCACATGCTGCGCATTTTCAAGAAGACCTCGCCCATGAATCATGGAGCGTGGGCGCTGAGCGGGTACGGCCTGTTCAGTTCGGTGGTCGCGTTGCTGGCATTTCCGGCAGAGCGATTGCCGGTTGCGGGCGGCATACTGCGGTGGTTACAGAAGTGGCTGCCGGAAAGTGTACCCGCGGTATTGGGGATGCCGTTTGCACTCACCATGGTGAGTTACCCAGGAGTATTGCTTTCAACCACGGCCAATCCGGTCTGGGCGCAGACCCATTTTCTTGGCCCGCTATTCGCCTCGAGTTCCATGAGCAATGGGGCGGCCGCGCTTTCACTGTTGCACTACAACTCACCCGATCATGCTACGCACGCAAAACTGGCCCGGTTTGAAGATGTTGCGCAAGCGGCAGAAGCGGCGGCGCTTGGCTTGTACCTGGGCACGGCGCGCAGGGCGGCGCGGCCACTGCTGCGCGGCAAGCAGAGCAAGCTTTTTTTGTGGGGAGCGGTGGGGCTGGGGATTGTGGCTCCTCTCATCTTGCGGCGGTCACGGTCTAAGTTGCTTCGCCAGGGGCTTGCGCCGCTGTTGACCCTGGCTGGTGGCGCCGCGCTCAAGTGGTCGATCACGTACGCCGGTCAGGAATCGGCGATGGACCCCGAGCCAGCGCGATGGAATGCGCCAACCAAAAACGGCAAAGCTTTCTGGGGACCGAAGGAAGGTAATGCAACTCTGGTGGATGGCACCAATGCGCCGTGGGCGGTTTAGATGTTCCCCCATTCAAGCCAGACGCGGCTTGAGCGGGGGTACATCCAGCGTGAGCGTCGGAAGTACAACAGATTAATTTCGCTGCCCGAAGGTTAAGGTCTGCCCCAGACCGCATTCCCTCATGGGCTAAACAGATTGCGTGCGTTGACTTCACTGCTGATCCCGCAGGACGGCTGAAAGTAGCCCAGGACTTCAGTTGTGCCACTAAGGCCTGAAAGATATTGGTTTTTAAGCCCCTGCGTGCCCGCCATCGCCGCGTGAAAACTTATCGACGCACCCAACTACCCCTAACGGTCACCCGGCAACCAAAGCGCATTTCCGGCAACAATGTGCTCCACTTTCATCCCGGGAAACACCAACCGCAAATCCTCCGCGCACTTCTCCATCCCCGGCTCTTCCGATACTTCATGGCCTAACAGGATTAACGCTTTATGCCGGCCCTGGGCACGAGCATCGCGCACATACTCCACCGTCTCCCACTCCGCCGCTTCGCCCGCAATCAACAACTCAATCCCGTCTGGCCGCAGCGCCGTCACTTGCATCTCCATCCCAGCCGCGCCTGGAGCAATTGCAATATGCGTCACCATCAACGCAGGATCCCCATCTACCCGCAGGGTCCGCGCGTGCAGCTTCGCCTGCAACTGCTTCGCCAGCGCTCCCAGCGAAGTCGCAGGAATCGTCACGTGATATGGATCGTCCGCCTTGGCATACCCACGCCAACCCAAAGCATCCAGCAAGCCCACCCCAAACGGATCGGGCGGCGTGCGATGGATCGCATCGTGCAGGCGGTACACCACCATGTGGTGCTGCTGAATGAATTTCAGCTTCTCCTGGTACACAGGATCGTCCGCAAAGAAAGTCGTGTCGTCGCGATGATTATAAAAAGTCGGCTCGTGCGAGATCACCAGGTTCAACCCACGCCGGTTGGCCTCTTTGAGCACATCCATGGTGTCAAGAAAGGTGGTGACAATCCCCGTCACAGGAGTGGCGGGATCGCCGGCCTTCAGCGTATCCACCGTGTCGGGAACAGGGTGAGGATAACGCTGCTGAATCTTCTGAAAGGCTTCACCAGCCGTGTACGTTTGCGCGAGCGCAGGCAAGGGAAGCAGCGCCAGGCTGAAGAGTAGGGTGGGGATCCGCATGCATCCATCATGCACGCGGGCTCCTCACCCCGACAAGCCCGTGCTTACACGCTCGGTTGCGACAGCACGCCCGCCAGCGCCCGCATGCGCGCAGCATCGGCCGGCGATTTCGCACTGGCCGCCTGCGTTTCCACCGCAGCCGCCATCTTCTTCAGCCGGTCCTGGTCCTTCTTTCCCAGGTGCGACGCCTGCGCTTTCGCGAGGGCGCTATTTAGATCACCGATCTTCTTCGCCGGCAAAGCCTGCGAACGCTCCAGCTGATCCACATACGCCCGCGCCACTACCAACTGCGACGGCCAGCTGAACTTCTGCTGGCTCTGCACATTCAACTCGTCCCAGTGGACCAGGTTGGCCGCATCGATCTCGTTCTGCGTCAGAAACTTGCTCGGAACCAACTGCAGCACATCCACCCCACGCGCAATCTCCGACCCGTAGATGAACCCGTTGTACCAGTAAGCCGACCATTCGCCGCCCAGGATCAGCTGCTTGCTGTCGATAGGGCCACGATCGAAATAGGCAATCTCATACGGATGCGCCGCGTCGGTAAAGTCCATCACGGAGATACCGCCCTGGTACCAGGCCTGCACTTCAATATCGCGTCCCGGCACCGGCACCAGTGATCCGTTATGCGCCACGCAATTCTCCTGCGGAGTCTGCGCCGCCGGCATCTTGTAATAGCTCGCCAGCGAAAGATGATCATCCTTCAAATGGAACACCGCATCGGCGCCCCACTTGGCAGGGTCCGTCGGCCGGCACCGTGGCTGGATCCCGCCGCCCCACTCATCGGTAAACACCACCTTGCTGCCGTCATTCGAGAACGAGGCGGAGTGCCAATACGAGTAGTTGGGATCATTCACCGCGTCCACCCGCTTGGGGTGTACCGGATCCTTGATATCCAACAAGATCCCATTGCCCGAGCAAGCGCCGGCCGCCAGCCCAATCGCCGGATACACCGTGATGTCGTGGCATTGATTCGTGTCCGCCGGCTTGTCCTTGCCGTGCGTACCGCCATTGTTCAGTCCGTTCAACGCGCCCGTGCGCGGATCCACAAACACCCGCGGGCTAGCCACGACTTTGGCCTGCTCCGGCGTGGCCAGCGGCACCTGGATCACGTCGATGCGGAACAGGGAAGTGTTCGGATCCTTCTCCGGCTTCTCCTCCGAGCAGCCCGCAAGCTCCTCCGATGGCCGCACGAACGAAGTGCCGGACACATACAGATACACATTCGCTTTATCAGCCGGGTCCACTACGAGCGTATGCGTGTGCGAACCGCGGCAGGTTTGCACCGCGGCTATTTGTTTTGGGTTCTGAATATCGGAAATATCAAAGATGCGCACCCCGCGAAAGCGATCCGCGCTCGCCGCCGGTGTCCGCTTGTCCTTCTCGTGGCCCGGCGCCGGTGGCGGCATGGCAGGAAAAGCCTGCGTTCCGCAATCCAGCCGCCCGTTCGGCATCTCCACCGACATAAACAGCAGCTTGCCATAGACCGAAAGATCGCCCTGGCCGCCCGGGCACACCACCGTCGTGGTCAGCGCAATCTTTTCCGGGTGACTGATGTCATAGATATTGAAACCGTAAAAGTTCCCCTGGAACAGGTGCGATCCCTGGAAAGCAAAGTCTGAGTCGCTGAACGCCAGTTGCGCAAACACCGGCTGCATGGCTTTGGGCACCTTGGCCTTGTTCACGTTCAGCGTGTCGAGAGTCTTCTGCACTGCCTCGCTCTCCGGATCGTTGGAAGCCAATTGAAACGCCGAGGCCTTCTTCATGGAGGCGACATGCTTCAACCCCATCACCGCCTCACCCGCATCGTAGAGCCCGGGCTTCAGGCCAACCCTTGGGTCGTTGGTGGTGGAACCGGTCATCCCCGGCGGCAGCGGCGTCTCAGGTATTGGCGCGAACGGGTCTTCGTCCTCATCGTCTGCAGCCGCAGGGGCCTTGGCCGCGGGTGCAGGTGCTTGCGCATGCAACTTCATGACAGGGGTACAAACAAACACGGCGGCCAGGGCGGCCGCAGACCATTTGCAATTCATTCTTTCTCCTTCAACAGCGTTTCCATGATTTTGATTTCGGCCCGTTGTGTATTGTCGACATCGGTCGCAAAGTCGAACAGCTCGGCATCCTGCCCGGCGCCAGGCGTCGCAAACAATTCCTTCACCATCACCAGGGCGCCGTTGTGGTGCTGCATCATCCCGGTGAGAAACTTGTGGTCAAAATCGGCGCCCTGCGCCTCTTTGAGGGCCGCCATCTGCTCGTCGGTCAACATGCCCGGCATCAGCGGCATTGGTTGGCCGCTCATATCCATATCCGGCATCCCCGGCATGCTCATCGAAACCGGCGCCCCGCGGGCCCGCAGCCAACGCTTCATGAACCGGATCTCGTCGTCCTGCGACCGGCGGATGCGCGCGCCCAGCCGGCGCACCTCTTCATTGGTCGTCCGCGTGTCGATCAACCCCGTCATGGTCACAGCCTGGCCATGGTGCATCACCATGCCCTGCATGAACGCGATATCTGCCGCCGATGCCTTCGGCGCAACTCCCGCTGTATCCGCCGGCAATCGCCGGCTCGGCATCCCCGGAGCCCCCGGCTGCACCACCGTCTGCCCCAGCCCTACCGAGCAAAAGAAAACCATCCAGGCGATCCACCAAACCCGCACCACAAATCCCTCCAGGACAAACCGTAACACGCCCCAGCGCAAAGGCCTCATAATGGACGGCGGAAGGAACAACCGTGCCCGGCAAACGCAAGCTCATCTTTGGACTCACCCTGATCACCACGACCCTGGCAGCGCAAACGCGCCCCACCCCGCCCACCCGCGATCCCCACACCGCCGGTTACGTCACCGCCAAAGAACTGCCCGACGGAACCAACCCACCCCCTACCGCCAATGGCAACTTCATCATCGGCCCCACTCACAACCCGGCGCCCGAAGCGTCGCCCCAGCCCGGTGTGCCCCAGGGCGAGGTCTTCGAGTTCACCATGAGCTCGGCCGACAGCAAGATCTACCCCGGCATCGCCCGCGAGCCCAACACCTTTGGCACCGTCGATCCAGCCAACCCGGCGAAGCTGATGGTGACCAACAGTCATCCCGCCCCCTACACCCGCCACGTCGCCGTCTATGTGCCGAAGCAATATGTGCCTGGCACCGCCGCCCCGTTCATCGTAGGGGCTGACGGACCCGATCGCCTGCTTTTCACGGTGCTCGACAACCTCATCGCCCAGCACCGCGTGCCGGCCATGGTTGCTATTTCCATCGGCAACGGCAGCGGCGACGCGCAGGGCAGCCAGCGCGGCCTGGAATACGACACAATGTCTGATACGTATGCAAAGTTTGTGGAGCAGGAAGTCTTACCGCTGGTGGAGCAGAAAGCCAAGGTCAAGCTAACCAAAGATCCAGATGGACGCGCCACCATGGGCGGCAGTTCTGGCGGCTCCTGCGCGCTGATCATGGCATGGTATCGGCCAGATCTGTATCGCCGCGTGCTCACCTATTCCGGCACGTACGTCAATCAGCAGTGGCCCTACAATCCCGCCATCCCGCACGGCGCCTGGGAATTCCACGAGCACCTGATCCCCAACAGCCCAAAGAAGCCGCTGCGCATCTGGATGGAAGTAGGCGACCGCGACCTCTTGAACCCGAACCTCATGCGCGATGACATGCACGACTGGGTTCTGGCCAACGAGAACATGGCCAGGGTGCTGGCCGCGAAAGGCTATCCCTACCAATACGTCTTCGCCCGAAACGCCGGCCACACCGACAAAGCCGTAAAGCAGCAGACTCTACCCGAGGCCCTGGAATACCTCTGGCAAGGCTACAAACCCAAAAAGGCCGGCCTTAAAAAGGCCAGCCTTTAGCCCGGCTTTCTCACCAGTACTGATGGGTGCGACGGGTACCTGCCCGCATCCAGAAAAGCCGAGGGTGGCCCACTCAAGCCGCGTTTGGCTTGAGTGGGGGACATCCTGCTCCGCTCCCTCAGCCAGACCGATGCGTATCGCAACCCGTTCATCCCGTCCTTAACTTGCACTGCAAACTGATTCCTTTTTTTCGCGGGTAGATGTGGGAATTAGTAGTTTTCAGTGCGATTCCTACCTATAACAACCCTACCCAACCCGCTTCTGCTCCGTTTCAGGCGAAGACGGCTCAACCGCCGTTCCCGAGGTACCGCCCAGCCACTTTGGATTATTCGCAGTACCGTCGAAAATGCTCGACGTCTTGAAAGGCTCATACTTACCCGTCATCGCCAGATCCTTGGTCTTCGCCAGGAACGCCACTGTCTGCTCCTGGGTAAACGGCTTGAATGTCCGCGCCGCGCTGATCGCCTGGGTCAGGATCTCCGTTTTCTCCATGCCCGTGATCACCACTGACACCGGCTGGGACATACCGTAATGCAGCGCCTGCACCGGGTCGATCGCCCCGGACCGAAGAATGTAACCATCGCCGAACGTCTTCATCGCGAGCACTCCGGTGCCCGCCTTCTGCGCCACTGGAATCACATTGTGTGTGAATGACCGGAAGTGCGCATCCATCGCATTCACCGGCATCTGCACCGTATCGAAGTGGAATCCATGTTGCGCCGCCACCTCGAACATCCTTAAGTGAATCTGCGGATCCTTATGCCCGGTAAACCCGATGAACCGAATCTTGCCCGCCTTACGCGCCTCCATTGCGGCGTGAATCGCGCCGTCATCCGCAAAAATCCGATCAGGATCCTCAAACCGGATGATCTCGTGGAACTGCACCAGATCGATCACGTCGGTATTCAATCGGCCCATCGATTGTTCCAGCTGCTTGTTGTAATCTTTCGCCGTGCGCGCGTCCAGCTTGGTCATCAGAAATACTTTCTGCCGATAACCGTCCTTGAGCGCTTGCCCCATCCGCACTTCTGAAATGCCGTCGTTGTAATCCCAGCAATTGTCGAAGAACGTAATGCCCTGATCCGATGCCGAACGCACCAGCCGAATCGCATCCTCTGCGGTAATGCTCTGATCCTTGGCCAGGTGGAAACCACCCATGCCGATCACTGACACACGTTCGCCAGTCGTGCCAAGTTCGCGATAAACCATCTCTGGGTGTTCAGGCCGCTTCACAGGTGTCTCCTTGGAGGTGGGGGTATTCGAGGTTTGCGCCAGCACGGTCGGGGTGGCAGCGGCAAATCCTGCGGCTGCGGCAGATTTCAAAAAATCACGGCGTTCCATAAGACTGCGCGCTCCTATGGTCGGTAGGATGCGCGTCGCTCCACGCCGGCGGCCGGAAACTTGCGCCGCCTTTTCGCACGTGAAAGCTTTTGCCGGAATTTACCGCTGTGCTGGCTTGCGGCCAAGCAGCCCGTTGGCCCACTCCAGAAAATACTTCATGTTCGGCGCATCCGTGTGCCCGCCATCATGCTGCCGCCAGGCCAATTGGCCATCCAGCAATCCATGGTTCACCGGCGGCATCGCGGCGGTGTGATAGTCACCCAACCCCTCCAGCCCATGCCCGCCCAGCAATACCCAGACCCGGCTGGCATCCACCGTGGCCATGAAACTCCCGTGTTGATCCAGCCACTTGGCATCTCCCTTTTCTGGAATGCCATAGCTCACAAACACCCAACGCGGCGCACACATCGCCAGCAACTCCGGGGAATCCACCGGCAGATCGCCCGCCGTCTTCGCCCCGAAACGCGATGCTGCTGCGCCATACTTCATGAAGTTGCCAGCCATCCAGTAGTATTCGCCACCAGTCAGGTTTTCCAGCTGTTCTCCCCAAACCCGCCGGCTCGGCTTCACGCCGCCCTCGCCCGATGACCCGATCAGCCCCATGGCGAACCGCTGGTCATACGCCTCGGTCACCAACGCTGCTTTGCCATAACGGGAAACTCCCTCGATGCCCACGTGTTTGCTGTCCACCGCCGGGTCCGTCTCCAGGTAATCGAGCGCGCGGCTCGCGCCCCATGCCCACGCCCGCAACGCGCCCCAGTCCTCCGGATGGCGTGGCTGGCCATGGTTCACCAACCCGATCACGCCCCGCGTGAGCCCGGCCGCGTTATCCGCCTGCACGCTCGCCGGGTCCAGCAGCGCGAACCCCCATCCGGCAGCGATCAATTGCCATGTGGACGGGAGACCACCATCCTCATTCAACTGCGGAAACTGAAACGGAGTCGTCTTCACTGGCTGCCACGCCGGATGCTGCGCAAACACTTCCTTCAGCCCAGGATCCTGCTGCGCCAGCAACGCTTTCCACGCCTGGTTGATGCGCGTGAACTCCGCCTCATTCGGCTCCTTTGGATGGGGAAAGCCTGCCGGCCCGAACATGACCAGCACCGGGACCGGCCCCTTAGCCTTGGCCGGCAGCACCACCGTCATGTGGATGTTCACATCGATCTGCGGATACGCCGCATTCTCCAAGTGCCCCAGCAGATCTTTCGCGATCACGGGAATGAACCCAAGCGTCTCGTCATCCACCGCCTGCACCGTCCAGGTCACCTTCGGCGCCTGGGCAGGCACACGTCCATAGACCTCGCTGTCGAAGTCAGCCGCGATCTCCGGCCGCCGCTGCTGCCACCACATCGCCGCCGTGGTGACCTTTTGTCCATTTTTGAGCGTCAGAGGATCGGGATAATCGGGCCAGGGGTTGGCCTTGGATTCGTCGTAATTGGCATGGTTGGGATCTGCTTCGTTGCCACTGACGCCCGGCCGCAGCGCCTGGATGCCCAGCTGGTCGAGCATGTTCTTCTGGTCCTGCTCCTGTGTCCAGGGTACTGCCGGTGTCTGCGCTACGGCGCTGCAGGTGAACGCGGTCAGACTCAGGCAAAGCAGCAGCCAATCACAGGTCGTTCGCATGCCAGCCAGTATACGGGCGCGGTCCTAGGGTATCTCTTTCATCTTGCGGCGAACGAGATAAGCCCGTAACAACCCGAGAAAGGCCACAAGATCCACCACGAAAACAACGGCCCCGGCAATTCTGAGCATGGTCGGCTCCTCAGCAACGGCGCGTTTACATCGTTACGCACGAGCGAACCAAATAGATTCATCAAAGATGAAAGTTGAAAAAATAACACTGTCACGGTGTTGTATTGCGGGAATCAGTAAGCGTTGCGAAACAGGTCGTTCGTCTTCCCGTTGGTCGTGGCAGAAGCAACGGAAGGACAGGATCTCACCTGGACAATACCTCACCCGAGCTTCTTCTCCAGAAACAAAAAGGAAAGATCTCCCCGCAGAGGCCGCCCAAACCGTTCATCATCGTAAGGAAACGGCTGCGACTCACCCGTGAGCCGATAACCTCGCCGTTCATACCAGGCAATCAGCGTGCTACGCACGTTCACCACCGAAAGGCGCATGCGGCGCGCTCCCCGTTGCGTGGCATAGGCTTCTGCAGCCGCCAACAACCCCCGCCCCAATTGCTGGTCTTGTAGTTCCGGCCGCACTGTCAGTAATCCCAGGTACCAGACGCCGCCCTGGACCGGCTCCAGCCACACCGTGCCCATCACCTCGCCATCGGGAGCAGCGCGATATGTGAGCAGGAACGCGGAGGGCCGGGCCGCCAGATCGTCCAAGCAACAGCTGTTCGCTCAGCCGTGGGCCGTCGAGCAAACCAGCTTCCGTATTCCAGCTCTCCCCCTCACCGGTGCCGCGGTAAGCCCGATTGACCAGGGAAACGATTGCCGGGAGATCGGCCGCAGCCGCCGGAATAAGCAGCATTTCCGCAGCTCTTAAGGGTTTGAGATCGCGCGGCTGACCCAAAGTATATCGTCCCAGCTCAGCACCTTCACGGTCTTGTCAAAAAGCTTATCGTAACTGCCACCGAGCGTTTTCAAGGTGAACTCCTTCACCCGGTCCGGCGGCGTGGTCGTGGTGTTCCGCAGAATATCCAGTACCTGCTCCTGGTGCGAGATCTGGTAATTTGTCGGGTTCACCGCAGAGTAGTACCGCACGTCACTTACCGGGAAGCGCATGCCCGGCCCGCGCTCGAACTTGATGTGCAACTCCAGCCGTTCCCCTGATTTTGCCGCAAACACCCAGTCTTGCGTTTCCATCACAGGCCCGGCTGCCAGTCACCGTCGTCGCCCGCCGCATATCATGCGTGGTGGCCAGAAGGTAGTTGCCATAGTAGCCCGGAGCATCGTCGTCATCCGCCGTCAGTCCGCTGATCACCAGTTGCACCGGGTTGCCGCTCGGATCTTTTACCGGCGCTACCAATTGCACCAGCCGATTTGACCCCCGGCCGGCCACCTTGCCTTCAGGATCATGAACGCTCAACCGGTCGATAAACACTGCCCGCAGGTTGCAATCCTTTGCCGGCCCCTGCGTCGCTACGTTCGACGTAAACCCAACAGGAAAGTAGGCCTGCAGCGCCGCCTGCGGCACCTTCAGGTCGATTTGGAAGCGCGTCTCCATGCTGTTTTCCAGCAACATCTGGGCGTGTGCCCGGCGCTCCACCAGGCACAACGACAGCAACAGCAACAAGCACAAACGGGTTTTTGCCATAGTTAAATAGAAAGGGTAAGGATATGGTTTAGCCGGCGCACAAATGTCGCCGGGTCCTGCAACGCAACGCCTTCCATGAGCAGTGCCTGGTCAAACAGCAACCAGGCCGCGTCCTGGCTTACGTCGTCTTCGGTGCGCGCCAAAAGCTTTTTGACAATTTCGTGATCAGGATTGATCTCGAGGGTCGGCTTGGGCATCGGGAAATCCTTCTGCCCCATAGCCCGCATCATCTGCTGCATCTGCAGCGAGGGCTCTTCCTCGTCCGACACGATGCATGAAGGGCTGTCGGCTAACCGCACCGAAGCACGGACATCCTTGACCCGGTCGCCGAGGATGGCCTTCAGCTTCTCGAGCAGCGGCTTCAGCGCTTCGCCTTTATCCTCTTCTGCTTCGTCTTTCAGATCCTCACTGGTCGAGGCCTTGTTGACCGACTTGAGTTCGAGTTCGCCATACTTGTCCACGCCCGAAAACACAATCTCGTCGATGTCGTCATCCAGGATCAGCACTTCGATGTTCTTCTTCTTGTAGATCTCGAGCAGGGGAGACGTCCGCAGCAAGCCCTCGGCGCCACCGGTAATGTAGTACAGGGCCTTCTGGCCCATCTGCATCCGCCCCTTCACCTCAGCCAGGCTGGTCAGCCCGTCCACCTGCGTGCTCTTGAACCGCACCAGGTCCAGCAGCGTTTCCCGGTTGGCGTAATCCCCGTGCAGACCTTCTTTCAGCGGGCGATTGAACTGCTGAATGAACGTCAGATACTTCTCCGGCTGGGTCGCCGCGACATTCTTCAGCTCCGACAGTATCTTCTTCACGCTGGCGGTGCGAATGTTGGTGAGAATGCGATTCTGCTGCAGGATCTCGCGGCTCACATTCAGCGGCAGGTCTTCGCTGTCGATAATCCCGCGAACGAACCGCAGATACTGTGGGAGAAGCTCCTTGGCGTCGTCCATGATGAACACGCGTTTGACGTAAAGCTTCACCCCGACCTTGTAATCGGACTGGTACAGATCGAGCGGCGCCTTGGCAGGGATGTAGAACAGCGTGGTGTACTCCAGGCTGCCCTCCGCCTTGGTATGGAACCAGAACAACGGATCCTCCCAATCGCCGGCAATCGACTTGTAGAGCTCCTTGTAATCGTCGTCGGTTAACTCGCTCTTTGGTCGCCGCCATAATGCACTCGCCGCATTCACCTGCTCCGTGGTGCGCACCTTATCCGACTTTTTCTCAGCCTCATTCCACTCACTCTTGTCGTAGGTGAGGAAGATCGGGAAAGCAATGTGGTTGGAATACTTTTTCACCACCTCCTGCAGCCGCCAGCTATTGGCGTACTGCTTGCCTTCCTCATTAAAGTGCAACAGGATGGTCGTTCCCGCCACCTCCCGCTCCGCCGGCTCAATATCGAAGCCGCTCTTGCCATCGCTCACCCAGCGCCAGGCCTGCGTCTCGCCCGCCTTGCGCGAAAGCACTTCGACGCGATCCGCGACCATAAATGCGCTGTAAAACCCAACGCCAAACTGACCGATCAGATTGGAATCCTTTTTCGCCTCGGCCGATAGCTGGGCCAGAAAAGTCTTGGTGCCTGAGCGGGCAATCGTGCCCAGGTGCGAAATCAGGTCCTCCTCGTTCATGCCTATGCCGGTATCGGCGATGGAGAGCGTCTGTGCCGCTTCGTTCAACTCGAGATCAATGCGTGGTTCAAAGGGAAGGTTCTTGAACGCATCGTCAGTCAGCGTCAGGTGGCGCATCTTGTCCAGGGCATCGGAGGAATTGGAAATAAGCTCGCGAAGGAAAATCTCCGGGTGCGAGTACAGCGAGTGGATGATCAGTTGCAGCAGTTCACTGACTTCAGTCTGGAATTCACGTTTCGACATAGAACCCTATTATGAACGAAACCACCCCAGACTTCGCAACCAGCCGGCTCATCTCGAGCGAAGCCGAGGGGTTGGGGCTGGTTGACCTTTCCTTCGTGGATCTCTCTCGTACGAGGAGGAACATTGGAAGGCTTCGCCCATCGTTTTCAACCCACGTACGCCGGAATCGGCGAACGTGGGACACCCGTCCAGGGGTTAGCTAGCCCGCATTTGTCATCCCTTGACTGCGCTCCTAATGAACAAACTGGAAAGCGCTAGGGACGAGGGTTCAAATGTCCCCCACTCAAGCCAAACGCGGCTTGAATGGGCCACCCTACAGTTTTTAGGGTCCGATCGGCTCCCTTGCCCGCATCCAGAAAAGCCGAGGGTGGCCCACTCAAGCCGCGTTTGGCTTGAGTGGGGGACATCCTGCTCCGCTCGCTCAGCCAGACCGATGCGTATCGCACCCCGTCCATCCCGCGTCGCACCAATCAGTAATGTTGAGAAATCCGGGTTAAGGCTTTGTGGCTCAAGGCAGCAACCCAAACACCGCCACACTATTGGTGGTTCCCACAAAAACCTTGCCATCGGCAATAGTCGGCGGCACGTACTTGTTATAGGTGAATTGGTCCCGGCTCATGGCAGCCTGGTTGCTGTCGTACAACTCAGCCGCCAGATTGTTGGGGTCGTAGGCATGCAACACCCCAGTGCCGCTCTTGCTTTCGATCGCCCACACAATCCCATTCTGCGTGCCATTCGAGCTCACGCTGGGCGTGGCCCCGGGGAACGCAAACGTATTGCCTGACTGGGCTGCCGCGGTTGTCGCCAACTTCGCATTCGTGACCGGGAAGGCCTTCAGATGATCGCCGATAGCTGCGTAATACACCGTATTGTTGTAAAACGCAGGGGTGGAAAACACCCCCCCGCTCAGCCCGTTCTGTACTTGCTGGTAAATTGCATCATTGCTGCTTTGGCTGAACTTGCCCATGTTGTCGCGGTTCACCACGTAGATGCTGCCGTCTTTCCCCGCACCCAGCGCGAGATGACGCGTTGTGCCGCTGCCATCGGTCAGATCGGGCAGCAGGATCGCGCCCCCCGAACCGAGGTCCCGATCCGCATCGCTTTCGGACTGCAGGTTGTAGGCCGCAAAGTAATCCGCCGCCGCCAGCTTGTTCCCGGTGGTCGAAACCTTCAGGAAGGTATTCCCAAAGTCGCCCTTATTCGGGAACCCGTTGCTGTCAAGCGTCGCGTCGAAGCTGCCGTTCGCGTCGAGAAAGTAAATGTTCCCCTGCGTATCTCCCACGAGTCCCGATCCGCTCATCCAGACCGACCCTTCACCGTTGGAGTAGTGCGGCGTCGACGGTCCATTGGGCGTCATGTTGAACACCCCGGTCTGCTGCAGCGTGCTCTCGCTGTACGCCATGAGCCAACCGGTATAAGGATCCTGATCGCAATGCGACGTCCACGACATGTAGATCTGCCCATTCATCAGCAGGAGTCCTACCCGTTCCGCGTACTGCGCAGGATCGAATACCTGCTGGCCATTGGTGGAACCGTAGCCACTACCCGGGTACTGCGCCTGTATCTCCGTAGGACTGCCGGTCAGCTCCGCGCCGGTAGTCAGATCGACTGCGTGCAGCCGCTGGTGGTACTTGCTGTTGCTGTCCTTTGACATCGCCACGAAGAACACCGCCCCGTGCGGTCCATAGGATCTATCAATTACAGGCGTGTCCGTGATGCCGATCTCCGGCGAAATCTGACCGCAATTATGCGTATCGCTGGTGGTCTCATTAGAGCCCAGTGCGCTCACCTTCCACAGCTGGGTGCCGTCAACGTCGAACGCATACGCGCTGTCATGTTCCGTAACCGTGATGACCACGTTGTGCGTTTGGCCACCTATCTGCAAGTGGCTCACGTAGAGAGGTTGTGCATCCACGTGCCCATCGACCGACAGTTCCCGCAACTTGCCAAAAGTGGTCGCATTCACATTCTGCGGGGTGAGCGTGGTTTCGGTAGCGTTCCAGCCGCCGCGTCCGTTGTCATTGTGATAGGTCGTCACGCTGGTGCCCACGGCCGCGACCGTGAGCGCCAGGGTACTGGCATGGGTGAGGGAACCCGACGTGCCGGTAAACACAACATTGGCGGTCCCTGCCTGCGCCGTGTTTGCTGCGGTCAGAGTGACCGTTTGCGCCACCCCCGGAGCCAGCGTCAACGCGGCCGGTTGTGCCGTCACCCCGGCGGGCAAACCAGTTAACGCCACAGCTGTGGTGGCGGTGTAGTTATTCACTGCAGTCGCGGTCACCTGCACGGTCTGGCCATTGCCGCCCGGCGCCACACTCAGCGACTGCGGGTTCAGGCTGAGCGTAAAGTCCGGCGGCGGAACGGCAGGCGCCGTTACGGTAACAGCCAGCGTTGCTGCATGCGTCAGCGCACCCGAGGTCCCGGTAAACGTGGCGGTGCTCGATGCTGCCGCCGTGCCGCTGGGCGCCGTGAGGACAACGCTCGCGGCCGTACCGGGGGTGAGGCTAAGGGTGGAAGGCTGCGCCGTGACGCCAGCCGGTAAGCCGGTCAGCGCGACTTGCACGCTGCCGCTGAATCCATTCTGCCCGGTGGCCAGGACCGAGACACTGGCGGGCGTGCCGTTAGCAACCAGCGTTGCGCTGGCAGGCGTGACGGCCAGGGAGAAGTCTGGGGGCGGCACCGCCTGGATCGCCAGCGAAGCCTGCGTAGTCGCCGTTTTCCCGCCGACAGTGGTGCTGAACGTCACCGAACTTTTGGCGGCTACGGCCGAGGAACTCGCCGTGAATACCAGCGGCAGGGCCACGCCAGGGGTCAGCGCCAACGTCGCGGGGGTAATCGTCACGCCGGCCGGCAGACCGGTCACGGTAGCTGTCGCCAGGGCCGTCCCGGCCGGCGCGGTCAGCGTGAGAGACGCGTTTTGCCCCGTACCCCCCGCCACTATATTCAGGGTAGCGGGGGATAGGCTCAGCGTAGGAGTGGCATTGGAGTTGGTATTGCTGCCGTTGTTACCGCTGCCACAAGAGATGGAACTTCCGGCCATCAGAAGCAGCGCCAGAACGGAAAGCAAGGTTTGCAGCGTACGCAAAGGGACAGAAAAAACCACTACTGGCAAACGGGTACCGCTCATGGAAGACTGCATGCAACCCCCGGGGAAGGCCCAAACTTCTCCATCTTGACACATAGATCTCAGATTGTCGCGATATCGTCGTGGTAGGAACTTCTTGCTGGCTGCGCAGATTACCTTTCCCACCACAAAGGCACTGCGCAATTGCACCTGTAAAGCTGAGTTTCAAGCCAGCTGCTCCGTCATGCTTGAGCGCACTTACGGTAAATGGCGCAATTTTTTTGATTGTGTAAACACAAGTAGGGCGGTATTCTTGACATCACCAAAATACTCTTATGTAATCAACACAAGACACTTACATCTTGCCCAGCAAAGGTGACCATTTAGCAGGTTTGCGTCATCAACTGTAATAGCAGTGGGCGACCCGTCCCCGGCCTTGTCCTGGCACTTGGTTCTCCTTGTTTTCTGGAGTTTCACTCAGCTCAGGTTCTTTTCTACGACGGCACTTTCACACGAGTCGGCTGCCCCTCCGCTACCTCTCCAGCCGCACGGCTCTTCACCTTCCGGACCTTCAGGATTGACCCGCCACGTCGGCTCGCTTATTTCCGTGACCCGCGTGTTTGATGTCCCCTTCGCGCCCTGAGCCGAGTTCTTCAGGACTCCCGTGGTAACCACGATGGCAGCAGCGGCCTGCAATTCGAAAGGCATGCAATGGCAGGGATTGGCATCAGGCTTCGTACGCTCCGGCAGAACTGGCAACTCACGCTGCGTGAGGTCGAGGAGCGCAGTCAGCGCTTCGCCCAGAAACAGGGTAACCTCGCCTACCAGGTCTCGGCCAGTTGGCTGGACCGGCTGGAGCGTGAAGAACATGAACTCACCGTAAACAAGCTGATCACCCTGGCGGACATCTACAACATCGCACCTGAGCAACTGCTGCGGTCCATTTACCCGGTGGTGAGCCAGCCGATGTTGCTTCGTCAGCTTTCCTGTCCCAATGCCACTCTGCTTTTGACCGATGGGCCGCTGGAAGAGCAGGCACGCTACCTGCTGCCGGATGTGCCTCCCGTGGATCCATCGCCAGAAGAGACTACCCTCTTGCCGCCAGACACGAATGTGTCCGTGGCGCCCTACCGCCGGGGCATTATTGGTAAGCGAGATTTGACGCTTGACCCTATGATTCCTGCCGGTTCGATCATTCAGATCGACACCCAGAAGCGAACCATCCTTTCCCGCAAAGACTGGAAACATGAGTTCCAGCGGCCCATTTATTTTCTGATGACCCGGGACGCCTATGTCTGCGGTTGGTGTGAGTTGGACAGAAACTCTGACTGGCTGACTCTGATTCCGCATCCCCTTTCGCCTGCCAGCAGTCGACGTTGGCGGTACCGCAAGGAAATAGAAAACCTCGGCCGCGTGACCGTCGTTGCCATTCGCCTGGCGCCTTGAAGAGGGTTTGCAAGCTGAAGGTCCCGAAGGATTCGCTCTGGGGCACCACGATGCAGCTCGTAAAAGTTCTGAGGGACGCCCGCGGCAGGCCCAGGACAGAAGCGTTCGTGGCTTACCAGCAACGGCGTGCGGCGCTTCTGCCCGCCCTACAACGCCCTTTGTAATTCAGAGAAAGCGGAGAAGTTACCCGCTTCGTAAAGCCGCAGCACCCGCTGCGTCATCAGGTAGTAAGTCACTACCGCGCGGCGGGCATAAAAGGGAAACGACACCTGTAAGTTACCCGTCTGCGCCGCCCCCTGCAGCCTCGACACATGAAAGTGCAGTTCCCGGGCATCCAGGCGCAGTCTCTCTGAGACCACGATCGCCTCTGGATACCACTGCTGCAAATGGAAAGCTAACTCAATCAAAACTTCGCTGTTTTTCTCCAGCACCTGCAATCCGGCAAGTCCACCGAGCAAGGTCCACAACTCCGCCGATTCCAGTCGCTCGCCGTCTTTGCTGTCGCGGGGCTCTCCCCATTCATCCACCATCTCCGCCGCCACCAAGGACACGCCGTCGCGATGGGTGGAGATCAGTTTCGCCATGAGGTCGTCCCAACTCGTGTGCGATAACCGGCGGCCGCGGCGAACGTAATAAAAGGCCACACCGCCATTAGCGGCGACAAAGAGCAGGACCGTAATGAGGAAGTAGACGTTTCTTGGGTTCACTTGTTTTTCCGGAACCGCAGGGAGCGCAAATCACCAGCCAACTGCGCATGCAGCGTTACCATGGCCGCCCGCATTTCGCCGGTCATAACGCGGCCAGGCTGCTCATCGCTGGCCAGGTTCACTGTCCAATAGCCAACACAGCCGAGGTAAGCCACCATGCGTAATTGCGACAGTAGAACAAAGGCTGGCATGTCTCCACCTACACCAAAGTAAGCGTGACCGGTTTCGATTAATACGCTTACCAGTGAGTAACCCCCTAACCCTTGCGCGATCGCTCCCGCGTGGGAACGCCAGGGCAGTCCCGCCGTCATCGAGATCACCAGCATAGCGACGAAGAGTTCGCTCATCAGGGAAGCTCCGAACAGGTTACCGCGTGTAGCCAGAGCCTGCATCCAGTTCAGCGCCTGCGGACTTGCGAGCCAGGTAATCGCAGAGGCCAGGCCGACACTCAAAAAAACCATCCAGCCGAAACTCCTGCGGAGGTCGGATGCCCAGCGCTGCATCGGCCTGAATACCTGCGAGGCCACTTCGTACACCACGCAGAGTTGAAGCAGCGTATCCGCCAGCGTGAGTGACCAGTAAGCGTAAAAGTAATTACTCTTGGTCCCGTAGCCGCGCACCAGGTACAGAAGTATTGTCTTACATACTTCAAGGGTGATGATTGCCGTGAAGAAAGGGAACTGGAACGCGCGGCGGCGGTAGAAAAGAATAAACAGCAGGAGAACGTTAGAGAGAAAGCCGGCGCCCCAGAGGAACAGATCTAACCGTGTCAGATACATTCCCCATGCCTCCCTGGAACAGCCGGCTAACTCAAAGATAGGTGCGTACACGTATCTTACGCTAAACCGAGTGCCTGGAGAATAGTGTGAATCACGCGGGGCTCGGGATCGGTGCCGAGAGGTGACGCAAGTGCGGCAGGGGTAACCAGTGCGAGGAGGGCGGCGCCTGCGAAAAGTGTGCGAGTGATGCGATTGAACATGGGGTGAGTCTCCTTGTGAGCGCATATTTGCGCTGAACAGAGACTACGAACGGGCCCACAAAACACCGATTGTTTCGAGTTAGGCGTTGCTGATCGGTAATTTTGCAACGGGTGAACAGCGATTCAAGCAACAAATAAAGTGCGCCTCGCATCAGCCGCTTTTTGTGTCGTCCGGCTATCTTCTGTTTCCGATCCGCAACAAGCATCAAGAGGCATCCGGCCTCAGTCACCGCGCGCATAAACGCTTTGTTTCTTAAGCGTTTCGCTTGTTTGTCCCTATCTCTATCCTCCATAGGCAACAGGTTTCTAACGGCGATAGCCGCTGATGAGCTACTTAATCTATTTATCGAATACGGTATCCGGCACAGGGAGTGAACAGGCCGCCGGAGCCATGGCTTCCCTTTTTGCCGGTCTGCGTGGTGAGCTCCTCGAGCCTCACCGGCAGATCGCTTCATCCACCTTGTTGTCTGTGTGCGGCTTCGCCGCCGAGAGGTCCCGTGATCCGCCTGCAAATGTTAATGTTGCTGCCTTATTCTTCCCGGGTTGGTGCGTGCTGCGCCAACGCACCGCAGTTGTCCTCGCCTATGCCCGGCAGCGGAGTAGCGCCGTCTACGTCCCCTTCGTGGTTTGCCTGCGCGCGTGCAGAGAGCAGGTTATAAAGCGCAGTGACGGCTGCTTTATGCAGAGTGATTGACAGGCAATTAGCCGTCTGTTATTGCTTTTGAACCGTTTAGTATTTACCTCCTGCATCGGTCTTGATGCATGTCTTCTCCCCGGCCTTTTACGGGGCCGTAGCTGCCTTCTCTGCCGCCGACAATCTCTCGCGGGACTGGCACAGTGCGTTTGTAAGTTTGCTGGTCCCCGGTGTGTGTCTCTGCTCCAGGTGACCAGCGTACGTTGTGTTCCATCAACCATCAGGGATCCACCGCGGTAGTGTAAAAGGCGAATCGTCCCTTCCCGTTGAGGTGGTCTTGCATGTTGTTCTTTCCCGGCCCCCGGTCTCTTGGAGTTTCTTTTGAGAGTGCTTACGTTTCTTCCTCGTTGTGATTTGCAAAGACGCGTTGAGAAAGCATTGAGTTCGGCTCAGTTTGTTGTCGAAACAGTGATCTCAGCTAAAGATTGTTTGCAGTTCGCCCGCTTTGCGCAATACGAAGGCGTTCTTATCGATGCCGACTCGTTGATCTTCGGGGACATCGTTCTCCTGGTGAAGTTACTCCGTCAGGAGAACTCATCCGTCGCCCTCTTTGTCGTGGCCCGTTACCTCGATTTAGAACAGCGTCTGCGCCTGTTTGAAGCAGGCGTGGACGATTGTGTGCGTGAGCCGTTCTTCGCTTCGGAGTTAACCGTGCGCCTGGGTCTCTCCATACGGCTGCGCCAGGCCGCATCCGACCGGGCCACTGCCAACGCGGTGAACGTATTGCGCTCCGGTGATCTTGAACTTGATCTGGTGCGCCGGCGCGCGGCCCGCCTCGGCAAGACAATCGATCTGCGGCCCAAAGAGTTCCTGCTCCTCGAGTACCTGGTCAGGAACGCCAACCGGCCCGTCACCCGCACAATGATTCTCGAACATGTGTGGAACTCATCCTTCGAGGGACTGACGAACGTGGTGGACGTGTACATCAGCGCACTGCGCGGCAAGGTCGATCGCGGCTTTCCGCAAAAGATGATTCAAACGAACCGCGGCATTGGCTACACCCTGACCTCAACCATGCCGGTGCAGCGTGTCCCTCCCCCCATTCAGCAAGTCGCGCACGTGCGCTAGCACGCGCCTTCGGCTGCTTACCCTCCAGGTACTGCGATCCAGGTACTGCGATCCCATCCCCCGGGATCTCTCATCCGCCAAAAACCACTCCCATTTCATCCCCTGACGAGATGCTCTGAGCAGGGGTGCACACGCCAGGGCGCATGCGCACCATGCAAAGGCAATCGTCCGGCCCTTTCGCACAGCGGATGAAGTCGTTTTAATCTTCGCTCCCGATGAACCTTCAGTTTCCCGAACTAGAGTGAAGGAATCCCAACTCCACAGTGCCGGAGGCGCAAATGGCTACAGTGACTGTAGTCTCCCCAGGTTCAGCCATTTCCCTCTGCTCGTTTCCCAGGATCGAGCGCCGGCCCATCCTCCGGGGAGGCTTGTTTGCTCTGTGCGACGCGCTTGCGCTCGCGCTCACCGCCACCCTCGCCCTGTTTGCGAGCCCTGGCACCCATGGCGTACCCAGCCTGCAGCGCTATCTTGCCCTGTGGCCTGCGCTCGCCATCGTGATGGTGACTTTTGCCTGCTGTCACCTATACCCCGGTGTTCTGTACAACGCGGTGAACGAGCTGCGGAGTCTGGGCCTGGCGCTGACCATGAGCTTTCTCGCGTTTGCGGCCGTGGTCCTCCCGCAGGGCAATGCCGGCTATCGCTCGATCGATCTCCTGCTTTGGTGGATCGCTGCCCTGGTCGTGATCCCCTGCCTGCGTTCAGGGGTCCGGGATCGTGTGTGCCACAGGGCCTGGTGGGCTATCCCGGTGGCGGTGTTCCATACCGGCGAAGATTCGATGGAAATCGTTCGGGAACTCGAGGCTCATCCCGAGGTTGGCTTGCGCCCGGTGGTCATCCTCGCCTCGCCTTTGATCAATCGTCCCCGGCACACCTTGCCGGTGCTTGACCTGCGCATGGCCGCTGCTGTCAGAGCCTCTGGGGTGGAGCGCGCGTTGATCGTGATGTCAGAAGGGCTGACGGGACCCCTGCGCCAGGATTTCGAAAACTGCGAGAGCACCTTTCCCCGGCTGATGATCTTTCATCCCACAGCGACTTTATACAATCTCACTGCGGGCGCCCGCCACCTGAGTGGCCGTCTGGCCGTTGAAGTCCGCAGAGATCTGTTATTGCCGCTGCCCCGGCTGGCTAAGCGCTGCCTCGATCTTTCAATCGTTGCCCTCGGGCTGCCCATGGTGACGCTCATCATCCTGATTGTTGGCCTGCTTGTCCGCTTGGAATCGCCGGGCCCTGTCTTCTTCGCGCATCGGCGTATCGGCCGCGATCGCGAGCCGTTCAACACCTGGAAAATCCGCACCATGCATGTGAACGGAGTGCAGCTGCTGGAGAAAGCCATGGCAGAGAACCCGGATCTCCGCGCGGAGTGGTCACGTGATCGAAAGCTGCGCCGCGATCCGCGCGTAACCCGCATGGGCCGATTTCTGCGCAAGACCAGTCTGGATGAACTGCCACAGTTCTGGAATGTGTTGCGCGGTGAGATGAGCCTGGTAGGCCCGCGGCCCATCGTTGAGGAAGAGGTAGCGGCTTACGGCGCGAACTTCTCATTGTATTGCCGGGTGACGCCAGGCCTTACGGGCCTATGGCAGGTTTCCGGTCGCAGCGATGTCAGCTCCCGCGACCGGGTTCGGCTCGATAGCTACTACGTGCGCAACTGGTCGCCCTGGCTCGACCTGCACATCCTTGCCCGCACCGCCCGCGTAGTTCTCACCGGGCAGGGTGCTTACTAATCCGGAGAAACACACATGTTAGACAAACGCATCCTGGTTACCGGAGCTGCGGGCTTTATCGGTGCACACCTGGTCCAGCGGCTGCTGGCCGATGGATACGAAGTGGTGGGCGTCGACAATCTAAACAACTACTACGACCCCCGGCTCAAGGACGCGCGACTGCGCAAGCTTTGCATGGGGCCTCGCTTCTGGTTTTTCCCACTCGACCTGTCCGACCGCTGCGCTGTGGAAGCGCTCTTCCATGGTAGCCAATATGACGCCGTGATTCACCTGGCCGCGCAAGCGGGTGTACGTTATTCGCTTACCAACCCGGACGAGTATGTCGCCAGCAACCTGATCGGCTTTGTCCATATGCTGGAGGGTGTGCGAGCCTGCGCGTGTCCGCATTTTGTATTCGCCTCTTCCAGTTCGGTCTACGGCGCGAATAACAAGATCCCCTTTGCCGAGGACGATCCCACCGACTCTCCAGTCAGTCTGTATGCCGCTACCAAGAAGAGCAATGAAGTGCTGGCCCATGCCTACAGCCATCTCTTTCGCATCCCGACCAGCGGTCTGCGCTTTTTCACCGTATATGGCCCGTGGGGCCGGCCCGACATGGCGATTTTTAAGTTCGTCGAAGCCATCGTGGCCGGCCGCTCGATTGACCTCTACAACTACGGCCGGCTGCGACGCGACTTCACCTATGTGGATGACGTCATCGAGGCCATCATGCGGATCATCCCTCTGCCGCCGCAGAGCGCGGAAGGCGCTCCCATGCGCGTGTGCAACATTGGCAACCAGCGGCCAGTGGAACTGCTGCAGCTGATTCGCACCATTGAGTCATGTCTTGGCAAGGCCGCGGCCGTGCGCCTGCTCCCCATGCAGCCGGGCGATGTATACGAGACTCAGGCGCGGATTGATCGCCTGCAGGAAATCACCGGTTACAGTCCCCGCGTGAGCATTGAGACCGGAATCGAGCGCTTTGTGGAATGGTACCTGGGGGAATACGTAGCGTTAGGGCTACGGGAACAGACCGCAGTTCCCATGCCAGTGCAGAGCGAGCACAACGAAGTTGCGGTCACTTCGCGCGAGGGCTAGTTACGGGATTTGACAGGGAAAAGCCGCCTTCCGGTCTTCACGGTCGGCCCCTTTTGCGTCTAACAGACTGGCTGTGCTTTTCCCGGGTGCAGCAGCACGCCAGGGAAGGACCCTCATGTTTCGCCGTACCCGCACGCCCCTGATACGCTTCACCCTTTTTCTCTTCTGCACCGTTCTTTTACCAGCCCAGCAGAACACTCCTCC
Organism: uncultured Acidobacteriaceae bacterium; assembly: GCA_963752675.1. Classification (GTDB taxonomy): domain Bacteria; phylum Acidobacteriota; class Terriglobia; order Terriglobales; family Acidobacteriaceae; genus PALSA-350. The sequence continues at coordinate 422,469 of CAVVZO010000003.1, forward strand.
GGCGTCCATCCATCTCGACGTTGTGGTTTCGCCCAATTCGGGGCCACCGGTGGCCGACCTACAACCCGCCGATTTCACCCTGCTCGACAACAAAGCGCCCCAGCGAATCACTTCGTTCCACCCGGCTGGTGGTCCACAGGATTCCATCCACGTAATCCTGATGGTCGATGCGGTCAACGTGCCTTACACCAGCATCGCCTACCAGCGAGGCCAGATTGCAAAGTTTCTTAGTGCTCAACGGCGGGCAATTGGCACACCCCACGCAAATCGCCTACTTCACCGACCAGGGCATCCAGGCTCCGCAGGGCTATGCGACCGATGGTAACGAGCTGAACACCTCGCTGAGTCAACATCTCATCGGCCTGCGCACTATCCACCGCTCTTCGCAGTTTCAATTGAGCGACCGGTTGAACTTATCCATTGGTGCGCTGCGGTCACTTGTCCAGCGCGAAGCGGCGCTACCCGGCCGCAAGATCATTCTCTGGATCTCGCCCGGCTGGCCGCTGCTCTCCGGGCCCGGGGTGGACCTTGACTACAAACAGCAACAGGAAATCTTCGCCACCGTGGTGGACCTTTCCACCCGCTTGCGCGAAGGCCGCATCACCCTCTACGCGGTCGATCCCATTGGCGCGCAGGAAGGCGTAGGCCGCTCCTTTTACTACGAGAATTTCCTTAAGGGTGTGAGCAAACCACAGCAAGTGGCGCTGGGCGATCTGTCTCTGCAGGTGCTCGCGGTGCAGAGCGGCGGACTCGCGCTCCACGGCAGCAACGACCTGACCGGGATGCTGCAGCAATGCATGGCCGACACCCGGGCGTACTACCAGATCAGCTTCACTCCCGGGGCTGCGGACCAGCGTGACCCGTATCACCAAATCGACGTGCGACTCAGCAAACCGGGTCTCACTGCGCGCACCATGCAGGGGTACTACGCCGCCACTAAATAGCGCGGATCAAGCGAGCCGGCAGGGTGATGAGCGCAACCACCAACTCCAGCGCTCCATGCACTGCGATGCCCAATAGCCGGAAGGGAAGCAGCAGGAGCCAGACCAGGGGATACAGCACCAGCGCTAGCAGGGCCAGCGGCCAGCAAAGAAGAAACAACACGCACCAGAGAAGAAAATTGATCATCGCTGAAACCCCTCCTCCTCGAAGGGCAGGCGCACGCATCGCGCTCTCCAGCAGATACGCAAGGCGAGTGCGTGCGGTTCCGTGATGGGCTTCGCCCCTATTTGTCACGGCTTGCCTGGCGGTTCACTCGATACGGTGGAAGCCCCGGACTTTTAGTCCGGGGGCGCGGGTGTAGAACCCGCGCTGAGGGTGGCCCTCACCATGCGACGGCTTTAGCCATGGTGGCAGCAGCGTCAGTCCGATTGGAAAATTTGCGCGTAGATTTCGCGGGGAGGTCACACGGCCGATTCGCTGGCGGGGCTTGGCTCCACCAGGGGAAGTGAGATCTGGCCACCGGCAACCGTCGGTTACTCTGGAACAGACCTCGCTCCGCCTTTTATGATCAGGGAAGGGGATCCTTATGTCCGCAGACGGCCTGGTACAAATACGGAGCAGCCATTCGGTCGAGCAAACGCTCGAGAAGCTGCAGCTGGCGCTTGCCGCTAAAGGCATCACCGTGTTCGCGCTCATCGACCACAGCGGCGAAGCGGCCAAGGCCGGCCTGACCATGCCGCCCACCAAACTCCTCATCTTTGGCAATCCCAGGGGAGGCACCCCGCTGATGTTGGCCGCCCCTTCCATCGCCATTGACCTGCCCATGAAGATTCTCATCGCCGAAACCGTGGAAGGCAAAGTCTCCGTCTCCTACAACACCTCCGAATACCTGCAGCAGCGCCACGGCATACCAGACGTCCTCCAGCCCAACCTGGCATTGGTAGCCTCCCTGGTAACCGCCATCACGAGTTAACCGGTGTCGACTCTCCAGGAACAGGTGGCCCTTGCTGGGCCAGCAAGCAGGCTTCGCGCTCGCCGGCATCGCACCCATTCCCCAGCAGGAACAGGACTACCCCGAGCTCGACCACTTCGAGCCCTGGGTGGAGCGTGGCGCCGCCGGTGACATGGAATACCTTAAGCGGCGCGACGCGCACAACCGCCTGCTGCGCTCATCACTCCGGGTGGCCGCCCCGTGGGCCCGCTCCGTCATCGTCTGTGCGGCGAACTACAACGCGGAAGCCCCAAAATCCATCGACCCGGCACCCGAAGGCGCGGGCTGGATCGCACGGTACGCCTGGACCGGCTTTGCCGATCAGCCCACCGACTATCATGACGTCCTGCTCACCCGCCTGCACACGCTGGAGAAAACCCTGCAAGAGGAGCTCGGCCCCTTCACCGCCCGATGCTATGTCGATACCGGTCCGCTGGTGGAACGCGTCTACGCCCGGTACGCCGGCATCGGCTGGATCGGCAAGAACACCTGCATTCTTAACCAGCAACTAGGCTCCTGGCTGTTACTGGGCGTCATCCTCACCGACCTCACACTTCCCGAGCTGGCCGACTCGCCGGCCGATCGACCGGATGGTGAGCCGCTTGACGAGTCGAATGACGAGCCGATGGCCGCGCTCGCCGTGCCACCAGACCGCTGCGGCAGCTGCACCCGCTGCATCGACGCCTGCCCGACGAACGCGCTCACACCCTACCAAATGGATGCCAGCCTTTGCATCGCCTACCTGACCATCGAAAAGAAAGGTCCGATCGATCCAGCGTTGCGCCCGCACATGGGCCGCCAGGTGTTCGGTTGCGATATTTGTCAGGACGTGTGCCCGTGGAATCGCCGCGCGCCAGCCAGCACCGACCCGCAGCTAGCCGTTCGGCCGCCGTTGGTGAACCCGGAGCTCGCCTGGCTAGGGGAAGTGGATGCCGAAAGCTTCCGTACCCTTTTTCGCAAATCCCCGCTGCAGCGCACCAAGCTGGGCGGCTTGCTGCGCAACGTGGCCATCGCGATGGGGAACAGCGGCTCGACCGCTTACCTCCCGAAACTGCGTGCCTGGGCGACCGGTTCAGACCCGGTGCTCGCCGAAGCAGCGCAGTGGGCCATGGAGCAGCTGGAAGCAGCTTCGCTTACTTGATCGCGCGAGGATCTAGGCGCTGCGCATCACATTGGCCGCGTTGAGTCCCTTGGGACCTTGCTGGCATTCAAACTCCACGGCGTCCCCTTCGTTCAGGCTCTTATCATTTCCTGGATAGCGGAGAAGTGCACGAATACGTCCTCGCCAGTCGAACGCTGGATGAACCCGTATCCCTTGGCTCCGTTAAACCATTTGACCACGCCTGTTTCCTTCAATCGTGCTCCCCTTTAATGTGAGTCACCACTCCCGGCGATCTCTGCAGACACGACGACCAACCGTGGTAGCGCGGCCATCTGCCTAATGGCGATACCTGGTGAGTGGACAAACAACCGAAACGAATAGGTGTACGGGGCCCGCTCGCAACGTGTTTTTTGTGCAAGCTTGTTGTTGTTATGGCAGGAATCGGCATGGAGTGCAAGCGAAATTTGCCGTCCCGCCGACTCAGAAAGTCGCACATTTCCAAGGACATCCCGGGACATGTTTCCGCCGCAAATTGGGTTAGCCCCACCCATACGGGTCATATCGACCGGCTCGTGCTGGCTGCTAGCATGAGCCTCATGAGCTTTGGCGTCCCAGCCGTGGTGCCGGTGCCTCGCACTCTCACCGCGATTCCGGACGGAGAAGCACTGGTGGGCCTGCCTCCATTGGCGCAGCCGCCGGCCCGCCTCGCTCCCAATGCCGGGCTGGCCGACCAATTGTTGAGCCTGATGAAATACATGGCGCAGACTGAGGTGCATACCTACGCCTTCAGTGTGGCTGCCAACGCCATCCTCTCCTTGTTTCCGTTCATCGTGATGATGTTCACGGTTGCGCGGCTGGTGTTCCATTCGACAGCGATGGAGAGTGCGATTGCCGACATGATCCACTATTTCCTGCCCGCCGGTCAGCAATTCGTCACCAAGAACATGGAGATCGTGGCGAACGCGCACAACGGCGTTAAGCTCGCGTCGCTCGTAATGCTGCTTATCTCATCCACGGGAGTGTTTCTGCCGCTCGAGGTGGCACTGAATCGTGTGTGGGAGATTACGCCCAACCGTTCCTACCTTAAGAACCAGGTAGTGTCCCTGGGGCTGGCTGCCATGATCGGCATGGTGGCGTTGATCAGCGTGGGTGTCACAGCCACGCAGCAATCGGTGTTGCGCCTGCTTTTTCTGGGCCACGTGCAGAATAGTCTGTTCGCCTTTTTATCTCATTGGTTGTTACAGATATCAGCGGCCATCGCCAGCATCCTGCTCTTCTTTCTCATCTACTGGGTACTTCCCAACCGCAAGTTGCCGGTACGCGCGGTGTTGCCAACAGCGATCGTAACCGGGCTTGCCTGGGAGCTGGCGAAGATGCTCTACGTGGCGGCCCTCCCCTGGATGGATTTGCAGAAGGTCTATGGTCCCTTTACGGTCTCGGTGAGCCTGATGTTATGGGCATTCGTCACCGGTTTGTTACTACTGGCGGGTGCGCACTACTCCGCCTCCCGCCACGCACTCTGGCTGGCCAACCAGGCCGAACGCGAGCGAGTAGCGCCAGAAACAAACCTGTAGAGCCAGATGCACAGGCCTGGACCGCACCACGGGTGAAGATGATCCCCACGCAGTCAAACCGGCTTGCGATGGACCACCCGGAGTGTACTCTGGATATCCCGCACGATGGTTCTCCCAACACTCACCGGCGGCTACAAAGACGGATGCTCCGAATGTGCCGGTGGCCTATTGGGCTGAGTAACCTAGGCTGAATCCTTATGCTGCATTTCTCTTCGTAGTCCTGACGTCCCTCAAGAGTTCAGACGTCCCGCACGCAAAAAGCACAACCGTCGTTGCCAAAGCAAATCAGTTGCTAAGGGAATCAATAGTGCGCAGGCAACCCCAAAACCACCGAACCGATACCAACATTCATGCGGGGGTTCGTCTTGTTTCGCCCTCCGCCAATGAATTCGATTCGTGACCACGCAGTATTGCCGCCTCTCATCGAGTAGCGGCCTTTTTAGGAGAGAGCCAGATGTTCGTTCAAGTATCCCCCAGGCAGTTATCGACCCGTCGCGACTGGCAGCCCGTGTTATTCCTCGCAGGCGTGCTCATCATTTTGTTCTGCGTTCCCGCGCTCCAGGCGCAATTTCGAGGCTCGATCCGCGGAGTCGTCAGTGACCCTTCCGGTTCCGTTGTACCGGGCGCGACTGTCACGCTCAAGAACAGCGAAACCAACGAAAAGCAAACCAGCATCAGCGACCCCAGCGGTATTTACAACTTCAACGCTCTTCCCCCCGGGCGCTTCCAGATCACTGCCGAGAAGTCCGGCTTCCAGAAGCAGATCGTCGACAACTACCAGATCATTCCTGAGCAGCCCAATTCGCTCAATCTGCAGATGAAACTAGGTGAGGCTTCGCAGACCGTAACGGTGAACGGTTCCGAAGCGGCATCCCTCGACACGGAAACCGCTTCCCTCAGCGGCACCATTTCCACCAACCAGATCCAGCATCTGCCGTCATATAACCGGGACATATTCCAGTTGGCGCAGTTAGCGCCCGGCGTTTTTGGGGACGCCGCGCAAAGCAGCGGCGGTGGCACCAGTGCTAACCCCGGCAATCAGGGCCCAGGCGGCTCCGAGCAGTTCATCCGCCGGCATCTTCGGTGCAGAAAATGGCCCCCAGATCCAGGCGCGCGGCGGGCAGTATGAAACAAACGGCATTTCCATCGACGGCATCAGTACGGTAAGCGCCGTGTGGGGCGGTACCTCCGTGATCACGCCCAGCGAAGACTCCGTGCAGGATGTAAAGGTTGTGTCGAACAGCTACGACGCGGAAGTCGGCCGCTTCAGCGGAGGGCAGATTCAGGTGACCACGCGCAGTGGCACTAACTCCCTCCACGGAAGTGCGTTTTTCAAGGCATCGCGGCCCGGGCCTCAATGCGTATCAGCGATGGAACGGCGTTGGCTCCGCCACGTCCCGGTACCCCGGCAGCGCGCGGCTTGAACCGCGATGAATCCCGCTTCAACAACTACGGCGCCAGCATCGGCGGACCCTTGATCAAAGATCGCCTCTTCGCCTTTTTCAATTGGGAGACGAGCCCGCTGTCCGGCTCCACCACTGCCCAGGGTTGGTATGAGACGCCGCAATTCGACAGTCTGACCGGCACCGGTCCCGTGGCCGCACAATACCTGGGATACAAAGGCGTGGGCGTCGCCACCAGCGGCCTTATCCAGCGAACCTGCACCTCGATCGGCCTCAGCGAAGGAGTCAACTGCGCCACCACACCCGGCGGGCTCGACGTGGGCTCGCCCTTGAGGATCGGCGTAAATCGCCTCGACCCCAGCTACGGTGGATCGAGCAATCAGCCCGGCATCGGCGGCGGCCTCGATGGCGTTCCTGATCTGGGCTTCTTCAACACGGTCAATCCGACGAAGACGTCACAGTCACAGTACAACGGGCGCATGGATGCCAACGTCACCCAGAAGGACCATCTCAGCTTCGCCATCTACTGGGTCCCTGTCACCTCGACCGACTACCAGGGCCCGGTGCGCGCGCAAAACTTCTGGCACCACACCCAGACCAACGATGCCTTCTCCGTGATCTGGAACCACACCTTCTCGGCCACGCTCCTGAATGAAGCGCGCGCCAACGCGGCGGGCTGGCGCTTCAACGAAGTCACTTCCAATCCGCAAGCGCCATTCGGCTTGCCGCAGGACAATATCGACAGCATCGGCACCATCGCCAGCCAGAACGGATTTCAATACTTCGGCGCCCCGGGTCCCGGCGTCTATAACCAATGGACCTACGATTACAACGACATCCTCACCAAGGTAGCCGGCCGCCATAACATCAAGATGGGCGGCGAACTCACCCGCCTCTATTATCTGAACGAAAGTGTCAGTGCTGCCAGGCCGCAGTACAGCTTCCGTAACCTTGTGGGACTTTGCCAACGACGCACCGTACAGTGAGAGCGGCCAATTCAGTTCTGCCAGCGGCATTCCGTATCCCTAACCGCCAGGACGACCGCGAAAATATCTGGGGCTTTTTTATCCAGGACGACTATAAGATCCGTCCTAACCTCACCATCAACCTTGGTGTTCGCTACTCCTACTTCGACGCGTTGTATGCCAAGCAGAACAATCTGACAGTGGTGCAGGGCATTCGCGCCAACGCACTCAACGGTCTGAACGTGCGTGTGGGTGGCCATCTATACTCGCCACAAAAATATAACTTCGGTCCCCAGGTCGGCTTCGCCTGGCAGCCGAAGAGCTATCACAACAACCTGGTAGTCCGCGGCGGGTTTGGCATCAACTACAACCAGAACGAGATCGCGATTACGTCGAACGGTATTGGGAACCCACCGCTGGCTGTCTCGGCTTCCTTCTGCTGCTCGACTGCCGCGGCCAGTAATCCCAGTATCCTGTACGCTACGGCTTCAAGCCCGACCTCAATCTTCGGCTACGCGCCCAACCCGGCGACGATCACAACTTTCGGTGCGAACAACCTGCCCACGAACGGAGTGCCCACCAGCCTGGCTGGCTTCGAGTCAAACCCGGCGACCATGTCCAACTACCACTTTTCCCTTGATACGCAGTACCAGTTGCCCTACAACACGGTGATGACGATCGGGTACCAGGGCAGCACCAGCAAGCATGCGTTGGTCAACCTGAACTACAACGTGATCGCCGCCGTGCAGGGGCAGCCATTGAACCCCGGGGTCAACTTTCTGAATTATTGGGCGAACACTGGCCGTGGCAATTACAACGCATTACTAGCGACGCTGCGGCACAATTTCTCTCATCACTTCCAACTCGAGGCACAGTACGCCTGGGCCAAGTCGATGGATGAAAACTCGGGCCCGTATGCCCGCGACCTATATCCCTTCAACTCGAACGCGGCGTACGGTCGCTCTGACTATGACGTGAATGACGGACTGAAAATCTTTGGTCTCTGGCAGCCGGTCATTTTTAGTGGCGCGCACTCGTGGTTGGAGAAGGTCGCCGGTGGCTGGTCACTCAGCGGGATCTTCAATGCGCATACCGGCTTCCCCTGGACGCCGATTTACTCCGCAAATACCCCCGGCGGGCTCTATTACAACGGCAGCCAGTACACGCAATTGCGCCCAGTAGGGATTAGCGGTGCTGTCGGCAGAAGCACGAAAACCAGCGATTACCAGAAAGCAGTGAACCCAAATTTCAACGGAGATGGAACTGCGCTGTTCGTCGCGCCCAGCTTCGCCGAGGGCCCTGCATTTCCTGCAACGGCCTCCGCGCCCCCAATTGGGCTGCACCGGAACATCCTCAACTCGCCCGGCTATCTCGATCTTGATGGCAGTCTAAGCAAGGCGTTCGGTTTGCCTTCAAATCGTGTGCTGGGGGAGAACGCGAGGATCGAAGTGCGTGCGGATGCCTACAACTTCTTCAATAAAACCAACATTCGCACCAGCAGCATCGACAACTTGCTGGGTTCGGCGAATCCAGACGGCTCCGTAGGATCAGTGAACGCTGACTTCGGCGTAGCCGGCCAGGCGCTGGGCAGCCGCACGGTGCAGTTACAGGCGCGCTTTAGTTTCTAGGGCGAGGTTTGGCGGTCTGCGGCAGGTGGAGGTGTCCCCCACTCAAGCCAAACGCGGCTTGAGTGGGCCACCGTGACTTTTTGAGATGTTAGAAAGATCCGCCCCCAGTAAATCAACGAATGGTGGGTGGCCCATTCAAGCCGTTTTGGCTTGAGTGGGGGACATCTACACCCGTCACAGTTCCTAACTGGCCTGCGTCTCAACGAATCTTCGTTTCTGAAACTCTATCTAGTGCAGCAAAAATGCCTTGACCACAATCGCATTGGGCGACCTTCCGGCAGGGAACAGCGTGAGCAGGGAAGGCGGGTTGTTTTCTAACCGAACCACCGCAATATCGCCAGACTGCGCATTGGCCACAAACAGCAAATGACCCGAAGCAGAAAACGCCAAAGCATCAGGGCCCTCACCCACTCGCACACCAGGCCCAATCAACTTGCCATCGTCAATGCCGTAAATCCCTACTCGTCCCGCGCCAAAATCACTCACATACAGCAGCGAATTATCCGCACTCACCAACCCGCGCACTGGATGCGCACCTACCAGGTACGCCCCACCTACCTCATTCGCTGACGTGGTCAGCTCAGAAATGGTGTCACTGTCGTAGTTAGCCACAAACGCCTCCCCGCCATCTGGCTTGAGCGCAATGTGCACCGGCGTCTTACCCACATCGAGAAACGTAAGCAGCACGTCCTGCGTCTTGCCCGTCTGGGCCAGGCCAATCACCATAATCTGGTGACCACCCGAGCAAGCGACAAAAGCCTTCGACCCGTCAGGCAGAATCATCACATCCGTCGCGCCGGGGCAATGATCGAAACTGCTCCGCACCTTGAACGTATCCGTATTCGCAATACTGACACTGCCACTTACACGATTGCTGATCACGACAGTCTTGCCATCGGCCGCTACCCGAGCCATGCCCGGCCCTTCACCCGCACCGATTACGCCCACCACGCGGCGTGCGGCAAGATCGATCACCGATACATCATTGGAACCGGCGTTTGCCACGTACGCCCGCCCGCCCTGCGCATCCACATCGATGGAGTAGGGTTGCCGCTGTACAGGAATGGTCGCCGCGACACCGTTGGTTTCAGCGTTGATGACGCTGACCGTACCACTGCCGGAATTGACCACGTACACTTCATTCCGGGTGGGGCTGGCCGCCATGGCAGAAGGATCGGTACCCACCGCGATCACGCGGTCCTGGCGCATGTTCACCACGTCCAGAACCGTGACGGTATGGCTACCACCATTGCTGACGTACGCGTACTCGCGGTAATTAGCGGGGTAGTCTTCGTGATGCTTGCAGCCGACACTCCCCAGCGCCATCAACGCCAGGGCGCACGTGCCCAACAGGGTGCGCACTAATTTGCAGCAGCGGCGACCTGGATGCCGCGCGGCAGAGAGCGGTGCACTGCCCCGGCAATCTGCGACACCTCGTCCATCAACTCCACAAACTGCTCCGGGTAGACCGATTGCGCTCCATCGGAAAGAGCTTTGTCCGGCTGGTCGTGCACTTCGATCATCAGGCCATCCGCACCAACCGCCGTAGCCGCCCGTGCCAACGGAAGCACCATCGTCCGCTTACCCGTGCCGTGGCTGGGGTCAACGATGATCGGCAAATGGCTGGCGCGTTTCACGGCAGGCACCACACTCAGGTCAAGCGTATTGCGGGTGTGATCGGCGAACGTGCGCACGCCGCGTTCGCACAAAATCACCTGGTAGTTGCCCTCGCTCATCACGTACTCGGCCGCCATCAGCAACTCATCGAGCGTCGCCGACATGCCCCGTTTCAACAGCACGGGAACGCGCGTCCGCCCGGCCCGCTTCAGCAGGGAAAAATTCTGCATGTTGCGCGCGCCAATCTGGATGATGTCCGCATACTTTGCGACCAGGTCAAGACTCTCGTTGTCCAGCGCTTCGGTCACAATCCGCAAACCGAACCGGTCCCGCACTTCCGCCATGATCTTCAATCCATCTTCGCCCATGCCCTGGAAGGCATAAGGAGACGTCCGCGGCTTGTACGCGCCACCCCGAAAGAACTGCGCCCCGGCGTTGGCGACTTGCTCAGCCACGGCAAACGCCTGTTCGCGCGACTCGATCGAGCACGGGCCGGCCATCACCGCGAGATCACGGCCACCGATGCTGGCGTTCGTGCCGGGGAAGGTGATGACGGTGTCCTCCTGCTTTACGTCGCGGCTGACCAGCTTGTACGGCTTCGTCACACGGATCACGTCCGACACGCCGGCAAGCTCATCCAGTCCGCCGTTATCGACTGCGCCACTATTACCAGTAATCCCAATGGCGGTGCGCTGTGCGCCCGGCAGGGGATGGGCCCGAAATCCCAATGATTGAATTCTGTCGCAGACCGCCTGGATTTGTTCCGCTGTCGCCTGCGGTTTCATGACTACGAGCATGGGTGCCAACAACCTTTCTGTGCACTCTAAGTGTACTGTCTACAGCTATCTGCGACAATGCTGCGCGGCCTTCTGATATACCTGAGGCAATGAACCACGCCCGCCGGCTTCGCCAGTTGCGCCGCCACATGAAGCAACAGGGAATTGAGAGCCTGCTGGTGACGCACCTGCCAGACGTGCGCTATCTCTGCGGCTTCACCGGCTCGAACGCCTATCTCGCCATCCTTGCCAACCGGGCGGTCATGTTCACTGACGGCCGCTACATCGCGCAGGCCAGGCAGGAGACCTCGGCAGCCAGGGTGGTCATCGCTCCGAAATCTGCTCGCGAGGAAGCCTGCAAATGGCTCGCCTCCAGTGGCGCTGCCCGCTGCCACTTCGATCCGGAGTCAACCACGGTCGCGGAGCTGACCCACTATCGCAAAGCTGCTGCTGGCGTCGCCCGCGGATTCTTTCAACCACTGGCCGCCCCCATCGTCTCTGGCCTGCGCCTCATCAAGGACGAAGAGGAGTTGCTCCTGATGGAGCAAGCCGCGGCCCTGGGCGTCCACCTTTATCACGAACTGCTGCCCCAGCTGGTGCCGGGCATGCCGGAAACGACGGTGGCCGCACTCCTTGAGCAGAGCGCGCGGCAGGGGGGAGCGGAAGGAATGTCCTTCGCCACCATTGTCGCCGGCGGCACGCGCTCATCCCTGCCCCACGGCCACGCCACCACCCGGGGTCTGCCGCGTAAAGGGTTCGTAACGCTCGACTTCGGTGTTATTCTCAAGGGTTATTGCTCAGATATGACGCGCACTGTATACCTGGGCAAACCGACAGAGCGAGAGCGCTTCACGTATGATTCTGTGCGGGAGGCGCAACAGGCGGCTGTCGAAGCAGTGAAGCCTGGGGTCTCTTGTGGCGTTGTCGATGAAGCAGCACGCAGCGTTCTGCGCAAGGCTGGGTTGGCTGAGTACTTTACCCATTCGACCGGGCACGGCGTAGGGCTTGAGATCCACGAAGCACCCCGCATTGCCGCGGACCAATCGCAATCCCTTGAGCCGGGCATGGTCATCACCATCGAGCCCGGTGTGTATTTGGAAGAGCAATTTGGAGTACGTATTGAGGATATGGTTGCCGTGACCCGGCAGGGTAGTCGGGTATTAACGCCGGCTTCCACCGGTTGGACGCAGCTCTAACCTCCTTGAGCTTTTAGCAGACGAGAGATGCATGACGCCTGACGAGATTGAAGAACTAAAACAACTCATAGAGTTTCTAAAAGCAAACGACATCGGCGAGTTCGACTTCGAACGTGCCGACACCCGGATCCGTATCAAGTTTGGGCACACAGCACCCGCCGCAGCCGCGGGGCTTGACCTCGCCCAACTGCAACAGCTACTGGGATCGAGCCGCCAGGCACCGGCCGCGCCGCCGACCGCCACCCATGCTGCCGCCGTTGCTTCGGCGGCGGCTGCCGCGCCGGAGGAAGAAGAATCCCTGCACATCGTGAAGTCGCCCATTGTGGGTACCTTCTACGAGTCGTCTTCGCCCGGCTCTCCCGCATTCGTGAAGATCGGCGACCAGGTGGACAACGGTCAGGTGCTCTGCATCGTGGAAGCCATGAAGCTGATGAACGAGATCGAATCCGACGCCGCCGGCGAAGTGGTCAAGCGGATGGTCACCAATGGGCAGCCTGTCGAATACGGTCAGCCATTGTTCGCTGTGCGCCCGCGTTGAGCTGGCGCACCTTGAACGGAATGAAGACGCATGTTTCGTAAATTACTGATTGCCAATCGCGGCGAGATTGCGCTGCGCGTCATCTGCGCCTGCAAAGAACTGGGCATTCGCACCGTAGCCATTTACAGTGAAGCCGATCGCAATTCACTCCACGTGCGTTTTGCCGATGAAGCCATCTGCATTGGGCCGCCGCGTTCGGCGGACAGCTACCTGAATGTGCCGGCGGTCATCTCCGCCGCTGAAATTGCCGACGTCGACGCCATCCATCCGGGCTACGGCCTGCTGAGCGAGAACGCCAACTTCGCTGAAGTGTGCCGCGCGTCGAACATCAAGTTCATCGGTCCGACGCCCGAAGCCACACGATTGATGGGCGAAAAGGAAAAAGCTCGCCAGGCAATGAAGAAGGCCAAAGTGCCTATCCTGCCTGGTTCTGACGGAGTACTCCAGAGTGCTGATGAAGCACTCGCCTGGGCCCGCTCGGTCGGCTTTCCCGTCATACTCAAGGCGTCAGCCGGGGGCGGCGGCCGCGGCATGCGCGTGATCCGCACAGAAGAGGAACTGCCCCAGCTCTACCAGGCAGCCCACACCGAAGCCGCCAACGCGTTCGGCAACGGCGACCTCTACATGGAGAAGTTCATTGAGCGCCCGCGCCACATCGAGTTCCAGATTTTGGCCGATGAGCATGGCAACGTGGTTTCGTTGGGTGAACGTGAGTGCTCCATTCAACGTCGCCATCAGAAGCTGATTGAGGAAGCGCCGTCGCTCCAGATCACGCCAAAAATACGCGAAGAGATTGCCAAGACGTTAAAGCGCTGCCTCTCGGCTATCGGATATCAGAATGCTGGGACCATCGAGTTCCTCATGGATGAGGATGGCAAGCTCTATTTTATTGAGATGAACACCCGCATCCAGGTGGAGCATCCTGTGACTGAGATGGTGACCGGCATAGACCTGGTGAAAGCGCAGCTGCGCATCGCTGCCGGGGAAAACCTGTCCAGCATTCTGCCGGAAACGGTGGCGATTCGCGGGCACGCGATTGAGTGCCGCGTGAACGCCGAGCATCCGGAGAAGTTCACTCCCTCCGCTGGTCGCATCACTGCGTTCAATGTGCCGGGCGGCAACGGCGTGCGGGTTGACACCGCGCAATACGCCGAGGGCGTTGTGCCCCCTTACTATGATTCCTTGATCGCCAAGCTGATCGTGCACGGCAAGGATCGCACCGAGGCCATGGCGCGCATGTCGCGCGCGCTCGAGATGTTTGTGGTCGAAGGCATTCACACTACGATCCCGCTGCACCGCCGCATCCTCGAAGATCCTGAGTTTCGCGACGGCTCCTTCGACACCAAGTTCATGGAGCGCTTCTTCGAACGCGAAAAGCAACGGCGCGAGCAAGTCGTCGCAGGGGTGTAGCCGATGACCCGGCGACTGGTGCTGCCGCGTCTCTATCCCATCCTCGATGCCAGCCTGTTGCAGCACGCTGGCCTCTTCCTGGAAGACTTCGCCCGCGACCTCTACGCTGCCGGCATTCGCTTTCTGCAGTACCGGGATAAAGACGCGTCCGACGAGTTGCTGTTAGAGCGAGCAGTTCTCCTGCGTCGCATCTTCCCCCACGAAGACTGCCGCCTCATTCTGAACGACCGAGCGCACCTTTTTACCACGGCTGGCTATGAAGGCCTGCACCTCGGACAGGAGGATCTTGCGCCAGCGGAAGCACGGGCCCTGGTGGGAAGTGACAGGCTCATTGGCCTGTCGACGCACAATGCGTCACAGTTACGGACTGCGGCGCAGGCGCCCGTCGACTACCTCGCGATCGGGCCCGTCTTCGCCACCCAATCGAAAGCCGTGCCCGACCCCATAGTGGGCCTCGAAGGCGTACGCGAAGCCAGGGAACTGACCGGCAAGCCACTGGTTGCGATCGGCGGCATCACCCGTGCGAACTGCGCAGAGGTTCTGGCCGCCGGAGCCGATTCCGTAGCCGTCATCTCCGACCTGCTACCAGGAAACGGGCAATCCACCGCGCGCATCGTCCAGGAGTTCATGTCCCTGCTAACCCAGGACCACAGAGCCCCAACCTCTGTACGCTAGATCTCACCACCACTCTCCGCCACAATGACAATGCCCCTCAGACCTTTTCACTCCACTTAATAAAAAGCATTGAATAGAAATTCATCTGAAGAAGACAGGGCGAAGCCCTTTCCAAATGTCTTCCGCCAGTACCCCCACGAACCCTAACCCCTCACGGAAGACGGCGATACGGCAAGTACTGCGGCTGCCACATGTTCGCCTGAATCGCCGCCTCGAGATCCTCATCCTCCCCTAACAGCGCCAGCTTCTCCTTGCGCGCCTGCTCGCCCACCGCCCGCGCAATCGCTACCGACACTGAGCGAATCTCCGTCACCGGCGGTAATAACCGGCCATGCTTATCCGTCACCGTCGGTGATAACTTAGCCAGCGCCTGGGCCGCCGCCATAAACATCGCATCCGTCACCTGCCGCGCCTGCGACGAAATCAACCCCAGCGCCACCCCGGGAAACACGTAAGAATTATTCGTCTGGTCAATCGCCACCGCTCTCCCCGCAACCGTCACCGGGGGAAACGGGCTCCCCGTCCCAATCACCGCCTTACCCTGTGACCACCGCAGCAAATCCTCCGGCGTAGCTTCGCTGCGCGACGTAGGATTCGACAATGGAAAGATAATCGGCCGCGCCGCATACGCGCACATCGCTGACACCATCTCCGCCGTAAACGCACCCGGCTGTCCGGACACGCCAATCAACACCGTAGGCCGCGCATTGCGGATCACATCCAGCAAACCAATCCGGTCCGGCTGGGCCAGGGTCCAGCCCGACACCGCCGCGCGGGGCTTGACGAACGGCTGCTGTGAATCCTGCAGGCCGGCATACCCCTCCACCAGCAAGCCGTCCCGGTCCACCGCATACACCCGTCCCAGTGCCTGCTCACGGCTCAGCCCTGCCTGCTGCATGGCGGTGACCAGCAGCGAAGCAATGCCCACGCCGGCCGACCCAAATCCCAGCAGGGCAATGCGCTGTTCGGGTAACGGTACCCCGGTCACGTGTACCGCGGCCAGCAGCGTTGCCGTCGCGACCGCGGCCGTCCCCTGGATATCGTCGTTGAACGTACACAACCGCTCGCGATAACGTGCCAGTAACCGTGCCGCATTCGAACCGGCAAAGTCTTCCCACTGCAACAGCACGTGCGGCCAGCGCTGCATCACCGCCGTTACAAAGCTATCGATGAAATCGTCATACGCCTGCCCCCGCACCCGCTCGTGGCACCAGCCGATGTAGATCGGGTCTTCCCGGCGCTCCCGGTTGTCCGTTCCCACATCCAGCAAGATCGGCAGCGTGGCTGAGGGGTGAATGCCCGCCAGCGCCGTGTACAGCGAAAGCTTGCCGATCGGGATTCCCATGCCGCCCGCGCCCTGATCGCCGAGGCCGAGGATCCGTTCTCCATCGCTGACCACGATGCAGCGCACCCCATCGAACCGCGGATGCGCCAGGATCTCGGCAATCCGATCCTGATGCGGGTAGCTGAGAAACAGTCCTCGGGGCTTCCGCCAGATCTCGCTGAAGCGCTGACAGCCCTCGCCCACCGTCGGCGTGTACACCAGCGGCAGCATTTGCTCGATATGCCCGGCGAGCAGCGCGTAGAACAGGGTCTCATTGGTGTCCTGCAGGTCGCGCAGAAAGGCATATTGCTCAAAACCGGCCGGGATCCCTTGCAGCGCCCGCAAGCGACGGCTCAGTTGCACGTTCAGGCTGGTCACATGCGGAGGCAGCAAACCGTGCAGCGCGAACACTGCGCGCTCCTCTTCGGTGAAGGCCGTTCCTTTGTTAAGCATCGGTTGATTGATCAGATCGTAGCCAGTCAGCGACGTTTCGATGGTTTGCAGCAGCGGCTCAGCAGTCATAGCGTCCTCATGAGGAAAGATGCACAGCAGGGCCCGCGCTTTACATGCCTACGCGAAAACGGTATAGAGGTAGAACCAGCTAAACCGGGATCCGGAACAGCAATCAAATTCACCCCTACGACTTTACTGGAGGATTACCCGGACGCATGCCTAGACTCCTGGCAACCAAGCCCCTCTCCACCCTGACCAAAGAAGCGAATGAAGAAGGGGAAAACACGCTCAAGCGTTCCCTCGGCCCAGTCAACCTGATCACTCTCGGGATTGGCGCCATCATTGGAGCGGGCATCTTCGTCCTCACCGGCCAGGCAGCCGCCCTCCACGCCGGCCCCGCCGTTGCCCTCAGCTTTGTCTTCGCCGGCATAACCTGCGCCTTCGCCGGCCTTTGCTATTCCGAGTTCGCCTCCATCATCCCCATCGCCGGCTCCGCCTACACCTACGGGTACGCGACGCTAGGGGAACTGGTGGCCTGGATCATCGGTTGGGACCTGGTGCTGGAGTACGCATTCGGCGCCGCTACCGTGGCCTCCGGCTGGTCAGGCTACTTCGTCAGCCTCCTGCAGCAGTTGCACATCACTCTGCCGCCGCAGTTCACTACCACCCGTGGCAACACGCTATATCTCTACGCGGACAAATGGCAGCCGCTCGCGTCTCTGCCGGCGAACATCAACCCAGCCAGCCTGCACCATGTGGCCGGCGTCTTCAACTTCGTCGCCTTTTTTGCCATCCTTATCGTCACCGCGGTGCTGGTGATCGGAATCAAGGAATCAGCCAATCTCAATTCCGCCATCGTGATCGTGAAGTTGGCCATCGTTGGCATCTTCCTGGTGCTGGGCGGCGCTTTCCTCTTCCACCATCCAGAGGTCGCCCGGGTCAACTGGCACCCGTTCATCCCGCCATCACAAGGGCCGGGACTCTTTGGTTTCGGTGGTATCACCGCCGGCGCAGCGTCGGTGTTCTTCGCTTATATCGGTTTCGATGCAGTCTCGACGGCCGCGCAGGAAGCACGCAATCCGCAACGGGATATGCCGATCGGCATCCTCGGTTCCCTGGTGGTCTGCACCCTGCTCTACATCCTGGTTTCGACCGTGCTCACCGGCCTGGTCAACTACCGAAGCCTCGACGTAGGCGATCCGGTCGCTGTGGGCATCGACGTCACCGGAGTCACCTGGGGCAGCCTGCTGGTCAAGATCGGCGCCGTGTTTGGGCTGGGCACCGTCATGCTGGTGATGCTGCTCGGTCAGTCGCGCGTCTTCTACTCCATGTCGAAAGACGGCCTGTTGTGGAAGTGGGCTTCGGCGGTGCACCCCAAGTTCCGCACTCCCTGGATCTCGAATATTGTGGTCGGTACCATCGTGGCGTTTCTGCCGGCCCTACTGCCGATCGATAAGCTGGCCGCCCTGGTCAACATGGGGACGCTGCTGGCCTTCGTGATCGTCTGTGCCGGCGTGTGGATCCTGCGCCGCCGTCACCCCGGTCTGCACCGGCCTTTCAAAACGCCCCTGGTGCCGCTCGTACCGATCCTGGGCATGGCCAGCGCCTTCTACCTGATGTGCAAGCTGCCGCTGCTCACCTGGGAGGTCCTGGTCATCTGGCTGGTGATCGGCCTTGGGCATTTACTTCACCTACAGCGTCAAACACAGCAAGGTGCAGGCGATGCGGCCGGAAGACACCACGGGCCGCTCGGCATAACGATTTCTTTGGCGCGAAGAAGTAACCACCGTATACTTCTCTCGCGCCAGGAATAATCCCCCTCATCACTCCTGGAACGGGCCTCGCAACCGCACGTCGCGTTGGAAAGAGGAGTCGTTCATGAAAAAGTATCTTGCGGAATTAGTGGGTACCTTCGTCCTGGTATTTGGGGGCGTGGGCAGTGCGGTTTTGGCCGGAGCGCACATCGGGTTCGCCGGCATTTCCGCTGCGTTTGGACTTGCGCTCCTGGCCATGATCTACACCATTGGCCCTATCTCGGGCTGTCATGTGAATCCGGCGGTCACGCTGGGTGTTCTGCTGGTGAAGAAGATTGGGGTCAAGGACGCGACGGCCTACGTGGTGGCGCAGATCATCGGCGCGGTGCTTGCCTCTGCCGTGATCCTGATGATCGCGAACGGCGCTCCCGGTGGCTACAGTGCTCCGCTCAGTGGCCTGGGGGCGGATGGCTACGGACTGCATTCGCCGGGACACTACTCCATGGCCGCCGGCTTCGTGACAGAAGCGGTGCTCACCATGTTTTTGGTGCTGACCGTGCTCGGCGCTACTGACATCAGCGCCCCTGTCGGTTTCGCCGGGGTAGCGATCGGCCTGGTGCTGACGCTGATTCACCTGGTCGGGATCCCCATCACCAACACCTCGGTCAACCCGGCGCGCAGCATCGGGCCGGCGCTGTTTGTCGGCGGCTGGGCTTTGCAACAGCTATGGTTGTTTATTGTCGCGCCGCTGCTGGGTGCGGTGGCCGCGGCATTGATCTACGCCGTGGTTCGTCAGCCGGCGGTGGTGATCACCACACGCAGAGCCGAGCAGGCCTTGCCGGGCGAGCAAATCGATCGCATCACCGCCTGACCGTATCAGGCAAGGGAACAGCCGGCCTTTATGGGCCGGCTGTTTGCGGTCAGAGTGCTTTGCGCGCGCCTCGGCGCACCAACTCGGTGGTAACCCCGTAGATCACGTGTGTGATTACCTCGCTGGCATGTTCGCGTGCCGGCTGGTCCTCTGGCTTTTCAGTCAGGCCCATCATCGGCAGCGCCGATACATGAGTCAGCCCAAACAGCGTCAACCCGAAGCTCGCCCCCAGGCGGCCCCGTACCGCGGGCGCGTATTCTGCCAGCATGCCATATAGGCCACCGGCCAGCGCACCAAAGCCCCAGTGGATGGCCTGCACCGAGACTTCCTCTTCCTCATCGGTGAGCGAGCGACCTGCCATGCGGTTGACCAGCACTGCCGGTGGGGGAATCTGTCCTATCGTCCGTGGCGGATACATCGCTTCGCCAATCGCTTTGGCGCCGGCACCTGCCAGTCCTCCAATCGCTCCGGCGACGAACCCTTTCAACAACGATCGTTTGCGGCGAGGCCGCGCACTCTCTTCAGTATTCTTCATAGGTTTTTATCGATGTGCCTGGCTTGTTTCGAAGTGGTGGTAAATCCGCGCCTGCAGCGCAGGAAAGCAGTCTGGTTGTCCTGTTAACCTATAACGTCACAAGGGTCAATGCAAGGCAGGGAGCGACGATGGCAGTCAGCAGACAATGGACCGAATGGCATCTCACGCCGGCCGGTTGGGTATCGGGATCGAGCCGCCGCGATGGGGAAGGGAACGTCTGGCGCGATGAGCCCGAGGACCGGGTGATCACCTTCGTCTACCAGGAGCAAATCGACAAAGCTCATCCGCAACCGCATGCTACCGTGCAGGAATCCTGGCGGTCGAAAACTGTACCCAATATTGAAGAATTGTTAGGGCAACACGGGCAGTGTCCGCGCAAGCTTTAGGCGGTTCGGGGATGTGGAATCACGACTTGGGGTGCACAGGCGCTGTTTGTACCCCACTCAAGCCAAAGGCGGCTTGAATGGGCCACCCTCAGGTTGTGGCAAGGAGACGGCCCGGTTCTCACGGCGAGAACCGAGCCAACCGTTACCAATGCCTGATTAGGCGGTTGTCTTGGTGCAAATCTCGTTCATCGCCCGGGTCAGCTCCTGGGCGATCATGGGGGCGGTGGCGGTTTCGATTGCGGAACGCTGCATCAGGTACACCAGCTTGCCGTCGCGCAGAATCGCGATGGCGGGCGAAGTGGGCGGATGCCCTTCAAAATAGGAACGGGCGCGCTCGGTGGCTTCGCGATCCTGGCCGGCGAACACAGTCACTGTCTGATCGGGCAGGTTCTTGTTCTGCATGGCCATGCGTACGCCTGGCCGCATCTTGCCGGCGGCGCAGCCGCAGATCGAGTTCACTACCAGCATGGTGGTTCCGGGAGCGGCCAACGCCGAGTCCACTTCTTCTGCCGTGCGCGCTTCCTTAAAGCCGGCGCGGGTTAGCTCCTCGCGCATCGGGATCAGCATGATCTCAGGGTACATAGTTGCTCCTTGAATTCGTGTGCCCCGCAAACCAGGCGGAGGGGCACTCATTTGATTGTAAAGATCCGCCAACACTTGCGCCAGTGTGCGCAAGGAACACCTCCCCACCCCGAATGAGCTATTCCCCGAACGGCAACCGGCTCATCCTGTTGTAACGTGAGAAAAGTGGAGTTCCTCGAACAAGTTCCCCTGGCCCGCTACACCACCTTTCAGATCGGCGGTCCCGCCCGCTGGTTTGCCGAAGCCGCCTGCGAAGACGACGTCGTGACTGCCGTCGCTTTTGCTCGCGACCAGCAACTCCCCCTGTTCGTTCTCGGCGGAGGCAGCAACCTCCTGGTCAGCGATGCCGGGTTCCAGGGTCTGGTCTTGCGCATCGCCCTGCGCGGCATTAAAAGAACCGAAGAGCCGGGCCACATCCTGTTCACCGCGGCGGCCGGAGAAGACTGGGACGGATTCGTAGCCGTTGCCGTAGCTGCCGACTGTGCTGGTGTCGAATGCCTCGCCGGGATTCCCGGCACGATCGGGGGCACCCCGGTGCAAAACGTCGGCGCTTACGGCCAGGAGGTGGCGCAAACTATCGTCACGGTACGGGTGTTCGATCGCACCACCAGCGGCTTCGTCGACCTGCCTGCATCCGCTTGTGGCTTCTCCTACCGGCGCAGCATCTTCAACGGACCGGAGCGTGGCCGCTACATCGTTACCCGGGTCGCCTATGCGCTGCGGCCGCACGGAATCCCCACGTTCACTTACGCCGACCTGACCCGCTACTTTGCTGCCCGGAACATCGCCAGCCCAACCCTGGCCGAAGTGCGGGATGCGGTGCGCGCAATCCGCGGGGGGAAGGGCATGCTGCTGGTGGACGGAGATGCCGACTGCCGTAGTGCCGGCAGCTTCTTCAAGAACCCGGTCGTCCCCGAAACCCTGCTCGACACGCTGGCGAACACACTGGGCGTCGAACGAAAGACTATCCCGGCCTACCCCGCCCAGCCCGGCCAGGTGAAGCTCTCAGCCGCGTGGCTGATCGAGCGCGCCGGGTTTCCTAAGGGATACGCGCTGGGCCGCGCCGGCATCTCCAGCCGCCACACCCTGGCGCTGATCAACCGCGGCGGCGCCACCGCGGCGGAAGTGCTGGCCCTGCGCGACCGCATCACCGCCACCATCTCTCAGCGCTTTGCTGTAACGCTCGAGCCCGAACCGGTCTGGCTGGGCTAACCCTCAGGCCGAACCAAGCTGCCGCAGCAGCGCTTCCCGATGCGCCGCCAGCACGGAATGCGCCGGCCCCTGGGCGACCAGCCGGCCACCCTCCAGCACCAACACTTCCGCCCCGGTTTGAAAGGCTTCGGCCACATCGTGCGACACATAGAGCGCCGGCACTGCGCGGCGCGCCAGCCAGCCTGTCAACGCCTCCAGGATGGCCAGTTTCAGCTCCGCATCAAGCCCGGTGAACGGTTCATCCAGCAGCAACAACCGCGGCTGCGGCGCCAGCGCACGCGCTAACGCCACGCGCTGCTTCTCACCCCCGGAAAGATCAGCAGGCATCCTCCGCGCCAGTCCATCCGCGCGAAACAGCGCCAGCATTTCTTCCACGCGGGCCGCGCGCTCGGCACGCTCCAACCCGGCAAGCGCAAAGGAAACATTGTCGGTTACATTCATGTGGGGAAAGAGGGCCGGGCGCTGGCTCACAAACCCAATGCCGCGCTCCCCCGGCGGCACCCAGGCATTGCTCGCAGTATCGACCAGTGTCCTACCCTGCAGCACCACAGTCCCCGCATCCGGCCGGCTCAACCCGCCCAGCAGCCGCAGCAGGGAAGTCTTGCCGGCGCCGGAAGCGCCGAACAAAACGCTCCACGGCGCCCCCAGCGCGCAGCGGACGCGCAAGGCAAGACCACCCAGCCTTTGCTCCAGGTCCATGCGCAGGAAGCTATTCTGCGCCGATGCGGAGGTCGCGGCTGCCGCCGCCATGGTTTCAAACACCGGCTCTGCTCCGGCGGCCATACAGCAGCAGCAGCGCCACGAAGGAGAAGATCAGCAACAGCAACGCTGTCCGATTCGCCTGGGCGTACGCAAAATCCTGCACCTGGTCGTAGATCGAAATAGACAGCGTGCGCGTCACCCCGGGAATGCCCCCACCAATCATCAACACCACGCCAAACTCACCGACCGTATGGGTGAAGGCCAGTACAGCCGCAGTGAGCACAAAGGGCCGCACCAGCGGCAGCAGCACCCGGAACAGGATCCGGCTCTTCTGCGCAGAGAGCAGCGCTGCTGCTTCCAGGATCTCCTTATCCACAGAACGAAAGCCGGCCGTGATCGGCTGCACCGCAAACGGCAGGCTGAAGAGGATGGAACCAGTCACCAACCCAGCGAACGAGAACACCAGGGGATGACCGAAGATCAGCGACAAGACTCGGCCCACCACCGTGCGAGGACCCCACAACACCAGCAGGTAGAATCCCAGCACAGTGGGCGGTAGCACCAACGGCAGCGCGACCGCCGCCTCGACCAGCGGCTTGTAGCGCGCTTCGCTGTAGGCGAGCCAGTAGCCCACGGGCACAGCAATCAGCAGCAGCAGCACAGTGGTGAGGCTGGCGAGGCGAAGCGTGAGGAAGATAGCCTGCTGGTCCATTTATTGCAATGATTCCAGGTGAATGCGGTTAGGGGTCAGGGCGCCTTCAGTCCGCGCTCAGCAAGCTCGTGGCGCACTGCAGGAGACAGCAAAAACGTCAGGAACTGCCGCGCTGCTTCGACCCCGGCCGGCTGCCTGAGCACCACCGCACCCTGTAACAGTGGCGGATAGGTATCCGCCGATATCTCCACAAACGACCCACTGGCCTTCAGCCGCGGCGTGAGCGCTGAGGTAAGCGAGAGGAACCCCGCCTCCGCATTCCCTGAGTCCGCGTATTCCGCCGTCTGGGCAATGTTCTCCGCCACCACCAGCTTGCTTTTCAGCGCATCGGTAAGTCCCAGCTTTGCAATCGCTGCCGCTGCTGCCCGCCCGTAGGGCGCATGCTCCGCATTGGCCACCGCCACCGTACGCAACCCAGGTTTGCGAAGCGAGCCGAGGGTCAGCGGCTGTGCCGGCGAGTCATGCCGCGCCCACAACACCAGGGTTCCCCGCGCGTAAGCAACAGGCTCGGTGCTTTCAGCCAGTCCAGCCGCCACCACCATCTGTGGGAAAGACATATCTGCCGCCAGAAACAGCCCATACGGTCCGCCGTGCAGGATCTGTGTCGCGAGCGTTGCGGACGAGGCGTACGACGCTTCCACCTGCAAATGCGTCTGCCGTGCGAACTCTGCCATGATCGCCGGCAGCACTGGTTGTAAATCGGCTGCCGCCGCGATCTGCAGCGTATTCGCTCTCTGCGCCGACCCCTCGCGGCCGCCGGCGAACACCGCCAGAAACAGTAGAAAGGAGACGATCGGTCTAAACACGCAATACCATGACCTCGGTCGACTTGATCAGCGCGGCTGCCGTCTGGCCCACCTGCAACTGCATCTCGCGGGCAGCCTCAGAGGTAATGATCGAAGTAATGATCTGTCCGCCGATCGAGAGCTTCACCTGCGCCAGCAAACCATCGATCTTCAACTCCACGACACGACCAGTTAGCTGATTGCGCCCACTCAGCGATCGCAGCATCACACGCTTCGGTGTTTCCGGGCGTTTGGCCAGGTGCAGGAGGCTGTCGAGTTCCGATTCTGGAATACGGTAGTGGCCGCCGGGTGTCTTCATCGCCTTGATCTTGCCGCGATACAGCCACTGCTTGATCGTGGGGTACGAAATGCCCAGCCGCTGAGCGGCTTCGCGCGGGGAGAGCAACATGGCGAAAGTATACGATACCGCTGCTTGGCCCATACGATTTTGCACCGTTCGCTGCCGGTAGAAGCCGCCAAGGCGGCAAACGGCCTGTAGATGTGCGCAGCAGCAGTGCCTGCGGCGTAAAGCAAACACCGGCGGCAAGCCGGTATACGCATGTCGCTCAACCGCCGCACGCTGCGGTCAGCCAACGCCACTAAGCCCCCTATTTGTCGAGGGATCTGCTGTGCGCCTAACGAAGAAACTGGAAAGCGCTCTGGACGAGGGTTCAAATGTCCCCCACTCAAGCCAAACGCGGCTTGAATGGGCCACCCTACAGTCTTTGGGGTCCGATCAGTCGCCACTCGGGAGGATCTGCTCCCTGGCCGCATCCAGAAAAGCCGACGGTGGCCCACTCAAGCCGCGTTTGGCTTGAGTGGGGGACATCCTGCTCCGCTCGCGCAGCCAGACCGATGCGTATCGCCCCCCCGTTCATCCCGTCCTTCACTTGCAATGCAAGCAAAGCTGCTCGGGATGTGACGGAGTTCAGCTAACCCAGTAGGCGGCTCACCTGGGATTGTGGGTTCTGGGGTACCTCCAGCGGTGCCATCGCCGAAGCCGACCGTTTGTTAGGCTAGGCTTAAAGCATGCAAGAAGTTTCCCATCAACTGCGCTGCGTGGGTTGCAGCGCCGTGATCCCCCCGGACACGGTGCAAAAAGATTTCCGTTGCGTCGACTGCGGGGAACTGCTCGAGGTGGAATACCCTTCGTGGAGCCACAATGCTGCCCCCGCACCCGGCCCGCGCCGCACGCCCAATCCCGGCGCCCTGCGCTGGCTTTGGCAGGAGCGCCTGCAGTCCCGCCTGCCCATCGACCAGAGCGGCGTCTGGCGCTTCCGCGAGCTGCTGCCCATCCTTCACCGGCCCGAAGAAGCCATCACCCTGCGCGAGGGCAACACCCCGCTGTACCGCCTGCCGCGCAGCGCAGAAGCGCTCGGCATCGAGCAGCTCTACGCCAAGCACCAGGGCATGAACCCGACCGGATCCTTCAAAGACACGGGGATGACCGCGGCTCTTTCGCAAGCCCGGGAGCGTGGTTTCCAATGGGTCGCCTGCGCTTCGACCGGCAACACCTCGGCTGCGATGGCGGCCTACGCGGCGCGCGCCCGCATGAACAGCCTGGTCCTCCTGCCCGAAGGCAAGATCTCCTGGTCCAAGCTGTCCCAGGCTCTTGATTATGGGGCCGTCACCTGTCAGCTCAATACCGACTTCGACGGTTGCGTAAAAGTGCTGGCGGAGGTGGTGCGCCGTGCCCCGGTATACCTGCTCAACTCGGTGAACCCCTATCGGCTGGAAGGCCAAAAAACGCCCGCGCTCGAGATTGCGGAAGAGCTCGACTGGCGCGTGCCCGACCACGTCATCGTGCCCGGCGGCAACCTGGCCAATAGTTCCGCGCTGGGCAAGGGGTTTATGGAAATGATGCATCTCGGCCTCAGCAACAAGGTGCCGAAAATCACCGTCGTGCAGGCCGAGGGCGCCAACCCGCTCTACCTGAACCTGCTCAACGGCAACGGCGCGGACCTCGAACCCATGCAGGCCACTACCCGCGCCACCGCGATCCGCATCGGTAACCCGGCTTCGTGGCGCAAGGCCGCCCGCATCATCCGGGAGACCGGCGGCTACTGCGAACAGGTCAGCGAAGCAGAAATTGCCATCGCCAAGGCAGACATCGGCCAGGAGGGGATTGGCTGCGAGCCGGCCTCCGCTGTAACCCTAGCCGGCCTGCGCAAACTGGTGCACCAGGGCAAGATTGAACCAGGTGAACTGGTCGTGCTCTTGCTTACCGGCCACACCCTCAAGGACTCGGAGTTCACCATCGACTTCCATCGCGGGACCCTGCTCAGCGCGCAGGAGAGCGCCGGCCTCGAGCCGGAGATCGCCCTGCGGCGCCGGTCCACCCTCTCCCTTGATGCCTCACCCGACGCCGTGCTGCGGGTGCTGGAGGCGGCAATCGAGAAATGATTTCCGCATGAACATCAGGCTGCCCGCCACCTCCGCTAATTTAGGGCCCGGTTTCGACGCGATCGCTTTGGCCCTCGAGCTCTTTCTCGAGGTAGAAGCCGTGCCTGCCGCGCAGTATTCCATCCAGGCCACCGGCCGCAACCGCAACATCTGCGCCGGATTGAGCCGCAACCTCCTGTTGCAGAGCTATGAGTCCGTGCTGAGTCGCGAGCAGCGGCCGTTGGTGCCGCTGGCCATCCGCATGCGCAACGGCATTCCCGTCGGCATGGGCTGCGGTTCGTCTGCCGCGGTGCGCCTGGCCGCCGTCGCCCTCGCTTCCACCTTCGGCGAGCTGCACTGGGACGCGGAAAAGATACTCGATGCTGCCGCCCAGCTCGAGGGCCATCCCGACAACGTGGCCGCCTGCTGGCATGGCGGCATGACCATTGCCGCGGCGGCCCAGCCGCTGGCGGTGGTGTCGATCCCACCGCCGCTCCAGTGGCGCGCCTTCCTGGTGCTGCCCGAGAACCCGGTCGCCACCGCCAAGGCACGTGGCATGTTGCCCAAAACCTATCCCCGGCAAGACGTGGTGGCCAGCGTGCAAAACGTGGCCCTGCTCACTGCCGCCTTCGCCCTCGGCCGCGCCGACCTGATGCATCTCGCCACCCGCGATCGCCTGCACCAGCCGTTCCGCACGGAGATCTGCCCCCTGCTGCCTGCCCTGTTGCCCCTGGCTGGCACGCCCGGGGTGCTGTCGGTGACGCTCAGTGGCGCGGGTCCTGCGGTCCTGGTCCTTACCGACGAGCCGGTGCCGGGCAAGAAGCTGCGCGAAGCCATTGCCGCCCTCGCCGCCCCCATTTCGCCGGTGGAAATCCTGCCCGCCGCGCTCTGCCGGGAGGGAGCCCGTACCAGCTATGCTCCCTAAAAGGACCAGGCAGGCTGGTTGAACCTTTTCCTCTGGCGGCGCATCCATTCTTCAGTGCTTAACTACGGCCTGAATGCTATGCTCAGCCAGGTTAGGTGAAGGAGGAACATGGCAGGACCAGGGGTATTTGAAGTAAACGACGCGAATTTCGAGAAAGAGGTTCTGCAATCTGAACAGCCTGTTCTGGTCGATTTCTGGGCTGCCTGGTGCGGACCATGTAGAGCCTTGGCTCCCGTCGTCGACGAAGTAGCCACCCAGTATCTGGGCAAGCTCAAGGTAATGAAGATGGATGTGGACCGGAATTCCGCCACACCGATGCGTTACGGCATCCGCGGCATCCCCGCTCTCCTGCTCTTTAAGGGCGGCAAAGTCGCCGAGCAGATTGTCGGCTTCGTGCCGAAAGACACTATCGACAAGAGCATCAGCAAACTGATCGCGGTTGAGGCAGGCAGCGCCAACGCGTAAGCCTGCGCCCCGTTCCATAAGAAAAGCCCCGGCTCAGGCCGGGGCTTTTTGCTGAACGCGTGCTGACCCCATCTGTTCCGATGCACGGTCCTTTCCGGAAGCAGGGTCTTGCGATTGTTTATGGAATTTGTTCGCGGAGCAGGGTCAGCTGTAGCTGCGCAAAATTCCCAACACCCGGCCCTGGATGGATACCTGCGCGAGCGGCACATAGATGGGTTCCATCTCTGCATTAGAAGGCTGTAACCGTACCATCTTTCCTTCGATGTAGTACCGCTTCAGGGTAGTCTCGCTGCCCCGCACCAGCGCGACGATGATCTCACCCTGGCGCGCACTGCCGGTGCTCTCAACCAGTACATAATCCCCGTCCATGATGTGCTCGTCGCGCATGGAATCGCCTCTGACCTGCAGTGCGAAGACTTCGCGGTTGCCGATGATGTCACCCAGCGAGATGCTCTCGCTGGTTTCCGTGGCCTCGACCGGCTGACCTGCGGCGATCCGTCCCAGCAGCGGCAGACGGTCAGACCGCCTGGCTTTTCCCTTCGGCGGCAAAATGTCAATGGACCGGCTGCGATTATGGGCTCGCTGCAGCAAACCCTTTTTCTGCAGGTTGGTGACGTGCTTATGCACTGTGGCCAAGGACTTCAGGTTGAGCCCGTGCGCAATTTCTTCAAAGGAAGGAGAGTACCCATTCCGCTGCACAAAGCTGCTGATAAAGTCGACCACTTCTTTCTGTCTGCGGGTTATCGACATGCCCCTCATTGTAGCGAACAAAAAGCGAACTCAACAAAAAAGTTTTCTGCCAGGCGGCTGGCTGCGCCGGCAGGGCGGCGCGCAATACGTCACAGACTGCTTCCCATTCCAGTCAGCTTTTGCTGCGCGCTCCCTATTCGATACAACGAATGGCTTTCTCCTCCCGGGATCGTTGCTTCCCGCATCGCGCCAAGGCATTTTAGAGTGGTGAGCAATCAAACCGTGACTGCCCATCCACTGCTCGATACATGTCACCAGAAAGTAACCATGCGCGTCATGCAGTTCCCCGCATGAATGCCGATATCCCCACTAACGCTTTCGTTTGTCGGCCGTTGTCTTTACCGCCACTAGTCACCCGTTTCGATGCTGTGGTGGGTTCGTGCCTGCGGCAGCCCAGGCGCCCCGCACGCGTCGTTTGGTTTTCCTCATTGGCGTCATAACCGTTCTTGGTTTCAAGTCACAGGTCGGATGGTGAGTATGCAGTCAGCAGGTTCAGGTACAGCTTCAGGGACCGCTAAGGGTCAAAAACGGGTCCGGCGCAACCAGCAAACCTCCCGCGAATCGTCCGACGATGGTTGCATCCAGCAGCCCGGGAATCTCACCCGGGGCGGCGCCTTGCAGGCGGAAGCCGCCACCCCGCAAACACAGGGCAGCTCGCCTCTCGATCTGCCGGCAAGCGAGGCCACCGCTGAGCAAACTCCGGGCAAGCCCCGCCGCCATCTGCTGACCCCGGAACAGGAAACACTCATGGTCGAGCATCTGCCGATCGTGCGCTTTATTGCCCGTCGCATCCATGAACGTTTACCGCAGCACGTGCCTATCGAAGATCTTTACAGCGCGGGCGTTGTTGGTCTTCTCGATGCGTTCGGTAAATTCGATCCATCAAAGCAGGTTCAGTTTCGCAGCTATGCCCAGTTCCGGATTCGCGGCGCCATCCTCGACAGCCTGCGCACGCTCGACTGGAGCCCGCGCGAATTACGACGCAAGGGCCGCGCTGTTGAACAGGCCATCCAAACCCTCACCGCACAGTTCGGCCGTGCGCCGAACGACGTCGAGATCGCGCAACAACTGAACATCGATCTTGCTGCATACCAGCAGCTGTTGGGCGAGCTCAAGGGCCTGGAGATCGGCACGCTGCACTCTGAGCGCTCGGAAGACTCGGGTGAGGAAGAACTGGTCTACCTGCCGAATCGGCCGGAGGACGACCCACTCTTCCGCTTCCTGCACGGTGAGCTGCGCCAACGCCTCACGCAGGCCATCGGCGAGCTACCCGAGCGCGAGCGGCTGGTCATGACTCTCTACTACTACGAAGAAACCACCATGAAGGAGATCGGATTGATTCTCGGGGTGGTTGAATCCCGTATCTCGCAAATTCATGCCTCGGCCGTGCTGCACCTGCGCGCCCGGCTCGCGGATTTTGTGCGCCACGAAATGGCGGCAGCCGATACCGCGCCGGGTATCCCCGCCCACTCTGGAGCCAAAAATGCCGCCAGGCTCACCGCTCCGGTCGCCCAGGCACCACCGGGGCGGCGCGCCCTGCTGCCCAAAAACCTCTGCTGACTGCCGCAAAACGATTACGCCTCGGCAATCGCTGCGATGGAGATCTTGAGACCAGGGACGCGGACCGGCAGTTTGGCTCCCTGGCGCGCCGGTGGATCAGCCGGGAACCACCGAATCCATTCTTCGTTCATCCCGCCGAAGTCAGATTCCTCAAGCAGAATGACAGTGGCGCTCACCACCCGCTCCAGCGTAGTGCCGGCCGCCTTCAGGATAGCGGCGATATTCTCCAGGCACTGCCGGGTTTGTTCCTGCACCGTCTCGCCAACGATTTGCCCGGTCCTGGGATGAAAGGGTCCCGTGCCGGAGACAAACACCAAACCTGCGGCACGCACGGCCTGGCTGTAGGTAGGGGGTGCGGGCGCCGCCTCGGCGGTGCGAATGATGTCTCGTGTCATGTTTTCCTCGCGATCAGCGTACATGCTACCGCCGCTCGCCTGTACCCGATTCAACGCAAGCGCGGCTGAACAGGCCACCCGCCATGGTTCGCAATTGGCAGCGGCCACCCGAAAACACCCGGCTGGTGGGTGCGGCCGCATTGGGTGGAGTGGGCTACCTGCTCAGCACGGCGAATGGCGATTACCAACGATCGCAAATTTTCATCCGGGGATGCTAGCCTATTCCCGTTATGGTCAACGTTGAAAAACCCGCTCCGCGGAAGCGCCGCAAAGCAGTGGCGGCCTCCGGTTTGCCCGCACCGGCGCCCAAGCCAGATGCCGGCAATGGCCCGGAGGGCACCGCCGATGACGCGCGCCGCAAACGAATTGCCGAAATCAAAAAATCACTGGAAGATGGCACCTACCACGTGAGCAACGAAGACATCGCTCGCAAGGTGATTGAGCACATGCTGGAGCCCAAGAAGTAAGGCTCGCCGATCACGACCCCTGCGTGTCCTTACCGATGACCCCCAGCCGCTATACTTGCGGGAGGAGCCGGCATGCCATTTCGTTTTCTGTGGAATAGCACGCGCGGCCATCGGCTCACGCCTTGGCGCAGCGAATATCTCAAGTGGCGTATCGAAACCTACTCCGGGCGTAAAGCCGATACCATCAATGCCGCCTTTTTCTGGCTGTTCCTATGGAAAGAAAGAGGACAGCTGCTGCGCTTCCTTGCGTGGACAAGGCACTACGGAACCCGCGGCCGGCAAACCCCTTGAAGCGTAGCCTGTATCTCGCACTCTTTGCCGTGCTATGCCCGTTTTTAGCCGCGCAGCAAACGGTTCCGCCCGACAGTGCCCCCACCATCCGCGTCGAGACGTCCGAAGTGCTGGTGCCTACGCTGGTGCAGATGACCCACGGGGAAGTGGTCTACGGCCTTGGGCCAACTGACTTTCGCCTGCTTGACAACGGCGTGCCGCAAGCACTGCACGTGGATGACGACCTCGACACAGAGCCCGTCTCGGTTGTCGTCGCGGTGGAGAAAGGCCGCATGGCCGCATTGGAATTCCAGAAGATCAATCGCCTCGCCCCGTTGATCGACCTCTTCCTGGGCGATGGTGTCAGTGAAGCGGCCTTCGTCACGTTCGATTCCAAACCGCAGCTGGTGGTTCCTTTCACGCGAGATGCCGACCGCCTTGGTCACGAGCTGCAGCGGGTGGAACCGGGCGACGGCGGCGCAGCCATCCTCGACACGGTGGGGTTCTCGGTGAAGCTGCTTGAAGACCGGCCCAAGGACTACCGCCGTGTACTGCTCCTGATCAGCGAGACCCGTGACCACGGCAGCAAGGATGTCGACGCCAGGCGCCTGGTCGAACAGATCGGCATCAGCAACACACTGGTTCTGAGCGTTTCCTTTTCGCCGTCCAAGGCGCTGTTGCTGCACGATCTGAAGCACGGCGGCGAGGGCGCGAGCATCGGCGACCTGCTCACTCCGCTGATGATGGCCATCCAGGCCGTACGCACCAACGTCGCCCGGGAGATCGCCACCATGAGCGGCGGAGAATATGCACCCTTCACCACGGAGCGCGGCTTCGAAGCGCGCATTCAGGAAGTCTGCCGGGCATGCTCGCAATCGCTATCTGCTGAGCTTTCGCCCCACCGACCAAACACCAGGCCTGCACGTGCTGGATGTACAACTGACCCGCAACCTGGGCGCGCGCGTGGTGGCCAGGGCCAGCTATTGGGCACTGGACCGTTCATCCGGTCCCGCTACGACGCAGCAGCGGTAATGCACGGTCCTCAACCTGAACGCGCGCAACCGCATCAGAGCACACGGATCAGGAAACAAAAGAGGGAAAAAGGAGAGGTAATGGGCAAGCAGGTGCAGTTGCAAGCGAGTGATGGATTTTCCCTGGATGGCTATTTGGCCGAACCTGCAGAGAAGCCGGTGGGCGGCCTGGTCGTGATCCAGGAGATCTTTGGGGTCAACCAGCACATCCGATCGGTCGTCGATCGCTACGCGACGGAAGGATTTCTCGCCCTCGCGCCAGCCATTTTCGATCGTGTGGAAAAGCACGTAGACATCGGCTTCACGCCGAAGGATATGCAGAAGGGCATGGGCCTGGCCGGCCAGCTCAACATGGACGATGCGGTGAGAGACATCGATGCCGCCATTCACTATCTGCAGCAGGCGACCGGCAAGCCGCCCGTCGTGGTTGGATACTGTTACGGCGGCACGCTGGCCTGGCTGAGCGCCACGCGTTTGCATCCCGCGGCGGCGGTCGGGTATTACGGCGGCTACATCGCAAACTTTGCCGGGGAGACCCCGCATGTGCCGGTGATGCTGCACTTCGGCGTGAAGGACGAGCACATCCCGCAATCGGATGTGGACAAGGTGCAGGCCGCGCATCCGGAGGTGGAAATTTAT
The DNA here is from genome assembly GCA_963752675.1 of uncultured Acidobacteriaceae bacterium. Lineage (GTDB taxonomy): Bacteria > Acidobacteriota > Terriglobia > Terriglobales > Acidobacteriaceae > PALSA-350. The sequence continues at coordinate 455,486 of CAVVZO010000003.1, forward strand.
CGCTATCCCACCGGGCACGCATTCAACAACGACATGCGCGACACGTTCAACCCCGAAGCGGCGCAGCAGGCCCTGGCGCGCACGCTGCCTTTCCTTCGCAAATACGCCTGAGAACTCCCAGGGCCTGCGACTAACGCGACCAGGCGGCGGGTACATGCATCTACTTCTTGCATCTGTTTCATGCATCGATTCCGTGTATCGATTCCATGCATGGGTTCAGACTCGCAGTGCATTCGAGGGGACATGAAGATACATGGCTGAAGCCAGCACCTGGAAGCCCAAAGCAAACCCCTGGGCCATTGCCGCCTCGGTCGCACTCGCTGCCTTCATGGAGGTGCTTGACACCTCCATTGCCAACGTCGCCCTGCCGCACATTGCCGGCAGCCTGGGCGCCAGCGCCGATCAAAGCACCTGGGTGCTCACGTCTTACCTGGTGGCCAACGCGATTGTGTTGCCGATGGGCGCATGGGCAGCGAGTGTCGTAGGACGGAAGAACTTCTTCATGCTTTGCATCGTCATCTTCACGGTGAGTTCTTTCCTGTGCGGCATCGCGCCGACGCTGGGAATGCTGCTGCTGTTTCGCGTGTTTCAGGGCGCTGGCGGTGGCGGCTTGCAACCCATGGCGCAGGCCATCATGGCCGACTCCTTTGAGCCTTCGAAACGCGGCCTCGCCTTCTCGCTCTATGGATTGGTGGCCGTGCTGGCCCCCTCCATCGGTCCGACGCTGGGCGGATGGATTACGGATAACTACTCCTGGCATTGGATCTTCTACATCAACATCCCGGTCGGCATTCTGGCCATATTTCTCACCAACCGGCTGGTCGAAGATCCACCGTTCCAGAAGTCGGACCGGGCCAATCTGTTTCGCATCGACTATATCGGCGTCGGCTTGTTGGTCATCGCGATGGGCGCTCTGCAGATCACTCTGGATAAGGGCGAAGAGAAGAACTGGTTTGGCTCGAACTTCATCATCTTCTTCGGAATGACCTTTATTGTTTCGTTTGTCGCGCTGATTCTGTGGGAGTTTCACGCGGAGAAGCCGATCATGGACTTGCGTCTGTTCAAGTTCAAGAACTTCGCGGTGTGCGCCTTTCTCATGTTGTTGACCGGCGGCTTGCTGAATGCGACGACGGTGCTGCAACCGCAGTTTCTGCAAAACCAATTGGGGTACACCGCCACCGTTGCCGGCCTTTCGTTGTCGGGAGGAGGGTTGGCGCTGATCATTGCCATGCCGCTGGCCGGCCAGGCGGTCGGCCGCTTCCCGGCACGCAACCTGATTGCGATGGGATTTGTGCTGTTTGCCGTTGGCTACTACTACACGGCCACCCATATCAGTCTGCTGATCAGTTTCGGCTTCGCGTCGAAACTGCGCGTGCTGCAGATTGTCGCCATTCCGTTCGTGTTCATTTCCGTCACCACGGCGGCTTACTTTGGCATGCCCCCGGAGAAGAACAACCAGGTGTCAGGGCTGATCAACTTCGCGCGCAATATCGGCGGCAGCATTCTTATCTCGCTGACCAACGCGCTGGTGACGGAGCGGTCGCAATGGCATCAGAGTCAGTTGTCGAAAAACACCACCCTGGCCAACAGCAACTACCAGCAACAGATCGACGCCCTGCGCCATACCTTTGACATAACAGTAGGGAAGAGCAACAGCCTGGAGTTGGCCCGTGGGCAGTTGTACAACCAGTTGCAGGCGCAGACCCAGGCACTGGCCTACGTGGATGTTTTCTTCGTGTTGTGCGCTGCCGCGATCCTGATGATCCCGCTGTCATTCCTGCTCGACCGCAACAAGCCAGGAGGGGGCCCGGTGATGATGGAGTGAGCGTGCCCAGCAGCGTTCGTCACGTCTTCCCCCTCCACGAAACCCGGGTACCCCGCATCTCACCCGTTTTTCGCGAGATGTGGGATTCCACAACACTTAATTCCTTAAACTTTGTCACCCCACGATTCTCCCGGTCAGGTTCGTAGATTCCCACATCTCGCGAAAAATGAGCGAGATATGGGATTCCCCGCGGCCCCGTCAAACCCGTGAGGCGCGTGGACGCCGGAATCCCACCCATGTTATTCTCAATCAGACACTTAGAGAGTGGACTCGATTTAACGTAGAGGAGTAACGCGCTGCCGTGCTGGCAACTGCTAAGAAGACCGATGTTATTACGCGCTTTCGCACCCATGACAGTGACACGGGTAGCCCGGAAGTGCAGATTGCGATCCTCAGCGAACGTATTGGCGAGCTGACCGAACACTTCAAGCTTCACAAGAAAGATCACGCCTCCAGGCGCGGTCTGTTGATGCTGGTAAGCAAACGCCGCCGTCTGCTGGATTATCTCAAGACGAACAATTCTGACCGCTACCGTGACGTGATCGGTAAGCTGGGTATCCGCAAGTAAAGCAAGCGAGTCACTTGTACCCCACCTTAAGGCGAAGAGACTGGATCAGGCGGTACGCGCTCATGGCTGGTGCACATGTATGTGTACCAGCAACCGTACGTGTGCCTGCTGACCGGTGCGAGCCGGTGACCTGGCCGCGCGCCCGTGGAGGCAAGTAGCGTGCAAAACACGACTCTTGTCTCTTCCTGTCCCCGCGCATCCCCACCTGCCAGACGATCTGCCGCATCCCGCCCGCTCCGCCCCTACGTGCACATTGGAAATGAGGAAATTATGAAACAGGAAGTTACTGTCGAGCTTGCCGGTGGCAAGCGACTGACTATGGAAACAGGCCGCCTGGCCAAGCAGGCTTCAGGCGCCGTCGTGATTACGCAGGGAGACAACGTCGTTCTGGCCACCGCTGTGGCTGCTCCCGAACCTAAGGAAGGATTGGACTTCTTCCCCCTCACGGTTGACTATCGTGAGTACGCTTACGCCGGCGGACGCATTCCCGGTGGCTTCATCAAGCGCGAAGGCCGCCCCAGCGAGCGCGAAGTGCTCACCTGCCGCCAGATTGATCGTCCCATCCGCCCCATGTTCCCGAAAAACTTCCGTAACGAGACCCAGGTCATCGCCCTGGTGCTTTCGGCGGATAAAGAGAACGACCCCGACGTCATCGGCATCAACGCAGCCGGCGCAGCGCTGGCGTTGTCCGACATTCCCTTCGGAGGCCCGATTGGCGCCGTCCGGGTAGGCCAGGTGAACGGCCAGTTCATCGTGAATCCCTCCTACGCCGAGCGTCAGGAAAGTACCCTGAACATCACCGTCGTCGCCACCAAAGACGGCGTCGTGATGATTGAGAGCGGTGCGACTGGAGTCAGTGAGAACGTGGTGGTCGATGCCATCGAGTTCGGCCATGCCGAAGCGAAGAAGATTTGCGCGGCGGTTGAGGAATTGACTGCAAAGGCAGGCAAGAAGAAGCGCGTCGTAGCGCCGCTCGAGTTCGACGAAGCCTACTTCGCAGCCCTCGAGAGCAAGGCCGGCGATCGCCTGAAAGATGCGCTGGATACCAAGACTCACGCCAAGACGGAAAGCTATGCCTTGGTCAAGCAGTTGAAAGACGAGCTGGTCAAGGAATTGCCCGAAGGCGATGCCGACGCCAAGAAGAAATTGAGCAAGTACTTCGAGAGCCTGCGCGAGCGCATTTTCCGCCAGCAGGTAACGAAGGACCGCATCCGGCCCGATCGCCGCAGCTTCGATGAGATCCGCGAGATCTCGATCGAAGTCGGCGTATTGCCCCGCGTGCACGGCTCGGCCCTGTTTACCCGCGGCGAGACCCAGGCCCTGGTTACGGCCACTCTCGGCACCACCGACGACAGCCAGCGCCTGGAAACCTACCAGGGCGAACAGCGCAAACGTTTCATGCTGCACTACAATTTCCCGCCGTTCTCGGTGGGCGAAGTGGGCCGCATGACGGGCACCGGACGGCGTGAAGTCGGCCACGGAGCGCTGGCAGAGCGTGCCATCGCGGCGGTGCTGCCTAGCGAAGAAGAATCACCCTACACCCTGCGTGTGGTCTCCGACATTCTGGAATCGAACGGTTCCTCCTCGATGGCCAGCGTCTGCGGCGCCAGCCTGGCCCTGATGCATGCCGGGATTCCCCTCAAGGGATCGGTCGCTGGTGTGGCCATGGGCCTGGTGAAGGAAGGCGACGAGTACGCCATCCTGACTGACATCGCCGGCGCGGAAGATCACTACGGCGACATGGACTTCAAAGTAGCCGGTACGCGCGAAGGCATCACTGCCTTGCAGATGGATATCAAGATCAGCGGCGTGACCGGGCAGATCATGCGCGAAGCCCTGGAACAGGCGCGTCGCGGCCGGCTCTTCCTGCTGGACAAGATGGACGCCGTGTTGGCCAGCGCCAGCACCGAGAAGTCGCAATTTGCTCCGCAGATCCACACGCTGCAGATTCCAACCGACAAGATCCGCGACCTCATCGGACCGGGTGGTAAGACCATCCGCGGCATCATTGAAGCGACGGGCGTGAAGATCGATGTCGACGATACCGGCCGCGTCAATGTTGCGTCCAGCGATCAAGAAGGTCTGAAGAAGGCGATCGAGATGATCAGCAACCTTACTGCCGTGCCCGAAGTAGGAAAAACCTATCTCGGCAAGGTAGTGCGGCTGGCAGAGTTCGGCGCGTTTGTCGAGATCTTCCCTGGCACCGATGGCTTGCTGCACATCAGCGAGATCGCCGAGCATCGCGTCAAGGATGTGAAGGACGAGCTGCGCGAAGGGGATCAGGTCCTGGTCAAGGTTCTGGGCATCGAAGGCAACCGCATCAAGTTGTCGCGTAAGTCACTGCTGAAGGAACAGCGTGAGAAGCTCGGTTTGCCTGAGCCATCCCGCGGTGGTTCCCCTTCTGATAACGGCGGCGGCGAAGCGCCGGCTCCTCGTGCCCCGCCGCGCGCAAGCGCCGGTGGAACGGCAGCCTTCTTCGAACGCCAGTACCATTACCATCGAGGGCGGGGAAGAGTTCGACGACGATGAACCATTCGTCGAGGGGGAAGAGCCCAACTTCAACCGTGCCGACGGTACCTCGGATGCAGTGCCCGCGGGGGAAGCCCGGAGGCCGTCGTCCGCGGCGGTGGTGCAGCGGGCGGTGCCGCAGGGCAGCGTCGCCGGCGTCATCGCGGCCGTGGCCGTGGACCCGGTGGTGGCCCCAGGCGGCGGTGCTGCGGGCGGCGGTAGCCGCGGACCGCAGTAATTAAGCCTCGTGAGTAAAAAGAGGAGGGTTGCGCACAGCGCAACCCTCCTCTTTTCTTGCTAACCGCAGGTTTGTTGGATGGGGCGTCGTTGTGGATGAAGACTTGTTGTGGAGCGGGAGCACTGAAAATCCATCCGCAAACGCGCACCCGTAGTCTCTGGCTGACGTTCGCCGCCCTGGCCCTTTTCTGGGGAACTAGCTGGATCCCAGCCGGCACACTGGCTGAGCAGGTACCGCCGCTGCTGGCGAGCGCCGTCCGATTCCTGCTATCGGCTGTGCTCTTGGTGCCTGTCTTTCTCTTCAGGTCCATGCGCTTGCCGCCCGCGCGCATTCTGGGGCTGGTGCTGCTGCTTTCTGTCACCATGATTGTGCTGCCGACAGGCTTACTGCTTTGGGTCCGCCCGCAGCTGCCTTCCGCAACCGTAACAGTACTGTATGCGCTGATGCCACTTGTCGCCATTCTGCTCACTCCGCTTTTCACTGGCGGTGACGTACCCGCGGGCGCCTTGCGCGCTTCTGTTGTAGGGCTGGCCGGGCTGCTCCTGGCAACCAGGGCGTCGTTTTCTGCCGCCCAGGCGGGCGCAGCCGCGCTGGTGCTGATCGCGGTGATCGCGACCGCAGCGTCAACCCTTATGGCAAAGCGCGCATTCGCTGGGCAAAATCCGATGGTGGTGACGGCCTTCCTGCTGGGCGCAGCCGGCATTCTCTTGCTACTGGGAAGCTTGCTGTTCGAGCGTGGGCAGCCCGTCCACTGGGGCCGCAGTGCGATCGGCTCTCTCCTGCTACTTGCCGCCGTTGCTGGCGCGCCTGCCTGGGCCGCATGGTTCTGGCTGCTGCAACGCCTCGAGGCTTACCAGGTGATCACGCTGCAGTGGGCGGAGCCACTGATTGCCCTGGCCGCGAGCGCGTTGCTGCTGCGCATGGGTTTGTCTCTGGCCATGATCGCCGGTTCCCTGATCACCCTGGGGAGCCTCATCGCCGTGCTGGGGGCCCCTGCCGAAGATGACGATACCGTTTCCCTCCTCGGCAATTGATACGGTAAAAGAACAAAACCGCATCGCAATGTAATAAACTGCAGGCGATGAGTGCGACTTTGTACATCGTCGTCGAAGGTGAGGATCCGGGCTTCGACATCTTCGTAAACGGCCGGGCACTGGCGCGCAACGAAGATGCTTTGGAGAAGATGGCGCAGCGCATCGGCATCAAGCCGCTGCTGGAATTTTTCTCCGCGGACGAAAACTCCATGGCTCTTTTGCTGGAGGAGGGCGCAGGCGACCCGGAATGGGCCAAGACGCTGCCGCCGCCGCAATGGTTTTCGCCCGAAGACGGCCTGATCACCGTCTGCACCCTGCTCGACCACCTCAAGTCCTCACCTACCGCACTGGGTACGGAAACTCCAGCCGTGCTGCGCGAGATGGAAGAGTTTGAGCGTGTGCTGCGCAAGACGGCCCAGCGTCAGATGCGCTGGCAGCTTGCCGTCAGCTGGAAGTAACCCGCCTCTCAGTTCTTCCAGGCGCCCAGGATCCGCCGCAGAAAGATAAGCTCGCCAGCGTGGTAGCTATTGTGGTCAGCAGCCAGCAGGACCTCGCGTAACAGTGTCTGATCTTTTTGCCCCCAGGGAATCTGAGCGAACAAATTGCTCTTGGGATTTTTAACCAGCTTACCGAACAGTTGCATATCGCCTTCCAGTGCGCGCACGGAGGTGTGCCAGGCTTCTGGCGACGGCGGTTCCGGGGAGGCAGGCCAATATTCATCCGGCCACTTGCGTTCCACATACTCGGGGTTGGTCGAAAAATCCCAAAGATCGCGCAGGGCAATCCGCATGTGTTCCAGCAGTTCCCACGCCGAGTGGGGAGCGTTCGGTGGCTTTACCCCGTACAGCTCAGGAGGGAAGTCCTTAAGCGCGGAGAGCACATCCGCGTGAGCGTTGGCCCCGAGGAGAAGCTGAGAAAGTTGTTCGCGCAGTACAGTGTCGTTGTCTGGCATACACCCTCTTATGTTCGGATGCAGGAATTGGAGTTGCGGCGGGTGAGGCGACGACTGAAGTCGTCGCTACTTTGTCATCGCTATTTGACATTTGTCATGGCGATCCAAGACTTGTCATGGCGATCCGACGTTTGTCATCGCTATCCGACGTTTGTCATGCTATCCGACGTTTGTCATGGCGATCCGACGTTTGTCATCGCTATCCGACGTTTGTCATAGCGATCCGACGTTTGTCATAGCGATCCGACGTTTGTCATGGGCGATCCGACGTTTGTCATGGGCTATCCGACGTTTGTCATGGGCTATCCAAACACTTGTCATCACTATCCAACCTTTGTCATCCCTATCCAACCTTTGTCATCCCGAGCGCAGTCGAGGGATCTGCTTTGCGCCTTTCTCCTGCCACGAATTTCTACAGAGCTCCACGATCGGACAGGCCGCGGGACCAATCCTTCTGCAGGAATGGCGGGAGAGTCAATGAATGCAGGGGTAGCAGGCGGCAGTGAGTTGCAGGTTCCTCTGCCTGTCCGATCATGGAGCCCTTTACAAATTCGTGGCAGGAGAAAGGCGAGATCCCTCGACTGCGCTCGGGATGACAAAGGGTGGATAGCGAGGACAAGTCTTGGCTAGCGATGATGAAGGTTGGCTAGCTAGGACAAGTCTTGGCTGGCGATGACGAAAGGGTGGCTAGCGATGACAAGTCTTGGCTAGCGACGACAATGTTGACTAGCGACGACAATGTTGGCTAGCGATGACAAATGTCAAGTAGGGGTAGGGCATGCCTGAATCCCACATCGCGCAGATCCAAGCGAGATGTGGGTTATCGACTAAAACAGACTGGCTAGGAGACCTGCGCTTCGACAGGAATTTCGCGCTTGCTGCTGGTGAACAGGTCGCCCATACGGCGGATCTGCGCACCCACACCACGCAGCTTCTCTTCAATGCGCTCGTACCCGCGGTCGATGTGGTACACGCGATCGAGGATTGACTCGCCATCGCATACCAACGCCGCCAACACCAGCGATGCTGAAGCGCGCAGATCAGAGCACATGACCACCGCGGAGGACAAAGGCGTCTTGCCCCGCACAATGGCTGTCCGCTGTTCCACCTTGATATTCGCGCCCATGCGGACCAACTCGCCGACGTGCATGAAGCGATTCTCGAAGATGTTTTCTTTGACCGTCGTCGTGCCTTCCGCCTGTGTGGCGAGAGCCATGTACTGCGCCTGCATGTCGGTAGGGAAGCCGGGATACTCTTCTGTCGAGATGTCCACCGCGTGCAGATTGCCTTCGCTGCGCACGCGGAGCGAGTCTGTGCCCATGGGTGTAATGCGGGCTCCACACGCTTCCAGCTTGGTGATGATCGCGGAAAGATGCGCCGGCTGGCAGTTGGCTACGACCAGGTCTCCGCCGGTGATTGCGCCCGCGACCAGGAACGTTCCTGCCTCAATGCGGTCGGCGTGAATGCGGTGCCTGGCGCCGTGCAGCTTGCTGACACCCTTGACCCGGATGGTCGCCGTGCCCGCACCCTGAATTTCTGCGCCCATGGCCGTCAGCAACGCAGCCAGGTCCACGACCTCAGGCTCGCGTGCACAATTCTCCATGAGGGTCTCGCCGTCGGCCAAAACCGCGGCCATCAGCAGATCTTCAGTACCGGTGACAGTGATGCGATCGAAGACGATATGCGCGCCACGCAGCCGGTCTGCGCGCGCTTCCAGGTAGCCGTGCTCCTGGGTGATGACCGCACCCATCGCTTCCAGCCCCTTAAGGTGCATGTCGATGGGGCGATCGCCGATCGCGCAGCCACCCGGCTGGGCCACGCGGGCCAAACCGCAGCGGGCGACCAGGGGTCCGAGCACCAGCGAGGATGCGCGCATGGTTTTGACAATCTCGTACTTGGCCGTGGGGTCTGACAACACGCGGCAGCTGATGCTGGTGCGATGCTGCGCCCGGCCGTAGCCCAACTCCACCTCGGCGCCCATCGATGTGAGCAGCTTGCGCTCGGTCTCGATGTCCTGCACCTGGGGGATGTTTTCCAGTACAACTTCGTCCTCGGTGAGAATGGCAGCCGCCATGCAGGGCAACGCGGAGTTTTTGGCTCCGCTTACCCGAATCGTTCCCAGAAGCGGATTACCACCGCGAATCACAAATTTGTCCATGACGGCCCTAGGGGGAGCTCCTTGCTTGTAACCGCAGTGTGTGGCTAGAAAAAGAGAAAAGTCTATAACTCTAGCGTGGTATCTTCGATCGCCAGCCGCACGTTGCCGTCTGACTTCGCCAGGCGCCGCACTGCTTCCGGCTTGTCCACGCCGGCCTTCAACATCACCAGCGCTACGGGTACGCTCCGGCCCGCGGACTTGATGGTCAGCACGGCCTGTTCGCGGTTGATCTTGCAGGCGCGCATGAGGATGCTGATGCCGCGTTCCACCAGCTTGGTGTTCTGCATGTGCACGTTCACCATCAGGTTGTCGTACACGTAACCCAGGCGGGTCATGGCCCCGGTGGTGATCATGTTCAAGACCATCTTCTGCGCCGTGGCTGCTTTCATGCGGGTGGAGCCTGAAAGCACTTCCGGTCCAACATCGGCAACGATGCAGATATCCGCCACGTTGGAAAGGTGGGTGTTGTGGTTGCAAGTGACTGCGGCTGTCTTGGCGCCGCGCGCCCGGGCATATTCCACGGCCGCGACCACGTAGGGTGTACGGCCACTCGAGGAAAGACCGATGACTACGTCTTTACGCGTCGGCCGGCGGCGCGCGATGTCGCGCTGCCCCAGCTCGGTCGAGTCTTCATTCACTTCCACGGCAGATGCCAGCGCTTTGGGACCGCCGGCCATGATGTACTGCACACTCTGCGGCGGTGTCGAAAAAGTGGGCGGGCATTCGGAGGAGTCGAGTCCGGCAATTCTTCCGCTGGAACCGGCGCCGACATAAATCAAGCGACCCCCATCGCGGAGACTCCGTGCGACCATGTCGATGACCAGTGCGATCTCAGGAAGCGACTTCTTGACTGCGGCGGCTATTTTGGAATCTTCGTGGTTGATGATGCGGGCGATTTCCAGAGCGGACTTGGTGTCGAAGCCCATCGAGGCTTCGTTGGAACTCTCCGTCGTAAGTTCGTGCAGGTCTCGCGGCTGTTCTGAATTACCGTCGCCGCTTGTACCCGTCTCGCTATGCACTGCACTTGTTGTGGCCATGATCGTTACTCTGCTCCAACCCACTACATAATTTTATCTCTTAGCGTCAAACTTTGCTTTGAAATAAGGGCTTCGCGTGCCAGCCACGCAAACACTTTCGGGTGATGGCATTCTAATCCCCTTTTTGCTCAGCAACGGCTCCCAGCGCCTCCATCACACAATCGTGGAATGCAGGCCTTACCGCACGGATTGCCTGACTCTCTCGACGAGGCCAGGTGCGATTCGTGAGCAGTACGATCGCGATCTTACGCTCGAAATCGATCCACAGCGAGGTACCCGCGTAGCCGAGATGCCCGGCAGAGTGGGCGCTGAAGCGTTCGCCGGAAGAGGAGGGCGGCGAAGGCGTGTCCCAGCCCAGAGCGCGCGAGCTGCCGGGGGGCAAACCAGCACGGCGGGTGAACGCCTTGATGGCTGCTGGGGTAAAAAGGCGCGGCTCCCGCTCGGCGAGGATGCACTGCGCATACCGCAGCGGATCGAGCGCGTTCGAAAAAAGTCCAGCGTGCCCGGCAGCCCCTCCCAGGATGAAGCAATTCTCATCCTGCACTTCTCCCTGCACCACGCGATGGCGGAAGTCCGCGTCATTTTCCGTCGGCGGAATTGAGGCGCGCCAGCTCGCCGGCGGACGAAAGCAGGTACTCGTCATTCCCAACGGGGCGAACACTTCACGCGTGCAGAAACTCTCGAGCGGTTCGCCGGCGATGGTTGCCAGGGCCTCGCCCAGCAGGATAAATCCGGGGTCGGAATATTCCTGCCGGCTGCCCGGATCTGCTGTGAGCGGCAAATGCAGGCATGCCTGCAGCAGCTCGTGCCGGCCTGCGGCTTGCGCGAACAAACGCGCATAGCCGGGCAGGCCGGAGGCGTGCGCCAGCAACATGCGGAGCGTCACCCGTGCCCGGCTCTTGTCGGTGTCTCCTTCAACAAAGCGCGGCAGGGACGTTGCCAGCGGCTGTTCGAGATCGAGCTGCCCTCGTTGCCAAAGCAGCATGGCCATCGAGGTGGTCGCGATCACCTTGGTGAGGCTGGCAAGGTCGTAGACGGTGGAAGCGGTGACCGGCGTCGCGCCCGGATCGTAGGTAAACTGGCCCAAACCGCTAAGCGCTACGACGGCGTTCCCCGCGAGCACGCCAAACGAAGCTCCTGGGAACGCCTGCGCCGCAATCGCCTTTTCCAGCACAGTGAAGGCGGCCGCGAACCGCACCCGCTGTTCTGCCGCAGAAGAAGGAATGTCGATCTGGGAAGGACCCATAGGCGGAAGTCTATATTGGGCTAGCTCCTCATTCGCGAGGGCAAATCGGCCTTTGCCGTAGGCAGTTCTCACCAGCGCCCCGTCTATACTGGATAGCTGAGGTCGTTTCGATGGGTGTGCGTGCGTATGGAATGGTTGCCGGACTCCTGATCTGGATCGCCCCGCTCCGAACCTTTGCTCAAGCCGTCTCGTCGACGCCGCCTGCTTCGACCGCAAGCCAGGCGCAAACTTATACCGTTCCCGCGGGCACCAAGATCCTGCTCTCGCTGAAAAGCGCAATCAACACCAAGACAGCGCAGCAAGGGGACGGGGTTTACCTCATCTCCTCATTTCCTGTGGTGGGCGCCTCGCGGGTCCTGATCCCGGTCGGCGTTTACGTGCAGGGCACGGTGGATCGCGTGGTGCGTCCGGGCCGCGTGAAAGGGAAGGCGCAACTCGATCTGCACTTTACTACCATGATCTTTCCCGGTGGCCAGGTGGTGGACGTCCCGGGCGTGTTGAACAGCTTGCCCGGCTCGGATGGACCGAAAGTCAAGGGCAACGAAGGCACAGTGGAGCAGGCCAGCAACAAGGGCCGCGACGTAGGCAATGTACTCAAGGGCGCAGCGATTGGCGCCGAGGGAGGCGTTCTCGGCGGAGCGGCCTCGGGCGATGTGGTCAAAGGGATTGGCTACGGTTCGCTTGCCGGCGCCGCCGCCGGTACCATCTACACCTTGTTCACGCGAGGCAACGACATCGCCATTCCCGCTGGTACCTCCGTCGAGATGGTTTTGCAGCGGCCTTTGGTCCTGCAGGCATCGCAGCAGCTTGCCTCCATTGCCGACCCAAGCGGCCAGATGATGACACCCGCGGCGCAGCCCCAGCCGATGCCGAAGCACAAACAAAAAATTCTTTGCCCATTCGGCAGCCCAGGCTGTAATTAAGAAGTATGGAGAACCCAGACGAGCCCGTAATTCCTGAAGCAGATCCTGCTGAGGATGGACGTTTGCCGGTTGTTTTGGCTCGGCCTGTTGTGCCACCTCTCCTCCCGCCGCCCGGCAGAAGCTTTTGGCTCTGGGGCCGCGATATGCTCTTCTCGCTCGCCGTCTCTTTTTTCATCATCACCTTCCTCTACCAGCCGGTAAGGGTGGAGGGCACCAGCATGATGCCGCGGCTTGAAGATCAGGATCGTTTGTTCATCAACAAATTTGTTTATCACTTCGAAGAGATTCATCGTGGCGATGTAGTGGTGTTCCACTACCCACGTGATCCGCAGAAGAGTTACATCAAGCGCGTGATTGCCCTGCCCGGTGACCGGCTGGTGATCGACGATGGCCGCACCTACATCAACGGCCGGCTCCTGCCGGAACCGTATGTGCCGCGAAAGTTTCACGACAGCCGCTCGCAGGACGAGCTGGTGATCCAGCCCGGCGAGTTTTTCGTGATGGGCGATCACCGTTCCATTTCAAGCGACAGCCGGGATTTTGGCGCAGTGCCGAGAGAGCTTATCTATGGGAAAGCCTCGTTTGTGTACTGGCCGACGGAAGACATGGGCGTGATTCACTAAACCGTTTTCCGGCGCGCGGTTTCTTCTCCCCAAACAAGTCCAAACCAATCGCACAAGCCCTCATCCCGGGACGGGTTGAATAGAACGGGGCGAAGCTCCATCGCTTTTTCGGGGTTTGGTGGTTGTGGTGGGAGTTCTTTTGATGGGCTTCGCCCGTCGTGTTCAACCCACGCACGCCGGAGTCGGCGAGCATGGGGCACCCGTCCAGGGGGTTGGGCTTTGTGGATTTCGCCTGGAGTTTGTTTGGGGAGGAGAAACAGCAGATCCCTCGACTGCGCTCGGGATGAACAACCTCTCCTTTTGTCGACAATTGCAAGGCGGATGACAGGATGAGTCGTGGTGGCTGCGACGGAGCGTCATGAACGTGCCGACATGATGGGATGACGAGTGACGCGTAAACGCGTCACTCGGCGGTTCACTCGATACGGTGGAAGCCCCGGACTTTTAGTCCGGGGGCGCGGGTGTAGAACCCGCGCTGAGGGTGCCCCCCCATGCGACGGCTTTAGCCATGGTGGCAGCGGCGTCAGTCCGATTGGAAGACTTGCGCGTAGAGTTCGCGGGGAGCTCACACGGCCGATTGGCTGGCGGGGCTTGGTTCCACCAGGGCTGAAAGCCCTCAATCTTTGTGCGCGTTTAAGCGCGGGTCTTGCACCCGCGCCCCCGGACTGAAGTCCGGGGCTTCCACCGGGTGCGAGCGGTTCTCCGAGAATCTTTCGGCGCGTCGTTTCGATGGAGAACAGCCGAACTTGATCGTTGCCGACTTGGAGATTTGAGTCAAAGTGAAACATTGCAGATCACTCGGCTTCGCTCCCAATCAGCAATCCCTGCCTGTCCTCGTTCATTCCATCCTTAATTTGCCTTAAGGCAAATCAGCTGCTCGGGATGACAAAAGAGGCGAGGGCAATGGATGAGGACAATCGATAGGGTTAGGAGCGTGCCCTCAACGACTTTGCAGGCTCATCAGTTGTCCCGAAAACTGCGCGCGCGATGAGGGCTTTGCGGCTCGCTTCAGGTCGCTGCCGGAACGAGCTTTCCCGCACTCGCCTATTCACAATCCCGTGACTTCGGCCAGCCGGTTTTACCTGCTAAACTTATATGAATCCACTCGACGGAGAAGCCATGCAGGCATTCCTCGCGCTCGAAGACGGGCGCATTTTCCGCGGTGAGAGCTATGGTGCCAAACGCGAATGTTTTGGCGAAGTGGTTTTCAATACCGCCCTCACTGGTTACCAGGAAATCTTCACCGATCCATCCTATGCTGGGCAAATCGTAGTACTGACCAATCCCCAGATCGGCAATTACGGTACCAACGCAGCCGATAACGAGGCCATCCGACCCTTCATCGAGGGGCTCGTGACCCGTGAATTTTCTCCCATCAGTTCCAATTGGCGTTCACAGCAGGTCGCCGAGGAATACCTCGAGCGTTACAACGTGCCCGTCATCGCAGAAATCGATACACGCGCGGTGGTGCGGCATCTGCGTACCCACGGAGCATTGCGCGGTGTGATCTCGTCGATTGAATCGGACCCGGAGAAGCTCGTCAGCAAGGCCCGCAGCATTCGCAAGATGGACGGCACCGATCTCGCGCGGGTTGTCAGCACCAAAAGCTCCTATGAGTGGGATTGCCACGACAAGCGCAATTTCAACGGCGATCCCCTGCAGCAAGGGGACGGCACGCAGCAGTTGCCCCCGCCCGATCTGCACGTGGTGGCCTACGACTTTGGCATCAAGCACAACATCCTGCGCATGCTTTCACGCGAGGCATGCCGCGTTACGGTGGTGCCGGCAGAAACTTCGGCGGAAGACGTGCTTGCCTTGAACCCGGACGGCATTTTTCTGTCGAACGGTCCCGGAGATCCGGAGCCCGTCACGTACGCGCACGAAAACATCCGTAAGCTTGCCGGGCGCAGGCCGATGTTCGGCATCTGCCTCGGCCACCAGTTGATGGGCCTGGCCCTGGGCGGCAAAACTTACAAGCTCAAGTTCGGGCATCACGGCGGCAACCACCCGGTGCAGCAAACCCAAACCGGCAAGGTCGAAATTACGGCGCACAATCACAACTACGCCGTCGATCCCGACTCCATGAACCAGAGCGAAGTCGAGCTGACGCATATCGACTTGAATGACAACACGCTTGAAGGCCTGCGCCATCGCACCATGCCGCTCTTCAGCGTGCAGTATCACCCGGAAGCAAGTCCCGGACCTCACGATTCCAATTACCTCTTTCGCGATTTCAGAAAGATGATGGAAGAGTGGAAGCGGTAGCCAGGCCCTACGCGAACGGCCAAGTACAGCGAATGGAAAGATAAATGCCACGCAGGAACGACATCACAAAGATTCTGGTGATCGGCTCAGGGCCGATCGTCATTGGTCAATCGGCTGAGTTTGACTACTCCGGCACCCAAGCCTGCAAAGCGCTGAAGGCGGAGGGCTATGAAGTGGTGCTGGTGAACTCCAACCCGGCCACCATCATGACCGACCCGGAACTCGCGGATCGCACCTACATCGAGCCGTTGACCCGGGAGTACGTGGAAGAAATCATCCGCCGCGAATGTGATCGCATGGCCGGCAGCAACGGTCAGCGTATCGGCAAGATCGCTTTGTTGCCCACGGTCGGCGGCCAGACCGCTCTCAACCTGGCAGTCGATCTTGCGGACTCCGGCATTCTCGAAAAGTACGACGTGGAGATGATCGGGGCCCGGCTCGAAGCCATCAAGAAGGCCGAGGACCGCTTGTTGTTCAAGGACGCGATGGCACGCATCGGTCTCGACGTGCCGCGGTCGGCGTTGGTCAATAACATCCGTGACGGTTCCGATTTCGCTTCCAAGATCGGCTTCCCCGTCATCGTTCGCCCATCCTTTACGCTGGGTGGCTCGGGCGGCGGTCTTGCCTTCAACCGTGAAGAATTGATGGATATTCTAGGCCGCGGGCTCGATCTCTCCCCGGTGCACGAATGTCTGATTGAAGAATCCGTGCTGGGCTGGAAAGAGTATGAGTTGGAGCTCATGCGCGATCTCGCCGACAACGTGATCATCATCTGCTCCATTGAAAACATGGATCCCATGGGCGTGCACACGGGTGACTCCATCACCGTGGCCCCGGCCCAGACGCTTACCGACCGCGAGTATCAGTCGATGCGCGACGCAGCAATTGCAGTCATGCGTGAGATTGGCGTCGAGACGGGCGGCTCGAACGTGCAGTTTGCGGTGAACCCTGCCAACGGCCGCATGACGGTCATCGAAATGAATCCCCGCGTGTCGCGGTCGTCTGCGCTGGCCTCGAAGGCCACCGGCTATCCCATCGCGAAGATCGCTGCCAAGCTGGCGGTCGGATACACGCTGGATGAGATTCCCAACGACATCACGCGTAAGACGCCAGCCTGCTTCGAGCCGTCGATCGACTACGTGGTGGTCAAGATCCCGAAGTGGCAGTTCGAAAAGTTTCCTGGCGCGGACGAGAATCTTGGGCCCCAGATGAAGTCGGTTGGGGAAGTCATGGCCCTGGGCCGCACGTTCAAAGAAGCACTGATGAAGGCTCTGCGCTCGCTCGATACCGGCAAGCGCATCAGCTCAGAAGTGATTGAGCCGCGCAGACTCACTCAGCGCATGGTGACGCCGCAACCCGAGCGGCTCAACTACATTCGCTACGCGCTGCGGACGGGTATGTCGGTACGCGAAGTGGCGCGCATGACCTCGATGGATCCCTGGTTCCTCTACCAGATCAAGGAAGTGACCGAGACCATTCAGAAGCTGGCTGATTTCTCGCTCACCAGCATGCCGGAAGACCTGCTGCGCAAGGCGAAGCGCATGGGCATTTCCGATGGCCGCATCGCGGAAGTCTGGGGCAAAGATGGCTTCGAGGGCGCCAACGCTGTTGGCGAACTACGGCGCCGGCTGGGCGTGACGCCTGTGTTCAAGAAGGTCGACACCTGCGCCGCGGAGTTCGAGAGCGACACGCCGTATCTTTATTCCACCTACGAAGAAGAAGACGAAGCGCCTCCGACCACGCGGCGCAAGGTCATCATCCTGGGCAGCGGTCCCAATCGTATCGGCCAGGGCATTGAGTTCGATTACTGCTGCTGCCACGCGGCTTTTGCGCTACGCGAGGACGATTACGAAACCATCATGGTCAACTGCAACCCGGAGACGGTTTCGACCGACTACGACACCAGCGACCGGTTGTACTTTCGAACCACTGACGTTCGAAGACGTGTTGGCGGTATATGAGCACGAGGCCTCCGCAGGCGCGGATATTGGCATGATCGTGCAGTTCGGCGGGCAGACGCCGCTCAACCTTGCGCTCCCATTGAAGGCCGCAGGTATCAAGATTATCGGTACGTCACCAGAGTCGATCGACCTGGCGGAAGATCGCAAGCGCTTCGGTCAACTGCTCGAGGAGCTGGACATTCCTCAACCTCCGGGAGCGATGGTCACCACCATTGAAGCTGCGCTCGAAGGCGCGGAGCGGGTTGGCTACCCCGTGCTGGTGCGTCCGTCGTATGTATTAGGGGGCCGCGCGATGGTCATTGCCTACGACGCCGACGCTGTTCGCCACTACATGAAAGAAGCGGTGGAGTACTCGCAGGAGCGTCCTGTGCTGGTCGATCACTTTCTCGAGGATGCAGTTGAGGTCGATGTCGACGCTCTCTGCGATGGTCGGGATGTGATCATCGCCGGCATCATGCAGCACATCGAAGAGGCCGGCATCCACTCCGGCGATTCGTCCTGTGTGTTGCCCGCCGTCGACCTGGCTGCTTCGACCCTCGAGACCATCCGCATTTACACCCGCAAGCTCGCCCTGGCTTTGAAAGTGATCGGGTTGGTCAACCTGCAGTTTGCCATCCAGCGGCGCGCTGGTGAGCAGGACAAGGTGTTCGTCATCGAAGTGAATCCGCGCGCCTCGCGTACGGTTCCCTATGTTTCAAAGGCGACCGGCGTGCCGTTGGCCAAGATGGCTGCTCGCCTGATGACGGGCCGCACCCTGCGTGAGCTGATGCCGGAGCAGGTCGCCGAGCGTGCCGATCTTGCGACGGGCAGCCACTTCTTTGTGAAGTCGCCCGTGTTCCCCTGGAACAAGTTTCCCGGTGTCGATACCGTGCTTGGTCCGGAAATGAAATCAACCGGCGAAGTGATGGGTGTTGCCGACAACTTCGGTGAGGCCTTCGCCAAGGCGCAGCTTTCTGCGGGTCAGCTGTTGCCGGTAAAGGGCACTGTCTTTTTCAGCGTGAACGATCGCGATAAAGCCATGGTCGTGGACCTGGCGAGGCAGTATGTCGAGCTGGGCTTTCGCCTGGTAGCGACTCAGGGCACAGCAGATGTGCTCGAACGCGCCGGCATGGTGGTGGAGCGGGTCTACAAGGTGAAGGAAGGCCGGCCCAACGTGGTCGACTTCATCAAGGGCGAGCGCATTCACCTCATCATCAACACCCCGCACGGTCAGGACACGTTCTTCGACGAGAAAGCGATTCGCCGGGCCGCTGTCACGCAGCGTATTCCTACAATCACCACGATTGCGGCGGCCAGGGCCGCGGCGGAAGGGATTGCCGCGACCCAACGTCGCCAGATCACGGTGAACGCACTGCAGGAACTGCGCCGCGAACCAGTCGCTGTGTCGAATACGAGTACCATCAGCGCGCGTTAAGGCGACTCGCGGAGCTGCGAAGGGTAGGACCGGGGTTTTGCACTCAAGCCAAGCTTGGATCCAAGTACGCACTCTGTGCGCCGCAAGCATCCAGGAGACCAGTGCTGGCGGGTTAGATGTCCCCCACTCAAGCCAAAAAACGGCTTGAATGGGCCACCCGGCTTAGTTCTCAGGCTGAGTGTTGGGCAGCACTAGAAAGTTAAAAGTTCAAGGAAGCTTCCCAGCCGGAACAAGCCGGTGGTCGACAAAGTCAGGGCCCTGAGAAAAGCCTCGGGTGGCCCATTCAAGCCGTTTTTTGGCTTGAGTGGGGGACATCTCAACCCGCCAGCATCGCGTGGTCTGCCTCGGTCACGCAAGCAACCGATTCAGTTGCGAATATCATCAATCAGCTCTTCCACCAACCGCTGCTCATCGCCGTTCAACGGCAGTAAGGGCATGCGCGGTCTTCCTCCGAAATACCCGTTCAGATCGAGCGCGTACTTGATTCCCGGTACGCCCATCTTGCCCACGACCTCGATCCCAGCTTTCGCAATCCGCTCCTGCTTTTCGGTTGCCAGCGCAGCATCTTTGTCCGCCCAGGCCATGTAGACTTCACCGGCTGCCTGCGGTGCAAAGGCCGCTAACCCCAGCACGCCACCGGTTGCGCCCGCTTCGAGCGAAGCATAGAACGTCTGCGCGGAACCAGACAGCACCTGGAAACCCACTTCGCGCGTGCGCGTCTTCAACGCTGGCCGTGGCGGAGCGGCGGCGACCGCCGTCACCCCGGAGAGCAATTCGCCCGCCGATACAAATGTGGCCCCGCCTGAAGCATCCGCCTTGCCATGTGCTGACACCATCCGTGCCGTGACCGCAGCAAAAATCGTAGTCACCCGAACGGTGCGCTTCCGCACCTCCCGAGTGGCCTGCACCAAGGCTGCAATCCGATCCACATTACCGCTGGAATCCTTCATGCCAATAATGTTGGGATGAAAAGCCAACTCCGCTACTACCTCGACCGGCAGCTCATACGCCGTGTTTCCCGGCACGCTGTACAGCAGTACCGGCAACGGAGAGCGATCCGCTACTGCCTGGTAGTACGTCAGCATCTCGCGGTTGCGCAACTGCTTGCGGTAGTAGTGCGGCGTCCGCACCAGCAGCGCGTCATACTCCAGCTGCGCAGCGAATTCTGCCAGTCGCAGTGTCTCGATCACACTCTCGCGCCCCACACCCGCCAGTAGAACCTTCTCTGGTGCGGCCACAGCCTGGGCCACGCGCAGCACCTCACGCGACTCCTCGTCGCTGAGCATCACCGCTTCGCCCGTCGAACCCAGCAACACCATTCCGCTCATCGCGGTGCGTGAGTAGCGGTCGACATTCCCCTCTAACTTGCGCCAATACGGCCGGCCGTCAGGGTAAAAGCAGGTGGTTACGGCAGCGAAAACACCTTCAAGGAGCATGGCTACTATTGTAATTGGCGCCAACGGGACGCCTCCCCGTTGACCAGACACTTACCCCCTTCCAGTAGCGAATTAGAGCCATTGGCCGGGTCCGACCAGAACCCGGTAAAAACACTGACCTATAATGGTTTGAGCGGAGATCAGGGCCTCCTTGATCCAGACGCACTGTGCAGTCTGTGCCGGCGATGGTGCCGCTCAATTTCATCGTGGAAGGAATACCGGCCAAATGGCGACAGGTGACGTTGCCGTGGGCGAACCCGGAACGGGTAGCTCAACGGTTCTTCAGACGCCAGCATCGAAACGGATCATCAATGACTTCAGCATCCAGGTAGCGACCGTCAATGGGTCCGGGTCGCAGTCAGCGAATCTGGTGCTGCTTAAAAGCATTTTCGGGAT
This sequence comes from uncultured Acidobacteriaceae bacterium, assembly GCA_963752675.1. Taxonomy (GTDB): domain Bacteria; phylum Acidobacteriota; class Terriglobia; order Terriglobales; family Acidobacteriaceae; genus PALSA-350. Next base: position 476,070 of record CAVVZO010000003.1, read on the forward strand.
GGGCATCCCGGTCAGCGGGAAGAACCTTTTCCCCTCGAATATCGCAGGTCTGCCCACCTGGTACACCATCCGCGCCAGCAAAGAGGGTTATGTAGCGCGTAAGCGCGGCATCGAGCTTCTGGTCGCGATGAACGCCGAAACGGCAAAAGAGGACATTCTCTCACTGCCGGAAGGCGCCGCCGCCATCTACGATGTGGGGCTCGACCTGAAGCAATACCGCGACGATGTGGTCTGTTATCCCGTGCCGTTCGATAAGCTGACGGCCGCTGTATGCCCGGAAGCCAAGCTGCGCAAGCTGGTACGGAACATGATCTACGTGGGCGTGGTCGCGCAACTGCTTTCGATGGACATGACCGCCGTCGAGCAGGCCGTACGCCGCCAGTTTGCCCGCAAGCAAAAGGCTGCCGACCTGAACTGGGCCGCCATCAAGGCAGGTTTCGAGTTTGCCGCCACTTCGCTCACCAAGCAGGATTCGCTTCAGTTGCAATCGATGAACGGCACAGAAGGCAAGATCATCATTGACGGCAATGCCGCGGCCGCACTGGGTGCGATGTTCGCCGGCGTCACCGTGGTCACCTGGTATCCCATCACCCCTTCCTCATCGGTGGTGGAAAGCCTGATCGATTTCATGAAGAAGCATCGCATTGAAGAAAGCGGCAAAGCGACCTTCGCGATCGTGCAGGCAGAGGACGAATTAGCCGCAGTCGGCATGGTGTTGGGAGCCGGCTGGGCTGGCGCACGCTCGATGACCTCGACCTCCGGCCCGGGCATTTCGCTCATGGCAGAGTTCGCGGGCCTGGGCTACTTCGCTGAGCTGCCCGGCGTCATCTTCGACATCCAGCGTGTGGGCCCGTCGACCGGTATGCCCACCCGCACCATGCAGGGAGATCTGCTTAGCATCGCGTACCTCTCGCATGGCGACACCAAGCATGTGATGTTGCTGCCTGCCTCGGTCAACGAGTGCTATGAGTTTTCGATCGCGGCTTTCGACCTGACGGAACAGTTGCAGACCCCGGTGTTCATCCTTTCGGATCTCGATCTGGGCATGAACAACTGGATGTCTGATCCGTTCACCTATCCGGAAAAGCCGATTGCGCGTGGCAAGGTTTTGTCCAGGGAAGATCTGGAACGGCTGGGCGGCTTCGAGCGCTACAAGGATGTGGATGGCGATGCCATTCCTTACCGCACCCTGCCCGGCACCGACCACCCGAAGGCTGCCTACTTTACCCGCGGCAGCGGCCACAACGAAAAGGCGCTGTACACCGAGCGGCCAGACGACTACCAGAACCTGATGGAGCGGCTCGACCGCAAGTTCAATACCGCTCGCACCCTGGTGCCAGCACCGGAAGTGGTACAAACCGGCAAGGCCAGGATCGGCCTCATCGCCTTCGGCAGCTCCGACTTCGCAGTCCGCGAAAGCCGTGATCAGCTGAAGAAGGAGTATGGGGTGGAAACCGACTACCTGCGCATCCGCGCCTTTCCCTTCAACACCACCGTGCATGAGTTCATCGCCTCGCATCAGGTGATCTACGTGATCGAGCAGAACCGGGACGGCCAGATGCTTAGCCTGCTCAAGCTCGATTTGCCGGCGTCTGACACTGTGAAACTGAGAAGTATCCGGCACTTCGACGGCTTGCCACTGGATGCAAGAACCGTGACCGAAAAGCTGGCACTTCAGGAGGAACTCTAATGGCCACCACACTTACCCCGCCGGTAGCCCCCGGTCCCAAGAAGAACCGTCTCGGCCTGCAGGTCCTGGATTACCGCGGTGGCAAGACTACCCTCTGCGCCGGTTGTGGTCACAATGCCATTTCTGAGCGCATCGTGGACGCCATGTACGAGATGGGCGTTCAGCCCGAGCGCGTGATGAAGCTGTCGGGTATCGGCTGCTCCTCAAAGACCCCTGCCTACTTCATGAGCCGCGCGCACAGCTTCAACAGCGTGCACGGCCGCATGCCGTCAGTAGCCACCGGCGCGCTTATGGCCAACCACACCATGCGGGCCCTGGGTGTCAGCGGTGACGGCGACACGGCTTCCATCGGCTTTGGCCAGTTTGCTCACCTGATGCGGCGCAATCTGCCCCTTATCTACATCATTGAAGACAATGGTGTGTATGGTCTGACCAAGGGCCAGTTCTCGGCCACCGCCGACCTCGGATCGACGCTCAAGACCGGCGTCATCAATGATCTGCCGCCCATCGACACCTGCGTCATGGCAGTGGAACTGGGTGCTACCTTCGTCGGCCGGTCATTTTCCGGCGACAAAAAACAGCTCCTGGCCATGCTTAAGGCGGCCATCGCCCATCGTGGCACGGTAATGCTCGACGTGATTTCACCCTGCGTGACATTTAACGATCACGAAGGCTCCACCAAGAGCTACAAGTACATTCAGGAGCACGAAGAAGCCGTCAATGAGGTTGGCTTTGTGCCTCACTTCGAAGACATTGCCGTTGACTACGACGAAGGCTCCACCTACGACGTGCAGATGCACGACGGGTCGCACATGCGGCTGCGCAAGCTGCACCCGGACTACGATCCCACCAGCCGCATCGGTGCGGTCACGTCGCTCATGCAGGCGCATGAAAAAGGCGAGGTCCTGACCGGGGTGTTTTACGTGGATACCAAGAAGCCCAGCTTCACCGACATGCTCAACATGGTCGATGAGCCATTGGCAACGCTACCCGAGTCGCGTGTGCGTCCATCCCGCGAGGTTTTAGAGCAAATCATGCAGAAACATCGGTAAACGCCGGGCCTAACCGCCCGGCTTCACCAGGTAAATTGTTACGCATGGTTACCAGTGAACGTGCAATTTTGGAACCGAGGGTACTTTAATTAGCTCGGCTTCGGTGTCGTACCATTCCCTAAAGGTTGTATCATCAGCTCGTTTCTCCTAGAAAGAGCACGGGGACGGTATGCGTAAAAATTTCGTACGAGGGTTCTACTTAGCAGCCGTCGCTTTAAGTACGCTGGCTCTGGCCAGTGATCATCTGCAGTTGCCCAAAGTGGCTCCCGAACTCTCGCGGATGGACGTCTGGGTGGGCAAATGGGAGTCCCAGACCCAGGTCATGACCACCCCCTATAGTGAGGCTTCGTCCTCGACCTCGGAGATGACGTGCGCCTGGTCGCCGAATCATGGGTTTATCCTGTGCGACCACCTGATGCACGGCGCTGGGGGCATCAGCAACAGCTTGTCCGTGTACACCTACGACGAAGCTGGCAAGACCTACAAGTTCTTTGGGGTGGATAAGGACACGTCGCCCAGGGAAGTTCCGATGCAGGTCAAGGGAAACGTTTGGAGCTTCGGTACGGAGGTCCAGAACCAGGACAAGACAATCATGTTCCTGACTAACGACGAGTTCGTTTCAGACAAGCTGATGAACTTCCGCACCGAGTTCAGTGAAGATAATGGCCGGAACTGGAAAGAGTTAAACCAGGGCCAGCTGACCAAGATTGGTCAGAGCTAAGCTTCCCCGCTCAACCGCCTACTTGTGTTCGCCGCTATGTTCGGGGTTCGGACCTGGCTCAGGGAAGTCAGTGTCTGTGTCTTTGATCAGCTCGTTGGATTCGCGGTGACTCTGCTGTCCAGACAGGTTCGGTCTGTCGTCTTTGGATGGAAAACTGAGTTCTTCTTCTACCGCGCCTTTGTGAACATCACTATCGGGTTGCTCTTGTTTTGGCATTGTCCTTAAGGGATGTGCCTTTTACCCGGGGTGTTGTATGGGGCCGACCGTCGCCGGCCCCATTAAGGTCACTACAGAGCGGCCGTCACCGCTTTTACTTCTGTGTAGTTGTGCAGCACTTCCTCGCCCATCTCGCGTCCCCAGCCGGATTGCTTATACCCGCCGAATGGCAGAGAAGCGTCGAATACGTTGTGGCAGTTGATCCACACCGTGCCTGAACGGATGCGCCGCGCCATCTTGTGCGCCGTGCTCAGGTCGCGCGTCCAGATGCTGGAAGCGAGGCCGAACACAGTGTTGTTGGCTTCCTGGGCGATCCGCTCCAGGTCTGCATCCGAGAAGGACTCGGCGCAGACCACGGGTCCGAAGATCTCTTCCCGTACCACCTTCATGTCGGGCTTGGTGTGGGTGAGGACGGTGGGCTGCACGAAGTATCCGCGATCCCCATAGCGTTTGCCGCCCGCAGCCACCTGGGCCCCGGCCTGCAGGCCCGAGTCAATGTAGCCGGTCACCTTGCTGAACTGCTCTTCGCTGACCAGCGGGCCCATCTGCGTATTGGGATCGATGCCGGAGCCCATCTTGATGCCGCCGGCAATGTCGCTCACGCCCTGCAGCACCTTGTCGTAGACACTCTCATGTACGAGAAGCCGTGAACCGGCACAGCAGCATTGACCCTGGTTGAAGAAGATGGCGCTCGCCGTGCCGGGGATCGCCCGCTCCAGGTCCGCATCGGGGAAGATGATCGCCGGGCTCTTGCCGCCCAGTTCCAGGCTGACCTTTTTCAGGTTGCCGGCGGATGCCTGCACGATCAGCTTGCCGACTTCGGTCGAGCCGGTAAAGGCGATCTTGTCGACCAGTGGATGTGCGGCGAGCGGCGCGCCGGCGCCTTCGCCGAAGCCGGTCAGGATGTTGACCACGCCTGCAGGAAAGCCTGCCTGATCGAATAGTTGCGCCAGGCGCAGGGCGGTCATGGGCGTTTGCTCCGCCACCTTCAGCACCACGCAACAGCCGGCTGCCAACGCAGGCGCGAGTTTCCATGCGGCCATGAGGAGCGGGAAATTCCAGGGGATGATCTGGCCGACGACGCCGATCGGCTCGCGCATGGTGTAGGAGTGGAACGCGCCCGGTGTGCCGAAGTTAAGGCTTGAGCCGGAGATCTTGGTGGCCCAGCCGGCCATGTAGCGGAACATGTCGACTGCCAGCGGCAAATCGGCGACTCTGGCGACGGAGAAGGGCTTGCCGTTATCGAGCGACTCAAGTTCGGCGAATTCTTCCAGGTTGGCTTCGAGCAGGTCGGCCAGTTTCCAGATCAGTTGGCCGCGTTGGGAGGTGGACATCGTGCTCCATGGGCCGTCGTCAAAGGCGCGCCGCGCGGCGAGTACGGCGCGATCGACATCTTCTGCTTCTGCCTCGGGAACGCGGGCCATCTCTTCGCCAGTGGCGGGATTGTAAACGGGAAATGTCTTACCGGACGCGGCCGAAACAAAGCGCCCATCGATCAGCATGCGATGTTGCCGCGACATAAAGTCTGCGGCTTTTGAACTCATCCGAGTTTCTACAGGAATAGTTGCCATGAATCCTCCGGCGCACTCGACTTCCAACGCCGAAGGAACGATAGCACCGCAGCGGAAGAGCAGTCCAGTTGGAGGGCACCCGATTGGATTGCGGGGTTGGGTGGGGGAGCTCGCATGGCTGAGATACGTCACCCGATTTGGTTGTGGGGTGGAGTTTGAAAGGCAGGCAGATCTCAAGCGGGATTACGAATGGGAGAGAGGGAATTACGGGTTGGTGGAAGGGTAAGCGCTTGGCTTGGAGGCGGAAATACGCACGCCCATCCCGTTCAGTTTGCTGCGGCCTTCGAGAGCTTCCGGCGTATTCGGATACCGCGTAATCAATGCGCGCAACTCGCGTACACCTGCATCTTTCTGCCCCATGGCGATCAGTGACTGACCTTTGCGTAACTCGGCGGCCGGCGCCTTGCATTCCCGGAATACTGTTCCAGCACCGCATCGTAACTTTTTACCGCGGCAGGGAACTGGCCCTGCCGGTAGGCAATCTCGCCCATGTAGTACTGCGCGTTGCCAGCGAGCGGATCTTGTGGGTAGTAGTGGATGACATCGGCAAATTCCGAAGCCGCTACTGTGTACTTGGCTGAGTTATAGTCGCGCAGCGCACCCTGATATAGCTGATCGACAGGAGGCGCCTGGGGTGCGGCAGAGGCTGGGGGCATGCCATTCGCTGCGCCCTGCGGCGGGGGCGGGCCACCGGCCGAGGGCTGTCCCGGCGTTCCGTTCACGTTCTGCATTTGCCCCTGGATGGCCTGCATCTGCGTGGTGAGGTTGCCGATCCGCGTCTTGAGCTCGTCGACCGAATCATTCAGCGACTGAATTTGTGTGGAGAGCTGCGTGTTGCTGGCGCCACGCTGCTCACCCTCTGTCTTGAGGGTGGTTTGTAGCGCGTTGACCGCGGTCATCATGCGATTGACGTTCTCGGTGTTCTGCTGCACCAGGTTCACGATCACGCCCATGCGCTCGTCATTCGAGGTTTGCAGGTGCTGCACCATGTCCTGCAACTGCTGTACCTGCGTTTGCAGTTGGATCATTTCTTTCGAGACCGCGAAGGCGTGCGGCGCAACACCGGGCAGAGCAAACAACACAGCAGCACTGAGATGGAGAAAATGTCTACGCATAGAAGTCCCCTGAGACTACAAGTTTAATCCAGCGGTCAAAAAGAAGGCCACAACGCAAGGCCGCACGACGCGGGGCGGAAAGCGCTGTGGCCTCTCCGTTTGACTCACTCATTACTGGTCGAGCGAGAAGCCGGCACGACGGTTTTGCTGATAGCAGGACTCGTCTGCCTGGCTGCAAAACTGCTTTTCTTTTCCGTAACTCACAGTGCGCACGCGATTAGGACTTACCCCGCCATTCACCAGGGCCTGCTTCGCGGCGTTGGCGCGGTTCTCGCCGAGTGCCAGGTTATACTCCGCCGATCCGCGATCATCGCAATAGCCGCCTACCACTACCTTGACGTCGGGGTGCGCGGCCAGGAAGCTCGCGTCCTGCGCAAGCACGGTTTGCGCGTCGGGGCGAATGTCGTAGCTGTCATAGTCAAAAAAGGCAGGCTTCACATTCTGCTCGAACATCTGCTCGTTCATGGTTTCGCCGGTGCTTGCCGCAACGGGAGCCGCCATCACCGTGAGGCTGGCCGTCGCATCCGTTGAGCCGCCGGGCCCACGAGCGACTATGTGATAGTTGGTCGACTGCGTCGGCGTAACATTCTGCGTGCCGTAGGCATTGACGGTACCAATGCCGTCGATCGAGATTTCTGTCGCGTCCGTTGTCCGCCAGGCGAGTACCGCGCCACCGCCCACATTGATGCTGCTGGGCGTAACCGTGATAGTGGCCGTCGGCGCGGGCGACGTGGCCGCGGGCGGCGGAGGAGGCGGAGGCGGTACAGCCTTCTTATGGCAACCAGCAGCCAGGCTGAGGGTCGTAAGGGCGAGCAGGGAAACGATATGTCTGTGCTGCAAAGTCTTCATGGTCTTCTCTCTCAGGGTTTTCTTTATTCTTATTCGTAATCCAAGGCTAAATACAGGGAAACATGCATATTTGGCTGCTCTGAACCATCGGCAACACGTATGTACTGTTACCGGCTCAACCGTTACTTCCAACTCCAGTTAGGCATCGAGTTGCCGCTGCTTTGCGTCAGGCGGTGCTGCTCGGTGCCATCGGAAAGCATGGTCCAGATCTCCGATCGCCCGCCATTCTCGCGTTGGAACACAATGTGCCGGCCATCGGGAGACCAGGACGGGAAATCCTGCCGGCCTTCGTCATGGGTCAACTGCGTCCAGCGTTTGCTGGCGATATCCATGATGTAAATGTCCTGGCCACCCGGGGCGCCCGGGCCGTACTTGCGATTCCAGGCGAAGGCGATAAATTGCCCGTTGGGTGACCACGAAGGCGAAGTGGCATAGCCGCCATCGGTCAAGCGGCTGACGTTGGTTCCGTCCGAATCCATGGTGTAGATCTGCGGCAGACCGGTACGCCCGCTGCACCATGCGATTTGCGAGTTGGTCTTCGGATTCCAGGTGGGAGAAACGTCGGGTCCGCGAAACGTCGTGACCTGCTTGAGATTGCCACCGCTCGCGTCGGAGGTGTAGATCTCAGGATCGCCGGACCGTGCCGCGGAGAAAGCTAACTTCGCTCCATCGCTCGACCACGCCGGCGACAATGTGTTGCCGACCACGAGAATTGAAGCCGACCACGCGCCCCAGTACCAGCGAATACATGCGGATGGCCCAGCCCTGCCGGCCGAGTGAGGCAAACGCGATGCGGTCATTGTCGGGCGAGACACGCGGCGAAAGAGAGATGGTGTTCAGGTGGGTCAACGCATGTTGCCCCTGCCCGTCGTAATCCATCTGCCAGACTTCTTTGTTGCCGCCTCGCGAGGCGATGTAGTAGATGTGCGTCTCGGCAATGCCAGAGATGCCTCCGCCCAGACCGAGTAATGATCTCGTCGGCGAAGCGATGCGCGACCAGGCGCGCGTTATCCTGGCTGGCCGCTTCGTTGTACTGCTTGCCGAGAATCTGCGGAGCATCGGGATTCTTGGCGTCGAACAGATAACCGAACACTGCCAGATCGCCCGGCATTCACGGCGAACGATCCGAAGGCGACGAACGCTGCATTCGCAGGCGCGGCTGACCACGCCGGCAGACTGATCTGCTGCGGCGATGCGGGCGTGAGCGGCGGCGCCATGCTCTTCGAGACCATGTCGAAAATGCCGGCGTTATTCAGGTCGTTATAGAGGGTGGTGTCGAAGGTGGTTTTCAGCGTGGGCGTTTGCGCATCCGGGGATGACGGATTGAAGTCTGCCGCGGCGAGTCGAATGCGCGCTGCGCCCAGGTTGGTGCCAGTGCGGACCCAATCCTGTGCGCCCGCTCGTGAGCCCAGCAGAGAAAGGAACAGGAACGTCAACAAGCAAACGTAGCGGCGGGGAAAGGAAGTTCTTTTGGGGGCTCTCATGCCTTGCGCAGCCTCGATTTTATATTACAAACATCGCGGAAATCGGGCCGGTAACCTCATCGTGTACGGTTGCCGTCGTTTACAGCCGTCTACCACTAGCGGGTGCCGGGATACGTGCAGTGATACAGCACATTCAATGTGCTCTCGTTATAGCCGGGCGGCAGAGGTCCGAACGTATCCACGCGCTGCACGGCGTGCAGGCAGGATGAGTTGAGCGAGGCAGAATTGCTCGGCGTGGCCAGTGAAACGGTGCCCGGTGATCCATCGCGGCTTACGGTGAACTGCACATAGACAGTAGCCCCGGCGGCCGTACTCGGGTCGACCTCTTGCAAGTACCAGTCCTGGGCTACCTTGCGCTTGATGACATCGACATACCAGCCGAAGCGCGAGCCGAAATCGCCACCCGTCACCGCGTTCGGCGTGTTGGCGTTATTGGTAGGCGTGGTGGCACGCGCTACGTTGGCCGGGGCGGCTTGCCCATACGTCGCCTTATTCTGTGGTTTGGGCGGCGGCGGTTGATGTTGCGGCGGAGTCTTGGGTTGGGGCTTCGGCTCCGGCTTCACCGGCGTTTGCTTTTCCGGAATGGGAATTGCATCCGGCAACTGCATGGGCTCGACCTTCTGCTCCTCAAGTGCGGGCGCAACACTGGGCGTCTCGGTAGCGAGCACGTTCTCGGTCGGCGGATGATCCTGCGGCAAGGGCAACGCGGCGGACGAAACCAGGGTGGCCTGGATCGCTCCCTGCTGAAAGCTGTTCGCACCCCACTCGCTGCCGTGGAGAAGGTTGTGCAGGTAGCCATAGCCGATCAGCGAACCAAACAGCACAGCATGCAGCAGGGTCGATTTGGCAAAGGGAGAACCGATGCCATCCGGCTGATCGAGACTGTCATGGTGCACGTTGGAGCCAGGCATGTTCGACTACTTCGCCGCTTTGGCGAGCGGCTGGGTCACGATGCTGATGTTGGTAATCCCGGCCTGCTTTACCGCATCCATCACCGAGGCAAACGCACCGAAGGGCACACGTTCATCCGCGCGGAGGTAAATGACCTCGCTGGCTGGATCGGCTTTCGGCGAGTGCAGCAATGCCGGCAGTTGCGCCAGGTTGACCGGCTTGTCGCCCAGGAACACATTCTGATCGCGATCGATGGTCAGCACCAGCCGCTGCTGCGTAATCTCTTTCACGCTGCGCGTTTTCGGTACTGACACGTCGATGCCAGACTGCAGCACGGGGGCGGTCACCATAAAGATAATCAGCAAGACCAGCACGACATCGACCAGCGGCGTGATGTTGATATCCGCGAGCGAGGTACGCGTCTGGCCGGTGCTAGCGGTGAAGGCCACTTGCGGCCTCCCTCTCCATCGGGTCCGGTTTGGATGTGCTGATTTCTTCCAGGCTGTTCAGCAGTTCGCGCGCAAACTCATCTGCGCGCGAGGCGAACTCACGCAGCGAGGCGGTGAACTGGTTGTAAGCGATGACGGCGGGGATGGCGACCAGCAAACCGGCCGCGGTGGTGATCAAGGCTTCTGACACACCCGGCGCTACCGCGCGCAGGGTCGCGGCGCCCTCGGTGCCTAGCCCGTGGAAGGCATCCACGATGCCCATCACAGTGCCGAACAAACCGACGAAGGGTGCTACGGCGCCGATCGTCGCCAGCCAGGTGAGGCGCTGCTCCAGCACGCTGAGCGATTCACTGGAGGCCGCCTGGGCTGTGCGCTCGAGCGAAACGATGCTTTTCGGTGGTCCAAACCCGCCCGTCTGCCGGCGATAAGTGTCATACACTTCGTCAAACACGGTCACCAGCGGACTGGGCTTGAATTGTTCGCTGACGGCAGCAATTTCCTGCAGTCGGTTGGCTTTGCGAAAGGCTCGCACGAAGCGCCGGCTTTGCGCCCGCGCCTTGCGAAAGGCCGAGGCTTTGCCCAGAATCACTGCCCAGGAATACAGGCTGGCTATCAGCAGAATGGCCAACACCGCAATCGCGACCGGGCCGCTATTGCGCACCATGTCGAGGATCGCGCCGGCGCCGTACGTCGCCGTGTGAGCTACCGGAGGAGCGGCTGCATCATCTGTCTGCAGGAGGAGAAAAACCGCGAGCTGAACTGGATATATCATCACTACCTTTTCACGGTAGCAGACAAGGCTACGCGAAACCAAGCAACTGCTTAAGATGCAGGGAAAGGGTAACCCGGCAACTAACGGCTGCCCCGGCTTTGCCGGCGCACGGACGTTTGTGGATGCAGTCGCAAACCGGGCCTGCGCACGTGCTATGCTGCGCTCGCATATCCTACATACTCATGCTCCTCGAACTGCGCGCTGAAAATTACGCTGTCATCGATCACGCCATTGCTGTTTTCGGCCCCGGGCTCAACCTGCTCACGGGGGAAACCGGCGCCGGCAAATCCATCCTGGTGGATGCGCTCGCCCTGTTGATGGGGGATAAAGCGTCTGCCGACGTCGTGCGGCATGGGGCAGATCGAGCCGTGGTCGCCTGCGTCTTCGAGAGCACGCCCGGCGCCGAGAGCACGCTCGAAGCGAATGGGATCGATGCCGAAGGCGCGGAGATCATCCTGCGCCGAGAGATCCAGGCCGGGGGGAAGGGCCGGGTTTACGTGAACAACCAGCCTGCCACCGTGAATGTATTGCGGCAGCTCGCTCCGGAGCTTGCGCTGGTGCATGCGCAGAACGACACGATGGGCAGCTTCGACCAGGCGCAGCAACGCCAGTTGCTCGACCGCAGTGCCGGCCTGGGCACCGATCGCGTCGCCACGGCTTTTGTCGCATGGACCGAAACTTCGGCTCGCCTTGATCGCCTGCAGGGTGATGAGCAGGCTCGTTTACGCGAGGCCGATCTGTGGAGCTTTCAAAAGCAGGAGATTGAGAGCGCCGCGATCAGGGACAACGAGGACGAGGAGTTGGCAATAGAGCGTCGCGTGCTGGCCAACGCGGAGAAGCTGCTAGCCGCGGCGATGAGCGCGCATGAGCTGTTGTATGAAAGCGACCGGTCGGCTGAGTCTGCCCTGCGTGCGGCGCTCAAAAACCTGGAGGAGCTGGAACGCTACGATCCACAGTTTGCCGAAGCAGTGCAGCAGGTGAAGTCGGTGCGGGCAGTAGTGGATGACGTAAGCGCGACGGTGCGCGACTACGCGTCGCATATACAGGCGTCCCCTGAGCGGCTCCTCGAGATGGAAGATCGGTTGGAAGCACTCAATCGGCTCAAACGTAAATACGGGCCCACGCTGGCGCAGGTGATCGCGCACGGGGAAGAGGTTGCCGCCAAGCTCGCCGAAGTCGAGAACCGCGACCAGCTGTTGCTTGAGCTGCAGGCTGCGCGCACGCAAGCTGCCGATGCTTACCGGGCGGTCGCCGAGGAGCTGACCCGGGCACGTACCGCCGCTGCCGGCACGCTTGAAAAGCTGGCCGAAGCACACATCAACGATCTCGCGATGAAAGTGAAGTTCGCCGTGCAGGTCAAGGCGCAGCAGGGCGAGCAGCACTGGACGCGGCATGGCTGGGACATGGTCGATTGCCGCATTGCTACCAACGCGGGCGAGCCATTGAAGCCCCTGGACCAAATAGCGTCTGGTGGAGAACTATCGCGCGTGATGCTGGCGTTGAAGGTGAGTGTGGAAGAGGGCGCGCGCGGGCAGGGAAGTACGCGGCGTAAAGCTCCTGTGCCGCGCACCCTGGTATTCGACGAAATTGACATTGGCATTGGTGGACGCGCCGCAGAGGCGGTCGGGCAGAAGCTGAAAGAACTCTCGCGTGCGCAGCAGGTTCTATGCGTCACCCACCTACCGCAGATCGCGGCCTTCGCCGACCAGCATTTCCTTGTCGAGAAGCAGGAAAAGCAAGGCAAGACAAAGACGTCGGTGCGCCTGCTGGAAGAAACAGACCGCGCCGAAGAAGTAGCTCGCATGATTAGCGGCGCTAAGCTAACCGATACGTCTCTGCGTCACGCTGAAGAGTTGTTGAAAAACAGCCGAAAAGCGGCCAGGTCGAAGGGTTGAGCCTCCACCTCACCAGGAAGCTAGCCCCAACTTGTCATCCCTCGACTGTGCTCCTAATGAACAAACTGGAAAGCGCTCTGGACGAGGGTTCAAATGTCCCCCACTCAAGCCAAACGCGGCTTGAATGGGCCACCCTCCAGTTGTTAGGGTTCGATCAGTCGCCACTCAGGAGGATCTGCTCCCTGCCCGCGTCCAGAAAAGCCGAGGGTGGCCCACTCAAGCCGCGTTTGGCTTGAGTGGGGGACATCCTGCTCCGCTCCCTCAGCCAGACCGATGCGTATCGCACCCCGTTCATCCCGTCCTTAACTTGCACTCAAGCAAGCTCCTCGGGATGACAAGTTGGGGGCTAATGACATTGGCCGGCAGTGCCTGGGGGTGAAGCAAACACCGGCGGGAAGCCGGCATACGCTTGTCACTCAAACGCCACCTGCGGCTGTCGGCCAACGCCACTGGCTAGCTAGGGCATTGTGGTCGGAAGCTGAGGGTTGTGGTGAGAAATCCGGGTTAGCCAGTTTACCTTTCCTATTCCGCGCTACTGAGGATGCCGATCTTCGGAGCCGTTCCTGCCCTGGGCTTGCCAGTGCTCCCGAATGGCCCATTTCAGTTACGAATAGGGGTGCGCCTCTCCAGGGATTGTTCTGAGCTCACGGATGTTTTCGCCGATATAAGAACGGAGAATCTGCTTCGAACTTGCAAGAGGCTTGGGTGCATCAGCCCTGATTGGATCAGACCACTATGCAGGAGCCATCAGAACAAGTCAGCGAAGGCCCAGCGGGCCCGGTCCGGCTCTGGAAGGCCCCTGCATGGCCGGTGGAAGAAGCGGCCCGGCAAAAGGCTTTAGACAGCTATCAAATCCTGGATACCGAAGCAGAGCAGTGCTATGACGACCTAACGCGACTGGCCGAGCTTATCTGCGGCACGCCAATGGCCATGTTGAGCCTGATCGATCATCACCGGCAGTGGTTCAAGTCCCGCTTCGGCGTGGAAGCCGAAAATACACCGAGAGATGTCTCGTTCTGCGGCCACGCCATTCTGAAACCTGGCGAGATTTTCGAGGTACCAGACGCGAGGAAGGACGCACGTTTCGTCAATAATCCGCTTGTCGAAGAAGGGCCCAGAATTCGCTTTTACGCGGGCGCGCCGTTAATAAACCCGCAAGGCCTGGCCCTGGGAACTTTGTGTGTCATTGATACCAAGCCACGGAAGCTAAGCGCCGAACAGGGTGAGGCTCTGAAGCGACTGGCCCGCCAGGCAGTTGCACAGATGGAATTGCATGGAGCTGTTCGCCTCCTTCGGGAACAAAGCGAACGAGACCTGCGCATGAGCCGGGAAAGCCTCCGACTGCAAGCGCACCTGGCGAGTAGTGAGAAGCTATTTCGCCTGCTTGCCGAGGCTTCGAGCGACATCATTGTGCTGCTTGATCTGGTTGGCAACCAACACTACCTCTCGCCTGCTGTGCTGCGCATACTGGGCTGGCAGCCGGGCGAAATGATGGGAAAGGCGTATACAGATCTGGCGCATCCCGATGACCGTGCATTGATCGAGGATTTGCTTACGCGCTGCCGCGAAGGCGCTCCGGACCGGGTAGTTGAATATCGCTGCAGCAAAGCAGATGGTCTTTACGCCTGGCTTGAAGTCAATTTACGCCTTTATCGTGATCCGGTGAGCAGCGCCGCTGCCGGCTTCGTTGCCGTTGTCCGCGACGTCTCTCTGCGCAAAGCGGCAGAGGAGGAGCGACTGCGTGCTTTCCAAATCGTTGAGCAAGCCAACACAGAGCTGAAAGAATCAAGAGCCATCGCGCTGCGCGCCAACCAGGCCAAATCCGACTTTCTCCGCAACATGAGCCACGAAATCCGCACGCCGATGAATGGAGTGCTCGGCATGGTGCAACTGCTCTTGTCTACCCCACTCTCAGCAGACCAGCAACAGTATGTTGAGATTGCTCAGAGCAGCGGGCGAACCCTGCTCGCCCTGATCGATGACATCCTGGACCTTTCCAAAATCGAAGCGGGCAAGCTGGCAGTGGAAAGTCTGGAGTTTGACCTGCACCACTCTCTCACAGAGATCATTGATGTTTGGCGCTTGCAGGCAAAAACCAAAGGGCTAGCTTTCCACGCGCAACTGGCGTCAGACATTCCACGCAAGGTACGTGGCGATCCTCATCGCCTGCGTCAGATTCTGAATAACCTGGCTGCAAACGCTATCAAGTTTACTGAGAGCGGGGAGGTGCGGCTCACGGTGGAGCTCCTAAAGCTCGATCCGGAGCATGTGACCGTTCGCTTTGCGGTCACCGACACCGGAATCGGCATCCTGCCTGAACAGGCTGCGGCTTTGTTCTCCCCGTTCGTGCAGGCAGACGTATCGACCACACGTAACTACGGCGGTACCGGTCTCGGGTTGGCGATCTGCAAGCAACTGGCGGAGATGATGGGCGGCACTGTCGGCGTGGTGAGTGAGCCTGCTCAGGGCTCGACTTTCTGGTTCAGAATCGTTTTCGGCACTGCCAGGCGTGCGCAGCAGAAGGGTAATGCCATTTCGCCAGACAATGGGCCTACCAACACGAAGCCTGCCCACGGGAGCGCAAAAGCTGCTCTGCGCATCCTGGTTGCGGAAGATAATCCCGTGAATCGGCTGGTACTCTGCAAGCAACTGAAAAAACTTGGGTATGACGCCGAAATCGTGATGACGGGGCTGGAAGCGGTCGATGCCATCGCGCGCAAGACCTATGATGTCGTGCTAATGGATTGCGAGATGCCGGTGATGGATGGATACGAGGCGACCCGCCGCATCCGCCAGGCCAGCTTGGTCCGTGTGCCCATCATCGCGGTCACCGCGCATGCCATGTCTGGCGATCGTGAACGCTGCTTGACGGCGGGTATGGACGACTTCCTGTCGAAGCCCATCGACATGCGGCTGCTTGCCGAAATTCTGGCAAAGTGGTGTCCGTTAGAAACAAGTGTTTAAGATGTGCCGCAACCGTCAACTTGCCTGCCACCTGGAGCGCAGCTAGTCGATCTTGGATGACGCGTCACCCGCTTGAAGTCAGGATTAAGCAATGCCTGAGCAGAAAACACAGACCCTTAAGCGCTGACTACCTCGTCCCACTGTGCCCGCTGAGCGGTCCAATGACTCGCCTGACACCAACTGGTTTCCATCTCCGGCACGCTGAGCAAACCGTGCCCTTGTTTGCAACTGAGCTCAGTCCCGTTCCACTCCAGTAAATTGTGAGAAGGCCGGCCGACCCGGGCCGGCGCAGCCAATAGTTGAAGGCATTGCTTACAGCGTTGCTCCTGGTCGCGCAGCGCCCAACGCAAGCCGCAGAGCGACAGCAGAACAAACCCGAACATCTGGTACAGATCGGCCGTGTGCGGCAAGAGTAAATGCAACGGAGAGCACACAGCCACGCTCAACAGGAACGCCACCAAAAACACCTGCGAGATTTTCCCCACAAAGAAGAGAGCCCGCGTGAGCCGGTGCATTGTTCGGCTTACGCCCGTCTGCTCAATGTGTCTGCGCGAAGCCGTAGCCAGCGCTACGAACAACACCAATGGCGAGGAAGTCAGACATCGCAGAAACGGATCCTTCAACGCATCTGCCAGCGCCTCCCGTCCGCCGGTAAATGCCAGGCCGAACACCAGGAACGCCAGGTTCAGCGCGAACAGGGTACCCAGGCACAAGAGCGCCGTGCCATCCAGCATGCACCGCCAGCTTTCCGTGCGCAGCCACAAAGCATCGCGTGTGAGGCCCACGGCCACGTCTGTCATCAACGCTGCTTTCTGTGTCCGCGTGCGCCGGACGCGATGATGCAAATGCCAAAGTTCCGCCTGCCACGCCAGCGACCATTCCTCGCGATCGGCTGCAGGAACCAGCCGCTCGACAGTCGACAGCAAACGGCGATCGCGCGCCGGCAAAGACGACAGCATAAGCCTGGTCATCAGGGTTTCTCCATGACGAGGTGAGCGAGTAAGGGGTAGCGTTCAGTGGCGGCAATCGCCGCGGCTTTGCCTTCACGCGTGACCCGGTAGTAGCGGCGCGCGGGCCGCTGCAATGCAGTGGCTTCTTCCGTAGGCTCCCAGCGAGACTCTACCAGCGCGTCTCGCTCCAGGCGGCGCAATGCCGGATACACCGTCCCGCTGGGCAGACCGGTGACTTCCATGATGTCGAGGCCAAAGCAATAGCCGAGGCTAAGGGCCTTGAGAATGAGAGCCGCGCTGTGCGAAAGCCTCGGAGTGTTCATATGCAGTTTGACCCTATGTAGTATGCTAGCATAAAGTAGTATGCTACATAGCAAGGCGGTGATCCTATTGCTCGAACTCAGCCACGTATCCAAAAACTATCGCAGCATCCCTGCCGTGACCGATGTGAGTTTTGTCGTCCGCCCAGGCGAAGTCCTCGGTTACCTGGGACCAAATGGTTCCGGCAAATCGACCACCGTCAAAATGGTCATCGGCATGGTCCAGCCCACACGGGGCAAGGTCTATTTCGACAAGCGCAACATCCACGAGGATCTGGCCGGGTTCCGCGCTCACCTGGGTTACGTTCCGGAGGAAGCCCATGTCTACACCCACCTTTCGGGCCTGGAGTACCTGCAACTGGTGGGTCGCCTGCGCGGAATGGAAGAAAGCATCATCGAGCACAAGGCGCGCACTCTGTTGCAACTGTTGTCGCTGGAGGCGGCGCAATATGCAGGCTTGTCGGATTATTCCAAGGGCATGAAGCAGCGCGTGCTGATTGCGGCCGCGCTTTTGCACGATCCACAGTTGATCGTGTTTGACGAGCCGCTCTCTGGGCTCGATGCTGTTTCGGCGCGCCTGTTCAAAGATCTGCTGATCGTGCTTGCCGGCGAGGGCAAAGCCATTCTCTACATTTCTCACGTGCTCGAAGTGGTGGAACAGGTTTGCCATCGCGTGATCGTGCTCGCGAAGGGCAAGGTCGTAGCGGATGCAGCGCCGCGCGATCTGACGCGGTTGATGGAACTGCCCACACTCGAAAGTGTGTTTGCGCAACTGGTGCAACACACTGACACCCAGCAAGTGGCCAGGGAACTTGTCGACGCCATTAAGGGGAAGCGATGACCGGACCGCCGACTATCGATCGCGTACTGAGCGCTCATTTCTTCCGCCGGTTCTTCGACAGTGACACGGTCAGGGTCGAGGGAGAAACGCTCACGACGGTCGGTCGCGCTATTTCCGCCGTGGCGATGCCTGGATTGGTGGTCGCGTTCTTTCTGCAGAATTCCTACCCGCAACGCTCCTTGTGGGGAGCCATCGAAGATCAGTACTTCTTCGTGCTGTTTTCGTTCGTGGTGATGGGCGGAGCGGCTATTTTTGAGTGGGAGATGCTGTTTCCCGACCGCCTCGATTTTCTGGTCTTGTCTCCGCTACCGGTGAGGCCTTTACAGATGCTGCGCACCAAGGCAGCGGCTTTGGCCGCTTTTCTCGCGCTATTCCTGGTGAGCAGCAACCTGCTGGGTGCGCTGGTATTGCCGCTGATGAGCAAAGGCGACATTCTTCGTCACATGTACGCGCACACGGCAGCTGTCTTGCTGGCCGGCTTGTTTGCCGCATTGTTCTGCCTTGCGCTGGCTGGGGTCTTGCTTTGTTTACTGGGGGCCGCGCGCTTTCGCGCCATCTCCCCGGTGATCCAGATGCTTGCGGTCACCACTTTGCTGTTGTTCATGATTCATTACGGTAAAGCGGGCGACTCGCTACAGTGGTGGTTACAGGATGGTTCCGGGTGGACGCGCTGGCTTCCGCCCATCTGGTTTTTGGGGCTGTACCAGGTCTTGCTGCGGGGAGCGGCCGCCCCGTCGTTCGCCTGGCCTATGGCGAGTTACGCCATGCGCGCAACTGTGCTGGTGGCAGGGGTTGTGGTGTTAACTTACCCATTGGCCTGGGTGCGCATGCGTAGATTGGCGGTCGAAGGAACGTCTGTACGGCGCAGCCAGCCGTCTCGATGGAGGCAAGAACTAACCAATCGCCTGGTGCGTCATCCAGCGGGACGCGCAAGCTTCTACTTCATCGGCCAGACGCTGGCTCGCAATAATCGTTACCAGGTGTATCTGGCCATGTATGCAGGCACAGGGTTAGGATTAGCGATTGCCTGCGCTGTATCTCTCCAGATGCAAGGCAACGTGACGCACTCAATGCTTTCGGTGCAGGGCCTGCATGCCGTCATGCCCTTAGTACTTTTCTGGGTGATCGCCGGTTTGCGGTCTGCATTTGCTTTCCCGGTTGACCTTGCGGCAGGCTGGGTGTTTCGCCTCTCGGGGGTTGATTGCCACCGCTGTGCGGCCGCGGGAAGGACGTGGGCACTTTCCCTGACCTCGCTTGTGATCTGCCTGGTCCTGGCCGTGCTGGCGCTCGCCGGTTGGCCGCTGCGCGCGCTCCTGGTGCAGGCTGTCTGCGGTTTGTCGCTCGCCATCCTGCTGACGGATGCCTTCTTCTTCCTGCAAAGGAGAGTGCCCTTCAATCAACCGCGTATGCCGGGCCGTAGGAGCCTGCCGCTTCTGCTGACGTTGTACATCGGCGTGTTCCCGCCGTTCCTGGTTGGCGTGGTGCATTTGGAGAAGCAGTTGGAGACGAGCTTGAGTAAGCTCCTCTCGTTAGGGGTGGGGGTACTGTTGATCCATGCGGGCTTGCAGTATCTGAGGAGCGCTCCTCTCGAGGTGGAAGAAGAGATGGAGCCTTACGAAGGCGAGTTCCAGTTGCTGGGCTTGAGCTTTGAGTAGGGGTATGGGTGTGGGGCTGAGATTCGGGGTGGTGGAGAGTTAGTGGGGGGTGTGTGAAGTGCCACATCTCCCGGCTGGAAAACGCCGTGAGATATGGGGCACCCGATCCTGCTGAGGGGTCCGACGGTTTGGTCTGTCTCCGGATACACTGCTGATCGTGGTGAATGCTTGTCGGCGGTTTTCAAGCGGCCTGCTTTTTGCCTCCGCGCGTATTCGAAACCCATTTCCAGATTGAGAATCCGCTGCCTAGAAGACACAGCGCAACTAGCACAGTCATGGTCCAGCGGAAGCCAGCGGATTGCGTAACCCGCAGCACCGCACCGCCAAACACCAACGCCAAACCACCCAGCACGGCAAAACGGAGCGCCCGGCCGAGAAAATTGAAAGTGAGCAGGCGGGCCTTGGAGTACTGCAGAGCTGCTGCGGCCGCGATCACGACCGTGTACGGAAACGGGGGAGGCGCCAGCGTCGCCAAAAAAACAGCCAGCCCACCGCCGTTCTGAATCCTTGCCTCGAGCTTCCCAAAGCGCTTTTCACCGGCCCACTTGCGGATACCTGCTTCACCGACTCGGCCAGCAATCCAGGCAAGCGTCGCTGCCCCGATAGTCGAACCGCAAGCGGCCGCCAGTACATAGAGAGGGAGGCCTTGATGGTGACGCGATACCAGTACCACTACCAGCAAATCGTTGCCGAAAGGCAGAAACAGAAAGGATGAGTCGAGCACACCCATAACCACCGGAGCGAAATAACCGAGGTGGAGCAGAAAGATCAGCAGCGGACGAAGGATGTTGGACACGGACTATGGGATGCTCGCCAGCCTGAAGATCGAGCGAGGCAGCAGGAAAAGTTCGCCGGCGGAGCTTATAAGGATACTGAACGGCATTGCCTGACCGGGGTTGCCTGAGCCGTAGGAATCGATTTGATACACCAGCCACGGCTAAGGCTGAATGAGGTAGAAGCTGGTTTGCCGCGGAAGAAAGGTCTTAAACCCGTCTTCCGTCAGGTAGGCGTCGTCTTCTTCCATAATGTAGACCTTCTGGTTATTCCACTCGGGTGCCGGTGTGGCGGAGTTGAGCTCGATCGAAATATAGGAGCCATTGCGCATTTTTTTGTTGCCGTCGAAGGAGCCGGGAACAGCTCGCGAATCGAGTGCGGCGCCCAGACCGTGGCCCTGGTTGCCGATGGGATGGGAGTAGACCTTCGCTTCAATGTTCTTCTTTTTCATGTCGGCCAAAATCTCGTCATAGACCTCGCTGGCGAGCCGGCCAGGGCGAGAGCGGGTCATGAGCGATTCCTGCACCGCGTTGGTATTTGCCATGGCTTGCTTGAGCCCAGGCGGTACGTCCGTCTCGCCGGGCAGCAGCACATAGGCTTCTTTCTGCCAATCGGTGTTGAGGCCCATGCAGGTGATGCCGAAGTCCAGGTGAAGAACGTCGCCGGGAAGAATCACGGTCGACTCGGGCTCCACCGCGAGGTAGCCGCGCGAGGTGGCAGGCACGCGGCCTTTTCGCTGCAGGCGAAGATCGGGCTGGAACCACGTGGTCACGTCGTAAAAGCCCATCTGGTCGTAAAGCCAGCGGCGCACATCCCCAACGGTAGTCTTGCCGGGATGAACTACTTCGTTCGAAAAGGCGCGCCGGGTGAGTTGGTCAGTCAACTCCACCAGCGTTTTGTAAGGTGAGAATTCTTCCGGCAGACGGGTATCGAGGTATTCCGCGATGAGATCGGCGGCAGGCACAAAGTGAGCTTCCGCGCCGGGCCCCAGGGCCTTCGCCAGGAAGACGTAACTGTCATGGGTTAGTGACCGTTGCACACCACGGGGCGCGTTGATGGAGATGCCAATGTGTTGCGGATGGTATTGCGTGTAGAGCCCGGGGAGTACTTTTTCCGCGGGTTTCGGGTCATCTTCCGTTTCGAAGAACCGCTTGAGGTTGTCTTCGGCATAACCGGTAATCGCGAGCTTGCGCAAGGCTGTGCCGGTATCGATAAAGACGAAGAAGTCGCGATTGCCGGTATAGGGTCGCGGGGGCGCGACGAACTGCGTGAGTGGATCATCGTGAAATTCTTCGTTGACCACGATCCACATATCGATGTGGTGACGGCGCATCATCTCGAGAAGGGCGGCATGGCGCTTGAGCAGCCAGCCCTCGCGTATCGCGATCTGCTGTGACCAGCTGGGGAGGTGGATTGCCGGCCAGGGCGCCGCGCTGGTGTTTGCGGCCACCTCGCCGCCAACGGATTGCAACGCGGATGAGAGCGGCTCGGCCGAGGTGGCCAGGGCAAAACAGAGGAACGCGAGGAGAACGGCGCTTCGGCGTGCAGGCATGATGTTGAGTGTAGCGCGACGATTTCGCCGGTGACCGAAGATCTGCAGGGCTGAATGCCGCTGGCAGCCTGCAGAAAGGTACGCGAAGCGCTGCCGCGTGTGCCCGTATGCTGCAAGCCAGGATAGCCGAGCAAACAGGCCTCGTCATTCACTTCTTACGAGGCGAATGACGCGTCAGCCAGCTTTGCTCCACTTAAGTCGCTAAACCTGCACCATCCCGCCATCGACAAACAGCTCAACGCCTGCGACGAAGCTGGACTCATCGGAGGCAAGAAAAACAACGGCGCTGGCGATTTCACTTGGCTGCCCCATGCGACCGAGTGGCACCTGAGACGTGAGTCCGGCCTTTAACTGTTTGGCTTGCTCCTCATTCTGGGCCAGTCCGTCCAGAGCCGGAGTGTCGATCGGTCCGGGGCTCACTACATTGACTCGTATCTGGCGGTCCTTGAGTTCGTTCATTGGTTTCCGGCCGCCACATCCGATGTGGTGCAACGACGATGGTTTTACCATCCTCAATGTATGGCTTAACCCGGTGCGGCATTCATGACGCGATCGTAGCCAGGACGAATAGGTCCCGCTATCATGTGTTTCTATTAAGAGCTTGTGCGACGCTGCAAATCGAGGGCGCTGAGTGCTAATAGAAAGCTGTCATTGTGCTGCATTCGGGCGACCCCCTATTGTTCCAGTTGGATAGATGGATAGACCTGCAGGAGAGTGTCGGGAATGACTACCGCGACAGCAAACAATGCCCAGGGCCAATTCAAAGGCTTTTTTTACTCGCTGCCCACGCACGGCTTCACCTCGTTGCATACCCACGACGTTCCTCTGCTGCGCGCGTCTGCAGGGGTGTCGCGGGATTTAGACAGCGATCGATATACATTCAACATCGATACAGAGGAAAGCACATTGGGCGTCCAGGACGTCGAGAATCGTCCTCGGGGTGTACTGTGAGTTCGCTGGTCTCAGTCAATGTCGGTCTTCCACGCGACATCGAGTGGCAAGGCAACGTCGTGCACACGGCGGTTTGGAAGCGGCCCGTCACAGGCAAGGTGATGGCGCGTCGCCTTAATTTGGACGGGGATGGCCAGGGTGACCTCGCCGGGCATGGTGGTGAACATCGCGCCGTGATGGTCTACCAACTTGGGTCTTATCGCTATTGGGGGGAATTTCTTCAACGCCATGACCTGGAACACGGTCAGTTCGGCGAAAACTTCACCGTCGACGGCCTGCCGGACGACGAGGTCTGCATAGGAGACCGGTACCGGATAGGCGGTGCACTTTTTGAAGTAACTCAGCCGCGCGTGACCTGCTACCGCGTCGGCATTCGGATGAACAACCCGCAGATGCCTGCGCTCCTGGTTTCGCACAAACGGCCCGGCTTTTACTTCCGCGTTCTGGAAGAGGGAGAGGTCGCGGCGGGCGACGAGATCGTTAAGGTCGCGGCCGGCCCGGAGCATGTCACCGTAACCGAGATCGATGGGCTGCTTTACTTGCCCGGTCACCCGGCTGACTTGTTGCAGCGCGCTTTGCGGGTACCTTCACTGAGCACGGGATGGAAGAGTTCGCTGCAGGCGCTGGTCGATGCGGGCACGCAGGGTGGCAATGCTGGCCTGGCGCCCTCCGCGGCTATTAAGGCCGCCTGGGTGGGCTTCCGGCCGTTGCGGGTTGCCTCCGTGCAGCGCGAGTGCGTGGATGTGCTGTCGTTTGTTCTCGCATCGGAAGATGCGCGCCCATTGCCGGTGCCGCTGCCGGGTCAATTTCTGGTGTTTAAGCTTTTGCTGGGAGGCAGTGAAGCTCCGATCCTGCGTAGCTACTCCATGTCTGGTCCGCAGGATGCAGGCACGTATCGCGTCAGTGTGAAGCGGGCTGCCGGCCTGGGCAGTCGCTACTTTCATGAAAGTTTGCAGGTGGGCGCGCTGCTGCAAGTGAGCGCCCCCCGGGGCAACTTTGTTCTTGCTGCGAGTGATCGACCCATAGTTTTTCTCAGCGTGGGTATCGGGGCGACGCCAGTGCTGGCTATGCTGCACGCGTTAGCTGCCAGTGCCGCAGCTGCCGCGCGAGAAATCTGGTGGTGTTATGGAGCCCGGAATGGCAGAGAGCACCCTTTTGCGGATGAGGTCCGAACCCTGCTCGATCGTCTTCCTCACAGCCGCTCCTTTCTTACGTACAGCCGGCCAGAGGAAAGCGATCGCAGTTATGACGCTTCCGGCCATCTCGATGCAGGATGCTTGAGAAAGCTTCCTCTGCCCCGCGACGCGGACTTCTACATGTGTGGACCAGCTACCTTTCTCACCGACGTGACGGCTGAGTTGAAATCCTGGGGAGTTGCGGACGGGCGCATTCATTCAGAAGTATTCGGCACCGAGCCGTCTATCACACCAGGGATTGCCAGTAAGGTTTTACCAGCTCCCCATGCGCCAAAGGGTAGCCCTGGCCGTGGGCCCGAGGTGTCCTTTACGCGCAGTGGTCTTACTGTGCCCTGGGATGCGCGCTTCGGCAGCCTGCTCGCGTTTGCCGAAGCATGCGATGTTCCTGTCAGGTGGTCGTGCCGGGTGGGTGTCTGTCACATGTGCGAGTCTGGCATCATCGACGGAAAGGTCTGCTATGCCCCCGAGCCGCTCGATAGGCCTGCCGAGGGAAATGTGTTGCTCTGCTCGTGCTCCCCGATGACGGCAATTCAGCTGGATCTCTAGTCAAGTTGTGGGGTAGCCCCGTCTCACAATTTTTTCAATCGAGAGACAGGGGAGTTGACGGCCCCGAACAGTAACCTTCATCGCAACCAAAGCATTCAAACGAAACCGCTACCGTTTCTCAGCGGCGCATGCGTGGACCGGCAACACGCCAGTCCACGCCGCTATGCAGTCAGGCGCCGGGCGAGAAGAACCGCTCAATGCGAGAAGCGATCTCTTCACCGTGGGTTTCGAGAGCAAAATGCCCGGTGTCGAGTAGGTGCGTTTCTACACGGGAAAGGTCTCGTTTGTAAGGTGCTGCGCCTTCCGGCGGGAAAATAAAGTCGTTCTTACCCCAGACGATCAGTGTCGGCGGTTGATACTTGCGAAAGAACGCCTGAAAGTCCGGGTAGAGCGGCACGTTCGTGCGGTAGTCATACAACATGTCCAACTGAATGTCGGCGTTGCCCGGCCGGTCCATTCCTAGTTGATCGAGGGTCCACGTCGTTGGGTCAAGCAGGGTGTGATCGTTCACACCATTCTGGTATTGCCACTTGGTTGCATCGGCGGATGCGAGGTAATTCAGAGCGGCGCGGTTTTCGGCAGTCGCGTCCTGCCAATACTTCTTGATAGGGTTCCAAAAATCCAGCAACCCTTCGTCGTACGCGTTCCCGTTCTGCACCACAAGGCCCGATACTTTCTCAGGATGGAGCAGCGCCAAGCGGTAGCCGATGGGCGCGCCGTAATCCATGACGTACATCGCGTACTTTTCCAATTCCAGTTGTACCGTGAGCGCTTCCACGATGTGGGCCATGTTCTCGAAGGTGTAGGCAAATTTTGACCGGTCGGGCATGCCGCTGAAGCCGTATCCGGGATAGTCGGGAGCGATCACGCGAAAGGTCTTTGCCAGACGTGGCATCAGGTTGCGAAACATATTGGAAGACGTGGGAAAGCCGTGAAGCAATAGCAGCACAGGGGCCGTGCTCGCTCCGGCTTCACGATAGAAGATGTCCACGCCATCGATTGTTGTCGTGCGGTAGTGAACTGACGAAGATGTGGCAGCGGTGTTCACTGACTCTGAGGAGATGAGAGTTGCATTCATGGCAGGCTCCTTGATGATGTATGGAGGAGATGTCTCGCCCCACACGCGAACTTAGCAATTACAAGAGCCGTCGCCTATCACGTCTTTGTATGAGAGGTGCCATTGGCTGTTCCCCGCGCTGGCGCGTGGAAGGCGTTGCGTCATGCATGTGATCAGGGGGCGGGAAAACCCCGCCAATGCGGAATGTGGAGCGCCACCGCCATCCTGACCAGGTCGGCAAAGGATGCTGCCGCCATTTTTCGCATGATCTGGCTGCGATGAATTTGCAGGGTTACCTCGCTTATTTCAAGAATAGCTGCAGCTTCCTTGTTGAGCAGACCGCCCACTACCAGGGGAAGAACCTCTCGCTGTCGAGGAGTCAACGAGCCAAGCCGTTCACGAAGCCTTGCCCGTACCGCCTGTCGCTTCCGATTGCGCCTGTCCTGCGCCAGCGCCGTTTGCACAGCACCGGCGAGTGCTGTTCCCTCAACTGGGAGAGTGAAAAATTCGATCGCTCCAGCCTTCATCGCGCTTACTGTAACGGAGACACTGCTGTGGTGACTGACAAAGATAATGGGAGGGTTCGCCTCGGCAGACAATCGTCGCTGCAGATCCAAACCGTTCGTGTCGGGAAGGTCCATTTCCACAACTACGCAGGCGCACAAATCTTGCTTGCGAGCTCCGAGAAACTCTGCCGCTGAGCTAAAGCTCAGGACCGGCCATCCTCTTGCCGTGAGCAGAGCCGTGATTGCCTGGCGCACATGCGCGTCGTGTTCTACGAGGTAAACTACTTCCTGGTTTCGTTCCATCTGTTTCTCCTGAAGTGGCGGAGCATCTCTGCGGCCGAGCATTCAAAGAGCTCGGGCGGGAATTGTCTCGGCAACTGCTGAATCTCAATTTGCAGATAAGCTGTGACGGTAATCGGTCGGAGTCTGGCCCACTATCCTGCGAAAGACTTTCGAGAAATGTTCCTGTGTTCTAAATCCGATGAGTCTGCTGACATCAGCAATGGTGTTCGATTCTTCGTTCAGGTGGAGTTTTGCGCGCTCAATCCTTGCCCGCAAAACATATTGATGAGGGCTCATGCCAGTGGCCCGGGTAAACTGGCTGCTGAAGTGATGGGGGGTGACCTGGGCGATGGAGGCCAGTGTTGCCAGGCTGATGTTGCAGTGATCGTTCGCCTCTATGTGGGCGATCGCTCTTTTCAGCCCTTCCTCGCCTATGCCAAGCCCCCTTGCGCATCGAACGAGCCCACAGTAGCGCAGGAACATTGGTCAAATGTTCCGGCGTTGGTCAATTATTCCGATTTGTTGGTCAAAACATCCGGCGGTGAACAAAATGCAAGTATGCTTTTCTGTTCAGGGAGATCCTGCGAAGGGAGAGTGTGATGCCTGGAGTTCTTCCTATCGATGCAGTCGAAGTCATGCGAGGCGGGTGCGCGCTGTGCCCCTTTCCTACTCGCTCCTCCATCACCAGCAAAGGTGCGGGCTGGAACGGGATCGCCCTGGAATCGTTCAGCGACATTCCGGGCGTCGCTATCCCGGACCATGAACACCCAACCCACTTTCTGAACTTGCTTACCCGCGGGGTGATCAAGGCGCAATGGACGACGGAGGGCCGGAGCCACAGCGCCATGAACAGTCCCGGCACGATTTACCTGTTACCGGCAGGAACGCGCGACCGTCTCACCTGGTCGGGACCAACCACGCGGGTGGTTGTGGTCATGGCGCCTGGTTTTCTCGCTCGCTCCTTTGAAGACACTACAGATCTCAACGAGATTGACCTGGTGACCCATTGGAATCTTCGCGATCGCCACATCCAGGCAGTGATGCTGGCCATGTATGGCGACCTGGAGGATGGATCCCCGGCCGGTCCTCTTTATGGTGAGTCTCTTGGTCTCGCCCTTGGTTTGTACCTGATCCGCCGGTATGCGGTGAGGGGAAGGAAATATCCTGCGCCACGGGGCGGCATGCCAACCGCACGATTGAATCGAGTGCTTGACTACGTTCACCAGAACTATGCGAAAGATCTTCGTCTCTGGGAACTGGCGAAGTTAGCAGGAATGAGTCCGCATTATTTCTGTGCGCTGTTCAAGGCGAGCACCGGGCTGACTCCTTACCAATACGTTCTGCGCTGCAGAGTGGAACGCGCCAAGTTCTATCTCCGCGACCCGGCACTCACGATCGCCGGCGTCGGCGAGGCCGTCGGCTTCTCCGATCAGAGTCACTTCACCAAGGTTTTTCGCAGGATTGTAGGAGCTACGCCGATGCAGTATCGGCGGTAGCTCCAGGAGGTTGGATCCCGATTCATTCAGCTTTGCAGGAACGCCAACAAGTCGGCGTTGATGGTCTGTGCGTGCGTCGTTGGCATGCCATGCGGAAAGTCTTTGTAAGTCTTGAGGGTTCCGTTCTTCAAAAGCTTTGCCGAAAGCGGCCCGGCAGCGACGTAGGGAACGATCTGATCATCTTCGCTATGCATGACCAGAACCGGGATTGTTATCTTCTTCAAATCTTCTGTGAAGTCAGTTTGAGAAAAAGCTACGATCCCATCGTAGTGCGCCTTGGCGCCGCCCATCATGCCCTGGCGCCACCAGTTCTGGATGGTTGCCTCCGCAGGCTTCGCGCCCGGCCGGTTGTAACCATAGAACGGCCCAGAGGCTACGTCCCGGTAGAACTGTGAACGATTGGCAGCCAGTTGCGCCTGCAAATCGTCAAAAGCTGCCTTGGGCAGCCCGAGCGGGTTAGCCGCAGTCTTGACCATCAATGGCGGAACGGCGCTAATTAGCGCTGCTTTGCTTACGCGACTCTCTCCGTGCCTGCCCAGGTAGCGCGTTACTTCACCGCCTCCGGTTGAGTGGCCAATGTGGATTGCGTTTTTGAGATCGAGATGAGCGGTAAGCGCAGCCAGATCGTCGGCGTAGTGATCCATATCATGGCCATCCCCTGTTTGTGTGGAGCGGCCATGACCGCGGCGATCGTGCGCAATCACGCGAAAGCCCTGCTGAAGGAAAAATAGTAACTGCGCGTCCCAATCGTCCGCGGATAACGGCCACCCATGGCTGAAAACAATCGGCTGGCCAGTACCCCAATCTTTGTAATAAATCTCGATGCCGTCGCTGGTTTTGATGGTGGGCATGGAACTCCTCTCAACTCGCAAAGTTGTATTGGCGTGAGCGAATGTTTAGGGAGTGCTCGCTCACATTCAACTCCGCGATGATAGTGTCCCATGCACGAGCGCCTATAGCAATTTTCTATTAGGTTGTGGTCACCCGGTTCCGCTGGCTTCTGCATTTGAGTCGCAAAAGATCGCGAGAAGGAGCGCTGCGGCTAACAGAAAGCTGTGATGGCGCGCTGCCGTCTCAACCCGTAACGTCCTGAATAGATCGCCGGGGAGCAGACCCATGAAATTAGCAATAGGGATCGCGTTGAGCTTTGCCGTCGGGGTTTGCTGCCGGGTGTTCGACATACCGGTGCCGAGCCCCCCATTCCTTCCTGGGGCGCTCCTTGTGTTAACGATGACACTGGGGTACTCGGGGGCAAATGCAGTGTTGAACCGGCTCAACAAACCGGCAACCACGGCACATCTCTGCGGTGGGCCTACTGGCAGAACTGTGTCTGCGCCTGTCCCCGCGACTGCCCGGGTGCCCCAGTCTGCGGACCCGGCAAGCGCCGATCCGGGAGCGTAGCGTCATCCTCAGGCCGGCTGATGCGGGCATTCGCCGCCTCGCCATGGGTCGCAAAGGGGGTCGCGGCAGCTACGGATGCACATTGTCCAGGATCCAGATATTGCCTGACTCCTGGGACATGGTCAGCACGAGTTTGTCCTGGGTCAGCGAAGGCCGGATAGGGAAGAGGATGGTTTGTTGCCAACAGTACTCTTCTGCAGAGTCTTCATCAGCTTCGCCGGTCGCTATGTGGTGCTGGATTCTCGTTGATCGGCCTTAATCAGCAGCGCGCCGTTGCTGACGGCAGCGCCTGACAGAAAGCAGCCCTGGAACTCTAAACAGATTCCGAGCAGGTTTAGCGCTGTCGATGCCAGTACACCAATCGCCCGCGTCACGCCTTGCCACAAAGCACTGTTCCTGGTTGGTGGGTGAGGCAGGTTTAAGCGCTAGCTCGGATTTCTCATCACAGCTGTCCGTGGACAACCACAATGCCCTAACCCTTGGACCGAGGCCCCATTGGGGGGGCCGAGTCCGCCAGTTCAGTTTCCCTTGATTTGCGTACCCGCACCATGTTCGCCGACCCCGGCGTACGTTGGTTGAAGATGACTTTGTTTCCAATGTTTTTAGTAAGTGGAGTGAGAACGTTTGAAGGGCTTCGCCCGCCGTATTCAGCCCATCGACGCTGGTGCCACCGGATTTCCTGTTCCGCAACACCGGACGCACCCCGTGTGCGGTTTCATTGAGGAAAACCGCATGGAGCTTGCCAACAACTACCAGGCTTAACAGGAAAACCGGGGAACATGTGGCACCCGTCCAGGGAGTAGCTAGCCCCCACTTTGTCATCCCGAGCGCAGTCGAGGGATCTGCTTTGCGCCTTTCTCCCTCCACAAATTTGTACAGAGCCCCAGCATCGGATGGGCCGAGGAACGTTGGCCTCCATAGCAGCCGCGTCGCTGTCAGGAGGAACTATCCTGCATCCCTGCTGAAAGAATAATTCTTCTGCGTGTCCGATGCTGGGGCTCTGTAGAAATTTGTGGAGGGAGAAAGGCGCAAAGCAGATCCCTCGACTGCGCTCGGGATGACAAGTTGGGGCTAGTGACGCTGGCCGGCATTGCCTGCGGCGTGAAGCAAACACCGGCGGGAAGCCCGCATACGCTTGTCCCTCAAACGCCACACGCGACGGCCGGCCAACGCCATAACTAGCTAGCCATGTAGCGATCGAGCACGGACGGTTGGTGAGCCGCGGAGCACTCGTTCGCCCGGCAATAAAGAATCACGCATACAAATGCCCATTTCAGACGAGTTCCCACTTTGAAGTGGGAGTCGTGCGACCTGGGTGATCCAACGCCCTTCATGCGTTGACTGCCTCGTTGCGCCCACCATAATTGGTCATGAAGGTACGCACGTGGCCATCCTCCTGAGTTCATGTAATCCCGGCAACTGCGCCCGTCTCTCGTTCCTCCCAGGAACGCCGATTTACCTGTTGATACCTCCACGGGCTGCAATGAGACGGGAAGCGAGCGAAATGGATCCCTGCAAGAAGAGTAATGAATTTCGGCCCGGTTCGAGCCTGATATGCCGAGCTTTCGTTTGCCACGTCTTGGTTTGCTGCTGTTTGCTCCACTGCTATTCATTTGCCTGCTTCACGGTCAATCGATACTGAGCACGCCGACGCGTTCTGCAGAGCCGTGCCAGCAAGCCGTGAACGCAGACGACGCGGGGATCAGCCACTGCAAGCCCGCAGGCGCGATGCCAGCGGGGCCCAGCGGGATGACACAGGACGACCAGGGTTATCAGGACCAGAACGGCTACAGCGGCCAAGGCAGCCGAGATCGAGCGCAAGTGCAGCTGCCGCGCAGGCCGCTCCCTCCGCTGAAGAGAACCGAGTTTGAGATCTTTGCCGAAGACGTCACAGGGCACCGGCTGCTGACCTACGGTAGAACGCTTTTTGAGGATGTGCCCTCTACCTTTGCCCCTCTCGATCACGTGCCAGTGCCGTCCGATTACCTGCTGGGGCCGGGCGATGAATTGTTGATTCGCGCTTGGGGAAAAATCGATCTGGATGCGCGGGTGAAGATAGATCGCGACGGGCAAATCTACTTACCCAAAGTGGGAACGCTGAATGTAGCCGGCCTCGAATACAAACAGTTGGGGAGTTTTCTGCATGCGGCGATCGGCGGACTTTTCAAGGATTTCGAGTTGAATGTTGCCCTGGGGCAACTGCGCTCCATACAGATATACGTGCTGGGGAGCGCGCGGCGTCCGGGCGCTTACACGGTCGGTTCTCTCAGCACCATGGTGAATGCGCTGTTTGTTTCCGGTGGTCCGGCGGCGACCGGCAGCATGCGCCATGTGCAATTGATCCGCAACAACCTGGTGGTGACTGAGTTTGATATCTACGACCTCATGAAGCGAGGTGACAAGTCGCACGACAAGGCGCTGATGCCAGGGGACATCCTGTTTATACCCCCGATGGGCGCGCAAGTAGCTATCTCCGGCAGTGTGGAGGAGCCGGGCATCTACGAGTTGGGGCAGCAGGCAACGATCGCCGATATGCTGCTTGCCGCGGGTGGACTCACCAGTTTGGCCGAGACACGGCGTGCTGTGCTCGAGCGGATCGAAGACCATAGGGAGCGGCGCAGCGAGGAATTTGCCCTCGACACCGCAGGCTTGCAACGGCGCTTGCACGATGGGGACCTGTTGCAGATACTGCCGGTCACGCCGGAGTTTTCCAACGTAGTGACTCTGCGGGGCAATGTGGCGCGACCCGGCCGCTATACCTGGCACGCCGGGATGCGCATATCCGACCTGCTTCCTTCGCGCACGTCGCTGCTGACGCGAGAGTACTGGAACCGCGAAGACCACGTCGTGGCAGCGAGCGGCAAACACCCGTTCGGGGATCCGCGCCAGCGAAGCCCTGCCTCGCACGACAGGGAAACAGCGGAAGGGAACCGCGTGCCGGGTGATGAGTCCAACGAACGTGGGGGAGCTGGGCGCAACCGAAATCAGCTGGGGCCGGGCAATACCAACGACGACGACCTGGATTACAGAGATCAGAATACGGCGATCGAGGCGAGTGGCGAATATGTACCCGGCGCTGATGCCAACAATGAGGATCTAACCGGCAAGACACAAGGCCAGGGCGGCGACAGTGCAGCGGGCAAACCGGAAGACCAGGGGCGGGTGGACATCGTGCGCAACGATGCGGAGGTCAACTGGCATTACGCATCGATTGAACGCCTCGATGAACACGATCTGAGCCCGCGGCTGATCGCTTTTCACCTGGGCAACGCCATTGACAATAAGGACTCACCCGATAACCAGGCATTGCTGGCCGGGGATGTGGTGACCATCTTCTCCCGCGCCGACATTCCCTCTGCCCATCGAGGAGCACGCCACTTTTGTGCGCATCGGCGGTGAAGTGAATGCACCCGGCATTTACCGGGTGAAGCCCGGCGACAAGTTGCGGGATGCGGTTCGCCAGGCCGGTGGGCTCACCCCGCACTCCTATCTGTATGCGTCGCAGTTACTGCGCGTGTCCACCCGGCGGGTGCAGGAGGAACAATTGCGGCGTTCCACTGAACAGATGCAGCGTGAACTTTCGGCCAGCGTGGCCAACAACTCACTGCCGGCTGCGAATAAAGAAGCCGACCAGATGCAGTTGAGCCTGCGCCAGTCGATGATCGCGCGCATTTCCGCGATTGCGCCCACCGGCCGAGTGGTGCTCGAGATGAAGCCCGAGGCGAATACGCTTGACGACATTCCAGACTTTACCCTGGAAGATGGCGATCGTTTCTACATCCCGCCAAAATTGTCGACCGTGCAGGTGAGCGGCGCAGTCTACAACGAGAACGCCTTCCGCTTTCAGGAGCACAAACTGACCACCGCCTACCTTGCCGATGCCGGCGGGGCGACCCGCGACGCGGACGTAAAGCGGATGTTCCTGGTACGCGCGGATGGCACCGTCGTGAGCCGGCAAAGACGAGGCCAGCACCATCAACCAAGCTTTGAGAAGGCTGCGCTTTTGCCCGGAGACGCCATTGTGATTCCTGTGCGCCTCAATGCCGGGCAGGGATGGAAACGGCTGGAGGAGATTACGGGAATTCTCTCGCAGAGTGCGCTAACCGCTGCCTCGTTGGCAGTGATCCAGAAGTGAGTGGCCCATCGTGATCGGCAAAGAGAGCAGCGAATTTTATGTCACGCAACCCGAAGTGCGGGAAGAAGCGCCGCACGGATCGGGTACTGGTCAGATCGTGGCCAGCCAATCATGGAGCGTGGCAGTGTTGACGGTGCTCACCCGCTTGCTGCGCACCAAACGGCTGCTGGTGAGCGGCGCCGCTGCCGGGTTCCTGATTGGCCTGCTCGTGTGTCTCCTGTACCCCCGGTCGTATACGGCGACCACCCGCATCATGACGCCGCAGGCGACGCCATCGGCCTCAGGGCTGCTGATGAACTCAATGAGCGGGGCGTCCGGCGGCCAGATGGCCATGGCCGCGGCTGGTGGCCTGAGCCTGCGCAACCCCAACGATGTGTATATCGGACTGCTGGGTTCGCGGCCGGTGGCCGATGCGCTGATAGAGCAGTATGGATTGCGTGCCCTGTATCGCGCCAGAGACATGACTGCCGCGCGTAAACAACTGGCCCTGAACACCAGCGTGAGTTCAGAGAAAAGTACGTTCATCAGCGTGGCGGTGACCGACCACGATCGGCAGCGCGCAGCGTTGCTGGCCAATGCGTACACCGATCAATTACGCCGCCTCACCAAGACACTGGCGCTGACTGAGGCTTCGCACCGGCGAATCTTTTATGAAGAGCAACTGAAGCATGCCAAGGACGATGTGGTCGCGGCAGAATCGGCCTTTCAGCAAATCCAGCAGAAGGAGGGCCTGGTGCAACTGGATGTGCAGGCAAAGGCGATGATCGGGCGGCTTGCCGCTCTACACGCGTTGGTGTCAGGCAAGCAGGTGGAATTGCAGGCACTGCGCTCCTACTCCACCGAACGCAATCCAGAAGTCGCGCTGACCGAGCAGCAACTGCTTTCGCTCAGGCAGGAGGTGGCGGCTCTTGAGGAGACGCAACAGGGCCGAGGCAGGAAAGAATCGGGCCCGGGTAGCGAACCGCGCGCTCGGCCCGAGGAAATGGGACTGCAGGATGTAGCCGGCGCCGGATTGGACTACCTGCGGGCCGAGCACGAGCTGCAGTACCGCCAGATCCTGTTTGATTTACTGCTGAAGCAATTCGACGTCGCCCGGCTGGATGAAGCCAAGGACGCGGCTGTGGTGCAGGCGGTGGAAGTAGCCATCGCGCCCGAGCGCAGTTCTTCCCCCGGCAGGGGAATAACGGTCCTGATCCTGACCTTGCTGGGCGTTGTGTTGGCCGGATTGTACGGTTCGCTTTCCGAGGGAGTGCGCAGAAATCCGCAATTGGGAAGATCGCTGGCCGAGTTCAGGTCTGTACTTTTCAGCCGATAACCAGTGCGAAGAGGCGACAGCGAAAGGCCAGCTATGCTCCAGGCGAGCAGTAAGAACCCAGTCGAACATCTAGTCGTGGTGGGCAGTGATCATAACGGCGTGGCGCTCAAAGCCCTGCTCAAGCAACAACTACAGGGGCAGGGAAAGAGCGTGATCGATTTGGGTCCCTTCTGCGAGACCAGGAAGGTTGATTACAGTGACTATGCCAATGCCGTCGGGCCAGATTATTGAAAACGGTGAAGCGGGTTGGGGGGTGTTGATCTGCGGGACCGGTGTGGGCATGAGCATGGTGGCCAATCGGTTTCCCCGGGTCCGCGCGGCGCTGGTCCATTCGTTGGACGTGGCGGAGAAGTCACGCGAGCATAACGATGCCAATGTGCTGTGCCTGGGCGCATGGGTTCATGGTGAAGCGGAAAACCTGGCGATTGCTGACGCCTGGTTTGGTGCGCCGTTCGGGCAGGGAAGGCACGTGCCACGGATACAAAAGGTTTCCCCTCAGCCGCAAGCCAGGCTGGTTATGACGAACGGGATCTTCGATATCGTGCACACCGGTCATATCGCGCTGTTGCAGTTTGCAAGATCATTCGGCGACCGCTTGCTTGTCGCCATTAACTCAGATGCGTCGACGCGGCGTTTAAAAGGCGAAGGCCGGCCGGTCAATAACGAGCAGGACCGCAAAGCAGTGCTCGAATCGTTGGACTGCGTGGACGAAGTCATTATCTTTGATGATCCCAGCCCGCACCATCTGATCGAGGCAGTGCGGCCCGACATCATCGTCAAGGGTGCCGAGTGGCCGGCAGCCGAGGTCAGGCGCCGCGATAACATACCCGACCACATCGACGTCAAGGTATTTCCCCTGGTTTTTGAGTCGCCGGGCAAAAAAGTACTCCACTACCTCCATCATTGATCGGGTGCATAGCCTGTAGTGAAAGCCGATTTGCTAACGTGTTTCCGCGAACGGCGCCTTATTGTGGTGGGCGACATCATCGTGGATGAATACCACACCGGCGAAGGGCTGGGGCTGTCTGCCGAAACCCCTACCGTCGTGGTGAAACATCTTTCCCGCAGGCAGTCGCTGGGCGGCGCTGCCCTCATGGTGCGCAATGTTTTGGCGCTGGGCGGTAGCGTGGTGTTCGTCTCCGTCGTGGGCGACGATTTGTACCAACCGCTGATAGATGCGTTCGTGCACCCGCGCCTTACAAAGGCGATCGTGGTGGAACCCGGTCGCGAAACGATTGCCAAATGCCGCTACTGGGTGAATGGATACAAGCTCCTTCAGTGGGATCACCTGGATCATCGGCCGCCAGAAGAGTCGACCGTGGCCGTCATCTGCTCCGCGTGGTGGAACAACAGTTGCCGGAGGCGGATGGACTGATCATTTCCGACTATCGTCATGGCCTGGTAACGCCCGCGTTTGCCCGGGCGCTGGTCGAGGCCGGCCGTGCCGCGGGCAAGCCGGTATCGATTGATTCGCAGGTTTCGCAACGCGTGGCAAACCATGAATGGTATGCCGGGGCTTCACTGTTTTGTATGAATGAACGGGAAGCCCAGGGCGTGGATCCGCGCTACGACCCTACCCACTTACCCGCGGCGCTGGCGAGATTGAAGCAGCAACTGCGCGCGCGATCGATTGTGCTGAAGCGAGGGGCGCAGGGCTGCTGTGCGCTGCTCGACGATGAGTACGCAGAAGCACCGGCAGCGCACGTGCAGGCGATCGATACCACGGGCGCGGGCGACGCTTTCTTTGCCGCTCTCAGCCTGGGTCCTTCTCATCTCACCGCGGAACATCTGACCGTGGCGAACGCGTGGGCCGGCCTTTCTACTACGACCCTTGGTCCCGAGCCACCGGAATTGGCGGGGCTGGCGCGCTTGTTGGGAAAGGAAGCGTAGATGTACGGCATCCCGCTCGAGCAGTTGGAGACACTGATGGGGAGCGCGCCGGCGGAGCAGGGCAATGGTCATACCCTGCTTGCCCGCCGCGCAGAGTACTCGCTCGAACGGCTGACCTTGCGTGCCGGCGAGAGTTACGAAATTGCCACGGGCGCGGGTGAGGGCGCAACCCTGTTTGTGGAACGAGGGAGCGTGCTGCGGACCGGGGCGGTGGGCGCGCAAACTCTGCTGAACGTCGCGCCGGCGGACAGGGTGCGCATCGAAGCGAGCGGCGTCGAGTGCGCCACGGCCTACCTTTTCCGCGGGCCCGCCAGCACGATGAAAACGGAAGCCTTGCCTGCGACCACAGATCAGCGATCGAAGTACTGGGGCAAAATCGAAACCATCGTCAATGCGGGGTACACGGGCAAACGGCTTTTCTTTCAGAAAGGCAAGCACAGCAGCCTGCATTATCACTGCGCAAAGATCGAGACCTACTTCATCCATTCCGGCTGTTTGCTGGTGCGCTTACGTGCCGGCCGTGCCCAGGACCGGTGGTTTCCGCTGGGCGCCGGCATGCTGCTCACCTTGCCTCCGGGCCTGATGCACCAGAGCGGCGCGCTCGAAGACACCGTGCTGATCGAAGTATCGACCCACGATGAAGACGCAGATTCGTTTCTGGTGGAGGATGGCGAGCGCTGCCCCATGCCGCGTTTGCAGGCCATGCTCGGCGGCGAGCCAACCCTGCGCAAACGCATCGTGTTCGATCTCGATGGCTGTTTGTGCCGCCAGACCGCTGGGGATTATGAGCACGCGCAGCCTGTCCCGAGCGCCATAGCCGTGGTGAATCGCTTATACGACCAGGGACACGAGATCACGATCCACACTGCTCGCTATATGGGCCGAACCCGCAACAACGTGGCTCTTGCGTACCAGGCGGGCTTCGTCCTTACGCAGCAGCAACTGTCCGCATGGGGCGTGCGCTACCACCTGCTGGTGATGGGCAAGCCGGCAGCCGACATCGTAGTCGATGATCGTGCCCTGTTTTTCCGCCCCGACTGGGATCACATAGCCCAGGAGATCGAGTTTAGCCCCAGCCTGCATCCCCTCCCCACCGCTTTCTGCACCCGATAGAAAGGCATGCTCGTGAAACTATTCGTTGACACTGCCAACCTGGCAGAGATTGAAACAGCTCTGCGACTCGGCTTCATCAAGGGAGTCACCACCAACCCGTCGCTGCTGGCCAAGGAGCCGAAAGGCGACTACCTGGGCCACATGCGGCAGATCGTGAGCCTGTTGCGCAGTCACGGCAGCCCCCTGCACCTCAGCATGGAAGTGGTCGCCAGAGAATCAGCGGAGATGATACGCCAGGCGGTGCTCTACACCGAGGAACTGGCGTATGAACACCTCGCTATCAAGATCCCCATCAGTCAGCGGGGCACGGCCTTCACTGGTGTGGTCAGCGAGCTGAGCCGTCTCGGCATCGCCGTGAACTGTACCGCGTGTATGACCCCTTTGCAGGCGATGGCCGCGGCCGGCGCCGGGGCCCGGTATGCCAGCCTGTTTTTCAACCGCATCCGCGACGGCGCCCTTGACCAACATCACAAGGAGCGCGGCGTCGCGCTCGCGGCCAAGCTGGTGGAGGAAACAGATTTTGACCCAGTGCAGGTGGTGGCGAAAAGCGCGGAATTGCTGAGGATGTCTTACCCGCAGACAGAAATCATAGCCGGCAGCATGCGCACAGTGGTTGATATCAAACAGGCGGCACTCGCGGGCGCGCATATCGTGACCGCACCGCCGAAGTTGTTGATCCCGCTGGTGGGCCATTACCAGACGGATGGAGCGGTCGACGGCTTTTTGTCTGACATGGCCCTGTGGCTCGCTTGAGGGAACGGCTGGAACCAGGCGCAGGAGTTCCAGCGAACGCATCTGCGCCGCCCGGTTTGCTCAGTCGCCTTACGCATCGAAGCACTCTGTTGCTGTTGCATATGCGGCGTGGTCTGATCCGCCTGGTCAAGCGGATGCTGTACCGTCCCTTTCGAGCCGGTAAGCCACTGGCGACCGTGCTGGTCTTTCGCAGCGGCCGGCTGGGCGACTTCCTGAATGCAGTGCCGGCGCTGCGCCTCTTGCGTGCGCGGCTGCCGGAAGCACGCATCATCCTGGTCACGACGGTTTCGTCGGTGCCGGCTATGCAATCCCTCACGCGCACCTATGCCGATCTCAACGCTTTGCCGTGGCTTGAGTTTGTCTGCCCTTCGGTGGTCGATCGTACCGTGTGTTTCACCATGACGGGCCGCTGGCACGGCCTAGAGGCCATGCGCCGCACCCTGGCCGAAGAGCACCCAGATGTGCTGTTCGTGTTGCCGTATATGGGTGAGCCCCTGGGGACGAGGCTGAAGAAGCTTCTGTTTTTCCGCCTCGCGGGCTACCGCGGCTCCATCTTTGGTTTCGATGCGCTGCCCAGCCGCGGCAGCCTGCAGCAGCAGCAGTACCAACTCGGCCTCTATGAACACGCGGTGATGGGCCCGGTGCGGGCCCTCGGAGAATGCAGTGCGATCGGGCCGGCAACTGAAAGTGAACTTGAGCTCGCAGTATCAGTGCCGGCGGCTGCCGTAGATTGGGCCGGCGAGAAAATGCGCGCCGCCGGGATGCACGACACCGTAACGGTAGCTCTTTCGCCGGGAGCTTCGTTTGCTCATAAGGTTTGGCCGGTTGACCGCTTCCTGTTCCTTGGCGAAACACTGATTGAGCGTTACGATTGCCGGCTGGTGGTACTAGGCGGGGCGAGTGATCGACCGCTGGGTGCCGCCTTGCAAGCGCGCTTTGGCGCCCGCTGCCTTGACCTGACGGGAGACACCTCGGTCACCCAGCTGGCGGCGGTCCTGGCGCGCTGCCAGCTGTTTGCCGGCAACGACAGCGGCGTAGCCCACCTGGCGTCTGCTGTCGGCTGTCCCGCCGTGACGGTCACCAGCGCGATTGATTTTCCTGGCATGTGGGAGCCGTGGAACAGCCGGGGCGGCGTGGCCCGGGTACGCATCGCATGCGAGTACTGCGTGGGTCTTACCGCGTGCCCGCTGGGCACCAACGCGTGTATCCAGGCAGTCGCGACTGAAGACGTGTTGCGCCTGTGTGCACAGGCGCTCGAGGGCAGGCCAGCGGCGGTGCGCACCGCATGGTAAAGAA
This sequence comes from uncultured Acidobacteriaceae bacterium, assembly GCA_963752675.1. Lineage (GTDB taxonomy): Bacteria > Acidobacteriota > Terriglobia > Terriglobales > Acidobacteriaceae > PALSA-350. The sequence continues at coordinate 515,768 of CAVVZO010000003.1, forward strand.
GGCGCTTCAGCTCTCCGGGGTTGCCGCTTTCATCACACTGCTGTCGCTGGGCGCTCAACTGCTCACCGCGCGTACCTTCGGCGCCCGGCATGGATTCGATGAATACCTTTTCGCCATCAGTCTCCCTTTTCTGATTACCGGCGCGGCCACCGGAGCTCTTTCGCAGGCATTTGTTCCGCGTCTTCTATCGCTGCGGCCCGACCCGCGCAGCTACCAGGATGCCCTTGCCACTTTGCTGTTCATCGCATTGCTGGCGGGTGCCGCGCTCGGGTCCGGCGGGATTTGGATAACACGCGCCAGTCTCTCCGTGATCGGGACAACGGCCCACGGGTTCACCGCGACCCAGTGTGTGGCGGTGATCGCGATTGCGCGGGTAGCGTGGTGGTCGGCGGCTCTGGCCCTGCTGGGCTCCGCCCTCACAGCCATTCACCACGCGGAGAAAAGCTTTCTCTTACCCTCCGTCAGCGCCACTTATTTATATGCCGGCACCATTGCCGCAATGTTGTGTACGCCTGCCCCGCGCAGGCCTGTCGTGCTTGCGTGGGGCATGCTTGCGGGTTCTCTGTGTGCAGTCCTGATGATGTTGCCCAGGGTGCTTCGCTGTCTTTCGTTCGCATGCTGGCCGCGACCGCAGCTGAATGAAATCTGCACTGACGGCGGCCGTGTTGCCCTGGTGATCCTGGCCAATTGCGCCTTTAGTGGGTTAGCGCCCGTCGAAGCAGTGTTGGCGCCTCGCTTTGGCGCTGGCGCGCTCTCGCATATCGGCTACGCGCAGCGCCTGATCATCGCCATGGGCACCTTTGTGGTGGCTGGTCCCTCGGTATTGCTGGTCCCAGCCGTAGCGCAGGCGTGGATAGCCGAAGATAAGTCACAGGTACAGACGCTCGCCTGGCAGACGATCGGCGCAGTCACTGCCATCGCCACAGTGGCAGCACTGGTCTTCGGCCTGTTTCGTGTGCGGCTCATCACCCTGGTGCTGCAACGGGGAGCATTCGACGTGGCTACCACGCAGGGCGTTGCCGGCACACTGCCCTGGATGCTGGCTGGCAGTATTCCGATGCTGGGCACGCAGATTGCCTTTCGCGTGCTCTATGGACAGAACCGGCATGTCGCGCCAGCCATCGTAGGTCTGCTGGTGCCGGTGCTTTATCTCGCGATGGGCCTGCTGCTCAGCCGGGCATTCGGTTTTCAAGGGATTTGCATGGCCTACGCCGCCTGCTGGTGGGTGGCGTTCCTGATCCTGCTGGGCGAAGATCTTCGCTCCCGCAGATGCGCTTGCCGGGAGTGCCCATGCCTGACGTACCTATACCCAGCCTGCCTATGTCTCCCATTTCAGACGCACGACCGGGTGCACACCCCCCGGCAAAAAGCCGCTCGGCGCGCGAACAAACCTCCAGGCGCTGGTCGCTGGTGCTGATCGCATCCATCACTGTTTCGTATGTGATCGCCACCCTCGGCCATAGCGACAGCGACCAGGCCTGGCTGACACAGGTATTGGGGCTGTGGATTTTGTGCGCGGCATGGATACCCGCGCTCTGCGACGCGCAGCAGGGAGTGTTCGATGCCTTCAACCCCAGACACATCTTTCTCCTGACCTTCGGATTGCAATTCGGCGCCTATCCACTCTTTGTGCTGAGTGGTGGAGCCCGCTTGCCGCTCTTCGGCTTCGCCGCGAGCTCGGGCATCGAGACTCACTATGCGGCCACGGAGGCGCTCGCGGCGCTGGGCTTGCTGAGTTTCCTCTTCGGTGACGGCAGCCGCGTAGGCAAGCACATGGAGCGTTGGCTTCCCCCGCCGCGTGCCTTCGATCCTCAACGGGTCCGCTCTGCCAGCGTGTTCCTGTTCGTCGCCGGGTATCTCGGAGCAATGGCCATCTTCTGGAAGGAAGGCGGCCTGCAACAGTTCCTGGAGCACCGTGAAGAGTGGCGGGCGGGCGGACTCTCCGGCTCCGGCATTTTCCTTATGGCCGCTTCCTTGTGGTTGCCTGCGGCTGGGCTGCTGCCCATGATGCAACACACCCGCGTTGGGGAGCCGGGCCGCAAGGTTGCGAGTTACTGCGCGTTTTTCAGTGTTTGCCTGGTGCCCGTCTACCTGCTTGGCTTTCGCACCCTGATCGTGATCCCGGTTCTGCAGTGCGTGGTCATCGTGCACTACCTGCGGCGCCGCTTGCCGGTGGTGCGCACCGTGCTGGCCGGCGTTCTGCTCGCCGGCTTGATGACCGCGTATGGGCTGGGCCGCAACGAGGCGGCGTTTGACCTGGACTTGATTGAGACGGTGGGGCCACAAGCCACGCTGGACTTCCTCTTCTTCCGCACCCCGGGCACCGATACTGTGGCGACAATTTTGAACGGCCGGCCGGTTGCCGATTTGGAATACGGCCTCGCCAGCGTCGAGGAAGCGGCAACCATACTCGTACCCCGCGGCCTGTGGAAGGGCAAACCGTTGTCATGGGGCGAGCGATACACCAATCGCTACTTCGCCGAGTACCTCTTGATGACGGGCAATGTGCGTGAATCGTACGGCGGAGTCAATCCGACCGCGATCGGGTTTTTCTATTTGCAGCTGGGCGTTGCAGGGGTGGCCCTCGGCATGTTCTCGATCGGCGCCCTCAGCCGCATGATCTACACGTACGGTCTGCGATACGCCGGGCCAAATACTGCCTTTCTGCTTTTCATTCTTGTCTGGCCGCTGCCGATTATAGCGGCAGAGGGGCCGCAGAACGCGCTCAACCAACTGGTCATCACGCTCGTTTGCGCTTGGCTGCCGCTGTCCCGCTGGGCTGCCCCAGGAACCCGGACCCAAGGAACATGAAAACCGACATGACCCCTGCCACAAACGAAAGCGTCGCCATTGTTGTTGCTTCTCGCGATCACTCGGCTGATCTGTGGTTGCCCTTGTTCAGCTTGCTGCGGAAGCACTGGCCCGACTGCCCTTACCCCGTATACCTGATCTCCAACTTACTCAGGTTCGACCGCCTGAACGTTTCCACCATCACCGTCGGCCCCGATCGATCCTGGTCTGACACGCTGGCAGACGGTATCGCCCAGCTAACGCAACCGTATGTGTTGCTTTGGATTGACGACCACTTCCTGGTGAATCGGGTGGATTCCGCCGCCGTGACCGGAGCGATCGATGCCTTTCAACAATTGCGCGGAAACTATCTCCGGCTGCAGGCGCTGCCCAAACCAGATCAACCGTTGAACGGGCACTTTGGCGTCATTCGCCGCGGGGCGGTCTACCGTACAGCCACGCCCGGGTCCATTTGGAGCAGGCCTGTTCTGGCGGACCTGCTGCGCTCGGGTGAGAATGGCTGGGCGTTTGAAGATGCTGGATCCACGCGCTCCGACCGTTACGACCAGTTCTATTCCACCTGGCGTACCTGCCTGCACCTCGAAAACCTGCTGATAAAGGGCAGATTGCGTTCCACGGTCCTGCAACGCATCGAGCATTCGTGGCAGCACACCATGGCGTTGAAGTACCCGGTGATGAGTTCCATGGAAGAGGCAGAGTTTGCCGTGCGCACGGCCGGCAACCGCGCGCTGGTCAGCTTGCCCAGTGTGATGGCGAAGAGGGTGCGAAGCCTGGTCTTTCAGGGGCGCACCCGGTGAACATCTGGTTGTTATGCGCGTACGGTTCTGTTCCGGGCGAGGACTGGCGCGACTCCCGTTACACCATCATTGGCAATGAATTGTCTGCGGCCGGCCATCACGTGACCTGGTGGACCTCAAACTTCTCGCATCACTTCAAACAACCCCGTTGTCCTGACTGGGAAGATCGCCAGGTGAACGAACGATTCCGTATCCGGCTGGTGCCGGGCCCAGGTTATGTGGGCAATATCAGCCTGGGCCGTCTGCGCCATGAGCTGTTGTTTGCCTACCGCACCTGGCGACGCGCACGGGGTGAGGCCCGGCCCGACTGCATCATGGTGACCGATCCACCACAGACGCTGGGCCGCGTTGCTGTTTGGCTGGGCCGGCACTTCGATTGCCCGATCGTTTTCGATGCTATGGATCTCTGGCCCGAGTTATTCCGCCTGGCATTGCCGGCGCCGCTGCGAGGGTTGGCCCCGCTACTCTTTTTCCCTTTCTACAAGTTGCGCCGGAACAATTACGCGTGTGCCGCCGCGGTCGTTTCTTTATGTGAAACCTACCGGCAAGTGGTGCTGCCACACTTCCCGGCGCCGCGCACGGTGGTATCGATGACGGTCTTCAATGGCATCGATGTCGAAAAATTTCGTCGCTCTATGCAGCGTGTCTCGCCGGTAAATGGCTTGCCGGCCAAGCGCAAAGACGAAGTCTGGGCCATCTACGCCGGATCGCTGGGTGAGAGCTACGATCTGCCTACCTTGATGGAGGCAGCCGTGAAGTTGGCGCAGCGCGGCGCCAATACCCACATACTGGTGGCGGGTGACGGCCCCCGCGCCACTACGTTGCAAACATTCATCGCGCAGCACGCGCTGCGCAACCTCACCTATCTGGGTAGGTTGTCGCCCGACGACCTGGCGGTGGTGTACAAGCAATGCGATGTGGGCATTTGCCCCTACGGGCCTATGTCGAACGTTGCTATGCCTGACAAGGCCTATGACTACATGGCCGCCGGCCTACCCTTCGTCAGTTCACTGGTGGGAGAGTTGGCTGACTACATCGAGAAGCAGGGAATCGGGCTCGCTTATCTCGCCGGCGATCCGCTTTCACTGACCAGGGCGCTCGAAACGATTGCGTCCGATGGCTCAATGCGCCGGCAGATGGCGGCTCGTTCGCGCGAGTGCGCCATGCAGTTTGACCGGCACCGCGAATACGGACGGCTGGTGCACCTGATCGATGAGGTGGCCGGTATGCCCGTAAGTGCGATGCGTTAGGAGCGTATGTGAACGCAGCCCTAAGAAAGTTTACCTCCCGGTTGCCGGGCCGCAAGAACGAACAAACACGCCGCGACTGGATCGCGTACGCCCTGGCACAGGTTCCGGCTGGCGCGCGGCTACTGGATGCAGGTTGCGGTGAGCAGCAGTTTCGCAGATTTTGCGGCCACCTTGACTATGTAGGGCAGGACTTCGGGAAATATAACGGTCAGGGCGATCAGCATGGGTTACAAACCGGGAGCTGGGATCAGACACAGCTGGATATTGTGTGCGACATCATTGCCGTTCCCGAACCCGATCAGAGTTTTGACGCCATCCTGTGCACCGAGGTGCTGGAGCATGTCGCCGATCCGGTAGCGGTCCTGCGCGAGTTTTCGCGCCTGCTCAAACCCGAAGGGTACCTGATCCTGACCGCTCCGTTTTGCTCGCTCACGCACTTTGCTCCGTACCACTTCTCGACTGGCTTCAATAAGTATTGGTATGCGAGCCATCTGGGCGCGTTCGGTTTCTCCGTACTTGAGACGGAGGCAAACGGCAACTACTTCGAGTATGTGGCACAGGAGATCCATCGCGTTCTGTTCATGGCGAAACGTTTTAGCAACCCGCCGGCAGCAGCTCTCTCTGCGGTCGCGTATTGTCTGCTGGGCCTGCCAATGGTATGCGGCCTCGGCCTCCTTTCCTGGCTTGATCGAGGTTCCTCGGAAGTACTTTGCTTTGGTTACCACGTACTCGCGCGCAGAACCTGACGCCGCACGAGACACAACGATTTCCTGGGAGTGGTCGTTCATGGGAAAGATGCAAGGCGCGGGTCCGCTCTCACCCTATGGGGAGAACAATGACGGTGGCGCAAGCGCGATTACCCGGGGTACAGGCGCTGCGTGCCGTGGCGGCCTTGATGGTTGTCTGGGTGCATACGATCCCGGCCCACTACGCCGTGCCTGGTGGCGCTCCTCAGTTCTATTGGCATGACTTTGGCTCCTGCGGGGTAGACATCTTCTTCGTGATCAGCGGCTTTATCGTCTGCCTCGTGGCCGCGCGCGCAACCAGTGCCGGTCAGTTTCTGCGGCAACGCATAATCCGGGTCTTCCCTGTGTATGGGGTGCTGACCTCCGTCTTACTTGCAGGGGCCCTCGCCTCCGGCCAGGCATGGGGCAACCATCGCATCTGGTGGGTACCTACGGTGCTGTTGCTGCCAACCTTCTCCTACCCGGCCCATCCACCGTTGCTGTACCTGGGATGGACGCTGCTGTTCGAAATGTACTTTTACCTGGTGCTCTCAATGTTCTTAATGTGGAGTCATCGCAGGGTGGTGCGCAACACCATGGTTTTTCTCTGCGCAATGGTTTTGGCCGGCGCGGTGATCGGCATCAAGAGACCGCTGCTGGTGGTGTGGATGAACCCGATGATCCTGGAGTTTGTTTTCGGCTGTGGTATCGGCGTGTTGTATGCGCGCTGTTCTGGCAAGCGGTACGTGCGCGCAGGCCAAACCGTCGCGGTGTTGGGCGCCGTACTACTCACCGCGACCCTCCGGGCCGGGCCGCACGCGGCTGTGCAACTCACGTCGGTATTCGCCGGTGAAGGCTGCTGGCAGCGTGTTTTCCTGTGGGGCGTGCCGGCCGCATTGCTGGTGGGGGGTGTGGTTTCCTGGGCGCCCCCCCTCGAGACCCGGGCGGGACGTTTGCTGGTGTTTTTAGGGAATGCGTCTTACTCCATTTATCTCTTCACCATCCCGGCGCTCTGGATCGCACGCTACGCCTGGCACATGTTGGGGAGGCCATCGCCCTTGGGCGGCGCGCTGGTCGACAGTCTCTGGGCTGTCTCCACTGGCGTCCTCGGCAACTTGTTGGTGGAGCGCCCATTGACGGTTTTCTTTCACTCCAGGTTTCCTTCCGGGCAGAGACCGGCTTTTCCCGTCTTTGTCCCGCAAAGCCGTTAACTGCATATCGCAACCAACAGAGAAAGCCACATGAAAGCGCTCGCCTGGGTCTGGATTTGCGCGACGGCGGTCGGTTGCGTCGGCGCACGTTCCGCTGCGCTGCCTGTGTTTGCTGCAGCAAGCGAGCAATCACCTTTCACCCAGGGTGCGACGTATGTCGAGCTGGATAGCTGGGTGTACCCGGCGCTCGAACGGCTGGCCGCGCAAGGAGTGATCGTTCACCCGTTCCTCGGTTTGCGCCCGTGGACGCGTGGAGCCATCTACGCGATGCTGGCAGACGCCGAAATCACTGAAGCATCGCAGCCGCTGGTCGAGGCAATTCGTCAGGAGTTGTGGCGTCCAGCAATCCTGGGAAGAGACATCTACCTCGACGAACTTTATACGCGGACGCAATTTCTTGCCGGCACACCACTCAACGACAGTTACCATTTCGGCCAGACCATCGTGAACGACTTTGGCCGACCCTATGGTCAGGGCTGGCAACAACTGAACGGGTTTGCGGCGTGGGCCGAGCACGGGAGGTTTTCTCTGTTTGTCCGCGGAGAACATCAGCGCTACCCCAGCGTGCCCGGCGAGGCTGCCACCGCCGCCGCCATTATTGCCGTGCAGGATACGAATCCAGCTAGGCCCTACACCGGCCGGCCCGCGGGTGAAGCATTCCGCCTGCTCGACAGCTTCGCGACCGTCGCATGGCTGGGCCAGGAAATATCGTTTGGCAAGCAGAGCTACTGGTGGGGGCCGGGCTCGGCCAGTGCAATGATGCTCAGCAACAATGCTGAACCCTTCTACTCCCTGCGCATCAACCGCACTCTCCCGCTTACGATTCCTTTGCTTTCGCGGCTGCTCGGCCCGATCCGTTATGACAACTACTTCGGCAAGCTGTCAGGACATTCTTATCCGCGCCAGCCCTTCTTCTATGGGCAGAAGATTAGTTTCTCTCCCACGCAGAATCTGGAGCTTGGGTTCGCGCGGGATGCGGTGATCGCCGGCGATGACAGTACTCCTATGACGTTTGCCACTTTCTGGACCAGCTTTTTCAGCACCTCAAGTGGCACGCATAACAACCCCAATCGCAATGTTGCCGGTGCGCGTCATGGCAGTTTTGATTTTCGGTATCGCATACCCGGCGCGCGCAACTGGCTCACCGTGTATACCGACGCGCTGGTGCACGATGATATTTCGCCGGTCGATGCGCCCCGGCGATCGGCCATCACTTCCGGCGTTTATCTTGCCCGGCTGCCCGGCATGCCGAAATTGGATCTCCACGTAGAGGGCGGCAGCAGCGACATCCCTGCCAGCGCCCGCGGTGGCAAATTCTTTTACTACGAAGGTGTGTACCGGGACGCCTACCTGAACAAGGGTAACCTGCTGGGCTCATGGATAGGCCGCGAAGGCACCGGTGGCGCTGCCTGGGCCACCTACTGGTTTAATCCGCGAGGCACGGTGCAAGCTGGGTACCGTACCCTGCGGGTCTCTCGCTCGTTCGTGCCGCAGGGACAGGGCCAGCAATCCGGCTTTGGAGAATTGCAATATCGCTGGCACAGCGGAGTGGGCCTGCAGTTCCACCTGCAAGCCGAGCGCTGGGCCGCTCCCGCTCTTACCGCGAAGCCGCAGATCAACATCACGTCACAATTTCAGATCTCCTGGAGGCCGGTTCACCTCAACCTGCTCCGCGATGCGCCAGTGAACCTCCACCAGCCTGCTGGCATCACGGACATCATGGAGGAGCGCTTCTTTAAATCCAAACCCTGATGCAGGCAGCAGATCATCTCCCTTACTGGCGTGGCAGAGCTCTGGGATATAGTGGCTGCAAGCCACCGGTAAAAACGAGGTGTGAGTGCACAAAGCAGTCCGGCTAACAGGCATTGCCTTTCTCTGCTTTGCCTTCGTCTCTAATGCGCAGGCGCAGGACAACACCCTGAACACCGGTCGTCATCAGCAGACGAAAGCCAAACCTGCCCCGCCCCATCGGCTGCCGATAACCGTGCAGCTTGACTGGATAGCGAACGCGCAATTCGCCGGCCTGCTGGTTGCGCAACAAAAGGGTTGGTACGCCGAGCAAGGACTGGATGTAGCGATTGTGCCGGTTAACCAGAGAACGCTGGATACGGTCGGTCCGGTAGTCGCGGGACACAACGTGATCGGCTGTGCGGACGGCCTGGTGCTGCTACGAGCGCGCAAAGCCCACCGACCGATTCAGGCCTTTGCCACTACCTTGCAAGCATCGCCACTAGGGATCGTGACGCTCCGTGACAGCTCGGTGCGCACCGTGCGGGACCTGGCGGGGAAGACCATCGGTCTGCACGCATACGACTTACCTCAGCTGGATGTCATGCTCAAGGCCAATGGCCTGTCTTTGGCGAACGTGCAGACCAGGATCATTGGGGATGACACTACGTCTCTCGCTGCCCGGTCCATTGATGCGCAAGTGGTTTATCTGATCGACGAAAAGATTGCGCTCGAAGCAAAGGGTGTCTCCCTGCGTGTGTTTCCTGGATACCAGAACGGGTATCGCACTTACTCGCAGGTGCTCTTCGCGCGCGGTGATTTCCTCGCGGCGCATCCCGCTGCCCTGGCCACCTTCCTGCAAGTTTCCAATCGTGGTTGGGCGGAGGCATTTGCGCATCCAGAGGAAACTGCCGCGATGCTGGTGAGGGAGTATCTGCCTGGCAAAGACCTTGCTTACCAGATGAAGTCTTTGCAAGCGTTGCAGCCCTACGTGACGATGGAGTCGCCGCAAGCAGGGCAGATGCGTTTGCAAACCTGGAAGACAAGCTGCATTTTGTTTGGCCTTGATCCCAGGTTAGCGGCGCAACTTGTGAATCCGTCCGTATTGCGCAGGGTTTACGGCGAAGGGCACAACTAACAACCTCTCGCGTCGGAACGCCAGGTGCTTAGTTAACAATGTTGCTATCTCGGAAGCCGAGCGGCTGTTCCGCAGGCAATGCTGGCCAACGTCACTAGCCCCCAACTTGTCATCCCGAGCGCAGTCGAGGGATCTGCTTTGCGCCTTTCTCCCTCCACAACTTTTTACAGAGCTCCAGCATCGGATGGGCAGAGGAACGTTAGTCTCGATAGCAGCCGCTTCGCTCCAGGAGTGACTCTCCTGAATTCGTGCTGAAAGAATGGTTCTTCTGCGTGTCCGATGCTGGAGCTCTGTAGAAATTTGTGGCAGGAGAAAGGCGCAAAGCAGATCCCTCGACTGCGCTCGGGATGACAAAGTGGGGGCTAGTGGCGTTGGCCGACCGCCCCGTGTGGCGTGTGAGTGACCGCCGCGTGGCGTTGGCCGATCGCTGCGTGTGGCGTTTAAGTGACCGCCGCGTGTGGTGTTTGAGCTACGAGCGTATGTCGGATTCCCGCCGGTGTTTGCTTCACGCCGCAGGCAATGCTGGCCAACGTCACTAGCCCCCCTTTTGTCATCCCGAGCGCAGTCGAGGGATCTGCTTTGCGCCTTTCTCCCTCTACAAATTTCTACATGAGCTCCAGCATCGGATAGGCAGAGGAACGCGGGTCTCGATAGCAGCCGCTTCGCTCCAGGAGTGACTCTCCTGCATTCCTGCTGAAAGAATGGTTCTTCTGCGTGTCCGATGCTGGAGCTCTGTAGAAATTTGTGGCAGGAGAAAGGCGCAAAGCAGATCCCTCGACTGCGCTCGGGATGACAAAAGGGGGCTGACTAACCCTGTGCAGCTAGCTCTTGAGCAACTCCCAGATACGCGCCAGATGATGGTCGTCGTGCTCTGCCACAAAATAGAGGTGATCGACCAACCGCATCGGTGTTTTCAATCGTGGGTGAGGGATGGTGCGGACCAGCAGGGATGGGTCGAGACCATCTACCAACAGCATTAGCCTCCCTCTCCGCGCGCGAAACTGCAGCGCAATATCACTGGGGCGGCTCGCGTTATGCTTTGCCTCGTCCGTCTTGCGATTCGCCAAATCGGTGGCCGTCAGTTCCGCCTTCCGCTCGACGTAGTCATGGACGCGGGCCAGCCAAAGCGGTTCAAGATCCACCAGATGACCGGCATGCTCGAGCGCCGACCACCCTTTCTCTGGGCTAGCCGTCAACAGGGTGAGCGGTTGCGCCTGCAGCATCTCCTCGATCCGGGCAGGTGTGCCGCGCAGGCGCGCCATCACGTTTGGATACAACTCCACCGGGAAAGTGAAGGCAAATTTACGTTCAAACCAGGGCATGCGGCTTAACATGATGTTTCAACTTTCTCGTTCGAGAACCTGATCGAGTAAGGACTCATCCTGTCCCAGCATGGCTCGCCGTTCCAGTAGTGTCAGGCTCAATTGCTGACTTTGCTTCAGGTCGTCGCTTAAGTCTCCGTCGATGGTCGCCGCCAGCTCCGCGTCGAGCACCGCCAGGTTCACTTCATCGTTCAGTGCGAAGGAGCGGTGATCGAAGTTGGTAGAACCGACGACGCTCCATAAGCCATCCACCGTCATCAGCTTGGCATGAATCATCGCCGGCTGGTACTCGTAGATTTCCGCGCCGGCTTCAAGCAGATGGCGCACGCTATGGTGACTCATTCTGCGAATGATCTTGTGGTCGATGAGCGGCCCGGCGGTGAGGATCTGAACAGAAACGCCACGCTGGATGGCCTCGATGAGTGCCTCGCGCGCGCTCCGGTCGGGCAAAAAGTAAGGCGTGGTGATCCGAATACTGTTGCGGGCGCTCTTGATAAGTGCCTGAAACAGGATGCGCGCTTGCGTCCCACCGCCATGAGGTGTGCTTAACACCACAAAGCTTTCAGGCCCCTCTTGCATGGGGCGAATCGCGAACTGCTGAGGGCTGGAAAGGATTTCCCCCGAAGACTCCAACCAGTTCTCGCAAAAAGCAGAGATAAGTCCTGCGACGGCATCTCCCTCCACGCAAAAGAACGTATCCCGCCACGCGGGCACAGTGGCGTCGTAGAGCCAATGATCCGCGATGCCGGCGCCCCCGATAAAGCCGGTTTCTCCATCCACGATGATCAGTTTGCGGTGCGTACGGTTGTTGAGTTTTGGCCAGCTGGTCCAATCGAGCGGGTGGTACCAACGCATGTGGCCTCCGGCGGCGCGAAGCCCGTCAAAGTAGGAATCGGGCGTGGCAAAGCTGCCGAGCGCGTCCACAATCACGCGTACCTCGACTCCTGCAGCAGCGCGTTCGGTGAGCGCCGCCAGCATGTCATCGCCCACCCGGCCCTGTTTAAATTCGTAGAACTCCAGGTTGACTGCGTGCCTGGCGCGGCGGATCGCGGCCAGCTGAGCCGGGTAAAACTCAGATTCCATTCTTGAGCCGTGAAATCCGGGAATGGCGCCGGGTGCCATCCGTCACCAGGCTAAGAAATTGAATGAACTCCTCTGAATCAAGGGCCGAGTCGAGTTTGTTCGGCATGGTGTACGGCAGAGCAGGGCCGAAGAAATTCAGCAGGAACCGGGTTCCATAGAAAACCAATGAGCCCGCGCCCACAAAGGCCAGGGCGCGGGTAGCGGCGTGCGTCTTAGGAACCGCTTTCGAATCTTTCATGCAGGGAAGAATACAGCCACAGCGGGACTGCTGGCGTCAGGCCCCAAATCTTTCCGCACTGCGTGCCTTTGCCCGGGCGATCTCTTCTTCCCGGTTTCTGGGTACGGCGTTGGTTTCGAGCGACGAGAGCAGACGGGTCGATGCTGCGGCAATCTCTTCAATGGCCGCAAAAAAAGCGGGCTCGTTCACCCGGGAAGGCTTGCTGAATCCGCTGATCTTTCGGACGTACTGCAGAGATGCTGCCTGCACCTCTTCCGGCGTTACTGGAGGATCAAAGTTAAAGAGCATCTTGATATTTCGGCACATAGTAGAACTCCTGGCGAATAAGCCGGTGCTACCGGCGGGTAGTTTTTTTGACCGGTCCTTTCCCTGCTGGTTTTTTCCCGGCCTTCTTCTTTTTTGTAGGCGTCGACCCTCCCAGCAAGGCAATAATCCTGGTTCCGTTCGGCGAGCCAAGACCTGTGCAGGCATCCCAACCCGGACCCGCGGCGAATGAGCCGTTGTTCCCGGTCACAATGTCGTTAAAGGCTTTGGCTGCTTTCGCTGCGTAGATTTGCGGTTGGATAAACCCGGCGCTCTTACGGTTTTGCGCATTGCTGACAGCAATCAGGCCGGCCCACAATGGCGCGACCGCGCTGGTGCCACCGATCACCATGTCCTGCCCGTCGACGCGGACCTGGTAACCGGTGGCCGGATCTGCATCGCCGCTGACATCCGGCACACCGCGGCCGCCAGTGCTGCCCGAGGCTGCAGGCACCTGGGCATTCGCTTGCCAGGAGGGCAAGGCGAACACGTTGCTCACACCGCCGCCAGTGGCTCCCTCGTTATTTGCCAGCTCGTTCCACACCTCTTCCGATGTGCTACTGCTACCGTTACCGATCAGCTTGGTACCCCCGCAAGCCAGCACATGCGGAGAGGAGGCAGGGAAGTCAACGTTGTTGCCCGTACCTCCATCGCTCGAGCCATTGTCGCCGGATGCGGCAGTGATGGTGATGCCCAGCGCAGCCGCTGACTGGCAGGCCGCGTCGAGAGCAGTTAGCGCCTGGCTCGTCCAGCTCGATTCCGGGCCACCCCAGCTGATAGAAATCACGCTGGGCGAGTTGGTGGTGTCGTGCACCGCCGTAGCGATCGCATCAATGAATCCCTGGTCGGTATTGGGTGCGAAGTACACCACGATCCTCGCCCCCGGCGCGATCGCACCGCAAACCTCGATGTCGAGCATCACCTCACCATCGGCGCCATCGGCCGTGCCCGGGGTGTTCTTGCCCTTGTCCACGGAAACCGCCGTGACGGTAGGCGCTTTTTGCCCCAGTGACTGGAAATATGTCTTCAGATCGGCCGTACGGTAGCCACCCCCTAGTTCGATGATGCCGATGGTTTGTCCGCTAGCGTTTGCGCCAGCCGGGAACTGGTAAAGCTCTGCTATCTGCACCGGCGTGTACGAGGTACCAGCGGCGCGCGCCCGTACGCGAAAGTGCGGCTGCGCCTGCGGGCGATTGTCCAGCCCCAGGACTGCCTCCACCGGGCCTACCAGTTCCTTCGGCAGATGGATGCAGCCCTCGCGGACGCGATACGTCTGGCCATCTACCGTCTTCTGCACCAGTTGCACGCCGAAAGCTTTTTGCATGGCGGCGACGGTCCCGCTGAGTTGGATGGAACGGTGCCCGGGCCTGGGTGTTGCGGGATCGACCTGCAAGCCTGCTTCCTGTGCGAAGGCCCGCACCAGTCGAACGGCCGCAGGGTCGGCTGCGTGTTGGGCGCGGTATTGCGCACGCGTAAGGCGGACGGGCACGCGGCGCGCAGTGGGCAGGGGATTCTTTCGCCGGACTATCACGGAGACGGTGATGCTGCCGCCAGCCCGGGCTGCGATAGCCGCGGCAGAACCAGGGATGGCGGCCTTCTCACTTCCAGGGAGAACCACCTGCGGTTGAGACGAAAAACGCGGGAGAGCTTTCTTTACAGGCATGGGGGAGTCCTCCGATAAAACCAGCGCGGCCGTGACCGGCACTTCTGGTTGCCACCATGGTATGACGGCCTCGTGTTTCGGGGAAAGCTGGCTTCGCGTTTTGGGGAAAGCTGGAGAGGGAATTACCAGCCTCCGTTATGCAACGGATGGAACGAAACCGTAACAGAATGATCGCCATGCCGGTAGAATGAAGAGCAGCAATGCCCACATCCATCGATTGGCCGCTAAAGCCTGCCCGCCGTCGCAGTCGCTTCTTCATCCTCCTGGGGATACTCGCGGTTCTTCTTCTGAGCGGCCGCGGCATCATTTCCTACTTCGTCGATCTGCTCTGGTTCCGTTCCCTCGGCTACGGAAGCGTATTCACGCGATCGTTGGCCCTGCAATGGGGCATCTTCGCACTGTTCGGCATTGCCACCTTCGTGATTACGTATGGAACGTTCGTCGCGTTGAAGCGCGCGCACCTGCCGGACCTGCCCAGCAGTCACACCATCTTTTTCGGTGGCGAGCCGTTGCGCCTGCCAGTAGAACCCGTGATGCGCCTGATTGCCATTGGCGGATCGCTTGCGATCAGCGCGATCACCGGCGCTGGCATGATGGCGGAGTGGCCCACATTGGCGCTCTTCTGGTATGCGCCACATTCCATGGGCTCCACAGTCGACCCGATTTTCGGCAAGCCGCTGAACTTTTTCCTATTCAGCCTGCCGGGCTGGCAACTGATCGCGGGCTGGTTGTTGACGCTCGCGTTTCTTGGCTGCGTGGTCGCAATTGTGTTCATCCTGATCACGGGTGGGGCAGGCGCCTTCGCCAAACGCCGCAGTTATCTGACCCTGCCCTGGCGCGGACTCTCGATCACGTTCGCGTTTTTGTTGCTGATCCTGGCCGCGCGGGTGTACCTCGACCGTTTCGAGGTTCTCGTTGAAGACCACACCATCTTCAGCGGAGCCACCTATACCGATACCCACATCACCCTGGGGGGCATGCTGCTGATCTGCATCGCCCTGGCTGGCGGAGCCATCGCCGCGGCTGCGAACGCCTTCACCGTGGCCCGAGGACGCCGGCTCCTGTTAGCAGTGCTGCCCGCGATCGTGTGCTTCGCCGGCGTGCGCATCGCGGGTTGGTGGATGAGCAGTTTCATCGTCAAGCCCAACGAACTGGTGAGGGAGCAGCCTTACATCGCGAACAACATTCGCATGACGCGCCAGGCGTATGGGCTCGACGCGTTTGCCCAACGCGAGTTTCCTGCCGAGACCACGGTGGGCGCCGCCGACCCGGCCAACAACCAGGCAACGTTGTCTAATATTCGGCTGTGGGATTGGCAGGCACTGCAGGATACTCTGCGGCAGATTCAGGAAATCCGTACCTACTACGACTTTCCCGACATCGACATCGATCGCTATCTGGTTGATGGCGAGCTCCGCCAGGTGATGATCGGTACCCGTGAACTGAACGTGGAAAAGCTGCCGGAGAGCAGCCGGAACTGGATCAACGAAAAGCTGATCTACACTCACGGCTACGGCATCACCATGAACCCGGTCAATGGTTTCACTGCGGAAGGTCTGCCCACGCTTTATCTCAGCAACATGCCGGTGCAGAGCACCGTGCCCGCACTCAAAGTGACCCGGCCAGAAATCTATTTCGGCGAACTTACCAACACGGACGTATATGTAAAAACCCGTCAGCAGGAATTCAACTATCCGCAGGGGCAGACGAACCAACTGACCTCCTACCAGGGCGCCGGCGGCATTGCGCTTGGCGGGTTCCTGCGCCGCATTTTGCTGGCGATTGATCGCGGCGACCTGGGCAAGCTTCCCTTTAGTGACGACGTTAATCCACAAAGCCGCCTGCTGATGCGGCGCAATGTACGCGATCGCGTTGCTGCGCTGGCGCCCTTCCTGAACTACGATTTGGATCCTTACATGGTGGTAGGCGAGGACGGCCGGCTGTCATGGGTGATGGACGCGTTTACCAGTTCGGATGAGTATCCCTACTCCACCCATTACCGGCTGGGGGATGACTCGATCAACTACCTGCGCAACAGCGTCAAGGTTGTGATCGATGCCTACGATGGTTCGGTGACCTTCTATGTGTTCGATAGCCAGGATCCAATCATCTCGGCTTATCGCAGCATATTTCCCAGCTTATTCAAGGACGCGTCGGCCATGCCGGCCGGTCTGCGTAAGCACATGCGGTACCCCGAGCGGCTGCTCAAGCTGCAAGGGAATGTGTACGGGCTTTATCACATGACCGACCCCGGCGTTTTCTACAATCGCGATGATCTATGGACCGTGGCCACCGAGGTAGGGATGGCCGAAGGCGGTGAGCAAACCACCCGGGTCATGCAGCCCAATTTCGTGCTGATGAAGCTGCCGGATGAAAGCGGCATGGAGTTTGTTGAGATTCTACCGTTCACGCCTGCCAACAGAAACAACCTCATTGGCTGGATTGGCGGCCGCAGCGATGGCGCGCACTACGGCCAGGCGGTGGTCTACAACTTTCCTAAAAACAAGTTGGTCGACGGCCCGCTGCAAATTGAAGCGCGTATCGATCAAAACGCACAGCTTTCGGGCCAGTTGACACTATGGAACCAGCAGGGTTCCCATGTGCGTCGCGGTACCTTGCTGGTGATACCGACGGGGCGCGCGCTGCTGTATGCGGAGCCGATTTACCTGCAGGCCGAGCGCAGCCCAATGCCGGAGTTGCGCCTGGTGGTGCTCGCCCTGCAGGACCGGTTGGCTTATGCCTCCACGTTTGAAGCAGCACTCACATCATTATTTGAAGGGAGCGCCTCTTCGCTCACCGCGGCCGAACCGCAGCGGGCAGCGCCGGCGGCCACTCCGCCGGGCGCACGTAATCCCGGTTCAAACGATCTGCACCCCACCATCCAGGAGGCGGCTAGAGCCTTTGCGGATTACCAGCGGCTCACTGCGGAAGGCAAGCTGGGCGAAGCAGGTCAAAAGCTGGATGCATTGAAGCACGCGCTCGACAAACTCACCGCCCAGCAGCCCTGACCTGTGCAGTGGAGCCAAATCGTTGCAAGCCTATACTGGGTGGCAACGTTCATTGGAGATGGCACGCGATGATGAAACGCATGGTTTGCCTGCTGACTTTGCTACTGCCGCTTTGTGCCTCAGCGCAAAGCGCAAAGGGCCCAACGGATCTGCGTGGAGTACTGCTGCAGCAAATCCAAACCGTGCACAACCAGAAGGACTGGTTTGTGCCGGCGGATGAAGCTGTGAAGGGGCTCACCCCGGAACAGGCGAAGTGGACGGATGGGAAAGGCAATCACTCCGTCGGCCAGCTAGCCAATCACATGGCGTTCTGGAACATGCAGGATTTAGCTAAGTTCAGAGGCGAGAAGCCGCCCACCTTCAGCGGGGTCAACGATGAAACCTTCAATAGCTTCAACAGTGAACAATGGGCGCAAACGGTGACGCGTCTCGACGAGAGTCTTACCGGTTGGGAGAACGCCATCAAGACTGCGGATGAGAAAAAGCTTGCGGCATGGGCTGCCACCATTAATCACGTAGGCATGCACAACGCATACCATCTGGGACAGATTCTTTACGTGCGCAAGCTTCAGGGAGCGTGGAACCCGGAGAACGGGGTCAAGTAGACTTGACCTCGAGGGACGGCGCCCACGACTCATCTGCGAGCGGTGGGCGCCATCGGCTCAGTAGTGGTTATTGTGGTCGCCGCCACCTTGTGTAAAGTGCCGCACGCCTGCGTCATAACCGCGCTGAAAACCCTGGCGGTAATCCTCGCGCTGATTTTTTGACACGTTCGGGTGGCGATACTCATCGCGATTGTTTACGTCGGGGGTGCGGTGATTTTCGTAATCCTTCCGCGCACCTTCCATGCCGTCGTGAAACCCACGTCTCGCCGCATCGTTAAATTGCTGGGGCGGTGCATCCCATCCACCCTGGCCGCCCTGCCCGGCATACTGCGCATAAATCGCACTGGTAGAACCCAGACAAAGCACCATAACCGCTGAAGCCGCTAAACGCCTTAAATTGTTCATAGACCCTTCCTTCTTACTGTCACAAGCAAGATAGATGCGTGCAGGAGAGGGCATGTTGTCGCTGGCGGTGTTGCGGGAGAGACGAGGGGAGGTGACGGTTCGCTAGCGGTAGGGGCCGACAGAAATCACTAGAATTTCTACCAACTCATCTGTCTCATTCCGCCACTGGCGACCGGTTCCTGCCATGACGGTCAGGGAATCGCCGCGTTCCAGAATTTGCTCGCTATCCTGCAATTTGAGAACGACTTGTCCTTGAAACACCATGGCGAATTCGTCTGAAATCGAAGGAGTGGCATGCTTACCGGTCAGGCCGCCCGGCTTGATGATCAGCATGGAAGCCCGGAATAACGAGCCATTGGAGAGTGAGCCCAGCGACGCAATCTCTGCCCGTGACCAGTCCAGGGCCATGTGCGCACGGTCGCTTGCGCGCACTATGTTGACTACCTGTTGATTTGCCGAGAGAAAAAACTGGCCCAGGGTTACGCCCAGAGCATTGGCTATTTTCTCCATGGACGAGATCGAGGGCGAGCACTGACCATTCTCGATTTGCGAAAGAAAGCTGGCAGAAAAGTCGGTGCGCTCAGCAAGCGCTCTCAGCGATATGCCTTGCTGGTCCCTCAAGAAGCGTAATGAATTTCCGAGCGTGTCTTCTATCATTAAGAGTCAACTCATCCTGCGAAGTCACAACTTAAGACTCTTCTGACAGGCCTCAATTGCTGAGTATACAGAGCTGTTTATGGCTCAATCATGCCATTTCTGGGGGATATCAGGTATCGACCGGTCATATCTTTAGTGTATCGAGGGGAGAAAGCGTTTCAGCCCAAAATACTCAGAGAGTCTCAATGGCTGCTCCAGGTCTTATCCTTCGAATTGCACAGCGGCTCAATCGTGCAATCGGCGCAGCGTGGCTTGCGTGCGATGCAGACCTGGCGACCATGGTGGATCATCTCGTGGGAAAAAGCAATCCAGTGGTCCTGGGGAATGATCTTCATCAGATCTTTCTCGACCTGCACCGGTTCAGTAGCGCGGGTAAGTTCCAGCCGTTGCGAAAGCCGCAGCACATGGGTGTCGACCACCACACCAACGGCTTTCCCGAAAGCTACTCCCAGCACCACGTTCGCGGTTTTGCGAGCCACTCCTGGTAAGGTGAGCAGCTCTTCCATGGTCTGGGGAACTACGCCGGCATATTGGGCAACCAGACGGGTGGCCGCTCCCTTAATCGACTTCGCTTTGTTGTGATAAAAGCCAGTGGAGCGAATCAGCTCTTCGATCGCAACCAGCGAAGCATCCGCGAAGTCCTGCGGGGTGGGGAACTGCTTGAACAAGCCGGGCGTGACCAGGTTGACCCGCGCATCGGTACATTGGGCGGAAAGAATGGTAGCCACCGTTAGCTCCCAGGCGCTGGTATGCTGCAGGGCACATTCCGCGTTCGGGTAAGCCTTCGCTAATCCATCAAGCAGCGCCGCAATGCGCTCTGGAGCAAGCGCAGCGCGCCGTGTTTTTGGGCTCTTTTGTGGCCGCCGCCTTCTTGACCACCACAGGCGGCGCCACGTTTTTGCCGGCTCTTTCGCGGACGGTCGCTTTACGCACTCCAGCACTCATCGAGACTAGCCAAGGCGCGCCAGCATATCTTCTGGCGTCATGCGAATGCAGGTAAAGATGGGCGTGTCTTTGAGCGTGTACGGGCTAATCTCCGTTTCCCGCAATTGCTGGACGAGGTCAAGAAAGTCTTCGGGATAATTTGTTTCGAACGCCACCACAAACTCCTGGTCGTCGATGCCGAAGGAATAGGTGGTATTCAATTTGACTCTGGGAAAAAGGTGACCGACCCGGATGTGCTCATTCATCAAGCGTTGCCGTTCTTCCTGTGGCAACAGATACCAGGAGCGTGTTTTCCAGAAGGGATAGATGAAGATATATTTCTGACCGCCGGGGCGCAGGGTTCCGCGGGAATCATGCTGGCCTTCGTGCTCGTGGCCGATTAAATATTGTGATCGCTTGGTCATCGACAGATAGCTGTAAGCGATCTGCAGGTAGCCGCCGAGCGGCGTGGCCAGCAGATCTGCGGTCATCTCGTTGAGATCTTCGGGGGTGTAGCAAATACGCCAGAGCACCATGTCGCAATCGCCGCGCAGCCCGACGGTGGAATAAGTCAGCGTCAGCAGGCGTCCGGGCTGGTTCCAGCGTTTAATGACCGCTGCAAAGGCCTCGCGATGCTCCTGCTTTTCCGCCGCCGGCAGCCGGCGCCATTCTGGCAGCACCTTGAAGAACGTGAAACCAATGGTTTGCCGCTTCACCGCTTTCTGCGGGGCTGGTTGGGATTCCGGGGCGGATTGCATTGCTTCAGAAACTTCGGGTGTCAGGGCTTCTGCCATGGTGTACTCCTTTGCAAACTCCATGGTAGCAAAGCTTCCGCCCTCATATTTTGTTTGCAGGCAAGCGGTTATACTGCGGTTCGATGACCGAGAAAATCATTGCCGTCCTCGCGCATTTCATCATCACCGTTATTTCTTCCACGGGTTACTTCGGCATCGCCTTGTTGATGGGCCTGGAGTCCGCCTGCATTCCGCTGCCTTCCGAGATCATCATGCCGTTTTCCGGATACCTGGTGTACACCGGCCGCTTCCAGCTTCTCTGGGTAGCGACTGCGGGAGCGATCGGATGCAACCTCGGCTCGGCGATTGCGTATTGGGTAGGCGCCTATGGCGGCCGGCCCATGGTCGAGCGCTTCGGCAGGTACGTGTTGTTGAATCGGCATGATCTCGATCGCACCACCTACTTTTTCGACAAATATGGATCGATCACGGTCTTTGTCGCGCGTTTGCTGCCTGTCGTGCGCACGTTTATCGCGTTACCCGCCGGGATCGCGAAGATGCCACAGGGCAAGTTCCACCTCTACACGTTTCTGGGTTCGTGGCCATGGTGCTTCGCGTTGGCTTACGTGGGGATGCGCCTTGGCCAATCCTGGGAGACCGATCCCCGGTTTAAAGAGGTCTTCCATCGGTTCCATCTGGGGGTCGAGTTGGTGCTGCTGGCAGCCATCGCCTGGTTCGTCTGGTCGCATTGGAAGCAGCGCAGCCGCGCCGGCGAAGCCTGAATCTTATCCGCTGATTGCCCGTGTCGTCCCGAGGAGCTTGCTTGCAGTGCAAGTGAAGGACGGGATGAACGGGGGTGCGCTACGCATCGGTCTGGCTGAGCGAGCGGAGCAGGATGTCCCCCACTCAAGCCAAACGCCGCTTGAGTGGGCCACCCTCGGCTTTTCTGGATGCGGGCAGGGAGCAGATCCTCCTCAGTGGCGACTGATCGGACTCTAAAAACTGCAGGGTGGCCCATTCAAGCCGCGTTTGGCTTGAGTGGGGGACATTTGAACCCTCGTCCAGAGCGCTTTCCAGCTTGTTCATTAGCAGCCACGAGGCAGTGGAGGCTTGCGTCGCCATCGCTTCCGGACTGTCGAGCAGGAGTGGGGGCTCAAAAGCTAAACGCTTCCGAAACACCCGGTTCCTGCGAAGGCTGGCGATCGCAAACCCGAGTGTGTCGAACGAACGTATTCCGTCCGAAGGGCCCCATCAGTCCATGCAAAGCCTGAATGGCCGCACCGCTCCATACACCATCTATCCTTCGCAGCACCTGTTTGCCCATTGAAGCGCGCTTTCTATCCGTTGAGCCTGCTCGATTTGCCAAAGCCCTGGGGAAGGATGAGACTCTCTTAGGTGCGTTGTCGCTGCCCCGTCCCCTGTACATGAGCACGCCAGCGATGACGCCGACAAGACGCGAGAGGACGGAACTGCAAGAAAATGTCTACCCCCACCAGCGGCAGCCAACAGTCTGCTGACAACTCAGTCATTCAGCCCGCAAACGGAAAATTAGGAATCATGCTGGTCGGTATGGGGGCGGTTGCGACCACCCTGGTAGCCGGCGTCGAAGCCGTGCGCAAGAAGATCGCAAAGCCCATCGGCTCCCTTACACAGATGGGCACCATTCGCCTGGGCAAGCGTACCGATGCGCGCAGCCCATTGATCAAAGACTTCGTGCCGCTGGCCAGGCTGGAAGATGTCACGTTCACAGGGTGGGATATTTTCCCTGAAAACATGTTCGAAGCCGCCAAAACCGCACAGGTGCTCGATCGCGATCAACTGGAAACCATCCGTCCTTTCCTCGAAGGCATACGGCCGCTCTGCGCCGCCTTCGATCAGTACTACGTAAAGCGCTTGAGTGGCCAGAACGTCAAGAAAGGCAAGAATAAGCGGGACCTCGCCGAGCAGATACGGGCTGACATCCGCGCTTACAAAAAGGTTACTGACCGCCAGGTCATGATCTGGTGCGCCTCTACCGAGATCTTCCTCACTCCTACCGAAGTACACTCCTCGATTGCCGCATTCGAAAAAGGCATGGAAGAAGACGACATCAACATCGCGCCCTCGATGCTCTATGCCTATGCAGCGCTGATGGAAGGCATTCCATTTGCCAACGGCGCTCCGAACCTGACGGTCGATCTGCCTGTAATGCAGGAACTCTCTCGGAAGAATGGCGCGCCGATAACGGGCAAGGACTTCAAAACCGGCCAGACGTTCATGAAAACAGTGCTGGCGCCTGCATTTAAAGCACGCATGCTGGGAGTGAGCGGATGGTACTCCACGAACATCCTGGGCAACCGCGATGGCGAAGTGCTGGACGACCCTGAGTCCTTCAAGACGAAAGAAGAGTCCAAGCTGAGCGTGCTGGACTTCATTCTGCAGCCTGAGCTTTATCCTGACCTCTATAAAGACATTTATCACAAGGTAAGGATCAACTATTACCCGCCGCGTGGTGACAACAAAGAGGGTTGGGACAACATCGATATCTTTGGCTGGCTCGGCTATCCGATGCAGATAAAGGTCGACTTCCTGTGTCGCGACTCTATCCTGGCGGCGCCGATCGCGCTCGATCTGGTGCTGTTTCTTGATTTAGCCGCCCGTACGCCCAGCCTGCGCGATCTTGGTATTCAGGAGTGGCTCAGCTTCTACTGGAAATCGCCCATGACCGCACCGGGGCTCTACCCGGAGCACGACCTTTTCATTCAATTGATGAAGCTGAAGAATACTTTGCGCCACATCAAGGGCGAGTCCCTGATTACCCACCTCGGACTGGAGTATTACGACTAACTTGGACCAGGCCTAGATCAGGCCTAGACCAGGCCTGGACCGGGCTTGGACAAGGCCAGCGAGACTCGCTGAATCCAAACTCTTCTCCTGACCGTGGGGGTGACTGTGGCAATGAGTGTAAGTCGAACACTGCAGCTGGTGGCGATGGCGTTACTGGTGGGAACAGTGCCGATGTTTCCCCAGGCTCCGCAACAGCAAAACATGCGGCCCGCCCAGGGAGCTCAGCCGAACGGGAGGAAACCGGGGGCGGGCAATCGTCCACCGGGGGGTGGCTCAAGGCCTTCTTCATTGCAGAAGCCCGCGCCGCGCCCCACCGGCGGGCGGCCTCCGGGCAACAGCGGCGGAGGGCCGCCCCCCAGACCCAATCCTTCACGGCCGAATCCCGGTCAACCGAATCGGCCAAACCCAGGGAATCGCCCGGTGCACGGGACCGGTCACCGGCCGGTGCATGGGCCGAATCGTCCCCCACAATGGGGAAGGCCCCCGCAAAACCGTCCTTCCTATCACTTTCGGCCGAACGACAGTGCTTACCTGAGGCACTACTATCGCAATCGCCTCTCCTATATCAATCGTGCGCGACGACCCGTGTTTGGCATTGGCGGGTTCTTTCCCTTCGCAGATATCGCCTACTTGTCACCCTTGCCTTCGAATGTGTATGGCTACCTGCCACCGCCGCCGCCCGGTTACCAGATGGGCTACTTCGACGGTTACGTGGTCGTTTATGATCCCCTCACTTATTTCGTCGCGAACGTGATCGATCTGCTTTCGTAGGAGGTGCATGCGCGCATTGTCATGCTGGCTTGGCGGCACGGTAAGTGCCATTGTCTTGCTGTACCCAGGGCTGGCACAACAGGTGAGTTTCCACATCAAGCCCTTGCGGCCAGTCGCAGAGTTGCGCGCGGAAGCGCTCAAAGAGCAGCCTCCAATGGAGCAGGGAACGTTTCGCAAGCCGGACCTGGTGGAACTGGTCACCCTCGATCCCACGATCAAGCTCGATATTCGCTACGCCACGACTAACGATTTTCTGGGCGAGCCGGTATACACGCAGGCCCGCGCCTTTCTGCAGCGGCCTGCAGCGGAGGCCCTGGTCCGTGCCCAGCAAGCGCTTCGCGCTCAGGGGTTTGGATTGATCATCCACGATGGCTATCGGCCCTGGTATGTCACGGAAATCTTTTGGAAGGCAACGCCCGATGACCAAAAGAAGTTTGTGGCTAACCCGGCGGATGGTTCTAAACACAACCGCGGTTGCGCTGTCGATCTGTCTCTTTATAATCTGCGCAGCGGGCAGGAAGTGGTCATGCCCAGTGGCTACGATGAAATGACTGATCGATCCTATGCCGACTACCCCGGGGGAACCGCGGGCCAGCGCGCATTGCGTGCGACCCTACGGCAGGCCATGGAGGCGCAGGGGTTCGCTGTCATCGCCACAGAGTGGTGGCACTTCGATTATGAGCAGTGGCGACAGTACCCGATCCAGAACGTCAGGTTTGAAGAACTAGGCAAGTAGCCATTGCGCTTTCACCAGCTGTGCAGCAGGCATCAGCCCTGATACAAGCACGGTAAATCGTAACGCTTGGCTGTAACCGGCAGGGTTTCTTCCTTCTTGTCTGCCGGCTTCTGGTTAAGCTTGATTGCAGTCCCTTGCTCAATACTAATAATCTCGGCACGCCTGGTCTTTTTCATCGGGAATACCCTGATAGAAGGATGGCAACCATGGCTTTCGGGTTTGCTGGTTACCAAAGAATCGGAAAAGGGAAAAGTAGTGTTTACATCCTCAACAATCCTGCATCGTACTCACCAATGCTAAAAACTCACCTATGCTGAACGACGTCCGCGACACCCTGAAGCCCCCGGACAGTGCCTTGTTCACCGGCATACTGGTCGTTGCGGTGCTTTACTTCGCAAGGGAAGTGTTCGTGCCCCTCGCCCTGGCCGCCCTGGTTGCGTTCGTGCTCGCGCCGGCGGCGCAGCGATTAGAGCGCCTTGGCATGCGACGCACGCCGGCCGCTCTGCTGGTGATCCTGTGTTCACTCGCCGGTGTTGCCGTGGTGGGTTGGGTATTGCTGGGCCAGGTTTACAACCTCGCGGGTGAGATTCCGCAGTATCAGCAGAATATGCGGAGCAAGATCGAGTCACTGCATCTCGACTCGGCCGATAAGTTGAGCAGCACGATCGAAATGCTGAACGGTCTCAACAAGCGCATCCGCAGTGGCACCTCTGTCCGCCGAACCAGTGCTGCCCGTGGTTCGTGTACCGCGCGCGGGCAGCCGTGCCCATGCCGCCCCCAGCCCCGGACCACTCGCTGCCAGGACTCCCGCAGAGCCAGTGGCAGTCCGCGTTGAAGTTCCTGAAGAGTCGATGGTCGAGCTGGCTGGCCGCACGATCACGCCCCTGGTGCATCCGCTCACCACCACGTTCATCGTCGTCATTTTTCTCATTTTCATGTTGATCGGCAGGGAAGACCTTCGGGATCGCGGGCTGAAGCTGGCCGGTAGCGAACGGATGCACCTGACGACGGTGGCGATCAAGGATGCGACCTTACGGGTGAGCCGCTATCTGCAAATGCAGCTGGTGGTCAACCTTTTCTACGGGACCGCGGTGGGCGTAGCCATGTTCTTCATTGGCGTGCCCCACCCGCTGCTTTGGGGTGTTCTCACCTGCGTGCTGCGGTTTGTGCCGTATGTGGGCATCATGATGGCGGCGGCCGGGCCGCTGCTGCTTGCCGCTGCGGTCTCGCCCCACTGGGGCAAGCTGGTGTGGACAGTGGTGAGCTTCGGTCTGCTTGAGATCACGACAGCCAATGTTGTCGAACCTATGTTGTACGGCGCGTCTACGGGTATCTCCGCATTGGCTGTGCTGATAGCCGCAGTTTTCTGGACGTTCCTGTGGGGCCTGCCAGGCCTTCTTCTCTCAACCCCGCTCACCGTATGTCTTATCGTCATTGGCCGCCAGGTGCCACGCCTGCGCTATCTGGAAGTGCTCTTTGGTGAGCGCACCGGCCTGCCTCCTTCGGAACATTTCTATCAGCGCATCCTGGCCTCAAATACGCACGACGCCCGCGCGTTGGTGGATTCCTCTTTGAAGGCGCGGCCGCGGGCCGAGGTATACGACACAGTCATTGTGCCGGCGCTGGCCATGGTGGAGGAAGCAAAACATTCCGGCGAGATGACTGCCGGCCGCGCCGACGAGTTGTTGCAGAGCATTGAGGAATTAGTGGATGAGCTGGCTCCTGTGGAGAGCCCGGATGCGGCAGGCCCGGCTCCCAGGAATGTTATTTGTATTCCGGCCAGGGATTTCGCGGATGAGATCGCCTGCCAATTGGCTCAACAGGCGCTTGCCTCCATCGCCGCAGTCACCATCATCCCGGCAAAATCGTCGCTTAACAGCGTGCAGGAGCTGATGACGCGGGTAAAGCCGGAAGTGATTTGTGTGGTGGGCGTTCCACCCCGGGCAGCCCGCTACAGCAAAATGCGTTGCCATCAGATGCGGGGGCGCTTTCCCGAAAGCACGGTGTTGGCCTGCATTCTGGGCGATGAGCATGACCTGTCGTCTCTACGCAGCCGGATCCCTACCGAAGATGCGCGCCACGTCGTGTCTTCGCTCCAGCTCATGGCCGACTACCTGGGTTCGGTCCTCCACCCTGCCGTCGCGTCCACGACTGTTCCGGAACCGATCGAAGATGTTAAGGCGGAACATGTGCTTGCCGAAGATGCTCAAGTCATGCCCAGTATCGACCCGTTCGACGGCCCGGTAGAAGGCATGTTCGACCGGTTGGCCCTGCACCTTGCCCGCTCGGTGGATGCGCCTATCGTTCTTATCACTGCCGCCGATGGCAATCGGCACTTCTGGGAGTCACAGTGCGGCCTTCCAGAAGAATCGCTGGAGACCGGCTGGTCCAATCGGGACTGTTCGATCTGCAACAAGCTTGCGTTGACTGAATCCCTCGCCATCGTTCCGGATACGGCCGAGGATGCGCGCTTCGCCAATGATGCTTTCTTACAGGACCACGGCATCCGCTTTTGTGCCGTCGCGCCCCTTAGAGATCACCAGGAAAACGTCGTGGGCTCGCTGTGCGTGCTGGATACAAGGCCCCGGCAGATCACTGACAAGCAGAAGGAAACGTTGTTGAGCGTGGCAGACTCAGTGATTTCCGCGATTGAGATGAGTGATCCTGCGGCGACCAGCGAAGTCAACGCCGGGCAGGAAGTCTCATGAGCTGCTTGTAGTGACATAAGAGTGCCTGGCGCCGGCTCGCCAGAGTGCTTCGAGTTGCTAATCGAGGGCTGTCTATTGCCACATCTCCCTGCCTATGAGCTGCATCGTTTACAGGCCAGCCGATGGGCCTGTATCAGGTATGCGGCGCGGGCCTGCCCGGACTGGCGTACCAGGCCGGAACCCTTCCGTCGTTCATCGCTTGGGGGTTGCGGACGGTTGCGGCGGTCGGCAAACCTGGCGCAAAGCAGTTCAAGCTCTTTCATTTCAATGCAAGGCACAATCCTGCTCCAATGGTGCAGTGAAACCATCTTAATGTAACTACGTGGAACCTCTATCGGGCGGTTTGCAGCTTGAAAATCAAAAGTCCTCGGAGGTAATCCACTGGGGTAATGAAAACCCCAGCAGGCTGCGGAAAACCCCTGCTTCGTGTCAGGGCACAACTTTTAGTGTGAGAACGCCAAACTCGGCCACAAGCCAGGGCGATGCGCAGTTTTTCCGCAGCCTGCCAGCGCGGATTTCTCACCAGTACTGACTGGTGCGACATGTCGAAGGGAGCGGTGAGCCTGTTGCTGTGTTTTGACTTGTGGCCTTGCGCGTTAGGTTAATTCTTGGTGTGCGACGACATCTTTTGCGGGTTAGCTAGCCCCCCTTTTGTCATCCCGAGCGCAGTCGAGGGATCTGCTTTGCGCCTTTCTCCTGCCACAAATTTCTACAGAGCTCCAGCATCGGACACGCAGAGGAACCGTTCTTTCAGCAGGAATGCAGGAGAGTCACTCCTGGCAGCGAAGCGGCTGCTATCGAGACCCACGTTCCTCTGCCGATCCGATGCTGGAGCTCTCTAAAAATTTGGGGAGGGAGAAAGGCGCAAAGCAGATCCCTCGACTGCGCTCGGGATGACAAACTGGAAAGCGCTCTGGACGAGGGTTCAAACGTCCCCCACTCAAGCCATACCGATGCGTATCGCACCCCGTTCATCCCGTCCTTAACTTGCACTGCAAGCAGATTGCTCGAGATGAAAAGTCGCGGGCTAGCTAGGGGGATTCACTCGACCTGGGGATGGCTTTTTGCGCGGGAGCCTGTCCGCGGCCCGGAGCGTAGAACAATGCAACGGCCAGGACTAACCCGCATAGGACCAGAATGATCATCATCAGGCACCAACTGGTCATTCGGCTCTTTTGTGACTCGTTCGTTCGCGGCAACTAGTGTGAACCTCTTGTTATCCAGTAGCTTGAGATGCAAAACCCGCCCCGGACAAGCCGCTATCTTTCGTACAGGGCTGGTTCCCTTTGCAATAGGAATCCTGAGGGTGGCGGACCTGCTATAACGACTTTGTATGCCATGTCCCGAATTCACGCAACTAGTAGCGCAGGTCGAAAGCAAGCGGCAGGCCTATGCCTACGTCCGGCTGAACGAAGGCAGGGTGCACGTTTCGAAGGACCGCTACGACGAGTTGGTGAAAGAGGCGTACGCCGGCATGGTCCTCGCTATCAGGGAATCAGTTCGGCATAAAGCGACTTGCTCCCTGTGTAAACGCGAGTCGTCCGAAATGAGGGAAGCTCTCTCTGAGTAGTCCGCGTAAGCTGGGTGCTTCCTCATAAGCTGCTCTGCTACATTTCCAGCATGGATAATCGCCGCCGTAATCTGCTGAAGGCCTCGCCGTTGGCTCTCGCTGCCCTCGCTGCCCGCACGGGGAACGCTCAACCGGCTGAGACGGCTACTGGCACGCCGCTTATTTTCGATGTACGCAGCTTTGGGGCGAGCGGCACGGGGCAGCGGCTCGACACGCAAGCAGTGAATGCCGCAATCGAGGCTGCCGCGGCGGCAGGTGGCGGCACCGTAGTCCTTCCCGCAGGCACGTTTCTTTGCTTCTCCATCCGTCTCCGGAGCCATGTGCACCTCTACCTCTCCCAGGGCGCTACTTTGCTCGCCGCTGCGTCGCCCTTACCGTCAGAAACAACCGGCCAGCTGGGCGGAGTGTACGATGCTGCCGAACCGAAGACCCCATACGATGCCTATCAGGACTACGGACACAACCACTGGCATAATTCTTTAATCTGGGGAGAGGACCTGCAGAATGTGGGCATCAGCGGCCCTGGCCTGATTTATGGCAAAGGACTGTCGTTCGGCGCCTGGCGGGACGGGGACCGGCGCGGGGACTACCCCAGTTACAAGGCCGAACAACCCGGGGTGGGAAATAAGGCCATCGCGCTCAAGAACTGCCGGAATGTGATCTTCAGGGACTTCAGCATCTTGAAAGGTGGTCATTTCGGGCTACTACTGACCGGTGTCGATAACGTGACTCTCGACAATCTCACGATTGATACCGATCGTGACGGCATCGATCTCGATTGCTGCAAAAACGCGCACGTTTCCAACTGCACCGTGAATTCTCCCTGGGATGATGGCATTTGCCCCAAGTCAAGTTTCGCGCTCGGATACGCGCGGGCCACAGAAAACGTAACCATTACTGGATGCACCGTCACCGGCTACTACCAGTTGGGCACGGTGATCGACGGTTCTTACAAAATCTTCCCGGCAGGTGAAAAAGTCTATCGCACTGGCAGAATCAAGTGCGGTACCGAATCGAATGGCGGGTTCAAGAACATAGTCATCAGCAACTGTGTCTTTGAGGGCTGCAATAGCCTATCGCTGGAGAGCGAAGACGGTGCATTGTGCGAAGACATCACTATCTCAAACATCAGCATGCGCAATCTGATCAACGGACCCTTGTTTTTTCGGCTGGGCAACCGGTTGCGTGGACCGAAAGACTCGACCCGGGTAGGCAGTCTTCGCCGCATCCTGGTGTCGAACATCGTGTCGTATAACTCTGACTCCGCGATCTGCAATATCTTATCGGGGATCCCCGGTTATCCGATCGAAGACATCAAGATTGCCAATTTCTATATGCAGCACCGGGGTGGTGCGGATGCGGCGCAGGCGAAACTCACACCTCCCGAGGCTCCGGAAAAGTATCCAGACCCGAACATGTTCGGGCCGATGCCCGCACAGGGCTTCTTTCTCCGCCACCTGAAGAATCTGGAAATGAGCCATGTGGAGATTGCGCCCATGGCCACCGATGCGCGTCCTTCGTTTGTACTCGAGGATGTGACCCGCGCTGACTTCCTGGCGGTCACTGCGCCCACCACGCCTGCCGCCTTTGATCTTCGCAGTGCCAGGGATGTCAGGGTGAGCCTGAGCCGGGCGGCTCATGATGCTGTGCTGGCCACCGCTAACGGCCAGACACTCTGATCGGCTTGCGGCATACCCGCTTGTTGTCGAATCGTAGCCCACACGCCGTCTATTCATCTGCCTGTAAAAACATTCTTATATTGCTCTGTTCATGGCCGCATCGCTGCCATTGAGGGGGAGATATAAAGATGCGAGGTTTTCTCGAGGCTCTTCGGCTGCAGAGATACGACGATCACCGCTACTATCATCACAGCCGTATCAACCAGTCGCTCCACCTGGTGAGCGCGCTTAGCTTTCTGCTCGCGTACGCTCTGGTTTTTAAGAATCCAGCGGCGGCAGCCTTGATAGGCTGGCTGGTCGCGATGGTCGCGCGTCAGTCTGGCCACTTCTTTTTCGAACCCAAAGGTTACGATGAGGTGAACCAGGCGACACACGAGCACAAGGAAGACATCAAGGTCGGCTATAACCTGCGCCGTAAGATTGTGCTGCTATCCATCTGGGCTCTTTGCCCGGCGATCCTGTGGTTCGACCCAACCCTCTTCGGCGTTTTCTCCAGGCCGTCTGATCGTGCGACCTTCGTGCAGCATGTGGGAGAGATTTGGCTGGCCGTGGGCTTTGGCGGCCTGTTGTTCCGCACCATTCACCTGTTTTTCATCCGCGATGTGCGTACTGGCCTGGTCTGGTTAACAAAAATTCTTACTGACCCCTTCCACGACGTTATGCTTTACCACCGAGCACCGCTGTACCTGCTGCGGGGACAGATGATCGATCCGATGAACGACGTACACGAGCAAGAAGCATTTCTCGCAGTACACGACGCTTAATGGACTTGCTGGTCAGTGTGTCGCTGGCCCACCACCATCCGTCCTGTTGCATTTGCCGTGCCGCCGATACAAAGCGATCGGCGACCACGGCAAATGCCTGGTCGGTGTAGTCGAGACTAAAGATAAGCCTGCCGGTTCCCACCCAGCTCAGCGCCAAACCCTCAGCGCGCAGGTAGTACTGCAACATCCAGTGATACCGGGATGGCTGCAGGTACTTGACCGTCCAGACCGAAGACAGATGAGCTACCTGCACGGGCAGGCCAGTCTCGCGCAGGCGCGCATTTAGCAAGGCCGCCCGCCGATTCCAAACGGTGTCGAGCTCGCGATAGCAGGCGAGGATTTCCGGAGTTTCAAGACGTTCCAGAAATTCTGCCATCGCGCCCATGACATAGGGGTGCGCATTGAACGTGCCGCGCGCAAAGCAGACGTCGGCCGGCCGGTCTTCGCGGAAGCGCTTCATCAGGTTCGCGCGGCCGCAGACCACTCCGATGGGAAGCCCACCTGCGATGGTCTTTCCGTAGGTCACCATATCGGCATGCAGGCCAAAGTACTCCTGCGCTCCTCCACGAGCCAGGCGGAAGCCGAGAAAAACTTCATCCAGGATCAGCACGATGCCGCGCTCCGTGCAGACCTGGCGCAAGCGCTGCAGCCATTGGGTGTACGCAACCCGGTCAAAGCCTGCGCCCGTGCTGCTGTCGATGAGCGTGGAATCGGAGGGCGCGCCTGCATTGGGATGGAGCCCCTGCAGTGGGTTCACCAGCACGCAGGCGATGTCATCGCGGCTGCGCAACACCCGTAGACTGCGTTCCTCCATGTCCTGCAGCGTGAGGGTATCGCGCTCGGTCACGGGATTGCCGACCCCGGGCTGCACTTCGCCCCACCAGCCGTGGTACGCTCCGCAGAACCGCACCAGGTATCGGCGCCTGGTGTGATACCGGGCCAGCCGCACCGCCTGCATCACTGCTTCGGTGCCCGACATGTGAAACGAGACCTCGTCCTGCCCGGAAATAGCGCGCAGGCGTTGCACGTTCTCAGCCGTGACGGGATGATAAGCCCCAAGTACCGGGCCCAGCGCCCGCACCCGTTCGCTGCCGCGCTCAATGCATTCCTTGTAGAAATCGTAGCCGAACAGGTTCACCCCATACGACCCGGTCAGATCGTAGTGCTCGTTGCCATCGAGATCGGTCGTGATCGGCCCCCTGGAGGAGACGGCGAAGGATCCGCTACTCAGGTGCTGGCGAACGTAACGGCTGAATTGAAAAGGAACCCGGTAGCGGCCGGTGAATTGAAGGTCCGAAATGCCCCGCTCCACTTCCTGGGTTTGCCGCACCGTCAAGGCGAACCGTTCTGCGAAGAGGTGGGAGAGCCGGTGAAATGCCGATCGGCGTTGGTCGGCTATACTCCCGGGAGCATCGTCGGCGCGGAAAAATTCGCTTTCATCAAAGTCATAAAAGGGAACCAGCCGGGCAAAGCGGCGAGCCCAGCGGGCGTGACCGGTCAGCGAACGGTGCTTGGCGCGCGACAATTGGAATCGCAAGTTGGATCCGCTGCGCCAGCCGCAACAGTACAAACAGCCCCAGAACGCATGCAACAAGCTTTATGGTCACAGACCGCCCTCTGTGCCCACACTATGGAAGCACCGTGAAAAGACGATGATTCGTGATCCTCGCTGGTTACTAATCGCATTTCTCGTCAACGGTCAGCCTGGCACGCCTGCGCTCCGAGAGCTCCGACCCACCCTTCGTTACTCATTTGTTCACGATTCCATGTAAGTGCCTCGGGTAGAATCCAGCGCAGTCTAAGCAGAAAAGGTGGCAAAGAATGGGCGAAGCAGTCCTCGTATCCGTAGGTGATCATGAGTTTCTTAACGCCGAGCTCCCGCCCTCCTTATCCGAGGTCTGGATCGACCGGGACATAAGCTGGCTTGCGTTCAATGGCCGAGTGCTGGAAGAAGCGCTGGACACCCGCACCCCGCTGCTGGAACGAGCGAAATTTCTAGCCATCTTCACGTCGAATCTGGATGAGTTCTACATGAAGCGCGAGGCCGTGCTGCGCCAGGGCAAGACCGAATTGCAGGTGGCCGTTGCGCAACAACTCCGCGACAAGCTGCTACCTATGCTGCAATGCCAGGCGGATTGTTACCGGCAGGTTCTGATTCCGGGGCTGGAGACGGCCGGCATTCATCTGCGCCGCTGGCACGAACTGACGGAGGCTCAAAAACAACAGGCATGCGTCCACTTCGAGAGCAACATTTCTCCCGCGCTTACGCCGCTCATCATCGATCCCCGGCAGCCGTTTCCATTCCTCGCCAATCTCTCGACCTCGATCGTGTGCCAGCTGCGGCAGGATGATAAGTCCGAACTGCTCTACGGCCGTGTCAAGGTGCCAAACGGGCTGAAACGCTTTGTAGCCCTTTCCGCAGGAGTGGCCGCCGGAGAAACCCTGCTGGTGTCTCTGGAAGAAATGATCCGCGGCAACCTGGGTCAGCTGTACAGCGGGATGACCATCAGCGCGATCACTGTTGTGCGGTTAACACGAGATGGCGAGGTGGAACTCGATCAGGCTACGGCCTCTGGCTTACGGGCACTGGTGACAGAGCAGGTCCGCTTGCGTCGCTATGAGCCGGTAGTCAGGTTGGAGTTCGGTCCGGGCGCCGATGCTTTAGTGGTCGAGATGTTACGTGCACGTTTCCAGTTGACCGGCGATGATGTATTCCACTACAGCGAAGAAGTGGATTACACCATCCTGTTCGAACTTCTTGGCCTGGCGCGGCCCAGCCTACTGGATCCTCCGTGGGCGCCACTCCCGCCGGCCGGGTTTCAGGAAGGCACGGCGGCCATGTTTGCCGCCATGCGTAAGGAAGATTTGTTGGTGCATCACCCTTACGAGAGCTTCGATGCCAGCGTAGAACACTTCATCAGTGCGGCCGCCGATGATCCACAAACCGTCTCGATCAAGATGACGGCTTACCGCATCGGTGACGATACGCCGTTTGTGAAATCGCTCATTCGCGCCGCGGAGCACGGCAAGCAGGTCGCCTGTGTAATGGAAATCAAGGCCAGCTTCGATGAAGAACGCAATCTATTCTGGGCAGCGGAACTGGAGCGCGTTGGGGCACACGTCACTTTCGGGGTCGCCGGGCTCAAGACCCATGCCAAGATTGCCCTGGTGGTGCGCAAAGAGAGTGACGGTCTGCGTTCCTACGTTCACATCGGGACAGGCAACTATCATGTGAAAACAGCGCGCATCTACGCGGATCTCGGTCTCTTTAGCAGCGATCCCAGGTTGACCCACGACGTTGTGAACCTCTTTCACTATTTGACGGGCCGTCAGACGCATGCGCCGTTGTTTAGCCAATTGCTGGTGGCGCCCGAGACCATGCGGCCGCGGTTGTTGCAATTAATCCATCGTGAGATCGAACATAAACGGGCCGGCCGCCCGGCGCGCATTGTCGCCAAGATGAATCAACTGGAAGACCCTGCGATGATTGAAGCGCTCAGCGCCGCTTCGCAGGCAGGCGTGTCAGTGGATCTGATCATCCGCGGGTTCTGCTGCCTTCGGCCGGGGGTTCCTGGAATTACCGAGAACATCCGCGTTCGCTCAATCATTGGACGTTTTCTCGAACATTCGCGCATCTTCCATTTCGCGAATGGGCAGGAGGAGCCAGCGGACGGTGAGTTCTTCATCGGCTCAGCCGATTGGATGTTCCGCAACCTTTCGCGGCGTATCGAAGTGGTGACGCCCGTGCTCGCCGATAAACTGCGGCAACGACTTTGGGCGATCCTCGACGTCTGCCTGCGTGACCATCGGCAAGCGTGGACGCTCGGGATGGACGGTACCTACACGCAGTTGCGTCCAACCGGCACGTCGGGCGCAGAGGAATCGATGGGCACGCACCTGGCACTCATGAACCGCGCGCGGGCACACGCAAGCGCATAAGTTACATTTAGAGTCCCCGGCACGTAGAGTCGCCCAGTCGGGGCCAACGACCTGCCCATCCTCCCGCCTCGACCATTCCGGGAAGGGGGTCTCTTCTTTGCCATCTCCCTTTACACGCTCTCCGGCGTGGCGGAGAAAAACAAGCTAGACTACGCGTAAGGTCAAATGCCCACAAACAGCGGAGTGGGGCACGCGCAGGCTCAATGCAGAGTGAAGAAATATGGTGGGTCGCCAGGTGTAAATCCCCGGGGTGTATGGGTGTATTGCTACTGCAGAGGTTACCGCACAACCGGTCCTCGGAAGACCCGCCGAAATGCCTTCCAGAAGATGAGTTTTGTCCCGATTGGATTGATCATTGTGACGCTTGCGGACAAAGGCACCTGTACAGCAAACCCAATGTGTTCTCGGTTCGTACCGGGCCGTCGGATCCAGGAGCGGGGAGTCCTGCGTTCCGCCGAGCCCGTGCGGCCGCCCGTAGTCGCTCGCGCACTCCCCACGTCGGAGATTATGTTCTGGTCCATGGATTAGCCGGCGCTTTCACTGTGATCGCGGTACGCACCGCTCCGAATGTTGTTGACCTGCAGGGTCTCGGTCCGCAACCCCTTACGCGGTGTGATGTGGAGTGGCGCCTTTTAACCTACCTCGACGAACAGCCGGAAGCTACTTCCTGATCCGTCGAGGGCCGGACCTTGCTCCCCCGGCCGGTGATCCTGGCTGGTGATTCTGCCAGGTGATCTGGTTCGGCGCTCCACCCGGAAATGGGTGCGGTCGTCCCTCGGACACGAACTGCTATAGTTTCGGCAGCTTTCCTGACCGGCGAGGTTCGATGCGCATAAGAGTAGTCCTATGCCTCATTCTTACATTCACTTGCACCCAGCTTCCTTTGCCCGCTGCGGAGACGGCGATCCGCTTTGGACGGCTCATTGATGGCCAGGGTAAAACCTGGAAAGGCGCGGTTGTGCTGGTGCGCGATGGCCGCGTCGAAAAGGTAGTTCCGCCAGACGCGGCGTTGCCCTCGGATGCAACTGTCATTGATCTTAGTCAGTACACCGGCATACCCGGGCTGATCGATGTCCATACTCACATGACCTTCTGGTCAGATCGCACGATTCCGCTTTCGCCCTGGGAGCAGATGGCAAAACAGCGGCCCGCGCTCACCGTGTATATGGCGCAGGAGAATGCTCGCAAGACCCTTGAGGCAGGCGTCACCACGGTACGCGACCTTGGCGCTGACCACTACAACGACATCGTGATGCGCGATCTGATCAACCGCGGCGCGATGGCGGGCCCGCGCATGTTCGTTGCCGGATGCGGGTTGACCGTAACCAGTGATGCATTTCAGCCGGTGATGCCTGCCCCGTGCGGACAGGCCGATGGCGTGCCGGAAGTCCTGCGCACCGTGCGCGAGCAGGTCGCGGCCGGCGCGGATGTGATCAAAATGTACGGCTCCACCGGCAGTGATAAAGACGTTTCTGGATTTCAGACCTACACCTTCGAGGAG
Organism: uncultured Acidobacteriaceae bacterium; assembly: GCA_963752675.1. GTDB lineage: Bacteria > Acidobacteriota > Terriglobia > Terriglobales > Acidobacteriaceae > PALSA-350. The sequence goes on from CAVVZO010000003.1 coordinate 552,864, forward strand.
ATGGAAGCGGCTGTGAAGGCAGCACACCAGTACGGCAAGCGGATCGCGATTCACTCTTATGGACCGGAGGGCGCCGCCGCGGCTGTCCGTGCAGGTGCCGACTCAGTGGAGCACGCGGTTAATCTTCCGGATACCGTCCTGGCCGAGATGGTAAAGCGAGGCACTTTCTACGTGCCGACTATCGATCACAATCGCTATTACATAGACGCACGCGCGGAGTACCACTATGACGACAAAGTAGTGGCTGGCCTCAGTGCCTACCTCAAGGAAAACCTGGAAACTGCTCGCCGGGCTCACAAGGCCGGCGTTCGATTCGCCATGGGTTCTGACGCCGTGGCCAGCATGTTCGGTCAGAACACGCGCGAACTGGCGTGGATGGTGAAAGCCGGCATGACCCCTGCCGAAGCATTGCAGACCGCGACAGCAAACGCTGCAGCGCTTCTCGGCATGCCGGGCCAGCTGGGTGCGATTGCTCCCGGCTACTATGCCGACCTGGTTGCGGTCGAGGGTGACCCGCTCGATGACATACAGGTGGCTATCGACAAGGTGCGCTGGGTGATGAAGGAAGGCAACGTCATGGTCGACAAGCGACTCCTGAACCGATCCCAGACCGCGCCCCAGACGCACCCTCCGCACCCTGAACGCCAGGAGGCAACTCTGTACTGCTTACCCACCTCATAGTGTTTGCAGGAGAAATGGGGAAAGTATGAAAACATCCAGGTTTCAGTTACTGGCTTGTACCGCCCTGGCAGTCACGTTTGCCGGCGGAGTGGTCGTGGCGCAGGACACAAAGTCGTCAGACAAATCGTTTCTGACAGACTCGGCCAAAGGGAGTCTGGCAGAGATCACCATGGCAAAGCTGGCTTTGCAGAAAAGCAAAGACCCGAACGTCCGCGAATTTGCCACCCGGATGATCAAAGACCACCAGCAATTGCTCACAGACATGAAGCCCTTCGCCAAACAGATGGGGCTCAAAGACCCGACCGGCATGCCGATTGCTGCCCATGCGACCTACCTGGAGCTGAAAACCAAGTCAGGGACGGACTTTGATCGTGCCTACGTAGAGGCCATGGTAAAAGACCATCACCAGGATCTGCAGGAGTTCATGGATGAGCAGAATAAGACCAGCAACCCGGAACTAAAGGCAGCCGTGGCCAAGGGCGAAGCCGTGATCAAAGAGCATACGATGATGATTGACAAGATTGCGCACATGGGTGGCATACAGACGCCTCCCATGCCATCCAGCACTTAGGGGCACTACGTATTGCAGCAGGGAAAATGGCTCGCATGCTTGCGAGCCATTTTTATGCTGGACGGATAGCAGATCAGCCGTGCTGCGCGGCGCAAGCCCAATATGCCAACGAAAAAAAGGCCAGTAGAACGGCAAAAATCACGATGGCGCGAAGGGAAGGTAACCACTCCATAAGGCTTTTCGCCTCCTGCTGCGCTGCTAAGATGCGCCATCTGGCTACAAAGCACACCCGTGATTCGTGACGGATCAGGTCTGCCAAGCCGCTTTGACTTTGAGGGGGTGGCGGAAATCGAGTCTTAAACGAACCCCGCTGCATCTCTTGGCAGGAGGAATTTACATGGCAAGCGAAAAGAAGGTTGCGCTCATTACCGGCGCAAATAGAGGCTTAGGCTTGGAAACCGCGCGGCAGTTGGGTCATAAGGGCGTAACCGTTGTGGTCGCCGCACGTACGCTTGACGCCGCGCAGAAAACCGCCCGCACCCTGCAGGGCGAGGGCATCGACGCGTTCCCAGTCCAGCTGGATACCACCAAATCGGCCGACCGCACCGCGGCTGCAAAGGCCGTGGCCGACAAGTATGGCAAGCTCGACATCCTGATCAACAATGCAGGCGTGGGTCCCCAGGATGGCCTGGACAAGCCGAAGACCATTGAGACCACGGAAGAAGAGCTGCAAAGCGTATTCGGGACCAACCTTTTCGCCACCATCGCGGTCACTCGGGAGTTTCTCCCCTTGCTGAAGAAGAGCCCGGCCGGGCGAATTGTGAACTTGTCCAGTATTCTGGGGTCGATTGCGCTGCATGCCGATCCGGCGAGTCCGATTGCGGGCGCAAAGTTGTTTGCCTATGACGCGTCCAAAGCGGCACTCAATATGTTCACGGTGCATCTGGCGGCCGAATTGAAGGGTACCCACATCAAGGTGAACTCGGCCCACCCGGGCTGGGTGAAGACTGAGATGGGTGGAAGCAACGCCACCTTGGAAGTCGAAGACGGCGCCAAAACCAGCGTCGACCTGGCACTCATCGACGCAGACGGTCCGGACGGACGCTTCATCCACATGGGGCGAGAGCTGCCCTGGTAATCCGCAGAATTACGCCGTTTGTTTCAGCCAGTGAGCACAATGATGGGTGGCTTCCCAGGTTTTCAGCGTGCTCTTGTCAGAGCCGGGCTCACTGGCTGAAAAGCAATGACCACAAATGGCGTCCATGGTCTTATCCGGATTCACCCGATAAAAGAATTGTGCGAAACCAACAGTGCTGCTCATCGTAAAAACCCTCATCTTTTCAGCGTTAATGGGTCAGATGAGGACTCCAGCAAAACCGCCGTACCACCTTTAGGGGACCTCGCCTACCCGGGCGGGGGAGTCTCCCCTTATCCCGAGCCGAGATGTCACAGTGTCGGCACTTTGCCCTTGTCGGGCAGCATAATGGCGCCGGCCGGGTAAGAGAAACTGTCGCCCTTGTAAACTTTTCCCGTCTTGTCGACCTCTACGCTTACGCCACTAATTGTCTTGCTATCGATCGTGATGGTAAGGAAGCCCCAGCGGGTATCGGTAGCGTATTTGAGCGTCGCGCCTGAATCCGCAGCAACGTCCCCGGGCTTGGAGTGGATGGCGTGCAAATTATGATAGCCACCGTTACCAGTAACAATGAACGGAGTAGGGCCGCCCGGTGCAATCGTCTGTTCTATACGCTGGTAGTCATGAACGTGCCCGGATAAGACGAGGTTAGGCACGCGCCCGGTGTCGCGAATGGCATTCTCCAGAACATCCGCCATTTTGGAACTGCCGCTATGAAACACGTCGAATGAATAAATTGGATGATGCAGCGTCAGGATCAGTGGCTGATCGCTGGGAGCGGTAGCGAACTCATTCGTGATCCATTGCTGCTGCACCGAATCGACCGATCCTCCTTCCGGCACATTCGTGTACATGCCCACGATGGTTGCGAAAGGCGTGGTCAATGTCCAATAAGGATTGGGTTGCTCCAACCCGACTCTCGGCGCATCCTTCGAAATGGGATCTACATCAGGGACCGGTTGCATGAAGTAGTCGACCCAGCCATCGAGCGAGGTCTGCCGGGTAGGATCATCCACCTCCCCATCGTGGTTTCCGGGAATGGAAAATATTGGCGCGGTGTAACGAGAGTACGGCTCATAGAATTGCGCGTAGTAATCATCATGCGCCCCGGTGTAATAAACGACATCGCCCACGTGATAGCAGAACTGAGGGGTGCTCGCGTTTTGCGGGGTCAAGTGGGCGATCATCTGGTCCGCCACACTGGTTTGGAACTCGCCATCCTGCACGCCGCCGGTATCGGCCACGACATGAAAAACCATTTTCTTCGCGGTCGCCACATGAGCGGCGATGGAGGGGAAGTTATCCGAGAGCGAGTAGTGATAGGGTGGCAGTCCGAGCGGCCGTGGGAGAGGCTGAAAACTGGTGTTGCGGTGACTGACCGGATTCAGCGGACTCACCCCGGGATGGGCTTGTGAGTTGCTGGTAAACAGCGGAGCCCTTACGGCACCGGGCTGCAGCCCCAATCTCTTGATCGAGGGTCGTCTCTCAAGGGGCATTGATTGGGAGTTCCTAGGCATATTTGCGCTCCAGTCACTGGATGTTTATAGAGCACAGTATAGGTTGCGTGTGCCAGGCGTGGTCAGCCTGGGTGGGGAAATTCATCAGCTGTTCGTAATGGTTCCTGCCTCTACGGCAACCGATGACCAGCGAACTTATGATGTGCGACGACATGTTTGCGGGTTAGCTGGCTAGCCCCCGATTTGTCATCCCGAGCGCAGTCGAGGGATCTGCTTTGCGCCTTTCTCCCTCCACAAATTTCTAGAGAGCTCCAGCATCGCACACGCAGAAGAACCATTCTTTCAGCGGGAAGGCAGGATAGTAACTCCTGGCAGCGAAGCGGCTGCTATCGAGACCCACGTTCCTCCGCCCATCCGATGCTGGAGCTCTGTAAAGATTTGTGGCAGGAGAAAGGCGCACAGCAGATCCCTCGACTGCGGTCCTAATGAACAACCTCTCCTGTCGTCGTTCATGCCAGGGCGGATGACAGGATGAGTCGTGGTGGCTGGGACGGAGCGTCATGAACGTGCCGACATGATGGCGATCACGAGGGATGCGTCATCGCGTCTCCTGGCGGTTCACTCGATACGGTGGAAGCCCCGGACTTTTAGTCCGGGGGCGCGGGTGTAGAACCCGCGCTGAGGGTGGCCTTTCACCATGCGAGGGCTTTTAGCCCCGGTGGCAGCGGCGTCCGTCGATTAGAAACTTGCGCGTAGATTTCGCGGGGAGGTCACACGGCCGATTGGCTGGTGAGGCTTGGTTCCACCAGGGCTGAAAGCCCTCAATCTTTGCGCGCGTTTAAGCGCGGGTCTTGAACCCGCGCCCCCGGACTGAAGTCCGGGGCTTCCACCGGGTGCGAGCGGGTGCTCCGAGAATCTTTCAGCGCGTCGTACCGATCGAGAGCAGCCGAATTGATCACTGCCGACCCGGAGATTTGAGCGAGGGTGAAACATTGCAGATCCTCGGCTTCCGCCCAATCAGCAATCCCTCCCCGTCCTCGTTCATTCCATCCTCAATTTGCCTCAAGGCAAATCAACTGCGCGGGATGACAAGTTGGGGGGAGTTGACCCCTGGACGGGTGCCCCATGTTCACCGACTCCGGCGTACGTCGGTCGAATACAACCAGGCAAAGCATTCTGACTCTACTCTCGCTCCACAAGCGTCGGCTTGAGCAACAAAGCGCCAGCCAGCATTCCTGGTTGGCAGCAGAATGTTGCCGAGCCCCGCGTGCCGGAAAAAACGGGGCTCCGCAGTGAACCGATCAGAAACTCACGCGCAGTTCCACCTGCAGCACACGTGGAGTATCTGTCGTGTTGTTCACAAAGCCGAAGGTGCTGTTGGCGCCCACGTTGGGCTGCGGGCCCAGGTTTCCTGGTTCGGCAAACACGTGTCGGTTGAACGCATTAAACGCATCCGCACGCACCTGCACGTTGGCAGTTTCTGTAATGTTGAACCGCTTGATGAGATTGAGGTCTTCCTCGTAGTACGGGTCCATGCGGAACCCGGTCACACGTGGCAATGTCCCGAACGCGATAGGTGCGCTCCCACTCGAATTGGGATCCTGGAAGTAGCCATTGTTCAGGTAAGGCGTGGTGAGTGGGTTAAACCCTGACTGATGCCGCGCCGGGTTGTACAGCGATTCTCCCGGTACCGGGTTAAAGCGGAAGCAATTATCCCAACCCGCGACCGGCGTCGCGCAGTAGAAGGGTAGCGGCTGACCGCTCTGATAGCGAAGAATACCGCCCGCCTGCCATCCACCAATCACCGCATCCAGAAGCCGGCCGTCGTTCGACAGGAACGCTCTTCCTTTACCGATGGGCAGGGAATACAGTCCGCTGATGACCAGAATATGGGGGATGTCCTGGCTGCTCAAGGCCTTCTCCCCATGCAGGTTGTAGGGATTTTGGTACAGACCGCCGCCCGCATTCGATCCAGGCTGCAGGCTGTCGGCATCGTTCAACGATTTCGACCAGGTATACGAAACCAGCAGGTTGACCCCGCTCCGGAAGCGCCGCTGCAACGTGGCTTCCAGCGCGTGGAAGGTCGACATGCCATCGTTTTCCAGGCAGCAGTCTGTGTTGAAGCGCCGGTATTGCGGGAAGTGTCGCAGCGAATCCCCCACTGTGCCGGAGAAACCCGCATACGGAGCGCTGATACCTGCGGCGGTGGCCGCCGGTGAGCCTAAAGACGCGTTCAACACATCCTGCCCCAGCGCCAGTGAGGCGAGAGGGAAGTTGTTGTAACTACCGGCGCCCGCCGCACTGCGCAGGTTCTGACCTTTGGTACCCACGTAGCCCAGCGTAAACACCAGGTCCTGCGCAATCTCTTGCTGCACCTGCAGGCTCCATGTTTGGATCATGGGAGGTTTGTTGAACTTGGGCGCGATGTAATCGACGCTCTGATTGTTGCGAACCGTAGGGTCGAGCACGGGGGGAGTGGCGTAGGCCGGGAAGCCACCGGCAAGGGCGAAGGTGCCATTGAAACCGTTGGGTGATTGCGGGCTGGGTGTGGCCGCATACCCGGCGTTCACGTTGTTGGCAAAGTCCGCGTAATAGAGGGGCCCGTACATTAAGCCGTAGCCACCCCGGAACACGGTCTTGCCGCTGGCGTACGGGGTAAACGCAAATCCCACGCGAGGCGCAATGTCCTTATAGTAGGTATCCACCCAGCGCGGATTGCACCCATTGCAGTTGGAGGCAAAGATCAGCGCCCCGGGACGGTTGTCTGCACCCGGATTCGGCGCGTTGGGGCTGAAATTCGAGGTGAAGTTTTGCGATTCCTTGCGAGGCTCGTCAATATCCCAGCGCAAACCGAGATTGAGCGTCAACTTCTGCGTGGCTTTGAAGTCGTCCTGCACGAAAATTCCGTAATACGACGAAGTGTAACGAGGATAGTGCGCGAACACCGTCAGGTTCGCGCTGTCGACCTGCCCCAACAAAAAGCTGGCGAAGGAGTAGCCTCCCTGGCTGCTGAGCACACCGGGGCCGGCCGCCGTCTCCGCCGCGGCGAAGTTATACACGCCGTTCGCGTTGTCATAGGCCAGGTTATTGTATTGAATCCATCGATATTCACCGCCAATGGTGAGCGAGTGCCGCCCTTTCACCAGCGTGACAGTATCGAATACGTCCGCCTCATTGCCGATATCGTCATCGCCCCGATTGTTGCCGATGTTGGGGTACCCGCTCCCAATATTGAAGCGAGGAAACGGCAAGCCCGAGATATTGCCGAGTCCTAGTTTTTGGCCCCAGTTCGCCCCCGATGTCACGGCGGCAGAATTGTTTTTGCTATTGGTTCGGTTGAAACCCAGGTTCAGATGATTGAGCAGGGTACTGGAGAAGGTGTGGTCCCAGCCCACACGGCCATAGTGCGTGGTGAAATCCTGATTCCACGTATTAGGGTCGATCGGGTCAGGCAGTGTCGGGTTCCCGCCGGTCAACAGGGTGTTCTCCCGCGTACTGTACGAAGCGAACACGTGATCGGTCGTGGAGGCGTTTCCGTCGATACGCACCGTGTAGCTGGTGTTGTTGGTGGGGAAGCGCGACAGAAATGTGTAGTTGTTCACCAGTCCTGGACCGTTGGGTAGGGGCAGGTACTGCAGCACTGCGTTCGCCACCGGATCAAAGCGAGCCAGTGGGCACCTGGTTTCCCGGGAACGCTGTGGTGCGGCATAGCTGGGTGGGGGATGGCTGCGAGGCAGGATCGAAAATCTGGCCCGCATACACCGGGGCGCCGGTGCACGGATTGGTGCCGATCGTCTTTTGCGTCAAAATGGCGGAGAAGTCACCGTTCCGCTCCGCTAGGGTCGGCAGGGTGCTGGTGGTCACGGCACTGCGCGGCCACTTGAGCTGCTCCCAGGCGAAGAAGAAAAATAATTTATCTCGCCCGTTGTAGAGGTGAGGAATGAATACTGGGCCGCCGAGAGCTACACCGTAGTCATTCTTAATGTCTTTGGGGTGTGGCAAATTGTGCGTAATTGGGCGATCCGGGGGGCGCGGTCGTGGCCCGCTCAAGATCGTTGAACCAGGTGTTTGCATCGAGCACGGTATTCCGCAAGATGTCGAATGCGGTGCCATGAAATGCGTTTTGCCCTGAGTGCGTGGTAAAGCTGCGAAAACCACCGGTGGTGCGATCGTATTGTGCCGGCGGCGTCGCGGTAGTGACCCTGTATTCGCGAATGGCCTCAACGGAAGGTGCGGTCTCATCGAAGGTCGATCCGTTGTCGGGCCGTTGGGCTGAGGTGCCGTCGAGCAATACTTCATCCCCGAAATTCTGCCCGCCACTGGTCTTCTGGATATAGACGCCATTGGCATTGTTCGCCGTACCGGGCCCGACGACTCCGGGCAACAGGAAGGTAAAGGCTTCTGGCGAACGGAATGCGCCGACCCCTCCTAAGGAGAGTGGCAACTCCTCCACCTGGCGTTCCGTGATGACGCCGCCAATATCAGAGCTCTGTGATTCAAGAGAGGGCGCGTCGGCCGATACCGTCACCGTGGTCGATGCAGAACCCAGCGGCAGGACGAAATTGACCGCAGTTGTGGTATTAATCTGCACCACGACGCCTGTCTTTTCCTGCTTTTCAAAACCGGTCCCAGTCGCAGTGACCTTGTAGGTGCCTACCATGGCCTGGGGGAACTGGAAGAATCCTTGCTGCGAGGTGGTCGCGTTGTAAGTGGTGTTGGTCGAAGTCTCGACCGCCGTAACCGTCGCGTTGGGGATGATTGCATTGGATGGGTCAGTAACCGTGCCGCTCAGATTGCCGCGGTTGGATTGTCCCCAAAGCAAAGTCCCCCAAAGCACAGTGGTTGAGAAGAGGAACAGGAGGACGGACGAAGAGCTGCGAAGCCGTAATATGCGCGTGTTCACTGGGTTAGATCTCCAAAGGTAAAGCCGCCCCAAGGGGAAGCAGACGCAGCTAGGCAGCCGCGCTTCGTCCACAGGGAGCACTGTATGTTTTGCGTGCTGGTTTCTAATTTTCGGCGGTGGCGCCCGGAACGCCCGCCTGTTCAAAAAACCTTGTTGCAAGTCAACGGCAAATATTTGCCGAGATTTAGCAATCGTACTCAGACAAAGCTACGATGCCGGGCGCAGGGTTCTGCGATGGCTGCTTTACTGTTCTGGAGTGCCGCCAGTTAACGCCAGCGGCGAATGGAAGGATTAAGGGTTGGACAATTCACTGGTGAGCTCGGTGATGGTTCTCCGCATTTCCATCAGCGCCATCACGTGCCGTGCCAGTGCTTCGAGTGCCGCTATTTGTATCGGTGACAGTGTGCGCGGGGTGGTGTCGATCACGCAGACAGTGCCCAGTACATGGCCATTCGGTTCTACGATCGGGGCGCCGGCATAAAAGCGAATGCCTGGATCACCCACGACGACGGGGTTGTCCTTGAAGCGCGCATCGGTTTGTGCGTCCCGCACCACCAGCGTGGAACCGGTAGGGATGGTGTGCGCGCAGAAACTGTAAGTGCGCGGCGTTTCGCGGACGTCGATGCCGGCGGTTGACTTGAACCACTGCCGCTCAGCATCCACCAGCGACACGAGCGAAATGGGGGTGCCGCAGATGAGCGAGGCCAGCGCGGTGACATCGTCATAAATCTGTTCCGGGCTGGTATCCAGAATCGAGTAACGGTGGAGGGCCTGGACGCGGGCTGTTTCGTCGACGGCTTTCACTTGGACTGTCATCAGACTACGGATTCTACACGCGGCGCCATTCCCGTGGCAGCAAAAGCCTGAGGGCGGATGTTAAACCCGGATGCGGGTACCTTTTTGCTTCTGATGGGCTACCGGTAGGATACTCCCAGGGCGGTTCTGCTTGTTCGAGGTGGTGCCCAGCAAAGTAGCCTAAGCCCTGTAGCTACTCAGAACTCGACTGTTCAGCCGTTACCGTACCAGGAGATCTCCGCCCAAGTTCAGGGACGACGGGGGGCAGCTGGTGTTTCACGATCGAACCTATTCGCAGGCGATCATCGCATTCCGTTTAAGGATTGGGAAATTTACCGACATTTCACTTTCACGCGGCACCAGGAACTGATTCAACTTCATCGGCCTGTATCCCCGTCGTAAGACTCGCAACTCATAGCGGCCAGCTGGAAGTTCATTGAACTCAACCTTTCCTCTTTGGTCTGAGTTAGCCCTGAAGGCAACTCGCTCTTTGCCGCCTCGGCGCAAAACGATCGCGGCATTCCCAACCGGTCTTCCATCAGAGTAGTCTCGTACGCTGCCGGTTAAGTGCGGACTGTTGGGTCGCCGGAGCCTGTAGGAAATAGATGGATGCAACCCGCAGTCGTCGGCGCCTGGCACGCCGTCTGGGTTCTGCTGAGAGACCCCGTCGCAACATGCCCTCCCCCTGGATGGATAGAAGATGATTTCCTCCGATGTCTATAGTGGGTGAAGTGAACGATTCAGAGGGACTTCGTCCCACCTTCAATGTCCCTGGCTATCTCCAGTACGGACAGGTAAGCAGGATGCCTGGGTTCAGCAGGCTTGCCTGTGGGATAGCGCCCACAAAGGTGAAGTTGCAATGGCAGTCGCTGCAGGCTTCGAGTGCGACATCATTCAGGAGCAGGAATCGATCGAATTCTGTGCCAAATCGTGTGCCCAGCAGCGCAAAGTCTGCGGGTTGAAAGATGCCGTCAACCCCGGCCACGATCACATCGCGCTTCAATTTCCTGCTGGAGAGCGCGCTCTTGATCGAAATCTGCTGGCGTAGGTTAGCCGGCATGGCAGGATGGCCGGGCAATAAACCCACTACGCTGTAACACCTGCTGGCGTGGTACTGGATTAGCACGTCTGCAATCCGGGTTTGACGGATCACATGAATGCCGCTCTCCTCCAAAATATCGTTCACTGCTGAGAGTGCTTCATCGAAATGCACGTCGAGTGGTATCTCTGCGGGCTTCATCAACGATTACCTCCTCACTCGTGAATTACTTTGACCCCTGCGTTGCAACCAGGCGCTTCTATTTCATGCGCCCCGGTACCGGACCTTTGGGACGCTTGAAGCGAAACCCCGGACAGCTTTTGCCTTCCCACGCTGCATGGAATGCAACGTGTCACAAAGGCTATCACGACTTTCGCTCGTAAAGAAAACCGTAGTGGTGGCAAATGGGACGTCACAAACAAGTTGTGCGTATCGTCGCAACGTGGCGCGGCCTGGTTGTATGCGCTTTCAGGTCAGCAAATACCCATTCGGTTGAGGGAAAAAGAGGGTAAAACTTTCACACATCTCCCGACTGGATAACGTCGTGAGATGTGGGGCACCCGCATGGGTTGGCCCCCAAGTGGTACTCAATGCCTGGCGGGACTGCAGGGTTATCCTTCGCTGCTTACTGCCCCAGCTGCTTCAACATGAAATTCGCCATGATGTGGTTGGCTTCTATCGACTCTGGCAGGGCAGAGTCGTACCAGAACGCGTGCGGCAGCGCATCGAAGACTACCAGCCGGGCGTCCACGCCAGCGCGCAAGTAGGCGCGGTGCAGATTAGTCGTGCCGCTCAGAAGAGCATCGCGGCCGCTGGTAATGAATAAGGATGGCGGCAGACCGTGCGCATCCGCATAGATAGGCGAAAGGACGGGATCTTGCGGATCGGTACTGCCGACATAATAGGAGTCGTGCACGGCTGCGCTCGGAGGATCAAGGTGGCCGGCAAAGCCCTGCAGCGTGTACAGGGCCTGGGAATCAGCCTCGTGCGCAAATCCGTCCAGCGTACTGAAGATGCCCAGACCTGCTGGTAGGGGCAGGTTGAGTTGCTTGAGCTTTACCGCGACCTCCGCAGTAAGAATTGCGCCGGCCGAGGTGCCATAGAGAACTATGTGGTTGGGTGAATAGGTCTTCAGGAGTTCGCGATAAACCGCGACCGCGTCCTCCACAGAAGCAGGGAAGGGATGTTCCGGCGCAAGCCGATACAGGACCGCGATCACTTTGATCCCCGTATAGCCGGCGATGGGAATCGTTTCCGTATAAGAGCCGGAATCTGAGTTAAAGCCGCCGCCATGGAGATTCAATAGCACCTTATCGCGATTGCTGCCGGCGAGATTGGCCGGAGTCACGATGCGCACCGGAACACCCGCAATGGAGGATTCCGCGATCGTGTTGGGGCACAACGCCGTCCACGCGGCCTTCGCCCTGGCCGCCCAGGCGTCGGTGGAGGCTCGGCGTTGTTCCAAAGATTGCGCAGGAGCTTGATCAGGCGTTCTGCGAATCAGCGATTTGCGCGCCTCCGGGCTGAGATCTAACGGTACTGGAATAACGCGCGTGATGTATGCCGTGCCCTGGGCATCGATGTAACTGCTGTCGCCTTTGGCTGCGGTCGCGGCCGTTGTGGGTGCCGCAGGTGGGGCCGGCGTCTGCGCTGCTGCCGATAGCGCAACCAGCGTGAACGCAAGACTGATCGTTCGAATAGCAATCATTAAAGTACTCCTAAACTTTCTCACACCTGTGCGAAGCATCAGCTTCAAAGCGCATGCCGCTTCTCGCAACACTCTTATCATCCCGCCTGGAGCGCATCGCAGCGGAGGGACCTGCTGTTTCCTCCGTCCACCGCAACAACTCGTCATCGGCCCGAACTGCCGAATCCCCGCACGCCCCTCGTTCCCGACTCCAATTCTTCCGTGACGATCACGCTTCCAGTGAGCACTGGCGTGGGCACCAGTTGGGCGATTCTGTCACCTGCATGCACTTCATAACCAACAGTCACGGTCGACAGCAGCACGACAATCTCGCCACGGTACGAGGAATCAATCACACCACCGTGACTAAACACACCGTTGGCAGCCATCGAAGACCGGTCCTTCACCAAAAAACCCACGGGCTTTCCATCGGCCTCGCCAGCCACGGCCACTCCCGTACGCACACGGTAAACCTGCCCGGGATGAAGCGTGTAATCGTCGACCGCGTACAGGTCATAACCGATATCCTCCCCGGGATGCGTGACGGTCGGCGCCTTTGCCGACGCTTGAAGCAGCTTTACCTTGAGCGACATCATCAATCTTCACCTCGTTCTTTTGCAGAGTAGCGCAAGCTCTCGCTCACTGCAGAAATGCCCTGAAAACACGGTCTCGGGTGATGCGAGCGAAGCTCTGTATACCAATTAGCAGAGATTGCTAATTCGCCGCATACGTTTATTGGGAGAAGAAGCACAGCACCCACGCGCCCAGGCCATCACGCACATGCAATCAACGCAAAACTTGCGTTGACTTTCCGCCAGTCAGTTTCTACAGTCGAGGTATCCCATGGGCCCGTTGATGCAAGCACTATCACAGCCGATTACCAGAAGGGGCCTGTCCAATGACTCGCACGATGGATGCCACACGCTCGCCGCTCTCTCTTCAACGGACAATTCACCAGCCCTCCTCTAAATCGCGCAAGCATTCGTTCGCCTGGATCTTCGCTCTCATGCTCGTGCTGCTGGCGGCCCCACGCCTGCATGCGCAGGCGACCGGGAGTGTTTCCGGCAATGTGGCAGATAAGTCAGGATCGGGCATTCCGGATGCGAACGTAATCGCGACTGCCCAGGGGACCGGCGTCACCCGTGACACAAAGACCGATCCAGCCGGGCACTACCTGCTCCCATTGCTGCCGGTCGGCACGTATACGGTACACATCGACGCCAATGGGTTTCAGAGCGCCGAGACAAAAGATCTCCACCTGCAGGTGGATGAAGCGCGTGAGCTCAACTTTGCGCTGTTCCCAGCAACAGTAGTGACGACCGTCGCTGTGACCGGCGATGCCGTCGCGATTGAGTCCGCGAATCCATCGCTGGGCCAGGTGATCACCTCCCAGGAAGTTTCGCAACTGCCCTTGAACGGACGCGATTTTGTGCAGCTCGCCACGCTGACCGCAGGGGCGACCGCCGAAACCAATCCCAACAGCTTCTTTACCTCGGCGGCCAGCAGTGAAGTCGCCGCGCGTGGTTCGTTCTCGCTCTCTGTCGGCGGCTCGCGTCCTAATAGCACCGACTGGCTGCTCGATGGCGTCGACAACAACGAGCTCACTGCCGGCGGCATCAGCATTTTTTCTTCGATCGATGACATTCAGGAGTTCAAGGTGTTGACCTACACCTACTCCGCCGAATACGGCACCCGTGCGGGTCCGACGGTGCTGGTGACCACCAAGTCCGGATCCAACAACCTGCACGGTACCCTCTTCGAATTCGTGCGCAATACATCCCTGGACGCCAAGAGCTACTTCGCCAACTCCGCGGAAAAGTTCAACCTCAACCAGTTTGGCGGTGGCGTCGGCGGACCGATCTTCAAGAACAAGACCTTCTTTTTCGTGGACGGGGAACAAAAGGACCAGTTGCGCGCCATCGCCTTTACCGGCCTGGTTCCTTCCCTGGCTATGCGCTCGGGTGACTTCTCGAACGACGCCTTCGGCAATCCCGTCTCTGGCATCGGCATCGTGAACCCCAACATGATTGGTGCCTCGACCAACGCTGCCGACTATCCGAACGTCTATTTTCATTGCGACAGTGCAGGGAACCCACTGGCCGCGAACCCCGATGGCAGTCAGGCACCGGGGACCCCTTGTAACAAGATTCCGGCACAGCTGATCAATCCCATCGGGCAGGCGATGATGAACCTGTACCCGACGCCCAATGCAAACGGCGCCAACGCTGGTTACAACTACGTGAATGAGCCGGTTCGGAAACTGAACGATACCAAGTTCGATATCCGGCTCGATCACACGCTGACTTCGCAGGACAATTTGTTTGGCCGCTTCAGCTACGAGCAGGCCTTCTCGTTTGTGCCCGGCGGCTCGCCTGGGTTTGCCGAAGCGAATGCCTTCGGCAGCAACCAGCGCATCATTAACCATGCCCGCAATCTGGCTCTGGGCGCGACCCATGTGTTTTCCTCGAACATGGTGAACCAGGCCAGCTTCGGCTACAACCGCATCTTCAACTACATCACCTCGCAAGGCACCGGCACCTGCATTTCCACCACCATCGGTGGCGGCATCCCCAACGCCAACCTGGGCTGCAACGATGGCAAGTGCCTGCCCGGCGCCTATAGCTGCGGCCTGGTCTCGACCATCGTTACGGGCGGCTACTGGGCTGTCGGTGATCGCGGCTACTCGCCGTTCCAGGGTGGCACCAACATCTTCTCGTTCCGCGATTCGCTGGACATCGTTCGCCGCAAGCACGACATCCGCGCAGGCATCGACTTCCGCGGGAACCAGATGAATGTCGGGACGGAAGCATTCCAGGATGGCTTCTGGATTATTGGCAACGGTGGCAACTTCACTGGCTTGAACAGCGCCAGCATCGGCGGCAACCCGCAGGCTGACTTTCTGCTCGGCATCACCGGGCTGGCCATTCATGATCAGACTTTCCAGGGCCCGGTCACCGGGCGCCGCTGGAAAATCTTCCGCCCCTTCGTGGAAGACAACTGGCGCGTAACGCCCACCATCGTGCTTAACCTGGGCCTTGCCTGGGACATGACCACACCTATCACCGAAGCGCACGGACGCCAGGCTAATTACGTGCCCGCCACGGGACAAGTACTGATCGCGAACCAGAACGGCGTGAACGGGTCGGCCGGCGTCAATATGGATTGGACCGCGCTCGAGCCCCGCATCGGCGGCACCTGGAAAGTCTTTGGCAGTGACCGGACAGTTCTCCGCGCAGGCCTCGCGCTTTTCCATGACTCCGCCTGGAGCCAGGGTGCGAATGGGCTGTGGCAGAACCCGCCCTTTCTGGGTGAGTCGGACGCGTTCGCCTCCGCCGGCTGCGCCTTCGTCACTTCCTACTGCGCAACCGCGTTAGGCCAAACGGCTTCGGGTATCAGCCTCTCCAGTGGCTTCCAGGCCATCCCTTCGCCCCCGACACCACAGACCTTTACTGGCTCGTTCTACACCGAACCAACCAACATCAAGCTGGGGCGCGTGTTCCAGTTCAACGCCAACATGGAGCGCCAACTGCTCGGTAACCTGGTGCTCACTGCCGGGTACGCGGGTTCTCGTGGCCGGCACATCCTGGTCATTGGTAACAACCTGAATACCAGCAGCCCAACGGCGTGCGGCACTGTGTCCGGCTACACCATCGGCTGTAACCCGGACGGTTCTGCCTACGTGCCGCCGTATAACACCTTTGATAGCATCTTTCTCTTCGGGGACGTGGGCCGCACCAACTACGACTCGCTGCAAATCAAAGCCGAAACCAAAACGCCTAAGTATGGTCTCTACGCTTTGCTGGCTTACACCTATTCGCACACCTATGACAACGGCTTGTCAGATGGCCTGGGCTCGTTGCTGAGCGCCCCCTTCTTCCCGCTTCCCAACTGGAGCAAACTGGACTGGGGCTTGTCTCAGATCAATCTGGATAATAGTTTCACCGGCAGCGTCATTTACGATCTGCCGTTAGGCCGCGGCAAACAATTCGGTGGCAACTGGAATGGCATCACTAACTCCCTGCTGGGTAACTGGCAAACAACGGTCATTGAAAGGATTTCCTCTGGTTTCCCCGACCCCCTGATTTACAGCAATAACCAATCTGGCTCTTTCTTCCAGAATGGCGGCAATGGCAACAACTTCAACCGGCCCAATAAGTCCGCCGGCTGCAACGTGCAGGGTGGAGATCACAGCAAACTGCAGTGGCTGAATGCCTCCTGCTTCTCGGCCCCGGCTGCGGGCGAGTTGGGCAACGCCGGGCGCGTGCCGGCAACCGGCCCGGGCTTCGTGAATACAGACTTCTCGCTCATTAAGCAGTTCTCTCTGCCGCGCGAGATGGGTTTGAACTTCCGCGCCGAGTTCTTCAACCTCTTTAACCACGCCCAGTTCGGCTCTCCGGTAGGTGACCTGGCGCTCGCTTCACTGGCGCCTGACGGTACGGTGCAACAGGCAAACGGGTTCGGCGCGGTCAACTCCACGGTAAACAATCCACGCCTGATACAGTTGGCCCTCAAACTGTCGTTCTAGCGAGAACAACCACCAGGTAAAGCCCTATGGGCCGATAAACCAGGACTCCACCCGTCATTCGTTAGGGAATGGGCCGTGAGAAGTGCGGGGCTAATGGTCTGCTCACGCTGGAATGCGTGCTGCGAGCAGCGGATGGACATCCCATCGGGCTTGCAGGCATCCCATTCGTGTGGACGCGCAACAATCGCCGTCCGAATGGAGCGCACACGGTATGTGGACCGACGGAACAAATACATACGGAACCAAAGCCTTTCAAGCCGTCGCAGCCATTTTCTTCGATGACGTAACAGCGCGCGACGCAATCGTAGATCTCAAGCTCGCGGGCTTTTCCGCAGGGGCTATCGCCGTCGCTCCTTCGACCAGCGGTGTACCTGGAGAGGCTGCTCAAGGCGCTATGCTGCCCAGCGATCTCTCCGGCGAGCACACGATGCACTGGAGATTGAGGCACTCGTTTGAGCATGACCTGCACGCGCGCGGCGCTGACC
Source organism: uncultured Acidobacteriaceae bacterium (assembly GCA_963752675.1). Classification (GTDB taxonomy): domain Bacteria; phylum Acidobacteriota; class Terriglobia; order Terriglobales; family Acidobacteriaceae; genus PALSA-350. The sequence goes on from CAVVZO010000003.1 coordinate 570,082, forward strand.
TGGCGACCGTTGATGATGTAGTGGAGGCTAGCCGCCAGGAAATTCCGTTCACCGAAGTCCATTTGCAACAAACACTGTCCCAAGCCGGTGTCGCCCCTGCTACTGTTCAACTCTTACAGGATCGGATGGGACCGAACGGGATGCTGATCATGGTGGATGCAGGCGACAGGGTAAATGAAGTCGAATCGATCCTGGTGCGCGACGGCGGCATGCTCCGCAATGTCATGGTTACCGAGCAACCTAGGATTACCAGCTGAGAAGCGGTCCCTCTGAGTCGACCCTCTTTACCGGTCGCGAGCAGTCATGACTCCTTGACAAACTGAACTAAACCGTTCAGTATTAAGCATACTAAGAAAGCAACGGTGTGCTCCCATGATCTCCGTCCGCAATCTGGTTAAGACATTCGGCGATTTCACCGCCGTCAAAGACATCAGCTTCGATGTAGCCCAGGGAGAGATCTTCGCCTTCCTCGGGCCGAACGGGGCCGGCAAAACCACCACCATCAAAATGCTGACCACTCTGCTGCGCCCAACCAGCGGCCGCATCGAACTCGATGGTCTCGACCCCACGGTCAAGCAAAAGCAGGCGCGGCAACGATTTGGCATCGTTTTCCAGGATCCGAGCCTCGACAACGAGCAGACCGCGTACGAAAATATGGATCTGCACGGAGTGCTCTACAGCGTGCCTCGCAAGCTGCGAGTGCAACGCACGGAAGAGCTGTTGAAATTCTTCGAGCTTTGGGACCGCAGAGACGCTTACGTAAAAACATTCTCCGGCGGCATGAAACGCAGGCTTGAGATTGCGCGCGGCTTTCTCCACACCCCAAAAATCCTGTTTCTTGATGAACCGACCCTGGGGCTGGACCCGCAGAGCCGTAATCAGCTATGGACACACGTCAAACGCCTCAATGAAACCGAGAAGACCACTGTCTTCCTTACCACGCACTATATGGACGAGGCGGATCGTGTGGCGCATCGTATCGCGATCATGGATCACGGCACCATCGTAGCGCAGGGTACGTCGGCTGAGTTAAAGGCCCAGACCAACTCCGAATCACTGGAAGCCGCATTTCTCGCCTTGACCGGCTCTTCGCTGCGCGATGAGGCTGCCAGCGGAAAAGACGCACTCCGCCAGGTCGCTCAGATGTTCGGCCGCCGCTAAATTCACCTCTGCGAAAGGGAATCTCAATGGGGGCTATTTATATCTTGTGGCTGCGCGAGCTAAAGCGGTACGTGCGCTCTCGCGTGCAGATCGTGGTATCGCTTGGCCAGCCCTGCCTTTACCTGCTGGCTCTTGGCTTCGGCCTCGGGCCTGTGTTTCAGCAGGCAGGCCACGGCAGCTACCTGCAGTTCATGGCGCCTGGTGTGATTGGTATGACCGTGCTGTTCAGCTCGGTCTTTTCTGGCATCGCCATGCTGTGGGACCGGCAATTTGGCTTCCTGAAAGAAACTCTGGTGGCGCCTGTCTCGCGTTTGCAGATCATGGTCGGCCGCACGCTGGGAGGCGCCACCGTCGCTGTCATCCAGGGCACGCTCATCCTGGTCATCTGTCTTATTGCAGGCTTTCGCCCGCACAGTTGGCTGGCACTTCCCACGGCCTTTCTCTTTGTTGGCCTGGTAGCGATCGTGTTCTCTGCGCTGGGCACCGGCATCGGTTCGGTCATCAAGGACATGCAGGGCTTTCAGTTGGTCATGAACTTCATGGTCATGCCGATCTTTTTTCTTTCAGGCGCGCTCTTCCCCTTGGCAAACCTGCCGCTCGCCATGCGCATTATCACCCGCCTCGATCCATTAGCGTACGGTGTGGATGGCTTGCGCGGCGCGCTGATCAATAGTTGGCACTTCAGTCTCACCTTTGATGTGTTGGTACTGGTCATGATCGCGACGGTCTTCCTGGGCGCAGGCGCTTACCTGTTTAGCAGAATCGAAGCGTAATCCGTGGCCAGAACACGGAGTGTCGAGGCGCACCGCAAGGTTCTGGAGGGCGCCATCCAATTGTTCGCGGAGCACGGGATCGATGCCACCAGCATGGACGCCATCGCTGAGATCTCTGGCGTAAGCAAGGCCACAATCTATAAGCACTGGCGGGATAAGGATGCGCTCTGCCTGGAGGTATTGAGCCATCTTCATGGGTTGAATGAAAAACCTCCCGTTTTTGATTCAGGAGATTTTCGTGCTGATCTCATTGCGCAACTACGCTATCAACCTGCACTAGAGCACCAGGAGATGCGCGAGCGAATTACCCCACACATGATCGCCTATGCTTCGCGTAATCGCGAAATGGGTACTGTTTGGAGAGCCCGGGTCGTGGAACCCGCCCGGATCGCTTTGAGCAATATGATTAAGCGGGGTACTGCCCTGGGCATACTGCGGAGTGGCATCGATCCAGAGATCGCTATCGCGCTCTTGCTCGGTCCCCTGATTTATCGGCATGTATTCATCACCAAAGCAGGAGGCAAAGCTCCCCATGATCTTGAGGTGCATGTTGCCGATACGTTTCTCGCGGCCTTCGCGGCAGGCCGAGAAGCGGGAGCAGCCGAGTAGCCGAATTGATGGAAAGTTCCAGGCCGTAACTCTTAAGGGCTTTGCACCGCATGCTTTTGCGACTGCAGTTTCGACCAGCCGTCCGTTCGTTGGGATAACCGATGTCGACCGAAATCCAGAATTTACTGCCATGCAATATTTCAGACTGGCAGCGGGGCGCGGTCCGGTGGAAGCCACGCGGTACGTGCAGCATCACTTTCAAGCGACTCTGGAGTCCAGAATTCGTTCAGCAAAGCAGATCGGAGGCGACGCTCGTTACCGCCTAATAAACTCGCCGAAGGTGGGTTCGTCGTGGGTGCTTAGCAGTGTCACCCAGGCTCGGGTGCGCGTTTCATGGAAGATGTGCGCCAAACCATTGTGTTCCGCCAATCGCCTGATAGCTTCTCGTGTGGAGTCGATGGCAAGCCCCAACGGTTGTCTGTGCACATACAACCATGCCAGGCGCAGATGGTCGCCATGCCGGAACTTGGCCAGGGGAAGCTCGCAGTTTTCCACTAACTTCAAGAATTCGTCATCACTCAAGTGCGCGGAAGCAATCGTTAGTGACATGACCGAAGTTTATCCTGAGCCGAGTATAGGAACCCGGCGGAAACTTGCTTACAAACTCACTGACGTGCCACCCCAGGTTTCCGGCTCGACATCGGCGATGGTTTGGGTGAAGTCCCAGCGATGTCCGTAGAAGTCCTGAGCACTGTATTGACGTTCGCCGTAATTGTGATCCGTGGGTTCAGTCAGGATGATGGCCCCTGCTTGCCGTGCATGCTCGCAATGGCCGCGTGCGTCTTCAATGCGGATTTGCACGATACAGGAGTGATTCGGAACGGCGTTCCCTTCGGCAATCGTGAAGCAGCCCTGGCCGGCGCGCATCTGAATGCGGTGGTTAGCAATACGCAGCCGTACTGTGAAGCCAAAGGCTTTGCCTAGCCAGTCCGATGCAACGCTGGGATCGGGGTAGATAAGCACGGGAATGACAGGGCAAGGTGGGACGGAACGATTCTGGCGCATTTGACGGCCTCGCCGGAAGGCTATACCACTTCATCACAAGCGTACAACCCTCGGGAGCTTAGTTCGCGAAGCCAGGCACTCAGGCGGCCTGCGCGGCGACGAAGTGCATGGAGACCAAATCACCGCAAGCGAAGCGAACGGCGCGGGCCCTGTCAGCTCGGGCTAGGGAAGTCAACCAGCGCTTGTCCTTAAACCCTGCAAGAGGAGATGGAAGTTGGATGACCGCAGCCTGATATGTAACGAGTGATCGGCCGGTTCGTACCACCAGCCGCTCTTCGACTCCCCCGGTTGCCCGGCAGGCAGCGGTTGATTCTCCAGTTGAATGGATGTGGGCGGCCCCTCAGCCCGAAGGATTACCTGGTAGTCGCGATCCATCGTCGCAGTGCCATCCAGCCGAAGTTCGCCGGATTGATACTGCAGGTGAGCCGTGGTCTGGTCGGGCAGGGTAAACGTGGAGTCCTGATGGTTGCCGGCGCCGAGAAAGATTCTCCACTCCATGGGCCCGGTCAGCAGTTGTGGACTGGCCCAATCGAGGCTTGCAGTTTCCGATTCTGATAGAAACGGCAACACGGCGCCGGCACGCACGAGGATCGGTATCTCGTCCAGCGGTGCCGGTACCGTTACGTCCTGCGCCCCCTGGTAGCGGGCTCCTGACCAGTAACTGACCCACTCGCCAGGGGGAAGGTAGAGCGTACGTTTGGTCGCGCCGGGCTCGATGACGGGCGCAACCAGCAAATCCTTCCCCAGCAGATATTCGTATTCGGCACCGTAACTGCGTGGATCATTGGGGTATTCCAGCATGAGGTGCCGGATGATCGGCACGCCAGTCGCGTGAGCTTCTGCTGCAAGGGTGGCGAAGAAGGGAAGTAGGCTGCTATGCAGCAGAGCGTACTTCTTGAATTGCGCTTGTGTGTCAGCGTCGGACCACAGGTTGATCGAGTTTTGCGGTTTTGCCCAAACGTGATCGCGCATGACCGGAGTGAGTGCGCCAAACTCGGCCCAGCGCATCCAGAGCTCCTTTGAATCCCCATCGCTTAATATGTCGGGGCCCCAGGTAGAAAAGCCAGACAATCCAGCGGTGATGCCCGCCGTCACGACAGAAGGCAGGCCGTAGTCGCGAGACCAGTTGTGCGCCTGATCCGCTCCCCAAAGAACGGGGCTGAACTGTTGCGACCCGGACGAACCTGAGCGAGAGAACGGCGCAACGGAGGGGTTAAGGCTCTGGGCAATGCGCAGCGTAATCTTGTGATACAACAGCGGATACACTTCAGCAACGGTGGCACCCTTGCCGGCGGCGAAAGTATCCGTATCGGCAATCCATTCGCCGAAATCCTCCATCCAGCCATCGAAGCCCTGATCGCGCACAGCGCTGGTGATCATGCCTTGCCACCAATCGACAGCCGCGGGGTTGGTGAAGTCGATGTTGCCGGTTCTGACTGGTTCGAAGCGCGGCCCTGCAGGCAAGCCATCGGCGCCAAGTTGCAGCAGCTTCTCATCAACCCCCTTTTGATACGCGGGGCTGGGGCTGGGGTAGGGGATCATCTCCTGGCGCACGTAAGGGTGCACATAGTTGAGCACCTTAAATCCGCGGGTGTGGAGCTCATCGGTGAAGGCCCGAGGATTGCCGTAGTAGCTCGAGTACCAGAAGGGCCAACCAAGATTGTGGGGTTCATCCATGATGTCGAACACCCACAAAGCGCTCGCCGGAATACCTTGCGTGCGAATTCGGGTGGCCATTTCCAGCACTGCATCCTTGCCCTGCACCGAGTTGATCCAGGGTCCGAAGGTCCATAAGGGCGGGTTCTGCGGACGGCCGGTGATTCCGGTGTATGCCGTGAGTATTTCCTTCGGACCTGCGCCGGCCATCAGGTAGAACGACACCGGCTGATTGGCAATGCTGACATCGAAGGCGGTGCCGCCCGGGTTAAAGCGGAACCTGGAATCGAATACCGTATCCGCGTAAAAGCCCAGACCGCCCGGGCTGACCACAAAGGGAGTCGCGACATACACCCAGGCATGGCCGGGCTCACCGGACTTATCCGCTGGCCGTACCTCGAGCGAGGTTCCGTGCAAGGCGGCCTGCCAGAACCGCTCTCCCAAACCGAAGAGCGGGAGCCCACCAGACAAATGGATGTTCAGGTTCGTCGCCGTCGCAGGCGCACGATTGCTGTACGTGGCACGGATCGTCGCCTCATCGAGTACCTCGAGTAGCAGATCGCTGCAGGTTTGCGCAGCAGAGCTCAAAAGCGTCCATTCCCTGTGGCCGGCGCGGACGGTCACCATGTGACGCGCACCGTCAGTCGCAGACGCCGAGGTGGGAACCCCAGACACCGAGGTGGCGCATGCCGGGTCTGGCGGTTGCGTCAGTTGCCAAACCGCTTTGGTCTGCAGATTGGTAGTGGACACGGCAAACGAAATCTTATCGATGGCCAGCGCGATAGAACCGGTGTCGAGTCGCAGGCTCAATTTGTCTTGATGCATCTTGACCCGCAGGTTCAGGTCCTGCACTGGGCGGTGTCCGGTCGCCATGTAGGCCGGCGAGGGAGCCGGCTGGTGCAGTTCGTGAATCATCTCCTGGTATTCGGGAGAAGCTGAGTATTGCGTTTGCGCCCCGGCGGATGGCCACGCGAACAGCAGCGCTAGTGCGGCTAGGCCGAGGTGTCGAGCCAGGTACGATCTCGTGAGCGTCTTCATGGGGGTGTCCATAGCATACTGGGGATCCGGCGGAGGAGTTCTGAGGATCGCCTGCAGGCGGACCCAAAAGGATGCTGAATCCCTTATGCAAGCGCTTGACTTTGCCGGGGCGAGTTGCAAAAATTGCTCAACATCCTACGATTTTCAGAGCGTAGCGTACTTCGCAGACCAGCGAGCTTTCCTCATTGCTATCGGTCTGAGTGTCGAGGTGTCACCCGTGACTACCGATCGTCGTGCATGGAGTGTGGCGGGTGTCATATTGGTTGCACTCACCTGCCTTCCTGCGCGCGCAGCAAAGCCACCGGTGCCCAGTCAGGATGATCGCTACCGTCCCCTGCCCGCCGCCATGGCCGGCGATTGGGAAGGTGTGGATCTCAAAACGCCCGATCCGTCATTCCCCAAAGATCTGCATGTCGATCCTGCTTATGACGCAGCTGACCCCTTGGTGGTGTCTCACCTGACCCCCTGGGGTAAGGCGAAGCGGGAAGCCACTTCTTATGACAATGCTCCCGGCAGCTTGTGCGATCCCGAGGGATGGTTTCCATTTATCAATTACGGTTACGGGTTTGCCCTGCTGAGCTCAGCTAACAAGATCACGATCATTCCTGTGGAGCCAGATACCGAAGGCATCCGGCGTGTTTATCTGACTGGCAGCCATCCGCCATCACTGACGCCATCGTGGAACGGTCACTCGATTGCGCATTGGGAGGGTCAGACTCTGGTGATCGATACCACTGGCTACAACGCGCTTTCGTGGTTGGGGGATGATCGCGAGCCCCACAGCACGCAGCTCCACATGGTGGAACGTATGCGCCTGGTCAAGGGCGGCAAATACCTCGAGATCACTTACCAGATGGCCGACCCGAAAGCTCTCACCAGTCCATACATGCTCAAACGTTACTTCATCCGGTTCAACACGCCTCATCTCGGCGCGGGGCCAGACCGCAATGACATTGAGTGGGTGTGCAATGAAGATCTCTCACCCTTCACTGCTGAGGGTCAAAAACCAGCGACTGAAGTAAAGCAGTGAAACGGCCAAACAGGAGCTGGATGAAATTTTGCACTAGCGCTCAAAATCGATGGCTCCTATGCGTACTGTGTGGCGTTGCATTTATGAGCGGCCCTGCCCAGGTAGCAGCCAAGACGGCCGAAGCGGGTCCATCCTTCAGCGAGAAAGCATCACGGCTATTGGGTATTTACGAGGCCGTTCCGGAAGGCGCGGCGTTGCCCACCGGCGCCGTGGCAGCAGATAAGCATCTGTCGCTGGCACTGACACCTGCTGCATTGGAAGCACAGAGCAAGGCCAGGCTCGGGCCAGATCCGAAAGACGTCTGCCAGGTCATGGGACCTTTTCGATATATGGCACGTCCGATGTGAAGTTCGAGCTGTTGCGCGATGCCCCGAACAAGTTGGTAATGGTTTTCGAAACTCCTGCCTGGGGGCATCTGCGCACCATCAATCTCGATGCGGTGCACGCCGAACGCATCGCCAAAGCACGTCCGTTATGGAATGGCGATTCGGTCGCGCGCTGGAATGGGGACAGTTTGGAAATCGATAGCGTCCACTTCACCAATCGTACATGGTTAAACGATGCAGGCGTGGTGAATAGCAAGCAGCTCCATTGCTGGAAGAACTGCGGCTGGTGGACGGCGGTAGGTTTCTCGAATACCGCGCGACCGCGCAGGACCCCGAGATGTTGGCCAGGCCGGCCTCGTATACCCGCTTGTTCCGGCGGACGAACAGTGAGATCCAGGAACGCGGGTGTTCCATCCCTAAGCCCGCAAAGCCGTCTACCGGCCAGTAAACCGCGGGCCCAATCGAAGGTGTTTTCAGGAGAGCGGCAATGAAGAAGCGAATACTACCAGCACTGCTGTGGATGGCCACTTGCTGCGCGCCTGTCACGGTCTGGGCACATCACTCCACTGCCATGTTCGACACGGCCAAAGCAGTAACATACAAGGGCGTGATCACCAAAATGGTTTGGGCAAACCCGCACTGCTTTATTTACTTCGACGGTAAAGCCGAGACTGCGCCGCCGTCTGCACCAGTGGAGCATTGGGCGGTGGAGGGCCAGAGCCCCAGCGTGATGTACAACCACGGCGGCTGGGAAGAGGGAACGGCTAAGGTGGGTGACCAGGTCGTGCTTGTCGGCAATCCTCGCCGCGATGGTACCCCTACGATGTTGTTGATCAGCGCAACCATCAACGGCAAGACCTTCCAGGTAATGGCGCGTCAGTCCGTATCCGCGGAAGGCAAGAAGTAGAACAGTGAAGAGGAAACTTGTTTTGCTAGCGACTTTGCTGTCGACCGCAGCTGCCAACGCGGCTGATCGGGCCCTGCCAAAAGGCATCACTGCTTTGTGCACCATCCACTTCGATAAGGACGTTCGCCGGCCTGCAAGAATCGAAGATGATGCCGCGCCGTGCCTCGCCCAGGGGAAGCAGGCTTTACAAGCCGCGCCCGATAGCAAGCTCTACCTTGTGGGGAGCGCTGACCAGAAGAAAGATAACGAATCAGGACACGGCACGGCGCGGGTCGAACAGGACATGAGCGGCGAAGACCTGCGCTATGCGGATGTCGCCGCCTATCGCGCCATTAATACCAAAGCCTACCTCGTGCAGTGGTTGCAGCTGAACCCAAAGCGGATCGTGCCGCTCACCACCTACCAGGACGGTCAGTGGGTAGAGCTTTACCTGGTGAGAAATGACGTCTCGTTTGAACGAGGGTATGGTCAGCCAACCGCGCCGATCATGTCACGGCCGTGCACGGTCGCGCCGTGTGCTGCCGGAGTGGAAGAGTTCCTGGTGGCGCAGCCACGGGACCGTATTCGCAGGTAAGATGAGGATTCCTTACCCGCACGACTGCCCCCGTGCTGGTGATCACGGCTGTCGCACCCCGGCGCAGCCACTGTCAGAAACCCTTTTCCAGTAGCCCAACGCAACAGCGAGCCTTGCAGCGTAGCTTTGGGCAGTCTTTGTAACCAAGGCGGCAAGTGAGCATGATGACTGGTATCAAGAAAAATGACGCAAAGCTCTTCGATCTGGCGATCGCGGGTGAACTCAACCTCGATCTCATCCTGTACGGTCTTCCCCTGGTGATGGAGGCCGAGCGCGATTTGCTGGGAACCGGGTTCACTTCGACTCTGGGGAGTTCCTCCGCGATCGTCGCGCACAACGCCGCTACTCTCGGCATGCGCGTTCGCTTTGCCACCCTGGTGGGAGACGATGATCTGGGCCGCATTGCGCTGGGCCGCTTGCGCGAGGCTGGTGTGGAAACCTCGGGTGCAATCGTCGATCCTTCTGTCTCGACAGGTGTCACCATCCTGCTGCCCCATGGTCCCGTACGGCACAGTCTTACTTACCTGGGCAGCATCGCCGGCCTGACGGTTAAACATCTTGACTGGGAAAGCCTGGCGCAGGCACGGCACTTTCACCTCTGCTCCCTTTATCTGCAGCAGGGCTTGCACGACGGTATCGTCGAGTTGATCAGGTATCTCAAAGCCGCAGGATTGAGCATTTCGCTCGATACCAACGACGATCCCGCCAACGGCTGGGGTCCCCCACTCAATGAGTTATTGCCGCATGTGGACTTTTTCTTACCTAATGAAGGTGAGATCTGCCGCATGGCAGGCGGCGTAAGTCTGGAAGAAGCCTTGCGCATGTTTGCCGACAAGGTCCCCACCATCGTGGTAAAGCGAGGGCGGCAGGGATGCAGGGTCAAGCACCATGACCAGGTGTTCGATGTGCCTGGCATGATTGTCGCTCCCGTAGATACCATTGGTGCCGGCGACAGCTTCGATGCCGGGTTCCTCGGTGCCTGGTTGCAGGGTCTGCCGATCGCCGCATGCGCGCAGGCAGGTAACGTTACCGGCGCACTTTCTACCCAGGCAACTGGCGGCACCGAAGCCTTTCGGGATGCGGCTCTTCGTACCTCGTTCCTGCGGCAGTATGGCTATCCCCTTTCTGGCTCCTGACAATCGGCCACAAGCTTTTCTGTAGCGAATGCAGTTGCGGGTACACTACTACTTCCACAAACGGAGAATGATGCTGTGGCGCATACGATGAACGATGTCGCAAAGCTTGCCGGAGTGTCCCCCGCCACTGTTTCCCGGGTACTGAGCAAAAGTCCCTATATCTCGAAAAAGACGGTAGAGCATGTGCTCGCGGCCGTGGAGCAGCTGCACTACCACCGCAATGTGCACGCTCGACGGCTGGCGATCGGCAAAAGCGACTTATTCGGTTTGGTTATTTCTGAGATCACCAATCCTTTCTTTTCCGAGATCATCCGGGGTTTCCAGTCTGCTGCCTGGGATCGCGGTTTCGATGTTCTGCTGTTGAACACCGAATACAACGAGAAGCGGACGGAGTCAGTCATTCAGAAGCTGATTGAGAATGACGTTCGTGGCGCTGCGATCATTACTTCTTCGCTCGATGACAAGGTCGTTTCTTCCCTGACGCAGGAGGGGATTGCTGTGGTCCTCTGCAACCCACAGCCAGTCGACCGGTTGATGTCGAACATCCGCATCGATTATGAGCGGGGACTTAACCAGGCCATCGAACACGTTGCCGCGCTGGGCCATCGCCGCGCGGCTGTGATCGCAGGTCCTCCAACTAACAAAACGGCAGCCAGAATCTGTCAGTCCCTGGTGGAGGGGCTTCGCTTTCGCGGTCTGGATCCAAACCCGGTCACCCATAGCAGCTATCACTTTGCTGCGGCCGCTGCAGCGGTCCAGCAGATTCTCGCGGACAAGGAAAAACCTACTGTGGTTTTCTGCGGCAGCGACCTCATCGCCATGGGGGCTATGCTGGCTCTCGAAGAAGAGGGTCTGCATGTGCCGCAGGATATCTCGGTGATTGGGATCGACGACATACCTTTCGCCTCGTTAACGCGGCCGCCCTTGACGACAATCGGTGTCCCGCGTGAGCAGTTGGGGGTGACGGCCTTCCAGGCTCTCGACAAGATGCTGAAGCTAAAACGGCACAAGGGCGCCGAGTATGTGCTGGAAACGGAGCTGGTGGTTCGGCAATCGACGGCGAGCCGGTCGGGAGAGGGTACGCTCAAACGCCAGTTTGCGTATTAACCGTTTGCCAGGCGGCAAATACCGAATGGGGCAATTCGCTTCCTCTCTTCAAGAGGTAGATGTCGATGTTAACCACCATCCCTTACTCGCTGGACGCTGGTCCAAGGCACCGGGCACGGGGCGCCGACCTAAGGTTAGGCTAAGCTTTGGTGTGCGACGACACGTTTTGCGGGTAGCTAGAAAGCCCCCAATTTGTCATCCCGAGCGCAGTCGAGGGATCTGCTTTGCGCCTTTCTCCCTCAACAAATCTCCACACGAGCTCCAGCATCGGACACGCAGAGGAACCACTCCACTAGCAGCAAAGGCAGGAGACTAACTTCCAGCAGCGAAGCAACTGCTATCGAGACCCACGTTCCTCTGCCCATCCGATGCTGGAGCTCGTGTCAAAATCGGGGCAGGAGAAAGGCGCAAAGCAGATCCCTCGACTGCGCTCGGGATGACAAAATGGAAAGCGCTTTGGACGAGGGTTCAAATGTCCCCCACTCAAGCCAAACGCGGCTTGAATGGGCCACCCTACATGTTGTAGGGTCCGATCAGTCGCCACTCAGGAGGATTTGCTCCCTGCCCGCATCTAGAAAAGCCGAGGGTGGCCCACTCAAGCCGCGTTTGGCTTGAGTGGGGGACATCCTGCTCCGCTCGCCCAGCCAGACCGATGCGCATCGCACCCCGTTCATCCCGTCCTTAACTTGCACTGCAAGCAGATTGCTCGGGATGACAAGTTGGGGGCTAGCTACGCGTAGGCGATCCATCTCCCGGCGACGATGACGCATGGCCAGAGAACCAGGGAGACGACCCCTGTCAGCTTTGCGGAGAGCGGAGTTGCGGTGCCGACGTCCCAGCGATGAACGTTCTTGCGGGTGAGCAGCTCAAAGATGGCTGAATTGACTCCGAGTAACAAGAGCATGATCAGCTTCAGCCGAAATGCGCGATTACTGTAAAGACCCTCGGCCTCGGAACTAAAGAGCAGTGAGCCGGTGATGATCGCCAGCAGAAACCCACCCAGCGCCCAGGGCATGGTCGCCTTCGACGCTGCAGTGACGGAAGATCCTGAGTACCAACCGAGCAGCCTCATGTCGAAGCGTGCGACGGAACCGACGAGGAAGGCCAGGCCTACGATGTGGAACGACTCGATAGTAGGGAAGAGCCAGGGGGAGACTCTCACTGCGGTGCCGACACTGGTGTGCTGCAACCAGACACAAAAATCAAGCAAATGCATTTGCTGATCTCCTGAAGAAAACATGCCAATGCGATTGCCGATCAAGCATAACCGAGGTCCTCGTGCAGGCGGAATGGCCTGACGACCCGGGTAACCACGCCACCTGGGCTTGGATCGTCCGGATCGATGCCGGCCTGCCTGCTTAGGTGGAAGGCGAGCAGTTGCGCGAACACCACTTCAAAAGGCGTGCGGAGCTCCGCCGGCAAGCTCGGAGCGCAGGCTTTCACAAAGTGGTCGTGCGGCCAGGAGGCGGCATAGTCATCGCCGATCACTACTAATTTGCCCAGCTTTCTTTCCCGTAAATCCTGCAGCAGATCCTTCTCGTAAAGGCGGCTGTGCTCGTTTGAAGAAACGAGGCAGACGATCGGGGTGTCGCCCCGGGCGAAGGTGAGCGGACCATGACGAAGGCCCAGATAGCTCTCGGCCATCGGCTTCACGCGACCAGCCGTCATCTCCATGACTTTGATCGACGCCTCCAGCATAAGAGCGCTCATATTGGACGCGAGAAATACAATCCGGTCGCCGCAACCGGCCGCAACGGCCATGGCTACTTCGTTCCAATGAGGAAGCAGAGCCGTGGCGTTACTGCAGATCGCCGTCAGCTCCGCAGCGATGCGCTCACCATGCAGCAGACTGAGGCCCCCTAATACAAGGTTTGAGAACGATGCGGTCATGGCAAGACTGCGATCATTTGTCCTCGGATCAAGCAGGATCGCCTGGACCCCAGCAGTGTGTGCAAGGCGGCCGGCCGCATTGCACAGGATCGCCACATGCCTTACCTGGGGAAACAGCCGTTTGACTTTCTCCACCACGCCGACGCTTTCCGGGCTATCACCCGATCTTGCCAGGGATAGCAGCAGACCCCCGTGAGCAAAGGCAGGCAGTGCGGTGGCAATCTCCGTTTCTGTTTGCAACAGCAGGTCGGTGGTGTGGATGGCCCGCGCGCCCGGCCACGCATCTGCCACCGCCGCTGCTGCATATCCTGATGTGCCGGCGCCCGTCACCATCACCGGAACGCCTTGCAGCTTCAGCGAAGCGCTGACCGAGCGAATGCGTTCCAGGGTGGTGGGCCACAAGATAGGTTGCCGGGCGATTTCAGCGGCAACCAGGCTGTCGCTCGGATAGCGAACTTCGACCTGCTCTGGCACGTGCTCTTTCCTTTGTGCGGGCCTGACCTATGTTATGCAAGCAACTGAGTGCGCGGGGTAGCCGAGCCCTAAAACTCAAGTTTGAGTGAAAGCTGCCCGGTGCGATTTCCGCCAAAATCAGAACCGCGCGCCGCCGTAATCTGGCCGAAGTTCGACTGGCTTATATCGAGCACCGGGTCTGCCAGGTTGGTGTGGTTCAGCACATTGGTAAAGGTCGCTTCTCCACGAAGCTTGACGCCTTCCACCAGCTCGATGGACTTGCTGACACCCGAGGAAAGGCTGACGCTGCCGGGGCCCACCAGGTCGCCATTCCGCTCCGTGCCGAAGCGGCCGATGGGCAACGAGCCAACCCCTACGTCGCAGGGGGTGACACCCGTGTCTGCCGTGGGTGCGAGCGACGCGTACCCGGTCTGCCCAGGGCAGGCAAAGGCGTCGCTGTTGAAGAAGTGATTGCGATTGTGCGCACCGGTGTTCCCGTTCGCGACACGATCGGGCCGCTGAACGGCGCCGCCGGTCGGACCCGATCCCGTTCCTGATGGGTCAATGTCATAGTTCGGGAGCGCTGCGGTCAGGAAAGTACCACTCTGCCACAGGAAGATGTTGCTCAGCTGCCAGCCGCCCACGGCGACATCTTCAAAGCGATTCATGTGGCTGCCAAAGCGCTTGCCGCGGCCGAAGGGCAGCTCGTAGATGCCGGTCGTCAGCCAGCGATGGCGACGGGTGGCGGAGACGTTGCCGTAGTCCTCATGCTGGTTGTAGCTATCCGTCGGGTTGTAGCCGCCCTGTTCATCCACAAACGAGGCACCATTGAAGGAGCCGTTGCTGCCCTGGTTATCCGCCAGGTTCTTGGCCCACGTGTAGCTGGTATCGAAGGAAAGACCATGGGTCAGGCGATGCGAGAGTTCGGTCTGGAAAGCGTGGTAATCGGCCTGCGCTGCGGTACTGCGTGCGGTGATGGCGTAAAAGTTGGGAAACGGATGGGCGCTGAGCGGCTGATCGCTAGCGCGCACCGTCGAGGATTTCGGCAACTGGTTGTATTCAGGCTGCCATACCAGGTGCCAGGTATGCAGGCCAACGTATGAGATACGCCCGCCTATGTTGTGGCCGAAGTCATGATCGACCGACAGATTGCTTTGCAGCGAGTAGGGATCATGCCAGTTGGTGTCAATGGCCGCATAGAAGTACACGCTGCCGGGATTCGGCGTAAACGTAGTGCTGTTCGGGGTAGTCGCGGGAAACGAGAAGGCTGGTCCGGCGGGTGAATAAGTGTTGGTGAACGTTTGAAAGTTGGACTGCAGCGTCTGCGTGATCGCGTAGAACAACGCGCCGGTGGTGGTGATGTTGTAGTAGCCTACACCCCCGCGGATAGCCGTGCGATCGTTGCCGAACGGGCGATACGCGAAACCAAAGCGTGGCTCAAAGCGCAGCGTCGGCGCGTGGCGCAAGCCCTCGGGTAGCCCTGCTTGCTTGTTCGTGACCACTGGAGTGCACGGCGCGCCGTTGATGACCGCGTTCGTGGCGTATGGGTTGTTGACGCCCTCGGTCGTGCAGGCATTCACGTTGGCAAGCTCTTCCACCGAGAGCGTGTCGGCATGGCCTGCGGGGTAGATCAGCCTGCCCGACAACGGAACCGACGGATCGAAGTTGCCGGTAAGACCGTTGGAAGCAGCCAGCGCTGGATGGTACTCGTACCTGAGACCAAAGGTAAGGTTCAGATTGGGCGTGGCCTTCCAGTTATCCTGCCCGTAAAACGCGTACGAATTGGTGGTGCCGTTATTGTCTTGCACGATGGTATCGGTCTGCGACTGGAAGGGCACGCCGACGAGGAAATCAGCAAACTCCTGCCCGGTAGCCGTGTTGCCCGAGGTGGAATTGAAAAAGAAATTCCCGTAATTGATGGAAGAAGTAGAACCACCGGCCTCGGTGTGGGCGATGATGTGGCGAATGTCAGTCCCGAAGCGGATGGAATGAGTCCCCAGTTGTACGCTCAGGTTGTCGACGTACTGGAAGATACGCGAGCGCTCCTCGAAGCCGAGCCGCGAGCCAACAGAATTGATCTGGCTAAAGCCGAGGTGAGGGATGCCGTTGAAGAAGGCGGGTGTGATGCCGTTGAGACCGGTGGAAGTGGTGAAGGCGGGACCGTTGAACGGATTTGAGTTGCCGTCCCGCTCGAGGGTAAAGCCAAAGCGAAACTCGTTGGCCAGGCGAGGAGAGATGGTGTACTCAAAGCTGGTTGCGAAAATACGGTACTGGCCGAATGCGGTGCTGTTGGGGAGCACCAGGTCGACTGGCTGTGTCTGTCCGACGTTCTTCCAGGTGTAGCGCCCGAACAGAGACGCGCGCTGGCCAAAATTACGGTCGCCCCGCACATCAAATTGGTTGGAGTTCAGGTCATAACGTTGCAGCGCCAGGTAGTTGTATCCCTTGTCGGCGATCGCGTCCTGTAATGAAAGATCGGCGTCGACGTTTGGGTCTGGATAAAACTGAAGGAAGGGTGCTGAGCTGGCGTTGATGGGGACGGTGCTATTAGCGTAGGTGCCGCCGGTAAACGGGTTGGTGAGCGGATTGGTAATCTCCTGCGAGAAGTTACCCTGCTTCATCAACCTGGTTGGCACCTTTGCTTGCAGCACAGCCGATTGCGGGTAGCGAAACCCTTCGTAAGCACCGAAGAAGAATGTGCGATCGCGGCCATTGTAAAGATGTGGAAGAACAACGGGCCCGCCCACGCTGCCGCCAAAGTCGTTCGCTACCTTGTGAGGCTTATGGGCTGCGTCCGTGCCAAACGGGATGGCATCGAGAAACTGATTTTGCAGGTACTCATATGCGGACCCATGTAGGCTGTTCGTCCCGCTCTTGGTTACGGTTGTGATCTCGCCCGGTTGGCCATACTCGGCATTGTTGTTGACGCCGTCCACCCGGATCTCTGCGATCGATTCCGCGGAAGGGAACGAGTCGCTCTGAATATTGTTGTTGGTCTGGTTCTGCGAAGAAATGCCATCCACCGTTGTTTCGGTTTGCGATGGCAGACCGCCTTGCAGTGAGAATTTGAGGGCAGGCTGGGGATGGGTGGAAGGCTGCGGAGGATAGCCGCTGGTGTCGGGCTGAACCCCGGGCAGCGTCTGCACCACGTTCAGCGGGGAGGTGGACCCGGCGCCCCGGTAGTTGGCTGGCAGATCGAGCACGTCCCGCGGCGTCAACGAAGCAGATATTTCCGAACTCTGGGTTTGGATCGCGCCCACGTCCGAGGCATTGACCTCAACGGTTACGTTGTTGCTGTTAACGGTCAGTGCTACGTCGTATTGCAGTTGTTGGCGCGCAATCAGCACCACGCCCTTGCCGACCGTGGCTGCGAAGCCATTCGCGGTGGTGGTGATGTCGTAGGTGCCGGCTTCAATATTGACCGCGGTGTAGTTACCCGAGGCATCGCTCATAACCGTACGTTCCGTGTTGGTCTCTTGCCGATGCAGTACGACCTTCGCCCTGGGCACGCCGGCTCCGGAGCTATCGTGTACCAAGCCGGAAACGCTGCCCAGAACAGATTGCGCATGAGCGGCGAATTCACTTGCGCCCGCAAGGGCCAGGATGACAAGCGAGAGGCAGTGCGCAAACCTGAGAACGGTGCGGGAGCATGCGTGGGTCATCGATGAGCCTCTCCAATAACAGGGTGAGCGCTTCCGGCCGTGTTATGCCTCGACACGCTACAGCCATCTTCCTATTTGTACAGGTGCTGCTTGGGTACTGATGGCCGGAGAGCAGTTCTGGGGAAGGCCGCTCTGTAACTACTGTGGTTCCAGGTGATGCGAGAAAAATGCGGGCGGTGCGTGCAAGTAGCGAAGCCTTGCTGCAGAGAGCTTACGCCGTGATGAAAGGCCATAAGTGCTACAAATGTTTGACAAGAATATGACGGGGCCGGATACTATGCAAGTCCTTTCTGAAACCCTTTGCATAAAGTGAAAACCGGCGCGATCTTTCGTGCCCGTCTACCCCGCATGCGCATGGCATGCGGTCCCTGGTCGTGAGGCTCGCATGAAACCAGAGTTCCAGAACAGTCTGACGCGGCGCACCTTTGTGCGCGGCGCCTCTTCACTATTCCTCGCCTCCACGGCAGCGCGGGCCTGGGCTGAAGGTTTGCCCGCCCGTAAGCGATTCGCCTACGTTGGTTCCATTAGCGCTGCCAAAGCCGTGCTGCCGGATTCCACTACCGGCAAGGGCGAGGGCATATACGTTTTCGAAGCCGATCTCGCCACCGGTGTCTTGACCCGCAAAAGCGTCATGCCCAACGATGGCAATCCATGGTGGATTGCCATCAACCCGGCGGGCACTTTCTTGTACTCCGCCAACGAGGTTTCCACGACTCCCGGCGAGAAGGCCGGAGCCGTGAGCGCGTATGCCATCGATCGCACGACCGGGGATTTGAAGCTACTCAATACCGTGAACTCTGGCGGCTCTCGTCCCGCGCAGCTAAGCGTGCATCCCTCGGGCCGTTACGTGTTCGTGGCAAACTTCGGCGGTAATACCCTCGCAGTGTTCCCGGTGCAGGCGGATGGCTCGCTCGGCGCGCCCACGGATCTAAAACACGATGAGGGCACGATCGGTCCTGAAAAATCATCGAGCGCGCCCCCGAGTGGGCAACAGAGCAATGGGCACGATCATCCCCGCCCGCACATGATTCAGGCCGACCCAGCCGGACGATTTATCGTGAGCGCAGATCTAAGTCTCGATGCGTTGCTGGTGTGGAAGTTCGACCTTGAGAAAGGTGTACTGACGCCGAATGGATTGCCACCCGCTCAAGTGGGCGCCGGGGACGGGGCCAGGCACTTCGCGTTTCATCCGGACGGCAAACTATTGTTCAGCCTGCAGGAAGAAGGCGGCACGATCGTGGCGTTCGATTACGATCCTGCGACCGGCGCACTGCACAAGAAGCAGACGCTCTCGACGCTCCCTGCCGGGTACGAAGGTACCTTCTACAGTTCTGAAATCGTGGTCGCTCCGGGCGGACATTACGTCTACACGCTCAATCGGCTCTACGATGCAATTGTCTGTTTTCGCATCGGCTCTGACGGCATGCTGACCAGGGTTGACGAATTCTGGGCGCGCGGCGATTTCCCCCGTCACCTGGCGTTCAGTCCAGATGGCAGGTTTATGTACATCTGTAACCAGCGCAATGATGAAATCGCGACGTTCACTGTGAACGAAAAGACAGGTGCGTTGCGCTTTACCGGCCACTTCACAGCCGCCTATACCCCAGCCATCCTGGTCTTTCTGCCAGAAGCCAGGGGCTGAGCTTTCTGCCGGTTCACCGTGCATCCTGCGCGCAGGGCGGGCCGTTAGGACGGCCCGGTTCCGACCGTAGTTCCTTGGCGCTGATCTGGGTTTGGCGTATCCTCGGGAAAGGATGCGCCGAGTTTGCCATATCCGAGTTTGCAAAATGATGATGGCGATCGTGCTCGGCCTGTTGTTGACCGCGCCGTTATTTGGCGTGGGTGCATCCGCTACAGTACCGGCGTGCTGCCGCCGCAGTGGCGCTCATCATTGCATGGCCATGGCAGGAAACGATCAAGCCATGGACGCGCACGCGGGCGAGCATAACGTCGGGCCCATCCCCAACCGTTGCCCACGCGCCCCGTTAAGTACCACGGCGCCGCAACCTCATGGCTTTACTCCGCAGTGGAGGCAGAGCGCAGGTATTCCCTTGTTTGTACGACCCGCGGCACTCCCCCAAACGGAGGCACGGTACCGCATCGCGTACGCGCGCAGCCGGCAAAAGCGCGGCCCCCCGATCCACCTCCTCTAAACGCCGAAATCATCATTTTTTTTCATTCATAGCGTTCTGCCACTTCGGTGGCGGGGAGGTTCCTTTGTCTTTACGCAAAGCTGCGTGTCTGCGGCTGCTTCTTCTCATACTGGGCCTGCTGTTGCATGTGAGCACAGCCGGCGCCACCGTCTTTGGTGAAATACAGGGGATCGTTCACGATCCGCAACATCGGCCCTTATCGGGCGCTTCCATCGTGCTCAAGAGCGCTCATTCCGCCTTCACGCAGTCGACGGTCACGGATCGTGACGGGGCCTTCCGCTTCCAGGCTGTGCCTTTTGGCGACTATGTGGTGACCGTCGAGCAGTCAGGGTTCGCGCCGCTGATGCGAACTCTCTCGCTTGCTTCTGGCACTTCGCCGATTCTGCACTTTGAGCTGGCGATCGCCGTCGTCAATGAATCCGTCTCCGATCGTAGGGCAGGAGAGTGGTGGCAACGTCGACTCAGTCACTCCCACCACTACGCTGAACCGCGAAGACATTGAACGAACTCCCGGCGCCGATCGAAGCAACAGCATGCAGATGATTACCGACTACGTGCCCGGCTCGTACATGACGCATGACATGCTGCACATGCGCGGAGGACATCAGGTCGCCTGGCTGATCGATGGCATAGAGATCCCTAACACCAACATCGCTTCCAACATCGGTCCTCAGATCGATCCCAAGGACATCGACTACATCGAAGTGCAGCGCGGCAGCTACAACGCCGATGTCGGTGATCGCACCTACGGGGTTTTCAACGTTGTGCCGCGCACCGGCTTCGAACGGAATCGCCAGGCCGAGCTGGTCCTGAGTGCAGGCAGTTTCTTGCAAACCAATGCCCAGCTTAATTTTGGCGACCACTCAGAAAAGTCCGCCTACTACTTCAGCCTCAACGGCAATCGTACCGATTACGGTTTGGCGCCCCCGGTAGGCCAGGTTCTGCACGACGCGGCAAATGGTTATGGCGGCTTCGCCTCGTTTCTATCTAATCGCACGCCGCGCGACCAGTTGCGCCTTGTCACTCAGTTGCGGGCAGACAACTTCCAGATTCCCTACGATCCCAATCCAGACAGTTACGGGAATCAATTAAGCCCGTCGTATGGTCTTAGAGACGCGCAACACGAAACGGATGGGCTGGCGGCCTTTACATGGGCGCATACCTTCAACCAGTCAACGCTGCTCGAGGTGTCGCCCTTCTACCACTACAACCAGGCAGACTATGGGTCAAAGCCGGATGACTTCCCGGTAGCCACTACCTCTGATCGTGCCTCGCACTATGCAGGTGGCCAGGCGAGCATCACTACCAACATCGCCAGGAATACCGTCCAGGCAGGCATCTACAGTTGGGGGCAGCACGATAGCTATGTCTTCGGTTCTCTGTTCAACGATGGCAGCTTCGCAAACTTCAGGATCGCTGATGCAGCTGCAGGTGGTCTGATCGAGGAGTATGTCTCCGATAATTTCAAGGCGACACCTTGGCTCACATTAATTGCCGGGCTCCGGCAGGCAAATTTTGTCTCCACGGTTACGGAACATGCTGTGGATCCACGCGCGGGCGTGGCGATCGAAGTACCTCGGCTGCATTGGGTATTGCGCGCATTCTACGGCCGCTACTACCAGCCGCCCCCGCTGCTCACGGCCAAAGGTCCGGTGGTGGATTACGCGAATGCCAGCAACACCAGCTTCGTGCCTCTGTACGGGGAACGTGATGAAGAGCATCAGTTCGGGTTACAAATCCCGTTCAAAGGCTGGTTACTGGATGCCGATACCTTCACCAACCGCATCAACAACTTCCTGGATCACTCCAATATCGGAGCTTCCAGCATCTACTATCCGGTCACTGTCGACGGTGCCCTGGTGCGGGCATGGGAACTCAGTATTCACTCACCTCGTATCGGCCGGTTTGGTCAGGGGCATCTCGCCTACTCGAATCAGATCGCGCAGCAAAGGGGCGCCATCACTGGCGGCCTGATTTGTGTCCCGATCGGATCACCCGCCTGTGATGCCGGTTTTGACTATGGTCCACTGGACCACGATCAACGCAATACACTCAATCTCGGTTTCAATGCAACCCTGCCATGGAGAGTTGCTGCGTCCACGAACGTCTACTACGGCTCGGGCTTCCACAATGGTTTTCCCGATCCGCCCTCTCCGTTCAACGGCGAGTACCTTCCAGGGCACACGACGTTTGATGTGACACTGGGTAAGCAGTTCACTGACAATGTATCCGTGTCAGTCACCGCCCTGAATGCCGCTAACCGCAGACTACTGCTCGACAACAGTCTGACCTTTGGTGGCTTTCATTACAACGATCCCCGGCAAATCTATGGGGAACTTCGATACCGCTTTCATTACTAGCGGGAGCCCCAGGTGGGGCCTCTTATGGTGGGTAGGCTTAAACCTTCTCACGGCAGGAAATAAATTCCTTAACTTGTTCATAGTGTCGCAATCTGGCGTCGTGGGAGGCGACGCCTTGCATCCTAGCCGCTGAGGTTACCACGACAGCGTGCGCACTATCGCTCTGGTTAAAGATCAGCCACGCGAGGCAAAGACACTCGCGGACGAAGTCAGGTTTACCGCTCGACTCGGCGGTCCTCTCGCCCTGGGCGAACTCGGCTGGATGTCTACTTACATCATCGATGCGCTGATGATTGGCAGGCTCCCCCATTCCGCCCTGGCGATCTCCGCTTCCTCGCTCGGCAATACCATCTTCTATGCCATTGTGTTTTGTGCCATTCGACTGATGGCGGGTATCGACACGCTGGTCGCGCAATCGTTCGGTGCGGGGGATCGCGCAGACTGCAATCGGACGCTTGGGCAGGCCATATGGTTTGTGTTGATCGGTTCGCCGGTGGTCATGGGATTAACCCTCGGCGCCATCCCGCTGTTGCCGCACTTCGGCACGCCGGCTCCGATCGTCGCCGAAACCAGCCGCTATTTGCATGCACTGGTCTGGTCCACCGCGCCGCTGCTGCTGTACATGGCACTGCGCCGGTATTTGCAAGGGATCGACCGGGTGTTGCTGATCATGGTCTCGCTGGTGACCGCTGCGCTGGTGAATTGGGGCGGCGATTGGGCCTTGCTCTATGGTCATCTCGGCGCGCGGCCCATGGGCATTGCGGGTTCAGGATGGGCTACTTGTATCGTTCGCTGTTACATGGCCGCTTTGCTCGTGGCGGGAACCTGGATCAGCTTCCGCAAGAACCGCGCTTCACTCTCATGGCGGATGTTGGTGCCAGACCGGAAGCGCCTGCGCGTGCTGCTGCGCATAGGTTGGCCTTCTTCTCTTGCCAGCCTGACCGACCTGGGTGTGTCTACATTTATGTCCATTCTGTGCGCGCGCCTGGGCATGCAACTGCTTGCCGCGCACCAGGTCGTGCTGGATCTCGACGCCCTGGTCTTCATGGTGCCTTCAGGCCTTTCCTACGCGACCGTTGTGCGCGTGGGGCAGAGTGCCGGCAGAAATGATGTGTCGCAGGTCATCCGGTCGGCAAAAGCCAGCTTATTGCTGGCCATGGGTTACATCGTTGTGGCTGCGAGCCTGTTTGCCGGATTTCCTCATTTGTGGGGGAGCCTGTACACCAACGACCCTTCGGTCGTCGCGGCAGCCGAGCCCATCTTTCTCATCTGTGCCTTCATTCAGCTTGGCGACGCTGCCGGCGTTATCTATAGTGCCGCACTGAGTGCACTTGGCGACACGCGCACGCCCATGCTCATCAGCACAGCCTGGTATTGGTTGTTGGGTATGCCTTTGTCGTATTGGCTTACCTTCTACGGCGGGAAGTCTGTAGAGGGGTTGTGGATTGGGCGAGCCGTGGCCGCGATTGGCTCCGCCGCACACGCCGGAATCATCTGGCATTTGCGCATGCGTTCAGCAACGGCCAGCCCGCAACGTGCTCGCTTGACGCTGGTGCCAACCGTTTATGCCCACAGCCAGCAATCAAGAGCTAGCTGAACGATTCGTGGAGAGTCGAAGTCCATACGAATTTGTCACGGAGCCAGGTTGTTCGTGTTCTGACTGACCACCACGTCAGACCACACCACGGCGCCGGATGGGCACCCCAGACCGTTGCGGGGCGGATAAATCACGTCTTCGGAATGACCTTCATCGCTCGCAAGGTCGCAAACAATCGGCGAAACATTTCCTCGGTGTCGATGCAATCAGCAAAGCCGGCCTGCCGCGCTTTGATCGTGCTTGAGATATTGTCGAACTCACTGTGGAAGATAAAGTCACCAAAATTCCACGCCGCCACCTGCTCATAAGGAATATTCCGCAGCCCGTAGCGGGCCACTGTCTCGCCCCAGAGCGCGCCTTTGTCAGCCATGTAAACGGCGAGCGGGATCGGCACTGGTTCTGCCACCTCCATGTGAAACATGCGGGCAATCTGCGGCCACATATGCCGCCAGCGAAAGTAATCCCCGTTCGTGATATTGAAGATCTCGTTGTGAGCGTTCACGCTATTGCCCGCCCACACCGTGGCTTTGCCGAGGATCTCTGCCGAAGTCACCTGGTACAGGGCGTGGTATGCCTTCTCCGTTCCCGGAAAGCGAAGCGGCAATCCAAGTTCCTTTGAGAGGACGGCGTAAATCGCGATCACCATGGCCAGGTTCATTGGGTTGCCGACGCCAAAGCCGCAGATGGCCTCGGGCCGGAGAGCCGTCCAATTCCACCGCTTGCCCTTTTGCCGAGCCCGCAGAAAATCTTCCTGGTCGTAGTAAAAATTTGGCGGCATCAGCCGCGGATCGTCTTCGCGCGCGGGTGTTTTGAATGGTCCCAGGTCAGCGCCGTACGCTTTCCCACCCTGATAGAACGTGACGTGTTCGAGTGACGGGGAGGCAGCCTCGACCACATCCAGCAGGTTGCGCAGGAGTGCTACATTTACTTCTGACTTTTCCCGTGCAGTCGGCTTTTCGATGTATGCGCCGAACACGATGTGGGTTACGCCGGTTAACCTGCCAAGCTTCCGCCGCACATCCTCGCGATCGAGCAGGTCGACGCCCAGGGCCTCGACACCCTCGGGAACTTCCGCTTTGCGGCGAGACAGCCCGTAGACTTTGGCCCCGGGCACGGCGATCCATTGCTGGGCGGCGCCAGTTCCGGAAACCCCATGCACGCCCGCAATCAACACAACCGGATCTGAGCTCATGGTTACCTCCCTGCAGCGCTTCTGAGCTCTGCTTCTGCGAGCTTAGAAGCCGGAAGCGGCGCGAAGGATTGTCTGTGGCATGTTCTGCATGCCATTCCTCCTCGGCGAGGCGGCCCTAACCTGGCTATCGTTTCGATCGTGTTAATCGTGTCTTTTCCACAGCGCTACAAAAAGCCGCAGTCTTGCCTTTATCTCATGTTAGAGATAGTCTAATCTGCGGTGGACACAGAAGCGATCAGGCGTTCCTTGGAAAGCAGCGGTTTGCGCTGCACCCCGCAGCGATACGCGGTCATGGCCTTTTTGATGGAACAGAATCGGCACCCTACCGCCGTGGAAATTTTCGAAGCCGTCAACAGCACGGATCCTCGCTCTTCACGAGCCACCACCTACAACAACCTGCGTGATCTGGTGCAGGCCGGTCTTGTGCGCGAGGTAGCAGTCGAAGGCCGCGCCGCTCGCTTCGATGCCAAAGGCCTCCTGCATCATCACTTCATCTGTGACCGCTGCGGTCATGTGGACGACCTGGAGTGGTACGACGTGCCCAGGCCGGCAACGCGCTCCCTGGGTAAGCGAATCGTGCGCGAGTGTGAACTCATTTTCCGTGGGCTCTGTACCAAATGCGCGCCGAAGCAGGGTGCGCGTCAGCGAGCGCGAACGACCGCCACCGCTCGATAGTTAACCTCGATCATCCTCAAACATGCAAGACCACAAGGAGACATAATGGCGAGCGAACAATCCGAATTTACGTCCGAAGCAAAATCTGAAGTGAACGCGCAGGTAGCGGGCGAAGCAAAGTGTCCCGTTCCTCATGGCGCGGTCGCACCCAGCCAGGTGAGCAAACCCAGCGGCCCGCGCACCAACCGCGACTGGTGGCCGAACCATCTGCGGCTCGAACTGCTCCACGCGCACTCCGAACTCTCGAATCCCATGGGGCCGGAGTTTGACTACGCAAAGGAATTTAAATCACTCGACTACGAAGGCCTGAAGAAAGACCTGGCGTTCATCATGACCGACTCGCAGGAATGGTGGCCGGCCGACTTTGGCCACTACGGTCCGCTGTTCATCCGCATGGCCTGGCACTCCGCCGGCACCTACCGCACCTACGATGGCCGTGGCGGTGGTGGACGCGGTCAGCAGCGGTTCGCTCCACTGAACAGCTGGCCAGACAATGTGAACCTCGATCGCGCCCGCCGGCTCCTCTGGCCGGTAAAGCAGAAGTACGGCAAAAAGATTTCCTGGGCCGACCTGTTGATCCTCGCCGGCAACGTCGCACTCGAAACCATGGGCTTCAAGACGTTTGGTTTCGCGGGTGGACGCCCCGATACGTGGGAGCCGGATCATGACGTTGACTTCGGCGCCGAAGCCGCCTGGATGGGCACGGACCAGCGCTACTCCGGTGAGCGCGAGCTCGCTGCTCCCTACGGCGCAACCACCATGGGCCTCATCTATGTGAACCCGGAAGGGCCAGAGGGCCAACCGGACCCTGCCGGGTCTGCCAAAGACATCCGTGTCACCTTCGGCCGCATGGCCATGAATGATGAAGAGACGGTCGCGCTGATCGCCGGCGGCCACACCTTCGGCAAAACGCACGGGGCCGGCCCCGGACACCACCTTGCACACGAACCCGAAGGTGCACCGATTGAAAATCTGGGCCTCGGCTGGACCAGTGCCTACAAAACTGGCATTGCCGGCGACGCCATCACCAGCGGACTCGAGGTCACCTGGACCACCAAGCCGACACAGTGGTCCAACGAATACTTCGACCATCTCTTTAAGTTTGAGTGGGAACTGACAAAGAGCCCGGGCGGCGCTAACCAGTGGAAGCCCAAGGGTGACGCGGGCGCGGATACCGTGCCCGACGCGCATGATCCGCAGAAGAAGAAGCAGCCCGCCATGCTGACCAGCGATGTCGCGCTGTTGGCCGACCCGGCTTACGCAAAAATCTCGCGTGACTTCTACGAGCACCCTGAGAAGTTCGCCGATGCCTTTGCACGCGCGTGGTTCAAGCTGACCCACCGCGACATGGGTCCGCGCTTCCGTTATCTCGGGCCGGAAGTTCCGGCGGAGGAGCTCATCTGGCAGGATCCTCTCCCCAGGGTCGACCACCCGCTGGTCGACGACCAGGATGTGGCCGCTCTCAAGGCCAAGGTGCTGGAGTCTGGCCTCTCAGTCTCCGAGCTGGTGTCGACCGCATGGGCCTCAGCCGCGTCCTTCCGTGCGTCCGACAAACGCGGTGGCGCGAACGGTGCTCGCATCCGCCTGGCTCCCCAGAAGGATTGGGAAGTCAACCAGCCGGCGCAACTGGCCCGCGTGCTGAAGGCGCTGGAGAAGATCCAGGGCGAGTTCAACGCGTCGGCCACCGGTGGCAAGAAGGTTTCGCTGGCCGATCTGATCGTGCTAGCGGGGGCGGCCGGTGTCGAGAAGGCAGCCAAGGATGCCGGCATCGAGACCACCGTACCTTTCGTCGCTGGCCGCACAGATGCCTCGCAGGAACAGACGGACGTTGAGTCATTCCAGCCGCTGGAGCCGAAGATCGACGGATTCCGCTCCTACGGCTACCGCGATAAGGAGCCGGCCGAAGTCGCTTTGCTGGATAAGGCACAGCTACTGCGACTGACTGCTCCGGAGCTTACCGTGCTGATCGGCGGTCTGCGCATGCTCAACACCAATTTCGGCGGAACCAAGTTCGGCGTGTTCACCGATCGTCCTGAGAAGCTGACCAATGACTTCTTCGTCAACCTGCTGGACATGAAGTACGAGTGGAAGCCGACGACCGACTCAAAGGACACCTTCGAAGGTCGCGAGCGGAAGACGGGTACGGTGAAGTGGAAGGCGACGCGCGCCGACCTCATCTTCGGCTCGAACGCGCAGTTGCGCGCGACCGCTGAGGTCTACGCCTGTGCTGATTCGCACCCGCAGTTTGTCAAGGATTTCATCGCCGCCTGGAACAAGGTGATGAACCTCGATCGGTATGATCTGTTGCCATCGGTCGTTTAACGAAAGCTCACCACTTCACAGCCCGGCTTGGCCCAAATTCGTCTGGGTCAAACCGGGCTTTTTCCTGCCGTGACGGACGCAACGTGCTCTCAGGAGCGAGATGGGGCACCCATCATTCGTTTGCGGAACAGCCCGTTAGAAATATGGCTGTTGTACGAAGAAGAACTTACCAGTTGCTGTCCTGCGTCATCCGTTTGGAATCGGCTCTACCCGAGCTTGGCCTTTGCCGCTCCTATGGAACGCATGGAAGCCTGGCTGCTCAAGTTGGTAGACGTGGTTGACCACAGTCTCCGTAACGACGTTGGCCACCGGCGGAGCGCACAACGTCGCGCGCATGTGCAGCGCCGCAGGACCGGTCACGTAAGGCTCTTCAGCTAAAAAGCATGACCCCTCGCGCTGCTTCTCGAACTGCGTAGGGGCGCGGCGCTCGGAAACAATATAGTAGCCGACGCCATAGCTGTGCAGCGTGGTCAGCAGATCGTCCTGATGTTGCAGATGGAGCAGATAGTGGGTGTCCATCATGAGACCCTCGGTTTGTACCAGCGGATCGGGAAGAAGATAGCCCACCATCCCGGCGCGATCACCCATGGCATACACGCCCGGGTGCGAACGCGCAAAGGACTGAAGCTGCACGGCGGCATCGTAAATTTGTTCCATCTGCGGCTCTTTCTTCCAGTGTGTGCGAAGGATCAGGAGAAGAGCGAGTCCATAGGCGGCGGCCTGTATTGGAAGGAGCGGGCGCCATCTCCACGCAGGAGAACGCATCGCGAGCAGCAGGGCTAATCCAGCCAGCAAAGCGAATCGCAGGCTGTAGAAATACCAGCCCCACAATGGCCAGTCACTGACCACGGAGAGCACACCGATCTGCAGATAAGGAAACGCCGCAGCAGCAGCGAGCCAGGGACGCTCGCGCGCGGTCAATCGTTTCCGCACGAGCAGGAAGAAGCCGGATGCCACTAGAACAAAGACTGCCAGAAACATCGTATTCAGGCCACCGCTCTTGATCCCTGTCAGCGTAGGCCACGGGTTGGACTTGAGTTGTTTCGCCGAACCCGAGATGGGCATCCAGGTATGGAAGTAGAGGCGGTTGAAAAGAAAGTAGGCGAATAGCAGAGGGCTGCCGCCAACAGTGAACCCGCCAAGCTGACGAAACCCAAGACCTTTCCTCTGCTGAGGCTCAGCGAGCGTAAATAGGATCAGCGGCAACACCAGGAAGACCGCGTCCAACCGCGACAACACGGTCAGTGCTGCAAGTAAGCCAATCCCAGCCGCTCGCAGAAAACTCCATGCCGCTGGTTGAGAGCGAAACGCCAACAAGAGGCCCAGTCCCAGGGGTAAGGTGAGGGTAACCTCCATGCCCTGGCAAAAGATATGCAAACACGGCACGAGAAAAAGGAGCCCTAGTGCATTCGTCAGGAAAGGTTCGCTGCCTGGCCTCTCGAGCAGTTTGCGCGCAAACAGAAAGCTGCTCACCGCCGATAACGTGCCCAGGAGCCACAACGCGCGAAACACGCCCACAAGACTGGTGGTGACCTTGCTGACGGCAACGAAAACAATCAGGTAAAGAGGATGGTAGCCATTCGTAAGCGTAAAGCCGTCAAAGCTGGAGCCACGGCCAGCCGCAATATTCTGCGCAACCTTCAAGTAGTAATAGAAGTCATCTTCTACAAACGGCATGATGCGGCCAGAATGCCGCAAAGGGGTGTAGAAAAACCAAAGACTCGTGAGCACGACGATAGCGAACGTGAACACGTCGATACGCCCGTGCTCTTGAAAATAGCTACCCTGAAATGGATGTTTTTGCATGGAACTCGTAGGAAGGATGTTAGGACGACTCGCTTTTAGTTCAGTTTGGTTGTTGAGGATATCTCCATCTTAACGAGGAAAAGCGAGGCAGTAAACAGAGGATGGGTTGCGCCTAATTGCCGGCGAGCAAAGCAGGAGATTTTGCCATCTCGGGACACGCGAGCCGTCGTGTCGTATTAAAAAAAGATTAAATAAGCTGATATCTTCAGCAACCTACTTGCATTGCCACCTGCTCTTGTTAGTCATTGCACCGAATGATTTTGCTAAACCAGCTCGCTACCCTGGTAGCCTCGCGAAGCATTGCTGCGCTGCGCGGA
Organism: uncultured Acidobacteriaceae bacterium; assembly: GCA_963752675.1. Taxonomy (GTDB): domain Bacteria; phylum Acidobacteriota; class Terriglobia; order Terriglobales; family Acidobacteriaceae; genus PALSA-350. The sequence goes on from CAVVZO010000003.1 coordinate 599,831, forward strand.
GCCGTAACGAGAACTCAGCGTTACTAAGCCAAGGCTCGCAAACACCGCACCGAGTAGCGCCAGGGCCGCTACAGGCGCCCAATTGCGAAGCCCGCGATCGACTGATTGGTGATACAGGTTGAAGGGAGCGGTGAGCCTGTTGCTGTGTTTTGGCTTGTGGCCTTGCGCGTTAGGTTAACTTTTGCTCTGCGACGATATGTTTTGCGGGTTAGCTATCCCCCCTTTTGTCATCCCGAGCGCAGTCGAGGGATCTGCTTTGCGCCTTTCTCCCTCCACAAATTTCTACATGAGCTCCAGCATCGGACACGCAGAAGAACCATTCTTTCAGCAGGAATGGCAGGAGAGTCACTCCTGGCAGCGAAGCGGCTGCTATCGAGACCCACGTTCCTCTGCCCATCCGATGCTGGAGCTCTGTAGAAATTTGTGGAGGGAGAAAGGCGCAAAGCAGATCCCTCGACTGCGCTCGGGATGACAAGTTGGGGGCTAGTTAGTAAGTGGGGTGAGAACGAGGGCTTCGCCCGTCGTATTCAGCCCATGTGCGCTGGTGCGACCGGATCTCCTGTTCCGCAACACCCGCTCAGGGAATACCCACGGCAGAGTCAGCGGTTAAGGCAGGCGCTGAATCGCTCAGGCGTTCCTACCTACGGTGCCTACCGGAATAGCTTCGGTGCGACATCCGCTAGGTACAAGCGCCAATTCTTCCATTCGTGCCCATCAGGCGTCTCTAGCGTTTCCAGGTGCACGCCGGAAGCCTTCAACCGTTCTGTGACCGCGATTGCGTTCGGGCGCGCGATGTCGGTTTGCCCCCAGCCCCACCAGAACAACTTCAGTTGCGTATTGTAGGTGGGGATCCTTGCCGCTTCCGTTGTGAAAAAGTACTGGCGGTCCTCGGGCGTGATCCAGCCGGAGCTCATGACGACGAGATAACCAAACGCGCCGAGATTGTGCAGCCCGATGTTAAGCGTCTGGATGCCGCCCATGGAGAGACCACCGAGGGCCCGGTCGTCAGGGCTCGACCTGATGCGAAAGTGCGACTGCATATACGGGAGAATGTCTTTCATCATCTCGTCGTTAAACGGATCCCTGGTCGCGTCCGCGGTCATCACTTGCCCGCCGAGCGGGGTCCAGCCGGAAGGCATGACGATCAGCATCGGCACTGCTTTCCCTTCGGCGATCAGATTGTCGAGGATGTCGTTAGCCCGTCCCACCGTTGACCAGGAAGCCGCTGTTTCCCCGCCGCCATGGATCAGGTACAACACGGGGTAGCTTTCTGATCCCTTTTCGTAGCCAGGTGGCGTGTACACGTACATTTCCCGCGTCGCATTCTGCAGGCTAGAAGCCACATACCGTGCGCGGAGTATTGCTCCATGAGGTACGTCACGCGTCTCAGCAAAGTCGCCCGGAATGAGCAACAGGCTCTCCATCTGTGACTGGTAAGGAGACGTATTCACATTGCGCGAATCAACCACGTTCATGCCGTCGACGACGAAGTGATAGCGCCACGCGCCAGGCTTCATCGGCAGCGCGGAGGTTCCGGTCCAGATCCCGTCCGGCCCCTTGGTCATCGCAATGCCAACCGTGTTGGGCGCAGTCGTGCCCGGCGCGGGCGTCTCACGCTGCAAGCCCTGCTTGATGTCACCCCCAACCGTTACGGTTGCCGCCTGCGGGGCGAGGATGCGGAAAGTTACGCGGCCATCGCTTGCGACCTGTGGCGAAACCAGCGGAGCAGCCCTGGGCCCCACATGCACAGCCGAGGGTTGCGTGCCGGGCACGGGCGAAACAGGCCCAGGTGCTTGTGCACACATCAGCCTCGCGACCGCCAGGCAATAACAGAGAATGAGCATCGTTCGCTTACTGTTGCGCATAATCCTCCGGAACTCAGTGAGTGGCTTCGAGAATCAATTTCTGCACACGCCAGTTCAAAAGTTCTGCGACATAGAGTTCGTTTTCAGAGGGGCAGGCAATCTCGTGGATCCATCCAAACTCGCCCGGCAGCTTGCCTGTCCTTCCCAACACACCGAGCACCTTACCATCAAGCGACAGCTTGTATATCCTTCCGGGAAAAGCGTCGGAGCTATACATCACCTGGTGGGGCGGAGGAGTAATGCAAATCGCCCAGGGGGAACCCGAAGACATGGTCGGATTCGGTTGTTCCCGCTTGTCCCCGATGGCAGGGCGAGCGCTGGGGTCGAAAGGCACGTCGATGCTGATTTGGCGCAGAAACTTTCCCTCTCCGTCGAACACCTGGATGCGACGGTTCCCGCGATCTGCAACGTAGACGTTGCCCTCGGCATCCACGGCAATGCTATGCGGCGTACTGAATTGCCCGGGCTTGCTTCCGGGTTCTCCCCACGACTTGAGCCATTTGCCGTCTTTATCGACCTTGGCAACCCGCGAATTTATGTACCCGTCACTGATGTAAGCGTTCTCGTCTTTATCCCAGGCAATATCGGTCACTTGGCGAAAGGTTCCATCTTCAGCAGGTAGCGGCGGCTTGGCATGCTTCAGTGGCCCGGTGCCCTCATCGGAAGCCTCCTGCTTGCGGCCGAACACCATGACGACACGCCCTTCCGGGTTGAATTTGATTACCATGTCCGACCCTTTATCGGCGACCCAGATGTTGTCTTCGGGATCGACCTTGACCGAGTGCGCGTACGACCACGCATATAGGTTGTGGCCGATCTCGCGCACAAACTTGCCATCTGCACCAAACTCGAGAAGCTGTGCAGCGCTCGCTCCGTAAGCTGGCCCCGTCGTACTGCCACGGGAGAAAACAAAAACATGGCCCTTCGAATTGACCGCCACCCCGGCAACCTCTCCAAAATACAAATCGGCCGGCAGCTTTAAAAAGTCTGGAACTGATCGGTAAGGTATTTCAGGCACTGAAGGCTGCTGTGCGAAGAGCGAAGCCGTCAGCAGAAGTAAACACAGGTGAAAGCATTTCATGCGAACCTCCGAGCACCCAGAAGCATGCGCATCACCATATCACTCATGACCTTCGGCTGCGCGCACAGGCGATCGGGCTACCGCCACTCGGACTTCTTTCGGAGCGTTTATTGAGTCACCGGCGGCGGAACATGAAAAGCGATCACGATGCCTGCAAAAGCACCTGATTTCCCAAAGACAAAACAAACCGGGTTTGCGATCATAGCCCTATGAACACTGCAGAGGGCATCCCGGTCACCACCATACCGGCCATTCGCTACGCTGACGCCAATCGAGCAATCGAGTGGTTGAAAACCGCGCTCGGCTTCACGGAATGGGTCGTCTACCGCGATCCGGCAGGGGTCGTCGAGCATGCAGAGCTGGTGCTCGGGAATGGCATGGTGATGATCGGAACAGCCGGGCACTCTGAGCAGACTGCCGGCTGGTACGTGCAACCGCACGCCGCGGGCGCGGTGACGTCGTCGCTATACCTGATCGTGCCGGACTGTAATCCCGTCCATGCCGCTGCGAAAGCGGCCGGCGCTGAGTTCCTACAGGAACTGGAGACCAAGAGTTACGGTGGGCAAGCCTTTACCGTGCGCGATCCCGAAGGTCAGATCTGGTCCGTAGGCGAGTACAACCCCTGGGTTAAGGAATCGTAAGCGCCAGCAGCGTCCTCCCCTTCCCACGTCACGCTCCTACCAGGCCGGAACTGACATCGCTGGGTTGCGCAAGCGCCGCATGCGTTTTAGCCAGGGCAGATGCGAGAACGAGAGCGCTCCCGGCGTACAGCAGTGTGTCTGCAAGATAGTTGAGAGCCTCCAGCAGCGCGCCGCTGGGCATACCCCAGGCGAGCACCACCGCGGGAAGATACACCACAATCGTCAGCACAGTGATCCATGCTCCAATCGCGGCAGCAGCGATGCGGGCCTGGCGGTCCAGGATCAGGCAAATGCCGGCAACGAGCAGGACCGCTCCCGACAGGTAGGCCCAAAGCCCGGGGACGGGAAGCCAGGATGGAGCCAATTTCTGCAGAGGCACTCCGGCAGCAAACAGCGGATGTAGGAAAGTTTCTATCGCGAAAAACATGGCGGTGGCGCCGAACACAATGCGTCCGCAGGCAATGCATACCCGCGATAAATGCGGGGAAGCAGCCTGCATGTAAAGCCCGGCCAGAGCCCAGGCGCCGGCCGCGAACGAAAGATCTCTCAACATCACGGTCCAGACAAACCGGTCCCCCGGATGTGCGAGCACACCTTCTATGTGGATCATGCAGACAAAAAGGATCAGCATGACTGCGAGCATCGTCGAAGACCACCGTACCCACAACCTCAAACTAAGGCTGGTCGCCGCAGCCAACAACGCGCACCCGACGAGGTAAGGCCAGAACCAGCGGGCCGGCATCCACGGGGGAACCGCACCTTTTACAAAGGGAGCAAAATGCTCGGGGGCGAAGGTGGCCAGTGCAACCGCCAGCAGCACCGGGCCCAGGCGAATGAACCTGTCCCAACCCTGGGCCGCTAAAAGCGCCCTCCACGACAGAACGAATCCGGCACAAAGATAGACAAGCCCGGCAACACACATCCAGACTTCTATGGATCCATGCATCAGCACTCACTCCTTAAAAAAGGAATCGTCCCTGCACCACGAGAACACGGCCCGAAACAGTCGATTGCTGGCTGGAACCATAAGGACTGGTCGGCGCATTAATGTCAGAAGAAATGTGCCCCAGCGTGCTCAGGTTTGAAGCATTATTGGCCGGCGTCGCAAAGTTCACGTGATTGAACGTATTGTAGGCCTGCGCGCCGATCTGAAAAGCCACCGACTCCCGCTTATAGACGTCTTTGTAAAGATTCATGTCAACGTCCGTGTAGTGCGGGCCGTAGAACGCGTTCCTCGGCACGTTCCCGTAACTTGTCTGCGGACTGGGACCCGGTCCGTACGGCACAACCGTGCTGCTACTGCCATCCGGCGAAGAGACCGTGGTCAAACCCTGCCCGTTGAAAATGCCCGGATTTTGAAAGCATGGGCTGGAGTAGGAATTGCACTTGTGGTCGAAGTTCTTCTGCAGCACCTCAGCCAAAACCGTCTCGGCGCCACCCGTGCCGTTCGATCCCAGGGCATTCTCAGCGTTGGCGTTCACTACACTGAAAGGCTGCCCGGAACGCCAGTAAGCCTTGCTGCCCAGCGTCCATCCGCCCGCCACCGCGCTGAGCAATCTGTTACCGAAGTGATATGGCTCCACATACACCAGGTCCAGCAGAAAGTTATTGCGTATGTCGTAATCAGCGTTCGAATACATCAATCTTGACGGAAGATCGGGCGTGATCTGTAAGCCGATCGAAGTGTTGCCGTTGTACGGCAGCTGAGAGTTTCCTCCATTTGAAATGTCATCCAGTGCATGCGAGTAAGTGTATGAGACATCGGCCGTGAGTCCACGACGATCTATGTGCTTGTACTGCACGGACACGCCTTGATAGTTGGAGATCGCATTGTTGGTAAAGCTTTGTACCTCGGCGAAACGTGGATCGGGGGACACCGCCGGTACATTATCAAAGCCACCACTCCCATAGCTGCCATAGAGGGAGGTGCCGGCATTCTGATTCAGGTGACTATTGGCGATGAACAGGTTGTAGCCGTGGTTGCCAGCATACGAAACGATCAGGGCGTCCGTTGGGCCTAATTGCCGCTGCACTTGCATGCTGAACTCGGCATAGCGTGCGCTGCGAAAGGTATGCGGCGTGGTTACGTAATTCGGTGGTGAGAACTGGATGCCCTGCTGGCTGAGCGCGTTCGTGATCTGGTTATAGGTGGCGCCGTCTGAAAAGCCGCCCAGCACTGCACTGGCGGAACCTGCGGCGACGGCCTGTGCGCTCCCCGAACCCTGGGCGACTGAGCCCGTGTTCACCGCCGCAAAGTAGCGGTTGGGAAAGGAAAGAAAGGTCTGCTCCAGGATCAGGCCGGGAAAGCTGTCAGAGAACAAGCCCACTCCGCCGCGGATAACCGTCTTCCCATTCCCGCGAAGGTCCAGGTTGAAGCCGGCGCGCGGTTGCACCACAGCTCTTTCCATGGCGGGAGAAAAGCTGTCGTGCCCTGCTGACAGAGTTGCGTTGTAAGGGGTGTCCAGCGTGGCTGATGTGTCAGGAAATCCACCCAGGTACTGCGAGTAACAGCCATCGTGACATACAGGATTTGCATTGCGGTCGACACGAATGCCGTAGTCAAGAGAAAGATTGGGCGTGGCGCGCCACTCATCCTGCGCATACAGGCCAAGGTTGTAGACCGCGTTGTGTATGTTGGCAAACCGCGGAAATCCCTGGATGAAGATGGAACCGGTATTGCCGGGCAGGGAACCGCCGGTCTCATCCGCAAGACTGCCAAAGCTGTAGAAGCCGCCGTACGCAGATGTCTTCAGGCTTACGTCAGTGAAGTTGTACCGTTTGAAATCGAAACCGAAGCGTATGTTGTGATTGCCTTTCAGCCACGAGATGCCGTCGACGATCTGATACTGCGACGTGTTGGTACCCCCGGGAAAGTCGTCCCACACCGCTCCCAGCGTGGTCGAGCCGGCGAAGAAGGAGAACTGCCCCAAGCCCGCCAGCGCGTTTGTGCCGCCGTCATTGCTCTGGTTAAACTCGGTCGGCGAAGCCGCCAGGGCCGCCTGCAGATTGGCGGGCCCGAAAACCCCGGCCGTATACAGCGAAGACAGGACAAACTGATTGGCCAGCGTCGGGCTGAAACTGTACGTGTCGTTGAGTTGGCCCGTGTAGTTTGGCTGGATACTCACCATGTCCCATGCGGGGTTGATCAGACTCACAAACGAGGGCTGTTCGCCCTGATCGTCCGTCACGCGAAAAAAGATTCTGTGCTTATCGTTGATGTTCCAGTCAATGCGTCCTGCGGCCAGCCATTCCCGGTTGAGCGCGCCCACATTGACGAACGCTGAATCGATGCAGCTTTCTGCAGCGTTCGTGCCCAGGGTTCCGCCGCTTGCGTAGTCGGGCGTGCCGGCCAGGCTCCCGCACCCGTAGGTGCCGGATGCATCCTGCTGCGGACCAGGACCCGTCACGACCGGGACTGCTGCTCCGTATGCCCGTGACGTGTTTGTGCCGGCAAACATACCGCCGTAGAGGTCTCTGCTTCCCTGGGAAAGGTTCGGGTTCGCCAGTACACTGGCCTGCATCGCTTTTGATGGCAGATTGACGAAGCCGGTCGACGGTTGCACATAGCGAATGCCTTCCGTATCCGCAAAGAAAAACAGCTTGTCGCGTTTAATCGGTCCGCCGATCTGGGCAGCGTACTGGTTCGACACCGCTTTCGAACGGGGTATGCCTGATTGATTGTTGAAGAAGTCGTTCGCATTCAGGCCGGCACTGTTGTAGTCCCACTGTGCCAGTCCGTGTACGCGGTTGGCGCCTGACTTGGTGGTGTAGGTCTCGATGATGCCGGCCTGGCGCCCATACTGGGTGCTGTAACCGTTTTGCACGACTGCGGCTTGCGCGATCTCCTGCTGCCCAAGCGTCAGGTTCGAGGAGCCGGAGTTGGCAATGTTGTAAAGCGATACCGAGTAGTCCGCGCCATTGATCACTACCAGGTTCGAGAGTCCGGGAAGGCCGTCCGAAACAATCGAGCCGAAGCCCTGCGTACCGGCCCCAACCACTACTCCAGGTACGGTGTAGGCGATAGTCGTGATATCCCCACCCGGTGCCGGCAGGTTCTGGAACTGCTCGGTCGTAAACGTGGTGGTGGTGTTCGATGTTTGCGTGTCGATCAGTTGCACATTGTTGGCGTTCACTTCCACCTGCTGCACATTGGCAGAGGGCGTAAGCACCACACTGACTGCGGCCTGTTGGCCCGTCAGCACCTGGACCGTGGTCGTCACAGATTGCAAGCCCGGCGAAGTAGCCGACAACCGGAACAGGTCAGGCTTGAGAAAGGTAGCGGTGAACCGGCCCTCTGCATTGCTGGTGAGTTTTATCGAGCTGCCGGTAGCGGTATCGGTCACGGTTACAGCAGCATCGGGCACCACGGCCCCGGTCGCATCCGTGACTGTGCCGTTGATACTGCCCGTGGTCGCGTTTTGAGCTCCTGCAGGGCAAAGCGTCACCAGCGTCGAAAGCAGGGTAAGGAGAACTGCTCGCCTGGCGCGTCCCTCTTGAAAAAAATGCATATGCTCCTCCTGAAAGTGATGCTGCTGGCGGGGGTCTGCTGGTTGTTTCTTCTTGCGACCCTGTGCGACCGGACGTTCATGGTCAATGGTGTTGCCGAGTGAGTGGTGATTATGGGCTGAATAGAAGTTCGTTTGCCATAGCCAGAGAAAAGCGGTTCCTCATAGCCACTGCCCGGCTGAGCGGACTGGGGCTGCCGCCGCCTGTCCGACTACACTGCTAGTGTGCGTGCGAGCAGGAGTCTCATAATCAACGATGACCAACGTGAAGCGTAAACACGCGACTCATACGCAAGCTACCCGGGCCACCCTGCTTCCTTTGTTTTCGTTGGATCCTGCATCCGCACTTCCTCTTTACCGCCAGGTGGGCGATGGGTTTCGTCGCGCAATCCTGCAGGGAGATCTCATGCCCGGCCAGCGAATACCCTCGAGCCGCGATCTCGCGCAGGACCTGAACATATCGCGCTTTCCAGTGCTCGATGCCTATGCGCAATTGTTGGCAGAAGGCTACTTCCAAAGCCGCAAAGGCACCGGCACGTATGTGTCGACAGCCCTGCGCGTTGAAGAGCGTTCGCCTGGCGAGTCGTCCCAGGGAAAGCCGGGACCGCGCTCCTTGTCCAACCGGTCCGCCCTGGCAGCAAACTTCAAACCCATACCGTGGAGGAATGGGTGGGGCTCCTTTGGCGTCCATCAACCGGCACTGGATAAGTTTCCGTTCCCGTTGTGGACGAAACTGGTGATGCAGCACAGCCGGCAACCCGCAACGGATGTGATTCACCACATCGATCCATTAGGGCTGCCCTCCCTACGGCAAGCCATCAGCGCGTATCTGCGCGCCGCTCGTTCGGTTCGCTGCGACCCATCTCAGATCATGATCGTCTCCGGCTCGCAGCAGGCGCTTGATATCACGACGCGCGTGCTGTTGGACCCCGGCAGCCCTGTCTGGGTGGAAGAGCCCGGTTACTCCCTGCTGCGTGCCGTGTTATCTGCTTCAGGTTGCAATGTCGTTCCTGTGCCTGTCGACCGGGATGGGATGCGGGTTGATGAGGGTATCCGGCGTTGCCAAAACGCCAGGGCCGCCTTTGTCACTCCGTCTCATCAGTATCCGCTTGGGGTCACGATGAGTGCTGCCCGCCGATTGCAACTACTCAAATGGGCACAGGCGTCGGGCGCCTGGGTGGTCGAGGACGACTACGACAGCGAATACCGCTATGACAGTATGCCAATGCCTTCTTTGCAGGGGCTCGATACCGACGCGCGCGTCATTTACATCGGAACCTTCAGCAAGGTTTTGTTTGCTTCGTTGCGAGTTGGCTATATCGTCATTCCCGCTGACCTGGTCGATCGCTTCGTGGCCATTCGCTACGCAATCGATATCTTCCCCCCCTATCTATTCCAGGCAGTGTTGACGGATTTCATGCGTCTGGGCCATTTCGCCCGGCACATCCATCGCATGCGCCAGGTCTATCGCGAACGCCGTTCTGAGCTGGTGCGCTGTCTACAGCAGGAACTCGGAGACCTGGGAGAAATTCATGGATCCGAGGCCGGCATGCATCTTGCGATGACGTTACCCGATAGGTTCAATGATGTGGAGATCGCAACGGCAGCAGCTGCGCAGAGCCTGTGGCTCTGGCCGCTCTCCCATAACTGGCTCGAGGGACCCAGACAGCAGGGGTTCATTCTCGGATTTGGCAGTACTCCCACCGAGCAGATTTCTCACTCCGTGAAACGGCTGGCCAGGGTACTCGCTCCATGATCGTTGCCGCTGTCCCCGGCTATTCACCGCGGCACCGGGTGCCCCATATCCCGCGACGTTTTCCAGTCGGGAGGCGCGGGCGGTTCTTGCCCTCCCCATCGTCCAATAATGATGAGAGCGCGACAGACTTGCTGGTTGGGCTCTATAAGTTCCCACATCTCCCGACAAAAAGCCGTCGTGAGATATAAGTTGCCCAAATTCGCCAGGGTCTTTGGATGCGCGTTCGCAATCTCGATCGTGGCCGAACACAACGGTTGTGAACGCACAAGGCTAAGCCTAAGTGCTGCCCTCAAGGCTTGCGGGCTGAGTGTTAAACTAAGCTCATTTTCTAACTGCCTATGAGCCACTCTCTTGCAAACTGGACAGCCGTCGCTGCACTCTTGCTTGCGCTCGAGCCCTCATCACTCGCCCGGAATAGGACGCACCCTCTCCCCAGCACCACCGCCATAGAAGCATCGGTGAAACAACTGATGGTGCGCACACACGCCAACGGGCTTGCCATCGCTCTCATCGATCATGGCCAGGTTGGCTATGTGCACAGTTTCGGTATCCGCAACGTAAAAGGGGAACCGCTCACCACGGACACAGTCATGTATGGCGCTTCGCTGACCAAGATGGTGTTCGCCTACCACGTGCTGCAACTGGTGGACCAGGGCAAGCTCTCACTCGATACGCCAATCACCGATGATCTCGAAAAACCACTGATCGAGTACGGTCCCCACACCGACCAGAAGTTTCTCGGCAAGTACGGGCCCTATGTCGATCTTGCCGGTGATCCACGCTGGAGAAACATCACGCCGCGCATGTCGCTCACCCACTCCACTGGCTTTGCAAACTTCTGGTTTATCGAACCGGACCAGAAGCTGCGGATTCACTTCGATCCAGGTACGAATTTCAGCTACTCGGGCGAAGGCTTCAGCCTGCTGCAGTTCGCGATCGAGCACGGCAAGCCATCGCAGGGCCTCGGCGTGGATGTGGACGATCTCACCACAGCGACGTTCACGCGCCTGGGCATGACCCACACGCGCCTCATGTGGCGGCCGGACTTTGCATCGAATCTCGCTGACGGCTGGGATGATCAGGGCAAGCCGCAGGAGCATGATGCTCGCAGCAAAGTGCGTGTGGCCGGCTCAATGGACACAACCATCGCTGACATGGCGAAGTTCGTTGCGGCGCTGGTGCGCGGAGATGGACTCAGCGCAGCCTCCCGGCAAGAGATGACGAAGCGTCAGCTCAAGATCACGACAGCTCACCAGTTTCCCAACTTTGGTGCTTCGCTCCCGCCCGCGGAGCAACGCCCTGACCTCTACGCCGGCCTGGGCGTGATCGTCTTCGACGGGCCGCAGGGGCATGGCTTTTTCAAGGGCGGACACAACGAGCAAACAGCCAATACGGTCGTATGCCTTGAGAAGAGCCAGCGATGCGTGGTCGTTCTCTCGAATGACGTCCGGGCAGAGGCAGGCTTTGCTGATCTGGTGAAGTTCCTTCTCGGCGATACAGGCGTGCCCTACGAATGGGAGTACGGCGACCACGCCGGCAAGTCCTAAAGGTGCGTCGTCACCCGAACTTGCCTTGGCAGCTTTCCTTCTGCCACAACTGTGACTACCAGCCGAAAGCCGTCCGCCCGCACCCTACTCAGGACTTGTTACCTTAAGACATGAGCTCGCGACGCATCGGCTCGCAAAAACCAGGAGAAACAATCAATGAGTAGTTGGACACGTAGAAGTTTTATGGGCTCGCTTTCGGGCGCAGCGGCTGCCGTATTCGCCGGCGGGGCGCAGGCACAGATAGCCAATCCGCCACAAAATACAGCGGGCCGGGCACGCATCAAGATTATCGATATTCGGTGTGCCGTCATCGGCAGCAATCCCACGGTACGCATCGTGACGGACCAGGGCATTTCGGGGTACGCCCAGGCGGAAAACGGCAAGCGCAACGTCAGGGCAATGATCGAGTACTACAAGCCCTACCTGATCGGCGAAGACCCTACCAATATCGCTCGCATCATGCTTAAAATTCGCCGGCTTGGCGCGTCCAAGCCCTGGGGCGCGGGCGTCAGCACGATTGAGATTGCGCTGTGGGATGTGGCCGGTCAAGCGGCCGGTCTGCCTGTACACCAGCTGCTCGGCGGCAAACTCCGCGACCGCGTTCGTCCTTACGGCAACGTGGAAAATAACTTCGGAGACAAAATGGCCTTCCCTCTGAACCCGCAGAGCTACGGCGAGTTTGCCGGAAAAATGAAAGATGCCAGGGAGGGCTACACCCTGGTCAAGATGCCCATCGGCTTTCACAATGGACCGATGATGGGCGACATCCCCAACACCTGGTACGGCGAGAGCTGGAAGGGCACCGGAGCGGCGCCACCGTACATCAACCGCGGCATGATGACCGAGCGCGGCCTGGAGAACTGTATCAACTGCGTTGCGGCCGCGAAGAAGGTGCTTGGCGAAGACATCGGCCTGGCGTTCGACTGCGGCCCCGGCTGGGTGCTCAAAGATGCTATCCAGTTTGCCCGCGCCGTAGAACCCTACCACCTGGCCTGGCTGGAAGACATTCTCACCGGCGATTACGAGCCCAATCCCAAAGCGCAGGTATACAAACAGCTCACCGAAAGCACCGCGACGCCCATCCATACCGGCGAGGAACTTTACCTGCGCGAGAACTGCATGGAGCTGATCGAGACCCAGGCAGTGAACGTGCTCGGTCCTGACCCGGAAGATGTGGGCGGCATTGCCGAATTGAAGTGGATCGCGGAATACGCGGATCTGCACGGCATCCTGGTGGCGCCGCACGGCATTTTTGACGGCCTGTTTGGTATTGCCGCCCAGGTGCACCTCGGGGCAGCCTCGCCGCAGAATTACATCGCCTTCGAATACGCCAAAGGACAGCCGTCCTGGTGGTACGACATCGTGGAGGGCCTGCCAGACCCCATCGTCAAAAATGGTTTCATCGAAGTCTGGGACAAGCCGGGCCTGGGCGTCACCTTCAATGTAAAAGCTGCCAGGGCCCACCTGCTAGAGGAGGATCGAGGCTTCTTCGACTAAGCAGGTATGTCACTGCAACTGTGTCGGGTAGAGAGCGGCTGACGCCCATGGCCGGGTTAGGTTCGCCTGGCTTTGGGGCGCCGCCACTCTAATGGGCATTCGGCGATGCACTGCGCGGGCAAGGAGCACTGGCCCGGTTTTCTCACCACAACCCTCAGCTTCCGACCACAATGCCCTGGCTAGTGGAGTTGGCCGACCGCAGCGTGTGGTGTTTGAGGGACAAGCAGCGTGTGTCGTTTGAGTGACAAGCGTATGCCGGCTCCCGCCGGTGTTTGCTTCACGCCGCAGGCACTGCCGGCCAATGTCACCAGCCCCAACTTTGTCATCCCGAGCGCAGTCGAGGGATCTGCTTTGCGCCTTTCTCCCTCCACAAATTTCTACAGAACTCCAGCATCGGACACGCAGAGGAACCATTCTTTCAGCAGGAATGGAGGATAGTCACTCCTGACAGCGAAGCGGCTGCTATCGAGACCCACGTTCCTCTGCCCATCCGATGCTGGAGCTCTGTAGAAATTTGTGGCAGGAGAAAGGCGCAAAGCAGATCCCTCGACTGCGCTCGGGATGACAAGTTGGGGCTATGGTGAGAAATCCGGGCTAAGTCTGCTCCTTGCCGTTACTCAAAGCACCATCCAGCCAAACCGCGTTCGAGGTGGCGTGCCCCAAAGCAGTGTTGTCAAAGATCACCCAGGATTCTCTCGCCTCCGAAACTTGGCGAAGTCCTTCCAGTTTGGTGGCAAAAGCTTTCAGCCACAGCTGGTCGTACTCCGAGTAGTAGGTGCGGGGAGCACCATGAAGACGCCAATAGGCCACGGCTGGCCAACCTCCAGGGCGTGCAGCCTGCTCCGAACCTTTCGGTGGGTCGGCGGCTGCGCGGGCGATGTCAAAGCTTCGCAGAAGATGGTCGGTTGAGACGCTAAACCAGCTCGGATGACGGGGCTCCAGGACGACCGCACCCAAATGCAACTCGCGCACCGTAGTGAAGAACTCGTGTGCGACACCTTCGTCGAAAGCCAGTTTCGGCGGAAGCTGGAAAAGCACGGGTCCAAGTTTATGACCCAGCCCCCGCACCGCGTTGAAGAACTCCAGCAGGGCGCCTCCCGTATTGATTAGCTTGGCCGTATGGGTTACCAGCTTGGGCGCCTTTACGGCAAAGCGGAAGTCATCTGGGGTGGTCGCCGCCCACCGCTCCCAGGTGGCGAGCCGATGCGGCCGATGGAAACTGGAGTTGATCTCACTGCAGCAGAGACGACTCGCATACAAGCTCAGGTGGGATGGCTTTGCGCTCCCCTGCAAGCAAGAGAATAGGTGGAGGTGTTGCTTCGGCACCGTCCACCCTGCCGTGCCGACAAAAAATCTCATATTTTGCAGCGTACCGTGTCCGGCGCGGCCATGCTGGCGCGGGTCATCGCTCCCCAACCGTGTTCAAGCGAAGGCCCGACAGTCACGGCGTCCGGGTTAACTTTGGGGTCCTGGCACGCTGATCATCCAGGAGACGCCGAACTTATCGGTGCACATGCCAAATAAGGGTGTCCAGAAGGTTGGCCCCAGCGGCATCATCACGCTGCCACCTTCGCTGAGCGCACTGAACAGACGTCGTATTTCAGACTCATCGGGATCGTCGAGCGATATGTCGAACCCGCCAAAAGGCTTGCCGTGTCCGGGAGGCGCATCCGCTCCCATGAGCGTAAAACTGCCTACCTTCATTGCCGTGTGCATGATGAGGTTCTTCGACTCCGCGGATGTGGGTACATCGGGCGGGGCATCTCCATACTTCATCGTTATCAGTCGCTTGCTGTGGAAGACCGTTTCGTAAAAAGAGAACGCTGCTTCACAGTTTCCCTGAAATCCCAGGTGTAGGTTAGTGTTCATCTGCGGCACCTTCTATCTCTCTGAAGAAAGCTGATCGAACGAACGTCAGAATCGTACACCTAAGTCCATCCGATGTCAGGCATGCCACATGCGGCCCCTGGTGCTCGCGACGATGAACCCAGGGTCGATGCGATGCGGCCGAGATCCGCAATCTCGCTTTCGTTCCGCGAAGGTCACTTCCAGATGATCTTCGATGATCTTAACGATTGGCGCGGTCAGCCGCCCAGGCTCCCCAGATCATCGCAATCGGGTGCAGCACGGCGATAGCCCAGCCAAGGGTAACAATGCCCAGGCCTACGTACAGAATGAGCATCACGATAGCTCCTGGGATCGTGCTGTACAGCATGCCAAACGGGCCCAGAAAGAAGGTAAGTACCAGCGATAAAACAACGCTCTTGCGATTTGTCATGGTGAGGGCGCCTCCCGGCTCTGCAAAGGTTCATAGCCTCCGCATGCTACCCGGGGTTAGATGCGGATGGGTCAAGGACTGGCTAATACGGTTACTAAACGCAGAAATCCGTGATCGCTGGGGAACCGGAGGGCCTTGCATAGCGGTGCTTCCACGGCTCCACCTGGGCTCCCATCCTGCCGCATTGCCGGCCAGCACTTTACGGCCGTTGCATGGCGACCGATGCCTGGCTGGCTGGTTGAAACAGTCGCGGCGCAAAGTCTTTCAGATCGCGCCGCCAGGTCTGCCATTCGTGCGAAGTGCCGGGCGACTCGTAGAAGATGTGTTGGATCTTTGCTTCAGCAAGCGAGGTATGCAGATTCTGCAATCCCGACTTCATGCGCGCAGGCTCCTCTGTGCCGACACCGATCCAGAGCACATGCACTCGTTTGGCAAACGCCGCGGGATCGGCCATGGCGCCACCGAATGCGGTTTTCGTGTCCAACTTGTCGTTCCCCGCCATAAACACATTGGCCGCTCCGCTGAAGCCGCCGATATAAGAAAAAAGGTCAAGATGATGGAACGTGACCTGGAATGTCTGCATGCCGCCCATGGAGAGCCCAGCCATAGCCCGGTGTTCACGATCGGGCAGGGTACGGAATGTCGAGTCGATGAATGGGATCAGTACCTGTGTCATATCGTCCTCGAAGGCGCCCATTCGCTCCTGCATCACCTTCATCATCTCTGGCGATCCGAACGGCTTGCCCGTCAGGTCGGGGACCTGGTAGCCGGCCCGGCTGGCGTAGCCATCTGCCATCACAATCAGCATCGGCCGTGTGGAGCCCCCGGCAAGCAGATTGTCGAGAATGAAGTTTGCCTTGCCCTGACGTATCCATCCCGATTCATTCTCACCCCCACCATGCTGCAGATAGAGCACCGGGTAACGGGTCGTAGTCTTGCTGTCGTAGTCAGGCGGTGTGTAGACCAACGCATGGCGCCAGCTGCCGGTTACCGGCGAGTGATACCACACCTCGCGCACCTGCCCGTGGGGAACCTCTTTGGGCAAATAGTAGTCTGCTCCCGCTTCAGGCACCTCGACAGCGCTCGCCCATTTGCTGCCGCCAAAGTAGGCCGTGCTGCCGGGGTCGTTCACCTCCGCGCCATCGACATTGATGGTGTAGTAATGCAGTCCTGGCGCCAGGGCGGGCGTTGTCACCGTCCAGAAGCCGTCGGCCTGCTTCTCCATCTTGATCTTCGGATCACTCCAGAAGTTCACCATGACGTCGGTGGCATTGGGCGCCTTGAAGCGGATCTCGACCCGCGAACCGCTATCGACGCGAGGATATTGCGCGTCCAGCACGTTCGAAGTCGCAGGTTTGAAGTCGCTCACGGTTTGCCCCGATGCAAAGCTTGCACCCAGAAGTATCGCCAATACCTGAAGCTTCATCACAGTCACTTCCGCGAATCCAGAATAGGTCGATGGCGGTTCAGGTTTCCGTGGAAACCGCAGCCGATTTCGACACAAGCGAATACTATGCGAAAAGGGGCTTGCAGCGATAGCCGCAATCTGCCGGTAATCGTCGGCGAAAGAAGCCGTGCGCGCCCTAAGCCTTCCGGATTTCCACCACGGCCACAGAGTACGGTTCGAGCAACACGGTGAACTCTCGTCCGTAGGCAAACGGGCGGCTGACAGCGGCGATCGCCTCGGGATGCTCCATGGATGCGGTCTGCCCCGGCGCCGCCGTGATTGTGTGCAGGGTTGCTGTTGCTGCCTCGGGCGCCGCCGCCCCTTTCAGCCGCACCAGCAATGTATTGCTCTTCGCCTCGTAATTGACTGCCTTGATCACCAATCGATGGCCATCCGCACTGGCCGTGGCGATGGCGTCCACAGAACCCGGTGTCCAGCCTTCCGGGATGACGGTCGAAATCTTATCGAACAGTAACTTGCGATTGGCGACATCCGCAAACGTGCCTGTCGCAGAGGCAAGATACCGCTCGGCATAGTGTTCACGAAAGAGCTTCTCAACCGAGTAGCTTCCGCCCGGAAACCACGAGACATGGTCGTGGTAAATGGCAGCCGTCCATTTCGGGTCATCGCTGGTGTTCCGCATCAGCAGCGCAGGACACGTCATGGTGAGACTCGGGCTCAGCTCTTCGTACATCATCAGGCTGCCGGCCGCGTGCAGTCCGGCACGCCAATCGTAGGTATGTTGCAGGCTCCACTCAAGCACCGCAATCTCGATGTGCGGATGCTTTGAGACACGCACGTAGTCTCCCAGCTTCACCAGGTAGTCACGAATGCGCCGCAGCCCCGTCTCGAAGTTAGCCGGCTCATACTCATAGTTGTGGCAGCCCAGAATGTCGAAGTGTGCGCCGGCCAGGTCGATCACCGTCTCGCTCCAGTCCATATCGCTCGAACGCTTCTGACCGCAGGCAACGATGCGCGCCTGCGGCGCCACCGAACGCAGGCGGCTTCCATACACGTTGACGATCGCTGCGTATGCCTCTGCCGTAAATCCGTTGTTCATTGGCTCGTTGTCGATCTGGAAATACCTGACCGCATACGGTGCCGGATGCCCGTTGGCCGCGCGCTTTTTTCCCCACTCAGTGTCTGGCGGATCATTCACATAGCGCACCCAGTCCATCGCATAGT
The DNA here is from genome assembly GCA_963752675.1 of uncultured Acidobacteriaceae bacterium. Lineage (GTDB taxonomy): Bacteria > Acidobacteriota > Terriglobia > Terriglobales > Acidobacteriaceae > PALSA-350. The sequence continues at coordinate 617,633 of CAVVZO010000003.1, forward strand.
CGACCTGGTCCGCGCTTGTCCCCTGCGCGGGCAGCACAATCAGCGGCTCCGCGCCGAGACGATGGCACAGCCCGAGGAATTCATCCGTACCAAAGCCGTAGTAATCGGAGTAACCGCCCCAGTAGGTGTTGGGATGGTATCCCCGTGCCGGGTACGGTCCAATGCCTTCTTTCCATCGATAGGTCGACGCGAAAGAACCTCCCGGCCAACGAATGAACGAAGGCTGCAAACCGGCGAGGGCCTGGTAAAGGTCAGGCCGCAGCATGCCGTCACGCCGGGCCTGGACCCGCATCAGGGAAACAAAATCAAGCAGCACCTGCCCGTGACCTGCTGCGGCGATCTCGATAGATGCCTGTGTGCTTCGCAGAGGACTCGTAAATGTGTAATGAACCTCCTGCCACGCTGAACCTGCTGCCCGCAGTGGCACCGAAGCAATCGGCTCGCCGTGCGCTCCCTGCACGCGCAGCGTGAGTTGCGGCGTGCCTCGTTCTCGCCTGACCCAGAGCGAGCCCTCGTAGGTTACGCCGGCATCGAAGAAGAAGCGCCCTTGCCGTATCGCCGCGTGGCCGCCCTCGACCTGCAACCGCACGCTTTTCTTTCCGTTCTGAAATTCCTCATCGACGAGTACAACACGGCCGCGCTCCGCGACTGGTTCCCAATACGTCTTGAAGTCGTCGCCCTCGAACCCCGCCCCGCGCACCTGTTCGGCGAACAGCCCATCTTCTACGGAATGATTGATGTGCTCAAGAAACTGTCCGTAGATCCGTGGATCGATCGACACACTGGCACGATCCGTATCCACCACCAGCACGGCTACCCGGGTCCCTTCGGTAGCCGCAGCGGTGTCATGTATCAGGGGAATCGTTTTCGCCACGGCGCGTAATGGATAGTCAGCGCCGGCAGCCATGGAGCTGGTTAGAAACTTTCGTCGATTCATACCGGACCATCCTGCTTGCGCTGCCAATCGCGTTCAGAAACCATGCAGTCGATCATACTGGCGCAGCCGGTACGCCCCTTAAAAGAAAGACGTCAGCAGCTTCTGGAACCGTGGGTGCTCCCGCAGGCTTGCAAAGTCCGGATCGTTTTCCAGCCATTCCTTGTGACCGAAGCCTTTGCGCAGCGCCTCTTCCAGCAGATCCAGCGCCTGCTCATTTTCACCCAAAAGGCAATGGATACAGGCCACGTTGTAAAGTGTGCCCGTTTCTTCCGGATCGATGGCGAGCGCACGCCGCGACCATTCGAGACACCGGTCACGATCGCCCAGCCGTTGAAACGCAATCGCGCCCAGATAAAAGGCGCGCCCATCGTCTGGATGGGTCAGCACGTGCCGCTCCACTACCTGGCGGGCTCGCTCGTTCACAAGCACTTCTTCCTCCGCCTTGCCAAGCACGCGAAGGCATTGCCCAAGGTGAAGCAAGGATTGGTAGTCGGCCGCATCCAGTTCACTCGCTCGGCCAAACAGGGCAGCAGCCTTCTCCATGTTTCCCTGGGCAAAGCAACAGCGGCCATAAAAGTAAAAGGCTTCAAACAGCCGCGGATTCAAAGCAACGGCTGTTTCAAAAGAAAGCTCTGCCGCGGCGTAATGCTTGCTGAGGGATTCAGCCAGGCCGCGAGAGGCATGGGCCTCTGCAGACTCGGCATCTACCTCGACCGCACGCCGGCTAGCTGCCACCGCTTCCATCAGGTTTTCTTCTGTGGCTTCCAGGTACATGTACAGCAGTGAGCAGCAATTCGCAATGCCGGCGAGCGCGGCCGCATACCCGGGATCGAACGTGGTGGCCCGGGCAAACATCTGGCGCGCGTAGTCAAAGCTCTTGCGCCGAAAGTCGAAAAACACTTTGCGCCCGCGCAGGTAGTAGTCGTATGCCTGTATGTTGTTGGTCGGCGGCTTCTCAATCTCCCGCTTTTCCTGTTCGCTAAGAACCACGCGCAAAGCATTGGCTATGTTTTGTGCGATCTCATCCTGAATGGCGAACACATCCGCCAATTCGCGATCGTAGCGCTCTGCCCATACCGAGTGGCCGGAACGGGTCTCGGCCAATTGGGCGGTCACGCGCAGGCGGCTGCCGGCGCGCCGTAGGCTGCCATCGAGCACGTAGGCAGCCCCTAACTGCCGTCCTACCTGATCGGCCTGCAACAATTTATCCCGAAAGGCCACGACCGCCGACCTGGGCAGTAACGTCAAGGCCTTGATCTTGGTCAGCTCAGTAATGATGTCTTCCGTCATGCCATCTCTAAAGTACTCATCTGCCTGGTTGCCACCTAGATTCGCAAAATAGAGGACGGCAATCGAGTTCTCCCGCTGCTGCGAAGGGGTCCCCAGCCGTCGTAGTGCCGTCACCACTTCACCCATGCTTCCCCAGCGCTGGGCCGGGGACTTGGCCAGGCAGCGATCGACCAGCAATTCCCATTCCGGATCAATCTCCGGCAACAATCGTCGCAACGGCACGTGGGGCGTGCGCAGGATGGCGTGCAGCACATCGATGGCTGTTTCCCCTTCGAAGGGCAAGCGACCGCTGAGGCACTCATATATCAAGGTGCCGAATGAAAAGATATCGCTCGCTTCTGTGGGCATTTCTCCGCCCAGCTGTTCGGGCGACATATAGGGGACCGTACCCGCCACCCGTCCGGCCCCGGTCCGCGTGACCGCCGCCTCTTGCGTCTCCCCGCCGGCAGCTTCTTTGCGTGACAACTGCGCCAGGCCGAAGTCCAGAATCTTCACGCGCGATCGTGCGTCGAGCATGATGTTGGCGGGCTTAATGTCCAGGTGGCAAATGCCGGCGCGGTGCGCTTCTTCCAGTCCTTCTGCGATCTGCTGCAGAGTAGCGCGCAATTCAGCGGGCGAAAGGCTCCCAAGCAGCAACTTTTCCCTGAGGGTCTTACCGGCAACCAGCTCCATGGCGATAAACGGCACCGTGCCGGTAATATTAAGCTCGTAGATGGTGGCGATATTTGGGTGATTCAGCCGCGAGGCTGCCTGCGCTTCTTTCACCAGGCGTGACCGCGCTTCCGCGTCGGCGAGCGCGTTGCTACTGAGAAACTTAAGCGCCACCTCGCGCCCCAGGGTCTGGTCTTCTGCACGATAAACGGCCCCCATGCCTCCTTCACCCAGCTTGGCACGGATGCGGTAGTGCGCGATGGTTTGCTCAATCAAGCGTGACTACCCCTGGCGATCTGGCCTGGCTCCTGAATGTCGTGATCCAGCCTACACGATGCCGGTCCTTTGTCTTCTCGCGGCAGGTAGGATACCAATTATTTCCCCGACGCCAGCCCGGCAACGACGGCAGCGGCTTTGTCGAGTATCTGGTTCCACCCTTCTACCTGCCCACTGTTGATCGCCTGCTCCATAGTCTCATTCCCGGTAAACGTCAACTTCGTCTGACCGTTTCCAAAGTCCTCAAAAGTAATCACGTCATACGCATCGTCGATGGCGGTGTGGTCCATTCCATAATGCGCTGCCTCAACCTTGTTTCCCTGAGAATCGGCAAAGTACATGGAGGAAACAATCTTCTCGTGCAGAACTATCTCCCGGTATTCACCAGCATTCCAGAACTCTTGCCCGTCCGGCGCTCTCATGCAATAGAGAAACTTCCCGCCCACACGAAAATCCATCTTGCAAACAGGAGCAGTGAAACCCTTAGGCCCCCACCACTGCATCACATACTGCGGGTCGGTAAAGGCCTTCCAAACCAACGCGCGTGGAGCATCAAAAATCCGCGTAACCACCATCCGCTCTGTCTCGTTAGCCGTGTTATTCGTCATTGCTATGCGGCATCTTTTTTGTTTTGCGCAAGGGTCTGACCTTGGCATAGGGATGGAGAAGGGGTTGATTGGATGCGCGCGCCCGACGCAGCTTCAGACGCAAGCTTTGCTTTGCAAGAGGTTTACTTTTGTCCCCCACCACCGTTGCCACGCTGGCCCTTTTGCCAGGTTCCGAAATCTGTTGTGCCGTGAAGTTTGCTCCCGGCTAAATGTTCGACCGCGCGAGGGGTTCCTTCGCCTGTCCGACCCTTGGGGCGATGTTAAGAAGCGTGGAGGGGGAGAGCAGATCCCTCGACTACGCTCGGGATGACAAAGGGAGGGCCGAGTGGCTTGTCCAGCTTCGCTGCTAATGAACAAACTGGAAAGCGTTCTGGACGAGGGTTCAAATGTCCCCCACTCAAGCCAAACGCGGCTTGAATGGGCCACCCTACCGTTTTTAGGGTCCGATCAGTCGCCACTCAGGAGGATCTGCTCCCTGCCCGCATCCAGAAAAGCCGAGGGTGGCCCACTCAAGCCGCGTTTGGCTTGAGTGGGGGACATCCTGCTCCGCTCGCTCAGCCAGACCGATGCATGACCAAAGGAAGGCGGAGTGGCTCTCCAGCCTGCCCGCTGTCGGCACACGATCGATAGCGTATCTTTGCTCGCGCTAAGATAGAGGGGCTCACTGCGCTCATTGTCCCTTGGAGGTCTTTTTGCACCGGGTGAAACTTCTCTTCCTTGCCTGTCTGGGTCTTGGCACTGTTGCCCTTATTGCAGAACAATCGTCAGCTACGCCACCAGCACCGCAGGCGGGCTCGCCCCCGGGCAGTGCGCAAGCTCCGGCTCAATCGCAGCCAGCCGTGCCGGAATTTCTCCGTGTGCCGGCGTATCCCACACGGCCACCCGCCGACCCGGCCGACATTGCACATGGCAAGCAGATCTTTAGCGCGAACTGTAGCTTTTGCCATGGCTCGGATGCACGCGGTGGCGAACAGGGCCCCAATCTCATCCGGAGTGAGTTGGTGCTCAACGATAAGAATGGGGAATTGATCGCCCAGGTCGTGCAGAACGGAAGAGTCGACAGGGGCATGCCCAAGTTCGACCTCACTACCGGCCAGGTCAAAACCATCGCCGACTATATTCACAGCATTCCGGTGGGCGGGCGAGCGGCCACGACAGGCAGCGTCAATCCGCTGGTGGGGGATGCCAGGGCTGGTGAAGTTTACTTCAACGGCGCTGGCAAATGCACCAGCTGCCATTCGTTGACTGGTGACCTTGCGCACATCGGGGCCAGGTTTACTGACGTCCGTGCCCTGCAAGGCGCCTTCCTCTCTGGCGAACGGCGAGGCGAATCTGCCGACGTGCCGCGCAAGACAGTCACGGTTACGCTGCCGGGCGGGCAGACGGTGGAAGGCCGGCTCGATCAGATCGACGACTTCATCGTTTCGCTGACCGATGCCGATGGTAACTATCACAGTTTCCCACGCATGGGCGACGTTCCCAAGGTGGTGGTCAAGAACCCATTGCAACCGCACCTGGACATGCTGCGCACCTTTAAAGACGATGACATTCACAATTTGACTGCCTTCCTGGTAACGGTGAAATGAAGAAGCCCCAACATTCCCTTCTCTTCGTCTCGATGTGTTTAAGTGCGGCCTCCCTGTTGGCGCAGGGCCTCAACCCTGAAATGTTGACCAGGCAGGCGACGGATGCGTGGCCTACTTACTCAGGAGACTACTCAGGCCGGCGCTTTAGTCCGCTGACACAAATCAATCAGAGCAATATCAAGAATCTTGGACTGGCCTGGGTAGGTCACCTGAATCCTGGTCCTCCGGACTCGGGCAGAAGCGGCCCCGGCCACCCGCCCACTATCGTGGGTGGTGAGATCGACGAGCCGGTGCCGGTGCGCGGCGCGGGCAAGGTGTCCGGTGGCATTTTGCAGGTGAACGGAATCCTGTATGTTGCGGAGCCCGACAACGCATGGGCCGTCGATGCGCGGGATGGCTCGATCCTCTGGCACTACTTCTGGAAGACCAAGGGCGGCACCCATATCGGCAATCGCGGCATGGGCATGTATAAAGACTGGCTGTACTTCGAGACGCCCGACGATTACCTCATTTCGCTCGACGCGAAGACTGGCAAAGAGCGCTGGCACAAAGTCATCTCTGACTTTAATGAGCAGTATTTCTCAACCATCGCGCCCATCGTGATTGGCAACCACCTGCTGGTGGGCACGGCCGATGATCTGGATGCGCCGGGCTTTCTGCAGTCGTTTGATCCAGATACCGGTGATCTGCAATGGAAGTGGTACAGCGAGCCGGAGAAGATGGGCGATCCGGGATCAGAGACCTGGCCCAACCTTGACTCCATGCGCCATGGCGGCGCCGGCACCTGGGTGCCGGGCAGCTACGATCCCGATCTGCATTTGTATTACTTCGGCACAGCGAACCCGACGCCTGCGTTCTCCGGGGTCACGCGCGAGGGCGACAATCTTTACACTTCCTCCATCGTTGCGCTGAACGTGGATACGGGCAAGCTGGCGTGGTATTACCAGCCTGCCCCGCATGACACGCACGATTGGGACGCGGCGCAAACGCCGGTGATCGTGGATGGAGAGTTCAAAGGCAAGCCGCGCAAACTGTTGCTCGATGCAAGCCGCAATGGCTATTTCTTTGTGCTGGACCGCGTGACGGGGGAGCACCTGCTGACCGTGCCTTATTCCGACACGCTGAACTGGTCCTCTGGTTTAAACGCGCAGGGCCAGCCGCAGCGGAATCCAGAGAAGGATGCGTCTCCCGGTGGTTCCCTGGTGTCGCCTGACTCCGACGGCATCGTCAATTGGGAGCCCCCCACGTATGACCCGCAGACCGGGCTCTTCTATGTCTCCACGTCACACATGTACTCGGAGTTCTACCGCACCGAGCCCAACCCGCGTGCACTGCAGGGCTTGAACGGTGTGCAGGAGCAGCCGCTCGGGTCGATGGGCAACTACATCACGGCGATCGATTACAAGACTGGCAAGATCGCCTGGCGCCATCTGCAGCCATCGCTCGGTGAGGGCCAGAATCACGGACTGACTACCACCGCCGGCAAGTTGTTGTTCAGTGGCGATTCCAACGGCAACCTGGTGGCCTACGATCCAGCGAACGGCAAGCCGCTGTGGCACACGCATATGGGCCGCGTTACCAACGCAGTGGAAACCTACATGCTCGATGGCAAGCAGTACGTACTGGCCGCGTCGGGCGACATGCTGTTCGCCTTTGCGTTAAATTAGTGGTTTCTCCGCAAAGGCGGGTGCTTGCTGGCCTGCGTTCGGCGGAGAAGTTTTATCTCTCGCAAGAACGCTGCCGCGAAGGCACCCGCTTTTGTGTGATTGGGCCACGCAGTCGCTATCCATTTCACTGAGGGGCTTACAAAAACTATGCTGGGCATTGGCATCATTGGCAGTGGATTCATCACGCGTTTTCACCTGCAGTCGTTTGTCGCGGTGCGCGACGTGGAGATACGCGGTATCTGGAGCCCGAACAAGAAGCGGGCGGGCGAGGCTGCGGCGTTTGCCCGGTCGCTCGACCTGGGCGAAACCGCGGCCTATCCATCGATCACTGCCATGGTGGCAGATCCTCGCATTGAAGCAATCTGGCTGCTGGGGCCGAACCATACCCGCATTGAAAACATGGAAGAGATTGTGGCCGCGGCGAAGCAGCGTGCCGTGCCGTTGAAGGGCATTGCCTGCGAGAAGCCGCTGGCGCGCAATGTTTTTGAGGCGAACCAGATGGTCCGGCTGGTGAAGCAGGCGAATATCCCTACTGGCTACATGGAAGACCAGATCTTCTCCCCCACGATCGAAAGCGGGCGGAACATCTTGTGGGCCCGCGGTGCGGCTTCCGCTGGGCGGCCTTATCTTGCGCGCGCTGCAGAAGAGCACAGCGGCCCGCACAAGCCCTGGTTCTGGATGGGCGAACTGCAGGGCGGCGGCGTGTTGAATGACATGATGTGCCACTCGGTGATGGTGGTGCGGCACTTGCTGACCCAGCCTGGCTCACCCTACAGCTCGGTAAAGCCAGTGCGGATCACGGCGCACATCGCCAGCCTGAAGTGGTCGCGTCCGCAATACGTGAAGCAGTTGCAGAAGTCGATGGGCAAGGAGGTGGATTACGCCAACCACCCCAGCGAGGATTATGCCTCCGCAACCATCGAGTATGAAACGGATACCGGCACTGTGGCGATCGGTGAGGTGACCACCTCATGGAGTTTTGTGGGCGCCGGGTTGCGCTTGTCCGCCGAATGCCTTGGTCCGGAGTACTCCATGTCCTGGAACTCGCTGGATACCGGGTTAAAGGTCTTCATGAGCCGCGCAGTGCGTGGCAAAGAGGGTGAAGATCTGGTGGAGAAGCAGAATGCTGAGAGCGGCCTGATGCCTGTGCTGGCCGGGGAAGCAGCGGCTTATGGCTACGAGGGGGAAAATCGTCACTTCGTGCGCGCCTTTACCCAGGGCATCAAGCCGGCACTCACGTTTGATGATGGTCTTGAGGTGGTGCATCTGCTCATGGCCGCGTACAAGAGCGCGGAACTGGGTCGCACCATCACGCTCCCGGTGCGCGGCCTGGAAAATTACAAGCCATTGGTCGCTCAGGGCAAATGGAACCCCGGTCGCGGTTAGGGCGCGCGGTTAGGGTCGCGGGCTAGGGAGACGGCTCGATGCCGTACTTCTCGGCCAGAAAGGTTTTCAGCGTTGCCGGGAGCGTGTGGGCGAGTTCCTGCCAGGTCACCACGCTCAGACGGCAGCGGAGTTCCGCATCCACGACCGCGGACAGCGTCGCGAAGCAGGCTTCGATCAGATCCTGCCTGCGTTGATCGCAAAAGACCGCGAAAGACGATCCGTGAGCATAGGCTGCTAACGCGCCGCGTATCAATTGGCAGGATCGGAAGCGGTCTTTTTGCATGGGCAGCAGATCGCGGGCAAACACCGTGTCCAGGTCGCGATAGCGATGCACCAGGTCGGCGCGCGCGGTTTGGAAATCTCCCTCGGTCAGCTTCGCTTCGATGAATAGGCTTCCCAGCCGCATATCCATTTCGCTGCGGTCGGTCCGGCCTCCGGTGAGGGGGATGCCTGGGCGTATACCGAATGCCGGGTCGAGCGCCCGTTCTATCCCTAGCAGGGCGCAGAGCGCGGGCCGGCGCAGCACTCCGGGATAGCAGAAGATGTTCATCAGAAGCGCGTCCGAGCTGTTGGCACAGTCCAGTTCGCGCCGCGTGCGGTCGGCTCGCCTGGGGATGAAGCGGGAGCCGGTGTAGACCTTGCCGAGCCGCGCTTTCCAGTCTGCCCGTTGAAGAATACGGCGGTACGCTGCAGGGAGAAAGTTGCCGTGCGTGCCTTCTTCCGTCTCGCCGTAGACGATGTTGGGCACCGGGCTATAGCTGAGCTCCGCCGCCCAGGTGCTGGCTCGGGAAGCATTGCGAACACTTAGCTCATGGCGCAGGGCATTTGCGCTGGTTGGCTGGATGCGCCGTGTCACTTCTTCAGGGTAGGCGAATGATAAGCGAAAGTCACGCGCGTTATGGCCAGGCCGTACACTGGCCTGTGCATAATCCCCTTTGCGTAATCCCCCTGCATAATCAATGAGCAACGAGAGGAGCAGCAGAATGGCGACTTTGTTACTCGTGGGCGCGACCGGGTTGGTCGGCCAGTCGGTCCTGCGACTGGCTTTGGCAGACAGCCGAGTCAAGAAGTTGATAGCGCTCACCCGCAAGCCGTTGGAGCCGCACCCGCGGCTGGAGAATCCGCTGGTCGATTTCGATGCGCTCCCTTCAGACGCATCCTGGTGGAACGTCGATGGGGGCATCTGCACCCTGGGCACCACCATGCGGGAAGCGGGTTCACACCATGCCTTTCGCAAAGTGGATGTCGATTATCCTCTGACCGTGGCCAGGCTGCTGCACGAGCATGGGGCAAAGAGCTTCGCTTTTAACTCGTCAATCGGCGCCAACCCGAAAGCGCGCGCGTTTTACATGCGGGTAAAAGGGGAAGTGGAACAGCGATTGATCGCGGGCGGCTTTCCTTCGCTCACGCTGGTGCGGCCGTCGGGGATATTAGGTCCGCGCCAGCCCCATCGCGCCTGGGAGCAGCGGACCATTCGAGTGTTCCATTCATTGCGCCCCCTATTGCCGCGCCACTACCGGGTGGTGCCAGCCGATAAAATCGCCAGGGCCTTGCTCGAAGCTGCCATCACAGCGCCCGCGGGCGTACATATCGTTGAGTCGGAGCGGTTGTAGCCAACGCCGGGAAGTGAACGCTGCATCAGGAAGAGAGAAATAGCTGACTAACATGGACAAAGAACTTTGGACTGCAGTCGATGAGTACACCACCGGATTATTACTGCCGCCCGATCCGGTGCTTGAGGCCACCCTGGCTGCCAGCAGCGAGGCGGGTTTGCCGTCGATCAGTGTCTCCCCCAGCCAGGGCAAGCTTCTGATGCTGCTGGCTCAGCTGGCAGGAGCCGCACACATTCTGGAAATTGGCACGCTGGGTGGCTACAGCAGTATCTGCATGGCGCGGGCGCTCCCGCCGCATGGCCGCCTCATCACGTTGGAGGCCGATGCCAAACATGCTGAGGTAGCTCGGAGCAACATCGCGATGGCTGGCCTGGCAAATAAAGTGGAGGTGCGGCTGGGCGATGCTCGCGCGAGCATCCAACAACTCGTCGCCGAGGGCCGGGATCCTTTTGATTTGTTCTTTATCGATGCCGATAAGCGGAGCATTCCTCACTATTTTGAGTGGTCGCTCAAGCTGGCCCATCCGGGCAGTTTGATCGTCGTCGACAATGTGGTTCGTGGTGGCGCGCTGATCGAGGCTGACAGCGAAGATGCGAACGTTCAGGGTGCGCGCCGGCTGCATGCGATGTTGGCAACCGAGCCGCGGGTCACCGCGACCACGATACAAACAGTGGGCAGCAAAGGGTACGACGGGTTTACCCTGGCGCGGGTGGTGTCATGAATAGGAAGAGGAGAGAGCATTGGAGAGGCGAGAATTTGTTACTTCAGCAGTTGCAATGGCGGGGGCAGCGTTGAGCACCGGCGTGGGCACGGCACAGCCGGCGGCAGGGCGCGAGTACTATCAGCTGCGTAAGTACACCCTGCGCACCGGCCCACAGATGGCGCTTACCCAGAACTACTTTGAGCAGGCGTTGATTCCGGCGTTGAACCGGCTGAGCATCTCCCCGGTCGGGGCGTTCAAGCTGGATGTCGGCCCGGAGACACCCACCTTTTACCTGCTGATGCCGGCGACTTCGGTCGAGACGCTGACTACGGTCGATCTGCGCCTGGCGGAGGATAGCGAGTTCATGAAGAGCGCAGCACCGTTCTGGGGCGCTGCAGCGGCTGCGCCTGCGTTTGAGCGGGTCGAGGGCACGCTGATGGTTGCGTTTGCGGGATGGCCCAAGCTGACCGCGCCCAAGCCGGGGAAGCGCATCTTTCAGCTGCGTACGTATGAAAGCGCCAGCGTTGCTGCGCACATTCGCAAGGTGCGTATGTTCAACGAAGCAGAAATCGCCATCTTTACCCGTACCGGGCTGAACACGGTGTTCTTCGGCGATACATTAGTCGGCAGTCGGATGCCAAGCCTGACGTACATGCTTACTTTCGCCGATGTGGCCGAGTTGAATGCACACTGGTCTGTGTTTGGATCCGACCCAGCCTGGAAAGAACTTTCTCATCGCCCGGAAAATGCCGATGCCGAAGTGGTCAGCAACATTTCAAACCTGTATTTGAGCCCACTTAGTTGTTCGCAGATCTAGTCTTGTGCCGGGCCTCAGTGGGAGAGGCCCGTCGCTCCGCCCGGGCTTGACGTGACTTCGGTATGCGGCCCAGACGGCGGTCGTGCGCGAGTAGCAGATCGCAGGCGTGCATTGCCTCTGATTCGAAGTGAGGGCTGTCGACCGGCAGGATTAGCCAGTGCTTGATCTTGCCGTGCAGAACATGAATCGGTCTTAGGGAGGGGAACTCGGTGCGCATCGCCTGCAAGCCATTTTCTTCTTCGAAGGGTTCGGCGAAAACCATCCACATGCCATTATCCTGCGGAAATTGCGCGCGCTCGCGCAACATGCAGACGATCTTGTCTCCAATGTAGACCGCGTGGCCACTGAACATGGGCCGAACCACCGGCTCGAGAGGCGCCAGTGCGTCGAGGATGAAAGGGAACGGCAGGGCCTTCTTCTGCGGCCTGGGAATCTGCGGTACGGGTTTGGATGAGCGCGGCATCCCCAACAGCATAATGCCAACTGGCCTTATTTATGCTGGGGAGGATGAGAATGCGCAGACTCTCGCCCTCCGTTCTGTTTTTGTTCCTTCTTTTCCAGCTTCATGGCCTACGCCGCGGATCCAGTGCCGGCACCAGCCGGCTCAAAGACCGCGCCAGACCTTCTCTTGTTCAACAATGGCGATCAATTGACCGGCAAGCTGATGCACTCCACAGGCAGTGACGTTATCTTTCAGAGCGACATGGCGGGCGAGGTGACCGTGAGTTGGTCGAAGGTGAAGGAGCTTCGCTCGCAGCGACAGTTCGTGGTGCTGAGCAAAGATAAGCATTTTAGCTGGCGCAGGGCAGCAGACGTGCCGACCGGCAGCATCACGGTCGAACAGGACAAGATATCGCTGAAGACTTCGCAAGAGACGCAGGTCATCCCGATCAAAAACACAGCAGACGTTCTTGATCGTGACACATTCGATCGCGAGGCACTCTTTGAAGGGAGCATTCTGCGCCGTTGGAAGGGTGCAGTCAACCTGGGCACGACGCTGGTCGAAGCGACCCAGCATACTACCAGCGTGAACGGCAGCGTGGCCCTGGTGCGCGCTATTCCCTCGGTCAACTATCTTCCACCGCGTAATCGTTCGACCATTGATTTCAGTGGTTCGTACGGCCGTATCACTCAACCACAAGCGGCGGGAGCGCCGCTCCAGCCCGATGTTAAAACTGCGATTTATCACGGGGACGCGGAACGCGATCTTTATCTTTCCACCCGGGTTTACCTGCTGGCGCAAACGGCTTTTGATCATAATTTTTCGCAGGGTCTTGATTTGCAGCAGATTTACGGCGCTGGGGTTGGCTGGACGGTAGTCAAGCGGCAGAACGAAACGCTTGATTTGAAAGCGACGCTGCAATACGAAAAGCAGGCGTTTCTCGCGACCACCTCGCAGGAGAACACTAACCTGGTTGGATCTACGTTCAGCATCACCTATTTGCGCAAGCTGCCGCACGATATTGTGCTGCAGCAGCAACTACAGTATTTGCCGGCCTACAATCATCCTCGTGCCTACTCGGCATTTGAGAGCAACAGTTTCAGCTTTCCATTGCACAAGCGATTTAGCTTCGTGATTGGAACCCAGGACAGCTACCTGAACAATCCACCGGTGCAGCAGTTTCCCGATCCGGTGGCAAAGCAGAATTCATTTCAATTCACGACCGGGATCAGCTATACGCTTAGATGAGCAAACGGGCATGCGGCAGATTTCGCAATAAGACAAGGGGTTGCAATTCCCGGGATTTAGTCCGGTGGCGCGGTGAAACCCCGAGCACACCACCGACCCAACTATTCCCTTCCACTGCCCCCCCTTTTTGTTATCCCGAGCGCAGTCGAGGGATCGGCTGTGCGCCTTGCTCCTGCCAGGAATGTTTTTTGAGCTCCAGCATCGGATGGGCAGAGGAACGTGGGTCTCGATAGCAGCCGCTTCGTTGCCAGGAGTTACTTTCCTGCATTCCTGCTGAAAGAATGGTTCCTCTGCGTGTCCGATGCTGGAGCTCATGTAGAAATTTGTGGAGGGAGAAAGGCGCACAGCAGATCCCTCGACTGCGCTCGGGATGACAAAAAGGGGGGCGGTGGTTGGGGAGAGGTGGGGTTGGTGGTTGGGAGGGCGGGTGTTGGAGCGCCGGAGCGGGACTTGCTCCGTTCCCCTGCCTTTTCCATTCCACCGGCCAGTTTTGAGATCCCTTGGCTGCGCTCGGGATGACAAACCAAATGGGTGGAACAAGAAACCCACACGACAACCACTCGACCATGGAACACTGGAGATAAGCACGATGAAACGCTTCGCCTGCATACTGTTGAGTTGCTATTCCCTAAGCGTCTTCGCGCAAGCCAAATCGCCTGCGCTGGAACCGGTAGAGCACACGTTTATCCTGCACAACTTTCATACGGAGTGCGGGGTGACACTGCCGGAAGCCAGGATTGTTTATGGCACCTATGGCCATCTGAACGCCGCAGGCGACAATGCTGTGCTGCTGCCCTCGCACTACATGGCTGATATGCGAGGCTATGCCTGGCTGGTTGGGCCGGGGAAGGCGCTTGACCCTGATCGCCAGTTCCTGATTACCTCGGAGCTGTTTGGCAACGGCCGCTCCTCTTCGCCCAGCAATACGGCGGAACCGTTCCATGGTCCACGCTTTCCTGTCACCACCATCCGTGACAATGTGGAAGCAGTGCATGAGCTGCTGACCGCGGAGCTTAAGGTAAAGCATTTGCAGGCGGTGATTGGGTTTTCCATGGGCGCGCAACAGGCCTTTCAGTGGGCGGTTTCGTATCCCACGTATATGGATCGCGTCGTCGCCACGTCGGGGACAGCGAAAACCTACGGGCACGGCATTGTGCGGCTGGAGAGCGAGATCACCGCGCTGACGACGGATGAGGCTTTCCAGGGCGGCGATTACAAAGAGGAACCGGTCAAGGGTATCCAGGCGTTTTCCCTGGTATGGACCGCGTGGCTCTTTTCTCAGGAGTGGTGGCGGCAAGAGCTATGGAAAACTGAGGAGCCGGCCGGTACGACCTTTGCGCAGGTGGTGGACCACTACAAGAAAAATTTCATTCCCGGTGCGGATGCGAACAATCTGATTCTGCAAATGCACACCTGGGAACAACACGACGTGAGCACGACTCGCGGCTTTCAAGGAGATTTACCGAAGGCGCTCGGCTCAATCAAGGCGCAGGTGCTCTATATGCCCTCAGCGACGGATCTCTATTTTCCTGTGAGCGATGCGCAATATGAAGCGCCGATGATTCCGCACTGCACGTTGCTGCCGATCCCTTCGTTGTGGGGCCATCCCGCGGGTGCTGGCGCCAGCCCGGCGGACGAGAAATTTCTGAATGAGCATATTGGCGGGTTCTTGCAAGGGCAACCGCAGAAGTAGTCAGCCGCCAGGAGAATTCTTCTGCGGATGAATCGAAGCTGCTGCTGGGTTCATCTATACCGGCATACCATTGGGAGGAGTCGTCGAGATGGCCGCTTTTTGTGCGTGCTGTGGTGCAGAGATCAAGTTAAAAGCTGAGGCCTGCGTTGTGTGTGGAACTCCGCGACATGGCATGTTGCCGCAGGAGCGTAAACCTGCGGTCGATGTGGGCGATGCTGCAGTGCAGGATGAGGGCGCGCAGAAGCAGCGCCGCCCCCGGCTGTAATGCGACACAAGTCGGCGCTCGGCTTTTAGGGCACTCCCAGTACTTTCACGATCACGCGTTTGGAGCGCTGGCCGTCGAACTCCGCATAAAACACTCTTTGCCACGTACCCAGATCCAACTTGCCACGTGTTACGGGCAGGGTTGTTTCGTGGTGCAGAAGCAAAGCTTTCAGATGAGCGTCGGCATTGTCTTCACCCGTTTGGTGGTGTTTGTAGTCGGGCTGCGCTGGCGCCAGTTCCTCCAGCCACTTGCCAATGTCTTCGATCAAACCGCGTTCGAGGTCATTGACGTAGATCGCAGCGGTGATGTGCATCGGCGAAACGAAGCATAGTCCGTCGGCCACTCCACTGTTGCGCACTACCTTTTCTACCTGATCGGTGATGTGGACCATCTCCCTGCGTTTCTTGGTCTCAAACACCAGGTATTCTGTGTGGCTCTTCATGTCTGTGTTGTCTCCTCACGTATTTGGATGAATGTTGCGCAGTGGATGTACGGCGCCTGGTTACCTTTAGCGCAAGCGAGCTTACCCAGGTGGTAGGCGGAGGGCCAATCTCCCACGAAGGTGCTCGGCGGCGGTGACTGGCAGCGATGTTGCATACAACTACACTTTCGTGCGCTGGTACCCAAGAAGTATGGTGAACGCCAGTGGAATCCGTATGCTCATCAACAAGCGGCGATTCCCGGAAAGCTTCATCCGCTCCTTCGGGGGAGGGATTGGATGAATCCTCACCGAGAGAATCGCCGCAAGTTACTTAACGCTTGCATCTCTGATTCATGTTCCCAGGTCATCCGTAGCTGAGGCAGTTGAACAGGCTCATCAAAGCCAGGATAAACACTCCGCAACTGCCTCAGAAAACCCTCCGCAAAACTCCCATTCACATTCCCGGTTTGCGTTACGCGACCAGGCACTCGACTTCCAATAGCGGAAGCCTGAGGGGGCTGCCTTCCTACACAGCCCTGAAAAAGCATGAAAGGATAGGGTATACGGGCCCGAGAAACACAACAGGTGTCTTCCTCAAGGCATCCCACTACCGAGGTTTTTCATGGCAAGATCTACCCGTTTCGTTCTGATCGCAATCGGCGCAGTCGTGGTTCTGTTGCTGCTCGTGGCAGTGTGCCTGCCGTTGTTTCTGAATGCCGATAAGTTTCGTACCCGCATTGAATCCACGCTAACCAAATCGCTGGGGCGTAAGGTGACGATCGGCAAGCTGGATCTGTCGGTGTGGTCGGGCGGCCTGGTGGCCACCAATGCAGTCGTGGCCGACGATCCCGCATTCAGCGCGCAGCCATTCATTCAGGCGGACAGCGTCAAGATCGGGGTAGAGCTGCTGCCGTTACTGTTGAGTAAGCAGGTCCACATCCGTGGGTTTTCGTTGGTCTCGCCCAAGGTACAGTTGCTGCGCGGAGCGAACGGTACGTGGAACTACTCCAGCATCGGTAAAGGCTCGAGCAAGGCACCTTCCCAGGACGCAGACACTAAAGAGGCCTTCCCTGATCTGACGGTGGGCCATGTAACGGTAGAGAATGGCCGGTTTACCGTCGGTACGCAGCCGGCCGCTGGTAAAGCGGCCGGTGTCCCTGCCCGCGTCTATGACCAGGTTTCGCTGGATGTGAAGAATTTTGGTTTTCGCAATTCGTTTCCGTTCAGCGCCTCGGCGCATCTGCCGAGCGACGGTACGGTCAATGTGAACGGCACGGCCGGGCCGATCAATGAGCAGGATGCGTCGGCAACGCCCTTTGCCGGGCACCTGGAATTGAAGCATATCGATCCCCTGGCTGCTGGGTTCGTGGATGCCTCAGCTGGGCTCACCGGCATGATGGAAAACATGGTGCTCGATGCGAACTGGAACGGGCAGCAGATGCACGTGACCCGGTTACTGGTGGAGAACCCAAATTTCACCAGTCACCCGCAGCAATGCGCCCGCCCCGGCAAAGCCGGCGGACAGCAATGCTGAGGGCGCTAGCATGCTCGAAAATCTCTCGGTCGATGACGCGGAGATCAAGAACGCTTCGGTCACCCTGGCTACCAAGGGACAGCCCGGCACGGCTGTCTACCAGAAGCTGAATGCACAGATAAAGCAGGTATCGCCGAAGTCGTCTTCGCCTTTCTCGGTCACTGCTGAGCTGCCGGGCGGCGGCGGGTTAAACGCGAATGGGCAAGTGGGACCTTTCAACCAGTTGAACAATGCGGCCACGCCTCTGAATGCGCAGGTCACGTTGAAGCATGTTGAGCTGGGCTCTTCCGGGGTGTTGCCGGCGGATGCTGGCATCGGCGGCCTGGCGGATCTGCAGGCACAGATTCAATCCAATGGGCAGACACTGAACGCGACGGGCACTTCTCAGATTGCGAACATTCGGCTCGCGAAGGACGGTCAGCCCGCGTCCAAGCCGGTGCAGGTGCAATTTGCAATCACGCAAAATGAGCAGGCGATGACCGGCCAGGTGCAGCGCGCCAGCTTTACCTTTGGTCGCGCCGTGATCAATGGCGGGGGCACTTATCAGACCGCGGGGCCGACGACCGCGCTTAACCTCAAGATCAATGGCGACTCTATGCCCGTCGACGATCTGGTTGCGTTTTTGCCGGCGGCCGGGGTGCGGCTGCCGCAAGGCTCGCAGCTTCGCGGTGGCACGCTGACCACGGCACTCACGGTTTCTGGGTCGACGGCGAACCCGGTGATCAGCGGACCGGTTCGCTCTGAACAACACGCAGTTGGCCGGGTTCGATCTGGGTTCGAAACTGCAGACGTTGTCGCAATTGACTGGCGGCAAGATTGGCAGCGCCACCGGGTCGGGCACGAACATTCGCTCGCTGAGCATGAATATTCGCGAAGCCGGCGGTGGCATCCAGACCGATAACATCGCACTCGATGTCGCAGGGGTGGGTACTGCTACGGGTGCGGGCACTGTGAGCGCGGCCGGTGCATTGAACTACAACGTCGTGCTGAAGCTGACCGGGTTGGTGGCTGGTGCTTCGGGCAACAATGCACCCGCTCCGGCGGCTGGTGGCAACGGCAGAGCTGCTCTGCTCGGCAGCCTGGCAGGATTGATCCCCGGTGGCGCAGGCGGGGCCGCTGGTGGTATTGGTGGATTGGCGGGGATTGCCTTGAAGAATGGGATCCCAGTCTCTATCGGGGGGACGACGAGCAATCCTACCTTTGCGCCCAACCTGGCGGGACTTGCCGCCGGTGCAGGACAGAACCTGCTCAAGGGCAGGGCGGCGCCGGGCCAAAACGAACGGTAAACCGAAGGGTGATCCGCTGAGCAATGCCCTGGGTGGCTTTCTCAACCGTCACTAGCATTACTTCTCGCTCGGATTTCTCACCTGTGCCTGATTGGTGTGACAGGTTGAAGGGAGCGGTGAGCTTGTTGCTGTGTTTTGGCTTGTGGCCTTGCGCGTTAGGTTAGTTTTTGTGCGCGACGACATGTTTTGCGGGGTAGCTAGCCCCCGATTTGTCATCCCGAGCGCAGTCGAGGGATCTGGTTTGCGCTTTTCTCCCTGCATTCCTGCTGAAAGAATGGTTCCTCTGCGTGTCCGATGCTGGAGCTCTGCAGAAATTTGTGGAGGGAGAAAGGCGCACAGCAGATCCCTCGACTTCGCTCCTAATGAACAACCTCTCCTTTCGTCGTTCATTCCAAGGCGGATGACAGGATGAGTTGTAGTGGCTGGGACGGAGCGTCATGAACGTGCCGACATGATGGCGATCACGAGGGATGCGTCATCGCGTCTCCTGGCGGTTCACTCGATACGGTGGAAGCCCCGGACTTTTAGTCCGGGGGCGCGGGTGTAGAACCCGCGCTGAGGGTGGCCTTTCACCATGCGAGGGCTTTTAGCCCTGGAGGCAGCGGCGTCCGTCGATTAGAAACTTGCGCGTAGATTTCGCGGGGAAGGTCACACGGCCGAGTGGCTAGTGAGGCTTGGTTCCACCAGGGCTGAAAGCCCTCAATCTTTGCGCGCGTTTAAGCGCGGGTCTTGAACCCGCGCCCCCGGACTGAAGTCCGGGGCTTCCACCGGGTGCGAGCGGGTGCTCCGAGAATCTTTCAGCGCGTCGTACCGATGGAGAGCAGCCGAAATTGATCACTGCCGACCTGGAGATTTGAGACAGGGTGAAACATTGCAGATCCTCGGCTTCGCGCCCAATCAGCAATCCCTCCCCGTCCTCGTTCATTCCATCCTCAATTGCCTCGAGGACAAATCAACTGCTCGGGATGACAAGTTGGGGGCTAGTGACGTTGGCCCGGCAGTGCCTGCTGCGTGAAGCGAAACACCGGCGGCAAGCCCGCATACGCTTTTCGCGCAAATGCCACATGCGGATGTAACTCAAACGCCACATGCGCCTGTCGGCCAACGCCACTCGTTAGCCGCGGGTGGATGCTAGAAACGCTGGGCCGGGAATCATCATCTTACTGAGCCATGGGATCCTGGGATGTATCGACACTCGTAGGCGCGCGTGTATTGTTTCCAGCTAAAGACGCGGCGGGCTCGGCGCATGAGACTCGGGGCACAATCGTAGGTGTCCTGCAGGCGAAGCCAGCGGAAACCGAGGCGGAAGCTACCAATGGTAGTGAGTTCTCAGTGAAGACAGATGGTGGCCTGGTCATGACCGTGCCAGGGTCTGAGTTTTCGCGGATTGATCATGCTTCGGCGCCCGCCTCCGCGGAGCTAAGCGGCTTATGAGGTGCTGAGCGTCTTTTTGCCCCGCGTTTCATCGAAGCTGCGCCCGCAGCTCGGGCATTTGATGATGTGCGAGGCGAGGCGGATCAGTTCATTGGGCTGGATCAGGTAGCCGCAGTGCGCGCAGGGCATCGCGAAGTCGAAGTTGGGCTTCCCTTTGAAGCGCGGCGTCATCGGCTTGTCCGCCCGTCTGCCGTGCGCACCGGCTTGCGCATCATGGCGTGCGACAGGCGCCCCAGAAACACTTCCACAGGCAAATAGCGGCGGTAGTCTCCGCACAGCGGACAGCGTGCAGCGATGGGTTGCGCTGGCATGGACTCCACGGGTGCCGGGATGTTTTCATGGCACCCCTTGCAGCAGACGACCACGCGTTTGGTGCTATCGGGTCCGGGGAACATAGGATCATCATAGGCGAATAAAAAGCGAAAGTATTCCACAGATTGATGGTCTCAGGGAACGAGGCGTGGCCCCCATCCAGGCTTAATTTGGCTCGCGTGGGGTAAATCGCCACCACCACCCAATTTCCCGCACCCCCCAATTTCCCGCTTGTACCCCACTCAAGCAAAAGCGCTTGAGTGGGCCACCCTCGATCTTCTACGGAGCACCTAGGGTGGGAAAGTAGTGCGTCGCCAGGTTTGGGCGTCGCATCGAAGGTGTGGAGGTTTGCCAGGATGAGTGGTGACGTAAAGATTGCGGTAGTGACGGGTGCGAATAAGGGAATCGGTTTTGAGATCGCACGGCAACTGGGACAGAGCGGAATGCTTGTTTATCTGGGTGCGCGGAGCAAAGAGCGTGGCGCAGAGGCTGCGGCTACCTTGAGCGGCGAAGGGCTAAAGGTGAAGGCCCTGGTGCTGGACGTGACGAGTGCCGAATCGATCGCCGCCGCCGCGTCTCTCGTCGAACGGGAGCAGGGGCGACTCGACGTTCTGGTGAACAATGCCGGGATCGCGGGCGGAACGGACTGGAGCATAAAGCCTAGCCAGACGGCTCTGGCGGATGTGCGGGCGGTGTTCGATACAAACTTTTTCGGAGTGATCGCGGTGATGCAGGCATTCTTGCCGCTGCTGCGCAAGTCAGCCGCCGGCCGGATTGTAAATCTCTCGAGTACGCTTGGGTCGCTGACGATCCACAGTGATCCCAACGGTCCGTTCAAGGATTACCTGCTGCTTGCCTACAATGCCTCGAAGACCGCTCTGAATGCTGCGACGGTGCAGTTTGCCAACGAGTTGAAGGGAACTGCGATCAAGGTCAACTCGGTCTGCCCAGGGTACGTGGCGACTGACCTCAATAATCACTCCGGCCCGCGGACGACCGAGCAGGGAGCGAAAATCGCGGTGAAGATGGCGACGATTGGGCCCGATGGTCCAACGGCAGGCTACTTTCAGGATGACGGCGCCATCCCCTGGTAGAGGCGAGCCTGGAAAAGACCAACATCTCCAACGAGCCCGGTCGCGGCGTTACAGGGAGCGGATCACGATGCGGTCGGCCCATGGGCTGACCGTAGGCGGCAAAGTTTCGCTGGACGCCCGCAGAACCGGCCGCGGCTCGCTGACGAGGCGAGATAAAGATTCCTCTGCGGGGGGCGCCAGGTTGCAATCATCGACGGGAAGCATCGAAGCATGCTCCGCGGCCCACCTGGCTGCCAAGCCGTTCAACGGGCTTTGAATGTTGTATTCCTGATAAGTGATCATGCGGCCGATGCGGATCACCAGGTCGTCCAGCCACTCGGACGCAGCCCAGAAATCTCCGATGCAGATACTGGCGCTGTCGAAGTTCGGATGAAACACTGGCGTTAACATGCGGCATTGCGGCGCTCTTCGCGGGTATTCCAACGATAAATTGATCGCCAGGATATGAAGGTGCCGCTCCAGAATCTCGCCTTCCGCATCGACGTAAAGACCCCTGCAGGCATACGAAATGGTGTAGGACTCCGGAGGCATGCCGGAGGTTCCCGCGATGGTGATGCGCGGCCAGCGCGCAAAGCGCTTGCGTAACATGTCGTAGTCGAGCATGAGCCTGCGTGTTCTTGGGGACGCCATTCCTCACTCCTCACTTGCTTTGTAGTGCGGCTTCGATCAAGCAATAGCCTGCTGTCGCTCGGGTATCGGGTTACCGCTGTGGTTCAGGTGGTACTGGAAATACACACAGCCGAAGAAGAAGGTCATGGCTTCGCTGAGAGAGAGCCCCATCGCCATGGTTTGATCGAAGTAGTCTTCGAGCGAACGTCTCATGCTGAACCTGCCCAGCAATAAAAGCACAATCACGGTGATCATGAGGAGAGGGCCACTTGTTGCGTCGGCGGTATCCACCCGTCCGCCGACCAGGCCCGCCATGGCTAACAGCTGCAGGATCAAGACCGCGGAGTAGTAGTAGATGGCGCGGCTTCTGGGCTGCACGTCGCGTAACCATTTGGCGAGAACGAGATCCCAGATCAACAGAAACAGTCCTGCGGTCAGGATGGACAGCAGCAAAAGTAGTGGCCAGGGCAGTCGGGGCGGCGGCGGAAGCTCTCTCTCCAAAACGATTCCGAATTGTGGTGGCGCTGCCGAGGGCCTGGTCTGTACGGACTGCGGCATGGTTTCCCATATGCTCTCCTGAACACTGCCCTGGACCGGCTCCTGGACCGTCTCCTGAAACGTCTCGGCGACGGTTTCGTGGATGCTTTCGGGAAGGTACATCCTGGTCCGCCACTGCGGCTCGGGGGTTGTTATCCGGGTTGCGGCCGTGGTTTGATCCAGCGGCGCAGGCAAATGTTCGTTGAGGTCCTCCAGCATGACCCTGATTTTTGGTTCGTCGCCGGGTGCCTGGATGCAACCGAAAACTGTACAGCCCCCGTTCTCCTGCAGGCAATCCTTGTGGTGGGGTGTAGCGCATGCCGGGCACATCGCGACGACGTCAGAAGCCTCAAAGTCGCCACGGCAATAAGGGCAGACAGGGTTCACCGCTCCTTCTCCTGGTACAGAAAGCGATACCGGCCAATCTGGATTTCTGCACCGCTATCGATCATCTGCTCGCCGCGAACCTGCTCACCCGAAACAGTGACGACGCCGTTGGCTTTGAGATACAGGCACGAGGCTCTCAATTCCAGGATGGCGTGATCTGGTTCGATCTCCCTGTCTTTGAACAGGTAAATGTCGCAATCGTGATCGCTACCAATGGTGGTTACTTTTTTGTAGAGTATGAACTGTTTGCCTGCGAGCGGGCCCACCGTTACATAGAGCCAGCGGTTCTTGAATGCGCTTTCCACCAGGCCCATGGCGGAGCCGGTCGTCAGTCCTAACAGGCAAAAACCGATTGCCCGGCTTGGCGCCCCGCCATGTGTGAGGATGGCTATCGGATCGAAGATGACGCCCCCCAGCGCCGCGCCGAGAGCGCCGCCCAGTACGCCGTAAGCTGCCTTCCTGATTGACTGGCCGACCACCCCATAAACGATGCCACCGGCGATGCCGAGGACTGCCCAGGCCACGCCGCGCGCGACCCAGACACTGAGCGAGTCTGCTTTCAGGGCCGCCGCACTGCAATACGTGAGACCGATGTGGAAGATGATGTCCCCGAGGCGATTGAGAAGGAAACCTAACACGGCTCCCAGGAAAAGAGACAGCAGGGCGCGCCGCAGCATTTTCAGGCTCGCTCGCTCTAACACACCTTCGGCTACGAGGAAGCCGACACACATCAGACTCACCACCATCGGAATGAGCCAGACGTTTCCCCATGCCTCACCTCCGCCATCTACGAAGGCGGGCTCGGCGAGAGCCCAGGCGACCAGTGCTCCCACCAGGCCGCCGGCGCCAAGATAAAACCACGCGTGAAAAAAGATGCTGCCTTTCTCGACGGCAGTGTTCTTCAAGGCAAGGCTGTGGGCGACGTTGCCGTAGCTTGCCGTGCGCGGGCGCAGCGTGCGGGCAATGGGACGCGGCCTCGCCTGCTCCAATTCCTCCAGGGTAATCCTGAGAGTTTGTTGCTGATCTTCGGTGTTCACAGGCGGCTCTCCGGAGGTATGGATTCTGTGGGTTTGCTCATCTCGGTTTTCAGGGACGGGTGAGGCGTTTCCGTCACCCCGGGCACTCCGGAGGCTGATAAGGCAGGTTGGCTGGGCACCAGCCGCTCATCCGCCGGAGCGATCAGCACCAGCAACGCCCGGCTCGCCGCAACAAAGCCGGCGAGTAGTTTCGTGGCGATCCCGGTCCAATGGGAGAGAAACGTGAGCCAGCCTGGCTGTACCGGCGATGAAATGCGGGGCTCAGCTGGTTTTGACGACTCACTCCTGGGCGCGTTTGGCGTTGTCTCTCCGGTTCCCGGGGGGTGGCCTGCGCGCTTCGGCCTCTCACCATTGCTGTCTGCAACATGAATGCTCGCGAGCCGGTGAATGGAACCGTCGACCCATCCGAAACAACCCTCTTCGTCGGAGTGCGGGTCGTACACCCACGCTACCTGGTCTGGAGATGAGAAAAAGTTACGGTGGATGAACGTGTCGTGGTCGGACAGAAAAACCCCGAATCCAGGGTGGGAGTGATACCAACCCACGATGCGATCGAGAGGAAAATCTTTGTCTTTGACTCGGTAGATGGTTTCCCAGGCAGCCTGGGTAAACGTGACGTGCGCGCCCGCTTGCGAGGCGTTGAACGCCTCGATGGGCGCTTCGATCTCGATGACGCCGCTGCCGGAATTGCCGATGAGTACGCCGCAGACTTCCGTTTGCATGTGGGCACGGGCGTGCTGACGCACTCGGCGCGTGACTTCACTATCGATGCGCACCATTGGGTTGTCGAGCAGGGCGTCGTTCATGGCAGGACCGGGCATGGCAGGACCGGGCATGGCAGCAACGGGGCAGTGGCAAGCGGACCGAGAACATCGGCGGCGTCCCCGGCTAGCAGGTAGGAGATTTCGCTGTCGGCACTGCGTGCGGTGAAGACATCGAACAAGGGCAAGCCAAGTTGGTCGAGGCGGAGCCCGGCGAGTTCTGGTTGTCCTCTAAAACCAGCCAGCGTGTGCACGACGCGCATTTGCCCGTCCTGCGGACAGCGCCCATCTTCGTAACGAATGGAGCCCACTGGGACGAAGATTTCATCTTCAGCCGCGCACAGGGGACATACCAGCTTGTGCACTATGTCGCGGCTGAACTCGAGAGTCAGGTCGGTAGTTGCCAGGTCAAAGCAGGCCCTATCGAACAGTTGCCTGAGTGTTAGCTCGCTGGAACGGTTCGGCAGATCGATGCGCCTGGCCAGCGTGTAGTGACTAAGGCAGTCCGGATTTTGGGTGTACTCCACCACATAGGAGCTGTGTCCGACTCCTTCAAAGATGTACCCTTTGCCCGCCAGCGTGGGTAACCCATGAAGCCACTTCACTGCCTCCTGCACTTCAAGGCCGGCAATGATGGAAGAAATGGTGGGCGTTGTCGGAACGCGTCCCTGTGCCGTCGGCTCCAGCAGCAGCAGGTTGCATGACATTCTTCGCTGCAACAGGGCCCAGTCGGTTTCTCCCAGCGTGCATTCATAACACGGCGCCTGACCGGGGAGGAAGACACGGCAGACGCCATTCAATCCTTCAATGGCCCCATCCACCCAGGGGCGTTGGAGTTTCCAGGCAGATCGATTGATCCAGAGACGGGCTTCCCGGTTATCCAGCCCGGCCAGGATCAGGTCTGCCCAGGCGAACAGGCCAAGGCCGCAAGTCTGCATGATGTTGGCGACCAGCGGCTGCACTTCTGCCTCTGGTACCAGGTTCCTGTACTCACGGGCAACCACGTCGGCCTTATAACTGCCCACGTCGCTGGGGCGGAAGAGGATGGCACGCGACAAGTTAGAAAGCTCGATGCGGTCGAGATCGACGACCACCACATGCGCAAAGCCGAGCAGGGCCAGGTTCTTCAGGATTTCATTGCCCAAGGCACCGGCGCCGACCACCAGGACGCGTGCGCTGCGTATTTTTTTCTGGTCCCACCAGGGGATCAGGCGGAGACGGCTGTAGCGATCTTCTTCTTCGTCTACCAGCGTGAGTTTTGTGCTCGCAGCGTTCATCGGCTAGCCGGCCGTTATCTCCGGCTGCAGACGGAGGATGTCTCCGTCGTGCACGCCGGCGGAGGCGAGTGTTTGCGAGTCCTGAATCTGGCGGCCGGAGTTCTTGTGATGGAACTTGTAACTCAGCGGGGCCCCGTCGGGACCAGTCACCGGTAACTGAAGCTTTTGCACGAGCACCGTGAGTATCTTGTTACAGAGCGCATCATCGGGCAGCTCTGCCGGCACTCGTTTGTTCTCGGTGGAATCATATACTGTTACGTTTATGTAAGCCATTTGCCATCCTGCCGAGATTTCTCTCTATCGATTGTTGAGAGCTTGTATGTATTCCTGCAGACGTAGTTTGCCATCGCCTTCGAATTGCCAGCCGGTTATTTCCTGCAATACTTCTGCGGTAGTTGCAAAACCGAGATTTTCTGCGTTCGCGTCCCGATTCCGATCAAATTTGGAATTGACGATGCCTTCCAGGTTGCCGTGAAGGTCGTACACGGGTCCGCCACTGTTGCCGGGGCTGATGGCTGCACTGATTTGCACGTCGTTGCCTCGCAGGCCGGAAACTATGCCTGTGCTCAGGGTGTAGTTCAGGCCTTCCGGATGACCGATCACAAAGATGGCGTCACCATCGCTGGCTTTCTTGATAGGTTGCGCAAACATCGCATGACCGGTGCGGCGATTCACCCAGAGTAATGCCAGGTCTGCCTGTTCTGCGGTGGCGATCACATCAGCCGATGCACGCATACCCACAACGGTGGACACCAGCGCTTGCCCTGGCATGGCTTCGCCGTTGGCGACGACGTGCTTTGCGGTAGCAAAGAGATAGCCTTGTTCGTTTGCCATCAACAGCACACCCGCTCCGAAGGTAGCCGCCGGGTGGGTGGGCCACATTCTTTGCATAGGCGAAACGATGATCACCAACGGCTTGAGTTCAATCGAAACTTCAGCGCTTTCCAGGTCTGTCCAGAAAGGGAGTCGCGGGTACGAGTCTCTCTCATCGAAGTCAGGAATGTTGGTGCCGAGCACTACGGGCATGCGCGGTAACGAGTAATACACAGCCGCCGCTAGTGAGGTCAGGGTTGCACTCACGAGGAGCAGCGTGGACAGAAAATTTAGCCATGCATACTTATGCGCGAGCGGGCGCCGGCGCAGGGAGATTCTCAAGACGGCAACGAGCACGCACAGCAAAGGAAGAATCGCGACAACAGGGAAGCAGGCGATCATCGCCCATTTAGGTACAGGCGTGGATTCCTTGTCGAAGAAGGGATAGGGTGGATCCCCAATTGTCTCCAGCCTTGTTAGTTCCTCGCTGCTAACAATTACGTGCTCGACTTGCATGAACCGCTCACCCGCATTGGCACCAGAGGATAGGGCGGTTATAGCCCCGTTCTGGCGATGCGGCAAATGGGGTGCGCGCATGGGCCAGGCGGGCTGTGTGTTGCGCACCCGCTATGGTGCTATGCGTCAGGTGGCCGGGTTCTGTTCGTGTGGGTAAGTCGTTTTCTGTCTTGCTTTGCGAGGGAGAAGGCAGCGTGCGGCTCGCAGGCGCCGCATGAAAGTCAGATGGTTCTAAGGTTAACTAACATTCAGGGAGGGTGCAGTGTTCTTGTGTATTCATTACGGCGTCACGACTAGACGGGAGCGGGGAGCAGCGTGCGGATGTAGACGTTGCCCCACTCAGGCCGAAGGCGTGAGCGGGTGGCTTTTGTCTTGTTCAACCCACGTCTGATTGGAGTCGGCGAATATTGGGTCCGTCCAGGGAGTAGGAGCTTGTTGCTGCGGCTTTGGCGCTTCGGCACTACGGACGTTCGGCTCTGAATCGCGGCGGGAATTCACAGGAGTTACCCACGTACGCCGGAGTCGGCGAACGTGGGGCACCCGTCCAGAGCTGTCTCCTGTCAGCTATGCTTCGGGCTCGCAGCTTTCCCAGCAGGAACGGCCTTCCAGGCAGATGGAGCGATGAACATAGTGTTCGTCAGGGCCTGCCTTGCTCATGGTTTTAAGGCACCAGTAGGTGGTGGTCGAACCCATCAACTCCACCAGCTCTTCGTGGAAGTCACCAAAGGCGCCGTAAGAAGACTTGCTGCGGAGTGCGTTGCAACGGATTTGCACCAGGGAAGTCGTCATATCAGTCATCCTTATCCAATCGCGCTTGGGTCGCGCTGCATCTGCCCCGCAGCCAGCAAAATGGTCCGGTAGATGGCGGTCTGAAACAGTTGCGTTTTGAAGCCGTTCTGCGAGAGCGGCGTCGCGGGTTGCATGGCGGCCCTGGCAGCCGCGCGTGCGGTTGCTTCGTCGATCACGGCTCCAGTCAGAACCGCTTCGGCAGGTGCGGAGCGCAGTGGCGTCGGAGCGGCGACGCCGAGTACCACCGCCGCCTTACGGCAACGATTGCCATCCATTACCAACACCACCCCGGCATCGGCAAGCGGCCAGTCGAAGCTCTCCTTCTCCCCATACTTCTGATACGCAGAGCGGGTACCCGCCGCGGGCGCAGGCACCAGCACGGCGGTAATCAGCTCTCCGGTTTGCACCGCGGTTTCGTTGACCAGGCTTTGCTCGGGCGCGACGTAGAACTCGCTCATCGGCACGATTCGCTTGCCACGCTTCGAAGTAAGCTCCACCTGCGCCCCCATGGCCAATAGGGGTACGGCTGTGGAAGAAGGATGCACCATCGCGCAGGTGCCGTTGTTGATTACCGCGTGATACTGGTTTTCGCCGCTGTGCGCATGGCAGGTGTCGCTGGTGTCACCCTTTTTCTTGCAGTCAAAGTCGCTGGAGCGGAAGTACCAGCAACGCGGCCGCTGCATCAGGTTGCCGCCCAAGGTGGCCATGTTGCGCACCTGCGGGGTGGCTGCGTGCCCTGCTGCGTCAGCAAGCGCGGAGTAGCTCCGCTGAATCTCTGGATGCTCGGAAAGCTCGCTCAACGTACTCAGCGGCCCTAATCGCAAACCCTCCGGCGAGGTGGTGATGCCCCGCAGACTGTCAATGTTACGAATGTTGACCAGCCTGGACGGGGTGACGATGCCTTCCTTCATCAGGTCGAGCAGATCGATACCGCCTGCTTTTACCTGGGCATCCGGCCCCATCTGGTTCAGGGCTTCTTCGACGGTTCTGGTATCGACAAACGCGAACTTATTCATGCCTGCACCTCATCCTGCACTTTGCCGAGCGCTGCCAGCACATTGGCCGGCGTCATGGGCAGCTTGCGCATGCGCACCCCCGTGGCGTTGTAGAACGCGTTGCCGATCGCTGCTGCCAGGGTAATGATTCCCGCGGATTCCCCAATCCCTGCGGCATCGGTGGAACTCTGAGCGATGTAGTTCTCCACCAGGACCACTTCGATTTCCGGTACCTCACGCGCGCCCAGGATCTTGTAGTTCTCCAGGTTCGCATTTAGCATGTAACCGCCACTGCGATCCATGACGCGCTGTTCGAACAGCGCATACGAGATGCCTTGCAGGATGCCGCCATTGATCTGGCTGATTACGCCCGTAGGATTGATGGGCCGCCCGCAGTCATGCGCACCGAAGACCTTTTCGATGTGCACGCGGCCGGTCTCTGTGTCCACTGCGAGTTCTACATAGTCGACTCCGCCGTACGTGAGCCGTTCTTTGGAGTATTCCGGAGATCGCGTGGCGCGTGCCGAAATCTCGCTCACCGGCATTCGCGCTGCGACTTGCTTCAGGCTGTACGACTTGCCCGGATCATTCTTCCAGACCACGCGGCCGCCCTGCATTACAAGGTTGTCGGCGGTCGTACCCAGCTTAGGCGCGACTGCGGCGAACAGCTGCTGTTTCGCTTGCCAGGCAGCGTTGCGTACGGAGGGGGTAATCGAGCCTGCCGTCACGCTGCCGCCCGAATCTGGTCCTACAGGAAAGCGCGTGTCGCCGATTCGGATTTTCACGTCTGCCGGCGGCAGTCCCAGTTCCTCGGCAACGATCACGGCCAACAGGGTCTTGGTACCGGTGCCCAGGTCCTGCACTGCCGACATCAACTCCACCGAGCCGTCGCGTCCGATGCGCACTTCGCAGGAGGAGTTCATGCTCACAAAGCGGTACCAGACGGACTGTGCGATGCCCATGCCGCGCTTTACCGGACCGGTATCCGCCCCTGCCGGCCTTCGCTGCCGCCAGTTGGTGCGCTCCAGAATGATTTGCCGTTCCACCCTCCGTACAGGGTTCTGGTCGATCTTGTCGCGCAGGGTAAACGGATCCATTGCCAGCTTGACGGCCAGCTCATCGATTGCCTGTTCGAGCGCGAAGCAGCCCTGGGGATGCCCTGGTGCGCGGAACGCGGCGCCCGGACCTGCGTTCACAAACACGTCGTTCTCTTCGGTCAGCAGGTTTGGGCAGGGATACATATTGGTTGCCGGGCCGGCAGTGCCTGCGCCAGTGCCCACGCCCGCGGTGCCGTAGCTGAGCAAATGAATGGCAGTGAGCGTGCCATCCCGCTTGGCGCCAATCTTCAACTGCTGATGGGAGTCAGGCCGATTGGAGACGATGTGCTCCTGCCGGCGGTCGAGCATCAGTTTGACCGGCGCCTTGGCCTTGCGCGACAGGTTGGCAGCGACCACTCCCTCGTTGCCGGCGCCAAACTTTGCGCCGAACCCGCCACCCATGAATTCGGTGATGACACGCACCTGGCTTTTGGGCAGCTTGAACACATCGGCGAACTCTTCGCGCACGCTCGAGGTGCCTTGCGTGGAGGCGTAGACGGTGACCTCTTCCGGCTTCCAGTCCACCACAAATCCGTGGGTTTCGAGGGCCGAGTGGGTTTGCACCTGGGTGAAGTATTCGCTATCTACAATCACATCGGCTTCGGCGAAGCCCTTATCGAGATCGCCCGTTTTCTTGCGCTGCGGGCCATGCACATTGCCGGTCTGGGGGACATCTTTCGGACCACCACCACCTCCGGCGCTGGCTGCCGCGTCCGCCGGGCCAGGGAAGACCAATGGAGCGTCTGCTGCGCGTGCGTCGCCCGAGCCAACCACAAACGGTAGAGCTTCGTACTGCACCTTCACCAGTTTGGCGGCATCTTCGGCGATCTGCGGCGTGGTCGCGGCTACCCCGGCGATGGGTTGGCCCGCGTAACGAACGATTGGGTAACGCGAGGGTGCTTCCTGTTTGGGATCGCGCAACTCCGCAACGCCGTAGGTATGTTCGATTACGTGCACCGCGCGGACACCCGGCAGCTTCTCGGCTTCGCTGGTGTCAATCGAAACGATCCTTCCGTGCGCGACGCCGGCATCCACCATGCGGCCGTACAGCATACCTGGCAGGTGGACATCGGCCGTGTATTTGGCGGTGCCCATGGCCTTGGCTGGTCCGTCGTAGCGAATGGTCGGCTTTCCGATATAGGTGAGCTCAGCATTGGCGGCCAGCGGCGGTGGCTCAGTTGCCGGCACTTCCCGCTCGATGGTCGTCAGGCCAGTTTGGGGAACGCCGAAAACGAACGAATCCTTCCGCTTGTGGGTTGCAGCACTCGCGGCCGCCGGTGTTTTCGCATCTTTCTGTTCAGCCTCGCGGGTCGGCTTGGGCTCGCCTTGCACGCCCTTGGCTCGTGATTTGGGCTGCGTGGCGTTTTGCTGTTCCTGCTCGCTGGGCGATATGTCGAATGCCATGCTATGCCTCCGTTCCTGGGGCCAACGTTACCAACCCGGCGGCATTTTGCTGGGCCAGCTCGAGCGTAGCGGAAAAGATCTTGGGATAGGTGCCGCAGCGGCACAGATTGCCACTGATCGCATGCTTTACTTCGGCGAGGTTGGGGTGAGCGTTGCGCTGCAGCAGGGCGGCACAACTCATGACCATCCCCGGGGTACAGAAGCCGCACTGCATGGCGTCATGCTTGACGAACGCGGCTTGCACGGGATGCATCACTCCCCCCTCTGACAGGCCTTCGATCGTGGTCACTTGGCGGCCGGTCAGATCGATGGACAGCGTCATGCAGGCAAGAGCGGGCGCCTTATCAATCCACACGGTGCAGGCCGAACAGGAGCCCCGGTCACAGACTACTTTGGTGCCCGTTAGACCGATGTTTTCCCGCAGGGTTTGCGCCAGGGTGTCGCGGGGCTCGATGGACACGGCATGTTCCTGCCCGTTGATGTGGAGTTTGACTGGAACGGCCTCTGGTCCGGCTACCCGGTCGCCCTGTGCCGCATTCCTGGTTTCACGCGCCAGGGCGTTTGCTGATTCAATCACGGTGGTCGCAGCGGTGACGCTTGCGCCCTTCAGGAAACCGCGACGGGAGAACTTGATGTCAGATGGGTTGGCCATGGGGCAGCCTTTCGGGGTTGGGCTGGCTTTTCGATGAAGACTGCATGCGCGCTGATGGCTGGCATGACAGCCTAGAACCACGGCAATAGTCTACCCCATCCTCCCAGGGCATTTTGCAGGCGATCAACAAGCCTTGCTTTTGCGTTGAGATCGTCTCTCAGGCGGCCGCGGATTGTCTAATGTGGTGCGTCGGAAATGAGTTACGTTAGTCCGATGCCGATGTTTTCTGTCGATCTCCACCGCGAAATCGCCATCCTGAGTGCATTCGAGGGACCTGCTGTGCGCCATTCTCCCTCAAGGAATTTTACAGAGCTCCAGCATCGGATGAGCAGAGGGACGTGGGTCTCGATAGCAGCCGCTTCGCTGCCAGGAGTGACTCTCCTGCCATTTCTGCTGAACGAATGGTTCCTCTGCGTGTCCGATGCTGGAGCTCGGTAGAAATTTGTGGCAGCAGAAAGGCGCAAAGCAGATCCCTCAACTGCGCTCCTAATAAACAATCTCTCCTTTTGTCGTTCATTGCAAGGCGGATGACAGATTGAGTCGTGGTGGCTGGAGCGTCATGGACGTGCCGACATGATGGCGATGACGAGGGACGCGTCAACGCGTCGCC
Source organism: uncultured Acidobacteriaceae bacterium (assembly GCA_963752675.1). Lineage (GTDB taxonomy): Bacteria > Acidobacteriota > Terriglobia > Terriglobales > Acidobacteriaceae > PALSA-350. Next base: position 650,380 of record CAVVZO010000003.1, read on the forward strand.
TGGCGGTTCACTCGATACGGTGGAAGCCCCGGACTTTTAGTCCGGGGGCGCGGGTGTAGAACCCGCGCTGAGGGTGGCCCTCCCCATGCGACGGCTTTAGCCGTGGTGGCAGCGGCGTCAGTCCGATTGGAAAACTTGCGCGTAGATTTCGCGGGGAGCTCACACGGCCGATTGGCTGGCGAGGCTTGGCTCCACCAGGGCTGAAAGCCCTCCATCTTTGTGCGCGTTTAAGCGCGGGTCTTGCACCCGCGCCCCCGGACTGAAGTCCGGGGCTTCCACCGGGTGCGAGCGGATGCTCCGAGAACCTTTGAGCGCGTCGTTCCGGTGGAGAGCAGCCGAAATCGATTGTTGCCGACCTGGAGATTTGAGTCAGGGTGAAACATTGCAGATCCCTCAGCTTCGCTCCAATCAGCAATCCCGGCCTGTCCTCGTTCATCCCATCCTTAATTTGCCGCAAGGCAAATCAGTTGCTCGGGATGACAAAAAGGGGGCTAGTGACGTTGCCCGGCAGTCTCAAAACGCCACACGCGGGGGTCGGCCAACGCCACTAGCTCGCATCTCTCACGTCCTGATCCGTAACGAATGATGGGTGCCCCACATCTCGCCAAAAACGAGCGAGATTTGGGGCACCCGTCATTCCTTGGAAAGAGAGATCTCGCTATCCTGCGGGGCGGTGATGAATGCGAGCTAGTTAGGGCTTCGTGGTTTACCGTCCACGCAAGCTGGTTGCTCCGATGACATAACCGGATTCTGTAAATGTCGCCGAAATGGTAAGAACTCCAACGAAAGGTGTCAGCCTTCCCTAAAGGAGCTACGCATCAATGTGCGGTGACCATGCCAGAAGTGGGTGGGGTACACAGCGTGATCGGGTGACGTTAGTGAATTCGACAGCAGCCGTCAGCCTCCGAGTATTTTCGCTGCTTTTTGGGGAACGGTTCGAAATTCGACGGGGAGTGTCACGGCTCCGCACCAATAGGCGAGAATGGATCGGACCAGCTCGGTAAGAGCGTCGAGGTCGACCGGTTTGACCACATAGCCACTGGCGTAGTTCTCATAACAGTAACGGACATCTTTCGGGCTATTGGAAGTACTCATGATAATGACCGGGATGCTGCGCATTCGTTCGTCGGCTTTCAATTCGCTGAGGACCTGGTGGCCTGTTTTTCCGGGCATGTTCAGGTCCAGCAGGATGATGCAGGGCAAAGGCAATGCCTGCGCTTCACCGGGTTGGAGCCGCTCGAGCAAGTAAGCAGAGACTTCGTTGCCCCCGGCGCAACGGTCGAGCTGAAAATTTCCAAGCCTGGAGATCAAGCGCTTGATGATGTAGAAGTCGTCGTCGTTGTCTTCGACGACCAGGATGGGATGAGCAATCATTGGGGTTGACCGGCCAGCGGAAGCGCAGACAGAGTGAAGTAAAAGCAGGAGCCTTCCTGTGGTTTAGAACTTACCCACATGCGTCCGCCGTGTCGCTCGGCGAGCTTTCTCGCAACGGTGAGGCCTACCCCGCTGCCGCCTCCATAGTCTTTGGTACGGTGCAGGCGCCGAAAGATGGTAAAGATGGAATCGAGGAATTCCGTTTCCATGCCGATGCCATTGTCGCGGACGTAAAAAACCAGTGGGGTTTGCGGTTTCTCTTCAAAGCCGACTTCCACCCATTTCTCGTCTTTCTGGTTGTATTTGAGCGCGTTGACAATCAGGTTGGCAAAGATCTCGCCCACCGTGAACGGGTCGGCCGTGATGGATGGAAACCCGGCCGCAATGCGCAATGCCGCACCCGATTCTTCAATCCTCGCCGACAGGGAATCCAGGACCTCCACGAGTACAGCGTTCACGTCACAGGGTTGAAGGGCAAGTTCGTCGCGGCTCATGCGCGAGTAATCCAGCAGAGAGTTCATCATCTTTTCCATTCGTTGGCTGAGACGTGCGATGGTTTGAAGCTTGGCGACGTCCTCGGGTTCTAACTTGCCGGTGCAGTCTTCGAGCAGGAATCGCGCGTAATTGTGGATACCGCGCAACGGTTCCTTAAGGTCGTGGGAGGCCATATAGGTGAATGCGTCCAACTGCGCATAGCTTTCTGCGAGTTCCTGGTACAGCCGGGTTATCTCTTCGGCCTTGCGTAAGGAAACAGATAGCAGAGCGATCCGCAGGTCATGAGCTGCCTGTACTTCGAAGTCGAGCCACGGAAAACATTTCGATTGAACGCTTTCGATCCACAGGGCGAAAGATGTGCGGGGGGAGAGGCGCTGAGCGCCATCGGAAGAATCCACCGGTTTGCGTGGGTACCCGCCCACTTTACCGTCTTGATAATTTCCTGCCGAAACCACAGAAAATATTCCTTATTAGTCGCAGGCAGCCGGAGGGCCAGCAGGCCGCTTGCGGAGTCCTTAAACTGCTCCGCCGGGGGGTAGTGTGACGATAAGCAATCACTGGCAAAGATTTCATCAGTACCGTTGACTGCCAGCCAGTCCAGTAAACCGTGTATTTGGCTTGGTGTGGGTGTCACCCCGGCTGTCAGCACGGTTCCCTTGTCCGTCACGGCGCCACCGTCCGCGTTGACGAAAGCCAGCAAGTCAGACAGGTTGGCTGCCAGCTTCTCGGAAACATTCTCGGCACCCGTCGAGGCTTGTACCAGCCTCTGCTGGGTGGCCTTCATCTTCGCTCGATATTCAGCGTGTTCGCGATCTTCTTTCTCTGAAATCAGCAGCGAGACCATGTTGGCGATGAATTCGCAGGCGACGCGTACGTCGTAGGAAACATGCCTGGGACCGTGGTGATGGTGACAGGCGATCAGTCCCCACAGCTTGTTATTTTTCATGAGCGTGAGCACCATGCTGGCGGAGGTGCCCATATTCTTCAGGTACTGGCTGTACATGACAGACAGGCTGCGCAGGACGGCGAGGCTCATATCCAATGGCTCGCCAGTGACGGGGTTGTTCTCCGGGACCAGGGGCACGGGAGTGTAGTTGATGTCCGGTTGATGACGCAGCCAGCTCAAGGAAAAGAGGCGCCTGGCGGGAGCGGGCACGTCGGAAGCCGGAAAGTGTTGGTCAAGGTACGAGACCTCACCCGCGATGACGGATTCGGATCGAACCCAACCACTGCCATCCTCGAGGAATTTGTAGGCCATCACGCGGTCGAAGCCGGTGAAGGTGCGCAGCTGAACCACTGCGAGATCGAGAAACTCCTGCACTCCAGTGGTCGCCTGCAGTCTGACGATCGAGGCACGCAGGCCGGAGTATAAGTCCGGGGTAGACAAGACCTCGTCATGCCTGGGTTCGCACTCCACTACGATCACCTGGTCGATGCGGTGCGCGAGCACATCGTACAGCTGGCCGGCGATAGTGGTGACCGCCACCCGTGCCGGGGAACCTTGCGACTCCTCCGTGGGAAGGCGTTCACGCAGTGAATCCAACGCAGGTCCAGGAATCAATCGGCTGAGCGGTTGGTTCAGAAGAGCTTCGGCTGCGATGCCAAACAGTTCGCGCGTATTCTGGCTTGCCTGAATGATCTCGAGGCCAGGTTCCTTCAGCACCAGCATCACGCCATGGGGCAGAATAGCGCCAGGATACTGAATGAGCTCGCGATCGCAATTCGACTGAGTGACGTCCTTTGCCGTCACCACTTCGGATCCCTCCAGTGCCCTGTGGGACTCACGAGTGCGGCGTTTCAGCTCAGACATCATCGGTTCCGGCGTATCCATCAAGAAGCTCCGCAGGGGGAAGGCTCGTTATAGAAGCGCCTGTATGCCTAATCGGCTGCAGCGGCAAGTTCTTCATAAGAGCTTCTTGCCTGGACCCGCGCTTCTGATGGCTGGTAACGCGTGTGGTTGCGTTCGATGGTACGTCCGATAGAGTTTGCCATAGTGCTACCCTGACGTCGGCTATGACGGAAACGCGCAACAGCGGTTTGGCGAGTCATACAATCGTGCGATACGCCGAGGCGAGTACTCTTGCACCGCAAGGCCGGAGCAGATCCGCATTGAACTATCAACGCGCTGCAGTGGTGCTGATTGCGTTTGCTGCTATTGCAGTGACTGCTCTCGGTCAGGTGCCGGTCGATGGAACCAGGCCCGTTCCAGGAAACGACCTTGCGGCGGATCTCCAGATCCTCCACCAAGCCTATGGGGCCATGCATCCAGGTCTGCTTCGTTACAACACACAGGCGCAGATCGATGCTGCCTTCGAGCAAACGAAAAGGAAATGGGCGAGGGGCGCAACCACTACGCAGGTGTATGCCGACCTGGCTTTGTTGACGGCCAAGGTTCGATGCGGCCATACCTATCCCAATTTCTTCAATCAACGCAAAGAGATCGTCGACACAGTCCTGGCGCGCTCACCGCGGGTGCCGTTCTATTTCACCTGGATCAACGGGACTATGTTAGTGACGCGGGATCTCACGCCTGATCACAGCTTGCCCGTTGGCACGGAAGTGGTGCGACTGAACGGGGTGAAGGCATCGACGGTGCTGTCGAGGCTACTACCGTACGTCCGAGGCTGACGGCGCGAACCGGAACTGAAAGGCCAGCCTGGCCAGCTGCGAACCCCAAAGGGTTACCAGATCGACATCCCAATGATTGTTTTTGGCCCGCAAGACCGTTAGGGTTGAGGTGTGGCTCCGATTCCATTCGCGCGTTTCTTCGGCATGCCGGATCGGCGGGCGGTCGATTCCATCACTCCGCGCCGAACCTTCGACGACGTGATTCTGCCGGCCGCCACTCGCCGCGCTCTTCAGTCTGCGCTGGCCCAGGTGACTCAGCACGAGCTGATCTTTAAAGCCTGGGGCCTTGGGGAACGGCATACCACCGGACTTGGACTCGCCTTCAACTTTGCCGGCCCACCGGGTACCGGCAAAACGATCTGCGCCGAGGCCATCGCGCACTCGCTCGGCCGTGAGCTTTTAATCGTCCGCTACGCCGAGCTCGAGTCCATGTGGATGGGGGAGACGGCAAAGAACGTCGCCGCGATATTTCGTACAGCAAGCGACGAGCGAGCGGTACTTTTCTTTGATGAGGCAGACGCGATTGCCGGGCGCCGATCGACCTCGGTCGAGAGTAGCGGGCAGCGCGAATCGAACGGTGTGGTCAGTGTGCTCTTGCAGGAACTGGAGAGATACACCGGCGTCGTGATCTTTGCCACCAACCTTGCCGCAAACTTCGATCCGGCATTTGAGCGGCGCATCCGCACGCATGTGCTTTTCGAGCTGCCGGGGGAAACGGAACGAGTCCGCATCTGGCAGGTGCAGTTGCATCCGTCTCGAACTCCGCTGGCAGCGGACGTCGATTTTGACGCGCTCGCAAGGCTCTACGAAGTGAGTGGAGGCGACATTCAGAATGCTGTGCTCAAGGCCGCCCTGGCGGCCGCTGCGGAGCCCATCCCGGACGCCGCCAAAAAGATTCACCATCATCACTTCGAAGCGGCCATGGAACAGGTCATGGCCAGCAAGCGGGTCATGCAGCAGTCACTGTTCGCTGATCAAGCGCTTGTGCCAAAGGAGCCGGATGGGCCTGCGCCCCCAACCTTATGGCAAGCTTCGCCGCTACTCTCCTACGGCCTGCACGGAGCGGCGCTGCTTATCGCGTTGATCGCATTAACAGTCGCATTGCTGAAATAATCCCACGTTGTCTCGGCCGCTGGCTCATTCCTCCGGTTTGCACTAGCCTTGTTTTATGGCAGATCGTAAACCGTACACAGCGTTCACGCGGAGCATCCTGGTAAGCGTGGAGACCACCTACCTGGAGGAGAACTCAAACCCTGGAGATGCGCAGTATTTTTGGGCCTACCGGGTGACTATCGAAAATCAGGGAGGGGAAGCGGCACAACTGCTGAGCCGGCATTGGATGATCACGAATGCACGCGGCGAGTTGACTGAGGTGAAGGGTCCGGGGGTGGTAGGAGAGCAGCCCCTGCTCAAACCGGGCGAGAAGTTCGTCTACACCAGCGGTGCGCCGCTCAATACGCCTTCGGGGATGATGGGCGGAAGCTATCTGATGGAAATGGAGAGCGGTGAGCGATTTGACATCGAGATACCGACGTTTTCACTCGATCGCCCGAACCAGGCTGTTTTGCTGAACTAGTTGCAGGCTGCGTCCTGCGATTGGCAGGCTATTTGCTGGAAGATGAGTCAGCATCATCGTTCGGCGAAGCAGGGAAGAGAAGCCAAGATCGGCTTCGTTCCCCGTCGACAGTTTCAGAGCGGTCGCAAGGGCGGCCTCAAACTTACCTCTGTCGATGCATTGGGACGGACCAGATCGTTCGGCAGCAATGGCCCTGGGGCCCGACTCACTGGAATTGAGAAAGACGGCAGACATTCCATTTCTGGTTTCGCGAAGAGATAGCCCTGCATCAGGTGGATGCCGCACTTGCGGAGGGTGACAAATTCCTCCCAGGTCTCAACACCCTCGGCGATTAACGTGCTGCCGAGGGCGCCGGCAAGTTCGACCATTTGCTTGACAATCGTGAGGGCCGTCGGTCTTTGCTCCAGATTCCGGGTCAGTTCCACATCCAGCTTGATGATCTCGGCGTTGAAATCGGCTAGCAGGTTCAGGCCGCAGTAGCCGGCGCCGAAATCGTCGAGCGCCATTTTGAAGCCTTGCTTGCGGTATTCATCAACGATATTTTGCAGATGCTTTCGGTCGCGAACCTCTTCTGCTTCGGTGATTTCGAAGATCAGGCTTTGCAGGGGGAAGCGTTGCTCTCGTGCGGTTTTCAGGGTGAGCTGGATGCAAGCAGCTGGGCTGTAGACTGCGCCCGGCATGAAGTTAATCGAAAGCATTGCACCGGTGTCGGGCAAACGGAGTTTGGAAGCGAGAGTGATCGCTTTCACCCGGCAATGCTGATCGAACGCGTAGCGGTTTTCTTCCGTCACCTGGCTCAGGATGGATCCCGCTGATTGACCCTGGGGACCGCGCACCAATGCTTCATACGCGTACACCCGAGCAGCCTTGACGTCCACAATCGGTTGAAACGCCATGGTGAACGGGAACGGCGCTACTACCCCGTCCTTGCAGCTGCCGCACGCGAACGGGTCTTTTGGCATAGTGCTGCTATCGGAAGGCCGGCTGAAGAAGACCAGATTACGAAGGTCGTAGGCGAGCGTTCCATTTTGCGGGGCTATGGCCGCCGGCCAGACCCGCTGGATGCAGTCTCCACCCTGCTTTGACGGACCGTAGCCCCTCCCCTTAGAACGTGTACCTGGCCGCCAGCTGTAACTGCCGAGGGTTGGTCGACGAGTTTGTAGCTGTGATCTGGCCGAATCCCGTTTGGTCGATAAACTTGTTTGGGTTGGCGAAATCTGTGTGGTTCAAGGCGTTGAAGGCGTCAAACCGTATTTGCAACTGGTGATGCTCGTTGTAGGGCATGGCGAAGTTCTTGTCCAAAGACAAATCGAAGTTCTGGACGCCCGGGCCATAGAGCATGTTGCGGCTTACGTTGCCGAGAAAGCCCGGCGCCGGTTCAGCGAAGGCCGCGGGATTCGCATATTGGCCCGTCGACCCAACCTTCTTGTTGGGTAAGTAGAACTTCTTGGAAACGAGATTCGGCCGAGTCGACTGGGTGCCGCCAGCGATGGTATTGGTGTTGGCAGTGTTCGCGTTGACTCCAGGATTCCAGGGCACGCCCGTCTGGAATGTGGCGAGCCCGGCGAGTTCCCACCCACCGATCACCGCATTGACGATGCTTGAAGAGGGCGCGAACATCCGGCCCTTGCCGACGGGCAGGTAGTAGATCACCGAGGCTACCAAGCGATGCTTTACGTCGAAATCCGAAGGCCCGTATTCGCAGGTGATGCACAGATCGTTCTGCGGAAACAATGGCGAGGATTGGGTGCGGATGCCGCTGGTGTCGTCCAACGATTTTGAGAACGTGTAAGAACTGATGAGGTTGAAGCCGTTGCTGAAGCGCTTGTTCACCTGGAAGGCAAAGGAGTTGTAATTGCCCATGCCAGTGTCATGCACCAACTGAATCACGCCGTAGTTCGGGTAGGGCGTCCGGGAAAAGATAGAAGTCGGTGCTCCGTTGCCAAGCAGACCGTAGGGCACGGAGTAGTTGGCATTGCGGAACCCATAGAGGTGCTTGCTGACGTTGCCCAGGTAACCGGCCTCGAACATCCAGTCTTTGCCTAGCTGCTTCTGCACATCGAACAGAAAGACCTCGCTATAGGCGGTCCTGTGAGAATACGCGTTTGAGTAGGAGTAAGGCGGTGCGATGTTGGCGACAGCGCCATTGGCGCCGGTTGAGCCGACTGCGTTGCTCCAGTTGATGGTGGCAACCCCCGCAGCGCCGCCCCCGGAGGTGTTGGTGACCCGGCCCGCCAGGTTGCGCGCCACGTCGAAACGGGCATTGGCGATGTCATGGTTGTAGTAAATGCCGTAACCCGCGCGGACCACGATGGTAGAGGTCGGCGTGTAGGAGATACCAATGCGCGGCGCCCAGTTACTGTAGTCGGTCTGCATCAGCTTATTCGGAAAGTTGCCATTGGAGCACTGTGGGGGCGGTGCGACCGGGGCATTGGGGTTGCTTGGACTATTGGTGCCGCCCTCTACCCAGCGAACGTTTACTCCCTGGTAGGGATCACTGCAGTTCCCCTGCCGCCGGAAGAAGGGCCAAACATTTTCAGGTTCGTGAGTACCGGTTCCGGGGCTAATTGGCGTGTTGTTCGTATGCAGATCGACGATGAACTCCTGGCCAAGCGTGTTGTTCCACGGCGGCGTGAGTTCATAGCGCAGGCCGGCAGAAATCGTGACCTTGGGCAGGATCTTGTAGTTGTCATCGAAATAGAAGGCTTCTGCATTGAGTACGTAATTGGCATGCGCGATCGAGACTGCGTAGGTTGAGGCGTAGATGTCGCCCAGCAGAAAGTCGGCAAAGGCGGAACCGGTATTGGCGACCAGGCTGCCCGGCTTGCTCACGGCAGCGGTGGCGTTTCTCTGAAAGACGAAGTTGCCCCGGGATTGCTGATTGCCCAATTCGTTAAAGGTCATGCGATCGAACTGGAAACCGAAATCCATCGAATGCTTGCCTTTGATCCAGGTGAGGTTGTCGTTGATCGACTTATCGAGGTCACTGGTGACGTAGGGGCCGTCGGTGCTGTCGCCGATTGCCGTATAGGGGTCTGGCGTAAAGGAGAAGTTGGGGATGCCCCACGTGGCAGGAGCACCGGGTTGGAGGTTGGGGATGCCAGCGTTGATCAGGCCCACCCCATTCACCTTGTTTTGGGATAGAGTACCGAGGCTGTTATAGAAATCAGTGTAGCCGAGCGTGAACGCGTTCACGACGGTCGGCGAAATGGTCCAGGTGTTGGAAGCCATGTACTGGTAGAAGTTGGTGCGGATGCTGGTGCCGGCAGTGGCGGCGGCGGCCTGGAACCCGGGATTGCTGACCGTCTCCAGACCATCGCTAAAGCGAAAGGCCCACTGTAGCCTGGCCGACTGATTGTAGTCGGCGCGCAGCGTGAACTGATCGTGATCGTCCGTATTGGGATCGGAATAGGAGTAGTTGTTGGTGAATGCTGAGGTCGTAGCTGGGTGGTAGAACTGCTTGATGACCGAAGCCGACGTTGGATCGATGCGGTTCTGGGGAATCACGTTACCGGGAAACTGCGTTCTGCCGGTACCATCGGGGTTGCCGGTCAGCGGATCATAGATCGGGCTGACTGCGGCGCCCTGCTTGAGAGTAAATCCACTGAAGTCACCGCCCAGGACGGCCGCGGTGGGCAAGGTCGCATTGTTCTGTACGGTCTGCTTCTGGGAAAACCACTCCTTGTTGGCCATAAAGAACAGGCGATTTCTCGCGTCAAAAAGCTTCGGGATCGACAGCGGGCCGCTCACCACAAAACCGTAATCGTTGTAGCGAAAGGGCAGCTTGGCAGGCAGCGGGATGGTGCTGTAGTTGTAGCCACGCGCGTCGGCAGTGTTGTTGCGCAGAAAGTAAAACGCGGTGCCGTGATACTGGTTCCCGCCGCTCTTGGTAACTACGTTGACCTGGGTTGCGTTGTAGCCGTACTGGGCGGGGTAGACGCCGGTCTGGACCTTCATTTCCTGGATTGCATCTACGGTGGGCTGTACGACGAAGCTATTGAAGTCCACGTCGGTGTTGTTAATGCCATCGATCGTGTAGTGGTCATACATGATGCGCTGGCCGCCGACCGAGATAGCCTCTGTAGACCGCTGGCCGCCTTCTCGCGACGTGGCCTGGCCTTGCGCCGGGGAAAGCGTGTTGGTGTTTGCCGAGACCGCTACCAGGCTGAGGTAGTTTCTGCTGTTCAACGGCATTTCGCTCACAGTCTGCGTGGGCACCACGGTGCCAAGCGTGGAGTTTTCTGCCTGCAGCAGAGCGGCGCTCGCCTCAACCGTTACGGATTGAGTTACCTGCCCGATCTCCAGCGTGAAGTCCTGACGCAGGGATTGCTGTACTTGCACTTCCACCGTCGCCGTGTCGGTCTTGAAGTCCGCATGGGTCGCCTGCAGGGTATAGTTCCCCGGCTGTACGTCGGGAAACACGTAATCGCCCGCATCGGTGGTGATGGTAGCGCGTGGCGCTCCGGTAGCTAAATTGGTAAGCGTGACAGCTACCTTCGGCACGACCGCCCCGGTGGAATCGCTGATGTGGCCCGAGATTTGCCCGGAGGTCTGCGCCAGCACAGCGGTGGTCGGCAACAACAGGAAAGAGAGAAGGAACGCGATACGCCTTACCATGTAGAAACGCCTCCGGAACAGACTTCTTGGTTCTAACCGCTTAAGTCTTCAACTAATCCGGTTACGCTTTCAGCGTTAGCGTGTTCGCACCGTTTAGTTTTGCGTCTGAGTACGGCGGCCAAACTAACACGCCGAAAAAACCATAGTCAAAGGGAAAGTTGCGTTGGACCAAACCTGGATGAGCTTCCTGGTTACTGGCTGAATTTGGCCGGAGCCGCCCAGGAAGAGTCGGGCGATTGCCTCTTTGCGACCTCTTTTGTGGCGAGCTTTTAGGTTGTAACCGTGTTATACGGCTGGGGTGACTGACCCTTACGCGGCGAGACGAAACATAAAAAGCTTCAGCTGGTCGATCCGAAGACAAGTGCGGAGGAGCAGTCGACTTACTGCCGGCAGATTTCGGCGCGCCCGATGCTTACATTTAGCAATACGGCCGTGAGGTGATTCTCGAGCGATCGGTGGAAAGATCTGGCTATTTCCCTCCTTCGGTCAGCCAATCGTCATACATCATTCAAAAGCCCCTCCGAAAGACCTGGCGTTCCCAACCGCATCTTGAGGAAGCCAATCCGAACGTCTAAAGCCGCCACCACGTAGCCCGCCATCCTGCCCCTGGTTCAGTTACCTGCAAGGGCGACCAGCGAGACCCCCATCCACAAAGCATCGAAGCTGGTGGTCCCGCTGAAGTAGCCTGGACGATCGTCACAGAGGTTACCTGCTAGACCGTGGTTTCTACTAGCGGCGCAACCGGTGCGGCCTGCACGTAACCCTGTTCGGCGAGCCGCTTGCCCATCGCGCGGTATGCTTCCGGGTCGTGCGGAGCCCAGGTGGCGAGGCCATCAACGTACCGGTTGTACATACAAAAGGCGGCTGCGATCAGAACCGTATCGTGAATTTCCATGTCGGTGGCGCCGGCAGCCCTGGCGTGCTGAATGTCATCCGGGGTTACGTGCTTGCCGCCTTTTTGTACCTGGCCTGCGATGGCTAGCAGCGCTTTAAGCTTGTCGCTGATAGGCGCGCTGTGAAAGTCGGCTTTTACCTGGGCCACCAATAGCTCATTACCACCCAGGTGATGGGCCGCGGCGGCTCCATGACTGGTCTGACAGAAGAAGCAATCGTTCTGGCTGGAGGTATAGGTGGCAATTACCTCGCGCTCGGCACTCGAGAGGGAATTGGGGCCGCGCAGCAGAACCTCGGCTAACGCACGCAGGTGTTGGGCAGTTTCGGGGCGAAAGGCCATGGGTCCGGAAATACCCGGCAGTCCTTCAGGCAATGCGATGTGGGGCATGAGAGTTCTCCTTTTACTTGGATAAATCAAGAGCCGGTATTTCCACTAACGACTTGAGGAAAGCGGTTGGCCTTGGGGGTTGTGCCTGATCGTAGCGTGGCAAGAGGAACATCAGGAGGCATGGAATGAGCGCAGGCAGCGCCAGCATTTGTATTGTGACGGGACGATGGCAGAAAGGAGAGTGAAAGGGGCTTGAGAGATAGAAAGAAGTTGTAGAGAACGACGGCTAAGAAGCTGAACAAGAAGCGGAAAAAGCGCGAGCACGATCTGCCAGCCTGGATACGCGAGGCTGGATTCGTTTGAAGGAAGGAGAGCTCGGTAAGTGTCTACAACAGCGCACGTAGCCTTTTTGCGCGATCTACGCGGCATGCGACTGGTGATTCTCCCAGGAGACGGAGTGAACGCCGGTGGATGAGATCCAGCGGTTGTAAAAAATCAAGGTAAAAAGAGAAATAGAAAAAAGAAGAAGAGAAAGAAGAGAAGAGAAAAAGAAGAGAAGGAGATAAGAGTAGGAAAAAAAAAAAGAGAGAGAGAGAGAAGAGAAAAAGAAGAAAGAAAAAATATGAAAGAAAAGAAAGAAAGAGAAAAATATGAAAGAAAGAAGAAAAAAAGGAAAGAGAGAAAAGAAAAAGAAAGAAGAAAGAGATAGGATAAGAGAAGATATAAAATAAGAGAAGAAAAAAGAGAAGAAAGGAAAAGAAAAAAGAAAAAGAGATAAAAAAAGAAGAGGAGAAAAGAAGAAGGATAAAAAGGAGAAAAGAGAAAGAAGAGGAGAAAAAGAGAGAAGGAAGAGAAAGAAGATAGGAGAGAAAAAATAGGAGATAGGGAGAAAGAAAAAAGAGAGAAAAGAGAGATAGAAAGAATAAGAAAGGAAATGAAGGGTGATGAGATTTGAAAAATGGAAGTTTTACAGCGATGAGAGATGTAAAAAGGCTGAGAGAGGGGGCAACTGGTAGTTGGGAGACGGCAAGATTATTGCGGAAACGTAGATGAGGGGATGGCTTATTCCGAAGAAGTATAAATTATGCTAGGCTGCTGTGGGGAAGACTGCGGAGGTAGTGATGAAATGGAGATTGCGAAGGATTTAGTAGTAGGAGAAGGAGAAGAGATGATATATGCGAAAAGGACTGATGGCGGTAGCGCTGAATTGGTTCTGCTTCAAGGGCTCCACGTCTTTGGAGAAGTAGTTGCGGGTGTCGAGAGCGTCGTTGCGGAAGAATTAGTATACGGTTATGTGTAGCGAGTTGCTGCTGCTGCGTGTGACTACGCTGGTGGTGGACTAGGTATTGCTGCGGTACTCGGGTGGAGCGGTGTTGGTGAGGATACGGAACTCAGCGATAGCGTCGATCGGGATTTGCAGAGCGTAACCGCCATCCATACGATTAACGTTCTGAGCGCCATCGAGCAGAAAGTTGTTGCCCTCAGGACGCTGGCCGTTCACAGCTTGTGTCCCGTAGTGCAGTGCATAAGTAGGAGAGAGCGGTGAATAGCTTGCATGAAGGCTGAGGTAATGCATAGGTTCAGTGGTGCGCGATGCGGACTTCTTTTGCCGACCAGAATTTGCTGTCGCGACCGTCGAGGGAACAGTACGGGGGGTGGGCCAGGCTGTCTTGAGTCATTCGATGGAGTGTCCCGTCCATCGATGGGTGGAGCGGTTCCGTTGAGGTTTTCAACTGGTTGCCGGTCCGGTTGCTCCGGCCTGCCCTTTACTTGAGGGGTGCCGGATTGAGGTGACAGGGCCGCTGCTATTGGTATGTAGTCGATTGACTTTAACGGTTCAATCCGTTTAAATCTGGACATACCGTGCGGTGCTGACCAAAACAGTTGCTGAGAAAGAGGACTGGGCGAGTACGGGCGAGAGTAATTCCTGTGTAGTGGCTGCCGATGGAGAGAACTGCGGATCCCGTTTTGTCATCCCGAGGAATGTGCTTGCAGTGCAAGTTGAGGACGGGATGAATGGGGTGCGATACGCATCGGTCTGGCTGAGGGAGCGGAGCAGGATGTCCCCCACTCAAGCCAAACGCGGCTTGAGTGGGCCACCCTCGGCTTTTCTGGATGCGGGCAGGGAGCAGATCCTCCTGAGTGGCGACTGATCGGACCCTAAAAACTGGAGGGTGGCCCATTCAAGCCGCGTTTGGCTTGAGTGGGGGACATTTGAACCCTCGTCCAGGGCGCTTTCCAGTTTGTTCATTAGGAGCGCCCCTTTGTCATCCCGAGCGAAGCCGAGGGATCTGCAGTTCTCCCCTCTGCCGGCAAATGCACGGGAAAGCAAGCTGGCAACCGAAGGCGCGGAAATTGCTCGAGTTGACGTTCTTTGTGGGGGAGAAATGCGTTTGCGCGGTTTTCGTATTTGTCTATCGCTGTGCCTGCTCCTGCTCGTTACGCTCCATGGAGTAGCCCAGGTATCCGCTGCGATTTCAGGCCGGGTGACCGACCAGAGCGGCGCCATCGTTGCCCAGGCCACAGTGACGGCGAAAGACGTGGAGACCGGAGTATCGCGGATCACGAGCACCGATGCCGCAGGCCGCTACGTCCTGCCTGCATTGCCCATCGGGCACTACGAAGTGGCAGCGCAAAAAACCGGCTTCGCAGGAGCGGTTCGCTCCGGGATAGCCCTGGTCGTGGGCCAGGATGCCGCCGCGGATTTGACGTTAAGAGTCGGCAGCATCAGTGAACAGGTGAGCGTGGTGGCCGATGCCCCCATGGTCACCCCAACCACGCAGGACATATCCGGCCTGGTGGGTGAAAGGGAAGTGAAGCAACTGCCGCTGAACGGCCGTAGCTTCGATCTGCTGCTCACCATCAACCCCGGGGTGGTGAACTTTACCTCAGAGAAGACAGGCGGTATCGGCGTTTCGAATTCGACTACCGGCAACAATTTCGCGGTCTCAGGCAATCGGCCGCAGCAGAATCTTTTTCTGCTGAATGGAGTGGAATTTACCGGCGCCGCGGAAAACAACATGCAGCCAGGCGGCGCAAGCCAGAACCTGTTGGGCGTGGAAGCGGTGCGCGAGTTCAACGTATTGCGCGATACGTACGGCGCCGAATACGGCAAGCGGCCAGGGGCTCAGGTCATCATTGTGACTCAGTCGGGCAGCAATCAGTGGCATGGGTCTGTCTATGAGTTTCTGCGCAACAACGTGCTCGATGCGCCCAACTATTTCGATCAGGGGTCTGCGCCTCCCTTTCGCAGGAATCAGTTCGGCGGCGCATTGGGAGGACCGGTCCGCAAGGATAAGACATTCTTCTTTCTGAACTATGAAGGCCTCCGTCAAAGCCTGCATCAAACTTCGGTTGCCTTCGTGCCCGATTTGCGTTCACGCTCAATCGCGGCCCCGAGCGTGGTGCCGCTGTTGAACTTGTGGTTGACGCCGAGCGTCACCGATCCTGATTTCAGCGGCATCGCGCAGGTCTCGAGCAGCCCTTTGCAAACCATCCGTGAAGATTTCGGCACCGCCCGTGTGGACCATGTCTTTTCCACGAAGGATACTTTCTCAGCGAACTACACCGCGGACGATGGTGCAGATGTCACCGCCACGGTTGCCAATCCCTACAGCACAGACATTCTGAACCTGCGCGAGCAAGTGGCTTCGCTGGAAGAGACGCACGTGTTTTCGCCACGCCTGTTGAACACAGCGCGGGCGGGCTATTCGCGCGCGGCGTACTTCTTCACCGGTGAACCAACACCGGGAACGCCCGCTGCGCAAGTCCCGGGGTTTCTCACCGGCCGCCTGGTGGGCGCAGTGGTTGTCGGCGGCAGTGCGGCTTCGAATCCGCAAGCGCAGATTGGCCTGGCAGGTAGCAACAACGGAAGCAACCTCAACATCGAACGCAATCTTTACACCTACGAAGATCGTGTGTCCCTCACGCGCGGCGCGCACCAATTCAGCCTGGGTGCATGGTTCCAGCAATTCCAGTCGAACGAAACGATCGCCCTCAGCCAGTATGGGCAGGCGACATTCACCAGCCTGCAAACGTTTCTCGCGGGCACCACCAGCAGCTTTCTGTACGACCCGGCTCCGACAGAAATGAACTGGCGTTCGTTGTTTGGTGCACTGTACGCGCAAGACGTGGTGCGCCTGAGCCCGCGGCTTACTTTGACCCTGGGCTTCCGCGGCGAGTTCTCGACCGGTTGGAATGAAGCGCATGGCCGCGCCGCGAACTACACATTTTCTAACGGCGTGATATCGAGCCAGCCGCGTATCTCCAGCAACACCTTTACCACGAACAACGCAAAGTTCCTGCCACAGCCACGGATCGGGATTGCCTGGAGCCCGCACGCCGAAAGGACTGTGGTGCGGGCCGGCTTCGGCATGTACAACGACCTGCAGGATGCCCTGGGCTATCGCACGGACCAGAATGCTCCTTTTAACCCCACTTACAGCATCGCTTCATTGCCGGTTTCGAAGTTGCCTCTCTCGACCCAGTCGGCGCCGCCGTCGAATGCGTTGCTGGTGCCTGGCGGCGTGCAGCCGAACCTGAAAATGCCTACAGTGCTCTCGTACTCGTTGCGGGTGGAGCAAACGATTACGCCGAACACGACATTGACCGTCGGGTATGTGGGCTCACATGGCTACCACGAGATCATCGGGATTGACGGCAATACACCACCGGCGGAAAGATGCCCGTCCTCGGTGTGCCCGGCCGTGTACCCCGCCACTTTTCCAGTGGGCCTGGCCGGGGCGCCGGTTCCCGCAGGCGCGTACTACATCCCCGCGGGCAGACCGAAAGCAAATCCGGCCATCGCCAATACCTGGACGTGGTTTTCCGCGGCTGATAGCAGTTACAACTCACTGCAGGTGGACTTGAACCATCGCTTTAGCCATGATCTCTCGCTGCGCGGTGTCTATACCTGGTCGAAGACACTGGACGATGGAGACTCGCTGAACGCGACCACCAGCGGCAATGCACCCGCGCTCGCATCCAATCCCAATGACGTAGCAGCGGACTGGGGACCAGCAGGGTACGACGTGCGCAACCTGGGGGTGGTCAGCGTCGTGTACGGTCTGCCGTTCGGCAAAGGCAAAGCGCTGGCCGGCGGACTGGGACCTGCTGCCGACAAAATCGTGAGCGGATGGTCGGTGAATAGCCTGGTCGTGTTGCAGGGAGGGTTTCCGTTTACTCCGCAGTTGAGCTACAACCCATCCAACAATGGCGACACGCGGAACCCCGTACGGCCCTTCATCAACCCTGCCTTTCATGGCTCTGCGATTCTCGGCAAGCCGAGCCAGTGGTTTACGCCCACAGCCTTTTTGCAGCCGCCGCCCAACAGCGGCTTTTTCGGCAATCTCAGTAGAAACAGCCTGACGGGGCCGGGTTTGGCCACGTGGGACTTTTCCGCAGTGAAGGAAACCACACTGCATGAGCGTCTCAGCCTGCAGTTTCGAGCGGAAATATTCAACCTGCTGAATCGCGCGAATTTCAACACGCCCAATTTGATTGTGTTCACGCCAACCGGTGTTTCCGGCACTGCGGGAACCATTTCGAGCACCTCCACCACGTCGCGGCAGGTGCAGTTTGGCGCCAAGTTGCTTTGGTAGGGTGTTGAACACCTATTCAGGCGGAGTGTAACTGCTGAAGCCAGCCACGTTCATGCCCCGCTGCGCTTCGGGGTTCTTCATGAAGGTTTCCCAAATGAACGACGTGCGTGCGTTCTCGACCATAACCATGATGATCCCCGTGTCGATGCCCACGATGTCATGGTCATACCACTGCGTAAGAGGGTTGAAGGCGTCGACGAAGCCGTACCTGGTCCAGGCTTGCGGATAGCGCGCGCGGATATTACGCAAAACCCGTAGGCAGGTTTGCGGAAGGAACGGGATGGAGCCGCCAGCGGCCGCGGGCACGACCGTTCCATCGATTGGACCCATGGCTGGCGGGCCACCCCAAATGACGTAGCCTTTGGCGGAATCTGACGCAGTGATGCCCCACAGGTCGTCGCTGTAGTCAGGAAACTGTTTGCCCAACTCGACACAAAAGCGGCGATGCACATCGGTGGCGATGGCAGAGTTCTGAAAGTAATCGGCATACTTGTCGCGCTTGTGACGGAAATCAAACCAGGCCTGGGAATACTGATGTACGAACAAGGGCGCGAACGATCCGATGTAGCGCAGTCCGTCGTATTCGAATACGGTGCGCTTCCAGGCTGACCAGGCATCGGCGTGCAGAGGATGGCTGCCTGAACCCATGCCGAGCAGGTAGATCATCATCAATTCGCTGTAGTAGTCCCACTTGTAAGGAAGAAACCCGAACTCCGGCGTCCACCCCTGGGTGAGCAAGGCTGTGTCTTCTGAGAGCCAGGTCCAATCGACACGGTTGAATATGTCGTGGGCCAGTTGAACGATTTCATGATCTTCAAAGTGCGCCCGGCAGGTCAGAATCCCGCAGAGCAGGATAGCCGTGTCGACTGAAGACACCTCAGAATCCCAAAGCCTTTCGCCGGTGTTGATGTTGGCAAAATGATAAAAGAAGCCGCGGTGCGTGGGTAGCGTTCTCCATAAAAAGGTAAGGGTTGCCAATACCCGCTTCGTGGCGTCTTCATGGGAGACGAAGCCTCGCTGCTCTGCAATGCAGATGGCGGTCAGCGCGAAGCCTGTGGAGGCGATGCTGCCCACCAGGCCAGTGTCGTTGATGCGCACGTTCGACCGGTCCTTCACCAGGCCGGTTTGCGGATTGGTCTGCTCCCAGAAAAAGAGAAAGCTGGCTTGCTCTAACTCGTTGAGGAACTGATCATCTTCGGGCGAAAAGACGGCCGGCGGCGGCAACGGCGGGGTTCCTGGTGGCAGCTTCTCTTTTCGCTTCGTACCCTGGGCCGCGCCCGTTAAGTTGAGGCCACCGAGCGGCAGAGCGAGCGAAGCAGTAAGCATCTGGCGCAGCAGTTGGCGGCGGGAACGGCCCCCGGTGCGGCCGCCGTGCTGCGAACGATTGCGGAAAATTTCTTCTGCACGTGGGTCCATGCTCATCTAAACCTGTTTCCTCAGTGGTCCGGGCTCCGCTCTTTCCGTTCTTCGCAGACGGTGCAAATGTCATCGAAGTTCCTCTTCTAACGCAAGGTATCGATTGATTGATAATAGATGCAATGAAGGGAAAGAAAATTGCCTGGATCGTAGTCGCGGCGGTAGCCGGCTTCATTATTGTGGTTCTGCTTTTGTTGCGCGCGGAACGATCGCGGGTGATTGCCGAGGCGCTCAACATCCCGATCGAAGGGGCGGTCATCCGGCGGGATGTAGACAGCAAGCGAGAGCTGCCCATTGCAGATGTGGAGATCACGGCAAGTGATGGCGTGAAGTCCGCGACGGCGAAGTCGGACGCTGCGGGTTATTACAAGCTGGTGTTTCGAAAAGGTGTTCTCTCCGATCGGCCTATCCTGGTGACTTTCCATCATCCGGGTTACCAGGCCAAAGCGCTCATTATTCAAACCGGCAGACTGGCGGTTCCCAAGCAACTGTATGTGGCTGCCCTGGTGCCGAATTCGCCGCCCGCGCCGGCAAAAGCAGAAGTCCGCAACAGTCGTCCGGCATCGGTGGTTTCGAACATCCGCGTGCGTTACACCATGAACGCGCGCTCGGAACGCAATGTTGGCAGCGCGGTGAAGACATTCCAGGTAGTGAATGAGGGAAACGTACCCTGCAACCAGCAAGGGCCGTGCTCGCCAGACGGTAAGTGGAAGGCTGCTTCGGGTTCGGTAACGCTCGATGCCGGCGCTGACAATTCGTTCACCAACGTACGTGCCTCGTGTATTGCGGGACCCTGCCCCTTCACCCGCATCGACACCTCTGGCTTTGCGCATGGGGGCCGGACTATTACTGTTTCTGCATTGAATTGGTCAGACACCGCGACCTTCCTGGTGGAGGCCGAGGCGTATCACACAGCGATCGGCGCAGAAGTGCGCGAGTTGTATCCGGTCATTTACGGCCAGGCGCTTAACTTTACGGTGCCGCCTTCGCAGGAGGGTGTGAGTCTGGAGGCTGACCTGAACGGGTCGCCCATGGTGTTTCCGTTGGGGCCGAATCTTTCGCTGAGCTGGGCGGCGTGCAATGTGCGTTCGGGCACGGAGGAAGAGAAGACGATGGTGTATCGCTGCGAGTTGAAGCCGGGTTACCGGTTCGGGTGAGGGTGGTTGGTGGGTGGAGTGGTGGTGGGTGGAGATGTCCCCCACTCAAGCCAAGTGCGGCTTGAGTGGCCACCCAGGGTTGTTCGATCCACCCAACGTTGTTCGAGCTACCCAGGGTTTGTTCGGGATGACAAGTCGGGGGACGCTAGGGCTGGACGTTGGTTACGCCCTCCGCGTCTGCCTTGGGAAAGTGCTTTTCATACCAGGCGATCGACCGGTCAGTCGCATCGATCTGGTGCTGCACTTCTGAGAGCCCGTGTCCCTCTCGGGGATAGCGCAGGAATACGGTTTCAACTCCGAGGTCTTTTAAGGCAACAAACATCTGCTCGGCTTCCGCAATCGGCACGTCGTTGTCGTTTTCCCCATGCATGATGAGCGTGGGGGTATGCGCCCCGGCGATGTGCTTGAGCGCAGAGCGCTCCCAGGCCAGGTCCATCAGGTTGCCCTGGTGGAGGAATTGGCCGAACTCCATCTCCTCATATTGGTTGTAGTAGGTCATGTAGTTGTAGCTGACGAGATTGGCGATGCCAGCGGTAGGGATCGCGGCCTTGAATTCGTTGGTTTGGGTGATGAGCCAATCGGTCAATTGGCCACCGTAACTGACTCCTTCAATGCCCAGGCGCTCGCGGTCAATCCACAGATTCCGTCGCACGGCCGCGCTTACCCCGTAAAGAACGTCCTGTGCTTCATTGCCGTCCTGGTCGCCGAACACGGCGTCGGCAAATTTTTGCCCGTAACCGGTCGAGCCGCGATAGTTCACATTCAGCACGGCATAGCCATGCGCCGCATACACCTGGTTCTTGAAATTAAACATCGGTCCGTTTTGCGAGTGGGGGCCGCCGTGAATCACCACAATGAGCGGATGTTTGGACGTGGCCGTCATCCCGACTGGTTTGGTGAGGAAGGCTTCCACTTGGAAACGATTGTCGTTGCTGGTGAACGTGAGCGACTCCACCTCGGCGATCGACTTGCCGGCCAGGAGACTCTGATTCAGATTCGTCAGCGCACGCGCCTGGCCGTCGCCTGACTTGAGGTACAACTGGGCGGCATCCCGCGGAGACGAGTAGGAGTAAGCGATCGCGCCATTGGCGCCAGGCGACCAGCTCAGCACCGCTCCGGGCTCGTTCACCACGGAAGTAGCTTCTCCACCGGAAATGGGCAGGCGCACCAGGTGATAGCTGCCCCGCTCCTGCACATTGAAGTAGACAGAGCTGCCATCGGGCGCCCACTCCGGCGCGCCTTGCCGATTGTCGATGGCGCTGCCGATTTCCCGCCGATCGCTGCCATCCGCATTCATCAGCCAGACGTGTGTATCTTCCATGGTGGTTTCACGGTCGGTGAGCCCGCGGCGCGTGGCGCGGTAGGCAATCGTCTTGCCGTCGGGCGACCAGAGCGGATCGTATTCGCAGCTCTCCGTGGCGGTTAACCGGTGGATGCTGTTGTCAGCGAGTTCGAGGGTGAAGAGGTCGTAGTTGAAAAACTCATCCTGGTTGGGTTCGCGATTGGAGCCAAACAGGATTTTGCTGCCATCGGGTGACCAGTCGATCGAGTGCTCATCGAAGTTGCCCTGGGTGAGCTGGCGAATCTTTTTGGACGCCACCTCTACGGCAAAGATGTGCAGGCGCTGGTTGTCGTTGAACCGAGTGAGGCCCTCACTCGCGGTTGGCTTGTAGAGATAACGGGTGATCACGACCGGGTCACCGTTGAACGCAGCGGACGCTTCGCCCGGCGTCGAGGAGATGAACGCGATCTGCTTTCCATCGGGAGACCAGGTGATGTCTTTTCCACTGCCTGGCAAGGGTGAGTTGGTGCCGGCCAGTGGCGCCAGGAAGGTGGTTCCGCTGCCGTCCGGATGAGCGACCAGCAGACCGTATTTGCTGGCTTCAGAGCCGTGAAACGCGATCCAGCGGCTGTCGCGCGACCATGCGGGACCGCCGGAAGGGTTTTCACCGCCAAGAAACACCGACTTTTGCGTGCTTAGCTCCATGACGGAAAGGCGGCTGTATGGGCGGCCGGGACGATCGCGCATCGTGATGGTGTAGGCGAGGTAGCGGCCATCGGGCGAGACGGCGACGGAGTCGACCGAACGCAGGCGCGAAAGCTCGCTACTGGTGAGAGTCTGCGCTGGAGCCAAGGCAGGAGAGAGGCAGACGCAGAACAGCAGGGCGCGCAGGGCGTAACGCATGGGTTTCTCCTGGTGCATTTTTGGGAGGTTAAAGGCTCATGGTAGGGGTGTGGCGGCGACGGGTCAAACCCGGTCGCCTGCAAATCAGGACGGTTGGGGTAAATTACAGAGGCGGCGAGATCGGGCGGAAGATGAGCCTGAAGGCTCTTGGCGCGTGGAGCGGTATGTTTGCACGAGAACGTTTTGCCCGTATCGCAGTCTGCGGTCTTCCTCTTCTCCTTTGCGGCGCTGGCCTGGCCCAACAGCTCGCACCCATGGCAAACGGCTTCACGGCTTCGGCGGATGGTGCGACCCTGCAGGTAACGGCTCTGCGGCAGGACGTGCTGCGGGTGCGCATGTGGCAGGGCGACCAGGCACCTGAAGACGCGTCGTGGGCCGTGCTGTCACAGGCGCGCACCAGCCGGGTGCCGGTCACGGCCGATGCACACGGTTTCGCGACCGAAGCGCTGCGGGTGAGTGTGGATGCGCACCTGTTACTGACCGTGACTGACCGGGACGGCAATGTGCTGCAGCGCGACGCCGCACCCGTGCAATGGGAAGGCAAGCGATTTACGGTCAGCAAAGAGCGCAGCTTCAGCGATCACTTCTTTGGACTGGGCGATAAGCCCGGGCCGCTCGATCGCGGCGGCCAGACGTTCACCATGTGGAACACCGACGCATTCGGATGGCAGGAGTCAACCGACCCCATCTACAAAAGTGTGCCTTTCTTCCTGGATATGAACCACGGGCGCGCGCTGGGCGTGTTCCTCGACAACACGTGGCGAACGAACTTTGATTTCGGCCGGGATGATGTCACGCGGTATACCTTCGGTTCGCTCGATGGACCGCTGGATTACTACCTGATGTACGGGGCCGAGCCAAAGCAGGTCGTGAGTACATGGGCTTGGTTGACGGGGCCGACGCCCTTGCCGCCGCTTTGGGCTCTGGGCTTTCAGCAATCGCGCTATTCCTACTTCCCTGAAACCCAGTTGCGCTCAATCGCCGATCGGCTGCGCAAAGATCGCATTCCTACCGACGTGTTGTGGCTGG
Source organism: uncultured Acidobacteriaceae bacterium (assembly GCA_963752675.1). Taxonomy (GTDB): domain Bacteria; phylum Acidobacteriota; class Terriglobia; order Terriglobales; family Acidobacteriaceae; genus PALSA-350. Next base: position 673,679 of record CAVVZO010000003.1, read on the forward strand.
ACATTGATTTCCAGCATGAGAACTGGCCGTTCACTGTCAACCAGAAGGCATTTCCAAACTTCGGCGGACTGGTGAAAGATCTCACTGCCCAGCACTTCAAGCTGGTTGTCATCACTGACCTGCACGTGGCCAAACAGCCCAACGTGGGGTATGCGCCCTACGACTCAGGAACGGCGGGCGACCACTTCGTGAAGAACCCCGATGGTTCTGTCTACGTTGGTAAGGTTTGGCCGGGACCCGCGGTGTTTCCAGACTTTACCCAACAGCAATCGCGGCAGTGGTGGGGCACTCTTTATAAGGACTTCGTCGATCAGGGAGTCGCCGGGTTCTGGAACGATATGAACGAGCCCGCGGTGTTTGACGGCCCGGGCAAGACCATGCCGAATGACGTGCAGCATCGGATCGATGAACCAGGTTTTCATCCACGCACGGCGACCCATTTAGAAATCCACAATATTTTTGGCATGCAGAACTCGCGTGGCACCTATGAGGGACAACTGGCCTTGCGCTCGAATGAGCGGCCGTTTGTGATGTCGCGCGCCAGCTATGCGGGCGGGCAGCGCTACAGCACCACGTGGACGGGGGATAACAGCTCTACCTGGAACCATCTCCGCATGACCGTGCCGCAGCTGGTGAATTTGGGATTGAGCGGATTTTCGCTGGCGGGTGCCGATGTGGGCGGCTTTGCAGGATCGCCCCCACCCGACCTGCTGACGAAATGGATCGAGATCTCTGCCTTCCAACCCATCGATCGTGATCACTCGGCCAAGGGAACCCGCATGCACGAAGTGTGGGTGGATGGGCCGGTGCAGGAGAGTATCCGGCGGCGTTTCATCGAAGAGCGCTACCGGCTCATGCCCTACCTCTATACAGTTGCGGAAGAAACCTCGCGCGATGGATTGCCGATTAATCGACCCTTGTTCCTGGAGTTTCCCAAGGCGACGGAGGATGGCACTCCGTACGATCTCACGACTGGCGGCGGTGAGTTCCTGTTCGGCAGCCGCATTCTGGTGGCGCCCAATCCGTCGCCGGAGGAGGTAGCGCCTTATCCCATTCATCTGCCGGTTGGCAGCTGGTATGACTACTGGACCGGCAAGTATTTGGGACGGAGCACGCTCGGCGGCAACCTGGATTTGGAACAGCGAGACAAAGTGATCGCGCAGAAGCCGTTGATGGTGACGCCGACATTGGATCAACTGCCCGTGTATGTGCGGGGCGGCAGTATTCTGCCGATTGCGCCGCTCACGCAGAGCACGGCGGAGGTGCCGAAGGGGCCGTTGACGTTGCGCGTGTTTCCGCCTGCATCCGAAGCGGGGAACAGCGAAGCATGTGAGGGAGAGGTTTACACCGATGATGGGCATACCTTTGATTTTCAAAAGGGCGCGTTTGCTCGGGTTCGATTCAGTTGCTCCGTGGGGGCGGATGGGGCAATCAAGATCGATGTAGCGAAACAGGAGGGGACCTGGAAGCCGTGGTGGCCGGCGTACCGCGTCGAAGTGGTGGGCTGGACGCCGAAGAAGCGGCGCGCGGGTGCCAGTGGGAAGAGTGTTGCGATGACCCAGGTGCAGGGACGGTGGGGCGTTACCGTGCCGGCAAGTGGGGAGGGATTACAGATCGTGCTCGAGTAAGCAGCGGTGGGATGGACGTGTAACGGGGCTTTGGCAGTGATTCGATCGAGTGGGATTGGCGGCCAGGAATTTAGCCTTGCGATTTAGATGTCCCCCACTCAAGCCAAACACGGCTTGAATGGGCCACCCGGCGTTGTTTTGGTGGACGTGAGGTTGTTGCGCCTGTCGAGGAAACTTGGCAGTCGTTTATTTATAGATTTACTTACAGGAGAAGCGAATGAAGATGAAGTATGCAGCGTCGGTGATCTTACTTGCAGGTCTTTCCCTTGCTGGCAACGCGTTTGCCCAAAACCAGGCAATCGGTTTCAAGCCGGGACAGCCGTTTAGCAATGCCTTCGTGGCGGGCAATACGTTGTACGTCGCCGGGCAGCAAGGGCCGGATGCCAACGGCAAGGTGACGGGCACCGACATCACGTTGCAGACGACGAACACGATTGCCGAGATTAAAAAGATTGTGGAAGGTGCCGGGTTCAAGATGACTGACATCGTCTCGGTTACGGTGTATGTCACCAGCCTGGATGATGTACCCAAGATGAATGATGCCTACAAGAAGCTTATGCCGGACCCCAAACCGGCACGCGCCACAGTGCAGGTTGCTGGGTTGATCGGTGGGGCCAAAATTGAGATCTCGTGCATCGCGGTAAAGCAGTAGATGCGGGTTCGGATGTACCCCACTCAAGCCGGACACGGCTTGAGTGGGCCACCAGCAAGTGATCACCGCAGACAAAAAAATCGAGCAGCAGTGTTTCAGCAGGGCTTCAATCACGGCACTACACTCGGTTGCGCGAGCAATGGCACGTCCGCTACCGTACAGGGGCTGTGTTGGTTTAAGGAGGATGAGCATGAAGTTTCTTTTGGCAGCAGCAGGACTATTGGTGATGGTGGGATCGGCTTCCGCACAAACGAGCCCGGTGGAAACAGCCAGCGGCAAAATCGGTGATGCGACGCTGACGGTCAAGTACTGCGCGCCCTCGGTGCGCGGGCGGCAGATTTTTGGCGAAGGCGGCCGTGTTATGCAGGATCCCACGGCACCGATCTGGCGGGCTGGGGCGAACGATGCGACCGCGTTGCACGTGACTGCCGACGTAAACATTGGCAGCCTCGCCGTGCCCAAGGGCGATTACACGTTGTACGTGAATGTGAAGGACCCGGATGCGTGGGAACTGGTGATCAACAAGCAGACCGGCCAGTGGGGGACTGAGTATGACGCTTCCAGGGATTTGGGGAGAGTGAAGATGGAGATGAGCAAGCCTCCAGCTCCCGTCGAGGTGCTGAAGTACACGATCAGCAGTGGCGGGGGTAAGAAAGGGACCCTGCAACTGGCATGGGAAAAACATGTTGCCGCAGTGCCGATTACGGCGAAGTGAATCGGGGGGCGATCTGTTGGTAGCGCGTTGAGGATTCAGAGCTAATGGTCCCCTATTTCCCGGCCGTAAAAGGTTGTGAGATAGGGGTTACACAGGCGCTTAGAGTCCAGTCTCGGTGTTGGTCTATCGCTTCTTTAATTGTTTTTTTGTTTTGTGACAGCGCGAGTTTGTTTTTGCGCCATTTCCTAAAAGCCTCACAGGATAGGATTTACCGAAAGGGGAGGAAAATGCCCCGGGCAGGGCACCATGATTGCCAAGTCCCCGACAGATCGGGTGAGCAAAAGTTTCTATAATGAAGTATGCGACACTTTTGGTTACTTTTGTACTGCCTGGTTCTTGTAGTTGTACCGTCTGCCCCGGCGGAAAGTGCGCCCGCATTTGACCTGGATGGTCCCCGCATCGATGTGCGGGTCACGCGCAACGGACAAGTGCTGCCAATCGGCAACGTGGCCAGCCTGGCAGCTGGCGATCGCCTATGGGTGCATCCCGACCTGGACCAGGAGAGCGGCGCACGTTATGTACTGGTCGTGGCGTTTCTGCGTGGTTCGGTCAACCCGCCGCCCGACAACTGGTTTACCAAAGCCGATACGTGGAACAAAAAAGTGCGCGACGAAGGGATCTTTGTCATGGTTCCTCCCGGCGCGGAGCAGGCACTCCTGTTTTTAGCCCCAGAAACGGGAGGGGACTTTTCTACGCTGCGCAATGCAGTGCGCGGGCGTCCAGGAGCATTCGTCCGGGCTTCGCAGGACCTTCAGCAGGCTAGCCTGGATCGGGCTCGGCTCGACACCTATCTCGCCGGGGTACGCTCGGTGGATAGCGGCGATCCGAAAGCAGTGGAAGAGAAAACCAAGTTGCTGGCGCGCAGCTTAAATATCCGCGTCGATCAGCAATGCTTCGACAAGCCCACCGAACAGCAGGGACCGTGCCTGATACAAAACCCCGACAGCCTGGTTCTTGATAATGGGCGCAGCGCCAGCGTGGTGCAGCAGCTTACTTCGGGTTCGGCGGGTGACATGCTTGCGCAGATGTCGTATACGCAGCCGGCCGGCGGGGGCTATTACAGCGTCTATGTCGGCACGGTGCTCGACATGGCAAAGATTCTGGACAGCTTTCACACCGCCGACTACCAGTACCTGCCCGCGCTCGCCATACCTAAAGGGGATACGCTGGCTTTGAAGCTGAACAATCCTCCATCGTTTCACAAGCCCCTATCGGTATTAGTGGTGGGGTTGCCGGCCGTGAAGCCGGCGGAATTGCCCATCATGCATGCAGTGGACCCGAAAACGCCGCTGTGCGCGCAAAAGGAACCGTTGCTGTTGCCGGTGGTCGGGGCGCCGTACCTCTTTGCCACCGGGTATGCCCACAATTTTGTGTTACGCGTGCAAAACAAGAGCGGTAAGCCAATCGAAGTGCCTGCCACGCTGGATGCGCTGAAGGGCGGATTTACCGTCGATGCCAAAGCCCTGCAAGCGCAGAACCTTCCCCCCGCCGCCATAGGCACACTGGATGGGTTCTGGGGCTTTGAGCCATTCCGCGGACCAAGCTTTCACCTGGTGAGCGCGCACCCGGAGCACTGGTCGTTGGTGTCTTCAGATCAGCACGCGTTGATCGTGGGCCGTAACGATACAGTGCACCTGGATTCGGCCGTAGACGCGGCCTGCGTCGATGGAGTCACGGTTAAGGACGCGGCCGGCAGAACGCTCGATGCTACCTGGAAAGGCGTGAAGCCGAACCAGATACAGGTGGACGTGCCGCTGGCAGATGAGGATGCCGGGACGGTGAACCTGCAGATCAGGCAGGTGGGTTTGGAGAAGCCGGACCAATTACCTTTGCACACGTATTCGGAGGGCAGCAAGCTGGACAGCTTCACCATCTATGCCGGCGACCACCAGGGACTGCTGCGGGGTACGCGTCTGGACGAACTTGCGAGTATGACAGTGAACAATGTCGCGTTCACCCCTGCGACCCCGTTGACACATACCAACAACGAAGACGCGTTGTTCTTCAAGGCGCCAGAGACGGCCGGTTCCAATTTTCACCAGGACGATCGAGCTGCGGTCAAGGTTACGCTGAAGGACGGTCGTGAGCTCACGCTCGACGCTACCGTGCGTCCGGCGCGGCCCAGCGTGACCCTGTTGAACAAGAACGTGCATCTCGAAGGGCCCGCCTCGCTGGTTCAGTTGGCCAGTCCGGATGAACTGCCGGAACACGCTAAGCTCACCTTCTTTGTGCAGGCGCCCGAGACTTTTCCGCGGGACCAGAAGATTGAGATCGCAAGCAACGATGATTCCTTCTCGACGGTTTTGCGGGTGGGTGAAGGTGGCATCGTTCTGCAGGATCGGCGCACAGCGCTGGTGACATTGGATCCTGCGAAGGCGTTTGGCGGCTCAGCCTTCGGTCCGATTCGTTTTCGCCCGGTGAGCGCCGAGGGTGTGCAAGGGGAGTGGTTGCCCTTAGTCACGCTGGTGCGGGTGCCGCAGTTGAAAGAATTGCAGTGCGCCGAGCGGGCCGCCCAATGCAAACTTCTGGGTGCCGACCTGTTCCTGTTGCAGCAGGTGGGCTCCGATGCGCAACTGACCAAGTCAGTGACGGTGCCAGAAGGGTTCGGCGACAACACACTGATCGTGCCTCGTCCGAGTGGGACGCTCTATCTCAAATTGCGGGATGATCCCGACGTGGTGAACACTGCGGCGTTGCCGGTGACCCCTGATCCGGTACAGGCGGCGGCAGCAGCCAGGGCGGCGGCTGCGAAAGCACCGGTGGAAGGTGCAACGACACCGGCGCCGGCTGCAGCGGCGCCGCATGATCCCTCAGCCGACATTGGGTACGCCCCTTAGTCCTGGCGACAGGCAAAGCTGGATGCCGCGTTGGTGTCGCCAGTTCCTTTGTAGCGGGCGATTGCGGGATAAGGACACAGTGGCCGTGTCATAACGACCTGAGGCTCGCCCTCGCCGGTTGCGTATTTGGTGGCGACCACCTGGCCGGCCGGCACGTCCTTCTCCACCCACTCTACAAGTGCATCGAAGACTCCGAACTTAGGTTCGCCGGTAGTGGGGATGCCCAGTTGGCCGAACGCCGAAGGGCCGGGGCCGCCGGCACAGTGCTCCATACCGGGCGCCATGTAGAGGCGCACGAAAGATGAGGCCACCTCCGGGCTCATGGCTTTTTGCACGCTGCCGTAGTAGGCGATGCTGTTCCAGGGCGAGATCGCCGGATCGTTCCAGCCGTGATATAGGATCAGCTTGCCGCCGCGGGCCTTAAAGGGGCCCAGGTCAGGATTTGTCGCATCCAGATCCTGAGCGGTCATCTTCGTGGCTTGCTGCAGCAAGGTGGAAACGTCGGCGGTGAGTACGTTCAGCTTCGGGTCGTTCATCACCATGTAGCGGAAGTAGTTGCGTTGATAGTTCATGCCGGAGCCGCCGCCCGGGCCCTTCCCGACGATCCATGTGCCCCATGCGCCGGCCTCATCGCCCATCGCGAATCCGGGAAAGAGCGGGTGGCCGTTTCCATCGCTGCCGCCCGCGTAGTACTTCTTCAAGGCGACCACTTGCGGCGCGGTGAGGCAGTTGGGCGAATCGCCGGCTTTGCATTGCAGCACGCCTGGATCGAAATGACATTTTGCCGGATCGTTGATGAAACCGTCTTTGACGCCGTCTGCCTGATCACACGCGGCCAGCGTCGCTCGTTGGATCGCGGGCAGTTTCGTGGCTGAGATGTAAGCGCTGGGATTGGCCACCGTTACCTTTGCCACGTCGAGGCCCGCAGTCAACATGTGTGTCCAGGCGTTTGCTGGTGCGCCGGCGAGAATGCCGTCGTAGTCCTCCGGAAACCGCTGCGCTTCCATGAGTGCTTCTCGGCCACCATCGGAGCAGGAATCGAAGTAGGCCCGGTTGGGCCTGGCGCCGTAATAGGCGTTGACGATGTCCTTGGCGCGCGCGGTGGTGAGGTGTACGGCGCGCCAGCCAAAATCCTTGATCTTTTCAGGGTGGCCCAGGGCCCAGCGGGCGTCTTCCGCGTCGGCTTGATGACCTGCATCGGAACCTGCGGTGGCATAGCCCCGGCGCAGGTTGCCGGCCAGGCTGCTATAGCCGATGGAGCCGGCAAAGCCGCCATTACCCACGCCGAGAAAGCGCTGGTTCCAGCTGCTGGCCGGCAACCATACTTCGAAGCGGATGTCTGAGTCCGTGGACGGGGTCAGCTTGCCGGTGACCCGGCAGAACGGTGGCAGCCCGTGCACTGGCTTTGGGAGAGCGGCGTTTTCAAAATCACCGGACGTGACCTCTTCTGCCGAGGTGATGGTGGTGTCGGGCAGGCGGAGATTTTTGAGGGCGGCGCAATCTGCTGCGCGCAGCAGCGGTGCGGAAGCAGCCAGCAGACCGAGCAGGCAGGTGGTCCGTAATTTCGGTTGTAACATCCGTTTCGGTGTCCTGTGGTTCGCGATTTGACGTAAGAGGCATTTTAGCTGCAGCGGTGGAACACAGGGGTCGGCCGGGTTCCTAAAGGAACGTGCAGGTTTCATTAAAACGGGATTCAGGTGATTGAGAGCGAAAACTTTGGTGCCATAATTTGCCTACACGAAAAGAGAATCACCGAGTTGCTCCAGCTCACCTGGTCTCGGGTTTTAAGGACGTAACGATGAAATCTGCATCCTGCTTGCTGTATACATTCCTGGGCTGCGCATGGATCTTGGCGGGAGCGACCGCTGCCACTGCGGAGAGTTCCAACGTTCATTCCCGGTTCACGGGCGTGTATATGTCGCACGTGCACGACGGCGGCAGGGCGGGTCCGTCGATGAACCTGAGCCTGGGTCGTGATGGCACCGCGACGGTTACAGAAGACTGGGGCAATGGGACTGAGACGCTGTTTGGCCATTGGGCTGAGTCGGGGGCCCAGGTCACCGTGACCTTTGATGCCATGGAGGGAAAGCCTGCCGAGCCGGCGATGGTATTTCAGCCAGCCCACGACGGTTTGCAGGCAGTTACCTGGAACCGGGCGGCGTGGGGCAAGCTCGATCCGCCTCCTATGAAGAAGGGCTACAAAGTGAAGCAGCTGTACTGGCTCACCACGGGTCCTTAGTGCGGGTCTGCGGGCACGCCGTCGCGCAGAAAGCGCTGGAGGGCAGTGAGGCCGTAACGGGAGCGCAGTTGAGCGGCCATGCTCCCGGCTACCAGGTGGGCGTGGCGCGAGATCTCGGCATCCTGCGGGTAGGCGATGGCGGTTTCCACCTGGGCGGCTGAGAGGTCAAGTATGGGCTGGAGCTGGGGATCTGCAAGCAGCTCTGGCAGACCTTCTCGTAACCATAGTGGAGCTTTATCGCTGGCCTGCTGCTCCACCAGCACATGCAGGAACTCGTGCAATAGCAGGGTTTCTATAGCGGTTCCCCTGAGATGCGTTGCGCTGGGTTGCAGAAGAACCAGGTTTCCGCGAGTGGAGGCCAGCATCCAGCCGGGTTGGTGCGACCACTGGCGGAATAGCTCGGAGTTGGGCAGTTCCTGCACTACGGGTTTGGCCTGAGCGGCATCGCCGGGGAAGAGGCTCTGCGCTTTTGCCCAGGCTGCGTTGCCCTGCTTTACCAGATCGGTGGGTGATCCTGTACTGAGCAAGGTCCATCCTGCCGCCTGGGTGGAGTGCCATCGCTGAGCAGGCGGTGAGATGGCTGGGATCAGGCCGGGGAAATAAAAGTTGAGGATCTCGGTATCGCTGTGTCCTTCCGCCGCCATCTGCCAGGCACCGGTCTGGCAAAGACCCACTCCGTGGCCATACCCTTTCCCGGCAACTTCCAGGTTCCCGCCAACCACCTGCGTGGTGTACCAATCACTGCGAATCTGGTTCCAGCCAACTGCCCGGTCCACCGCGAAGCGGAGACTGCTGGCGGACAGGGTGGCGCGCGCGCCACGACCGGTGATCTCTACGTGTTCCGCCCGGCCGGTCTGCGTACGGGTGGTGACCTCCACCCGCTCAATCTGTGCCGGTGTGCGCCAATTCTGGTCGCGCAGGATCTTGCTGAGCTGGTTCAGCGGAAGGCTCGCGTGCCAGGCTGCGGACGAACGGCGCAGACAATACGGATCCAGCTTGCGGCCGGGGAGATAGCTGGCTTGCGCGCGAGGCCAGACAGCACTGGCCGACTCACTTTCACCGCCGCAGTGCTGGGTGTAATACACGCTCGCGCGATGGTCATGGAACCACAAGGTTTCGCCGGCTGTTTCACGCACGGCACGCTCGACCTCGGGCCGCACCGCAGCGAAGCGGAGAGCCTGGCAATGGGTGCTGTCGCATAATCCGAACCCCTGGGCGCTATGCCGGCCCGGCGTTCTCGAGAGCGAAGGTGCGGATTGTGATGGCCATGGCTTTCAAGGAAGCCAGCGGTTCGTCGGGCGCGGCTTCGCCGCCGAGGGCTGCGATCACGTAGCGTTCGCTGGGCAAGGTGAGCAGGATGCGAAAGCCGTCCCGTTGCCAGGAGATGTTCCAGATCCCAGCCGCCGTCACTTGCCACCCCGAGGAGGAAGCCAGCCGGTAATTACCGCTCAGTGACAGTGGCGTATGTGCCTGCGGCTGCCATTCGAGGGCACGGGGAATGGGTGGGGTGTTTCGGTCCAGAGGAGTGATGGTGACCGAGCGGAGGTTGCGGGTGCTTCCGACGCGGATCGTGAGTGTGCGCGCCCCTTCCGGTGTGCTTGCCGCAAAGGCGGCGGGGCAGATCAGCAGACAGACGAGCAGGCAACGGAGGATCACTGGGCGGCCGAACCGGCGGTGAAGAATGGCTGGGCCAGACGGGCGGCGTCGGCTCCGTTGCCGGACGGCAAATAGATCACGACGACAACCGCCTGGCGGTGGAACGAGCCCAGGCCGGCAAACCATCCATGGCTGGGACCGTGTTCGCGATCACTCGCGGTGCCTGTTTTGCCGAGGACCTGTTGTTGCGGGACGGCGGCATTGTGGGCCATGCCGTAGGCTACCGAGTTGAGCAGACCTTGCCGAACCGGCTGCAGTGCCGGTGACTGTTGCCAATCCTGAGCGAGCGTGCGATAGGCGCCTGCTACCTGCAGCGGGGTGACCCGGATACCCGAGAGGCCCAGTACGAGTAGTTGGGTTTGCTCTACGGTCTGCGGAGCAGCCGCAGGAAAACCACTATGCTGCAGGATGGCCTCAGCCTGGCGCGGCAGGATGCGTGCCGCCAGCGCAGCGAAGAAGGTATTGCAGGAATAGGCGAGCGCATCGCTCGCGTCAAATGAGGCGGTCATCTGCGGATGGGTACAGGCTAAATGCCAGGAGCGGTGATCGGCCACGATCGTGAGGTCGCGCCTGCAGAAAACGGTGGTCTGCGGTGAGAGGTAACCGCGCTGCAGGGCAGCTGCAAGGAACAGCGGCTTGAGCAGGGAACCGGGCGTGCTATGCAGGTTAGTGTTGCCGATGGTGGCGAGGGTGCGTCCGGTGTTGAGGGCGGTAACCAAACCAACGGCGGGCGTTCCGGCAAGGGAAGCCTCGAGCGCCGCTTGTGCTGAAGTCTCCGCGAATGTAGTCAGCGTCACCAGCGATAGAAGCGCGAAAAGGAGTGAGCGCAAGCGGGTGGATCCATGTACCTGAGCGCCTTTCGGGAACATGAAGTGGTTTCGCACTGCGTATCCTCTCCCTGGTAATTGTTCCTGACAACGACTAGCCCGGATTTCTTGCTGTGTTTTGGCTTGTGGCCTTGCGCGTTAGATTAATTTTGGGTGTGCGATGACATGTTTTGCGGGTTAACTAGCCCCCCTTTTGTCATCCCGAGCGCAGTCGAGGGATCTGCTGTGCGCCTTTCTCCCTCCACAAGTTTCTATAGAGCTCCAGCATCGGACACGCAGAAGAACCATTCTTTCAGCAGGAAGGCAGGAAAGTCATTCCCGGCAGCGAAGCGGCTGCTATCGAGACCCACGTTCCTCTGCTCATCCGATGCTGGAGTTCTGTAGAAATTTGTGGAGGGAGAAAGGGTGCAAAGCAGATCCCTCGACTGCGCTCCTAATGAACAACCTGTCCTTTCGTTGTTCATTCCAAGGCGGATGACAGGATGAGTTGTGGTGGCTTTTACGGAGCGTGATGAACGTGCCGACATGATGGCGATGACGAGGGACGCGTCATCGCGTCCCCTGGCGGTTCGCTCGATACGGTGGAAGCCCCGGACTTTAGTCGGGGGGCGCGGGTGTAGAACCCGCGCTAAAGGGTGGCCTCCACGATGCGAGGGCTTTAGCCATGGTGCCAGCGGCGTCAGTCGATTGGAAACTTGCGCGTAGATTTCGCGGGGAGGTCACACGGCCGATTGGCTGGCGAGGCTTGGTTCCACCAGGGCTGAAAGCCCTCAATCTTTGCGCGCGTTTAAGCGCGGGTCTTGAACCCGCGCCCCCGGACTGAAGTCCGGGGCTTCCACCGGGTGCGAGCGGGTGCTCCGAGAATCTTTCAGCGCGTCGTACCGATGGAGAGCAGCCGAAATTGATCATTGCCGACCTGGAGATTTGAGTCAGGGTGAAACATTGCAGATCCCTCGACTGCGCTCCCAATCAGCAATTCCTGCCCGTCCTCGTTCATTCCATCCTCAATTTGCCTCAAGGCTAATCAACTGCTCGGGATGACAAAAGGGGGGCTAGCTAAGGTCTTGCCCTGATACAAAGCGAAAGGCGCCCGGGTGCAAGCCGCCATTCACGCCTTAAGCTCTCGCCGGCCTTCCATGGCTCGAGTCATCGTGACCTCGTCGGCGTACTCGATGTCGCTGCCCGCAGGGACGCCTGTGGCGATACGGGTGACGCGCACTGTGGCTGTGCGCAACAGGTCGGCCAGGTAGACGGCAGTTGCTTCGCCTTCGACCGTTGGGTTGGTGGCAAGGATCACTTCTTCCACGTCGCCCTGCGCAACCCTGGCCACCAGGGTATCGGTGCGCAGGTGCTCCGGGCCTACGCCATGCAGGGGAGATAGTGTGCCGTGCAGCACGTGGTAAACGCCGTTGTAGCTGCGGGTCTTTTCGATGACGGCAATGTTCCCGGGTTCCTCCACGACGCAAACCACGCGCTGGCTGCGGGTCGCGCTGGAGCAGTAGACGCAGGGATCCACGTCGGTGATGTTGTTGCAGGTGGAGCAGAGAAGGAGCCTGGCTTTCAGTTCGCGCACGGCGTCGGCCAGGGCGCCCGCATCTTCGGTGCTGGCGCGGAGTATGTGGAAGGCGAGCCGCTGCGCGCTCTTGTTACCGATGCCCGGCAATTTGCGCAGCTCTTCGATCAGCCGCGCCATGGGTTCTGCAAATTGTGCCAATGCCGGCTCCTGAAGCGGCTAAAAGAAAACTAGAGAAGACCCGGAGGCAGGTTCAAGCCGCCCAGCATGCCGCTCAAACTTGACTTCATGGCCTCATCCACACGGCGGCCGGCTTCATTGAAAGCTGCGGTGACCAGGTCTTCCAGCATCTCTACGTCCGATGGGTTCGAGCTTAAGCTGGCCATGGCCGCCGCATCGATCTTCAGTTGCAGCACCTGCTTTTGCCCATTCATTTTGATGGTGACAGCGCCGCCACCCGCGGAGGCTTCCACCACGGTGTGGTTCAGCTTCTCCTTCATCTGGTCTTGCATCTGGCGCGCCTGCTCCAGCATTTCCTGCATGTTCAAAGGGTTCACGGTGTTCCTCGCGTGATGGTGCTCATGCTTTGCCCCGGGTTCCCGGGTTTTCCCGTAAATCAAGTACGCTGCGGACTTCCGCATGGAAGAGTTCCTGGGCCTGCCGTACCAGGGGATTGCCCAGAGCCACTGCTTCGATGCTATCGCGAGAAAACGTGCGTGGCCCGGCGTTCGATGCTTCTCCCACTTCGCCCGGGATCACGGTCATCTTCTGCGTAGCGCCCGCACCCCGCAGCGCTTCGCGGACAATCTTCCAGGCGTCTCCATTCATGGTGAGGCCCAGCATGGTTTTCTTGACGCCCACCTCTACCTGGATGGCGCCGTCCTCCACGAATGTCCAGCGTCCCGCACCCAGTAGCGAGGCTGCTGTATTGTGCCCCTGTTCATCCAGGGCGGCGGTGACGACATCGCGCAGGTCGTTCAGGCCAGTGGCGACTGGCGGCGCGTCCTGTACCCCAGTCACCTCAGCGACCGGGGATTCTTCGACGGGTGCCGCTACCGGTGCCCCTACCGGTGGAAGCTCGACCAATATCGGAGCTTCTGCTGCGATGGCGACGGCAGCAGGCGGAGGTTGCGGTGTATCGCTCACCGGAGCAGCGACAGGTTCCACTCTCTGCTCCGCCGCATCGTCCTCATTCAGTTTCCGCAGACGGTCCACTTCAAAAGGCGAGGGCGATGGCTTGACCGGCGAAGGTGGCTTAACGGGCTCTGGTAGCCTGACGGGCTCTGCTGCCCTGGGAGGCGTTGCCGTGGTGGGTTTCGCGGTCCGGCCCTGGTTGCTGGTGCGGGTGCCGCTTCCGCCAGCCGGAGGACGGCCTGCGCCAGGCAAACCGCTGAGGATTTGCTCCAGTGGCAGTAGCCGTTGCAGATGGACCAGCTTCATCAGGCCAAGTTCCAAATGCAGGCGGGGTTCCTGGCGGTAATTCAACTCGTCAAAGGTACGCAGGATCACCTGCAGAAAGCGGGTGAGGTCTTCTTCGCTGAAGATCGCGGCCGAGCGGGCAGCACGAGCGCGTTCGTCGCCTGAAACCTGCAGCAACTCCGTCTGTTCGCCGCCGAGCTTGCTCATGAGGCAATTGCGCAGGTAGCGCACCAGCTGCCGCGCTAACTGAGAAGGGCTGTTGCCTGCATTGAGGAGACGGTTGAGCTCCTCCATAACGGCGGCGCTCTGGCCTTCGCCGATGCCTTCGAGGATGCGCTCGAACACCGCGTCGGGAACGGTGCCCATCAACTCACGAATTTCTTCGCCGTCGAGTTTGGCTTTGCCGTCGACCAGGGGTGCGCTCGCAATGGCCTGATCCATGATGGAGAGGGCATCGCGCATAGAGCCGTCGCCAGCCTCGGCGAGCAGTGCCAACGCCTGCGCGTCCGCCATGATGCCTTCGTGGGCGGCGATCTCGGTCAATTGGGCAACGATGTCGTCGAACTTTACTGCGTGGAAGCTGAAGTGCTGGCAGCGCGAACGGATGGTCTGGGGAATGTCTTCCGGCTGCGTGGTCGCCATCATGAAGACCACGTGCTCCGGGGGTTCTTCCAGAATTTTCAGCAACGCATTGAAGGCGGCATCAGTGATCTGGTGCGCTTCGTCGAGCAGATAGATTTTGTAGCGATCGCGCGCGGGGGCATAGCGGGCGGCGTCCCGTAGTTCGCGGATCTCGTCGATGCCGCGGTTGGTGGCGGCGTCAATTTCGACGACGTCCAGAGCGTTGCCGGCACGAATTTCTTTGCAGGAATCGCAGATGCCACAGGGTTCGGGGTTTGGGCGTTCCGGGCTGCCGATGGTATTGCGGCAATTGAGCGCCATCGCCAGGATGCGGGCAATGGTCGTTTTGCCGATACCACGGTGGCCGCTAAAGATGTACCCGTGGGCGATGCGTTGCTGCTCGAGCGCATTGCCCAGGGTGCGGGTCACGTGCTCCTGACCGATCACATCGGAGAAGCGCTGCGGACGATATTTTCGGGCTAAAACCTGGTAAGCCATAGGCAGGAAATCAGAGGTGCGGCCTGGGTCTGCGGCATGTGTCTGAAAGTTGATTGTAGCCCGAGTGAAGGGGCCAGTGTTTTCCCTTTTGTTCGCCGGGAGCGGAGGAGGGAGGGACGGAAGACGACCACCGGAAACCGTGGAGTTCACATGTCCCCCACTCAAGCCCAAAAACGGCTTGAATGGGCCACCCGGTATTCGTTTCGGCACCTATCTCGAAGCGCCATGCCTCCAACAGGGGGACATGCTGCTCCACGGAATTGGGAGGCCCTAAGCTTTGCGTTTGGTGCTCGTGGCTTTCTTGCTGGCTTTCTTCTGGCGGGCGATTTCTTCCGGCGAGTACATCGTCTTACGGCAGCGCTTCGCGCCGCAGTAGCAGCGAGCATCGTCTTCATCGCCGTCGTAGAGGTTGTAGTCGTAGGTCAGTTCCTCCCCGGCGGCAATCTTGCGCAACGACATGACCCAGACTTCGCCGTTCAACTCCTCGGTTTCGCAGTTGGGATCGCAGGAGTGATTGATAAACATGGCCGTGCCGTACCCGTTGATCACCGTAGACCCATCCCCTACGCCGAAGAGGTAGGTGATGCTGGAGTCGGCAAAGAGCTGGTCAGCTTCCTTCTTGCTGATGCGGGGACCGGTATATTCCACAACCTTGACACCTTTGGGCAGGGGAGCGGTCGTGTAGCAGCCGGCCGCGTGGATCGAGGAGGAGCGAATGATCAATCCCATAGCTCCTTATCTTGTCACAGGGTGGAACGCGTCCGCACATAGGTCTAAACTTGAAGTTGCCACGATGCGCTCTCGTTTCCTAATGGTCGCTTTGTTTGCCGCACTGCTCACGGTCGCGGGGCAGGCTGCGGCGCAACAGCAAAAGCCTTCGGCCCCTCCCGACGCCGTGCCCGACGCGCCGCAACCGCAAAAGAAGAAAGCGGAAAAGCCAGCGCCGCTGCCGGATGCTCCCGCGGAAGCTCCTCCAGAGAGCACCGCACCACCCGGCTCAAGATGCCAAGCCACCGGCCGGTAAAAATGACAATGCGTTTCCTGAGGCAGTTTCCCGGGACGCTGCCGCGAAGGCCGCGCAAGAGGAGAAAGACGCGTCCCCCGAGCCGCCCTCCTCCGCCCAGACCCCGGACGGGGTAAAGCCTCCAGCCTCTGCGGGGAACCCCTTCCCCGAGGACGTGTCCCGGGATGCCGCAAAGGCAGCCGGCAAGGACCCCGCACCAGAGACCGTTCCCAGGAGCAGCCCGCCACCAGGGGTCAGCTCAAGCCAGTCGTCCTCCTCAAGCGGGGGAGATGACCAGGGTGTTCCGTTCAGCGATCCGGCGCGCTCCAAGAAAGACACTGAAATAGGCACGTTTTACCTGAAAACGGGGAATGTCCAGGGGGCGCTGCTGCGCTTCAAGACTGCTTCGGCGGCTGACCCTACGAACGTCGCGGCCATTTTTGGACTGGCCGAAAGCCAGCGCTTGCTGGGCAACTCCGCCGAGGCAGCTCGCAACTATCAGCTTTATCTCGACATCGTGCCCAATGGTCCCAAGGCCAGGGACTCGATCAAGGCGCTGAAAACACTGCAGGCGCAAAAGTGACCGTATCTGCTCCAGGCGCCCTGAATCCAAGACAAGCACTCCGCCTGATTACCGGTTTTGCACAAAAGTCGTAGTAGTTTCGACGATTCTTTCCCACATTTTAGTGTTCAGTCGTATGTGCAGCGTTTTACACTTCCGCCAACGATCAAGAAGCTATTCACACGGTCGGATGGTTGCTGCGTATGCATGCGGTTCTGGAACGGGTCATCGGTCAAATGAGCAGGGAGGTGCGCCGCGTGGATGCGGAGACAGCACAACTGCGTCCGGGTGGCCACGATCACGAGTGGACTGCGCAACAGATTATCGAACACCTGATCCTCAGCTATCGCACCACCAGTCGCACGCTGGAGAGCCGTCTCAAGAAGGGGCGGGTCAGCCGTCACCAGGAACGCACCTATCTTCAGTGGTTGTTGCAGATCATGGTTCTCAGTTTCGGCAAGCTACCCCGCGGAGTGCCTGCGCTCGATGAGAACCGGCCGGAAAAGGGAGAGTTCGCGGAAATGGATGGGGAGCAACTGATGGCCACCATGCGCATGGAAATGGCCACGATGGACGCTGTGCTCGACCGATGCCGGGAGAAGTTTGGCATGGAGAAAGTGGCTCCTCACCCCTGGTTTGGCCCGCTGCGGGCGGATCAATGGCGCCGGTTCCATGTGGTGCACGGGATGCATCATGTGGAGCAGATGCGCGCTGTGATGGAGCGGGTGGGGCCCTCTACGGTTCCGGTCCTGATTACCACCCGAAACCTACGAAAGAAATTGCAGATACCAGCGCAGCGTCCGCTCGCCTAAAAAAATACAGAAGAGGCCGGCCAGGCTCAGCATGGTGCCGAACGGCACCGGAACCTGTCCGAGCGGCAAAGCATCCTCCGGCCGAGTCGACCCCTTTCTCTTTGACCACAGGACAAGAGCTACTCCGTAGAGCGCGCCGGCGATCACGGCGAGAAACAGCGAGAGCGCTGTCTGCGGCAAGCCGAGCCAGGCGGCCATCATGGCCAGCAGTTTCACATCGCCAAAGCCCATGCCGATGCGGCGGCGAGCTAACCAGTAAAGCCCAGAGATCAAGAGCAGGGTGGCGGCGGCTACTGCTGCAGCCAGCCCCGCGCGACCCATCGCCTGCAGCACAGGCATCCACGACCAGACATCCTGTGCCACGCCAGCACGCATTCCGTGAAACAGCAGGCCGAGGCCGAGGCCGGGGAGTGTAAAGGCGTCGGGGAGCAGGAGCGTCTCAGCATCCATCACCGCCAGCCCTAGCAGCAGGAAGCACAGCAACGCCCAGGCGGTCGCCAGCCAACCCGGCTCAAACTGCCGGCAGCAGAGCACAAACAGGACAGCCGTGGTGAGTTCAACGGCGGGATATTGCCAACCGATGCGGGCTCCGCAGTGGCGGCAGGCTCCGCGGAGTAGCAGCCAACTCACGATCGGAATGTTGTCATAAGGAGCGACTGGCTGCTCGCAGTGGCGGCAATGGGAACCTGGCCGGACCACGGATTCGCCCAAGGGAAGGCGCACGATGCAGACATTGAGAAAACTGCCCAGCAGTAAGCCGCCTGTTCCGAAAAAGATACAGGGCATCATTGCGCGTATCGCGTGAAGGCATTCATGCTGACACTAACCACGGTAACCCATCGGCGCGCGTTCGTGTACTTACCAAAACGGCTCCCGCGGTGAATCCTTCGCACGCAGCTTTCCACTGCCTCCGGCAACAAGCTCTTCGGTTACATTTGTGACATGAGTTCTGAGACAGAGCCGGCCGGTACACCGGTGGCCGCGTTCGCCGATGCTGTGGGCATCATGGCCCGGCTGCGTGGTCCGGGGGGGTGCCCCTGGGATCGAGAGCAGACCTTTGACAGCATCCGCAAATATACGCTTGAGGAGACCTACGAGGTCTTCGATGCGATCGAGCGTCGTGATTGGGAGAACCTGAGCGAGGAGTTGGGCGACCTTCTCCTGCAAGTGCTCTTCTACTCACAGATGGCGAGCGACGCCGGGTATTTCACCATTGCGGACGTGGTCGCCGGGATGAACCGCAAGCTGATCCGCCGTCATCCACACGTGTTTGGGGAGGCAGCCTCGGCCGCGGCCGGCAATGCAGTACAGGCCGGTATGGAGACCGTCGACATTGGCAGTGCGCAGGTATTGCGCAACTGGGACGCGATCAAGCAGGCTGAGAAGCCAAAGGGTAATGCCTCGGCGCTCGAAACGATTCCGCGGTCACTGCCGGCCCTGGTCGAGGCAGCCAAACTAGGTAGCCGCGCGCAGAAGGCCGGCTTCGACTGGCCCACGGTAGATGGGATCTTTGCCAAGTTGGAGGAAGAAACAGTCGAACTGCGCCAGGCGATTGCCGAACATCCCGAAGCCTCGGGTGAAGAGGCGCATGAGCACGTCCTGTCTGAAGTGGGCGATATGCTCTTCACCCTGGTGAACCTCGCTCGAAGGCTGAAGGTAGAACCGGAGTTTGCCTTGCGCCACACCAATGCCAAGTTTCGCCGGCGCTTCGCGGCCATGGAAGCCGCATCGCCCGAACCGCTGGAGACTCGATCTGCCGCTGCGCTTGAGGCGCTGTGGAGCCAGGCCAAGGATCAGGAGAGCGTCGCCCACGATTCATGAATCAACATTCTGGCAACATCCTGATCCGCCCTTGCGAAGGGTTCGACGAGCTGAGCGCCTGCGTGCAGTTGCAAATTGACGTTTGGGGTTACGGCGATCGGGATGTGGTGCCGCGACGGGTGTTCATCGTCAGTCAAAGGATTGGCGGGCAGGTGATCGGCGCTTTTGACATTCATCGAGCCGGCGCGAGCGCCAAAGGAGATGCCGGCAACATGGTGGGCTTCGCCATGGCCTTGCCGGCGCTGACCGAAGGCCGTGCCTATCTTCATTCGCACATGCTTGCGGTGAACCCGGACTATCGCGACCAGGGGATCGGCCGGCGGCTCAAGCTGTACCAACGGCAAGAGGCGTTGGGGCGGGGAATTCGGCGCATGGAGTGGACCTTCGATCCACTGGAAATCAAGAACGGTTTTCTCAACATCAAGAAGCTGGGCGTCATCGTTCGTCGCTATGCGCCCAATTTTTATGGTGTAACATCGTCTCCACTACACGGTTCCGTCCCCACAGATCGACTCTACGCAGAATGGTGGTTAGACAGCGAGCGGGTGAACGCCGTACTGGGCCGCACGCCGGGTCTGCCTCCCACGGTGGAGCAGGAGATCACGATACCGCACCAAATTGCTCACTGGAGGCACTCGGTGGTGGAGCAGGAACGGGTCCGCGCTATCCAGGAACGGAATCGTGAACAGTTCCTGCAGGCGTTTGCGCGCGATCTGGCAGTGGTGGATTTTCGCATCGATGCCGAGGGAAACGGATTATTCCAGCTCGGCCCATGGCAGGAGCTTTCCAGCTCGTTACGTTCACTCCAATCCGTATCAGACAGGTTTGCATGAAGATAGATTCGATCATCCTGCGTGAACTGCGCATGTCGTTAGTGCACCCTTTTGCCACCAGCTTCGGGGAGACCCGCGAGCGGCGCGTGGTGCTGGCGGAAGTACGGGCCGAAGGCCTCTCCGGCTGGGGCGAATGTACTGCCGGCGAACACCCCTACTTCAGCGAAGAATCCACCGATACTGCCTGGATGACCATGCGCGATGAGCTGATTCCATTACTCAACGCGGCTGAGGATCAGAGCGGTGGCAAGTGCCCGGAGATTTTTCGCCCGGTGCGCGGCCATCGCATGGCGAAAGCTACGCTTGAGAATGCCCTGTGGGATCTGGAAGCGCAGGTGCGCGGCATACCTCTCTATGAGTTGCTGGGCGGCACTCGCGAGACACTGGTCTGCGGTGTGTCGATTGGCATTCAGCCAACGGTTGAGAAGCTGATGGAAAAGGTGGGCACGGCGGTCGAGGCAGGCTATCAACGAATCAAGCTCAAGTGCAAACCTGGTCTGGACGTGCAGTTATTTACGGCGGTACGGAAGCAATGGCCAGATATCGTGTTGAGTTGCGACGCGAACTCCGCCTACCGTTTACGCGACGCCGACCACCTGGTTAGCTTTGACGAGTTCAAGCTGCTGATGATTGAGCAGCCCTTGTGGGCAGACGATTTCTATTTTCACGCGATGCTGCAGCAGCGGCTCGAAACGGCGATTTGTCTGGACGAGTCGATTCGCAACCGGCGGGACGCGTTGGCAGCGATTGAGATGGAGTCGTGCCGCATCATCAATATCAAGCTGGGGCGCGTTGGCGGCTTCAGCGAAGCCATTGCTATTAACAATGCGACCCAGGAGCGTGGCATCCCTGTATGGTGTGGCGGGATGCTCGAGAGCGGTATTGGCCGGTCGCATAACATCGCCATGTCGACTCTTCAGAACTTCTCCTTGCCAGGGGATGTGTCGGCCTCCAGCCGCTACTGGAAGGAAGACATCATCGAGCCTGAGGTGACGGTTTCGCCGAAGGGCGAAATCCAGGTGCCGCAAACTCCTGGCCGCGGTTTCGAGGTGCGTACCGATTTAGTGGAGCGGCTGACGGTGCGCAAAGAAGAGATCAAGGTCATGGCATTGGTTTCCTGAATGGCATCGCCGGCTGCCTGGCGGCATCCAATCGGATGCCGGCAGGTTCCGGCCGATGGATGGACGAGAGATGACTCCGCAAGAAGAATCGATGTTGAACGACCTGATTGGTCGCGTGGAACAAACGCAGCTATCTGAGAAAGATCCCGAAGCCGAGCAGTTGCTCAATCAGCGCCTGGGTAGGAACCCGAATGCGCTGTATATCCTGGCGCAAACCTTGCTGGTGCAGAAGTACGCGCTGGATCAAGCGATGGCGCAACTGGAAGAGCTGCGGCGGCAGCAAACGCAAGTGGCGACCCAGCCTGCACATACCACCAGCTTTTTGGGTAACCTGCTCGGTCATCGTGACCCAGCGCCGCCGCCTCCGCCGCCTCCACCAGCACCGGGGTACGGTGCAGCCCCTCCATCGCAGGGTTGGAATAACGTGCCGGCGTTTGGCGGGCCGTCTCCCATGGGTGGTGGTTCCAGCTTTCTGCGTTCCGCAGCAACCACCGCGGCTGGCGTGGCTGCGGGCTCGCTGGCGTTCCAGGGAATCGAATCGTTGCTCCATGGTTTTGGCCATGAGAGCGGATTCGGTGGGGGCGGTTACTTCGGCGGCGGTGGTGGTGGCCGTCCGGAGGAAGTCATCAACAACTACTACGGCGATGCGGGACAAGGGTCGGGGGAGCACCATAGCTTTACCGATACCGGCTTCGGAGATAGCAACAACGACGCTGCCAGCAATTTGAGAGACGACCTCACAGACCCCAATGACATAAGCCTGCAAAGTCCGTCTTTGGACGACGTGTCCGTGGACGACACACCGCTGGATGACTCGTCTTACGATGACACGTCTTCGTTCGATGACACCTCGAGCGGCGACGACCTTGCCTGATTCCGCTGTCGGGCGCGGTTTTTAGATCCGCGCCCGGACGGAAGGCCTGATGCAGAGATTTAGATGTCCCCCACTTAAGCCAAACACGGCTTGAATGGGCCACCCCTGGGGTACACAGATTTTCGCAGGCTCTGAAGGGCTTATCTGGCGGCGACCTGCGGTGCAGGTGTGGTTTGCAGCAGGTGGATGGCTTCCTGGTAGCTGTATTGCTGGGGATGCACTCTTGAAGTCGCTGAAGTCTTCTGTGGTTGAGAAGTCGACGCTCTTCATCATCAGGACCTTACCCTGCAGATTTAGCTTCATGTGCGTGGTTTCCCAGTGGTGCAGGCCCACATCGGCGTTTTCGACCAGGATGCTGCCACCCTTGTAGAGCCGGCCGAGCACGCCCCAGCCAAAGTTCACGTCCGAGATAAGGTGGGCGTCGATCTTCACTAATCTCACCTGTCCCTGGTCTATCCATAGCTCCCCAACCATGCCGTGGTAAACCTCGCCTTCACGGTCCGGAGGAGTGAATGCCGGGTTGGGCTTGAACTGCAGGCGGTAGCAGGGTCCATTCGGACCCTGCACCGTGCCGTCCAGGGTATACAGGAAGGCGTCGGGCAACATGCGGACCATCTCATCGCCTCGGGCGCTATCCTCCTGCTCCTTTTTGTGGCGGTGTTCCTGAATTTCAGGGTGGGCGAGCAGGTCGTTGAGGCGGTCCATCTCTGCCTTGGCCTGGTCTGGCGGTAGTGGCTTTCCGTCCTTCTCCAGCAGCCGGGCGACATCACCGTCTTTGGTTTCGAAGATTTCCTTGACTGTGCTGCCCTTAGGATCGACCTTGTGCTGTAAGTAGCTGAACGAGTGGCCTGGATTCTTCGAATGGAGTTCGTTCCAGCTGGCGTCCCGGACGATCTTTTGTGGATCGACCGGAGCTGCGCTGTTCTGCGCAATGGCGTGATCAGTGGCACCCCATCCCAGCAGGAGAGCAACCGAAAGCAGGGCGCCCACAGGAGCCGCCGAGCGAAGATTTTGCGAAAATCGCCAATGCTGCATATTCACCCTCCCCGCTTCCTGGCCGATGTTACCTATTGAGAAGCAAGGCACTCCCTTACAGTTTACAACTGGAGACCTTTGCGTTGGTGTGACCCGGTTTGCGGGTTGCGGTCGACTTCGCTGGTTGCGTATAGTTCGGGCAGAGAACCTTCTGCGACCGCAGGGAGACACCACGAATGAATGCAGGGGAAACTGCTGCCGCTGTGATCGGAAAATCTGTCCAGATCCGCGGGGAAGTCAAGGGAAGCGAAGACCTGATGGTGGATGGGCACGTCGAAGGGACGATCACCCTGATTGAGAGCCGGCTCACCATCGGTCCGAACGCCCACGTGGCGGCCAACGTTTCAGCGAGAGACGTCATTCTGTTAGGCCACCTAAGCGGCAATGTCACAGCGACCGGACGAGTGGAATTGCGCGACGGCTGCAATCTGACCGGAGACATTTCGGCTGGGCGCCTGGTGATCCAGGAGAGCGCCAGTTTCCGGGGCAAGGTGGAACCACTGCATCCTGAAAGTGCCCCGGCCGTCAAGGGCGCGTAAACATCGGCCACGATTTCGTCGGCTATGATGGAAATATTCCCCGCAGGCTGCACTGGCCTGCGTGCAAAAACTGGTCAAGGTATGCGCAACCTATTTGGCAGGGCACAGAACGATCCGAATGCATCCATCAGCCCCACTGTGCTCACAGGGCCGCGGATGCCCCGGCATTCGAGCGCCTGGAAAGACCTGCTCAAACATCTGAAGGCGGAGCAGGGTCTGCGCATTCTCGACATCGGGCCAACCTCTCCGACCAATATCAACTTCCTCACCACGCTGGGCCACGGCGTCTACATGGCTGACCTGGTGAACGAGGCGTTGCGAGGTAATTGGCAGAGCGCCCCTGATGAACACGGGGTGGCCCAGTTTGATGTAGAAGGTTTCCTGGATAGCAACCTGGATTTCTCAGGGCGTGAGTTCGACGTAATTTTGCTGTGGACGACGCTGGATTACGTGCCTCAGGACCTGGTAGGCCCCATGATCAAGCGCCTGCGTTCCACACTCAAGCCGGGCGGCCGCGTGCTTACCTTCTTCCACACCAAAAATACAGGCCCTGACACCAGCTTCTGCCGCTACCATGTGACCGATACAGACAGCATCGAGTCCCAGGAAACGACAGGCTACTCCGTACAACGGGTCTATACCAACCGGACCATCGAAAAGCTGTTCGAGACCTATGCGAATACCAAGTTTTTCCTGGCCAAAGACAATCTCTACGAAGTGATCATTACCCGCTAGACCTTTCCCATCTTCCACAGAATCTGACGCAGGATGCCGATCCACCTGCGCGCATCGGACTGGGTCAGGTGCAGCCGCCTGATCATGCGCCGTACTTCGGCCGGCTCTGCGCTCGCGGGTCTCCGCGTGGCGTAACCTATCCCGGCAAGAACTTCGCCTACCAGGCTGGTGACCCTCTCCAGGTCTTCTGCCATCGCCGGTGGTGGTACTTCGCTGCGAGCGGGCCGGTCTGCTGCGCGCACCAGCTCGTATAGGCACACCGCGGCGGCCTGGCCAAGATTCATCGAAGCATGCCGCATGCCTTCGCTGGCATGCATGGGGATGGTCAGCAGCCAGTGGCAGTGGCTGAGTTCGTCGTTGCTCAGGCCGGTCTTCTCAGATCCGAACAGCAGGGCTACGCGATCGGCTGGAGTGATGGCCGAGGGCAGCCTGGCAACAGCGTCGGCGAGCGAGTACAGCGGATGTTCCTGCTTGCGTTCGCCTACCGCCGTGGTGCCGATGACGAGACGGCAGTCGGCAACGGCTTCAGCGACATTAGGGAATGCACGAGCCGCGGCCAGGATCTCCGACGCATCGATTGCCGAGCGGGCCTTTTCGAATCCTACGGAATAGTCGTTCACCACGCGGAGATCGCTAAAGCCGAACCCATGCATGGCCCGCGCGACGGCGCCGATGTTGTTCGGGTTGCGGGCCCGCACCAGGACCACGCAGACCCGTTCGCGTTCTTCTTTCGTCAGCATCGATCAGCTTGTGTGATTTTCAGGCTAAGAAGCGAATAGCGTCCCAGTTAGGAACCTACCTAAGCGGCGAAGTCGCGGCCTTTGCGTTCCGGCCCAAAGCCAAAGATCAGGAAGAGCGTGAGGATCACACAGATCTCGAAGATGGTCAGCGCCCATTGATAGCCGAAATGGCGGCGCAGGGCAAACTCCACCACCACGGCCGGAGCGCCGAGCAAAACGCCTAACTGGTACACCACCCCGGGGAACAAGCTGCGTACGCTGCTGGGCGAAAGCTCATTCAAATGGGCTGGGATGACACCAAACGCGCCCTGTACGCCAAATTGCATCATGAACGATCCGGCGGCGAGCATCAAGATCGTCGAACCAAACGCCCATAAAGGAATCGAGAGGGCAGAAATCGTGAGGGCAAGAATGACGGCGTACCGGCGGCCGATCCGGTCAGAGTAGTGCGCGATCACCAGCGCTCCCACGATCGCGCCGACGTTGTAGAGAATAGCCAGGTTCGAGACCACGCCATTTGAGAAGCCATGCACGGTCTTGAGGAAGTCGGGGTACAAATCCTGCGTGCCGTGGGAGAGGCAGGTGATGGCCGTCATCATCAGGACGAGGTAGCCAAAGTCCTTCTTATGTTGCCAAAGCACGTGGCCCACTTCACTGAAGCTGTTCAGTTGATTCTTCTTCCAGGATGAGGACTCAGGGGACAGGAGCGTGAGTGCAGCGATCAGGAAGGCCAGGGCCAGGCCGCACAGGAACATCCATCGCCAGCCCAGGCGAGGCTCGATGGTACGCAGCGCGACGGCTGCCAAAAGGTAACCGAGCGAGTAGCCAGCCTGCATGATGCCGGAGAACAGACCGCGCCATCGGCGGGGTGAGCTCTCCATCACCAGCGACGCACCAATGCCCCAGTAGCCGCCCATCCCGATGCCATAGAGCGCGCGCAGGATCACGAACGTCAGATAGCTGGGCGCGAACGGCGTCAGTGCCGTGATGAGCGAGAAGTAGAGAACGCACAGGACCAGCGGCCGGCGACGCCCATAGCGATCGGCCAAAGAACCCAGCACCAGCGCCCCGATGGGTCGCATCGCCAGGGTGATGGTGATGGTGAGAACGATCTCGCCCTTGCCCACGTGGAAGTTCTTCGCCAGGACGTCGACCAGAAAGACCAGCACGAAAAAGTCAAAGGCGTCGAGGATCCAGCCCAGGATGCCGGAGGAGACGGCGAATCCCCAACGAGGCGAGATGGTTTCAGCCTCCATGGGTGCGTGGGGGATATCCGAGGCTGACCGCGACTGCTTCATCCATTTCATCGAATGCGTGTGCCTCGTTTGTGCGGGTTGCTGTGCTTAAAGTCTGGCCACTGTGAGGCCGCCATCCAGGGTGAGAACCGCGCCGGTGGCATACGGCAGATTACCCTGAGCAAGCATAGCGACGGCAGTGCCGATGTCGCCGGGGGTGCCCCAGCGCTTCTCGAGCAGGATACCGCCTTCGATCAGTGCGTCATACTTGCCCTTGACGCCTTCGGTCATATCGGTCTCGATGATACCGGGCCTCACCTCGTACACGCCGATGCCATACTCAGCCAGTCGGACTGCCCAAAGCCTGGTGGCCATGGCGATGCCTGCCTTGGAAATGCAGTAGTCGCCGCGGTTGACGCTGGCGACAGTTGCTGATACCGAACTGACGTTGATGATGGCACGATGGGCTGACGGACTCGTAGGCCCTTGCCGGATCATCCAGGCCGCCGCGCGCTGGGTAAGAAAGTAAGGACCGCGCAGATTGGTCGCGATGATTTCATCGAAGCTCTCTTCGCTTGCTTCGAGCACATCGGCGCGCACCCGAGGGGCGATGCCGGCGTTATTGACCAGTACATCGAGGCGGCCGAATTGGGCTTCCACTGCTTGCAGTAGTTGTTGCCGGTCTGTGGCTGAGGCGACATCGGCGGCGAGGTAAAGGGACGGTCCGTATTGACTTAGTTCCTCGATCACCGGTTGGACTTCTGCCGCAGGCCGCCTGCCGGAGATGGCCAGCCGAAAGCCGGCCTCTGCCAGCTTGCGTGCAATGCCCAGACCGATGCCGCGCGTGCCCCCGGTCACCAGCGCGACCTTTGCTTGCTGCTGCATCGCTTACCCTTTCCGTTCCCCTTCGAAGAATGTGTAGTAGCTGGAGTCTGCCATGCGTGTGATCAGCAGGCACAGCTCAAGCAGGTGGTAATCGCCCCACATACTCGACTCGCCGTGAGGGACCTTCGCTCCCGGCGGCACGTAGTCCCATCCGTTCGGATGATGGTAGATGCTTTGCAGCAGGAGGCCTTCGTGATCGGAAGCCTGCGACAGGTATGGCTCTTCGAGTAATCGCGCCGCTACGGTCAGCCCCGCCTGGGTGTAGTCCTTATTACCAAGCAGGTGCCCCAGCCGTAACAGCCCCTGGGCGGCAATGGCGCTGGCGGAGGCATCGACCGGCTCGAAGTCGTTGCATGGGTCTGCTGGCTGGCTCTGCCAATCGCCAAGGCGGTACAGCCGGGGCGCTCCGGTATCCCAGTAGCAAATACCGTCGGAAGCGGTTCCTTGTTGCATATAGAAGTCGCAGGTCGCGCGCGCGGCTTTCTCGAAGATCGCGAGCAGGCCTTTCTTACCTGGCAGGCCATCGGCCTTCAGTTCGCTCTCGGGTAACGACTGCACAAACTCAATGAGCTCGGTGAAGCCCGAGCATGGCCCAGGCGAGCCCGCGGGTCCAGGTGGTAAAGGCGGAGTACCCCTGCTGCGTCGAGGGGCAGCGGAAGATACCGCTGGCGGGGTTGAAGACAGCTTCATGCACAGTACGGCCACGGAGAGGCGGCGCGTCATACTGATCGCGCCCTTCGCCGTAGTAGACGTTGTAACGGGCCGAGGTCATGGCGTGTGTCATGGCCCGGCTCAGCAGGTTGATGTGCTCGTCCTGCTCGCCTTTCAGCGAGTGCCCCAGCTGGTGCGCCACGCAGCAGATGCGCAGCGTGCGCATGGTGTCGATGAACAGCGAGTGGCTGCCGTTGAAAGAGTAGACGTAGCCCAGGCCATCTTCGAGGCCGGTCCAGCGTGCTGCCTGCACGGCGCCGCTCACTTTGAGCGCCAACTCGTAGAAGTGCAGGTCTCCGTCATTGGCCGGAATGCGGCCCTGCAGCATCAGGCGGCGCAGGTGCCCGTAGGTGGAGATGTTGTTGAAGCCGTGATCGTGGACACCGGTGTGGGTGAGGTGCTCGGCCATCGAGGTCACGATGTGTTTCTGTGCCGTGGCCAGGAGAGCCGGGTCGCCGGTCAGCTCGTAGCAGATGAGGGCATTGCCGTACTGAAAACCCTGGGTCCATTGCGTCCAGCTGCGCGCGGTATAGCGGCCTGCCGCGGTAATGACGGGGGCTCCGTCGCTCGCGTTCCAGCGGCGATCCAGGCGAAGGGTTTTTTCCGTGGCCAGTGTCAGTGCTCGTTTCACCGCGGGCAAGAGCTCAGTCGCGGTTACGGTTTGGTTGCATTCCAATGCTTGCTCCTTAGCTGTCGACTTAGACTAGCGCAACAAAGCGGTCGACCATCCGGGTGAGGACCTGGTCCGGGTCCGTGTCCCAGATCGCGCGATTGAAGATTTCTACTTCGATGGACCCGGTGTACCCGGCCTGATCGACAGCAAGCCGCAGTGCGCGATTATCAATAATGCCATCGCCCATCATGCCCCGGCCCAACAGCATGTCCGGCAAGGGAACCAGCCAGTCGTTCACGTGGAAGCCATAGATCCTGCCGGCCGCGCGCGCAATCGACGGCATGACCTGTGGATCCCACCAGATGTGGAAGACGTCCAGCACCACTCCAACTTCGTGTGCTGCATAGGGAGCGGCCATTTCCAATGCTTGCTCAATCGTGTTCAGTACCGCACGCTCGGCGGCATACATGGGATGCAGCGGTTCCAGGCCCAGCTTGATGCCGCAGTCACGCGCATAGGGCACGAGTGCCGCGATGCCATCCTTCACCATACTGCGGGCACTGGTGAGTCCCACGTCTACCGCGCCGCCTACGACCAGCACGAGCGAGTCTGCTTGCAGCGCGGCTGCTTCGTCGACCGCGCGGAAGTTGTCTTCGAGATGCTCCTGGCGTTTGGCAGCAGTCGGAGCGGGGAACATGCCGCCGCGGCACACGCTGGATACATGCAGTCCTGCATCCTGCACGGAGCGCACGCAGGCGGCCAGCCCTGCTTCCGCAATTTTGTGCCGCCACAGAGCAATGGATGGGATGCCGTGACGAACGCATCCCTCGACTGCTTGAGAGACGCTCCAGTTGGAGATGGTGATTTGGTTTAACGAGAGGCGGGCTTTCTCTGCCATGCAGCCGACTAGCATCCTTCCAGCATGAGGTGACGGACCATCATACGGGATGGCACGAGGCCTCGCAGGTTGCTGGTTGCAGATGTACCCCACTCAAGCCAAACGCGGCTTGAATGGGCCACCCAGGATCCTTTAGGTTGAGGCATCTCCCTCAAAGCAAAAGCCGGGTGGCCCATTCAAGCCGTGTTTGGCTTGAGTGGGGTACATCTGCCGTAGTGGACGCTACTCCACTGGCCACTTCCATTCGTTAATGTCCTGCCGGTCGATGCCATTCTCGTGAGCGTAGTTGATGGATTGGATGATCTGACCCTTCAACCATTCCTTAAGGTGGGCGCCTCGTTCCTCCAGCTTGGGCACACGATCGATCACATCGATTGCCAGGTTAAAGCGATCCACCTGGTTCAGGATGGCTAATTCCAAAGGCGTGTTGATGTTGCCCTTCTCTTTGTACCCGCGCACATGAAAATTCTCATGGTTGGTTCGCCGGTATGTCAGCTTGTGAATGAGCGAAGCATACGCATGAAAGTTGAAAATCACCGGTCTGCTTTTGGTGAATAAACCGTCGAACTCGCGATCGCTCATCCCGTGCGGGTGCTCCCGGTCAGGCATCAGCCGGAAAAGATCGACCACATTGATAAACCGGATCTTCAAGCCTGGGCAATGCTCCCGCAGAATCGCCACAGCAGCAAGCCCTTCAGAGGTTGGTATATCGCCAGCGCAGGCGATCACCGCATCCGGCTCTTCGCCCGCATCGGTGCTCGCCCAATCCCAAATGCCGATACCTTTGGTGCAGTGTTCGAGCGCTGCCTCCATCTCGAGGTACTGCAGGTGCAGCGCCTTATCCGCGACGATGACGTTGACGTAGTTGGTGCTGCGCAGGCAATGGTCGGTCACGCTGAGCAGGCAGTTGGCATCGGGCGGGAGATAGATGCGGGTGACCTCGGGACTTTTGTTGGTGACCACATCGAGGAAGCCCGGGTCCTGATGGGTGAAGCCGTTATGATCCTGCCGCCACACCAGGGACGAGATGAGCAGGTTGAGCGAAGAGATGGGCGCCCGCCAGCGAGTCTCCGCCTTACTCTTTTCCAGCCATTTGGCGTGCTGGTTGAACATGGAGTCGATGATGTGCACGAAAGCTTCATACGAATTGAACAAACCGTGCCGGCCGGTAAGCACATAGCCCTCAAGCCAACCCTCGAGCGTATGCTCGCTCAACATCTCCATGACACGTCCATTCGGAGCCAGGTAACCACCATCCTGATCCTCGGGCAGTGTCTTTTCCATCCAGGTCTTCGGGCTGGCTTCATAAACAACCTGCAATTTGTTCGACGCGGTCTCGTCTGGACCGAACACGCGGAAGCTGGTCATGTTCTTTTTCATCACATCGCGAAGAAAATGGGCCGCGACATCGGTAGAGGAAGCATACTTTTGCCCAGGCTTGTCGATCTCCACCGCGTATTCGCGGAAGTCTGGCAATTCAAGGGGGCGGCGCAGCAACCCGCCGTTGGCATGCGGGTTGGCGGTAATCCGGCGAGTTCCTTTAGGCGCCATCTCCTGCAACTCCGGGATAAGGCGGCCTGACTCGTCGAATAATTCTTCCGGCTTGTAGCTGCGTAACCAACTCTCAAGAAGCTGTAAATTTTTGGGGTTGGTCTGCGGGTCGAGAATGGGGATCTGGTGCGCTCGCCAAAAGCCTTCCACTTTGTGACCATCGACTTCCTTAGGACCGGTCCAGCCTTTGGGCGTGCGCAGAACGATCATCGGCCATTTGGGCCGTTCGACCGTCTGCCCGGCGGGCGCATTGCGCGCTTTCTCCTGAATGGCGCGAATGTCGAGCACGCAGCGCTCCAACACATCGGCCATTCTCGGATGCATAACTGCGGGGTCACTGCCCTCGACAAAATGCGGAGTCCAGCCGAGACCTTTGAAGAGCATCTCCAGTTCGTCCTGGGGAATGCGGGCAAGGATGGTGGGGTTGGCAATCTTGTAGCCGTTGAGATGAAGGATGGGTAGCACGGCGCCATCACGCACCGGGTCGAGGAATTTGTTGGAGTGCCAACTGGTCGCGAGGGGCCCGGTTTCTGCCTCGCCATCCCCTACAGCGACGGTTACGATTAGATCGGGATTGTCAAACGCCGCGCCAAAGCCATGCGAAATGCTATAACCCAGTTCGCCGCCTTCGTGGATCGAGCCGGGAGTCTCTGGCGTGCAATGGCTGCCGATGCCACCAGGAAACGAGAACTGCTTGAGGAATTTCTGCAGGCCGGCAACGTCCCGCCCCTTCTCCGGATAGATTTCGGAATACACGCCTTCGAGGTAGCAATTGGAAAGCGTGGCGGGCGCGCCGTGCCCCGGGCCAGAAATGTAAATGGTGTCGAGGTCGTACTTCTTGATCAGGCGATTCAGGTGAACCCAGATGAAACTTTGGCCAGGATCGGAACCCCAGTGGCCGAGCAGCCGGTTCTTGATGTGCTCCGGCTTGAGCGGCTCGCGCAACAGAGGATTGGCGCGCAGGTAAAGCATGCCAACTGACAAGTAGTTGCACGCGTTCCAGTAAGCGTTCATCTTTCTCAGTTCATCGGGGGTGAGCGGCGCGGATCTGCGCGGCATTGCCGGACGAGGGGCTCGCCGCTGGTGCAAGCGTTTCAACATTGCTCATGTTCTCTCCTTTAAGCGTTGCGTTCCATTTGGACCACGTGGGTGGCGATCATGCGATCTTCTTCTGCTGGAATCACCCAGACGGCCACCTGGCTTGCGGCTGGGCTGATGCGCCGGAGTGCTTCACCGGCCTGGTTCAGGTTCTCGTCCAGAACGACACCGTAGGTCTGGAGTCCGCTCAGGATTTCGCTGCGCGACGCGGCGTCGTGTTCGCCGATGCCGCCCGTGAAGACCACCGCATCCAGGCCACCCAGCAACCAGGCAAACGATCCGATGGCTTTGCGCACAGTGCGGGTGAAGATTTTCAGGGCCAGCCGCGCATCTGCAGAAGACGCTTTGCGCACCGCCTGCATGTCGTTGGGCAGACCAGAAAGGGCGACCATGCCGGCCTGATGGTTCAGCAGGGCTTCGACCGAGGTGAGTGCCTCGCCTCCGTCTCCTGCCGCCTGTCGCAAGAGGTACAGCACCAACCCAGGATCAAGATCGCCCGGGCGGGTCCCCATGACCACGCCACCAGTGGGTGTTAAGCCCATCGTGTTATCGACCGATTGGCCTGCCAACAAGGCGGTCACGCTGCATCCGCTACCCAGGTGCGCTATGACCATGCGTTGGGGCACCATTGTGGTATCTGATGCCGCTCGCAGCCGGATGACTGCAGATTCACAGGAAAGTCCGTGGAAGCCGTAGCGCCGCACGCCGCGATCCCGGTAGCTGGCGGGTATGGCATAGGTCGAGGCTTCTGCGGGCATCGTTTGGTGAAAGATGGTATCGAAGCAGGCATAGTGCCGCGCTTGCGGAAATCGCCCCATCATGTCTTCGATGAGATGGATCGCTTCTGGATCGTGCAGCGGGGCAAAGGCAACGGCCTCCTTCAGTTCTTTGAGGACCGCCTCGGTGATGCGTTGGTGGTTTTGCAAACGCGGACCCGGGTGCACGACACGATAGCCGATCGCCTCGATCGACGGCATCCCCGGCCGCAGAACAGCGCCTTCCAGCCAGTTGAGAGGGTTCTGTTCGGCGTTTGTATTTGGCGGAGCTCCCGCGTCCTTGCCCTGGGCGTCGCGAAATTTGAACGCGAGTTGAGGTCCGCCGATACCGCTGATTTCTCCTGTGAAGAGCACACGCGGAGAAGCCAGCGTAGGTTGCGCACTCGATGCGTCGTCGAAGATGGAGAACTTGATCGACGAGGAACCGCTGTTGATTACCAGGATATGCACGCTGCATTCACAGTACACCGCTCCTGTGGCGAGCACATGAATTTCCGTCACGCTCAGGGCGGCGTTTTGTGTCTGAAGAGAGCTGGCCTTCGCCGATTTGCCACTTGCCCTTCAGCCTTCGATGAGCAACAGTTCTTCGACCAGGCCATTGCGCAGCCCATACATCTGCCGATGGAGATTGACGGTAGCATCGCTGTACTGCGCCCAGAGTTCAAGCCGATCGCCTACCTCTACCTCAAGATGGGGGTCCTGGATCTCGACGACCGCGTGCTCGGCATTCAGCCTTCGCACCTGGGCGCCGTCGCAGTTCCGCAGCTGGGGCAGCCCGCGTTCACCACTGATCTCCTTGAGCCCAATGTTGAGGACGAACCGTTGCTTGTTGGGCTTGCTGATCACTGTTCCCAGCACGCTGAGTGCCGGTGCAAACTCAGGCCGGACCGTGTGGTAGTCGGTATCCATCACCAGGTACGACCCGCCCTGGATTTCGGTGATCCCAGGCACCCTGCCGGAAATGGAATAGGTGCCTGTTCCGCCGGCACTCACGATGTCGACTGCCAGTCCCTTTGCACGCATAAGCATGGCAGTGTCGACCAACTTCGCCATGGCTTGCTGGGCTGCTTCGATCTTTTCCGG
The DNA here is from genome assembly GCA_963752675.1 of uncultured Acidobacteriaceae bacterium. Taxonomy (GTDB): domain Bacteria; phylum Acidobacteriota; class Terriglobia; order Terriglobales; family Acidobacteriaceae; genus PALSA-350. The sequence continues at coordinate 707,209 of CAVVZO010000003.1, forward strand.
GCCCGGAGCCAGCCGGACGCAATGCCCCTCATACCCGGTGAGCCCGCGAAAGAGCAGCCCTTCGGCGATGGCAAGTTGAGCCAGCGCGAGCGCCGGTTCGCCGGGCAGCACCCCACACCGACCCAGACCGCCATCTATATCGACCAACACTTGCAAGGGGACCCCAGCTCTGGTGGATGCGCTCGCCAGAGCCAGGACTGTCCGCTCATTGTCGATCCCAACCATGATGTCCGTCGTGCGTGCCAGTTGCACGAACCGTTCGATCTGGACCGGGTCAGCGATTTCATTCGCCAGCAGGATGCCGCTGATGCCATGTTTCGCCAGGACCTCAGCCTCAGACAGGGTGGCGCAGGTGATGCCGATGGCGCCGGCCGCGAGCTGTCGCCGGGCAAGCGCCACGCATTTGTGGTTTTTGTAATGGGGGCGCAACCGGGTGGGGCCCTGGGCGAAAAACGCAGCCATCCTGGTGAGATTGGCCTCCATGAGATCCATATCGAGCAGCAGAGCAGGGGTTGGTATTTGCGACTTCAGCAAGCGACGGTTTCCTTCCGCGGGGTCACGGTTTTGATTTTGAGCTGAAAGTTCGATGGTAAATGAGGCAGGAAATCCTCAGCTCGCCTGCGCGCATGCCAGAAAAAAGCAGCGACTCGTGGGCGTCTGCATCTGTTCACGGAGGGAGGGACACAAGCATGTTTTTCGTTACAGGCATTACCGGGAACGTCGGTGGGGCGGCCGCGCGACAGCTTCTGAAAATGGGCAAACAGGTGCGGGCTCTGGTGCGCAATCAGTCGAAGGCTGAGGCATGGGCCAAACAGGGCGTGGAACTAGTGATCGGCGAATGGGAGGACGCAGCCGTGCTGAAAAAGGCGCTGACCGGCGTAGAGGGAGCCTACCTGATGATGCCGCCCATTCAGACGCCTTCTCGTGACTTCCGTGAGGCAAAGGCTGTGCTCGCGAGCTATGTGGAAGCACTGGCCGCGGTCCCGCCTAAAAAGTTGGTGGCCTTGTCGTCCATGGGTTCGGAGAAAAGCAGCGGCCTCGGATTGATCACATCGACACATTTGATGGAAGAGGCACTGAGCAATCAGCCGTTTCCCGTGGCGTTTGTAAGGGCAGGATCCTTTTACGAGAATTACCTGTTCGGTCTGCAAGCGGGGCTCGGCGGCACGTTCCCTGTTTTCTATAACCCAACAGACCGCCAGGTGCCGATGATCGCCACTCAGGATATCGGCGCGGAAGTGGCGAAACTGCTTACAACCAACTGGACCGGCAAACGTGTGATTGAACTCGGCTCCCTGCTAAGCCCGGATGAGTTGGCGCGCCAGTTGGGCGAGGTGCTCGGCAGGGAAGTGAAAGCACAAGTGGTTCCGCGTGCAGCCTGGGCCGACGCCTTACAGCAGATGGGTTTGCCGAAGGGCGAAACATGGGGCTATGAAGAGATGATTGAAGGCATCAATTCCGGCTTGATCGCTTTTGGTGAAAAGAACACAGAGCATGTGGAAGGAACCACCAGCGCGAAGGAAGTTTTCAGCGCCGCCCGGTCCGCGAACCAGTAACAACGACCCCGCGCAGGCGAGAGGCGTAGCCTGCGCGGGGGAGACCATCTTTACCGGGTCTGACGACCGTCCCACAACCCAGACACTTAAGGAAAGAACCCGAGGAGCTGTACTTTGTTCTTGGCGTGTCACCAACTCGGGTTTCCATATCTCACGACGTTTCCCAGTCGGGAGATGTGGGGATTTACGGCTCTCGAGCAGTAACCCTTGCCACAACCCAGGCAATTAAGGAAAACAACAATCCGTTTGATGCGATCTTCTGGCTGCGCTCAGTCGCGCACCTGGAGACCGACATTGTGCTGGAATCCAAGGCAAAAGATTTGTCGCTCATCCGGCTGCACAACGATCTCGCTCGATTCGCGCCGGATTTGCTGGCGCACTACGGGATCACCAGTGCGCAGGCTGCAGAAAATGTAACTGAAATTGTTTCCCCTGAAGAAGAAGCGTTAGAAGCGGAGGCTTCGTAAGCAGCCGCATCCGTTCGCCCGCGAGCTAGTTGGTGAGATGGCCGGCAGTGGGAACCTTCTTGAGTGGAACTTCCAGGGTTCCCATCAGGTTTGTATTCAGGTCGCAGATGCCGCTGCGCAACAGGATCGCGCCGACCGGTGCATCGATTTCCTGGTAGAGATTGATGCCGCTGGCCTGGGCTGCGGCGTAGTGCGCCGGGTCGAGCTTGAGGTTCAGCTGGCGAAACATCCAGTTCACGGGTTTGCCGGCCTGGTCGAAAAGAATCAGGGCGGTTTCGATGCTGACGTGACGTAGGCCGTCCGTCGAGGTTTCAAAGTGCAGGCCACTTGCCGGCACCATGAGATCTACGTTGTAGCGCGTAAGTGGACCGTTTAAGTGAGTGTTGTCGCCGCCCTGAGGCGGTTGGGTATCGTGCGTATGACTCACCGGGATTGCTGAGGCGGTAGCAACCTGCGCACTGCCGCGCACAACCCTCAGCGTCAGCGCCACCTCGGTCGAGACTGGCAAACCCGGGCGTAGAAATCCAAGTAAAGGATCCGTCTGCGGCTTTGCGGTTGCTGACTGCGCGGCTTGTGCCCCCTGCGTATTGTCCGCGTAGTAGCCACGACGATAGGCTAAGTCATAGCCGCCTTTGGTAGCCAGTTTGACCTGAATCTTGCGGAAGCGTCCGTCAGGAGTCTGGTTGGTCGAAGCGTAGCTCAGGGTATAAAAATTTGCGGAGTGCAGCGTGACCCTTTCCAGAGCATCGGTCAGACCGTTGTTGTTATAAAAGGCGACGCCCCCGGTGCCGCGCGCGATCTGATCCATGGCCGCGTGGTCAGCGCCGCGTTCTTCTGCGTCTTCTTGCCGCGGGCGAATGGAGCCCGCGGCGCCTTGCCGTGCATCGTTTCCAGCGCTGTAGATGGCATCCGTAGCAAGCCCTTCAGCGGCAACCGGGTAAACGGCGACCTGGGCTGCGGCGAGCACTGCATTTGTCTGCAGCACCTGGTGTTGATCATCGCGCTGCGCCCCAAACGAATTGCGCAAGCCGGAATCCGGAAAAACCACAGCCGGGAACGATCCCGAAAACCATACCAGATTCTTGCGTCCCGGTAAGCCCGCTAGATAGTGAGCCAGAGCCTGCAACGCATCGAGTGTCAGGTTGACACGGACCTGACCCCGGTTGACGGTTTGATCGGTAAGGAATTGCCGCATCGCCGCCGCCATGTCGGCAGAGTGCTCGGCCAGCGCGCGAATCTCTTCCTGGTCAGCAGCCTTCTCTGCGCTTGATTGCAGCAGGGGCGAGCTCTGGGTGGCGACACCATTTTGCGGAGCGTTGATGGCCGCCGCAAGGAGAGCCGGGTCATCCGTGAAGTTCTGAATCAGGCGCAACTGGGCGCCCAGGGTAAAGATCGCGATGCGCTTGCCGGGTTGTATGTGCGCCAGGTACTTGAGCGTTTGCGTGCGCACGAATGCCTGATCAGCAAGAGGCGTGTTGAGCGAGTCGAGAAGAAGGATGGTGAGCGGGCCGTTCGCCGTGACCCGCGGAATGTTGCTGAACACGCTGGGCGGCAATGCAGGAAGAACAGGCCCTGGCTGAGCACTACTGTGTTCCTCAAAGTAAGTGATGGTTTGCGGATGGCCCTGTTCCGTTACCAGGAAGTCTTGTTTCTGCAGACCAGGCAGCGGTCTGCCACCCTTGCCGGTAACAACCACGTCGAGCACCACAATGCGCGCGTTGGCTTTGAACACGCTTTTGGGGTTGCTTGCAGGTGTAGCGGTTTGGCTTTGCAGGGATGGAGTCAACAGGGCGCCGAGCAGGAGCACCGACTTGCAGGCTGAGCGCTGGAACACAGGGATTTTCCTCGTAGGTAATTGGTGGAAAGCGTACCGGATTGAATGCAGGACTGACAAGATCTGCCCGTCGGGGCCATCGGGATTACCTGGGATCAGATCGCTCTACGAAAACCTGTTTGCTAGACTCATCGACAGGCTAGCCGGGCGCTCCGGAAGTAATGGCTGGCAAGAATGCCTCGGTTTGCGATACGGCTCTGTGAAGAAATACCAGAAGGAGACTCGACTATGCCTAAACCAACTGTGTGGCTGCTGACGGCCTGCCTCGTCCTCGCGACTGGCATTGCGCCCGTCGCGCACGCTGCTGAAGTGCTGATTATCGATGCAAAATCACAGCCGGAGAGTCTTACCGTGGCTCCCGGCGGCACACTGATTGTGGGCAGCGCGAGCACTCCCTTCATTTACAAGGTGCGCCCAGGCTCGACCACGGCGGAGAAGTTTGTCGATGCCAGTGCGGAAGGGGCCGGGACTTTCTTCTTCGGTATGCTGGCCGATGGTGGAACCAATACTTTGTGGGCTTGCCAGCTGACCCCGGTTGCGGGAGTCACCCCAACCAGACGTCATACGGTTTTGCGTGCATTCGATCTGACAACCGGAGCCCAAAAGCTTCGATGGAATCTTCCTGGTGATAACAGCACCTGTAACGATTTTTCGATTGGGCCCGACAAGGCGCTCTACGTGAGCGACACCGCAAACAGCAAGATATACAAACTGCCGTCCGGTGCGACCGAAGCCCAATTGTTCCTGGAAGACCGCGCTCTCTATGGTATCGACGGGATCACTTTCCTGGACGGCACCTTGTATGTCAACAATGTGTTCTCGAACAATCTCTACCGCATTCCGGTGGATGCTGCCGGCAAGGCTGGGCAACCGGTCGATATCTGGATGGACCAGCCGGTGAAAGGGCCGGACGGCATGCGCGCGGTGAATGGCAAGCTACTGCTTGCCGAAAACGCCAGCGGTAAGATTTCTGTGATTACGGTGAATGGCGATAAGGCCACCGTGAAGGTAATCAAGGAAGGGCTAAAGACGCCAACGGCGGTGGAGCCTGCGGGCGATACGATTTGGATCGCAGAGCGTGGCGCCGGAAAAGCAGTCTCCATTCCGATGCCCCAGTAGTGGTCCTGGCCTGTTTAGATGTATCCCATCTGAGGCCAGTCTGTAGCTTCGGCCTTATCGCCTATCCGGAATGCCATTGTCGGTTGTTCACTAGCTAGCCCCAACTTGTCGTCCCGAGCAGTTGATTTGCCTTGAGGCAAATTGAGAATGGAATGAACGAGGACGGGCGAGGGATTGCTGATTGGGCGCGAAGCCAAGGGATTTGCAATGTTTCACCCTGACTCAAATCTCCAGGTCGGCAATAATCAGTTTCGGCTGCTCTCCATCGGAACGACGCGCTGGAAGATTCTCGGAGCACCCGCTCGCACTCGGTGGAAGCCCCGGACTTCAGTCCGGGGGCGCGGGTTCAAAACCCGCGCTTAAACGCGCGCAAAGATTGAGGGCTTTCAGCCCTGGTGGAACCAAGCCTCGCCAGCCAATCGGCCATGTGAGCTCCCCGCGAAATCTACGCCAAAGTTTCCAATCGACGGACGCCACTGCCACCAGGGCTAAAGCCCTCGCATGGTGAGGCCCACCCTCAGCGCGGGTTCTACACCCGCGCCCCCGGACTAAAAGTCCGGGGCTTCCACCGTATCGAGTGAACCGCCGGGCGGCGCGATGACGCGTCCCTCGTCATCGCCATCATGTCGGCACGTTCATGACGCTCCGTCCCAGCCACCACAACTCATCCTGTCATCCGCCTTGCAATGAACATCCTGTCATCCGCCTTGGAATGAACGACGAAAGGAGAGGTTGTTCATTAGGAGCGCAGTCGAGTGGGATCTGCTGTGCGACTTTCTCCTCGAGGATTTTTACAGAGCTCCAGCATTGGATAGGCAGAGGAACGTGGGTCTCGATAGCAGCCGCTTCGCTGCCACCTGCCATCCTGCTGAAAGAATGGTTCTTCTGCGTGTCCGATGCTGGAGCTCTGTAGAAATTTGTGGAGGGAGAAAGGCGCACAGCAGATCCCTCGACTGCGCTCGGGATGACAAAATGGGGGCTAGCTAACCCGCCAAACATGTCGTCGCAGCACCAAAAGTTAACCTAACGCGCAAGACCACAAGCCAAAACAGAGCAACAGGCTCACCGCTCCCTCCCACCTGTCGCACCAATCAGTACTGGTGAGACCGCGAAGAAGTAAGCGTGGCGGTTACGTGGCACCGGGTGCATGTTGCTGTCGATTGCTACGCGGCAGGCCTGGGCTGGTGATAGGTCAGTGCGGGCACATCCGTAAATTCAGCGGGATAGAGAAGCCTGCTCTCGTCGTGCCACCAGGCCTCTTCCTCCACCTGGAGCAAAGTCCTGTGTTGTGTAAGGCGCTTCAATGCCTCCGCGAGCAACGTCGGCTCAGGCCGGCCGTTATGGGCAATGCGGAAAATACCAGGCTCGTAGATGTTCTCCCGGCGCGTGACCAGGCTGCACCAGTCGAAGGAGCCAAGCAGTGCCCACGGCGTAATGCCAGCCACTGGCACACCTCGCTTCATTGCCTTTTCCGCTTCCAGGAACGACTCGTTCATCCACAAGATCTGTTGCGCAAGATGAGAGCCGTTGTGTACCTCGGTGACAGCGACAGGAATCTGGTAACGCTTCCAGGTTTCTTCCAACAGCATGGCGATGCCCGCGATACCTTCGGGACGAATGCGCACCGCTTCCACATCGACGTAAGCATCGCGCCCATTGCCTCCCGCCATGTGAGTGGGATACAGGTCAACCCGATGGTCAAGAAAACGATCACTGGTGAGGTAATAGTTGAGGCCCAGCACGTCTGGCGGGCAGGGATTGTCTCGGAACCAAAGCACTTCCGCTTCAGTGGCGCCCGCCCTGCGGAGGTATCCGAAGATAGGGTGCGTTGCATGCACGCGTCCAGTCAGCAGATCGAAGGTCAACCAACGCCGCAGGTTATCGAAGTCTGCCTGGTAACGAATGGGGCCGGTGCTCCAGGTGCGACCGATATCTTCGGTCTGCACCAGTTGCGCCTCGGGAGTGATGCGCCGGATGGCCCGCATCGAGAGTACGGTCCCTTTTAACTCATTCAGCAGGCAGCCCACGAAGCTGCGGTCATCGCGGCCGTGCGGATACCAGTGCCCATACAGTCCGCTGAAGCGCGCCGTGGTGAGTGGCTCATTGACGGGCGTATAGCTTTGCACCCAGGGGTAGCGGGTAGCCACGGCTTCGGCATGTCGCGCGAGCTTTGCCGGGAAATCAGGGTCGAGGAGACTGGTGTGGATCGGGCCACTTCCGTGGTGCACCAGCCCAACGATGGGCTCCATACCTAATTGCCGAATTCGCCCCAGGCTACGGTCGGACCAGGCCCACCCGCGCGTGGCAATGCGTTCCCACAACACACCATGCCGAAGTTTGCGGATACCCAGGCCGGCGAACAGGTCGAAATCCCCGAAGCGCTGGTCATGACCAAGTCTCGTTACTTGATCCGAGAAGTCGTCGCCTACGCGGTTGATCGTACATTCCACACCGCCCCAAAGTTCCGGTTGTTTTATCTGCACTTCAAAGCCCACTCAACGGAAAGATGCGCTGGCCGTTGTCTCTGGCTGTCTGGCCGACCGAAGTAGTTATGCTAACGCTGCATCAGGTTTTCACGCCAAACCGTATCGATCACCGGATCGTAGTCGGAAGACGCGCCGGTGGTAGCCTGAGCGATTTGCTCGATCGGGGCCTTCGGGGTGCGATCTGCATAGAGCAGTCCGTTCGCTTCTTGATAGGTGTCGGCAAATTGCGTATAGCAAAAGCCTGCGAGTGAGGGCAGCTTGCCCACCGTTGCCATCAGCTGCCGGTAACGTTCCAGCAATTGGTGCGCCGTCGCGGAGCGGGAATAGCCCCAGGTGTCTTCCTCAGAAGGCGCGTAAGCAATGCCGCCAAACTCAGTAAGAACAATTGGGTGCTCGGTCGCCGCCATTTCCTTGCCCAACGTCAGCATGCGCCCGCCGGGCCGTTCCAGTCGCAACATATCTCGTTCGTTGGTGCGATAGCGGCTGCCCAGGCGCTCGGGGCTATCGTCGTAGTCATGGATACCGATAATGTCAGTGGCCACGCTCTCCCAGCCATCATTGCCGACCACGGGGCGTGTGGGATCGAGTGCCTTGGTCATGTGGTACAGCGCCTGTATGTAATGCCGCTGGGCCGGGCTGTCGGGCAGGTCAGGTACACCCCAGCTTTCGTTAAAGGGTACCCAAGCAATGATGCAGGGATGGCTGCGATCGCGCTGCACAATCTCGAGCCATTCGCGAGTAAGCCGCTGGATCGATCGAGTGGTATACCGGTAGGCGCTGGGCATTTCTTCCCATACCAGCAGACCCAGCCGGTCCGCCCAATACAAGTAGCGCGCCGATTCGATCTTTTGATGCTTGCGCACTCCGTTGAAACCCATTTGCTTTGCCAGTTGAATATCGCGTACCAGGGCCTCATCATTCGGTGCAGTCAGACCGCTCTCCAACCAATAGCCCTGGTCAAGAACCAGTCTCAGGTTGATGGGGCGATTGTTCAGGACGAAGCGATTACCCTGCGTGGACACAGAGCGCAGGGCGGTGTAGCTGTGGACCGAGTCGAGCAGCTCGCCGCTCTCTGAGCGAAGCTCGAGCGTCGCATCGATTAACGTAGGGGACGACGGACACCACAGAAGTGTGTTGCGAAAATCATCGATCCCTGGGTCAGAAAGAGCGATCCTGCGATGCACCTCACGCGCCACCACCCGGTAAGTATCGTGCGCAATCAGTTGCTCGCCTGCCGCCAGCTTCACGGAAAGGTAGGTGCCTGACAGAGCATCCAGATCGCCTTTACATCCGGTAACACTGGCTTCAAGGCTAATTTCCCAACGATCGAGACTACTGGACCATTGCAGCGCTTCCAGCCTGAGGCCCGGCACCGTCTCGAGCCACACCATCTGCCAGATACCCGTTGTTCTCGGGTACCAGATGGAGTGCGGCTCCAATTTCCAATCCTGTTTGCCGCGCGGCTTGGCCAAATCGGCGTAGTCGTCTTCGGCGCGTACGACGATTTCCTGATCTTCCCCTGCGACCAGGGCATCCGTGATGTCGGCCATGAAGGGTGAGTACCCGCCCTGGTGACTGCACACCTGACGCCCATTCACCCAAACGGTTGCCTGCCAATCGACTGCTTCAAAGTGAAGTAGCAAACGCCTGCTTTCGGTCAATGGCTGCTGCTGCCAAGTGCGCCGGTACCAGACCGCACTGTAAAAACCAGTGTCCTGTATCCCGCTTGCTTCAGTTTCGGGACTGAAGGGGACCTTAATCGTGGTTTCCCACTGCACTTCTTCTGGTCTTTCAAAGGAGGCGCCGCGCCCTTTGCAGAACTGCCATTCGCCATTGAGACACATCCACGCATCGCGTTGCAGCAATGGACGAGGGTGCGGCCAGTCAGTGCAAGCAGAATGCTCGAGTTCCCAGGATGGATCAGCCATGGATCTCCCTTAACCTATCCTCTAAAACTAACATGCGGGCTTTCTGGCGAAGCTGGTCGTGTGCGGCGCTTTTGCCAGCACCGGCCCAGGCAACACGTCCCTGCCAAGCACCGGCCTCGATCAGGCCTGATCTGTAGTCGCGGCCGTATAAGTCGTTCTGCTGGCGTCGATTCCTGTGTTTGATACCGCACACACATGCATCTTTTTTGTGTATGGGTCCGGATGCGCCGGGACTAGCGAGGGTCCGGCAAAACAAATGGCCCTCATTTTGCATCAGACTACGCAGACACCGCCGTAAGCCGCGGATGTGGCTGGCAGTGCCACCATCCATGCTGGCGCTGACTTCTTCAAGGAGCCAGAATGGAATCAACTGATTGGATCGAACAAAGTTCCGCGCCGGGAACAATTCGTCACCTTGTTTGTTTTTCCCACCTGCGCTGGGACTTCGTGTACCAACGCCCGCAACACTTGTTAAGCCGCTGCGCGCGTGCGTGCCAGGTAATCATTGTCGAAGAGCCGGTGTATCAGCCGGTTGCCGCACCTCACTGGGATCTCGCGGTGCGGGAACAGGGCGTGATCGTCGCCACGCCGGTATTGCCTAACGGCACCACGGAAAGCCGTCTTGCGGAGACCCAGCGCCTTCTGCTCGACGAGTTATTCGAGAGATTTACCATTTCTGACTTTGTGGCCTGGTATTACACCCCCATGGCCCTGAAGTTCAGCCGCCATCTTCGCCCTTCCGTGGTCGTGTACGACTGCATGGATGAGCTATCCGCCTTTCGCGGCGCCCCGTTGGAGCTGGCGCAGCTCGAACAAGAGCTTTTTGCCAAGGCAGATGTCGTCTTTACGGGCGGCGCAAGTCTGTACGAAGCCAAGCGCGCGCAGCATGCGCACGTTCACTTGTTCCCCAGCAGCATTGATGCGGCGCATTTTGGCCGCGCGCGCTTGCGGACGGATGAGCCCGAGCCCGAAGACCAGAGAGATATTCCAAGGCCACGCATTGGGTTTTTCGGCGTGCTCGACGAGCGACTCGACATCGCTCTTTTGAAAGAAGTAGCAGAGCTGCGGCGGGATTGGCACTTTGTTGTTGTCGGACCGGTCGTCAAGATTGCAGCGGAAGATCTGCCCCAAGCAAGCAATATTCACTACCTCGGGCAAAAGTCGTATGAGCAGCTACCCGACTACCTGGCAGGCTGGGACCTGGCCATGATGCCGTTCGCAATCAATGAGTCAACTCGCTTTATCAGCCCCACGAAAACACCGGAGTACCTCGCGGCCGGCAAGCCAGTTGTTTCCACCGGGATTCGTGATGTGGTGCGCACGTATGGCGCCGCTGGGCTGGTACAAATTGCGAGCGATGCTGACAGCTTCTCACTGGCAATGGATGAAGCACTTGCACAGGCAACGCCTGAGTGGCTGTCCAATGTAGACGAAACCTTGCGCCAGGGCTCATGGGACAAGACCTGGAACCGAATGTGGTCGCTGATCTGTGAACGCAGATCGCGCCCGTCGTCCAAGGGAGCGGGCAGGCAAGCGGTTGCCGATAGAGCGAGAACAGGTGAGTTGGGGGTGGCGAATGTATGACTATTTGATCGTCGGAGCTGGATTCTCCGGCAGTGTTCTCGCTGAGCGATTGGCTTCGGTGCTCGATAAGAAAGTTCTGCTCATCGATCGCCGCAACCACGTGGGCGGTAATGCTTACGATTTCTACAACAACGCCGGGCTGCTGGTGCACAAGTACGGCCCCCACATCTTCCACACCAATTCAAGCCAGGTGTTCGACTATTTATCCCAGTTCACCGCATGGCGGAATTTTGAACATCGCGTAGTGGCCAGTGTGGATGGCAAGCTCCTGCCAATTCCCATCAACGTCGACACCATCAACCAGCTCTATGGTCTCTCTCTCCAGCCCGAAGAAATGGAAGGTTTTCTGGCAAAGGTGGCGGAGAAGTGTGACGCCATTCGGACTTCTGAAGACGTGGTGGTGAGCCGGGTAGGCCGGGATTTATACGAGAAGTTTTTCCGCAACTACACCCTTAAACAGTGGGGACTCGATCCATCAGAACTGGACGCCCAAGTGACGGCGCGGGTGCCAGTGCGCACCAATCACGACGATCGATACTTTAGCGATTCGTACCAGGCGATGCCGCTCTACGGCTACACACGCATGTTCCAGAAGATGCTTGATCATCCCAACATCCAGGTCATGCTCAACGCGGACTTTCGCGACGTGAGTTCAGAGTTTCGCTGCCGCGAGTTGATCTACACCGGTCCCATTGACGAGTACTTTGGCTTTCGCTACGGTCCTCTGCCGTACCGCTCACTGCGCTTCGAGCATGAGACGTTGGATACGAACGTATTCCAATCGGCTCCCGTGGTGAATTATCCCAACGACCACGCCTACACAAGGATCACGGAGTTCAAGTATCTGACCGGGCAGCAGCATCACAAGACCAGCATTGTGTACGAGTATCCTCAGTCCGAAGGGGATCCCTACTATCCCATTCCGCGACCTGAGAATGCAGCGCTCTACAAGCGATATCAGCAATTGGCCGATGCGACCCCGGGGGTTCATTTTGTAGGGCGTCTGGGAACGTACAAGTACTACAACATGGACCAGGTCACGGCGCAGGCGCTCACGTTGTTCAATAAGATTGCCTCGGCGCACCCGGCCAGCCTCCATCGGGTACCCACTCTCGAGGTGAAATCACCGCTCGCACGCCCAGAAGCATCGAGCAAGAAGAACGAACCCCAGGAAGCTGCGTAGGCTCTGGGGTTCGGCCCCAGAGCCTACGCGTTGAACAAGGTCGTAGAAAACTCAGGAAATGCGCACCGGCTGCCGGGTAGCTGGGGCGAATTTGCTTTCGTAATATCTCTTCCAGACTGCGATCGCGGGAACGCCCAGCATCGTGGGCCATAGCCACACCCACCACGCTGGGCCAAACCAACGGGTCAGGTTGACCGCAGAAAATGCCGTCATTGCGGCAATGTAGCTGGCGATCATTCCGTCCATATGGGCGAACCACCAAAACATTTTTGTTGTGGGCGGCTTACGAAAGTGGGCGATGGACATGAACCCCAGCCGCATACCCAGAATGCCGAAGATGATAGACACGATGCTGACGGTGTGTCCCGCAACCTGAATCAGGCCGACCTGCATCAACCGTGGCTGCAGAAATCCCATCGAAAGCAAGACAAAGCTCGACAGAATGGTAAACAGGGCCGCCATCCAGTCGATCCACGGAGCCTTTGCGCCCTGATACAGATTCTTTAGAGAGAGAACGCGATAAGCCGCAAAACAAGCATAGAAGCTAAAGACGGAGACCATGGCAAGAAAGAAGATGGGCAGCGCGAGTGACAGGATGAGCGCCGTTGCCCCTACCCCGGCCATGGCCCAGAAGTAGATTTTGCCCCAGCGACGGTGGGTTTTGCCGCCTTTGGCGGTGGCCAACGCGACAGGCGCGCATACGAACGCGGTGAACCCAAAAGCGATGTGGAGCATCAGCAAAACGCGCAGATAGACGGGCCATGTCTGATGTAGCATGGCATCCGTTATACCATCGCGCACTTATGCTGCCTGTCGCGCCTCTTCGATCATGAGCATGGCCGTATCGTTTTCCTCTCCCGTCGGCTCGTCTTAGCATCACCCATGGCATTGCTGATCAAAATTAGCGGACGAGCCGTGCTTGCATGCTTCTTGCTTTGATGTGGGTGCCTCTGGCTGCTTGTGCAGAGCAGCCAGTCTTGGAACAACCAATCCCGTTTAGCCGTAAGGCTCATGTGACTCTGCAGCTGGGATGCAGGTTCTGCCACACCAACCCCGATCCCGGTAACCAGATGACGTAACCGTAAACGTGACGAATGTGACCACGATGGCCGGTTGCGTCAGCTGACATCGATAAAAGGAAGCACCAATAGGCGCGAAACCTGCCATGAGAGCCAGAGCTGGCGCGTCCGCCGGGTAGCCCCCAACTTGTCATCCCGAGCAATCTGCTTGCAGTGCAAGTTAAGGACGGGAGGAGCGGGGTGCGATACGCATCGGTCGGGCTGAGCGAGCGGAGCAGGATGTCCCCCACTCAAGCCAAACGCGGCTTGAGTGGGCCACCCTCGGCTTTTCTGGGTGCGGGCAGGGAGCAAACCCTCCTGAGTGGCGACTGATCGGACTCTAAAAACTGTAGGGTGGCCCATTCAAGCCGCGTTTGGCTTGAGTGGGGGACATCTGAACCCGCGTCCAGAGCGCTTTTCAGTTTGTTCATTAGGAGCGCAGTCGAGGGATGAACAACATCTCCTTTCGTCGTTCATTGCAAGGCGGGATTACAGGATGAGTCGTGGTGACTGGGACGGAGCGTCATCAACTACCGACATGATAGCGATGACGAGGGACGCGTCATCGCGTCCCCTGGCGGTTCACTCGATACGGTGGAAGCCCGGGACTTTAGTATGGGGGCGCGGGTGTAGAACCCGCGCTGAGGGTAGCCCTTCACCATGCGAGGGCTTTAGCCCAGGTGGCAGCGGCGTCCGCCGATTGGAAACTTGCGCGTAGATTTCGCGGGAAGGTCACACGGCCGATTGGCTGGCGAGGCTTGGTTCCACCAGGGCTGAAAGCCCTCCATCTTTGCGCGCGATTAAGCGCGGGTCTTAAACCCGCGCCCCCGGACTGAAGTCCGGGGCTTCCACCGGGTTCGAGCGGGTGCTCCGAGAATCTGTCAGCGCGTCCAACCGACGGAGAGCAGCCGAAACTGATCATTGCCGACCTGAAGATTTGAGTCAGCGTGAAGCATTGCAGATCCCTTCGGCTTCGCTCCTAATCAGCAATCTCTGCCCGTCCTCGTTCATTCCATCCTCAATTTGCCTCAAGGCAAATCAACTGCGCTCGGAATGACAAAGTGGGGCTGGCTAATCCGGAAAACAACCCGCCAGGGCCTCACTTAACGTAGAAGGTGCTCACAAAAAACTTAAGCCCACAACTGGTCGGCAGTTGTGGGCTTACGGGTGTTGTACTGAGTCAGGGGTTAGGTAAGCGCTAAGCGGCCGGTTCGGCGTCGCGTGCAGCACGCGCCGTTTTAGCCTCATTGCGTTCCTTGATCTGCTCGCCCACCTTGCCCGTATAGCTGCCCACCGGAGTGGAATCCACCGGCGAAACCTTCTCCGTGCCAGGCTGTGGATCGTAAGGCTTCACGTCAAGGCCCTTGCCGCCCTTGATCTCAGACTCGACTAACGTGAGGCCGTGAGCTTCGTTCCACGGGCCGCGGAAGTCTGTCTCTCCATACTGGCTTTCGCCCGTTGAGCCGTTGAAGTATTGATCGACCAGCCCAGGAGTCGGTTCGATGATGCCGACAGCGAAGGTGGGCTTCTCCATACTTTCCAAAGCAGCGGTGAAGGCACGCATGTGCGTGATCTCGCGAGTCATCAGGAACTGCAATGCCTGCTTCGACCCCTGGTCTGTGGTAAACCCGATCAGGCGTTCATACACGATCTTGGCGCGTGCTTCGGCAGCAATGTTGCTGCGGAGATCTACGCCGAGGTCTCCGGTGATCTTCAAGTAGTCTGCCGTCCATGCGTTGCCCATGGAATCGAACAACGCAACGCCACCGCCACCGGCGATCGCAACCAGGGGATCTGCCTCCGCGGCCTCTCGATCATTCTTCATCGGCTTGAGGTGCATGCGGATCAAAGCGCCGACTACTTCAAGATGACTTAACTCTTCCGTGCCGATATCCATCAAAAGATCTTTGCGCCCAGGATCTTCGCAATTCATACCCTGGATGGAATACTGCATGGCAGCGGCGAGTTCGCCGTTGGCGCCGCCGAATTGCTCGAGCAGCATTCTGCCGAAGCGTGGATCGGGCTCGCCGATTTCCACTGTATACATGAGCTTCTTTACGTGGTGATACATAGGCGTACTCCTGTGCAAAGTTGAATTACGTGAACTGCAGGTGGAACTGATTAATTGCGCGAGCGGGATGCTTTGGCCGGCTTGACTGCGGCGACCTTCTTAGGGGAGTCGCCGTCGCTGGATTCCTCGGATTCCGCCTGCGCAGCGGTGGCGATGAGTCCTACGATCTTGCCTTCCAGCTTCTCTCGCGCCGCGTTCTCCTCATTCAGTGTCTCAGTCAGGTGGTCGGCAACCTCTTCGAGTCCAAGTCCTTTCGCCATGGCGATGGCGGCCGTGTAGCCGGCTATCTCGTAATGCTCGACCCGCGAGGCGGCCCCGATGAGACCCACATCATAGGCTTCCCCTTCCTCTTCCTCGTCGATGGCTTCTTTGCCTTCTTCGATCAAGCCCTCCATCGCGTTGCAGTGCTTACCCGTCGGCTTCTCCTCGAGCAGCGTAAAAACCTGTTTCAGCCGTTCTATCTGGCCTTTTGTCTCTTCCAGGTGGTCGGTAAACGCCTGTTTCAGTTCCTGATCCTCCGCAGCTTTCGCGAGCTTGGGTAAAGCTTTGGTCAGCTGATTCTCGGCGCTGTACAGGTCGCGCAACTCTTCGATCATTACGTCACGTAGTCCCATTTGGTAGTTCCTCCACCCTGACGCGTCTGGCGTCTTATGTCAGATGGGATGCAAGCAACTCCTTCGCGCGATCGAGATTCCACAATTTAGTTCATTTCTCTGGCATTTACTTAAAAGCCGGGGCGCGGACACACGACCAGGCAACAAAGACTCTCGTGAGCGCGGGAATTGCATCTTATCCGGGCCGCAGCAACCATGCTCCCGCCCATAGGGCCTTGTGGTTGAAGGTGATGGTTGTGGTGGAACCAGAGCGTGAGGGGCTTCGCCCCATCGTTGTGGGTTGTGGTTGGAACGGTTCGGCCCAGGCCTTGAGCGAGACGGGCTTGTAGCGCTCAGTAAGAAATCAGCATCAGTCACGTGCACCGGGAAAATGCGAAGCCGGTTACGCCGCCCACTGTCTGCTTCAGCCGCAAAATATATCGTAATACGATACACTTAAAACATGAAGAGATCTCCGCAACTCATCTCCTCCCAGCGGATCCATTTGCTAGCGGATTTCCGGCACCAGCTTCGCCTCTTTCTTCTTTTTAGCGAAAAAGCAGCCGCCCGGTTTGACCTTCATCCGCAGCAACATCAACTGTTGCTACAGATCGCCGGTGCTCCCGAGGGCACAACACCCACCGTCAGTTATGCGACTGAGCGCCTGGGTCTTCGCCACAATACAGTGGTCGAGCTAAGCATCCGCAGCGAAGAAGCCGGGCTGGTGACACGTAAGCAGGCACTCGACGATAGGAGAAAAGTGATTCTGCAGTTGACCCCAAGGGGAGAGCAAATTCTCCAGGCTTTGTCTGATGATCACGCGCGAGAACTGAACGTACTTGCGCCCCAGTTGATTCGCGCGTTGTCTGCCTTAAGCTCCTCGGCCCAAAAAGAAGCCAAGCGTGTGCCCGATAATAAACCCAAGTCAAACGCGGGAGATAAACAGAGAGGAAACCATGCAGGGTGAATCCTCAGCTCTTCGCGACTTCACCGTCGACCGGAGGGTGTGGCTCTTGTCTTCGATCGCGCTGATGATTGGCCTTTGTGCGGCTCTTCTTGCCACGCTGCTGCTCAAGCTGATCGCGTTCTCAACAAACATCTTCTACTATCACCGGTTCAGTATGGCGGCTGTAAGCCCTGCTGGTAGCACGCTCGGACTCTGGATGGTCCTCGTTCCTGTAGTCGGCGGCATTCTGGTCGGCTTTATGGCTCGCTATGGATCTGACAAGATTCGCGGCCACGGCATACCTGAAGCGATTGAGGCAATTCTTCTCAACCGCGCCAAAGTGAATTGGAAGATCGCTGTTCTGAAGCCGATCTCCGCGGCGATAGCGATTGGTTCGGGCGGTCCCTTCGGCGCAGAAGGTCCCATCATTATGACCGGCGGCGCCTTTGGTTCCTTGGTGGCGCAATGGATTCGGCTTACTGACGCGGAACGAACCACCTTGTTGGTGGCCGGGGCCGCAGCCGGTATGTCTGCCACGTTCGCGACGCCGGTTGCGGCAATCCTGCTGGCTGTAGAGCTACTCCTGTTTGAATGGCGCCCGCGCAGCCTGGTGCCGGTCGCAATCGGCAGCGCGTCCGCCGGCCTTCTACGGCTCTACCTCCTCGGGCCTGGACCGATCTTCCCCATGCCGGCGAACATCGTGGCGCATCCCATCCGATTCGCAACCGGCGCGATGGCATTAGGCGCGCTCGTCGGCCTTCTGGCAGCCGCCATGAGCCGGATGATGTACGCATTCGAAGACATGTTCGAACATCTGCCGATTCACTGGATGTGGTGGCCCGCACTGGGTGGCCTTGGAGTCGGCATAGGCGGTCTTTTCTTCCCGCGCGGTCTGGGCGTGGGGTACGACAACATATCGCAGTTACTGCAGGGCAACGCTCCGATCGCCCTGATCCTTGGTATTCTCGCCGCGAAATCGCTCATGTGGGCGTTCTCCCTGGGGTCGGGAACGTCTGGCGGGGTACTCGCTCCGTTGTTGATGATCGGTGGCGCAGCCGGTGCTCTTGCCGGGCACCTCGCTCACTTGTCGAGCGGCGAGCAGGCCTTCTGGGCGCTCATCGGCATGGGCGCGATGCTGGCTGGCTCGCTTGGCGTGCCTTTGACCGCGATCCTGTTCAGCCTTGAGGTCACGCACTGTTTCACGGCGCTCCTACCGCTCACACTGGGCTGCCTCTCGGCTTACCTGGTGACCGCCTTGATCATGCCGCGGTCCATCCTGACAGAGAAACTAAGCAGGCGTGGCTACCATCTCACCCGCGAGTATGGGGTGGACCCGCTGGAGATCGTGATCGTGGAAGAGTTGATGTCGCCGGTTCCGGCATTGGGTGAGGCAAGCCTGCCAGAACGTTTCACCTACGCTGATTGCACCTGCCGCAGCGCCGCCGAGTTAATGGCGACGGAGGGACTCTCCGTCCTCGCGGTAGTCGATCGCAAGTCGCAGAAGGTCACGGGCGAACTCACGTTGCTGGGTTTGCTCCAGGGCAGAAGCAAGTCCGTCATTCGAGAGCAAGAGCGGCTTCGGCTATTTGGCTGATGCGGGCAACACAATACTTCGGAGCGGACAGTCGGCACCGCTCAGCGAGCGGGTCCAGAGGCGTTCCATGAGGAAGCGCTCCGACGTCGATTATCAGTTGTGGGCGGAGTTCAAAGGACATAAGTCGAAGACGTGGTCGATCAGCTCATTCGATAGTAAAAAAGCATTTAACTTCGATTTGAAGGTTGATTCGAGCAAGTAGGGCTTGTCGGGTTCGGGGGTCATGAGTGAAGCAATCCCCTTACGACGGCACGAGTGGGATAGCGTGTAGTGCAGAGCTTACTGCTGCATTCGATTTACTCTTTCTCTAAAAGCCACTGCAGTCCCCATTTTGTCATCCCGAGCGAAGCCGAGGGATCTGCTGTGCGCCTTTCTCTTGCCACAAATCTTCACACGAGCTCCAGCATCGGACACGCAGAGGAACCATTCTTTCAGCAGGAATGGCAGGAGAATTAGCTCCTGGCAGCGAAGCGGCTGCTATCGAGACCCACGTTCCTCTGCCCATCCGATGCTGGAGCTCTGTAGAAAGTTGTGGAGGGAGAAAGGCGCACAGCAGATCCCTCGGCTTCGCTCGGGATGACAAAGGGGGGTGGATGACAAGAGGGCGCTCGGGATGACAAGAAGGGTTTGGATGACAATAGGGGCCGGGATGAACTGATCAGCTATAAAGAGACGTAGGCAAAAAACAGTCTTGCGTTGATTCCGCTTATTCGTGTTCGAGGCGCTTCCAGTTGACCAGGTCCCAGAGGGTGGTGGTGGTACTGGATTGTTCTAAAAAGTTCGTTGACAGCGCTCATCGGTTCGTACTAGCTTACCGTTAGTGGACGCTTACCTACAAACCGGCCTGGACGCCCTGGCTGACCAAACGCGCATGGCGATCTTTCAAAAGCTTTCGGTGCGACCACTGGCGGTGAACGAACTGGCACGCATGCTTCCGGTTACGCGTCCCGCGGTCTCGCAGCATTTGAAAGTGTTGAAGGACGCAGGGTTGGTCACGGATCTGAAGGCAGGCACGCGGCGGGTCTATCAACTTGATCCGGTGGGTGTCGCCCGGCTGCGTACTCATTTTGACCAGATGTGGACGAAGGCGCTCGGTTCCTTTCAGGAGGCCGCCGAGAAGCCGGCGAAGGGAGTGAGAGATGTCAAACTTCATAGACCTCGATCTAAGAGTAAGTAAGGCGGTGCAGGTGAAGGCGCCGATTGAGCGGGCCTTCTCTGTATTCGTAGAGCAGATGGAGACCTGGTGGCCTGCGACCCACCACATCGGCAAAACGCCCTTCGTGGCAATCTTTGTAGAGCCGCGCGTGGGCGGCAAATGGTACGAGCGCAACGCCAACGGCGAGCACTGCACCTGGGGTACGGTGCTCGCCTGGGAACCGCCCCACCGCGTACGATTCTCCTGGCACGTGGGTCCAGCGCACGATCAGCCGGACTGGGTGTTCGATCCCGATCTATCGAGAGCCAGCGAAGTAGAAATTCGCTTCAGCTCGCAAGGCCCCGACGTTACACTTGTCGAACTGGAACACTCAAAGCTTGAACGGCACGGCGACGGCGCAGCCCAGCTTCGCGACATGTTCGACGGACCCGGTGCATGGCAGAGTATTGTTGACCGGTACGCAGCGTCCTTCGAATCAGAAGCCGCACAACGGGGTGCACGGTGAAACCCGTGATCCTGCTGCGCATCGCTTCCGTTCTTACGCTGATCCATGCTATTTTGCACACCATCGGTGGAGTCTTCGGTAAGCCTGTGCCCGGTACCGCCGCGATGGTCGCGGCAACGATGCAGGCTAACAGGTTCACTGTTTTTGGCGTCAGCAGAAGCTATGCGGATTTCTATTTTGGCATGGGTATGGGCATCACCATCGAACTCACCGTACAGGCAGTACTGCTATGGCAGCTAAGCACGCTGGCGAAGAAAGATCCGATGGTTCTCCGGCCAATCCTTGCCGTCCTTGCCGTGGGTTACCTCGCTTTCGCGGTAAATTCCTATCGTTACTTCTTTCAAGGCCCGGTCATCGCTGAGATCCTGATTGCGTTGTGTCTTGGATTGGCTATGCTGGTCATGAAGCCGGCGGAAACCTTAATGGCACCGCAGATGACCACGCAACGCTGAACTGTCAATGGCGCTCAGCGAAGACGGCGACTCTCTCGCAAATTTATAAATATCATGTGTCGTCTATTTCGCGAGCAGGCCTCAGAAGACTTTGAGCAATCGTGGGGGCCGAATCGTGGTACGCTGCGAATCCATAAGCACCCAAGGGCTTGTGGTCTCGCTCTAAAGCGCCGGAAATAATTAATGAGGTAAAAACCGCAAGCGCATCACGCCGCCGCGGTCTGCATCTCTCTCTTAAGAAGAGGCTGGGGAGATGGCGACAAAAAAGACGACAAAGAAGTCCCGCGAAGAAGTCCACGACAAAGAAGTCCACGGCGAAGAAGCCAAGCAAGGAATCAACGGCAAAAAAGCCAGGCACCAGGGCGACGGCGAAAAAGGCCAGCAAAAAGTCAACAAAAACTCAGACGGACAACTACACTCAGCCTGAATTGCGCGAGAAGATCAAGCAGCAAGTCATGGCAGGTGAAAAGGGTGGGCGCGCTGGTCAGTGGAGCGCGCGCAAGGCCCAACTGGTCGCGCGCGAGTACGAAGCGCAGGGCGGCGGTTACAAGCACCCGCGGGACGCCGCGCAGACCTCCCTGAAGGAATGGGGCGACGAGCGATGGCACACAGCTGACGGCAAGCAGGCGATGCAAGGCAAGGACACGCACCGATATCTTCCGGATAAGGCGTGGAAAGAGCTTTCGCCCGAGCAGCGCAAAGCCACGGATCGTAAGAAAGTAGCTGGCGCCAGGAGAGGCAAGCAGTTCGTGGCAAATACTGCCTCTGCCGCAAAAGCCAGAAAGAAAGCAACCGGACCGACACGCTAAAAGATACATAAGCCGGGTAAACAAGATGAGGGCAGTCCAGGGATGGACTGCCCTCGCTTTGTTTACCATTAGCGCTACCGTAGGCCGGGTAGACCCGGTTACTGCTTCACAAGGTAGGGAGCATACGGTACACCTAGACCCGTCACATTATCGTAACCAGGAGTGGTGTTGTTGAACACATCATTCAAGCCCTCGCAGATGGTGATACTGCAGGCCAAGAGAGGGAAGGGTGTGGGATAAACAACAAACGGCACAGAGTTCATCGTAATCAATCGAACGCGGGTGTCATCGTTTACATAGCCGCGGAGCACTGCAGTCGGGCTGGGCGGCGCATCCACATCGTTGATTGCTGCGCTGGTCAGTGTCTTGCCGGTAGCCAAGCCGTACAGTAGCGGGTTGACGAAACCGACCAGGGGTTTGTTGTTGTTCAGGCGCGCCTCGTTCATGACAGCGATCATCCCCGCCATCAGAGGCGACGCCAGGCTTGTGCCGCCCGAAGAGTACTCGCAATACTCGGTCGTGGCCGAGGTAGGGTCACAGCCGATATCGCTCGTGCCATCGCCTGCGATCGTGTAGGTTTCTCCGAACAGGTAGCCAGTGTAAGGGTCGGCGACCATCGACACATCCGGGCTGACCCGCTGAGGGTTGGGAAGAGTGACGGGAAGCCCGGAAGCCTCCCACAACGTGGTAGCAAGGGCAGTGGGAACAACTCCAGCCTGGTAGCTCGGTTGGGGTTCAATCAGGCTTATACCGCCGCCCGACCCACCGTAGAACGAGAAGTCAGAATACGTGAGGCCGAAACCCGTCGTTTGTGCAATTCCACTGGTGGTGACCGACTGCGCACTGTTGACCGTCACATCGGCGAGATAAGCCCGAGCCGTGCCCCAGCCCCACTCTCTCTTATTGCCTCTCTTCGTTGCTAATGCCAGTGAAGTGCCGCCCACCCCGGTCGCGTAGGGACTGGTTGCTTCGTAGGAACCGGTGGCAACCCCGTTGACCTGCGACAAGTCCCCATTATCTCCAGTACTGAACAGGATGGTTTGCCCTTGCGCCGCAGCTGCCATGAATGACTGGTCTTGCATTTGAATTGTTGCCGGGTCGACAGCCTCGCCATTAAAACTGTAACTGTTCGTGAGGACGTCAGCCTGGTAGTTGTAGATGGCGTTCAACAGAGCGATAGTGAGCGTGGTGCCGCACTCGCGCGCGCCGATGTAAACGATCTTTGCACCCGGTGCCGAGCCGTGTACTGCAGCCACGTCCAGAGATTGCTCGGTCCACCAGCCGTAGGGCCCACAGGTCTCGGTCGGGTCGACATCGTAAATACCCTGGGGAATGATCTGGGTGAAATTGCTGCTGGTGAGAGCCGGCAATGAATGCTTGGCAGCATAGCGGTTGGCGTCAGCTTCGAGTGTCGGTGAAGCGTATGCATCAAGAATCGCGACCGTAACGCCCGTGCCATCTGGCTTGACGAGGTTAAGACCGTAAGCCTGCTGAATCTGCTGTGGAGTGTAACCGCACACCAACCACGGCACCTTCATGCCGTAGGGCGCCGGCTTGGTACTCAAGGTCGCTACGCTTTCCCCGAAGTAGTTGCTGCAATAGGGGGAAGGAATGTTCAAGGCAACCGGGGGCGGCGTAATGGCCACGCCCCTTGCGGCTGCGGGAGAGGCCTCGTTCGTCACTTCTGCATGGGCCACCACGCTGGGCTTGTACCCGGCAGGCGCCCTCAATGCACCCATTGTTGCAGAAACATGATTGGGAACTTTCAAAGTAGAGCTCTCGTCGAGACCTTCAATGAAAAGGACTTTACCTGTAAGCGCCGCCGGGATTGCGGGAGCTTCGCGGTTAGCCCGGACCGTTGTCGCACCATACCGGTAGATATCCTGGGTAACCCCGAAGGTAGAACGAAGCTGCCCAACGGTTGCGACCGCAGAAACATACGCACCAGCCGGCCCCACCGTGACTTGTCGCATGCCGGCGTTCTTCAAGATGGCTTCCACCGCAGTAACATCGACAGCTTCCGGACCGAACCGGCTCTTCAGTGTCGCAGGTGTCAGGTAGTGACCGTAGCTGACGCTCTTTGGGTTCGAGACATCAGCCACAACGCCGCGCAACCCCGTCAGGTCACGGAGACGCATGTGTACGGCTATGGTGACCGCCTGGCTATCCGGAGCACTTCCGGTGCGAGCGGCTGTAGAAACCCAGGGACTTACGTTGCCCGGGATAGTAGCGCTATCGGCGGCCCAGGCGTTCGCGGTGAGGCTTGCACCCGCGATCAGACTGGCATAGAACAGCATGGATTTCATTCTTGTAGGCAACGATTACTCCCGCGTTAGTGAGTGGATAGGTCAGCCGTAATCAGGAGATTGCTGCTGAGAGGAGAAGTGCATCCCAGGGCCCGGGGCCTACGCGCACGCCAGCCGGCGATCTAGCCGGCTCGCAGCTTATGCTGCGGTACTGCAAGCGGATAGTAGCATGCCAGCGACGACTGTCCAACTCATTCCCTTAAAGCGAAGTGCTATGTCACCCGAGCGTAAACCCGCACGCATGTTCCCGCGATCGATCCTCGCAATGCGCTGGAACTGGTATCCCGGTCCGTAAACATCAGGATTGCGGAGAGGTTGATAGCAGCAACAAGCTTTTGAAGTTCAAAGCCGATCCAGTACGGTCTAAGCCTGCAACCGGTTACAGACGACTCCCTACCCGTCGCCTTACCACGTCGAGTCCTACCGTGGCTTCAATTGACGCTGTGCAGCATCTCATCTTGCAGAACAGGAGGTACCGATTGCAGGTCGCGTCAAACACTGAGCGTGAGAGATCAGACGGTTCGCTATGGAAGCGCGCGATAGTCCTTTTGCTGCCGCTCTCTCGTTGTGCTTCGATCCTTTTCTGCCAGCAACCGAAGGCCGGCCCGCACACTCTCTCCGGTGCCCCCCTGGATCCGGAGGCGCGCAGCCAGGACATCGTGGCCCACCTCAATGCGGTCATTCGTTTGTACCGTGCGTCGCTGCAACCCATACAGATGGCAGGGGAGCCCAACGATGTTATCTATCGCGACCAGGCCATCGCCATCGCTGCTGAAGTCGCCCGCTTCGCGTTTGAATCGTCCAGGGCAGAAGCCTCGCTGCTCGCTCAGTATCAGTTGCAAACAACAGACGGGCAAAAGAGCGATGGCGTTACCGAACACGACCGGATGCAGCAAACGGAAGCGAACGTGGAAAAGCAAATCGAGGATTTGCGAACCCGCCAGGCAGACGTACAAAACAGATTGCGACCGCACGCCTTGCCCGCGACCCTGACATCAAAAATGCCATCGTCGCAGCGCCCAGCATTCAGGCTTCCGTCAGAGGTTGATCCGGCCTTCCGCCGCTCAGACACCAAGCGACTGCGGCATCCGTGCAAGTTGCTGCGGTGTGGTGCTATCGGGAACGGAGCATCCGGGTGCCGCGATGTACCTGGAGCCGGCTTGTTGCCGCGCTTTCTGCCATTGGGTTCGCACCTGGTCCACGGTCAGCTTCTCAAAGTTGACCTCATCCACTCCACCAGCTATCGGTTGGGAGTAAAGCTTGCGTACCTCGGCGATGGGAATGCCGCTGGTCTCTACCGAGTACTGCAGCACCGGCGCATGAAAATCCGTGAATTGGCTCAGGTAGGGCCGCTCAAGGTAGTGAAGGTGTAAGACTGTCAGCCGCGTGTCGCTGAGCGCATCAAAAAGGCGCTTGTCGTAAGGCCGCGTGAACTTTGTGTAGTCTTCGACGGGGCCGAATTTGCTTTCGGCGTTGAACACACTCACGAGCGCTCCAGAAGCGCCGATCGACCTGGCGTGTTTCACATGGTTGATCGTGGATTTTGTAATCGCGTCCATGGCCGTATGCCATTGATCGGGATGCGCCAGCTGAAACTGATGCAGATCGCGGATCGATTCATCCTTCAACTCTTCTGATTTGGCTCTACCGGCATATTTCGGTTGCGACTGAAACAGGATCATCGCCGTCATGTACGGCCCATAAAGAGTGTCGACAAAGTAGGCGTCGCCATTGAGCCCGTCGCGGATCAATTCGAGCGTCTTCAGCTGCCTGGGGTAGGGATTATCCAGGGGCTTCAGCTCCCACCACTGCCCGGTTGCCGCTGCGGGATAGTCAAAATCATTCATCACTTTAACGATGTCGGTCTTGTAAGCACGATGAAAGTCCAGGTGATCCTGAGCTTCCTGTTCTGCCGTGGGACGCTTGTAGTGATGGTAGAAAGTGAACGGCGGGCGATCGAGATCGCGCCCCGCTAAGGCACGGTCTACCCGCTCCTTGTGCGTAAGCTTTTCTTTACCGGTGCTGGTGGCAAATGCCGGTGAGATGAGCGCCGCGCCGGCGGCCATTGCGCTTGAGCGGAGAAAACTGCGTCGATTCATTTTCATTCCTTTCCCTGCAAGGCCATTGCCGACTGCCAATTCTAGGGTTTTTCCGCGAGTACCGGCACGATGGGCAAGGAGATAAAACTTAACTTGCCCGGCTCGTGCCAGATGCGTTGCTCCGCCCTGGTATAGTCCTCTGGTTTGGCCTCAAAGATATTGGGTACAAAGCGCTGAGGGTTGCGATCGTAAAGAGGGAAGAGCGTAGACTGCACCTGCACCATGATACGGTGGCCTGGCTTGAACGTATGGTTCACCATGGGCAGCGCAAAGGTATATGGGAGAGGTTCGTTGGCTTTGATTGCTTCAGGATGCTCGAAACTGCTGCGATAACGGCCGCGAAAGATATCGGTCGCTATCGGCAACTCATAACCACTCATCGCGACGGGCGGCGCCATGCGGTCTGGCTGCACATCGATCAATTTCACCACCCAATCGGAGTCTGTGCCGCTGGTGGATGCCACCAGGTGAACCACCGGCTCCCCTGACAGCTTCATGGGTGCGGTGAGCGGCTCCGTCTCGTACGTAACCACGTCGGTCCGTCCATCGACGAATCTCTGGTCGGTCACCAGCCAGGTTCGCCAGCCCATCTCGTCATCCGCCACAATCGGCCTTGGCCGGTAGGGAACAGGCTTGGCAGGGTCAGATACATACCCGTCGAACGGAGCGGTGCCCGCACCAGGCGTGTCGAACGAAAGCCGGCCGCCCGCTTGCAGATAGAGGGGCTTTGCGGCCACGGGGCAGCCCTGCTCGCAGCTTTGCGGAAAAACCTGCGGCCTGTCCCATCGATCTGCGCCCGTGTCGTAGATCAGCACCGGTGGCGTCTTCGCTTCGGGCGCACCAGGCTTCAGGTATTGATTGAAAAACGGCAGCAGGGTATCGCGCCGCCAATCGGCGGTGGTATCCGTTGCCCACGTGAGCGGACCGAGCGTTCGGCCTTCACGGTTCACCTGGCTATGGAACCACGGTCCCATCACCAGCATGTTTTTCTCGTTCGGCGCACCCGCTCCCTTGAGAGCCCGATAGCTGTGGATAGCTCCCCACATATCTTCCTGGTCCCAAAGTCCCTGTTCCCACATCGT
This sequence comes from uncultured Acidobacteriaceae bacterium, assembly GCA_963752675.1. Classification (GTDB taxonomy): domain Bacteria; phylum Acidobacteriota; class Terriglobia; order Terriglobales; family Acidobacteriaceae; genus PALSA-350. The sequence goes on from CAVVZO010000003.1 coordinate 734,037, forward strand.
GGGCACCGTCAGAGGTTTGGCTGCAATCAATTTGTCCAGCGCCTGGCTTTGCCAAAAACCGTCATAGGCCGGGTGCTCCACCATCGTTCGCCAGTAAGGCAACTGCTCCAGACCTTCGGTCCTGGCGTATGCGTCGGCCGAGCCCGCGCGGAGATATTTGGTGTACTCATCACGCACCTCGTGGGGTATCTCGACGCCTGCTCCCCGCTTCGAAGTCTGGCCCAGGATGTAGTCGATGTTGGGCTGGCGAAACGCTCCGTAGTGGAACCAGTCATCGCCCATCCAACCATCGACCATCGGGCTTTCAGGCGCTGCCACCTTCAACGCCGGATGCGGGTGCAGCAGGGCCATCACCACGGTAAGACCTTCGTAGCTGGAACCGATCATGCCTACCCGGCCATTGGATTCCGGCACATTCTTCACCAGCCAATCGATGGTGTCGTACGCGTCCGTCGTGTCGTCGGCGCCGGAAGGGTTATAGCCCGAGTTCACCGGCGGCGGCGTCATCAGGTACACACCTTCAGAACCATATTTGCCGCGAACGTCCTGGTACACGCGGATGTAACCCGACTCAACAAATACCTCGTCCGAGAGCGGCAATGCCTCGATCATGCGCCCGCTCTTCGAACGTTCGGCACGTTCCGCCGCGTTATAGGGGGTACGCGTCAGCAGTATGGGTGCGCCCTTGGCGCCCTTGGGCACAACGATTACGGTGTAAAGTTTAGTGCCGTCATGCATGGGCACCATGACCACCCGCTTATCGAAATCGGTCTGTTGCACTGGCGGCTTAAAGCCCGGATTCAAATCGTCCGCTGGCATCTTCGCTTGTTGACCGCCCGCGACGGCGCAGACCAGTGCAAAACAACTTAACGCCCAAACTCTGTTCAACTGCATCTCTCCTCTAAACCGCTGGCTTCGATGGGCAGCGCGAATCCTGATCGTACATCGTCCTCCCAGAAACCGGCCCTCTTGCCATCCGGCTTCAATCCGAACGAACAACTGGTCGTTCTTTGAGTACTGCAGGGGGGGATGCGCCAATGCACCGTAATATGATGACCCTCATGTCGACTCGCCGGCTTGTCTGCGCAGCGCTGCTTACCTTCCTGTTCCTCATTCCCGCGCCCGCTCTCGAAACCGCCCCGGCAACACCGGATCAGGCCTTTGCGCATCGCTTCCAGGCAGTCCTGTCGCAACACGGAGTCGTGGGGGGCGGTTTCGCCATCGTGCATGGCCAGCAGCCACCCACCCAATTCTTCTTTGGAGTCGCACGGAAGAGCAACGGGCAGCCAGTCGATGCCGCTACCACTTACAACTGGGCCTCAATTACGAAAACGATGACCGCCATCGCCATCCTGCAACTGCGCGATCGCGGCAAGCTTTCCCTCGATGACCCCGCAGTTCGGTATGTCCCCGAGTTGCGCCAGGTTCATGACACTTTCGGCCCCATCGATGCAATCACAATCCGGCAGCTGCTAAGCCACAGCGCGGGGTTTCGCAATCCGACATGGCCCTGGGACTGCGACGATGCCTCCAATTGCGATTGGCAACCCTTTGAACCGCAGCACTGGGCACAGATCAACGCTATGCTGCCGTATACCCACATTGCCTTTCGACCAGGCAGCCGCTGGAGTTACTCCAACCTCGGCTACGTATTTCTCGGCCAGATCATCGAGCGGCTATCGGGTGATGACTTCGAAGTCTATCTCGACAAGAATATCCTGAAGCCGCTCGAGATGGCCGACAGTTATTTCGACCGCGCACCCTACTATCTCGAGTCCCATGTCTCTGCCAGCTATTTGAAAGCTGGGGATACACTCACTGAGCAGCCTTTCGACTTCGATACTGGCATCACAACGTCAAACAGCGGCCTGAAAGCCCCGATCTCCGATATGGCGAAGTACCTCGGCTTTCTTATCGGCGATTCAGCTAATCGGCGTTACGACTTCGTTCTCAGGCGAAGCACGTTAGAAGAAGCCTGGACCGGCATATTGCCAGTCAAAGATCCGGGGCAACCGCCCACGCCCTATACCAACGGCGCGCCCATGATGGGCCTTGGGTTTTTTGTGATGAGTCTCGAGGGCCACCGCTATGTATTTCACGATGGCGACCAGGGTGGCTTCTCTTCCGAGTTACTGATCGACCCGGCACGCCGAACCGCCAGCATCCTGGCCGTCAACACGACAGACACAGGAGCGCCCGCTCCCTCCACGGCACTCCACCCTCAGTCCAATACCGAGCCGGCGCCAGGCACTGATCTCCGTCTGGCGCTGCGAAACGAACTCATCGAGCACTTATTTCCCAACTTGTAATCCAATGTGGGCGGTGACGGTTAGGGTCTGGACCGGCTTGGTTGCGCCGAGAGTCACTGCACCTGACCAGTAACCATCTACTTGACCGAAGATCTCCAGGAATAAACCGATTGCGAGTTGCGATTCGCCTTCTATTTACTTCGCCGCGTGTATGTCGCGAGCCTTCTGCAACATATCTCGCGCCAGTGCCAACTCCTCCCGTGTGATGGTGTGTGGCCGCCCAGGATAGCGCTTCGCCGTGACCTGTGCGCCCATGGCCCGCAATGTATCAGCCGACTCCACAACCCGCGTCCAGGGGACATGCGGATCAGGATCACCGCTGGCCAACAACGCCGGCACACCATCAAGCCCCGCTGGTAAACGGTTAGCAGGTAGCGCAACTTCGCCAGGTGCGCCGATCAGACCTCCGGTGAACGCGATCAATCCACCATAGCGCGCCGGGTTCGAGACAACGAACTCAGTCGTCAGGCAAGCACCTTGCGAAAACCCAGCGATCACGATCTGTTCTTTGCGCAGTCCCGCCTGCTCGAGCGATGCGACGACCGAACCAACCTTGGCTAACGCTGAGCTCAGGTACGGCTCGTTCGAGGCACGCGGGGCCATGAATGAAAGCGGATACCAGGTGTGGCCGGCGGCCTGGGGTGCCGCGTAGGCGACACCCTGCAGGGCAAACTCCCTGCCCAGCCCCAGCATCTCCTGCGCTGAACCTCCGCGCCCATGGAGCGTCACCACGGCGAGAATCGCCTCACCCAGCGGAGCGCCGCCGAACAGCACGGCGCCCTCTTTATGCGGATCGTTCGTCATGCCTGCACCGCCAATGTCGGTTTGTGTAACGTGACTGGCTGCAAGCTCTTGGTGAGCTCGACAAGGTTGGGCGCCAGCCATTCCGGCACACGGAGCTCCTCACCGAGCGAATCGATCGGTTCATCCAGCGTGAAGCCTGGATTATCCGTCGCGAGTTCAAACAGCACGCCCCCGGGTTCGCGGAAGTAGATCGAGCGGAAGTAGTCGCGCTCCATCACCGGCGATACACTGAGGTGCCTCGCGATCACGCTGTGCCACTGCTTCTGATCTTCGTAATCCTCTGACCGGAACGCGATGTGGTGTACGCTGCCGGCACCAGGCCTCCCGTACGCAGCTTGCGGATCGATTACGATATCCAGGTGATTGCCCAGTGCATTGCCCGGTGCTGAGAACCGCAGGCGAGCTCCTTCCTCCGCCACCTTCTGAAAGCCGAGCAAGCCGAGTACTTCAGTTGTTGCAGAAGCATCTCGCTGGAGCATCGTAATGCCGAAAAACCCGCGAATCGCATGTTCCGCCGGCACATCTGCAAAGCGAGGCGCCTTGGCGCCCACAGGTTCATCCTGGCCAACCAACTCGATCCTCATACCATCGGGGTCGCTGAAGGTAAGTACCGTTGCGCCGAGGCGTTGTTCGCGGGCAACCGGGGCTACCGCGTGTGCCGCCAATCGATTCTCCCAATAGTCAACGGAAGTGGGCGGAATGCTGAAGGCTGTATGCGTGACCTCGCCGGCCCCTACCGTGCCACGACGGGCGTTCGGCCACGGGAAAAAGGTGAGAATGGTGCCCGGAGTACCGGCATCATCCCCAAAGTAGAAGTGGTAAGTACCTGGATCGTCGAAGTTTATGGTCTTCTTGACAAACCGCAAACCCAGAACCTCCGTGTAGAAGTCCAGGTTTCTTTGAGGGTCGCTGGCAATGGCGGTTACGTGGTGGAGCCCGACAATCGGTTTCACTGGCATGGTTTAATCTCCTTCGCTATCATATGATTCGATATCGAAGGAAAAGATTCAGGAGAAGGCTCCGCATCGTCCTTCGTCATCGAAACATCCGATATAGTATGAGTATGAAGACACCCTCAGCGTCCACTACCGCAGATTCTAACGGACCCAGGCTGTGGGTCGTCCTGGCCAGGGCCTACGGCTCGCTGGCGTCCTACGTTGAAAGTCGCATCGCCGCAGAGGGTCTGTGCCTCAGCGACTTCATGGTGCTTGAAGTGCTTCTCCACAAGGGTCCGATGACCATCTCGGCAATCGGAGAAAAAGTGTTACTGGCGAATGCCTCCATGACCTCGGCAGTGGACCGGCTGGAGAAGCGCTCCTTCGTAGTACGGCAACACTCGGCCACCGACCGCCGGATTCGTCTGGTGGAACTTACGCGCTCTGGCCGGTCTTTCATTACGCAACTTTATGCCCGGCATGAGCAGGACCTCAAGGAAGTCACCTCGGTGCTTACCGAGCGAGAACGCAACCAGGTGCGCATCCTGTTGAAGAAGCTGGGAGTAGCCGCACAGCAGGCGAACCAAGCCAAGGAGTAACCCTCGCCGCAGTTGTACACATCCCGCGGCCCATCCCCCAGCGGTTGCCCTTGCGCTCACACATCCAGCAACATGGGAGGCTGTAACTGCGGGCGCCAGAACGCAGGAACGCACCACCACGACAGATTGGCGCCACATCCCGGCCGCCTTTTCGCGCATCTATTTAGAAGACGCCCTGCTTAGCAATCTTCATGAGTAGCAAACAAAAGAAACAAACTGACATAGCCGCCGAAGCCAGGCGGCTATTGGACTTTCCTTCACTACGGCCCGGCCAGGAAGAAGCCATTCAGGCCATCCTCGATGGGCATGACGTGCTTGCCGTGCAACCCACGGGTTCTGGTAAATCGGCCATTTACCAGCTCTCTGGCGCGATGCTGCCACACGCAACCGTGGTTGTATCGCCATTGATCGCGCTGCAAAAAGATCAGGCTGACTCCATCGAAGCCAGTAACCTGCCGGAAACGGCTGTCGTCAACTCGTCTCTGGCCGCCCGCCAAATGCGTGAACAGCTTGACCGCATTGAGGAGGGCGAGGTCCGCTATATCTTTCTCGCTCCCGAACAGCTCAGAAAAAATGAGACACTGGAGCACCTCAAGTCTGCCCAGGTGTCACTGTTTGCTGTGGACGAAGCCCACTGCATCAGCCAGTGGGGCCACGATTTCCGTCCGGACTATCTTGAACTGTCTCGCGTGATCGAGGCGCTCGGCCATCCGCCCACACTGGCAATGACTGCCATCGCTTCCCCTCGCGTGCGCGACGAGATTGTCGCAAAGCTAGGGCTGCGCAAGCCGCGCATTTTCGTGCAGGGCTTCGACCGGCCCAATATCTCTTTACGCGCCGACACGTACGCCACCACTAAAGAAAAGCTGGATGCAGTCATGCGGCGTGTGGAGTTCGCTGACAAGCCCGGCATCATCTACGTAGCCACCCACAAGAACGCGCAATCGATTGCCACCGAGCTGCAGGCGCGCGGGGTCGAGGCGGCCTTTTATCACGGCGGACTGAAAGCGAAAGATCGAACAGCCATACAGGATCGATTCATGAACGACGATGTGGCGGTGATCGTCGCCACGAACGCTTTCGGCATGGGCATCGACAAACCAAATATCCGCTTTGTTTACCATGCGGACGTGAGTGACTCGCCGGACGCTTACTACAACGAAGTGGGGCGCGCCGGTAGAGATGGAAAGCCGGCCGAGGCCGTCCTGTTCTACTGCGCGAAAGACATCAATGCGCAGAGATACAAGACGGGCAGCGGCGCTATCGATGCGGCAAGCCTGGAATCCGTCGTGCACGTGCTTGGAAAGCATGAGGGGCCGACGAGCCGCGAAGAATTGGCTGAGCAGACCCACCTCTCCACCCGCAAACTGACCACCATCCTCCACAAGCTGGAAGAGGTGGGCGCAGCCAGGCGGACTGCGTCTGGCGATGTAGAAGTGGCAACGGAGGAGTCGATTGCCGGCATTACTGCAGCGGCTACCGAGCAACAGGCGCAGCAAAAAGAGAGTCGCAAACAACGTCTGCTGGACATGCAGAAATATGCCGAGTGCCGCAGCTGCCGTCGGGAATACCTGTTGAGATACTTCGGGGATGAACGGGTGCGGCCGTGCGGCAATTGCGATCGCTGTGAAGCGGCAAACGTCGCCTGACACTCGGCAACGGCGCCTGCGAGCCAGCCATCCCACCACGCAACGGAGAAGCGGCAATGACAGCGAAAGCAGCATACAAGGGACTTGTGGCCGGCGCCGCCGGTGTGGCGGCTATGACGCTTGCCGAGAAAATAGAGCAGACGTTCACGCGCAGGCCAAACTCATACGTGCCCGCACACACCCTGGAACGGCTCCTTAGGCAGCCTCATCGGCCGGATGACCAGCGAGTCGGCATGAACTGGGTTATGCATTGGGGCCAGGGTATTCTTCTGGGCGCGGTGCGCGGGTGGATGGCAGAAGGGGGAGTACGTGGGCCGATCGGTTCTTTCCTTCATCTCAACCTGCGGCTGCTGAACGATCAGTCTATTGAGAACGCGACTGGCGTAGGCGCACCCCCGTGGACGTGGCCGGTCGATGAACAGTGGATCGATCTTATGGGCAAGGGCGTGTACGCAATCGTGACCGGGATGGTTGCCGATGCCTGGATCGAGGCGCCCCGGGAAAGCCGGAACCGGAAAAGCCCTGGGCACTGCGCTAATCTGCTTTTACACCGGTTGCACCCGGATGGTGGCCTCGAATCTGAGGGCTCGGTGCTTCTTCTGCTGGCGCTTCGTCTGTATTGGTTCAAGTTGCGGCGCCACGGGAATACGGTCCGGTTCGCCAGTCGTCCAATTGCTTCTGGTGTCATGAGCGACAAGAACATCGCTCTGCGGCGGCATCAGCGCAAAAGCGAGAGCGCCTCATGCCGGGTAAATCGTCCTGGGTGATAGGACTGCTCCGCAAAGTCGTGCCTTTGGATGCACACCGCTCTTGCAGCATGATGCGGTTAGCCCGGATTTCTCACCAATTTGGCATCCCAAGCGCAGTTGATTTGCCTTGGGCAAATTGAGGATGGAATGAACGCGGACGGGCAGGGATTGCTGATTAGCGAAGCCAGACATCGCCGCAACCGCCGGGATCTGCAATGTTTCACCCTGACTCAAATCTCCAGGTCGGCAATGATCAATAGCGGCTGCTCTCCATGGGTACGACGCGCTGAAAGATTATCGGAGCACCCGGCGGCGCAGTTCCCGGGGGGAGGGCTGCAGGTTACGCTCGAACCCGGTGGAAGCCCCGGACTTGAGTCCGGGGGCGCGGGTTCAAGACCCGCGCTTAAACGCGCGCAAAGGTTGAGGGCTTTAAGCCCTGGTGGAACCAAGCCTCGCCAGCCAATCGGCCGTGTGAGCTCCCCGCGAAACCTACGCAACTTTCCAATCGACTGACGCCGCTGCCACCTGGGCTTAAAGCCCTCGCATGGTGAAGCGCACTCTCAGCGCGGGTTCTACACCCGCGCCCCCGGACTAAAAGTCCGGGGCTTCCACCGGGTTCGAGTGAACCGCCAGGCGACGTGATGACGCGTGCCTCGTCATCGCCATCATGTCGGCACGTTCATGACGCTCCGTCCACAGCAGATCCCTCGACTGCGCTCGGGATGACAAGTTGGGACCGAGCTGACCCCTGGACGGGTGCCCCATGTTCGCCGACTCCGGCGTACGTGGGTTGAAGACGACCGGGCGAAGCCCCTCAACGTTCTGACTCCACTCTCGTCACAACCGTCGGTTCCAGCAACAATGCCTGGCTAGTTAGCGAGCTCCGTCTGCAAGCGCCGGCAGCGATTGGAATGAATTCGTAGCCTTCAGAGGAGAGCAAGGCGCGGGTACCGTCACCGCCGTCACTTAGGCCGCTTTACTGAGGCCGCTTTACTGAGGAACGATCGGCTTACCCGGATCCGCATAGCCGGTCATCTCCAGATACCCCGTTCCACGCAAAGGCGATTGATCCCGAACCCCGTTCAAGTCAATAGCTCCTTCCCAATAGCTGGGGCCGTAGTTGCTGGCCAGTTCCTGGCTCTTGAGCGGAGTCGTCACCTCCAGCTCCAACTTCAAACGCGGGATCGAAACGTGCCACTGCACGGGGTACTTACCCTTAGTCGCTGGGCTAGTCCAGGAGCCACTGGCGCCTCCGACAGGCTTCAGACTGTAATCAGCAGAAGAGAGAAAGGTCGCCTTTCCGCTTGCATCCACATAACTGCCCGAGGAGTACGGGTCAATGCTGCCGTCCTTGTGCCGCAAGCGGTAGAGCATCAGTTCGGTCCCATCGGCCAGTTGTATGCTCAACCAATCCCAACCTGTCTCATCTGAAGCCATTGACCCGGTAAAGAACTCATGGTCAATCCAGGAATCCCCCTCGACCTGGTACGTCTTGCCATGCAGCGCAATGGATCCGGTCGTCGCCAGGCGGGTGAGGGAAAAATATTGCGATGCATGTCCATAGCCCGCACCTTTCTGGCTTGCCCCATTCTCGCCCTGGATCACTGGCCGCTTCAGCGGCTTAAGGTGCAGACCGAAGCTAAACTCCTCCGCGGCCGCCTGCAGCTCTTCCGCTGGATCAGCAATGCGCACCTCCCAATTGCCATTCCAAACCAGCCCGGTCTGCGCATCCACTCCGGCGATCCCTGGCCCTGATCGATTCAGTCGTTCCTCGTGATAAAACCGCTGCCCGCTGATGTCACTGAGCGCGATGTGCGCCATCCATAAGTCCCGTACAAACCACGGCCGGGTGCTCTCGGTGCGTGAAACGCCTTGCCGGAAGAACGTCAGCTCGTAACCGAAACGGTGGCCGTCCGCTGCCTTCAGGTTTCCCGTGTAGTACCACCATTCAGTCTGGTAATCCTCATGGTTGAAGTAGTCTCGTGGAAACGAGAAGCGATAGCCGGGCTGCGCAATCTTGTAGTCCTGAGCCCCGGCGCAGCTGGCAATGAGGAGCAGCAGACCCAGCCACCTATTCCTCATGCACCACCTCCATCGGATCCAAACGCACGGCGAGACGGGCAGGGTAGAGCCCCGCCAGCACCGTCGCCAGATAAACAACGCTCAGGGAGCCCAACAACACGGCGACCGGCCAGTGAAACTGAATGGTCCACCCGAACGACTGCTTATTAATCACGAAGATCAGCACCAGCGACAGTACGTAGCCGAGCACCAGGCCCAGCACATTGGCAAACAAACCGATCAGGCCTGCCTCCACCAGGATCAGCTTGCGAATCTGCGCATGCGTGCTCCCCAGGTAGCGCAGCACGCCGAACTCACGCCTGCGGTCCATCACGATCGAAATCAGCGCGCCCGCGACGCCGCCTATCGCTACCAGAATCGAAATCGCCTCCACCGCGTAGGTAATCGCAAACGTTTGATCGAACACGCGTATCGCCTGCTGCCGTATCTGGCGGTTGGAAAGCATCATCAGGCTGCTATGCGCAATCGCAAGTTGCACGGCAGCGCGCGTCGTTCTCAAGATCCGCACCGGGCGTAAGGTAGACCGCAAGGTTGGTAGGAGCAGTATGCGGAAGGTAACGCAGGAGGGTATTCCAATCCACGACAACGTAGCCCGCTTCGTGTCCGTAGTCGTAGAACACATCGATCACGTGAAAGGCAACGCGATGCTCGCCCAGAGTGAGGGTGAGGCTGTCGCCTGTTTTCACATGGTGCTTGTTGGCAAAGGGCTCACTGACCACCGCGTTATCGCCCCCGGCCAGTTCTCGCAATACTTCGGCACTCGGCTTGCGTGAAAAGAAGGCGAGGTTCTGGCGAGGCGCACTCCGGCCCTGGCTTGCACCGGCCAGCGAAGCAGGCAGTCCCTCGTACTGAATTTCGTAAGCCCGGATCCGGCTCACGCTGTCCACTCCTGGCGTTGCCGCAATGCGGTCGGCCACCTCGGAGGCAATGGTGGGGTGCAGGTCACCGCCCATCGCCCCAGCCGGCGCCAGGTAAAGATCGGCAGGCAACTCACTATCCAGCCAGGTCAACACTGTCTGGCGAAAGCTGCCCACCATGATGCCCACGGAAGTCATCATGGCGATGGCCGTGGCCAGTGCAGCCACCAGCACAGAGGTCCTACGCAGCGACGCTCCCAGGCTGCGCGACGCAAGCAGCGCCTCTACCCCTAAGCACCCGCAATAATCCTCCTGACCCGGCCGACGTGGCGCGATACACCACAAGCGGGGCCAGCAGGGCGGCAGCCGCCACAAAGAGCAGTGCCGACAAGTAACCCAGCAGAGGCTTGCCCGCTATGGGCGGTCCGAGGGCAGCGAACGTGGCAATCAGCGCCAGCGCCAGCGCAATCAGCGCATCGCGTTTGCGCTCGACCCGCACCGCAAATTCACGCCGCCCCCGCGCCATGGCTTCGGTCGGCGACACCATGCTGGCCTCTTGCGCTGGCGACAATGCAGACACAAGCGCCACGCCGATACCCGCCACCAGTGCCAACAAAACCGATCCGGAGGTGATGCGCATGGTGCCGGGACGGCTGGAGACATAGAGCGCATTGACGGTTGTCGAAAGCATGCCAACTGCGCCACCCGCAAGCAGGCGGCCTAAAGGCAACGCGAGCAACGAACCCACGGTGCCCACCAACCCCGCCTCGCACAAAAATGCAACCATCACGGTGGCGCGGCTCGCACCCAGGGCCCGCATGGTCCCAATATCCGCCCGGCGCCGCACCACGGAGACAGATACAGCGTTGTAGATGAGAAATGCGCCCACCAGCAACGCGATGCCGCTCAGCATGCGCAGATTCCAGCGAAACGCTGTCAGCATGCGCCGGTTCGCGGCGGTCTCTGTTCCCTGGGCGTTGAGCAGCACGCCCGCAGGCAGAGCCTGCTGCAGCCTTCCTTGCCACAGTGCAAAACGATTTGGGTCTGAAGAATCCGCATCCGGCGCTTTGATCAAAATGCGGTCAATGCGTCCTGACTTGCCGGTGGCCAGTTGGGCAGAACCGATATCCATGAGGACAGCATCCGTACCCAGTTGGGCAGACTGGGGGATGAGCCCGCGCACCACGTAGTCCCGCGCAAGATCGTTGATCTGCAAGCGGAGGTGATCGCCGACCGCTTTCCCCAGTCCGTGGGTCACCCACACGGCGTCCGGATCATTGATGTGCTCCAGGGCAGGGCCTGATGTCGCCTGGCTGATCAGGTTGTTGGCACTGCTGTCCGCTTCGTTCGCGGCTTTATTCGCTTCGGCGACGACGTCGACCCCGATGACTGGCACGGTTTGGGGTATGGTCGCAGTCAAACCCTGCGGCAGGGCCTGCGCCGCAGACTGGCCCGGCGGGATCACCATAGCGTGGTCTTCGATCCGCGGGCTCACCCGAAGTGCATACGGCAGCCGCGCAAGCCTCGCGACCAGCGCCTCCGGCAGTCCACCGGCCGCGGTGACTTCAAAATCGTCTTTACCGGCCAGGGTTTCCATCGATGAGTGAAAAGAGCCGGCTGCGGCATCGCCTGCCAGGTCGATCGCGACCACAGCGGCATCCCCCAATGCCACCGCAAACAGGATCACCAGGGCACGGCCGGGCTGGCGAAAGAGCGGCCGGATAATCAGCCGGTAGAGCAGTGCCATGCGCCCCATCAGGTCTGCTCTTCGATTACACGGCCATCGCGCATACGCACGATGGTGTCGGCGACCGCAGCGGCTTCTTCACTGTGCGTCGCCATCAGCACGGTGACTTGATGCTCTTTGCACACCCGCTGCAGTAGCTCGAGAATAGCGTTGCCGGTTGCTGTATCGAGATTGCCGGTGGGTTCGTCGGCCAGGATCAGGCGTGGGTTATGCACCAGGGCGCGCGCAATGGCCACGCGCTGCATCTGCCCGCCCGAGAGCTGATGGGACATGCGGTCCGCCAGCTCCGCCAGGCCAACATCCGCGAGCCGGGCCATGGCTTTCTCACGAGCATTGCCCGTGCTCGCCAACAGGAGAGGCACCTCAACGTTCTCAAGCACGCTGAGAGTATGCAGCAGTTGGAACGACTGAAAGACGAAGCCGATCTTCCGCCGCCGCAACTGGGTGAGGCCCGCCTCGTTTAACTGATCGGTGGCAACGCCATCCAGGCAAACGTGCCCGGTGGTTGGGAAATCCAGGGCCCCTGCCAGGTGCAAGAGCGTGGACTTGCCGCAACCGCTGCGACCCATGACGGCAATGAACCGGCCAGCGTCAATTTGCAGAGATACGTCATCCAACGCCCGCACTCGTTCGCCAGCGTTGGCATATTCCCTGGTGGCGTGGTCAAACAAAAGCAGCGGAGTGGCCGTGTCGAGGGTTGTCTGCAACAGCTCTCCGGGTGCGGATCTATTTTGCGTCACGGTTTATTAGACAAGAGGACTGCTTTGCATGCTGCATGGATTGCCGGCATGCTTCACTGAATCAAAATCACGCCCCTTGTGCTTGGCGGCTGAGGTGGGGAACAATGCCGATTTGTCGCTCTATCAGCATGAGCTGGCCGCGATGGTGCATCTCGTGCTCTTTGGCGCCCAGCAGTTGCTCAAAGCGGGACTTCTCTCCTGACCTATCGGCCACGGTAATCATTTCCGCGAGAAACTCGGGCGTCAGACCGCTTAGCCACTCGGCAAACCGCTCGCCCTCATCGCGTAAAAGATCGAGAATTTCTGCTTTGGTTCGCGGCTTTTGTTCCTCCATCGCGGCGCGGCGGCCAAGGCTAACAAAATCAAAGCCAACCAGAGTGTTCACCCGCTGCTTGCCGTGGACCTCGAACCACATATTCGGAGCAACCGCGACGTGCGTGAGCAACGCCGCGACCGTGCGGCAATCAGGGGCTATCGCAGTACCGTAACTGGCTTCAGGAATATCCTCGGCGATCTGTAGCGTGTTTTTGCGTACAACCCGAAACTGCCGGGCAAAGTCTTTCCCGTCGTAAACGCTCAGCGTCATGACTCTTTCCTCATGCTGAGGCATTCTACGCGACGGCCACGCAGGTTGGCATCTGCAAGCGCCCGGTCGGAAACTGAGCGGCCAGCTAAAAGGAAAGGCTTACACGCCGAATCCTTGGCACAAGGGACGGGGAAAGGGAAGGGATATGAGCTTTTTCAAAGCAGGACGCGCTTCTAAATGCCTAGTGCGGATTTTCATCAGTACTAATTGGTGCGACAGGTTGAAGGGATTTGTGAGTCTGTGCTGTGTTTTGGCTTGTGGCTTGCGCGTAAGATTAAGCTTTGATGTGCGACGACATGTTTTGCAGTTTAGCTAGCCCCCAACTTGTTATCCCTGGACTGCGCTCGGGATGACAAGTTGGGGGCTAGCTAGTGGGGCCACCGGTCAAAAAGCTGCGGCATGCACTGGACGGAGGTTCCGCCGGTTCGCTGCTCATGAAACTGCGAACCGGCGACACTGCCCTATTAAGCGGCGGCGCTTGACGCACTCTGATTCGCGCGCTGCGATATCTGTGTCAATAGCTGGTCGGCATGCTTCTCTTCGTCCAGCGTTTTCTGCAGAGTTGCCGCATGCTCAGAGAGCCCGAGTTGCGTTGCCCAGTCGCGGGCGCTGCCATAAGACGCGATCTCGTAATGCTCAATTTTCTGAGCGGTAGCGATCAGGCCGGCGTCACGGATCGGACCAGAATCTGTTTCCTTCGTGATGTTCTTGCCGGACCCGGCGATGGCCGTCAGAATCGGATCCTTCTTATCGTCAACATCATCGTTGACATCACCAATCAGCTGCTCCAGGCGGGAGACATGAACTTCACTCTCCTGAAGGTGCGACTGGAAAGCCTGCTTCAATTGGGGATCATCGGCATCCTCAATCATGGTAGCCAGTCCTTTTACGATTTGGTTCTCCGTCGATAAAAGATAGCGGAGCTGCGCAGTATAAAGAGCCTGTAGGCTCGGGAAATCATTGGGGGTGATAAATCCCATATCAGCAAACCTCATCGTGATCTACGTGCAATCGTGCCAATGGATTGGAAGGGAACAGCGCCGTTGCAGTTGCTCGCCGATGGAAGGAACTATTTACTGTGGCAAATCAGAACGCGCCGTCAGTACGCCCCTTCGCGGCGGCAGACGGTGCCCGGCGTCTTTAGCAGGATCTTCCAGTCGCCCCCCAGGGTCCACTCGCAAACATACTGCTCGTCGAGGCGAATGCGCATGGCATAGCTCACATTGCACCGTCCGGAAATCTGCCACAGGCCCGTCAAACCGGGGACCACCGCGGTGTAGAAACGGAAGCGATCACCGTATCTTTCTTTTTCCGCCCAGATGATCGGGCGCGGACCCACCAGGCTCATTTCCCCTCGCAATACATTCCAGATCTGCGGCAGCTCATCCAGGCTGGCTGTTCTGAGAAAGCGACCGCAGGAAGTGAGTCGAGGATCATCGGAAAGTTTATGCTTCTGCATCCACTCGTGGTGGGCTGCCGGATTCGTTAGCAGATGGTTCAGCAGGATCTGATCGGCATCCACTTTCATCGTGCGGAACTTATAAAGCGTAAACATCCTGCCATGGCGTCCGATACGCCGCTGCTTGTAGAAAATAGGGCCTTTCGAAGAGAGACGAACAATCGCAGCCACCACCACAAACAGCGCAAGCAGCAACGGCCCTGCCAGCAGCACCAGGCCAATATCCATCCACCGTTTGCACAAGCGATATCGCCGGCTCTGCACTGCTTGCGCCTCAGGCAGCCCGCGCTCTTCAGCACCGTAGGTCTCCTGGGTCGCGGTACTGGGCATGGTGAGTACTTCATGCGGGCTGTCAAAGGGGTGCGCCGGGAGCGTTGCCGCGGAAGACTCCCCAGGAAACTGACGAATTGCATTCGTAATATTCTTGGCCAAGACGGGTCCTGAAATAGGGCAGGATCAAAGCAATTGCTATGTGTCCATCACCGCAGTACGTCGAGCTTTCAATCTGTCAGTTGTTGTTGCAGAGTCCAGATTTACTACGTGCTGTCTCCAGAGGAGATGCGGTCGTCGTTGGAGGCTGTTGCCTTTGGGGAACGGCCTCCGCGGTCTGCGGCAGCAAGTGGCGTGATCAAAAACACCCCTTCGTCCCAAAGCCGGTCGCAGACCGCTCCTGATTTTGCATCACAAGTTTGCATGCCGTTGTAGGCAGTGAAAGGAGAGCCGCTTGCCAATGGCATCATTGGACCTTGTGTGCTTCGCAGGCTGTTGAAAGCCGCTCTTGCGGTGGCGTTGTTGGTCGCTGGAAATATCGCGGCCCCGATTGCTCCAGCCCAGACCGGAGCAAGTGCCGGATCACAGATGAGCAGCGGAAATCAGAGCAGCACCGGACCAGCCGGCACTGCGACTGCTATACCACTGGTGTTCGCGGACACCTCATCGACCTCGACCAGTCCGCTTGGCTCCACGTACGTCCCCATGGACAGTTGGATGTATCCAGCATTGGACCGTCTGCACGCGCTGGGTTATGTCGACACCGCCTTCCTTGGTCTTCGCCCATGGACCCGCATGAGCATCGAGCACATGCTGCGAGAATCCGCCGATGCGTTGAATGATCACCCGCGGGACGAAACCGCGCTTCAACTCTTTCTCGCTCTGCGAAAAGAGCTTTCCCCGGAGGAAGCCAGCCTGAGTGTGCAAAGCAGGCCGTTCGTCCAATGGGAAAGTGTTTACAGCGATCTGCGCGGCATCTCAGCAACCCCGCTCCGTGACAGTTACCACCTGGGGCAAACGATCGTGAACGATTATGGCCGTCCGTACCAGCAGGGCTTTAACAACTACACTGGCTTCAGCAGTCGCGCCCAGGGCGGGCGCTTCTCCCTGTATGTGCGCGGTGAGTTGCAACATGCGCCGGCAGCCCCGGGCTATTCGCTTGCCCTGGCGCAGACGCTCTCCGGCATCGACTTCATCCCTTATGACAGCACTGTGAGACAAGACACGATTCCCCAGGGGCCGATTGCTTCTGTCAACACTTTCAGATTGCTGGAGGCCAATGCGGCCGTTCATTTGCTTGGTCATGAGATCTCTTTTGGCAAAAATGACCACTGGCTCGGGCCCGCCCAGGGTGGAAGTATGTCCTGGAGCACCAATGCGGAGAATATCTACGCATTCGAGATCAATCGTGTTGAGCCCTTGCGCATACCCTGGCTGTCGACCCTGACTGGTCCCATTCGCTACGACTTCTATGTCGGCAGCTTAAAGGGGCATACGTATCCCAACAGTCCGTGGGTGCATGTGGAGAAGATAAGCCTAAAACCTACCAGAAATCTGGAATTCGGGTTTGAGCGAACGTCCATCTGGGGCGGAAAAGATCACGCTCCCATCACCATCCATACCTTTCTGAAGAGCTTCTTCAGCCTGCAAAATGTCTCGCTTGCTGAGAAGTATTCGCGCGAAGACCCGGGCGCGCGCTTTGGCAGCTTCGATTTCAATTACCGGCTGCCGTTTGTTCGTAGCTGGCTATCTCTCTATAGCGACTCTGAAGTCCACGATGATGTCAGCCCCGTCAGTGCACCTCGCAGGGCTGCCGTGCGTCCCGGTCTTTACCTTTCGCATTTCCCAAAAGTGCCTGCGCTCGATTTACGCGTGGAAGGTGCGTCGACCATGCCGGTCAGCAACGAACACCTGAACGGCAACTTTCTCTACTATGAATCCGTGCAAAAACAGGGACCAACCAATAAAGGCTTTCTATTCACGGACTGGATCGGACGCGATGCCAAAGGGGGGCAGGCGTGGCTCACCTATCATCTGTCTCCGCGCGAGAACATCCAGTTGATGTATCGCAATGCCAAGGCGGATCGTAACTTCATTCCTTTGGGCACCACGCAGAATATCTTCGATGTCTCTGTTGTGAAAAGAATTCGACCGGATATCGAGCTTCGTGCACGCGTGCAGCAGGAATGGTGGAAGGCCCCAATCTATAAGCCGGGTCTGCAAAGCGATACGACGATCTCCACGCAGGTGACCTGGTTTTTAAAACAGGGAAGGCAGTTTTAGTCTGCCTTCTTTCGGGCAGAACATGCATTACGATGCCTGCTTGTGTTTGTGAGACAACTTTCGCGTGCTGTCATCACTCCAACGAAGCAGTCTGTCTGGTTTGCTCGTTCTCTACTTCACTGCCTATCTGTATAGAACGAGCTGAGTAGCTTCGTTCCATCAGCGCTGGTGTGTTCTTCCACACAAATCGAAGCTGTTCCTTTGTATTTCTGCATGAATCGTTTTTCATCGACAGCGGTCCGCGATATAGCAGTGGCGCAGGAGGACCTCCGGCGGCGTCCCAGGATGGCCGTGCTGGGCTCCCCTGGTCTCGCTTATCTGCGGGGTCTCCTGTGTGCGGCATCGATTAAGCAGGGTTTCGATGTCGACTTGTTTTCTGGCTCTTACGCCAACTACGCCGATATGCTTGCGGACCAGTCTTCAGCACTGTTTGCATTTCGTCCGGATATAGTCCTGGTAACGGTCGACGGAGCGTTTGCACGCGCGACCTGCAAGAGCGGAGACGTACGGACCAGTGCGCACTGGGCAAAGCAGCAACTTGGAGCCGCACTCATTCGCAACGCGGTACTGCCGGCGCTGCTGCCAACGCGGCCCGCGATTGCAGCCAACGCACCAGCGCCGTCTTTTCTGGACGCAATGGAACAGAAGGTGGGCGGCCGGCTCTCGAGAAAAGGGAAACATGCGCTCATCGAGGGGCATGTGCCGCCAATATGGCGGCGAAGAAATTCCTCGGCTGCTGGTGCTCTCCTCGACTCATTTCCGGCCGGCCGCACCATTGCCGTTCTGTTTGGTGTCTCGTACTCCTGCGTGGTGGTCGAGGTCGTGCAGCATCCTTATATGAAGCGGCGCGACATCGGTTCTTTTCTGCTTCACTGGGGGGAAATGCAAGGCGAGCATTCTGAAACGAGTGGCTCGACGGGGTGCCCCGATGCTTTTTTGTTCGTGGACTCTCAGCCGTTCGCGCAGGACCCAGCCCGGCGACGTTGAAACATTCACCAGGCCTCACGTCGGTTAGAGGTGGGCAGACTAAACAGCCCCTCCCCCGAATCACCGGGAAAGGGGCTGATCAACGCACCTCGCTCCCTATTTCGTGCCGGACCGGACCGTGCTCTTCGTATCTCCATCGACCTTTAGCTCTTCGCTTCTTACCTGCTCGCTGAGTGTCTCAACATCGGATACCTGCTTCTTGCCCACCCGCACTTCTTCGCGGACGACTGCTTCCTTGCTCACGGTGGCTCGTTCTTCGCTCAAAGGTATGCGAATTTCTTCGCCCTGGAACGCAGCACCGGTTGCGGTGGTTTGACCAGACACGGGCATTCTTTCCACCACCAGTTCTTCGCGAGTAATTGGCACTTCGATTGTCTGTGTCGTGCTGTGCACCTCTTTACGAATCCGTACCTCGCCCCGGCTGATACGGTCCTTGTGGACTCGCAAAACTTCGCCATACAGCTGAATGTTCTGGTTGCCGGTGGGATTGGGGTTTGCGTCGTAGTTGTAGTTCGCTGCGTTGCTGCCGACGTCTCCTCCGTTTGCTTCGAGGATCTGCCGCGCCTCAGCCTCGCGCCCAGGCGCATTCACGGTAACAATCGCGCCTTCGCCGCTACCGAGACGGTGGCCGAAATACCGGGAGTGCTCTTGAGGAACTGACAATCCGGAAAGGGATCCATGCACATCTTCCGCCTCGTAACCAGACGTTCCGTAATCAGGATCAGGGGTAATCACGTTGTCGTTGAAAGTTTCTCTGGTGCTTTCCCCCGCGTACGGCTCGGCGGCATTGCCTTCAAAAAGACCCTTGAACTTCTCCCACGCACTGCCTGCTGTGTGGCCGGTTTTGTAAGCGGTACCCTGTGTTTCGCGCGTGCTGGCGGTATGGGTGCCAGCGTCGGTATCTTGAACCCCCTGCGAGCCGGCTGCCGCTACCCCAAGCTGCGACTGTGAAAATCCTGCTTCTTTTAACTTCACGATTGCCGACTCAGCAGAGGACTGAGACGGAAAATATGCTGCAACAGTGTTATAGTCAGCCATTTTTCTCCTATGCGGCACCCTGTGCGCCGCAAACTGCATAGGTGCTGCCGTGTTGCTTTAATGGGTTGTTACAGATTCGGGCTTAGCCTACGGATCGATGCCTGCAGCTCCCGACTCTTTCTTTAGTGTTGGGATGCCCGCTTCGTTGCAAAGGGTTGGTGGCTCGGCGTTGGAGTGAGCGTTAAGGAAAGTTGCATGGCAAACCATCCGGACCGTGCATCTCAGAACACTGTCGGATGGCGACCGATTACGAGAAATAGAGGTTTGTTGCAAGCATGTGCTGTCATCGAATGCCCAGGTTTAGTTTTGGTCCCGTAGTTGTTCTGCTCGCAATCAGTGCTTCAGTGGCACGCTCCTACGGCGAACCCATCGCAGTGAAATACCCACAAGGCTCAGCGCATGGCTTTCTCGAGATACGCACAACCGGAGGCCAGCGCATCGCGATGGGGGACTACATGCAGACGGTCAGTGGGCCGAGGGTCGTGAATCGAACGATCTTCCACTTTTTTGATGGGTCCATTGATGATGAGACGACCGTGTTCACGCAAAACAAAGTCTTCGCCCTGGTAAGCGATCATCATGTGCAGCACGGGCCTGCTTTTCCCGACCCCATTGATGTTCGGATTGAAGCGAAGACGGGTCAGGTCACCTCGATCACGCCAGACGGGAAACGCGTAGTCGAGCACTTCGATCTTCCCGCCGATCTGGCGAATGGTTTACCACCCAATCTGCTGTTGAACATCTCTCCGGAGGTTTCGGAGACGCGCGTGTCCTACATCGCGCCCACGGCTAAGCCAAGGCTCATCCACATCTCGATCAGACCTGCCGGTGAGCTGCATTTCAGGGTCGGAGGCACTGCGCGGAAGGCAACCGACTTTGTTGTTCACGTGGAGGCCGGCGGCCTCGCGGGGATGATCGCACCGCTCATAGGTAAGCAACCCAGGGACTTCCATATTTACATCATGCAATCGACGCCCCCGGCTTTCATCCGCGAAGAGGGTCAGTTCTACCTGGGCGGTCCCGTCTGGCGGGTGCAACAAACCAGCGCCGTGTTTCCGCAGTAGCCCCGCTGCAAACGAAAGGCGCCTGCGCACGGGCGAAGCGCTCTACATGGTATTACCATCCTGATGCCTCCCTACACTTGTGCATGCTCAGTGTGCTCGTGCTTGACAGCAAGCATTTGTTGCTTGACCTTGGTCTCACGCACATAGCAGCTGCCCGCCTAAGCGACCAGAAGCATTCTTTTCGCTTGTGCGGCTTCGCATCATTCACGAGCCACGACGATCAGGAGGATGTTGCATGCAGGAGAAGATTTCTGGCCGGAACGCCCGGCGTCGTGCTGGCGCCTGCTTACTTTGTCTCTCCCTCGCCATCTTTCTGCTCGCCGGTCCCGGGTCTGCTCGATCATTTGCGCAAACCTGCGGGACTCTGAGCATGCCTGGCCCAATCCAACAAACCACGACCGCCTCCCACAAGAACGCCCCAACCCAACCGCTGGCGATTGACCTCGCCGTGCTCAGAGGCCTTGCCCCGGTGACAGTCCTGGCGAAAACCTACGCGGGCGCCGCGGCCCTGGGCGCCAATTACTCCGCAACCGGCGCTATTGCCAGCGGCGCCATGCGCCAGGCGACGCTACTCCCATTCGCTGCACAGCAGCAGCAAGCTCTGCGCGATGTGTTCATTACCCAGGCAAACCTTGCTGAGCTTGCCGACGGACTCGGCACCACTCTGGGTGCCGCATACCTGGCGCATGCTCACTACATCGATCGTGATCATTGCACCGACCTGTCGCAGCCGGTGGCGGACGTGATTGCATACGCCAATGCGACGACGGGAACCCATTCCAATGCCGGAAAATATTTCTTCGCAAACGCAACCACCGACGGCACAACGCCCGCATCGCCAGAAGCGATCGCCATTCTGCAAGGCATAGGCGGGGAGAAAGATATTTTCGGCCAAGCCTACAACCTCCCCGGCGGCTCTCCTGGAGCCGACGCCTTCGGCAATTCGCGCCCCTTCCAAACCGAACCCAGCGTCACCGCCGTCATCGGCCTGGACTACTTCAACGTGCCGGCCGATAACACCGTATACAATCGCGGGCCGATCATGAACCTGATCAACAGCCCTTCGTATCCCAGCGGTCACACTACGTATGGGTACATGGGCTCGTTGCTCCTGGCCGTTTTGGTGCCTGAGCGATACCAGCAGATGATTACGCGCGGTGCCGAGTACGGCAACGACCGCATCCTGATCGGGGCCCACTATGCCATGGATGTGTTGGCCGGCCGAACCCTCGCTACCTACGACGTGGCGCACTTGCTGGCCAACGATCCGGCTTACCTCAATCGCACGTTCCCAGCCACTCCACAAGTTGCGAATTTCCAAGCCGCAGTCAAAGCAGCACGTGCGAGCATCACGACTGCGCTGGAAGCAGCTTGTGGCAAGACCATGCAGCAATGCGCGGCTGAAGATACGGGCAGACTTAGCAATCCGGCCGCCAACGAGGCTTTTTACGCGAGTACGCAGACCTACAACCTGCCCGTGGTTCACAGTACGACTGCCGGCACCATCGAAGACGTCGCCGCCCTCGCTCCCGAGGCAGGCTATCTCCTCACGATCGCTTTCCCAACATTGACCCTGTCACAGGCGGACCAGATCCTCACGGAGACTGAAGGGCCAGGCGGCGGTTTTCTTGACGATGGATCTGCCTTCGGTCTGTATTCCCGCCTGAACCTGTACGCTGCGGCAGGGAGAGCAGCAGCCATGGCGGCCAGGGCTGCCAGCTCTCATGCAAGCAGATGATGGTCTCAATGGATTGCAACAGCTCACTGGACGTTTGAAACCAGACCCACCCAGGAGAAGAGCCGTTGCAGGTCGAGTGACTCACTCACCGAGGCGGCGAGACGGTTCAGCGATAATTCGCGCCTGGCCTTCCAGTCAATCAACGTCTCGGCCGGTAGCAGACCGTGAAAAGTGCGGGCAGCGGTTACGAATACGTGACGGAACGTATCCTCGTCGAAGATGCCATGCAGGTAGGTGCCGAACACTCGCTGATCAGCGGAGGTGACTCCGTCAGCCTGGCCGTCCATCAGTTGAGCAAAGGGGGTTGCACCCGGGCTATATACCGTTTTGCCGACATGTATTTCATACCCGGCAAGGTGGTCGTGCGTGACGGGTTGGCCGAAGAGGGAAGTGGTCTGCATGGTGGCCGAGCATAGCCGGGTCACTTTGTCTGCTTCCATGATGGTGTGAATTGGCAGCAGACCCAGTGCGTTCACAGTGCCCCTTTGCTCGATGCCCAGGGGATCGGCGATCTGCTCACCCAGCATTTGCATCCCGCCGCAAATACCAACCACAAGGCCGTTTTGTGCGTGCTGCAGGATGGTCTGATCAATGCGTTGGGCGATGAGCCAGGCCAAATCACTCATTGTCTGCTTGCTGCCCGGCAGGATCACCACGTCGGCATGCGCCAGGTGCTCGGCAGCGCGGCAGAAACGCAGATCAACGGCCGGCTCAGCACGCAGCGAGTCAAAGTCGGTGAAGTTAGAGAACGACGGCAGCGCGACCACTGCGATCCGCAGGGCGCGGTCCGCTTTCGTCTCTCCTGGCAACCATCCCGTGCGCGTGAGCGGTGGCAGCCCAACACTATCTTCTTCCTCAAGAGCGAGACCCGGGAGGTAGGGCACGACACCCAGGCAGGGTATGCCGAGCCGTTGTTCCATCATGCGTACACCGGGGATCAGCAGACCCAGATCACCACGAAACTTGTTGATGCAAAAGCCCCGGATGCGCTCTCGCTCGTGCGCCTCCAGCAACTCCACAGTACCCAGCAGGGAAGCGAACACGCCTCCACGGTCGATGTCACCCACCAGCAGACAGCTTGCGTCGGCCATCTCCGCCATCCGCATGTTCACGATGTCGTGCTCTTTCAGATTGATTTCCGCGGGGGAACCGGCACCCTCGAGCACGATCACCTGGTGCGTCGAAGACAGCGCGTGGTAGCTTTGCCGCACCACCGGCATTAACTCTTCCACGCGCCTTTGATGGTAATCAGCGGCAGAGATCTCTCCCCAGATCTTGCCCAGCACCACGACCTGCGAGGAGCAGTCGCCCGAGGGTTTGATAAGTATAGGGTTCATGTGCACGGAGGCCGCAATGCCGGCGGCTTCTGCCTGCAGCGCCTGCGCACGGCCAATCTCAAGGCCTTCTATCGTGGCCGCCGAGTTCAACGACATATTCTGCGATTTGAACGGAGCGACGCGATAGTGATGCTGAGCAAAGATACGGCAGAGCGCTGTCGTCAGCAGAGACTTGCCAACATGCGAGCTGGTGCCCAGAACCATGATCGCGCGCGCCCTGCCCATGTTGCCTACCAGGCGCGCGACCACTTCGGGCCCGTTTTCGAGCCATCTCTCAGGCGCGCGTCGATGCCCGCGTTCAACTCGATCAGCCTGCCAAATAGCCAGACCAGATCCGATAAACGGTTGAGGTAGGCCAGTACTTCCGCCTGCACCGGCTGGCCGCTCTCGTGCAACCGGACGGCAGCACGTTCGGCACGCCTGCATACCGTGCGGCCGATCTCATAGGCGGCGGATTCGCGATGCGCTCCCGGCAATGACCAATCCGCAAGAATGCCGTCAACCGCTTCGATCTTGTAAACCAGCTGCGTGAGGAAATCGACATCCTCGGGCGTGATATAGATTTGCGGTTTTTTGCTCTCGGGCGGAGTCGCCATGGCGGAGCCCACGCGGAAAAGCGTCTTCTGTATCTGCTCCGTCCAGCCGGCGATTTCCTGGTCGCTGCAAATGCTGCGGGCAAACCCGAGCACGGTATTCAACTCATCGACTGTGCCATAAGCCTCGACCCGCAGGTCTGCTTTTGAAATGCGGATGCCGCCGGCAAGGGCGGTCTCCCCTGCGTCTCCATGTTTCGTTGCGATACTCATTGTCTTTCTCCTATAGTTTCCATTGCATAACGCACCACACAGCAATACGGTTTGGTCTTCGCCCACGACTCTTCCTCTGAACAGCCGAAGAGGCGGGTCAACATCACGCGCAGAACACCCGCGTGGGTGACCACTACGGTCAGACCGCGATGATTGTGAATAATCGTTTGCACCTGTTCGAGCACACGCGCCTCAAACGCGGCGAACGGTTCTCCTGAGGGGCAGGGAAGGTTCGGGTAGCCCTCCAGCCAGGCGGTTGCACCCGCACTGTCGAGGGCTTCGATTTCCTCCCAGCGAAGGCCTTCCCATTGGCCGAAACCTATCTCGCGCAGAGCAGGCCGCTCCACGACCGCCAGACCCCGCCCCAGAGCTATCGCCTCCGCGGTTTGCCGCGCCCGGCGAAGATCGCTGCTGTAGACGGCGGTAATTGGCTCCTGTGAGAGCGATGCAGCCAGGTTCGCCGCTTGGGTGTGCCCCCGCTGGTTGAGTTCGGGATCGGCATGGCCGCAGAACCGGCCAACCATGTCTGTCTCCCCATGCCGAATGAACAATACCGAGCTCACGGTTGCCACACGCCGCACAAATACACGGCAATTTCTGTAAGTTGATTTGTGGCGCCGAAGCCGTCGCCCGTCACCCCGCCGAACTTGCGCAGGTAAAACATGCTGCTGAGCGCGGGCACCAGGACCGCCGCCAACAAAGGCGCAATCGCAGCTTTGCGCAGCAGTACAACCACGGTGACGAGTGTGAAAAGCGATCCACCGACCAGCGACGCGGCAGAGGTAAGACGAGCCACGCGCGCGCCCTGGCCCTCGCCGGCACGCGCAGCAGGAAGATAGTAGCTCAGGGGCAGCGTGGACCAGCGGCACAGTACGTGCGCGGAAACCACGTAAGCAGTAAAGTGTGCCAAGGGCAGGCCGGCAAGCAGCAAAGCGCGGGCTCCCAGGGAGATGACCAACGCCGCTACCCCGTAGGTCCCCAGCCGGCTATCACGCAATATGGTCAAGCGCTGTTCCGGGGTCCAGCCGCCCATGCTGTCGGCAACATCCGCCAGACCATCTTCATGGAAGCACCCGGTGATCAGGAGCAGGTAAAGCAGCACCACCACGGCAGAACCCGGCCGGCCCAGGTGCGGCGAGACCATCTTCTCGAGCAGCGCTCCTCCGTAGCCCACGATGAGGCCAACGAGTGGAAAGAACTTCACCGAGCGCGCCAGTTGGTCTGGCGCGAAGGTCACCTGGGGAACCGGCAGCCGCGTCAAAAACTGAAAGGCGACGGCCAGATCGATAACCAGGCGCTGCGCCGGCCAACGCTGGCTCATGCAGATGCTCCGCTGACGCCGGCACCGGCGAAGGTGGCCATCTCCTGATAAATGCGCGCGGCGGCCTCAATTAACGGCATCGCGAGTACCGCGCCGGAGCCTTCACCCAGGCGCATGTGCAGGTCAAGGATAGGTTCCAATTGCAGATGGGCCAGCAGCACCCGGTGGCCCGGCTCCTGTGATTGGTGGCCGGCAAAAAGATAGCTGCGTACTGCAGGGGCAATGCCGCACGCAATGGCAGCTGCCGCGGTGGAGATGAATCCATCGAGCACGATGCCCATGCGGTGCCGCGCCCCGCCCAGAATCATACCAGTCATGGCGGCAATCTCCAGTCCGCCGGCACACCGAAGGATGTCGTGTGGTGAGGCCGCCTGACCGAAGTGGCGGGCAAGTACCCCTTCCACGATGCGGCACTTGTGAGCATAGGCTTCGCTTCCCAACCCGGTGCCTTTGCCGGTCACCAGACCTGCGGGTACGCCGGTGAGTGCGGCGGTGATCACGCTCGCAGCCGTTGTGTTCCCAATGCCCATCTCGCCCACTGCCAGCAAGCGAACGCCTTCGCGAGAAGCTGCTTCCGCCAGCGTAATCCCCACTTGCAACGCTGCATGCACCTCCGCCTCTGTCATGGCCGGCTCGTGCAGCATGTTGCGGCTGCCTCGGGCTACTTTGTAGTGCAGCAACCCACGCTGCGCCGAGAGATCGGCGTCGACGCCCACATCCACCACGTGTACCGCAACGTGATTCAGCCGGGCGAGCACGTTGATGGCGGCGCCCCCGGAAAGAAAATTCAACACCATTTGCTGCGTCACCTGCGCAGGATAGGCGCTCACGCCTTCCGCGGTGATGCCGTGATCGGCAGCGAACACGTACACCGCTTTGTTGAGTGTGCCGCTCAGATCACCCCCGCAAATGGCAAACCATTGCGCGGCCAGATCCTCCAGGCGGCCCAGGCTGCCTAGCGGCTTGGTGAGCGAGTCAAGGTGCTTTCTTGCCGCCACTGTATCGTCGTTCTGAGGAATAGCAATCTCGGCCCCTATCGCTTGCAGGTCATGCTTGGTGGCAAGGGTCATCGTGCGCTCCTCGCATACAGCTCTGCTCGTTCAATCAGCAAGGGATGCCGGTCGGGCGGACACTGAAAAGCGCGCTCCAGGATGGCCGGCCGCATGATCTGCTCCGGGCTGCCGCTTTCAAGTGAATGGCCCTTGCTCAGCAACAACACCGTGGCGAAATTCTTATCGACCAGGTGAAGATCATGCATCGAGGCGAGAATCGTGAGCCCTTCGTCCCGTAGAAAGTGCAGCAGATCGATCAGCTCCACCTGTCTGCCGATGTCGAGGTTCTGCGTGGGCTCATCGAGCAAGAGCAGCCGCGGCTCCTGCGCCAGACCAAGAGCGATCTTCACACGTTGACGTTCGCCGCCGCTTAACTGGTTGAAGATCCGGTGCCGCAGGCTCGACAGATCCGCAAGGTCCATGGCCCGGTCGACGGCAATGCGATCGCTGCGTCCTGGCCCGCGCAGCCTGCCGATGTGTGGTGTGCGGCCCAGTTCGACCACCTGCTGCACGGTAAAGTCAAACGGCAGCTCGAGTTGTTGCGGCACGAGCGCTATGCTGCGCGCCAGCTCTTTTAACGGGATCGCGGCGATCGGGCGCTCCTGCAAAAAAACCGTGCCAGCCACTGGCCGAAGTGAACCGGCTGCTATCCGCAACAGTGTTGTTTTCCCAACACCGTTGGTGCCGATCAGGGCGCTGCAGCTGCCCTCTTCCAGCGCAAAGGAAGCCTGCTGCAAAACGTTGCGGCCGTTATATCCAAAGTCCACCCCAGCCAAACGCAATAAGCCGCTCATACCGTGTAGCTCCGTTTCATCTTGCGCAGTAGATAGAGGAAAAACGGCCCACCGATAAACGCCATGAGAATGCCGACCGGCACCTCTGACGGCGCAAACACCGTGCGCGCCAGGGTGTCGGCGAGCATGAGAAAGGTGGCTCCGGCAATAACAGTCACCGGCAACAAGCGAACGTGGTCGGGCCCTAACAGCAGGCGCGCGACGTGCGGGACGATCAAGCCGGCGAAGCTGATCATGCCGCCCAGCGAAACGGCCACCGCCGTCAGCAACGATCCAATGAGGATGATGCTGACGCGGGCGAACTCTACCCGGATGCCGAGCTGCTGCGCGTACTCGTCCCCAAGCGCAAGGGTATTGAGCGTGCGCATGAGTGGCAAGGCGGCGAGAGTGGCAAATGCGAGCAAACCGGCACTGATGCTCAACTCCATCCAGGATGGTATGCCGATCACTCCGTGCAGCCAGGAGAGCAGGATGCGGTTACCGTTGCCCGACTTGTCGAAGATCTCAAAGAAGTAGCTGGTGTTGGTAAACATGGTGCTGATGGCAAACCCCGCCAGCAACAGGGTGACCACGTTGGTTTTGCCGGCAGAACGGGCCAGCGAGTAGACCAGCACCATGGTGGCCGTGGACCCGGCAAACGCCAATAAGGCAGTCGCGCTGAAGCCCAAAACAGACCACTGCGAAAAGAAAGTAATGCCGATGCAGGCGCCGAAAATGGCCCCGCCAGAAGAGCCAATCACGTACGGATCGGCGATTGGATTACGAAACAGTCCCTGGAACAATAAACCAGCCAGCGCCAGGGCGGCACCCACCAGGCCAGACGCCATGACTCGCGGCAGCCGAAGCCGAAATAGGATGAGCTGCTGTGTGGCACTGAGTGGATGATGAGTAAACGCAGCAGCCAGCATCGCCCGAGGCGGGATGGGCACCGCCCCCGTAGCCAGTGAAAGCAGAGCCACGCCGGCAAGAACCAGCAACAGTAAGACGACAAGCATCGCTGGCGACAACCTGGAGCCCGGGTTAGCCGGTGTGCCGGGCGCCGCAGTTGCCAGCCCTACGGCTACCACCGGCGTGTGGGCGTGCCTTGCTATTTCCACCGCCACGATTCACCTCCGAAGCTGACCTTTACGCCGGCGCGCACAGTGAAGGGGAGCGCTGGATAGCCGAACGCCTCGCTGTAGTGCTCACTCAGCAGATTCTGCATATCGGCATAAGCGGAAACAGCCCGGGTTACCTGGTAGCGGCCACCCAGTTGTAGCCGTTGGTAGGCACCCAGCAGGTTGCGGTTTGGCAGCAGCAGCGTATTGCCGAAGTTTGGGTCGCTGAGAAAGTCGCTGTCGTCGCGCTGGCCGACCAGTGTCCCGGTGAATGCGCCGTACCATTTGCCGCGATTGTAGGTGAGATCGAAGTATCCGGAGTGCGGTGCGCGGCGGAATGGCCTGGCACCAATCAACGGCGAGTAAGCACCAATCGCTATGCCTGGAAAGCTGGGATTGTAGCTCGGCAACGACTCGCTCGAAAACGACTGTTGCACCACGGCATCGAGATAGGTGTAGCCGCCTCGGGCAAACAGGTGTTCGCCAATTCTGTACTCCATCGCGATCTCAGCGCCCTGCGCACGAAAGGCCTGGGAGTTGACTGCCGCGCCAAACTCCACCGCAGGATCAGCCGCGGCGGGCAGGCCTAGCGCCAGCAGCGCGGACTGCGGTACATACTCAACGCCGTTGGTGAACTGGTTGTGAAAATAGGTGAGGGTAACCCGTCCCCGGCCGTTCCAGAGTTGCTGGTCAACGCCGCCATCGAAGGTGCGCGAGGTTTCCGCACCGATGGGTGAAACGTGATATTGCCGGATGAGATCGCTGCCATTCGGTTGCTCGGCCAGAATATCGAACAGGGAAATACTCTGGTAGTAAATGCTGGGTTCCTTAATGCCTTTTCCAAAGCTGAAGTTGAGCTTGGTTCCGCTGAAGAAGCCGGCATTGCTTGGGCGAAGTAAATAGTAGGCGAGCGAAGCACGCGGCGTGGCGGCGAAACCGAAGAGGCCGTTGTTCTCAAGCCCACTGCCCAGAGTGTAGTAAAGCCGGTTCTTGAGGTCACCGGCGAGCTGCATGGTGTAGCTGTAATTGCCGCGATCGATGACGGTTGGGCTGCCACCAGAGCTGGTGGTCGAGCCGCGTTCTGCCTCGTACTTGAAAGCGCCCAGGGCGACCAGGTGCGTATTCACCCGGTAGTCGCTTTGCCCATAGACGAAGTCACGCTTGGTGGGTGCCACGTAATTATTGGGAAATGTTTCGCCGTAGCTCGCACCATATTGGAAGATCGCTTGTCCGCTAACGCTGTAGCCGTTTGCACCCTTCACGTTGACCGGGGCGCCCAGATACACGTCGAGATCGGGATTGTAAATACCGGTTGCAGCGAAATCATTGAAGCGGTAGTGCAAGCGCAAACCGCCATAACGAAGCTGGTTATGCCAGCGGCTGGTGGTCTGGTTATTCCAAACCGCGCTGTAGTAACTGTCCTGCTCTTTCGCGTTCGTGGAATCCGGGATGCCATAGAGGAGGATGGCGTTGGGCTGGTCGGCGGCCGACACAACATGGCGCAGCGAAAACCGTAGATCGTTTGCGGTGTTAGGGGCCCAGCCAAAATTGCCCGCGTAGGTCCCGTTGTGAAACGCATCATTGGGCAGGTTGTTGCGCGTATCTGTGCGTGCAAAAGCAGAGTAGTAGTCGAAGTGACGAAAGGCTCCGCTCACCGTGCCGACGTTGCGAAGAGAATTGAAATTACCGCCATCGCCCGCGTACGAAAACAAGGGATACAGGGTGCTGCCGCGCGCCGTCGTGAGACTGACTACACCGGCCAGAGCATCCGAGCCATACAACGCGCTGTTCGGTTCGCGCAATACCTCGATCTTGTCGATGCCCGCATTGTCGATATTGGCAAACTCGACCTGGCCGCCGATGTCGTCGGCCGGCACCCCATCAATCAGCACCTTGTTGGCATTCGTGTTCCCGCCGCGAATACTCAAACCGGTGGTGCCTCCCGTTTGGCCGGTCTGCGTAATCTGCAGTCCCGGTACCAGGCGCAGCGGATCCTGCACTTCGGTGGCATTCCGATAGTCTGCCGCGGTCTGCACGCTTACCGCCGCGCCTACTTGTGCCTCCGGTGTAGGTGTGCCCGTCGCGGTGACAATCACCTGATCGGTCAGTGTCTGCGTGGCCAGCGTGACGTCCAGTTGCGCCTTGCTGCCGGCGCTGACAAAGACTGCTTTGCTGCTGGTGGATTGGAACGTGGGCGCGACCACACGCACCTGGTAGCGGTCTGATTTAGGAAGAGTAAATGCGTAATCGCCGGTCGCGCCGGTAGTGGTGGTTGCGACCACCGATGATCCTGCAAGCAACTCAACCGAGGCAGAGACGATCACGGCGCCTAACGGATCGGTCACGGTTCCCTTTAAACTACCCTCTTCGGCGGCCCGCAGCGTGACTGGCGCCAGCAGCAAAAAGAGACATATCAATTTCGTTAAAGCAGACGAACCGTACATGGCTTACTCCCTCGAGTATGTGCGGCAAGGCCGTTCTCCTGACTTGCGTGTCAACAAACCGCGGCTGCCTTCCCAGGCTTCTGCCCAGTGGCTTTTGTGCTTCACTGCCGGGTTCTCTCCGCTTACAGTTACGGGGTAGTGGCGGATTTACACCGCCTTCTCGTTACCTTGCCTGGTGATGGCCGCAGAACGGAGATCGCTCCGTCCCGTATGCTCTCCTACGGATGAAATTGCTTTGCCAATTCTTCCAGCGCATCGATGGCGACGGGGCTGGGCTCCTGAATGCCGCTATCTACGTAAAACACCCTGGCGCGCTGCACCGCTCCGAGGCTGTTCCAGCCGGGGCGGTTGACTAACGCATCTATCGTGATTTTGCCGCCACGCACCAGCAGCAGCGCATCGGGAGCACGAGTCACCACCGTCTCTATGCTCACCTGGGGCCAGTCTGGTAGCAGGTCGTCTGTAACGGAATGGCCGCCCGCCGCCTCAATGATCTCGGTGATAAACGCGTGCTTGCCGATGGTGATGATCGGGTCGTACCAGACGGTGAACAAAACGCGGGGCGCCGGTTTCCCCGCAACCCGCTGCCTCACCCCTTCAATCCGTTGACGAAGCTTGGCATCGAGTGCGGTGGCTTCCGGCGCCCGGTTCAGGGCATTGCCAATCCCCGTCACCGACTGCAGGATGCCTTTAAGACCATGAGGGTCAACCAGGTACACGGGCACCCCTACATGTTGCAATTGGTCTGCCGTTTCTGCTGAACCCGGTATTTCCGTGCCCACCACCAGGTCAGGGTGATACGAAAGGATGGTCTCAATGGAAGGCTTTACCAGGCTGCCAATGCTCGGCTTTTTGAGCGCTGCCGGAGGATAAGTCGTGTAGTCGCTCACCGCGACCACCTCGTCCCCCAGGCCAAGGGCAAACACAGCATCGGTGACGCTGGGTACCAGGCAAACGATGCGATGCGGATGGTCGGGAACCGTCACCGAGCGACCCGCTTCGTCGATCACGACACGGCTGGCCCAGCCGAGAGGCGTGCCCGCCAACAATAGCAGCAGAACAAGCAAAGCCTGCCTCATGCCATCACCGCTGCCTTCTGCTGCGTTGATCGCACGGCGGCCATAAAGTGTCGCGCAACCACCGGATTGGCGCGGAAATGAAGGTGCACATAGCTGGCGAGGACGCGGCCGCTGGTAAAGCCTTCACTCTGGTGCTTGCCAGATAGCGAGAACTCCACCTCATAGCTCGTGTGCGTGGGAACGGCAGAGCAGATCCGGGAATAATGAAAGCTGTGACCCCGGGTCACAGTTCCTTTAGGCCCCAGCAGGCAATCCTGCGAAAACGTAACCGTAACGTAACCAAAGTCATTCAGCCTGTCGGTCATCTCCATGGAGAGGGGCAGGACCCCGGTCATGGGATACCTGGTGCGTTCTAAGGTGGTCACATCCTGCGATAAATAAAGGAGGCCGCCGCACTCGGCATAGATAGCACCACCAGATGCTGCGAACGCACGCACTGCGTCGACCATCGGCGTATTTGTGCTCAGCGCCTGCGCATACAGCTCCGGGTACCCTCCGCCCAGGTAGAGAGCATCCAGATCCGGCGGCAACGTGCGATCGGCTATAGGACTGAAAGGAACAATCTCCGCACCCTCCCCGCGCAAAAGGTCCAGATTGTCTTCGTAGTAGAACGAGAACGCCGCATCGCGGGCTATGCCGATGCGCAGACCGCCTGGCAACGCAGGCTCGACAGGCAAGGTGAGCCCCCCCGCTCTCAGCGGGCACTCCAACCGCAACAAAGCCTCCAGGTCGATATGCTTCTCTGCAAGCTGCGCCCAGCAATCGATTTCCCCCTCAAGTTGCCCGGCATCATCGGATGATGTGGTGGGCTTAGCGGCATGCAGGCCAAGGTGCCGCTCCGGGATCGCCAGACGCGGCTCACGCGGCAACCAGCCGAGGATGGGTGTACGGCAGCGTTTGGCAATGGCCGAGGCCAACAACTTGTAGTGACCTTCACTTGCCACCCGATTCAGGATGACCCCAGCGAGCGGCAAAGCAGAGTCGAACGTTTCGAACCCGAGTACCACGGCTGCTGCGCTGCGCGCGCTTTTGGCGCAGTCCACAACCAGCAGCACGGGCAGGTTGAGCATCTTCGCGATCTCCGCGCTGCTGCCGGTGTCATGCTCGCCATCTTTGCCGTCGAACAATCCCATCATGCCTTCCACGATGAGCGCGTCTGCGCCGGCTGCCGCACCCTCCAGCACGGCACGGTTCGCCTCTTCTGGCAACATCCAGGTATCAAGATTGCGGGCATTTCGGCCGGCGATCCGGCTGTGGTGGGTGGTATCGAGGAAATCCGGCCCGCCTTTATAGGGCTGCACCGTGAACCCACGACGGCGAAGGCACGCAATCAGCGCCAGCGTGACAGTGGTTTTGCCCACGCCGCTGGCGGTACCCGCGACCATAAAACCGATCACGAGGCTGCCTCAACGGGAACTTTGCCCTTCAACACCAGGGGAAGCCCCGCGACCATCAGCAATACGTTGTCCGCCACGCGAGCGATGCTCTGGTTCAACTCACCCAGCAGATCGCGAAATTGCCGACCCGATGGGTATGCCGGGACCACGCCGCTACCTACTTCATTTGAAACGAGCACCACCGGGCAGGGCGAGGCTTTGAGCGCACGGCAAAGCCCGTCGATAGCGGAGCTGATGGCGCGTTCCGCAGCCTCGTCATCGTTTGCGTGCAGTCCCAGCAGGTTAGCGGCAAAAAAGGTAACGCAGTCAACGATCATCAGGCCGGCGATCGGGCCGTAGCGCGCGATCGTTTCCGCCAGCCGAAGAGGTTCTTCGATGGTTTGCCATTCGGCCGGCCGGCTCTGGCGATGACGGTCGACTTTGCGCCGCATCTCGTCATCTCCCGCTTCCGCGGTAGCGATAAACACGACATGGCCAGCCCGTTCACCGAGCTGCTGCGCATAGTGACTCTTGCCGCTGCGCACGCCGCCCAGCACAAGGGTAACTTCGTTTCGTGGACTCAACTGCATACGTCGCCTCTGGCGCGTGGCTAGGCCGCGCGCGAAGCGGGATCAAAACAAAAGGCAGCGTCCGTGCTGATGTAGCACTGCGTCAGCGAGAATGCTCTCCAGCTCTCCCATCGAAGCTGAAAAAAGCCCTGTGGGCATCTGGCCGGTCTCCTGACTTGCGCGTCATCGAACTTGAAAAGCCTTCCCAGGATGTGAATCCCAGTGGCTTGAGCAAACTGTTTTCAAGCTCTCAGCGCTTACAGTTACGGGGTAGTGGCGGATTTGCACCGCCTTCCCGAACACCAGATGGCTCAACGATAACGCGCACAGGCGCCCGCGTCAATGTTGATAACGTCGATAAACCCGATCCACGCGTAACCGCAGCAGATCGCAATCAGCCCGCACCTCAAAGCCGCTTCAGCAGCCACTTCACCGAGCGCTTTTGAATCTCGATGTATTGTGGGTTCCACATGGCGTGGATGGTGTGCCCAACGGCGGTAAAAACCACACGTCCCTGGCCGTAGTCGTAGGCGTAGCCAGAGACCGACTTCGTTCCCAGATTCTCGAACCTGAGACCATCCAGATTTTCCGCTTCCATGATGAGGTACTTCGAATCCTTGTCATAGGTGACGAAGTGCTGCTCATCATTCACCACAAAAGGTTTCATTCCGTCGGTGATGGGATGTTTGCTGGCCGTCGCATGC
Source organism: uncultured Acidobacteriaceae bacterium (assembly GCA_963752675.1). Lineage (GTDB taxonomy): Bacteria > Acidobacteriota > Terriglobia > Terriglobales > Acidobacteriaceae > PALSA-350. Next base: position 768,512 of record CAVVZO010000003.1, read on the forward strand.
ACCTCAAACGGACGGAGGGGAGGATGGCCAATGTAAGCCGCTCCCATCACACTCCGGTAGTTCTTCGAGCTGAGCGATATATGGCTCGAATTATGAAGTGCGTAAAGCCCACCTCCCGCCATGACGAAGTCCTTCACGGCGGCACCCTGCTCTTCAGTGATCCAGGTTACGGGTTGAGGTTCAGGAAAGGTCTTCGGCGTTTCCAGGTCGGCTTCATAGGCGGTGTAAGCATCGGGACCAAGATACCCCGCCGGCCAGATCATGCCGTCACGGAGAATGAGCAGCAGTTCGTAGTTCTTCAGCATGGCGGTGGAGAGCCTGCTGTATTCGATGGTGTAATCGATCGGCAGGTCAAGCTCCTTAAACACCTTGTCCAGGCTCACCCGGATATAGTCCGGGTTGTGGTATCGATCCCCAATTAGCGCCAGGGTCCGGGGTTTGCCACCGGCCTGCGAGTGCAAGGGCGGCATCTCCTCACCTAAGCCGAGCAAGCCCGCGCCCGCCACCAGGCTTCCATTTTTCACCAGGGACCTGCGCGATATCTTCTTTAACCCATTCATCAGTGTCTCCGTGACTGTGTTGTTTCGACGCAAGCCGCCGCAGGCTCAGCGCAGATTAAGAACCCCTCCATCGAAGGGCAGATCTGCACCGGTTAAAAAGCTTGCCATATCCGAGCAAAGGTACAGTGCCAGGCCGGCCACTTCTGCCGGCTGGGCCATACGCCCGACCGGCTGAGTCTTAGACAGCACCTGCAACATCTCCTGCTCTCTGCCGGGATAATTCCGTTGCAGGTAGCCATCGACGAACGGGGTGTGCACCCGCGCAGGCGTCATGCAATTACAGCGGATGTGCTTGTCCAGGTAGTCGCGGGCAACCGAGAACGTCATGGAGCGCACAGCTCCTTTGCTCATGGAATAGGCGAAGCGTTCCGGGATGCCGGCAACGGCGGCCACCGAAGCAAGGTTAAGAATGACCCCGCCGGTTTGCCCAAGCATCACGTTGACTGCAGCTTGCATGCAGAGAAAAACGCCTTGTGCGTTTACACGAAATATCCGGTGGAAGTCCTCGAGCGTGGTGCTGGCCAACGTGCCGATGTGGGCAATCCCAGCGCAATTCACCAGGATATCGATGGGGCCTGCCGATGCGATCGATGAGAATGCCTGCGAAACCGCCTCCGGGTCAGACACATCACAGGAGAGTGCAGTTGCGCGGCCACCAGCCTGCACAATTTCTTCGGCAACAGAGCGCGCGGCGCCTCCGTCAAGGTCCAACACCCACACCACTGCCTGGTGCTCTGCAAAGGTTTGCGCGATGGCTTTGCCAATGCCGCTGGCTGCGCCAGTAATCACCGCCACCTTGCCGTCTACGTTGAAAGCGTTCAAAGGGTCCCCCATGATGCGAAACCCTTCTATAAGGCGACTTGCAACCATGTCAAGCAGTTGGCGGCCGGAACCACATGCAGAAGGTGGTGCAGACCGGCTCCGAACGAAACCGGCTGCCCGTTGCCGGCTGGGCCCTCGCCTGCAGTGTTCCGGCATGCACCAAAGGGACCTGCGAACGAACGCCAAGGCTTGTCGACTGCACAATCAGCGGTGTATATCTTAGGACGATATTCGGGACGATATTCGGCGCGCGGCCAAGGACATCAGACCATTTCTCAGCAAAGGCAATCTCTCTCAATTCAGGGTGCACGGCGATCACGTTCCAGGGCCAGGCTTTTGGCAACAACGTTGCTGGTGACGGGCATGGTGAGTGCCGCCAGTTTCGCGCAACAGGCAAACACCCCTCCCAGTGGGGATCCGCAGGAGGATTCGCGGGCGATCCGCACCCGGGAGTTCCTCGGACTTGGCCGCATCCCAGACGCGAACAAAGCTGCCGAAGGGGCAAAAATCTTCGGACCCAACTGCGGATTTTGTCATGGAGCCAATGCCCGCGGAGCCAGTGGGCCCGATCTCCTCCGTTCCGCCACTGTTCTCGATGATGAGCAGGGGGAACTCGTCAGCGCCACGGTGCGCAATGGCAGACCCGGCAAAGGCATGCCCGCTTTTCCCTCGCTGAGTGATGAGCAGTTACGTGATCTCGCCGAGTTCCTGCATTTGCAGGTAGAGTTGGCGGCCAACCGGGGAACTTACAAGGCCATCAATATTGTCACCGGCAATGCCGCGGCCGGTAAGGCGTATTTCGAGGGAGCAGGCAAGTGCGCCGGCTGCCACTCTGCCTCGGGCGACCTGGCGCACATCGGCGCGAAAATGAGCCCACCGGATCTGCAGCAAAAGTTCCTCTATCCCGCATCCGAAAAGCACTCACCCAACAACGTGACCGTCACCCTGGCAAACGGCACTCGTTTGCATGGCGCTTTGAAACATCTGGACGATTTCTACGTCTCTTTTTACGACGCAGACGGACAATACCACTCTGTTCCTCTGCAAAAAGGAGTCGTGGCGCACGTGGATGATCCGCTGCTGGCCCACCGTCAACTGCTGGATACCTACACCAACCAGCAAATGCACGACCTCACCGCATACCTGGTAACTCTGCGATGAAAATGCTCGGAAGACGTGCGGTGATTGCCACATTCCTGGCCTGCTTTCTTGCTTCAGCGTCAAGCATGTCGCTAGCGCAGGGGCTGGACCCGCAGAAGCTTCTCCAGCCTGAACCCAGCGATACCTGGCCTACTTACAACGGCGACTACTCCGGCCGGCGCTTTAGCCCGTTGACTCAGATAGGAGCCGCGAATCTCCACAGCCTGGCGCTGTCGTGGATGTTTCGCGTGCGCGTGACCGGAGGAGCCTTACGTGGCGTTGGCGAGCCCGACATCAAGTCCACGCCCTTGATGGTGAACGGAGTTCTTTACTTCACCGTACCGGACCATGTGTTCGCTATCGATGCCCGCACCGGGTTGGAATTATGGCACTACGACTGGGTAGATAAAGGTGGACACCTCGTGGGCAACCGCGGTGTCGGCATGTACGGTGACTGGCTTTACTTTCTCGCCCCGGATGGATGGTTCATTTCGCTTGAGGCTAAGACGGGCAAAGAACGCTGGAGAAAAAAAGTAGCCGACGAGAAAATGCAGTACTTCACCACCGGCTCACCCATGGTGGTTGGCGAGCACATTATCGTCGGCGTGGGAGGCGACGCGATCGACGTCCCCGGCTACCTCGAAGCGCGTGATCCCACGACAGGGGAACTACAGTGGCGGTGGCATAGCGAACCAGGCCAGGGCGAACCGGGGGCGGACACATGGCCCAACAGCTACGCCATGGCTCATGGTGGGGGCATGACCTGGCTGCCGGGCACTTATGACAAAGATCTGAATCTGCTGTATTGGGGCACCGGTAATGCCAATCCAGTGATGGCGGGGCAGGGAAGACCGGGAGACAATTTGTGGACCTGTTCGATCGTCGCGCTCAATGCCGACACGGGCAAATTGGTCTGGTGGTTCCAGGGCTCACCCCACGACACGCATGACTGGGATAACACAGAAACACCCGTGTTATTCGACGCCGAGGTTGACGGCAAGCCCCGCAAGTTGCTGGCGCAAGCCGCCCGCAATGGCTACTTCTTTGTGCTGGACCGCACTAACGGCAAAAGCCTGGTGTCCAAGCCGTTTGTACCGTTGAACTGGTCAAAAGGCATTGACGCACGGGGAGAACCGATTCCCGATCCGCAGAGAGAGCCCACCGTCGATGGCAACCTGCTCACGATCAACGGTGGCGGTGGCACGAACTGGATGCCCCCCAGCTACAGCCCGCGGACTGGCTTGTTTTACGTCAACGCGGTGCGCGGCTACAGCGTGACCTACCTGACAGATACCAGCGAGCATCCGGAAGGGTACGGTGGATCGATTCGCGGCCTTTGGTCGCAGCATGTTCTGGAGGCGCTCGATCACAAAACCGGCGAGGTGCGCTGGAGCCATCCGTACCCAAATGCCGACAACGAAGGCGGCGGCCAGGGCGGTGCCGGCATATTGACCACGGCCAGTAATCTTCTCTTCAGCGGCGACCTGGCTGGGAATTTGATTGCGTTCGACGCAGCGAACGGCAACATCCTCTGGCATTTCCCTATGCTGCATGCCATGGGCAACGGGCCGGAAACCTACATGCTCGACGGGAAACAGTACGTCATCGCCGGCGGCGGTGACACCCTCTACGCTTTTGCGCTGGTGCAGTGAAGTACCGATACGTCTTCATCTAACGCTGCGTCTGATGAAGAAATTCAATCAGGTAATCTTTCCAGATGGCCGCTTGCGTATGGGTACCGTGGCCATGCGTGTTCTCGGAAAGCGGTATAAGGATGAAGCGTGCATGCGGCATCCTGGTCACGAGCTTCTCAGCGATACCTAACTCCGGCGGATTGATGAAGTCGTCTGCCGAGTTGATCCACAACACAGGAGCCGTGATGGAGCCAAGCCTCGGCTCCGGGTTGTAGTTCCGCGAAGCATCCACGTAATAAAGAAAGTTGTTCGCGTCTGTATTCGCAATCAACGCGTCCAGCGTTTGCTCGACGTACTTTTCCGCTAGGGACCGGGTAGGGAATCTCTTCTGCATAGGCAAGGGCGCAGACCCGGCAATCACAATCAGATCGCTTGCCCCACGCAGGCCTTCCACCGGCTCGCTTGTGTAATCGCCATTGTTCCAGGCCGGATCCTTGCGGATCATCTGCATGGCCATGTAACGCCACATGCGATTGCGGCCGGCTAGCTCCACTGGCAAACAGGCGAACGGAGCCAGCGCATCGCTGAACTGAGGGTACGTTTCGCCCCAGACGAACGATTGCATACACCCCATCGACGTGCCAAGAATCAGGCGGAGATGGTCGACATGCAATCCCTCGGTCAACATCGTGTGCTGGGAGGCCACCATGTCGTCGTAGTCGTAATGGGGAAAGTGCATGCGCAAGCCATCCGACGGCCTGCTCGAGGACCCATGACCAATGTCGTCCGGCAAGATGACGTAGTACTTTTCGATATCAAGTGGCTGCCCGGGACCAAAAAGGACATCCGAAAAGACCGGGTTCAGGAGCGAAGACGCATCCCCGCCCGTGCCATGCAGCAACAACACGGCGTTATCCGTGTGGCCTGCCGCATCACGGTGCGGCTTTCCCAGCGTCAGATAATGCAGCTTGAGTTCGGGGAGAGTCTCGCCAGTACCAAAGCGAAAATTAGGAATGACATAGTTGCCATCCTGTACCGGCCAGTGCGTGCCTGCTTCCTGTGCAGTGGCAACGAAGCAAACGCAACCAAGAAACAAGACCAGGATCAGCGGAACGCGAAAAACAGTATTCATCAGTGTACGGCCGGCTCCGCATACGGGTTAGGCGTGCTGCGCACCGGCGGCTTGTAATCGACTAACTCGTTCACTGGCTTCTTACCCGCCCAGGCAATCGCCCGCAGGAGCATGCCTTGAATTTGCGGGTTGGCAAAATTGGCGTAGGTGTGCCCCTGCATCCATACGAATGCCCTGGCCGGCTCTCCGCCAGCAACCGTGTGTTCATACGTCCAGATCTGCGGCACCACCTCACCCTTGTGCTTGCCAGCGCTCGGCGTGCCAGGGATGACCGCAGTCGCCAGCACGTGCATTGCTGGATCCTTTGCCCAGGTCATGTTGTAGAAAGCCTCGTCGAAGATCGTGATGTTCGTCATCCCCTGCATGATCGGATCCGTCTTATCCACGATGGTGTAGGGAATATCCGCGCCCAGAGTGTAATTCACGTCTCCATGTTTCTTAGCGCCGCCCACCAGGGTGGCAAAATCCACCGGGTCTGGACCGCAGAGCGCATCGTGCAGGCTAACGATGCCGCCGCCGCGTTTTACGAATGCTTCGAGCGCTGCCTTCTCTTCATCGTTCATGTAACCGGCGTCCCCTTTATAGATCACCAGTACATCGGTGTGGGCCAACTCGGCGGCACTGGGAGCATGGAGCGACCCATCCACCACCGCGCCATGCTCGGTGAGGAGCTTGCTCCAGTCCGCGAGGAACTGGGGATAGTCATGCTGTCCGGCTTGATGCGTCTTCAATCCGGCGCGCAGGTAGACGTGCAGTCCGTTCGGATTTTGCCCTTGAATCCTGGGCGCCTGGGCCATGGAGGCAGTTTGCGCGTTCAAAGGCGGAGCGTTGGAAAGCAAAAGCCCCAAAGCAAAAATAAACAAACGCAAAAACAGTGTCCTCATGGGTCCCCTTAGTCGATCTATCCCGTACGTGAGCCACTCCCGGGTCGTCCGCCATTCCGGGTCGTCCGCAATTCCGGGTCGTCGGCCATTCCGGGTCGTCCGCAATTATAGATCGGCTGTGGACACCGCCGCGGCTACGTCTTTGCTGGTCCGATAGACCGCCAACGTCAGACCACACCACTGCGCCTGCCGGTGGTGATCCCGTTCTTCGCGACCGCCGTACTCAACGGACCTGCAGCGATACCTGCTCTGCACATGCGCGTAAGTCACTGGCAAATTCGTCAATGCGGACACGGCTCGTGTCCCAGGAGCACATAAAGCGAGCAGCTCCGCCGATGAAGGTATAGAACTTCCATCCCCGGCTGTGCATACTCTCAAGGATTTCGTCCGGGGCATGCACAAAGACCGCGTTCGCCTCCGGGGGAGCAATGACCTGCACTCCCGGAATCCCGACGATTTGTTCAGCCAGGTAGTGCGCGCAGCTATTCGCATGCGCGGCATTCCGCAGCCAGGCCCCACTTTCCAGCATCCCCACCCACGGAGCAGCCATGAATCGCATCTTCGAAGCCAACTGTCCAGCCTGTTTGCAACGGTAGTCGAATTCCTTGGCCAACGCAGGATCGAAAAATAGAATGGCTTCCCCTACGGCCATTCCATTTTTCGTACCGCCGAAGCAAAGTACATCGATCCCGCTCTTCCACGTAAGGTCAGCCGGCGAGCAACCCAGGCTGGCGCAGGCATTCGCAAAGCGCGCGCCATCCATGTGCAGGCGCAGGCCATTCTGTTTGCAAACTGCGGAGATGGCACGCAACTCATCGACGGTGTACACACGGCCCGTCTCTGTCGATTGGCTGATGGTCACCGCACGCGACCGGGGGTAGTGGATATCCTTGCGGTTGGTGGCAATGGCATGAATGGCCGCAGGCGTCAGCTTGCCGTCGGCGCTTTCGGCAACAAAGAGTTTCGAGCCGTTGGAAAAGAACTCAGGCGCGCCGCACTCGTCCGTTTCCACATGCGCCGATTGGCAACAAATCACCCCATGGTACGACTGGCACAGGGAAGCCAGCACCAGGGAATTCGCCGCAGTGCCATTGAACGCAAAGAAGACCTCGCACTCGGTGGCAAACATCCTGCGGAATGCGTCCGCTGCCGCGCTGGTCCAGGGATCGTCGCCGTAGGAAGAAACGTGGCCGTGGTTCGCCGCTTCCATGGCCGCCCAGGCTTCCGGGCAAATGCCGGAGTAGTTGTCACTTGCAAATTGTTGCGGAAGATCGGTTCGCGTGTCGTTAACCATGCCGGATCCCTTCGGCCCGGCCGCGGAGCAGCAGGGACGTCCTGATCCTGAGGATAACTCAGCAGGGAAGCGGAAACAGCGTTCTGCGACGCTTGCCCCGGATGCACGGAACTCCGAGCTTTCCGCCGGACGGAAAGCTCGGTCCCCTGTGCCCTTGGAGAGTCGCGCCGACTACTGGTTCGTGACAGACGCGCTTTGGATCGTGCTCTGTGAAGACTTGAGCGACTGGCGCTGCTTCTCCAACTCCGCATTCTCCGTTTCCAGCTTCTTCTTTTCGTCCATCAACTTCTTGTTGGAAGCATCCAGGCGCTGCGCTTCTTTCAGAAGAACCTGGTTCTTCTTGACCACCGCGCGCTGGTTGTTGACCTGATCCTGCAGGGTCTTATTCTGCGCGGCCAGGTGCTCACGCAGCGCCGCATAATTGATCGACGCATCGTTGGCATTGGACGGCAATACGGTCATGTTCATATTCGAGCTGCTGCTCTGGCACAGGCCCGGCATGGCAGAGAGAGACAGCAGAAGGGCACACGTGGGAATTAAACGCATTGTTGCACCTCAATTTCCGTGGGTTGATATCTTCGAGCCATGCCAGGGTAGCTCCCGGCACTAGTGATCGAATGGCCTCATCCTACCCAAGCAGGAGCATTGTGGCAGTATCACTTTCGTGCCACTCGGCAGGACTTTTGTCTGCCGGAAATGCAGCAATTTATAAACTCCGGTCCACAAGCGCTAAAGCGCTCAGTTGATGTGACTTAATAGCAAGAACAACGGTTGGACCAGAGGGAGGCATGCAACCAGCCGGCTGCGTCGCCGTGAGTCCGGGAACCTTGCATGCACCTATTGCTCGACGGGATAACACCTGCAGTGACGAAGGGCATGGGCGGGGGGCCCCGCAGATCTTCCGCCCAGACACGTGCGGACGCTTGACGGCGCTTGCCGACATTCGTGGCAGGGCGTAGCATGTCGCTTGAAATTGGACGGACAAGGGAGCAGTGATGAAACTTCCTGGCGCCATTCCCCTCGCTTTCGTGTGTGCCTCCACCTTCGCTGTCAGCCAGCAACCGGTGCAAAGGGCAGAACCGGCTCAGTTCTCAATAGACCGCAGCATCGCTCTGGACCATTGCCCCGCCGGGCTCGAGGTGGAGCAGGGATCCCGCATGCAGCGCGAACTCGTCGGAGCGCCTGCAACGGATGAACCGTTCGGGCGAGACAAGGCGGTCACAGGGGTGGGACAAACAGTCCAGATCTCGCTCAGGAATCTGCGCTCGAAGCGGATTGTGGGCGCCCAGTTGACCGCACACGGTCTCAGCCGCCATGATCGGTTCGTTCCACTCACATCAGCGACGGATGCAGATCTTACCAAGTCGATTGCGCTTATGTTAGCGGTAAGAGGCAATGAGCGTGTCTCTCGTGAGCTGGCCTTCGAACGATTCGCAGTCGTCACCGCCATTGATCTCGATGCGCTCAAGTATGCTGATGGTTCTACCTGGTACGCCTCTGCACATGGCGCGTGCAGCGCGAAGCCGAATTTCCTGGTACTTGTTGGCCGTTAAGTAACAGGCTAAACCGGTGCTGAATCGAATGGGTGAAAGCCTGGAATTGTTAAAACCCGTGTTCCTGTCGGGGTAGCGAGCAATCCGTAACTTCCGAATCGCGCCTGACACACTCAGAACAGCTAGCTAATGAACGTGGCGAAACTGTGTTGAGATGCTGACGGTCTTGTTACTTGATGTTGCTCTCAGTCCGGATGTTGATGCATCAAACACCAAGTCTGCTGGCTGCCTCTGAGCGGTGGAACGCATGGTGAGAAGTTCCCGTCCGTTCCTGATGTAGCAGCAGGGAAGCGTCGCCACCCGCTTGTCGTCTTCGCTTGCGACCATTCCGAGTCGTAAGCGCTTTAGTTTTGGTGTTTATCTTTGCTTTCGATTACCTGGAAGAAAGGAATGGCGGAGAGTGTGAGATTCGAACTCACGGTACCTTGCGGTACACACGCTTTCCAAGCGTGCGCCTTAAGCCACTCGGCCAACTCTCCCCGGTCGAACGGCACACACGACGCCTGCACCGTCCCAACCACCTCTTTGACTCTACCACTCAACTTTCCACCGGCAAAACCGCACGCGGATTAAGCAACCCGCCGCGTGCATATCGATTAAGGTGAGTAGGTATGCTCTCGCCGACTCCCTCCACGACCGTCCTTCCCAAGCGGAGCGTTTCCGGCGAATTGGCCGCGCTGTTGGCGCTCTCCATCCCGGTCGTGCTATCGGAGTTGGGCTGGATGGCCATGACCGTGGTCGACACCATCATGGTAGGCCGCCTGAGCCCAGCCGCCATCGGAGCAGTCGGCATCAGCAGTGCTCTTTTCTACACGCCGGCACTCTTCGGCATCGGTCTCTTGTTGGGTCTGGATACCCTGGTCGCCCACGCCTATGGCCGCGGCGACTATGACGATTGCCATAAGGCGCTCGCCCAGGGAGTCTACCTGGCCATCCTGTACACACCGGTAGCCATGCTGGTGGTCGGCTTTTCGCCCCACCTGTTTGGCCTGCTCAAGATCACCGAGGCAGTGCGGGTACCGGCCACACAATATCTCAGCCTGCTCAACCTCAGTGCACTGCCGCTGCTCATCTACGTAGCCTTTCGCCGTTACCTGCAGGGTGTGGGCAAGGTGCGGCCAGTCACGTTCGCTCTCATTTCCGCTAACCTGGTCAATTGGTTCGGCAATTGGGCACTGATCTACGGCAAGCTTGGCCTGCCGGCAATGGGTGTGCGTGGCTCCGCGCTCTCGACCGTGGGCGCCCGCGTTTACATGGCCGCTGTGCTGATCTGGTGGGCGTGGAAGCACGAGCGGGAGCGCGGCCATGCTCTCTTCGAGCACTGGCCTGGTTTGCGGCTTCGGTTACTCCGCCGGCTGCTCCAGCTGGGTTGGCCAGCAGCCTCGCAATTGCTCTTTGAGGTTGGCGCCTTCAGCGTTGCCACACTCTGGGCCGGCCGGCTTGCACCAGACATACTCGCCGCCCACCAAATCGTACTGAACTGTGCCAGCCTTAGCTACATGGTGCCCCTGGGAGTTTCGGCGGCGGCCGCGATTTCCGTCGGCCACGCCATCGGGGCAGGGGATCGGGCGCTCGCCCGCCTGCGCGGCTCCATGGCAATCATTCTGGGCGGCGTGTTCATGGCCCTGGCCGCTACCATGTTCGTGACCGTACCCCGCGCGCTTCTCCATGTGTACACGCACGATCCGCAGACGGTTGCGGTGGGCGTTCAATTATTGGCGGTGGCCGCTATTTTCCAGATCTTCGATGGTATCCAGGGGATCGGCACCGGGGCGCTCCGCGGCTTGGGCAAAACCCGCGGACCCATGTTGATCAACTTCATTGCCTACGGCGCGATCGGCCTGCCCATCGGCTATTTCCTGTGCTTTCACAGCCCACTGGGCATTCGCGGCCTGTGGAGCGGCCTCACCCTGGCTCTCATCTTCGCCGCAGGCATGGTGCTCTACCAATGGCTCAGCCAATCCAGGCCTGTCGCTTAACCGTGATGGCCGGCGAGATGATGCTTGTGCGCTACGTAATGCCCGATGAGCCATCCCCCTACAGCGCCGACCACCACGTCCGTTGGGAAATGTTCTTGCCCAAGGATGCGCGTAACGCTGATAGCAGAGGCAACAGAATAGCTCCCAATCTGCACCCACTTGGAAGGGTATTGCTCAGCCATTACGCCGGCCACCGACCAGGCCAGCATGCTGTGCGACGAGGGAAACGATCCATTTGAGCCGACATTGGGGGCGAAAAAGTCTCCGGCCGCACGGTCGTAGAGTGGCCGCTCTCGCCGGGTAATCAGCTTGGCTAATTCCTCAACGATGATGCTATCCCCCAGCGCTTCTGCGCTGAGAAGGCCAGTCTGCCTGGCGGGAGCGTTTGCCTTGAAAAGCCCAACCCCGTAAAGCGCAACCGGCACAGCAATCTCGCCGCCAAGCAGGTAATTCGACGCATTCACATTGCTTTTGTTGAATGCGCGATCGCTCGAAACGCCCCGCATGGCATCAGTGTCGGTGCTGAGCGTGACCCCTACCGCTGCGCCGAGCGGCAAAATCCAGATCAGATCATGCGGTCGAACCCGCACAGGGCTGGTCCAAATGGCGAGCTGATCCTTAACGATGGCGATAGGCAGCCCTTTTTCCGTCGCTGCAGGCTGTACCGCGGGAGCATCGGGCAGCCACCCCGCTTCTGCGTGACCGTCTACCCAGGGAGCCGAGGTAGTAAAAATCAGGAACAACATCAATCGACAAACGCGTTGCACAAGCACCTCAGCCGTCTCCATGGCGGGACGGCACCTCAATCTTAATCAATTCAGAACAGGATAAGGGCTCCTCCGGGAAAGGAGGCCACAGGTGAGTTCATTTTGGGAGCTTAAAACCCTCTTCTTGCGCCTGGAATCCCCCACACTTCAGGTCGAATCCAGTCATGAAATGCTGTCCTGAATGGGTTTCTGGATGGGTTTCCGCATGGGTTGCTGGACCTTCTCCCACTACGTCGTCGCCTTTACCAGCAGGAGCGGGTAAACGCTTAACTGAACTACTGGACCAGCAGTTTGGTGCCTTCAAAATCGAACTTGAACCGTACCTCTTTAAGCCCCTGCTCACGCATGGCTCGTCGCAGGTTAGCCTTGTCCTCACTGTAGAACATCAAAAAGCCGCCGCCCCCTGCCCCAATCAGCTTGCCGCCCATGGCCCCATGGGCCAAACCGAAGTCGTACAGTTCATTAATGCGCTGATTCGACATGTTGCTCGACCGTTTTTTCTTGTTCTGCCAGTGCACATTCATCAGCCGGGCAAACTCCTGAAGATCGCCGCTCTCGAGTGCCTGCTGACTCTCCACAGCCAGTCGCTTGACCATGTGAAGATTCGCCAGCATATCCTTATCCATCGTTTTGCTTTTGTCGTTTTGCTCCTTCAGCACGGTCGAGGCAGAACGCGAGTAACCGGTAAAAAACAACAGCAAATTGTCTTCAAGGTCGTATCGCCTGTCTTCCGGAATGCGCAGCGGCCAGGCGCGCACACTTCCGTCCGCCGCGAATGCAAAGCAGGTCAGCCCACCAAACGCGGCTATATATTGATCCTGCTTGCCAACAGGTTCGCCCAGCCGATTGATTTCGATGTCGCACGCTTGTTCCGCAAGCTCCTGCGGGTGAATCAGATTTTTTTGGTGCGCATGCAGGGACTTCAATAGCGCTGTGGTAAAGCTGCCTGAAGAGCCGAGTCCCGTACCTGCAGGAATGTCGGCCATCGAAGTGATCTCGAGTGAGGCAACTTCCTCAATTCCCGTGGCGCGGAGCGCTTCGCGAATGATCGGGTGTTCTATGCCCGCGATGGTGCTCGCTCGCTCCAGTCGCGAGTACTTGATGATGAATTCCTGCTGGAACGTGTCGTGAATGGTGATGTATACGTAGCGATCGATCGCCCCCGCGATGAGAAAGCCGCCATGCGACTCGTAATACGAAGGCAAATCCGTGCCACCGCCACCGAAGGTGATGCGCAGGGGAGAACGTGTGATGATCATGCAACGATCTCCTCAGTTGTGCTTTGAAGCGGCAGGAGGCGGAGCGGTCGGCGAGACCGAATCTGCAACAACAGGAGAGCCCTACAAGGTTCGGGCCACCGTGACGGGCTGCGTCAACCCCACACCGCTCGGCCGGCTCCTTGGCTCGCGAACACCGGCCCCGGCGAGCTGTTCATAACGAACCTGCATGCTGTTGGTAACGGCGTGCCATGTGAACTCCAGCGCCCGCGCCCGCCCAGCGCGGCCCATCGTCTCTCGCAAGGTATTGTCTTCCGCCAGGCGCAGCAGGGCATTGGCCAAAGCGGCAGGATTGTCCGGCTCAACCACAAAACCAGTCTTCCCATCCTGCACCGTCTCCACGATGCCTCCGCAGCGGCTGACAACCACAGGCACGCCTGCTGCCATAGCTTCCAGCGGCGTCAACCCGAACGCCTCGTTCCATATGGGAGGATAAAGGAACATGTCGGCGTCGTAATACAACTGCACTAACTCTGCCCGGCTGACGAACCCATGAAAAGTAACTTTCCGGCTAAGTTCAGGCGACAGCTTTCCTTTCAGAAACGAAATATATTCACTCGAGCTGCCGGCAGGCTTACCAAGTAGTTTGGACGTCAGAACATGGAAGCGGCCTTTTCCTGAAATAGGGCGCCATCCGCGAAAGGGTCGCATGATCCTGCAAGTCGCAAGCCTCTTCCAGCGGATAATCCCCTTCGGGACCTACCAGATCGAGAACCACATCAGGATACTTTTCGGCAACCAGCTTGAACGCATCCATCGCAACATGCGCGCCTTTGTGCGGCCATAAGCCGCCGGCGTAAAGAATGCGTCGTGTCCTGCGGCGTGCGGCAGGCGCGTAATCCTTTTCGCGATCGAATTCATTCATGTCGATACCGTTGTACAAGGTCTCGCATCGATCAGCGACCTGGGGGAAGTTGCGCTGCGTCCTTTTGGTCACGAAGTCGCTGACCGTGAGTAAAGCATCCACGCCGCGGATCCTCCGCGCGATTTCGCTGAAATTGCTTTGCGAGAACCACTCCGCATGGATGTGCAGGACAATCTTGGCCTTCGGGTTCAACTTCCGGATGATGGGCACAAACTGCGCGCAGTGCTGCACATGAATCACATCCCACTGCTGCGTGGCCAGGTCGGCAGCCACCTGCTCGCCAAACTTTGGGTAAAATGCAGCTGAGGTGGAGACCGGGGCGGACAATTGAACCAGCTTCGCCTGAAAGTTGCGCATCCTTGCCCTGCGATCGTCGGATGCAGCAGCGGGGACGAATCGGTACTCAACACCTTCGTATATGCCGCTCGGCGCGCCCGCCTGCCTGCCTGCCAACCCGTAAACCACTACGTTCGAGTGACGGGCAAACTCGCGAGCAATCGTGTAGATAGATGCGCCCATCGATCCGTGATAGGGCGGAAGCAAAGTTGCTACCGGGTAAGCGACAAAGGCAATATTCATGTGTGAACCCAATGCGCAGAACGGACGCAAGTGTAACCGAACTCAAGGCAAGTGAGTAGTACCAAACTACAAAGTCTGTCTCTGCTGAAATCTTGTTTAGAGAGTCTATCGAGCTCTAGTTAAATGACTAAATATCTTTCGGTCATATCTTGAGACGCATGGTACTGCAGAATTCCCATTGCGACAAATATACGAACAGGCGAGATAGTTTTCCTTCGTTTAAGACTTTTAAGACACAGACACGTATCCATTTCGGACCTTCTTGCAGCAGACCAGACGACCTGGACAACGAGAAAGCATCCACTTGCTCGCAAGTCAGGTTGATCACGCACTCACGACTGTCCTTGATAAATGGTCTTTGTGCGCCCTGTTCTTCAACCGCAAAAAGGGAACCTCGACCATGTGGTACGACACCACAGCTACTAGGATGGCGACAGCCATCACCAGCGTTGTCTGCCCGACACCGGAACCTATATGCAATTTAAAAACGAGATAGGCAACCAGGGGGTTAAACAGATAAAGAGAGTAGGAAATTTTTCCAAAATAGGAAGCGACCCTGTTATTGAGCACTCGTGGCGGCGCCGCAATCACCGACATCAAAACAATTGCCAGTGGATACACCGCTAACAGCACGCCGTAACTCATGCGGTGGACCCAGGAAACGCCCGACAGCACCATAACCGCTGCCAGACATCCCCAAAGGAGTATGCGGCCGAAAAGGAACCGGGGCGGCCGCCAGCCTGACTTGATCGCGACCGCGAGCGCAGAGCCGAGAAGAATGGCGTCGATCCGCGTGTCGAAGCTCCATGCCGCCCACATCTCGTGCCCCAGCCGGTAAACCACGACGTGGTAAATTTGTACGGCGACAAACGTCGCGAGCAGTCCTTTCAGCAAGTGAGCACGCTTCACTCGCTTCAGCAGCGCAGGCCAGATCAGGTAATACTTCTCTTCAATTCCCAGCGACCAGGCCATGCCTAATACGTCAACCGCAGTCCCCGGCACCGCATACAGGGCGCTATAAACGTCCATCATGTAAGCGAACGCCCACCACCGGCCAGGAACATGAGGTACCAGCCAGCAAACTGTCCAAAGAAGGTAGAACGCGGGAAAAAGGCGCAGGGTTCGGCGCTTCATAAAGCTGCGCTGGTCAATCGACCCGGTTTCTTCCTGCTCAGTGAGCAAGAGCCAGGTAATAAGCAGGCCGCTGATTTCGAAGAAAAGCACGACCGCATAATCTGCAGGGATCCAGCGCGGCAAGCCCGACGCGTGGGCAAATGCCACAGTCAGGGCGGCAATTCCCCGCAATCCATTCAGACTGGGAATCGTCTTCTGCTGTAGATTCTCCCGCAGCGCGTTAGCTGGGTTACTCAGGCCATTCACCTCGGTACCCCGGACTCGTACGCTGCAAGCGCAGGCGACCAGGAACCATGCGCCTTGGATGCTTGCGGCCAGGCTGGGTCATGAGAAAAGTTGCTAGCCCTGCAGTATGCCCGGCTACTTCGTCACAATGCGCCGTCATGACCGCACAACCTTCACTTCAGAGCGCAAACCCAGCTTCCCGCGCATCGCCAGCAAACATCTTGACCGTGTCCAGTGACAGTTCAGTCAGATCCATCCCCACCAGCTTTAGGGCTTTGGTCAGGATATCGTGGGGCACGGTCACAATATGGCTGCCGCACTGGTCCGCTTCAAAAATGTTGCGTACCTCGCGCACGCTGGCCCAGAGCAGTTCGGTCATCGGCTTGTCTTCCAACAGGCATAGACTGGCGCGCATGATTGGCTGCGGGTCAAGCCCGGTGTCGGCAATACGCCCGGCAAACACTGAGACGACGGCAGGCACAGATTCGACCAGCTCCGCACCTACGGCACGCACCTGGCTCAGGGTGAGCAGGGCAGTCACATTCAACTTGACGCCTTCCAGCGCCAACTCGTGGATCAGCGAACCCATGTACTCCTGGCGCGTGTTGGTGACCGGGATCTTCACGTAGACATTCGATCCCCAGGCAGCAATCTTCAGCGCCTGGCGGCGCATCTCGGCCGGCTCGTCAGAAAACACCTCAAACGAAATCGGCTTGGCCGTGATCGTCTCGAGAATGGTGCGGGCAAAGCACTCGTAATCACGGATGCCCGCCTTCTTCATCAACGTGGGGTTAGTCGTCAAACCGTGGATCAGCGGGTTGGCATACAAGGCCAGCATGCCGGCGCTGTCCGCTCCATCTGCAAATATCTTGACGCCAAGGTGGTGCATAGACTGCTTTTCGCTGGAGGTTTGCGAACTCACCGCCGGCGCAATCATGGTCTTCATACTGGTCTCCTCACAAGGCTAGAATCAGTGCTGCTGCACTGGGTAAGTCGGCGGTTACGAAGTCAGGCTTCTGCTGGAGAGACTCCTCGTAACCCCGATCAATGAAAATTGTTTTACATCCCGCCGCATGGCCACAATCGATATCGCGCCAGCGGTCGCCCACCATAAAGCTTGTTGCCAGATTCAGATGCATCTCTTTTGCCGCACGCAAAAGCATGCCGGGTCTGGGTTTTCGGCATTCTGACGGCTGCTGGCCACCCGCGTCGTAGCATACCTCCACCCTGGCAATCGGTAATTGCGCCACGAGGCGTTGATGCATCGCTTCGACCACCTCCCGGGCAAGCTGGCCGCGGCCTACATCCGGTTGGTTGGTCGCAACCACCAGGGTGAAGCCGGCCTCATGCAATGAACTGCAGGCTTCTGCCACCCCCGGCAAGAGCACAAACTCTTCCAGGGTCCACGGAGGATAAGGCTTGCCCCCGCGCACGATCGAGGCATTGATCACACCATCACGATCGAGGAAAACAGCGCGCCCCCTTGCTTGCAGCGGATTGCTCCCAGCCCTTGCCTTGCCCATTGTCTTACCGGACCGTCGCCTCGGTTGTCTCCCACTTGGTCTGATGGATCTTCAACCGCGGATGCGACACAATAAGATGCCAAACTACCGCCTGAAATGCCTCAGAATGAGGAGTAACATGCTCCGGATTGACCGTCGGTACGATAACCACCGCATCGGCCATCCTGGCGGTGTAACCGCCATCCCGGCCAACGATGCCGGTCACGGCTGCACCCGTCTCTTTTGCAAACTGAACCGCGCGGACCAGGTTGGGGCTCACGTTCTTCTCCAGGTTTCCGCCGCCGACTGAGAGCACCAGCAAGCCATCCTTGCTGGAAAGGTGACTGCCCCGCAACCACTCGGCAAAGATGGTCGCCCAGCCTTCATCGTTGGTGCGCGCCGTCAGCTCGGAAACATTGTCCGTAGGGGCATAGCACTCAATCCCGCAGATCTTGCGAAAATCATTGACTGCATGGGACGCATTGCCGGCACTGCCGCCCACCCCAAGAACGAAGAGCCGGCCGCCCCGTTCACGAATGGCCAGCAAATGATCGATCACTGCGTCGATCGCTGTGGCATTGAGCTGGCGGCTCACTTCTTGTACTTCCTGCAAAAAGTCCTGGGTAAAGGTCATCCGGTCCTCTGGTCCTGCCGCACAGTTTGATGAAGAAACTCGCTCAGCTCGAGCAGCCCTTCATGAGAACCGATTTCATAAAACCGTTCGCTGGCTTCATATCCCGCCATTTCGCCGCGCTCCACCAGGTCTCGCATCACCTGCGCCAGATCCAATACCTCAGAGGCCGGATACGGCGCGAAAGTTTCTGCCTTAAATGCACTGAGACCATAGTCAATATGCTGCATAGCCGGATCCCGGCTTACCTTGTCATAGCGTCTGATCGCACCGTCGGCATAGCAGACATTGCTGGTATCCCACCGGCCTTGATTGTGGAACAGGGTCATCATGCCCGGCTTGCCGAGTCGATGGAAAGCCTCGGCCACCCGGCTGAAGTTAATGCGCAGATAGGAGTCGCCGTACATGACAAAGAACGCATCGCCCAGCAGCGGCAAAGCCTTGCGAACGGCGCCGCCGGTGCCAAGCAGTTTTGGACCATCGAAAGAGTAGCGGAGCTTGATGCCAAACTCACGGCCATCCCCATAGCGCTGCTCAATCATCTCGCCGAGGAAGCCCACACAAAGCACCACTTCGTCGATACCTTCTTCTCGCAATTGGGTGAGCTGATGTTCGAGAAATGGCTTTCCGGCAACTTCAAGCAGGACTTTGGGCACGGTCTCAGTGAGCGGCCGGAGCCGCGTAGCCAGCCCACCGGCAAGGATCGCAACCGGCATCCCGACCTTACCGGGCATTCCGTCCGTCTGGAGAACAGCGTGGAGCGACTATGCGCGCCGGCCGGTTAGTCACTCGTTGCCACATACGATCCAGTCTTCTTATGCGCATGATGCTGAACGAACCGCCTCGGCATTGCCATTGGGCTGAATGTAGCCCGCACCGTTACAAACCAACCAGTCACTCAACCATCCGCTCAACGCTTCGCTCAATGCTTCGCTTTTCTGTACACCGCTTCGACCACCTGCATGGTCGCCCGCGCTTGCTTGAGTCCCACGGCTGGTAAACGCTGCAAAATAATATCTTCTACAAAAGCACGAGTTTCAAGGCCCCAGGAGTCATCCCCGCGTGGGTACTCATGGATGGTCGTTTCCGGAGGACCCATTTCCGGAAGCATTTGGTAGTGAGAGAGACGCTCCACGCCATAGCTCCCACCCAATCCCTCGATATGCAGTTTGCCTAGCTTGCCATAAATCTCGAAGGAAAAGAGATTTTTCCATTCGGTGCAGCTGGCATGGAGCCACGCAGTCTGGCCGCCCTCGCTTTGCAGGTGGAGAAACGCATTGTCGTCCACCGGCATATCCCAGAAGTACGTGCCGACATGCCCGTCGATAGCTGCCCACTCGCCCAGGAACCAGCCCGCCAGGTCGATCAGATGAACCCCCTGGTCAATCAACTCGCCGCCTCCCGAGAGACTCGGGTCTGCTCGCCATTCCCGGTCGTATCCAACGCGGCCGCCATGCCCATAGCGAGCGCGAATGAACATCATCGTGCCAAGCACGCCGGAGTCGACAATCTCCCGCGCCCTGAGAAAAGCCGGGTGAAAGCGGTGGTTGTAACCGGCTCGCACCAGCAGGTGCTGCCGCCCCGCGATAGCGATCATCTCATCAATCTCTGCAACTGAGATCGCGACCGGCTTTTCCACCAACACATGCTTGCCGGCATGCAGGCATTGCAGCGCGATCTCGCCCAAATTGGCATTCAGGGTGGAGACAATGACTGCGTCCGCAGCAGTGGCTAATAGCTGCGGAAGGGAAGTGGCCGCCATGCACGGCGGTCCCGCTTTGGCAGCGACCGCGGCGGACCGTTCAGCGATCACGTCGTACACAGCGATCAGTGATCCTTTGGGCAAATGCGCCGCCCGCTTGCCCCCGATCAGTCCACATCCCACAATGGCAAACGTGACTGGTTTCAATCCCATTGCTTTGCCCGATCGGCCGGCACAACGCGCCGCAAAGTGTAGATGTCACTGTCCCGGAGTTCCGACTTGCGCTCATGGAGATTGGGCCACGGATCCCAGGGTGCGCTGATGAGCCGGCCGGTAATGCCGTCCGCCTCCTTCGTGCACAGATACACGCACAGAGCAGCAGCCCGCGCCAACGACGACCCGCCCTGTTGCTTCTGCTTCGTTGCCTGCGCAAACTGCTCGCCACCGACGCGATCTGGACCAGCCGCGAGTGTCTCTTCCAGCATCTGCGTGTTCAACGCACCGGGTGCCAGGGCGTTCACATCGATGGCCGTGCCACGCAACTCTTCCGCCAGGTTTTCTGTAAGCCGCACCAACGCTGCTTTTGAGGTGGCATACGCGCTGAAGAAGGGCCGCGGCGAGGCGGCGCCACCGCCTGATACATTCACAATCTTCCCGTAACCCTGCTTGCGCATACCAGGAATCAACGCCCGGGAAGTAAACAAAGGACCAAAAAAGTTGATGTCGAACGTTCGCCGCCACTGTTCGATCGATGCGTCTTCCGCCGGTCCGATCGGCCCCTGCACGCCCGCATTGTTGATCAGCAGCTGCACGTTCCCAAACTGCTTTATGGTGCGATCGACCATAGCGTTCACCTGCTGCTCTGAAGAAACGTCGCACACCTGCATGGCAACCTGCTGGTCGTCAGCGACCATAGCAGAAAGGGAAGCGAATGCCCTTTCTAATTCGCCGGCATTTCTCCCGCAGATAGACACGTTCGCCCCGCTGGTGATCAGGGCCTGCGCAATCACATAGCCCAGACCGGCGGACGCGCCGGTCACGATGGCGGAACGCCCGGCCAGTGTCAGCATCGATGACCCTTTCTTCCCACTAAGCAGATTTGGCAAAGATCCACTGGTTAGCGGTCAACCAGTCGACCGTCGCCTCAACACTTTGTTGAATGGTGTTCTGCGGAGCCCATCCCTGTTGGCGCACCTTCGCTGTATCCAGATAGATGAAGGGGTTATCCCCAATCCATCCTCGATCGCCGCCGCTGAATTCCAACTGAGGAGTTAGCCCAAGCCTGGCACATATCCATCCAATCGAATCGCGTACCTGGCAGTACTCGTCAGTCCCCAGGTTGAAAATCGCGACGCGATGTTTGCTCTTCTGTGCCGCCTCGGCGCCGATCACATGCAGGATGGCGCGCACGCAGTCATGCACATGCAGATACGACTTGCGCTGCCTGCCATCACCTAACACTCGAAGAGTTGTGGGATGAGCCCTCAACTGCTGATAGAAGTCGATGATATGTCCGTGGGTGTAACGAGGTCCCAGGATGGAAACAAAGCGAAAAATATAGGCATGAATGCCAAACCCCTCGCAGTACGCCTGGATCATGCACTCGCCGGCCACCTTGGATGCACCATACAGCGAAGTCTGGATCGGAAACGGTGCGTTCTCTGGAGTGGGAATGACTTCCGCCTCGCCATACACCGAGCCGGTAGACGAAAATGCCATCTCCCGAATCCCATTCGCGCGCACCGCTTCGAGTACATGAAAGGTGGCGCGTGTATTTTGCTCGAAGTCTTTGCCGGGATGTTCCACCCCGAAGCGAACGTCTGCGTTCGCCGCCAGGTGAAAGACAAAATCGCAACCCTGCATCGCGCGGGTCAGAGCGCCTGCATCGAGGTTGTCGCCCTGCACGAGGGTGAAGCCGGAATGCTTGCGAGCGTTCTCAAGAAACTCTCCACGTCCCGTGGAGAAGTTGTCCCAGCCAATCACCGTCTTGCCATCGTTCAGGAGTGCTTCCACCAGGTTGCTGCCGATAAATCCGGCGGCGCCAGTGACAAAGATATTTTGCATGGGCCGTATTTTTTCCCGTGTAAGTCCGTGGAGAAGGTGAAACCGATTATACGAATGGCGGTACATGGGTCCGCCGGGATTTCACCCGTGTTCGAACCTGCAAAGACAATCTGGGAAGATACCCAGGACCAGGTACTTCGATCCCCGTTTTCAATCGAAAGACAACTTGAATCCAGCAGCACTCCATGCTTCAGACGAGTAAGATGCGATTCCGAGGAGAGCTTCGCAGGCCGGTTAGGATAGAAGTGTCCTCGCGGCTATCACGTCCGATAACGTATATTCTGTTCAGTCGCGTTCCGCCCGGCTACGACCAGTTGGAGCTGCGTCCCAACCTAATGGCGGATGACAGACCCTGCCCACCAACCGTAGCATTTCGCTGAACCCATGCTCCCCACTCGCACGCTGCTTTTGGACGAAGAAAGCTCGCTCGGCTACCCTGGCTGGAAAATCGTCCTCGCGGCGTTCGTCGGCGTGATGACCAGCTTCTCGCCAATCGTCCCTTACACCTTCAGCTTATTTCTAAATCCCCTCCATCAGGCGTTCGGTTGGCAGCGCGAAGCCATTTCCGGCACATTCGCACTGGCCGCTATCACGGTGGCAATTGTCTCTCCCGGCATCGGCGTCCTGTTCGACCGGTTTCCGCCGCGTCGCATCATCCTGCCATCCATCCTGATCTTCGCGCTGGCCCTGGCTTCACTGAGCCGGCTTGGCCCAGGCATTCGGCGCTTTTACTGGACCTACTTCGTCCTTGGGCTGGTCGCGAACGGCACCGCCCAATTCGCCTACACGCGCACCCTGCTCACCTGGTTTCATAAGCGCCGCGGTCTCGCCATCGCCTTCATCCTGACCGGCAGTGGCGTGGGCTCCATCCTGATTCCGCCAGCGACCCAGTGGGTGATCGATCATCATGGCTGGCGCAATGCCTACCTGATGCTGGGCTGCATCGCGCTCCTGGGGCTGCCGCTAACGGCGCTCATGGTGCGCAGCAAGCCGCAACCGGTCGCGCAGGAAGATCACCGCCTCGCCTCCGGCGTCACGGTCGGCGCTGCGCTGCGCACTCTGCCGTTCTGGATTATGGCCTTAATCATCATGCTTTCCGCGTTCAGCGAAAACGGCCTGGTGACGAACATGGCCGCGATGCTGACCGAACACGGACTGACCGCGTCCGCCGCTGCCCTGGCTCTCTCGGTGCGCGGTGGAGCGGGCATCCTCGGGCGACTGGGCACTGGTTTGCTCATCGACAGGTTCTCTGCTCAGCGCATCCAGACATTCATCCTTTTGCTCTCAGCCACGGGCACGTTTATCCTGGCGTTCTCAGGAACCTCTCCGGTCGCATTGGTGGGCGCGGCCATACTCGGCGTCGGGCTAGGCAGCGAAGCCGATATAGTCCCCTACCTGCTGGCAGACTACTTCGGCCGGAAACACTTTTCCGTGCTCTACGGTCTTACCTGGACAGCGTACGCGGTAGGGGGCGCCACCGGCCCAATGGCGGTGGGCCATCTTTATGACAAGTTCGGCGCATACCAGCCGCGCTTTACCGTGGGGCTCGCCTGCGTGTCCCTTCTGGCCGCCGGTATCAGCCTCTTTCTGCGCGGTGATCGTGCTCGCAGCCATGCCGCACTGGAGCTGGTTTAACTCTGCGCGACCTCCACCGCCCACACCTCTTTCCCAACCACCGACCCCTTTTTCATCCCTCGACTTCGCTCCTAATGAACAAACTGGAAAGCTCTGGACGAGGGTATGTCCCCCACTCAAGCCAAACGCGGCTTGAATGGGCCACCCTACAGTCATTAGGGGTCCGATCAGTCGCCACTCAGGAGGATCTGCTCTCTGCCCGCATCCAGAAAAGCCGAGGGTGGCCCACTCAAGCCGCGTTTGGCTTGAGTGGGGGACATCCTGCACCGCTCGGGATGCGTATCGCACCCGTTCATCCCGTCCTTAACTTTGCACTGCAAGCAGATTCCTCGAGATGACAAGAGGGCTCGGATCGGGGCGCAAAAGCCGCTCACGTCCCACTTCTCCACCATCGTACGTACCCGATGATGAGAGGCCACTACACCAGTCTCGCTGAATGTCTGAAAACGACGGATCTATGACCTTCTGCCGTCGCAAAGGAAGCCTAATATCAGGTTGCCGCAAACAAACCCAAAGCTTACTTACTTAACTAAAACGGAGCCCTCTTCAATGAATCAGGAACAGCCCTCACCAAGCAGCACTACAAAACGTCCCTTCCCCGTTCTGCCAACAAACAAAATCCTGGCTTTGGGGCGATTCACCACTCCACCTACGCCAGAGCAAGTGAAGGAAATCTTCCCTCACGAAGTTCCAGATACTCTCCAGCTTTACCTCGATGGCAAGATCGAGCAGATGTGGGCTCGCCAGGACCAGAAAGGCCCTGTCTTCCTGATGAACGTGACCTCAATATCTGAAGCGCACAAGCTTCTTGAGGCTTTGCCGCTGGGGCAGGCGAAGCTCATGGAGTTCGATCTGGTTGAGCTGACTCCCCTCACTCCCCTGCACATGCTCATTCCCAAAGCGGGAGCAAAGTAGCGGCGCGCCCGCTTACACTACGCGGTCTGCAATTTCCAACTTTTCTGGATGAGATAGCCGCAGTATCCGCCTCACCTCATAAAGCTGAATCGGCCAGAACGTAACCGCCTTACTCAGCGCCATGCCGAAGGCAATCCCGGTGAGGCCCCAGCGCGGCGCAAGCAGGATGCCACTGCCGATCACACCCAGCGCGCACAGCACCACCGAAACCACCAGCAGGTTCACCCGCTCCAGGCCGGTCATCAGCTGCCCCGCCGACATGATCATGATCCCGATCAGGGTGTAGATGCTCAGCCAGATGATCAGAGACGTGCTTGGAATCGCGACCGCGCCAGCCCAAATGCGAATGAGTGGTTTCGCCGTCAACGCGAGCACCAGGAGCATCGGGACGCCAATCGAGACCGAGGCTTTCACAGCGTTACGGTACGCGCCCCGAATCCACTCCCAATCCTGACGTGCCTTGGCTTCGCCAAAGGCAGAAACGAAAGGCGCGGTCCCCATGTAGGCGAGGTCCATGGGTAGCGAGATCACCTTGTAGGCAACCACGTAAATCACTACTTTGGACGGCCCGAGCAGCTGAGTAATGATCATAGGCTGGCTCTGGTAAATACCGAGCGAAGCCAGCTGCGTCACCAGGTATTTCGCGCCCAGATGAAACAACCGCTTGACGCAAGCCCAGCGGACAGCAGACGGGGCCGGTTTGAGCCAGTGATAG
Source organism: uncultured Acidobacteriaceae bacterium (assembly GCA_963752675.1). Lineage (GTDB taxonomy): Bacteria > Acidobacteriota > Terriglobia > Terriglobales > Acidobacteriaceae > PALSA-350. The sequence goes on from CAVVZO010000003.1 coordinate 793,521, forward strand.
CGACGAAATATAAAAAAGCAGTTCGCGATCGAAACCAGGGTACGGGTGCCGGAGAGTGCCAGCACCAGCTGCGGCAAACCTCCATGCGTGCGAGAGACAAATACCAGTGCTATCAGGCTGAGTACATTGGCGGAGATACCCCAGATGTTCGAGAGAAATCCATCCTGGTAAGCGCTGTAGATCGAATTTTGAATGCTCAGCGGAAAGGCAGTGACAAAAAACACGAGGGTCAATGCGCAGGCAGTCTGCAGTTCGTGGGTCGATGTAGCCGCTGAGACCTGAAACACAGACCGCCACGGGATGAACCGGAAAGCCGATCCACAGATAACGGCAGAAAGTGTGCTGACCCCGGTCAACGCCCAAAACGCTGAGGCGGTGTAGTGCTGCGCTTCCTGATTGTCATCTTTGCCGCTGGCCGTGGATAGCACGTTGATCAATGCGTTCCCTGCCAGGCCGAAGTCAGTCATCGACATCCAGGTGATCACGCTACTAATCGTGAGCCAGACACCATACCTTTCGGCACCCAGGTAATGCACTGTGAGAGGCACAGAAAGAAAGCTGATCAGAATGTTCAGCGCTTTGGCGATAAAGGAGGAGGACGCAGTAATGCCGGCCCTGCGATAGCGCTCCCAACCACGATTGGCGCTGGAACGGGTCAACATCTGTTTGAGTTTGCCGGCGCTTAGAAGACCCTTCAGCACGGCAAAGCGGCTGGGGCTTGCCGTCTCTGGAGCATCGAAATCGGACACAAATCCTCTAGTCGCTTACCTCGGCTGCGCTGATCTGGTGCGAGCCAAACCCCGAGCAGTCAGGAATCTGTGGTGCAAAAGACGGTAGGACAGAAAAGCTGAAAAGTCTCGCTTTCCCGCTCAGTATTGCGGGGCCGCCGAGCGCTGTCAATCCCTCAGATAGGTTCGCTTGTGCCAAGGTCTACATCTTGTAGCGGCCCAGGTCTTCATCGTTAAGACCTTCCAGCCAGCGCCGCAGTTCTTCCGGGGTGGTTTCCGCCATGCTGGGGCCGAGTTTGGCTATGCGGATCACCTCTTCGCTTACATAGATGGGGCAATCGGAGCGCAGCGCCAAGGCCAGGGCGTCCGACGGCCGGGCGTCCAGGCTGACCACTTCCCCATCCTGCTCCATCCATATCACTGCGTAGAACGTATCGTTCCTAAGCTCTGTGACCACAATCTTTTGCACCGCAGCGTTCAAGCCCCGGATGAGGTTCTTCAGCAGGTCATGAGTCATCGGCCGGGGTGTAGCTGACTTTTCTATCTCAAGGGCGATCGCGTTGGCTTCGTACATCCCGACCCAAATGGGCAAAACGGTGTCGCTCTTCACGTCCTTCAAGATGACAATCGGCATGTTACTTGCCGGATCCATCACCAGTCCGCGAATTTTCATTTCGACATCCATCGTGATCCCCCTTACGCCCGTGACAACAACTGCTAGCTGGCCGCTTCGCCGACCAGGCTGTTTGGATAGCTCTGCGTGATCCGTACGGTCTGGTAACTGCCCGGAGCCGGATTGATCGGGTAAGGCCAGGTGAAGTTAACCGTCTTGTTTTGCGAACTCCGCCCGATCACCTGTCCCCGCGCCGAATTAAAACCTTCAACCGCAGCTTCAAGTATCTGCCCTATATGCTTGCTGTAATTGATTCTTTGGATCTCCCGCTGACGATCCATCAACATCTGCAGCCGGCGGCTTTTCTCTTCTTCTGGGATGCTGTCCGCCAACGAAATGGCTGGCGTGTTAGGCCGTGGCGAAAACTTGAAGGCAAATACAGCGTCGAAGCCGACCAGGTCCAGCAAACTTAACGTTTCTTCGAAATCCTGTTCCGTCTCCCCCGGAAAACCCACGATGGCGTCTGTGGTGAGACTGATCGAACGCTTCGCCGACTGGATGCAGGCGATGCGCTCCAGGTACTGTTCCCGGCTGTATTCCCGCTGCATGCCATCCAGCACTTTAGTCGAACCACTTTGAACCGGCAGGTGCACGTGATCGCAGAGCGATGGAACAGCATCAATGGCAGCGACAATATCCGGTGTAAAGTCGCGCGGGTGCGAGGTGGTAAACCGTACCCGGCGAATTCCTGGTATCTCGCCCACGGCCGCCAGCAGTTCGGCAAACGTCTGCTTCCCTTCCCGGTCTTGATAAGAGTTGACGTTCTGGCCGAGCAACTGGATCTCGGTGTACCCCGCATCCGCGGCTTTGCGTGCTTCCGCCAGCACAGACGTTGAGGTCCGGCTCCGTTCCTTGCCGCGGGTGTACGGCACCACGCAATAGGCGCAGAACTTGTCGCAACCTTCAATAATGGTGATGTAGGCGCGGTGAGGATTAGTGCGTGCCGTAAACTCGGTGTCGAACGTCTCTTCTGTCTGCCGGTCATCGAGGCCGGTGATGCGCGTCTCCCCCGCTTCCAGGCGCCCCAGCATCTCTGGCAGCTTGCGGTAGGAGGCCGATCCGGAAACCAGCGATACATACGGAGCGCGCTCGAAGATGCGCTCCCCTTCCTGTTGCGCCACGCACCCTAGCACCACAAACCGCTTGCCCTTGGCATGCAGCTTCTTATAGTCATTCAGCCGGTTGAAAACCTTTTGTTCGGCTTTGTCGCGAATGGAACAGGTGTTGTAAAGAATCAGGTCGGCAGCAAGTTCGTCTTGTACCTGCGCATAGCCTTCGTGAACGAGCGTGCCAATTACTTTCTCGGAATCGTGCACGTTCATCTGGCAACCGAAGGTTTCAAGGTAAAAGGTTTTTTCAGCCGCCATAGTGAGACCGAGTATACCGCAGTGAAAGGCTCGTCTTAGTTGTGGACAGGGTACGAACCAAGCGGTCCGCGCGGGTATTGGCCGGCTCAAAAACTGCTAAACTGAGCCTTGGCACACAGTCGCGAGCGAGCCGGCGCACATACCGGGGTGGCGCGAGAAACGCGTGTCTGGAGGCAGGCGATGGCGGAAACAAATGGTACTTACCCCAACAGTTCGGGATTGCGGTTGAAACTTGGGTTGGCCGAGATGCTCAAAGGCGGCGTGATCATGGACGTCATGAGCACCGAACAGGCAGTGATCGCCGAGCGTGCGGGTGCAACCGCCGTCATGGCCCTGGAGCGGGTGCCCGCCATGATTCGTGCGCAGGGCGGCGTTGCCCGCATGGCCAAGCCCAGTCTGATCAAGCAGATCATCGCTGCTGTCTCGATCCCGGTCATGGCAAAGGCGCGCATTGGCCATTTTGCAGAAGCGCAGATCTTGCAGCATCTCGGGGTGGACTTTATCGACGAGAGCGAAGTCCTGACGCCGGCCGATGAACTGCACCACATCGACAAGCATGCCTTCACAACTCCATTTGTGTGTGGCGCACGCAACCTGGGCGAAGCACTTCGCAGGATCGCGGAAGGCGCAGCCATGATCCGCACCAAGGGGGAAGCAGGTACGGGCGATGTGGTTCACGCAGTCAAGCACATGCGCCAGATCGTCGGCGAGATGCGGGCGCTGACCGTTCTGCGGGACGAAGAGCTGTATGCCGCGGCCAAAGAGCACCGCGCTCCTTATGAACTGGTGCGCATGGTCGCGCGGACTGGCAAGCTGCCGGTGCCGAACTTCTCCGCCGGTGGCATTGCTACCCCGGCCGACGCGGCGCTCATGATGCAGTTAGGCGCAGAGGCCGTGTTTGTTGGATCGGGCATCTTCATGAAGCAGGGCGCAATCGCGCTGGACGTTGAATTGGATGAAAACACCGGCAAGGTGCGCAATCCAAAAGAACGCGAAGAAGCCGAGTCGCGCGCCAAGGCCATCGTGATTGCCACCACCCACTACAACGATCCGGCGGTCCTGGCCGAGGTAAGCGAACAGATGACCGGTTCCATGACCGGCCTGGCGATCGCCGGGCTGCAGGAACACGAACTGCTGCAAACGCGCGGCTGGTGACCTGTGTTGCCAGACCCAGCTGCTGCAACATGCGAGGGTGGCCCACTCAAGCCGCGTTTGGCTTGAGTGGGGGACATGCCATTCACTCCGCGGTTCGCGCATAAACTCGTAAGGTGAACCGTTCTTTGTCTGTCCGCCCGCGTATCGGAGTACTCGCAATCCAGGGGGGTTTTGCCGCCCACGCCCGCGCGCTTGAAGAGGCGGGCGCGGAAGCCGTCGAAGTACGCAAAGCCGAACACCTGGAAAGTCTGGATGGGTTGATCTTGCCCGGCGGCGAATCAACCACCTTCCTCAAGTTTCTCGAGCGCGACAGCCTCATCGATTCCCTGCAACAGTTCCTCGCTGAAAAACCAGTCTTCGGTACCTGTGCTGGTTGTATTCTGCTGGCCGGGCAGGTGTCTCACCCTCCCCAGCAAAGCCTGCAAGCCATGGACATTACGGTCGAACGGAATGCCTACGGGCGCCAGATCGACAGCGCCATCCGCTCCGGGGAGACACAATTGCCCGGCGGTCCACTCGAAATGGTCTACATCCGGGCGCCGCGTATCGCCCGGGTTGGCCCTGAGGTGGAAGTACTCGCCGAGCGTGATGGTTTCCCAGTCCTGGTCCGGCAGGGAAAACTACTCGCCGCCACCTTTCATCCAGAGCTCTCAGAGGATCGCCGCGTGCATCAATACTTTGTAGACATGGTGCGCCGGCAGCGTGACGGTGAAGAGCCTTCATCGCAATGAAGTAGATTTCAGAAAGCCGTGTAGCCGCAACCGAAACAGGAGTAATCTTCGAGAGTCGGAGTCGTGTCATGCCTGCTACCTTCACCCGCACCCCAGTAGAGACAGAGCGCAAAGACCCGGGTTTCGGTGGCAAGCCGCCGGTCACCCGCAGGCCAACCGGTGGGGGCGGTGACGGGGAGAACTGGGAAAATCGCCCAGCCGGCCGCCGCGGCCCAGGCGACCTTCTGGGTCGCTACCGCATGGTCCTGTTCTTCGCTTTGGCTAGTGATCTGATGTTCTTTATCGCCCTGGTCAGCGCGTTCTTCGCACGCCAGAGCACAGGCCACTTCAACGCCTCGAACGCCTGGGTTTTGGATTGGCGTCCGATTGCCATACCGCCCATCCTGTGGATCAACACCGCCCTCATCCTGGTCAGCAGCCTGACCATGGAAGTTGGCCGCAGACACTTCTTCCGTGAAATTGATGTGATGGAAGAGTGGCTGGGTCTGGGCCGCCCGACGCTGCGCCGGGCCGCTCCCTGGCTAATAGCCACCGTCGTTCTGGGTGCGCTCTTCCTGGTTGGGCAGTGGATCGCCTGGAAGCAGTTGGTCGACGAGGGCGTGTTCTTTGCCAGCAATCCCAGCAGCCACTTCTTCTACCTCATCACCGGCACGCATGGCATCCACTTGCTCCTGGGCGTAGTGGCCCTGGCCATGACCATGCTGGGTCTCATCTTCCTGCGCCGCATCGAACTCCGGCAGATCGTGGTGGACTGCACCGCCTGGTACTGGCACACCATGGGCATCTTCTGGTTCTTCCTGTTCGGCATGCTCCTCTTTTGCCAATGACCGCAGAACGCTGGCCCTCCCTCATCTGGAACGATTGGCAGCAGACTGCCGACACCCTGCACATGTGGACGCAGATCGTGGGCAAGACCCGCCTCTCGTTAATGCCTTTGCAGGCCCATTGGTGGAACGTGCCTCTCTACGTCAGTGCACGTGGCCTGAGCACCGCCGCCATGCCGTATGGTGCGGAGTTCCTCGAAATCGCGTTTGACTTCGTCAGCCACGCGCTTCAGTTCACCCTCAGCACGGGAGCGACGCTATCCACCCCGCTGCGGACACAATCCGTAGCCGGCTTCTACCAGGAGTACCAAAGGAGCCTGGCCGCGCTCGGCATTTCCGTGGAATTAAATCCGGTCCCGGTAGAACTGCAGCATCCCATTCCCTTCGCCGAAGACACGGTGCATGCCACCTATGACCCCGCAGCCGCGCATCGCTTTTGGCGGGTCTTGATGTCGGCTGACCAGGTCTTCCAACAGTTCTCGTCCCGCTATGTCGGCAAAGTAAGCCCGGTGCACTTCTTCTGGGGAAGCTTCGACCTGGCAGTCACACGCTTTTCCGGCCGGCCTGCGCCGCCTCGCCCGGGCGCGGACGCGATCACCCGCGAAGCCTACTCGCAGGAAGTCATCAGCGCCGGCTTCTGGCCGGGCAACGGAGGCTTCGGCGAAGCCGCCTTCTACTGCTACGCATCCCCCGCGCCCCAGGGCCTCGAGACCGCAACGATTCTGCCGCCCAAAGCCGCCTACAACACCACCCTGGGAGAATTCATCTACCGCTACGAAGACCTGCGGCAGGAAGCCTCACCCGAAGCTGCCCTGATGAGCTTCCTGCAAAGCTCCTACGACGCAGCAGCAAACCTGGCTCACTGGGATCGGCCCGCCCTCGAACGACATTCCTGAGGGTGCGTGTGGGCAGGGACCGAAGCCCATCTTATTCGTGCTGGATTCATGGTTGTTCGTGGTCAACGCTCCGTATCAGTCGCCCACCCGGCTTTGCCGACCCTACCTTTTTTGTCATCCCGAGAAATCTGCCTGCAGTGCAAGTTAAGGCGATACGCATCGGTCTGGCTGAGCGAGCGGAGCAGGATGTCCCCCACTCTCGGCTTTTCTGGATGCGGGCAGGAAGCAGATCGGACCCTAACAACTGTAGGGTGGCCCATTCAAGCCGCGTTTGGCTTGAGTGGGGGACATTTGAACCCTCGTCTGAACCCTCGTCCAGAACGCTTTCCAGTTTGTTCATTAGCAGCGAAGCTGGAGAAGCCACTCGGCCCTCCCTTTGTCATCCCGAGCGTAGTCGAGGGATCTGCTGTGCGCCTCTCCCCCTCCACCCTTCTGGCCATCGCCCAGGGTCGGACAGGCGAAGGAACCCCTCGCGTAGCGCCTGGTTCCCTGGCTTTTCAGTCGGCCACAACTGGACCGCGAAACTCCCAAAGCAAGCGAACACCAGTCCACGTCAACCAAAGTGGTAGCGGGTAAGCCGCCAACCGCTCCACCACCCCCGGAGCCCACCCCAGACCGGCCCAAACCGGCGTAAAGCTCAGCGCGATGGCCACCGTGCCGATCATCCCCAACACCCCGCCGAGCAGCGTAACCGCACCTTTCCAACGTGCCGGCCGGCGCAGCATCATCAAACCCAGCAGGATCATGGCCAGGTTGCCGCCAAAAAAGTGCGCGGCCGCTCCCACCAGATGGAGAGGAAACGCCTGCCCTCCGGCACCAACCCCACCAGCAAAACGCCCGCACCGGCAAAAGCAAACAAGCGCCAAAGCGATCGCGGCAGCAGGCAGCGGAGCAGAACCGCACCAAAGAAAATCAGCAAACCCTGCAACACAAACGAACTGTTCATCAACCAGTGCAATGGCGAGCAGGCATTCGCGGTGCACGGCAGGGCGCCCAGGTCGCTGATGTAATTCCGCGTCATCGAGTAGCCACCGGACTCCTGACCCCTCCAGCGCCACCGGGCAATCTGCTCGGCGACAAAAAACTGGAAACAGCCAAGCCAGAGCCAGGCCCCCAACACAGGCGGCCGCAAGCGCCGCACCGGCATTCCCGTAAACCCTTCCATGTAGATCCTCGTTTATGCTTTCAGTATGGAATACAGGCGGCTAGGACACTCAGGAATAAAGGTACCGGCACTTTGCTTCGGTACAGCGACCTTCGGCGGCGGCAACGAATTTTTCAAAGCCTGGGGAGAAACCGACGTAGCGGAGGCAACGCGCATGGTCGACATCTGCCTCGAAGCCGGCGTGACCCTCTTCGACACGGCGAACGGGTACTCCACCGGCATGTCGGAAGAGATTCTCGGTCAGGCGATCGCCGGCCGGCGCGATCAGGTGCTGATATCTACCAAGGCCACCTTCCCGATGGGCGAAGGGCCGAACGAGATGGGTTCAGGCCGGCTGCACCTGGTGCACGCCTGCGAAGCCAGCCTCAAGCGTCTGGGCACCGACTACATCGACATTTACCACATGCACGGCTTTGACGGTCTTACCCCCGTCGAGGAAACACTCGACACGCTGAACACGCTGGTGCGCAGCGGCAAGGTTCGCTACATTGCCTGTTCCAATTTCTCCGGTTGGCACCTGATGAAGTCACTGGCCATCTCGGAACGTTACGGCTGGGCGCGTTACGTTGCCCACCAGGTCTACTACTCTGTCATCGGACGCGACTACGAACAGGAACTGATGCCGCTGGGTATTGACCAGGGCGTGGGCGCGATTGTCTGGAGCCCGCTCGGCTGGGGCCGCCTTACCGGCAAAATTCGCCGTGGCAGCCCGCTCCCTGCGCAGAGTCGGCTGCACAAAACCGCAGAGTCCGGCCCCCAGGTGGATGAAGAGTACATGTATAAGGTGATCGACGCGCTCGATGCCGTCGCAGCGGAAACAGGCAAGCCCCTGCCGCAGGTTGCCCTGAACTGGCTCTTACAACGGCCGACCGTCGCCTCAGTGATTATTGGCGCCCGTAACGAAGCGCAGCTGCGACAGAACCTTGCCGCCGCTGAATGGAAGCTCACGCCCGAACAGGTGAGCAAGCTGGACGCCGCCAGCAAACAGCAGGCGCCCTATCCGTACTGGCACCAGAGAATCTTCCCAACCCTCAACCCGGCGCCTGTCCCGCAGTAGCTAGCGAGCGTCTAACGTAAACGTATCCATCAGGGTGACTGATCGCTGTACCGCGTCCGGGTCCTGGACGCGGTACATCTTCGCATCGGCATGCTTGCCCTGCAGCGTGATCAGCACGTAGTGAAAATTAGGGTAAGTGTGCGCGTGGAACAGGTCCTGATCTCCACGCAGAAACACCGGGTAGGGCCGCGCTCCCCCGCCGCCCGTGATCACATGCGTAATCCCGTTGGTCTCGAACCGTTCGTAGTTGTGAATATGGCCGTTGAACACGACGAACTTGGCGTGGGAAGCCGCAGCTTGCGCCTCAAGATAGTGCCGCAGGTCGAGCGTATTCGGGTCGGGTACGCCCAGCATGAAGGCGGTCTGCAGATCGGATACGAGCGGAACATGGAGCAGAACAAACACGAAGTCGATTTCAGGCGATAGATGAGCCAGCTGAGATTCAAGCCAGACCCGCTGCTCCCAGCCCCGATTCAGAAAAGTGCTGCTGTCGAGGGTGATGAGCAGAATATTGCGCAGGCGCACGGAGTACCAGGAGTGCTCTTCCAATTGCGGATACGCGGCGAAATAGTTCTTCAGCCCGCGCACAGGGTCGGGCAGCCCTTCGTGGTTGCCGATGGTGGGAAAGATATGCAGGCGTTCCTGCGTCCATGAGGAAGTTTCCCGGCGGTACACATCCCAATCGGCGGCATCGCTGCCATGGAATGGCATATCGCCGGTAAGCAGAAGCACGTCCGGCTTCTCTTCCCCGATTTTCTCGGCCAACCACTTGCGCACGCCGGGTTGCGTGTCGTAGTGATTTGCCGGATCGGTGAAGCGCATGTCGCCGTAGACGATGATGCGCAACGGCCGGCCCTGGGGCAGATCGTTGACCGTCAACGTGGGGCCTTGCGCCTGCTGTGCGAGGGCGTTACACGCGAAGCAGGTAATCAGCACAGCGATAGCGGCAGATAACCTTTGGCTCACCCCCGGCCCCCGCCCACGAAGTGAACAATCTCCAGACGATCGTCCTCTGCGAGCGCCGCGCTCTCCCACTCCGATCGGGGAACAATGGTCCCGTTCAGTTCAACCGCAACGCGATCGCTCTTCAGCTCGAGTGCGCCAATTAAATCCTGGAGTGTGGCCGGAGGCGCAAGCTGTGCGAATGCGCGCACCTGGCCATTCAAAACGAATTGCATACAGGGAGACTACCACTGAGCCCGGCCCCTCACCCATTCCGTGAACTCAGCAAGCTGACTGACTGCCACCACCGCCGGATGCGTTGTAACGGAGTGGGTGCTTCAGTACCGGCATAGTAGATCGCGCGGTTCAAACCTTTCAGTATCTGAATGGCCGCCACCCGGGGATCCGCGTTCCCGAGAGGTCCCTTCTCGTCAACACTCGCCGCGTATTCATCGGCGAGGTACTCAATGGCATGTCCGAGGATTTCGAGCGCACGGCCTGCATCAGGCGATAGCCGGCGCCGTACGAAGGGGGCGCTTTGCGAGCGCAAGGCAGAGCTGGAGCTTCTGGTATTCGGTGTCAGTGCGAGAAGGCTCAAGCAATCCTCCCCGAACAGGTATGCCAGTGGCGAGTGCTGAAGGCGCTAAGAAGAACGAGCATAGTTCCACCTCATACGCCCGCTATCGGCTGAACTTCCCCAGGGCTGAGATGGGCGGCAAAAAAAATTAATGGAGGAGCATGTCCCCCACACAAGCCAAACGCGGCTTGAGTGGGCCACCCGAAGTTTTCCAATTGTTGATCGCAAACGCAATCCCCTGGGGTCAAAACAGGGCTGGGTGGCCCATTCAAGCCGCGTTTGGCTTGAGTGGGGGACACGCCTGCTGTCTGAAAAGCCACCATCTCGTCCTGAACGGTGGGGTCTCCAGTGGCACTCACGCTACGTCGAGGCGTTACCATCGCACGCAACGGCGGCTTGACTCCAGGGGGGCGAAAACTTACAGTCGAAATAGTTACCGCGAGTTGGCATGCAGACGCCCGATTACTTTTGGAACTACCTCCCTCTACTGATGCAAATCCTTGTGGCCGTAGGCCTGGGCGGCGGAATGGTCGCCGGCTCCTGGCTGGTGGGCCGACACCGCAACACCGTCGCCAAGCTGGCCGCCTATGAATGCGGCATCCCGGCAGAAGGCGACGCTCGCGGCCGCTTCTCCGTCCGCTTCTACATGGTCGCCATGCTCTTCATCCTCTTCGACGTCGAAGTGGTGTTCATGATGCCGTGGGCAGTGGTCTACCGCGAACTCCCAAAACTCGTCGGCTCCCGCATGTTCGGCTTCTGGGAAATGGTCGTCTACCTGGGCTTCGTCTTAGTCGGCTTTTTCTACGTCCTCAAAAAAGGAATCCTGGACTGGTCCTCAGACAAGGCGGACCTCTAAATGATGGACGCCGCCAACGATAAAGCAGGAGTCCTCGAAGCGCATGCCCAAAACCATGCCATCGCTGCCCTGCTGGCCACCAAACCTTCCTGCATAACCGACGCCCGCTTCGACCGCGGCGAACTGACTCTGTGGATCGAGCGTGACGACATCCGCCCCGTCTGCCGCACCCTGCAGAAGGCCGGCTACAACTTCCTCATCGACGTCACCTGCGTCGACTGGTATCCCCGCGAGCCACGCTTCCAGGTCACCTACCATATCCTTTCGCACAGCCTCAAGGAACGGATACGGCTGTGTGTGCTGGTAAACACCCTCGATACCGAGGTCGCCAGCATCACGCCCGAGTGGCCCTCGGCGAATTTCTATGAACGCGAAGTTTGGGACCTGTTCGGCGTACGCTTCGGCGGCCATCCCAACCTGCGCCGCATCATGTTGCCAGACCAGTGGGAAGGCCATCCCCTGCGCAAGGACTACCCGGTGGAGGGCTACCGCTAAATGGATGCTGTCGATTACGTCATTGCTCCCCTGATCGAACCTCGTGCAGAGGAGGGCTCCAAAGATCGCACCATGGTCCTCAACATGGGACCGCAACACCCCTCAACCCACGGCGTGCTCCGCCTGGTACTCGAGATCGATGGCGAAACCGTACTGCGGCTCGTTCCAGACATCGGCTTTCTCCACACCGGCATTGAAAAGACCTGTGAGGCGAAGTTCTACCAGCAGGTCGTTCCGCTGACGGATCGCATCGACTACCTCAGCCCGATGTCGAACAACCTCTGTTACTGCCTGGCGGTCGAGAAGCTCCTGCAGCTGGAGATTCCACCCCGGGCGCAATACATGCGCGTCCTGTTGAACGAGCTCACCCGCATCCAGTCGCACCTGGTCTGGCTGGGCACGCACGCCATGGACATCGGCGCGCTGACCCTGTTTCTGTACACCTTCCGTGAGCGGGAAGAGTTCCTCAAGATCTTCGAACATGTGAGCGGCCAGCGCATGATGGGCTCGTACTTCCGCATCGGCGGCATCTCGCTCGAGCCGCCCGTCGACTTCTTCGACCGCGTGCAGAGCCTGCTCAAAATGATGCCGGCGCGCATCGACGAATACGAGAACCTGCTCAACGGCAACCCCATCTGGGTACAGCGTCTGCAGGGCGTTGGCTACCTGAGCGCTGCGGATGCGATCGCACTTGGCGTGACCGGGCCCCCCTTACGCGCCAGCGGCGTCGACTGGGATTTGCGTCGCGATATGCCCTACTCCGGCTACGACAAGTTTCAGTTCAAGGTACCCACTTCCAACGTGGGCGATGTTTGGACCCGCTACATTCTTCGTGTGCAGGAAATGCGTGAGTCGCTCAAAATCTGCCAACAGGCCCTCGACGGCATGCCGGAAGGCTCGTTGAAAGCCGACGCGCCCAAAGTGGTGCTGCCCGACCGCGAGAAGATGAAGACGCAGATGGAATCCCTCATCTATCACTTTAAGATCGTGACCGAGGGATTTGCCGTGCCGGCCGGGCAGGTATACCAGGCCATCGAATCGCCCCGCGGGGAAATGGGCTATTTCGTGGTCAGTGACGGTACCGCCAAGCCCTACCGCGTGCACATGCGCAACCCTACCTTCGCTTCCCTGCAGGCGCTGGAAACCATGTGTGTCGGCCGTTTACTCGCCGATGTGGTGGCCGTGATCGGGTCCATCGACATCGTGCTGGGAGAGATCGACCGATGAGCGAAGAGCCGCTCTCCGCAACCGAGGTTCGCCGGCATATTTGGGAGTCTCTGGTAAGCATGTTGCGGGTGTACGCCCATGCGGCGAGTCTGGGGAGCGATGCGTACGGGGTAAGCAGCAATGCCGTCTCAGCCTGGGTCACCTACGAAACCTCGGCCCTGCATATCAGCTACTCGCCGGCGACGGGAGCGGCGCAGTGGCGGCTGGAGAAAGCGGGCCATGACGCGCAAGGTGAGTTCGAGATCGATCACGATGGCCGGCTTCTCTTCCCCCAGGGTCCCGTTGAGCTCGACGCGGCAGCGATAGACTGGGTACAGCAACTGGGGCCTTCCCCGTGTGCCGTGTAGACCGGCAACCCTTTCATCTCCGGTCAGCCCTGCCTGCAGACGCACCAGGTCGCTTGATCTACATCGTTCGATTACTAGGACGGAAGAACTATGAGCACTGCCATCACAACCATGTTTTCTCCCGCCCTGGCTGCGCGGTTCGACCGCATGGTCACCCTCTATCCCCTGCGGCGCTCCGCCCTGATCCCCATGCTGCTGTATGCGCAGGATGAGGTTGGTTACCTTTCGGATGAAGTGATTCGCGAAGTCGCGCAACGGATAGAGATCACCGAACTCGACGTTCGTAATGTGATCAGTTACTACTCCCTGCTGCATACCGTGCCTCGCGGCAAGTATCATGTACAGATATGCACCAATATCAGTTGCATGGTCCGTGGCGCCAATGAACTGCTTAACCATTGCAAACAGCGGCTCGGCATCGAGAACAAGCAAACCACGCCCGACAAGCTGTTTTCTCTGGAAGAAGTGGAGTGCATCGGAGCCTGCAGTTGGGCGCCGGCTGCCCAGGTAAACTACGACTTTCATGAAAAGCTGACTGCCGATTCGCTGGACCAGATTCTGGCCGACTACCGATCTAAAGAGTGACTCTTAGCACGACTCAGGGCCCGATTGCCAATCCTGATTGCCTTCCCGAACCGCACGCGCTGCACCGGAGAAACCCATGGCCGATCTCGTCGCCCATCCTGATGAAGTGAAGTTGGTCTCTTACCGTTTCGGGAAGGGCGCGACTTCGATTGATAAGTACATCGAACTGGACGGATACTCCTCCGCCCGCAAAGCGATCGCGCTGGGAGCCGAAGGCATCATCGCCGAGATGAAAGCATCGGGACTGCGCGGCCGCGGCGGTGCCGGCTTCCCTACCGGGATGAAATGGTCCTTCGTTCCCAAGCAGGCGTCCAAGCCCAAATACGTTCTGGTGAACGGCGATGAAAGCGAGCCGGGGACCTGCAAGGATCGCCTGATCTTCGAGCACGACCCCCACTCAGTGATCGAGGGCGTGATCATCGCCGGCCTGGCCATCGGCGCCAAGATGGGCTTCATCTACCTGCGCGGTGAGTATCGCTACCTGCTCAGGATCATGGAGAAGGCGATCGATGATGCTTACGCCAAGGGCTTTCTCGGCAAAGGTATCTTTGGCAGCGAAGTGGACTTTGACATTGTGTCGCACACCGGCGCCGGCGCCTACGAAGTAGGCGAAGAATCAGCCCTGATGGAATCGCTTGAGGGCAAGCGTGGTATTCCCCGCATCCGCCCCCCATTCCCGGCCGTCGTTGGCCTGTATGGCGGCCCGACCGTCATCAACAATGCAGAAACACTCGCCACCGTACCGCACGTCTTCCGCATCGGCGGGGCAGAGTACGCGAAGATCGGCTCCGAGCGCAACGGGGGCACCCGCCTGTTTTGTCTCAGCGGTAACGTCGCCAACCCGGGCGTGTATGAACTGCCCATGGGCTACAACCTGAAGAAGATGATCTATGAAGTAGGCGGAGGCGTCGCCAACGGACGGTCATTAAAGGCCGTGGTTCCGGGCGGGTCTTCAACTCCCGTGCTTCTGCCTGCAGAAATCGACATCGGTATGGATTTTGACCAGGTCGGCAAAGCAGGCAGCATGCTCGGCTCAGGCGGCGTAGTGGTTCTGGATGACACCGTCTGCATGGTGGAGTTCGCCCTGCGCACCATGAAGTTCTATCAGCACGAGAGCTGTGGCTGGTGCATTCCGTGCCGCGAAGGAACAGACTGGCTGAAAAAGACCCTGACCCGCTTCCACGCAGGCGGCGGCGTCGCCAAGGACATCGACAACATCCGCTACCTGGCGCAGAACATGATGGGCCGCACCTTTTGCCCACTGGGGGACGCGGCGGCGATGCCGACCATCGCGTTTGTTGACAAGTTCCGCAAGGAATTTGAAGACCACCTGGAGGGCAAACCCTGCCCCTACGCCCACACTGCAGAGCCGGCACTGGCACTTGCGTAACAGATAGGACACCATGGCAGACGTAACTTTTACCGTAGATGGCAAACAGCTCACCGCGCCCGCCGGCACCCTCCTGATCGAGGCCTGCCGCGCCGCCAGCATTGCCATTCCGCAGTTTTGCTATTACCCCGGTCTCTCACTCCAGGCTGCCTGCCGCATGTGCCTGGTGCGTCTGGAAAAGGTGCCCAAGCTGCAAACCGCCTGCACCACCCCGGTGACCGAAGGCATGGTGGTCGTCAGCGACAGCCCGGAAATTACCCAGGCGCGCAAAGCGACCGTTGAGCTCCTGTTAGGCAATCACCCGCTCGACTGCCCGGTGTGCGACGCCGGGGGCGAATGTGAACTGCAGGACATGACCTTCAAGTACGGCGCGCCCGAGTCCCTCTACGTGGAAGCCAAGCAGCACCGCGAAGAACAGCAGTGGTCGCCAGTAGTGTTCTTTGACCGGCCGCGTTGCATCCTCTGCTACCGCTGCGTACGCATGTGTGGCGAAGGCATGGACGTCTGGGCGCTGGGCGTACAAAACCGCGGCGTGACCAGCACCATTGCCCCCAACGGCGGCGATCACCTGGATTGCGAAGAGTGCGGCATGTGCATCGATGCCTGCCCGGTCGGCGCGCTTACTTCGGGCAGCTACCGTTACAAAACCCGCCCGTGGGAAATGAACCACGTCTCTACCATCTGTACCCACTGCGGTGACGGATGCAAGACCACCCTCGGCGTACGCAGCGTCAACAACGGCGCCGAGATCATGCGCGGCGACAACCGCGACAAGAGCGGCATCAACGGCGACTTTCTCTGCATCAAGGGCCGCTACGCTTTCGACTTCGCCAACCATACCGACCGGCTCACCAAGCCGCTGGTACGCCAGGCCGACGGCAAACTCGCCGAATCCACATGGGAGCAGGCGATCGCGTTCGCCGGCCGCAAGCTGCGTGAGATTCGTGAAAGCCGTGGTGGTCAGTCGATCGGGGTCATCGGCTCCAACCGCACAACCAACGAAGAAAATTACCTGCTGCAGAAGTTCGCCCGCACCGTGCTGGGGACCAACAACATCGACCATCACCGCACTGCGGACTACACCGCGTTTGCCCGCGCCATCGGCGACGCAGAAGGAGCGGGCCGCCTCGCTGCGCGACACCACGACAGCGCCGGCCATTCTTCTGCTGGGCAACGATCCCACCGAGCAGCACCCTCTGCTGGCCTGGAACCTGCGTACCAATGTCCGCCACAACAATGCGCGCATCTACGTGGTCAATCACGCGCAGATCAAATTAGAGCGGCAGGCGCACGAGTATCTCACCATTCCGCAGGATAGCTACGGCAGCGCCGTTCGCTTCCTGGCGGGGGAAGACGCAGCACTGCAGGGCGACGAAGCGAAGAAATTCCGCGACGCATTGCGCGCAGAACCCAACCTGCTCATCGTGTTCGGTTCGGAATACCGCGGCCTCGACATCGAAGCCCTGGTGAACTTCGGCCTTGGCCTGCCCGATACCAGGTTCCTCTGCCTCGGCGACTACGTGAACTCTCGCGGAGCGGCCGACATGGGCTTGTTGCCCGGGTTTCTGCCTGGCTACGTGCCGGTGAGCCAGGCAGGCGCGTTCGCAGAGGAGTACGGCAACCTGCTGCCAAAAGCCGAAGGCATGGACCTGGTCGCGATGCTGGATGCAGCCGGGCGCGGCGAGTTGGCAGCCCTGTACGTAGTGGGCTCGAACCCGGTCTCGCGCTACGGCGTTGATGCCGCAACTCTCAAGAACACCTTCGTGGTGGTCCAGGATATGTTCCTGACGGAAACCGCATTGCTCGCCGACGTAGTGCTGCCGGCAGCAAACCTGTACGAGAAATCAGGAACCGTCACTAATACCTATGGCGACCAGCAATTGGTCAAGAAGGCCGGTGACCGCGCTGGGGTGCGCAGCGACTTCGAACTCATCGTACGCATCGCCGACAATATGGGCGCAGATCCGAAGCAACTGGTGCCGTTTGGCCGCGGCGTGCGGGCCGATATGGGCCAAACGCGCGGAGCGCAATCGGGCGAAGCCGATCGCCACGGGGTATGGCTGGCGGCACAGAACCTGGAGCCGAAACTGAGCCCCTTCGATCCCTTTGCTATCCTTGACGAGGTTCAACGGCTGGTGCCCGGGTACCAGGTTTCGCGGATGGAACTGCTGGCCGGTAACGACGTTCATGTGCAATCGTCACTTGTGCAAATCCAGAACGCGCCGCAACCCGCTTCGCCATCGCTGATCCTGCCGTCACAGGACACGTTGTATTCCTCCGGCACCCTGGGGCGGTACAGCCAGGTGCTGCACGCGGTCATGGAGTCGCACACCACCCGGCCCACAGAAACGGCCGCAGACTAACGAACAACGGCACGAAAGAAAGCGATAACTGCCCGTGAGCCTGCTGATCTTTTTTCTCCTGAGTTGTTTGAAAATTGCCGTGGTGCTGGTGATATTCCTCACCTCCGTGGCCTACACGGTGCTGCTCGAACGTAAGCTGGTGGGCCGCATCCAGAACCGCTGGGGACCCAGTCGCGTGGGTCCCTTCGGCTTATTGCAACCGCTAGCGGACGGCGCCAAGCTCTTCCTGAAAGAAGATCTGATGCCCACGGCGGTCTACCGGCCGCTGTACATCCTCGCCCCCATGATCGCCCTGGCCTGCGCTCTCATTTCCATCGCAGTCGTGCCGTTCGGCGCACATATCACCTGGCACGGTGTCGATATGTTCGAGATCGCTAACGTCAACATCGGGCTGCTGGTGATCCTCGGCGTCACCTCCGTCGGCGTGTATGGCATCGCCCTGGCGGGATGGTCTTCGAACAACAAGTATTCCCTGCTCGGTGCTTTGCGCGCCAGCGCCCAGGTCATCAGCTACGAGCTCGCTTTAGGGCTCTCCCTGGTGGGCGTGGTGTTGCGCGCCGGGTCACTGAACCTGCGCACAATTGTGGAGAGCCAGTCGGCGCACGGCCTGCGTTCCTGGAATGTATTCGGCGGCTTCCAGTTTGTCGCCTTCTTCATCTACCTGATGGCTGCATACGCCGAAACAAACCGCGCCCCATTCGATCTGCCCGAAGCCGAAACGGAACTCACCGCCGGGTACCATACCGAATACAGCTCCATGAAATTCGCTATGTTCTTCATGGCGGAATACGCCAACATGATCACCGTAGGCTGTGTCGCCACTTTGCTGTTCTTCGGAGGCTGGACAAGCCCGTTTGGTTCTCTGGTCCCGGCGTTCGGTGGCGTGTTCGTGCAGGCCATTCTTCCCGTCTTCTGGTTCGTGCTGAAGGTCTTCTGCTTCCTCTTCCTCTATATCTGGGTGCGTGGCACATTGCCCCGTTTCCGTTACGACCAACTGATGGGCTTCGGCTGGAAATTCCTGATGCCGCTCGCAATCCTGAACATCCTGGCCACCAGCCTCTGGCTGGCCTAGCCAGCAACAGCGAGCGTAAAGCACAAGTGGCCAACAACAAAGGTGTTCTACAATCACCTTCGGGCCCGATCTAGGAGAAACGCTCGAGCATGTACCTGGTTCTCTTCATCTTTTTTGCGGGCTTGTGTGTCGCAGGAGCCCTGAATCTCCTCCTGCAGCGCCATCCCATCAATAGCGCCCTCTCCCTCATCGTCGTGATGAGCTCCCTGGCCGTGCTTTACCTGCTGCTGGGAGCCGAATTCCTCGCAGCCGCCCAGGTCATCGTCTACTCCGGCGCCATCATGGTCCTGTTCACCTTTGTCATCATGCTGCTGAATGCGGGAAAAGAAGAACCAACCACCGGCAGCCGCGCGGCCTACATCGTGGGCATCCCCGGCGTGGCCATCGTGCTCGGCGTACTTGCCTTCATCTTTCTTTCCGCACGCGGCCACCTGGCACAAGCCAGGCTCGGCGACTACGTAGTCTCCACCTCAGACCTGAGCAAGGTACTGTTCCGCGACCTGCTGCTTCCCTTCGAGGTAACTTCGGTCCTCATCCTGATCGCTATCCTGGGCGCCGTCGCGCTGGCCGGCAAGGAGCAATAGCATGGTAGTCCCCATTGCGTACTACCTGGTCCTGAGCGCGATCCTCTTCTCCATCGGCGTAGGCGCATTCCTCATCAAGCGCAACATCATCACCGTTTTCATGTCGATCGAGTTGATGTTGAACGCAGTCAACCTGACCTTCGTGGCCTTCGCCTACCAATGGCATCGGGTGCAGGGCCAGATCTTCGTCTTCTTTGTGATGGTCGTTGCTGCAGCAGAAGCCGCAGTCGGCCTGGCCATCATCATCGCTATCTTCCGCGCGAGAAACACGCTCGCCGTGGATCAAGTCAACCTGATGAAACTATGAACGGAAATCCCTCCCTCCATCTGTGGTTGATCCCGCTGTTCCCGTTGGCAGGGTTCCTGCTCAACGGACTTCTTGGCCGGCGCCTGCCTAAATCTGCAGTGACGGCGATCGCCCTCTTGTTCACCGCGGCCCCGCTGGCACAGGTCACATCGATCGCGCTTCGGTTCGGCAGCCTGAACCTTCCTTACATGGAGCGCCTGGCTACGCCGTGGATGGTCACTTCCACCTTTCGCGCCGACTTTGCGTTCCTGCTCGACCCGCTCACCCTGATCATGCTGCTGGTGGTCACGGGAGTCGGCTTCCTCATCCACATCTACTCGGCCGGCTACATGGCGCACGAAGAAGGCTACTGGCGTTACTTCGCCTACCTGAACCTCTTCATGTTCTTCATGCTGACGCTGGTCCTGGCAGAGAACTTCCTGCTCATGTTCGTGGGCTGGGAGGGTGTGGGCCTGGCCTCGTACCTGCTCATCGGCTTCTACTTCGTCCGCGAGTCAGCAGCGACGGCCGGCAAGAAGGCGTTCCTCCTGAATCGCGTCGGCGACTTTGGTTTCCTGCTGGCGATGTTCCTGATGATCGCGCACTTCGGCACGCTGAGTTATCACCAGGTGTTTGCCGCGATCGTGCATCACCCTGAAGTGCAGGGCGGCTACCTGACCGCGATTGCGCTGCTGCTGGTGCTGGGCGCTACGGGTAAATCGGCGCAGATTCCCTTGTACGTCTGGCTGCCAGACGCCATGGAAGGCCCGACCCCGGTTTCTGCACTCATCCATGCCGCGACCATGGTCACGGCAGGCGTCTACATGGTGGTCCGCTCGCACGTCCTGTTCGACCACTCCCCGTTTGCACTCGGCGTGGTCGCCATCATCGGCGCAGCGACGGCCTTGTTTGCCGCGACCGTCGGACTGGTACAGACGGATATCAAGCGGGTGCTTGCCTACTCCACCATCTCGCAGCTCGGATACATGTTCCTGGCATGCGGAGCGGCTGCCTACTCGGCCGCGATCTTCCACCTCGTCACCCATGCCTTCTTCAAAGGTCTTCTCTTCCTGGCGGCCGGGTCCGTCATCCATGCGCTGGGCGGCGAACAGGATATGCGCGTAATGGGTGGCCTGCGCAAAGCCACGCCCATCACCTTCTGGACGATGAGCGCCGGCGTGTTTGCCATATCCGGGCTGCCGCCCTTCTCAGGCTTCTTCAGCAAAGACGCCATCCTGTACCAGACCTTCAACTCACCCACCGCCGGCCCGATCCTCTGGTTCGTCGGACTGGTGACTGCGTTGTTGACCTCCTTCTACATGTTCCGGCTCTGGTACCTCACTTTCTTCGGCGTCAACCGCGCAAAGGACCACGCGGCTCATCCGCATGAAAGCCCGTGGGTGATGCTGGCGCCATTGGTCATCCTCGCAGCGCTCTCAGTTGCTGGCGGATGGATTGGCATCCCCCATGCGCTTGGGGGTGGTGACCAGTTCGCGCGCTTCCTTGAGCCGGTACTGAACACACCCGGAACGGCCGCCACTGCAACGGAAGGCCGCGGAAGCAGCGAACTCATGTTCAGCATCGTTTCTGTGGTCGTGGCCCTGATCGGCTGGTTTCTGGCGGACCTGCTCTACCGGCAGAAGCCAGGCATGGCCGACCGTCTGGCAACGCAGGCTCGCGGAGCCTACGGCCTGCTGGTGAACAAATATTGGATCGATCAGCTGTACCACGCCGTGATCGTGGCGCCGCTTCTCTTCTTTGCGCGCTACGCGTTGTGGAACGGGGTCGATCGCGGAGTGATCACCGGCGGTGCCGGCATGGCAGCCGGCGGTGTCCGCGGGCTGGGCCTCCTGGTGCAGCGAGTGCAGTCGGGTAATCTGCGCTCCTACGCTGGATGGCTCGCCATTGGCGCCGCGGCCGTGATCCTGCTTACCTACTTCGGCCTTTCATTGCACCTCTAACCAAGAGAGAACAACGGATAACTGTGCTAGACGATTCCATACTGACGCTGATGACCTTCGTTCCCGCTGCGGGCGCGGTGGTCGTGGCTCTGCTACCGCGAAAAGGCCGCATCATCCAATGGGTCTCGCTGGCGATCACGCTCCTCACCTTCGGGTTGACCCTGCATTTGCCGTCGCACTTTGTCTACGGGCAAAGCGGGTTCCAATTTGAAGTAGACCGGCCGTGGATTGCCAACCCCAACATTCGCTATCACCTGGGCGTCGACGGCATCTCTCTCTGGCTGATCGTGCTGACTGGGTTTCTCGCCCCGCTGGGCGTGCTCGCCTCGTGGAAGGTCATCAATACCCGCACCAAGGAGTTCTACTTCTTCTTCCTGCTGCAGCAGACCGCAATGCTCGGTGTCTTCATCTCCCTCGACATGTTCCTCTATTACGCCTTTTGGGAACTGACACTGGTACCAATGGCGATCCTCATCGCCATGTTCGGCCGGGACCGCGGCACCGACGCAGCCATCAAGTTCTTCCTCTACACCTTCCTGCCCTCCGCGCTGCTGTTAGTGGGCATCGTCTGGCTTTACACCAAAACCGGATCGTTCGATTTCGTTCGCGTGCAGGCGCTGCTGGCGCAAAACAACCTGCACCTTGCGCCACAGCCACTGTTCTGGGTGTCGATGGCATTTCTGTTGGCCTTCGTCGTCAAGGTGCCGATGTTCCCCCTGCATGGATGGTTGGGCGACGTGTTCAGCGAAGCCCCTACCGCCATGGCCATGGTGGTTGCCGGCAAACTGGGCCTGTACTCGATCCTGCGCTTCAACCTTGGCCTCTTCCCGGCGCAGGCCCGCCAGGTAGCTCCCTGGATGATCGCTCTGGCAGTCATCGGGGTTCTGTATGGAGCGCTCGTCGCCCTGGTGCAAAAGGACATGAAGCGGCTGGTCGCGTTTGCCACGCTCAGCTCCCTCAGCTTTTGCATCCTGGGTATCTTCAGTTTCGCCATCACGGGTGTAGACGGTGCAGTCTTTCAAACCCTGAACGAGGGCATCTCCGGCGGCGCACTGCTGCTGTTACTCGGCTTCTTGTACGAGCGCTACGCGAGCTACGAAATCGCCGCATTCGGAGGCCTGGCGCAACGCATGCCCTACCTCGCGACGCTGTTCGTCATCACTTCCCTGTCGTTCGTCGGGCTCCCGCTGCTCAATGGCTTCGTCGGTGAGTTCCTGGTGCTGAGCGGCAGTTTCCCCGGACACGTCGGCTGGGTCTCAGCTGCCACCGCCGGCGTGATCCTCAGCGCGGCCTACATGTTGTGGATGATCCAGCGAGTCTTCTACGGTTCTACCTCCCGCATAGTGAGTGAGCTAAACGTATTCGACCTGAACGCGCGTGAGCATCTCACGATTTGGCCTATGGCTGTCCTGATGGTGGTCATGGGTGTCGCTTCCCCCATCTTCCTGCGCGCGATTGATGGCGCAGTGGTCAAGCTGCCATCGTCTCCCGCAGCGGCCGATCTGGCGGTGACCCAGTGAACCAGGTACCGCAGTTGTATCGAATTCTTCCCGAAGTCCTGCTGATCGTCACCGGCGTGCTGGCCATGCTGATCGAGCCCATCATGCCCCCGGGCATGACGCGCAAGCCGATTGGCGTACTGGCTCTGCTGGGCGTACTGGCGGCCCTTGTCGCCAGCATGTGGCAACTTGGTCTCGCGCCGGGAACCGCGTTCTTCGGCACAGTCCAGACCGACGCCTTCAGTGCCTTCTTCCACATAGTCATTTGCGCCATCGTACTGGTCGCGCTCCTCATCGCCTTCGACCTGTTCGATGGCGGCAAGGATCGCCCCACCGAGTACTACGCCCTGGTGCTGTTCGGTGCCAGCGGTATGTGCCTGATGACCAGCGCCGTGGAGCTGCTGCTGGTCTTCGTGAGCCTCGAGATCTCTTCCATCTCCACTTACATTCTCGCCGCCTTTCGCAAGCACACAGGCAAGAGCCCTGAGGCTGGCCTCAAGTACTTTCTGCTCGGCTCGTTTGCAACGGCTTTCTTCCTGTACGGCATCGCTCTTACCTTCGGCGCCACCGGCACCACCAACATTGATGAAGTCGCAGCCGCCCTGCTTCACACCGCGACCCCTTCATTTGCCACACTCGCAGTGGCAATGATCCTGATCGGCATCGGGTTCAAGGTTTCGGCCGCGCCCTTCCAGGTATGGACGCCCGATGTATACGAGGGAGCGCCTTCCCCCGTGGTGGCGTTGATGTCCACCGCTCCGAAGGTGGCTGCGTTTGCTGTACTGTTGCGCATCCTCTACGGCGCTTACCCGATGTTGCATGGTCACTGGTCGGTCATGCTCTGGATCATGGCTGCCTTGTCGATGACCTTCGGCAACCTGGGCGCACTGCGCCAGCAAAACGTGAAGCGCATGCTGGCTTACTCCTCGATTGCTCACGCTGGCTACGCCTTGGTCGCCTACACCGCGCTGTCGCACGAAGGCATGTCGGCAGTAATGTTTTACACCGCAGGTTATGCGGCGATGAACGTCGGCGCCTTTGCCATCATCAGTCACGCCGGTGGTTATGATGACCGTCTGCACTCCGTAGCAGACTACCGCGGCTTGGCCTATCGTTCGCCGCTACTAGGTGGATCTCTCGCCTTCTTTTTGCTATCGCTGATCGGCATCCCCTTCACAGGGGGCTTCTTCGGCAAGTTCTACGTCTTCACCGCCGCCCTGCACGCCGGCGAAGTCTGGCTGGCCATCATCGGCCTGCTCAACAGCGGAGTCGCCTGCTACTACTACCTGCGCCTCCTGACCTCCCTGTACAGCAAGCCAGCGGATGCGGCCACCGTTCACTCCGTGCCAAGAGTCAACACAGCCCTCGCCATTGCACTGCTGCTGACCGTCTCCGCCACCCTGGTCTTAGGCATCTTCCCCGGCCGCATCCTCTCCATGGCCCAGGCCGGAGCCGCCACCTTCGCCACGCTCGAACCGCACCCGTAAAGCAAGCTGATGCTTGCTTCTCGGAAACTCATTTGATAGTGGAAGAGTTGCTGGTTGGGTCGCGGGTTCGGGTGAGATCTAGCTAGTCCCCAACTTGTCATCCCTCGACTGCGCTCGGGATGAACAATCTCTCCTTTTGTCGTTCATTGCAAGGCGGATGACAGAATGAGTCGTGGTCGCTGGAGCGTCATGGACGTGCCGACATGATGGCGATGACGAGGGACGCGTCAACGCGTCGCCTGGCGGTTCACTCGATAAGGTGGAAGCCCCGGACTTTTAGTCCGGGGGCGCGGGTGTAGAACCCGCGCTGAGGGTGGCCCTCACCATGCGACGGCTTTAGCCGTGGTGGCAGCGGCGTCAGCCCGATTGGAAAACTTGCGCGTAGATTTCGCGGGGAGCTCACACGGCCGATTGGCTGGCGAGGCTTGGCTCCACCAGGGCTGAAAGCCCTCCATCTTTGTGCGCGTTTAAGCGCGGGTCTGGAACCCGCGCCCCCGGACTGAAAGTCCGGGGCTTCCACCGGGTGCGACCGGATGCTCCGAGAACCTTTGAGCGCGTCGTTCCGGTGGAGAGCAGCCGAAATTGATTGTTGCCGACCTGGAGATTTGAGTAAGGGTGAAACATTGCAGATCCTTCGGCTTCGCTCCCAATCAGCAATCCCCGCCTGTCCTCGTTCATCCCATCCTTAATTTGCCTCAAGGCAAACCAGCTGCTCGGGATGACAAATTGGGGGCTAGCTAGAAGTCTGGAACTGGCGCCTGAACCACGTCAACGGATCGGCACGTTCCGCACGACCGAGAACGTCTGCGAACGAGCGCCCCTACCCACCGCCCGCATTTTCTTCTTGCAGAAAATCAGGAAATCCTCCTTAATGATGAAATCAGATTTTGAAACGATTTAATACAAGGTAGCGAGGCTTCTCCGGGGTACTCGCCACCATTCCCGCACCACCTGAAGACCTGACATCGCATGACTCTGGGAGGAGCCAGCTCTTGAATAAGCGAAACTATCGCCTCGCGATCGTACGCAACCTCTTTTCCTCTTGCATCCTGTTGCTCTGCGCCGCTTCGATGGCGTTCGCTCAGGCCGGCAGAGGCACCATCAGCGGACTCATCACCGATGCCGCGGGTGCGCTCGTCCCGGGAGCCCAGGTCGTGCTCCTCAACAGCGCCACTGGTGGCGAGCAACATACCGTAACCTCTTCGGCTGGCCTCTACACGTTCATTTCCCTCAGTCCGGGTCTGTACCAGGTCACCGTCACCCAGAAGGGCTTTCAAAGCGTAGTCCACAACAACATCACCGTGACCGTCGATCAGGCCACCCAGGTGAACGTGACACTGACTGTCGGCGCCGTCAGCGATACGGTCACTGTAACCGGCGGAACCGAACTGATCGAATCGAGCAATTCGACGGTTGGCCAGTTGATCGATTCCCACACCATCGACCGGGTGCCACTGCTCTATCGCAACGTTTTCGACTTAGTGCAATTGAGTGCGGGGGTAAGCCCACCGAATGGTTCGCCCAATTCAAGCGATTCCATGCAGTCAGTGCAGAACATCTCGATTGGCCGACCGGGCGTCGATGTGTCGTCAGCCACCATCAACGGCGCGATCGTTGGCTCGGTCTATTACATGTTGGATGGCAGCCCCATTGGGGTCGCCGAGAACAATGCTGGGGCCATCATTCCGGCGATGAACATTCCCGAAGATGGGGTCGACGAGGTGCGGGTCGAAACACAAAACACACCCGCTTCGTATCAGAGTGGAGCCGCCGGCGTGATCAGCCTGGTAAGCAAAAGCGGCACCAATGCGTTCCATGGCGACCTGTTTGGCGTGTTCCGGCCGAACGCTCTTTCGGCCAACGAATACTTCAACAAAAACACGCAGCTGAGCAGCGGTCAGGCGAACAAACCACCTGACTTTCACCGCTACCAGGAGGGCGCCGCCATCGGCGGCCCCATCAGGAAAGACAAGCTGTTCTTTTTTGCGGACTACGAAGACACGCAACAGCAACAGTTCGAAGGGATTGACTTCGCCACCGTCCCGACCAGCGCAGAGAGAACGGGCGACTTCTCGGCCTCGGCCAACCCAATCTACGACCCTACCCGGCCCGACTTACCCGATGGCACCCGGCAGCCGTTCCCCGGCAACATCATTCCCAACCCCAACGCCATTGGGTCTGCTGTTTCTGTCGAAGATGCCGAAATGTAACCTGCCCAACCCCGATACCTGCGATGCTGCTACCAGCGATGTGCAGAATAACTACGGGCTGCCGGGGCTTGATCCCTACAACGCCCATCGCTTCGACGTTCGTGTCGATTGGGCGCAGAGCGAAAAGAACCACCTGTTTTCGCGTTTCTCCTATGCCAAGATAGTGTTTGCCACAGCCAATGTCTTCCCCAGCGGATGGGATATCAACTATGCCCAGAACACAACCAACGGCCGCAACGTTCTGGTGGCCGATGACTACACGCTGAATGCCTCGACGGTGCTCAACCTACGGTATTCGTTCACCCGGCATTACGAGAACCAGGGCAACCCCGCGTACGACAGCACCGACCTCACTAACCTGGGCACAGTCAACGGGGTACAGGCCGGCTTCCCCGCATCCCTTGCGGCGGACCAGGTGACGAAACAGCTTCCCCTCATTCTGTTCGGCGATCTGGGCGGAGGGGTGGGCGGCACCGGCAACTTTAACAATTTCCACTATGCCAGCGAGAACAGCGATGTGAATGCCGCGGCCACCAGGATTCAGGGCAAGCACCAGCTTTCGTTTGGCTTCGAATGGATGAAGCGCTTCCTCAACGTGGGCCAGCCTGGTGCACCCGCAGGGGCTTATGAGTTCGACGTGAGTGCTACGGATCAGTCGGTGAGCAGTGCCGCTGGCGGCAGTGATTACGCATCGTTGCTCGTGGGCATGGCGGCCAACCCGAGCGGTGCTAACCCAGAGACTAACTTCTATCCCAACTTCACCAAAGATATCTTCGCGGCAGAAACGAATCCCTACTACGCGGCATTTGTCGAAGACAGCTATCACGTTTCAAAGGCGCTCACGATTACCGCCGGTCTGCGTTGGGATATTTTCGGAGGCGAAAACGAACGGCACAACCGCCTGGAATACTTCAATCCGAACGCCAGTACCACCGCCAGCGGCGTCGGCTACACCGGCGCGGAGGTCTTCGTAAACGGCGGTAATCGTTCTCCGTTTGCTTCTAATTTGACCAACTTTGGGCCGCGCGCAGCCTTTGCCTGGCAGCCACTATCGCATCTGGTGGTCCGAGGCGGGGCGGGCTTCTATTACGGACCATCCACCCACAACGTGCAGAGTGCCGTTGTGAACAGCGATGGCTTCTCTTCGCAAACCACATGGAACGGTACCTGCTTCAACGCGAACGGCAATACCGTGTTCAATGGAACCTCCTGCGGCACCAACACAGGGAGTCCGCTCGACGACTTCAACGTTCCTTATTCGTTAAGCAACCCATTTCCTAACGGTACCGTGCCGACCTTCACAAGCACACCCTCGGGTCTGGCTAACAACCTCGGCATCACTCTGAATTCGGTGCTGCGGTCGCAACGCACACCCACCGTGTACAACTTCAACTTCGCCCTGGAGTACGAGCTGCCTCACCAGGTGGTGGTCACCGCTGCGTATGTCGGCAGCCGCGGACTGTTTCTACCCTTCTCGAGGGTCGACTTGAACCTTCTCGACCTTCAAACCATTAGGCCAATACCAGTCAGCTCTTACCAACACCACAGTCCCCAACCAGTGGCAGTCCATTCTTCCGGCGACTAACGCGAATTTTGGCTCACCCACGGTTCCGCTATTTGTTTCCCTGGAGAAGTATCCGCAGTTCGGCAACGGGCTTTATGGCGATGGCAATGGGGTCAACATCCACGGGTACGCCGCGGGTGACTCGGAATACAGCTCGATGCAGGCCAAGGTGCAAAAGCGTCTGACAGACCACTTCACGACCATCACGACGTTCACCTGGGGTAAGTTGATGACCGACGACGGCAACCCGCCTTTGGGTTTCGTCGGCACCCACAGCGGCACTGTTCAGGATTGGCATAACCTGAAGCTGGAACATTCGATCAGCCCCCAGGACGTGAAGTTTCAATTCACGGCACAGGTGTCGTATGACTTGCCCGTCGGTCAGGGGCGTGCAGTGGATCTGCGAGGCGTGGGCAACGCGGTACTCGGTGGTTGGACAATCAACGCCATCGATTATCTCAGCACGGGCGTGCCTATCAATGCCCCGCTCTCCGGGGTAAGCCCGTCGTTCTTTAATCAACGCGCCGACCTGAATTGCAACCCGGGTGCGCATGCGCCGCATACCGTAGCGGCGTGGTTTACCGCGGAGTGCTTTGCACTACCGGGTACAGAAGCCACGGGCGACCCGGCCACTGCGAACCCTTATATCCCAGGGACGGCTTCAGCCTACCTGGATCATGTGCGGACCAAGGGCGCCCGCGAGCTGGACCTCTCTGCGTTCAAGGCTTTCAAGATTGGGGACACCCGTACGCTGCGCTTCGATGTGTCCTCCTACAACATTTCCAACACACCCCAGTTCGGATATCCGAGCGTACCTTCGATCACAGAAGCTACGCAGCAGGACATTCCATTTGGGTTGATCACGAACACGATTAACACGCCGCGGCAGTTTCAATTCGGAGCACGGTTCTTGTTCTAACGCGTAGGCAAGCGTGCTGCACCTCGAGGCGATGAAAGGTTTTCGTCGCCTCATTTCTTCCGCCCTTCACTTCTAAGCAATCGATCGCCGTCTGCACTTTGCAGACTCTCCACTCATGCGCCACTTCTCTTAACAGCTTTTGCTTGTTTGCTTGCGGTAAAAGAGGATCCACAGTCTTCCGCCAGCGATCCTTCCCAGTACCGCATAGTCGGGGCAGCCGAGAGGATAACTGAGCTTCGCCGGTCACCCTGCTAGTATCGTTAGTTTCGGTCATACCCCCGTACGATCTACTGTCAGCGGCTCGTACCCATTTCCGTATAGCAATTTCCGTATACCCATTTGATGGATCGATCAATCCAGCCTGCCAGCGTCCGCCAGGACCGGCTGATGCGATATCGTATTCCCTGCAGGGGTCAAGAGACTCCGATGGGTATAGATGAGTCTCACTCAGCACGATTCCCCTGAAGAGTACAGTGGCGGTCCCGGACCACCGCGCCGCTTGTTGCTCGACCGGGCTATTTGCCTTGCGCTCGCGATTTACGGAATAACGGTTCTTTTGACCCTTCTGGCGCTGCCGCATTTCTTCCTGCCGGCAGAGGATGCTGTCATCCTGCACCAGTACAGCAAAAACCTTGCTGAGCACGGCGCCATCACTTACTACGCGGGCGGTCCGCACGCGGAGGGCGCCACTGATCTGGCATGGATGCTGCTGGTTGCAGCCGGCCTCCGCGCGGGCGTGTCGCCGGCTTGGTTTACTGCCGCCGTAAACGTTGCGACTCTGCTCTTGCTTGGGCTCGTCCTGCTACGCCTGGCAGGGATGCAGCTGACAATCCGACGACTGCTCATCATCGCAGGAGCCGCTGGGCTAGTGCCACAAATAGTCGCGTCTGGCGCGGGCTTCGCCGTTCTCCCGGACGCCTTGATGCTCACGTTGCTGGTCGCAAGCTTCGTCGCGCAACGAGTCGCACTGTCAGCGATGCTCGCCCTTTTGCTCTGCCTCTTCCGTCCAGACGGAATACTTTTCGCGGCCCCACTCCTGCTCTTTCTCCAGTTCCAGCCCGGCAACAAGGGTCCTCGCGCCGCCCGCATCGTGCTCATCTTCTTACTGCCAGGGCTGACCTACTTCATCTGGCGCATGACCTACTTCCATGCGTTTTTACCTCTGCCGTTCACCGTAAAGTCTGACGTCCATCGCACGTTGGGCGTTCTGGTCCCACACTCGTTTACTTCCAGCTTGAAATACCTGTTCCTAAACACCGCGCTGCTTGTTCCGCTGTTTTGGCGCCGCCACGTAACACGACTACGACCCCTCCTTCTCCCTCTGGCGGTAAGCCTGCTCGCAGTGCCCACTTTGTTTTACTGGTCCATGCGGCTCGACCAGAACGTCGGCGATCGCTTTTTCTTCTATCTCCCGCTCGCTGCGGTCTTGATGGTGTCATTGGAGTGGCCAGTGCTTGAAGACCAGCGACGCCGCTGGCTCCTGCGACTCGGCACGGCCGCCTTTATCGTCTTCCTGCTAGGACCACTTCAACGCGAAGTCCGATCCTTTCGCGACTATCAGTTCTACGATGTCAAAGGAATTGCTGCAGGGTTGCACAAGCTTCCGCGCGGTACCCTGCTGACAACAGAAGCTGGATTCATCACATACGGATCGGATTGGATCGCCTACGATGCCTGGGGCTTGAACACCTCCCAGTTCGCCATGCGCCTTGTTCAGCCGTCCGACGTCGTCCAATTGCATCCGGATTTGATTGTGGTACATCCCGACACACAAGACAGCTGTTTGGTCCAACCCGGCTGGCCTTCTGCCTACACGGCACGTGCCTGGCCCAACATGACCCGAAACCTCGTTCGTGGCGCGAGCGACGCCGGTGATTACGAACTTTGGCTAATTTCCTATGGATCACCCTTTTACCGTCATAGGAAGCATTGGCGATTTGCAGAAGGCGACCGTGAATGTTTGTTGATCCGAAACAGCTCGCCATCAGCTGCCGCCATGAAAGCCGTTCTCCAGCAGCATGGCGCCATCGGGCCTCCTCAATCCCTTGTCATGGAAAGCACACGGGCACTGGCAGAAGGTCGATAACCAGGTGGAACACTACCGGCTCGCTTCTTCCCAGCAACCCCAACAAGCGCAGCGTCATCGACTAACGGCGCTCCTCATCCGCGGATATCAGTAATCGCGGGAGTGACATGCTTGCAATAATCAAAATGCCGTCAGCACACGTTGACCTTGAGTAGGCGTGCCCGCATCCCCTGACGAAAGCGGGATGCGGGCACGTCACACAGGGAGCGATCTAGCTACGCCTTCGCTTGCTTTCTGCGGTAAATCAGAAAGGCGAGCACCACGACTGCCAACACACCGGCGACGATGCGCACTAATGTTGTCGTATCCATGCGATGTATCCTCCTTTCTCCCAGTCTGGTAAATCTTGCAAAACTTCAACCGGCAACCCGGTTCCCTATTTAAATGTCTCCATGTTTTTGGCTATGTTGAGAATTGCCGGGGCGAGCAAAACAACGAAGATGCAGGGAAAAATGAAAAGCACCAGGGGAAAGAGAATCTTGATCTTGGATTTTGCTGCCATCTCCTCCGCTCTTTGCCTCCGTTTCAACCGGATCTCATCGCCAAACCGGCTAAGCGCACGCACAATCGGCGTCCCAAACTTGTCTGCCTGCGTAAGCATGCCAACGAATAAAGAGAACTCGGGGATTTGCGTTCTCTCTGCCGCGCTCTTCCACGCCTCGAGACGAGGCTTACCGGCAAGCTGCTCGAAATTCACCCGCATAAATTCCGTATGGAGGTCAGGATGGCTAATGTCGAGTTCCTCACCCACGCGAAGCATCGATTGGTCCAGACCCAGACCCGCTTCCACACAAATGACCAGGAGGTCCAGTGCGTCGGGCAGACTTTTTCTGATCCTCTCCCGGCGCTTGCCGATCCTCCGCCTCAGCCACAAATCCGGCAACAGGTAACCGATCGCGGCCCCTGATAAGGCCCAGAAAACAGTATTGCTGCTCATGAAACTGCCACAGAGCACGCAGACCGCGGGCGCCGCCAGGCGGCTTGCGAAGTACATTTTCATGCCTGACGGGCTGACCACGCCGGCACTCACGAGACGCTGTTTCGTCGCTTCATCTTCGCTCAGGCCCATGCGATGCTGCAGGCGGGCGGCTGCGGACAGAATCGAGCCCTGCACCGTTTCGCGAAGACCAATGCGTCGCTCATCGGGCCGGCTACTCTTGACCAGCTGCAGCATGCGGCGCGCGGCAACCGAAGGCCGCAACAATACCAGCGCGAGCAACAACCCGATAAATAAGGAAAGCGTGAGGGCGATCGCGGCGTAGTAGATCTGGTTCATGGTGCTAGACCTCAATCCCATTCACAATGCGACGGATGGTGAACGCGCCGACGCCCAACATGCCTGTACTGCAGTACAGCAGCTTGCGGCCAAACGGATCGCTGAACAGGATGCTGGAATAGCCCGGGTTGACCAGGTTAAGCAGCAGCAGCATGGCCAGGGGCAGGGACATGAGGATCCAGCCGGTCATTCTCCCCTGGGCCGTCTGCACCTGGATCTCGCCATAGATGCGCAGCCGTTCACGGATCACAAACACGGTTCGATCGAGTATCTCGACCAGGTTGCCGCCCGTATCCCGCTGCACCACAATAGCAGTCACCAAGACCCGTAAATCTGCCGAGGGCATACGCTCCAGCAGTTGCGCCAGGGCATCGCGCAGCGGTAAACCCAGGTTCTGCTGCCGGAACAATTCCCCGAACTCCGCGGCGGCCGGCTGCTGCGCACTCTGGCCCATCATTTCCATGGCCCCGGCGACAGAATGACCGGCGCGCAAAGCCCGGCCAAGCATGTCAATGCATTCCGGCAAGACCGCGTTGAAGGCGCGAATGCGGCGCGTTCTCTTCAGGCTCAACAGCCCAAAGGGCAACCATGCCATGGCCACGGCGCACGGCAGATCAAGCACCAGCAGCGGCGCGAAGAGCCAGGTGATGGTGTACCCCGCACAAAAGAAACCCAGACTCGTGGCCATCAGTGCAGCGACCGGCATGCGGCTGTTCGCCTGCAATATGCGCAACCGCAAGACTCTGCACCAACCGGTAGCGCGCGAACCTTGCATCCAGCTGGGCTAATGTGCCCGTATCGGTTGCTTTAAGCAGTTGCCCTGCCTGCTCGATAGCGCCCGGCCGGTCTTTGCCGGGGAGGTGAATGGAAGCCATCCTGCGGGCGACAACCTGCTCCTGTGGCGATGGCCGCGTTAAGCCCATCACCACACCGAAGCTCGCCAATACCATCAGCAGAAACATACCCACCAGCAAAGTCATGCGCCTCTCCTACACTTCCACCGAGTAATCCTGCAGGCCCGCCGGTATGGGTAAGCCGGCTGCCTTTAACTTGTCGTTCAACCGAGGCACAATGCCGGTGGAGCGAAAGCGTCCTTTCACTTTGCCGTTGGGCCCCAGACCTTCCCGTTCAAAAAGGAACACGTCCTGCATGCTGATCACGTCACTGAATGCGCCGGTCAACTCGGTCAGGTGGGTCACCCGGCGGGAACCATCGCTCATGCGGGCTATCTGCACGATCAGGTGGACGGCGGAGGCGATCTGAGCGCGAATCGCCTTTTCCGGCAGGGTGACGCTGCCCATCAGGGCCATGGTTTCCAGGCGCGCCAGGGCATCGCGCGGCGTGTTGGCGTGGACGGTGGTGAGCGAACCGTCATGGCCGGTGTTCATGGCCTGCAGCATATCCATGCACTCTTCGCCGCGCACTTCTCCCAGCACAATCCTGTCGGGACGCATACGCAGCGCGTTGATGACCAGCTCGCGCTGCTTCACCCCGCCCTTGCCTTCCACGTTGGGCGGACGGCATTCCAGCCTCACCACGTGGAGATGCTTGATCTGTAACTCGGCCGAGTCTTCGATGGTGATGATGCGCTCACGCTCGTCAATGAAGCCGGAAAGTACGTTCAGCAGGGTCGTCTTCCCCGCCCCCGTGCCACCCGAAACAATAATGTTCAGCCGCGCCTGCACCGCGCCCTTGAGCAGCGCCAGCATGGGCTCGGTGAGCGCCTTGTTGCGCAGGAGATCTTCCGCGCCCAGCGGAGACGCCGCAAATTTGCGGATCGACAGGATGGGCCCGTCTACCGCCAGCGGAGGAATAATGGCATTCACTCGCGAACCGTCTTTCAGGCGCGCATCGACCATGGGAGAAGACTCGTCCACCCGCCGCCCCACAGCAGAAACAATCTTGTCGATCACATGCATCAGGTGGCGATCGTCTTTAAAGATCACCGTGGTTTTCTCCAGGATGCCGCGGCGCTCCACGTACACCGAGTTGCAGGTATTCACCAGGATGTCGTTGACCGTGGGATCCTGCAGCAGCGGCTCGAGTGGGCCAAGGCCGAACACTTCATCCAGAACCTCCTGACCCAGGCGCTCCCGCTCCGCCGCCGACAGGGGCACGTTCTGTTCCCCGATGAGCTGCTGAATCACGGTGACCAGTTGCTGTTGCGAACCGGGGTTCTGGTGCATCTGCGGCAGCTTCTCGAGATCGAGCCGCTTGATCAGCCCAAGATGGACCGCAGCCTTGATTTCCTGCTGCAGTTTCAAGGCGACCGGCCGGGTAGTGCGTACGATCGCGGGAATGACCGCGTTTCTTCCGTTGACGATAGCGTCAGTCATGCCACTTACCTATCTCTACGCACCGGGCGCAGCGTGCTCCGCTTACTTCCACAGCGTGAACTTCTTTCGCTTTGTTTCGAGCGGCGCCGGCGTGGGCGCACCCGCCTTGACCAGCGACCCGGCCCACTTCATCATTCCCAGCGAAAATTCTGACTTGCTGTCGGGGGAAAGCGGCTCGCCAATGTTGATCGAACGAATCAGCTCGCCATAGTTGTTAGGAATCTTGTGGGTGATGGGCAGGTGAACCGCTTTCTCGATTTGCTCGATCGTCACCGCTTCATGAGAGGAATAGCGATTGATGATGACCTGCAGTTTCTTCGTCGCCTGCTCATTCTGGATCAGGCCGTCAACGTAGCGGGAAAGGTCGCGAATGGCGCCGATCTCGGGCGCGGCCACCATGTAAATCCAATTGGAAAAAGCGATGACGGCCAGGTTGATGTCTTCAAACGAAGCCTCACAATCCAGCAGCACAAAGTCATATTGCGTGCTGAGAAAATCAAGCGTGCGTTCCACCGAATCGGCGTCGGTTTTCCAGGCGCTGCCGTACACATCGGGGGAAGATAGTATGTCGAGGCCACTGGCATGGGTCGCGATGAAACCGCGCAGCAACTCCTGGTCAAGCCGGCTCACGTTTTGCACCAGGTCATAGAAGTGATGATTGCTGCCATCCATGCCCAGGTAGAGCGCCACGTGTCCCAGCTGCGGGTGATTGTCAATGAGCAGCACCTTCTTCTTAAAGCCAAGGACCAGAAACATGGCGAGATGCACCGCCAGGGTGGTGGTGCCGCCGCCGCCCTTGGCGCCGAAGAAGGATAGGATTTTGCCTGAATTCTGCGGACGCGCAATGCTGGAAGTCCAACGATTGTGCAGCCGGGTAAGCACCTCCATCCAATCGTCCGCAATGATCGGTTTCGAAAGGAACTCGCTGTACCCGGCACGCATCGCGCGCAGCAACAGGTCAGGATCCGTGGTTGAAGAGAAGGCCAGGATGGAGATCTTCTGGTAGAAGCTTTGGCGCAGGCATTCGGCAGTCTGCAGAGCCAGTTCCGGGTCTTGATCAAAATCCACAACAGCGACGCACCCCTGCGCCTCAATCGCACGCTGGGTCAACGGCGGCAGCCGCGCGGTCGAGAAGTAGTTCTCGTAATTAACATTCACCATCGCCCACGGCATGTGCGCAGCCGCGCTGCGCAACTCGGCCACGGTCTCAGGCGCAACCCGCACCGTCAGCAGCGCTACTTCGAGACCCTCTTCGTTGTGTCCCTGCTGGTTCATCGGGCCGCACCTGCTCCTGTTGGTGGTGCTGGTTGGGCGACGGCCGGCTTTGGCTTGCCCGTCTGCTTGTCGAATTGCGTGGAGTCGAGCATCGGTACCGGCAATTTGGGAGGGTTAGGCACGTTGGCATCATTCAATGGATCGACGATGATCGGGGTTACGATGACCATCAGTTCGACCACCGAGTGGTTCACGTTCTTCGACCGGAACAACTGGCCTAGCACGGGTATGCTGGCGATGCCCGGCATCCTGCTGAAGATATCGGTGGTGCGATGGTCGAGCAGGCCGGAAATTGCAAAGCTCTGGCCATTGCGCAGCTCCACCTGGGTTTCAGCCCGGCGAGTGGAGATAGCGGGAATGGTGTACCCGGAGATGGTCACAGCATTGGTGTAGTCCAACGCACTTACTTCCGGAGCGACCTTCAATTGCACGGTGCCATCCTCATTGACGAGCGGAGTGAAATCGAGCTTCACTCCGTAGGGGCGGAACTGGACGGTGATGGACGTGAGGCCGCCCGATGAGCCCTGCACCACAGGAAAGGGAAATTCGCCGCCGGCCAGAAACGAAGCCTTCTGCCCGCTGAGCGTGGTGATGGTCGGCTCGGCGAGAATCTGTGCGATATCCCGGTTCTGCAGATCCTGTACCGTCAAACCGACATTGGTGCCGAAGCGGAAGAAAAACAGGTTCAGCGGGTTGGTGGTGGTGAGCATCGCCGGCGCTCCGCCTGTTCCAGGGGTGTAGGTTTGGGTGGAGGGAAACTGGCCTGTAGTTGTGCCGGCAGGAGTTCTTCCCTCGGTGAACAGATTCACCCCGAACTGTTCCATCTTCGTGCGATCCACTTCGATGATTTCCACCTGCAGTCTGACCTGGCTGATGTGTGGCTGGCGCACCACCATTGAATTCACCACCACCTTGGCGTAGAGCGCGGCCATTTTCGCGGCTGCATCGCCCGCGGCTTCGCTGCCGACAAACCCGGAAAGGGAAACGCGATCGAGCTCTGCCTCTACATGTATGTCGTCGTGAGGCAATGCCTGATGTATCTCCTTCTGCAGAGCCACCACATCGAGATCAGAGAACACTTCGTACGTGGCTGACTTGCCCCACTCGTCCCACAGGATCAGGCTGCTCACGCCGGGGGCTTTCGCCGTCACGACGATCTCTTTCGGGTTCGAGGTAAAGGAATCGAGCGCCAGCGGATTGCTGACATAAATACGCTTTAGCCGGGTTGTGCTGGCGATAAAGGTCGATCGCCCCACCAGCAGATGCAGCGACTGGCCCGGCGATCTTGGCCAGGCAGCGATGGCGAAGGGTGAGCCGGCAATCTCCGCGGCACGCATGGTGGTGACAGGCGCGGCCGCCTGCAGGGCAGATGGGGCAGTCTGTCCCTCGGAGCG
Organism: uncultured Acidobacteriaceae bacterium; assembly: GCA_963752675.1. Lineage (GTDB taxonomy): Bacteria > Acidobacteriota > Terriglobia > Terriglobales > Acidobacteriaceae > PALSA-350. Next base: position 830,848 of record CAVVZO010000003.1, read on the forward strand.
CACGTTTGCGCGTACGTCCGTGCGTAGCTGGGCCTGCCCATCCGCAGCCAGGCTGAGGATAAGCGCGGAACACCCGGCTTTCCAGCAACAGTTCGTCAGCATCCCGTCTGCGCGCCTCAATGAAATCCGTTGGTCACTTGCTTATCGCCCAAAATGGTTTCGACTTGATAGCTGGGCCTGGCCGGCAAAACAACCGCCGCCGGTCTGCCAGGTTTGCCGCCCGCTGCCGGCGCTACTCCGGCGAGCTGCCCCAGGTCGACCGGTGCGCTGGGCGCCACATCCTCGTCGGCGCCGTTACGCAGCACGAAATAAATGCCTCCCAGGCTGCTTGCCAGCACCAGCTTCTGCGTGTCTTCCGGTTTGAGCAGCAGGGTGACCACGTTCACGCTGATCGGCTTGCCATCGGCCTGCGGTTGTATCTGCTGCCCCGCGGCCAGAACGATCACATCCTGCAGAACCGTGAGCGTGCGCGGGTCCGGCGTGGCCGCCGCGTGATAGGTCATGAGCACATCAACATGCGTGCCAGGCAACAAGAAGCCGGCAACCCCCACCACCTCATCGGAGCGAACCGAGATGGCCCGCATCCCCGATGGAATCTTGGCGGTGAGCCCCGCGCCCGCTCCTGGTGCGGCCAATTGCCGCTCCAGAATCGGCTCGCCTTTGGGCAGGGGATAAAGCACCACGCGGCCGGTCAGGTCCTCAACGCGCGAAAATCCCCCGGCCAGCGGAGTGGCTGCCGGCCACTCCGCCAGCTGTAAGCTGCCGGGCTTGAGGAGCTCGCCTGCCGCGAGCGCCTTGCCCGCGGTCACAAACAATGGTTTGCGAGCATGGTCGACGCGCGCTGCGCTGGCCACCCGCCTGCTCAGCCAAAACGTAAACAGACCAGAGACCACCACGGCAAACATCAGGGCGGTGAGCAGGCGGCCCGCCTTCATGGCGTCACCTCAGCACCAACCGGCACAGGCTAAGGGCAGTACCGGCGGCGATGGCCACCGCATAGGGCAAGCGCAAGGCCTGCGTATTCTCGAGATTTAGTTCGGGGTGCGGCACCAGCCCGGCGGTGCCGTGGTGGATGGCCAGTACCCACAGGTTGCGAATGGTTTGTTGCAGGCGGCCCCGGTAGAGCGCGAGAGAAACAGCCATGACGCCGCCCGCGAGCGCAGTCAACCACAGCAAAGGTCCCACCAGGGCCAGCCCGGCCGTGCAACCGGCCGCCGTGATCAGTTTGACGTCGCCGCCGCCCATGCCCCCGGCAAGAAAGAACAAGAAGAAGATCAAGCCGCACAGCAGGCCGCCCCCGGCTGCCCGCGCCAGCTCACCCCAGCCACCCAGGGTGAAGTGAAGCAGCAGGCCGAACACAATGGCGGGCAGCGTAAACGCGTTGGGTATGCGGCGGCTGGCGAGGTCAAACACCGCACCCGCCACGGCACAAAGCAGGCAGCATGCCGCGTATGCAAACTCAGTATTCAGTTTCGCCATAGAACACGTTTCTTGCGCGCTTCCCGGTCGAGTCAGAATTGGCCACACTACTTTGAGTGGCGGCCGCAGCCGTTCAGTTAGTCATTAGGTGCGGGCGCGCATAACTCGGTTCCGTATCCGCATCGCCTTGTCTCTCTTTGTGAGCCGGGAGTCGTCACTTATACCGCGCTGGTTACCTTGCTTCCGATGGTCGAGAACGCTGTACTGATGGTGGTCGCGAGCGAAGTCATGGCGGCGGTTGCGCCCAGCGCGATCAGTGCGGCTACCAGTGCGTATTCAATCAGGTCCTGGCCGGACTCGTCACTTATCAGTGCAGCTAAGATAATGTTTTTGGTCTTCATAGAATTTCTCCTTTGAGCTTGGGGACCGGACATAACCTGCGAACTGTTGCGATCATTGATCTGGCGGAGATCGATGTCAACTCCACCTTCTTCCTTGTCCAAAGAGAGATACTTACATAGGTCACTGTTGTGTTTGCTATGGGCATACCTGCTGATGAAATGTGAGACTGTTGGGCGATGCCCATGGTCGGTCTCAAGTCCGGTTTTCTTCTGCCGATGAACAGGTGTGTGCAGCATCTGCTGGTCAACCAGGTGACCGTTGTGCGAAAGCAGAGGGCCGATACGCCGCGTTCGCCTTCTACTGCGCGGCTTGTGCGGCGCGGGGTGTGGCGGGCGCAGGGTGGCCAGAGCCTGATCGAGGTGGCGCTGATGGTGCCAATCGTCACCACCATTGTTTGTTATGCGGTGGATGTTGCCTACCTGTTACTGGCCGCCACTTCGCTCAATGCCTCCACCCGTAATGCGGTTGAGTACTCCATTCAGGGCACTCTCTCCCCGGCGCAGACGGTGGAACCGAATGCCACGCTGGTGTCGAGCCTGGCCATCGCCAGTATCGGGTTAAGCGGAGCATCTGCCTCAACGGTATCGGTGCAGGTATGTTCGAGCGCCGTGGGCGTGAACTCATCCAACAACAGCCCCAAATGCACCACCGCCAGCAGCGGCGCGGGCGCGGTCAGCGGCACGCCTGATGTCGATCCGGAATCGCCGGCGTTTCAGCTAAACCGCGTGGATGTTGTCTACAACATAACTCCCCCCATTCCTATTCCCGCCTCCATCTTTCCCATGCTTAAATTCCATCGCATGGTAGAGATGAGAGCCCTGCAGTGAGCGCTGCGTTCAGAAAGCACCAGGATGGGCAGGCAACGCTTGAAATGCTGCTCTCGCTCATGCTGGTGTTTTCTCTCGTATTCTGGCTATTCGAGCTATGCATGTTTGCCTACACCTGCGGCGTATTGAATGAGGCGGCCCAGCAGGGTGTGCGCTACGCCATCGTTCACGGAGCGGATAGCAGCGTTTGCAGCGGTCCCGATACCACCTGCGCCGATCGAGCACCGTACACCAACGTACAAGCAGTCGTGACCACCGCTGCTTCTGTTTCTTTGCACAACCTGTCGGCCATGACAGTGAATGTCAATTACGCCAACAGCACGGCGGCGCCCGGCAATCCCGTCGTGGTCACTGTCAGGTATATCTATGTTCCCTATCTCAACTTCCCCGGCTTGGCCAACGCGCTCACCTTCACAGCCAAAGGTCAGATCTTCTACTGACTTCCGCTTACCCCAGGCTTTGAGGAGAGCGTTGCACTCGAAGACGGCGATGATCAACCATCAGTCGGGGCAGGCTTCGGTGCTGCTGCTGGTAATCCTTGCCGGCTTCCTGCTGGCTTCTGTCGGCTTCGCCGTTGACTTATCAAATATGTGGTTTCATCGCCAGGCAGCGCAGTCGGCAGCAGATGCGGCGTGCCTGGCAGGCGCCATGGATATGCTTTTCCTGCAAAGGGGAACCATCACCAGCAGTCCCGGGTTTAGCGCCGGCACTGCCGGCGACTGTTCCGCCTCCTCCTCAGCCGCTCTCTGCCGGTACGCCACCTTCAATGGATATGCCGCAACCACGTCCGCAGCCGGGTGGGGCTCGGCCACTCCGACCGGCGCCATCGCCGTTAATTGGAGCTTTCCCGCTGCGGTAACTGGCGTCTCCTCCGGCTCTGGTACTTATCCTTATCTCACCGTCGTTGTGCAGGAGAAGCCGGCTACCTGGTTTATGGGTTTGCTGGGCGTCCGGTCCATGCCCCTGGGTGCATCCTGTACCTGCGGACTACCAGGCACTTCCCAAACCGCGCCTATCGTCATCCTCAACCCCACCAGCGGGTCAGCCTTCAACATCTCTGGAGGCGCCCACATCTCCATCTCGGGCGGGCCCCAAACCAGTATCCAGGTCAATTCATCCGCCAATGGTTCTCCTTCCAACAATGCTTCTGACAACGCCATCTATTGCAGCGGCGGCAATGGGTATCCAATCGACACCAGCACCGCGGGCCCAGCGGGAACAGGCGGCGATGTGTCGGTGGTGGGCGGCCCATTGACCAACCAGTTCTGCGGAGCGAACTACATCCTGAACAACACCACCCACGCGCGGTGGAAGAGCCCTGCCGCCGTAGTCGCCGACCCGTACGCAAGTCTTGCCCCGCCCAGCCAGCCCACCGGGAAGGTGGCCGAAGCTGCCACACCGGTAGCCACCATCCTCCAGGGATATGTGCCCACCCAGGACCCGACCTATGGCTATACTTCCGGAACCTGGGTGGCTAGCGGAACGGACAGTTGCCCGAACACCGCGGCCCAGCAGCACTACCTGACTTACAGCGCAACTTACCCTAAAAATGGCGGGAACATCTACGGCAATTGCCTGGAATTTACCCCGGGATATTATCCCACTGGAATTGATACCACCAGTCTCGCCGGCAATAGCAACGATGTGGTGATCTTCATGCCGGGCATTTACTACCTGAACGGAAATCTCAGGGTCGGCTCCGCCACCACCATTCGCAATGCCTGGGTGGGCACCCAACCTTCCACCAGCGGCGTCATGTTTTACTTCTTCAGCGGTGGTCCTCTTTTCAGTGGGGGCTCGGGAGCCGCCAGCAGCTCCATCAGTACAGTGCCGTCTTACTATCTAAATTGTTCCGGCACCGCGACACCCTCGGGAACACCCGCTTCCCTTACCGGCAATGTGCTGCTTTCGCAATGTGCCGCAAGCGGAACTTATGTCGGCGCACCCAGCCTGGATAGCTACTCGTCTACCGGAACGCGCGGGCTTCTCATGTTCGCCGGCCACGCCAACACTTACAGCGCGACACTGCTTGGCGCCGGTGCGTCGCTGAACTTTAGCGGAGTACTCTATTTCCACAACAGCAACTATGCCGACGTAGTGGAGCTCGATGGTGCCGGCGGCTCGACCACCTACGCCGTTGGCTCCTTCGTAGTCGACGCGTTGACACTCAGCGGCAGCGGCAACATCAGCATGAATGTCACCACTGCCGGCCGGTCAGCGGCCGGGACGGTTGGCATGCTGCGGTAAGCCGCCACTCTCACTTAATAAGCCTCACTTACCCACAGCCGGTACCCGGGAGAACACGACCGCCACATCATCCTGATACCGTATGCGCCAACCCGCACTCTCCCTCAGCAGGCTCGCAAAGGCCGAGTCTGCCGGCATAAGTACCCACTGCACCTGGTAGTGATCCAGCGGTTCCTGCCAGCGCCGGGTCGCCAGAACGGCTTCTCCATATTCCCTAACGTAGTTTGCGCCGTAAAAATCGTGCCGGTCATCGAAGTACAGCTTTGTGGCTGGATAGAGCCGGTAGATCAGGTACCCGCTCCAGGCATCGCTGCTGAACAGATGATCGGGAATGCCCTGCCGGCGGATAAACTGCGTTGCCTTCACGGGAAACACATTTTCATCAAAATGCGCATCCAGTAACGGTTTCGCACGCAGAGACCCACCGCGCAGGGCCAGCGCCACTGTTGCTACGAGCGCCACCAGCACCAATGCATGCCCGCGCACCTGCTGGTTCAATTGCACCATCGAGTTTGAAATGTCTTGCCCGGTACGCAGTAAATCGTCGAGCCAGCGAGAGCGGATGCGGCCCGTTCTGCCAGGGGCGATGGCCAGGGTCAACACCGGCCCCAGTACGAGGCTCATGATGATGGCGGCAATCGGTATGTTGCGGACGGCGTACAGGCCGGCATACACCGAAAACAGCAGCAGCAGCATCCCGCTCGGTTGAATGCGCTCGCCCGCAGACCAGGCGCCCGCGATCGCCAGTAAAAGAAACAGTTCGAAGTACCGATAGACGGCCACGTGAAAGTCTGGCGAGGTAAACTCTGCGATGTTGTTCATCAGGTAGCTGTCGGACAGGTATTGCGCAATGTGCGTGTGCAGCTGGTACCCGAACGGTGTGAGCAGGCTGGCCAGCAGGCAAAGGGTAAACACGGCGGCCAGTTGATAAAGCTTCTGCCGGTCGCCCTGGCGGCTGGCGGCGAGTGGATGCGCCAGGCAGGCTGCGGCCACGATTCCGAGCAGCACCAGGCCCAGAACAAAGCCGGCGTGCAGATTGGCCCAGACAACGATCAGCGGCGGAAGAAGGAGCAGGGCAGACGCTTCGCCCGCCTCGAAGCGGCACAGACTTTCTGCCCAGAGCAGGGTGAGCAGCCAGCTGCAAACGTGCGGCCGGGCGAGCATATGTACCTGCGCGGCCGCCATCCCCAGCAAGGCCAGCATGCCGGCCACCAGCAGATTTTGGCTCCTTAAAAGAATGAAATGGAAGAGCAGGGCGAAGGTGAAGCTGATGATGGCGGCGGTCACCAGAACGACCCCGTTCAAGCCCGCCAGGTGATGAACCGCGGCGATAAGTGCGTCGTATAACCATTCCCATGCGCACCATGGCTGCCCTGCCCGGGTGTAGGAGAAGGGGTCGGACCGGGGAATGGCGTGCGTCGACCAAATCAGCTCGCCACTGCGAATGTGCCAGCCGAGGTCAGCATCTCGCAGGAGACTTGCACTGAGCGGGCTGTAGACGAGCAGGAGAAAGAGGACCAGAAAAATCTGGTCGGCGAACGACGGAAGGAGCCAGCACAGCCAGGCCGCCGGGGCGTGTTCCGCGCGGGTACGATCCGCATCGTCGGGCTCGATAACAAGTTCTGGTGACGCGAAGGAATCTGCGACGTTAGCTGCCTCTCTTGTTGCTATCGGCGGCCAGGGCTGAATCCTGATGTGATGGCATAGGCGCTCAGGATGGTGAGCAGAGGATCAACCACCAGGCGGTAACGGAACTCAGCATGCGTGATGTAATAGGGCAAGGGAAACAGCAGCAGAGGCAGAAGAAACAACACACCCAGCCGGGTGCGGCGGTCCCTGAACAAGCGCACCATGCCTAGCAAGCCAAGGCTGGTGGTTAACAGCGCGTGCAGCGCAAAAAAAAGCGATCCGCCCCGGCTGCCAGTCCCCGACCAAAAGCGCATAGTTCTCACCATACTCATCCGCAGGAAGGCGAAAGGGTAAGCGCGCATGTAAGCCGTTGCCTGGGCAGACTTGTCGTGCATGTACCGCACCTCTCCTTTGCTGACGTACTGCCGGAATTCTTCGCGGTTGAACAGGGGGAAGGTCGCTTCCTCAAGAAAGCCGGTCGCCCCCGCTCGATTGCCTACCCACAATTCGTAACCGACGGTGCTGCGAAGAGGAATAAAAGCGCCCAGCACCCGTGCATTGCGTATCGGCCACGGAGCGTACACCAGCACGAAGGCCAGAAGCATAAGCAGCGGCAACCTGGAACGGAACCTGTGGGCGTTCCAGCATGCCCACGCCATCACCCCCAGAAGCGACGGCAGCAGAGCCGGATTGACCAGAGCAGCGAATCCGCAACAGGCGCCCATCGCCGCCCACGCGCCCGCGGCTGTGCGTTGGTTGCATCGCATTGCCAGTGCCATGACGCCCAGCAGCAAGAGGGTGGAAAGGCAGGTATCCCAAAAGATCGTGTGCATCCAGAGCAGTGGCAAAGAGACTGCCCAGAAAGCGCCTGCCACGTTGGCTGCTCGCGGACCGAAACACTGCGCCGCCACCCGGATGATCAACAGAACCGTCGTAACACTGAACAGCAACTGCATGACCATGACCGCGATGGCTGCAGCAAATGAAAAGGAACCAAAGCAGTGGAAGATAACAGCGATCAGCAGCGGGTACCCCGGCCCCAGCAACGCGGTGGGACCAGTCGATCCACCAAACGGCGACGCGAGACCATGGCCTGCGGCGAGTGACTCGGCCAGTGTGCCCAACTCGATACCGCGCCCGTAAAGCCAATCGTGCGGATACTCGTGCAACGCCAGCCACAGCACCAGAGCCCGTGTCATCAATGCGAGGAGCACGATCGAAATCGTATGAGCTTTTATGCACCGCTCGGAAGCAGGCGCCACGAGCAAAGAATCTGGTCCCCTGGATGGATGCGAAGACATGAGCTCGGGCGGTCCCGGCTACTGTATCGGCTGCGCAACTGTCCTGGAAGACTCCATCCTCGATTTAAGCATTTAGGATCCGGGACAGGTCGGTTCTATAACAGATCGGGCCTCTCAAGTCCGTCCGGAACCCATTCGGACGCCCCGCATCACAACGTTTTCCAGTCGGGAGATGTGGGAAATCACAGCCCTCCACCAGCCACTCTCCCCGTCTACCAGTTCTTCTTGATCAACGTATCGAAACCAAACCCACCATTCTGATCCCGCGTCGCACTCACCGCTACCCGGGGAGAAAGCTGGTACTGACCCTGAATCGTCTGGTTCTGCGTCGAAGCCACGTTGGTGGAAAAGGTGACAAACAAGTTCCCCGTGACCCGCTGCTGAATGGTCACATTGGCGCCCGGCGGGCCCTGGCTCGTGCCCCCCGCCAACACGGGATTAATCGATAGCTGCGAAATACCAGCTGCCTTGGATACCCGACTGGTCACCTGGCTGCTCACCTGCGACGCCACCAGCGACTCCGCCTGCTGGTTCGCCGGCGTCGAAGGTGCATTCGCACTCGCTTCCGTCGTGGAACCGAACGCCAGCAAATTGATAATGTCCGCTGAAGGCAACGCAGGATCGGAAGAGTAGTTGGTCCGCAGTTGATCGATCGGACCATTAAACCTCATCGAAATATCGTATTGCTGAATCGTGGTAGCGACCGATAAATTCAGCACCGGCTGCGTCTCCGAAGGATTGACGAATTCAACCGTCCCGCCATTCAGAACAAAGCGAGTGTTGTTCAGGATAACGTCGCCACCGTTTAGATTGACCCGGCCGAGTATCACGGGATTCGCCGCCGTACCCCGTACCCGCAGATTCGTCGAACCGTTGATACTCACCGCCCGGCTAACCAGGTTCACATCATTCTCAGAAGTCACGCCGATATTCAGCTGAATGTTCTGCGCCAGCCCCGGAGTGACCGGCGTAGAAACGCCGCCCGAAAACTGACCGATGAAACTAGTCAGATCAAACGCCGGCGTGAACGAAACGTCCGCGAGGCTGACTTGGCCGCCCAGCAGGGCGTTGTCCGTGGTACCCGCTAGACGGAGGTCAGCGCTCACACTTTCCCGCACACCTTGCGGATACAAGACGCGAATGCCCTTCGCTGAAAGACCCAAGTGAAATTCAACCGATGGACGATAAACAATGCCGCCCTGCGCAGTCACCGTGCCGCCACCCACCGTGCCCTCGAATTTGCTGATATCCAGACGATCTTTGGTCAGCGTCAACACGCCATTCCCATGCTGCAGGCCGACCGGCAGGTCACCATTAGCGAAGTTCGCGTTCACAATGTCAATGTGCCCGCCCAGGTCTGGACTATTTGTCCCTCCTCGGGAATCGATGTTGAACTTAAGCTGACCGGAACTGCGGATATCCGGCGCGAATACCTGGGCCAGGTGCAGATCGACCGTTCCCAGCAACAGCACCGACAATGGCTCATTCTTCGCCGTCGGCACCGTGGCCTGGAACTGTAGGTCTGTGTCCGTTCCCCGCAGCCCGGAACGCTGCAAGGTAAGCACGGTGTCTTTATAGTCGATCTTGATGGGGGCGGTCTCGGCTAACTGAATGTTCTTGCCATACCCCAGCTTCAACGTAGGTATCGTCGCGTGCGCTTCCAGCAGCTTCTGATTTTTTAGCGGACCATGCAGCGTGGCATGCAACTCCGTTTCGCCAGACAGATCTTCAGCCTGGTCCGGAGCATACACGGCAAAAATCGGCTTGAGCGGGATCACTTGCGTATCGAGGGTGGCCTCGGTCTGGTAGTCTCCCGTGAGTTCTACACGCGCATTCGCCTTGATCTGCGTACCGATCGCCGCCGAAGTAAGGTCCGCATTCAGCTCGATGGTTGGCGACGTTCATCTTCAAATTGACATCGGCGATCTTCTGGTTCTGATAATCAATCTGAGGTATCTGCAACAAGGCGTCGAACTGCGGGTTGTCAAAGGTGCCCTGTCCACTTCCATGAAGGCTGACAACCCCTGTCGCATTCACGTTCTTTGCTTTAAGTGCCTGCAGCTGTTCCAGATGGATACCCTGCGCATCCAGCTGGGCAACATAGCTCTTCTGCCGCGGTCGCAGCGAAACCTTGCTCTGCACGTTTCCCGAGGGCAACTGAACACCCAGGTCACCGTGTACTTCGTCGCCCGTGCCCGCAAAGGTAAGGTTCACGGCGTTCACCGGCTGCTCATAAGCGACCATGTGAGCAATGGTTACTTTGCCCTGGCCGATCGGGCTAAGCTCCGTGCCATGCACCCTCACATCGGCTGTCAAGGTGCCTGTCACGGGTACTTGCTGGCCAGCAAGCTTCACCAGGTCCTGCACGTCTAGCTGCGAGGCTTCCAGATCCACCTGCAGCGGGCTCGCATCGGTAAAAGCCCACTTGCGCAGCCCGGCACTTGCATTCAAAGTGATCTTGCCATGCGACATGGGCTCCAGATCTGCATGCTGCAGGCTGGCCAGCGAGGGGCTCGCGTCAACACCAGTGCGCAGCACGCGCCACTCAGTTCCGTTGAAGCGGAAGTTCGAGGCTTGCAATTGGCCGAGCAGGTGAGGCGCAGCCGTGGTCCCGGTGACGGTGCCCTGAAACACGGCAGTCCCCGCCAAACCGAGAGGCTGCACCGGGTGGCCCGGGCTCGAAGTACGAAACAGATCCGCCACTGTTTCCAGTTCGCCGAGATTCTTGGAAACAAACTTCAGTCCCAGGCTCGATCGGTTGCTGACCACGCCATCCATCGTCAACGTGTTTTCCCGGGTCCGCAGATAGCTTTGCTTGAGGGCGATCTGTTGGTTGGCGCCCGTGTAGGTTCCGTGCAGGGCGCTCTCGAGGGGAATCGGCCCCGGCGAGCCAGCTCCTCTGTGCGCGATACTGCCCCTGACCGTGGCGTCGGTGTGGGCCACAAGGTCCTGGATCGTCTTCCCCCAGGCGGCCGTCGCATCGGCGTTGATGGTGCCCCCAACAGAGATGTTCCCTGGCACTGCCGGGTTTTTTAAAGCCTGGTTGATCTGGGCCAACTGGATTCCATGCAGCGAAGCACTGAACTTCGAGTGAGAGTCTCCGGCAACAGCAGTCATTTTCCCACTGCTGGTGAGCTCTCCACCCAACAGCAGGACACGGAGATCCTTGAGCGTTGCATCGCCATTCTCCAGCGAATAGTGCGCAACGATGTCTCGCAGCTGAGAGCGGACCTGCGGCGTCTGCACATCCAGCTGGCGGCTGGTGAGATCGCCATGCGCCACGATCGTGCTGATCAGGGAGCGATTCGCTACCTGCTGATACGAGACAGTGCCGGTTGCGCGAATGATCCCCACTGGAATAGAAGGGTTGTCAAGAATTCTGCGGAACTGGCTTGCATCGAGCGTGGCTTCGTAGCGCGCCTGCACCACGGGATGACTGTAGTCCTGCAGGGTGGCGTTCACCACAACCTGCGAGGAAGCGCTGGTCAGCTTCGCGTCGGTAAGATGAAAGGTGGACGGGCTGGCGTCGAACGTCGCTTCCAGTCTGTGCGGGATGGGCTTGAAAGTCCCGGACACGAGGTGGCCATCGGAGTACGCAAGCCGGCCCGCATAGGTGTTTCGCTGGCTATCGAACCCGGCGCGGAAGTCCAGGTTATGCAGATCTGCCGAAAGCACGCTCTGGCGATCGTTGTAATACAAAGCGCCCTGATCGAGCACAGCATGCCGTACACCAAGATCAAACAGGCTGGTGTTGCTGCTGCTCGATCCGCTGCTCTTGATCACCGGAATATTCGAGACCCCATGCGCGTCGGTGAATACTTTGACCACCGGGTGATCCAACACGAAATTGTCCAGGTACCATTTGCGGCTGAGAACGGAGACGATGCGCACCCCGACCTCCGCATGAGCTACCTGCAATAGCGGCGGATCCGGGTACGGCGCAGCACCATGGACGGTGAGGCCATAAAGATCGAGCGTGAGATGAGAAAGGTTCAGTGCAAAGTCCTGCAACTGCACCCTGGTGCCGACCGCGGTGCTCGCTCGCTTCTGCACTTCGCTGAGCAAATAACGATGCACGCTTGCACTGCGCAATACAAACACCACCGCCAGCACGGCGATGAGCACGAGAGTCAACACGCCGCCGCCTACCCACGCGGCAATCTTCCACCACCGCGCTTTACGACCTGATGCAGCAGCACTCACGCGAAACCCTCCATCCCACTAACACGGTTAAGCCTCATCTAAAAAGCTTGTCCGATACTGACAAAATATTGCGTCGACTTGATGCCGGGTGTGGGGTTCAGGTTATGCCCCAGATCGATACGCACCGGGCCCACGGGTGTTGCGTAGCGCAGTCCCAGACCCACGTTGTTGGTGTAAAGCGAGGTGAAGTCATGAAAACCAACAGTGGGAAATACGTTGCCGCCGTCGTAGAACACAGCCAGCCCCAGGCCCTGTTTGATCGGCAGGGGGATGCGCGCTTCGGAGTTGATGATTAGCTGCTCATTGCCGCCGCTCGGCACCTGGATATACGTGCAATCGGTCGTAGAGCCTGAACTGCAGACCTGCACCTGCCGTTGCGGGCCCGCGCCATCAAAGGGGAACCCACGCAGGGTGTTGCCTCCCCCACTGAAGAAGGCTTCACTCACCGGCACGCGACTGCTGGAGAAAGGCTGAGCCAGGCCAACCCGTATGCTGTTCGCCCAGATGATGTTGTGAAACACAGGTTTGTAGAAGGCAACCTGCGCCGTCAGCTTCGCAAAATTTACGCTTGAACCCAACTTCGTCGAGTTCAGATCCAGCTCGACGCTCTGCAGGTGACCCTTGTGTGCGTCCAGTGGATTATCCCGCGAATCACGCGTCAGGTTGGCAGCAATGGTCGACAAGCGCACATGCTGATCCTCCGGCAGCACTAGCTCAGGAATCTCGATGCGTGTCAGATCTGTCTGGCTGAAGCTATACCGCAGAAAAAGGATGTTGGCCTTTGCCTTGTCGAGGAAACGCTGAAATTGAAGGCTGCCATTCTCCACCTGCGATGAGAAGATGGGGTTCTCTTCATTCCGCTCGGCAGCAATCGAGGCGTTTGCTCCCCACTGTGTCCAGCGGAAGTTAGGATCGATATAATACCCGGCGACGCGCTGATCAAGCCGGCCGGCAAACCCCGTCGCAGAAAGAGACTCGCCCTTGCCCCGCACGTTATTGCGTGTGTACTGGATGCTTCCGCGTGGTCCGTAATAAGTCGTCTGGCTGGTTTTGAAGTTGGAGGGCAAGCCCACTGGTGGCAGATTAGGTAGGGCCACCGTGCCACTCGGCACGCTTCCGCCGCGATTCAGCAGTTCAAATCCGAACCCGTAGGTGAGCGAATTCCGCTTGGCTTCGTGCACCTTTACCAGCACATCTTCCTTTGTCTGCGTGGTGATCTGCCGTCGCAAATCCACTTCAGCCCAATCGAATACGCCAGTGTGGTTGTAGAGCTGGCTGCCAGAGGTCAGCAGTTGTGTCTCCGTCAATGGCTTGCCGGTAATCATTGTCGAAACATCCTGGTTGATGAGTCGCTGTTGCGTTTGCACCCGCCCCAGGGTGATCACATCCTGCGTGTGCACCAAAGGACCTTCGTAGATGTGGTACACCACGTTGATGTGATGAGGATCCTGCTTCGACACTACCGACGCGGTTTCTCTAAAACTGTAGGTGAGGTAACCAGCCTCGAGATAACGTGCACCGATAGCAGCCCGATCTGCCTCGACAAATTTCTGCGAGTAGGGTTTGCCCGCCGCCACCTTCAAACCCTTGGGCGCGAACTTGGACTCAGGAAACGTATCAGCGCCTTCGATCTTAAGCGAAGCCACGACATCGCGCGGCCCCTCGACGACGTGGAAGGCAACCGATACGTTACCGTTACTGCGACTGACCGTAGACGTCACCTTCACGCTGCTGTAGCCCTCAGACTCGTACAGCGCGGTCAGGTTCTTTTCGCTGCTTCGCACCAGCCGTTCGCTGAAATCGCCCGCGGAAAGAAAATTCCCCTTCTTTACCGTGACCAGCGGCATAAGATCCGGAGTCTTCACCTGCGTGTTGCCGGAAACACTAACGTCTTTCACCTTGTGCTTCTTGCCTTTGGTGATCACATACACGATGGTGTTGGCGTCGGGTTTCCTTTGGAACTGCGAATCGACCGTCGCATCGAAAAACCCCTTTTTCTGAAAGTACGACACCAGCGACTGCCGTCCTTCCTGCACCAACTCCTGATCCACCCCGACACCCTGGTACACCGGCAACAGTGACTTCTTTGTCCAGGGCCAAAGGTGCGCCCCCGTCACATTCACGCGGATCGTCGGGCCCACGTGCACGTCAAAGTGAATATCGGCTCGATTGGTATCGGCGGTATACGCCGCGCCGGCGAGCTTTACGCGCGCCGCCAGCTTGCCCTGCTTGGCCAGGCCGCGCTGCAATGCCAGTGTAGCGTTGGTGACAGTTTGCCGACGGTACTTCTTACCAGGCCGGATGGCCGCGCCACGCGCACGCGCCACGATGCCCTGCAGGCTTTTCCTGAGCGCCTCGGCCTGCTCCGGCGTAGTCCCGGCGATGTCGACAGCCCCGAACTTTGCCTTACGATTCAGGGTCACCTGGTATTCCACGTTCGCCAGTTTGTGCTCGTTATCGGTGACGACCCTCGGTACTACTTCCGCTTCGAAGTAGCCTTCCTGCTGAAAGAATCGCAGCAGCGCTTCAGTATCGCGCGTGACTTCACCCGAGTTGAACGGCGCCTGCGGCGGATAGTTGGTCACCTGCACCAACTTGGAGTATGCAAATCGCTCCGCGCCCGGAAAATGAAACATGCCAAACCAGTAAGCAGGCTCCACAACCAAAAGAAGACGTACACCGCTTGCCTCCGGCTCGATCTGCACCTGCACTTCTTCAAAGTTGCCCGCCTTCTTAAGCGCGGCGACGCTCGCCGCCAGTTTCTCGCGCGAAAAAGGTTCGCCCGCATGTTGCGGCAGCAGTGGAGTCAATTTCGAGGTGTCGAGTTCAGGGCGGCCGGCAATCTCAATCGAGTTGACCTTCTGACCGTCGTAGGAGCTTAGAATGGCCTGCGTGTTGGGCGCGGTCTTCGGTAGTTGGTCCGGAGTCTCTGTAGCTTGCTGACCATGCGTCAGCCCACACAGGCACAATAGGAAGGCTGCAACTATCCAGCACCGCCGGAGCACGCCCTTCGCTCGAAACCTCGCTTTGGACGGAGCCTGTCTCGAAGAAATTGTAAAAAGCTGATCATTGCCCACCATCAGCCTGTCAGATGCACAAACGTGCGCGTAGGTTAACGCGCTCGGCCCACAGCGTGGCTGGTCATATTCACCGCGTCGATAAACGTGTCAGTCAAGCCCGTCGAGCCGCGCAGGTCTGGCTCAGGATGCTGCCGCCGGGCTGCTGATAATCTCCGGCTTCAGCACGCCCAGCGCAGCTAATTTCTTTTCTTTCACTGCCGCTTCAATCTCGCTGTTCACTTCGCCGCCCAGCAACAACATCAGTCCACTGATGTAGAACCAGGTGAGCAGAATGATGACCGTGCCCAGAGAGCCATAGGTGGCTGAGTAGTTGTTGAAATAATGCACGTAGACTCTCAGCCCGAGTGAAGCCGCAAACCATCCGAACATCCCGAGTACAGAACCTGGGGTTAGCCAATGCCACTGCTTTACCTTCACATCAGGTCCGAAGTAGTAGATGATCGCGAAAATGAGCGATAGCAGCACGGTGGCCAGGATCCAGCCTGCGACACGCAAACTAATCGCCGCGCTCACCGACATCATCCGGTGATAAATGTGGCGCTGCGCCAGACGAGCTAAAAAATCTGCAGTCAGCAGTGAGGCCAGCATCAGCGTGATCACAATCGACAGGATGAAGGTCACGCCGATGGCCGATAGCCGCGCCTTCCAGTAAGGACGGCTTTCCGGCACGCGATACACCAGGTTTAAACTTCCCTGGATGGCCGAGAAGCCCACGGAAGCTGACCACACGGCAGCCACCAGACCGAACGTGAGTTTGCCACTGCTGGCGGCGGCAGTCGTTTGGTTGAATGCCTGTAAGACAGTGCCGAGTGCCGAGGGCGGCACAACAATCGACAGGTACTGCAACAGGCGTTCGTAGATGGTCACAGCGGACCGCGCTGCCAGGCCAAGTATGGAACACGCCGATAGGAGGGTCGGGAAGAGTGCAAAAAGAAAGTAGAAGCCCAGTTCCGCCGAGCGCCCCAGAAGATTATCCGTCAACATGGAGTTCCACGTGCTCCTGGCGATCACGCTGACTGGAATGCCATCCAAATCCCAAAGGGAATCCAGAGGAGAATGGGAAACGTAACCCCAGACTAGTCTGCGAAAACGGTGCGCGTGGTCGGTCGCGTACGCTCCGTTGTAAGCCGTGGTGAACGGCGCACTTTCCTTTTCATCTACCAGGGGCGGCTCGCCAGTGCCAGTCGATGAAGTTTCCACATCACTAGGATGCACGAACCGAGGCGCACTCTCACCTGCTTTGTTGAAAGATTAAGTCTGATCAACGTCGTATTGGCTCGACGAGCGAGCGGAGCAGGACACCCTCGGCTTTTCTGGATGCGGGCAGGGAGCAGATCGGACCCTAAAAACTGTAGGGTGGCCCACTCAAGCCGCGTTTGGCTTGAGTGGGGGACATTTGAACCCTCGTCTGAATCCTCGTCCAGAGCGCTTTCAAGTTTGTTCATTAGCAGCGCAGTCGAGGGATGACAGTGCAGGGGCTAGCTACTCCACTGTCGTGCTGCGGCCTTGTGCTTTGGGCTGCCCAAGCAGGAAAACCGGCGCAAGCCAATTGCCCCGGGCGTAGCCAGCAGTCCACTCATACTGGGGGAACGGTGCGGTCAGTGCCAGCAATTCCTGGGGAGTCCTGGTGCGGAAGCACGACACGATGCCATCGAAGAACACGACAAATGGGATAAAGGGCAGGACATAGGTGAACAGCAACCTGGACCAGCGAAACGGCCGCATGCCTGGAGTCAGAACCCAGGAAAAAAGCGGCATCAGGAACATGGTTGCCATGGCGCGCGGCGTGCGCGAAGTCACCTCGGCCATCGCGAACCCCTCCCCCCGGCGCACCGCATCCCCGAGCACTGCCTGGGCTACCTCATCGGGAAAATGGTGGAATGAAGAGAAAATGGTGCGGAACCCGGTAAGTGTCTCAGGAACATCGGCCGCGTCTACCGGACTGCTGACGCACTGCACCCGCGTATCCCCAGCGAGCCGCGCCGGTAACACATCGCTCGGGAATTTATCGGTGAGCCATACGCAAAGCGACCCGTACCGGGCCAATTCGGCGCGCCACCCGGGACTGAGCCAGGGGCCGCCTCCGCCAGAACACAGATCGACGATCCGGGAAGCACCGCAATCCATAACCGCGCGAAAAATGCTGGCCTGCACCGGGCGATAGATATCGGAACGGCTGGTAATGGCTTCCAGATAATCCGTAGCGCCATGACGAACGGCCTGTGGACACCAGGCCTGATCGAGAATTTCAAAAAGTTGGCGGCGCCGCAAGATGCGCTACCGATCTCGCCACAAAGCCATGGCCCCGAGCAGACCCTCTTCGTTGGAGATGATTTTGATGTTTGGTCCGTGCTTGATGTTGAGCTTTCTCGCGTTGCCGCCGCCGATGTAAAGCGTGTCCCAATTAAAGGTTGCAGCCGTTTGTTCAATCGCTCGTTGCAGAAGCTTGTTCCACTTTTTCAGACCATAGCGATTCAGTCCCCGGCGTCCCAGGTAGTCTTCGTAGCTCTTCTTCCGCCACGGATGGTGGCCCAGCTCAAGGCCCGGGCACAGCAACCCATCGGTAAACAAGGCAGAACCCATACCGGTTCCAAGCGTGAGCACCAACTCCACACCCCTGCCCTGGATCACCCCGTAGCCCTGTACTGCGCAATCGTTCGCCATGCGCACTGGCCGGCCCCACCGTTTTTCGAGCGTGCGTACCAGGGGAAACTCAATCCAACTGGGATCGAGGTTGGCCGCGGTGAACGTTCTGCCTTGTTTCACCACTCCCGGAAAGCCTACCGAAACCCGATCGAACAAAGGCACACTGACCTTAAGCTCGTCGAGCGCGCTGATCATGGCAGTAGTGGTCGCCGGAATCGGCGTCGGCACCCGCAAACGCTCGCTGATGGGCGTGCCCTCTGCGCTGAGAGTTTGCATCTTGAGACCACTGCCACCGATGTCGATGGCTAGCGTGATCGGGCCCTGTGTTTCCCCCATTTGCCGCCGCCTGACTGCCTTCTTTGCCACGCCCACGTAGTCCTCCGGAACTCCAGAACCAGTGTACGCAGTCTTCAGCCTCTACTTGACCAGTGCATCGTTCTCTTGCTCTCGTTTCTGCACTTTCTCCGGCTGCGTCGCAGTAGCGGAATCCTTCCCCTTCAACACATACCCAGACTCTTTGGCTTGCTCGCTGGCCAAACGAATCTTCTCTTCAATCGCTTGCGCTGCTGGGCTCGCCTTAGGTGTCGGATTCGCTTTGGCATCCGCGCTTGCCTTGGTTGATTTGGCCGACTTGCTTTCCGCTTCCAATGGCTCGGCATTCTTGCCCGAAGGCCCTACCTGCAAAGACATCGCAAGCGCCGACAGCGCCGGCAACTGCAACCACCACAGCATCTGAAGATGGAGTTCCCGGTTGAAGTACTCCTTACCCGCCGCCTCATGTACATTCAGCAGCCACCGGGCGTCGTCATTCTTCCAAACACTTTCCGGCAGCCCAGCAAATGTTTCTGTCGCCGGTACCGCAGCAGGTGCGGCTGCAGCTTTAGCTGCCTGCGCAGGAACTCCGGCTTCAGCGCTAAAAGCCAGCCGCACGCGGGCCGCCGCGCGCCAGCCATCCTGATTCAGATCGCCGGCAGAAAAAGCACGCGCTAAAGGCTCGCGCAGGCGCAGCCGGTCGAACAGCGTGACCGCCGTCTGCTGACCGCCCCCGAGGGTGTGCGCGATGCCGTCGAGCACAGCGTAGGCGAGCACCGGTCCCCATACCTGGCTGGTGTGAATCCTGGACCGAAGACTCGGCAACACCTGCGTCGCTTGCTCCGGCCATGGCTCGGCAAAGACGGATTCAAGATGCTTGAGGCGTGCGGCCCCTTGTACCCTCGAGCAAATCGCGGCCCACAGTTCTGGTTCGTTGGCTTCGGCACGCAACCCCGTTTTGCGCGCGTAGGCGCTTAAGGCTTCGTTGGCGAATCGCAAGCTAAGCGACTGTAGCTTGAGCAGAAGTTGTGCCCCCTCCGTGCTGGACTGTTCCTCAGCCCCGCAAGCGGGAAGCTCACCCTCCATGCTGGCAAATTGCGCAACCAGGTCCGCTTCCAGCAGCGACAGCAGCGCCGTGTGGAGTGGAGCCAGCTCAAGTTGCAGCAGTGCATCATCCAGGCTGCTGACGCCGCGTCCGTTCAAGGAATCGCACAACAGATCCCAGCGATACTGCTCGTCCGGCCTTAGTTCGCGCCACTTAAGAAACACATGGCAGCTATACGCGTGCAGACGAATTGAGAACCCCTGCGACACGATCTTCGACGCTCGCTCCAGATGCTCCAGTCCCGTCGTCACGTCACGGAAGGCAAGAAAGAGATTGCCATCGTTCGGCAAGCCAAAAGCGCTTCCCAGCAATTGCTGCCGCAAGTGCCCGGCTCCCTTGTCAGCGTAGCTGGCAGAAGTATGGATCGTGCCCTCAGTAGAGCCGAACGTATTGTGATAAATCACCAGCGCCCGGTGCTCACCAACCCGGTTGGAATACGCGAACACATTCTCATCAACCGACCCATCCGGCCGGAAGAAGTCGTACAGCAAAAAGTTTGCGCTTTCCGCAAACAGCCACCGTTCATGCAGCAGGGGCGCGATCTCGCGGTCATGGCGCGCGACCAGGTGCTGATCGGGATTCTCTTGAAAACGCGCCTTGCGGAACTCCATACCGTACTTTTCGGTAAATCCCTCAATCTGCCCATGGCCAAACATCGGCAGCCCCGGCAGGGTGGCCATCACGCTCGCCACACCGAAGCACTTATCGCCATTCCCAAACTGATCAATCGCTGTGCGCTCATCAGGATTGCTCATAAAGTTCACGTAACGCTTGAGGATATCCGGATCGAACTCGATAGTCGCCTTGATGACCGTGCGATATTTCGCGTTCTCCTCATCACGCATCATGTTCATGAACGCGCTGTTGTACACCCGGTGCATGCCCAGCGTACGGACGAAATACCCCTCCATAAGCCAGAAGGCCTCGGCTAACAGCAGCGTGCCCGGCACCTCACGAGCAACTCGATCCACCACCTCGCGCCAGAACTCTTCCGGCATGGCCGCGTCGAAATCAGCCTTGCTCATGCTGTACTCGGCACGCGACGGTATAGCTCCGCCGGTGCCCGGGATCGGGAACCACAGCCGCTGAAAGTGCCGCTTCGCCAGGGTCATCGCAGCGTCAAATCGGATGATCGGGAACAAACGCGCCACGTGCAGAATCGTTTGGATCACCTGCTCACGCGCGGCGGCATTCAGGTAATTGAGCTGCGCCGTGTCATTCCAGGGAAAGCTCGTGCCATCGTTGCCGTGGTAGACGTACTGGGTGTCCCCCGTCCATTTGTCGCGGCGCCGAAACACAACCGCGGCATCGGTCTGCTCGTAGTAGTGGTCGTCGATTTTGATTTCAACGCGCCCGTCACGCGAAAGATCCGGCCCCTCAAAACGATAGGACGGATATGGGCTGTCCGGACGCGACATAAACCATTCCGGATGTTCAATCACCCAGCTGGAATCGATGCCCATGTGATTGGGCACCATGTCGCTGGCCAGGCGAACCCCGTGCGCCAGCGCACGATCGCGCAGCACGCCGTAAGCCGGCTCCCCGCCCAGATCCTCGGCGATGTTGTAGCCGTAGAGCGAATAGGCGGAAGCAACTGCCTCCTGGTTGCCGCACAATTGCTTGATCGTCTGTGAGGCGGAGCTTCGCTCCCACACCCCGATGAGCCACAGTGCGTTGATGCCATGACCGGCAAGGCGAGCCAACTCTTCCTCTGGAATTTGATCGAGGCGATTGATTGGCCGCTGATAGTAACGCGACAGCTGTTCCAGCCAGACATAAGTGCTCTTGGCGATGAGCACGGTCGTCGGCATCCACTCCTGGTCAGGACTGAAGCGCTCGGTCTCCTGGCTGGTTTCGGTGAACGACGGCACTTCGCCGCGCTTATCCTCGGCATGCCAGGGAAAATTCTGCCGATTGCCGGCGTTGGCCCCCGCCGGGTGGAACCGCATCCAGATAGCGACGTCTTCTTCCTTCAGGACGTCGATACCCATGATGACCTTGGCGAGCGCGTCGCCGATCACGTCTGCCCAGTGCTCGGCGATGTACGCCAGCTGGCCACTCAGTGAGTCGGGAGACGCCAGCGCCGGCGCCCGCAGCATGTCGATCAGGTTGAGCTTCTTTGCGCCCAGGGGCGGCCGAGTCCCGAAAAAGTCGCGCAGCCCGGTCGTGATTTGCTGGTAGCGCGTGAGGGCTGCCAGCGACTGATCCGTGAACAGCTCAGAGAACGGCTGGAAGGCGGGGTTCATGTTGGCCAGCCACAACAGCATCATTTCTTCAAACGCAACCGAGCGGTGAGCGTGCCCATCCGTCGTGCCTGCGAGCCACTCGGCGCCGGTGGTCTCCTTGCGGTACACATCGGTCGTGGGAAACTGCTCGACGAACGCAAGAATGGTCTTGTCCAGTTCTTCCTTGCCAATACGCTCATCGAACCACGCCAGGGCTGCCGGCATGACCGTGGGATCCAGGCGCATGCGGTAATACTCCACCAGCGCATGGCTCATTTCGTCGATCAGTCCCATGGCATAAAGCGCGCCGGGCTGGATCGTCTGCGTCGGATCCTGCTCGGCCCCCCGCCGCTCGTTCATACGAAAGGCAAATTCCCGGCTGGCCCCCAGGTTGGCGAAGACGACATTGCCGTTGAAAGAAAACAGCATCTGGCCGAATTCGTATCGGTCGCGCGCTTCACGTGAAACGTGGAATTCCATTCTTACCTTTCCCAATAACCCATGGTTTCGATTGTCCACTACTTCGATGCGTGTTTGCCCTTAGGAGAACAGCCTCGGGGAGTCAGACGGCATCCGGACTTCCCTTCCCGGTGACCACAGGCCCTCATGGCTACGCCGATGCTAAAGCCGGTAAGCCTTGCGTGCCAGGCCGTATGCCAGGGCATGCGCCACTTCGGCTGCTTCGTCTTCCTCAAGTTGATGCTCCGCGACCAGCCTGGCGAGAAATGCGCAGTCCACCCGCCGGGCTACATCGTGCCGCGCCGGGATCGACAGGAACGCCCGCGTATCGTCATTGAAACCAACCGTGTTGTAAAAACCGGCCGTCTCGGTCGTGAGCTCGCGAAAGCGCAGCATGCCCTCCGGGCTGTCATAAAACCACCAGGGCGGCCCCAGGCGCAGGCAGGGGTAATGTCCCGCCAACGGCGCGAGCTCGCGGCTGTAGGCGGACTCGTCCAGAGTAAACAGAATGATCGTCAGACCCGCCTCGTTGCCAAACCGGTTCAGCAACGGCTGCAGGGCGTGCACGTAGTTCGTCGACATGGGGATGTCTGCACCCACGTCACGGCCGAAACGGCGATAGACCGCCTCATTATGATTGCGGAAGCTACCCGGATGTATCTGCATCACCAGGCCGTCTTCCACGCTCATGCGCGCCATCTCGGTCAGCATCTGCGAGCGGAAAAGTTCCTGCTCGGCGGCATTGGCATCCGCGGCCATCACCTTACGGAACAGTAGCCTCGGCTTCAGCTGCGCCCAGGTCCGCGGTCATTGCGGTGGGGTGGCCGTGATCGGTAGCTGTGCAGCCCAGCGCCTTGAACCGCTGCCGCGCCAGCTGCAGGGCATGGAGATAACCAACCCAGGAACCACAGTCCTCGTTGTGCATCTCGCCCAACGTTTGTACGTTCTTCAGGAAGCCGTCGAAAGCGGGGTCCACCACGGCGTCAGGCCGAAAGGTGGGAAGGATGCGCCCCTTCCAACCCGAATCAAGAATTGCCTGGTGATGGGTCAGTGGATCGAGTGCGGAATTGGTGGTCGCCAGAACTTCAAGATGAAACTGCTCATACAAAGCACGCGGGCGAAACCCGGGCGTCGCCAGCTTTTCGCTGATGGAGTCGTAGTACTGGTCGGCGGTCGCGCGAGACAGGCGCTCGGTCAACCCGAACAGAGTTTCGAATGCGTGGTCAAGCCAAAGCCGCGTAGGCGTACCGCGGAACAAATAATAGTTCTCGGCAAAGCGCATCCAGATGCGGCGCGCTTCGTCCTCCGTGAGTTCCGGCTTGCCGATGCCCAGGTCCTCGAGTGCAATCCCCTGGCTATAGAGCATGCGAAACACATAATGGTCAGGAACGATGAACAAGCTGGTGGGATTAGGAAACGGCACGTTCTCCGCAAACCATCGAGCGTCCGTATGGCCATGGGGGCTGACGATGGGAAGCTGAGCAACCGTGTCATAGAGCCGGCGCGCAATCGCGCGAACTTCTGCCTGCGCAGGAAAAAGACGGTCTTCGTGAAGAATGGCCACAAACCATTCTCACCCTGAAGCCACTTTTCTGCACAACCCACCGCGCCCTGGGAAATTCACAGGACCCCACCAGCAACTCCCAATCACGCATATTGTGCTGAGAGCACGGTGATACTGCGCCCAAACCGTGGCCGTTACCTCAGGCAATCTTGTCGAGAGTACGCTTGAGCTTGTCCGCCGGAGACTCCTGATGCTCCAGCAACTGAAAAGCATCTCGGGACCGTTGACTCTGCTCAGCCCATTTCCCTGGATGAGCCAGCCGCTCCAGCCAATCGGCAATCTCCTCCGGGCCGGAACAGGTCGCGGCATTCTCAAGCCCCAACTTGCGCACAAACCCGCCCGTGGCAGAAGCTTTGTGAACCGTACCGACAATCGGCAACCCTAACGCCATGTAATCCAGAATGCGCGATGGAATCGAGTAGCGGCTCCGCATATCGATCTTAGGATCCAACTTCGGTCCGGGCAGAAAAGCCACATGCCCCCGGACGAGCTCCCGGTCCAGATCCTGCTGCGTAGGGAAAAATCCGTAAGCCTGCACCCGCTTCTTGATCGTAGTGTTCGCCTGGCGCAAAATCTTGGGAGACCCAAGAAACGCCACCTCCACCTTCACGCCTCGGGCATCAAGCAAAGTGAGCGCCTGGTCAAGATCATCCAGGCCTTCTGCATACGAGCTGATGTTGCCGTGCATCACCACCTTGAGCGGACCCTCTTGCCGCGCCACAGCCTTCAGCGGCGAAGGATCGCGTGAAAACGAAAGCAGTTCAGCGTCTCCACGAATCGCGGCAACATCGTGTACCAGCGGATCGCTCACGCAAAACACCCGCTCCGCCCGATCAATCAGTTCGCGTAACGCGCCAGTCCTCACATCCCCGTCCAACACGTCCCACAGATGGAGAACAAAAGGAACCTTGATCAATTTGGCAAGCTTGAGACAGCGCGTGGCGTCCCACTCGTCCAAGGGTGCGATGTACGCACTCGATACCCGTTGACCGTATTCAGTCGTGAGTCGCTTCACCTGCTGCGGACGGAGGTCGCTGCCCACCCAGGACCCGATTCCCAGGCGTTCAAATACCCGCGCTGCCCGTGCGCCATGCAGAAACGAGTAGCGGCTCAGAATGGTGTTCTCAAACAGGATGGAGCGCCTATCCAGTTGGCGAAGACTGTTGCTCCACCAGTGGAAATGCAGCCAGTCTTCATGCGGGCCGATCAGGCGCAAAGTCTGCACGCCGATGGCAGTCCGCGGGGACAGCGAAAAACGGCTGATGAAAAGAGGAACACGAGGCATGTTTTTCATTCGATGTAGCTCTGCTCTCAAGCGATGTGGGGAGATGGAGATGGCTCAGCAGCGAAAGATATCTGGCCCGAAGCGGAAGCTCGGTCGCTATAAAATTATGCCAGTTTCTGTCTTACAAGTGTAGCAACCTTGGCTGGCTAGGCTGCGATCTTTGGTCAGTGTTGCCGATTACCAACGTGCAAACCCCTCAAACTATTAAATGATTAGTTGACAAGCGTCGCCATGACCAATAGGATTCCATTAACAGCTCACAAGCTGCCAGGAATCTACGCTATGCCACCCAAAAAATCGCCAACGCTGACCGAAGCGGAACTGCGATTAATGAAAGTCCTTTGGTCCCGCGGCGAATCCACCGTGAACGATATCGCCGCCGCCTTACCTGACGAAACCGCCCTGGCGTATAACTCCGTGCTCACCACCATCAGAATCCTGGAGCAAAAGGGCTACGTCCAACATCGGAAGGAAGGACGTGCTTTCTACTATGTCCCACTGGTCGCGGAACAGGAAGCCGGCAGTTCGGAAATCCGTTTAGTGCTTCGGCGCTTCTTCGGCGATTCCCGGGAGAAGTTGATGCTGTCGCTCCTCGGAGATCACGAAGTGACACCTGAAGAACTGCAACGTCTAAAGGACGCCATTCAGCAGGCCGAGTAAGCCTGCCGGGCGACGGGGCACAGCGAGATCGTTATGGAACCCACTATCGTGCAGCACCTCATGACCACCGGGCCCGCTCAGATACTGATCGCCAGTATCTGGCAGGGATTGCTGCTTACCGGGAGCGTTTGGCTCTTGCTGACGCTCGCGGCTGCCTGCGGCTTCCCGTTGCGTGCAGGGTTACGCTTTGCCCTTTGGCTGGTCGTGTTTTTGCTGGTAGCCCTTCTACCTTGTTTGTCGCTGGTGCATCGCGTGCCCGCGCTGCCCTCCGCAGCAGCCTATTCTTTACAACTGAGTCCTGGCTGGGCGTATGCCTGTGAAGCTTTCTGGGCGCTTAGTTCCCTCTTCGCGCTCGCCCGCCTGGGCGCGAGTGCCGTGCAGATGAGAAATCTGTTTGTCCGCTCCGTACCGGTGTCCTCCGACGAACTCGATCAAACCCTGCAATCGATTGTCGCGAGGCCGGGCAAGCGAACGGTGCAGATCAGGCTGTCTACAGCAATCGACGCGCCCAGCGTGATCGGCTTTTTACGTCCCGCAATCGTCATGCCGCGTTCTTTGTGGAGTGAGCTCAGTACCGATGAGCTGAAACAAATCGTGCTGCATGAACGGGCGCACCTTGACCGTGGCGACGATTGGGTCAATCTGTTACAGAAGCTGTTGCGTGCCTTGTGCCCGCTGAATCCGGCGCTGCTCTGGGCTGAACGTCATTTGTGCCAGGAGCGTGAACGCGCCTGCGACGATGCCGTGCTTGACGCCAACGGCAACGCCCGGGCCTATGCAACCTGCCTCACCCGGCTTGCTGAAACCAGGCTGGTTCGCCGTGCCGCATCACTGGCGCCTGGCCTGTGGAAGAAACATTCGGAACTGGCAGGCCGCGTCGAGAACATTCTCCACCGCAGCCCTGCCCTGAGCCCGGTATTATCCCGCGCGCTACTGACCGTCTGCCTGCTGGGTTCCCTGTCGGGTGCGTTCTGGTTGCAACATTTCTCCAACCCGATCGCATTCACCGGCGTACCGCAGCAAACAGCACGCACCCTGACCTCTGACGATGACGTTCCTTCAGCCAGGCTGGTGTTGGCAAAGCAGACAAGCAAACAGTCCGCCGCAACCGCGACGCTCTATCATGATGCCGTTTTCCATCCCGCACCCAAAGCTGAACCGCTGCTGGTGAATAAGCAGCCCCGCGCAATCAAAAACCGCGCCCGTAGAGTCGCCTATGCGTACTCATCGCCCGCTCAGTTTGTGACCCTCGGGGACAGCCCCCAGGACGATGGCGCGGTTGTCACAGTGATTCTGTTCACCGTGGAAGTGCCACACGAGATGCGCCACACCCATCGCGATCTGCCCATTGCAGACGCACCTGCTTTCTCTCTTTCCAATACCTGGATCGCATTCCAGATCTAAACCAACTCTTCACCCAAAACGAGGAAAACCATGCAAGAATCAACTAATTTATTAAGAGCAAAGGCGAAGCGATTCGCCGCTCCCCTGGCACTTTCCACCCTCATCCTGGCCGCTGGCGCCTTCGTGCTCGGAAATCGTCCGGTCACCGCCGCCACCTATGTCGACAACCCGATCACTCCCATTAACAACGCGAGCATCGATCCGCTGCTCGCGCTCGATCAAGCCACAGAAGCAGTGGCTTCCCGCGTCACGCCGGCTGTCGTGAACATTGCGGTGACCGCGCGCGCCCACGAGCAGGCAGAGGCTCAGGGTGAAGAAGGACCGGAGGGTAATCCCTTCTCGCAATTCTTCGGTCCTGGTGGGCCAGGAGATGGTCAGGGCCCAGCCCGCGGCTTCGGCCAGGGACCGCACCAGAAGCAGCTGGAGCACGGTATCGGCAGCGGCGTGATCATCTCGCCCGACGGCTACATCGTCACCAACAACCACGTGGTCGACGGAGCCGTCGAAGTGCGCGTGACCATGCACGATCGCAGAAGCTTTCCCGCCAAAGTAATTGGCACAGACAAACTTACCGATCTGGCTGTGATCAAAATTAACGCAACTGATCTGCCCACCATCGGCTGGGGCGACTCGACCAAGTTGGTACCGGGCCAGTCCGTGCTTGCCATCGGCAGCCCCTTCGGCTACTTCCGCTTCTCGGTCACCCGTGGGATCGTGAGCGCGATTGATCGGCCGAACCCGTACTCCGATGATCCTCGCAAGCCAGGTGGATTCATCCAGACGGATGCAGCCATCAACCCCGGCAACTCGGGTGGTCCGCTCGTGAATGCACATGGCCAGTTGGTCGGCATCAACACTTTCCTTATCTCAAGCACAGGAGCATTTGCCGGTGCCGGCTTCGCCATTCCGACCCAGACCATTCATCCTGTGGTGGAATCGCTGATCAAGAATGGAGTGGTGCACCACGGCTATCTCGGCGTCAGCCTGAACGACGTAACTCCTGAGAATGCAAAGTTCTTCAACCTCACCGGTAACACCGGCGCCCTGATCGCCCAGGTAACTCCGAGTTCCCCTGCGGGCCGCGCTGGCCTGAAGGCGGGCGACGTGGTCACCGGGGTGAATGGCAAGCCAGTAGAAACGGGCAGCGATCTCCAGGTAATTGTGAGTGAAGAAGCACCCGGCTCGAAGATCCAGTTGGATGTGGTCCGCAATGGGCAGCCGCAAAAAATGGATCTGACCGTCGGCGAATATCACAAGGACCAGGAAGTTGCGGCAGCGGCGAGCGAAGAGACTGGCCATGCGAGGTTGGGCATCGCGATCTCTGACCTCACGCCCGAGGTGCGGCAACAACTCAACCTGCCTTCGCAGGTCGAGGGTGTCGCGGTGGCACAGGTACAGCCGGCGAGTCCTGCAGAAGACGCGGGCCTGGCGGGTGGCAATGTCATCCTTGAGATGAATCGCCAGCCGGTGAAGTCGGCCGAACAGTTCCGCAACCAGGTGAAGCAATTGCCGGCAGGAAAGGATCTGTTGCTGCTGGTATGGGCAAACGGTGGCTCCAGCTACCGGGTTGTGCATCCTGCAACGCCGGAATCATCCAAGGGCGAGTAAGCAGCATGCCGGGGCGCTTCCTCAAAAATGCGGAAGCGCCCCGCACTTCCGTTCGATTTGCCATCCCGAGGAATTTGTTGCAGTGGAAGTGAAGGACGAGGAAATGAACGGGGTGCGATATGGCATCTGGTCTCGGCTGAGCGAGCGGAGCAGGATGTCCCCCACTCAAGCAAACGCGGCTTCATTCGAGCCATCCGGCAGATGCCAAACTGGAAAGCCGACTAGACCGTCAGATTTGTCATCCTGAGCGAAGCCGAGGGATCTGCAACGTTTCACCCTCACTCAAATCTCCAGGTCGGCAACGATCAACTTCGGCTGCTCTCCATCGGTACGATGCCCGCTGAAAGATTCTCGGAGCACCCGCTCGCACCCGGTGGAAGCCCCGGACTTCAGTCCGGGGGCGCGGGTGCAACACCCGCGCTTAAACGCGCGCAAAGATTGAGGGCTTTCAGCCCTGGTGGATCCAAGCCTCGCCAGCCAATCGGCCGTGTGACCTCCCCGCGAAACCTCGTTCACTCACCCGCGGACTTCGGTTGCTCATGATGGCAAATCAGATCTCCACGGTGACTCCTCCCATCAGCGATTCACCTCGTCCCTCCCCAACTTCCTCGACAGAAACTCGACCGTAGCCTGGTCAGCGTGCATCCAGCTGGCCGCACGCAGAAAACCATGGATGTCATTGGGAATCACCAGCTGCTCCACCGGCGTATGCTGCTGCTCCAACCGATACGCGAGCTCGACCGTTTGATCGAACGGCACATTGCGATCATCATCGCCCTGGATCAACAACACCGGCGACTTCCACTTGGCAATATCTGCATCCGGAGATGCAGCGAACGCAGTCGCCACAGCCTGCTTCCACTCTGGAGTCACCTCCCACCAATGCTGTGGCAAGGCACCGTCCTTCTCAAGCGCAGGCACCCAGTTCGAAAGCCCATGCAGATCAACGCCCGCCTTGAACACATCGGAGTTGCGCGCCAACGCCAACCCAGTGAGCAGACCGCCATAAGATCCACCCCAGATACCAATCCGCTGTCCATCGATACCGGCCGTCTTCTGCAGATACCGCGCAGCGGCCAGCACATCCTGGTACTCCGATCCGCCCGCCGGACCACCATGCGCAGGATGCTGAAACGCCCGGCCATACCCAATGCCCAGCCGGTAATTCACTGACAGTACCGTGAAGCCGTGCATCGCGAGATATTGATTCACCGCGTAGCCGTTACTGTAATAGTCACGGTAGTGCCACCCTAACAGCATCTGCCGGCTCGGGCCCCCATGGACGAAAATCACCGCTGGTTGCAATCCGCGTGCATTCGCCTCGCGGAACAACTGCCCCTGAATGGTCAGGCCATCCGGCGCGCGAAAGCTGACCAGCCTGGGAACCACCAACGCGTCCGACGGATACCCGCGCGCACTCCCCGTCTCGAGCACTTTCCGTTCTCCCGCTGCCGCCATCACCGTCACGGCTGCGGGAGTCTGAGCGCCCGCAGTTACGTAGGCAACACCTCCGCCCGCGAGCGCAGCAGGGGACCACTCCAGCGCATCCCCCCGCGTCAGTGCCTGGGGACCGTGCCCATCGGTCCCTACCCGGAACAGGTGCCGCCGATCCTCGTCGCCCGCCGTTTCACCCGCGTTCGCGCTATAGAGCAAACTCTGCCGATCGGGCGTCTGCACCACGCTCTCGACCATGAAGCGACCCGGCGTTAATAAGCTTGCGGCGCCGCCTGCGGTGCTCACGGCGTACAGGTGCGGCCAATTGTCTATCTCCGACAAAAAAACCAGTTTGTCGTCTGCCATCCAATAGAGTGGCTCATGCTCGCTTACCGCCGGCAGCGACCCAGCTAGCGTGTTCGCCGACGACCACACATTGCGTGCGACCCCCGTGACCGCATCGGCGATCCAGAAAGCAAACGGATCGGGCTTCTCCACCAGGAAGTTCTCTACCTGCTCTCCATGACTCGGCTGCCGCATAAATGCGATTTCATGGCTGTTCGGCGACCACACCGGCAAGCTGTCGAAGTGAGTCGATGGAGAAAGATAAAGCAGTGGCTGCTCAGCGCTCGTGTACACGCCGACAAAGCTGTGATCGCCGCGCCTCGAGACAAATGCTAACCGCGTTCCATCGGGAGACCACACCGGCGACTCATCCTTCCCACGATCAAAAAACAGCCTCCGGGACGTTTCCCCGGGATGATGGCTGCCAGGCAGAGGCGCGGTCCATATCTGATTCTCTTTCACATAGGCCAGCTCTCCTTTGCTCGACACAGCAGGACTGTCGCCCTCAGCCACCTGCAATGGCGCACTGGCGCTATTTGCAACCGCGATTGACCAGATGGTCACTTTCGCTTCTGCCGGATCATTGTCCGGATTGGGCGCAAGATTTCCCTGTGCCGGCCAGTTGGCATCGTGATCGCCACCGCGGACGTACAGCAACTGTGCGCCATCCGGGGAAAACATGAGCTGTGTTAACTCCTGCCCA
Source organism: uncultured Acidobacteriaceae bacterium (assembly GCA_963752675.1). GTDB lineage: Bacteria > Acidobacteriota > Terriglobia > Terriglobales > Acidobacteriaceae > PALSA-350. The sequence continues at coordinate 861,706 of CAVVZO010000003.1, forward strand.
TCGTCTTCGGTGTAATGTGTGAGCACGCGCGGTTGCCGATCGCCGGGCGCAGCGAACCAGACATTGCGCACGCCGCGCACCGTCTCCACCCAGGCGAAGCGATCGCCTTTCCCAGACGCAATCAATCCACTTACAAAGGGATATGCGAGCACCTGCTCCAGCGTAGGCGTGCGTGTCGGGGTGGGAGCCGCCATCATCGACGAGGGCACACTTGCCACTGCGAGCAAAACCAGCGGAACAACGCGAGGGAAACAGGAACTGTAGAAGCGCATGGAAAGACGATACAACGAGGGCCGAGAGTTGGAGACGACGGCAGTGCTAACCTACGGGACTATGGACGAAAGCCTGCAGGAAGTGTTGGCGCTGGGTCACCGCGCATGCCAGGAGAATCGCACCATCGACGCGCGTGTCATCTTTATCAGCGCCGTGCGCAGGGCCGCACTCGAAGCCGACCGCCCGTCGCTGGCAGAGGCTCTCTGCGGCCTGGGGCAAGCCGAACGCGACATCGGCAGCCTGGAAGCCGCGCGCCACCACTACAGCAACGCAGCCCTGCTGTACCGCGAAATCGGTCCACCCGAGCGCCTGGCCTTCGCCTTGCGGCACGAGGCTGATATTCTGCGCGAGGCCTGCCTGCCGGCCGAGGCTCAGCCGCTCTACCGCGAGGCCGAAGCCATCTACCGCGAACTTAGCGCTACCCACCAACTAGACCTGGCCAACACCCTGCGGGGCCTGGCTCTGGCGAACCAGTCTGCGGGCCAGCCCAAAGAAGCCAGGCCGCTGTGGGAGGAAGCGCTTAAGCTGTATACCGAATGCGGCGTCGAAGCCGGCATAGCAGAATGCCGGCAACAGCTTTCGCAGTAAGCCAGACAGCCATCTACGAAGCGCTTAGCAACGCCTCCGCGTGGTACGATGGGCTTCCCCTGAAAACTGCTGTACCGGTATGGCTGTTGGCCGTAAGAATGGAAGCCCACTTGGCCCGAAGTCTCGCCGTTTTTTGCCGGTATTGGCTGCTGTCATTCCTGATGGCCGCCTTCGCCCCTCTCTCCCTTGCCCAGCAGGCTAAACCCGTTGAAACGGGCATGCCTATCATCCAGAATTATCTGGCCCGCGACTATAACGCCTATCCGCAGGTCTGGACCATCCTGCAGGATCAGCGCGGCGTGATGTACTTCGGCAATTCGGGCGGAGAGGTTCTGCAATTCGACGGCGCCACCTGGCGCAAAATCTACGCCCACACCAGCGTTGTCCGTTCCCTTGCCCTCGATCCCAAAGGAAGGATCTGGGTCGGCGGCGGTTCGGAGTTCGGCTACCTGGCGCCGGACGCCACCGGCAAACTCCAATACGTTTCCCTGCTCGAGCACGTTCCCGTGGAAGATCGCGGCTTCACCGATGTCTGGCAAACGCTGCCCACCCCGCAAGGCGTATTCTTTCGATCGTACGAGCGCCTGTTTCGTTGGGATGGGCACCACATGCAGGTGTGGCGGCAACCCGGCGAACGCCGATTTCAGGCGCTCTCCACCATTCGCGGCCACATCTACACCGCACAGAATGGCATCGGCCTGGAAGAAATCGACGGCGACGTCCTTCGGCCCACGCCCGGCGGCGACTTCTATCGCAACAGCATCAAGCTTTTCCTGCACCCGTTCGACGATCAGCACATACTGATCTCCGCTCGAGGCGGCTTATTCAGCCTCTACGATGGCCAAAAGGCGGTCCCTTTTCCGACGACGGCAGACGATTACCTCACCAAAAATAGTCTCTACACTTCGATCCTGCTGGCCGACGGCACCATCTGCGCAACTACCCAGCAGGGCGGCGTGGCCTTAATTAATCGCGATGGCAAATTGCGGCAGATTATCGGGAAAGAAGCCGGGCTTGTCGAGTCCGACACGCTCATCGCCTATCAGGATCGCAACGCTACCCTCTGGATCGGCCTCAACGGAAGTATTGCCCGCGTCGAGATCAATTCACCCGTCTCGATCTTCTCCCGCAATGGCGGGTTAGACCTCCTCCGCTTCGACGGAAAAATGTATGCCTCGAGCGCCGCAGTGAGTACCGCCCTGGCCCGCATCGATGCAAATCCCACGACCGGCCTTCCAGTGATCACGCCTATCCCCGGCCCTCTCCAGGGGTGGACCTTGGTCGACTTCAAGGACCCCGCGCAGAAAACGCCAGACCAGCTACTCGTGGCCACCGGTGAGGGTGTCATGCGACTGGAGCGCGATCATCTCGTGCCCGCCATGCCTGCTCTGCACAGCATTAACGAGCAGACATACGACATTGCACTTTCGCGCAAGAACCCGTCCCGCGTCTACATCGGTCACTCGGACGGGGTGGCCTCCATGCGTTGGGATGGCCACGCCTGGATCGACGAGGGCAGAATCCCGAACACCATCTATGAAGCCAGAAGTCTCAGTGAAGATGACGAAGGAACTCTGTGGGCAGGCGGCGCAAATGACTCCGTATTGCGAGCCACGGTTGGACCCAACGGCATGCGGGATGCCAAATTCGAAATCCTTTCCCAGAAGGATGGTTTAGAAAGCGGCGCCACTGCCACCGTCTTCGCCGGCGGCAATATCTTCGTAACGATCAGCCACCAGGCCAGGATTTATCGCTGGGATCGGCCGAACCACAGGTTTGTGATCGACAACCGCTTTCTGCTGCCCGTCGACGGCGCCAACAACATTCTGATCTTCCCCAACGCCGACGGCAGTCTTTGGTCGTACACATTTACCTACGACAATCGCCGCCTCGGCCTTTTCACCCGGAAAGCAGACGGTTCCTGGCAATTGGAGGAGGATGCCTATCGCGGGCTCGAGCCCTTCCACCTTGGGGGCATCTTCTCAGAGCCGGGAGGTGCCGTGTGGGCCATTGGCGAAGCCATCGTACGCCTACTACCCTCCACCAGCCACGTCGCGGCGCAGCCTCTCACGACCCTCGTACGTCAGGTGAGTGCGGGCCAGCGGGTGGTGTTTGACGGAGATAGCTCGCCTGGAGAACAGGCATTGCGTTTGCCTCCTGGCAGCGACGCGCTGCGCTTTGAGTTCGCGCTGCTTAGCTACAGCAACACCATCGAGCACGAATACCAATACCTGCTCGAAGGCGCGGATAAAGACTGGTCTGCCTGGGGCCGCCAGCGAGAAGCCAACTACAGCGGACTAGGCCCCGGCAACTATCGCTTTCGCGTCCGCGGCCGCACCGGCGAAGGCCGCATTGGCCAGGAAGCTGACTACGCCTTTAGCATCGCGCCTCCGTGGTATCGCACCACCCTTGCCTACATTCTCTATAGCCTGCTGCTGATGTTACTGGCGGTGTTCGCATGGCGCTTGATCTCCCGCCATGAACGTGAAAAAGCACAGCGCAGAACCGAAGCTCTGGAAGCTCAGGCAAGAATGCTCGAAGCCACGGTCGACGAACGCACGCGCGAGATTCGCACCCAGGCCGACGAAATCGCCGCGCAGAAAGACAGCATTGAACTCCTGAGCGAAATCGGCAAGGAAATCACCGCTTCGCTCGACCTGGACACTATTCTCTTCAAGCTCTACGAGCGCGTGAACCAGATTGTCGATGCCAGTATCTTCGGCGTCGGCATGTACCGGCCAGAGAAGCGTGTGATTGAATACACGCTTGCCGTCGAAAGCGGCAAACGCTACGCCCCGTACACCCGCAGCACCGAAGACAAGAACCAGTTCGCCGTATGGTGTATCGATCATCGCCAGTCGATACTGCTCAACGACGTAGAGACCGAGTACGCAAAATACATCCAGAGTTACAAACATGGCGGCGTGCTGGCCGACGGCAGCCAGGCGCGCCCACCAGTCTCCATCATTTATCTGCCTCTCATTGCGCAGGAGCGCGTACTGGGCGTGCTCAGCGTGCAGAGCTTTATTAAGAACGCCTACACCGAGCAGCACCTCAGCCTGCTCGAGAACATCGCAGCCTACACCACCATCGCGCTCGACAACGCGAACGCTTATCTGAAAATCAACGAACGCGAGCACGAGGTGAGCGAGCGTGCCGCCGAGCTGGCCAGCATCAACCGCATCACCCAGGCGCTGGCGTCCCAACTCGACAAGGATCCACTCATACAACTCGTGGGCGAACAGGTGCGCGATATGTTCCATGCGCCCATTGCCTATGTCTCCTTACTCGACCGCGCGAGCATGATGCTCCACTTCCCCTATACCTATGGGGAAGACGCGCAGTCCCGGCCGTTTGGCGGTGGCCTCACTTCCCAGATCATCCGCACCGGGCAGGCTCTTCTGATCAACGAAGATATGGGCCACACCCGCACTCGCCTGGGCATCGAGGCGATCGGTCGCGATACCGCCTCGTTCCTCGGCGTGCCTATCCCCTCTGGCGGCCAGACCATCGGCGTCATCAGTGTGCAGTCCACCGACCAGGAAGGCCGCTTTACCGAAGCCGATCAGCGGCTGCTCTCCACCATCGCTTCTGCGGTGGGCGTCGCTATTCACAACGCCAAACTCTTTGAGGACGCGAGCCACGCCCGCGCCGCAGCCGAAGAAGCCGACGCAGCCAAAAGCTCCTTCCTCTCCACCGTGAGCCATGAACTGCGCACCCCGCTCACCTCGGTGCTGGGCTTCGCCAAAATCATTCGCCGCCGCCTCGAAGAGCGCCTGTTCCCGCTCATCCCCGAAGACGATCGCAAAATACAAGCCGCCAAGCGGCAGGTCATCGAGAACCTCGATGTAGTCGTGAGCGAAGGCGAGCGGCTTACCAAGCTCATCGACGATGTCCTGGACCTGGCTAAGATCGAAGCCGGCAAATTCACCTGGAACATGGGCAGTGTCTCCATGGGCGAGGTGATCGAGCGTGCCGTGGCCGCCACCGGCTCGCTATTCGAAGCGAAAAAGCTCAACCTGGTGCGCGACGTCGAACCTGACTTGCCCCCCGTTCACGGCGATCAGGATCGGCTCATCCAGGTAGTCATCAATCTCATTTCGAACGCGGTCAAGTTCACCGATGCCGGTTCCATCACCTGCTCAGCACGCCACCGTGGCGGTGACCTGCTAGTGAGCGTCGCCGATTCCGGCATTGGCATCGCACCAGCGGACCAACCCAAGGTATTCGAGAAATTCAAGCAGGTAGGCGACACGCTGACCGACAAACCCAAAGGTACGGGGCTCGGCTTGCCAATCTGCAAAGAGATCGTCGAATACCACGGCGGCACCATCTGGGTAGAAAGCATGCCGGGCCAGGGCAGCACCTTCTCGTTCACCCTTCCAGCGACCGGTGAACCCGCGCAGCTCGATTTGCTGCCGCGCCGCCGGTCCGTCGATATCGAGTCCCTGGTGCGGCAGTTACGCGAGCGCGTCGAAACTCACCAGCCACGCGACAAATCAGTCCTCGTCGTCGATGACGATTCCAACATCCGTTCCCTGCTGCAACAGGAACTCACCGACGCGGGCTACTCTGTGCGTCTTGCCGAGGACGGCCGAAAAGCACTGGCGCTCATCCGCGAAGAGGTACCCGGCCTGGTGATCCTCGACGTGATGATGCCCGAGATGAATGGCTTCGATGTAGCGGCCGTGTTGAAGAACGATCCCGCCACCATGGACATCCCCATCATCATTCTCTCCATCGTCGAGGATAAAGAGCGCGGCTATCGACTCGGCGTTGACCGCTATCTCACCAAGCCCATCGACACCGCCTCGCTGTTCCACGAAGTGGGCGCGCTCCTCGACCAGGGCAAGTCCAAAAAGAAAGTCATGGTGGTCGATGAAGATGACTCCACCCTCCGCACCCTGACCGATGTACTCGAAACCCGCGGCTACGAAGTGATGGAATCGAATGGTTCTGAGCTGGTGTCGCGTGCCGTGGTCTCGAAGCCCGACATCATCATTCTGAGTTCCCTGCTCTCGAGTAATGAAGCCGTGCGCTCGCTGCGCTTTGAAAAAGGCATGGAGAATGTACTGTTTCTGATCTACCAGTAAGCGCCTTAACAGTGAAAAGACATGAAGATCCTGATCGTTGATGATGAACCCCATTTGCGCACGCTGATCCAGCAGTCCCTGGAAGAGCTTGAAGACGAAGGCGTGGAACTCCTCACCGCCAGCAACGGCGAAGAGGCACTCGAAACCATTCGGGAAGAAGAACCGAACCTGGTATTCCTCGACGTCATGATGCCCAGAAAAAACGGCTTCGACGTCTGCCACGCCGTCAAAAACGAAATGGGCATGAAACAAATACACATCATCCTGCTCACCGCCAAAGGGCAGGAGTTTGATCGCCAGCGCGGACAGGAAGTCGGCGCCGATCTCTACATGACCAAGCCCTTTGACCCCGACGCACTCGTGGCCCAGGCGCGCGCCGTGCTTGGCCTGGCCACCCCCAGGCAGTGAAGCCGATGCCTTCGGTAAGCCTAAAAGCACTGCTGCGGCCAAAAGCAGGCTGCGCGCCCGCCATCGCCGCACTCTGCCACGCAGGCGGCAACCAACTCTCGATCGTGGATGCCGCAGGCGTCATCCTGCTGGGCGATACAGTCACGGTGACAAACTCCCCAGTGCCGGTGATGCTGGGGGAAAGCACGCTCGGCTTTGTGCATGGACCAGAAGCACAAGCCCAGGCACTCGCCCTGCTGCTCACCCATCTTGCAGCGCGCGAAGCGGAAGGCCGCGCACTCGCCGCCGAGGTCCTCCACCTCTACCGGGAAGTCCACCTGATCGAGCAACTCTCCGAGCAGCTCGCCGCGTTGCTCGACTTATCGGCGGTAAGCGAATCGGCGCTGGCGCAAGCTAGGCGCCTGATCCCAGCCACGGACGGCGGCATCCTGGTGATCGACCCTGCGGATGGCTTGTTACGCAGCGCTGCCTCGTTCGGCGCCGGGGACGGGCCGCTCACGCCAGACTCTGCCTTCGCCACCACTATCCGTGACCGCGGTATCGCGGAAATCGTGAACCACTGCGCAACCGATCCCCGCGCCGCCGAAGCAGAGCGCACCCTCGGCGCCCTCATCTGCGCCCCTCTGCGCGCCGGCCAGCGCACCGTAGGCATCATCACCCTGGCCAACACCGCAAGCGGCGCCGCCTACACCACGGCGGACCTCAAACTGCTCAACACCATTGCCCTGCAGACCGCCGCAGCCATCGAAAACTCATTCCTTTGCGCCGACATGGTGGACGCCGCCCGCGACCGCGAGCAACTCATCGCCATTCAAAAAGAACTGGACACGGCCCGCACCATACAACACCTGCTCGTGCCCCGCACCTTCCCTCCCTTTCCGCAGCGCAGGGACTTCGATCTGCACGCCCAAATGACCTCAGCCCGCGCGGTCGGCGGAGACTTCTTCGACTTCTTCCTCATCGATGACGATCGATTGGGCTTGGTCATCGGCGACGTCTCCGGCAAAGGCATCCCCGCCGCCCTGTTCATGGCCGTCACACGCACCCAGGTAAAGACCACGGCTTTGCGCGGCATGTCTCCCGCCGAATGTTTTGTGGAAGTGAACCGAGTCCTGGTACAGGAGCGGGTCAGCGCGATGTTCGCCACCTGCTTCTACGGCCTGCTCCACCTGCCCACCGGCGAGTTGCACTACTGCTCTGCCGGCCACAACCCGCCGTATCTTCTGCGCGCAGAAGGCGGACCCGCTGAACCAATCAGCGAAGTCGGCGGCATCCCCCTGGGCCTCTTCGATGGCATGGGCTATACCGGCAGCACAGTGCAACTGCGGCCAGGCGATTCCCTGTTCCTCTACACCGACGGGGTGCCCGAAGCACAGAACCCCAGTGAACAGGATCTAAGCGACGAAGCCCTGATGCGCCTGTTAGGCACAGGAAGTCAACTAGGCTGCCGCGAACTCATCCAATATGTAACCCAGGAAGTGTCCGCATTCACCAAGGGAGCAGCGCAGTCCGACGACATCACGATGCTGTCGATTCGCAGGCTCGCGCCCGCTGCCGCCAACTAGATGCCGGCATACCAGGAGTAGCCGCCTTCGGGCGAAGCCGAGCCCAGCCCCTTGCCGAACTGTTTCAGCGAATCCGTCACCGTCAGGTGGGTAATGAACTTAACGCTCTTATAACCCAGCTGCCGCGGCACCCGCATGCGCAAGGGCCCACCGAAGCCCGTAGGCAAATCCCCATCGTTCATTCCCCACGTCAGCAGCGTTTGCGGATGCAACGCGTCTGCCATGTCGATGCTTTCCCACCATTCGGGGTCTGCCGAAAAGTACACCACATACCGCGCATTGGGGGCAGGCCCGGCGGCATGCAACACCTCGTGCAGAGGCGTACCGATCCACTCGGCAATGTAAGACCAACCCTCTTCGCACGCTACCTCGGTAATATGACTACGCATCGGCAGGCTCTTCAGGTCAGGCAGCGACAACGAAACCGGCCGCGCCACCAAGCCATTCACCGTAAGCCGCCAGTCCGCGAAGCCGCCGGCCTGTAGCTGTTTGTAACGGTCATTGAGCGGCGAAAAATAGTTCGCAAACGGAGCCTGTGAAATCATGCTGCGCGGAAACTCACGCGCCAGCGAGTGTGCCGTCAGCACCCGTTGAGCCGCATAGGTAAGCGTCTCCCCCGGCCCATACAAACCGCCGCCATCCGGTGGAACCAGCCCGTAGCGTTCCGCAACTCGCCCAGCCGCAGCCAGCCCAGCAACGCCCGCGGTAGCCACCAGCCCCGTCTTCAGCAGCGCACGGCGCGACAGCGGACTCATGCTCCCTCCAGCGTGGGCGCCGGCTCGGCCTCTGCCCGGCCAGTGATCATAGCCCGCATGCGGCTCTTGAAACCCGCGAGCACCACCATAAGCACGTGCGTAGCGAAGAAGAGCACCAGCGCGTCTGAAATAAAGAAGTGCAAAGTACGTGCCGTCTGCCGCCCACCCAGCAACGTAACCGCAGCCGGTACAGCGGATGTGAAACCCGGCGACATAGCGAGCCCGGTCCAGATCACCAGGGGAAACAGAACAAAGACAACGCCCAGATACACAGTCCGCTGCAGACTGTTATAGGTATGCGCTTCCCCGGCAAGCGGCGGCGCACGCCGCACATACCTCGCCAAGACATTCCTATAGGAGCGCCAACCCCGCTGTCCCGCGGCGGGCAGCAAGTGTTTGCGAAAGTGGCCGCTGGCAAAACCCGCAACCAGGTACACGACGCCAGTAAGCACCACCAGCCACGCTGCCTGAAAGTGCAGATAGCGGCTCCAACCATTCTGGTCGGGCATCACGTATCCAAAGGCAGTAGGCACCGTACCCCGCGAAGCCGGAATCGGCAAAGTGAACAACGGAGCCACGTTCACGTTGCCGGCCTCACCCAGGTAGAACCGCGGATGCGAGATGACAATCTCATACCCACTCAAGCACCAGCCCGAGGAACGCAACAAACGTAAGCCAGTGAGTAACCCGCACCACCGCCGAGTGGCGAGCCATTTCCGAACTAACAATGGGTGCGGACACACGCGGAGCATACCACGTAAACTCCCGCAAGCATTTCCCCTCTTCCGACACTGCCCAGCGGACCCATTCAACCGCGTTTGGCTTGAGTGGGGCCATCCAAATCCCGCATCAAACCTGACCGCTAAGCCGTGCGGAAACTCTGTCATATAGGGCACGATCAGTCGGCCGTAAGCCCTGGAATTCGTTGGGCTTTGAGCCCCTCGGCAGCGCTGATCGGACCACGTGATATTCTCCGCAGCCACCTGGTCGGTATGCCGAAAGCTGCCGCTGCACGAGACTAACCACTTCTCCAGAATCCCCAGCGCAGACAAAAGTCCTGCCCAACCCAGCACCAATCGCCCGATGCTCGCCGAACGGCTAGCCTGGGCTCCCGTCTGTTCCCGAGTACCCCACCCAACTCAAACAAACCAAACCTCTTACCACCACAAACAAACCGGTCCACCCCACCAACACCTTTTTCTGTCCGGAGGTTGACTACCCTATTTACCCTGGCATACGATTCTCACCACAAGGATTTTCGCCACCAACACCGAGCGCATTTCCTCGCGCTTCCTTAGAGCCGTAAAGATTGAGCTAAAGAACAGAACCACCAAACCTGGGGTAAGCTGCGGCAAACACCGATCGCGCTGCCTACATCGCGTCGTCGGGAGCAGTCCGGAATGCGGTATCGCACCCTAATTCTTTTGTTCATTCCCGCCTGTCTGGGACACGCCGCCAGCCACCCCGCCGCCACGCCGGCCCCGGCCCCGGCAACCATCGACCAGCAATTCCAGCAAACCGTAAAACCCTTCGTCGGCAAATACTGCGTAGCCTGCCACAGCGGCAAAATGGCCCCAGCCCAATTCGACCTCAAGTCCTACAACAGCATGGACATGGTCACCGAAGACTTCGCCCGCTGGGCCCTGCTTGCCGAGCGCCTCAAAAACAAGGAAATGCCGCCCAAGCCCATGCCGGCCCCGCCCTCCGCGGAAGCCCAGCAAATCATCGACTGGGTCGCCGCCGTGCGCGTAGCCGAAATCAAGAAAGCCGACGGCGACCCCGGCATCGTCCTGGCGCGCCGCCTCAGTAACGCGGAGTACGACTACACCATCCGCGACCTGACCGGGCAAGACATGCACGTGGCCCGCCAGTTCCCCGTCGATCCCGCCAACCAGGCCGGCTTCGACAATTCCGGCGAATCGCTCACCATGTCCTCCGCGCTGCTGAACAAATATCTCAAGGCCGCCACCGAAGTCGCCGACACGCGGTGCTCACGCCCGCAGGCATCGAGTTCGCCCCCTACCCCGCTGCTCGCCGAAACCGATCGCGAAAAGTACGCCATCCAGCGCATCATGCACTTCTACGCCGCCCAGCCGACCAACTACGCCGATTACTTCGAAGCCGCCTGGCGCTACCGCTATCGCGCCGCTCTCAAAAACCGGCACGCCACATTGGCTACCATCGCCGTTGCAAACAAGGTGAGCCCCAAATACCTGCCGATGGTCTGGCAGATCCTGCATGACAAGCAGGCCGTGGCCCGGTCCTCAAACTGCAGACCATGTGGCAGGCTCTGCCCAATCCAAAGACGGCAAAACCTGAAGCCCTGCGCGCCCAATGCACCGCGATGCGCGACTTCGTGATCAAAATCCGCCAGCACACCGCCATGCAGTTCGCCGCTCCCGTAGTAGCGGCCTGCCCGCCGCAATCGGAGCCGCTGCTGAACTGGAAGCTGAAGCAATTCGCCGAGCACCACCGCGACAGCGACCCCAAAGCCCTGCGCAACGACACCGACCCACCGCCCGTCGTACCGGAAATCCCGAAATACCCCGACCTCCACGAGGAGGCCGCACCACGCTGGGCCGCCCTCTCCGCCAAAGCCCGCGCCAACGACACCGACCTGGTCGTCCCCGCAGCCGAGCGCCCCCGTTACGAGGCCGCCTTCGCCCGCTTTGCCCAGGTCTTTCCCGACACCTTTTATGTCACCGAGCGCGGCCGCTACTTGCCCGACGACTCGGAAGACAAAGGCCGCTTCCTCAGCGCCGGCTATCATAGCGTCGCCGGCTACTACCGCGACGACCTTCCGCTACAGCAACTCATCCTCGACGACAACGGCAAGCAGCAGTTAAACCGGCTCTGGAACGAGTTCGACTACATCGCCAATTTCACCGAGCGCACCTGGACCCAGTACTTCTTCAACCAATGCGGCGAGGTCGACGGCAAAGGCGACGAAGCCACCTGTGAGCGGCCCGCCAATCACGCCATCACCGACACCGCCGTCATCCTGAAGCTGCGCGACAAGTATCTGGCCAAGGCCGCCGCCGATCCTAAGAACGATCCCGCAGCCGTGCAAGCCATCCACGAGCACTTCGAAGGCATGGACGCCACCCTGCGCAACCTTGAAAAAGAGCGCGCCGCCGCCGAAGCCCAAGCAACTCGACGTCCTGGTGCGCTTTGCCGAGCGCGCCTATCGCCGCCCGCTGACCGCAGCCGAGCGCACCGACCTGCTGGCCTATTACACGACGCTGCGCAGCAAGAACCAGCTCTCCCATGAAGACGCCGTCCGCGACGTCAATGGTCAGCGTCCTGATGTCGCCGGACTTCCTCTATCGCTTCGACATGTCCGACGGAGCGCCGACAGTAGCCGCTACCCTCACACCCACGGCAAACTAGTCAAAGCCGCCACGAGTGCGACGCCATCGTCCACCCAAGCACCAGCCCAGCCCCTGCCCGGCTACACTCTGGCCAGCCGCCTGAGCTATTTCCTCTGGGCCAGCATGCCCGATGCCGAGCTGCTGCGCCACGCCGCCGCCGGCGACCTGCAAAAGCCCGACGTGCTGCTGGCCCAGACCCGCCGCATGCTGAAGGACGACCGCGTCCGCGGCCTGGCCACCGAATTCACCGGCAACTGGCTGGTCTTCCGCCTGTTCGAAACCAACAACTCCGTCGATCGCATGCGCTTCCCCCAGTTCAACAACGATCTCCGCGAAGCCATGTTCCAGGAGCCGGTCCGCTTACGTCGAGGACGCCATTCAGACCAACCGCTCGGTGCTGGACCTGCTCTATCGGCAACTACACCTTCGTCAACCCCGTGCTGGCCAAGCACTACGGCATCCCCGGTGTGGAGGGCGACCCGTCGCACTGGGTGCGCGTCGACAATGTCCGCCAAGTACGGCCGCGGCGGCATCCTGCCCATGGCGGTGTTCATGACGCAGAATTCGCCCGGCCTGCGCACCAGCCCGGTCAAGCGCGGCAACTGGGTGGTGCAGAAGGTGCTCGGCATCCGCGTGCCGCCGCCGCCGCCGGTCGTGCCCGAACTGCCCAGCGACGAATCCAAGACCGACCTGCCCATCCGCGAGATGCTGGCCGAGCATCACGAGAATCCCGTTCTGCGCCGGCTGCCACGAGCGCTTCGATTCCTTCGGCCTGGCTTCGAAGGCTATGGCCCCGTCGGCGACGCGCGCACCAAGGATCTGGCCGGCCGCCCGGTCGATACCGCCGTCGTCTACCCCGGCGGCTCAACGGCCAGGGCTTCGAGGCCTGCAGACCTTCATCCGCGACCACCGCCAAGACCAGTTCGTCGACAATCTATGCCGCAAGCTGCTGTCTATGCCCTCAACCGTTCGCTGCAGCTTATCCGACGAATCCCTGGTCGACCGCATGAAGGCCAACCTCGCGGCCCATGGCTACCGCTTCGACTCGCTGGTGGAAACCATCGTGATGAGCCCGCAGTTCCGCAACCAACGCGGTTCCGGTACCCGAGACGCAGATAGCCTCCGGAAAGGTGAACTAGCATGACGTCGATCGACTAAGTTGCCCAGCAAGTCCTTACTGCCTATCTCGCGCCGCGCCGTGCTGCGCGGCGCCGGCTGCACCATGGCGCTGCCCTGGCTTGAATCGCTGCATGCGCTCGCCGATGCCCGCCCCGTCCGCCTTCCCCAAGCGCTTCGGCGTCGTCTTCCTCGGCATGCGGCATCAACGAGGATCACTGGAGCGCCGAAGGGCAACGGCGCCGACATGAAGCTGGGCAAGACGCTCTCGCCGCTCGAGCCGATCAAGAGAAGATCAACGTCATCGACGGACTGTACGTGCAGGCCCTCACCGGCCAGGGCATTCATCCCGGCCAGACCGGCAGCCTGCTCTCGGGCGCGCACATCTCCAAGGGCGCCATCATCCATTCCGGCATCTCCGTCGACCAGATGATTGCCAACCATGTCGGCGAGGACACGCCGCAATCCAGCATCGTGCTGGCCTGCGAACAGCCCATGACCGGCTACCACGAGATCGAATTTCTCCATGGCCTACAGTTCGCACATCTCCTGGCAGACGCCAGACTCGCCGGTGCCGGTCGAAGTCTATCCCTCCCTGGCCTGGGACAACCTGTTCGACAATCGCGGCAGCCTGATGAATCTCAGCGTGCTCGACCGGGTCAAGCGACCGCGCCCAGGACCTGAGCAAGCGCGTCAGCGGCACCGACAAAGGCAAGCTCGACGAATACCTCACCAGCGTGCGCGAAGTCGAAAAGCGCGTCGAGGGCATGCGCAAAGGCAAGGCCGACGCCGACGACGCCGCCAAGGCAAAGAACACCGTAGCAGCGACAATGGACCGCCCGGCAAACGGACTGCCGGAAGACCTGCGCGACCATGCCCGCCTGATGTGCGACATCATCGCCATCGCCTTCCAGACCAACAAGACGAGAGTCGCATCCCTGATCATCTCCCGCGATCTCTCCGCGATGTATTACCCCTTCCTCGACGTAAAGGAGGGCCACCACGCCGCCTCGCACAACAACAACTCGGATGGCTACGAGCGCATCGCCCGCTTCCACGTGAGCCAGTACGCCTATCTGGCCAAAAAGCTGGACACCATGCAGGAAGGCAACGGCACGGTGCTCGACAACACCTGCCTGATGTTCCTGTCCAACATGTGGATCGGCCGCAAGCACGACAATTTCCGCCTGCCCCTGGTCCTGGCCGGCGGGTTGGGCGGCACGCTGAAGACGGGACGGACGCTGAATTACCTGAAGGACAGCGAAGACAACCGAAAGATGTGCAGCTTGTATCTGTCCCTGATGGACCGGTACGGGGTGAAGATGGATTCCTTTGGCGATTCGTCAACAAGGTTGGAGCGGCTGTAACTCTCCCGCACCCGGATTTCTCACCATTACTGATTGGTGCGACAGGGGAAGGAAACGCTCAGCCGTGTTCGGCTTGTGGCCTTGCGCGTTAGATTAATCTTCGGTGTGCGACGACCTGTTTTGCGGGTTAGCTAGTTACGAGCAGTTGATTGCCTTGAGGCATATTAAGTATGGAATGAACGAGGACGGGCAGGGATTGCTGATAGGGAGCGCGCTCGAGGGATCTGCAATGTTTTACCCTGACTCAACCCTCCAGGTCGGCAACGATCAATTCGGCTGCTCTCTATCGGAACGACGCGCTGAAAGATTCTCCGAGCACCCCGCCACGCAGTTCCCGGGGGATGGCTGCAGGTTACGCTCGAACCCGGTGGAAGCCCCGGACTTCAGTCCGGGGGCGCGGGTTCAAGACCCGCGCTTAAACGCCGCAAACATTTAGGGCTTTCAGCCCTGGTGGAACCAAGCCTAGCCAGCCAATCGGGCGTGTGACCTCCCCGCGAAACTCTACGCGCAATTTTCCAATCGACGGACGCCGCTGCCACCAGGGCTTAAAGCCCTCGCATGCTGAAGGCCGCCCTGAGCGCGGGTTCTACACCCGCGCCCCCGGACTAAAGGTCCGGGGCTTCCACCGTATCGAGTGAACCGCCGAGGGACGCGATGACGCGTCCCTCGGCGTCGCCATCGTGTCGGCACGTTCATGACGCTCCGTCCCAGCCATCACGACTCATCCTGTCATCCGCCTTGGAATGAACGACGAAAGGAGAGATTGTTCCTCCCGAGCGCAGCCAAGGGATCTGCAATGTTTCACCCTGAACTAAATCTCCAGATCGGCAACGATCAATTTCGGCTGCTCTCCATCGGTACGACGCACTGAAAGATTCTCGGAGCACCCGGCGAGGCAGTTCCCGGGAGGAGGGCTGCAGGTTACGCTCGGACCCGGTGGAAGCCCCGGACTTCAGTCCGGGGGCGCGGGTTCAAGACCCGCGCTCAAATGCCCGCAGAGATTGAGGGCTTTCAGCCCTGGTGGAACCAAGCCTCGCCAGCCAATCGGCCCTGTGACTTCCCCGCAAAATCTACGCGCACTTTTCCAATCGACGGACGCCGCTGCAACCAAGGCTAAAACCTCGCATGCTGAAGGCCACTCTCAGCGCGGGTTCTACACCCGCGCCTCCGGACTAAAAGTCCGGGGCTTCCACCGTATCGAGTGAACCGCCAGGGGCGCGATGACGCGGCCCTCGTCATCGCCATCATGTCAGCACGTTCATGACGCTCCGTCCCAGCCACCACGACTCATCCTGTCATCCGCCTTGGAATTGTCGAACAAGGAGAGGGTGTTCATTAGGAGCGCAACCCTAATGGACAGGCACGTCGGTAGGGATAGAAGATTCTCGGTGCTCTAACCAACCCAGGGTGACCGGGTCTTGAGGCTTTTTGGCGGCAACGCTGCCTGCGTCGGGGAGGAAGATTTCCATTCCCGCGCCTTTGATGATTCGGCTATAACCTCGTGTGAACTGTGCCTGGTAGTGGACTAAATCGAGATCAAACCAGGGGTCCTGCGATGCATCGATCATCGTGAGGTCAACGTTTTTCATAGTGATTCTGCCAAAACCCAGGGAGCCCCCGCGGAAGCTGACAAAGTTATGCCATTGCGAAAGCTGGGCGTCGCTCTGACTTGCGTTGCCAAAGACCAGATGAATCTGATCGGAAGAGACACTCACTTGACTGATGAGTCCATGGATATGAGGTGGCGGTAGCAGTTTCTGCGTGTCGAAGATCAAGTTGTTGCCATCGATCACAATTCCGGGTGTAGGGCTCTTGGGCGTGAGGTCCGCCAACGAAAGTCGAAACGCCCCGAGCAGTCCCTTCACAGGCACTTTCAACACACTCAATCCTGAGACCTGAAACTCGATTCTACCGTCCGGCAAGGGGTGCAGGGACCCAACGATCTTCACCGGCAACGGCATGAGCTTGTGGGCCATGCCATGGATCTCAATCTGGTCACCCTTGGTCTTGACGGACACGTTGGCGATCGCGCCCACACCTCCCGTCGCGCCCGCATTGAGGAAACCAGCGAGATCTTTCAAAGCAATACTGATGATTCCCTTCTGAACGGTCAGGATGAAAGACTCGGGATCATCGAACGTAGGATTTATGTCCGGCCGCGTGCGGACCAGGTGGCCTTGTATCCAGCGAACGTAGATGCGGAAATGTGGCCCTTTGCGCAACAACAGATTATGTGCAGTCACCGCGGTAGGCTCGACGTCAACCGCAGCCGGGAGGGTTTGAACGTTCTGTACCACCGCGGGGTCTGGACCCTGCCGGCTCGCGGCCATGTGATGACCCAGGAAGAAGAAGGCAACATTGGTGACTACCAGCGCGATGACGGCAACCAGTGCCAGGAGCTTCGCACGACGTCTGTACCGGGACGCACCGGGACTCGCTTTCTCCGGCGCGATCAAACTCTGCGATCCGTGCATACCTATCCCTCGGCGGCCTCGCAGCGACCGCCCCTACTTTGTGATGCAATCTGCCGCAAGATGGTTTTGGGGAACTGAACTCATGGAGGGAGCGGCAGCTTCTTCTCACCCGTTCACTTCAACCATCCCGAAACGAACTCCCCGGAATGAAATCCCCAAAACGAAATGTCTGACCCGTCACAGGCTGGGGTGCCCCATATCTCACGACGTTTCCCAGTCGGGAGATGTGCGAATTCACAGCACTCCATCACAAGTACTCACCCTGCAACCCACCGTCTACGTCCTCCTTCGCAGAATTACCACTCCTCTCCCCGCGCATCCTGTTGATTTCGTCACTACCACTGTGCTATAATACTAAAGCGGCTTCGATGCCGGAAACCACAGGAGGTCTTCGCAATCATGGTGGACCACAAGCAAACCTTCACCCTTGACAGCAAAAATCAAATCAACCACTTCTTCTCACAATACGAGCAGGCAAACAGCTCAGGAGACGTGACGGCAATCGGCAACTTATACGCGGACACCTTTATGTTTGCTGGCCCGAACCGCATCCAGGCAGTCAGGAAGGAAGACTTCCTAAAAGCGGTTCCCAGGATGAGAACCTACTTCTCGTCCCTGGGCGTCTCTGAAACGCAACTCCACAGCGTGACCGCGGTGCCTCTGGATTCGAAATACACGCTCTCAAAGGTGGAGTGGCGTATAGGCATGCGGAACCCCTCCGGCCGCAAGTATGTGGCCGCATGCGCAACCTACATCCTGGCGAAAGGGGCGGACGATACACTCTCCATCGTCTTCCAGATCGACCATCAGAACCTCGAAGATATTCTCAAGGCCGAGCAAGGCAGCTTGCAACCGCCAGGTGATAGCAGCCCGACCACCTGACCGCAAATCTTACCAGCTCCAGCTGGCAGCCGATCTACCAGTAAACGACACGGGCCACCCGAAGCACATCCTTGTTTAAGATGACAGTATTCCAGCTTCTCTGCAGGGGTTCCCTCCTATGTGGTCTCGGCGTTCCGCGATTTTGCTTTTGGTCTGTCTTTCCTTCCCGGGTGTCGCCGCGTGGAAGAGCTATGCCCAAACCACGCCAGACATGCATTGGCGGATGATCGGGCCGTTTCGTGGAGGGCGCACGCGCGCGGCCACGGGCGTTCCGGGCGAACCCAATGTCTTTTATGTTGGGCAGGTGGATGGCGGCGTCTGGAAATCCACGGACTACGGGCGCACCTGGGCGCCGATCTTCGACCAGCAGCCCTCGCAATCGATCGGCGCCATCGCGGTAGCCCCTTCGAACGCGAACATTCTGTATGTGGGCAGCGGCGAAGGATTGCATCGTCCCGATCTGTCGGTCGGCGACGGTATCTACCGTTCGGCGGATGCGGGCAAGTCCTGGCAGCATCTCGGGCTGCGCGACGGTCAGCAGATTCCGGCGCTTGCCGTCGACCCTCGTGACCCCAATCGCGTGTATGCGGCGGTGCTCGGCCATCCCTACGGGCCAAACGAGGAGCGCGGCATCTTCCGTTCGACCGATGGCGGCGCCACCTGGAAGAAAGTTCTGTACAAGGACGCAAACACCGGGGGCGAAGACGTGGTGCTCGATCCGCGTGATCCCAACATCGTGTATGCGTCCCTGTGGCAGTCTCGCCTGGGGCCATGGGAGGATGACAACCAGTACGAGGGCACGCATGGCGGTCTGTTCAAGTCCACGGATGGCGGCGACACCTGGAAGCCGCTGACCAGGGGGTTTCCCGATAGCCTGGTACAGGTGCACGTCGCGGTTTCGCCGAGCGATGAGCACCGGCTATATGCGACAGTCGCCACCGCGAAACAAGGCGGGTACGCTTCGGGTGCTGGTCTTGGCGTGTACCGGTCCGATGATGCCGGCGAGAATTGGTATCAAGTGACGGACGATCCGCGGCCGGCGATGAAGATCGGTGGCGGCGACCTGCCGGAGCCGGCAGTCGACCCGAAGAACGCGGATATCGTCTATAGCGCGAGCATCGTGACCCTGCGTTCGACCGATGGCGGCCACACCTGGCTGAGCCTGCGCGGAGCCCCCGGCGGTGACGACTACCAGAACATGTGGATCAATCCGCTGCATCCGGAAATCATCCTGCTGGTGAGCGACCAGGGTGCGCTGGTGAGCGTAAACCGGGGTGAGAGCTGGAGCTCCTGGTATAACCAGCCAACGGCCCAGCTTTATCACGTTGCTGTAACGAATACGTTTCCCTACCAGGTGTGCGCGGGCCAGCAGGAGAGCGGCTCGGTGTGTACATCGAGCCGCAGCAACGACGGTTCCCTTACCTTTCGTAATTGGCATCCGGCCGGCGTCATTGAGTACGGCTACGTTGCGCCCGACCCCTTGCATCCCGAGATCATCTATGGCGCCGGGAGAACAGAAGTTTCGAAATACAACGCAATCACCGGTCAGGTGCAGAACGTAACGCCACTCCCCGTGCGTAACCCCGAAATCCGCGCAGACCGCACCGAGCCCATCATGTTTTCTCCCGTGGATCCGCACCTGCTGTTCACGGCCACCAGCGTACTGTTCGAGACCAGGGACTATGGCAAGACATGGCAAAAGATCAGCCCGGACTTAAGCCGGGAGCATGCAGGGCAACCAGCGTCGCTCGCGCCCTTGCCGGAAAAGTGACCAGGCCAAGCGCAGAGGCGCGATCTATGCGCTTGCGCTCCTCATTTAGATCAGTCAATTTGCTCTGGGCGGGCACCGATGATGGCCTGCTATGGACGACGCACGATCATGGCGCGCACTGGAAGAACGTCACGCCGCCCGCCGTGACGGCCTGGAGCAAGGTAACGCAAATTTCGGCGTCGCACTTCGATGACACGACCGCGTATGTCTCGGTAAGCAGGATGCGGGTTGACGACCAGCACCCCTACCTCTTTCGCACGCACGACGGCGGGGCCACGTGGCAATCGATCGCAGCGGGTTTGCCGGAGAACTCGCCCGTGAACACCGTACGCGAAGACCCGGTGCGCAAAGGCCTTCTGTTCGCGGGCACGGAGACCGGGGTGTGGTTTTCGATCGACGATGGCAACCATTGGCAGCCGCTGCAGCTCAACCTGCCGCATACGTCGATGCGCGATCTCTCGATCAACGGCAATGATCTGATCGTCGCGACCCATGGGCGTTCATTCTGGATTCTCGACGACATCTCACCCCTGCGCCAGCTGGGCGGCTTTCACGCCGATGCGGTCACGCTCTTCAAGCCGGGGCCAGCCTATCGCATGCGGCGCAGCACGAATACCGATACACCGCTGCCGATCGATGAACCGCAGGGGGAGAATCCGCCCGACGGTGCGGTGATCGACTACTCTCTGCCTGCTTCTGCCACTGGTACGGTGACGCTTGAGATTCTGGATGCCAGCGGAAAGCTGGTGCGCAAGTATGCCAGCACCGATGCGCCCTATGCGACGCCCGATGAGCTGGCGAAACAACTGATCCCGCTTTATTGGTTGCAGATGCCGCAAACGTTGCCGGCCGATGCAGGCATGCATCGCTGGGTATGGGATATGCGCGCGACCCCGCCGACGGCGACACGCTACGAGTACCCAATCTCGGCAGTGCCCCACCGCACCCCGCGCACGCCCCAGGGCCCGCTGGTGCTGCCCGGCACGTATACCGTTCGTCTGACGGCCGGGGGCACTGTGCTTACAGCGCCGCTGGTGATCAGGATGGACCCGCGGGTAAAAGCTTCCCCTGCGGACCTCATAGCGATGCATACGGCCGAGTCGAAGCTGGCAAGGTTGAGCTCGGACACCGCCGAGGCGGCGCTGCAGGCCCACTCCCTGCGCGAGCAGCTTGCCAAGCGCTCCAGGGAAGCGCCTGACGGACTGAAGCAGTCGCTGGCGACGTCGGACAAGCAGCTCGAAGCGCTGCTCGAGGGCAGGCCGAAGTCAGCGGAGAGCAAAGAGGTACCGGGACTAGACGATATATCGAGCGAGAACGCCGCGCTTTACACCCAGGTGGGCCAGGTAGATGCAGCGCCCACCGCGGCCCAGCAGCAGGCCGCAGCCCATGCAGGCGAAGAGACCGGGGAGGCGCTGCGCACCTGGAATGAGTGGAAGCAAAATTCGCTTGCGAAACTGAACAGCCAGCTCACCGCAGCGCATGCTTCGCCGCTCAACCTGGAACAGCGGCCTGAGACCATGCCGGAAGGCGGCGACGAAGACTAGTAGATATTGGAGTGGAGAAACGTTAACCGAACAACTCGCGAAAACGAAGTGCCTGCATGCGCTTGGGCTTCGGGGTCTTCCCCGGCCGGCACTCCCCTTGACGCTGATTCGCTTCACCTCCGAACGCAAATTAACGAACTTGTGTCCGACACACTCCCAGGCTGTGACGGTACTAAGGTGGACCTGTCTTGAACGGATCGAGCACATCTACGTGGAACGACTTAAAATCCCGAATATTCCGCGTGACCACAATCAATCCTCGAACCCTCGCCGTCGCTGCGATCATCGCGTCTTCAAGCAGGTGATCCGATTTGCCGGCCATCAGCCGAGCCCATTCACGAAACATAAGCGCGTCCATCGAAATGACTTCATACGCGGATGCGAGTTGATCGATCCAGGCTTCGATGGCCCTTGCTTTCTCTAAATCCTGTTTTCGTGTGAGCTCCGCGCCGGCTTGCAACTCCCCAACCGTAACCGCGGATAGAAAAAGTGCACGATCAGGCACGCCGTTGATCCACGACAGCACGCCGCCATGGGGCCGAATTTTGCGCAACTCCGACACGACGTTGGTGTCCAGCAGATACATCTAGGCCGACTCAGTCCTGGGTCGGCGCCGCAGCTTGCCGCGTGCCGGCACCGCGAATTCGAGTCGCCCCTCGGGACTTAGGAGAAGCTGCTTAAGGCTGGGGCGAGCGGCCTGGGTGAGCCGGCGCCATTCTTCGATAGGAACGAGTACGGCGGCCGCCACCCCTCGACGCGTCACCACCTGGGGACCATCCCGCAGGCTTGCATCCAGAAGTTCGCTGAATCTTGCCTTTGCGTCCTGAACTTGCCACGCCATAGACTTGATGTACCTCTGACTAGTCATAACACTAGTCAGGCGGAGAGGCAAATTCCGGCGTTCGGGGGACGGACGGAATAGCCACCAACCCCCGGATCAAGTTCAACAGCGACTGCTGTTCTACATTCTTAAGGAATACGGCGACAGCATACCCATTTCACCATGACGAAAGTTCACCCGTTGCCATAGGTATGCCGACGCCGTGGTAAGCCATCTCTCGTGTTGTCGCACGCAGTCCACCTATCATTACGACGACCAGCTTACCTGGCTTTGCGGAGCGCCAGTGCGCTGGCTGCGGCGCTCTTTAAGTCACCGCGTTCTGATGGGTTCGTCGCAATCTCGGTTAGCTCCGGCTCACAAAGCGTAACTGCAGGTAGGCCGATCATAGAAATGGCGCTGACAGACGCAAGCCGCACCTGCTCGCTTCGAAAACTTCTTAACAATTGTCTGATTGCAAGACTGATAGGTTCCCCGGAGGCGGGGTCTGACGCTGCGCGAAGAGTTGACAACAACGATTCCTCCGACATATCAGTTCGCAACAGGAAGGCTGAGACAGTCTGTCCGATCTCTGATGATCCAGGCTCTGCCCGAATTAGTGCGGCCACGACACCGGGACCAGCGCCCGCGACGGCGCCCGTCGTCTGTAGGTAGGATTTGAGCGCCACAATGATGCTGTCTGGCATAGGGTGCAAAAAGGAATATGCATATGCGACCTGATTGCGAACCCCGGCATCCTTGTCATTCAAAGAGCGGAGAAGGTCATTCTGAGACTGCACAAAAAAGTTCGCCCCATCTTTTCTACCACCAACCAAAACTACGGCCATTCCTGCGATCTTGCGAGCCCGTGCATCCTGCGCGCTCAGGTTGCTGATGATGAATGGCCAGGCCTTTGCAATGTCACTTTCGTCGCCCTCCGCTATCTCTTTTTCGATTACAGGAACGAACTGAGATGCTGGAGGCAAACCTATGGCGACTTCCGTGGGGAGCTTCTCATAAAACGGAATCAGGCCTGGATCGGGCGGCACCTGCCCGAGACCTGGCAGAACACTTGACCACGCGATTAGCACGAGACTGCGGAGAGGAATTGCCATGGCCATCATCCTTCAGTTAAAGAGGAGCAACGTTAGCAACTCCGTATATTGGATCGGTAAACTCGGCTTCCCAGGCACACTTGCCGACAATTGCAGTGGACTGACTTGGCGCAGGCGTCTCCGAGTGGCCGAGAATTGCCATCGGGAAGGTTAGACAGATAATAACGACTAAGCTCGCGAAATCACTGAATTCCATGTTGACTTCTGGATCCGGTGACTCCCGTTAAATCATTGCAGCTATTGTAGTCGCTGGTATGTCGAGACAAACACTGTTCGTGATTAAGAAGCGGAGTTGAATTACTCCTCGTGAGAAGCGACCACCAGAGGCAATCCTGGCTTGAAACGGGCAACGGCCCCCCCTCAGAAGTAGGTGAGGATGCGACGAACTTTGCGTGTGGATGCAATGCTGCCGTCGGTCCCCAAGGTAGTGATGATCTTCTGTGTCCAATTGCCATGGGCATCGTACTCGTAGGAACAGCGTTCCTCCGAATTCGTGGGAGACACACTTTGTTCCGCTGTACCTCCGGCACGGACGGTTCGCGTGGATGCCTCGTCGCCGTGCTCGTTATAAGTGGTGACAATGCTGTCTTCCTGGTTGAACGTTTGCCGCAGTGTTTCCTTTAGGCGGCCTCTATCGTCATAGGTGTAGATCACGGAAGAAAAGCCCTGGTGGCCACCCATGAGGGCTGTTATCTGTTTGCGCACCTCTGCCACCGCTGAGTCAGAGGATTGCTGAATCCTTGCTCGCAAGTCGGCTGGGAACATCGCCAGGGGGTCTTCCACAATCTGCTTTTCTTCGGAGACACGCCCTGCTGCGTCATAACTACGCAGGACGCGACTCACTAGCTCTCCCTGCGCATTCAAGACGCGCACCTCGATCGGCCGGTCGTCTTCACTGTAAGTTGTACTGGCTGTCCCTCCACCGGGTAGGTTGGGGGGCCTGTCGGCCGCCTGAAAAGGAGAGCCCGACATGGCAACATTTGCCTGGTAGTCCTCCGCGCGAGCGACCTGCTTTTTCATCTTCTGTCCGTGCTCGTAGGTGAACGTGATCGGAGGCTTGATGCCATCATCGATGCTGGCGAGCCTGCCCTGCTCGTCATAGGCATACACGCTATCCACCGCAGGATCGCCCACTCTACCCTCGGAAACCATGAGCAGTTTCCCCGCGGCGCCATAGCTGTAGCGGGTAGCCCACACTGTGCCATCGGCATTGCGGAAAAGCTTGGCAATCAGGCGTCCCTCCACGTCGTAATCCATTTTCGTGCCCGCCGAGGCGCCCTTAACTTCTTTGCCGTCCGAGGCCACCCACGCAGACAAAATGACCTCCTCGATGAAGCTCTTCACCGGACCGTGCAATCCGGCCTGTTCACGTTCCGACAGCGGTCTGCCGGAAGGACCGCCCTCCGCTCCTCGCATCGGCAGATAAGCAAGTGAGAAGGCGATTGCAAGAGCAGACAAGAGAACGGGGCCGCACTCATTCATCCAATTGCGCTCCCGGCGGAACGATGGAAGCATATCACCCCAACGGCCGCAAATCGTAGCAACGGAGGCTGTCCCTGAAGAGCCGATGTACCTGGTTCGACGACGCGTATAAGTGTACCCCGCCCGGAGACACATTATCGGCGGTGTATGATAGGGGTCTTTTGGGAAGATGATTGCGATATACACCAGTTCAATTTGCGTGGTTGTTTACAATTCCGTTCGGAATGAGAATGAAAAACATGACACAAATGACGAAAACTGCGCAGATATTCTTTGAGGCTTGCGAAACTGGAAAGGGATGGCAAGCTTGCAGTGTGCACTGCACTCCTGGTGCGACCTTCTCCGCACAGGCTTCCGCGTTGAACGAAGTGAACACCTTGGAGCAATATACCGAGTGGATGAAAGGAATTCTCGGTTTGTTTCCTGACGGCCGGTACGAGCTCAAATCATTCGCACCGACGAGAATCGGAAGAACGTAACCGCCTATGCCGTGTTTCACGCGACGCACACGGGCGAGGGTGGTCCCGTACCTCCAACCGGGCGTCAGATGAATACTGATTACGTATATGTCATGCAGTTCGAAGGAGACAAGATCACCCACATGACAAAAATCTGGAATGCAGAATTGGCCCTGAAGGAGATTGGTTGGGCTTAGTCTTTCGACCGGTCTCCAGCATAGCGGTCTACTCTGTTATCCAAGACGCCCCAGGGGGGTGGTCTGCCGTCTCCCAAGCAGCAACATCGAATGGATCCAATCCCGAGAACAACCTCCTTTTCTACAGTTGAGATGGGGTCAGACAAAACGCCTACCCAACTTATGCTCAGACAAATGACGGGTGCAAACGACGGGTGACAGACGGCCCTGACCCCGTCAAGATTCGACCAGCCAGGGGTGCTGCTCCGCCGAACGATGTCAAATCAGGGTCACGGCCGCCTTCCATTCCCACGTCACTCGTCACCCGTCACCTTCGGTGTCGCGCTCGCCCCGCCATGAAGCCTGCCGCCGCCGCGGAAAGAAGTAGCCCCTCAACCGTCCAGAACACTCCCATGTGGGTGTTTAATCCTCTGAACCACACCATCAGGGCAACTGCCACCAGGCTTGTGATGACCCCGGTGACCTGAAAGAGCCTATAGCTGTTCGGTCGTGCCTGCATCGTTGCCCCTCGACCACGAATTCTAGCGCACCAACAGGTTTCCGGCAGGTCTGCAGGCGTAGATCCCAAAAGCCGCACGTCCCCGGAGTTAACCGCGCTTCCCCAGCGTTTGCTGATCACGGGGCCGGGGGCGGCCTGAACGGAAACAGACTTTATACAAGCAAGCCATTGATCGAAACCACCCGTCCGCCGCCGGCATCCAGTGCCCCGATGAGAACACCAAACGAGACCGCTGCAAGGGTTCTTCGCTGCATCGTGTCCTCTATTTGGCTCAGAACGAGATCCTAATCCTGCTCGCCAGCCCTCGATGTACGCTTCGCTACAAACCCGAATCTTGGAACCTTGCAAACACCAAACGACCCCGCTCAGGAGAAGCGGTTCAACCGCAAGTCCTGGCTTCCTTATGCCGTCTTGGCTTTCGTGGAGCTGCAAACTGCCGTCAGTCTTTTGTGCCGTACGTCTTACCTGAGTCTCCGCCTCCACTCCATGTGCCATCCAGCTTTTGAGCGGTTGCTTTCAGTTCGATGTCGTACACGTTGTCCTGGTAGGGCGCTTTGAATTTGAGTGCGCCATCGGAATAGGTTAAGTCCTTGGCAGGCTGTTCACCGTCGCTCGTTGCGAGGAAGGCGGCTAATTTACCATCGCTTTCCTTCAGGATCAGAAACCATTTCACCGGGTCTGCACCATTTTCCGAGGTCATGCTCCATTTCCCAATCAGGGGCTTATAGTCCTGTGCGGGGACGGAAACGACAAGCGCGACTGACATGAGGCAGAGCGCAAAAAAGCTACAGCTGAGTTTCTGAAACATTACCGGCTCCTTGGTGGTGGCTAATCACCACGCCAGCAGTGTACGCGTAAGTACAGCAACTGGATGGTTCTGCCAGAAAGCGGCGCCCATCGTAGTAGCCGAACCTAACGAAGCGACTGTCTACTGCGCTGCACTCTCTTTGAGGTGGGAAGGCGCCAGGAGAGCGTACGCCGGTCATGTACCCCACCCAAGGAATACGGCGACAGCATACCCATTCACCTGTTAGCGAACGGCCTTCTTTACCAGGTCAGCGATCACTTTCTCGCACTCTTCATCCAGCTGCCTCAACGCGAAGGCCGTCGGCCACATGGCGCCTTCGTCCAGGTTTGCCTTGTCACTGAATCCGAGAGTTGCATATCTCGCCTTGAATTTATGTGAGCCTTGGAAGAAACACACGACGTTTCCACTTTTGGCGTAGGCAGGCATTCCGTACCAGGTTCGAGGCGTAAGCATGGGGGCGACTCGTTTGATGAGTGCATGAAGACGTTCAGCCATCATTCGATCGTTGTCAGGCATCTCGGCGATTTTCGCGAGTACGTCACCTTCGGCTTCACTCGCGTTTGCGTTTTGCCGCTGCTCATCTTTCAGTTCTTTTGCTCGCTCCTTCATTGCGCGACGCTCATCATCCGTAAAGCCCGTCTGCTCGGGACCTTTTTTGCATGGCTCTCCCGTCATGTTTCGTTCTCATCGGTTCCCTCGATATGCTCAGAATTCAACTGCTCCAAATACGACGACCGCGTAGCTATCTCACCCGGCTCCGGAATTATGAACGATGACGTTCTCCCTGGGAAGCAGCTTGCGTCTACTGATGCACGGGTCATGTCTAAAATGACGAGGACGGGTTAGCGGGGTTATCTTGTCCGTCCCTCATCCCTTGTCCCCGATCGACCGTCTGCGTGTCGACCGTTCTCGTCAATGATTGCTTTGATCGACCGGCTAAGTTCGCCCGCCTCTCTCCAGCTCGCGATATTGCGAGAGCACCCTACAGCCCCAAAGGTCTTCCTTCGTCCGCTTCACGAGGTCTACCAGGTGTATGCGCTCCGCTTCAAGTTGGCCGCGCGATCCGAGAACTGTACCCAGTTCCTGAGCTATGCGGCGTCCGCAATGCGCCCATCGTTAGCGAATGTAGCTCTTGGGTTGTTGCAATACCGGCACATCGCTTACCAGTCTCTGCCTAATCTCCTGCGCAAGCGTAATCACCTGGGGCCGAGTCAGGATCGAACGATGAGTTCCGGGAACAAAACGAGTCTCACACCCGCCGAGAATCTTGCCTGCCCATGCGATTGCCGGCTCAGGGTTGCATCCCGGCTCGCCCCGGGCTACGAACAAGGTTGCCTTCCCAGCGTAGGGTCTTAATCTGTATGCGCGGATGGCGTGAGCGAGGTATCCTTCTGCCCCGAGCAACCAGCGCGCGTGCTCCCCCCAACCGAAACGTTCGTGCGGCCAGCCAGGTCCTGACTCGTATTCTGCGGTAAGCCATCATGCGATCCAGCCGCTCCTTGACTCCGAATTCGCGCGTGGTGACCTCTGCCCACGCGCGGCGAAAAGAAGCTTTGAACGAATGCCAGTCACGAAAAGGCTGATGCACATGCTTGCCGGTATTAGGATCGCAATCCAGGAGCGCTAATAAACCGACGGTTTCGCCTTGCTCCACGAGCTGGCACGCTATTTCAAAAACGAGCAGACCACCAGAGGAATGCCCGGCGAGATTGTAGGGGCCAGATGGCTGAGACGCGCGGACCTGCTTCACGTAATTTGCCGCGAGCATGCTGAGCTCCGCTTGGTGCTGGTCGATAAACGTGGGGAGCTGGAGACCATACACCGTTTGTTCTGGACCTAACTCGGCCGCAAGCTCGACAAAACTCAACAGGCTACCTCCAATGCCATGCGCAATAAAGAGCGGCGTCAGTGTTCCGGCCTGGAGAGTCACCAATGCGGGCCACTTCCCAGCCTGGTCCTGCCGGAGATAGGCCGCCAACTCTCGAATCGTGGGATGTTCCACCAGCGCAGAGTGAGGTATCTTCAAGCCGGACCATTGCTCTACTTGGGCCAACATACGTGCTGCCAGCAAGGAGTGGCCTCCGAGAGCGAAGAAGTCCTCCTGCAGCCCGACCGTTTTGACTTTAAGCAGTCTCTCCCAGATCTCCTTTAGCCGCGCTTCGGTAGGATCGGACTGCCGCCCCTCTGGCGCTAGACGGTCAGCCGTTGCGCCGAGACGTATCGCATCCAGAGCCTTGACATCAACCTTCCCACTTAGGGTTGTGGGAAAGGAATGCAGTGCAATCAATTCAGAAGGGACCATGTAAGGAGGCAGCTGTCGCTTTAGGGAATCTTTCCACTGGCTCAGGAAAGTTTCATCGCCAACCACAAACGCCACCAGGCGACGATCGCCAGCGTCGAAGTCAATGGTTCGCACCACGACGGCCTGCACGCCGTCACATCTTCGGAGTGCCGCTTCAATTTCTCCTGGCTCAATGCGAAAGCCGCGAATTTTTACCTGCTCATCCACCCGCCCGCGAAAGTCGAGGCTGCCGTCCGCAAGCTCAACGGCAAGATCGCCACTCTTGTAGATCCTGGCTGCTGCATCGCTTACAAAAGGATTGGGCAGGAACTGCTTCTGGGTAAGCTCGGGCCGGTGGTGGTAACCGAGTCCCACGCCCGCTCCGCCGATGTACACTTCGCCGATCGAACCCTTCGCGACCGGTTGAAGGTTCTGATTGAGAATGTGAACCGTCACGTTTGGTAATGAATGGCCGATCGTAATTCTCTCAACATCCGCAACGATCTTCGCCCGGGTAGCGCAAATCGCCGTTTCGGTCGGCCCATATTGGTTCCATACCGCCCCGCACGTTCTGGCCAGGGTCTTTCCAAGACTTAATGGAAGGACCTCACCTCCCACAACAACCTGCATTCTCGGATCGCCCTGCCATCCTTCTTCCAGCAGGAGCCGATACATTGTCGGCGTACCGATGATCACAGTCGCCGCCGAACGACGAATGTGCTCAACCCTTGGGCCACCCTCGTTGACCAGCTCCTTCTCAACCAAATACAAACTGGCGCCGAAAGCCAGCGGCATATAGATCTCCAGGCATGCCACGTCAAACGTAATCGTGGACCAGGCCAGCACAATGTCACCCGGACCCAGGTGCAAGTCCTCGCCAACGCCACGGATCGTATTCGCGAGGCCTCCGTGGGTGATTTTCACGCCCTTTGGCATGCCCGTCGAACCCGACGTATACATCACATAAGCGGGACTTTCTTCCGACACGGCGCATTCCCCACGGCTCGATCCTGTTGCCAGAGCGCAAAGATCATCCACATCGAGCAAACGAGTTTTAGGCCGATGCGCAATCGAAACTCTGTCAAACAACGATCTGCGGGTAAGAAGAAAATCCGGAGCCGCGTCGTCCAGCATCAAGGCAATCCGCTCGCCTGGTGCAGCGGGATCAAGCGGGACGTAGACGCCGCCGGCCTTCCAGATGCCGAGTAATCCTGCAACCATCTCGGGGGATCGATCAAGCAGGATACCGACCAGGCTGCCATCCCCTACACCGGCCGCTCTCAATCCCTTCTCGATGCGGTCAGCCGTCGAATTCACGTCTTTGTAGGTGAGTTGCCGGCCAGAACAGGCTATGGCTAAAGCATCCGGCGATGCGGACAAATGGCCCTCAAAACATTGCAGAAAAGACATGTGTTCTCCCCGCCATACCAAAAACGTAACTTGTTCTTCGGATTCCCATGCTGGCTATTCGGGCGTCGCCCGTCACACACAAAACCCCGCGTTGCGCCCCCATGCAGGTAACCTCAACCATCATCCGCCGCAATTGCACCCAAGTCACGTTGAGCGCAGTGACTAGTGATTCTCCCTTAGCCTTGGCAAACCTCTTTATGCGTTTCCGGGATCCGTAATACGGTCGAACCATGCACCGAACCACCCCCCAGCACAGCGCACCGCGTTGAAAAGCCCGCCTCCGGTCCTGCGCACATCGCAACTGAAATCATCCAACCCCAGGCCCGGCCGCACACCCATCCTTCGCTGAGGCTCCTCGCCGCATCCAGACCAACGGCGGCCGCCTCGCCCACCTCTGGTCCGCGCCAGCGAAGCAGAGGAGCAAAACGAAAACAATGGCGCAGGGGACTTGTAGTGCTTTTAGCTCATACCAAATCTCCAGCCATTTGTAATCAAGCTGTCTTTTTATTGTCATTCCTCGCTATGCAGGCGCAGTCGTCTGCGAGTGAGTCCACTGCCTGGCTCAAAGAGTGCTTTTTGGGCATACCCCCTGCAGGGCTGGAGCAGTCCGATTCGGTCGTATCTGAACGTGGCGTTCACCGTGAGTACGGATATCGATTCACTCTGCTAGAGCCGTGGCGAACAGGCACGAGCGGTGGCGTTCAGAACAGTAGGGGCTTTGTTAGGCTCTCTTGCGACCAGCGAAGGGCTACATCGTACTGAAGAAATCAGCCAGATCTAAAATCGGGAATATAGAAAGCGGACGTTGACGGTCGCGATACGCGAGTGCTGCTGCGTAATCTGGTGCCAGGCAAAGGTCATGCAGCGTCCATGATTCAATGCCATCCGCCCGGTTCCCGAGATGGATGAGTCGTGGGGGTGTGTTGGGCAACACAGTCACCCGAAAATCATCCAGCGGTGAAGACAATCCATCTCCTACGGCTTTGATGTACGCCTCCTTCCGTGTCCAGCAGGAAAAGAAAGCTCTTTCGCGCTCACTTGCGGGGAGCGACATGATTTCCGAAGCTTCTGCCGAATTAAAGAAACCGGCGGCGACTTGCTGCAGGTCCGGCAACGGGCATATTTGTTCCAGGTCAATACCGACCTGGCAACCAGCGGTGATGGCAACGGCGGCCAAGCTACCGGAATGTGTCATGTTGAATTCGATATGGGCATCGGCCTCGAGAGCCGGCTTCCCTTTTGCACCGTACAGGAAGTGAATATCCTTCGGAAGGATATCTAGGTAAAGTCCGAGAAGACATCGAAGAGCGCCTCGAGCAATCACAAATGACTCGCGCTGGTGGCCGAAGCGAAATCGTCCTGCGCGGTCTAATTCGTCCGCGGCAAGAAGTGATTCAAACATCAGAGCTCCAGGGGTTAGCGCCCTGGTAGGCAGGGTCCAAATGTGGATCTCAGCGCTTGAAAGGTTGAATGAGCCGCGAGCGCGCATATAGGGATTATGTCCTATGTGGGAAGAGAGACGACAAAGCATGACGACGAAAAAGCATGACAGACGGGAATGACTCTAATGCGAGTGCGTCTCTTCGATGATGGCCCGCTTGTTTTCCGTTAGGGTCATCTCCGGCTATCATGCTTTCCTGCTTGCTTTTCTGCTGGGGAAACTTCACAACAATTGGGCCTTTGCAGACACTCGACAGGATCATTCCGGGTGATTTCAGTCTGCGGGACCGGCGAAGAGGATGAGGTTTCCATCCGGATCAGTGACGACAAAGGTTTTGGAGCCCCACGGCTCCTGCTTGAGTGTCTGATGAAACGGAACTAGTGCCGCCTGATACTCCAGGAAAAGTCGTTCGATCTCGATTGCCGTAGCAACCGTGATGGAGGCGGATAGCAGGTCTTCGCGCTTGCGAATATCACCCGAGAATACAGGCTCGCCAACCAGCCGCAAGTTGAGTCGCACACAGTCGCGCACAACCTGGCCATAGAACGGCGGATCGCCATAGACGAATGCGACCGCGAAGCCCAGTTTGTTTGTATAGAAGTCGTTGGACCTCTTGATGTCCGCAACAAAGAGTTGCGCCTGAACGGAAGTCAGGACGGGACGAGACATCGCATGCTTGGGTTCATCGCTCATGCGCCTGTTCCTGAAAGGAGTGTGCCATAGGTCGCATCCAATTGTCGTGCATCAAAGTCATGCACCGCCGCCACCCGGAGGTCGATTTCAGGATAATTCCTTCATTGTGGCGGCCGTTCGGGATGGAGAAGGAAACGCCACGCGAAGACCTCCTTCAGAAAGTTGACCAGATTCCCAAGAGCGCCTGTCATCCCTCGCGCTACAGCGCAGGGCGATCAATTCACGAAATCGAATCTTACAAACTTACAATGAGCTTCTGCTATCCACGCCTCCTTTCTCAAGCACCAGATGGGTCGCGTATGCCGAAGTCTTGCGTTCCCTTATGGAAAACTGCAACGCATGGAGGTCCAGACCATGGAACAACAGTTCTCCCTGACCGAGAAGAACGGGTACGGACGCAATGTGAAGAGAATCGATCAGGCCAGCTCTTAAATACTGCCGCACTGTGGACACGCCCCCTGCAATCTTGACGTCCCTGCTGCCCGCAGCTTCCTTCGCACGGACCAGTGCCTCCTCGACTCCACCCGTAACGAAATGGAAGGTGGTTCCCCCTTCCATCACCAGAGGTTCACGCTTGTAGTGCGTGAGCACGAAGGTAGGTGCGTGGTACGGCGGATTGTCACCCCACCAGCCCTTCCATGAGTCGTCCAGCCATGGGCCGCGATCCGGACCGAACATGTTGCGGCCAAGAATGAAGGCGCCAACGTTCTCCATCGCGCGGTGAGCGTATCCATCATCCACATCGCCTGTCGTTCCTCCAGCCTGCCCGGCCATGGAGCGAAAGGTCTTCGTGTGAAAAAACCACTCAAACATCTCCAGTCCCCGCTTACCCATCGGATCGCCCAGGCTTTGTGTGATCCCAGCGCCGAAACCGTCCAACGAAACACTAAAGCCCGCGACAAGAACCTTTGACATCCTAATCCGCTCCCTCGATATGGTTATGCTGACGCCACATAGCTTTGGTCCGATATCGGCGAGCGCTTCAACCAACCTCAACGGGACCAAAATCCGCTCGTCGGCACGAGTCCATCGACATTCCTCGAGCCTCTTCCAGCAGGCACCTCAGCTGGCAGTATGCTTGCGCCGCCGCTCGCTCTGCTGAATGATTTCGCTCATATCGCCCGTTGGGCGTATGTCGAAAATCGACCCATACTTCACGGCCGGATGCTGCGACATGAGTTGAATGGCGTGGTTCATGTCCCGCGCCTCGAGGAAAAGGATGCCGCCGAGCTGTTCCTTGGTTTCGACATAGGGCCCGTCCGTCGTCGCGACCTTGCCGTTTTTCCAGTAGAGCGTCAGCGCGTTTTCAGAAGGCTGCAGGGCTTCTCCGCCAGCCCAGTGCCCGTGGGCGCGCAAATGGTCATCGTAGTCAAAGCATTCGTCGAACATGGCGTTTCGTTCGTCCTCGGTCATGCCCGCGTGTTTCGCCGGCTCGTAGTACCCCAAACAGATGTATTTCATTTGTCTCTCCTCATGTTGCTGGTCAGCAGCGCCACCCGATGCACTGGATGGGTCATCTCATAGTCGTGCGCAGTAGGAAAAATCGACAGCGGAAGCAAATTTATTTCAACTCTTCCAACCGCCGCGAAAGGAAACGACGCTCCGGCGAGTGTCGAGCCAGGGTAAGCGCCTTCTCGTACGAAGCACGCGCCTCCGGAAACCGTCCCAGCCGTCGGCATAAATCTGCACGGGCGGAGTGGGCGAGGTGATAGTTGGCTAGCTCCTCGCCCGCCAACAACTCATCGATAAGACAAAGCCCCCGCTCCAGCCCCTCGCACATGGCGATGGCCACCGCACGGTTAAGCTTCACGACTGGAGAAGCCTGGATGCAGCTCAATCGATCGTAGAGCAGCTTGATCTGGCGCCAATCCGTGGAAGCTGCCGAAGTAGCCTCGGCGTGCACGGCCGCGATGGCCGCCTGCAGTGTGTAGGCGCCAAAACGGCGGGATCGAAGAGCGCTTTCAGTGAGCCCGATGCCTTCGGCGATCTGATCTCGATTCCATAGAGAGCGATCCTGCTGCTCCAGCAGGATCAGTTCCCCTTCTGCAGAGCTTCGAGCCGCGCGCCGCGAATCCTGCAACAGCATGAGCCCCAATAGTCCCATCACCTCGGGTTCCGGGAGCAGGTCGAGGAGCAGTCTACCCAGGCGGATCGCCTCTCCGCTCAACTCAGCCCCGGTAGCTTCCGCGGAATAGCCTGCGTTGAAGACGAGGTACACCACCTGAAGTACGGCGCCTAACCTCGACGGTAACTGCTGCGCCAGCGGCACCTGGTAAGCGATCGCCTGATCGCGAATGAGGGCTTTCGCGCGAACGATGCGTTGAGCGAGCGTCGCCGGCGTAACCAGAAATGCCCGGGCAATCTCCTCGGTGGTCAGGCCACAAATTTCACGGAGGGTGAGCGCGACCTGCCCCTCGGGTGGCAGCGAAGGATGGCAGCAGGTGAAGATGAGACGGAGACGATCGTCCTCCATCTCCTCCTCCTGAAGTGCTTCAGCGGCCCGCGTTTCGAGTGAAAGCGCCAGTTCACCCTGTACGGCGTCGAAGCGCGCTCGGCGGCGCATCCCGTCAATAGCCTTGAATCGCCCGGTCGATATGAGCCATGGCCGAGGATTGTTGGGAACGCCGGTCTGCGGCCACGTCTCCAGGGCGGCGGCGAACGCCTCATGCATAGCCTCTTCCGCGAGGTCGAGATCGCCCAGCAGGCGCACCAGCGTAGCCAGGATTCTGCCGGAGTCCGAACGATAAAGCGCCTCGATGGTCCTGGTCAGATCTCCGGGCGCATTCAGCGGCATGCATGTCAAACTAACAAACGGACCGGCTCGACACAACCACGGTGGCTATGTGCGAGCCAGGGTTCGCGGGTAACAAGGAGAGCGTCCCGCGATTCCCCACAGGAGAGAAACGGTCCACGTTCATCCGTTCTGCTTCGCCTGCTCCGTTCCCTTCTCTGACACACGAGCGATGAGTTCATCCAGGCGCGAAACCAGGAACTGCAGTATTGGCGAAGGATTGCCCTTCTTATAGCCCAGGCATAAGTCGATCGTAGGCGGTCCGCCTTTCAGCGGGCGGCTCGTTACCAGGTCGGAAAGCAGATTCTTCGCGTAGACCGGAAGCAGCGCGACACTATCAGTCGTGGTGATCAAAGACATGGCTCCGGCCAGGTTATCCACTTCGTAGCTGGGCTTGAGGTGTACGCGGCACTTGTGCAGGTAGGCATCAATCGCAATCCTTAAAGCGGGAGCTGCTCCTGTGGCACTCAACGCCTTGCCGGAAATGCTCAGGAACTTTTCGCCCACAATCTCCTGAAGAGCGATGCGCTTCCTGGCCGCGAGCCGATGATCAATTCTCATGAAGACTTCGAGAGGCTCCCTGGTCAGGAGGCGAAACTCCAGGTCAGCATTCCCTTCTTCCCGTCGCAGGAACGCCGCGTCGACGCGGCCCTGAGAAAGCGCCAGGGCGAGTTGAGGAGATACCTGGCTGGAAACCAACACGTGCGCCCCTGGCAATTCGTCTCGCAGGATTTGCAGAGCTTCCGGCAGCCACGTTGACTCGTGTCCAGTCAGAAAACCGAGCACAAAATAACGCTTGATGGGATCCGCCAGCCGGCGGGCAGATTCGATCCCAATCTCGACCTGTGACAGAACTACCCGAGCATGATCCAGAAAGACGCGGCCAGCAGGGGTCAACGTGATGCCACGCGATGTGCGCATCATTAGCCTCGCCCCGATCTCCTCTTCCATGTCGCGAATCTGCCTGCTGAGAGAAGGCTGCGTTGTGTGCAATCGCTGCTTCGCTGCCACCTTGAGACTTCCTGCTTCGGCCACGGCAACAAAATAACGGAGATGGCGGAGTTCCATGAGTACCTCTATGCCTTTAAAGCATATCGTTCAGCTTACAAAGTATTCCGTTCCGTTGCCACCAAACCGGCACGCCCACATCCAATGCATGCCGAACCAGGAGCATGTCGGCTATGCCCAGTCGGCAAGTAGTCAGGAAATCGTCATGAGGACGCACCGTTCACTCTGATTCAGCTTCGTCCTGGTCACTTCAGAATGCAGTCCCCCGGACCGGCGAGGCGCCGCATGTATCAGCCACCACGCTTTTCACACCAGCTCAAACGCAACACCAGGAGAAATTACATGTCCAGAAAACTTGAAGGAAAGTTTGCACTCATCACCGGCGCTTCCCGCGGTATTGGGGCAGCGATTGCCAAGCGTCTCGCCTCCGATGGAGCCAGTGTCGCCATCACCTACGCAAAAGATGCGACTTCAGCAGCAGCGGTCGTGCAAGCAATCGAAAAGGGCGGCGGCAAGGCCATCGCAATTCAAGCCGACTCAGTGGATGCTGAGGCTATCAAGGCTGCGGTCGCGAAGACCGTCCAGGCTTTCGGTTCGATCGACATTCTTGTGAACAACGCCGGAACCGCCATCCCCAAGCCATTTGAAGAGGCCACCCTCGAGGAGTTTGACCGCGTGCTCAATATCAACGTTCGCGGAGTATTCATCACCACCCAGGCGGCGTTGAAGCATATGAACCAGGGCGGCCGCATCATCATGATCGGATCATGCGTCGGGGAGCGCATGATGACTCCCGGGCTTGCGTCTTACGCGGCCACGAAAGGAGCGGTAAAAATGTTTACGCAGGGCCTGTCCCGCGAAGTCGGCGGCCGCGGCATCACCGTCAATAATGTGCAACCCGGTCCGATCGATACCGATCTCAATCCCGCGGCGGGCGAATGGGCAACACCGCAGAAAGCCAATACCGCTCTCAATCGCTATGGGACTGTAGACGAGGTTGCGGCCCTGGTGGCCTTCATCGCCAGCCCTGAGGCCGCGTACATCACTGGAGCAAACCTCACGGTCGACGGCGGCACAAACGCCTGAGTCCACGAGCAGTTTTCGCCCGTGTGACTTAGCTTGTTCGGGAAGCCATGCTGCAGGCGCCGCGGGTCTATTCGGCGCCTGGGCGAATGGTTATGTGTGCTCACTGCCTCTCCGTCTTATCGAGGGCGCCGAGTTCAGCGCATGCAGTTCAAGCTAAGCCGATGAGTGGTTCTTCCGGCAACTTATAAGCCTGCCCCGATTTACTCCTCCCGTAGCAGGATCACAGGATTAACCGACAGTGCACGTTGCGCCGGAATCCACGTGGCCAACAGGCCCACAAGGGACATAGCGAAGACAACACCGGCAAGTACCACCGGGTCGCGGGGTGTGGCCTGATACACGATGTAGGCGAGCACTCGAGTCGCGAGAAATCCCAGGACTAATCCGGCCGCAGAACCGATTGCGAGAAGTTTCACCGCGCGTCCGAGTGCGGCCTGTAATACTTCTTTGCGCTGTGCGCCAAGAGCGATGCGGATTCCAATTTCGCGCAGACGCTTGCTGACGGAGTAGGCAGCCATGCCAAAGATGCCGGTGATCGAGAGCATGGCGCCCATGATGCCGAGCACGCCGAGCGAGACCGTTGCCACATGCGAGGGAAAAAGCGCAATGTTCAATCCCTGGGTCCACGTTTGAATATTCAAAGGCAAGCTGGCATCCAGGTCTCGGAGCGTACTGCGGATGGCAGCGGCCAGTTGCTCCGGGTCGCTGCCGGAGCGCACTACCAGGCAAGTGATGCTGGTGGGCGACTGCAGAAAGGGCAGAAACATCGCCGTCTTTGGAGTTTCGGTCAGCTGATAATACTTTCCGTCTTCGGCAATGCCCACCACCTGCACGCGCGTTCCATCCTCCATCTTGAAGTATCTGCCCATCGCTCCGGTGACGGAGCCGAAGACTCTTCGCGCAAACAACTGGTTGACCACCGCCACACGCGGCGCGTTCTTGTCATCGTGCCAGGAGAGAGCCCTGCCAGCCACTAACGATGTGCGCGCCACCTGGAAGTATTCAGGCGATATCACGTATCTGGCAACATTAGGCGCAACAACATTCGCCGGCCGCAAGTCTGTCGTTTGGTCGGTAAAGACGTCTGCGGTCGAAGCGCCCCCTCCGAGGGGAATCTGATTGACCAGACCCACGGACTGGATGCCGGGAATCGCTTGCAGCGCGTCGATCATGCGCCTTTGCATGGCGGGCACTCCGTCGCCGCTGTACCCCGCCATGCTAAGAGTCGTATCCACCAGCATGGCGTTCCGCGGTTCAAAGCCAAAGTTGGTGTGCATCGAGAGCAGCAGTCCGCGCACGGCAACCAGCGAGGAAGTGACCAGCACCCCACAGATGGCAATCTGCAGAACGAGCAACAAGTCCCGGAACGTCATCCCGGTTCCGGCATGAAACGCAATGCTTCCAGTTGTACCCGCCTTCACCACCTCATAGGGGTTTGTGCGAAGTATCTGCCTGATCGGGACCATGCCGAATAGGAATCCGCTGACCAGGGCCAGCAGCAAGGCAGCAACGTAAACATGTGAGTCCGGATTCACAGGTACATACAAGGGATATTCGGGAATTGGCTGCCACGTGCTCAACGCGCGCAACAGCGCAATGCTGCTCGCAAGTCCGAGGGCGCCTCCGGTGAGCGCAATAAGCAGGGCTTCGGTCATTACTCCGCGCACAATGCGCTTGCGGCTCGAACCGAGAGCGAGGCGCAGGGCAACTTCCCGTCCCCGGTCAGCGGCGCGCGCGGCAAACAGGTTGCCCAGATTAGCGCAGGCAGCCAGCAGAATGAGTCCCGCCAGCAGCATCATGCCGGTCATGAATCCCTTCACCGGAGGCCCGGCCCGGGAGCCGATCAGAGCTGGACGCGCCAGGGAATAGGTCATATCCGCATCGTCCCTGGGGTAGGTCCGTTCGAGATACGATCCGACCGAGTTCAAATCGCCAATCGCCTGGGCCGGCGTGAATCCCGCCCTCACATGGCCCAGCACCATGTAGATATTGCGCTTGCTTCGATCGTTCAGCACCGCGAATCCTTGCACCTGTTCCTGCTGAACCATCGGCAACCAGAAGTCGGCAGCGAAAAACAACAAAGTCCCTCGGAACGCGGGCGGTGCGACGCCAAGGATAGTGAAAGGATGCTTGTTCACCTGAACAACACGGCCCACCACGCCGCGATCACCCTGAAAGTGGCTGCGCCAGTAAGCGTAGCTGAGCACCAGATACGGAGCGCTGTTCGGACCATGCTCATCAGCGATATGAAAGAAGCGGCCAAGAAAAGGCTGGATACCCAATGCGTCAAAGTAGTTCCCTGTCACCTCATACGTCCAGGCCTGGGTCGGATTGTTGCCTGTATCCAAACCCACGGGAGCCAGGGTGTACGCCGTCAAGCCATCGAAGCTGCGGTTGCGATCGCGCAGGTCGAGATAGTCGGGGTACGAAGTACTCTGTTCCTTATCCGCTCCGCGCTCGATGGTATAAAGGCTCTCCGCATGGGGCACATCGAGAGGCCGCAGGATGAGCGCATTCAATACAGCAAACACCACGGCATTAGCCCCGATGGCCAGAGCCAGAGTAAGAACCGCGGCAATGGTGAAGCCAGGCGAACGTCGCAACTGGCGCAATGCAAATCGCACATCGCTCCAGATAGATTCCAGTACAGGCCACTGCCATGTCTCGCGGCTTCGTTCCTCCATCAGGAATCGATTACCAAAGGCCACGCGCGCTTGCCGTTCCGCTTGCTTTGGGCTCACGCCTTTACCGATCAGTTGTTCGGTGTGTTCTTCCAGATGCAGACGGATCTCTTCGGATAGATCGTCATAGAGCTTGCCGCGGCGGAAAAGTTGCGGAATCCACTGCATAGCAGCGCCTCCTAAGTGGATGAAGATTTGCTCGGACTGAGGACCAGAGAAATACCTTCGAACATGCGTTCAAAACTGGAAATCTGTTGTTCCAGATGGCGCAGCCCGGCCGGAGTAATCTGATAGGTTCTTACCCGGCGATTCGTGGCGGACACGCCCCATTCAGCCTTCACCAGTCTTGCTTTCAATAAACGTTGAAGCGCTGGATACAGCGATCCTTCCTCCACCTGCAGCAGATGATTGGAGCGCTGCTGGATGTGCTGCACTAACGCATACCCATGCGCTGGCTGACGGCGAAGCGACTCGAGGATCATCATCTCAAGTGCGCCGGGAAATAGATCGCGGGTAACATTCTCCATAGGCCTGTTTGCTTCAGGCATAGAGTAAACAGGTGTCAAAGCTCCGTCAAGAACAATCGGCCCGCGGCTGGGATCTCCAGGTGATCGATCGATTTTCCAATCCTCCGGTGAATGACCCCAATGGCCACCCACACACTCTTGATCGGCACGGATAAGGGCCAATTTGCAACGGCCGCGGGCTCCGGAACATCTCTTACTTATGCCATCCGTGACCCATGCAGCGGAGCTTTCCCTTGCAGCCCAGCACGACCAGAAATCCCGCAGCCAGATGCTGGTGCCGTTTGTGTGCGGCATGGTTGCCTTTCTCGATCTTTACTGCACGCAGCCACTGCTTCCCCTGCTGGCGCAGGTGTTTCACGCATCAGAAGGCAAGGTGAGCCTGACCATCAGCGCTTCAACGCTGGGGGTCGCCTTCTCCGCGGCCATACTGGCCATCTTCGCCGAACGCGTCAATCGCAAGCGGATGATCGTCACTTCCATGGTGCTGCTGGCCATCTCTGCCGTGCTCACCTCCACCGCGACCAGCCTGGGTGCCCTTGCCTTCTGGAGGTTGTTGCAAGGTTTGCTCACACCCGGCATTTTCATCATCACCATTGCCTACATCACCGAAGAGTGGCCGGCCCCGCTGGTGCCCAGGGTCATGAGCATCTACGTGGCCGGCACGGTATTCGGCGGCTTCATGGGTCGTTTGCTCGGCGGCCTTATTGCCGAACGCGATGGCTGGCGACCGGTATTCCTGGTGCTGGGTGTGATCGGCGCCGTGGGCGCGGCTTTGACACAATGGTGGTTACAACCAGCACAACCCCGCAAGCTGCCGCCGTCGGCTTCGCGGCTGGCTCCGCTGCTCGCCAACCTGCGCAACCCACGCCTGTTGGCCACGTACATCATCGGCTTCTGCATGTTGTTCACGCTGGTCGCCTCCTTCAGCTACATCACTTTCTACCTTGCAGCCCCGCCCTTCCTGCTCTCGACCGGCCAGCTGAGCTACCTATTCGCGGTGTATCTCTGTGGTCTGGCCGCGACCCTCGTAGCCGGCACCATGCTGGCCCGGGTCGGGTTGCGCACAGGCATGATCGCCGCCGTGGTAGCCGGCATAGTGGGGGTGCTACTGACGCTGTTCCCTGCCCTGCCGGTCGTGGCTTTGGGCCTGGCCATTGCCGCCTCGGGCGTCTTTGTCGCCCAGACCTGCGCCAACAGCTTCCTGCGGGATGCTGCTCCCGCCGGCACTCGGGTCTCTGCAGCAGGCTTGTACATCTGCAGCTACTACATCGGGGGAACCGCCGGCGGCATTCTTCCCGGAGCTTTCTGGAAGCTGGGC
The DNA here is from genome assembly GCA_963752675.1 of uncultured Acidobacteriaceae bacterium. Classification (GTDB taxonomy): domain Bacteria; phylum Acidobacteriota; class Terriglobia; order Terriglobales; family Acidobacteriaceae; genus PALSA-350. Next base: position 903,525 of record CAVVZO010000003.1, read on the forward strand.
GGTTGGCCCTCGTGCGTGGCTCTGGTCACAGGCATTCTGCTCATCGCCGGCGCCGCCGTCGTGTTCGGTTGGCGCCCCAGGCCGCCTGCTCCTGATCCAATACCGCTCTAAGGCACTGAGGGCCATGCTTCTTCGCACTCATCCCCGCTGCGGAGCTTGCGGGCTAGCTATATAGCCCCCTACTTCTCATCCCGAGCAATCTGCTTGCAGTGCAAGTTAAGGGAGTAGGATCGTACCCTAAAAACTGTAGGGTGGCCCATTCAAGCCGCGTTTGGCTTGAGTGGGGGACATTTGAACCCTCGTGCAGAGCGCTTTCCAGTTTGTTCATTAGCAGCGCAGTCGAGGGATCTGCTGTGCGCCTTTCTCCTCCAGGAATTTTTATCTACGAGAAGGCGTCGACCGACGCAAGAAAGCTCTGTACATGACGACTGTTGGCGGCGGCGGCCTGTTTCTCAAGTTCCAGGGCTTGCATTTCGATCTCCATTAGTATTGCTGAGATGGCCGCCTCAAATTTACCGGACCCGCAGCCCAAAGGCAGGCGGCTGCGCCTTTTCTCTCTTATCGCCGCGACCTTCTTTATGGTCTCCGGTGGCCCCTATGGCATCGAGGACACGCTCGGCGGCGCAGGCTACTTCGGCGCGCTGCTCATCCTCGCCATCGTTCCCTTCGTGTGGAGTCTGCCCACCGCCCTCATGATCGGCGAGCTGGCCGGCGCCATCCCCGCCGAGGGCGGCTTCTATGTCTGGGTGCGCCGCGCCTTCGGCCCCTTCTGGGGTTACCAGGAGGCGTGGCTCTCGCTGACGGCCAGCATCTTCGACATGGCCATCTATCCCACCCTGTCCGTCCTCTATCTCGGGCGGCTTTTCCCCACATGGACCGCCGGCAGCCGCGCCACACTATGGGCGGTGACCTTTGTCATCCTGTGCTGCGTGTGGAACCTGGCGGGAGCACGCACGGTCGGCCGCACCGCGATCGTGCTCTTCGTTGCCCTGCTCGCGCCCTTCGTCGTGCTCGTGGGCTGCGGCTACTGGGTGGGATGGCATCACCTGCTCCAGCATGTGCCGCATGCACAATCGGGCACGCCCCACGGCACGCTCACCACCGCCATACTGGTCGCGATGTGGAACTACATGGGCTGGGACAATGCCACAACCGTCGCGCAGGAGGTAGAAAACCCGCGCCGCAATTATCCACTGGCAATGCTCGCGACCTGCGGCATCGTCGCGCTCTCCTACATTCTTCCGCTCAGTGCCATCGCAGCAGCCGGTATCCCTGTCGATCAATTCACCACCGGCTCGTGGACCGATGCGGCGCGCCTGCTTGCCGGGCCCTGGTTGGCAATCGCCATCGTCATCGGCGGCATCATCAACGGCGTTGGCATGTTCAATGCGCTCACCCTCTCCTACACCCGGCTGCCGGTAGTCATGGCGGAGGACCGCATGTTGCCTTCCGCGCTGACGCGGCGCAACCGCCGGCGCAGCCCCTGGGTAGCCATTCTGCTCTGCGGCCTCGGCTGGGCACTCGCGCTCGGGTTCACCTACGAGCGGCTCATCTCCATCGATCTGATCTTGTATGGCGCCAGCCTGGTGATCGAGTTTGCCGCGCTCATCGCTTTACGCATCAAGCAACCCGATATGGTGCGGCCCTTTCGTATTCCCGGCGGCATGCTCGGCGTCTGGGTGGTAAGCGTTCCGCCGGTGGCGCTGCTCGTGTACGCCGCTTACGCATCCCGGTCCGAACAGGTAGCGCACATGCCGGCCTTGCTGTTCGGATTGCTCGTCGCTGCCGGCGGCCCCGTTTGCTATCTGCTCTCGCGCTGGCGATGGGGCAAACCAATCTCCACCCCCCAATCCGAAGAGGTCGCCGCGGACTGAAGAACGAAAATGTGGACTGCCTTACCTTGGGACCTTTGGGAATGGGAGCAGAACTCGCGGGTATCCCTCTGCGTTAGCCGCCTTCAAACAAGAGGCAGTCGGGCCCGCGGCGAAGCCAACGCTTTGTCCAGCGTGACGACTTGCCCTCCCCCGCTTCGGGAGCCGCCACCGCGTTCATCGACGAGCTCTCGCCCACCACTTCCCTGCTCAAAAGCCGAGGCTGCATAACTGTGCCTTCTCGAGAACGAAATCTCGAAAGTGCGCGTCGGGCAGTATAGTGCGAGCAGAGTTCCCCAGGTAAGAGGTCGTACCATGTCGCGAGCGTATTTCCGTTGGGCCCTGCTTCCAGCCTTAGCAGTGTGTGGCGTTCTGGCTCAAGCGCAATATGCAAAATCGCTGGTTTCGCCTCCGGTTCAAAGCGACAGAGACGTTCCTGTTGTTATCGGACAGTCGCTTGTCCCACTCAACGGGCCATGGAAATTTCAGATCGGTGACTCGCCAATCGATCCTGTGAGTCAACAACGGCTGTGGGCAGCGCCCGCGTTCGATGACTCAGGTTGGGAGTCGGTCGACATCACTCCGCAAAGCGGCGGAGTCGATCCGGTTGCCGGCACGTCCGGCTACGTAACTGGCTGGACCGCACGGGGCCACAAAGGATATTGGGGCTACGCCTGGTATCGCATGCGAGTCAGGCTTTCGGATACTTCTGCAAGAGCTTTGGCTCTGGCAGGACCGGCGGATGTCGATGATGCCTACCAGGTCTTCTCGGATGGGCATCTGATTGGCAGCTTCGGCGATTTCACCGGAAAGCGGCCGCGTATCTATTACACCCGCCCGATGAGCTTTCCGCTTCCTCCCTTGAACGCCAGCCCGGGCAACAACGCTGCAAACACCGTCGTGCTCGCCTTCCGGATATGGATGGAGCCAAATACGTTGTTAACCAGCCCGGATGCCGGAGGCTTTCACTCCGCGCCCGAGTTAGGCGATGCCGACACGGTCGCAATGTCGATCCAGGTGCAATCGGACGAGGTCGTGCGAGGATACGCGCTCACATTAGCCGCAGCTTTTCTGTTCCTGCTTCTAGCGCTCGTTTCCTTAAGCCTCATACTCTTCGATCGGTCAGACCGAGTTTACTTCTGGATGGCTGGCGATCTTCCTGCTTTCGGCGATGGATGGTGGCGTCGGGGCTCTTGATACCTGGACTCACTTCTTGTCAGGCCTTACCGACACATTGCTGGCCGACGTGTTTATTCATCCGCTCGTCTTTGTTGGGTGGATGATGGTCTGGTGGACCTGGTTCAGCCTAAAGCGGCCAACATGGCTTCCACGATTTGCGGCCATGCTGGCTGTCGTATACATAGCTTCAAATCTGCTGGGGCAGGGTTACCTTTACAACTTCATCTCACAACCGGTGGGTTCGGCCTTCCAGGTGTTGTCCTGGGTCGTCCGTTTTGTATGCATCGGATTGTTGTTCTGGATCGCAGCGGAAGGGATTCGGCAGGAGCGATTCGAAGGATGGCTGGTTTTGCCGGTAGTAGTCCTCGCAGGCATCTCACGCTTCACAAGAGAACTCCGGCTCTTGCATGTCCGTACCAACTGGTACCCCTTCGGCTTTCGTGTCCGCCTTCTCGACATCGCGAATCTGCTCCTGGTCACGGTGCTCGCCATGCTGCTTCTGCGGCGATTGCTGCTATCTGTGCGCCGGCAGCGCCAGATGGCGTTGGACGTTAAGCAGGCGCAGGAAGTGCAACAGGTCATCCTGCCCGAGGCACGCACAGTCTTTCCCGGATTCGTCGTGGAAAGCGAGTATCGGCCCGCAAAGGAAGTGGGTGGCGACTTCTTCCAGGTCATGTCCCAGAAATCATCCGCTGGCCTTTTGATCGTCGCTGGCGACGTGACCGGTAAAGGTCTCAGAGCAGGCATGCTGGTCGCCTTTCTGGTAGGCGCCATCCGCAGTACTTCTGAAACGACAACGGAACCACTGGATATGTTGCAGTCGCTGAACCGGCGACTGTTGGGACGGGGCCACGCGCAAGCCACTTGCCAGGCACTGCGTATCGATGCAGACGGAACTGCGACACTGGCCAACGCCGGCCACATTGCCCCATATCTGAACGATGAAGCGATCGAGGTGGAAGGCTCATTGCCCCTCGGCTTTATCGAGGACGCCGAGTTCAGCGTCATGCAATTCAAACTAGGTGAAGACGATCGGGTGATGTTGATGTCGGACGGCATCGCCGAAGCCACTGACGCGCATGGAAACCTCTTCGGGTTCGAGCGCGCGCATGAGTTGCTTCGACAATCGAAGAGCGCGGCAGAAGTGGCTACCGCGGCTCAAAGATTTGGCCAGGAGGACGACATCAGCGTCATCTCGGTTACCCGCGTCCGGGTGTCAATCCAATAGCAGCCTGTCTTCGCCGAGCAAGCACTTTACTGCTTTCTGGCTTGTGGCCTTACGCGTTAGGTTATTTTTGGTGCGCGACGACATGTTTTGCGGGTTAGCTAGCCCCCCTTTTGTCATCCCGAGCGCAGTCGAGGGATCTGCTGTGCGCCTTTCTCCTGCCGCAAATTTCTACAGAACTCCAGCATCGGGGTCTTGATCTGTACCCTCCCCATCACCCCGGTCGAGTAGTAGCCACTCTACCCGCAAAAAAATACGCCCATAGCAACCACCAGGAGTGGTCACTACGGGCGCCCGGAGAGTCAATCTTAGTAAGTCAGAATCCAGCCATCATGCGTCAGCACCAGGGTCGCATCATCGACCGGCTGCTCCGCGGTGGATTTCGCCACCATCGGAAACGCATTCCGTACATCGTTCTGCTTCACCCAGCTGGGCGGATTCTTCAACTTGAAGTGATACTCCACCTTGGTCAGCGGCATGCCCTGGTAATCGACCGGCGCGGTGAACTTCTCCACACTCGTGACCTCACGGCGGCCATAACAAAACCGGCCCTTGCCTTCGGTGCGGCTGCCCGCAGCCGTCAATACGTAACGGTTAATGGTGTCTGTACCCTGCTGCGACTGTTCCTTCTCAAGCAAACCCGCCTCGGCCAGCGCATCCAGCCGGTGCCGCGTTTCCGACAGCAGCTTGTCGCTCACCGCGACTTCATAAGGAAAGGGCATGGGCTTGGCGAACAGGCAATCTTCACTCGCCGAATAATCATGGTTAAGCGCCTCAGCCAGATTTTGTTTGCTGGGCACTCTGGAGTCCGCACAACCAGCGGCCAACACGGCCCCCGCCGCTGCCAGCATCGCCACTTGAATTGACTTCGTATACCGCTTCATGGTTCCCCCTGAGATGTCTTGTCACAACCTCTGACAAGAGTGAGACTACCGGAGAATCCAAAAAACGCTATCTTACGAAACGGGTAGCCTGGCGAACGAGCGGTGTCACTTTAGCGCCATTACCCGCGCGCACCACGGTAACCTATCTCTTTTAAAACAATAGTGGTTACAAAACAGCCACCCCCCCTCTCCACCATCAGCAACCTTTCCTGTTATCCTTTCGATGGAAGGTTTTGCACGGCGCCTCCTTACCCCCGAAAGGACTTATCCCCGTGAACCATCAAATACTCCAGGCCATTGAGGAAGAGCTAGACCGGCTGATGCAGGTGCGTGCCATTCTCTCGGAAAGCGAAGCCGCCTACGGCGCCGCGCCGGCAACCCGGAAACCACGACGCAACCTGAGCCCCAAGGCGCGCCGCGCCATCGCCGACGCCCAGCACCGGCGTTGGGAAAAGGTACACAGCCTGAAGAAGGACGCCGCCCCGCAAAGCACCCCCGCTCTCAAGGAAACGGCGGCCGGCTAAGCCCCGCAGCTGCCTAAGCCCGCAGCCAGACCGAAGGCCCGACCCCCAAACCCCTCGCTCCGCCCGAAAGCCGGCGCGCGCCCCGGCGCCCCAGGCAGCCGCGCCGGCTTTTTCCTCATCTCAATGCCTGCGTCTTCCACGGTGGCTCATCCGTCAAACCGGTGATGTACCTGTAACCCTTTTCGTTTCGTGCCTCTACCTTGGATGGTTATGCCATAAACTGGACGAGAGACAACTGCCCTAGTGTGCCAGGGCCTGCCCGCGTACTGCCCCAATCCTGGCCAGACTCGCCGGCGCGTGACGCCGCCACCGCCCGCGCACGGCAGCAACAGGAACGAGGACGCAAGACGCACTGATGCCAGAAGACATACGCGACCCCCAGCCAAACGACACCCATATTGGGCCCGATCACCAATTGCCCGCGCCCAGGCGGTCCACCAGCCTGCGCATCGTGGTCTGGGCGATCATCCTGGTCGCCTTCGCCTTGCTTTTCTGGTGGGTGATGCATCATCGCCAGGCGCCCGACGCCGCTGGCGGCCGGTGGGGGTGGCCGGCGCGGTGGACCCGGCGGCGGCGGACCCGTGACCGTTTCCATCGAAACCGCAAAACAGGGCGACATGCCCGTCTTTCTCGATGCCATTGGCACCGTCACCCCGGTCTACACCGACGTGGTGGTGAGCCAGGTGACCGGCGCGATCGCCAACGTGTTCTACCGCGAAGGCCAGATGGTGCAGAAGGGGCAAAAGCTGCTGCAGATTGACCCCCGGCCCTTCGCCGCCACCGTGACCACCGCCCAGGGCCAGCTGGAGCGCGACTCCAGCGTGCTCGCCCAGGCCGAAATGGACCTGAAGCGCTACCAGGATGCCTGGGCACGCAACGCCATCCCCAAACAGACCCTCGACGACCAGGAAAAGATCGTCGCCCAGTACCAAGGTACTGTGAAGGCAGACCAGGGCACCCTGCAGTTTGACCAGGTGCAGCTGGCCTTTACCAACATCACCGCGCCGATCACCGGCCGCGTCGGCCTGCGCCTGGTCGATCCCGGTAACCTGGCCACGGCCAACAGCACCACCCCGCTGGTGGTGATTACCCAGATCGCCCCCATCACCGTGGTCTTCACCATTCCCGAAGACAATGTGAGCCAGTTGCAGGAGCAGACCCGCAAGGGCCATCTGCTGCCGGTCGAAGCGCTGGACCGCTCCGAGCAGACCAGGCTGGCCAGCGGCAAGCTGGAAAGCACTGACAACCAGATCGACACCACTACGGGCACACTCAAACTGCGGGCGATCTTCGATAACAAGAACAACGCCCTGTTCCCCAACCAGTTTGTGAATACCCGGTTACTGCTGCAGACCCTGCACAACGTGGTGCTGATTCCGTCCTCGGCCATTCAGCACAATGGCGATCAGTCGTTTGTGTTCCTCATCCAGAACGGAGTCGCCCACATTCATGATGTGAAGCCGGGCGTGAGTGAGGCATCCGAAACCGAGGTCACCGGTCTTAACCCCGGGGATGTGGTCGCGGACAGCAGCTTTGAAAAACTGCAGGATGGTTCGAAGATCATCATCTCCAAGCAGAAGCTCCTGCCGGCCAACGATGAGAGCAATGCACCGTGAACCCGTCGCGTCCATTTATTCTGCGGCCGGTCGCGACTTCGTTGTTGATGGCCGCCATCATGCTGGTGGGGATTGTCTCCTACACGCAGTTGCCGGTGTCTGCTCTGCCGCAGGTGGATTACCCCACCATCCAGGTGCTCACGTTTTATCCGGGCGCCAGCCCTGACGTAGTCGCCACCACGATGACGGCTCCGCTGGAACGGCAGTTCGGCGAGATGCAGGGGCTGAGCCAGATGACCTCGACCAGCGCCGGCAACGTGTCGGTGATCGTGCTGCAATTCAACCTCTCGCTTTCGTATCGATATTGCCGAACAGGAAGTGCAGTCGGCGATCAACTCCTCGCAGAGTTTCCTGCCGGCGAACCTGCCCGCACCGCCGATTTATAGCAAGACCAACCCGGCGGATGCGCCGGTGCTGACCTGGCGATCACCTCCACCTCCATGCCGCTGTCGCAGGTGGAGGATCTGGTGGATACCCGCCTGGCCCCCAAGATCTCGCAGCTCAGCGGCGTGGGCCTGGTCAGCATCAGCGGCGGGCAAAAGCCGGCCGTGCGTATCCAGGTAAACCCGGCCGCGCTGTCAGGCCTACAGCATTGACCTGGAGGCGGTGCGCAGTGCGCTGCTGCGCCGCCAGCGTCAACCCGGCCAAAGGTAACTTCGACGGTCCGCGGCAGGACTACCAGATCGATGCCAACGACCAGCTCATCACCAGCGCCGATTACAAAGACGTGGTGGTGGCCTACCGCAACAGCGCGCCCGTCTATGCTGAATGATGTCGCCAACATGGTCGATGGGGTCGAGAACACCAAGCAGGCCGCCTGGATGAACCTGACGCCGGCGGTGATTCTCAACGTGCAGCGCCAGCCGGGCGCCAACACCATCAACGTGGTCAAGGCCATCCAGCTGCTCATGCCGCAGCTGGAGGCCAACCTGCCGACCGGCATCCAGGTCACCACGCTTACCGATCTGACCACGGACATCAAGGCCTCGGTGGCCGATGTGGAGTTCGAGCTGATGCTCACCATCGCGCTGGTCGTGATGGTGATCTTCCTGTTCCTGCGCAATCTCTACGCGACCATCATTCCCAGCGTCGCCGTGCCGCTGTCGCTTGTCGGCACGTTTGCCGCGATGTATGGGCTGGGCTACAGGCTCGACAACCTTTCGCTGATGGCGCTCACCATCTCCACCGGGTTTGTGGTGGATGACGCGATCGTGATGATCGAGAACATCTCGCGTTATCTGGAAGAGGGCATGCCGCCCATGGAGGCGGCGCTGAAGGGCGCGGAGCAGATCGGCTTCACCATCGTTTCGCTGACCGTGTCGCTGATCGCCGTGCTGATTCCGCTGCTGTTCATGGGCGACGTGGTCGGCCGTTTGTTCCGCGAGTTCGCGGTCACGCTGGCCGTGACCATCATCATCTCGGCCGTGGTCTCGCTGACGCTGACGCCGATGATGTGCTCGCGCATTCTCAAGCACAACCCGCAGGAGCAAGCAGGGCCGCTTCTACCAGGCGTCGGAGCGGGTGTTCGAGCGCATGATCGCGTTCTACGGGCGCACCCTGAAGGTGGTGCTGCGCTACCAGGGGCTCACGCTGCTGGTCGCGGTGGCCACGCTCGCGCTGACCGTGTTCCTCTACATCGTGATCCCCAAGGGATTCTTCCCGGTGCAGGATACGGGCGTGATCCAGGGCATCTCGCAGGCGCCGCAGTCGATCTCGTTCACCGCCATGACGCACCAGCAGCAGGAGCTGGCCAAGGTCATCCTGCAGGATCCGGCGGTCGAAAGCCTCTCGTCGTTTATTGGCGCGGATGGCACCAACACCACGACTGAACAGCGGCCGCATCTCGATCAACCTGAAACCACTGGACCAGCGCGACCGCAGTGCGTCGGATGTCATCCGCCGGCTGAATACGTCGCTGGCCCAGGTGAGCGGCATCCGCTTGTTCATGCAGCCGGTGCAGAACATCTCGGTCGATGACCGGGTAAGCCGCACGCAGTATCAGTACACGCTGGAAGATCCGGACGTGAACGAGCTTGAACGTGTGGACCGAACCGATTTGTCGACGAGTTGCAGGCAGCTGCCCTCGCTCGAAGATGTGGCGACGGACCAGCAGACCGGCGGGTTGACCGTGTCGCTGGTGATTGACCGGGTGACTGCGTCGCGGCTGGGCATTGCGCCGTCGACCGATCGATCAGCACGCTCTACGATGCGTTCGGCCAGCGCCAGATCAACACCATGTACACCCAGCTCAACCAGTACCACGTGATTCTGGAAGCGCAGCCCGGGTTCAGCTGGATCCGAAGAAGCTGGACAAGATGTACATCCAGGCGAACGCGTCGTCGGGCGCGAGCGGCGCGGCCGCCAGTACTTCCTTCTCCGCCGTCGGCCTCGGCGACTGCCGGGTCGAACGCCACCACCACGGGTGCGTTGTACACCCCGTCGTCGGGCGTGCTGACGCCGCCGCAGAATGCGCTGGTCCGCGGAGCCGCCACGCACCGGCACCACCAGTTCCAACCTCAGCACCACCTCGTTCGCCCGGGCAACGCGGTGCCGCTGAGCGCGTTTGCCCACATTCAGAACGGACCGAGACCCTGTCGATCAACCACCAGGGCCAGTTCCCTGCGGTCACGGTGTCGTTCAACCTGGCGCCGAATGCGGCGCTGGGCGAGGCGATCGACGACATCGACAAGCGTGGTGAAGGACATGCACATGCCGGCCACCGTGCAGGCGGATTTTCAGGGCACGGCGGCGTCGTTTCGGAATTCTCTCTCGAACGAAGCGCTGCTGATTCTGGCCGCGCTGGTCACGGTGTATATCGTGCTGGGCGTGTTGTACGAGAGCTTCATTCACCCCATCACGATTCTTGTCGACGCTGCCGTCGGCGGGTGTGGGCGCGTTGCTTGTCGCTGATCCTGTTCCAGCAGGACCTGAGCGTGGTGGCGATCATCGGCATCATCCTGCTGATCGGCATCGTGAAGAAGAACGGCATCATGATGGTGGATTTTGCGCTGGAGGCGGAGCGCCAGCACGGCAAGAACTCCACCGACGCGATCTACGAGGCGTGCCTGCTGCGCTTCCGTCCGATCATGATGACGACGATGGCGGCCTGCTGGGTGGGATTCCGCTGGCCTTCGGCTCGGGCATAGGCTCGGAGCTGCGGCGGCCGCTGGGAATCGCGATGGTCGGTGGGTTGCTGTTGAGCCAGGTGCTGACGCTGTACACCACGCCGGTCATCTACATCTTCTTCGACAACCTGTCGCAGCGCCTCTCCGGAGAAAAAGGCCGTACCGGCGCGGACCCGCAGCCTCTCCCCGCGGGAGGCGACTGATGGCGTTGAAGCATTGGCACGGCCAGGGAAGTCTTCGAGACTTCGCAAGGTCCGGGCTAGGCAGACACCCCGGTAGCACCACCGCATGAGCCTCTCCAGCCCATTCATCCGCCGGCCGGTCGCCACGACCCTGCTCACGGTCGCGATCGCCATTGCCGGCGGCATCGCGTTCAACGTGCTGCCGGTCTCGCCTTTGCCCCAGGTAGACTTCCCCACCATCTCCGTGAGCGCAGGCCTACCCGGCGCCAGCGCCGAGATCATGGCCTCCTCCGTCGCCACGCCCCTGGAGCGCCAGTTCGGCCACATCGCCGGCGTGACGGAGATGACCTCCTCCAGCGGACTGGGCAGCACCAACGTCACCCTGCAATTCGACCTGAGCCGCAACATCGACGCCGCGGCCCGCGACGTGGAAGCCGGCATCAACGCCGCGCGCACTTATCTGCCGGCCAACCTGCCCTCCAATCCCAGCTACCGCAAGATCAATCCCGCCGACTGCGCCGATCATGATCATCGGCCTCACCTCGGACAAGTACGACAAAGAAGCGATGTACGACGCCGCGTCGACCATCATGGAACAGAAACTCTCGCAAATACAGGGCGTCGGCCAGGTATTCGTGGGCGGCGCTTCCTACCCCTCGGTGCGCGTGGATGTGAACCCGCCGCAGTTGAACCACTACGGCCTCACCATGTCCACCATCCAACGCCTGCTGAGCCTGCAGAACACCGACCTCGCCCGCGGCCAGATCAGCAACGACAAAACCACCGCCGACATCGTGACCAACGGCCAGATCTCACACGCCGACGAATACAAACCCCTGGTCATCGGCTACCACAACGGACTCGGCCGTCCGGCTCTCCGACGTCGCCGACGTGAGCGACTCCGCCCAGAACATCCGCACCGCTGGTTATCTTGACGGCATCCCTTCGGTCACCGTCATCATTACCCGTCAGCCGGGCGCCAACATTATCCAGACCAACCAGCGTATCCGCGACCAGTTGCCTTTCCTCCAGGCGGTCGATGCCCAAGGGAATCAAGATGACCGTGGTGCTCGACCGCACCACCACCATCAAGGCCTCGGTGCACGACGTGGAAACCTCGCTGATCCTCTCCGTCGTCCTGGTCATCCTGGTGGTGTTTGTGTTCCTGCGCAACGCCCGCGCCACCCTCATCCCCAGCGTCGCGGTCCCGGTTTCGCTCATCGGCACCTTTGCCGTGATGTACCTGTTGACTACAGCCTGGACAATCTCTCGCTGATGGCGCTGACCATCTCGACCGGCTTCGTGGTGGATGACGCCATCGTGGTGATGGAAAACATATCCCGCTATCTGGAAATGGGCATGCGGCCGATCGAAGCCGCGCTCAAGGGCGCGCAGGAGATCGGCTTCACCGTGCTCACCATGACCATTTCGCTGATCGCCGTCTTCATTCCGCTGCTGCTGATGGGCGGCATCGTCGGCCGCCTGTTCCGCGAGTTTGCCGTGGTGCTGTCGACCGCGCTGATCGTGTCGATGGTGATCTCGCTCACCACTACGCCCATGATGTGCGCCTATCTGCTCAAACCGCAGCACAACGCGCAACACGGCCGCATCTACCGCGCCAGCGAACGCTTCTTCGACGGCATGCTCAACACCTACAAGTATTCGCTCTCGTGGGTGCTGGACAACTCCGGCCTGATGCTGGTGGTGTTGCTGCTGACCATCGTGCTGAACGTCGTACTGATCATCAAGATCCCCAAGGGCTTCTTCCCCCAACAGGACACGGGAGCCATGGTGGGCGGCGTGCAGGGCCCGCAGGATGCCTCCTTCGGCGTGATGAACAATTCCATCAAGGAGCTGGTCAAGGTGGTGAAGTCGGATCCCGCGGTGGCCAACGTGAACGCCTATGTCGGGGGCGGCGGGGGCGGCAGCAACGGCGGCTTCATGTATGTCGCGCTCAAGCCGCTGGAAGAGCGCAAGGTCGGCGTGCAGGAGATCATCGCGCGCCTGCGCCCCAAGATGAATCGCCTGCCGGTCGCCACCGCCTTTCTGCAAGCCGCGCAGGATCTGCGCATCGGCGGCCGCGGCGGCAACGCGCTTTACCAATACACCCTGCAGGCCGATAACTTCGCTGACCTCGCCAAGTGGGGACCCATCCTGCTGGCCAACATGAAAAAGATTCCCGCCCTGCAGGACGTGAACAGCGATCAGCAAAACGGCGGCCTGCAAGAGGTGCTGAACTACGATCGCGTGACCGCGGCGCGCCTCGGCCTGACCCCAAGTTCGCTCGATGCTTCCCTGTACAGCGCCTTCGGCCAGTCGCAGGTCTCGGTCATCTACACCCAGCTCAACCAGTACTACGTGATCCTTGAAGTCGCGCCCCACTACTGGCAATCGCCGGCCGGGCTCAACGCGATCTATCCCTCGGCCAATGGCAACGGGGTGATCCCCCTGCGCGCGGTCAGCACCGCCAAGCCCGGCACCACGCCGCTGCAGGTGGCGCACACCGGCGTATTCCCTTCCGTGACGGTGTCGTTTAACCTGGCGCCCGGCCTTTCGCTCAGCGACGCCACCCTGCTCATCAACCAGATGCAGACCCGGCTGGGCATGCCCTCGACCATCCACGGCTTCTTTGCCGGCACGCTGCAGGCCTACCAGCAGTCGCTCAGCTCGGAGCCCATCCTGGTATTCACCGCGCTGCTGGCCGTCTACATCGTGCTGGGCGTGTTGTATGAAAGCCTGGTGCATCCGCTGACCATCATCTCCACCCTGCCCTCGGCCAGCGTCGGGGCCATGCTGGCCTTGCTGGTATTCAAGAACGATCTCAACGTCATCTCGATCATCGGGATCGTGCTGCTGATCGGGATGGTGAAGAAGAACGCCATCATGATGATCGACTTTGCGCTGGCCGGCCGAGCGCATCCACGGCAAGAGCACGCAGGACGCGATTTTCGAAGCCTGCATGCTGCGCTTCCGCCCCATCATGATGACCACCATGGCGGCGCTCTTCGGCGCGCTGCCGCTGGCCTTCGGTACCGGCACCGGCTCGCGAGCTGCGCCGTCCCCTGGGCATCACCATCGTCGGCGGACTGATCGTCAGCCAGATGCTGACCCTCTACACCACACCCGTGATCTACCTCTATATGGATAGGCTGCGACTGCGCGCATTAGGCAAGCATCACGACAACTTTGACGCATCCGGGGAGATGGCCTGATGCGCCCGGGACTGCGCAGAGAAAGAGATACCATGAAGAGACGCATGCAGAAGACACCATGGGCTACGAGCCTGCTCTGCGCCGCCCTGGCCGGCTGCACCGTGGGCCCCAAGTATCATCCGCCCGCGACCCAGACCGCGCCTGCGTTTAAGGAAGCGCCGCCCGCGGCCGATACCGCTACGCCGCAAAGCCCCAATACCCCGGCCAACGACACCCAGGCCGACGCTGCCAACTGGACGGTCGCCCAACCAGCCGATGCCAAGATACGCGGCGACTGGTGGACCATCTTCAACGATCCTGAGCTGAGTAATCTGGAAAGCCAGCTCAACATCAACAACCAGACCATCAAGGTATCGTTTGAGAACTACATGCAGGCGCGCTCCCTGGTGCGGGTGGCCCGGGCGCAATACTTTCCCACCATCAACGCCGGCCCTGCGTACACCCGCCAGAAAACCTCCGGCAATCTCAGCAATACCACCACCGCCAACACCGGCCGAACCAGCCAGATTTACGCGCTGCCGCTCGATGTTTCCTGGACTCCCGATTTGTTTGGCCGCATCCGCAACCAGGTGCGCGAGGCGCAATACACGGCGCAGGTAAGCGCTGCTGACCTGGAGAATGAGCGGCTGATCGAGCAGGCCGACCTGGCGACTTACTTTTTTGAGGTACGCGGGCAGGACGCGCTTGATCAAGCTCTACCGGCAGACGGTCGCTTCGTATCAACAATCCGTCGAACTGACGCAGGCACAGTATCAAACCGGCATTGGCGATCAACTGGCGGTGCTCGAATCACAGACCACGCTCGAGAGCGCGCAGGCCTCGCTCACCAATCTCAGCATTCTGCGCGCCCAGTATGAGCATGCGATCGCCACGTTGATCGGCCAGCAGGCTTCTGGATTCACCTTACCGGTACGTGAGATCACGACTGCGCCGCCGCCGATCCCGATTGGCATGCCGTCGCTGTTGTTGCAGCGCCGCCCTGATGTCGCGGCGGCTGAGCGCAACATGGCCGCGTCGAACGCCGCGCTGGGTGTGGCTTACACGGCCTTCTTTCCCACGGTGACGCTTTCCGTCGGTGGCGGCTTTGAGAGCTCCTTCATCAAGCACCTGGCTGACTGGCCCAGCCGCTTCTGGTCGGTGGGCCCATCGATCTCGCAACCCATCTACAACGCGGCGCTCTCAGCCGAGCTGCATCAGTACACCGCCATCTACAACGCCAACCTGGCGACTTACCGCCAGACGGTATTGACCGCCTTTCAGCAGGTGGAAGACTATCTGGCACAGACACGGATACTTTCTACGCAGATACAGCAGGAGCGTCGCGTGGTGGCTTCGGCCCAGGCCTCGCTCGATCTGGAAATGGTGCGGTATCAGACCGGCATCGATCCTTACATCAACGTAGTGCAATTGCAGAACACCCTCTTCAGCAGCCAATCGGTCCTGGCCAGCCTGCAGATCGAGCAGATGACTGGCGCCATCGCGCTGGTCGAGGCACTGGGTGGAGGCTGGGATCGCTCGCAGCTCCCCACTCCTTCGCAGGTGACTGCTTCACCCAGTAAAGCGGATAGCCGTTTGCAGCAGTAGTTAAAAACCAGGGCGCTGCTGCCGGATGCGCGCGGAGAAGTCCGGGTCTTCATTGGCGGCGCGTGCGGCAGGGTTGATGTACGCCCGTTGCTTGAGCACAGCGAACGGTAGCCCGCCGGTGGCCAGCATGCCGTGCTCGTACGCCATCTCGTCTCCCTTGCCGTTGAGCAGGATGCGCCAGTCCCAGGGTTGATCGTGCATGCTCTTGAGGGTGTAGATCTCCGTGGTGCAGTTATGCGTGATGGCGTTGTACCAGGCAGGATGGTCGTGCAATTGATTAGTCATCCCGACGTAGTTCATGAACAATGCCTGCGCGAATGCCGGTGTTGCGCTGGTATGAAACAGGTAAAGATCTTCGCCCTGGCGGTAGTTGGTCCGCAGCCGCACCAGGTCTCGCTCGTCACTGACGACGGAGATGAGGGTGAACTGACGAAAGAAACCTAAGAGCGCGGAGTAGGTTTGGCCCGTCTGCTTGCGCGTCTCAATCGAAAACGCGATGTGTCGGCCATTCCTCTCATGAAAGCTGAGGATAGTGTGCGCGATGAGTGGGGAGCCCCAGTAGTTCATGAACAGGTCGAGTCCATCGATCTGATCCAGGGCTACCTTCTGGGTGAGCCACTGGCAGGTGTAGTCCAGTTCCGCCCGGTAATCGCAACTGCGAAAGTTATGAAGAGTGATCTCGCGGCCCTGCACATCGGCCGAAGCTGTGCGCGAGACATCGCTTTGCCAATGACCGTCGTTCGAGGGCTTGAGCGTAAGCCACCAACTCAGCACCAGCAAGAAGCAAACGAAGCTAGCCAGCAGGCGCCGGTAGAGCAACAGCAAGCCAACACTGATCGCATACAACAAGGCCAGGAGTGTCCGCCAACGACCCCAGGGCCCATCGATGGCCAAAGCCATGATTGCCCAGAGGCTGACGATCACGACCCCTGAGTATTCCAGTACCGAACCCCATCGTCCGCGCAAGGATCTCCTTCCAGGGTTGAGATGTACCCCACTCCCGAGCTGTCACTGCCCTGTACACTTCGGGCCTGACACCAATCCCGGACATCTGGGACCAGAGACCAAATGCAGGGTGGCCCATTCAAGCCGTTTTTGGCTTGAGTGGGGTACATCTACACCCGTTCTGCCGGTCTCACGGCCGCCATCATTTTGGTCGGTGGAGGTAGGTTTCGACTCCGCGTGCTGAAAGCAAAGTGCACCTCGGGCATCTTACAATCAACCCACAGGAGAAACCCCATCTCAGCCATCACCCTGGAATCGGTCCTCGAAACCACCACGCTCCGCCTGGATGACGTCGCTACCCACGCCCCCGGCCCGCGCGGCCTGCTCCCCATCACGCCCGAAATGCTGCTCACCGCGCCCTCCGGCAATCTCTTCGGCCTGAGCCAGAACGCCGGCATGGGGTGGGAACCACAAAACCTCCTCGGCGAAGAAGTCCTCATCCTCAGCACCCACGGCGGCCTGCGCGCCCCTGACGGCACCCCCATCGCACTCGGCTTCCATACCGGCCATTGGGAACTCGGCGCCCTGGTCGCCGAAGCGGCCATCACCCTCAAGGCCCACCGCGCCGTCCCCTTCGCCGGCGCCTGCACCGACCCCTGCGACGGACGCACCCAGGGCACCACCGGCATGCTCGACTCACTACCCTTTCGCAACGATGCCGCCATCGTCCTGCGCCGGTTGATGCGCTCCCTGCCGACCCGCAAAGGCGTGATCGGCATCGCCACCTGCGACAAAGGTCTCCCCGCCATGATGATGGCCCTGGCCTCCGCCGGGGAGTTCCCCACCATCCTCATTCCGGGCGGCGTCACCCTGCTCCCCGAAAACGGCGAAGACGCCGGCAAGGTACAAACCATCGGCGCCCGCTACGCACAAAACCAGATCACCCTGGAAACCGCGGCCGAAATGGGCTGCCGCGCCTGCGCTACCCCAGGCGGCGGCTGCCAGTTCCTCGGCACGGCGGCCACCGCCCAGGTGATCGGAGAAGCCCTGGGACTGGCCCTGCCCCACACCGCACTCGCTCCCTCCGGCGCACCCATCTGGCTCGACGCCGCCCGCCGCTCGGCCATCGCCCTGCTGCGCCTGCACCAACAGAAAATCGGCACACGGGACGTGCTCACCCAGGCCTCGATCGACAACGCAATGGTGACCCACGCAGCCTTCGGCGGCTCGACCAACCTCCTGCTGCACCTCCCAGCCATCGCCTACGCCGCCGGCCTCAAGCGCCCGGTCGCGGACGACTGGGCCCACGTCAATCGGATGGTGCCCCGGTTGGTCGACGCCCTGCCCAACGGCCCGCGTAATTTCGCCACCGTGCAGGTCTTTCTGGCCGGTGGATTACCCGAAGTAATGCTTCACCTAAGACGCGCTGGACTGCTGAATACAAAGGCTTTAACCGTATCTGGAGAAACCCTGGACCATAATCTGGACTGGTGGGAGCAAAGCCCCCGCCGCCACGCCCTGCGCAAAAACCTGCAGGAGCGCGACGGCATCGACCCCGACGACGTGATCATGGCGCCCGACCGGGCTCGCTCCCGGGGACTCACCGCCACCGTCTGCTTCCCCTCCGGCAACCTGGCCCCCGAGGGCTCGGTGGTCAAGAGCACCGCCATCGACCCGTCGCTGATCGGCGAAGACGGCGTGTTCCACCACATCGGCCCGGCCCGCGTGTTTGTCTCGGAAGAAGCGGCCATCCACGCCATCAAGCAAGGCGAAATCCGCGAGCACGACGTGATGGTGCTGGTCTGCGGAGGCCCCGCCGGCGCCGGCATGGAAGAGATCTACCAAATTACCTCGGCCCTCAAGTGGCTCCCGGCCGGCAAGCATGTGGCCCTGCTCACCGATGCCCGCTTCAGCGGCGTCTCGACCGGCGCCTGCATCGGCCACATCTCGCCAGAAGCCCTGGCCGGTGGGCCCATCGGGAAGTTGCTCGACGGCGACCAGGTAGAGATCCGCATCGATCGCACACAACTGACCGGAACGGTGAACCTGATCGGCGAGGGAACAGAAACCTTCGACGCGGAAGAGGGCGCCCGCAGGCTGGCCGCCCGGCGCTCGCGCAGCGACCTCAAGCCCCACCCGGCGTTACCGGAAGACACCCGGCTGTGGGCGGCGCTGGTGCAAGCCAGTGGCGGTGTCTGGGGCGGATGCGTCTACGATGTCGACGCCATCGTCAGCCGGCTGCAGGCGACTGTCTCAGGGCGGACAAATAAATTCCGATGGCGGTTGCGCCGATAGCAGTTAACGAGACCTATCTCGATGACCTATCTTGCCACCCGCCTCCCTGCCGGCGATTACGCCGCCATTCTCAAACCCAAACTGTCGCGCACCGAAGTGCGAGCCCGCACCGGCGTGACCCTGGTCTTAAAGCCACCGCTTGCGGAGGACTCGCTCCAGACCTACTACTTCAGCTCATGGGCTTTTCTGCGCGAGCGGTTGCTGGTGTTTGGCCTGGCCACGCCCGATGAGCTGGACAGTGCGGACGTGCGTCTCTCGACCGGCCGGCAGCCGTACATGATTTCTGTACGGCGGTGGGAGGCTCCGCTGATCGAGGCGCTGGATCTGAACTACTCCGACTTTTAAGCGCCCTCGGTCACAGTGCTTCGATCACCGTAATGGTGGTCTTCATGGTGTGCTGCTGGCCGGCCGGCAGGTCAACGCCGCACGCCCGCATATTGCTGGCTTCGACGCAGGCCATGCTGTGCCACTCGTCATCCCCCAGGTCGGGCAGGGTGACCGCCACCGTGCTCCAGGGGTTCCACACCACCGTGCTGTGCGAGTTCTCTTTGGTCACGCGGATGCGCCGCCCAGCCACCGGGTCGACTATTTCCACGGAATGGGTGGTCTCGAGATATGCGCGGTCGGTCTGTTGGGTGAAAGTGATATCCCCGTGCTGCACCTTGGCCTGGTTGCCGTCGGTGTTGTCAAGATAAGTGACCCCGTCGAGACCGCGGATCACGACCTTCTCCGCTTCGCCCACCTGGTAGTAGGTATGCAGCGCCTCTTCAAACCGCAGCGGCACGCTGCCGCTGTTACGCATGATCAGCTCCTGCACCAGTGTTTTGCCGATCGTGAGCTTATGGGTGAGGTGGAAGTCATACGGCCACCAGGCACGGGTGCTCGCGTCGCTCGCGGTGGAGAGGCTTACCGTAGTCACGTCATCATGGTAGGAGATCTCGTCCAGCGTCCACGCCTTGGTACGCACCACGCCGTGCGAGGGCGCCTTTGGGTCATCCAGCTTGTTGCGAAACCACGGAAAGCACACCGGGATACCACCGCGGATCGCTTTCCCTTCCGCCCAGGAGGAGTGTGCGCTCACGAAGAGCACTTCCTCGCTGCCGGCCGGTTTCCAGGAGGTGAAGTGCGCTCCGTGAAGGTAGATCTCCGCCGAGGCCGAGGGAGTGGTGATGACCACGCGGGTCAGGCCACCTTTGCCTTCGTTCACCTCGGCGACGCCAGCCACCCCGAACCGTTGCTGTAATTCTGTCACTGTCATGGTGTCAATCTCCCGTTGGATTCCGTTGAGGGAAGAGGGGGTAAGAAACCCTCCCACATCTCGGCTGAAAGGGCCGTGAGATATGAGGCACCCGCCTCAGTGATAACGTTGAGACCCGTAATAGTGGTCAAGTTCAGACCGTTAACAGTGGTAAAGTGCCGGCATTCTTAACGCCTTCAGCGAGGGCCAGGTCCGGGGCGAGACCCACCAAATGGTGCCCTCTGCTACAAGGCTCGCTCATGCAACCCCGGTGAGCATGAGGGCTGGACTCCAGTGCCATAGTATTCCCTTGTATCCGGCAGTACGGCGTCTGGGCGCAGATTCAATGTACGCAGAGTTCAGTAGAAAGTGACGTCTCCATCCTTTTGCTTCGCGAAAACAGTTGAAGCGGGTATGATGCCCTCGTAACCACTTAGGCATCTCGGTACCCCAAAAATCTTGCTGGAGTGTGCAATGACTCTCAGGTTTCGTTACCTGTTGTTGATCTGCGTCCTGCTGACCTCGCCGCTTCCCTTCGTGCATACCTCAAGTTCGGTGGCGAATGCGCAGGCATCCTGTCAGACGCTGCCACCCGCAAGCTCTCCCGGCTTCGAACTCAAACTCGATACCTTCATCGCAGGCAATTGCTATAAATCCGCCGGCTGGATGCATGATCCCGATGTACGGACCTCCGATGGTGTACATCCCTTTATCAAGATCTACTACTCACCCGACATGTGGCGTTGGATGACGGTGAATCAACGTAAAGGCGATCCGCCGAACGGCGCCATGCTGGTTAAGGAACAGTACCCCGAAATCGGCCAGCCCCTGGAAGGATGGACGGTCATGGTGAAGGATGCGGGTGGCTCGCATGACGGATGGTACTGGGCCGGCCTTCAGCCTGCAAGCACAGGAAAAACGGAAGTGGTGCATGGCGAGATCCCCGCACACGGCGGCGGCTCCGCAGCTGCCTGCCCCCAGGCGTCGTATCCCAGCGTCGGGTTTGGCCAGTACTGCCTGAATTGTCACGCCTCGGCGGCCAATAGCAAATCGACCTACGCCGATCCGAAGAACGTTTCTGGTGGCGCGGCGGCGGGCCCCGCGAGCTCATCGTTTCCTCCGGATGACAACATCCACCATCGTCTGGCGCGCAAGCTTTTCCAGCAGGACATTATCGGGCCCAGCCCCTGCATGATTCCGGAGTCGTTCGACCATGTAGTCGCAAAAGCGCCAACCAATGCGCCCTCGCATTTCGTCACATCCGATCAATGCACCGGCTGCCACAATGCGACTGGCACTATCTCTCCAACGACCGCGGATTTGCCGCGTATGCTCTGGCCAAGCGCGCTCGCTGACCCAATCGTAAACCTGTCCCCAAATGGTGAGTGGCGCTTCTCCATGATGGGGCTGTCTGGACGCGACCCGATCTTCTTCTCTCAGCTCAATTCAGAAAATACATTGCACCCGGTGTTAGAAGGTCACCTGAGCGACGCAAAACCGTTCGTGCAGGATCTTTGCCTCAGCTGCCATGGAGTCATGGGCGAACGGCAGTACTTGGCGGATAAGAAAAAACCATTTCCCCGCGAGGAGCTGCTATCAATGGACTCGCCCTACGGCGCCCTCGCCCGCGATGGGGTTTCGTGTGCCGCTTGCCACCACATCGCGAACGAGGGATTGGGCGAACCCGAAACGTTTACCGCGAAATTCAAACTTGGCCCCGTCAACGAGATCTATGGCCCTTATCAACGGGACGTGTCCACGTATCCGATGAAGAGCGCGATCGGCATGGAACCAAAAGCGACCGAAAAAAACCAGATCGAGTCGGCAAAGCTCTGCGGTTCTTGTCACACCATCGATCTCCCTGTATTTGAAGCCTCCGGTAAGCAGGTGATGAGAGATGGCAAAGAGGCAACGTTCTTCGAACAAACCACTTACCTGGAATGGCTGAACAGTAGCTTTCTCGATCAAAGCTGCCAGAGTTGCCACATGCAGAAGGACTACAAGGGCAACGCGCTTTCTTACAAGATTGCAAATATTGAAGACAATAAATTCCCGGCGATCAATTATCGCGCCCCGGACAAAGACATCACCTTAGTCAAGCGCGACGAGTACCACCGGCACACGTTGCTGGGTATCAATATTTTCGCGCTGGAAATGTTCCGCCAATTCCGCAGCGAGCTTGGTTTGTACCAGGAAGACCCCATGCTACGCAGCCCCGCGACAACCATACCCGGCATCGATGTTGCGATCGCCACGAGTCTGGAGAGCGCCACTGACAAGAGCGCCGAGGTCGCCGTGCAATCATTCGGCCGGCATCGCGATCATCTCTACGCGGACGTCCAGGTTACCAATCTGGTAGGCCACAATTTCCCATCCGGTGTTGGTTTCCGCCGGGCTTTTGTGGACTTCCAGGTGCTCGATGAAAATAACCACGTACTGTGGGAGTCAGGGAAAACGAATCGTGAAGGAGTGATCCTGGATGGGAGTGGTAGCCCGCTCGAGACCGAATTCTTCACGCCCACTCAACAAAAAACCCAGAGCCATCACTGGTTGCACAATCCCATTCGGCGTGAAGACCAGGTCCAGATTTATGAGGAACTCGTACGCAACCCCGAAGGCTTCCTGACCACAAGCTTCATCGCCCTCAATCAAAAGGTGAAGGACAATCGCCTGCAGCCTCGCGGATGGAGTTCCTCCGGACCCTACGCGGCGGAAACCGCTCCGGTTGGCACCTGTGTCTCGCGCAAGCGAAATCAGCTGTGCGATCCCGATTATCAGAATGGAAGCGGCAGCAACGTGATCCGTTATGAAATTCCTTTGACCTGGCGAACTGCCCGTGCGGCCTACGTCCGCGCAACGCTGTATTACCAGTCAATTCCGCCGTACTATCTGCGCCAACGCGCCACCGACGCGGTAGGAACGGATACCGATCGTCTCATTCGATTCACTCACGACATTCAACTGAAAGACACGCCGGTAAAAAATTGGAAACTGCCAATTGCATCGGCAGAGAAAGCTTTCGAAGACTCCGGCAACTGGGCGAGCGAGGCTGGCATTGCTTCGCTCAAGGAGCCTCGCGGCAATTGAAACGTATGATCGGGTTTGTCCTGAAGCGCGGTCTGCGCTGAGACGAAACTTGCGTAATCACTTTCCGAAAAGAGCATTGTCGCGGTAACCGCCTGGGGTGCCCCATATCTCACGACGTTTTCCAGTCGGGAGATGTGGGGATTCACCGCTCCCCATGACCAACTCTGGCCCCCTTCCAACACACTTCGCACCTGCGGTCATACCCTCCTGAAAAGCTTCCACTTCAGGGCTAATCCAGTTTGGCTTCCTGAGCGCGGAAGGCTCCGCATCGCACGAAAGACGTAGTGCACCCCTCCTGCCACCATGCGATCGTCTCTCAGGGTGCGCGATGATCGCACACCCTCCCGTGGCAATGGCTTAATCGCCAACTGGAGAATGAGATATGTGCTCAATTCGTTTAAAGATGTACGCAACGGTTGTCCTCTGCGGTGCATTGTTTGTCTCGATCACAACCGTTTCTGGATGCAAATCGAGTCCGTTCCAGCAGGCAGCCGCAACAAATCCGGACGGTTCGATTACGAACCCTGACGGATCCGTTACCTATCCTGCGCACACTGTTTCTGCTCCCAGTCCGACAAAGAATGCCGACGGCTCTACAACGAACCCGGATGGGTCCATAACATACCCGGCCGGCTCGCCACAGGCTACCCAGGAATCCCGCGCAGCTTCGCGCGTGCGATCAGCGCCTGCTTCGACTGCCCGCAATTACCCCTCCACTACGGAACCCGTGATCAGCCGCGCGACGATCGCCTCTGGCTCCCCTGTGGTGATTCGCGTGACACAAACACTAAGCGCTAGTGGCAACAACGTAGGAGATCGGTTCAACGGGCTCCTGAGCCAGCCATTGGTAAGTGATGGGCGCACGCTCATTCCGGCCGGCACGGAGGTCTCGGGCCAGGTGATCGCAGCAAAAGGCAAAGGGCGCTTTAAAGGCGCAGGAGACATTGGGCTGGAACTCACGGCAATCGGGAGAACACCGGTAAGCACGACGGAGTATGAGAAAACCGGCAAAGGGCGCGGCAAGCGAACCGCTGTGTTCGCTGGAGGCGGGGCCGGACTGGGCGCATTGATAGGAGGACTCGCAGGTGGCGGAAAAGGCGCGCTTATCGGTGGGCTTTCTGGTGCAGGCGCGGGAACGGTCGCCGGCGCCTACACGGGTGATCGCGATGTAGTGATTCCCGCGGAGTCGGTAGTTACCTTCCGGCTCACTTCTCCTCTTACGATATAGGAGCAGGCCGCGGGGTAGCACGACGTCTACCTACCGGCGTTGCCTGCTTTCCTGTCTATTCCTTTGGAATGGCCTACCGATCCAGGTAACCACTCTCCCCTTTGTCATTCCGACCGAAGCGAAGCGCAGTGGAGGGATCTGCTGTGCGCCTTTCCTCCCTCCACCCTTCTGTACAGAGCTCAGTGGGCCATTGAGGTAAACGGAAAATGGCAACGGGTGATGAGCGCCCGATTCAACTCAGCACCACTAGTCGTTAAGTCCCTTACCAGCCAGAATGCCTGGAACAAATTTATTTACTCTGGAAACCCGCGTAGCAGCTTGCTTTGCTGCGGCAATCTGGTAGATGTAACCCTTCTGTCGGCCGGGCGTTAGAGCGGCGAAGGCTTCGTTCAATCCAGGCTCCGCATCCAGCCTTGCTTGCAACTCGTCAGGAACTTTGATCTCCGAGACCTTCTTCAACGCAACCTTGGCGCCCGACTGTTCCAGATCGATCGCCTGCTGGATGAACGCCGTGATGGTGGAACGCAGGCGAGTAATATCGGCAAGCGAACTGAAGCGGAGTTGCCGGGGCGCCTGCATGTGTTCCCCGACGCGGAAAAGCAAGTGCCCGGAGTCCTTCAGCAGGGCGCCTTTAAAAAAGAGCAGGGCGATGTAATCGTTAAAACGCTGAATAAGAACAATGTTCTTGTTCCCCAGCGTGAAGCACGGTTTGCCCCACTTGACCTTCTCAACCAGGCCGCAGTTCTGGGCAAGCTCCTGCAAAGCCGCTGTTTCCTGGGGGTACTGGTGTCGTGGGTGCTCCATAGGGGAATGGCGCACTGACCGTTGAACCTCGTTTGCTGCTGGTTTTCGCATAGGATTTTGGTTACCGGCACATCCCGCTTTCTTTTGGGTTTCGCAACTGCGGTTGTTCCGCAGGCAATGGAGCGTAGAACAACACAGTTACAGTTCAGGACCCAGTCCGTGCTGGCGGTCACATTGTCATCATGCGACCTTCTCATCGAGCAGCCGTCCGAGATTCCCCACAAACCGCTGCCAGCCATCTTGCGCGCCTCGATAGGCAGCTTGCTGATCGGTCCGGAAGCCTGAATGTTCCATCCGCAGATGCGTGCCGCCGTCCGCCAGAGTCAGCGTAAACTCGACGATGCTCGTATGGCCAAACACGCGCCACGAGTAAGCAAGACGGTGCGGCGGGTCCAGCGCAAGCACTGTGCAGTCGATGACTCCGTCCCAGGCGCCGGCTGGCTCATTCCTCAACTGAAAATTCCGGCCCACCTCCGGAAAGAAGTCGTTCCTCAGCAGCCACTGACCCAGGAGTGCGGGCTCAGTGAGTGCTCGCCAGACCTTCTCAGGTGCGTGCGCAAAGGTCCTCTCAACTACCACGCTACGTGTTTCTTTCTCGGGTTGGGTCACGGATCCATCCTTTCCAGCAGAGATTCCAGGTGATCGAAACGGTCCTTCCAGAAAGCGCCATAGTCACGAAGCCACTGCACCATCGGTTCAAGCGCTTCGGGATGCGCCCTGTAATGCGTCTCCCGGCCATTCCGCCGATGCCGCACCAGCTTCGCCTGCTTGAGTACCGAAAGGTGCTTTGAAACAGCGGGTTGCGAAACGCCAGCGAAGCTCGTGAGCGCATGCACCGTCTGTTCGCCCTTGCTCGACAACTCAGCAAAGATCGACCGGCGCGTCGGGTCGGCCAAAGCTCGAAAGACCAGATTTCCAGGTCGTGCTTTCACGCTCCCAACCATAACCGTATGGTTATCGATTAGTCAAGCGGTCTCGTCAGCAGGCTTTCTGAAGTCCGCGTCCCCCGCACCCTCGACCATGCCCCTTGAGTGCGGACCGATGTACCATGGGGACTATGGCACAGCCACGGAATCCGGTCCTTCGCACGACTGAGAAAGTGCTGCTGGTCGGAACAATGGCGGTCTACGACTCGCAGGCAGAAGCCTCTGAAAAGATCCCGCAGCAGTGGCGCGCGTTCCGGATGGAACATCCAGGACTCGCAAGCGACGCAAAACTTTATGGAGCTTCTCCCTGCACGGGCGATCACAAGATTCACTACCTGACAGGCGTAGCCGTCGAAGACCCAGAAGCGGCCACAGACGGCGAACGTCTAACGCTCGAGGCAGGAGAGTACGCGGTTGTTCGTGTGGACGATCCAGCCTTGCTGCGCGACACGTGGATCTGGTTGCTGAGGAGCTGGCTCCCGGCGTCCGAACGTCGAGAAAAGAATGCGCCGGAGTTTGAGCATTACACCAGTATCTCGAAGGCTGGCACACCCACGGGACCGGTCGAAATCTGGATCCCGCTCGAAGCCGTTTGATCAACGGCAACTAGCCAGTAGCGAGAAGAATCAATTCCCTGCCCTGAATCAGCCAATCATGGCGCTACAACGGAGCTACCGCGGGCTGAGCTTTGGCCGCCTGGTCCGGCGACATGAGCCGTCCCATCGAGCTCGCATAATACTTGTGGGATGTCCGTCGGATTGCCTGCAAGAGCCGTTTTGCTCTTATGTTTGCCCGATAGTTGTACGGACTGGAAACCTGCCGGAACGCGATAATTTCTTTTATGAGAAGGAGAAGCAGCACAGCTTCGCGGATGGTCCTCGATTCGAAACTGTCAGTGCTACCGGTGACCGTGGCAGGCGCGCAGGCAATAGCACGCTACCGGGAATGGGCTAAGGTCAGCGATGGGTTCGGAGCCTCCTTTATCGCGCTCCATGAGGCGAGTCATGCGGTTACCTCAGTAGTTCTTGACTTGACGTTGCGATTCACCGAGATCGTCTCCCGGTTACGCAAAGATGGCCTCTACGCCGGGTATACGGAACTTGAACCGAAGAATACGATCGCACACCACCACAATTTCAAGCTGGCAATCATTGCGGCGGCTCCCATTGTGCTCAATGCACAATTGAATATCCCCGATGGTGACCTGATGATCGATGATGATCGGAACAATGTGGACAGCATTGGGGCAGATTTGAAGGCGGCCGGCAAAATGTTCGTGCCCTTTGTTGATTTCAGACGACACGTTCTGAAATGGACTGCAAGCATAGTTTCTGGCAATCAGGATGCAATCCAGGAAACAGCTCGCCATCTGGATTTGAAGAAAAAGCTGCTCGGAGAAGAAGTGCTGGCCATTGTCGAGCGCCACCAAACACCTGCGTTGCCGCTGGTAGTACAGGCAGTGTGTGGGTTTATCACCGGCTTTGAAGCGGAACGGGTTCTCAGAAGCTACACCGACAACCTCCTTTATCGCTCCAACCGAACACTGAAAGCTTAGTCTTCTGACTGCCGTCCGTGACGGCTACACCAGGCAAAGTCACCAGGCCACCTTTGTCATCCCGAGCGAAGCCGAGGGATCTGCTGTGCGCCTTTCCCCTGCCCCGATTTCTACAGAGCTCCACGATCGGACAAGCGGAGGAAATCGGGGGACATGATGTTCGCCGTGAACAGACCCTGCTGAAACAGCACTACTTCATTGCGATCCCGTGCGGACGAGCCGGCCCGGTCTTGAAGGCTGTGTTGAAGTCCAGCTTGAACTGCTTGTCCTCTGTCAGGCGCTCATGGGTAACTTTGAGAACATGCACCTTGTGGTCGCCCTCGAAATGAATGATGCCCGCAGCATCTTCGTTGAGAAAATAGTCCGTCACCACCAGGCGGCTGTCATCTCCACTCAATACCAGGTTGTGCGGTCCGGAGTTCTCGCCGAAGCTGGCCACTGATACCTGCTTCGGATGGAAAGGGTTACTGGTGTCGAACATGACGATTTGCCCGGCCATGAACGTACCCACAATCAGCCGGTCACCGCATTGCGGGGTGGCCATGATCTGGCCCATGCCTCCGGCGATCGGCGTGTCCACATGCGGCTTGACGTCGGCCAGATTGAACACGGGGGTGCCCGTGTCACGATCAGGGTTGATGAGATAAATGTAACCATCAAACATGCCTGTCGTGTATCCATAACCATGCGGGTTCCCGGGAAGCATTTTTACGTCCATCGTTCCCAGCGCGGGGCTTCCGTCCGGTGTGAACAGGTCGACGGTCCTCGTAATCTTGCGCTCGCGATAGTTCCAGATGCGCACGGAGCCGCGCAACACCGGCGACATCGACGGCATCAGCGTGCTGCTGGGCAGGATGAAGTCAGATGTCATCATCAGGTTGAGGTCCGGACGGGCCGAAATCCCGTGAGGATTGAAGCCGTCCATCGGCGGGGTTTTGGGCCATTCCTCAAACAAAGACGTTGCGCCAAAGTGATTGGCCACAAAGTGCATGTGTCCATCGAACTCCGCGATGCGACCGGGGGCCATGCCGTCCGCCGAACCCATTTGCGAGATCAGAAAGCCACCGTTTTCAATCGGAAGAAAGTCGTCGGTCATGCTCGATTCCACAGCCTTGGCCGAGAAAAGAAAGCGTGGCCGCCTGGCATCGGAAACGTCAAAGAAGAAAATGCCATTCTGATTCTTCAGCAGACTCAGCAGTCCACCGCACCCGAGGATTGTCTTATTCGAGTTAAGGTGGCAGTGATGCGGTTCGTTGCCGATGTTGCCGGGCGGCGGCACTGGCACAACATTGATAACTTTGCCGTACTTCGGCGAATCCTCATCGAAATCAATGACGGCAAGGAAGTCAGGCGCGATCTTGGCCTGATCCTGCGCCCAGATATATAACGTCTTTTCATCCCCTCCGTGATGGCGACCCCTGTCGTGCCATCCATCGCTCTCCTCATTTTGCGCCAGCGCCCTGGTACCCGCGCCAAGCGCGAATACAGTTCCCAGAAGAAAAACTGTCGCAGCCCTGACCGCCAATTGTTGCTTGTTCCGCATGCCTGCACCTTTCGCGGCGAACCGCTGGCTTTGAAGCCATGAGTAGGGGGAGTAAAGCGAAGCGTACCACAACTTTTGCCGGTCCGGATGCGCTTACATTTGCCAAATACCTGTGCCGGAGGGCGCGATGTTGGTCTGCGAAACTGCCGAGAGGCTGAAAGCGCGCCAGGAGAAGTCGGCCACCCTTTGTCATCCCCAGCAATTTGCTTGCAGTGCAAGTTAAGGACGGGATGAACGGGGTGCGGAGCAGGATGCGGGCAGTGAGCAGATCCTCCTGAGTGGCGACTGATCGGACCCTAAAAACTCGAGGGTGGCCCATTCAAGCCGCGTTTGGCTTGAGTGGGGGACATTTGCACCCTCGTCTGAACCCTCGTCCAGAGCGCTTCCCAGTTTGTTCATCCCGAGCGAAGCCGAGGGATCTGCTGTGCGCCTCTGTCCCGTTTCTCATGGATTGCACTGGCAAGTGCCGTAAGGGTTTCCAGGAAGACGGCCATAGCCCGGAGAACTGTGACCGGCTTAACAACACCATTGTTGTGACAAATGAATTGGCAACGTATCCGGGGGAATGAGAATCGGGGGAATGAGAATATCGTGCTCTGGTGACCCCGGGAGCCCACTAGCCGCAGCAGGTAGAATGTTGGCACTTGTGAAACGATTTTTGATGCTTCTGATCCTCGTGGTCACGTCGGGCTGCGGGGCAAGTTTTCGTTACCGACCTGCGGTCGTGTTCGTCGGTGATTCCATCACGGCTAACTGGGACGCGGACTGGGCCGGGCAGCAGGCGACCTTTCAACAAAATCACTGGACGGACGTCGGTGTCGTAGGCCTCACATCCAGTGAAATCGCGGCTCCCTTTACGGCGTATGTCATCGATTTGCAGCCCCAGGCGGTGCATATCATGGCTGGCACCAACGATGTTTATCCGGGATGGCAACTTTCTGACACCACCAAAAACATCGAGACCATGGTCCGGCAAGCGAAGCAGCACAACATCGGGGTGGTGTTGGGAACGATTCCCCCATGGGGACTGGGAACACTGCCGCAGAAGGCTGATCCTTCTCCGCAGCGTTTCGAACGTATCAATCAGTTGAACGAGTGGATCACACAATTCGCCGCGCAGCAGGGGGTAGAATTAGCCGATTACCACTCCATGCTGGTGGCCGCCGACGGCGAGAATTACGTTCCGGCGCTCACCGTGGATGGTGTACACCCGAGCGCAGCCGGTTACGCGGTGATGACGCCTCATACTTTACAGGCGCTGCAGGCGGCTGTGGCGAAGGCGGCCTCCGCCCCTTAGCTTGAAATCGGGATCGCGGTAGGGACGCAAGCACTATGCGCCCCCCGCACCAAGCCGTAAGTGCGGCTTTCCCGCACACGGCTTCCACCTTGGGCATTTGACGGCGAAGCGTTGATTAGGCCACGGATGCTGGATGCGCGGTTGAGGGAGCCACTGTGCGAATCACGTCGTCAGGTCCAACCGCCGAGTCCCCCGCGGTGTTTGTTGCAGATGTGGGACATCCGCGGCGGTGGCCGGGGGGCTGGTGCCCCCGGCCATGTTCGCATGGCGACTACTTCCTGCCGTTACCTTGTTCAATATCGGCTGAACGCGCCCCGTTCGCGAAGAGCTGGACTATCTTCTTGTTGAAGGCGCTAAGGTCCTGGGGACCGCGGCTCGTCACCAGCTTACGATCCTCGACGACTTCTTCATTGACCCAATTGGCGCCCGCATTGCGAAGGTCTTTCTTCAAAGAGGGCCACGAGGTCAGGGTTCGTCCCTCAACCACATCGGCGTTGATGAGCATCCATGGCCCGTGGCAAATGGAAGACACAGGCTTGCCCGCTTCAAAGAAGCTGCGAACGAAATCGACCGCATCGTCATTCATGCGCAGAATGTCAGGATTGATGACGCCACCCGGCACATGCAGTCCATCATAGGCAGAAGCCTTCGCTTGCGAGAGGCTCACATCGATCTTGAAGGAGTCGCCCCACTTCACCAGGTTCCACGCCTTGATCTTCCCTCCTTTCAGAAGCTTGTGCGGAGATACCAGATCCACAGTCGCCCCGGCTTTCAGCAAGGCTTTCCGAGGGCTTGTGAGTTCTACCTGTTCGACGCCCTGTGTGGCCAGGATCGCGATGCGCCTATCCTTGAGCGGTCGTTTGGTACTGAGTCCGAAAAGTCCCATATATCCTCCCTATCCGTTGGTCTATGGTGCTACCGATAAGTTCGTTTGGTTGTGGAAAGCTTCGTGCCGTCGTGCTGATCCGTATGTGGGGGCATCGATCTGCTGCATGGAATACAGCATTGAGGGTGCAAGCGTCTGAATGTGTCCGTTCCATTGGGTGCGCAACTCCATATACCTGGTCCACGCATCCGCCCGCGGCAGGGTCTGCAAGTCTGCGGCCTGCAACAGGGCTGTGGCATGATCGAGCCTCTGCTGCCAAAGAGCTAATTCGGCCGGGCCAGGCTCTTCTGGTTTCATTGGCCTTTCAGAGAGAAAGGTCTTTTCCAGCGAAGTCAGCAGCAGCAACGATCCCGCCCATATCTGGTCGAGAGCGCGTAACTGCTTGACGGTTCTGTATTGATCTCCCAGCGTGGAACGCATGATGGCAACTGTGTCGAGCAGCACCAGCGTGGCAAATGACATGGAGTAGTACGGTTGCGCAAAGCGCATGTAGAACAGCACGGGGTAGAAATGATGCGCCTCTTTGGTGGCCGCGATTTCAGCTGCCAGTTCCCAGAGCAAAGACGTGCCGTGACTCCATTCGCCTCCTGGCCCCAGGCCGGCAACCAATGCGGCCGCATCTCCGGTTTCGCAGGTAGCCAGGTAGACCTTCAGGGCAAACGTGTTCCTCTGTTGCAGCTGACTGTAGATCTGCATCAGGTAAGTAAGCGTGAGCGAGGTGACACACAGGCCAACGATTGAATTGAACAGGTAAACCAAGCGGTAGCCTGCAGTCGAAGGGGAGAAATCGGCTGACCCCACGATCGAGACACTGCTGCCACCTGCATACAACGCGCTCACGAAATCGGTTGGCGTCTTGCCACTGCTTGCGGTCACTGCGCTTCCCAGTACCGGGTGGAGTAGAAGCGCATTGCCCAGCGTGAGGCCCGCGATCCAGACGAAAACCATGCAAATCAGGATGAAGGGGCCGCAGAACGATGCAATGCGATCACAGTAACGCGGAACCATGCGGGCCAGCGCACGAAAGCGCACGCCACACCATGCGCGCAAGCAGTGGGCTTATCAGCCCGGTGCCCATCCTGGCGTAGAGTACGGTTAGGAAAACGTCCAGCAAAATCAGCAGGACAATAAATATCCCGCTGATCTGCTGGAGCCGCACAAGCAACATAGTCGTCCTCACTCACGCCGCCCGGCGTTCCTCCTGGGCGCGTTGATTGTTCCAGTCGGTCATCGCGACCACCGAGGCCTCAGCGAGCGAGTTGCCCTCGAAGATCTTGCCTGCCACTGTGTCTTCGAAGCCGAACAGCAGCGGTACCAACCACGAGCTCGAGGCAAATACGGCGTCCATCTTGCCGTGCGTCTCAAACGAGAAGACCGGCTTGGCGCCGAAGCGGTAGTCGGTCAGCAGCGACTGCACGAGAATAAAGCCGCTGGTTGCGAACGCTGCTCGTGCGGCGGGCTTATTGTGAGTTCGAGCGGAAAGCACGCCGACCGTGAAGAAAAATGCAGCGTGACAGTAGTCGATGATGCCGTGCGTCGTAGGGCTGATTACCTTCGGCAGCGCGGTATCGAAAGCAGATTCTTTTTCCACCAAACGCATACGTCTCCTTTTCTACGACCACTCTTAGGCGGCCGCCGGCTGTTCCCATGGTTTCAACACGATCTTGATGCACCGGTCCTGCTTGTCGCGGAACATGCGATAGCCTTCCGGCGCGCTGTCGATCGGCAACTTGTGACTGATCACGAACGACGGATCAATTTCGCCCCGTTGAATACGTTCGAGCAGCGGCCCCATGTAGCGCATCATGTGGGTCTGGCCGGTTTTCATGGTGAGTGCCTTGTTCATGTACGCGCCCATCGGCATCTTGTCTACAAAGCCGCCGTAAACACCGGGGACCGAAATGGTTCCGCCTTTTTTGCAAGCCATGATCGCCTGGCGAAGAACAATCGGACGATCGGTCTCGATGCGGGCCATCTGCTTGGCGCGGTCATAGGCAAACATGGCGCCGTGACCGGATGCTTCCAGGCCAACCACATCCATGCAGGCGTCAGGACCGCGATTGCCAGTCATATCGTGCAGCGCTTCAAGCACGTCCACTTCGTCAAAGTTCAGGGTCTCCGCACCGGCTGCCCGTGCCAACTCCAGCCGCTCCGGCACTCGATCTATGGCGATCACGCGGCCCGCGCCGAGCATGAAGCAGCTGCGAATGGCAAACTGCGCTACGGGGCCGCAGCCCCACACCGCGATGGTGTCGCCTTCGCGAATGTTGCAATTCTCCGCGCCCATGTAGCCTGTCGGGAAAATGTCGGACAGAAACACCACCTTCTCGTCGGGAATGCCTTCGGGGATCTTGATGGGGCCAACATCGGCGAACGGCACGCGCGCGTACTGCGCCTGGCCTCCGCTATAGCCGCCCAGCATATGCGTGTAGCCAAACAAGCCGGATGGCGTGTAGCCCATCATCTTCTCTGCGACCCAGGCGTTCGGATTTGAGTTGTCGCAGCACGACCAGAGCTGCTGTTTGCAGAAGTGGCAGTTGCCGCAGGCGATGGTGAAGGGAACGACGACGCGGTCGCCGACCTTGAGTTTCTCTTTGTTGATGCCTGGTCCTACCTCGACGACTTCGCCCATAAATTCATGGCCCATAATGTCGCCTTGTTCCATCGTGGGGATAAAACCATCGTAGAGGTGAAGGTCTGAACCGCAGATACAGGTTGTGGTGATGCGGACGATGGCATCACGCGGGTTGAGGATCGTAGGGTCAGGCACATTGTGCACCTGCATTTTTTCTTTGCCCATCCAGCAGACGGCTTTCATCGCATTCTCCTTTGCGGGTTGAGAGATGATCGAGCAGACGCGTGCATGCGTGAACCGATGCACGGCGAAGCGGGCGTTGCGTGTCGTCGTTCTATGCGGATCGGCTATAAGCCGGCGCAAGTTGCGGGTCCGGCATGTTTGTTTTTTCGCGGAGAAGGGTTTGCGCGGTGTGGCCGTGGATACCGCGTGGGCCGTGTGTCTGGCCACGCGTGGTGGAGACTTCCCCGGTCTCCAGCAGTTGTTTAAAGCGGCGAACATCCTCGCGGACGACGAACTCCGGGTGTTTGCCGAACAGCGCAGCAAGGCCGCTCGTTAGCGGACCACCGGGGAGCCCGTACTGCACGTTTGCGCTCACGAAGGTGCCTCGTCCCAGTGGGTCAGGGCGAAAGTCAACAGAACCGCTGGTCTGCACGTCAGAGTTGGGAAGTGAACGCCAGGCGATGCGCTTGTTAGGGGTATCGTCTGTGATCTCCGCATTCCAGCGAATCTCGCGTTGGCCCGGGCCCAGAGCAACCCACTCGGAACGCTTATTGCCCAGCTCGCGGACCGATTTGAGGTGCACCATAAAGCGTGGCAGGCCGGCGAAGTTACGCCATACCTGGTAAGCCTGCTCCGGCGAAGAATCCACAAGGAACACTGCGTGGGCATCGGCTTTGGTTGGATTTGCCTGCGCGGCCTTGTACGCGAGCAGGCTACCCGCTGCGGCGAGCGCGGTTCCGGCTTTTGAGCGGCGAGTCAGGCCATACGCAACCAGCGCTGTTGCGCCGAGGACGAGGGTTTTGGGACCGAAAGGAAGCTGACGGGAAAGGTTGTTGGAGAGGGTGGAAGACTGCTGCATGAAGACTCCTTCCGTGCAGGGGTGCACGAGCCGCCTCAGTGACGAGCCGAGGGCTTGCGAGGGAGGTTCAGGTGATGCGCCGCGATGAAGGAGGGTGGCCCTGGATCTTCGTGGTCGTGCTGACGCCAGGTACGCCATCCCAGGACGGAGCATACCCGCTGGGATGCCGGACTCATGCCACGTCCGGCTGCATGTCCACTCAGCAGATACCAGGGCAGACAAAGGGTAGGACGTCGTCTCACTTTGCGAGGTTGCTGGAAAAAACGTAGAAAATTTGAGTCGTGCAAAAAACGACGAGGCGGGCGTGGTTTGACGGTACGTAGTAGCCCAGCAGCGACACCGTGTAGACTTCGATGTTCTCTCGGGGAGGTTTAGCGCTCGAGAGCATACGGCTTCGCCATTTTCTCTGTGACCCCGAGACACGCCTGTACCAGTGCCCCAGCTCATGCAAAATCACCCACCGATGCACACCATCCTCAAAGGCCTTACGCGCCAAAGCCTTGGTGGTGTCAGCCCCCTCGGGAGTGATAGAACATCCGGCTTTCTTCTGGCTTGAGCAGGCTCCATGCGCGCGCAGGCCGTGCGCGCGTCGGCATTCGGGCCAGGTCCGTCTGTCCGGCTTTACCTCAGATAGTCTTGTTCGATCACATTATGGAGTTTTATGAAGAAGATGAGTTTCGTCTTGCTGCTTTTGCCTGTCTTCGCGGGTAGCTCCAATGCGCAACAACCATCCCCGGATTGGCAAATAAACCAGGGTGTGCAAGGCCGCTCGATGATTCCTGTTCCCTCAGAAAACAGGACGGTTGCCCAGGCCGCGGGTAAGACCTTCCCGCTCGACTCGCGCAACAACTCCTCCAACGCTAACTTCCGGGCTAATCCCGCGGGTGTTCCCATCGGAAACCTGCCTCCGTTGAGCAACACGAACACGCCCGCGCGGGTAGTCAACGCGGCCGACTACGGCGCCATCTGCAACGGCTCACATAACGACACCGCCGCTATACAGGCAGCTCTGAACACTCATAACGCTTTCAATCTGGGGCTAGGGCTGGTGAACCTGGTTGTGCAGATACCGCAGGGCACCTGTCAGATCACCGCTCCCTTGTTAATGGGTCTGCACGGGTCGATTGTAGGCCAGGGTGAGTCATCCAAACTGTGGGCGAACTATGCCGCTTGGGTTGGAACCGATTACAACCTGATTGAGGTGAGTATCAGTAGCGCAACTCCATCCCAGGAGTCCGTCGCGGAAAGAAAGCTCTCGAACTTCACCATGCTTGGGTCTGGCAACTCAGCCATTGCGACCGCGACCGCCATCGAGATTAAGAACACGGCGAACGTCTACAACCCGACCACACACGCGATCCCTTATTTCCTGGTCGAGAACCTGCAAATCAATGGGTTCGACACTGGCATCGAGGCTCAGGACCTGGTTGCCAGCAAGATCGATAACGTCGGTATCAGTCAAGTGAGGCGTGGAATCGTCTTCAACGGCGATGTCGTGAACGTACAAGTTGTAAATAATCAGATTCAGTACGCCAGTTGGAGCGGCACATCGAACCACAGCGTGAGCATTGGCTTCTTCATGCTGGCGAATAGCAAGTACGGTGCAGGCTGCGGCACTTCCATCTACTGCGCGCCCCAGGGCATCACTTTCAGTGGCAACAAGGTCGTTGCGTTCGACTATGCTGTTTACGACAACCAGACAATCTCATCGTCGATCGATCACAACACTTTGGACTACATTGGAGGCGGCCCTGCCGGCACTGGAGCGGGAGTCGCATTCGACGCAAACGGTGTGGGCGGTGGAATTTGGGTCACCGAGAACTATTTTGCCTTGAATAAAAACAACGCCTATGGCGTTTATTCGGCGGCTGTTGCAGATAAGGGCCTGTGGGTGCGCGACAACTACTTCGTGTCCTACGTCACACCTGTCACATCGATCGGTATCGCCATGGCAGGCTCGGGCACTTCATACCAGAATCACATCACCGGCAACCTTTTCCTCAATCTCGCCGAAGGCGTGGCTCTGAAGCAGAGCCTGGTTGATTCGGAAATCAGCGAGAACACCGGCTCCAGCTTGATCAAGCACATGATTGATCTGAGTGGATCGTCTTCCCTCGTCCATACAGGTACGAGCCTGAACAACAACAAGAGCACGGATTCGCTCGCGGTCATAAACGAAGGCACAGCGTCGGGTTTTGTTCTGGGCTACAACCGTTCGCGAACGCAACTGACGGGATCCTTCAGCGCAATGGGCGCGGGATGCGCTATCACCCCTGGTGCAGCCGGAAACTCCTGCTCTGCGACGATCACAAATCAGATCACTTTCCCCGATACCCGCTATATCGTTACCGGCTGCGCTGTGACCGGGGCCGCCACGCACAACTATGTTTCGACTGTCGCTCCAATCACGCTGGGCACCCAGTTTGTCGTAACGGAAACGGCCTCAGACGCGACGGGGGCGGGCGGCGGCACCATAGCCTGCTCGGTGATCCATCAATAATGAGAGAGCGCTTGGTGCCACAGAAAAACGGTGCACAAACAAGTAGCAGTCCGGATCCACGTCAAGCGAGTCTCACCTTTGATGCATCGCGAGGGCCCGAGCTAATTAGCGGGTGGCGACACCGCGCTCATCTTCAATGGAAAGGGTCATGTCTGTCGGTCCCCGATCTGTCGTCTAAAAGGGTCCGCAGCGGATGACAAGGGTGGGGCGTTGACCTTGCTTATTAGATGCTGCCAAGAAAGGCCGCGCGTTGCACCCAGGGCGGTGGCACGGAGTGTACGGAGAGGTCTGCGATTTCTCTCCTCCAAACTCAACAGTACAAATTGCGGAGGGTGTTCGCTTGTTATTCGGCAGCAGCATGGCCCGCGATGGAGGCATGTCCGAACGCGTTTTGGTGGACGCCATCTTCCTGCGATTGTTTGCCGGAGTTATAGATCGCGGGCAGGGTGGCATCGATCGGAACAATGTTGAGTCCGTCGCCAGTCAGTTCCGCAACCATCGCCAGCCACGCTGTGTGGTAGAGGTCAGTCGTCGCCGCGTCCATATAGCCTTTTTGCTCTGCGGGTGCGTTGTAGAGGGTCGGCAACGAATAGACAACAGGGGTTTGCACCGCGCCAACCGCGGCTGTATAGAACGCCAGGCACACGTCGCCAGCCGGATCGATACAGGTATACACGACCGTGTGGGTTGCATTTGTGCTCGGAACGCGTATGAGGTTTGGCAGGATGGTTTGATTTATGGGCAGGCCGTAGAGTCCCGGGAAAACCATAGTTTGGGAGAAGACGGTGGTGCCGCTCTCAGGGTCTACCGCTTCGATACCGTCGACGCTCACGGTAAAACGAGCGGGCGAGTTGTGGCGCCTCGCGGCTGCGAGATAGATCGTGCTGCCGGTCACCGTGCAGGTCATGGTTGCCCCCGCAGTATTCGCGTAAGACGCAGCGGAGTTCGGGTAGCCGTCTATCCATGTTCCGGTCTTCACGCATCCGCTTCCCGCAGCGCGGATCTTGTCTGCTTCAGGAATCGCTAACCACGCGGTTTGCGCTTCGACGCAGCCGCGCGCGTAAGCGACATAAGCCGCTCCGTACTGCGCCTGATCGTTGCGAAAGTGGCCGTAGATATTCCTGCTGTTGCCATCGACCTTTACATCCCAAAGAGATTGAGACGTCCCTGCGAAGGACAGGTCAGCGCAGTTGCTGGCGCCGTATGCCTGATTATTCAGCGTCCAGCCCTTTATGATGGCCAGCACGGCGGGCCATGCTGATTCAGGATGGCAGGTTAAGGTAAAGCAGCCTTGCAAACCATAGCCCTGCGTCTGAGAGTTGCCCCAGGCGTTTACGATCTGGGGCGGCTCGGAAAGCGGCCGTGTTGGCACGAAGCCGGAACAGCCAGCGAGAATCAACAGTGAAATGGTTAGTCCATACTTCAGGGATTTGCCCTCCTGTGTGGCAGCCCGGAGGACAGATAGACCGTCTTTTCCTGACCACTAGCCCGCACGATACCACGCTTGGTCCACAGTGCGATCTGCATCTGCAAAGAGCGCGTCCAGGCGAGATGCATGCCCACTACATCGGCATCACTATGACCCCTGCTGGCGAGATACGGCTTGATCGTGTCGTTGAGCACAGGGATGAATGCGACCACGTCGCGAAACGGAACGTACGCGGTGGATTCGGCGTGGTCAGCCTGGTTCTTCTTGACACTCGTGTGGCGAAGCGCAATTTCCTGTTGATAATTTAGCCAGTCCTGGTCATAAGGGCGAACACATGTGTCCAGAATCCACTGCTCAAAGCGGAGATTGCTCTTGGCGAGGTACTCCGGATTGGGCTCTCCCTCAGGCGTGCGCGAATGCCGCGCGAGATTCGGAATGCCGGCAATAATACCGCTGCGCCAGTGTGCAACGATCTGCTTTGTTTGTCCGTCGAGAACCTCGCCGGCCATGCGGGGGAAACCTGGGGACGTTCACCACGTTTACGGTCAGCGCCGATGCGGTTACGTGGTGAACGTCCCCGTATTTCTGCAGACAGCACCGGGTCGCGCGCCGCCAACATTGCGCTCTCCTTGAATCGAGAATCGAGCAAAAGCGGTCCAGGATCAATTTGTCCAGCGCGGTCTGAAACCAGCTACCGTGCGCGGCTTTGGACCAGATCTGCCAGTCGCCTCAAACGATAACCCGGAAGGCCGGGAAAAAGAATCGTCGTGTCGAAATCTGGCTGAAGAAGTAGGGCCGAGCCGGCCCGGTCCGACTTCCGCATCTCCGCATCCGCAGGGAAGCACTCAACTCCCCGTTTCGTCCCGTCCCGGTGAAGCGGGGGTAAGCAGGTCCCCGTCCAAGCCTCTCGCGCCCATAGCAATGACGGGTGTTGCCTGCGTTGCATACTGAGAAAAGACGATGTGGTGACCGTTGCTTACTCTACGGCATACGTGAGCACCCTGGCAGTCTGTTTGCTATCGCCAGGGGATGCCGCCAGCACCAACTGCTTCTTTTGCAGCAACAGAATGCCCGTCTTGGCTCCAGGTGCGGTCTTAACCTTCCCGAGGGTCTTCACATGATCCGCATCGGAAACGTCATAGACCTCAATATTGCCCTCTCCGCCGGGAACGTAGACCCGCTCGGCAGCGGCGTCAAATAGCACATCGTCAGCGCGCTGCGGAGCGGGCAGTGTATTCGTAACCGCTCCCGTATCGGAATTCATGACGACCAGCATGCCCGGAGTGCGGCAGACCACGAAGAGCCGATGACGGGCTTCATCCAAAGCGACCATAGCATTGCCCTTGGCTGGCGGAACCGGCCATTGCGCAATTTCCTTCATGGTTTTGCGATCAACGACAGCAATCTTGTTTGTCTGCGAAAGATTGATGAACAGCCGATTCCCACCTTTTTCCACGGCCATTGCTTCCACGTGATCATCGTTGAAGGTGACGGCCCCAAGTTTCTTTCCGCTATCGGGGTTGATGGCTGCAAGCTCAACTGTCGCCATCTTCACGTCTTTCCCACCCGTGACGACATAGAGGGTATTTGCCGCAGCATCATACCCGATCGAGTCAGCGCCAGGTACCAGCGTCACCGTGCCTTTCGGTTCATAGCTGTCTGCGTCGAGCAGCCTGGACATCGACTTGCCACTATCGGTTACCAGAATCGTGGGCGAACCCGGACGCACCAGGATGCTGTGCGGGGTGTCAATACCGGCCTTCACGGTGCGCAAGTGCTTGCCCGTCTCTAGGTCGAATACTTCCAGAGTTCCATGGTCTTCCGCTGCGAGCAGTAACCGCCGGCGATCCTGGTCCACAGCAAAGTGATCAAAGTCTCCTTTATATCCGGGCAGTGCAACCGAGCGCACCAGTTTCAAAGGTGCGGCCTGCTGTGCCGTGAGCGGTGAGCTTGTTACGCCAAAAACGCCAACGGACAGGAGGAGCGCCACCGAACCAAACAGTTTCATCATGACTCCTTATCGCCAGGAGCAGTCTAAACAGATAGTCTGCCCAGTAGACGCAGCCATCCACAGAGCATCCTTGCGTAAATCAAAGCCTGACCATTCGTCATGATTGGGCCATGAAGCGAACATGAAATTGTCTTCATAGTGCATAGGGCCTATGGTTAGCAATAGTCTTTTGGAGCGGCTGAATGGTTTTTAATTAGTACTCCATCAGTCGTTCATAACCATCCAGACAACTGAACGAGGTTCGAGTGCATGCGCATTTTGTTGGTTGAAGATGAACCCAAGGTTTCTGCCTTTGTCGCCCGCGGCTTGATAGCCGAGCGCTACGCCGTCGACATTTCCGCCGACGGGCGGGAGGGGCTGGAACTCGCCCAGACCTATTCGTACGACCTCATCATCCTCGACCTCATGCTGCCTAGCCTCGACGGGGGCGCAGTGCTGAAGAGCATTCGCAAGACGAACTCGTGCGTCCCGGTCATGGTCCTCACCGCGCGCGATGCCGTCGATGACAAGGTGCGTATCTTCGATCTTGGCGCGGATGACTATCTCACCAAACCCTTTGCCTTTGCCGAACTGCTTGTCCGCACCAAAGCTCTGTTGCGCCGAGGACCGGTGAGCCGGTCGAGCACGCTCAAGATCGGTGACCTCGAGCTGGACAGGCTTACCCAGCAGGTGAAGCGGGCAGGTAACCGTATGGAGATGACCGCAAAAGAATACGCCCTGCTTGAGTACCTCATGCTCAACCCGGGGCGGGTTTTGTCTCGCAACATGATCATCGAGCACGTCTGGGACCAGAGCTTCGACGGTATGACCAATATTGTCGATGTGTACGTTCGCCACTTGCGTATGAAGTTGGATGACCCCTATCCAGACAAGATGATTCGAACCGTACGCGGAGCGGGATACATGATTCACGGGCCGGGTGAGCGATGAAAGCAGGCTCTCTGCGCGTGCGTGTCACCCTCTGGTACGTGGGTTTGCTGGCCGTGGCGCTGGTGGCTTTCGGCGCGGCCGTCTACCTGGGTCTGGAGGGCTATTTGGAAAATTCGCTGCAGCACTCTTTGATGGGACAGGCGAATGGCATCGCCACGCAATTTGTAGCGGAAGAGGAGTCGAAGGGCTCCGCGTGGATGGTCCAGGAAGTCGTGGAGTCGTATGCCCCAGAGAGCAGCGGACGCTTCATTCGCATCACCCGTAGCGATGGCTTTGTGTTATATGCTTCGGGAAACTCGAGAGATCCGTTAATCCATGCTTCCCTGGTGCCGCGTCCCAATCTTGCGGCGGAAACGCCGTCGTTCCGCCGAGAAACCCTTGATCGTTCCGCCCGTCTCCTCCTCTATACCTTTCCCTATGTCACCCGCTCCGGTACCCGCTTTCTCATCGAGACGGGGGCATCGCGGAATAGTATCGATCACGTGTTGCGGAGCCTGTTTTTCACCCTGCTTCTGTTCACTCCGCTCATCCTGGTGGGCGCGGCCATAGGTGGGTATCTGGTCATGACTCGTCCCCTGCGGCCGGTTGTGGCGTTGGGAGAACACGCAGAGCGGATCGGTACCCACTCTTTCGGCGAGCGCTTGCCCGTCGTCCCCACCGGCGATGAGTTGGAGCGGCTTTCCCTGGCGCTGAATCGGATGATCAGCCGCCTGGAAGATGCTCTCACGCACAATCAGCGATTTTCCGCCGATGTTTCCCACGAGCTGCGAACACCGCTAACCATTCTCCGCGGAGAATTTGAGCATATGGTGCAGTTGCCTCTGCTGCCCCCGACGGTGCTCGATACGATCGGCAGCGCAATCGAAGAAATCGACCGCCTTTCAAAAATAGTCGACAGCCTGCTCGATATTTCAAAGATTGACTCGGGCGATGCCCATATCAAACGAGCACCGGTTGATCTGTGTCTCGTCGCGGCATCGACGGTTGAGCAAATGCGTCTGCTGGCGGAAGAAAAAGACATTTCGATATTCTGTAGCCAACGTGGCCCCGTACTCGTGCTGGGAGATGATGTCCGCCTCAAACAGGTGCTTGTGAACCTGATTGATAACGCCATCAAGTACACCGGAGAAGGCGGCCGGGTGGGCATCGACGTGACTGCGACAGGGGGCCAGGGAATTGTTCTGGTGACCGATGACGGCATCGGTGTTCCGAGTGATTCCTTGCCCCATGTGTTTGAGCGCTTCTATCGTGCCGACAGAGCACGTTCCCGCGAATCGGGCGGCTCTGGCCTCGGCC
Organism: uncultured Acidobacteriaceae bacterium; assembly: GCA_963752675.1. Lineage (GTDB taxonomy): Bacteria > Acidobacteriota > Terriglobia > Terriglobales > Acidobacteriaceae > PALSA-350. The sequence continues at coordinate 946,552 of CAVVZO010000003.1, forward strand.
TTTCCATCGTCAAAGCGATTTGCACAGCACACCAGGGCACAGTCTCGATCAGTAGCGTGGAAGGCGAGGGAACCGAGGTTCGCGTCACCCTGCCGTTGCTTGCTCCCGCGGCTCTTCACAGCCTGTCCGCTGCAAACTTTTCACGCCCCGCCGGGGGCCTGCAGGCAACACGCTGACGACGAATCTGGCGCCCATTCCTTCTCTGAACAGACTTTCATGATGGGTTTATGCGATCTTCATTTTCAACCGCATAAATGGCTGCCGTGAGTCATCATCCCATTCTTAGGCTAACAAAACTTTCGCATTGTCTCTTTCCTGTGACATGCTGGGCAGAAGTTCGCCTGTATCTCCGCAGTTTTGCGCCGACGGCCTTACTCGTTACTGGTTCTAGCCAATGTGTTTCTCACTCTCTTATAAGATCCAGACGTTTTGGACTATTTAGACAATTCCGTCTTGAGGCTTGCGGTGCCGCCTGATTGGGTTAGCCGTGGAGGTTACATGGAAAACGAACGATTTGCTTTTCCCAGTGTCTGCTCTTCTCTATTTTGGCAGCTTTCATTTCTCTTCTGCCTCTGCGGGGCCGCACTTTCGACGTCCCATGCACAAGTGGCGGGTGGAACCATCAGGGGCACGATCACTGATAAAGCGAACAGCTTTCTGCCGAACGTGCGAATCGAAGTGCGCAGTACTGAAACCAACGCAAAAAAGGAAACGACGAGCAACGCGCAAGGTGCCTACTCCGTCGTCAATCTGCTGCCTGGCGACTACGAACTGGAAGCAGAATCGCCTGGTTTTTCCACGTCCGTCGCATCCGGTATTGAAGTGACGGTCGGTGGCCTGCTGGAAATCAATCTTTCGCTCGGCGTGGGCAAGGTGGTGGAGCGGGTCGAGGTAACGACGGCTCCCGCCGCGGTGGAATTGGGAAGTTCGACCATAAGTGGAGTGATCGATTCCGAGACCATACGTGAACTGCCCCTCAATGCCAGAGACTGGACGCAACTGGCCACACTCGAACCCGGTGTTCTGGCGATTCACAGCCAGGTGATCCTCTCCAGCGGCCCGGATAGAGGCAATCGCGGCTTTGGCTCCCAACTCACCATCACGGGTGGGCGGCCCTCACAAAACAACTACCGCCTCGATGGCATCAGCATCAACGACTACTCCAACGGTGCGCCGGGCAGCGTCCTCGGTGTGAACCTCGGGGTAGACGCGGTGGAGGAGTTTTCAGTGCTTACCGGTAACTACTCGGCTGAGTACGGCAGAACTTCTGGTGGAGTAATTAACGCGGTAACCAAGTCCGGCACCAAAGACTTTCATGGTGACGCTTACGAGTTCATACGAAACAGTGCTCTGGATGCGCGTAACTACTTTGACCCGCCGAAGATTCCGCCTTTCAAGCGCAATCAGTTTGGGGCCTCCGCCGGCGGTCCCATCCTCAAGCAGAAGCTTTTTATCTTTGGAGATTATGAGGGTGTTCGCCAGTCCACCATCCAGACAACGCTTATCACCGTCCCTTCGCCGGCAGCGAGAAATGGCGACTTCACTACCGGAACTGTCACGGTTGACCCGGTAGCCGGAAAATATCTTCAGTTTTTCCCCCAGGCCACCTCGCAAATTTCAGGAGACACGGGAGCCGCCATCTCCGCCGCCCGGCAGATTACAAATGAAAATTATTTCACCGTTCGTAGCGATTATGCCCTCACGGGTCGCGATCAACTGGTGGGCACGTATGTCTTCGATAAGGCGAGCACCACGCAACCCGATCTGCTCAATGTGATCCTCACGGGGAACAGAACCAAGCGCCAAATTGTGACCCTGGAGGAGAGCCACTCCTTTACCGACAAGTTTCTGAATACGGCTCGCTTCGGCTATAACGTGGTTCAGGCTTTCTCCGGCCAGAACGTTCAGCCAATCAACGCCGGAGCGAACGATACATCTCTGGGCGCGGTTCCGGGCCGTCCCGCCCCAGGAGTCGTTTTCAGCGATGGTGCGGTCGTTACTTTTCCCGGAGGCCTCGGTGCCAGCCCTAACTACCGATTCAATTGGAGCACCTACCAGTTTTACGACGATGCCTTCGTGAGCCGGGGGATCCACTCCATAAAGTTTGGCTTCGCACTGGAACACATCATCGATAACATCCTTGCCAGCTCCGATCAGAATGGCGTCTTGACTTACGGAACTTTCTCCGACTTTCTAAGCAATGGGCCAGTGCAGAACTTCAATGCAGCCATCCCGGGCAGCATCAGTGAACGCCAGGTCCGTCAGAACATTGTCGCCGGCTACTTCCAGGATGATGTTCGGGCCCTTCCAACGCTGACTTTCAATTTGGGCTTGCGGTACGAGATCGCAACCGTTCCTACCGAAGTGAGCGGTAAACTTTCGACGCTGCGGCACATCACTGACCCGCTTCCTCACTTGGGATCGCCATTTTTCTCAAACCCGACCTGGAAGAACCTGGAACCCCGGGTCGGGTTCTCCTGGGATCCGAATGGTAACGGTCACACCTCCATTCGTGGCGGCTTTGGCCTGTTCGACGTCCTTCCTCTGCCTTACCTCTACGAACTGCTCTTACCTCTCGCGTCACCGTATTACCAATTGGGGAGTGCTTCCAACTTATCCGCCGGCACCTTTCCTGGAGGACTCTTCTCGCAGATCGGCAATGCAAGCAATTTGCGCCAATCCTATGTCCAGCCTAACCCGGGCCGCAACTACGTCATGCAGTGGAACCTCAATGTGCAGCATCAATTCGCCTATAACGTTTCCTCGATGATTGCGTACGTTGGATCCCGCGGGGTCCACCAGGCCTTTCGCGCAGATGACATCAACACCGTGTTGCCCAATGATCCGCAGTCGTTGACACCAACCTATCCGGTTGGGGGCACTTTGTTAAATGCCAACGTTGGTCAAATCAGCGCCGTGATCTGGTCGGGCGACTCGTATTACAACGCACTGGAAGCGCAGGTGACCAAACGCATGTCGCACGGTATCCAGGCCCAGGCATCGTACACTTATGCCAAAAGTATTGATACCGGGTCTGCTACCGTTGGCGGCGACAGCTTTGCCAACGCTATCTCAAGTCTCCCTTTCTACAATCCGGAGCTGCGGCGGGGACCGTCCGACTTCAACCTGAATAACAATCTCATCGCGAACTTCACCTGGGTTATTCCCAAGTCTGGCTTCACCGCGGCGCCGCTAGTCCTGGTCGCCGATGGTTGGCAGTTGGGCGGCATCTATCAAGTGAGCAGCGGCGTCCCATTTACCGCCAACATAGGCGGTGACCCATTAGGATTGGCCAGCACGGACCCGTGGGATTTTCCAGATCGGGTGCCCGGGAGTGGGTGTCGATCCCTCGTCAATCCGGGCAAAGTCACCAACTACATTAAGACCGAGTGTCTTACCGCGCCCAATCCGCTCAACCGCAGGGGCAACCTAAGTCGAAATTCCCTGACTGGGCCGCGTCTTCAGAACATGGATTTCTCTCTGGTAAAGAACAACCCGTTTACACCGATATCGGAGAGCTTTAATGTTCAATTCCGTGCGGAAATATTCAACATCGCGAATCACGCCAATTTTGCTCCCGCGATCAATCATCAGACCGTCTTCGATGGTGGTGGTAACCCAGTGCCGAATGCCGGTCTGCTCGATTCGACCGTCACTACTTCCAGGCAGATACAATTTGGATTGAAGGTCATCTGGTAGAGACTTCTCGAACTCGGCAGAACAGCTCGCAAAGTTTTCTTCGTGGTCTCGATACGACTTTATGCGTGCGCGACCTCTGCGGAATGGCGGCACACGAAACGGGGAGGCCTTTTTGCTAGTCGACGAGCGCGACCAGCTTGCGACCGAGACAGACACACCGGGTTGGCAATTTGCGGTCGCCGCAGGAATCCTTGGGTGGGTGCTCGACGCATTCGATTTCTTCGCTGTCATTTTCCTGCTCGACACACTTGCAGCTCATCTGCATGTCAAGAAGCAGGCCATCGTGTGGACAATCTCCCTCACGCTCGCGATGCGCCCGGTGGGAGCACTCGTTTTCGGGGCGCTTGCTGACCGTTTCGGGCGCCGCAAGCCGCTTATGATGTGCGTTGTCTACTTCTCCTTCATCACCATTTTCAGTGGCTTTTCTCCCAACTATCTCTTCTTCCTCGCCATGCGCGCGCTCTATGGAATCGGAATGGGCGGTTACTGGGGTATTGGAGCATCCTTTGCCATGGAGAATGCGCCGCGGAGACTGCGCGGGCTGCTCTCCGGCATGATGCAGGGTGGTTATCCCCTGGGTTATCTGCTGGCGGCTGTCGCCATGCAGACCGTGACACCACACTTTGGTTGGCGTGCCATGTTCCTGGTCGGTTCGCTGCTTGCCTGCATCGTGGTGATCATGACCGCGTTTGCGCCGGAATCCGAAGCCTGGAAGTTTCACCAGATGGGATCGATCAAGCTCGTATTTAAAACACTCTTCCAGCATATGGGGAGCTTCTCTTATCTTCTTCTTGTCATGATTTTCATGTCCTGCCTTTCGCATGGCACGCAAGACCTCTATCCTGACTTTTTGAAGAGTCATCCAGCTATTCACGGGGCTCTTGTATTTGGCATGCAGCCGCTCTATGGCATCCCGATCATTTACAACATCGGAGCCATCATCGGAGCACTGAGCTTCGGAAATCTGTCTCAGCGATTCGGGCGTCGACGCGCGATCATTGCGGCCCTCATTCTTTCGCTACTTTCCATCCCGGCATGGGCTTTCGGCGGCTCTGTACTGGTCCTGGTGCTTGGCTCCTATGTGATGCAGACGGGTGTGCAGGGAGCCTTCGGGGTCATTCCTGCACACTTGAACGAACTTTCACCCGATGCGGTGCGCAGTCTTTTTCCAGGGTTCGTGTATCAGTTAGGAGTTCTGCTGGCCTCTCCAGCTGTTTCATTCGAATATGTTCTACGCGACACCTTCGGCTATCCCATGGCACTGACCGTATTCGAATTGTTCGTGATTGTTTCGCTGATCGTAATATTCGCGTTGGGGCCGGAAAAGCACGGTCGCAGCTTTCGCTCGGGTGGGGTCCAGACTTAAGGTTTCGCAAAGGCCTGGCCTTTTGCAAAATGGGTGCGCGGTAGGCGTGGAGACGCGTCAAGGCATCGCGCAGCACCAGGCGCGCAGCACCAAGATCTCGTATGTTGTCACCGAATTGATCGAACTAGGATCTCTTTTTATCCAGCATCAAGACGCCCGAACGCCACTCCTGAAGAACGTGTTGCATCCGGCTCGCTTCCACCGGTCGACTAAGTAGATACCCTTGATAATCCATCGCGCCCATTTGGCAAAGCGCAGCCATCGAGCTGGGTGTCTCGATCCCCTCAGCCACGATGCGCTTGCCTAAGGTGCGAGCCATGAACGAGATGGCCATCGATGATGGAAACAGGTGGACAGAAACAGGTGGACCAGACGGAACGTTCATCAGCTAAAACGGCCAGCAATGTCGGATCGGGTGTTTCTGTCAATTCTTTCGAGGGTTCCGCATGCGGTGCGCGAACGTCTCAATCTTCTTGAGGAAGCCGAGCTTTACGACAAGAGGGCGGCCGGCGGCCGCGAAAGCATTGGGGCCCTGTCGTCTGTCCTGGTTTGTTACTGGTTCGTTAAACCAATCAAACCCTGCATGAACACGCGCGACGTCGTTGCCCCGCTTCGAGTCTGAGCGGCAGGCGTTGGCCTTGATGGATCATCCCGTCATTGCCAGGGTCTTCGATGCCGGCTCCACAGCGCAAGCGCAGCCGAGCATTTCGGCGAAAAGGTTGCCAGTCACTCCAGCAGGGATTACTCTAACTCTTCCCCCTGCTCTCCCTTTTCACAGTTGAAAGGATTTATCCATGCCTTGCTCCGGCTCCCGCATGCCTCGCCACCTCTGGCGAGTCTTCAGTTGGGTATTCTCGCGCCTTTTGCCCTTGACAGCCGCGGCTTGCCTGCTGGTCTTCGGCAGGCATGCACTGGCCAACGGGCCTGATTCGGCCTTTGATGACTCTTCCCATGCCGAGAGAAATTTCCGGGTGATTTCCCCTGCCAAAGGGGCAAAACTCGCGTCCCTGCCGGTGGAGATCAAGCTCTGCTTTCCCAGCAATGGGGGCCAGGAGGAATTCCGAGCCGAACTCAATGGGGTCGACGTGTCGCGGAGATTTGGGCCGCTAAGGAACCATGTGCGCCGCGCCATGTTTTATCGCCGCCATCTGAACCTGGGCAGCAATCGGTTTACTGCCCACTACAAAGGCGCGGTGTCCAGCGTTCGATTCCAATTGCATCAAGGGGCAGGTCTGCCGGGTAGCACAGGGCCGCAAGTGAACTATGTGCCGGTTGCCACCCGCATCGTCAGCGGGCATGGAGGCAAAATCTCCGACTATGGTGTGAAGATCAACGGGCAAACCTATTATGCTCCGGCTGCCACCTATCAGGGCCAGTCGACAACCAATGGATATGGCTTTCAAGTGCTGTTGCTCGACCGCGCGACCCTCAATCTGATCTCTAATACGTCTTTTGGAGCAGTCGACGATGGAGCCGTGAATTCGCTCATTGCGGCGCTCGCCCAGCCATCCTTTTACTCCGGTTGCGGTGAGTTTGGTTGCATCGTTGTTGTGCAAAGCTTTGCTGGCATCGGGGCCGCAGGCGACCTCGCCATCAGTCTGGACAATCAGGTCTTCGCCGGGATCGGCGGTTCGGGCAGCCTTGCATTGCAAGATGCTTCCGCGACCTATTCGCTCATTGCATCGGTCACACGGCAGGGCACGGCGCCCTCGAGCAGCGGATATGACCGGGTTTGCAGTACCAACTCTCCCGCCTGCACCACTGCGGCCCTCTCCGGCGCACTGATCCTCGACAACTACAGCGCTTACACCTTTTCGCCCACGGCGCGCGTCACGTTTTCGACCGGCACCGCTCCCAACTCAAGCAGTAACGTCATCACCGTCGGCGCACACCAATATGCCTCCTCCACAGTTGCGAGCGGCCAGGGCGGCTTTCAATTATTGGTGCTGGACAGTCAGACGCTCAAGCCGCTGAGCAACCACACCTTCACGCCACTGAACGCGCAGCAACTCAACAGTCTGGGCATGTATATCAGCAACAGTTTGTATTACTACTGCCTACCCCAGAGTAGGAATTGCCCGGTCTTCGTTCTTTCCAGCATCGGCAACGTTGCCCGGCCAACCAGCGGCTCGGCGCTGACGGCGTGGTTAAATCTCGGCTCAATTCTCCAGCAATCCATGGGCGCGACCTACGGCGTGTTCGAGTCCCTTGGCGCCGGCGACGATTATGCATTATTCGGTTCCCACAGCGCAGTGCTCAAGCCGGCTACCGAGGCGAGTTCGATCGTATCGCGAGCGGTGCAACCGCAAGGTGCTGCCACCTTGCCTTCAAACATTCGCGGCGAGCTCGCACCCAATCACGAATGGAACTACCGGCCCACTCTCTCCAACCTCACTTCCACATTCAACAGCAGCGCCAACAGTTTGCTCGATGCGATTGCCCTGCAAGCGCCCGTCGCCTGGCCCTATCCACAGGCAGGCCACGCCGGACAGCAAAGTGCCTATCTCTATTTCAGCCAGCTCAGTTGCGTATGCAATGACATTCGCAGCAGCTACAACAACCTGAACGCCACCTTGTCGGACTATTACACGGCGGTTTCCGGTGCGCAGTACGTGGCCAACCCGAATTTCTCGAGCCGGGACTTCGCGCTTCTGCAAACGCAGCTAAAGACGGAACTCGAATATGCCCGAGCGATCCAGAAGTTTGAAGGAAATTTCGATCTGCTCTATACCGAGCAAAACTCGAATGTCGGGCTGCTGCTGACCCAGGATTACGGAATCGTAAGCAGCAACCTCTACGTGCCGCCGCCGCCGGCGACGAGTCATGTTTCATTCGGGATCCTCACCGGTCTGGGCGACCTGTTCAGCCTGGCGAGTTACTTGACGCCACTTGGACCCGAACTTCAGTTCGGCTTCGACGCGGCGTCGATTGCCTTCAATACCGGAGCGTTGTTCACCAACAATTCCGACGGAACTCCGGCGATTAACCAGTCGGGTTTGCTGACAAGCACTTATGGCGATCTTGCCGGGGATGCGGCCAACAATTTTGCCGATGGGCAGGAGGTCGTGGGCAACTTTTTCGATCTCATCCTCTCCGACTGGGGAAGAATGAAGACCCTGGGATTGCCGCTGCAGCAAGGAACCATCGCCTGGGACTCAAGTGTATCCAGCGCGGTGCTCAATAGCTTCGATCGTTCTACCCGCAAGCAGTATCTCATCAGCCTGATGGCAGGTGTCTTCCGTATCGAGCATGATATAGGAATTGCGAACGGGGCTGCGCCCACCAGTTTCCTTGCCTCTGGGTGTACCGGCTTCAATCCTGGGGTAAAGGTCACAGTCAACAACACCTCGGTGTGGGCACTCACAACCTCCCCGTTTGAGAATCAATTGAGCTGGGACGGTTTCGTCTTCTGGAATGTGCCCAGTTGCCCGGCCACTCCCCAGAAGGTGAACTCGAAGGTGCTTGCGCCTTTGTTTGCTCCCCTGGATCCGGATGACCCCACTAGGTTAGGACAGTACGGACCCTGGTTCTATCTCAACCAGACACAAGTACCGGTTTACAACCCATGAGATAGAACAACGACGCCTCGCTAGCACAAGGAAAGCGGGGGCGCCTGCTGCTTTGCGTGAGAAGGCGAGCTTACGGGCTATAGGGGCGATAGGGGGACCTGATGCCTAATGCCTTTTAGAGTTCAATCAAGCCATCAGATTGAGTTGCCTTCCCAATATGTGGTGGGCGCATCGCACGCGCCCATCATCCTGGGGAAACCTGGGAATGAGTGACTTTATGGAAAAGAATCATTCAATCTGCCTACTTCGTCAGTCCCGCAACTTCTCCTGATTCGCAGCCAATGGCATCAAGACATCGCGAGAGGCCGGTCGGGAAAGAATTTCTCATGCAGGGATCGGCGCCATCCCAAATGAGTGTTCGTCCATGTGTCCCGCACAACAGAACCAACGGGCCCTTGACTGGTATTTCGATAAACCCAATAAACCACCAGGGTATGCACTCCCGATTGGTGCACGTAGATAATTCTTTGCAGGGGAGTTGGTCTTTGACCCGTTGGGACCGCTAGCAGCCCCATCAGTTGCTCTTCAGCCTGGCCACGGAAGATCTTCTCGCCGCCTGGCGATATGCTGACCCAGTCTGGAGCATCCATGGCTTCTACCATCCGGGAAATATCCTGCGACGACCTGGCCGATTGCATTGCTGACAAACTCGCGTGATAGGCAGAAACGATTTCGGGTGGCAATACTTCCTGTGCTTGCGCTGCAGCTCCCATGGATACTGCGATCATCATCGCTATGCAGAATCTGCGCCTCATCCGGCACCTCGGAGAGTCTTTTATTTACTATGTAGCATGCTACATCACCCATCCAGAAATGAAGGAGCACTAAAGTCCGGCGCTTGCACCGTATCGAGCGAACCGATTGGCGACGCATTGTCCCTCCCTCGTCATGGAGTGAACAAGCAGGGGCGGCGGCTCTTGATCGAGAGCAAAGTCGAGGGATTCGCAGTGTTGCACCCCTCACCCAAGTCTCCGGTTGGGCAACGATCAATCTCGGCTACTCCGCATCGGAATGACGCGCACAAGGATGCTCGCAGCACCCGCTCAAACCCGGTGCAAGCGCGGGTTACGACCCGCGCTCAAACGAGCACAAGATGAAGGGCTTTTATCCCTGGTGGAAACCAAGCCCCAGCAGTCAATCGGCCGTGTACCCTGCCCGCGAACAGATCAAGATAGGAGACCTTGAGATCGTTGACCGGGCGACCGGCTTTGTCTGCAGCATGAAAGACGAGCCTGACATCGTTAATCGAAACATGCATGCTGTAAGGGAAGCCAGGCACTCAGGTCTCCGCACACGTCTCATTGCAGCGCCCGGTATCATCGAAGGGTATCGTCAGTGGGTTAACAGCGACAGATCCTACCGTGGATCACGGAACATGCAGGAGAGGTTGGAAACTGCTTCTTAATCATCGATAATGCGAGGGCCATTCCAAAAAAACAATGGAGAAGCAACAAACATGAACGCCATCTCTCGTACGTCTGCGCTGTTCGCTTTGTTAGTGCTCACTGCAAGTGCCCCCTCTGCTTTGCCACAGCAGAGCCAGTATCCGATCCTGGACAAGCTCGCGCACAAAGTGATCGAAAAGTACCAGACCACAAGCTGCGCAGATTTGAAGGCTAAAAAGGAAGCCCCGAAACCTGCCGAATCGGGCGACCAGGCAAAAATGAAGGAGAAGGTCGTGATGATGCTCCGCAGTGACCCAAAGATGCGGGCACATTTTCTGGACATGGTCGCCGGACCAATCGCCAACAAAATGTTCGAATGCGGAATGCTCCCCTGATTGACAGAGTTTCGGCGCGCAACATCAAGGGCGAGAGACAAGGCTAAGCTCGATGAAGGCTGGTGACGAAATCTGGTTTCGTCCCCGGTTTCAAACACGAAGGGTTCCTTTCCGTCCCCGAGTTTTGTGGTCAGACGGGGACTGGCACTTTGAGGAAACGGGGCTTGGTTCGCGTAGTTTTCGCAACGGGCAAAACACGGACGCAGCAGTGACGAATGGCTTTGATTTTCGTAAAGTACCGGTCCCGTCTGACCACAAATTGCCGGGATCAGCACGAGTCGTTGTGGCTGGGACGGAGCGTCATCAGCGTGCCGACCATGATGGCGATGACGACCGAAGGGATAACATGTCGCCGAGCGGTTCACTTGATACGGTGGAAGCCCCGGACTTCAGTCCGGGGGCGCGGGTGTAGAACCCGCGCTGTGGGTAACCCTGACCATACGTTTTTATATGCTTTTCGGGGACCGGACGGGATTTCCCCTGATTGTGCTGTGGGCGTGAGGCGGGTCCGCCTAAGACTATCGTTGTCCGGTTCAATGGCGGAACGCGGTTTCACACAAAATGAAAATCCCTTCACGTTGGCAACAGGACGACCTTACCAGCCGGGAGCATGATGGCTTGCATGTCACCTTGTCTGGGCTCACGAGAGCATACATCCTTAGACTTTAGTTCCCGACCATGAGGCGGACCTAAATCTGATGGCCAACCGGGACGGGCTGCCGCAACCGGAGGGTTTCATGGCCCGTCTGCCCCGCGTGATGCAATTGATGGACCCCACCACGTCACCCAGCGCGCTAACGCCCGCCACTTCATCCTGGAAACAGACACTGATCGCAAGCTCTACCTGGATCTGCTGACGCAGAGTCTCGCATTGCATGACGTGGCGATTGATGGGTTACTGCCTCACGTCGAACCACGTGCATTTGATTCTTGTACTGAGCCGTGCAGAGTCGTTGGCGCTGTAGCTCAAACTTGTGCACGGACGCTACGCGTCCTACTGGAATGCCACCCGCCAGTCGAGTGGTCACGTATGGCAAGGTCATTACGACTCCTGCCCGTTGGATGAGCTGCACCTCTGGGAAGCCCTGCGCTATACGGAACTGAATCCGGTGCGCGCACGTCTCGTGACCGAGCCGGAATCCTGGCTCTGGTCCAGTGCAGCGGTTCATAGCGCGGCCGCACCTGATCCTGGATCGCTCTCATTGGACCTCTGGAGGGATCGTTGGAGCGCCAGGAGCTGGAAAGCATTTCTACGGGCAAAGCAAGAAGATTCCGCCCTGACCGCGATGCGCGTATCGACTCACACCGGCCGACCGCTCGGAACTGCTGACTTTGTGCATACCGTGGAACGTTCTACGCAACGATTGCTGGCACCCCAAAAGCGCGGCAGGCGGCCAAAACCACTTGCTAATTCGAGACAAGGCTCTCTATCGCTCGGCGTCTGAACAATGACGACCACATGCGCCGCGCGATCTGCAATTAGGGGAAATTCCGTCCGTCCCCGAAAAGGCCACGTCCGCCTATTCGCTTGACTCCGCGTCTTCTGCTTTCACAGAACAAATTATCGCTACTGAAGCTAAAGCGGCGACCAACACAGAGGCTGCACCGGCCCGAAACACCTCTCTCCCTGTGAAGTATGAAACCTTATTGGCACTGGCAAACGTGATTCCGTTTCGAAAAACCACAGCGGAGGCCAAGGCCATCCCTGAAACAGCGATGAAAAGTTTGGACCTCAACACATCAACGAGGATTGTGTTTGCGCTCAATCGCATGTTCCTATCTGGGAAGCCCAAATTGGTTGGCCTGGCGGGAACGCTATGAGGCGGAAGGCAGGTCGGGTCTTGAGCGACGCCGCGGCCAACCGCCAGGGAGTAAGTCTGAAGAAGTAGCTCCGCCGGCTGCGAGTGCGTCAGAGTTACGGATCGCGCAACTGGAACGGCTGCTTGGCCAGAAGCAGGCGGAGGTGGATTTTTTAAAGCGCACCTTCGAGTATGTCAGGGGAGCAGCAGCGAATCGTACGGGCGATGGCGGCAAGAAGTCTATCGCAGCATCGAACGCTCACTCTCGCTCGAAGGGGCAACACTGACCGTGGCACAGCAATGTCATCTGGCGGAGGCTAGCCGGGCTGGTTTCTACCGTTACTTAGCCAAGAGTTCTGCTGTGAAGGAAGACCTGTTGGTGCGGGCGCGGTTGCAGCAATTGGCCCTGACCCATCACCGCCGGCGCGGATATCGCATGTTGACCGCGCTTTTGCGGCGCGAGGGCCACTTGGTAAACCACAAGCGAGTGTTGCGACTGATGCAGCAGGACAATCTGCTATGTCTGCGGCGCAAAGGGTATGTATTTACCACCGACTCGCGGCACCATTTGCTTGTCTATCCGAATCTGACACGGCGGATCGAGTTGGTGAAGCCGAACCAGTTATGGGTAGCCGACATCACCTTCATCCGATTGCGTCATGAATTTATCTATCTGGCGGTGGTCTTGGACGCTTACTCGCGGCGGGTGATCGGCTGGCAACTGGGTCGCAGCCTGGTAGCGGAACTGGCCATCGGGGCCCTTCAGATGGCGCTTAGAGAACGGGACTGGCAAGGCGGGGAATTGATTCATCACTCCGATCAAGGCGCGCAGTACGCCTCGGGGGACTACACCGGGCTGCTGGAGCAAAAAGAAATACAGATCAGCATGAGCCGGCGGGGCAATCCCTACGACAACGCGCGTGCGGAGCGTTTCATGCGCACCCTGAAGGAGGAAGAAGCACATCAGGTCGAATATCGGACCCTGGAAGAGGCGCAACAGCGCATCGGTGAGTTCCTGGAAAAGGTGTACAACCGGCAGCGGTTACACTCAGCCTTACGGTATCTAACACCAGAGGAGTTTGAGCAGACGCACCAGGCCAAAAGGAGTGACGGCGCTGATGGAAGCGATGGAAAACCAAAGAACGGTTTCCCACCGCTCCCACAGGCCTTGGAAATCCCTGGAGAACGGGATTCCCACACTCCCGCGGCACGGCGGCTGCTAGTCGATAACGAACTAACAAACGGCCGAAACGTGTCACCCATTTATCGCATTCGAGCGTGTCTCAACTCAGGGGTGCAGTCCAGTCTGTCACCTTATTGTCAGTTCACCGTGAGTGTCACTCTGGTGGACTGCTGGATAGAGCCCGAAGTGGCGTTCACGGTAACGGTCGACGTCACCGGCGCTTTCGGAGTCAGCAGTATAGTGGACGACCCGCCGCCGCAACCCATAAGCATTCCCGCTCCCGCAGACACTGCCAGCAGCAAAGCCAACCACACCCTGCGCCGCTTTCCGAGCCAGAGAAAACCGACAGCGAGGGCCAGCGATGCGGCCGGGTTAAACAGCACCGGGTTGCCTCGCAACGAGCCCGTTGCTGTGGTGGCCGCAAAGGTTAGTTGAGTCGTGAGTGCGCTCGTGCCGGCGGGTGTAACTGTTGTTGGACTGAATGTGCAGCCGACACCAGACGGCAAGCCAGTGCAGGCAAAGCGGACGTCGCCGTAAAAGCCGTTCTGCGGAGTTACAGTGAGCGTCACTGTGCCTTCGCCGCCGGAGGCGATGGTGAGCGATTCAGGCGAGCCGGAAAGAGCAAACGTGGGTGGCGGCTGGATGACATACGCCGCCGAGCCCACAGCGCTATTTCTGTAGCCATTGGCCGCGGCGATGGCATTGACGGTTTGCGTCGAGAAAACGGTGATCGGCCCGCTGTATTTTGAGGACGAAGTAGTGGGATAGGTGCCGTCCGTTGTGTAGTAGATGATGCTCCCGGCGTGGCGTCGATCATCGTCACCATTTGCGTCGTGGAGTAAGTTCCACCAGCAGGAGAAAAGGCCGGCGTAGCAGCGGGCGGCTGAATGGTATATAGACCGGAAGCCACAGCACTGTTGCTAAAACCACTGGCCGCAGCAATGGCCTCGATGGTTTGCGTCGAGGAAACGGTGATCGGCCCGCTGTATTTCGAGGACGAGGTAGTGGGGTTGGTGCCGTCCGTTGTGTAGTAGATCGACGCTCCCGGCGTGGCGTCACTGATCGCCACCATCTGCGCCGTGGCGTAGGTTCCACTCGCGGGAGAAAAGGCCGGCGTAGCAGCGGGCGACTGGATGGTATCGTACCGGAAGTCACAGCGCTGTTACTGTAACCACTGGCCGCAGCGATGGCCATGATGGTTTTGGTCGAGGAAACGGTGATGGGCCCGCTGTATTTTGAGGACGCAGTGGTGGGGTTCGTGCCGTCCGTTGTGTAGTAGAGGAACGCGCCGGGTGTCGAATCGGCGATCGTCACCTTCTGCACGGTTGTGTAATTGCCAGGGGCCGGGTCGAGAGTGGGAGCCGGCGTTACCGGCATATATACCCACAAATCATTCAGGTGGCCGATCATTTCATGAGCATCGGAACCGGATCCGCCGAAAAGCCAGAAATTGCCGTTCGCATCCGTCCATCCGGTTGCTTCGGTCCTGCCTCCGGGAGAATTACCGGCCGCCGCGATGCCCAGCGTTCCGTACATCCCGGGAATCGTGCCCGCGCTACCGAGCGAGTTGCTCCCGCCCATCCAGGTCCATTCGCCCGCGGCAGGATCGAAATTCCAAACATCATTCAGAGTGCCACCTTCCCCATTGGCATCAACGCCCGTTCCTCCAAAGAGCCACAGCGCGCCCTCCTGATCGGTCCAGGTGACAGGGGAGGCGCGGCCGCCGGGTGTATTTCCGGGTGCCGGAGTGCCCAACGTGCCGTACATCCCCGGCAAGCAAATCAGGGTCTGGCAGCTGGCAGGGACGGTGTGTGCGCTCACCAGGTCCATTCGTTGGCGGTGGGATCGAATTTCCATAAGTCATTTAGATAAGCATTTGTGGCTGTCGAGCCGACGGTTACGACACCTGCCCCTCCGAAGAGCCAGAAATTGCCATTGCTATCCACCCACGAAGCTTCGCTCTCCCGGGCTCCGGGAACGTTTGCGGTGCAGGAAGCCCAGTTGTCCGTAGAGTCCTGGCTGACCAGTAGTACTGCTGCCACCCATCCAGGCCCACTGGTTTGTGGAGGGAACGTAGCGCCATAGATCGTTGCGGGGTCCAAATGTGCTGAGAGTGCTCCCTCCGTAGCCTCCAAAGAGCCACAAGCTACCATCTTTGCCGACCCATGCAGAGCCGAACTTTCAGGCTTCCCGGAATGCTGCCTGCGGTCAGCGAGCCGAGCGTTCCGTATACGCCATCTACTGTGCCATTGACGTCCAAATTGGCGCTTCCGCCAACCCAGGTCCACTGCCCGGCAGAAGGGCTGAACTTCCAAAGGTCGTTGAGATTCCCGTTCGTGTCCGAAGCATCGAAGCCTGCTCCGCCGAAGAGCCAAAAATTTCCGGATGCATCTGTCCAGCCGACTGCTCCCGAGCGTCCTCCCGGAGTGTTTGCGGCTGCCGCAGTACCCTGCTGGCCATAGATTCCAGGCTGGCCGCCGTTAGCGGCGCCTACCGTGTTGGCTCCGAGAATCCATGTCCACTCTCCGGCCGATGGATCGAATTTCCATAGATCATTAAGGAAACCAAAGGTTCCATTGGAATCAAACCCGCCTCCTCCGAAAAGCCACAAATTGCCGGCTTTATCTGTCCAGCTGACCGGACCAAGCCGGCCCCCGGGGACATTGGCGACGGACGGCTGGCCTTGTGTACCGTAGACTCCCGGCTGCCCTGGTCCGGCAGTGCTGCTCGGGCCCAAATATTATGCCGCCCATCCATGTCCACTCATTGCTTTGCGCGTGAGCGGGCGGACACGTGGCAGCGGCAATAAGAAGTGTTAATGCCGCGGTGCTTCGAAAGCGATGAAGTGCCTGAAGAACAATGGAGAACAGAGCAGAAAATGCGCGACAAAAAATAGACCGGACGTGATTCAAGTGGTAATCCTTACATCGAGTTGGCCGAATGGAACGCAAAACCACACCGCATTTGCGGCGAGCCAAAATATGCTATCGTATCGACGACGATTACACACGATATAAATCCCAAGCGGGCATGAATAAAGTAACCCCATCAATTAGGTCTGGTGGCTCCGGTACAAAATACGGTGACAGCTTACCTATGCAGCAAATTCAACTGTTCGCCCCACCGGGTCGCCGCGGGCTTCCGCCCTGGAGCGCGGCGGGCGATCGGTCCGCCAAGCCGACGTTCTAATTCGGTTACGAAGTCCGCCGAGAAGAGATCTGTGACAGACGATATAACCACCTTCTGGTGCCATCAACCGATTAGAATCTTTCCCTTTCTCCAAGTCCGCAGCGCGGCGTGAGCGGGAGTATCCGGAACTGGAGTGCACTCTCACCTGGCGACGGTTTCGGCCATCATTCGACCAAGTCCTGGATTTGGCGCTTTCCGGGAGCAGCATGAGACAGAATAGGCAAGGCGGCCACAAAGCGATAGGCTGCTTCTTCTTTCGCATCGGCCTGCCTGATTGGGTGATGGGGACAAAACGAAACAACTCCCAAAAGCTTAAAGCCAGCTTCAAGGATCCTTAACAACTTCCAAATTCACTCGATGCGAAACGTCCGCAAGTAACCTCTCACCGTGTACTTTCGTGCCGAAAAAAGCAGCAGACCCCTTTCGCTTTACCAGAAACTCGTCTATCTCTGAGAGCAGACGATATCGGCAGGCGGCGGCAACTCGCGCTGACGCAGCCTGTCCGGCTCTTGCCGCAACACGGGCCTACCGCGCGAGCAAAGGATAGCTTTCCCGCTATCCGGTGTCACACCCGATCCCTGTCTAAAATTCGCCACCTCTAACACAGTCACAGACGCGTAAAGAAAAACGCGAACAGCGGACTTCCGCGTGCCCTCCCGCTCTCGCGTAAGTTGCATCCTGCCTACCCCCGCAGCAGCAGCAAACGACCGCGCTCCAAAGAAACCCCCACGCCCCCCCCAACCCAACCTTCAGCCAACGGAGGAACAAACAGCCGTGCCCAAAAACAACGTCACGATTCCTGTTCCAGCCAGGAAATGGCCTTTGCTCACCTGGTTCTTTCCGGAACCATGAATGATCGCCGCGCCGCCGAAGCCGTCGGGCTCAATCCCGGCACCGCCGCCTACACCAAGGGCAAGCCCCGCGTACGCGCGTATATGAGCGAGCACCGTGCCGCTGTCCAGGAAAAGCTGGCGCAGAAGTAAGCCGAAGAGCTGCACACGCTCAACATCAGCCGCGACCAGATCCTCGCCCGCCTCTGGCAACTGGCAAGTCTACAATCCCGAATCCACTCGCGGCAGCATGGCCGGCCAGATCAAGGCCCTTGCCATGATCGTAGCCATCGAAGGACTCATCCCCGACCGCCGCCTCGCCCCGTCCCCAGCCGCACCCGTCCCCTCCCCCATCCCACGACCAAACATCTATACCCCGGAGTGGCTCCGCGAGCGACAGCGGCAAGCCGCCGAAGAGAAACCCCGCCAGCCGATCCACCGCCAGTCGATCCAACGAATGGCTCCCGAGGTCGAACCCGGCAAATCGCGGCCCCTCGCGACTTACGCCACCCTCGAAGCTCTCGCTGAACTGCCAAACCACCCAGGCGATCGAACGCCCTCGCCACCACCCGGCCCGGTCCAAAGCCAACCCACC
>CAVVZO010000004.1:0-143383 GCA_963752675.1 uncultured Acidobacteriaceae bacterium
TGTTAAACGAAATGACGGTGGGAGTTCCTTCGACGATTGGAGGAGGAGCTGAGAAAAGACCCTGAATCGCAGGCCGTGGCCTGTCTTTCAGTCGCTGTTCGGCCTACCTCCTGCTGTGCGGCACGGTCAACTTACTAACGCCGCAGACCCGAGACAGCCTTGAGGTTCTGACGCGTGGACTTCTTGAAGCGCGAGACCTTCTCCTAACGTTTCGTTTCGCCGACAAGGAGACCGCAGACAAAATCCGACACTGGTTTAAAGGCATGGTGGACAAATCGTGGAAGCCAAACCATAAAAAGTGTAACGAGTTCTGGGAAAAGGAGGGCTACTTCGGCGTTTCGCTGAACACCAATTGGAGCAAGATGACAGCAGTTGCTCATCCGACGAAGTTCGCTGCGTTCAACTCCACCCATTGCGCATCTCTATGGACAACTGCTCCGCTACGCGCAGAAGAGAGCAACGAGGTGATGAACTCCAAAGTCGCAGACTTTCTGGCCAACATTGCCGTTCTTGCCGTTCATGCTACCGTCGAGCATCCCAGATTAATTTCGCTTGGGCTCGATCCGCTCCGCATGCAGAATGTAGATGCATTCCGCGCTAACGTAGAGGAAGTAGTCTTGCCGATCCTCCAGAGCGGCCGGAATAATCTACCGCAGGAAGCTACCGCGAGACTTGAGTGTTGAAGGTTTAGCTAGATCCGACACCTTAGACGAGGATCGATATGCCCGTCACGTTCGGTAAGACCGCAGAGCACGTCGTGACTCCATGCCAAAGTGATACATTCTCTGGCAGGATGTTGAAAACCTTCCTCCTGGTCGGTATAGCCGTTCCCTCACAGCAATCACTGCCCGGCCTAGGCCGGCAATAGATCAAGACGCAAAAAGCTTTAATCAACCAGCAAAGCAACGAGCTCCGGCGGCGGTAGCTTCTGGCCAAACAAATGTAACCGCTAACAATGAACACCGCATGGAAGGAGAAGCTTGGCGATGGCCGCAACTCGTATCATGGCCCGAGAGGCATCGCTGCTGGTCTGTCATCTTGACTCTCTGCGCGATCACATGGCAAGCCTTCGAACGCGTAGAAGCGTTAACTCCGCGAACAAGTCGATACGCCTTTTCAGGAGACTATCCATTCAAGCAGCGAATCGAGATCCCCAGCCAGTGGGAAGTTGAACATTTTCCCGTGATCTACCCGATAACGGAGATCGGCTTTGCATTAAGACTACATCTTCAGGAATTCGACTAGCTGGCCTATAAAAATCCTTCAGATAAAAGCCCTCGTCGACGGTAAAGAATGGCTTTTCTCTCCGCCAGCGACCGACCTGAAGCCAGAAGAAAAATATCCTCTGAAGATAGTAATGGCCATTCCCAAAGGCCATGATCTTGATGCTTTTGTACGGGGTGAGCTCCACCCTAATGCTTACTTCGAGATCGCGTTTGTTGACATCTAGCGACCGGAAACAGTTACAAAATTTTGAATTTATCTGCGACAACTTAAGAGCCGAGCCAGCAGCATTTGCCATGTGCATCCAAGCTCACGGTTGCAATCCACACAAAGAGCTGTCTGATTCGGCACAACCCGAGTCGGCCTGATGGCGCAGGTTACGCGTTCATCCAGCGGAATACCCGAAGGTCCTTCATGGTATTCTGGGCATGCGCCATCTCGGCCGAATACCCGGAGGAGTTCATGTTGCGTTTGACAACTACATTTCCGCCTATCAGTACTTCCCCCTGGTACATCCGCGGTGGGTGTTCGGCCGAGGCATCTTGTTGCCCGTCGCAGGACATCCCTGCGCTCAATGCCCCACCGCGAATCCTGTTTAGGCCTTCACCAACTCAAGCATCTTCTGCAGCTCGATCGCGAACGCCTTCGAGTCGTTGTCGGTCAGTACTTCGTCGTCGATGAGCGTCTGGTCGTCGACCGTGTCATCGTTCATGAAGAGCTCATCGCCGAACAGCGCTTTCATGTCCTCGCGCATGCCGCGACCATGCCGATCGATAGCCCGGCGGTGTTCGTCCATCGATTTGAGCCGCTTGCTTCGCTCCGAATCTGACATTGCTTTCAGATTCTTCACGGATGCAATCAGTGCCGCTTCGTTCATCGGGAA
The DNA here is from genome assembly GCA_963752675.1 of uncultured Acidobacteriaceae bacterium. Taxonomy (GTDB): domain Bacteria; phylum Acidobacteriota; class Terriglobia; order Terriglobales; family Acidobacteriaceae; genus PALSA-350. Next base: position 2,108 of record CAVVZO010000004.1, read on the forward strand.
CGTGACGGCCGAAACCTCGAAGAGCTTGACTTCTTTCAGCAGTCGCACCCCGTTCTCGACTGACTCCTGCAGGGTGGAATAGCCGATGGACAATCCCCGGATTACTTGAGCCTTCATCAGGTCGAAGGCCTTTTTGCCGACCGCGTCCGAAAGCACGATGCTGCCCTCAACCTGGAGCCCCTGACTCGTCTCTGTGCAGGTGACGTGGCCAATCGGGTTGTCTGCCTGGTGTTGCCACAAAAGCGGGAATACTTTGGCGCTCTGCAGAGTTCGCGTGAAAGCACCTGGCACGATGCGATCACCGCCCTGGTCGAGGTCATAGGTAGCCGCAAGCCCCGAGAACGTGCCCTGGCCTCCTTGGTCGCCGGCGGCCTTTACCTTGAAATTGAAATCCTTGTGCTCCATGTTTCTCCCTTCACGGTTGCGTATTGCGGCGCCGGCCTGGTTTGACCAGCGCCCCGGGTTGTACCAGCCTGGTTTAAGAGGTTGGACTCGTTACGAACGAGCCGACGACGAAGCTAGCGGGTCGCTTCGTGAGCAGGGCAAGCCGTTTTTCACACCTCACGGCAAGGAGATTCCGCACGAAGAAATCTGGTGTTCACTGATCACTTCGACCTGCATGCCCATTCGATCGCGGATCTCTGCCGCTACCGGCGAGCCGCTGCCGACCAGGAACGTACCGACCGGCATGGAGGTAGTTGCAACCACATCCAGACCGAAGATGCTCGGTCTGACCTGCGTCTGCGGGTCGCCCAGGATGTAGCGGCCGAACCCGTCTTTCGTCAGGCGCATCTTCCACCAGTCGGTCGGGTGAAGGACAACGAACGTGGGTGGGACCTCATTGGCGGTGTCGACCTGTTCGATCGCGGCGCCCACAATGTCAATGCGATTCCAACCGGAAGCAGCACCCGGCAACAGACCGGTATTGAACGAGGCCGACTGCGGGATCAGACCGTGCAGGTTTTCACCAGTGCCGTCTCCCATGAGCAACTGCAACTGTTCCTCAAGGTCCACATAAAATGGCAAACTGGTCTCGATGAAGCCCATCAACTCGGACATATCGTCCAGCACCTGCTTGGTCGCTGGAATCCAGGTCGCGATCGTGCGGACCTTCTCACGTCACGGTCGCAAAGGTCACCTGGTTCTCTGGCTTCAGCGATGCTTCCGGTACAGGGGTGGCGATCGAGAACGGAGTCACCACCTTGACGAAGTCGACCATGGGCAGCGTAGTCGGGCGCGCGCTGAGCACGTCGCGGATCCTGAGCGATGGCCGCGCTTCCGGCACGATACCCGGAGTGCGGTCGATCTGCAGAACACCTGACGTCGACAAGCCCACAGGTGCCAGCGTATCGCCGCCCTGAGTGCCGCTGGTGAAGGCGCTAATGATGGACTTGCGAGACATGATGGCGGCAGTCTGCAGCGGGTCGAGGTCGATGTAGGCGCGACCTTTGCGGTCCCTGATAATGCGGTTGACCGAGTCGTTTTCTTTCAACACATCCAGAAGCGATTTCTGCTGCCACCGGAAACATGCTTCTGCGCCAGGGCCACATCGATGGCGTCGACCTGCTTCTGCAGCTTGGTGACAACTTCAATCGAAGCCTTCTTTTCGACGGCCTCTTCCAAACCCTTGCGCAACTGTTCAAGGGTCGCCTTGAGTTCAATGGTGGGGCTGGTGGCTACTGACATGGTCAGGCACACTCCTGCTAATGAAATTTTTGTAGATTGTGCCGAGTGCCAGAAGGCGAATCGGGCCGGCGATGAAAAATCGAAGCTGCAGACGCGAGTGCCAAAAATGCGCGAGTCGCGGGAGTTTCGAAAACGCCTGAATGAATCTTCCGACGAGTCCGCACTGAAAGCAAGCGAAAAGTTGCACAGCGAATGGTGCATCACTGGCCACCTTTCCCTAACCGAAAACGGCAGTAAGTCGACGAGCCCGGCTGAAGTCTTCCGCGAAGAATCCACTCGTCTTCGCGTAGTGCGCCCAAGACGCTGCGTGCGCCCAATCTCAAGAGCGTGTTCGCGAGCAATCAGGGTTGCGTTCGTGTCTGCAATCTGGATAAATCGGCGCCGCATATCCCGTACGCGTTGCTGCCACTCCGGAGTGCCCGCATGCCGAAGCCAGTGCCATGCTTGGTCGCTGAGCTGCTGAGCCTCAAAGGCAATTGAGCCTGCTGCAAGATCGGATTGTTAGTTTGCAAGGGGATCCGCCTTCGGCAGCGGCCTCGCCCAGCCGTGCGAAATGAAAAGTTTGTGGTGCTCGTCGACCAGTGTCATCACGAGCTTGATCCTGTCATCCATCGACTGGAGAGCCTTGCCGATCGAAACGATAGCGTCCGCGGCCTTGGTCTGGTTTTCTGAAACGACTGCGAATTGGCTGACCAGGCGCTCCATCAGTTGCACGACCTCCGCGCGTTCCAGAATCACCTGCCCAAGCGTGGAGCGCAGGGCCTGCTGCTCCGCCTGATGTTCAGCACCGTGTTGCCAGTTCAGCGAAGAATGCCTCGACCCTGGCCGCTGCCTGATCCTGGTCGGGTGCCTGTTGGTTAGTGTTGCCGGGTTCAATTGCGTTCATTTTTTCCTCCCTCGTAATCTCGTTCGTATGCCCGCCAGTCTTTTTCCGCGAGCAACTTCTCGTTGGCTTGCCGGCGCCGGTCCGCTTCCGTTTCCACCCCGTCCAGAATGGGTATTTGCCCACATAGTGCCAGTTCGATCGCCCAGCCGTGCCTCGGCTCGGGACCTGAGAAGCCTGGCGGTGGCGGGTTTGATGGCGGCTTCCTCTTGCGGTTCTCTTGTTGATCCCGAGACGGCGCCAAACCCAACGTTCGAAGCATGCGGTTCAGCGCTGCGACTACCCGGTTCTCCGTGACCAACAGCGGATTCAAAACCATGGTCGAATCTCTGCCGCGAACCATCGTGTCGAAGGTCTTGGCCTTTATCTGTTTCGCCTTCTCGCTCCTGATCGCCAGCAACGTCGCGTGCTGCCGGCAGTAGTTGGCCAGCAACTCGCCATCAACGTCTGGGTCGACCAAATCGATGAGCTCTCGCCATTTCTTTCTGGCCAAACTGTCCAGATCCGCAGGCATGTCATGCGCCATCTTCACTTCACCCCTTTTTCGCAATCACAAAACCACGCGGATACCTGCACATAGGTCTTAGGAACAGTCGCGTCAAGTCTCGACCGCCCTGCCACCCCTGCGACCGTGCCCGTGTACCTAAAGCATCCTTGCCGTGTCCCTTGAGCATCAGCCGCGTGCCTCACCGGCTGGTTGCAGGCTTTCAGGTCTCAGCAGCCAACGCGTCGGCGCTAGGTCATCGAACAGTACCTCGATGCGTTTTAGGTGAATTCCCATCACAGTGCCAGGCGCACAGCCCGTGCACGATCGCAGCACAACGCGGTCACCGACTGCATACTGGTTCATGCCCAATCCCTTCGCTCGCGGGTTGGCAAGGGCACGATGCTGGATGTGGAAGCACGCCTGTTGCTCCGAGAGCTTGCCACATCCACACGGGTGAGGCTGACCGCGGCATGATCTGCTGATTCGACAATCTGGAACGACACTGACTCTGTTACAGCTTCCTTGCTTTCAAACTCTGCTCGGCGAATGTACTTCGACCGGTCTTCCTCTTGGGTTCACGACGCTGATGCCGATTCCCCATTCAAGCCAACCGAATATCGCACTGGCGCCACGTAGACCCCGAAAGATGTTTGCGTTCTCTGTCTTCGCAATGTGATGGACTAGAGCACACGCGCATTTCAGCTCGGTCTGGATGCGGCTTACCTTTGCAAGGACTTCGGCGACGGCGGTGTTGTCGTTTTCCTCGCTATCGTGGATCGACCGGAAGACGTCGAGCACGACCAGCTGAGCGCCGAATCGTCCCAATTGTTCGATCAGAGCATCCAGATGATCCTGGCGTGTCACCTTGAAATCCGCCTGGTGATGCCGCGTGTTTATTAGCATCGAGGAATCATCAAGCCGGGCATATTCGTGACGTCCTGCAATGAGCTTCTTTAGGCGCCGCCGGGTGAGACCGGGTTCGTCTTCCCGGGATACAATAGCGGTTCTGATTGGTCTCGGGATGCGCAAACCAAGCCACGGAACGCCACAACTTGCAGCCACAGCCAGGTCAAGCGAGCTAAAGCTCTTTGAGGCTTTTGGATGGCCGCCAACGAAGCCGTTTCCCGCTCTCGGTATGACTCCCTCGATTAGCCAGTCAACGGTCGATTCGGCCTCCGCTGCGAACGAGACAGCACCTTGAAACATCGAGTAGGTGCGGGCCTGCGCGGCCGGCTTCCACACGGGCGCATTTGCTATCTCTACTTCGAGGTCCTTCGCCGAGTGTGTTCCAAGCCAATCCGACACATCGCCCTTGAGTGGCAGATCCGGAAGGCGAACGACCTTTACCGTGTGCGCGTACCCGTACGCGTTCTGAGCGACAGCCTCAGCCCAGGCCTCGCCGTTCTGGTCGTTGTCCGCAAAGATCACCACGAACTTGCCAGCGAAGTACGGGTTGTAACTGGGCAGCCACTTGGCCTTTTCGCCTGGCTTCCAAGACCATCGAAGTTACAAGTAGTGGCAATTCGCAAGCTGGTGCGTTCAGACCAAAGCCCGCATTGCGCGACATTGTCCGCATCCTTCTCGCCTTCACAAACGATCACCACGTTCGCGGTAGTAACCCGCGGCTGGTTGTAAAGAACGCGCTTGGTTGGTGTACCTTCGGGTGGATCGATCCCCGCGACCCATCCGCCTTGCTCGTTGGGCCGATAGACGCGAAAGGTCTTCGCTTCGCCCTGTGGTTCGTAGCGACGCTTCTGGAAGAGAACGCGGTCGTCGTTGTCTCTGTAGTCGTAGACGGCAACCGCTGGCCCCAGCCTTGCAAATGAGCCAAACGAGCGGAGGGTTTTGCGCCCGTGATCTCGGCCACCTTTGCTTCGGCTTCACCGAGCGTGCAGTTCGAGAACTTTGCCTCGAACTGAAAGACGTTGCCGGATGCGGCACATGCATTGCAATGAAAGCCGCCGGCGCCGTCGAGAAACAGCGTGCAGCTGGGCGTGCGATCGTCGTGGAAGATACACTTCACCGACGCCTTCGTCAGTTCCAATTTTCTGCCCGGATGCCTGGCCTCGAAGTAAGCTCTGATTTGGTCAAAGGTAAGAGTCATGCAGACCTCCTGGCGCTCTGACTGAGGAAATTGTTGTCGTTAAGCCAATACCCGCGCAGTTTGGTCGGGCTCTTGTACTCCTTCGCCTTGAACAGGTGATGCCACTCCCAGTAACGCTTGCCATGGGGTTTTCACCGGAGTGAAACTTCGAATTCACCAGACGATCCACGCGAGTCGGAACAGGTCGCCGGCCGCCACGTATGGGTTGACGTTCGGATCCCGCCCGCGGACAAACTTGACCAAGTCGCGAAAACCCGCGAGGCCCATATCTCGGCGCTTCGGCGTCGGTTTCGTACTGATCTGCGTGATGACCAGTCTGCTCGAGGAAGTAGCGAAACCCATCAGCTACCAGTTCGCCGAGTGAGTGCATCCAGCAATGTCCGAAGCCAGAGCCCGGGTAGGTGGTCGGAAGCGACGCTTTCGACAAGAGTCTTTTCTTCGGCTACGGTTACGGCTACGGTTCCGGTTCCGGATTCGGCATAGTCTTTGGCATAGCCTTTAGGGAAGGCTTGGGCAAAGGCTTCCCTAAAGCCTTCCGATAAGCCTTTAATGAAGGCTTTAAGTTGTACATATAACTCGCCCTTCAGGCCGCATTCTGGGATTAAATCGAACGCGTCGGGCCAGGACCTGACTACGTTTGGCGACTCCGGCTTGTTGTACTTCAGAAAATTCGGGAGCCAGATAAATGAGGCTCCCAAATCATGCTTTACGATAGCCTTCGACAAGGCTTCCCCAAAGGCTTCCTGGAAGGCTTTCGCCGGCAGTTCAAGTTCTGCTGCAAGCCCGGCAATGTCGCGCGCATGGCGCCCAACATTGTCGATGCTCGGGTGAGTGAGAAGGAAGAGAAATACGAGTTTTCCTCGCTCTGACAGACCCCTGAAGCGCTCATCGTTCCAGATGCGGCGATCGACTTTGGCGTACCTCGCCATTTAGGCAGCCTCCCCGCCACAGCCAGGGCACCGGATCTCATGCGCCCGGCGAAGCTTCTCGAGGCCAACAAGCAGCACTATGAGGCCTTCAACCCGCGGACCAACCTCTAGGCGCTTGATTGTCGCGCGGGTTTTCCGTTCGGCCGAGAGCAGCTTACGGGCGATCGCACAGCGTGGTTCATCGAGGAAATGCTGGTAAAGATGTCCGGTTTCATGCTGCCCTCAAAACGTGATTTGCTCACAAGCTTGGTGATGATCTTCTTGCCGAACTGCCACTGGTGGTCGAGGCGCGACCCGCCTAACCAGACAGAACGCGTTTGACTATTCGCAAGCAAGACCATCCTGCAGAATTTTCTCGAGGTCTGATTTTGGAATGAGGGTGCGTCGTCCCACTTTTACGCGGCGGAGCTTGCCCTGGCTCAACCAGGCCGAGATAGTCCAGTGAGAAACTCTTAGTAGGTCTGCGGCTTCCTGTTTGTCTACGACATCTCCCAGCAGCGGTTGCATTTCGCGAACTCCCCTTAAAAACTAGTTATTGCTAGTTGAAGACTACCTCCATTTTGTAAATACAAAAGATCAATCTTCACACAAGGAGATTTCTAATGCCGCAAAGGAGACTTTTCTCGCTACCGATCTCATTCCGCACTACGAACACGGGCGCCATGGCGCGTTAAAGTAAGCGACGAAAAAGACCCCATTTTCGGACCAAATTAATTGTGCGAACGGAACAGGAAGGCACTGCCAAGCATTATCGCTGGAATGATGTCGCGCAAGACGTCTTCGAATTGCGGCGCAGAGTTTTCAACGTCAACACGATGGAAGATGCAAGGAGAGTGTTCGGGAGTGCGGGCCCTGGCAAGTAGAAAGCGATCGAGATCGAGGGCCTACCAATTCGCTTTTCCGGTGTCTTCGCAGCACGTGATTTTTTCAAGCACGCTCTTCTCGAAAGATCCGTAGAGAATATTACCGGACATACGAAGGCCACGAGGTCGCCCAATTCGTGGAGAATCTCTACCTGTGGTCAGCCGCTCCGTTGGAACTCCTATTCAGGGACCCGCCAACCGCGCGAGTGGCGTGCAAAGACATTCAGGATTCCTGCGAGCCTCTGTGTTCCTAGATCGACTGGATGGATTCAGATGGAAACGATGCCAGCGGCGGATTGCGGCCAGGTCTTCGAACTGAAGAGCAAACACGAAAGAGTTTATTGCAGCGGGATGCGCGCGACTACAGTCAGCACGGGACTAGAACAAACGGGAAAAAGTACACTGCTTCTCAAAGCGAACGGTCAAGAAAGGCAAAAGGAGATCGGCACTTATGCAAGTTTTCAAACGTGGCTCGATTTATTGGTTCGAGCTCGTCTTCAATGGGCGCGGATCCAGAAAAGCACAAAGAGCAAAAACCAACGTGATCCGGAGCAGATCCTTTCAGCGTTTCACGCCGCGCTTGCCAAGGGCGAGGTGGGCATCACTGCGCGTAAACCAATTCCAACATTTCGCGCGGCCATGAGTGACTTTCTCTGCTGGTCGGAACGCTCGCTCAAGAAACCCACGCATAGGCGTTACAAAACGAAGGTCGTCGCATTGCTAAAGCATTTTCGCGAAACCGCACTCGACAAGATCGGGCCCGAAGAGGTCGAAGGCTTTAAAACCACACGCGGCGCCGAACACACGACAGTGCGAAGCAAAGACAGACGCGTTCAAACTAGCAAGCCTCTGCGGCCTGCAACAGTGAATCGCGAGCTCGCTTGTTTGAAGGCCCTGTTCACGTTCGCCATAAAAGCAGAGATCCTGGCGAAGATTCCCGTTAGCAAGGTGAAGTTTTTCCCTGAGGACAATCAGCAGACGCGTGTGTTGTCTTTCACTGAGCAGCACAGTTATCTAGCGATGGCGACGCCGGTCTTGCGTGATGTGGCAACACTGATGCTGGAAACCGGGATGCGGCCGGAAGAGGTCTATACAATTCGGCCGGAGAACGTCAATCTGACAAGGATAGTATTCAGGTTCCAAGAGGCAAGACCGCCGCGGCACGTAGAGTGCTTCGCCTGACCTCTACCGCCAAGGCGATTCTCACCAGGCTGGTGAATAGAGCAGCAGGGCCATTTCTGTTCTCCGTGCGAGACAGACCCTACGCGACCGATTCCGAAGGTGAACAACGCTCACGATCGAGCGGTGAAGGCTAGCAAGGTAGCACCATTTCGCCTTTACGACCTACGCCATACCTGGGCCACCCGGGCCGCAATGTCAGGTATTGACCTTGTTACCCTCGCGTCAATGCTCGGCCATGCTCGAATCCAAATGGGGCTCCGCTATGCTCATCCGACGCAACATCACCAGAGCCAAGCGATGGACCGACTTGAGCAGTACAACGCGGTGCAACAGATTTCAGAATTTGAACGGCGCGAGGAAAGACCTACAAGGCAGTGAAGGACGCAGGGTGCGGGCGTTCCCTACAATTTCCCCTACAGTGCGTTTAGTGAAGGTTTGAGGAGTGAAGGTAAATGCTTGAACAAGATTGGAGGCGCGGGTCGGAATCGAACCGACGCATAAAGGTTTTGCAGACCTCTCCCTTACCGCTTGGGTACCGCGCCATCTCCAACTCATTGTACTGCTCAGCCGTTCGAAACAGCGGCCACCCCATGCGACTTTCAGCCCATTTCTAGGCCGACACACGCGCAAACTTGAGAGTTTCTCGGTTCAGCGGCAACCACTTCGGCGCAATCCGGGGAGGACTGCAGGAAGCCGGCTATGCTAATCCTGAAAGGCTTGCGACAGGTTGAGCCGACTGGAGCGGGAGACGGGACTTGAACCCGCGACCCTCGCCTTGGCAAGGCGATGCTCTACCACTGAGCTACTCCCGCATACGTACTAAGGCAGTATAACGGGCGCCCTCCACGCGGTCAACGAACCGGCCCGGGCGACGCGCCCAGGTAGTGGCAGATCGCCTCCAACTGGTTTGCAAATCCGCTTGTCGTATCCACCACGAGGGCCGGACGCCGGATTGGCTCGAAGCATTCGCGAAGCGACCGGTACAGGGCAGGGTCGCGGTTTTTCGCCGGATGGGTGGCATCCGTCTGCGCCAGCCGCGCCTCGGCAACCGCATCCGCGGTGCGCAGGTGCAAAATGCGCCAGGCAGCGCCAGCGGCCTCGGCGGTCAGCACCACGTGATCGATCTGCCTCTCCGCAGAAAAAGTCCGCCCGTCGAAAAATAGGTAAGGGATCGTCCGCTGCTCCGTGAGGTAGGCAGCGGCGGCCAGTATGGCCCCCATGCACAGATCATCCTGTTGCGCCGTGTAATCGGTGAGGTTTCCTGGAAACAGAGCCGCACGGACTCGGTCCTTATCCAGGATGGCTGCGTGCATGCGCGCCGCCAGGGCAGCGGCGAGCGTGCTCTTGCCGGTGCCAGGCAGACCTGCGAATAAGACCCAGATGGTCATGGTGAAGGATAGGCCATACGAAGCAGAGATCGTTCTGCCTTAGCGGTTTGCCGCCTTGGCAGCCTATTGCTGCAGCATGCGGCCATCCCGCATGTGCAGAATGCGATCCCCAATGGCCGCTGCCTCAGGATTGTGGGTAATCATCAGGACCGTTTGCTTGAATTCCTGATTAGAGCGCCGCAACATGGCCAGAACCGCGTCAGAATTCGCCGTGTCCAGGTTGCCAGTGGGCTCATCCGCAAGAATAATGGCGGGCCGTGTGATCAGCGCACGCGCGATGGCTACACGCTGCTGCTCGCCGCCAGAAAGTTCAGAGGGACGATGGTCGAGTCTCCCCGCAATGCCCAGCATCTCACTGAGCTGCGCCAGGCGCGCGTCGTCCTCGTTCGAGGTGGTGCCCGCGATTTCCCGGGCAATCTCTATGTTGCCGCGGGCAGTCAGCGTCGGCAGCAAGTTAAATTTCTGAAACACAAAACCAATCTTTGATTTGCGCAGCGTCGTTCGCCGGGCATCGGTGAGCTTGGCGAAATCCACGCCATCGATCAAAACACTCCCCGTAGTCGCACGCGTTAACCCGCCGAGGATGTAAAAGAGCGTCGACTTGCCGCTACCGGAGGGTCCGACGATACTGACGAACTCCCCCGGCGCTACAACGAAGGAAACATTACTGAGAGCGGGAACGTCCAGCTTGCCCGCACGGTAGATCTTGCCGAGATTTTCTGCCGCAATGATTGGCTGCACACCGATGATTGTATCTGCGTATCTGCCTCAGGGGATTGCAGGAGTGGGGCTGTTTTGCCCTCCAACGACGCACTCCGGCAACCTTTCAGCTCGCCGTCAGGCGCCCATCACCAGCTGCTCGCTTTCCGTGAGTGACTGCGGGGAAAGGCTTTCGCTGTCTTTTTCCGCCAAGGCAGGACGGAGGTTGTGTCCTTTCTTGGGGCCGCGCTTGCGGGCCACCATCAGGCGGACACGCTCTAACAGTTCAACTGGCGAGCAGGCTCCCTTGGGTAAAAAAGCATCGGCCCGATTCGCGCGATCGAAGGCCTTGACGCTGCCGCTGATCAAAATCGTAGGCACTTCCGGCGCCAACTCTTTCATGCGGCGTATCAGCTCGTTTCCGTCCATGTAGGGCATGATCAGATCACTCAGCACCAGGTCAATGCCGCCCTCACGGAATATCTCCAGTGCCCGTTCACTGCTGGTTGCCGACAGTACGCGATAGCCACGAGTCTCCAGCATGAACTTGCGAACGGAGAGAGCCTGTTCATTGTCGTCCACGCACAAAATAGTCTTTTTGGGCCGCATAAAATCCTTACTTCTCCCGGTAAAGGAGACTGTGTTATGCGGGCACACGACGAGTATGCCCGCCAGGTTGGGGGAGAACAGAATGAGCCGCGGCCTGCCGCGAGAGTTGCCCACTGCATGGATTCTTTTGCCCTCAGCCGGTAAGCAGGAGGCGCAGACTTCCATTGCTCGCGACGCCCACATGCAGCGCGCGCGATCCGGATTTCGTAGTCAGAATTGTTTCGACAGTCGCGTTACCAGCACTGGAACGCTTGCTCAGACTACGAATATGAAACCGGCGTGTAAACGGAGAAGAGGAAGCGAAGTGTTCGCTGATTTTTTGCTGGCGTTGCACCGTAAGAGCGATACACGTTGTCAATGTTGCTGATAGGCAGCGTTTGCCCTGTTGAAAGAATGTGAATCGCTGAAGGAAAAGCAGACCATTTGCAACAAGAGCGGTGCTGCTTTGAAAATAAAATGACGCGGATTTCATCTCAGCGCATTTCTGTTTTTAGATTTCGTCAGGAAAGATGGTCACTTTCTGAGGCATATCGCAATTTGCGACGCACAGATACAGCACAATCTCAGCATTGACACTCGATGCTCCCGGCTCTATTCTTTGGGTGGAAGCGTTCCCGTGACACCGTTGGGAACCCCTTGACCGATGGCGCTGCTTCCGAGGCAACCGATGCATAATTTGTTTCATCCCCGCGCTTGTTGTTGCCGCTGTTGTTGTCAGCAGCAGCGGGCGTAGTTATCCCTTTCAGCGGTAGCTTCGACTCTTAACAAATTGGTTTCACCGTGCGATTTGGGTGCGGACATTCGCTGTCCCGACGAACAGTCGATGCAGTGCGCAGCAGGCAAACGGCCGTTGACAGAATGCATGCCCGGTTGTTTACTGGCGCTTGCAGCAGGACCGGATTCGAAACACCTGGCTATATTTCTGTCGTAAGCCAGTGAAATGTATGCAAGGCTCGAGAGTATCAGGCAGCCTTGCCAAATGGGCACCGGTGGCGAAGTGGCTAACGCGCTGGTCTGCAAAACCAGTATTCGAGGGTTCAATTCCCTCCCGGTGCTCCAAAAATTGAACTAATCAACCTCCGCTGAACACGCCTGCACTTTCTGGGCTGGCATCAAAAGCCTCCTCGGTTCATTTCCCCGCGAAGGTGCTACCGGTGCGCCGCGCACGCATAGGGACGTCAGCGGTAGCCGCTGCGGCGGGAGCGGCCTGCGGCATGAATACCCGGTGGTCTCCACGTCCGGTAAGCTCTCGAATCAGATCTACCTCACGCTGGCGATAGGGGCTATCGTCCTGCTTGAACACCTCATGAAACCATACCGTGGGCTGCAACTCGACATACGGCCGCTTCCACGAGTCCCAGGGGTAATAGGTTTGTGTTTTGCCCGCTACAAGGCCCCAGTTGATTGCGCCTACGTGGTACTTCCTGGCCACAGGAAGACTGCCGTCGAAGGTGGATCCAGCCCCCCGGGCCATGTACTCGGTGCAGATAATAGGCCTGCCAAGTGGCTGTAGATTCTTGATCCGCGTTTCGAACTCCTCTGGCCAGCTGTAATCATGGAACGTAATCACATCCGATTCGCGCAACTGAATGCGCGTGGTTTCACTCTCCTGCGCCGCATCGACCCAGTTGCCTTGCCATACCCCGCTCGTGAGTGGCTGTATGGGATGCGCTGAGCGCGCCCACGCGAAAGCCTTAGGTAGCAGTTCATCCACACGCTGCACCTTGGCCGGCCAATCTTCCACGGTATCTCCTCCGCGGTTATCGGGCTCATTCCAAACGTCCCAGCCCAAAACGCGCTCATCCTTGCCAAACGCACCCACAATGCCGGTTACATACGCTTGCAGTTGTGGCTCCACTGATCGGTCCAGCAGACGCTGCTTGCCAGGACTCTGCACCCAACCCGAGTTATGAACTCCTGGAATGGGCGGGTGTTGAGGGCCGAGATGCGGGTTCGTCTCCCAGCAGGAATCAAACAACACCAGCAGCGGTCGAATGTGATGTTTAGCAGCAATGCCAAGAAATGTATCGAGCCGCTGGGTAAAGCCGGTTGGATCCTGCTGCCAAAGCTGGTCCTGCAAAAAAACTCGCATCGTGTTCATCCCAATGCTTTCCGCCATGCCTAACTCTTTGTCAATCAGGGCTGGGTCGAAGGTCGCCGCCTGGAACATTTCCAATTCGTTGATGGCGTTCGATGGAATGAAGTTCGCACCGACCAGCCACGGCTGCTTCCCGTACCAATCGTTCGCCTTTTGTGCCGGCCAAGGGCCCGCAGAACTATCCTGCACTTGCGCAGCGCCGAGCTGCGGCCCCGATACCAACATGGCCGCCATACAAATTGAGACCCAACCACAATGCCTGATCGCTTTCATCGTTTCCTCGCTCCGTTGCACGCCGTTGATACCGCGTTTCTTTTTGCCCACGTTGCACTCTGCATCAGCCTCTCGAATTGAGGGCTGCCCGCCTGAGCTGCGGGCACGTACCTTGTGAGTTGTTCATGGATTGGCGATGGGTTGGCCGTCTCTTTGACGGTGATCCATGTTCCCGGAACCCTGGGCGTTGCTGTTTCTCACCAGTATTAACTGTTTGCCCATTTCTTCTCTCTTTTGTTGGTCACCCAACTGTGCGTACGCTCTCGCCAGGAGGAAGTAACCCTGTTCGGATCGGGGATTATCCTGAATAGCCACTGTCAATCGGTTCACCGCGTCGGCCGGGCGATGCTGCGCTATCAGCATCTTCGATATCTCGATGAGCGCTGGCCCATAGTGCGCATCCAGCGCAAGCGCCTTCGTCAGTTGCTCTTCGGCGCCCGGCTGATTCTGCTGCGCTTGCAGGGCCAGGGCTAGCTGATAGTAGGTGCGCGGTTGTTGGGGCGACAATGCAATCGCGCGGCGATACTCCCCGGCAGCGTCGTCTGCATGATCCAGTTTGAGCAGCGCGTTGCCGAGGAGAAAGTGGGCCTGGTAAGAACCTGGGTCCAGAACCAGGGCGTGCTGCAAATCTCGCTGAGCGGCTCCGTACAAGATGGAATCAAACTCGCTTTCGGCGAGCGTGATGAGAAACGGGGCTGAGTCTTTGTATAAGCTCCGCTTCGCGTTGAGCATCGCCACTACGTGCTTGAACCTTCCCTGCAACTGCATGGCATTGGCCAGAAGTAATAAGCTGCGCAGCGAAGGATGGGCGCGATAAGCCGTTTCAGCCACCGTGCGCGCAGGTACAAGCTGATGATCTGCTATAAACACGACGGTCGACAATTCCCTTCTCTAGTGCATGGGCCTGTCCGCATTCGCATGAGTATGAAGCCAGCGCTTGCCCGGCCTGCTCACCTGACAGCTCTTCCATATATTGGCGGCTCAACGAGGCGGCAATGCGGTTGTTGGCAGGCCAGTGAGTGTGCGCCAAGCGCAAGGCGGCCTCTGCCGCAGACGCATCGCCCTGGGCTTCCAGTGCAGCCGCAGAAAGCAAACTGGCTCTCGGATCACAGTACCGATCAGCCAGGGACTGCAAGTTGGACGCCGCCTGGCTGAACTGGGACTGCTGCATCAGAGCGCTTGCTTCCTGAAGGATCGTGTCTGCTTGCGAAGGCGTTGGGCATGCATTCGCTGCAGCTTTGCCGTCAAATGGTTGCGCGGCTCTCGCCTGTGGAAGGTGGTTAAACAGGCAGAGGGCGGTGGCCAGGGTGCAGACGAACACCTTCTTCGGCTCAGGCCACCGCGCCTTGCTGGACGGCCCGCTAGAAGGCAAACCGCAGGCTAAGTTGTAGATCGCGCGCCGGGTTGGCAGATTGGAATATTGATCTGCTGTTATTCACCCCAGTGTCGAGACCATAGAAATTCACGCGATTGAAGGCGTTGAAAAAGTCTGCCTTGAAGGTTAAACCATAGCGGTCGGCGAAACGCCAGGTCTTGCCCCCTGAGAGATCCCAGGTAGCGGCGCCCGGCCCGACAACACTCTGCACGGATGAGTTTCCCTGAACGCCCAGCCATTGCCTGCACACATTCTGCGTACTGGACTAGGGGCCACAGATTCCCGTTCTTTTGTGATGCACCTGCCGCGTTCCATTGACGGGGCCGGTTACGAAGCCAGCGTTGCCAAGATGCCAACGACAGACTTCTGAACGTACTCCAGGTACCCGAGTGGAGCGACGAATGGCTGCCAGCCGCCATCCTCCGATGACAGCATCGGTAAGACCTCCGCTGTTGAGAAAGGCCTTACCCTTCCCGAAGGGTAGTTCGTAGATGGAATTGCCAGTCACCACGTGATTCATATCTTCCTGGCAATGACCACGATCCAGGCGCATGTCCAGGGGATGCCACGAGAAAACATCCTGCCACGGCCAACCTAGACACTTCGAGAACGTGTACGAACCAAGCACGGAGAAACCGGAGCTGTAGCGCTTCTCAGCCCGCAATACCAGCCCGCTGTAAAAAGAGCTTCCAGAATTGCTGTTCCCTGCACACCATTCATTGGCAGGGGATAGGTGCCGTCCGGGTTTTCAGGATCGATGTTTGGCCTTTCTTCATAGTGGTGAGCAGCGCTGCCCAGGTACGACGCTTCAAACACCCAGTCTTTGACCGTATGTGCCAGCGATAGGTTCCACTCATACGTGTACGGCATCTTGCCATTCGGCTGAATGAACGACGCGGTGGGGCCGCCGCCCGGCACCGTCGGTCCGAAGAGCTTATCCAGGGTGTAGTTCAGTGGCTTGCCTACGGGCGCGTTGCCAGGTTTTTAATAGCTACAAGAATGTCGCTGTCCACCTCAACCTCGAACGGTCGTTGTAGGGCGGCAGCAAGAGATACCGAAGCCGCCCTTCACATCGGTGTTGCCCTTGCCAAACGGAACCAGTTGAAACCCAATCGTGGGGCAAAGTTCAAATACCGTGGCTTGACCATGGCTCGATCGAGCCCCAGCACTTTAGTATCGGGATAGGGAGATCTGGTTGGTGGCCAGATCAAAGCTGCCCACATGGTTCTTCAGTTTGACCGGCTGCTTCACGTGCTCCCAGCGAATACCGCCGTTCAACGTCAGGCGACTGTTTACTTTGTAACTATCGCTGACGTAATACGACTGGTACCACATGCGGAGATTCATCGTGGGATCGCCCAGCGCAGTAAATCCGTTGCTCGGCACACCGAGCAGTAGATCTCCGATCGGGTCACCGCTATACGAGCCGTTGAAAGTAATGGAAGTAGCCGCCCAGTCTTCGTACATGAAGATTGGCTGGTACCGGATGTCAAGCCCACCGTGATCTGGTGCCGGCCCTTTTGATATTGCAGAGACTCGGTCCACATGTTCATGCCTTCGCGAGCAATGTCGGTTCCCTCAGTAGAACCAGGATTTGCGTAGTTGGTCACGTTGAACGAAGGAGGGCCGTACGATCCAGGCTGGTCCACCTCTCCGATCAATCCGAGCGGGTTTGACTTGCTGGAGTCGTATCCATCTGCGCGCTGCTCGCCCACTGCCGTGTGGGACCAGCCATAGCGAACGTTGTTAATCAGCGTGGGCGAAAAGGAGTGGGTCCAGCCGACAGCCAGATTTTTGGCGAAGAGGAGATGATTTCTCGCGAAGGCGTGATATCGGTCACGCTGGTCGTTTGATTTTGATTGGTAAAGCGGGCAAAGACTGTGTCGTTGTTCGAGATGGCGTAATCCCAGCGAATGTTTTCCTGGTCCAGTTATCCGTGGGTGTGTGAGAACTTCAAACTCGGCTCTCTGCTGTCCCAGAAGCCCGGGCGCCCCTATCTACCGACGGCTTCATCGTCGGGAGATGTGGGATCAAGCAGCCCCCACCAGCAACTCCGAACATCCAGAAGCGTTTTAGGCATACAGAGACGTCAGCCTCTGAGCTTGCTGCAGGTTCAGTGTTGGTGTTGAGCGCGGCGTCACCCACATCTCCCGACGAAAAGCCGTCGGTAGATATGGGGCACCCGAGCTTGTAGTTGGGAGAAGTCAATTCTGAAGTTCCCCGGCGGGTTGTGCGGTAGGCGGCAGGCGGAGACCCGGCGGGTTGCCCCCCCCCCCCCCCCCCCCCCCCCCCCCCCCCCCCCCCCCCCCCCCCCCCCCCCCCCCCCCCCCCCCCCCCCCCCCCCCCCCCCCCCCCCCCCCCCCCCCCCCCCCCCCCCCCCCCCCCCAAAAAAAAAAAAAAAAAAAAAAAAAAAAAAAATGCCGCCCTTGTTGCTGAATAACCGGGCGACGAGCAAAAATCATTGGTTAGGCATCACCCTCCAGGGCCGAACCTGTAATGGAGATGCCGTGGGGCCCGTGTAGCCTGCATGGCTGGTGGCGCCCTTCGGAGGCGATTGAAGATGAGCGTGAGTTTTCTTCCCGCACAGAATCCACGACTCGTGCTCGGCGCTGGAGCAAGAATGGGAGGGATCGATGAGCTCCATGCTAAGTGGCCCCTGCCGAGCCGCGTCAGCGAGCGGTTAAAAAAAAAAAAAAAAAAAAAAAAAAAAAAAAAAAAAAAAAAAAAAAAAAAAAAAAAAAAAAAAAAAAAAAAAAAAAAAAAAAAAAAATGCGATTCACTTACGGCTTGAACTGCTTCCATTTCAAGCTGAGATTTTTGTCCGCAAGCACTTTGATAAACACGCCCCCAACCACCGAACGCGCCTGGAAGTGCTGCGCTAATCCAGTCTTGGTCTCATACCAGTCGCCAAAGGAACACGCGACGAAGTCTCATTCATCCACTTGCCAATGGGATTCACCAACGCAGCAAACTGGGCCGGGTCATTCGTAAGCGTGGCCGTCCAGATCTCCCAATCCAGCTTGGTGTAATCTGCGCGGTTGTCGAGCGGCAGGCCGTAACGGTTGATGTGCTTGGTAGAAGGCGATCTCTGTTTGCGCGGATCTCCGGCGGGAACAGGTTCAGGCCGAGCAGCTGGTCCCAGACCAGGTTGTACTTCTGGCTCCAGGTGCCGGGCTTGTCGAAGGCCAGCTTGTAATGGTCGCCGTCCAGCGGCCATCTGACCCATTGCTCGGCCATCTGCTTCGCGCGTCGCCGGTAATGCTGCGCGCTTCGCCGTTTTGCCCAGCTTGCCTGCGAGCATGCGCATAGGCCGCCAGTGCCCACGATCGCCTTGATCGAGAGGTTGGCGTTGTGCGCGAGGTGGCCGGCGAAGTCGTCGGTGCAGAGCTGGTTCTCCGGGTCGAGGCCCTTCGCTCGCAGATAGTCCGCCCACTTGGTCAGCTGCGGCCAGTACTCTTCGCGAGAATGCGCAGTTGCCCTTCGCGCTTGGCCAAGGCAGCCAGAGGATCAGCATGTTGCCGCTCTCTTCGACCGGCATCTGATTTTCTTCGGTCCGCTCGCCGCCGCCATAGACCTGTCCATTCGCCAGCGGATAGGTGCCGAGATCATGCGGAGCAAAGGGCCATTTCCAGCGCGGCAACGCGGCGTAATCGAGCACCGGCTTGAGCTGGGCCTCCAGCAAGGCGGGATTGAAGAGCAGGAAGAACGGCGCGGAGGGATAGATCACATCCACGGTGGCGATGCAGCCGTTACTGAAGTTTTCCTTGGGGAACAGCATCGGCGTGCCGTCGATGTCCGCGGCCAAGCCGTGCGCGGCCAAGGGTCTGGCGATAGGCCAGGGCGCCCAGCTCCGCATACGGCTTACCGCCAATGCGTTCCAGGTCTGCCGTGAGCTCCCGGTCGAAGCGGTTGCCCCGCTCTTCCAGTTCGGCATACTGTTGGTCGGCCACTTTGAGCATGGCCGCCGCGGTCTGCCCATCCCGGCTCCAGTAGGGGCGTAGCTTGCGACCCAGAAATTCGATGGAGTACGTTTCGTCATAGGCCAGCAGCACATCGCGGTTCACTGATTGGGCAGGGGACACCTCTGCGTGAAACGCAACTGCGAGATGTGCTGCCCGCAGTGCGCGGCTGCCGCGGCATCTCCATATCGTCGGTGTCCGGCAACTTGCCCGAAGCCACGAAGTCGGGGAGGGCTTTGTACGCCGTGCTGAGGGTGGTACCCGCCTGGTCAGGCACCGCGAGATAGAAGTAACCCCAGTCGATCCTTAGATTATCGCCGGCACGATTCAGCACCCGCTGATCTCTCGAGCCCACACGCAGCACTTCCATGCCGCGCAGTGCGGAGCGACCCCAGGTCACATCTTCATCGTCGGTGTTTACAGCAATGCGCGGGCTCACATCCAGCAGCAGGTCCACAGCATGTAGTCCGTCGGTGCTGGTGATGTTCCACGTCAAATAGTCGACCGGGCGTGACAACGTTCCAGGTCCTGGGGGAGCGCTGCAGTAAAGAACCTGACCTCCAATTGCACCCCGGCGGCTGCAAACGCATACGTGGTGTGCAGTGGGGTGACGCGTCGCGTAATTTGCTGCATGGGTGGAACTGACCGGGGGTTCACCCCCATGAAGCGGTAGTTCGCGCCATCAATGCGGATCAGGCCAGCCAATGGCTGATCAACGCCGGTCCAGTGCCGTGTATCGGAATCCGTCAAACGGTCCGCCATAGACCAAATGCTGAAGTAAGGATCATGAGCCACCAGGGGCACCGCCGGAGGCCTCTCCTGCGCATCCGCCCCCTGCGCGCTGAGTGGGCGCGTAATGAATGGACAAGCCGCAAACAGGCTTGCGATCACCAGCCGGCGAAGGGAGACAACAGCCGTTGCGTTTAACCGCGTTCTCATTTCAATCCTTTAATCCCAGGTGTGCTCGCGTTCATTTCTGCGAGGTGCTCCCGTTGCATAGCAAAAAAAAAAAAAAAAAAAAAAAAAAAAAAAAAAAAAAAAAAAAAAAAAAAAAAAAAAAAAAAAAAAAAAAAAAAAAAAAAAAAAAAAAAAAAAAAAAAAAAAAAAAAAAAAAAAAAAAAAAAAAAAAAAAAAAAAAAAAAAAAAAAAAAAAAAAAAAAAAAAAAAAAAAAAAAAAAAAAAAAAAAAAAAAAAAAAAAAAAAAAAAAAAAAAAAAAAAAAAAAAAAAAAAAAAAAAAAAAAAAAAAAAAAAAAAAAAAAAAAAAAAAAAAAAAAAAAAAAAAAAAAAAAAAAAAAAAAAAAAAAAAAAAAAAAAAAAAAAAAAAAAAAAAAAAAAAAAAAAAAAAAAAAAAAAAAAAAAAAAAAAAAAAAAAAAAAAAAAAAAAAAAAAAAAAAAAAAAAAAAAAAAAAAAAAAAAAAAAAAAAAAAAAAAAAAAAAAAAAAAAAAAAAAAAAAAAAAAAAAAAAAAAAAAAAAAAAAAAAAAAAAAAAAAAAAAAAAAAAAAAAAAAAAAAAAAAAAAAAAAAAAAAAAAAAAAAAAAAAAAAAAAAAAAAAAAAAAAAAAAAAAAAAAAAAAAAAAAAAAAAAAAAAAAAAAAAAAAAAAAAAAAAAAAAAAAAAAAAAAAAAAAAAAAAAAAAAAAAAAAAAAAAAAAAAAAAAAAAAAAAAAAAAAAAAAAAAAAAAAAAAAAAAAAAAAAAAAAAAAAAAAAAAAAAAAAAAAAAAAAAAAAAAAAAAAAAAAAAAAAAAAAAAAAAAAAAAAAAAAAAAAAAAAAAAAAAAAAAAAAAAAAAAAAAAAAAAAAAAAAAAAAAAAAAAAAAAAAAAAAAAAAAAAAAAAAAAAAAAAAAAAAAAAAAAAAAAAAAAAAAAAAAAAAAAAAAAAAAAAAAAAAAAAAAAAAAAAAAAAAAAAAAAAAAAAAAAAAAAAAAAAAAAAAAAAAAAAAAAAAAAAAAAAAAAAAAAAAAAAAAAAAAAAAAAAAAAAAAAAAAAAAAAAAAAAAAAAAAAAAAAAAAAAAAAAAAAAAAAAAAAAAAAAAAAAAAAAAAAAAAAAAAAAAAAAAAAAAAAAAAAAAAAAAAAAAAAAAAAAAAAAAAAAAAAAAAAAAAAAAAAAAAAAAAAAAAAAAAAAAAAAAAAAAAAAAAAAAAAAAAAAAAAAAAAAAAAAAAAAAAAAAAAAAAAAAAAAAAAAAAAAAAAAAAAAAAAAAAAAAAAAAAAAAAAAAAAAAAAAAAAAAAAAAAAAAAAAAAAAAAAAAAAAAAAAAAAAAAAAAAAAAAAAAAAAAAAAAAAAAAAAAAAAAAAAAAAAAAAAAAAAAAAAAAAAAAAAAAAAAAAAAAAAAAAAAAAAAAAAAAAAAAAAAAAAAAAAAAAAAAAAAAAAAAAAAAAAAAAAAAAAAAAAAAAAAAAAAAAAAAAAAAAAAAAAAAAAAAAAAAAAAAAAAAAAAAAAAAAAAAAAAAAAAAAAAAAAAAAAAAAAAAAAAAAAAAAAAAAAAAAAAAAAAAAAAAAAAAAAAAAAAAAAAAAAAAAAAAAAAAAAAAAAAAAAAAAAAAAAAAAAAAAAAAAAAAAAAAAAAAAAAAAAAAAAAAAAAAAAAAAAAAAAAAAAAAAAAAAAAAAAAAAAAAAAAAAAAAAAAAAAAAAAAAAAAAAAAAAAAAAAAAAAAAAAAAAAAAAAAAAAAAAAAAAAAAAAAAAAAAAAAAAAAAAAAAAAAAAAAAAAAAAAAAAAAAAAAAAAAAAAAAAAAAAAAAAAAAAAAAAAAAAAAAAAAAAAAAAAAAAAAAAAAAAAAAAAAAAAAAAAAAAAAAAAAAAAAAAAAAAAAAAAAAAAAAAAAAAAAAAAAAAAAAAAAAAAAAAAAAAAAAAAAAAAAAAAAAAAAAAAAAAAAAAAAAAAAAAAAAAAAAAAAAAAAAAAAAAAAAAAAAAAAAAAAAAAAAAAAAAAAAAAAAAAAAAAAAAAAAAAAAAAAAAAAAAAAAAAAAAAAAAAAAAAAAAAAAAAAAAAAAAAAAAAAAAAAAAAAAAAAAAAAAAAAAAAAAAAAAAAAAAAAAAAAAAAAAAAAAAAAAAAAAAAAAAAAAAAAAAAAAAAAAAAAAAAAAAAAAAAAAAAAAAAAAAAAAAAAAAAAAAAAAAAAAAAAAAAAAAAAAAAAAAAAAAAAAAAAAAAAAAAAAAAAAAAAAAAAAAAAAAAAAAAAAAAAAAAAAAAAAAAAAAAAAAAAAAAAAAAAAAAAAAAAAAAAAAAAAAAAAAAAAAAAAAAAAAAAAAAAAAAAAAAAAAAAAAAAAAAAAAAAAAAAAAAAAAAAAAAAAAAAAAAAAAAAAAAAAAAAAAAAAAAAAAAAAAAAAAAAAAAAAAAAAAAAAAAAAAAAAAAAAAAAAAAAAAAAAAAAAAAAAAAAAAAAAAAAAAAAAAAAAAAAAAAAAAAAAAAAAAAAAAAAAAAAAAAAAAAAAAAAAAAAAAAAAAAAAAAAAAAAAAAAAAAAAAAAAAAAAAAAAAAAAAAAAAAAAAAAAAAAAAAAAAAAAAAAAAAAAAAAAAAAAAAAAAAAAAAAAAAAAAAAAAAAAAAAAAAAAAAAAAAAAAAAAAAAAAAAAAAAAAAAAAAAAAAAAAAAAAAAAAAAAAAAAAAAAAAAAAAAAAAAAAAAAAAAAAAAAAAAAAAAAAAAAAAAAAAAAAAAAAAAAAAAAAAAAAAAAAAAAAAAAAAAAAAAAAAAAAAAAAAAAAAAAAAAAAAAAAAAAAAAAAAAAAAAAAAAAAAAAAAAAAAAAAAAAAAAAAAAAAAAAAAAAAAAAAAAAAAAAAAAAAAAAAAAAAAAAAAAAAAAAAAAAAAAAAAAAAAAAAAAAAAAAAAAAAAAAAAAAAAAAAAAAAAAAAAAAAAAAAAAAAAAAAAAAAAAAAAAAAAAAAAAAAAAAAAAAAAAAAAAAAAAAAAAAAAAAAAAAAAAAAAAAAAAAAAAAAAAAAAAAAAAAAAAAAAAAAAAAAAAAAAAAAAAAAAAAAAAAAAAAAAAAAAAAAAAAAAAAAAAAAAAAAAAAAAAAAAAAAAAAAAAAAAAAAAAAAAAAAAAAAAAAAAAAAAAAAAAAAAAAAAAAAAAAAAAAGGGGGTCAGACTCGATGACAAAGATCGCGATCGTGCCCTCGCCGTGCAGAATAGGCCGTTTCGTTCACCGGCGATAGGTGGCAAGCCATCTTCAGGGATGGCGGAGAGCTTGGGGGGGGGGGGGGGGGGGGGGGGGGGGGGGGGGGGGGGGGGGGGGGGGGGGGGGGGGGGGGGGGGGGGGGGGGGGGGGGGGGGGGGGGGGGGGGTTTTCTGCGGCATGCTGCTGCGCTGAGAAGGAGCACCGACAAAAGACCGCGCACGGCCAGGACAGCTGAAAAGCGGGCCGATTTCTTACTCATTACTCCAAGCATCCTCACAGCGCCAGGGCACGACAAGTTCGCACGGAACCGCGTCCGTGGCAATCATCATCTTGTTGCACCAGGACGTCAACGTCAGCTGTCATCAGCGGGGAGTCTGCACACGAGCGGCGATGAGCGAGTGCGAGGTAAGGAAGAAAGTGTCAGGAGCGCTTGCGGGGGATGGAAAGGTCCAGATCGGCAGCGATCAATTGCTTGGTCAGCAGGATGATCTGTCCCTGATGCAGTTGCAGGTGAGCAACGATGCGATAGATTGCCTCCAGGATCGTCATGGGTCCCCAACTGCCGCCCGGTTGTGGATCAATCAGTTCCAGAATTCGTTCTGGCGGAAGCGACGCAATCACGGTTTGGGACTGCGCGAGTGTGGCCGAGAAGGCACTGCGGATTTCCGCGCATGTCCGTGATGGGGAGAGTGTGAACTCTGCATCGCGCTGACGGATGTCCGGCTGCCCGCCGATGCCATGTAGAAACCACTGCCGCAGATTCCCTTCCAGGTGCAACAGGAGGTTGGCAATCGAGTTCTCATGATCCGCACCGCGGTGCCACATCTGTTCGTCCGAAAGTTTGTCCAGACAGCGATCGATATCCTTCTGGGAAAGCTGCATGCGAGCCGCCGATGCTTTCAGGAACAAATTCGCTACTTGCTCAGGCATGACGCATCATAAGGGCGAACGAACAACATCTTCAAGCGCCATCGCCACTTGCTGCAGACCACGCGTTGCAATCGCCGTCGCCATCCGCTCGATCCGCCCGCGCATGGGTGCGTCATTACCGAGGATATTTCGCTGATAATGGGTAGAGGGCAGCATTGGCCTCGTCAGTATGTTTATTCGTCCAACCTGGAGGCTGCATTGGATCCGATAACAGACATCTTCAGAGCGATGCACGTAACCGCTTTCGGTCAGCACAGGCTCGAAGCTACAGCCCCTTGGGGATTGATACAGGAGAAACAGGCGGAAGAAAAAGCCAATCTTCCGGCAAAGAGACGCCACCCACTGATTTGGCGCACTTCGCCATGCTCTCGCGCGGCAACTGCTGGCTGAGTGTGGAAGGGGTGCGGAGCCAATGCCCCTCACCGGTGGGGATTGCATCCTGCTGGCCCGGGGGACTTCGTTTGTGTTGCGCGACGCGCTGCGAACACGTCCCAAGAAGAGTTCAGTGATGTAGCGGCCAGGGACAACAGCAATGTCGCTCATTACGGTGGTGGTGGCGCACCAACCACGATCGTCTGTGGGTCTCTGAAGTTCGATCGAGCAAGTTTGAAGCCGATCACTCAGTTATTGCCGAGCTTCATTTTGATCAAGGCCGACCAGGCCCACACGTTGGCACTGCACAACACAATGCAGGCGCTGGCGTCAGAAATGGCAGATCAGGCGCCCGGATCTGAAGTGGTCGCAACTCGGCTGGCCGAGGTTCTGTTTATCCAGGCACTGCGGGCGCATATTGTCTCGGGAGCGGGATGGGGCAACAAAGGATGGCTTCGTGCGGTTTTCGATCCGCAAATAGGCACTGCTTTGACCGCATTCACGACAGAGTCAATACACCCTGGACGGTCGAATCGCTGCCTGCCGTGGCGGGCATGTCTCGCTCGGCTTTCGCGGTACGCTTTAAAGAGCTACTGGCCCAAACACCACTGGAATATGTAACGGAGTGGCGGATGCAGAAGGCAATGCAATTACTTCAACAGCGTGACAAAAAGTTGATAGACGTCGCTCGGTTGGTCGGTTACGAGTCCGACGCTGGATTCAGTAAGGCGTTCAAGCGGGTTGTCGGAACCAACCCTGGTGAATACGGCAAACATGGAAGTTGAATCCATGCTCACGCATCAGTCCCGGTCACCGCAACCGAAACGTCTTTGCTGCAACAGGGCCCATGGTCAACCCGGACAACCTACGGCAGAACTGAATCGATAGCCTCGACCATCGACTCATAATCATACGAGCCATCGTGCCGCTGCCCATTGATGAAGAAAGTCGGGGTTCCATTCACACCACTGCGTGCGCCGCCCACAAGTTCTGCACGAACCTTTGGTTCGAACCGCCGCGTCTCCAGAGCCTTGACCAGCTCGGCAGGATCAAGCTGCAGTCCCTCGACGAGCCTCGGCAACAGTTCTTCATCGCCCAAATCAGCCTGATTCTCGTAGAGCAAGTCGTGCATCGGCCAGAACTTCTGGTGCTCCGCGGCAAACTCCGCGCTTTCTGCTGCGGGTTCTGCAAATGGGTGCATCTGGCTTAATGGAAAGTTGCGGTGGACAAATAACAAGCGCTTGCCAAAATGTTTCTGCAATCGCTTCACAATCGGATAGGCCTGCCCACACGACGGGCACTGGTAGTCTCCATATTCCACCAGCGTGCATGGAGCATGCTCGTCTCCCTGACGGTGATCCTTCGCACTCACTGCAATTGCGAGCTTAGACATTCACTTCCTCCGGTTCGTTTGTTTAGTGGTTCAATGCTTCCAGCGCTTGCAGGATGCCGTCTGCGCCCGGGATTTACGTCCACTGGCGACAGATAGCTCCAGGCGATCACTCCGTTCTTGTCGATAACAAACAGCGCCCGCTCACAAAAGCCGTCCTGCTCTCGATACGCTCCGTACTGCCTGGAAACGGCGCCTTTGGGTTCAAAATCAGCTGCGAGCCTGAAGTGGATGTGGTGAGCTTTGGCGTAGGCTGCATGGCACCAGATGCTGTCCACCGAGATCCCGACAAGCGCCGCACCAAGCTTTTCGAACTCCGGCAGGATCTCGTTGTACAGCGCCATCTGATCGCCGCACACCGGGCTCCAGTCCGCGGGATAGAAGGCAAGCACGACAGGCTTGCCCCGCAGCTCCTCCAGCGAAACTGTCTGATCGGGTGCGGTTCCCAGGCGAAATGCAGGCGCCGGCGTTCCGGCCTTTAACATGGCATTCATGGCAAAGCCTCCGCTGGTGAGATGCATCCTGCGCCGGGCCCGAGCCGCCAATTTGATCAACGCATCGGCGGCTGACCACGCCGACGATCCGATCAGCGATAATGCAAAGGAAAGCAGAAAGGGCACGCCGCATGTCTGAACAAGCAATCATTGCCTCCACGGTCAATACCTGGAAGTCGACGGTCCAGCGAGCTGACAAGCTTTTTTCCAACCTGACCGAGGAGCAGTTGCAGAAAGAAGTAGCGCCGGGAAAGAACCGGCTGATTTACCTATGGGGCCACCTGACAGCCGTTCACGATCGGATGCTGCCGCTCCTGGGTCTGGGAGAGCGCCTTCACCCCGAGTTCGATGCGCCCTTTCTTTCCAATCCGGATCGCGCCACACCCAACCTCCCTTCTCCGTCTGAGATCAAGAAGAGCTGGGACGAGGTGAACTCAGAAATTGTCTGACGGACTCGCGACCTATTCAGGCACGCAGTGGTTGGAGAAGCACGCGTCTGTGTCCGAGGAGGATTTTGCGAAAGACCCGAGCCGCAACCGATTCGCGATTCTGCTGAGCCGGATGAATCACATCGCTTTCCACCTGGGGCAGACCGCGCTGATACCGCAAGCCTGACCGCAGAGACAGGCGGCTAAGGCTTGCTGGGCAGCTTCATCCTGCGCAATAGGTTTTGGAAGTGGAGCATCACTGCGGCATCCGTCAAACACGGGGTCGACAAATAACATATCCATCCCTTTGTCGCGCTTCGCGTAGCCACGGTTGAGCCAGGCCATGGCTTCCTCCGGAGCGGCCCAGCCCACAATAAACCTCGGCGATGTCGACGCCTGACACGTAGCTGTGCAACGAGGTCTCTTCCATTTGCCGGGCAATGCTCAAAGCCTGGTCGGTCGCTCCGGCAAGAGCGAGGGCATGGCCCTGCAACGCGCCGATGTTGGGGTGGCCGCCGGCCAGCTGTTTGGCTCGCTTGAACTCTGCCAGTGCCGGCTCATACTGCTTGAGCTGCACGTAGACCTTGCCTTTCACCAGGTGCGCTTCGGCGAAGTCAGGGCTAAGCGCCAGGACTTCATCGATCCGCCTCATCGCCTCAGCGGGATTGCGCGCCCAGTAGGCGGTTTCCGCAGCATTGGTCGCAATGACGACAGATAATGGATCCAGCGCGCGGGCACGCTGTATTTCGGCTTCTGCCGCCTGCATCCTGCCGAGGCGGGCCAGGTGCAAGCTGTACCAATGGCGCGCGGTTGGATAGGACGGGTTCAACGCCAGTGCCTGCTTGTATTCCGCCTCACCGGCAGCCCAATCCCAGTCTCGAGCGATTCTCACGGCGGCTAACACGGTGTGCGCCTCGGCCAGGCCGCCCCCAAGCAGTAAAGCATGGTCGGCTGCTTGCTGAGCCTTTTGCAGCTCTATGGCGGGACCATTTGCGCTGTAGCTGGACATCAGAATGTACGCGTCGCCCAACGCAGCGTACGCCTCGGCATAAGTCGGGTCCGCGGCCAAGGCCTGCTTGTAATAATCGATAGATTGCCGAACGCTTTCAGGGGTCCGATTATTCCATAAAAATCGGCCGCGCAGATAGGCATCCCGGGCCTTGAGGCTCACCGGTTGCAGCCTTGCCGCCGATGCCTCGGTACCCAGGGCTCGCGCCACCTCGCGTGCGATATCACGCGTCACCAGTTCCTGCAGACTGAGCAGATCATCGCCGCTTTCCTCGTAGACCTGTGCCCAAAGGTGGCGATCATTTTTTACATCGATCAGATTGGCGGTAATCCGTACCTCTTTGCCGTTGTGCAGGAAAGAGCCTTCCAGCACCACATCCACGTGCAAGGCCTGGCCTATTTCGCTGATAGGAATCTGGCTTCCTTTGAAATGCATGACCGAGCTGCGGGAGGTGACACGGAGTGGCGTGCTGCTGGCCAGATCGGTGATGAGCTGGTCTGTCATGCCGTCCACGATGTAGTCCTGGTCGGCATTTTGCGCCAGGTTCGCGAACGGCAGAATGGCTATCGATTGAAAGCTTCTCGCCGTAATCACCGGCGGCTGACCCGCTGAGGGCCGGGGGCCGAATCGCAGGAAGAGCCCTACGAAGCCAGCGACCATGAGGAGCCCCACGGCAACAAGAAGGCCGACCAGCCAGGTTTTGCGTCGTGTCAGGGGTTCTGGCGACAGTTCGTCGCTGGAGGGGGTGAGCGGAACGGGAGCCAGGGCGGGCGCAACGGCGGGCGTAGGGGAAATCGGCGGCGCGATGGGGAAAGATTTGTCGGTTAGCTTCAGCCGGTCCGAAACAGGTACCGCCACGGGTGCTGTTTGTGGGAGGAACTCAGCCGCTTTGATCGGGACCGCAGGGGCAACTTCGGCATGGTGGTCCTGCAAGGAATGAGTGGCCGCCACAGGTTCCACCACAACGTTCGCAATGAAGCGGTAGCCCTGGCCGACTACGGTCTGGATAAACCGAGGCTTGCTGGCGTTGTCACGCAGGATATAACGCAACTTATTAACGGCCGTGTTGACACTGTGCTCAGTATCCTGCAGCGCGTTTTCGCCCCACAGTTGGCGATTGATCGATTCCCGCCGAACCAGCTTGCCTTCGCTTTGCAGCAAAAGAATAAGCAGCTCCATGGGAATTCTCTCGAGCTTGACTGCATGGCCGGCTCGCCGCAGTTCATAGCGCTCAAGATCTAGATCGAACTCTTCGAAGCGAATCGGTCCAGGCACCTGGCTGCTCATTTACACGCAGTCCCGCCCAGCTAGTTCGGCCGGGTCAATCTGCTCTTTGCTTGCTTAAAGCAGCCTAAGTCTATAGGCAGGCAGGGTTAGTCGCAACTTATTTTGCCGTATGTCACAGAAAGGCATGCTCTTAGCGCTTTATAGGATCTTTAGACCGCTTTAGATTGACGGGATTGACGAGCCCGCAGCAGTGGCGCGATGATTCGCCACGTCAACACCGTTTTCCTCCCCCCAGGGCCGACCCTCAGCTGCACGCCCCGAAAAGGGCGCTTACGTGCCGGAGCCGGTAAATCTCCGGACCCCACCATTGTGTTTAAAATCCGCCTCCGCGGCGGAAGGAGTCACCGTTTATGAAAACGATGCGGGTTGATACCCGATTCAAGATGACTGTGCAGGCTTGCTTCACAGCTGGCGTTCTGGCATTGACCTGTAGCGCGTTTGCGGCGGGCCCCCTGGCCGCCAAGGTTCAGGTGAAGTCTGTGGCGATCTACACCGGCGGCACGCCTCTGGCGAAGCCTGCCAAGATCCTCGTCTATGACTTCATCGTGAACCCGGATGACGTGCAGGTCGACAAAATGCAGGCCATGCGCCCTCGCCACTTGATCATGGGAGACAAAAAGCCGGACGCAATCGCGGCCAGCGCCGGCAAGAAGTATTCGACCGAGCTGATCAAGAGACTGACGAAAGCCGGGATCCCGGTAGAGCATGCGGCTGCCGGCAGCGAGCCGACAGAGAACGCCATGGTCGTGCAAGGCGCCTTTATTGCACTGAAAGAAGGTCATAAGGCCGAGCGCGACACGATCGGGATGGGCGCTGGCGGAGCCGATGTCGAGACCAAGGTGGATGTGCACCTAAAGACCTCGACAGATACAGTTCTGCTCTCGCAGTTCGACACCAACACCATGGCAGCCACCAACATGGGCTCTGCCATACCCGTCGCCGCCGGTCTGAACCCTGTCTCTGCTGTCGCCAAATCAACTGTGGGCGATCGTCGCAAGACTCTCAATGCCTACGCTTCCAAGACTGCCGATGCCACGGCAAAGGAGATCTTCAAGTCGATGGCGGCCCAGGGCTGGATCAAAATCAACGATAAAGGCGACCTCGCCGAGTAGTGGCGGGAGAAAATTCACATGAAAATCAGACAAACCTATACCTTGGTTCTCCTGTTGTGTTCGATGGGCGCAACGGCCCCTGCGATCGGGGCACCCGCCAACTCGACCCCGGTGAACGGAATGGCGAGTACCGTCGGGCTGTATGTCTACCCCAGAAATGGGCAAAGCACCAGCAAGCAATTGACCGACGAGTCTCAGTGCTACACCGACGCCAAGACACAAACCGGCTACGACCCCAATGCGACCACGACCGCTGCGGCGCCTAAGAAAGACTCGAAAAAAGACGACAAGCCGGTTGCCAAGGGGGCTCTGCGTGGAGCGGTGATCTCTGGTGCAGTCGGCGGTGACCCGGCGAGCGGGGCTCGGAGAGGAGCCATGCTGGGGGGCATCAAGGCCAAGCGCGAACAGAAACAAGAGAGCGAAGCGGAACAGAAGCAGGCCGCTGCCGCGAAAACCGCCACGCAGCAGCCACTGGATAATTTCAAACGCTCCATGTCTGCCTGCCTGGATGCCCGCGGCTACTCCGTCAAGTAAATCGAAACCCTTCGGCTGAGAAAAGCCGCAATGACCACTTCAAAGGAAGCAAACAACATGAAAAAAACTCTATTCACTTTGTCGCTCGCAGCGCTACTGCTGACGCAACTGCCACCAAGCTTTGCCAGCCCGCAGGCCGACGATAATCCTGCGACCGACAAGTTCAAGGCCGACATCAAGGCAGCCGTGCTCAACGGCAGCATCACCATCCCGCAACTGAAAGAATTGCAGACCAACGCGGAAGCACTGAAAGCGTTCAAAGCGGCACAAAAGCCAGGCGCGCCCGTCGACCTGGTGACACCCTGGACAGCGGTTTCCAAAATGAAAGCCATCATGGCGACGGTCAAGCAGCCTGACCGGGATACCCTGGAACAGGATCTGGAAGTAATGATGGCGAACAAAAAGCAGGCGACCCCTGTTTCCGCCACCCCGCCGGAGCCCGGCGCCAAGCTGGGCAAAGACATCTTCACCGCTGTCATGCACGGATCTCCGACCGCTGCGCAGGTAAAGTCGCTGCAGGATAGCCTGAACGGTCTGCAGAGTATCAAGACCGGCGGCGAAGGCAAGCTGCAGCAGTTCATGGCGCTCAAGAAAGCCAAGTCAGAAATCGAACAAACCATGGATGCGGGTGAGTTCCGGCCCCAGGACCGGCAAGCTGTGTTGAATGACCTGAACAGTCTTGGCCCACAAGGCGGCGCTGGCGGAGGACTAAGGCGAGGTCGCTCTTAGTCACAGACGGCACATCGATCATGACACGCAAGCGGTACATCAATCTGTTGAGCTGCATAGCCGTGGCGGTAGCCATGACTCCAGCAGCAATCGTAGCGGGGCAGGAGCCTTCTGCCGATGCCCCGGTTCTCTCGCTCTCGCAAGCTGTTCAGGTAGCTCTCGATAACAACCGGCCAGTCATGATCGCGAAGCTCGACATACTTAAGTCGAAGTGGGAGGTCGCGCAAACGAAAACAAAACGCTTCCCGATGATATCCACTTACCTGTTCGCTTCAGGCAATCTTACTTCGCCTGACTTTACCTTTCCCGCCGGGATATTTAACACCGATCAACCGACCAACATCAAGCTATCCAGCGGCATCACCGGGTTTGCCACCGTGCAAGTGGCACAACCTATTTCCCAGCTGTATCAAATTCATCTGGCGGTGCGAGAACAGGAACTGTCGCTCGACCTCGCAGGGGAACAGTACAAGGGAAAGCGACAAGGGCTGGCGGCAAACGTCAGGCAGGCCTACTTCGCAGCCCTACAAACAGAGAGTGCGCTCGATGCGGAGCGCAGCATGGTCAAGCAATACGAAGAGACGGTGCGCGTCGCCCTCGACTACTCTGTCGCAGGAATCTGTATTGCAATCGGACAGCCTGGAAGCCAAAGCAAAACTCGCCCAGGCGCGTTACCAGATCATTCAACTGCAGGACACACTTACCACGCAGAAGGAACAACTGAACGAACTGCTGGGCCGCGATATTGACATTGCCTTTCGCCTGGATCCGGTTCCGCCGATTGTGCCCGTTGAAATGGATCTGAAGGTGGCACGTCACACCGCGCTCGACCAGCGGCCCGAAGTGAAAGAAGCAGAGATCGATGCTCACCGCGCAGACTACGACCGCAAGTTGTCGCGCGCGAAGTACATTCCGGATATCGGTGCGGCTATCCACTACCTCGACCCCATCAACACGGCGATCCTGCCGCAAAACATTCTGTCCGCAGGCATGGAACTGAAGTGGGATCCGTTCGATTGGGGTGGGCGTCGAGACGAAGTGCGGCAAAAAGACGTGAGCGTGCAGCAGAGCCGCTACCAACTCACGGAGACGCAAGCCCAGGTTGTGCTCGATGTGGATAACAGCTTTCGCAAACTGCAGGAAAGCCGCAGCTTGCTCGACGTGGCGCAGGCCGGCCGGGACGCGGCCAACGAAAAGCTGCGCGAAGTCAGTGACCAGTTCAAACACTCCGCGGTACTGATGCGCGACGTGTTGCAGCAGCAAGCCTCGGTGGCAAACGCCGAGCACGAATATCAGCAAAGTCTTTTGTCGTTCTGGAATGCAAAAGCCGCTTTCGACAAAGCCCTTGGGGAAGAGTGAACCGATGAAACGCATAACCAAAACGCTTTCGCTCGCCGCGCTGGCATCCCCCCTGCTGCTCGGGGGAATTGCCTGCAAGCAGCAGGATGCGGCCGAGACCCTGCCGCTCCCGGTACACACAGTCATGGTGCAAACCATCGCCATCGGCAACGGGGCCAGGTACTCCGCCAGCATTGTGCCGTACGCGCAGGTTGATCTTTCTTTCAAATCGAGCGGGTATGTGGCCAGCCTTCGGCAGGTCAAGAACCCAAGCGGCGGGATGCGCAACATCGACCAGGGCGATTGGGTCGCCAAGGGAACGGTGCTCGCCGTCGTGCAACAACAGGACTACCAGGACAAGCTGCAACAAGCAAAATCACAGCTTGCCCGCTCGCAGGCAGACCTGGTCAAGGCGCAACTCACGTTTGATCGCACCTCGGCTCTGTACGCGTCGCATAGTGCAACCAAACCGGATTTCGATACCGCGCAGGCGCAGCTGGCCAGCACCACTGCTTCCGTTTCGGGTGCGCAAGCGCAGGTCAGCGAGGCCAACGTCGCACTTTCCTACTGTGAGCTCCGTGCCCCGTTCAGTGGATGGCTGGTAAAGCGCAGCATCGATCTGGGTACCCTGGTAGGGCCCGCGACCAATGGGTTTACGCTGGCGGACACCGAATCAGTGAAGGCGGTGTTTGGCGTACCCGACACCTCGATGAGCCGCGTACGCCTTGGCCAGCACTTGTCGATCGTTACCGACGCGCAGTCTCAGCCCTTTGCCGGGCGGGTGAGCGCCATCTCTCCCTCGGCCGATCCCAAGAGCCGCGTATTTTCGGTCGAAGTAACCATCGCCAATCCGCGTGACCAACTGAAGTCGGGCATGATCGCATCGCTCGCCCTGACGGGTGAGCAGTTATCCCAATCCGTGCTGGCGGTTCCCCTGGCCGCAGTGATCCGCGATCCGGCACGCACCGACAGCTTTGCCGTGATGACTACCGAAGGCAACGGCGATCCAGCAACAGCGCGGCTGCGTGCGGTGGATTTGGGCGACACCTACGGAAATATGATTGCCGCCCGGGGCGGCCTCTCTGCCGGCGAACGCGTCATCACGACTGGCGTCAACCTGATCAAAAGCGGCGATAAGGTTCGGGTGATGCCGTGAGCACCCGTCGCGAGAGTCAACCCCAATGAGCCATAAATCAGAAGCGGAATACATCCGCACCACGCATAACACCGCAAGGTTCTTCACCGAGCATCGTCAGGTCTCGCTCGTACTGCTGCTGGCTGTTTGCGTGTGGGGCTGGTACGGCTTCATGCACATGCCCAAGCGCAAAGACCCGAGTATCCCGGTCCGCGTGGCGGTTGCCTCGATCGCTTGGCCCGGCGCGACGGCGCAGGAGGTGGAGCAACTGGTAAGCCGGCCAGTGGAACAGGTGATGGCGCAGAACGCGTTTATCAAGCCTCCCTCGGCATCCGATTTCGGCATCCGTTCCATCAGCTTTCCCGGGCTCGCGTTGGTGTATGTGCAGTTGGACGACACGGTCAACGATCCGAAAAAGCAGTTTTCTGACATCAATCTGAAACTGATTGCGCTGAACAGCCGGCTGCCCCAGGGCGCTGGGCCGGTTCAGTTCAACAGCGACTTCGGCGACACCTCAGCCTTGATGCTTACCATCGCAAGCCCTAAGGCCAGTGACGTCGACATCGCGCTGCGCGCCCGGTCTATCCGCCATGCGATCGAAGTCACGCGGGCAGCCGAGGGATCCCGGTCGCCGCAGCCTCGGGTCAGCATCGTGTATGCCTTTCCGCTCTCCGTCTCTCCTGACCTGGTACGCGATGCCTTCGCCTCGGTCCTCGCGGCCGGCGGGCAGAACAAGTACCTCTCCGATGCGCACTTCTTCACCGGCAGTGGCTACGTCGGAGCCGACGTTCATTCCCTGCTTTCTGACAATGAATTACGCGCCCTGGGTGATCGTCTGGTGCAGGAGAAGCTGCATCAGTCAGAAGTTCACCCGGATAGTTGGCCTGCTGCCTTCATTCGTGATCCCCAGGACACGGAGAGCCGTCTGGCGGCGGTCGCGGGCGACAAATACTCTTATCGCGAACTCGATGACTACACCGACCTGATGGGCAGGACCATGCAAGGCGCTCCGGAAGTAGCCAAGATCGATCGCAAAGGTGTGCTCCCGGAACAGATCTATCTCGACTACTCCCAGCAGCGCCTGGCCGCTTACGGCATGACGCCTTCCAAGCTGAAAGATATTCTGGGCGCACGCAACATCACATTGCCCGGCGGCCAGCTCGAGGTGGGTCCGCAAAGTATTCAGATCGATCCCTCGGGGAAATTCACGCAACCACAACAGATCGGCGATGTCATCGTCGGCGCCTCGTCGTCCGCTGCGCAAAGCCCGGTATACCTTCGCGACCTGGTAGACATCTCCCGCGGATATCAAAGCCCTGCCAAGTACCTCAACTACCTGACCTGGGCCGACAAGCAGGGCCATTGGCGCCGCAGCCGTGCCGTGACGCTTGCCGTGCAGATGAAAGATGGCGAGCAGATTGACGCATTTGGGCGCAGCGTGGACACGAAGCTGGCCGTGGTCAAACAGTACCTGCCAGACGACCTGATCATTGCCCGCACCTCTGACCAGCCGCTGCAGGTCAAAGAGAACCTCAGCCTGTTCATGGATGCGTTATACGAAGCCATCGCGCTGGTGGTCCTGGTGTCGTGGCTCGGGTTCTGGGAATGGCGTTCTGCTGTGCTGATGGCTCTGTCGATCCCCGTCACGCTGGCCATGACCTTCGGCGCCCTCTATTTGCTGGGCATAGACATTCAACAAGTGTCGGTCGCAACCTTGATCATCGCGCTCGGCTTACTGGTGGATGATCCCGTGATCGCCGGCGATTCCATCAAGCGTTCCCTGGCAGACGGTCACCCGAACATCGTTGCCGCCTGGCTCGGGCCAACCAAGCTGGCAACAGCCATCCTGTACGCAACCATCACCAACATTGTTGCGTATATTCCATTCCTGCTGGTCACCGGCAGCACAGGTGAGTTCCTGCACAGCCTGCCCATCGTCATGACCGTTTCGCTGGTAGCGTCGCGACTGGTTTCCATGACGTTTCTTCCCCTGCTCGGCTATTACCTGCTTCGCCCGGAAAAGCGCGTCGAGAAAACTCTGGAAGAACAGCGCAACAGCGGCTTCTTCGGCTTGTATGCCCGGGCAGCGAAATACTCGATCGAGCATCGATGGAAGTTCTTTGCTGGTTCCCTGCTCTTCCTTGTCCTGGGCGGCTTTATCTTCTCCCGCCTGAACTCAGCCTTCTTTCCCGAGGACGTGCAGTATTGGTCGTACATCGACGTGTGGCTACCGAACGATGCCACGCTCGAAGCTACCAACCAGACGACCCGGCAGGTGGAGCAGATTGTCAGGCAACAGGCAGAGCGCTTCACCAAAGAGCACTCCGGCGGCAAAACGGATGTGCTGCACTACATCACCACCTTCGTCGGCGGCGGTGGACCGCGCTTCTGGTTCTCGGCTTCACCGCAACTGCAGCAGCTCAACTATGCCCAGGTCCTGATCGAGGTCAATGATAAAGAGATCACGCCGCAGTTCATCAAAGAATTGCAGCCTGTGCTCACCGCATCCATTCCGGGCGCGCGGATGGATGCTCGCCAGTTACTAACCAATCCGATCGACTACCCGATCGAGGTGCGCATCGCAAGCACCGCTGACGTGAACGCGCGGGATGAAGCGCAGGATATTCGCGGGTTGCGCGCCATCGCTGCCAAGGTGGAAGACATATTCCGCTCGAACCCGATCGCAGAACGCACTCGCAACGAATGGGGCGACGAGAATGCACAGATTGCGCTTACCATTGACCCGGATCGCGCCAACCTGGCCGGTATCACCAACATGGATGTCGCTAATTCCGCTACCGCGGGCATGAGCGGCAGCGCCGTCAGCGTTCTGCAGGAAGGGCAAAAGCAAATCCCCATCGTTGCCCGGTTGCGCATGGACGAGCGGTCGCAATTGTCCGACATCCAGAACATGTACGTCTACGGTTCGCAGGACAGCAATAAGATTCCACTGTCACAGATATCGAACATCGATCACGACCTGGTCACCGGCCGCATCGTGCGGCTGGAACAATTTCGCACCATCAATGTTCGCAGCTTTCCGGTCGCCGGGCGGTTGAGTTCCGAGGTGCTGAAAGACGCCATGCCGCGGCTGTTGCAATTGCAGGCCGCGCTGCCCCCTGGGTACCACATGCAGATCGGCGGCGAGTATGACAAAACCAAGAACGGGTTCAAGAACCTCGCCATGGTCATGCTCATCTCGACCGTGGCCATCTACCTGGCCCTGCTCTTCCAATTCAAGAACGCGATCAAGCCGTTACTGGTGCTGGCGGCTGCTCCTTACGGCATGATGGGTGCCTTCGCCGCCCTGTGGATCATGAAGGAGCCGTTTGGCTTCATGGCATTCCTGGGAGTGGCCAGCCTGATCGGGGTCATCGTAAGCCATTCAATCGTGCTGTTCGATTTCATTGAGGAACGCCACGTCGCCGGAGACGACTTCGAATTGGCGCTGATCGATGCCGGTATCCTCCGATTGCGGCCCGTCCTGATCACCGTTTTCGCTACGGTGCTGGCCTTACTACCTCTGGCCCTGCATGGCGGCCCGCTCTGGAAGCCGCTTTGCTATGCACAGATCGGCGGACTCCTGGTGGCTACGGTCGTGACCAAGTTGCAGGTACCGGTGATGTATGCCATCTTTGTTCTCGATTTCAAAATACTTAAATGGGAAACTCCGGAAGGTGAGGCAGCTTCCCTGCCGCCTTCTTCGCCTGCAGCTTTGGATGGCCTTCGGACCGTTCATAGCGCGGCAGAGTGATCTGCAATGCGCGTCTACAAACACAGGGAGATTCATGGTGAACGGTAAGGTGATTGCGTTTGGGCTAGTGCTTGGATTCGCCGGGCTGGCCACGCCGCTGCACGGGCAGGCAGGGCAACACGCCCCTGCGCAGGACCACGCGGGGGTTCTCGAGCAATATGACCAGGCCATCGATCAGGTCGCCGAGCGCGCCATGCAATCCGTAGTGGAAATCGAAGTGACGGGCTATGGCGCGCCGGAACACAATCACGACCAGGGAGGCCAGCCACAGGCTCTCGAACGGCAGCGCTCCATCGGCTCCGGGGTGATCGTCGATCCTGACGGATATATCATCACGAACAACCACGTGGTCGCCGGGGCGTTGCGCATCCGCGTGGTGGTCGCCGCCGCGACGGTCGAAATGGTGAGCGGCAATACCCGTCTCAACAACCCCCAGCGGGTCTACGAAGCAAAACTTGTCGGGACCACACGCTATGCCGATCTGGCACTGATCAAAATCGAAGAGAAGGGCCTGCCCTTCATTCCATTGCCGGAGCTATACCGGTTCCGGCTTGGCCAGACCGTCGTCGCGATCGGCGCGCCGGAAGGACTGGACCACACTGTCACCAAGGGCATCATCAGCGCGGTGGGCAGGCAGCCGGACGCCGATCGTCCCATGGTGTATGTGCAGACAGACGCACCCATCAATCCCGGCAACAGCGGCGGACCGCTGGTCGATCGCGATGGCAACCTGGTGGGTATCAATACATTCATTGTTACGTCCGGAGGCGGCAGCGAGGGTCTTGGTTTCGCGATTCCGGAGCCGATCGTCCGCTTCGTCTATACGGAACTGAAAGCCCATGGCATCGTTTCCAACGTGACCATCGGAGCGCATGCGCAAACCGTAACACCCGCCTTGGCCACAGGACTCAAACTGCCCCAGGACTGGGGAGTGATCCTGTCTGACATCGATCCCGGCAGCCCCGCGGAGCACGCCGGCCTGCAAGCGAAAGATGTCGTTACCAGCATCGATGGGGGGCGAATCGACGCCCTGCCTAAATACGCCGGCTTCCTCTACGTGCACAAGCGAAACACGCCGCTGCGTATGGGCATCCTGCGTGACGGCAAGCCGATGACGATCAGCGTCACCCCGGTGGACGCGCCGCCTCTGGTCGAGAACCTCTCCGATCTGATCAACCCGCGCCGCGATCTGATCGCGCCGTTAGGCATTTTTGTTATCGACCTGAAGAACTCGATGGTCGGCGCGATGTTGAATCTTCGCTCGGATAAAGGGGTGCTGGTCGCCGGGCTGCTGGATGGGGAGCCCGCCACCGAGGCGGACCTGTCCTCGGGAGATGTGATCCGCGCCCTCAATGGCGTGCCCCTGGAAGACTCGCAACAGTTCAGGCAAACACTTGCCGGTCTCAAGCCCGGCGACGCGGTGGTGCTCGAAGTGGAACGGCAATCCGTTCTGCAGTACGTCGCCTTCGAAATGGAGTAAGAAGACTCGTCAACTGACCGGGGTGCCCCCTGTCTCACGGCTGCTTTTCGTCGGGAGCCAGGGGAATTCACTCTCCTGACCCGGAAGTTTCCCTGGCAAGTCGATACGCTCTGCCCGCTGTCTTCCTTCGACTGGTTTGCGGCAAGTGTGCACGCCACGACCGTTCTGCTAAAGTGCATGGGCATGCGAATTCGCCACTACTGCCGACTGCTGTCTCCCCTTCTGCTGCTGTGCACCGTCCACCAACTCTCCTACGCACAAAGCCAGAACTTACCCACTCCCCAGGTCCCTGAATGGGCCCAGCCTGGCTCGCCTACGCACACCCAGGTGCCCCCGCCCGCAGACTTTCACCGCGCCACCACCACGGTTGAGAAGCCTATCGGCATCTTCGACGGCCAATCCGATGTGGGAAGTGCCGTCGTGCCGGGCAGCGCAACCTACGATGCCGGCGCAGGGAGCTACACCATCCAGTCCGCCGGCTACAACATCTGGTACACGCGAGACGAGTTTCGCTACCTATGGAAAAAGGTCTCAGGCGACCTCTCGCTGGCTGCCGACGCCACCTTCCCCAACGCAACCGGCTATGGTGACAGCAAAGTGGTCCTGGTGATTCGCCAAAGCCTGGAAGACAATGCGAAAGAGGCGATGGTGGGGCAGCACAAAGCCGGCATGATCCATCTTGCGTGGCGTCCCGAACCGAGCGCGATGATGCAGGATATGCAGTACCGTTTCGGCGGGAAGCTGGCCGGCGTCACGGCAAAGCGCATCGGCATTGAAAAGCATGGAGACGAGGTCGCCATTTTCATCAGCTTGCGGGGCGAACCCATGCACCAATTCGGGCCGCCGCTCACGATCCACTTCGACGGGCCCGTCTACGTGGGCATTGGCTTCTGTTCGCATCTACCTGCCACGTCGGATACAGGGGTAGTCTCCAGCGTCAGCTTCGAGAATGCCGCCGGCGACGTTCGCTAGTCCAGGATGCCCCAAACCTCGCTCGTCGTTCTGGGAATGTGGGGTTGCATAGACCACTCTCCACCACTTCCGTGTCGCAGAACGAACCAAGAATCGCCGTTCTGGAATTACCGCGTGTATTTTCGTGAGCGGCGCGATTTGCAAGTGAAGGCTGCCGAAAGGCTCGCCACCCGCGAATCACCACACTATCCCAAACTACAAGGGCCTCCCCTGAACGGGGCGAGGCCCTTGCCGATGACCGCGACCAGGCAGCGTTAGAACTCGAAGCGAACCCCTAACTGTACTTGCCGTACGTTCGCGGCAAAGTTGCTGTTGTTCGTGCTGGTCACCTGGCTGAACGGAACCGAATACGGCGTGAGCGTATTGCCGACACCGATTGTTTTCGATCCAGCCGCAAGCACATCGTTCACCACGTAGGCAGAGCCGTTCACGCCGGTTACGTTTTGATGATTCGCGAGGTTGTACGCCTCACCCAGAACCTGCAGCGCGTAGCGCTCGCGGAAGGTGAGCCGCTTCGATACGCGCAGGTCAGCCACGTAGGTCGTAGGCTGTTGAAACGCGTTGCGGTCGATGATGGGAATGCGATTAGCGCCACCCGAACCATTGAAAGATCCACTGTTGATGATCTTCTGCACAGGGGCGCCCGGAGTCACCGTCAGCGTGCTGGCAGAGCCGCTGATCCCCATTGAGTACGGTAAGCCTGACTGTGTCGTGAATGCCGGGGCCAATTCATAGTCGTTCACCAGGTAACCAAGCACACCGTTGGCGTGCCAGGGGCTTCGAACCACAGCAAACATCACCAGGCGATTGGGAACATTCTGGTTGGAATTGCCCTTGTCGAGCCGAATATCCGTTGGGTCGAGTAAGGACGTCGCCGCCGCGCCGGTGGTGTTGTTCTCACCATAGTCGAGAGCGTGCGACCAGGTGTAGTTGGCGCCAAACTCGATTGAGTGCGACAGCTGATGCCGATACTGGGCCACCAGCGCTTCGTAATGTGACGTCACCCCGCTAAAAATGTCCGTAATGGAACTGAAGTTTGGGTTCGGACGCAGGTTGCTGTTCGCGGTAGCAAGAAATGCATTTGCCTGGAACGTGGTTCCGTCGCGAAGAGGACCCGCCTGATTCGGATCGTTGATAGTGAAGGTGACCTGGGTGGGCGCAGGCAGGTTGGTGTCGACGAAGTCGGGAAGGCGACGTCCCCACGAGCCAAGCCACGACACGCTAAACACGTCGTGGTTGGTCAACTGCTGCTCTACCGTTAGATCCGCCTGGTGAATCTCCGGCACCTTGAAGTTGGGATCCAGATAATTCACAGTGGCATTCCCGCTGGCTGCGCCAAGGCAGGCAGACTGCTGGGCAGGAGCGATCACCTGCGGAAACGTTGGCGCGCACGTCTGGCCCGGGTTGAATTGCGGGTTGGTCTGGCTGCCGGCGGCGCCTGTCCCGATCAGCGCCTGGTACAGCGTGGAGTTGATGGCGCGGGCAAAGAACATGCCGTACCCGCCACGCAATACCGTCCTGCCATTGCCATACACGTCGAGAGCAAAGCCGACGCGCGGGCCGAAGTTTGTCATCGGATCATTCAGATGAGACGTCTGCGGCACAAGTGGGTTGGCAAGCTGCGCGCTGGGATAGCGTTCATACTCCCAACGAATTCCCAGCGTAAGGCTCAGCCGCCGGGTCGCTTTCCACTCATCCTGGGCGAACAACGAGTAGTCGCCTGTGGTGAAAGGCAAGCCTGCAAGCCCCGCGCCCTGGTTGAAATAGGTGTAATGTGCGGCCCTCGAAGCAGTGGCCGCATTGCCACCAAGGTAAAGGTCCGAGATGTAGTTTCCCAGCGTTGTGTTGCCGCTGTAGGTATACCCGCCGAATTGGTTGTAAAGGTTCGAGAGCAGGTCGTACGTGTGAACGTAATCACCACCAAACTTCAGGCTATGATTCCCATGCGTCCAGTTGACCGTGTCGGAAATCTGCCACCGCCGTTCGTCAGGATATGCACCGCGCTGCAGGAACTGCGGCGTTCCAAACTGGAAGAATCCGGTGAGATACACATTCTCCGGCAGGCCCAGTGGGTTGGTGTAGTTCGGCGCCGTCACCAGGTTGTTCGTTTCATAGGCTGTGGGTGTCTGGCTGGTCTCATACTCGAAGTCGCGGCCATACATGTAACGCGCTTCGTTGCTCCAGACAGGGCTGATCAGCGTATCCAGTTTGGCGACCAGCCAGCTATCGCGAACATAGTCATTGCCAAAACTCGACAAACCGTAAGCGACGGCCGGGGCGGTCTGGATGCCGGCGGGCGAGGTCCAACGCATCCGGTTCGCTTCGACCGAAACGTGATTCTTCCCGTTCACCTGCCAATCGATCTTGGGAAAGTAAATAGTCTGGTCACCGGTTCTCGGCGCGTAGCCCAGTACGCTGGTCAGCCCGCTGATGCCATCGTTGTAAACACTGTAGGCGCTGCCTGCCGATCCCGCGTACGGCAAACCGGTGTTGGTAGCGATCTGGCACACGTTCGCGTCCTGATAGGAGGGAGCCGCCGCGCCGGTACCGCCGCAGGTTTTGCCACTGGGGAGTACGGGGTCCGCTGGCGTATAGAAGTTCGCATTCGCGGTCGCGCCCGTAATCGTCGCTGCCGCAGGAAAATCATGATAAAAGCGATCGGCGGCAAAAAAGAAAAAGACCTTGTCTTTCCACAGCGGTCCTCCCACTGCCAGTCCATATTGGCGCCGCAAGTCGGTAGGCTTGAACGGAAGCACCTTGTAGGTGGGGGGCGTGGCCGAAACCTCCACCGGATGCGTGACGTAACTATTCGTGGCCGCCCACGCACTGTCGCGATCGAAGTAGTAGCCCGTACCGTGGAACCCGTTTGTGCCGCTCTTCGTGACCGAGTTGACAATACCACCGGCCGAGCGGCCGTACTCTACTGAATAATTCGACGTGTTGACCTGGAACTCCTGCACGGACTCTTTGATCGTCGAGTACCCGGCACGGGTGCGTCCACGCTCTTCAGAGAAGAAGGCCTGGTTGTCATCGGTGCCATCGATGGTGACGTTATTCAGCAAGGTGCTTTGCCCGCGAAAGCTAAGCAGGCCAAAACCGTTCGCATCGTTCACTACGCCCGGCGTCAGCAATGCATAACTGGACCAGCGATAGTTGCTGACCGGCAGATCGTGCAGTGTTTTCTGATCCACGACGCCTGAAAAATCAGGGCTGGTTGTATTGACCAGTGGCGCGGTACCCGAAACCTGCACTGTCTGCGTGGTTGAGCCGACTTGCATGTGCGCGTCCAAAGTGGTCAGCGAACCAACCTGCACCACAAGATCAATCGCCTTGAAGGGCTGGAAACCTGACGCCGCAACGCTGACGGTGTAGCTACCCGGTTGAAGGTGAATCAGCCGATAATATCCAGCATCATCCGCTGTGGCAGTTTGCTCGGCATTCGTCCCGTTATTGTGAACAGTGACTGTGGCTCCGCCGACGATAGCGCCAGAAGCGTCCGTCACCGTGCCGCCCACGGCCCCGTCAACGGCCGTTTGGGCCAGCGACGCGGGTGCGATCAGCGCAATCAAAATGGCAAGGCAGGCGATGCCCCGC
Organism: uncultured Acidobacteriaceae bacterium; assembly: GCA_963752675.1. Taxonomy (GTDB): domain Bacteria; phylum Acidobacteriota; class Terriglobia; order Terriglobales; family Acidobacteriaceae; genus PALSA-350. The sequence continues at coordinate 45,310 of CAVVZO010000004.1, forward strand.
CCACGAAATCTGTTTTGCATGTGGCTCTCCTCAGAAGTAGTTCAGTTACCGCGCGCGCATTCTACTTGCGATGACGAGGCGGTGGGTGTATCGCCGCCAGCACGATGCGGCGATAGAAACACTATGGCAAAACCGGTTTACAAACATGTAAATACCGGCCTCTGTGAAGTTTGCGATTAAGCCGATGAGCACACGTCTGCAAACAGACAGTCAATGTGCCCTTTCGGTCAGCAACCAGCGCGACCTCTTGCTTTGTTCTAGTCAGTCACTTCGTATCAGGTAGAAAGTTGGCTAGCTACGTAACAGTCACGGAAGAGGCCCAGTGGGTCACCGCGGTCTGCGGGAAGCTGGGGAGAGCAGGCTGACAGCTCATGCCTCCATGTGATTAAGAAAACTTTACCATGCGTCGTGAGATGATCCGCAGTTCCTTCCAGCAACAAACTTCTCTCGAACCACAAATACCTAAGCCCTGGACGAGCGACCACCGCCCAAAACCCCTGCTAAAGCGTTAGCCCTCGTTCCAATGCCACACCTCGTCCGGCCCGGGCCCTCCACCTTGTTTACCCGGTCCAGCCAGTAGCCTAGAATGGGGGTATGGCGAACAACAGAACCCGGGGCCGCTCATGAACTTTCCTGAGCACGAACTTCATTTCTTTCAGAAATTTGGACTAACCAGCCGGCTGATCGAACGTTGCCTCGGCGAAGCTCTTTCCGCGGGCGGAGACTTCGCGGATTTGTACTTCGAATCGGTCGCCTCCACCGCTATCTCTGTGGACGAGTCACTGGTCAAATCAGCCAGCCAGGGGGTCAGCGCGGGTTGCGGCGTCCGCGTCGTTTCCGGCGATCGCACCGGGTATGCCTACACCGACGATCTTTCCGCCGACCGCCTGATGCGCGCGGCGCGTACCGCGGCGCTGATCGCCGATGGACCCAGCAAGCAGAAAGTAGCCGGCTTCCACGAGACACCGCGCGCAAGCCTGTACCCGATTTCTGCAGTCGACGCAGATACGGGCATCGCTCCCAAACTCGCCCTGGTCATGCGCGCCGATCGCGCAGCCCGCGCCTTCGATCCGCGCATCGTGCAGGTACGTTGCGGCTTCCATGACGAACTGCGACACATTCTCATCGCTGCTTCGGATGGCACCTTCGCCAGCGACACCCAACCTTTAGGGCGCCTCAACTGTTCCGTCATCGCGCGCGACGGCACAAAAAGCTCCCGTGGTGGATCTGGCGGCGGCGGCAGGGTAGAGCTCAGCTTTTTCAGCGGCGACAAGTCGCCCGAGCACTTCGCGCACGAAGCCGCCCGCCAGGCCATTCTGCAGCTCAACGCGGTGCCTGCGCCCGCCGGTGACATGGAAGTGGTACTGGGCCCTGGGTGGCCGGGCGTCTTGCTGCACGAAGCCGTAGGCCATGGCCTGGAAGCCGATTTCAATCGAAAGAAAACCTCTGCCTTCGCCGGCCTCATCGGCCAGCAGGTCGCCAGCACCAAGGTCACGGTGGTCGACAACGGCACTATGCCTTCGCGCCGCGGCTCACTCAACGTAGACGATGAAGGCTCACCAACCCGGGAAACCGTACTCATTGAAAACGGAATCCTGAAGGGCTACCTGAGCGACAAGCTCTCAGCGCGCCTTATGGGCATGGCGGATACGGGCAATGGGCGCCGCGAAAGCTACCAGCACATCCCCATGCCCCGCATGACCAATACCTACATGCTCTCCGGCGAGGACGACCCTGCGGACATCGTGCGCAGCGTGAAGAAAGGCCTGTATGCGGTTAACTTCGGCGGCGGCCAGGTGGATATCACCAGCGGCAAATTCACCTTCTCGGCGTCGGAAGCCTACCTGATCGAAGATGGCAGGATCACCGCCCCGGTGCGGGATGCCACACTGATTGGCAACGGGCCTGAAGCGCTCAAGTACGTCTCCATGGTGGGCAACGATCTGGCCCTCGATGAAGGCATTGGCACCTGCGGCAAAGACGGGCAGAGTGTTCCTGTTGGTGTCGGCATGCCGACCATCAAGCTTGACCGCATGACCGTTGGCGGCACGGGCCGTTAGAACCCCTGAGGGAAGAATGTCGACAGCCACATCCGTAAGCGCGGTAGAAGACAAAAGCAGTCTGCAGCAACTGGCAGCCGAGGTAGTCGACCGCGCCTTGCGCGCCGGCGCGACGGACGCCGAAGTAGTGATCCGTGAAGGTGACGAATTCTCCACGGTGGTGCGCCTGGGCCAGGTAGAAACACTGAAGGAGTCCGGAGCCCGCGGCATCGGCCTGCGCGTGTTTCTCGGGGAAAGCGGCGCGCATCGCACGGCCAACACCTCCACCAGCGACTTCTCCGAGGCTGGTCTGGACTACATGGTCGCTGGCGCGATCGATCTGGCCAGGGTCACCTCGGAAGATCCCTTTGCCGGCATGCCGGCGCCCGAGGCCATGGGCGCGATCACGACAGATCTGGGCCTGTACTACGACGACGTTTACTCGCTACCACCGGCCCAGCGCATCGACATGGCGCGACGCGCCGAAGCTGCGGCGCTCGCCGCCGACCCGCGCCTGACGAAAAGCGATGGCGGCAGTTTCGATGCGGCCACCGGCCACAAGATCATGGTGAACTCGCGCGGCTTCGCAGGGGAGTACCGCCGCTCCTATTGTTCGCTTTCGGCCGTGCCGATTGCCGAGACAAAAAAAGGCGGCATGCAGCGGGACTATTGGTATTCCAGCGCACGCACTCTGGCTAAGCTCGATTCACCCGAAAGCATCGGCGCCGAGGCGGCAAGGAGAACCCTGCGCCGTTTGGATGGGCGTCGCGTGCCCACACAGTCCGTGCCCATCGTCTTTGCACCGGAAATCGCCCGCTCACTCATCGGCAACATCTTTGAAGCCGCCAATGGAGACAGCATCTATCGCGGGTCCTCCTTCTGGGCCGGGCTGCTCGGCCAGCGCGTGGCCAGCGAAAACGTAACCGTGATTGACGACGGCACCTTACCCGGCCTCTTCGGCACCTCTCCCTTCGATGGCGAGGGTCTGCCCACCCGACGCACGGTCATCGTCGAACAGGGGGTTCTCAAGAACTACCTTCTCAATAGCTACACCGCGCGCAAACTCAACATGCAGAGTACCGGCAACGCGTCCCGCGGTCTTGCCGGAACGCCCGGCATTGGTGCCGGCAACCTCTTCCTCGAAGCGGGCACGCTGTCGCCCCAGCAGCTGCTCGGCGATGTGAAGGCGGGCCTGTACGTGACCGAGTTGATGGGTTTCGGAGTGAATATGGTCACTGGCGATTACTCCCGCGGCGCTGCCGGTTTGTGGATCGAGAACGGAGAGCTGACCTATGCCGTCGAAGAAATTACCATCGCCGGTAATCTCAAGGACATGCTCAACAACGTCACCGCCATCGCCAACGACCTGGAGTTTCGTGGATCGGTGACCGCGCCCACTTTGCGCATCGACGGAATGACTATCGCCGGCGAGTAAGTTGGACTTGGGCTGCGGTGGTTTAGATGTCCCCCACTCAAGCGGAGCTTGAGTGGGCCACCCGAATTTGTTGAGTACCGACCTTCCGAAGCTCAACAAATCCCGGGTGGCCCATTCAAGCCGTTTTGTGGCTTGAGTGGGGGACATCTCAACCCACCGCAACCGTAGACAAGCCTGCCAACAGGGCCGTGGATTAGCATCAGGGTGATATGAGCGCTGGTCTCGCGAATCGCATCCAGTTCGATCCCCAGGATCCACGCAGCAGCCTGGCGGCCCTGCCAGAAGCGCCTGGGATTTTCGCCTTGTGCGCGGCCGACCCAGCAGCCGAACCTTACCTGGGCAAAACACCCAATCTCCGCCGCCGGCTGATGCGCTTTCTGCGCGGGCCCTCGTCAACGACCCAACCCGCCACCAAGCGCTTACAACTGGCGCACCTGGTCAATCACATCGAGTACAGCACCACCGGCTCGGAATTCGAGTCATCGCTCTGCCTCTACGAGACATCCCTGCGCGCCTTCGGGGAGCGAGCCCGCAAACGCCTGCGGCTGCGTCCTCCCGCTTTCTTGCGCATGTCGGTCGAGAACCCCTACCCGCGCGTGTATGTCACCTCAAAAATCAGCAAGAGCGCGGCCCATGCGTTGTTCGGCCCCTTCCCTTCCCGGGTTGCGGCCGAACGCTTTGCAGACGAAATGCTGAACCTGTTTTCGCTGCGGCGCTGCTTTCAAGAATTGCATCCCGATCCAGCGTTTCCTGGCTGCGTGTATTCCGAGATGAAGATGTGCCTCGCTCCCTGCTTTCAGGGCTGCTCGGATGAACGTTATCAAGAGGAAGCAGCTGCCGTCTTCGCCTTTCTCTGCACCCGCGGCGCGTCGCTGCTCACACAACTGGAAACCGAACGCAACGCCGCCTCAGAAGCCATGGAGTTTGAGAGCGCCGCGGCCCTGCATCAACGAATGCAGAAGGTGCACGCAGTGACCCACCTGGCCAGCGAGGCCGTGCATCCGCTGGCCCAGCTTTCCGGCATCCTGGTGCAGCCGTCGGCCGAACCAGACCACGTAGCCCTCTTCGCCCTCACCCGAGGCGTATGGAGTGGACCGGCACTGTACTCCATCCTCGGCATGCGGTTGGCCAATGAACGGTCCGGGTCCAGCTCGCTATTCGCGCACCCGTTCGCGGTGGAGGCGGTCCCCCTGGAAACCACCAGCCTGCCCGCCGCAAAAGACACGTTGGAAGCCCGGCTGGAAACGGCGCTCTCGGCACTGCGGCAGGCCACGCCCAAATCCGTCACCGCACAAACGCTCGCTGACCATCTGGCACTGTTTACGCAATGGTTCTACCGCCCCACCGCGCGCTCCACGGGAGAGATGCTGTTTGCCGGGAAAGACGGCGATACCGTCGCAAGCAAGCCGCTGCTGCGCGCCATCTCGCGCGTCGCGGCCCGCGCCAACAGTGCCCATCCTGAGGAGCTGTCCAAACCGCCCATCCAATGGCACGCCTGAGGTGGCAAGCCTGTAGCAGTCCATCGCCCTGCTACACTGAGGGCATTACGAGGGGGAATTGTGGTCGAATTGGTACCATCCATCCTCTCTGCTGACTTCTCGAAGCTGGGCCTGGAAATCGAGGCCGCTGAGCGGGGCGGCGGTACAGTCATCCACATCGACATCATGGATGGCCATTTTGTCCCTAATCTCACCATGGGGCCTCCGGTAGTCAAGTCACTGCGCAAAGTCACGCGTCTGCCCCTCGACTGCCACCTGATGATCGAGAACCCCGATGACTTTCTGGAAGAGTTCGCGGCGGCCGGGGCCAACTGGATCAGCGTCCATTACGAGGCCTGCCGTCACTTGCACCGCACCCTGGAGCATATTCAGCAGCACGGGATGCAAGCCGCGGTCGTTATTAATCCGGCCACCCGGGTCGAAGTGTTGCTTGAAATCCTGCCCATGCTGCATCACGTGCTGGTGATGAGCGTGAACCCTGGCTTTGGCGGTCAGAAGTTTATCCCTTTCACGCTCGATAAGATCCGGCGGCTGGCGCAATTACGGGAAGAACTTGGCCTGAACTATCGGATCGAAGTGGACGGCGGGGTGAGCGAACACACCATCGCTTCCGTGGTCGAAGCGGGCGCCGATTTACTGGTAGCCGGCAGCGCAGTTTTTGACGGCGGCCAGCCGGAAAGCCGGGCGAAAGACCTCCTATCTCTAGCCAAACAGGCAGCGCAACAGGCGGAACAGCGCCGTCCTGGCCAAAATTTCCATCCCGCACCCGCCGTCGCCATTTAAGATTAGAAGAGGCCGTGGATGGCGGGCACCATCCTGGCGGCCGGTACGGCGGCTCCATTCTGGAGCATTTGCCCCTGAGGTGCTATGCAGCGTTTTCTATTCCGGCTCTCTACCCTGTGTCTGCTCTGCGCTCTTCCCGCGACCGCTCAGTTTGGCATCTTCAAGCCTGCAAAACCAGCCACCAAACCGACCCCGAGCGACCCGCTTGCCGGCCATGCGTCCAAGCAGCCGGATAAGGAGTTGTTCGACAAGGCCATGATCGCCCTCAAGAAGGGCAAATTCGACGTGGCGCGGCTCGATTTGCAGACTCTGCTCAATACCTATCCTGAATCTGAGTACCAGATGCGCGCCAAGCTGGCCGTAGGCGATAGCTGGTTCAAAGAAGGCGGCACCGCCGCGCTGACCCAGGCGGAAGCCGAGTACAAAGACTTCATCACCTTCTTCCCCAACCAGCCAGAAGCAGCCGAAGCGCAAATGAAGGTCGCCGACATCTACTACATGCAGATGGAGAAGCCCGACCGCGACCCCAAGAACGTCGAGCAGGCTGAGCAGGAATACAAGGCCATGATCCAGCAGTTCCCTGATTCGACGTTTGTGCCTCGCGCCAAACAGCGGTTGCGGGAAGTGCAGGAAGTGCAGGCCGAACGTCAGTATCAGATCGGCGCCTTCTACGCCACGCACGAAAACTGGGCTGCCTCCATCGCTCGCCTGCAAACGGTCACAGACACCTATCCGCTTTACAGCCACAGCGACCTCGCGCTGATCTCGTTGGGCGATGCCTACGCCGCTGAAGCACGCTATGTGCAGGGCCTGGCGCAAATGAATCCCAAGGCCAAGCAGCAGTTGATGAAGGCGTACGACGACCAGGCGGCCGAGGCTTATTCCCGCGTGGTGACGCACTATTCCATGGCGGCCCATGTGGAGGATGCGCGTGAGCGGCTGATCGCCCTCAACCGCCCCGTGCCTGAGCCCACTAAGGAAGAGCTTGCCGACAGCGAAGCACAAGAGCAGAGCCGTACCGGCATCACATTCAAAGATCGTGCCCTGATCCTGATCAAGCGCGGCCCGGTGACGGTCAACGCTGCGCGTGTCGGCGAACCCACCCTGGTCGATCCGCCGCAGGTGACCGCGCCCGAAGTGCACAAGCGCGATACCGCCCTGTTCACAGCGGCTCTGGCTGACAAGCCTCTCCCGCCGTTCGCACCCATCGGCCCGCATGCCGCTACCGTGGCGAGCGGTACGCCCGAGGCGGCGCCTGCTGGTGGAGCAGGGTCGGTCATGACGCTTGAAAATGTGCCCACCGCTGGGGAGGGTGCCCCTGCGGGCAACGGACCCGCGGTCGGCGCGTCCATCATCGGCACGGGCGAAGGCGCTGCTGCTGCCGGCAGCGCGGCACCGGCAAACAACGCCCCGCCCACTTCGCAACCATCACCCTCAGCAGGACCAGGCGCTGGCATGAGCGCTGGTTCGCAATATGCGCCTGCCGGCCTGGTAGGCCCGGCGCCCACAGCAGAAGGTAAAGCGGCTGCTGCGGAAGCAGCCGGCGTTCCCGGCGCACAAAACCCGGGTGGCTTGATGACCGTCGCGCCAGACAACAAGCCGTTGCCCCCAATCGAGAAGCCCGCTGAGGCGCCGGCCCAGACGAACGACGTACACAACGGCGCCGCACAGGTACAAACCGGTACCGATGCTGGCGCCAACGCCAAAAAGAAAAAGAAGACCCCGGCGCCCAAGTTCGATTCGAGCGACGAGTCTTCCAGTTCGCACAAGAAGAAGAAGGGCGTAGACAAGCTAAACCCCTTCTAAACGGGGCAGCTATGTCCACGATCGTTCTTTAGTAGTGAGTCACGAAGGGTACTGGCGATAGCCCGTACCCTTCCGAACTTTGAGCGATAGCGGATCAGGCAAACTGCGCCTGCTCCCTTCGCCCTCCTGGGCCCCGGCCCCACCAAGCCTGCCCTCAAGAATCTTTGCTCTGCAAACGCCCTTGGTGTCGAATCCCTTGGTGTTGAAAGAAGACGCCCGCCATGCCCCGTGATCTCCCGAAAGCCTACGACCCTGCCGCGATTGAAGATCGCTGGGCCGCGTACTGGGTTGAAGAGAAACTGTTCGACCAGCCGCATATCGGTGCTGCCAATGCACCCGCGTTCACCATGCTGCTGCCCCCGCCCAACGTGACCGGCCGCCTTCATATGGGCCACATGCTGGAACACACCGAGATGGATATCCTCACCCGCTGGCGCCGCATGAGCGGCGACATGGCACTGTGGATTCCAGGCACTGACCACGCCGGCATCGCCACCCAACTGATGGTGGAGCGGCAACTCGCAGAGGAACACAAAACCCGCCAGGAGCTTGGCCGCGAAGCCTTCGTAGAGCGCGTCTGGCAGTGGAAGCAGCACTACGGCGCCGCGATTCTCGACCAGATGCGCCGTCTGGGCACCAGCGTTGACTGGTCGCGGGAATACTTCACCATGGATGGTCCCCGCTCCCTGGCTGTGCGCGAAGCGTTTGTCCGCCTCTATGAGGAAGGACTGATCTACCGTGGCGCCTACATCGTTAACTGGTGCCCCCGCTGCCAAACCGCGATCTCTGACCTCGAGGTCGTGCACGAAGAACAACAGGGCAAGCTATGGGAGATTCGCTACCCCATCGTGGGTGAAACTGGCTTCGTAACCGTAGCCACCACCCGGCCCGAAACCATGCTGGGTGACGTGGCAGTCGCCGTGCACCCCGAAGACGAGCGTTACCTCCACCTGCACAACAAGAAGCTCCGCCTGCCGCTCAGCGACCGGGAAATCCCCATCGTTACCGATAGCTGGGTCAGCCCGGAGTTCGGCACTGGCGCCGTTAAGGTGACGCCCGCGCACGATGCAAACGATTTCGCATTAGGTCAACGGCACGGTTTGCCCTCGATCAACGTGATGGACGAGACTGCGCACTTGAACGCCGCTGCCGGCGCCTATGCGGGCCTCGACCGGTATAAAGCGCGCACGCAAATACTGGCTGACCTTGAAGCGCAGGGCCTGCTGGCCGGGGTCCGCGAACACGTCAACTCCATCGGCAAATGCGACCGCTGCAAAACCGTGGTGGAACCGTTGCTGTCCACCCAGTGGTTCATCCGCATTCAGCCTTTGGCTGACCCGGCTATCGAGGCGGTCGAGCAAGGCTACATCCGCTTTACCCCTGAGGGGAACACGAAGATTTATTTCGAGTGGATGCGCAACATCCATGACTGGTGCATCTCTCGCCAGCTGTGGTGGGGGCATCGCATTCCAGCCTGGCATTGCGCGCAATGCCAGAAGATCACCGTCGCCCGCACCACTCCGGAGGTTTGCGCTCACTGCGGAAGCACCCACATCGAGCAGGAAAAAGACGTTCTGGACACCTGGTTTTCGTCCGGGCTGCTGCCTTGCTCCTCACTGGGATGGCCAGAGCACCCGCCCGATCTGGACGCGTTCTACCCCACGAGGCTGCTGGTCACCGGCTTCGACATTCTCTTTTTCTGGGTGGCGCGCATGGTCATGCTGGGTATCCACTTCATGCTCCAGGAACCGATGGCCGATGGAAGCAAACGCACGCTGAAAGACGCGGTGCCCTTTCGCGAGGTCTACATCCACGCGCTGGTGCGCGATGCGGACCGGCAAAAGATGTCCAAGACCAAGGGCAACGTGATCGATCCCATCCAGGTGGTGGAGCGTTTCGGCACCGACGCGGTGCGCTTCACGCTGGCAGCGATGGCCTCGCCCGGCACCGACATCGCCTTCAGCGAAGATCGCACCGACGGCTACCGCGCCTTTGCCAACAAGATCTGGAACGCTGCACGTTTTATCTTCATGCAGATGGAGCGCGCCTCGGAAGCCGGCGTCTCGATCGACATGAACCGGGTGGCCGACGGTGTCATCTCCCTGCAGGATGCGCCGATTGAGGCGCGCTGGATTGTTTCCCGCCTGCATCGCACGACCGACGAGATCAACCGGGCCCTGGGCGAATACCGCTTCGACGAGGCGGCCAACCTCCTGTACCGCTTCTTCTGGGGCGAGTTCTGTGATTGGTACCTGGAGATGGTGAAGCTTCGTTTCGACTTCACTGGCCAGCCAACGCCAGTACACGCCGCGCTCAACACGCTCGTGATCGTGTTCGATGCGGCACTCCGCCTGCTCTCCCCGCTGATGCCCTTCCTGTGTGAAGAAGTGTGGCATGCGCTGTATGAAAATCATCCGCCTGCCCGCTCCATCGCGCTCACACGCTTTCCCCAGGCACGCAGTGAGCTGTTTGACGACGCTGCCGAACAAGAGATGGCACGCATGCAGGAACTGATCGTGGTCGTGCGCGATATGCGGCGGCAGTTGGGTGTGGAAGAGAAAGCCACCGTGCCCATCCTGCTGCGGGTTGCGCCCGAAGAGCGGCCTGCGCTCGAAGCCAATCGTGACATCATCGGGAAGCTGGCCAAAGTGTCGGGCGTCGAATTCGTGGATGCCGTTCCCGAGGGCGCTGGTGTGCGTTCCACGCCGGGGTTCGATGTGGCCGTGGTCTACGAGCGCACGATCGACGTAGCCGTCGAATGTGAACGCTTGAAAAAAGAGCTGGTCCGTTTGGAGAAAGAAACAACCAATGCCGATCGCCAGTTGGCGAACGAAGGCTTTCTCGCCAAAGCACCTGCCAGCGTGGTTGAGGGCATCCGCCGGCGGTCCGCTGAGTTGAGTGTGCTGATTCCCAAGACCCGTGCTGCTCTGGACAGTCTCAACTGCGAACGATAAGGTCAACATCAATAAGGTAAGTTCATGGATTGGAAGAGCAAGCGGGTTGAGGTCACGCTGGAGCAGGCACTGGTCGAGGACCGTGCCGCCAACGACGTAACCACCGCCATGACCATCGAACCTGGCTTGCGGGCCTCCGGCACCGTGATCGCGCGTCAGGACTGCGTCGTTTCTGGCCTGGGCTGCATTCCCCGATTTCTGGAAACGTTTATTCGCCTCGACAAGAAGAACTCCACCCGCTTCGAAGTGATCAATCACCCGGAAATGTTTGACGGCGTACGAGTGAAGAAGGGGCAGGCCGTAGCAGTCATCCGCAGCAACGCGCGGGTGATCCTGGCTTGTGAGCGGGTCATCCTGAATCTCATGCAGCGCATGAGCGGCATCGCGACCACCACACGGGAGTACGTCGAGGCCGTGGCCGGCACCAAAGCCAAAGTGCTGGATACCCGCAAAACCGCTCCCGGGCTCCGCCTGCTGGATAAGTATGCGGTCAGTTGTGGCGGCGGTGAGAGCCATCGCCTCGATCTTTCCGACGGCATCCTCATCAAGAGCAACCACATCGCACTGGGTGGGGGCATCCCTAAAGTTCTGGAGCGGGCGTTGGCTGCGAGGACACCCGGCCAGGTCATCACCTGCGAAGTACGCACCCTGGCAGAGTTGGAGCAGGCACTCACGGCTGGCGCCGAGTCTCTTCTCATCGACAACATGAGCCCTGCGGAAACCAAAAAGGCCGTCGCGATTGTGCGGGCACGCGGGCTGCAGATTCCGCTCGAAGCCTCGGGGCCCATCACTCTGGAAAACGTCCGCAAATACGCGCTCAGTGGTGTGGATTACATTTCGGTAGGGGCGTTGACGCAATCGGCGCCTGCTGTCGAACTGAGTATGCGCGTCTCGACTGAAGCCTAGTAGCGTTGTTGAAGCCGGGTAGGGTAATCGCGTTGCAATCAGGTCCGAGGGCCACGGAGGACATTAACTTCCGTCCACTGCCCCGGGTTGGTCATCCCTCTGCCCCAGCTTTGTCCGGCATCCCTATGGCCCCAACTTTGTCCGCTCTGCATCCCCCTGGGCCCAACTTTGTCTGGCATCCCTCTGACCCCAACTTTGTCCATCATCCCTCTGACCCAACTTTGTCTGTCATCCCTATGGCCCCAACTTTGTCATCCCGACCGAAGCGAAGCGCAGTGGAGGGATCTGCTGTGCGCCTTTCTCCCTCCACAAATCCGTACAGAGCTCCAGCATCAGATGTGCAGAGAGAGCGTTTCTTCAGTGGAGATGGTCGCTGGGAATCCGTCGCGAATTGCGAGTCCCTCCACTCCGCTTCGCTCTGCTCGGGATGACAAAGCCGGGGCACAGGGACGATGAACAAACCGGGGCAGAGCAATGAATGACAAGCGAGAAGAATGACAAGGGAGAAGTTCCGACTATCCCTGCTCCTGGCTGGCAAGCGGTAAGATAGCCTGTTCGGTCGAGAGAAATTCCATTGCCAAATACTTCCCCACCCGATGCCATCGACGACCCCTATGACTTGCCGGCACTTGATCGTGCGCTCGCCGGCACACCGTTCGCCGGCAACATCCGCTACTTCCCTACGATCCACTCGACCAACGTACTGGCCATGCGCGAGGCGGAAGAGGGCGCGCCCGAAGGCATGGTCTACCTCGCTGACGAACAGACCGCTGGCCGTGGCCGGGGCGCGCACGGCTGGCACTCGGCCAGCGGCGCCGGCTTGTACGCGAGTATACTGCTGCGCCCACTCGTAGCCCCAGCCGACATACTCTGGCTCTCGCTGGCTGCGGGTCTGGCCGTGCGCAATGCTGTGTATCGCGTTACCTCGCTCGAAGCGGACATCCGCTGGCCCAACGATTTGCTGTTTGGCGCAAAGAAATTCTGCGGCATCCTGACCGAGCTCAATGCGGAGGTAACGCGCGTACGCCATGCGGTGGTCGGCATCGGCATCAATGTGCACCAGGAAAGCTTTCCAGACGGCTTGTCGCACATCGCCTCGTCCCTGCGCACGGAAACCGGCAGGTCGTGGCCGCGCCAGGACCTCCTGATCGCTTTGTTACAATCGCTTTATCGGGAAGCGCAGGCGCTCAGCGCGCATACCCCTGAAGCAGCCCACGACATCCTTAAACGAATCGAAGGCGCTTCCTCCTGGGTTCGCGGCAAACACGTGCATGTCGATGAAGGGGAAGGCTACTCCGGCGTGACAGCAGGGCTCGATGCTCGCGGCTTTCTGCAAGTGAAAACGGCCGGTGGCCTACGGACCGTGCTCTCCGGTGGCGTACGAAGCGATACTCGAAAACATGACTGAATCCTCCATGCTGCTCACCCTCGACGTCGGCAATACCAACACCGTGCTTGGCCTCTACCGCATGGGGTCAGACGAGATGGTGACCCACTGGCGCATCAGCACGCTGCGCACGCAGACAGCCGACGAGTACGGCGTCCTGTTTCTCAACCTGTTCGCGATGCGCAAGGTGGAAGCCGCGGAGGTTGCCGGCATCATCATCTCTTCCGTCGTGCCGCCCCTTGAAACCACATTGCGCCAGGTCTGCGAACGCTACTTCCATCTCAAGCCCATGTTTGTAGAACCGGGCATCAAAACGGGGATGCCGATCCTGGTCGATAATCCGGCCGAACTGGGCGCCGATCGCCTGGTGAATGGGGTGGCCGCGTTCGCCCGCTATGGCGGGCCCTGCATCGTGGTCGATTTCGGCACGGCCACCACCTTCGACGTCATCACGGCCAAAGGGGAATACGTTGGCGGCGTGATCGCCCCCGGTCTCGCGATTTCTGCCGAGGCACTTTTCTCACGCGCAGCCAAACTCTCTCGTGTCGATGTAAAGAAGCCGGCCAGGGTCGTGGGCACGAACACGGTCGCCCACATCCAGAGTGGCTTATATTACGGCTACATCGGCCTGGTCGATGGCATTCTGGAACGCATGCTGCAGGAGACGCAAACCCCGGACGCAACCGCTCCGAAGGTCATCGCTACCGGTGGGCTCGCGCGCCTTATCGTCGACGATTCACGCTTTATCGAGACCATCGACGACATGCTTACGCTCGATGGACTGCGCCTGATCTACGAGCGCAATCGCGTGGTCAAGGTGAGACACCCGCAAAGCGAATCCGCCGGAAAGCCCGCCTGACGCAGTCGTGCAAAATTACTTCAACTACTTCACCGAGATCGAAGAGCACTTTCAACGGCGGCGCGGTTCCCTGCTGCTGCTCTCGACCATCGATTGGGCGCTGATTGAAACCTGGCGCGAAGCGGGTGTTCCGCTCGCCGCCGTGTTGCAAGGGATTGATGCCGCGTTCGACAAATTCGACGCGCGCAGAAACAAGACGCGCGTACGGCGCGTGAATGGCCTGGCCTACTGCGCGCAGGAGGTCATCTCGGCGGTGGAAGCGATGCAGGAGGCAGCGGTGGGCGCGGGTGGCCGCAACACTGACCCTGCAGAGCGAGCCGCGGAACAAGCAGCGGAACAGGGGTTTGAGCAGGCGCGCATCGCCGCCCACCTGGAGGCAGCCGCGCAACAATTAGCAATTTCGAAACAGCATGCATCCCTGACTGGCATTTGCACGCGACTACAGGAGCTTGCGCTGGAAGTGAAAAACAGCCTGCCACCACTCGAAGCTTTGGAGCAGTCGCTCACGCTGCTGGAAGAAAAACTCTTCGCCATCCTGCTCACGACGATTTCAGAAGAAACCATGCTCGCCTTACGCCAGCAAGCCGCGGCGGAGCTGGCCCCCTACCGCAGCCGCATGCCTGCTCTGCAAATCCGCCAGGTAGAGCAGCAGTTCCTGCACAAGCGGTTGCTCGAACAATTCGACTTGCCGCGCCTTAGCCTGTTCTACATGAGTCAGTCATGAGGCTGCGCATTGAAAAAGCGATCTACGGCGGAGCAGGCCTGGCGCGTGGACCAGCCGATGCCGGGCCGCAGGCCGGCAAGACCATATTCGTCGCTGGCGGCTTACCTGGAGAACTGGTTGAGGCCGTCCTCACGGAGGATAAACGCAGCTTCGCCACCGGTCACGTCAGCGAAATTCTGGAACCTTCGCCCGAACGCGTGGTGCCCGGTTGTGAGTATGTACCGCGCTGTGGTGGTTGCCAATACCAGCATGCGAGTGCTGCTTCACAGTTACAAATGAAGCTCGATATTCTAAAAGAAACGCTGGCTCGTGCCCACGTGTCCGTCGCTGGTGAAATCAATGCGATCGCCGGCTCTCCCTGGGAATATCGCAATCGCATCCGCCTACACGTCGTTCCGGGGCAAGAATTAGCTTTGGGCTACCGGCACGGCGGCTCACATGCATTGCTGCCGGTCACACATTGCCCAATTGCCGCGCCCCTGCTGCAGCAGGCGATCTCTGCCGCAGCGCTAGCCGGTCGTGAGACCGGTCTCGCAAATCTTTGCGATGAGGTGGAGTTCTTTACCAACGATCAGCAGGACCAACTCCTGGTCACGTTGTGGGGCGGCCCCGCCAAACCAGGACAGGTAAAACAGAGCGAACACATGCTTGAAGCCTTCGCTGAAAAACTGCACGAGCGTGTGGCAAGCCTCACCGGCGTGGGCCTTCTCTCTGGCGGAGCGATGAGCTACTGGGGCCAGCGGTCCCTGACGTACACCGTAAGCGGCCATGCCTACCAGGCTAGCCTCGGAGGATTCTTCCAGGTCAATCGCTTTCTGCTGCCGGAGCTACTGAGGTTGGTCCTGCAAGACAGCAATGGGCAGAGCCGCACGGGCCGATCGGCCTGGGATCTCTACAGCGGCGCGGGCCTCTTTGCCAGTGCGCTGCCCTTCGAAAACGTAACTGCCGTGGAGTCCGCCGGCATTTCGGCCGACGATCTCAAGCACAATCTATCCGGCAGGGCACACCGCATCGTCCGTTCCGGCTCACTCGAATTTCTGCAAGGCAAGGTACGCGGACGTAAACAGGCGAAACCCGATTTGATCGTAGTTGACCCGCCGCGAGCCGGCCTCGGCAAGGAGATCTGCGCTTTGCTCGGAAGCGTAAGCGCGCCCGAGATTGTATATGTCTCCTGTGATCCGGCCACGTTAGCCCGCGACCTGCAATCGTTAGTTCAAAAAGGCTACGCCGTCGAAATGGTCCACCTGCTCGACCTCTTCCCGCAAACCTTCCACATGGAATCCGTCACCATCCTGAAAAAGAATTAATGCTGCCACTCGGGTAAGAACTCAGTAGGGCAGATATATTCGCCTCTCCAGCAAACGATTGAGGGAGGGGCTAGCTGTTCATCCGCTCTGATGATGACCACGTAAAGCACCGTATGCGTCTGCAGGCTTCCCGCCGGTGTTTGCTTCACGCCGCAGGCACTGCCGGCCAACGTCACCAGCTCCCAACTTGTCATCCCGAGCGCAGTCGAGGGATCTGCTGTGCTCCTAACAACTATCCCCCACTCAAGCCAAACGCGGCTTGAATGGGCCACCCTACAGTTTTTAGGGTCCGATCAGTCGCCACTCAGGAGGATCTGCTCCCTGCCCGCATCCAGAAAAGCCGAGGGTGGCCCACTCAAGCCGCGTTTGGCTTGAGTGGGGGACATCCTGCTCCGCACCCCGTTCATCCCGTCCTTAACTTGCACTGCAAGCAGATTGCTCGGGATGACAAACTTTGGAGGCTAGCTAACCCGCAAAACATGTCGTCGCACACCAAAGCTTAACTTAACGCGCAAGGCACAAGCCAAAACTCAGCAACAGGCACACCGCTCCCTTTAACCTGTCGCACGAATCAGTACTGGTGAGAAATCCAGGTTAAACAATCGTAGCGGTCCGATACGGTATTCGCTTAACAAGCAGGACGGCGAAATTCCGCTGAGCTTACTGGCTGTTTCGTATTGAAGGGTAAACAAATTGCGCTCGCACCCGGCGCAGAAGCGGATCTAAATGGCAGCCCAACCCCGCATCCTCGAACATCTTTCGTTTGCGACCTCACCCGCACTCTTCGCAGCCCTTTGGCTCGCCGCCGGCATCCTGCTCGAACCAATATTTTCCGCTCACGCCTTCACTCCTCCGGGCGCGCTCGTCATCATTATTCTTCTTCTCGTATGCATCTCGTCGCTGGCCGCATCCGCGGCCGTGCGCATCGCTCTGCTTCCGTTAGCCTGCACCTGGATCCTCCTGGGACTTCTGCTCAGCGAAATAGAGCCAAGCCCCGACCCGCAGCAACAACTCAGCACGCTTGCCGAAAAAGGCGCCCCCGTCCCCATCGAAGGAATCATCGTACGCACCAACCCGATACGCCTTTCAGAAACAACCCTCCCCTACGGAAAAAACACCACGCGCCTGGAACAAGTGAGAGCTTCGATCTCCGCGTGCTTGGGGCAGGCGGCGTGCCGGTCGAGGGGGGCCTGCGCGCCACCGCCTACGCATCCGCAGACCAATCCTTCCCTAAGCTGCATTGCGGAGATCACATACAAGCCTCACTCGCGCCGCACCTTCCCGAGCGCTACCTCGACCCCGGCGTGTGGGACGCCACTGCATGGCTGCGTCAACAAGGCATCGGCGTAGTGGGTTCGCTGAAAGCCTCGGCGATCACCTTCAACCAACCAGCAGAACGCCCCACTCTGACCTGCCGCCTGCATGCACTGCAGCAAGCCGGCACGGAGCGACTGTTAGCCTTCGCATCTGCGGGCAATCCATCACGGCTGCCGGCATGGTTCCGGCTAACCGCAACCGACGCCGGCACGCTAAGCGCGATGATCCTCGGCGACCGCACTTATCTGCAGCATCAGGCCCGCATCGGTTTCGAACGCACCGGCTCGTTCCACTTGCTGGTCGTCTCGGGAATGCACCTGGCCATTTTCGCCGGCATCATCTTTGGCATCGCGGCACGGGTGAGGCTGCCTCGCTTTTGGTCAACCCTCATCACCATCGTCTGCTCATTCGCTTATGCCCTGCTGGCCGGCTTCGGTGAACCCGTGCAGCGATCGTTCTGCATGGTCGCGCTGTACCTCCTGGCGCGCCTGCTCTTTCGCCAGCGCAACAGCCTCAACGCCGTGGGCTTCGCGGCCGTATGCCTGCTCGCGCTCGATCCTCGCTCCCTGGCCGGAGCGAGCTTTCAGATGACACTGCTCTCGGTGCTTATCGTCGCCGGCATAGCCGTTCCCATCGCTCACAACACTTTCGGCCCTTATCTGCAGGCGGCACGCAACGTGGGCCTGCTGGCGATCGATCCTTCGCTGCCGCCCAGGCTGGCGCAGTTCCGCGTCTCCCTGCGGCTCATCAGCAGTCACTTGCAACCCTTGTTGGGCCGCCGCGTCGCTGCGTATCTACCCGCCGGCTGCGTACGCTTCAGCTTGCGGATCTGCGAACTGCTGCTGGTTTCTGCGCTGATTGAATTGGCCATGTCGCTGCCCATGGCTATCTACTTTCATCGTGTGACCGCGCTCGGCTTGCCGGTGAACCTTCTGGTGGTTCCGCTGATCGGGCTGGCCCTGCCGTCTGCGCTGCTCACATTCGTCACCATCATTGTATGGCCCGCGATCGCGCCTGCCCCGGCCGCGGTCACCGCCGCGCTGCTCCACGCCATCAACGCGATCGTGCAAAGATTCAGCGAAATGAGCGCCGGAGATATTCGTCTGGCGAGCCCCGGCATGCTCATCATCACGATCGGCATCCTGGCCATTGGCCTGGCAGTGTGGGGCGCCCGCAACAGCCGCTTTCCGGTCCTGCTGCCGGTGGCGGCGCTGGCCTGCTCGGCGGCGTGTGTCTTCTATCCGCGCGCGCTCGCCTATCGACCCGGCGTGCTGGAAGTCACGGCCATTGATGTGGGTCAGGGCGACTCCGTGCTGCTGATCTCCCCCGAAGGAAAGACTTTGCTGGTGGACGCGGGCGGGCCAGCAGGCGGTGACCAGGCGCCGCACGGAAACTTCGAAATCGGCGAAGACGTGGTCTCGCCCGTGCTTTGGTCGCGCAACATCCGCCGCCTTGATGTAGTCGCCTTGAGCCACGCACACAGCGATCACATGGGCGGCCTGCTCGCGATTCTCGAGAACTTCCGCCCGCGCCTGCTGATCGTCGGCAAGAACCCGGACGTTCCTGCGTATGCAACAGTCCTATCGACAGCCAGGCGTCTCGGCGTTCGCGTGGAATCCAGGGCCGCTGGCGATCAGTTCGGCTTTGGCGGTGCGCACATCGACGTGCTGGCCCCTCGGGCAGACTACGTGCCGGGAGCGGCTGCGAAAAACGACGACTCCCTGGTATTGCACGTGATCTACCGGCAAACATCGGTGCTGCTCGCTGGCGACGCAGAAGCACCCAGCGAGCGACAGATGCTGGCGGAGAACCTGCATGCCGACCTGCTCAAGGTCGGTCACCATGGCAGCAACACATCGACCATTGCCCCGTTTCTGGACGCAGTCGCGCCGTCGTATGCCATCATCTCCGTCGCCCACCGCAGCCCCTATGGTCATCCAAAATGGAACGTCCTGGACCGCCTGCAAAGGTCGCATGTGAGGACATTCCGCACCGATTCCGAAGGCGCCACTACTTTCTACCTGGACGGCAACTCTGTGACCCCAAAGCCTTTGCCTGTGCCCTGAAGGCGAGCCACATCCCTAACGCATTTTTTGTATTTCCCTGCCGCGCAATCCGTTATACGATTCGCAACAAAGCACGGGAAACTCTGCAACCGGAGGACGCGTATTCCATGGGGTCACGCGGATCGGATCGCAACCACGAATCTTCCCACCGCACGATCAGTTCTCTCTCTTCACCCTCGCAAACTCCTGACCTGAAGTCGCCGGAGGCCACCGCAGCCGCCAGCCAATCTGCCCAGGACAAGATGGACGAGCAGCGCAAGATCCGGCGCCTGCAAATCATGATGGATATGGTGATGTCGGTGATCAGCCAGGATCGCAGCCTGACCGTCGATCAAGCCGCCGAGATGGTCGCCAATAGCAAAAAAGCAGCGCTGGCCATGTTTCCTGATAAAGAACTGGCCTACAACATCATCTACAAGCCGCGACTGCAACGGCTCATGCGCGAGCGTTATCGCATCCAGTAGCCAATAGCTACTTGGTCGACGTGCTCACCAGCTTCATGGTGATCGTGCCCCAGAAGAGACGGGCGCGCATCTGCACTGGCATGTGCCGTTCGTCGTCCGTGTACCAGATCCATATATTGCCGCGATTCTTGACCACGCCGGCAGCCGCCATCGGCTGCACACGAATGGTGGGGAACGTACCTGCCAGGGTGACAATTTGTTCGCGCGCTTCTGCCTTCATCGTGACATCCACCACGCGCATGGCATCGGCCACCGGCATGCGATAACTGCCGCCCGGCTGCAAAGGCTGCGAGCCCCCATAAAAGATCGCTGACATCAGATCGGTCACACATGGAGGAATAGGCGCCTGCTGTTGCTTGCTGGTGCCGGTCACCAGGTTCTTCTCTTCCAGCACCTGCTTGCCTTCATTCGACAAGAAGCGCAACGTGCTGGTCAACTGCCGCCGGCCCTCCTGCAACTGCTTGGCAAAGCTGGTCGAACACCCGGTAGTGCGGTTGAAGTAGGATTCAAATCGGTCGTTCACGCGAAATAACAGGTTCACCGCGCCGACGGATTCGCCGGTAGCGACCACGTGTTGCATATTGCCCATCTGCTCCAGGCGAAACGTCGCGGTACCCGCCGGGAAGACGCGCCAGTCCACCGCGTAGGTAAGCGTCTGTTTTGCCGGAAACGAAAAATTAGCGGCGGGAGCGACCAGGGGAGGAGGAGGTGCCTGCGCCGTGCCCGGCAGGACGGCCAGCGCACACAGCCAGGCCAGGGATCGCGCGACAACTCGTGGATTCCGTATCACCGTCAGGTTTCTCCGGGAAATCAATGGCGGAGCCACAGAGTGGCCACAAGTACAAGCGTAAACGGCACAAGCGCCCAAAAGAGAATTGTACTCGCGGTGCTTGCGATAGAGCGCCCCGGAAAAGGCTCCCTCTCCTTCCATGCGCGCCGGGGTTAAGCGCGGCAGCAGGCGCGGCACCTGCCGCGCATAGGTGGCAAAGGTGGGGAAGGTTGCTCGCAAAAATTGCTCCTCCGCGTAAATGGTAGGGGCATAAATGATGATGAATAGCAACAGCAGCAGAACCGCGATCCAGAGATTGCGCGAGGCCGCCGCGAACCCAAAGGCCATCAGGATGGATCCCAGATATAAGGGATTGCGGGTGTAGGCGTAGGGACCGGTTACGGTCAGCTCGGCGTTCTTCTTCACGTAACCCGAGGCGTAGGCCCGCAATAAGAGGCCCGGAAACACCAACAGCACGCTCCACCCAAGCGAGACCGCGCTCGGGCGCGCGCGCCACAAGAAGAATGCGGCAAACAGAAAGCCCATCGGCACACGAATGCGCTTGGCCACCCGGCTCCATCGCGTCAGCATGAGCGCCTTGCTTCCAGCAGTTCATTGGCAGCGGCCGTGACCTGCTCCGGAGTAATGGTCAGCAAACCGGCTTCCGGCTCGGCGTGACGGGTGTGGTCGCGTTTGCTTTCAGGGTGGCGCAGCACGCGAAACGGCACGCCGAAGGGACCGTTGCGCGCTGGATCTGTCGGGCCGTAGATGCCGACCACCGGCTTGCCCAGCGCACAGGCCAGATGGAGCGGCCCGGTATCGCCCGCGATGAGCAGACATACACGGCGTGTGAGTGCGATCAGGCGCTCCAGCGTGAACTCCGGCGCCTGTGCCACGCCGCCGCTGGCGCGCACCACTTCACTCGCCATGCCCTGCTCGTCGGGGCCCGCGTTCACCAGCACCCCATAGCCCTGAGCATAGAGGTTCGCCGCCACTGCACCGTAGCGCTCCGCCGGCCAGCGTTTCGCACCCCAGCCTGCGCCCGGGCTCAAGAGCACGGTGGGCAGATTTCCTGTACTACGCAGCGCGGCCGCTGCCCAAGCCTCTGCCTCCTGCGTGACCGGCAGCGGCGGCAGTATGGGCACGAGCGTGTCACCAGCCGCAGCATTGCACACCTCCACCGCTTGCTCAATCATGTGTACTCCATGGGTCACGATCCGCTCATCGAAAAGCCACCGTGCGATCCCTTCACGCGGGCTGGCTTCGCCGATCATCCGTGCAGCGCCGGCCAGTCGCCCGGCGACCGCGGATCGCACCGCACCCTGCAGATCGATGCAGAGGTCATAACGCTCAGAGCGGAGTTCACGCCGCAAGGTCCGCACCTGCGCCACAGTTTGCCGATCGAACGGAGCGCGCGCCCACGCCTTTGCGTTGACCAGGTGGATGCGGTCCACCAATGGCATCTCGCCGGGATCCCCCGCGAGTAAGGCCTGCCACCGCGGCTCCACTGCCCAACCGATGTACCAATCAGGATGAGCCTCGCGGAGAGCGGCTACCGCCGGCAAGGCATGCAGAATGTCACCCATGGCGCCCAGCCGCACAATCAGGACGCGCAGCACGCGGGTCTCCTCACTTCGCTCACGCAAGCGCTGATTTTCTCATATTCGCAGCAGCGACGAGAGTTCCCTCATCACGGTCGATTCATCTTCCAACTGCACCGTAAGCTCGGCGGTCACTACCCGGGCGACCTCCTCCAGCCGCTGCCGCATGGCTGTCGTCAGTTTCACCGCATCCTTCGCGGTCACCACAAACGCATCGCAGCCTGCGCGCTTGCCGGCCGCTGCGAGGCGTTCCATATCCCTCAGCGTGTAGCGGTGGTGATCACGAAAACGCTGCCGCTCCGCCAGTCGAACACCCGCAGCCAGCAGCCCATCAAAAAACTCCGCCGGCCGGGCGATTGCGCAAAACGCCATCGCTCGTTGCGGAGAGTGCGGCACGGTGAGCACACGGCGCACCCGCCAAAACACGCAACTGTCTTTCGCGTAAGCGCGCACAGCAGGCTCGAGTGAAGCGTCCTCTTCTCGCAGCACAATCACTTGCGCGCGTTTGAGCGAGGTCAATGGCTCGCGCAACCTTCCCGCCGGTAACAGACGCTGATGCAGATCGCTGCGGTGCAGCACCACGATGTCTACCGCGCGCGCCAAAGACCGATGCTGAAATCCATCGTCCAGCAAATGTACGTGGCGGCCGTAGTCGATTCGCTGGCCAATGCGATGGTCATGCTCGGTCGGCTTCCTGCTCCGCCATCAATCCGGCCTGATAGCGGCTGGCGCCCACATACACCGGCACGCCGGTTGCGCGTGCAATCAGCAACGGTTCATCGCCGAACTCTGCCGCACTGCCTGCGCTCTCTACCCGCAGCACGCCCGGTTGCGTTCGACCATAGCCCCGGGATAGCACATCCGGGGAAAAGCCTTCACGTGCCAGCAAGCGAGCCAGGCAAATCACCAGCGGCGTCTTGCCTGCTCCACCGACAGAAAGGTTGCCGATACTCACCACAGGCCAACGCAAATGCTTCGGCTCAGTGCGGTCCAGACGCGCATTGCGCGCGCGGGTGAGCGATGCGTACACCACTTCAAAAGGAGCCAGGAGCAAGGGAAACCCGCGCGGGCTCAACCCCGTTCGACCCCGGCGGAGAGCACCGGCGCAGGCTGCGGTTGCGGCAACAAGCGAAGCAGCGCGGTGATGGCGCGGCCCGTGGCGCCAGACTGCAAATGGAAAATTTCCAGTGCGCGCACGCCCAGCGCATTCGCGGCCTCTTCGTCGGTCAGCAGATTTTCCAGGATGGGCACCAGCGTTTCCGTGGTCGCCAGCTTTAATGCCTCGGCATCGACCAGCATGTCGATGATCGCGCGGAAATTCGCGTAGTGCATGCCCATCACAATCGGCACCGCAAACTGCGCTGGTTCCAGCGGATTGTGTCCACCTGCGGGGATCAGGCTGCCGCCGACAAACGCGACCGAGGCCAGCGCATACACCGAAGACAGCTCGCCGATCGAATCCAGAAGGATCACGGTGCCGGGCTTGATCTTTGCCGGTCGCTTCATCCAGTTGGAACGCCGCACGCACAAACGATTCCGGTTCTTCAGCAATTGCGCCACGCGCCCAAAGCGCTCAGGATGGCGCGGCGCCAAAATCATTACACAATCCGGAAACGTCTCGCATAACTGCTGAAACGCATCCAGCAGGATTTCTTCTTCGCCTTCCAAGGTGCTGCCGCACACCAGCACTCTTGTGCCGCCTGCGAGATGTTCGCGCAGCGAGGTGGTCACCGCTGCGGGCTCTGCACTGCGCACATCGAACTTGAGATTGCCACCGAAAAAGACGCGGTTTGCAGGAGCCCCGATTGCCTTCAATCGCTTGGCGTCTTCTTCACTCTGCGCCAGCACAATCGAGATCCCCGAGAGAATGCCCTTCCATAAAGACCGAAGCCGCAGGTACCGGGGCAGCGAGCGATCCGAGACTCGTCCGTTGACCACGGCCACTGGGATACCAGCCTGGCGGCAGGCAGCCAACAGGTTGGGCCAGAATTCTGTTTCGATCAGCACCAGCATCGCCGGGTCCAGCAGGCGCAGATACCGGCGCACGATCCAGGGAATGTCGATCGGAAAGTAGAAGGTGTGATTGATGCCTGTGCGATCTCTGGCCAATCGCTGCCCTGTGCGAGTGGTGGTTGAGAACAGTACGCGGTATTGTGGTGCGCACGCACTCAGCTCATTGACCAGCCGGCTGGCGGCCAGCACTTCACCTACCGAGACCGCATGCACCCAGATCGTTTGCCGCGGATCGCCGTTCCGTAACCGTGCCGGCACAAAGCCAAGCCGCTCGCTCAGACCCTCGCGGTATTTGCCGGTAGTTGCCATGCGCAGCAGCCAGTACGGCAGGCCCACAACCAGCACCAGCAACAGACCGAAACTATAAAGGATCAGCAGCATGCCCCGGCCTCTTTACTCGCCCTACCACGGAAGCTCATAATCGAATTCGTACAATGCCTCGTCGATCCGTTCTGTTCCTGTGGCTTGTCGCCGTGCTGCTGCCGTGCTCCGTCTCGCTTTCCTGGGCGTGGGCGGACCATGCAGCGCCTCCTGCAAACCCGGCCACCACCTATCCTGCATTCGACCAGCATCCTGACGAACAGGTGGCCATTGCTGCTGAGCCCTACAATACCCCAGACAAGGCATCCATCTTTCGTTTCAAGTACCTGCAATACGGATTCATGCCCATCCGCATCATTGTCACCAACAACGGAGATAAGCCTATCTCCCTGATCGACGCGCGGATCAACTTGATCACTGCAGCCGGCGACAGAATTCCGGCGGCCACTCCGGAAGAAGTGGAACGGCGCATCGGCGTGAAGCGTCCGGACGGCGGTTACAAATTGCCCGGCCCGCTGCCCCGCATCGGCAACAAGTCCGGCACGAAAAACAAAGACGTGGATGACGACTTTCACTCCTTCGAGTATGCTGCGGTCGCCGTGGAGGCCCATACCACCCGGGCCGGGTTTCTCTTCTACGACGTGGACGGCATCGCCAATCCCCTGGCCGGCGCCAAACTAAACCTGCGCACGTTGCGCAATGCCGAGGGCAAGGAACTCTTCTATTTCGAAATCCCCCTCGACAAGTACCAGCGCGTGCTGAACTAACCTCGGGTCCTTACTCGTAGTAGGTCGCAGACGTAATTTCCGTTTCAAAAATAGTGGAGTCTTTCACCGCCACGCGACCACCGGTCATCTCGTGGAGTTGGCGGTTCGTCTCATCGTAGAAGTAGCGCGCCAGGTTTTCTGCCGATGGATTCAGGGTGGTGAATGGTTCCAGATCGTTGAGCATCTGGTGGTCGATGCGATCAATCACCGGCCGCATCACCTGCTTAAGCATCTTGAAGTCGAGCAATAAACCGGTCTCGTCCAGGGAGGCGCCGCGCAACGTGAGCCGCACCTTGTAGTTGTGCCCATGCGGATTCTCGCACTTGCCGTGATAGTTGCGCAGATAGTGCCCCGACGAGAACCCCGATTCGACCGTAACTTCATACATTGCTTGCGTTTCCCTCTACCAGCCTGATTGTATTCACTTGCGCCGCTCGTTGCGACTCAGCTCCGCCAGGCCTTCTTCCAGCTCGCGACGCATACGCTGCTCACTTCGCCGTTCCACCTGCTCGAACATGGTGGCCAGAATGCCGCCCAGCGTCGAGACCAGCGAGAGCAGAAACAAGGAAAGGCCGATCATCTTCCACAACGAGCCGTTCACCGGGAGGTTCGGCTGCAGGCTGTTGGGCACAAAACTCATGCCGCACGACACCAGCGAAAACAGCAGCAACGAGGCTGCCAGCACGTAGAGGTTTCGCGACCAGGAGGCACGCTTCATTTGCATTCCCTTAAACCAGAGGTGGCTTTGCTGCGGATGGGTACGTCAGCCGGCAAAGAACCGCTCTACCTCGCCTATGTCTCGTGTGATGCGATACGGTGGCAGGCTTTCGAGAAATACCTTTCCATAGCGCTGCCGCTCAATCCGCGGATCGAGCAGCACCAGCACGCCACGATCTTCGAGTGAGCGAATCAATCGTCCAAACCCCTGCTTCAGGGTGATCACAGCCGACGGAACCTGGTAATCGAAGAATGGGTTGGCGCCACTCGCAGCCACTGCACGCATGCGTGCGGAAACGATCGGATCGGAAGGCACGGCAAACGGCAAACGGTCCACAATGACGCAGCTCAATGCCTCGCCCTGTACGTCCACCCCTTGCCAGAAAGAAGATGTCCCGAACAACACAGCATTCGGCGTGTTGCGAAATTCTTCCAGCAGGGCTTTGCGCGGAGCCGTCCCTTGTAACAGGCACGGATAATCCAGCTCGGGCAGCAGCCGCTCGTACAAGTCGCGCATCTGGGCATAGCTGGTAAAAAGGCAGAATGCCCGGCCACGCGTAATGTCGAGCACGCGGCGGATTCGGCGTGCTGCCTGGGCAGCAAAGGCGGGCTCGCGCGGATCGGGCATTTCCGGCGGCAAATACAGCAGCGCCTGTTCCTGGTAGTGAAAGTGCGAGGGCACCACCAGCTCGCGTGCATCGCGCAAGCCAAGCCGCTTTCGTAGATGTTCAAACCCCTCCTGCACCGTCAATGTCGCCGAAGTGAGAATCACACTTGGAAATTGCTCGAACAGCAATTCTGACAACAAGGACGAAACATCGATCGGCGTGGCCTGTAGGTAGGTGTTGCGGCCCTGGCGCATCGATCCGCCACGGCGTTCGATCCAGAAGACCGTGTTGACGTTTTCCGCTTCCAATAAAAACCGCAGATGCTCGCGGATATCGCCGACTCGCTTGCGCAGGCCGAGTGCCTCTTCCACGCCGCGCAACCGCTCCAGCTCCCCTTCGAGCCGATGGAGTGCATTCATCACGCCCAGGTAGACGTCGCCGTGCTCCTCGAGGAACTGTTCCCGCTGCTCAAACGGCATGCGGCCTTCCCCCTGGCCACCCCTGGGCAGCGCGGCGAAGAACATTCGCGAGCGCTCGCGCAGCATCTCGCCGCACCCCTTCAACGCGGTGGAATGAGCTTGTTTGGCACGCAGAACGGCTTCCAGATCGCGCACCAGCTCTTCCAGGCGCACGTTGCTGAGGGTAATGCCGAAATAGCTGGACGCTACATCTTCGAGCTCATGCGCTTCATCGAAAATCACGGCCGCGGCTTCCGGCAACACGCCCGCGTCGGGAGCTGCTTTGGCTTGCTGCTTGATCGCCAGGTCCGCGAAAAAGAGGTGGTGATTGACGATGATCACATCGCTTTCGAGCGCGCGCCGGCGCATCTCGGTGATGAAGCACCGCTCGTAGTCCGGGCAGGTTTGCCCCAGGCATGCGTCGCTGCGCGCATCCAGCTTGGCCCAGACCTGGCTTGCTTCCGGCAGGGCGTCAATCTCGACCCGGTCGCCGGTCTGTGTCGTCTTTTCCCAGGCGGCAATCTGCTGAAACTGGTCGATCTCTTCCAGGCCGTTCAGGATGGGCTGGTCGCGCAGCGCGTACAGCTTGTTGCGGCACAGGTAGTTGGCCCGCCCCTTCATGTAGCAGACGCGCAGTGGCCCGAGCAGCGACTCCAGAAACGGCACATCCCGAAAAAAGAGCTGCTCCTGAAGATTCTTGGTGCCGGTGGAGATGATGACCCGTTGCCCGGTGCGCAGCGCCGGCAGCAGGTAGGCAAGGGTTTTGCCAGTGCCGGTGCCCGCTTCGACGATCAGGTGCTTGCTCTCTTTCAGGCTGCGTTCGACGGCGCGCGCCATCTCCAGCTGCCCGCTTCGGAACTCGTACGGCAGCGCGGAGCGCGACAGCATTCCCCCGGGGGAGAAGAAGTCGTGCAGCGAAGGCAGCGGCTGGGCGGCGATGGTGGCAGTAGACAAGGGCAGTTCCGGTTCAAGGGGCGGCAAAACGAGGCGAATGCCGTGGAAACCTTAAGTCTATACGGTGCGGCGCTTGTTCTATGAAAGACTGAATATGTTGCTGAGAGCCAGCTGTATACAGGGAGCGCTGACGTGCTCCAGAGGCCAAAGCCCAGAGTATTTTCAATCGTTTACGGCACAGCCGAACCAATTGCAAGTTGGTCTTACCCAGGATTCGGCTGAACTACCTGTCCCCCACTCAAGCCGGAGAATGGCTTGAATGGGCCACCCTGGGGTCCAGGTTCGGTGAGCGATCAGTGAGTTTGATCAGCCTGGGCATTCAGTAGCCCAGAAACGTATCCACAGGAAAGTAGTCCGATGAAGCCAGTTAAAGGAACCAAGGCCCGCAAGCCTAAGCCGCACTCCAAGGGCGGCAAGCGCGCTGCCGTCGCACAGAAAGCTCGCCGGGCCACGCCCGCGACCCGCGGGGAACATACCCGTGCTGAGGTCAAGCGAAAGGCTGCCGCCAAGGCTTCGGCTGAGAAGAAAGAGACAATTCAGGCAGGCAAAGTTCGTAAACGGCCTGTGCAGCGCCAGGGGCCCATGGGCCGCATCGACGCGGAGCAGCCCGATTCACAGGAAATGGAGCAGGTGGCACAGGAGGCAGTGCGTGCAACTCTCAGGCGCGATGCTGCCCTGGCCACATTGGAATGGCCGGTGCTGGCCATTGTCGGCCGGCCTAACGTCGGCAAGTCCACTCTGTTCAACCGCGTCACCAGTTCCCGCCGCTCCATTGTCGGCGATGAACCGGGAATTACCCGGGACCGCATCTATGGCGAGATCGAGTGGGCCGGCAAGCACGCCCGCGTGGTGGATACGGGCGGCATCCTGCCCGATGATCCGGAGCTGATTCCATCAGAAATTTTCCGCCAGGCCCAGGTGGCCCTTGAGGAAGCCGAGTCGATCGTGATGGTTGTGGATGGCCGCACGGCGCTGGCTGCTCCTGACTACGATCTGGCGCGCATATTGCTCCGCGGCGGCAAGCCGCTCGTGCTCGCCGTCAACAAAATCGATACGGAAAAAATGGAAGAGCAGATGGGCGAATACCAGCGCCTGGGTATTCGCGAGATGCTGCCCATCTCTGCCGAGCACGGCAGCGGCATCGGCGATTTGCTCGATCATGTCTTCGCGACGCTCACCTTCCCTGAGCCGCAAACGGAAGAACCAGCACCCGTCCCGGACGAGGAGGATGTTGCCGGAAGAGGGTCAGGCGAGGCACCGCACCCATGGCGAATTTCAGCAGCACGAGACGTCCATCGCCATCATCGGCCGGCCAAACGTGGGCAAAAGTACGCTGCTGAATGTGCTGACCGGTTCGTCGCGCGCCATAGTCTCGCCCATCGCCGGTACCACCCGCGATGCGGTCGATGAAGTCATCGAGTACGACAACGAGCTGCTGCGCTTTGTGGATACAGCCGGCATTCGGCGCAAAGGGAAAACCCGGCTGATGGCGGAAAAGCTTTCCGTGGTCATGGCGCGCCGCCACCTGGAAGCAGCCGATGTTGCGCTTTTGATCATTGACGCAACGGAAGGCGTCACGTCCTCTGACGCCACCATCGGCGGCTATGCCCATGAGAGCGGCCGTTCCATCATCCTGGTCGTCAACAAATGGGATCTGGTCACTACCGCGCGCACCGATGGCAAGCCGCCGGCCGACAAAGAAATCTTTGAAACGCAGGTACGCAATGTTCTGAAGTACCTGGCCTACGCGCCCATTGTGTTTATCTCGGCGTCGGAGGGCAAGAACATACATACCGTCCTCAAGCTGGTGCAGGAGGTAGCGGCGGAGCGGCGTAAGCGCGTCTCCACCGGGCAGATGAACCGCTTCCTGGAAAAGGTCGACTTCGAACGCGCCACGGTGCCTGCTGCCAACAAGATGCGCATTTACTACATGACGCAGGCGGCGGTGGCTCCGCCGACCTTCATCCTGTTCACCAACCGGCAGGTGAAGCTGCACTTTGCCTTTCAGCGTTTTCTGGAAAATCAGATTCGGGCTGCGTTTGGTTTCCGCGGCTCGCCCATCTGGTTCAAGGTGCGTGCCCGCGCCAAATAGACCAATCCCACGATTGGGTCCAGTCAATCCTTCTGCACCTTTTCTGCTATTCCCATGCGATTTTTTTCGTGGGATCTTCGATGAATTCCTAAGTTAAGTACGTCGAAGAGAAGAGGCGTCTGGGTATGTTGAGTTCCATTGGTTCGTGGGTTTGCATTATGGGCCTGATCGTTGGGCCTTTCTCCATCGGAATTTTGTTTGAAGAAAAGCTCCAACGGGCCAATCGTGAACTTGGCTCACGCCTCTTGCACAGGTACTAGTCCCCTCCCCCCAGGGCTGGTCCATAACCAACACAAACCGAAGCCTATCCCTGGCCTTTCCTGCCAGGGACAGGCACTCCGGCACTCCCCCCAGTTCTCTCCCAATCACACTTCGTAGTAGGGTTGCTAAGCGCGGACTCGCGCGAGACAGGGCAATCTATGACAAAACCGAAGTGTTCGCACGTACAAGATCATGTAAAGAACGTTAAGCCCCACACCAAGGGCTGTGAGGAGTGCCTGAAAACCGGCGATAGCTGGGTGCATCTGCGCATGTGCCTGGAATGCGGAAAGGTAGGGTGCTGCGATTCGTCGAAGAATCGGCACGCCACGGCCCACTTCCACGAGGTCGGGCACCCGATCATGCGATCGGTCGAGCCGGGCGAAGACTGGCGGTGGTGCTATATCGATGAGGTGATTTTGGGTTAGCGGGAAATGTTGGCGGCTTGGTAGGCTCTTTGCGGCTTCCATTCGCGTAAGGAAAAGAGAACAGCAGATCCCGCGGCTTGGCTGCGCTCTGGGCCAGGGTTCAAAAATGTCCCCCACTCAAGCCAAACGCGGTTTGAATGGGCCGCCCCACAGTTTGTTAGGGTCCGATCAGTCGCCACTCAGCAGGATTTGCTCCCTGCCCGCATTCCAGAAAAGCCGACGGTGGCCCACTCAAGCCGCGTTTGGCTTGAGTGGGGGACATCCTGCTCCGCTCGCTCAGCCAGACCGAGTCGTATCTAACCCCGTTCATCCCGTCCTTAACTTGCACTGCAAGCACCTTGGCTCGGGATGAACAAGCTCTCTTGTCATCGTTCATTCCAAGGCGGATGACAGGATGAGTCGTAGTGGCTGGGGCGGAGCGTCATGGCCGTGCCGACATTGATGGCGAAGACGAGGGACGCGTCAACGCGTCGCCCGGCGGTTCACTCGATACGGTGGAAGCCCCGGACTTTAGTCCGGGGGCGCGGGTGTAGAACCCGCGCTGAGGGTGGCCTTTTACCATGCGAGGGCTTCAGCCCAGGTGGCAGCGGCCTCAGTCAGACTGGAAAGCTTGCGCGTAGATCTCGCGGCCCGGTCACACGGCCGATTGGCTGGCGAGGCTTGGTTCCACCAGGGCTGAAAGCCCTCAGTCTTTGTGCGCGTTTTAAGCGCGGGTCTTGAACCCGCGCCCCCGGACTCAAGTCCGGGGCTTCTACCGTGGTTCGAGCGGGTGCTCCGAGAATGGGGCGCGGTTGCTTCTTACCGCATTAACTAGCGGTGGACAAAGCGGCGCTAGGCAGGTTTCTCCTTTGGTTGCATGAGCACCAGGGCCACGCTGGCTACGATCAAGGCAGTGCCGATCAGCATGCGTGGGGTCACCATTTCACCGGCTACGAAATAGCCCAGTGCCACTGCTACCAGCGGGTTCACGTAGGCATGGCTGGCCACACGAGTCGCCGGCATACGGCCCAGTAACCAGACAAAGGCGCTGAAACCGATCAGCGAACCGGCAATGACCAGGTAGATCAGCGCCAGCCCGGCTTTCATGGTGATGTGGGGGAAGGGGTGCATCTCTCCCCGCAACGCGGAGAGCATCAGCAACACCGCGCCGCCGAAAAGCATTTCTGCTCCGGCAGTGATCCCTTTCGACTTCGGCAGCGGCATGGAACGGGTGAGCACCGCGCCGAGTGACCAGGCAGTAGATCCAATCAGGATCACCGCACACGGCAGAATCGGTACGTGCTGCGCGTTCCGCAACATCAGGAGCAGCACGCCGCCGAAGCCGATCATGATCGCGAGCAGCAAACGCCAGGCGAAACGCTGCTGGCGGAAGACAAAGACTTCGAGAGTGATGGTAATGAGCGGCAGGGTGGCTTCGAGCACCGAGGTGAAGCCCGAGGGCACAAACTGCTCCGCCCAGAACACGGCTCCATAGGTAATCACAAACATCAGGGAGCCGATCCCCACCAGGCTCCGCCACTCCTTGCCGACTGGCCGCGGCCTGCCACAGAACCGCATCACCGTGTAGAGCAAGGTGCCTGCCACAAAGAAGCGCACCCCTGCGGCAAACAGAGGTGGTACCAACTGGACAGCAATCCGGATGGCCAGGAAGGTCGATCCCCAGATGATGTAAATGGCCGCAAACGCCAGCAGTACGCCGGTGTTCATGCTGCTCTGCGGCTTCACTGCGCCCTGCTCACTAACCGTTGTGGTGGCCATGACTGGTTATAGTCTAAACCTGTTTCCTTAACCGCTCAAACTTATTTGAGGGGTTATACTACTCGTGGTGCAGCGTTCCAGTCCCAAGCCGTTCCAGTTGTTTGCCGGCAGCCCGGCACTGGACCTGGTCAACACCCTCGACAATCGGTTCACCGCCGATCCCATCGATCTGCTGCCTACTTACGCGGAGCTGCTGCGCTTCACTGTGCAGCTTGGACTGCTCTCCGAAGATCAGGCCCGCAGACTCGGCAGAACCACGGACGAGACAGGACGCGCCCCGCATACTCTCCGCAGCGGTCGAACTGCGTGAGGCCTTGTCGTCGGTTGTGTATGCCTGGGTGGACGGCAGCAAGCCAGACGCGTCGCAGGTAGACATCCTGGGAAAATTCTTCCAGTCCGCAGCCTCGCACCGCAAGCTTTGCACCGGCCAGCCAATCCTGCAATGGAGTTGGTCCGATGCAGAGCAAGTACCGGAAATACCATTGTGGAAGCTGACCCAGTGCGCAGCCGATTTACTGCTCTCGCCGCAAGCCGCGCTAATCAAGGACTGTGGCGCCCCAACCTGCCGGTGGCTTTTCCTCGACCTGAGCAAGAATCATACCCGGCGCTGGTGCGACATGAAGGTTTGCGGCAATCGCATGAAGGCTCGCCGGCACCAGGCGCGTTTGCAGGATGCGCCGTTATAAACTGAAAGTCTGACAATGTATGCCATTCGCACTGCAACCTCCGCCGACATTCCTCTAATCCTGGATCTCATCCGCGCTCTCGCGGTGTATGAACGGGAACCCGACGCGGTCAAGACCACCGAAGCGGATCTGTTGCGCGATGGTTTTGGCCCGCAGCCCAAATTCGAATGTCTCATTGCTGAGGCACTCACCCCCACGCCAGAGCCGGCGGGTTTCGCACTGTACTTCTACAACTACTCCACCTGGCGCGGCCGTTCCGGCATTCACCTGGAAGACTTGTTTGTGCAGCCCAGCTATCGCGGCCAAGGAATTGGCAAGGCACTGCTGACGAGGGTGGCGGCGCGCGCCGCCGAGCAAGGCTGTGTCCGCCTGCAGTGGGATGTGCTTGCGTGGAATCAGCCGGCCATCGACTTCTACCAGGGATCTGGGCGCCCGGTTTCTGGATGAGTGGCGCATCATGCGCGTCAACGATGAAGCGATTCACGCGCTTGCGGCCCGAACGCCGCAGATGGAGCCAGCCTCTTGAGCGGCCAACGCATTCAGGTAATCGGTGGTGGCCTCGCTGGCCCAGAGGCTGCGTTAACCGCGGCTCGCCGCGGCTGTGACGTTGATCTCTATGAACTGCGGGCCGTGGTGGATGGCGCCCTTCGTTCCACACCAGCCCACCAAACTGCTGACTTCGCCGAGTTGGTCTGCTCGAATTCACTCAAGTCAGAAAGCGAAAACACCGCTCCCTGGCTATTGAAACAGGAGATGCGCCGCGGCGGCTCAGCCCTGCTCGCCTGCGCGGACGCAAGCGCCGTGCCTGCCGGCCACGCACTCGCCGTCGACCGGGTGGAGTTCTCACGGCTCGTGGCCCTCGCCATTGAGCAGGAGCCTCGCATCACCGTCCATCGCGAAGAAGTGACAGAGCTCGATCCTGATCAGCTGACCATTGTGGCCAGTGGGCCTCTCACTTCAGCGACTCTTTGTGCGGAGATCGCGCGGCTCACCGGCAGCGAGCACCTGGCCTTTTACGATTCGATCAGCCCGATCGTCGACGCCGACTCGATCGATAAGGAGCGCGTCTACTTCGCCGCTCGCTATGACAAAGGGACAGCCGACTACATCAACTGCCCCATGTCGAAAGAGGAGTACGACCGCTTTTACGACGCGCTCATCACCGCGGAACCCGTAGAAAGCAAGGCATGGGAAAAGCTGGAGTACTTCGAAGGCTGTCTGCCCATTGAGGAGCTGGCACGCCGCGGTCGAGACACCCTGCGATTCGGGCCCATGAAGCCGGTCGGCCTGCGCGATCCCCGCACCGGCAAAATTCCCTGGGCGGTCGTTCAGTTGCGCTGCGAAAACCTGCGGGCGGATTCTTACAACCTGGTCGGCCTGCAGAACCACCTTAAATTCGGCGCACAGGACCGGGTGCTTCGCCTCATCCCCGGGCTCGAAAACGCAAAATTCCTGCGTTTCGGCCAGATCCATCGCAATACCTATATCAATGCGCCCAGCGTCCTGATGGAATCGCTTTCGCTCCGCGATCATCCACGTATTCTGATCGCTGGCCAGCTGTCAGGCGTCGAGGGGTACACCGAGTCGATCGCCACTGGTATGCTCGCCGGCCTGTATGCCTCACAGATCGCAAGTGGACAAACCGTCGTCCCGGTCCCGCGTGGCACAGCGCTGGGCTCCCTGGTGCACTACATCACCCATGCTCGGGCAAAAGACTTCCAACCCGCCAACATTACCTTTGATCTGTTACTGCCCCTGGAAGACACGTTGCGGCAGCAGATACGGGATAAGCGGGAGCGCCACCGGCTGCAATGTGAGCGCGCTTTAGACTTGTTTGCTGCCTGGTGGCAGCACGACGCAATGCTGGCAAACGTCTAAAACCGGAATTCTGTGTTCTTGTAGACGCCGGGTAGGAAAACTACATCTAAAGCAACAACCGGCGGTGTGGTGCGAGGCCAGGCCAGACGGCGCGCCCTTGAATTGTTAGGGCCTTCCATTTAACTTGGGTCGTGCTAACCGGTCAGCTTTACGCGTACCTGGAGTACGCAAGTGGCACCAGTAACACAGACTTGTAAGAGAACCGGGAGCCGGCCGAAACGGCAGCAAACCAGCCGACCGCTGCCCGATTCGAGGAGAAATAGAATGCGTTCGAAACTTACTGTGTGGCTTGCGGCCATCGCGCTTGCCCTTCTTCCGGCCTTCGCGGGCGCCCAGGATACAAACGCTAAGATCCATGGTCACGCCCAGGATCCCGCCAACGCGCCCATCGCCAACGGGCAGGTCACCCTCAGCACCGACGGCAAAACGGCTCTTTACACTTTCCCTACCGACGCCAACGGCGACTATAAGGGCGAAGGCATCAAGCCCGGTAGCTACTACGTCACGCTGTTCGCGCAGGCTGGCAAGCCGGTCGACCGCTTCGACAACGTGAAGTTGACGGCCGGTGCAGACACCGACCAGGAATTCGACTTGAGCCGTCCTGAATATGTGAGCAAGCTTCCTCCCGAGCAGAAGAAGGCACTGGAAGAAGCCAAGAAGCGAAACGCCGAAATCAACAAGGAAAACCAGAATGTCGGCAAGCTGAACGACCTGCTGAAACAGGCACGTGCCGCGAATCTGCCAAGAAGTTTGACGAGGCAGCCACCGCGATGACGCAAGCCACGACCATGAAGCCGGATTCGGCGGTTCTGTGGCTCGAGCTTGGCATTGCGCAGAGCGGACTGAAGAAGTACGACGATGCCACGACTTCGCTCAAGAAGGCAATGGATCTCGATACCGCTTCCAAGAAGCCGAATCCTGAGATCCAGGCAGCCGACGATAACGCATTGGGTGAGGTCTACGCCAACACCAACAAGGTTCCCGATGCGACTGCTTCCTACGATGCCGCCGCAAAACTCCAGCCAGCCAACGCGGGTATGTTCTACACCAACGAGACCATTGTGCTAAGCCGCGCCGGACAGACTGATGCGACCATCGCCGCTGCCGATAAGGCGATTGCTGCTGACCCCACTAAGCCGATTCCCTACTACCTGAAGGGACAGGCGCTGATCTCGAAGGCAACGGTTGATCCGAAGACGCAGAAGATTGTCGCGCCTCCGGGTACAGCGGACGCCTACAACAAGTACCTCGAGCTCGCTCCCAATGGACCGATGGCGCCGGAAGCGAAATCGATCCTGGCAGAAATTGGTGAGAAGGTGAACACGAAGTACTCGGCTAAGCACTAAGTTCACACTCACTGCATGAGTCACCAGGGGACGCTGTCTAGCCAGCGTCCCCTGCTTTTTGCTTTGGAGTCGTGATGAAGGAAACACCGCCAGAATCGGTACTGCCTAGTCCGGTACTGCCCTACGCAGAAGCAGATCGAATGGTTCGCAGGCACGCGGAGACCCTGGCCGAAATAGCCCGGCCGGCGCGGGAAGTGCTTCCTCTGCTCGATGTTCCGGACGCGTGTTGGCGGAGCCGGTTTACGCGGATCGCGATCAGCCACCATTTCCCCGTTCCACGCGCGACGGTTTTGCCTGTCGCGCGGCCGATGTTGCGGCAGGGCGAACGCTTGCGATCAAGGGTTCCATCCGTGCGGGTGAAGCACATAGTGGCGGCCGGAGATGCGGTGGCGGTCAGCGAGGCCCAGGCGATAGAGATCATGACCGGTGCGCCGGTACCACCGGGTGCCGATTGCGTCGTCATGATCGAGCATGTGCAGCGCGAGCGTGACCAACTGCGATTGCATGCCGGGCGCACCATCACTGCGGGGGACAACATCGTTCCTCAAGGAGCAGAGGCCCGTGCGGGCGCGGTCGTTCTACCCCGCGGGATTCGGTTGGCGGCTACTCATATCGGAGCGGCGGCTTCCTGTGGAAGGTCGGAGCTTCCGGTATTTGGGCGGCCCCGGGTTGCCATCGTGGCCACGGGCGACGAACTGGTTGAGTTGGACCAGAGTCCGCTGCTGCACCAGATCCGCAACTCCAACAGCTATTCGCTGGCAGCGCAGGTGACTGCAGCGGGGGCTACGCCGGTCCGGTTACCGATCGCCCGGGATGAACGCGGGCATCTTCAAGCGGTCATCCGCAGCGGACTCGACAGCGACCTCCTACTGCTTTCTGGCGGCGTCTCCATGGGTAAGTACGACCTGGTGGAAGAGGTGCTGCTCTCGTT
Organism: uncultured Acidobacteriaceae bacterium; assembly: GCA_963752675.1. GTDB lineage: Bacteria > Acidobacteriota > Terriglobia > Terriglobales > Acidobacteriaceae > PALSA-350. The sequence continues at coordinate 82,441 of CAVVZO010000004.1, forward strand.
AGGAGCTGAGTTCTTCTTCACGGGCGCTTTGATACAGCCCGGCAAGCCGGTGGTTTTTGGCAGAATAGCTGGTTCAGACCGGCCTCTCTATTTCTTCGGGCTCCCCGGTAACCCTGTATCCACCATGGTTACATTTTCTCTTTTTGCCGGGCCGCTGTTGTCGATCTTGTGCGGGGAGCCTCTACGCGGTCCACGGTTTGCCTTGGCCCGGCTGTCACAGCGAGTAGAGGTGAAGCCCGGGCTCACGCGATTCCTGCCGGCCAGCCTGCGCTCTGAGACAGCGGGGGATGTGATGGTAGCTCCCGTCTCGTGGCAGGGATCGGGGGATCTTGCCGGGACCAGTCGTTCTGATTGCTTTCTTGTGATCCCGCCCGATCGTCCCGAGATCCTCGCTGGTGAGACCGTGACCGTGCTGCTAGCCTGAATCGATATGGACAAACTATCTCATTACGACGACCAGGGTACGGCGCATATGGTCGACGTCAGCGCCAAAGCGCCCAACCGCCGCGAGGCACAAGCGCGGGCCTTCGTCGTGCTGTCAGAGACAGTGCTGGCAGCTCTTCCCCAAAACCCTAAGGGCAATCCTCTGGAGGTCGCCCGGTTTGCCGGCATTCAGGCGGCCAAGCGCACTGCGGACCTGATCCCCATGTGCCATCCGCTTCCCTTGAGTTTTGTCGATGTAACGGCCACCGTCGCAGACGGCGGCATCCTCATTCTAGGCACAGCAGCGACTGTCGCGGGCACGGGGGTCGAGATGGAAGCAATGACTGCGGCCGCGGTAGCGGCGCTGACTATCTACGATATGTGCAAAGCCCTGGATAAAGGGATCGCGATTCGCGAGATTGTTCTACTGAGCAAATCCGGCGGCAAGAGCGGCGACTATCACCGGACCGAGAAGACCGGGTAGTAGCGGAACACGCGTTCACTTTCCACGGCGGCGGAAACACTCAGGCTGGTGATCGTTCACCATGCCAGACGCCTGCATCCACGAGTAGACAATCACGGGACCTACAAACTTAAAACCGAGCTTTTTCAGGGTCGCGGAGATCTCGACGGAAAGCGCAGTTTGCGCCGGAACCTGGCCGGTTTCGTTGTCGATCGGCTTGCCTCCTACCAGTCCCCACGCGAACCCAGCAAAGTCTTCACCCCGGGTCTGCATCTCCTGAACAATGCGTGCACCCTGGATGGTGGCCTCGATTTTCGCCCGCGACCGAATGATTCCCTCGTTCCCCAGCAGGCGGGTCACGTCCGGCGCCTGGTACGCGGCTACCTTCTTCAGATCAAAGTGATCGAAGGCTTCCCGGAAAGCATTCCGTTTGCGCAGCACCGTGATCCAGGCCAGGCCGGCCTGAAAGCCTTCGAGCATCAGTAACTCCCACAGTGCTCGGCTATCGTGCTCCGGGATGCCCCACTCTTCGTCGTGGTAAGCGCGCAGCAATGGGTCGCTCTCTGCCCAGGCACACCGGTGAAGTTGCTTCAACGGCTCTTCCCTGCACCGGCAGAAAGCGCTTCCGCCACCATTGGGGACACACGCGTTCCCAGCAGCTCAATGGCATGCATCATCTTCGCGTGGGGTAACGTGGATACCCCCATCTGGAACGTGATCCGCTCGATACCCCCTAACGCCTCGTGGATGTGCAGGATTTTTCTCGTCGCGGTTTCCGGATCGCCAATAATCAGCGCTCCCGTCGGACCGCGTGTCGCATCGAACTGGGCCCGTGTTGTGGGCGGCCATCCTCGTTCCTTGCCGATCTCCGTGAAGGTATGCGCGTAGCCGGGAAAAAAATCGTCGGCTGCCTGTTGGGTAGTGTCCCCCAGAAAGCCGATGCAGTGAAGCCCCACACGCAACTGCTCTGGGTCGAAGCCTGCGCGCCGGCCGGCCTCCCGATAGAGATCGATATGCGGACGAAACCGGTGCGGTTCGCCGCCGATGATGGCCACCATCAAGGGAAGCCCCAGCGTGCCGGCGCGCGCGAAGGATGCCGGCGTGCCGCCCACGCCTAACCAGATCGGCAATGGATCCTGCAGCGGCCGCGGGTACACACTTTGTCCGGTGAGTGCGGCGCGATGCTTTCCCGACCAGAAAATCTTTGTCTCTTCTCGCAGCTTCAGCAGCAGGTCAAGCTTCTCGGCGAAGAGCGAATCGTAGTCTTCCAGATCGAGTCCGAACAGCGGGAATGATTCGATGAACGAGCCACGGCCCGCCACGATCTCTGCCCTGCCCTGGGATATCAGGTCGAGGGTGGCAAACTGCTGAAACACCCGAACCGGATCGGCTGCGCTTAGTACGGTGACCGCGCTGGTGAGCCGAATGCGCTTGGTCATCGTTGCCGCCGCGGCCAGGATCACGGGAGGCGCCGAATCCAGGAACTCAGGCCGATGGTGTTCGCCGATACCAAACAGATCCAGTCCAACCTGATCGGCCAGCGCAATTTCCTGCAGCAGTTGCTGCATCCGCTCGACAGGCCGCACGGCAACCCCGGTGACCGGATCAGGAATCGCTGCTGCGAAACTGTCGATGCCTATTTCCATGTTTGCTGCTCCCCTGCGGCGCCACCTGAGTGGCTCAGCATACCCGACAGTAGATGCGCTCCGCCGGCAATAGTTTCAGCCGGCAGGGATCGCGGGTTGCAATGCACCGCAGATGCCGGGTGGCCCACTCAAGCCGTGTTTGGCTTGAGTGGGGGACATCTCAACCTGTTTTACGCCATGCTTCTCCACTCTGAGTGGGCTGCGATAATGTAAGCAATGCTCAATTACGTCCGGGCCCTTTGTGTTTTGTTCTGTTTACTGTTCGCAGGGCGTCCCGCCGGTGCGTACTCACTGCTTACCCACGAGCAACTCATCGACCTTACCTGGCAGAGTTCCATCGTGCCATTGTTGCGCAGCCGTTATCCAGGCATAACTCCCGAGGCATTGGAGAAAGCGCGCTCCTACGCCTATGCAGGGTGCGTCATTCAGGATATTGGCTACTATCCGTTCGGCCAGGAGTTCTTCTCAAACCTGACCCACTACGTGCGGTCCGGTGACTTTGTCGTCTTTCTGTTTCGCGACGCAAAGAATGCCAACGAGCTAGCATTCGCCATCGGGGCGCTTTCCCACTACATCGGCGACAGCATAGGCCATGCGGAGGCCACAAACCGCGCAGTGCCGGTCGAATTTCCCAAGCTGGAGGCGAAGTATGGCCGGGTGGTCAACTTCGCCGAAGACGAGCACGCCCATGTGCAGACGGAGTTTGCGTTCGATATCAATGAGATCGCGCATCACCGGCTGGCGCCGGTGCACTATCTGCGGCACGTGGGGTTGAATGTGCCCCAGGAGCAGCTGGCCACCGCGTTCTACGATACCTACGGCCTGAGCGAAAGCTTTTCCCGGGCCCACTTTCAAAAGGTCAACGTCGGTGGATTCCGCTTCGCCGTGCGTAGCCTCATCCCCCGCGTTGCGTACGCGCTCACTGTTCTGCATCGCGACCGCATGCCTGCCGATCGCACAAAGTGCCGATCTGCAGAAACTGGCGGATGAGGTGGCGCGGGTGGCGGCGGAGAACCATTGGGATGAGTACCGCAAGAAGCCCGGGATCGGGACCTATTCACTGGCTGGCTTTATCTATGTCCTGCCCAAGTTTGGGCCACTTAAGTTGTTGGCAATCAAGGGGCCTGACGCTGCTACCGAGGCGGAGTACGTGCGCAGTGTGAACCACTCTACCGAAGCGCTCGCCGCAGCGCTGACTACCTTCGGTAAACCGCATCGCGGGACTGCCCAACCGCGACCTGGATACCGGGGCACCCGTCAAGCCTGGCGGTTATCGACTGACAGACGCCACATACGCCGAACTTCTGAACCGCCTGGTGGATGATCCCAGGCACTCCGTGCCCCCCGGGCTCAAAACAGACATTCTGAAGTACTACGCCGACCCGGGCGCGCCGATCAAGACAAAGCAGAACCCGGCCAAATGGGCCAAAGTACAGGCTGACTTAAAGACCTTACAGACGATGCCCGTGCGAAAAAGCCCGGTGATCAGCGAGACCGACTAAGGGGCGCGGACCTACTTCTTAGTGCCGGCAAAGTTCGCCAGTGCCAGGTTGAGGTCGCCATCCGGCCAGGATGCTCCGTCACTCGTACTGGCGCTTGCGGGTTTCTGGGCGGTAGTGAGCGGCGCAGCCACTACCTGGTAGGACTCGTAGTCAATCGTCAGGGTAGCCGTTCCGCCCAGGCGAACACTGGTTACCGTCTTATTTTCCCTGGGCAGATAAAAGCCGCCGTCGACCTTGCGATAGGTGTGATGGATGCTGGCGCCGGTCGTCCAGAACGAGGGGTTGCGCGCTGGCTGAGCCTCGATACGAGTCACCGCAAAGTCGTGCCCATCTACCCAGATTTTGCCGCGATATAAAAACGTGCTCTCTACCGTCGGCTCCACGTTCAGCACATAGTTGCTGCCCTCAACGCCGGCAAGCGTGAAGCGGTAGTTGTTCGGGCCTAGTTCGGTGTGCGCGCGATTGGTGGAGTCCCCTGCCTTTTGTTCACTTTCCAGTAGCTTGGTAAACACACGGCTCTGGAGCAACCGCGAGCCGGTCGAATTCACCACGGTGAACCGTTTGATCCCCGGAGCATCGAAGGTGACATCCACTTGCATCGTCGCCTCGGCCGACGCGGGTATGCCCCGATACGCAAGACGGTAGCTGCGCTTGCTGGTGTAATGCTGCAGTGCTTCTGCCCGCTCTTTATTCTTCTCAGTCAGTTGCTGCACTACTTGCTCGGCGGTAAGCGAGGCGAGCGCCGGCTCAGGGGTTGCGTTGACCACTTGTGATCTGGCCGAAACAGTGGAGGCGGCTACCGTCAGTAGCATGCCTGCGAACCATTTTCCTACCAAGCTGGGCTTACGCCCGCTGCCGAACATCCACCGTTGGTACTGCATGATATTTAGCCCGCGAGCCCTTCGCACCTTTTTGACACACCTAAGTCTGCCTCTACCGGTCGCAAAATACCTGCTGCTTTTCTCTGCAGCTAGTTACCGATGGCACTCAATGCAAGTGACGTGGTGACGCACATTTTTTTAGTTCGTCTCCCTGGTCGGAGTATCGGCGGCATCGCTGCATAGCTGGGTTAAAAAACGCGGAATAAAGACTATCGGCTTTAGGTTGGCAACCATAGCCACCGTCGCGTATACAGCTACAGGTGTGCTTTTCGGAAGGGGACTCCATGTCTACGCTGCACTATCAATCAGGATTCGCCAATGAGTTTGCAACCGAGGCAGTCGTCGGCGCGTTACCGCATGGCCAGAACGCCCCACAGAAGTCGCTGCTCGGCCTCTACACCGAACAGTTCAGCGGAACTCCCTTCACCGCACCCCGGGCCACAAACCGCCGTGCATGGCTGTATCGCATCCGGCCCTCGGTGACGCACCGGCCCTTCGTTGAATTGCCGATGAATCACCTGCGCAGCGGGCCTTTCGATGAGGTCTCGGCTACCCCCAACCAATTGCGTTGGGATCCATTGCCTGTCCCGGAGACGCCCTGCGATTTTCTGGACGGCATGCTTACCATGGCCGGCAATGGCGACCCTGCTATCCAGCAGGGGTGCGCCGTGCACATCTATGCCGCGAACCAGAGCATGGCTGGACGGTTCTTTAACAATGCCGATGGAGAGATGCTGGTGGTACCGCAGCAGGGCAAACTCCGCTTTGTTACCGAGCTGGGCATCCTTGAAGTGGCGCCCGGCGAAATTTGCGTGCTGCCCCGCGGCCTCAAAATGCGGGTTGAGTTGCTCGAAGCGTCTGCTCGCGGTTACGTTTGCGAAAACTACGGGCTGCCTTTCCGCTTACCCGACCTGGGACCAATCGGCGCCAATGGACTGGCGAATGCCCGTGACTTTCTGGCGCCCGTCGCTGCTTTTGAAGATGTCGAGGGCGATTTTCAAAGCCTGTGCAAGTTTCAAGGCAGACTTTGGTCGGCCGCCATCGACCATTCGCCCCTGGACGTGGTGGGCTGGCATGGTAACTATGCTCCTTACAAATACGATCTGGCCCTTTTCAACTGCATCAACACGGTCAGCTTCGATCACCCCGACCCTTCTATTTACACAGTGCTGACAGCACCGACGGCCGTGCCAGGCACGGCAAATGTGGACTTCGTCATTTTTCCGCCGCGTTGGATGGTGGCCGAGCATACTTTTCGCCCGCCGTGGTTTCATCGGAATGCGATGAACGAATTTATGGGCCTGGTCTTCGGCCAGTACGATGCGAAGGCCCAGGGCTTCGTCCCCGGCGCGGCCAGCCTGCACAGTTGTATGCAGGGCCACGGTCCGGATGCCGAGACCTTCGCACGAGCCAGCAACGCCGATCTCAAACCGCAATACCTTGCAGATACGCTGGCGTTCATGTTTGAGACGCAACTGGTGCTGCGGCCCACTCGCTTTGCCATGGAAACGCCGTCCCTGCAGCGTAATTATTTCGAGGTTTGGCAAACGTTGAAAAAACGGTTCACCGGACATCCGGTCTCCTGAACCAATCATGAACGCGACCCACGATCCTCTGCGTCGAAGCTGGGTCAGCTCGGCTAATCATGCGGAGACGGACTTTCCGATCCAGAACCTGCCCTTTGGCGTTTTCCGCCACGGGGCCGAATCTACGCTTGGCGTCGCGATCGGAGATCAAATCGTTGATCTCCGCGGCTGCGCAGCCGATGGCATGCTGACTGGTCTCCCCACAGGTACTGCGGAAGCCTGCGCGGCCGCAACGCTCAATCCACTAATGAGTTTAGGCGCGGCCAGTTGGTCGGCGTTGCGCGCTCGCCTGAGCGACTTACTGCGGGCTGATCACCCGGAAGCGACCAATCACGCTCGTGTTTTGACCCCTCGCCTGCACACCATGGCAGAGGCCGTGATGTGCAGGCCTGCGGTCGTTGGCGATTACACCGACTTCTACGCCTCCATCCATCACGCGACCAACGTGGGCAAGCTTTTTCGGCCGGATCATCCTCTCCTGGCGAACTACAAGTATGTGCCGATTGGGTATCACGGGCGGGCATCTTCGATCTGTATCAGTGGAAGTTTGGTTAAGCGGCCTGCGGGTCAGTTCCTTCGTGCAGGCGCATCGGAGCCGCGGTACGCACCCACCGAGGCGCTTGATTACGAAATTGAAGTTGGTTTCTTTGTCGGCCCAGGCAATCGCATGGGGGAAACCATCCCTATCGAGCGCGCTGATTCTCACCTGTTCGGTGTGTGCCTGCTAAACGACTGGTCTGCCCGGGATATACAGAGCTGGGAGTACCAACCGCTCGGACCGTTCCTGGGCAAAAGTTTCGCTACTACTATTTCGCCCTGGATCGTCACAATGGAGGCTCTGGAGCCCTTTCGCACTGCTGCCCCTACGCGGGACGTGGGCGACCCGGCACCGCTGCCGTATCTCTCCTGCGAAACAGATCGGAGCACGGGAGCAATCGACCTGCAGTTGGAGGTTGGCTTGCGCACTGCGAACATGCGCGTTGCGGGGATGGATGCTGTACGCCTTAGCCGTGCCAATCTTTCTCAGATGTATTGGACTGTCGCTCAATTACTCACCCATCACGCGAGCAATGGGTGCAATCTGCAGCCGGGTGATCTATTGGCCAGCGGCACTGTCTCCGGCATTGACAAGGCTGCCCGCGGCTGCCTCCTCGAGCTTACGCAGCGAGGGCGGGAACCAATCCTGCTGCCGAATGGGGAGAAGCGCTCATGGCTTGAGGATGGGGATGAAATTATCCTGCGTGGATTCTGCGCACGCGAAGGCGCGGTGCGCATAGGCCTGGGCAGTTGCACGGGCGAGATTGTGCCTGCGGGCTAGACCGGATTTCTCACCAGTACTGATTGGTGCGACAGGTTGAGGGAGCGGTGGGGCTGCTGTTGCCCGCCAGGGGACGCGATGACGCGTCCCTCACCATCGCCGAAAGACCCTCGGAGAACCGGCTCGAACCCGGTGGAAGCCCCGGACTTCAGTCCGGGGCGCGGGTTCAAGACCCGCGCTTAAACGCGCGCAAACATTGAGGGCTTTAAGCCCTGATGGAACCAAGCCTCGCCAGCCAATCGGCCGTGTGACCTCCCCGCGAAATCTACGCGCAAGTTCTCCAATCGGACTGACGCCGCTGCCACCATGGCTAAAGCCCTCGCATGGTTAAGGCCACCCTCAGCGCGGGTTCTACACCCGCGCCCCCGGACTAAAAGTCCGGGGCTTCCACCGTATCGAATGAACCGCCAGGCAACGCGATGACGCGTCCCTCACCATCGCCGAAAGATCCTCGGAGCACCGGCTCGAACCCGGTAGAAGCCCCGGACTTCAGTCCGGGGGCGCGGGTTCAAGACCCGCGCTTAAACGAGCGCAAAGATTAAGGGCTTTCAGCCCTGGTGGAACCAAGCCTCGCCAGCCAATCGGCCGTGTGACCCCGCCTTGGAGGAACGACCAAAGGAGAGCTTGTTCATTAGGAGTGCAGTCGAGGGATGACAAGTAGGGGCCTAGCTAGATGCAGTTCCTTGTAAAAGGAAGAGTTACAGTACCTCAATTCTGTTCTCCGGCCAGCAGCTCTTCGATAATCTCGTGCAGGCGAATAGCATCGAAAGGCGTGGTTACCTCGCGCTTTGTTGTCTGTCCTGGCACGTGAATCATCAACACTGGCCTTGGGTCGAACCGGCCATGGCTGGCGGCTTCATCTTCTGCGGTCCACTCCCCGCTCGACCGCCACATCGGGACGCGCCAGGAGTGATCGGAACACACGATAACCGTCGTGGCAGAAGCGGCTGTCGTAGCTTGCACAGCCGCCATCAATTGTCCCAGTGACCGGTCAGCAAGCGCCAGGTTGTCGAGGTAGCCTTTCCCGCCATCCTCATGCCCCGATTGTCGATCGTAGATAACCGGTGGATGGGGCACAGGCAAGTGGATGAGCAGAAAACGAATGTTCTGATCGCGGATCAGTGAGAGCGCCTCGGGCATAAGCACATGCAGATCCTCGGCATGACGCTGCTGCGGAAAGCTAGGCCCATGCTGAAATACGCGCCATCTTTCCGCTAAGGGCGCCATCGCATTCTGCAGGATGGAACGATCGGGCAGGGCGCCATCCGATTGGCCGTCGGCCATTCTCCAGTAACACCAGTCCGCCGTGCTCGCGAGCATACGGCAGTAGGGGTTGTACCAACCCGCCACGCCTGTGGTCCAGCCCAGTCGCTGCGCATCGGCGAACAGAGTGGCGTGAGGATCGAACGGGCGCCACTGGTCGCTGCCCTTGAACTGCAGTGAAAGAACCCCGTCCAGATCGCTGCGCACCCGGTCGACCCGGCGCCCCATCAGCAAAGAAGGAATCACGCGCTCGGTGTAATAGCCTGCCGGTTGAACATTGCTAAAGGACGTGCTCTCTGCTTGCAACCGGTCGAATGCGGGCAGGGCAAGGCCTGGCCAGCGATGTTCAAACGTCTGGTCGTATGAGAGTTCATCGAAGAGCAGCCAGAGAACGCGCGGCTGCGCAGCGATCGAGGCCGAGGACGCGTTCGCTATCCTCTCTGGATTCCTCACCCTCGCAGAGGCGTCACTCGGTTGTTTGCGCAATGCCTGAAATAACAACTCCGGCAGCATCCACACCATGCTGCAACCAGCGAGAACCAGCAGGATGCTGACTGTGCGAACGGCGCGCTGAAAGGCAAGAGGCCGCGTCCAACGCAGTAAAAGGGAGCCCACTAAAATTACGCTGTAAGCTCCGTCAGCGCTGAGCAATGGAATAGCCCCGCGGTGCATGGTGGTGAGCGCGGTCGCCACGCTCGCTGCCAGGGATGCGGCAACAAATGGCCAGAGAACCGTGCGCCAGCCTGTCGGGCTTTGTTCCAGCCGTTGAAAGAGCCAGGCCGCCAGCAGACTGATTACCAGCAGGTCGATGAGCACACCCCAAATGACAGTGCGCATGGGCAAAAAGCTGTGATAAACGATCGGGTGATAGCGCGAAAGGTGTGGCCACAGCCGCACGATCAATACCACGCTCGCGAAACCGAACCCCTGCACGATGTTCTTCGGGTTCATCTCTTCTCGAGTACAAAGAGCACGCGGCCATTGCTCAACGCTTCACGCGCCACAATGGTGAAGTAACGGCCGAACTGTTCGACGAACATGTCCTCCCGGAGTTCGCTGTAGAGTGCGTCTCGGCCGCGGCACAGATCGATGAAGCGGGGATCGCTTTTCGGAACCCACTCCACGATGCTTGCATTTCGCGTGAGACTGGCGAGCAGCAGTGCGACAGCGGCCATAGGAATCTGATCGGCCAGCAGCAGGTGATGCAGAATGCCCAGCATCATCACGCAATCAAAGCGGTCGCGTGCACGCTCGAGCAGTGGAAGGGATTCCGCATTACGCCAACCCACGGCTGGGGTGGGCCGGGCAATATCGGCAACAATTGGAAGAATGGGTCTACCCATAGCCCTGGCTTCTCGCCAGTTGCGGTCAGAGGAAGCGACGTCCGTATCCCAGGCGACGACTCGGGCGCCCAGACTGGCAGCAATGCGGGAGTACTGACCAGTGTTGCCACCAATGTCGAGCACCGTGCCTGGGCGCAGTGACTCAATCGCACGCAGGACAAATGCCTGCTTTTGTTGCTGCTCCTCTGCGCTGTAGTGATCGGCCGCTACGGGGTAGTCGCTCCACTTTGAATCCTGCAGGCGCGGAGTGACCGCCCTTAGCGTTTTGGCGAAGCCTCTCAGATTTCCTTCCAGCACCGCCGCCGCTACGTCCGGCTGCTGTTGCAACCGGGGGGCTGCTCCCCCGGCGCCTTTCTTCTTTTCGAGCAGATAAGGAAGCGTCACCAGGGAGCGCAGGGGCGCGCGCCAGCGTTCTCCGCCCGACAAATAGGGGTACAGATCGACGGGCTCGTATCCATCGCGTCGGTTCAGGGTGGCGGCGAGGGGCCAGCCGAGATACTTATAAGCAGCGAGTGGCAGCAGAAAGGTGCGCGCAAATTGTCCATAGGCAAGCCACAGGGGACTGGCAGGATCGCGTCGCTCGATCGATAGCACGTCTACAAAAACCGGACGCGCGCCGTCGAACAGAATGTTCAGCGGGGTTGCGTCCTTGAGGATCCAGCCATGCCGCAGCAACTGGCTACAAAGCTCCAGCGTCAACTCGCCGGCTGCCACCCACTGTCCCGGCGTCCACTCCCATGGATAGGATGGAAAAAAGACGCGGGGATGTTCGAGCACAACAGGATGCGCCCCGTCCGCCGAAACCACTTTGCTCGGGATGAGGTGGCCATCGCGTACCCATGAACTTGCCAGGTCGGAGCGCAGGAACCGGAGGGACTCTGCTGCGTACGGCGGCTGTACGGTGCGCAGCACCTGCTCCCCGCGAATACGCAGGGAGCCTGCGGGATCACGGAAGGTTGCTACTTCGAATGGGGCCTCTGGCAAGGCGCCAGGGCTCATGGCTGATTCTCAGCAACCTCGGCGGAGCCATCGGCGGATGAATCGATGCGCCCGGAAGGGCGCATCGCGCCGAGCAGCCGCTTTAAGCGATGGCGCAAGTAGTAGGCCGCGCCGGCGACCATGGAGCCGGCGACCTGGAGGAACACGAACCCCGAACCGGGATCAACGTAGGCCAGCGCTGGACGCTCGAATGCGACCAATAAGGCCATGATTTGCATACCGCTTAGCAACAGGAAACAACAATGCAGGAGGGGAGCGCAGCAACTTCTCTTCACGATGCTCCTCAAAAACGAGTTTGATTGATTATTTGAACGTGTGACCCAGTGAAAAAGTTGCGTGGAACTTCACTCAATTATCATCACATGTTAACAATCATCCTGAATTTCTCAAGTGCGGCCCCGCTGTAAACACTTGCGGTTCAAATATGCTTCCTTTTGCTGATCGTGAGCTCATCCAGATACTCGACACGGCGCTGGCCGACACTGCGCGCCGCAGCGGCGATTGGCTCGTGTGCAAGCCTGGCTGCGCCGGATGTTGTGTGGGCGTATTCGCCATCAACCAGCTGGATGTGGAGCGATTGCAGAAAGGCTTACAAGAGCTCGGAGAAAAAGATCGCGAGCGCGCCGAAGCAGTGCGCGCCCGCGCCGCGCAGTCGGTGGCCCGCCTATCGGCTGGATTCCCGGGTGATCCATTATCGGGCGTTCTGCATACCTCTGCCGAAGCCGAGGCGCGTTTCGAGGAGTTCGCCAACGATGAGCCCTGCCCTGCACTGGACCCGGTTACTGGCACCTGTGATGTGTATGAGGCGCGCCCCATGACGTGCCGCGTGTTTGGGCCGCCGGTACGCTCGGAACAGGGTCTGGGCGTGTGCGAGCTTTGCTATCACGGCGCCACGGAAGAGCAGATTGCCGCTTGTGAAATGGTGGTCGATCCGGATGGGGTGGAAGCGCAGGTGCTGGAGGCTTTCGAGCGGTCATCGGACAAACGAGGCCAGACCATCGTCGCGTTTGCTCTGGCCCAGGCGCCTACCCGGTACAATAAAGGGGAAGATTCCCCAGGAAAGTAGCCCATGTCTGCCAATCTTGTAAGCGCCCTCAGTACATCTGTCAGCACGGCCGCGGCCAACGCCGGCCTGACCATTCTCTCCTCCGAGGAAGGCGTCGATTTCAATGGCCGCCCCACTGCAATCTTCCGCATCGGTCTCTCTCAGGATGCTCCCATCGAGCGCACGCTGCGGCTGGAGCTTAGTGAAGAGTTCGACTTTAATCGTCCGGAGCTGTTGCCGGAGATGACGTCGCACCTGCGGGAAGAAGCGAAGCGGCTGCGTAATCCGCGGCCAGATGCTTATGTGACGGTCGCCGGTATGCCGATCTCGTTTTCTGATTTCCGCTGGCCGTTCCATCGTTCCATCTCGGGATCTGATACCTACATCGTGCACGGCGTGGTGCACGTTGCCGATGGCACCGAGTCTCTGCTGCATGCAAAGATTTCTGCGAGCATGACCGTGACTTTCGCGGAGATTGTGCCGGCGCCGGAGCAGCCTTACGCGGAGACGTTTATCTACAGCGCGATTCGCAAGACGCTGGACCAGGGACAGCTGGAATTGCTGAAGAGCGGCAATCGCCAGCCCGTACCGGTTACCACGCGTTACTACAGCCGTTGGCAGAAGAAATTCCTTTTCACCGAGACCAACGATCAGGAGCGCCAGAACTTTTTATTGAGCAAGGTTTTCTGGCTCTCCGGGATTTTGGGGAATAGTCAGCCGGTATGGATTGCGGACCCGCGCGACGGGCAGTACCTGAACACCACGCCCGAAGAACTAACCAGCATGGCCGCCGCCCTTGCCGCAACCGGGATGGTGACGCTGGGAGAGGACAAGGAGTTTGCCGCGGCTACCCCTGCCCTGATGGCGCGCGAACCCGAGTTCCGGGAACGGCTAAAGGAAGCGTTCGCGCTCACCAAGCCCGCGTTCAATGAGGAGATGCGCTCTGGCCACACCAATATGTGACGGTGGCTTCTTCCTGTTTATAAAGGCTTGGTAGCCGTACCCAGGACGCGCCCATTACCTGGAGTCTGCGCGAACAAAATCAGGTGATGCTTTTGCGCGGGCTGGTAGGAATCAGGCAGTTTGATCTGCAGGGAACGTTTGCCACTTATCTGCACGTTTCCTGCACGAACAAAGGATCGCGCCACGGCTACGTGCGCTAATGTCTGCCCAGAGTTCTCGCCGTGCAACACATTCGATTTGTCTGCGTCATCTGCAATGATCGCGACGAGGTCGGCGCCGTGCGCCGGTAGCGCACCGCTGGCGGCGTAGTCTACTGTCACGTTTTCCCCGGCTACCATGATCGAGAGAATGCGCAGAGATATGGGTGCCGGCTGTTCGCCTTCTTTTTGCAGCGCGCGTGCCAGGGCCGCGCGGTCGCTGCCAACGATCTGCTCCGCGCCATTGATCACCATTTGTGGCGTGTAGACGCCATCCAGGCGGAAGCGCTCACCGTAAGCATTCTGCCGATCTGTGCTGGCAGGCAGGGAGTAGGGGTCCTTCCATCCCAGCCCATTCCAATAAGTCACGTGCTCGCTCACGCCCACGATCAACTGACCAGTGCTTGTCTCGGTGCCATTCACCTGTTTGAGTAAGGCATCGGCAGGGGGACAGCTGGAACAGCCTTCTGACGTGAAAAGTTCGACCAGCACGGCCTGCTGCGCACCTGGCTCACTATCGCTTGCGGCGTTACCTTGTGGCGGGATAGCCATGAGTAAGGCTGCGAGCGTGAATAACATCGTCATTGCTTTCGAATGAGTGCCCATGGAGGTATCTCCTGTGTGCATGAGACGTCGTTCGCGGGGGAGAGTTACAAGGTACGGCTGCGGGTGTAGATGTACCCCAGTCGCAGGGTTACCAAAAAACGATGGGTGGCCCATTCAAGCCGATTTTGGCTTGAGTGGGGGACATCTACACCCACCGCTTTTCTGAATGGGCCAGCAGCTTCCCGCGAGAGAAACGGGTAGGATGGACTCATCATGGCCGTTGTCTCTGACCTGCGGGATGAGTCACAGATGATTACCTCGATCCTTGCCGGCGAAGCCCACCTGTTTCACCAGCTCATTCGTCCCTACGAGCAGAGAGTCTACGCGATGGCCCTGTCTTTTCTGCATAACGAAGCCGACGCGGAAGACGTGGCCCAGGAAGCTTTTCTCAAGGCCTACCGCAACCTGGCAAGTTTCCGGGGAGAGGCGAAGTTTGGCACCTGGCTGGTGAGCATCACATTGAATGAAGCCCGCAGCCGGCTGCGCCAGCAAAACAGGGTCAAGATGGAATCGCTTGATGAGCCTCCGGATGATGAGGGACATGTTTCCCCGGCTCTTCTGCGGGACTGGCGAGAAATACCGTCCGAGGCCCTGGAGCGAAAGGAAGTTGGCGCGCTGCTGCAAAATGCAGTCACTGCACTGCCGACAATTTACCGGGAAGTCTTCGTGCTGCGAGATATTGAGGGACTGAGCGTGAACGAAGCGGCCGGGGCACTGGACATCAGTATCGCTTCAGTCAAAGTGCGCCTGCACCGGGCACGCATGATGCTGCAGAAAAGTCTGTCTCCGCAACTCAAGAAGCTCGCTCCCAGGAAGAGGTGGCTGCCATGGTCATAGAGTGCAAGCACGTTTGGGCACACATCTCGGGCTATCTCGACTCCACTCTGCCACCCGAGACTTTGGAGCAGGTGCAAAAGCATCTGGAGCATTGCGAGATCTGTTCGGCGATTCTCGATGCTACTCGGAATATCCTGATCCTCACGGCGGATGAGCGCGTGTTCGCGCTGCCGCTTGGGTTTAGTGAGCGGCTCCATGCGCGGCTGGAGGAGGAGATCAGCGGCTTGCGTCCTCCCGATTAGAAAGCGAATTTTTTCGTGTTCGAATTCACCACCAGGGTTAGACCCCGCCACTACGACGGGTCCAATTGGCACAGGACGGAGAATCATATCTCTCTCCCAACACAAACGAAACGCCGTATACGTAACTACTACGGTGTTCACTTCTCTTTCACTTCGTTCTCCCGCAGCCCTGCGACCACTTTCTGCGGCGTGATCGGGAGTTGCCGTACGCGCACACCGGTTGCGTTGAAAACAGCGTTGGCGACCGCCGCCGGACTGCCGGTGATGCCGATTTCCCCTATGCCGCGACAGCCCAGAGCGTTGAAGCGGTAGTCTGGAATGTCGAGCCATTGAATATCGATGTTGGGGATGTCGGCCGCGAGCGGAACAAAATACTCGGAAAAATTGGCATTGGTGGCCTGGCCATAGTCGTCGTATTTCAGCTGTTCATGCAGCGCGGCGCCGATACCAAAGACGACGCCACCCAGGAGCTGGCTTCGCCCCGCTTTGGCATTCAGCACGCGGCCCACATCGAACACACTCACCACGCGCGATACACGTACTTCGCCTGTGTAGGCATGCACCCGCACCTCGACAAAGTGCGCCCCGGTGGAGTGGTACGTAAAATTATCATCGTGGCCCGGGTTCTGCTCGGATTTGGCCGTCGCCTCGACAGGCTGGCCGCCGGCCTTTCCTAACAGCTCCGGTATCGAGACCGCGGCTGAAGGCTGCAATGCTGGCACAAGGCTCTGCTGCCCCAGGTAGTATCGATCGGGATGAATGCGCGCACCCTCGAAGGCGCCACCCAGCGACTCTGCCATCTCGAGCAGTTGCAACTTGATGGCGGTGCAGGCCTCCATGATCGGCGGCGCCGTGCTGGCAGTCAGGTTTGATCCACCAGCGTAGACGCATTGCGGGAGGTTGGTGTCGCCAAGGCGAGCCTCTACGCTCTCAATCGGCAGACCCAGGCCTTCGGCCGCGGTCAAGGCCATCATGGTGTACATGCCTGTGCCCACATCGATGCCGGCCGTGGATACCGTGGCTTGCAGCCGGCCACCGATGGCGTGCAGGCTTACTTTGACGGTCGCGCCGTACACATTGCCGGGATAGGATGCAGTCGCCATGCCATGGCCAATGAACCAGTCACCCTCGCGCGTACTGCCGGGCTCCCGGTTGCGTTCGTTCCACTTAAATAGATCAGTCCCCCGCTGATAGCACTCGAGCAGATGGCGGCTGGAGAATGGCGTACCCCGATGAGGATCTTTGTCGGGTTCGTTGCGACGGCGCAATTCCACCGGATCCATCTTCATTTTGTAAGCAAGCTCGTCGAGTGCACACTCCAGGGCATACTGGCAGGGCATCTCCCCGGGCGCGCGCATCCAACTTGGCCGCATCACATTGAGGCGCACCAGAAAGTGCTGCGACTGATAGTTGGCGCACTCATAGAGTGAACGCGACGACATGCTTACCGGCTCAATGAAGTCATCCTTCTTGGCATCGATTGAGTTGTGCGTACGAATCACGTGGCGCATCGCGGTCAGCTTACCCTCGCGAGTGGCGGCAAGCTCAAATTTCTGCGTTGTATGCGTGCGGTGCCCGATATTGGTGAAGACCTGGCGCCGGCTGAGAATGGTCTTGACCGGCCGGCCCAACTTCTTCGAGGCCAGACCCGCGAGCAGCGTATGGCCACTGGTCACCGCTTTCGAACCAAACATGCCTCCGACATAGGGAGCGATGACGTGCACCTGCTCGCGCTCCAGGTAGAGAGCCGCTTGCAGAGCCGCCTGCTCGCCCATGACCCACTGGGTGGAGCTGAAGACGGTGAGCAATTTGCCGTCCCAACTGGCGATCACGCCGTGTGGTTCCATCGGCGCCGGATGCTCCATCGGGGTGTTGTAGATCCCCGCAAAATAGAATTCGGCTTCAGACAGCGCCTGTTGCACATCACCGCGGCTGGTGTTCTGATCAGCACCCTGCGACTTGCCGGCCAGGTAGGCGCTTGGGGAAGCTTCTTCCGGATCCACCACGAACGGTTGCTGCCGATAGGTCACGTCGATGAGCGATCCTGCGAAGGCGGCCTGCTCCAGCGTTTCGGCGACCACCATGGCGACGGGTTGATCACGGCGTGTCACCCGGACATCCTGGAGCGGCAGGCGCGCCTCATCCCGCTTGGATTTCTCCTGATCATTGGGCGGGGTTCCCATCGGCCCGCGATTTCTGTGAGTGAGCACCAGCAGCACGCCCGGCGCCGCTTCGGCGCGTGTGGTGTCGAGCCGCTCGATGCGCCCGGCGGCGACTGCCGAACCAATCAATACGGCATGCGTCATACGGGGCATCTTGGCTTCCGCCGCATAGGTCGCCGTGCCGGTTACTTTCGCCCGGCCATCGACGCGATTGACAGGCTTTCCAATCCATTGTGTGTTGGCGGCCATAGCTCCTACTTCATGCGTTGCAGGGTTTCGCGCAGTGCCAGGACAAGCGTGCGCTTCCCCAGCTCGACTTTGTAAGCGTTATGTTTGCGTGGTGCAGCGCCGGCCAGAGCAGCTTCGGCTGCGGCTTGGAAGGTTTCCCTGTTTGCCGGCTTGCCCCGCAAGGCAGCTTCTGCCTCAGGTGAATGCCAGGGCTTGGTAGCAAGGCCACCAAGAGCGACACGGGCGTCGACAATCTCTCCATTCTCAACCTGCAGGGCAACGGCTGCCGAAGCGAGCGCAAAGGCATAGCTGGCCCGTTCGCGCACCTTCACATAGTGAGAGTTGGCAGCCATGGGAAGATCCGGCAGATCGATGTGGGTGATCAACTCGCCATGCTCGAGCACCGATTCCTTGTCAGGCTCGTCGCCATACGGAACGTGAAAGTCGCGAAAAGGAATGCTGCGCACAGCGCCTTCTGCATTGCGGGTGCGGACCTCTGCGCCGAAAGCGGCCAGGGGAACGCAGAAATCCGACGGATGGGTGGCGATGCAGAGATCGCTGCCGCCGAGGATCGCGTGACTGCTGTGATCGCCGGCGAGCGCATCGCAGCCGGTGCCGGGCTCTCGCTTATTGCAGCGAGCAGCGGCGCTACGGAAATAGGGGCACCGGGTTCGCTGAAGAATATTGCCCGCGGTGGTCGCCATATTCCGCAACTGGGGTGATGCGCCGGAGAGCAGCGCTTCGCTGATCGCTTTGTAACGAGTGCGTATCTCCGGATGCGCAGCGAGGCGCGAGTTGCTGACGTTGGCGCCGATGTGAATGCCGGATCCGTCTACCTCAACGGCGTCGTAGGGCAGGCCACGGACGTCGACGAGTTTGTCGGGCGTCATGACGTCGAGCTTCATCAGGTCGATCAACGTGGTTCCGCCGGCGTAAAAGATGCCCGCAGGATCGAGTGCTACGGCGCGTGTTGCCTCTTCCGCAGTGGCGCCGGCGATGTAGTCGAAAGGTCTCATGCTGATTCTCCCGCCGATGGCTGCGTGCTGCTGGTTTGCGGGGCCTTTGGCTGGGTCCCTGAATGAGTCATGGCCTGACGAATGGCCAGCACGATGTTGGGGTAAGCGCCGCAGCGACAAATATTGCCGCTCATCCGCTCGCGTAATTCCTCGTCAGAGATTCCTTCAGCGGCCGGCGGTTGGCTTACATCCGGAGTCACCCAACTGGGCACGGACTGCTGCAGCTCTTCCGTGAGCGCAACCGCGGACATAATTTGCCCTGGGGTGCAGTAGCCACACTGGAAAGCGTCGCAGGCAATGAACGCTTCCTGCATAGGATGAAGATCATCGTGGTCGGCGAGACCTTCGATGGTGGTGATCTCGTCCTTCTGATGAGCAACGGCCAGGCTCAGGCAGGCGAGCACACGCTGCCCGTTCACGTGCACGGTACAGGCGCCGCACTGCCCTTGATCGCAGCCTTTTTTGCTGCCGGGCAGATTCAGGTATTCGCGCAGTGCATCCAGCAGAGTGACGCGAGTGTCCAATTCACATTCGTGGCTTTGACCATTGATGGATAGGCGCACGGTTTGCCGGCGCTCGCGGAATTCGGCCTGGTCCTGCGTGCCAGGGATGGTGCCAGGGGTCGCCATAGAAACCTTTGCGGTGGGAAGAGGTCCGGGGAAGAGCGCCGGTGAGCAGTAGGATGCGGGCGGCGACGCGCTGGGTAGCCGCCCGGCTCTCAATGGTGCTGCATGAGCGCTTGCGGGGTGATGGGCAGCTTGCGGATGCGCTTGCCGGTGGCATGAAACACTGCATTGCCGATGGCTCCCGCAGCGCCCGCCATGCCGAGTTCCCCTAGCCCACGCACGCCGAGCGGATTAAAGCGCAGGTCAGGCACCTCCACGAACGAAATGTCCATGTAGGGCGTATCGGCCGAGGTGGGCACGAGATACTCCGAAAGCGATGCATTGAGTGGCATGCCACTGTGCGGGTCATAGTGGGTTTCTTCTAAGAGCGCCATGCCGACACCAAACAGAATGCCGCCGATCATTTGGCTTTTGGCCAGCACCGGATTGAGGATGCGACCGGCATCGAAAACGCCGACCCACCGGGAGACACGTACCTCGCCGGTTTGCGCGTGCACAAGCACTTCAGCAAAGTGCGCGCCAAAAGAGGTCCAGGTAAAAGCTTCGTGTTCGCCCCCTGGCTTGGCTTCTGCGTCTATCTCCAGTTTCTCTGGCTGCATGCGCGCCAGTACATCGGCATAGTGCTCCTGGCGGTCGCTTTGGCCAGCAACACGGAGCAGTCCATCCTGGATGACGATACTGTTGGGCGCGGCGCCCTGCAGCGCGGAGGCGGGCTGTGTGACAGCCATGAGGATCAGCTCATGCCGCAGATCGGACGCCGCTCGCAATACTGCTGGTCCCACAGTAGCCGTTGCTTGTGACGCGCCATGCACCGGGGAGGGTGGCAGATGACTATCGCCGACTTCGACCGCAACCCGGTGAAGTGGGATGCCCAGCGTCTCTGCCGCGATCTGCGCGATGGCGGTGCGGGTGCCGGTACCGATCTCTTGCGTGGCGGTCGAGAACACGGCGCGGCCGCTGCGGTCGAGTTCGCCATGCACGATGGAAACTGAACGGCGGCCGGGGTAAGCGGCGGTCGCCATGCCCCAACCAACGAGCCAATCGCCATGCCGGGCGCACGCCGGGTTGGGCGGCCGTTGCGTCCAGCCGAAGCGCTCCGCACCTTGCTGGTAGCAGAGGCGGAGTTGCTTGCTGGACCAGGGGCGCTGGGCTTCTTCATCGGTCTCTGCGTAGTTGCGCAGCCTCAATACCAGTGGATCAAGGTTTAGTTCTGCGGCGAGTTCATCCATTGCGGACTCGAGCGCGAACAGGCCGGGAGCCTCGCCCGGGGCGCGCATGAAGCAGGGCGTGGTGATGTTTACCGGGGCTACGCGATGCTCGATGCGTACCACGGGACAACTGTAGAGGTGACGGGAGATCATCGCGGCCGGTTCGACAAAGTGTGCCACCGGAGAGGTGCCATTCAGCGAGATATGCTGCAGCAGTTGCAGATGACCCTCATCATCGGCCGCCAGCGAGATCGATTGCGATGTTTGCGGACGATGCCCGACTGAGGTGAACATCTGCTCTCTTGATAGCACCAGGCGCACCGGGCGCGCGGTCAATTTAGCAGCCAACGCGGTGAGGGCTACGTGCTGCCACAGGAAGCCCTTGGAGCCGAAGGCTCCCCCTACATACGGGCACACGACGTGAACTTTCTCTGCCTCGATCCCGAGCATAGTGGAGACAAACAGGCGCGTGCCGTAGATCCAGCGGGTGCTGTCGTGCAGGGTCAACTGGTCACCATCCCACGAGGCCAGGGTGGCCGAGGGTTCGATAGGGTTATGGTGCTGGATCGGGGTTTGGTATTCGACGTCGATGCGATGCGCTGATTGCACCTGGCCGGGATTGCCCCGGGTTGACTGCAGCGCTTCTTCGAAGTTCTTGGCGAAGTGTTTCGGCAGATAGACCTTATCGAGTGCCTGCTGTGGCTCCAGGACTGGCTCTTCCGCCTCGTATTCGATCTTTAGCAAGGATGCCGCGGTTTGCGCCTGTTGCGGCGTATCCGCAACCACCATGGCGACGTGTTGCCCGGCATAGTGGATGATGCCATCCTCGAGCGGGGTGCGGCGTTCGCCGGGGAAAGCGGAGGTGTAGTCCTCGGGAAGATGCTGCAAGGGTGGGCGGTTCAGATGCGAGAGGATGAAGCGGACACCCGGTGCACCCTCGGCGCGCCTGGTGTTAAGAGCTCGAATGCGCCCGCGCGCGATCGTGCTCTGTACCAGGACGGCATGAGCCAGGACGGCATGGGCCAGATCGGCAGCCTGGAATTCCGCGGCGTAGCATGCAGTGCCCGTGACCTTCTCTCGTCCGTCGACGCGCAGGGGCGCGTTGCCATTTGTATCAAGCACTGCGCTTATTGCCTGGCTCGCCCGTTCTGGTGTCGAATGTCTTATGTCCGTTCGGGCAGGCCGGGATTTTGTGTCCCTTGGTTACATGGACCACGGCATCACAGCTGTGGCAGTGGAAGTCTCCCGTTTCTTGTGCTGTTTCTCCGGCATGCGCTGCCATGCATCACCTCTGCAAGTGTGGTGCAGAACGGCGGTGCGGCGTTGCCAGCCTTTTAATACTTGAGGCGCTCGTCGAAGGGGTAATCCATCGCCTCGGTAATGCGGAACATGGCCGCATCGGGGTGGAGGGGATTGAGCAGGAAGTTCTTGGTGTGCGGCACGATGGCACTAGGGATTTGAAGCAGGGCTGCTTCCTGCTTCCGCAGCCAGGCAGTCCCTAGTTCGCGTGTGATCTCCTGCTGGTCACGCCACTGCTCCGGGAGGTCGTTGATGGTGATGGCCGGAGGCGTGGGGTCGGGACCCTGCACGCACAGCAATGTGTACGAATAGGGAATGTCGTTGGCAGCGGTGTGGACGCAGACCTCTAATAGCGCGGAGGCGACACTTTCCGTAAGGTAGACAACGGGCTGCCCGGGATAGTGCCAACGGCCAATGGCCCTAAGACCACCCGTTCCCTTGAGGTCGAGGTGACGGCTGATCCGCCATAAAAGCATTTAGACGAACATGCCCTCATCGATTTGAATCAGGAGTTCTTCCACGATGCGGCTGCCAGTGTCGGTTTTCAGCAGGGACAAGGGCGACCGCCCCTGAAGCCGGGGAGTTGGTCTGCGCAGCCAGGCGAGCGCGTGGGCACGATCACCATAAACGGATTGAGCGGCAGAAAGAACACGGATGACCCTGAGAACGCGGTCGGATTCTTCGATGGTCAGCTTTTCCCGTCTCGAGCGACGATGTTGGAGAGTGCGGGCCGGAATGACGGTTTCGTGGATTTCCGCACGTTCCAAACCGAGGGAGGTCAGCCGTTCGATGACGGAGGTGGCTAGCTGTTCTTCCACGATACTCAGGATCTGTGCTTCCGTGGCAGGGGTGGGTAGGCCGAGCCAATCGCCGATTTGCATGCTGAGAGGGTTCAAGGAATCACCGTTCTTTACATTATGCCATACAAGTATAGGCAAAGTGTAGTTGGTGGCGAGGGAATCTCGGGTTGAGAGCATTTCGGGAGGTTTGGGCTGGGTCGGACTGGGCGGACATAACAGGCGGTTGGATGGTCCATTTGAGGTGTCCCCCACTCAAGCCAAATCGGCTTGAGTGGGCCACCGTCGGGGATCGTTCTGCTAATGAGCGGCTGGGGTTATCGGCAGTTCAAGGGTGCCGATTCGGCCTGAAGCATTGTCGTAAACGGCAGCGCGCAGCCACCTGGTTTGCGGGGGCAGGTCCAGCGGTTGTTGGAACTGAATGCCCTGCTTCACGAAGGCCGGATATTGCTCCGAGCGCACGTGCAGGTCCAACGCGCCGGAGACAGAATTTAATGCCTTGCCGTCGCGATCGAGGGCGATAGCAACGAACGTAACAGCCCCATGGAGCACGCCATCGCCGGAAGATTTGAGAGCCAGTGGGGATACCTCTACGTCGTAGCCGACGGAATAGCGGACCAGCGGGCGAAACACATTCTGATTGCTGCCCGCAATCGCCTCTCCTGGGGCCGGCGCGCCAATATTTTTAGGGGCTAAGCGAAACACTATCTGAGAGGAGGCGGGAATGCCGTGCTGCATGAGCGAAAGAAAACTGACCTTCTGTCCTGAAGATTCGATCGGAGTGTAACTGCGACGGTATGACAGTTCATACTTGCCAGGCTTTACCTGCACTTCGATTTGGCGCGGTTTGCCGTTCTGCGATTTGTCTGAGCGATGGTAGACCAACGTGTAGTAGTGCGATCCATTCCGATCCACTTCGGCGAGCGCGCCCTTGAGGTCGTTTGTGTTGGTGATCGCTTCTCCGCCGGTTGCTTTTGCGACCTCATTCAACGTCATCACTTCCTCGGCACTATTGCTGAATTCCGCTGATTCCGCAGCCATGCTCCTCTCTGGTGTGCGCACAGCACTTCCGCCCGCGACAGAAGCCTTCAGCAGAGTTTGAGACACCAGGCCTTTGGCATCGATGGGGTAGACGGCGACTCTCGCAGTAGCCAGCAGATTGGCGGTGCGCGCAATTTGCTGTGAAAAGTTTTGCGCCGACCGGTAGGGATCCTTGAGATCGGGCTGCGGCAGAATGGCCAGCGGGAACGAACCGGAGAGCCAAATGAGATTCTTGCGGCCGGGAATAGCGGAGAGATAACGGGCCAGTTCATCGAAGGCAGTGAGGGTGTAGCCGACGCGCAGGCCGATATTGAACGAGTCAGACTCGGCACTAAACTGTTGCATCTCTTTGACCATCTGCGTCCCCAAATACTGTTTGCCGGGGCCCAGGCTCATGACCAGCTCCTGAACGGCATCTTCGTTTTTCATTTGATCTGCCGTGTCCTCCGTGGTCTTGAGAAAGGCTGATTTTTGCGGGGAAGCATTGAAGGTCTCGACAGCCTGCAGCAGTGCGTTGTGATCGGTGGTGAAGTCTTCTATTTGTCGCAGTTGCGCTCCCAGAGTAAAGATAGCGACCGGCTTACCTACCGGCAATGTTTTGAGGTATGCAATCAACATCTGGTGGGCACGCACCTGATCGTGGGTGGGCGTGTTCAGTGCGTCGATTAACAAAACGTCCACGCTTCCCTTGCTGGGGATAACTGGAGCGTTGGTGTAGACACCTGAAGGTAGCGGAGTCGACTTAGGACTGGTGGTTGGCGAAGCGTGCGCATCAAAGGCAACGATGCGTTGCGCGTGGCCGTTCTCGGAGACAGTAAATTGATCCTGCGCCAGATTTTCGACGGGCGTGCCGCGACGATCGGTTACAACGACATCGATGGTTACTTCGGTGGTACCGGCTTCAAAGGATGGCATCGAAGTCACGGTGGATTGACCGGATGCGGTGCAGACCCAGGCGCCGAGGGTTAGGAGTTGCAGCAAAGAACGCAGCCGTTGCATAGTCACACTCCGCAACTACTATTGTATCCAGAGTGAGACGATGCCAGCGCCCGGGATCTCGAGCGAGGCTGTTGCGGGTTCAGGGCTGCGGGTCGAGAGCGGTATCTCCCACATCTCCCGTCGATAAAGCTGTGGGTAAATATGGCGCACCCGAAGTTGTGGTGACTTAGACAAGCCTCGTCAACATAGCTTGGACTTCGGTGGCGATCGCCTGAAACGACACCTATCATCCCCATTCAGGAATGGGGTCACTATGAAGTGATTCTTGGGGAGTATCCGGCAGTCGAGCGTAGGCAGAATGGGCATGTGGCGATATCGAAGCAGTCGAGCAAATACTTGTCTTCGCACTTTTTGCGGCGTTACCTTCCCTTAGGAATACTCATCGTGGGAGCAGGTCTAATCCTTGCTTTATGCGCAGCTCGCCTTCCTGGAATTGCCGCAGATGATTCCTTCATTCATCGAAGGATAGCTAACAACTACCAGCACCTCGGGAAACCATATTTCAATCCTGATCAGCGCGTCATGGTTACATCTTCTCCACTGTGGACTCTGCTTCTCGCCGCCACCGGCGCGGTGCTGCCTCTCGACAACCCGGTTCCCTTGTTGGAACTTGGCTTTATGTTGTTGAGCGCCGCGGCTGCCTATGAGTTGGTGAGGACGGGGCAACCTGAAGGGCTATCTGTCGTTGTGTTGCCGGCCGTCGCCTTCTGTTATGCAATCGTCGCGGTCTTGCCCAGTTCGATGGAGCAGATGGAGAGTCCCTGTGCGGTAGCGCTCATGCTGGCAGGATGTCTGGGCATTCTCAAGAAGAAAAACTGGGGGATGCCGCTCCTGGTTCTTGCCTGCTTCACTCGCTATGAGTGTTTTCCACTCTGCGTTTTGGCAGGAGTCTGGATGACCTTCCGCAGGCAATGGACCAGGTTGTCTCTATTCGCTTCCACTGCGATTGGTGTGGCCGGTCTCACCTGGCTGTTGTGGGAGTACGGAACAGTTATTCCTAACACGGTAGTCGCAAAGAGCCATTTATACGCCATGACGTATCGAAACGTCGTCAGAGCCTTCGCATCTATCCCGCAGGCATTGACATGCCTGGTATTCGGTCTGCTCTGGGTGCGCTACGGCAAGAGTCGCGGACACCAGAGCAATCAAGTTGCTTTCCTGCTCTGTGGGTTTGGAGCTTTTCTCGCAGCCGCCTACCTCGTTCGTAGGACATATATTTTCTCCTGGTATCTGCCCTTGGTCCTGGCGCCACTATCCATCGGAATTTTACTTTGGTCGAACAGCCGCACCATCGTGCAAGCTTTCCTTGGAATCGTTTTCGCCGGAATGCTTCTCCTTCCGGTTGGGATGTTGGATATGGATTTGCTACTCGCGGCGTTGCGCGGGTTGCCTGGCGCTACACCCGATTACGCGCTTGCCGCCCGCGTGCACGCATATCGGCGCATTGGGACTGTGCTCCGCGGGGAGTGTCCCACCGGCATCTTGATGACCTCAGAGATTGGCGCGCTTGGATGGGCATTTCAGGGCGAAATACGCGATGGCGCTGGGCTTGCCAGTCCTGAAGCGATTCACTATCACCCGATGCGTGTTCCTGAAGAACGACGCAGCGGGACCCTGGGGGAAATTCCCGCGGGATTCGTTCGAGACCGCCGTCCTGACCTGATTGTCAGCTACGATCTCCTCGCTGAATCTGCGTTGCCAGCTGCACGCTCACTCGGTTACTTCGACTACGCGTATCCACTATTCGTTCGGGCGGATCGCGCTTCAGCGGGTAGCCTTTGGGACGCCCGGCAGATGCATGTGCTGGTGGCGCCGGATGGGCCGCTGCTCTCCGATCGCCATCGATCAAGCTGTTCGCTCAGCGCTTGAAGAGTGAAGGGACGCCGTGCGAAAGGCGATGTCCCCCACTCAAGCCAAAAGCGGCTTGAGTGGGCCACCTTTGGGGTGTTGGGTTCTCCAAAAGCAGAAAGGCCGCGATTGCTCGCGGCCTTTGCCTGTTTGTGGTGAGGTGCAGTTACTCGGCAGCCATCTCTTCGGCTTCGCCTTCCTGCCGCATGAGTTCCAATTCGCGCTCGGCTTCCTCGAAGGCTGCGGTAACTTCCTGCTGCACCTTGGCAGCCGCTTCCTCGAGTTCCTGCGAGAGCTGGATGTTGCGGTAGTACTCCATTCCGGTACCAGCCGGGATGAGGCGACCGACGATGACGTTCTCCTTGAGGCCGCGCAGGCTGTCGACCGAACCGTTGATGCTGGCTTCGGTGAGAACACGCGTGGTCTCCTGGAAGGATGCGGCGGAGATGAAGGAATCGGTCGAGAGCGAGGCCTTGGTGATACCCAGCAGCAGCGGACGCCCAATCGACGGCCGGCCGCCCTTGGCGATCACACGCTCGTTCTCTTCGCGGAAGCGGAAGCGGTCGATCTGCTGTTCCAGCAGGAACGACGTGTCACCGACTTCCTCGATCTTCACCCAGCGCAGCATCTGCCGGACGATGGTCTCAATGTGCTTATCTGAGATCGCCACGCCCTGCAAGCGGTAGACTTCCTGGATTTCGTTGACCAGATATCCCTGAAGCTCCTTCTCGCCCAGTACTGCGAGAATGTCGTGCGGGTTCAACGGACCGTCCATCAGCGGTTCGCCAGCCTTCAGACGCTCGCCTTCCTGTACGTTCACGTGTACGCCGCGCTGCACGGAGTATTCCTTCTCTTCCCCGTTGTCTGCGGTGACGTAGATCTTGCGCTGTCCCTTGGCCACTTCACCGAAGCGAACCACACCATCGATCTCGCTGATGATGGCGGTTTCACGCGGCTTGCGAGCCTCGAACAATTCGACCACACGCGGCAGACCGCCTGTGATGTCCTTGGTACGAGTGGTTTCGCGCGGGATCTTGGCCAGCACATCGCCTGGGAAAACCTCGTCTCCATCCTGAATCATGAGGTGAGCACGGCTGGGCATCAGGTAACGCTTGTTGCCCTTGGCGCCCTTGATCACGATCGCCGGCTGACGCTTTTCGTCGGCTGCTTCCGCAACCACGAGGCGCGACAGGCCGGTGACTTCGTCGACTTCTTCGTTCAGGGTGATCCCTTCCTGCAGATCCTTGAACTGAATGGTGCCGCCGATCTCAGTCAGGATCGCGAAGGTGTAAGGATCCCACTCGACCAGTGCCTGCCCCAGTTGGACCTGTGCGCCATCTTCCACTTTCAGCTTGGCGCCGTAGACCACCTGGTAGTGCTCCTTCTCGCGGCCGCGTTCATCGACTACAGCAATGGCGCCCGACCGGTTCATGGATACCAGGTCGCCCGACTTGGAGCGAACCGTGACCATGTTCAGGAAGCGCACGATGCCGTGGTTCTTGGCTTCGAGCGAAGACTGTTGCGACACACGGGAAGCGGTACCACCGATGTGGAAGGTACGCATGGTTAGCTGCGTGCCCGGCTCACCGATCGACTGCGCTGCGATCACACCGACGGCCTCGCCCAACTCGACCATACGGCCGGATGCCAGGTTACGTCCGTAGCAGAGGATGCAGACGCCGCGCTTGGATTCGCAGGTCAGCACGGAGCGGATCTTCACCTTTTCGATACCAGCACCCTGGATCGCGTTGGCGAAGTCTTCCGTGATTTCCTCGTTCACTTCGACGATCACATTGCCTTCGAAGTCCTTGATCTTCTCGAGCGACACACGGCCGATGATGCGGTCGCGCAACGGTTCGATGATCTCGCCAGACTCCACGATGGGGCCGACGTAAATGCCTTCGACCGTACCGCAGTTCTGTTCGCTGACAATGACGTCCTGTGCCACGTCGACCAGGCGGCGGGTCAGGTAGCCCGAGTCTGCCGTCTTCAACGCCGTATCCGCGAGGCCCTTACGAGCGCCGTGGGTGGAGATGAAGTACTGCAACACGGTAAGACCTTCGCGGAAGTTGGCCGTGATCGGGGTTTCAATGATTTCGCCGGAAGGCTTGGCCATCAGGCCGCGCATACCGGAGAGCTGACGGATCTGCTGTTTGGAACCACGAGCGCCGGAGTCGGCCATGATGTAAATCGGGTTCATGGTCCCCTCCTTGTCGGCGTTCTTCATGTTGTCAAACATCTCATCAGCAACCTTCTCGGTGACCGATGACCAGATCTGGATGACCTTGTTATTGCGCTCGCCGTTGGTGATGGCGCCATCCAGGTACTGCTGCTGTACGGCGATGACCTGCTTTTCAGCATCGCGCACAACGGTGTACTTGGTGTCAGGAATGACCATGTCATCGAGACCGACAGAGAGTCCGCTACGCGTCGCGTACTTGAAGCCGAGATCCTTAATGCGGTCGAGCATCTTGACCGTCACTTCGAGACCCAGGTTCAGGTAGCAGTAGTTGACCAGCTGGCCAATGCCCTTCTTCTTCAGAAGACCATTGACGAACGGCATGCCGTCTGACAATGAATCGTTCAGGATGGTACGGCCCACCGTGGTCGAGATGTACTGCTTGTCGTACATCACCGGCTCGGTGTGGGTCAGATCCTGATCGTCATAGGCAGTGGTCATATCGAGCACCGGTCCGGTGTAGCGCAGACGAATCGGCGTGAGGGTCTCGACTTCTTTCGCTTCGAGCGCCATCAGCACTTCTTCGGTATTCGCGAACACACGGCCTTCGCCCTTGCCGCCCTTCTTGGCCTTGGTCAGGTAGTAGAGACCCAGCACCATATCCTGCGTCGGCACGGTGATCGGCTGACCCGATGCCGGCGAAAGGATGTTGTGCGAGGCCAGCATGAGAACGCTGGCTTCTACCTGTGCTTCCGGCGACAGAGGAATGTGCACGGCCATCTGATCGCCATCGAAGTCTGCGTTGAACGCGGTGCAGACCAGGGGGTGGATCTTGATTGCCTTGCCTTCTACCAGTACCGGCTCAAAGGCCTGGATACCCAAACGGTGAAGCGTAGGGGCGCGGTTGAGCAACACTGGATGGTCCTTGATGACCTCTTCCAGGATGTCCCAAACGATCGGCTCCTGCATTTCGACCATTTCCTTGGCTTGCTTGATGGTCGTGCAATGCCCGGTCTGTTCCAGCCGGTGATAGATGAAGGGCTTGAACAGTTCGAGCGCCATCTTCTTCGGCAAACCGCACTGGTGCAGTTTGAGCTCCGGACCGACCACGATGACCGAACGGCCTGAGTAGTCGACGCGCTTGCCCAACAGGTTCTGACGGAAACGGCCCTGCTTGCCCTTGAGTGTGTCTGACAAGGACTTGAGCGGGCGGTTGTTGGCGCCACGCAGCACGCGGCCACGGCGGCCGTTATCGAACAAGGCGTCGACGGCTTCCTGCAGCATGCGCTTTTCGTTGCGCACAATCACCTCAGGCGCATGCAGATCCATGAGCTTCTTGAGGCGGTTGTTGCGGTTGATCACGCGGCGATACAGATCGTTCAGATCCGAGGTCGCGAACCGGCCACCATCCAGCGGCACCAGGGGGCGCAGCTCAGGCGGAATGACGGGGATCACGTCAAGGATCATCCACTGTGGCTTATTCCCGGACTTGCGGAAGGCCTCAACCACCTTGAGACGCTTGGCATACTTCAAGCGCTTCTGCAGCGAGGTTTCGGTCTTCATGCGCTCGCGCAGTTCAATCGCCAGCTCGTCGACGACGACGCGCTTGAGCAATTCCTTGATGGCTTCGGCGCCCATCATGCCCTTGAAGCCGGTGGGACGATACTGCGTGTCGAGCTCACGGAAGCGCGCTTCATCCTTGATGATTTCGCGTTCCTTGACGGGAGCATCGCCTGGATCGACGACGACGTAGCTTTCGAAGTAGAGCACGCTCTCGAGGTCACGCAGAGAGATATCGAGCAGGTGACCGATACGCGAGGGCAGGCCCTTGAAGAACCACACGTGCGAGCAAGGGGATGCCAGCTCGATGTGGCCCAGGCGCTCACGCCGAACTTTGGACAGGGTGACTTCTACGCCGCACTTGTCGCAAATAACGCCGCGATGCTTCATGCGCTTGTACTTGCCGCAGAGACATTCCCAGTCGGTGACCGGGCCAAAGATGCGGGCGCAGAACAGCCCATCGCGTTCTGGCTTGAACGTACGGTAATTGATTGTCTCCGGCTTGGTGACTTCGCCGTGAGACCAACTGCGAATTTTCTCCGGTGACGCGAGTGAGATGCGGATGGCATCGAAATCTGTAATCGGGCTGGTCAGTTCAAATGGGCTGGAACGGTACAAGACGACCCTCCTTGGCACTTTGCTTCAGATCAGTTCTCCGAAGCGTGCCGGCTACGTTCCCGGGATGATGTTTTCTCGGTCCGTCCTCTCCCGGGAGCGATTGCTCTTGAGGACTGGACCTGTCGCTAAAGCTTTGGTGGTGTCCCCCACTCAAGCCGAAAATCCGGCTTGAGTGGGCCACCTGAGGTTTGTTACTTAGTCGGCTGCTGCGACTGCCGGCACCGGCAGTCTCTTTTCTGGTTGCTTGATCAGTTCCACATCGAGACAGAGCGACTGCAGCTCACGAATCAGCACGTTGAACGATTCAGGAACACCCGGCTCGATCGCCGCCTCGCCCTTGACGATGGCCTCGTAGATCTTGGTACGGCCATAGACGTCATCGGACTTGGCTGTCAGCAGTTCCTGCAGGATGTAGGCAGCGCCGTAAGCTTCGAGCGCCCACACTTCCATCTCACCGAAACGCTGTCCGCCGAATTGCGCTTTGCCACCCAGTGGTTGCTGGGTAATGAGCGAATACGGCCCGATCGAACGCGCGTGAATCTTGTCGTCGACCAGGTGCGACAGCTTGAGCATGTAGATGTAACCCACGGTTGCCGGTTGCTCGAACTCTTCGCCCGTCATGCCGTCAAATAAAGGCGTTTTGCCGGAGCTGGGAAGTTCTGCCGCGGCCAACAGTGCCTTAAGCTCTGCTTCCTTGGCGCCATCGAACACCGCGGTGCCGAACCAGATGCCGCGCTTCATGCCTGCGGCTACCCGCAACAGCATCTCGTCATCCAGTTCCAACAGCTGACGCAGCGTTGCCGTATTGGCAAAGCGCTCCGTCACCATGGCCCGGACTTCGTTCGCGTCACGGTTACGTTCCACCACTTCGGCAATCTTCTCGCCGAGTTGGTGTGCCGCCCAGCCAAGATGCGTTTCCAGGATCTGCCCCACGTTCATACGGGAAGGCACACCCAGCGGGTTGAGCACGATCTCCACTGGCTTGCCATTCGGCAGGTAAGGCATATCCTCCTCGGGAAGAATGCGGGCAATGACGCCCTTGTTCCCGTGGCGGCCGGCCATCTTGTCACCCACCGAAAGCTTGCGCTTCATGGCGATGTACACCTTGACCAGCTTGATCACGCCTGGCGCCAGTTCGTCACCCTTTTGCAGCTTGCCGATCTTCTCGTTGGTGATCTTGCGCAGCACATCGATCTGACGTGAGGTCATTTCCTCGATCTCGTCGATCTGCTCGTTCACCCGGGGATCCTTATCGGCGTAGCGAATACGCTTCAGGTTACGGGTGGAGATGCGCTCGATCGTATCCCGATCGATCATCTGCTCCTTAACGATCAGGCGCTTGTTGGTGCGCTCATCGTGCAGGTCAGCCAGCACTTCCTTACCGCCCAGAATCGATTCCAAACGCTTCAGGCGCTCGTCGGTCAGAATGCGGATTTCGTCAGCCAGGTTCTTTTCCAGCTTGGCAATCTGCTCGCCTTCGATCAGCTTGGCGCGCTCGTCCTTCTCCTGACCCTTGCGGGAGAAGATGCGGACGTCGACCACGGTGCCTTCAATACCCGGAGGGCAGGTGAGCGAAGCGTCGCGTACATCGCCAGCCTTTTCACCGAAGATCGCGCGCAGCAACTTCTCTTCCGGCGTCAGCTGGGTTTCGCCCTTGGGCGTTACCTTACCGACCAGGATGTCGTTGTGCTTGACCTTGGCGCCGATGCGGATGACTCCGCTCTCGTCGAGATCGCGCAGTGCCGACTCAGAGACGTTGGGGATATCACGCGTGATTTCTTCCGGCCCCAGCTTGGTGTCGCGAGCTTCGATTTCAAACTCCTCGATGTGTACCGAGGTGTAGTAATCGTCACGCACCAACTTCTCGGAGATCAGGATCGCGTCCTCGAAGTTGTAACCACGCCACGGCATGAAGGCGACCAGTACGTTGCGGCCCAGTGCCAGCTCGCCCTGTTCAGTGCAAGGACCATCGGCAATCACCTGCCCCTTGAGCACCCGGTCTCCCTGGCGCACAATCGGCTTCTGGTTAATGCAGGTGTTCTGGTTGGAACGCTTGAACTTGATCAGCTGATAGATATCCGAACCGACTTCGCGCGACAGCTGGGTGGGATGGTGCTCACCCTCGACGCGCACGATGATGCGCTCGGAGTCAACAGAATCCACGATGCCGTTACGCTTGGCCAGAATGACGGCGCCGGAATCGCGCGCAGTCACGCCTTCCATACCGGTACCCACCAGCGGCGCTTCCGCCACCAGCAGAGGAACCGACTGGCGTTGCATGTTGGCGCCCATCAGGGCGCGGTTAGCGTCATCGTGCTCGAGGAACGGCACCAGCGAGGCAGCTACCGAAACCAGCTGTTTCGGGCTGACGTCGATGTAGTCCACTTCCGCACGGTTCACCAGGACGAAGTTGCCTTGCCGGCGGGCGTTGACCAGATCTTCGACGATCTGTCCCTGGTCACCCAGCTCGATGTTGGCCTGCGCGATGGTGTGGCGATCTTCTTCCCACGCCGACAGGTAGAACGAGAACGGATCGAACTCGATGGGCCGCTTGTGCTCGCTGACGAGCTTCTCGTTCAGGCGCAACGCTTCTTTCTTCTCCAGCGGATCACCGACGCGCAGACCGCTTTCGCCTGCGTTCGTAACCTGCACGTAGTCGAGAATGAAGCCATCGCGTACCCGGCGATAGGGCGACTCAATGAAGCCGTATTCGTTGATGCGCGCAAAGCACGAGAGTGAGCTGATCAGGCCGATGTTCGGACCTTCTGGCGTTTCAATCGGGCAAATGCGGCCATAGTGCGTTGGGTGAACGTCGCGCACTTCAAAACCGGCACGCTCGCGGCTCAAACCACCCGGCCCAAGGGCCGACAGACGGCGCTTGTGCGTGATCTCGGAGAGCGGGTTGGTCTGATCCATGAACTGGGATAGCTGCGAGGAACCGAAGAACTCGCGGATGGCAGCCATGACCGGCTTGGCGTTGATCAGGTCATGCGGCATCGCGGTCGACATTTCCTGGTACACGCTCATCTTTTCCTTGATGGCGCGCTCCATGCGCACGAGGCCGATGCGGAACTGATTTTCCATCAGTTCGCCGACTGCGCGCACGCGGCGGTTGCCAAGGTGATCGATGTCGTCCACCACGCCGATGTTCTTGCGCAGCTTAAGCAGGTAACGGATCGTGCCGTAGAAATCTTCCGGCGTCAGGGTGCGCTTGTCGAGCTGCGTCACATCCTGCGATTCGTAGAGCTTGATGTTGAACTTCAAGCGGCCTACGCGGGAGAAGTCGTACTTGCGCGGGTCGAAGAACATGCCTTCGAACAACGCGGTGGCCGTATCCAGGGTCGGTGGATCGCCCGGACGCAGCTTGCGGTAGATCTCGATCAGCGCTTCTTCCGGCTTGCGCACGGAGTCACGGCGGAGGGTGTTGGTGATGATGTTGCCCTACGTCATCGCGATCGGGGAAGAACACCTGGAACGACGTGACGCCGCTCTCGATGATCTTGTGGATCTTGTCCGCGGTGAGCTCGTGGTTGGCTTCGAGCAATACCTCGCCGGTGGTGGTGTCGACCACGTCGGCCAGGGTCATCGCGCCATCCAGTTCAGTGGTCTCAATCTCGACCGAGGTCACCTTGTGGTTGCGCAACGCCTTGAGGATGCTGGGCGTCACCTTGCGGCCGGAGTGAGCAATCTCCTCACCTTTGACCACGACGGCGTGCGCCGGCTTGGCGCCGAGCAGGTGAGTTCCCTGCGTCGCATCTTCCTTCACCTGCCATGCGAGCTTGCCATTGGCCACGGTGATGGTGTCGGCCAGATAGAAGGTCTTGAGAATGTCCTCGTCCGAACGCAGACCCAGGGCGCGCAGGAATATGGTGCCGAGGAATTTGCGCTTGCGATCGATACGGACGTAGAGCGTGTTCTTCTGGTCGTATTCGAACTCTACCCACGACCCGCGGTACGGGATGATCTTGCCCAGGAAGTAAGTGCGATTGCTGGCCGTCTCGAAGAAGACACCGGGCGAACGGTGCAACTGGCTGACGATCACGCGCTCAGTGCCGTTCACGATGAAGGTGCCGTTCTGCGTCATCAGCGGAATGTCGCCGAAGAACACTTCCTGCTCCTTGATATCGCGAATCGACTTGGCGCCAGTCTCAGGATCCTTGTCGTAAATTGTGAGGCGTACCGTCACCTTGAGTGGCGCGGAATACGTCATCCCCCGCTCTTCACACTCCGCCTGGTCATACTTCAATTGCAGGCCGACAGGGTCACCGCACTTGTTACAGAAATCAGGGGTGTTCTTGTTGTACGTACCGCAGTTCTGGCAAAGCACTTCGCCCGGGTGAAATGGATCGGTGATGACCATGGCGCCGCAATTTACGCAGGCGGTGCGCAGGTGATGCAGTCCCTTAAGGTGACCGCATTTGCACTCCCAATTGCCGATGGAGAAATCCACAAAGTCGAGCTGTGAGATATTGCGGAAGTCGGTGATCGGGAACACGGACACAAATACAGACTGCAGTCCGTTGTCTTCCCGCTCGGAAGGCAGTTTGTCCATCTGCAAAAAGCGTTCGTAGGAACGCCGCTGCACTTCAATCAGGTTTGGAATCTGGATAGCGGTTGGGATTTTGGAAAAATCGAGACGGCTACGAATGGCGCGGTGCTCGTTCGGCATGCTTCACTCCTGAGACTCGTGGGACCCGAGGTGGGGCAAAGAGGGGTTTCCGCCGAGTCGTGCGGTTCCCCACATGTTTTACTGGCGCGATCACATGCCTTCACCGCCTCGTTTCGGTGAAAGCACTGCGCCTGGACGTGCCAGGCAACATTGACTGACGGGCGAACGTCAGAACAATGGCCGGTTACCACTCAACTAAACTTCGTGCGCGCTGTTATCTGCGCTTTTTTTCGCGATTAAACGTGTAGACCATTCCACGATTGGCGAATTGGGTCTACAGTTACGGGTAATGTGGTCGGGCCCGAAGCGACGTACGGAGCACTGGACAAGGACCGGAGCCGGGGAGGCGTGCCAGCAAACAACCGGTAAAGACGCGAACTGCCCGCAGGCACAGAGCTACCCACGAGCGTCACAACCGAATTGTGCACTTGACAAGTTAAGAATTTCCGAATCCCGCTGGAACCAGTAAGCCGCGTGTGCGCCGCCCTACAGCAGATCGTTCACCACACCTCGATGTCCGCCGCCCATCTCGAGAGTGTGTGCCGGCGCAGTATGCACCGGAATACCAGATCGCATACGAAGTCGTGCAATCCTAAGAAATCATATGCAAGTTACCGTCCAGCCAGGTAAATAGCTCACACCTGGCAGAGACGCGCTAAAAATAATCATAGCGCGTCCTGCTTTGGCATGCAACTTGCTAGTCAGATAAATCTGACTTTTTTACTTGACTTCAACCGTAGCCACGCCCTCGAACTTCTTGCGGACGGTCTCGGCTTCTTCCTTGCTGACGTTTTCCTTCAACGGCTTGGGAGCGCCATCGACCAGGTCCTTGGCTTCCTTCAGACCGAGCGAGGTCACTTCGCGTACTGCCTTGATGGTGTTGATCTTGTTCGCGCCGGCATCCTTCAGAATGACGGTGAACTCGGTCTTCTCTTCAACCGGCGCTGCAGCGGCTGCGCCGCCTCCGCCTGCTACGGCTACTGGCGCTGCGGCTGCTGCCGAAACACCCAACCGCTCTTCGAGCTTCTTCACCAGAGCCGCCGCATCCAGCAGGCTCAAACTTACGATCTGATCTTCCAACTGCTGCAAATCCGCCATTTTTCTCTCCACTTAGACCTAAACTTTGGTAATACCTGTTTTACCGCTTGTTGCTACTGGCGATCGCCTCTTTCGAGCCGCCGCTTCCTACCCCTGCCAAGGTTTCCGATATGCCCAGACCAGGCATCCCTTTGCAGTCCCTGCTCAAATCGTTGCTACCCGGTTTAACCTTCCACCGGCGCTTCGGTCGCGGCCGCTGCGGTTTGCGAATCTTCCTGGGTCCCCGCGGCTTCGGCTGCCGGAGATACAGTTTCCGAAACTGCCTCGGGCTGCCGGTGCTGCTGCTGCTTCGGGTGTTGCTGGCGCTTCGGGCGCTGGCGTCTCCGCCGCTGCTTCCGGAGCCGAAGGCGCAGTCTCCGCCTTGGCGGGCTCGGCCGCACCCGCGAATTTGCCCTTTTCCACGCCTTGGTTGATCACCACGGCAAGATCCCGGCCGGCGGCATTCATCACCGTGACCAGGCGCTGTGCCGGCGCATTGATGAGGTACAACAGCTTGGAGAAGATCTCCTCTTTCGAGGGCATCGTCGCCAACCGCTTTACTTCCTCAACCGTGATTACCTGGCCATCGACAATGCCCAACTTGAAGGTAAACTCGGCATTTTCCTGCATCCAGGTCGAGAGCGCTTTGGCCAGGGCGACCGGGTCGCCACTGGTGTAGGCCACGGACGAGACGCCTTTGAGCCCCTGCAGCGCCGACTCTACCTTGGTGCCCATAGAAGCGCGGGCTGCCAGCTTGTTCTTGAGCACACGATACCGGCCGCCTGCTCCACGAACTACTTTGCGCAGCTCAAAATCCTGAGAAACGGTGAGCTTGGCGAAGGTGCCAACAATCGCGCTGGTCGAGCCTTCGAGCTCGTGCGCGAGATGATCAATCTGTACTGCTTTTTTTGCCTTGGTGAGTGCCATGGTTCCAGCCTTTATTCCGCCTGTGCCCGCGGGCGACAGGGGTTTTGCCGTGGTTTGCGCGGCCTGGCCTGCGCAGACGAGAGCGGCGTTTTTACCCTACTTAAGGTTTGGCGGCCGCCTCAGCGACCTCGCTGTCGAGCGGAATCCCGGGCCCCATCGTCGAACTGAGCGTGATGCCCCGAATGTACTTGCCCTTGGCTGCTGATGGCTTCGCACGGACCACGCTGTTGATGACCGTGGTCGCGTTGTCGATCAGTTTTTGCGGATCGAACGAAAGCTTGCCCACGGGCACGTGTACCAGAGCGGTTTTGTCGGTACGGAACTCCACCTTACCGGCCTTGATCTCACGGATCGCTGCCGCCACGTCATTGGTGACGGTACCCGTCTTGGGGTTCGGCATCAAGCCGCGGGGGCCGAGCACCTTACCCAACCGGCCGACCGACTTCATCATGTCGGGGGTGGCGATCAATGCGTCAAAATCGGTCCAGCTTTCCTTCTGAATCCGCTCCACCATATCTTCGCCGCCAACGATGTCGGCGCCAGCGGCTTCGGCTTCGCGCAATCGGTCACCCGATGCGATCACCGCGACCCGCTTGGTCTTACCCAAACCGTGGGGCAACACGACGGTTCCGCGAACCATCTGGTCGGCGTGCTTGGGATCGACTCCCAAACGCAGCGTCAGATCGACGGTTTCGTCGAACTTGGCGAACTTGACTTTTTTCAGGAGGGGTACTGCGTCTTGCAGCGAGTACGGGCGGTCTTCGACCTGCGCGCGCACCTTCGCCATATTCTTACTTATTTTCTTTGCCATGTTTCCTCTGTCTCCCACCGCCTGGACTGTGTTGCCATCCTGCCGTGGTGTGGGCCATGCTAATGCAAGGCCGTTGGACCGGCGTCTTCATGCTACCGAAGACGCATTTCTAATTATGCACAACTTGGATTAAATCTTAGGTTTGCTTTTCTTGTCAGGGCGCGAAGCACCTCAGATTTGTCATCCCGAGCAATTGCTTGCAGTGCAAGTAAGGACGGGATGAACGGGGTGCGGTACGCGTCGGTCTAGCGGAGCAGGATGTCCCCCACTCAAGCCAAACGCGGCTTGAGTGGGCCACCCTCGGCTTTTCTGGATGCGGGCAGGGAGCAAATCCTCCTGAGTGGCGACTGATCGGACCCTAAAAACTGTAGGGTGGCCCATTCAAGCCGCGTTTGGCTTGAGTGGGGGACATTTGAACCCTCGTCCAGAGCGCATTTCAGTTTGTTCATTAGGAGCGTAGTCGAGGGATCTGCTGTCCGCTTCGCCTGCGTCCGGTTTTTCAAAGAGCCCCAGGATCGGATAAGCAGGGGAACTTGCAGCTAAACCCGTTTTTCCTACAACCAGTGACTCTCCGCCATTGTTTTGGGAGGACTGGTCCCTCTGCGTATCCGATGCTGGAGCTCATGTCGAAATCGGTGGCAGGAGAAAGGGGAAAAGCAGATCCCTCGACTGCGCTCGGGATGACAAAAAAGAGGATTGGCTGGGACACCGGCTTGAAAAGCGGGATTGGCTAGGACACCGGCCTGAAAAGAGGGATTGGCCGGGACAACCGGCTTGGTGACAACAACCCTGAAGATGCTGGATGTTCAGGGTTGCGGATCTGGCTCGGCGTAGTTCCCGGTTGGGTAAGCGGCTGAAGCGGCCTAGGCGGTGATTTCGATGCCCATCGAACGCGCTGTGCCCTTGATGCTCTTCACTGCCGACTCAATCGATACCGTGTTCAGATCCGGCATCTTCTGCGTCGCGATCTCGAGGATCTGCTTCTCGCTTACGGTGCCGACCTTGTCTTTATTCGGTGTTCCCGAACCCTTGGCCAGGTTCGCAGCCTTTTTCAACAGAATGGCTGCCGGCGGGGTCTTGGTGACGAAGGTGAAGGTGCGGTCCACGTAGACCGTGATGACGACCGGGATAATCAGGCCGGCCATTTCCTTGTTCTGGGTGCGCGCATTGAACTGCTTGCAAAA
Organism: uncultured Acidobacteriaceae bacterium; assembly: GCA_963752675.1. GTDB lineage: Bacteria > Acidobacteriota > Terriglobia > Terriglobales > Acidobacteriaceae > PALSA-350. Next base: position 122,004 of record CAVVZO010000004.1, read on the forward strand.
CTCCATGATGTTGACCTGCGCCTGACCGAGCGCCGGGCCCACTGGAGGAGCGGGAGTCGCCTTGCCCGCTTCAATCTGCAACTTTACCGAGGTTTGTATTTTCTTAACTGGAGGCATCGCAATAACCTTTCTTCGCCAGCACCCACACAGGGAGCCCTAAACTACTTTTTCTACCTTGCCGAACTCGAGTTCAACCGGGGTGGAGCGGCCGAAGATCGTGACCATGACCTTCAACGTTTCGCGGTCCTCGTTCACTTCGTCCACGACGCCGTTAAAATTCGCGAACGGCCCATCCGTAATCCGGACCGATTCATTTTTCTCGAACTTGATCTTCATCCGCGGCTTGTCTTTGGAGACGTCCGTGCGGAACAGGATCGAGCTGACTTCCTGCTCGCTCAACGCGACCGGCTTATCGCCTGTCCCTAGAAAGCCGGTAACCCGCGGCGTGTTCTTCATGACATGCCACAAGTCGTTATCGAGATCCATCTCGACCAGCACGTAGCCCGGCAGGAAAACCCGCTCGATCGTCCGCTTCTTGCCGTTGAACACTTCCGTGACCGGCTCGGTCGGGATCATGACGCGGCCGATCCTGTTTTGCAGGCCGAACGCTTCCACGCGGCCTTCGATCGACTCCTTCACCTTGCGCTCGAAACCCGAGTACGCGTGGATGATGTACCACTTGAAGCGCTCATTCGCCGAGGGGGTCAGCCCTTCTTCAGGGTTGAGCGGGGCTTCCGGATTTGTTTCTTCCGTCATCGATTTCTCTGATTTCTCTTTAACAAGCACTTACTGTACCCCGCCCAACGTGTGCAGCAGCGCCTGAACTCCGCGGCTGAGTACCGCATCCACGACATAGAAGTAGGCAGCAAAGGCGAATACGGTAACAATCACCACCGTCGTTGTGGTCTGCACTTCTTCCCTGGACGGCGTGGTGACCTTACGCATTTCACTGCGTACATCCCGCAAAAAATCCGCGGTTCTGGCATAGGTGCCGGTGATCTGGTTGCCCGCGCCTGAACCTTCCTGCCCTCGATCGGCCAGCTTGTCGGCGAGTTTTTGCTTGCTCAGGGCCTTTTCCGGCGGGGTGAGCTGCTTCTCATCGCGAACTACTGTGGTTGACTTCGCCATAACGCTTCCTTCTTCCCGAGCCCCTGAACCTGCTAAACCCAGACACTTCAGGTGACCGACAAACCACCTGAAAGGAACCACGAACTAGAACACTTGCTCGAACTGGCAGGGGCGGAGGGATTCGAACCCCCAAGTTCGGTTTTGGAGACCGACAGTTTAACCGTTGAGCTTACGCCCCTCTAACGAAACGCCAATACGTTGTCCGTCTATAGCAAAACGGCAACGCTCCGCCCCAGGGTCCGTGTGTTTCTCGGGTTGTCCACCGAGCCACCAGACGGCTTCTGACGATCGTACTGTCATGAAGATGATCCTGCTGATGTCGTGTGACCGCGAGCATACCAGGGAGCCAGGGGCAGCAAAAATTCAGTGCTTCCTACTACAAAAACGGGACTACTTGGTTTCTTTGTGCGCGGTGTGCTTCCGGCAGCGGTTGCAGAACTTCGAGAACTCGAGGCGGCCAGTGGTCGTCTTCTTGTTCTTCGTCGTCGAGTAATTCCGCTCCTTGCACGTCGGGCACTGCAAAGTAATTATTTCACGCATATATCTATCCTAACCGATTCCCGGGGTATTGACTCCCCCGAAATTACGTGGTGGAGTTTTTCGGGCCTTGGGGCCCCGATCTTGGTAAAGGTGTTCCCCACTCAAGCAGAACCGCTTGAGCGGGCGCACCCTCGAACTACTTGCTTACTTGATGATTTCGCTGATGGTGCCGGCGCCGACTGTGCGTCCGCCTTCGCGGATAGCAAAGCGCAGTCCCTTTTCCATCGCTACCGGGGTGTGCAGCTCGATTTCCAGCTGTACGTTGTCGCCCGGCATCACCATCTCCGTGCCTTCCGGCAGCTTGGCCGTGCCCGTCACATCCGTCGTACGGAAGTAGAACTGGGGACGGTAGCCGTTGAAGAACGGCGTGTGACGGCCGCCTTCTTCCTTGCTCAATACGTAGATCTCGCCCTTGAACTTGGTGTGCGGTGTGATCGAGCCAGTCTTGGCCAACACCATCCCGCGCTCCACGTCTTCCTTGGCAATACCGCGCAGCAACAAGCCTGCGTTGTCGCCCGCCAGACCTTCGTCCAGCTGCTTCTTGAACATTTCGACGCCGGTCACGACCGTCTTGCGGGTGTCGCGGAAGCCAACGATCTCGGCTTCTTCGCCCACCTTGACCTTGCCCCGCTCGATCCTGCCCGTCACCACCGTGCCACGGCCGGAAATCGAGAAAATGTCTTCAATCGGCATCAGGAAAGGCTGGTCGATGGCACGCGCCGGCAAGGGTACATTCTTGTCCACCGCATCCATCAACTCGTCAATCTTCTTTTCCCATTGCGCTTCGCCGTTCAACCCACCCAGTGCAGAGCCGCGAATCACCGGCACGTCGTCACCAGGGAAGTTGTACTTCGACAACAGTTCCCGTACTTCCATTTCGACCAGGTCGGTCAGCTCTTCGTCTTCGACCGCATCGCACTTGTTCAAAAACACCACAATGTACGGCACGCCTACCTGGCGGGCCAACAACACGTGCTCCTTGGTCTGCGGCATCGGACCATCGGTCGCTGCCACCACCAGGATCGCGCCATCCATCTGCGCCGCACCCGTAATCATGTTCTTGATGTAATCGGCGTGGCCCGGGCAATCCACGTGCGCGTAGTGACGGTTCGCCGTCTCATACTCCACGTGCGCGGTCGCAATCGTAATACCCCGCTCCCGCTCCTCAGGTGCATTGTCAATCGAATCAAACGAACGAAACTGGATCTTCGGGTTGTGCTTCGACAACACCTTCGTGATCGCCGCCGTCAACGTCGTCTTGCCATGATCAATGTGACCAATCGTACCCACGTTCACGTGCGGCTTGGTCCGGTCAAACTTCTCCTTCGCCATCTCGTCCCCTTCTCCTCGTAAAGCAAACTCTTGATCTCACCCGCAGCTGACTCCGGGCTAGGCCTCGGCGGGAAAACTGCCGATCTGCCGCTCCCAGACCGTAAGACTGCTGAATCGCCGGTCCATCACATCATAGGCGGTCGCATTCGCAGCCAAAAACTCGTCCAATCCGCCGGCCGATCCCCATTGATCCAGGGTAAAGAAGCGAGCGCTGTCTTCCACGCTACCGAGCAGTTCCACACCGACAAATTCTACCGAGCGGCGAAATAAGCGGGCCCACTCACCATCCGGGCCGTAAGCCGCTACGAACTCGGCCAGGCACTCGGGCTTGACCTGGTATTCCCAAACCACGATGTAGGTACTTTCCCGCGTAACGGGCAAAGTGATCTCAGTAGTAGGCATATACCTTAAGGAACTTGGCACGTAACTCGGGCCCTACCTGTTCGACCAGCGAAAGGTACAGCTCGCGGGTTTGCCCACGGTCCGAGTCGCTCATCGCCTGGTAAGCCTCAGCCGTTGCTTTGCCAAACACCCCGCGCTGCAACAACCCTTCGAAATCCCGCACACGCAACCTTGCCCGTTGCACCTGCTTCAAAAAACCATCCACCCGGCCCGGGGCAAACAGGGGTTCGAGCGATGCCTTGATCGTGGAAAACCGCGCTTCGTCTTCGATGGGTAGAACTGGTTGCACAAACATGGTGCCGACTCTCACACGAACAATAGTTTGGAGCGGGAGACGGGAATCGAACCCGCGACCAACAGCTTGGAAGGCTGTGACTCTACCACTGAGTTACTCCCGCGACTCCGGGTCTTCCCTGTAACACGCCAACGCTGTAAAAACCTGGAGCTGATGACCGGGATTGAACCGGTGACCTCTCCCTTACCAAGGGAGTGCTCTACCGACTGAGCTACATCAGCCTAAAAACCCTTCTCTATGCTACCGCGAAGCAACCGCTGCCAACACAATGCGCACCGCGAAAAAGCCCAACAATATCAACACTACCGTGCGTACCTTGCCCGGATCGATCGTCTTCACTGCCAACCCGGAGAGAGCTACCAGAAAGGCCAGCGCGATCCACATGCGTTTCCGTGACCGCGGTGCGAACCCTTCCGGCTCTTCCAACGCTGACTCCCAAAAAACTGGTGCACAGGGGAGGATTCGAACCTCCGTAGCTCCAAGGAGCGGCAGATTTACAGTCTGCTGCCATTAACCGCTCGGCCACCTGTGCACAACCACAGAGCGGAAGAAAACAGCACTCCCGTTCTGAAAAGCCTATCTAGTCCGCCGGCAGAGGACAACCACACAACCACCCACCGCAGACGCTTTCCCGCGCAGCCAACTGATCGGAAGCAGTACGTCATTAGGGATGGATTGCGGCGGGAACTCCGGGCCGGTCTGAACGACCGTACCAGCGAACGGAACTCTGGAGCTGGCGAAGGGACTTGAACCCCCGACCGTCTGATTACAAATCAGATGCTCTACCAGCTGAGCTACGCCAGCCCAAACAGCCATGCTCCCTGCAGGTGGCCAAAACACGCCCTTACCACAGGATCACAATGGCCAAGGTTACCACACGCTTGAGAGGCACCGCAATTGCGTGCGCGCGGCTTTATCGAGAGCTGCTTTAGTGACGGGAATCGGACGGCTGGGGCAGCGAGCGCAGCGAGTTCGGCGCGGTGAGCAGCTTTTGCAGCAGGGCTACCGGCAGGGTGGCCGTGACCACTGCCCGGTCGTCTTTGTGCTCGATATCGGTGGAGTTCAATAGGTCGCGGACATCGGCATTCGTCATCATCGAGGGCAGGTTGTTTTCTGCTGCGCGGCCGATCGCGACCAGGGTGTTCAGGGCGTCGGCAGACAAGGTAGCGGCCAACGCGGTGGGTGCGATTTCTTCAACGCGCACCTTGAGGGCGCCGGCCCAGCGCACGGAGCCGATGAAGGTGCTGTTGATGGCCACGGGCACGTGGAAGCCCATGATGCTTATCCCGTCGCTCTTGAGCGGAACGCTGATTTTGCCGATGCCCCAGGCTACCGAGAGCAAGGGGACTTCCCCGTAGTGCTCGGTCAGGAGCGAGGATCCAGCGAATGGCAGCGCCGAGGTGCGGTAGCGGTCGAGCATGGAGTGGATCTGCTCTGGGGTGGGGGTGTTGGAGGCGGCCACCATGTCGTAGCCCAGCATGGCCACGCGAACGATTCGGCCCTGGCTGGGGATTTCGTAGATGGTGCGTCCCGCGTACTGTTCGGTCTGGGCGGCGATCGACGCCAGGTAGGCGGTTAGGCGCTTACCGTCGATGTGGCCCAGAAAGACTTCGGAGAACGCGACCGGGCCATTCGGGCCCAGGGGATTGGGCATGCGGTGCAGGCCGAAGGCGACCTCGTCCAGGTCGCGTTCAAATTCAAAGCCGGTGGCGTTGATGAAGGCCTGATATTGGGCGTCATGGGGAACCTGCTGCTTTTCAAAATGGGTGTAGTTGCGCAGGGGGCGCAGGTTGAAATAGAGGATGCAGTCCGATTCCGGGAGCAGCCGTGCGGGCTCCGGGGGCGCCTTGCGCCGCAAGAACGCGGCGAGCGCAACCAGCACAAGAATGAGTAATACAACGATGACGGTTGCCTTGGTGCGCCTGGGCATGCGAGCTACGGTTTACACCCTCATCAGTCGTCGAATGATAGCACTCCGGGTCTTTGTGCCGAACCGATTGGCGATCTGTGGTTTGCCGTTCAATCAACTTTAAAAGCCGAAGAGGTGGACGATCGTTCGAACATCCTCGTACCACTCCCCCTTTTTGTCGTCCCGAGGAATCTGCATGCAGTGCAAGTTAAGGACGGAATGAACGGGGTGCGATACGCATTGGTCTGGCTGAGGGCAGGGAGCAGATCCTCCTGAGTGGCGACTGATCGGACCCTAAAAACTGTAGGGTGGCCCATTCAAGCCGCGTTTGGCTTGAGTGGGGGACATCTGAACCCTCATCCAGAGCGCTTTCCAGTTTGTTCATTAACAGGTTGTTGCGAGAAAGGACAGTCCGGTTTCGGAGGGTTTAGTAGTGCAGCAACTTTCCGAAAATGAGTTTGAAATAGCCTTCTGCGTCAATCGTCCGCAGCACCATCGCGTTGGCCGGTTTGTTGCCAACACCCCACCAGTCCACCACGCTCGCGCCCAGGGTCAGCGGGCTGACACACTCGATATCCACGCGAACGTGACGGCCGGCAAACAACTCCGGGGCCAGCATGTAGGCGGTGACGGTCGCGTCATGCAACGGGCCACCGGCCCAGCCGTACTTGGCGCGGTCGAAGCGCTTGTTGAATTCAAGCAGGTGGTAGAAAGCTGTAGCCACTCGCCTGCCCGCCGCTCGCAGCCGTTCCAAACGTTCATCGGTGATGAGCGCCTGGTGGGTGCAGTCCAACGGGATCATGGTGATCTGGGCGCCACTGGCGAACACACGGGCGGCTGCTTCCGGGTCGACGTAGAAATTGAACTCGGCCGCCGGGGTGATGTTGCCGGCCTCTGACAGCGAGCCACCCATCAGCACGATGCCGGCAAGGTGGCTCGCCAGACGCGGCTCCCGAGCCATCGCCATTGCGATGTTGGTCAGTGGCGCCAGGCAGCAGAGGGTCACCTGCCCTGCAGGGCGGGACATCACCATGTCCACAATCGCCTCTGGAGCAAACTTTCGCTGCAACGCCATGTGCGGCTCGGGCAGGTCATAGCCATCGAAGCCGGTGCGACCGTGAACATGTTCCGCTGTCACCAGGGGGCGGATAAGCGGAGCCGTGGCCCCGGCATACACCGGGATATCGATGCGACCGGCCAGCTCCAGCGCCTTGCGTGCGTTTTTCGCCGTAAGCGCGAGCGGTACGTTACCCGCAACGGTGGTGATGGCGAGCACCCGCAGGGCTTCGGGCGAGGCGAGCGCCGCCAGAAATGCGACCGCATCATCGGGAGACGGATCGCAGTCGAAGATTACTTCGCGGATGGGCATCTCAGCGAAGTGCCTGTAACAGGGATTGTTTCCAACCGGGTATATCCAATTCCCAAACCACCGTCTGCTTCCTCCCCTGGGTCAGCACCTCGCTCCAGACCGCCTGGTTGCGGGCATCGGCCGCAACGTCCAGCCGGTCAATGACGCTCATGCCCCTCGTGATCCCGCTATCCACCTGCACGTCCATGTAGTGGTCTGAGGCGCTCAAGGACAGGGCGGGATCGAGCAGGATGGCCATCGCCGTCGGATCCGGCAGCGCAATGCCTGGCTGGCCGGTCTGGGCCTTGTACGCGCGCGCGGCGGTGTCGTTGGAGCGAATCGAAAACTCGCCAAAGGATGTGTGGAGTTCCAGGATCTGTTCGATCTCGGCTCCGTTGACCACCGCGGCGCCGCGGGAAAGCTGCCAGCCCACCAGTTCGATCGGCAATTGCGAGCGCAGGACGACGCGTGCCGCCTCGGGGTCGACCCAAAAATTGTATTCAGCGGAAGGGGTGACGTTGCCTTCGCAGCAGGGCGCGCCGCCCATGACAACGCAGCGGCTAACGTTGGCCGCGAGCCCAGGCGCCTGGCGCAAGGCCAGGGCCAGGTTGGTCAAGGGCCCCAGGGTGATGACTTCTATGCCGGGGTTGCTCTCGATGGTTTGCACGATCGCGTCCACGGCGAATCCATCGGCCGGCTTGCGGGTGGAAGGCTTGTAGCCGTGATCGCCCAAACCGTCCCGGCCGTGAAACCAGGCGGCATCCTCATGAGGACGCGTGAGTGGAGCGGCTGCTCCTACAAACACCGGGACCTCGGAGGCGCAAAGCTCGACGGTGTAGAGAGCGTTTTGTGTCGCCTGCTCTACGTCTACGTTGCCGGCCACCATGGTGATGGCCAACACGTCCACCAGTGGCGAGCGCAGGGCCATGATGAGTGCCACGGCATCATCCGAAGCGGTATCGGTATCGATCAAAACTTTTCTGGTTTTTGCTGGAGTCGTCACAGGTGTCAGCATAAGCCACGCGATACGTCACCCGGCTACCATCAGTCATGTCACACTCTTGAGTTCAGCCCCCGAAGCCTGCTCCCTGGACGGGGCTAAGCGCACTTCTGGCTTCTAGACGAACGATAACCGCAGTCCTGCAAAGTTCAAATAGGAATCAAAAGGCTGTAAAGACGCGGGTTTCGTTGGTTTGGAGGTATCATCGGGGGGACTTCTACGCGTACACCTTGTTGCGCAATCGAGAGGAAAATATGGCGACGACCGCTTCAGCGGAAGTGACTAAAGACGATCTGCAATCGTTGGACTGCGTGCCCCACTGGATTGGCGGCAAGACCGTCATGGGAGACGAAAAGGCATTTGCCGGCATCTTCAACCCGGCTACGGGGAAGATCACGCGGCGCGTGCCGCTCGATGCCACCGCAGCACTCGAGCAAGCTGTCGCTGCCGCGAAAGCGGCATTTCCTGAATGGTCAAACATGCCTCCGCTGCGACGGGCCCGGGTGCTCTTTCGTTTTCGCGATTTGCTGGAAAAGAATACCGACCGGCTGGCTGCGGTGATCACTTCAGAACACGGCAAGGTGCTCGATGACGCACGCGGCGAAGTGACGCGCGGCCTCGAAGTGGTGGAGTTTGCCACCGGCATTCCTCACCTGCTGAAGGGCGAATTCACCGAGCAGGTCGGCACCGGGATCGATAGCTGGTCGTTTCGGCAACCGCTGGGTGTGGTCGCAGGCATTACCCCTTTCAACTTCCCCGCCATGGTGCCGTTGTGGATGCTGCCGATTGCCATTGCCACCGGTAACTGTTTCATTCTCAAACCGAGTGAGCGCGATCCTTCCGCTTCGCTGGTGTTGGCCGAGCTACTGAAAGAAGCAGGGCTGCCGGATGGCGTGTTCAATGTGGTGCACGGCGACAAGCGCGTGGTCGATGCGATCCTCGATCATCCGGGGATTGCTGCCGTTAGTTTCGTGGGCTCGACGCCGATTGCGGAATACGTGTACCGCCGCGGCACCACCGCCGGCAAGCGTGTGCAGGCCCTGGGCGGCGCCAAGAATCACATGATCGTCATGCCGGACGCCGACATGGACCAGGCAGCGGATGCGCTCACCGGCGCAGCCTTCGGTTCGGCAGGCGAGCGATGCATGGCCATCTCGGTGGCGATCACGGTCGGCGAAGGCACGGCCGAAGCACTGCTCACCCGCATGAAGGAACGAATGGCGCGCCTCAAAGTTGCCGACGGCACCACACCCGGCGCGGAGATGGGTCCCCTGGTCACCGGGGTTCATCGTGACAAGGTTGCCGGCTATATCGACCTGGGCGTCAAAGAGGGAGCCAAGCTCTTTGTCGATCCGAAGAGCAAAGAGAACTTGCCCAAGGGGGACGGCTTCTTTATCGCCCCTTGCCTCTTCGACCAGGTCACACCCGAAATGCGCATTTACCGCGAAGAGATTTTTGGGCCGGTGCTGGGCGTGCTGCGCGTGTCGCAGTTTCAGGAAGCGCTCGATCTGGTCAACCAGCACGAGTTCGGCAACGGCGTGTGCCTCTTCACGCGGGATGGCGACACCGCGCGCGCATTTGCCAACCAGGTGCAGGTCGGCATGGTGGGGATCAACGTGCCCATCCCCGTGCCGATGGCGTTCCACAGCTTTGGCGGGTGGAAGCGCTCTTTGTTCGGCGATCACAACGTGCATGGCATGGAAGGCGTTCGCTTCTACAGCCGGGTCAAGACGGTGACCGGGCGCTGGCCCACGGGCATGCGCGCCGGGGTTAGCACCGCCATGCCGACCCATGGTTAACACGCCGTCGGACGGCTTGGCGAAATTACCCATGTCATCACCGATGTGTGCCTGCTGGTCGAGGACCTCGACCGCGCCATCGCCTTTTACCGCGACCGCGTTGGCTTCGCGCTGAGGCGGGTGGCGCCCGGCTTCGCCGACTTCTTCAGCGCCGGGGTGACGCTCGCCCTCTGGCAGGTGGACCACATGCAGAGCCACGTGCCCCTGCCGCCGCGGCCGGGGCCACGCGGAGGGTACCGCACCATGGTGGCCCTCCAGGTAGAAAGCAGTGAGGAGGTGCGCCGCCTCCACGAGGAGCTCTCAGCCCGCGGAGTTCCCTTCCCCGTCGCACCGCAGGCGTACCCATGGAACGCGTACGCCTGCTACTTCACTGACCCGGAAGACAATCTGTGGGAGATCTATACCTGGCAGGAGGGCGGCCACGCCAACCTGATCTTCACCGGAGAATCCGGCCTGGTGTAAGACCAGGTGATAAAACTAAAAACACATCGCACGCCGGCCCCGTTTGCCGTCACCATCCCTGACTACGGAGCGAGGCAGCATGCCCACTAAAGTACACTCTGCCGTTGTACCCGCGAGCACGATTGAGGGCTATGCGATTGAGCCCATTCCGGAGGCGCTCCGGACCGTGCGCTGGCCCGATCTGTTTTTGCTGGTCAGCAATTTCCTGATCAATCCTTCGACCATCCTGGTGGGTGGCCTGGCCGTGGTTTCCGGGCTGTCCTTCTGGGCGACGGTGCTCTCGAGCACGCTCGGCATCTTAATTGCGTTCTTTGCCTACATCATCATGGCCACGGTCGGGGTGGATTACGGCATCACTGGCCAGGTGGCCTGCCGGATGGCGTTCGGTATACAGGGGGCGAAGTGGTTGCCTTCGATCATGCGCACGATTGCGTCCGCGTACTGGTTTGCCATACAGACGATCGTGGGCGCCACTGTAATTGTGGCAATCCGGCATGAGTGGACGGGTGGCAACTATTCCGTAATGCGCACCGGGCTCTTTTTGGCTGCGCTGCAGGTGGGTTTGGCGCTGGTGGGGTACCACTGGTTGAAGATGATTTCCCGCTTCGGGCTGCCGGTGAAAGTGGCTGGCATCCTTTACCTTTTCTGGATCCTCGCCCACGGGCCGGCGGCCAGTTACCGGCCAAGTGCAGCATTGCATTTCCAGGCGAACACGGGCTGGGTGTGGGCCATGGGCGCGGTGTGGCTCAACAGCATGACTGCGGCCTGGCTCACGATGATCACGGACGCAGCTGACTTTTGCCGGTATACGCGTAGCCGCAAAGACATGTGGTGGGGGACGATGTTGGCGGGCCTGCTGGCTTCGTTGTTTTCAGTTTCGCTCGGAGCCTACGGAGCAGCGGCTTCTCTGGGGCATGAAGCGAATCCTTTTACGCTGGCCGCGGCGGTCGATCCTCATTGGCTTACGCTGCTCATCCTGCTGGTCGTGATTGCGCTCGATGAAACCACCATCAATGTAATGAATTTGTATACCGGCGGCCTTTCGCTCTCCAATCTTTGGGAAGGCCCCGGGCGCTTTTGGAACACGCTGATTGTCGGCTTGGTGAGTACCGGCCTGGCGGCGTTGCCGGTGTTGCTGGAGCGGTTGGTGCCGTTAACGACTGCGCTTGGGAAACTTGTTTGCCCCGGTGGCGGGTGTCTTGCTGTTTCACTACGTGTTTATCGAGCGAATGCGGATCGACGTGCCGGCACTGTTTGATCCTCACGGGATTTACCACTACTGGCGCGGCGTCAATGTAACCGCGATTGTTTGGTGCTTTCTCGGGGGTGGGGTGTATTACCTGTTGCCGGTGGTGGTGCTACCCGCGGTGATTGTGCCCCTGATCACGGGCGCTGGTTATTTGCTGACGGTACGGGTACTGGAACGTAAACACTCAGCTGACGCGGAGGACTTCTCGCTGCAAGCGTCTGCCGGGGAGTAACGGAGTAGATGTCCCCCATTCAAGCCGCGTTTGGCTTGAGTGGGGGACATCTACTCCGCCCAGCCTTGCTCAGCGCTGCTGGCCGTCTCTTGACATTCCTGGGTGTCGCTGTGAGGATCGCGCAATGATGACAGACAGCCACCGCTTCGAGCGTTTGCGGCAGGATGCTCGCTTCGCTCTTCGCCAATTGCGCCGGCGCCTTGGTTTCTCTGTCACTGTGATCGTTACGCTCGCCCTGGGCATCGGCGCCAATCTCGCCATATTTCAGTTGCTACAGGGTCTGTTGTTCACCCAATTGCCGGTGAGCAAACCTGCCGAGCTTTACAGCCTGCACGCGGTCAAGTCTCCGTTCGACGGGCAATGGTTTTATTCCTGGCCGGCCTACGAACGGCTGCGGCTGGCCACCGGCGCACGCGCTCCGGTGATCGCTCGGTCCGGCATGGGCACCGGTGTGCTGCAGGCCAGGGATCGCTTCTCCAAAGAGAGCAGCTTGCAGATGGTTTCCGGCAACTTCTTCAGTGTGCTGGGACTCGCGCCGGCTGCGGGACGATTCTTTACAGCAGCCGACGACACCCCCGGACAAACCGAAACCCCGGTAATCCTGCGCTACGACTTCGCCCGGGATCACTTCGGATCGGCGGAGGCGGTGGTCGGGATGACGGCCACCCTCAACCGGGTGCCGGTGGTCGTGGTCGGGGTTGCGCCGCCACGCTTTTCGGGCGTGCTCCAGGGCTCCGCGCCTGATGTCTGGCTTCCGCTCAGCGCCCAATCGACAGGCCGCTTCAGCACCTGGTTCGACTCGCTCGGACCGGGATACAACATCAACCTCGACGCGCCCTGGCGTCCGCAGGAGGGCTTGTTCTGGTTGTGGGTGCTGGCGCGCGTTCCCGATGCAGAGAAAGCGCAGGCGCAGCTGCAATGGACACAGGCACTGCAACCCGATCTGCAGCTAATCGGCAATGCCACGCGCGACCCGAACGAACGCGAACACATCCTGCGCGCGCAGGTGCACCTGGTCTCTGCAGCCGGCGGCGAAGGGTCACTCGGCACCGTGTACGAACGCCCCTTGCTGCTGCTACTGGGCATGTCTGCCATGTTCCTGCTGGTGGGCTGTCTCAACCTGGGCAACCTGCAACTGGCGCGGCTCTCAGGACGGCAGCGAGAGATTGGCGTACGCCTTGCCCTGGGAGCAAGCCGCTGGCGCATTCTGCGCCAGCTCATGATCGAAGATGGGCTCCTGCTGATTTTGGGTGGGGTTCTGGCGTTCGGTACGTGCCGCCTGCTGAGCGGGCTGCTGCTGCATTGGGCTTCCGGGCGCGAACGCCCTATCCCGGTCGACCTCTCTTTTGGCTGGCCTCTGTTCGCGGCCGGTTTGCTGCTGCTGTTCGTCGCGCAAGTGGGCTTTAGTCTCTGGCCCGCCTGGCGCATCACCCGCAACCCGCCGGCAGCTACCCTGCATGCCGGCCGCGGCGATGGCGGCGCGGGCACCCGGCGCGACGGCCGTTGGTCCATGCTGCTGCTCACCGGCCAGGTCAGCGTGTCTCTCCTGCTGCTTTCCATGGCTGCCCTGTTCGCCCAAAGCCTGCTCAACCTGGACCATCTGGATGCCGGGCTCGACCGCGAGCATGTGCTCTCCGTCCATCTTGACCTGGTGAGCGGTGGGCTGGCGCAGCAGGATATGACCACCCGCAACCGCCGTATGCTGGAGCAACTGCGCGCTCTGCCAGGCGTGCGCAGTGCAGCGATGCAGATGTGTCGCGTTCCCGGTTGCGTGTGGAACTCCGCGATTCACGTCTCCGGGCGTCCTGACCTCACCGAAGCGCAAATCCATGGCGAAGAAAACCACGTCAGCGTGGATTACTTCCGCACCCTGGGCATTCCACTACTCCGCGGGAGAGCTTTTACCGAAGCCGATCAGCCACAAAGCCAGCGCGTGGCCATCGTCAGCCAGGCATTTGCGCGCAGGCTCTTCGGGAACGAGGACCCGATTGGCCACTTCGTCGGTTACAAAGCGGCGCCTGGCGATCACGACTTTCAAATCGTCGGCGTAGCCGGCGACGCGGCCGTGGATGGATTGCGCCTGCCGGCACCGCCGGTCGTCTACCTGTCGCTCGAGCAGAATGGCAATGCGGCTGGCAATATTGAGGTGCGCACGGCCGGCCGGCCCGACGACGTTGCGTCTGCCGTGCGGCGCACACTGCAGTCCGCCGACCCCGATCTGCCCATCGCCGACATCGTGCCCCTCGATACCGAGTTCCATGACGGATTGACCACCGAGACCCTGCTGGCCCGTTTGACCGCCACGTTCGCCGGCCTGACCCTGGCGCTGGCCGCCATCGGGTTCTATGGATTGCTTTCCTTCCAGGTCGTGCGCCGAACGTCGGAGATCGGCATCCGCATGGCCCTGGGCGCCACGAGAGCCCAGGTGCTGCAGCTGTTTGTGCGGCAAACCCTCACCATCCTTCTGTGTGGACTCGTCCCTGGCATCGCGCTCACCTTGCTGGTGGGGCGCAGTGCGCGAACCCTGCTCTACGGCGTGCAGGAGACGAATCCCTGGGCGTTGGCCGTGGCCAGCGGCGTGTTAATCGCCGGCGGTTTGCTGGCCACCATCCTCCCGGCGCGCCGGGCGTCGGCGCTCGACCCGGTCCGGACCTTGCGGGCGGAGTAACGACGAGAAGAACCCTGGGTTCGGGCCCCTCGCTTCATCGGGTTTAGGCCCAAAGGCGCAAGGGGTTAGACCCAAACGCTCCAGTTTGCTTCTAAACTGGGACAGACGTTGGAGGAATACCCCATGAAGTGGAACCACCGATCGGCGTGCCTGCTGGCCACCGTTGCGCTTTCTGCACTGAGCACACTGCCTGCCGCCGCACAAACCCTGACCGGGCAAGCTGCGTTCACCGACTACACCAAGGAGCATCCTGGCGTGCGCCGCAAGGTGACCGTAGCCGATCTGCCCCAACCCTATGCCACCGAAGCGGCCAACAATAGCGCCGTCATCGCTCCGCGTCCGGATGGCGTTTGGCCGCAGGCGCCGGCCGGTTTCAAGGTAGAGCAATACGCGACCGGGCTGAACGAACCGCGGCTGATGCGCATGGCGCCCAATGGCGACATCTTCGTGGCCGAAAGCGCACCCGGTACGATCCTGGTGTTCCGAGGCATCGGCAAAGACGGGAAGGCGAGCCAAATGGAAACCTTCGCCACCGGCTTGAAAGGTCCCTTCGGCATCAATTTCTACCCCAGCGGGCCCAATCCCAAGTGGGTCTATGTGGGCAATACGGCATCCGTGGTTCGCTTTCCCTACAAAAGTGGCGACTTGAAGGCCAGCGGGCCGGCAGAAACCCTGGCGCCGCTTCCTGGCGGCGGCGGACATCGTACCCGCGACATCGTGTTTACCCCGGATGGCAAGCACATGCTGGTATCGGTCGGCTCGCACTCCAACGTCGATGATCCCGACACCACTCCGGCTGAGTTCCACCGCGCCGATGTGCTCGAGTTCACGCCCGAAGGTAAGTTCGAGAAGGTGTACGCGTCTGGCATTCGCAACTGCGTGGGCGAAACCATTAACCCCACCACGGGCGAGCTGTGGTGCTCCACCAACGAGCGAGACAACCTGGGCAACAACCTGGTGCCTGACTACATTACCCATGTGCAGGAAGGTGGTTTTTACGGGTGGCCCTGGTACTACATGGGCGACAACCAGGACCCGCGGCATGCCGGCAAACATCCCGAATTAAAGTCCAAAGTCATCGTGCCGGATGTTCTGCTGAACCCCCACTTCGCTTCGCTGCAATTGCAGTTCTACGAGGCTAACGCCTTCCCGGCGACCTATCATGGCCGCGCGTTCGCTGCCGAGCATGGTTCGTGGAACCGCGATCCCCGCGGTGGCTATGAGGTCATTACCCTGCCCATGGAAGGCGGCAAAGCGACCGGCGAGTACGAAGATTTTCTGACCGGCTTCGTTCTGCCCGATGGCAAGGTGTGGGGCCGGCCGGTGGGCATTGCGGTGGCGAAGGATGGTTCGCTCCTGGTGTCGGACGATGGTTCGAACACCATTTGGCGGGTCACCTACACCGGCACAAAAACCGCGTCCTCGGGCCAGTAATGAACCTGTAGGAAAGGCGTCCAGCCAGCACGATGCGCACCTCGGAGTGGATCCAAGTCGGGTTTGCGATCGTGCTGGCCGCGGCCGCCTGGCTGCAGCCATTGGTGGCGAAGCGGCCGTTACCTCTGCGACGCCGCTGGCTTATTACCCTGCTGGGGCTGGTGCCGCTGGTCGCGGTGGCCTTCGCCCGTGCCAGCGCGCACGTCTTGCCGGAAAAGGTAGTGGAAAGCCTGCGCGACTTTCTTACGGTTGCGCTGTTTCTTGTGCCCTATTGGCAGACCGGCCAATTCTTTTTAGCATCGGACCCTGCGCTGGAGAAGCGGCTGCTGGCATTCGACCAGTGGCTGTTGCCTGGAGTGGCTCGGACGGCGGGGACCCCGCGCACCCCGCTTGGTGCGCTGCTGGAAGTGGGCTATTTGTTCTGCTACCCGATGGTGCCACTTGGCCTGGTGGCGCTTTACGCCGTAGGGCAACGCCGCAATGTCCCGGGATTCTGGCTGGTGGTGCTGATTGCGACCTATCTCTGTTACGCAATGACGCCGTTTGTGCCGGCACTGCCGCCCCGCGATCTGCTGGCCGGCGCGCCTGCCCGCAACCAACCCGGTAAAACGCGTTTATTCAATCGCTGGATTCTCAAGCACGGCAGCATTCACGCCATCTCGTTCCCCAGCGCACACGTGGCCTCCACCTTCGCCATGTCGCTGGTCCTGCTGCACTACACCCCGGCCCTGGGCGTGCTGTTTCTGCTGCTCGCCATATGGATTGCGCTGGGCGCGGTGATCGGGCGGTACCACTATGCGCTTGATGTGCTCACGGGCGCGCTGACAGCCGTGATCGTCTTTCTTGCCTGCTACTCGTCGTTGTAAGCCGCTTACTTTACGCCGAATAATTTCATGGCCGCACCCGCGGCCAGCTTGCGCGCGGTGCTCGGTGGTTGCCCGGTGACGGGAGGGAGAAAGATGTTGGTCAGCACCTGCACGCCGGGCGGTAAGGCCGCGGGACCGCCCGGCACAGCGGGCGGGAAAAAACGGGGCAAGGCTTCGCGCGGTTGATTGCGCATCAGGTCGAGCATGGCCACCCGATGCACGCAGGAGACGGTGCAGAACGGAGCGCACGGCTTCTGCGTGGAGTACTCCCGGTCGAGGTCTGCCTGGGTGTACTGCGCCAGCGGGATTGCCGGGTAGCCCCGCTGCTGCGAGCAGTAGTGCACCAGCCCCTGCTCGCAGATGTACAGATAGCGGCTGCCGGCGCGGCACTGCCAGTCGTTTGCCTGCCCGAGCGCCAGGTTTTTGTGGAAGAGGTTGTCGTAGGCGAAGGCAAACATCGCGGGTTTGCGCTCCTGCAGAATTCGGTCGTACACGGCGCGTTCTTTTACACCCAACGGTTCCAGCTGCCCGCTGTGATCATGCAGGATGCCGACGGACGTTTCGAAGCCGAGTTCCAGGGCGCGGCGGGTGATGGTCAACGCGTCTTCCGGATGGGCCATGCCTCCGCCCAGCACGGAGTTGATGTTTACGTCGAACTGGGCGAACTCCGCCAGCCACTGCAGCTTTTTGTCGAGCACCTTCAGGCTCTTTTTGGAAACTTCATCGGGCACGACATTGTCGATAGAGATCTGCAGATGCTCGAGGCCGGCACGATTGAGCCGCTGGATGCGTTCCGGGGTCAAAAGGTAACCGTTGGTGATGATCGTGGCAATCGCGCCATGGCTGCGGATCGCGCGGATCATCTCATCGAGGTCCGGATGCAGCAGCGGTTCCCCACCACTCACGGTGATGATGCTGGTGCCCATGTGCGCCAGGAGCTCTATTCGTCGCAGCATCTCTGCCGTGGCCACAGGGTCAGATACTTTGTCGTATTCGTTGCAATAGGTACAGGAGAGATTGCAGCGGCGCATCGGCACGATGTGCGCCAGGATGGGATGGTGCGTGGACTTGAGCGCTTTGGCCACCATGCGCGACTGGCGCACGCGCCGTTGCCAACTGCGGATCTTCTTCTTTGCGGGAGTAAAGCTCGGCATCGCGATGACCTGCCAGGTGCCAGTTTACTCCTCGCTTCCGCGTGGGTTGGGTAGATGTCCCCCACTCAAGCCAAACGCGGCTTGAATGGGCCACCCGAGTTTCGTTTCACCCTCGGAGCTACAAGAGATGCCTCCGGCCGCTCTCCCGTATCGATCAACCATATCTGGGTGGCCCACTCAAGCTCCGCTTGAGTGGGGGACATCTACACCCGTCGCACGCTATAGGAGACCTATCAACAAGCTCAACCAAAGCCGCCCCTATAATACGGAACACACCCCCGATGAGAGAACGACTGGCACGGCAGATCGATCAGGCACTGGGCAACGCACCCGCCGACCTGGTGGTACGCAACGCACGCATCCTGAACCTGGCCACGGGCGCCGTGGACACGGGAGACATCGCCGTCTGCGGTGCCACCATCGTCGGTACCCACGATCAATATCGAGGCGTGGCTGAGATCGATGCGAAAGGCCGTTTCGCCGTGCCCGGCTTCATCGATAGCCACGTGCACTGCGAGAGCACACTGGTCACACCAGCGGAGTTTGACCGCTGCGTTCTGCCCCATGGGGTCACCACGGTCGTCTGCGATCCACACGAGATCTGCAATGTGCTGGGCCAAGCGGGGCTGCAGTATTTTCTCGACAGCGCCGGGCACACCGCGCTTGATCTGCGGGTACAGCTTTCTTCCTGCGTGCCGGCCACGCATCTTGAAACCTCCGGCGCACAGCTCCTTGCAGCCGACCTGCTGCCGCATCGCCACCACCCCCAGGTCATTGGCCTGGCGGAGTTCATGAACGTACCCGGCGTGCTGAACAAAGACCCCGAGTGCCTCGACAAGCTGGCAGCCTTCGCCGGCCAGCATATCGACGGTCATGCTCCCTTGTTGAGCGGTCACGCACTCAACGCGTATCTCTCCTGCGGCATTCGTAACTGTCACGAGACGACAAACCTGACAGAGGGCCGGGAGAAGCTGGGCAAGGGCATGCAGGTTCTCATTCGGGAAGGCTCGGTCTCGAAAGACCTCGGCGGTCTGGTCGCGTTGATCGACGACTTCTCTTCCCCGTTTCTCGGTTTCTGCACGGACGACCGCAATCCGCTCGACATCTATGAAGAGGGCCATATCGATCACCTGGTGCGCCGCGCCATCGCGCTCGGCGCACCCACCGCTGCGGTGTACCGCACCGCGACCTGGTCCGCTGCGCGCGGCTTCGGCTTGCGCGATCGCGGCCTGCTCGCACCCGGCTACCTGGCAGACTTTCTCCTGCTCGACGATCTGGAAAGCTGCGCCGTGCACACAGTCTTTCGCGAGGGCCGCGCCGTCGCCGCAGAAACGTTTGCCGGGCGGCAGTCCCCGCCTCCACCGGGCGGCAACACCGTGCGCCTGGCGCCGGTCACGGCAGAGACGTTCCATACACCGGCTGCGGGCCCCGCAACCCCGGTGATTGGCATCATCCCAGGCAAAATCCTGACTGCGCGCCTGGAGGCCACGCTGCCCTATCGCAATGGTCAGAGGCATGCCGACCCGGCGAACGATCTGCTGAAGGTATGCGTGCTCGAGCGCCACGGAAAGAATGGAAACATAGGCCGCGGATTCGTGCGGGGGTTCGGCTTTCGCCAGGGCGCGCTGGCTTCGTCAGTCGGGCACGACAGCCACAATGTCTGTGTCGTGGGCGCGACCGATGACGATATGGCAGTCGCGGTGAATCGATTGATCGCATTGGGAGGCGGCTTCGTCGCCGTGCAGGGTGGGCGCGTGCTGGCCGAACTCGCGCTGCCGTTTGCCGGACTGATGAGCCTGCAACCGTTCGAGACAGTGCGGCAGGACCTTTATGCCCTGCGCACCGCTACCCAGACGATGGGCTGCGAGCTCGCGGAGCCGTTCCTGCATCTCGCCTTTTTGCCGCTGCCCGTCATCCCCCACCTCAAGATCACGGACTTTGGGCTGGTCGACGTGGACCGTTTTGCTTTGCTTACCCCATAGACCCGTGACCGGCGTGCGGCCGCGAGGTTACCGCCGTGGGAGGCAACCTTGCTTCACCCGTCAAAAAAGCCCTGCGCATGCATAGAAGGTGGTATGCCCCAGCCCCGGCGGAACGAGAGTGCGCCGCTTTCGTAAGGGCACGGTACGGATGTTTGCTTGCGATCCAAATCCGCTACTGCCATTCTGAGCCTGCTGGTGAAACCTATGGGAACTCCTGGGAAGTATTGCCAACTCGCTCTGTTGTTCACGCTGGGCCTGGGCACAGAGCTCTCGGCGGTCGCGCAAGCACTGCCCACCGGCGCGGTGCTGGTGGCAAGCGAAGCGGCCCCCGGGGGAGATGGGCTCTTCCCTGAACTGATGGGCGGCACGCACCCTGCGATGGAGCAAGCGTTCCACATGACGCCGGTAATTCGCCAGGCGCTGCCCGCTCCTTTAGAGGAAATGCCCGCCACCCCTGCACCGATCACCGGGAAGGACCGTTTGCTCCTGTTCTGGAGTGAGACCTACGCTACGCCGGGATTGTGGGTCGGTGTGGGCGCCGGCGCCATGATGGATCAACTGCGGCATACTCCCCTCAAGTGGGACGGCGACGGCAACGGCTACACGCGCCGCTTCGCCAGCGAATACGGGCAATTGGCCGCCCGCAACGCTATCCATGATGGTCTGTCCGCCATCACCGGCCTCGATCCCCGCTACGCCGTCTGCAAATGTCAGGGCAGGGTACAGCGCAGCGCACACGCGCTCAGAATGACATTTATCGCCAACCGTCAGGACGGCCGCCTGATGCTGGACGTGCCCCAGATCGCCAGCGCTTACGGCTCCGGCATGGTGTCGACCCTCTGGTTTCCGCACCGGCAGTTCAATCCCATGGTGCAGGGTATCCAGTTCGGCCATGAACAGATGGGCGAGATCCTGGTCAGCCACCTGGTGCAGGAATTCGGTCCGGATCTGCAACGGCGTCTGCACCTGCACAGCTTTACCGCGCGCCGCATCGCCAGCCCTGACGACGACGATTAGCACACAGTCGTTAGGCTGTCTGAGATCACTTCCAGCCACTGTTACAACTTGCATCAGGCCTTCGTTTCAGGGCACGATTTAGTCGTGCCTGAACTTGCAGATAGGACGGGCTTTTAGTCCCGCGTACTCCACAAGAAGGCCCATCGACTAAATGTGCGCAGGGGCTAACGAGTGACGTTGGCCGGCAGTGCCTGCGGCGTAAAGCAAACACCGGCGGCAAGCCGGCATACGCATGTCGTTCAAATACCATCACGCGGCTGTAACTCAAACGCCACGCGCGGCGGTCAGAGAGCGCCGCTAGCCCACTTTTGTCATCCCGAGCGCAGTCGAGGGATCTGCTTTGCGCCTTTCTCCTGCCACAACTTTCTACAGAGCTCCAGCATCGGACACGCAGAAGAACCATTCTTTTAGTGGGTATGGCAGGAGAGTCACTCCTGGCAGCGAAGCGGCTGCTATCGAGACCCAGGTTCCTCTGCCCATCCGATGCTGAAGCTCTGCGACAATTCCTGGCATGGAAGGGCGCACACTAAATCCCTCGACTGTGCTCCTAATGAACAACCTCT
>CAVVZO010000005.1:0-762845 GCA_963752675.1 uncultured Acidobacteriaceae bacterium
CAAGTGGAGAGTGGGGCTGCGCCGGCCAGGCCCACGGTGCTGCGAAACGAAAGAACCGATAGGAGCGATTGGAACGATAGCCCGGCAACCGGAAGCAGGCGCGACCCTGAAAGTGCTCCTTCGACCGCAAACAGGCAGGACTGGACAACACTCCGGCGGCCACTGTCGATCAACAGACACGAGATACTGGCTCCGGGTTGGCATTGTTTTCCGATTCCGATATGGCGACCTTCGCTCCCGTTGGAACAATGTGCAAACAGAGTTTGTTGATGAACCACGCCACGCGGTGCAGCAGGCGGATCAGTTGGTTGCGACGGTCATGCAGCGGCTGGCAGAGGGGTTCGCGAAAGAACGGGGCTCGCTCGAAAAACAATGGGATAGTGGCGAGAACGTTTCTACTGAGGATCTGCGCATGGCGTTACAACGATATCGGGCGTTTTTCAACAGACTGCTCAATGCAGCTTAGCCACTGATGGCATGCGGGATCCCGCAGGTCATCATTCATTGCTGTTTTTTGATATCAGCTTCGGGCGGGCTGAGGTTTCGCATTGGGATGTGACTTCAGGAAACCGCTAAGGGCATCAGGCATGAACTCTGCCGTACTGAATGCGTACGGCAGAGCAGATGCAAATGTAGTGACCAGGTAGAGCCGCACGCCCGCCGGGCCGCGCTTGATTCCCGACCTGGACGGAATCGACTACGAAAGAACCTCCCCGGATTCCCGCGAGTAGTGCATACTCAACATGAAATGAATGCGGTTCTGGAGGATGAACCCGGAACCTGGAGATGCTCGCTTGTCCACGCCTGCAATGACTGGAACTTCGCTGGGAGCCCAAACGACCGTCAACCGTATCTGCTTCCGGGGCGATCTTCGACCGCCCAGCGAATCTTACAAGCACCATACGATCAGAAGCCGCAGGGAACCTATCCTGACTTCGCCGGGCTTCGAAACACGCGATCAGGACGCGACACCCGTGTATCGGCCGAAAGAGGGGGCGGCAGGCGATGCCGATCCGGAGTCCGGAGTATGCGTAACACCGCGATTTTCGGTTGCCCCGCTCTTTCCGATCCAGAATTTCCCTGGACCTGGATCTATGCGGTGTACGTGGAAAAGGCCTACAACACCAAGATGCGCCAGGTCATCGATTCGCAACAGGTCATGAAGGAAGATCAGCAGGGGAACCTTTTTGCAGAACGTTGTTCGGTATGCGACGCTGGGTTGCGTCGATATGCGCCCGACGGTGGATGTGCAGCAGGCCGCCGATATCATGTGGTCGCTGTATGGAGACGAAATGATTGTCGATCGCCTGCCGGCGGGAAACATCATCTGCGCCATCAAGTGCAGGCGGCTTGGTTACGAAAATCTCAAAAGACGAACTACAAAAATGGTATCCATTACGAACTAGTCTCCCCTATCGTCCCGAACGTGAAATGTACGCTGCCCCATTCCATCTACATGCTCGGCCTGGGATTTTATGAATGACGAATTGAAGATGCACCGCACTGGGACCACGCCGACGGTTCAATCTGGATTTCACGAAAGCGATCCCAAGTCGTGGGGTGAACCCCGCGGACCACGGATCATGTTGCCTGTGGATTGACTGCTTTCTCTGCCCAGCCGCTCTCGAACAGAATCATTCTCGCATCTCCCTACCGGAAGTTCTCCGCGACTTCGATCTCATATGCTCGATAATCCACTTGGCTGAACGACAACGTGTGACCATCCGGCGAAAGCGCGAGCCCGCCCTCGGGACTCTTCGCGAGCGCAGCCGCAGTTACGAGTTTGCCCTTCGCCTGGTCGTAAAACTGCAATTCCGCCTGCTCGCTGCCCGCGCTCTCCATTCCAAGAATGCCAACTTCGGTTTCCGGCCCCACGCGCTTCAGAAACCATATGCCGTTCGCAGCCACCGCCCACCACCGCTGATGGATCGACGGCAAAACCTCTGTTTCCGGTCCGCCGGAGACCGGCATTCGCAGAAGCGGGGAGTTTGCGGAGCGGCTGCGCGTGAAGTAGAGCCACGCGCCATCCGGAGACTCCTGCGCATCCCAGCCCCCACCGTGCGTTACCTGCACCGGTTCACCACCTTCTGTTGAACACTTGAATATCTCGAGCCTGTCGCCGTTACGATTGGAATCGAAGTAAATCCATTTGCCATCCCGCGACCACAAAGGGAGCATGCTGTCGGACTGATCGCTGGTCAGCTCTCGCAAAGGACCGCCATTTGCGGGAATGGAAAAAATCTGTGTGTGCTTGCCGATGCGCGTGTCGAAGGCCACAAACCGTCCGTCGCTCGACCAGGCCGGACTCCCTGAAATCAAATCTTTTCGTCCATATAACAAGGCCGGGTCGGATCCGTCTGCGTTGGCGGTCCAGATCCCGTATGCACCCGAACGGTCCGATTCGAACGCAATCTTCATCCCGTCCGCCGAAAAAGCATGCGGTCGTAAATAGCTCGATCGCGCCGACGTGACAGTCTGCTTTGCGGCACCCACGGTGCCCGGGCCCAACACAGGGAAGCTCCAGATATTCACGCTGGTGTGGTTCTGTGTGAATGCCAGCCGGTCACCAACGGGCGCAATTGCCGGCCCAAATTCCACGCCTCCCGTCAGAACCAACTGCTCGGCCTCAGCATCTCCACTGACAGGCACGCGCCACAAACGAGAAGTTGCCGACCCCCCGTTCACAAACACCAGGGCTCGCCTGTCCACTGTCCATGCGGCTTCCCGGTTTAGCCCTTTCGCGTATTCATCCGCCGCGGAGAGCCAGTCGGGCCAAGGTTCTCGTCCACTGGCACCACGAAAATACCCCACTCGGTATCACTCTCCACTCGACTGAATGCCAGCATCCGCGAGTCTTTTGACAATGCAGGATACATTTCGTCGCCCGTTTCCCCGAAGGAGAGCGTTCGAAACTGGCCATCCGAGGCAGCCACTACATAGATGCGAGAGCGCCCTTCCCGCTCGGACCTTCCGGAGGTGACCAAGCCACCGGGAATCGGAGGACCACGAGAGCGACTGATAAAAGGCCGTCGGAATCTGGGCAATCAGCCGTTCATGGCCTCCCAGAGGTGAGACCTGGTAAATGCCGGTGACGCCTTGCGGCAACGAACGGAGAAAAGCGACAGATCGGCCATCGTGAGCAAAAGCTGGTAGTGAATCGGAGTTGTTTCCGGATGACAATTGCAGTACCGCGTCCGTGCCGATCACTTTCGAAAAGATATGGGTCACGTCGCCCTCTCCACCGGACCATGCAAAGGCGATCTGATTCCCATCCGCCGAAAAAGCCGGAAAGCCTTGAAATCCTGCATAGCTGGCAAACGGCGCGATGCGCAGCTCTGCGATCGGCCGATGGGTTCCACCATTTCGCCAATAGAACAAAGCCGTCAAAGTGAGCGCCACCAACGCCGTCACAGCTAGCGCCGGCGCCACCCTGCGCCGCAACAGGCCGGTTGGGTATGGTGACCTTGGGGCTTCGCAGCTTGCCCGAGTCCGATTCCTCTTGCAACTGCAGAAGCGCCAAACGCGCCTCGGCGAAGGACTGATATCTTCGCGCTGGATCTTTCCGCAGGCAGCGGTTCACAATGGTTTCTAATTCGTGGGGGACGTTCGCGACTTTTTCACCCAGCGGCTGCGGATCGTCGCGCAGGATCGAGGTCAGCAGAGACATCTTGCTGTTGCCCTGAAAAGCTCGCTCCCCGGTTACCATTTCATAAAGTACCGCGCCGAAGCTGAAAATATCCGACCTTGTATCCAGCGGCAAGCCTTCTGCTTGTTCGGGCGACATGTAAGCGGCTGTTCCCGCCAGCATGCCGTCGCGGGTGACCATCTGCTCGCTCAGCGTAGGGGGCAGTGTGACGGCTGGGCCCCTGCCGCCGGTTCCGCAACGGCAAACTTGGCTAGTCCGAAATCGAGAACTTTGACCAGTCCGTTTTCCGTCACCATGATGTTGCCGGGTTTCAGGTCACGATGCACGATTCCAGCGGAGCCTGCCGCGCTCAAAGCATCTGCCAGTTGCACCGCGATCTTGAATGCTTCACCCAGGCGCATTCCCTGGCGTGGGATCACTTGCCGCAGAGTCTTGCCCACCACATACTCCATGACGATGTAGAGGGTCCCCTCATCCGAGGCGATATCGTATACCGTGATAATGTTGGGATGGTTGAGGGCGGACGCGGCTTTCGCTTCTTGCGCAAACCGGCGGAATTGGTGATCCGGGTCGGTGGGCGCGCCGAGCATCAGCTTCAATGCAACAAACCGGTTCAGGCGGGCGTCGCGGGCTTTATAGACCACGCCCATCCCACCTTCGCCAAGTTTGTCCACGATCTCGTAACGACCGAGTGTCTGGCCAACGTCGGGCATGTCTGCTTCGCGCTCACAAATTATACGACACGGAATCGCGATCGCATAGCAGCTTGGAAGAAACGCGGGACGAAAAGTTCCCAACCAGCTGTAACTGCAAATGTCCGAAGGCGCCGTGTCGACGTATCTCAGAAACCACCGTTCCATTGCGCCGCCGGTGGATTCTTGATCGTGCAAGGCAATCCGATAATATTCGATAATGGCTGAATGGAAGCCAACGGGTTACCCTCTCGAACTTCGATTCTGACCGCCGCGGTGCGTGCCTTTGGAGCGCGCGAGCCCGATGCCAGCGTACGCAATCCTGACTGGGTCGCCGAACGGCTGATCGGCCCGGCGGAGCTGGCACTGATAGCAGAGCATCCCATCAGCAAGGCGTTCGACCAGGATTTTCAGCAAGCCATGGACGATCCCGACATTTTCGGCTTCGCCTGGCTGATGCTGGTGCGGACGCGATTCATCGACGAGTTGATGGAGCGCGCTGTGCGCAGCGGGATGACGCAGTTGGTGATCCTCGGCGCCGGATTCGATACCCGAGCGCACCGCTTCACCGAACTGTTGAAGGACGTTGCGGTCATCGAGGTCGATTACGGCGCTACCCAGGAATATAAGAAGAGACGCGTCGACGCGGCTTTAGGCGGCGCACCCGCTAACGTGGTTTATGCCCCGATCGATTTCGCGCGCGAAGGCCTCGGCGAGGTGTTGCGCGCCGCGGGTTTTGAGCGCGGGCGCAGGGCCTACTTCATTTGCGAGGGCCTCAGCATGTACGTTCCCGAAGAAGGGATGAAGGAAACCCTGCGCGCGATCGGTGCGGAATCCGCTCCGGGCAGCGCGCTGCTGCTGGAGTATTTCAACCGCGGCGGGATCGACTTACTGACAAAATATCCCACGGGGATGGTCAAGAATGCCGTCGATTGGGGAGAGCCGTTTGTGTTCGGCGTGCCCGACGGCAAGGACCGGGAGTTCTTCCGCGAAGTAGGCCTGGAACTTGGAGAGACGCTCAAGATCAGCGGCATCGAAGCGATGACACGATATGCCATGCGCCAGGATGGTACCTACTACGGCGCGCATCTGGAGAAAGTGTTTCAGCAGAGGCGCGAAGCCGCCCTCAAAGCCATGGACGAGGAAGGCCGCCGTCAGGCTGCCCAAACCTCTGCTATCCGGGTTACTGGCTGGCGGAGTTGACAGTTCTCGGCGAGACCGGCCAGCGGAGTGGCGTACCGCTGGATAGTGGTGGTCGCGCGCCTGGCGATTCAAAGTCCTGATAACGAAAAAAGCAGCTCTATTCCACCCGCAATGCAGCCATCGGGTCAAGCTTTGAGGCGCGCGTCGCAGGCAGCCAGACCGCCAGCAGGGCCACAGCCGTTAAGACAACAGGAACAGTGACGAAAACAACCGGATCCCACGATTTGACCCCAAACAGAAAGCTGGCGATCAGGCGTGTCAGCCCGAATGCCGCGCAGACTCCCAGGATCACGCCGGCAATCGTCAACTGCATCCCTTGCCACACCACAAGGTTACGAATCCTGCTCCGATCCGCTCCCAGGGCCATACGGATGCCCAGTTCCTGCGTCCGCTGCTGCACCGAATAGGCCATGAGGCCATAGATCCCAATCGACGCAAGCACTAACGCCGACGCCCCAAAGATCGAGAGCAGCAGCATGTTAAAGCTCTCCCGCGCGGTCGAGTGCACCACCACCTCATCCATGGAACGCACCCGTGCCACAGAGAATCCACCGCTCGCCTGGCGTAACTGCTCGCTGACCGCTGCAGCGAAATGGTGCGGTTCGCCCTGCGTCCGCACCAGCCAGACGATAGGCCCAATGCGCGCATTGAGCGCTGTCATGCCATCGGTCACCTGGCCCACGGGAACGATCATCAGCGGAAAGGGATCCCGGCTTAGTCCATTGGCGTGAATGTCACCCACCACGCCAATAATCTCGCGGGCGGGCTCATCAAATTCCTTTCCCACCCCTTTGCCGATGATGAGCTGCTGCCCGACCGGGTTCTCTTTGGGCCAGAACTGCTTCGCCATACTCTGGTTAATCAGCACCACGCCGGGAGAGCCGGTCGTATCGTTGTCCGTAAAGCCGCGGCCGCGCAGAATAGGAATCTTGAATACATCGAAATATCCAGCCGATGCGCTCATCCATCCGGCACCCGTCAATTTCTTTTCATCCACCGGCCGTCCAATGATGTTGAACGGCAGACCGAAGCCGCCCTCCATTGGCAGGCAGCACAAAGAGGCTGAAGCCTCGACCCCGGGGATCGAATTCAGCCGCTCGCGCCCATTACGCACCAGCTGCGCGACTCCGGCGGTCTTCTGAAAGCGGTCACCGGTGAGCGACATTTCCATCGTAAGCACATGGTTGGCGTCGAAGCCGGGATTCACATGGCGTATGGCGATGAGCGTTCGTATCAGCAACGCCGCGCCAATCAGCAGCACCAGCGCAAGCGAGATCTCGCTGATCACCAGCAGGGAACGAGCTTTACTTTGGTGGAAGCCCGTGCCTGCGCGGTTGCTGCTCTCCTTCAGCGTGGAATTGAGATCGGGCCGCGAAGCGCCGATCGCCGGAAACAAGCCGAACAAAATGCCGGTCAAAAGGGAAGTGGCAAGAGTAAAGGCCAGCACACGCCAGTCAATGGTCACCGCCGCTCCATTCTCACCGATGCGCGGGATATTCCCTGGGCTCACAGCCAATAGAGCGCGCAAGCCGACATAACCCAGTACCAGGCCAAGGACACCGCCGGTGACTGAAAGCAGAACGCTTTCCGTCAGCAACTGGAAAATAATCTTCCATCGCCCTGCGCCGAGTGCCGCGCGAATGGCGAACTCGCGTTTACGCCCGGTGGCATGAACCAGCAGCAGGCTGGCGACGTTGGCGCATGCGATCAGGAGCACCAGGCTTACGGCGCCCAGCATCACCAGCAGAGAAGAGCGTGCATCGCCCACGATCGAAT
The DNA here is from genome assembly GCA_963752675.1 of uncultured Acidobacteriaceae bacterium. Taxonomy (GTDB): domain Bacteria; phylum Acidobacteriota; class Terriglobia; order Terriglobales; family Acidobacteriaceae; genus PALSA-350. Next base: position 7,318 of record CAVVZO010000005.1, read on the forward strand.
CACGAAGCGGCTCAGCCTCATAATGTTCGTTTGGTCCCAGGCCCATCACCGGATAGCGGCGGCGAAACTGTTCGCTCGTTACCTTCAACAATGCGTTGGCCTGGGCCAAGGTAATGCCATCCTTTAGCCGCCCGGCTGCCATGAAGTAGTGGCCTTGATTCGCGGTGTTGCGGTCGAATTGAAAAGGGAGCCAGATGTCCGATGCCGGATCAGAGAAGAAAGACTTTCCCAGCACACCGACAATGGTGTAGGGCTCATTGCCAATGGAAAGAGCCGTGCCAATGATGTTAGGGTTGCCGCCGAATTTTCGCTGCCATAGCCCATAACTCAGCACCACAACTTTACCGCCGTTCGGCGAGTCTTCCTTCTCTGTGAAGGTGCGGCCTAAGACCACGGGAGCGCCGAACAAACGAAAGTACGATTGGGTCACATGGATGCCATGCACCAGCTCAGGACGGCTATCGGTCAGGTTGAACCCCGGGCCGCCGAAATCATAACCGGCAACGTCCTGAAAGCCGCTACCTTGGCCTTCCCAAGCGAGAAAGTCGGGAATGGAAGCGCCGCCGCCTTTGCCTTCCGGGGAAACGTGCATGAATTGAACAATGCGATCCGCGTCAGGATAAGTAAGCGGTTTGAGAAGCACCGTGTCGACGACGGTGAAGATAGCGCTGTTGATGCCGATGCCGAGCGCCAAAGCCGCGATCGCGAAACCCGTGAATCCAGGGTTCGTGCGGAACATACGCATTGCGTGTTTGAAATTGTCCCAGAATCCGCTCATCGCCACCTCTGCTTCTCGCGAACATTGCCATCTTAGCCGATCGGTCCGCGAACCGCCCAGTTCGGTGCTTCGAAACCCTCAGCAAAACCGTCATCCTGAGAGCCTGTGACTGTTTTGAGGGACGGTGTCAATCTAACCCTTGAGGTGGAGGCTCTCGCCTCTCTCAGCCCCCTGGACGGGTGCCCCATGTTTGCGCCGGTATATCCGGCGCACTACATGGGTTGAAGAGATGGGCGAAGCCCCTTCCGCTGTTTTGGTTCTACAAGCAGCAAAACCGGTGAGGCGCTTCGATCAGAAGCCTGTGAGTTTATTGCTGGCCGGATCGTTGCGTCCCCCAACTCGCAGCCAACGGTTCGCTGCGTAACAAGGAGAACAGCGGTAAGGGGCTTCGCCCCATCTCTTCAACCCATGTAGTGCGCCGGATATACCGGCGCAAACATGGGGCACCCGTCCAGGGGGCTAGAGAGAGGCGAGAGCCTCCACCTCAAGGGTTAGATTGACACCGTCGCTCAAAACCAAAAAGTCACAGGCTCCGAGGAGATGCCTCGAGATGCAGGCGTCAAAGCGAAATCATCGTGCATCAATCGGATTACGATTTCCGGGAACATCCTTGCCGATTTAGCATACGGGCATGCAGCAAATCGTGGTTGGCAGCAGACGCAAGATCGACCTCGAGACGTGGCAGCGCCGAGCGGCTTTTCAATTCTTCAAGGATTTCACCGAACCCTATCATGGCGTTTGCCTCCGTGTTGACTGTACGGCGACCTACCGCTACGCCAAGCAGCATCACGTCTCGGTCTTTTTGTCACTGCTGCATCGGTCCCTCGCCGCTGCACACCAGGTTGAGAATTTCAGGACACGCATTGTCGACGGCGATGCCTGGCTCTACGAACAGATCAATGGAGGCAGCGCTGTCGGCCGCGCCAACGGCACCATCGGCCTGGGACATTACCAGTTCTATGCGCGGATGCACGACTTCGTGCGGGAGGCGGCGATCGAACTCGATCGTGTCCGTCAAAGGGACGATATCGAACGCTATCCGGACGCCAACCTGATCCGCTATTCCGTTCTTCCCTGGTTTGACTTTACTTCTATCTCGCACGCGCGCGATCTTACCCACGCCGACTCCGCACCCCGCATCACCTTCGGCAAAATTACCGAGGCCGGCGGACGCTGCACCATGCCGGTATCGATCCATGCGCACCACGCTCTAGCCGACGGCCTGCACGTGGCACAGTTCGTGGACAGGTTTCAACATTTCCTGGATAGACCAGACCTCGACGCTTCGTAGCCGTGGCAGCCGCAACTACTCTTTCCTATACTCCCTCACCACCCAGCACTCCAATACGTGGGAATCTCGTGCTGAATCAGCGATAGCAAGCTGACTTATTTTCCTGAGGACCGAACAGGATCGCCTAGTCCGCAGGACCAAGCCACCGCTGGCGAAGAGCCTCTCCGTTTCTGGCAAACCATAGCAGTGCCAATTGCGCCATGATGTTGACCACGGCGCCGTGGTCCGCGGCCGCAAGAGCCTCCTCAACGCTGAAGATGATGGTGCGAATGTCCTCCCCTTCGCCCACATGCCCATGAACGCCGCCGGCTCGCGCGGCATTCACCTCGCCGACATAAATGCTCACCAGCTCATCGCTGAGCCCGGGGCTGCTCAAATAGGCGCCGATAAACTCCAGCCTTCCTACGTCGCAACCGGTTTCCTCTCTCGCCTCTCTGCGTGCGGTCGCCTCGAGGGTTTCGCCTTCATCCACCAGGCCGGCGACACATTCCAGGATCCACGCCGAGGGAAGGTGGTTGACATAAGCACCCACCCGGAACTGCTCAATCAGGACCATCTGCTGCGCGACAGGATCGTACAGCAGCACCGCGACAGCAGACCCCGAGCGGAGAATCTCGCGCTTGTACGGAGGAGACAACGTGCCGGCAAACGTCTCTGTCCGCAGCGTGAGTTGTTCATAGCGAAAGTATGCCTCCGCCAGAACCTCAGTGTTCTGGCACTCAATCTCTCTCGGCCGCGATCGATCAGTAACCAGGTCCATCGGTTTCTGCGTCAGCGGACGATTCATGTTTTCGGTCAACGTTCCTCCCAGAGCGTGCTGATCCTCTCCTATGGTGACACACGAGATTGAAGGGCATAAGAAAGGTGCTGCTCCGCCCAAAAGTACCTGACCGGGGCGCGAGGACTCCGTCCACTCACTTGGCGTTTTGCGCGGGATAGCCCTGCCACACATACTCGAGCGCTTCGGGGAGGGTCTGCATCCTCACCGCGCGGTCCACGTGTCCGGCATTCTCGGCAAAGACAAACTGGTAGTGATAGCCTTTTGCTGCCAGCACCTTCGCCATGCGCTCGTTGGCCTCTACCCAGTCGTGCATGTTGTCGCGCATCAGGTTGGGATTGTAGAGATCTTTGTCGCCAACCTCCATCCAGATGCGGATCGGCTTCCGCGGGCTCTGCCGGAATCAGGTGCTCGTGGAACTCCCACGCTCCGTGCGGGCGTCTTGGGATCGGATGGCCACTGCTGATTCACGTAGGTCCCCGAATAGGTCAGCACACGGTGATACAGCTCCGGATGAAACCACGCCATAATCAACGCGCACGATCCGCCGGAACTGCCGCCCATGGTCGCCCGGCCATCGGGATCGTGGGTCAGCTTTACGTGTGCCTTCTCCTCGACCAGCGGCAGCACTTCGTGTTCGACGAATTCCGCGTAGCGGCCCGACATCGTGTCGTACTCCAGCCCGCGCTCGCTCCCCTGCGCATCGCCGCTGCCGTTGCCGATCGAGATGGCGACCATGACCGGCAAGCTTGTGTTCTGGGCGATCAGACCATCCAGCGCGGTGAAAAGCATCGGGTCCGGGCCGTCCGCGCCCACGATGAAAGGGACCACGCTCCCGGGCACATAATCTTTCGGCACATACACCGCAACCTTGCGCGTATACGGAGCGGGATGGCTTGTCGTCACCACCAGCTTTGCCGGGTTCTCGGGATCGGGCGTGCCAAATGTACCCTTGTCGCGCGCAATGCCCGGGATAGATATTTGCTATCGGCCGAACTCATGGTGAATTCGAACGACCGTGCCATGGGTCAACGTCCTGCGGCCGTCATCTCCGGCGCCGGGGGTGCGTCGGCCCGAGGATGAAGTTGCCGTCCTGATCCGCCGGCGGCACGGTTCCGTCGGGCAGTTCCTTGGCTTGCACATATCCCGGCGTATGCGGATCGCGCGTTGGTGGCACCGGCCGAGGCGTCTGTTGCACTTGCGGCGTGGCTGGCGCTTGTCCAGCCCAGGCCACCGCCACCGATCCGGCCAGAATGACCGATACTGACAATCGAATTTTCCAACTCATGTGGTCCTTGCCCCTGGGGTTTCATCTGACGGAGACTTCCGCACAGACGTAATTGACTCGAAAGGAAGTATCTCTTTCGAGGAGTCGCTTGTCGAGCATTTCCGAGGGCTTGCCGTCGTTCCGGTCTGAACTTTTCCTTGCGGCTTTGGCGGGATTCATTGCCCGTTTTCGATATTAGGGTGAAGTGAGTCGAGACAAGAAACACCCGTGGGCTGATCTCGAGCCAATTTGTTATCCTTCGGAGGAATAAGCGATGCCAACGACGAGTCCTGTCCAATCCATCGTCGAGCACAAGATCGTATCCATCTCGGTCGATCTGGGCGTCACCACGCCTGACGGCATGCGCCATATCGACTTCGGCCTGGAGAAAGATACCGCCGCCGATGACTCCGTTACCTGGACGATTCACTTTGCCTTCCAGACCAGGGCCACCGCCAGCGACGTCTTCACCGATGAGGTAACGCTCAAGATCGTAGTCAAGACCAGGGATTTCGAACAAGCACAGGCGACTGCGACCGAAGGCCTCTCCGATCCGCAGGTCGCTCACCTGAACGGACCGGTCACGGCGATCTGTCACGAGCGGACCGTGGGTAATGCCACCGATGCCCAGGTCTCGCAGGTAGCCGCGCGCACCATCGCCAAGCACTAGTCTGCAACCTTCCGGGCCGGAAAAAGACAATCGATGAGTAAGTCCGATAGGTATTTCTGGCTGTGGTTGCTAATGGTGGCCACGCACGTGGCCGCTGCCGCCGGTGAATCCTCACCCTTGATCTCCGGCAGCTGTGACCGCACCCCCGGCTTTTATGCTGACTCGCACTACCGGGTGGGGCGGGTCATCGTCAACTCGCCCTTCGATTATTTGAACAGCCTGCGGACCGTCACGCAGCAAGCTACGGCCGCTAAATGGCCCCAAGCCCGGTAGCGAATACAACAGCGGTCAGGTTATGGCTGGGCAACACGAAATTCGAACCCGCCTGAATGACCTGGCCGCGCGCCTCCAGCTGCCCGTCACCGTCAACGTAGTGATCGCCGAAATTCGTGACTGCCGTACGGATACAAACCCGCCCACTCTCAACGTGGCTTATTACGTTTTCGTCAGCTGGTTCCCGTTGAGCCCCATCGCCACCTTCGAGAGCCGTGCCGCCGCCGCGGGCGACCCCTCCAGGGCAGCCCACGTCGAATCCAACTTTGAGCTCGTCCCCCAACTGATCTACAACCATTCCATGCAGACCTCAGGAGGTGTGCGCAGCTCCCTGAAGACCCCGCTGGGAAAATTTGGCATCGACGCCATCGCCTCTCCATCGGGAGAAATTGTGGAAGCAACTCACGTGGCCCAGTTCGATTGGAAAAGCGGTCCGGTGCGCAGTGGGGAATGGAGTACGGGCTATCTTTACTCCGACGTGCCCGCCGATCCGGGCCGGTTAAAGCAATCGCGCCTGACCTCGCAGTTCGTTGCCATGAGCACTCCGCTGAACGATTCGGGATTCGTTTTTCGCTTCGGCGCGTCGGTGGGTGGCGGCCACGATCAGGCGGGGATCTCTCCTCAAGTCGCTGCCACCTGCGACTTTCCTCAACAATCCCGCTGGTGAAGTGAAGGCGTTCGCCGGGGTCAGCTTCGATGGTAGCCGCCAGTCTTTCGTTGGTTCTTACGGAGTGAAGTTCGGACAGGCACAAACCGGCATACACCTGGATTTCGTCAAGCAACTGGCGGATGCCGCCTACGTCGCGCGCATCCCCGACCCGTAATCCCCATAAACCCCTACAACTGGACGCGCACGTTACCGGCGGCTGGATTGACAGCCTCCACGGTATTCCCTACGCGGAGCGGTTCTTTGGTGGCAACTACGATTACAATTTCCTGCTGGGTGACGCCTGGCGCATTCGCTCTGAACCGTTCATTCGGAGTTTCCCGCAAAATACACTCAACCGGCTTGCACCGGGCACTCCTATCGGGGGAGAACAATTTTTCTCGTCAAACCTGACGTTTGCCGCCATCGCATGGCAACGGCCCCTGGTTCCATCCGTGGTCACGGGCTCGCCGGGTTTTTCGCAGACTGTAGACGCGGCAGTAAACTCGGCGCAGAAGGAAATGGCCGCTTACTGGAGGTCGAAAGACCCCGCGGGAGCGAAGGCCCTTCAGGTCATGCCGAAGGCCGCATCGGCATTACAGCAGGCAATAACAGTACTGAAGAGCATAAGTGATTCGATCCCCAACACTCTCAGCGAGAGCTACAACGATTGCAGCCTTGCCGTGATTGTGGATCAAGGCTATCTCGATGCCCTTGCCCCGAAATCCGGAATGCTCTTTGAGCATTTCAACGCGCTCCAGAGCCTTTCGAAGGACGGCGAGGATGGCTCGATCCAGACGCTCTCCGGCTGTATCCAGACGTTTCGCGCCCAGATCGGCGCTAACGTCGCCGATTCGACCATCGCCCGCCTAGCGGCCTTGAATCGTACGATTCAGCAATCCTTGGCAGACATCGACATTACCCAGGCGACAGCGAAAGCTGCCAAGGACACGGCTTTCGTGCAACGCACGGTGAAAAGTCTGCTCTATGAAATGAACCTGGCGTCCATCAGCCCCGTTTTCAATTTCGATGCCGCGCGCATCGGCCCTCAGTCCTCTGGCGCAGGTGGCGGATTTCGCTACGGGATAGGAGGTGGCGCAAGAGTAACGCTCCTCAATGCGTTCCAACTCACCGCCGGCTACGCATGAATCCGCCCCGAAGGCGTGGGAAGGGCGAGGAGCGGCCTTCTTCGGGGTGGATGTTCTAAAGCCCTTTCATTGACGCAGCCGGCGATCCCCCAAAACCTCGGTATAAAGTCTTCAGCGATGCGGCCGATAACGTTTTCAGAAGACGTCAGGTTACCCTTGCGTCTGATGTCGAGGAGCAATCGCTATGCCCAGTCGCAAGAACGCACCGCCCTTCAAGCTGATTCCTGTGCTCGCCCTGCTCGTTCTGACGATGCCGGCGGCTGTCTGTCAATTGAACTCCAACACCGCCAGCGTTGCGCTGAATGCCACCCTGGGTGAATCTCTTACCGTGGCGGCGACGCCTGCCACGGTGAACATTCCCCTGGTGTCCGGCGGAACCGCAACGGGTTCATCCCCGGTGGCGATTACGACCACCTGGGTTCTGAGTGCGAGCCGTAGCGCGGTGACGCTGGTTGGCTTCTTCTCGAGCGCAACCGCGGCGCTGACCAACGGAGCCACTACGCCTACGAATATTCCGGCTTCCGAAGTGCTGGGCCAGATGACCACGGGATCGCCCACAACGTTCACCGCATTTACCCAAACCGCACCTCTGGGTCCGGCCGGAGCAGGCCTGTTACTGTTCAGTCAGCCGCTGACCGCAACCAACCGAACCGCGAACCGGACAGATAATCTGAACCTGGAAATTAACCTGGCAGGGCAGCCCCAGTTGCCCTCAGGCACCTACACGGGCACCTTGAATATTCAAGCACAAGCACTGTAGTTTTTTGCCTCAGGATTCCCGCCAGCGGTGATCGCGGTGCAGCCGGCTCCGATAAGGAACCATAAGAGCCAGGCCGCACCGCAAACCGCGCTTCTCATCTGCGTGAGGGGAGAAGGTTTTGTCGTTCGAAGGTTTGCTCGCGTGCGCCTGCATGCTGCTGGGAAGTTCTGCATTCGCGCAGACAGTGCAGCCCGTCATCTCGGAATACCAAATGAAAGCGGACGGGAAATTCGCCCTCACCAATGGCACCCTCACGCCCATGGTCGTCGTACTGGAACCAAAAAGCTTTAGCATCACCCCCGATGGCCAGGGAGTCTTCCGTTCGCTCGACCACGACATCCATGTCGAACTGTCTGCCATGAGCGCACGTATCGAACCTGGACAAACCTATTACATCTTCTACAAGGCCCGCGCTGACCAACTGCCAGCCTGGTTCACTATCTATTCCACCTTCTCCTCTGTCCGGCATAATCCCGGCCTCGACGTTCGCATCATGCTTCCCCACACCGTGTATCTCTACCAAAAGCATCCTCTGAACAAAGAGGAAATCAATCTGCCTCCGGCCACATGGAACAGCGGAACCAAGACCATTGTCTGCGATGTGGAGAATCACGGCACCAGCCTGGTTCGGGTGCAGGAGGTGCGCATTAGCGGGCCTCATGCGTCTGAGACCACTGCAGGATTTCCCCTGTTGCCTTTGGGCCGCCGCCACCTGGAGTTCAGCTGGGAGGAGAAACAGCCCCCGGATTCGCTGCAACTCCGCTTCGAGCACTTCACTCTGAAGGCGCCCATCGTCACCAGCAGCAAATGATCCCCTTTCACACGCTGGTCCTGCCGGGCGGAGTATGGCGTGCCAGTCTGTGCATGACCTGTTTGATTGCGGCAACTGCTCTCAGGTCGATGGGGCAGGTGTTTCAAGTGCACGGGGGCGCTTCCAGTCTCTACCAGGCGCAGGGTGGAACACTCTCAGTACGCGCCTCCGGGTATACCGCCTCCGCGGGCGCGGGAACCGTAGCCGGGAGATTTGCCGGCGGCGCCAATTTGACCAAAGTCGTGGGGCGATCCACCTGGATCCTGGGGGACGACTTCATTCACTTCGTGTTGCCGACCGACATCTTCGACGCCAGCCACTTTGTCGTTGCCCAGGGCCTCGGGGTCATGACCACGTGGAAGCGCACCGGTGTGTTTGCCTTTGCCGGAGCCACCTCCGCGGTGTTCGACAGCCCGCTGTTCGAAGGCGCTCGCGCGAAGAACCCGGCATTCATTCTGTTCCTGGATAAGCGCCTGGCGCCGGGACTTGCCCTCTCGTCGAAGATGATCTTCTCCCGCCAGACCACAGCGATCGAGGGCCTGGACTGGTACCCGGCTGACAGGCTGAAGCTTGGGATCTCCGGCGGGATAGGAGCCAATCAACCTTACGGTGCGGCCAGCCTCGATTTCCGGCGGAAATGGATTACCGTCCAGTTCGCCTACATTCAAGCCGGCAGCCAGTTTCACCGCACGGTGCTGGAAGCGCCGCTGCAGAGTGAACCCGACCGCGAGAATGTGCTGGTCACTTTGAAGCCAATTCAAGTACTTGAGTGTCAGTGGCGGAAGGCAAAACTTTCTCACCCCCTTGAGCGTTTCTTCGCCAGTGAACGTGAACAGCTCCATTGATCAGGGCACGGTCACCCTGGATATCAAGGGAGTCGGATTGCAGGCATCGCTCTATCACTCCACCTATCTTGGCCATTCGAACAACTCCAACGCTTACACCGCGGGCAGGGAACTCACCCACCGCGCGCATGCCACGGCAAGCTACCTGGAGAGCCGGCCTGACGACGCACCCAAGACCAGGTCATTCATCGCCAATTTCTCTGAGCTGTTGACCCCTCGATGGAACCTGACGGAAGTGATCACTCGCTCGCACGGGCAGACCTCGGTCTCGTTTGGCGGCGGATTTCTTTCGAACCTGCTATCGGCAAGCGCGGAGTACGAGACGTATTACGTTCCCCAGCGCAATTCGTCGCCATTTGTGCAAGCCATGATTGTCGATCTGCAGATTCGTCTATTCCGTGGGTTCAGCCTGCATGGTGGGAGCTTTGTGGCCCCGGATGGCAGGCTCCGGTATACCGCGGACGCTTCCGGGATCATGACGCGCGAGTCCGCAAGCGGTGGGGGATCGCTGCAGCATTATTCCATTGGAAGCAGCGTGGTGCGTGGCCGCGTGGTGGATACCAAAGGCCAGCCGGTGGACGGGGCGGCATTGCTCATCGACAAGGCGGCCATCTTTACAGACTCCGATGGGCGCTTTTTCTTTCGCGAGTCGAAGCCGCGCAGCCACACACTCCAAGTGCTTACGGAGAAATTCTTGAATGGCGGCAACTATGAGGTGGAATCAGCTCCGTCCAGCGTGACCGCAACACGGGATGCGCAGCCGCCGGAGATACTGATCGTCGTTAAGCAGGGGATCACGCCCAGGCAAGACGAGAGGGAGTCCGGCGAACCGGGCCCGGGAGCCACAAAGTGCAAATGAAAGAGATAGTGGGCGTGCTTTGCTTTCTGCTGTGCGTTTCAACCGGCAACGCGGCTGGACAGGCGATCCGGGTCGGGAGGAGCGTGGTGATGCCCGGAGCTGCCATCGGCGGTTCCGTAAGCGTAACTGCAGCTCCTGCATTTGTAACCTTCCAGTTGGTACCGCAGGGTGTGGCTGCCAGTTCCAGCGGGGTGGGCGTTACCACCACGTGGACGGGGCTCACCCGGCTCTGCAGACTGAACCTATACGCCTTCTTCTCCGGCGGTGGCGCGGCACTCTCCGGCGGCGGCTCTCCGGTGGTCAACATACCCTCTTCCGCCGTATTGGGCCAGGTATCTGACCGGAGCTCCGCTGCAGTACACACCATTTCACGCAGAGCAATCCGGTGAGCGGTTCCGCCGCCAGCCTGCTGTTGTATTGTGACCTCTTTCTGAACGGCGGAACAGGTTCCCGCACGGATTCCTGAACATGGAATCAACTTGAAAGATTTACCTCAGTTGCCGGCGGGCGCCTACAACGGAGTTCTCTACCTGCAGGCACAAATGCTGTGATCCCGAGCACCGCTACCCACGCTCGTGAAACCTGCGTTCGCGTTCATGGCACCTTGGAAGCATGGAAGAATCGGCGCAAAGCCGTTTCTCATTCCAGGCAAAAGACTTATGTGAGGGGCTCTCAAGCCTCACGAGCCGTTGGCCTGGAAGACCCGTCATGCCGTCCCGCCTTGTCGCTGCAGTGTTTCTCGTTTCGACCATGGCCCTTGCGCAGAGCATCGATGCAAGCAAAGTGGGCACCGTCCATGTTTACCGTGAAGGCAGACTTTTGAAGGGGGTTTCCCTATTTGCCGATGGCCGGACGTGGCATCCCTGGCCCACACCAGATGGCGACGTTCTCTGCTCCCTGGCTACCACGAACTGGTGCTCCAATCCGGTGAAATATGCCCCAGGGCCTCATTCGAGACCCGTCCGGGAGGAGAGTATTTCTTCCGCGCCGGACTGAGTACGTGGTCTCCGCCACGTCCCTGAGAGACCTCAGGGTGAGTCTCAGCATGCAGCCCAACGCCGGGGATCCCGAGGGGGTAGCGGAAATGACGATCGATGAAACCAGGTTGACGCAGATTCTTAAACAGGGTAACCCTGGTGGACATGGGCCAACGGATTCGACATCCACCGATGCAAATGCGAGGGGAAGCTCTGGGGAAAAATAGGCCAGACCTGTCCAAATCGATTTGTGGGGAAACCGAAGCTGCGGCCTGCCCGTCGGAAATCAGGTTGGGGTAGCAGCACGGTGGGCGTTGTCATCGTCACCGAGGTGGGAGCAATGAATGAAAACTCCATCCTGGACGGGTGCCCCATGTTCGCCTAAGCGTACATCGGCCGAAAAAGACGGGGCGCAGCCCTCCCAACGCCTTTTGCAATGTGGCGAGATGCTGTGGCCTAGGAATCGCACGATCTAGCGCATGACCCGATGCAGCATGCCGTGATCCACAAACGTTGGCTCATCCTTCGACTTTGCACTAACCTTCCTCTATGGCAAATCGGACACCGTACAGGGCAATCACCCGGGGGATAGTAGTAAGCGTTGAGACCGCTTATCTTGAGGCGAATTCATCTCCTGGCGACGCGCAGTATTTATGGGCCTATCGCGTGACCATCGAGAATCAAGGGCGGGAAACAGTTCAACTGCTAAGCCGGCACTGGATGATCACGAATGCTTATGGCGAATTGACCGAGGTGCAAGGGGCCGGGCGTCGATCTGGGGAGCAACCACACCTTAAGCCCGGCGAGAGCTATTCATACACCAGCGGCGCGCCCCTCAACACTCCGTCGGGAATGATGGGCGGAAGTTACGAGATGGAGAGCGACCGCGGCGAGCGGTTTAACATTGAGATACCGACGTTCTCGCTCGATATCCCGACTCAGAACGTATTGCTGAACTAGAAGCGTAGATCCTGTTTGGGCCAGTTCTTTCGAGCTGCGGTTATGGAAAGCCCGTAGGCAGACATCTCGTCAGCCCAGGCGATGGCCAAATCCGCACCTGAACCTGGACGTACACACGCTATATCTTCGAAGGAAGATCCCGCGGGCTTCCCACGAGATTCGCTCGCATGGATTGCCGGTCAGGACGGATTCTAAAGTTTCCGAAGCAGAGCAGTCGTAGGATCGAATCTGAACGGAGGTACCAACTTGCCCAGCTGAGCGGCGAGACTCCATACGCATCCGGATATCAACTTTGGCTCCGTACTTAAGAAGCAACTCGATCGTGGCCTCATTTCCAAATGCGGCTGCGCGATGGAGCGGCGTTTCGCCTTTGGTTCTTGCATCGCGCATAAATCCTCCGGTCTCTACGCCCGGTTTGGTGACCGCGTTGGGGTTCGCTCCAAAAGATAAAAGTACCCGAAGCACCACGTCGTGCTGAACACGGTCGGTCGTGCACAGTGCGCTATGAAGAGGAGTCTCGCCGTTCTGGCTATCGGCAGCATTGGCATCGGCGCCTTGTTCGAGAAGGAACTTGCATAACCGCCAATGGCCATGAAAACAAGCTCCGTTCAGGTCGAGATTCGGTCCTAGAGAAGCCAGCTGAGCGCCTTTCGAAATAAGGAACTTCATTGCGCTGACATCTCCGTAATAGGCACACCACTTCAGGAGCGAAATGCCCCCTTCATCCAGTTTGTCCGGTCCGGCGCCTGCGTCGATCAGCTCAAACACAAGGTCCGTGCATCCGTCCGCCAGTCCTCTTACCAGCACATCGACATCTTTCGCCATCTCTGCCTCCGACGGATCGACACGTTACCGAATGGCTGTGGTGGCCGGCACCACCGGGAGTAACACCCCGCTCGCGCCGGAAGAGCCATGCTCGATCGAGATGGTTGCCTTCTTATAGTCCTGTGGGTGGGCGAAGAAGATGTTGGGCACATAGGTCTGCGGATTGCGGTCATACAGAGGGAAGAGGCTCGATTGGATCTGGACCATGATCCGGTGCCCGGGTTTGAAGACGTAATTCATCGTGGGCAGCCGGAATCTATACTCCTGGACTTCGCCCGCAGGGATGGCGCTCGGCTCCGCGAAGCTTTTGCGGTAACGCCCACGAAAAATATCCATGCTGACTGCCAGTTGATAGCCGCCCATCTCCGGCTGCTCCGCCACCGTCGGCGGGTACACATCAATGATCTTGACCACAAAGTCTGCGTCTGTGCCGGTGGTCCGGGCAAAGATATCCGCAAACGGAGCCCCCTCCACCAGCACCGGCTCCGTCAGCAGGGAAGTCTGGTAGGAGAGGACGTCCGTACGAGTGGAAACAAAGCGTTGATCCTGAACAAGCCACGTTCTCCACCGCGGTCCGTCGAACTGTAAGGGAACCTCAATAAACGGCACCGGTTTGTCCGGGTCCGAAACATAGCTATCCTCGCCTGCCGCCGCTTGCCCGGAAGCTTAGTCCGCCATCGCCCTGCAGATAAATGCGGAGTAAGGTGCTGTTCCGTCGCGCCCGGCCAGTCGGAGAACCTGTCCCAATGATTCTCCGCCGGGTTATAAATAAGGACCTGCGGGGTTGGCTCCGCCGGCTTGCGATCTTTGAGGTAGGTGTCGAAGAAGGGAACGAGGACAGTTCTGCGGAAGTCCGCAGCCGTGTCGCCCTTCCACTTGAGCGGGCCCAGGTTTGCCGCCGCACCATTGACCTGGCTGTGATACCACGGCCCCATGACCAGGTGATTATTGGCTGCCATCCCTTTGGCCTTTGAGCGCCTCCCAGGTGTGGATGGCTCCATACATATCCTCCTGATCCCACAAGCCCTGCAGCCACATGGTGGGAACCGTGGAGGGATGTGCGGCCACCACCTTATCGAGCGCCTGCCCTTGCCAGAAGGCATCGTATGCGGGATGCGCGGAGAGGCGTTGCCAAAAACCGAGCTGCTGAAAGCCATTCTTATCCGCCAGGTTGCCCGCTGAACCGGCATCCAGAAAATTCTGATAATCATCCGCGGCCCAACGCGGAACCGATTCTCCTTTGCCCGTCTTGCTCGACTGCCCGGTAAAGTAGTCGAGGTTCACCTGGCGGAATGCGCCGTAGTGAAACCAGTCGTCGCCCATCCATCCGTCGATCATCGGGCTTTCGGGCACGGCGGCCTTGAGCGCGGGGTGTGGCCCCAGCAGCGCCATGGTGACCGTCCATCCATCGTAGGAGGAACCAATCATGCCCACCCGCTGATTGGATTCCGGGACGTTTTTGCTCAGCCAATCCACGGTGTCCCACGCGTCGGTAGTGTCGTCAGTCTTGGTCGGGTTCAGAGGTCCCATCGGGGGACGCGTCATCACATAGTCGCCCTGGGAGCCGTACTTCCCTCGAATATCCTGATAGACGAAGATGTACCCGTCGTCGACAAACTCCCGATTGGCCGCCCAGACGGTGTCTCTGAGATGAGGACTGTCCGTTTTGGTAAAGCGGCTGGCCTCGTAGGGCGTACGCTCCAGCAGCATGGGGAGATTGTGCGCGTCCTTGGGGACGACGATGACGGTGTGCAGCTTGACCCCGTCGCGCATCGGGATCATCACCTCTCGCTTTACGTAGTCATAGTCTGTTTCGGGCTTCTGCCATTTGGCGGGAATATCGCTGCCCGTCTGAACCATATCGCTGTTCTGTGACCACGCGGGAGAGACTGCGAGAGAGATGAAGAGAGACGCCATGCCGGCACTTGCAAGAACCTTCACACACATCCTTTTGCGGCATGGATACGAGGTCATGCCGACTGCGTGGTTTTACCTACATGGATTGTCGCAGAGACTCCGCTGGAATCCAACGCGACGGTGGAACCGGCCCAACGCCACCGTGGCCGGCCTTTTAGAAGCTAGCTCAGGGAGCGGTAGATTGCGGATCGGGCTCATCAATCGACGGATTGACTCCCGTTAGCATGCGTGACTGGGCCTTAAACAGGTGATAGCTGTCGTAGGTAATGTCATTCATCGTTGTTGCATACGGGCCGTAGCTTCGGAAGCCTTCGTCCCATTCCCTCAGGAACGCGATAGACCTTGATGTCATCACGGAGACACTCTTTATCGGGCACAGATAGGTCTTGCCTCCGATCTCAACCGGGCCGTACTCAACTACGATATCGGACCGGAGAAGCGGGACGAATGCCCCTAAGTCTGCGATAGCCTCAAGGCGGACCACGGCTCCGCTCACCGGGTCTATCGAAACTTCACCATGGTAGGGGGCGATCAAGTCGAAGCCATCAGTGCCGTCAAGCTCCGGAAGACAACATCCCCACACGTTATAGCGCGACTCCCTGGACTGCACTGCGTATCGAAAGACGGCTTTCCTGCTGTTTCCGTTCTGTTCCCAGCGCGCCCAGGTCAAAAGTGCAGGGCGAGTGAAAATATCCTGCGCCAATTTGAGAATCGGCCCGAAAGTACCATAAGTAACGAGGCTTCGCTCGGCTATTCCCGGCTTCTTGTGGCTCCCAGTTTCGGAATCAACGAACTCTTTGCCATCCCGGTAAACGACGGTCTCCGTTGTAGTTTGCGCCACGTGAAAGGGTTCATAGCTGACTCTCCTTTGTTGATCGGCGGCGGCGTGTCTTGATAGCGAACAATCGTGCGGTGTGCATAGAAATTAGGGAGTTTGGGGACTGTTCTGTTCAAGTATTCAGCGGCTGAAGTGGTCATTCTCTCCTGTTCGGCTGCGTTGGGTGCTGGATCGGCAATTACAGTCGCTGGAGATGGTTTCTGAAAGGATGATAGATCAATGATGCCCGTTAACTGTTGCTGGGCACGCTTACCTCGAAGGCCCATACGCCAGGATGCAACGGAAACGTCGTCGGGCCGGTCCATGAGTGCCAACATGGAAAGTTGCCGCGCGATTTTCTCATCCGGCAGGGTATGAAGTGAAACGAGCAATTTTCCGAACTGCTCCGAAGTGATGACTCTGATCCCTCGAATAGTTTGATCCGAGTAGTAGGGCTGGTTGTAATAGCCCGTGTTGGTGTGAGCGCTCAGGCCGGGCTTCTGAATCTGTAGTTTGAGGTCGTGATATTCGTTCGGCTGTGCCGTGGGTGGAGGGTCGAAGGATAAGGTGTAAAACGTGTCCGGCTCATGAATGCAACTCTCAATCTGAGAGATGAGGTCGGAACCACTGTTCAGAACGCGTCCGCCGCTCTGCTCGGCCAGCACCTTGCGGTACAGGTTCATAAAACTCGCTTGCTGAGGCGAAGCTACTCCGCTGAGATACTTGAGATAGAGCTGAGACGGTTCAGTCTCTCCGGCCGAGAGGCTGTAGAGAGTCACGCGAGCCTCCCGCAAGAGATCTGAGAACCAACGAATTGTGTAGAAGACCTCCTCTTTTGAGACGGTCCTGTCGGCGTAGGCTCCACTTCCGATGCCCCAGCCTGGTCCTACCCAGATCAGCAATTTTCTGCCGGGTACCTGCCGCTCCATAGTGGCGATCTGGCCGAGGGCTTTCAGCCCCTCGAGGGATGGCGTGTCATTCAAATCCATCCACTTCCAGGTGACTCCGCGAAGGGTACTGCGAAACGAACGAAGTTGGTGAAGATCCTTCGATCGAAGGAGATCGGAGGCCAACGCATTGCCGTCAGTGGACGGCATGCCCACGGACCAAAAGCCACTTTCATCGAGTTCGTAAAGAGATACAGGCTGAGCTAGGTGTCCGCCGTTCGCCCGCAGGAAATTCTCGACCGCAAGCCGTTCGTTGGTTGGAAGGAGGCCAGGAAGAGCGAGCGTGTCCACCACCACAATGAGTCTCACAGCAGGATTCGGGCGGGATTGTTCGCTGTATGCATGGAAGGAGAGAGGATTTATCCGCCGGCCATTGTCCAGAAGCGCGAAGTCGCTAAGTTGAAGACCCGCCACCGGAACGTCCCGATTGGTCCGTGACAACGACGTCGAGGTGAATGAGGCCTCTTCCACCATCGAGTAACGTTTGATTGTCGACTGCTCGAACGACCGGCGGTAGGGGGGTGATCGTCTGCTGCGAAACCGCAAACCACGGACTCACGGCACAAACTACAGAAGAGGCAAACGCCAACCTAAACCGTTGCAATGCAGTCATTCATCGCACCAAGGCTTTTGACCCCTTTTTCGGGCGCGCCGAATTGCACAGTCGGAAAACATCTCCTGCGCCCTGATCTATTAACCCCCGGTTTCATAAAAATCTGCAAGGGCTACTAACGAATTTCGTGCGCCTCTTTCGTTCGTCCTGGAAACACGAAGGGTGCCCCAGGTCTCGCCTTTGAGACCTGGGATCCTCCTAGTAGAAGCCAATTAAGTCCCGTGTTATGACCACAGGTCCGAGCCGTTCCCGCTCGAATGATTCCCGCATACCCGCCTCCTCACTGCGAGGCCTTCAACTCCTTCAAATGCGCCTGCGCCAGCACGTAAGTATCGGCGGGAGCGATCCTTCCCTCAGGCTTCTTAACCTTCCGGAAGGCCTCGACGGCAGCGTCGGCTACTCCATATTGCTCATAGAGTGCGCCGAAGCCGAACCAAACTTCGGAGTTTGGCTGCGTCAATCCAGCAGCTTCCATCGCTTGTAACAATACCTGTTTCGCTTCTGTGGTCTTGCCTTGCGCCGCATACAGGCACGCTAACGTGTGCAGATCCGCGAAGCTGCGGTTGTTGCTGAGCGAGTTAGCCTGCTGGGCAGCCTGGATCGCATCCGCGTCGGCTGACTTTTCAAAAAGAGTATTCCAGCTATAAAAGTTGTAATCGTTGCTCGTCGCCTGTCCGCCATCGAGCACGGTGTGCAGAAATTTGCCCGCCCCCGCGAAGTCGCCCTGCGTCTGAGCGGCCCGCGCACGCTCCCACAGCAATTCACGGTCATTGGGATGTTTGGCCAGCTGAGCATCCAATAAGGAGTTCCATGCCGCCCAGTTATGGTCCAGCGCATAGGCGGACCCGGCCAGCCGCATAGCTGTGACCGAATCCGGCCAGTCTTTGAGCAGAGCCTCTGCCGCTGCTTTCGCCCTGGGCCCATCGCCGATCGTGACGTAGCCTTCCGCCAGCAACAGGTTCAGGTCCGTGGGCTTGCCTTGCGCCGGTGTCCAACCCTCTTTGCGAGCGGCGATCGCCGGCAACAGGGAAGCAATATTCGGGCGACCCGCAATCAGAGACGCCGCGGCGAGCTCGATCGCATCTGCTCCCTTCGAATCGCCCGAAGTCCACAGGCGCGCAAACAGCAGTCCGCTCAACGGGTCGTCGCCGCCGCCCCGGTGGATGAGGTCGCGCTTCCAGTCGAGCACGTTGCGCGCCGCGCCCTCATTCCCATGATGCAGGGAGTAGAGGGCAAAATTGCCCACCTCGGAAAGATCTCCCTGACTGGCGACGATCTTGTAGCAGTCCTCCTCCTTGGTCACAAAGAACTGTTGCGCCGCGGCGCCGACGGTTTGCGTCGTGACCCGGTAACCGGTCGCATCATCGCCTTTTGCAGAAATCTTCATCGTGCCCAATGTCATGTCGGCCAGGTTCGCCTGGGTAAAGCCGGAACTCCGCATCAGTGCCTGGAACGAGCCGCCAGACTCTTCGGTCTTCTCGAGGTTCACGTCCCACTCAACCTGGTCGGCGTAGCCGTTGCGGCTCACAATCTTCGCGGCTTCGTTTCTGGTGAGCTTATCGAGGGCAGCATCGGCGATCATCGCCTGGACCACACCCGTCGGAGTCGCTTCCGCGGAGGCAGAAGGCGTGTATGGCTGCAAGGTGCGCAATATTTCAATCTGGCGAGCCACGGCAGCGGCATTCTCCTGTCCCTGAATGCCTGCGGAGAGAATCGCGGCGGCCTGGGAATACATGCGCAGGGCGAGGAGTTGTCTGCCCGCAACCCCCAGTGCGGAGCTTCTTTGCGCGCTATCGGCCGAAAGCCGATCGGCACGCTTCAAGCCCGCGTCCACTCCTTCCACAGCCACCGTCGCCGAGATACCGAGGCTGTTGCGAATGTCGCTTCCCGGCAGCTTTTCTACCTCCGACAGCAACTCCTTATATTGATGGGAATACAGCAGGTCGAAGAGCAGATTGTCTTCGTACTGCTCCCCCGTGGCGCTATCCAACTTGGCCAGGTCGCGATACTCCTCAATCGCAGTCTTCAGTCCCTCCACCGAACTGTAACGGCCGCCGTTTGCGTCATACTCGGAAAGGAATGCAAGATTGCTCCGGGTTTGCAGATCCTCCGGATCGAGAGATTTCGACGTCCGGTAGGCTGCGAGCGCGCCGTGCAGATCGAAGCCTTTGCCCAGACGAACACCGATCGCGTTGAACTGCAGCATCCATCCCAGGGCGCTGAACGCAAGTGCAGACTTCGGAGCCAGCACTGTGGCCCTCACCGCCTCAGCCCGCGCTTGTTCGCCTACCCCCGCGGCCAGCAGGGCATACGCCATCCGGATATGCGGAAGCGGATCATTGGGATGAGCGTCGATCAAACCGCGGTCGATACTCAGTGCTTCGCGAACCTTGCCCGCTGCAAATTGCTTTGCCCCCGGCTGGTCGAAGGCGACGCTCACCGAGTCTTCTTTCATCGCAGCGAGCACCGCCTTGCGCAGTTCCAGCACTTCTTCGGTCGAGTAGTGGGCTTTCCCCGTATCGAAACGGAAGGCTGCCGTGATCACGCCGGAGGAATCGCTGCTGTAGCTTTGAGTCAATGTCGCCGGCCCCATCTGTGTCGTCTTATCCGACGGCAGCGCGCGCAGCAAAAATCCGGCCGGAGGGGTGATCCGGTAACGGCGCTCGGCGATGAATGGGTCCACCTCGTACTCGGCCGCCCGTTGTTGTTGCGCCTTCTCCCGGTCGGCCTTCTCTTCCGGGCTCAACGTCTGGCTACCCTGAGCGGGATCGACGAAAAACCACTGTGGCAAGTGGCCGAAAGCCCCGGTAGGGAACAAGGCTACGAAGGCATCGGAGATTCCCGTGTTCGCACGCTTCGTCTTATCGATCTCCAGCCGCAAAACGAACGGCTTGGTAAAGTCCTTGGCATCGCCACTCTCTATCTTGGTCAGCGCCTTGGCCGCGTAGGCGTTGCGTACATAGTTATCCAGAGACGCCCTCAATTCCTTGCTCGCCGTATCTCCGTATTCCGAGCGGTAAATGGAATCGATGTGCCCGGTGCTATGCGAAGATTCGATCACCTTCGCGGGACCGTAGTCCGCAAGGGAAAACTCCCTCGTCTCCACCAACACACTATCCTCGGGACGGGCCTCCGGCGTCAGTGTCAGCCCTTTTGCTCCCTGCTCAATCACCAGAGCGAGCCGTCCCTGGTCGCCGGACGGCAGATCGCCAACCCGGGTGAATTCGGCTGTGGCATCGATCCACAATCCATGACCGCCGGCAACGGCAGGTGGCACATAAACAATCGCGTGGTCGAATTGATTCATTCCCGGAAGGTCTGGAGTCACATCCCCGCCTGGGCCCGCGTTGAGCAATGCCAGGTCGGCGGGGATTCCCGACGCTCGCAGCATCGACACCAGAAGGGCGGCTTTGTCTTTGCAATCGCCATAGTGGCGTTTGAGCACCTCCGATGGCGGCTGGGGCTGTAACTTCGCCTGGCCAAACTCAATGCCGGTGTAACGTACCTCCTTGTGCAGCCGGGAGACCAGCGCCTGGATGAAGGCAAGGCGGCCTTCGGCATCGGAAGGCGCGTGGCCTGCGGGGTTCGCCCCGCGGACAAACTCCTTCGCTTCTTCCGGCTGAATCTGCGGGTCCGCCAGCAGCCGGTACGCTTCTGCGACCGATCCCCACGACTTTCCGGTCGACACTTCCACCATCGGAAACCGTGGCACGCGTGTGGCCAGATGAATGTCGGAGTTGATCGCCGCGGCCAGGTATCCCTGATCGAAGACCAGCCGGCGAGTTCCCGCTGCCGTGTCATCCTTTACCGCGATCCCGGGTAACAAGCTCACTCGATATTGGAGCGGCAGCGCGGCCGGCGCTTCCACGATGAGACGAGTGCGCATCACCGGCACATCTCGCTGAAGATAAAACCGGTAGATCCCGCCGCCGGCAAAGAAGGCTCCTTATCGATCCTGGTCGTCTCGCTCTCGACGATGGCGCCGACGCTAAGCCCAGGCAGCGGAGCCTTGTGGACGCGTTCATCCGAGTAAGTCCCGTCGCCCTCATTCCGTGCGGGCACATCGGTAACCGTCTTTGCATCGAGTTCGGCGACGCTGCCGCCAGGCCGGATCACCCGCGCCCGGATCGTAGGCTCCTTCTGGTAGAAGGCTTCCCAGCCTACCGCAGTCTCCGGCCACGAGTCGACGCCGGCCTGGGTTTCAATGCGATAGATCAGCCGGTGGACGTTGGTCACCCGTCCTTCCGTATCCAAAGCATCCTTTTCCTCTTCGTAAAGGATGGTTACGTTGGCGTACTTCTCGGGTGTTACCTTTGCTGCTGCCGCGATAATCTCGGACGGGGCCGCAAACGCAGGTCCATCGAATACAGACGGGGCGGCCTGTCCAAAGGCGCACGGTAACATAGCCGCTTGGAAGCACACTACAGCAGATGCCAGGCAGAGCCGGGGCAAGGCAAATCGAAGCCAAATCATTCAGGTCCTTATGGGGGGTCTCCGGGGAAGGTATCAATCTACGCGATGCAAAGCAATAACAATGAGTGGATGACGAAAGTCTTCGCGGCCGTGAGTAACACACCAAGGATTCGAAAAAAAGCAATTTTGTGCGAGATGAAATGCAGCCAATGTGCATCTATTCATGCGTGATCGTCTCTTCTACAAGCTCCGGATGCTGCATGCAGCAACTTAGTGCGCTTAGTGCGCACACTTTGACCATTTGTGTGAAACTGCTGGTGGGCTGACCAGAAGGCAAGATGCTCAAATAATAAATTCTGAAATTTTGAGCACCTTGATAAAACAAAGGACTTAGCCCAATCGACCTCCGTGTGGCTTGGCGGCTGGGGCCATTGGAATCGGCCGTGCCGCGCCCTTGCCAGCAAACCGGCACTCCACTAGAGTGGGGAGCGTGTTTGGGAGGGTTTGATTGAAGCGCCTGACGATGCTCGCGTTCCTACTGCTTAACTTGCCTGTCCTGGCGCAACAAGCGTCCGTGCCGGCGATCGAATATAGCTCCGTCCCCAACTTTCTCAAGCTTCCCGCCGACCGCTATCTGGGAGAGATGGCCGGCGTGGCCGTCAATTCCAAGGGACACATTTTTGTCTTCTCGCGCGGCAACACCACCGGCCCGGCTTATGGCGCCGCCGCCGCGCAACTTCTCGAATTCGATCCGGACGGCAAGTTCATTCGCGAGATCGGCCACAATCTGTACGCCTGGTCCTTCGGCCATGCCGTAAAAGTCGATAGCGAAGACAACATCTGGGTGGCGGACAAAGGTTCGGACATGGTCATCAAGTTCAACCCGAGGGCCGCGTGGTGATGGTGTTCGGCCGTAAGCAGGAAGCCTCCGATGAAGGCACCGAGCCGCTCAAGCATCCCAAGCCGCCGCTGCCTGCCGTGGACGGCATGTTTCGCCAGGTGACGGACATGGCCTGGGACCCGGCAGGCGAATACCTACATCAGCGATGGATACATGAATTCCCGCGTGGCCAAGGCGGATAAGAACGGCAACTGGCTCAAGTCCTGGGGCGAGCCCGGCGACAAGCCCGGTCAGTTCAGCGTTCCGCACAGCATCGCCGTTGACGCCAAGGGAAACGTTTACGTGGCCGATCGCGGCAACCGCCGCATCCAGGTGTTTGATGGCGACGGCAAATTCCTTCGCCAGATCACCATCGATGTGCCTTTCGATCGCAAACGCCCGTGCCGGCCATCGGCACCCAAGCCGCCGCAGAACCCCGCTGCCAACGGGACCATGCAAGCCGGCGTCCCCCTGGGCCATCTGCATCACCCCCGGGCCGAACCAGGTGCTGTACAGCTCCGATGCTTATCCCAGGCCGGATCTACAAGCTAAGCCTCGACGGCAAGGTGCTCGGCTATCTGGGCGAGTCCGGCAAGCAACTCAAGCAATTCGGATGGATCCACGAAATCGCCTGCCCGTCGGAAAACGAGCTCTACGTCGCCGAACTGCTGAATTGGCGCGTGCAGAAACTGATCCTGAAGCCGGCTGCAAAATGATTGGCCTGTGGGAACGCTGAAGAGTTTGCATGAGAATTGCCACGATGTAAAACGAGTCCCGTAGGGACGGTTCGAACTTAGCCCAGGACGCAGTCCTGGGTAGAGATTCGAGAAACGAAAAGTCCCGTAGGGACGACTGGAAATGGGCCGCGACGTAATCCTGGCAATCTCAGTTGTCCCTGCGGGACTCAATCATATTCCATGATCTACCCAGGACTGGCGTCCTGGGCTAAGTTCAGACGTCCCTACGGGACTGTGTTTGGAAACCCTGGTTCTCACGCAGACTCCAAAGCCCCTGAGGTACGCCTTTGCTGCCCTTTCTAAGCGAGTGCGCGTGAGACCCAGTGTAGATGCACTGATTGTCCAGCTGTCCTGGTCCTAAAACCCGGGACAGCAGAGGCAGCAAAGACAGGCGCGGTTAAGGTTGATAGACGCGAACATCCCTCATGAGAAACCGCCGTCTTCAAGGGTTCCCCCGTTGGCGGCACGCTTCATGAAAGCGTTCCAGCAGCGCTTTCCTTTACCGGGTTTCTCCCAATCAGGGGAAATTGTTCTACGTCGAGCACCGCGCCATTGATCAGCGCTGCCTCGTCGGAGAGAAAGTAAACCGCAGCCCACGCGACATCCTCCGGGGAGAGGAGCCGGCCTGATGGCGCAAAGGTTCGGGACACTCGCGTGGGCCAGTCCTCAGGCAAGCCCTCTTTCATTTTCAAGGCGAACTCGTTGGGGGTAAGCGTCCAGCCTACGTTCAGCTGATTCACGCGGATGCCTTCCGTGCCATACGCATCGGCGACATTGCGCGTCAGGGTCATTAGGCCGCCTTTGCAGATGGAATAGATGAACTGGTTACGCTCGCCGCAATACGCGTTCATGGAGCCGATGTTCAGCACGCGTCCGGCGCCTTTCTCGCGAAAGTAGGGAAGTGCAGCCTGGATCAAAAGGAACGGCGCCTTCAGATCGACAGCAACGGTTCGGTCGAAGAGTTCGCTGTCTGTCTTCTCGATGCTCCCGCGGGTGATCGCGGCTGCGTTATTTACCAGGCCGTCGATTCGTCCAAAGTGGCTGACCGTTTCAGTAATGAGCTTCGCCGGCACCAGCGGATCCTCGAGCGACCCGATCACGAAGGAGGCATCCTTCCCAATCTCGGCTACCAGTTTCTGCGCCGCATCCTTCCGCCTTCCATGCACCATCACCTTCGCGCCTTCGCGCGCGAAGATCCGTGCCATGCCTTCGCCAATGCCCGTAGTCGAGCCGGTGACCAGGATCACTTTGTCTTTCAGGCGCATCTCTCACCTCCGGCTCCGTTCAGCTTTCGAGAAGAAATGTCTCTTCCACCCGTCCACCGCGCACGCCGAACATGCGGCGATGGAGACTGGCCGTGGCGTCACTGTAGTGGGCCCAAAGCTCTAACTGGTCGCCGACCTGCGCGGAAAAACCGGGGTCCAGTGATGTCGACGATGGCGTGCTCCGCGTTCAGCTTGATGCAGCCGCGCGCCGCTCAAGTTCTTTAGCACCGGTAGTCCTCGTTCGCCGCTGATTTCCTTCAAGCCGATGTTGAGAATCAGACGCTCATTGCCGCGCCGGCTGATGACCGTGCCCAGCACACTCAGTGCCAGCTCGAACTCAGGACATACCGTCTGGTAATCGGTATCCATCAGCAGGTACGACCCGCCTTGTATCTCGGTCACCCCGGGGATCCTGCCCGAGATAGCGTGCGTGCCTGTTCCCCCGGCGCTGACAATCTCTACCGGTAGCCCATGGGCACTGCATCAGCTTCGCGGTACCGACCAGCTTGCCCATGGCCTGCTCGATGGCTTCGACTTTAGCGGGTCCGGGAGGCAAGCGGACGCAGTGTCCTTCATAGCCAATCAGGCCGCGAAAGCGCAGACCCTGCGCCGTCGCCATCTGGGCCAGGGCGAGAGCCGGTTCGCCGGGAGGCGCTCCACAGCGGCCCATCCCCGTGTCCACATCGACGACCACACTCAGCGGGACCTTTGCCTGGATGGACGCCGCAGAGAGCGCAGCGATCGTGCGCTCATTGTCGACGCCCACCATGATGTCCGTGGCCCGGGAGAGCTGAACAAAGCGCTCGATCTGCGGCGCGCCGGCGATCTCATTGGCTATCAGGATGCTTTCGATACCGCTCCTGGCCAGCGCCTCTGCCTCGCCCAGCGTGGCACACGTAATCCCGATTGCCCCGTGGGCCAACTGCCGCTTCGCAAGGGCCACGCACTTGTGGTTCTTGTAGTGCGGGCGCAGGCGGCATGGACCTTCGGTGAAAAAAGCAGCCATCCGCTGGAGATTGGCTTCCATGGCGTCCATGTCGAGCAGGAGTGCTGGAGTGGGTATTTCGGATTTCAGCAAGTGACTGGTCGCTTTCTATATCGGTTATCCGCGGCCGATGAAGGGCATGTTGGTTGCCATGATGGTCATGAACTGCACGTTCGCATCCAGCGGCAGGCTGGCCATATGGAGGACCGCGTCGCCAACGTGCTTTACATCCATCCGGGGTTCCAGGACTACGTCGCCATTCGGCTGCAGAGATCCGCTCGGCGCCTTCCCGCCCATGTCCCCGGCGTTGCCGATGTCGATCTGACCACAGGCAATGTTGTGGGGCCGGCCGTCGAGCGAGATGGATTTCGTGAGCCCGGTGATGGCATGTTTGGTGGCGGTGTAGGGCGCCGAGTACATGCGCGGAACGTGGGCGGAGATGGAACCGTTATTGATGATGCGTCCCCCCTTCGGCTGCTGGGTCTTCATGCGGCGGATGGCTTCCTGCGCGCAGAGGAACGAGCCGGTAAGATTCACGGCGACCACATCGGACCACTGTTCGTAGGTCAGATCCTCCATCGGTAACGGGGGAGCATTGACGCCGGCGTTGTTGAACAGAACATCCAACCGGCCGAACCGGCGATCGGTAGCGGCAAACAGGGCTCGGATCGAATCGGGTTGCCGGACGTCGGTGGAGATGGGGAGCATGGGTCCACCTCCATCCACGGCCATGGCCGCGGTCTGTTCCAGTTCCGCCATGCGCCGTCCTGCCAGCGTTACTGAGTAGCCGGCAGACTGCAGTGCCAGCGCAGCTGCTCGTCCAATCCCGCTGCCCGCCCCGGTAACGATCGCTACCTTACCTTGTCCAATACTTTTCACTGGATCCTTTTCATCGCTATTTGGCATAGAAGCGATAGTGAATGTTCCAACGTGCGGTTTGTCCCGGCGCGATCACCAGGTGATGGTAGGCCTCGGGGCATATGGCGGTGCGCGGGGACCAGAAATTGAACCGGGAAATGGGATTGTCCCCGGTCTGCTCGACCCCGACTCCTGTCCGCGTGTCCTCGACCACGATGTCGTAATCCGAGGGCTTATCGGAATAGCCCGTCAGATAACTTTCCACATACTGATTCGGTTGCAGCTCTTCCCGATAGACGATCTGCTTGCCCTCGATCGCCGGCCCGGGGCTCCATCGACTTTTCCGCTTTGGGTTCGAATGGGAACCGTATCACCATGCCTGGCCCGCTGGGAGCTGCGTCCAGCATGAAGAAGTCGTGGTCATAGACCTCCGTGTCGATCGTTTTCGTCCCGGTATTTTTTAAGCTGTGCTGCAGAGTCAGCACGGGCTGATGCGGATCCAGCGACACGGTTTTCTCATAGTCGTAGGCGATGCCAATGGGCGAGTGGAGTTGTTGCCGGAAAGATACCTGGCGATGGCCGGCGTGTACCGTCCACTTGCCCCCATCCACCAGCGGATAGGTGTACATGAACTTGTAAGGCGAGTCGCCGGCCTTGCGCAGCACGCCGACACCGATCTTGACGAAGAGGCCGTCCGGGCTTCGCCTGGTCATAGTCCAGAGCGCCGTCGTCGATCGGAATTCTTCGACCGGGCCGGTGATCGCATCGGCGATCATCGGATCATAGTGCGAAAACCAGACGCCGAAGTAATTGTGACCTTTGTACGTCAGGCACGGGATGACGCCCGACCAGTCGAACCGCGAGGCACGGTAATAACCGTTCTTTGCATCGGGCAGATAGAGCACAGCCTGTACGGGGCCGTTGGAGATGGAAGCTTTCGGGTAGCTCGCCTGCATCGATGAAGAGCATCCGGCGGTTTCCGCCGCCGCGATGCCTGGGGCGGCCGCCAAAACAAGGGCGGCACATGTGAGCCGGGCCACAGAACGTAATTTCAATGCTTTCGTCCGCCTTCCGCACTAACCAGAGTCAGCACGTATTTTAGCCTCACATAGCGCCGAGCGGGCCATGGACCAGGCCACTCGTGGAGACCTTCTCGGGGCGCGCCGTACATCCAAACCAAGCCAAATTGAATCTTTATGTAAGGCTTGTTAACCACATGCGGGGCCGGATTGCAATCGCGAACGTGTGCCTGCTTGCGATTGGCTGTCGACGAAAACGCATCATTCACGAGGGATCGAAGCGGAGCAACCTCGCCGCGCGAAGGAGAACGTATGCTGATTATCCTCATCATTTTGCTTTTGGTATTTGGTTTTGGTGGTTATCGTCTGGGACCGGGACTCGGATATTACGGCGGCGGCGGCATCAGCCTGATTATCCTGATTGTGATCATCCTGTTGCTGTTGAAGGTCATCTAAAAGGGCGCCCCGGATGGGCGCCGGCGAGGGATCTGGCTATGTGCAAAACGGTGATTTTTCCCACGTCGCCGGCCCGGGTCCCTCCCCCGAGGAACCAGACTAGCAAGCTGGAGAAAACCACCGTTGGGGCAAAGATTACAGGGTCACGGGGTGTCGTGGGGAAATCAGTGGTAACCACCTCGTAATCGCACGGCGGCCCCACATGTGCTTCCTTTCATAAGGAGGCGTTACATTAGAGTAAATGGCCGATCCTGTGCAACTCCCCTACTCCGACGCCGTGGTGTTTTTCGGCGCTACCGGCGACCTGGCATACAAACAAATTTTTCCCTCTTTGCAAAAACTGGCCAAGCACGGAAAGCTGGCCGGCCCAGTCATTGGCGTTGCCAAAGCGGGATGGAATCTCGAGCAATTCAAGGCCCGGGCATTAGACAGCGTCAAAACCACGGAGGCATTGACCCTGTCGGCTTTCCGATCCTCCTTGAGAAGCTTCGTTACGTCGACGGGGACTATAAGGACGCGCAGACCTTTGCCAACGTCCGCAAGGAGCTGGGGGATGCAAAACATCCCATTCACTACCTGGCCATTCCACCAGTCCTGTTTGGCGTAGTTCTCGAACAGTTGAAGCTTTCCGGTTCGTCGCAAGGCGCTCGGGTGGTCATTGAAAAGCCGTTTGGCAATAATTTGCCTTCCGCGATGGCGCTGAACAAAGTAGTGCACGATGTTTTCGCGGAAGAGGACGTTTTCCGGATCGACCACTACCTGGGCAAGAATACGGTGCAGAACGTGATCTTCTTTCGCTTTGCCAACTCCTTCCTGGAGCCGATCTGGAACAGTCTCTATGTGGAGAGTGTCCAGATCACCATGGCCGAGCAGTTCAATGTGCAGGACAGAGGAAGCTTCTACGACGCGGTAGGAACGGTCCGCGATGTGGTGCAAAACCATCTTTTGCAGGTGCTTAGCAACATTGCCATGGAGCCGCCGCCAACCCTGAGCATTGAGAGCCTGCGCGACGAGCGGGTCAAGGTGCTCAAGAGCGTTCAGCCGTTGCACGAGGACGATGTGGTGCGCGGCCAGTACGCCGGGTACCTCGATACGCCGGGGGTCAAGAAAGATTCGAAGACCGAAACCTATGTGGCCCTGCGGCTGGCCATTAATTCGTGGCGCTGGCGAGGCGTTCCGTTTTTTGTCAGGGCAGGTAAATCGCTGCCGCTGACCGAAACCGAGGTCGTCGCCAAGCTGCGGCCGCCGTGCCCGATCTTCTCAGCGGAAGCGCCGCCCGCCAACTATGTGCGCTTTCGGATCAGCGGCGAGCCGGTGATCGCGATTGGCGCCTCGATTAAAACCGCCGGCGACCAGTTGAAGGGATGCCCTATCGAACTCCTGGCCGACCAGGAGTGCGGAGAAGACGAGATGCTGCCCTACGAGGAGCTCCTGGGCGACGCCATGGCCGGGAACCAGACCTGGTTCGCCAGGGAAGACTACGTGGAAGAGGCATGGCGTATCGTGGACCCGATCCTGGACAAGCCCGAACGTATCTGCCTACCAGCCTGGTACCTGGGGTCCTTCGGAAGCGGCCAAGCTGATCGCGCCGTATGGGGGTTGGTGGGATCCCAAGTAGAGCCTCAGGCGAGAGCGTCCTGCAGCCGGAATAGCGAGCCTACGCGCTGCGAAGGCCGGCTGCTCAGGGTCTGCCAGTCACCCGACTCGGCGACCGAACCATTTTCTATCAGGTAGATGATGTCCGCACGCTGGATGGCGGAGACGCGATGGGCGATCAACAACACGGTCGCCCGGCCTTTTAGCCGTTCGATGGCGTCGAGGATTCGCTTCTCGTTCTCGATATCGAGACTGCTGGTGGCTTCATCGAGAATCAGCAGCCCCGGCCTGCGCAGCAGGGCCCGCGCCAGTGCGATGCGCTGCCGCTGACCGTGGGAGAGGAGCATGCCGCGGTCTCCCACCGTGGTATCCAAACCCTGAGGCAATTCAAAGACGAACTCAGCGGCGGCCAAGCTGAGACTTTCTTTCATCTCCTGCTCAGAGGCATCCGGATTCGCCCAGCTTAGGTTGGCGCGGACGGTGTCGTGAAAGAGGACCGTGTCCTGGGCTACGTAACCGACGTGGCGACGCCACGCCCGTGCAGCTTGCGGCGCAAGCTCGGCGCCATCGACCAGCACCCGGCCCGTGGCGGGGGAGAGCAGGCCATTGACCAGGTCGGCGACGGTGCTCTTGCCCGCGCCCGACGAGCCCACGATCGCGGTGACTTTGCCGGCTGCGATGGTCAGCGATAAATCCCGCAGCACCAGGGGCCGATCGGCGTCATAGCGGAACCCAACCCGCTCCAGGCGTGATTTCATGGGCCAACGCAGGCCCGGAACTGGCCGCGCCGGAAACTTCGGCATTGGCCACGCATTCGCGGTAAATCGTCATCAGGTTTTCAAAGGCCGGTAGTTCGCCGAGGAATGCCTGCAGTTGGCCCTGGGTTGCCGCCAGGCGAGGGAAGAGACGGGTAAAGACGGCCAGCAAGAGAAGAATGGACGCGGGGGCGACGTTGAGAATTTGCAGGGAAGCGAAAATGATGGCCGCCCAGCACGATAAGTGAGCCGGCTTCGAACCAGAAGGCGGCGGCTGCCTGGCTCCTGGTGCTTTGCAGAGTCTGCCGCAGGGCCGAGGACTGGAGCGAAGAAAACATTGCCAGATCGCTGGTCTGGGCATCGTAGAACTTCATTGCTTTGAGATTCTGCAGGTGTTCGGTGGCTGCCGAGTACACCTCGCTCACACTCTCTGAGACGGCGGTGCCGCTCCGGTGGACGGCGCGCATCCAGCGGCGGGACAACAACAGCAGGGTTGCCCCGGTGGCAAGGACCAGCGAGGTCATTCCCGCGGAAAGCTTCAGGGCGATGGCGATGTATACCAGGGCGAGGATGGCGTTGGCCAGCGTCCCGATCAGCAGATAGGTGCAGGTGGAGACCCGGGTCAACTCGCCGGTGAGCGCATGGGTAAAGTCGGAAGAACGGCGACGCGCCAGGAAGAGCCAGTCGGCGTTGATGATGGCCTGGTAAAGGCGTCTGCCGAGAGAAAGCTCGTAGGTGAGCGCGGTGCGCAAGGTAAGCACGGACTGCATGCGGCTGAAGAGGGAACGCAGCGCCATGAGCAGCATAAAGATCAGCAGCAGTGACGCAAGCCACAGCGAAGGCCGCAGTCCGCTGCGCACCAACAGGTCACGTACCTCACCGGTGTAGTGCCCCACATGGCCTTGATTGGCCAGGTTGAAACCGGCTACCTGCAGGATGGGGAAGAGCAAGGCTACGCCCAGGCCTTCTGTCAGCGAAGTGACGGTCATGATGACGACGGCGGCTACCAATTGCCAGCGGGCAATCTGGATCAGGCTGGAGACGTATTGCAGGAAGGGTCGTTTGGAAGACGCAGCGAGAGTCTTCTGCTCGTGCTGAGCGGATTCGCTGCGGGGGACTGGCATGGTTCAAACGATAGCAGAGGCAGGGTGCGCTGGAGATTGTCAACATGGGCACGGGCGCGGGTTGGCTTTTGTCCTCACGAAGAACAGCATGGTGGGCCGTCGGAACGATCTCGACTGCGGTCAGAGATGTCCGAGCCACGCGGTAGACCCCAAGCTGTTCGCCCTCAGCGGTCACAGTTGGGCCGAAAACGGATTCTTCCAATGCTTTCGCGGAAGACGTGCGAGATTTATCTCTCGATTCGCAGACTCGCATAGCGGACGCGTCCTGTGGCAGGCATTGCAAGGGATGTCCTCTCGTCTCCTGCTAACATTTGATCAGTTATGAATAGTTTGAGTTCCACGTCGATCGTGTGTCATATGCCCAACCAGGTGGCCGCGGATGTTGCTGGTGAGACTGTCCTCATGAGCCTGGCACGCAGTCGCTGTTACGGACTCGGTGAGATCGGCAGCGATATATGGAGCCGCCTGATGTCCCCGGTGCGGGTGTCGGACCTGATCGATGAGTTGCGCCAGCACTACGAGGCCCCTCCCGGGGTCATCGAGCGCGATGTGCTCCAGTTGCTTTCTCAATTGTCAGAGGAAGGGCTCATTCAAGTCAGCTGAGCTTGACAAATCAACGGCAGAACGCAAGAATGCCCGCGGTTGTGTTTTTCAGAGAACGGCATGTCATCTCACAATGCGGTACAGGAGAGCGGCGGAGTTTATAAACTGCAGGCGCTGGATCGCGCCTTCGCGGTGCTGGATCTTCTCGCCACCAGCAATACGCCGCTGGGGCTGGCGGAAATAGCCGAAGCCCTCGGGTTGCACAAGAGCACGGCGCATCGCTTCCTGATGGTGCTGGAACGGCACCGCATGGTGGAGCGCGCCCTGGCAGGGAAATTTCGTCTCGGGCTGCGCCTATGCGATCTTGGCGGCCGCGCGATCGAACAGTTTGATCTGCGTGAGCGCGCCCAACTCCATTTGAAGACCCTGGTCGCCGAGGTGGAGGAGACGGCGCACCTGTGCATCATGGAAAAGACGCACATGGTCTATATCGACAAGCAGGAACCGGAGCGCAGCATCCGCATGATCTCGCGGGTGGGGGCGAGCAGCCCCATCCACTGCACGGCGGTGGGCAAGGCGATCCTGGCAACCATGCCGCGTTCGCGAGTCGAGGCATTGTTACCGGAATTGCGCCTGGAACGATTTACCCGGCGAACCATGACCAGCCGGGAGGCTCTGCTGAAGGAGCTGGAACGAACCAGCCGCCGCGGATATGCGGTGGACGACGAGGAACGCGAAGAGGGCGTGCGTTGCGCGGGAGTGGCTATTCTTGATGGCCGAGGGGAGGCGATCGCGGCGGTCAGCATATCCGGCCCTTCGTTTCGCGTGACCATGCAAAAGATTCCGCACATCGCCGACAGGCTGATGACCTGCGTGAAGGGAATTCAACAAGACCTGGGATATACACCGCTGTCACGTTCATAAGGGAAGGAACCATGGAAGAGTTATCGATCAAAGGCGCGGAGACGAGCCGCTGGGACTGTGTGAGCTTAGGGGAGGTCATGCTGCGTCTCGATCCGGGCGAAGGCAGGATCCATACCGTACGGCAATTTCAAGCCTGGGAGGGCGGGGGAGAATACAACGTGGCGCGGGGCTTGCGGCGCTGCTTCGGCATGCGCACCGCGATCGCGACCGCGTTTGCCGATAACCCTATCGGCCGGCTGGTGGAAGATTTCATTTTGCAGGGCGGTGTCGACACCTCCTTGATTCGTTGGGTGCCCTACGACGGCATCGGGCGCACGGTGCGCAATGGCATCAACTTCACCGAGCGCGGTTATGGAGTGCGCGCGGCGGTGGGGTGTTCTGACCGGGGCAACACAGCCATCTCTCAGACCAAGCTGGGCGACTTCGATTGGGAAGCGATTCTGGGGCCGAGCAACGGCGCTCGTTGGCTGCATACCGGGGGCATCTTTGCCGCGCTGTCGCCGTCGACTCCGGAGGTTGCCGTCGAGGCACTGGATAAGGCGCGCAAGTATGGGACGATCACGTCGTTCGATCTGAACTATCGCGATTCACTATGGAAGTCCATTGGGGGCAAAGCGAAAGCGCAAGAGGTGAATCGGGAGTTGGTGAAGAAGCTGGATGTGCTCTTCGGCAATGAGGAAGACTTCTCCGCCATGCTGGGGATCAAGCTGGAAGGGGTGAAGGAAGACTTCGATGAGCTGCCCGTCGCCAGCTATGAGAAGATGCTGCGCGAGGTGGCTGCTTCGTACGGCAATCTCAAACTGGTGGCGACCACGCTGCGCACCGCACAAACTGCTTCCCGCAATGCGTGGGGCGCGATGGCTATCTATAAGGATGAGATTTTGTATGTGCCGCAACGGGAGATCGACATTCTGGACAGGGTGGGCGGCGGAGACTCCTTTGCCTCCGGCCTGGTCTACGGAATGCTCGTGGGCAAACCTGCGGCCTGGGCGGTTGCTTGCGGAGTGGCTCACGGAGCACTGGCCATGACCACACCTGGAGATACCAGCACAGCATCTCGCGCAGAGGTGGAACGCGTCATGCTGGGCGGATCGGCGCGTATTGCCCGCTAGAAGTTATTGAGAACCGAGGGTCAGAGGAAACGAATGTCAAAAGAAGTGCAAGAACAACTGGAAGCAGCAGGGATTATTCCTGTGTTGAGGGCCCGCTCCGCGAAGGAAGCCCTAGGGGTGGTCGAGGCGATGGTTGCCGGTGGGGTTACGGTGATTGAAGTCACCATGACGGTGCCGGGCGCCATCGATGTATTGCGCGAACTGAAGCGCAGTTATGGCAGCAAGCTCCTGTTAGGGTCGGGCACGGTTACAGATGGCGCGGAGTGTGCCGCGACCATCGATGCGGGAGCGGAGTTTGTGGTGAGCCCCAGCCTGCACATGGACGTCATTGCAGAAACCAAGAAGAGGGATAAGGTCTCGCTACCCGGGGCGCTTACGCCCACCGAAGTGATCACTGCATGGCGTGCCGGGGCGGATTTCGTCAAGGTGTTTCCCTGCTCAGCTATGGGAGGAGCCAGCTATCTCAAGTCGTTGAAGGCTCCGTTTCCTTATCTGCGGTTGGTGCCGACCGGCGGCGTCACGTTGCAGACGGCGGCCAGTTTCCTGGAAGCGGGTGCTTCGGCCCTGGGTGTCGGTGCAGACCTGGTGAACCTGCAGGCGATCGCGGACGGGAAGCCGGAAGTCATTACCAACACCGCACGCGGTTATATCGAGGTCATCGCTCGCCACCGGGCGGCGAAAGCGTAAACTGCTTTTCACATCAAGGAAAGAAAAGGTATAGCGCACATGAAACGAACCGCTGTCGTTTTGCTGACCGCATGTTTAGTGACGAGTTTGGGGGCGTTGGCGCCGGAGGCTCAGTTCCGACTCCAGACCGGTACTCACCGGCTGAACTGATGGCCATGGAAAAGACCCTGGAGCAGAAGAAGGACGCTTCCGGATTGGCTACCGAAACGCTGAAGAAGTATTCCACGGACTACAGCATGCTGGCGTTCCGGAGCCAAAGCGGAAAGGCTGAGCTGCATGAGAAGTTTGCCGATTTTTATGTGGTGGTCGATGGGAATGCGACGCTGGTGTCCAACGGGACGATGGTGAACGGGGCTCCTTCCGCACCGGGCGAAGTGAGAGGGGATTCCATCACAGGTGGTAAGGAGATGAAGCTGAAGAAGGGCGACATTGTTCATGTCCCGGCTAATATTCCCCACCAGCTGGTGCTGGCTAAGGGAGATACGTTTCAGTACTTCATTATCAAGGTGCAGGAAGTAAATTAGTTCGACCCTGTGGTTATGACAGGCTGCGGAAAAGGCTTTGTACGAAGGGCACGGTCTAAAGAAGACTCGGGCTTAGAGCTGCGTGAGAACCGGGATTTCCAAGCCTAGTCCCGAGCTGTCCAAATTAGCGGGGGGAGACGCTCTGCTATCGATTTATTAGGGAACTGAAGCTGCGGCCTGCCGGTCGGAATTCAGGTTGGGGTAGCAGCACGGTGGGCGTTATAGTCGTCACCGTGTTGGGAGCAAAGAACGAAGCCTCCATCCCTGGACGGGTGCCCCATGTTCGCCTAAGCGTACATGGGCCGAAAAAGACGGGGCGCAGCCCTTCCAACGCTTTTTGCTAGTGGCGAGATGCTGTGGCCTAGAACAAGAGGTCTTGCGCATGAAGTGAAAGCATTGGAAGAATCCGTTTTCGGCCCATGTACGCTTAGGCGAACATGGGGCACCCGTCCAGAACCTACGACCGTGGTTGGGAGTTCAAATCCCGCCAGAGCCCACCGACTTAATCTGGATAGATCTGAAGTTCAGCCCGTCCCTGCGGGACTCCATTTGTCATTGTGAGGTCTCACGCAGACTCAAAAGCCCTCATCAATTCGGCTTGTGCGAACGCATGACGGAAGTCGTGCCTGATACAAAGCGAAAACATAAATCCGAAGATCCTATTCGGAGAACATGCGCCTTCGACTCAGAAAATGTAGAAATTCCACGTACTGGTCAACTCGTATCCTTCGTCTAGAACGCCCACCCACTTCCTATCCAACTTCTAGGGGGCGCCGAGAGCGCGTTTGTAGACTTCTACGGTGCGCGCGGCCATCGTGCTCGCTGTGAAGTGTGTGCTCCAGAGGCGCCTTCCGGCGCTGCCCATTGCTTGACGCAGTGCTGGATGGGCAATTAATCGAGCCAGGGCGTTCCTTAGGTCCTCCACGTCGGCGTGGCGGGTGAGCAAGCCAGTCTCTCCTTTACGGACCGATTCAGAGATGCCGCCCACATCGGTGGCGATCACGGGCAAGCTTGCACGCATCGCCTCCAGGATGCTGATGGGGAGCGCTTCGAAGTGAGTGGATAGTACGTAGATTTGCGCTTCCATGAGCAAGTGGCCCACGTTGGTTTCCGGCGGCAGTATGCGCACCCGATTGCTGAGTCTCAGTGCGAGAATCTGCGCGAGGATCTTTGGTTCCAACTCGCCCGCTCCCACCAACTGCAAGCTCCAGTCCGTGGCGAGTAAGCCGGACAGCGCCTGCAGGAGTGTTGCGTGATCTTTCTGGGGCGTGAAGCGGGCTACCATGACGATCAACGGCGGTTGCGTATCGACCGGCCGCACCCGGGTCATGGGAATCTCCGCGATGCCGTTGTGGACTAGCTCCAGGGTGTTTGCCGGGCAGACTCTGCATTGCCGTGCGAACTCCCGCTCAAACTCGCATACATTGATGACGCGCGTACCGAGTCTGCCGGCGACGCGCTCAGCCCAGCAGTAGAGCGGATTCCACCCGAGCGAATTGCGATCGAACATCGACCAGCCATGAGGGGTAAACACACTGGGAATGTTATGCAGACGGGCGACGGCGCGTCCCAGCGCCCCTGCCTTGGCTGTGTGGGCACACACCAGATCCGGCTGCAATCTGGCGCAGGGCGGTCGACAGCTGGACAAAAGCCGCTAGATCGCGGTGCGGCCGGACGGGGCGAACCAGGCTCCTCACGGGTAACCAGGGAATTCCGGCCTGGCGGAGCTGGTCGGTAAAGATGCCGGGCGCTCCGGTGATTACGGTTACCTCATGGCCAAGCCGGCGCAGCTCAAGCGAAAGCTCTCGCACATGACTCTGGGCTCCGCCGAGGACGTCGC
The DNA here is from genome assembly GCA_963752675.1 of uncultured Acidobacteriaceae bacterium. Lineage (GTDB taxonomy): Bacteria > Acidobacteriota > Terriglobia > Terriglobales > Acidobacteriaceae > PALSA-350. The sequence goes on from CAVVZO010000005.1 coordinate 44,218, forward strand.
CTCGGGTAAGGACCTGAGCAATTTTCATGCGCGCTCCGTGTTTCTTGGTGGCGACTGGTAACAGGGACGAGGGCAGAAAGGTCTCACTCGACGGCCGCCCGTACCAAGTGGAGAGCAGAAGCCACAGTTTGCGCCACTGCGCCAACTCGTCGGAGGTGGGAGCGGCGGCGGCCTGGTGACCCAGGCGATGCTCAAATCCTCCCAGCACGGCTGCGCAATTTGCGCCGAATCGCGCACTCGATACGGCCAGGAGTTGCAACTTCTGCCAGCCATTCCCGACCGCGCCGGGTTGCCGGGAAACGTATTCGATGTGCAGCAACTTGTAGCGAAAAAGCTTCCTGAGGGTCATCCGCTCGCGCCGGTATCCCAGGAGAACCTCGGGTAGATTGGCGAAGTGGCTAAGCTGGTAGCTGCGTAGCAGCAACTCCTGATCTTGCGCGAGCCAGGCAGTCTCCTCGTAGCGCCAGCGGCGAAACCATTCGATGCGCCCCATCCAGAGCGGGTGCCATAGCGGAAAGCCGCGGAAAGGAGAGCGCGTGATGCCGGCGTGGTCCTGAGCCGGGCTAAAGCGCCACAACGGGCGGCCGTGTTTTCCGAAGACCATGGCGCCGGCACTGCACAGATCTACCTCCGTGTGGGTTTCAAGAAAAGCCAATTGCCGGGCGAGCCGGTCCGGATAGGCGACATCGTCGGCATCCATTCTGGCCAGGTAGCGGCCGCGCGCGCGGTCGATACATTCGTTCAGGCGGGCGGCCAGGCGCAGGCGGCGGCCGTCACTCCAGCAGACCAGGCGCGGGTCGTCGAAGCTGCGTGCAATCGCGAGGCCCTGATCGTTGGACCCGTCGTCGCAGAGTAAGAGCTCGAAGTCGCTGTAGCTCTGGTTCAGGAGCGAGCGAATGGAGAGTTCCAGCGTAGCCGCACTGTTGTGAAAGGGCATGGCGATGGTGATGATGGGGTCTGGCATCGGATCCTAGATGGGGTTGGGGAGGGAGTGACCTCGAGGCGATTTTCCGCCCAGGGAGTGGAAGGCGGCCGCGTACTGCTGGGCTAACCGCTTCAGGCTGAAGCGTTCTTCAACGACAGCGCGGCCGGCGGCGCCCATGTTCCGGCGCAGCTCCGGATTGTCGAGGAGCGCGATGAGTGCATCGACCCACTCCTGCTCGCTGGTGGCGCTCAAACCCACTTCGCCTAAGGCAAGCACCTCGCGATTCATGCCCGCAGCGGTGACGACGACCGGCAGACCCGCCGCCATGTAGCACAGCATTTTGTAACTGCATTTGCCGTTGCACCAGTCGGTGTCCGCCAGCGGCATCAGGCCGATGGACATGCGGTCGAACGCGGCTTGTTCCGTCCGCGGTGTCCAGCGTTCGAACTCGATGCGAGATGCAGGCAGCGATTTAAATTGCGGTGGCCGATCGGCGACGACGAGTAGCTTCGCCTGGGCGCAGTGCTCGAAAACTCTGATCAGTGCCCCCTCGATCGCGTAGAGGAAGGGAAAGTTGCCGCTGGTGCCGGTCCATCCCATGATGAGGGCGCGGCTCGCACTGCCGGCGCAGCGGGGCCGATACCATGCCGTGTTCACCGCCGTGGGAATGATGGTGACGTTGCTGTTCCAATGCGAGAAGTGGTTGGCCAGAAATGTGTTGCCACACACGATGAGGTCACTCGCCATGGCCAGATCGCGGGCGCGGTGACCGCCCGTATTAAGCCAGACCGCGTCATCCACGTCGAGGACCATGGGGCGCTTCGCCATTACCTGGAGAGGAGTGAAGGCAGGCAGCAACTGGCGCGATATCCAGGTAACGTCGGCCCTCCAGGAGCAGGTGAGCGCTGCCGCGCGTGCCGCAGCCGTGGCTGCTATCCACAAAGGGCGGAGGGCAAAGCGCCGCGGCAGTATGTTTCCCCAAGGCAAGGGATACTCGTGCACCTCGATGCCGAGATGGTTGAGAGGGCCGATGTATTGGCGTACGCGGGCCCGGGCGCTGGGCACCATGACCCCGCCGGTGTAGGCTGCTATGCGCACGGTTGGGGCTCCGATGTATCCGTCGCCGTCCGCCGGGCCACGGGCGTGCTGGGTGATGCTGGGAGCGAAATAGACCAGGGTCGAGACCCCACCCGCTTTGATCCAGAACATGATCTGGGCAAAGAACTCTTCGGAAAAGATAGTCATGACCGTGGCATAGACGAAGGCCCCCAGGGTGAACACCGCCCAGCAATTGCCATGGACGGCGCAGCGGTAAACATAAGTGCTCAGAAAGCCTACGAGAAACATCAACCCGGAGCGGGCCGAGCTTTTCCAGGGTCACTGTATAGCTGCCGGGAGCCGGGATGGCCAGCGGCAAAGCGCCCATTGCCTGATCGGCATCTTCCGGGTGGTGCACGCTGACTGGCGGCGCAGGAATGGCAAGCTCGGCAGACGACAGCACATTGCCGTTTTGCGCGTGGCGCAGTTCCGCATGCAGCGTGAGTGCTCCCGGCTTTGCCCCCGGCCCGCGATCGAGAAAGCACTCGACCTCTACCGTCGGCGAGGCCCCGAGCACGCCGGTAGGCCGTGCATAGACGTTCTCAAGGAACGTATGGGGAACGATGCGCAGCGCGACCTCGCATAGATACCACCGAAGGTGAGGTAGTCGATCTCGTTGCCAAAAGGGGGAATGTCGTTGCGCTCTGTGGAATCCACGTCGAGCGACAAGATATTTTTGCCCTCGCTTCGGAGAGCCTGCGTCAGCTCAAAAGAGAACGGAGTATAGCCGCCACGGTACTGGCCAAGCTTGGTTCCGTTCATGTAGACGGTGGAGGCGGTCATCACTCCTTCGAAATCGACAAAGACCCGCTTGCCCTGGGCGGCTGCCGGCAGCCGGAGCTCGCGGCGGTACACCGACACAAACTCATACGTTTTGTCGTCGAACCCGTGCCAGGGGAGCTTGATGTTGGTGTGCGGCACGACTACCTGAGCGAACTGGGAGTCGTCGAACTCCACCGCGTGCGCCGCCTCCGTGGTGCTGGGGTGGTGGCGCCATCCCCGGTTGATGGGCAGCACGGTGCGGCCCCCAGTGGCTCCCGCAGGGCTGACGGCCTGCGCAAAAGCGTTTAGCACTACTGAGGTGCGGCAGCGAGCACGCCGGCTTTCGAAGAGTCACGTCGATCCATGAGGATTAGCTCCCGGTGTGATGCCAGTGCAACCGCACGGAGGCTTCACGACCCACGCAAGGATACAGGATGCAGCCCGGCTTCGGCTTCGGGCGTGGTTTTGCGGTTGGAGGGGTAGGGCTCGCCTGTGTCCTGGAATTTAATATGAGCGGAAAGCGATGGAAGCGTTCGAGGCGCTGCCCTCGCGTATGCCGCCCACGCATGCTCGTCGAGCCTGGGCACCCGACAAGAGATAGAGGCTCTGTACTTCTCGTCCACTTTCATTCCAGCAATCGTCGAATCAGGGGCTAACCATTCGCGCTATCAAGCTCAGGATCTCAAACAGATGGTGTGCCGAAATCGAACCGAAGAACTCGGTCCCTGGGGACAGTGGGAGCGCGGCACATCGAGCGCTAAGCAAATTGCGATAGAAGATAAGAGCCGAGCAAGTGGTGATTGTCACAGCTAGTGTCAACACTCCATCTCGCGGCAAAAAAGGCGGCCCAATTCAAGGCATGCTGTTCGGCGGCGCTCCGATTGTCAGAGTGACTTATGGAAGTTTGCATAAGTCTGAGCCTCTAATTAATTTTCTGCACTGTGAGTGCGACGCTTAGTTGTTTAAGCCTGAATGTTACAAGCGGTGTTCCGGAGTATTTGCGCGGTAGACCGCGTCCAGAGACAGTTATTAGTGATTACGTTCTTATGCTGGTGAAATTTATGATTAGGGATCATGGAACCCAGGAGTATGCTCTGACAATTCCCTCCCCGCGATTTGTTTTACGTTTCTGTGTCTACCCGGTTGCTCTGCTCTGGTTCTGTTTTCCAACACGGACCAAAAGGGGAAACACGGCGATGGGCTGTGACTCTGTCCATGGGTAACCATAAGGGACTTTAACGTCTGAAGGTCAGTCAGAGCCGGCGATATCAAAAACCGAGTAAGCAAAGGTTTCTGCCGATGAGTTTGATAGCACTTACTGCTGATGTGTACAGTCGATCTTCCCGTTATTTTGAGGGCGGTCCAAGCCACTTTCTTATGTATCTATTTGGGCGCTTTCGACCTGTGCGCTCCTTTATGGCCTGGTGTTTGCGGCAGAACACAGCGCACGCAAGCTTCAGCGAAAGCCCGCTACGAGCGGTGGTTCCAAGCCTGGCGGCATCCATTGACGTCGATGCCGCTGTCTCTGAGATCAACCGGGATGGGGTTACGACCGGCCTCACGCTTCGTCATGACGTAGTGGAACAGTTGCTGTCGTACTCCCTGGTAGCGACTTGCTATGGAGAGGGGAAGGATGAGAATCCATTCCACTATGGCGAGTTGGAGAACGCGGGAAACACCTACCGCCTCAGGCGCTACACAAACGCTCTCAAGGGGTGCCCAACGCTGCAATCACTCACCTGTGACCCGCAGCTGTTAGCGATCGCACGCAAGTATCTCCAGTCTGACCCTGTACTGATCACTGCACGGATGTGGTGGAGCCTGGCTGGCCCTGCCAATAGCCGTCAACAGCTGGAAGCCGGGCAGGGCTTTCATTCCGACATTGATGGTTATCGCGGGCTGTCCTTCTTCTTTTATCTCACCGATGTGAAACCCAGCAGTGGACCCCACATTTACGTGCGCGGCACGCACAAAACCAAGGCCCTGAAGCACCTGCTTTCGATTCACAAGTCGCAGAGCGATGCTGAGATTGAAAGCCGCTATGGAGTCGCTCAGCAGCTTAGCCTTTGCGGACCGGCGGGCTCCGGTTTTGCTGAAGACATCTTCGGGTTCCACAAGGGACTGCATCCAGAAGAGGATCGCCTGGTCGTGCAGATCCGCTTTGGACTTCAGGACTATGGTTCGGGGCGCGCCGACTAATGATGCGTCGTTGATTGCGAGATCGCCGGGCGCAGGGCCTTTAATCTTCGGGCAGCGCCCAGGCGAACAGCATGTCGTCCGCCGCGGTAAGAATGTATTGCCGGCCGTCCAGCTCATAGGTAATTGGCCCGTTGTTCATGATTCCGCCGGGCCGCGTGTGCCAGAGCGCCTTGCCGTCTGCGGCGTCGAGAGCCAGCATGTTGCCGCCGGTGTCGCCTGTGAACAGTAGTTGTCCCGCGGTGGTCAGAATGCCAGGGCTTCCCCGGCCAGTGCCGCTCTCCCGTCGCCAGCGGACTTTTCCAGTCTGATAGTCCAGAGCCAGCAAAACTGATTTGGAAAGCAGGGAAGAGGCGCCGCCGCCCTGGTGGTCGTCCGCTTCGCCGTTCTCGTCCAGTGACAGGTACCAATAGCTGAAGCCCTCCTGGGCGGTGACGTAGAACAGGCCGGTTTCGGGATCGAAGCTCGGCGGCATCCAGTTCGTGCCTCCGTTACTGGCTCCTTCGACCAGCGCGCCATCCAGTTGCGGCTCCTTTGCCGGGTTGGACACAGGCTCTCCTTTCGGCGAAACGCGCAGGGCCCAGTTCGTCGGCACGAATTGTGTGGTCAACAGCGATTGCCCGGTCTCCCGATCCAGCACGAAGAAGTAGCCATTGCGGCTGGCCTGCGCAAGCAGCTTGCGCGGCTTGCCCTGAAACTCGGCGTCGAACAGGACTGGCGTTTCCACCGCGTCCCAGTCATGGGTATCGTGCGGCGACGGCTGAAAATACCAGGCGATGGCGCCGGTGTCCGGGTTCACTGCCAAAATGGAACAGGTGTAGAGATTGGCGCCGGCGCGTCCCAGGCCATCGAGAACAGGGTGAGGATTGCCTGTGCCCCAGTACAGCAGGTTAAGTTGCTCATCGTAGGTGCCGCTCAGCCACATCGGGCCACCGCCATGGCTCATCGCTTTGCTGTTCGGCCAGGTCCCTGCCGCGGCCGTGCCCGGTTTGGGCAAGCTTTCCGTGCGCCAGGCCTGTGCTCCGGTTTCAGGATTAAAGGCTGCCAGAAAGTGTGGAATGTTGGTTTGATCGCCCGAGGTTCCTACGAGAATGCGGTCGTGCACCACGATGGGCGCTACGCTCAGGTAATAGCCAAACTTCACGTCGGCGACCTCGACATCCCACACCTGTTTGCCATCCCGCGCCTGGAGGCAGATGAGGTGTGCGTCGGGTGTGCCGAAGTATATGCGGTCGTGGTAAAAAGCCACGCCACGCTGACCAATATGGTCGCCCTGCGAAGGCCGGTGAAAATCCCACAACTTGAACCCGGTGCGCGCGTCGATTGCCCAGACGCGATCAGGCGCGGTTACGTATAAAACACCGTTCACGACCAGGGGAGTTCCCTTGATGGCAGCACCATGTGTCGCATACGCCCAGCGCAATGTGAGCGACTTCACGTTACTGCGATTGATCTGTTTCAGACTGCTATAACGCTTGCCAGACAAGTCGCCGTTGTAACTGGTCCAGGAGCCCGCACTGCCCGGTGTTTGGGCGTGCAACGGAAGCACGCACAACAGGCCGGGCAGTATGGTCAGCCATGCGGATTTACTGCAGCGTTTCCAGGTACGCGAAAACATCATGGATTTCCTTGTCCGTGTAGGTCTTGAGCAGCTCCAGATGTCGCTGCAACGGGTCGTCGATCACTACCTTGATGCCTGGGCGCAAGGGCCAGGAGTGATAGTTCCCCTGGGCATCGATGAGTGCTATATCAAAGGCATCGGCGTGCAGGATGCGTCCTTTCACTGTTTCGCCCGAAGGCAGCGAGACGGTGCCGGTCTGGTCGGTCAGGTGCGGATAGAGCATGCGCGCTTCGAGATCGGCAGGAGGATACTTTTTAGCAACGCCCGCCAGGTCGCCCCGGGCGGCGTGGCACGACGTGCAGTTTCGATCGAAGTATTGCTTGCCGGCAGCGGCGTTCCCGGTGAGCAGTCGTTTGAGTGAGTAGCCGGCAGCGGGTCCTACGGCGGAGACGCTATCCGATACCACCAGCCTGGCGTGGAGATACGCAACAATGTCTGCGATCTGGTTCGCGCTTAGATTGGGGAACGCAGGCATGCCGCGATCGGAGCGTCCTTCCTGCACGACCCGGGTGATCAGATTGCCATGTTCGTCGTGCCGCACCAGCGACGAGTCAATCAGGCTGGGGCCGGAGCCGGTGCCTCTCCCTGCCGAACCATGACACATTGCACAGTTCTGCTGGAATTGCGTCATGCCCCGCTGCGCATCCTCGTGGGTCATGGGATTGGGCCGGCCCGCATTGGCCGGGCGCGCCTGCTCAGCAGCAGGTGTCTCCTGGCTCTGGCCGTCTGGATGAAGAAAGAGCAAACCGGCCATGGTCACAAGGATGCACAGCAGGGCGTGGTACAGAATATGACGGTGATGCACCTTGACTTCTACCTTGCTTCCTGGCGGCTTCGCGTTCTACCGACCCCGCATGATAATTTCCGCTGAACGTTTTTGGGTCGGCTCCGCCGGGAGTACCCTGATCAGCGGTTACTCCGGGGAGAGCGCGTGTCCAAAAAGTGGTAGCCGCGTCCGGTCCTTTAGATTACATTCAACGGATGGACACGGAGCACACCGGCTTTTGTCCTTGAATGCAGTTGTTTGACAGGGCGCGGAACCCAAAAAGAAAAGGGAAGGGTCTGCAAAACCTTATTTGGTGGTTCAATTCCATCCCGCGCCTCCACCTTCCTGTCTTCTGAAGCCATCCTCATTCTGGGTCGAACGGTAACCGCGACAGGTCAGGGCTGTTTGGCCGCCGCCTTTTCTGCATCCGCCACAGCTTTGCGAAAAGCAGAAAGCCCTGGCATGCTGCCCGGTTGAAGGGCATCCTGCCCGCGATATCTCCACGCCGGGGAGCGATCGAGCGGACGGTCCACCCCACCCTGGTAAACCACGAAAGAATCCTCCGCTCCGCCGACCTCCGTCTGCGGACCTGCGGTTCGCGGGTTCCCGCCGAACCCTGCATCATCTGAAAGCGTCGGCCGGGGACCGCGTTGCGCGGATCCGGCTATAGCACCGTCGCTGTGATCGATGGAGCCAGGGCGATTGTTTTGTCGTGCGTCGGGAATGGTCTCGTTGAAGGAGCGTCCGTTCCCCTTACGGATCACGATCAACAAATCCGCGGTCTGGGTGGATAGTGTGGGTTCTAACCTCCCCCATGCGAGCAGGGCCGACTCCACATTTTTACGCGCTGTCTCGTTGGCGCGTGGATCTTCGATCGAGATGCCGGCGGCCGGATCGATGATTACGCTGACCGTGTGCGCCGCCAGCACGTAGGCCGGCAACGGGTTTTTGTCCTTGGTTTTGGCAAAGACCAGGGTTGCCAGCAGAGTGATTGGCAGCAGAGCAAATGCGCGTTTCAGCATCGTTTTCCCCCATTTCGTGTTACCCGGGCATGATATGCCCTTGGCGAAGGTGAGCTGAGTCGGACCTTTGTGGCCGCCTGAGTGCGTGGGGATCGAGCTACGGTGGTCTCCGATGGAGAGGCGTTCGGGATGGGGAGAGGGCGTGGAGGAAGGGTTTGCGTTGGGTGAGAGTTGCCGACAGAGGCGGTGACTTCCCACGTCTCTCGACTGGAGCACATCGTGAGATATGGGGCACCCCGGTTCGTCGACGAGCCTTATTAAGATTTGGTGTTCGGTGGGTTGTGGTGGATTGAGGAGTTGCTTTGGGGCGGCCGATTGGTGCCGGTTTTATGTGGTCTCGGAAGGTTGTACACTTCTCCGTTAAGCACCCTGGGAGTGGCGTCGTGATTCGTTTCTGGAAAGTGGGTCCCGGCGCAACAGGCAGGATGTTGCAGGGGCCCTGGGTCAGGACCGCTCTGCTCGGTCTCGTTTCTGTCTGTGCCCTGGGGCAAAACTCAAGCACCCACCCAATTCACGGTATGGTCGTCGATGCGCGTGGGCGACCGGTCGAGGGCGCGTCCGTGATGTTGCAGACGGACGGTTCGGCTCAACCTGTCGAAACCAGGACGGATGCCAGCGGAGGGTTCGTTGTGACGCCGCGGGCGGCAGGCAACTATCGCCTTAGCGCCACGAAGGCGGAACTGCATAGCCGATGGGTAACGCTGGATGCGTCTTCGCTGGGAAGCGGCCAGACAGTGCGTATCACGATGGATAGCGACACGGCCGCCTCGGCACAAGCCATGGAGTTCGCTGACCAGCCTAACTTCAGCGTAGCTGGTGTTACTGACTGGACTGCCGTCGGCGGTCACGGTTCTGACTCAACGCTGCGCACCAGCGAAGAGCTCGCACGCGAAACGGCAGCGCTCAAGTCAGGCGGCGCCACGGGTAAGGCGACCGCGCAAACGCTCATCGCACATGACGAGAATGCGGCTCTGCATCGTCAAAGGGCTGAGCTCGATGAGAAGTCTGGAGATCCACTGGGGGCTGTTCACGAATTTGAACAGGCCGTACGCCTCGACCCAAGTGAGCAGAACTACTTTGCCTGGGGATCAGAGCTGTTGTTGCATCGCGCGGTATGGCAGGCCGTGGATGTGTTTAAAGCAGGCAACAGGCTGCATCCCGGTTCGGCCCGCTTGCTGACCGCTTTAGGATCGGCGCTCTTTGCGGGCGACCTTTTCAAGGAGGCGGCTGCCAGCCTTTGCGCTGCCTCTGACCTGCAGCCGGAGGAGGCGGCGCCCTACACCTTCATGGGCCGGGTGGTGATCGCCGCTCCCGGGCCGCTGCCCTGCGTGGAAACCAGGCTGGCTCGGTTTGCTCAACAGCAACCTGGCAATGCCATGGCGAATTACTTTCTCGCAATGACCATTTGGAAGCGGCAAGAGCACGCTGCGGATCCCGTGCAGGTGGAGCAAGTGCGCATGCTGCTTAAGCGCGCCGTGGCGGCCGATCCTGGTTACGCGGAGGCCTATCTCCAGCTTGGGATCCTGGCAGCGGCACAGCATCGTTCGGATGAGGCGATGCAGTACTACGCGAAAGCGATCGTCGCCGACCCGCAATGCAGTGAGGCGCACTACCGCTTAGGAGTAGCCTATGATCGCAGCGGTGCGTCTGAGAAAGCCCGCCGGGAGTTTCAGTTGCATGAAGAAATCGATAGGACGCAGGCTGCAGCAGTCGAGCGCCAGCGACGCGAAGTGAAGCAATTTCTGGTCGTCTTGCAAGGCCAGCCAGTACCGCCAGCCGCCCACTAAGAAAGCTACAGGAGAGGTCTGCATGTTCAAGCTATTGGCAGTGATGCTTATACCCGCCATGTCCGTGTGGAGTGCCGAGTTGCCGAGCAGGAAGTATCTCAACTTCGCCGCCATCAAGACCATGGTGGCAGCGTCTGAAGCGAAGGCCAAAGAGCTGAATGTGCAGGTAACCATCTGCATCGTAGATGAGAGCGGCAACCTGCTTTTTCTGGAGAAGGAAGATGGCGCCTCGCTCAACACCTTGCAGTTTGCCGAGAAAAAGGCTCGCCATGCTGCGGCGTACGGCAGCCCTTCGCGGGAGGCGGCCGAATCGGTAAAGAAGGGCAATGTAGAGGCGCTTGCGTTTCCCAATTTTTTCCCCAACCAGGGCGGGTTACCGGTGAAGGTTGATGGGCAGCTGCTTGGCGGGATCGCCGCGAGCGGAGCTAAATCGGAGATCGATGAGCAGATCGCACAGGCCGGCCTGGACGCCCTTTTGCAGAAGTAACGTTTGCTCGCCGCTCGACACTATCTGGGGTTAGGTAGTTCTTGTAGCTTATTCAGTGCTGCTTCACTAAGGCCTTGTAGCAACGGAGGTTTAAAGAGGCGGTGTATCATGGCCGCAAACGAGATCGCCTGTCCAGGCGACAATTCTCCCGGTACGGAACTTTTCGGCGGCCACTCACGTCTTCCACTCTTTATGAATATCAGGGAAGTTGCCAAGAGGGCCGGCGTCTCTACCGCCACGGTGTCTCGCGTGGTGAATGGCACGGCACCCGTGGACGCGGGCACGGAAAAGCGCGTGCGGGCCGCTATTCAGCGTACCGGCTACTATCCCAACACGCATGCGCGCACGCTCGGCACGGGAAAAAGCCATATCTATGGCCTGATCATTTCGGATATCGAGAATCCTTTTTTCCCGGAGTTGGTGAAGTGCTTTGAGCGGCTGGCCGTGGAACACGGCCATGAAGTGCTGATCGCGAACACCGATTATCAGGCGGAAAAGACAGAGGTGTGCGTTCGGCGAATGTTGGAACGGAAGGTGGATGGGGTCGCCATCATGACCTCAGAAATGGATCCCGAACTCATCCAGATGCTTGGGGCGCGCGGCATACCCATTGTTTTCCTTGACACCGGCTCAGTGGGGCAGGGCATCAGCAATATCTCGCTCGATTACGACAGCGGGGTCGACCAGGCGATCGATCACCTGACCTCTCTGGGGCACACCAGCATTGGGTTCGTTAGCGGGCCAGCGAATCTGGGTTCTGCGAGGACCCGGCAGGACGCATTTCTGGCTTCGCTTCGCCGTAAAGGGCTTGACTGCAGGGAAGAATTCATTCGTGCCGGTAATCACCGCTTCGACGGTGGGTACGCGGCCATGCTGGAGATTTTGAAACTGCGTTCGCGTCCGACCGCGGTGCTGGCTTCCAACGATTTGACCGCAATCGGCATTATGGGCGCGGTTTACGCGGCTGGCTTGCGCGTTCCAGAAGACATTTCGGTGGTTGGTTTTGACGACATCGCGCTCAGTAGTTTTATGTCGCCGCCGCTCACTACGATTCGGTTGTCGCGGGTAGATATTGCCACGTTCGCGTTCGATTCGCTGTTTGCCGCCAGCCAGCGCAATGAGTCACAAGGCGTGACCCATATGGTGCGTGCGGAACTGATCATTCGCCAATCCACGTCGGCGGTTCCGGTCCGGCAATAACCGTTCCGGCCAGGGAAACAGAGTGCCGCTAAGGCCGGGGTACTTTTACGCTGGCAACGATGCCGGCTCCTTCGCGAATAGTAATGATCTGGTTGGCTTTGACCTGCGTAAACCGCTCGATTTTCTGCGTGGTTGGCCACTTCACTTCGACTACATCTACAGTGTCGACTTTACCCAAGCCGAAATGCAGGCGCAGGTCTGACTGGGACATGACGCTGGTTCCGCTATGCACTTCGTCCATTTGCGTATGCTTGCCGGTGATGACGCGCACGCGTGCGCCGATTGCGGTTCGGTTGCAGTGTGTCCCCACGAGCTTGAACTTGATCCAGTTCTGCTGGTTGCCACCATCGTTGCGCAGCAGCGATGGCAGATCATTCAAATTCAAAATCACCACATCCATGTCGCCATCGTTGTTATAGTCTCCGAAAGCCGCCCCCCGGCTGGAGTAGTGCTCGCTGATTCCTGGCCCCAGCTCGGCCGAAACATCCTTGAACCGCCCGTTGCCCAGGTTGCGGTACACCAGCCGCGGATTCTTGAATGTCTGCCCAAAATTGTAGCGATCGATCTCCGGGTAAACATGGCCGTTGATCTGCATGATGTCTTGCCAGCCGTCGTTGTCGTAATCGATAAAGCCGCATCCCCAGGCGACATAGCGGTTATTCACCGCCACTCCCGATTCAAACGTGACATCGGTGAAGGTTCCATCGCCGTTGTTGTGGTACAGGTTGCTGGTATCATCCGCAAAGTTTGTTTTGAAAATATCGAACCAACCGTCACAGTCGTAGTCTGCGACGGCAACGCCCATGCCTGCCTGCTCGTGTCCGTTATCGCTATAGGCACAACCGGCCATGACCGCAATATCGGTGAAGGTGCCGTCGTGGTTGTTCTTGAACAGGATGCTGGGTGCTGAATCGACCGCTACATAAATATCCGGCCATCCATCGTTATCGAAATCGTATGACACTGCAGTAATCGAGTAGCGCGGCCCCGGCTTCAATATCCCCGACTTCTCCGAAACGTCGGTAAACGTTCCATCACCGTTGTTGTGGTAAAGGATGTTGGTATCAGCCGGAAGCCCTCGCGGCCCGCACATAATCGGCACACCCTTCCACTGGCAATAGCTTGCGCTCGCTTCGGGTGGAATTGTGGATGGGTCTAATTTCAGGTAATTGCAGACAAAAAGATCGAGGTGGCTATCGCGGTCGTAGTCCAGAAACGTGCAGCCAGCGCCCCAGCGAACCTGGGCCTGGCTCAGCCCGGCTTTGTGCGTCACATCGCTGAAGGTGCCATTGCCATTGTTACGAAATAAGATGTTGTGCCCCCAAAAGCAGCAAAACAAATCATCCCAGCCATCATTGTCGTAATCCCCTACGCAGACACCCGTTTGCCAGCCGGCTCGCCCCAGTCCCGACTTTTCTGTCACATCGGTAAATGTGCCGTCCCGATTGTTCTTGTACAGATGAGACATCGGGGCCTTGCCGGCGGGCCACTTCGTATCCAGCCGGTCGCCATTCGTCAGATAGATGTCCAGCCATCCATCGTTGTCGTAGTCAAAGAAAGCAAGTCCGCTGCCTTTGGCTTCAATAATCGAATGTTTATGATCGATGCCGCCCCATACATTCGGGCTGGTCAGCCCGGCTTGCTGCGCCACGTCGACGAACTGCACCTGCCCAGGCGTCACACCCGCAGCCGCCTTCACCAGGCTCGCATCTCTCCACTTCCAAAGAGGGGTGGTAAGTACTTCGGTCAACGTGCTGCCAAGCACGAAGAGGGAGGAACCAAGGAATCGGCGTCGCGGAAAGGTCATAGAGTATTCCCGATTATAGAGACTCCACCCAGCCCCTTGCCCGAACCAACGGGGGCAATCAAGCTTCACCCCGAACTTCCGCAGTCATTACCAGGCGCACTCGAACTTGAGCGCTATCCCCGAACGACGAGGTGGACGGGCGAGCCGGCTCCTCAGGAAAGGCGGGGTAGGGCGTTTTGTGGTTCGTGACCTCAACGAGCCAGGATTCTAGGGAAGGGATGCGGCACGATCCCGGCGCCTTCCTTCACGGCGAAAATGGTATCGACCGGCACGTTTGCCAACTTCTCCACTAATCCGCTGGGCCAGGTAATCACCAGCGACTCAACTTTTACTCTCTTGCCCAGTCCAAAGTGAATCCTTGGATCGCTCGCCGACATATAGCTTGCGCCGCCCTCCGCCTGCTTGACCTGGGAGAAACCTTCCGAGGTCAATTTCAGTTGCGCGCCGGTACCATCTCGGTTCGATTTGGTCCCGATCAACAACACCTCAAGCCAGTGATTGGCATTGCCGCCGTCATTGCGTAAAAGCTCGGGAGAATCGCCGCGGTTATTGACGGCAATGTCGGTGTCACCATCGTTGTCAAAATCTGCTGTGGCCAGACCGCGCCCGGCCACCGGACGTACAAAGTCAGGGCCAAGTTCAGAGGAGGTCATGGAGAAATGGCCCAAACCCAGATTGCGAAACATCAGCAGGGGTTCCTTGTAGAAGATTTCGCTGTGATAAAGATTTACGTTCTCCAGCATGGCGCCGTTCAGTTGCAGAATGTCCGTCCAGCCATCGTTGTCATAGTCGATGAACTTGGCGGCTATCCCGCTCAGCAGTCTCGCCTTGGTTCCAATACCCGAGGCATACGTGTCGTCGGTAAACGTGCTGTCGCCGTTGTTGAGGTATAGCCGGTTCAATTCAAGATCAAGGTGGGTGATGTACACGTCGGGCAAGCCATCGCCGTTTACATCCGCAGCATCGATACCCATGCCCGCTTCATATTTCCCGTCATCGCTGGCAGACAAACCCGACACGAGAGAGACATCCTTGAACGTGCCGTCGTGATTGTTCAAGAACAGGAAATTTGGCCAGGTGTCATTGGCAACGGCGATGTCGGGCCACCCATCGTTGTTGAGGTCGGCCAGCACGACGCCCATGCCTTTCGACTCGGGCAGTCCCACGCCTGACTTGTCGCTGACGTCGGTGAAGGTGCCGTCGTGATTGTTATGGTAAAGCTTGGTCTTCTGGCCTTTGTAGTTGCCTGGATTGCAGTAGGAGCGATACCCAGGAGTGCGATCACCACACCACAGATTTGTCTTCGGCGACCAATCGATGTAGTTGGTAACCACCAGGTCAGACCAACCGTCTTTATCGTAGTCAAACCAGCCTGCACTGGTGGACCATCCCCCATCGTCGGCCACCCCAGCCCTGGCAGTCACGTCAGTAAAGGTTCCGTTATGGTTGTTGTGGTAAAGGATGGCACGCCCGTAGCCGGTTACGTACAGATCGGGCCAGCCATCATTGTCAAAGTCTGCTACCGCTACCCCCTGGCCGTAATGTCCTTCGCCGCCGACGCCGGCCTTCTCGGTGACGTCAGTAAAGGTGCCGTCACCATTGTTGTGATAGAGCGCGGAGCGCAGCGGGCGAGTCGGCTTGTAGATTTCGGTGGCCGCGGACTGGACGAAGTAAAGGTCCAATAACCCATCCTGGTCGTAATCGATCCACCCCACACCGGTACCCATGGTTTCCAGATAATACTTTTCCTCTGTCTGGGTTGAGTCCTGCAGAAACGTGATGCCGGCAGCCTTGCGCACGTCGGTGTAGCGGACCGTGATGGGGGCGTTGTTGGCCTTCCCGTCCTGCGCAGCGCCGCTCGCGACGGATGCGGCTACCAGCGTCATTAATATTCCAATCCTGGAGAGGTACGCCACGTTTCAGAGCGTCCTATCGGCCAGCGAAAGCGCCAGCTGCAGCAATTGTTGCTGATTTGCCACCGTCATTGGTTCATTTGCGGCCGGGGAAGCCGCCGGGGCCGTTGCCAGCACCTGCTCGATTCGGCTAAGGTCCAGACTGGCACGTTCGTTGCTGCTTTTGAAACGGTTCAGCACCTCTTTTGCCTTCTCGATTTGTCCCGTTTCAAAATAGAAAACACCCAGGGTCGAGTAGCTGCCCGGCCATTCTGGCATGAGATCCACCGCGCGCTCGAAATGCTGTCCCGCTTGCGCGGTTTCTCCTTCCAGCGCCGAAGCAAGGCCGAGGCCCCAGAGAATCTTCCCCGATCCTGGAATGCGCGCCTGTCCTTGCATCAGTGTCTGCCTTGCGGCCGCCGTGTTGCGCTGCCGCAACTGGAGCAGCGCGAGCGAAAGATAATCCTGGTCATTGTCCGGATTGCGGGCAATGGCATCACGATAAATTCCTTCCGCCCGCCCGCCATCCCCCAGGTGCGCGTAGATATCGCCCAGCAGCGCCAGGTAGGCATCGTCTTTGCGGCCTGGTTCTGAAACCTGCCCAGCCACATTCAGTGCTTCCGCATACTGACCTCTCCGGAAGTAGGCATCGGCCAGGTTGAAGGTCACCTCATCCGAGCCTGGGTTCGCCTGCCGCGCATTGCGAAAATGCTGAATGGCATCGTCATACAAGTGGTATCGAGCAAGCAACACGCCAACTCCATTCTGCGTGCGGTAGTCACCCGCGCTTAACGCGTCCAGTTGCGCGATGGTTTCTTTCGCTTCCCCCGTCTTACCGGATTTGAGATAAGCCTCCGCAAGCAGGTAGAGGTCCTCCGGCTGATTTGGATGTTTGCTGATCTCGTCGTGGAGTTGCGTGATATCCAATTGAGTCTTAGCCTGAGGCGCGAGTTTTGCGCGATCATCCACATGGTCAAAAAGGTGCTCGTACGGGTAGGGACCGGTCGGAGCATTCTTCGCCAGTGTTTGGAACACCTTCAGATCGCGATCGGCAGCATCCGTCTGATGTAGAGCTTCGCTCGACCATCGCCAGCTTGTAATATCCAGTTCCCGGGTCGCGGCTAACCTCTACATACTTCCTTAACAGTTCGGCGGCTTCTGCGTACTTTTTGCTCCTGGTGCGCAGGTTGGCTAACTCCAGTAGGGCCGGCGCGTAATTCGGAGTCGCGTGCAGCGCCTGCTGCAGCAAAGTCTCCGCTTGTGCGTCGTCTCCCTGACCCTCTGCGATAAAGCCGAGATTGAATAAGCAAGCGGTGTTGTGGGGCTCGAGCTTCAGCCCCTTCTCAAAGTATTTTTTTGCTTCCTCAAAGCGGCCGAGATGGCGAAACGAAATGCCGAGAAAAAGGTAGGACCGGGCCGATGGATCAAGTTGCACCAGCTTCTGGAATGTTTCGATCGCCTTATCCACCTTGCCGGCCATGAAATAGCTTTCACCGAGGGCGGACAGTAGATCCAGGCGCTGCGGGGCAAGCGTGAGACCCGATTCCAGGAGCGGTATCGCATCCTCGTAATAATTCTGAGACATGCTAATCCGAGCCATCAGGTAAATGACATCCGTATTTTCCGGCGCAAGTTTGTGGGCTTGCACCAGCAGTTCGAGTGCGTCGAGGGGGCGTGACTCATTGGAGAAAACCTGGGCCAACAGATGCAGCGTATCGGGCGAGTCAGGTTGTAATTTGAGTGCGCGGTTGAGTGCTAATTCCGCCTTCGAGTTTTCTCCGCTGCGAAGATACGTTTGTCCGAGGTTGTAGAGAATCTCAAAGGTGCCTGGGCGTAATGCGTCCGCCTCTTCCAGCTCTGCCTGCGCCGGCTTGTACTGCTTCTCCGCCGCCAACAGTGTTCCGAGGGAGAAGTGGAGCTGGAGATCCTGCTTGTTTTGCGCGGAAAGCTCTGCTGCCAGTCGCAAGGCCTGGGCCGTGCGGCTGCTCCTCAAATAGGCATGAACCAGGTTGACCTCCGTTGCGACATTCGTGGGACGCACGCGTTCGAAGTGCGGAATGGCTTCGGCGGCCAATCCTTTGCTCATGAGCAAAAGGCCAAGATTGTAGTTCGCATCGCGGTTGCCGGGGTCGGTCCGCAGAACGGTGCGGAATTCATTCTCGGCTAAATCAGGCTTGCCCTCGGAGAAATAAACATTTGCCAGGTTGTTGCGCGTCTTTGCTGAGCCAGGAGCAATCTTCAAGGCCTGCTGAAAAGCCTGGAGAGCGTTTGGATAATCCTTCTGATCGATGTAGAGGAAACCGATGAGATTGTAGGCTTCGAGGCTGCCCGGGTTATTTTGCAGCTCCTTGAGCACCAGCGCCCTGGCTTCATCGAACAGGCCTTTGCTGCGTAGCTCTTCTGCCTGCTGCAGATTTGCCGAGGGCGCCTTCAGGGTCGAAGAAGCAGGCGATTGTTGCGCCGCTCCCAGCAAACTACTAAGGGATAAGAACAGCAGGCCTCCGGCCCACCATAGCTTCGGGGTGGGGCGCCAAACAATCCCGGTTTTCTTTTTGGGACGTACCATTGACACCCTTCTGGCCGCACATACGAGGGGCTTCTCTGCGGCCCGCGAAGCACTTTCCTTAGAATTCAATTGCTCGCGAACCGTGTTGGACCTCAATTCAGCCCGATCAAGGCTGCGATCTTAGCACTTCCAGTGCGTGTTGCGCCGCCTGGTGTTGCGGCTGTACTTGCAGCAGTTGTTGCAGCACTTCTTCTGCTTTCTCCTTGTTGTTCTGCATCACGTAGAGACGGGCAAGATTGATATAGGCTTGATCGAATTTCGGAGCGGCCTGTATGCACATTCTAAATTGGGTTTCCGCAGCTGCGTCATTCTTGATTTGAACAAACAGAACGCCCAGATTGTTTAGAGCCTCAGGGTAACCGGGACGCAAATCGATGGCTTTATGTAAATAGTCTGCCGCCCTGTCCGTTTGCCCCTGCTGCGCGTAGAACATACCGAGGCTGTAATTCGCCTCGGCATCCTCGGGTTCTATCTCGAGAGCGCGCTCTAGAAACGTTTGCGCCTCAGCAAACGCGCCCTGGCGACGATAAAGATTCCCCAGGTTGAGCAAAGCGATTGCATAGCTCGGTCGCTGGCTGATGGATTGCTCAAAGGCCCGCACTGCTTCCTCCGCTTGTCCCTGTTGCGCCGCAATCATTCCCAGGTTGTTCCACGCCTCAGGATAGTTCGGGCGTAGCTTCAATGTCTGTTCTATATTCTGGCGCGCCTGTTGAAGGTTGTTTTGTCTCAGGTGCAGTGTGCCCAGGTTGTAATACGCTTCCGGATTGTCCGGTTTCTGCGCAATCACCTGCGCGAAGGCCTCGGCGGCCGCGTCCAGGTAGCCATGCTGGTACAGCGCAACCCCATAGGTGAATGCGTTGCGCTGGAACGTAACCTGGTACGGCACGCCGTCAAACGGCAGCGCCTTGCGCAGGCGTTCGGCTACGTTGGTGGGTAGACCCCTCAAATCTTCCAACAACCGCGCAGCATCGACGGGGCCTTGATACACCTTCACGATCATGCCTTCCCTGTCTACCAGGAAGGAGGCCGGAATCGCGAGATCTCTGCGCCGGTCGAATAAGTAACGGTAGATGATGTTATAGACACCCGCGGCCTCTTCGGTCGCAAACACGACGGGAAAGGAAAATCCCTCGCGAGCCGCCAACGAATGGGCCGCGGCGGTCTCGCCTGGCTTGTCCAGGTTCACAGCCATTATCTCCAGACGGCTCCTGGCTATTTTCCTATCCAACAGCCGCAAGTACTCAACAGAAGCCGGAGCAATGGTGGCCCAAAAGGTAAGGAGCACGCAGCCATCCCGCTGACTCTTCAGCTCTCGCGGGTTCCCCGCCATGTCAGGCAGCGAGAGCGCCGGTGCGGCCAACGGATCGATCAACCACGTTTCTACATGCGAGGGCAGCGCTTCCAACTTCATCGGTGGTGCAGCTTGCGCGTAGGACTGAGGCGGCGCGGCAAATGGCTTCGCGTCAAATTTGCCGGAAGCCTCCTCGATGAAAATCCGGTGATTGACCGGAACATTTTCAAATTCCTCGGAATGCCCATCGGGCCAACGGACGGTGGCGCGCACAGTGCCTTCCGCCTTGCCCAGCCCAAAGAAGACCTCCTTTGTGTGCTGGGAAAGAAACCCCTGTCCCGCCTGCAAATACTTCGTCTGCCTCAGCGTCCCCGCCTGCACTGTGACTGAACTGCCTATTGCATCGCGGTTGCTGGTCTTACCCTGCAGGCGGAACGCAACCGATGGCCCAAGGTCATTCATCACGTTGTGCAGGATTCGTAACTGCGGCGCATTGCGATTTTTGAGGATCACCTCTAATCGTCCGTCATGGTCGAGATCGGCCAAAACAAACGCACGGCTATCCTCGGGAAAATCCAACCCAACGGGCCCTGAAACCTCGGTGAACGTGCCATCGCGGTTATTGGCAAACATGATGTTTCGCTCGTAGCCACTCCAGGAGCGGTCCGATCGGATCAATTCGTTGATTGCATTCCACCCTCGCTCGTAGGCCAGGGAGGGCGTTCCATTCTCGGGGGATTTACCCACCACCTGCCGCCAGAAGAAACTTGCAAGGTCGTCCGATTGCGGCGCGGAGATATATCCATTGCTCACGTAGAGATCTGGAAAGCCATCATGATCGAAGTCCCAGAAATCCGACGACCAGGCCCAACGGCCCATTGCGACTCCGGCCCTCTGACTTACGTCTTGAAACTTTCCTGACGCGTCGTTGCGGTAGAGCGCATTGCCTGCGGCGTGCCGGCGAAAGTGCTCCCGGATGGCCTCCGGGGCTTTTTCATGGAAGCGCTGCTGCCCGGAGACCCGTTTTCCTGCAGAGGACCACATATCGGCGACGTAGGCGTCCTGCTTGCCGTCGTTGTCGAAGTCAGACCAGCAGGCGCTCATACCCGCGCCTGGATCGTCAATGCGGGCTTCAGCGGAGACCGCGGTGAATGTGGAGTCACCGTTGTTGCGGTACAGGTTGCTGCGGCCGAAATCGTTGGCCACATAAAGATCGGGCAAACCCTTGCCTGTGTAGTCGCCCCAGGCACATGCGAAGCTATAGCGGTTGTTCTCAGCATTCAGTCCTGCCGCCGCGGTCCGGTCGACGAAAGTCCCGTTGCCTTCGTTATGCATCAGGTAATTAGGCGGCCCATTCTGCGCATCGAAATACGGCACCGGATAGTGATACTGGTCCAGACCCAGGTAGTAGCTGTAAAGGCAGAAATAAACATCGAGACGTCCGTCACGATCGTAATCGGCGATCGCCGCACTTGTGAACGTGCCCTGTGGAGCCTGCTCGAACCTAAAGGCGTCGCGCTTGATCGAAAAGGTTCCATCTCCTTGATTCAGAAAAAGCAGGGGACCGCTGCCGCAAACAACAAGAAGATCCTGCAGCCCTTTGTTTCCGAAATCTGCGAACAGGGCGCACGCGGAATTGTCGAGCACGCCTACGCCGGCTTTTTCCGTTACGTCTTCGAACGTGCCGTCGCCCCGGTTGCGATAGAGCCGGTTGGGCAACCCCGACGGCTGGCAAACATACAGGTCATCGTAACCGTCATTGTTGTAGTCGCCTGCGGCCAGGCCGTTGTTGCCGTACACATCGATGCCGCATGCACCGTCCAGAACTGTACGCCAGTAGTCGGAGCCACGCAGCATCTGTTTGGGGTATGACTCCGCCTGGCCCAGAGCTTGACCGGTGATATCAGCGAACGCCCGCCTATCAGAAATCCCAACCGTTTCTTCGCGCGCCTCCCACCGGCGCGCTTTCCACCCCTGCACCTCATCGTGCAACCACTCGGTGTGCCATGAGCCAACCCGCTCTTCGCCCCGCTG
The DNA here is from genome assembly GCA_963752675.1 of uncultured Acidobacteriaceae bacterium. GTDB lineage: Bacteria > Acidobacteriota > Terriglobia > Terriglobales > Acidobacteriaceae > PALSA-350. The sequence continues at coordinate 65,672 of CAVVZO010000005.1, forward strand.
ATCTTTCCGCAGCGCAACTATGTCATAACGGATACTCAGGCGAACCGTCAGAGGAACGGGGGCGATTTCGGCGATATCAGTAATTTGAAATTCTGCAGTTTCTACGGTTGCGATTTGCCCCAACCAGGCCCGCATCTGCTCCAGGAACCGCTCCCGGCCGGGAACCACTGCGCCGGCGAACAGTCTTCGGCTGGTGTTAATCCCTGTTCCACTCCGCAGCGCTGTTTCGCTGACCGGCACAAGGGAAGAAGCCACGATCGAAGGATCCACTGACTTAGCCAGCACGCCAAGGTCGCTGGCGGATACCTGGAGGGCTTGACCCCATTGCTTGAGCAGCGCCTCGATCTGCCAGGCATATCTCTCGGTAATGTATTCGTCGGAACCCGGAGTGACCAGGCGGAGCACATCTTCCAGAGGGGAGGCGACTGGGTAGTGTGGTTTCAAGCGAACATCTGAGAACGCTAAACCCACTGCCGGGGGATCGAAGATAAATGGCAATCCGGCGAAGGGCGCTGGACGGAGAAGCAGGGGAGCCAACCCCATGCCTTTTAAAACATCCCGCCGGGAAGGGAACTGGTCTTTACTCTTGTGACGCGGCATCCTGAACGGGGTTCCTTAGAAACACAGTAGCAGTAAACCGGCCGCTGGCGGGTGAGGCAGCTACGTCATCCGCTGTACCCGCTCAAGCCAAAAGGGGCTTGAATGGGCCACCCTTAGTTTGAAGTAAGGGGTTTTTGTTTCGCCCTTTACTTGCCGGCAGGCAAGCACATCCCAACTCGCCGGGACCCTTTGCATTTTCCCGAGCCAATCTCAACCTTTTGGTTGACAAGTCCTATTTGGCTGGCATAGGTTTCTCTCGGCAATCAATGTAACCGGTTACGGTACGTCTGCGGGGGATCCTGGGACGACCTCGTTCGGCCGGGGTTGTAGTCGAGTCAGCGCCTAAACAGCGCAAATGACCGTGCTTCGAATAATTTGGAGGTTTTTTGGATGGCCTACGATCGCAATCTCTCTAGTTGGATTAAATTCTTCAGCTGCGTAACCCTGGCAGCGCTCTGCTTCTTCCTGACCCGCTCAGCCTTCAGTCAGGTGGACGAAGGATCAGTTACTGGAGTGGTTCAGGACGCCTCGGGCGCCGTGGTTCCCAATGCGAAAGTGACCCTCCTGAATACAGATCAAGGCTTGTCCCTGGTGACCACCACGGACAACTCCGGTGTCTACACCTTTTCACCGGTCAGAATTGGTAACTACTCCGTGTCTGCGACAGCGCCCGGCTTTTCGGTGACGACGCAGCAAAATCTGAACGTGGCCGTCAGTCAGAATGCCCGCGTCAATATCCAGCTCACGCCGGGCGCCGAGACGCAGACCGTCGAAGTCACCACCGCACCGCCTCAGTTACAGACCGAAGATGCGTCGGTTGGGCAGGTGGTCAACGAGCGGAGCGTCAACAACCTTCCCTTGAACGGACGCAATTTTACCTTTCTGGCCCAATTGGCGGCCGGCGTCAACACTCCGCAGGCGGACACACGCGGCAACGCGGCCAATGGGGCTTTTTCGGCCAACGGTCTGCGCCCTGCACAGAACAATTACCTGCTCGACGGAATCGATAACAATTCAGACAACGTCGACTTCCTGAACGGAACCAACTTTGTCGTTCTTCCGCCGCCCGATGCTATCGCGGAGTTCAAGGTTCAGACCTCTGACTTCAACGCCGAGCTGGGGCGTGCCGCCGGAGCGGTCCTCAACGCCACCGTCAAGTCGGGCACCAACCAGATCCACGGCGCCGCCTGGGAATTTTTCCGTAACGATATTCTCGATGCCTCCGATTGGTTTGAAAACAACAACGGAATCAAAAAAGGCGAACTGCGTTGGAACCAATTCGGAGCCTCCGTTGGCGGCCCCCTTATCAAGAACAAAATCTTTTATTTCGGTGATTACCAGGGTTTCCGCCACGTGCAGGGCAACACTCAGTCCGGCATTAGCGTGCCGACGGCCCAGGAACGCGCCAGCGGCTACTCCAATCTGTCTGAGATCGTCGCGGCAAATGCTTCCAGCGCAGCGCGTTTGGATGCTCTCGGCCGTTCCATCCCAGTCGGCACGGTCCTGGATCCTGCAACCACGCGGGCCGTTGCTGGCGGCTCGGTCGATCCCGTTTCCGGCATTCAAAATCCCTCCGCCAACGTTGTCTATGTCCGCGATCCGTTCGGTACCTGCCCGGCCAGCACCACGAGTTTCTCCCTGGGAGTCTGCAATCTGAACCAGATTCCAGCCGGCCGTATCGACCCTAACGCCGTTAAGCTGTTGGATCTTTTTCCTAACCCGACTGCGCCTGGCGTCACCTCGAACTTTGCAACCAGCCCCAAACTTTTCCAGCACAGTAACCAGTTTGACGTTCGCACAGACTTCAACGTGTCTGACAAAAACCAGATTTTTGTGCGCGCCAGCTACTGGGATAACCCGCAATTCATCCCCGGACCCTTTGGCGGCATAGCCGACGGCGGTGGGTTCCAGCAGGGTACACAGACCGCGAAATCCTTTCAGGGAGTTGCGGCCTTCACTCACGTCTTTACGCCCTCCGCGGTCAATGTGATCCGGTTTGGGTGGAGCCATCTGCACACTTCGCGCTTCGGCCCGGAGGGCAGTACGCTCGGCATCCCTGAGCAATACGGAATTGCTGGTATCCCACAAGTCAATGAAAACGGCGGCCTGCCAGCTTTCTCGTTTGGCGGCCTCGGGCAACTGGGCAGCAACGCTTTCCTGCCTTCGGACGAAACCACGCAAACCACGCAGATCACGGACGACTTTTCGAAGACCTACGGGAAGCACAGCTTCAAGGTGGGCGTTGAATATCAGCACATCGTGTTCAACACCCTGCAACCAGCCTGGTCGCATGGCCAGTTCGACTACAACGGTTCGTTCACCGATATTCCCGCCAATAACAACAGCACTACGGGTATTGCGCAATTCATTTTGCCTCCAACGGCCGCGACTGTCCCGAACGGCGTGGATTTCTCCGGAGGTTCTAACGAAGCTCGCGCTTCCAACATCAACAAGACCTACGACGAACGTATTTACATCGCGAGTTACCTGCAGGACGACTTTAAAGTGTCTCCGAAATTGACTCTCAATCTGGGCATCCGTTGGGACTACTTTGGCCCCATCAATGAGCAAAATGGCGGTCAGGCCAACTTCGTCCCCAACGGAGTTAACAACAATGGCCAACCAACATTCCTGGTGCCCGCCTCCGGCAAAGACGATCGTTCCTTATCTACAAGCTTCATAAGTCAATTGGCGAAGGACGGGATAACCCTCCTCCAAACCGACAAGTACGGAAAGGGACTGCTTAAGCCGCAATACAACAATTTCGCACCGCGCTTCGGTATGGCCTACCAGGTCAACGACCGGCTAGTCGTGCGCGGTGGTGTGGGTATGTTCTACAACGCCTTCGAGAACCAGGGGTATGGCCCGAATATCGGTGAAAACTATCCTTTTGTGTATAACCTTGATTACACGGCGAGAGTTCCCAGCGGTTCGCCATCGGGGCTATCGAGTGTTGTGCCGGTTAGCTATAACACACCGTTTGCCGGCTGCGGGACGGCAGGGCCAGGGGGTACTGCAACCTTTGAGTCCGGCTTCTCCTGTATTCAGTTGAGCCCCCTTGCGGTGCAAGCGCCTGGCCTGGGACTGCAGGGCTTACAGTTCAATTTCGTAACCCCCAGAACCATAGCCGCTAACCTCTTTGTGCAGTACGCGATCACGCACACGATGTCGTTCCAGGCGGGTTACGTGCTGACAAATGCCGCCCATCTCCAGATGAACCTGGGCGCCAACAATGTGACGGCGCTACAGGCGCACAATGCCAGCACCAATGGGGTGGTTGGTGGCGGTACCACAGGTACATCGCCGTTCCCTGACTTCGGCGGTGGTTCCACGGGGCGAATGATCGGAGCCAGCAACTACAGCGGCTTGCAGACCAAACTCGAACAGCAGTTTAGCAGCGGGCTGAATTTTCTACTGACTTACACCTATTCCAAGGCTCTGACGGATGCTGGTGACTTGCTTAACGGCGGCAGTGTGAGTGGCGCCCGCGCTCCTGATATTAAGGGCTTTGGCGTCCGCGAGGATTGGGCACCGGCCTCGTTCGATATCAGAAACGTGTTCCATTTCAGCGGCGGATACGAATTGCCGGTGGGCAAGAACAAGCGTTACATGGCGAACATCGGCAGACTGGAGGATTCGATTGTCGGAGGATGGAGCATCAACTGGATCACGACGCTCCAGGGCGGTCAGCCACTGTCTCTCGGTTGCCCGACGGGCACCGTAGCAGGAGCAAACTGCAGCGATGTGACCGTCCGGGGCCAGGACCCCAAGCTTGGTATCAAGATCAAGCCCAACCAAAGCGGGAAGTTGACCCCGTACTGGCTTGGAAATCCGGCAGCCTTCCAACAGCCATGTGAGCTGGACAATAACCTGGCTCCCATTCCCAATGCACCTGCCGGCTGCATACCTGCCACTGGTTTTGGTGCCCTCGGATACCGCCCGGGAACGACGACCGGTCCCAGCTATCACCGGTTTGACTTCTCGGCATTCAAAAACATCCCAATCAATGAGCGCTTCAGAATGGAATTCCGCGCCGAATTCTTCAACATCATCAACCATCCGAATTTCAATGCTCCGGGATTCGGCGGCAACGGCGTCACCTCGATTCCAAACTCAACGAATTTCAACAATGCTAACTTCGGCGCTGTTGGATCCACTCGCGATGCTCCCAACGCTCCGCGACAGATCCAGTTCTCGGCGAAGTTGTATTACTAAACAAAGCGTAAGATAGGGGTACTGCTGAAAGGCCGCTGACTGCGGCCTTTCAGGCTTTTACCGCCATCCATTTTGCGGGGGAAAATGCAGGGTTCGTCGTTCTGCGGTGCGGGAGCGGTCGAATCACCTACTCTGGCGCAATTTGCGAATAGTTGGGAAAGGCTGCCGTAGGCCGGAAAGCGATCACGCATACTGCGAGAGAAACAAATGCACTGGTCCCGGGAAATGGTTTTGCATTCTCTACTGTTCTACACAACGCTAGCCATGGGCCAGAACCATCCCGATCAATCCACCCACGCACTTGACCTGCAGTTCCAATCAGCCGTTGCCAACTACGACGCTGGACGCCTCCCCGAAGCTGCGGTTGAGCTAGAGCACCTGTTGCCCTATGCCCCGAAAACCTTTGAGGTTCACGAACTGCTGGGGCTGGTCTACGCGGGGGAGTCACAGCCGACCAAAGCCGTCGAGCAGCTCGAACTAGCGGTTCGCATTAAGCCCGAATCGGCAGCCGCGCGCACCAATCTCGCAGCCAGTCTCTTCCAGAGCGGCAACTCCGCCGCGGCTGAAGCACAGTTTGGTAAGGCCCTCCAGCTCGAGCCTGACAACTACGACGCAAACCACAACTTAGGCGAACTCTACATCCAGTCCAAGAGGATCGCGCAGGCAGTGCCGCTGCTCGAAAAGGCGCAGCAGGTTCGCGCTTCCTACGACAACGGGTATGACCTCGCTCTCGCCTACTTCGAAATGGGGAAGCTCGTTCAAGCGCGGCAGCTCGTACAAAGCCTGCAAGCGATCAAGAACACCGCAGAGCTGCACAATCTTCTGGCGCAAATCCACGAAAAAAACGGCGACTTTGTCCCTGCGGTGAATGAGTTCCAAGCCGCCGCACAGATGGATCCGAGCGACAGCAACCTGTTCGACTGGGGAAGTGAGTTGCTGGTTCACCGCACCTACGAACCAGCCATCCAGGTGTTTGAAACTGCAACGCAGCGCTATCCCAACTCGCCTCGCTTGTTGATTGGTTTAGGGGTGGCGTACTATCTGCGCGGGAAATACGATGAGGCGGTCAAGGCTTTGCTCGCTGCTGCGGACCTGGATCCCAAAGACCCGCGTAGTTACCTTTTTCTCTCCAAAGCTTATGACAGTTCTCCGCAGCAGGCCGAAGCTGTCATCGCGCGCTTCCGCCGTTTTTCAGAGTTAGAGCCAAACAACGCCCTCGCCACTTACTACTACGCGATGAGTTTATGGAAGGGAAAGCGCGAGCAGGATGCTGGTTTCGACTTGGGGCAGGTGGAAACTCTCCTGAAGAGAGCGCAAGCTCTCGACCCTAAGCTACCCGAACCCTCCGTGCAGCTGGGAAACTTGTACGCTGACCGCCACGACTACGCGAGATCTATACCTGAATACCAACGTGCTCTGGCGCTCGATTCAAATCTTCCCGACGCCCATTACCGGCTTGGCCAGGACTACGTTCGACTTGCGCAGAAAGATCGCGCCCAGGAAGAATTCGCTATCTACCAACGTCAGCGGGCCGCGCACATGGCTGAAGTTGATAAGCAGCGGGACGAAGTCAGGCAATTCGTCTATTCCGCCAAGAGCGAACCTGAAACCAAGCCATGATTACCGGGGGTTTCTTTTTATCCAATCCTGGTTGCCAGGCAAGTCGCCGCCGCGGGACGATAGGGGGCAGAGTAAGCCTTGCTGTTTGTGGCAACCAAGCAAGTAAACTAGTTGCAGTGAAAGCCATTGTCACCGGGCCGAGATACCGCAATTTGTCTACACGCTCAAAGCGCCCTCGAACGGTGAACCGTAAGCCAGTAGCGGGAGACACATTCGGCTTGTGAGCTATTCGCCTTCTTACAGCAGATCGATCGCAGCGAACCTGGGCCGGAGCCGTCGCGACTTCCTGCGCGGCGCGGCGGGTGTTGCCCTGGGCGCTGGCCTGGTGAGCGGGAGTCCGCTGGTGCGTGGCGCCGCTGCTGCTGCTAAACGCAAAGTGATTGTGATCACGTTTGGCGGCGGTGCCCGTGATCAGGAAACTTTTGCGCCGGGCGGACAGGAAAACATTCCGCACCTGCTCAATGAACTGGCGCCGCAATCCAGCTTCTTCACCCAGGTGATGAATCAGGGCATTCTCGGGCACTATGTGGCGACGGCCAGCCTGGCCACCGGTGTCTACGAGACGCTCAACAACTTCTCTGCGGTTCCGCCTGATCATCCGACGGTGTTCGAATACTTTCGCAAAGAGTTGAAGCGGCCGTCTTCGGACGCGTGGGTGGTTGCGCCCAGCAACGGCTTCAACCGTATCGGCGAAAGCAACGATCGCTCGTTTGGCCCTGGGCTGGGCGCGCGGGTGGTGTTGCCCAAACATCTACTGGCCGCAGCGACCTCTGGCAGCAGTACCGGCTATGGCCATTTGCTGCGGGATAATTACGAAAACCCACTCTATACGCCGCGGCTGGCGGGCGGTGAGTTTGAACTGCAGCAATTGGAGACGATTCTTAAGCTCTCGGTCGACGACTTCCGCACGCATGCATTGACGGTTTCCAGCCCGGATGAGCTTTCGATGTACATCGCGCGGCGGCTGATGCAACAAGAGTCGCCCAGCCTGCTATGGATCACGATGCACGATATCGACGTGGCCCACTCCGGCGCCTATTCGCTCTATATCGATGCTATCCGCCGCACTGACCGGCTCTGCGCAGAGCTTTGGAAAACGGTGCAAACCGAGCCCGAGTATGCGGGCAATACGACACTTTTCATCCTGCCTGACTTCGGCCGCGACGCGGATGAAGATGCAGGGGGCAATGGCTTTCAGCATCATCGCACCGGGGATGCCGCGTCGCGCACCACGTGGATGATGGCTGTAGGTGCGGGCGTGCGTCAGGGCGTGGTCTACGACCATCCCATGCAATCGATCGACCTGGTGCCAACGCTGGGGGCGATGATGGGCTTTTCTCCGGGGCTCGCGCAGGGCAGTCTGATCAAGGCATTGGTGTAAGGGGGCCGTTCGTGCGTATGCTTCCACGCGATCTCAAGGTCGAACAGTTCACCGGCTATCCGCCCCGGGCCCGGGCACTGGTTGTGACCCATTTGCCCGCGCTGCGCCAATTGCCGCTTAGTTTTTTGCCCGGTCTGCTGCGAGAAGCGATCGATTACGATTACAAATTCCCGGTGGAGCAAACGGCCATCGAGCGGGAACTCGGTAATCTGAGCTCGCTTTCTCCGGCTCAATTGCAGGAGTGGTTCGCCGCTTTTTCCAAAATCTCCGTTTCGCCGCAGCTAGAAGGACTGGATTGGATTCAGCAACCATCCCAGTTTATCGAGCAACTTTCGGCTTACCTATGGACCACCCACCAGCAGGATGGCTTCCGCCAGGCAGCAACGGATTACGGCGATCGGTTGCGAGCGGCCGTTCCGCCACAACCGGTGCCCGTGCGCCGGCTGGGGATCGCGGTCATCGGCCAGGGGGTTGCTACCTATGAGGCCCCTCTATTTCGAAATCTTCGGCCGCACGGTGTGTACTTTTCCCAACTGAAGCCCGGGAACGGATTGCCCTTGTTGCTCAACGCGATGGGGGAACGGGCCAGGATGCACCCGGCCCCGTACAGCCATTGGTATGTCGACGGTGGCCAGGCGATGGAGCACAGCGCCGCGCTGACCAGCGTGTCGTACCAGGCACTTGAGCCGGCACGTCGCGCTTTGCTCAGCAATATGCAGGCCGAGATCAGCCGGCCGGGCATGGGACCCGAGGAGCTCCGCACGCACCTGGCCCGGCTGCTGCCCGTAGACCTGGGGATGGATAAGGCGGGCGACCCGGTGCTGGACCGCTTCCAACTCAAGTTGCTGACCGAGGGCTCTGGCACGCAGATCTTCGCCACTACCTTTGCCCAGTGGACCGCGCGCGAAGCCCTGCGCCGCTCGCAGCCGCTGAGCTTGCTGGTTCGCTTCGCGCCGCGCCAGCGGCAAAGGCCCATGAATGAATTGCTGTCAGGTAAGGAAGAAGCCGCAGAGCTGGATTTGGCCGGCTCGATGGTGGACGCGGACATGGCTGCGTACTACCACTGGCTAAATCAGCAACGCCTTCCAGGGTCGGAGCAATCCGCATTTCTGGCTTGGTTTGAGGGTCAGAATCAGGCCCTCGCGATTGGGCCTGCCATGCCACGGGGCACACAGTCAGATGCGCCCATGGGGCTGGACGCGCTGCTGGCTTATCTGCTGGCTTGAGTTCCGCGCAGGGCAGCCGGTTTATTTGTCGCGGAGACTTGAGAGCGCAATCGTGAGCAACTGCCGTGCGAGTGAGTGGCGCATTATCTTCCGCTGTGCAGCGATGAGCCGGGATTTGTGCGTAGGGCAGACGATCGGCATGACCTCGTCCGCTCCGTACACCAGAAACTTGCTGCGGCACAGTTCCCCAGGCAGGGCGAAACAGGTGGAGCAATACACATCAATGTCAATGTTCATTGCTCAGCTTTCTTTTGTGAGAAGGACGAAGTCACGACGAAAGATTCTGCGCATTTCTCGCATTGTTGAGCGTGACCTGCACGGCCAGCAGAATGGCCTGGTCGCGCTCCGTCATGGGCTCGCCGCCTAGCAGACCCTTGTAGGAGTCGCTGAGTCGTTCGAGCGCAGTAATGAGATCGTGATTGCTTTGGATCACACCGCGAAACCATTTCTCCAGCTTGCCCTCTTCGTGGGACGGCTTTGCGGGTACAAACGGCAGGACTTTGTGAGATCTCTTGGTGGTTTGCTCGATCATGGAAGGCTCGATTGGCAGACAGAAGTACAGGGTCACTGACCAAAAGACGGCGACTCTCCCGGTCCACTATCGAATCCCTCCCCCGAAAGAATCGATTCCAGAGTCTGGAGAATCGCCGCTTGATTGTGAGCATAGCGGGTCTCGCAGAATTTGCCAGAGTTCTTGCGTAATGCAGGGCCGGTTTGTGGTAATCGCTGCTGGTAATGGAGAGAATCACTGCACTGAAAACAGCATGCCGGCAGCGACGACAAGTCTACTCCGAATCAGGACATAGAGGAAAAGGTTCAGGGAGGTCACCGGGCACGTTTGCCGGGCACACCGTGATTGACCGGTCTGTACTCTGGAAATAGACTTAAGGCCTCCAACAAAGTGAAAAGTGGGGCCTGCTTAATTTGCTGACCCGAAAACCGATAACCAACTGTCAGGAAAGTGGAAGGCTAACGAATGGACGCGAAACGATTAGTAGCAAGCCGGGTGTTGTGCGGGATGATGTGTTTGGCTGGGCTACAGGCGGCGGCGCAAACGCAAACCTGGTATCTCGATCCGCCGCACTCGGCAGCGCAGTTCTCGGTGCGCCACATGGGCATCTCGACCGTACGCGGAGCGTTCACCAAGGTAAATGGCGTGGTTCAGGATTCGCCGGATCTCAGTAAGGCTTCCGTGAACGTGACGATTGACGCCGCGTCGATTGACACCCGGGTGGAGATGCGCGATAAGGATCTCCGCAGCGACCACTTCTTCGATGTTGCGAAGTATCCCACCATCACGTTCCAGTCCAAGAAGGTGGAGTCCGCCGGCGCGGGCAAGTTGAAGGTCACGGGCGATCTTACGATGCATGGCGTGACCAAAGAAGTGGTTCTTGATGTCGACGGTCCCAGTGCGCCCATCAAGGGCATGGGGGGCAACCCGCGTCGTGGACTTTCGGCGACCACCACGGTCAACCGCACCGATTTTGGTATTACCGCAGATGCGGGCATGATCGGCGAATCGATCCCGATACAGCTGGATGTAGAACTGGTAGACAAAGCGCCTGGTGGCCCTCGGCCAGCCCCGAATGCGCCTCCTCCACCCGCCATGTAGCTTCGGGGGCTGACACGCGCCTGGCGGCTGCCGGCGCGGAAGGAAGGAACCGGAAAAGCCAACTGCAGCCAGTGAACTATCCAGCAAAACGGCCGATGACTTTGCAAGATCGCCCTTGTGAGCCGTAACGCACAGCGCCATCGTTCACGCTAAAAGCGTCACTCCAACCAGGGTGGCGCTTTTGTTCTTTAGGCCTGGGTTGGGGTGAGAGTTACCGGTAGAATGCAGCGTATTCCCACATCTCCCGACAGAAAGCTGTCGTGAGATATGGGTACCCCAGTCCGTTCAGGGTGCCTGGGGTTTGGTTTTGGCGCGTTAGTTTCAGGAACGAACAGGGCTAGCTGAACCCCAACTTGTCATCCCGAGCAATCCTGCTTGCAGTGCAAGTTAAGGACGGGATGAACGGGGTGCAATGCGCGTCGGTCTAGCGGAGCAGGATGTCCGCCACTCAAGCCAAACGCGGCTTGAGTGGGCCACCCTCGGCTTTTCTGGATTGCGGGCAGGGAGCAGATCCTTCTGGGTGGCGAGTGATCGAACCCTAAAACTGTAGGGTGGCCCATTCAAGCCGCGTTTGGCTTGAGTCGGGGGACATTTGAACCCTCGTCCAGAGCGCTTTCCAGTTTGTTCATTAGGAGCGCAGTCGAGGAATCTGCTTTGCGCCTTTCTCCCTCCAGGAATTTTTACAGAGCTCCAGCATCGGATGGGCAGAGGAACGTGGGTCTCGATAACAGCCGCTTCGCTGCCAGGAGTGACTCTCCTGCCATTGCCTGCTGAAAGAACGGTTCTTCTGCGTGTCCGATGCTGGAGCTCTGTAGAAATTTTCGTGGCAAGAGAAAGGCGCAAAGCAGATCCCTGCGACTGCGCTCGGGATGACAAAAGGGGCCTAGCTAACCCGCAAAACATGTCGTCGAACACCAAAGACTTAACTAACGCGCAAGGCCACAAGCTAAAACACAGCAACAGGCCTCACCGCTCCCGTCAACTTGTCGCACCAATCAGTACTGGTGAGAAATCCGGGCTAGTGACCGAACTGACGAAGGTGATGGTCGGCGTGCAGGTATCCCCAGCGCAGCCAATCGGCCGCGCTCATCTTTCCAAATATTCCGTGGCGGCAAACAGGGGAACGGCAACTCGCGTTTGAAGCGCTCGACTGTCAGGAGCAGAGCTGCGTGGTCGAGACCAAAGTCACCGGGCGGCGTGCCCCCTTTGCCTTGCTCCACCTCAGGCAGCGTGGGAACTCCCTGGGGCCACTTCATCGGGGTTTGCAACGCAAACCACTTCATCACTTTGGGGAGCGGTACGCTACGACCCGGGCCGGTTGATTTCCGTCCCAATGCAACCTGGTAGGCATCGTTGAGATGGCAGATCGCCTGCTGCACCGACATGGAGCCCCACAGCGCCTTGTCTGCTTCGGTGAACTGCGCTATGCGATCCAGAAGTTCCCGCTGATCTGTCAGGTTGTTCAATGTTTTCAAGGAAACGTCTCTCAACGGCCTGTTACTTTGTGTTTATCCGGTGGCAGACGGAATTCTTCTTACCGGCAATCGAATCAGAAGAGAAGGTGGTGGAGCGGCCAGCCGCGTCCCACCAGATGTAGTCCGCAGCCGCATACCGTGCGCCCGAGCCGGAACTTACATTGGCGAAGATCATGGAGACGCCATGCACGGGAACAATGGCCAGGCTGTTGCCGGCGCCATTGAGGTACTGTACGCCGAACGCGCCGGCGGGAAGCCCCATCGCCGCTGCTTGCGCGTCGCAACGATACTGAATGGTCTGCCGGGTGATGGGTTGCGAACCGTCCAGATGGAGCGTCAACTCAGTGGCCGGCGCCAGCGTGCTGCACGCCAGCGCGCCTGCGATGGTTACAACCGCCCTACTCAAGCTCTGCATACCAGGCCTCCTCGTTCTCTTGTACCCACGCCTTTAGGAACCCACCGCCACCACGAAGTACTGTGCATGTTCTGTTCCGGGATTGTGCACGCCATGCAACTCCCCCGAGTGCACAAAAGCGGCGCCGCCTGGCCCGATCACCGTTGTTTTGTCCGCGATGGTGACAGCCAGCGAACCTTTCATCATGAGGAAAAGCTCTTCGTGCTCGTGCCGGTGAGGCGGATGTGGCTCACCACCCGGCCCTAACGTGGTTTCGTGTACCTCAAAGTGATCTTTGGAGTGGGTGGTTCCATCGAGGATCGGCCGCGTTTCGTTTTGTCCATTGTGCTTTACGGGAAGCTCACCATACGGCTTGATGAACGAAGCGAGTGCCGGACTGTCGGCTGCGAAAGCCCTGGACGCGGTCAGTAGGGTGACTGCCTGCAGAAGCGACCGCCGGGTCGCCCATGGTTCGTTCATGCAATGACCTCGTCTTCTTTGCCGCAGGCTCCTGCTACCAATCTCCGCCAACAGCGTTGTTATAGCCCTTTCTTCCCGTTGAAGGCAAGACGTGTGAGCGCGGATGACAAGCAAAGAGTGCGTCTCGCTGTTAAGATCGTCGGGAATAAAAACGGACGGGGGCACGATGTCTTATTCACCAAATCGACGCAGCTTTATCATTGCCAGCGGGTTGACCGCGCTGGCTTCCACCAGGGCGTTTGGCGCGAACGACACGCTGCGCATCGGCGTGATCGGCGCTGGTGGCCGCATGAGAAACCTTCTGGATGCTGCAGACGCGTCGGGCACCCCGTTTGAAATCGTCGCAGTCAGCGACGTGTATGGGCCGCGCCGCGACGAAGTGAAGGAACGCTCTAAAGGCCTGGCCACCACCCACCTGGACTACCACGAAGTGCTGGCGAAGGATATCGATGCGGTGTTGATTGCTGCTCCCGATCACTGGCACGTTCGGATGGCCTGCGACGCCCTGGCGGCGGGTAAAGACGTCTACCTGGAAAAGCCGGTGACGCACACGATTGAAGAAGGCGCAACGCTGGCGAAAGCCGTGCATGGCGGCAAGCAGGTTTTGCAATGCGGGATGCAGCAGCGCAGTTGGACTCACTTTCGCAATGCGGTTGATTTGATTCAGGGCGGCAGTCTCGGGCGCGTAACCCAGGTAAGGACGTACTGGTGGCAGAACTACTCCAGGGGCGGTTGGGTGCCCAAGCCGGTGGATGTGCAATTACTGGATTGGAAAATGTGGCTGGGCGGCGCGCCTGAGCAGCCGTTCAGCCTGGAGAAGTTTTATCGCTGGCGGTGGTTCTGGAGCTTCGGAGGCGGCGCCATGACCGACCTGTTCGCACATTGGATCGACGTCGCTCACTGGGCCATGAAGTCGGACGAACCCAAGGAGGCGCAGATGCTGGCAGACAAGTATGTGTTTGTTGATTGGGAATGTCCGGACACCATCCAGGCAGCGCTTCGCTATCCCGGCTGGGATGTTGTGTATGAAGGCAACATGAGTTCCTCTATTGACGATGGCGGCCTGGAATTCCGCGGAACGGAGGCTACGCTCAAGATCACTCGATCGGGTTTCCAGATTTATCGCGAGGGACTGAAGGGTAATCAGAACCCTGTACTCAAGGAAGAAAGTTTTATCGACGGGACCACCACGCACATGCAAAACTTCTTCGATTGCGTGAAGAGTCGCAAGCAGCCGAACGCGCCGGTAGAGACCGGGATCGCCGCAGCCCGCGCGGGGCACATCGCCAACCTGGCTTACAAGCACACGGGACAAATTTCCTGGCCGCCTAAGAACAGCGCTTAGAAGGGGCATGCAAAAAGCCCCAGGCCTTTGCGGGCGTAGATGTCCCCCACTCAAGCCAAACGCGGCTTGAGTGGGCCACCCGGATGCTCGTGGCGACCTACCTTTCGGAACGCAAACAACCTCGGGTGGCCCATTCAAGCCGCGTTTGGCTTGAGTGGGGGACATCTACAACCCCGTGCCACGCAGTACTTTTCCTGCCGGAACAAGACTCTCTACCGCGCATTCGGCAACAGTCCCTGTTCGACCAGGACCGGCGGATGGCGGTGATGTGTGGCCTGCTCGTAGGCATACGCCCAACCCAGTAAATCCCCATCCTTCCAGGGGCGGGCTGAGATCTCCAGGCCGAAAGGCAATCCGTCTGGATAGAAGCCTCCTGGCAGCACAACAGCAGGCACGCCGATCATGTTTACCCACGCGGTGTCGCTGTGCGGACCACCACTGATCTTTCCATCCTGCGGCATCGTCTCGTCGGGGGGAGGCATCTGGATTGCGGGGTAAACATATCCGTCCAGATGCAGGCGATCGAGCGTACCGGTATAGGCAGCAAGCATCTGGCGCCGCGGCCCCAGGTAGTTCTCTTCCGCGTGCGCATCGGTTTCGAGCGTCGCCTGGCTGACAGCGGGCATACCTTCCACATCACTGTCACTGCCGTTGAGAATTACATCCGGCAATGGAGAGCCTGTCACCTGCTGGTACTCCGCCGCTGAGTGGTATTGTGAAGGGCCGAACGCCGCCAGAAACTTTTCTGTTCCTTCGCGAATATAGGCCAGCGTGCAGACGCGTGAGGCCGTGTCCTGAAAGCTGTCCGGAAGGATCGATGGGTCGAAGACGACCTCTGCTCCCGCTGCGCGCACCCCTTCCAGCGCTTTCATGAACGCGGCTCGTGTCTCTGGCCGCAGCGGCAACCGCGCCTTCCGCTTCGCCGCTGCGGCCAGTTCGGGCGATAGGTTTGCCGGCATGCCATGGAAGGGTGTACCCGCGCCATCGAGAATGAATGCCGGTACCCCCAGGCGTTTTCCTTTGAGCGCGTCGGCCTTCAGATACCGGGTGTAGGGCCCTGGTTGGGCCTTGGCGTTTGCGCCGGCAGTGCGGAAATCCTGTGCGTCTTCCCCGGCCATCACGTCGAGCGCAGTGGCTGCATCAGAAACATTGCGCGCAATCGGACCCGTGTTATCGAGCAGCCAGTCAAGCGGTGCGATGCCCGTGATGCTCACCAGGCCGCGGGTGGGGAATACGCCCACTACCGCACTGGTGGCCGCCGGCATACGGATGGAGTTGCCAGTGTCTGTGCCGTTCCCCAGCACGGCGAAATTTGCGGTGATGGCGGTCACCGTACCTCCCGACGATCCTCCGGGACTGAATCGCACGTCATAGGCATTCCCGGTGCGGCCGAAAGCAGTGCTCCGGTTGGTGTCGCTGGCCGCGAAATCGGGCATGTTGGTTTGTCCCAGGATCACCGCGCCGGCAGCCCGCAGTTTGGCCACAATGGTCGCGTCGCTGGGGGCGATCAGTTCATGCCCCGGGATCTTGTAACCTTGCCAGCCGTCGGTAGTCACCAGCCCCTGCACGGAGGTGTTCGCTTTGAGGAGGATCGGTATACCCCAAAGCGAACCGTGCGGCGCGGGTTCGGCATCCTCATGGGCTGCGGTCGCCAGGGCGCCCGCTTCGTCTACGTTCTGCACCGCGCGATAGATGCCGTTGTATCGTGCGATACGCGCCATGTACCAGTGCACCACTTCGGTCACCGTGTACTTGTGGCTGCGGTACATCGCTTGTAACCGGGGAATCGTAACCTCAAGCAGGTCCTGATCCATGGCGTCTTGTTTGCCGGCCGCTTGTGCGGGCAGGCAGCAGGCCGCGCCGGCGGCGAACAGGAGCAGGCAGCGAGCAACATGCGAAAAGGGCAGAGAGAGCGTCCAGCGGTTGGTCACGTACCTTTATCCTCTTAGCGCAATTGGATCAAACGAAGTGGTGCTTCTGAGCATATGGCTTTTCTCCTGCGGCGGCCAATAGGACCCGGGGGCATGCGGGGCCGGACTCACCCGCTGCGTGTCCATTGCAGTGGCAAGCTACAATCGCTTCGGGGCTGCCACTGAGACCTGTCTGGAGATACTGTGCGTCGAACGGTTCGCTATCCGCTGCTGCTGACTTTGATCACCTCCGTGCTGCTTGTGGGCTGCACTTCGGCTTATTACAAAACCATGCAGACCCTGGGCAAGGAAAAGCGAGACATCCTGGTGCAGCGCGTCAAGGATGCGCGCAAAGATCAGGAACAGACCAAGCAGCAGGTGCAAACCACGATGGAATCGTTCCAGGCGCTCACCGGATTCCAGGGCGGCTCGCTGGAGAAATCCTACAAGCGGTTGAATTCGGATTACGAAAGCGCGAATGCCCAGGCGGGGAAGCTGCACGACAAGGTGCAGTCCATCGACCAGGTGAGCAACGACCTGTTCAAAGAGTGGCAAGGGGAAATCAATGCCATGGGCAACGCAAAGTTGAAGGCCCAGGATACCGTCTTGTTGCGTACCGCCAAGACTCGCCAGGCTGCTTACATGCGCTCGATGCGGCGCACAGAAGATCAAATAGCGCCGGTGCTGAAAGCATTTCGCGACCAGGTACTCTATCTCAAGCACAATCTGAACGCACGCGCTATCGGCTCGCTGAAGGGCACCAGCATCACGCTGCAGGGCGACGTGGCCGATCTCATCCAGAGCATCGACGCTTCCAGCCAGGAGGCAGATAAACTCATCTCTTCGTTGGCTGCGACTGACAGCCAGCAATAAGGGGCGTAGGTATAATTACGCGACTCATTATTGTGAGAAATTCGTTGTGAGGAAAGCCATGCCCCCAGCTACCGAAGCTGCCGTTACGCCTGAACGCATCCTGCAGTTTGCCTGGGGATATGTTCCTCCGCTGATTTTAGAAGCAGCGATTCGCCACCGCATCTTCGACGTGCTGGATAGCGGACCAAAAACGATCATCGAGATGCAAGCTGCCACGGGAGCCTCGCAGCGTGGTTTGACCGCCGTGATGAACGCCCTGGTGGGCCTCAACTTTCTGGCTAAAGACCACAGCGGTCATTATTCGCTCACGCCGGAAAGCTCGGCTTTCCTGGTCAGCACCAAGCCGAGCTTCCAGGGTGGGTTGATTCGTCACTGCAGCAAACAACTGATTCCCAAGTGGCTGGAGCTGAATGAGATTGTCGCCACCGGCCACCCGGCGGCGGCTGTGAACCAGGAGGGACCCGGGAGCCACTTCTTTCAGGAGCTGGTGAATGACATCCTTCCCATGAGCTTTCCTGCGGCGCAGGTTCTTAGCCGGCACATCCTCGCCCACACAGGAGACGCGCCGGTTTCCCTACTCGATCTTGCCGCGGGCTCTGGTGTGTGGGGCATCGCCATGGCGCAGGCGTCGGAGAAGGTGCGCGTGACCGCGTTTGACTGGCCTGAAGTGATTCCGGTCACCCGCAAGACGGTCGAAAGGTTCGGTCTTACCAGCCGTTTCGCTTTCATCGAGGGCGATCTGTTGCAGGCTGGTTTTGGTGGTAATCATACCGTCGCTACGCTGGGGCATATATTGCATAGCGAAGGTGTCGAACGCAGCCGCGCTTTACTGCGCAAAACGTTCCAGGCGCTTGCCCCTGGAGGCACGATTGCGATTGCAGAATTTCTCGTCAATGCAGACCGCACCGGTCCCATAACCGGGCTGTTCTTTGCCGTGAACATGCTGGTGAACACCGATAACGGTGACACCTATTCCTTCGAAGAAATCAGCAAGTGGCTTACCGAAGCAGGATTCATCGATACGCGCACGCTGGATGCCCCAGGACCTTCGCCGATGATCCTGGCGACTAAGCCGTGATCACTGGCACGTCGATCGTTGCACGGTAGTCGCTGATCAGCCGAAGCTTCCCGTACGTGCGCGCCACAAGGCTCCGGCAAGAGGATCGATCGCATGCCCTGGAGCACTTGCCCTGGGGAATTCGTGCTGCACGGCTGCGATCAAGGCCTGGCGAACCGGCGGCACATTCTCGAGGATGCTGCCGGTGTAGGCGATGGGTGGCGTCCATTCCTGTTCAGCAGCCCCGGCGCGAAGGCGCCTCATCACCAGGCGTACCAGGTAGCCGAGTTCCTCTCCCTGCTGGCGCAGTACGGCCGCTGCGATCTCGTCACCGTCATCGGCACATTGCAGCACCACTTCGGTGAGTTTGGAAAAATCCGGCGGAGGGATCGCGTTGGCGAAACCTACCAGCTCACCGATCGAAGCAAGCTGCCAAAAGTCCAGCACGGCATCCCATAACCTGGTAGGACGCCCCTCGTCGCGGGCGAGAAAAATGGCTCGCAGGCTTTCAAGGCCGATCCTGTAGCCGGATCCCTGGTCGGCCAGTGCGGGACCCCAACCGCCTGCTGGCACCAGCTTACCGGTTTTGCTACGGCCCACGACATTCGATCCAGTGCCCGCCATCACCAGTACACCGCTCTGGCCAGGGAACGCCGCGTCCAATGCGATCTCTACATCGCCGAGGATCAGCAACGCGCCGCTAACGCGGGCGCCGATCGATTCGCGCAGCCAGTCGGTTACCAGGCTGACACTCTCGCCAGCGGTACCCACGCAGGTGCGCGTGACCTGCTGCATCGTGATGCCCGTGCGGGCGGTGAGCTCGGCCAGGGCTGCATCGAGATTCTGGCTTGCCGTCTGCGCATCCGTGCGCATGCGTTTAATCGTGCCCGTGCGCACTCTGGCCAGCTCCCGGGTTTCGTCAGCAAGGACGTAGTCCGTCTTTGTTCCGCCGGAATCGATCGCCAGGAATAGGCTCATGTTAAGTTGCGCTCCGCGGATGGGCGACTGCCGCGTTATGCAGCTTCAAAGCGAGCCTCGATCTCTTCAAGCGTCTTGCCTTTGGTTTCTGGGAGGAAGAAGGCAGCGGTGATGAGGTAAATCAGGGTGAAACCGCAGAACAGAAAGAACATCATGGAGTAGCCGTACTTGCCCACGACCGGCAGAAAGATGCCGGCCAGGGTGGTCGAGACCAGCTGATTGATCACCAGCGCGATGCTCATGCCATTGGACCGGATGCGGGTTGGCATCAATTCTGACAGCGCCAGCCAGACGCACACGCCCGGGCCGAGTGCGTAGAACGCGACGAACCCGTACAGGCCGATGGCTACCAGCCAGCCGTGGGTGGCATCCGGCACCGGTCCGATATAGGCGTGCTCGATGGTGAGCGGCGCGGTGCGGGCAGCATCGAGATCGACCAGCGGATTGCGAAAAAAGGCTTCCACTTTGCTGGCCGGCAAGCTGCTCGTGCGGTCGATTGGCACTGGCAGTTCGGCGGCATCGCCCACGCGGATGGCATGGGTGGTGGCTGAAAATCCGCCGTAACTGTAGATCACCGATAGCGACAGGCGCTGCCCGGCAAAGCCGTGGCCAGCTTCATGATTAGCCAGCACAGGACTGGCAAGCAGAAGTTGCGCTTGCTCTGGATCCATGTGCAGTAACAGTGTTTGATCTGGTTTGACCATTGCCTGGATCGCGCTCCCCACGTCGACCCGATTCTTCTCCGTCCGCAGAAACATGAAGCCGACAAATAGCAGGCATACGATGATGCCAGAGGTGCCAAGCGTCAGCAGAAACTTGCGCCCTTTGCGGTCGACCAGCGTCATGCCCACGATCGTGACCAAAAAGTTTGTCAGGGTGAAGAGTACATAACCCCAATGGGCCTGCAAGTCGGAGAGACCGCTTTGCAGCAGGATGTCGGTGTTGTAGCCGACAATGGAGTTGATGCCAGTGGCGGTGTTGCAGAACAGGATGATGCACGCGAGCACGAAGGGAATGACGTACTTACGTCTCAGTAGGGAATCTTTGATGGCCGTAGCAGAAGAGGTTTTTTTCGTGGCGAGTGAGGTGTGCTCCATCTCCTCTAATTCGAGCGTGGCCTGTTCACTGCTGCGCGATCGTAGCAACGCCTGAAAGGCCGATTCTTTTTTCCCGCTTTTGAATAGCCAACGGGGCGATTCCGCCACGAAGAGGCTGCCCACAACGAACAATATTCCGGGCGGCATCGACATCCAGAAGATGCGCCGCCATGCCTGGTCTTTGACGGTAAAGAAGTCTGCCGCGGAGGTGGAAGCCGGCATGCCTGCCACGCGGTAGCTGTAGTAAATACCGATGGCGGCGGCGGAAAAAATGCCCAGGGTCAGCAGCCATTGGAATGCTCCTGTGCCTTTGCCTCGATCGCCTGCCGAAAGGCACTCTGCCAGGTAGAGGGGAACCACAATGCCTACCAGGCCTCCGCTGATTCCCTGCAGCAGGCGCCCAAGAAAGAGGGGAGTAAAGCCGTGTGAGAGGGCGATTACAGGAATGCTCAGTACAAAGATGGCCCCGCTGATCACCATCAGAGGCTTTCGTCCCAACCAATCGGCCAGCAGCCCGGCGAAGAGGGTGGAGATCACGCTCCCTAGCAGGACGGCCGCCACAATGATGGAAAGTTGGCTGGCGTTCAGGCCGGAGGTTGCTTCGAGGTAGGGTAAGGCGCCGCCGATGATGCCTACATCCACCCCGTAGAGCAAACCGCCCAGGCCCGCGACCAGCAGAAGAAGGCGATTGTAAGTTTGGATGGAACGAGCGTCTGCAACGGGCATTATCACGACCCTGTAGGCGGATTGAACTCCAAATCAGTAGAGTAACCCCTTAGGTGGGATTTCTCACTACGACTGTCCGGAGACAACCACAATGCACCCGTCCACGGATTAGAGTGGTCGGAAGCTGAGGGTTGTGGCGAGAAATCGCGGGCTAAGCTTCTGAGGGCGGGTTTTAGCGCAGGCGGCGCTTGGTTTCCATGAGTGCTTGCTTTGAAGCCATGTCGGGCGCGATGCCGAAGATCATCAGCTCGAGAGGCCCGCTGCCTTGGGCGGTGAATGATTGCTTTTCGCTTAGACGCACCGGCACCGCGTCCCCAGTGTGGATCGGCGCAGTCTCGGACCCGATGGTGACGCTGCCGTCACCGGACAGTACGTAGTAGATCTCAGTCATGTCTGGCTTCGTCACCGGGCCGATGGTCGTGCCAGGCGGCATGAGCAGATGATCCACATACGACCAGGTGGATTCGAAGACCGTTGGATCGAGGGCTCGCCGGTATTGCACGGTGCCAGTGCCCCCATCCATATGCTCGACCGGCTTCAACAGGCTGCGGTCCAGATGCATAGTCATGAAAGTTGGGATTGGATCCAGTGGAGCGCCGACGCGGCCGTCACCCAGGTTAAAGGCGTCATATACGCCCTTCATTGTCCCCACGTTGAAGTTCATCCACTCGATCGGCTTATCGGTGGCGTTGTAAATTGCGTGCGAATGGCCTAGCCGCACCGGTGCACCCGCAGGTCCCTTTAATACAGAGGTACGACCGTCGATGGTGAATTGGGCTTCGCCGTCCAAGATGATGAACATCTCTTCGCATTGATTATGGAAGTGGGCGCCAATGCCGCTCTTTGGCTCGATGACCCCGCGATGCATAAAGAAGAGATTGCTTTCCAGGGACTCAGCGTCGAACAGCGGGCCGAAGTCGACGGCGCCGGGGCCATCGTGTACGGCCTTCATGTTGCGATACTTCGTTGGGTCCGCGTGCGCGATCCGCTTTTCGAGTGGTAACACCACTGTGGTCTGCGCATGGATGAAAGGCGAGGCGAACGGCAACAGCAGGCACAGAACACCCAGGCTCCTGATCATGAACGTTCTCCTAAGCATGCGAATTTTCTTGCATAGGCACGACCGGCGGCCGCAAACCTAAACGCGCCAGCAAGACGTACGTGAGCAAGCCCACCAGGAATGCATACAGCTCGGACGGATTGTCGGCCTTTACCCACGAAGCGGGCAGGCCGGGAATATGTTCGGGGATGCCCACCGCAAAGCCCAGCACCCAGGCGATACAGCCGGCCCAGTTAATGCCGGCACGCGGGCCGGACCAGCGTCTGCCGGCGAGCAGGTAATCGGCCACCATGGCGCCGCAGATCGGTCCGAAGGAAGCAGCCACGATGCTGAAGAAGCCGACCAGGTTATCGGCCACGCCGGTAAGCGCCAGGACGGCGCTCAACGTCACCGCCGCCATGGTCGATACGGGCCGCGAGATGCGCGGCAGCATGGTGCTGAAACTGTTCGCGCCGATAAACGCAGAGAAGCAGGTCGGCACCAGGCAAGCGGCGGCGAACAGGAAGAACATGACGGGCGCCAGACCGCCGACGCTCGCAATGGTGGTGGTGTAATCGTAGCTGGGTGGGCCGCCCTGCCGCCCCAGGTAGCCGGCCACCGACATCACCGGGATGCCCCCGCATATCACCGCACCAGCCACGATGCCAGTGAGGCCCCCCAGAACAATGTCTTTACGGCTGCCGTTGTTCATGCCGAAATCAGTACCAGCCGCCCCGGCGGTCGCGAAGAAGCCAATGGTGATCAACAGGGCATTTAAAAACCCGGTCAGAGAATCGTGTTGTGGTGGCTGGTAGTGCGCGATGCCAGAGCGGTTAGCCCAGAGCACCACAATGATCATTACAAATGGCACCCAGTTGAGAAACTTCGCCACCTGGCTCACGTACTTGATGCCCTTGATGGCGACCCAGCCCAGACCGTAGAGCCAAATGACGGCGATGATGCTGAACAGGGCGCGCGAAGTCTGGTTCAAGCCCTGCATGATGAAGTGGGTGGCCACCGCCGCATCGACTGCGACCCAGCCAACCTGGAGAAACCCCATCAGCAACCCGGGGATGAGAAAGCCGCCGGTGGTGCCGAAGGTGGAGGTGCCGACCACGTAAAGGTTGCGCCCTGTTTGCATGCCGAGCATCGCCGGCACGTAGTAATAGAGCCCAAAGCACAACAAGCCGGCTGCCAGCAGTCCCCATAAGGAAACACCCACTCCGGTGTAGCCCAGCGTAGGCCCAGCCAGTCTCAGGTAGTAGCCGACAAACAGGAAAATGCCGAAGTAGCTGGGGAAGGTGCTCTTGTACCAAGGCACCCTGGCAGTGAGTGGAACCGCCACCGAACGGCTTACATATTCAGGAACAGCGTGTTCCATGGTGCTCCTTGGGTTAGCTGTGCTCAACCGCGGTGTAGTCCGCTATGGAATGGCCGGCACTGTGCGCTTCCATTTGCGGCCACACTTGCTGGTGCAGATCGGTCGCGACCCAGGTTTTCTGCTGCGCGTGGGTTGCGAAGCTGATGCAGAGCCGGTATTCGCCACCGTCTTTGTTCGGCCGCAGCAACTCAACCGAGCGAAAGCCATCCTGACGGGTGATCGCCTCGCGAAAAGGTCCCTTGTAAGTCGTTTCCAGGGCTTGCTCCGCGCCTGGCTTGATGCGCATATCGACAAAGAGAACGAACATCGTCACCTCACCACTTCAGCTTGAATACATCGATCGCTGTGCCGCCCAGCACCTTGTCATACACTTCGGGCTGCAACTCGAGTGCTTTGTACTTGGCGTATTCCACTGGAACGTTGCTCGGCAAGTCCGCACCCAGCATGACCCGGTCGGCGCCGATGGTGTCGATCATCCAACGGATATCTTCCCCAATGCACCAGGAAGTTTCGAGGTAGAGGTTGCCGCACACCGAGGCGGCTACCTGGGCTTCCGCGGTGAACACGGCAAAGCCAGCGTGCGCCAGAATAATCTTGAGATCAGGATATTTGCGAGCTGCCGGGATACACAGCGCCGGCAAGGCGAAGGGAACGCCCGGGCCGGTATGTACCATGACGGGTACACCGAGCGCGTGTCCAGTGGCAAACACCCGGTCACCGTCATCCGACAATGGGTTTACGCCATGCCCGATCGTGTGCAGCTTGATGCCGACAAACTTCAGATCTTTGATGCAGCGTTCCATCTCCTTTTCGTAGGCTCCGCGGTCGCCGTGCGGCGTTACGCTGGCTAACCCAAAGAAACGGCCGGGATGACGGGCGCACAAGTCGGCGATGCGATCATGTGTTTTCGAAGCAGTCGTCGCTCCTGGGTAGGGTTGCACAATCGTCGCGTCTACCTGGCACTCTTCCATGCGGCGCAGCATATCTTCTTCTGTGCTGAGCAGGCCAAACACGCAACATTCGCCCAGGTGAGCATGGGTATCGATTCGCTTGGTCATGTTTCCTTTCTGTGCGTACGGTCATCGCCTTTCGGCAGACCGGCAATTATAGACTTTGGCGGTGGGAATGCATCAGTGACCGTGCGGCGTTTCGCCCAGTTCGGTGTCGAGGGCATCCTTTTGCGCGGAGATACCCACGATCATGAGTTCCAGATCGCCTGAACCGTTATTGGCAAATGAGTGAGCTTCGTTGAAACGAATCGGCACGCCATCGCCTTTATGGATTGCCGCTGTTTCTCCATTCACCTGCACCTGGCCATCCCCGTTGAGCACGTAATAAATCTCTTCCACACCCCGGTGATAGTGCAGGCCTTCCGAGGCTCCCGGAGGAACCAGCAGGTGGTCGACATACGCCCAGTTGGTCAAAAACACATCGGCATCGAGCGCGCGCCGATACTGCACGGTGCCTTTGCCGCCGAGGTATGCGGGCATGGGGCGCAGCAGCGACTTATCCAGCCTCATTGTCATGAAGGTGGGGATGGCATCTTTTGCGGCGCCCACGCGGGCATCATCCAGATTGAAGGCATCGTAGTGGCCCTTAATGCTGGCCACGTTGATGTTCATGAACTCTACCGGCTTGTCGGAAGGGTTATAGATGGCGTGCGAGTGGCCCATCCGGCAGGGTGCGCCGACCGTGCCCTGCAGCACCGAGGTGCGGCCGTCGATGGTGAACTCCGCCTGGCCATCGAAGACGATGAACATTTCTTCGGTGGTGTTGTGGAAGTGATGGCCCACACCGCCACCCGGCATGATCTGGCAGCGATGCATGAAGTTGAGGTTGAGATCCAGGGCCGAGGGTGGGACGAGGAGTTCGCAGGCCATATCGCCCGCGCTGTTGTGCGAGCGGCTGCGGTGGTATTTGCTCGGGTCGGTGTGGCCGATTCTTTCGGCCAGGGGCGTTTGCGCCCAGACCAGGCAAGCAGGGGAAAGCACAAAGCTGCACAACAGCAGGAGCCGGTATTTGCTTTGCTTCACGGCGACACCTCTTAAGCCGCCCAAGCATACGCATCGTTTTGGGGAGGGTCAAGAGGGATGCTGAACCAGAAATGCGTAAAGCGGAATTTGGTTCAGTTTCTTCTTGATGAACGAACTATAGCTCTCGAGAGTTCGTTTCGCGGTTCGTTTGTCTGGGGAAGTCTCGTGTTCGAACAAGCCTGGATGCATGGACGTGCTGCAGGTGGAGATGTCCCCCACTCAAGCCAAATGCGGCTTGAATGGGCCACCCAGCATTTGTCACAGGGCATTTTTCACCCGGCATTTTTTCGACCAGGATTTTTTATCAGAATTTTTTGAGGGAATCTTTGCTGAGGGTTTCAGAAGACCCGGGTGGCCCACTCAAGCCGCGTTTGGCTTGAGTGGGGGACATCTCCACCTGCCTATGCTACGGGTTCCTTACATCCCGCCTCTTCAGGACGCAGAGCGGGGTCAGGCGTTTTTTAAATCTTCGCTCAATTGTTCGGCAGCCGCCTGTACAGCGGCGATGATGCTCTTCTCGTGATCGAGATCGCGCAACCGAGACTTTGGCATGGAGGTGCTGATGGCTGCCGAGACCTGGTCGTTTATGCCAAAGATGGGCGCGCAAAAGCAGATGCCGTCCAGTGCGCACTCCTCGCGATCAATCGCGAGTTTTTGCGCACGAATGCTGTCATACTCGCGGCCAAGCTCCCGGCGATCTGTCAGAGTGTGTTGCGTGAATCGATAGGTGCCAAAGCTTCGCAACAGGCGTTCGCGTTGCTCCTGAGGCTGGAACGCCGTGATGGCCTTTCCCAGCGAACTCGCGTTCGGGGGCAAAATGTGGCCGACTACGTTGCTCATCCGAATGACGTGCGGGCTTTCGATCACTGCAATTACTTCGACGCGATTCTCAAACAGGGCAGCCAGCGTCGAGGTTTCTGCCAGTTCACGGCTTAAGGCTTCCAGGTACGGCACCCCGAGACGATGCAGCTTGCCGAGCCACTGCGTTGGCGTGACGGCGTGAATGCCGGGCGCCAGCGAGTATTGCCCCCGCCCATCAACAACCACACAGCCGAGGGTTTCGAGGGTGCGTAGGATGCGGAATGCCGACGTTTTCGACAACTGAATGCGCTGGCCAATCTCGTTCATCGAGAGAGGCTTTAGTTCCGATTGTAGAAACTCCAGCACCTCCAGCGCCTTACCCACGGCGCGCGAGAAATACTGATCTCCGACGTGAGCCTCACTGGAACTATCAGTCTTTACCAAGGTGGGACTTCCGGCTTTCGCCGGGCGCGCAGTCTTTGTCTTCAGCATAAGAGGTCGGTTACTCCATAGTAGCGGAACGTTCTCCCGTCGCCGCGAGCAGGCGGACTCTTTGACCATCGCGGTGCGGGGATGATATCGGAACGACTTTCAGAAAGTCGACTCTTCATTCACTTTTCGACGTTTTATTCAGAAAACCTTTGCACTTGGTCATTTGCGGGTGGTATAGGTTCTCCGCGCTATTCAGGAGGCTACGCACGTGTTCGAAATTCATTGCAAGTTGCATTTCTTCGCCAGGACCGCTCTCTGGTTTTGCTGCTTGTCTGCACTCCTGGTAGCGAGTTTGCCCTCTCACGCGCAGGTTGCTTCGGCAGAGCTGAGCGGGAACGTGCTGGATGCCTCGGGAGCAGCAGTCCCGGGCGCCACGGTGACCGCTACCAACGTGGAAACCGGCATCGCCCACAACAGCCCCAGTGGCAAGGGTGGCGAATACGTGCTCACGTCGCTTCCTCCGGGGAATTACACCCTGATGGTGGAGGCGCCGGGTTTTAGCAGGCTCGAGCAGACTGGCATTGTCCTGCAGATCAACCAGCAGGCTCGCGTTGACCTTACCCTGAAGGTGGGCCAGGCGGCCGAGACGGTCAGTGTCACGGGCCATCCACCATTGCTTGAATCGGAATCTTCGTCCGTCGGCACCGTGATCAATCAGCAGCTGGTCAATGAATTGCCATTGAACGGCCGCAACTTCGTACAGTTGGCAACGCTTAGCCCGGGAGTGAACGGCGTAGGCGAATCCACTACCGGGACCATCATGGGTGGCGGCAGGCCCGACGACCGGCGCGCCGGCTCGGAAATCTTCTCCAATGGCAACCGTGAAGGCGACAATAACTTCCTCTTCGATGGCGTTGATAACAACGAGCGCCTGACGCTTTCCATTACTCTGCGACCGGCCGTGGATGCGGTACGGGAATTTAAGATACAGACCAACCTGTACAGCGCGGACGTGGGGCGCAATTCCGGCGCCGTAATCGATGTTGTGTCGAAGTCGGGAACCAACCAACTGCACGGGAGTTTGTTCGAGTTCATCCGCAACTCCGACGTCGATGCCCGAACCTACTTCAATGTGAGGGGCACCGGCTTCCCGACTTTTCGTTTGAATCAGTTTGGCGGTTCTCTGGGTGGCCCCGTCGTGATTCCCAGGGTTTACCACGGTAAGGACAAGACCTTCTTCTTCATCGACTATGAAGGTTCACGCAACAGCGTACAGGTGTTCGAGCGCGGCAATATCCCGACTTTGCGCATGCGCCAGGGAGATTTCGGGGAACTGCTGCCGAACACCCTCATCTACGATCCGCTGACGACGGTGCCGAACCCGGCCAAGCCCGGAGCCTTTCTGCGGACGGCGTTCCCTGACAACATCATTCCTCAGGATCGCTGGGATCCCATCGCGGCGAGAATGATTAATGCCTATCCCCAGCCGACCAGTTCCGGCCGCATCAACAACTACTCCGTCGCACGCATCCAGGTGCAGAACTACGACCAGGGCGACGTGCGCGTCGATGAGCAGATTACCGCCAAGGATTCGGTGTTCGCTCGCTGGTCGATCCAGAACACGGATACGATTTCACCCAGTACCTACGCACAGACAACCATCCCCGGCATCTCAACGCCCGTAAGTTTGAGCGATGAGGCGTCGTTTGCCGGCGTGTCGCATCAGCCCACCCAGCATGTCGCCACCAGTTACGTACGCGTCCTCTCACCCACGCTGGTGAATGATTTTCGCGTTGGCTTCAATAGGTATCGGCTGGACTATGTGCCGATCAATTTTGCTCCTGGAGCGGGCCTTGGCAACGAACTCGGGGTTCCAAATTCAAACGTAACGCCGCGCGAGCAAAATCTGCCAATCTTCTCTCCTTCGAGCTACCTGGGCATCGGTCAGACGCGGTCGTTGCCGCTGTATCGCCGCGAGAACACTTTTCAGGAACTGGACAACCTCACCTGGACCAAGGCTGCACACACCTTCAAGGTGGGCGCAGATTTTCGCCGGCGCCAATTGACCATTTATCAAACCAACCAGGGCAATGGGCGCTTCAACTTCTCTCCCGCCTTCACCGATTCCCGTAATCCGTCCGGCAAGGGTGGCGATGCCGCAGCCAGCTTCCTGCTCGGTTTTCCCACGCTCGATGCACACGATTACACGTACCAGTTTCCCGGCATCCGCATGAACGAGCTCGGTATCTATTTTGCCGACGACTTTCGAGCCACAAAAAACCTTACTCTGAACTATGGCCTGCGGTGGGACTACTTCAGCCCACCCGACGAAGTGGCGAATCGCTGGTCGAACTTTTCTCCGGTTACCGGGCAGTACCTGGTGGCTGGGCGCAATGGCGTTAGTGATACGGCGGGAGTGCTCAAGTTCTGGCCCAATTTCGGCCCACGCTTTGGCTTTGCTTACCAACTCCGGACCCACACGGTTCTGCGTGGGGGAGTGGGTCTCTTCTACAACGCATCGGGAAGTGAATCGGGCAACATGCGCCTGGCGCGCAATCTGCCGTTCGGCCTCACGCTGCAAATTACGCCGGGCGATATCAACGTAGGGCCGACGGTGAGCCAGGGCTTTCCCGCGCTGCAGCCGATCGTTATTCCTCCCGTACCCAAGGGAACCGGCACTGCCGTTGCACCTAACTTCCGTCCTTCCTACGCCGAGCAGTTTAACGGCGGCATCGAGCAGGAGATTGTTCCCATTCGATATGGTGTTGAAGTTTGTCGGGGTGGGCAACCTGGGCCGCCACCTTCAGGACGTCTGGAATGCTAACCAGGCAATCCCAGGATCGACCTCGACGGTGTCGCGGCGGCCTCTTTACAGCATCGATCCGCTGCAGAGCGATGTGAACTACTACAGTTCCGATGGATTTGCCGAGTACTTCGCTTTCCAGTTCACGGCTGATAAGCGCATAAGCCATGGTGTGAGCGCTCTACTGGGTTATACGTATTCGCACGCGATCGATGACGTGCCGCTGGAGTTTGGCGGCGGCGATGCTGGGCCGAATCCCCAGGATCCGCGCTTTCCACACGAGGTGAGCAATTCGATCATCGACCAGCGGCATCGGTTGACATTGAGCTTTCTTTGGGCCTTTCCGTTTGGCAAAGGGCAGAAGTATCTCAACAGCAATCGTGCCGCGGACTTCGTTCTCGGTGGATGGCAGATGAACGGCATCCTGTTTACGCAAAGCGGTCTGTGGTTCTCGCCAGTGCTGCAAACCTCTACCACCAATACAGGAACAGGGAGCCGGCCCGATCGGGTTGGCCCTGTGGTTTACCCCAAAACGTTGCTCCACTGGTTTAGCCCTTCCGCGTTCGCCACCCCGGCTCAATACACATATGGCAATGCGGGTCGCAATTCGCTGGTCGGGCCCGGAAGAACGAACTACGATGCATCGCTGTTCAAGAACTTCAACGTGCACGAACAGATGCAGTTCCAATTCCGCCTGGAGGCGTTCAATGCGTTCAATCATCCGCAGTTCAATTACCCCAATGCGAGCGTCGGCAATTCGCAGGTAGGTCAGATTACCTCGATCGTCGGCAACGCACGCAACTTGCAAGCTTCGCTGCGGTTCCAATTCTGAACGCTAGCTCAACGAAGCCGCGCTCTCCCCTCCTTCGCTCTTTGTTGAGCGAAGGAGGGGAAACTATGAACGCGAAACGAACTGCAAACCATCAATCACGGGGACGCGAATGACTCTCTTCGGCAAGATGCAAACCCGCAAAGTAGCCTGCGCCACTCTCGCGCTCACCATGCTGCCCTCCGCCTGGGCAGCCAAGCGCGATCTACAGGCCTATTTCATCGACGTGGAGGGCGGCCAGTCTACCTTGTTCGTCACCCCCACGGGGCAATCGCTGCTGATTGACACCGGCTGGCCGGGCAATGAAGGGCGCGATGCTGATCGAATCGCCGCGGCGGCGAAGAAGGCCGGGATTCGCAAAATCGATTACGTCCTGCTGACGCACTATCACGATGACCATAGCGGTGGCGTCCCCCAGCTCGTCGCCAAGGTGCCGGTGGGCACCTTTATCGATCACGGGAACAACATCGACACCAAGCCGGGTGGCGCGACGGAAAAGATTTATGCAGCCTACCAGCAGGTCCTGGCGACGGGAAAGTATAAGCACATGGTTGCTCACGCCGGGGATGTTTTGCCGATCACCGGCATGAAGGTCACCGTGATCAGCAGTGACGGCAATGTAATTGACCACCCGCTCGCGGGAGCCGGTGAAACTAACCAGTATTGCAGCGTGCCCGAGACCAAGCCGATGGATCGCAGCGAAAATTCTCATTCGCTCGGCATCCTGATCAATTTCGGCAGGCTGAAGATCCTTGATCTCGGCGACCTTACCTGGGATAAGGAAATGCTGTTTATGTGCCCCGTGAATCGAGTGGGAGCGGTCGACATCCTGGTGGTTTCGCATCATGGGCTTAACCCCAGCTCCAGTCACGCCCTGGTGAATGGCGTTCATCCCCGGGTCGCCATCATGAACAACGCTGCGACCAAGGGTGGCGCGCCGCAGGTGATCGATACAGTGCTGCAGTCACCTGGTCTCGAAACCCTGTGGCAACTGCACTATTCTGAGAAGGGAGCGGCTGAACACAACACGGCTGCCGCCTACATCGCCAACCCGCAAGGCACAGAGCAGGGCAACTACCTGGAACTGACCGCCAGCCCCAAAGGCAGCTTCACTATCTACAACTCCGGCACGCAAAAGACCAGGGACTATGCAGCGAGGTAACGGTCACGCGAGAATGGCCTTACACAAGAGTGCTGGTGATTAGACAAGTCCCGGGGGCCAGGTTGTGATTGCAGTGGATTGGGGTACCAGTAACTTCCGAGCGTTTCGGATGAGTGCGTCGGGGAGTGTTCTGGCGCGTTCTGTTTCGCCGCAAGGGATTCTGGGGGTGGCCGGAGGGAACTTTGAACAAGCCCTGCGCGCGGAAATAGGTGAGTGGCTGGCAGCGGGTGAAACGCGCGTGCTGTTATGTGGCATGGTGGGCAGCCGGCAGGGCTGGGTGGAAGCGGAATATCTCCCCTGCCCAGCCGGTATCGATGATCTTGCGGGAGCGGTCATCAAGGTGCCGTTTACCGGGGCGGATGTCTGGTTGGTTCCCGGCGTGATGGGACCTGACGCGGCGGGCGTGCCGGAAGTGATGCGTGGCGAGGAAACCGCCGCGATGGGCATTCTGGACGCATGCCAGGGCGCCGGGGTGGTTTGCTTTCCCGGCACTCACTCCAAATGGATCCAACTGAGCGACCGTAAAATTCTGAACTTCACCACCAGCATGACCGGGGAAGTGTTTAGTGCTTTGAAGCAATGCACCATCCTGGGCCGCATGATGACTGGGGGTTCTGCGATCGACTCGCCAACCTTTCTGCAGGGCGTGGTTCGCTCGGCCGATGTGGGCGGATTGTTGCATCATCTCTTTGGGGTGCGCACGCTTGCGTTGATGGGGCAGATGCAGGAACAGGTCTCCGCTTCGTACCTGTCGGGCTTGTTAATTGGGCACGAGGTGCGCTCAGCCATGCCCAGGGGAGCCCGCGTGCACCTGGTGGGCACAGCCGCACTGTGTGCACTTTATGCGAGCGCGATTGAGGCCTGCGGGGCATCGGCAACCGTGGAAGATGAAGATGCAGCCGCGCTCGGCTTAGCCGCAATCGGCGGGAGGTTGTCATGGACGTAAGCGGGTGGCTCACACAATGTCCACTGGTTGCGATACTGCGCGGGGTACAACCGGCAGAAGTGGAATCGATCGGCTTTGCCCTGGAACGCGCGGGCGTGCGCATTGTCGAGGTGCCTCTTAACTCCCCCAATCCACTCGAAAGCATTGCCATCCTGGCGCGCACCTTCGGTCAACGCATGTTGGTGGGTGCAGGTACGCTGACCAGGCCGAGCCAGGTGGACGATGTGGCCGCTGCCGGGGGTGAACTGATCGTGACCCCGCACGCAGATCTATCGATTGTGCGCGCGGCGAAGGCAGCCGGATTGTTGGCTTTCCCCGGGTTCTTCAATCCGACTGAGGCATTTGCTTTGCTGGATGCGGGTGCGGATGCCATCAAGTTGTTTCCCGCCGAAGTACTCGGCCCGAACATGCTCAAGGCATTGCGTGCCGTGCTGCCGTCCTCCGCGATCGTGATCCCGGTTGGTGGGGTTGATCCACAGCAGGTCGCTCCCTGGCTGGCCGCCGGCGCTCTCGGCCTTGGTATCGGCTCGGCCATTTATAAACCGGGTGACGACGCTCGCATCGTGGAAGGGAAGGCACAGGCACTCATGGCCGCTGTCCGGGCGTATCGAACGCAAAATGGCAGTTAGGTGACGCAAGCTTCGCGGTCTCAATCGATTTCAAGGAGAAGTTAACCATGAAGAGAAGAACTTTCCTGCGTTCCCTGGCCGCTACCGCACTTGCGGGTGGTTTGCGCAGCGTTCCCTCCTACGCTACGCCTGTACCGAAAATGAAGATCACCCGGGTGCGCGCGTATCTGCCGCCTCATCCCAATCCGCTCTTCAACCAGAGTGATGTGGTGGTGACCATCGAGACCGATGCAGGCATCACCGGCATCGGCGAGGGCGGCATGAAAGATACTTTGTCGCAATCAGCCGGCAGGCTGATCGGCCGTGACCCGCAATACATTGAACAGCTATGGCAAGACATGAACCGTGCGTTCTTCTATCCCGCGGGCCGCGAGAGGACCGACGCCATTGGCGCGCTGGATCTGGCGTTGTGGGATATCAAAGGCAAGGTGCAGGGGCTGCCGGTGCACCAGTTGCTTGGCGGTATGGTGCGCGATCATGTGGAGTGCTACAACACTGCCGGCACAATCCCCGGCATCACCAAAGGCATGGGCCTGAAAGATCGTGCGCGCCTCACCATCGAGGCGGGCTATCGCGCGTTTCGCTTTGGTGCTTCGGAGGCGGCGGCGAACGGTGTCTACAATACTCGCGAGCGCATCACCCACATGCGTGAAGAGTGTGCGCAGGTGCGTGAAGGCGTGGGCAAAGACGGAGACTGGGTGATTGATTTCCATCAGCGGTTCGATTTGCCGGACGCGATTCGGGGATGTAACTCGATTGAAGACCTTGCGCCCTTCTTCGTGGAAGACCCGGTGCGTACCGAGGCATTCGCGCAGGACCTGCCCATACTGCGCAACAAGGTGAATGTGCCGCTGGCTGCAGGCGAGGAGTGGGGAAACCGGTGGGACTTTAACCGGCTGATCGAAGAACACTCGATCGACTTTGTGCGCGCCACCCTGCCCAACGTCGGGGGCATTACGGAAATGATGAAGATCGCGGCCAGCTGCGAAACTCACTTCATTGGCATCGTGCCGCATTTTACCGGTCCCATTGCTACAGCCGCGTTGGTAAATTGCCTCGGGACCTTTCCCGGCCAACTCATGATGGAGTACAACTACCAGGGAAGTACGCTGCCGCATTTGCCACAATGTCTGGACTTTAAGAATGGCAAGCTCTTTCCCAATCAGCGACCCGGCCTGGGTGTCGAATTGGATTACAAGCAATTGACCCAGATTGCGGAGATTACCGAACCGGTCACGGCGCGCGCGCAGACCTACTTTCGTCCGGATGGTTCCATTACCAATTGGTAGTGGAGACTTTTTGAAGTTTTGGGCTGGGAGAGAGTCACCGCATCGATCAGAGGTCTTTTTTCCGAGATTTAGCCCTCAGATCAGCTGCAGGCTTTCCTCAATCAGGTGCTTCGTGTCGACAACTGGATCGACATCCGAGTCGGACTCCATGGAAAAGTAGCCGCGGAAGCCTGCTGTGCGGGCGATTGAGAAAAGGTCATCGAGCGAAGCTGTCTTCCGCTTGCCCTTTACTTCCGCCGCATCCTTCACGTGAGCGACGTTCCAGGCATGAGCAAACATGCGCTCCACTCCCTGCGCGTTGAAGTGCTCATCGCCAGCCACCAGGCCGTTGCCAAAATCAGGGAGCGCCCGCAGGTACGGCGAGGCAGCCAGTTGGATCGCACTCACCGTCCGCGATACAGAAGCATTGACCGGATCGTCGTTCTCCAGGTTCACCACGATGTTCTTGCTCGCGGCATATTCGATGGTCGGCTTCAAAGCGTGGACTGCCTTTGGCAAATCCGCAAAGTCAGCACACTTCGGAATCCAGATGCGAATACTGGGAGAGGCGAGCGTTACGGCCACATCGATCCAGTGACGATAGCGCATATTGCCGGTATTGCGTTTTTCTTCGTCCTCACTGCACAGGTCCACTCGCTCATCGACGGGGATGTTGGCAACAAAGATATCGGCAGCATCGAAGGCCGCCCGCAATTTGCCGAGTTCCTCCGGCTCCGTGGAAGTGAAATGAGAGTCGAGTGGCTCGATGCCTCTCACCTTGAACTCTGTGCGGATATAGCGTGCGAAGGCGGCCAGGTCCATGCCTGGCTTGCGGGTGTCCCGATCCTCGTTTTTCGGAGCATCCAGTATCGAGCGAAACGGGTACGTGGCGACCGCAATCCTGGAGCGTGGGTCCTCAGGAAAGTTGGCCTGCGGGCCCTTGCTAATCGCGCCTTTGGTGTTCGCGCCTAAAGCCGCGCTGGCGCCACAAACCAGCGCACCTTGCAACAGGGCACGGCGGGTGAAAGGACGCAGAACAAGGGAAGACAGGTGCGTTTGATCCATAAAAGACAAGCTTCGTATTTCAGGTCGCAAATTAGCATACCGCGACCTGTCGTCAGACGACGAGCGTCCTGGCCTGAGGACACAGGCCAGGACGTTAAGGGTGGTCTTTCTTCTCTGGCTTCCAGATGTAGAGGTACTCGTCGTCGCTTGCCGTAGCGACCTCGACGCCCCGCTGCCGGGTGGCGCGGTTCAACGCAGAACGGATATTTTCCTTCGAACTCGGCAGCGAGGAGATCGGGATTTTCAGTGCCGTTCCAAGCTGCAACCGCGCGATATTCCTCAACAACTGCAGAACGATTCGCTTGTGCTTGCCGTCGCGCCCTCTCGGCACTTCCGACTGAATGACTGACTCGTAATCGGCGGTTCCAATTTCCGTATCTTTCATGGTCATAGGATTAACCGTTATCGTATCCGTAGCCTCACGTAGCCGTAGACCACAGTTGAGCTTATAGATGCGAGGCGTAAGAGAAACGTTGCGGCCCCCGTCTCGTGAGCTGCGCCTTGCCTGTAAACGTCTGATGATAAAGAGTTAACCCATATCTCTGAAGCCCTGCTAGGTTGGGTTTACGAGGTGACTTTCGATGGAACAGGAACTAGAGATTGAGTGCATTCCCCTGTATGAGGTCACTGCACGGATCCACAATCGCTCCGCCGCTCCTTTTCGGCCAGTCGTGTTGGTCGTGGACGATGAGCGCATCATCGCCGACACGCTCGGGGCCATTCTCGATCTGAACGGCTACGCTCCCCTCATCGCTTACAACGCCAAAAGCGCGCTCGAGTTTGCCCAACTCATTCCTCCGGACCTGCTCATTACGGATGTGGTTATGCCCGGGCTGAGTGGGGTTGAGCTGGCCATGGCCCTGTCGCAGATCGTTCCCAGTTGCAAGGTGCTGCTGTTCTCTGGCCAGGCGGCCACGGTTGATCTTCTTTCCGCTGCCCGATCGGCTGGGTTCGATTTTCCCGCGCTTGCCAAGCCAGTCCATCCCACCGCGATGCTGGCCCACGTCTCGGCGCTCATCCCGCGCTTCGCTACGCAGTACATCGCCTGAAAGCGGTTTGTTTTGTCTGTGAGGACTGCTCTCCGCGAACAGCGTGAGCATGGTTCCCGCGTTGCCGGCGGTAAAGAGCGCCCGATTAAGACAACGTTTCCTAACCCCCAGGCAACTAAGTTATCGACCGGTAGGGCACACGGGTACGGATTATTTGTGATCAACCGGAACGCCTGACCTTTAGTTCCAGCGCAAAGCCAGGTCGGGTTGCGACGCATGCTCGGTTAACGATCTCTTTGAGATAGGAAAGGTAACTTATGTTTCTTGGGTTAGGTTTGGTTTTGTTACTGTTGTGGCTCGGTGGATTTTTCGTGTTTCATATCAGCGCGTTCTTCATCCACATCCTCCTGATCCTCGCGGTCGTATCAGTGATCTTTCATTTTTTGCGCGGCCGTACCTCCGCAGTCTAAGCGCTCATGAGAGCGCGGCGAAAAGGAAGCTTGATTCCTCTCCGGCATAGCCAGCACCACGGCTGCCTTGCCCGTCGAGCTTCCTCCCTCTCGCCACGCGTTGCTCCCTTTCAGCCAATCAGGCAAGATATTCTCCAGCGCCCCTTGGGTCTTTGGGTTTCCCGCGAGCTCATCGAAAAGCATGGCGGACATTTGCGCATGCGCTCCACCGCCACTGGCCGCAGCACCGGGACCGTTTTCTCCATCTTTTTGCCCACGGCTCCCCGCGCGTCTCAGCCTGCGTGAAGATCAACATCCGTCTCAGATCTTTGCTGAGTGATGTACTGGTAAACACTCCCGATCAAGCAGGCCATGATCAGTGACTCTCCCGTGCTTCGATAAACGATGCGCGTCAAGCCTCGACTGCACGCAGCACCGTAACCGCAAGCGTTTACTGCAAAGCCAATAATCGATTTGCGGCGCAATCCTGCAAAGACATGGTTACCAGGCGCTCTTGCCGATAATCTCCGCGTGGCCACTGACCCGAAAGTACTGTTTGCGCGACCAACTGGCTTGCGTATTTTCGAATTGTCCCAGCAAACGGCGAGCGTCGTGCTTTCCGGCCGGAAGAATTCCCAACTTAGCAAGATCGAGTGCGGAGCGCCACGTATGCCGATGACTTCTAACGGATCGCCCAGCCGGCGAAGCAGCGCCGCTGCCATCTGCGTCGCCCTGCTCAGCGGCGTTACCGCAGGTTGTGGCTTCAGCCTTAACGAACCCAACGTCATCAAGCTGTCTGCTATCTCGGCCAAGGGCAACAATCTCCGCGTGACGGAGACGCTGCAGCTCAAAACGGAAGCACCCGTCCTCTGGTCAGTCAATGGCATCCCGGGGGGCAACAGTAAAATCGGTTACGTTTCCAGCACGGGTGTGTACACCGCGCC
Source organism: uncultured Acidobacteriaceae bacterium (assembly GCA_963752675.1). Classification (GTDB taxonomy): domain Bacteria; phylum Acidobacteriota; class Terriglobia; order Terriglobales; family Acidobacteriaceae; genus PALSA-350. The sequence goes on from CAVVZO010000005.1 coordinate 103,431, forward strand.
TGCCATTGTGCCGGTGCCAAATAACCAGGTGACGATCGAAAGCTCATCGACCATTTATCCGTCGAAGGGGAGCTTCGACGTAGCTGTGCTCAATCCCATTCCCATCCTGACCACGGTGACACCAGGATCGTTCTCTGAGGGAAAAGCGCAGATTATTGTTACCGGGTCGGCCTTTGTTTACGGTGCAAAGATACTGTGGAACGGCGTTGCTGTTCCCACAACATACCTTTCCGGTACGCAATTGGCGGCCATCGTTACCGAGTTCACTCCTGGCACTTACCCGGTGACGGTCGTGAACCCTGACCCCGGCTCAGCCAACTCGAAAGCCGTGAACGCCCTGGTGCAACCCGGCCAGGTGGTGATTAAGCTACAACCAACCGAGACCAGCGTTCGCGTCAACAACACCATCACCATCACGCCTACGGTCACCGGCTCGCAGGATACAGCCCTCACCTGGACCGTCAATGGAATACCCGGGGGCAACTCCACCATTGGCACCATCAACGCACAGGGCGTTTACACGGCGCCTTCGGTCGTCCCCAACCCCAACCTGGTGGTCGTGCAAGCGACCAGCGTGGATAATCCCAACTCGCTCACCATTGTGAACGTGCAGGTACTGAACCCGGTGCCCATCCTGTTGGCTGCGGCGCCGGCCAGTCTGAACATCGGCTCAGCGAGCGTGGTGCTGAATGGCGCCAGTTTCATTACGGGCGCGACCGTACTGGCAAACGGCATCCCTGTTCCCACGCAGTTCAATTCGTCCACACAGCTCACGGCGACGGTCGACCCAACGGTTGCCGGCCCATTCGATTTGCAGGTGCTTAACCCTGATCCGGGCGGCGCCGTCTCGGCTGACCTGGTCGAGCAGGTGGCCGGCACACCGCCCACACCGCTGGTCTCGCCAGAAGATGCTTCGCGCTTTCTGATGCAAGCCACGTTCGGCGGTTCGCAATCGGATATCAACCATCTGTCGACCATTGGTTACAACGCATGGTTTGCCGAACAATTCGCGATACCCAATTCGCTGCACGAGCCTTACGCCGAACGCCAGATCATGCTCAACACGCAGCCTGCATGCGCCGCCGGCGACGCGGCGTGCAACCAGAAGCTGTTTCTGCAAACCAGCGGCGATCAATATTTTGAGCAGCCCTTTTGGAATACAGCGCTCACCGGCAGAGACGCCTTGCGCAAACGGGTGCAGTTTGCGCTGAGTGAACTGTTCGTGATCTCCAGCCAGGACGCGGTGGTCGGCCAGATGCCGCGGGGCGTGGCCAACTACTACGACATGTTAGGCAACGATGCGTTTGGCAACTACCGGCAATTGCTGGAGGATGTCACGCTCAGCCCGATGATGGGCATATACCTGTCGATCCTCGCGAACGACAAAGGAGACGCCACCCGCGATCCTGACGAAAATTACGCTCGCGAGGTGATGCAGTTGTTGAGCATCGGCCTCAACCAGTTGAACCCTGATGGAACCACGCAACTGGATGGCAGCGGCAATCCAATCCCTACCTATGGTCTGAATGACGTGATCGGTCTGGCCAGGGTGTTCACTGGCTTTAGCTGGAACATGGCCGGCAACACGAGCGAGCAGGCCTGGTCGGGATACGAGGCATCGTATGCCGGGCCCGGGGTGGGGCAGGATCTGCTGCCGCTTACGGCGTATCCCGGTCATCACTCCACGAGTGAAAAAGATTTCCTCGGTGTCACGATACCGGCGGGTAGCCCCGATGCGAGCGGCGATCTCAAAATAGCCCTCGACACTTTGTTCAACCACCCCAACACACCGGCCTTCGTTTCAAAGCAATTGATACAGCACCTGGTCACGAGCAACCCCAGCCCGGCCTATGTGCAGAGAGTGGCGGCCGTTTTCAAAGACAACGGGCAGGGAACTCGTGGCGATCTGCAGGCGGTGGTAACGGCCATTCTGATGGATGACGAAGCGCGTAACCTTCCCCCGGCGACCAGCACGAGCTACGGCAAAGTGCAGGAACCGCTGCTGCGCTTTACGCATATGGCACGCGCCTTCACTGCGGAATCGCGCAGCGGCGCCTTCGATGTGGGCGCCACAGAAGACCCGGCTTATGGTTTTGCGGAAATGGCCTTGCGCTCGCCCAGCATTTTCAATTGGTTTGCGCCTGGCTACGTGCCCGCAGGTACGAGCATCGAGCAAGCCGGCCTCACTGCGCCGGAAATGGAAATCACCGATGTGACGACCGTTATCGGCTACATGAACAGCATGCAGGCAGCACTCTCAGGGGGCTACGGCAACAACGGCGACCTGTATATGACTCTTGCGACGGAGACTGCCCTGGCAAACAGCCCGGATCAACTGCTCGATCGCGTCAATCTCTTGCTGCTGGCCGGTCAAATGTCACCCGCACTGCGCGGCCAGATCATGGGTGCTGTGAATGCCATTCCGGTGCCTGCTGCGGGTGACCCGACCAACGCCCTGCTGGCTCGCGCGCAGACGGCCATTTTCCTGACCGTAGTTTCGCCCGAATACACTGCCCAACACTGACGTCCCAGCACCGCCGAGGAGAGCGAGTACATCATGCGCAGGATCGACCATTCACGACGCGAGTTCATGAAGACGGCTTCGTACGCGGCCATGGCCGGTGTGACTGCTAGTCCACTGATGCATAGTATGCGTGCTCTCGCGGCGATGACGTCGCAGGCCGCGGCGAACGCTACGGATTACAAGGCCCTCGTGTGCGTGTTCCTCTCCGGCGGCAATGATGGCCACGGCACGCTGATCGCTACGGATCCTGATTCCTTCTCCGCGTTCACCGCAGCGCGTAGCGGGGCGCAGGGATTGGCCTACTCCATGAGCGACCTCCTGCCGATCGTGCCGTCTACGTCTCAATCGGGCCGTACCTTCGCGCTGAATCCTTACCTCACGGGCATCCAAAATTTATTCAATGTCGGGCGCGCTGCCATGGTGGCGAATACTGGCACGCTGATTGCGCCGGTCACCAAGGCGGAGTGGAACTCCGGCAAGGCAAATCTGCCACGTTCGCTGTTCTCGCACTTCGATCAGACGAACGCCTGGGAATCGATTGCTGCTGATGGCGCGAACCGCGGTTGGGGCGGCCGCATGGCGGATCTGCTGGAAAGCATGAACAGCAATGCCTCGTTCACCTGCATCAGCACTAGTGGCACCAGCCTGTTTCTTTCGGGGCAGACCGCCTTTCAGTTGCGCGTGAGCGCGGCCGGTGCCTTGGCCGCGAACGGGATCACGAACCCGCTGTTTGGCTCGGCACAAGGCACCGCCGCAATGCAGTCGATTATCAGTGCCGACGACACCAATTTGTTTGCCAGGGAGTACGCCGTGATCGTGCGCCGTTCCCTCGAGGCGCAGGCTGCTCTGGCGTCCGCCATGGCTCCTGCTGGTCCTACAGGCGTAGCTGACCCTCCACAATATCTAGATCCCGCGACGGGTAATCTCACTAACAATCCATTGGCCAATGCACTGCAAACGATCGCCCGGGTGATTGCCGGTCGCACCGCCCTCGGTGTCACGCGCCAGATTTTCTTTGTGCAATTGGGCGGCTTCGATACCCACGACACGCAGGCGAAGCGTCACTCTACCCTGCTCAGCCAGTTGGGAGCGGCCTTCGAGTATTTCGATCAGTTGATGGTGACCGCTGGCCTTGGCGGTCAGGTGACACTCTTCACCGCGTCTGATTTTGGACGCACGCTCACCGCCAACAGCGATGGCACAGACCATGGGTGGGGCAGCCACCACATCGTCGCCGGTGGCGGCGTGGCCGGGCAGAACATCTATGGAGAGTACCCGGTCGTGGGCGCGAACCAGGCCAACGATGTCGGGGCGGGGCGCTTGATTCCAACCACCGCAGTCGAACAGTATGGGGGAACCCTGGCGCGGTGGATGGGCCTCACCGACAGCCAGGTGCACGAAGTGTTCCCAAACTTCGGCAATTTCGGCAGTAATCCTTACCTCGGCTTGATGGGATAGGTAAGGGCAGCGGCTTCCTTGCACAGGACTTTGACCACACACTCACCCACGCCGGTGGAATCAACTCCTGCCCCCTTTGTCATCCCGCGCAGCTGATTTGCCTTTGGGCTGATGAAGATGGAATGAATGAGGACGGGCAGGGATTGCTGGTTGGGAGCGAAGCTGAGGGATCTGCAATGTTTCACCCTGACCCAAATCTCCAGGTCGGCAACGATCAAGTTCGGCTGCTCTATATGGGAACGACGCCCTGAAAGATTCTCGGAGCACCCGCTCGAACCCGGTGGAAGCCCCGGACTTTCAGTCCGGGGGCGCGGGTTTCAGACCCGCGCTTAAACGCACATGAAGATCGAGGGCTTTAAGCCCTGGTGGATCAAGCCTCCCCCGCCAATTGGCCGTGTGACCGGGCCGCGAAATCTACGCGCAAGCTTTCCAATCGGACTGACCCCGCTGCCACCGGGGCTTAAAGCCCTCGCATGGTGAAGGCCACCCTCAGCGCGGGTTCTACACCCGCGCCCCCGGACTAAAGGTCCGGGGGCTTCCACCGTATCGAGTGAACCGCCAGGCGACGCGTGGACGCGTCCCTCGTCATCGCCATCATGTCGGCAGGGCCATGACGCTCCGTCCCAGCCACCACGACTCATCCCGTCATCCGCCTCGGGATGCACAACCTCTGCGGTTCTCGTTCATTCTGTTTTGTTGCTCAAGGCATCCACTGCAGATCCCTCGGCTTCGCTCTCTCATGAATAATTTTCGCCCTTCCTCGTTCATTCCATCTTCAATTCGCCTCAACGCAAATCAGCTGCTCGGGATGAACAAGAGAGAGGAGGAGTTGATTACAACGGCCTGAAAAACGCGGTGGCGATTACATATACAGTCGCAAAATGTCGACCAGGTGGTCGGGCTCTGCCAGGAACGCGTCATGCCCATGCGCTGACGTAAGTTCCTTGTACACACAATCCACACCCGCGCTGCGCATGGCATTACCCATCGCAGCAATATCCGCCGCCGGAAACAACCAATCAGAAGAAATACCCACCAGCACAACACTGGCCAGAATGCGGTGGTACGCTTCTCCCGCCGAGGCAAACCCCCGCGTCGGGTCGAATGTATCCATGGTGCGCGTAATCGCCAGGTAGGCATTCGCGTCGAAGCGTTCCACAAAGCGCTGGCCCTGGTAATCGAGGTAGCCGCCTACATCAAAGAGCCCGCCACTGAGTCCCTCACCTTGCTCATGAGCAGAGGCCCAGGGATCGTCACCACTGCGGTCAGGTTTACGCGCAAATCGCTCGTCAAAAAGTTCTGGAGATTTATACGTGCACACTGCCAGCCCGCGGGCGAGCGCTAACCCCCGCGCCGGAGGCGCCGAGGGCAAGTACCGGCCCCCTTGCCAGGCAGGATCAAGTTGGATCATTTGCCGCTGCAAATGATTCAGTCCCAACCCCAGCGCGCGCAGCGGAGCGGCGCCAATCGAAATGACCCGCTGCACACGCTCGGGAAACCGCACCGCCATCTCCATCGCCTGCATGCCGCCGATCGATGCGCCCATCACCAGCTTCAAGCGCTGAATGTTGAGCGAAGCCAGTAGCTGCATCTGCAGATCCACCATGTCGCGAATACTGACTAGCGGAAAATCAGGCCCATAGGGTAGCCCAATGCGTGGATCAACGGACCCCGGTCCAGTCGAGCCGTAGCACGAGCCCAGCATGTTGATGCCGATGACGCAAAGGTCTTCCCCATGCAACAGGCCGCCGGGCGAGAACAGCCGAGGCCACCAGTCGGCCACTCGCGCCGAACCAGACAAGGCGTGTGCCACAAACACCACATTGTCGGCAGCCGCATTGAGCTTGCCGTAAACCGCGTAATGCAGGTTTGGCGCCGGCAACACGCCACCTGCTTCGAGGGAGAAATTTCCTCCCGGAGAAAAATCTCCCTCGAAACTCGGCTGGATTGTTGCGTCGCCGGACGGCGTGCTCATCGTGCGCTGAGCGCCTCCGCCGGCTTGGCGGAATGGCCATTCGCCACCTCAATCGCCTCGTTCAAATCAGCCAGCAGATCGCGCACATCTTCAATTCCTACCGATAGCCTCACCATCTCAGGCTTTACCCCGGTGTCGTTCTGCTCCTGCTCGGTCAATTGCGAGTGAGTCGTCGACGCGGGGTGAATGACCAGTGACTTGGCGTCCCCGATATTGGCCAGCAGCGAAAACAGTTTGAGCGAGTTAATGAGCTTCTTGCCGGCCTCAAAGCCGCCCTTGATGCCGAACGTCACGAGAGCACTTTGCCCGTCGGGCATGTACTTTTTCGCCCGCGCGTTGTACTTGCTCGAAGCGAGGCCAGGGTAATTTACCCAGTCCACGCCAGGATGACTGGCCAGATGGGTGGCCACCGCCAGCGCATTCTGGGAATGCCGCTCCATGCGCAGGTGCAACGTTTCCAACCCCTGCAGAAACAGGAATGCGTTGAAGGGCGAAAGGGAACCGCCCGTATCCCGCAGGCCCTGCACACGGGCTTTGAGAATAAAGGCCAGTGGACCAAACGTATCCGCGTACAACAGGCCGTGGTACGAAGGATCGGGCTCGACGAAGTCGCGGAAACGGCCGGCGGCCTTCCAGTCGAACTTGCCCGCATCCACAATCACCCCGCCGATCGAGGTGCCATGACCGCCGATGAACTTGGTGGCTGATTCCACCACGATGTCCGCGCCCCATTCGATGGGCCGGGTCAGCGCCGGGGAAGCCGATGTGTTGTCGACCATCAGCGGTAATTTGGCGTCATGAGCGATGCGCGCCAGGGTTTCCAGATCGACAATGTCGAGCTTGGGATTGCCCAGGGTTTCCGTGTAGACCGCACGTGTCTTCTCGTTGATGGCTGCCTTGAGGCCGTCAAAGTCATCCGCATCGACAAACCGGACGGTGATGCCAAGGCGCGGCAAGGTGTAGTGGAAGAGGTTGTAGGTGCCTCCATAGAGGGAGGTGGTGGAAACAATTTCATCGCCTAAACCCGCCAGCGTGGTGATCGCCAGCGTTTCCGCAGCCTGCCCGGAGGCCGTGGCGAGCGCGGCAACTCCTCCTTCCAGCGCGGCCACACGCTTCTCAAACACGTCGGTCGTCGGGTTCATGATGCGGGTGTAGATATTCCCGAACTCCTGCAAACCGAAGAGCCGGGCGCTGTGATCCGCATCTTGAAACACGTAGGAAGTGGTTTGGTAAATGGGCACGGCGCGCGAACCCGTCGTGGGATCGACCTCCTGGCCGGCATGCACCGCGAGGGTAGCAAGGTGTTGCTTCTTATCCTGAGACATCGACTTTCTCCTTTAATCCATTAATCCGTGTTTGGAAATGAGCGGCAAGCGAAAGGCCCACAGTCTGACTGGACCGCGGGCCTAATGAAAATCTCGATCCTTGCTATTTTTGGCAGCCAGGCCGGTCTTCTCAAGCGCCCCAGGGGTCGCGCATGCGGCAACAGCGTTGGCGGGCCCGGAGCATGGCGTGACAGAAACGCATATTTCAAAGTATTAAAGCACTTTCACTTAAGCTCTGCACAGACCGAGCTCCGCACCGAGTCGAATCAAGGAAAGTCAGGCCCTTTGCGGCCATATCTGCGCCGCAACTTCCCTAAAGTCTGCGCCAGGGTTTATGCTTCACGGTTCCTCAGAGAAGAGGAGCGGCTCTCGCCATTTGGGGCCACCGGGATAGCTTCACGGGTTCCTGACGCGAAAGTGTCATCCAATCTTTTGAAAACTGGAGCGTACGATCAGTTCCGCATCCGTCTGACCCTGTCGTCAGGAAAGGAGGCATATATGAGTGACCTTCAACGTCGCAGGTCCTCCCGCCTCTGCTTGTTGTTTGCTTTCGTCGTGGTGTGTGCTCACACCACCTTTGCCGCCACCGCCAATGCCGCCACCAGCGGCACCGATGTACCCACCACGAACACCGTCGCAAAGGAAGCACTTTCTCCGGAGGTTGAGGGTGATTTGCTGATGGTGCGTCGCAGCTACGCCGCCGCGCTCCGCGCCTACAACCGGGATACTGACCACTCTGCCGTCCTGCTGAATAAAATCGGCGTCGCCTACCATCACCTGTTTGCGCTCGAGATGGCGCGCAAATATTATCAGCAGGCCCTGGTCCTTAGACCCGGGTATGCGGATGCCCTCAACAACCTGGCGGCGGTTTATCACGGACAACACGAATACGGGCAAGCGGAAAAGATGTACAAACGGGCGCTGAAAGTGTCGCCCAATTCCGCCATTTTGTACTGCAATCTGGGTACTTCGTATTTCGCCCAGGAAAAGTACAAGCCCGGGATGCAGGCCTACGCCAAAGCATTGGCATTAAACCCGCACATCTTTGACCCCGCGCAGGTGCAGATTGTGCAGGAAACTACCAGCCGGCGGCAGCTGGTGGCCATCAACTATTACCTCGCTAGAACCTACGCCACGGCGGGCAAGCTGCAGGAATCACTGGCTTACCTGCGTAAGGCGCTGGAGGCCGGCTTCCGTGATCACAAGCTGCTGATGAAAGACAAGGATTTCGCCGCACTGCGGTCGACTCCGGAATTTCATCAGTTGATGCTCGATCAAAGGGTAGGCGAGTAACCAGGATGACTGCAGAGGTCTGACGCGGTGACGTTCGCCGTCGTATTCATCGAATCCCTCCCCCGAAGAAATCGATGACAGCGAGAATCACCGCGTCGCTCTGTAGCATACTGGTTAACCCTGAAGCCTGGGTTGCTCCCGGGCGCGCCAGCCATCGCCAGCATCTAAAGAGTAACCCCCTCCCCCGCAAACCCCTGTCTTTCTTGGCTATCCTCTCGCCCGTTAAGGGGAGGAGCCGGTCTTATTGCGAGCAATTTGCACTGCTTGGTAGACAATAAAGCAGCGCGCCCTGCAAAGGACTGGAACGGACTTGAGGAAACCAACTGCCCGGCTAGCCTTGCACCAGGAGGTTGCTATGCCGGAGCCAACGCCAACCCTCGATTTACCCGCCGTCCTCGGCCAGTATCGGACGGAGACGGGCCAGACACTGCTTGCCCTTTCCGATGCCTCGCCCATCCTGCTGATCTTTCTCCGTCATTTCGGCTGCTCGTTTTGCCGCCAGACACTGGATCAGGTATCGCGCATCCGCACGCACCTGCAGGAGCGGGGAGTGCGGCCGGTCTTTGTCCACCTCGGCTCCCCGGAGCGGGCCAAACCCTATTTCGATCACTACGCCCTGTCGGATGCGGAACGGGTCAGCGATCCTGAGGCTTCGCTGTACGGGCAGCCGGTGTTTGCCCTGCCGCGACGGCATGTGTTGCTGAACTTGCTGGAGTGGAAGGTTTGGAAAGTGTGGCTCCAGGGCGTGGTGTTCAAGCATGGCATCGGCCTGCTTCGTGAAGATAGCAACCAGATGCCCGGTATCTTCTATCTGCGCGACCGCACTGTTGTGCGCGCGTTTCGTTATCGCACCATCGCAGATGAGCCCGATTATCTGAAACTGATCGGCTGATGTAACAGCCGCTGTTCCTCCGAGCACCCGTCACTAACTAGTTAATAGTTACTAAGGAGTACCCAAACCGGTCATTTTCATTTGCGCCGGTGTTGCTGCCGGGCTAAGCTGACCGCATTCACTCGGTTCGATTCCATCTCCGCTGGAGGGGCTACAGTCCAAGGCGGCGAGCCAACCTCACCTTTCTGGTAGATGGGTACCTCCGCCAGGTTTGTCTTTCTGACCTCGCCTTGAATGCTAAACAAACCTGGTACTGCGCCTGCTGAGGGTGTGCTTGAGCATGTCGAGATCACAAAACAAAAAGCGCCGGGTGATGCTGATCGATCTGGGCCCACAGTTCGGGGGTATTGAGACCTACCTGGTGAGCCTTGCAGACCTACTGGCCGACGATGTCGATTTATACGTGGTCTGCGTGTTGCCCGAATTGCGCGCTCGCTTGGCGAGCCGCGGGGTTAAGGTAACGCGGCTGCCGTTGGTGTTCGGTCTGTTCAAGCCGTTGCGCTTTTTGGCTACGCTCCTGGTGGTACCGGCGCTGCTGCTGCGGTACGAAATCCACACTGTGCAGCTCAATGGATTTCTGGATAGTCTTCTCATCTTTCCTGCACGGCTTCTTGGGCGCTCCGCGGTGTACACCAGGCATGGCAGCTTCGAAATGGAGTTGTACAGCTGGCACAGGAAGCCGCACAAGCATCTGGCCCGTAAAATCTCGCGCTGGATTGTTCGCTTCTCTAGCCACGTGGTGTGTGTTTCGCAGGCAGTGGCTGAGAGCGTACGGCCCGTGTTGCCGGCGGCGCGCTATTCGGTGATCGCCAACTGGATATCCGGCCAGAAACCATTTCGCTCGCGAGCCGGCGAGGCGTCATCGCACATGCATGTATTGTGCGCCTCGCGTTTGGAGCACTACAAAGGCATTCACCTATTGATAGAGGTCGCCCGCCAACTACCGGCGGTCGAGTTCACCATAGTGGGAGAGGGCACTTATCGCGTGCCGCTCGAGGAAGCAGCCTTCGATCTTCCCAACGTTCGCTTTACCGGTTTCCAACGCAACCTGGAAGCCTTCTACGACTGCGCCGACGTTGCGGTGATGCCTTCCATGGGTCCCGAAGGGTTGCCGATCGCCAGCCTGGAGGCGATGGCGCACGGCCTTCCCTGCATCTTCAGTGATCTTCCAGTGCACCATGAGATCACCGATAGCGGCCAGGGCGCCTACCTCTTTCGCTCCGGTGATGCAGCCAGCCTGCTCGCGGGTCTTCGCACTCTGCTGGGCTCACCTGAGCGCCGGCGCAAGTATGCCGCAGAAGCCCATCGCATTGTCGCCGCCCGTTATAACGAGGGCAACGTGAGAGAAGCGTATCTGCGCGTGCTTGCCGGATGACCGGCAAACCACACATCAGTAGTGTTCATTTACAGCAGTCTCTGATCCTTTAGGGGGATGTAGCGGCGGTAAACAGGTGTTGTCATACTGAGTACCTGTTACATAGGTGTACACATCCAGGGTATTTTCGTTTGATCGCCAAAAGCCCCTGCGCTACTCTGAGTTTGGTCGTCGCCGCTCATGGTGAACCATCAAGCTTCGACACTTCAGCAGCAGTCAGCCAGAACGACTGCCGCCTGTTTGATTGGCATTTACGCCTCAACAATCATGATTGTCGCTAGGGAAAACACTAGCAAGCACGCCATTCTGTGGCGCAGCGACGGGGCCTAAGTCGACCATCCGGTCATAACGAAACTAATTCACAGTGGTCCATGCCGGACGGTGGCTCAAGCCACATCGTCTTAAACAAAAGCTATTTTGGCAGAGGCCGGAATGTTTGCAGGCGGATCGATTGAAGCCGCTTACGCTCCTCCCACAGGTGTTTGAACAACTGCAAAGGATTGATGTGATTGGAATGATTGATTGTTTGAGAGGGTCACGCTGATGAATCCAACCACCTACGAAATCAAGAACTTCGAATCCGTCGTGCACGAAACCAGCATCCAGGTTGCCATCGCGGATGAGTACCCGGTCTTGTTAGCCGGTATGCGGCAATCGTTAACTAGTTGTGAAGATGTTGTTGTGGTTGCGGAGTGTACCTGCGTGGGCGATCTGCTGGCGCAGGTGGCTTTGAAAAAGCCCGATATTATTCTGCTGGGCTCGGAGAGCAGCGCAGAGGCGCTCGCGCAGCAGCTGCATAGCCTGGCCGAACGCCACGGGGACGCAAAGGTGATTGTGTTCACCGGCAATAGCAGCCTTGATTTTCACGAGGTCGCGTTGCGCAACGGTGCCCGGGGGGTGCTCTTGAAACATTGCGCGCCGCACCTGATTGCCGAAACTGTGCGCCGGGTTTCGCGGGGCGATCTATGCTTTGATCGCGCGCTCACGCATCGCATGCTGAGCACGTTTGTGCAGCGCAAGCGGCCAGAAGCTCCACCGGCAAAGGCCGGGCTGGCGACGCTCACTGGCCGGGAAAGCCAGGTCATGAGCCGCATATGTGAAGGTCTGCGCAACAAGGAGATTGCCAGCAAGCTTTACATCAGCGATGCCACGGTAGCCCACCATCTCACTTCGATTTACCGCAAGCTCGGATTGGCAGATCGCACGGAGCTGCTGCTATATGCCCACCAAAACGATATTTCGTCGATGATGGCGTCATAAACAATCGAACAGGAAAGGGCTGCTGTGTACGCAACATCCATGACGCGCGCCCGGGAAGAAGCCGGTAAACCGAAAGTCCTGCTGATCGATCTGGGCGCGCATTTTGGTGGGGTGGAGACCTACCTGCTTAGTCTGGCCAATCTGCTGGCAAGCGACATCGACTTGTACGCGTTGTGTGTTCTTCCCGAACTGGCCACCCGCCTGGCAAAAAGTGGCGTTACTGTCACTTGTCTGCCTGCCTGGTGCACCGCACTCAAGCCCCTCCGCTTCTTAGCGGGTTTGCTGAGCGTGCCAGTGCTTCTGCTAAGGCACGAAATCGAGACTGTGCAAGTGAACGGATTGCTGGAGAGCGTATTGATGGCGCCTGCCCGGCTGTTGAGCCGTTCGGCGGTCTATACGCGCCACGGGCCGTTTGAGATTGAGCTGTACTCCTGGGGCCGTCATCCGCTGAAGCGGCTGGCGCGCACGATCGCCAGGGCCAGTGTTTGCCTCACCACGCATGTGGTGTGCGTCTCGCAATCGGTCGCGGAAGGGATAAAGGACCTGCTTCCGCAAACACGCTATTCCGTGATCTCGAATTGGGTGTCCGGGCAAGAGCCGTTTAAGGCGCCCCAGGCGCTGACATCGCCGGCTCGTGTGCTTTGCGTCTCCCGTCTCGAGCACTACAAGGGAGTTCATCTTTTGATTGAGGCCGCGCGGCGCATGCCAGAGATCGAGGTAACCATCGTCGGTGATGGAGGCGACCGCATTTCTCTCGAATCCATGGCGGCAGATCTAGCTAATGTTTCGTTCGCTGGTTTTCAACGCAACATCCAGGCCTTTTACCAGCGGGCCGACATTTTCGTCATGCCCTCGATGGGGCCTGAAGGGCTACCGATCACCAGCCTGGAGGCAATGGCGCGCGGCCTGCCTTGCATTTTGAGTGATCTACCCGTTCACCATGAAATCACCGACGATGGGCACGGGGCGTTGCTTTTTCGTTCCGGGGATGTAGATAGCCTGCAGACAGGTTTGCGTACATTGCTCGCATCCGCAGAGCATCGCCAAGGGTACGCCGCCGCAGCGCACCGCATTATCGCAATACGCTACAACGAGAACAACGTGCGGCAGCACTACCTGCGCATACTCTCTGGAGAACGATCCGATGAATACAGTGCTGGTTTTCGCAGAGAGAATGCTTCCCTCGACGCAGACCTTCATCCCGTTACAGGTGAATGAATTGCGACGCTACGTCGCGAAGTACGCCGGTCTGGTACCCGCGGAGCGGAACTTCGCTTTGCCGCAGGAACCCGTTTTGCTGGCCGCAGACCGTTCCCTGGTTTCGCGATGCCGTCGTGAGATCTACCGGTGGACTGGCGTGGCTCCCAAGTTTCACCGTTCGCTTGCGAAAGCAGGCGCAAACATTATTCATGCACACTTCGCCGAGGGCGCTTCACCAGCCGTTTTCCTGAGTAACCGGCTGAACCTTCCGTTGGTTCTGCATCTTCGCGGCGGTGCCGAGCTGATGGCGGATGATGTCTTACGCCGCCAACTTTTTGAGCTGCCTTATCTTGCTTACCGGCGTCAATTGTGGAAGCGCGCCTCACTCTTTCTCTGCGTCTCAGAGTACCTGCGGCAAAAAGCTGTTCGCGCCGGCTTTCCCGAGGAGAAGATACGAGTGCAATACACGGGTATGAACTGCCGCGCGTTCACACCCACTCTCGGTGTCTCCGAGAAGGACAGGAATCTCGTTTTGTATGTCGGCAGACTGGTCAACTACAAGGGTTGTGATTACCTGCTGCGCGCTATGAACTTGGTGAAGCAGCAGCGGCCCGAGGCTCACCTGGTGGTGATCGGTGACGGCACTTTCCGTGCTTCACTGGAGCGTTTGAATGGCGAGTTAGGGTTGGGTACAACGTTTCTGGGAGAGCAGACCCAGGGGACGATCCGTACCTGGCTCGAGCGTGCGCGTGTGTTTTGCAGCCCAAGCGTGACCCAGCCAGATGGAATGAGTGAAGGCTTCGGCAACGTGTTTTCTGAGTCGCAGGCGATGGGTGTTCCGGTGGTCAGCTTCCGCAATGGGGGCATTCCGGAAACGATGCGAGAGGGCATCACGGGCCTGCTTGCCCCCGAGCGCAATGTCGAGATGTTGGCTGCGCATCTCACTCGCTATCTCAGCGATGACGACTTTTGGGCGAAGTCCAGAGAAGAGGGCATGCGGTGGGTTCGGCAGCAATTTGACGTACGTACGCAAACGGAAAAGCTGGAACTTATCTACGACGAGGTCATCCGGCAGTTTCGACCGGAAAGCCGTTTGCAAGTCGCGACTGCGGAGGGATATGCCCAAAGTATTGGTGTTTAAAGAAACCCTTCTGCCGACATCGGAGACGTTCATCCTGGCACAGATGGGCGCTTTGAAAGACTATGAGCCGATACTCGTTGGTCTGGAACGCGCCCGTCCCAGTCTTCCCCTGCCACATACGCCATTGCTTCTCTCCGCCCATGGGCCTTCCATCTCGGACGCGCGGGCGAAGCTATACCGCAGGACGGGAACCGCGCCGTTTTTTCATGCGCGCGCGAAGCGTTCGCGTCCGGATCTTATTCATGCTCACTTTGCCAGTGGGGGCCGCACGGCGCTGCCGCTTGCTCGCACGCTGGGTGTGCCGCTCGTCGTTACACTTCATGGCAAGGACGTCACCGTCCATACGCAGGCGCCAGACCGTTATCGCCGCCTCGCTGAAGAAGCATCCATCCTGATCTGCGTTTCAGAATTCATCCACGATCGTGCTATTCATGCCGGATTTCCCGCGGACAAACTGCGGGTGCATTACATCGGGATCGATCGCCGCATATTTTCGCCTGCGAGATCTTCCTGTAATGCTGAAGGTGTACTGTTCGTAGGGCGCCTGGTGGAGAAAAAGGGTTGCGAGTACCTGATACGGGCGATGGAACTGGTGCAGCGTGAACATCCAGAGTGCACCCTTACGATCATTGGCGACGGGCCGCTGCGTGCTTCTCTCGAGGCACTGGCCAGCCAACTGAACGTGCGTTGCCGGTTTCTGGGTACTCAGTTTGAAGCGGCGGTGCAGCAAGCTTTACGAGAGACTCGAATTTTTTGTGTGCCCAGTGTTACGGCGGCGGATGGTGATAGCGAGGGTCTGGGGATGGTGTTCGCCGAGGCACAGGCGACGGGTGTACCCATCGTGAGTACGATGCATGGTGGCATCCCGGAAATCGTGGTGGATTCTGTGACAGGCTTCCTGACCCCGGAGCGAGATTACAGAGCCCTGGCAGATAGATTGTCCTTTTTAGTCGCCAATGAAGCCGTTTGGGAACAGTTCCGAAATGCAGCGCTACGTCACATCGAGCAGCAATTTGATTTGATCACGCAGACGGCGCTACTGGAGACTATCTACAGCAGCGTCCTCGGCGCGGATGCATCCATGCGCCTCAGCAAAGCTTCCTGAAGACCAGCCACGCATCCCATCGCAAGGAAAGGAGACAACATAAGCTTTGATTCGGCCTTTTATAGCCCGCGCTCGAAGTAGTGTGCTGGTGCGCAACGCCGCGTGGCTTTTTGCGGGTCAGGGCCTTTCGTTCGTCGTCCAGGGCTTCTACTTCATTGTGCTGGCGCGCATGCTCGGGACCGCCGAGTATGGATTGCTTGCAGGCGCGATCGCGCTGGTAAGCATCGTGGGTCAATACAGTGGACTTGGTTCGGGACTGATCTTTATGCGCTACGTAAGCGCGGATCACACTCGCTTTAGTCTCTACTGGGGAAACATATTGATGTCCGTGTTTGTGCCGGGCACCCTGATTGTTCTCGGGCTCAGGTTTTCGGGGCGATGGCTCGCAGGTCCCGCCAGCGTGCCGTTGTTGTTTCCCATCGCGATCGGCGACTGCTTATTTCAGCAACTCAGTAGTTGTGCCGGCCAGGTTTTCCAAACTTTCGAGAAGATGAAGTTCAGCGCGGCGCTTAACCTCATTAACAGCGTCTCACGCTGCCTGCTGGCCGTTGCTATGCTCGCTGTTCTCGGCAAGGTTTCCGCGTGGCAGTGGGCGATGGCATCGCTGGTCGTCTCGGGTCTGTCTGCCTCGGTAGCTTTCGGTGTGGTGACGCGGCACTTCGGGCTTCCAACATTTTCCCCATCGCTCCTCGTGCGCCGCGCAGGTGAAGGTTTCATCTTTGCCATCTCTGGGTCGACAACGGCCGTCTATAACGACATCGATAAAGTCGTTCTTACCCGGCTCGGTATGGATCGAGCCAATGGTATTTACTCGATGGCCTATCGCATCGTGAACATTGGCACGATGCCAATTTTTTCGATTGTCGGCGCTGCATTCCCGCGTTTCTTTCGCGCGGGCGCCAGCGGTATCAAGGCAACCGTTCCCCTGGCGCGGCAACTTCTAAAGCGGACCGCCATCCTGGGGATTGGCATCTCCGCGGGCATGTTCCTTCTCGCCCCGATCATCCCTCACCTGGTAGGCAAGTCGTATGCTGAGTCTGTGTCCGCACTCCGCTGGCTGTGCCTAATCCCGCTATTTCGCTGCTTCAACCTGAGTGCCGGGGATGCTCTGGCGGGCGCAGGTTTGCAAAAATCTCGCCTTGCGTGCCAAGCGACGGCAGCGATCGGGAACCTTCTCCTCAATCTCTACCTCATCCCCCGCTATTCCTGGCACGGCGCCGCATGGGCGTCGCTCATCACCGACGGTAGCCTCGGCGCTTTTAACTGGTTCGCGCTCCTCCTGCTCAGCCGGCGCGAGGTTGCTGTACTTCAGACTGCACAACGCATTTAGTACGCAGACGTTTCGCCCCCGATCAGGCGCTCGGCGCTACGCTGTGCCCCATCTGTTTATCTGATCCGTATAGAGATCTTCCAGCAGGGCAGTTTGTCTTTCCAGATCAAATCGTCTCTCGATGTGAGTGCGCGTGGCCAGGTGATATCGCGTCCACAAGTCCTGATCGTTGAGCAAACGCAGAATCGCACTTGCGAGTTGTTCGCTGTCCCTTTCCGGAACCAGAATGCCGGTCACATCATCAGCCACCGCCTCGGGAATGCCGGCATGCAGCGTGGCTACCACCGGTAAGCCCATAGCCTGCGCCTCAAGCAGCACCATGCCAAGCCCTTCGACGTGTCCGTCTGCCGTGGTCACGCTGGGCAAGCACAGCATGCGATAGTCCTGCAGCATCTGCCGGATAGTGGAAGCCGGCTGGACTCCCAGGAATCGGCAACGGACGCCCAGCTCTTTCGCGACGTTCTCCAGAAAGGCTCGCAACGGGCCGTCCCCGACGATGGTGAGTTCGCTCGCCGGTCTGCTTGTCTGGACAAGACGCATCGCACGAATCAGATACTCGCAGCCCTTCATTTCGACAAGCCTGCCAATAAACAAAACGGCGTCTGTAGGCACAGGCTCCACCTGCGGATGGAACAGCGCTCTATCGACGCCAATGTAGTGCACTGTTAACTTCGCAGCAGGGAACCCAGCTTCCAGGGCCTGCTTTCGAATGAAGTCCGAAACGCAAAGGAAAAGCGAGGCTTTCTCAGCCAGCTGGTCGTAGACGCCTCGCCGCCCCGCCTGCACGGGAACACACGAACCGCCGTGCAGGGTGACGACCAGCGGCAAGCGCAAAGCTTGCTGAAGAGGTAGAAGCGTTTTGCCGCCACTGGCAAAGTGGGCGTGCAGCAATGCTGGTTGCAAATGCCGCACCTGGTTGTGAAACAACGGAGCAAAGCCGGTTCTGCGATAAAGCTTGGAGCGCAAATCCGCAGCTTTCGACGGAAGAGGGGAAAGCAGGGTAGGTTTTTGCTCGAGTGCAAGGCTCTTGATTGTGGGTTCGAGGCCCACCAGGTGAGGAGTGAATTTTCTGAGAGCTCGCATCTGCGCGACGATGAAGGTTTCTGAGGGCGGCAGAATTGTCTCTTTGAAGATGACAATGTTCGCCATCTCAGGCGTCCTGCAGGCTTTGTGTGAGGCCCGCGGGACGAAAACCGGCGATCGCTCGACGGTAAATCGCTTCCAGTTTCGCCGCTTGTACACTCTGATCGAAGTCGCTGCGGACCCAGCGCATTCCTTCTTCGCGCGACTTGCTCCAAAAGGCGTCGTCGGTCAGGTACCTCAGCAAACGAGAAGCTAGTTCCTCCTCATCTCTTTCCTTCGCGAGGAGCCCAGTCACGCCCTCACACATTGTTTCGGGAATGCCGCCATGGCGGAAACTCACCACCGGAACACCCATGGATTGAGCCTCAAGAAAGACGACACCGAAGGCCTCACTTTGTCCGTCTTCGAGCGTGACGCTGGGAGCGCAAAATACGCGGGCCTTCTCAAGCCAGCTTCGAATCTCAGCTGGCTTGAGCTCTCCCAAAAACTCGACTTTTATTCTGAGTGATGTCGCCAGTTGCTGTAGGCTGGCGCGGGAGACACCGTCACCAATCACCACCAGGCGCGCCCCGGGCCGTTCTCGCTGGACGGATCGCATTGCGCGAATCAGATAATCACAACCCTTGTAGGGAATCAGTCGACCGACGAAAAGAATGAGATCAGGATCTTTCTCGACGACCGGTAGCCTTGGAGTGAACGATTTTGTGTCCAGACCAGCGAACTGTACGTGCAGTTTATCCGCAGGGAAGCCCGCTGCCAAGGCGCGGGTGCGCACGTAGTGCGACGCGCATAGGAATGCTGAAGCGCGTTGAAATAATTTGCGCCGATACGCGAGGAAGGGCCACTCATACCACTTGGCACGCAGATTGGCGTCCGTCATCAGTTCTGCGCCACCCCACAGGGTAACGATCAGGGGAAGGTCAAGTTGCCGGCTAAGAAAGAGAGCAGCCGGGCCTCCTTCTGCAAAATGCGCATGGATGAGTTGCGCACCGACTAAGCGCAATTTTTCATGGTAGTCCGGACCAATGCCTGTCCATCGGTAGAGCTCTCGCATCACCTTGGAGGTCGTGGATCGATTGGCTCGCAACAGGATCGGTTTCTGTTGCAGCTCAAAGTTCCTGGCAGCCGGCAGCAAACCGGCGTAGATCGGAGCAAATTCTTGCAGTTGATTGACTTGTGTCGGAATGAAGGTCTGGGTCGACGGAAGCACCCGCTCCGCAAAGACGATCACTCGTTCCATTATTCGCAGCTCCAAGGAAGAGATCGCCCCGCCATGTTGGTGAATTTCTCAACTCTATGGTGGCATGACTGCCAGCGGCCCGGCAGTTATCTTTCGGCTTAACTTAGATATTCATGCGAGCGTGCTGGCAATGTTAAGAGCCAGTCAAATTACGCCAGAATTCATCCACCAGGCGGGAAATGACGGAGGGGTGAAAGCATTGTGCGCGCTCTCGTCCGAGCTGCACCATGCGTGCCCGCAAAGTGGAGTCCGTTATCACAGAAGTGATCGCCGACCCGATGTCGGCGGGGTTGTGGGGATTGAAGTAGAAGGGTGCGGTACCGCCCACTTCGGGCAGAGAGGTGCGATCAGACGTCAGTGCCGGGGTTCCGGTCGCCATTGCCTCAAGCAAGGGGATTCCGAACCCTTCGACGAACGAGGGAAGTATGAGCGCCTCGGCCTTGCGATAGAGATCGCGAAGGTCCTCCTCAGAAAGGAAGGGAGTGAAAGAAACAAGCTGGTCGACGCCAAGTTCACGCAGCAAGGGTGCGTACGATTCTCGCTCGCGAGCAAGGCCGACGATTTTCAGCGGCAACGCCGACCGTCCTGCGGCGCGGGCGTAACTGGCATAGCCTGCAACACCTCCAGCCGCATTCTTGTGCGGAGCCGGAGATGTGACCATGAGGAGGAATCCATCGCGCACTTCACGCAGCGCAGGTGCGAACCAGGTCTCCGGGATCGTGCAGGGAATCACGCGGACGTTTGCATCTGGAAAGACGCGAAGAATTTCTGACCGCGAGTATTCGGAGACGGTTAGCACTACTTCGGCGCGTGCGACCGACGACCGAATCTGCCGCCGCCGAAAAACGGCTCGCAGGCTAAGCTCATGTCGCTGGAAATGATGCAGCAGGATCGTGTCGTGCAGAACCAGGATGAGACGGACAGACGAGGGTAAGAAGAAAGGTGCGGTATTCTGGGGCGCCAAAAACAGATCGATTTTGTGACGCCTTAGACTGCCGGGAAGCGATACCTGCTGCCAGACCCCGTGCCGGAAAGCCCCTTCCTGCACCAGCTTCATTCCTGAAGAGTTTGGAAATGTGGAAGCAAAGCCGGTGAAAGTCTCGATGCGTTGACCGAGAAGATTGCGCAATTGCAGTCCTTTGCCCAGGCCCCCGTTCGGCGATAAAAAGGCCTGGGCATCATACCCGACTTTCAAGACGGGCATCTGCTTCGCGACCATTCCACTGCTTTATAGAAACGGAAACCAGAAAAGCGGCGAGCCGAGCCATGCATACCCAAAAGAGAGTCAGGGCGAGCCATAGAAACGATCACTCCAGCCGCAGAGACCGAGAGCATACTGCGAAGTTCTTTGCCACATCGATCGGATAGGTAGGGAATTGACTTAAAGGCTCCTTAACGATATCAAGGCAGTCTTCACAAAGGTCTAGCTGCCCGGTGGCGGGATTATTACATGAGGGGGTCACGTGCAGATAGGTGTTTCAGGTAACCATTCGCGCACACGTCCACTGACTGCGTGAGCAGGGCGCCTTCATGTGAGGCTGTTGAGGGGAGGGAGCCATCACCTGGCACGATGATGCAGGGCGGTTTGCCTTACGTCAGCGCGCCGGCCGGGCTTGGCACATTTCTTCGAGGGGTGAAGAAGTTCAGAGCAGGTTGCTCGATCACGCGATAGGACAGGTAGGCCATCAAACATGTGAGTGCAGTCCTAACTGGAAAGCTATTGAGAGGACCATCGAATACCAGAAAAGGTTGCTGCCATAGGTACAACGAATAGCTCACCAGACCACTCCAGACAAGCGGGCCAGCGTTAAGGATTCTGTCCTTGCGTTCGATTGCAGCGGAAATCATGACGGCCTGCAGGCACGGTACGATGCCCCAGGCGGAGACCACGTCCCAACGATACACAATGCCGCCGAGAAGAACCGTCGACGCACAGAGAGTCAGGAAGACCGGAGTCGCTACAAGGTGCTGCCGGGCAAATGCACGCACCTGCGTTTGATAAAACGCCAACAGACAACCGATAGCCAACGAGTCTGCAATGGCGGGCGCCAGGTGCGCAGACTGTGCGTATCCGTAATGTTTCAGCATGAGCCGAATCACCGGACTTGCAAAGACAATCATCCAGCAAGAACGCTTCGCAATCTTGTTACCGAAGCAGAAAAGCAGTGGCCATAGCATGTAGAACTGTTCTTCTACTGAAAGTGACCAGAGTTGCTGCAATGGCAAAGCAGCGCGATCGAAGAAGTACGAAGTCGTGAACGTGAGCGCGTAAACCGCCTGGCTGACCGACACGTTTGCCAGCAGCAGGACGACAGTGATGTAAAACAGGGCTGCAGGTAAAATGCGTGTTGCTCTTCGGCGATAGAATCGGCCCAAGTCAATGCGCTGTGTACTCACTTCTTCCTTGAGCAGGAGCGACGTGATCAAGAAGCCGGAGATGACGAAGAAGGTAGTCACCCCAAAATAGGCCAACGGAGAAAAGATGTCATGGAGCCGGTGAGCGAGGAGAGGCGACCTCACGAAATGGGCTGATGCATGCGCCAGCATCACGGCCCAGATGGAAAGGCCCCGTAAACCATCGAGGGAGGGAATGCGGCGAGAGGGGGCGCTCATAGCGAAGACCTTCCTGGGCAGCGTAGCGGTCGAAGCTCCAGAGGTCACGCGAGGTCTCCTCGTCTGAGTGATTAATAGAGCACCCCTGCCGCAAGAGCGGAGGGGAAGGGAACCGACTGGTACCTCATAGGTACCCCAGGTATCCGCAAAAAAGCAAACTACTCCGAGTCTGATCCGGAGGTCACACCACAACGCAACTTCCACACATAGATATATGGCAAGCCGTCCTCGGGCCGCTCACTGCTGTAGTCAGAGATCCGGACCACCTGGTCGGTGCGCAGCACCGGAATTTCGGGAGCGGCATACTGGCTTAGCTCGGGGCGAATGGTATACACCAGGTGCACCTTGTAGTCGGTCAGGTCAGGCTCGTAGGCGACCACGAAGCGAACTTTCCGCTCGCACAATAAGCTTTTTACGTCCTTCTTTTCTTTCAGACGGCGCAGATACTGATCGTCGTTCATCAGCCCTTCAAGCTGGCTTACGCT
Organism: uncultured Acidobacteriaceae bacterium; assembly: GCA_963752675.1. Classification (GTDB taxonomy): domain Bacteria; phylum Acidobacteriota; class Terriglobia; order Terriglobales; family Acidobacteriaceae; genus PALSA-350. The sequence goes on from CAVVZO010000005.1 coordinate 125,730, forward strand.
TCCGGGATAATGGAACGCGAAGTTTCCAGCGCGGTCACCCATCGCTACCGCTGCGCCGTCAAGGGTAGTCGCAAGTGCAGGTGGCAGGTCTGGGCCGGCCATAGGGAGTGCGCCGCGCTCTCCATGTTGACTGCCATTCATACTCTTGAATAGACCCAAACCAATTACGGCGAGAATGACCGCAGTCGCTGCAGCGTGCACCAGGCGCTGCGGCACTTGCCAGCCCTCGAGTCCATCTCTCACCATGATCAGGATGCCCGGTACGCATGCGACGTAACCGATGATGAGCGGGTAGTTGTACCAGGGCCAAATGATCCACGAAGACATGAAAGCGAGTCGAATCGCGAAGATCAGGTAGCCCAGCAAGAAGGCGGCTACGACATGCCGGCTCACGTAAGGTCGCGACTTTCTCACGAATATGCAGCCGAATATAAGCAGGATGCCGATGACTGAAAGCCAGAGCGTGGTTTCAGATGGCTGCTCTAACCGGTGGAACAAAGCCCAGTTTGCCTGTAGACCACCCAGCGATTTGATTTCACCGGAGATGGGCATTGCGGTGCCAAAGTAGTATTTGTTGGCTACCGCGTAGAAAACGCCACAAAGCATGATGACCGCGATCGATACAGCCTTGCGATACCGGCTCCGGGTAGCCAGCAGAATTTGCGGCAGCACGAAGACAACTGCATCGATTCTCGCAGCGATTACTGCTGCTGCAAGCAGCCCATCAACGATGCCGCCGCCTGCAGTCTCCTTCGATCGGCGCTCAGAAACATACGTAAACAGCGCGAAACAGAATGCGAAGAGTGTGGTCTCCATTCCGTTGAACGACGTTTTCGAAAGCACTGCGAAAAATCCCAGCGTGAAGAAAAGGTTAAGAAGACGCGACGGCAAACCAACGTAGAGCAGTGCCAGTACCAGTGCGGCTTCGCCTAACAGGTATTCGATGCACCTGGTTGTCAGCAGCGACTGACCCAGCGCCTTGAATTGAACCACCAGCAGCGCCATCCATAAAGGGTGATACCCATTGGTGAGCGTCGTGCCATCGAAGCTGCTGATGCCATCGTGCACAATGTGGCGCGCGACCACGAAGTAGTAGAAGGCATCGTCAGCAAAACCGATCTGGTGCACATGTGTGTACTGATAAAGCAGCGATTTCAGGCAAAGCAGGGCGAACACACCGATGCACATCAGGATAGCGGTCAAAGAAACGTTCTGCTTTTTCAAAGAGGGCTCCCTGGAATTTGTTCAAGGTAGTTGTGGCAGGCAGGAGGGCGAATGGAATTGAATCAGGATCGCAGTAACGCTGGATCGGGAGCAATGGCTTTTGTTGACTCGCGAATAGCTCGGTCTGCCGGTCTCACCGCGGACTCAAAATATCGTTTCAAGCGCAGGAACGGGCTCTCAAACCCGTAGAAGGAGAGTGTAGCCAGAAGGAAGGCGAGAGCAAATTCGATTGCTACACAAAGGAGTGCGAGCGGCAGTGATTTCGCTGCGATTGCCGCGCGGTACATGCCAGATCGCAGAACAGTGGCAAAGATGAGTGAGTGTAAGAGGTAGACACCGTAGCTGATCTTGCCGGCATACCGTAAGGGAGCGGCCCGAAAGACCTCGGAGGTAGGCGCCTTGTCGTCCAGGAGGACGATTAACAAAGCTAAACTCCCGGCCACCTGTAATGTTTGCGAAAGGTTGTTCCAGAGGCCCGCAGGCAAATTGATGCCCAGGGGCAGCAAGCACGCGATCCAGCGTGAGATGGGTCGCCAACGCGCAATCTGATCGAAACGGCACGCCACCAAACCGCCTGCAGCCAGCGCATCCAACTGTACCAGTGTGTTGTGCAGTTGCATCACACCGGTAAGTCTTAAACAGACTGCGCCAGCGATCGTCGCAAGGCAGACGCGTTCCAGATTTCGCCGGCTAAGACCTGCCACGAGGAATGGCCAGACGATGTAAAACTGCTCTTCCACCGCAAGGGACCATACCGGCCCAAGCGGGGCGGGCTGCTTGCTGTGTCCGTAAAAAAGATTGGAAACATACAGCGCGTACGGCCACCAGTGGACGCCATGCTGATGAACCACACCAGAAAACATGACGAAGCCCAACAGCGCGTAGTAGAGCGGATAGATGCGAAGTGCCCTGCGCATATAGAAGTTGCGGAAGAAGTTTGCACCGTCTTTGCTCTCCAGGAGGATCCTCGTGATCAGGAATCCCGAGAGAACGAAAAACAACTGCACGCCTAAAGATCCGTACGCATCGGCCCAGCGAAAAAGGGTGATGTAAGGGAACGCCACTGTCGAATGGGCGAGAAGGACCAAAAGAACTGCCAGCCCGCGCAGGCCATCAAGTTGGGTTATGTGTTTTGGTTGCACTCGATTTCCTGCGGAGGTGTGGTGACGCAGACTGCTCCATAGTGTGCCTGCTCCTCTGCTTGCGAGCAGGGATGGAGACCGAATCTAGCTGAGAGAGGTTTGGCGACGAATTGCTTCGTTCATGCCGATGCACGCAACCACGATGAGGACCCAGTCAAGGGTTTCTGCAGTCAGAAACCAACCGCCCTCGACGTTGCTCAACGCCGACAAAAAAAGTATGGTGAGAAACCAACCGATGCGCGGAGAGTAGTGCGCAGTGCGGACCAGTCGAATGCCCTGAGCCGTGGCCCGCCACAGAAACGCAATCACCATGCCCACACCAAGAAACCCGATCTGCAGGGCCACTTCAAGAAAGCCACTTTCTGAGTAGCCAATGTTGGGCCAGCCAAGCACCAGACCAATACGCTTGGATTCCAGGCTGCCGGGGTACCAAAAGCCTCCCATCCCGTAGCCCAGGAATGGCTGCTTCAAGATCGACCGCAGAACCTCAATGTAGATCCCGGTCCTGCCGCTCATGGAGGCACTCTTTCCCATGGTCTGCGCAATGAGTGGCCAGAAATGCACAGCGAGAGCCGCGGTCGCAGAGCCAATCGTAACCGTCATCAGCAGGATGATCCTGAGCTCGCGAGAGCGAACCCGCCGCACGAAGTGCAGCCAACCTACAAATGCGAGCATGCCGGCAGTATCGACCCAGGCACCGCGGGATTGGCTCATGGCAATCATAAAGAGAACCAGGCCGCTGTACAGAAACTTACGGCCGCGGCTGTAGTGATCAGTAAAAAACACCGGCGAAAGCAGGTAAGCCATGCTGATGCCGAGCGTGTTCTTGTGGCTGGTAATGCCCTGCCAGGCGTTGCCGCCGTAGCCCTGGAACACGCCATAAGCCGGAAGCAGAAAGACGAACAATATGCTCAACAGGGCTGAAGCCACACCCATGAACACGATCAGCTGCATCAGGTGCTCGGTGGTAAACCGTGTTGCAAGATAGCAGGCGAAGAGCGTGCATAAACCTACTTGCACACACATCCGAAGCGTGGTGTCGGGCGATAGCGACCAGAGAGCAGAAGCCAGGGTAAGTATCAACATCGCCGGAATGAGCGGGTTCCGCTGGAGTACTGTGAGGATTCTGCGGTGCCCGGCGAGCACGAACCCAAGCAGAAAAAGGAGGTTTACGTAGAGATAGTTGTGCGGACCACGCGACGCCATGGCAGAAATGTCCTGGTACGCCTCGGCCGATCGAGCCGGCCCCGCAAAGTAAACGGCCTGGCGTGCAATCAGCGTGAGCAGTGGCCAGAACAACATCCATGTCAACAGCTGTTGCGAGACGGGGCTTTCCGCCGTGCCGCTCATGTGGCGAATGCGAAACCCGCCTGGGCTGGTGCCACCCGTGGCCTCTTGTGCATCGGCCAGCTGCCATCTTGCCTGGGAGAAGGTCATTCTGTTTTTCTGCCCCATCTCTGTTGAAGTTGGTTGGTAGCGTCAGTCGCTGGCGAGTAATCAGCCCGCACGATTGGCCATGAGCGCCTTCACGGCTGCGTTGTATGCGGGCGTCGGCTTGTACTCTGCGTCCCAAAGGTTGGGCCGATGGGGTGTGCCGTCCGCCCGCTTGGGAAGGTTCGGGTCATCCCTTAACTGCTCAAACGTAATTACCTTTACGTATGGATCCATCAGGTCAAGGAATTCGGCGTACTTGCTCGCCACCGTCTGGTCGATCAGCGGGGTTGGCACGTCCACATCATCCACGTCGAGTTCGGTAACCATCACGTCTAGGCCAAGATCCTGAACCTGCTTGAGGAACGTAGTCATCCCGGGCTTGTCGAGCGGAGTGTTGCCGCGAAGGTGCCCTTGCACGCCGATGGTGGTGACGGGGACGTCGTATTTCTTCAAGCGAGTGGCCAACGCCAGCAAAGATGCACGCCTGGCTATTTCCGCAGGCGTGTCATGTTCTATATAACACTCGTTCAGCACAAGCCTGGCTTTTGGATCTGCCGCATGTGCGGATCGGAAAGCAATATCAATGTACTCAGGGCCAATGAGATCAAGCCATGGCTTGCGCCGCAGACCGTCCGGCCGATTGTCGTGGTATATCGCCTCGTTCACTACATCCCAGGAGTACACACGGCCGGCGTAACGGCGAACCACTGTGGTGACATGGTCTGCCATCACCTGCTTGGCGTTGGCCGGGGTGACGTAGGAGTGGAACCAGTTCGGCAGAGCATTCCACCAGACCAGGCAATGGCCACGAAACAGCAGGCCGTGATGCTCGGCCCAGGAAACCGCAGAGTCCCCCGTGGTGAAGTCATACGTGGTGGGGGTGGGGCGCAGCCGGTTGGCAAACTTCAAATCGTTGCCGTCGGCGATCAGGGAAAAAGTGTTGGCGATGATGTCTGAAGCGGCGGGATCTAACAATAGCTCGTGCGCGACCGTGAACATGCCGAGAGTCTTTCCACTTTTTCGCGCAGCTCGCTTCAGCTCGATTCGGCCCTGGCGTTCCACCTCGGCAGCGGCCAGGCCCGCTGATCCAGCCAGCAACGCAGCCGAACCGTAAAGAAAGGAGCGTCTGCTCACCCCAGAACTCACTGCTGCTTTTTTTATCCTATTCATAGTTCGCTTCCGGAAGAATAAACCCGCGCAACAGCCCTTCCGCATGAGCGAAGCAAAATCCAGCATTCACAAATTGTCCCCGGGCTGAGACCAGGAGCGCCCGCGCAAGATCATAACTAATCAGCCCAAACCACAAGGGAAGCAGCGAGTGGCGGCGCACCAGGCGACCCATCCCGGCCCCATAACTGACCGCGCGCGCCCGGGAAACTGTGCCACTCAACATATCGCGCCTGGGATGTTGAATATGCAGGCTGCGGTCAAAGCGGCCCCGCAGGCCGGTGGCGAGCAACCGCAATATAAAATCGGTCTCTTCGCCGCGGTTGAGGTTCGGATCGAAGCGAACCTCCCGGCTGCGCTCCAGATCAGAGATAAACAGGCTTGAGCAGAACGTGGTGCGTAGCACGTTGAGCGGGCTTATATCGCAAGCGCTCTGCAGCCAACGATTGCCGCTGCAGATGCCCATCTCATCCAAGGCGCCAACAGCAAAAACAGTATAGTTCCGATGTTCCCGGAACCATTGATCCACACTGTTTAAAAGATTGGGCGGATACGAGCAATCATCGTCGGGGAAAGCAATCAGTTCTCCCGAGGCCACATCCATCCCTGCATTCCGCGCCACGGAAACGTTCTTCTCCTGCAATTGAAGATGAATGACCGGTAGCTGCGTCGATACTTGTTCAAGCAAGGGGAAAACCCGGTCATCGTCGTTCTGGTCCACAACGATGATCTCCAGGTCACTGCGTTCCTGGTCAACGATCGATGCAAGCAGCTCGCCTAATTCGGCTGTGCGCCCGAATGTCGGAATGATGAGACTGAATCTTGGCATTGGGAAGAGCCCCCTTTTATCTCTTGTTGCCTGTTTCTGGTGGAAAGGTGCGACGCTTGCGCGTACGCCCCTGCATGCAGTTGCCGATCCGGTGGCTGGCACACCCCCGGTCGTTTGTCTGGCTTGAGGTGCGACGGACGCTGCCCGTGCTGCATCTGGCTGATGATGCAGCTCTACGATTAAGTCTCGTACGCAGCTCTCAGTGGTTTGGGTGAGTGATGATGCCGCCGGGCTTGCCAGGAGAAAAGTCGACCCGGATGTCTGTCGTTACATCGACCAGATCGCCATTGCGGGCATATGGCTTGTATCGCCACAGTCTTAGAGCATCCATGGCTGCTGCTTGTAGAGAGGGTTCCCCGGAAACAGCATGCATGGGAGTGACCTTTCCGGATTTCCAGATCACAGCACGCACAACAACTGTGTAAGAGTTGAGAGCTCCGGTACCCTGCGGCAGATTAGGGCTCACCCTGGTGATGCACCTGCCGGCCATGGTTTCTGGCGAGACGATCAGCTTGCCGAGCGGGGCCCCGGTTCCACTCTCCTGCATACCCAGCAGGACCAGGGGATGATAGCCTGCACTTCCTGAAGCTCTCGCAGGCAACATGGGCAGCGCCAACACAATGCAGATGGGCAGTGCCTTGCGTGTGTACGCGGAAATGATCATGAGGAGTGTGTTGCGGAATTCCTAGTGAACAACGTAGACGGCCGCGCCGGCTGTGGAGGCTGCAATCGATGCACTATTCATCGCCACGTTCTTCATCCAGCTAAACGGCACATAGACAATGTCATCGCCTTGCAACATCAGGGGTGCTTGCTTGCCCTGCTCCATCTTGTCCAGCCGGACAGGCAATTCCACTTGCCCATGATCGGTCGTTCGTATCAAGCGAACCCGTGACTGCACAGAAGTCTTATTGGCGGAACCTGCCATGGCGATCACTTGCAGCACGTTCACACGGGCGTCGTTGGTCGCGATTGCGTATTCTCCTGGCCGGGTTACGTCTCCCATCACATACACCATGGGCACGCGCGCGACCAGAACGGTGTCACCCGGATACACCTTCGCTACATTCGAGAGAGCTTCTTCTGCGTTGTTGGATACGAAATACTTCACCTGCTCGGAAGAGTGGTGCCGCTTGATGGTGATATTGCGATCCGCTGTTTCGGTGAGTCCGCCGGCCAGGGAGAGCACCTTCAAAATGGTTTGGGGCGTGGTGATGCTGTACGTGCCCGGTGTGTGTACCTGGCCAAGGATCGATACATCCTGCGTAGCCAGTTCCTGCATGCGTACGGTCACCTGCGGCCGGTGCATGATGTTCTTGTCGATGAGCGCCTTCTGGATGATGGCAGCTGCAGTGGCCGGGGTTTCGCCGCCAACATGGATGTTGCCAACGTAGGCCAGTGGCACGCCGCCGTCGTCGGTCACGCGCGCCTGTTGCTGCATCTCGGGAGTGTCAAGTACATCCACCTGGATGAGATCGCCAGGCCCAATTAACAAGCTCTCCTGGGCGAAGCCCGGCGCGGCAGACGCTGCAATCAGAACAAATGCGGCCATCAACTTTTGTCTAAGCATGTAGGTCACTCCCGGTGTAAGAAAGCTGGTTATACCCGTAGTATCTGTACTGCGCAGTCCCTGAGACCTTGACTCCGTTAAGGACCAGGCCGAGCTGGGTTACGCCCTGAGAGCGCAGAATCTGGCACGTCCGTTCCAACGATCTGCGGTCCGTCACGCTGTAGCGGCCGACTACCAGGGTGAAGTCTGCGAAGCGGCTCAGCAGGGCAGAGTCAGTGACCGGCAGAATGGGCGCGCCATCAATGATGATGTAGTCATACTCCTGGCGGCAGATGCGCATGACTTTAGCCATCTCTTCCGAGGCAAGTAGTTCCGCCGGATAGTCGGGCAATGGTCCGGCCGGAAGGACATGCAGGTTTGGGATGCGCGGGAAGGGCCTTTGCGCCGGGATGGTTGCGTCTGCCGAGAGTTCATTCTCAAGCAAGGTGCTCAGCCCGGCCTTTGACTCCAGGTGGAGGCAATCGTGCAGTACCGGTGTGCGCAGGTCGCCATCCACCAGCAGCACTTTCTTGCCCCGTTGTGCATACACAATCGCAAGATTGCTGCTGAGCATGCTTTTGCCTTCGCCGGAGACCGAGCTGGTCACCAGGATCACCTGGCCGCAGGGGCCGCCCTGGTTGCCCTGCAAGAGCGACGTGCACAGCACGCGTAAAGCTTCTGTGTAGGCGGCGCGCGGTTCCGTCGCCGCTACGGTAGCGTTGGTAGCCTTGAGCGCAGGGGTAGAGGAGTGTGAGGCGATGGGCGCTACCCAGGTGCCGGCTTTGCCATCGACCATCCGCTTCCGCTCTGCCTTTGCGTCGTGGAAGGGAAGCAGGCCAATCGAAGCCTCGGCGAAGAGCAACTCCATCTCGCTCAGCTCCTGAATGCGAGTGTCGGTGGCATCGCGGAACAGAGCGCCACATACCCCAAGGAACAAGCCGCCCACGATGGAACCGGCGGCGTAAAGAATCGCGCTCGGCTTAGCTGGCCGCGCAGGTACACGCGCCGCATCCACCATGGTGATGTTGCTGGAACGCATGCCGGCGACAAGATCAGCCTCGCGCATGCGACCAACCAGGGATTCATACAGAGTGCGGCTTTGCGTCGCCTCTTGCTTTGCAATCTGGTATTGAACGGCTTTGTCGTTTTGCGACTCGGCCTGGTTCTTCACGTCCTGAAAGACGGCTCGATCTTTGTCTTCGATTTGTTGAGCAACGTTGTAGTCATTTTGTACACGGGAGGCGATACGCGAGGCCTCAGAACGAATCGATTTGCGCGTGCTGTCCAGGCTTGACTGCAACTCGGCAACTTTGGGATATCCAGCGCCGAACTTCGAGGAGAGTTCATTCAGCTTGGCTTCGGTCTGTGCCTCTTCACTGCGCAAATTTTGCAGTAGGGAAAAAGACCCGTTCACATCGGCGGAGGCTCCGCTGAGCATGCCGTTCCCGGCAAGCCCTGAAATGAGTTCCGGATCACCCTTCTTCACCACCTGGTACAACGCGCCCTTCATGATGCGTGCCGCTTGCGCCTGCTCCAGTTGGGTGGTGGCTTGTTGCAGCCGCTCCAGTGCGGGGGTAAACACCTGCTCGCGCCCGGATGTATCTGTCTGCCCGAAGGCGAACACGCCCGAGTCGCGCTGCAAGTCGACTACTTTGGCCTGCAGGTTCTCGCTTTGCCTGCGCAGATCGGCCAGTTGACTTCCCAGCCATCCGCTGGCTTCGCGGGTGGCATTGTGGCGGATCTGAAAGTTGTATTCAACCAGATCCTGCACCAGCCGGTTTACCACTGCGGCGGCGGTACGGGGATCCGAGCTTAGATACTCCACATTGATCAGGCGCGTGCCCGAGACCGGGTTAACCTTCAACCGCGATTCGAACACTTTAATCACCTTTGCCTGACGACCGGGCGCTTGCTCCAGTGGCACGTTTTGCGGGTCGGGAACACCGCCCGGCGTAATCAGGCCAAGCACCCAACCAATCGGGCTGAAGTGCGATTTGAAATCGGCGGTTCCTTCCAGGTTCAACTCGCGGACTACCTGCAAAGCAAGCGAGTCAGACTGCAGAATCTGCGCCTGCGTCAGCAGCGTCACGTTCGAATCGACGGCGTCCGATTGTGATTCGGGGCCGATCATGTTGTTCATGCTCAGCGCATCGGCTGAATCCTTCTGCACCTGGATCTCGGCCGTGCCCTTGTACAGCCGAGTCGCGGTCGCGAAGCGGATTGCCGCGAGTGCAATCGTCAGCAGCAGCATTCCGACCACGATTTGCCGGCGACGCGCCAGCAGACCCCACAGGTCCTGTATCGTCATCTCCTTACGCGGAACCATAGCAGCGGGGGGAGCAGAGATTACTGTTGGAGTCATCGCAAATTCGTTTTTGTTTGGCATGAAGGTCACCTCGGAACGAGAGTTCCTGTACAGAATTCGTTGCGATGGATCGAGCTACGAACCATCTATGAATGCGGCTAAATGGTCGGTGTGGTCAGGCCCTCGACGTCGCGGGCCTTGATGCCGGGGCGGACATCGATCGAGGGCGGAGGCTGCTGTAGGGTCAGCTCGCTCAGCTCCGCGGCAAACTTGTCTTCATTAATGAAGGCGACAAAGGTGTCGAGAAATACCCGCCGCAGCCGCTGGCGAAGAACAATGGAGGCGAACTCCATGTTGCCGATCAGGTACCGGCGCCACATGCGGCGTGGCTCCATGTACAAACGGTACAGCCATTCGCACCCAATATTCTGGGTCCACTCCGGCGCGCGCGGCACCACGCCCCCGACAATCTCGAAAGAGCCACCAACACCGATACATACTGGTATCCCAAGCTGCAGCCCATGCTCGTATATCCAGTACTCCTGCTTGGGTGCACCGAGGGCGGCAAACAGGATGTCAGGCTGCGCGGCCTTGATCGCGTCCGCGGTCTGCTGGAGCGCTGCCTCATCCTGCTCGAAGCCGAAGGGTGGGCAATAGGTGGTGTATCGCAGGTGTGGGTGCTCTTGCCGCAACGCCGCGGCAGCCAGATCCGCCGAGCCTGGCCGGCCCCCTAACAGAAATACGTGCAGATCTGCTTCCGCGGCCATACCGCACAGCGCTTTAAAAATATCGACGCCTGCGATGCGCTGTTGCAGTGAACGGCCATACAAGCGCGCCGCAATCAGCAGTGAGATACCATCCGGGACCACCAGGTCAGCGTGCGCGTAGACCTCCTGCAGACGCCGATCTTTTTCCAGCAGGACGATATGTTGCGCATTCGGGGTGATGACATAGGCAGGCCGGCCACGATCGCGCGCATGGGCGATGATGGACGCGCACACCTGCTCCGACGAGCAGTTGTCGATGAGCGTGCGGCCGACGCCTATGCGGCGTATGTGAGGCCCCCGTAGCGAGGTGCGCCGGGTGGGGGAAGCCGCAAACCATTGTGTATTAGCATTCATGTTCAGCTCTCAGGAGATTGAGTGCGTTCCTGTCTTTAAGCTTCAGTGGTGTGCGCGCGCTTGGCATCACGACACGGCAGACCTGACTGAAAACGGATGAGGGCGGAGCCCGGGAGAGGCATAGGGCGGAGTTCGCCTAGTTCAGGATTGGTTCCAACATCGATGCATCGACTTCCACAGCGACATGCTGGTGAATAAGCTGCACGGTCAATACGAAACGCCAGTCGCTGCATTTGCGCACCAGGCAGCCTTCCATACCGCGCAAGGCGCCGGCTTTCACGCGAACCCTTTCCCCTTCCACCAGGCCAGTGTGGGGTTCCACTTTCTGCTCACCCAGGCTGTCACGCAAGAACTCAATTTCCCGGTCCGCGACACTGAGTGGCTCACGGCTATTACCCACCAACCGGCGAACTCCGGGGGTGCGCAATACCCTGGTGCGTTCGCTCGGATCTATGCGGACAAACAGGTAAGTAGGAAACAATGGCAATTCGAGCGTGACCTTCTGGCGGTTTTTCCACGTCCGCGAAGAAGAATACGTGGGCAGGAAGGTCTCTATACCGCCGCAATCCAATTGCCGCAACGCCGCTTTCTCGTGCTGCGGTGTGGTGAGCGCTGCATACCAGCTGCGTATCGCTGGCGTGCCAGTGAGCGTGTGAGGAGAAGTGAGGGTGTTGGTCAAAGACATAGAATTCGGCCCCATTCACACAGCGTTCAAGAAGAATTGCGCAAGGCTTCGCCAGCCTGACTTAGCACTTGCTGTCAGCTCATCACGGTCCAAGCCTGCCGTCAGAAGTGCTGTCCCACACGGGAAAGCCATAAAATTGTCGGGCTTCGACCAATCCCAGCTTATCGACCTGAGCGTGCGGCTGAATACTGGAAGGCTTTGCCGTTCTTTATGGCAACAGTTTCGAGTCAGAATTCGAAGGCTTTGCTATTGTTTGCAGGGCAAATATGAAGTATAGTTTCGCGCTCAACCGCAGGTACGGTTACTGAGGATCACGGGTTTGGGCACCCGGAGCTTTCGCGGCAAAATCAACAGCGTGCAAAAGACTAACGGCGATTCTCGTATCCACGATTCATTGAGTCCCTCCCCCGAAAGAATCAATGAAAGTGTTTAGAGAATCGCCGCTTGAAAAGAGAATACCGGGTCTGCAGAAAAGCGCCATCATTCTTGGGTAACAGAACAGTGAATTCTGGTAACCGTGACTGGTAATAACCTCCACGGGGGAGCTGCGTGTTGCCACTGTGCGCGACAGGGTTTCGGACTCCGCCCGTATGGAATCCGGCGCTCAGCGGTCAGGAAAGATGCTGTAATGGCCAAAGAGGCCGCCATGCACGTCGTCGATCTGATCCGCAAAAAGCGCGATGGCGGTGCGTTGACCGACGCTGAGATCGCTTACCTGGTCGCCGGCGCGGCCGCCCATTCCATTCCCGACTACCAGCTCTCGGCGTGGCTCATGGCAGTGTTTTGCCGCGGCCTCACCCCGCAGGAGTTGCAAAGCCTGACTCTCCACATGCGCGACTCCGGCCGGCAGCTCGAGTTCCGCTTTCCCGGGGGCAAGGTCGATAAGCATTCCACTGGCGGCGTAGGGGACAAGACTTCCTTCCTGGTAGCGCCTATCGCCGCCGCCGCCGGCCTGTATGTCCCCATGATTTCCGGCCGCGCCCTGGGCCACACGGGCGGCACACTGGACAAGCTGGAGAGCATCCCCGGCTATCGCACCCACCTGGAAGAGGACGAACTCTTCGCCGTGCTCAGCGACTGCGGTCTTACCATCGTCGGCCAGACACAATGGCTGGTGCCGGCCGACCGCACACTCTACTCGTTGCGCGACCGCTCCGGAACGGTCGAAAGTCCCTTCCTGATTTGCGCCTCGATCATGAGCAAGAAGCTGGCTGAGGGGCTCGACGCGCTGGTGCTCGACGTGAAGACCGGCTCGGGCGCCTTCCTCAAGCAGAAGGCAGAGGCGATCCAGCTTGCCGAGCTGATGGTCGCCACCGGCAACCAGGCCGGCACCCGCACCGCTGCGGTGCTGACTGATATGAGCCAGCCGCTGGGACGCATGGCCGGCAACGCCATCGAAATCGTAGAGGCGGTGGCTCTCTTACGCAACGAACGGGATCCGCTGACGGAAGACGTACGCACGCTCTCTCTGCACCTTGCCGGATGGATGCTGTACCTGGGTGGTAAGGCGCCGAATGCCGAGGATGGCGCACAGCTGGCTGAGGACCTGCTGGCCGGCGGACGCCCCCTCGCCCTGCTGCGGCGCATGATGGCCGCCCAGGGAGGCGACCTGGCCTGGTTCGAGGGCGCAGAGGCCCTGCATCAACCGACTGCGCATTACGCCGTCAAATCCCCGGCGGCAGGCTTTCTGGGGGCGATCGATTGCGACCGGGTTGGCTGGGCCGTTCAACGGTCTGGCGCCGGCCGGATGGTTCCGGGCGAGGCTGTCTCGCCCCACGCCGGGGTCGAAACCCACAAAAAGCTGGGCGAGCCGGTCAGGGCAGGCGAAACCATCTTCACCGTGTATGTAGAGCAGGAATCAAGGCTTGAGGGGGTCGCTACTATGCTGAGCCAGTGTTTCACAATCACAGCGGAGCCCCCGCCGCCGACTCCGCTCATCCTGCAGGTGATTGCCTGAAGTCCACGCCGAGTGGTCTAGCGACCGTACTCCAGACCGTTGTTAAGGCCTGACCCGCGCACCGGTTCGTAGGGCTCCACCCTCAGGATGTTGCTCAGGATGCCACGCTCCTGGGGAGTGAATTCCTGGCCAAACTGGCCGGATCGCATGATGGCCGACCGCTGTTCCGGCGGATAGTCGCGGAGATCGCGAAAAGCCTTTTTCACCAGCCGCTGCCGGTCGTCTGGCAGGGCGTGGAACTGTTGCACGGAAAAGCGTACCTGCTGCCGCATCTGCGGGCTCAGGTGCTCCATAGCCTCGATGCGGTCCACGGTGCGCTGGCGCTGGTTGGGCGGCATGCGATTGATCTGGCGCAGACGGTTCAGCAGTTTCTGCTGCAACTCCGGGGGCAGGCGGTTAAAGCCCGGTTCACTTTGCAAAGCCCGTTCCTGTTGCTCCGGGGTAAGACTGCTGTGCTGTTGCAGCCAGGTGCCGAGGTGTTCGTTGTCTTCCAGGCGCGCCCTGCTCATGTGCAGGGCCGCCGGGCGAGCAAACAACAGGGCAGGGGCGAACAGGGAACCGGCGAGCAGGCAGCCGAACGCAGCTCGACTCACCTTCTGGCGAAGGCATGTCAACCCGAGCTGCTTACGGCTGGCCAATGCGATCTTCCAAGAATCAGTTTGAAGCGCCACCGCCGGCGCCATCTTCGTCTGCGTCCAGGGCATTCAGCTGTTGAAACAGCTGGGCGTTGCCATCATACGACTGCAAATCACGCACAGTTGCAGAAGCTTGCATGGCCGGTGCGGGCTGGTGGTCGAGCAGGGCAAACGTTCCCCCGCCGGCTACTAATAAGGTTGCCAGCGCCCCCGCAGCCCAGGGACGAAGCTGCACATCGCTGCGATACAGCATCCATGACCTGGCACGCTCAAACCAGGTGGCAGGTGCCTTGACCTGTTCCTCCCGCAACCGCGCATAGAGCCTGGCGTCGAAAAAGGCGCTCGGTTCCGGAGCTTCCCACTCATCAAGCAGCTTCCAGGTCTTTTCCATGGAGGCCAGTTCCTCCGCGCACCCGGCACATTCTGCGATGTGCTTGCGGGCGTCCTCAGGGAGCGGCTCAAAGAGCCAATCGGCCATATTCTTTTTCATCTCAGGGCAGGTCATCATCTTCCTCAATTCCACTTAAGCAAAATCCTTCAGGTTTTCCCGCAGAGTCTGGTAGGCCCGGAACAACAGGGACTTGGTTGCAGACTCGCTCAGTTTAAGTACAGCGCCTATTTCCTTGTAATCCATATCCTGGTATTTGTGCATCAACACCGCCGTCCGCTGCCGTTCAGGCAATGCCATTACGTGCTTACGGATGGCGCTCATGCGCTCTTCTTTGACCAGGTCCTGCTCCACGCTCGGCGTGCTATCCGGCACATCCGGGCTGGTACCGGTTTCCGGGTCGGGCTGGTCCAGGTAAACCGTAGGCGCCGTGCGTTCGTTCCGGGTATCGCGCGCATGGTTCACGCCCAGGTTGGTGGCGATACGGTAGAGCCAGGTGCTGAACTTGGCCTCTGCCCGGTAGGTTTGCCGCGAGCGGTAAACCCGCAGGAAGACTTCCTGCGCGAGCTCTTCGGCCACCGCCTGGTTCCGCGTCATGCGGAACATGAAGTGAACCATCTGCTTGCGATACTTCTCGATCAGCAGGCTGAACCCTGAATCGTCGCCTTCGCGCACGCGCAACATGATTTCCGCGTCCGAAAGCTGCGTCCAGTCGACGTTGGCAGCCGCGATTGGCCTGCCCGTCTGCGTGCCCTGGAACCCATTCTGCGCAACGGCTGCGGTGCCCATACTGTCTGTAACCCCATCCTTGGGACTAGGTTGCGCAGTATTTGCAGAGTCTTCTGGCATTTCCGGCTGGCCTGCAGTGCTTTCGGGGGTGCCTCTCGGATCGGGGGAGCCGGACGGCCTGGTAGGGGCAGGAGCCATAGAATGAATGGATTGTACTTGCTGGCGAAGTCCACAGTCTCGCCCAGTTTCGTGGGATGCGCGCTCCAGGCTTTGGGAGCTGCGGGGAGGATGTGCAGGCGCAAGTTCGTGTAAACTACGGCTTGCGCCTGGGGCGCTTAACTCAGCGGTAGAGTGCCACCTTCACACGGTGGAAGTCGCAGGTTCGAATCCTGCAGCGCCCACCAGTAAATGCCTTAAAATGAATAGCTTGCAGGATGTACGACATCCTCGCTCATGTCTCGTACGTCACCCGTACGTCATAGATATTCTTGGCAAATAGCTGGCAAACGGCGTTGCTGCCGCTATTTCGATTCCAGTGACGCTCATATCTTCTCCTCTTCTTCTCCCGTGTCCCAGCAGCCCGAGCCGTCGCAACAAGCTTTACTTGGTCTTCGTTCAGACCCTGGATGAGGGCTCACTTCGAGCGATGCCCAGCAATGCCGGTGCCTCGAAACATTACCTTGGGGACGCAGAGAAGCTGGCGAAACGATGGAGCGGGAGGCGATAGAAAGGGGCGACAGATTTCGAAGACGCGACCAAGACGTGGGGGCGCGGGTTTTACCCTGGCCAAGTCGGGAGTCGTTCGCACGTGGAGAAGGCCATAAGGCACCCGTAGTGCAAATCCGAAACGGATCGCTTTTACGCGGTTCGTTTCTACTTGTGCTCATTCTTGACGCGAGGTCAGGGGAAATTCAATGCTCTGTGTTTTGGTTGGACGAAGTTCCCCGCGCCGTAGCCAGGGGGATATGATCGCGCGTCTCCTGAGCGGTGTGTCGCAGGCAAACTAACGCGGCGCGTTGACGCGCTCTACTGCCTTACTTCAGACTTCACCCACGCTAATGCTCCGGCCCCGAGCCTAACAGGTGCAGGAAAACTTCTTTCTCGAGTCAGTGCCTAGAGGCTTGATTTTGAAAGACCCGTGAGCGCCTTCACGTCGGGTAAGCGCAGGAAGATCACGTCATCGAAGTTCTTTGAGAATCGACGGGTTGTCAATTCTGCGTTCTGACCCCCTGAAGCACTATCCCAATGCATGCTCAAGTTCTGCGCCGGCGATCACAATCCGCACCTTGGGGCTCAGCGGGTTGGCGCGAATCAACCCGACAGTCAGTTGATGATGGCCAATGAGCGGGGCCTGAGCCGCCTCGATGCCGGCCGCAGTAAGCGCGCG
The DNA here is from genome assembly GCA_963752675.1 of uncultured Acidobacteriaceae bacterium. Taxonomy (GTDB): domain Bacteria; phylum Acidobacteriota; class Terriglobia; order Terriglobales; family Acidobacteriaceae; genus PALSA-350. The sequence goes on from CAVVZO010000005.1 coordinate 142,282, forward strand.
TTTCTTGCCTCGGACCATTCCTGCAATGAGCAGCAGGAAATCGATCGGCTTACCTTGCTTGACCAGGCCAGCGAGGGCGGACTGAACGCTGGACGGCGAGTCCAGATCCAGCTTCAAGGGAGTGAAGTCCTGCGTCCTGTTCTCAGCCGCGAGTTGAGCGGCCGTTTCCTCGACCTGCGCCAGACTGCGCCCAGTGATGATGACCTGGTGGTAGCCCTCTATGGCGAGCAGGTTCAGCGGTTTCTGCAGAGCGCGGCAGGCGTCGGTGCGGCGCTGGTGGAGCGACGTTTCCGCGATGGGATCATTACGGGAGACATCCCGCCCGACTTTCCGGTCGCTGTGCGCGCGGTCCAGGTCACGGATCTTGCTCGTGGCCTAATCATGCGCGTGAGGCTCGGCACACCGCGCAAGACGCTCCTCAAAGATGCTGAGGAAGCGCCGACCTGGTGCTCCTGCCGCGGCGCCTCTGACGAATGATCGGAAGAGGTGTCTCCCTGCGCCGTTGTTGCGCCGCACACAACAACGTGAACGAAGGCCGGCAGGTTCCTCGCCGCCCTCCTCTTGACACGAAGCAGCTTCTTCGTGACCCTGCCCCTCGCACCGGCTACCGCAATGCATTCGCGACAGGACGCATGCACAGATCCTGGTCGTGCATGAGAGTGTGGCTGAACCCTGCCAGGGAGTCTGTGGAGCACACTACGACCAGCGAGCTAAACGGAGCCAGCATGCCACCAACAATTACTCAGGCGCATAAATGCCTTCACTTCGCTCGTTTTTTGAAGCCTTGCGCGATCATTGGAATGGAATAAACCTGGGCAGCGTCGTCAACTTCTTTACCCTGAGCATCTTTGGCGCCCTGAGCCAAAACGTAGAGCGTTTTCTTGTCCGTGCCGGAGAACGCAACGCTAATTACCGGTCGGGGAGTGGGAATCAGACCGAGATACTTACCATCCGCGGCGATCACCTGGACGCCAGGGGCAGTCGTCACGTAGATACGTCCCTGCGCATCGATGGCGCTGCCATCGCCAAAGCCTCCCGCTTCCAGTTTGCCGAGATCCCGCTGGTTCGTCAGTGACCCATCGGGCTTCACATCGAAGGCCACCAACGCGAGCCGGTTGCTCACATAGAGTGTCTCTTCATTCGCACTCAGGATGATCCCGTTCGGGCCACTGAGATGCTTGTCGTCATACCTGGTGATTTGGCCGGTCGGGCTGGCGTAAAACACGCCACCCATCGTGAAATACGCGCCGCCTTTGCTATCTGCCGTCAGATCGTTCAAAACCACACCCGTGCAATCCAGCGGCTCGCCTTCATAGCGGTCAGCCAAAGTCTTGCGCCGTGGCGCAAGTTCCGCAATCGTTGGATGGAAGCCTCTCTCCACAATGAATAACGCGTCCTTCGAGTTCATCGAGAGAGAGCCGCCCGTGTTCGTATCCTTGTACACCACCGAAGTCTTGCCCTGGTCATCGAGTGCTAACACGTCACTGCTATCGTTTTGCGCGATCAGAAGCCTGCCGTCCGGTGATCCCACAATCCCATCGCCGTTGTCGCCCATCTGTTGCCAGAGAGGCTTCCATTGCTGCCCGGCAGCGATCACACCCGGGATCTCGGTCACTTTAAAATCTCTAAGCCCCAACCGCGCGTCGCCATAATCCGGTGCCGGCAGCGGGCGGTTTTTGCACCGAGCCAGCACCGCCGCCTCTCGGGGATCCTGCGAGGCCAGCAACGACGGCTTTGCCCCCGCCGGTTGTAACAGAGTACGCGGAAGCGTGACTCGCAGCAGTCTGAAAGGCAATGAAGTGCCATCCACCCCATGATTACTCCCTGGACTGCGGCCTGCCTGAGACGCCGCGATATAAATCCGTCCCTCCTTATCGAGGGAGAGCGCGTCTGGCGAATCCAACCACTTCGACTGGGCCAATAGAGTCAGTTTGCCGTCCGGGGATCGTAACTGAAGCGCATGCTTTTCCAGATCGCTCAGCAGAAGACTTCCGTTCGGAAGCATATACATGCCGCCGACCGGTATCAGCGGTCCGTCATCAAGCACGCGGGCATCGAGCGCCTTCTCGTCGAGCGAATCATCGAGCAGATCGTCGATTTTTACTTTCCACAGATCGCCCCCCATGGGCATGCCGAAATAAAGCCAGTCTTTATCTGGAGAAATCTCGATGTCGTCTGCGTTGACTACCGGCGGCTTTCCATCAGGAGCAAGCGACCTTCTCCCATCGACGACAGCAGATCGGCCCGGGACAGCCTTGGTCTTGCTGCTCGCTGCAAGCAGTCTCCTGACGCGACCAGTCTTCAGATCTACCGTCAGTAGCGCGCCAAGGCCCGACTCGGTCAGGAACGCATGGCCTCTGGCGATGCGAACATCGTTCAGGCAGGCTGCCGGGGGTGCGTCCTCTTCGCTGAAGTGGTACACGCGACTGACCGTGTTGGTCTTCAGATCGATCTCTACCAGTTTTTTGCCGTGTGCTACGTGTTGCCCACAATCAACCACCCATAGCGCGTCCGGCAAGCCAGGCTCGATCCAGACAGCATTCACCGTGGTAAAACGATCCTCTTCATCCAGACCCTGACGCCAGGTGTTCCAGTCGCCACCCGGGTAGGGCACTACTTTGCCATCCTTCACTTCGCCGAGAGAAAAGGTTTCTTGTTGAACCCACCGTGGGAGTGCAACAAAGATGCGATCGTCGTGGCTTACAGCCACTCCATTCAGTTGGTACCTGGTGGATACCGCTACTGAGACCGGCAGCATCGTTCGGGCCGATAACTGTGTGACAAAGCTCACACAAACGAACAACAGCAGGGAGAGCTTACGATGTTGATTCACGGCATCCTTTTCGAGGCTATTCGTTGCAGGCACCGCTCGAGCGCCAGTCCTTCGAGCGGCTCGACGCGAGCTGATTGAATCCTTAGCCACCTGACGAAAACACACGCACCTGGCAAAGGCCCGGCGCCTATTGCTCGATTGCAATACAGGAGATTTCAATTATTCCGCCGTTACGTATGTGTCCTACTTCCACCGTGACTCGGGTCGGCTTCGGGTCCGGCATCAGTTTTCTGTACACATCGTTCATCTTGTTGATGTCGACAAGGTAGACGTTCACGCTGAGGATGTCGGTCACCTTGAACCCTGCTTCCTCGACCACCTTTTTGGAAGGCACTGAGTGCGAGCTCAGTCTGCATAGTAATGTTCAGGTCCCCCAGCGTACTCGAGGCAGGGTAACCCTTGAGGCCCGAGACGAAAAGCATGTTGCCGACAACCCGACCCTGGCTCAAGACCGATCCCGCCTGAAAGCCGATGGTCTTGTTCTGGGCGCCGGCATCGGCCGAGGGGCCGACGACAAGAAGCCCGCTTATGTATGAAGGATGCGGCAATGATGAGGCAAGAGTGTGGCTGCAGTTACCCGCAGCCACACCGGTTTAGAAAATCACTTTTAAGGCAACCTGCATGATGCGCGGGTCTCGGGCCGATGTTACGTAGCCGAACCCCCCTTGGCCGGTATTGTTGATGCTACCCGCCGGATTGTTGAATTGCGCGTGATTGAAGACATTGAACGCCTCCGCCCGAAACTGCAACTGTGTTCGTTCGGTGATCTGTGTATCCTTCAGCAGTGACATATTATAGTTATCAATACCGGGGCCAGAGAAAAATCGTCGGCTCACATCCCCCACTTGTCCCAACGTATTCGGCTGGAAATAGGCGGGATTAAAGTAGGGCTTCCCGGATCTGGGGTCCCGGTTGGCAAACAAATGGCTTCCGTTTTTAGCCGCGCTGGGCGTATCGAAAGGGAAGCTGAAATCGCCAACGAGATCACGATCATCTGATTCCGAGAGTCGCACCGGCTGACCTCCTGCGAAGGTAGAAAGCCCGGCAAGCGACCATCCGGCCGTAGCCCGCTTGGCCAGATCGCCTTTGCCGAAGTAGCTATCGAAGGGCAATCGCACGTTATAACTCACTGAAACATTGTTCCGCAGATCGAAGATCGACAATCCATAGCTCGCCGCCGGGTTGAAAACATTGGTTGCGTCAAATACGTCTGAGCCGTTATCCAGCGCTTTCGAATAGGTATACGACACCAACAAGTTACCCATTTTCCCCGAGCTCTTCAGGCTTCCCTGGAGAGAGTTATACGAGGAGTGCGCGCTCGATCGGTAATACGCATCCGAGCCGAAGCCATTCGCCCCGAGCGGACGCGTCGTATTCACTACCTGACCGTTCGCCTGGGTATATACGGCTTGTTCGCCGAAGGGACCGCAAGTCGGGGAGCCGGGGGCGACATTCGCAGGATCTCCCAGTAACAGGCACAGAGCCTGGTTTCCAGGGTTCGCTTCGATCCCCGTCAGAAGGTGCTGCCCCACCGTTCCTACGTAGCTGACACTCAGCACCGTGGCGTTGCCGAGCTGACGCTCAAGAGAAAGTTCAAACTGCTGGGAATAGGGCGTCACGCTCTTTGTGTCGTAAAACTCAGAGCCCGAGATCGGTTCCACTTGCGCCCAGGGAAAGTTGGTAAAAGGGTGCTTCGGGGATACGTTCTTTGGAGGATATGCGAAGGGAAACTTGATTCCTTCGAAATGCCCAGTCGTGCGATCGATATAGGGGGAAGCGAGCACAGGAGGAACCGGGCTAACCCAGTTTTGGCCATAAGGAGCGTCGCCGGATTCGTAGAAGGAAGTGGCATCCTCGATGCCCTGGTAGAAGAGACCGTAGCCGGCACGAATGCTCGACTTTCCAGCGCCGCCGAGAAGCTTACCTAGTACTCCATCTTTAACATTCGGCGAGTAAGCGATCCCCACTCTTGGAGCAAGATTCTTGTAGTCAATCGGCGCCAGTGTCCTGGGAATCCCCGGATCGAGGGGTACAACCAGGCCAAGCGGGGCGCCTGGGAACGACTGCGATTGTTCGCCCGGCACAAGCGCTTCCAGTTTATTGGTTGCATCGTACCAGGGAGTACTTACCTCCCAGCGCAAGCCATAATTGATGGTTAACGTCGGCAGGGCACGCCAGCTATCCTGCACATAAGCGCCATAGTAAATATCGCGTGTGTCAAGAATCTGGAAGCTCTGTTGATTGAAGTTTGAAGGCGCACCAATGAGAAAGTCGGCAAAATCAAGACCTGTCTCTGAGCCATTAAAGCTAAACGATCCATTAGGCGTCGAAGGGTGGCGCTGGTTGATTTGATCGAAGTGAAAGTCGCCTCCAATCTGCAGGCTGTGGGCGCCAATAACCTTGGTCCAGTTGTCGATTACTTGTATCGTGCTGTTGATTTGCGTCGTAATACTGGTGGAGGAGCCGAAGCTGAAGTTATTGAACAGGAACTGTGGAACAGCGGTCGAATCTGCAACCACATTCCCCAGGCCTCCCGTGTCGTTCCACGGTGTATTGAAACCCAGGGAGCTGAGGGAAACACCCTTGCCGCCGATGATCGTTCCCTCATTGGCGTCGTCTCGCAAGTAGACCAGACGAATATCATTCACAGTGCTGCTACCGAAGCTGGTGGTCAGGCCTAGATCCCCCATCAGCGTATCGCCAATATTCCCCTGGGAGAAACCAGGAGTGTTCACCCCGGTAAATGGATTCACTCCATTAAATTTGTCCTGAAAGAAGTAGGCAAATGCCTGCCCGATGCGCGTGTTTACATCGCCACGAATACCATATTTGTTGTCGCTCAGGGTCGCGGGAAAAGCGGCCGTCTGGTAGTGACTGCCATCCGCAGAGTTAGGTGCGGCGATGTACTTCAACGTATTCACCGCGACTGGTGACCATGCAGATTGTGGTATCACTGCGTTGGGAAACACGCATTGGGCAGAGTTGGTGCATCCCGGCGTGTAGTAGGCCTCTCCGTTCGTCACGGGGTACCCGAGCTCGGTGGAAAGCATATTTGCAAAGTACGCGCCATTTACACCAGTGCCGCCGTTTGCCGGGTCAGCCGAGATGAGCGCCGCCTCCTGGTCGCTTAAACTTCCTGCGCGATCAGACGTGGTGGGCACGGGGAAAAACTGGGTTTGCCCAATGGTCTGTCTTGTTCCCTGGTAGTCGACAAAAAAGAACATTTTATTTTTATGAATTGGGCCGCCCAGAGTTCCGCCGAACTGGTTCTGGATGTACACGCCGCGAGTTGGCGAATAGTAGTTTCTTGCATCCAGATCGGTGTTGCGCAGAAACTCAAACACGTCGCCGTGGAAACTGTTGGTTCCGGACTTGGTGACGACATTGATTTGGCCGCCGCTGTAGTTACCGTATTCCGCATTGAAGTTATTCGTAATAATGCGAAATTCAGCGATCGAGTCCAGGTTTGGAATCAGCGCGGCCCCGTTATGAACGCCTTCTTGCGCGTCTCCGCCATTCACCAGAAATCCGTTGGCCCCCGTTCGACCGCCGTTCACCGACTGAGTGCCGTCCGTCAGATCTCCGGATACTCCCGTCTCCGACAAGCCGGCTCCCTTGGTCAGACCACTGCCCTGGTAAGGCGAAACGCCCGGCTGCAGGGCTAACAAGTCAATGAACGACCGTCCATTGAGCGGCAGGGAAGCAATCTGTTTCTCCCCGATAACTTCACCCAATTGGGTGTTTTCTGTTTCCACCTGCACCGGGTTGCTTTGCACGGTGACGAGGTTGTTGACCGCGCCCACTTGCAACGAGATGTCGACCCGAACCGCGGAGTTGGCATCGATCCGCACGCCCTGCTCCAAAAAGTCCCGGAAGCCTGTCTGGCCGGCGCTGACGTCATAGTTGCCGACATCGAGTGCAGGGACGCTGAAAAATCCCTTCGCATCCGTCATGGTCGAATGCTTTACGCCCGTCTGCTGACTCGTGACGACCACCGTAACGCCGGGAGTTACCGCACCGCTCGAGTCAGTGATTACACCCGAGATCGATCCTGTGATTGCAGCCCAGGCCACAACCGTTGACGTCAAAAAATATAAGATCGCGATGACCATGGAAACGCGCCGCGTCGGTCGATTCATTGGATCGTTACCCCCAAGTCTATTCAGTATGTCGAGCGTGGCCCGGTATAGAGCAAAGAAGGTGTGGTAACTACCGCGTGCATCGATACAAGCTTCTACGGCCGCAAGGCGCTGCCGGTGCTAGCTGAACCAGGTAAACGTTTCAGCGTCCAATGTGCACAGAGTGAAATTGTTTATAAAGCTGTACTCACAGGATGTCAACACAAAAGTCGCGACGATCGCGCCAGGGAAGAGAGATCGCGAACCTAAACGGAGCGTTCGTTGCCAGCTGCGCAACAGCGGTGGGGGGCAGAGCGGGGTGCCTTCAACAGCGAGCGGTGTGGAGATCAGGAGTGAGTGATTGCTTGTGACTCGTCAAAAATCCTTGATTGTCTGCGTTGCAGGAGCAGCCGTGTGCCGCTAAACATGCACGCACGTCGCGACTTCTAAACCTTATCCGTTCGCGTCACGTATCAGGTTCATGTGGAATTTGCTGCGATCGCCCCGATGTTTAGCCACAAAATACTCCAGCGGCTCACCGGTCTCGAGCAGGCCAATGCTTTTTAACAGAAGCGCAGGGCTCTTCGAACGAAGAGCTAAAAGCTTGGCGTCGGCACGATCGAGCGCGATTGCCTGCACCGTGCGCTGTCCTTGCGCAATGATCAAACCAAATTTGCGCGCCAGCAGTTCGTAGAGAGACTGGTTGTTCAAATCTTCGTTGATCAGGCCCGCACATTTGCTTTCCGTAATGTAAGTCACCACCAGCACTTCAGGCTCACCATCCAGAAAGCGAAGCCGGTTAATCATGATGACCGGCACACCTTCTTTCAGTTTGAGCGCTTCCGCTACTTCTCCTTTTGCGGGTTCCACCCTAAGATCGAGAACACGCGTAGTGGGCTTCTGCCCCTTCGATACGGCGTCTTCATAAAAGCCCTGCAGATTCTGCATCAGGCTTCCGTTATAGATGGGGTAAGCGACCGTGCTGCGCTTTCCGTTCTGCTTGGTGACTAAGCCTTTGCGCTCCAGTTCGCCCATCGCCTGCCGGACCACCGTCCGGCTAATCCGCAACTTTTCGCAAATTTCCTGCTCGCTTGGCATCAGTGTGCCAGGCACCAGTTCCTTGGCTTTGATCACCTGCTCAACATAGTTGCTCAGTTGAAAGTAATAGGGCACAGGACTGTCGCGGTTAACGATTCCGGGGCTGTCGAAGATGGCCTTCTCCATGATCTTTCCGCTGTCCATCCTATATGTTAAGCGCGGGCTATGGTGCCACTGTGGGAGGCGGGCAGCCAGTTCAAATTTTTCTACCGGAAAGCGAACGTCAGGGCTATAATCATAGCACGATAGTCATATAAGGCAGAACATGTACCTTCTCGGCGTTGACCTGGGTACGACCTCGACTAAGGCCGCTCTTTACGACTTATCCGCGCGCCTGGTGTCGGAAGGGCGGTGCGAGGTCCCGTTGTACTACCCGCAGCCGGGCGCAGTCGAGCAGGAACTTGATGACTTCTATCGTTCCGCCACAGTGGCAATTCGTCAATGCATGGATTCTTGCCGCGTAGCGCCATCGCAGGTAGCCGGCGTGGCTTTCGACAGCCAGATGGCCGGCATTGGAGCCATCGACGAAAGCTTTAAGCCCGCGATACGTTTTGATTCCTGGCTCGATGCACGATGCCAACCCTACATTCAGCACATCGATAAGGTAGACCAGCGCCTCGCTCACCGCGTAACTGCGCTCACAGGCTGCCCTCCTGCCTGCAATCACGGCCCGAAGATGCTGTGGTGGGCAAACGAACGGCCATCCGACTATCAGCGCATCGCAAAATTCGTGACCCCTGCTGCCTACGTTGCTGGCAAGGCTGTCAACTTGCGCGCGGAGGACGCATTTCTGGACGCTACCTTTCTGCATTTCACGGCGGTCAGCAATGCCGCTACCGGCACCTGGTCGGAAGAACTCTGCAGCGCCCTCGAAGTCGACCGCCAACGTCTTCCCCGCATTGTTGAGCCGTGGACAGTCGTTGGTGAGCTGAGCCCCGACGCGGCCAAAGGCTTTGGTTTGAAGGCTGGCATTCCGGTGGCAGCGGGTTGTGGCGATACCGCCGCGGGAGCGTTAGGGGCAGGGATAGTGACTCCAGGAATGGTGCTGGACACAGCGGGTACGGCCTCCGTATTGGCATGCTGTACAGACCGGTTCGTCGCCGATACGCGCCACCGGGCCTTAATGGTCATGCGTTCAGTTATTCCGGGAGTCTGGAACCCGCTTGCCTATGTCGGCGGAGGCGGGTTAGCGCTGCAGTGGTACGGCGGGCAATTTTCGCAGGAGGCGGGTCCAGGGGATTGTCCCGAACAGTCCCGCGACGAATTCAATGCCGAATTGAGTGCCGACTTCAATGCCGAATTCTACGAAAGTCTGTGCGCGGAAGCCTCCGAAGCGCCTGCGGGATGCGATGGCCTTTCGTTCTCGCCCCACTTGGGCGGGCGCGTCTGCCCCGCGGCACCGGCAATGAGGGGGGCCTGGATCGGGTTCTCGTGGACGCACACGCGAAAGCATTTTCTTCGCGCCATTCTTGAAAGCATTGGCTATGAGTATGCATGGTATCTCCGCATTCTTCGCGATCTTTCTCCGCAACTGAACCTGCTGCAAGCACGCGTCATCGGCGGAGGAGCGAAATGCGCAATCTGGAATCAGATCAAGTCCGATATTCTTTCGGTTCCCTACGCGCAACTCGGACGTAGAGAATGCGCAACCTGGGGTAGTGCCATGATCGCTGGCAAGGCTGCTGGATTGATTGCCGACTTAGCTGCCACGGCTTCGGACCTGGCTCCCTTCCCGGTAAAGATGTTTTCTCCCAATCCAGATCTACGTCCCACCTATGACGCCACGCTGGAGCGCTATTCGCTTTGGCAGCAAAGACTCAAAACAGGATTCGAGGCCGATGACCCACGCCATTAGAGTTTGCCTGGTCGGCGCCGGTCGTGCTGGTCAGGTGCACGCGGAGTCCCTGGTGCAACACATCCCCGAGGGAAGACTTGTCGCTCTCGTCGATCCCGACCTCGCTGCTTTGGAAAAGACCGCTAGCCGTTTCGCGGTCGAGGCGAAATTCAGCTCACTGAATGAGGCCATCGACCGAGTTGCGTTCGACGCAGTCATCCTGACCACTCCCACGTTCACGCACCGTGAACTGGTGATGATCGCGGCCGCTGCAGGCAAGCATATTTTCTGCGAGAAGCCAATGGCGCTCACGCTGGAAGAGTGTGACTCGATGATCGCCGTGGCGGACCGAAACAGCGTTCTGTTACAGATCGGCTTTATGCGGCGTTTCGATCCCGATTTTCAAGCGGCCGCTGCCCGCATCGAAGCGGGAGAGATTGGTCAGCCCATCCTGATTAAGTCGTTGACCCACGGGCCCGGGTTGCCCCCCGCCTGGGCACGCGATCAGCGAACTTCGAACGGGATGCTGGCGGAAGTGAACAGCCACGACTGGGATACGCTGCGGTGGCTGGCATCCTCCGATCCTGAACGCGTCTTCGCTGAAGTTTCGAACTTCAAGGGTCAGAAGCATGGCGTGGACATTCCAGATTTCTACGACACCGCCTTAGTGAGTGTTCGCTTTGCAAGTGGCGCACTGGGTTCGATCTCCGGCGTCTGTCCCTGCGATTACGGTTACGACGCACGCGTCGAGATTGTCGGAGAAAAGGGACTGTTACAAATAGGCGACGTTCGCGGGCAATCCGTGGTCGTCTGCACCGATCGCGAGCGCGGCCTTGTCACGCCCACCTATCGTTCCTGGCCAGAACGTTTCGCTTCCGCGTACGTCCGGGAGATGAAGCATTTCCTGGGGTGCATACGCAATGGTGCGCAGCCCTCTGTGAACGGGCGTGACGGTCGCTGGGCGGTGGCCGGAGTTCTGGCCGCTACCAGATCCTTTCGCGAGGAGCGCAGTGTGCGCCTTGCGGAAGTGCTTCGGGTCGGGCCCGAGGCCCGGACCGCTGGTGCCTCTGCCGGACGAGGTACGGAATGCTAGCGGCGGTGTATCACGGTCCTGAAGACTTGCGAGTCGAGCAATGGCCCACACCCTCGCCGGCTGCGGGAGAGATCGTGTTGCGGATGGAGTATGCGAGCATTTGTGCAACCGATCTGCGCATCATCCGGGGCGCTCACCATAAATACAGCTCGGGAACAACACGAGTGCCTGGCCATGAAGTCGTAGCCACCGTCGCCGAGCTCGGCAGCGGAGTCGACAGCAGTTATCGCGTCGGCCAAAGAGTGTTCGTCGCGCCCAACGCGGGTTGTGGGCACTGCCTGCAATGCCGGCGCGGCCAGCACAATCTCTGCAAAGACCATGCTGCGCTTGGCATAACCATGGACGGTGCCTTCGCGGAATTCATCAGGCTGCCAGGCGCGTTTCTCCAACAGGGCAACGTGATCCCTTTCGATCCGGCGTTAGATGGCGCGGTGATCGCTCTGGCAGAACCGTTTGCATGCGTGCTCCATGGTCAGGACGCGCTAAGAATGAGCGGCGACGAAGCGCTCTTGATCATGGGCCCTGGCCCCATTGGCATCATGCACGTGATTGCTGCTCGCGCGGCTGGGGTCAGAAAGATTGTGGTGAGCGGCAAATCGCCGGAGCGCTTGCAAATGGCGATCGCCGCGGGTGCAGACCGGGTCGTAAATATTTCCGACGAGCCTATCCAGCAAGTAATAGCCACGGAGACAGAAGGGCGAGGAGCTGACCTCATCGTTGTCGCCACAAGTACGCCCCAGGCAATGCAGGAAGCACCGGCACTGGCTGCAATCAGAGGCCGAATCAATCTCTTTGCGGGCCTTCCAAACAATGACGTCGCCATCTCGCTGGATGCGAACCAGATTCACTATAAAGAATTGATCATCACGGGTACTACTGGTTGCAGCACAAACGATTGCCGCCGGTCGCTGCAGATGATCAGTACAGGGGCCGTTGACCTTGCCCCATTAATCAGCGCCCGCTACAGTCTGCACCGCGCGACAGAAGCCTTCGCCGCCGTACGCGCGGGCAAGGTTTTCAAAGTTGCTATACACAATTGCGGCAAGGAGCCTTTGCAAGATCGCGACCGTACGGACCTGGCCGTGAAACGAGATCCAGTCAGGAGCCATCGCCCTCGGTAAAGGGCGATCATCCTGAATCCACCTCTTTCACGGGAACCAGCGAGTCCGATGCACATAGCCAGTTTCTCTAACCCTGAAAGGAACACCATGTCTGAGCGTTTTTTACCTCAAGACCCGCACGAATTTGCGACCCCTCGGAACGACCGCAGATCCTTCCTCAAGCTGCTGGCAGCAGCCCCGCTCTTTGCGACCCTCGGCTCCCGCAAGCTGGCTGCTGCCGTCTCAAACACAGCAGCTCGGGCTGCCGCAGGCGTCAGTACGCACTCGCTGACCAGCAATCTGTATACCCGCCTCGGCGTGCGGCCCTTCATTAATGCGCGCGGCACCTGGACTTATCTCAGCGGCTCGCTTGAGCTTCCGCCCGTGCGTAAGGCGGCAGAAGAAGCCTCGCACTACTTCGTAGACATGTTCGAGCTACAGGAAGCCGCCGGCGCGCATCTCGCCAAAATGTCCGGCGCGGAGGACGGTATGGTCACCTCCGGTTCCTCGGGCGCCATGGCTGCTGCCGCAGCCGGCTGCATGGCAGGCACTGATCCCAAGCGGATATATCAGCTCCCCGACACCACGGGCATGAAAGACGAAGTCATCGTCATGGGTGACCGAACCCCGTTTGACAGCGCCCTCCGCCTCACCGGCGCAAAACTGATCGTCTGTCCTCACGTGGAAGATCTCAAAGCCAAAATCAATGCGCAAACCGCCATGATCTACACCACTGGGCGCGGCGAGCACCTGAGTGCAGTGCTCAAAATAGCCAAGCCCGCCGGCGTCCCTCTTATGTTGGACGACGCAGCCGGAATCCCACCGTATGAAAACTTCTCCACTTACGCCAAAATGGGCGTTGATTTGTATTGCTTCAGCGGCGGCAAAGGTCTCTGCGGCCCGCAGAGCTCAGGCCTTCTGCTCGGCCGCAAAGACTTGATCACTGCAGCCAAGTACAACTGCTCGCCGTGGGAGGGAGCCGTCTGTCGCCCCATGAAAGTCGGCAAAGAAGAAATTATGGGTGTGCTGGCTGCCATCGACTACTGGTCTACGGCTGACCTTCCTGCACTGAACAGGGAATGGCAGGAACGTGTCGACCGCATCAAGAAAATGATCGACACCGTCCCCGGTGTCACTTCTAGTGTTGCGACACCCAAGGGCGGTAACAGCTACCCAACCCTCACCGTCAGCTGGGATGAGAAGAAATGGAACTTCACGACGGCGCAGTGCGACGCTGCTCTGCGAGCCTGGACGCCGCGCATTGAGGTGCTGAGTGCATCGAACCCGAGCGGCGTGCTGGCGCGTGACCCAGCCTACAAGCCGCGAGCAGATGTGAACGCTCCCAGCCACCTGCAGTTGATTTCCATGACCATCCAGCCCGGTGAAGAACTGGTGGTCGGCGCTGCTCTGAGTAAAATCCTTGGCGGCGCACGGAAAGCAGCGAACGCCTAAGCGGCCGGCGCAATTCTCTCTACCGAACGAGCCACTTGGCAAATCTGAGAACTGGTCGTTCGGTCGAGAGAGAAAATCATTCGCTATCGACACCCGAGGTACAAGCCATGCATCGCAACTACCCAGCCCTGGCATTCCTGCTCGCCGCCAGCCTCGCCGCGCAACAGCGCACCGCATCTCAGGAAAACGCCATCGTTGCCCGCACCATCGATCCCACCTGGCTCTACCGGGATTCGAACACTGTCCCCGAAAAGTCTTCCGGCCTCACCACCCCCACCTGCCACTACAAAGCCATGTTCGGCGAGGGAGATGCCCAAACTTCTGTGGTCGTCGGGGTGGCCCGCTTCGGCGAGGTGGTGCTCGACACTGGCGGCTCCTGCGCCTCCATCGCGTATCCCGGCGAAGATCAGATCTACACCGTGCTCAACGGCGCCGGCGCCATCCAATATGCAGATGAAACCGTTGCCCTCCAGAAAGAAGATTTCCTCTATGTCCCCGCCACCGTCGCGCATGCACTCAGCAATCCGGGCAAGGTCCCGATGACTATCCTCGTGATGGGCTACAAGACCAGGGGATACGCGGCTGCCGCGCTTCCCGCGCATGCTCTGAAGGCCAACATGGAAGATGTCCCGACGCAGCTCGTAGGTGGCCATCCTGGCTCAACGCTTTATCGCCTGCTACTCGGCGATGACGAACAGACACGTGACCGCATCGATGCCGGCAAGGCGGTCACCAGCCTCTTCCTCATGGAAATCGCGCCCGGCGGTACCAACTTTCCCCACCACCATCAGCGCGAAGAGGAGATCTATATCGTGCTCGACGGCGAAGGCGACATGGTGGCCGGCGACGGTGGCGACGGCCTGGCCGGGCGCCACCCCGCAAAGCCTGGCGATGCTTACTTCTTTCGCCTCAACGCTACGGTCGGCTACTACAGTGCGCCGAACATCAAATCACGCATCCTCTGTGTGCGTTCCTGGTATCCGGGCATGGCACAGAAAGGCCTGGAGCACTAAACCAGCGCCTGCGTGCAGCGAATCTCGTAAACACCGGGCTCCCGATCAAAGCAGTAACGGTAACAGCTATCTTTCTTGAGGAGTACTTTCAGTCTGATGACTGCTCGCCAGCGCAACCACTTGTTGCTTTTCCCCGGCCTGCTTCTGCTTGCGGCAATGCCAAACACGGCTCAGGGGCAGGGAAGCGGCGCCAACGTTGGCAGCCAGCTGTTCCTTCGCAACTGCGCCGGCTGCCATGGCATCGACGGTTGCGGCGGTGACAAGGGCCCGGCAATCGCCACCATGCCCTCGGTCCTCGCGCTTTCCCATGACGATCTCGTCGCCATCGTGCGGGATGGCGAGCAGGCTGGTATGCCTGCCTTCCCGCAACTGGGTGATGCCGGTATCCGCGACGTAGTCGACTACCTGCGCATCCTGCAGGGCAAAACCTCGTCCCACGCGCCCGCAACCGCCCTCGTCGGCAACCCGGGCTCCGGCCACACGCTCTTCTTTGGCAAGGCGCAGTGCTCCAGTTGCCACATGGTCAGCGGCGCGGGCGGCTTCATCGCAGCCGACCTCACGTCTTACGGCGAGAGCCATAATCAGGCAGCCATACTGCAAGCAATCGTGAACCCAGACAATCCGCTCGTCATCGCCGAGCGCGTCGTCGAGGTGCGCACCAGGTCCGGCCACAAGCTCATCGGTGTCGTGCGCTCCGAAGACAACTTCACTCTCGAGCTACAAACGCAGGACGGACGCTATCACTTCCTCGAGCGCAATTCGTTAGCCGACGTACAGTACACCAACCACTCTTTAATGCCCCACGACTACGGTACCCGGCTGACGCCCTCGGAGCGAGACGACATTGCGAGCTACCTCATTATGATTGGCAATTTTTCTCCGCAAGTTCCCACCACACACGAATGATGCGAGGGCAATCAGTAGCTGAGCTTTAAACATCGAGTTAGGTTCTGGTTAAGGTGCGGACTCGAGGGTGAAATTTTTATTATGGCTTTGAGGAGATCCAGTGCGGACCGCAGTGGATCGGGATGAGCTTTTACACTGGGCGCTGTGCAGGGTACGTGCTTCAGCCCGTACATCTAGAACTAAAGTTTATCGGCTCTAGCCGCTGAGGGCCACTTAAGCATGTACACGAGTTGCCCTCAGAGGCTAAAACCCAGGGTGGCTAACCGGATGATGTACGGGCTAGAGCCCGCACCCTCCAAAGAAGCCATCTATTCGATGCTGCGTGGCCCATGCAAGCCTTTCTTTGTTGCGATTGGGACGATCTGAAGTTGGTGGCGGACGCAACAAGCGATCGCTAAAACGAATGCAAGAACAAGAATGGCAGGCAACGTTGATGAGATTCGTTAAGCGTGTATTCGGATGTGTCGTTGCATCGCTGCTGGCAGTAGGCACGGGCGCTGCCCCTGGTCAGAATCAGGCCGCGAACGCGCAACCGCCAGCGGCTGAGGCCGGTGAGATCGGGGTAGTGCCTGCCGATCTGCTCAAGCCGGCCAAGAACGACTGGCTCTCCTACAACGGCGACCCCACAGGCAGCCGCTACAGCACGCTGACTGAGATCACGCCCGAGAACGCCAGCCACCTTCAGGCCAAGTGGGTCTTTCACAGCCCCGACGCCGGCGCCCTCGAAGTCACACCCGTCGTCGCTGCTGGAGTCATGTTCGTCACCAGTGGCAACGATGCCTACGCGCTCGACGCAGCCACCGGCAACCAACTCTGGCACCATGCGCACGCCGTAACGCAGGGCCTGGTGGATGACGCCTCCAGCCACCACAACCGAGGTGTAGCCATCCTCGGCACGCGTGTCTTCATGACGACAGACAACGCACATCTGTTGTGTCTGGATGCGCGCTCCGGCAACGTGCTTTGGGAAACGCTCTACACGACAGGCGATAAAAACTGGGGTGCCACCAGCGCACCCATGGTCATCAAGAACCTGGTCATCACGGGCACCTCAGGCGGCGACGACGGTGCGCGCGGTTTCATTGCCGCCTTTGACTCCCAAACGGGCAAAGAGGTCTGGCGCTTCTGGTCCATCCCCGGCCCTGGCGAGTTTGGGAACGAGAGCTGGCCGAACGGCCTGTGGGAGCATGGCGGCGGCGCGATGTGGATGCCCGGCACCTTCGACCCCGAGCTGAACACCCTCTACTGGGGCACCGGCAATCCCACGCCTGACTACGACGGAAGCGTCCGTCCCGGCGACGATCTTTACACCTGCTCCGTGGTCGCCCTCGATGCGGACACCGGCAAGCTGAAGTGGCATTTCCAATACAGCCCGCATAACCTTTATGACTACGACGCCGTGCAGACACCAGTGCTCATCAACGCCAAAATCAAGGGCGAGCCACGCAAGCTGCTCATGTCGGCAAACCGTAACGGTTTCCTTTACATGCTCGACCGCATCAATGGCAAGTTTGTCTTCGGCCAGAAGTTCGCCTCGAATGTCTCATGGGCATCGGGCCTCGACGGCAACGGCCGCCCTATCTCCAACAACCTCATTCCCGACGACAAGGGTGTTCTCGTCTGCCCCAGCGTCGACGGAGCCACCAACTGGTACTCGCCCAGCTACAACGCTGCGACCAACATGTTCTACTTCCGATCCCAGGAGGCCTGCACCATTTTTTCCTCCAAAAGCGAATCGTTCGAAAAGGGCCACACCTTCTACGCGACCGGCGGGCGTCGTCCGCCAGGAGGAATAGTCAAAGGCTTTCTCAACGGCTTCAGCCTCGACAGGCTGAAAATGACGATGCACGAACCGCAAATCGGCAGCGATTACACCTGGGCCGGCGTCATGTCGACGGCAACCGGTCTGCTTGCCTATGCAAACCAACGGGACTTCATTGTCGTGGACGGATACAGCGGAAAGCCACTCTGGCACTTCAACCTGGGACAAACCTCGCACGCCTCGCCGATGGGCTACGGTATAAACGGCAAGCAGTACTTAGCCCTCGCCGCCGGAAGCGATATCTTCGCCTTCGGTCTATAACAGAGAAGGTGACAAATGCTGGTGTATACAAGCTGACCAGGAAGTGTCTGCCTCGTAAGTCCAGAGATGCTGGCCCCAATAACCGATGGGTGCCCCACATTCGCACCAGCGTAGGTGGGTTGAAAAAGATGGGCGAAGCTCTTCAAACGCTTCCACACCGCTCACCCGAAATCGTTCCTCACGGAATAAACCACCGCAATCTCGATGACCCCACCCACACCCGCGTATTTGGCTCTCGGCAGAGAGAGACTCATGAACTTTCCAGAAGCCACAGCCATCCACACGTAATTTTCCATCTCGCAGAAGTCGACCAGGAATTGCCCGTTTTCTAACTCCACAGATGCTGGCCCCAACAACCCGATGGGTGCCCCACTTTCGCCCCAGCGTATGTGAGCCGAAAAAGATGGGCGAAGCCCTTCAAACGCTTTCACCCCGCCCACTCGAAACCGTTCCTCACGGAATAAACCACCGCAATCTCGCAGACCCACGCACAACCCGCGTATTTGGCTCTCCGTGAAAGAGACACATGAAAGCCACACCCATCCACAGAAAACCGGGGGAGCGCAGTGGAGAGATCTGCCCAACCCTCAACCAAGCGTCAAGATCAACAATCTATCTGCTCGACCATCGACCAAACCATCACAAACTAATCATCTCGACCTAATGCAAATGAACTTTGGTGTTGACATCCTGTGAGTATAGGCGTCAGATGTAGGCTCTGTGATCTGGAAACATCAAAATTGGCCTCCTAGTTCGCCACAGTCCGGGACGGTGAAACAGCACTGGTGTATGCCAACCTCTTAACGCTGGCTTCTTTCCTAATAATCCGCGTGAACGATTTTCTCTGGAAGGCAAAGCAACGATCGGTCTTTCCCCCAGCCCCGGGGTCTGACAAACTCCAACAAGAGAAGTCGCTGCAAACTACCACAGGAGACTAAGATGCCGACACGTCGCCGATTCCTTTCCGCCGCCGCTGCCACCACCGTTTTGTCGTTGGCAAAAAGCCGAGCCGGCACCACATCTTCCTCGCCCTATCCCATCAATGAATTCGAAGCGCGGATTGCCAGGAAAGACTTCCGCGACATGACCAAAGACATCTTGCCCACGCCATGCATGGTCGTAGACCTCGACCTGTTCAACGCTAACATCAAGCACATGGCAGAGACGGCAAAGACCAACCGCATCAACGTTAGGCCCCACGTCAAAGTCCATAAGAGCGTGGACGTTGCCAAACATCAGGTAGCCGCCGGAGCGGTCGGGCTCACCTGTGCCACCATTGCCGAGGCGGAGCTCTTCTCCGGAGCAGGGATCAAAGGCGTTCTCTGGACCAAGCAGCCGGTCGGGTTCAACAACATCCAACGAGCCGTAGCGCTATCCAGGAAAGATCCCACCTTCATGCTCGTGGCCGATGACGCACAAGTGGTCGATTGGCTCGCGCAAGCCGCGGAAGCGAACAAGACAAAGTTGAAAGTCCTGGTATCCGTCTTTGCTGGAATGAACAGGCAGGGCATCGACGGCGGTCAGCCTGCACTTGCGCTGGCACAGAAGGTCTCCTCCAGCAAACACATGCAATTTGAAGGCTTCATGGCTTACTCCGGGGGCGCAGCGCATACCAAAGGCTTCGAGTCCCGCAAGCAGAAGTCCATGGAGGTGCTGGCCGGCGCGCGCGAGAGCAAAGACCTGGCGCTCAAGTCGGGCTTGCCAGTCAACATCATGTCCGGCGGGTCAACCGGCACGTACAACATCGACTGTGATACGGGATTGACGGAACTGGAAGCCGGCACCTATGTCTTCATGGACACGGAATACTTCATCATCGGTGGACAGGATGGCAACATGACTCGCTACACGGATTGGCAACCCGCGATGACCGTGCTCACGACCGTGGATAGTCAGCACCATCCCAACATCATCACCACGGACTACGGCAACAAGGCCCTAGCCAAGAAAACCGACGAGGTGAAAGGCATGCCCTGGCTGGAAGTAGGAGTGCAGGGAGCAGAATACGGTGCCCTGAGTTGGAAGGACGGTGGCCAGGCGCCGAAGTTAGGGGACCGGGTGGAGATTTACTGCACCAACCTCGACCAGAGCACCAACGCCTTCGACCGTTACTACATCGCGCAGGGTGACAAGATCGTGGACGTATGGCCCATCATGGGTCGTAGCGGCGCCGCACAGCGTTAAGTGGGAACGGCTCTGGGCGCGCTCACAAGAATACCCGGGCGCAAAAAGTAAGGCGCGATCGGATGCAAAGGGGGCGGCACCTGACGTTCAACAGGAATTCTACGCTCACCCTCATGCTGTGCTGGCTATTACTGGCGGCAACCTCTCTCGCACAGAACTACAAAGCCGAGAAGACGTTGGATCATGGCGTTCCGATCGTGCGCTTGAGCGATACGACGCACTCGGTGGAAGTCTCCATAGTGCCATCCGTGGGTAATGTTGCCTACGAGATGAAGGTGCACGGTAAAAACATTCTGTACTTCCCCTACGATGACCTTTCCGCATTTGTGAAGAGCCCAAAGCTTGCCGGGATTCCATTCCTTGCCCCCTGGGCCGACCTGTTGGACGAACAAGCCTTTTGGGCCAACGGCAAAAGATACGGATTCAATATGAGTTTGGGCAACGTGCGAGGCGTCATGCCCGGCCACGGACTACTGACGCAAACCCCACTCTGGGAGGTGACGGAAGTGGCGGCCGACGATCGCTCCGCCCATCTCACCAGCCGGCTTCCATACTGGAAGTATCCGGATTTGATGGCGCAATGGCCTTTCGCCCAGGAGTACGAGGTCACCTACAGCCTGGCCGATGGCGTTCTGGAAGTGAAGACGACGGTTACAAATCTAAGCGCAGATCCAATGCCGGTGATCATCGGCTTTCACCCCTTCTTTCAAATTCCCGGCATTCCGCGCGACCAGTGGGTCGCGCATCTCTCTGCCCGGACACATGTCGTGGCTGACGAAACGAAAGTTCCGACCGGCGAAATGCGCCCCCTGGACCTTCAGAATCCCTTACCCCTGCGCGGCCAGAGTTTGGACGACGGATTTACAGCCCTTGAACGCGACGCGGACGGACGAGCCCATTTCTCGGTCGAAGCAGGTGGCATGAAGGTAGAAGAACTATTTGGACCGAAATACCAGGTCGCCACCATCTATCTTCCTCCCTCCCCGGACCAGACCCGCGAGTACATTTGCTTCGAGCCCCTGGCCGCCATTATTGATGGAGTAAACTTAGCCCGCCGTGGCAAATACACGGAGCTGCAAATGTTGCCGGCCGGGCAAAAGTGGACCGAAAGCTTCTGGATCCGCGCCAGCGGAATGACACCCTGATGCAAACCTCTAGCGTACCGCGCCTAAGAACATTCCTGGAAAACACTCGATGATATCTCGACCATTTCATTCTCGGCTCCTGACCCTCACAACGCTTGCGCTCTTACACCTGTGCGCCACGGCACAAGCTCCGCCCACACCGGAACCACAGTCACCGGTCAACCCTCCCGCATCCTTACCGGACAAACCCTTTGAGTTGCACGCGCTCGACCCTGAGTTCTGGGTAGTGTTTCCTAAGAATGCCAAACTCCAAACGATGGGCACCGGCTTCGCGTTCACAGAAGGTCCCGTCTGGGACCGGGCCGATTTTTTGTGGGTAAGCGACGAGCAGGGAAACAAAATTGACAAGCTCTATCCAGACGGTCACGTCGAAACCGTCGTTTCCATCGTCGATCCAGACGGCAGCACCTATGACAGACAGCATCGCCTCTGGAGTACCTCGAGCGGTCAGCGGGCAGTCATCGAGTTTGCCGCGGATGGTAAAAGCTTCGAGGTCATCGCCGACCATTATCAAGGCAAGAAGTTGAACACCCCGAACGACATCGTCCTCGGCCCCGACGGCGCAATGTATTTCACCGATCCAATCATCGACTTGCGACACGACCAGCAGCAGGAGCAGCCACAATCCATCTACCGTATCGGTGCCGATCACTCCTTAACGTTGCTGACGCGGGAGTTGTCGGCGCCAAACGGGTTGGCGTTTTCGCCTGACGGAAAATATCTATACATCGACGATGACAAAACGAAAGAGATACGTCGCTATGACTTCCACAAAGACGGCACCATCTCGGGTGGCATGCTCTTCGGCACACTCGTCGATCCCGGATCCCGCGGCAATCCCGACGGAATGAGGGTCGATCGACATGGCCGGCTGTTTGTTTCTGGGCCTAATGGCATGTGGGTCTATAACCGTAATGGCAAACACATCGGAACGGTGCAGCTGCCGCACCCCATGGCCAACCTCGCCTGGGGCGGACCCGGTTACTCCCGCCTATACATCACCGCGGGTAAAGACGTGTACATCCTGCAAACGAAAACGAATGGGTTTGTCCCTTATGAGACCAAACAGTAAAGGCGAGCTACCCAGGTTTTCACGCACGTACGCTGCCCCCGCACCGTCCATCACCCCAAGCTCACCCACTCGGGTCATCTGCTATGGACCCTTTGGCAAGGAGAACATATGAAGCACTACCCGATGCGCACTGTAATGCTGTTTGTAGGTCTATTGACTATCTCGTGCAGCACTCAGTTGAAAGCCCAAAAAGGCGGCGCACTCAAGGTCATCAACGTAGCGGGCCGCAGCGCGGATTCCATCTCTGATGCAACGTCGAGTTCGGGCGTGCTGGCGGGTGACACCCTTTATGTGGCAGGCCAAAATGGGCGCACCGGCGACGGCAACCTTCCGCAGGATTTCTCGCAGGAGGTGAGCCAATCATTACGCAACGTGCAGGGTGTGCTGCGCGCGGCCGGAATGGATTTCAACTCCGTGGTCTGGATGCACGTGTACGTGACGCGTCCGCAGGACGTCGCTGCCATGGATGATGTCTATTGGCGAATGATCGGTAATCGTCCTCCCGCGCGCACAGTCCTCGTGGTGGCCAATCTACCGCATGGCGAGAAGGTTCAGATCAGCTGCATCGCGGCCGCGGCTGCGCTGCAGCGCAAAGTCATCGAGCCCGCAGGATGGCCAAAGGGAGAGCACACCGATCCCGCCGGAATCCAGGCTGGCGAAGTGCTCTACATGTCGGCTCAGGATGGTGCCAATCGAGTCACAGGAAAGATTCCTGAAGACTATGCAGCCGAGGTGAAACAAGCGCTCGATAATGTCGCGACGATCTTGGAAACAGCCCATATGAGCACGGCGAACGTCGTTTGGGTCAATCCCTATCTCAGCAGCGCCGATGCAAGTCCCACGGTGCCAGACCCGGCCAGCCCAATCGGGCACAATGGCCAGGCCCAGCGTCCCGACGCTGCCGTGATGAATAAGATCTATGCGTCTTACTTTGAGTTCGGCAACACTCCCGGACGGGGGACGATCCAGGTGGCAAGTCTCCGCAACAACAGCCATATCGTCTTCAGTGCTATCGCGGGCGCCGATCTAGCCAAACGCAAATCAATCCAGATCAGGAATATGAAACCCAGCCCGACGGCAAGCCCAGGAGTGATCTATGAGGATACTTATTACATGTCGGGCAAAAGCGGATTCATCCCCGACCAGGGCATCGTTACGCAGGACGTGACTCTGCAATTGCGGCAGACGATGCGGAACTTGTTGGACGATCTACAGGGCGCGGACCTGGACCTTCCCGACGTCGTGCAAGCCACGATCTACCTGCGGGAGATGTCGTATACCGATCAAGTCCTGCCCCTTTATGGCACCTTCTTCAAAGGGAGCTTCCCGGCGCAGACCCTTCTGCAGAATAGCTCCGACCTCAAGACAGCCACCGGGGAACAGATTTCCTTCATCGCGGTGAAGCAGCCTGCGCCTTGAAGCCCGCATTGGATAGCTCGCATTTTTGCTAGCCCGCATTCTTGATACGTCGCATTCGGGATACGTCACATCGTTGGTTACAAAAAGAAGGGAAAGGAACACAATGTCACTAGAGCAAAACCTCGCCCCTGGCCAACGCGACCGCCGATCGTTCATGAAATGGATGGCCGCTGTTCCGTTATTCGCCACCATTGGCTCGCGCAGTCTGGCAAACACGGTAGCAGCGGCGAGCAGAACATCGGCCAAACAGAATATCTACGCGCGCCTTGGCGTCAAACCCTTTATCAATGCTAGGGGAACCTGGACTTACCTGGGCGGTTCGCTCGCGCTGCCCGAAGTCAGGTTAGCCGAAGAAGAAGCATCGCACCATTTCGTCGACATGTTCGAATTGCAGGTAGCCGCCGGTCGGTACCTGGCCAAACTTTCAGGCGCAGAGTCAGGCATGGTCACCTCCGGCTCTGCTGGAGCGATGGCGGCAGCAACCGCGGCATGCATCGCGGGCACCGATCCCAAAAATGTATGGCAACTCCCCGACACGACTGGATTGAAGGGAGAGGTCGTCATGATGGGTGGTCGAAGCGCCTTTGATAACGCCATTCGCTTATGCGGCGCCAAACTCGTCATCGCGCCGACAGTCGAAAGCCTAAAGGCAGCCATCACTCCGCAGACGGCTATGATTTACACCACATGGAAAGACGAGCGGGTCTCGGAAGTGCTGAAGATCAGCAAACCCGCGGGCGTGCCCCTGTTGCTGGACGCCGCCGCCGGTATACCTCCCTTTTCTAACTTCAGCCGCTTCGCCAAAATGGGTGTCGACCTCTATTGCTTTAGTGGAGGAAAGGGCTTCCGTGGCCCGCAGTGTTCCGGCATACTGCTGGGTCGCCAGGACCTCATCACGGCAGCCCTCGCAAACACCTGTCCTTGGGAAGGCGCTGTATGCCGCGCCATGAAGGTGGGTAAAGAAGAGATCATGGGAATTCTTGCGGGTGTCGACTACTGGGCACAAGCCGATGCGAATACACAGAACAAAGAATGGACATCCCGCGTAGAACGCATCGCGAAGCTGGTGGGAACCGTCCCGGGCGTCACTACCAACATCGCCATTCCCGCAGGCGTCAATAGCTATCCAACACTCACCGTGCAATGGGACGAGCAGAAGTTCGGCTTGACCATCGATCAATGTGCGGAGCAACTCCGAGCCGGTGAGCCCCGCATCGAAGTGCTGACTAACAACAACCCAAGTCTCGTTCCAACAGTCAGTGGCAGAGAGCCCAGGTCAAAAGTCAATCATTTGCAAATAGTATCCATGACGCTCCAGGAAGGAGAGGACCTCATCGTGGGGAATAATCTTCGCAAGGTACTCAATACCGCCCGCAGACAGTCCGCCTGAGTGTGGCTCGCTTAGCTCTATGCATGAACACCTCAGAGTTGACACCATGCTCCATTGACCGGAGGCTCTGCTCCGGTCGTGCAGGTCGCATCACCCAAATTTGCCGCTGCCGCATCCGCTGACGCCGGTTGGCTACCTGGAACCAACCCGCGTACAAGTAACCGTCGCAGTAGTACTTGCGTTGCCCGAGCTGTCCTCTCCGGAACCAGGTCAAGAAAGATCCGGAGAAGTCTGTTCGTGAGACGCAGAGGGTCTTGGCAACGGCGACATCTGAGTTCCGAGTAAAGCTGGGTGGCGCCTGGGGCAAATTGCTCTGGGCTTGTTTTGGAGGCGGGTTGATTGTGGGAAGTCTACTTCTCGCCGGTGGGTTCTGGTTGGGGCGACAATGGTAGTCTGGGCTCGTGGCAGGAGCCAAATAGCCATCTCCTGATTTGGGACTCTAATCTTCATTTTGGCCATCACACGGTGGTCGACCGTCTGTTTGGGGAACCTGAGTGGGTGACATCTCCGCGAAGCCGGTTATACGGTCAAGTTGCCAAGACGGCAGAGCGAGAGAGGGGATAAGTGGCCTGGTCCCCGAATCCCCAGAAGTCAGGCTGCATTACAAGCTTCGTGGCAGAGCCGGTTGCGACTTTAACCTGACCCTGCTAGCACCCGGGTACGTAATAACGGGCGATCCACGTGCCTTGCTTATCGCTAGTTTTCCGATACCCAAGATGCTGGGCTGCGGCGACCATGTGCCAATGGGGATCGCGTTCGATTGGAAGCTTTGCGCGAACAGACTTGAAAGTCAGTGAAATATGGCGGGAGGTTTTCGACACAGAAGGGTTGTACCGCCGCCGTACGTCATAGGTACGTAACAGACAGTGGTAAAGCGCTATGAACTTCCTTGCACAGTAAATTAGTTAAGCAATTGAAACGGAACGACAATACTTATTCCAGGGTAGTGTGAGAAGGTTGGATAAACCAATATTTATCATTTTCACACGGTGGAAGTCGCAGGTTCGAATCCTGCAGCGCCCACCAGTAAGACCCTTAAAATCAGCAGGGTGCATCGATAATCGGTTGAAAAGGCGCTGGTGAAAACGCGTATCGAGGGTGCTGTAAGGTGCCGGCATCCTGTCGGCTACCGAATGGAAAACTACCCACCTGCCCGCACGCATGTTGTTTCTGAGCTGAAACGGCCTGAATGTAAATGTCCGGCGTGATGCTGAAATGAGCGTGAAGTAGTCATGCCTGGGACACTTTCAGCGAAAAACGCCCCTGCATTCTGCCCGACCGTAATTCACAGAACACGCATACCGGCGACCATCACATCCGCAAGCCACTTCGCATTCCTTTCCCACTGTGGATCGGGGTATATGGTCGCTATGCCGACTAACGAGCGAAGCAGGTCAGATGGATCGAGAGACCGGGTCATCTCTCCAGCTTCAACGGCTCGATCAACGAACATGTTGACGGCCTGTGCTAAGAGAACGCCGGAGGTCTCTGCTATGAGCGCTTCATCTCTCGGATTGACGTGTAGCGTTTCGGCAAGCAGTCGTTTGGTTGCGAGGTGTTCTACGAAAATGTGCAGCCAGCGGCGGAGTGCTTCAGACGGGGCATGCCGCTTGATAAGTTTGGAAGCGACCGCGATAAGCTGTTCGATCTCAGAGCGATAAACCTCCTGAACAAGATCCTCTCTAGTAGGGAAATGCCTGTACAGGGTGGCGATGCCTACTCCAGCAGTCCGTGCAATCTCCTCTAAGCGCGCGGCAGAGCCTTTTTCGTTGAAAGCCAACTTCGCTGCTTCCAGCAGGAGTTGATAGTTGCGTGCTGCATCCGCCCGTGGTTCACGCATGGCTCTTGCCTTCGATAGAGACATCTATCCTCTGCTTGCTAAATGGAGGGCCCTCCGCTAAGCTGATCCGGAGGGTCCTCCGCTTGCTTAGGGTATCGCATTCGGGGGATGTTCCGTTCTCGTAAGTAAGTCTTAGGCGGACCAGGAGATCACTCATGTCCAACATTATTAGTCGCCGAGCGGTGCTGGCTGGTGCGACGGCCCTCGCCGGAGGAGCACTCGCGAAGTCCTATGCTGCGATGCTTCCGAGTTCGTCGAAGTCCTTCCCGAAAGGTTTCCTCTGGGGAGTCTCAGCAGCAGGGCATCAGGTTGAAGGAAACGACACCGCTTCTGACTACTGGGTGATGGAAAACGTAAAGCCGACTCTCTTTCGCGAGAGAGCTGGAGATGCGTGTGACAGCTACCACCGCTTCGAGGAAGATATAGCGCTGATCCGGTCGTTTGGGTTAGGTGCTTACCGCTTTTCGATTGAGTGGTCGCGGATCGAACCCAATAAGGGATACTTCTCAGTCGCTGAGATGGACTACTACAAGCGCGTCATTGAGGCATGTCACCGTCATGATGTCCACCCTGCGCCGACCTTTCA
Organism: uncultured Acidobacteriaceae bacterium; assembly: GCA_963752675.1. Classification (GTDB taxonomy): domain Bacteria; phylum Acidobacteriota; class Terriglobia; order Terriglobales; family Acidobacteriaceae; genus PALSA-350. The sequence continues at coordinate 169,448 of CAVVZO010000005.1, forward strand.
CCATAATGTCAGTCCTGCGTGGTTTGCGGGTGAGGGTGGTTGGAGTAACCCCGAATCTCCCAAGCTTTTTGCGCGCTATTGTGACTATGTCGCAAAGGCGGTGGCGGGCGATATCGACATGGCCTTCACCATCAATGAGCCTGACGTCAATGGTGTGGTGAAGTGGATGCCGGGGCTTGCGCTGATGATGAAGCAAATGATGTCGGGAGGGCAATCGCCTCTTGCGCGGATGAACGGAGCGGCGGCGAAAGCGATCGGGTCCGACCAGTTTTCTGCCCTGCTTTTTGCCCCGAATGAAGTCGTTACACCCAATCTCATTGAGGGGCATCATCAGGGGTTCGCTGCGATCAAAGCTGCAAAGAGCTCTTTGCCTGTTGGTGTTCCACTTTCTGTCTTTGAATACAGAGCAGTGGGAGAAAACAGCCAAGCTGATGCCGCTAACAAAGAGGTACTGGGTCCGTGGCTGGAAGCTGGTAAGCGCTCCGGAGACTTCATAGGGGTACAAAACTATGGCGTCGTCTTTGTTGATTCCACAGGTTCGATCACGCCCAAAGACCATAAAGGAACGAACCCATTCGAAACTGACCCGGCTTCGCTCGGGGCCACCGTACGCTATGTTCACAAGATGACGGACAAGCCGATCGTGGTCAGCGAGAACGGTATGGACACTACAGACGACCAGGAGAGAATTCGTTATATTGACCAGGCATTGGCCAGTATGCAGTCCGCCATGTCTGACGGCATACCGGTCCGGGGATACTTCCATTGGTCCCTGCTGGACAACTTCGAGTGGATGTCCGGATATACTCCAAAGTTTGGTCTTGTTTCAGTCGATCGTGGAACACTCAAGCGCACTCCAAAGCCGAGTGCATCCCACCTCGGTGATATCGCCAAGAGAAACTCTCTTTGATCCAGGCCAGGGGCAACAGGCCGAGTCACTCGTTGAGGCGAAAAGAGGGACAGCCTGACCTGCGTGATTTCTCAGCGTTGAATAAAGATAATCGCGCAGATCAGGCCGTCCCCAATTCCCAATTCCCGGGAAGTCTCGATGTCGGTAAATTCCCGCCGGTCCGCGGGTGGTGGCCGGATTGGCAATGAATTTCCATTCCGGCATAAGAGAAAACGCGCGCTTGGTGTCTAATTTCAATAGGTCAATGATATGAAGAGAGCCTCCATCCCACTTGTTTTGGTTTGCTCCGCCCTCTTCTCGGCAGCAGCGCAATCCTTGGAATCGCAGGGGTGTTCGGTGTTTCCCCAGTTTGAGCCCGTCCTCGTGAGCAATCCTAATGCAGAAGTTACCCTTGCATGCCGTGATGCTACTGCCTTCGAACTTATTGAGTCGATCGGTCGTCAAACGCGTATACCGATCGGCATTGTGCTTGGCGAAAACCCCGATCTTCTCGCGAAGACAAAGCACACCAGCCGGTTGTTTCACGTGGATGCGAAATCCGCTCTCCTGGAGGCGGTCACCGGCACCGGCTATATTGTCGGCGAATCGCAGGCTGGCTTCCTACTCACCGCAGGAGATCTGACATCTCGTCAAAGCGAGGTGCTTAGTAAACAGCTTTTGGATTTCCGGGCCAACCCCAACACATCGATGGTCGAACTCGGCAGCCAGCTAAACATGTGGTTCCAAAGCGCTGTTGATCCCCCTCAAGGCTTTGGAGGAAGCATTTTGGGCTCAACCAATGACGAGCGATTCACGCTACAGGCGTTGCCACCGCTGACCGTTCAGCAAATTGCTGACGAGATAGTGTCTCTAGGCTCAAAAGGCATATGGGTCCTGACAACCGATCCAGTCCAGCAGGGCACTGAGTGGACCGACGAAGTCAAGATAGAACCTTATCAGCACTACTCAAATCTGCCGACCACTGACAATTGAGAGACAGATGAAATTGGCCCATGGTGCCTTGCGCTCGGTGTAGTGGCATCGTGCTTAACAAATCGGGTTCCGGTAAGTTCCCTGCGCTCCTGCCTCCAAGGTCTGCCAAGTTACCCGAAATTTCGTTTTCCGCCAACTACGAATAGAACGCGGCGCGCTAGCGCCAATTCTGCTTGCGTTGCGTCTAAAGTTGAAACCTGAGCTATCCCGGAGGATCGTGGGCAAACGTAGGACATGTCAATCCATTGCTTCCGCTTTCTTTTGTGCAGTTCTCTCAGCTCAAACCCGCGCACCTGCTTTTAGCGGAGTTTGGAAGCTTGACCTGCATCGGGAAAAGAGGGACAGCGTGACCTGCGTGATTTCCTAGCGTTGAATAAAGATAATCGCGCAGATCAGACCGTCCCCAATTCCCCCCCTCTTTTGTCATCCGGCCCCCCCTTTGTCATCCCGAGCGCAGTCGAGGGATCTGCTTTGCGCCTTTCTGGCTCCACAAATCTCTACATGAGCTCCTGTATCGGACAGGCGTGGGGACGCATTGGTCAGCTGAGGTGGCTGGCGTGTCGATGTTTGCAGGGAAGGGGTGGTGGTTTGAGGTGTGGGTCCCTCCGCGTGTCCGATACAGGAGCTCATGTAGAGATTTGTGGAGCCAGAAAGGCGCAAAGCAGATCCCTCGACTGCGCTCGGGATGACAAAAGGGGGGGGCCGGATGACAAAAGAGGGGTACCGGATGACAAAGCCGGGCCGGATGACAAAGGCGGGCCGGATGACAAAGGCGGGCCGGATGACAAGAGGGGCTTCGTCACTTCGATTGAGAGTTTGTGATGACACACGTTCAGGATTAGGCTTCGTCACTTCGGCTGACAGTTGTGGTGACAAACGTTCAGGGATCAGGTTTTGTAGTGGACCCCAAAATTGAGATACGAAGCGAGCTGAGAAATGAGTGACAAGTATCGGCCATAATGGGCAAGGCCGATGGCAAACAAGGTAAAGAAGCCGAAGAAGTACAGCGTAGATTTCAAGCAGAACGCAGTGAGCCGGATGGCTGGGGCGGCAACTGTCGTTGGCCTCGCCAAGCAGTTAGGTCTTCGGCGTAAGCTGCTTTACGAGTGGCGGGATCGCTATGAGGCGGAAGGTAGGTCGGGTCTTGAGCGACGCCGCGGCCGACCGCCAGGGAGTACGTCTGAAGGAGTAGCTCCGCCGGCTGCGAGTGCGTCAGAGTTACGGATCGCGGAGTTGGAACGACTGCTTGGTCGGAAGCAGTTGGAGGTGGATTTTTTAAAACGAGCCTTCGAGTACGTCAGGGGAGCAGCATCGAGTCACACCAGCGGTGGAGGGAAGGAAACTACCGCGCGATCGAAGCCTCGCTCTCGCTCGAAGGAGAAGGACTGACCGTCACTGAGCAATGCCAGACGGCGGAAGTAAGCCGGGCGGGTTTCTACCGCTACCTACATCAGGCACAGCCCAAACAAGCCGACATGTTGCTGCGCGCCCGTTTGCAGGAGTTAGCGGTTGCGCATCATCGGCTGCGGGGCTACCGCATGCTGACCGCCTTGTTGCGGCGGGAAGGGCAACTGATAGATCGCAAGCGCGTCTTGCGGCTCATGCGCGAAGACAACCTGCTCAGTTTGCGAAAGAAGAAGTATGTATTTACCACCGACTCGGCGCATACTCTGCCGATTTACCCGAACCTGGCGCGGCACGCCAGGCTGACGGCGCCGAACCAATTGTGGGTGTCCGATATCACCTTCATGCGCCTTCGCGATGAGTTTATTTACCTGGCAGTTGTTCTGGACGCGTACTCTCGTCGTGTGATCGGATGGAATCTTGGCCGCACCCTGCAGGCGGAGTTGGCAGTCGGCGCTCTGCAGATGGCTCTTCAACAGCGCAACTGGAAAGCCGAAGGGCTCATTCACCACTCGGATCGCGGTGTTCAGTATGCTTCGACAGAGTACACTGCGTTGTTAGACCAGAACGAGATCCAGATTAGTATGAGCCGGCGCGGAAACCCATACGACAATGCTCGCGCAGAAAGGGTCATGCGAACACTCAAAGAGGAGGAAGTACACGACGCGACTTACCTCAACCTGGAGGATGCACGTACACGGATAGGCCGGTTTATCGAGGAGGTCTACAACCGCAAACGGCTGCACTCCGCGTTACGATATCTCACACCGGAAGAGTTCGAGCAGAACAGCCAGGCTCGCGGAAGTGACGGCGCTGATGGAAGCGGTGGAAAACCAAAGAACGCTTTACCACCGCTCCCACAGGCCTTGGAAATCCCTCCGGGATTACCACACTCCCGCGGCACGGCGGCTGTAGTCGATAACGAACTAACAAACGGCCTAAACGTGTCACGCATTTATCGCATTCGAGCGTGTCTCAACTCAGGGGTGCAGTCCAACGGGAGTTCTTCGAGCCGAATCTCTTTACCGGGTAACTTTTCGTCTGTCACCGGGTTTTGTCGGCATGATTAGGGTTTTGTCAAAAGCAGTTTCTTGCTTTCGGCATGATTAAAACGGCCTCATTCGGGTCGAAGGCGGACTTTATCGGGTCATCGCCGGAGCCATGAAAGACGAATCATCAACTTAGCCCCAGGAGGTGTGGGGAGTCAGGAATGATTACGGTAGTGGGTCAGTTTCTGGGGAGATGCGGGACAGTCGAAGTAACCCCTATCTCGATCCCAACCGAAGCTGCACCGCATTTAACACAGATTTCTTGCTCCGCCCTACCGGGCCGTGTAGACTTCCCCCAATACAAAGGAGACCACCATGATATGTGGTCCCGCTATAACAAGTTACGCATCTTTTGTTTGGCTTTATCGCTTGTAGCCTACTGGTTTGATGTGAACTGACAAGTACGCAATTTCTGGTCTTCCCCCCCTTAGTGAGACCGCAGGCAGAAGCATCCCGTTCGTGTTAGGATTGCGCCGCACGTTGGGCCCCCACAATCGGGTTTTCACTCACGAAATGTTAACCGGGAGGGAAATGTATGGTGTCTTTTTCAAAGATGCGTAGCTGCCGGCTCGCCGTCTTGTGCCTAATTAGCCCTGTGTTGTTCGGTGCACAGGCCTTTGCTCAAAATACAGTGGGGGGAGACCAGGCTTACTTTGTAACCATCCAGGTGCCGGGAAGTGTCAGCACCAATCCGGCTGCGGTGAACACCGCCGGACAAATGGCAGGCTACTATGGCAACGCAAATGATCCTTACTTTGCATTTCACGGGTTTTTCCGAGACGCGCATGGAGCGTTCACAACGTTTGACGTCCCCGGAAGCCTGTCCACGCAACCTTCTGATATCAACGCCGAGGGGACCATCGTCGGTATATACCGAGACGCAAAATCCAACCACGGCTTCATTCGCTCCGCGCGGGGAGTCTTCACTCTGTTCGATGTGCCGAATAGTATCGGGGACACGAACCCTTCCCGAATCAACGACGCAGGAACCATCATAGGAGCTTACCATCCACCGTTCGTCGGGCAGCCATCCCACGGGTTTGTGCGTGACCCGTCCGGAGTGATTACCCTCTTCGACCCAGTGGGAAGCATCCAGACAAACCCACGTGGCTTGAACGACAAGGGAGTCATCGTGGGCGATTACGCCGATGCCAACGACATGGGGCACGGATTCTCCCGCGACCCGTCGGGAGCGATTACCACGTTGGACGCTCCGGGGATCCAGGGGACCAGTCCCTGGTCGATCAACACGAAGGGGACCATCGCTGGTGCGTACACCGGCTCCGGGGACATCGTCGGGTTTGTACGCTCCACGGACGGAGTGTTCTCAAGCTTCAACCCGCCGCCTGGAACGACGGGTCCAGAACCATCTGGGTTCAATACCAATTTCAACATCAACGCCGCAGGATTCGTGGTGGGTCAGTATCTGGATACAAACCATGTGAACCACGGATTGTTGCGATCCCCGGACGGAGCGCTGCAAACCATTGACTTTCCCGGAAGCGACAACACCTACGTCGAGAGCATCAACGATTTCGGCGTCGTTCTCGGAATTTACACCAGTGGGTCGTTTTCAGCAGGCTTTATGCGCGTACCCTCCGGCGAAGAGAGATTCCAAACAGGAACCTATGATGTGGTGGACGAGGACGATCTGCATATTGACGGCGGGTTCTACTTATATGGCGACCCCACCGTGCGGTTATGGCCTTATGTCGCAGGCAATCCCAGTCAGCATTGGCACTTTGGCGAAGTACCCGGCGGGTTTACGATGCTCAACCTGGGCACCGGTCAATATGCCAGTGACCGTCACGGCAAACTCTTTGAATCGGATGTCCAAGATGTGTGGACAGTGACCGCAATTCCTGGGGGATACAGCATCAAGAACAACCGAACCAGGCGGTTCCTGACAGACCCCTTCGTTCAAAGAGGCACGGTCAGACTCAGGAAAAGTGGTTCGATTTGGCGGTTATTGCTGCTACGGTAAGGCCAACAATCGAGCGTAAGTTCGGGGTAGACGGAATCATGCCTGGTACAGGCGAGGTTCCGTTTGCCCCGCACAGGTTCCACTTAGCTCAGAATCCCGACTCCTTCGACTTACTTTTGGGGGGAAGTCAGGACAGACAATGAAGGTGACAGACGGAGACATGACCCTCTTTGGAAACCGACAACCTGAGGCGTGTGCGGTGCTCGCCATGTCAGTACGGGGTCAGTGCCCCCCCGTCACCTTCACCCCCCGCGAATTATCCAACGCTCACTACTGGATAGGCCTCGATATATTCCTCTCCGTTGCATCCCTGGTACGCCACCGTGCGGGCTTCGAAATCAACTTCGTAGCGGACGACCCCAGCTCGCCAGGAAGCGTCAAGGAATTCCGGGAGCGTACTTTCGCCGGCTTGATCGATTCGAAGGGCTTTGATCAAGGCGCCCTCGTCAAATGCTGGCACGTCGTGCGCGCCGGTAACCAGCGGTCCACCCTGCATGGCAACCGGGCCTTCTGTCGTGAGAAATAGGCTTTGACAGGAAGGAAGAGACCATATATTGCGACTCACGCCAGCTTGCCGCAGGATCTCGGCAAGGTAGGGAAAACCACCTACGCGAGGTCTTATTGCTTCAGCGCGTTTCATTGCCTGGGTGAGGTTGTCGATTGCTTTGCTCATGGAACTTCTCCTTCATTCAGTTGGAACAGCATGCATATTGTGGTGAACTGTGACTTTGCTGAGGATCTGCCGGAGCGTGCGCTTCTCCGTGAGGTTCAAGCAGTCAAAAAAATGGGCGTCGTTTGAATCTGCGATGGCCGCGAGAGCGGGCAGACTACGACGTCCTTCTCGTGTGAGCGCGAGTAGCCGAGATCGGCCGTCGCCCTCCATAGAGTCCGTTTGAATCCAGGACTTCTCCTCAAGCTTGTCAATGACCTTAGAAACCGCACCGCGTGTTAAGCCCGAGGCACCCGCCAATTCACTCGGGGTCGCTTGCCCACGTTCAGAAAGCTCACTCAGAAGCACCCATTCGGCCACGGACGTGCCCTCTTCCTGCAAAGACCGCGAGAACGCGCCAGAGACCGCGTTAGATACACGTCTCAGCCAATACCCAAGATGGTTCTCCAAGTCCGCAGCATGAAGAGCCATCTGTTGCTTCGTTTCCATGGAAACCATATTAGTTTCCATGGAAACCTTAGTCAAGCCATTTGATTGCGAGCTTCGATAAACGCGGTTCCCGGCAACAGTGATCTCGATAAGCGCGAAATAGCCAATACGCTCATCGACATTGGTAAAGCGGTAAGGCCAACCTCTTGCAAAGTCTCGTTTTCGGTAAGTTGACAGCCGTCGATGATCTGGAAAGACTCAGGTCCTCATGGAAAAGAGGGACAGCCTGACCTGCGTGATTTCTTAGCGTTGCATAAAGATAATCGCGCAGATCAGGCCGTCCCCAATTCCCCCCCTCTTTTGTCATCCGGCCCCCCCTTTGTCATCCCGAGCGCAGTCGAGGGATCTGCTTTGCGCCTTTCTGGCTCCACAAAGCTCTCCATGAGCTCCTGTATCGGACAGGCGTGGGGACGCATTGGTCAGCTGAGGTGGCTGGCGTGTCGATGTTTGCAGGGAACGGGTGGTGGTTTGAGGTGTGGGTCCCTCCGCGTGTCCGATACAGGAGCTCATGGAGAGCTTTGTGGAGCCAGAAAGGCGCAAAGCAGATCCCTCGACTGCGCTCGGGATGACAAAGGGGGGGCCGGATGACAAAGCCGGGCCGGATGACAAAGGCGGGCCGGATGACAAAGGCGGGCCGGATGACAAAGGCGGGCCGGATGACAAAGGCGGGCCGGATGACAAAGGCGGGCCGGATGACAAAGGGGGTCGGAGGACCGGGTCCGCCATCGCGCGCCATCCGCGCCCCGGAGGACACGACTGCGGTCGCAGCATTGCTACGCGGGCGCACTCGCGTGCGTATGCTTTTGTGAGGGCGGCCAGTTGTGTGGAGCAGTATCGCTGTTGGGATGCGTGCTGGCGCCGGGTTGCTGGGAGGACCATGAGAGAGAAAAACAGTGAAATTGCTGCCGGTGGGGCAGAAGGATTGCCCCGGCCCAAAGCGGTGGACTCTGGCGCTCTGTTCACGCGGCGGGAGATGCTGGGCCTGACGGGTATGGCTGGTCTGGCTGCTTTGACCGGTACTTCGCCTGCGGCCGGAGCACGAGCGGCGACTGCGCAGAAACGGCCCCGGATTGCGTGCCTTGTCAGCTACTGGGGGCTGCCTACTTCGCATGCAGACTGGATCATTAACAAGCTGCTGGACGGCTATTGGTGGCATGGCGCGTACACTCCTTCGCGCGTCGACGTGGTATCGGTGTACATCCATCAGCGCGAAACGAGCTTACTGGGCCAAAAAGTCTGCGCGGCGAAGAACATCCCGATCTATCAAACGGTTGGTGAGGCGGTCACGCTGGGTGGCAGTGAGCTGGCGGTGGATGGGGTGGTTATCGTTTGTGAACATGGGAACTATCCAACCGATCTGAAGGGGCATTGGCTGCTGCCGCGCTGGTGGATTTACCAGCAGGTGATGCTGGTGTTTGAGCGGAGCAAGCGGTCGGTGCCGGTGTTTAACGATAAGCACCTTTCCTACAATTGGGACGATGCCAAGTGGATGTTCGATAAGTCTCGTGAGCTGGACTTTCCTTTAAGCGGGGGCTCCTCGATTCCGAGTTACTTCCGCACGCCCGAAATTGAACTCGCGGTGGACACGCCGATTCAGAATTCGATTGTGGTGGGAGACGCTGCGGATGAAGGAGCGCTTTTCCACTGTGTGGATGTGTTGCAGGCGTTTGTGGACCGGCGCAAGGGCGGGGAGACGGGCGTGAAGTCTGTGCAGTCCATTCGCGGGCCGGAGACATGGGATTGGGTTCGGCGTACTGCCTGGGCCGGCACGCTGCTGGAGGCGGTGCGGAAGCACTTCGATTTGAAGCAGGGGCATTTTCAGGAGGACCAGCAGGCCAGGGTTTGCATCGTGGAGTACAACGATGGAACCAACGGAGCGGTGATTACCGGCAACGGTGTGGGTTGGACGTATGCGGGCGAAATCGCAGGGGAAAAGGAGCCGACGATCGTCTCCATGCTTGGCTGGCCGGGCCCGGTTTCGCAGTACCACGCAGCGAATGCGCACGAGCACTGGATCACCGAGATGATGCTGACACGGAAGGAGCCGTTCCAGGCGGAGCGGCTGCTGCTATCGACCGGAATTGTGAACCACTTTATGGATTCGAATTGGGAAGATGGGCGCTACTCCGCGGTCGGGCGGCGGATCGAGACTCCCTATATGAATATGCGTTACAGGTCGACGCATGGGCCGTTGTTTGAGACGGGGCCACGCCCCCCGGACAGGCCGTTTATTCGGGGGTTTGCTTCTTAGCGGATTGGGAGCTCAGGATCCCGCTCGACACCTGCGAATGATGAGTACTCCTCGGCGAACCGACTTACTTAAGGATGTCTCATTCACCAGGGGAACCCGGTGTAGCCCTGTACCTCTCGGGGGCGGGCAAATTCAGTTTTGTGACCCGGCGCTTCTTAAGGTATATGCTGGTAGCCTGTGTTGATCCGAGTGCCAAGCTCGAACCGCCGCCGTCGCATGATGGTTGCGCTCGCGTTCTTCTGCATAGCGCTCATGGCCGTGACCAGCCTTGTGCAGGTCACGCACGTTCACGCGCTTTCGCCGGCATCGCACAATGATTGCGCCGTCTGCCTGACGTCTCACCTTACGGCGCAGCCCGGCATCGCCAGCCCAGACCTGAAACCAAACGTAAAACCAGTCTGGCGCTCCAGCGAACCAACCTGTCCTCTTCGTTCCTACTCTCCGACTTTCTCCCTTTACTGCAGACCTCCGCCTGACTCGAACGCAATCGCCTAAGTAGCGTTCCACCCACATTCAGGTTTTTTCTCAGGAGGCTGTCTATGCGCACTCGTGCGCGCACTATTCTCTTTTGCCTATTCGTGTCTTTCCAGGCCCTCGGCCCCTTAACTGCGTGGTCGCAATCGAACTCCGGCCTCATTACCGGGACCGTGACCGATCCTTCCGGAGCCGTAGTGGCAGGCGCCGCTGTCTCCATCGTGAACCTGGTCAGCGGCTACAGCCGGCAGACCGCCAGCGATGCCGCCGGGCACTTCCAGTTCACCAATCTGCCCTTCAACCCGTACCACGTCACGGCAGAGATGAAAGGGTTCGCCGCGTACGCGGAAGACGTTCTGGTGCAGTCGGTGGTGCCCACCAGCACGACCATCCGTTTGCAGTTGGGAACAGCCGCCAGCACGGTCACCGTGGAAGGCGGCGGCGATCTGATTGAGAACGATCCCACCTTCCACACCGACGTGGATCGCGGCCTGTTCCAGAGGCTGCCCCTGGAGAGCCAGTCTTCTTCGCTGAGTTCACTGGTTACGCTCGCTTCTCCAGGAGTGGCGGCCGACTCGAACGGGCTCTTCCACGGTCTCGGAGACCACGCTTCCAACTCCTTCTCGATCGATGGCCAACCCATCACTGACCAGCAAAGCAAGGTTTTCTCTAACCAGCTGCCCTCGAACGCGGTGCAGTCGATCGAAGTGATCTCGGGCGCACCACCGGCCGAGTACGGTGGCAAGACCAGCCTGGTGATCCAGGTCACCACCCGCTCGGGACAAGGGCTCACGAAACCCGTAGGCAATCTCACGACCTCCTACGGCACATTCGGCTCTGCCACCGCGTCGCTGGATCTTGGCTACGGCGGCAAGAACTGGGGTAACTTTTTCGAGCTCGACGGGCTGAACAGCGGTCGCTTTCTCGATCCGCCAGAGTTCGCCGTCTTTCACGACAAGGGCAACGAACAAAACGTATTCGACCGCGTGGATTACCAGTTCACCCCGGTGGACTCGCTCCATTTCAACGTGAACTACACCCGCTCCTGGTTCCAAAACCCGAATGCCTACGACAACCTGAATGTTACGAACGTGGTGAGCGGTGGCAGCAGCAGCAGCCCGGTCTTCGGGAGTGTCGGCGATACCGATCAGCGTTCCAAGATCGAGACGTACAATATCGCTCCGACCTACACCCGCGTCACGAGTGCAAATTCGGTACTGAACGTTGGTGCGTTTGTGCGCAAGGACCAGTACGCCTATTACCCGAGCAGCAGCCCGTTGGCTGACCTCGGCCCCATCCAGAGCCAGTCTATCGGCCAGACGCGCTCCTTATTAAATGCCGGCGTACATGCGGACTTCAACGTTCAGCATGGAATCAACAACATCAAGGCGGGCCTCGTCTACGGTTCCACCTTTCTTCGCGAGCACGACACCCTGGGCCTGGTGAACGCCACCTTTAACTCACCGTGCGTGGATGCGAATGCCAGCCCTGTGCCCGGCTTTACCGATCCGTCGCAATGCGCGGCCGCAGGATTCGTCTCTAACGACCCCGCCGTTGGGGGGAGCTTCGATCCGGATCTGCTGCCTTACGATCTGACCCGCGATGGCTCCAATTACGCCTACTTTGGGCATGCGGACATCAAGGAACTGGCGTTGTATGTGCAGGACCAGGTGAAGGTCCGCAACTGGGTGTTTAACCTGGGCATGCGTGGCGACTTCTACAACGGTCTCACCGTCACCCGCCAGGCGGAGCCGCGCGCCGGCATCGCCTACAACATCACCCGGACCAACACCATTCTGCGCGCCTCGTACGCGCGCACACTGGAAACACCCTTTAACGAGAACCTGGTGGTCTCAAGCCAGGGGTGCACGAATGCCGTGCTGGCCCCTCTGCTGCTCTGCACCCCGGGAGTTTCGGGCACGCTGCAGCCCGGTTTCCGCAACGACTTCCATGTCGGCCTGCAACAGGCTTTCGGCAGGCACCTGGTCATCAGTGGCGATTACATATGGAAGTACACCCACAATGCGTTCGATTTCAGCATCCTGGGGAACACGCCCATCACGTTTCCCATTGACTGGCACAACTCCAAAATTCCCGGTTTTGTGGCTCGTGTCGATGTGCCAAATTTGCACGGGCTGACTGCGTTCGTGGTGATGTCGTCGGTAGCGGCTCGCTTCTTTCCGCCGCAGAGTGCCGGGGCCGGGGCAACGGTGGCCCAGGGCAGCATTTATCCCTTCCGCATCGATCATGATGAGAGGTTCGGCCAGACGACCCATGTGCAGTACCAGGTGCCCGGTCATTTCGGCAGGCTTGCCGGACCGTGGATTGGCTTCAACTGGCGTTACGATAGCGGCCTCACCGCGGGATCGACTCCGTGTTACAACGTGACCGACCCCAACAGCGGTTGCGCGGGCATCTCCACCACCCTCGATGGGCAGCCGGCGGTCGATCTCAGCGGCTACACGGCGGACCAGGAGTTCGAGGCCGGCATAGCCTGCGGTGGAGTGAAAGCAACGCCGTTTGTCGCGCTGCCAACGCCCTGCCTGGCCTCGCAGCTCACCTCGACCCTGCTCAGCATCCCCGCTCCGGGAACTGAGAACGATGACCGCAAGCCGCCGCGGGTTCAGCAGAGGAGCCTGTTCGACGCCTCCATCGGCGAAGACAATCTCTTCCATGGGGAGCGGTACAAATGGAGCCTGCGCTTGACGGGCGTGAACCTGGCCAACAAGTACACCCTCTACAACTTCCTTTCGACCTTTAGCGGCACGCACTATGTGACGCCGCGGGCACTGAACGCTGAAATCGGCGTTCATTTCTAAGGTGAGTTCGCCACCGCCACTGCTTCCTAACGGACCGGGGCTGAGTTTACGTCAGCCCTGGTTCTATTCACGGCAAAAGAGGCGCTATGTCGGAAGAACTGTTTCTTGATAAAGGCAGTAAGCGACGGGTCCGCAAGATCCGCTGGAAGATGGATGAGTTGACCTCCGTGTTCCTGCTCGGACTGGGCATTGCTGCGCTCATACTCGCCACCGCTTTCTGGATGATGGATCACCCGATCGATTGAGCGGGTCCCCTACGAGCTGATTGCGCACAGACGGGCAGTGTCTCGGGGTAAACGATTTTTCGGGGTGTGAGCCGCAACATGCGGGGCAGAAGGCATCATCCAGGTACCACATACGGTGGACAAACTTCTATCTCCGACAGGTTGCGGATCTGTCTACAACAAGTTGCGTATAGGAAACCAGTGACAAGGGAAACCAGTGACAGCCGAGACGTTAACCAGTTTCAGATGGCCAGGGGAGCGGGATACGTCCCGTCTATCACCGGCTCCATCTCTCATGCATGGATCGTCGTTTTATTCCCGGCCTGGTCCGGGACAGTGAAATAGCGTTTGCGGAGCCAGAAGGCCACATTCACAAGACCAATCAATGCAGGTACCTCGACCAGCGGCCCAATCACACCCACAAAGGCCTCTCCTGAGTTCAACCCAAACACCGCGACCGCGACAGCAATCGCTAACTCGAAGTTGTTGCCCGCCGCGGTGAACGACAGCGTCGCTGTTTGCGCGTAGTCGGCGCCCAACTTGCGCCCCATCCAGAAACTCACCAGGAACATGACGAGGAAGTAAACCACCAGTGGCACCGCAATGCGCAGCACGTCCAACGGCAACTTCACGATCAGATCGCCTTTGAGGCTGAACATGACCAGGATGGTGAACAGAAGTGCAATCAGCGTCAGCGGGCTGATGCGCGGGATGAAGCGGGTCCGATACCACTCCTCGCCGCGCGCGCGCACCAGCAGCCATCGCGACAACATGCCGGCCAGAAAGGGGATCCCCAGATAAATGAAAACACTTTTTGCGATCGGCCCGATGCCGATGTTAACCACCGATCCCTTCAGTCCAAACCAGGTCGGCAGAATCGTGATGAATACCCAGGCGTAGAGACTATAGAAGACGACCTGGAATATGCTGTTGAGGGCAACCAGGCCGGCAACGTAATCGGTATCGCCTTCGGCCAGTTCGTTCCACACCAGTACCATCGCGATGCAGCGAGCGATGCCGATCAGGATCAGGCCGCGCATGTAAGCCGGTTCCCCACGTAGGAACGTAATCGCCAGGAAGAACATTAGAAGTGGTCCGATGATCCAGTTTTGCAACAGCGACAGGGTCAGAACGCGACGGTTACGGAACACCTCACCCAGCTTCTCGAAACGAACTTTCGCCAGCGGCGGGTACATCATGATGATCAGGCCGATGGCGATCGGAATGTTCGTCGTGCCCGACTGGAAGCTGTTCACGAACGCGGCCGAACCGGGAATGAAATGTCCGAGGGCGACGCCAACCGCCATGGCGAGAAAAATCCAAAGCGTCAGAAAGCGGTCAAGAAAGGAAAGCTTCTTGCGAGGCAGCGGCGCACAGACCTGCGCTTGCGTGTAGGGGAGACTGGACATGTTTACCTCGAAACGGAAAGGGAAGATGCTTCCACAGGCGCCGGGAGAGGCGCACCCTGGAGCGTGGTATACCGTTCGGGGGCGCAGCACGCCTTGCTCAGCTTCGACCGGTCTGCCTGCATGGTTTTCTCTTCTTTGAACCACTGCAGCACTTGCGTCAACACTCGCGCGGCACCCTCGTCCTGAGGCATCACCATCCGGTAGTGCATCCACTTACCGTCGCGCCTGGCGCTGACGATACCCGCGTTGCGCAGGTAAGCGAGATGGCGGGAGATCTTCGGTTGCGGCTGACCCAGTATTTCAACGAAATAGCAAACGCAGATTTCCTGATCGCCCATCAGGTTGAGCAGCCGCAATCGCGTGTTATCTCCCAATGCCTGGAAAAATCGCTCGATATTGAAAATTTTTTGCCTTGCGCTCATGAATAAATATTACATGCGCATTGACGCATGTGTCCACGGTCAATATAGTCGTCTTAGCAAATATGTAGGAGGGTCTCCATGGCAGATCAGGTGCTCGATGCAGTCCGGTCAAAGTATGCGGCGGTCGCAGAAAGTGAACTTTCCAGCAAACACGCAGGGGTGAAGGCAGTGGCCGAAGCATTTGGCTACAGTGCAGAGGAGCTGACGTCGATCCCCGCCGAAGCCAATATGGGGCTCTCCTGCGGCAACCCCACGGCGATCGCTTCGCTGCGCCCGGGAGAAACGGTCGTCGACTTAGGGTCGGGTGGCGGCCTGGATGTGTTCCTGGCATCGCAGCTGGTTGGGCCTACGGGAAAAGCAATCGGCATCGATATGACGTCGGCCATGATCGAGCGTGCGCAAAAGAACGCGCAGGCTGGGGGCTACCAGAACGTCCAGTTCCATCTCGCCACCATCGACCGGCTTCCGCTGCCGGATGCATCCGTAGATTGCGTGATCAGCAATTGTGTCATCAATTTGGCACCGGATAAGCCCGCCGTGTTCCGCGAGATTGCCCGCGTATTGAAGCCAGGGGGCCGTCTGGCGGTCAGCGACATTGCGCTCAAGGCCGAGTTGCCGGTGGCCGTTGCGGAGAGCATGGCTGCGTACGTCGGCTGCATTGCCGGAGCCATCCAGATCGACGACTACCGCAAAGGCCTGCTGGACGCTGGCTTTGAACATGTGGAGATCGTAGACAGCGGCGCTGATCTCAACGCGTATGCCAAGGTAGAGAATCAATCTGGGTGTTGTTCCCCCGCGATGAGTGGGAGCGATGGTCTCAACGTGATCGCGGCGCCTTGCTGCGGAACCGACACGCCTGCAACCGGCAGCCTCCACCAGGATTTGACCAGGCTCCTCTCTGAATATGACGTCAACGCCGCAGCCGCTAGCGTAAAGGTCTATGCGTTGAAACCAGCGCAGCAGAAGGCTTGCTGCGGCCCGTCCTGCTGTTCCTGATATCTGGCGCCTCTGATGGATCCTCTGTGGCCCAGGGGATCGACGGCTCAAACGAACTATAAGTAGCAGTCGAGGAGTTAGCGTGCCGGACCACTACAACGTGCTGTTTCTTTGTACCGGAAACTCGGCCAGATCAATCATGGCTGAGGTCATCATGAACCGCAAAGGAAAGCCACACTTCACGGCGTACAGTGCGGGCAGCCATCCTGCCGGATTTGTCCACCCCGGCGCAATGCAGCAACTGCAGCTTGCGAATTTAAGCACCGAGAACCTGCGCAGCAAGTCCTGGGAAGAATTCTCAGAACCGGGTGCACCCCGTCTTGATTTCGTCTTTACCGTTTGCGACAACGCTGCCAATGAGGTCTGTCCTGTCTGGCCAGGACAACCATTGACAGCCCACTGGGGCATCCCTGATCCAGCTGCGGTCAAGGCGCCACAAGAGGCATCGAGCCGCGCTTTTCGTGATGCCTTCGCAGCTCTGGATCGAAGAATCACGCTCTTTCTCTCTCTCCCCCTGACGACGTTCGATAAGTTTGCCTTGCAACGAGAGATCGACGACATCGGGCGTAGGTAGTTGCCCGAAAGATGGTTTGCAGTGAACAGCCCAGGAATCCAACCAAGGAGTTTGATGACCGTGCGGACTTTCATCTTTGCCTGTATTCACAACGCTGGGCGTTCCCAAATGTCGGCGGCCTTTTTCAACCAGCTTGCTGACTCTACGAAAGCGAGCGGCATCTCGGCCGGCACCAATCCGGGTCTGCACGTGCATCCCGTAGTCGTCGATGTGATGAACGAAGTCGGCATCGACCTGAGCCAGGCGAAGCCGCAGAAGCTAACGGCAGAACTGGCCCAGGGAGCGGACTTACTGGTGACGATGGGCTGCGGCGACGAATGCCCTTACGTGCCTGGCCTGCGGCGCGATGATTGGCCCTTGCGCGACCCCAAAGGATTGCCTATGGACGAGGTGCGCGCCATCCGTGACGACATTCGTTCCCGGGTGCAGGATCTGGTTTCGGCCGAAGGTGTCGGGCGGTCGGGCGCCCAGTAAGCAGTTCGCGCTTAGCCGTCATTGTTTCGAAGCATCTTCGTCCCCGAGCCACTCTGGTCGGGGGACTCTTTTCGCTTTTTTCGCTCTTTTCGCAATAGATGTTAGTTCGGATTTCTCACCACAACCCTCAGCTTCCGACCACAATGCCCTAGCTAGTGGCGTGGGCCAACCGCCGTGTGCGGCGTTTGAATGACAGCAGCGTGTGGCGTTTGAGGGACAAGCGTATGCGGTGTTCCCGCCGGTGTTTGCTTCGCGCCGCAGGCAATGCCGGCAAGCGCCACTAGCCCCCAGCTTGTCATCCCTCGACTGCGCTCCTCATGAACAAACTGGAAAGCGCTCTGGACGAGGGTTCAAGTGTCCCCCATTCAAGCCAAACGCGGCTTGAATGGGCCACCCTACATTTTTTAGGGCCCGATCAGTCACCACTCAGGAGGATCTGCCTCTTGCCCGCATCCAGAAAAGCCGAGGGTGGCCCACTCAAGCCGCGTTTGGCTTGAGTGGGGGACATCCTGCTCCGCTCGTCAGCCAGACCGATGCATATCGCACCCCGTTCATCCCGTCCTTAACTTGCACTGCAAGCTGATTCCTCGGGATGACAAAGTGGGGGCTAACTGCTGAGAAATCCGGGCGAAGCCCTTCAAACGTTCTCACCCCACTTACTAAAAACATCGGCAAAACGTCATCTCAACCCGCCCTGGGCTCTCCGTTACTAAAGTTAGCTAACTTCACGGCCGGCTTTTCTCGTCCTGGCAATTCCTCATCCAATCAGCTGAGGGAAAACCATATGCCAGTAGAAAACTGCAAGCAGTGCGGCCAAATCATGACAGAGCAGCCAATGGCATTTGAAAGCGGACCTCGGGTCAGCTCTCCAAGGCATTCCGAGACCTTGTACGAACAGTGGTTTGTCTGCCCCAATGGCCACCGCCGAGGATACATTTCCGGTCTCAGCCGTCCACCGGGCGATATGCGGGTAATCAGCCAGACAGACGTCATCAGTATTCGCACTTAGCTCTTAGAATGCGTGCCGGCTCAGGATCTCCCGCGTGAGGGTCAAGACCAGGATGCGCAGATCGAACCACAGCGACCAGCGTTCGATGTAGGCAAGGTCGCAGGAAACCCTGTTCTCGATCTGATCCAGGGTTTTCGTTTCGCCCCGCCAGCCGTTCACCTGCGCCCAGCCGGTGATGCCGGGCTTCACACGGTGGCGGAAGGCATACCTGGCCACCACTTCCGTAAACAGCTTATCGGCCGCCTTGGTATTCGGCGGGTGCGGCCGCGGCCCAACCAGCGACATATTACCCTGCAGCACGTTAAAGATCTGCGGCAGTTCATCGAGGCTGAGGGCCCGCAGCCATTTTCCCAGCCTGGTCACGCGCGGGTCGCCCCTGGTGGCCTGCTTGTCTCCCAACAAGTCGGTCATGCCATGATGCATGGAGCGAAATTTGTAGCAGATAAAGGTTCGATTGTTGAAACCCAGCCGCGGCTGGCGAAAGATCACGGGGCCCGGGCTGTCGAGGCGGATGGCTAACGCGATCAGTGCCAGTAAAGGCGAAAATAGAATCAGGATCAAGGACCCAAGCACCAGGTCGAAGGCGCGCTTTTTGGCTGCGCGCCAGTCCTTGAGTGGGCGCTCCTCAATCAGCACCACAGGGTTAGTCCCGACCGAAGAAATCTGGCTGCTCTTATACCGGAAGCCGGCGAAATCTGTGGTGAGGCAAACGTCGGCGACCGCGCTGCCAATCTGTTCCAGGATATGGGCAATGCGTGCGACGGCCTGCAGTGGGAGCGCAATCACGATCAGATCGATTTGTTCTTCGCGGCTGCGGGCAAGCAGGTCGCTTACCGTGCCCCGCAGCCGCACCCCGTCCTGGACCGCAGGAACACGGGAAAGCCGGTCGTCGTAAAGACCTACGATCGTATAAGCATGAGGTTCGGTCCGTAGCCGTTCGATGAATTCCCGGCTGAAATGGCCAGCGCCAATGACGGCCACCCGTCGCGCCAACCGGCCCGACTCGCTCAGATCGCCCAGCAGCCCCGCCAGGTAAACGCGTGACCCGGTGACCAGGCAAGCCGCCGACGCAAGCCAGAAAAACGGCCATTCCTGGAATTGGCGTGTATCCTCACGCAACAAAAACAAGCAGACGATGGAACTGCCGCAACCCAGCAGCAAGGGCATTCCCAGCAAGGGCAACTGTGCTCCCAGCGAGCCCAGAACCTGCAGGCGGTAACTACCGCCACGCGCCAGAAAGGCCGCCGCCACCAGGCTGCCGGCGATGGTAGCAAGCAACAGCGCGCCCGCTGATCCCCGCTGCGGCGAAATCAGGCTGGTGGCCAGCAGGCCGCTGCAACCCAGCAAAAGCAGGTCGAACAGCTGCACCAGGTTGAGAATGACCGGCGTAGAAGGCCTGAACCTATCACCGCGCGAGCCGCCTCGGCTCGATGATCTTCGCTCAATCGAAGTCGTAACAGTGGAAATGGCGGTACTCGCAGCTGCGGCGCTTGCCGTAGGTGCGGCTTTCTCCTGGGCGTTCGTAGCCACACGCATGCTTGCTGCAGATTCCACCAGTCATTCATCGGCAGAACTACGGCAAGCATTCACGTGACCTAGGGTATGGACACCAGGCGATCGAAAAGCAGGGCATGGCATACAGGGGACCAAATTCGTATCTACCACATTCGTGGACTATCACGTGCCGAAGGTAATGCAATACAAGCAATACAGGTCACGGGCAGCTCGGTCATCCCCCATGGAACAAAGGCAAATGTCGTTGCACGCACTTCGGCACTCCACTGCCCCGAACCGGCGGCTCGCTGCGCTTTATTTATCGGCGGCCGTTGGCTGGCGACCGGATCCAGGCAAGATCAGGAACAGTTCCTTATACAAACGCTTTTGCTCGGTAGCAGCCGGAGCGCTGCTGTCGGTCGCAGCGGTTTGCCCTGCGACGGCCCAGATCGTATCCGGACTGCAGCCGCACAACAACATCTCTGTGTACGCGACGTTTCCAACAGACGTCACGCCCGATTTCCGCTATTATGCCCCGGTCCTGTTCGGCTATTCGATTGGCGGCTATCTGCAAACGCCCTACTTCGTGGGCCTGGAGGTAAGGGGCCAGATTCAACGGCGTGAGAACGTGCAACACCAGGAATCGGCTCTGATTGGGCCACGTGTGGCTGTACGATACGG
Source organism: uncultured Acidobacteriaceae bacterium (assembly GCA_963752675.1). Taxonomy (GTDB): domain Bacteria; phylum Acidobacteriota; class Terriglobia; order Terriglobales; family Acidobacteriaceae; genus PALSA-350. The sequence continues at coordinate 189,753 of CAVVZO010000005.1, forward strand.
ACGGTTTGTCCCTTATGGTGCTTTCCTGATCGGTGCCGGCAATGGTTGGCGCTTTCGCCATCCTCCGGTAGCGGGGCAAAAGTTCACCAAGCCCGTCGAGGACAGGGGGACGCAATGGACACTCGCCGGCGGTGTGGACTTCAAGGTTTCCCGCCGATTCTCCGTGCGCCTGGGAGAGGTCTCCTATTCGCACCTGTCACTCAAAGAATGGGACCTGACCCCGGTCAACATCACTGCCGGCGTGGTGTTCCGCTTGAACTAGCGGCTGCGGCTCGCATTCGCCGAGCCCTGAAAGCCAGAATTCCTCCCGCCTTTGTGACGGATTCCACAACACCGAAGTTGTAGCTTCATCATGCAACAGTAATGTTACCTTGGGTTTGCCAGACCGTGGTGCGGTCAGCAGAAGCTACTAATGTTGTTACATATAGCGACATTTCTCCGGGGTCGCACTGCCACCAAGGCGATCGCTCCCACGCATTTCGCTCTCTGTAAGCGCATATGACTCGGCACTTAACCAATGAATTGACAACCGGCCTGGCTGAGACGTGCGCAGGCAGTGGAAGCAGCTTGATGCAACTCCCAGAGTCCTCGTCATGAACTTCGAAGAACATGCAGTCACCGCGCCAAGCGATACGCACCTCCGAGCCGGGAGTGGAAATCCATTGAACCCTCTGCCTGAAAAAGATCCGACCCTCCGGGATCTACTCGTCATCTTCCATCGCAGAAAGCGGCCCATCTTCCTCACCGCGGCATTTGTCTTTGCGCTGGCGGTGCTGGCCTCCGTGGTCATGACCCGGAGATATACAGCGATCAGCGTAATCCAATTGGATAAATCGTCTTCCGACAGCCTGGGACTGGATAGCCTTATGGGTTCAGCCGCAGGCGGCGCTTCGGATGCTCTGTCGGTCAACGTCGATCTGCAGACGCAGGCGAACATTCTGCAGTCGGAAGCACTTGCACTTAAGGTGATCAAGGATCTTGACCTTGAGCAAAATGAGGATTTCAAACCACACTTCAGCCCGCTTGGTTGGTTGATGGGCCTGGTGAGCCCGCAGGGTCCGGCTGATCGGGCAAATGCAGCGCTGGAAGATTCACCTGTCCGTCGCGGCCGCGTGTTGAAGGCGTTCAGCAACAATCTCAAAGTAAAAGTTACGGCGGGTACGCGCCTGCTGGAAGTGGATTACACCAACCGCGATCCCAGGATCGCTGCAGCCGTCGTCAACCATTTGGTACAGGCGCTCATCGATTACACATTCCAAACCAAGTTCAAGGCCACCAACCAGGTGTCGCAGTGGCTTGAAGGGCAGTTGGGCGATCTGCGTAAGCAGAGTGAGCAGCTCCAGGCGCGGGTAGTAGCCCTACAGCAGGGGAGCGGCATTTTCGGACTTGGTGGCACTGATCCGCAAGGCAAGCCCGTGATCTACAGCCCCGTGCTCGACCGGCTGCAGCAATCGACCGCGCAACTTTCGCAGGCACAGATGAACCGCGTGCTCAAGGGCTCGGTGGCGGAAGTGGTCGAGACCGGCAACGCGGAATTGATTTCGCAATTGAGCGGAACCTCCATCGCCGGCGCGAGCGGTCAAGGGGTGATGAACTCGCTGGCACTGATCCAAAACCTGCGGCTGCAGGAAGCGACGTTGCAGGCCCAGATCGACCAGGATGCATCGCAATTCGGTCCGGCCTATCCAAAACTGATACAGGAACGCGCTTCGATGAAGGGCGTGCAGCAGTCACTGCAGGCAGAAATCGGACGCACGGCGGAACGCTCACGCAATGACCTTAAGGTAGCGGCGAAAGCAGAACAAGGCGCGCGCGCCTCATATGAAAGCGACCGCAGTGCGGCGGAGAAGTTGAATGACAAGAGCATTGAGTACGCCATCTTGTCCAAGGAAGCGGATCAGAGCCAGGCACTCTACCAGGACCTGTTGAAGCGGCTCAAAGAGGCCGGCATTCTTGAGGGTCTCCATTCCTCAAACGTCACCGTGGTTGATCCAGCGAGCCCTCCGGCGAAGCCGAGCAAACCACAAGTGCCGTTGTACCTGGCATTGGGTGCGGGCATGGGGTTGATCCTGGGCTGCTGCACGGCCCTGCTGGTCGATGCGGTCGATAACAAGATACAAGGTGCGGAAGAGATTGAAGCATTGCAGATTCCGCTCCTGGGGATTGCCCCGCAGATGGAAACCGGCAAGGGCAACACGCGCGCAATCATGCTCGATTCCCGCCATGCCGATGCCGCGTTCGGCGAGTCGGTGCGCAGGCTTCGCTCTGGTCTGCTGATTTCCCGCAGTGGCAGGCCACCGCAGGTGTTATTGGTATCGAGTGCCAGTCCCGGGGAAGGAAAATCCACCCTGGCGCTCAACCTGGCCGCATCGCTTTCGCAATATGAGAAGCGAGTTCTGCTGGTCGAAGCGGACATGCGCCGCCCGGTGTTGCGCAACCGGCTGGGGCTACAACACGTTGCAGGCGGCCTCAGTGTTCTATTAGCCGATGGGCAGGCGGAAAACACAATCGTGCCCGTGCCTGACAATCCGAATCTTTACTTTCTGCCTGGAGGGCCGACGCCGCCATACCCTGCCGAACTTCTGGGGTCTCCGCGAATGCAAGCCCTGATGGACCAATGGCGGCAAGAGTACGACTTCGTGGTTGTAGATTCGCCGCCGGTGCTGCCAGTGACGGATGCGCAACTGCTGGAGGAAATGGCAGATGCCACCGTGCTGATGGCGCGCGTCGGCTACACCACGCGGGCTGCGCTCGAGCGTGCCTACAAGCTCCTGCTGCTGCACCGCAAGGATGCAGCCCGGCCCGCCATTGGCGTACTGCTCAACTTCGTTTCCCGCAGTTCCTCGGCGCATTACGGCTACTACGGTTACTACGGCAGCAAGAAATACGAGTACCAGCAGGGATAAGCGTGTAAGCGGATACGCGAGAGGTAGGCTCATGAAGAAAGCGCTCCATGCATTGTTGTTCCTTGCCGGCTGCGTCGGCTGCTGCGCTGCACAAACCGAAACCCTCACCATCGGCCCGGCGATCTGCTTCACGTCAAAGTGCTGCAGGCCTCGGAGCTTGAGCAAACCGCCCGTGTCACGGATGCCGGCACACTCACACTGATCCTGGGTGGCAAGGTGCAGGTTGCCGGGCTCACTCCGCCAGAGGCGGCGGTTGCCATCGAGCGCGCGTTGGTCGATGGTCACTACCTGCTCACTCCTCATGTCTCGGTCACCACGGAGCAGACGGCCACGAGGAACGTCACCATCCTGGGACAGGTGCGATCCCCCGGCAGCTACCCCATTGGCACATCACGCCCGATTCTTGATGTGCTGGCCCTGGCCGGCGGCTTAACCGAGCTCGCCGACCGCAAGGTGACCGTGCAGCGGCATGCGTCGCAAGAACGCCTCACCTTCGTGGTCTCGAACTCGGCCGATGCAGCGTTGGACGCGAGTGTCGCGGTTCTGCCGGGCGATACCGTCATAGTTTCCAAAGCCGATGTTGTGTACATCCTGGGAGACGTGAACCGCCCCGGCGGCATCGCCATGGTCACCAATGACTCACGCCTTTCAGCGGTGCAGGCGATTACGCTCGCCGGCGGCACCCCGCCCAACGCCGTCCCCTCGCACACTCGCTTGTTGCGCAAGCAGCCGGACGGTAGCCGCGTCGAAATGACACTGCAACTGAGTGCCATGGAAAAAGGAAAGCAGCCTGACATGCAGCTGCAGGCAGATGACATTCTCTACATCCCCTTCAGCTATGCCCGGAACATGGCCGTGGGTGCAGGCAGCCTGCTCAGCGCCACTTCTTCAGCGGCTATCTACAAATTCTAAGTAAGCAGATCATAAGGGACGAGCGACGATGATTGCATACTTCAAGCGGCTCACAATACGCAACATCGTCTCGCCGTACGGGTTGGCAATCCTCTCTTACCTGGTGTTCCTGTTCGCGTGGGCCTTCCCACCGGGCCTGTACATGCAATACGTCAACGAACCTGACCTCATGTTCCTTGAGCCGGTTACGTTTATCTTCTTCACCCTATGCCTGCTGGCTTTCCTGGCCGGCGTGCGCGCCAGCCGGTTCTTTGGATCACCTGCCCAGGCGAGTGCTTTAGGCAATGTCTCCGTCCGTAGCCCACTGTTCTATCTTCTGCCGCCTTTGATGTTTGCCGCCCTGTTCGCGGGGATTTATCTCGTCAAAATGGGCGGCAAAATCAACTTCGTCTCGCTCCTGGCCGCACAGCAAGGCAACGCAATCAAAGTAGCCGGGGCTTCTGGACAACTGAGTGAGGGCCGCTGGGACGAAGCCGTGCCGTTGCTCACCGTGGTCCTTTGGTGGAGCTTGTTCCGCGCGCTGCAACTGCGTCTTAAAGGCTTCATCAAGGCCCTCTTTATCGTGGTCTTTTTGCTCTCAGTTGTGCTGGGTGTGACGATCGGGGTAGTCACCGTGAATCGCGTCAACCTGATGCCAATCGTTCTCGGAACCATCATTGTTTACTTCTATCCCAGAACCCGAGTAGCAAACACAAAGGTCGTCAGGCTTGCCCTGACCGCCTTCCTTGGCTCAGTCGCAGCGGTGGCTACCTTTCTCTTTCTTTCCTTCCTGCGTGGGGCCATGGGACTGAACCTGCTCATCACGGGTTTGTTGGGGTACACCGTCGTTTCCTACAATCGCATGGCCGCCCTGCTGACTGGGGTCATGCACTTTGCCTACGAGGGCCGCTGTGTTTATCTGAGCCCCTTTCTGCTCAACGACGAAAAGACCAATTACCTGTTTCATTTCGCGGAGCACTTCGGGTGGCCTTCCGGCCTCACTCTGTGGCAAACCGAGTTCTCCTCCACCTCGGCCGCCGGTCTCAATCCCACCTTCATCTGGGCAGGAGCCTTTGGCTACGTGTATTCAGACCTGGGATGGTTTGCGCCCTTGTACTGGAGCCTGGTGGGTGTGCTTGCTGGTTGCTTGTGGGCGCGGTTCACCAGCGGCCGCTCCGTGGGCCTTGTACTGTACCCCTGGATGGCTTTCAGCATTCTCATGTGGTGCGGCCCCAACTTCATCTTTCGCACCAACTTCGTTCAGTATTGCGAATTCGCCGTCCTCCTCCACGTGTATGACAAGGTGTTTCTGCGCAGGCCGCGTCCGGTTCAGAGCGCCGAGTGGATCGCAGGCGGGCGCGCGACCGCTTACTTCCAACCTGCGGCGAACGGGCTGGATCGGGGCATCTTCTAGATGGGAGATCTGCTGCAAAAGCTGCAGGCGCTGCGGCACCATCGCGTCTCGCGCAACGCCTCATGGGTCTTCCTTGGCCAGGCCACTAACTGCGTGTTGCAGGCGGCCTACTTCGTACTGCTGGCCCGGCTCCTCGGCGTGAAGCAGTACGGCATCTTCGCAGGCGCATTCGCCGTGGTCAATCTGCTGACACCCTACAGTGCCCTGGGGGCCGGCATGCTCTTCATGCGCTACGTCATCGCGGATAGAACGCAGGCGGCCACCTACTGGGGCAATTCCCTCATGATCACGACGGGCGCGAGTATTGTGATCGCGGCGGTACTCTTCTTCGCCGGCCCTGCCCTGACGAAAACGGACGGGCGCCTCATCTTCGTGTTGCTGGTACTGGCGAACTGTCTGTTCAGCCAGGTGGCCAACCTGGGCAGCCTGGTGTTCCAAACCTTCGAAAAGATGCGCTGGACGGCCATGTTGAGCTCTGTCATCAGTCTTGCGCGGCTGCTCGTGCTGCTGGTCATGCGGGCCATCCTCCATCAGGCCACGGCGCTGCAATGGTCCATGGGGGTGCTGATTGCCTCTGCATGCGCGGCTGCACTAGCGATGGCGCTGGTGCGGGCAGAGGTGGGTCCAGCCACATTTGCCGCGCCGCTGGTCTGGCGGCGCATCCGCGAAGGACTCGGCTTCTCCTTCGCCGGAACCACCCAGGCCGCCTACAACGACATCGATAAAGTCATGCTGAGCCACTACGGCCTGAATCGCGAGAACGGCTTCTACACCCTCGCGTACCGGGTCATCGATGTGGCCACCACGCCGATTGCCGCGCTGGATGCTGCTGTGTTGCCGCGTCTTTTCCGCCAGGGGGATGGCGGCACACGCAAGGTCATACGCCTGGCCCTCAGGTCGGCGGGTGTCTCCCTGGTGCTCGGCGCTGCCGTCGCCATCGCTCTTTCACTGCTGGCCCCCGTTATTCCCCGCCTCGTCGGACGCGATTTCTCAGGCGTACTGAGTGCGCTGCGCTGGCTTTGCTGGATACCCATGTTGCGGGGCGTTCATCGCGCCACCGGTAGCGCGCTTACCGGCTCGGGGCGGCAGAATCTGCGCACCGTGGCACAGGTAACAGTGGCAGTCGTGAATCTGCTGCTCAATCTGTGGTGGATCCCGACTTTCGGGTGGGTAGGTGCAGCCTGGTCGAGCCTGGCGTCCGATGGCTTCCTCGCCGTGTTGAATACCTCGTTGCTGTTTTGGGACAGCCGGCGAGCCGTGTACGCGAAAACAGAAGTTCTGGCCGAAACTGAGGTCTACTCATGACGGCACAAAAACTGTGTGCTGTGGTTGTGACGTTTCGCCCCGGACCTGAGGTGTTGGAGAACCTGGCCACGTTGCGGCCGCAGGTAGACGCCCTGGTAGTGGTCGACAACACTTCCCCGGGTGCGCACCCCGGGCCGTTGCAAGCCGCGTCGCAATTACTTGACTTTACCTGGATCGAAAACGGTCGCAATCTGGGCATCGCTGCAGCGTTGAATACAGGCGTGCGCTGGGCCAGGGCGCACGGCTTCGCCTTCGTCCTGCTGTTCGATCAGGACAGCACCGTGACCGACGGCTTTGCCCAGGCCATGCTCACCACCTATGCATCCCATACCCATCCTGAGCAAGTCGCAGTGGTCACACCCAGCCAGGTGGAGCGAACCACCGGCCAATTTCGCAGGCCGCCGCAAGCCAGTGACGGCACTCCACTCGTAGCCATCACGTCCGGGAGCCTGATGCCAACAGGGGTGTTTGACTACTGCGGCTGGTTTGAAGAGGAGCTGTTTATCGACAGTGTCGATCATGAATACTGTCTGCGCGCGCGATCCCGTGGGTACACCATTGCGGAGTGCCGGCAGGCTATCCTGCTCGTCGCCGTCGGGGCAACGATCGCGCATCGCGCCTTCGGTATGACGATCTTCGCAAGGCACTACAGCGCGAATCGCCGCTACTACATGACGCGCAATCGCCTGGTGATCATCCACCGTTTCTGGCGGCAGCAGCCGGCCTGGTGTTGCCGCACCCTGCTGGATATCGTGCAGGATTCAATCAGGATCGTACTGGTCGAACGCCAGCGATGGAGCAAGCTGCGGCAGACCGGCCGCGGCATCTACGACGCACTCTCAGGGCGCACGGGAAAGGTAGTGGAGCTGTAAATGCCTGCCATTCCTCCCGATAACGCAGTCTGCGCAGTGGTGGTTACCTTTCGTCCGCGTTCCGCCGACCTGGGCAACCTGGCCAGGGTGCTGCCGCAAGTGCAGTGGCTGGTGGTGGTCGATAATGGCTCTTCCGGCGAGCAGATCGAGTTATTGCAGACAGCAAGCCGGGAAATGGGTTTCGTCCTGATCCAGAACGGACAAAACCTGGGCATTGCTGCGGCATTGAATGTCGGCGTCAGGTGGGCGCAGGCAGCGGGTGCTCAATGGGTGGCGCTCTTCGATCAGGATAGTGCCGTGACCCAGGGATTTATTCCCCAGATGCTTGCCGATTTCTCCTGGTACGCGAAGCAGCGCAACATACTCCTTCTGGTGCCGAGGTATCAGGATCCGCAATCCGGGATTGAGCGAACCTGCCCCATGGATGAGGATGGCGGCCCCTTTGTCACCATTACGTCAGGAAGTCTGCTGCCCGTCGAAGCCTTCGAGAAGTGCGGCTATTTCAAAGAAGAGCTCTTTATCTATACGGTCGATGACGAATACAGCCTGCGCCTGCGCTCCCAGGGCTACTCAATAGCGCTGAGCCGGGATGCTGTCTTGCTGCACGCCTCCGGTGTCCCTTCCTACTTTCATGTTTTCGGCAGGCCCTGGTTCCAGACGACGAATTACCGGCCCGGCGTACGTTATTACATCAGCAGAAATCGGGTGTGGATGGCGATGCGTTATGGCGCGGACTATCCGCGCTGGGTGCGTGGAGCTCTCCGTGCGTCGTTGATCGATGTGTGCAAGTTGACGGTGGCGGAAGAATACCGTTGGCGCAAAATCAAAATGATCCTGATGGGGCTCCGTGATGGGTTCCTTGGGCGCATGGGAAAGACGGTCACCCTCTAGGTACGCCTATGAGCAACCAACCGATCCTCGTAAGTGCAGTCATCCCGACGCGTAACCGGCCTGACCTGGTAACCCGGGCCGTGCGCAGCGTTCTCTCGCAAACGGTAACCGCGATCGAGTGCATTGTGATTGTCGATGGGCCTGACAGCGCGACGGTCGATGCGCTCAGCCACATCCGCGATGCTCGTGTTCGTGTGATCACGCTCGCGGAGTCCGTGGGCGGTTGCGAGGCCCGCAACGCAGGTGTCGTAGCCGCGCTGGGAGAATGGGTCGCACTGCTGGATGACGATGATGAATGGCTGCCTCATCGGCTGGAGAGGCAACTCGCGGCCGCCGAGCGCGCTGCGCCGGCGGTCACCATGGTGGTCAGCCGGTATCTTGACCGGGGTGGTGAAGGTGACGATTTGCTGCGCCCGCATATCTTTCCCGCCGAGAACCAGCCCATCAGCGAGTTCCTATGGTGCGAAGTTTCCTGGCTGGGCGGTATTGCCGGTTTCCCGCAGACCTCCACCTGGCTCGTACGGCGTGACTTTATGCTTCAAGTGCCGTTCACCAGGGGCTTAAAGGTCCTGCAGGACCTGGACTGGCTGCTGCGCGCTTATCCGCGTCCTCAAATGATGGTGGCGTTTGTGCCAGAGCCGCTGACCATTTTTCACAATGAACAAACACGCCAGCGTGTGACCAGGCGTGTCGACTGGCAGTATTGCCAGAACTGGGCAATACGCAACCGTCACCTTTTCACTGCGAAGGCCTTCGCCTTTTTTCTCGTCATCTACTGCATCAATCCGGCCGCGCAACAGGGAGCCAGCTGGTCAGAGATCAAGCCCTTGTTCCACCAGGTGAGACGCTCCGGGCACTGGAACAGCCAACTCGCGACGCTGTGCTTCTTGTACATCTGCGTCTATCCGCGGATAGGTAAGCTCGTTAATCGACGAAAACAGATTAGCTCCCTCTATCGACTGCTGAGCACGCTGCGACGTTCCTCGTCCGGGCAGGCGTTGTCGAGCGCTCAGCCGAGCCGGGCTCTCTGATAAGGATGGAATTGCCGGCTGGGTGTGGTGAATTCTCACATCTCCCGGCAAAGAGTCATCGCGCGATATGGGGCACCGGTCCGGATTGTGTGGCAAAGCCCAATCGCCTATGCGTTCGCCTTCGCCAGGAGGCCGAACGCCTGCATGTACGCCTGTCGCGCGCCGGCAAAGCTGTAGTGCTGCTCGATGGCTTGCCTCCCCGCGAGGCTGTAGTGCCGCCGCTTTGTTTCACTATCAAGCAGCCCGGTAAGTTGCCCCGCAAGACTGGCGCAGTCGCCGCGCGTGAAAATGGCGGCCGCCTGTCCGCCTCCGGTGATTTCCAGGTGAACGGGTAGATCGCTGAAGACACAAGGCAGCCCATACGCCATCGCCTCGAGGGAGACCAACGGCAGGCCCTCGGGTCCAAGCGAAGGATTCACGAATATCGTTGCCGCCTCGTAAAACGCCGACAGATCCGCGTGGAAGCCAGCGAAGCGTACATCCAATCCCTGCGCCGCGGCTTCCAGTTGCAGCCGATACGAGCCTTCACCCACCACCAGCAGCGACACCGGCGGCATCTGCCGCATCGCCTGCAGAATGTACTGCACACCCTTGTACTCTTCCAGCCGCCCAACAAATAACAACTGCGCGCTTTCTGCTACCGCGGAGGTTTCATGGATCAGGACCGGCGGTTCCACCCAATTCGCGATGACCCTCACCTTGTCTTCCGGCAGCACGCTGCGCGCCAGCGAGGCCACCGCTTCTGAAACGCAGATGACTTGCGAAGCAAAGCGCAGCGAATGCCTGGAAAGGAATCGCGGAACCCAGCGTTCCGGATTCCTGAATGGTGAATACAAGTCCGTCTGAAATGGATTGTGCATGGTGAAGAGCGTGGTACGGCCGGCTAACCGCAAAGGCCCCAGGAGAAGCGACTCAAAGAAGCCGTTCAGTTGCACCGTACGGATCCGGTACCGCAGCAGCATGTAGGGAACCACGAAGCCCGCGAGCAGCAGCCTGACCGCCTTCAGCCATTTTGACCCCAGTAGCGGCAGGCACACTACCGTCATCCCCTGCGCGCGTAACTGCGCCGCCAGCTTAGGCAGCGAAAGCAACGCGTACCCCTGCGCATGCGGAGCAAGCAGGCCCCCAAGGTTCTTCAGGTAAGTCTCCACGCCTCCATAATCAGAGCCGAGATCGATGAACAGGATGCGTTCCCTGCGAGCAAGTCGATGTTCTGTCACGGCAAAGGTGCGCTCCCGGCTCTCTCAAGCTTGGGGGCTGGCCGGCTCGCGTTCAATCACACGAAAGTAATACGGCCCCATTGTATGTGTAACCGTCACCGTTGAGATGCGCGCCTGCCTATTCTGTTCACCTGCATAAGCGAGCCCGCGACGCGGTCGTGATACAAGGAAGGAAGTGATCAGGACGGCGAGCTCGTGGACGCTTTCTGAGAGTGCGGCATATCGTCGCCAACCCGCTCGCCGGGAGCACCAGCGCCCCCCTGATTTCCAGTCTCTCTTCGACGATCGTACAGTCTTCTACGATTGCTTCCGTGTTTCTCCGCGGCAGGTCATGTTGCTGGCGCCTCCCCTGGTCAGGTTCCCTGGTGTGCTGGATTCGCTCAAGTTCGAAACCCTCCCTGACGGACAGGATTGCCGCTTCGAATGGCAGCATAAGTTCACCAGCGCGTTTGGCAATCGCCACACCCACAACCTTTGCCGGATCGTGGTAGACGTTCCCCAGGAGGTGGTTGCATTGCGTGCGCAGTGCGATGCCGGTAGCACAGTGATGACCATTCATCCCAATGGCCACGAGCACTTTCGCGGCAAGCGCGTGCTGCTCACCCTGAGCAAAAACAACGACCCTGTATGGATCTGCGACTGGATGCGCTTCCATCGCGATCTGCAGAAAGCGGATGCGGTGCTGCTCTATGACAATGGCTCCACCGCATATGATCCGCAGATGTTGCTGGAAGCCATGCAGCAGGTGTCCGGGTTTTCAGCGATTGCGGTAGTTGCGTGGCCGTTCAAGTACGGGCCGCAGGGAATCGGCCGGGGCACCTGGGACTCTGCCTTCTGCCAGGATGGCGCACTCGAAGATGCCCGTTGGCGCTTTCTGGGTGAGGCCTTCGCCGTGCTGAGCTGCGACGTCGACGAGCTAACAGTAACCGAAGATGGCAGCGTATTCGATCGGGCGGCCACCTCCCCGGCCGGCTATGTGAAGTTCGCGGGCCGCTGGGTGACCTCGCCACGGCCGGCGATGAAAGGGCACGCTTCTCAGGGGCAGGAGGAGTTGCCGCGCCATCGAGACAGTACGGAACAGGTGTTGCCGCAGCGGCGATGGAAAAACTTCGGCTTGCGAGACATTCATCTATCCCCACCCAAGTGGGCCGCCGTACCCGGCCGCTGCTCCGAGCAGGCGCATTGGAGCGTCCATGAAATTGTGGGTATGGAAGCACGCACCATGAAGCTCGAGGACATCGGCTACCGCCACTTTCACAACATCAGCACCGGCTGGAAGAAGACCCGCGCCACTATCGACCGGTCCGCCGGAGTCCGGGTTGCCACCGACCCGGCCCTGCAGGCTGCTTTCGCAAAGGTTCGTTGGTCTGAATAGTTACGGATAGTCTGCCCTGGCGAGCTGAGGACGTTGCTGTCGTCAACCTTGAATTGCCCAGCGGCTATGGACGATACAAGGCCGGGCATAGGCCGCGCCTACGCAGAGGCCTGGGCAGCGAACCTAGGCAGTCACGGCGTTCGGCAGTCCGCCAACGTGCGCGCCCACCCGATCGAGAAATTCCCGAAAACGGACCTGGAACACATCCACCCCAAAACCTTCGGCGTGTTGTCGCAGGGCGCGCGCGGACCACGTGCGCCGCTCGAAATCCTGGATCGCCCGGACCAGGTGGCTCGTCTCCTGCTGATCGAAAAAAACCCCAGTCACCCCGTCCACGATGCTCTCGGCAGCGCCGCCGGCCCGGTAAGCAATCGTCGGGCGCCCCGCAGCCGCCACTTCTAAAGGAGCCATGCCAAAATCTTCTTCGCCGGGGAAAAGCAACGCGCGGCAGCGTGCTACGTGATACTCCACTTCAGCGTCTGGAATGTGGTTGAGAAATTTGACTGTGGGTCCAGCCTTGGCGGCAAGCCGCTGGCGGTCCGGCCCATCGCCAATCACCAGCAGGCGCCGTCCCAACAAAGTGCAGGCTTCAATCGCCAGGTCGATCCGCTTGTAAGAAACCAAACGCGCCAGCACCAGGTAGTAGTCTTCCTGTTCAGACGAGGCGCGAAAGCGATGTACATCGATCGGCGGATGGATCACCTCAGCCGTACGTCCATAGGCGCGCTGAATGCGATCAGCCACTGTCCGTGAATTGGCGACGAAATGGTCGGGATAGGAGGACGCATGCTCATCCCACCGGCGCAGTCCGCGGAGCAGGGGAGACATGACCATGCGTCGAGCCGCCCATCCGGCGCCCTGTTGCGCGTAACTGTCGAACCGCCATGCCCAACGCATGGGCGTGTGACAGTAGCAGACGTGTATGGCATCGCGATGGGTTCGCACCGCCTTCGCATAGCCGGAGGAACTGGAAATCACCAGGTCATAGCGGGACAGATCCAGCGATCGCACGGCCAGGGGATAGAGCAGGAAGTAAAAACGGTAGTAATCCTGCATGCGCGGCAGTTGCTGCATCCATGACGTGGCGACGGTCCGCGCGGCGAGCCCAGGAGGCATCAGTTCCGGCAGCGCGACAGTGGTATGCAGATCCGCCTGAGGCAGCATGCGTACCAGCTCTTCCGCAACTTTCTCTGCTCCGCCCATCTGCGTGAAGTAGTCGTGCACCACCGCAATCTGCATCCCGTGTCCTGCTCCTAAGAACTTGCGCCGCCCCGCTTAAGCAGAGCGGGCACCGTGCGGGCGAGGATCTTTAGATCGAGTGTGAACGACCATTCATCGATGTAAGAGAAATCGAGTGCAGCCCATTCTTCGAAGTTGCGCGTCGGCGCCGCCGCCACCTGCCAATTGCCAGTCATCCCGGGCCGCACGCTGAAGCGGCGCAGCCATGGTGACTGATCGAAGTGCGAAACATCCTCCGCGCTCATGGGCTCAGGCCCCACCAGCGACATGTCGCCCCGCAATACGTTCCACAATTCGGGCAGCTTATCGAGCAGACTGCGCCGCAAAAAAGTTGCAAGGTAAGGGGCAGAGCCTTGCGTTGGGTCGCCTGCGACACTGCGGAACTTGAACATGCGGAACTGACGGCGTGCATACCCATGCCGTTCCTGCACAGAGAAGATGGAACCCGGTGCAGTGAGCTTAAGCGCGAGGCTAATGCTCAGGAAGACGGGTGCGAGCAGCAGCATGCAAGTAGCCGCGCCCAGCACATCCAACACACGTTTGGCGGTCTCGGCGACCAGCCGGCGCCGCCTGCGCGGTACCAGTTCGACAAACAAGCTTTCTCCGCGGCGAAGGTTTTTCTGCTGGGTCAGGGCAAATACATCATGCAGGCAAACCACGCGTACACCCGCAGCTTCTGCGATCGAGACCGCCCGCTGGCTCAGGTCATAGCAGGAGCGCATAGGCGTCGCGACGATCAGCTCATCGACCACATGACGCAACAGATAACCTGGCAAATCGTCGACTTTGCCGAGCAGCCGGCTGACGATGTCAGGGGGCATACACTCCGGACTGCGATCGTCGATAAAGCCCAGCAAGCGCTGACTGTGTTTATTCTCCAGGCGAAGTTCTCGCCACGCTTTGCTGGCCAGACGGCCGCTGCCCAGAATCACCACCCGCTTCGGCTCGGCAACCTGCCAACTCACATTGCGGCTACTCGCCACTACGCGCAATAGTTCATAGAGGAAGGCCGCAAGCAGAAAGGTGCCAACAATCTGGTAAATGGGTCCGCGCGCATGCCGCGCTTCGAGGTACATCGCCAGCAGGGCTGACATCAGCGCGCTCGCCCCTGCCGTGCGCCCCACCATGCCGCGTACTTCGACCAGATCGCGACTGTAAAGCCCGAAAAGCGTCAGACAATGTTTCCAGGCAATCGCGAACACGACCGCGAAGGAGAGATTTAACAGGGTTACGCGGATTCTTAAGAACTCTTCCAGGCCGCCAAAGGGTGTGTGCTTGTAATTGACCCAAACTACCGAGGCGACCGCCAGGCCCACGGCGAGCAGACCGTCTAAGGCCAAAATCCCCGATGGAGTTTCCCGCTTGTTCACGTGCGCTGCCCTGGGCCCTGGAATGGTCAAGCCTGGCCCAAGCCACGCGCCGGCGCGCCCTTGCTGGCCGGGTAATTCGGGGGACCAGGATGGTTCGCCTGCGCGTTGCCTGAGACTCAAACAACAGTAAAGCGGAGGTTACCTTGGTTCAATCACACGAAAGTTTCAAGGTGCAAGTGGCGTGCACTCATGGCTTTCGCCGCGCCTTCCCATGCGCTAAACGTAACTGCGCCCTCATCATTCCCTGGCGAAAGACAGGCTCAATTCCGGTACCATAGGGTACACGATGGTTACAAATACAAGGGGACCGATCGAGGCAGCTCTGCGCCACCATGCGCAACGTCGTCTATCCAACTCCGGGCGGGCCTGCTCCCAGGCGACCATTCTCCGCTGGGCCGTGTCTGCAGCCCTGGGTGTGTTGTGGACTGTCTCCCCTGTGGGTGCACTGGCGCCCAGGGCGGCCATGCCGGTCAGGGCAACGTTTGTTTCTCCCAACGCTGCTTCTATGCATAGCTTTCAGATCCCCAGCCACAACGGCTTCCTCAACGCATTTGTGTATGTCGCAAGCGGCGCGGGGCCGCACCCGGCAGTAGTACTGTTGCACGGCTTTCCCGGCAACGAGCGCAATCTCGATTTGGCGCAGGATATGCGCCGCGCCGGCTGGGACGTGCTTTACTTCGACTACCGCGGCTCCTGGGGATCCCCCGGCGATTTCTCCTTTACCCATGCCATGGAAGACACCGCGGTGGCGGTGGATTTTCTGCGGTCACCCGCCATGTCTCGCAGATTGCGCCTGGATCCATCGCGCATTGTGCTGATGGGCCACAGCATGGGCGGGTTCATGGCGGTGCAGGCAGCAGCGGCCGATCCCACCATCCTCGGCGTCGTCTTGATTTCTGCTGCGGATATCGGTGGTCGCATTCCCAATCCCGTCTCCAGGGAGCAGGAGCCGGCAGTCATGCAAAGGCTCACCGGCGCGTATGAACGCGAAGGCATGGAGCCTTTGAAGGGGTGCACGCCTGAGCAACTGGCCCGCGAGGCCATCAGCAATGCGGCGCAATGGAGCTTTGAGTCGAAGGTCAACCAGATGAATACCCGGCCCGCCCTGATCATCACTGCCGATGATCCCTACGCACGCGAAGATGAAGCGTTTGCGAACGCGTTGCGGCGAGCGGGCGATACCCGCGTATCGACCCTGCACCTGAATGCAGATCACGCCTACTCGGAGCAGCGGGGCCCACTCTCGGGCTCGGTGCTGCGATGGCTGACAACTCTGAACACTCAGTAAAGAGCGATATAGCCAGATGCAAAAGAAAACCCCATGCCAGCCAGAACGGCTCGCATGGGGTACTCGGCTGATGATCGATGTAAGCCGTCAGAACCTAAGTTTCCGCCCGGAAAGCTCGGCGCTAGGCGTGATGATGATGACGGTGGTGATGGCGGCGATGGTGATGATGCGATTGAGCGAATGCAGACGTGCTGAAGAGCACGATCATAGTGACGAGCAGGGCCTTCTTCATGCCGAGATGATACCAACAAACAAGCAGTGCAATTCCCACACTTCGGTGCCATTACCGGCGTTTCAGTATCTAGTTTGACTCCCCCGGCTTACCTGAGTAACAACTTAGGACATTTCTTCCACTACCCGCACCATGCCATCCCGCCCGCGACCGGCACGGAAGAAGACCAGCGCCACCACCAGGTAAGCAAAGAAAAGGTAGGGTAGCCAGGAATAGGGTGCATCCGGCACGGGGTACAGCGTTCCTGCGAGCGCCATGATCATCGAGGCGCCACCCAGAACGGCGATCACCAGCAAAGTGGTCGAGAGCGCTCCCTGGCGTTTGAGCTTGAGCGGAAGCGCGATGCAGGTGAGCCCATAGATGGTGAGAAAGCCATACACCGCGAAGGACCCAAGCCAGCCGTAAATATCCGTGCCCGCATAACCCAGCATCACCAGCACCAGCACCGGCAAACCTACAGCTGTCGCCGTGACCAGAACACCCATGTGCGGCGTTTCATTGCGGTCATGCGTTCTCGAAAGCTGCAGTGGTACCAACCCGTTGTGGGCCATCAGCAACAGAATGCGGGCGGCCGCCGTGATACAAGCCAGCAGGCAACCAAACATGCTGATCATCGCGCCGGCATCGATGATCACCCCGAATGAAGGCAAAGCGACCAAGCCCGCCAACACGTGCATCGGTGCATCGCTCTTGTCGAGAGCGAGACCTGCAGTCCGGAACCCAAGCACTTCGGTGTAGGCAGCCAGCACAAAGAACGCTCCTGCTCCCAGGGCGCATTGCAGAACAGCCCGCGGGATGGTGCGCAGCGGCTCCCGCGCTTCATGGCCGAGCGCGGTCGCGCTCTCGAAGCCGACGAAACTGAAAATGGCGAGCACCAGTCCAAGGCGGATATTGACCAGCGAACTACCCTGCGCTCGCAATTGCGGCCAGTCGAAGTGCAGCCCGTTTTTCCAGAGAAGCAGAAGCAGCACCGCCACGATGCAGACCATGGAAATGCCTTGTAACCAAAGCATGGCCCGGGCGGAGAGCTTTACGTCGCGGTACGCCATGGTGGCGGCTGCCAGTACCGAGACCACCACCAGCAGTGCTGGTGACAGCGTGTGGTGGGCGAACGTTTTCAGCAGGATGTTGGCATAAAGCACGAAGCCGCCAACGATAGAGGCGCCGGTCGCGACGTACCCGAGCAGGAGCGCCCACGCCGCCACCGCGGCTAACATCGGCGGCAGCGCATCGAGCGCATAACTATACAGCGAACCAGGCGAGGCGGAACGCCGGCCGAGCGCCCCGATCAGCAGAGCAATGAGGGTGATCTGTACGGTTGCCAGCGCGTAGGCGATCCACGTTCCGTTGCCGGCCAGCGCAAACACCAGCGGAATCGTCAGGACGGGCGAAGTGACGGGAGCAATAGCGGCTACCGACTGGGCAAGCGTTTCCCAGGGCGTGAGAACGTTGTGGCGCAAGCCATACTCAATCTCGGTGGGAGCCAATGCGGGCGAAGTCTCAGGCGGCAGGTGTGCGTCTCCAGAAAACTGGTTCTTGTTGCCTTAAGTTAGCGAGCGACAGAAAAGGGAGGGGGCCGGAAGGACTGTGGTCCTAGTTTGCTGGCAAGGGAAAGCGGAAGTCAAAGGTTTTATCGACGGTATAAAGTGAGCAAAGCATGCGCACGCGGGTGGACACTGACCAGGAAGCTGCGATCCACCTCGCCGCGCTGGCGATCGAACAGTACGGGCTTCCGCGGGGCTCCACCGTCACGTTGGTCAGCGTGTCTGAAAACGAGATCTACCGGGTTGACGCACCAGATGGCCAACAATGGGCTTTGCGGCTGCAGCGGCCCGGCTACCAATCGCAGCGCTCGTTGGCTTCGGAGATCGCCTGGTTGGCTGCCTTGCGTGCCGATGGCGTGGTCGCCACGCCCATTCCGTTTGCGGGACTAAATGGAGAATGGGTGCAGACCGTGCGTCAGTCATCGACGGGTCAGCTGCGGTCCGTGGTGCTATTTGCCTGGGAGCATGGTCACCATCCGGCGATCGAGACCGATCTGCGGCCATGTTTCCGCAGCCTGGGCAAGATCATCGCACGCATGCACGCTCACAGCCGGGCGTGGCAACGGCCACCCGGGTTTGAACGCTTTACCTGGGACCTTGAGGCCACCCTCGGCGAACAAGCGCGTTGGGGCCACTGGCGGAATGGTTTGGGCATGACCCCGGCGCGCATCGATCTTTTCAACAAGACCGCTTGCCTGATCCAGGAGCGGCTAAGCCGCTATGGCGCTGGACCAGACCGGTTTGGGCTGGTGCACTACGATCTGCGGCTGGCCAACCTGCTGTTGCATCAAGACACAGTGAAAGTGATCGACTTCGATGACTGCGGATTCAGTTGGTATATGGCCGACATCGCCAACTGCCTGTCATTCTACGAGCACTTGCCACAGGCGCCGCAATGGATGGCGAACCTGCTCGATGGCTATCGCACGACGGGTGAACTCACTCGGGAAGACGAAGAAGAGCTCCCAACGTTTGTGTTACTCCGCAGACTCCAGCTGGTTGCGTGGATTGGTTCCCATCCCAGCACGGTGTGGGCGCAATCGATGGGTGCTGAGTACACCGCTCAGACCGTTTCTATGTGCGCTTCCTATTTAGCTTCAGCGTTGGCCGGGTGAGTGTTACGAACACTCCAGGTGCAAAGGTTGCGAAGCAATGATTTGCTGCAGTTCGACGCGCACAGCAGATCCCTCGACTGCGCTCCTCATGAACAACCTCTCCTTCCGTCGTTCATTAAAGGGCGGATGACAGGATGAGTCGTGGTGGCTGGGACGAAGCGTCATGAACGTGCCGACATGATGGCGATGACGAGGGACGTGTCCTCGCGTCCCCTGGCGGTTCACTCGATACGGTGGAAGCCCCGGACTTTAGTCCGGGGGCGCGGGTGTAGAACCCGCGCTGACGGTGCCCTTTCACCATGCGAGTGCTTTTAGCCGTGGTGGCAGCGGCGTCCGTCGATTGGAAACTTGCGCGTAGATTTCGCGGGGAGGTCACACGGCCGATTGGCTGGCGAGGCTTGGTTCCACCAGGGCTGAAAGCCCTCAATCTTTGCGCGCGTTTAAGCGCGGGTCTTGAACCCGCGCCCCCGGACTCAAGTCCGGGGCTTCCACCGGGTTCGAGCGGGTGCTCCGAAAATATCTCACGCGCGTCGTACCGATGGAGAGCAGTTGAAATTGATCGTTGCCGGCCTGGAGATTTGAGTCAGGGTGAAACATTGCAAATCCCCCGGCTTCGTTCCCAATCAGCAATCCCTGCCCGTCCTCGTTCATTCCATCCTCAATTTGCCTCAAGGCAAATCAACTGCTCGGGATGACAAATTTGAGGGTAGTGACTTTTCTTTACATTTGCTTGTGGTGGAATGGATCTACTCTGCCGTGTGTGACAGCTGTTGCGTGCAGCAGAAGCCAATCGTCCGGGAGAGTCTACGACTGATTCTCAGGCCGCCCTGAGGGCCACTCGTAATTGAACACCGGCGCAAGAATCGCTTGCACTTGCCGCAGCAACGCCGGATCAGTAGTCGTGGTCAGTAACCGCAAGCTAGCCTCCACCTGCGCCGGGTCCGCAATCCCCACCAGCGTGCTGGCCACATACTCGTGCTGCAGGCAGTACCGCAGTGCCACCTCAGCAATATCTTCTCCGTGCTCACGGCAATAAGCCGCCGCTTGACTGGCCGCGTCCTTAACGGCTTCGGACGCCGGGTGCCATTTAGCGGGGCCGCGCTCCGTCAACATGCCCATATGCAAGCCGGCCGCATTGATCAGCCCAATCCCGCGCTCGCGGGCAAAGGGTGTCAACACGTCATCCATCTGCGTATTCATCAGGTTGTAGTGGCAGTAACTGAGAATCGCATCCACCGGCACCGCTTCCGCAATGCGCCGCAAGACCTTAGGCGGATATCCCGTAACCCCGATATACCGCGCCTTGCCCTGCTTCTGTAACTGCCGTAGCGCTGGAACGGTCTCATCGATAATCAGCTGCACGTCGCCAAACTCGACGTCGTGCACCAGGAAAAGATCAACGTAATCTGTCTGCAACCGCTGCAGTGACTCATCGATGCTGGCAGTCACGCGCTTAGCCGAAAAATCAAAGTCGGCCATGCCATAACGGCCGCACTTCGTTGCCAGGACCACCTGGTCCCGACGGCCCACCAGCGCTTCCCCAAGCCTCGTCTCTGCCAGCGTTATGCCGTAATACGGAGAGGTGTCAAAGAAAGTGATGCCGTGATCGATCGCCTGGTGAACCGCCCGCAAGCCTTCACCGGCGTCAATGTTACCGAACACATTGCCCAGCGCAGCGCCGCCGAAGCCGACGATGGAAAGTTCCAGATCTGTCTGTCCCAGCTTCCTGTATTCCACTGTATCGACTCCACCCCGTAATTGCTGTATAGGCTCTACTGATTCACGCCGCTGGCCAGAAACCCGCCGTCCACCACCATGATCTCGCCGGTGACGAAAGACGACGCCTCAGAGGCAAGATAGATGGCAGCACCCACCAGCTCTTGCGTGTTGCCGAACCGGCCCATCGGTGTCCGCGTTTTGAATTCCTGCCCGCGCCCGGTGCTGTCCAGCAGTTGCGCATTCAGATCCGTACGAAACACGCCGGGCGCGATCGCGTTGACCAGCACCCCGTGGCGCGACCACTCCGTGGCCAGCACCTTGGTGAGCGCCCCCACCGCTGCCTTGCTGGCGGAATAAGCAGCTACCTCAAAAAGACCTACATAGGTCGAGAGGGAAGCAATGTTGATAATGCGCCCGTACTTCTGTTCCAGCATGGGCTTGCCGAACACCTGGCAACCACGCAGCGTACCGGTGAGGTTGGTCTCGATGATGCGGTCCCAATCTTCCTCAGAGAAGTCGATCGTGGGTGCCCGCTTGGTAGTGCCGGCGCAGTTGACCAGAATCTCGACTTTGCCGAATTCGGTGAGCACCCGGTCGCGCAGTGTTTCAAGGGAAGCGCGGTCACACACGTCAGAAGGGCAGCGCAGCGTCTTGCGCCCGTGCGCCTCAATCTCCGCGGCCGTGCTTGCAACCTGTTCCGCCCGACGGGATGAGGCCACAACGTTCGCACCTGCCTCGGCCAAACCGAGAGAGAGCGCGTGTCCAATCCCCGTAGTGCCCCCGATTACAACCGCAGTCTTGCCCTGCAAATCAAATAACGATGTACTCATGAGGGGTATCGTCGCTCCGGAAAGCGGACGGCTCGCTGGTTTGACCGTCCGTAAACTAAACGTTACATTGAGTCTACCCTAATGCGGCGCTCGCCCTGGACACCCAGGCGGACGCTTTACGGGGGCTTCGTGGTACCCTCCGGCCGAACGCCGGTAATAACCAATGGCTGCCGAAAAAATCCTCAGGATCGATCCCAAAGACAACGTTCTCGTGGCACTCACGACCTTACCCGCCGGGGAAGCCGTTATCTTCTCTGGCGAGCCCTATGTGCCGCTCACCGAGATTCCCGCGAAACAAAAGTTTGCCATGCGCGACCTGGCCGTCGGCGATGAAGTGATCATGTATGGCGGTGTGGTTGGGCTGGTGCGCCAGGCCATCCCGCGCGGCGGTTTGCTTAGCACCCGCAACATCCAGCATGATGCGACCGGGTTCGGCCCAAAGGTGGGTAGCTATACCTGGACGCCTCCGGATGTTTCCGCCTGGAGCGACGCGCACCTTCAATGGCTACCACCGCGCCGACGGTCAGGTGGGCACGCGCAATTACTGGCTCGTCATTCCGCTGGTCTTTTGCGAAAACCGTAACGTCGATGCGCTGCGTGATGCATTTGAAGAAGAACTGGGCTACGGACGCCCCAAGCGCTACCGCCAGCAGGTGCGGCAACTGATCGATCAACTGCACGCCGGCGGCCAGCCAGCTCGAGCGGGATGATCTGACCCGGCAGAACCCGGCCCAGATATTTCCCAACGTCGATGGAGTACGGTTCCTGGTTCATGAGGGCGGCTGCGGGGGAACACGTCAGGATGCCAAGGCCCTCTGCGGGCTGCTTGCCAGCTACATCCACCACCCGAACGTTGCCGGCGCCACCGTGCTCAGCCTGGGCTGTCAGAACGCCCAGCCAGCGATCCTCCTGGATGCGCTGCGGCAACGCGACCCCGCCATGCACAAGCCAGTGCTGATGTTTGAACAGCAGCAATCGGGGCTCGAGTCGGACATGCTTTCGGCGGCCATCCAGGCCACCTTCGAAGGCCTGGTGAAAGCCAACGAGCTTACCCGCAAGCCGGCTCCGCTCAGCAAGCTCACCGTGGCACTCAAGTGCGGCGGATCGGATGGCTTCTCCGGCATCTCGGCAAACCCCGCCCTGGGGTATGTGTCTGACCTGCTCGCCGCACTGGGCGGCAAGTCTGTGCTGGCCGAATTCCCCGAGCTTTGCGGCATCGAGCAGAACCTGATCAACCGCTGTGTCGACGAATCGCACGCCAACCGCTTCATCGAGTTGATGCGCGCCTACGCGGCCAGCGCCAAAGCGGTCCACTCCGGGTTCGAGATGAACCCCTCACCCGGCAACATAAAAGACGGCCTGCTGACCGATGCCATGAAGTCTGCAGGCGCGGCCCGCAAAGGGGGCACCTCGCCCGTAACCGCCGTGCTCGATTATCCGGAATACGACACCACCCCGGGGCTGGCGCTGCTTTGTACCCCGGGCAACGACGTTGAGTGTGTGACCGCGCAGGTAGGTGCAGGCTGCAACGTCGTGCTGTTCACCACTGGCCTGGGCACGCCGACCGGTAACCCGGTGGCGCCGGTCATCAAGCTCTCCACCAACACCGCCCTGGCGCAAAAAATGTCAGACATCATCGACATCGATACCGGCGCGGTCATACGCGGCGAGACAACTATTGAGAAAGTAGCCGAGTCGATCCTCAACCTCATCATCGAAGTTGCCGGCGGGGCAGTCAGGACCAAGGCAGAACAGCTGAACCAGAATGACTTTATTCCCTGGAAGCGCGGTGTCTCTCTCTAGGCTCAGTGGCACTCGGTAGTTCTTGTAGGTGGGCCCTGCGTTACTCTGGTGTCACGTGCTGCAGACAGGCATTCTAAATCCCGCGATCAGCTCTCTCCTTTGCCGCATCCGGCACACGAACACGCTGGTCATCGCCGATCGCGGCTTTCCCTTTTGGCCTCAGATCGAAACCATCGATATCTCGCTGATCGATGACATCCCGCGCGTACTCGACGTTTTCCTGGCTATACGGAAAAGCTTTCTGCCGACCCAGATCTACATGGCAGAAGAATTTCTCTCTATCAATCCGCCCGCGACTCATGCCACGTTCGCCGAGGCCCTGGGAGCCATCCCCGTCAAGTACGAACCGCATGTGTTGTTCAAGCACCGGGTTCCGCCGGCGATTGGTCTGATTCGCACTGGCGATACGGTGCCTTATTCAAATCTGATTCTCGAGTCAGGCTGATCTCCCATGCAGCGCAGAACGTTTGTTAAGTCGCTATTCGGCAGTGCGCTCCTGCGCAGCCATCCTCACTTGTTCGCACAACAACCGGCCACCCCGCCTCCGCCAGACCCGGCCGTCAAACGCGTGCTCGTCATGTTCAAGTGCCACTTCGATGCCGGCTTCGTCGACACGCAGGCGGCCATCCTGCGGCGCTACTTCGATGTGTTTTTCCCCAGGGCGATCACGGTCGCCGCCCAGCTCCGCCAATCCGGCAGCGAACGCTACGTGTGGACCACGGGATCCTGGCTGCTGTACGAATACCTCGAACAGGCGAAGCCAGCCGAGCGCGCCCGCATGGAAGCAGCCATCATGGATGGCTCGATCGCCTGGCATGCTCTGCCGTTCAGCTGGCAGACCGAGATGTTGGATCGGTCGATGATCGCCGGCAGCCTCGCCTTGTCGCAATCGTTGGATCGCCGGTTTGGTCGGGTCACCACCGGTGCGAAGATGACCGATGTCCCCGGCCACACGCGTGGATTGATTGCGCCGCTCGCTGCACATGGCATTACGTTCCTCGAGATCGGCGTGAACGACGCCAGCCGGCCCGCGGAGCTTCCGCCACTGTTTCTGTGGCAAGCTCCCGGCGGCGCGAATCTGGCAGTGATGTATCACGCCAGCTACGGAGGCGTGGTCAGGGTGCCGGGTTCCGATGTAGCCATTGCCACCGTGGTGCGCGATGACAATCAGGGCCCGCACACAGTCGAGGAGATCCACACCACGTACACCACCCTGCGCGCCCGCTTTCCCAATGCAGAGGTGATCCCTGGCAGCCTGACGGACATGGCCCATGCAGTCCAGCCGCATCACGGCATCCTGCCGGTGGTCACTGCCGAGATAGGCGATACCTGGATCCATGGTGTGGCGAGCGATCCTCTTAAGGTCGCCCGCTATCGTGAGGTGTGCCGGTTGCGGCAAGCGTGGTTAGCCAAAGGCGAGTTCGCCGTGGGTGATGCGACTGATGTGGCCCTGCTACGCCATCTTCTGCTTGAGGCAGAGCATACCTGGGGCACCGATACCAAGACCTGGCTCGACTTCGATCACTACACGCCCAGCGACCTCCGTTCCATGTTGGATACGCCGCACTACAAGGTGGTGCAGTTCAGTTGGCAGGAGAAGCGGCAGGATCTTTTCGATGGCCTGGCAGCGCTGCCCGCGCCGTTGCGCCTGCAAGCAGAGAAACAAGTGCAAGCGCTGGCGGCAAGCGCGCCCACCCTGAGCCAGGGCAAAAGCCACAGCGCGGCCACCGACATTGTGACGAAGCACTTTACCCTGGGAGTTGATCCCGAGAGCGGGGCCATTCGCCGCCTGCGCAATAAGCAAAGCGGAAGAGAATGGGCGTCTGCCGATCACCCGCTAGCCTTGTTCTCGTATCAGACACTGTCGCAAAAGGACTACGCCGGCTTCTTCGATCGGTACGTGGTGAGCCAGGCCGATTGGGCCGGCAAAGATTTCGGTAAGCCGAACATCGAGAAGTTCGGCGCCGAAAGCAAGAGCTGGGTTCCCACCCTGGTGAATCTGCAAGTGGCTGAAGATGCGCAGGGCCACCGTATGCTGGCGGAACTCGCCATCCACGACGCGCCCGCAATAGCATCGGGTCGAGCCGCCTTTCCCGGCAAGCTTTACCTGGAGCTATTTGCTCCGAACTCCGAGCCGGCGCTTGAACTCAGTTTTTCCTGGTTTGCCAAGCCGCCAACGCGCCTGCCAGAAGCTCTGTGGCTGAGCTTCCATCCTGTTGCGCCGGATGCAAAGGGCTGGACGCTCGACAAGTCCGGCGAGGCAATATCACCGTTGGACGTGGTCGTTTCCGGCAATCGCCACATGCACGCGCTCGACAAAGGCTTCGCCTACAAAGATGGATCGGGAGAATTCTCCATAGAAACGCTCGATGCGCCCGTGGTGACGATCGGAGTAAAGTCGCCATTACCCTTCTCGAACGAAGCCCCTGATCCAACTGCCGGCATCCACAGCAATCTTTACAACAACGCCTGGGGCACCAATTACATCATGTGGTTCAGCGAAGACATGCGCTTCCGCTACCGCATCCGCGCCTAGTGGCGTCGGCCGACCGCCGCGTGTGGCGTTTGATTGACAAGCGTATGCGGCTTCCCGCCGGTGTTTGCTTCACGGCGTAGGCAATGCCGGTCTATGTCACTAGCCCCCCTTTTGTCATCCCTCGACTGCGCTCCTAATGAACAACCTGTCCTTTCGTTGTTCATTCCAAGGCGGATGACAGGATGAGTTGTGGTGGCTTTTACGGAGCGTGATGAACGTGCCGACATGATGGCGATGACGAGGGACGCGTCATCGCGTCCCCTGGCGGTTCGCTCGATACGGTGGAAGCCCCGGACTTTAGTCGGGGGGCGCGGGTGTAGAACCCGCGCTAAAGGGTGGCCTCCACGATGCGAGGGCTTTAGCCATGGTGCCAGCGGCGTCAGTCGATTGGAAACTTGCGCGTAGATTTCGCGGGGAGGTCACACGGCCGATTGGCTGGCGAGGCTTGGTTCCACCAGGGCTGAAAGCCCTCAATCTTTGCGCGCGTTTAAGCGCGGGTCTTGAACCCGCGCCCCCGGACTGAAGTCCGGGGCTTCCACCGGGTGCGAGCGGGTGCTCCGAGAATCTTTCAGCGCGTCGTACCGATGGAGAGCAGCCGAAATTGATCATTGCCGACCTGGAGATTTGAGTCAGGGTGAAACATTGCAGATCCCTCGACTGCGGTCCCAATCAGCAATTCCTGCCCGTCCTCGTTCATTCCATCCTCAATTTGCCTCAAAGCTAATCAACTGCTCGGGATGACAAAAGGAGGGGCTAGTGGCGTTGGCCGACCGCCGCGTGTGGCGTTTGAGCCACGAGCGCATTCCGGCTTCCCGCCGGTGTTTGCTTTACGCCGCAGGCACACTGCACCCACCGGCAACTCTTAATCCCTAAGCAGGATTACGACCCAGCGCTCGACGCAAAACCAACTCCAAAGCCTGCTTCTGCTGCTCGTACTCCGACTCGGTTAACTTACCCTGCAACCGGTCCGTTTCCAGCGAAAACAGCTCGTCCTTCAGCGCGGTCAGCAGACTCCCACCGCCGCTAGGCGGAGCAGCAGACGGCTCGACCGGCTCGGCCGCATTGCCAGCCCCGGGCTTGCTCATCAGGAAACCCGCACCCACGGCAAACACCAGCCCCAGCCCGCCCAGAATCCACCACTTGTATTTATCCAGAGGGTCCGGCGTATCGATGGGCACGCCCAAACCACCACCCGGACGAGTGTCATTCGCAGCCGCACTCCCCGCCTGCCCATTCGCCGGTGTATTGTCGTTTGCCTGGTTATCGTTCGCCTGCGTATCTCGCGGCATCGCCCCGGAACCGGCCACAGTAAAACCAACCGGCTGCCCCGGCCCGGTATTCCTGGCCAGCATGGTGGTCGCACCCGGAGTCTCATTCAGTGACTGAAACTGTGTCCCGGCGCCTCCCGTAAAACTCATGCTCTTGGGCATCATCACCACAAAGCTGTCCGTGGGCGTAGCAAACTTCTGATCGAACGCCAGGCTGCCCGAGTAGGGCAGGTGATAGCTCAACTGGAACTGCGTCACCCCTGGGCGCAGCGGGAACAGAAAAGCATAGTGACCCTTATCCCCCAGCGGCACGGGAGACGACTGCACCGGCATACCACCGGGCGCCATCGCCGCCGAGCCTTCCACCTGTGCATTTGCCGGCAAATAGAAATCGTAGGAATGTGTGCTGAGCTGGGTCCGAGGCGGGTTGGAATCGTTCTTGATAAAGAAGCTTTGGGTCACCCGCAATCCCTGCTGATCCGTCTCCACGCGCATAACATTGGCCACCGTGCTCACGCCCGCAACCACCGCCGCCACATCGAACACCTGCACATTCACGTTCGGCGTGTTCGCCGGCGCCGGTTGAAAGTAAGCGGCCCCCTGGTGGTCGACGCGGATCAGGTGCATCCCGGC
The DNA here is from genome assembly GCA_963752675.1 of uncultured Acidobacteriaceae bacterium. GTDB lineage: Bacteria > Acidobacteriota > Terriglobia > Terriglobales > Acidobacteriaceae > PALSA-350. Next base: position 217,235 of record CAVVZO010000005.1, read on the forward strand.
GCCAGCCGCATCAATGGAGTAGTGTCCCCGCGCGTCGGTCTGGGTGCGCGCCATCTCCTGCATCCGCTGATCCAGAGCAATCAGGACCACGGTATCGCCTGAGGCAGGCGTGTGGTTTGTGCCGTTTGTCACCGTTCCGGTGATGGTGGCAGCGGCCGCAGAAAGCGGTGCGCAAAGCAAAGCGACCGCGCCAACCAGCGCCACTGCGCCGCGCGGTGAAAAGTGTGATCTCATGTTCAACTTTCTATGAAGGCCAGGCCTGGTGTCACGATCGAAGCGCGGCATGCGGCTCCAGCTGATCGATTTCTGCAAGCACCGCCGCCGTCTCATTTTCCAGACCCGCGCGCTGTGCTGCGTAATCTTCTGCCGTGTACTTGCCGGCACTGTACTCAAAGTTCAGATCGCGCAGGTTGTCGTACAAAACATCTTTTTGTTCGCGTAGAAAATCAAGCCGCGTTTTCGGAATTTGCCGTGCTGTATGCCGCTGCGGAAAAAATACAAACGCAAAAATGGCGAGAAACAAAACCCCACACGCAATCGTGCTCATATCTGGGTCTCCCGCCGGATGCGCTCACGGGCAGCCGCAAATCCCGGTGTGGCCGGGGTAGCCGGGCATGGGTACAGTGCGCATCCGCCAGTTGCGGACTACCAGCAAAACGCAACCGATGCCGAGAAAGAGCACCAGCGGCGGCATGATCCACGCCACATGGTTAAATCGCGTAAACATGGGCGAGGCTAGTACCACAGGCCCATACTCATCCTGAAACTGGTGAAAGATCGCACTGTCGCTATCGCCGCGGGCGATGCTGGCCGACAGCTCATTCAGCATGCCAGGCGAAGATGGGCAACCGACGTGGTTGCATTCACCCAGCAACTGGTTGCAACCGCAACCGCACATCAGCTCGTGACTGTCTTTCTGGAAGCGGGCAGAGGCGTCCGTCCAGCCGGCCGTGACCGCAACCAGAATGCCGACCAGCAGCACCTGCGCCAGGCGAGTTACAAAAAAGCGAGAGTGAAGCCGCGAAAGCATCAGTCGCCACTCCTGCCGGCAACGAGAACCTCACGTTCGTCCGTGACCGGCGCGGTCAGTGGCCGCGGCAGCTCATCGCCCGGCTTGCGGTTGCGACGTGCTGGCCAGCGCTGCACTCAGGTTAGGCGCCAGCGCCAACAACGTGCCGAGCGCGACCACCACGACACCGATCCATATCCAGTTCATCAGTGGATTGAGGAACACCTTGATGATGGGCAAGCCAGTATCGGGATTCTTCCCCGCGTAGATGACGTACAGATCCCAGGCCAGCGTCGAATGATTGGCGACGCGGGTCTCCGGCTGTTGCGATGCGGCGTAGAACCGCTTTTCCGGGGCCAACTGGGTGATCTTCTTGTCGTGCCGGTAAACATCCAGCAGGGCAAACTCAGTATCGTAGTTCGGGTTGGAATCCTGGCTGAAGCTGGCGCACACCAGCTTGTACGGACCGATGGAAATGCTTTGTCCATCGTTCAGTTCCTTTTCCTGGCTTTGCTTGAACGCGCCGCCGGCAATGCCAATCACGATGACCACTACGCCGAAGTGGACCAGGTACCCACCGTACCGCCGGGTATTGCGCCGCGTGAGCTGCACCATGGAGGCAAGGATGTTCTTGCCGGTATGTTTGCGGATCACCTTCGCGCCGCGCAGAAATTCAGACGAGATGGCCGTAATCACGCCAGCCCCAAGCGAAAACGCAATCAGCGAGTAGAAGGCCGACTGATCGTCCCAGGGGCGAACGCCCACAGCCATCAGCACAATCGCGGTCACCACGATCACCGCAGTGGGCAAAACAAAGTTCCGCCGAATGCTTTTGAAGGAAGCGCTGCGCCACGCGAGCAAAGGGCCAATGCCAGTCAGGAAGACCAGGAACAAACCGATGGGCAACGCAACGCGGTTAAAAAACGGCGCGCCGACCGTCACCTTATTGCCCTGCACATACTCAGAAATAATGGGGAACAGCGTGCCCCAGAGAATGGTGAAGCACGCAGCCAGAAGCACCAGGTTATTGAACAGGAAGCTCGATTCGCGCGACACCAGCGACTCCAGCTTGTGCTCTGACTTCAGGTGATCGCGCTGGCGCAGAAACGTGAACGTGCAGACCGCGAGGATCAGCACAAGAAACCCGGTAAACCAGCTGCCAATCGACGATTGAGCAAACGCATGCACCGAACTCACCAGCCCGGAGCGGGTAAGGTCCGTTCCCAGGATGCACAGCATGAACGTGCTGAAAATCAACCACACGTTCCAGTTCTTCATCATGCCGCGCTTTTCCTGCATCATCACCGAATGCAGAAAGGCCGTGCCTGTAAGCCAGGGCATCAGCGACGCATTCTCCACCGGGTCCCAGCCCCAATAGCCGCCCCATCCGAGCACGGAGTAAGCCCAGTGCGCTCCCAGAAAAATGCCGCAGGTCAGAAAGAGCCAGGTCACCATCGTCCAGCGACGAGTGATGTGAATCCATTTCTCGCCCGGGTACCGCATCATCAACGCACCCAGCGCGAACGCGAACGGAATGGTAAAGCCTACGTACCCCAGGTACAGCATTGGCGGATGGATCACCATCTCCGGGTACTGCAGCAGCGGATTCAGCCCGAACCCATCCGCAGGCGCCTGGCCCTGCACCAACGCAAACGGAGGTGCGGCAAAGTTCAGCAGCAATAGAAAGAAGATCTGCACGCCCGCAAGAATGGTGGAAGCATAGGCGGTCAGCGTCACATCCACCTTATGCCGCAGGCGCAGTACAAAGCCGTAGGCGGTCAGGAGCCACGCCCAAAGCAGCAACGAACCTTCCTGACCCGACCAGAGCGCCGCAAATTTATAGGGCCCAGGCAGCGCGCGATTTGAGTGATGAAGGATGTAGGAAACAGAAAAGTCGTTGGCGAACGCCGTGTACACCAGCGCCACCGCAGCACACGTAACCGCGAAGAAGCTGCCGATACCAGCCCGGCGAGCCGTCTCAGCCAGCCGGTCAGGCGCAACGCGACCGCGCGCCCCAACGGCGAGCTGGCGAAGAGCGACGCCGCCAGCAAGCAAGGTGTAGGCGCTGAGCGCGAGAGCGAGGAGGAGAGAAAAACTTCCAAATTCCGGCATGAGAAGGGGACCAGCCCATTGAGATTGTCGCAGAGGCAGACAGGGAACGGCAATGCCGGCAGGGAACCGGCTGAAACACGACGACCAAACCCACGGGCTGGTCAAACTCAACTTATTAAGAGCGGAAAGCCGCGCTTGCCCTGGCTGGCAGGACCCGGATGCGAGTACGGGTTCGGATCAGTATCTGGTTATTTCACGCCGAACGGCGCATGGACTCACCCAACAGATCCTGCACCAACTCGATCAGGGTGGCGGGATCGCAAGGCTTCAGCTTGAACACAACATCGAGACCTTCATAGGCCGCTTCGGCATCCAGCAGCCCACTCAGCACGATGATTGGGAGCGTAAACCCGCGCCGCCGCACTTCGGCCACAAACTCGGGCCCGTTCATTACCGGCATCAAGTGGTCCGTAATGATCAAGGAAATCGGGCTTGCCGGCTCCCGGTCATCCAGCATCTCGAGGGCTTGCTGCCCCTGCGAGGCGATGAGGATATCGCGCCCGGCACCCTCAAGGATGGCCCGGCGCGTCGCCGATTGAATGTAGTTATCGTCCACCAGCAGTATGCGTGACATGTATCCCATCGGCCGATTGACCCGTCTTCCGAGAGCAGATGAGCCGCGCGTGTAAACGGTTGCTTAACTTTCCAATTATGAGAATTATAAATCCCTGAGGTCATCACACCTTTGGGGGAGCTGCTCACACAGGGCCGAAGTGGAAATGCAGTTCCTGAACGCTCGCGATCGGGGATCCGTCCTTCATTGCCGGTTGAAAGACCCATGTTTTCAACGTGCCGATCACACTCGATTCAATGCCGTACCCAAGCGTGTGCAGTACCGCAAGCTCAGCTACCTTACCGCTGGGGTCAATCGTCACATCCACCACTACATCCCCCTGGACGCCGTGTGGCAGTGCCGTCAGATCCGGTTTGGGGCTTGGCGAAAAACGGGTGAGAGCAATCTGGATTGAGCCGTCCCCATAGGAGTCGGAGCCGCTGGTCGAATCAGGGGCGGCCGCTGCCGGGCTGGCAATGTTTGAGGAAGGGGCGACTTCCGTCACCGTCAAGTGAGGCGCGGGTGACGGCGCCAGCGCCGCTGGGGCCTGGGCTGCCTTAGCGACTGCGGGCACCGGGGTCAATGCACGCGTGGGCGTCACGCGAGGCTTCATCGTTTTCGGCTGCAATGCCGGTGCCGGCGCACGGCCAGGCATGTAGGCGAGTTCCACCCGCGTTCCGCTTTGCGTACCCGGCAGGGTAAATACATGGACCGGGTGCGTCCGCAGGCTGACGAACAAGGCCAAAGCGGCCACTGCATGCGCACCGGCCGAGAGCGAGGTAGAGCTCACCCAGTGGCGCCGGATTGGGAGCGGGGCAAACACTTGATTGGAACCCATTCTACGCGCGCGCCGCGCAGTGCCGTCTGGCGATTCTGCAGGCCGTGTCACCCCTGTTCGCTACAACTTCCGCGCACCCGGAGGGCTTCAGTCATGGGGCGGCAGTGCATCCGGCATGCTCGCAATGCCCACGCCGCCCTGTGCATCGAGTTCCAGGACCGGGGCATAGACCCCAAGCAGGTTGCGGCGCCACCAATTCCCGGTCTGGTGCTTCTCCCGTTCAGTGGTGAACCAATACTGCCAGAGCACTGCACGCACTTGTTTGGGCGGCTCTGCCGCGAAGGGGTTACCGGCAAACAGCGCCAGCACATCCCGGTCGTTGGTCAGCAATCGTTCCTCCGTGCGGGGCACCAGCAGATTCTGCTGCCATGGTCCCAGCGAGGCAAACCACAGGTTCCATTCAAACCGTGGCTGATAGGGAGCATAGATGCCGGGCGCCTTGTGCAACTCCTGAGGCTTGAAGCGGAAGGGGTACGCCACCCACGTTTGCCCATCCCGCGAACCCTGGAACTCGATCTCGTAGCGCCCTCTCGTCATCACAGCAAACAAACCGTACTGGTTCGCGATGCGGAAAGGCTCCAGCATGGTCACCGGTTGCATCGGCAGGGGCAGGCGCCCGAACACCATTGATGCCAACTCGACAGTGGTCACATAACCCAGCAGGCTTAGCACGACCGCACTGGCTGCCAGACGGAAGGCCCGCCAGGCTTGCCATCTGACAGGCTCCGCGTGTTTCTTCTCTTCGGCCCATCCGCTGCGCACAAAGGGAAACCAATCGAAGAACCGGTCGTCCAACAGCAAAAATCCAAGCGCCAGCACCAGGTAGTTAAGAAAGGTGTAGTTGGCTGTGAAGATCACGCCCACTTCCCACGGCGTCACGATCAGGAAGCAGATCACTCGCCAGCGGCGCGGCAAAAAGATCATCCAAACGATCACCAACTCCATCGCCAACGTGGAGAAAGCCGTGGCTGCGTGGAACCAGTGGGGCAGATGCTCTACGTACCAGCCAATCCAGGTGGGCAGGGGACCATTCTGGTAGTACTCATCCATCGCGGTCAGGTGACGCCACTGTGGGTCTCCGCTCAGCAGCTTGACCAAGCCTGACTCAAAGTAGATGCGGAACCATTCCCACTGCAAAAGGAACAAGCTGGCGCGCGACGGCGGGCTGGCCGCACCCAGGCCCGGGCGCCAACCGGCGGGCGCGAAGAACAGCGATAAGAACCCAGCTTCCAGGAGCATGCCATCCGACTGGTAGCTCGAGAAGTCCTGCGCTGCGGCCACAAACGAAAGAAAGCAGACAAAGCAGGCCACCAACATGCCCCGGGGCCAAACGTTGCAGAACAGAAGTACGGAGGCCGCCAGCCCGGCCCAACATACCCCCATCAGCAGGTGAGGCCCGCTGCCCATCCAGAACAGCGTCGGCGCAAACCACAGCCGGGCCAGGGGGCCGTAGGTTTGCGCGACCGCGGCCAGGTATCGATCCGCTGGCAGTATGCCCGCGTGCCCGATCAGACCGCGAATCTGAAAGAGGAGAGAGATAAAAGCGGAGGCGTAGATCAGGCCCAACACGCGCAGAAAGATCCAGCGCGGCTTCAGGCGATCAGCCGCACCCCCTTCCGAGCTAAAAATCGCCAGTTAGCCCTGAGGGCCATGGGTTCATTGCCAGCACCTCTATTCTGCAGATGCCGGAACAGAGAGAGGCGGCCCTCACGGCGCAATATGAACGCGCAAGCGCTCAAACGAGTTTGGTGGAAACGCCTGCGTCTGTCTCGGCAGAGTTCTCCCCGTTCGGTCCCCGGCACCTCGTCCAGACACCTCGGCTCGGTGCTCGCAGTGGTAAAGTAGCGGAGTCGTTCACCGCGCCTATGCCCATCCCAGAAGATCTCGCACTCATCGCCCGGCAGGAAAACGAACTACAACTCACCAGATTCGACGAAGAAACCGCCTGGCGCCTTGGCTCTTGGGTGCGCAACAGCGCCGTTGCTCGCGGACTAGTCCTGGTGGTGGACGTGCGGCGCTTCGGCCAACCCCTCTTCTACAGTGCTCTTGCCGGCACCACCCCTGACAACGTCGAGTGGATTCGCCGCAAAGGCAACGTAGTCGCCCGGTTCCACCGCAGTTCCTACGCCATGAAACTAGAGCTTGAAACGAAGCAATCGGACTTGTTACAGCGTTACGGTCTGCCGCTCGCCGACTACGCGGGACACGGAGGCAGTTTCCCCATCCGTGTTGCCGGCGCCGGGGTGATCGGGTCGATCACCGTTTCTGGCTTGCCCGATCGTGCCGACCACCAGTTAGCAGTGGAAGCGCTCTGCGCCGAAACAGGCCGCGATTTCGAAACCTTGCGCCTGGTTTGAACTCCTGTCGCGCCGTACTTCCTACGCAGCCCAATACCGAGAAAACCGGCGGCGCTAAGCCAGGCCCAGCGCCGGTGCGGCCACCTTGCCGTAAGCTCGTTCGCTTTCACCAACACACGTCAGGGTCAGCACGGTAATGTCGTCGTCCTGGCCGAAAGCGATCGCTTCCTGCGAGGCCTGTTCTGCAGTCACCTTGTTCCCAAACAAGATCGTCAGGCGGTCGAACCCGTAAAGCTCGCCTGAGTGATTGCGGGCTTCCAACAACCCATCCGTGTAGAGTGCGAGGTGATCCCCCGCCTCCAACTGATGAGTAAATGCCTGGTAGGTCGTCGAAGGCAGAATGCCCAATGGCAGCGCGCCGGGAAGATCGAGTTCCTGCCGGTTGAGGAAAGGAGCGGGGTGGCCTGCCCCGGCTACCGTGCAAACACCATCCGGATCCAGGCGCAGGGCAATGCACGTGGCAAACCCGCCTTCGAGCCGTCCACTCAGCCTGCGATTGAGGCCGGCGAGCATATCGGCCGGACTGGCTGTCGTCTCCACCAGCGTCCGGATCGCTCCCACTAGCAGCGACACGGTCATGGCCGCTTTCAACCCTTTGCCGCTCACGTCTCCCAGCACAATCATCGTCGAACCGGTGTGCTCGCCTTCCAGCGGCACGATCTGGAAGAAGTCGCCACCCACCTCCTGCGCTGGTTGATAAGCGCTGCTCAGCCGGAACCCAGGGATCTCTGGCAGCAACTCAGGGACCAGGATCTTTTGCAGCTCACGGGCATTCTTGTACTCCTGTTCCAGGGTCGACTGGCGGCGCCGGTATTCCGAGGCATACCGAACCACCGCGAACACAATGGAGGCGAACAGCAGGGTGCGCAAGACCAATCCGACCGGGAACCGATTCCCCAGAATAAAGAACAAGGGCGTCGTCATCCGGCTCGCGAGCGTCCAGTGGGTAAAGCGAACCCCCTGCAAGGAAATGTTGCTGATCGAATACCAACTCGCCGCCGCGAATGCGAAGGACGCAACCCACCATCGAGCCGCATCCAGCCGCTTGCGGCGAAACAAAGCGATCACCACCAGGGTGATGGGCAGAAACTCAGCCGGCAAAACCAGGGCAGTAAAACAAGCATCCGTCCAGGCCAACATTCGGTCGCTTAGGAAGTCGAAGCCGAAGCCCAGGCTTCCATCCAGCAGACCCGCAGCGGTCGTGATCCAGGCGGCAATCCGAAGAAAGCGAACGAGCCTGGGAATATCTTCCAATTGCAACAAATAGAGCAGAAGGAACGCCTGGGCAACTTCACGAAGTTGTATCCCGGTCTGTATGAAGAGCGTCAGCCAAATTCCTGAAATCGGCAGCCGCAGACCGCCCAGAAGCTAATTCCAGCAGCGGCATAAACGTGTAAACGCTCAGCCAGAACAGTAAGCGCTGATTGCGATTCCGTAGCCACACAAAAAAGCTGAGCAACGAGGTCAGTACGTAGAGCAGGGTGAGGCCAGACCGAAATTGCGAGCCGCGAAGCCAATGGTAGTCAAGCGAATCCCTAAGCAGTCGAATTGCTTCTGGACTGCCCACGTGCGGCACTCCCTCGAAGCCTCCGGCCGTACCGTCATCCACAGAAGTGAACGGCAGCTTCAATACCCTTACCGCCAGCACGCCATCGCGCATGGGGCCAAGTCCGTAAGTCTGCTGCGCTAAGCCAAATTTGAAATCCACATGTGGGGGAAAGGTGCCCTGTCCTCCCACGCGCACGCCGTTCCAATACACCTCGTACACATCGTCAATGGCCGGGATGAGGAGCGCGGCGTCTTTTGCGCCTTCCGGAGCTGGCGACATATGAACATGCCGGCGATACCAGCCCCAGCCAGTATGGTTGGGGTGGCCCTGCGTACCCCACGGAGCGTCGACCTTGATTGTTTCCCATCCGTCGTGGCCGGTTGCATCCGCTACGTCCGGCTGCGTCCATGCCAGGTTATCGCCCAGGTGGAACTGCCACTCTCCGTCCAACGCAACTTCGCCTTTGCCCAGACACTCCGCATTGAACGGTGGGGCAGTGCCGGCGCCCGGCTGCGCCGCCGTCGCGCCCAGACAAACAGCAACCAGCAGGCAGACACAGCCCGCCCTCAGGCAGGCAAAAATGGAAGGATTCCGGGGCATGCGTATGAGCATAACGCCTGCTTCCCAGACCGGCCCAGCAGAAATTGATACTCCGGCCAGGTTTAGAGGCCGAGCGCAGTCAAACCGGCGTGCTCGTCTGGCCTTCGCCCCAAAGACCAGCGGAATTTACGGTCGCCCTCGCTGATCGGCAGATCATTGATGCTGGCATGGCGCACCACCATCAAACCCTTGCTCGTCGAACTCCCAATTCTCATTGCCGTACGCGCGATACCACTGGCCTTCGTGGGTGTGGTATTCGTAGGCAAAACGGACCGCAATCCGGTTGCCGTCAAATGCCCAGAGCTCTTTGGCTAACCGGTAGTCCAGTTCCGCGGCCCACTTTCGCGTCAGAAACATCACTATCTCTGCACGCCCGTGGAGGAACTCGGCACGATTGCGCCAGCGTGAATCCACGCTATACGCCAGGGCTACCTTCTCCGGGTCACGCGTGTTCCAGCCATCTTCCGCGAGGCGTACTTTTTGCACTGCCGTCTCGTGCGTGAACGGTGGCAGAGGAGGACGTGCGGTCATGCGGACACCTCACTACAAACTTGCACCGCGATCCCGCCCATCGTAATTACGTCTTTTGCACTTCCGCAAGCTGCCGGCGCAGACTTTCGTTTTCCTGTTCCAGCGCCTGCACGCGCTTCTCGACTGCCTGCATGCCTTCGCGGATCTCTTCCGCTGTGTACCTTGGCGTGATGTGTTGCGGACAGTTCCAGTCGAACGCCTCCAGGTGGATCACGAACACTCGTTCAATCACGCTCTTTTCGCCGGGCATGCGCACCCTGGGCAGCCAGCTCTGGGCCGCCTCGCCTTCCAACACCTTCACCCGCCCAAGGATCTTCAGCCGGGCCTGGCGCGGATAGTCGACCATGATCATCGCCACCCGGTCATCCGAAAGCAGGTTCCCTGTGCTGATGTATTGCTTGTTCCCGCGAAAGTCGCCGAGCGCCAGCGTGCGCTCGTCAATCACTTTCAAGAAGCCCCTGGGGCCGCCGCGATGTTGCACATAGGGCCAGCCGGTGGCCCCGATTGTCGCCCAGTAGAAGCTGTCGCGTTCTCCTAAAAATTCGATCTCGAAGGGTGTTAACCGATCCTGGGTTGCGTCCTTCTCCATGCGTTCATACTGGCGGCGGCTGCCGTATCGCTCCTGCAGTTGTTTGACCAGCGGCGTAAATACCAGCGAACCGAAACTCATATCGTCCTCACGGCGAGCTTAGCAGGGCTTCACCGGCAAAGCAGCCAGTTTTATGTTGGCTCCCCAAGCCCCGGCACAAGTGGCTTTCGCCGCCTGTATGCTGAGGAACGAGAGCAAACCATGGCCCCCAACCCGCAGATCTTTATCTATGAAATCAACACATGGGTCTGGCTTTCCGGGCTGAGCGCGCGCTTGAACCGTCCTGTCGATCTGTCGTCAGTGCCTGGCGCGGAGTGGGATGCAATCGCTGCCTACGGTTTTGACGTGGTCTGGCTGATGGGCGTGTGGGAGCGCAGCCCAGCCGGCATCGCTATCGCGAGTCAAAACGCGGGGCTGCTCAACGAATTTCACCGCTGCCTTCCCGACTTTCGCCCTGAAGACAATGTCGGATCCGCCTATTGCATCCGTCGCTACGTTGTGGACGCACATCTGGGTGGGCCTGCCGGCCTCGCCATCGCCCGGCAGGAGCTGGCTGCCCGTGGCTTGCGCCTGCTTCTCGATTTTGTGCCCAATCACGTGGCCCCGGACTCTCCCTGGATCCTCGAAAACCCTCAGCACTTCCTCCAGGGCACGGCCGCTGACCTGCAGAACCAGCCCAGCGCCTTCCTCCCGATTGGCGACAAAATCTTCGCCTGTGGACGTGACCCTTACTTTCCGCCCTGGCCAGACGTGGTGCAGGTGAACGCATTCGATCCCGGGCACCGCGCGAGCGTGGTGCAGCATTTGACCGCGATCGCCGCCCAGTGCGATGGCGTGCGCTGTGACATGGCTATGCTCCTGATCAACCAGATCTTCGCCCGCACCTGGGGGAGCAGGGCTGGTCAAGCACCGGCAGAAGAATACTGGCCATCGGTGATCGGCGAAGTGCATCAGCAATCCCCGGATTTCCTGTTCGTGGCCGAAGCCTATTGGCAGATGGAGTGGACTCTTCAACAACAAGGGTTTGCCTACTGCTACGACAAACGCCTGTACGACCTGATCGAGCTTGAAGATCCTACGGCCATCCGGCTCCACCTAAGCGCTTCGCTGGACTATCAGAACAAGCTTATCCGCTTCATCGAGAACCATGACGAGCCACGGGCCGCCTCTCTCTTTTCGCCCTCCAAAAGCAAGGCAGCAGCCATTCTGGCTACTACCCTCCCCGGAGCGAAACTGATTCACGAGGGACAAATGCAGGGCCGCCGTATCCGCGTGCCTGTTTTCCTCGGCCGCCGTCCGCCAGAGCCTTCAAACACGGACACGGAAATCTTTTACGCCAGCCTGCTGGCGATCGCTGGCGCGGCCGCATTCCGGGAAGGGGATTGGGCCCTCTGCTCTTGTACTGGATGGCCAGACAACGCCACTTGCCAGGCACTCGGCGCCTGGTGTTGGACCAGAGGGGAAGACCGGCGCCTGGTGATCGTCAACTTCAGCGACCATGCGGCACAGGCCAGGATCCACGTTCCCTGGCATGACCTCCACGGAAGGCTATGGAGATTAGCAGACGCCCTATCCGGCGCCACCTATGACCGCGATGGGAGTGAACTGCAGGAAGAAGGGCTTTATGTGGAACTCGGTCCCTGGGCGGGGCATATATTCACGGTGCAAGTCACCTGATTCCGGGGTGCGCCCCATGAACCTGGCTCTCAATAAAAGCAGGATGACGCCCCGAAAAATGCCGGGTGCCACTCCAGCCCCGTTTGGCTGAGCGAAGAAGTGAAGCGACTCACTTCGGAACACCTGAAAACATCAGGGGCGTCTGACCATCATCCTCACGGCTTGACCCAGGCTGGAGAGTTTCGCGTCTGCTTGCGGTAATGGCTTACCGTCGTGCATCGCCGTGTAAAACATCCAGAGATTCTCAAGCACAGCAGCCAGGTTCCGTGCTGACGCCTTCGTCTGCTCTGCGACTGGAACCGTGGGGGTATGGATTTCGCCTGCATTTGCGAAATCATTTGGATAGCAGAAATCAATCTCGAACACACCTTGCGGCTCGGCGTTCATCCCGTCGGCACCCCTGATTAAACGCTCTATGTCTCTTTCGCTGAAGAAACAATTTGAGCGCGCTTAGACTTGGAGTTGGGGGATCAACAGGTCATTTGCGTGGACCGAGTATATGTCTACATCTTTAGTTAGGGAAACGTATTTTTTTCAGACGAAGAATTTTTTTTCAGGCGGCCGATTTTTCAGTGTGCGTTGTCCAGAGCCGCTTAACGTTGCGTGCAATCCTACCTTTCGGAAGCACGAAAGCGGCCGGGCTGAAAGTCCGGCAGGACTCTCCGCTGCATGAAGCGCCTGCTGGAGTCGCCTGCTGTAGTCGATTGCTGATCCTCTTGCTCAAGCTGAAACCGGGGAGTCCAATTTTGTTCAGTCGTGTGACCATCGCTGCGCTTTTGCTCACCGGCGCAACCGGTCACGGGCAGCAACCCGTCCGCTGGCTGCACCTGTCAAGCGCCACGGCGGACCTCCCGCTCTGCCACACGGGTAACCAGCAAACTTCGCTGACGGTGGGTGACTTTGCGCAGACCGGGTACCCTGGTTTCGTGGTTACCCAACGCACCGCGCCCAACTCAGTAGTTCTCTACCGCCGCGTCGGAGAGGCGTGGAAGTGCTCTGTGATCGAACCTCAACCACTGCACATCGAAGCCGGGGGCGTCGCTCTCGATGTCGACGGCGACGGGCACCTGGACTTGATCGCGGCCGGGGATTACCGCAGCAACGAAATTTGGTGGTGGCGCAACCCTTACCCAGACTTCGATCAGCCCTGGCGGCGTTACACCATCAAGCACTCGGGGGCGGCCAAACATCACGACCAAATGGCGGCCGATCTGGACGGCACCGGCGCACCTCAAATCGTTTTCTGGAATCAGGATGCACATGGGTTGTTCATCGCGCGCGCCCCGGCTGACCCGCTTCATGCCGAGTCATGGCCGATCACCCGCGTCTACCAATACAACACCGGCGCCCAACGATCACAACGCGGGCTGTCCCCCTCGTGGAAAGGGGTAAACGAGCATGAAGGTCTCGCTATCCTCGACGTCGATGGAGACGGCAAACTCGACATCGTCGGCGGCGGCCAGTGGTTTCGTAACCGCGGCCGTAACAAATTTACGCAGCACGCTGTCGACCCACACTATCCCTTCTCTCGCGCTGCTGCAGCGAGGCTTATCAACGGGAGCAAGTACGCGCAAATAGTACTCGTCGTGGGTGACGGCGATGGTCCGCTGCTCTGGTACCAGCGGGTAAAAGGGAAATGGCTTCCTCACAAGCTCGCCGATATTCGTTTCGGGCACACCCTGCAGATCGCCGACTTTAATGCTGACGGCAACCTGGATATTCTGTGTGCTGAGCAGCGCCTTGACGGCGCCAACCCGGCAGCGAGAGCCTACATCTTTTACGGCGACGGCCAGGGAAACTTCCGGCGGTCCGTCATCGCAGAAGGACTGGATTTTCATGAAAGCCGGGTAATCGATTTAAATGGTGATGGGCGCCTCGACATTATTGCCAAACCCTACAACTACGGGACGCCCAGGGTCGACCTCTTCATGAATCAGGGCGTAGAGGCGCAACCACAATAACCCGCGATGCCAGAAAAGAACGGCTCGAAACGACGCTTACAAGCACCTCAGCGCATCCCACCACACTGGAGATCAAGGATGAAAGAGTGTCCCAACTGCCACCAGCCTATGAATCAACGCCAGGGAATCACTACACCTGTAGTGGAGCCCGTGGTGCCGCAGAAGACTGAAACCGGACCGGCCATCCCGGTGGTTCCCAGAGAACGATTTGAGTGCCCAGTCTGCGGTCATACCGAAGAAGGCTTTCCCCCACCAAACAAGTAGAGTAAGGCAAGGCATCCTCAGCCTCTCGCCGCGTGGACAGCGCGGTGCGAGGCGCCCTCCTCTGGGCTCCGGGTAAACCGGTTGCTGCTCCGGACCTATCCCTCGGCAGTTCTGGCGCGGAGAAACCGACCCGCTCGGTTCGCGAGCATTTCAGGCCCCGTCTCATCCGGCATCCTTGAGCGGATGTCGCGCAAAGGTCGCGTCGATTACCCGCTCGATCGTCTGGGAACTGACCGGTTTGGAAATGAAGTGATCCATGCCGGCGGCCAGACAACGCTCCCGATCCTCGCTCATGGCCGAGGCGGTCATGGCGATGATCGGCAAGTGCAGGCCCAGCCCATCTTCTTCCCGGCGAATCTGAACCGTCGCCTGTATGCCGGTCATCTCGGGCATTTGCACATCCATAAGGATCAGGTCGAAGTTGCCTTGTCTCCAGTGCTCCAACGCTTCCACGCCATTGGTGGCCAGCGTGACCTGATGGCCCAACTTAACCAGCATGGTCATCGCCACTCGTTGATTCACCAGGTTGTCTTCTGCGAGCAGTATGCGGAGCGAGCGCGGCATGGCAGCAGAGCGTTCCCTGGGGACGGCGCTGGCGCCCAGGAGCGTCTGCTGACCGAGCGATCGTTGCATGCACGCCAACAACTCACTTGCGACAATGGGCTTTACCAGGTAGCTCTCCACGCCAAGTTGCCGGCAACGCTCAGCGCCGCGAATGCGGTCACACGTGGTCAGCATCATCGTGACCCTGGGCTGCCGGCCCGCAGGCTGCGGCATCGCTTCCAGCATGCGAAATCCGTCCATGCCAGGCATCTGCTCATCCAGCAGGACCTCGCTGTACGGCTTGCCCGCGGCGGCTCGCGCGAGTTCCGCAAGACCGGCGCTGGCCGAATCGCAAACCTGCACCCTCATCCCCCAGTTCCCCATCAACTCCGCGAGATTGCTGCGACTCGTCAGGTTGTCGTCGATGATCAGCGCCGATACCCCCTGCAATCCATGTCCCTCGACCAGTGGGATCACGGGCTGCCATCCGGGGAGCAATGAAAATAGAACTTCAAAGTGAATGCGCGTACCCGCCCCCGGTCTGCTTTCAAGGCTGATGGAGCCTCCCATCAAAGCCACCAGGCTACGGCACACGGCGAGGCCAAGACCGGTCCCACCGTACAAGCGGCTGCCGGAAGAGTGCGCTTGCTGGAACGCCTGAAACACACCGGCTTGTTGTTCCAGTGGGATTCCGATGCCCGTGTCGCTCACAGAGAACTGCAACTCAGCGGATCCATAGGTCATGCTCCGCAGGGCAACATCAACCGACACTTCTCCCTGCTCAGTAAACTTGATTGCGTTCCCTAGCAGATTAATCAGGACCTGAGTCAGCCGTACCCTGTCGCCCACCAGCTCCGCCGGTACATCGGCCCCGATGCGCAGGTTGAGCTCCAGGCCCTTCTGATGTGCCAGGAGCGCCAGGCTGCGCAAGGCATCACTCACCACGGTGGCTAGCGGAAAAGCCTCAGAAGCCAGGGCCGTCTTGCCTGCTTCCATTTTCGAGTAGTCCAGTATTTCGTTGATGATGATCAAGAGGTGATCTGCCGAGGACTTGACGGTGAGCAGAAACTCACGCTGCTCGTTGCTTAGATCCGTGCTGAGCGCCAATTCCGTCATACCCAGGATGCCATTCATCGGCGTGCGGATCTCGTGGCTCATGTTGGCCAGGAACTGGCTCTTGGCAAGGCTCGCTTGTTCGCTGGCAATCACCGCAGCTGTTAATTCCTCCTGCGATTGCGCGTACCTGACCTGCAGAATGGCTGCCCGGATGCCGTAAATCACGACTGCTGCAGAGATGCAGACAAACGCCAATCCTTCGTGATTCGGTGCGATCTGAACCACCATCAACGCGATTGCCAGTGTGAACAGCACCGGGCTCAAATTGTCGATCAGCAGTTCCAGTGGAGCTCGCGAGCGATGCATGCCACGTGGTTCATGGTTCTCGGCAGGCGCGCCGGTCTGTAAAGCGAACATGTAGAGAAGAGGGGGATAAGGCAGGCACCACAACACGTCTTGCAGGCCGTCGCGCCACCCTCTTTTCAGTTCAAGGTAGCCCACTACCAAAACCACAATCGCATTGAGCCAAAGATAGACAGCGAGCGAACGATAGAATCGCCTTCGAGCCGGGCTGGGGTTCGAAAAGAAGCGCAACGTGACCGCGGCTACCAGGATCCAGTCCGCGGCGTCGTTCAGGTTCATGAGACTTGTGGCAGAAACAGGTTGTACGCCGGCATAGGAGGGCAGCTGGGTAAACAGCAGAAGATACGCCAGCAGGGTGGCGACAACCGCTTGCGCTCCATCCAGCCAGGCAAAGGTTTTCAACCCCGCATCCTTATCGCGGGAGCAGATAGCCAGCAAAATCGGGATGCAGTAAATCAGATAGAAAAAATCGAAGTGAAAGGCCTTCGTCTGAATGTGAATGTTTGCCGTCGAAGCCGAGTACGTCCAGCCCACCTGGCCCATGATGGCGAGCAGAAAGCCGCTTCCCAGCAAAAACCACAAAGGTCTGCTCTCTTCACCGTCCATGCGAGCGCCGAAGAGACACACGACCAACGCGGAAGACATCATCCAGAAGATGAGCAGGTTAGAAAGCAGGGTAGCGTGCGGGTAGAAAACAAGCAGCGTCGTATGCGCAGCGAAGACAAACAGGCTCATCGCAAACAACTTGCGAGGTTTACCTGGGCGCAATTTCAGCGACCGCGCAGCCGCACCCATACCTGCCAATAGAGACATATAGCTT
Source organism: uncultured Acidobacteriaceae bacterium (assembly GCA_963752675.1). Lineage (GTDB taxonomy): Bacteria > Acidobacteriota > Terriglobia > Terriglobales > Acidobacteriaceae > PALSA-350. Next base: position 234,057 of record CAVVZO010000005.1, read on the forward strand.
CAGCAGTCTTTATCGGCAAGATCTCTGTGCGCGTGATGGATCAACGCGTGGCCAGCCCGGCCACCGTGCCTGTATCAAATTGGGACGTCTCAGGACAACCGTGCAGTGCCTGCCTAGTTCATCACGAACGCAAACAACTTGTCGCTCGAACCCACCACAACGTACTGGTGACCATCGAGTTCGTAGGTGATCGCCCCATTCGAGAGCGGGCTACCCAGACCCGCGTGCCAGAGCGGCTCACCCGTGGTGGCGTTCAGGGCTACCAGGTTGTTATTCGAATCGCCGGCAAATACAAGATTTCCTGCCGTGCTCAGCAGTCCACCGTCAATCCCCGGCGACTCCCACTTGTGGCTCCACTTGATCTTCCCGGTGCGGTAATCGATTGCCTGCAACATGGATTCATCCCATGTCCCCAGGTCATGGCCGCCCCAACCTTCCGGCTTGTCGCTGTCGTCGAAAAGGTAGTAGATGGCATAGGACCGCGTGGCATTTACATAGAACAGGCCGGTGGCGGGGCTATACGTGGGCGGCGGCCAGTTCACGCCCCCTTCCGCATTCGGCGCCACCAGTGTGCCCGCTACCTGCGGCTCCTTGGCCGGGTCGGGTATCGGCTGTCCCTTGGCATCCAGGCCCTTGCTCCAGTTCGTTTTCACAAAGGGCGCGCTTACATAATTTTTGCCCGTCTCCCTGTCCAGCACAAAGAACCAGCCGTTGCGGCTGGCCTGCGCCAGCAGCTTGCGTGGTTTGCCGTCGATCTCGCCATCGAATAGAACCGGCGTCTCCACCGCATCCCAATCGTGCGTGTCATGCGGCGATGGCTGGAAATACCAAACCAGCTTCCCGGTATCTGGATTTAAGGCAACAATCGACTCCGTATACAGGTTCGCGCCCTCGCGCGTTTTGGCCGCCATCACGGGTTGCGGATTGCCGGTGCCCACGTAGAGAAGATTCAACCCAGGATCGTAGGTCGGCGAAATCCACGTCATGCCGCCGCCATGTGCCATCGCGTCCGCGCTCGGCCACGTTTCTGAGCCCGGCTCACCGGGCTTGGGTACGACTGACCAGCGCCACTGCAACGCACCCGTCTCCGGATCATGCGCCTCCAGAAAACCCGGCCGGTCCAGATCATCGCCACTCACGCCGGTGATTACATGATTCTTAATGACCACCGGCGCCACCGACGCATAGTACATCTGGTCAAGATCGCAAATGGACTGGTTCCACTGTTTCTTGCCATCCGCCAGATTGAGCGACACAAGATTGCAATCGGGAGTTTCGAAATAGAGCGAATGTCCAGAGATGGCCACGCCCCGATTGCCCAGGTGAATGCCTCCTTTAGAACTCCACGTGTAGGCCCACAACTCGCGCCCCGTGCGCGCGTCCAGCGCCCATACCTTGTCAGGAGACGTAATGTACATCACCCCGTTGAACAGCACCGGCGTTCCTGCCAGGCGTCCGCCGGGGCCAGCGCCCGTCCTGGGCAGCTGGTACATCCATCCCAGGCTCAGCTCCTTCACGTTCCGGTCATTGATCTTCGTCAGCGTGCTAAAGCGCTTGCCGGAATAGTCGCCGTTGTAGGTCGGCCAGCTATCCGCGGGTGGGTGTAACAACAGCGATGGATCGAACCCACCATCCGCCGCCACAGCAGGAGCAGCGCCGAAGCTGCAGCAGGGCGCCAACGCCAGCACGGCCACCGCGATCATCCACTTGCACTTCATTGCAGGGTCTCCAGGTAAGCCACCACGTCATGTATTTCTTTATCTGTGTATGTGTCGAGCAGCGCCACGTGAGCTGCGTACGGATCGTGCTTCTCCACCCTCACACCGGGTCCGCGAGTAAAGCTGCGGTAATGTCCCTTACTGTCGATGAGCGAGACGTTGAAGTCGTCCAACTCCGTTGGCACACCGGTCACGGTCTCCCCCGAAGCAGTCGTCACCGTCACGGTAAGTGGTTTGCGTGGGGTGGCAGGCCCATTCCGGGCCACCGCGCGATTCTGGGGAAACACAACCTTCAACTGCAGACTTGGGGGATCGTATTTGCTCGCGATGTGTGCCAGGTCGCCTTCCGCAGAATGGCAATGACTGCACCCACCCGCTCCGTCAAAGAACGTCTTGCCCGCGTGTGCGTCGCCCACCAGAATGTTGAGTACGGCGTTATACGGTCCCGTGCGCAAGGTGTCGCCTACCTGCTGATGCAGAAAATGCGAGAGGTCGACGATCTGTTCCTGGGTTAACTGAACCGGATTGCCTGCCGGATGCCCGTTCGCCAGGTAGGGACCAATCGTACTTCCGTAACGGTCATGGAGGACCGTGACTGATCGCACCAGGTCGGCTCCGCGACTGCCGCCTCGTGCCCGGGTCCCGTGACAAGTGATGCATTGCGCGATGTAGACCGTCTTGCCACGCGCTGCGGCTTCTTCATCCACAGCCTGTTTGTCATCGGAGCCTGCCTGATCAATCAGGTTTCGCGGGCGTGGCGGCGCTTTCGCGGTCACGGTTGCGGGGGGGCCTACAGCGGCCGCCTTGCCCGGAGGCAAGGTCTTGCCCAGATATTCGACCACCTGGTCGAACTCCTCGTCAGACATTTTGGCGCCGCGCCCCATCATGTTCGAGACCACGCCCGCCCACTGTTCCCGCGTCATTCCCCGGCCAGCAAACATCTGCACCGAATGGCAACCCGAGCACACCCGTTGCACCACTTCGCGGTTCGGTCCATCCGGCAACTGTGGCCCAGCTGCCTGGCCCAACGCCAGGCTGGTTGCGCAGCAAGCCACCATCACAACAGAGACAAATCTCATGGGTTGACTATAGTTCATCCAACTCGGCGCATTGCGCTTCAGCCGCACGAGCTTTCTCCCGCCACAAGCAACCGCCAGGGAAAGCGATCACCCCAACATTTGTCATGCACACGGGCGACCAGCAAATGTTTCACCTAGCATCTGTTGTTCTGGGAAGTACAGCAGAACCCGGGTGGCCCATTCAAGCCGCGTTTGGCTTGAGTGGGGTACATCTACACCCACCTCAAAGCCAGGATTCCATTCATCCCGCTCTGTACCTGCCTTGCAACTCTGGTTCTCCTAATGAACAACTTCCCCCTTCGTCGTTCATTCCATCGTGATTTGGGTCAAGGCAAATCAACTGCTCGGGATGACAACTCCAGGGCGGATGACAGAATGAGTCGTGGTGGCTGGGACGGAGCGTCATGGACGTGGCTGACATGGATGGCGAGGGACGCCTTGGTGCGTCGCCTGGCGATTCATCCAATACGGTGGAAGCCCCGGACTTCTAGTCCGGGGGCGCGGGTGTAGAACCCGCGCTAAGAGTGGCCCACACCACGCGAGGGCTTTAAGCCCTGGTGGCAGCGGCTTCAGTCCGATTGGCTGGCGAGGCTTTGCTCCACCAGGGGCTAAAAGCCCTCCATCTTTGTGCGCGTTTAAGCGCGGGTCTTGAACCCGCACCCCCGGACTGAAGTCCGGGGCTTCCACCGGGTACAAGCGGGCGCTGCGAGAATCTTTGTGGGCGTCGTTGGGATGGAGAGCACCTGAAATTGATCATTGCCGACCTGGAGATTTTCGCCAATGAAAATTGCAGATCCTCGGCTTCGCTCCCAGTCAGCAATCCCTGTCCGACCCCGTTCGATCCATACTTGATTTGCCCCGAGGCGAATCAGCTGCTCCTATCAGCTGCTCCTAGTGGACAGCCTCTGCCCGTCCTGGTTCAATCCATTTTTAATTTGGGTCAAGGCAAATCAACTGCTCGGGATGACAACTCCAGGGCGGATGACAGAATGAGTCGTGGTGGCTGGGACGGAGCGTCATGGACGTGGCTGACATGGATGGCGAGGGACGCCTTGGTGCGTCGCCTGGCGATTCATCCAATACGGTGGAAGCCCCGGACTTCTAGTCCGGGGGCGCGGGTGTAGAACCCGCGCTAAGAGTAGCCCACACCACGCGAGGGCTTTAAGCCCTGGTGGCAGCTTCAGTCCGATTGGCTGGCGAGGCTTTGCTCCACCAGGGGCTATATAGCCCTCAATTTTTGTGCGCGTTTAAGCGCGGGTCTTGAACCCGCACCCCCGGACTGAAGTCCGGGGCTTCCACCGGGTACAAGCGGGCGCTGCGAGAATCTTTCAGGACGTCGTTGCGATGGAGAGCAGCCGAAGTTGATCATTGCCGACCTGGAGATTTGGGCCAGTGAAAATTGCAGATCCTCGGCTTCGCTCCCAGTCAGCAATCCCTGCCCGTCCTCGTTCATTCCATCTTTAATTTGGGTCAAGGCAAATCAACTGCTCGGAATCACAAACCGCGGTGTGCTCCGCAAAAGATGCCAACCCTAATCCTTCGCCGCAGCCTTCTTCGGCATGCCATCCGTAAGAATCAACCCAAACCGCCGCCGCATTTCTTTCAGGTAAGCACCGTCTCCCGGATCCAGCTCCAGCGTCGCGGTCCCCTCGTAGCCAACCTCGTGCAGAGCCGCATACACGGCGGACCAATCGATATCGCCTTCGCCCAGCGGAACCCAGGCCGCGACGGAGTTGTCGGTGCCCTTTTGGTGCCTGAAAGAAAAATCCTTGATATGCACTTTGACGATCCGCTTGCCCAAGGTGCGAATCCAGTCCTGCGGATACCCATAAAGCACTACATTGCCAACATCGAAGTAAGCGCGTATCCGCGGCGAACGATATTCATCGATGTACCGTGCAAACTCCAGCGGACTCAGCAGGAACTTGTTCCACACTTCCTCCAGACCAAGCGTGATGTTCAACTCCTCAGCGAGCGGAATCAGCTTGCGAATCGCTGTCTGCGAACGCACCCACGCTTCCTTATACGTCGTCTGGGCATTCACCACGGCCGGTACCAGCAGCACCGTGGAGGCCCCCCAAAGATGTGCATTGCGGATCGACACCCGCGCACCGTCGAGGCTTTTCTCAACCACCGCCGGGTCCGCCGAGGAAAACGGAAACTCCCAATGATCCATGTTCATGACTGAGTGAATCGGCAGTCCGGTCTTCTCCGCCGCCGCCTTCATCGTCGCCGCATCCTTCGCGTCCCGGGTCGTAGGGCACTCGATCCGCTCAAACCCGCAGTCCCGTGCTAACTGAAAACGTTCGAGAATCGACAACTTCGTCGGCAGCATGTTGTACTCGACGGCCATCTTGATGGGTAAGCGGGCGTCTGCGTGGGCTCCGCGTACCGTAGACGCGATAGCAAGGGAAGCGGCGGTTTGTACAAATCTGCGGCGGTCCATCATGTGTCCTCCGATACTCGCACCCTGCCAATGCGCGAGCAAACCCTTTTCTTTGCCAGCTGCTCGATATTCCAAGCACTGTAATTAAGGCTTCTGGCCGTCAGCGGGCTGGGCTCCCCGATTTGGGTCCTCTAAAACCCCTTAGCCCGGAACAACAAGAGCGGCAAAAAAAATCTCGCAATATTCATTTTGTAATTGACGAGCATTTCAGCACTCATTAAGATCACCTTACTTCAGTAAGTGTACAAAGTGTTTTTTGTACCCCGGCCCCTCTCTAGATTCTTCCTCATGATGTCGTTAGTCGCACCCGTGCGCGCACGGGCGGAGCTGCACGCGATGTCGTTCTCGCGTACATAGAATCAGTCGATCAAGAACCGTTCCAAGAGGTGGCCGTGAATAACTGCAAGCCAGCGCTGTCCCAATTTTCTCGCCTTTCCGCCGTCCTGGCGCTCCTTATCCTTTGTCTGGCGTCCATTCCTGGGCACTCGCAGACTGCCGCAACTCTCTACGGCCAGGTGACGGATGCCAGCGGAGCGGTGATTCCGGCGGCAAAGGTGAAGGCCACGAACATAGCCACCGGTGTGAACGCCGACACCACCGCAGATAGCAGCGGTAACTACAGCTTTCCTGATCTTTCGCCAGCGGACTACACCCTCACGGTCGATGCACCCGGATTCCAGACCGAAATTCTGAAGGGCACGAAGCTCGAGGTCGCGCAGAAGGCGCGCCTCGACATCAAGTTGCAGGTCGGCTCGGTCGATACGCAGGTAGAAGTCACCGGTGCCGCCCCCCTGGTCGATACCAGCAGCGCCAGCGTTGGCACAGTCGTCGGTGCCAGAGAAACAGTGGATCTGCCGCTCAATGTTCGCCGCTTTGGCGCCCTGGCGACCCTTGTCCCTGGCACGGTGCCGGATGCACAGGGCGGCAGCGCTGGCGCCGGCTTTGCGAACTCGAACCTCGGTTCGCCCTTTCAGTGAAGAAACGTACTCGGCCAACGGCGCCCGCTCCTCGAGCAACAACACGCTCATCGACGGTGTCGATTCAAGGAACCTGACCTTCGGCGGTTTCGCCGTCCAGCCCTCCCCTGATGCGGTGCAGGAATTCAAAATCCAGACCAATATCTACGACGCCGCTTTCGGCAAAACGGCGGGTTCGACCATCAATCTCATCACCAAGTCCGGCACCAACGCGTTCCATGGTTCCGTTTACGACTTTCTGCGCAACGATGCGCTCGATGCTTCCAACTACTTCAACCCGGTCAAGCCCGAGTTGCGCCGCAATCAATATGGCGCAGCCCTCGGCGGCCCGATTATGAAGTCGAAGCACATCTACTTCTTCGGCAACTATGAAGGGCTGCGGCAAATCCAGGGGCAGACGGCGCTCTCGATTGTGCCGACGGATGCGCAGAAATCGGGCGACCTGAGCGGCCTGCTGACTGGGACGACAGCCAATCTCTGCGGAGACGGCGGCCCTGCTCAATACAATTTCGACACCGGCCAGATCTTTGATCCGTCCACTGAGACCACCACCACCTGTGCCAGCGGCGCCAACGCAGGGTCGAAGATCCTGGTCGGCACTCCTATCCCGGGCAACAAAATCGCCGCCATCGACCCGGTCGCGCAGCACGTGTTTTCGCTCAACGCATACCCGGAGCCGAATCTGGTCGGTTCCTCGACGGGTAACAACTACATCAACTCCGCTCCCCTCACGCGAAACGATCACCAGGTAGATGCGCGCATCGATTGGGATAAGAGCGAAAAGGATCAGATCTTTGGCCGTTACATATTCGGGCAGGCCAACCTGGTCCAGAACGAGGGCTACAACACGCTGCCCACCTTCGGGGACACGTTGTACTTCCGTGGTCAGAATCTGGCCCTCGGATGGACCCACACCTTCGGTCCCAGGGTGCTGAATGAGGCGCTCTTCGGGTTTCAGCGCGACACCGACATTCAGAACTGCGCTTCCTGCCCACGCCCCTCCGGATTTATGGAAGGCTTTGGAGTAAGCGGTCTGGCAGGCCTGTCGCCCTCCCTCGAAGGGTTTCCCATCTTCGGATTTCACCAACGGAATCTCCGGCGTGGGTGACTCCAACTACCGCCCGGTCATCAGCCCTGACATGATCGAGAAATATCAGGACACCGTCACCATCACAAAAGGGAAGCAGACCATCGTGGCCGGCGCCGATATCCAACCCTGGCAGGTGCTGGGAGAAGAAGCACCGTTCTCGCCCCATGGTGAGTTGGAATTCAATGGGCAGTACGCGGCTCTGGCCGGCGAGCTCAATGCCGGTGTTTCCACCGCGTCTGACTTTGCTGACTTTCTTCTCGGCCGTCCCAGTGGCGGTAACCGCACTCTCAAGTTCGCCAACACCAACCAGGTGGGCGGCAACTTCATGAGCCTCTTCGCACAAGACAACGTCAAATTGTCGTCAAATATCTCCATCAACGTGGGTGTGCGTTGGGAATACCGCCGGCCCGCGATCGACAAGCACAACAACTATGTAACCCTGGTACCCACGGGACCGAAGTTCAGTGGCCCCGGCAACGCAACACTGGTGACGGCTGCGCCAGACGGACAGAATGATTCTTTCTGCACCTCTGCTGACTATTCCTACCTGACCACGACAGACGGCCGCTGCCTGATTGCGACCTCTGAGCAAAGGTCGAAGCTGGGCTTCACCGGCCGCACCCGGCAGACACTCATCTTCCCCGTACACCACGACTTCGCGCCGCGCATCGGCATCGTCGTTCGTCCGACGGGCTCCGACAAACTCGTCGTGCGCACAGGCTACGGTCTGTTCTATGATCTGCCCAACTTCAACAACCAGCATTTTGTCGATAACAACCCGGTGTTCTCGCCCTCGCAAACCTTCATCACAGACCAGGGGGCGGCGCCTATCGCGACCTCCGAAAGCATCTTCGCGGGGTCAGGCGCAGGCACCCCCAAGTTGACCGATCAGTTCATCTCTTTGTATGTGGAACCGCACTACCTGGCGCCTTATTACCAGCAGTGGAGCTTCGGCATCCAGAGCCAGTTGTCGCCCAACTGGGCCATCGACCTCGCCTACATCGGCACCAAAGGTACGAAGCTTGGCAACCTGCACCTTGCCGGCAACCAGGCCGAGCCGGGTACGACTCCGCAGCAATCGCGCCGTCCGTACGTCGATCTCGGGACGTCGCTCTTCACCACGTCCGATGGCACCTCGAACTACAATGCCATGCAGTTCAAGGTCACCAAACGCCTGTCCAACGGGCTCAGCGTGCTGGGTGCTTACACCTGGGCAAAGACAATCGACAACTCAGAAGGGGATGAGGGCTTCGGAGCCGGCACCAGCGGTAGTAACCTTCCGCAGGACGATAACAACCTGGCGTTCGAGCGGTCGCGCTCCTACACCGATGCCCGTCATCGCGTGGTGGCGAACGCCGTGTACGATCTGCCATTCGGTCATAACCGCCAGTTCCTGAACCATGGCGGTGTCGTGAGCCAAGTGGTCGGCGGTTGGGAAGTTTCAGGCATCACTTCCGTACAGACGGGGTACCCCTTCGGTGTTCGTGGTCCTGACTTTTCCAACACCGGCTCTAACTCACCGCGGCCCAACCGCATTTGCAGCGGCAAAGGACCAAAGAAGTTGACGGATTGGTTCGACACCAGTTGCTTTGTGGTTGCCGGTTCCGCAGCCAACCCTTCCTTTGGCAATTCCAAGCGCAACATTCTGGATGCGCCCGGGCTGGTGAACACGGATCTGACGGTGATGCGCCACTTCAACGCCTGGGATAAAGCAGACGTAGAGTTCCGGTCGGAATTCTTCAACGCCTTCAACCACCCGTACTTTGGGCCTCCAGGCAACAACATCAATGCGCCCAGCACGGTAAACAAAATCACCAGCGCCAGCGATGGCCGCAATATCCAATTGGCGCTCAAGATCGTATTCTGATCCTGGTAGCCTGCAGGGCATGAAGCGCTCGGCCACACCGGGCGCTTCGTTCGTTTTACCGAGGGTCTCTCGCAAAAAGAGAGACGGTTCTATCGCAAGTACCGCAGTTCGGAGTGGTTGCCATGCTTTCTCGATTCGCAAAAAGCCTCGCCTGCTTCACCCTACTGGGCGCGTCCATCGCTTTCCGCGCAGGTCGCGACCTCTAAACCAAAGCCCCGCGTAGTGGTCATCGGCGTCAACGGCATGGAGCTCGACGTGCTTCGCCCGCTCATTCTCCAGGGCAAGATGCCGAACCTCTCCAGCGTGATCAAGCGCGGCGCTTACGGCAAGCTGCGCACCACCTCTGCCCCAAACTGCCCGCGTGTCTACAGCACCCTCTTCACCAGCACCACGCCGGAAGAGCACGGAGTGACCGGCTTCATTGTGGGCGGGGTGACTGCGAACACAAACATGCTGAAGCAGGAACCGATATGGTCGATTCTTTCCAGCAATCACGTCACCGTTGGTATGGCGAATGTGCCCGCTACGTTTCCCGTCATGCCGGTCAACGGCTACATGGTCAGCGGCATGCTCACGCGGGGCAAGAACTGCGAAGACGGTGTGTTGTGCGCTCCCAAGCTGTCTGAGGTGGAGGGTGGCAATGCCGTCTATCCAGCCTCGCTCAAGCCGGAGCTGCTCAAAAACGTCGGCGACTACTACGTTGATTGCGAGCGCATGCCCGGTGCCGAAGAACTGAAGGGTCACGAGGCTGAAGTGATCGATGCCTGGCTCAAGAAAGTCGATGTGATCCGCGCGCAGCAGACACAGTTGTTCAACTATCTGCTCGACAAGCACCCGACGGACTTCACCTGGTTAGGCCAATCCTGCGAAGACCGCACCGGCCACTGGCTCTATCCGATTGCGCCGTTCAACGCCGGTTACAACCCGAAGATCAATGCAGTCCGCGAAGACGCCTTTCCTAACCAGTACATCGCCTTCGACAAGGTGCTTGGCGCCGTGCTGCAGCACATCGACGACAACACCTACCTCTTCATCGTGTCGGACCATGGCATCAAGCCCCTGCGCGAATTCGAACAATCCGATATGCACATGCACATGGACCACGAGAAGACCACGCCGGTGATCGCCAAGCATGACTTCGCCGACGGGGATGAAGTGCCAGGATCCTTCTTCGCCATGGGACCCAATATCAAGCACGACCTGCGCTTGATGGGCTTTGAAGCCAGCGTCTACGACATCGCCCCCACCATCCTTTCGCTGTATGGAATTGCCGAACCCACGCAAATGCACGGCCATGTTCTGACGCAGATCTTCGAAGGATCGGCGAACACGGTCGCCCAAACCCGCTAGCCGAGTGGTTTAGATGTCCCCCACTCAAGCCAAACGCGGTTTAAATGGGCCACCAAAGGCTTGTTTGAAATCACTGTCACAACCATAAAAGTTGCTGGGTGGCCCACTCAAGCGTGTTCCGCTTGAGTGGGGGACATCTAAACCCCCACGCGCCGCCCTTGATTTACTGCGCAACCGCTTCTGCAATCTGGCGGCATCGTTGATGCGTCCAAGCCGCTCATACGCTTGTTGCAACAACTCCATCAAATCAAGATCGGCGGCATCGTTCACCGCTGGCTCCAGCAGATCAACTACATCCCCAAACTGCTTCTGTTCCATATGCTCTCGGGCCAGCCCCAGCAAAGCATCGTGCTGGGCCGGCTGCAACAAAAGCACCGCTTCATATTCATCCTTGGCCGCAGCCCGATCGCCCAATTTCAAGTCAACCTGGGCCAGCAAAACACGAGCTTCGACCAGCCCAGGCGTAAGGGGCACGACGGCATCCAGCACTCTTCGAGCACCCTGAGCATCACCCGCCTTATCCAGCGCCTTGGCTTCATCGAGCGCGGCAGCGGTGTCTCCAGGTTGACTCTTACGCAGGTGGCGAAAGTAAGTAGCGGCCGCGTGATACTCTCCCGAGCGATACGCAAGCTCACCAGCCTGCCGCAAAGCAGCAGGGAAGTCTGCATCCAACGTCAGCAGCTTTTCTAGTGACGATCGCGCCTCACCCACACGACCCTCATCCGCCAGCATCATGGCAGCATGTAACAGATTCTGTTCTTCAATCTTGTCTTTTGGGTCAGGCAACGAAGACAGCTCCGGAACATTCGTCGAAGTCTGGGCGTCGCCAGGCCCAAGATAGCCGAGAGCGCGCAGTTCATTCAGCGTCTGCTTGCCCGCCGTACCCGCGACCGGTGCAGCGCGCGGTGGGCGCAACGGCGAAGCCGCCAAATCCGTACGCAACTGCTGCACTTCGCTTATTCCAGGGCACGTAGGTATTCCGAAGCTTCTCCCGGGTCCTGGCCCAGGTCGTAAAACTCAGGCTGCGGCGCCTCGATGAACTTGAAACCCTCACTGCGCACCGCCCGCAGCGGCGCCCAGCCAAAGCGCAACGGGTAATCTGTTTCTCCGAATACTCTCCGTTCATTGCCCTTTCCTTCCGCCAGAAAGGCGCCATGGAACGGTTCGCCATCACGCAGCAGGAGGCGCAATGTGAAGCAGGTCGAGAACGGTCGGCAGGATATCCGTCGTTTGTACCTGGGCCTTCACCACCACTGGCCCCTGCGCGCTCATCGGCAATTTGAGGATGAGCGGCACATGGGTCGTTGCGTCGTACAAGAAAATGCCATGCGTCTGCTCACCGTGTTCCCCAAGCCCCTCCCCATGATCACCGACCACAATGATGAGCGCGTTCTGATACCGGTTCGTCCGCTTGAGATACTGCACCAGTTGCCCCAGCGCGCTATCTGCGTAGGCAATCTCACCGTCATACAAATGCTGCTTGTAGGTTTGCGCAAACGGCGGCGGTGGTTCATAGGGATCATGTGGATCGTAAAGGTGTACCCAAACAAACCGCTGCTTGCCCGGATGCCCATCCATCCACGTTTCAGCGCGTCGAACCACATCCATTCCGCGCCGCTCAAGGACTCCCCAATGCTGATGCGCCTTCGATGGCGGCGGAAAATTGTCGTAGTATCCGAAGCCTCGGTCGAGCCCCGGCGCCAGCGTCCGCGAGTCGAGCACCACAGCCCCGATGAACGCCGCCGTTAATAACCATTCTGCTTCAGCAGTTCCGCCCAGGTAGGAATCGTGGGAGCCAGCGGAATGCCAAAGTCAGTGACCCCGTGAACGCTCGGGAGCAACCCGGTCAGGATGCTGGTATGCGCAGTGTTGGTGATCGGGCTGGGCGTGAACGCTTCCGCGAAGCGAACCCCCTCCCGCGCGAGCGCATCCATCGCGGGCGTTTGGATGTCGTGATCACCGTAACAATGAACGTGGTCGGCACGCAGCGTATCCACCGTGACCAAATACACATCGGGCGCTTGCGCACGAGCGCTCACCACACCACAGCAGCTCAGCCCTGCAACGAGAACGGCGTTGAGACGTAACCGTCTTACCCGGCGCCTGCCGCTCAGCATCCCTCAATGCGGCACACTCGAAGCGGGCGCAGTCTCTCGCTTGGGCGAAAGGCCAAGCTGCTGGGTCGCATCCCCGCGAGCGCCGGTCACCGTCATCACGCTCTCGTCGTTGTGCAATTTGTTGACCTGAAGATTCTTTGCCAACTCCAGTTGCTGACGAAACCGATCCGGCTTGTCAAGCTTCTGATAAACCCGAGCCAACTGGTAGTGTGCTTCGGCGCGATCCGGTTCCAGGCGGACGGCCGTTTCCAGTTCCGTTGCGGCCAGTTCCATTTGGTTGGTCAGGTAAAAAGCTTTTCCCAAGTCCAGATGTGCTCGAACATAGCGTGGATCCTGCGCCAGAATGGCTTGCAACAGGGGGATGGCGGCTTGCGGCTTTCCATCGGTAAGGTACGCATCCGCCAGGTAAAACTTTGCTTCGCGAAAATTTGGATCGAGATCAGCCGCTCTGCCCAGTTCCACTTCCGCGGCGGCAAAACGTTGTGTCTTCCAGTACAGAAATCCCAGCGAGAAATGGACTGTCGCATCGCCGGGCTGTTGCTGGCGCGCAACCTTGAATTCCTCAATCGCTTTCTCGTACTGTGCCAAACCGTCGTAGGCCTGCCCTTTCAGCAGGTGAACCCAAGGGGAATTCGGGTCGGCGCGCTGCAGTGCATCAAACGTAACCAGCGCCTGGTTAAATTGTTTGGTCTGCAGATATGCGCGGCTCAACAGGTAGAGGTTTCCCGCGTCCTCAGGATGTTGTTCCCTGATTTCTTCCAGCTGCGGGATAGCGTGTTCGAAGTCTTCCTGCCCCACAAAAGCCAGTGCGAGTAACTGGCGTGCCTGCAAATTATCGCGCTGCGCCGCCACTGCTTGTTCGAGCGGCGGCGCCGCGTCCGCATACTTCTGCTCCTTCAGGTAAGCGATACCGAGGTTAAGGTTGGTCCCGAAGTTTTGCGGATCCCATCGGAGCGCGTCCCGGTAATAATGAATGCCTTCATCGAATTTGCCTTGCCGCACATAGAGAGCGCCCAGACGGTTAAGAGCGGCAAGGGATTTCGGATCGATCGATAGGATCCGTTTGTACCCTGCCGCGGCCTCATCCAATCGCCCTGCGCGCTCCATCTCCATCGCTTGTGCGCCGATGTTCTGGATAGAGGATGCAGACGACTCTTGTGCGCACGCAATCTGACCAATGGACAAGTATGCCCATAACGATCCACCCCGCACAGGAGATCCCTTTGCTTGTTGCTGTCAACCTTGAAGCGACCCTCGGCAATTCTCTAATGTTGGCTACCCGCAATCGGCTGAGCGCATCCCGGGCAGGGAGATAGTTCGGGTCCGACTGCAACGCCTGGGTGAACTCGCTCTTCGCAGCATCCATTTCGTTCAACGCAACGAGCGTTCTGCCTAAATTGTAGTGTGCCGCTGCGTACGCTGGCTGGTAACGAAGTGCTTCCAAAAACTGGCCCCGTGCTTTCACTGCCTCTCCCTGCTGCAGGTAGACATTCCCCAGCGTGTTATGGGTCTCTGCCGCATCCGGCTCGATGAGCAGGGCAGCTTGCAGTTGCTGTTCGCTCGCCGCCCAATCGCCTCGCATGGCCGCCAACGTTCCCAGGCCATCGTGTGCTTCGTAGCTTTGTGGTGTTTGCGCGAGTACCTGTTGAAACTGGGTGGCTGCTTGCGCTAACTCACCCTGTTGTGCCAGCGTTTTGGCCAGCCATATTTCAGCTTTGGTGTATCCGGGAGAAATCGCCAGGGCAGCGCTCAATTCTTTTCCCGCTTGCTCATACTGGCGCAGATGGTAATAGCTGAGGCCCGCATCGAGGTGGGCAAGGGAACTCGTTGCATCCGCCGCGAGCACAGCGCGAAACGCTTCGAGCGCCTCTGTGTCCTTGCCCATGCGCTGCTGATTCAACCCCAGCGTGAGGCGAACATCCAATAGATCAGGATCCTTCGACAGGATCGATGTCAGCAGAGCGTTCGACTCTTCCATGTGACCCAGCGAAGCCAGGGCAATCGCCCGTCCGTACGCTTCATAGTCAGCGATTCTGTCCTTGGGGTCCACCCCGGTCGCCGAGCCGGATGAAGTCGTAGTGCTCGTGCCGGTAAGGTATCCGAGGGCATGCAGCCGATCGACAGCTTCGGGGCTGAGCGTGGCCGTTTGCTGGGCCCCCGGCTTGCGCAAACCTGCAGCTGTCGCAACCGCTCGCGGAACGCGGATGCCACCGTAGCTTTGTTGGGATAGAGGTTGTTGTTCTCCCCGGGGTCGATTGCCAGATCGTAGAACTCCGGCCTGGGCGCTTCGATGTACTTGTAGTGGCCACGCCGTAGCGCGGTCAGGGCGCTGGTCCCGAAGTGCTTTTGCGGATACACACTCTCGCTTACCACCTCGCGGAGCTGGCTATTGGCGCCAAGCATACTGGCGCCTTGCATCGCTTTAGGCGTTTCCACGTGGACTGCGTTGAGGATCGTCGGAGAAAGATCGAGCAAACTCGTGGGTGTGTCGACCTGCGCTGGCCGCTTGGTATCGCCTGCAGGCCAATGGATGATCAGGGGCACGTGCAGGGTGCTTTGGTAAACGAAGAAACCATGCGTCGTTTCACCATGGTCTCCCAGGCCTTCACCATGATCCGAGGTAAACACGATGAGTGACGAATCCACCAGGCGATGGGCAATCAGATACTGCCACAGTTCGCCCATCACTCCATCGATGTAGCGCAGCTCACCGTCATATCCTTTGCCGTACCGCGCCTGTTCGCCGGCAGAGAGGTTATACGGTGTATGCAAGTCGTAGAAATGAAGAAACAAGAAGAAGGGCCGGTCCGCATGCGTATCGAGCCATGCCTCGCCCGCTTTGGCGACATCTTCTCCTTTGCGCTTGATATCGCCAGTATCACGATTGCTGCCCTGCAACGAGACTGGCGGACTGTCGTAGGTTTCGAATCCCTGGTCTAATCCGAAGCGCCGGTCGAGCACGAAGCTCCCCAGGAAAGCGGCGGTCTGGTAACCATGGGCACGCAGAGTTCCCGCCAGTGTCACGGCGCCCGCAGGCAAACGTTGCGCGTTATCCTCGACTCCATTCACAAAGGGATAGGTCGAGGTCAGCATCGTGACATGCGAAGGTAGCGTGAGGGGAACGAGCGACGTAGCTTGGGAAAAGGAAGTGCCGCCAGCAAGCAGCTTGTCGATGTTGGGAGTCGCTTCTGCGCTGGGCGAATTACAGCGCAGCCGATCGCCCCGCAGCGTGTCGACCGAAATCAAGATGACATTCGGCCGACGCGACTCCTGTGACGCAGATTGAGCCAGTCCCGAAGCCCAGGGCAACGCACTGTAAATCACGGAGGCAGCCAGAACAGCACGGGCAACTATGCGCAAGCAAACACTCGCAATCAAGGAAAGGAATCCTTCTCATCTTAAACGCTGACGTCCCAACCAGACCCCAGAGCCCCACATCTCGCTCGTTCTTCGCGAGATGTGGGATTCCACGTCAGACATGGGACGCCCGTCATTCTTTAGGCAACAGGCGTGAGAATGCGGCCTAAGCCTGTCGGGGAGCATGTCCCCCACTCAAGCCCCAAAAGGCTTGAGTGGGCCACCGTCTATTGTTGGGGCCGCCCTACCGCGAAGAAAACCGAGGATCCAGCCAGTCGCGCAGGCCATCGCCCAGCAAATTCAATCCCAGGGCCGTCAGAGTAATCGCCGCCCCCGGATACAAGGTCAGGTACGTAGCCACCCCAAGAAAATTCCTGCCCTCTGCCATCATGGCGCCCCATTCGGCGAGCGGTGGTTGCGCACCCAAACCGAGGAAACTCAACCCAGACGCTGTGAGCACCACATCACCGGCCGTCAGCGTCGCCTGCACCAAAATTGGCACCGCAATATTCGGCAAGATATGTCGAAATACTATTCGCCACGAACCAGCGCCAAGCGCCCGGGCAGCCTCGATATACTCCATGCGCTTGAGTGACAGAGTTAAATTCCGGGCCAGCCGCGTATAGACCGGGATGGCGAAAATCGAAATAGCCACCAGGCTATCGAAGAGTCCCGGGCCCAATATCGCCACAATCAGAATCGCCAGCACAATCCCCGGAAACGCATACAGCAGGTCAATCAACCACAACACCACCTGGTCCGTCGCACCGCCGGCGTAACCTGCGAGCATTCCAAGCGGCACGCCGACCGTGAGCGCAATCCCGACACTCACCATGATCTCTAGCTGCGATAAGCGCGCGCCGTACAGCACGCGAGAAAACATATCGCGACCGTACGCATCGGTGCCGAACCAGTGGTGCAGACCGGGCGATTGGAAAGTCTGCGCAAGATCCTGCGCGTAGGGATCATAGGGCGCCAGCAATGGCGCCAACAGCCCCGCAAGAAACAGCACCAGCACGACGGACCCGCCGAACGCGAGGTTGCGGTAATGCAGCACCCCAGAGAGGCGCGCTCGGCCTGCACGGCCCGGCGAAGCTCCAGAAGTGACGGCAACATCACTCAAAGCGGATCCTCGGATCGATCAGGCCGAGCAAAACATCCACCGCAAAATTGACGGCAATGACGAGAGTGACGGTCAACAGCGTAATCCCCTGGATGGTTGCGTAATCGCGATAACGCACAGCGTCGACCATCAACCGCCCAAGCCCCGGCCAATTGAAGACCGTCTCGGTGATGACAGCGCCGCCCAGCAACGAAGCAAAGTTCATGCCCACGATCGTGATAATGGGGATCAGTGCATTGCGTAATGCGTGGTTCACGTACACGCGGGTGTTGCTCAGCCCCTTGGCGCGCGCCGTGCGGATGTAGTCCTGGTGAATGATATCCAGCATGCTGCCCCGGCACATGCGCGCAATCACCGCACCCGGCAGAAGCGCTAGCGTGATAGCCGGCAGCACGTAACTCCTCCACTGGTTCGCTCCCAGCAGCGGCACCCACGCTAGTTGTACAGCGAACAAATCCATCGCCATCAGTGCCAGCCAGAAGTTTGCAATGGAGGCACCCAGGATCGCCGTCACCATCACCAGGTGATCCAGCGTACGGCCGCTGTAAATTGCGGCCAGCACGCCGGCCGTGATGCCCAGGCTGACCGCCAACACATAACTGATAGAAGCCAAAGCGAACGTGTAAGGAAAACTCTCGGCGATCTCTTGCGCCACCGGCTTATGCGAACGAATGGAAATGCCGAGATCTCCATGCACCGCATGCCGCAGGAACAGCGCAAACTGAACCGGAAAAGGCTTATCCAGGCCTAATCTGGTGCGCGCCGCACTCACCACTTTCGCGTCTGCCTGCATGCCCGCCATCAGCCGTGCCGGGTCGCCCGGCAGGAGCCTTACCGCCCAGAAGATGAGGAATGCAGCGACCAGCAGAATCGCGGGCAGGGCCAGTACTTTCCGCAGCCAATAATTCCTCATGCTGGCGACACCTCATCGAATCGCTCAATCGAAGGCAATCCGGCCTCCGGGCAAAAGCCGCACGGGGGTGGGAACCGTGCCAACATGCTGCGCCGCCAAATCGCGTGCGTAGTAGAGCAGCACGTGAGGAGCATCATCCGAGATGATCTGCTGCGCTTCGCGGTACAGCCCTTTGCGTTTCTCCGGGTCGAGTTCGGCCGCAGCCTTCTCGAGCAAAGTGTCGACGTGGGGGTTGGCATAAAACCCAAGATTCGCGCCACCCGGAGACCATGCATTGCTGCGATAAAGCAGGGCCAGCTGGTAATCCGGATCAGTGTTATCCGCAGCCCAGGAAGCAAACACGCAATCGATACCCTGCCGCGCCTTCTCAACAGGAGAGCCGAAAATCGCTTGCGAGAACACACCGTTTTCCATCTGCACAATTTCGAGCTGCACGTGCACCCTGGCCCACATGCCCTGGAGCGCCTCGACCAATTGTGCATCCGGTTCCTGCACCGCAATTCTAAGCGTGAGCCCGCCACTGTACCCAGCCTGGGCCAACAATGCCCTGGCCCGCTCGGGATTGTAAGCATAGCCCCGGACCGCGCCGTCGTAAGCAAAGTCAGCAGGGGCAAGAGGAGAGTTCGCGGGGGTCCCGAAGCCGCGCAACTGCGTGCGCACCAACGCTGCGCGGTCGGTGGCGTAGTTAAGCGCCTGGCGGACTCTCACATCGCCCAGCGCTTTGCTCTTCATATTCAGCGCCACCCAAAAGACCCGCACTTCGGCTCCCTGGATCACCTTGACCTTGCGGTTGCGCGTAAGCGCTTCGGCAAAGATGGGTGGCAAAGGATTCACGATGTCCGCCGCACCCGCAAGCACGGCCATGTTCATCAACACCGGTTCACTGGTCCAGATCCACTTCAGTTCCTTCACCGCGGGGTGCGGGCCCCAGTACTGCTCGTTCCGTACTTCCAGTACGTACTCGCCGGTCTTCCACTCCTTGAATTTGTAGGGGCCGGTGCCCACCGCAGTGCGCGAGAGCCGGCCCTGCTTCTCCGCCAGGGGGCTCACAATCGGCGTAACGGCCAGCACCCGCGGAAACGCAGCGTAGGAGTTGTTCAGCGTAAATACGATGGTATGTGGCGTCGTGGCAGTGACATGTTTGACGATGGCGCGTACTCTCCCAGCGGCCGCTAATCCTCGATCCGGGTCAAGCAGCCGATCGAACGAGGCCACCACCGCCTGCGCGTCAAAGGGTACTCCGTCATGGAAGAAGACGCCCTGGCGCAATTCCAGCGTCCACCTGGTGCCGGAGGGGTCAACACTCCAGCGGGTGGCAAGACTGGGCGCGACCTCGAGGTGGTCATCGAATCGCAGGAGACATTCATAGATGGGATCGAGTACATCCATGGTGAAGCTCGCCGTGTGATCCGATGGATCCATGGTCAGCGGCGCTTCCAGTTGCATGACGGTGACCTGGTTTTCGGGATGGGGCAAAGGCGCGCAGCCGATCACGGCACACGTCACGGTGACGGTGGCTAGAGCTGCGTACCGGGCGAACTTCGAAGTAAAGATAAGCCACCCTCCTGCGCCCGCGACGCCCTGATTAACAGCTGGGCAAGGTCGAAATGTCCCCCACTCAAGCCAAACGCGGCTTGAATGGGCCACCCTGCCCTTAAGAATCCGATCAATCGCTACCGGGAATTTGCTTCCTGCCCGCATCCAGAAAAGCCGAGGGTGGCCCACTCAAGCCGTGTTTGGCTTGAGTGGGGGACATGGAGCGCCGCTCTC
Organism: uncultured Acidobacteriaceae bacterium; assembly: GCA_963752675.1. Lineage (GTDB taxonomy): Bacteria > Acidobacteriota > Terriglobia > Terriglobales > Acidobacteriaceae > PALSA-350. The sequence continues at coordinate 253,864 of CAVVZO010000005.1, forward strand.
TCAGCCAGACCGATCCGTATCCGCGACCCACCCATCAAATATTCCGTACTGCATTCACCGTCGCCCGCACCGTCTCAGCGTCGGTCACAGTCCTCTTATATTCGTGATCCTGCGCAGTCTGTCCCATGGCCACTGCGGGGTTTCGGTAAGTCATCCCGCTGGCCGCGCTGGTATGGGCTGCGAAGTGGAACTCCGAAAGGCCAGTCTCTCGCCGCACCTCCCTGATAGTAGCGGCCCGCAAACCTCCGCAGGGCATCACCACAATGCGGTCCTCCGCCAACTCGCCCAACCGCTTGAGATTCGCAAGCCCCTCCAACGCAGTCGCGCTCTGTCCACTGGTAAGCACCCGATCCACACCCAGCCTGACAAGCACTTCGAGCGCTTCCACTGGATCGCGCACCATATCGAACGCTCGATGGAAGGTAAAGCTCATGGGCCGCGCCAATCGCAGTAACTCCTCCGTCCGCGGACCATCGATTTCACCTGCAGCCGTGAGGCAGCCGGTCACAATCCCCGGAACGCCGATCTCCCTGAGCGCGATCACATCCTCGCGCATGCTTGCGAACTCAGCGTCCGAATAGAGAAAGTCACCACCGCGCGGCCGCACGATCACAAACACCGGAACGCGCGCCCGGCGCAGAGCTTCCCGCACCATGCCGATGCTGGGAGTGATGCCACCCTCAAGCACACTGGCACAGAGCTCCACCCGGTCGGCGCCGTTATCCTGGGCCACCAGCAATCCATCCACGCCTTCGATCGACACTTCCACTAACGGTTCGTTCATCGCGTGACCAGCGGCGACCGAGCGGAGATGAGGGCGGATGGTTCCCAACGAAACGACTGGTCGAAAGGATAAGTCGGTACCCGAAACTGATTCTTTGGGAGGCGATCGAGATCCTGCAGAATCGACCCATCCGAAAGCGCCATCAGGTTAGGATTCGCCAGCGGTGCAAGCTCAGGGGACAGGTACCCTGACTTCACCACCAGCAGCTTGAAGCTCGGGATGTGCAGCTGCAGGCTGGTGAAGTCGCTGATGTTGTGGAACGGACGGCGCCGGGCCGTCAACACCACCGTCACTCCCTCTATCTGCACCACTGCCTGCCGCTCACGTGGATGCTCGGCCGCCAGCAGATACAGAATCTTCGCTTCGACGGCAACGCTGCGACTGCCGGAGGGATCAAGCGATCCGCCGATGCGCAAAGAGACGAGGTCGCCCACTGCATGCCGGTAGCAGAGCTCGGTGGCGGGCAAATCGGCAATGCCGGCGACCAGCGCATTCCTGAACTCGCGTGCCAGCAGCGCCTCCAGCACTTCGGCGCGATCGCCGACTCCGCCGCCCGTGGGATTATCCCCGGAATCCGCCAGGATCACCGGCTGCGTCGTGCAACGATCCGCTTGATCGAGCAGCTCAGCAATGCTGCCTACGGGAACACCGAACTGGAAGTCCTCGCGTGCGTCCCAGTACTGCTGCGCAAGCTGCACCGCCTGGCGCTCCAGTGCATGCGCGTCGGTCCCGGTCATCACCACGCTCGCGGTCGCCCGTGGCTCATCGGCCCATACATAGCCCACCAGCAGGGAAGCGTCCAGGATCCCGGGCTCCGCGTTGATCGGCGCCAACTGCGCATACAGATCCTGGGCTGGTTGGTCTTCGGTGCTGGTGCGCTCGCCAGGCAAGAGCACGGGCACCGGCACCCACACCACCGTAGGCCGTACCCGGTCAGCGGCGCACTGCAGCAGCATGGTGCACGCTCGTTCCATGGTTTGCTGCACGTCTATGTGCGGAGCTGTGCGGTACGCCGAGAGCATGTCGATGCTGTCGATCACCCGGCGGCTTAAATTGCCGTGCAGATCGTAACTGGCGCTGAGCAGGCAGTCTGCGCCCACCACCTCGCGGGCAGCAGAGATCCAGTCGCCCTCGGCGTCGTGCATGTCTTCGACATACATGGCGCCATGCATCGAGAGATAAAGTCCGTCGAGCGGCAGCAGTTGTTCCAGTGAGTGTAAAAACTCACCCTTGAATCGCTCGTAGGTACCCCGTTCGACTGGGCCCCCGGGGACGGCGGTCGCATACAGGGTTGGCAGGAAAGGGTGGGCGTACTTCCGAAGGAAATGGAAGTGGGAATCCGCTAGTAGGCTCGCGCCCGAAAGCACTTTGAAGTCTTCAGCCCGGGTTTGAATCCGGCTGTAGGTGCTGCATTCAATATGGATGCCGCCAACCGCAAATCGCATGTGCCGCTCCCGTTACCCACGAAATGCACTGCTGTTCGGCCCAAACGGTACATGACTTCCCATGAAAAGGTGACTATACTTCACCTACTGAATTATACGGTTCAATGCCTGCCGACGAAGCGCCTTCCAAGTCTGCCGGGTATCCTGTGCCGGTGGTAGATCCCCCTGAACTGCGGTAGGCAACAGTTTGCGCGGCTCCCAGCAGCTGCGTCGGAATAGTGTGCTAACCTGCGGTTCGCGCGAACGCATGAGCGAAGGAGACGTATGAGGGCCACGATCGGTGTGGACATCGGTGCGACCAAGATCGCCTGCGGTGTGTTGCAAGGGGAAGCACTCGTCAGTCCCGTCACGATTCCTACCCCCAAAGAGGGCTGGCGCAGTGTGCTGGATGCCATCGTCACCACGGTAAAGACCCTCGAATCACTGCACCCTGGCGTGGCCGAAGTGGGCGTCGGGGTTCCTGGGACACACGATAGCGCACGCAGCCAGGTGCTCTTTGCTCCCAACATTCACGGTTTCACCAACGTTCCGCTGGTCGCATACCTGAGCCAGCGCTTGTGCCTGCCGGTCGCGCTGGAAAACGACGCTAATGCGGCGGCGCTGGCGGAAGCCACTCTCGGCGCGGCTCGATACGCGTCGTCGAGCATGTTTCTCACGATATCTACGGGGATTGGCGGCAGCATTATTTTTGACAAGCAGTTGTGGCGCGGTTTCCATGGCATTGCCGGCGAACTCGGTCACGTGACCCGGGTGCCGGATGGTCCAATCGCCCCCAGCGGCATTGCGGGCGCACTTGAGGCGGTCGCCAGTGGCACCGCCATCGAACGCGATGCGACCTTCGTGTTCCGCAAACCCACCTCCACCGCCGAGGTGTTCCGTCTGGCCCAGGAAGGGGACCGGCGAGCCGAGCAGGTTGTGCAGACGGCCATGCGGTACCTTGGCATGGCCATTGCAGACGTGCAAAAGTTGCTCGATCCGGAGGTCTTCGTCATAGGCGGCGGCGTGGCTTCGGTCGGTGCCTACTTCTACACCCACGTACAAAACTATGCGAACGAATTTGCTAAAGGGTTTGCCGAGGTCACGATCGTGCCCGCTCATTTTGGCGTGGACGCAGGGCTCATCGGCGCGGCCATCGCCGCCCGGCAGATGAGCGCGCAACGCCAGCCGGAGTCGGTGGTTTAGCCGCGCAACTTAGTAGTTGCTCGCCAGATCGATCAAATACTGATGCGCGGCGATGCTGGCGGCGCTGCGTGCCAGAAAATCATTATCCACTGAACAAAACTCAAGCCGCGTGGTCGCGATCAGGTGCGGCAGGATATTGTTCTCGATCGCCTGCCGCACGCTGGTAATGAACAGGCCGTTCCCGAAACCCACCACATCCGCAATCACCACCAACTCGGGGTTGTTGACCTGGATGGTGTTGGCCACCACCACCCCCAGCATGCCGCCAGCCTCGCGTAGTAATTCCATGGCGACTCTCTCGCCGTTGGCCGCGATTCCTTCAAGTTCAGCTACGTTCTTCACCTTGAGGCCAAGGCCCTCCGCTCGTTGCAGGAGCGCGGAACTGGTGGCAAACATATCCAGGCATCCTCGCTTGCCGCAATCGCAACGGGCGCCTCCGGCGACCACGGTGCAGTGGCCGATTTCTCCTGCGGCGCCGGTATGGCCGCGAGTCAATCGGCCATTGATAAAGTGACCGTCACCGATCTTTTTACCCAGCATGATGATGCTGAAGTCTCTTGATTCGCGCGCCTGGCCGAACAGCTTCTGTCCTGTGGCGACCGCATGGGCGTCGTTGTCCAGGTAAGTGGGCAGGCGCGTGGCCTGCTGCACAATTTCTCCCAGGGGTACGTCTCGCCAGCCCAACGCGTTCGATTGCAGGCAAATCCCTTGTGCATAGTTAACATAGCCGGAGAGTGCGACGCCGACACCCAGCACCTTACTGCGAGTTATCCTGCCGGCCCGGATCAGTTCCGGGATGCCTTGCTCAATGGCGGCCGCCACTTCTTTGGGTTCGGCCGCCTCGCGCATTCGGTACTGGGCCAGGGCGTTGCCGTGAAAGTCCGTGAGCACCATGAGCGGCGGATCTTCGGTAAGGCCCACCCCGACGAAGTAGCCATACTCCGGATTAAGCGCCAGCAGGATCGAAGGGCGCCCCTTATGTTCGCGGTCATAGGGACTGCTTGTCTCATGAATCAGCCCGCGCTCGATCAATCCCCGGCTCGGCTCGGTAAGCGCTGACCGGCTTAGTCCGATGGCATCGGCGAGATCGGTGCGCGACATCGACCCGTTTTCCAGAAGGGCCTCAATGATCGCGGTTCGTGAACTGGTGATCGCGGGCGCTACCGGCCGGTTTCCATGGCGGCCCATTCTTTCGTCCCCGAGCGCCGGCTTAAGTCTCCGCATGGTAAGGATCAATATAGCGGGTCCACCCGGTGACCGGCAGTTTCTCTCACCTTTCAGGCTCCCAATGTATCTGGATGTGGCGGGGAGATGTGGGAATCACTGCCTTCGACGAGTAACTCTCCCCCACTAAACCGATTCCGACCGAAGTGGAACCGGCGGGAGACACAACTCAGTGGCCAGTCCCATTCCCAGTAGGCAACGCAAAAGCCACATAAGATCCTGAGATAGGAGCCTGCGACGCCAGGTGCCCAGGGACATTGTGCGTGTAAGTCGTAGCCTGCGCCGCCGCGCAAAACACTACATACTCACGGCCACCCACTTCGTACACCGCCGGCATGCCCTCCAGGGCGGCATCCACCTCGGCTTCCCACAATACCTTTCCAGTCGCGGAGTCGATCGCACGCACCATACGGTCCCGTGTACCCGTAAAGATCAAGCCGCCGGCAGAAACCACCGGGCTCACCTTGGGAAATTGTGAGCCGGTGTCGTGAAAGCCTTTCGCCGCCAACTCCGGAACTACGCCCAAAGGAATCTTCCACCGGATCGTTCCGCTATTCAGATCGAATGCAGTCAAACTGGTCCAGGGCGGAGTAATCACGGGTAATCCGCTACGTGCAAACATGAAGCCAAAGCTGCTCTTGTACTCTGCGTGCACCGGGTCTACGGGTTTAGGCGCAGTGGCAGTTACCAATACGCCTTGTGGCGCTCGCTCCGGATGAGTCAGATACTCCACCAGGGAACTGACATCCATATCGGATAGCTGTGAGAATGACGGCATGGGCCCTTGCCCATGTTGCACCACGCTTCGGATCTGCTCGCCCGAGAGCCGAGGCGCAATCCCCACCAGCGAAGGGATGCGCCGGTGGCTTACCCGCACGATCCGCTCCATGACAAAGGCTGCAGTTGCTGTTATACAAAGACCGCCCCCGCTCTTCCGCGGAGCCGCCCGAGGAGGCGGCTGGTCCTAGTTCGAGCTTAAGCATCGCCGGCAGGTCTTTCGACACAACGTATAACTCACCATTCTCCGGATTGACCGCAGCGCCGCCCCAGTTAGCCCCGCCATTGTTGCCGGGCATCTCAACCGTGTTCCCCAGCCCTGGAGGCGTAAACAGCCCCTGGTTGTGAGCACTTAATATTTCGCTGCGCAGTTGCTCCCGCTCCGCGGGTTCCAGAAACGGGCTAAGGTCGTCAACCGTAAACGACTGGCGCGCAAACGGAGGAGGCTTGGAAGGGAAGGGTTGGGTCGGCCACGTCTCCTCGCCCGGCATGTCTGACTTCGGCACCGGCCGCTCCTCGATCGGCCACAACGGCTCGCCGGTCTCACGGTTGAAGACCCAAACAAACCCAACTTTCCCCGCCTGCGCGACCACATCCACTTTTTTGCCGTCGTGGAGCACTGTCGTCAGCATCGGAGTCGTGCCGTTGTCGTAATCCCAAATGTCATGGTGAACCATCTGGTAATACCAGACCAGTTTGCCCGTCCGCGCATTCAGTGCCAGCAGGCAATTGCCATACAGGTTGGCGCCGGGCCGATTCGCACCGTAGAAGTTATATTTCGGACTGGCTGTCGGCACGAAAACCATGCCGCGCTGCTCATCGAGCGCCATGCCGCTCCAGTCGTTCGCGCCGCCAATCGTCTTCCACGCGTCTTTGGGCCAGGTCTCGTACCCGGGTTCCCCTGCGTGGGGAACCGTGTGGAAGCTCCACACCAGTCGCCCGCTGCGCACATCGTAGGCGCGGATGTCTCCCGGTCCCGAGTGGTACTCCTCGTTGGTTGCGGAGCCGAGGATCAAGAGGTTTTCAAAGACACGCCCGGGATTGTAGGACTGCACCAGGGTCAGGCTCTCTGCATCTCTCCCCAGCCCAGCGCGCAGATCCACCACGCCATGCTCGCCGAACTGAGTAATCGACCGCCCGGTACGTGCGTCCACTTCCTGCAGCTGGTTTTTCACGGAGAAGAGCAGGCGTCGATCGGCCCCATCGGCGCTTTGCCAATAATCGAAACCGCGGTTCGTGATGAGCGTAGTCTGCGCATCCGTGGGGTGGGTCCAAAGTTCCTTGCCGGTCCCGGCGTCCAGCGCCACAATGGCATTGTTTTTCGCCAGGACATACATCGTTCCGTCGACGACCAGCGGATTGAACGCATACTTCCGGTCATCGCCGGTGCGGTAAGTCCAGGCGACTTTCAGGTTCGTGACGTTTGAGCGATTGATCTGGCTGAGGGCGGAGTACTGCGCTCCCTCCGGCGAACCGCCGTAGTTGCGCCAATCGCCAGGACCATTGCTTGGATGGGCGCCGTTGGGATGAGCGCCCGGCAAAGCGGCTGCACCGCAAACAAGCCCGATCGATAACCAGGTGAGCAGGGCAGCAGCCGAAGCGAAGATGGGCCGGTTACGCGCTGGCGCGCTGTACTTGCCGGAGAACGCGTTCGAGATAAACCTTTTCCTTCCGCACATCTTCCACCTGGCCTGGACCTGACGTTTCTCGTTCAATGGAGATCGCGCCGCGATAACCAAGCTTATGAAGCTGCGTGAAGACTTTCGAGAAGTCGACCAGCCCGGTGCCGATCAGCACCTCTTCGCCAAGCTTGTCGGGGTCGGTCGGCCATTTGCCATCCTTGGCGTGAACGCTGTGAATGTGGGGTCCCAGGATTTCGACCGCATCCACGGGATTCGCCTTGCCATAGAGGATGAGGTTCGCTGTATCGAGACCGACGCCCAAATTCGGCTTACCTACGTCCTTGATGGTGCGGGAAACCGTAGTCGGCGTCTCCTGGCCGGTCTCCATGAGAAACTTCTGGCCATTACCAGCGCAGTGTTCCGCAATGTCACGGATGGCCGTCACCACTTCCGGGTACATAGGATTGCCCGGGTCTTCAGGAATAAATCCACAGTGCGTTTGCACGTTGAGCACGCCCAGTGCCTTACCAAAATTCGAAACCTGCTTCAGCGCGTTCACGCGCGCAAGCCGGGTGGCTCGCGGAACAATGCCGATCGTGGCCGGGCCGCCAATGAAGTCCCACGTAAGCTTGCCGGGGCCTACTACCTCGACGGTCGTCGGTGTGATCCTCGCTTTGTGCAACTCAGCCTTGAGTTCGTCCGCCAGGTCTTTCGTGAATTTTCCCAGGTAAGCGTCCAGCGACAGGAAGCAAGTGGAGAAGCCGAGCTCTTTCACCCGCTGGATGGAGGCGTAAGATCCCGGAGCCGGCGAGATCACCAGGCCCAGCGTCATCGGAGCAGGAGAGGGAGCCGGACCGGCCTCCGGCGTAGCCGTGGCCGCAAAGCCAAGCCCTTTGCTCACCGGAAGGGAAGACAACAACCCGGTGCATAGGGCGCCTTCAAGAAACTGTCTACGTCGGATAGAGCACCCCTTAGGCACTGCGAAGGACCGTTAAGTGAGTGGAGATTATGGCAACTACCCCCTGCTGTCAAGATCAGGGGTACTGCCCAAACACCCACATTCCTTAGCGGGCAGAAAGGTCGCGAATCCAGATGTCTTTGAACTGCATATTGCCCTTGCCGCCGGCATGCAGTTGCAGTGCGATCTTGCCATCGAAGGAGCTGGGTTTCGGATCGGTAAAGTCCACCATGGGAACGCCGTTCAATCGGGAACGGTAGCGGTTACCAACCACCTCGACCAGGTAGTCGTTCCATTCGCCCATCCGCACCACGCCTTCGTTTTCCGGTGCCGGCCACACCACCCAGCCTCGTCCGTCCTCACCATAAACGCCGCCCGTGTGGTGCATCATGGTGCAATCGATTTCAAACTGCATGCCTTGTGTGGTATCGACCGACCCTGGCTTGAAGCCAGTGTGGAAGAAGACCCCGCTATTGCCATCGCCCACACACTTGAAGCGCAGCGAGAGCTGAAAGTCTTTGTAATCCTTCGCGGTTTCCAGGTAGCCGTAGGCCGAGGTCAGACCCTTGCCGTGGAGCAGGCCATCCTCAACTGTCCAGCTTTCGTTGCCCACCTTGACCCAACCATCCAGGTTGCTGCCATTGAACAACTGGATCCAATCGGTGCCCGGTACTTTGGCCTTTTCCTGTGCGTGAAGCGGACCGGCGAAGGAGCCGGAAAGCAGACTGACGGCGAACACTGACGAGACGATCTTCCTGGACAGATCCATGCACATCTTTCTGAGGTGAAGAGAATATTGGAAGTTGCGGGAAGTACTAGACGTGCGGCTAGTGTAATGCAGACGCGGGATTTAGGTGGGGAGAGTTCTTTCGGAAGGGGTCTGAAGGGGACAGAGTCGCCGGGTGAGACCTGTGAATTCCCGTCTCTGCCGACGTTTTCTAGTCGGGAGAAGTGCGAATTCACAAATCTCGATAGGCAGAACTTCTGTAAAAAATTTGGTGGAGGCGGCGGGAGTCGAACCTTTCTACACCCTTTAGAATCTCTAAGTTGAACATTCTAAGAGCGGAATGAAGTGCCAGAAGTGCTCAAATGCCGAATCAATCGTACGCGTATCGTACGCGGGAGGGTGAAATAAAAGCGAATAATTACGTCGGCGGTCGCGGGCCAATCCGAAACCGTGGATCTGCTCAGGTCAGCGGCCTTCGACGAAGGTCAACTATCCAACCTTGCTCGCGAATCTTCAACCGTCCCAGTTCCAAGGTTCCTTCAAACCGGCATTGTGAGTTTAACAATCGGTCCCTCCCCGTCGTGCAAAGGAGGGGGCCGCATGGAGGAAGCTACTGAGAAAGCGAATTCGGTTTGGGGCCCCGGGTCTGCTCGAATGCGCACCAAGGGCGGGATTGCAGTGCGACAGCCACTTGGTAGTGGGCAGTGAGCCACCGATGGGCACGCGGATCGCACGTGGCAATCCACGTCCCTGAGGGCAGATCACTCCCCGGCACAACAACCCGCACGCGCATGCCCTGCGCGTCCTCAACTTTGGCATAGAAATCCGCTTCAGGGCTGTAGTGGTCAAAGTCGCCGCTCTGATTGTCAATCATCGCTTCGCTTGAGCCTTCGTCGAGCAAAATGAGATTGCGGGTCAGATTGCTATTACGGATCTCTTCGAGAAACGGCCCATATCTGCCCCCCATGTAAGAGCTGGAAAGCTTCTTCTCTACGCCAAACTGGTAGTAATAGATAGCACCCAAGTTAGCGGTCGCGAAGATAGCTGCCACCGCGAGGTACGCGAGTCGCGGCTGAACGAATGCCCGATGCGCTCGTTCGCGCTGACGCAACCAAGCAAGACCATCAGAGAGGCCGACTCCAACCGCCAAGGCGAGAAACGGTGTGGCAGGCGCCAAATACCAGAAGATTTTCGTTTGAGACTTGGTGAGCACTGCCAACAGCGTGCCGGCGACAAATAGACAGAGTAAGGTCACGGAGCGGCGACGTCGTTCACGCCTGAAGAATGCACAAGCGACCAGAGGTAGCATTAGGAAGCCCGGCTCGAACTTGCCGGCCAGAACCCGAAAATAATAGAACGGACCGCCTGTGTGTTCTTCATTTACGGTGAGATAGCGCCCTGTGAATTCGTTCCTCCAAACGGCCGCGAGGTATCCAGGATCAGCGCTTTCCCGGAGCGTGTAGTAGCTGCCGATGGCGAGCACCACTCCTAATAAAGTTAGCCACACGCACGGATCCCGTAAAAGTATATTCAGTCGGCGGCGAACAATCGCGTACAACAGCAAAGCTGGGAGGGCTAACGCACCACCTACGCCCTTGGTAAGCGTGCCTAGGGCAAGCGCCACGCCGGCGATGACGATCCATTTGGCCGGAGGGCGGCCTTGGGATTCGATGTAGCGCCAGAAGGCCAGGGAGTAGGCCAACGTGAAAAAAACTATAAGGCTGTCGTAATCCCCCGTTCGGCCGGTGTGCCATCCCACGAAAAGTGGGCTGGCCAGCAAGATTAACGCGGAGAAGAGGCCAGCGAGCCGGTCACGCAGCCAGACGCGGGCGAAGAAGAATACCAAGAGGACGCTGAATGTCGCTGCTGTGATCGAAGGAAGGCGGACAGCCAAGAGCGGGGGTAAACCGATGCGGAGACAGACGGCAATAAGCCATATTAGTAGGGGAGGCTTCGTGCTCCAGTGGTCAGCCACTCCATGAAAGCGCGTGACTAAGGAAAAGCCCGTATTACTCATCTCCAGGGCGTTGTTGGCATTTCGGCTCTCGTCCCAAATCTGCATGGGAACGGCGCTATTGCGCAACAGAAAGACCAGCGCGGCAAGCAGTAAAAGCAACCCTATACAACCTGAATCCTCCAACCGATTTCGATGCTTGGCTAACAAAAAGCGGATCATAATATCCCCTAAAAATATCGTGCACGAGCCATTTCACCTGCCTACCGGATAGAACAAGACAGCTTGCTCACCTTGTCCCATCATGTGGGTGCATAGATTGGCAAACTGCGTGAGATCGTAGAGCCTCCATTCCGCAGGGATCTCTAACGAAGAGTTCTCTTTACATGGCACGCGCGACTGAGTGGTTTATCGGCTATAGGGCTGCCTTCATCAAGCAGCGGGGGCAGGTAGATGCCGATCCCAAAGCAAGTTTTCAAAATGTTTTATCAGACCCGAAATGAAACAACTTGCGCCGACGCGAAGGCCTTCACCCTTCACCTGCGAGATGCCCGTTGCTATTGTTCAGGAAGCCTTTATTCGGTGCTGGGCGAGAAGAGACTTGGCGCTGCCTTGGGATGGATGGTCCTGGTTCTGTTGAAGGATATTCACGGGAGATCTCATGACGAGGTGACGACATGCTTGAGTACACATCGGTGTCCGGAATGGCACTGTTGACCTACAACGAAGCGCGTGTTGGAGGCCTAAGGCCACTGCAGCCAGCCTGCTGAGTCTCTGAGAATGACCGCCGAATGTGGGTGATGCGGTGATGCCGCCAACGTTGGAATCTTCGCGCCTGCAGCAAATTCGATTCAAAAGTGCAACGATACCAGCGCCGCAGGCACCACCACGTCCCAGCGCCACGCTCAACGCAAAACAGGGTCCGAGGCATTAGTATCTTGTAAATCGCTAACCCGGCGCGGCTTCATCAAGCATGCATCCCCATCTACAGTTGGCTCGGGAGCACCGGCCCGTCTAATCTTCGGCGGTCACGATGGCAAGCAGCGCACTGCCGTCGTTGCCTCCGCTCCAACAAGCTGTTTACTCAAACACTGCTGATGCAATTCGAACCCTGAGTCGGCAAGCCCGAGCATTTTAAGCAATGGTATTTTGAGGCAGCCAGAACTTAGGCGGTATGCGCACCCTGATCTGAAGTAGCAAACCTGTTCTATTCGCTTGTGTATGTGGCGCTGTGCACTGCACTTGGGACATAGCCATAGCCACTATGGTAAGAAAAAGGATTGGCTCCGGCGCCCCACATGCCAACTGCCTTCACAGTTCCGGGCCCCGTAAGGATAAACGGTGCTGAATATACTTGTGTGGTGCCTGCTCCCGGCACGGGGGAGCTCCCGTCTGTCGTGTAGTACGAAGTAATGTTCGGGTCTGTGGAGCCGGACAGGGAGACCGTAAGAGGAAAAGAATGCGGTCCAGAAGTCGGTGAAATGAATGTAGCGCCGCTCGTTTTTGCCGAGATCGTCGTGCTTATTGTGTTCGGAGTGTACGTCTCTGTACCGGTTACGTCGGTGCAGGAGGGTGGCGAGCCCCCGTCCTCGCAGTAGACGCCGGCCAATGAACCTTGCAATATATTGTTGATGGCTGTTGGAGAGATTGAAGGTCCGAATGCGATGGATGGATATCCTGTTGCGTTCTGGATGAGATTTCCATTCGATACTGGCTGATTGCCCCACAACTCAATTCCGTATCCCCAACAGTACGAAACAGAGCACGAACTGTCCTGGAGCAGAGCGTTACTGCTCACAGTATTTGACCCTGCTGAGCTTCCAGTCGAGGATTCGCAGCAGGCGCTCGAAATACCCATACTGAAAGCCTGTGGATTGTAAGGCTCGCGGATATCGTTAAACTGTACTATTTGGTTCGAGGCATCACCCTGCTGCATTTCTATCGCAATCCTATGCACACAACAAATGTCGTTGTGTTGAACGAGCAGGTTTGTGGACAATCCCCCGGGAGATCCGCCTTGTGCTAGGGTCTTAAAAAACTCCTCGATTTGGCCGCTCACATTGTTGTTCTGAATGGTAAGGTTTACATTGCTACCCTGCACCATCACTCCTCCGCAGGTCCCACCTTCATCTGTTTCTTTGTATGTGCCCTCATCTACATCTGTACAGGATGGACCAAACGTGTTCCAGACGACCGATGAGTAACCGATATCTTCCGTTGACCCACCATTTCCAAAATATATTCCGGCATAGCATGTGGTGCAGCCCCCACCATCTACCTCGCCGAGAATGTTGTAAACAGCATTGAATTCAAATAGTAGTCCCGATGTGGGCGCATAAACGTATACATTTTGTGTATCAAAACCGATGTACTTAATGACGCAGCCCGTGCCAGAAGATGTATAGGAATTGTTTCCGACGATAGCTACTGCATTAGAACCGGTGAACGTTGGAGCAAAAATAGTGGTGGGGCTTATGCCACTTCCTATGGCGAATCTCGCTGAAACACCTTTAAAAACATTCCCACCGACGCAAGGAAAAGTCCATGTGGCAGTAGCTTGGGTGTAAGTTCCCGTCGCAAAGTTATACGTGTTTCCACCCCCGGATCCCGCAGCGAGATCACTGACAACCGTGACGTTTGGTGTCGATGGCGTGATGTTGTAAGTAGCCGCGAAAGTGCTTGGCGTCAAAATCGAAATTACCAGAAAAAGTTTCCGCATCAAATCCGCCTTTCAGCAACCCCGCTTACCTGCCATTGTTGACCTGTCTCCTCAAAGTTGACTTCAATATTATTAGCGGCCTGCATGAGCATTGCCCGCTGGTACACATTAATTTATTTTTAGGCTAGCTGCGGCGCTTTGGCGTAAACCTTCTGGAGAGTATCGGCGGAACCTTTCTGACGGGGCGGTCGAAGACAAGGTAAATGCAAACGACTTACGTTGCGCATGTAGACGTCTCGTTCGGCAGCTTGTTTTAACGCACCCTTGGATCGAGCCGAGTCCCAGTCTCGAACGGCACGCCCGTGAGTCTAACCCTTCGCACCACAGGAGATTAAATCCGGGTCGGATTGCGTGCGGACCGAGTGCGTATCGGTTCCAGCCTCAGTGACCTTCCTTGCGTCCTGGCCGAGCTGCAAGATGGCACCGGCATCTGATTGCACACGGGGTCAGAGGGATTCGGTTTCGAGTAAAGAGTCGAAGATGGCAAAACACCATTGAGACCTCAAGCCGAGGCGATTGCTACGCAAAATCCTGGCTGCGATCGAATAGTCAGACCACTCCAGAAGCATGACAACTATTTCGATCGGAACTTACCGCAAACGGGAGCGACGGTTGTAATGCCATCTCCGAAGCGACGAACAAGGAATGTACCACTTTCGCGCGGCAGGCAATGGCTTCGTGTAGACAGACGCACCCAACAAAAGCGGAAAAAATGCTGGAGACGGCGGAGATAGGACGGGCGTCAAGATTTGTCTAAACTGTCGAAAATTAAAGACTTGGTGGAGGCGGCGGGAGTCGAACCCGCGTCCGAAATCCATGTCAGCAAAGAGACTCCATGCGTAGTCGAGTTCCGAAAGATTCGCACGGCGCGCTCAGAACCGACAAGATGCGCGCAATGCTAGTCCGATGATCTCGTTCCTGCGGCTCGGACCGCGTCTCAGGAACCAGCCCGCTGTGCGACGTTCGTTCGCAGCCCACAGGCAAAGCCGCGGCGAACGGCTACTTAATTAATTAAGCAGCAAGTGCTAGGTTGTTGTTAGCAATTATTGTTTTTGCAAGCGATTACGGGTGCTCACACCCCGGCATGCCTCTTAACCTAATCGATCCCGTCGAAACCGTGACGCCCCCTTCAGTGATCGAGCCCGACCGGGCTCCCTACTAGTATATCGCGCACAAACGTCGCGTTCCGCCTCAAGAGCCTATGGAATTCAGGTCGATGCTCTCGAAATCCTTGCGCATGACGCCTTCCCGGATCTCCTTGACCGACTTGCCCTTCAGCGTCATCTGGTAGGCGTAATAACCTTCCTTGGCGCAGGTAGAGCACTCCGCCCCGTGAAGCCCTTCGAAGCAGCTGTGCAGGCTCGCGTGCCCCATGTTCCGGTCACACCGGCAATAGCAAGGCAACTGATACAGCACGTTGGGCACCTTCGCCGCATCGGTGTAGACCACTTTTTGCCATGGGTATTGGAACATCGGCCCGGTCAGCTGTTTGCCCGACAGGATCGCCGGCAGCTTCTCGCCATGTTCTGGCGCCGCCGCATGATATGCGGGCACATCGTTCGCCCCGACCCATTGCGCAGAGGCCGCCACAGTTAATGTGCCGATCGCCAGGCAGAGTAACACTCGCCGCATGATAAAGCTCCTAAGGAACGTAGATAACGCAATAGTGTACGCCAGGCAGATGTAGGCCGACCCGAACCAGTGCAAGATAGATGAATTTTGGAGAAACTGACACTCAGCACAAAAAAAAGGCGGCACGAACGGTGAATTGTCCGTGCCGGGAGGCCAGTGACGCAACTTGTACTGAAACCTTCGCCGTTGGAGCGCTTACCTCAACAACGACTGAATTGATACTAGCAGAACTTGAGGCGTTAAATACAGAATCTCGTAAAAATTAGCAGATTTGAAACTTTTTAATCCCGATTCCTGTATTTCCCATCTGCCTCCCGCCTAATAATGTGAACGCCCTTTCTGATATTTAGTTGCTCCAGCCGCGCGAACGTTCACAATAGCTTTACAGGTCGCGTTTACCTCAATCTATGCCTCTCCGTGTATTTGCCCGAAAGCCTGCGACTCCTCCACAAGCGCCGACTCACCCATGGCCTGCAGAGCGCAGCAGTCCGTGGCGCACCAGTTTGCTGCTTCTCACTTCGGCTGCCTTTGGCGGGATCGCCGTGGCGATCTGGAATCGCCGCACCCTCGCCCTGATGCGCCAGCAAGTCGACCCCCCACCGCTGCCTGACACAGAGTAGGCACACTCGCACTAAGACCCCGATATCAGGGCAGCAGGGAACTCACCGTGGCCGCCATCCTCATATCCCGCTCCGTCAACCCGCCTTTGTCGTGCGAAATGAGCGCCAACCGCACTTTGTTGTAACGGATGTCAATGTCGGGGTGGTGGTCGGCCGCCTCGGCCTTTTCGGCGACCTGGTTCACGAAGGCCATGGCTGAGGTGAAATCAGCAAATTGGTAGTGCCGCACGATTTCCTGGCCCTCAAGCTGCCACCCAGGCAGCCGTTGGAGCCGCTCCTTAACGACCTCTGGGCTTATCACTGTCATGCCATGTCCTCTCATCCCCGAAGAAGCTACCGCTGTCGTTCAGACGCGAACAGATTGCGCAGCTTGGGCCGCTCTTTCTTTTCCGGCTTCACCGGAGCCAACCGTTTCGCCTGTTGCGTGATCTCTGCCCGCAAATCTTCCCACAGTTGATCAGGCAAACTGAGATAAACGTCCACCACCTTAGGATCGAACTGCGTCCCCGAGCAGCGTTTGATTTCGAGGCGCGCCTGGCCGAAGCTTGCTGCTTTGCGATAGGGCCGATCCGAGGTAATGGCATCGAGCGTATCGGCTATGGCAAAGATGCGCGCTCCCAGCGGTATTTCCTCGCCTTTCAGTTGACGCGGATACCCGCTGCCGTCGTAGTGCTCCTGGTGGCTGTAGACAATCTCGGCAGCCTCCTGCAGGAATGGGATTTTGCGCAGCATCTCGTAACCCCGCGCGCAGTGCTCGCGCATGATTGTTTGCTCGTCCGCCTGCAGCTTGCTCGGCTTTAGAAGAATCGCGTCCGGAATCGCCATCTTGCCGATATCGTGCAAAAACGCGCCGCGTGCAATGACCGGAATCTGCTGCGCCGGAATCCCCGCACCGCGGGCAAGCGCAATCGTAAAAGCGGTCACCCGCTTCGAGTGGCCTTCGGTCTCCGCATCCTTTAGATCGAGCGCATCCCCCAGCGCCTCGAGCGTGATGTCATACGACCGTTCCAGATCCATAATCGCCTGGTGCAGCATGCCCGTCCGGGCACTCACCATCTGCTCCAGGTCCTGCCGATAGGACGCGTTCTGCTGCAGCAAGCGCCGGTATTCGACCGCTCGCTTCACCGTAGCCAGGAGTTCGTCTCTTTCGAACGGCTTCAGCAGATAGTCATACGCGCCCTGGCGAACGGCGGCAATTGCTGCCTTCACTTCATAGTTCGGCGTCAGTAGTACCAGGGGGGTGTCCGGCTCGATCTGGCGCATCCGCTCCAGCAGTCCGAGGGCCTCGACTTCGACCATGGTCAGGTCTGCCAGAACCAGGTCGAACGAGCCGTCTCTTTCTGCGCGCGTGATCGACTCCGGAGCTGCGCCCGAAAGCACGGTGACATAGTCTGCTTTTTCAAGCATTCCCTGGAGCGTGGCCCTAAAATGCACTTGCTCGGCAATGACCAGGACTCGTGCTGGGGTGCGTGCTCTTTCCATACTTGCCGAGTGACCGGTCAAACCGGTAAGCTTCCTCTCCTCTGCGTTCCTGCGAATTGCATTGGCACCCGCCTCAGGAGCCCAATTTGCCCGCAGTGGAGCGTAATAAGCGCTACGAAAAAAATGCAGGCAAAGTTCCACCGTGTTCAGTGGACGCTCACCAAGAGTTTATCTTCTATCCCGGTATGGCAAGCGGGATTCTTGCAGTGGATCTCGTCCGCACGCGCCAAACTGTTATACTTTTTGTGGAGCCAGTTCTGGTTCTCTCAACACCATGGCACCCATCCTTTACTTCTCCCTCGTTGACACCGCTCTGTCTCAAAGGGGGATTCTTGTTCAAATTTGAAGGCGAATCCAAGCTGGTCGCTTCTCAGGCTGCCAAGCAGTCGAATGAGCAGCAGCAGCGCGATGTGTACGAGAGTCACCGTCACCGCACTTTTTCGCTGGCTTTCTACATGACTGGTAACGAAATCGAAGCAGAAGAAATCCTGGCGACCACCTTTATCCGTGCTTTCCAACAGCAGGAATTACCCGATGGCTTCGCCGTAGATACCGCATTGGTTGGCGAACTGAACCAGCGCTTTCCATTGGACCAGGAAGAGCCTCCCGCAGTCATCAGGCCGGGAATGGATCTCAGTCGCCGCAACGTGCTCCGCCCGGACATGGAAGCTGCGATTCGTACGCTGCCCCCCAGCGAACGCCTTTTGTTCCTCCTGCGCGATGTGGAAGGATACAACTCCGCGCTGATCGGGCGCCTGCTCAACATGCCGGAGCCGCAGGTGCAACGCGCCTGCTTTTCTGCCCGCATTCGACTCTGCCAGATTCTCGCAGACCAGGCACGGCACGAAGCCGCCTGACCCCGCCCCCTCGACTGCCTGAACCTGTTAGCGCCGTTGGCGGATACGCCGCTTCTCAGCCCAGCCTTCCTTCGTCATCTGCCGCGCCCGGCCCAGCGCCAGGGCATCGTTCGGTACATCCTCGGTGATGCAGGAGCCAGCAGCAATATAGGCCCCGTGCCCCACCGTCAGCGGCGCTACCAGCGTGGAGTCGCTGCCCACAAATGCTCCATCCCCGATGACCGTCTTGTTCTTATGCACACCATCGTAGTTACAGGTAATAACGCCTGCGCCCACATTCACTCCCGTCCCGATCTCGGCATCGCCCAGATAGGTGAGGTGATTCGCTTTCGATCCCTTGCCCAGACGCATCTTCTTGGTCTCAACGAAATTTCCCACATGCGCGCCTTCGCCAATTTCGCTTTCCGGGCGAATGTGCGCATAGGGTCCCAGAACCGCTCTATCATCCACCCGCGACTGCGTCACTATGCAACCCTGCCGCACCGTCACACCGTCCCCCAGGGTGACGTTCTCCAGAACCGAGTACGACCGGATCCGGCAGTCGCCGCCTATCGTCGTATTGCCCAACAACTGCACAAAGGGCTCGATCACTGTGTCACTGCCTACCCGCACATCGGCATCAATTACCGTCGTCTCCGGCCGAAAGATCGTTACTCCCTCTGCCATCAAGCGCTTCGCCGTGCTGAGTCGCAGTTTCCCGTCGATCGCCATCATCTCGGCGATCGTGTTGGCGCCCAGCACTTCATCCGCATCCTCCGCCTCCAGTGCAATCACGCGTCTCCCCGCTTCAACCAGAATGGCCGCCATATCGGTAAGGTAAAGCTCTCCATGAGCGTTCTGCGTCCCCAACTGCTCGATATATGCGAACAATGCCTCCCGCTCAAATCCATAAATACCGGAGTTGATCTCCCGTGCCTTCTCCGTCTCGGGAGTTAAGGCCTTGGCTTCCACAATGGCAGTTACCTCGTTCGATCCAGGGGACTTGCGAATCACCCGGCCATACCCATGCAGATCTTCGGGGGCAGCCGTCAGTATGGTCATCGCCGCACGCTGCGCGAGGTGAAAGTCACGCAGGCGCTGGATGGTTTCCGGCCGGATCAGCGGCACATCTCCCGACAAAACAAGCACGTTGTCATAGCTATGCACCGCAGCCCGGGCCTGCTGGATCGCATGCCCGGTACCCCGTTGCTCCGTTTGCTCCACAAAGCGCACGCCCGTGCCGGCCACCGCCTCTTTGACCAGGTCTGCCTGGTGCCCCACGACCACAAAGATGTCTTCCGCTGGAACAATGCGCCTGGCCGCGTCGACCACATGCCGCAGCAGCAGCTTTCCACCCACCTCATGCAGCACCTTGGGCCGCTTGCTTTTAAGCCGCGTTCCTTTGCCTGCAGCCATGATCACTATGGCAAGTTCCATCGCACCTCTCCCTGACTCTCAAAGTTGCATCATCCGCAAAAAGGGCTGCGCTCGGCGCAGCCCTTTGTACGTGTTCCGGACGATCGTTAGGGCCGCTGTTGCAGTCCGTCCCCGCTGTACGTGCTGCGCGAGCCGCCAATCGTCTTCGACGTGGTCACGCTAACCGGCGTTTGCAGCCGGAAGTTCACCAGCGTCTCCGTCGGTATCTGCACCTGCTGCCCGCGCGTTACCCCGTTCACCCCGGCGCCGATACCGCCACCGGAAGCAGCGCCAATGGCCGCACCTTTGCCGCCGCCTAAAAGGCCGCCCAGGATCGCGCCAACCGCCGCGCCCCCGCCCGTCTTTAGCGCCGTGTTCTTGCCCCGGCCGTTCCCTTGCTTGGTAAACGCGTCCGTCACCACATCCACTGGATGATCGACCGTATCCACCCGCGTGAGTTCAATGGACAGCTCCGAGCTGCCGGAGAAGTGGGTCGCGTCCTTTGCAGTGATCACCCGGCCCACCACATTTGCTCCGGAACGAGCGACCACCATGCCATCAGCAATCAGGTCGCCTGCCAGCGAGCCATGGAACACCGTGTTTGACTGCGTGCTCTGGCTATCCAGCGTGTCGGTCATGCGGACCGGGATCACCGTTCCCGCTGGAAGCGTCACCGTTTTCACCGCCGGAGCCGGCGGAGGTGGGGGCGGTTGAACAATCCTTACCTGATCCTGGGAGGGCGGCCCATTCATGGGAGCCGGTGGCGGTGGTGGCGGCGGCAGTGCTCTGGCCATCTCGCGGCGGCGCCTTTCGGGCACAGCCCTGGTTGCCTGAACCGGCGCAACCACCAGGTTGTTCACCACCGTCCTTACTCCGTCCACCGAAGCGCTGTCTGCCGCTGCCAGTGCGCGAGAGGCGTCATTTTGTACCTTGCCGCTCAGGGTAGCCACCCCGCCGGCTACATCCACCTGAATCGGCTGTCCGTTCAGGGCTGCTTCTGCCGCAATCCTGGCTTGGATGTCGCTGCCGATCTGCTGATCGTCGCGCACTACCGGCGGCGCCGGTTGCGGCGTGGGCGCTGGCGTGGCCGCCTGGGCTGCCGGCGCCGGCTTGTCCGGGGGAAGAAACGGATTCCGGCAACCCTGGCTTACCAGGGTGGCGCCGCTAAGGAGGATTACCAAAATACCCTGCTGAACTGGATTTACTGCTCTCATAAAGACCTATCCTTCCGCCACTCTTGGCAGTACAGCCGCAACGTCTTCTCGCCTTGAAAGCACCAGAAAACCGCAGCCGTTATCTCATTGGACGAGGGAAACAACCTGCCGGGTGCAGTCCGACCGAGCCGCGAAGCCGCCGTGGCAAAACCGGAGCATACTCGCTAACCCAGACTTCGCCGCAGGTCAATATTGCATCACATGATTGTTGCCAAGTCATCCGTGACCTGGCAATGTGTCTTCTGCGAGTATCCTCGTGCTAACCAGGCTGAAACGAGCGGAAGCAGTATATTTGAGTCAAGTACAACAAGATTGAGGGGAAGATACATGACAGACGAGATGGAAAACGAAGGCGGTAGTAACGGGTTTGGCTGGTTTTTGGTCGGGCTTGGCATCGGTGCCGCGGTCGGCGTCCTGTACGCTCCGCAAGCAGGTGCCGATACCCGGGACACACTCGCAGAGAGTGCCCGTGAGCGCGGCGAATACATCAAGCAACGGTCAAAGGCCGCCGCTGCCCAGGTGAATGACTATGTCGACGTTGCCAAAGACCAGGTAAGCGACTACGTCGAGCAAGGCAAGCAGGTAGTCGATCGCAGTCGCGCCCAGGTCACCGATTACGTGGAGCAGGGCCGCAAGGCCGTTGCCAAGCACGCAAACAAAGTGACCGCGGCCGTGGACGCAGGCAAGAACGCCTACACCGCCACGACGACCCCAGGCGACGGACAGTTCTAGCCTGTATTCATCAACCTAGAGGGTGGCTCGGGAGGTGAGGTTGTCCCGTTGACAACCCCGGCCCGAGCCGCCATGAGTGCGGACCCCTTCGTGTGGAGGGGTCACAGAAAAGCCAATGGATAAAACCTCGCAATTACTGCTCATCATCTTTATCGGCATCGCCGCCCTCAGCATATTTATGCAGGCCGCGTTCACGGTAGGCATGGCGTTAGGCGTTCTCAAACTGCAGAAGAAGGCTATGGCGCTCATCGACGACATTCGTTTGCACGCAATGCCGGCCATCATCTCGTCCCGGGAGATCATTCAGGACTTCACGCCCAAGCTCAAGACCATCTCCGAGAATGTGACGGCGATCAGTGGCACGGTCCGCGCCAAGACGGAAGAAGTGGGTGGACTGGTGGACGACGTCACCGGCCGCGCACAGCAGCAGGCCTCGCGCGTGGATGGCATGATGAAGGGAACCCTGGATCAGTTGAATTCCGCGGTACACGCCATCGAGCATGGTGTCTCCGTGCCCATCCGGCAGGTGAACGGCATCCTGAGCGGATTGCGTGCGGGTGTCGAGGTGCTACGCAGCAAGACCCCGAACGAGTATCAAAACCACCGCGATCGCCGCGAAGTGGAAGAAGACCTTTTCGTCTAGAGCACATGCCAGGGGTGCGGCGGCCGCCTGCTAAACAATCCACCCGCCGCCCACCACTTCGTCGCCATCGTAAAACACAGCAGCCTGCCCCGGGGTTACGGCACGCACCGGTTCATCGAAGCGTGCTTCGATCTCATCCGCCCCGGTGGCGCGCAGGGTCGCCCAGGCTGGCTCATGGCGATGCCGGATCTTCACCTGCACCCGCATCTCGCCCTCGAGCGCGGGAATCGAAATCCAGTTCAGCTTTTGTGCCCGCAGGGTAGTTCGTAGCAAGGAGGGCTCCGGTCCGACCGTCACCTGTTTGCTGTTGGAATCGATCGCGATGACGTACAACGGCGAGGGCGATGCGAGACCCAGGCCTTTGCGCTGGCCCACGGTGAAGTTGTGAATGCCCTCGTGTTTACCGCGCGGTTCGCCACTCACTGAGACCAACTCCCCCGCGGTCTCAGGAACCGTCTCCCCCTGCTCCTCCAGGTAAGCATCAATAAATTGCTTGTAGTCGCCGCCCGGGATAAAGCAGATCTCCTGTGAATCCGGCTTGTTGGCCGACGCCAGGCCATAACCCTGTGCCATCTCCCGCACCACCGGCTTGGTGAACTCGCCCAGGGGGAAAAGCGTGTGCGCCAACTGATCCTGCGTCAGCCCAAACAGAAAATAGGTCTGGTCTTTGCTGGCATCCGCCGGCCGCTTCAGGATCCAACGCCCACGCTGCGGGTCAAAGGCATTCCGCGCGTAATGTCCGGTGGCGATCATGTCTGCCCCAATCTGCCGCGCGGTTAGAAGCAGCTGATCGAACTTCAGGTGGTTGTTGCAGAGGCTGCAGGGAATCGGCGTGCGCCCAGCCAGGTATTCATCCACAAACGGGCGGATCACATCCCGCTCGAACCGCTCCTCATGGTTGACCACGTAATAAGGGATATTCAGTTTTTCCGCCACTCGGCGAGCGTCGTACACGTCATCAATTGAGCAGCACCGTCCCTGCACCTGTTCCGGCATGCCCTCCGCGCCGGCCAGGCGCCGCTGGTTCCAGAGCTGCATGGTCAGGCCCACCAGGTCATGGCCCTCTGCCTTGAGCATCGCCGCGACCGCGGAAGAATCCACGCCGCCCGACATCGCGACCGCAATCGTCTTTGTCTCTTCGTTCTTCATTTCGTCAATGCACCATAGCGGCCGATATTGCGCGCAGTCTGCTGACGCGCGACGCTACTAACTCCAAAGCCACTTCGATTTCGTCTTCCGTCGTCAGCCGATGCAGGCTAATCCTCAGACTGGCGCGAGCCCGCTCTTTGGAGAGTCCCATCGCCTGCAATACATGCGATGGCTCGTTCGCGCCCGAGGAGCACGCCGCCCCGCTGGAAACCGCCAACCCCTGCAGGTCCAGCGCGATCACCAGCGCTTCGCCCTCCAGTCCGTCGAACCACAGGTTCGTGGTGTTGGGCACCCGGGTCGCCAGTCCACTATTCACGCCTGCGCCCTGCGTGACCGCCAGGACACCACTTTCCAGCCGGTCGCGCAACCTGCCCATGCGTTCGGCCGCGCCACTGCCCAGCGCTTCCGCAGCGCACTCGGCGGCCTTACCCAGCCCCACTACGCCGGCCACGTTTTCCGTGCCGGCCCGGCGCTGCCGCTCATGAGCACCCCCGGCGAACATCGGCTGCAAGCGTGTGCCGCGCCGCACGAACAGCGCTCCCGTACCTTGCGGACCATGCATCTTGTGGCCGGAAATCGATAGCAGCTGGCACCCGATACGGTCCACCTCGATCGGCACCTTGCCGGCTGCCTGCACCGCATCCACGTGGAAGGGCACCCCAGCCTCCTGCGCTATGCGGCCGATGGCCTCGACAGGCTGTAAGGCTCCGGTTTCATTGTTGGCCATCATCACACTGATTAAGCGCGTGTTAGGTCGCATTGCGCGACTGACATCACCGGCATCGAGAACGCCCTGCGCGTCCACCGGCAAAACGTCGACGGCGACACCCTGGGTGGCCAGCCGCTGCACTGCATGGAGCACCGCGTGATGCTCGACGGCACTCGTGATGACGTGGTCCCCGGCCCGGATCGACCCGAAGATCGCCAGGTTGTCGCTCTCCGTCCCGCCACTGGTGAATACGATTTCGGCCGGACGCGCCCCCAGGAACCGAGCTACGCTCGCCCGCGCCTGCTCCACGGCAGCACGGGCTTGTTGCCCTTCCCGGTGGATGGACGATGCATTTCCGAACTGCTCCAGCAGGCACGGGCGCATGGCCTCCAGCACCTCGGGTAGGAGTGGTGTGGTCGCATTCGCGTCCATGTAGATTCGACGCCGGTTCACACCTCCATTCTACGGGACCGGCCTAACCAAACCTGATACGCTGGCTCCTGCAATTGCAAACCTGAGGAGAGATCGATCGTGAGAACAAAGCTCGTGAGCACCGCTCTGTATTTATTGCCCCTGGCCGCTTGTATGGTGGGCGGCTTAGGCACGTCCTCCGCGCTGGCCGCGGAGCCAATGTCCGGTACCGGCATGGCCATGGGAGCCGAGCAGTCCCCGGCTCAGGTCTATACAAAGCTGTTGAGCAGTCAGGCGGAGGAAGTCATTTCCGCGGCAGAAGCAATGCCGGCTGATAAGTTCAACTTCGCGCCTTCCACTGGCGATTTCAAGGGCGTGCGCACATTTGGCGAGCAGGTCGCCCACATCGCCGCTGCGCAGTACTACTACTTCGGAAATTTCGGCGTGAAGAGCTCGGTCAATGGAGATCAACTCGAAAAACTCACCGGGAAAGACAATATCGTTAAGGCGCTGAAGGATTCCTATGCCTTCGCGAATCAAGCGGTTGCCAAGATGACTGCAGGTAACGCTTTTGCTGTAGTAGGCGCTCACGATAGCACCCGCGCCGGTTTAGCTGCAGGCTGCCTGGCGCACACCAACGACCACTATGGCCAGATGGTCGTCTACCTGCGCATGAACGGAATCATTCCACCTGCCAGCCGCAAGCCTTAGTCACGTAGTCCGGTGTCTGACTCCCCGTCATATACCCTAAAGCTGAAAGTGGAGGGCTCACGGCCCTCCACCTTAACTTCTTCCACCCGGACACTGAACGAAGACCCTACCGCTTGGCAATCGGCGTATAGCTCACCGGGTACTCCGGCCCGATATACTCCGCCCGCGGGCGAATCAATCGGTTGTCGTCCAGCTGCTCGATCACGTGCGCGCCCCAACCGGCCATGCGGCTCACCGCAAAAATGGGGGTAAACAGGTCCAGATCGATGCCCAGCATGGTGTACGTAGAAGCCGAATAAAAGTCCACATTCGCGTTCAGCTTCTTCTCCGCGAGCACGTGCTTCTCGATCGCTCGCGACATCTGGAACCACTTGGCATTGCCTGAGGACTCACCCAGTTCTTCCGACATCTTCCGCAGGTGGGTCGCTCGGGGATCCTCGGTGTGGTAAACCCGATGCCCGAAGCCCGAGATCTTCTTCTTCTGCGCTAACAGATTGGCGACATACGCCACCGGATCAGCGCCCTCTTTATCGATCGCGAACAGCATCCGCATGACTGCCTCGTTCGCTCCCCCGTGCAGGGGACCCTTGAGCGCACCAATCGCCCCAGTGATCGCCGAGTGAATATCCGAGAGCGTCGCGGCAATCACCCGCGCAGCAAAGGTGGAGGCGTTCAATTCATGGTCCGCATGCAGTATGAGCGCCAGATCAAAAGTTTTCGTCGCCGTTTCTGAAGGCTTCTCCCCATTCAGCATCCAGAGGAAGTTCCCGGCATGGCTAAGCGATGCGTCCGGAGCGATCACGTCCTTGCCCTTGCGCAGCCGGTCATAGGCCGCCACCAACATCGCGATCTGCGAAGTCAGTCGAAAGCTCTTACGGACATTCGCGTCATGCTCGTTGTCGCTCTCGTCGGGATCATAGAAGCTAAGCGCCGACACCGCAGTCCGGAGGACCTCCATTGGCGTCGCGCTCTTGGGAAATTGGCGCAACAGCTCGATCACCCTGGGATCCAGTGTGCGCGCCTCCGCTAGCTGCCGGCTAAACTGCTGCAGTTCCGCTTGCGCCGGCAGCCGTCCAAACCACAGCAGGTACGTGCTCTCTTCGAAGGTCGACTTCACTGCCAGTTCATGGATGTCGATGCCGCGATAGGCCAGCACGCCGGCATCCCCGTCGATCCAGCAAATACCCGAGTTGGCTGCAACTACCCCTGCAAGTCCCTTGCCTGCGACCGCCGTAGACATACTGAACGCTCCTGTAAACGCTTGATCGAATTTCTATTTAGATGCTGGTACCGCAAATAAGGGCAAACTCGCCCCAGGCCGGCTTCGATCGGCCACTGATCAACTTGCGGGGGATGGTTTGCCGCGCTGAACGTTGAGAGAGCCACGGCCTGCTCTCAGCCGGTGGCTCAAGTCTCTCTGTTTTATAGCCCAGCGCTCGGAACCTTGTCACTTACCCGCCGGGCTGCCTCCGGTCCAGTCAACGGCCTGGAGCGAAAGCATCCAGCGCAACAGACGGCTGGGTGCCCTGCAACAGCTGCCGAACTACCAGGGCGGTAGCCGGCGCCAACATGATTCCGTTACGAAAGTGCCCTGTCGCCACCCAGCAACCCGGTTCCCCTGTGCCGCCAATCAGGGGTAACGTATCGGGCGTGCCCGGCCGAAGGCCGCTCCAGCTGTCACACACCGTACCCGAGGCGATCGGAGGCCAGACGGCTGCAGCCAAACCTCTCAGCCGCTCGAGAGCTGCCGGGTCGAGACTGCGATCGAATCCCGCTCGTTCCACCGTCGCCCCAACCACCACCTCGCCATTGCCGCGCGGCACCAGGTAAATCTCGGGAGTGCGCACCACGTACGGCAAATCCAGCGGAGGATCGAGCCGGACCGTCAGCATCTGTCCTTTGCGTGGCTCGACCGATGCGGCCGCGGCCAGGCCGGAGCCGGCGTGAACAATCTGCCCAGCCCACGCGCCGCAGCAGTTCACGAACGCACCGGCAGTCTGCCGGCCTGTCCGTGTGCTGAGCACCACCCCGCCTGCTTCGGTGCTCACCGACAGCACCTCCGTCTGCAATCGCAAATCCACGCCGGCAGCCTCCACGGCAGCGGGCAGCGCCACGCACAGGTCACGGGGATCCAGGCTAGCCTCTTCCATCCACCAGAGAGAAGCTCCGTCCGTGACCAATCCAGGAACCCGCCGCCGCGCCTCTTCAGCGCCGATGGAGTGGCCGGGCCCGGCACCCACTTGCAGTGCCGCATGCGTGCGCAGCCGGACCGTCCGGCCCGAAAGCCTCTCGATCGCGCGCAAGTACTCGGGATAAAGCTGGATGCTCAAGTGAGCCAGGGCGCTCAAGGCCGGCGGATGTTCCGGATCATCGCCAGCCAGCATGCCGGCTGCCGCCCAGGACGCCTCTTCCATGGCGCGCCCTCGTTCCAGCACGCGCACTCGCAACCCGTGTTGCGCCAATTCCAAAGCGGTGGAAAGGCCAATGATGCCTGCTCCCGCAACGATGACATCCGCAGTCTCCACTCGTCCATTGTAGGATGGGGAAATCAGCCAGACGGTCGATACGATGAACCACGCAGGCGAAATGAGGCAGATCGCATGAGCGACGACACGATAGAAACAGGGGAACGCACACAATCTGGGCTGTTTATCGCCATTCTTGGCTTCGCCGCGTTGGCGTCGGCCGGTGCCCTTGTCTGGAGCTACACGCTCGAAACAAGGTTGGAAAAATCACAAACCGCCCTGGTCAACGCGCAACAACAGAACGACAAACTAGCCGAGAGCCTGAGTGAAACCAACGCAAAGCTGCGCGTCACCTCTGAGACTCTGGGCCAGAGCGTCGGGTTAACCCAGCGTCAACTGGAAGCCCGCGCCAGTGAGTTTCTGAAGCGCCAGCAAGCCGAGACCAGCCGACTGGAGAAGCAGCAGCAAGCGGCCCAGGCAGAGGCGCAGAAGCAAATAGGAGCCGTATCGAGCGACGTCTCCGCCGTGAAGACGGATGTGGGCGGAGTCAAGACCGACGTAGCCGCCACTAAAACCGAACTGCAAAGCGCCGAATCCCGCTTGCAGCGAGTCACCGGCGATCTCGGCCTGACCAGCGGGCTGGTCGCGACCAATGCCAAGGAGCTTGACGTCCTGAAGCACAAAGGCGATCGCAACTACTACGATCTGAACCTGACCAAGGGCGCGAAGCCCACGCCTCTCTCGGGAATAAGTCTGCAGTTGAAGAAGGCTGACACCAAGCATTCGAAGTACACCCTGTTGGTCGAATCCGACGACAAAAAGATTGAGAAGAAAGACAAGAACGTAGACGAGCCGGTGCAGTTCTACACCGGCAAGGACAAGCTTCTCTATGAACTAGTCATCAACTCGATCAACAAGAACCAGGTGATCGGCTACCTGGCCACTCCCAAGAACGCCCCAGTCCCCTTGCAACCCTAATGAAGAAGAGGGAGCGCATTTCGCTCCCCCGTCTCCTGTTCGAAGCGCGTTTAAGATGTCCCCACTCAAGCCAAACGCGGCTTGAATGGGCCACCCAGATTTGTCTGGGACCGGGGATGTGGAAATGACCCGGGTGTGGAAAGAACCCGGGTGGCGCATGCAAGCCGTGTCTGGCTTGCAGTGGGGTATCAAACCCTTCAAAGATTAACGAGTAACTACTAACTCCAGGTTCTTCTGGTGCATAAACTGCACTACCACCTTCGCGGTCTGCAGCGTATCCCACTGTTCCTTGGCGATATTGAAGTTGAAGATTGCCAGGCCCTCGGCAAACTGCCCCGGAGTCAGGGTAAGCTCCCGCTGTATCGGAGGCGACCGCAGGTAGCTCAGCGCCGGGTAGGCCTGGAACACGCGCTCCATGTCCTTGTCACTGGCTGCTACGTTCGTCTCTTCCGACCCGTCCGGCAACTTGATCGTCATCCCGATGTCCTGCATGAATAGCGGAATGTCCGTCTGGTTCCGCACCCTGATCTTGGTCAGGATAATTACCTGGTCCGAGTATTCCGTCGAACCCGCCATGCCGGTATCGCTCTTGCCGCCATTGTTAGTCAACGAATGCACGGGATACACCACCGAGGAGAGAACCTCACCCGAAGCGACCGGCGGCTTCTGTCCGAAGTACACATACAAAGCCAGCACAATGGTCATCGCCACCGCGGCAATCACGATTGTCTTGAACGCGCTTCGGAAGGGATGGGGCGGATCCACCTGGGCGATGTTGGGTCCAGGGCCTGCCATTGCCTCGAAATTCGATGGTTCCTGCAGGTCGCTCATGGTGGGAGAAGTTTAGCTGAATCCCCGTGACCACATAAGTTACTAAAGAAGGCCCCCTCCTTCAATCGGGAGACAAACGGGCGGATAGGTCCCGACCTTGCTGCCATTCGCCGGCCCTTCAGCGCCGGGAAGGTGCGTCAGCAAAGATCTCCTGTAAGGCCCTCGCGGTCTTTTTCATCTCGTACCGGTTACGAAAACAATCCAGTCCGTTCATCACCATGCGCAGTCGCTCTTCCGGCCTCATGGCCAGTAACGCCGCCAGCCCCTGGTAGGTACCCTCCGCGGTATCGGGCTTCACAATGCCGGCTCCATCGCTCGCGATTTCAGCAGCGATATTCACCTTGTCAGAAATAACCACCGGCAAACCGCAAGCCAACGCTTCCACCACGGCCACCCCAAAGTTTTCCTGGTGCGAAGGCAGCACAAACGCTTCCGCCGCGCGAAACGCTCCCCACTTGAGTACGCCTTCGAGCATCCCCACCCAATGCACGCGGTGCGCGATCCCCAGGCTGCGGGCCTGTGCTTCCAATTTGGGGCGCAAGCCTTCTTCATCTGGTCCAGCCATCACCAAATCCAAATCGGGATACACATCCGCTAAGCGGTGCAACGATTCCAGCAACAGGTCGCAACCTTTTTTGCGGTGAATGCGCGAAAGGAAAAGCAGGAACCGCCGCTCTCGCAACTGCGAAAAACGGCGCAGAAAAACCTGTCGCTGCAGGGTCGCGTCCCCCGGCGGCGCTGCCGTGCCAAATGAGACCACTGCCGGCACCCACATCTGAGGCCAGAACGTATCAACCGCGGCATCGCGCTCAGCCGTCGTAGTAAAACAAACCGCCCGAGCATCCCGCAGTACGCGACGCTCTCGTGCCCACCAGTACAGCTGCTTCTTGATATGCTTCCGCGGAAACGCGCGTTTGAAATACGGGTCGAGCATCCCGTGAGGGAATACCACGTAAGGTGTATGCCCTCGCACCACGCCATACGTCCCAAAACTATGGTGCTGCCAAAGCCCATGGATCACCACGCCATCGAAGCGTGAAAGGTTCTCACCAAGCCACGACTGCAACCGCGGCGAATAGCGATAGCCTCCGCGCACTGGCCCCAGCGCATGCACGGCGAAATCATGCCCTGTGACGAAAGGCTCAGAAGGGTCGTCAAGGCACACCACTTCGCTCAGCGATGCACCATCATCGCTCGCGACAAGTTTGCGAATGCCTTCGCTCGTACCGCCGGTGGCCGGCGCTAACGAGTCCACCACATGCAGCAATCGTTTAAGCCGCTCTTCCGATGCAATGCCCGCCATGGTCACTGCCAAGATAACAGCCGCCCGTTTCTCGCCGGGTAAGCATCCCTTGCAGGCACTAAAATAAAGGTGGCCGTTGAAGTGGCTGGTCTACCAACCCAGGAGCGCTCCTTCTTGAAAAGAGCTTTGATTACGGGCATCACCGGTCAGGATGGCGCTTATCTCGCCGGCTTCCTGCTCAAGAAGGGATACGAAGTGCATGGCATCAAGCGCCGCACTTCTTTGCTCAACACCGGCCGCATTGACCATCTCTACCAGGATCCGCATGAGCGAGAGCGCCGCCTCTTTCTTCACTACGGCGACATGACCGATTCCAGCAGCCTCATTCACGTAGTAGAAAAAGTGCAGCCTGACGAAATCTACAACCTGGCCGCGCAAAGCCACGTCGCCGTTTCTTTCGAAGAGCCGGAGTACACCGCGAACTCCGATGCCCTGGGAACCCTGCGCCTGCTCGAAGCAATCCGTATTCTTGGCCTGACCCACACAGCCCGCTTCTATCAGGCCTCCACCTCCGAGATGTTCGGCCTGGTGCAGCAGATACCTCAATCAGAAAAAACTCCTTTTTATCCTCGCTCTCCCTACGGCGTGGCCAAGTTATACGCGTACTGGATCACCGTGAACTATCGCGAGTCATACGGCATGTACGCCTGTAACGGCATCATGTTCAATCACGAGTCGCCTCTGCGCGGCGAAACCTTCGTTACCCGCAAAGTCACCCGGGCCCTGGCCAGGATCAAACTTGGCCTCCAGCCAAAGCTCTATCTCGGCAACCTGGATTCAAAACGGGACTGGGGTCATGCCCGCGATTACATCGAGATGCAGTGGCTCATGCTGCAACAGGCAACCGCCAGCGACTACGTCATCGCCACCGGTGTGCAATACAGCGTTCGCGATTTCGTAACGATGGCGGCGGCGTGTCTCGACATCCACCTTATATGGAAAGGCGCCGGCATCGGCGAGCAGGGAATTGACCAGCATGGCAATGTCGTGGTCGCCGTGGACCCACGCTATTTCCGCCCCGCGGAAGTGGAAACCTTGCTGGGCGATGCCAGCAAAGCTCGCCGAGAGCTGGGCTGGTCGCCCAGGATAGACTTTCGCACCCTGGTAGAAGAAATGGCGGTAGAAGACCTGAAGGCGGCTGAACGCGACGCCCTCGTCACCCTGCACGGGTACGCCGCTTACAATTTTCATGAATCCTGACGGGGAGCCATCCAGTGCACAAGGATAGTCTCATCTACGTTGCCGGCCACCGCGGTCTGGTGGGCTCCGCCATCTGCCGCACGCTTCAGCAACAGGGCTTTCGCCAGCTCCTGCTGCGTAGCCGCGCTGAACTCGATCTGACAGACGCCGTCGCGGTGCGCCACTTCTTCGAAACGGAGCGCCCGCAGTACGTCTTCCTGGCCGCCGCCAAGGTCGGCGGCATCCTGGCCAACGATCTCTACCCTGCTGACTTTATCCGCGAAAATCTGTTCATCCAGACAAACCTGATCGATGCCGCCTATCGCAATGGCGTCGATCGACTCCTCTTCCTCGGCTCCAGTTGCATTTACCCCAGGCTCTGCCCGCAGCCGATCAAAGAAGAGTATCTACTCACCGGTCCGCTCGAGCCTACGAACCGTCCGTATGCGTTAGCCAAAATCGCCGGCGTAGAAATGTGCTGGTCTTACAATCGCCAATTCCAAACCCGCTATCTCGCCGCCATGCCATCGAACCTTTACGGTCCCGGCGACAACTTCGATCCGCAAAAATCGCATGTACTGCCGGCATTGATCCGCAAAGTAGCAGAAGCCAAAGCTCTGGGAAACAAGCAACTCACCGTCTGGGGAACCGGGACGCCCCGCCGCGAACTGCTTTTCAACGAGGACCTCGCCGAAGCCTGCATTTTCCTGATGAACCTCGACGAAGCGACTTTCGGTCACTTATTGAATGGAGTTCCGCTCATCAACATCGGCACCGGGCAGGACGTGACCATTCGTGAATTAGCGGAACAGGTCTGCGCCGCTCTGGGCTTTGAAGGAGAGCTGATCTTCGACACCACGCGGCCCGACGGAACTCCGCAAAAACTTCTCGACGTAAGCCGCATCAAAGCTCTGGGTTGGCAGCCAAGAACAACCCTGGCGGAGGGCATCGCCCGCACCTACGAAGCCGCCAGACCGCAGCTCGAAGCCGTAGCCACACCCTGACTCGACGTATTCGAACCGGAAGTCTGGGAGATGTGGGAATTCAGCGGTCTGGCAACCGGCAACCCTTCCCCGGTCACGACGTTGATCCTTAACCCGCTCAACACCGCTCCACGATCTGTCATCTAACCATGGGAAGAGTCAGCCCCAAGGAGAACCATGGCAGCCATCAGCACAGACCCAATCGCTCGCCTCGCAGAACGTCAGCAGTGGATCACCCCCCAGACAGAAACAGCAGTACAGGACGCAGTCCGCGCCGCCTTCGCACCCTTAGGCGCAAAAGCAACCCCAGTGCGCGAAGCACTCCATGGCTCCTGGCTGCATGAGCCGCTGCACGCCGTCCTCACCGATCTTCCCGTAGGTGCCTGGACCGCAGTCGCTGTCTTTGACGCGATCGCCGCCATCACGGACAGCAAAGACATGAACACCGCCGCCGACGCTCTTGGTACTTCTAGGCCTGCGGGCGCCGCCGGCGCGGCGATTACAGGAATGAACGACTGGGCGGAAGTAAAGGAAGCAGCGCCCCGAAAAATCGGCGCCGTGCATGCGCTACTCAACGTCGCCTCAACGGCTTTGTATTCTGCCTCTGCCATCTCCCGGCGCAAGCGTACATCCCGTACTAGCGCACGCTGGCTGGCAGCCGCAGGATTTGGGGTTCTGGCCGTCTCAGCCCACCTGGGAGGGAACCTGGTCTACGAGCACCACATCGGAACCGAGGAAAACAAGCAAGCCAGCCCGGAAGCAAACCGGCGCGACCCGGAAGATCGACCCGTCGGTTGGGCGGATGAACAAGCGCAACGGGAGAAGAACCACGACAAAACGCTGGCGGACTCTTTCCCGACCAGCGATCCACCTTCTTCCATCCCCGATCCGGCGTGAGCAGCTCAACTAGAGCTGCTCACCGGGATCCAGCTAACCGGATGACCAGCTAGCTGGCAAGTACCTGGTTAGTGTTGTGATCAGCACGGAAACGCAACACCGCTGCAAACTGCGCCGCCGGCGGCAGAGTACTGCTTCGCAAGGGGCGCATCGGAATATCCGCGGCCAGGCTCGACCGCAGCAGCGCTTCCTCCGGACGAGCGTACAACCGCGTGGCCTGGCCGCAAAGATCGCACGCAGGTGCCTCGCCCGCCTGCGCGTGTCCGCAAGCAGTGCAAACGGACACAGGCGAAGCGCCGTTGGCAGACGATGCCTGCCAAAGCAACGTACGCACCTCGCCCAATTCCATAGCCCGCAAAACATCGGTGAGTCCCAGCGCTCCAAGACCGTTAGCGGCAGCCCCACCCACGGCGGCCTCCACCAGCGAAGACTCCTCCTTCTTCTCCGCTTCGTCGATTAACGCCTGCGCGCAGCGCTGGACCTCTTCCGCTGTCGCTAGTCCGATATCCACGCGAAAATGACCAACCAGCACGCGCTTCAGATCGGTATGCAGCACTGCTTCAATCTCCGGCCACATCGCGTCCCGGCAACCGATCAGCAGTGCGTCATAGTCCTTATGCTCGTGAAAGTGCAACAAGTGCGAAGCAAGGAATTGGAAATGTTGCCGCACCATCTCCTCACGTTGCCGCTCTTCGTGATTCGAGCCGCCCGTGCCCGTCGTGCGCACCTTATCCTGCGGATCTCGTTGTTCATCGAGCGCGCTCGAGTGCTCCTGGATCTTACCGTTCTCGAGAATCAGCAGCCGTGAGCGATTGCGATCGGTCAGCGCGATGCAGTAGCGCTTATGGGGCGCCAGTGCGAACGACAAAGGCGCCAGTTGAAATGTCTGCCCCGCTGTCACCGACGAAGGGAACCGCGCATCCAGATCATAGGTCCGCCAGAATTCCTTTTTGTGACAAGCAAAGATAACTTTGCTCAATCCTTGATTGCCCTTCATCGAGGACGCAACTTCCAACACCCGCTCGATATCCGCGCGCATCGCGGGATTGTTGCCCCGTAACGTGCCGAACAGTTCCTGTATCTTTTGCTTGGTAAGAATGGGCTCTTCGCGATGCGCCAGTTCGGTCGGAGTTTCGGGCGAGAAATAAAACGAAAGCGCATCGCCCTCTTCCGTCCGGAAGTCTGCCAGTTCCTGCAATTCCTGTTTCGGTATCATGCCTGCTGCGTTCTCCTGTAAGTCTGTGGCCGTTATTAGCGGTGGTTCACGCCGGCTTGTGCATCCGGCCGATCCTTCACCACTTTCTCCTGTCGGGCTGATTCTTCATCCGCGGAGCGATTGGTGATCCCCTGCCCGCTGCCGCCCGGGGTACGGGTTGTTACGGTTCCTTCGTGCGCAGCCTCGGCCGGTTCGGTGTTCAAATTTTTGGCCGAATCAGGGAACTTGCGCGCCGGCCTGTTCGTTCCGGTCTGGGCGCCTTCGTTGTTCTCATACAGCGCAGCATCCTCGCCGCGTCCAGCGCTCTGCTCCAGCTGATCTGCTTCCAGATCGGTGCGATCGATCTTTCGATTTTGTTGTGATTGTGTGTGCGGTGTCGTCGAATTTGCCATGGTTTTTCCCCAGTAAAAACAAATGCTTCTAGTTATTGAGATGCACCCAGCCGCCTGAGCGAAATGAACCCACGCTTGCGACAGCCCCTGTATCGTATCGCGTTCCGGAGTGGCGGAACGCGTGAGAGTTACTGATCAAGCGCGGTCATTCCACATCTGCCATGGAAAGCCGCAGCCTCGAGTAGGCCACCCACGCTGGCGCGTTCCCTCATCCCATTGGTTATGAGTACCGAAGACGAAAAACCGAAGGAACCGGCAGGCCTGGGATTGCACAATCATGGCCGGGCTGCGGAGTACGCCCAGGAACAAGGCTGGGGTACAAACGAAGATGAGCGCACCAGGCCGGCAGAGAACCCGGCGGTGGTAAGCGGAGGTACGAACTACAACTACGGTCCGCAGGATTTCGGCGACACCCCAGTGAAGGAAGGAAGCGTGGAACCCGCCCCGGAAACGGTAGAGTTCCTCACTGGAGAGCAGGAAGAAAAGAACAAGGGAGCCTAGATACACATGAGCAAAGAAAAGCATAGCCGCGCATCGGAACAGGCCATGCACGAGAACGACGCCCACCAAACGAATGCAGCCGGGGAAGAAGTGCCACCCGCGGAGCAGAGTGGTCACGTCTTATCCCATGCCGCTCACCTGTCGACACAAGGCGCAGAGCGCACCAAGCCTGAAGGGAATTTGCGCCAGGGATCGGATCCCGGAGCACTGCGGCAGCCACCCCAGGGGCAGGGCCGCACCTAGTGCGCGGAGTTAACCCTCAGGGAAGAACAACGCAACTTGCTCGGGCTTTGGAGGGCGGGTAAACGCGCTCACCACCACCAGGCAAAGCACGGCAGCCAGCAACGCCGGAAAAATCGCGTCCCTCTGGGCCAGTACATGCGGCAGGTGGTGCCGGACCACATCGACATCCCAGAAAAAAGTGACCAACGTACCCGCCGCGATAGCGCTCACCGCACCCGGAGCGTTCGCGCGGCGGCTATAGAACGCAGCCAGAATCACCGGCGTAAGCGCTGCCGAGTAGATGGTGTACGCATACAGCGTTTTCGCCAGAACTGAACTGGTGTTGACCGCCTGGTACAACGCCCACACACCCAGCCCGACCACCACCAGGCGTGACACGATCATGATTCGCTTGTTGGAAGCTTGCGGCGCAATGTACCGGGAAAAAACATCGTTGATCAAATTAGTGGCCGGCGAAAAAAGATAATTGTTCGCCGTAGAGATGATCTTGGCGAACACCGCGCCCATCAGCAGTGCTCCAAGCCATGCGGGCACTCCATGCAGCGCGGTGTAGGCAATAATCTCGCGCGGCCGGTCATGCACCTCGCCGGTGGGAAAGACTACTGACCCGAACACTGCAAGCGCAACAATCACGGATTCAAGCACGATGGTCCCGAAGATCCACCCCACCACCGCGTTGCGCGCATCCTTCTCTGATTTCGCCGAAAAGAATTTCTGATACATCGATTGATTGCCCATCATGAGCAGCATGGTGGGCACTGCCAGTTCCAAAGCCTGCGCCAGGTTGAAATCCCCCAGCACCTGGAAGTGCGTCGCCGGCAGGCTGTGCCGCACTGTGCTCCATCCCCCTGCTGCATGCAGCACGAAGGGCAGCGCAACCGTCAGCGTGATGGTCGCCAGCATCCCGATCGCGACATCCATGTAGGCCACGGACGCCATGCCGGCGATCGCCGTGAAGGTGATGACGAACGTCGCAATGACGTATTTGCCAAGATCGGCGGTGATGACGGTAGGGAACACGAGATGCAGAATGTCACCTCCGCCGATCAGCTGATAACTGGTGATCGCGGTATAGGCAAAGAGAATAGCGATCACACCCAGCACCCGGGCTGCCTGGTTATAGCGCGCTTCCAGCAAGTCAGGAATGGTGAATTGTGCAAACTTGCGGGCGCGGGGCGCGATGAAATAGATGAGCAGCAGTCCGGCCCAGCCGCCGCCCGACTGCCACAGCGCCGCAAAACCATGCTTGTAGGCATTCTCCGCGCCGCCCAGCAGCGAACCGGATCCAATCCACGAAGAGAGCAGCGTAAACACCAGCACAAACGCCGGCAGGGAACGCCCAGCCACCAGGTAATCCGCTTTGGTCCGCGTCTTACCAAGCCGGGATAGGGAAACGCTGAGCAGCGTAACTACAATGATGCCAAGCACCCCGGCATATAAAGCATGAACCGACATTGCTTTCCTCATTCCCTCCAGAAACATTCCCTGAGAAACATTCATGGTTCGACGCTGGCACGTTGCTGAAAACCTGGTTTGTATCAAGGCATGAGCTTGGAAGTGGATGGAATGATCTGTTTGTACCACGGTATAACTTCAGTCCATAACGTCAGTGCTGGGTAGATCCGCTGGAACAGCCTGTGGATTAGCCTGCTCGTCTCTCTGGACAAGTGCAAGCTGGCCGAAGGGGGCGTGCTCCAAAGGCTCTCGGGTTCCAGCTACCGGGAATAATCCCGCGCCCCAAACAAGGCCGTGCCAATCCGCACCTGGGTAGCGCCCTCAGCAATGGCCACAGAAAAGTCGTGCGACATACCCATCGACAGCTCGGGGAAGGATAGTCGAGGATGGGCACTCGCCAGCTGGTCGCGCAATTGCCGCAGTCGTGCGAAGTAAGGCTGCACGGCCGCGAGATCTTCAAGGTAAGGAGGAACCGTCATCAAGCCACGGAGATCGAGGCCCGGCAAATCCGGTAGCCGCTCCAGCAGGGAACCGAGCTCTGCCGAGTCCGGCACCAACCCCGCCTTCGACTCCTCAGAACTCAACTTGATCTCGATCAGCACGGCAAGCCGCCGGCCGAGGCGCGTGGCTGCCGCATGCAGCCGCTCCGCCAGCGAAACAGAATCCAGCGTATCTACGGAAGAAAACAATTCAGCCGCTTTTGCCGCCTTGTTTGACTGCAGGTGACCAATCAGGTGGAACTCAACCCCGGGCAGCGCACCCAACTCCGCTTGTTTCTGCTGAAACTCCTGCACCTTGTTCTCGCCAAACAAGCGCAGACCCAAATGGGCAGCCGCTGACACCGCGGAGGCCGGGTGCATTTTCGACACCGCCATCAGGGAAATCTCGTTGCGCGGCCGGCCCGCCGCCCGGCAGGCGGCGGCAATCTGCTCTTCAATGCGGCTGAGGTTCTCCCCCAGGGCAGACGAGGTCACCGGCTCATCGGCCGTGTTCTTCAAGATACTTCTCCACCTCAAGCGCGGCCATGCAGCCCGAGCCGGCTGCACTAATCGCCTGGCGGTACCGGCGATCCTGCACATCTCCGCACGCAAACACGCCCGGAATTTTGGTGAACACCTGGTCGGTGGTACGGATGTACCCGTCATCATCCAGGTCGATCCATCCCTTGAACATCCTGGCATTGGGATCATGGCCGATTCCCAGGAACATCGCGCTCACCGGCAAGGTCGACTCATCGTGTGTGAGCGTGTTCCGCAGCCGCAAACCGGTGACCTCTTTCTGCTCCACCCCCAACACCTCTTCGACCGCTGTATTGGTAAGAAATTCGATCTTGGCGTGCCCCATCGCCCTTTCCAGCATGATCTTTGAGGACTTGAATTGCTCGCGACGGTGAATCAGCGTCACCTTAGAAGCAAACCGTGTCAGGAACAACGCCTCTTCCATTGCAGAGTCGCCGCCGCCAACCACCGCAATCTCCTTACCAGAGAAGAAGAATCCATCGCAGGTGGCGCACGAACTCACCCCGTGCCCGATCAGCGCCTGCTCACTCGGCAAACCCAGCCACCGTGCCGAAGCACCACTGGCAATGATCAGGGTCCGCGTATGGATGACCTCCTTGCCAATATTGAGCACGAATGGACGTTTGCTGAGATCGACCGACTGCAAGTGGCCCATCTGCAGGTCCGCGCCAAAACGCGTAGCCTGCGTTTTCATGCGCTCGATCAGTTCCGGGCCCTGGATCCCTTCGGGCCAACCGGGAAAGTTCTCCACCAGCGTCGTGATCGAGAGCTGGCCACCAGGCTCATGCCCTTCCAATACCAGCGGTTTGAGATTGGCGCGGGCCGCGTAAATAGCAGCCGTGAGACCGGCGCAGCCGGTGCCGAGGATAACGGTTTCGCGAATAGTGTCAGACATAGGGACTCTTTGATTCTAACCGCCCGCAAAGGGTGCAAGAGACCCTAAGCAACCTAAGCTTCAAAACCGCCCCGCAATCCCACACTGAGTCAACGCCCTTTCACGAATTGGGTGGCGGGTGGGCAACAAACCGTCCATTCTCAACTCCGTCTCTCCCTACAACCGAGGCATAAGATAAAGGCATGGCAAATTTGACCCTGATCTATGGCATGCGGCTGCTGCCCTCTGAAGAAGCAGTCGAGGTGGGGGACGCCACCGTAACCCTGAAAAACGGCAAAGAAGCGCACGTCACCATGCACGTACTCGAAGGCAGCCGGGAACAGATCGAAAGCCAACTGCGCCAGAGTATCGAAGCCTTCTTTGACTTCTACCCCGAGATTTGAGGCTCACACGGCTGAACAGGACCGCTAGACATGGTCCAAATGCCATCGCTGATGCATCAAAGTAGTGCGTGTTCAGGAGAGTGTTCGAATGGCTCAATCGCCGGCAAATACCAAGGATGTGGCGCCGCCTTCCTCAGTGAGAAATCCAAAGGACCGCCCCAGGGTCGTGGTTGTCGGAGGCGGCTTCGCCGGCTTGAGCGCAGGGATGGCGCTCTCCAAAATGCCGGTCGACGTTACCCTGATCGATCGCCGCAACCACCATACCTTTCAGCCCTTGCTCTACCAGGTCGCGCTCGCGGTGCTCTCCCCCGCGGACATCGCCCAGCCCATCCGCTCCATTTTCTCCAACAAAAAAAACGTAGAAGTGCTGATGGACGAGGTCGTCCACCTCGATCCGGAAAACCAGCTGGTCGAACTGGGTAGCGGCGCCAAACTGGAATACGACTACCTGATTCTCGGCACCGGTTCCACCCATTCCTACTTCGGTAAGAACGAGTGGGCTGCCAACGCACCCGGCCTCAAGACCGTGGAAGATGCGACCGAGATTCGCCGCCGCGTGCTGCTGGCTTTTGAACTTGCCGAGCGCGAGATGGTAGAGACTGGCTCTCACCCGATGCTGAACTTCGTAATCATCGGCGGCGGCCCCACCGGTGTGGAACTGGCTGGCGCCATCAGCGACATCTCCAAGCTCTACATGCGGCATGATTTCCGGCACATCGATCCGGCCAGGGCGCGGGTGATGATCCTGGAAGGTTCGCCGCGCATCCTGGCTGCTTATCCCGAAGATCTCTCTGCCAAAGCCGTGGAGCAGTTAAAGCAGCTCGGTGTGGAGGTGCACACCGGTCAAACCGTGATGGATGTGCAACCCGGTTATGTTGTGGTCGGCGGCAAGCGCATTGATGCCGTCGTCACCCTTTGGGCGGCTGGCGTGCAGGCGTCACCTTTGGCCAAAATGCTTGGTTGCCCTACGGATCGGCGCGGCTGCGGAGTCGTCAACGGCTTTCTCAACCCTGATGGCTACAAAAACGTCTTCATCTGCGGCGATCTTGCGCACTTCGAGCAAGACGGACGCCAGGTGCCCGGCGTGGCCCAGCCCGCCATGCAGATGGGTCGCCACGCAGCGAAGATCATCAGCCAGGATATAGAAGGCAAACCCCGCACCGAATTTCGCTACTGGGACAAGGGGGACATGGCCACCATCGGCCGCCAGGCCGCCGTCGCCAACTTGCGTTGGCCCTTCAAAGCGCATTGGTCAGGAACCATCGCCTGGCTCTCCTGGGTCACCGTCCACCTGTTCTTTCTGGTGGGCTTCCGCAATCGAGTCTCCGTCTTCATCTCGTGGGCCTGGACGTATCTCACGTTCAATCGCGGAGCCCGTCTCATTACCGGCAGCCCGATCCTGCCCGGATGGGGACAACAAGCTGGCATTCGCCCCCAGGTGATGCGCCCTCCCATGGATACCACCTCACCGCTCCCGGGCGTGGCGGCCAACAACCCGGCGGCCAAAGAGTCCGAAGAGAGCAGGCAGGCGCTGCACACCTAAAAACAAAAAGAGCAGCCGAAAGGCTGCTCTTTTTGTTTTTGTCATGCCGGCCACTGTGTCTAGGCAGGAACGGGTTGCGTCGTGTTCACCTTCACCTGCGTCAACCAACCGAAGCGATCCGGCCTGAGCCCGTGTGCAATCCCCAGGTACTCCTCGGAAAGGAGCTTGCTGATAGGCCCGATCGTCCCATCGCCAATCGGAATGCGATCGACCGATCGAATCGGCGCCACTTCTGCTGCCGTACCGCTGAAGAACGCCTCGTCCGCGATATAGAGCAGCTCCCGCGGCATCGCCTGCTCCACCACGGGAATCCCCAGATGGCGTGCCATGGTCAACACCGAATCGCGCGTGATCCCCGACAGCACCGAGTTTGCCAACGGAGTGGTATAGATCACACCGTTGCGCACCACAAACAGGTTCTCGCCCGAGCCCTCAGAAAGATTGCCAAACACGTCCAGCGCAATCCCTTCCGAGTAGCCATTCGCGTCCGCTTCCATACGTATCAACTGCGAGTTCAAATAATTGCCGCCCGCCTTCGCCAACGCCGGCAGTGTGTTGGGCGCCATCCGGTTCCAGGACGAGATGCACACATCCGCCCCGTCTTCACCGGCCACGTATTTGCCCCACGAGTAGTTCGCGATGAACACTTCCGTGGGCGTGCCCTTGGGGCTTACGCCCATTTCGCCATATCCGCGCAGCGCGATCGGCCGAATGTAGCAGGGAGCCACACCGTTGCTTTCCACCAGGCCTACCACTGCGTTCGTCAGTTGTTCCAGTGAATAGGGCACCGGCATGCGATAAATCTTGGCCGAATCCAGCAGCCGCTGCATGTGCTCTGGCAGGCGAAAAATCGCTGCCCCTTGTGGCTGCGCGTAGCAGCGAATCCCTTCGAACACAGAAGAACCATAGTGAACCACATGGCTCATGACATGAATCTGGGCCTTATCCCAGGGCACGAGATTCCCGTTGTGCCAGATCTTGGCGGTGGATTGTATAGGCATCGACAACCGCTCCCTTCGGTTGAAAGATCGATTATATTGTATATCGTCGCGCCCAGTAAGCTGGTTGTAAGTTCATCTATATGGACACGCCGGCCAACATAGCGCTGCAAACGCTGCACTCCAATTACGCGCGCTTCTCCCTGCTTGCCCTCAGTTCCATCTTCTTCCTCGTCGATCCGTTCGCCGCCATCCCCGCGTTTCTGGCGATCACGGAGGGATCCGATAGGCAGCGCCACCAGCGCATGGCGCGCAAAGGCGCTCTCACCTGCTTCATCGTTCTGACCACGTTCGCCCTGGCCGGCAAATTCATTTTCCGCATGTTCGGCATCACGCTTCCCGCCTTCGAAATCGCCGGCGGTGTGATCCTGCTCCTTATCGGCATCGACATGATCGAGGCCCGCCGCTCACCCACCCAGGAATCAAGCGACGAGACCGCCGAAGCCACTGCCAAAGACGACGCCGGCATCGTCCCTCTGGGTATACCCATGCTGGCCGGCCCGGGAGCGATCTCAAGCGTGATGGTGCTGGTAGGCCAGGCGACGAAGCTCTGGGAGATGGGAGTGGTGTTGGCCGCCATCCTGGTGACCGCCACTCTGAGCTACCTGATCTTGAGCGGAGCCAACCGGGTCAGGGGGATTATGGGGGAAACCGGCATCCGTATCCTCGTCCGCATCATGGGCCTGCTGTTGGTGGCCTTGGCGGTCCAATTCTTCGTAAACGGCCTAACCGACCTGGGACTCATTACCAGACTCGAATAGCGACGGACGTCGAGCGGTCGAAACTTCTCGGTCGGCACCTCCCAACCCAGCCCAGAACCCTACCTTTTTTCAACAGCAAACCCTAGTTTTCAACACCCCCGACCCCTTGCGCATCCCGCTTCGTATTGCTACATTCATACAAGTCGTTGCCGAGACAACAACCGCGAAGCAGAACAAACGCACGGGGTTGCAAGACAAAGCAAAGACTGGTAAAGTTGAAAAGTAGCAAGCAGTGGTCAAGATGAAGCGTTCGCGGTAGGGGAAACAAAAGTACCCAGCCAGTAGCACCAAGCGAAGCGGCAGTTGTTCGAAGGGCGAAAGCAGCCCATACCGATCACCTGAAATCTGATCTCAACTGAGACGGGCGCGCAAGCGTCAGTCCGAATTCGGCTGATTGCTCGCCGAAGGAGATCGAATCAGGTCGGTAGTGAAGGTAAGACCTTCCAGTCCGAACAATCCATTGCAGGTGAGAGGTTAAGCTCTCTCGATGGGCAAATTGCCCACCCAGCCTCATGCGCTCTACGAGCGCAAGCGTTGGACCGATCTTTCAAAGTTTGGTACTGCAAGCGCAAAAGCGGTCAACGAAAATAAAACGTTGACAACCGGCAAAGAGTTAAGTACTCTCGGGAAATGCGCTAAAAAGCAGAAGTGCTACGAAAGACGTAGCCACTGCAAGCAGTGCAACAAGTTCGAGGACTCGCAGCTAAGCTGCGAAATGCCTTGATCCAAAGCGGCCCGCTTAGGTGGGATCCGGCGCGGATCTTTGACAATCAGGTTGAACATGCCAGTACGTGAGGAATCGATCAGTTTGGTTTGATCATTCTCACAATGTAATGTCTGCAGCAGCATTTCGAGGCTGCGCAGACTCGATGGCTCATCCGGACCTCCGTCCTGGATTGAGTTCATCGTCAGGTTTCAAACGAGAGTTTGATCCTGGCTCAGAATCAACGCTGGCGGCGTGCCTAACACATGCAAGTCGAACGAGAAAGTGGAGCAATCCATGAGTAAAGTGGCGCACGGGTGAGTAACACGTGACTAACCTACCCTTGAGTGGGGGATAACCTAGGGAAACCTGGGCTAATACCGCATAATACCTACGGGTCAAAGGAGCAATTCGCTTAAGGAGGGGGTCGCGGCCGATTAGTTAGTTGGCGGGGTAATGGCCCACCAAGACTGTGATCGGTATCCGGCCTGAGAGGGCGCACGGACACACTGGAACTGAAACACGGTCCAGACTCCTACGGGAGGCAGCAGTGGGGAATTTTGCGCAATGGGGGAAACCCTGACGCAGCAACGCCGCGTGGAGGATGAAGCCCCTTGGGGCGTAAACTCCTTTCGATCGGGAAGATAATGACGGTACCGAGAGAAGAAGCCCCGGCTAACTTCGTGCCAGCAGCCGCGGTAATACGAGGGGGGCGAGCGTTGTTCGGAATTATTGGGCGTAAAGGGTGCGTAGGCGGTTCAGTAAGTCTTGTGTGAAATCTTCGGGCTCAACTCGAAGTCTGCATGAGAAACTGCTGGGCTTGAGTGTGGGAGAGGTGAGTGGAATTCCCGGTGTAGCGGTGAAATGCGTAGATATCGGGAGGAACACCTGTGGCGAAAGCGGCTCACTGGACCACAACTGACGCTGAGGCACGAAAG
Source organism: uncultured Acidobacteriaceae bacterium (assembly GCA_963752675.1). GTDB lineage: Bacteria > Acidobacteriota > Terriglobia > Terriglobales > Acidobacteriaceae > PALSA-350. Next base: position 298,494 of record CAVVZO010000005.1, read on the forward strand.
CTAGGGGAGCAAACAGGATTAGATACCCTGGTAGTCCTAGCCCTAAACGATGATCGCTTGGTGTGACGGGTACCCAATCCCGCCGTGCCGAAGCTAACGCGTTAAGCGATCCGCCTGGGGAGTACGGTCGCAAGGCTGAAACTCAAAGGAATTGACGGGGGCCCGCACAAGCGGTGGAGCATGTGGTTTAATTCGACGCAACGCGAAGAACCTTACCTGGGCTCGAAATGGAGTGGACCGGAGTGGAAACATTCCTTCCCCGCAAGGGGCTGCTCTATAGGTGCTGCATGGCTGTCGTCAGCTCGTGTCGTGAGATGTTGGGTTAAGTCCCGCAACGAGCGCAACCCTTATTACCAGTTGCCATCATTCAGTTGGGCACTCAGGTGAGACCGCCTCGGATAACGGGGAGGAAGGCGGGGATGACGTCAAGTCCTCATGGCCTTTATGTCCAGGGCTACACACGTGCTACAATGGCCGGTACAAACCGTCGCAAACCCGTGAGGGGGAGCTAATCGGAAAAAGCCGGCCTCAGTTCGGATTGTAGTCTGCAACTCGACTACATGAAGCTGGAATCGCTAGTAATCGCGGATCAGAACGCCGCGGTGAATACGTTCCCGGGCCTTGTACACACCGCCCGTCACATCACGAAAGTGGGTCGTACTAGAAGTCGGTGCGCCAACCGCAAGGAGGCAGCCGCCCAAGGTGTGATTCATGATTGGGGTGAAGTCGTAACAAGGTAGCCGTAGGAGAACCTGCGGCTGGATCACCTCCTTTCTAAGAGAGAACGTCATGGCACTTGTACGCTTCCGCGATAGCGGACTGTCCCATCCTTTGGGTTGGGCAGCGCGAATGAGATGTCATGCACTCCAAAGTTCTTGTCCCTGACTCGAGCTTTGGAAACCGGTCAAGCCTTCTCTGCTTTTCGAAATTTGCACGTATGGTCAAGAGCGGCGTAGCTGCTCTGCATGTTCACCTGGTCCTCGAAACTTTTTCTGGTTTTTGAGACACTGGCAACCAACGGGCCTGTAGCTCAGTTGGTTAGAGCGCACCCCTGATAAGGGTGAGGTCGGTAGTTCGAATCTACCCAGGCCCACCATCTTCCCGGTTCTATGGGGCTGTAGCTCAGCTGGGAGAGCACCTGCTTTGCAAGCAGGGGGTCAGCGGTTCGATCCCGCTCAGCTCCACCACCTCTCAACGAAAAGTTTCACCGAGCAGAATCCCTGTTCGAAGATGAACGTCTAAAGAATATGGACGTTGATCTTTGAACAGCGCTGAGCAATCAGCAAGGCTGTTCAACCCACCTCAGGGTGGGCGCCGGCACAAAACCCGGCGCAACTGGATGTTTGACAACGAAATCGATTGGGTAAGGCTGATTTGATGATCAGCAGCCTGGTAAGGCGAAAGCCAAGCCAAGCAGCGAAGCATCAATCAGTTTACAAAAATACAAGGCTGAGCAGGTCTATTCTCTCGTACAGAGAAAGGCGTGTTTAGTTGAGTGTCTTTAGGATAATTAGCGAATGGACATCGCAACCCGCAAGGGAAGCGATCCAAACGCAGGCGAATATGAGACTAATTTTGTTAGCTCTCTACCGCGGTATCGCAGATGCAAATCTGACTGCTGCGCGAGAGTTAATTCTATGGTCAAGCTACTAAGGGCGCACGGTGGATGCCTTGGCAGAATCAGGCGATGAAGGACGTGGCAAGCTGCGATAAGCTTCGGGGAGCCGCACACAGGCGTTATATCCGGAGATTTCCGAATGGGGAAACCCACTATGGCAAAACCATAGTACATCCCGCTGAATACATAGGCGGGCATGAGCGAACTCAGGGAAGTGAACCATCTCAGTACCTGAAGGAAAAGAAAGAAACCTCGATTCCGAGAGTAGTGGCGAGCGAAATCGGAATAGCCCAAACCCGTTGCATTTCGGTGGAACGGGGGTTGTAGGGTCCGCAACAGTAGAGTTACCAATCTGGTGGTTAGTCGAATCCTCTGGAAAGTGGATCCATAGAGCGTGACAGGCGCGTAGACGAAAACCATCCAGACTCGAAGCGGATACCTGAGTAAGGCGGGGCACGTGAAACCCTGCTTGAATCTACGGGGACCATCCCGTAAGGCTAAATACTCGATTCTGACCGATAGTGAACCAGTACCGTGAGGGAAAGGTGAAAAGAACCCCTGCGAGGGGAGTACAAAGTACCTGAAACCGTGTGCCTACAAGCAGTGGGAGGACTATGCCCGCAAGGGAATGTCTGACCGCGTGCCTATTGCATAATGAGCCGGCTAGTTATTCTTGTCAGCAAGGTTAAGCGTAAGCGAGCCGTAGCGAAAGCGAGTCTGAATAGGGCGAATCAGTTGGCAGGAATAGACGCGAAGCGGGATGATCTACCCTTGGCCAGGTTGAAGATGGGGTAACACCCATTGGAGGACCGAACCGGTGTTTGTTGAAAAAAGCTCGGATGAGCTGAGGGTAGGGGTGAAAGGCTAATCAAATTCCGTGATAGCTCGTTCTCTCCGAAATAGCTTTAGGGCTAGCCTCGGATGATTTGCGTTGGTGGTAGAGATCTGGATGGACTAGGGGGCTTTCCGGCTTACTGAATCCAATCAAACTTCGAATGCCAATGACAACCAGTCCGGGAGTCAGACAATGGGGGCTAAGCTTCATTGTCGAGAGGGAAACAGCCCAGACCGCCTGCTAAGGTCCCCAAATTACAGTTAAGTGGGAAAGGAAGTCGGAACGCTCAGACAGCCAGGAGGTTGGCTTAGAAGCAGCCATCCTTTAAAGAAAGCGTAATAGCTCACTGGTCAAGCGGTCCGGTGCCGACAATATAACGGGGCTAAAACTGTATACCGAAGCAGCGGATGCACACACTTTGTGTGTGCGTGGTAGGAGAGCATTCTCAACCGCAGCGAAGTCAGACTGAGAAGACTGATGGAGCGTTGAGAAGAGACCCTGCCGGCATAAGTAGCGATAATGGGTGTGAGAACCACCCACGCCGAAAGTCTAAGGTTTCCTGAGGAAGGTTAATCCGCTCAGGGTTAGGCGGTCCCTAAGGTGAGGCCGAAAGGCGTAGCTGATGGACATCCGGTTAATATTCCGGACCTCCCAAAATCTCGTTTGACGACGGGGAGACGCAGAAGGATAAGCAGGGCCTCCTATGGCTATGGGGCTTGATGCGCGTAAGCTGGTTCACCCAGGCAAATCCAGGTGAGCTTAACAGTGAGGCGCAAAACAGTAAGGCGTATGCCTGAAAGCTGCTGATTTCACGCTGCCGAGAAAATCCTCTAAGGAGAGAGGTTGGGAACCGTACCACAAACCGACACAGGTAGACGAGGAGAATATCCAAAGGCGCTCGAGTGAAGGCTTCTTAAGGAACTCGGCAAATTAGCTCCGTAACTTCGGGAGAAGGAGCGCCCCGGTAGAGTGCAAGCTCGAGGGGGCCGCAGTGAAACGCGTACGGCGACTGTTTAACAAAAACACAGGTCTCTGCTAAGTCGAAAACGACGTATAGGGGCTGACGCCTGCCCGGTGCCGGAAGGTTAAAGGGAGAGGTTAGCAGCAATGCGAAGCTTTGAACTGAAGCCCCGGTGAACGGCGGCCGTAACTATAACGGTCCTAAGGTAGCGAAATTCCTTGTCGGGTAAGTTCCGACCTGCACGAATGGCGTAACGATCGTACGACTGTCTTAAGGAGTTGCTCGGCGAACTTGTAGTACCGGTGAAGATGCCGGTTACCCGCAGCTAGACGGAAAGACCCCGTGCACCTTTACTACACTTTTACTATGAATTATGGCTCTTGCTGCGCAGGATAGGTGGGAGGCTTTGATACCAGGTTCTCGGACTTGGTGGAGCCACCGGTGAGATACCACCCTGCGAGTGCTGTGATTCTAACCTCCTCCCGTCATCCGGGAGAGGAACATAGTAAGACGGGTAGTTTGACTGGGGCGGTCGCCTCCTAAATTGTAACGGAGGCGCGCGAAGCTACACTCAGGCTGTTTGGAAATCAGCCGTCGAGTGCAAAGGCATAAGTGTGGTTAACTGTAAGACCTACAAGTCGAGCAGATGCGAAAGCAGGCCTTAGTGATCCGGTGGTTCTGTATGGAAGGGCCATCGCTCAACGGATAAAAGGTACGCCGGGGATAACAGGCTGATCGGAGCCAAGAGTTCATATCGACGCTCCGGTTTGGCACCTCGATGTCGGCTCATCGCATCCTGGAGCTGTAGAAGGTTCCAAGGGTTGGGCTGTTCGCCCATTAAAGCGGTACGTGAGCTGGGTTCAGAACGTCGCGAGACAGTTCGGTCCCTATCTGCTGTGGGCGTAGGAGATTTGCGGGGGGCTGTCCTTAGTACGAGAGGACCGGGATGGACGAACCTCTTGTGTTCCAGTTGTCTTGCCAAAGGCACGGCTGGGTAGCGAAGTTCGGTTGTGATAACCGCTGAATGCATATAAGCGGGAAGCACGCCCCAAGATGAGATCTCCCAACCCAAAAGGGTCAAGAAGGGTCCAGGAAGACCACCTGGTTGATAGGCTGGAGGTTGAAGTGCAGTAATGCATGTAGCTTACCAGTACTAATCGCCCGTTCGGCTTGTCCATAGAATTAACTCTGCGCAGTATCAGAGAGATATTCAACAAGCCTTGTATGATCTAAAGGATCAACAAAAGAAGTAGATCTAGCCCAATCGGTTTCGTTGTGAAAAATCAGGTTGCATGGCGCCAGCTTGCCAAGCGAGAACCTCAGGAAAAACGGCCTGAACTCGCTATGACTGTGGGGGAAACTCCACCAAGCGCCCCAAAAGCTCAAAGGTGTGTTTTTACAGCTCGGTTAAGGTTGTTGGAGCACACGCTGGATAGAAAAAAGATCCAGCAGCACACCTAGATTTGCCGGTGAATATACCGCGAGGGTCACACCCGTTCCCATCCCGAACACGGAAGTTAAGCCTCGCTGGGCCGATGGTACTGCACGCGTAAGTGTGTGGGAGCGTAGGTGATCGCCGGCATTAACCCAAGGCCCCGCCAAGCGAAAGCTTGACGGGGCCTTTCTCTTGCCCGCAACAAATTTCCCCGCTTTGCCCTCCATCCTTGCCTCTGGTTAAAATGGCAACCAGTACGGGATTTCGTCCGATGACCAAAAGAGCCGTCCTCGCCTATCTTGTCGACGGGCTGGAAGAGCAGTCCGACACCCTTTTCCCTTTCCTGGATACCGAAACGGGCGAGGTCGTCCTGATGCAGGACGAAACGCTCTCGATGGCCGAAGAAGACCCGGCAGAAATCGAAAGCCTCCAGGGTTGGCAGAAAGAAGATGCACAATTGGCCCTGAGCATCCTCACCACAGATCGCTATCTGCAACTGCCAGCGCGGTTTGACGTAGACGAGTACCGCATCATGCGAGACTTCTGCGACGAAGTCGAATCAGACAAGGCCCGGGCCGCACTGCAGAGTGCCATGCAGGGGCAGCGCGCTTTCCGCCGCTTCAAAGACACCCTTTTCGCCCTGAATCTCATGGACTCTTGGCACATCTACCGCCGGAACGCCTTTGAAGAGATCCTGCGCACCTGGTGTGAAGAGCACGGCATAACCCTCATCCCCAAAGGGGAGAACCCCGTGGAACAAGGGTCGTTAAACTTCTAGTACACCGGGATTACTCAACCGTTAAGGGTGGAGAGAATCCGTTTCGCAAGCAAAAGCCAGGCGAATCGGTGCGCCGGTGCGCTATACCCCGCCCTGGTACCTCCCGCGAAGCGGTGGGTGCGACTGGTCTCTACAGTCCAGCGGGCAACTCCCCTCCCCTGACCCCTTCTCTCACCAGGAGAAGGAGTTTTCATGCCAAAGTCAACCATCCCCCAGCCGCAAAGCAGTGACAACACCGTCGTCGACGCGATCGCTCACGTGGGGCCCACACTCGAAGCCGACGCCCTGAACAGCAGCAGCGACTCCTCCACCCCGGAGGGCCAAATCGCCGCCGACCTCGAGCCTCAAGCCGTTGATGTACAAGCGATCACGGATGATCTGACTGACGACCTGCAGATCAAGACGTTTGCCAGCGTGGACCAGAACCTCGACGATCCTCTGCAGAGTGCAGTGAACGGCCGTGTAGTCACCGGTCCTGAGCGGTTGAAAACACGTTTGCCTGGCGACACCAGTTCCGATCCGCACACAGACCTGGACAACGAATAAGCTCTCATCGCCGGCGTCTGCGCTTCCGGCGCCGGCAAGAGCACCCACTGTGTCTGCCGACTCTTTCTGCTACTGCCGGTTACAGAGCTGGCCGGTATGCCTCCCCGATCCCGCGCGCATCCCAAACTGATTGTGAGCACCCCGGCACTCAGCCGGGGCTGCTCGCGCAGGGGAGTGGACGATCTGCTGCATCTGCAAAGCCAACGCAAACTCCAAAGCCGCCGGAAGGGCACTCAACCCATCGATGATTCCGCTTCTGGCCGCTGCATGCGCTACCTCGGCACCACTACGGAGATGTCCCTCACCCTACGCGACGAATCGCTAACGCGCATCTTTCGGTGCACGCCCTCTCGGCCCGTCAGGCCGAGAACAAGTCGCCCCAGCATGGAAACCGTTGAAGCCGCTTTGCGCGAAGGCCGCACCCGACTCGCAACCCTCTCCAGCTCTCCCCCGATTTGCTGCTGCTCTTACAGTAAGTTAGGGCCAGGTTTCTTGCCCCCAATCTAAAAAAAATCTCCTGTGGGCAAACCACATCAAGCTGTGGCATACTCATGTGGTTATTACACAGGAGTCCTGTCAGATGCCTGAAAGCAAGCTTGACTTACTGCAGGGAACACTGGACCTGATGGTCCTGCAAACGCTGGTTGCCATGGGTTCCACGCATGGTTATGGCATTGCGCGTCGCATTGAGCAGATAAGTGGCGATGAAATTCTCTTGAACCAGGGCACCATCTACGCTGCCCTGGTGCGGTTGCAGCAGCGGGGTTGGATCGCCGCGGAATGGGGCACCTCAGACAACAATCGCAAAGCCAAGTACTACTCCATCACTCGAAGCGGCCGCAAGCAGCTCGCCGCAGACGCCGAGCACTGGCAAAGATTGTCGCGAGTGATGGGGCGTGTTCTGGCTATGCAGGCACAAGGAGACGGCAAATGAGCGCAACACGCGAAGGCCTCGAACGAATCCGTTCTTTCTTTCGGAAGAAACAACGAGACACCGATCTCGATGCGGAGATCGCGGCACACCTTGAGCTGCTGACCGAACAGAACATGCAAAACGGCGTTGCGGCGGGGGAAGCAAGACGGCGTGCGCTGGTGCACTTTGGTGGTGTCGCGCAGGCTCAGGAGAAACAGCGCGAAGCTCGCGGTTTACCCTGGCTAGACGTCCTGCTGCAGGACCTGCGCTTCGCCTTACGCACGTTTGCGCGCGACCCCGGATTCACCATCATCGCCGTTCTCATCCTGGGCCTCGGCATCGGCGCCAACATTACTGTATTCAGCGTGGTGAATACCATTCTGCTGCGGCCGCTGCCGCTGCGGAACCCGCAGCAATTGGTACGCATCCTCACCAAAAGCCCGACGGGCGGGGAATCGAGCATGACCTATTCCGCCGATGCCACGCAGGAGTTCGCGCAACGCACACAGTCGTTTCAGTCGGTAACCGGCTACTATGCTTTTTCGGCTCCTGACAATCTCAAACTCACCGGAAACGGCCAGCCCATGCCTGTCACCGGGCTGCAGGTGGAGGGTAATTTCTTTCAAACGCTTGGCGTGGAACCGGCGCTGGGACGACTGTTTACGCCTGAAGAATGCCTGCACAACAGCCGCCCGGTCATGTTGTTGAGCCACGCGTTCTGGAAACGGCAATTTGCCGCGAGACCTGACATCGTTGGCCAGGTAATCGACTTCAATCGCAGTCCCGTTACCGTGATTGGCGTGTTGCCAGAAAGCTTTGACTTCGGGTCGATCTTCGCGCCCGGATCGAAGATCGATGTGTACGGCCCGGTCGTGTTCGACGACATTCGCGATCAGGGCAATACCATGGCATTGATCGGTCGGCTCAAACCAGGCGTATCCCTGGCAAAAGCCCAGGCCGAAGCCGACCTGATTTTCCCCGATCTTTTCTTCAGTCTCAAGCATCCCGATTATGGGAAAGGCTATACCGGTCAATTGTTTGGGTTGAAAGACTATGTCAGTGGCAAATTAAGACGATCCCTCATTGTGCTGTGGTGCGCGGTTGGTCTCATTTTATTGATCGTGTGCGTTAATCTTTCGAATCTTCTTCTGGCACGAGGGGCGGCCCGCGGCAAGGAGTTTGCCATGCGCACCGCACTGGGCGCAGGCCGAGGCAGGCTGGTGCGGCAGTTGCTTACAGAAAGCCTGATCCTCTCAATCGGTGGCGCCCTGGTGGGCCTTGCCCTGGCATTTGCCATTACCGTCTATCTGGCCAATCAGGGCTCCATCGCGCTGCCGTTGCTGAGCAGCGTGCGCATCGATGGAGTCGCCCTGGGCTGGACGCTCTTGATCGCCCTAGCCGCCGCAGTTTTCTTCGGCCTTGCGCCCGGTATCAAAATGTCTGGCGGCAACCTGCAGGAGGGACTCAAAGACTCTGGCCATGGATCGAGCATGGGCAGGAGGCACGAGGGCCTGCGGTCCGCTCTGATCGTTACCGAAATCGCCCTGGCGTGCGTGCTGCTGGTTGGCGCAGGACTGTTATTGCGAAGTTTTCTCAACATCCTGGACGTCGATCTTGGATTTCAACCCAGTCGCGCGGCCTCGATCAGTGTCGATTACGACGGCAACGACCCAGCCAAACGGAGCGCCCAGTTTCAAGAGGTTCTGCGCCGTGTCGCACAAATACCCGGCGTAGAGTCTGCCGGTATCGCAGACAACCTGCCGATGAGCCGGAATCGAAGCTGGGGCATCACCGCAAAAGGGAAGGAATATAAACCTGGGGAGTTGCAGGACACCTTTGTCTACGTCATCACCCCCGGGTATTTCCAGACCATTGGCATCAACCTGATCAGGGGCCGGGACATTCGGTGGGATGACAACAACAATAAAGAATCAGTAGTGGTGATCAATGAGACCGTAGCGCGCGCTCTCTGGCCGGGACAGGATCCGATCGATCGCATAGCCGATTTGGGCGGCGTGGATGCGCGCGTCATTGGCGTCGTCGCCGATGTGCGCGAAAGCACCGTCGAGGGTACACCCGGATGGCAGATGTATGTATCGGCGACGGCGCCGCAGTATGGACCGGAAGGCGCTCAGCTGGTAGTGCGCACCAGGCTGCCGCCAGAAACGCTCGCCGCGCCGGTGATGAGCACGCTCCGGCAGCTTAACCCCAATCAGCCGGCCACCGCGTTCCGCCCGATACAAAGTCTGGTCGATCACGCTGTGTCTCCGCGCCGCTTTTTCGTAATCCTGGTCAGCATCTTTGCCGGCCTGGGTTTGCTCCTGGCATCGCTAGGCATTTATGGAGTGATCTCTTACTCCGTCACGCAGAGAACCCAGGAGATTGGCATTCGTATGGCGTTGGGTGCGAGCCAGGCGCGTGTGCAGCTCGGAGTGCTGGCAAATACCCTGTGGCTGGCCGCACTGGGCATCGGTATTGGCACCGTAGCCTCGTTCGCCATCGGTAGCCTGCTTGCCTCCTTGCTTTACGGAACGCAGAGCACCGATCGAGCTACGTTTGCGGGCATGATCCTGTTGCTCACGGCGGTCGCCATGCTTGCCGGCTACCTGCCCGCTCGACGGGCGTCTCGTATCAACCCGATGGTGGCCCTGCGGAACAGTTGAGTCGCGCGTGAATCCGTAGAGACTAGTGATGATTTCCAGCGGGATCTCCAAACCCGCTCCGCAGTGCAGTTTCGCCAATCAGCCCGGCAGGAAAGGAGACTACGCTTGTTGCAAATCCAAAGGCTTGGAAGAAACGGTTGTCGAAGCGTAACGACGGTAGTCCACGCAAAAGCGCTTGGCTGGTCGTGAGCAACGCGATTCGCGCCTTGTGCGTGTCACGCCACCCGGCAGGGTATTCACGTCAAGTGGAATGTGCCCGAAGCCGTTCGCGATGGAACAAAGCTCCATGTCAAGGTCTTCCGTCCGCACGCGCCCGTGGGGCCTGTGCCGGTGAATGAGCCACCGGTTCGGCTGGCTGTTTACGACGTGGGCTCCGCATCGGCAGTGGTCGTGCGTCTTGCGGCATGGCCGCCGCGAGAACGGCAGTAGTCGACACGCCCGCTCGATACGGCTTTTGGAACGTTGGTTCCCATACAGCCGCAGCAAGCCGCTTCTACCTCTTCCTGGAGTAACAAAGCATGTAGCCCAACCCCGGGTCACTTTTGCCGTGGGGGACGCAGCGGACAAACCTTGTGCTGAGCTTTCGCTCTAACGCCCAGCCTTGATAGGCCGCTTGCCGTTCTTCTCCCTGCGTCTTTTCCAGGCACAATGCAGGGCGCCCTGAAGCACATCCTCCGTGACTGTGGCTAAGCGGACGTGGGTCGCGCCCATCCGGCCCCAACCGCCGGCAACCGGCAAAAAGAACTCGGGCTGCTCGCTGACGAAGGCGGCCTGATCTACTGGCGTTAACATCAGGTTTCCATACCCCTGGGCTTGGGAAGCAAGGGTGGCAAAGATTCTTCCGCCCACGCGAAAATCAGCAGCGCCCATGTGGGAGCCTTCTTCCGCTCCTTCAAAGCTGAGAGCGATGCGGCGAAAATCTGCAACCTCCAAAAACACCTCCGGGCCGATGTAACCGATTGCGGCGCCATAGAGATCATAGCCCTGACAGTGGCGTTGGCCGCCGGCAAGCTCGAAGAGACGAAGGCTGATCAGGCACACCGACTTTGCTTGAATGTGTCGCGAAGGTGATTGAGGCGACCAGTCGCACCAAACCCTACGGCGTGCAGATTCTGGGCGATCACGGTTGGGCAGAGCCTCAGATTGCTAAGGCGTTTTATATCAAGGCTATGTTCGCCCCGCTTCAACCGGGTGCCTGATGCGTTCGGCATTGCGCTTGCTCGCCCAGCAGCGAGAGGGGCCACCCCTCGCGCCGGGACCCCGAAGTGATCACCTGACTCATCCTGCCATCCACTCACGCGGGGCGCATTCACTGCTACCCTCCTATCAAAGCGTGGTAACTCTCCTGGCCACACGAAATGACCCCAGGCAAGCACTCGATACATGCAAACTGGAACGCCCTCGCTGTGTTCCAGAAACAAAAGGGTCGGAGATTGTTCGAAGCAAAACCCCTGGGGATTGAACCCGCAACTTAGCCCCCTTTCATTTGATTTACTTCGGCTCGAAAACTACGTAACGAGCGGAGTTGTTGAAGTAGACGCGTTGAAAAAGCATCGTCGGCAATATCCCGTCTTCTTCGCGGTTTGAAACACCGCTCATGGAGTGCGCGGGAGTGACGAATGGAATCTTGTTCAGCGTATAAGAGCCAAGCCGCATGTTCTGCGGAGGTAAAGGCGCAAACGCTGCTTGAGGATCGCTCAACCCGCTTCTTCGAAGCCTGGCGTACCAGAGTAACGTCCATTCCGACTCCTCGTTGCCGCTGTAAATAATGGGAACGTTGCTGCCCGAATCCAACTGCAACAAAATCTGTTTCCTTCCAGTACCAGAAAGATGAACCGAGACAACCAAACGATGTGTGAATGGCAGGTCATCCTCAGCGTGTTTTGACCTTACCAGCGGTATGCGCTCGCCCTTGATTTCGCTTTGCATCCGATTTGGTTCATCCAAACAAAGCAGCTTATGCCGGTAATCAATAAGCAAGTCGAAGTGCTCAAGAAAGTTCTCGCCTAGAATGCCCCGAATCCGAGGATCGGCGGCTCGAATCTGGCCCAGGTCTAGGATTGCGACCGGGACCCTTTCCACCACGTGTAAACCCACTTCCATGGTATTCAGCGTGCTGGCAGGCGCGGCCTGAAGGTCTACCGCCGTGACCAGACCCACCGTTCCTTCGGTCCTGAGGCTCAGTTGAGAGGCCAGTGCCGGGTCCACGATGGTAATTTGGCTACCCGTGTCCACCATGAAATCAAATGGGCCAGACTGATTGATCCGGACGGAGATCACGAAAAGCGCGTTGGCGACTACACGTGGGGGTACACTTGCTAGGTTTCGAGGACAGCGTTGCTCTGCAAAGAGCGCGGATGATAAGGCGACTACGAAGACTGGAAAAGCGAGTAGCTTGCACGTGGTCACGAACGATCACCTCAGCCGAGTTGGCTGAGAGAACTCTGAAGAGGCGTTCGCACATGGTCATGATGGCAAGATGATTCTTTTCCCCGAGGACCGGTAAAGAAGTCATGGCAGAAGCCAGGTCTTTTGTTTTCATCTTCGACGAGATAGAAGTTCGCGAACGGGAGTTCTCGATTGTTCGCTCCGGCGCGGTGTTGGCGGTCGAGCCAAAGGCGTTCCGCGTATTGCTTTTCCTGCTTCGCCATCCTCACCGGTTGGTAAAGAAGGACGAATTGCTGGATGCGGTGTGGAACGATTGCGCCGTTTCAGAAAACTCGCTTACCCGGAGTATCGCGCTGCTGCGCCGCTTGTTAGGCGACGATATCCGCAATCCGCGATACATTGGCACGGTGCCTACCGTGGGCTATCGCTTCTTGTGCGATGTCACTGTTGCGGAGGATGGCGGGGGTGGCGAATTACCCGGGGCACGAGTGCTTTCGATTGAGCCGCAATCCGCAATGCCGGATGCGAACGCCGCAATCGCCGTTCAGGCTGAAACTGCGAGCACGACACATCCTGCCGTGAGTGAAGATGGCTTCCATTGGAAGCCATCTTCCTGGTTGTGGATCGTGCCTTCGCTCGCCGTCCTGATCGCAGCTGGCTTTCTTTATCGCGGAACCATCGCCAGGCACCATGACAACCGAGCGCTGCCGTTAGCACGCATGCGCATTGTTCCCCTCACGAAGCTTGCCGGGGCAGTGCGCGATCCAGCCTTTTCGCCCGATGGCGAGAAAGTTGCTTTTGTGTGGGACGGCGAGAATCCCGTCAGAGGCGACTTGTACGTGCAGTTAGTAGGGGCAGAACGGCCGCTTCGGCTCACCCATACTTTGAGCGGATTTACTTGTTGCGCAGACTGGTCAAGGAACGGGCGGGAGATCCTATTTGGCCGCTGCGACGATCAAGGTGGAGCTGTCTATTCTGTTCCGGCAATGGGTGGCGCGGAGCGGCGATTGACTACGGTGGCTTGCCACTTTGGGTACGCGGGATATCCCAAATGGAGCGCCGACGGAAGATCAATTCTGCTCATCGACCGCTGCACGCCGGCTGGAGCGGACAGTGTCATGTTGTTTTCATTGGACACGGGAGCCAAGCAGTGCCTCAGCGCGGCGCCGGCGTTCAGTCAGCCTGGCGACCTTTCTCCGACCCTATCCCCTGATGGAAAGACGATCGCGTTCCTGAGGCGAACTTCCATGTCCGCTTCTGAGGTCTACACGATGCCTGCCTTTGGGGGCAGCGCTCGCAGGATCACACACGAAGCGTTAACTGGATTTAATCTCATGTGGTCGGCTGACGGACGCCGCCTTCTCTGCTATTCGCCGCGACGAGGTCTACCGCGGGTGTGGCAGGTTGATCCGGAGAGCGGCGCGATCAAACCGGAAGCTGTTTATCCAGGAACAGGTACGCTGTCGCACGACGGAAAACGTCTGGCCTACGTTGATACCGCCCAATTAAACCGATCATCGACTCTCTTGCAACTGTCGCTTTCGCAAGCAGGTGGCCATGTCGTCTCTCAGCGCAGCATGCTCCCCGGGGATCCAGGAATTTTCGGGCCTCAGCCCTCCCCAGATGGAGGCAAGTTCGCCTTTGAATCCTGTCGAACGGGTACCTGCGAAATCTGGAGCCAGGCGGACGGCAGCGATCCTCTCCAGTTGACAAGTTTTGAGGGCACCTTCCCAGGCACACCCCGGTGGTCCGCCGATGGTCGATGGATCGCCTTCGACAACATTCTGGGAACTCACAGCCAGGTATTTCTCGTCGATTCTGAAGGTCGCAACGTCCATCCGGTCACATCGGGCAACTACCTGAATATTGTGCCCAGCTGGTCGCGTGACGGGAAGTCAATCTTCTTCGCCTCAAACCGCACTCGTAACTGGGAAGTCTGGCGAAAGGTACTTGCTACTGGGCAGGAGACCCAGGTCACGCAACATGGCGGCTTCGCTGCCTTTGAATCGTTTGACCGGACCATGATTTATTACTCCAGATTCGACAGTGGAGGGCTGTGGAGCATACCCGCCGGCGGGGGTGAAGAGCATCAGGTCACGGACGCTCTGCATATCGGGTATTGGGGGTACTTTGCCGTAACCGAGCCGGGCATTTATCTTCTGGACGCGGACGCAGTTCCAAAGCCAACGGTTCTGTTCTACGATTTTCGGACCCGCCTGCTTAAGCCGGTACTGGAGCTCACGCTCGATCCTTTGCCCTGGTCGGCGAATCTCGCCGCCTCGCGCGACGGGCGGACGCTCTACCTTGTTCAAGGCAAGCAGCATAATTCACTTATCCTGGCCGAAAACTTTCAACAAGAAGCCTGGTAAGCTTTCCGTCCACCAGGCAGTTCACGGCAAGTGGATGGCTGACCCATGTTCGCCCGCGGCGTACCCGGGCCGAGAAGGGCGGGGAACGGCCCTTCATCGCTGAGATTGCCATCCCCCGGAACCTATTCCCAGGCAAACGTCTTCCTCGCGAAATCGAAATGTACCCGCCGGGCTTGAAACACAGTGATGCCTACAATCCCGTCGATCCCTGGGAGTGTTCCGGCTTCCGGCGATGGCAACAACGCGACATTTACCTCGCGGTTTCTCTTTCCGAATCTGACATCGGGCAAAGTGGCTTGCTTTACCTGCACCCGTCCGCCCATAGTCGCGTTCGTGAGGGTGCCCGCTGTGCGTAATCCTGGCACGCTCTTGCGCAGGCGCTCTTCGTACAGAAGCATGCCTTGCAGACCGGTATCGACAATCAGGTGAACCGGACGACCCTGCACCTGAAGCTCGACAATCAGGCATTTCTCCATAGGGTCGCCACCCGCCAGGTAGGTTCCTGGCTCAGTGAGATCGAAGACTAAATGCCCGGAGTCGAAGTCGATAGTAAGGTTGCTGAGCTTAAGGAGGTCCATACCGATGATGGCGTCAGCCTTTCCGGCGAACTCTGAATAGCCGGCCAGATTGCCCACAAGCACAGCTACATTCGCTGCTCGAATCGGACCGAACTGAAGTTCAGGTAAGGTGGCGGTTTCCCACTGAAGCTTTCTGTCGAAGTTGAAGCTCTCAGCCGGGTGCGCATTCAGCTTCAATTTTTGGGCAATTCTTTGGTCGACCAGACTGATGCTCGCGCCAGTATCCAGAATGAACTTCAGGTGACTGTGGTCTCCGATGCGTCCTTCGACCTCGATGAGGTACCCGGAGGAGAGCCGGAAAGGCAGTCGGCTGTCAGGCTCGTTTTCGGAACGCACTGGTTGGTCGTCTGCGTGTAAAGCAGGAACAAAGAAAAGACTTAGACAGGCAACAGAAAGTACCCAACGATTCATGGACTTCGCCTCGGCCGCGGTAGCGTCGAGGTCGAGCATCCGGCTCACAAACGGGAGCCTCAATGCGCCAGGAGTCTCTTCTTCCTATCAAGTTTGTCTGCGCATAACGTCCAGTTAGCGCTAGACTTAGCGTCACCATCTTCTGCGGATATCTCAGTACTCGGACCCTGTCTCGTGTGTTCGGTGTCGCTCATGGATAACTCGGTACAACGGTTGATCGCACGCTTCGAAGATTTTGAAGTCAATTTGCAAACGGGTGAAGTATGGAAGGCCGGCAGACCCTTGAAGGTCCAGGACCAGCCCTTCAAGGTCCTGGCGGCTTTGCTGGAACGGCCTGGACAGATAGTTACGCGCGAAGAGCTGCGTCAGCTCATCTGGCCGGACAAGGATTTCGGTGATTTTGACCACGCCATTAATCTGGCGCTCACAAAGCTAAGGGCCACGCTTGGCGATTCAGCAGATGTGCCGCATCTGATTGAGACATTCCCCCGCCGTGGCTACCGGTTCATCGCAGCGCTAAAGGAGCAAAGTGAAGCGCCGATGGCTGTGGCAATTTCACCGCCAGCGCCAATAGAGGTTCTCCCGGTCGCTGCCGGCAGCAGAGTTCTTCGACCGTTGCGAGGGCGTCTCGCACTCGCCGGCTTTGCCTTCCTCCTCCTCCTGGTGATGGGCGGCTACTTGATTCGTTATCGATCGAACATGCCGACCCAAACGCTCACCATCGTTCCATTCACAACGTTTCCCGGATTTGAGATTGCGCCCAGCTTTTCGCCGGACGGCAACGAGATCGTTTTTTCCTGGTTTGGTTATGAGAAGGAATACCAATTCGACCTGTACATCAAACAGGTCGGGCAGGACCATGCGCTACAGCTTACCCACCATCCAGCCACATTTCTCGGGTCAGCGTGGTCGCCAGACGGCCGGTTGATTGCGTTCATGCGCCAGGCCGATCCCGAAGGCACGGGCATCTTTGTCATTTCGCCACTGGGCGGAGCGGAACGGAGGGTGGCCGATATCACTCCGCTTGCCGAATGGGCGCCACTCGGCGTGAGTTGGTCGGCGGACGGAAAGTGGCTGGCATTCTCCAAAGCGAATCCACTCGCAAATAAGGCAGGCCCATCCGCGGAGCATTTCAGCATCCACCTGGTGAACGTGGAAACCGGCGAAGAACGGCAACTGCCGGATCCTTCAAAGGATTGCGGAAACACCTGGCAACCCTCATTCTCACCGGATGGGAAATATCTCGCCTCCGTGTGTGTATTTGCCGGGGGCGTTGCCAAAATCTATCTGCAAGACTCCGATGGGACGCAAGCGCGCGAACTGGAGGATGCAAGATCTTCAGAAGGCTTTGCGGGTATTGCCTGGGCAGAAGATAGTCAGTCCCTTCTTTACAGTGCTGACCAGCATCTGTGGCGTATTCCGGTCGCAGGCGGAAAGCCCGAAATGCTTCTCTTTGCCCAGGACGTGGAAAGCGTGGCGGTCGCGAGCCATGGACACAGGCTTGCCTTTGCCCAGGTCCACCATGCCGGCCAGGTCTTTCAACTCGCATTGGCGAGCCCAACAAAACTCACAGCGCCGGCCGTCAAACTTATCTCTTCCACCCGGGGTGATGCAGGCGCGCACGTTTCACCAGATGGCAAACACATCGCATTTCAATCCTGGCGTTCGGGGAACCCCGAGGTGTGGGTTTGCGATCGCGACGCATCGAACCCTCTCCGCTTGACTTCATTTGGAGGGCCTTTGATCGGAGAACCACGCTGGTCGCCGGATGGGCGCCGGATCGTCTTCGACTTGCGCACGGATGCGGGCAGTTCCGAACTTTACATCGTGGATCTCGCAGGCGGCCTCCCAAGACGATTTCTGACGGGAAGAACCGAAGCGACTTCGCCCTTCTGGTCGGGGGATGGGCATTGGATCTACTTCAATACCGAACGGCCTCACGCTATCTGGAAGGCGCCGGTGGAGGGGGGAGCAGCAAGTCGTTTGACTGAAGAGGGAAAGGACCAAAGCGAGCCGCAGGAAGCGATGGACGGAAGCCGCGTGTTCTTTTATAGCGGGAGGTACGTGCGGTCAGTGTCGGCGACTGGTGGCGATGAACGTCCGGTGCCCGGGGTGCCCTCGGACGTGTACTGGGTGCCCGCAACAGGCGGCGGGTACTTCGTCGATGGCGGCCCACGCCATTTTGCCCTGCATCACTTTGACACGGCTACGCAGCATGCACACAAAATTGTGGACTTCCCCAATCTGTTTGCCATGTGGGGACCAAGCCTGGCGCCGGATGGCCATGCTCTCCTCTTCTCAGGAGTCGAGCACTCCGAAGGGGACATCATGTTAGCGGAAGGGTTTCGATAGGTACTTGCGATCAAGATTTGAGCATCGTGCTAGTGAAAAGTTCCGTTAGCAGAGGATTATCTGGCTGCGATGGAGTTTGCATGATGTCCGGCAGAAAGTGGACATGAATCAACGAAGGTCTACCGGTTTGACAGCGCCGGCGCTTTCATCGATGCGGGGGATGCTCCTTTCCCTTGGTTTCCTCTCCCTGTGCCTCGCGAGCGCCGAGCCAGCCGGCGGCCAGGAAGTGACGGCGACCATCACGGGCACCGTCGTTGATCCGACACGCGCAGTTATTGGCGGCGCGGCCGTCGTCGCCGAAGATATGGAACGAGGCGCCATCTACAGCGTGCGCACGAATGATGACGGCGTTTTTAGCCTGGCGCGAATGCCCATCGGCTCGTATGAGCTGAAAGTGGAAGCTTTGGGGTTTCAAAGTGTTCTGTATCACTCTCTTACCCTGTCGCTAAACCAGACCGCACGAGTAGATTTTCAAATGAGCCTGGGACCGGCGACGGAAACGGTTGATGTCTTCTCCGCCGCACCGCTGTTACAAACGGACACAACTCAACTAAGCATGATCTTCAATGACCGCACCAATGTTGATCTGCCGCTACTCTCGCGCAACTACGTTCAGTTGACGCTACTGGTGCCTGGCACGGTAACTCCTAACCCTCAAACCCTCAGCAGCGGAAACGGTCCCGCAACAGCCGGGAGGCCATATGTCAACGGAAATCGCGAGCAGGCGAATAGCTTTCTGCTGGACGGCATGGACAACAACCAGGTCTCGGATAACCTTATCGGATTTACTCCGAGCGTCGACGCGATCCAGGAATTTACCCTCATCACCCAAAATCCTTCCGCCGAGTTCGGGGGCTTTGAGGGCGGCATCATCAGCGCCTCCATCAAGTCTGGTACGAACGGCTACCATGGCAATGCTTTCGAATTCTTCCGCAACGATATCCTGAACGCCAACAACTGGGCCTACAATTTCCAGGGCCTGCCCAAACCCGCACTCCGCTGGAACATGTTTGGTGTCACGTTTGGTGTACCTATCCTGAAGAACAAGTTATTTGTTTTCTTTGACTACCAGGGGCAGCGTTTCGACCACCCTGCGTCAAGCATCCCGCTGTCACTTTTCACTCCAGCCGAACAGCAGGGTGATTTCTCCCAGTTGCTGGCCGATCAAGGCGTGCAGCTGTATAACCCATTCAACCTCGACGTCGACGGCAATCGAACACCGTTTGCCAACAACCAAATTCCAACCAGCATGATGGACCCGGTGGCCAAAAACCTTTTTTCCTCCGGCTTGTACCCTTTGCCCACGAACGAGAGCCTGGTAAATAACTTCGTCAACACCACACGCAGCCACGACAATGTTGACCAGGGGGACGCACGAGTCGATTGGAAGGCTACCCAAAAAGATAGTCTGTACGCAAGAATTTCAGAGGCTTTCCAAGATAACCCGGAGATCAACTCGTTCGCTCTGCTTTTCGATACGTTCAACCAGGCGCGTCTGCAAAATGGCGTGGTCAACTGGACCCATAACTTTAGTTCTAATGTGCTGAGCGAAGCAGGAGTGGGTGCGAACTACGTTCGTGTAACGAATGGTGGAGTTGATAACGGCCTTGGAAACCTCGGCGAGCAACTCGGCATCGCGAATGCTAACGACCACGGCCCGGGGTTGCTGAAGATTAACATTTACGGGGCGGCCGTCGGCTCCTTTGGCAACCAGAGCATTGGCACCGCTGAACTCTTTGCCGACACGGTGTTTCAATTGAAAGACGCCTTCGTCATCAGCCATCGCCACCATTCGTTCCACACCGGATTTCAGTACTGGCGGCAGCTCGTTAACACTTATGAAACCGGATCAAACGGTCGCACCGGGTTCATGAATTTCAGCGGACGCTTCACCGCAGGCCCGGATCCATTCGGCGTGGCCGGCGGTGGCTCAGGTGCTGGAGAAGCTGACTTTTTTCTCGGACTGCCGGATGCTTTCGGCCGGGGCGTCACTGGCGGGGGCACCTGGGGGCAGCGCGCCAACGTGTTCGGCGTCTATCTCCAGGACGACTGGCGTGTAACCGGCGATCTCACCGTTAATCTGGGATTGCGCTATGAAAATCACACGCCCTGGGTGGAAGCGCAGAACCACCAGGTGAATTTTGCGCCGATCAGCGGGCAAATCCAATACGCCGGTCGACCCTGCATTTACAGCAATTGTCGTGCGCTCTACAACGCGCACAATGCCGGCTTGGATTTTCAGCCGCGTGTCGGCCTGGCGTGGAATCCATCGTTTCTCAACCGCAAGACCGTGCTGCGGGCAGCTTACGGCATCTCTTCATATCTGGAAGGTACGGGCAACAACCTCAGGCTCCCGATGAACCCTCCGTTTACCACACCCGAATTCGAAACGGACTATCGCAGTGGCAATCTTCCCGCCACCACCACCGGGCAAGGGCTGCTGCCCCCGACGACCGACCCGTTTCAGAACGCCGTCATTCGCTTGTGGGACCCCAACGTCCAGCCGGCCAGTTCGCAACAGTGGAATCTTGCGATTGAACATCAGTTCACCTCTCAAACCGTTTTTCATGTCGCATATGTCGGTCAGCATGGCACCCACTTGATGGTCGCCATGCCTTACCTTCAGGCGCAACTGCACCCGGGCGGCGCCGTCACTCCCAGCCCGTACCTCTCAGGAAACCCCACGCTTCAATCGGAACTATCACAGATTTCTGGAACCGCAAGCATTGGCAAAATGCGTTACGACGCGCTCCAGGCGACGCTGCAAAGGCGCTTTGAAAACGGCTTCCAGGGGCAAGTCGCCTACACGTACTCCAAGTGCCTGACGGACTCCAGCGGCTACTTCGGCTCTGCAGGCCAGGCGGCGCCCGCTTCGCCTTATTGGCAGGATCTTTATGATCGCAAGCCCGAGTGGGGACCGTGCTACTACGATGTTACGAACAGCGTCTCAGGTTCTGCTGTTTATGAACTTCCCATCGGCCGCAAACGGAAATGGGGTACAAGTCTGCATCCGGTCGTCAATGCAGCGGTCGGCGATTGGCAACTTGGCGCGATCGTGCAACTTCACGGTGGATTCCCCCTCACCGTCTTTGCCGACGATGCCTCCGGTACTAATTCTCGCGGGTCGCGCGCCAATTGCATTGCACCTCCTCACGTGTTCGGTCGTAGACCGGCTATCGATCCGGTGAACGGTCAATTGACAGGCATTCAGTGGTTCGATCCTGCCTCGTATGGGCCAGCCGAGCCGGGCACGTTTGGAAGTTGCGGAGTGGGCACAGTGCGCGGCCCTGGCCTTTCCACGGGTGACCTTAGCATTCAGAAAGAGTTTCCCCTCGGCGAACTCAAGAGGCTGGAGTTCCGGGCCGAACTTTTTAACCTTACGAACACACCGATTTTGAATTCCCCAGGCACTTTCCTTACGCATACCCTTGGCGTCATCGACAACTCGCAAGGGGAGCGCA
Source organism: uncultured Acidobacteriaceae bacterium (assembly GCA_963752675.1). GTDB lineage: Bacteria > Acidobacteriota > Terriglobia > Terriglobales > Acidobacteriaceae > PALSA-350. The sequence continues at coordinate 319,802 of CAVVZO010000005.1, forward strand.
ACATCCAGTTTGCCCTGAAGTTTCACTATTGACCGTGGACCCAACATCGCCGTGAGCTTGCGCAAGTAGAGGGTGTCAACCTCCCGGAATGGCTGCTGGATAAACTGTTTCTTCCCCGCGGGCCCGTGTGAGCACCGGGGCGGTGCGGGAGAGCAGCGCGTGTGCGGCTGAGTTGAGCCGGCCCCGTTCAATGCTGGTTTAAAAACGTCGTGAGATCTGGGGCATCCGGGCTTGTGGTCAAGGAGAGGGCCGAGTTTGGAGTTCTCACACACTCTCTAAAGCCCAGATTCTGTTTCTGCCGTTGTGCGCACGGGTGAAATCGTGCCAATTACAAATGGTGTTTCCGACACACTACACTAGCCTGCATGTCCCCACCCAGGCCGAAACTGGATTGTGTCGGCCATCCGCGGTTCGGCTACGGGAGGGGATCTCCGTCGCCCTATTCGTCAGCCGCTTAGGAACTGTCGTACTCTTCTTGCATAGCCGCATCAGGAGAAATACCGCATGCCGATGACTCGACGTCGTTTTATGCAGCAGGGCGCCACCGCTGCCATCGCTCTTACCACCGCTCCATCGCTGTTTGCCGATCCGCTCGGATTGCCTATCGGTTGCCAGACGTATCCTGTGCGGGCCACCATCAATTCCGACTTTGCAGGAACCATGAAGGGCCTGTCAGCCGCGGGCTTTCAAACGATCGAACTGTGTTCCCCGTTTGGGTATAAGGAATTCTCGAGCCTGGCGCAGTACAAGCCACAGCAGTTGCGCGGCATGCTGCACGATTACGGCCTTACCTGCATCAGCGCGCACTTCGATACGGCTGAGCTATTCGATCATGCGGAGGAGCGGATCGCCTGGGCGAAGGACCTCGGCTTAACCCAGATGGCCACGGCCAGCCTCGGATTCGGTACGCTGCGGAAGGGCGTGCCGCCCACCGTCGATGACGTGCAACGCGTGACTGGGCTCTTCAATACGTTCGCGGCGAAGGCGCACAATGCAGGGATGGTTGCCGTGCTGCATAACGAAGTATTCGAGGTAACCAGCATCGACGGCAAGCGCGTCTATGATATGGAGCTTGCGCAATTGGATCCGAAAACGGTGAAGATGCAGTTCCAGGTTTCCACCATGCAGGATGGGTTTGACCCGGTCGATTACTTCGCCCGCTATCCCGGCCGCTTCATCTCCATGCACTGCCAGGACTGGGTGATGACCCCCGAGGGGAAAGCGAAACAGGTGGCGCTCGGCAAGGGTGTTGTCGATTACAAGAAGGTTTTTGCCGCGGCGAAAAAGGCGAACATCCAGAACTACTTCGTCGAGCTGGAACAGGATCCTTCGCTGATGGCGCAAAGCGTTCCCTACCTGAAGAGTCTTAACGTCTAAGCGGGATCGCTTTCGCGAGCCAGCCCCTTTTCCGCCAGCTCGATCGCCTCATCGAACACACGGTCGAGCTTGGCATTCACGCCGCGGCAGCCGGCCACCACTCTGCCGGCTCCAGCGCAAATACTCGACGCGCCGTTGCATCGGCCAGTGTGGCGGCGCACAGGCTGCCACATCCCGCACGTTGCAGATCTTGTCCGCGATTTTTACCTGCTTGGCGCGCGGTGTGGCAGCTGCCGCATGCTCGATCTGTAGCCGCTTGCGCTCGCTCTTGACGAGCGATTTATCATCGGTCAATTCCTGAACGAGGTCAGCGATGGATTGCCCGAAGTGCCGGGCCAGCTCCGCAAAGGTCGTATCTGTATCTTCGACGGTGTCGTGAAGCAGGGCGCATAGCAGAGCTGCCTCGTCTATCACGCCGCCCTCGACGGCCAGCACGGTTGCCACGGCAATCGGGTGGTTGATGTAGGGCGTCGCGTCCGGGTCCTTGCGCCGCTGCGATCGATGCTTATCTGCTGCAAACGCGAGCGCCCGGCAAAACGTTACTGGATCCAAAGCAGGGAGCCTCCGCACTGACCCTAACACGCCTTGCGGTAGCGGGCGAGCGTGGCCGGTTGCTTTGGGAAGGTCGCCGGGATCCTCAGTGAGTTTGGGAGTGTCGTCATCACTGCCGTCGATTGCCAGCCTGATTGGCCTGCTCTTTCGAGGGAATCGTTGCGGAGGAAGAGTTACCGCTGAGGTTCTGTGAATTCCCATATCTCCCTACGAAAAGCCGTCGTGAGATATGGGGCACCCTGGTTCGTTGTGGGTCGAGGGTGTAGGACCAAATGGTACGCTTTTTGTTGTGGCATTCCCCTGCATCTGTCCAAGAGAAGGAAGTACTGTGCCAACAGAAGGGAAGTACTGTGCCCGAAGGCAATGAAGTTCATCGATACGCCAAGCTACACACGGCCAGGTTTGCAGGCAAGACGATTTGCGTGGAAGCACCGAATGGCCGCTTTACCGGCGCTGCTTTGCTCAGCGGCCGCAAGCTTCGGGGAGTGCTCGCTCGCGGCAAACATCTACTCTATGACTTCGGCCGTGATCGCAAGTTGCATATCCACCTGGGCCGCTTTGGCGACTTCACCGAAGGCACAATGCCCTACCCGGAAGTGAAAGGCATCCTGCGGATGCGCTGGTCTACCGCAACTGACTGGCTTGAACTGCGCGGTCCTACCGACTGCTCCGTCTACACAGACGACCAATGGCAAGCCGTGGAAGCCCGGTTGGGCCCCGATCCGCTTGCGCCTGATGCTGACCCGGCTCCTGCGTTCGCGGTGGTTCGCAAAGCGAATACCTCGATCGGCGCCTTGTTAATGGACCAGACGGTCTTTGCAGGTATTGGCAACATCTACCGTGCTGAGTTGCTTTATCGGGCAAGGCAGAGTCCGTTCACTCCAGGCAAAGACGTGCCGCAGAAAACGGTTGAGGCGATCTGGCGGGATGCGGTCAAACTGATGCCCGATGGTATGGTGGACCGTCGCATCGTGACCACGCGGGCGAAAGACCGCCCTCACCCGAGAGGGAAGGCCCAGAGGTACGAAGTTCACTATGTATACCGCCGCCATGGCAAACCCTGCCTGGTCTGCGGCACCACCATCGAACGAATGGATATGGCTGGCCGCAACCTTTTTTGGTGTCCTGTGTGCCAACCGGGGGAGGTACCTCCGCCCGCCACGGGAAAGCGCGGACGGAGATAGTTGGCTCATTCAATCGTGCCGTTGCCGGCTTTGCAATAGCAGAGAACGTGCGTGCCCTTCTTCACGCTGGGGAGGGAGGACGCGTGGGCACGCGATGAGCGCGCCGAAACAAGTCACAGCCTCTCCAGATCTACGGCCCGTTCGGGAAGACAGTGGAGGGTTTCAGCAGGAGCGTGGTGGCCAGCGTGCCGCTTGATCGTGCTTTGGCCCTGCTGAAGTCCACTCGTGTGAGCACAGCAGGCATGATCCGTGCGCGATACAACGGCAGTACACGTAGGGTTCTCTTCAATGCTTCCTCCAGTTGCCTTTCAAAGGATGCTCGCACAACCTGCGAGTGAAGGAGAAAGTAACTCCCACACTTCACCGGCGCTAGAGTACCAACGTGGGAGGCGGAGGAAGAAGACAGCAGAGGCGGTTGAAATAGCTTGTTATTGCACCTGTCGCTGAGCGTTTTAGACATTACCTTCGGCACCATCGTCACAGGCGGACTTCGCCTGTGCGTGTTGTTTCGTCAGCTCGCGAGCAGTGACCGATCGAAATGCAACAGCAGGTCCGCCGGGTCCTGGTACACCTCCACACATCCGGCGTTCAACAGGTCGCTTCGCTTCCAGCCTCCGCAGGTTACCCCAATCACGCGAATTCCCAGTGCACTGGCGGCCTTGGCGTCGTAGGGCGTATCTCCTAACGCAATCGCTTCTGCCGCGTCTGCCCCAGCCTTCTTCAGCGCCGCGGCGAAGATGTCGGGCTCTGGCTTGGAAGATTCCGCATCCGCGCTTGTGGCCTCCTCTTCCACCAGATCTTCCATGCCCACGAGCTTTTTGTAAGTCGCAAGATCACCTTTGTCTGAAGAAGTGGCCAGGGTAATCTTTCGCCCACTCTCCTTCACCCGCAGCAACAGTTCGCGTGACTTGGCAAAGCTCACGATTCTGGGCATATAGTCGCGGTGGAACACGTCTCTGCGGAAGGCGCTGATCTGTTCACCAAGGCGCTCCCGATCTCGCTCAGGAACGAAGACGGGCAACAGTTGATCGCCGCCTTTCCCGATCTGGCTCCAGGCTTCGTCCATGCCTACCTCGATGCCGAAATGTTCGAAGGCCCTTCGCCAGGATTCAGCGTGCAGCGCGTTGCTGTCCACCAAAGTTCCATCAATATCGCTCAACAGTGCTTTTGCCATTGCGTCTCCTTTGAATTCCATGTGCTACAAGTACTGCTTTACAAACGATGCGCACTTCATGAGCAGCCGCGCTTGCGCGCTGCTTGAGAACCAGTGCCCTTCCTGCGGGTACACCTCGCTCTCGCAGACCACTCCATGCTGCTTGAGTGCCTGCTCGAGCCTGTATGCTTCGCTCACCGGCACGACAGGATCCGCCGCACCATGCAGAATCAGCACCGGGGCCATCGCCCGGGAAATGCGCGCTTCCCATCCTGGAGGCAGGCCGCCCGACAGTTCGATGATGGCGCGCACACGCCGGTCGTCGATGCCGAGCGCGACCGCCAGGTAGCCGCCTAGGGAGACACCGAGGACCCCGATCCGCCGAGGATCGATGCCCGGCCGCTCGGCGATATAGCTGACGCCGTCACGGATGGCGGCCAGCCACTCAGGAAAATGCTTTCCATCGAGGATCATCTCCGGTGTGGCTCGCTGTGCCCCGGTTTTCTGCAGGTAGTGTGGCGCGTAGGCCGCCACGCCGAAGGCGGCGAGGGCAGGTGCAAAGCGATCGAGCCAATAGGAGCCTGCGCCGCCTGACCCATGCAGGATCAGGATGCCAGGATGCCCCTGGGAAGCCGCCGGGCTTGCCGGCGGTTCGTACTGTTCGAGTTCGACGGTCGCATGGCCGCTGCGATAGCTCCTCATGCAAGGAGAGATGCAGGTCGCGCGCTCCGCGCCTTGGAAGAGGTGGAACATGGCGCTTCGCCCAGTCTGCAAAGAAATCGGGCGATGGAGGAATTTCTCTCCATCGCCCGCTGAACTTCCTTGTTTCTGTCCATTTCCTGGCCCGTTTAGACGCTCCGTGGCCCTCCTTCCGCCAGCAATACGGAGCCTATGCTGCGCGGATCAATCGGGGCCGGGTTTGTCTGTGGTGGGTTCGTTTGCGCGCTGTTCTGCCTGGAATTCTGCGCAGCTCTTGTTGTAGACGCCGCCGCTATAATCCCGCAAAGAAGCATCGCCGGCAGGATTCTGCCTGCAATAAATCTTTGCATTATTGATCGACTCCTGGACACTGACTTTCGGCCTCTTTGAGTTGTCAATGGCTATCACCTCACTTCTTGGGCGGGCGCACACTCCCTACGCGTACGTGCCCCGTTCGTCCGCTCTAACGTCGCTATCCTACCCGTTGGCTGGCACTCTAGCCAAGAGGGTTACGGGGCTGTGGGAAACGCCGGCTTCGGGCGAGGCTGACGCGGGTTGACGCGTTCCAGGGTTGACGTCTGATACGACACAGCGTCTTCGCACAAGCAGGGTGGGTTGAGCGGAAACACTTCTGATTGAGTGCAGTAAATTCCCACATCTCCCCGGATTTCCTGTTGAGAGTGATGGCGTTGGCGACTCTCATGCGGTTTTCCCTGATGAAAACCGCACGCACGGGGTGTCCGACGCTGCGTAACAGGAAATCCGGTCCCGACTGAAAACGTCGTGAGATATGGGGCGCCCCAGTCCGTGGAGCGGTCCGCGAGGGAAAGAGTATCGTCACCATTACGGTTACATAGAAGGCTGACGTGCGCCGGGTCGCCAGAGATCCTGGTGCATCACTGGCAGAACCAGGCTGAAGACGGTTCCACTCTGGCCAGGTGTCACCCGCGAACGAACCTGCAGGTGGCCGAAATGCTTCTCGACGATCCCACGCGAGATCCACAACCCAAGCCCGGAGCCGTTAATCCCCTTGGTTGTGTAAAAAGGCTCGTAGATGCGCTGCAACACTTCCGGTACCATGCCCTGGCCGCTGTCAGCAATCGAGATCCTTACACCTGCCATTTGCTCCCGGTGCATCCAGGTATTGCTGGTACGAATGATGAGCCGGCCGCCCTGGCGCATGGCATCCACGGCGTTTCCGATTAGATTGTTCAGCACCTGCCGGATATCGCCATCGAAGCACTCGATGGGCGCCGCTCCACGGTGTTCTTCCTGTACCTGAATCTGCGCGTTTAGCAGCCGCCCCTTGTACAACATCAACGCCGGTTCCAGCAGCTCTTCCAGACGCACGACCCGCGCGTTGGTAGATTGCCGATGGAACCGCAAGGTCTGCGCGGTGATCTGGGAGACTCGCTGCAATTCCTGGTCTGCCGTGTCGAGCAGCAAGCGCACTCGCTCAGGAGTGGCTCGTTCCATGCGCGCGAGATAGAGCAAGTTGGTCACTGCTTCCAGGGGATTGTTGATTTCGTGCGATATGGATGCTGCCAACCTGCCAACAGCTGCCAGCTTCTCACTCTGTATCAATGCGGACTCTGCCTGCTTCTGGCTTGACAGATCGGTCACGAACACGGCCACTTGATTGATCGCTTCGCCTTGCTGGGCGGGAATCAGGGTCGCGCCCACCAGGAGAGGGATGAGCCTGCCGTCCTTGGCGCGGTAGACCTTCTGATAAGTTTCGGCGGTGCCCTGGCTGCGAAGCTCCGCCATAGCTTTACGGTCAGCAGCAGCGTACTCGGGCGGGGTCAAGTCATCCCATCGCAAGGGTAGCCTCTGCACTTCTTCTGCCGAGTATCCCAGCAGATTCAAAATTGTAGGGTTGGCGTAGGAAATGCCACCATCGAAGTCACCAATGATGACGCCGATGCTGGCGTGTTCGATGAGGCGGCGAAAGCGCTCGTTGCTGCGTTGCAGGTCGGCTGCCGTCCGCTTTTGCAGGTCAATATCCGAGATGGCCACGACGCCACCCGCTACATGGCCATGTTCGTCGAGAATCGGCGCGGCAGCCAGGCTAACCCAGGCCCTCGATCCATCACCGCGTTGGTAAAGGTAGTCTTCCGGCGCAACCGGTACGCCCGAAGCCATGGCTCGTGGCAGCGGGAACTCCTCACCCGTCACCCGTCGCCCATCCGGGTGAAATGCAGTCCATTGCCCATGCGAAGGCACATCGGGTGTCTCGAGGATAGGATGTCGCAGAATGCGCTCGGTCGCTCTGTTGCCGAGGACGATCTCACCTGTTGGCTTGGCCAGCAACACGCCGACGGGTAGGTTGTCCAGCACCACCTGCAGTGTTTCTCGCTCCTGTTTCAGGGCAGCCAGAGCCCGATCACGCTCGCGCAGGGTGTCTCGCATGTCAAACTGCCGTTGCCGGGCGCGCAGAGCCGCCTGCACGCTGCTTAGCAGATTTTCTGTACGGATGGGCCGCTCCAGCAGCACGGGCGTGCCGATAGCAAGCCGCTGGTATTCCAACTGCTGAAAGGCATTCGGGCCGATCGCACCGGTCAGGATCAGGACCGGCAGATCAGACCATGCGGGTTGCCGTCCCACCATCCCGCGAAGTTGCTGCACAAATGATGGTACGAGCGCTTCCTCGGCCACGATCAGAACGCCTGCGCTCTCGTGAACCAGTAGGTCGAGGGCGGCAAGGTCGCTACAAATGGCCGCGTCTATGCGGTTTTGCCGTAAAATGCCGGCCACCAACTCCGCGTCTCGCCCCGTTGGGGCGACCACCCATACCGCCAAACCCACTTGTTCAAGCCTCGTCTACTTGCTTTAGCCCTGGCGGTCTGGAACTCCGGTCAAGATACCTTGAAAACTGCGTAGAGGTTCGCCAATCTCCACCCCGCGATTGCTGAGGTGCAGTTCGCGCAGGGTCCACTGGTGCTGGCCTACGCGTTGCTTCACCACAGAGACTACCTTGCGGATTTCTCCGTCTGCCTCAAAGTAGCGTAGCAGCAAAACCGTGTCGGACAGGTAGCTGACATCCACTTCACTTTGCATACTGCCAATGAAGCCGTGCTGGGTGAACGCCAGGATAGTGACCACGCCTTTCTGATTCAGATAAGAAAGCAACTCGTGGAGGTGGAGCGTCAGGTCGCGCTCCCCGGGCATGGCCATCAGAAATCCATTGAGGCTATCGATGACCACGATGCGGGTATCGTTTTCCTCGACATCGCGACGGATTTGCCACGCGAATTCTCCTGGAGACATCTCTGCCGGGTCCACTTGCGACATAGCCAGGGTGCCCCGCTCAATTTCTCCGCGCACGGGCAGCCCCAGGCCATCCATGCGGTCTTGTGCGGTGCGCAGCACCTCATCAAACATGTACACGATGGCCCGATCGCCCCGTTTAGCGGCGGCGCGGGCGTACAACATCGCCAGGGTTGACTTGCCGCAGCCCGAAGGGCCGATGAGCAGGGTGGACGAGCCCCGGTTGATGCCGCCGCCGAACATCTCGTCCAGGGCGGGCAGATCGCTGCTGACCCGTTCTCCATCGAAGCTGGCTTCGTGTTCGCTCGCCACGAGGCGGGGATACACCACCAGCCCGCCGTGGACGATGTTGTAATCGTGGTAACCCTCGCGGAAGCTGCTGCCGCGGAGTTTCAGGATTTCGATCTGCCGCCGGGTCACTCCGTACGAGCGAGGCAATTTTTCCAGGCGCAATACCCCGTGGGCGATGCTCTGCAACTGCATGTCGCTGCCTTCGGCGGTCCGGTCATCGAGCAGGAGCACCGTGGTGTCGCGGCCCCCGAAGTAGTGCTTAAGAGCAAGCAGTTGGCGGCGATACCGCATTGTATCGGCGGCCAGAAGGCGCAACTCCGAAAGGGAGTCGATCACCAGCCGGTCGGGGCGGACACTTTCGATCACCTGGGTGAGCTTCTGGATGGTGGTTGCGAGTTCCACTTCGCTGGGATGGAACACCGTGTATTGCTGGTCCGGGCTCAGGCTGGCTTCGGCAGGTATGAACTCCGCTATCGGCAGATCTTCGGTCCGCCACCCGTGCGACCGGGCGGAGCCTTCCAATTCTGCCCGTGACTCCGAAAGGGTGATGTACAGGGCCTTTTCGCCGAGCCTGACCCCTTCAAGAATGAACTGCATGGCGAGGGTAGTCTTGCCGGTACCGGGATTGCCCTCCAGGAGATACATCTGGCCCCTGGGCAGTCCTCCGGACAGGATGTCATCCAGGCCAACCACGCCACTGCTGATTCGCTCCAAGGCTTGCGCAGTCGTCATAGGCCCCTATTGGTTCCGTATTGCGGCGAAGCGAACTCACGATTCGCTTTGCCGGACTTTGGGATTGTTTCTGTGACTCAGTCAGTCTTTGATCACAAAATGAGTCAAATGGTTGGATGACCAAGCCTGCAATGTGAAACGTGCATCGCAAAAAATGCACCATAAATGGAGCAAGCGGCAGTAGAAGAAGCTTAGACTGAGCAAAGATGCAAACCCAGAACAATCACCTGCAAGATCACATTGAGATCATCGCCAAGCATGAAGAAGAGTTCATGGCAGGTCGCACGAGCTCAGAACGGATTGGCGACTGGTTTGGCCGATTCATTGGCAGCATTTACTTCATCGCCACCCATTGCGTTGTCTTCTCCACCTGGATTCTGATCAACACGCTGCATTTCGGTGGTCTGCGGCAATTCGACCCTGTCCCGTTTCCGTTGCTCGACACGATCGTGGCGTTAGAAGCGATTTTTCTGGCGAGCTTCATCGTCATGCGCCAAAGCCGGCTGAGCCGCCGTTCCGACGAACGAGAGCATTTGATGCTGCAGGTGCTGATTCTCGCCGAGAAAGAAATCACGGCGGTGCTCAACATGCAGCGCAAGATCGCTGCACGGAACGGATTGTACGAGTTCACCAGCGATGCAGACCTTGCTCAATTGGGCAAGGCTACGTCTATCGATGAGGTTGCGCAGACGATTCGCGAATCGCTGCCCGCCGAGTGACGGCAACAGCTGCTGTGCGATTGCGCTTAAGAGGTGTAATCGTCAGTTCTGGTAGACGATGACGGAAGAGTCGCTCTGCGGTGGTGGCGGAAACATGCAAGCGGGTTCAACACCCACGACGAGCCACGCAGGATCTTCCGACACGATGAGCATGGCTTGCACAGCCGACTTTGCTCTCAGGTAGTAGCGCTTGGCACGCGGGTAACTTGGACTGAGCTGAGGCCGAAGGACAACACAGTAACGATTCATGGGCTGAGGCTCGCTAACTTGAGATGGTATGCCCGGGGAGGAGGAACAAGTTGATGATAGCAGCAAATGTCAACGCGTCCAGCAGGTATGCGCTGCTGCTTGCCCTCTCCTTCGCCGCTGCCTATGCCAGTCTGAACAGTTGAGCGAATGCGCTCCCGCGTGGCGTCCTCTCTCCTTAAAGTAAAACTTAGATTTCTTTTCGCAGCTCGATTGTTTGCGTTTCTTCTCCTCTTGAACTCTCGATGTACGTGCGCGAAGCCTGCAGCCGGAAGACGTTGGACATGCCCGTGCCGCCGCGGTGGAGGGTTCCACTCGCACTAGAGAACAGCCGGCAATTGGATGAGGAAGCAATTCCCGCCAAGCTTCCCAGGCTGAAGACGTATGCTGCCGCCATTCGCTTCAATGGCCCACTTCGCGATGGCGAGACCGAGGCCGCTGCCTCCAGCTCCGCGCGAGCGCGAGGCATCTACGCGGAAGAAGCGCTCGAAAAGCTTTTCTCTTAAGTGTGCCGGGATTACTTCTCCACGATCTTCCACTGCGATCTCTACGTGATCTTCGTTGCGCACGACCTGTATGGAGATGGGGCTCGATCCGGGACCATGCTTGATAGCATTCTCAATTACATTCACCAGGGCCCGGTGCAACACGAAGCGATCGGCATTTACATGCAAAAGCACATCTCCGCCGAGATGAATCTGCTGTCCTCTTTCTTCTGCCAAGAGCCCGAGCAGCGCGACTACCTCCCTGACTAATTCAAAAAGATTGAACGTGGTCCGATTGAGTGCGACCTGGCCCGCATCCGCTCGGGAGATCGACAGCAGTCCCTCAACCATTTCTGTCAGCCGGGTTACCTCTTCCAGCATGCTACCGATGATGTCCTGGTATTCCTCCGGCGTGTGCGAGCGCTGCAAGCCGACCTCGCCGACGCTACGGATGGAACTAAGCGGAGTTCTAAGTTCGTGAGACGCATCGGCGGTGAAGCGTTTCAGATTTTCGAAGGAACTCTCCAGCCGTTGCAACAGACCGTTGAGAACCAGCGCCATGCGGCCCAACTCATCATCAGGGTTTTCCACGGGCAGTCGGTGCCCGAGGTCGCTGGCTGTAATAGTTTCGGCTTGCTGCGCCATCTTGTCCAACGGATCGAGTGCCTGCGGGCCATGCGATAGCCGGCCAAGCCGGCTAACAACAGGGCAGGTGGCACGGCCAGCAGCAGGAGGGCGACGAAGCGCCGCACGCCCTGCTCGATGGGCTCCGAGCTGTAGGCGAGGCGGATAAGCAGGGGCCGGTTGTCAATGGAATGAATGTGGCTGATTAACAGAAGCCGGGCTCCATTGGGCAGGCGCACTCTGCGCTCGTGGTAGTTGAAGAGGCCCTCGCCGGGAAAAGTGGCGCCTCCCAGGTCCTGACCATGAAGCTTGGCATTGCGCAGAAGTATCTGGCCTGACGGAGTCAGCACTTCCATGTACCGATCGAGCGACAGTACCATCTGCGGGTGGTTGTGGTACTCCTCGTGGAGTATGAGGCGGCCGTCAGGCGCAAAGCCAAGCAGGCCCTCGGCGGTTTCAATATCCTGCACTTCCGCGTGGTACATCTGCCGAGTGAGCTGCCAGTATTCCAGCAAGGTTGCGCCGCAAACGAAGAGCAACAACATCAATCCAAAGACGCTGACGTACCACAGGGTCAGGCGGTGGCGCACATTGGCAAATCGAAACATCTACGGTTCGTCTTCCCGAAGCACGAAACCTACGCCGCGCACAGTATGCAATAACTTCTTCTGGATGGCTGCCGTCCAGCTTTCGCCGCAGGCGCGTAATCTGCACATCGATCACGTTGTCGAGAGGGGTGTAACGCATCACCTGCTTCCAGACTTCGCGCGCAAGCATCTCGCGTGAGACGACAGAGCCACAGTTTGAGAGAAGGTACTCCAGAAGGTCAAACTCGCGCGCGGTTAGCTCGAGCTTTCGGCCAGCCCGGGTAGCTGTTCGGCCATCCAGGTCCAGCGTCAAATCGGCAATGCGCAGCGGGCTGGCGGCGCCGGGCAAGTTGCGGCGAATGAGCGCGCGCATGCGAGCGAGCAACTCGGCGAACGCGAAGGGTTTTACCAGGTAATCGTCTGCCCCGGAATCGAGTCCAAGCACTCGATGTTCGATCGAGTCCCGGGAAGTCAGGATGAGCACGGGGACGCCGACCCCGCTCTGGCGCATTTCCCGCAACACTTCCAGGCCGCTCCGTTCGGGAAGCATCAGGTCGAGCAGGATCAAATCAAATTGGCCACGGCGTATGAAGCCCAGAGCATGTTCCCCGGTCGGTGCATGCGTCACCGCATACCCCTCTCCCTGCAGGCCCTCAACAACCGCCTCCGCTAGTTTGCGCTCGTCCTCGACCAGCAGGATATTCAAACCTGGCACCCTGCCTAGCAATGTACAGGCAACCCGGCCCATCTCTGCAGCCGGACGGGTAAATGTCAGAGAAAGGTCAGGTTTGTGTAAGGCGGATCGATGCTCAAATTCGTTGTGCACGGCCCAGGAGGCTCACTATGACGAATATTCGTTCCTCACTTTTCTTTGCACTGTTGGGCAGTGCGATCTTTGCGCCGGCGGGTCTGGCAGCTACGTTGCCTGCCCAAACCGCCATCCCCGTCATCATCACCCGGACGATCGATGCGCACAAAGTGAAAGCTGGTGACGCAGTGACCGCGAAAGTGATGCAAGTGGTCTTGCTATCGAACGGAGAGACGCTCCCTATAGGGCTCTCTGGTCACCGGGCATGTGGTCGAAGCGCGTGCTTTTTCGTTCGATGAGACGCCGTATGCGGCTCAACAGCCGTCGTATCTGTCAATTCAATTCGACCGTGTTCTTGATAACCAGGTCACGACCCATGTGCGGGCACTCGCCACTGCTCACGAGGTAGGGGATGCACTCACGCCAAAGGGAATTGATGAATCGGACTCACTAGGAACGATGGTGTTGATCGGTGGAGCTCATTATTCACCGATCGCCAAGCGCGTCACGGATGGACCGGACGATGACATCGTGGGTTACAACAAGAAGCAGGGCGTGTTTGCGCGACTGCTTGCAAGCGGCTCAGGATGCGAGGGAACGCAGACCGAGCAATCCGTGGGGATTTTTTCCCCGGATGCGTGTGGTTTGTACGGCTTCGTTGGGGATCGCTTGTCACTCAATGATGGCGCGTTTCGCATCGAGTCGACCCATCGCACCGTGGCCATTCCCGCCGGCAGCGCCGCACTGCTTCAGATCAAGTAAGCAAGCGTTTAAGCAAGCCCCTGGCCCACATTTCTCAGTGCCCCAGGGTAACGAAGATCTTCTTCCTAACAAATGACGGCTGCCCCACATCTCGCTGTTTTCGCGAGATGTGGGATTCCACCGCTACCCCCCGCCACTCTCCTCAGCAACAGGTCTCGAATAAAGGTCCAGACTTCGACATGAGGGGCCCAGGTTCGTGAATTCCACATCTGCCAAAACCGGGTACATATGGGTCACCCGTCATCCGTCACCAAACAGCCCGTGACAAATGCACGCTACCCCCAGCCCAGGCGTGCCATTGCGCTACCCCGACCTGAAGCGAACCGCCTCGGTCTCCGGCCGCTTACACCCGCTTGCCGCTGCGCCCGTAGACGAGGAGGAAGCCTGCGGGCACTACGAAGACGGTGAGCGCCGTGGATACGATGAGACCGCCCACCAGCGCACGGGCCAGCGGTGCATACGACTCGCTGCCCTCACCCAGCTTCAGCGCCATCGGCAGCAGGCCGATGATCGGTGGCCAGCGAGGTCATCAGGATCGGCCGCAGGCGGACGCGGCACGATTCGATGATGGCCTGCCTCACTTGATGGCCCTCCTTCATGAGATGATGGGCAAACTCCACAATCAGAATGCTGTTTGACATGGCGATGCCGGCCAGCATGACGACCCCCATGAGGGACATGACGTTCATGCGTGGTGCCGGTGAGCACAAATGTCAGCAGAACACCCGTGATGCCCGGTGGAAGCGCGAGCAGGATGATAAACGGATCAACGAACGAGCGGAACTGCGCCACCAGGACAAGGTAGAGCAAGACGACGGACATCGATCAGACCGATGGCAAAGCTGCGTGAAGGATTCGCTCATCGCCGAGGCACTGCCTCGCACCGTGATCGGATATACCTGGGGGAATTGATGCTGCTGCTATGACTCTGCGGACGACGTCGGCGGTGCCGCCCAGATCTTCCGGTGGCCGGGCGGATGTAAATATCGAGCTTGCGCCGAATCTGGTAGTGGTCCACTTCGGTTGGGGCCTGAATTTGCTGGATAGCGGCGACCATGTCGAGCCGCGTCGGCTGTGCGATTCCTTCGGCCGTGAAGCGGGATGGCCTTGCAGATCCTGCACGGTGCTGGATTTGCGCTTCTGGATACTGCACGGTGAGAAAGTAGTTGTTACCGTTCGCGGATCGATCCAGACGTTGGGCGCAATCATCTGGTTGGAGGTAAGCGACAGTGATCACGTTGCGACAAGACTTCCTTTTCTGTCAGGCCGAGTTTGGCTGCATGCAACCGGTCGACATCGACGCGCGAGTGAGGGGTAGTCGAGATCCTGAGGGATGAAGACATCGGCTGCGGAGGGAGATGAGCGCAGAGTTGCGGGCGATGGATTGAGTAACTTGATTGGCGACTGTGCAGGTCGGCGCCGCTGATTTGAATGTCGATCGGCGCAGGCGCTCCCATGTTGACGACTGCATCGACCAGGCTGCCGGTGGAGAAATAGGTCGTGAGCTCCGGCATTTCATTCGCGAGGCGGTGTTGAATGCGTTGCGATGTAAGCGAAGCTGCTGATGCTGGTGCCCAGGCGTTGAGACCAACCTGGATGAAGCCGGTATGCATGGCAGCATTGGGGGTGTAGATGGCGGAGAAACCGTTATCGACACCGATGTTATCGACGATAATGCCTAAATCGGCGGGGCGAATGACATCTTTGATGATGGCCTCGGCCTTGGCCACTTTCTTTTCGGTGAAGAGGAGTTGGGTTCCTGAAGGCGCCTTGAGATTGATGACGAATTGGCCGGCATCGGTTTGGGGAAAGTAGGAGAAGCCAAGTAGACGCATACAAACCGCAGGCTGCAGACGAAGAGCGATGGCAAAAGCAATCAACACCCTGGCCGGCCGGCGAAGCACTTTGTGCACCAGGGCTTCATAGCTGAGCCAGCATTTTCTCAAATTGCCGATTGAAGGCGGCGTTGAATTTCGCGGCGAAGCCGGTATGACCACCCTCAAGAGTGCTCGCTTCGCCGGCATGGGCTTGCACTGAAACCTTCGGGGTGATCGAGCTTGAAATAGCGAGAACAGTACAACGGGACAACGGTCATGGCGATGAGGTACGAAGCGAAGAAAGCAGCGACGACTGCTAGCGCCATGGCGGTAAAGAAGAACTTGCTGACTCCGGACAAGAGGGTCACGGGGAAGAAGACGATGGCTGTGGTCAGGGTCGGCAGCAAGCACGGGGAGAGCCACCTCTTTCCCACCCTGTTCTGCCGCGATCATGGGTGGTTCGCCCATCTCAAGATGGCGATAGATGTTTTCCAAAACCACCACGGAGTTGTCGATGAGCCGGGAGAGCGCCAGCGCCAACCCACCGAGCACCATGCTGTTGACGGAAGATGCCATTGAGCTGCAGCGACGATGAAGGCGGCCAGCACAGATAATGGAATGGAGAAGAACACGGCGAGCGTCGCGCGCAAGCTGCCGAGAAACACCAGGATCATCAGGCAGGTGAGGAACAGCCCGATGCCGCCTTCATGCAGCAGGGTTTCGATGGCGGTGCGCACAAAGCGGGACTGATCGAAAACCACCGTGGTGCGCATCTCCGCGGGCACATCGACGAGGTGGTGCAGCGCGTTACGAATACCTGACGACAACAGTGATGGTGTTTGAGTTGCCGCCCTGTTTGAGGACCGGAAGATAGACTGAGCGCTGCCCGTTCGACGTGCACCACGTTGTATTGCAGAGCGTGGGCGTCTTTCAATTCACCGATGTCAGACATCAGCACCGGGTTTTCACCGTTCATTTTGACCGGGTACTGGCTGGCCTCTTTGAGGTTGAATTGGGCGTTGGAATAAATGTCGTAGTCCAGATTGCCGATCTGTACATCTCCAGCGGGCATGATCAGATTGGCCTGGTTCATGGCACGGACCACGTCCATGGGGCTCATCTGCCGCGCGCTTCGATCTTGTACGGGTCGACGTATAGCTTGAATCTGACGCCACGGGCCCCCAAAGGGCTGTGGAATCGAGGCGCCGGGTACGCCTGCCAATTGATTACGCACAAAGTTTTGCGCGACATCTTTGAGAGCGCCATCGGTCATGCCGGGTCCGTTCATGCGTGACCAGGCAAACGGGCAGGCTGGAAGCATCGGATTTGAGCACCACAGGCGGAAAGGTGCCGGGAGGCAAATCTTTCATGTCCGAGACGGCGAGATTGGCGATGGTGGCCGCATCTGTAGTCGGCATTTGTTTCCGGCTGGAAGTAGATGCGAATGATGCTGACACCGTCGAGCGAGCGTGACTCCATGTGGTCGATGCCGCTAGCGAGCGTGAAGAAGCGCTCGAGGTGATACGTGATGTTGCCTTCGATCTGTTCCGGCGGCATGCCGGGATAGAAGGTCGCCACAACGACGACTGGCACATTCATGGAGGGGAACATATCTACGGGCATGCGGGCGACGCTGCTCACGCCCGAGCACAAACACCATGAGGCAGGCGACGATGATCAGGTACGGGGTACGGATAGCAAAGCCGGACATCGAGCTCCTTTCTCTTTAAGAGGGCTGAATGCGGGGCTCGAACTTTTTGCCCCATCGTGAAGACCCGGAGTGGGTGCCGGTAATCACGACATCGCCGGCGGTGGCTCCTGAGAGGATCTGGATGTACTGAGGCGATTGGATGCCAGTGACGACTTTGCGCACGCGCACGAGCCCATGGGGATCCACGAGATAGAGATTCTGGTTATCTCCAGTGCCATCGAGGGCGCCAGGGGGAACAGCATCCGCGTTGCGGGCATCCGCGGTTCCGAGAGTTACCTGGGCATACATTCCGGGAATGAAGGTGAGTTGAGGGTTTTTTACGTCGACTTCCGCGGTCATGGTGCGGGTCGACATCTGCAGGCGTTTTGGTGAAGCGGGTTACGGTACCGTCGAATGGTTCGGTGCAATGTGGGCACGATTCACGGTTACGTGTTGGCCATTGTGGATGGAGCTGACATTCTCTTCGGGCACCGGCAGCATGAGCCGTAAGCAAATCATTTTGCGAGACCTTGACCGACGGGCATCGCCTGGGTCTGCGATGAGATGCCGGCCTGAATCATGGAACCCTCGCTCGCGTAGCGTTGGGTGACGACGCCGGCGAAGGGAGCGACGATGCTGCGTGTATGCAACCAGCGCGGTCTCGTGAGCGAGACCGGCGACGGCGCTTTGGTAACGGCTTTCTGCGGCCTGGACGCGCTGTTGAGCCGCGCTTACCTGGGCATCGGCTTCGAGAGTTGTGGGAGTGGGCTACATCCACCTCTTGAAGGGGAACCAGACCGGGCTCTTTTCTGGCGACGTCTTCTGATGCGGTTGTAAGAGAATTGGGCGATCTGCGCGCCGGCCTGGGCCCGCTGCTGATCGCCGCGGGCGACAGCCCTCTCGGCTGCTGGCAGTCTGTACATCGGACTTGGCCTTTACCAGATCGGCCTGGAGTTCAGGGATCTCGAGAGTAGCCAGCAACTGCCCTTGTTGCACGCGATCGCCAATGTCGACGCAGCATGTGGCGGATGTAACCCGCCTCTTTAGCCATCACGTCAACCTCGTAAAAGGGCGCGAATTCGGCGGTGAGGGTGATGTTGTTATGCAGATCGACGCGGACTACTTTGGCCGCGGGCACGACGGGAACGGCCTGCAGCGCCTTCTGAGGCCGCATCGATGCGAACATGCCGGACAGAGGCCAGCAGCAGAGCGGGGGAGAGCAGAAGAACCAGCCTCAGACGTTTGCGTCAGTGCCGCATTCCGAGCTCATCGTGTCATCCCTAGGGTGTAATTGAGCGCGGCTCCTGGGCGCGAGATATTGAAAGCGTGCACGCGGCGGCCGTAATGAGGGCAGAGGTTTGGCTGAGCTCCGCCTGGTTAAGTTCGACGATGCTGCCCAGGCCCGCGTCATAGCCTCGCTTGCGCCAGCCGCAAGCGCAACGTTGGTTTGGTCTCACCAGGTCTCTGCGATACCTGGAATCTGCAGATAGGCATCCTTAGCGCGGGCCCAACGGATGCGCACATCGCGCGTAATCAGAAGTGAGAGATTGCTGATGTCGCGAGTCAGCGGCCTGGGCGCGCAGCGCTGGCTTCCGCGGCGCTGACCTGCAGTAGAGGCCGCCATTGAAGATGGGTACACGGATGTTGACGCCCGCGGCTCCATACTTTTGCGCGAGCGTGTGATCGCGCTGCGGTACTTCACCCGCAGCGCCCAGGAGAGCTTATCTCGGGATAGCGCAGCTTGCTCTGCGGATCGTGCATATTGCTGCTGCGGCTTGCGCCTGCAAGCCGCAGGGCTTTCAAGTCGGGTCGGGTGCTAAGAGCTTCGCGG
Source organism: uncultured Acidobacteriaceae bacterium (assembly GCA_963752675.1). Classification (GTDB taxonomy): domain Bacteria; phylum Acidobacteriota; class Terriglobia; order Terriglobales; family Acidobacteriaceae; genus PALSA-350. The sequence goes on from CAVVZO010000005.1 coordinate 338,626, forward strand.
ATGTAGATGGCGACATCCTCTTCGAGCGTGGGCGGATGCGGTTGGCCGGTCAATGTGTAGTCTGCGCCATGCGTCATCGCCCAGGGCGGCGGCGAGTTGCGCGCGAGCTTCCTGCAACGCTGCTATCGGCCTGCACCACGGCCATCTGCGCTTCTGACACCAACACCTGCGCAAATTGAACATCAAGCGTTGATCGAAGCTGGCTTTGGGCCAACGCACTTAGCTGCCTGAGAGAAGTCTTTCTGAAGGCGAGCACGCCTGGCTGCAGTAGCCGCGCACGCTTTCTGCCGCTTCTGTAGCAAGGTAGGCCTCATCAAGGTCTCGCAATACCTGGTTGCTTGACGTCTGCGGCGTGCTGCGACGCAGCGTCCTGCGCGTCAGACGGGAAGATCGCACGAGATTATGAGTTCGTCCGAAGTCGGTGACCAGCTGGGTCAGGGTGACGCCGCCTGCCACGCGGGTAGACGATGCTGGAGGTGGTGACGCGCCCCGGCAGCCACTGCACGAATCTTCGTTGGCCTGGACGGCGGTCAGGTTGCCGGCGAGTCTGGGGAAAGTACGCGGAGCGGCTTTGCTGGACCTGCTTGCCCAGGGCCTGCGCGCGCAATGTTTCTGCGTGCACGTGTGGTTGGTTCCCCAGGGCACGCGCTTCGGCATCAGCGAGCGAAAGCGGTATTGGCCCGGGAGTTTGCGCCCACAAGGGCGACAGTTGGCCCAGGAGCAGCCCCAATCCAAGTGCCGGGACACTCCCCCACAAACTCACGCGGTTTCCTCGTCTTGTTTGAAATAGCAATCGTGAAAGCTGACCTGGTCAGCGATGGCAGCGATTCGCCCGACCAGCTGTGGCAATGCGCCCTAAAAAATGATCTCGAGGGCGGGTGTCTACCTCAACGTTAGCGCCGGAAGCGGCCTTAGCATCCGGGCATTACCGTCGGAGATACAAGTGACCTACGACAAGGAAAGTATAGGAGCGAACCTCTGGCGGGTATCCTTACGAATCTCTGACAAGTGTGATGGGCGCGCGTCCGCGCTCCTATCGCCACCATCCGCAAAGGGTGCAGATGCTTTGACGTGCGTCGTATTACGCCTCCTTTTTAGGATTGGGTGCGCCGAAGCGGCATCACCAACAGACGTGCATCTCGAAAATGATTTGTACACCCGCACTTACTTCCCGCTGCGAGACGCAGGCATCTTAGTGCGGGTGCAGGAGCGTGGATGTGACCTTCCGTTTTAAACCGGCGATATTCGTAATAGTGTTGGCCTCGTTCGCGGCGGCTGGCTATCCTCAGAATTCACACACCGTGCAGCAGACAATACGGCCCAGGAAGCAGAGGGTCGTCAAGCATAAGAAGCCGACGGTGGAAGAACAGCTGCGAGAAATGCAGCGCCTGATGCAGGAGCAGAACGCAAGGTTGGAAGATGAAATAGCAACACTGAAGGCGCAGTTGGCGGCAAACCACGGCAATGCGGATGCGCTGGCGCAAACCGCCCGCGCGGCGCAGGAGAAAGCGGACGCTGCGCAAGCCCAGATCGATGCGTTGACACAGCAGAACACAACGGCAGTGAGCGAGCTTCGCGAAGCAGTAGCGGCGCAAAAAGCAGAAGCAACCGAGACGGTTGCGAAAGTAGAGACGCAGCAAAGAGATCTCAAGAAGCAGTTCGAGCAGCCAGATTCCATTCACTATAAGGGCGTCACTCTGACCCCCGGCGGTTTTTTTGCCGGGGAGAGTATTTGGCGCCAGCGTGCGATGAACGCCGACATCTACACAAACTTCAACGCAACGCCCTACCCCGGCGCGGGGGAAGCACATACCAGCGAGTGGGTTCCATCGGCCCGTCAGTCAAGGCTGTCTCTGCTGGCTGCCGGCAACGTTCCGTTCGGCACACTGAAGGGCTTCTTTGAAGGCGACTTTTTATCCGCCGGCACAACGTCAAACAATTTGCAGAGCAATAGCTACACGCTTCGCATTCGTCAGGCCTGGGGGCAAGCAGAGGCAGGGCACTTTCTCTTTAATGCGGGTCAGATGTGGACACTGCTCACCGAAGACAAGAAGGGGGCTCTCGCTGGACAGGAGGCGGCGCCTATCATCTTCGACGGCAACTTGCATGTGGGCTTTACCTACCTGCGCCAGGTCGGTTTCCGTGCCCAGGAAAGGTTCAGGCCAGGTGTTACGGTGGCCGTCGCTCTGGAAAACTCTCAGTATCAGTTCAGCGCGAGCAATGCGCCTGCGAACTTTTTCTTTGGCAGCGCCGGAGCCGCGCCCGGCCTTAACAACCCGAGTGCGAACTACACCAACCAGGTGGCACCAGATGTTCTTGCGAAGATCTCCTTCGATCCTGCGTACGGCCACTATGAGATAGGTGGTGTCGCCCGCTTTTTTCGCGACCGTTACTATCCAGGTGGCACGATCTCGGCGGGAGCTCAGAACGATACAAAACTAGGCGGCGGTCTCGTGGCCAGTGCGCGCTTCCCAGTGACTGCCAAGGCCGATATCGGAGTCCACTTCGTCGGTGGGGACGGTACCGGTCGCTACGGAGCCGCCCTGCTACCCGATATCACGGTCAAGCCAGATGGAACGCTTGCACCTTTGCGTAATGCACAGGGGCTTCTCTCCATTGAGTTGCACCCAACCAGTCGACTGGATGTGTTTGGGTACGGCGGTCTTGAATATGTACAACGCACCAATTATCGGAACGCGGAGGGAACCATGGTTGGTTATGCACCGCCAACCGCATCGAATGCCGGATGCTTTCTCGAGAGCGTTCCGACAGCAGGCACTGGGTATGCGCCGGGCGCCAGCGGATGCGTGGGGGCCACACGCGACATCCTGCAGGGCTCCGTGGGCTATGCCTATCGCATTTACTCGGGACCAGCGGGCAAACTGCAATACGGTCTCGCTTACAGCTACCTGGTCAGGAACGGATGGGTTGGTACGGGTGGCGCTCCCACTGCTATCAACAACTTAGTCTATAGACGATGCTGCCCAGGCCCGCGTCCTGCGGCGCTCGCGATGCGTTGACACAGCAGCACACGACGGCGGTCAGCCAGCTTCGCGAAGCAGTAGCCAACGCAAAAGGCATAAGAAACTTACACTGTTACGTAATGGCAGACTTAGCAGAGAGATCGCAAGAAGCAGTGTGAGCAGCCGGATTCCATTCACTACAACAACTTCGTCTATGCCAGCGTTCGGTATTACATACCGTAAGCGAACCGGCAGGGAACACGGCGGGGTTTGCCATCCTCATCTTTGGCTGGCATCCGGATGCTCAGGAGTCTTCGCGCTCGGGCGTCCAGTCATCCAACTCGCGCTCGAGGCGGTCTTCCTGATTTTCGCGTGCTTCCTGTTCTCTCCGCCTTTCCCGTTCTTCCCGTTCCTCGCGTCCGTCACTCATCGGTACTCCCTGTGGCCCGGTTTGTGGGTCCAGTTTAAATAGATGTCTGATTGTTTGTCAGGATGCTCACCATGCGCGAGGGTGACGCCCGGACGGGGAAAGCATGCGCTATGCGTTACCGGCTTCAGGGCGCGGTTGCACAGGTGCTTGGCGGTGTACTCGGGGCGCTGGAGGGACTACGTATTGGCAGCGGAGAATACCCACATCTCCGGCAAGAAGCCGTCGTGAAATCGGGGGCACCCATCACGGTTGGTTGGGGGTTATAGGCCGGCGTATTCCTTTTTCGCTGCGAGCAGCATGGGGAGCGTGGCATCGGCATTTTTCCAGGAAAGGAAGAATGCTTCATATGCTTGCTTTGCCTTGCTCTTGTCCCCGCCCATGGCGTAGGCCCGGGCAAGGCCTAATTGCGCCTGTGCGTAGAAAGCCGGGGCGGAGGAAACCAGCGTCGCTCCTCGGGACTTCATGGCGGCCGTGAATGCACCCTGGGCGCGGATTGGGTCACGCAGTCGCAGGTAGGCTAACCCCTGTACATACGAAGCAGGAAAGAGGGCGTCCGACGGCTTGGCCGGTTCGGCATCGGTGATGGCTTCCTGCGGGTGATCTTCCGACAGATCGATGAAAGCCCTGGTCAACGGTGCGTACACCGTGTGAATGAGCGTGTCGTCGGGATAAGCTTTTGACAGACTCGCGGCCAGGGGAAGGGCCAGTTTGCCGTGGCCACACACGCCTGCAGCCAGCATCACGTACATCTGCGTAACCTTGCTCTGATCCAGGGCCTGGGCCCGCCGGAGTTCCAACTCGCTATCTTCACACATGCCCGCCAGACCGCGGGCCTCGACCAGGGTCGCCAGGAGCGCCGCCTGCACATCAGGCGCTTTCGCTCGTCCGGCAAGGTCATAGGCGCGCGTCATGGTGTCCAGGCCTTTTGCATACTCTCCGGTAAACATCTGTGAAATGGCGAGCGATTGCACAGCGACGAATTCGTCTGGACGCCCCGCGGCCTGCGCCATCGCCTGCGTCACCGCTTCGGGCTCACCGAGAAGAGTGTAGGCAACCAGGTGGATCGCGAGCTCCGCTGTGCTCTTACCGAGTCCGATGTTTTGCTCACGGGCCAACTCTGCGCGGACATCGTCCCATCGGTCGAGCGCGAGTAGCACGGTGAGTAGATTTTCGCCGGCGATCGAATCTGAGGGATCGAGTTCCACGGATTTCTGCGCGAACGGCAGCGCTTTCTCGTATTGCCCCAGACTGGTATAAGCGACGTTGATGTTGATGTAATTCGAGATTTGCGTGGGGTAGGTTTGAATAGCTTCCTGCAGTGTCTCGATGACTTTCGGGATGTCGCCTGTTACCTGCAGATAGTAGTGCGCCTGGATGTAAAGCCGCTCCCCTTCGCTGACGTTGCGAGAGAGATCGTATGCGCGGTGAAAGAACTTTTGCGCCCTGGCCGTCTCTCCTGCGTTGATGTAGACGACTCCCAGGCGCGCATTGGCCATGGCAAAATTCGGGTCCAGCGCAATGGCACGCAGATAGTGACCTTCTGCCTCGGGAATGTCTTCCGCTCGCTCATGAGCTTTATCCCCCAAGGCAAACGCGCGGAAGGCTTCGAGCGAAGTAGTGGTCGCTTGTCCGAACGGGGTGTCGAGCTTCTTGATACTTGCAAGGTCTTCCCCTAACCGGGAACGCATGCTTGCGGCTGCTTTCCCCAGGGCATCGAGCACATGCTCTTTGTCTGCCGCCTGCGCCTGCTCAGAAACAATGTCGTCGCCGGTGGCGGTGTTCTGCGCGGCAAGCGTCACTACGTACTGCTTGCCCAGGTTGACGATGGTGCCAGTAATGATCGCCTTCACGCCTTCCCGAATGCCGATTTCGCGAGCAATGGCGGGGGTGACCGGCGTGCCTTCTGGTTTGCCGAGAAACCGTACGCTCTGCGCCAGGTGTTGCTGGCTGACAATGGAGAGCACCGGCGACTGCTCGAGGTCGATTTGCAGTGCCTGGTTGAGCGTGGTATCGAAGACGGGATCGCCGGTGTGATTGACGAAGTCAGCCAGGATGACCGAGTTCTTTGTGGCCGCGGACCCGCCGGGCATGGCGCTGGTTGCAAGTCCTGCGGCAGGCGCCGACCCATGATTGGGCCGCAGCTTCCACCAGATCAGCCCCGCGATAGCGAGTAAACATACAAATGCGGCAAGGATCCAGGTTCTCTTGTTAGCCGCCGCGGTCGCGGTTGAGACCATACCGCTGGATTCAGCGCCGAGCCCCTCCAGCGCTTCCTGCAGTGCATCTGCGTTGGCATAGCGGTGCGCCGGATCTTTGGCCAGTAGCTTGGCGACGATCGCATCCAGCTTTTTGGGCATGGCTGGGTTTACCGCCGTCACCTGCGGCGGCGTTTCTCGCAGCAGTGCGGCGAACACCTCCGCAGTGGAGCCACCCGCGAACGGAGACTTGCCGGTCGCCATCTCGTAAATCACAGAGCCCAGGCTGAACAGATCTGTTCTCGCGTCCAGCGGCTCACCCTTGGCTTGCTCGGGGGACATGTAAGCGACAGTGCCTACGGCAGCGCCCGGCGTCGTCAGCTCCATCCCGGCGCCCATGGCGGTTTCGTCTGAGCTGCTGGGTGGCAGGTCGAAGGTGCGGGTGTCTGGGCCGGTACCATCCGATTGCTTCTTGGCGAGACCAAAGTCGAGGATCTTGATCAGCCGCTTGCCACGCTCGCCTTCCACGACGAAGAGGTTGGCAGGCTTGATGTCCCTGTGAATGATGCCTTTATGCTGGGCTGCCGACAGGGCTGCCGCCGCCTGCTGGCTGAAGAGGATAACCTCCTCAGGCGAAAGCCCTTTCCCGCCTGCCCTGGCGAGATACTGCTTGAGCGTTTCTCCCCGCAGCAGTTCCATGACCAGGTAGGGGCGACCGTCCTGCTCGCCGGTGTCGTGAATGGAGCACACGTTGGGATGGTTCAGGGTGGCTGCGGAACGAGCTTCGCGAAGAAAGCGCTCGTGGGAAACGCCCGAGGAGGGGGTGTTGGGCGTTGGCGTGGCGGGCGAGCCGCTGCTGGCGCCGATGCCGAGGTACTGGTCAGAAACCAGCTTGAGGGCAACCTCGCGCTCGAGGCGTGTATCCAGCGCGCGGTACACCTCGCCCATGCCACCAGACCCGATTTTCTCAATCAGGCGGTAGGGACCAAACTGTCTTGCGTCTGCGATCGTCATCGTACCCGCAACCAAGAAAGACTTTCACTTGGAGCGGTAGAGGCCGCTCAAACTGGAGTGAGTCTATCAGTGTTCCTTGCTAAGGCGTCTGCCCTTTCTCTGGTAGACGGGAAGGCGAGTTTACCGTTCAGTAACATCTGCTTGTTTTGATGACAGCCAGGACAACCGGCCGAGCGGCGGGCCGGCCGATGCTGGCAGCAGACCGGTGCTGGCTAGTGGCGATGGGCCGCGCGTTGGCGTTTCGGACCGCCGCGTGTGGCGTTTGAGGGACAAGCGTATGCGGGCTTCCCTCCGGTGTTTGCTTCACGCCGCAGGCAATGTCGGCAAGCGCCACTAGCCCCCAACTTGTCATCCCGAGCGCAGTCGAGGGATCTGCTTTGCGCCTTTCTCCTGCCACAAATTTCTACATGAGCTCCTGCATCGGACACGCAGAGGAACCATTCCTTCAGCAGGAATGCAGGATAGTCACTCTTGACGGCGAAGCGGCTGCTATCGAGACCCACGTTCCTCTGCCCATCCGATGCTGGAGCTCTGTAGAAATTTGTGGCAGGAGAAAGGCGCAAAGCAGATCCCTCGACTGCGCTCGGGATGACAAAATGGGGGCTTGTTACGTATGTCGGCATTGCCTGTGGAGTGAAGCAAACACCGGCGAGAAGCCCGCATACGCTTGTCGCTCAAACGCCACACGCGGCGGTCGGCCAATGCCACCAGCTAGGGCATTGTGGTCGGAAGCTGAGGGCTGTGGTGAGAAATCCGGGTTAGCTAGCGGCGGTGGTTGCGGGGAGATTTGCTGGTCATCCGTAAGCGCGTCTGGTGTGACGGATAGCCACTGCTCAGCGTTTGCTGAAGATGCTTTTCGGGCAGATTGCGTGTACGCCTACGCTGCCATCCACCAGTTGAGTGATGTCCACATCGACGGCGACACTGGTGAGCATGTAGGCGTCATCGCGACTCATATGCTTTTGATCGACGAGGAAGTTGATCATGTCGCGGACGGCCAGGGTGGTTGCCTCTTTCAGGTCGGGACTGAAGCCCATGCTGATATAGCCGGCAGGTGTTTCCGCCCTGGGCCACAAGAGATGCTGGTCTTTATGCACGATGAAGCGGAAGGTTCCCGAGAGAAATGTCTCAAGGGCGGTGATGTCGACTTCGCCGTTGCCCTGGGCGGCATGCCCGTCGCCTACTTCGAAGAGTGCGCCTTTGGCGTGGACGGGCAGATAGAGGGTGGTGCCGGCAACGAGCTCCTTGTTATCCATGTTGCCGGCGTGCATCCACGGTGGCGCGCTGTCGATGCGCCCAGCGGAGGGCGGCGGTGCATCGCCCATGCTGCCGAAGAAGGGGTGCAGGGGAATGTCGATGCCCGGGCCGAAGTGGCCGATCATCGTTGTGCGATCCAACGGGATGATCTTGGTGCGTCCGTAGGGATAGTCGTTGGGGAGAAAGCCGCGACCCGCGCCGAAACCATTGCAGGCAAAGGGCGCATCGATGTCGATCTTCTGGATCTGCACTTCAAGTACATCGCCCGGTTCGGCTTCGGCGATTGCCAGCGGGCCGGTGAGAATGTGGCCGCCCGGGCCTTTGTCTTTGGCATCGCGGTACACTTCGGCGTTGTTTGCCGGGATGTCTGCAGCGGCCACCCCTTCGCTGATCAAACGGTCATTCGATCCGCAGGTGGAGAGAGTTTGTATGCGGACCGTGTCGCCGGAGTGGACGGTGAGTACCGGCCTGGCCTCGGCCCAGTAGTAACCCCATGCCACGGTGGCGGCGGTGGCCGGCAGCGTGGCCGGCGCAGATTGCGCAATGGCAACCGTGGCGAACAGCAACGGCCAGGCTACGGTCAACAGACCCTTCATGCGATGGCCCTCCCAGGGCTCGACCACCGCAGTCGTTTCGCGGCGGCCTGCGTTCGCGGCTGCTCGGATGATAACCGGAAGCATTGCCCGTTGCGGGTAGATCAAACCCCTTGGTCGACAAACACCGGAGAGTTGGGCGATGCTTTGTACGGAGCAAAGGAGAACGTTACCTATGTGCGATGAATTCATTCACCAGGGTCTTACTCATGAACCTACCGTTTCGCGCCGCGCGTTTGGACTGGGCGCGGCCGCAACGATTGTGTTGAGTAGTTCCCGATCTGGCGCAGCAGAAGTGAACGTGGTTGAGAAGGATGTCAACGTTCCCATGGCCACCGGCGTTTCTGATTCGGCACTGTTTTATCCGGAGGGGAAGGGAACCTGGCCGGCCGTGCTGGTTTGGACTGACATTCTCGGATTGCGGCCAGTGTTTCGTGAGATGGGTAAACGGCTTGCGGCCCAGGGGTATGTGGTGCTGGTGCCGAATCCGTTCTATCGCAATGCCAAGGCTCCTGTGGTGGATGGGTCGTTCGACTTCAATAAGCCGGAAGACCGGGCCAAGGTGATGCCCATGGCGCAGGCGCTGACCGCGGATGCGAATATCAGCGATGCAAAGGCGTATGTGGCTTTCCTGGATGCGCAACCGCAAACCAACAAGAAAAAGAAGATGGGCGTGCAAGGGTATTGCATGGGCGGCCCGCTTACGTTTCGCACGGCGGCGACTGCGCCTGAAAGAATTGGGGCCGCAGCGACCTTCCACGGCGGTGGTTTGGTAACGGACAAGCCCGACAGCCCGCATTTGTTGATTCCAAAAATGAAGGCTGAGTTTGTGTGTGCTGTGGCTGACAACGACGACAAGCGTGACCCTGCTGCCAAGGACAAGCTGAAGGAAGCGTTCGCGGCAGCGCATCTCAAGGCCAAGGTTGAGGTGTACGACGGATGCAATCACGGGTGGACGGTGCGCGGCAGCCAGACCTACAACGAGGCTGGCGCTGAGCGAGCGTGGACGGAACTCACGGGGCTCTACGTGCGGAATCTTGCGTAGAGAGGTTTTCTTCTCTTAGGCGGCGGAGGCGATGGGTCGCCTCCGCTTTCCCCTGAGTTTCGGGCGAGGTTTTCGGGTTGGTGCACGGTTTGACGATGCCGCGGGAGATACTCTCGGTGCGGGGCGCATCGCATCTGACGCTTGGAAGCGGAGTTCCCAGATCTCCCTGCCTGTTGCGTGTGAGAGTCGAGATAGACCATGGTTTGCAGAGGCGCATGACTAACAGCTTGGGAATTCCGTTGCTCTCGCTGAATGAGAAGGTTTGGCTGGCGGTTTGGCCGGTTCGCGTGCGGGACTTTGAAACCTTCGTTCAGGGAACCGGCTATGACGCTACCGGCGATATGCTCACGCTGGGTAAGGATGACTTCGACTGGGCTGCGCATGGGCATACATGGCATTCGCCGGGATTTGCGCAAGCGGCGGACCACCCGGTGGTCGGGGTGAGCTATCACGATGCGGTTGAGTTCTGTAGCTGGCTCACGGCACGGGAGCGTGCTTCGGGGGCAATCCCTCCTGGCCAGGCTTATGGCTTGCCGACCGACCTTGAATGGAGTTGCGCTGTCGGGCTTGGTAGGGAGTTGGGAGAGTGTCCCGAAGAGCGGCTGTATCACAGCGACGGTACTTATCCCTGGGGCCCGGCTTGGCCGCCACCTGCTGATTTCGGTAACTACGCTGGTGCTGAATCAAGGACGAACATGCCCTCGTGGTGGGGCGTGGTTCCCGGTGGCTACACCGATCGGTTCCCGCGAACGTCGCCAGTGGGGAGCTTTGCGGCCAATGCCCTGGGCTTTCAGGATCTTTCCGGCAACGTTTGGGAGTGGTGCGCGGATGCCTACTGCCCGGGTAGTATCGCCAACATCGTGCGCGGCGGATCGTGGGGCAGCGATCGGCCGGCTTATCTGCAATCGGCGAATCGGAATCCGAAGTTTCCTGAAAGCCGCAACGATGAGACCGGCTTTCGCATTGCCCTTCGTCCCGCTTAACCGTGGCTGTTGATCGTTCCCTTCGAAGCAAACAGGAGATTTGGTGAGAAACGCAGCAACGGAGGAACCTGATGCCGCTACAAGCGTGGGCAAGGCAGTGGGCCTGCGTCGCAATCATCTCAACACACTCGAAAATGTCGCCCAGTCAGTAGGCACCATGGGGCCGGCGGCGACTCTTGGTACTGTGATTCCGTTGCTGATTGCAAAGACGGGGAACGGCGCGTGGCTACTGTTCCTTGGCATACTTGGCGTTTTTCTTCTCATCTCTATCAACATCAATGTGTTCGCTTCGCGCTTCGCATCGGCAGGCTCATTGGGCAATTATGTCGAACGGGCACTCGGCGGCTTGTGCGGCGTAGTTGCGGGCTGGTCCTACGTGGTCGCGATGGTATTCGTTGTGACCAGTTCGGTCCTCGCAACTGCGTATTACCTCGGAATGGTGATCACACACTTTACCGGCGAGCCTGCAGGCAAGTGGGTGTTCGTACTACTTACCTGGGCAGTCGTCACCCTGGCCTGGATGCCTGCCTATCGCGATGTAAAGCTCTCTACCCGGGTGATGCTGGGCAGCGAAGCGGTATCCGTAACCATCATTGTTTTTATCCTGGTGATTGCGCTGTCTTCGTCTCGGCATGCCGTCGATCGAGCCCAGTTGCATCTGGTGGGCACCGGGGCCCGGCAGATGAAAACCGGTCTGGTGCTGGCGTTCATGATGATGGCAGGATTTGAAAGTGCGACAGCCCTGGGCGAAGAAGCGGAGGCGGCAACGCGGACGATTCCTCGGGTGATGTTCTTCTGCCTGTTGCCCCTGGGCTTCCTGTTTATTACTTGTATTTATTCGATTACGGCGCTCTCCCATGACCGCTATGTTGGGCTCGACCAAAGCAATGCGCCGCTCGACTTGATTGCCCGGTCCATCGGACTCCCTGCGCTCGGCTGGATGAGCTCGCTGGGGGTTGCCCTCAGTTGCTTTGGCTGCGCGATGGGGGGTCTGAATGCCGGCTCACGCGTGATTTTCTCCATGGCTCGCCAGCGAAGCTTTGCGCCTTACTTTGCAGAAGTGCATGCGGTGAATGGAACGCCGACGCGGGCGTTGTTGCTGATTGCGGGCTTCGCCGCGGTTGTGCCGGCGCTCCTCATCAGCCTCGGCGTCTCGATGGCCAGCGCCATGGACTACCTGATGCAGATGGCTTCGTTCGGATTTCTAGGCGGCTATTTTCTGGTGTGTTTGGCAGCGCCCTTTTATTTGTTCCGGGAGCACTCGTTTACGTTTTTGCGGCTGCTGGTTGCGGTCGTCACGCTTGGGGTGATTGGGGCGGTGATCTTTCTTAGTTTGTTCCCGGTACCGGATGCTCCCTGGCGGTACTTACCTTACTTGTTCGCGGTGATGGTGTTTGCGGGGACGGGCTCGAGTCTTTCTATGCTCAGGGGAAGCGATGATTGAAGTTGCCGGTTTAGATGTCCCCCACTCAAGCCGAAAAACGGCTTGAATGGGCCACCCAAAAATTTCTTTTCACCGCCGGGTCTGTCAGTGTTGATTGTTCCAGACGGATTGCAGCGACCAGGCGTCTCCCTTGATTGTGACGGGTTGGGCATCTGAAGAGAAAAGCTCGACCCTGCTGGTGGCGGAGGCAGGGAATAGCAGGTTCGTCATAGCGATGGTGCCGCCCTGCGCGAACGCTTCGACAGAAGATCGATCGACGATGAGATGCAGATTCATCGGTCTGTCAGGAGCCAGAGGGGCCCTGGTCCGCGTAGCAAAGCCGGGTGCGATCGCTTGGCCGGAGTGCGTACGGTCGATGTAGAACTCACCCTGGCGACGATCAAAACCAATCTCGGTCCAGTGCTGCGCATCGGAGTAGAGCCGCAAGCCAAACTGCTGCTTGGGATGGCTGGTGAAGGTGAGGTCCAGTTCATACGGGGCGGTTTGCGTGGTGAGGGTGCTGGTGTGCGCAGGGGTTTGGGTCTCGCCGGTGAGTGGCTTGTGTTCTTTGCGCAACGGCGCGATGACGGGTTGCTGCTGGAGTGCCAGACCGTCCCTGTCTTTCCGCAGCGAGAGCTGGCGAGGTACGCTCATTTGGCCGCGCCACGGCGACGTAGGCAGCTTCGCGGCGTATTGCCAATTGCTCATCCAGCCGATGAGGACCGGCGGCTGCCCTTTTGGCAGGCCATTGAAGCTGATGGCGCAATAGTCGTCTTTGCCGTAATTCGTCCACCCGTGCGCGCCGGTTTGCTGCGATGCAGTGAATGTCTTGCCGTCGAAGTTGCCGAGGAAGTACTGCTCTCCCGAGCCGCCCTGCGGACTGCCGGGGTTGAGCCCTACCTTCACGGCCCACATCGCCTCGCCATTGCCCTCCGCGGCCGGAATTTGTAACAGGTCGGGACACTCCCAATCACCCGCCACATCACCGGCTGGACCGAAGTCGCTGAGAGCGCTCCAGGTCTTCAGATCGGGCGAGGCGTAGAAACGTACCTTGTGCTCTTTGGGAAGCGAAACCGCCATGACCCAGCGGTGCTCTCGCTCGTGCCAGGAGACACTGGGGTCACGGAAGTCGGCCATGTGCAGATCGAGTACCGGGTTACCCGGGTAGGCGGTCCAGGTGCGGCCGTGATCGTTGCTGTATGCCAGGTTCTGCGTTTGCAGAGGACCGGAGGAAGGCTTGCTGGAGCCGGTGTAGACCGCGACCAGGCATTCTGGTCCTGGAGCACAAAAGCCACTGGAGTTGTGACGATCAACCACGGTGCTGCCGGTGAAGATCATGACGCCATCGCGTTCAGGGATGGCAACGGGGAGTTCCTGCCAGTGCAGCAGATCTTTGCTGACGGCGTGGCCCCAGCTCATGTGCCCCCACTCATCGCCGAAGGGATTGTATTGGTAAAACAAGTGGTACTCGCCCGCGAAGTAGACCAGCCCATTGGGGTCGTTGGTCCAATTTTGTTTGGGGGAGAAGTGTACTTGCGGCCGAAATGGCTGGTCATAGCCGGTGGTTTGTGCGCCTGCTGTGATTGCGCAGCAAGCCAGCATTGGCGTCAAGCAGATGCGAATGAGAGTTTTAATGGGCATGCTGGCTCCATAGCGTCGATATCTACTTCTCTCCCGTGCGTGGCGGCAGCCGCGTTCTGCGGCGGTGAGCAGCCGACTTCGCTTCAGACAGGAACCACCGGAGGAGCAAGGGTAGCACGCGGTGTTTGTGACTTGGCAAGCCGTTTAGTGACCGGCGATGTGAGCCGAAGGCGGTTAACGCTTGCCATTGGGATCGTACTGAAAGCAGCGCTCAAGCGGCACACCCAGCACGATGGCAACCTTGAACGCAGTCTCGAGAGAAGGAGAGTACTTATCCTGCTCGATTGCGATGACCGTTTGCCGTGTGACGCCGATGCTATCGGCGAGATCCTGTTGCGTCATCTCTCGCATGGCCCGGAGTTCCCGGATTTGATTGCGAATGGCCGGCACTAGAGTGCTCTCCGGTAGGCGATAATCTGGGTCGCGGTTTTGGTGATGTCCGCCAGCACCAGTATGCCGAAGAACACGCTCAGGAAGTGCAGGCCCATCATTTGACCCTGCATCGGAAGGTCGCCCGCCAGCATGTGAAGCCACAGCATGCCCAGCCCAAGAACCATGAGAGATGCGAAGGTCAGGTAACCTGCGCGATAGCCGCGCAGTTCAATGAGACGGTCGCGCTCATCGGTTACCCGGGTTCGTGTGAGCGCGGCGATCACTCCCTGCAGGATGATCTGGAGCACAATGATCGCGATGATCATGCCGACCACTTTGTTGATCGAGTTCTGGCGGTGCAGAAAGAAGTACTGGCCGTAGACCAGGAGCTCCACAGCCAGAGACGCGTACAGCGACTTTTCCCGATACGAAAGACTGTTCACGCTGATTCGCTCCTTTGTAAAAAATATCTAACATGGCGACTATAGATCGGCGCGGTACTGCAAGTCAAATATTTTTTACATCGAAGGTTGTGAGCGATTTACCGGATCTGTTCAATGAGAGGCCAGTCAGCGGACGGCTGGTTTTTGCAGGGAAGACTGTACTGTAATGGGCGGCAAGCCCACGATCTCGTAAGTGCCCGACGCAACCCCGATGTTGGCCTCGTCCAGACCCTGCAGGATCTCGCGACTGATTCTATCTTTCAGTCCGCGAATGTCGTGGGTTGGGCAAAGGAAGCGCACTCCAAGTTCCAGCCAGTTATCGGTGATGCGGTAGTAAACCCGCGGATGAATGTCGGCAGCTTCCACAAAGAATCGCTTTTTCAAGCGGTCCAACTCGGGCTGTGCGAGGTTTGCGATCTCGGTTGTGTTGTTCCTGACCGCGCTGAGAAGAATTTCTTCGGCCCGCTTGCGATTGTCTTTGTAGCTGACTGGGATGTGCATCTCTTCCCAGATGTAGGGGAAATCACGAGTGTAGTTGTAGACCGGTGTTTCGAAAATTTGCGAGTTGGAGATGGTGACAATACGGCCAGAGTACTGGCGACTTTGCACCCACATGCCGGGATCGCTACTCTGCACGCTGGGCGGTTCGCCCATTTCCATAATCACGGTTTGGATGAAGTTAAGTGCGATCACATCGCCGCGCACACCACCCATGCTGATGCGGTCACCCACGTTGAAGGTATTTCCACGCAGGATGACGAAGTAGCCGGCGAAACTGGTGATGACCTTTTGCAACGCGAAGGCGAGACCCGCACCCAGCAAGCCAAAGCCGGTTGCGAGTCGAGCGGGGTTGTCGAACCAGATGGAAAGAAAGCCGGCGACGGCGAGAAAGAAGGTGATGAAGCTGATCGCCTGCCTGGTCCAAAAAGCGGTCTTTTGCCGTGCTCCGCCCAACTTTGCAGCTAATAGGCTGAGCAGCTTGCTGATAAGCAGGAGGGCAACGAAAAAGATGATGGTGAAGACAAGCTTGCGTGCATTGGCGGCATTGAAGCCAAGTAGCTTGATGCCGCCGACCTGGAGGCTATGGGTATCCCCCACGAATTGAATCAGAGGAGCGGCCATACTTTTTATGATGCGGTTCCGGCGAATGTTTGCGCAGTCGCGTTTCCGTTAAAGTAGGAGGTAGGAGCGAACTCAATGGGGTGCATCCGACCAGGTTTTGCCATTTCTTTTCTGAGTCTGTTGCTGGTGAGCACAGGTCCCTTAACCGCCCAGGGGAAACACGCAACCACTCTCGTCGCCACTGATTCGGATCATGATGGTCTCGAGGACCGCCTGGAGCAGGCGTTGCTGCTCCAGTTCGCGCCAACCTTCATGGTGGCGGAGCACGATTGCTCAAATTTGCCGGCTCGTTTCGAAATGGGTGTGAAAGAGCCCGTGGGGGCGGTTGAGAACGGCACCGTTTACGGGCAGGTGTTTCCGCTGAGAGGTACAGCCGAGCAAGGGCTACGCGCCGAGATTCACTATTACCATTTGTGGCGAAAAGATTGCGGCGGCCATGGTCATCCGCTGGACACGGAACACGTCGCCGTGCTGGTTCTTGGTTCAGGGCGGGGCCTGGGTGCCGCTACCTGGAAAGCGGTTTACTGGTATGCGGCTGCGCATGAGAACACGGTGTGCGACGTGAGCCAGATCGCGCGGGCATCCACGCTGGAGGCGGAGAATCACGGCGCGACGGTGTGGGTTTCTCCTGGCAAACATGCTTCTTACTTCAGTCCTGACCTGTGCCACGGCGGCTGTGGGGCGGACCGCTGCGAGAAGATGATCCGTCTGTCTTCCGCAGGGATCGTCAACCTGGGCGAGCCGGGGTCTCCCATGAATGGTTCGCTGTTTATTGAGTCTTCGGCATGGCCCCTCGGGTTAAAGATGGCTGCCACGAATTTCCCTGCAAGCACCTTGTCCCGCGTCGATCAGCTTCCGCCAATGACATTGCCTGGTTTAACCCAGGGCGGCATCCGGCACAAGGAGTGATCGCGATCAGCAGTTCAACGCAGCAGGCGCTAGCGGGCAGTGAGCAGAACACGGCAGCGGCTGTCTCGACTGCGCGCGATGCTACGGGAGGAGCTGTTGCGACTGCAGGTGATTCGACAGGGAATGCCGTGGAGAAAAGCTACCGAAAGACGCGGCATGCTCTAGGGCTGTCAGCCCGTCAGGTTGGCAAGGCCCTTCACGTGCTTCCTGACCAGGGAGCCTCGAAAGATCATTGACCGCCAGCCCGCGCTAGCGAGATCTCTCTTATTAACAACTGAGGGTGCCCCACATCTCGCGAAGTACGAGCGCGATGCGGGGCACCCGTAATTGGTTACGGAACAGGCCCTACTCCCGGAAGCGTGTCCCACCACCACGATCCTAATGCGACCGATTATAAATTGGTGGATACAAAGCCCTCTCCAGGAAGTAGGACTCACGATCTCGCGCGCCGCAAGGCCCTGCTCTGGACGGGTGCCCCATGCTCGCCGACTCCGGCGTGCGTGGGTCGAAGAGACAGGGCGAAGCCCATCAAAAGCTTTCTCTCCATTTCCCACTTCTGCGTATTTCAATGGATTACTTGATTTCCTCGCATGGCGCAGCATGTCGGTTAAACAGAAGAAAAGCTTCGTCCCGTGGCCCTTGAGCAATGCAACTAAGGTCTGCCCATGGTGGGCCCGCCCGTGTTGATCATGCGGGGTATGCGGTCGGCTACGGGTGGCAGAGGTGGGCGTGCATGATGCGGCCCTTTCTGATACCAATAAGCAACGGTGTAAAAGTTGTCTGAGCGGTGGTTTGCGCTCCCGTGCTCGATGGTCATCTTGAACGATCTGGTGAAACGGGACCGGTGAGTCCAGATGGAATCGGTAGACGGTCCATCTGGCGCCGCGATCGTCACCGCCATTGAGCGGATTGCCATAACTCTGGTAGGCGAACGTAGGATGATTCGATCCAAACGGGTTGATGCCGCAGTTCCCGTAGCACCAGGCGCCAAGGAAATAGTCCTCTGAGCCGGTTCCGGTGATGGCAGGTTTGGTGTCGTCATCGATGAACATCATGTCGTCGCCTTCGCCCCACCAGTCGCCCTGATTCTGCAGGATGCTCTGGGTCACACCGACGTAGTGCCCTGGCCCTTCCGCCTGGAGGATCACGTAGTTGCTCTTGCCATCCAGGTTGGGCGCGTTGTTCACCTTTGGATCGCGATTAGCCTTCCAGTCGTCGGTCCAACCTTGCGCGGGCTGCGCCTGGCGGTACTCTGCATAGAAGTAGTAGAGATCGTGGGAGAGCGTGGCGTGTTTCTGCCAGTCGATGTTGTAGTAGAAGGCCCGCGTGGGCTGCTCGCCATCATTGGTGATGGTGATGCGTGCAGATTTTTGAAACGGCATGGGGAAGAACGCGTTCAGCGCTTTTTGCGAGCCGACCGAGAGCGGGGCTGACTCATAGGTGAAGTATTCTCCCAGCCCTAAGCCGAAAAAGTCGCCGATAGGGCATTCAATGGCAGGGGTTGCTTCGCCATCCCAGTACATGCGCAGCACAAGCTTCTTCAGATGGTAGGCTTCCGGCGAGTCGATTGTGAACCACAAGTGCGTAATGATCCCAGGGCCCGTCAGGGTGCCGAGCGTGCGGGTCTCTCCCGGCTTGATCGGATGGGCTCGATCGCCATCATCATTGGCGCCAGTGGGGTCGACAGAGGAGAGGCGCTGCTGCGTGTAGTTCTTTTTGGCAGGCAGCGCGGATAGGTCCTGCGCCGCCAGGGACTGCATGCCAAGAGAGACACAGAGCAGGATTACTGCCGTGCCCAGGCGATCCATCATTTGTTTGCTTTTCTCCCTATCGATGCCGTGGTCAAAAGCCCAGCCGCAATGAGAACTGTATCAGTCGTGGCTGATTGAGTTGAGAACTGACCACGCCAAAGTTGCCGTTGCCGGTCACATTGTTGGGTATGCCGAACTGCACGCGGTTGAAGAGATTGAAGACTTCCGTGGTGAATTGCAGGTTGAGTGATTCGCGCAAGGTGATGGTTTTCATGAGAGCCGTATCCCAGTTCGCGATGCCTGCCGTGCGCACGGTCGAATCGGTTCGTGTTTCATTGCCAAAACCATATGCCGAGGGCTGGGTAAAGCAGGCAGTGTCGAACCAATGAGCCAGACGGCTCTGCGCTGAGCCCGTGATCCTCTTTGTGCAGCCCGGTACTACGTTGGGGCGGGGTGTACCAGCGCCAAAGGAAGAACTGAGCACCGTGGGTTGGGCCACGATCGGAAGGGGATACCCGGTTTGAAAAGTGGTGATGCCGTTCCATGACCAGCCGGAGACAAGCTTGTCCATCACGGCTCCAGGAGAGCGATAGAAACGTCTGCCGCGACCGAAGGGCAGATTCTCTACATAGCTGATGACGGCGCGTTGCGGTGCGCTGAAGGCAGACTCCGATCGATCAGCCTTCAGGTTCGTGTAGTCCTGGCTCACACCAATGACCGGGTCGAGGAAGCCCGAGGAAAGCGAGTCCACATTGTCGATGAACTTCGACCAGGTGTAAGCGGCGAGCAAAGTGCCACCGCCGAATCGATGCTGGAAGCTGGCCTGGAGCGCATGGTAGCTGGATTGGCCACCGAACGTTTGCGCGGCCGCCACGGATTGAAACTGCGGGTAAGGCCGCAGAATTGACCTGCCGGGACCGTACGCGCCGCCAATGCGCCGGCGCTGGTTGGCAGCAGACCGAAGAGCGGGTTGGGCACCTGTCTCGTCAGAGCCGGCCCGAGGGAGTCATATTGATCGGGCAGCTGGTTGAGATTGTAACCGCCATTGCGCGAGAGATGCAGGCCGTTTGCTCCGGCGTATGCCAGCTCCATCACCGCGCCTGCGCCCAGCGCTTGCTGAAAGCTCATGTTCCATTGCTCGGTGTAGCTCCATGGTTGTTTCGGAACCATGCCGGTGATGGGCTGGCCTTCCTGCAGGGTGAACAGTGCGGCTTGGCTACGCCCGGCCGGTCGCAGCAGCGTGGTGTTGGGGAAAGGGTTGCTGAGGGTGGCGTCCGGGGTTACGCCTCCGTCCAGCGAGTTGACCATGGTCGTGGTAGCTGCATTGATCGGTGACTGGCGCGGCCCCACATCGGTGCCGATGGTGCGGGCGAAAGAAATGCCGAACCCGCCGCGCAGTACGGCAGTGTCGGTCAGCTTGTAGGCGAACCCAAAGCGCGGCGAGAACAGGCCGGCGTCCTGCTTTCGTTCGTACCGGCTTGGATAGAGGGGCGAGTTTACCAGCACCAGCTGACCTACCAGTTGCTGACCCTGGCCGGTCACCGGGTTGGTCACAGTTCCCAGAGGATCTGGCTGGTTGGGCAGCAGCACTGTATCGAGGTCATGTTTTTCGCGGATGGCTCCAGGGGAATCCCAGCGGATGCCGAGGTTCATGTTCAGCTTACGGGTGGCCTGGTAGCTGTCGGCGAGATAGTAGCCTGGGCTGTCAGCAGGTGCACGACAGGCTGGTTGAGCCCGATGTTGCCACTCGCAGCATAGCCGAGCAGGAAGGATGCAAGGCCGTAGCCCGTGGTGCCCTGGGTGGCGAGGGTGCGTGAAGTGAATCCGTTGCTGAAGGAGAAGAGGCCTGAACCGTTGAACACATTCAGAGCGGGGAAGCGCTTGCCAGTCCGGAACTCTCCGCCGAGCTCCAGCGAATGCCTGCCGATGATGTGTGTCAAGCTGGCGAAGGCGGTTGAATCCTGAAAATTGTGCTGCTGGAAGTTTCTTGCGCCTAATACGTAACCGCTGGTGTATCCACCGGTGATGCTGCTGGGGTCGGGCAGGACGTGGAATTGCATTTGGCTGCTGAGTGCTGCCCACGCCGGGCCAAACTGCGATTCGTCGATGTTGTTGTTGACCACGAGATAGTAATGGAGATCGAGCCAGGAGACGCGCAGATCGAGAACGGTGCGCGGAGTGAGTGCGTTGGTGTAGCCAACGACTGCTTGTATGGAGGTATTGTCTTGCGCGGGGAGCCCCGTTCCGTTGCGAAAGGGATCTTCGGCCGGATTGGTTACGTGCCAGTGCGTGACGCGGCCGAACAATCTTTGGGTCTCCGTGAGGGTTTGATCGATGCGCCCGTTGAACTGGCGAGAGTTGCCGCCGGTATTCGCGTTGACCGCGTAGTTGTTCACGTAGCCGGGGAGGTTTGGCAGCGGGTAGTAGTTGAGCATGACCAGCGCTGTAGGATCGAGCCGGGTGTACGGGATTACGTTCCCAACAAAGGGCGTACGGGGACCGGTGTAGCCGGGGCAGCCGAGGCCGCCTGTGGTCACGGTGCCCCCACAGGGGTCGTACAGCGCATTCGGTTGCTCACTAAAATTACCCTGCCGCATCAGCGGGGTTGGCACTGTCAGCACCAGCGGATTGCCCTGGCGCAGAGCGAAGTCTTCCCAGCTGAAAAAGAAGAAGGTCTTGTTCTTGATGATGGGGCCGCCAAGCGCGGTGCCGTATTGATTTTGAGTAAAGGTCGGGCGTTGAATATGGTTGCGATTGTTGAAGAAATTGTTGGCGTTGAGGACGCGATTGCGCAGGTACTCATAAGCGCTGCCGTGAAAGCCGTTACCGCCGGAGCGGGTGGTCATGTTGATGACCCCGCCGTTGAAACCGCCAAAGCGTGCGTTGATGTTGTTGGTCTCGACGCGGAACTCCTGCACCGCATCCTGCGTGGGGTCAAGGCTCACGTAATTGTTCTGCAATAGGAGATTGTCGGGCGCGCCGTCGATGTAGATCACGCTCTGGCCGGCGAAGCCGCCGCCGATCTGGTAGTTGCCGTATCCGCCTGGTTGCGAGAGAGACCCGCCATTCTGGTTGCCGACCGGGCTGCCTTGGCTGGAGCCCTGGGGCACGACACCGGGGACGAGAGTGACCAGGTTGAGCACATTGCGGCCATTGAGCGGCATTTGTTCCACTTGCCGGCCCTGCACGACACTACTCAAGGCGGAGCCGGCGGTGTCGAGCTGTTCGGCGCCGGCGCTTACCGTGACTGTTTGTCCAGTCCCGGCGAGCGCGAAGGTGAAGTCGATGGATGCATCCTGGCTGGTGGTCAGGTTCAGGCTCCGGGAGATCTCCTGGAAACCGGTTTTGCGCACCAGTATCTGGTATTCACCAGGCGGCAGCTGCGGGATGGAGTAGAGCCCGGAGCCGTTTGTTTCTGTCGTGCGGATGGCTCCCGTCTGCATGGACTGAGCGGTTACGCTGGCGGCGGGCACGACTGCGCCATTTGGATCAGTGACGATGCCGTGTACGGTGGCAGAATCCTGGGCGAAGAGCGGGTGGGTGCAGCAGATAAGGGCGATAAAAAGGGGCAGCCCCAGCAGGCGCAGGCCTGCGGGCATCGGTATGCGTGTCACGAGATCCTCCAGAAAAGCACTGCTACGATGCGCGATGTTGGCTCGCGCTTATGGTTCGGGTGTTGCCCGTGCTATGACCGATGCGGGGCGGAAGAAGACGAGAGGAACTTCCGTTAAGAGCCCGGCAGGGCCGTGCAGATCGCCCGAAGACCTTGTGGGACGCGTTGGTGTATGCCCCTAGTCGCGCTTGGATGCAGAGCTCCTGGCAGAAGATGCCGTGGCGTTGGGTGGTCGCGATCACCGTACCGTCACTGACCAGCGTCGCTTTGGACGAAGGCCAGTGACGGCGCTCGGTAAGGATGTGCGGGGTTGCGGGGCGGGTTAAGCGGCGGCGGCGTTAGAAGGCTCGAGCTTGACCTTGAGCCAGCCATGTTCGTGCTGATCGAACCTGTGATACGCATCCAGGGCTGAGGTGAATGGAACTTTCTGGGTGAAGAATTGCTCAGGGCGCATGGCGCCGCTGCGGACCAGCTCGACCAGCCGGGGCAGATACTTGCGATGGTTACAATTGCCGGCACGGACGGTGAGGTTCTTGTTCATCACCTTTCCAATGGGAAAGCTTTCCAGGGCAGGCGGGTAGACGCCGATGATCGAAAGCGTGCCTGCTTTGGCAACGGCATCCACCGCCCACTGCAGTGCCTGCGTGGGAGCGCCGCCGATCCACCACTTCTTTGCCGCACTGCCGGCATCGGGAGCGACCGCATCCATTTCGCGGGAGAACTGCTTCTTCTCTTTCGAATCTGCGTGGGCGGTAGTGGCGTCGATGCCCACGGCATCAATGACGCGGTCCGGACCCGAGCCTTTGGTCAGTTCGCGCAGCACTTCCAGAGGAGATTCGCTGCTGAAGTTGATCGCCTCTGCGCCATGGCGTTGGGCTGCTTCGAGCCTGGAGGGCACCTGGTCGATGGCGAAGATGCGGCCGGCTCCGAGGTGCTGAGCGCAGGCAATCGCCATCATGCCGACGGGACCACAGCCGAAGATCGCGACCGTGTCGCCGGGATGAATGCCCGCCATTTCCGCTGCCTGGTAAGAGGTAGGAAGAATGTCGCTCATCATGATGGCCTGATCGTCAGAGATCTCCTCCGGGAGCAACACCAGGTTGGTGGCGGCAAATGGCACGCGCGCGTACTCGGCCTGGAGGCCATCGAAACCGCCGGTTGCTTCCGGGCCGCCGAAGAAGACTGTGCCTGCCAGAGGGCCGGCCGGATTGATGACATTGCACTGGGCATAAAAGCCGGCGCGACAGTAATTGCAGCTGCCGCAACCCAGGGTGGAAGGAATGATGACGCGGTCGCCCCTACGGAAATTGCGCACCGCCTTACCTACTTCTTCTACCATGCCAACGGCTTCGTGGCCAAGGATGCGACCCTTCTTCATGCCAGTAAAAGTTCCGCGAATAAAGTGCAGATCGGTGCCGCAAATGGCGGACGAGGTGATGCGTACAATCGCATCGTTCGGATCTTTGATGGTTGGCTCGGGGACTTTCTCCAGACGGATATCGCCTACTGCGTGAAAGACTATTGCGTTCATTCGGATCGTCTCCTCTCGTTCTATGGGATGCGAAAACGAAGATGGGGCGTCCGTCAGCGGTGGCGTATCGAAGCAGCAGATATCAACGGAGATATCGATGCGTCTCTCTAGATGCGTCTCTTTAGAGATCCAGGGAGCACGCGCCCGGTGCATTAGACGCACCCGATGGCAAGTGCGCGCACAGCCACGAAGCAGCGCTGAGCGAGCGGCGCAGGCTGTTCAGCAGCAGGCAGAAGAGTGTCGTGCGCAGCAAACCTCGCGGACGGAGCCGGGCATAGATGACGTTGATGCTCCATGCGGGAATGGTGTAAAGGTCGCCGGCGCGAAAGGCGCCGATGCGATCTCGGATGCGCGGCTCGTAAAGAACCTGTTCAATGGCACTGTTGAAGAACCGCGCCAGGCTCAGGACGCGCCGGCTGTACATCGCTGCCACCATCGCAGGAATACGATCGCGGTGGCGATAGCGAATCAGCAAGCCGGCTGCCTCGGCGGCTTGCCTGAGGGCGGCCGTGACGCCGTTCGAGGTCATTGGGTCTACCATCGCCGCAGCCTCGCCGGCCAACAACCAGTTAGGTCCGGCGGTGCGCTTGAATACACGGCAACGAAATGACCGGATGCATGGAACGCGATTCGCCATCTCGTCACTCGAAGTTTCCTGCAGCAACCCGGCAAGGCCCGCAAACCGCTGTAGTTGTGCCTGGAAGATGGCCTGAACCTGCAGACCCTGCTGCCGCTGGCGCTTGATTGACTCTCCAGGGGCGACGTAGCCCACGCTCACGCTCCGCGCGTGAATCGGTATTTGCCAAACCCACTCCATGTATCCCGCGCCGGCAGCATCCGCATGCAGCGTAGTTCCGTCGATGGAGTCAGCAACCGTGAAGTAGTCCCACATGGCTACTTTGGCAGGCCCATATTCGCGGGCTGCTAACCGGAATGCCCGGGGGAACAAACCCGCGCTCGCACCCGATGCGTCAATGAACCATTTTGCACGTATGCGTTCGCCGCGTGCGGTGACCAGGGCACGCACCCGTTGCCCCACAGTCTCTACCTTTACGACTCGGTCACGTACCAGCCGTACACCCTTAGCCAGGAAAATAGTGCGCAATGCTTCGTTTAGCTGGCTACGGTCTACATGGATGGTTTGAAGATTGATGTGGAAGGGGGCTTCGCCCAACCATGCTCCGGGGACGTAATGCTGCGTGGAACCATCTTTCAGCTTCAGCACGACATGGCGCTTCGGCGTAGCGATCTGCTGTGCGAGCAGGGACTCCATGGGAAGGCCGAGCGCTCTCAGCAACTCGGGTGCTGACCAGTCCAGGGATTCGCCCACAGCCTCGGTCTCGGCGAAACCGGATTCGATACACAGCACCCGCAGGCCTGCATCGCAGAGGTGAATGGCCGCCGCCATCCCTGCCAACCCGCCGCCAATGATGGCTACTTCCTGGGGAAGGTTATCGTCTTTCATCCAACTCGTACCTTCCGACTTGCTTGAAGGGGGCCCTAACGGAGTTGCTGACGAACCAGGTTCGCCTGCCGAAGATGCCGACGCGCGTGCGCGTTGAAGGCAGAAAAGAATTCCAGCAGATTGACCCGAAGAAGCCTGGTCAACGGAGAAGGAAAGCGAAGGACGGTAAGATCCAAACCCTCTGCTGCCTGCATGCGTTGCCGCATGGCATCCTGCGCGAGCAAAAATTGTTCAAGCTCAAGTTCAGGAGATGCTAACACGATGGGGCGGATTGATCGGGGCGCTCGCAGCCTGATGACGGCTGGTGATTCCATTTGATTCACAAGGAGCCTGCCACTGAACCGCAATCGAAACGGTCCGTTGCTATAAAGATCCAGGCTCCGGCTCTTCGCAATCGCGGCATCGACTGAGGGCAGAAATACCTGGGCCGTGGTGCGAAGGTGGGCGAGGTTCTCGCGATTGACCATTTCTCCGGCAGGGGGCGCCAGGAGAGTTGCTTCGCTGTAAGCCCATCGCACAGCCGTGCGGCCGCTGTGTTGATCAGGTCCATGGATGCGGATAGGTCCACCGTCGTCGTCAGTGCAATCGGGCGAGGCAGGTGAAAGTATCGATGTGTGGTGGACGCCATGGTGCTTTTCCTCGAGCGTAGGGCACCCATTCAAAGATGCGTATCGAATGGTACAAGCAGCCAGCCGGGTTTGCCTTCATCCAAAAGGTTGAGATCGCCCCAACCGTAACTGCGCGTACCCTGGCAGTCATCGGTGGTGCCGATTACCACGTTCGACGTTTCCAGCCGGGAGATGTGGGAATTCACCGAACGGAACCCAGCAACTCTCACCGCAACCAATACCCAACAATACCGACCGCACCCCGTCAACCTGTTTCACCCCGGTCCAGCAGGGACGGCTGGGCGACCAGGGTAGGTTCTCAGCCGTCCCTACGGGCCTCGAGGGGAAGACCAAACGTCTATCGGGCCCCGAAACGGACTGGGTTGCCCCATATTTACCAACGCCGCTTCGATTACCGGTGCTTCATGGCAGCGTTGATCCGGCAACTCTGTCGATGACGGAGTCCGCCTCCATAGGTTGCCGAAGCAGGTGTTTCGGCATCACAGAAAAAAGCAGGGGAACTGAGATCAGGAGCTGGCAATGACACTATCGAAGACGACCACTGACCACGAGGAAATTCGTAAATGGGCAGAAGCGCATGGGGCAAAACCGGCGCAGGTGAAGAGCACCGCTAAAGGGAACCAAACCGGTATTCTGCGGTTTGAATTTCCAGATGCGCCCAACCACAACGATGACAAGTTGGAGGAAATTTCCTGGGAAGAGTTTTTTGAGAAGTTCGATGAAAACGATCTTGAACTGCTCTACCAGGAAAAGACTGCCGCCGGCCAGAAAAGCAACTTCAATAAGCTGGTGCATCCGGACCACGAAGACCATTCAAAGAGCAAACACAAGACGCAAAGGAAGGCCGGCTAACCGTCTGCGTTAACAGTTCACTTCCCCATGGCTGACATGGACTGGTCGAATTCCGGATGGCGCATAATCCATCTGATGAGGTTGACCGGCATGCCTTGGGCGAACGGACGAGTACTGTTGACGTCTTTTGTACTTCTAGCGGGAGCTCCCCGGGGCATGGCCGCGGCAGGTTCATGCAGTGACCTGCTGCGGATGCCTCTCGAAAACGGAGCTTTGTCCGCAGCGGCCGATGTGCCCGCAGGGCAGCCTGCCTCCCCCGGGCAGGGCGCGACGGTCGAGGTGACTTCGTTGCCGGCCCACTGCTTGGTCCGCGGTGAGGTCAACCATCATCGCGGCACCGATGGTAGAGAGTACGGCGACAAATTTGAATTGCGCATGCCCGCCGAATGGCAGGGCCGCCTGTTGTTTATAGGTGGAGGCGGCCTGGATGGAATGCTTCATCCGGCGCTCGGCCTTCAAGGCGCGGTGACCAAACCTGACAGCAAGTCCGCGCTCAGCATGGGCTATGCCGTGGTCACGACCGATGGCGGCCACCAGGATCCCAGGGGATTGGACGGCTCCTTTGGCGCTGACCCGGAGGCCCGCGCAGATTACGACTACCGCTCTACCCAGCGGGTCACGGCCGCAGCGCGCGCGATCATCGCGCAGTATTACGGCAGACCGATCCGCTACTCCTATTTTCAGGGTTGCTCGAATGGTGGCCGCGAAGGGTTGGTGTCGGCGCAGCGCTACCCTGACACGTTTGATGGCATCATCGCGGGTGCGCCTGCCTTCAACCTGACGCATGCCGCCATTGCCGAAGCGTGGAGTACTGTCCAGCTTGCCTCAATCGCACCCAGGAAGGCGGACGGCACTGCGGATTTGTCACAATCATTGACCGAAGCGGATCTGACCACGATGGTCGACGGTTTGCTCGCCCAGTGCGACTCACTGGATGGCCTCAAAGATAACCTGATCTTCAATCCGGCGGCGTGTCATTTCGATCCGTCGATCCTGCTGTGTACAGCACACAAGGCGACCGGCTGCCTGACTGCCGAGAAGGTCAAGGTGATTCGGGCAGTGTTCGATGGGCCACACGATAGCAGCGGCCGGGCGATTTACTCCAAGTGGCCCTACGACTCGGGCAACTCTGCCGAGGGCTGGCGCGTCTGGACGACCGGCCTGCACTCGATGCCCTCGATCAATGTGCAAATCTTCCCGCAGTTTTTCAACGGGCTCGCCTTGGCCGGTGTGCCGCCGCCGATCGATATCTTCACATTCGACTTCGATCACGATCCTGCGCGCATTCAAAGGTTTGCAGCTGAGATCAATGCGACCTCAACGGATTGGTCGGCCTTTCGCAAACGTGGGGCCAAGCTTCTGCTCTATACCGGAATGAGTGATCCGGTATTTTCCGCGGATGATCTGATTCGCTACTACGGGCAGATTGCCCATGACAACGGCGGGCAGCGGGAGACCGCCAGTTTCGCTCGCCTGTTTCTGGTTCCCGGAATGACACACTGCAGCGGCGGTCCTGCGCTCGATGAATTCGATACGTTAACGGCGATGCAGTCCTGGGTAGAACAAGGGGCGGCGCCCGATCGTATGCGATCAAGCGGGCGCGCGTTCCCTGGCCGTTCGCGTCCGTTGTGCGCCTACCCCCAGATCGCACGCTACAATGGGAAAGGCGCGCCAGAAGAGGCATCCAGCTTTCACTGCATCGTGCCTTAAAGCCGCTACCACGCTCAAGCTCTCCTTTCCTGTACCACAACCTCGGGTGCCCCATATCTACCGACGGCTCCATCGTCGGGAGATGTGGGATAAGCAGCTCCCGGCCAGCCACTCCGAACATGCAGCCGGCGAGGCCGATTAATCCGCATCCTCTAGTGGTGTGCCCACACACGAAGCGTTTCGCGGTTTTACTAGCGGTCTGTCCCCTGTGATTCCCCCTGTGATTCTGTCCCCTGTGATTCTGCTCCAGGTTCAGGGTTGCGGGTGAGCCACAGCTTAATCCCACATCTCCCGACGATGGAGCCGTCGGTAGATATGGGCGCCCGAGCTTATGGTGGGAAGAGAGCTCATTCTGGTTATATGCGCAACCAGGCAATTTCGTGGCTGTAGGATACGGTCAGATCAAAGCGAATCGAAAGGCTCTCTGACATGCGTCGCCTTTGCAGCGTTGCCCTCGTTCTGTCCCTGTCTTCCATTCTGCCGGCAAGGCCACAATCTATCTCGGCGACACTGCCGAATGGGCGGCGCATTACGCCCGCAGGCGCCTGGATCAAGGTAGCCCCCTACCCTTACACGTTGGCGCTGCGGCCCGGCAGCGATCAGTTGGCCGTTCCTTCCATCGGTTGGCCGTTCTCAATAAACGTTATCGATCGCGCTCAGGATGAGTACCAGGTACATCGCTTTCCTGCCGGCCGCAAGAATGATCCCGAAGTGCAAGTGCACACCGGGGTCGTCTACTCCCCTGATGGAAAACTCCTCTACGACACCAGCGGCGATACCGGAGAGGTACATATTCTCTCGACCGACACGTGGAAGCGGGTGGGAACCGTTCTTCTGAATGGGCCTACCGCTGGCCGCGTGTTTCAGGAGAGTTTCGCTGCATCCCTGGCACTCAGCGCCGACGGCCGATTGCTTTATGTGCTCGACCAGGCGAATTGGCGAGTGGTTGTGATCGATACGCACAGCCGGCAACGGTTGGCCTGGCTGCCGACCGGCAGCAATCCCTTTTCTCTGGCACTCTCCCCGGACGGCGCTCGCCTGTACATCACCAACTCAGGCCTCTTCGAGTACAAGGCCATCAACGGGGTAGTAAAGGAAGACCTGCTCACCAGTGGCTTGCGTTTTCCGCCTTTTGGCTACCCATCGAGCGCGGCACGCAAAGGCGCGATGGTGGAAGGGCACAGCGTTCCCGGGCTGGGAGACGAAAATGATCCGCAGGGCAGTTCTTTGTGGACCTACGATGTTGCGCAAACCACGCAACCCCGGCTGCTGGGGCGCGTGCGTTTAGGCGACCCCATTGTGGCCAGGAGAGGTGGGGCTGTGGGCGGCGCGTCACCAAGCGGGGTAGTTGCTGGCCCTGAAGCCGTCTATGTTGCCCTGGCTCATGAGGACGCGGTTGCCGTTATCGATCGCGACGGTACGCGCGTCGTGCAGCAGGTCGCACTTTCACCATTCACCGGGCCCGGCTTTCTTGATCATGAGGGTAGGCCCTTGCGGGGTGTCATGCCTGCTGGCCTGGCGCTCTCCGGCCAGCGTCTTTACGTCACCGAGGCTGGTATCAATGCAGTCGCCGTAGTGGATACGAATACCGCGCATGTGCTGGGCCATATCGCGGCTGGCTGGTTCCCGACTGCCGCTGCTGTTTCTGCCGACGGCAAGTCGCTGTATGTGGTCAACACAAAAGGGAAGGGAAGCGGTCCTAACGGCGGCGACAACTTTCATCCGTCCGATACCGGCAGCTATGTCGGCGAGCTTGAGTTCGGCAGCGTATCCGTGGTGCCCATCACCGACGAATCGCAACTGGCTGCAAGCACGGCGAGCGTGGTCGCCAACAATCAAGCGGCGCTGCTGCCCAATAAGCCGTTGCCCTTACTGCACCATGTCTTTCTCATCATCCGTGAGAACCGCACCTATGATGAGATTCTTGGTGACCTGCCGCGGGCCGATGGCGACCCGAAGCTGGCGCGCTGGGGCATGAGCGGGTGGTTGGCGAACGCGGCAGCAGGATAAGACCATTGCGGTTACGCCCAACGCCCACGCGTTGGCGCAACGCTTTGGTACCAGTGACCGTTACTTTGTCGATAGCGATGTTTCCGCAGACGGGCATCGCTGGGTGGTGGGCGCCGCGCCCACACCGTGGTTCCACGTTGCGTGGACGACCAATTACGGCGGCCGGCGTACCGGCAACCCGTTCAGCGGGGCGCCCGGGCGGCGCGCCATTGGAGGAGGATCGGACGCCCCCATGCCCGAGGATGAACCAGAGTTCGGTACACTGTGGGAGCATATCGCTGCCGGCGGCCTCACCATGCGCAATTACGGTGAGGGGTTAGAGGTCGAAGGCGGCGCAGAGATCGATGGGTCCGCGCCGTCAGGGCAGCGCATGATCCTCAACGTACCTGTTCCAGAGCCGGTGTTTGCTTCCAGCGACCGAAAATTTCCCACCTTTAATCTGGGCATTCCCGACCAGTATCGCTATGACGAATTCGTTCGCGACTTCAGCGAGGTTCTCAAGCGAAAGCAGGTACCGTCGTTGATTGTCATCCGCCTGCCCGGTGACCACACGGCAACCCCGCGGCCGGGGGATGGGTATTCTGATCGCGCTTCGTATGTAGCAGACAATGATCTGGCGCTGGGCAGGATTGTTGACTTTATCTCGCACAGTTCTGTTTGGAAACAGAGTGCCGTGTTTGTTACCGAGGATGATGCGCAGGGCGGCGTGGATCATGTGGATGCACACCGCAGCGTATTTCTGGCCATGAGCCCTTACATTCGAAACGGGATGGTATCGCACCGGCATAGCAGCATGGCGAGCATCCAGAAAACAACATACGAGCTGCTGGGCCAGGGCCCTTTGAATCTCGAAGATCGCCTTTCGGCTGATCTGAGCGACATGTTTTCAGCTGAGCCTGATTTTGCGCCGTACACCGCGATCGCCGCGGATGCACGGGTGTTTGTTCCCGCAAACGCGCGGCTCGCGCGCCCGAAGAACGCCGCAGAGGCGCGTGCGCTGTTGGATTGCGATGATCCGAAAGAGATTGAAGCGGAGTTTCGTCGCGAGGCCCGCAGGACGCGCCTGGCTTCGGGGCGCTAGCCCGGATTTCTCACCAGTTAGCCCCCACTTTGTCATCCCTCGACTGCGCTCGGGATGACAAAGTGGGGGCTAGTGGCGCTTGCCGGCATTGCCTGCGGCGTGAAGCAAACACCGGCGGGAAGCCCGCATACACTTGTCCCTCAAACGCCACACACGGCGGTCGGCCCACGCCAGTAGCTAGGCATTGTGGTCGAAAGCTGAGGGTTGTGGTGAGAAATCCGAGGGTGGCCTAGGCTCGCGGACGTGAGGACTGGCTACACGACGTGTTCCGGGCGTACCCCGAGGCCGATGAAGCGTGCCGCGGCCTTGTGGAACAGGCGGCTTCGGCTGAGCACGCGCAATACAAGGGGCGCCTTGAGTGGCCCGGGGCGGCCCAGATACTTGTTCAGAACTCCATGCGCCCTCGTTTGGAAGGCTTGCGTGATGCGGGTGGGCCACTCGCGGCGGCGCTGCACCCGTGCAAGCTCGCGTTCATCGATGGGCGCTGGCGCGCGCAGTGCCGGGCCAATAATGCGCGCTGCCGCCACTGCATCCTGAATCGCCAGGTTGATGCCGATGCCGCCCACGGGCGACATGGCGTGGGCCGCGTCGCCAATGCATAACAGACCCGGCCGATGCCAGCGGCGCAGACGGTTAACCTGGACCGGCAGCAGGGAAACCTGGTCCCATGATTGGATCTCTTCCACGCGCGACTTTCCGTCGGGACCAGGTACACCAAGAAACGGCACCAACGCGGTCAGATCGCGCTGAAATGCCAGGAGGCCAGCTGGCTTGATTTGAGTTTCGAAGCTGCCCTTGCGGATGATATAGCCGCACTGAAAGTAGTCGTTGCGATTGATCATCACGATCATCTTGCCGAAGTTCAGGTTGCCCAAAGCCATCTCCCGATCCTCTGGCCGCCGGGAAAGACGGAGCCAGAGAACATCGATGGGCACGCCAAGCTCCACTCGTGCAAAATGCGCGGCGTCCGTAGTGGTGGCGTGCCGGCCGTCGCACCCCACGGTGAGTGGCGCGTTGATGTCCACGGGGCCGTGTGGGGTCTCGGCGTGCGCGCCGATGACCTGGCCAGTCTTTTCGTCGGTGAGCAGGGCCGTGACGTTGTGCTCCATCAAATCCTGGCATGAGGAAAGGAGCGCACCTCCGTGGCGAGGAAGTTCAGAAGGTCCCACTGCGGCATCAACGCGATGAAGTTGGTGGGAGCGGGAAGGGTCGTAAAGTCTGCAAGCAGATAGCTGCGGTCACCCAGTGCGGCGAAGGCATGATCGTAGCGTTGGTGTTGCACCTGCAGCAGCGATTCAAGCAACCCAAGTTCCCGCATCACCCGCAGAGTCGCACCATGGATAGTGTCGCCGCGGAAATCACGATTGAAGTCTTTGTGCTTCTCGAGAACGGTCACGTCCCGTTCCCTGACGGCGAGGAGCAGCGCGAGCACCACGCCCGCCGGGCCGCCGCCCACAATGCAGACTGCGGTCTGAAGGTTAGCCATGGGCTGCCTCGATCATGGCGTTATTAGACTGTGCATTGGGCCAAAGGTCCAGCCGGGTCTCATTTGCTCCGCCTTCCGCCAACGATCATGTAACGTTCGCGCCGCCATTGACACTAGAGACCAGACGGAGGCAAGTGGTGGCCCAGATGAATACATGCTTTGCGCAATTCTTTTACCGCGTGAACGACGACAAGACGGTCGAAGCCATTTGCGGTTTTTGTTTTGCGGCGAGTCACCCGGCGATCCAACATGCAGATCTGCATGAATGGGAGAAGGCACATCTTTGCCCGGACCGGCAGCATTCCCAAGCCCAGTCAGAAGCTGGTAAGTACCGCGCAAGCCGCGCGCAACGAGTGGGCCAGGCCATTAGACTTGCGGGTTGGCGCGAAGCTAGGTAAGCTTGCGCCCAGAAACAGAGGACGCTATGAACTCACCTCTCGTTGCCGCTCCGCAAGCCAGCAAAGCTGCACGCTGGACGGGCTGGGGCCTAGTGTCTTGCCTGCTCTGTTCTTGCTAAGCGGGAGCGTGACTGCCTTTTTGCAGTCGCCTCAGACATTCGAAGGCTTGTCTAAGCTCGGCTACTCCGCGGCCATTCTGCGTCCGCTGGCGGTTCTGGAACTCGTCTGCCCTATTCTTTACCTGGTTCCGCGCACCGCTGTTCTCGGGGCTATCTTGCTCACCGCCTACCTGGGGGGCGCGGTCGCCAGTCATGCTCGCATCGGCGACCCGATGTGGGTTGTTCCCGTGGTCTTCGGTATCCTTATATGGTGCGCTTGCTGTTACGCGCACCCCGCCTTCGCCCATTGGTGTTGCCTACCACCAGAGAGCAATAGCGCCAGAGCGATCATCCTGCCATGATGGAGCATGCCGCTTTTTATCTGCGCCGGCTGACCGGGAGCAAGCGCACGGAATCTGCCAACCGTCACCTGGCCTGCTATCTCGCCTTCATCGCAGGGGCGGCCAACGCGGGTGGCTTCCTTGCCGTCCATCAGTACACCTCGCACATGTCAGGTATCGTGGCGGCGCTGGCGGACAATGTTGCGATCGGCAGGCTATCGCTCGTAACCACCGGCCTGGCCGCAATTCCAGCGTTTGTGCTCGGGGCGCTGGTGACCACGCTGCTGGTGCGCTGGGCCCGGGCGCGCGATTTGGATTGCGAGTACGCCCTGCCGCTCATGGTCGAGGCAGTCCTGCTCATCTTGTTTGGGCTTACCGGCCATGTGTTTGCCGGGGAACGCCTGGTGGGCACGATCATGCTTCTGTGTTTCACGATGGGCCTGCAAAACGCCATCATCACCAAAGTTTCCAATGCAGTCATTCGCACCACGCACATTACCGGCATGCTGACCGATATCGGCATTGCCCTCGGTGCGATGCTCGCCAATCTTTTCAGAGCCGATCGCCTGCCCATGACCACTGAGCGCGGCGCCTTACAGTTGTTGACCTCACTGGTCGTGCTCTTCTTTGTCGGGGGACTGACGGGTGCGCTTGGCTTCAAGCACATTGGCTTTTTCTTCACACTGCCGCTGGCGCTGGTTCTGGTGGTGCTGGCCGCCATGCCGGTTCTGGATGACCTGAAGCGGCCGGTGATGCTGGCGCCCGACGCCAAATCGACCCTATAAGGTTTGGGGTACAGTAGCTGGGGTGAAGACGCGATGAGACATTCACTCGCAGCCCCGTTGCTCCTTTTCAGTGTTGCGGCCGTGCCGCCCACCGCCTACGGCCAGGTAGACGCTGCGTTGGCGCAGGTCGCGCCGCCGATCATCTCGCGTACCGCCGTGCAGCCGCCCATGCCGCCCAGGTCTGTGCATTACGGACAACTGCAGTCCGCATTGGCTGCCGGGTGGAACACCTGGGATGTGCACAGCGTGACGACCCAGGTGTTGTTGCCCGCTGGACTGGCCATTCACATGGGGCTTAAGCACAACTCGACGTTAGGGTCAGATGCTTTTTTGGGCGACGCCCTGATCGGCAGACTCACGCCGGGAGCGGAGCAGGTGTTTCCGGGTGCCCATGCCTGGCGCGGGAGCTATACAGACCTGCGGCTTTCCTGGAAGGGCCACGAGGTTCGGCTGCAAACCGCGCACGACGGGGCCAACCTGGTGATGCTGGCGACCCCGCTGCCGGCAAAGCCGATCTCAGCGCTGCCGGCGACCGTGGTCTTTTCCGTGAACTACTTGTGGCAAGAGCCCGGGACCGTCACCAAAACGGCGCACGCGATCAGCGCTCGCAGTCCGCATGGTGCAGTGACCATCTACTGCACCTGCGCGAAGGCGGAGTCAACGGCCGTGAACGAAAACCTAAACCTGCCTATCGGCGGAGCGTACTTCGCCAGTGACCTACAGCAGGCGGTGGGTCTCAGCACCGGCAAGGCCCTGACCCTCAAACAGATCCAGGCAGTGATCGAACGGGGGCGCGAAACATACCGGCGTTCTGTCGAGACCCAGAGAAACACAGCCGCTGTTGCCGATGCCATCCAGACCGTGCTGGGTTGGGACACCATTTACGAACCCGAGGGCCGCCGGGTGATCTCACCCGTGAGCCGCGTGTGGAGTGTCGGCTGGGGTGGCTATGTTCTTTTCGATTGGGATACATTCTTCGCCGCAACGATGGCTTCCATCGGTGACAGGGACCTGGCCTATGCGGATGCACTCGAGACGCTTCGGGGAGAAACGCAACAGGGGTTTGTGGCCAACTATGCTCGTTCCGGCGGGTGGAAAAGCTCTGACCGGTCTGAGCCGCCGGTGGGCGCGATCACTGTCTTAGGCCTTTACCAGCAGTTCCACGATCGCTGGTTTCTGCAGGATGCCTTTGCTCCCCTGCTGCGATGGAACCGCTGGTGGGCCGCGCAGCGCGATATCGATGGCTACCTCACCTGGGGTAGCGATGGCGAAAACGCACCCCCCGACCTGGTCGACCACTCCCGGGGGCACCCGGGCAGGGGCCATCCTTGAATCCGGTCTCGACAATAGCCCCATGTACGATGACACCCCATTCGATGGGGCGACGCACAAGTTGCAATTTGCCGATGTCGGCCTGATGAGTATGTACATCGCCGACTGTGACGCGCTCGCGTCCATCGCCGATGCACTAGGGGAAGTGAAGGCGGCGGCTGAGGTCCGGGCTCGCGCTGCACAGTACCGCACCCGGCTGGCAACCCTGTGGAACAACCAGGCCGGCACTTCCTGAACAAGGACCTGCATACGGGCCAGTTCAGCCGCCGCCTTTCCCCCACCAACTTCTATCCGCTGCTGGCCAGGGCCGCGACTCCTCAGCAGGCGAGTGAGATGATCAGCAAGCACTTGATGAACCCGCAGGAGTTTTGGGGCCAGTGGGTCATCCCGGCGATTGCCCGCGATGACCCCGCCTTCAAAGACCAGGACTACTGGCGAGGGCGCATCTGGGGACCCATGAACTATCTCGTTTATCTTGGCTTGCGCAATTACGATTATCCTGAGGTGACCCAGCAGTTTGCGCAGAAGTCCTACGACCTGTTTCTGCAGGAATGGAAGCAGAACGGTCACGTACACGAGAACTACAATGGCGTGACCGGTTTGGGAGATGAAGTACGGAAAGGCGACCGTTTCTATCACTGGGGTGCCCTGCTGGGATAATCGAATACTTGCAACAGGGCGGTGGCCATCCCAGGGTCATCAATAAACGAGGTAATAAATAAGGATGCCGTGCCATGGCTGATGTAATCGAAGTTTCTCCCCGGGCTCCGGTATGTCAGGTGGTGCGGGCGGCCGAACCGTTTGTCGGCAAGCAGGGGCTGCTCTATGCTCCAGCAATATCGGCGGAGACAGTGGGCTCGTGCGCTATCCATATGCAGTTGGTCACGATTCCACCGGGTGGCCGCGAGAAAGCTCACAAGCAGCGTCGCATGAAACGGCTATCTATGTACTCAGTGGTAATCCAGGTACCTGGTACGGTCACCAGTTGAAACAGCATGTCTCCCTCCAGCCTGGTGACTTTCTGTACATACCGGCGGACATGCCGCACCTGCCGTACAATCCCAGTCCACAGAAGACGCCGTCGCCGTGATTTCTCGCACCGACCCTAACGAACAGGAAAGTGTGGTTTTGTTACCCGAGCTGGAGTCGCTGCATCCGCCTACAACGGCGGGATTTCGATAGCATTTGGAAGGAGGGGAAAGTAACCCTGCTGTTAGCGGGGCTGCCTATATATAGATAAGGTAACCTGCGGGGGTATCGGAATGCCTGCCCGGCGGGTCCTCCGGCGCCCAGTGGAGGCGTGGTGCAAGGCTGCGTCGCGCTTGGTCTGCTGGCGATCCTATGGTCGTGTCGATCCGCCAGGCCGTTCCCGCCGATATCCCGGTGCTTCAGGCGCTCATCGGTGCGTCTGTCCGGGAATTACAGGCCAAGGACGATACACCACTGCAGAGGGAACTCGCGTTGCAGTTGGTGTTTGGCGTGGACACTCAATTGATCGCCGACGGTACCTACCTCGTGGCCGAGACGCTGGTTGGGGATGAGCCGGTGGTCGTTGGGTGTGGCGGCTGGAGCAAACGCAAAACACTCTTTGGCGGTGATCACTGCATTGGAAGGGAAGATGCTTTGCTCGATCCCGAGCGTGATATGGCCAAGATACGGGCCTTTTTCGTCCATCCGGATTGGGCCCGCAACCGGGTAGGAACCCGGCTACTCGAGGCTTGCGAAATGGCTGCGGGCGCCGCCGGTTTTCGGTCCCTGGAGATGGGGGCCACGCTCACCGGCGTGGGCTTCTATGCGCCCATGGCTATGTGGAGGGGGAGCGCCGGGAAGTTCCTCTCAGTGCGGGCGTTTCGCTCTCAATTGTTCATATGACGAAGCAACTGCGTTCTGAGAGCAATTAGTCGCTGGGCCTGCATCGATACCGGAAAACCAGGTCTGTACGTCTCCTTTTCGTAACGGCGTTACCGTTCGGGTTCGCCTGTTGCCGCCGCGCCATCGGGCTGGGTTAAACGAATCGCGTACAACTTTGATACAAGCGACGACCCGCACAAACGAAAAGAGTTAGCCAGCCTGCTGAAAGCGGCAAATCTCGAGGAAAATCGTGCTTCCACGTCCTGTCGGGTGTGTCCATTTGACCACTTGTTGTGCGTTGAGCGGAAATCTACAGAACCGTTAAAGTATTTTATTTATTCGCTTGACAACTATGTAGCTGGCGAATTCTTATACGTCGATCCCAAAAATGCTCGACGTGACACGTCGAGCTAAAGTTTCACCACTGTTTTGTTTTGGAGAGGTATCTCAGTGACCCTACGTAAGATCACGCAGTTCGTGGCATTTCTGTGCGTTATCGCACTTTCCGCAAGTCCCCTGCTCGCGCAGGGCGTATTTGCCACCCTCACCGGCGTGGTGTCCGATGCTACGGGCGCCGTCGTGCCGAATGCAAAAATCACTTTGAAAGACGCGGTGTCTGGAACAAACCGCGATACCGTCAGCAACGGCGACGGTTACTACACGTTTGCTTCCGTGCCGGTAGGTTCGTACAGCCTTCTCGTGTCAGGAGCAGGGTTCAAGGACTACAAAGCCGACGGCATCGCGCTCGGTGGCGGCGAGAAAATCAACGTCAACGTTGCGTTGAGCGTTGGCACGGCTGACCAGACGGTCTCCGTGGATGCCCAGAACATCGCGTTGGCCACGACTGACTCCGGCGAGCGGTCGTTTGCGCTTTCGACCAAAGAGCTCGAGAATTTCACCCAGGTAGGCAGCAATGCTGCTGAGTACATCAAGATCGTCCCTGGTTTTGGTGTTTCGAACGGTACTCATAACAAGGCCAACTATAGTGGTCAAACTGTAGGTATTAATGGCAACGGCGACTCTGGAAGCCAGAGCCCGTTGAATGCTCGTCTTCCTACGATGGCTTGCCCGTCAATTCGTTGGATATCGTGGCGGATGGTGCACACGTTTCCGATCCTGGTTGCAATTGCGATACTCCGGTAAACCCCAACTCGGACTTCCTGCAGGAATTCAAGGTGTTGACCTCGAACTTCAGCGCGGAAGACCAAAAGGGGCCTATCGTCATCACTTCGGTCACCAAGGCCGGCGGTTCTACCTTCCACGGCAGCGCATTCTTTTCTGCTCGCAACCACGTCTTTAATTCCAATGATTGGTTGAACAACAACAGCAACGTCAAGCAGCCGGCGAACTCCTACTACTATCCCGGCGCCACCATTGGTGGCCCGATCGTGATTCCTGGCACCAACTTCAACAAGAACCGCGATAAGCTCTTCTTTTTTGCCGGTTTCGAATACTACAAGCAGACACTGGATACGGGTTTGCTGCGCTCGACAGTACCAACCGCGGGCGAACTGGCCGGAAACTTCTCCCCAAGAGATTGCGGGGAGGGAACATGACTGCGTCCGGTAAAGCACCCGGTCAGCTGACCAGCGCAGCCATCGCGAGGTTCGGCGGCACCACGCAACTCAGCCCTTGCACGGGCGTTCCGAACGGAGCTGCCTCGATCCCAAACATGCTTGCGCTGGCCAAGCTTTACCCGAAGCGAACGCAGATCCGAACGCAACCGGCGGCTACAACTACACGCAATCGGAGATCTTCGCGCAGAACAATCGGCAGTTCACGGTTCGCGGCGACTACAGCATCAGCGACGCGACCAAGGTTTTCGTACGCTACAACTACCAGCGCGAAATCCAGCAGTTTCCTGTCGGCCTCTGGTGGCGGCAAACGGCGACCAGGTACCGTACCCGACAGCCGTACAAGGTAAGAACAAGTCGGACGCCTACTCTGGATCGATCACCCATGTATTCAGTCCGACGATGACCAACGAAACCGTCATAGCCTATACTTTCGTCGGGTTCCCCAATGTGTTCGCGATCCCAAAAAGGTGGATCGTACGCCGTCGGCTATGGCTACAAGGGTCTCTTTAACAACGGCGTGGCCAGATACCTTCCTTCGGTAGGGCGGGCCAAGCGAAGCAGCCCTGGTCTTCAATCCAGGTGGGTTTGAAGCAGGCGGCGCTTCCCAGGGACTGTATCGCAAACAAGTGGCTGCCCAGCATCAGCGACACTTTCACCCGGGTTATGGGAACCACACGATAAAGGGCGGCTTCTTCTACGAGTGGATTCGTAACTCCAGCCGGCGAACAACAACACAAATGGTGATGCTGCAGGTTTCGGCCGGCAACACGTACAGCTACGGGAACGAATACGCCGACCTGCTGACGGGAAACCTTTCCCAGTACAGGAAACGAACATCAACCGGTTGAACGATATCCACTACGCCACGTACGAGTTCTTCGCCCAGGATTCATGGAAGGTATCGAAGAAGCTGACGCTCGAGTACGGCGTTCGGTTCAGTCACTTCCAGCCCTGGATCGATGCTCTCGGCTTCGGCTACTCGACCTTTGACACAGCGAAGTTTGCACCTTCCTGCGCAACTGCTCCCACATTCTGCGGCTTTCAATGGCATGCCAGGGACAGCTCAGTTCCTGTGGGTGGTTTCCCGACTCGCACACTCTTTTATCAACCGCGCCTCGGCGCTGCGTACGACGTCTCGGGGCGTGGCACTACCGTGGTCCGCGGAGGCTGGGGGCGTTTCTACTACCACTCTGGTCAGTTCACCAATGGTCTTGACGCGTCGGCTGGTGTAGCGAGCGCCACGATCACTCCCACTACGTGGGTAGGTGGAGCTGGTTGCCCAACCAACGGACCCAGCGGCTCCTCGCTCTTTACCGCTTACCTATCCTGCCTCAATCTGTCTGCAACTCCGGCGTCCCCGGCGGCTGTGGATGGTAAGGATGACAAGCAGCCCTATACCGATGGTTACAGCGTAAACGTGGATCAGCAGACGCCATGGCAGGGACTATTTGAACTGTCCTACGTCGGCAATCGCAGCAGAGATCTGCAGAATACCCAGGGCGGCGCCGGCAGCAACATCAACCTGGTTCCCGCAGGTGCGATGTTCAGCGCGACCAATCCGGCCACTGCGAACGCAAACACGTATCGCCCCTTGCAGGGATACGGCGATATCAACATCGCGACCAACAACGTGTACCAGAACTACAACGCCATGCAGGTAAGCTGGGCTCGGCACGCCGGGAAGTATGTGATTCAGAGCAATTACACCTTCCAGAAGGCGATGGGCATCATCTCACCCACCATCAACCCCTACAACCTGAAGTCGAACTACGGCCCGCTGGGTTCGAATCGTACTCATCTCTTCAACGTCGCCTACTCGATTGACTTCGGCGCGCTCGTTCATTCGAACGCACTGGTCAATGGAATCGCGAACGGATGGCAACTGTCGGGTGTGACGCAGCTGGAAAGTGGTCCGAACCTAAGCTTCGCAGGTACTGGCGGCGGCGGGACGGGCACCATCAATTCCAACTTCGGCGCCACGTATACGTGCGTCGTGACTGCTGCAGAAAAGGCTGCTGGTGTGTCTTGCCCGCAGTCCGCCGCAATCCTCCCAGGGTCGATCAGCCTGGCAAACCCGCGGGGCATTGCGATCAACAACCAGTCGATCCTCGGTACCAGCTCGCAGCAACTTAACCCCATGGTCACTTGCGACATCAGAGGCCATGTTGTGTCACACCAGTATGTCAACGGAAACTGCCTGCAGCCCAACCTCACGCCTGGCGTGAACGGGCCGACCTTGTTGCCAGCAGCCTACGGTCCGGCGTTCTTCGATTCCGACCTGTCGGTCTTTAAGAACTTCCAGATCAAGGAAGGCATGAAGCTGCAACTTCGGGCGCAGGCTTACAACTTCCTCAACCACCCGCTTTATTCGTTCCCCAGCGGTAGCAACCTGACCCTGCAGTTCACGCAGGATCCACTTAGCCAGGTGATCACGCAGTCTAACCCCAACTTTGGGCGGGCCACCCAGAAGGAAGGTTCGCGTATTGTTGAGTTCGGCGCGAAGTTCTACTTCTAACTCGACTCGACGTACACTAAAAAGAACCAAATCGTCAAACAGAATGGCTTCGGAGGCGTCTCTCCACTGAGTAAAATCAGTGGGAGGTCTTCTGAAGCCATTTTCGTTTTCATCTTCATTTTCGCTGCTGCAATCGCGCAGGCACAAACCAGTCCTCAGGAACTGGTGCAGGATGCTATGCAGAAGCAACAGGCCGGCGACCTTGCCGGGGCCGTGCCTGAGTACCAGGAATTCTTGAAGCTGCACCCGGAGGCTACCGCGATTCACTCCAACCTGGGGGCAGCGTTGGCTGGACTGGGGCGGTACCAGGAAGCTCTCCCCGAATACAAGCTAGCTCTGAAACAATCTCCAAAGCTGGTGGGGGCACGGCTCAACCTGGCGCTCGTGTACTACAAGATGGGCCAGGTGGATGACGCAACCACTCAACTAGAGAAGGTCTATGCTGAGAATCCAGCTAATCACCAGGCGGTTCTGTTACTGGCGGATTGTTATTTGCGCATGGGCCGCGAAGAGGACGTGATCCGCGTACTGCAACCGGAAGAGCAGAAGTTTCCGGATGACATGGCGGTCGCCTACCTTCTCGGTACAGCGTTGATTCGCCAAAAAAGGGTCGAAGAAGGACAGGTGTTGGTGGATCGCATCCTGCGCAATGGTGATTCGGCAGAAGCGCACCTGATGTTGGGAACGGCAAAGATGAACGTTCAGGACTTTGCAGGTGCCCGGGATGAGTTTGCTAAAGCTGTGGCACTCAATCCGAATCTCCCTGAAGTCCACGTGCTGTATGCGAAGGCGCTCATCTTTACCGGCGACTCTGACTTGTCGGCGAAAGAGTATAAAACCGAATTGACAGTAGATCCCTACAACTTCGATGCCAACCTGCAGTTAGGAGCGACGGCGCGACAGGAACAGCGATTCGATGAGGCCTCGAACTTCTTTGCACAGGCTCTTGAGACGCGGCCTGGTGATCCGGGAGTGCGGTATCAACAGGCGCTGATTGCCATTGAGAAAGGCGAAAACGAGGAAGCGCGGGAGATATTGGAAGGTTTGATCAAGGAGTCACCTCAATTCACTGAGGCGCACGTTTCGTTGTCGCTGGTTTATTACAAGTTGAAGCGCCCTGAAGACAGCAAGCGGGAACGAGAAACAGTTCTGAAGTTGACAGCAGCGGCGCAGGCAAAGGAGCCAGGCGCCAAGCTAAAGTGATCCAACACGGTACATGCGGGCCCAGCTTCGCTGGCAGGCTTCGCCAAGGCACAATCTCCTGAACCGTATGTTTTTGCTCCGGACGAGACTTGCATGGCGGCAGCGGTCGCCGGGGACATGCACGCGTACAGGCTATTGCTTCGCAGTCCTCTGTTTTCTTTTCGCTCCGGCGGCGAGCCCGCAGACCTTCACAAAACCCGCTGCCTGCGCCGACTGTCACACAGAGGCCTTGAGCCAGCCGGCTACTTACATGGCGCATGCACTCGAAAGAGTAGAAAATTCCGTGGTTCTTTCCAGCCACCCTTTACTGACGACGACCCTGGGCCAGTTCTCCTACCGCATCGAGCGTAAGGGCAGCCAGAGTGAGTACACGGTTTCGGATGGTACAACGACGGTTACAGTGCCCATCCGCTGGACCATGGGCGCCAGCTCGGCCCTGGGACAAACCTACATCCTGGAAAAGGACGGTGAGCTTTACGAGAGCCGGGTCAGCTGGTTTCGCGAGTTGAACAGCCTGGGGCCGACCATGGGTGCGGTGGGCTTGCCCCAGGATATCCACCAAGCGACAGGACGGCTGATGACTGGCGATGACAAGCGCCGCTGCTTCGGCTGCCATGCTACCGATGCAGTGCACGGTAAGCAGTTGACCCTGGAAACGCTCACGCCCGGCGTGCAATGTGCGCATTGCCATTTGGGGACGCAGGAGCATCTTGCAGCCATGCAGCTCACGCCCAAGGCTCCGGTGCCGCCGGAGCTGAAGAAGCTGGTGGGCATGTCTGCCGAGCAGTCGGCGAACTTCTGTGGTCAGTGCCACCGCACGTGGGCTGAGATCGCGTCGCAGCCGAATCCGAGCATCGCGAACGTTCGCTTCCAGCCTTACCGCCTTACCAGCAGCAAATGCTTCGATCCGGATGACGCGCGCATCAGCTGCCTTGCCTGCCACAATCCGCATCGCGACTTCGCTAATCCGAAAACCGTAAGTTTCGACAAGCAATGTTTGTCATGCCATGCGGGTGGCAAAACCGCCACGCCCAAGGTGGGCGCGAAGGCTTGCCCGGTGTCTAAAGAAAAATGCGTCTCCTGCCACATGCCGCAGATCGACCTGCCCGGCGCCCACTACAAGTTCACCGATCACCGGATCCGGATTGTGAAACCCAATGAACCGTATCCGGGGTGACCTTCGTGTGTTCGACAAAAACGCTGTGCTTGCAGTGAGTTTTGCGGCACTCGCCGGGGTTGGGCGGCGGGAAACCTTCGTTCCAGCGATAAGATAGAAGGTAATGACTCTTTCCAGACGGGGATTGCTACGGCTCGGCGCGATGGCCAGTGCCGCGAATGCTCTTCGCCTGCCATTGCAGGCCGCACCTGCTCCCGCAGCACCATTGTTCACTGAGGTCCCCGCCTCCGTCTCTGGCATCACCTGGGTGCATGAGAACGCCATGTCGCCCCAAAGGTATCTGCCAGAAGCACTGGGGCCGGGTTGTGCGTTTCTTGATTACGACAACGATGGCTGGATGGATATCTTCCTGGTGAACAGTGGCCCCAGCGATTTCTATAAGCCCGTGAAGCCGCTGCGCAATGCTCTGTACAAGAACAATCGCGACGGCACGTTTACCGACGTGACGGAAAAGGCTGGGGTCACGGGAGCTTACTTCGGCATGGGCGTGGCGGTCGGCGACTACGACAACGACGGTTGGCCGGATATGCTGGTCACCGCCTACGGTCAGTGCATGCTGTACAAGAACAACCATGACGGCACATTCACGGATGTAACGGCGAAAGCAGGGGTCA
Organism: uncultured Acidobacteriaceae bacterium; assembly: GCA_963752675.1. Classification (GTDB taxonomy): domain Bacteria; phylum Acidobacteriota; class Terriglobia; order Terriglobales; family Acidobacteriaceae; genus PALSA-350. The sequence goes on from CAVVZO010000005.1 coordinate 383,035, forward strand.
CGACGCCGGGTATTACGACCAGCGCGGTCTGGTTCGACTACGACAACGACGGCAAACTCGACTTGTTCATCTGTAGTTTCGTGCAGTACGACAGCATCAAGAAATTGCAGTGTGGCAATAACGCGATTGGCCGCAATTACTATTGCGTGCCGCGGGTGTTCAATCCCTCGGCGAGTTTTCTCTACCACAACAACGGCGACGGCACCTTCACTGAGGTCAGCAAAGGCACCGCGATCGCATCGGCCCTGGGCAAGGGGCTGGGCGTGGTGGCCACCGATATAAACAATGACGGTTACATGGATTTGTTTGTGGCCAATGACACGGTGCAGAATTTTCTGTTTGTAAACCGGGGACCCGGCGCCAACGGTAAATGGAAGTGGGATGAGCTCGCACTGCAGGCCGGGGTCGGGTTCAGTGAAAGCGGACGTCCGCGTTCCGGCATGGGCGTGGATGCAGTCGATCTGCACGGCAGCGGCTACCAGGATCTCTTTGTGTCAAACGTCGATCACGAGAACTACTCGGTTTACATCAATAACAAAGATGAGTCGTTCTCCGATGCAGCGCAAATAGAAGGCGTAGCGCACAGTACGCGGCTGATGAGTGGCTGGGGATTGAAGTATTTCGATTATGACAACGATGGGCTGATCGATCTGATCCTGGCGAATGGTCATCCCGATGACATGATCGACTCCTACTCCATGCAGGTGCATTACAAAGAGCCGCTGCTGCTGTACCACCAGAATGCCGACCGCAAATTGCACGATGTGAGCGCTGAGGCGGGTCCGGCATTCCATGAGGATTGGGCTGCGCGCGGGCTAGCGGTCGGTGACTATGACAATGATGGAGCCGTCGATGTGATCATCGGCGTGAACGGCGGCGCGCCGGTTCTGCTCAAGAACACTGCTGCCAAAGGGAACAATTGGTTGGGGCTCAAGCTCGAGGGCGTTACCTGCAATCGCGACGCGATCGGTGCGCGCATGGTGTGGAAGGCGGGGGGCGCGACGCGCGAGCGGCTCAAGAACAACGGGGGCAGTTATTTGTCTTCGCACGACCCGCGGGAAGTGCTCGGTATCGGCAAAGCGGCGCAAATCGATTCGTTGGAAATTCATTGGCCTGCGCCGAGCAAGCATATAGAGAAGCTGACCAATGTTGCTCCCAATCGCTACCTTCACATCGTGGAAGGCAAGGGAGTCGTCTGATCCGCGTTGTTGCTATGGCCGGCCTGCTGGCCGCGAGTCCCGTCGCGCAGCGACCGGTACGATCGATCCCGCAGTGCGTGGGCGTCACTTTATCCGCAAGCTACCTTGCGGCGGCGGGTCCTGAGCAGGTTCCCGGATTTCGTTTCACTCTTGCCAATCAGACAAACCACGAGATCAAGCTGGCAGAACCAGTGCCGTCGAGTTCGCATTGGTATGCCCGCACACGTGGCCGTTGGCTCTGGCGCGCTTCGAATGGAGCTGGTGGTGGCCTGGTCAACGCGAGCAACGAGCGCGGTCGGTTGGTGGTCTACCCTGCAAGGCCTGTCTCTGGCGAGCCGGCCATCCTGGTCGTGCCGCCGCGTCAATCACGTACCTGGATGTCGAGCCAGCAGCAGAACGAGGTGCTGGCCTACCAACCGGGGTGCAAGCTGTGTTCTTATCCTGGCGAACGTGAGTACCAGGTGATCTTCGGCTATGCCTACCAAAGCGGTGCACTGCAGGGTCTGCTGCCGTGCGGATTGCGCTCGCAGCCTGTGCCGATGCCGCCAAAGTCCTAGACCAAATCCTGGATCAAAGTCTAGCCCTGCTTCTCACCCCAATTTGTCATCCCTCAACTGCGCTCGGGATGACAAGTTCGGGGCCAGTGACGTTGGCCGGCATTCCCTGCGGCGTGAAGCAAAACCCGGCGGGAAGCCGCATACGCTTGTCGCTCAAACGTCACATGCGCTGTCAACCAACGCCACTAGCCCCCAATTTGTCATCCCGAGCGCAGTCGAGGGATCTGCTGTGCGCCTTTCTCCTGCCACAAATTTCTACATGAGCTCCAGCATCGGACACGCAGAAGAACCATGCTTTCAGCAGGAATGGCAGGAGAGTGACTCCTGGCAGCGAAGCGGCTGCTATCGAGACCCACGTTCCTCTGCCCATCCGATGCTGGAGCTCTGTAGAAATTTGTGGAGGCAGAAAGGCGCAAAGCAGATCCCTCGACTGCGCTCGGGATGACAAGTTCGGGGCCAGTGACGTTGGCCGGCATTGCCTGGGGCGTGAAGCAAAACCGGCGAGAAGCCCGCATACGCTTGTCGCTCAAGCGCCACAAGCGCCTGTCAGCCAACGCCACTAGCCCCCAATTTGTCATCCCGAGCGCAGTCGAGGGATGACAAGTAGGAGGCTAACTAAAACCCCGGAATCCTCAACAAATCCTCGCGCTGAGACGAACTTCGCCGCTGGATTCCGCGTCTGTGTATGCGTGTCGTCATCGTCCGCGCCGGGAGCCGTAGCGCAACCAAGCCTCGCAGTGCGGGTTCCTATCACTGTGGTAAGCAACGCAGGAGCAACTTCTATGAAAAAACAATGGAATCGGATTGCGCTCAGTGGTCTTTTGGCCACAGGGCTGACGCTATGTAGCGGGGCTGCTTTCGCGCAGCAGGATAGTACTGCGCCCGCGCCCGACACTTCCGCACAGCAGCCGGCGACTGGTGCTGGTGCCGGCATGGGTCATATGGGCCGCATGGGGCAGATGACCCCCGATGAGCAGCTTGCGCGTATGACCAAGCGCTATAACCTTTCCGCGGATCAGCAGACGCAGATTAAACCAATCATTGCTGACCAGCAGCAGAAGATGCAGGCGCTGCGTGGTGACAGCTCAATGTCGCGCGAAGACAGAATGACCAAAATGAAGGCGATGCGGGAGGATGCGAGCACGAAGATCTCCGCCATCCTGAATGACACCCAGAAACAGCAGTTCGCCCAGGATCAACAGAGAATGCAGGAACACATGCAGCAGCGGATGCACAGTGGCGAGGGCGGCGCCCCCCAGCAGTAAACCCTTTCGCCGGCAAAGCTCGCCCTGGGCTTTGCCGGCAAAAGCTCACGCCAGCAGATCGAGTACTGGTTTCCATTCTCTGCTTTGGGACTGCGCTACACCTTTGTAGGTGAGTTCGCCGGCGTAGGTATTCACTCCCTCGCACATGCCTGGGTCTGCCTTGATGGCCGCGGCAGCGCCATGCTGCGCCAGGCGCAGCACATAGGGGAAAGTGGCGTTGGTGAGTGCCAGGGTCGAGGTGTTGGGTACGGCGGCCGGCATGTTGGTCACGCAGTAATGGACGACTCCGTCGACCAGGTATGAGGGATCGCTGTGGGTCGTTGGCTTGGCGGTCTCGATGCAGCCGCCCTGGTCGATAGCCACGTCCACCACCACCGCGCCTTTTTTCATGCGGGCTACCATTTCTCGCGTCACAATGCGGGGCGCGGCGGCGCCTGGTATCAGCACACCACCGATCACCAGGTCTGCGCCCTGCACGGCCCGGGCTACGTTGTAGGAGTTGGAGGCCAGAGTGTAGACGCGGCCGTTGAAGATGTCGTCCAGTTCGCGCAGGCGGTTCAGATTGAGATCCACGATGGTGACGTTTGCGCCCATGCCGAGGGCAATTTTTGCAGCGTTGGTGCCCACGATGCCGCCGCCCAGGATGCACACGGTGGCCGGGGGCACACCGGGGACGCCGCCCAGCAGGACGCCACGGCCGCCTTTTTCCTTTTCCAGGTAGGTGGCGCCCACCTGCACGGACATTCTGCCAGCGACTTCTGACATGGGTGTGAGCAGTGGGAGGGTTCCGGCGCGATCGCGAATAGTTTCGTAGGCGATGCCGGTGACTTTGCTGGCCAGCAACTTGTCCGTTAAAGCGGGCAGTGGTGCGAGGTGGAGGTAGGTGAACAGCACCAGGCCGGGGCGGAAGAAGGCGTACTCCTTTTCCACCGGTTCTTTCACTTTCACGACCATATCGGCGTGGCCCCAGACGTTGTAGGCGGCGCCCACGATTTCCGCGCCCGCTGCCTGGTACTCATCATCTGTAAAGGCGGAGAGTTCGCCGGCATGGGTTTCGACCAGGACCGTGTGGCTGGCGTCGACCAGCGCTTTGACTCCGGCCGGGGTGATGCCTACGCGGGATTCATGATCTTTCACTTCCTTGGGAACACCAATGATCATCTGAAACATTGCCTCAAGGGAATGCTAGCAAATGGCGGCTATGGGTGTTGGGCTGGCGGGTTTAGCCTGTTTCTCTGGCGCAGCCTGCAGTTAAAGCCGGGTGGCCCACTCAAGGCGCTTTTGCCTTGAGTGGGGGACATGCCCCCCAACGATCTTCACCTTCCCATCCCCTACCCACTCTTGAAAGAAGAAACAAACAAATTTTCCTGCGGAAGAACCAAGCCATCCCATTCACTCGCCAGTGTCGATCTGCGCACGCTGCAGGCGGTCGGAGTAGTCCACGTAAACGGCCTTCCAGGTGGTGTAGAAATCCAGCGCCCCGGTGCCCCCTTCGCGATGTCCGTTGCCGGTTTGCTTCACTCCCCCGAAAGGCAGGTGGACTTCGGCGCCAATCGTAGGCGCGTTGATGTACGTGATCCCCGCTTCCAGGTCGCGCATCGCTTTGTACGCCAGGTTCACATTCCTGGAATACAGAGCCGTGGAAAGTCCATACTCAATGCCGTTGGCAATGGTAATCGCCTGCTCAAAACCATCGCATTCGATCACACTCACTACTGGGCCAAACACCTCTTCGCGCGCAATGCGCATCGTGGGCGCCACGCCGCCAAACACCGTGGGCGTGTAGAAGAAACCTTTGTCCAGGCCAGCCCCCGCTGCACGCTTGCCGCCAGTGAGCAGTTGCGCGCCTTCCTTTTGCGCGATCGCGGTATATCGCTCAGAAGTATCAATCTGCTGCTGATTGATCTGCGGGCCCATCTCCATCTGAGCATCCAGCCCGTCTCCCACGCGCAAGGATTGCGCGCGCTCCACCAGTCTGCGGGTGAATTCCGCGGCAATGCTTTTCTGCACGATGATGCGGCTGGTCGCGGTGCAACGCTGCCCGGTCGTACCGAAAGCGCCCCATACTGCTCCATCAAGCGCCAGGTCGAGATTGGCGTCTTCAAGCACAATCATGGCGTTCTTTCCGCCCATCTCGAGCGAACACGGCTTGAACAGACCCGCAGCGGTTTGCCCCACAATGCGGCCCACTTCGCTCGAGCCGGTGAACGAAATTGCATTCACTTCAGGATGCGTGACCAGCGGCGCACCCGCATCCGGACCAAAGCCGGTGACAATATTCACTACGCCCTCGGGCAGCCCGGCTTCAAGTAGCAACTCCACCAGGTGGTAAGTCGACAGCGGTGTATCTTCGGCCGGCTTGATCACGCAGGTATTGCCGCATACCAGCGCAGGGAAGAGCTTCCATGACGGAATGGCCATGGGGAAATTCCATGGCGCGATCATGCCGCATACCCCTACCGGCATGCGCACGGACATGGCAAACTTGTCGCGCAACTCTGACGGCGTGGTCTGGCCAAAAAGCCGGCGGCCCTCGCCAGCCATATAGAAGGCCGTGTCCGCAGCCTCTTGCACGTCGCCGCGCGTCTCGCTAAGTACCTTGCCCATCTCACGCGTCATGTCGCGGGCCAGCTTCTCTTTGTCTCTCAATAACAGCTCGCCGGTGCGGTAGAGTAACTCGCCCCGCTTGGGCGCCGGCACCAGCCGCCAGCTCTTATAAGCAGCACGCGCGGCGCGCACGGCTCGATCTACATCGGCAGCGCCAGACGCTTGAAACTCGCCCACCACGTCGTCCACATTGGCCGGGTTGCGATTCAGAAATGTCTTGCCGGTGGCGGCGTTTACCCACTGTCCGCCAATGAGATTTCCGTAAGTCTTCGTCGCCATTTGCTTTCCCTTCATTAAAGTACCGAGGATAACTCATGCACACAGTGAGCGTGGCGCGTGCCACGCGGCGACGAGAAATGCCGCCATATGCCCTAAAAGTGGTGGTCACGACTCAAAAGAGTAGCGATGCAGGAAAGCAACCATGGCCGTACAATGAAACCGGGTCGACAGGAAAAGTCCGTCATTCAATGTCATCAAACGGTTTCCATTCGCGTTCTTCTCGCACGCACGGTGTGCGTTCGCTGTTCAGCGTATTCTCGAGCGATCTGGCAATTGATTTAGGTACCGCGAACACACTCGTGTATGCGCGCGGCAAGGGCATCGTGGTCAACGAGCCTTCGATCGTCGCGATCAATAAGAATACGGGTGAGGTCGAAGCTGTCGGCAAAGAAGCCAAGGAGATGCTTGGCCGCACGCCAGGCAATATCGTGGCTATCAAGCCCATGAAGGACGGCGTGATCGCCGACTTCAAAATCACCGAAAAGATGTTGAACTACTTCATCCAGAAGGCGCACAACCGCAAGATGCTGGTGCATCCGCGGATTGTGATCGGCGTTCCGTCTGAGATCACCCAGGTGGAAAAGCGGGCGGTGGAAGATTCCGCCTATCGTGCCAAGGCGAGTGAAGTGTTCCTGGTGGAGCAGGCCATGGTGGCGGCGATTGGCGCCGGCTTGCCGATCACCGAACCGAGCGGCAACATGGTCGTCGATATTGGCGGCGGCACCACCGACATCGCAGTCATCTCCCTGTCAGGGATCGTCTACTCACGTTCCGTCCGCATGGCCGGCAACCAGATGGACGAAGCGATCATGAATTACCTCAAGCGGAAGTACAACCTGTTAATTGGGGAGCGGACCGCGGAGCAGATCAAGATCGATATAGGTTCGGCTTACCCGCTGGACAAGCCGCTCACGATGGAGATCAAGGGGCGCAACCTGATCGAAGGTGTGCCGAAGACCATCACCATTGATGATGGGGAGATTCGTGAAGCGCTCACCGAGTGCATTTCGACCATCCTGAATGCCATCCGCGTGGCGCTCGAACGCACGCCGCCCGAGCTCAGCGCCGATATCAGCGATCGCGGCATCGTGCTGACCGGTGGCGGCGCGCTGATCAAGAATCTTGACAAGCGCATCCGCGAGGAAACGGGCCTGCCGGTTTCGATTGCAGACGATCCTCTGGCCAGCGTCGTGCTGGGCACGGGCAAAATGCTGAGCGACTTCCGCCTGCTGCGCAAAATCAAGATCGACTAGAACTGGTCAACCAGACGTGCGCGTGCAAGTGTTTGCTGATCGAATGACGGGTCCCCGCAGCCCGGTACCCCACAGACCGGCAGGTGGAACCGAAATGGGTGTGTCTTGAGCCGCTATAAAAACATCCTGTTTCTGGTGGCGGTTCTGGTGATCCAGATCATCGGACTGGCCTCGCAGGTGCGTCGTCCCACGCCCACCGGATCGGATGCTGCCTCAGTTCGACTGATTCGCTACTGGGCCATCAGCCTGGTGGCTCCTCCTGAAAAAGTCGTGCATGGCAGCGGGTCAGGGTTACGCCATTTCTGGTCAAACTATCTTGATCTGCGCCACGTACGGGAGCAGAACCAGGAACTAAAGGAACAAGTCGGGCGCCTGCAATTAGAGCAGGCGAGCCTGCTTGAAGACGCCCGGCAGGGGCAGCGTCTGCAGGCCTTGCTCTCCTTTAAAGAGCACTACATCTACAGCACCGTTCCTGCCGAGGTCATCGGCACGGCGGGGACGGATCAATCCCGCGTTCTCTATATCGATAAGGGCGCCAAGGATGGTTTGCGGCCAGACATGGCCGTGATCACGCCGGATGGCATCGTCGGCAAGCTGAAGGATGTGTACGCCCATACGTCCCAGGTGCTGGTGATTTCCGACCAGACCAGCGGAGCGGGTGTGCTGATCGAGTCGACCCGGCTGCGCGGGGTGTTGCGGGGCAATGCGCTGGGGCAGCCGCAGATTATCAACCTCTTGCCGGATGAGCGGGTCAAGGCGGGGGACAAGGTCATCACCAGCGGGGGCGACCAGATTTTCCCGCGAGGCATTCCCGTGGGCACGGTCGAGGAGGTCGTCGAAGACGCGTCAAATCCTCCGTATGTCGACATCCTGATCAAGCCGGCCGCTAACCTGGGGCACCTGGAAGAAGTGCTGGTGATCACCCAGGCTTCCGATGAAATGCCTGCCAGGCAACAACACGATCTGGCGCAGAGCGCAGCTACCGCCGCGTTGGCCGCCACACAACAGCGCGCGTCTGACATTTTGGCGGAGCGCCTGCCGGGCCTGAGCTCGGCGACGGCATTGGCCGACTCGAACCAGCAGCAGCAATTGCTGGTCAACCCGGATACGGTCGCGGTGAAGTTGCATCCGCCCCCGGCGCTGCATACCGATCATTTCAGTCCCAACGCGACGCAGCCGGCATCGGTGTTGACCCCGGGGCAGGCGATTACCGATCAAAAGTACGCGCCGACGCGCGGCCTCTACCGCGCCTCCGCCGGCTAAGCCGGAGACGGCGCCCAAACCTGGGGTCGAAGCGAAGCCTGCTGTGTCGAAGAGCACGGCGAGCACTGGGGTGCAGCCGCCGGTTGCCAAGCCTAAAGTGCCCAAAGTGAAGCCGGCGGTGCCCCCGCCAGCCAATGCGGATGCGCCTGCGACTGCAGGCAGTTCCGACGGCAGTACGCCCTGACTTAAGCAGCACCCACCCTGGCCGGTGAGTCGCATTGAGATTTGAGTAAGGAGAGAATCGGATGGCGATGTCGGCATCACTTGCGCGGCGGGAACTGGACGTACAGCGCTACCCGCTGATCGTGGTGGTGCTGGTGCCGCTGCTGGCGATCTTTTTGCAGGCGCTCATCCCGCGATTCATCCCCAAGTTCGACATCATCGATCTTCCGCTGCTGGTGACCATCTATTTTTCGGTGGGCTGGCGCAATCCGATAGCCGGCACAATCACGGGCACGATCATCGGTCTCATTCAGGATGCCCTGACCAGCCGCCCGCTGGGCATCAATGGCATCTCGCAATGCGTGGTGGGCTTTCTGGCGGCGTCGCTGGGTGTCAAAATCGACGTCGAGAATCCCGGAACCCGGCTGCTGATTAACTTTTTCTTCACGCTGCTGAACATCATGATTTACCTGTTCATCATGCACCGGATGCTGGCACTGCATATTCGGACAAACTGGCTGCATGAGGTCATCAAGGCGGTTATCAATTCCATCATCGGCGTGTTCTTTTTCGACATCCTGGATCGTATCCGGCCCAGGGATTAGGCGGCTGAATCCTTAGCTAAGTAGAAGCGTCCAACAGATAACAGAAAGTTCTTCACCATGCTGAACCAGGAAGAGAGATTACCGGCTTACAAGCTCACCATCGTGCAGTATGTGATCGTTGGCATATTGCTGGTGCTGATCTCCGGTCTGTGGCGGCTGCAGGTGATTGGCGCGCAAAACTACCGCACGTTGGCGGAGCAGAACCGCATCCGCAAAGTACCGATCCTGGCGCCCCGGGGCAAGCTGTTCGACAAGGAAGGCCGGCTGCTGGTCGACAACTATCCCTCTGTTTCCTGCTTTATCATCCGCGAGCCGGGGCGCGATCTGCGGGCTGATTTTCCCCTGATCTCTCGTGGGTTGCACATGACGCCGGAGCAGCTGGAAGCGGTGTTGGCGCACTATGCCCTGGCGCCGAAGTACCAGCCGATTCCGCTGAAGCAGGACATCACGCCCGACGAGGTCGAGTTCATCGAGGCTCATCGCGATGAACTGCCCGAGCTGGAGACCATCGACGAGCAGCGGCGGCTCTATCCGCGGAACGGTTTTGCCGCCAACCTGATCGGGTATGTCGGCGAGGTCAGCGACGAAATGCTGAACGATCCTCGCTACGCCTACTACGAACCGGGCGACGTGGTCGGCAAGTCGGGGGTGGAGCAGTCGTACGATCAGTTGCTGCGCGGCCAGGACGGCTCGCAGGACATTATCGTCGATAGCCACGGCAGGGAAGTGGGCATCCTGGGCCGCGAGCCGGCGGTGCCGGGCCAGGGTCTGAAGCTGACCATCGACCTCGATATTCAGAGAGCTGCGGAGCAGGCTTTCGGTGATCGTAATGGCGCGATTGTGGCCATCAATCCGCATACCGGTGCGGTGCTCGCTCTGGTGTCCCGGCCTTCGTTTGATCCCAATGATTTTTCCGTTAAGGTCTCGCGCGGTGAGTGGAATAAGCTGATCACGGATCCGCGTCACCCTTTGCTGGACAAGGCGATTCAGGCGCAATTGGCTCCTGGGTCCACGTTCAAGATCATCATGTCGCTAGCGGGCCTGGAGAACGGGATCGCGCAAAACATGACCGTGGTTTGCAACGGAGGCGGCACGTTTTACGGCCGCTTCTTCGCTTGTGACAAGCGGCACGGACCGGTGGATATTCTGCACGCGATCCCCAAATCCTGTGACACCTTTTATTACACGCTGGCCGAGCGGTTGGGCATCGAGAAGATCGCATACTGGGCGCATAAGGTGGGCATTGGCCAAAAAACCGGGATCGACTTGCCCGGTGAGGTGAACGGCACCATGCCATCGGAAGCGTGGAAGATGAAAAACTTCCATGAGAAATGGTATGCGGGTGAGGTCATCTCGGTCGGTATCGGGCAGGGCGCGGTGGCTATCTCGCCGATTCAGCTGGTGCGCGCCATCGCTGGTATTGCTTCTGGCGGATCGTTCAAGCGGCCCCATGTGGTCGAGCAGGATCAGGTTCCCGAGGAATTTCGCCAGGTCATTGCCGAATCCTATCCAGGCACTGGTGACGTGAGCTTTCCCATCAGCCCGGCGATTTGGGAGACCATCACCGACGGGATGGCGGGCGCACTCGACGCCAGTATGGGCGGAACGGCCTTTGCGGCGCATCTCGACAATATCGATTTCGCCGGCAAGACGGGCACGGCGCAGGTGGTGAACCATAGCGCCGGTATGACCAGCGTTTCCAAGGATGTGGCCACCCGTGCGAACTCCTGGTTTGTCGGCATGTCGCCCCGCCGGAACCCTGACATTGCAGTGGTGGTGTTGACCGAGCACGGTGGGTGGGGTTCGGCTTCGGCGCCGGTCGCGGCCCAGATCGTGGAAGCATTCGTCGATAAGCAGCGTCGCCTCGACAACAACCTGGAGCAGGCCAAGGTGCCGGCAAAGACGGAAGTGGGGGCGGTGTGGTCGGAACCTCCGGATGCGCACGACGCTAAACCGGCGGCTAAGAAGACCGAGGTGGCGTCCAGGGACGTTGCCTCCATCGATGCACGGCGGCCACTTCATGATCGCCGCTCATTAGGTTGTTGTGACTCGACTGCCTGACCAGTGGGATCAACGGAGCCACGGCAGCAAGAGGGTTGAGATGTCCCCCACTCAAGCCAAATGCGGCTTGAGTGGGCCACCCAGCGTTGGTTTTGCGGTCAGTATGTGTGCTGGGGGATCGGAAAAGTTCGGGTCGATCTGTGCTGGCGATCGAAAAACTTCGGGTGGGTTTGTGTTGGGGGATCGGAAAACTTCGGGTGGCCCACTCAAGCCGCGTTTGGCTTGAGTGGGGGACATCTCAACCGGTGACCAAAACCGGGTGCATTTTAGGAGCTAGATGCGGCGATTTATTTCATTTCGGGACTTCGACTGGCTGCTTCTCGGCTTGGTGTTGCTGCTCTCCGTCATCAGCATCTTTGAGATCTACAGCGCCACTCTGCATACCAAGTTCGTCGGCTTCGAGACCAAGCAGATCTTCTGGCTGATCGGTGGCCTGGGCGCCATGTTCGCCTTCTCGCTGATCAACTACCACCGGCTGCTGGAGGCCATTCACTGGATTTACGGGTTTTGCTTCCTCTCCCTGGTGGCCGTGCTGCTCTTCGGGACCAAGGTCCTGGGTGGACGCCGCTGGATCAAACTGCCTGGAGGCGTTCACTTTCAGCCGTCGGAATGGGTCAAGGTGGTGCTGATCGTCGCGATGGCACGCTACTTTGCCGGCCTCGCCGGTAAAGAGCTTTCGTGGAGCGATATCGCCAAAGCAGGCCTGCTGGTCGGGATACCCATGCTGCTGGTGCTCAAGCAGCCTGACCTCGGCACCTCCCTCACCTACATCCCCGTGCTGCTGATCGGGCTCTTTCTGGGCGGCCTGGAGTGGAAGAAGGGCCTGATCCTCGTGATCGCAGGCTTGGCGCTCGTGGTCCCGGTGTGGGCGAAGGTGCTCAAGCCTTACCAGAAGCAACGGCTGACCAGCTTCTTGAACCCCGACACGGATCCCAAGGGGAGCGGGTACCAGGTGAAGCAATCGCTCATCGCGGTCGGGGACGGCGGCGTTTGGGGCCGTGGCGCGACCAAAGGCACGCAAACACAGGGTGATTTTCTCCCAATTCCCTATACGGATTTCATCTTCGCGGCCTTCTGTGAGGAGCATGGCTTCGTGGGCGCCGTGTTTGTTCTCCTGATATACTTCCTCATATTGACGCGTTTGATTCAAAACGCTCAGACCGCCGCAGATGTTTCCGGTACGTTCCTGATCATGGGCGTGGTCGCTGTACTCGTCTTTCAGATTGCAGTGAACGTTGGCATGGTGATCGGGCTGATGCCGGTTACGGGAATCCCTCTACCATTAATGAGTTACGGGGGGTCCTCGGTATTGTTCACATTCCTGGCTCTGGGCATGGCGATGAACGTTCGCATGAGCCGCTTTGTGAATTAGCAGAGCTGGCCTCGAGCAAAAATCCGCGTCCGAGCGAAAGCCGCGTCAATGAGGCTTGGTTTTTCAAAATTTTACTTACGCCGGCCAGGTGAATCACCGGGCCGGGCAGGATTAGGAATGAGCTCGCAAAGAAGGGTAACGGCCCCGCCTGAAACCAAGGCTGAAGTGGTCACCGTCTCTTTGCGCCCAGACAGCCCTGGAAAGCCGGCCTGCACACTGACCGATCCTCTCGGCCGCAACTGTGCACCGCCAGCACCCTCGTACAAAGAACCCTCGCTGAATTCCGGCTTTCGGATCACGCGCCTTTGCCCAGGCTTTCTCGCTGACCTAGTTCTGCCCGGAATACCGGGAGTGGGAGTTCCTCCCCTCTGATCTGCCCTGCCGGCCGTCCGCCAGGGAAGACCCTGCCGGACAGAAAGGCAGCATGTCCAAAGAAATATGCATTTCCAGCACGCCCCATGAGACGCGTCTGGCCATCCTCGAGAACGATCAACTCACCGAGGTCTACTACGAGCGAGAGAACGAATACACCCTCGCCGGTTCCATTTACAAAGGCCGTGTCACACGGGTTCTCCCCGGCATGCAATCGGCCTTCGTCGATTTAGGCCTGGAGCGCGACGCGTTTCTCTACGTCACCGATTTTATGGAGGAGCAGGAAGACTCCTCTGACTTTGAACGGATCCCCACCAGTGGCCGGCAGGAAGAGGGCGGCGCTCAGGAAGCGCGTCCCCGCGAGCAGGGCCGGGAAAACCAGCCGCGTCACGGTGGCGGCCGTGAGGCTCGTGCACCGCGGGCTCCCCAGGTAGCAGCTGAGGGCAACGGCAGCAGCCGCAACAATACTCCCGCTCCTGCCCCCGCAGCTTCTGAAGCAGCAGCACCCGCTGGTGAATTTGAAGATGGCACCCGCCGCTGGCGTGGCCGTCGCGGCCGCCGCAGAGGTTTTCGCGGTGCCCCCGGCGCGCCGGGACCCCAGGGCGGTGGCCAGCAGGGTCACCAGGAGCGGCCGGTTTCGAGCCGTTCCGAAGAAGCACAGCCAGTCGCCTTTGAGGCGCCCACTGAGGAAGCTCGAAGCAGAACCGATTCACACGCCCGTGGCGTTCTCTTTGCCCGGGGAGTCCCTCTCAAAGTACGGCGGCCAGCCCGCCCCCACGACACCAACGACCGCGAAGGCTGCGACGCCTCGGTTGAAGCGCGTCCGACCGTGGGCATCAGCAAGCCTTCCACCATGGTGGAAGTGCCGCTGGATTGGGACGGCGCGGGTCCTCTTCCGGGAGAATCGCTTTCCCGCTATCGTGGCTCCGCAGAAACTTCCGCGGCCGCTCCCGTCGGCCCAGCCAGAAGCTCCGCAGGAAGCTGTGCAGCAAGAGGCCTACGGCGTAACTCCCCAGGTTTGGGAAGACGCTGCAGCACACGAGAACCTCACGCCTCATTCGGTAGTGGTCACCGAAGAGCCGGCGCTCGAAGCGCCTGTCGTTGAGCAGGAAGTTCTGCCCGTCGAAGCCGTCCCACGGGAAGCGGCGCCTTCGACAGAGTTGCCCGTTGAGCAAGCAGCTGCGCCGGTCGCGGAAGCCGTCCATCCCGTGCACCAAGACACGCATTACGACACGCACCATGAGACACGCAGGAGGCAGCGCAGTCCGAAGTCGCCGATGAGCCGTCGATTGCCCCAGTGGACTTCGAGCCTGAGGAGGCTTCGGCTTCCTACCGCATCGATCCGTCCGCGCCCAGCGAGTTCCGCTTTGCTTCTTCGTCGAATGTTGTTGAAGAAGAAGCCTTCATAGCGTCAGAAGAGACTGTGATCGAGGAACCGGTGGACCTGCGTCCCGAAGCCAGCGAGCCTGATACGTCCGCCTTCGCCGCTGCGAGCACGGGTATCGCGGAGCTCGATGCGGACTTCGATGACCTGGAAGAAGACGATTCGGCAGGCACGGTCACTGGTCTGGTCGAAGAAGAAGAAGTCACGGAAGAAGAGGAGTATGACTTCACTCCCCTCTACGTCGATAGCGAAGAGCATGATTTGCAGGATTTGGAAGAGGAAACTCTCGATCATGAAGTAGCCGCGGGTGGTGAGATAGGCGAGCTGGTGCGCGACGCTCATCTCGAACAACGGATCGACGGAGACGCGTCTGGTCTGGCTATCGAGGATGAAACCGACGATGACCTGGACGAAGACGCGGAGGCCGAAGAGGGTGAGGAAACAGAGCCGAGCCAGGTGGCTGCAGCCCCCGGTCAGCCGGCACGCCGCCCTCGGGATGACCAACGTCGCGGTGGCGCGTGGTGGCCGCAACGACGGCCGTCGCCGGCAAGGCGGGCGCCGCCAGAATGCACAGACCAGCGATCTGCCGATCATCAGTGAGTTGTTGAAACAGGGGCAGGAAATCCTGGTGCAGATTGCCAAGGAACCGATTGCCAAAAAGGGAGCGCGGATTACCAGTCACATCGCGCTGCCCGGCCGCTTCCTGGTGTTCATGCCGACCGTAAACCACGTTGGCGTGTCGCGCAAAATTTCTTCCGATGAAGAGCGTCAGCGGTTGAAGCGGATCCTGATTAGCGAGAAGGGAACCGTCAGTGGTGGTTTTATCGTGCGTACCGCGGCCGACGGAGCCAGCGAAGATGATCTCCGCGCCGATATTCGCTTCCTGATCAGCCTGTGGACAGAGATCAAACAGCGTTCGGATACGGCTAAGGCGCCGGCCTTGATCTACCACGATCTCAACCTGGTGGAGCGGATCCTGCGCGATCAGGTCAGCGACAACTTCTCTACCATCTGGGTCGACACGGAATCTGAGTACGAGCGCATTGTTCGCTTCCTGGAACGCTTTCAACCGTCCCTGGTGCGCCGCGTCAAGTTGTACACCAAAGAGACTCCACTGTTCGAGCAGTTCGGTATTCAGGACGAGATCAGCAAAGCACTTAAGTCGAAAGTATGGCTCAAGTCCGGCGGATCGATTGTGATTAATCAGACAGAAGCATTAGTCGCGATTGATATCAATACGGGCAAATATGTCGGTAAAACAGCCCGCCTGGAAGACACAATTCTGAAGACGAACCTTGATGCGATTCCGGAGATCGTGCGCCAGATTCGCCTGCGCGATTTGGGCGGCATCATCGTGATCGACTTCATCGACATGGATGAGCGCAAGAACCGCAACAAGGTGATGCAGGCGCTCGAAGAGGAGTTAAAGTCGGATCGCGCGCCCTCAAAGGTCTCTGCAGTTTAACGACTTCGGCTTGGTGGCGATCACCCGTAAGCGGGTGAAACAATCGCTCGAGCGTACCCTCAGTACGCAGTGCAACATATGCGCCGGCACGGGCATGGTGAAGAGTCCAACCACGGTCTGCAACGAGATCTACATCGAAATGCGCAAGATGCAGCATCACCTGGAACGCCAGGATGTGCTGTTGCGCGTGCATCCCGATGTAGTGAAGACCCTGAAGCTTACCAACGCACGTTGGCTGAATGAGCTTGAGGAGATGAGTGGAAAGACGATCATCGTGAAGAGCGATCCAGCCCTGCACCCGGAGCAGTTCGACATCCACTAGAGGGATGGCGGAGAGGTTTACGCTTCGCCACTTTGGTTCGGTTAGGTAGCATGTCCCCCACACAAGCCGAAAAGGCTTGTGTGGGCCACCCTCCCTTTGTTACAGCCCCGTCTTGTTGCAGCGTCCTGGTTTAGTTGCACAGCTTCACTTCGTTGCTGCGCCTCCAGAACGGTTGAGTAGTCGTGGAGGATGCACCCAAAGAACCCGGGTGGCCCATTCAAGCCGTGTTTGGCTTGAGTGGGGGACATCTGCACCCACTGTGCCCAGAGCCTCCTCATCGCTGCTTCTGCTTGTGACGAACGCTACTTGACCCCAAAGTGCCAACCTTCCGCGAGTCTAAATCGTCACATATGGGTTAGTAGTTGAGAGCTTCCTCTGTGGGGCTCTCTATCCTCTTCTCCACGGGTGATCCACACATGCTGCCGGGTTCAAGATTTTTCCCACATATTTCGGGCCGTTTCGCCTTGATGGCCGCGGCTCTTTCTGTTTGCCTGCTGCCTTCTTCTCCCCTTCGTGCGCAAGTGAGTTCCAGCGCTCAGCACCACATCGATTTCGATTCCATCGTGCAGGACCAGTATCCGAACCAGGGTGGGTACAACGGACGGCGCTATACCACCAGCCCTGATAGTTCCCTCGTCGATCACCTCGCGATCGAATTAGGCGCCGGGTTCAACGTGCCTTCCGGGAATACCACCACCTGGCAGAATGTTGGTTACACGATTAACCTGGGCGGCGGTTGGAACTTCAATAAGCATATTGGCCTACTGGCCGAATATAGCTTCAACCGGAGCAATATCCCGATCGATACGCTGACCAATATCGGTGAGCCCCAGGGCAATGTCCACATCTGGTCGTTGACGCTTGACCCGATCATTTACCTGAAGACCAGCGGGCACGTCGGCAGTTACGTAACCGGCGGAGGCGGGTTCTATCGTAAACTCACCAGCTTTACCCAGCCCGTGTATGTCGGTGACTATTGCGATTACTTTTATGGGTGCTATCCCCAGTACCAGAACGTCACGCTCAGCCACTTCTCCAGCAACCAGGGCGGCGTGAACATCGGCGCAGGTCTTACCTTCAAGCCCAACACGGACACGCGGGGTAAGTTCTACGCAGAAGCACGCTACGTCTGGGTGAATTCTCCCACTAGCTCTAACAGCGCGTTGGGCACGGGAACGGTCAATATGTTTCCGATCACGTTTGGCTATCGCTGGTAGGTTGTCAGACGCCGACGGGGAAGGGTTTAGGCGAAGACTCGTCGGCGTTGGCTCCCATGCGGAAGCGCTCAAATCTGCCTTCCATCAGCGACATCAGGCCGGTGTACCAGTAGCCCAGTACGAACAGCAGCAGGAACGGTACTGTAAAGAAGTTCTCATTCACGATGGCGTACCAGATCGTCAGAGCGAAGTAGCTGCCGATCAGTAATTCAATCCATGGCACCACGCCCAGGCGCTTACGGTATTTGCTGGCCTGATGTTTCTGGCCACGCTTTTCAATGCGGTACTTTGGCGTGCGCTTGAAGGCGCTCTTGATACCGAAAAGCGCTTCCAGCACGGCCTTTGTGTTGGTCACTGTCAAGCCAATGCCGAGCGCCATCAGGAATGGAAGATAGAGAACTGTCTTGTACCAACGCCCTGGGAAAAGCTCTCGCTGCGAAACGAGGTAGAACGAAGAGATGGAGAGCGTCGAAGCCATGAAGAGCGGCACGTCGATGAGCAACATCTGGAACCAGCCCTGGTAGAAGCGAATGATCATCGCCGGCATCAGGAGCGTCGATAGGACCACCATGAGCGGATAACTCAGGTTGGCAGTGAGATGGTAAAACGCTTCCAGTTTGACGTGAAAGGGCGCATTGCTGCGGAACATCACGGGCAGGATCTTCTTGGAAGTCTGGATGAGTCCCTTCGCCCAACGTGCTTGCTGCGTCTTGAAGGCGGTCATCTCCACCGGCAGTTCCGCCGGGCACTCCACGTCTTGCAGGTACCGAAACTTCCAGCCCTTCATCTGGGCGCGATAGCTCAGGTCAGTATCTTCCGTGAGCGTGTCATGCTGCCACCCGCCGGATTGTTCGATCGCGATGCGGCGCCACATGCCTGCGGTGCCGTTGAAATTGAAAAAGGCATTGGTACGTGAGCGGCCGCCGTGCTCGAGGATGAAATGGCCGTCGAGCAGGATGGCTTCGACCTGGGTCAGAAAGCTGTAGTCCCGGTTCAGGTGAGTCCATCGCGTCTGCACCATGCCGATCGCCGGATTAGCAAAATGATGCACCACCTGCATCAACCATTCTTTGGGCGGCACAAAATCCGCGTCGAAGATGGCAATAAATTCTCCACTGGCGACGTGCATGCCCGCTTCCAGCGCGCCGGCTTTAAAGCCGTGGCGGTCGGTACGATGTAGATAGACAACGTTGTGCCCCAGGCCGCGGTATAAGTCGACGGCTGCACGGGCGACGTCTACCGTGTCATCCGTCGAGTCGTCCAGCACCTGAATTTCCAGTTTGTCTGACGGGTAATCAAGACGGCAGCAGGCCTGGATGAGCCGGTCGACCACAAATTGCTCGTTGAAGATCGGCAACTGCAGCGTGATTTTTGGAAGCTCTTGAAACAGCGACTCGGGATCGCGTGCGGCGTTCGCCTTGTGCTTGTAATAGCGATAAACAAGCTGATAGCGATGTATGCCGTAGAGCGAGAGGAAGATCATCACCACGAAGTAGGGAATCAGCAGCGCGGTGTCGAACGCGTTCCGGTGATAAAGGTGTTCAAAGGTGCGATCGGCGTAATGTGTTTTGAAGTAATGCTGCAGTCCGCGTTGCGGAGCGAAGTAGGTAGCCAGTCCCCAGACGTCATGGGACGAGCTCGCGACCCAGCGCGCAAGATGAGGCACAAGATGCAAGTCGCTCAATGTGTCAGCCAAGGTAACCAGCGGCGCGCTCACTTATCTGCGATCAATTGAGAAAGAACGTGGTGTACAGGGTGTCTCTCTGTACGGGACGAAAGCCGGCGCCCCGGATCACATGCCGCAGCTCTTCTTCCGTCGTGCAATTCGATGTGCCCGCTGCTTTGACTACGTTCTCTTCCAGCATCACCGAGCCTACGTCGTTGCCCCCGAAGCGCAAGCCAAGCTGCAATACCTTGAGCCCCTGCGTCACCCAACTGGACTGCACGTTCTCGATGTTGTCCAGGTAGAGCCGCGAGATGGCCAGCACCTTCAGGTACTCCACAGACGTCGCCTCATCCCACTTGCGGCCGCCCAGCGCCGTGTTCGTGGGCTGAAAGCTCCAGGGGATAAAGGCGGTGAAGCCACCAGTCTCTTCCTGTAGCCGTCGCACTTGCTCAAAGTGGTTGATACGGTGTTCAAACGTTTCGCCCACGCCGAACATCATCGTGGCGGTGGTCCGCATGCCCAGTTCGTGCGCAGTGCGGTGTACATCCACCCAGTCCTGCGTGGAGCACTTGAGCCGCGCGATGCGGTGGCGCACTTCATCGTCGAGTATCTCGGCTCCGCCGCCAGGGATGGAGGCAAGCCCTGCATCGCGCAGGCGGGCGATCGTGTCGCGCAGCGAAAGGTTGCTGTACTCGGCGATGGCGAGAATTTCTGAAGCAGAAAAGCAATGCAGCCAGATTTGCGGGAAGCGCTGCTTGATGCCTCTCAGCAACCGCTCAAACCATTCGATCTTGAGATCAGGATGGAGACCGCCCTGCATCAACACACCGGTACCGCCCATCTCCAGCGTTTCAGCGATCTTCTGGTAGATGGTGTCGAAGTCGAGGATGTAGCCTTCCGCGGCCAGCTTGCCTTTCAGTGGGCGATAGAAAGCACAGAAACTGCAGTACTCGGTGCAGAAGTTGGTGTAGTTGATGTTGCGGTCGATGATGTAGGTCACAACGCCCTCTGGATGCAGTTTGCGTCGCAGCGCATCTGCCTCCATGCCGAGACCGATCAGGTCATCCGATCGAAAGTAGTCGAGAGCTTGTGTTCGTGTAATCGCCACATTTCCATTTTACGGGTATGTGCGGCGACAATCCAGTGTTACAGTTTTTGCAGACGCTGCTTATGTCGTTGAAAGCGTTGGGTACCACGCCGGGCCTCCCAGGCTCGCGTCCTGGCCAGTGCCTACGCCTTCCTTTAGGGCCAAACAGATAGCTGTTTTCTTGCGCCCGGTCACAATCAGTCGCGGCGCGATCTGCTGTGGGATACGCGTCTCTTCGTGCGCTGTTTGCGTCTGAAGCTGTACCATCCCGCGGCACTTACGATCGAGAAAGGTCCACTCCCCATGTTCCAAGACAAATTGAATGCTGGCCTGCGTCCACGATTCCACCAGGCTGCCATCCGTATGTGTATGCCTGCGCTTTTCAGCCTCCTTCTGGCGCCCTCCGTCCACGCGCAAGCTGCTGCTGCTCCAGCGGCCACTGACGTTCTGGTCTTCACCAACGGTGACCAGTTGACCGGCAAATTAGTGCGGGAGGTGGCCGGCACCGTGACGTTCCATAGCGACATGGCGGGTGACATCACGGTGAAGTGGGAGAAGATCAAGTCCATTCACACCGATCAACAGTTCGCGGCCATTCAGGATACGCAGCACGTCACGCGCAAAACGGCGGATGCGGATATCGCTGTGGGCAGCCTGCAGGTGCAGGATGACCAGGTGAAGATAAGCCCGCCGTCCGGCAATGAGAAAGTCTTCCCGGTCAAGAGCACACAGTACCTGATTGACCAGGCGACTTATACGAAGGAGCTGCGCGGCAATCCAGGGTTCTTCCAGGGGTGGACGGGTGGTCTTACGGCGGGCGCGACGGTGATTGAGGCAACGCAGAATAGCCGCACATTCAGCGGCTCGGCAGCGCTGGTGCGCACCGTTCCCAGCGTGGACTGGCTCGATCCGCGAAATCGTACCCTATTTGATTTCAATGCCGCATATGGAACCGTGACGCAGCCGGGCCAAACGAGCTTGAAGTCGAACATCGTCCATTTTGACGCGGAACGTGACTGGTACGTTTCTCCACGCTTTTACTTCCTGGTGGATGCTTCGTTCGACCATAACTACTCGCAGGGTCTGAACCTGCAGCAATCGTATGGCGGCGGGGTGGGCTACACACTCATCAAGGATCCAAGACAAGAGCTGGATTTGAAGGCGGATATTCACTTCGAACGGCAAACGTTTTTTGTGACTCCGAATATCCTGCCGGTTCCGCCGCTGACCCCGAGCAAGAACCTGGTGGGCGCCAATTTCGGTGACAATTACATGTTGAAATTGCCGCACGGCCTGGTACTGAACCAGACCGCGGTGATCACGCCTGCGTTCAACAACACCAGCGCCTACTCAGCCGTAGCAACAGCAAACCTGTTGTTCCCCGTCTACAAGCGCCTCGGCTTTACGGTGGGCACGCTGGATGACTTCCTGAACGATCCGGCTGTGGGAAGCAAAAAGAACTCGTTCCAGTTCACCGCGGGTGTGACGTACACGCTTAAGTAATCCGTGGGTTCGTCATCAACCATCAGCGGCGCGGAAGAATTGCGATAGGGAGTGGTAACTCACATCTCCGAAAGATGACGCTTGGGGACTCTGCTCGCAAGCAAGAGTCCAAACTCAAACGTTCATCGTCCACCGCTGATTCGTCCCCGGTGGAAGCCCCGGACTTCAGTCCGGGGGCGCGGGTTTAAGACCCGCGCTCAAACGCGCGCGCAAAGCTTCAGGGCTTTAGCCCTGGTGGAATCAACCCTCTCCAGCCAATCGATCATGTGACCTGGCAGCGAAATCTACGCGCAGTTTTTCCAAATTGGACTGACGCCGCCGCCTCCAGGGCTAAAGCCCTCGCATGGTGAGGCCCGCGATAAGCGCAGGTTTCATACCCGCGCCCCCGGACTAAAGTCCGGGGCTTCCACCGGGACGTGGCATTGCTAAAGTGCCAATCGCTTCTATCGGGACATGGCATTGCTAAAGTGCCAATCGCTTCCACCGGGATGCGGCGTTGCTAAAGTGCCAATCGCTTCCACCAGGACGCGGCGTTGCTAAAGTGCCAAGCGCTTCCACCGGGTGCGGCGTTGCTAAAGTGCCAAGCGCTTCCACCGGGTGCGGCGTTGCTAAAGTGCCAAGCGCTTCCACCGGGTGCGGCGTTGCTAGAATGCCGATCGCTTCCACCGGGATGCTATTTGGTTGTAGCAACAGTCCCGCAGCCCCAGGGCTCCAGGTTCTACCGGGAAGCCACCGGGTCCAGGTCCATCGGCTGCTTTAAAAGATCCAGAACACCCGGTGGCAGCGGCTTGTCTGCATTGGCCAGCAGCAGCGATACCTGCCACATCTCCGTCTGGTTGAGCACTTTACTGAAAGCGGGCATGCCAGAAAGCCGAATGCCGTTGGCGACCTTCCAGTAGGTCTCGCCCGGCTGGGTCATCGCTCACGCCCACTACGCCGTGGCCATGCGGCTCCCACAACTGTGGCGCCTCAGGAAACATGCCTTTCGCAAACGATACCGGGCGGCCATACAGTCCATGGCAAGCGGCACATTGCTGACGATAAAGATGCGCGCCTATCTCGAGATTGGTAGGGCTCGCGCTCACCGGTGGGTTCTTGTTCACTTCGCGGTCGATGCGTGCGTGCAGGGGAATGCGTACGATCCTGGCTTCGAAGGGGAATGGGGAGTCGGCAGTGGCTACCGGCGGTTGTCCAACCGCCAAATAAGCCAAAGACCACGATGGGAATAACCAGCAAGCCGAGAATCAGGCCGATGAAGAAACCTTTCATTACGTTCCCTTCTCCTGTGCTGCCTGGGCAGCATCGATGCAGCAACATGGGCCATTGAAGAAGAAAAGCGACGTCGCCGGCTCCCGAGAAGAATATAGCAACCCCGGAAATGCTCTAATACAACCAGGACACTAAAGTATCAATCGCCCAAAAGGCGGCAATAGTGGAGGACTTTCAGGTTCATGCAGCAGAGCAAGCGTTTTGGATGCCATGTGTATCCGCTTCTTTTTTTGATTGTTTTCGCGATACCCGGGCTCAAAGCGCAGGACGCTTCCAGCAGTGCGACCCCGCCCCAGGCGCAAACCCAGACGGAAGAAAACCCCCAGCAGAATCAGGTTCGCCTGGCGCAAGAAGCCCAGGCCCGTATTCGTGCCCGCCGGGAACAGCGCAAGCAGCGCGTGATTCAAGACACCTATAGCCACAAGTTCGAGATCTACGGCGGCGGTGGATACACCCGCTTTCGCCCGGGTGATTCGCTGCAGCACATCAATGAATCCGCCTGGAATGGCGGGTTTACTGACTACTTCCGCGGCCGCCTGGGCATCACGGGCGATCTGCGTGGGTATTACGGCACGGCGTTCATCACGCCGAACGAATTCAACATCTTCAAACCCAGCATTAGCCAGTACACCTTCATGGCGGGCCCGCAGTATCGCATCGTGCGCATGGAGCACTGGGCAGTCGGCGTGCAGGGCCTGGTCGGAGCTTCCAAAGGGAACTTCAACGCCAATGGCGCGGCTCTTCCGGGAGAGCTTGTCGGCTTATGGCCCAGCGGCACCAGCTTCAGCGCAGCAATCGGCGTCCCCGTCGATTACAACCTGGGGCCGGGGCTTGCGGTGCGCCTGCAGCCAGGCTACTGGTTGTCAACCTTTGGCTCGACCACCCAGGTGAAGAACCTGGGCTTCAATATCGGCATCGTCTACCGGTTGGGCCGGCAGTAGTTCGCTCTGTGCCAGTCACTGCGAGTGGCGGGCACAGAGCTTGCTAAGCTGCCCTAGGCCGTGACGGCCTTATCGCGCGCCTTGGCGGCATCCAGCGGATGCTGCGGCTCCGTCATTCTTACTGGATCGAGGATCTCCGCAATCTCCTCCTCCGTAAGGTCCTTGCGCTCGCGGGCGATCTCGATGATCGTCTTGCCCGTGGCGATCGACTCCTTCACGATCTCAGCCGCCTTGGCGTAACCAATGTACGGATTCAGCGCGGTAGCCAATGACACGGTGCTTTCCGCGTACATCTGGCAGCGCTGCGCGTTGGCCGTGATGCCCTGCACGCAGTACACATCGAACTGGTGGAGCATGTTGGCGAGAATCGTGATGCTCTGCAACACGTTGTAGGCCATGGTCGGCATCATCACGTTCAATTCAAGCTGTCCGGCCTGGACGGCATAGGCCACGGCAGTGTCATTCCCGATTACCTGAAAACTTACCATGGCGGCAAGCTCTGGGATGACGGGGTTGATCTTGCCTGGCATGATGGACGAGCCGGGCTGCAGGCTGGGCAGATAAATCTCTCCAAAGCCGGTATTGGGGCCGGAACTGATCAGGCGAACGTCGTTGGATATACGAATGATTTCGAGCGCGATGCTGCGCAGGGCGGCGCTGACGTCGCCCATGCTGGCGTTCGATTGCATCGCCCAGCGCATGTCATCGGCCGGCGTGAGCGGCTGCCCCGAGATGCCGGAGAGATCGGCAATCGCCTTCGCCCGGTAGTGCGGGTGGGTGTTGATGCCGGTACCCACGGCGCTGCCCCCAAGACCCAGTTCGCGCAGGCCATCCGCAGCCGTGGCTAGGAATTTTCTCCCTTTCTGAATGGCTAGACCATACGCGGCAAACTCCTGGCCGAGGCGGATCGGTACTGCATCCTGCATGTGCGTCCGGCCAGACTTCATGATGCCGTGGAAATCCTCGGCTTTGCCGGCAAAGGTGGCTGCCAACTGGTCCAGCACAGGGTAGAGCGTGTTCAAGGCGAGCAGCGTGGCCAGCCGCATGGCGGTGGGGAACACATCGTTGGTGGACTGACCATAGTTCACGTGGTCATTGGGATGAATGTGTTTGTATTCCCCCAACTTGCCGCCCAGGATTTCGTCCGCCCGATTAGCGATGACCTCGTTAGTGTTCATGTGCAGGCTGACGCCGGCCCCTGCCTGGAACACATCGACCACAAACTCGCCGTTCCACTTGCCATCGATCACTTCCTGGGCGGCTTGCAGGATGGCATCAGCTCGTTTCGCATCGATCAGGCCGAGTTCTTTATTGGCTTGCGCCGCTGCCTTCTTGACCATGCCGAGGGCGCGAATCAGCTGAGGGTGTGCGCGCATGCCGGAAATCGGGAAGTTGTCGACCGCTCGCGCGGTCTGCGCGCCGTAGTAGGCCCTGGCTGGGACTTCGACGAAACCGAGCGAATCTTTTTCTTTGCGCATATCAGACATAAAGCGGAAGGCTCCTGGGGTAGTTTTCGCAAGCTCAGAACGCTCGATTATAGCGATTTCAATGAGGGCGCGGAGCGAGGGACGAACAGAACTGCGATGGGTGAGCGGCGTAGTTGCCCCTCACGCAAGCTTCACTGATGCCCAGTGTTCGTGTGTACCCCGGCCGCGCGCTTCGTCTAAGCTATAGATATGCAGCTGAACCGCACCATTCTTGAAGAAAACTTCGATGTGCTGGTGGTGGGCGCCGGCCCAACCGGACTCGCCTGCGCCATTGAGGCCCAAAAGGCTGGGCTGCGCACAGTGCTGATCGACAAGGGCTGCTTGTGCAACTCGCTCTTCCACTATCCCTCCGGGATGACGTTCTTTACCACGCCAGAGCTGCTGGAAATCGGCGATATGCCCTTTCCCAGCCCGAACCAGAAGCCGACCCGCGGCGAGGCTCTGGAGTATTACCGCAAAGTCGCCGAGCATTACCGGCTTGAGCTGCGACAGTACCAAACCGTTACCAGGCTCCTGGGCGAGGATGGCGACTTTCACGTAACCACCGTGGACCAGTTTTCCCGGCAACGGGTCTACAGCGCTCGCAAGCTCATCCTTGCGACCGGCTACTACGACCTGCCGAACTACCTTGAGGTGCCCGGAGAACATCTCCCCAAGGTGTTGCACTACTACCACGATCCTCATCCCTACTTCGACCAGAAGGTACTGGTGGTCGGGGGCAAGAACTCGGCGGCCATCGCCGCCCTGGACCTCTGGCGCCATGGGGCCCAGGTCACCCTGGTCCATCGCGGCGAGGCCATGCACCATCACGTCAAATACTGGATCCTGCCTGACATCAATAACCGCATCAAGAACGGGGAAGTGGATGCCTATTTCTCCAGCTCCGTTACCCGTATCACGGAAGATTCGGTAGAATTGGTCACCCCGCAAGGAAGCGTTAAGCTGGAGAACAATTATGTGTTCGCTCTGACCGGCTACCATCCCGATTTCGACTTTTTAAGTGCGGCCGGCGTCCGTATGGAAGGGCTCGATCGTCTTCCGGTGTGCGATCCACAATCGCTCGAAAGCAACGTTCCCGGGCTTTATCTGGCAGGGGTGATCGTAGCCGGCGCGCGTACAAATGAGATTTTCATCGAGAACGGTCGCTTTCATGGCCGTCAGATCGCCCAGGACATCGAGGCGAAGTTAGCCGGCCAGCCATCGGTCAAAGTAGGCTGAACCTGTTACCGTTACTGTTGCCTGGATTGTTGTAGAAACGCTCCCATGATCTGAAGGAAGGTAGCCGCCTTATGAGTTGGCTTAGACCTCGTTCGATTCGAGGTCAGCTCATTACCGGTCTTATCCTCTTTGAAGGCCTGTTGGTGATTGGCTTCGCCACGCTCCTGGTGCGCGAACAGGCTTCCGAGATCCACGAGCGTGCGCGCGTGCGGCTGGAATCGGAAGTGAATCTCCTGGCGCTGCAAAGCCAGGAGTCGTTGGCCCAGGGCCACGCCGGCTACATCGTGCCGATCCTGCGCGCCATGACCAACTCGCCAAGCATTCGCGCAGCCGTAGTGACAGATCCGGATGGCCGCATCATCGCCAGCAGCAATCCAGGCATGGAAGGCAGGACCCTGCTCACCCGACTGGAGAAAAGGTACCTGGTGGATACGCCTCGCCCGGTGCTGTTCCGTGTGCCCGGTGGTGCGCGAGAAGCGGTCATGCCAGTCCACGTGCAGGGCAGGCTGAGCGGCTACGCATGGGTGTATGAAGATGCCAGCGCAGCCTGGCAGCAGATCTATTCGCTCATACGGATTACCATCCTGTTCGCCGGCTTGGGGGCACTGGGTACGGCGCTGATCGCCGGTACCCTGGCGCGTTCCATCACCCGGCCGCTGCGAGCCTTACTGGCGGCGACCAGGAAGCTGATCCATGATCCGGAAACGAAAGAAGGGTTCCCGCTGGAGGTGACCTCAGCGAACGAAGCTGCCGATCTGACCCGCGCCTTCAACCTCATGGTGACCTCGATTGAGGAGCAGCGAGCGGGTCTGGGCGATACGCTGGCGCTGCTCGACTCCATGCTCGAGAACGCACCCATCGGTTTCGCGTTCTTCGATCGCAAGTTCCGCTATGTGCGGGTCAACCAGTTTTTGGCGCAAATGACGGAGGCGCCGATCGGCCGGCACCTGGGACGCACGATTGCAGAAATGCTGCCGGGGCCGGCAGCGACTCTTTTGCAAACCTGTGTGCAAAGCGTGTTTGAAACCGGGGAACCGGTGGTCCAGTTCGAGCTGAACACGGCGCTGTCTGGCGAGGGCGCCCGGCTCAGGAGCTGGCTGATTAACGTATACCCGGTCAAGGCGGCGTCTGAGGCGGTTCGTTGGGTGGGCGCGATCGTGGTGGAGACGACTGACCGCAAGCGTGCCGAAGAAACGTTGCGGAAAACCGAGAAGCTGGCCGCTGCCGGGCGGCTGGCAGCCTCGATTGCCCACGAAATCAATAATCCGCTGGAGTCAGTGACTAATCTGCTTTACCTGTTGCGCCGGCAGCCTTCCCTGGATGCGCAGGCAGTTGAATATACCGAACTGGCGCAACAGGAAATTGCCCGGGTGGCTGAGATGACCCAGCAGACCCTGCGGTTCTATCGGCAATCGACCCTGCCGGTGGTGGCGAATGTTGCCGACCTGATGGATTCGGCGGTGGCCCTGTACATTGGGCGCCTGCTCGCACTGCAGATCGAGGTCTGTCGCAGCCATGCCCCGGAAATCGATCTTTATTGTTTCTCCGGGGAACTGCGGCAGTTGTTTGCCAACCTGATCGGCAATTCGATCGACGCCATGGCCCAGGGCGGCCGGCTGTATCTCAGCGCCCGGCGCTCGCGGTCCTGGGTGGATGGTACTCCGGGTATCCGCATGTTCGTGGGAGACAACGGGTCGGGGATGACCAGGGACACACGGGAGCATATCTTCGAGCCATTTTTTACTACGAAGGAAGCCACCGGTACGGGGCTTGGGCTGTGGGTCAGCAGCGAAATTCTTGCCAAGCACAGGGCGACCGTCAGGGTGGCCAGCCGGTCCGCGGTTGAGGCCAATGGCAGACCGTCGGGTACGGTGTTCATGCTTTTTTTCCCTGAGGACGGGATTGGCTCCCCGGTAAAAGCACCGGCCGGGGCCGCAGTCACTCAGGAGGTTTAAGCCGTCTGCAGTGGCACGTTTCGCTCGGCTGAGGCTTGCTCTCACAACAATCCCGGGTGGCCCACTCAAGCCGCGTTTGGCTTGAGTGGGGGACATCCCAAGCCGTAAGCAGCCCTTACTTTTCTGATGGCAAGGTCAGGGGCGTGCATTGTGAAGCGCCCGGAGTCGGCGCTAGTTTTGACCGCGTGACGTGCAAGCGATTCACCCGCACATAGCGCACGCGCAGGCCGCCCATCGTAGCAGGCATCGATCGCGGCATCCTGGTCAGATCGACCAGCACCAGCAAGGCCGCTTCGCTTGGATTGTCGTAGCTCTGCGTCACCCCCACACCGAAGAAAGCCTCGTCAGCCATGAGCTGCGGAGCATACTTTTGCTGTGTGGCGGCAGCGGCCTTCAGCACATCCGCCGGCAGATTGATGCCTTCGACCGTGGGCAGCCTCGTGGGGGCGGTGCGGGCATTCATGCTGGCGGCATCGCTGGGGATAACCAGCGTGCGTACGCCGTCAATCAGCTGCGGCAGCGCAGGCATCGGTTTGTTGCGGTCCACGTAAAGGATCACCGCTCCCTCGGATGGGCTGTCCTGGCTTTGGCCGGTGGCGAAACCCAGGATGCTATTGTCCGGCTTGCTTAGCAGGGGGCCAGCGGCATCGACAGCCGCTTTCGCCAGGGCGGTTTGAAGGCGCCTGGCCTGTGAGGCAGCGGTGTGGTGTGTTCATCAAAGTTGGAACAGGTAATGGGGTGAGGAGCTCCGCCCGCAATATGCAGCTCCTCCTGGCTGGTTTGCCCCAGTTCCGCCAGAACATCGTGGATGGGGTTCACCACGCTGAACCCGTGATTGCTGTCATCGTTTCCGCTGGCGAAGAACAAACCAATGGGCTGTGCATTGCTCGCATCCATGACGAGCGAGCCCGAATCGCCACTGTCGGCGAAGCTAAAGCCCGGGATCCCAATCTGGTTCACGAAGGTCTTGGTGTAGTAGGGGTGAGTTTCGGCGCAGTCGTAGTAGTAATCCACCTGCACGCTTAAATTAACGGCGTTGACGGTAGAGCAGGTAAGCCCGGTAGTGCGACCGCTCTTAACTACTCGCAATTGGTTCAGCAGCCCGGCGGTGAGCGCCTCACCAGTGCCGGCTGCCGGGGGCGCGGCGCTGAGCGAACCATTCATGCGCGGGCCCCAATTGCAGAATGGCGCCGGTGCTATCTACCGCGGGGGTCGCGGCAGCCAGGGCAGCATCCACATTGGTCTGCCTGCTTTGCAACGGCACCACGTATCGTAACGAGCCAATCGTGCGGCCAGCCTGTGGGTTGCAGTTCAAGTCGACCAGGGCCGGATGCACGATCGTATCGCCGGTGCGTGCCTGATCGGATTCGGCGAGCACATGATTGTTGCTCAGGATGTAGAGGTTGTCATTCTTGTCCGCAACCAGCGCCCCCAACGTGCCTCCGCAGCAGTCGTTCACGTATTCGCGGCCGCGCGCATCTTTACCCGAGTCATAGTCGTTGGCATTGCCGCCTGAAGAGCCCATCTCGACATAGCCAGTCTGGGCGGCCTGGTTTTGCAGGCCGGAACTAGTGAAGCCAGCCCGGTTCAACAGGATGTGCACCGATGCGACCGACTGCGCGCTGCCACCCGCGTGCGCCAGCATAAATAGCGAGGGGGTTGTGGCCGGCACAGCCCGAGGTGCGGTGTAAGTCGCCGTGCACGAGGTATAGGTACGGCTGGAGTGGGTGCAATGCGCTTCGCTGATACTGCCGTACATGTCGGCTGAATCGGTCTTTAACTCGCTGCCCCCGGCGGCGTTGGCCAGCGACCAGCGTATCGTCCCCGCATTGATCTCGGCGATCTGACCTGTGACCTGCACCGTGCCGCCAGGCGGAATGCTGGCTGTTTCCGGAGTCAGCACCTGGACGAACCCTGGGGTGACGGTAAGCACATAGGTGGCGCTGGCTGGGGGCGTGCTGCGGGTAGTCGCGACGATCTGTACCTGGACGCTGTCACGCGACAACAGCGCCGGAGGCGTGTACACGCCGCTGGCGCTCACCGCTCCCTGGCCCAGGGAGGGCGCGTTCTGGCCTCCGGCGATAGACCATTGCACGGTTGCGGGGCTGCCAGACCCGAACCGGGCGCTTAGCTGATCGGTGGTCGTGGTGTCGAGCGTGGCGGCCGCGGCGGAGATCGCCAGGGTGTTCGCGTTGACGGCTGGAGGCGCCTGGATCGCGCCGCAACCCGCGGCAAGGAGCAGCAGAGGCGGCGCGACGACCATCGAGAGATTGAATCTGCGCATACCTGAGCCCTGGGTCCTGTCCCTTCCGCAGCCCCTGCTATGAGACGTGCGGCGTAGCGAAAGGTCCAGCGTAAAGGATAAGGCAGCCGGGGGACGGTTATTTATGAAATTACACGCTTGAGGAAACCACGAATACCAATGCTCCCCAAAATGGTGAGTGACACCAGCAGCGCGACGATGATAAGCAACGCGGGCATGTGGGGAATGCCTGGGGTCAGCGTGGCGCGCAAGCCTTCACTCATGTACACGATGGGGTTCACGAGAACTGCCATTTGTAACCATCGCAGATGGTTTAAGTAGGCCCAGGGGTAATACACGCAGCCGAGAAAAGTAATGGGGATGACGACGATCGAGAAGACGAGGCCGATTTGCTGGGGCTTGATGTTCGCGCCGATCGCCAGACCGAGCGCACTGGCCACCAGGCTGGAAAGCAGCAGGACCACGATCAGCAGTGGCCAGTTCTCTATGTGCGGCTTCACCGGGACGGCAGGAATGAACCAGGCGAGCGGAATGACCAGCAACGCGGCAAGTATGCTCTGCAGCGCGCTGAAGCACATCTTCTCAATGGCCACCGCGGCTACGGGGAGCGGGCACATCACGCGATCGTCAATCTCGCGGGTGATACCAAACTCCTGCGACAGAGGTAACGCGACCGAAGCAATGCCGCTGAACATGATGGCTACGGCCATCAGTCCGGGCAGCAGGATAGTGGCGAAGTTTGCGCCGCCGGTAGCCATTGGGTTTCCCTGGGTCATGTGAGGGAACACATAGGTGAAGACAAAGAGAAAAAGCAACGGCTGCATGATGATGCGCACGACAAACGGGCCGAGCTCACGGCGCAGTACGCGCAGATCACGCAGCATGAGACCGAAAAAAGCGGAGACGTAGGACGACTGGTTCATATCAGTATGCGCTCCCGCTTATGAGGTGCCGGAGCAGTGTGCCGTCCAAGGGAAAGTTTATTCACGGAGGTCCCTTCCCGTGAGGCGGATGAACACGGTTTCCAGGCTGGGTTCGTTGATCGACAGGTCGCGTAAGCCCAGTGGGGACGCAGCCTGCACGATTTGCGGCAGAAGGCCTTCGGTGCCCTGAGCAAATACGCGAATGCCGTCGGCTGTCGCTTCTGCTGAACCTACCTGGGGCAGGGACTGGATGGTTTGCAGCAGGCTGGCCGTGTCTTCCAGGCGGCGCAGCTTCAACTCAAAAATGGTTTGCGCGCCCAGTGTGCTTTTCAGGATCT
This sequence comes from uncultured Acidobacteriaceae bacterium, assembly GCA_963752675.1. Lineage (GTDB taxonomy): Bacteria > Acidobacteriota > Terriglobia > Terriglobales > Acidobacteriaceae > PALSA-350. Next base: position 415,068 of record CAVVZO010000005.1, read on the forward strand.
CCGGGGTGTCCTGGGCCAGCAGCTTGCCGTGGTCCATGATGGCGACGCGATGGCAGATGGAATCGGCCTCTTCCATGTAGTGGGTGGTGAGCACGACGGTGATACCTTCACTGCCCAGCTCTTTCACTGCGTCCCACATGGCGATTCTGCTTTGCGGATCGAGCCCGGCGCTGGGCTCATCAAGGAATAACACCGACGGATGATGCGCGATGGCTCGCGCGATCTGCACTCGCTGCTGCATGCCGCCTGAAAGCTGCGCGGGAAAGCTTGCCGCCCGCTCCTGCAAATGAAACTGTAATAGTAGCTGATGCGAACGGCTCTTCGAGGCAGCGCTCGATAGACCGAAATAGCGGCAATGAAAATAGAGATTTTCGTAGATGGTCAGCGAGCGGTCGAGGGTGTTGTATTGCGGAACTACGCCGATGCTGCGCCGCGCCACCGCCGGTTTTGCTACGACGTCGACGCCTGCAATGGTTACTTGTCCGCTGGTAGGCAAGGCGCGCGTGGTGGCAATACTGATGGTGGTTGTTTTGCCGGCGCCGTTCGGTCCGAGCAGCCCAAAGATTTCTCCCTGCCTGACGGAGAGATCTATTCCATCGATCGCAACCACCTGTTGCTTTCCGGAATAAACCTTGCGGAGGCCACGAATTTCAACGAGCAAATTGAGTTATCTCCAAGCCAGGCTTTCTGCTGACAATACGCATGACTGCACTGGATTGATTAGAGCATCCCCTGATAACTCAGGGGTGAGCAGGGAATAAATTGTTTTGGCAGTATAGAGTTCGCCTGCAGGCCGGATGCCCGGCACTGTTGATCGGGGACGAATAACAGCGGCAGGTACACAGGTACAAAAGATAAGCTCCGTTCGGTGAGCGATGAGTACGCCACACGATACGGAGCCTGATCTTTCAATACTGCCGGCGTAGCTTAAGCCGCTGCGTTTGACTTATTCGCACGCCCGGACATGTAGTTACCCACGGGCAATGCTGGTGAAATCCGCGACACGGGAGCAGCATTGGCTGCCTGCATCCGGCGTACTTCACGCGCGCTCAAGGGCGTCATGCGCTCCCTGGAGTAATAAATCTGTTTTCCGCAGTCAAGACAAACTTTGTAAGTTTGCTGTTCCAGCGTAAAGGGCCTCGTCTGGCTCCAATGGCGGCAGCCGAATACGATGTCATAGAAAAAACCAAGCAGGCTTTGAATGAAATTCATAGTAGTTCTCCCTTATCTAAAACGCATCGGGTTGTCGTGTGAACTTGTACCGTTAAGATGCATTCTGCACGAAAATGTCGCGTTTGTCGTAGGGAAAATACAGCTTTGGTAGCCGACGGATCACCCAAAGGTCACTAGCCTTTTGGGAGGCTTTCAAATTCAATCAGTTAGCAGACGTTCCCAAATCAGGATGCCCTTTTTACGCAACAACCTGGATTACGATTTTACCGAAATGATACCCCTCTTTCATCGCTTTTAACGCCTCCGGAGCTTCGCTGAAGGGGTAGGTTCGATCGACGACCGGGCGAGTTTGACTCGCGGTGATCGCGCGATTCATGCTTGCAAAATCGGCACGCGATCCCACATAAATACCCCTCACAACAATTTGCCGGGTAAGAATCACCGGGATCGGCACTGGCTGGTTGGACTGGCTCAACACACCGATTTGCGCAATGGTGCCACCCATGCGAACCGCCTGCACAGACTGTCCGAAAGTGCCCCCGCCGCCCACTTCGACCACCAGGTCGGCCCCCCGGTCATTTGTCTGCTGAAGTACCCATTTTGCCCATTCCGGCGAGGTGCGATAGTTGAGGCCGCCGTCCAGGCCCAGGACCTTCGCTCGCTCCAGTTTTTCATCGCTGCTCGACGTGCCCAGGACCGTGGCGCCCATGAGCTTGGCGAACTGGAGGGCGAACAGGGAAACACCGCCCGTGCCCTGGATGACCACCACGTCACCCGGCCCCGTGAGCGCGGCGCGCCGCAGCGCGTTCCAGGCCGTAACGCCAGCGCAGGGAAGGGTAGACGCCTCGGCATAGGAAAGATGGTCGGGGATCGGGAGCACGCCATGTTCGGAGAGGACTACGTATTCAGCCAACATGCCGTCCACGTCTCCCCCCAGGGCGCCACGAACGCGCTCCGTCGTCGGGTCCCCTTCCAACCAATTTTGCATAAAGATGCCAGCGACCCGCTGTCCCGTTTTCACTGTGGTCACGCCGTCCCCTAAGGCGACGATTTCACCGGCGCCGTCAGAGCAGGGAATACGCGGCATTGACAATTTCGGGTTGTAGACGCCGCTTACCATCATCAGGTCGCGGTAGTTCAGGGAAACGGCATGCACCTTCACCAGGACCTGGTGCGGCCCTGGTTTCGGTGTCGCTACGTCCGCCATGCGGAACTGGGCCGTTTCGAGCGATGGCGTCGCTCCAAATGCTTGAATTTGCCAGATTTTCATCTTTGCCTCCGGGGGTGCTTCTCTTCCATAAAGGATGCGTAAACAGGGGCTCCGGTGCAAACAAGCGACTCAAAGCGAAAGCGGCGAAAGAGCGAGGGCGCCTTTCCGACAGCAAAACTCCACGAATAGGGCGTAGGTCGCTAGTTGCTTGACGTACCATAGAGTTATGGCACGTGGGTGGGAAAGCAAGTCTGTTGAGGAGCAACAATCGGCCGCCGACATCACGGCCTCGGGCGCACTGCTTGAGGCGGCAAAACGGTCTGGCGTGGAGCGGGCGAAACGCGAGCGGCAAAGGCAGGAACTTGAACTGCAGCGGGAGCGCGTGCTGTCTGAGAGAACCTCCAGCCCGTTGCGGCGGGCAGCCCTGGAAGCGGCGCTTGCCGATCTGGACTCTCGCCTTTCGTTGCTGGCCTGAACACTGCTGAGGCTGGTCAGTAACTCTCAGCCCTTGCGGGCTTCGGTGGCCCGTGCCTGCGCCATACGGTACTGACCCACGGCCCAATCCTCGTCAGCCAGACCCGAATCTGCTGCCCGCTTCAACTGCTCTGCGATGTAGTCGGCCAGCGGCAGTTGCCGCTCCGTATCCTTAGCCGCTTCCCGGAACAACCCCAGATCTTTGCCGCCTAACGCCACCGTCGCTCCCGGAGAGCTCGGAGGGTGCAGAATCGTCTGCCCATATTGGGCGTAGAAAGCGCTTTGGAAGAGGGCGCTATTCACTGTTTCCAGAAAAACGGCCGGGTCGATGCCCTGGCTCTCGGCGAAGACGAATGCCTCGCTCAGGGATTGAATCATGGAGGCGATCAGGAAGTTGCCGCCGAGTTTGAGCGCGTGGGCGCGCCATGGTTCCTCGGAGACGATGGTGACGCCGCGGCTTATGCGATCAAGTACGGGCCGCACGCGTTCGATAGCGGGCGGCGCTCCGGCGGCGGCGATCCAGAGTTTACCCTGCGCTGCGATGTGGGGTCTGCCGAATACCGGGGCCGCCACGAAATGCTGTTGGTTCTGCGCGTGGGCTTCTGCCAGCCGGCGGGAAAGTTGCACGCTGATCGTCGAGAGCGAGACGTGGATGGCGCCTTTCTCCATGGCTTCGAGGATCCCCGGCTGGGAGTCGTTCCCGAAAACCAGAGCGGCCGTAGCTGCATCGTCGCTGAGCATACTGAGTACGACGGACGTTTGCCGGACGGCCGCGGGCGCTGTCGTTGCGACCTGTGCGCCGGCATCGGCGAACGGCTGAGCAGCGGTTGCGGTGCGATTCCAAACAGTGAGAGGGTATCCACCGTCCAGCAGAAGATGAGCGAGGGCGCTGCCCATTTTGCCCAGGCCTAGAAAAGCAATTTGCATCGGTTGTACTCCCACTTTTTTTGATTCGGGAGAGCTGGTACGAGCGCGCATTTATTTAAGGTTCCCGGCGGACGGAGGGTGGAAGGTCATAGCGTACCTGGATGTAGATGTCCCCCGCTCAAGCCGAAAAGCCGGCTTGAGTGGGCGACGCTCTTTCGTTTGCGCCACTCGCTTTCCTTGACCGCGCACAAACCCCGGGTGGCCCATTCAAGCCGGCTTTTCGGCTTGAGTGGGGGACATCTACATTCGCAGCCAAGCAAAAAACAGGGCGCACTCGGTGAGTGCGCCCTGTGAGTGACGACGACGGTGTTTGTTCTACTGCGGTGGGTTGCTGGTCCCTTGTGGTGCGCTCTGCGGGGCTGGGGCGGCGTTCGGCTGGCTTTGCTGCACGCCGATTGCATTACCTGAAACAACCAGGTTTACGCGCCGGTTCTGGGCGCGGCCCGCAGCGGTCGCGTTATCCGCAATCGGGCTGCTCTTTCCGTAGCCTACGGAGGTGGTGTTGGCTGCATTCACTCCCTGGGACACAAGGTAATCCCGCACGGCATCCGCACGGTGCTGCGAAAGCGCGAGGTTGTATTCGTCTGAACCCACCGTGTCGGTGTAGCCCTCTACCTGCACTTTCAAGTCAGGATAGGCAAGCAGTATGCCTGAAACCTTGGCCAGCTTCTCGCGGGCATCCGGCTTGAGGGTGTACTGGCCCGTGTCAAACAAGACATCTGACATGTTCACAATCAACCCGCGCGCCGTCTCCTGCGTTTGCAGTACCTGGCTCAGCTGCGTCCTTAGCTTCTCGCGCATTTCTTCGGTTTGGTTGGTGGCCTGTTGCGCACTGTGCTCGGCGGCCACCTGGGCTGCGCGGGCGTTGGCCGCGGCTGCTTCTGCCTGGGCCCGTTGCGCGTCAGCCTGGGCACGCCGCAGCGCTTCCTGCTGGGCTGCCATTTGCGCCTGTTGCGCTTCCTGCTGCGACTGCTGCACGGCCAGTTGCTGTTGCCGTTCCTTTTCTTCCTGGATCTTGCGCAGCGTGCTCACGCGCGCATCTTCGGCATCCTGCACGGCTCCACGCGCGTAGGTAATCATCACCTTGCGCTGGCTTTTTTTAGTGTCGAGCGCCTGTGCATTCTCGAGTTCCTGCTTGGCCTTGGCAAGGATGTCGGGGGTGTACTTGCCGGCGCCGGTCGCCTCTGCAATCTGCACGGCATTGATGGCCTCATAGAGCTGCAACGGCGACTTGTCGCTCGGCTTCACCGGGTTCAACACCGCGTGCTGGCCGGCTGTTTGCACGTAAGCGCCTCGTGGCAGGAGGTTAAAGTGCACATTCACGGTATCGATGATGCCGGTAGTCTTGTCTTTGTTGACGGTATTCTGCAGCACCACCAGGTCGCTGGGGGTGGTCACAGCGAAGTAGGGTTCGGCGGTGACGATGAGTGCAAACTGCTGCAGGTTGGTCGTTACCTTGATGTCTGCTTTGTTGCCGCCGGGGATGATCTCACCCAGGTTCACGGGCCGGCCCTGGGGCGTAATGGCCCACAGGACGTATGTCAGGTATTCGACACCGAAACTGTTTGCCGGCACAAAGCCCTCGAACTTTGCATCGATCAACGTCTGCCCTTTGCTGGTGACGTTGGCCTCGCCTTTACCCTGGCTCAGCAGGCTGGTTCCGGCGAAACCGATCTTCGTGCTACCACTGCGGTGCCAGTAGTTAATGGCAGGGATGTCCCGCCCGACCACCTGGATTTTGTAGAGGGGAACATTGTTGCCTTCCGTCGGCATCACCGGCTGCTGCGGTTGCTGCTGCGCGGTGGGATTCATCTCCTGCCCATAGAGCGAGAAAGGGGCAGCGCCAAGTAAAGCAAGAAGAAGCAATTTTCTTTCCATCATCGTGTCTGACTCCGCTTACAAGGTTGTAAACGCGTTGAACGGCTCGGAGCTATCAAGCTCTCCTGCAAAGCCTGCTGTCACGCACAGGCGAACAGCTGGTATTGGCTGGCTATAAATTGGATGCAGATCGAAAAGATTCGGATTGGATGCAAAAAGAACTGCCGACGCCGTGCCCAACGGCAAAAGCGCTTGCCTGGAAGCAAGCGCTTTTCACGAGGGGAGGGATGGCGAGCCAAATACTGAGTATTAGGCAGGGTGACTAGCTCTGGAGTGCGACCAGCTGGTGCGCAATCGCAAACAGGGCCAGTTCCAGACGGGTGGAAACGCCGGTTTTGTCGAAGATGTTGGACAGGTGCCGCTTCACCGTCTCTTCGCTGATACTGAACTGCTTGGCGATATCGCGGTTGCTGCAACCTTCCACGATGCAGCCGACTACCTCGAGCTCCCGTGGGGTCAGACCGTAGGTCTTGCGCTCTGGCACTGCGGCCTGCAGCATCAGTTCGTGCAATGCGCCGACCAGGTTGACGACTCGCTTGCCGCCAATCCAGTAATCCCCGGAAGAGACGGCGCGTATAGCCGTCGTAAGATGGTCCGCCAGCGCATCTTTCAGCACAATGCCGCGGGCGCCGATCTGCAGAGCTTCAATAATCTGCTGGGTGGTGATGGTGCTGGTGAGGAGCAGGATTTTGACTGTGGGCGAACCGCTCATGATGGCGCGCATCGCTTCCAGGCCCGGCAACCGGGGCATCTGCAAATCAAGCAGAAGAATGTCAGGCAGCAGTTCCAGGGTTCCCGTGATCGCCTCGTCGCCATCCGAGGCTTCGCCGATGACATCCAGGCCGGCATCGCTCTGCAGCATGTTGCGCACGCCAATGCGCACTACAGGGTGGTCGTCCGCGATGACGATGCGGATCTGGTGCGTGCGGTCGGAAGACGTCTTAGGAGCGAGCGGGGTGGTTGCGGTCGGTGGGTTCATGGTGGGGGGCCCTGATTTTCTTGAATTTGCCTGCCAAGAGCATACCTTCTACTTCAATGCAAGCACGGAGTAAATCGTTCAAAACTGCGTGGGTGGCCGCTTCTTTATAACCCCCCAGTTCGAGCCCGGCAGCGAGCCGCGCGATGCGGGTGGCTCCGACCATGCCGGCGGCCCCCTTGATGCGGTGGGCCATTTCGCTGACCAGCTTGCCATCCTCTGGAATCGATTGGCTTTGCAGGGTGGCGATACAAGCGCGCGCGTCTGCCAGGCACGCGTCCACGACGTTCTTGAAGGATTCGAAGGGCATCATGGTGAGCAGCTTCTGCACCACTGCCGAATCGAGCGCCTCGGCGTTCTCCATCTCTTGTTTCGCCGCGCCGCGAGGGACCACGCGCAAGCCGGGTTTGTGCCCGCGCTTGTCCGGATTCAGAGCCTGGCGCAAATCGCTCAGTGCCAGTGGCTTGAGCAGGAAGCCGTCGAACGCAAGCACCTGTTTCCGCTGCACCTCGGTCGCACTCATCGCCAGCAGCAAGGGACGCGACCCCGGCGTGCGCATCGCGCGTACTTTCTCGGCCAGCTGACCGCCTGAAACTCCGGGCATTTGCAGGTCCACCAGCAACACGTCCGGTCCCGCCGTGCTCTCTTCGCTGAGCATTGCCAGGGCGGCGCTGGCGTTGTTGGCCTGGAGCACCTGGTGGCCCTCGTGAGCGAGCAGCAGAGCCATCAATTCCAGGCTCACGGCATCATCATCCACCAGGAGTACTTTGCGATGGGTCTCGATTGCAATCGATTGCGGTAGCAAGCGGGACTGCCCTCCTGAATGGGGTACCTGACCGCAGCTTAAGGCATTCCTGGAAAAAAGGCACTCGAAAGTGTTACCAGAGTACACCGAGGTAATGTATTCGATAGCTGCACCGCCCTGTTCGATGGAAAAGGTCTGGATGATCTAGAGTCATTCGTATGGCCGACGAGGACGCTCTTCGCCAGCAAATCGCGGAACTGGCCGCGCGTATAGCAACTTTGGAAGCTACAGTTGAGGGTCTTCGCGCTGAGCGGCGCGTGCAGCCGGCCAACTCGACTGCAGGCTCCCATGCTCCGATCGCGCCGCCTCCAGTTGCGGTCACGGCGCAGGCGCCGGTGACCAGCCCGCGGGTGTCGCTGGAGAACCGCATTGGCGCCCAGTTCCTGAATCGCATCGGCATTCTCGCGGTAATGATCGGCGTGGCCTGGTTTCTCAAGCTGGCATTTGACCGGAATTGGATCGGCCCACTCCTCCGGATCTTGATCGGTCTGTTTTCGGCGGCCGGGCTGGCGGCGTGGTCGGAGCGTTTTCGCCGCCGGGGCTATGCGGCCTTCGCATACAGCCTTAAGGCACTGGCCACGGGTGTTGCGTATCTGTCGCTTTGGGCGGCTTCGAGCGTTTTTCATCTGGCGCCAAGATGGATTGTTTTCCTGGCGATGACAGCAGTGACCGCGGCAAACGCAGCGCTGGCGTGGTCCCAGGCCTCGGAGTTGCTGGCGATGTACGCTCTGGCCGGTGGGCTCGCCACCCCGGCTCTGCTCTCGGCAGGCATGGGCAATGAACTATTCCTGTTCTCGTATCTCACGCTTCTGAATGTGGGAGCGCTGCTGTTGCTGGCGGTGCATCGGTGGACCCGCATTGCCTGGGCGGCCCTGCTGGGCACCGGCTTTTACTACATCGGCTGGTCGCTCAGCAGCTATTCGCCAGCCCATCTGCTGCTGACGGTTTGCTTCCTGGCGCTGTTCTTCGGGCTGTTTTCTGCTGCGCCTTTTTTGCTGTTGCGGCCGCCGCACGTTTCTGTGCATCCCGCGTTCTTCATTGCTTTCCCGATCAGCAATGCGGCTGCCACCTGGGTTGCCCTGTTGCTTTTGTACTCCGGCAGACAGGCCGAAGGGAGTCGCTTTTGGGCCACGCTGCTGCTCGGGATCGCTTGCTGTGGGATGGCTACTGTGGGCCGGGGAAGGGCGCGGCTTTCACAAACGTTCCTGGGCGTCGGGGTATTTCTGGTCACCGCGGCCATTCCGTTTCAGTTCCACGGATACCAGGTAGCGCTGTTCTGGCTGGGTGAAACGTTGGTCCTGCTGGTACTGGCGCGTGCCTGGGCTCATGACGCTCTGCGGGTTTGCGGCGCATTTCTGCTGATGCTTGCCCTTGCCGCGCTGGTGAAGGACTGGATGCTCGGCACACCCCACCCGCTCACCGTATTTGCCAATGTGTACTTTGCCACCGCGCTGCTGGGGGCAGCTGTATTTGCCGCAGTCACGGTGATCAGTATGCGGGCGCCTGATGGGGCGAAGCGTGCTTTTGCGGGTTGGGGCTGGCTGGCGGCGGTTGGGAGTGTGGCGTTCAGCTTTACGTTGCTGGTGGCGGTGAGCCTTGAGATTCACCACTACTGGTTTTGTGGCGCGGGTTTCTTTCGCGATTTCTGTACCGGCTACGGCCAGTGGCAACGGCGAACGATCAGCGCCGGGTTCGGCCTAAGCGCATGGTGGATGGCGTATGGGGCAGGGCTGATGGCCGTGGGTTTCCTGCGTCGCGCCTCATCGCTCCGCTGGCAAGCGCTGGTGATCCTCGGCTTGAGTATCGGCAAGGTGTTTCTGAATGGAGTCAGCCTGGAGAGCCAGGGGTACCGGGTGCTTAGCTTCCTCGGGTTGGGAGTGCTGTTGCTGGCCGTAAGCTTCGCCTATCAGAAGGATTGGCTGCGGCTACGCGGCTAATCCGTGGAGGCATGGCCCACCACCCATCTCGCTGCGACCACGGAGCCCTAATCCCTGGTACTTGAATTCACCGTCCAGGGGTTGGAGTGCTTTGTCGACTTCATGGATATCGGCCGCTGGCGCTCAGCGCATGGCCGGCTCTACCTGGTTGAGCCAGTCCGGTGGTTTCAGGATTTCTCTTGGCTTTGAGCCGTCGGCTGGGCCTACGATGCCGTCCCGTTCCATCATGTCGATCAGATGCGCGGCGCGGCCATAACCGATACGCAACCGCCGCTGTAGCAGGGAAGTGGAAGCCTTCCCGAACTCCAGGACCAGCCGTACAGCATCTTCAAACAACTCGTCGTCGCCTTCGCCATCTTCCGGCTCGGCATCCAGGTCGCGGCCCTTCTCGTCCCGGGGTGATTCCAGAAAGCCTTGTACATATTCAGCTTCGCCCTGGTTTTTCCAGAAGCCGACTACCGCAGCGATTTCTTTCTCCGTCACAAACGGGGCGTGCAAGCGCTGCAAGCGTGAGGTTCCGGGCGGCAGGAATAGCATGTCGCCCCGGCCCAACAACGCTTCAGCGCCGTTGGAGTCGAGAATCGTTCGTGAATCTACCTTGGTGGCCAGGCGGAACGAAATACGGGTGGGCACGTTCGCCTTGATGAGACCAGTGATGACATCGACCGATGGCCGCTGCGTCGCTAATACCAGGTGAATGCCCACGGCACGGGCCATCTGCGCCAGACGCGTGATCGCTTCTTCCACGTTGGACTTGTCCAACATCATCAGATCGGCCAGCTCATCGATGATGATGATGATGTGCGGTAATGGCTGTTCCTGGGTCGCGTCTTCAAACAAGCTCGGCGTCTGATTATCGAAGAGTTTGTTGTACTGATCGATATTGCGCACGCTGCGCGATGCCAGAAGCTTCAATCGCCGCTCCATTTCGCGCACCGCATTGCGTAAGGCGTTGGCCGCCAGCTTCGGCTCGGTGATGATGGGCGTGAAGAGATGGGGGATGCCTTCGTACATTCCCAGTTCCACCCGCTTGGGATCGACCAGAATCATGCGCACTTGCTGTGGCGTCGCCTTGTACAACACCGACATGATCATGGCGTTGATGGCGACTGATTTACCGCTTCCCGTAGAACCGGCAATCAGGACGTGCGGCATGGTTGCCAGGTCCGCGGTGACGATACGGCCGTTGATGTCCTTGCCCATCGCCAGGGTGAGCTTGGATTTGGTCTGGGTGAAGTTTTCCGCTTCTATGACGTCACGCAGCCAGATGGTCTCGCGATCGTGGTTTGGCACCTGGATGCCTACAGTGCTCTTGCCGGCCATCCGCTCGATCAGAATGCTTTCCGCGCTCATGGCCAGGCAGAGATCTTCAGCCAGCCCTGTGACCCGGCTATATTTAACGCCAGCTTCTGGCCGGAACTCGTAGGTGGTGACCACCGGCCCGGGATTGATCTGAACCACCTGACCGCGCACGTCGAACTCCGCACACTTCTCGACCAGCATGCGCGCCTGGTTGCGTAGATCATCTTCCCGGATCACTTGTGAGCCGTCACTGCGCGTGAGCAGCGTGCTGGGCGGCAGCCGGAACCCGCTCACGGAACGCGGCGTCACGGTGACCATGCGGGCGTCTGCTTCGCCTCGGCCCACGACAGAGATGGTGTCCTCTTCTTCCGCGGCAGCCTCCGCGCGTTTTGCCAGCGCGGTCTTAGGCGGAGCCGGCACCGAGGTGTGAATCGGCGCGATCGGCGCCATCTCCAACGGTTCGTCGTACAGGTCTGCTTCTGGCTCAAACGCCTCGAATTCCTGCTCCGGTTGGGAGACCGGGTCGGGAATACTGGTGCGCGGCATCTGGTTCCAGAGGGTTGGTTTCGGCCGACCTGGCAGGGAAGCAGCTTGCTCCTCGGCATCGGCAAAGGCGAGAGCCTGGCTTGCCGGGGTTCGTTCTTCGCTCTGCGCCCGCTTGGCTTGCCGGCCAGCGGCTTTTTGCGCCACCTTCGCTGCCTTGCTTTGTTCCTGAGCGACCATCGCCCGCTGTTTCAGGGCGGCTTTTTCTGCCCGGGCGGTGGCCCAGGCGGAGCGCCAGTTGCGCAGGCGATCTCTCCAGGCAAGCACGAACGCGAAGCGGATGGCCAGCCATTCCTGTGCCGTGTTGAAGCTGAAGGTGGTGGAGAGGTACAGCGCGATCACAACCATGGCGACGATCACGATGGCCGCCCCGGGGAAATTGAGGTAGTGAATGAGGCTGTCGCACACCAGGCGGCCGGTCAGCCCCTCGATGGGTAAAGCGTGCATCCAGCGCAGATGGCCGGGGGTGAGACCAAAGATGGCTGGAGCGAAGATCAGGAAGAGCAGTACGCCGGCAGCTTTTGCGCCAGGAGAGCCGGTAGGGCGGGAACGTACCCAGCTCCAGCCCAACCCACCGAGCAGGATGGGCAACAGGAAGGCAGCGACCCCTTCCACCTGGAGCAATAGATCGCTGATCGAAGCGCCGACCAGACCGGTCCAATTATGGGTCTGCCGCGGGTCCGCAAAGCCGCCTACGGTGTTCCACGAGGGATCCGTCGGAGCATAGGAGGCGAGGGCGAGGAAAAGGAGGCTTGCCGCCACCAGCAGCACCATGCCCGTGACTTCGTTCAGGCGACGGTTGCGCGTCGGGGTCAGTGCCAGGGTGAATGGCTTCATGCAAGATACGCGGTGATTTCCGCCGGCAGCGTGGCCGCGGGGGAAGTTCAGATACGCCAGAGTGGCTCCATTATCCCAGAGATGCGGGACGGAGGACAAAAAACCCCTAGCCGGGGAACCGATGTCGTGAATAGTGAATGAGATGGCAGGTGTAGATGTACCCCACTCAAGCCAAAAACGGCTTGAATGGGCCACCCAACAAATTTTGGCTCCGATTCGCTCGTTTACCGAAAAAGTCAGGGTGGCCCATTCAAGCCGCTTTTGGCTTGAGTGGGGTACATCTGGTGACCCTTACCTGGGGGACGGCAGAGGGCTGCTGAGCTGCAGATGCCAGCTGCCGCTGTGCCGGGTGAGGAGATGCAGTACGTTTTCTCGGTACGTGGATTGCCCGCCGGGTCGGGAATAGACCTTGGTGTAGGTCACGCAGGCTGAGTCGCCGAACAGATGCTCCTGCATATCGGTCGCGGTGATCATGTACGGTTGCTGGCGACGCTCGTGCCGATTAAGACGGCCCAGGATTTCAGTCTTGGTGGCAGTGGATCCGTCCGCCTTCATACCTACGTAGTCATCAGCCAGGATGGACCCTGCAATGGTGGCGTCATCCTCAATCTCAGCTCGCAGGTAATTCGCCTCCAGCCGCCGCAAGAGCTCCAAATCGGCTGCTGGATTCTGGCCTGAAGGAAGGTTCGGAGCGATCTGCGCCAGGATCGGCGCAAACCCGGAAAGCAGGATGACCATGAGAAAAGTACGGCCCAGCATCCTACTTTTCGACTTCCACTCCCCGCCAGAAAGCTACGTGATTCTTAACGTTACGGGCGGCCGGCTTGGGGTCGGGGTAGTACCAGGCAGCATCCTGATTTTCCTGACCTTCTACCAGGAGGCTGTAGTAGCGGGCTTGCCCCTTCCAGGGACAGGTAGAAATCGTGGAACTGGGGCGGAAAAACTCCCGCTTCAATGAGCTCTCAGGGAAGTAAATGTTGCCCTCAACCATCTCTGTCGTGTCGCTCTCGGCGATCACCTTACCATTCCAAGTTGCCTTTGCCATCTGGGTTAACTCTGCGTTCCTTCCTACCCTCGTTCTTCCCACATTAGCAGATAGGAGAAGGCTCTGGCATATGGCGGGCGCAAAGAGAATCGGCCCATGAACAAGGGCATAGAAAAGTGACGAACGTGCTCGTCTGGGTGTTTTGAGCGAAACAGGATTGTCCCCGGCGTCCACCCGATCGCGGGTGGACGGCAGCAGGGGCAAAGGTTAGTACTGTTTAGTGCATTTCCGCTGCGCCAGCCGTCTTACCCTGATCGGCCAGCATGGATACCTTAGCAATGTGGATCGTCTTGTCGGACTCGTTTACCTTGCCGACGACGCTGACGTGGTGCCCGTAATGATCCTTGACCTGGTCAGGGTCATCGATGGTGTAAACCTCTTTTTTGGCATCATCAACAAAGACTGGCTTCGCACCACCGTCAATGCACTTCTTGACGCAGGCGGCGTTGGGCGCAGCGGAGTTGTGCGTGGCTCCGCACTTGGAATCACCGATGTAGCCATTCATATCCGCGGCCAATGCGGGTACGGTCGAAAGTGCAAGGACGACTGCCAAATATTTCATATTCGCTCCAGGCGGCCGTGAGACCGCACCCTGAGTTCTACGCCGAGACGGGCCCAGGTGGCAAGCAAAACCAAACCCGGGAATCCGCCATTGTTCAAGCCACTGGAATCGCTTCCGCCTTGGTTTGGTACGGAGTCGCCTCAACCGGCTCCGGCTGCGGGTCGGCAATCTTCTTTGAGAAGCTGCACACCACCTGCTCAGCCGTCTCTTCGACTGCGCCTTTCTTCGCCCGCTTTTTGGGCGCTTCGTCTTCAGCCGCGACTTTGCGATTGTTCGGGCAGACCAGAAACGTCCCGGCTACTCGCGTCTTCTCCAGCAGGTAAGCACTGCCACACTCCGGGCACTTCTCAGGCACGGGCTTGAAGTTCGACGTGAAGTCGCATTTGGGGTAGTTGGTGCACCCGTAGAACAGGTTGCCGCGCCGCGCCTTACGCTCAGCGATGTCGCCGTCGCCACACGTTGGACACTTCATGCCCTCAACCAGGTTCTGCTTGATGTACTTGCACTTCGGGTAGCCGCTGCAGGAAACAAACTCCCCATATTGGCCGGTGCGTAACACTAGTTGCTCCGAGCACTTGGGGCATTTTTCATCCAGGGGCTGCGGGGCTTTCTGCTGCTGTTTCGCCGTCAGCTTGCGTGTGGTCTTGCATGGCGGATCTTCGCTGTAGCCAGGGCACGCCATAAAGGCGCCGAAACGACCACGCTTCAAGACCATCACCCGGCCACAAGCTTCGCAGTATTCCTCGGTCTGCTCGGCGTCCTGGCCTTCCTGGGTGTTCATCTCTGGTTTGGCGGCGAAGTTCTCCTTGGTGAAGGTGCAGCTGTTCTTGTCTTTCTTGTCGTAGGTGCTGCAGGCGAAGAAGCTGCCGAACTTGCCCCACTTCAACACCAGTGGCGAACCGCAGGCGTCGCACTTCTCGTCCGTCGGCTTCTCCATCCTCTTGATGTTTTCCATGTGCGTGCCGGCGTGTTCGAGTTCCTTCTTCAAGTGCTCGTAAAACGCGCCCAGCAGCGTCGTCCACACCTCTTTGCCGTCTTCGATGTCATCCAGCTCTTCTTCCAGCCGGGCCGTGTATTGCGGGTCGAAGATGTAAGGGAAGTTGGCTACCAGCAGATCGGTGACGACGAAGCCAATCTCCGTGGCGATGAATTTCGCGCCGCGTCCCACGCCGACCTTCTGTACGTACTCACGTTCCTGAATCGTATTGATGATGGTGGCGTAAGTAGACGGCCGCCCGATGCCACGCTCTTCCAGTTCCTTGACCAGCGACGCTTCGTTGAAGCGTGGACGCGGTTCGGTCATATGCTGCTCGGGCAAGAGGTTGCTTAGCGCCAGTGCCTGTCCGTTTTCGAGCGCGGGCAGACGGTTCTTCAGCTCCTCATCTTCATCGTCTTTCTTGTCCTTGGCTTCTTCGTACACCTTGAGGAAACCATCGAACTTCATCACCGAGCCGGTGACGCGGAAGTTATAGCTGCGATCAGCCCTGGCGACAATATCGACCGTCGTTTGATCGAACACCGCGGGCACCATCTGCGAGGCGACGAAGCGCTGCCAGATGAGCCGGTACAGGCGATATTGTTCATCGCTCAGGTAGCTCTTGATTTCATCCGGATGCTTGGTCACGCTGGTCGGGCGAATCGCTTCGTGCGCATCCTGCGCGTCCTTCTTGCTTTTGAAGGCGTTAGGCGCGGCGGGCAAATATTCCTTGCCGTGTTTGGTTTCAATCCAGTTGCGTACTTCGGCAATCGCGTCGGGCGAGACACGCGTGGAATCGGTACGCATGTAGGTGATGAGACCCACGGCTCCTTCGCTGCCTAACTCAATACCTTCATATAAACGCTGGGCCACGCCCATGGTACGGCGCACACTGAACCCTAGCTGGCGTGACGCATCCTGCTGCAGTTTGCTGGTGGTGAACGGCGCGGTCGCATTGCGGCGGCGCTCTTTCTTCTCAACGTTGCTCACCGACCATTTCGCGTTTTGCAGCGCGACGACAACGGCATCCATGGGCTCTTTGCCGGGCAGGGAAGGTGCGTCGACCGTATCTACGGTCACCTTGGCGCCGTCGATGCCGGTGAAGCGCGCGGTGAACTCGGTCTTGTCGTTTGCCGGCGTGAGCTGCGCGTCGAGCGTCCAGTACTCTACCGGAACAAACGCCTGGATCTCCCGTTCGCGTTCCACGATGAGCCGTACTGCTACAGTCTGCACACGCCCGGCGGATAAGCCGCGGCGCACCTTGTCCCAAAGCAGGGGCGAGATCTGGTAGCCCACAATGCGGTCGAGCACCCGGCGGGTCTGCTGTGCATCGACCAGGTGGCGATCGACATCGCGTGTGTGTTCAAATGCCTCGCGCACTGCTTTCTGCGTGATTTCATTGAAGGTTACGCGGCGTATCGAATTGTCTTTCGAAAGACCGCGCAGCTCATCTTCCAGATGGGCTGCAATGGCCTCGCCTTCGCGGTCGGGATCGGGCGCCAGGTAAATGACGGACGAGGCCTTGGCCAACTTCTTGAGCCGGTCGACAACTTTTTCCTTGCCCGGGATGACGATGAGCTCTGGCGCAAAACTGCCGTCGCTCAGATCGACACCGATCTTGTTCTTCGGCAGATCCTTTATATGGCCAACGGACGCTTCTACCGTGAAGTCTTTCCCGAGATATTTACTGATCGTTTTGGCCTTTGCGGGCGATTCGACGATCACGAGTGATTTACTCATTGCATTCCTTAAACCTGATAACGACCCAGGACTACGTTAAAAGCTCTTCTGATGGGACTGACTGTACCACCTGTTTGGTTCACCGATATTTACTTATCGTGATCGGTGGCTTGCCCGAGACCGCCGGCAACCACTCACGGCGCACTGTTACTCCTGTGACATGTGCGACTTCCGCTTCTGCAACTTCCGTTACAGAGGTGCTTTGCCAGGGGTGCCGCTTCTTCCGCTCCGGGTGTCGATTCTCACCACGGCGCATCCCGTTCGGCTACGAACTCACGAAGCATGGAATCACACGAAGCACGGAATCACACGAAGCATGGAATCACACGAAGCACGGAATCAATAGATAGGCGAGACGCCGAAAAGTTTCAAACGACATTTGCGCCCGGCAACTCCCGCGTGTCACGAACGAAAGCGCACGGGGAGTGCTGCCGCCCGTGCTGCGATAGCGGGTGGATGCTTCAGCAATCAGCCGGGAACAAACCCGATCTCTGCTGAGCGGCAGGCGCACTTACATACGGCGCACGTAGTTCTTTCCTGGCAATTGCTTGATGTGGCCGGACAGTTCCAGCTCAAACAGCGCGGTAAACACTTCGGAAGAGGTGAGTTGCGCTGCGAGCATTTCCATCAGCTCGTCTAACTGCAGGGCTTCGTCATGACGCAACGCCGCCAGCACCACACCTTCCAGCTCGCGCATGGGCAGCTCTTCCACAATAGATACCTGTCGCACCCCATTCGATGCAAAACTCAATTCTGCTTCGAGCTCAAGGCGCACCTCGGTGGTGAGACCTTCCCACACGTCTTCCCACGTGGCTACCAGCCGGGCGCCCTGTTTAATCAGTGTGTTAGGCCCCCATGCGTTCCTGGTGGTGACGTTGCCGGGTACCGCGTACACGTCGCGGTCCTGCTCCAGTGCGCACCGCGCTGTCACGCGGGTTCCGCTGTTCTCCCCGGCTTCGACCACCAGCACGCCCACGCTCATGCCGCTCAGGATGCGGTTGCGCTTGGGAAAGTTTTGCGGTGCGGGGAAGGTGCCGAGGCGGTACTCCGAAACGATGGCGCCGCCGCCGGTGAGAATGTTTTCTGCCAGCGACTTATTCTCTTTGGGATAGATCACGTCGATCCCGGTGCCCCATACCGCGATGGTTTTGCCGTTGGCGCCGAGAGCACCGCGATGGGCTGCGGTATCGACGCCTCGCGCCATGCCGCTCAAAATGACCATTCGCCGCAAAGCCAGATCACGGGACAGCATCTCTGCCATGCCGGTGCCGTAGGGCGTGGGCTGGCGGGTGCCAACGACCGCGATGGAGGGTCGTGCTAATAAACTTACGTCGCCAAGTGCCCAGAGTACGGGGGGTGGATCGAAAATTTCGCGCAGGCGTACCGGATAGGCAGAGTCGTCGTAGGTAAGCAGAACCCCATGCCGCGCATTAAGTTTGGTTAACTCCTGCTCGGCTTCGGCCCGTGCCTTGCCACTGAAGAGGAACTGCGCGGAGGGCGCCGGGAATTGCAGCCCTTCCAGTTCGGTCAAGGACATGCGGAAGATGCGCGAAACGTCCTGCAGCCTGTCTGCCGCTTTAAGGATCCGCTTTGGGCCTAGTCCTGGCGTGAGCACCAGCGCAAGCCAGGCGAGCCGGTTTTCGGTTGCTGGTTCGGGCAAGGAGCTGGTCGCCTGCATTTGGTCCCGTCCGTTCATGGTTGCCTGTCAAGGTACACTAACTAGTGAGACCCCCAACCAAACGCCGGCTGCGCATGGCGGCAATCGACTTCCTGAATCCCGCTCCTTTGATGTGGGACTTCGAGCATGAGCCCGGTCTCAGCCGTCTCCGTGAAGGTTACGAAATCAGCTACTCCACGCCGGCGCACTGCGCGGCTTTGCTGGCCTCCGGTGAAGCAGATATCGGCCTGGTGCCCGTAGCCGCTTATGCCACATTGCCCACACTCAGCATTGTCCCGGGTTGTGCGATCGCGTCGCTCGATCGCGTCCGCTCGATCCTGCTGGTCGTGCGATCCCGGCAGGGCGTGGAGGGGGTGCGCAGCGTGGCCGCGGATACGTCCTCGCTTACCTCGTTTGCCTACACTCGCATCTTGTTCGAACGGTTCTGGAAGGTGCCGGTGATGTTTGTTCCCCATGCACCCGTGCTCGATGCCATGCTGGCCGTGGCCGATGCGGCATTGTTGATCGGCGACCCGGCACTGCTCGCGCTCGAGGACCAACAAGCGCGCCTGGAGCGGACCGGCGAGTCGCTGACCTATCTGGATTTAGCGCATGAGTGGCATAGCTTCACCGGCCTGCCCTGGGTGTCAGCGTTTTGGGCAGTGCGGCAGGGTGCGCTGGAGGAGACAAGGCTGACAGCAACCGAGCTGGTGGCAGACCTGCAGGCTTCGCGCGACCACGGTTTGGGGCAGGTGGAAGCGCTGGTGAGCGAGTGGTCGACCCGGATTGCGGTTCCTGCTGCAACGATCCGGTCTTACCTGACCAGCAACATTTATTACCACCTGGATGAGGCTTGTCTTCGCGGGCTTGCGTCGTTTTATGCACTCGCGGCCGAGTGCAGCGTGCTTCCTCAGGTTGCTGAGTTGGCTATGCTCTAGAGACGGCTGGACTGATTGTGGCTGGGTTAGATGTCCCCCACTCAAGCCAAACACGGCTTGAGTGGGCCACCCAATATGTTTTCGGTCACCCGGATCTCTGGGTTGCCCTGAGTTTCCGGGCCGCGCGAACAAATGCTGGGTGGCCCATTCAAGCCGTGTTTGGCTTGAGTGGGGGACATCTAACCCAGCCACATTTTAAGCAGGAATTCAGCCGCTGTTAAAACTCCCAGCGCAGGAGGCAGGCGCCGACCGTGAAGCCCGCGCCGACGGACGCCAGCAGTACCAGGCCGTCCTTGGCCAGGCGCTTCTCGTCCAAAGCCGTCTGCATGGCGAGCGGGATAGTGGCCGCGGTCGTGTTCCCGAAACGATCGATGTTGATGATCACTTTGTCCAGCGGCAGGCCAAGGCGCTCGGCGGTCGAAAGAATGATGCGCTTGTTGGCCTGGTGGGGAATCAGGCAGCTCAGCTGCTCGGCGCCTATATTGTTGTCCCGCAGCAGCCTGCCGGAGGTCTCCACCATCTTGCGCACAGCGTACTTGTAGACCGCCTGACCGTCCTGGTGAACATAGTGCATGCGCTCCGCCACCGTTTCCGCAGAGGCGGGGTGCAGGCTCCCGCCCGCGGGCATGTTGAGTGAGGGAGCGCCCGAACCGTCAATCTCATGGCGGTAGTCGATCAGGCCTATCTCCCCCTCTTCCGTGGGTTCGACGAGAACAGCCCCGGCGCCGTCGCCGAAGATCACACAGGTAGTGCGATCGGTGTAATCAATGATGGAAGACATGGTGTCCGCGCCAATCACCAGCACCTTCGAATGCATGCCCGACTCGACCAGTTTGGCGCCGACCTGCAACGCATACAAAAAGCCGGAACAGGCGGCGGAGAGATCGAACCCCCAGGCGCCGTGGGCACCGATCTTGTCTTGTACCAGGCAGGCAGTCGCGGGGAAAAACATGTCCGGCGTGACCGTCGCGACGATCACTACTTCAACTTCGCTGGCCGCCACACCGCGGCTCGCGAGGCAGCGCTTCGCTGCTTCAACGGCCATGTCGCTCGTCGCCATGCCCGGCTCTACCAGGTGCCGCTCGCGGATGCCCAACCGCTGCATGATCCACTCGTCTGATGTGTCGACCATGGTCGACAGGTCAGCATTGCTGAGAACGCGCGGCGGTACAAAGGTTCCCAGGGCGCTGATCTTGGCACGCCGTTGTACGCGCGGACGCAATTCGATGCTCAATAGACTTCTCCGGTGTTGGACGTGGACGTGACTCCCCGGCCTTTTTGAGGGTCGTGGGCTTGTGCAGGATGGCTCGGAACGAGGAGGGGAGAATAGGCTGGCAGGATCACTGGCTGTCTTAAGTACCGGGCTACCTACTGCGCACGCACTGACCCGTTACCGTTGCTTCCTTCCGGACCTGGCGGGGTTGGCGGGGTTGCGTCGCGTAGGACCCGGCACACCTCGATCATAGCACCGGAATCGGGCCCGTTGAAACGCCTGGCGAGGCGCTAATACCCGTTCGCCACCAGGTAAGCGAGGCTCACATCGAAGGCCGGCTTCTGCGCCCTTTGCTCCATGAATTTGATGAATACGTCGGCTTCTACATTGACCGGCTGGCCCACTTTCAGGGTGTGCAGGTTGGTGACCGCGTAGGTGTGCGGAATGACTGCTACATGCACCAGGTTGCCCGCGGGTGTGTTTCGCTCCCACCTGGCGATGGTGAGGCTGATGCCCTCAATCGCGATCGAGCCTTTCTCCACCATGTAAGGCGCGAGCGCGTCGGGGATGGCCACGGTGAGCCACCAATCTGCCAGGGCGGGATTGGCATGTTGATCGACCTGTGCCAGGCTCAACAGGGTGCCGGTGCCGTCCACGTGGCCCTGGACTACATGGCCGCCGAGTGGCGCGCCGGCTGCTGTGGGCAACTCGAGATTCACCGTGGCGCCAGGCGCAAGTACTGAGAGCGAGGTGCGCGCCACCGTCTCCGCCGCGAGGTCCGCATGGAAACGTGGCGGCTGTGCGTTGGCGTCAATGTCGAGTGCAGTCAGGCAAACACCGCTCACCGCAATGCTATCCCCCGTGCGTAAGCTGATGCTCTCTCCCAGGGGAGCGGCAATCGCGATGCGCTGGGAACCGTCGCGCTGCTCGACGGAAAGAATCCTGCCGGTGCTTTGTATGAGGCCGGTGAACATAGTGAGCTCCTATTCGCTTGAGACGCTGGTCTGCATGCTCGTCCAGGGATCGCGCAGGTAGGCGTGCAGGGCGAAATCTTCGCCATATCGTTTCAGTTCGTAACGTTTGAGGTCGGGTGACTTCTGCAGGGCGCCTAGCATGGGTACCGCTTCCTGCCCCAGGAACCTGGGAGCGTAGAAGACGGTCAGCTTGTCGACCAGTTCTTCGTGGAGAGCGCTGGTGTGGAGCGTGGAGCCCCCCTCCAGCAGCACGCTGGTGATTTGCATTTTGGCAAGTTCCAACAGGATCGCCCGCAGCGGCAAATGTCTGGTCGCGATGGTTTGGGAGATTTGCTGCAGGCGAATGCCTCGCGTTGCGAATGCCCGCTGCTTCTCGGGTGGGGCCTCGCTGAAGAAAAGCAGCACATCGTCCTGGGCGGTCTTCACCAACTGCGAGTCGAGCGGCGTGCGCAGGTGAGAGTCGAGCACAATGCGTAACAATGGTCTGCGCCGTGGCAGCCGGCTGCGATCGGTGAGCAGCGGATCATCGGCAAGGACGGTACCGACTCCGGTCACCAGGGCATCGCTGGCATGGCGCATGCGGTGCACTTCTGCACGCGCCTCGGCTCCCGTGATCCAGTGGATGACCCCGGGTGCGCTGTGCGCGGGAGCGATACGGCCGTCCAGGCTAGCTGCTACTTTCATCGTGACAAATGGCAGGGACGCAGTGATGAACCGCGCAAAGCTATCGTTGATCTGCCGGGCGGCCTGCTCACAGACACCGTTATGCACGGTGATCCCGGCGGCACGGAGGCGGGCAACTCCATTGCTGCGCACGATCGGGTTTGGGTCAAGCGTAGCCGTGACCACGCGGGCTACGCCTGCGGCAATCAAGGCATCGGCGCACGGCCCGGTGCGGCCATGATGGCTGCAGGGCTCAAGCGTCACATAAGCCGTAGCCCCTCGTGCCTGGGCTCCGGCCGCTCGCAGCGCGACGATTTCAGCGTGGTCGCGGCGATCGTACTCGTGAAAGCCTTCTCCTACCACCCGCTCATCGTGCACCAGAACGCAGCCTACCGCGGGATTGGGTGAGGCAAGACCCACTGAGCGCTCCGCCTGTTGCAAGGCACGCTCCATCCACTGCTGGTCACTTGTGTGTGGCGGCATCCTGATCTTTCAATCGCCGAGCATGGAATCGACAAACGCTTTACTGTCAAACGGCAGAAGGTCTTCGAGCTTTTCTCCCACGCCGACGTAGCGCACCGGCACCTTGAGTTCGCGCGCGATCGCGACGGCGATGCCGCCCTTTGCGGTGCCATCCAGCTTGGTGAGGACAATGCCGGTCACGCCTGCGGATTCGGTAAAGAGCCTGGCCTGCTGCAATCCGTTCTGCCCTGTGGTGGCGTCCATCACCAGCAGCACTTCATGCGGGGCCCCGGGGATAATGCGCTCCGCGGTGCGCCGCATCTTGCTCAGCTCGGCCATGAGATTGTCTTTGGTGTGGAGACGGCCTGCCGTATCCACGATCAGAACGTCGGTGGTGCGTGCCTGCGCTGCGCGCATGGCATCGAACAGCACTGCGGAAGGATCGCCACCTTGCCTGGTGCGAATCATCTCCACGCCCGTGCGCTGACCCCACACTTCCAGTTGCTCGATTGCTGCTGCGCGAAAGGTATCGGCAGCGCACAGGAGAACGGTCTTGCCCTGGCCGCGGAAGAAGTACGCCATCTTGCCCGTGGTGGTGGTTTTGCCGGTCCCGTTCACGCCCACCATCATGATCACCCTGGGCGGGGCAGTGTATTTGGGTTTGAAAAAGTCTTCTTCCTCTCGCGCGTCAAGGATGGCCTGGATCTCTTGTTTCAGCAGCACTTTCAATTCCGCACCGTTGCGAATTTCGTGCCGCTTTACCCTGGCGCGCAGGGCGGTGATGATTTCCGTCGCCGTGCCAACCCCCAGATCCGAGGCCAGCAGGCTGGTCTCCAGCTCTTCCAGGTTCGATTCGTCCACCTCATGCGTGATGGCGACGATGTCTTCAATGCGGTCAGCCAGGGTCTCGCGAGTACGCGTGACCGCCTCTTTCATGCGGCCGAATATGCTTTTTTTCTCGGGTTCTTCCAGGCTGCCAAACAGGGTTTGAATCATTACAAAATGTCTCGATGGTGCATAGCTTGAGTGTACTCAAAGTTGCTGGACAGAGTTCCTGCGGCACCTGCGAGGTGCTGGCGCCCCCCCGTTTGTCATCCCTCGACTGCGCTCGGGATGACAAATGGAGAGTGGTGGCGTTGCTTTGGTTTGGTGGTGGGGTCGTGATGTGGGTTTCTTGCTCCACCCATCTTGATTTGTCATCCCGAGCGCAGTCGAGGGATCTGCTTTGCGCCTTTCTCCCTCCAAGAATCTTTACAAAGCCCCAGGGTGGGACTTGCAGACGGAGCTTCGCGGTTGGGAGCAGTTGCTCGCTCCAGGATTGAGGGGCGTGCTGTTGCGTGGGAGGAGAGGTCCTGCGCGTGTCCGATGCTGGAGCTCGTGTCGAAATCGGGGAGGGAGAAGGGCGCATCGAGTTAGATCCCTCGACTACGCTCGGGATGACAAATGGAGAGTGGTGGCGTTGCTTTGGTTTGGTGGTGGGGTCGTATGTGGGTTTCTTGCTCCACCCATCTTGCTTTGTCATCCCTCGACTACGCTCGGGATGACGAAGCAAACGGGTGGTGGGGAAATGCTTCCTTTTCTAATGTTGCTTGTTCCGTGGCCAAGAGTTTGGAACAACTACTCTTCCCGCCCCGGGCGAGCCATGAGATCACGAATAGCATCATGGGGAGACTTTCCGTGCTCCAAAATGGCCGCCATCTGTTCAGTAATCGGCATCTCCACCTTGTGCGCCCTGGCGAGGCCAAGCGCGGCCGAAGTTGTCCGGACCCCTTCGGCGACCTTCCCCTGCAACTCGGCGAGCACCTCCGGCAGGCCGCTACCCTGGCCCAACGCTACGCCCACCGAGCGGTTGCGCGAAAGAGGGCCGGTGCAGGTGAGCACCAGATCTCCCAGGCCGGATAGACCGGCCAGCGTTTCCCGCTGTCCGCCGCAAGCCACCGCGAGGCGCGTAATCTCGGCCACGCCCCGCGTGATAATCGCCGCCGCACTGTTGTGCCCCAGCCCTAAGCCGGACGCAATACCGGCTGCAATGGCAATCACGTTCTTCAACGCTCCACCCAGTTCTACCCCGATCACATCCACGTTGGTGTACAAGCGCAGTGCGGGGGTGCTGAGTTCCTCTTGCAGTTGGTTGGCAATGTGGCTATGCCGGCAGGCAACAGTGATCGCGGTCGGTGCACCCAGGGCGACTTCCTGCGCAAACGAAGGACCGCTCAGCACACTGCAGACCGCGTCGCCGCCGAGGGTCTGCTCGATCACCTGGGACATTCGCAGGAACGAGGCGTCCTCAATGCCCTTGGTCGCGCTTACGACCAATTGATCAGGCCGCAACAGCGGTGCCAGTGTGCCGTAGACGGCGCGCACGTGCTGCGACGGCACGACCCCGATCACAATGTCAGCCCCTTCTACCGCTGCGCCAAGATCAGTGATTGCGCGTATTTCCGCAGGGATCGGCACACCTGGCAAATAGCGCGTGTTTTCGCGCTGCTTCGTGATCGTCTCAGCGACCGCCGCAGAGTGTGACCATAACGTGAGTGCATGATCTCCGCGGCGCGCCAGCGCCAACGCCAGCGCTGTTCCCCAGGAACCGCTGCCTACGACCGTGATGCGGCTCATGCTGCCGTCTTCCTGGCTGAACCGAACCGGTGTTCCGTTCCCCGCACCAGGCGCAGCATATTCTGGGAGTGCTTTGCGACAACGATCCAGCAACTCACGAAGACCCCGGCACCCGACAACCACGTGTACCGGCCAGGACAAATCCAGAGCGTGAGAAAGGGAAGCAGGATGGCGGCCACAATCGATCCGAGCGATACGTAGCGAGAGACGGCAACCAGCACAATCCAGAGGCCGAGGGCTGCTAGCGCAGCCAGCGGGCAGAAGGCCAGGAAGGCCCCGAATGCAGTCGCGACGCCCTTTCCACCTTTGAAGCGCAGCCACACCGGGAATACGTGACCGAGCACCACAAACAATGCCGCCAGCACGGCCAAATCCGTGACCACCAGGGGCGCTTTGCCGCGGGCCAGTGCTTCTGCTACTGCCACTGCTGCATACCCCTTGCTGCCATCCAGGAAAAAGGTCAACAAGCCGAGACCCTTGGAGCCTGAGCGCAATACGTTCGTGGCCCCGATGTTACCGCTGCCCTTGGCGCGGATATCTTCTTTGCGCACCAGCCATACCAGCAGAAACCCGAAGGGGATGGAGCCCAACAGATACGCCACGCTCATCAGCATCAAAAATTGAGGCATCGTCGATTCCGGTTCTGAGTGTAGCAGCGCCGGTACCCCGCGAAAGGCGCATGAACCATCTGTTAAATTAGGGCCTCGTGCGTTCGAGGAGGAGTAGATTGATCAGGTTTTCCTGGAAACTTTTTTGCGGCCTGGCATTGGTGTCTGGCGCGCTGGCGGCGCAAGCAAGCGATCTGGTCATCAAGACCGACATGGGCAAGCTGAAGGGAAAGATGAGCGCAGATGGCCAGGCCCGGGATTTTCTGGGTATTCCCTACGCCGCGCCGCCGGTCGGCGCACTCCGCTGGAAAGCGCCGCAGCCGGCCGTCAAGTGGAAGGGCAAGCGCAACGCGACCTCCTTCGGGTCCCGCTGCATGCAGCAGGAGCGGTACGACGACATGGTGTTCCGCGATCCGGGTGCCAGCGAAGATTGCCTCACGCTGAACGTCTGGGTTCCGGCGGCGAAGCCACAAGGCAAGTTGCCGGTGATGGTGTGGATCTATGGAGGTGGATTCACCGGGGGCACGACTTCAGAGCCGCGGCAGGACGGCGAACACCTCACGCGCAAAGGCGTGATGGTGGTCTCAATGAATTACCGCCTGGGCATTTTTGGCTTTCTTGCCAGCACCGCCTTGGCTGCGGAAGATCCTCATCACGCATCTGGCAATTATGGGCTGATGGATCAACTGGCTTGCCTGCAGTGGGTGCAGCGGAATGCCGCTGCTTTCGGCGGTGACCCGGCGAATGTGACCATCTTCGGAGAATCGGCTGGCTCGTTTGCGGTGAGCGCACAGATGGCGTCGCCGCTGGCTCAGGGGCTGTTCGCGCATGCCATTGGGGAGAGTGGGGGCGCGTTCGGCGACAAGGTATTACCCTTTCCGCTGCTCAGCGAGATCGGTCCCAAAACAGATGACTTCTTAGCGAAAGCTCTGAAGGACAGCACCCCGGGCGCGATGCGAGCGTTGAGCACCGATGCCGTATTGAAGCTGGGCCAGTCGAAGGAGCCCGGGCGTGCCGGAATTCGAGCCAGATACGGATGGGTACTTTTTGCCGGAACGCGTCTCTGCGATTTTTGCTGCCGGCAAGCAGGCCCATGTGCCCCTGATTGCCGGGTGGAACCGTGATGAGAGCAGCGGCGCAGTGATCAGCCATCCGGAACGGCAGGGGATCAAGGGTCTGCAGGCCACCGCGGCGAAAGAGTTCGGCGCTCGCTCGCAGGATTTCTTACAGGTCTACCAAGGCAGCGATGACGCCGATGCCACCCGGGCGGCTGAGGACTTCGCGGGAGATAGCTTCCTGGTGTACCAAACCTGGTTGTGGCTGGAAGCGCAGGTCAAGGGCGGTTCGCCCGCGTATCGATACCTGTTTGCGCAGCCATCCCCCGGCGATCCCTTTCACGCGATCACGGATGGTGCGTTTCATTCCGATGAGATCGAGTATGTCTTCGGTAACCTGGACTCGCGCAAAGGCGCCCACTTCACGCCGGAAGACTACAAGCTTTCTGACCAGATGCAAACCTACTGGACCAACTTCGCCAAAACCGGGGATCCTAACAGCGCCGGGGCGCCGCACTGGCCGGTGTATGACGCTGCCGGTAACTGGCAGGTGATGCAGCTAAGCCCGAGCCCGGCGGCGGTGCCCGATCCGCATCGTGCCCGCTATCTTTTCCTGCAGCAGGTTTGGGATAAGTAGGCTAGCGTAGATACGGATCTGCAGCGCTCAGTGCATTCCGTAGAATGACCCATGCCTAATCCGCAAGGCTCGATTGCCTCAGCCCAGGAGACATCTCCCGTCGTTTGCCTGTTGACAGCGGATACAGCGTTTCATGGCGAGATCGAGGCTGAGCTGTCGCCCTGGTACCGCGTCTGCCATCGCGATCACTATGGGGATGCAGCGCTCTGGGTGCGTGAACAACGCGCCCAGGCGGTGCTGGTCGATATCGACACGCAGGGTGATGACGCGCATGCCGGCGCCGGGATGCTGCGCGAGCTGCGCATCCTGGAGCGCGATATGGTGCTGATTTCGCTCAGCCGGTCGCGCGCCCGCGGCGTCGAGAAGCTGGCAACCGAAGCCGGCAGCGATGCTCACTTCCACACGCCGATCGACCTGGTCGAGCTGCGCCTGGTGTTGAAGACCACGCTCGAGACCCGGCTCGAGGATGCCGAACGAGCGCGCATGCAGCAGCAGGTGCTGGAGCGGAGCAAATTTCAGGACCTGGTGGGCGCCAGCGAAGTCATGCGCCGGGTGTACGACGCTGTCGCCCAGGTGGCCGATAGCCGTATCAACGTAATCGTGCGCGGGGAAAGCGGTACAGGAAAAGAATTGGTGGCGCGTGCCATCGTCGCGCTTAGCAGCCGCCGCAATAAGCCGTTCATCAGCCTGAACTGTGCCGCCCTGCCCGAGAATCTGATCGAGTCGGAGCTTTTCGGCCATGAGCGTGGCGCCTTCACCGGCGCCAATGAATCCAAGCCGGGCCAGATTGAACTTGCGGATGGAGGCACGCTCTTTCTGGATGAAATTGCGACCCTCACGCTGCCGCTGCAAACCAAGTTGCTGCGCGTACTGGAAGACCGGCAGGTACAACGGTTGGGTGGCAGGCAGGGCCGCAAGATCGATTTCCGCCTGATCTGCGCGACCAATGAGCCGCTGGAGGAGATGGCGCGCAGCGGCAAGTTCCGGGAAGACCTTTACTACCGTATCCATGTCGTGCCCATCCACCTGCCGCCCTTGCGGGAACGCACCGGGGATATCGCCCTGCTCACCGACTACTTCCTGCGGGTGCATCTGCTGGCCAACGGCCTGAAGCCGAAACGGCTGACCCCGAACGCAATGGCGGCGCTCGAAGAGCACTCCTGGCCGGGCAACGTGCGTGAGCTTGAGAACCTGGTGCAGCGGCTGGTGATTATGGTGCCGGGGGAAACAATCGATCTGCAGCATCTGCCACAGCAGTTGCTGGCGCAAAGCGTGACTGCCCATGAGGCGATCCTGCTGCCGCCAGAAGGGGTGCGTTTCGACGACGAGGTGCGTGAGTTGGAAGTGGCGCTGCTCGAGGCGGCGCTGCGGCGCTCTGATGGCAGCAAGACCGGCGCTGCGCGGCTGCTGCATCTCGATTCGCAGCGGATGAAGTACCTGTGCCGCAAGTATTCGCTTTAGGTACGCCAGCAACACTGATGGCTGATCTTTGATCGCACCTGGATTCCATTCAGCGGATTTTGGCAGCGATGTACATTCGGAATACACGCTCAGCGGAACAGGGTTAATTATTTAACCCTTATGGGTTAAAAATTAACCCCTCCAAGCCTGTTCGCCAGCAGGTTTGGGAAGGGAAGAAAGACACAACAGCCGTATTTGCGGGCTTTCTACTGATTTTTACTGGGAAAGGCTCACAGGAAAGTTTGGCCATCGAGTTGCTCTAGGTATATGCGTAAAGCAGTTAAATCTTCACCGGAGAAACCACAATGGCCATGGAAAAGAAATCGCTCGTAGGCAAGAAGACCGCACCTGCAACCAAGAGCAAGTCCACCAAGTCGAAGGTTGACACCAGCAAGCCAGCCGCCAGCAAGGTCGTTGCTGCTCGCTCGGGCTTCCAGAAGCCGTAGTAACTCCCGAAGCGCTCGGGATTGCCGAGCCTAACGGGCATTGCTCAGGACAACGGAAGCGTTGTCCTGAATAGGTAAGTCGATATGGCAATCAAGAAAAAGTCGCTCATCGGGGCCGTTGATTCTTCCGCTAAGGAAGCTGGGCGCAAAAGCGGCAGAACCCCTGAAGACCCGGTTCCTGCGACCGAGTCGAAGAGGTTAGCGGTGGCCAGACAGGCGACTGCGAAACTTTCGCGGGCGAAGCTGACGACCCTGAGAAGATTAAGTTAAGTAGGGCCAATCTGCTTGGATTAAAGGCGGCAACAGCATCAGCTGTTGCCGCCTTTGCTGTGCAGCCCGCTTACCAGAAGTGAGTGCGCACCAGCTCGCTTACCATGGTCCAGACGCGATCGGCCAGGCTGCGGCGCCGGCCAAAAATCTTTATCGGACCACTCATTCCTGCTCGAAGACCCTCCTGACCTGCCTGCAACGGAATGCGAGAGCTATAAAACGCGGGTAAAGTGATGCCCTGGTACTCCTGCTGCTCCAGCAATCCAGCTGGCAAGGGCACCGCGGCGCCGTCGATCACGCCCAGGCGCGTGTGTATCTCAGAAAACGCGAAAGACGGCTGTAGGGCGACTGTGTCGCCGGCGTGAATGCGATCCATCTCGGAGGCCGGTATGTATAACCTCGCCACCAGCCGCGATGGATCGATGATTGTTATCAGGGGTTCCCCTGTCGTGACGTCGCGGTGCAGAAGACTTTCCGGGTTGCGCGTGGTCACGACACCATCTACCGGCGCCGTCACCGCGAGCTGTGCAGTCTGTTCCGCTGCAATCAAGTGATTGCGCTGTGCCGATTGCTGTGCGGTGAGCGCATCTCCCAGGCCGGCATGCTGCAACTCGGCTGAGAACACCTTAGCCTGGGAGAGGGCAGCCTGCGACCTGGCTTCTTCACGGGCGCTGGCTTCCTGCAGGCTGGTCAACCTGGCCAGCGGCTGCCCGCTGTGCACCCTGTCTCCCTCTTTGACGTAGATGGCGAGCACTTTCCCCGGGACACCGGCATGCACCTGGTGCGTATCAACCGGTTCGATGACAAAGTAACCACGCAAACGATCGCGAAGAATGGGGACAAAGCACACGATCAGCAGCGCCGCCCCTATCAGGACTCGCCGAGGCGTCATACGAAATACGCCTTCGCTTGCTTTGGTGCGAAAGAAGGCGATAGCAAACTCCCGCAATGCCCGAAGCCGTGAACGAAAAATCAGGAACGCTAAAAACGCCGCCGGCACCAGTGCTAGCTCAGCCATCCAGCGATAAAACACGTGATAGCTGAAACGGACAAACACCCAGAGAAGCAGGTAGCTGTAGATGCCGGAAAGCAGTCCGTACCCCACAAACAGCGGCACCCTTCGTCGCGAGACCACGGGTACGTCCACGGTGAGACGAAAAATATGGCGCTGCACCCAACCAGTCAGGAAAGAAGTGGAGCGTTCTTTCAGGTCGGGAACGCGCACCCACTCGGCGAGGAAATAGTAGCCGTCGAGTTTGATCAGCGGATTCATATTCACCACCACCACCGCCAGTCCGGTCAGCAATATGAGCTTGTAACAAAACTCATGGAGCCAACTCCCCGACTGCGTATTCGTCCAGATCAGCACAGCGATACTGCAGACCATCATTTCGATCCAGATACCGGCGATGATTGTCGCCATCCTTTGTAGCCGGCTGGCTGATACCCAGGATTCCGTTACGTCTACGTAAAAGGCCGGGGTGAGATAGAGAAACATCAGGCCCATGCTGTGCACTTCGCCGCCGTAGTGTTTGCAGGTGAGCCCGTGCGAACTTTCATGGATGAAGCCGATGGCCATCAGCATCCACCAGAACTCCACGAGATCGCCAAAGCTTTTCTTGCTGAAGTTGTAGTACACCGGAATGTCCGGGCCGATCACGTTCCACTTCGTGATGAAGACAATGATCTCGAAGCAGAACATCCCCACCGCCGCCAGAACCATCCAGCGGTTAAAGACATATTTGCCGATCTTCCTGTCGAGCATGGTGAGATATCGGTCCGGGTCCCATGCGCTGAACGACATATGCACGACGTTGAAGCTCGCCTGACCGCTGGCGCGGCGGCTGCGCTGGGCCGCCAGCTTCTCATTCATGGCAATGTTTTTTTCCTGCGGGTCCTTGTACCAGAAGCCGTCTTCGTCCATGTTTTCCGCGAAGGTCCGGATCTCCTCTTCGGCAAGGGGGATTCCCGTTTCCTTCTCGAAGGCTTGTGAGATGTCGTCATAGGAACGGACTCCGTCGAACAGGCTGGCAAGTTGCCACTGTGTCGGTTTCATGCGCAGGAGGTTGGCCGTGCTGCGCTGATAAACGGCAACGATCGGTTCGCCATCGCTGGTGTCTTCCCGGATGATCAGGTCGGGATCGAGGCGCGGCGGGTTCTTGCGCGAAAGCCTGGCACGCGGGATCTCCGGTAGCGCCGCGTCAAGTGCCTCGCTCAGGTTCATCGCGGGCTCAACTTCACCTGCATGGACATGCCCGGCTTTAGCAGAGGAGATGCTTTTTCCACGCTCCCGATCACCTCGACACTGCCGCTGGCGGGGTCTACGACCGGGCTGACGCGGTAGACGACTGCGGTCTGTTTCAGTTGCGGATAATCCTGGGTCGTGAGTTCAAGTCGCGCGCCCTTGCGGAAAGAGGCCATGGAGGACTCAGGGACGGTGAACAGAATGCGCAGCGGAGCCTGCGCCGTGATCCAGAAGAGAGCGTCCCCTTTTTTCACGCCCTGTGCTTCGCGTACCGAGCGGCGGCCCACCAGGCCATCAAACGGGGCCACGATGCGGGTTTGGTCGAGCTCGATTTCCGCAGCATGCAGTTCAGCCTCGGCCGCCTCTGTATCGGCCTTGTAGCGGGCTACCTGGGTTTTTGTTTCGGCCAGCTTGTACTGCACGTGTTCCCAATCCTCGTCGTCGAGAATTTTTTCTGCCCGCATGGAGTCCGCGCGCCGCAGGTCAGCCTCGTTGCTCTTTTGTTCTGCTTCCCAAGTGTTGATTTGTGAGCGAAGCGATGCGATGCGGGCGGCCTTCTCGGCACGCGTCGCCTGCAACGCGCGGTCGTCGAGCACAGCCAGTACCTGACCCCGGTGCACATGGTCGCCAATTTCTACCTTGACCGCAGTCACCCGCCCGTCGCGTTCGGCCACCACATCGGCTTGCTGTTCGACCACCAGCGGGCCAGCGGTGCTGAAGTCGCGTTCTTCCGTTGGCGCGGAAGCCAGGGCACGCGGCGCAGCCGGCATCTTTGCGTTACCCGTCGAGGAGGCCAGCACGGGCTCGTCTGGCGGGCGAGTTCGCTGCACCTTCCGGCCCGGTATGGCAACCCGATGGCACGGCCAGGCAGAGGAGCAGGATAGCGGTCGCTCCGGTTTGAGCATGCAGGCCAGCAAAGAAAGTCTCGCTATGTTTCGAATGCTTGCTTGGCATTGATTACCAGCCGATCCAATCCCATAATTTCTGCCAGCCCCAGAGAGCAGGGCCGCGCAGCAGGACAAACCCTGCCGGCCGGTAGCCGGCGAAGATTTTGCCTCGGCCCTCCATCCCGGTGCGTAGCTCAGCATTCCTGTTTGGCAGCAACACGTGCGCGTAGAACACGCGGGAATCGCCGCGTGGCTGTGCTTCCGGGCTCATGCTCAACACTTCTCCGCGCAGGGTTTGCGCAGGGAAGCTATCCAGCTTGATGGCCGCTTTCTGCCCCGCGCGCACCAGGTTGGCATCTTCCTGATCGATGGCGATGTTGATCCGCGCGCTGGCCAGATCGAGAACCTGCGCGAAGGTGGCGCCCGCGTCCAGGTGCTCTCCCGCGGCATTCTGCAGGTCGGGGGTTATCACGACGCCATCGATGGGCGAACGCAGTTGTGCGTTGCCGATACGTAACCGTGCTCGCTCCATTTCAGCGCGCAGATAATCGGCCTGGGTGCGGTCTGCTCCTGCGAGTGGGGAGTGGCGGGCCAGGTCACCCTGCATAGTCAGCATGGCCGCTTCATACTTGGCTTGCGCTGCGGAAAGCTGGTTGCGCCAGGACCAGTCGTCCATGGTGCCGACCACCTCGCCCTGCTTCACCCGCTGGCCTTCGCGGGCGTATATATGCGCGACGGTGCCGTCGACCGGGGCGGCGAGGGTGACCACGGACTGCGGCGCTACGTTAGCGACGCCGCTGATGCGCAGCGGTAAGGGGCAAAAGATGAGCAGCAGGATGGCGGCCGCAACACTTGCCAATATCAGCGATTGGCGCTTCCGATCGCTGCGCAGAAAGGCCTGCTTGCGCTGCACCAGGGGCTCGAGCAAGCCAATCAAGGGAACTTCGCGGTACAGCAGGGCATTGCGAATGGCAACC
This sequence comes from uncultured Acidobacteriaceae bacterium, assembly GCA_963752675.1. GTDB lineage: Bacteria > Acidobacteriota > Terriglobia > Terriglobales > Acidobacteriaceae > PALSA-350. The sequence continues at coordinate 448,562 of CAVVZO010000005.1, forward strand.
GTGGTCTGCCCGGCAAGCACCTTGATCATTTCGATGTGGGCTACTTCAAGAAAATCCGGATCGCTGCTCTCGTATAGCAACAAACCGACGCGTCCCTGGTCGTCTGCCAGCGGCAGGGCAAATAAGGCACGGTAATCGCTGGCTTCGAAATGGCGTGCTATCGCTTCCCGTATGCGGCCATCTTCAGTTTCCGGCTGATCGCCGTGCTGGCGAATCAGCAATTGCTGGTCGTAGCTCGACAGCCACTGCAGCAACTCACGCAGGCGTTCTACCTGGAACTCACCGGTGGGGATGTTGGCCATGCCGGACACGGCTTTTAGCTGCAGGCGGCCCCGCTGGTCGAGCGCAATCGAGCAGCGCTCGAACGGCAAAACTGACTGCGGGCTATTGACGATGATCTGCAGCAAGCGCTCAAGCCGCAAGGTGGACGTGATCTCGGAGCTCACATGCACCAGCGCTTCGAGGATTTCAAGCTTGCGTTCTGCGAACATCAGACTGGCGTTCTTGAGTGCACTGGCGACCGTCTCGGACATGCTGCTCATGAAGAACAGGTCGTCGTCATCGAAAGCTTTGCCGCCATCTTTGTTCACCGCCTCGAGTACACCCAGTTCGCTTTCGCTACCATCGGGTTGGTGCTCGATCAGCGGTACCAGCAATGCGGTGGTGATCGCAGGGCCCTCGGACGCGCGCTCATTGCGGGTGGTCAGGCGAGCGTCTGCGGCATCAGCGATCAACAGCGGCGTACCCTCTTCCGCCATATCGCCGACGTACCCTTCGCCCGCGTCTTCAGTGGTCCCGATCTCTGCCGTCGCGTCTTCGCCCCAGGCGGAAACCAGTCGCAGCTTGCCCCCATCGAACATCCACAAATGGATTGCCTGGCAGGGCAGCATGGCGGCGACCTTTACCGGGATCAATTCCAGCAAGGGCTCGAAATCAAGAGTTTCATTCAGAGATTTTTCCAGGTCGTATAACTGCGTCAGCCGATGGATGGAATCGAGCAGGTTCTGCCGTTGCTCTTCGAACTGCTCAGCCGATGTGAGCGCCGCGACGGCCAGGCCGGCGATGCCGTCGACCGAACGTAACGTGTCTTCGGTCATCTCTTCGGTAAAGCTCACTATTTCAAAAGCCCCGGCTAACTCCTGGTCCCGCAGCAAAGGGAGATAACCAATGGAGCGCACCGTCCGCAGCACGTGGAGGTGGGCGTAGTCCTCACGCGCAAGCTGCGCGGGCGAGTAGACGACCGGTTGCAGCAACTGGACGAGCGGCGCGAACAGGCGCGTATTGCCGGGGAGGGGGTCCTCGGCGATGGACATCTCTTCCGATACGCCGAGCGGGACCCACTGCGCATCCCCTTGCGGAAGCAGGCGCAAGCTGTAGACGGCGCAGGCGCTGCCGGGCAGGGCGTGCCGAATGGCCTCAGCCAGCAGGGCTGCCCGGGTAGCGATTTCAGGGGAGCCCAGAAGAGATCGCGCCAGTTGCGATATGTCTTGCGTGTTCAGCCGAGTACCCAGGTCAACGTTCATGAGCCTTAAGTTCGCTTGACGTACAGGAGGGATAGGTTGATTGTTAATCTGGTCGGAGACTACAGCATTTTTAAATGCGTTGGTATAGAAAGTGTCATGCTCGGGAAGCCCATCCAAGGCGTCTGGAAAATTCCCGGCTGGGAGAACGTTTCGTGGATCTTGATATTCGACAGAGCGGTAGCATCTGCTGTTTGAAGCTGAAGGGACCGCTCAAGTACGGAGAAGGTGTCAAGCAACTCGATCAGGCGGTCGAGGGTGCAATCAGCAGCGGCCACACCCAGTTACTGCTTGACTTATCGGCGATGCCCTACATCGACTCAAGCGGCATCGGAGCCATAGTGGATGCGCTGCGCCAGGCCAAGAAGGCCGGGGGCGACGCAAAGCTGGTCAGCCCGTCGCCCTTCGCGGCGAAGACGTTCAAGATGGTCGGGATTCTGACTCTTTTCAAGGTCTACGACAACGAAGCTGAAGCAGTGCAGGCCTGCCCCGCGTAGGGCGAGGGCTTTGCTGTGCGACGACATCTTTTGCGGGTAGCTAGCCCCCCCTTTGTCATCCCGAGCGAAGCCCTGGTCCCTGGACGCGTGTCTCCATCCATCTCTATTGCAATAGCAATGCCCTTCTCCCTGGACGGGTGCACCGTGTTCGCCGACTCCGGCGTACGTGGGCTGCAGATCACGTTTTCCCGATGTTTTAGTCAGTAGAGTGAAAACGTTTAAAGGGCTTCGTCCGTCGTATTTAGCCCATGTACGCTGGTGCGACCGGATAAGTTTTGGTGTGCGACGACATGTTTTGCGGGTTAGCTAGCCCCCGATTTGTCATCCCGAGCGCAGTCGAGGGATCTGCTTTGCGCCTTTCTCCCTGCCACAAATCTCTACATGAGCTCCAGCATCGGACACGCAGAGGAACCATTCTTTCAGCAGGAAGGCAGGAGAGTCACTCCTTGCAGCGAAGCGACTGCTATCGAGACCCGCGTTCCTCTGCCCATCCGATGCTGGAGCTCATGTAGAGATTTGTGGCAGGAGAAAGGCGCAAAGCAGATCCCTCGACTGCGCTCGGGATGACAAGTTGGGGGCTTGCTAGTTTAGGGCATTGTGGTCTGAAGCTGAGGGTTGTGGTGAGAAATCCGGGTTAGGGCATTGCTATTGCAATGGAGATGGGTGGTGAGACACGCGTCCAGGGACCAAGGCTTCGCTTGGGATGACAAGGGTGGGTTGCTTACCTTTCTGTAGATCTGCTTGTGGCTTAGGGCGGCTCCTGCGAAGCAACCAACCCCTACACCAGCTTGCGCCGCACCATGTCGAGCGCTTGCTGGCTGGCCCAGGCGCGAATGTGGTCGCGGTCGCCACCAAAGCGGCGCTCGACTACTTCAGTTTCCTTGGCGTCTGCGACGGCCACGTATACCAATCCGACCGGCTTGTCTTCCGATCCACCGCCGGGTCCGGCGATCCCCGTGATTCCCAGTCCGAAGGTTGCCGAGGTGGTGCGCCGGATGCCCTCGGCCATGGCGATCGCTACCTCTTTGCTGACGGCTCCGTGGGCCTCGATCAAGGGCGCGGGCACGCCGGCAAATAACGTTTTCAATGCGTCGCTGTAGACCACGGCGCCGCCCAGAAACGACCGCGAACTGCCGCTGATGCTGGTCAGCCGCTGCGCCACCATGCCGCCTGTGCAACTCTCCGCGACCGCCAGCGTCGAGGCGTGCATACCGAGGTGGTACAGAACGATCTGCTCCAGCGACTCTGCCTGCGAGGAGTAGATGAACTCTTCCAGCTCGTCTTCAATCTTTCCCGCCAGCTCATCCACCCGTGCCTGGGCCGTCTCCATGTCGCTTTTGGCGCAGCTCAGGTTGAGGGTGATATCGCCCGTGTGGGCCAGGATGGTCGTGTCCACATCTTTGTAACGGGTGTAAATGGGCGCGATGCGCGCATCAGCCTGCGACTCGCCAATCATGGCGATTTTCAAGGTGCGGGTCGCGATGGCGCGTTGGGGCACTACGTCCCGCAGCCGCTCGAGGCATTGTGCTTCAAACATGGCCTTCAATTCGGAAGGCGGCCCCGGGAGCAGGATGACCAGCTTACGATGGCCACCATAGACGGTGTCCACCCATTGCCCGGGCGCGGTGCCACGCGGATTCTCCAGGATCACTGAGCCATCCAGCACGTCGGCTTGCCGGGCATTGTTCTCCGTCATCTGCGCACGACGCGCGGCAAAGCGCGCATAGAGGGCGCCGATGATTTCAGGATTCCGCCGCAACCGGATCCCCAGGGCTTCTGCCACCGCCTGGCGGGTCAGATCGTCTTCGGTCGGACCCAGGCCGCCCATCGTAATCACAATGTCGGTCCGCCCCAAAGCCACCTGGATTGCCCCAGCCAGGTGGGCCAGGCGATCCCCCACGATGGTCTTGAACGTGACATTCACACCCAGGTTGAGCAGCTGCTCGGTCAGATAGAGAGAGTTTGTATCCTGGCGATAGGGAGTAAGGAGTTCAGAACCGACAGCAACGATTTCGCAATTCATCCGGGACTTGCCTGTTTCTTAAAGATTTTTTCTTGCACGGGCTGGCCGCACGCAAACGCCCCGTACGGTTATCCGCATACTTCAACAGGGGGAATGACACCCGGCAGGCCTGCCGGGGCTTAAAACAATCGAACGCCCTCAATGCCTAACGGTACATCATAGACTGCACCGTTGGCAGCCAGGATGGCATTGCCGCCGGGCACGAACGCCAGGCCCACGATGCCCGAGCCAGCGAGCACGACGGAAGCCTGCCCCGCCGGTGTAATCGCGACCAGTCCACGCGTGCCGCGGAACGAAGCTGAAACATAAAGATTGCCGGCCAGATCGAACGCCAGGCCCTGGGGGCGCCCCAACCCGCGGTAGTACACGCGGACCACGCCGGCCTGATCGATGGCATGGATGGAGTCATAGCTCGACGTACTTGGGGCACTCACGAACAGCGTGCCATCCAGGCCAAAGGCCAGGTGGTAGGCGGCAATGCTTGGTTCCAGGGTGGCAAACACGAAGATTTGCCGATCCTGCGCGATCTTGAAGATGGTGCCGCTGCGATCGCCTACATACAGGTTTCCCGCAGTATCGAACGCAATCCCGGTGGCGATGCCCATGCCTTCGGCGTAGATCGAAGAGGCGCCATCCGGGGAGACGCGGTGAACCGTGCCATCCAGTCGAGAGGAGACGTACAGGTATCCTTCCCCGTCGAGGGCCAGTCCTGTGGCGTTGGTGATGCCGGTGACGAAAGGCTCCATCTCGCCTGCCGGGGTAATGCGGTACACCGAAACGGCGGTCTTCTGGCCACGGGGTCCTGAGTCAGTGGAGTAGATGTTGCCCGCGGCGTCCACCGCCGGGTTCCCGACGGGGTGAAGATTACCCGCCAGCAAGCGGGCGATCTTGAGGCGAATGCTATTGCTGGTCTGGCCGTTCTGGCGAATTTCCAGACGCCCGGTCTGCACGTCGTCGGGGATGCGCACAATCAGGCGATCTGCTCGCGAGAGCAGCACAGGGGTCACAATGCCATCGAGCACAGCCACTGGCATGCGCGACTGAACAGCCCCTAGCTGCGCTCCGCGCACCTCGATCTCCCCGCCGGGCAAGGCAGCGTCTGGGATAGCGGATTCGATTCTAGGCAAGTTCGAAATGGGGGGCTCTTTGGAGAATCGCATCGGCTCAGTTCCTGAAAGCAGAGTCTTCGCACTTGACCCCTGCACTCTAAGTGTAGCGAACGCCGTGGCACTTTGAGCATCCGCAGCGGGTTCAGGCTGCATGGGATCGCCAGGGTAAATCGAGGCGACTGATTAACCGATCCACTTACTCAGCGCTTGTACCAACAGCAAAGCATACACGCCGGCCGCAACATCATCGAGCATGATGCCCCACCCTGCAGGCAAATTTTCCAGTTGCCGGGCTGGCCACGGTTTCACGATGTCAAACAAACGGAAGAACAGGAATGCCGCCAGCAGGTGGGGTAAGTCCGCGCGCGCATGGATCAGGGCAATCCATTGCCCGCAGGCTTCATCGATCACCACGTGACCGGGATCTTCACGGCCACTTTCCTGTTCCACTCTTGTCGCCGCGGGCACCCCGATCAGCAGCGCGAGCAAGGCGGCGGCCAGTGTCCCCCAGGCCAGTGACCACGGGCCGGGATGGAAGACGTGGGCCGCGCCCAGCCAAAGCAGTGCCGCTGCCGCAGAACCCCATGTCCCTGGTCCCGGTTTCACCAGCCCAGCGCCGAAGAAGGTGCCGGCGACCCAGGCCCAGGTAGTCTTTCTGCCTACCGCGCGATCATTCATCGCCAGACGAGCGCGGGCGCATCCCTTCAATCTCTTCCAGTAGCTCAGGATCGAGCACGGGGGAAGAGATGCGGTAGACGCCGCTGGCCCACTTGCCTAAATCGATGGTCTTGCAGTGATCACTGCAGAACGGGAAATCTGCATCCTTGGTGGTGACGATCTGCCCACAGGTGGGGCAGCGTAGACTCTTCACTTTTTTAGGGGAGGGACTCATCGCAACACTCTGTTCTTCGCCGCCAGGCTCCCGATCGCTCACTCGGCAACGATTCTGCCGACCAGATCGTAGTCCTGCGACTCAGTGATTTCACACCGGTAAAACTGCCCGGCGGTTAGCTGCTCGTAGGGACCGAAGTCGTTGATAAAAATCTTGCCGTCGATTTCGGGCGCCTGGTGCTGCGTGCGCCCTTGCCAGAGAAGAGGCGTTTCCTCCGACGGACCCTCAACCAGCAGATCGAACCGGCGACCTACCTGTTTTGCTTTGGCCTTGCGGCTGATTTTCTGTTGCAGCCGCATCAGCGAACGGCGGCGAGCTTCGATGGTGCGGGCGGGTACCTTGTCGCCCAGGTGAAATGCCTTCGAGCCCTCTTCGTCGGAATAGCTGAACACGCCCAGCCAATCCAGTTGAGCCTCGCGGACGAACTCAGTGAGAACGGTGTGGTCGGCAACCGTCTCCCCCGGAAAGCCAGTGATGAAGGTGGTCCGGATAGCCACGTTGGGGACTGCTTTACGCACCCGCTCAATGGTCCGCAGGAAAATATCGGCATTGCCGCCGCGGCGCATGCTTTTCAACACCGGCCCAGAAGCGTGCTGCAACGGCATATCAAGGTATTTGCAGATGGTGTCGTGCCCTGCAATCGTCTCCAGCAAACGCCCGGTTACCTTGTTGGGGTAGGCGTAGAGGAAGCGGAGCCACTTCAGGCCGGGCAGCTGCGCCAGGCTGTCGAGTAGCTGGGCCAGACCATCCTTCATGCCCAGGTCTTCGCCGTAACAGGTGGTGTCCTGGCCGATGAGGGTAATCTCGCGTACTCCCTGGGCGATTAGCTGCTCGGCTTCGCTGATTACCGAAGCGAAGCGCCGCGAACGAAACTTACCGCGCAGATTCGGGATCACGCAAAAGCTGCAGGGGTGGTCACAGCCTTCGGCGATTTTGATATATGCGGTCGATTTCTCGGTGGCCCGCATCCGCGGCGTAGTGTGGTCATAAAGGTACTGCGGCAGTTGCGCCTGGGCGCCTTCCCACTCCTCGCGTCCAAAACGGCCCTGCGCTTCCCGCAAGTCCCCTTCGGGACGAGAGGCAATGGGCGACTGCGTCTGCCGGCTGGGCAAGATCGAGAAAAGCTGCGGTGTTTCGGCGGGAGGTGCAGGCGATTGCAGCCCAGCCGCGGCCAGAATCGCTTCCAGTTCACCAGTGCCGACAACCGCATCCACCTCCGGCAGGTTCTTTCGGATCTCGTCCCGGTACCGCTCCACCATGCAGCCGGCGACGATCAGCTTGCGGGCTTTGCCTGCAACCTTGTACTGCGCCATCTGCAGGATGGTGTCGATGGACTCCTGCTTGGCTTTATCGATGAACGCACAGGTGTTGACGACCAGGATGTCTGCTGTCTCCGGGGCGTTGGTCATTTCTGCGCCCGCCTGGTCGAGCAAGCCCATCATGACTTCACTATCCACCAGGTTTTTTGGGCAGCCCAGGCTCACGAACCCGATGCGTGGGCGCGCTTCGAGCAGGGCTGTTGCGCCAGCGGCAACGCCGGGCAGGTACTTGGGTGGTTCTTGCTTCACCCTTCTATTCTATGGCAAAAGAACCCGGGTTTCTGTAGGGTGGGACGGACCTGGGGGGATTTACTCTGCGGGATCGCAAATAAGCGGTGAGAACAACCGAAACCGCGTTTCCGCCGTCTATGGATTAGACAAATAAGAGGAGGGTGCATGCCAGTACCTGCATCTTCGGCCGCCAGACACGCCCATCATGTGGATGTCGCCGAAAGCCTTCGATGCGCCGCCGTGGACAAACCGGCCCAGGCCCGAAGGCACAAAAAAGAGATGCTTCGCTACCTGATCCTGGTAGCCGCGTTGGTCGCTGTGGTTCTGTTGATCTCGATCGCCCTCTATTACACCCAGGGCAACTCGGTCACCATCGAACATTCCCGCTTGCTGGTTCCCCAGCTGCAGTTGCGCGTCTGATCCCATTGCTCACGTCTACTCCGTAACCAGTGATGGGTGCTCCATATCCCGCTCGTTTTCGCGAGATGTGGAGCACCCGTCATTGGTTACCGCACAGGCCGTGAAAAACGCGTGCAACCGTCACTGCGGCGTGATAATGCCGCCTGCCTTGTGCCGCGAGGGCAGAGCGAGCCCGCGGTGATCCCTCTCCACCGTGTGCTCAGCCTCCTGCGGTGCCGTCATCGGTGGAGGGAAGACCAAACCCATATCCGCAGCAATCACATCGGCATACTTCAGGCCGGCTCCGGTGTTGAAGATGACGACCTTGTCGTCAGGGGATAACCACCCACTGGCCAGCAGTTCATCGTAGGCCGCCGTACCGGCCGCGCCCTCGGGCGAGAGCAGTAAACCTTCGTGACGTGACCAGTCCAACAGCGAAGCCAGGATCCGCTCATCTGAGTAATCAACCGCGACTCCTCCCGACTTTCGAACGATATCCAGGATGAGGCTGTCCCCATAAGGCTTCGGCACTCGTAACCCAGAAGCGAATGTGGCTGCCTGCGGCCACATCTGTGAGGCCTGCTCGCCTTCCCTGTATGCCTTGGCGACCGGTGCGCAGCCGGAGGCCTGCACCGCGATCATCTTCGGCCGGCGTCCCTGCACCCAGCCAAGCGCTTCCATTTCCTCAAAAGCCTTCCACATGCCAATCAGGCCTACCCCACCGCCGGTCGGGTAAAACACTGCGTCCGGATACCGCCAGCCCGACTGCTCGACCAGCTCGTAGCCCATGGTCTTTTTGCCTTCGACGCGGAAAGGCTCTTTGAGGCTCGAGATATCGAACCAGCCCTCTCTTTCTTTCCGCTCGGCGACGATGCGGGCGCAATCCGAAATCAAGCCGTTGACCAGGGTAACGTTAGCTCCGTAAGCCGTGGCCTCGAGATAGTTAGCCAGTGGCACATCGCGCGGCATGAAGATGTGAGCCTCGATACCGGCTGCAGCCGCATAAGCAGCCAGGGCGCCTGCAGCGTTCCCCGCGGAGGGAACAGCCAGCTTCCTGAGCCCATAGTGTCGAGCCATGGTCACCGCCATGGAGAGGCCGCGAGCTTTGAACGTGCCGGTGGGATTCGCGGCTTCTTCTTTCAGGAAGAGGTTGGGATAGCGGCGGCTGCGCAACATCGGCGTAAAGCCTTCGCCGAGGGTAACCGGTTCGGCTGAGGGCAAGACACTTGCGTACCGCCACATACCGAGCGAAACCGGTGCAGCGGCCGCGCTGTGCCGCGATGTCCTCACGTTGGCGGTTTGCCGCAGAGCGGCTCATGTCATAACGCACGTAGAGGACGCCACCGCATTGAGGGCAAAGGGTTTGCGGCGTTTCGGCAGAGGTATGGGCGGAGCAGCGGGAGCACTCCAGGTAGCTTATCGAAGGCATAAAACCCATGATAGTTCGAAACCCGTTTGCGAATCGGGTGCCACCGCGGCTGAGGGCAGGCTTAGCAGGTAAAATGAAGGGGTGAGCATACAGTTAATTGCAATCGACATCGACGGTACCCTTATGCCGTCGACCGGCCCGCGGATCAGTGAACGAAATTGTGCCGCTTTGCTTGCTGCCGAAGCCGCCGGGATGGAGGTTGTCATCTCCACCGGGCGCCGGCAGGCCTATGCGATGCCGCTCATCTCGCAAGTGGGTTTGGGCGAGCAGTCGGTCATGATTTCTTCTAACGGGGCGGTGGTGCGCGGCTTCGATGGCCATTTGCTGGATCGCCGGTTCCTGCCCCTGGAGACGGCTCGCGGCCTGAGCAGGGAACTGCGCGGTTACGGCACCCTGGTGTTTACCTTCGACCGGGAAGGCAGCGGAAGCCTGGTGATCGAAAGCATGCAGCAACTGCACCAGCGCATCGATCGTTGGGTCGAGGCGAACAAGCCGTTCTTGTTGGAAGTGCAGCCGATCGAGCGCGCCTTCGACAGCGGCGAGGAACCCATTCAGGGCATGATCTGCGGCACGGTGGACGAAATGATAGTTGCCGAAAAGGCCCTGCTGGCAGGCGAACTCGGTCGCCAGATCGCCAGGCACCGGACCGAGTACCCGGCCCGCAATTTGAGCATTCTCGACCTGTTGCCACTCGGTTGCTCCAAGGGAGCAGCACTCGACAACCTGGCCCGTATCCGTGGCCTGGGACCAGAACAGATCATGGCTATCGGGGACAACCTGAACGACGTGGAAATGCTGGAATACGCCGGTCACGCCGTCGTGATGGCCAATGCCAGCGAAGGCATGCTTGCCCGGGCGCGTAACCGGGGTTGGGCTGTCACCGCATCGAATGACGAAGATGGAGTGGCCCAGGCCATTGAAGCTGTCCTGCTTACTCAAACGAAGGGCTCCGCAGATGACGAAGGTGGTAGGGATGCCCTGAATGCCGGCCTCAGCGTGGTAGAGTTTGCCCAATGAGCAAAGCAGCTGCCCTCTGCCGGCTCCTGGCAGGCCTGGGCCTATTGGGCTCGGCCGCTGCGCTGCCGGCTGCCGAGCAGGTGACGCTGCGTAATGGCTTCTCCGTTGTGTGTGACCATCGGGAGCAGACGCGGGACCGGGTTCGGCTGTTTACCAGCGCCGCCGGCAGTGACTTTCTCGAAGTAGACGCCGCCGAAATCGTCGCCGTGGATACGGTTCCCGATGTTCCAGTTGTGCCCGCGAGCAACACTCCCAGGCCCGAGCCCAGGCTCACCGCGGCCGATGTTCATCAGCTCATGACCCGGGCCGGCGCCGCGCATAACCTGGATGTCGATCTGCTTGCCAGCGTGGTCCGGGCCGAAAGCGGCGGCAACCGGCGTGCCGTCAGCAGGACGGGCGCGCAGGGGCTGATGCAGCTGATGCCCGGCACGGCGGCACAGCTCGGCGTGACCGATAGCTTTCAGGCGGACCAGAACATCAACGGCGGCACGAGCTACCTCGATGCGCTGCTGGTGCGCTACCACGAAAACCTGGCGCTAGCGTTAGCCGCGTATAACGCCGGACCCGGCGCAGTGGATAAATACCACGGGGTACCTCCGTACCGTGAGACCCGCGCCTACGTGGCGCGCGTGATCCGCGAGTTCAACCGCAGAAAGCAGCTGGAAAAAGCCTCTGCGCCTCCGCTGAACCATATCGCGACTGCTGCATCCAAGCCTTGAGATAAAAGGTGAGACCCGCCCCATGCAACACTTAAGGGGATGGGTGGCCACCACATCGCGCCCGGCAATCACATAGGAGAGTCGCCCTTGAAGAAGCGTTCCTGGATTCTGTATGTCGTGGGAGCGATCCTGCTGGCAGCCCTCGTATGGCTGGTGCACTCGCGTGTCCACTTTCAGTGGAGCGTGTTTCGCGATCAGTTGCAGCATGTGGACTGGCGCCGCATTGCTGCCGGCGTGCTCATGATCATGAGCTGCTACTGGCTCCGCGCGGCACGCTGGGCGGTGTTGATCAAGCCACAGAAGAAAGTGGGCATCAACTCTCTCATGGGTACCCAGGTCATTGGGTTTACCGCAGTGGCGCTGTTCGGACGTCTGGCTGACCTGGTACGCCCCTATCTCGTCTCCAAACGGACAGGCTTGACTCTCACCTCACAGATTGCCGTTTACACCGTGGAGCGCATGTTCGATCTGGCGGCCACCGCGCTCTTGTTTTCGGGTGCGCTGTTGCTTGCTCCCGACCGGGCCACGCTGCCCCACCATGAAGCACTGCAGCATGCTGCACTGGCGGCCCTGGTGCTGACCATCGCTCTGGCAGGTTTTGCAGTCATTGTGCGTGCTTCCGGCCGTGCTGTTGCGGGGTTTTCCCAACGCGCTTTGGGCTCAGTTTCGCCGGCGCTTGGGCAGTCAGTGGGTAATAAGATTCTGGCTTTCCGCGACGGACTCGATTCCATCGCCACGCTGAGCGACTTCTTCATTGCTTTGGGTATTTCGCTGCTCATGTGGGGCTTGATCACCAGCGCTTATCTGCAAACCGCGCGGGCTTTTGTGCTGTCGCCCGAGCTGTCGTCGATGACGCTGGCACGCTGCATGGTCATGATGGCTGCGAGCATGGTTGGGTCGGTTGTGCAGCTGCCGGTAATTGGATGGTTTACCCAAATCGGCGTGACCACTGGCGTCATGCAGAAGATCTTCCACGTGCAATTTGAACCGGCACTGGCCTGCGGCGCCCTGCTGCTGATTGTCACTTTCATGTCGGTCATTCCGCTGGGGCTGATCTGGGCGCGCATCGACCATGTATCGCTCAAAAATGTATCCCGGGAATCCGAGGGCGTGGTGCAGCAGGAAGCCGTCAGCGAAGTCTAGCCAGCCCCCCTTTGTCATTCCCGAGCACAGCAGATCCCTCGACGGCGCTCGGGATGAACAAACTGGAAAGCGCTCTGGACGAGGGTTCAGATGTCCCCCACTCAAGCCAAACGCGGCTTGAATGGGCCACCCTGCAGTTTCTGAGGTCCGATCAGTCGCCACCCAGGAGGATCTGCTTTCGGCCCGCAGCCCAGAAAAGCCGAGGGTGGCCCACTCAAGCCGCGTTTGGCTTGAGTGGGGGACATCCTGCTCCGCTCGCTCAGCCAGACCGATGCGTATCGCACCCCGTTCATCCCGTCCTTGACTTGCACTGCTCCGGTTCATGAATGCGACTATTGCGCCAAGAGTCATCGCAATAATTCAGGCCGCCGTTGCCGGCCATGGCTAAGGCAAACGATGCCGAGGGCCGGGGTAGCGAGCCCCCAGCGATGGTGGCTGCTAGAATTTAGTCACTGTGAAATGCCCCTATTGCGGTTTTGCGCAGGATCGAGTCGTGGATTCGCGCGAAAGCAAGGAAGCGGACTCCATTCGCCGCCGCCGCGAGTGTGAGGGCTGTAACAAGCGCTTTACTACCTACGAGCGCCTCGACGAGATCCCTTACATGGTGGTCAAGAAAGATGGCCGCCGCGAAAAATTCGAACGGCAGAAAGTGCTCAGCGGCTTGCTGCGCGCGTGCGAAAAACGTCCGGTGTCGGCCGCCAAACTCGAGGCCATCGTCGATGAGACGGAAGCCTTCCTCATGGATTCGGCGGAGCGCGAACGCACGACCAATCAGATCGGCGAGTTGATCATGGATCACCTGCGGACCATCGATAAGGTGGCCTACATACGGTTTGCCAGCGTGTATCGCGACTTCAAAGACGTTCGCGAGTTCAAGGAAGAGCTGGAGCAGCTGCTGAATAACAGGGAAGCAGCCAAGACCGCGAAACGGTAGTGCATCCAAAACATAACAACACTGCGGTAACGGTACGCAGGTGACCGGCAATGCGCCGAGGAGGCAGTAAAGAGAATGGCAGCAGCTTCAGAGGGCTCAGCAAGAACGCACACAGTGACACTGCTCGCGGGCGATGGGATCGGGCCCGAAGTCACCGCAGCGGTGGTGCAGATATTGGAAGCGGCGGTCGCCGGCACCGGGGCGCAGTTTGCCTGGGAACCTTTTCTCGTCGGCGCGGACGCTTTTGCGAAATACGGCGAGTACATCCCCCAGGCAGTTTATGAGTCAATCGATCGCAATCACCTGGCGCTCAAAGGGCCGGTGACCACGCCCATCGGTGGCGGCTTCTCTTCCATCAACGTGCATTTGCGCAAGAAGTATGAGCTGTTCGCCAACTTCCGCCCCATCAAGAACCTGCCTGGGATGGAAACCCGCTATCCCGGCGTGGATCTGATCATCGTTCGCGAAAACACCGAGGGCGAATACGTCGGGTTGGAGCATGAAGTGGTGCCGGGCGTGGTGGAGTCGTTAAAGATCGTCACGGAGAAAGCATCCACCCGCATCTCGAAATTTGCTTTCGAGTACGCGCGCAAGTTCAAGCGGCGCAAGATCCACGCCATCCACAAGGCCAACATCATGAAGATGTCGGACGGTCTCTTTTTGCGCTGCGCTCGAGAAGTGGCGAAAGGCTTTCCTGAGATCACGTACGGCGAGCACATTGTCGACAACACCTGCATGCAGTTGGTGATGAATCCGTACCAGTACGACATGCTGCTGACCGAGAACCTGTACGGCGACATCGTCAGCGATCTTTGTGCTGCTTTTGTGGGTGGATTGGGTTTGGTGCCGGGCGCCAACCTGGGAACGGATTGTGCGATCTTCGAAGCAGTCCACGGGTCTGCGCCCGACATTGCCGGCAAGGATATTGCGAACCCCACGGCCCTGCTGCAGTCAGCCATCCTGATGCTGCGCTATGTGAGTGAGATCGAACGGCGGACGGGTGCAAGCTGCGCTTGGAAAAGGTCTACATCGAAAAGAAAACTCTGACGCGCGACGTTGGCGGCGCTAGCGGCACGAAGGCATTCGCCGCTGCAGTGTTGGCGGCGCTTAGCCCGCCCGCGTCCGGTCAAGCGCTTCGCCAGATCGCCTGTGACCGGGTTGCGGGTCGAACGCGGTAATTCCCGCTTCTGCCGCAAAGAACGCGGTGAGATCTGGGGCACCCCGCTCTGTTGCGAGGGCCGGAATCCCCCGCCGGCCTGCGTGCATGGTCTAAAATAACCCAATACATTCATAGCGATCCCCACATGCAGACACGACATAAGATCGGCATTCTTGGCGCCACCGGAGTCATTGGTCAGCGCTTCATCCAATTGCTGGAAGGTCACCCCTGGTTTGAGATCACCTGGCTCGCCGCCAGCGATAAGTCGAGCGGCAAAACCTACGGTGAGGCGACTCGCTGGAAACTGGAAACACCCCTTCCCCGACGCATTGCTTCGATGATGGTTTCCCCTGCATCGCCCGAGGGCGCGCCCAAAGTAATTTTTGCGGCGCTCGACACCGACATCGCTCGTGAACTGGAACCGAAGTTTGCCGCCGCGGGTTGTGCGGTTATTTCGAACTCCAGTGCTTTTCGCATGCAGGCGGATGTTCCCCTGGTCATCCCCGAGGTGAATGCTGCCCATCTGGATCTGCTCGAAACCCAGAGCTGGCGCAAGCAATCCGGCGGCTACATCGTGACCAATCCCAACTGCAGCGCGATCGGCCTGGTGCTTGCGCTGAAGCCGTTGGCGGACCGGTTCGGCTTGAAAAGCGTTTTTGTCAGCACCATGCAGGCCGTGAGCGGCGCCGGTTACCCCGGCGTGCCATCGCTCGATATTCTGGGCAATGTTGTGCCTTACATTGGTGGGGAAGAGGAGAAGCTGGAAGCGGAAACGCTCAAGCTGCTGGGCAAGCTGGACGGCGGCCGCGTCGCAGGCGTTGGACGCCAAAGTGACCGCGCACTGCAACCGGGTTGCGGTGGAAGATGGGCACACCGAAAATGTCAGCATCCAGTTAGGGTCAAAGGCGACACGGGAAGAGATCCTCGCGGCCTGGAGTGAATTTACGCCTTTGGCTGCGCACGCTTTGCCGATCGCGCCGTTGCAGCCGGTTGAGTTCAATGCGGCTGTCGATCGGCCGCAGCCGCGGCTTGACCGCATGCGCGGCAATGGTATGTCAGCCACGGTAGGCCGCCTGCGGCCCTGCTCATTGCTCGATTGGAAGTTCACTGTGCTGTCGCACAACACCATTCGTGGGGGTGCCGGGGCAGCGGTGCTGAACGGCGAGTACCTGGCAGTGCAGGGCAAGTTGAATCCTCTATCGGAACAGCAGGCTGGATTGCCAGGGGGCGCGCACGATCCCGTGGCTGCCTCCGCATGAAGCCGGTAGTGATGAAGTTCGGTGGCACTTCGGTGGAAGATGCCGTGGCGATCGGCCGCACCGCCAAGATTGTTTTGGGACGGCAGACGGCGGGGCAGCGGCCGGTGGTCGTGGTCAGCGCCATGGCCAAGGTGACCGATCAGCTGCTTGCCGCCGCCAGGGCGGCCGGGCGCGGCGATCGGAATGGGGCGCTGGCTATCAGTGCGCGGCTGCGTAATCGCCACTGTGACACATCGGCTCTTTTGCTGCCGGACCAAAGCAAAGCAGAGATCCAGAACTGGATCCAGCAGGAATTTGAAGCAATCGATGAGATCCTGCGCGGTCTCTCCGCTGTAGGTGAGTTGACCCCACGCACCAACGACCTGGTGGTCAGTTATGGTGAGCGGCTGTCCAGCAAGCTGATCGCTGAGGCGTTTCAACATCTGGGGGTGCGGTCCGTACACGTGGATGCGCGCACCTGCATCATCACCGATGGCCAGCATGGCAAGGCGGTTCCCAACAACGCCATGATCGAGGCGCGGTGTGCCGAACACCTGCGTCCCCTGGTCGATGCGGGGCAGGTACCGGTGATGGGCGGCTTTATCGGCTCGACGCTTGAGGGGGCTACGACCACCCTGGGGCGCGGCGGCTCAGATTACACCGCCGCTCTCATCGGTGGTGGCCTGGATGCGGCGGCGATCGAAATCTGGACCGACGTGAATGGCATCATGTCCGCGGACCCTCGGGTCTGTCCCGACGCGCTTCGTGTCAAGACCATCAGCTTCGAAGAAGCGGCCGAGTTGGCGTACTTCGGCGCCAAGGTGCTGCACCCCGCAACGATACTGCCGGCCGTGCAGAAGAATATCCCAGTGCTGGTACTGAATTCGCGCAATGCTGAGAATGAAGGCACGCGCATCACTGCGCTCGCGGTCCATGGCCGCAGCCCGTTCAAGTCGATTGCAGCGAAAAAGCGCCTGACCATCATCGACCTGGTTGCCAGCCGTATGCTGATGTCGCACGGCTACCTGCGGGACGTGTTCGAGGTGTTTGATCGCCACAAGTGCGCGGTCGATATGGTCTCAACCTCCGAGGTGAGCGTATCGCTGACGGTAGATTCCAACGATCAGCTGCCTGCGTTGGCGGCCGAACTGAGCAAGCTGGCGGATGTGACCTACGAAGGACGTAAGGCGCTCATCTGCCTGGTAGGTAGCAATATTCGCGGCCAGAACGGCATTGCCGCCCAGGTCTTCAATGCGGTGCGGCACATCAACGTGCGCATGATCTCCCAGGGTGCGTCGGAAATCAACATGAGCTTCATGATCGACGAGGATGATGTGGATGAGGCGGTGCGCTCGCTGCATGCAGCGTTCTTCGCCGACCCTGATCCACAGATTTTCGATGTAACCGCAAGAGCGGAAGCCGCCCTACACGGCGGCACAACGAAAGTAGAAAGCGTGCATTCGTAACCATGATCTTTTTAGTGCTGGGACGCGGTAAGACGGGCCAGGTGGTGGCCGATGTGGCTCACGAGCACGGACACAGTGTCCGCGTCATTGGGGAAGAAGAGAACACCAACGCTTCTGCCCTCACCGGCCCCATGCTGGCGCAATACGATGCCGTGATTGACTTCACCACTCCCCAAGCGGTGATTTCCAACATGCGCGCCTGCTTTGCCAATGGCGCACGCGTGGTCGTGGGGACGACGGGTTGGTATGACAAGCTGGGCGAGATGCGGGCTATTTGTGAGCGCCGCAACGCCGGCTTGTTGTATGGCGCGAATTTTTCTGTAGGCATCCAGGCGATGTATCAATTGGCCCGCCAGATGGTTCCCCTGGTCCGTGGCTTCGACGTGAGCATTACCGAAACGCATCACGCAGGAAAGTTGGACGCGCCTTCCGGAACCGCTCTTGCGATTAAGCAGGTGTTGCTGCAAGTCGATCCTGCCCTCAACGTGAAGATTGAATCCCATCGCACCGGTGAGGCTGTCGGCACACACACCATCATTGCGAGGCACGGTGACGATGTGCTCAAGATCGAGCACGAAGCGTTGTCACGCCGTAGTTTTGCTGAGGGTGCGGTGCGGGCCGCCGAGTGGCTCAGCGGCAAGACCGGCTGCTATGACTTCAGCGAGATTTATCCTCGGCTGCAGTAGCTCACCTGCAGTAGATGGCTAGGCACTCCCTAGCGCCGATCCCGTCACGTGTGGCGAATTTCCTAGTAGACTCCACTTGTTATGAATCTTGGCGGCTGCGGTACAGCACTGGTCACTCCTTTTCGCAGCGATGGCAGCCTCGACGAACAGACGCTCACCCGACTGGTCGATTGGCAAATCGAGAGCGGCATTGACTTCCTGGTAGCTTGCGGCACCACCGGGGAAACCCCGACGCTGAGCCATGAAGAATGGCTGCGCGTGATTTCCCTCGTGGCGGAAACCGCTGCCGGGCGGGTGCCGGTTTTGGCCGGGTCCACTCACAACGCGACGCAGGAAGCGGTAGCCCGGGCTGGGGAAGCGGCGTCTGTGCCTGGCGTGAGTGCACTACTCACGGCAAACCCGTTCTACAACAAGCCGGGACAGGAAGGGCAGTACCGTCACTTTCGCGCCATCGCGGAAGCGGTGCCGTGCCCGGTGGTGCTCTACAACATTCCCGGTCGTACGGGGGCGAATCTTGAACCGGCTACGGTCCAGCGCCTGGCGGAGGATGTGCCAAACATCCAGGGTGTGAAAGAGTCGAGCGGTAATCTTCAGCAGATTGCGGAATTGATTTACAGCGTGCCGGAGGGGTTCACGGTCCTGGCCGGTGACGATCTGATGGCGCTTCCCGTGATCGCCCTGGGTGGGGCAGGCTTGGTCTCGGTAGCTTCGAACGAAATTCCGTTTGAAATGTCAACCATGGTGAGAGCTGCCCTGGATGGCGACTGGCGGATCGCTCGTACGCTCAATCGCAAGTACTTTCCACTGATCACCGCTAATTTCTGGGAATCGAGTCCGGGCCCGGTGAAGAGTGTGATGGCGATGATGGGTCGCCTGGAAGAGAATTATCGTCTGCCGATGGTTCCTGTCACGGCTGCAACGCGCAAGAAGCTGGCGTCGCTTGCGCAGGACCTTGGATTGATGGTGGATAAGAACTCCTGATACATGCGCAGATGTACCCCACTCAAGCCAAAGAACGGCTTGAGTGGGCCACCATCATTCCTTCCAGCACCCCAAATCTTCTCGACCCCAAACGAATGGAGGGTGGCCCATTCAAGCCGTTCTTTGGCTTGAGTGGGGTACATCTACGCTGCGCCGCAACACCCTAAAATAGGTGCATGACAACCAAAGCTCACCCGCTGCAACCCGAGATCGAACACTACTTCGCCGCCGGAGCCGAGGCCATCGGGAACGAGCGCGCCATCGACGCCTTCCTGGCCCTGCGCTCGGCGCTCAGCGAAGGCAAAGTCCGTGCCGCGCAACCCGACCCGGCCACCGAACTGGGCTGGCGCGTAAACGCGTGGGTGAAGCAAGGGATCCTCCTGGGGTTTCGTCTGGGCAAACTCACCTCGATGGGCGGAGATGAACTTTCGTTCATCGATAAAGACACATATCCCGCCCGCCGTTTCACCGTCGAGAACAGTGTGCGCGTGGTACCCGGTGGCTCCTCCGTCCGGGAAGGCGCTTACCTCGCCCCCGGTGTGGTCTGCATGCCGCCCATGTATGTGAACGCGGGAGCCTACGTGGACGAAGGCACGATGGTCGACTCCCACGCACTGGTGGGCAGCTGCGCGCAAATTGGAAAGCGGGTGCACCTCAGCGCGGCCGCCCAGATCGGCGGCGTGCTGGAGCCGGTCAACGCCACCCCCGTCATCATTGAAGATGATGTCCTGGTGGGCGGCAATACTGGCGTCTACGAAGGCACCGTGGTGCGCCGCCGCGCAGTGCTTGCCGCAGGCACCATCCTCACCCGCGGTACGCCGGTCTATGACGTCGTGCACGGGTCCGTTTTGAAGGGGAGCGCCGATAAGCCCCTGATCATTCCGGAAGGGGCCGTCGTCGTTCCTGGCGCGCGCGCCCTGAACCGCAACATACCCGGCCAGGAGGGAGAAAACCCGTGGGGTTTAAGCCTCTACACCCCGGTCATTGTGAAATACCGCGATGATAAGACGGATCTCAGCTCGACGCTGGAGGACCTGCTGCGCTGAACCGCGTGGTAGCATTGGACTTTGAATGTCTACCGGTAAGTTACAGATAATCCCCCTAGGCGGCCTAGGCGAATTCGGAATGAACTGCCTCGCGCTTCGCTGGGCAGACGACATAATCGTCATCGATGCCGGTCTCATGTTTCCTGAGACCGAGTTGCTCGGCGTAGACATCGTCGTTCCCGATATCACCTACCTCATCGAGAATCGCGAGCACGTTCGCGCCATCATCCTGACTCACGGCCACGAGGACCACATCGGTGGGCTGCCGTGGATCCTTAGCGAACTTAAAGTTCCCGTGTACGCAACCGAGTTCACGCTGGCCTATGTCGAAGGCAAGCTGGATGAACATCGCTTGCTCGATACGGCCGAACTGATCGAGATCGTTCCCCGGCAAAAGTTTCATCTGGGCGCGTTCACCATTGAGCCAATCCGGGTCACGCATAGCCTGGTCGACTGCGTAGCCCTGGCGATCGAAACACCAGTCGGCGTGCTGGTGCACACCGGCGACTTCAAGATCGATCTCTCCCCGCCCGATGGGAAGGCGTTCGATCTGCACGGGTTTGCGGAGTACGGCAAGCGCGGAGTGCTGGCTTTGCTGCAGGATTCCACGAACGTGGATCGCTCCGGCTACACTCCCAGCGAATGGGCCGTGCGCCCACGCCTGGACGAGATTTTCTCGCGCACCAAGCAGCGGTTGTTCTTCAGTTGTTTCTCCTCGTCGATCTATCGCTTGCGTCTTGCGCTGGAACTCGCACACGCGCATAAACGTAAGGTCGCGATCGTCGGCCGCTCCATGATGGAGTCGTCCGAAATTGCCCAGGACCTCGGCTACCTGACCCTGCCGCAAGGCCTGCTGATCAACCCGGGACAGATTCGTGATTTCCCGGCCTCTGACGTAATGGTGCTGATCAGTGGAACGCAGGGTGAGCCCATGTCAGCGCTTTCCCGCGCAGCCGTGGACAACCACAAGCATGCCCGCATAGACAAGGGCGATACCGTCGTGCTCAGCTCCCGCGTGATCCCGGGCAACGAGAAGAGCATTTATCGGGTCATCGATCATCTTTGCCGCCGCGAAGCCAACGTCATCTACGACGATGGCGAATCTGGATTGATCCATGTCAGCGGACACGGCAGCCAGGAAGAAATGCGGCTGATGATCAATTTGTTACGGCCAAAGTTCTTTATCCCGGTGCACGGCGATTACCGTCACTTGCAGAAGCACATTCAGTTGGCCAGGGGGACCGGCGTGGTGCAGCAAGCCGTGCTGCTCGAAGACGGGGATGTTCTCGAACTCGACGCAAACACGGCGACCAAGGGCGCCAAGGTGACCACCGGCCGCATCTGCATCGACGCGGGATCGACCACCGACGTGGTGGAAGACCTGGTCATCCGCGATCGCAAACATCTCAGTGAAGATGGGCTGGTGCTGGCCATCATCACCATCAACAAACGTACCGGCAAGGTAGAGCGCGCACCGGAAGTTGTGACGCGCGGCTTTGTCACCGGAGAAATCGCGCTTGGGGACCAGGCACGCGAGATCGTCAATCGCACGCTGGATCAGTCATCGGCAGAAGAAAAGGCCGACTACGGCGTAATGAAAGAGAAAATCCGTCTTGACCTCAAGCGCTACATTCAGAAGAGCACGTCGCGCCGCCCGATGATCATGCCGGTCATTCTGGAAATCTAACTTGCCTGAACCACCGACTGGGCTAGTCACACTAGCCGAGTTGCAAGCAGCACAGCAGCGGATACGTGGGGTGGCGTTGCACACCCCACTGATCCGGTGCGAAGTCGCTGGCCGGGCGGGTCAGCTTTTGGTCAAGCCGGAAGGCTTGCAGCCCATCGGCAGCTTCAAACTTCGCGGAGCCTTCAACAAAATCGCCCAGCTCTCGGCAGCCGAGCGTGCCCGTGGCGTCATTACCTATTCCAGTGGCAACCATGCGCAGGGCGTAGCCTTCGCGGCCCGTGCCGTCGGCGCGAAGGCGGTCATCGTCATGCCTTCGAATGCACCCGCGGTGAAAGTAGCGGCTACCCGTGCGTTGGGTGCGGAGATCGTCATCGTTGGCCCGGGCACGGTTGAACGCCAGGTCCGCGCCGAGGCGCTTGCGGGGGAGTTCGGTTACGTCATCATTCCTCCCTTTGACGATCGGGACATCATCTCCGGCCAGGGAACCTGCGGCCTCGAGATTTTGCATGACCGCCCCGAGGTGGATCTGGTGCTCGTACCAGTCGGCGGCGGCGGTCTGCTCAGCGGCGTAGCAGCGGCCGTCAAGCTCACCCGTCCCCAGGCCAGGGTGGTTGGCGTTGAGCCGGAACTGGCGTCGGATGCGGCCGAGAGCTTCAAGTCCGGGGCCATCGTTGCGTTTACAGGCGAGCAGACGGGGCGTACCGCAGCCGATGGCCTGCGCACGCAAAGGGTAGGCGAGCTGAACTTCGCTCACATGCAGGCCTACGTCGACGACATCATCACGGTGAGCGAAGCGGAAATCCGCGAAGCCATGCGCCGGGTGATCTACGCCACTCGACTTGTACCCGAACCCAGCGGTGCAGTCGCCGTGGCCGCAGCCTTGTTCCACCCGGATGAGCTGCCAGCCGCGCAGCACACTGTGGCCATTCTCTCCGGCGGGAATGTGGAGCCGGAGCTGCTTCGCAGTATTCTCGCGGAGCAGGCGTGATCGCCCCTCCCGCACCGGGCGGCGTATCCTAGGCTAGCGATGCGATCCGGAATCCTCACCCTTGCTCTGCTTTGCACACTGCCGTTGATGGGCGCGCCGAAACCACCCGGTCCCAGCCTGGGTCCCAAAGCGACTGTTATTCGGAATACCAATCTATATGTGGCGCCGGATACCTCCTCCGCGCGGCTGGCTGAAATCACTCCCGGCCGGGAGATGGTCATTGGTGAACGCAACGGCCCGTGGGTCCGCGTCTTCGCCAACACCGATGAAGAAACTTCCAAATCGCAGGATGCCCCGGTGTTCGGCCATGAAGCCGCGGCTGTGCCGATCGCCGGCTGGATGCAGGCGCCCGGTGTCGTGAGTACCGATACCCCAAAGGGCGATCTGGTCTTGTTTGGAGCGGCCGCCAGCGCCGAAGTCGACGCCAACCTGCCCAAGGCGCCGCAGAGCTTCGCCCAGGCAGCCCGGCTTCTGTATCAGCGCGCAGCCGACTTCTTTCCGCAATCGCCCATCGCTCCCGAAGCCGCCTGGCGCTCCGCTGACATTCGCTGGCAGCTGCAAAAGGCTGATGTCTTCTCACTGCCGTCTGCGCACGAAAAGGAAAACTACCTGCGCGAGCAAGTCGACGATGAAGAGTTACGCAAGCTGAAGAAGAACTACCCGCGTTCCAAATGGGCAGACCTGGCGGACTGGGACATGCTCGACAACAAGATCTGCGGCGACTGGCAGGGCTCAACAAAGTGCCCGGAAAAGGAAGCCGAGTTGTATGAGAAATATGCCCAGGAACATCCGGAGTCGCCCCGCGCTGCCGAGGCGCTCTATAACGCGGTATACCGACAGGGCGTGTTGAATGATATGTTCAGCGCCAACGGCGATGACAAGAAAGCCGAAACGGCCAAGGGCCGGGCTATAACCATTGCGGGTACCATTACTACCAAATATCCCCAATCGGATTATGCCGCGCGCGCCGCCAGTCTGGTATACCAGTTGCAGCAGAGCATTCCCGTCTACGGTAACGACCGCAACCAGTAGTTTGCCAGTAAGCAGTTGAAAACACGCGTGGCCGTGGAGGGCCCTTGAACGATTACATCCTGTCAGTCTTGTTGGGGATTGTCGAAGGACTGACCGAGTTTCTCCCTGTTAGCTCCACCGCGCACTTGCGCTTGACTGAGGCATTGCTGCACGTCGACCTTGCCAGCCCTTATTGGAAGATGTACACCGTAGTCATCCAGTTAGGCGCCATCATTGCCCTGGTGGTGCTGTTCACTGGCCGTATCCTGGAGTTCTTCCGCACCTTTCCGCAGGGGGAGAGCGGGGACCGCACCCTCCTGACGCACCCGCTTTCGCTGACCTTCATTGCATTCGTCTGCACAGCCGTACCATCGCTGTTGCTGACCAAGCTGATTGGCAAGCACCTGGAAGATCTGCGCGCGATTGCGTGGGCTTTGCTGATCGGTGGGATCGTGATGTGGGCGGTCGATGCGATCAGCGTACGCCGCGACCTAAAGACCAGGGATGTGGAGCAGATGTCTCTTGGCCAGGCAGTTTGGATTGGGCTTTGGCAAGTTACGTCCGCGGTGTTTCCCGGCGTTTCTCGTTCTATGTCGACCATTGCCGCGGGTCAGGCAGTGGGCATGACGCGGACCGCTGCTCTCGAGTTCAGCTTCCTGTTGTCGATCCCCGTGATGTTCGCCGCCACCGGATATGAGTTCTTCCGGACGGTTCATCCCAAGCACGTGGCTGGTGGCGACACTATTGTGCCGCTGGTGATGAACACGCATGGGTGGATAGTACTCGCGATCGGCTTTATCGTTTCCTTCGCCGTCGCTTTGGGTGTGGTGGAGTGGTTTCTGCTCTGGGTGCGTCGCCACGGGTTCGTGGTCTTTGCTCTTTACCGCATCATCCTGGGATCGTTTCTACTGGCATTTGGCGCCAGGCTTCTGGGTGCTTGAACGTTGTGCGCGGGAGGAAAAATGAGCTATCTGAGGTTATCGGCTTTGGGGATCGTGGCAACGGGGTTGACCACCCTCGCTCTGGCAGCCAGCACCTTTCAAACCGCCACGCTCCGTGATCTGCAGACCGTGGGTACCACCAGCAAGAAGCAAAAGCATCAGCAGTACGATTTGGTTCTCGATACAACGGCCAATGAGTACGTTTGCCGCACGAAGCTGGGCAGCACTTTGAAGCCCACCGAATTTGTGGTGGGCACGAGCCTGCAATTGAAGCTGAATGGACAAAACGCCGAAGCCACTAACATCGCCGGGACTCGAGTGAAGTGCTCGATTGTTCGCGTGGCCGTCGCTCCCCCGCGTTACTAGCCAAGCGCCGGGTGGGGTGGAGATAACAGCAGATCCCTCGACTGCGCTCGGGATGACAAAAGGGGGGCCGTTGTAAAAGCCAGCAGATGCTTGGGCCGGGATGGTTTGTCGAGCGATGTGCCCGTCCCTCACTCACTATGCAAGTGAACTCAACCTAATCTTGTCGTCCGACCGAAGCGGAGGGATCTGCAGTTCCCCCACACCTCGAATGAGGGCTTTTTAATACCGGCGCACGCGCAATTTTCAGGTATCCGGGCTACGGTTGTCCCGAGATGAAACTGATTGAAGGCAAAGCGCCCGCCCCCAAACGGCTGAAATCAAATGCGAATGCAAGACTCACGGCGGTCACCGCCATCAACGATGGATCGGTGAAAACGCTGGCTCTCGAATGTTGGCGCATCACCAAGCTCATTCCCAGCTGTGACGACCGTCGCAAACAATTCATGTTGCAAACCAGCGTGGAAAAAATGATCGCTGCGCTCGCAGACTCAGGAGTCACCATTCAGGATCCGGAGGGGAGCGAAGTGGACGACGGCATGATGTTAAACATCGCGGTCTACAACCCGACCGATCAATTGAAAGCCGGTCAGCGGGTGGTGAGCGAAACCCTTTCCCCGCACATTTTTATTAACAACAAACGAGCCCACATTGCGCGCGTCATCGTGGCCGTGGGCGCCAGCAGCCTGCCTTAGTACGCCTGTACCTGTTGCAAAGGCAGCCGAACCTGGAAGCAGGTACTACCCGGCTTGGACTGCACAGTGACAAAACCACGGTGCATCCGCACGATCCGGCTGACCACGTCGAGGCCGAGGCCCAATCCGCTGCCTGGCGCCTTGGTGGTGAAAAAGGGCTCGAAGATGCGCGCCTGTAACTCCGGCGGGATGCCAGGTCCGTTGTCCCAGATTTCGACCAGCAGCATATCTCCCGCGGTCCGCACCATCAGCTTGATCTCGCCTTGGTTCTCAACTGCGTCCAGGGCATTCTCGATCAAAGCCGTCCACACCTGGTTGAGTTCGCGCCCATAGGCGCTGACCAGGGGTGCATTGGGCTCGTAATCGCGCACGACCTCGACCTTGCGCAGACGCGACGCCACCATGGCCAGCGTGTTCTCAAGGCTTTGGGGAACATCGACCTCCTGGATGGGCATCTGGTCCATGTAGGAGTAGTCCTTAATCGCACTGATCAGGTCGAAGATCCGCTCCGTGGAATCGAGCATCGCTTCCGCGATCCGTTCGGTGCGCAGAGAGGACGTGAACTGCGACAAGACAACGCTGATGGCGCCAGGGTCCAGATAGCCGGCAAGGGATTCCAACTGGCTCGGCACCACACCGAACTCCGCCAGTTCGGGAGCAATGTGCCAGGACTCCTGGATATTGTGCTGACTCAACCAGTTAGCAATTTCATCTTCGCGGAAGGTCTGTTCCGCTTCGGCCGGCTTGCCCATGCGCTTGGCCGAGCCGCGCACCTCGTCTTCCCAGGCCAGCACCTTTTCCGTTTTCTCGTGGTTTAAACAAAGGCGCCCGAGGTTGAACCGCTCGTGGCCGTAAACGCGCAGCTCTTCGAGGATATTGGCAGCCGAGCGCTGCGCCGCTGAAGCGGGGTTGTTGAGCTCGTGGGCCAGATTGCCTGCCAGTTTGCCAAGGGCATTCAGCTTTTCGGATTGCTGCTCCATGCGCGTGACCTCGCGGACACGGTCGAGCAGAATGCCCACTACCCGCTCCGTCAGCGACGGGATCGCCTTCAGCATTTCGGGGAACAGGGAGCGGTCGAATTCCAAACCCCATGTGGCCGCTGAGGTGTACCCCAGCCCGCCATAAGCCTTCATGCGCGAGAAGGGAAGTACGCCGGTAATCACGCCCGAGCGTCCGATGAACAGCGCAGCCGGGCCGCCGTGCTCGCGGCGCACGTAAATTTCCCCCTGCAGCAGAATCGTCATCTTGGTTGCCGGATCGCCCTCGCGAAACACCACCGCACCTGAATCGGCAAACAACTCGGTACCGTGGACGGCCAGCCACTCGTACTCCGAGGGGTGCAATCCTTGTAGCTGGGCGACCTTTTGCAGTGCAGCGATGATTTCGGGAACCCGAGCCGGATCGTGCGGTGCGCGATACGGCGGTGGAACCGTGGAGAGTGCAGGAGTCGTAGCTTGCGTCGTCATGACACCTCGCGGCCTTGCTTTGATGTTAGCCGATACGGTTTGGTTCCGCTCTGAGTTCCCTACCAGACGGCCAGCTCGGGCGTTTCGTTCACGATCGTTTCGGGCGATCTGCCTTACGGTTCGCTCTGTCCTGGCTTCATCTCATCCTGCCGCATCGGCATGGAATCAATCAGGCGCTTGAGCTGCTCGATGGTCACCGGCTTGTCGCTTTGCAGCTTTTCCCCGCCGTCTTTGCCGATCAGCACGACCAGGAAGTCTTCCGGAGCCACCTTGAAGCGCAGGCGAGTGGCTGCCAGATCATCTTCGCTCAAGCGCCCTGTGGGAATCTTTGAGCTGGGGATCGGCTGATTGTGCCCTTCCGGGACGATCGGCACGTAAAGGACTGCCCGGGTCTTCAGTTCGGCCGCGTGATCTTTCAACAGGTCGAATTGTGCTTTGAGCTGCGTATGGTCCAGTGCGGGGGCAAACACCAGCAGCGGACGGTAACAGTTGCGCATGGCGCGGACCGTGCTGGGCTGGGCCGGGCAAGCGGCGGTCGGCTGATCTCTGCGGGCCTGCGCCACCCCAAGCAGCGAAACGCTCGAAAGTATAGCCAACATCGAAATCCGTGGAGGGAAGGACCAGTGCATGCAGAGTAGACTCGCGAGCGGTTGATAGGGCTGCGTAAAAAGCGAAGATCGCGGTTACATAGAGAGAGACACATGGGGCCGACGGACACGGATGGGGCTAACAACCCCATCCGTGTCTGTCGAACAAACCGCTAGGCGCCCACTGGTTCTGCCAGGCGCGGCGCCGCACCTGGGCTGTCAACTGTCACCGTGACCGGATCAAGGAACGGCATGGCGGCACGCAGCTTGCTGCCGACCTCTTCGATGGAGTGCTCCGCTTCCTTGCTGCGCATCTGGTCGAACTTCTTGCGGCCGGTCTCGTTCTCTCGGATCCAGTTGGTGGCAAACGTACCGTCCTGGATTTCCTTCAGCAGTTTCTTCATTTCCGCACGAGTGGCATCGGTGATCAAGCGCGGACCAGCGGTGTAATCGCCATACTCGGCGGTGTCAGAAATGGAGTAGCGCATATAGGCCAGGCCGCCGCGATACATCAGGTCGACGATCAGCTTCAGCTCGTGCAGACATTCGAAGTAGGCCACTTCCGGCTGGTAGCCGGCGTCGACCAGGGTCTCAAAGCCGGCCTTGACCAGGGCGCTGACGCCCCCGCACAGGACCGCCTGTTCGCCGAACAGGTCGGTTTCCGTCTCTTCAGTAAAGGTCGTTTCAATGACACCCGCCCGGGTGCTGCCGATGCCCTTGGCGTAAGAAAGAGCCAGGGCGTGCGCCTTGCCGGAAGCATCCTGCTGCACCGCGATCAGTGCGGGTACACCACCGCCCTCGGTAAATACTTCGCGCACGCGGTGACCCGGCGCCTTGGGCGCTACCATGCTGACATCGATCTCTGGCGTGGGTACGATCGTACCGTAACGGATGTTGAAGCCGTGGGCAAACATCAGGGTCTTGCCCTTGCCCATGTGGGGCGCTACCTGTTCGTGATAGATCGCGGCCTGCGAGGTGTCGGGCGCGAGGATCATCACCACATCAGCCCACTTGGCAGCGTCGGCCACCGAGAGCACTTCCAAACCAGCTGCCTGTGCTTTCTTAATGGAACGGCTGGTCGCGGGTAGACCGATGCGCACGTCCACACCAGAGTCCTTCAGGTTCAATGAGTGGGCATGGCCCTGGGATCCGTAGCCAATGATCGCTACTTTCTTGCTCTGGATGAGCGAAAGATCGGCGTCCTGGTCGTGATAAGTCTTTGTCATTCTCTTTCCTTTGTGGGTTCGAAATAGTTACGGTTTTGTTTGCGGAAATTCACCATCGGTGAGGTACTCGTCCTTCTCGTCTTCCTGTAATGCGTAATCAGGCTCAGTGGAGGAGAGTTCTGCATCCCTGGCGGCATCCTGGGACGCGACATCGCCCAATGCTTCCAGTACGCGGCTGGTGTGGTGGCCCCGGCGCATGACCATGCGGCCGGTGCGCGAGATCTCCAGCACGCGGTCTTCATTTTCATTCAACACCTGCAGCAAACCTTCGATTTTGCTTTCGCTCCCGGTGATTTCTATCATCAGTGAACCTGGCGCGAGATCGACTACTCGTGCGCGAAACACGTTCACCAATTCGAAGATGTGCGAACGGGTCTTGGGCGTGGTGGCCACCTTGATCAAGGCCAGTTCACGGCTCACCGAGGAGAAGCGCCCCACGTCATCTACCTGGACCACGTTCTCCAGCTTGTAGAGCGAGGCCATGATGCGGTGGCCGGCGGCTGGTGGTGCGTCCGCTACCAGGGTCATGCGCGAGACGCCGGTGCGCTCTGAGCCACCAACCGTCACTGATGAAATATTGATGTTCAACCGGCGGAACAGTGACGCCACGCGGGTCAGCACGCCCGGCTTGTCTTCCACGTAAGCGACGAATGTATGCTGCATTATTGCCTTTCTGTCCTTCCAGGAGATGGGCGAATTGCACGGACCCAACATCTTTGGTCCGTCGTGTTTGGTCCGATCCTGGATCCCTGCATTTCAGGGTTGCAGGTTGATTGCTGTGTACTTCCCACATGCTCCCGACTGGACAACGTCGTGAGATATGGGTCACCCCGGCCTTCACGGAGCGGAAGCTACACATCAGAGGCGGTTTCTACTAACGGGTTCCCTGAAGGCCGGCGGATCATTTCGTGCAGGGCGGCGCCCGGCACGATCATGGGATAAACCGTGTCTTCCTGCTCCACCATGAAATTGATCAGGAATGGCCCCTTGTGGCTGCGCGCCGCGTGCACTGCTTCCGCAACCTCGGCGCGGGTTGTTACGGTCGCACCGCGGATGCCGAACGCCTCAGCCAGCTTTACGAAATCAGGCGAGAAAATCGGCGAGCACTGATAGTTCTTCTCGTAGAAGGTCTCTTGCCATTGCCGAATCATTCCCAGGAAGCCGTTGTTGATTATGGCGATGTTGATATCGAGCTGCTTCCTGTGCGATGGTCGCTAGCTCAGGGCTGGTCATCTGAAAGCCGCCATCCCCTGCGATGACCCATACCTCTTTTTCCGGGCAGGCCACCTTGGCCCCAATCGCCGCCGGCAAGGCAAAGCCCATGGTGCCCAGGCCGCCGGAGGTGATGAGCGAGCGCGGCTTGTCATGCTTGTAGTACTGCGCTTCCCACATCTGATGCTGGCCCACATCGGTCGCGATGACTGCATCTCCGCTGGTGGCGTGCCACAGATCATTGATCACGTGTGCGGCATACAGGTGGCCGTTGTCTGGCAGGTTCTTGATATCCACCACGGCGGCGTCACCCTTCAGACAATCGATCGCGTGCAGCCAGGCGGCGCCATCGCGGGTGCCCACCATAGGCAGCAGCTGATCCAGCACTTCCGCGAGGTCACCGATTAACGCCACTTGCACAGCTACGTTCTTGTTGATCTCCGCCGGATCGATATCGATGTGGATCTTGCGCGCCTTCTGCGCGTAATTGGCCAGGTTTCCTGTCACCCGGTCGTCGAAACGCATGCCGCAGGCAATGAGCAGATCTGCTTCCTGGATGGAATGGTTCACCCACGACTCGCCGTGCATGCCCATCATGCCCAGGTTCAGCGGATGCGAGGCAGGGAAGCTGCCCAGCCCGAGCAAGGTGCAGGCCACTGGAATCTGCGCTCGTTCAGCCAGCGCGCGCACCTGGTCCATCGCGCCTGATTGCATGATGCCATGGCCTGCCAGGATTAACGGCCGCTTGGCACTGCGAATCATTTCCGCGGCTTCCGCCATGCTGCGCTGGTTTACGTCGAGCATGGGATGGTTGCGCATCCGTTGCGAAGCGGCTGCCTCGAAGTCGAAGTCTGCCGTCGCCTGCTGCGCATCCTTGGTGATGTCGACCAGCACTGGTCCAGGACGCCCCGTGGTTGCTACGCGGAAAGCGTCGCGCAGCACCGGCGCCACGTCTTCCGCTCGCGTGACGAGGTAGTTGTGCTTGGTGACGGGCAGTGTGATGCCAGTGATATCCACTTCCTGAAAGGCATCGCTGCCGAGTACCTTGCTCCCCACCTGGCCAGTGATACAGACCATCGGAATCGAGTCGAGCATCGCGGTGGCGATGCCGGTGACCATGTTTGTGGCTCCGGGGCCAGAGGTAGCAATCGCCACGCCAGGACGGCCGGAGGCCCGTGCATAGCCATCAGCCATGTGCACGGCGCTCTGCTCATGACGCACCAGGATGTGCCTTATAGGAAACTTGCGCAGAGCATCGTAGGCCGGCAGAATCGCGCCCCCAGGGTAGCCAAACACTTCCCGCACGCCCTCGCCCTCAAGCGTTGCCCAGATAATTTCCGCCCCGGTCAGCCGGGTCTTTCTGTCTACGATGGATTGATCCTGTTTGGTCATAAGGCTCCCGAGTGTCCCTGCGTTCAGGCCTGCGCCGGCCGGGGCGCAAACCAGAAGTTCTTATCGTGCTGCTGTTCGTACTTATCCAGTGCCGCCGCATGTTTCAGCGACAAGCCGATGTCATCCAGACCCTCCAGCAAACATTCGCGGCGGAACGGATCGATGGAAAAGGGAAGTGACAGTCCCTGGTCGTCATGCAGCGTCTGGTCTTCGAGCGACACCGTGAGCTGGTACCGCGGGATCGACGCACTGCGCGAGAGCAGGGTCTGCACTTGTTCCTCTGGTAACGTGACCAGCAGGATGCCGTTTTTGCCGGCGTTCGAATGGAAGATGTCTGCGAACGAAGAAGCAATTACGCAGCGAAATCCGTAGTCCGAAAGCGCCCACGCGGCGTGCTCGCGCGAGGAGCCGCAACCGAAATTCTTGCCGGCTACCAGGATCTCCGCATTCTGATACAGCGGCTGGTTCAAAACGAAGCCGGGATCAGGCGAGCCTGCGTCCGGGCCTTCCTGAATGCGCCGCCAGTCGTAGAACAGGAACGGCCCATAGCCAGTACGCTCGATGCGTTTGAGAAATTGCTTGGGGATGATCTGATCGGTATCGACGTTCTCCCGGTCAAGAGGCGCCACTACGCCAGTATGTTTGCGGAAAGGCTGCATTAGCGTGACCCTCCTGCGAGCGCCGGCACCGGCGCCGTATGAAACTCCCACTTGCGCACGTCGGTAAAATGTCCCGAGACAGCCGCCGCCGCAGCCATCATTGGGCTGACGAGATGAGTGCGTCCGCCGCGGCCCTGGCGACCTTCGAAGTTACGATTGCTGGTGGAAGCGCAGCGTTCGCCTGGCGCCAGAATGTCAGGGTTCATGCCCAGGCACATGGAGCAGCCCGGCTCGCGCCACTCAAAGCCAGCGGTGCGGAAAATCTCGTCCAGCCCTTCTTTTTCTGCTTGTAGCTTGACCTGCTGCGAACCCGGAACCACCAGCGCCCGCACTTTGGAGTGGACGTGATATCCGTTCACCACCTTGGCGGCCGAGCGTAGGTCTTCGATGCGCGCGTTGGTGCAGGAGCCGATGAACACTGCATCGATGGCCACATCTTCAATGGGTTTACCAGGCTCGAGCGCCATGTATTCCAGTGCGCGCTCCCAGGCACGGCGTTCCGCGCTCGATGGGCTTGCCGCCGGGTCAGGTACGCGATCGGTCACTTGCACCACCATGCCGGGGCTGGTGCCCCAGGTGACGTAAGGAGCGAGATCTTCAGCGTGCAACACCAGCTCGCGATCGAACTTCGCGTCCGCATCGGAGCTCAGCGATGTCCACTCGGCCACCGCGCGGTCCCAGTCCGCGCCGCGAGGACTGAAGCGCCGTCCCTGCAAGTAGCGGAACGTGGTTTCGTCCGGAGCAATCATCCCGGCGCGCGCACCGGCCTCGATGCTCATGTTGCACAAGGTCATGCGGCCTTCCATGGAAAGCGCGCGAATCGCTGAGCCGGCATATTCAATGACGCAGCCGCTCGCGCCATCCGTCCCGATGTGGCCGATGATGCCCAGTGCAATGTCTTTCGCCGTTACTGCCGGGCCAAGCTCGCCATCGACCGTGATGCGAAACGTTTTCGGACGCGACTGCGGCAGGCACTGCGTTGCCAGCACGTGCTCCACTTCCGATGTGCCGATGCCAAAAGCCAGCGCACCGAACGCGCCGTGCGTACTGGTGTGGCTGTCGCCGCAGACGATCGTCATGCCCGGCTTGGTCGCGCCCAGTTCCGGGCCGATGACGTGCACGATGCCTTGTTCCGGCGACTCCACATCGAAGAGCGGAATGTTGAACTCCGCGCAGTTGGTGCGCAATGCGTCCATCTGCCTGGCTGCAATCGCATCGGCGACCAGCAAACGGTTCGCTGTGGTCGGCACGTTGTGATCGACCGTTGCCACGCAGCGATCTGGCCGCCGCACGGTGCGCCCCGCCAGTCGAAGCCCTTCAAATGCCTGGGGCGAAGTCACTTCATGTAACAGATGAAGATCTATATACAGCAGTGCCGGCTCGCCTTCTGGCGCTGCCACCACATGCGATTCCCAAACCTTTTCGAATAATGTTCTTGCCGCTTGCGACATGGTGTTCCTTCTACGTACTCACAGATTTAGCGAGTTTCAGTTTTAGACCGCGTGCAATGCCTGCCGGCGATCAATGATCTCGTTCAGCGTCTGGTGCACCAGGCTGCCCATCTCCTGTGTAGAAACCCGCTGCCCAGGCTGGCCTTCGCGCAGCAGATCAGCGGTCCGATAGCCTTGCTCCAACACCTTGCTTACCGCTAGTTCAATCGCCTGCGCATCCTGTTCCAGGTTTGCCGAGTGGCGCAAAATCATCGCCGCGGTCAGAATCGCGCCCAGAGGATTGGCAATGCCCTTGCCTGCGATATCGGGAGCAGACCCGTGCACCGGTTCATAAAGATTGACTGTGCCGCCAATCGTCGCGGAAGGCAGCATACCGAGAGACCCGGTAATGACCGCAGCCTCATCGCTCAGGATGTCGCCAAACAAATTTTCCGTAAGCACCACATCGAAGTTGCGCGGCGTGTTCATCAGGTGCATGGCGCACGCGTCCACGTATTGGTGCTCCAGGGTGATATCGGGATACTGCTGAGCCAGTTCGACCACGGTGGCGCGCCACAATTGCGACACTTCAAGCACGTTGGCTTTGTCGACGGAGGTCACTTTCTTCCGCCGCTTGCCGGCCAGGTCGAAGGCCACGCGAGCAACGCGCATCACTTCGTCGCGGGTGTAGCGCATGGTGTTCCATGCGGCGCCGGTTTCCCGGTTCCAGGCCCGAGGCTCGCCAAAGTACAAGCCACCCAGCAATTCACGGACGAACAGTATGTCCGCGCCATCGGTGACTTCAGGGCGCAGGGGAGAGTTGGCTGATAATGCCTGGTAGCCAATTGAGGGCCGCAGATTGGCGAAGCCGCCCAGGGCCTGCCGAAGTTGCAGCAGCCCTGCTTCGGGCCGGCGATCCGGCGGCAGCGCATTGAACTCATTGCTGCCCACCGCACCGAGCAAAACCGCGTCGCTCTCAAGTGCTGCGTCCAGAGTGGCTGACGGCAGGGGACTGCCCGAAGCTTTAATGGCGACGCCGCCGATCGGCATCTCGGTGAACTGGAAATCGTAGCCGCCAAACTCGGCTACCGATACCAGGATGCGCATCGCCTCACGCGTAACTTCTGGCCCGATGCCATCACCCGCGCCCACCATCACTTTCAACTTCATTGCTCACTCCTTCTGCGCAAACCTAAATCTGTGGAGCGGAAACCAAACCATCGTGCAACGCCCGGCCGTGACTTTCGGGAATCAGTGAGATCAGGTCCTGGTCAAAAATCCCTTTACGATGATCTGCCAGTTCGTTGAAGCGGTGGTACACAATATCCAGATCCGCGGGGCTGAGCGTGTACCCGAGTTCCTGCAGGCGATGTGCGAGCGCGCGCCGCCCGGAGTGTTTGCCCAGAACCATGCGGGTATTCGGAACACCCACAGAGGCAGGCGTCATGATCTCGTACGTCAGCGGATGCGCCAGCATGCCGTGCTGATGAATGCCCGCTTCATGAGCGAAGGCATTGCTGCCGACGACTGCTTTGTTGGGCGCCGGAGCGAAACTGATGATCTCTGCCAGCAATTGACTGGTCGGGTACAGCTTCTCCAGTTGCAGGTTGTGTGCCCAGGGATAGTGGTCGCGCCGCACCAGCATGGCGGCTGCCAATTCTTCCAGCGCCGCATTGCCGGCCCGTTCCCCGATGCCGTTGATAGTGCACTCAATTTGCCGCGCGCCTGCTTCGACTGCCGCCAGGCTGTTGGCAACAGCCATGCCGAGATCGTTGTGGCAGTGCGAGGACAAGGTAATGCCAGCCACCTCGGGAACACGCTCCCGCAACATGGTGAAGATGGCGCCGTATTCTTTTGGAACACAGTAGCCCACGGTGTCGGGCAAGTTGATCGTCGTCGCTCCGGCGTTGATGGCAGCGGAGACGATGCGGCACAGGAAATCGGGATCCGACCGGCTCGCATCTTCGGGAGAGAACTCCACATCATCCACGTAGCTGCGCGCCAGCCGAACGGCGCTGTCCGCTTGCTCCAGGGCTTCTGCCCGCGAGATCTTTAACTTATGCTCCAGGTGAATGTCAGAACTAGCCAGGAACACGTGGATGCGCGATCTGTCGGCACCCTCAAGTGACCTGGCCGCTGCCTGGATGTCTTCTTTACGGGTACGGGCCAGGGAAGCAATCCGTGGTCCACGCACTTCCTGGCAGACGCTGCGGATAGCCGCGGAATCACCTGGCGACGCGATAGCAAATCCGGCTTCAATGATATCCACCCCCAGTTCCGCCAGCGCATGCGCCATGCGCAACTTCTCGGGCGTCGTCATGGAGCAGCCGGGGGACTGTTCGCCGTCACGCAGGGTAGTGTCGAAGAAGTACACCCGATCCTGCGCCGTGCGTTCGTGTGTGTGCGGTTTGTTGTTCATTGAGGCGCCACCTTCCGCAACCAGCTACAAGTATCTTCGTGCATTTTCATGTATAGATCAAATTTATAATTGTTTTGAGAATGATAAGATCGGCTTATTGTTACCGGTTGAGCTCGTGACTGGGCCGGTCTTCCCTTATGGATATTCATCAACTCGAAACATTTCTTGCCGTAGCGGAAGAGAAGGGCTTTTCCAGGGCGGCCGTGCGTTTGCATCGCACCCAGCCAGCCGTGAGCCAGGTGATCCGCAAGTTGGAAAGCGACCTGGGGGAAGTCCTTTTCGAGCGGGCAGCGCGGGAAGGAACACTGACCGCGGCGGGAGAGGTCTTGTGCGAGTATGCCCGGCGCATGTTAAAGCTGCGCGACGAGGCGTCCAGCGCGATGGAAGAACTCAAGTCTCTCGATCGCGGCAAGCTGCTGATCGCCGCCAACGAATTTACCTGTCTGTATTTGTTGCCCGTGCTCGACCGTTTTCGCCGGCTCTGCCCGCAGATCGGTGTGAGCGTGCAGCGCTCGTTGGCCAGCAAGATCCCTGACGATCTTTTACAGCGCACGGTGGAGATCGGCATTCTTTCTTTTCGTCCCGCGGGTGACCTCTTCACCTCGATCGCGGTCTATACCGATGAACTCGCATTTGTGGTCAATCCCAATCATCCGCTGGCCAAAGAGAAAGGTGTCGCGATCGAAGACCTGGGCGCCGAGAGTTTTATTGCACACAATGTACCTTCTCCGGTACGGCGCCAGGTGGTCGCTGCATTCGAGAAGCATAAGACGCCTCTCAACATGGGCGTGGAGTTACCCAGCCTGGAGGCAGTGAAACGCTTCGTCGCCATGGGGAACGGCGTGGCCCTGGTGCCGGGGTTGACGGTAGGCCCTGAGCTTGCCAGTGGCGAGTTGGTCAAGGTGCCTGTCGAAGCATTAAATTTCGAACGCCGGCTTCGCCTGGTCCATCGTCGCAACGCAAGCCTTTCCCACGCAGCGATCGCATTTTTGAAAGTGGTGCGCTCGCTTTCTCTTGAGCGCGGCTCACCATACGAGTTTGAGGAAGAACAAGCAGGGTAGCGCGGTCGCCCCGAAGTGCCGGGCGCAGGTACAATGGCCTCAGAGGGTCGAAGGCTTTGACTCCTCGAGGAAAATCGACGAGCCCGACAGGCGGGTACGCTTGCTGACGGTTGCAGGCGAGAGGTTCAGGAACGAATGAAGAAAATGCTGTTGTTATTTCTGCTTCTGCCCTTTTTGGCAGTCGCGAGTCATGCCCAGGAAAGCCGTCAGGATGTAAGCATAAGCGCCACCGGAATCTTTCCACCGTTCATCACTGGGAATGATGTGCAACAGACCGGCACCAAGGGACTGGGTGGCCTGATCAGTTACCGGTACATGCTGACGCCGAGAAGCGGACTTGAAGTCAATTATCAATACGCTCAGAATGCTCAGAAGTACTACACCAGCTTCAACAACGTACGCGTGCACGATAGGATGCAGGAGTTTTCTGCGGCGTATGTACTGAGTTTCAATTTCAAAAACTGGAACCCGTTCATCGAAGGTGGCCCAGCGGCATACATGTTCGCCCCGTTGAATGACGCAAGCACCAACCAGATCGACGTTAAGGGTCAGACGATCCTGGGCGCCATGTACGGTGGCGGCGTCGCCTACGAGCTAAGCCCCAGCTTCGATATTCGTGCCGAATACCGCGGCCTGCTCATGAAGACCCCCAACTTCGGCCTGGAACCCCAGAAGACCGGCCGTTTCTACAACGTCTCCAACCCTACGATCGGCATCGCTTACCACTTCTAAAAAATCTGAGGCACTCCGGCTTGAAGGCAAGCCGGAAGTCCCTCATTTTTCTTGAGGCAGGGCTCGGGAGCTGAGAGCGTGAAAGCCCGCCCACGTCTCCCCGCTGAAAGACGCGGTGAGATATGGGGCACCCAGTCCGCATTCGGTCTAGCGGTAAGGGGGCCGGCGGCTCTCCCACACTAGAAAATCCTGTAACCGATTCCAGCGCTGAACCCATCCGGGCTGAGCGAGCTGTGCTGGAAATTCGTCCAATGTTGGTATTCGTAGTCGATCGCGCGGATGGTGAAGCGATGGTAGTGAATATCCAAACCGCCGCCAGGCACCAACATCAGATACCCGCCGTGCCCATAACTGAACGGGAAGTTGAATTGGCCATTGCCGATCAGGAACTTGCCGTAAGGCTCGTAACGGTGAAACCGCCACCGGAACCTGGGGCCTAACTCGTAGTTGTCTTCGTGCACATCGTACGTCTGGCTGAACCGCAGGAAGCGCACCTCGCCTTCCACACCCAGGTGCCCGCGCACATTCAGATCGAGAAAAGCACCCACTCCGTAGAGTTCGGTCGGGCCGTAGTCCGGGCTGAAGCCGGAGAAGAAACCTCCGCCCACCAGGTGGGCGCCTCCCAGACCCGCGGCGGTCGCCTGGCCGTGAGCATGAGAAAGGAGGGAAAGGGCAAGCAGAGTGGCCAGGAGCGTCTGTCTTATCATGCGCACCACACGGGTAGTATCCGCCTAAAAAAGAGAAGAGGCGGGATAGGTGTCAGTCTACCCGCCTCTGTTTGGCTTCAGTTTAAAGATACATCGAGGGGGTAACCCCCTCAGTACGTTTACTGCGGGTTCGGCGTCGCGTTTGCAGCCTGTGCCGGCGGCGCACCTGCACCCTGCTGCGTATCCACAGCGGGCGGAGCAACGGTCTCGGCAGCACCGGTGGTCGCTGCTGCTGCCGCGGGGGCAGCGACAGGAACGGTGTAGCGGGTGAGACGGAAGAAGACGGGCGTGACCTCGAAGGGCATCTTGTCCCGTGCATTCATGATGGGCGCCTGACGCGCGTTCAAGCGGATTACCCTGTCGTCCCAGGCATCGATCTTCAACTGGCTGCCCAGGGGCAGGGCAGCAATCTGATCGAGCTTGTTGATGTCGAGCTTCGGCGCTTTGGGGATCAGGGCGTTCATCCACGGCTCGCCGGTCGGACGCAGCAGGGAATCACCGAGCCGCGGTGTGTTCAGCGCGGTCAACTGCTTGGAACGATCGTTAAGCTGTGCCAGGAACAGGCCCGGCGATGCCAGCTGCGGTGCATAGACCGAGTGGTTCAGCAGGTCGAGCGCTTTCTTCGCGGCCAGTTCGTTGTCAGGATCCGAGTGCGACATGTGAATGCGCTCGAACGTGGCTTCGTCGGGGAACAGCAGGCGATCGTTAAAGGCATACCGGGTGTCGATGTGGTGGCCCAGAACGATGTGCGCCAACTGGAACGAGAGCACCGCCGCCAGATCAGACTCCGAAGGAAGAACGTCGATCAGGCCCTTGCTGAGGATGATGGTGTTGCCCACTGCCAGCGACTCGAGCGGGGCAGTCAGCAGTACACGGCAATGAATGTTGTCGGTCATGGCAATGTTGTTGCCAATGATCATGTTGTTGGTGACCTGCTCCAGGATCTTGTCGAAATCGCTGGGAGGCGCCAGCAGTCCGGCCTGCACCAGGCGGTCGAGAACGTTCTCCTCGGCCTGCGAGATCCACTGCCGCTGGGCTTGCAACGGGCTAAGGTCCTGGCTCTCCGCGCTTTGGTCCTGCACGTCGTCGATCTTTACCGACTCGTTGTCAGACTCGTGCGTCGGCAGCTTCAGGCTGTAGCCCCAGATGTAAGTCTGGGCCTTGAAGGATACCGGGTGCTCTGAGCTCTTCTGCGTCTCCTCTACGTAGACGCCGACAGGGAGCCAGAGGCCAGGCTGCAGATTTTCGCGCCAGCTATCGAAGTGAAAATAGCTTGAGCTGTCATCGTCCTGGTTGCCACCGGTGTAGGTGCCATTGAAGCGGACGATGTTGCCGTTCTGATCTTCTACCCAGATGCGGCCGGTAAAGCGGCCACTGCCCGTCCCTGGTTTGGGATGGACGTCAAACACCAGCGTGCGCACCGCACCCAGAAAGTCGCGGCGAACGTAGCTGAAATCGTAGTGCTGCTGGTCGAACGAGATCGGATCAAGAAACATCATCTCCATGAAGCCGGCAGAGATGTACTGCATCTTGAATGCCTTGGTCAGGCCGGTAACGTACTTGAGCGAGCCCTTGAAAAGACCTTTGCTATTGTCGGTGGTGCCGGCATACGAAGTGTCCGTAATCGACTTGCCGAAATCCACCCGGCCCAGCAGGTACTGGTCCGATTCCGGAACCGCGTACAGGACCTGGTCTGCCCGCATGTTTTGGATGTAGGTCTGCACCAGCGGAGAGTGCTTCTGGATCTGCTTGATGGTGACCTTCTCGGCCGCAATCGCTTTCTGCACCAGAGCGCTCTGTTCCGGCGTCATTGCCGTTGGGGGCTGATACTTTGTTTTGGCCTGTGCTGCTGAAGCAGTCAAACTCAGCAGCAGACTGGTGATCCAAACTCGACGCAGGGTCATTTCCTGGCTCCTGTAACCTTCTGAACGATTAGTAACTTTCTTAATTTCAGTTAACCCGGGGGCAGCTACTTGATTAAGCCAGCTGGAAGGTCACGTGAATCAGTGTGGTGTGATCTACCGGATGCCCATCTTTTTCTGCGGGCTTGAACCGGATTTGCTCAGCGACGCGCTTTGCTGCCTCATCCAGACCATGCCCCAGTCCGTTCACTACACGCAATACCTCTACCTGTCCACTTGCCATAAACCGCACCTGCAGAGTTACCTCGCCCTGTATGCGCAATTGAGCAGCTTCCGGAGTGTACTGCGGATGTGGTTCAGAGATGACGACGGGCGGAATGAACGCCGGTTCCGTTGTCTTGATGGCGACCTGGACCGGAGCCGCGCCGCTGTTGAAGCCGGCCGTCGAAACCGTGCCCGTACCGCCAGGCTTACCCGTGCCGCCCACAACCCCATTGGCAAAACCGGCCGAGGCCACCTTGCCCATGTCGTGGCCGCCCGGCACGCCGTTGGCCACACCCGCTCCAAAGCTGGTACCGCCGACTGCGCCCTTACGGGCGGCGCCCGCGCCTGCACTGGCTCCGGGAGCCTGGTTGAATGCGCCCATGGCCACCATCTGTGAGTTGGTTGAATTCGGGTTCGGCTTGGCCCCGATCGGGTCACCGAAACCACCAGTCTTTTGCGAAGCCTGCGCCATGTTATTGGCTACCGGAGTCGGCTTCGCGCTGGCGAACAACCCTACCTTGGGTTGCGGCGGGGGCGCGACTGCCTTTGGCGGAGCCGGCGGCAACTTGGGCTGGTCCGGCTGGTCAAGCTTTACCGGCTTGGGCAGCTCGGGCGGTGGCTGAATCTTGGGCACAGTGATCTTGGGTGGGTCGAGCTTCACCATCTCAGGCTGTGGGGGTGCTATCACCTTCACCTTAGGTACGATAATCTTGGGTGGCGGCGGCGGCGGTGTGGTTTCCGTAAACACCATGTGCTCGATATACTTCTGCTTCTGCACCTTGTGCACAGCGGCCGTCAGCAGTACCAATAACGCCATGATGGAGAGATTGGTGACCATGCTGACACCAAACGAACCCCAACGGCCTTCCGGTTCCGGGAGGAGTCCAAAGTTGTCGCGAACTGAAAGATTATTCGGCATAATTAAAGGTTCCCTGTTTTCTCTAATCTTAAGATCGTGTCCGAGTCGCCTGGGTTATTACATCGCAGCGAAAAAAAAGCTCGCACGGTGAAACAGACGCACGCTTAGGAAGATTGCTTTACCAATCCCAAGCCCCTGCCGAGAAACTTGCAGCTGTCATCGACTTCCGCCCTATTACTCATCTCGGTACCAAAGTACTTGCGGATATGCTCACGATAGACCAAGTCCCTCGGTGACGCAGTAACCCAAAGGTGGAGCGATTGGAAACAGAAGTGTATGGGTACGCATGATGAAGGCCATGGTCGTTCACTCCCCGGTTTTCCCGCAGGCACCAAGCACAATCAACACCGGCAGATGACGCGTATACACTACTGAGCGTTGTCGAAAGCAATTTACCTGCGACGCGCATTGAGAGGCAAACATGGCCGCTACGGCGGCACGTTGGCTCCCTTATAAGAGTACAAGAAGGGCATGGGAACTCGTGAAGATTCTGGTTACCGGCGGTGCCGGCTACATTGGCGGAACAGTGACCCGTCTCCTGCTGGAGCGTGGTCATTCCGTTGTGGTCTACGACAATCTGTATCGCGGCCGACGTGCCATGGTACCCGAAGGCGCCACCTTTATTGAGGGCGATGTCGCTGACAGCAAAAGGCTTGTGGAAGTATTCTCAAGTGACCGCTTTACTGCGGTCATGCACTTCGCGGCGCTGATTGAGGCTGGGGAAAGCATGCAGAAGCCGGAAATTTATTTTCGCAACAATACTGCGGCGACACTCAGTCTTCTTGAAGCTATGGTGAATAAAGATTTAAAGCGGCTGGTCTTTTCCTCGACGGCTGCGGTTTACGGCGAACCGGTATCGAGCCCTATTTACGAGGACGCTGCCCTGGCTCCAACCAATGCTTATGGTGAATCCAAGCTGCTGGTCGAGAGGATGCTGTCATGGTTTCATCAGTTGCACGGACTGCGGTATGCTAGCCTGCGCTATTTCAATGTTGCCGGCGCCATTCCAGGACGAGGCGAAGCCCACGAACCAGAATCGCATTTGATTCCACTTATTCTTGACGTGGCCCTGGGCCGCCGCAAAAACATCAAAATATACGGCGAAGATTACCCCACTCCGGACGGCACGTGCATTCGTGATTACATCCATGTGCAGGATCTGGCAGAGGCGCACCTGCTCGCACTCGGGGCGCTGGAAACCCGCGACCGCATGATCTACAACCTCGGTAACGGTCAGGGCTTCACCGTGCGGCAAGTGGTGGAGGCAGCGCGCCGGGTAACGGGCCACCCCATCCCTGTGGAAGAACTGCCTCGCCGGGCCGGAGACCCCGCATCGCTGATCGCGAGCTCCAAAAAAATCGAAACCGAACTGGGCTGGAAGCCGAAGTTTACCCAGCTCGACGACATCCTGCGCACTGCCTGGGAATGGCATCAACAGCGCTACCAATCGGCGTAGAGCTACCGGCGGCCGCGCCGTGCCGCGGTCCTTTCGTAACACGGATTGTGCCGGCGACAGTGGCAAAGGGAAGAGGAGCAGTCGACAATGGACGCAAGCACCAAGACACAAGATCTAAACCTGAGTTCCAGCCTGCGGGAGCATAGAGTCTTTGCGCCGCCGGCTGAGTTCGCCGCCCAGGC
Source organism: uncultured Acidobacteriaceae bacterium (assembly GCA_963752675.1). Taxonomy (GTDB): domain Bacteria; phylum Acidobacteriota; class Terriglobia; order Terriglobales; family Acidobacteriaceae; genus PALSA-350. Next base: position 491,629 of record CAVVZO010000005.1, read on the forward strand.
GCACGTCAAGAGCATCGCCGAATATGAGGAGGTCTATCGCCGCTCCATCGCTGACCCTGAAGCCTTCTGGGCATCGATCGCCCGTGAGCTGCATTGGTTCTCACCGTGGACGCAGGTCCTCGACTGGCAGCTCCCAATAGCCAAATGGTTCGTCGGCGGCAAGATCAATCTTTGTTACAACTGCGTCGATCGCCATGCGCTCGGCGGCAACAAAGATAAAGTCGCCCTGCTTTGGGAAGGGGAGCCGGGTGAGGTGCGCAAGCTCACTTATGGTGACCTCTACCAGGAGGTGCAGCGGTTTGCCAATGTCCTGAAGGGGCTGGGCATTCGCAAGGGAGACCGGGTTGCGGTCTACATGGGGATGACGCCCGAGCTGGCGATTGCGCTGCTTGCGTGCGCCCGCATTGGCGCCATTCACTCCGTGATCTTTGGTGGCTTTGCGGCGAATGCTTTGGTCGATCGCATCAACGACGCGTCGTGTGTCGCTGTCATCACTCAGGATGGTTCGTACCGGCGCGGTCAGGAAGTGCGTCTCAAGCCCATCGTCGATGAAGCGTTAGCCCAATGCCCGACGGTGAAAAGCGTTGTCGTCTACCGCCGCACGGGTTCACCTATAGAGATGCAGTCAGGCCGCGATCATTGGTGGGCTGACCTTGCACAGCAGGCAGCTGCGGAGTGCCCCGCCGAACCACTCGATGCGGAAGATCCCCTTTACATCCTTTATACCTCGGGCACTACCGGCAAACCGAAAGGCCTGGTCCACACCACCGGGGGCTATTCGGTGCAGACCTATCTCACCAGCAAGCTGATTTTTGATTTGAAGCCAGACGATGTGTATTGGTGTACCGCCGACGTGGGCTGGGTGACTGGTCACTCCTACGTGCTCTACGGCATTCTGCAGAATGGCGTCACCACGCTGATGTATGAGGGTGCGCCGAACTATCCAGAGGCGGACCGGCTTTGGAAAATCGTCGATGACCACAAAGTCACCGTTTTCTACACCGCGCCCACGGCCATTCGGGCGTGCATCAAGTGGGGCGATCAGTTTCCCCTGCGTCACAAATTAAGCAGCCTGCGGTTGCTGGGAACAGTTGGTGAGCCGATCAATCCCGAGGCGTGGATGTGGTATCGCGACATGATCGGCAAGGGGCGCTGTCCCATCGTGGATACCTGGTGGCAAACAGAGACCGGCGCCATCATGCTGGCCCCGATGCCTGGCGCGGTGCCCACGAAACCGGGTTCCGCCACTCGCCCTTTTCTGGGTATCGAACCTGCGATCGTTAACCGTGACGGCGATACGGTGCCTCCGGGGAGCGGCGGTTTACTGGTCATCCGAAAGCCCTGGCCTTCGATGGCGCGCACCATCTTCAACGATCCTGATCGCTACGCAAAGACTTATTGGTCAGAGATTCCTGGCGTTTATTTCAGTGGTGACGGCGCCCGCGTCGATGCGGACGGCGACTACTGGTTGATGGGCCGGGTCGACGACGTAATCAATGTGAGTGGTCATCGCCTGGGCACCATGGAAGTGGAGTCGGCGCTGGTCGCTCACCCCAAGGTCGCAGAAGCTGCGGTCGTCGGCCGTCCTCATGAGTTAAAGGGACAAGCCATCTCCGCGTTTGTTTCGCTCGAAAGTAGCCACCAACCTTCAGCCGCCCTGAAAGAGGAACTACGGGAGTGGGTCGCCAAGGAGATCGGTTCGCTGGCGCGCCCCGAGGAAATACGTTTCACCCAGGCGCTGCCGAAAACCCGCAGTGGGAAGATCATGCGCCGCTTGTTGCGCGAGCTGGCGACGAACGGCGAGATCAAGGGCGATACGACCACACTGGAAGATTTCACGGTGATCGCTCAACTACGGGGCAACGAAGAGTAGCGGGTAGTGGGTTGGTAAGGGGTTGAGATGTCCCCCACTCAAGCAAACGCGCTTGAGTGGGCCACCCGAACTTTGGTGGGTCTCTTTTTCTCGTGTAAAGAAATGATGGGTGGCCCATTCAAGCCGCGATTGGCTTGAGTGGGGAACATCTCAACCTGTCTCTGCCGTCGTGTCGCAGGCTGCTATGTGATCGAACCTTCACCGTCAAGCAGAGAATCGGCCTCGAACGGCTCGTCCTCTTCCTTCCCGACGTAGCGCTCGGCCGTGAAGGAAAAGGTACTGCCAGTCCCCGGATTGCTCTTCGCCCAGATGCGCCCACCGTGCTGATTGACGATTCCGCGGCAAAGGGCGAGTCCCAGGCCGGTTCCACCTTGCAGGCGTGAGTCGGAAGCATCCGCCTGCTGGAAGCGGTCAAAAATCAAATCCAGCTTCTCCGCGGGTATGCCCTGCCCCTGGTCCTGCACCTCGAACGTAACTTCGTTTTCACTGGTTGCTCGCGCACCCAAACGGATCTCGCCACCCTTTTCGGAAAACTTGATTGCATTACGAATCAGGTTCCCCAGCACCTGCAGGATGCGATCGCCGTCCACCCACACATCGACCGGCTGCACGTCCAGCCGGAAGGTGAGGCCTGCGCGCAGCGCGGTGGTGCGTTCCTGATCCATGGCGCGACGCAACAGGTCGATCGCATTCCATTCGCTCGGATGCAGCGGCAGTGTCCCGCTGCCGATGCGTTCAAAATCGACAATGTCATTCACCAACCGCACCAGCCGATCGCAATTACCCAAAGCCATCTCCAGCATCTGCGGAATCTTTTCAGGCCGCTTATCCAGCGCACCGCTGGTGATCAGGCCCAGCGCTGCGCGCAACGAGGTCAGCGGCGTCCGCAGTTCGTGACTCACCGTCGAGATGAATTCGTCTTTCATCCGGTCCAGGCGGCGTCGCTCTGTGACGTCTGAAAAAGCAACGACAATCCCGTGGACATGGCCGTTCTCAATCAGAGGGCAGGCCACATACTCCACTGGCATCGGTTGGCCACCCTTGCGCCAAAACACATCCTCGTCCACATGCAAGGGCGTATCTCGTTGCAGACTGCCAAAGATGGGGCATTCCTCGGGCGGATACGGCGTTCCATCGGCACGCGAGTGATGGATGAGCGAGTGCATTTCTTGCCCTTGCAGTTCCTCCGGCGTGTAGCCGAGCATGTTCGCTGCACTGCGGTTCACAAAGGTGAGATGCCCTTCGAGATCCATGCCCCAGATACCGTCGGCGACTGAAGCCAGAATCGACTCGTGCTGGCGCGTGAGCGCGTTTAGTTCTTCTTCGGCTTGCGTCTGCTCGGTGATGTCGATGCCATGGCTCAACACCAGCGGCGCCGCGCCCTCGTGTTGCAGCAGCTTGTTGCGATACGCGACGATGCAGAGTTGACCGGCTTTTCCGCGCAGATAAAAACGTCCCTCGTGATCGCCTGACGGATCTTTCTGCAAACCGGCAAGATACTGGTCATAGCTTTCCAGATGGGCCTGGTCGATGTACGTGCGCAATGGCGTGCCCACCAGCTCTTCAGAGGAGTAGCCAAGGATCGCGGACGCATGCGCATTGACCGAGAGTAATAGGCCATCGAGATCGTGTGTCACGATCAGGCCGAGGCTGCTTTCCACCAGTTGCCGGTAACGATCCTCACTTTTGCGCAATGCAGTTTCCGCTTCGCGCTGCTCCGTCACATCGACGCCGCTCATGATCACGAAACTCACTTCGTCTCGAGTATTCGTCAATGCGGTCGCTGTGCACGCGATGCGACGGAGGCGGCCGGACTTGGTCTGCCAATCGATTTCAAAGGATTGGTTTGCGTTGCCTGCGCGGACGTGCTCGAAATTTCGGATCGCTACTTCGCGTTCCTGCGCGGCGAAGAGTTCTTCCGGAAAGGAACGTCCCGCGAGATCGGCAAATGTGTATCCCGAAGTGATCTCGCAAGCGCGATTGAAGCGAACGATACGGCCAGCGGTGTCGAACACCAGCACCAGGGCGCCGACGGTGTTAAGCACGGCAGCAACAAAGTTTCTTTCCACCGTGAGCGCTTGATCAGACCGCTGCCGCGAACGGAGCACATTCTCCTGCAGATGGCCGGTAGCGTACAGCTCGAGGCGGGTCGTCACCTGGCGGGCCAACACCTGCAGGGTGTCGAGATCGCTGCGGCTGAAGGCATTCGGCTCGGGCGAGCAAAGAGCGATGGTGCCCAGTATGGTTCCCGAAGATGAGATGAGCGGCGCACCTGCATAAGAGCGGCACTGAATGCTTTCATCAATCAATATGCCCGAACTGGCGAAGCGATGATCCGCAAGGGCATCGCTGATCAGCAGAGGCCTGCCTTCGAGCAGCAGAAATTGGCAGGGCGATCCGTTTCGGCGAATCTGTCGCGCCGCAAACCCGACCGTCGATTTGAACCAGATCCTTGACCAATCAATAAAGCCGATATAGGCGTAGGGCGCTCTCGTGATCGACGCCGCCATGCGCGCGATCTCATCAAATGCTGGATCGGGCAGCGTGTCGAGAATGTCGTATTGCAGAAGAGACTTCAGTCGTTCTGTCTCATCGTGCTGAACGTTTGTGGAGCTCGAAAGCATCTAGGGTCTCAGCATTCTTAGTTAAGCGAAGATCGACCGATCAACGTGTGCATACAGCCAGGAGCAAGGGGGATCAACGCTATCGCCGGGGGGACCAACGACCAGACTGGGTACATCCTAACCTGAGATTCAGCCCGGTGTACTTTGGATCTAAACAACAACTATCCGAAGTTGCACCTTTGCGGTTACTTTCGACCGCAGCGTTCTCATTTATTTAGAATTGCCGCTCTACCTACCCAGAAAGTAATTGCCTCCGGTAATGAGCGCGTAACCAAAGCTATCCCTCTGGTTGATAAAAGCGCAGTTGCCGATTGCACAAAGCGCTTCTCTAAATTTCTGCTTTAGACAGATCGACTAACTCCAATTCTTTCGCGATCCACCGAGCAAGATATGGGGCACGCCGGTCCGGTAGACCGGGGACGAAATCAGGAGAGCACGCTGGCCGAGGCCTGGGCCATCCTTGTAACCTCACATCTCTCTGGCTAACCCACACCCTGCTAAACTGCGCGCGGGCACCACATTATTATTCTTATGGCTGAGAAACGCATGCAACCCGGAGGAACTTCACCTCACGGGCCCCTTCTGATTTTAACGGTCTGCGGCCTTCTTCTGTATGGTCTGGGTGCACTCGCTCCCCACGTTACCCCGCTACACGCGGCCGCAGTGGCTCTGCGCCTCGCTGGCTTGGTCCTGCTCGCCTGGCGAGCCGCCCGGCAACGTTCGCTCACCATGTGGATCTTCTGGGCGATGCTGGCGGGCGGCGAACTCGGTGCTGACTTGCCAACAGTCGCGGTGAGCCTGCGCGTCTTCAGTGACATCTTCCTGCGCCTGATTAAAACCATCGTGGCACCGCTTATACTCGGCACCCTGATCACCGGCATAGCTGCGCACACGCAGATGCGTAGCCTGGGACGCATGGGCCTCAAGGCGCTTATCTACTTTGAAGTGCTCACCACGGTGGCGATGCTGGTCGGTCTCGCAGCCATCAACATCACGCGCGTCGGCGTAGGGCTCGCCGTGACCCAGCAGCATAGTGAAGCGCATACGCCGCATCCTGCGGTGCATTGGGATGAAGTCCTGTTACACACCTTCCCGGAGAACATCGCCAAGTCAGTGGCCGACAACCAAATCCTCCAGGTTGCGGTGTTCGCTGTTCTCTTCGGCCTGGCCCTTGGCCGGCTGAGCCCGGAAAAACGAGCACCTTTGCTGCGTGTAGTGGAATCGCTGACCGAAACGATGTTCGCCTTCACCAACATCGTGATGTACTACGCGCCGGTCGGTGTCGGCGCCGCGATGGCTTACACCGTTGGGCAAATGGGGCCGGGCGTGTTGCTTCACCTGGGCGGCCTTCTGCTTACCCTCTATGGCGCATTGTTGGCTTTTGGACTGCTCGGCTTACTGCCGGCAGCGCTCATCGCCGGCGTGCCCGTGGGCCGCTTCCTGCGAGCGGTTGCCGAACCTGCCACCATCGCTTTCGCCACCAGCACGTCCGAGGCTGCGCTCCCGCGCGCAATGGAAGCGATGGAAGCGCTGGGCGTCCCGCGCAGAGTCGTCGCATTTGTCATCCCGGCAGGCTATAGCTTCAACCTGGATGGTTCCACCCTCTACCTTGCGCTGGCATCGGTCTTCGTTGCGCAAGCTGCCGGCGTTTCGATGGGGTGGAAGCAGCAGATGATTATGGTCGCCACCCTGCTGCTCACGAGCAAGGGGGTAGCCGGGGTACCCCGCGCCACCCTGATTGTGCTGCTCGCTACGGTAGCCATGTTCCATCTTCCGGAAGAACCCATCTACGTCATTCTCGGAATCGATGCGTTGATGGATATGGCGCGCACGACCGTAAACGTGGTGGGCAACTGCCTGGCTTCGGTGGTGGTGGCGAAATGGGAGGGCGTTTTCGGCTCAGAGTTGCCTGCGCCTGAAGTCGCGGACGCGCTGCCGCTCACCGGGAACTGAACCGTAACCGGGCCATTTGTCGCCAATGCGGAGCGGTTGAAAAATACGGGCAGGGGGCCCGGCCTTGCTATACTAAGAGATCAGATGGCGGCGGCAGTTCACCACCGTTTGATTTGACCAGTTGACGACGCGCCAACAGGCCCCACCCGGGGTCTTTTTTGATGGAGCGGCGCATGTGCTAAGGACGTAGACGAGACGCGATGGGGAAACTACTCGATACGATTCACTCGCCCGCAGACATCAAGAGCTTCAGCGTGCCGGAATTGGAAACGCTGGCGCAGGAGATCCGGGAAGAACTGATCCTCGTGCTTTCAAAGACGGGGGGCCACCTGGGACCCAACCTGGGCGTGGTGGAACTGACCCTCGCCATGCACTATGTGTTCGATACGCCGGTGGACCGCTTCGTTTTTGATGTAAGCCATCAGGCTTATATTCACAAGCTGCTGACCGGCCGCCGCGATCGCTTCACCACCATGCGCCAGCCGGGCGGGTTAAACGGCTTCACCTTGCGCACCGAGAGCGAGCATGACTGCTACGGTGCAGGTCATGCCGGCACCGCCCTGTCTGCAGCCCTGGGAATGGCTGTGGCCCGCGATCTGGCCGGCAGCAAAGAGAACGTGATCGCGTTTGCCGGGGATGCGGCTTTTACCAATGGCATCAGCTTCGAAGCACTGAACAATATCGCGCAGCAAACCAAGCGCCTGATCGTGGTGCTCAACGACAATGAGTGGTCGATTGATCGCAATGTCGGCGCCATCGCCAATTATCTGCACAAAATCGTCACCAACGAGCGCTACACCAACCTTCACGATTCGGCCGCACGCCTGCTTGAGAAGTTGGGTGGCAAGACGGCGCGCCACATGGTGCGGAAAGCCGAAGAAGCGGCCAAAGGTATGTTGTGGCCCTCGATGTTGTTCGAAGAGTTCGGCCTGACGTATTACGGGCCACTCGACGGCCACAACATCGGCCTACTGATCGAGACGTTTCAGTTTCTCAAGACGCAGGATAAGCCCGTACTGCTGCATGCAATCACGCAGAAGGGCCGCGGCTTTCAACCGGCGCTGGATAAGCAGAAAAAGTTTCATGGTCTGGGGCCGTACGACCCGGACACCGGTGAGACAACACCCGCAGGGCAGCACACCTACTCGGAAGTATTCGCTGAAACGCTGGTCAAGCTGGCGAATGAAGATCCCAAGGTAGTGGCCATCACCGCAGCCATGCCGAATGGCACTGCACTGGATCTGTTCCGCCCTCACCACCCGGGGCGCTACTTCGATGTAGGCATTGCCGAGGAGCACGCGGTCATCTTTGCTGCCGGCCTGGCGACCATGGGCTTTCGCCCGTTCTGCGCCATCTACTCTACTTTTCTGCAACGCGCCTTTGATCCGATCGTGCACGACGTGTGCCTGCAGAACCTGCCGGTGGTGTTTTGCATGGATCGAGGCGGCTTGTCCGGGGATGATGGTCCGACCCATCATGGCTTGTTTGATATCAGCTACCTGCGCGGCGTGCCCAACATCATCCACATGGTTCCCAAAGATGAGGATGAACTCGCCGACATGATGTACACGGCTTTGCAGCAACCTGGACCGGCGGCGGTGCGCTATCCGCGCGGCACTGGTCCTGGAACGACAGTAAAGGCCAAGCCGGTAGCGCTGCCCATCGGCAAGGCAGAAGTCATCAGCGACGGGGATGAGATTGCGGTCTTCGGGTTAGGCGCGTTGCTGCCTATGGCACAGCAACTTGCGGCCGAGCTGCGACAGTTGGGCTTTTCCACCGCGGTGATCAATCCACGCTTCGTGAAGCCGCTGGATCGGGAAGTGCTGGCGGCCTACGGCAGTCGCGTGAACGCGATTGTCACGTTTGAAGATCATGTGCTCATGGGCGGCTTCGGCAGCGCTGTGCTGGAAGCGCTGAGCGACATGCAGATTCAAACCCCGGTGGTGCGCATCGGATGGCCAGACCGTTTTATCGACCATGGCAAAATAGATGCGCTGCGGGCAAAGCACGGTATCAGCGTGGAAGCCGCACTGGAAAAACTAGCTCCCTACCTTAAGCACAAAAACCGCACGCGCCTGGTGGTTCGCTAGCGCGCAATTCGACGACATGTTTTGCGGGTTAGCTACCCCCCCTTTGTCATCCCGAGCGCAGTCGAGGGATCTGCTGTGCGCCTTTCTCGCTCCACGTATCTTCACATGAGCTCCAGCATCGGATATGCAGAGGAACCATTCTTTCAGCAGGAAGGCAGGAAAGTCACTCCTGGCAGCGAAGCGGCTGCTATCGACACCCACGTTCCTGTGCCCATCTGATGCCGGAGCTCCGTGAAAATTCCTGGCATGGAAGGCGCACAGCAGATCCCTCGACTGCGATGCCAATGAACAACCTCTCCTTTCGTCGTTCATTCCAAGGCGATGACAGGATGAGTCGTGGTGGCTGGGACGGAGCGTCATGAACGTGCCGACATGATGGCGATGACGAGGGACGGTTCCACGCGTCGCCTGGCGGTTCACTCGATACGGTGGAAGCCCCGGACTTTTAGTCCGGGGGCGCGGGTGTAGAACCCGCGCTGAGGGTGGCCCTCACCATGCGACGGCTTTAGCCGTGGTGGCAGCGGCGTCAGTCCGATTGGAAAACTTGCGCGTAGATTTCGCGGGGAGCTCACACGGCCGATTGGCTGGCGAGGCTTGGCTCCACCAGGGCTGAAAGCCCTCCATCTTTGTGCGCGTTTAAGCGCGGGTCTTGCACCCGCGCCCTCGAACTGAAAGTCCGGGGGTGCGAGCGGGTGCTCCGAGAACTTTCAGCGCGTCGTTCCGGTGGAGAGCAGCCGAAATTGATTGTTGCCGACCTGGAGATTTGAGTCAGGGTGAAACATTGCAGATCCTTCGGCTGCGCTCCCAATCAGCAATCCCTGCCTGTCCTCGTTCATCCCATCCTTAATTTGCCTCAAGGCCAACCAGCTGCTCGGGATGATAAATGCGGGCTAGCTACCTCGCGTCGTTAGGCACACGTCCCTGTTCTGGACGCGTGGCCCCATCCTGAGAAGGGAACTCTGCGCCTTGTGGAGCGGTCGCGAAACTAGGGGCGAGCATGGCCAAGAAGTTTCAGCAGCATTTTCTGCCGGTGGGCAAACAGGGCGCGAATCTGCATTCTCCCGCCCAGGGCGTTGGCTACGTCTCCGAGCGGGCCCAGGGGGAAGGCGTACTCCACTTCGTCCCTCACGACCGTTCCGCTCACAGTCTCCGCGCACCTCGGCACGAACGCGATGGCAGTGGCGGAAATAATGGAAGGGACCGCGCCGCTGCTCGTCGCAGAAGAATTCATTCCACGCGAAGTCCGCAATGTAGGCCTCCCAGGCGAGCCGGAAGGGAACCAGCGGCATCGGGCGAAAGCTGATCGTGATCAGTGATCCTTTGCCGGCCACCGCACCTGGAGAAGAACCTCCCTCGGGTGGAGGCACCAGATCGAGCTTTTCGGTGCGAGTCCGCTGCCAGCCCGGCATAAGCGGAGGCAGATTCGCCGGGTCTGCAAAAAACGCAAACACGCGCTCCCTGTTGTAGGGGACCCATTGCTCTGCTGCAAAGTGATGACGCATACATCCCAGCCTTCTGCAGTGTAACGACAACCAAAAGAAATGGGCGTCCGCAGGGACACCCATTTCTTCACAATTCTTGAAGCACAACGTTAGTTGGGCATCAGGACTGTATCAACAACGTGGATCACGCCATTCGACTGGATCACATCGGCGATCGTCACGGTTGACGTCCCGCCCTTCTCGTCGGTAAGGATCAACTTGCCGCCCGACATCGTAGCAGTCAGCGTGCCGCCTTCCACCGTGGTCAACACAGCCTTGCCGCCACCCATCTTGATCTTCTTGGCAACATCTTTGGATGTGAACTTACCCGCGATCACGTGATAGGTAAGGACCTTCTTCAGCGTGGCCAGGTTCTCCGGCTTCAGGAGTGTGTCGACGGTGCCGGCAGGCAACTTGTCGAAAGCCTCATTGGTGGGAGCGAATACTGTGAACGGTCCTGCACCCTCAAGAGTGTCGACCAGGCCTGCAGCCTTAACCGCGGCGACCAGGGTGGTGTGATCCTTGGAGTTGACCGCGTTCTCAACGATGTTCTTGTTTGGGTACATGGCTGCGCCACCAACCATCGGATCCTTTGCGGCAGATGCTTCGAGCGCGGTCAAGCTACAAACGGCCGCGAGTACTGCGGTGAATAACTTTCTCTTGTTCATCAGTATTCCTTTCACTTTCTACTGCGTTGAACTGCACTGGTAGTACGGGCACAGCGGGGCAACGGATTGGTGCCTTCTTCATAGGACCACCGCGAGGCGCATACTCGCGGCCTCATTTACTCACTGTTGAGCGGGCAGTGAAACTGACGCAGTCCTGGTGGCAGAATGAACAGGAGAGAGCCTGCACGCCAGGGAGCCGGTGAGGTAAAGCACGGGTTTGCGAGCCGCCCGGGAGCGCACACACCCCGCACGGGCAGGTTCTCCATTCCCGGTGGCCTCCTGCATTCCTCTTCCCGCTGGGCGAATAGCACGCCTTGGCGCGATCGGGAACCGCACCCGCGGTTGGGTGTATCATCGGCTTGAATGCACGCCTAAAACGACGGACGCTTTTGACAACGCATTCCTATCCCCGCAACCGCTGGCTCATCGCGATTGGCGTCCTCAAGCTTTTGAAGGCGGTGCTCTTCGTCTCCATGGGGTTTGGCGTCATACGCCTGCTGCACAAAGACATCGCCGATGTCCTGATGCATGCAACCCTGGCGCTGCGCTTCGACCCTGAAAACCGCTTTGTCAATATGGTGTTGGAGAAGTCAGCCCTGCTGAGCCCTCACCGTCTCAAGCAAATCAGCATCGCCATCTTCCTTTACGCCGCTCTGGACATCATTGAAGGCACCGGGCTGGTGCTCGAGAAGGTCTGGGCCGAGTACTTCACCCTGATCCTGACCGGCTCGTTCCTTCCCTGGGAACTCTACGAAATCATCCGCCACGTCACCACACTCAAAATCGTGCTGCTAATCCTCAATTTGCTGGTTTTTATCTATTTGGCGGTGGTCGTTAATGAAAAGGTGCGGGTGCGCCAGCAAACCCCGGTGGCTCGGCGATGATTTTCAAGGACTTCCGGGCGAATACAACTTTGGCGGGATCTGGCTTGCATGACTTTGGTAACTTTTGCAAGAGTGAGGCAATCACCAGGAACCAAAACCATTAACACCAGATATTGTGTTTTGGGAATCCTTTCCCCTTACATGTTGTAGTTTTTGGTGCGCCACCGGAAATCCACCTCTTCCACAAGTAAATGCCGAGATTTCCTCTTTGACAGGTCTCCCTGCTGTTCTAAGATGTGGACAAAAGTGGTCGAAAGTGGCGACAAAGAAGCAATTTGAAGCCGGTTCACAGCCCAAGACGATGCTCCTGCACAAATCCGATCAGAACATGCGATTCGAGAGACACAGGAACAGGGTTCGACCAGAAGTAAAGGGAAAGTCAGGGCAAGCTGAATGTTTCGCGGAAATCACCCAACGCGCGTCGACGAAAAAGGCCGGCTTAAGCTGCCGGCCGAGTTCAAGCGCCTGGTGGATGAGGGCTACGGGACGCAGTTTTACATCACCAGCAAAGATGGGCGCCGGGCGGAGATCTGGCCCCTGCTGGAGTGGCAAAAGATCGAGGACAAGCTGGCAGCAATTCCCAGCATGAACCCGGCGAAGAAAAAATTTCTGGACCGGGTCAACTACTACGGCCAGATGGCGGAAATGGATGCGCAAGGGCGGGTGCTACTACCCCAGATTCTGCGGGAAACTGCAAGGCTCGCCGGCGACGCAGTGGTTTTCGGGCAACAGACCTATCTCGAAGTGGCCAACCACGACGAGTTCAAACAATCGCTGGAATCCGACCCGATGACGGCCGAAGACCAGCAAGCACTGGCGAACTTTGGCCTGTAAGACAAGCCCCCCAGGGGGAACACATGGAACGCAGTAGTGAGCGGCATGTGCCGGTTCTTTTACAAGATGCGATCCGTTTCTTAAATGTGCGACCCGGCGGTACCTATGCCGATGCCACCATGGGATTTGCCGGGCATTCGGTAGCCATCGCCCGGCAATTGAGCGGTGAGGGAAAGTTCATCGGGTTTGATCGTGACCCCGATGCCCTGCAGCTGGCGGAAGAGAAGTTTGCCGTGCTCGGCCAGGAGTTGGGTGACCAAATGCCGCAGTGGGTGCTGCATGGCGAACCATTCTCGGCCATGAGCCGGCACGTTGCCGATGGCAGCCTCGATGGGCTGCTGGCTGATTTCGGTGTCAGCTCGATGCAGTTAGACCAGGCACACAGAGGATTTAGTTTTCAGGCGGACGGGCCTCTCGACATGCGGATGGATCCGCGCCGAGGCGTCACCGCCGAACAAGTGGTAAACCAGGCCGACGAAAAAGTTCTCGCCGACCTGATTTACGAATTCGGAGAGGAAAGGAGATCGCGGAGATTTGCCAGAGCCATTGTCAGGGCGCGGCCGATTGAGACTACGGCACAGTTGGCCAAAGTTTTATCGACCGTAGCCCCGACGATGAAAACTGAGCGAGGCCGCCATTCCATCCACCCAGCCACCAGAGTGTTTCAGGCGCTCCGAATTTATGTGAATGCCGAGCTTGACGAGATACAAGCGTTGTTGCGTGTTGCCCCGCGGCTATTGAAGCCGGGCGGCCGCCTGGTAGTGATCAGCTTCCACTCGCTGGAAGACAGGCTGGCCAAAGATGCGCTGCGCGATGGGATGCGCGACGGAGTTTGGGAAGTGTTGACGCGCAAGCCGGTGACGGCGAGCGAAGAGGAAACGGATCGCAATCCCCGGTCACGCAGCGCCAAGCTGCGAGCCGCGGAAAGGACCGGGAAGCAAATGGACAGGAAAGACTAACGGCAAGGATGCAGAACAGATAAGCACAGGATTTAAGGCGGGCAGACCATGGCAACACAGACAATCGCGGCATACGACCTCAACTACGGTTCCAAACGCAGCGGCCAGCAGGTGGCCGATCGGAACCTTCAGCTTTTAGCCGCGCAACAGCGCGCTCGCCGCGGTCCCACGCCTGAAGTTTTCTATTCCAAGCGATTAGATAACACCCGACTGGTCAAAGCGGCAGACCCCGTCCGCGTGCGCGAGATGCGCATCTTCACTGCGGCCATGACGATCATGTTCGTCATCGTGATGTTCTACGGATGGCAGCACTTCAGCGCGATTGAGTATGGCTACCGCGTCGAAGCAGAGAAGCAGCAGCGCAATACGCTGGAAGAACAAAATCGCGAGCTGCGCTTAGCGGAAGCGCAACTATGTGACCCGCACCGGATTGACAGGATGGCCAAGAATCTTGGGCTGTCTGCGCCGAAGCCCGGGCAGGTTGTCAGCGGCGACGCTTCATTCGAAGCGGGCGCACCCGTAATGGCCCAGGCAAACACCCCGGCCATGAAGTAACCAACAAGGGACAAGCAAAAACAGACTAATCAACATCACCGACGGCGCAACAAATCGAGGGTGGCCCATTCAAGCCCTTTGTGGGGCTTGAGTGGGGGACATGTAGGCTAGCCGGAACCAACCAACTCCCAGCGATCCGGCATAGATCCGCAATTTGCACACACATAAACTTTGAAGGTAGCCTGCAGGGGATGCACTCCATGTTTTACCGCAACGCAGCCCAGGCCACGGCCCCCGTCGTAAGAACACCACCGCAGCGTGCCGGCGCATCGTCCAGGCGCCCAATGCAAGCCGGCATCGCACCTCGACGCCTCGGTCTTCTCCACGTCTCACTCTTCTTCGCCTGCTGGGTCATCATCATCTGTGGCCGCCTGATCTGGCTGCAAGTCGTGCACCACAAAGATTTCGTCGATCGCGCTGCCAAGCAGCAACAGCGCACCTTTGAGGTCGCGCCCAGGCGCGGTATTCTCTACGATCGCAATCTGCATGAATTAGCGATGACGGTGCTGGCGGATTCGGTGTACGTCGTGCCGTCAGAGATTGCTGACCGGCAGGATCCTGAAGGACAACAGAAGCGTCAGGCCATCGCGAACGCCCTGGCAAAGGTGGTTCACGCTGATCCCACCGATCGCTTCACCAGTCCCCACCAGATTGCCGCCCGGCTCAACGCCTCCCGCAACTTCGCGTGGATCGCTCGCAAGCTTGACCCGGCGATGATCGCGCGGGTGAAGGCGCTTAACCTCAAGGGCGTCTATTTCCAAAAAGAGTTCAAGCGTTTTTATCCTAATAGCCAACTGAGCGCGCAGGTCCTGGGATATGTCGGCACCGATGACAACGGTCTGGGCGGCATGGAGCGCCGCTTCGACCGCAATCTGCACGGTGTTCCCGGCCGCATGCTCACTGCGCTCGATGCACGCCGGCATGTGCTCGAAAGCCAGGAGCACGAACCAGATCCCGGTCAGAACCTGGTGTTGACCATCGATGAGAATATTCAGTTCATGGCGGAGCGCGCGCTCGACGCTGCGTTGGCACGCACCCATGCCTTGAATGGAACCGTGGTTGTACAGGATCCGTACTCGGGACAGATTCTCGCGCTGGCCATTCGGCCGACCTTCAACCCGAATGACTTTCGTCACGCGACGACCAGCCTGCTGAAGAACCACGCGGTCAGCGATGTGTACGAGCCGGGCTCCACGTTCAAGCTTGTGACCTACTCGGCGGCCCTGGAGCAGAAGGTTACCAATCCGCAGCAGATGATCGATTGCCAGGGTGGCAAGATGGAGCTGGCGGGAAGAATCATTCACGACAGTCATCCGAACGGCGTGCTCACCGTGTCGCAGGCACTGTGGGAATCGAGCGATGTAGCGGCGGCCAAGCTGGCCTTGCGCATGGGCCCCGAAACCTTCAATCGTTACATTCGCGACTTTGGCTTTGGGGCTCGCACTAACATTGAGCTGCCCGCGGAAACGCGCGGCTTGCTTGCGCCCATTCGCCGCTGGTCAGGTTCGAGCATTGGTTCGATTGCCATGGGTCAGGAAGTTGGAGTGACGCCGGTGCAGCTGGTGAGCATGGTGTCAACGATTGCGAACGGTGGCACGTACCTGCCCCCTCGTATCCTCATGCAGCCTGCGGATAAGACCCCGTCGAAGCTGCATCCCTCCGCGTTTCACCCGCAAGCCGAACTTGCTGAGAACCTGCCGGCCGGGGCGCACCGTGTGATCTCCACCAACACCGCGGCGGAAATGCGCAAGATGATGGAGGGCGTGGTTCTCTACGGTACCGCCAAGAATGTTGCGCGCCTTAATGGCTATACATCCGCGGGTAAAACAGGTACGGCGCAGAAGATTGATGTCGCGACCCACCGCTATTCCAAAACCAAATACATTGCTTCGTTTGTCGGGATCGCTCCGGTAAACAACCCGGCGATCAGCGTGGCCGTCGTCATTGACTCTCCTGAAGGCAACCACTTCGGCAACATCAACGCTGCGCCGGTATTTACCGAGGTGGCACAGGAAGTGCTGGAGTACCTGGGCGTGCCCCACGATACCGCGCTGACTGCGCCGGCAGATCTGGCCAAAGCGAAGCCTGCGCCGGAGCTGGAAGAAGCGACGCCCGATCATTCAGAAAATCTCGACGCACTGTTTGCCGAAGTCAACGATTTGCCTGCTGACGATCCGCTGCGCAACACCAATGCCAGCCAACAGCCGGTGCCGGTGGCCGCCAACGAGATAGCGTCGGGTGAGCCCATCGACACCGCTCCTCCGCCGGCAAGCAACAAGCCCAGTCCGATTCATAGCGGCATTGCGAACGGTAGCGCGCGATTCGGAAATGAACTCGTCATGCCCAACACGACGGTGGCCAATACGGTTGCAGATACTTTGCCCAAACCCGCAAACCAAACTTCCGCAGCCCAGGCTTCCGCAAACCAGGCTTCCGCAAACCAGGCTTCCGCGGGGGAGACGCCGCAGCCAGCGCAGGCGCCACGTCCTTCCCGGCGCGGCGTTGTGGTGTCGGCGGGCAATCAGGTCGACGTCCCGTCCTTCGTTGGTAAGCCGCTGCGCGTAGCCGTAGAAACGGCCGGGTCGCTTGGTTTGGCAATACAGATTGTAGGCAGCGGCATCGCGCGCGAGCAGGCGCCCGCACCGGGGAGCATGGTACCGCCCGGTACCGAGGTCGTCGTGCGCTTCAGCCGTTAAGGAAGCAGAGTGCAACCGCATCACGAAAACGACGAGTCCACAGAACGAATGAGCATGGACCTAAGCAGCGTGTTGCAAGATGTTGATGTGGTCCGCAGCGCCGGGCCCGGTGCCGCGGTGACGAGCATTGAATACGATTCCCGGCGGGTGCGCGACGGCTCGTTGTTTGTAGCGTTTCGCGGCGGCACCACCGACGGTAATCTTTACATTCCGCAGGCAGTCGCGCAGGGTGCGCGCGCCATCGTCACTGACTCGGCCAGCGCGTTTGACGCCGTCACTGCTGATCCGATGCTGGCGGTCATTGAAGTAAAGCACGGGCGTCGCGCGCTGGGCGCACTCTCGGCAAACTTCTTCGGTCACCCGGAAGCGAAGATGAAATTGAGCGCGGTCACCGGCACCAACGGCAAGACCACGACTGCGTTTCTCCTCGAAGCGATGCTGGGTTCGCAGGGCCGAAAGACCGTGCTTGCCGGAACGATCGAATATCATGCCGCTGGCCGCATCTTCCCATCCCCTCATACCACCCCGGAATCGCGCGATCTGTTCGAGCTCCTGCGAGAGGGTGTGCGTGGCGGCGCCACCGAGGCGGTGATGGAAGTATCTTCCCATGCGCTTGATCAGCAGCGCATTGCGGGCTTGCAGTTCGATGTAGCCATCTTCACTAACCTGACCCGGGATCATCTGGACTACCACCAGACGATGGATCTTTACTTCGCAGCCAAGCGTAAGCTGTTCGACGGCTCCATCATCCCGCCGCCGCGGGTGATGATCCTCAATCAGGACGATGCCTACAGCGCAAGGCTGGCCAGCATAGCCGGCCCGGCGATCCAGTACACGTACGGCATGAGCGCGGGAGACTTTCACGCGGACCATTTGCGGATGCAGCCGGCAGGCATGCTCTTCACCATGGTGACTCCAATGGGGAACGTTTCCGTTCGTACACGGCTTACCGGGGGAGTGAATGTTTACAACCTGCTGGCTGCAGGGGCTGCTGCGTTCGCGCGTGGTCTGACCCTTGATCAGGTTGCCGCTGGCGCCGAGGCGCTTGACTTCGTGCCCGGACGCTTCCAGTCGGTCGATGCCGGTCAGAACTTTGCGGTGATCGTCGACTACGCACACACCGACGATGCTCTGCGCAACATTCTCGCGGTGGCGCGCGCGTTTGTGGAGAAGACCAATGGGCGCGTCATCACGCTGTTCGGTTGCGGCGGCGATCGGGACCGTAGCAAGCGGCCGCTGATGGGGAAAGCCGCCGGTGAGGGCAGCGACGTGGTGGTGCTGACCTCAGACAATCCCCGCAGCGAAGACCCGATCAGCATCATCGATCAGGCCCTGCCCGGCCTGCGTGCGACATCCGCCAAAGTCATCGTCGAGCCGGACCGCAAACACGCTATCGAGTTGGCCATCGACGAGGCCCGGCAAGGAGATCTGGTTTTGTTGGCGGGCAAGGGCCATGAAAAAACACAGACCATTGGTGACCAGGTGATACCGTTCGATGATGTGGCGGTCGCGCGGCAGATCTTAGTGACTAGGGAAAACGAGCAATGAATCTGCAAGTGCGAGTTATCGCGCAATGGATCGGGGCCGATCTTCGCGTTCCGGAAAACGGTACGGCGGAGCAGTTGGCGACGGGGTACTCCATCGACACGCGCACGTTGGTTGCGGGCGACTTGTTCTTTGCGATCCGCGGTGAGCGCTACGACGCGCATGCATTTGTTCCTGCGGCGTTGGAACGCGGGGCCTGCGGCGCGGTCATTGCCAGCAGCCAGGTGGCGGATTTTGTTGATCTCGCCAGAACGCATGTGTTGCTGATCGTCGAGGATCCTCTGGTTGCTTTGCAGACGCTGGCGACCGCAGTGCGTCGGGATTGGAACAAGAGGGTGATTGGCGTTACCGGCAGCGCGGGCAAGACGACTACCAAGGAAGCTTTGGCCGCCGTTCTGGGCGCGCGTTTTCACGTACTCCGTTCCGCGGGAAACCTGAACAATGAATTCGGTATGCCCCTGCAACTACTCAAGCTTCAGCCGGAGCATGAGGTTGCGGTGATTGAGATGGGTATGTCGCACACTGGAGAAATTGCCGCCCTGGCGCGCATCGCGCAGCCGAATTGGGGAGTCGTCACCAACGTCGGCAACGCGCATGCGCAGAATTTTCCTGATGGGGTGGCGGGCATTGCTCGCGCCAAGTATGAACTGGTGCAGGGCCTGCCGGCTTCGGGCGTCGCGATTCTCAATTGCGATGATCCCTACGTGGGGCAGTTCGGCCGCGACTTTCATGGGAGGTCTGTGTACTTCGGCCTGGGGCCGTGCGCCGATCCGCGCGCCGCAGATATCGAGGAGCTCGGGGCTGCTGGGGTACGTTTCAAAGTAATGGCAGGCGGGGAGAACGCCACGGTTACTCTCCGTTTACTGGGCCGGCACAATGTCTGGAATGCTCTTTCCGCTATCGCGGCAGGTTTGGAGGCGGGGATTCCGTTAGCCGAGTGCGCGGCTGCGCTGGAGCAGTTGCGGCCTCCGGATAAGCGCGGAGAAATTCTGCAGATCGGCGGAGCCACGGTTATTAACGATTGTTACAACTCCAATCCAGAAGCGCTGAAGTCGATGATTGTGACATTGGCTGCCATGCCGGCCAGGCGACGCATCCTGGTGGCCGGTGAGATGTTGGAGCTGGGCAGTGAAGCAGTCCGCCTGCACCGTGCATGTGGGATGGCCGCCGCCGAGCTCGGGATCGATGTCGTGGTGGGAGTGCGCGGCAACGCGCAGCATGTTGCTGAAGCAGCCCGCGAGGGTGGGTCCGAGGCGGTGTTCGTGACAACGCCTGAGGAAGCCGGCAGATGGTTAAAGGGTGAGTTGAAGGATGGCGACGCCGTTCTGCTCAAAGCCTCACGCGGGGTCGGTCTGGAAAAAGCTTTGTTGGAACTCTGACCGGTCACGAACCAGGGGGACCGTTGAGGGATGAAGAGGGTAAAAGCTCGCCCACATCTCCCGCCTGGAAAACGTCGTGAGATATGGGGCCCCGCTCCTGCTGCGAAGGCGGCTTCTATGGTGGTAGCCGGGACTCCGGTCAGGTACTGGAGAGACGCGCATTTTGCCCTGTAAGATACCCTCAAACGCTCTACGGGTCGCGGAGGAAGTTTGCTTTATTGGCTGCTGTACCAAAAACTTTTTCCCTACTTCAGGCCGTTCCGCATCTTCCGTTATCTGACGTTCCGTACCGCTTTCGCCAGTCTCACCGCGATGCTCATTGCTCTGCTCATCGGGCCATTTGTCATCGAGAAGCTGCGCGAATTTCAAATCGGCCAGTACATCCGGGAAGATGGCCCCAAGGACCACCAGAAAAAGGCCGGCACGCCTACCATGGGCGGCGTACTCATCTGTATTGCCATCCTTCTGCCCACTCTTTTGTGGAGCGATTTGTCGAATCCATTCGTCTGGCTGGTTATGGGATCCACCCTGGCCTTTGGCGCCATTGGGTTTGCCGACGACTATATCAAGGTGATCCAGCGCCGTAATCTGGGGCTCACCGCCGCGCAAAAAATGGGTTTACAAATCATCAGCGGTGTCACGATCGCGGTCGTGCTGCTGGCCATGCGTAGCGAAGGGGTGTACTCCACCCATCTGATGGTGCCGTTTCTGAAGCGCTTCCGCCCGGATCTTTCTATTCATGCGCTGGGCGCTATTCCTCACCTCGGCCTGCTGGCGTTTCTTCCGTTCGTCTTTTTCGTCACTCTGGTCATTGTTGGTTCGAGTAATGCCGTGAACCTGACCGATGGGCTGGACGGCCTGGCGATCGGTTGTACGATCATCGCGGCCGCGGCGCTGACCGTGCTGACGTACGTCAGCGGCAACGCTGTCTTCTCGGATTACCTAGAACTGCAGCGCATGCCGATGGTGAGCGAGGTCACCGTCTTCTGCGGGGCGATGGTAGGCGCCAGCATCGGCTTCCTCTGGTACAACGCACATCCCGCAGAAGTGTTCATGGGCGACGTAGGCTCGCTGGCGTTAGGGGGCGCGATCGGCACGGTAGCCGTGGTCATTAAGCAGGAGTTGCTGCTCCCGTTCATCGGCGGCATCTTCGTGCTCGAAGCCATCAGTGTCATTCTGCAGGTAGGCAGCTATAAACTACGCAAGAAGCGTATTTTCAAGATGGCGCCGCTGCATCATCATTTCGAGTTGATGGGCTGGTCCGAATCGAAAGTCATCGCGCGATTCTGGATCGGCGCGCTGGTGTTTGCGCTCTTCGCGCTCACCACCCTGAAACTGCGCTAACGAATTTCAAGATTGGTCATGGATTGCATGGAACTCAAAGGCAAGAAGGTTCTGGTTGTTGGCCTGGGCAAGTCTGGCCTGGCTGCCGCGCTGTTTTTGCGCCGTCGCGGCGCGCAGGTCACCGTCTCTGACCTTCGCAGCGCCCAGGCGCTTAGTAACGAAATCCCTTTCTTGTTAGACGCGGGCATCCTGGTGGAGGCCGGCGGTCACGGGCTCCTGACTTTCCGGCGGCAGGACTTGATCGTCGTTTCCCCGGGCGTGCCCCTGAATACGCCCGAGTTGGTGCAGGTCCGCAACCTGGGGTTGCCGATCATTGGAGAACTCGAGTTGGCGGCGCGCTTTCTGAAAGGGAAGGTGCTTGCCATCACCGGCTCGAACGGCAAGACCACTACGACTACGCTGTGTGGCGAAATGTTTGCCGCCGCGCAGTTGCCCACGAAAGTCGCCGGCAACATCGGGCTGCCCGTTATAGAGACAGTGGAACAAAGTGCGGAAGGCAGCTGGTCGGTTCTCGAAGTCTCCAGCTTTCAACTGGAAACGACCGACAGCTTTCATCCAGCGATCGCCATCATTTTGAATGTCACCCCGGACCACCTCGACCGGCACGGCACCTTCAACAACTACGTTGCCATGAAAGAGAAGATCTTTGCCAACCAGACGGCGCAAGACTTCCTGATTCTTAACGGAGACGATCCGGTCGTGCAGCAGGCGGCGAGCCGGACCAAGTCGCAGGTCCTATGGTTTAGCCGCAGCAAAATTGTGCGCGCGGGCGCCTTCCTGATGAACGGCATTGTGATGTTTAGACCCTCGGAACAAGCTGCGCCGTTCCCGGTGATTCAGGTTGCGGACATCCCGCTGAAAGGCGATCACAACATCGAGAATGTGCTCGCTGCTGTGTGCGCGGCCTGTGTGGCCGGGATTCCGGCAGAGGTCATTGCGCGCACCATTGCTGCGTTCCATGCGGTCGAGCATCGGCTGGAGTTTGTGACCTCGATTCAGGGTGTGGATTACTACAACGACTCCAAGGCGACGAACGTCGACGCCACCGCCAAGGCGATCGCCTCGTTTCCAGGAAACATTCACCTCATCCTGGGAGGCAAGGACAAGAACTCCGATTACACACAGTTGCATGCGCTGCTGCGCGCTCGCGTGAAGAACGTCTACACGATTGGTGCGGCGGCAGAAAAAATCGAATCGCAAATCGCGGGCGTTGTTCCGGTAGTGCACGCCGGCACGCTCGAGGCGGCGGTACGCCAGGCCGCGCTCGACGCCGTCGCCGGGGACGTGGTTCTGCTGGCGCCTGCCTGTTCCAGCTTCGATCAGTTTGAAAACTATGAACAACGGGGAAAAGTTTTCAAAGAAGCAGTGATGACTCTTCGTAAAGCAAACGAAGGAGCAGGCGTATGGCAAAGCGTGTAGGCGTCGACAAGTGGCTGTTTGGCGTCACCGTCCTGTTGGTGTTCATCGGTTTGTTGATGGTGTTCAGCGCATCGGCTGTCATGGCAGAAGATCGCTACGGCTCTCCTTATACCTTTGTCAGCAAGCAGGTCGGTTGGGCAGCGATGGGGCTGATCGCGATGATCGCCCTGATGCGCATTGACTATCGCAAGTTCAATCGGCCCGTCGTGGTATTTCCCGCAGTGGCGGTGACCACCTTGCTGTTGCTGGGTGTGTTTCTTTTACGCGACTCCCACAATACCCATCGCTGGATTCGCTTCTCGGGCTTCTCGTTCCAACCCTCGGAGATCGCAAAGCCGGTGCTGGTGTTATTTCTCGCCTGGTTTCTGCAGGACAAGCTGCAGTCCATCAAAGACTGGCGCAACACGCTGCTTCCCGCCGCATTGCCAACCCTGTTGTTCATCCTGCTCATTGTGAAGGAGCCGGATCTGGGCACTGCATTGGTCTGCGCCGCGGTGGCCGTGTTGATGTTCTATCTCGCGGGTGCGGAGGCGAAGTACCTGGCCTATGCCATGGTGGCCGCTGCGCCGGTGCTTTGGTTCCTGCTCTTCCGCGTGCCGTGGCGTCGTGCGCGCATGCTGGCTTTTATGAATCCTGAGGCTGACCCGCAGGGCTCCGGCTTTCATACCATTCAGTCGCTGATTGCGGTCGGCACGGGAGGACTGCATGGCCTCGGCTTCATGGAGGGACGACAGAAGCTGTTCTACCTTCCGCAGCCGCACACTGACTTCATTTTCGCCAACATTGCTGAGGAACTTGGCTTGCTCGGGGCACTCGCCATCATTGCGTTGTTTGTCGCCCTGGGTTACCGGGGGTTGCGCGCAGCGAGCCTCTCAAAGGATGTGTTCGCTCGCTTTCTGGCGTTTGGTATTACCGCAACCATTCTCATCCAGGCCTTCTTCAATATCAGTGTCGTGCTGGCGCTGGTGCCGACCAAGGGCATTACGCTGCCGTTTGTTTCTTATGGTGGGACCTCTCTCTTTATCACGCTGGCCAGCGTCGGCGTCCTGTTGAGCCTGACGCGGGAAATCGACTGAAGACGATGCGGGTGATGATTGCCGGTGGCGGCACCGGAGGCCACGTGATCCCTGCCCTGGCCATCGCCGACGCGCTCAAGACAGCTTATGCAGCGGAGATTTGTTTCATCGGCACGGCCGCGCGGCATGGAGACCCGGCTGGTGCCGCAGGCCGGTTATCCGCTGGAATTGATTGATGTAGGCCAACTCAACCGGGTCAGCCGGACCACTCAGTTGAAAACACTGGTTGCGCTGCCGCGGGGCATCCTCTCCTGCCTTGGGCTGTTAGGGCGCTGGCGGCCAGACGTTGTGGTCGGCGTCGGCGGCTATGCATCCGGACCGGGGATGCTGGCCGCGCTCCTCCGCCGCATTCCCACCCTCGCGTTTGAACCCAATGCCGTGCCGGGCATGGCGAACCGTCTGATTGGCAAACGGGTAGGTGCGGCTGCGGTTAACTTCGCTCCGACCCTCGCGTACTTCCGCAATGCAGAGGTGACGGGTATACCAGTCCGCGCGGAGTTTTTCGCGCTGGCGCCTCGCTCAGTGGAAAGTCCTCCTCACCTGCTGGTGATGGGCGGCAGCCAGGGAGCACGCGCCCTGAACCAACGCATGCCGCAGATTGCGAAAGCTCTCCTGGACGCGGTGCCTGGCCTGACCCTCCTGCATCAGGCCGGCGCCCGCCACGCGGAGACGACCGAGGCTGCCTATGTAGCCTGCGGCGCACCCGCTGATCGCTGGAAAGTGAAGGCGTTTCTTGAAGATATGCCACGGCAATTCGCCGAGTCTGATTTGATTCTGGCCCGGAGTGGGGCGAGTACGGTTGCAGAGCTGGCGGCAAGTGGCAAACCTTCGTTGCTGGTACCTTTTCCGCAAGCCGCGGACGATCATCAGCGGAAAAATGCTGAAGTGCTGGTCGAAGGTGGGGCGGCTAAGATGTTGCTGGAGAAAGACATGTCTGAGGGTAACTTGCTGGGCGAGCTCACCAGCCTGTTAGCCCATCGCGATCGGCTCGCCGCCATGTCTGCCAATGCCCGAACCTTTGCCCACCCTCGAGCTGCTGCTCGGATTGCGGAGATGGTGGCTGCTTTGGCCGCTTCTCGACAAGCTCGTGCGCCCAGGTGAGGGGTGCGGTTTAGATGTCCCCCACTCAAGCCAAATGCGGCTTGAATGGGCCACCCAAAACCTGTTGTCGGAACTCTAGGCTCGACGGCAGCTCCTGGGGGCATTCACGTCTAAATTCCCAACCAAAAACAAAAACGGCTGACGTTTCCGTCAGCCGTTTCCATTGCTACTCTGCCGAATTAGCGGTGTCCACCGCCACCGCCATGGAACCCACCACCACCGCCGCCGCCATGGAAGCCACCGCCACCACCGCCGCCGAAGCCACCGCTATGCGAGCCGCCATGGAACGCTCCACCACCGAAGCTGCCACCGTGGGATGCGCCGCCGAAGCCGCCCCCATTCGAGGGACCACCGAAGCCGCCGTGCGAAGGACCACCGGATACCGGGCGACCGCCCCCACCAGCAAATCCATGCCCGCCGCCGGCATAGCCGACTGAGCCGCGGCCATCGCCATAGCCGCCACCATGGCCGTTCCCATAGCCGCCATCATGGCCGTAGCCACCATCATGGCCGTAGCCACCATCATGGCCGTAGCCACCATCATGGCCGTAGCCACCACCATGGCCGTAGCCGTACCATGGCCGTAGCCGTATCCGCCACCCCGGCCGTACCCGCCATGGCCATAGCCATAGCCCGCGTGACCGTATCCGTAACCCCGGCCGTAGTAGCCACGACCGTAGTAGCCGTGTCCCCAATACCCGCGGTACCACGGGCCAGCGCCGATGAACACGCCACCCAGGAACCAGCTGGGACCGTAGTATCCGTAAGGCGCACAGGGGTAAGGATAGTAGTTGTAATAACCCCACTGACAGACAGGCGCGGGATATCCAGGGTCGTAACCGTCATAGCCGTAGCCATCGCCAATACCCACTCCGATGCCCACGCCTACCTGCGCGTTCGCCGGGGCGGGAGATGCAAGAAACGCTGCGGGAACCATGAGGGCACCGAGCAGCACGAAGTATCGTAAAAATCGCATGTTGACCTCCGCGCCAAGCTTCATACTTTAAGTAACCAACCGCTTTGGCGTACTGCCAGCACTCCTGGTTAACTCTGGGTGCCTACTACTTAAAACCACCGAGTCCGATAAAAGTTGCGCCCCGAACGGATTTTGGCGACCGGCTTGCGTCGCTCATCATTCTTTCAGGCTTGCAATTTGTACTACATATTAGATGCCTGAGTCCCTCTCCAGGGAGCAGCCCGTGGCGGCTGCTACATTAGGTGGGGTGAGCACTCCGCACGTACCCTCCCCGGCCTTGTTTGCGAAGGCGCAACGCGTTCATTTCATTGGTATTGGCGGCATTGGCATGAGCGGGATCGCGGAGATCCTGCTGAATCTGGGCTATGCCGTTTCCGGCTCGGATCTGCGGCGCACCAGCATCACCGAACGTTTGACCACGCTGGGCGCCACTGTGTTCGAGGGACACGCCGCGGGCAATGTGGTCGGTTCCGGCGTGGTGGTTACCAGCTCTGCTGTCAACGAGCAGAACCCGGAAGTTAGGGAGGCGCGGCAGCGCAAGATTCCCGTCATCCAGCGGGCCGAGATGCTGGCCGAACTGATGCGTCTGAAATACGGCATTGCCGTAGCCGGTATGCACGGCAAAACGACCACCACTTCGATGATCGCGACCGTGTTAGCGGCGGGCGGCCTCGACCCTACAGTGGTCGTGGGCGGGCGAGTCGATGCGCTGGGTTCGAACGCCCGGCTCGGCAAATCGCAATACCTGGTGGCCGAAGCGGACGAAAGCGATCGGTCATTCCTTAAGCTTTCGCCGATTCTCTCGGTGGTCACCAACCTCGATCGCGAACATATGGATTGCTACCGCGATATGGCCGATGTGGAATCCGCCTTCCTCGAGTTCATGGACCGGGTCCCGTTCTATGGGGCATGCACCGCCTGCATCGACAACCCGCAACTGGCGGGCTTGCTCCCCCGGGTGCATCGGCGGGTATTTACCTATGGCATGTCATCGCAGGCTGATTACGTATTACGTATGCTGCCGGCGATCGAGGGCGTGCGCTCCCGATTCGAAGTGGCTGCCGGCGGACTGGTCCTGGGTCCCTTCGAGCTGAACGTACCCGGCCGTCACAACGTGCTAAATGCAACCGCTGCAGTCGCGATTGGGGCGCAACTTGATGTGGCCAGCGAATGTATCGTCCAGGCCCTGCGCGGCTTCCGTGGAGTCGATCGCCGCTTTCAGGTGAAGGGAACGCGTCACGGGGTGACCGTGGTGGACGATTACGGCCATCACCCGACGGAGATACGGGCGACTCTGAACGCAGCGCGAGAATCCGGGTTCCAACGCGTGCACGTCATTTTTCAACCTCACCGCTACACCCGCACGCGCGACCTGATGGCCGACTTTGCCACCGCCTTTGCCGATGCAGACACGGCGCAAATTCTGGACATCTATGCAGCCAGCGAAGAACCGATTGCCGGCATCGACACGCCGGCCCTGGTGAAAGCGATCGGCCGCAAAGAAGTGCAGTACGCCCCGTCGTTTGAGAAAGCGGTGAAACTTAGTGTGGCGGAGGCCGGGGAAGGCGACGTGATCCTAACCCTGGGAGCAGGCAGCGTTTCACAGGCCGCAGGCCTGGTGCTGGATGCCCTCGGCTAGTGTGTCAATGCGCGTGTGGGCTGTAGAACGCTTCTGCCAGCAAGCGAATGGCTTCGGGTAAGTCCTGGTTGGTACTAGCGGTAAAGCAGAGCCGGAAGGAGTGCTCATCGGGCGCCCCGGCGAAGAAGGCCCGTCCTGGCGCGACGCTTGCCCCTTTCTGCTGGGCGCTCAACAGCACCGCCTCAAGGTCGACAGGGCGCCGGTAGCGGCACCACACGTAGAGTCCTCCGGCAGGCGTGACAAACTCAAGGTCGTCGCTCGCGAAGTTCTGTCGCAGGGCCTGCACGGCCGTCTTTTGCAGAGCGCTGTGGGCGGTACGGAGTCGCACCAGATGATCGTCGAAGGTGCCGTTCTCCAGCAGTTCCGCTAACGCCAGCTGCGACAAGCCTTCGGTAAACAGGTTCGCTCGCATTTTGATCAGAGACAGTTGCTTGACCATATGAGGCGGAGCGGCGATCCATCCCAGGCGCAAGCCGGGCGCCAGCACCTTGGAGAAGGTACTGAGATAGATGACCACGTGGTGCCGGTCCATGCGGTAAAGCGAAGGCGGCACCGATCCATGCAGGCGAGTTTTGGAGTAAACGTCATCTTCAATGATGGGTACACGGTAGCGTGCAGCCAACCCCAGGAGTTCTCTGCGTTGCTCCTCGTCCATCGTGCGGCCGGTCGGGTTGTGATAGGTCGGCATGGTGAAGATGAATTTGGGCTGATACGCGATCAACAGCCGTTCCAGCACCTGGGGAGACCAGTCGGCCGTATCCCACTCGATCAGGCGCGCGCCCGCTGCCTGTAGGGCCTGGATGGCCCCGGGATAGGTAGGCCGATCGATGATGACGCGATCGCCGGGTTCGATGAGGCAGCGTGCCAGCAGATCAATCCCCTCCTGTGCGCCGGCGACAATGAGGATGTGACTTGCTTCCATCTCGTCACGCTCTGCGATGGCACGGCGAAGCCGGGGCTGGCCTTCTGTGGGCGCAATGGCCATCGCCGTCCTGGCATCAGTGGCCAGAACTTTGTCGACTGCCTTGCGAAAGGCAACCACGGGGAAGCAACTGAGAGCAGGCGTGCCCGCCGAAAGACGGTAACGCAGATTGGGCAGCCGGCTCTGCGCCAGCATTTCCAGCACGGGCTCATCGAGCAGGTGTGCCTGTCGAGCGATGCGGCTGCTCCAGTCGATGGGATTCTCTTGTGCGCTGGCCGGGGAAACAAACGCGCCCCGGTGAGCCACCCTGCGGATCACGCCACGCTTCTCAAGCAGTTCATACGCGGCCGTGATGGTATTGCGGCTCAAGCGTAATTGCGCTGCTAATGCCCGCTCACTGGGCAACCGATCTCCGGTCAGAAGTTGGCCGAGTGCAATGCGCTCTGCGATGTCGCGCGCGACCTGCTCCAGCAGCAGTTCGCCTTTCTCCCGATCGATGGGAGGCCGGTCGAGCGCCCCCAACGTCATAGTCCGGCGTACCAGTCGTAGCCCAGCTTGGTCCAGTAATCGTCGGGCTGTTGATCGGTGTAAGCGATCAGGCCGATGCGCTTGATTTGCTTGTAACCGTACTTGCTGGGAGTGTGCAAACGAAGCGGCGCCCCATGAAACTGGGTGAGCGGCTGACCGCCCATTTCCGTAACCAGCAAGGTTTGCGGGTGCAGGCAAACGTTTCTATCGTAACCAACGTAGTAGTCGCCGTTAGGGGTTTCCATGTAAACGTAGCGAGGCAGACGGCCGTCGGGTCCCTTCTGCGGGGGATAGGCTTCGATAAGGTCCGCTAAGCGCACGCCGCCCCAATGGACAATCTGGCTCCAACCCTCGATGCATTTGAACTGCGTCACCATCTCATGTTTGGGCAGCTTGAGAATGTCGTCCATGGTCAGCAGCAGGCCGGGAGTTCCCGGGTTCCAGCGTCGAGTGGCTGCGCCCGGCTTCTTCCAGGCCGCGCGGCATGCGGCCGGCACGAACCTGGCGGACCTTTTCCGTGGCTACCATGGAGGCGGGCGCCATCTTCTCCGCCGTGTCCGCGCCGGGAGCGACCGGAGCTACTTTCGGTATCGTGCCCCTGGTCTTCCTGGGTCTGCGTGTCTGCGTACCGATATTCCCATGCAGTGACGTCGGCGACATACCGAGGCGAGTTGTGCGCATTTTCGACGCCGGTCATCTGCAAGCGCCAGCTCTCGGGGATGAGCGTCTGCTTCAGTCCGTAGACTCCGTTCACCCGCAGGTCCTCAGCGCGTTTGAGCGGGTAGGTGGGGGCCATGGCGCGATCGTCAAACACCGCACGCGAGAGTTTTGCGTTTACGTCGAAGGCTTTACGAAACGGCGCAAGCTGCATGCCGGTACCAGGGCTGTTACCCATCCAGCGGTAAGCGCCGTAGCCGGCGGCAGCGCCAACGGCGGCGATGGCGAAAGCGCGGCGCGTATGCCGGCGGCTTTCGTTGAGGACTACGGCATCGGCTGCGTCCTGTTCCCCAGCGTCGGTGGCGTCTGCTGTCGTGGGCTTTTCGTCCAAATCGCTCATGACCAACTCTTTCTTTCTGCCTCGAGCGACGGCTGCTCTACCGGCTGCACCTCGAGTCCGCTGATCATGCTGCGAAAGTTATTCCATCCGGCGAGCACGACCTGCACGACGTGGACGACAAAAAACCCGCAGAACCCGATGGTGAGCCAGAAATGCTCCCAGCGCGCCATTTCATAGCCACCCAGGGACGTGGTGATCCAATGCAACTGGGTTGGCTTGTAGATCGCAAGACCCGTGAACAGACTGCCCGCCCCCATCAGGATCACCGAGGTGTAGGCAATCTTTTGGGCGCCGTTGTACTTCCTCTGCGGCGGCAGGTAGTTGCTCAAATGAAGATCCTTGAGCGTGACCTGGATTCCTTCTTTCAGGCTCTTTCGATCGGGAACGATAAAACGCCATTCGCCGGAAAGCACGGTATACAGCACGTACGCAATGCCGTTCAGCGCGAAAATCCAGAAGAAGAAGAAGTGATAGCCCAGCCCTTGCGTCACGTGATAAGGCACGTTCAGAACCTTATAGAACCATTCGGGAAAGAACCGCACCAACGTGATGGGACCCAGGCCAACCCGATAGACGGCATGAGGGTGTTTGTAAGCATTGTCGGAGTCATTCCAATAGATGAGAAGGCCGCTCCAGATCATGGTGAACAGCACGGGAAAGTTGATCCAGTGCATCCAGCGAATGGCCAGGGGGTGCTTGCGGTCGAGCCGAATGCGCGCGGTCTGCTTCGTGGTGCAGTGGGGTATCGAGGGCGGGGGGCTCATCGACGGGTAAAGCGCTCAGATCCTCAGAAGGGGGAAGGTGGGAGTGACGGGAGCTTCGGCGAGGGGAATAGCCGTGGGCGCAACCTCTCCGCTGGCCAGCGGTTCGCTTTGGCTTACTGGTTTGTTCATGGCTGTCTACAGACAGCATGGCCCCTGGGTTGGCGGTATGGCAAGGCCAGTTTTCTCGAAGGGGTGCCAGGTGCGAAGGAGAAGTTAACCGGGAAGTACCAGGTTACGAACTACCAGGTGCGATTCGACGATTGGTCAAAGAATTCCGACTGGTTGTGCGGTGTCTATCGCGGCGGCATCTCGGGGGTAGATTGGGTTTCCAGCGCTTCCCAGGAAACTGGTCAGCGCCTGGCCGAGTTGTGCATCGATTTCGTCGGCTATCACCATCACGCTGGTTAACAGGGTACGCACATCCACGTTCGCCAGGTTGGCCTGGAGCGTTTGAAAGATGCTCGCTCGCAGCAGGCGCGATTCTTCCACCAGCATGGCGGCGCTGTACCCCTGTTGACGTCTTCGGACGCCATACATGTTTGCAGATGCGGAGTATCTTTCTTTGCTTTCCGGTGTTGGTGAGGACCGAAGCCGTGCCACCAACTCGCGAAATAGCTGAGGTAAGTGAGCCACGCGCTGCTCCGTGCTCATACTGACGCCGGCAGCCCATTCTTCTCGCTCGACGTAATCGATCCAGGCGTGGATAGAGGGTTCCACATTGCGGGCAACAATCTCGTCGAGGCCGAGGGTTTCGCGGCTGCTTACCGGCCCAGCCGCCACCCGCTGCTTGATCACCTCAATCAGCGCTGTCATGTCCATGGGTTTGGTGAGGATCTCGTCTGCCTGTAAGACGATGGCCTGGCTTGCGGCGGCCATTTGCGGGAACGCGCTGAGCAGGAGGGTGACCGCCTCGGGATTTGCATGTCGCATCGCACTCACCACAGTCAGGCCATCTCCGGCTCCCGGCATATGCAGATCACTCAGCAATACATCGAAGCGGTCAGAGCAGATCAGGCTGAGCGCGTCGGTTACGTTTGCCGCCGTGGTTACCTGGAATCCGCTCAACGCCAGCACGCTGCTCACGACGGTGCGCACCACGCTGTCATCGTCCACCAGCAACAGCCGAATTTTCACGTCGGAGACGGTCACGTCAAGTTCATCCATTACCGTGACTATCGACACTTCCGTTGCTTGCTTGAGACGCTTACCCGATTTTGGTAGCGGGAGCAGAAGTTGTGGGAAACGTTCGCACACGTGCTCATTGCCCAGGTTGCTACGGGGTGCTACGGGGCGGAAAAGAAGTTGACAATCTCTGCCAGGGCGCGTGTCCCCTGATCGGTATCGAACAAAAATTGTGCGTGCGCCTTGCCATCGAGGATCACCAGCTGTTTCGGTTGCGGTGCCCGCTGGTAGTGATCCGTGATGCCGGGCAGACGCAGTCCGTCACCGCTGCGGTCCTCCCGTGCAACGATGTATAGCTTGCGGCCGGTCAGCTTTGCCGGAGCATCTCCCCCTGAGGAGCCCAGAAACACTGTGCGGCTGATCACGCCCGGAGCGGACTGTGCATTCGCTTCGCCGACAGCGTCGCCACCCATGCTGGCGCCCACGGCAAAAATGGTGCTGGCCCCCGCGTGTTTGAGACAGGCTACCCCCGCAAGTACGTCGGTAACGTTATCAGCGGTTTCGCCGAAGGAGCCGGGCGATCCATCCGGGTTGAAGTGGTCTCCCCGAAAGCTGACCGCGAGCACCAGGAACCCAGAGTTTGCGAGCACCTCGGCTTGCTTCTTCCAACTCTCTTTGTGGAATTGTCCGCCGTGCGCCAGGATGACTCCTCGGGAGCCATGGCCGTAGAGGTCGGCCTCGATTGCGCCCGCTTGGGTTCGCAGCGGGCAGAGTACTGTTTTCTGCGCGAGAGACTCGCCGGTCAGGCACGCGATCATCAGTAGAAGGAAGCAGCATTGCCCAGTTAAGCTTGCCATCGAGACCATTGCCTTTCCTTACCTTTGTCATCCCGAGCGCAGCCTTGGGAACTGCTGTCCGCCCTTTCCCCTCCGCCCCTCTTCAAGAGAGCGCAGGGCTGGATGTGCAGTGGTCACGACTGCCAGTCGCGGCCCTCCAACGAATTTACTCCCGTTTGATAGCGGCTCAGCGCACAGAAGATCCCTCGAATGCGCTGCTAATGAACAAACTGGAAAGCGCTCTGGACGAGGGTTCAAATGTCCCCCACTCAAGCCAAACGCGGCTTGAGTGGGCCACCCTACAGTTTAGGTCCGATCTGCTCCCTGCCTGCATCCAGAAAAGCCGAGGGTGGCCCACTCAAGCCGCGTTTGGCTTGAGTGGGGGACATCCTGCTCCGCTCGCTCACCCAGACCGATGCGTATCGCACCCCGTTCATCCCGTCCTTAACTTGCACTGGGATGACAAGGTAGTAGTGGGAGCAAGCAATGGTTCGCTGCATCGACTGCCGCGGCCGGGGTGGATGGCATACTTACGGCATGCCCTGGACAAATGGCTTATCTCTATCAATTGCGGTTGCGCTTTGCTGTTTCTCACCATCTACGCTTTCTGCGCAAGGGAACCAGGCAATGGATCAAAAAATCCAGGCTGCTATCCAACAGTTTCCGGGCACCGTCAGCCTCTACGCGAAGAACCTGCAAACGGGCGCGACGTATGAGTTGCGGGGCGACGCTCCCGTGACTACCGCCAGCACCATCAAGCTGCCCATCATGGTCGAGCTCTTTGCGGAAGCGGAAGAAGGCAAACTCGACTGGAGTCAAAAGCTCACACTCACCGAACCGGCTAAGACACAGGGGAGCGGCATCCTTACCGAATTCTCAGCGGGCGATACCTTCCCGATCCGCGACCTGATGCATGTGATGATCGTGGTCAGCGATAACACCGCTACCAACCTGCTGCTCGATCGCATTGGCGGCGACGCGGTGAATGGACGGATGGCCCAGCTAGGACTGCAGCACACTGCCGTTCTGCGGAAGATTCTGCCCGCCGACGGCCAACCGAAGGGCGTAACTGCCGAAGGCAGAAAACCAGAAAACGCAGTCTATGGAATCGGCAGAAGCTCTCCCCATGACATGGTCACGCTGCTCGAAAAACTCTACCGCGGCGAACTGGTCAGCAAGGCTGCTTCGCAGGAGATGTTAACCGTGCTCAAGCGCCAGCGGGATCACACCGGCGCAGGCCGGGACCTGATCGATATCGACATTGCCAGCAAAGCGGGCGCACTCGATCATTTTCGCAGCGACGTAGCACTCATCTATGTGCCCCACGGTCCCGTGGCAATGGCACTCACCGTGAACGACATCCCGGTCATCGACTATGGCGTCGACAACGCCGGCGACCTGCTGATTGCTAAGCTCTCGCAGATACTCATCCAGGGGTTGGCAGGTTCGGCGCCGGCGAAACCAGGGAACCACTGATCAGCAGCAAAAGCAGGGCATCTTTTCCAAGCGCGAACAGCGCGCAACAAAAAAATCAATATCTGAATAAATCTTGCTTGCATTGCGTGCATACCGTGGATATAGTTCACTCACTGAAGTAAGTACCCGGTGAAAGAGCAGCCCGTAGAGAGAGTTGCAACCGTTCCTGCCAGTAGGGCCCCGTTTTACATGTTCGTCTTTGGAGGCAAGTATGAAGCGCATATCCATATGGGGCTTAGCCCTCGTAATGGCCGTAGGTACTCTTTGTAGCGTCCCCGCTGCATGGAGTCAGGGAATCACCGCGTCAATCACCGGCACGGTCGAAGATGGTTCCGGCGCTGCTCTGAATGACGCAACGGTGACCGCCCGGGACACCGAGCGCGGTACTACCTCCACCGCAAAGACCTCGTCCGGCGGCGTCTTCAACTTCAACAATCTGCCCATCGGCACTTATGAATTGAAGGCGGAGGCAGCCGGGTTCGACTCCGTTGTCCAGCCGCCCATCACGCTGGTCCTGAACCAGAGGGCCCGCGTCGAGTTCAAGATGAAGGTCGGCGTGGTCAGCAATACGGTGCAGGTAAGCTCCGAAGCTCCGCAGTTGCAGTCAGACACCACCCAGGTCAGCACCCTGATCGACGCCAAGACCATTGTCGGCATCCCGCTGGCTACGCGGAACTATGTGGAGCTGACGCTGTTGGCGCCAGGCAGCGTGACGCCGGACAACGCTTCCTTCAACACTGGCAACAACACCGCCGGCGGCGGCCGGCCGCATATCGACGGCCACCGCGAACAGTCGGATAACTTCATCCTGGACGGGATGGATAATAACCAGACTTCCGAAAATAACCTCGGCTTCACGCCCTTCGCCGGACGCGATTCGAGGAATTCAATCTGATCACGTCGAATGCCTCCGCAGAGTTCGGCAATTTCGCCGGCGGCATCATCAATGCCTCCATCAAGTCCGGTACCAACCAGTTCCACGGCGATATCTGGGAATTCTTCCGCAACGATAAGTTCAATGCCAACCAGTGGGAGAACAAGTTCGACGGGCCGGGCAATTACCTGCCCCGTGCGGCGCTGCGCTGGAACATGTTCGGCGGCACCATCGGCGGCCCGGTGTTCAAAGACAAGCTATTCTTTTTCGCCGATTATCAAGGCCAGCGTTTCGATCACCCTACCACCAGCAACTTCATCACGGTCTTCACCAATGCAGGAGCGGAACGGCGATTTTTCCCAGCTGTCCAAGCAACTGAAGGATCCGATTACCGGCGCGCCCTATCTGGGAAATCAGATTCCGCTCTCGCAACTCGACCCTGTCGCCCAGGCGCTCTTTGCTTCCAAGTTCTACCCCACGCCGATCAACGCAATACCACGAACAACGCCATCAACCAGGTCAATCATCGTTGAACACTGACCAGGGCGATGCGAAGATCGACTGGGACATCACCCATGGCTGACCGTTTGAGCATCCGGTACTCCCAGCAATCGCAAGTCAATCCGCTCACTAATTCGCTGGCCATTCCTGGCAACACAACGACGAATGCGCCCGGTTCACAACGCCGTCGGCACCTGGACACACACCTTTGGCCCCAACATCCTGAACGAAGCCCGCTTCGGTGCTTCCTGGATCACGATCACGACCGCCACCTCGTTTGCGCCCAGCATCGGTGATCTCGGCACCGCGCTAGGGATCGCCAATGCGAACTCCGTCGGCCCCGGCCTGTTGTTGCTGGGTTTTGGCGGCGGTACGGCGCCGGCGCCGGGTAGTGGAACGCTGACGAATATCGGTAACAACGTTGTCAATCAGAACTTTGCCGATACGGTTGTCCAGTTCGATGATGGCGTCACCATCACCCGCGGCAAGCATGTATTCAAAACCGGTTTTCAGATGTGGCGTTTTCGTCTGAATACCTTCTACAGCGGTAACAGCGGCGAGTACGGTTCGATTCTGTTCGGTGGATCCTTCACTGGAGATCCCGCCAGCGACTTCTTCACCGGCTACCCGGTTGCGACCGGTAAGGGCGTCAGCACCGGTGGAACCTGGCACCAGTTCTCCTGGAGATATGCCGGGTACGGTCAGGATGACTGGCGTATCACGCCGACGTTGACCTTGAACCTCGGCCTTCGCTACGAAGCCAATACCCCATGGGTCGAGTTGAACAATCGTCAGGATAACCTTGACCTGGTAACCGGCGCACTCGAGTTCGCGGGTGTGAACGGCGCCAGCCGCTCGCTCTACAAGTCTGAGTATGGTCTGCCCGATGTGCAACCGCGTGTCGGCTTTGCGTGGTCTCCTGCTGCATGGCAGGGTAAGACCGTCGTTCGCGGCGCCTACACCATCTCTTCTTACCTCGAGGGCACCGGCACCAACCTGCGGCTTGCACGTAACCCTCCCTTCACGCCTACCGAAGTGACCGCTTCCTACGCCGTTCCGACGGTCAGGACCGAGTCGGGACCCGGCGGCGCAGTGGCCGGCGATCCCTTCAAGGGCGCAGTCCTGTACGTTTGGGATAAGAAGGTGCAGCCCGAAATGAATCAGCAGTGGAACCTCACTGTGCAGGGTAAGCCACACCGACCACTACCTTCCAGCTCGGCTATGTTGGCCAGCATGGAACACACTTGATCGTGCCGACTCCGTACTCGCAGAAAACTCTGACCAACGGAGTGGTCACCCCTGGTTTTACTTCCAGGGGAATCCAGCCCTGGTGGCAGATCTCTCCACCGTTTCCGGGACCTCGAGCACAGGCTTCGCCACCTACCACGCCCTGCAGGCCGTATTGCAGAAGCGGATCTCAAATGGCCTGGAAGGGCAGGTTGCCTACACCTGGTCCCATTGCATGACCAACAACAGTGGCTATTACGGAAGCTGGGGCGCAGCCACACAGACGACCCCGGGCTCTCCGTACTACCAGAACCTCTACGATCCTCACGCCGACTACGCGAACTGCTACTTCGACTCGAAGCATATCCTCTCGGCCTACGCCACCTATGAGCTGCCGATCGGTAAGGGTAAGGCAATCGGAAAGAACATGAACTCGGTCGTGAATGCAGTGGTAGGCGGCTGGCAGGCTTCCACCATTCTCTCCATCCACAGCGGCTTTCCTCTGGCCGTCTATGAGGCGACCGATACTTCCGGCACCGGGTCACGTGGACCCCGCCCCAACTGTTCACCGAATGATATGCAGGTATTCGGACGGCAACCGGCTGTCAACAACGGAGCTTTTCAGGGATTCCAGTACATGAGCGAAAACGGCTACTCTACGCCCGCAACCGGCAGCTTCGGTAATTGCCCATTACAAGGACCCCAGATCGGCCCCGGTTATGAAGACACTGACATCGGCTTGTTGAAAGACTTCCACATCACGGAAAGCAAGTATGTGCAGTTCCGTGGTGACTTCCTGAACGCCTTTAACAACGTTCAGTTGGGTCACCCCAACACTAACCATCCCAGTTGATACATTCGGGTTGATCAATACATCGCAACCCGCAAGAAACATACAGTTCGCATTCAAGTTTTACTATTAGTGATGCTGTACTGAACAAGCGGCAGACGCATAGCGTCTGCCGCTTTTTTATGGTCATTAGTAGCCACTCAGCGAGGCGTAGATGTCCCCCATCAAAGGCCTATGGTGGATGAGAGCCCAGAGGTCCCGGGTGGCCCATTCAAGTTTGGCTTGAGTGGGGGACATCTAAACCCCTCGGTGCAGCGCTTGTCATCGAACGCTGCTTCGCTTAGCCAAGCGCGTCGTCAAGCCAGCATTGTTGAGAAGGCCTGACAGCGAGCTCAAGCGCACGCCTGATAAACTCAGGAAGCCGCAGCAAACTATGCAGACATCTCCCAGACTGGCGTATCCCTCCTTTTGCACTCGCCGCAAGTGCCCTGGCCTCGGCACAGGTGAGCGGCAAACCCGCCAGCACGAGTGCTGACCTGGCTGAGCACGCGGCATCACTCGCGGAAAGTGGTCGCTGCGGCGAGGCCTTGCCTGGACTGCTCAAAACCGCACCCCACCTCAACGACAAGGAATTACAGAAGCGGGTGAACCTTGCGGGCGTTCGTTGCGCAACGACGCTCCAACAGCAGGAGTCATTGCAGGACTTTCTTCGCGTGTCTAAGCCGGCAATTTCCTCGTGACCCAGAAGTGTTGTACGTGTTGACCCACGCCTACTCCGACCTTTCCAGCCGTGCCGCTCAGGAGTTAGCCCAGACTGCGCCCACGTCGATCCCGGCCATGGAGATGGACGCAGATGCCAGCGAGCAGCAAGGCAAATGGGATGCAGCGGAAAAAGACTATCGCAAGATCCTGGAACAAAACCCCCGCTATCCCAGCATCCACTTTCGCCTGGCACGCCTTCTGCTTTCGAAGCCCAATCCATCCCCTGACTTCGCCGAGCAAGCCAAGAAAGAACTGCAGGCAGAACTCGCGATTGATCCCGCCAATGCAGGCGCGGAATACGTTCTTGGAGAACTGGCGCGCCAGGCGCAAGACCTCGCTGCTGCCGAACAACACTTCGCGAAAGCCACCGAGCTCGACCCCAACTTCGCCGACGCTTACCTGGGGCTTGGCATGTCTCTGCTGGCGGAAAAGAAATATCCACAGGCAGTGGCGCCGCTGGAAAAAGCAGTGAAGATGCAACCCGCGAATCCTGCCGGGCACTACAGCCTGGCCACCGCCTATGCACGCACCGGCAGAAAAGAAGAGGCGGAAAAAGAGTTCGCGCTGCAGCAGCAGACTTCCGGCGCAGCCGGTGGCCAGGGGGCGCAGCCCCCGCAGTGATGCCAGGCATCTCCGGCTATTCCCGCAGAATGTTTCTTCGGACTTTGGCCGCGGCCTCTGGTACCGCCGTCCTCCCTCGATGGGCCAGCGCCGCCGCCGTTACGGCCGAAAATTTTCCGTTCGCCGAAGTGTCCGTAGCCGCCAGTCACATCAGCTGGGTGCACACGGCCGGCAAATCTCCGCAAAAATATCTTCCCGAAACCACGGGGGCCGGCTGCGCCTTCCTTGATTACGACAACGACGGGTGGATGGACATTTACCTGGTCAACAGTGGCAAATGTGACTTCTACAATCCAGATCCGCCGTTGCGAAATGCGCTCTACCGCAACAATCGCGACGGCACTTTTACCGACGTCACCGAGAAAGCCGGTGTGGGCGGCGGTGGGTATGGCCAGGGAGTCGCCGTTGGTGACTATGACGGTGACGGATTCGCTGACCTCTACGTAACCCAGTACGGCCGCAGTATTCTCTATCACAACAATGGCGACGGCACGTTTACCGATGTGACCGAGAAGGCCGGGGTCGCCGCCCCGGGGTGGGGCTCATCCGCGGTCTGGTTCGATTACGACAACGACGGAAGACTCGATCTCTTCGTGTGCAATTTTGTAGACTTCAGCAAAGCCAAGAGTCTTAACTGCGTGGCCTATAACAAGCCCGGCTACTGCATACCAACACTCTATAAGCCGCAACCCAGCTGGCTATTTCACAACAATGGCGACGGCACTTTTACCGACGTCAGCCAATCTTCGGGCATTGCGAAATACCTGGGCAAAGCCTGGGGCGTGGTGGCCGCGGACCTTAACAACAATGGCCGCATGGATTTGTTTGTCGCCAACGACACCACGAAGAACTTCCTCTTCATGAATCGAGGAGGCGGCAAATTTGATGAGGTCTCGAACCTGGCCGGCGTTGGCTACGGGGAGACCGGCCGACCCCGCTCGGGCATGGGCGTCGATGCCACCGATTTCAACCAGGACGGGTGGCTCGATCTGTTCGTAGCGAATATCGATCATGAAAAGTTCTCGCTCTACCAGAACAATCATGACGAAACCTTCGATGACCAGGCAGACCGAACCTCAATCGGTGCGGCCACTCGCCTGATGAGCGGCTGGGGGCTCAAGTTCTTTGACTACGACAATGACGGCAATCTTGATCTCTTCCTGGCTAACGGCAATCCGGACGACATGATCGAGACGATGCAAAAAGACGTGACCTATCGAGAGCCGTTGTTGCTGTTTCACGGCGATGGAAAAACCCTGCACAACGTAAGCGCAGAAAGCGGGCCACTGTTCACGCGGAACTTTTCCGCGCGGGGCCTGGCCATTGGTGATTTCGATAACGATGGCGCGGTCGATGTTCTTGTTTCCGTGAACGACGGCGCACCTCTCCTGTTGCGCAATACAGCAGCGAAAGGGAATCATTGGTTGGGCATCAAGCTGGTGGGGAAAAAGTCGAACCGGGACGCGATCGGAGCCCGCGTGACCTACCAGGCTGGCGATCTGAAGCGCAGCCGCACGAAGGTTGGTGGCGGCAGCTACTTGTCATCCCACGATCCGCGGATGGTCCTTGGCCTCGGTCAGCGTACGACCATCGACTGGGTAGAGGTGAAGTGGCCGGAGCCCAGCGGGCTTACGCAGCGATTCACCAAGCTGCCCGTTGATCGCTACATCACGTTGACCGAGGGTGAAGCGCTGAGCCCATCAGGGACTGCCACGGTTTGAGTCTCTGGTTGTGAGAGTTACCGATTAAGATCCGCGACTTCCCATATCTCACAACGTTTTCCAGTCGGGCGATGTGGGAATTCACGGATCTTACTGAGAAATCTTTCCTTTGTTACCGGTCTTAGTCTTAAGTAATTAAGATAACTCCCTAAGTTGATTGTTATTGTTAGTGGTCTGTGTCAGAACACGCCACTGCCATTTCGCTTCGACGGTTTCAGAAAAAACTTTAATCATATCGACATGAATCTGCCCTTAGAGCGTCTTTTTGGTGGCGGATTCTAAGCCACTAGGATAACTTTTGGGTGAAGTAACTCTTAATCCCTCATTAAGAGCGGCGCTAAAAAAGTGCGGCGTTAAAAGTTTCGCAGCTCCTAGAAGCCGCCCTAAAAGCAATCCAAATTGCGGAAGTTCAGGGCGCTCAAGCGCGGCGAATCCGCACCTGGCAAGCTCCAAAGCAACACGGGCCATTTAATCCAGGACGATGTTCCTGACCACGCTTAGGCGCCGGTCGCGAACCATCAGTTTGAAAACGGGGGCATCCTTGCAAAGACCTATCCACTCTCCCCAATCTGTTCAGGGGGACGTTGTTTCGCCTGTGCAAGTCTGTGTCTCACCGGTACTGCTTCGCCGACTGCTTCTGACAGCGCGGGGAGCGTTCTTCTGCTTACTGCTTGTTGCCTGTAGCGCCGCTTTCGGTCAGGTGAATGTTTACACACGCAGCAACGATAATGCGCGCACTGGCGCCAATTTGCAGGAGACACTGCTCACCCCGGCGAACGTAAATGCGGCCAACTTCGGCAAGCTCTACACCGTCAAGACTGATGGCCACATCTATGCCGAGCCCTTGTACGTGTCGAACCTGACGATTGCTGGTGGCACCCACAATGTCGTCTATGTCGCGAGCATGCTGAACACTGTCTATGCGATCGATGCCGATACTGGCGCAACGTTGTGGACGAAGAATTTCGGCTCGCCCATCATCCCTGAAGATGTGGAGACGGACGGCAACATCGACTGGGCGACTCGGCTTGGCATTTTGGGCACGCCGGTCATCGATCCCGCGACCAACATCATGTATTTCGTTTCCGGTTCCCAGCCAGCGGATGGATCGCAACAGTTTGGTTTCAATCTGAATGCCATCGACATCATCACGGGGCAGCCGGTAAACGGCAGCCCGGTGAACATCGCGGCCACTTACTCGACGGCTGATCTGACGGCGCCGTTAGTCTTCAACGCGAAGATCCACAATCCAAGACCAGGCCTGGCTCTGGCCAACGGCAACGTGTATATCGCGTTCGCCTCGCATGAGGACCAGGGTAACTATCATGGCTTCGTCATGGCCTACAACGCTTCTACGCTGGCACAGACTGCTGTGTATTCCGACACCACGGTTGGCTATGAGGGGGGCATTTGGAATGCCGGCCAGGCGCCCGCCGTCGACGCTGCCGGCAACCTTTATATCTCGACGGGGAATGGCAGCTTCGGCCCCACGACCAACAACCTGGTGCAGACGGGCAACAGCTTCATCAAGCTTTCGCCCACGCTGCAATTGCTCGATTACTTCACCCCCACCGATAGCGCGAAGATGAACTCAGGTGACCAGGACCTGGGATCAAGCGGTTTGCTGTTAATCCCGAACACGAATTATGTGTTGGGCGGCGGGAAACAAGGTGTGCTCTACCTTGTAGACACGACGGACATGGGCAAGTTCAGTAGCTCCAGCGACCAGGTGAAGCAGGAGTTTCAAGCTGTATACGGCAAGGGAACAAGCCATATCCACGGCGGCCCGGTCTACTTCGACAGCGACGCCAACGGTCCGACTGTGTTCAATTGGGGAGAGAATGACGTACTCCGCGGCTTCACTTACAACGGCACCATCAACACCACGCCCTTTGCCATGGGTAACGTCACGGCGCCAGTCACCAACAATGACGGAGCCATGCCTGGCGGGTTCCTTTCCGTTTCCGCCAACGGGAAAACGAATGGCATAGTCTGGGCCTCTACGCCGTACAACGGCGACGCGGTGCACTATACCGTGCAGGGCGTCATGTACGCGTATGACGCGGACACGCTGAAGCTTTTGTGGTCCGACAAGACCAACGATGCTCGGGATGAAGTGGGCATTTTTGCCAAGTATGTGCCCCCCATGATTGCCAACGGCAAGGTCTTCATGGCTACCTTCGGCGCCAACGGCACCAGCGATGGCACTGGCGCGTTGCTGGTGTATGGCCTGCTTAAGCAGCCATTGACGGTGACGGTTGCCGATGCGAGCAGCAAAACGGGAGCTGCTCTCCCGGCATTCACCGGGACAGTGACCGGGCTCGTGAGCGGTGATACGGTGGGCACTACCATCATCGTCACCTATAGCACCACGGCGACTGCGGCCTCGCCCGCAGGCACGTATCCGATTACAGCAACCGTGACGGGTACATCCGCTGCAAACTACCAGGTGACGGTGAAGGCGGGCACACTGACGATCGCAGCGCCGGCGGTACTCACCGTGACGGCCAACGATGCAACGCGCTCCTTCGGTGCGGCGAACCCCGTCTTTACTGGAACCATCGCGGGCGCGGCAAGCGGGGACACGTTTACGGAAACCTTCTCCACCACCGCCACGCCGGCCAGCAACGTCGGTACTTATCCAATCGTGCCCACAGCCACTGGCGCCAACGCCGCCAATTACACGATCACGCCGGTGAATGGAACCCTGACCGTGACTGCGGCTGCGACTACTACGGTGTTGACTGCGCCAGGCAGCGCCACGCCCGGAGCCAGCACCCCACTGACCGCTACCGTGACCTCCACCGCGGGCACACCCAGCGGAACTGTGACTTTCTATAGCGGCGCGACTGCACTTGGCACGGGTACGTTGAACGCCGCCGGCGTGGCTGTGCTCAGCACCACTGGTCTGCCCACCGGAACAGATGCCGTGACGGCTGTTTATGCCGCTTCCGGCAACTATACCGCCAGCACCTCCACCGCCACTAACATTGTGGTCAGCCAGGCAGCACAAACCATCAATTTTCCAGCCATCGCTTCCCGTGTCTACGGGAGTGCCCCGTTCCCGGTGACGGCGACGTCTAGCCTGGGGAGCACCTATCCCGTCAGCATCGCTGTGCAATCAGGTCCGGCTACCATCAATGGCGGTGTGGTTACGACCACGGCTGTGGGTACGGTGGTGTTGCTGGCCACGCAAGCCGGCGATTCG
Organism: uncultured Acidobacteriaceae bacterium; assembly: GCA_963752675.1. Lineage (GTDB taxonomy): Bacteria > Acidobacteriota > Terriglobia > Terriglobales > Acidobacteriaceae > PALSA-350. The sequence goes on from CAVVZO010000005.1 coordinate 535,134, forward strand.
GCCCATGCCTCGGCCAGTGCCACGCAAAGCTTCACGGTCACGCCAGCAGCAACCACCACCAGCCTGGCAGCCCCTGCTACAGCCGTCACGGGTGCGGGCGTGACTTTGAATGCGACTGTGTCGTCCACCGCGGGTACGGTAGCCGGAACGGTTACATTCAACTTCGGTTCCACCGTATTGGGGACCGCAGCGCTTAACGGGGGCGTGGCCACGCTGAGCACGATGGCGCTGCCAGAGGGCGCTGATGCGGTCACCGCCACGTTCGCCGCTGGCGGGAACTTCGATACCAGCACTTCGCCGGCAACCACCGTAACCATCTCCCCAGTGGCTGCGCCGGTCGCGGCAGACTATCAGGTGGTGGCCAATCCGGCTGCTCTCGCCATCAAGAAAGGGAGCAGCGGCAGTACCACCATCACCTTCACGCCAACCGGCGGGTACAACGGTACCATCGCTCTGACCTGCACCAATCTACCCGCCAACGCCACGTGTGCTTTTGATCAGAGCCAGGTGATCATTGACGGCAAGAGCACCACGGTCACCACTGGGCTCACCATCAACACGACGGCGCAGGCCGCGAGCCACGGTCAGCCCTTACCCGGTCGTTTCGACTCGTCGATGCTGGCCCTGGCTTTCTGGTGCCCCGGCGGCTTTGCTGGATTGGCCGTGATGCTCGGCAAGCGCAAGCGCCCCGGCCTGCAGCGCATGGTAATGATCTGCCTGATGATGTTGGGCAGCGGCGCACTGGCGCTGACCTTGGCGGGGTGCGGTGGCGGCTCAATGGCGGCTCGTCCTAACTCTGCAAGGCCACCTTCGGCCACCGCTCAGGTCGCCGTGGTAGCCACGGGAACGTCCGGAGCAACGGTGACCACGAAAACGGTGATGCTCAGCCTTGTGGTGACCAACTAGCGCACTCGTCTCGCTTTATCCCGAGCAACATGACCTCGCCCTTGGGCGGGGTCATGTTGCAGTGAACTTGCGGATGGGTTTGGTGGCTTCGCAGGCGTGCGCGCCGGAGCAGGCTGCGTCTCCCTCTTTCCATTGAGAGCATCGATAAACAAAGCCACCACTCCCGCATTTGTCATCCCGAGGAATCTTCTTGCAGTGCAAGTTACGGACGGGATGAACGGGGTGCGATACGCATCGGTCTGGCTGAGCGAGCGGAGCAGGATGTCCCCCACTCAAGCCAAACGCGGCTTGAGTGGGCCACCCTCGGCTTTTCTGGATGCGGGCAGGGAGCAGATCCTCCTGAGTGGCGACTGATCGGACCCTAAAAACTGTAGGGTGGCCCATTCAAGCCGCGTTTGGCTTGAGTGGGGGACATTTGAACCCTCGTCCAGAGCGCTTTCCAGTTTGTTCATTAGGATGCTCTCGATTGGAGCGCAACCGGTAGCGGTTGAAAACCATCTGCAACCAGAAGCCGTCGTGAAACTAGAATGCAAGTCATCCGGTAAACTTTCGGTATGTCTTCCGAGTTGGCATGCACCCACGGTTGAGCGCAATTGACCTGTCGCTCGTAGCACTTTACCTGGCGGGGATCACTCTCTTCGGGCTGCAATTCCGCAGCAAAGATCGCTCGCTGAAAAGCTACTTCCTGGCCGATCGAACCATTCCCTGGTGGGCGATTGCGCTCTCGATCGTAGCCGCAGAAACCAGCACCCTGACGATCATCAGCGTCCCCGGCCTCGCCTACTCCGGCGACTTGGAGCTTTCTGCAGATCGTACTTGGCTACCTGTTAGGCCGCATCATGGTGTGCGTCCTGTTTTTGCCGCGCTACTTTCGCGGCGAACTTTTAACCGCCTACGAAGTGATCGGCCAGCGCTTTGGTCCTCGGCTGCACAAGCTCACAGCATTTCTCTTCCTATTCCTCCGCGCGGCGGCCGAGGGCGTGCGCGTGTTTGCGGTTTCGATCGTGGTGGGCATCGCCATCGGTACCCGCGATGTAATCTCCATTGCAATCATCTGCACACTTACCCTGATCTACACCCTTGAGGGCGGCATGGCCGCGGTCATCTGGACCGACGTCGTACAAATGTTGCTCTACGTGGCGGGCACCCTGGTGAGTGTATTCATGCTGGGTCACCGAATACCTGGTGGCTGGTCGACCATCCACACCCTGGCTGCGGGAGCCGGCAAACTCACTATCTTCCATTTCGCGCTCAACCTCACCACCACGTATACGTTTTGGGCAGGACTGATCGGCGGCTGCTTCCTCACCATGGCCACGCACGGCACAGATCAGTTGCTGGTGCAGCGCCTGCTGGCGGCGAAAAATCTTACGGAATCGCGCATCGCACTGCTGAGCAGCGGCGGCGTGGTCCTCGTCCAGTTTGTTTTGTTTCTCGCCATTGGCACGGGGCTCTATTATTTCTACGGGAATGCCGGGCACAGCGCCGCCGCGGCAAATCCGGACCGCGTGTTTCCTTCATTCATCGTCGCCGAAATGCCGCACGGCATCGCCGGATTGATGGTAGCCGCGATCCTGGCGGCAGCCATGTCAAACCTGAGTGCCGCGGTCAACTCGCTCAGCTCCAGCAGCATGGTGGACTTGTACCTCACCTGGAAGCCGGAAACCGGCGAACGGGAGCGCGCACGCCTATCCCGCGCTATGACGTTCTTCTGGGCGATCGTCCTGTTCGTACTCGCGTTGCTGTCTCGCGGCGGCGGCCACGTGGTGGAAGTTGGACTGTCGATCGCATCGGTCGCTTACGGAGCGCTGCTGGGCGTTTTTCTGCTCGGCACATTGACCACAACAGCCACGGAAAGCGGCGCCATGGCCGGCATGGTCGGGGGCTTGCTCGCCAATATACTGCTCTGGAAGCAACCGCGACCGTTACCGATCGTGCTGGGGAATTTGCATTTAGTCTTACCCAAGGTTGCGTGGACGTGGTTTGTGCTGATCGGGTCTTTGCTGACATTCTTTTTGGGCTGGACCATGAGCCGGCTCCTATCACTGCGTAACCCCTATGAGAGCCACTGAATCCCAATGAGGGTCACTGACTTAATGATGCGTCGCCTGATCCGATTCGCGCTCCTGCTGTTGATTGCTGTGCCATGCATCCCGGCCAAACTGATGGCGCAAGACCAGGGCCTGCAGCAGATCGATCGCATCGTCGAGGCTGCCATCGCCGCGCATAAATTTCCCGGCGCGGTGGTGATTGCGGGCCATGACGGTCACATCGTGTTTCATCGCGCTTACGGTCACCGCTCGTTGCAGCCGGTGGCTGAACCCATGACAGAAGACACCGTCTTCGATATGGCCTCGCTCACCAAGGTGCTGGCGACTGCGCCCGCCGTCATGCAGTTATACGAGCAGGGGCGGTTCCAGCTGAACGATCCGGTGGCCTTGTACCTGCCGGAGTTCGCCGCCAACGGCAAGCAGGACATCACCATTCGCCAGCTGCTCACCCATTACTCCGGATTGCCCGCAGACGTTTCGCTCACGGATGCGTGGCAGGGCAAAGAAGAAGGTTTGCGCCGCGCCATGACGTCGACGCCCATCACTGCGCCCGGAGCGCAGTTTCGCTACAGCGACATCAACTTCATCACACTCGGCGCGCTGGTGGAGAAGCTCTCTGGTTTGCCATTGGATCAGTATGAGCAGAAGTACATGGCTGAGCCGCTCGGGGTGCACATGCGCTTCCTTCCGCCGGAAAGCTGGCGGCCCCGCATCGCACCCACGCAGTACGACAACGGAGTCATGCTGCGTGGGATCGTGCACGACCCGACATCGCGCCGCATGGGCGGCGTCGCTGGCCATGCGGGCCTCTTCAGCACCGCAGAGGATGTCGCCAGGTACGCGCAGAACCTGCTCGATCGACTGGCCGGGCGGCCGAGCAACTTTCCTTTGCAGACACTGACCCTGGCAAAGATGACCACGCCGGGTCAGCCGCCGAACGGAACGGCAGTGCGGGGACTGGGCTGGGATATCGACTCACCCTTCTCCAGCAACCGCGGCGAGCTGTTTCCGGTGGGCTCCTTTGGCCACACCGGTTTCACAGGCACTTCGATCTGGATGGACCCGACCAGCGACACCTACGTTGTCTTCCTGTCGAACGCTGTGTATCCCAATGGACCCACTGGCGTCAACGGAGTGCGGGGCGGCATCGCCAACGTAGTGGCGCGATGGGTCAAATTGCAGCCAGACCACGGCGCGCTTATCGCCCGCCTTACCGGCTACAACGAAACGATGGCCGGCGAGCGCCGCCGGCAAGACCGCAATGGAAGCGTCTCCACCGGCATCGATGTGCTGGAAGGGGATCACTTCGCGGAACTGGCAAAGCTCGCAGCGCAGCATGCTGGTGCGCTGCGTGTCGGGCTTCTGACGAATCAAACCGGCGTCGATCAGCAGGGCCGCCGCACCATCGATGTGCTGCTGCAGGACGCGCCTCGTGCAGTGCCGGGATTGCAACTGAAACTGCTCTTCAGCCCGGAGCACGGGATTGCCGGTGTGCTCGATAAAGAGGGAATCTCCAACAGTAAGGATCCCTCCACTGGCCTCACGGTGGTGAGTCTCTTCGGTGCCACGCCGGCGCAGCTACATCCCTCGCTCGAAACGTTGCGCGGACTCGACGCGGTGGTCATCGATCTCTCCGATGCCGGCGTACGCTTTTATACGTATGAGGCGCTGGTGCGCTATTTTCTCGAAGCTGCTGCCCAGACAGGCACAGAGATCATCGTGCTCGACCGCCCGAACTTAGTGGGAGGCGCGCAGGTACAAGGCCCAGTCTCCGATGTGGGCAAAGACAGTTACGTGAATGCGGCGCCGCTGCCCGTGCGCCATGGCATGACTCTCGGCGAACTGGCGCGCTACTTCAACGGTGAATTTTCCTTGCATGCTCCGCTGACCGTGGTGGCAATGACCGGTTGGCAACGCGGGGACTACTTCGATGCCACAGGCCTCACCTGGGTGAACCCCTCGCCCAACCTGCGCAGTCTTCGCCAGGCCGTGCTGTACCCAGGTACCGGGTTGATCGAGACGACCAATCTCTCGGTAGGCCGGGGAACCGATACGCCTTTCGAATATGTGGGCGCGCCCTGGATCGATGGAGTCGCCCTGGCTCGCACACTGAACGCGCGCTCGTTGCCGGGGGTGCGGTTCGTCCCGGTCGAGTTCACGCCGCACGCGCCCTATCCTTATGCGGGTGAGCGATGCCATGGCATCGAGCTGATCGTCTCTGATCGCGACGTTGTCGACTCACCGGAACTGGGCCTTGAGATCGCCACCGCAGTCCACAAGCTCAACGGAGATAAATTCCAGTTAGATAAAATCGATCGTCTGCTGGCGAACGAGACTGTACTCGAGGGATTGAAAGCCGGCCGTGATCCGCAAAGGATGGCGGAGGATTGGCAATCGCAGCTGCACGCGTTCGAGGTAAAACGCCAACCGTACCTGCTGTATTGAAATAATCTTGCCAAAGAGCCATGCAGCTGAATCCGCACTTCTCACCACAACCCTCAGCTTCCGACCACAATGCCCTAGCTAGTGGCGTGGGCCGACCGCCGTGTGTGGCGTTTGAATTACAGCAGCGTGTGGCGTTTGACGGACAAGCGTATGCGGGCTTCCCGCCGGTGTTTGCTTCACGCCGCAGGCAATGCCGGCAAGCGCCACTAGCCCCCAACTTGTCATCCCGAGCGCAGTCGAGGGATCTGCTGTGCGCCTTTCCCCCTCCACAAATTTCTACATGAGCTCCAGCATCAGACACGCAGAGGAACCATTCCTTCAGCAGGAATGCAGGATAGTCACTCTTGACAGCGGAGCGGCTGCTATCGAGACCCACGTTCCTCTGCCCATCCGATGCTGGAGCTCTGTAGAAATTTGTGGAGGGAGAAAGGCGCACAGCAGATCCCTCGACTGCGCTCGGGATGACAAGTGGGGGCTAACTGGTGAGAAATGCGGGCTAAGCTTGGGCTAAGCTGGACATAGCGATGACACGGTCCTTGACGAAAATGCCGCTCATGCTGATGCTCGCTCTCTTCACCGGTGGATCGAGCCAGGCCGAAGACGCCTCATGCCAATCCTGCCATGCAGCGCAAGTGGAGTCCTTTCACAAGACAGCCCACTTCCTCACTTCGAGCGAGCCCAACGCCCAATCCATTCTCGGCAGCTTTGCTCCTGGGCAGAACATCCTGAGTACCTCCAACCCGAACCTGCACTTCGAGATGGAAAGCAAACAGAGCGGGTTTTTCCAGACGGCGATTGCCGGCGTACCCCCGAACACACACCCGCACAGCGAACGCTTCGGCCTGGTGGTTGGTTCCGGAGACAAGGGACAAACCTATCTGTTCTGGGATGAAGATCAGCTCTTTCAGCTACCGGTTTCGTACTGGACAACTCTGGGCTGGGTGAACAGCCCAGGCTATCGAGATGGCTTCGCCGATTTCGAGCGCCCCATCATTCCCCGTTGCCTGGAGTGCCACGCGACCCGTTTCGATGCACTGCCGCCGCCCTCGAATCGCTATCGGACAAGCGGCTACGGGCTGGGCCTGCAATGCGAAAAGTGTCACGGACCCGGACAGCAACACGCAGCTGTGGAGCAAGGCAAGCCACCATCCGGCACCGCCAGCCACATCCTCAACCCGGCCCATTTCAGCCGCGAGCGGCAAATGGATCTATGCGCCTGGTGCCATGCCGGGCAAGGCCAGCCGGTAAAGCCATCGTTCACATACGTGCCCGGCGAAGCGCTCGACCAGTACATCCACCTGGCGAAGCCTGCGCCTGACACTCCGCTCGATGTACACGGCAACCAGGTAGAGCTGTTGAAGCAAAGCCGATGCTACCTGGCTTCTTCGATGACGTGCCTTACTTGTCACAACGTGCATGAAACGCAGCACGACCTCGCAGGCTTCTCGCAACGCTGCCTGCAGTGCCATCAACCTGGTTCTGCAACCTTCGCGAAAGCCGGTCATCCCGTGGTCGCCAACTGCGTAGATTGCCACATGCCCAAGCAGGAGACGGACCTGATTGTGTTCGATTTCGCCGGGAAGCGCGTGCGCCCGCAGGTAAGGAACCACTGGATCAAGGTGTACGCAGCGCTTTCACCGAAAAGCCAGCCCTGATTTACGATGGGGAAGCGATGTACCTATTTTCAACAGAGATTACCCTCCAGATTCCCGAGAATTGCCTGAGCAAACCGGAGAAAACCAAGCTATAGTTTGGATGGCAAATCTCACGACCTGACTCGGGCGTGGCAAAAATCGACTCACAAACAAGCCGTAACACGGTGTTCGCGGACGATGAACCGAACCAGCCGATGGGAGATTTCTATCGCCCCTCGGCGCCATCGAACCCGCGTACCAAAGTGTCGCAGGAAGTTTCTTCCGAGCGCAAAGGGACTCGCAGGCCGGCCAGGAATGCCGGCGGCGATCCCGAGCTGGAAGAAGATGGATTTCTGCGCGCACGACGGCGCGTCCCAGTTCGCCGCGGTCTCATTCCTTCGAGCGTTGCCGGCCGTGTTGCCGCATCGGCGGCGCTCCTCTGCGCCCTCGGCGCGCTCTTCCTGCTGGCGCTCGGTATACGTAACTTCTTCCGTGACGATCCTCGCTTTCGCATCGCCAGCACCTCGTCGATCCAGATCATGGGCAACAGCCAGGTGACCCGGCCCGAACTGCTCTCTGTATTTGGTTCGGACCTGGGCCGCAATATCTTCTTCATCCCTCTGCCGGAGCGTCGCACGGCGCTCGAGCAGTTGCCGTGGGTGGAACACGCTACCGTCATGCGATTGCTGCCCGATCAGCTGCGGGTGGCCATCGTCGAGCGAACACCGGTGGCTTTCGTGCGCCGGGGTAACAGCATCGGCCTGATCGACGCGCACGGCGTCCTGCTGCATCTACCGGCGTCCGCCATGGCCGCCAGGCATTATTCATTCCCTGTGGTGAGCGGTATTTCTGCCACCCAACCGTTAGCGGCCCGCGCGGCGCGCATGCACCTTTATCAGCAATTTATTAGCGAACTCGACGCTGGCGGCGACAAAGTCTCTCATCAACTCAGCGAAGTCGATCTCTCCGACCCAGAAGACGTTTCGGCCCTGCTGCCTTCCCAGGGCAGCGATGTGCTGGTGCACTTTGGCGATTCCGATTTCCTGGCCCGCTATCGCAGCTATCAACAACACTTGCCGGAATGGCGGCAACAATACCCCCACCTCAGCTCGGTGGACATGCGCTACGAGAATCAGGTCGTGCTTGATATGACGCAGCAAGCCGCGGCGGCCTCAACCCAGGAGAAGCCGGCGGTCAACCCCGGCCAGCATCATGCGCCCGCCGCTCCGGCGAAGCATGCTGCGCACCCGGTCACCCGTCCGGCAGCAAAAGCCGTAGTCAAATCGTCAAGAGCAGGATCGAATCATCGATGAGTCAAAAGGCAGAAGACCTGCTCACCGTGCTGGATGCAGGCAGCGCAAAAATCCGCGTGCTGGTAGCGGAACTGCACGAAGGCGCCCTGCGCTATCGAGCGCACAGTGTTGTGGATGCTGAAGGCATGCGCAAGGGGTTGATCAGCGATCTGGGTCCTGCGACCAGGGTCTTCAACCAGGCAGCGACCGAGGCCGAGCAGATGGCCAATGCAGTGATCGCAAACTGTGTTGTGGGCTTAGGCGGTCCCCATGTGCGCGGCGTGAACAGCCAGGGCGGCATCAGCCTGGGCAACCGCCTGCGGGAGATTACGCGTGAAGATGTGCGTGCCGCAGTCGACCGGGCCCGTTCCGTATCTTTGCCGGCGGATCGTGAGATCCTTCATCTGTTGCCACAACAATTTATTCTCGACGAGCAGCCCGGTATTCATGACCCGGTGGGCATGATCGGCAATCGCCTGGAAGTGAACCTGCACATCGCCACCTGCTCCGCCAGCGCTTCGCAAAGCGTAGTTACCTGTGCCAACAAGGCGGGCCTGGAAGTGACCGATACCATTTTCGAAGCGATCGCTGCGGCAGAAGCCACGGTTTCCGCCGATGAGCGGGAACTGGGCGCCTGCCTGATCGATGTCGGCGCCGGCTCCACGGAATTGGTGGTTTTCTTTGAAGGCGCGGTGGCGCACACCGCGGTCATTCCGGTAGGTGGCGACCACTTCACCAACGATCTCGCCGTGGGCTTGCACCTGTCGGTGCAGGAAGCAGAGGCAATCAAGCTGGAGTACGGGCATTGTGTCGTTACCTCTGTGCCCTCCTCATGCGAGTTGGAGATGGTCGCGGGCGGCGGCACCGAAGTGATCCGGACCATCAAGCAGCGCCACCTGAGCGAAATACTGGAACCGCGGGCCCGTGAGCTATTTTCCCTGCTGCGTGAAAATCTGCGCCAGGGCGGGGTGCTTGGCGCGTTGGGCGCTGGTTGCATTCTTACCGGCGGCGGCGCACGTCTCGCGGGTTTACTCGAAGTAGCAGAAAGCGTACTCCGGGTGCCCGCACGGCTGGGCTACCCCGTCCCGCTTTCCCGCATGCCCGAATCACTGATACAGCCAGAATTCTCGACGGTGATCGGCATGATGCTTTACACCCATCGCACCAGCGTCCTGCGGGCAGCCGACGACCAGGGCCTGCGTGCGAAATTGCGCGCTATCTTCGCAGGAACTTTGTAGTCCACAGGTTGCATTCACCAGGATCGAATTAGGATTAAAAGAAATGAGGTTTAGCGAATGAATCCTTCCGAAGAAATCCGCATTCACTACAACGACGAAATCGCCCGTGGAGCCAAGATCAAGGTCATCGGTGTGGGTGGCGGCGGTGGTAACGCCGTAAACCGCATGATTGCCGCCAAGCTCGAGGGAGTCGAGTTCATCGTAGCCAACACTGACATGCAGGCGCTGCAACTCTCGCAGGCGCCGGTCAAGTTGCAGTTAGGTGTCAAGCTGACCAGCGGATTGGGTGCAGGCGCCAACCCCGACGTGGGCCGCCGCGCAGCACTGGAAGATTCAGAGAAAATTATCGAAGCCCTGGAAGGGGCCGATATGGTATTCGTTACCGCCGGGCTGGGCGGTGGTACCGGCACGGGCGCCGCCCCGGTGATCGCCTCGCTGGCAAGTGAAATGGGCGCGCTCACCGTCGCCGTGATCACTCGCCCCTTCGGTTTCGAAGGCAAGCGTCGCATGCAGCAAGCCGAGCGCGGCATGGAAGAGCTGCTCGAAGGGGTAGACACCATGATCGTCATCCCCAACGAGAAGCTATTGGCGGTGGCCAAGGATGCGGGCTTTTTCGAGTCTTTCCGCATCGCTGACGACGTGCTCATGCAGGGTGTGCAGGGTATTTCAGACATCATCACGATTCCTGGCATCATCAACCGCGACTTTGCCGATGTTAAGACCACGATGTCAGGTATGGGTTACGCGGTGATGGGCACGGCGGTGCGCAGTGGAGAAAACCGGGCAATCGCCGCGGCGCAGGCTGCGATGGCCTCCCCTTTACTCGAAGCAGGCGCGATTGACGGCGCGCGCGGCATTCTGATCAACATCAGCGGATCAAGTTCTTTGAAGCTGAGCGAGGTAAACGTGGCCTCGACCCTGATTCAGAACGCAGCGCATGAGGATGCCAACATCATCTTTGGCGCAGTGCTCGACGAGAAGATGGGTGACGAGGTAAAAATCACCGTCATCGCCACCGGCTTTCGACAAGACCAGATGAACCGCAAACGGACCTCGCTGAACGACGCGTTGGTACCGCATGTTTCGGTGCATACACAGCACTCCGTTCCGCGCTTTGCCAGCGAAGAGTTGATGGAGCGGGACGTGAAGCCGCTGTATGAGCCGCAGTCTTCGAGCGATCATGTGCCGACGCCCAAGGCGCAAAGCCGCATGGACGGTATGGCAGAATCGCCGTTTATTCTGCATCCGCAACCCGTGATGATCGAAGAGGTGCCGCAGCCTGGGGCCGCCACCGCCACGAGAGTTGCCCCGCCGCCTGTCTACATAGGGTCAACGGCTAATTTGGATGAGCATTTTGACGGCGAGTACGCTCGCCTGGTACCGGCGAAGCTCGGCTCAGCGCCAAATACGGCCGTTCGCTCCGCCAGCCAGCCAGCGGAAACAATAGAGCCGGAAAACGGGAATCAAACGGAGAGTGAAGCGCATCATGATGAGCTGGATATCCCGGCTTTTCTACGCCGCCCACTGAGTTAGACCTCCAGCGCTCCTGGTTGCAGCACTTCTGCCTCTAATCGTTACGGTCGTGTACCCAATTGTGGTACGGACTGGCGAAGACTTTAGGGGGAATATGGAAAAGCAGAAGGATTTCTAGTTCAATAAGGGTTAGAGCTAATAGAGATTCGAAGGGGCCGATTTCCGAAATGGCATCTCGGCTCCGCAACTTGATTACCTTAGTACCCGATAGGTCTTGGTCGAATATCATATTTATAGTGGCGGCTTGAGAGGACATTACTCAGTGAACAGACAATTCCTCAAACGTGTTTTCTATTTTTTCCTGATCCTGGGATTGGCCTCCGCCGCTTTTGCAAAACCGGCTGCCGCACGGCCGACGCGTGCCACTCGCCGGGCGCATGTCTCGCATGTTCAGGAGTCGGCCCGCGGTCGCCGTCACTTGGCCCAGTTACGCCACAGCCGTCCGGTCGCCTCTACGCGCCGTGTCGTGCTGGTGCGCACCCGTTCCGGCAAGCTGACGCGTCGCGTAGTGCTCACCCGCCACCGCTATTACGAACATTTCTCGGCCAGCTCGTTCACCGATTCTGATCTCACCCAGGGGGACATCACCGCAGGGGAAGATCCAGTCGTTCGCCAGGCCGCTATCGACGCGCTGGGCAATATGTATGGAACCGTGGTTGCCATCGATCCCAGCAACGGACGCATTCTGGCCATGGTCAACCAGAAGCTGGCACTCTCGAGCGGCGCTGAGCCCTGCTCCACCATCAAGGTTTCGGTCGCCCTGGCAGCCTTGCAGGAAGGGATCGTCACCAAAGACACTCCCGTCAACCTGGGTGGCAACTACCACCTGGATATGACGACCGCGTTGGCAAAATCAAACAACGCCTACTTTGAAGCGCTGGGTCGCCGCCTCGGGTTCGAGCGCGTGCGTCACTACGCCAACATGTTTGGCCTGGGAGAACTGGCCGGCTGGAACATCAATGGCGAGCAGCTGGGCATCTACCCCGAGCAGGTTCTGCCCGAGAGCGAAGGCGGCGTCGGCCGCATGTGCTCCTTCGGCCAGGGGATCTCGATGACGCCCCTGCAATTGGGCGCACTGGTTGCCTCCATTGCCAACGGCGGCACACTCTACTACTTACAGCACCCGACCTCGGTGACCGAAGCTGCGAATTTTCAGCCCAGGGTCAAACGGACATTGAATATTGCCAACCTGATCCCGGAAGTGACCGTAGGCATGGAAGGCGCGGTCGACTACGGAACAGCCCGTTCGCTGCGCGCCAGCTTTAGCGAGCTGCCGATTCTAGGTAAGACTGGCACCTGCTCCAACAACGGAACCCGCTACGGCTGGTTCGCTTCCTTCGCCAACACGTCGCACGGCCGTATCGTCACCGTCTTCTTCCTGGAAGGTGGCAGACCGACATTCGGCCCCAAAGCCGCTGCCCTGACCGGCGTTTTCTATCACAACCTCTGGGATCACAGCTACTTTGCCCAGAAGCTGGCGACCGATCCAATCTCGAACACCGCAACGGCCAATAGTCTCAGCCAGTAGCCAACCAGCCCACTTGCCTGAAGCGAAGGGCCTCCCACCAGGGAGGCCCTTTCTGCTAACCGGCTCATCGAAGACAAACACGAAGCCCTGCTCCCGGACCAAAAACTAAGTTCGGCTGTTCTCCATCGGAACGACGCGCTGAAAGCTCCTCGGAGCACCCGCTCGAACCGGGTGGAAGCCCCGGACTTCAGTCCGGGGGCGCGGGTGCAAGACCCGCGCTTAAACGCGCACAAAGATTGAGGGCTTTCAGCCCTGGTGGAACCAAGCCTCGCCAACCAATCGGCCGTGTGACCTCCCCGCGAAATCTACCCGCAAGATTTCCAATTGGACTGACGCCGCTGCCGCCAGGGCTAAAGCCCTCGCATGGTGAGGGCTACCGTCAGCGCGGGTTCTACACCCGCGCCCCCGGACTAAAAGTCCGGGGCTTCCACCGTATCGAGTGAACCGCGCGGCATCGAGTGAATCGCGCGGCATCGAGTGAACCGCGCGGCATCGAGTGAACCGCGCGGCGACGCATTGACGCGACCCTCGTCATCGCCGTCGATGCCCACTTGCCTGAAGCCGAAGGGCCTCCCACCAGGGAGGCACTTTCTGCTAACCGGCTCATCGAAGACAAACACGAAGCCCTGCTCCCGGACCAAAAACTAAGTTCGGCTGTTCTCCATTGGAACGACGCGCTGAAAGCTCCTCGGAGCACCCGCTCGAACCGGGTGGAAGCCCCGGACTTGAGTCCGGGGGCGCGGGTGCAAGACCCGCGCTTAAACGCGCACAAAGATTGAGGGCTTTCAGCCCTGGTGGAACCAAGCCTCGCCAACCAATCGGCCGTGTGACCTCCCCGCGAAATCTACCCGCAAGATTTCCAATTGGACTGACGCCGCTGCCGCCAGGGCTAAAGCCCTCGCATGGTGAGGGCTACCGTCAGCGCGGGTTCTACACCCGCGCCCCCGGACTAAAAGTCCGGGGCTTCCACCGTATCGAGTGAACCGCGCGGCATCGAATGATGGCATCGATGAACCGCGCGGCATCGAGTGAACCGCGCGGCATCGAGTGAATCGCCCGGCGACGCATTGACGCGATCCTCGTCATCGCCGTCGATGTGGGCACGGCCATGACGCTCCGTCCCAGCCAGCACGACTCATTCTGTCAACCACCCTGGAATTGTCGATTGCTTCGAAGCAAATCAATAATGGAAGAACGAGGCAAGGCAGAGCTTGTGCGTTAGGAGCGTACCCCTTTGCTATCCGAGCGTAGCCGGGGAATGGCAAAAAAGAAGCGTCTTCACCAGCATGAAAACAGGCCCGCACTTGTCCGCGGGCCCAACGCCCCTCACAACCGCCGCATCGAAATGCACTACGATGCTATCCATGAAGGTTCTTACAGCCGAAGAGATGCGGCGTGCCGATCAGGTCACCACGGACCGCTTCGGAGTCTCTTCACTCGAGCTGATGGAGCGCGCCGGCCGCGCGGTAGCCCGCTTTGCTCTGCGCGAGTTGCCGCGCCGCCGGGAGATCGTGGTGCTGTGCGGCAAAGGCAATAACGGCGGTGACGGTTTCGTAGCGGCGCGGCACCTGGCACAAGCAGGCTGCACGGTCTCCGTCATCCTGTTGGGCGAGCCGGCAGCCGTCCAGGGCGACGCCGCAGTCATGCTGCAGCGCCTGCCGGCGCCGCCGCTACCCATTCACGAAGAAGCCGATTTTGAGCGCAATCCCTGCCGCGCGGTGTTGGAGAAGGCGCAACTGTTTATCGATGCGGTGGTGGGGACGGGATTCAAACCGCCTCTGCGCGACCTGGCGATCGCCGGCCGCCGGCTGTTGGAGCGCTACGCGCAGGTTCCGGTGATGGCGGTGGATCTTCCCTCCGGGTGGGAAGCGGATGCGCGCACCTTCACCACCGGCGAAGTGTATCGCGCCGACGCCGTGGTCACGTTCACCGCGCCTAAGCTGGCTCATATCTCCGGCATGCTTACGCGCGGCGTGCTGCCATTGCCGGGAAATCTGCAGCAGGGACCCATTGTGGTGGCTTCCATCGGCTCGCCGGCGGAAGCGATTGCTTCTGACACAGGCCTGACCTGGGCGGGATCCGCGAAGACAATCGCTGACCGGCCGCGCTCCGCTGACTCCAACAAGGGCCGGTTCGGGCATGTGCTGGTAATCGGCGGAGCCAGGGGCAAGTCGGGAGCGCCATCCATGAGTTCCGTGGCTGCCTTGCGTTGCGGCGCCGGCCTGGTGACTGCGGCGGTTGCCGAATCCATCCTGCCCACGGTTGCGGCCGTCGCGCCCGAGCTGATGACCATGGCCCTGCTCGAAGGCCAGCACGGCGAGATTTCGTCGCAGAACCTCGAACCTGCCCGGCTCGATCCAATCCTCGAAAAGAAATCCGTCATTGCGATCGGTCCCGGCCTGGGGCAGGAGGAGCAAGCCGTGGCGTTCTTTCTCGGGCTGATGGAACGGACTCGCATGCCCATGGTCATCGATGCGGACGCCCTCAACGCGCTTGCCGCCAACCCAGGCAAGCTCGACGGGCGGGGACGGCTGCTGGTGCTCACCCCGCATCCCGGCGAGATGGCCCGGCTGGTCGGCATGACCATCCAGCAGGTGCAGGCCGATCGCGAGAACATTGCTCGCCAGTTCGCCACCACGCATGCAGTGACCCTGGTGCTGAAAGGCTGGCGCACGATCATTGCCCACCCAGACGGCCGCATCGCTCTCAATACCACCGGTAATCCTGGGATGGCGAAAGGTGGCAGCGGCGACATCCTGACCGGCATAGTGGCTGCCATGCTTGGCCAATATCCAGAGCAAGCAGCCGAAGCAGTCGAGGCCGCAGTGTATCTTCACGGATTGGCGGCTGATTTTGCGGTACGGTGGCAAGACCAGCATACTTTGCTGGCGATGGACACAGTTGCGCATCTATACGAGGCATTCCGCTTTCGGGCGGAAGACCCGGGAGGCTACGTCTGGTTGCAGGGAATCCCAGCTATGTTCAAGGAGAGCGAATGAGTGTTCGGCGGTTCGTCAGCAACAGCAGCAGGGAAACAATCCAGATCGGTGGAGAGATCGCACGCATGCTGGTCTCGCCCACGCTGCTGTTTCTTCGCGGAGATCTCGGCGCCGGCAAGACCACGCTGGTGAAGGGAATTGCCCAGGCGATGGATGCCGCCGATCCGGACGAAGTCACCAGCCCCACCTTCACCCTGGTGCATGAGTACGATGGCAAGCACACGGTAGACGGCAAGGAACACGAGTTCAAGCTTTACCACATCGATCTTTACCGCATTGAAGACGAGCGGCAACTGGAGACGATCGGCTTCGACGAACTTACCAGCGAAGACGCTATTGTGTTAATCGAGTGGGGCGAGAAGTTTCCTGCCATTGTGAAGCGGAGCGATGGTGAGATCGTCATCGAACACGCTGGCGGCGATTCCCGCACCATTACGCTGAACTTGAAAGACAAACAGCCGGCGGCATAGACACGTTTGCTGGTTCATTGACTTACCCACCAGCTGGTTCCTATAATCCCCGCTTGGGCTTGCCGGCACTCTCCGCCGACCTGCCGTCGCCATCATGACTCAGAACCAGCAACGGCAATTCACAGCAAACCATGTTCAGCCTCGCGGGGCGCATCGCCATCGTGACCGGCGCCGCTACCGGCATCGGAGAAGCCATTGCAGCCCGGCTGGCCGCCGCCGGGGCAACCGTAGCTGTTGTGGATCTAAATCTCGCCGGCGCACAGCAGGTCAGCGAGTGGTCTTCCTCACGGGGCGTTCGCCGTGCAGGCTGACGTAGCGGATGCGGCTTCGGTCGCCCGTGCGGTGGAGCAGGTGATACAACAGGCGGGCCGGATCGATATCCTGGTCAACAACGCCGGTATCGCAGGTCCCGCGGCCTACATCTGGGAGCAAACCGACGCTGACTGGCAACGCAACATCGCCGTTAACCTCACCGGCGTTTTCAACTTCTGCCGTGCCGTCGTACCCCACATGCGCAGCCAGTCCTATGGACGCATCGTGAACATCGCGTCGATCGCCGGCAAAGAGGGTAATCCCAGGATGACGCCCTACTCCGCCACCAAGGCTGGTGTCATCGGCCTTACCAAGTCGCTCGGTAAGGAAGTGGCCACGGATGGTATTTGCGTCAACGCCGTATCGCCGGCCGTGATCCAAACGCAGATACTGGATCAACTCACCCCGGAACAAGTGCAGTACATGACTGACCGCATCCCCATGCGTCGCACCGGCAAGCCTGAGGAGATAGCCTCGGTGGTGCACTTCCTGGCCAGCAGCGAATGTTCGTTCGTCACCGCGCAATGCTATGACGCCAGCGGCGGCCGCGCGACTTATTGACTAACGCCATCCTCTCACTTCGGAGAACCCATGAATCGCAGGCAGTTCCTAGGCACCACGGCAGCAGTGCTGGCGTCCGCTCCTCTTTCCGTGCCGGCCACGGCCCAATCTCCTGCGCAGGCCGGTACGGCAGGCTCGCCAGTGAAATTGCCTATCGGGGTGTTTACGCCGCCGTTCCACAAGCTTTCCATCGACCAATTGCTGGACAAGTGTGCAAGCCTGGGCATCGAGGCGCTGGAGATCGCGGCGTCTGGTCCGCAGGGATCACCGCACTGTCCCCGGCCTGAGCTGGTAGCCGACCCCGCGAAGGCGCGGGCCTGGAAGAAGAAATTCGATGACCGGGGCATCCCGGTGATGACCCTGAGCTGCCACAATAATGCGATTTATCCTGACGCCGCCAAGGCGCGCGCCGCTACAGAGGAGTTTCGTCAGACGCTGCAGCTGGCCGGTATGCTGGGCATTCCCACGGTCGTCGGGTTTTCCGGCTGTCCGGGTGGTTCCGCCACCGAAACTGTGCCGAATTGGGTGATTTACGACTGGCCCCCTGAGCATGGGGAAGCGCTGGCCTGGCAATGGAAGGAGCGGGTGATTCCTTACTGGCAGGAGACGGTCAAGGCTGCGCGCCAGTATGGCGTGCGCCAAATCGCCCTGGAGATGCACCCCAATTTTGTTGTATACAACCCGCGGACGCTACTGCGCTTGCGTGAGGCGGTCGGGGAAGAGATCGGAGCAAACTGCGACCTGAGCCATCTTTTCTGGCAGCAGTGCAATGCGGTTGAGGTAATCCACTTCCTCGGCAAGCAGAACGCAATCTATCACGCGCACATGAAAGACACCGCGTTCTTCCCTCAGAATGTCGACCGGTACGGAGTGCTTAATTTCGGAAAGGCTGATGATCACCTGGCCTCGGAGTTCTTCCGCGCTGTCGGCTACGGCCATAGCGCCAGCCAATGGAAAGACATCATCAACGCGTACATGAGCGTGGGCTACAAGGGCATGCTCAGCATCGAAAACGAAGATCCCATACTGAGCGGGGAAGTCGGCGTGCAGCGCTCGCTCACGGTGTTGAAGAACGTGCGCGAAGAACTGCTCCTCAACGAGCCTAACCCGGGCTAACCCGGAGCTAACGACAGGTTGAAGGGAGCGGATTTGGTGGCCTCTCATCATCGGGGACGTACGGTGATGGCGGTGGTGGAGAAGTTGGATGTGAGCGGCCTTCGCGCCGATCCGAGCCCCTTTTTGTCATCCCGAGCGCAGTCGATTTGCCTTGAGGCAAATTGAGGATGGAATGAACGAGGACGGGCAGGGATTGCTGATTGGGAGCGAAGCCGAGGGATCTGCAATGTTTCACCCTGCCTCAAATCTCCAGGTCGGCAATGATCAATTTCGGCTGCTCTCCATCGGTACGACGCGCTGAAAGATTCTCGGAGCACTCGCTCTCGAACCCGGTGGAAGCCCCGGACTTCAGTCCGGGGGCGCGGGTTCAAGACCCGCGCTTAAACGCGCGCAAAGATTGAGGGCTTTCAGCCCTGGTGGAACCAAGCCTCGCCAGCCAATCGGCCGTGTGACCTCCCCGCGAAATCTACGCGCAAGTTTCCAATCGACGGACGCCGCTGCCACCCGGGCTAAAAGCCCTCGCATGGTGAAAGGCCACCCTCAGCGCGGGTTCTACACCCGCGCCCCCGGACTAAAAGTCCGGGGCTTCCACCGTATCGAGTGAACCGCCAGAAGACGCGATGACGCTCCGTCCCAGCCACCACGACTCATCCTGTCATCCGCCTTGGGAATGAACGACGAAAGGAGAGGTTGTTCATCCCGAGCGCAGTCGAGGGATCTGCTGTGCGCCTTTCTCCTTCCACAAATTTTTACAGGGCTCCAGCATCGGACACGCAGAAGAACCATCTTTCAGCAGGAATGCAGGAGAGTCACTCCTGGCAGCGAAGCGGCTGCTATCGAGACCCACGTTCCTCTGCCCATCCGATGCTGGAGCTCGTGTAAACATTTGTGGCAGGAGAAAGGCGCAAAGCAGATCCCTCGACTGCGCTCGGGATGACAAAAGGTGGGCGGTGGTTAGGGAGAGGTGTGGGCGGGAGAGGGACGCTTTGTTGTCCCAGAGCGTATTTGAGGGTTGTGCGTGACATCCTGCTCCGCTCCCTCAGCCAGACCGATGCGTATCGCACCCCGTTCATCCCGTCCTTAACTTGCACCGCAAGCAGATTGCTCGGGATGACAAAAGGTGGGCGGTGGTTGGGGAGAGGTGTGGGCGGGAGAGGGACGCTTTGTTGTCCCAGAGCGTACTTGAGGGTTGTGCGTGACTTGCCTTTCCTCCTGCTGTTTTCCGTTCCCCTGCCTTTTCCCTTCCCCCAATTTGTCATCCCTCGACTGCGCTCGGGATGACAATTAGGGGCTACTTAGCCTTTACCACTCCCCAACTCCGAACTAGCAAACGCCACCACGTTGTACCCGCAATCCACGTACAGCACTTCGCCGGTCACGCCCGAACTAAGATTCGAAGCCAGGAACAACGCAGCATTGCCGACTTCCGCCGGATCCACATTACGCTTCAGCGGCGCGCGTTCGGCATGCACCTTCAGCATTTCTCCCAGCCCGCCAATGCCGCGAGCCGCCAGAGTCTTGATGGGGCCGGCCGAGATGGCATTCACGCGAATATTTCTGTCGCCCAGATCCGCAGCCAGGTACCGCACGGTGGCCTCGAGCGCTGCCTTCGCCACACCCATCACGTTGTAACGCGGCACCACCTTCTGTGATCCGTAATACGTCATCGTCATGATGCTTCCGCCTTCGGTCATCAGCGGCGCTGCCCCACGGCAAAGCGCAATCAATGAATACACGCTGATCTCATGCGCCACGCGGAAACCATCCCGGCTGGTCAACAGAAAGTCGTTGTGCAGTTCCTCAGCAGGAGCAAACGCCACACTGTGCACCACGATATCCAGCTTGCCGTAGCGTTCTTTGAGCTGAGCAAACACGGCGTCGATCTCCTGATCGCTCGCCACATCGCAGGGAAATACCGCCGCATCCGGCAGCTCCTTAGCCAACGCCTCGGCCTCTCCGCGAAGCCGCTCATTCTGATAGCAGATCGCAATTCGCGCTCCCGCAGCAGAGAGCTTCTGGGCAATGCTCCAGGCGATGCTGCGCTTATTTGCCAAGCCGAATACCACGGCCGTCTGGCCCTTGAGATCGATCATTGAGTCCTGTTCCTCGTTTCTTTCACGCGCCTAAGGGATATTATCAACCGCCGAGGTCGACGAGTTCGACATCGCCCATGGGGCTGCCCAGGAAGCGCGCACCCAACCTGCGAAATTTCTGTACAGAGTCGGTGGCAAAGAACCGGCATCGGCTGGCTGCAGTGCCAGCGGTCACAGCAGAATAAGTGTGCCCGGCCAGCATGCGGGCGGCCTGGCTGGCAGTCGCTTCGGCTGAATCAATCACCCGGATCGCCGGCATGAGGGCAGCCTCCATCATGGGCCGCAACAAGGGATAGTGCGTGCACCCCAACACCAGGGTGTCAGGATCCATGTTCTCTTCCTGTGCCTGTTCCAGCAACTCGGTCAAATAGATGCGCAGTACCTCCGCCGTGACCGGGTGATCGATCCAGCCCTCTTCGACCAGCGGAACCAGCAAGGGGCAGGCTTTCTCAAGCGCACGCAAGCCTTGTTCCCGGCACGCCGCCGCGTAGGCATGGCTCGAGACCGTAGCATCCGTGCCAATCACCAGGATGTCGCGTGTCCGCGACGAAAGCCTGGCCTCATTGGCGCCCGTCTCGATCACGCCCAACACCGGCACCGTGGTGGACTCGCGAATCTCCTTCAACGCCAGGGCGGTCGCGGTATTGCAGGCAATGACCAGAAAGTCGGCACCCTGATCCAGCAGGAAGCGCGTGCTCGAAAGCGCATAGCGGACGATCGTCGCCCGTGACTTGGATCCGTACGGCAGGCGCGCCGTGTCACCAAGATAGAGGAACTCAGCAGCAGGGAGCAGCGGCAACAGCGATCGCAGGACCGTGAGGCCACCGAAGCCCGAATCGAACACCCCGATCTTCAGCCTGCCGGTACTCACAGATGCTTGACCCCGGGTGCATCCGAAGCCAGGTACGCGCGGGTCAGATCAGCATGGCCGGCGAGCGTGTCGCGTGGTTGGCCATCGACCAGGAACCGCACCTGGGTGATCTGCGGGAAATTCGCGTGCAGTGTGCCAATCATGGAGAGCAGTGTCAGCATTTCGGGCTCGATGCCGGAAGGGTGCGCTTCGACGAACGATGCGCTTAGATCCACGACCGCCACCACGCCGCCCGGGGTGTGCTCCGCATCCATGGGCAGGGTCATAAAAAATATGCCGTTGACGCCCTTGTTGGCGGCAATGGGGTGCCTGGTGTTGGGCCGCGCGTAGTCGAGGATCAGGTGTTGCAGGATCACCTGGGCGCGTGCGTTGCTATCCACCGGCAGCGGGATGCTCTGGTTGCCCGGCTGCACGGATCCATCCATATCATTCGCAATCATTAATGTTACGTTTTGCGCGGTCTTGCCATTGTCAGGCGTTAGCGGTTGATTGGTGGCCGAGCTTAGCAGGCGATCGAGCGCTCGCTCCCGCATGCGCAGGAGGATCACCGCCATCAAGACGGAACTGACCAGCAGAACCCAGAACAGTATGCGTTGTGGGCGGGAGATCACGGTTGCTGCCTCCAATCGCGCTGCCATTGTTCCACTGCCGCGGCCATCGCCGCTATGATCCGATCCTGGTAAGCCGGGTCAGACAGCGGGGTAATCTTGCCCGAGGCGTGCAGCGGAGAAAACTCCACCACAACCGCTGGGCAGGTAAAGCTGTCCAGTGGTTGCAATGCGGTACGGCCCAGGGTCACGGGCACCTGCGCATGGGTCATCGCCGAATCGAACTCAGAGGAGAGACGAAGGCTCTGCTCGGCATAAGCCCCTTGCGCAGTCTCCCAGGGAAGAAAGCGAGTGAGCGGGATCTGCGTCAGAGACGCGGTGAAAAGATGAACCCCGCTACCACTGGTCGTGGCATGCAAGTCGATGCATGCGGCCGCGTTCACATGATTCGCGGTTTCCGCACGATTCAGGGCGGGGATAGCATTATCCGATTCACGCGTGGTCACCACGTAGATGCCGTGTGCCGTCAAGGCCGAGCGCAGGCGGGTGGAGAGCGCCAGCACCAGGTCTTTTTCCAACTGGCGATCGGCCAGGCGAGCGCCGCCGTCGGTACCACCGTGCGCGGCATCGATCACCACGGCGAACCGCGGGGCCGCGCGCATCACTGCCGACGGGGGCGCGGGCGGCGCCGCGGGCGTGGCCTGCATGGTGGCTTGCGATCGGGCAGAGCCAACCCCGGCCAACGGCAGTAAGCTCGCCGCGATGGCTGTACGCATCCTCAAACGGGCCCAAACACTGACCATCATTCCCTCGTTGGACGATCGAACGTTGGGACGGAGGCTTCGACGACCGCTGCGGCCGCCACGTTAGTCCAGCGAGTAAATGGCAAGGCCGCTCAGGAGTTTGGGATAAAAGTCAGTCGACTTCTGGGGCATCACATCCCCAGCAAACGCCACCTCGCGCAGCTGCGCCAGGGTGATGGGGTTGGTAAGGAACGCCACATCGGCTTCTCCGCGCCCGACCTGCTCGATAGCTTCGCCAGCGTCCCGAACATAGCGAAGATTGCGCTGTTCGAGAATGGCTTCCGGGCTTACGCCCATCAGTTGTTGCAGGACCAGCGAATGCAACTGCGCCAGGTCGAGCCGGCGCTGCCGCTCGGGTAAGGACTCGAGGGCCATGGCGACTACCTCAGGCCTGGCCAGCAACAAGTGGTAGCCGGCTCGGGTCACCGCGATGAACGCCGTGCCGAACTGGCGGGCCAGCAGCCGGGTCAACTCCGCTGGGTCTTCTGCCTGGATGCTTTGCACATCAAAAAACTTCCGGGCGCGTTCCAGAAACGCCCCTGGGTCAAAGTCCGGGAGACCAAAGACCACCCGGTGCGTGGGCAGGATGGTGATACCGGAGGAGTCCATATTGACGAAGGTCATCATCACGGCCGCTTCGGGGTAGGCAGGCTGGGGCGTTGTGTTGGCCAGGTTGCGTTCCGTGCGGACTACGTTGGCAGGAGTATGCTCCCTGGCGTAGTTCAGCGCGGTTTCGTAGCGGTGGTGGCCGTCGGCAATGATGAGCTTCTTATCCTCCATGGCGCCCAGAAGGATATTGATGGTGCTCATATCGCTGACCTTCCACACGCGATGGGTCACGCCATACTCATCGGTCACTTCGATTTCAGGCGAGGTCGTGCCCGAGAACAGGATCTTTTCCGCCGTCAGGGCCGGGTCGGAGTACAGCATGAAAATCTGGCCAAAATGGGCGCGCGTCGCACGCAACAGGTTCAACCGGTCAGATTTTGGCTTGGCCAGAGTTTTCTCATGGGGAAATACCACCTGGCTGTTGTAGTCGGAGACTTCGCCGAGCGCGATGAAGGCGCGCCGTTCGTGGATCTCGCCATCGCCCCCGGGGATGGTGAATCGCTGGGAGTAAGCGAAGATGCACGCGTCCTTCTCCTGGGCCAGCACGCCCATACGCCGCCAGTCAGCAAAATCTCTGGCCGCACGCGTGTAGACATCGTTGGTGCCTGGTTCGTCAAATAACTCAGGTAAACCCAGGATGATGCGCACCAGGTTGTAGAGACTGCGTTGGTAGTAGGCCTGCTGCATCGCGGGAGTGATCTTGTCGTAGGGCTGGGTCACGACGTCTTCCACGCGAACAACACTCGGGTTATAGCGCAATGCGCGGAAGGGGTAGATACGTGCCATGCTAGTAGGAGTCAGCTCCGAACCTCAGCAACTTGGATTTGCGGTCTAATCGCTTTGCTCTGTTATATCTGCCAGATTGTACCTGACCGGAACAGGCTCGCCACGGCTTCCTGCGGCGTCCCGTTCCACGGGAAGCAACAGGCCTCCCAGGCAGAGGCGGATCCAGCGTTAGAGGCGGGGGGAGGCAGGGAATGCACCCTGTCGAAAGCGCATCTAAAAAGCGGAGGCAGGGTGGCTATGGTCGTGCTACCATCCGCTCACAAACCTTGGGGCCCCATTGTGGAGACTGTTCGCGCGATTGCACGGCTTAGGCTTTTTCAACTGCCCAATCCCACTTTCGGGCAACGTGGCAACGAAGTCAGAGACATGAAAACTGGGGCAACGGCGCTCCCTATCGAGCGCAAGATGGAACGAGACGTACTTCGAAAGCCTGCCTTCAGGGCATCCGGCATGAGCCGCCTGGGACGATTCAGATTGCGGGTGGCGGGCAGTGCGGCCATCGCTTTCGCTGTGTTGGCTGTGTCATGCCCACCGGCCTGGTCACAGGACCCGCTGAACGATGTCCACGTGCAGCCGCCACCGCCAGCACCCACCGCACCGATCGCTGCGCCGGACGATGCAGCCGGAAAGAAAGACGTTCCGGGGAAGGTGGTTCCGGCACCGGTAGAGGGTAAAAAGGCGCTTTCAGCCCGCCCGAATGAGCGCATCCGTGTGGATGTGAACCTGGTACTGGTGCCGGTGACCGTGACCGATCCCCTGAACCGGCTGGTCACCGGACTGGAGCGGCAGGACTTTTTCCTCTACGAAAACAACGCTCTGCAAAAATTGAAGAGCTTCTCGGCCGAAGACGCTCCGGTCTCCATCGGCATCATCTTTGATCTGAGCGGCAGCATGACCGACAAGATCAACCGTGCCCGCAATTCGATCCTGGAATTTATGCACACGGCCAACCCGCAGGACGAGTTCTTCGTGATCGGCTTTAACGACCGGCCCGAGTTGATTACAGATTTCACCAACAGCGTAGACGACATTGAGACTCGCCTGCTGACCGTAAAACCCGGCCACCGCACCGCCCTGCTCGACGCCATCTACTTTGGCCTCAACAAGATGAAGCAGGCCAAGAATGAGCGCAAGGCGCTTCTGGTGGTTTCAGATGGGGGCGACAACCGCAGCCGCTACACCGAAAGCGAGGTTCGGGCAGTCGTGCGGGAGTCGGATGTGCAGATCTACTCCATCGGCATTTTCGATCAGTACGCCCCGACCCGCGAGGAGCAGCTTGGCCCTCTCCTGCTGCACGACGTGAGTGAGGAGACAGGCGGCCAGTTATTCCGGGTGGACGATCTCGCAGATATGGCCGACATCGCAACCAAGATCAGCGCCGAACTCCGTAACCAATACGTGCTGGGTTACCGGTCTGAGGATATTAAACGGGATGGCAAGTGGCGTAAATTGAAGGTAAAGCTGGTTCCGCCCGAGGGGCTGCCTCAGCTTACCGTTCATGCTCGTACCGGATACTATGCGCCCTTGCAGTAACTTGCTGTGCCTTCTCCCGTTTCTGCTGTTTGGCTGCATGCCGGTGAACGCCGTCGCCCAGGCGCCGGCTGCTGGCGGGCAGGCGGGTCCGGCGCCCACCCAGCCGGAAAAACAACTTCCGCTCAATGTGGATCGCGACCCCGTCGCTGCGCCCGAGGGTCAGGAAGCAACCGCTCCCGTCGCCAATGGGGGGACGATCGGGCGTGACAACGGCAGATACACCCTCCAGCGGAACGTCGACGAAGTAGTACTGAACGCCACCGTGCTCGATGAGAAGCAGCACATGGTCCCTACCCTGGGGAAAGATGACTTCCGGGTGTTTGAGGATGGTGTGCCGCAGACCATCTCGTCGTTCCAACATCAGGACATCCCCATTTCGCTGGGCATCCTGGTTGATAATTCCGGCTCGATGCGGACCAAGCGCCAGGCAGTGGATAGTTCTGCACTCGATTTGGTGCGTGCCTCTAATCCGGATGATGAGACGTTCGTGGTGAACTTCTCTGATGAGGCCTACATCGACCAGGATTTCACCGCCAACGTGAACAAGCTACGCGACGGACTCTCGCACATCGATTCCAAAGGCGGCACGGCTCTCTACGACGCGATTATGGCTTCGGCGGATTACCTGACCAAGAACGCCAAGCGTTCGAAGCAGGTTTTGCTGGTGATTACGGATGGAGAGGACAACGCCTCCAGCACGACATTGGAGGAAAGCGTTCGCCGCATACAGGATTTGCAGGGCCCGGTCATCTACTCGATCGGCTTATTGTTCGACGACTCAGGCGGGGGCCGGGAAACGCGCCGGGCCAAGCGCGCTTTGCAGTTGATGGCTGACGAAACGGGTGGTGTTTCGTATTTCCCTAAGAATCTGAGCCAGGTGGATGAGATTGCGGCCGAGGTGGCGCACGACATTCGCGAGCAATACACGATTGGCTATCACTCTACGAAGCCTGCCAGCCAGGGTGGTTTCCGCATGGTGCACGTCGAGGCGAAAGCCAAGGGCTACAACAAGTTAGTGGTGAGAACGCGTACGGGCTACTATCCCAATGCCAAGAAGGGCAGTGCCGCTCCGGCCGCTTCGTCGCCGCGCCAATAATCGCAGCAGACCCCATCGGGAAAATAACTCAACCCGGTGAAGCCCCAGCTCCAGTCCGAGGGCGCGGGTTTAAGACCCGCGCTATAAGCCAGATGACAAACGGGGGCTTGCGGCCACCCGGGCTAAAGCCCTCAATGGAGAGCGTTTCCGAGCGCGGGTCTTAAACCCGCGCCACCGGACTAAAGTCCGGTGCTTCCACCCTGTTCTGAATGCCTGACAAATCGGCTTTTGGACCGAACGCGCAACCACCAAACTTTTGTCATGCGAGCAATTTGCTTGCAGTGCAAGTTAAGGACGGGATGAACGGGGTGCGATACGCGTCGGTCTGGCGGAGCAGGATGTCCCCCACTCAAGCCAAACGCGGCTTGAGTGGGCCACCCTCGGCTTTTCTGGATGCGGGCAGGGAGCAAATCCTCCTGGGTGGCGACTGATCGGACCCTAAAAACTGTGGGGTGGCCCATTCAAGCCGCGTTTGGCTTGAGTGGGGGACATTTGAACCCTCGTCCAGAGCGCTTTCCAGTTTGTTCATTAGGAGCGAAGCCGAGGGACCTGCAGTTCTCCCCCACCGTCCACGCATTCCGGGCACACCACAACCTGGAAACCCAGGCCTGGCCACTACTGAATCCCGCCGCAGCCCGAGACCAAACCTCATTTCACCCAAAACGGTCATCTCACGAAGCAGGAAACGAACCTCAACAACTCACCCCTCCAAAAACCCAAAATCCGACTGCTACACTGGAGTGTTGACCCTATGACTCCCCCTATCCGCGAGCTCACCGCGCGTTCCCTTCTAGTCGCCGAAGATGTGACGGAGTTGATGGGTTGCACCCCCATGCTGCATCTGCACCGGGTCGTGCCCGATACGGCGGCCGATCTCTACGCCAAGCTCGAAACCTTCAGCCCCGGCGGGAGCGTCAAAGACCGGGCCGCGCTCGGCATGATCCTCGACGCGGAACGCCGTGGTCTGCTGAAACCCGGCTCCACCATCGTCGAGGCCACCGCTGGCAACACCGGCATCGGCCTAGCCCTGGTCGGCGTTCATCGCGGGTACAAGGTCGTGCTGTTCGTTCCGGAAGGCTTCGCTGAGGAGAAATGCATCCTCATGCGCGGGTTCGGCGCCACCGTCATTCGTACCCCGGAATCGGAGGCCATGGCAGGAGCCATCCGTCGCTGCCGTGCCATGGTGGAAGAAACCCCGAACGCCTTCGCGGCACTGCAGTTTGAAAACACCGCCAACCCCGATTTCCATTACGCCACCACCGCGCAGGAACTCTGGGAGCAAATGGAAGGCCGGGTGGATGCCTTTGTCGGCGGCGTCGGTACCGGAGGAACGTTTTCCGGGGTGGCTCACTTCCTCAAAGACAAGGATCCCGGCATCCTGACCGTCGCAGTGGAAACCCAGGGTTCGATCCTGCAAGGCGGTCCCCCCGGCCACCACAAGGTGGAAGGCATCGGCGTCTCCTTCATCCCCCGCACCTTCGACCGAAGTCACTGTGACGAAATCATGATGGTGAATGACCCCGAAGCGTTCGCCATGGTCAAGCGATTAGCGGCCGAGGAGGGCGTACTAGCCGGCTCCAGCGGAGGCACCGCCGTCGAAGCCGCCGTGCGCATTGCCATGCGGTTGGGCAAAGGCAAGAGGGTCGCGACCATTATTCCCGACTCCGCGGAACGCTACCTTTCCAAGAAAATCTTTGAGGGCGGAGTATGACCTGCAGCAATCCCCGGTGTGGCGCGAAGGGTTTTTCGACCCGTGCCATCCATGACGGGCAAGCCCCGGATCCGACGACCGGTGCGGTCAACGTGCCCATCTACGCCTCCAGCACCTACGCGCAAGAGGAGATCGGTAAGCACAAAGGGTACGAATACTCCCGCGTCTCCAATCCCACCCGGACGGCTCTCGAAGAAAATCTGGCCTCGCTCGAAGGCGGCTCCTCGGCGCACGTGTTCGCCAGCGGCATGGCGGCCATCTCCGCACTGGTGACTATGCTCAAGGCGGGCGATCACGTCATCTGCGGATCCAACGTCTATGGCGGAACGCCCCGGCTCTTCGACCGCATCGTCGCCAACTACGGCATCGAGTTCACCTACGTAGACACCACGGATCTGGAGCAGGTGCGGCAGGCTATCCGGCCCAGCACGCGGCTATTGCATATCGAGACGCCGACCAACCCCATGATGCAGATCAGCGACATGCGGGCCATCGCCGATCTCTGCCAGGAGCGCCGCCGGGCTGGCCAGGCGATCGATCTCAGCGTGGATAACACGTTCATGTCGCCCTACTTCCAGCGGCCCATCGAGTTTGGCGCCGACATCGTGATGCACTCCACCACCAAGTTCCTCAATGGACACAGTGACGGTTTGGGCGGCGTACTGGTAGCCACCACGCCCGAGCAGAAAGAAACCTTCGCGTTCGTGCAGAAGTGCACGGGAGGCATTCTGTCCCCGTTCGAATGTTTCCTGGTCCTGCGAGGAGTCAAGACACTCGCCGTGCGCATGAAGCAGCACGAGGTGAACGGGCGCGCTGTGGCCAATTTCCTGGCCGGGCATCCCGCAATTCCTTCCGTTTTGTACCCTGGCCTACCGCATCACCCGCAGCACGATCTGGCCCGCCGGCAGATGACCGGCTTCGGCTCGCTGATTACCTTCGATACCGGGTCGCTGGAAAACGCCAATGCCGTTCTGCGCCGGCTCAAGAGTCTGCACGGTCGGTGAGTCGCTGGGCGGGGTGGAAACCCTCATCTCCCATCCCACCACCATGACCCACGCCGCGTTGGGCGAAGAAGGCCGAGCCAAAATCGGCTTGACCGACGGTATGCTGCGCATTTCTGTCGGCATCGAGGATGCTGAAGACCTGTTGCAGGATCTGGACCAGGGCCTAAGCGTTCTCTAGGCTCCGGGGTGCACCGGGAATGCTAAAATCAGGGGTTTACTCGGCCTGTGCGTATCCGTTGCGCAGACGACGGAGCCCACGCTATGAGCGCTCAAACCGCTACCACCCTTCCTCTCACCCATTCCTTCGCCCTCACCGAAGATCAGGAACAACTTCGTAAAGAGATACGCGACTTCGCCGCCCGCGAGATTGCTCCCAACGTGCTGCGCTGGGACGAAGCAAGCGAGTTCCCACTCGAAGTCGTCAAGAAGCTGGGCGAGATGGGACTTATGGGCGTTCTGTTTCCCATGGAGTTAGGCGGTGCCGGCCTCGGGTACGTGGATTATGCGTTGGCGGTCGAGGAGCTTTCGGCGGTCGACGGCTCCATCGGCATCATCGTCGCTTCGCACAACTCGCTTTGTACCAACCACATTTTTGTAGCCGGGAATGAGGAGCAAAAGCAGAAGTACATTCCGCTGCTGGCGTCAGGCCAGTGGCTGGGCGCCTGGGGCCTCACCGAGCCGGGTTCGGGTTCAGATGCCGGGAGCGCACGGACGAGTGCCGTACGCAAAGGCGACCATTGGGTGTTGAACGGCAACAAGACCTTCATTACCAATGGTCACTACGCAGACGTTTCTGTGATCATCGCGGTTACGGATAAGAGTAAGGGAACGCGCGGCCTTTCCGCTTTCCTGGTGGAGAAGGGGACGCCCGGCTTTCGCCCCGGCAAGAAAGAAAATAAGCTCGGCCTGCGTGCCAGCGACACCTCTGAGCTCATCTTCGAAGATTGCGAGATCCCGGGAGAGAACCTGCTGGGCAAAGAGGGCGATGGCTTCATCGATTCCATGCGCATTCTCGATGGCGGCCGCATCTCGATTGCAGCGCTGTCGCTCGGCATCGGCCGTGGGGCCTATGACGCCGCTCGCCGCTACGCGCAGCAACGCCACCAATTCGGCAAAGCAATCTCGGAGTTCCAGGGCATCCAATGGAAATTGGCTGACATGGCGACACAGCTCGATGCCGCGCGGCTTTTGACGTTGCGGGCCGCGGTAATGAAAGACGCAGGGCAAAAGACCACGCTGGAATCGTCCATGGCGAAGCTGATGGCGAGTGAAGTGGCGGTCAGGGTCTGCGACGAGGCGGTGCAACTGCACGGGGGCTACGGCTTCATCAAAGATTATCCGGTGGAGAAGTTCTATCGCGATGTGAAGCTTTGCACGATCGGCGAAGGGACCAGTGAAATCCAGCGCCTGATCATCGCTCGTGAAATTTTGAGCAAGTAATGCTATTTAGCACAGTGAAGGGAAGAGGTTAGGCAAGATGCCAAAGTTGGATCACCTGGGGATCGCGGTCAAGAGCATAGAGCAGGCTCGCACTTTCTATCAGGCGCTGGGTCTCACCGTGCTCGAGGAAGAAGCGGATGACGAAGGCGTCCGCAGTGCCATGATCCCGCTGGGCGACAGCCGGCTACGCCTGCTGGAGCCGCTGAACGACGCAACCGCGCTGGGCAAATATCTGCAGCAGCACGGCGAAGGCCTGCATCACTTTGCCTTGCATGTAGACGACATCTCCGGCACCTTTGAGCAGATGAAGCGGTCGGGCGTACCCCTGCTTTCGGAAGAGATTGAGATCGGCGCGGGCGGGCGTCTGCACTTTCTCGTCAACCCCTCAGCTGCCAACGGAGTGCTGCTGGAAATCTGCCAGGATCCGATTGCCGCCGTCTGAGCCGGTGATGCTGCTAGCCCTCAATACCTGTGGAAGCGTGGCTACGGTGGCCCTGGGCGCAGCTGCCCCCGATGGGCAAGCCATACGCGTGCTGGCCACGGCCAAACTCCCGGTGCGTACCTATGCGGCCCGCCTGATCCCAGAGATCGCCGCGATCCTTACACCCCGGCAACTCACCATTCGCGACGTGGAGGCGATCGTTGTCGTCAATGGACCTGGCAGTTTCACGGGAGTCCGCGTTGGTCTCAGCACCGCGAAGGGTTTGGCCGAGGGCGGAGGGATTCCGCTGATAGCCATTTCCCGGCTCGCCCTGTTGGCCGGCGCCAGCGGCCTGCCCCACGTGCTCGCGGCGGTCGATGCCGGTCGGGGAGAATACTACGTGGGCGAGTACCGCAACGGCGACAAGGTTTCTGAGCTGCTGTTGAGCGGAGAAGAAACAGTGCGAGTCGCGCGTGCACCAGGAGCCGGTGTGCTGGTATGCGATGAAAGCAGAGACGCGGAGGTCGCCACACACAACGTGAGTGGCTGCGCCGCGCTGTCCATCTGCGGACCGGTCTATGTGCAGCCGCCCGATGCGGCTGAGGCTCTGCGCTTTGCCTTGCCGCGCTGGCGTGCGCAGTCCTTCGACGATGCGGAAACTTTGCAGGCTAACTATATTCGCCGCTCCGAGGCCGAGGTAGTGCGAGCCGCCCATGCAGCCGTGACTGCCTCGCAGTGAGCCTGCAAGTCCGCCCGATGCAGCGGGACGATATCGATCGCGTTCTGGAACTGGCGGCCGAGAGCGCTGAGGCTCCGCGGTGGGCTCGCGATGTGTACGAACAACTCCTGGCTTCGGCGCCGGCTGGTCCGCTGAAGATGTGCGCCTGGGTAGTGCAAGCGGAAGAACCAGGTGGTCGGCTTCGCGGTAGCCCGCTGGTTAGAGGGTGAACCCGCTGCCGAAATCGAGACCGTTGCCGTTGCGCAGTCACATCGCCGTCAAGGCATCGGCACGGCCCTGGTGAAGGCAAGTATGCGCTGGGCCGCCTCTTCCGGAGCGCCTGCCGTGCGGCTGGAAGTGCGGCAATCCAATGCGGCGGCGCAAGCTCTTTACCATGCTCTGGGCTTTGCTACGGTAGGCGTGCGTCGCGCCTATTACACTTCCCCTTCAGAAGACGCCTACGTGCTGGAAGGGCCCACCCAAAGCAATCACTAAGTGTGCAGACTTGCACTCCGAGTTGAGATGTCCCCCACTCAAGCCAAACACGGCTTGAATGGGCCACCCGGTCTTTGGTCATCGGTCGTCACTCATTTCTCCATGGATCACAGAAAAGCGGGGTGGCCCACTCAAGCCGCGTTTGGCTTGAGTGGGGGACATCTCCAGGAAACGCCTCTTCAACAATCAGGAAAACCGACCCAACGTGCCGGTGAGGGGAGTCTTTACCCCAATCCATCTCGATCAAAAAAGCCGGGGCTTCTATAATTCACCGAGGGTGTAGGTTTTATCCATGGTTCGTGACGGCTATTTTTATGGATTTGCGTTTATCGCGGCTGCTGTTCTGGTCTCGGTGCTGACTGGCAATTGGCTTTGGGCGGTTGTGCCCTTGCTGCTGGCCTGCTTTTTTCTCTGGTTCTTCCGCGACCCGCAGCGCAGGGTTCCTGCCGATGCCGGTCTCGTGGTCTCTCCGGCCGACGGCAAAGTCACCGAAGTGGCCCGCATCCAAACGCCCACCGGTGAGCGCATCCGCTTGAGCATCTTCCTCAGCGTCTTCGATGTCCACGTCAATCGATCGCCCATTGCTGGCAATGTACGGGAAGTCCGCTACGAAAAAGGCCTGCACCTGAACGCGCTTCACCGCGACTCGGGCGAACGAAACGAGCAGAATTACGTGACGGTGCAAGGCGAAGAGTGTGACGTGACCTTCAGCCAGATCGCCGGCGTGCTGGCCCGCCGCATCGTCTTCCGTCCGAAGATCGGGGATTTCGTGCAGCGCGGTCAACGCATCGGCCTGATCAAATTTGGCTCCCGGGTAAACGTCTGGCTCCCCAGCCGGGCGCACCTGCGGGTCGTCGTCGGGCAACGCGTCAAAGGCGGAGCATCCATCCTGGCCGACGTCCAGCCGATCCACGATGAACCAGCACTCGATGTCCTCGCGGAGAGCTTCGTTTGAACGCCGACATTTCCCGGCCGGGCCGTCTGAAGAAAAGAGGACGCCTGCGCCGGGGCATGTACATCGTTCCATCCCTTTTCACCTCGGGCAACATCGCCGCCGGCTACTTCGCCATCATGCAGAGCCTGCAGGGCTCAGTCCATCAGCCGCAGCATTTTAACTACGCGGCGTTGGCCATCGGCTTTGCCATCCCCTTTGACGCGATCGACGGCCGCATTGCGCGCATGACCAAGACCACCAGCGACTTCGGCAAAGAACTCGACTCGATGGCGGATGTGATCACCTTCGGTGTGGCGCCCAGCCTGCTCGCGTTCACCTGGGGTTTTCAAATGCTGCCTACCGCGATGGATCCCGTGCTGCGCCAGCATGTCATCCAGTGGGGCGCCTTCGTTTGCTTCCTCTTTTTATTGTGCGGCGCCGGCCGCCTGGCTCGCTTCAACATCAGCGCCAACCCGCTTCCCAAGAACCCTGGCCGGCCCGGCCGCAAGTATTTCGTGGGCATGCCGATTCCTGCGGCAGCGGGTGTGATCGCGGCCGTCGTCCACTTCTTCTCGGGCACCCCTGTGCCGAACTGGCGGGTCGCGATCATGTGGATGACACTGGTCTTTTGTGTCGGCTTACTCATGGTGAGCACCTGGCGATTCTGGAGCGGCAAAGAAATCAACCTGGCGGATCGCCATCCCTTCCAACGCATCGTGCTATTTGGCCTGGCGATTTACGCCACGGCCATCTACTCAGAAGTCGTTCTGCTGCTGTTAGCTTTTATCTATATGTTCTCTGGCATCTTCGCCCGCGCGGCGTACGCATGGCAGCGTAGGCGGAAGGCCAGCGTGCATCATCCCGGGAATCCAGAGAGTGCCGAAGCTCCAGCTCCCCCGATCCACCCCCCGGTACCTCCCTCGCTGCACTCCTGAGCGTGGCGCCCAGCACGGCAGCCGGCGGAGCAATCCACCGAAACTAACCCCCACTACCAAAGGCATGTTGACCGATGACTAACAACTACCGCATCGCGATCGTCGGCGCCGCATCGATTCGCGGCAAACAACTCAACGAAGCTCTTGCCGAGTCGACCTTCGTGGCCTCGGAGTTTTTGTTGATGGACGATCAGGAGGCACTCGGGCAACTGGAGGCAGTTGGTGACGAGATCACCTTCATCCAGCCGATCGCTTCCGACTCTTTCGACCACATCGACTTCACGTTCTTCTGCGGAAAGCCGGAACTGACGCGCCGCCACTGGCAGGCGGCACAGCGTGCCGGCTCCAGCATCATCGACCTCTCCACTGGTCTGGAAACGGAACCAGGTGTCCTGGTGTGTGCTCCGTGGGTGACCGAAGCGATGGGTGAAGCAGCGCCCCAGGGCAGCGAACCCAAACTGCAAACCCCGGCCATCGTCGCTGCCCACCCCGCCGCGATGGTGTGCGCCTTGCTTCTCGCCCGCATGCAGAGCGCCGGCGCCATCCGCCACGTTTCCGCGACGGTACTCGAGCCCGCCTCGGAGTATGGCCGTGCGGCCCTCGATGAATTGCATCAGCAGACGGTTACGTTGCTTTCCTTCCAAACTGTCCCGATGGCTTTATACGACATGCAGGTGGCCTTCAACACGGTCGCGGCGTTCGGCGAATCTGCCAAGGTGAACCTGGCCGAGAGCGAGGCCAGCATCCGGCGCCACTACGCGCTGCTTTCCGGGGGACGCCTGCCCCAGCTTTCGTTGCAGCTGGTGCACGTTCCTGTGTTCCACGGTCACACCTTTTCTATCGCGGTGGAGTTCGATCGGCCGGTCACCCTGGAGCAGGTAGAGGCCGCGCTGTCAGCCGCGCACATCGAGGTGATCATGGGCGACGTCGATCTGCCGGGTAATCTGAATTCCATCGGGGACGACAACATTTCCGTTCGCGTTCGCCTGGATGATCAGGGCGCTGCCCAGTCACGGGTGGTCTGGCTATGGGCTGCCATCGATAACCTTGAGCTGGCTGCGTTGAACGCAGTCGAGTGCGCGCAGGAGCTGCGCAAGCTCCGCCCCCAGGGAAAGGTTCAATAGCCAGTACATGCCTCAGGCGCACGTTGTTCTGAGAACTCTCTCCGCGCTGGCACTACTGCTTACCTCAGCGGGCTGCGGCGTTCATTTCCGCCATTTGCCTGAAGGTTCGGTCACCGGGAGAACCGCCCTGTATGACTACTCGCCGACTGCGATCCGTACCGGCAGCCTGGTGAAAATCTGGTGGTGCGGCGGTGACGCAAACCCGTCCGACGTCACCCAGTTCTCTGACACCATCCAGTACAAGTCCTTCGACGCGGTCACCGGCAAGCAAGATGGCCCCACTACAGTTCTGGGCGAAAGCCAGTTCAAGTGGGATTCGGTATATACCTGCAATCCAAAAGTAGTGCAGGGCCAATTCGTCAACCCGCTGGGTAACGGGATGACCTATAGCTATGCCATGTACTACGTCGGGCTGGGCCCAACCGGCAATAACAGCATTGGTGTCGCCTTCTCGAAAGACGGTATCGCCTGGAAAAAATACCCGAAGCCCATCATCAACGCGCAGACTTCGATCGGTTATGGGGTGGGTCAACCCGCCGTCCTGAATGTCGATCACGGTTCCGCGATCCGCATGTTCTACGAGTCCTACGACTACTACATCCACCATGTTGAGGCCACGTCTATCGACGGTGTGCATTTCACGGACGTGGGCACGCTGACAACCAACGGACTGGATCCCAGGAACGCAAATCCGAACTGGGGAGACATGGCATTCGATCCCGTCACTGGCTACTGGTATGCCGGCTTTCAAACGACCGCCACCCGCGACCCATCCACCACCGGCGGGATCTCTGAACTGGGCCAATACGCCATCGAGCTTTATCGCATACCCGATGGTTCTGTGTTGACCGGAGCTACGCCGTGGCAGTTGCTCACCATCGTGGACACAAACTCAACCGGATACGAATCAAACTTCATTCCGTCATTCGTGCGTGACCCTTACGGCAATCTCAATGTGGGTGCGTACCCTTCCATTCAGATGTACACATCCATTGCCAACCCGCAACCGCCCTGGGATGCATCCCCGGCGTTGGCCGGAGCTTACGGCAGCATCAGCAACTGGAACATCGGTTCTGCGACCTGGGTTCCAAACCAGCCCATCCGGACCCTCAACCGGTATTTCAATCAAAAGACGCATGAAGTGACCACGGGGTATATCGATCCGAAGGGCGGCTTCACGCTTGAGAAGACGCTTGGGCACCTCTATGAAAGCCCACAACAAGGCGCCACGCTTGCGATCTACGGTTGCAAAGCCGGTTCCACCCAGTACCTGGTATCTCTGGATGACGCTTGTGGCGGAGCGCGCATCCTGGGGACAAACGGTTACGGTTACGATAAGCCGGTAGCCGGCTTGCCTCTGGTTCCGCTTTATTTCTGCACTACCAGCACCGACTACCTGGTCAGCAACGATCAAGCTTGCGAGGGCCTGGCGCCCGGCAGTGGCTACCTGCTTGGGTACGCTCTTCCGTAGCTCGTTTGAACCATGTAGCATGGGCACGGTCGATGAGAAGCAGGCTTCTACTCACGCGCTGTTGTTTGTTGGCGCCTTTTGATGCCGGGTCTGGCCAGCGCGGGTGCGCAGCAGCCTCCTCCCGCAGCCGTGAACGAGACCGTTCCTCCAGAAAGCAATCAGTACCCACTGGGGCCGGACTCTCAGGTGCAGCCTTCCGTACCAGCAGGGAAGACCTT
The DNA here is from genome assembly GCA_963752675.1 of uncultured Acidobacteriaceae bacterium. Classification (GTDB taxonomy): domain Bacteria; phylum Acidobacteriota; class Terriglobia; order Terriglobales; family Acidobacteriaceae; genus PALSA-350. The sequence goes on from CAVVZO010000005.1 coordinate 572,029, forward strand.
CACCTTCACCCTGACGGCGTCGAAAATCTTTCCCGGCACCACCCGGAACATCACTGTTTACATACCGGCGGGCTACAAGCAGGAGAGACCGGCCTGCGTGTATGTGGGGCTGGATGGTTTGGGTTTCCACGCGGCGACTGTCTTCGATAACCTGATCGCGCAGCACGCCATGCCGGTCACGATCGGCATCGGCGTGGCTCCGGGCACGGTTGCCTCCTCCAGCGCACCGGACAATCCGCGCTTCGATCGCAGTTACGAGTTTGACAGCCGGAGCGATCGGCTCGCCCGGTTCCTTCTTGAGGAGGTTCTGCCCGCGGTGGAGCAGCACACTACGCCCGACGGTCTGCCGATCAGGCTATCGAGCGACGGCAACGATCGCGCCATCGGCGGCAGCAGTACCGGCGCGATTGCCGCCTTCACCGTTGCGTGGGAACGGCCGGATGCGTTTCGCCGGATCTTTAGTTCGATTGGCACTTACGTAGGTATGCGCGGCGGCGAGCAGTATTACGTGCTGGTGCGCAAGACGGAGCCCAGGCCACTGCGCATCTTCATGCAGGATGGGGTGCATGATGAGTGGCCAGGTGGCCCCGAGATGGGCGACTGGTGGATGTCAAACCAGACCATGGAACGCGCCCTCACGTTTGCCGGCTACGATGTGCGCCATGTCTGGGGCGTGGGCTCGCACAACAGCGCCCACGCAGATGCTGTGTTCCCGGATGCGATGCGCTGGTTATGGAGAAATTGGCCAGCGCCGATTCCTGAGGGCATCCCTGGCAATCCTGTTCTGAAGACGATCTTGCAACCCGGCGAGAACTGGCAGATTGCGGCTGATGGCTGTGGCCGGGTGGCGCAGCTGGCATCGGATCCCAAGGGTCAGGTCTTTCTTCCGGCTGGGGGTTCCATCGCGCCGGTGCCGACGGAGGGCGATCGGTGTCCGCAGTCAACCAAAGCGGCACCCTTCGGGTTTGGCGCGGATGGCAAGCTGTACCTGGCCGCACCGGCAACCACCCGAACTCCGGCATCGCGTGTAGCACCAGAACTTGGGATAGAGAATTTCATCGTGCGCAGTAACGGTGACATATATGCTCTCGCCCGGGGTAACCACGCGCAGCAGGACCTTTGGCTTATCCGGTCAACCCGGAAGAAGGTACGGTTGGACACAGGCTTGCGCGCAGCCGGGCTGGCGCTCTCTCCCGACGGGCTGTGGCTCTTTGTGGCGGGTGCATCGCGGGCTGGTTTGAGCTATCGCGTTCTGCCGGATGGCAAGCTTGATGCCCGCTCGCCCTTCTACGACTTTTACCTGCCCGCCTGGTCAGATGAAACCGGCGCCTCCACGATTGCCATGGATCGCACGGGGCTGGCCTACGTGGCGACGCCGCTGGGCGTACAGGTCTTCGATCGCAATGGCCGAGTCGCGGCCATTCTTCCGCTGCCTGGAAACGTAGCCGCCACTGCGCTTTGTTTTGGCGGCCAAACTTCGACACACTCTACGTGGCGGCCGGAGGAAAGATCTATCGCAGGAAACTGCACGTTACTGGAGCACCCCCCTGGGGCGAGCCCTTCTCACTGCCTCCCTGGGGTGCCGGTTAGCAGCGTTGGTCAAAAGCGTGCGAAGGCGCTTCGAACGCTCTCAGCCGGGACTCGTCACAACCGCCGCTGGCGAAAGAACGCCCGCAGCAACTCCCCACTTTCCTCTGCCAGCTCTCCGCTACTGACCACCATCTGGTGATTGAGCTGGGGATGATTCAACACCGCCAGCACAGAACAAACCGCGCCAGCCTTGGGATCAGCAGCCGCATACACCAGCCGCCCGATGCGCGCATGGATCATGGCTCCAGCGCACATAGCGCACGGCTCCAGCGTGGCAAACAGTTCACACCCGCCTAAACGATAATTACTCAGCGCACGCCCTGCTTCACGCAGAGCCACGATCTCGGCATGGGCTGTAGGGTCTGAATCCCGCAATACCCGATTCTGCCCTCGGCCCACCACCACGCCGTCCGCCAGAACCACAGCACCCACCGGAACCTCACCAGCGGCAGCCGCGCCGCGCGCTTCGTCCAGCGCCAGCGTGAGCGCCTCCAGGTCGGTCATCGACCCGCGGGCTGCTGCTGCGTCATGCAGTGCAGCGTACCCAAACCCCAGACCAGATCCCCGGCATGGATGCCCACAACCTTGCGATCAGGGAACACGTCCGCCAACACATTGAGGGCCTTACGGTCGTTGGCATCATTGAAAGTTGGCACCAGTACCAAACCATTCGCGATATAGAAGTTGGCGTAGCTCGCCGGCAAGCGCTGGCCATCAAACACAATCGGCGAAGGCATGGGCAACTCCACAATCGTGAACGGCTGGCCATCCAGCGTGCGCGCCGCACGCAGCCGCTCAAGATTTTCCGCCAGCAGCAAGTGGTTCTCATCGGCAGTATTGGGCTCAGTTACAGTGACAATCTTGTGGGGCCCGACAAACCGCGTGATGTCGTCCACATGACCATGCGTGTCGTCTCCGGCGATGCCGCGATCCATCCACAGCACCTGGTCGATGCCCAGGTAGTCATGGAACACGCGCTCCAGGTCAGCACGGCCCAGGCCTGCATTGCGCTGTTGCACCGGGCTCAGCAAGCACTCTTCCGTAGTAATCAACGTGCCGCAGCCGTTCACGTCAATGCTGCCGCCTTCGAGCACCACACGATGATCACCGGGGAACACCGGGGTCCACGCTGGCACCTGGAGCAGTTCCGCAGCCTTCAACGGCAGTTGGTCATCCAACTGCCAGTCGTCATACTTCGCCCACGCATTAAACCGCCAGTTGGTGATAGCAACCGGCTCCTCACCCGCCCGGGTAACAAAAATGGGCCCGGAATCGCGCAGCCAGATACGGTTCGTGGGCCAGCGATGAAAATGCACCCGCTCAAGCCGCGCTCCTGTTTTCCGAAGCATGCCCTGCGCGCGCTGCTCGGCCGCGGCGTCCTGTACCAGCAAGTGAACATCTTCCACCTGCGAAAGATGGCGCACTATGTCGCAGTACACCCAGGGAATGGGATGGAACTTTCCCGGCCAATCGGCGGCATTGTGCGGCCAGGCGAGCCAGGTAGCGGCATGCGGCTCCCACTCCGCCGGCATGCGATAGCCCAGGCTGTGGGGTGTTGTGCTGAGAGGATCAGTCGCCATGGCCGGGCTTAACAGGCTCATCCAGGTAGCGAGCGGAAATCGGCGGATACGCATCGATCCGGCGGTCCCGTAAAAACGGCCAGTTGCGCCGCGTATCTTCCAGCAACTTCAAATCCACTTCTTCAATCAGAATGGCTTCGCTGTCATGCGGCGCCTGCGCGATCACGCGGCCAAACGGATCCGCGATGAACGATCCACCCCAGAACTCAAGACCCACACCCGGTGCGCGGTTACCCCGCACATCGCCATTCTCGTGGCCCACACGATTCACCGCGCCGACATACACGCCGTTCGCGATCGCATGCGACCGCTGGATGGTCTGCCACGCGTCATACTGGGCCGTCCCGTACTCTTCCTTCTCCGCCGGATGCCAGCCGATCGCCGTCGGATAGAAAAGCATGTTCGCCCCCTTCAGCACCGTGATGCGGGCCGCCTCCGGGTACCACTGGTCCCAACAGATCAACGAGCCAATCGTGCCCACGGACGTTTCGAACGCCTTGAACCCAAGGTCGCCCGGCGTGAAGTAAAACTTCTCGTAATACAACGGATCATCCGGGATGTGCATTTTCCGGTAAATACCGCTGAGGCTTCCGTCGCTCTCGAGCAGCGCTACCGTGTTGTGATAAAGCCCGGCCGCGCGCCGCTCAAAGAGGGAGGCGATCACCACCACCTTCTCTTCCCGCGCAACCGCAGACAGCCGCTCGGTCGAAGGACCCGGAATCGACTCAGCCAAATCAAACAGCTCGGCATCTTCGCGCTGACAAAAGTATTGCGCGCGAAACAATTCCGGCAAACAGACAATCTTCGCCCCGCCGCGCGCAGCTTCGCGCACCCGGTCGGCCGCCTTATCGAGATTGGCGTCAGGATCAGGCGAGCACGACATCTGCACCAATCCAACGCGATACTTATTCTTTGTGGTCATTGCTTGTTCCCGTCTACTCAAAAATCAGAATCGCCGCGGCAATCACTGTCGTCCACAATCCGCGTTTATCGCCAACCGCGGACTGCGTCACATTCGCCGTGCGCACGATCTTGTTAGAAATGCGGTAAATTTCCTTTTTCTCGTCCCAACTTTTCTCCGGATCGAAATCCACGTCGAGAGTGGTGGCCAGCATCTCCGCTGCCAGCTCCTCGGCATACTCGCCGGCCTGCTCCTCGGTCTCTCCAAAGCTGTGGTGCTCGCTCAGGTAACCGTAGGTGTTGCGATCTGAGGGGATGGCCACGCCGATGCTCGACACCATCAACCGGTGCGGCTCCCGCGTGGAGTTCTCCGCCACCACGGCAAAGACGACCTCTCCCGGGGAGAGATACTTCAACCCCTCTTTACGGGTGACCAGCTTGCATTGCGGAGGGAAAATCGAAGACACCCGAACCAGGTTCTGGGCGGCGATACCGGCATCGCGCAGAGCCATCTCGAAGGAGGTGAGCCGTTCTTTGTGTTTCCCGACGCCTTTGGTCAAAAACAGGCGCTTCGGGACCATGCTTTTTCCCAATGCGTGTGCCCTCTCAGTGCAACCTAACACAATCGAATGAAGGGATGCGGAACCGGCCCGGAACGATGGAAAGACACGATGGAAAAAGGCCTCAGGCGTGGGTGACCGCCGGCTTCGACTTACGCGACAGCGCCCAAAGCAGCGCCCCCAGCATGAACAAACAACCCATACCCGCCAAGCCCATCACCCGCAGGATCGAAACCGTGTACTTGCCCGCAGTGGGACTGTAGTTGCAGCAGTACATCAGGATCAGGTCGCTGAGCGAGCCGATATGGTGCGTGCTCGCCTGGATCACCGCCAGACGCAGGTCGCGCGCCTGGTAATCAATCCCGAACAGGTATTTCGACATGCGGCCGTCCGGCGTAGCGATCATGATCACACTGGAGTGGGCAAACTGATTCATCTGGCCGTCTGCCCCGGGGATGCGCACGTAGTTAAACCCGGTCGCTGCCGACAAATCGCTGATCGCCTGCGGCTGCCCGGTCAGAAAGTGCACGCTCGCGCCCGCATCCGGCCGCCCCAGCGCCTGCAGAAATTGTGTCTTCTCCGCAGCCCCATCCGCCGGGGTATCCGCCGGATCGATGCTGGCGATCACCACGTCATAGTCCTTGCCGGGGGTAAAGCCCACGTCCCGCAATGTCTTTGACAGCCCGCTCAGCACCTGGGGGCACATCATCTTGCACTTGTAATAAACCTGCGCCATCACCACCGGCCGATGCTCAAAAAAGCTGGCCAGGGTTACGTCGGTACCGGTCGAATCGACAAAATGATCGCTCAGCGGCAACTGCTTGCCCAGGTTTTGGTCGATCCCGGCTTTCTTAAGGAATTCCGGTTTGGCTTGCGCCGCCGCCCCGAGGGGCTTATCCGCCGAATACTGTTGGCCCAGCGAGGGCAGGGAAGCAGCAACCAAAACAAGGGCCAGGGCACCGGAAATCGACCAACTACGCATACCTATAGGGTACTCCTCGGGGAGCGCGAAAAGGCGCCGCCGGCCACCGTCAATTGCCCTCATATTCGCATGGTGTTAGCCTGACTATTCGTTCTGGCTTCCACTATCCGCTCTCGGAGACACGCACCCATGCAGAAAAGCTACAACGGTCTTTCCTTGCCCACGGGGGGCGAGGCGATCCAATATGCCGACGGCAAGTACACCATTCCAGATCACCCGATCATTCCTTTCATTGAAGGCGACGGCACCGGGCGGGATATTTGGCGCGCCTCCCAGCGGGTGTTCGATGCCGCGGTGGAGAAGGCCTACGGCGGTCGCCGGTCGGTCAAGTGGTTTGAGATCTACGCCGGCGAGAAGGCTTTTCAGCAATTCAAGAACTGGCTGCCGGATGACTCGGTGAACGCCGCGCGCGATCTGCGCGTTTCCATCAAAGGCCCCCTGACCACCCCGGTGGGCGGCGGTATTCGTTCGCTCAACGTCGCCCTGCGGCAGATTCTCGATCTCTACTCCTGCGTGCGGCCCATCAAGTACTACGCGGGCGTGCCCAGCCCGGTGAAGCACCCTGAGAAGCTCGACGCGGTCATCTTCCGCGAGAACACTGAAGACGTGTACGCGGGCATCGAATTCAAGCAGGGCACCCCGGAAGTGAAGAAAGCGATCGACTTTCTCAACAACGAGATGCTGAAGGGCACCAAAAAGAAGATTCGCGAAGACTCCGGCATCGGGATCAAGCCCATCTCCATCTTCGGGACCAAGCGCCTGGTGCGTTACGCCATCAAGTACGCGCTGGAAAACGGGCGCAAGTCGGTCACCCTGGTGCACAAGGGCAATATTCAGAAGTTCACTGAGGGCGCCTTCCGGGAGTGGGGTTATGAAGTGGCCACCCAGGAGTTCCGCGATCAGACCGTGACCGAAACCGAGAGCTGGATTTTGGGCAACCTCGAAGCCAATCCGAACCTCACCGTGGAAGAAAACGCCAGGCTGATTGAGCCGGGCATCGACTTCGGCTCAGATGACTTTCGCGCCGGCATGTACAAGAGCGTGAAAGACGTGATCGATACCATCGGGAAGACGCACGGCAACGGCCAGTGGAAGAAGAAGCTGTTGATCAACGATCGCATTGCCGATTCGATCTTCCAGCAGGTCATCATTCGCCCCGAGGACTACAGCGTATTGGCTTGCCCCAACCTGAACGGCGACTACATTTCAGACGCCTGCGCCGCGCAGGTCGGTGGACTGGGTATCGCGCCGGGAGCCAACATCGGCGACGGGTATGCCGTGTTTGAAGCCACCCACGGCACGGCTCCGAAATACGCCGATAAGGATGTGATCAATCCCGGTTCGGTCATGCTCTCCGGGGTGATGATGTTCGAGTTCCTGGGCTGGAAAGAAGCGGCCAAGCTGATTGAAGATTCGCTGGAAAAGACCATTCAGCAGAAGTACGTGACTTACGACTTTGAACGGCAAATGCCTGGAGCGACCAAAGCAAAGACCAGCGAATTTGCCACCCGCATGATCGAGAACATGCAATAGGAGAACTATGCGTAAGAAAGTAACCATCGTAGGAGCAGGCAATGTGGGCGCCACCGCGGCCCACTGGATCGCAGCCAAGGAACTGGCCGACATCGTGCTCGTGGACTTGATCGAAGGCGTGCCCCAGGGAAAAGCCCTCGATCTGCTGGAAGCCATGCCGATCGAAAAGCGCGACGTGCACGTCATCGGCACCAATGATTACGCCGACACTGCCAATTCCGACATCGTGGTCATCACTGCCGGCATTCCCCGCAAGCCGGGCATGAGCCGCGACGACCTCCTGCACACCAACTACAAGATCATGACCGACGTGGTGGGCAAGGTGGTTGCGGCCTCTCCCAACGCCATCCTGATCATTGTGTCGAATCCGCTGGATGCGATGGCCCAGGCGGCGTTCAAGATTTCCAAATTCAACCGCGAGCGGGTGATTGGTATGGCGGGGATTCTTGACTCCGCGCGTTACCGCACCTTCATCGCTGAAGAGTTGAAGGTCTCGGTGGAGAACGTCACCGCCTTTGTGCTCGGCGGCCACGGCGACACCATGGTGCCGTTACCCCGTTACTCCACGGTGGCCGGCATCCCGATCACCGAACTGATGGACGCGGCGACCGTAGAGCGGCTGGTACAGCGCACGCGCGACGGCGGCGCCGAAATCGTCAAGTACCTCAAGACCGGCAGCGCGTACTATGCGCCTTCGGCAGCGGCTGTCGAAATGGTGGAAGCCATTTTGAAGGACAAGAAGAAGATCCTGCCCTGTGCCGCCTATCTGGAAGGCGAATACGGCATTCAAGGACTCTACGTCGGTGTGCCCTGCAAGCTGGGTGAGCGTGGTCTCGAGCAGATCATCGAGATCAAGCTCACGAAAGAAGAGCAGGCCGCGTTGCAGAAGAGCGCCGACGCGGTCAAGGAACTCTGCGGCGTCATCGGAGTTTAGTGGTGAACGAGGCCAGCAACCGGGTCGTCCGCGAAAACATAGCCGGCGCCACGGCCTTGCTGCAGCACCTGGCCACCCTGGAACCCCAAATAGAAGCAGCCGCGGCACTGATCGCGGCTGCTTTGCTGTCTGGCCACAAACTCCTTGCCTGTGGCAACGGAGGCAGCGCTTCCGACGCCTCCCACCTGACAACTGAATTTGTAGCCCGCTTCGATCGCGAGCGCCGCGCCTACCCCGCCATTTCGCTCAACGCGCACGGCGGAGACTTAACTGCGATTGGCAATGACTACGCCTTCGCCGACCTGTTCGCCCGGCAGGTACAAGCCTTTGGGGTACCGGGAGATGTGCTGGCCGTGTTCACCACCACCGGCAAAAGCGAAAACATCTACAGAGCCTTAACGGCCGCCAAAGAAAAAGGTGTAGAGACGGTGGCGTTTTTAGGCCGCGACGGCGGCAAATGTGCCGGTCTCAGTGATGTGGAGTTGTTGGTGCCCGGGACGATCACCGCCCGCATCCAGGAAGGCCACAAGTTCCTGCTCCACACCATCTGCGAACTCATTGAAGAGCAGCTGGCCCCAACGGCTTAGAGGACAGCCGGCTGGGACAGGATCGCAGGGACGGAGAGCGCCGGGATAAACTGGCGACCGAAGTAAACCGCAAGGGTCGGATGTTTGTAAATGCTGTCACGGGTGCAGGGACGTCAGTGACAGTAGCAGTATGGTGACTATTCCGGCCCAGAACAGCGATGTGACCAACTCCGGAGGAACACTTTTTCCCGAGTTAACTCCCACGACAAGCAAGGCTATGCCTGCGAACCAGATCATGATTGAAACTTCCTAAAACGCTAGCAGGGGAGGTAGCCGCAGGTTAGTCGACTTCGGTGCGCTTTCTCAATGCAACCTAAGGGGCATGCAGGGGACCATTGCTGGAGGCGAACAGCTCACGAATTCCAGTACCATCCGGAGCCAGGTTGCCGGGTCACTCGATGCGCGAAGGGGTCCCAAATGCGCGCCCAACCAACTCTTGCACCTCCAGCCCATGGTGAAATTCCAGCACCTTCGTCTGTGGAGCCTCATCCCTCACGGCGTCGATGATTTGCTGTTTGAATGGCGCGAGTTCCGGGTCGCCAACCACGCCGCCGCCAATGACTTACGCGTCGACTAATTCCCTCCGCAACCGCTCGCGAAACTGACCGAGTCCGCCGTCCGGCGACGCATGCATGACGTCATACCGGTAACCAGCCGCCTGCATCTTCTGGCGTATGTCTGCTAGCCGAGTTGCAATCTTCTCGCTGTCTTCCGCGGAGAGCCAAGGTGGTTCAAGCGGTAAACCGATATGCAGGACCGAGATCATCAAGCGTCCCCCCAAATAGGCTAAGGGAGCTCCTCTCCCACTGACAAGGAGCGGGTTGCGCGGTGTCAGGTCCCTCTGTCGCAAATCTACTTACCAGCCAAAAACCGGTGAACTTCCGGTCCGTTGAGGGAGTATTCCCGGGGAATTTGGCGGCGGCTCTTTCGATCAAACGCCAGTTCTTCTTGCCTCGCTGCCCCGCCTCGACCCATTTCCCGGTAAGTCCCCTGGGAAAGATTGTTTTCAGCGATACGTCACTCTCAATGTGACGATTTACCTGCGCGGCAATTTCCTGTTTGAGAACAGGATTGCGAAACCACGAGCTTCCCGGCACAATGTGCCGCGCGAATTGCTGGGCGACGAGTACTCTTTTCGCTTTTTTCGCTCTTTTCGCAAGGGAACTGCAATTTTGCCCCGTCGCTCAGTTGCCCAGGTACTCTTTTTCGCTTTTTTCGCTGTCTTTTCGCAAGGGAACTGCAATTTTGCCCCGTCGCTCAGGTGCCCAGGTACTCTTTTCGCTTTTTTCGCTCTTTTCGCAAGGGAACTGCAATTTTGCCCCGTCGCTGAGTTGCCCAGGTACTCTTTTCGCTTTTTTCGCTCTTTTCGCAAGGGAACTGCAATTTTGCCCCGTCGCTCAGTTGCCCAGGTACTCTTTTCGCTTTTTTCGCTCTTTTCGCAAGGGAACTGCAATTTCGTTTGGAGGATGCTATGTAAACGCGCCGGGACCGCTTGCGCCGGGCAGTCGAGGGAACTTATGGCCAAGTGCCGGCGTGGCTGCTTCCCGCGCTGCTATCGTTTGAGCCAGACCGGATCTCTGGCAAAGCAGCATGGTTGGTTTCGGGATGCTGCGTCTACCTCCTTAAATGCTTTACATAAGGACTACGGAACGTGGTGTGAAGAGGAGAGAAGAGATGTTCCATGCACACTTATTCAGTTGAGGGAGTGGCTTGCCGGCCAGGGGTTTCTCATTAGTAAGGATGATCTTGTCCAGGGATGGATGCTGCAAGCGGATCGGGCATTGCAGTGAATGAGACAGCTATTGCGAAAAAAGCGAAAAAGAGTCTTGACCCCAGGGCGGCCCGGGCGATGGAGATGCTTCGACGCCAGAAATATCCCATCACTCAGTACGAGCTGGTCTACTGACTGAACCTACGAACGGATCGGGCATTTTGGTGGATGAGGGATCTAATGCGAAAAGAGCGAAAAAAGCGAAAAGAGTCCCTGTAAACGTACGCCGATTCTGGAAAGAGCCCGTAGTTGCCCTCTACTGTGCTTCAAGGCAGCTTCGCTTGCCGGCAATCTTCGAAATGCCGCCATTCCGCCGAAGCCGGTCTAGGCGGTCTTTTCATCACCCCGACCACCATTGTCCAGATCGCGTTTCTCAATTGAGAAACGCTCCGCATCCGTCCCGGTCGCTCTGTCCGTGTGTGCATTCAGTATGCTTGTGATTTCGCTAAAGCAGAGCCTGAAGACTGAACCGCTGCGCTCCGGATGGGTGGAACTATAGACCCGAACGGAACCACCATGCTTCTCAATAATTTGATAGCTCACCCACAGTCCAAGGCCGGTCCCAGCTTCCCCTTTGGTCGTGAACAGCAGGTGGCCGAGTCGGCTGACCCCATCCCGCGCGATGCCATGACCGGTATCCGCGATGGTCACAGAAACCCTACACAGATTGTCCTGCTGTATACGGATAGAGAGCGTTCCCCCCAACGGCATGGCATCAATCGCATTCGCGATTAAATTCGAGAAGACCTGTCGCAGTTCACCCGGATGCCCGAGTAATCTCGCATGCGACCGGTAACGTTTAGAGACCCGTATCCCACGCATGTTCAGACGGGTCCGATAAAGCACAAGAACGCTCTCGATCACTTCAGGGAGAGAGACTTCTCTCGGTATCGGCGTATCCCGGTGGAAATGCAACATCTGCTTAGTGATCTCACCGACCTTCTGCAGCTCGAGCTCTGCCATCCGCAGGCATCTCCGTACTTCGGCCGGATCGGACGCAATTCTTTGGCTGAGAAACAACAAATTGTAAACGGCTTCCAGCGGATTATTGATCTCGTGGGCGATGGACCCGAGGAGACGCCCCACGGTAATGCTTTTTTGACAGGAGATGAGTAGATCTCGGGCTCCTGTCAACTCAGCCTGAAGCCGCTCCCTGGTTTGCTTCGCCTCGACGGCGCGCAGCAGGCTGAGAGGCAACCGCTCCATCTCCAAAACAGAAATCACATCCCAGGCTCGGATCACCGGCTGCTGGAGGAGCGCCCGCTTTCCTTCTTCCGTCGAGAGGATGAGCACCGGGATCTGCGGATAGTTCGCCTGCAGCACACCCAGGACGTCTTCCGTTTGCAGCGAGAGATCCGATTCCGAGCACAGGAAGGCATCCACATCCGGGTGAGCGGCTGCCACCTTAAATTCGTTGAGAGACGAAGTCTGTAACAGGATTACGTCTGCGTTCCGCTCCAGAACCAGCTTTGCGGAAAGAGAACGCTCACTCTGGCTTTCCAGTTGAACGATCTTGATCCTCATTAGACCCTTGGCCTTCCCACAAATTAATGTCCAAACGACCGTCCAGCATCTCGTTGATTTCCACTAACATTTTGCCCGGCCCTGATCGGTGGATCACCCTATCCGCCTCGGTATCGGGAAGTGCATCAAGTTCAGGCTGGATGAGCATGGCAACACACTCGTGCGGGCGGTGCCTTTTAACCAAACCGCACAGCTTTTCTCCTCGTTCTACACCGATGTTCGTCGCATCGATCAAGACGAGGTCTACGGGCTCATGCAGTGTCTGCTGCAACGCTTCCTCAGACCCACGGGCCGTGATGACAGCCGCACCGCAGTGCTCAAGAAGCTTGCGCCTGCTCTCTATCAAAGCTCGGTCGTCGTTGATGATGAGAACGAGTGGCTTTTTCACAGATCGCCTTGCATGTCTGATGCCGCATCACGCTGAGCAGATGGTCGATTCCTTCGACGGGTTTCGAACCCCGTAAGGTTCTCCCTGTCTGAAAAGGCTGTGCGACCAAGCCGGTTCGCCGAGCACGGAATTGCTTGTTGTTCCGTGGACGTTTGGCACCGGCTGCAATTTTGTTGATGCATGGCCAAACGAAAGCTCGCAGCGTTCCTATCGTCGCGGCTTCGTTTGAGAGCGGTCAGATCATCGTGCGCTGAGTTACCAGCATTGGAGCACGTAGCACCCACCGTCGCCCATCGGCGAAGCGCTGCCTCGTAGATCCCTTTCAGGCGAAGTTCTTCTGTGCAGAGCATCTATCCGATTAAAGGTATGTCTGTACCCCAGGGAACGTCGAACGGCATTTTATGCCGGCAGCCTGGTACAAAGTCGTAGCTTTCGATTAAATCACTAGCCTGAATGGCTTCACCACATTGGTAAAGCGGCTCTCGTCCAGGTGCGCCATGGGTCCACCTCCCCAGCCCAGGAAAGCCCCGCCATGCAAACGAGGTCCAACGAGTCTGCCACAGCTCCTAATTCCGCCACCGTGACACGGTGGAGCGTTTGCCCTTATATCAAAACGTTGCCTCGTTCAATCAGGCTTGTTTTTGAGGCAGGAAACGCTGACCTCAGCAGCCATGAAAAAAATACTAGATCGAGCTTGGATTCCAGTTCTAACGCTGCAGTTGTTGTCTGTTGGATGTACCAGGGCAGCGCACGCCGTTCATGTCTCCCGTTCACTGAAGTGACAAAACCTGATCCCTGAACGTTTGTCACCACAACTGTCAGCCGAAGTGACGAAGCCCCTCTTGTCATCCGGCCCCCCCCTTTTGTCATCCCGAGCGCAGTCGAGGGATCTGCTTTGCGCCTTTCTGGCTCCACAAAGCTCTCCATGAGCTCCTGTATCGGACACGCGGAGGGACCCACACCCCAAACCACCACCCGTTCCCTGCAAACATCGACACGCCAGCCACCTCAGCTGACCAATGCGTCCCCACGCCTGTCCGATACAGGAGCTCATGGAGAGCTTTGTGGAGCCAGAAAGGCGCAAAGCAGATCCCTCGACTGCGCTCGGGATGACAAGGGGGGGCCGGATGACAAAACGGGCGGGAATTGGGGACGGGGGGGAATTGGGGACGGCCTGATCTGCGCGATTATCTTTATTCAACGCTACGAAATCACGCAGGTCAGGCTGTCCCTCTTTTCCATGAGGACCTGAGTCTTTCCATGTCATCGACGGCTGTCAACTTACCGAAAACGAGACGTTGCAAGAGGTTGGCCTTACCGCTTTACCAATGTCGATGAGCGTATTGGCGATTTCGCGCTTATCGAGGTCACTGTTGCCGGGGCATCTTCTAGATGGGAGATCTGCTGCAAAAACTGCAGGCGCTGCGGCACCATCGCGTCTCGCGCAACGCCTCATGGGTCTTCCTTGGCCAGGCCACTAACTGCGTGTTGCAGGCCGGCTACCGGCTTATCGTAACCGTAACCGTTTGTCCCCAGGATGCGCGCTCCGCCACAAGCGTCGTCCAGAGATACCAGGTACTGGGTGGAACAGGCCTTACAACCGTAGATCGCGAGCGTGGCGCCTTGTTGTGGGCTTTCATAGAGGGGCCCAAGTGTCTTCTCAAGGGTGAAGCCGACGAAGCGCAGTCGTCATAAATGCCACCTCCCCAGCCCCAGGAAAGCCCCGCCATACAAACGAGGTCCAACGAGTGTGCCACAGCTGCAAATTCAGAAAAACATTATTGTGGCTGACGCCGCAATGCACCCTCGCACTGGACCATGGCCAGGCTTCCGCGCCCGCCACCATGCCCGCCCGCACCGGATGCAACGCAGAATAGCGTGAGGCTTCCCACAGGTGGTACCCATCTAAGGGGCAGGAATAATACCGGCCCTGCCAGGCATGACCGCTGCATTGATGGACGGCGTTCCAATAGGTAGCGAGCGGCCGTGTGTCTCCCGCACGGCCAAATTTGATCTGAAATCCAAAATCAGCAAAGATTCACTTTCCGCCTTCTCAGCGAGGAGGGCCCGATAGCCACACCCACACAGCCACGGGTGCAAATAGTCGCGAGGAAGTGTTCGATCCATTCGCTTCATTCCGGCGTTCAGAGAGTGAAACTCCTTAGGAAACGGTCCGTCTGTCGTTGGGTTTTGTCGCCAGGTTCGCCGGTTACTAAAGTTTGCTAGACAGCTTTTTGACCCTGTTGGTATCTCTTTATTGGGCTATCGGTCGATGACGTTTCGCTCGCGTTTCTTGTTTTCCTGTATTCCTGCTGCCTAAGGTTCGAAATAATCCACCACAACTGACTTTGTTGTGCAACTCGTTGTGATCGCTGCGGCGATTGCTCTCTGGAGAATCCACATGAAAGCTTTTTTTGCGTCAGCGCTACTCTCTCTAGCCCTTGTTCCAGCTGCCGCCTTCGGCCAGACGGAAGGCACTTTCTGTACCGCTGGAATTCATCCCAATGGATATGTCGACTTCAGCCTGCTGCCTCCAGCGCCGGCAGCCGTTCCTGGAAAAACGAGTGGCCCCTTTACCTACACGATCCCAGTGACGGGTATATCCGGGCTTACGGTGCAGATCACCATTCCGGCAGGTCCGGCCGGCGAGCAGGCTTACGGGGCATTTGGGGGGCAGCTCGTTCTGGCCTCAGCCAGCGCAACGGTTGGCTTCGTATTCAATAAGCCGGTGTATGGGGTGAGCGCGATTGGCTTAGCCAGCGGACGCCAGGCGGGATTTTCGATCGCTTCAAGCCCGTCATCGCCGAATGGTCTGCCACCTGTTTTCGACAATTCGGTAGGCACGTTCAACACGTCAATCAATTTTTATGGGCAGCCGCTGCAGCAGGTGAACCTTGTCAGTCAGACGGGCGGCTTCACCAGTACGTACATTTCCGCGGGCGCAACCGACTACGGGCTCCCTTCCATCAATAACGTGCGCGTGCAAAGCGGCTCTACCGTCAGCACGGCTTTGGTCTCAAGAAATGGGCTGCAGCAGTGGTTGTCGAGCGACACCATCGTTGCTCCGCCCACGCAGGCTACAATCTGGCCCGATTCCTCCGGGAACGGACACGATGCAACGCAGAATGTGATTTTCAACGTTCCCGGGGCCGTCGCGGGCGATGGTAACTATTGCAGGCCTGCCTATGCGTTCAGTAACAATGGCTTTTTCAACTTCAATCTGCCCATCAACGGCTGGCAACAGATGACGGTGTTCATGGTTGCGAAGTCCTCCGTCAATCCGCCTGCGAGCTACTACGCGTCGAACGGAGCAGGGATTTTCTGGATCGAAAACGCGAACTGGGGCAATACGTTTGTGTCGCCGTACCAGACCACCGAGACGTTTCGCTTTGGAACGGAACAGGTGGGGAACCAGCCGATTTACAACAGGCCAGCGACCGTGGGGCAAGACTTTACCATCACGCGCGCAGTGCATGACGGCGCCACCGATTCGCTCTACGTGAATGGTCTGCTGGCATTGACCCAGGGTAGCAAAACCCCTGTGCTTGCCGGGACCAGTGGCGCGGGCTATATCGGCAGGGGCCTCAACAACACCACGTATAACGGGGAGATCAGCGAAATTCTCGTTTATAACCGCGTACTTTCTGCGAACGAAGCGGCTTCGGTCGAATCGTATCTGAGAAACAAGTTCGGCACGATGTAGTCAGTTCAAGGCGTCCCCTTTGAGTTCAAGGGGGACGCTTGTCTTCCAGCCGGGTGTCTGCCGAACCCAGCGGACGACCTGTGTGCGTGCAACTACGCAGTCGTCGTGGATTCCACCTCCCCAGCCCCAGGAAAGCCCCGCCATGCAAACGGGGTCCAACGAGTCTGCCACAGCTGCGAATTGAGAAACCATTATTCTGGCTGACGCCGCAATGCACACTCGCACGGGACCATGGCCAGGCTTCCGCGTCCGCCACCATGCCCGCCCGCACCGGATGCAACTCGGAATAGCGTAAGGCAGCGAAACTCCTTAGGAAACGATCCGTCTGTCGCGGGGTTCTGTCGCCGGGTGCCGCACGGCCGCTCGATAGATTGCCTGTCACTGTATCTTTTTCCAGGGTGATGGTTGCCGGTCATCACTCCGAGTCTGGTGATGGTTTCTGCGCGGGCTGATCCAGGTACTTGATGAGAATGACTTCATTTCCGGTCTCGTTGTAGATAAGCTCGTCAACCGTGCCAGCGGCGAGGAGCATGCCATAGCCGCCGGCGCGCATGCCTTGCTGGTGGCGTTGGAGCGTGTGCGCTGTGAGGTCTCCGGGCGGGTTTGCAAAGGCTGCGTGGGTGATGGCTTCCTTACGAAATCCGGCGCCCGGATCGCGTACACGAAAGGTCATGGTGCGCGCAGTCCGGATAGCGTTTACCTCGACCACCTGATCGGGGTTGAACTTGGCGCCGTGCTCCATCGCGTTCATCAGGATCTCGCGGAGCGCGAGCATGATCTCCTGACGCGCGGTCTCGGGCAGCTGCGCGGCAAACTCTCTGGCAAAAGACATGAGGCGTTCCGCGGTGGCCAGGCGGCAGTTGACGCGAACGGCGACCCAACCCGGACGCGCGGAGAGGACTTCGATATCTTCGTTTGAGTCGCTGCTTGTCGCCGCGTTCAGCGCGACGCAGAAGATGGTGTGCGCGTCGAACGGAGGCGTGAAACACCCGAAGACGCGCGCACGAAGAGCCGCGATCACTTCGTCCGGTGTGCTGTAGGGCGCCAGCACGATGCACTTCAAATTAGGACGAATGAGCCTCATCTCCTGGATGAGGGCGAGAGCTTCTTCGATGACCCCTTCCGCGCTGGAGATGATGACGCTGAACATCCGGCAGCGCAGGCGGTGAAGGGCATCGATGTGGCCTGCGGCATATTCGATCGGTACGCCAGCGGCGGTGAGGAGTTCGCCGATTTCGTGACTGACCGGGGTTTGGCCGTTGATGAGGAGAACTCGGCTCATAGCTATCTTGCAGTGCGCCCGGTTTGATTGTAGATCACCGGGGGGCGAGGCTCTCTGCGATGAGATCTTGCGCAGCGCGGCACAAGTTTACTCCTGGCCTGATTTCCACCCGGCGAGACACACGGTCGCGTTTTACCTGCATTGGCTCCCGCGATCCTGAATTGATTCGGCGTAGCTTCAATCCGGCGTTTAGAGAGCGAAACTCCTTAGGAAACGGTTCGTTTGTCGGCGGGTTTACCGTCCCCGATCTTGCACCGATCTTCCCTTACTGAATACGCACCAACTTCACTTTCAACATGCCGACATTCGTTTTCGGCAGGCTCAATCCGAACAGTTCATCCCCATTGATTCTGCGGCCAGGCACCCACTTTCCGTTCTCATAGCGCCCTTCGTCCTTTGCGGCGACAATGACCTTTCCTGAGCCTGAATCGATCGTGAAGGCGGGATCCCCATTCGCACCGATAAAGAGGAATTCGTCAGGGGCGGTGTTCACGACAATGGCGAAAGGCCGCTTGTCAGTCGGCATGGCACGCGAGTCCAGAGAAACGCCCGCTCCAAGCTTGCCGTCCGCATCGGGCTTGGGCGCCGGTGCGCCAAATGGTATACCCGCGGTAAGCGTTATTTTGTAACCGCCGAGGGAAACAGGTTCGGACTTCTCGCCGTCAATCACCAGGATGCCGTTCACCTTTCCTGCTGCCTGCCATTCAGATAATTGTGGAAGCATGGGGGAAAGTACCTTGTACGCGTGCGCGACCTGTCCCTCTGGACTGAGGTCTTCAATACCAAACGGCGACCAACCCAGGGCAGAGTAACGACCCAGGGCCCAGAAGAGATTTCCCACCTCGTCTCGAGCTTCGGGAATGAAGAGGGGATTGCCGGATCGGGCATAGAGCGCACATGTCCCTTTGAAATCCGGTACGTAAATATCGGGAGCGAACAAATCGATTGAGGGAGCGGCCGCGCGATAAACGTCCATCATGCGGGCCACCGGACCCCCGCTCGGCCATTGACCGGGCAGATCCGCCTTCGGCTGAGGACCAAGCCACGCATTCACATACATGGGTATGTTCAACTGGGCTTTCCCCTCGTTGACTACCTGGTTGACAAATCGTCCCATGGAATAGGCCATGAAGACCTCATCCGCCCACTCATTCTTGCCGAAGACTTCTTCCCAGCTACCCTTCGTCTTGTAACCGTTCTTCCCCCACACCTCCTGCATTTCGGGCAGCAGGGTTTCTTTATGTTGTGTGAGGTACTTCATCAAGTCGGCTGGAACAGGCCCAGCCCATGCTGCTTCTGCCATGGGAGAACGGTCCCTGCTGTCACCCAGGCTGCCGATCTCGTTCTCAACCTGCATCATGATGACCGTGTGCTGAGGATCGACCTCCTTGATATGACCCATCAAGGCAGCAAAGGCCCTGGCGTCGGCCTTGACCGTGTCCTTGCCAAACGGACTCAGCGGCCCCGTGCCTTGCTCTTCCATGTGCCTGGCGACAAAGGAACCGATGCCGCCATCGGGCCGCACGTTGATGACCATGGGCGGAAAGCGTTTGCGGTCTGCCTTAACCCACTCCGGAGGATAGCTCGACCCCCCGTTCTTCCAGGTTGCAAACCAGATCAGCACAAGCCGCAGATTACGCTTCCGTGCCTGGTTGATTTGGTCATCCACGAGAGAGAAATCAAACTTACCCTCTTTGGGCTCGATCAATTCCCAGCTAGCGGTGCCGATCACGGTGTTGAGATGAAGAGCGGCGAGCTTGTCCCATATAGGCAGCATGTACTCGCTGCTCGACGCGCTCGAGTTATGTAATTCCCCTGCGAGCATGAGGAACGGCTTATCGTCGACGAAGAACTGTTTGACCGCGCCATTCTGGCGAATTTGCGGCATGGAAGCCGTTTGCGCTCCGCAGGTGAAAACGACGCATAGAAGTAGAGAAACGACAAACTTCTTGTAGGCCATAAGCTTCGAAATCCCCTCAGCTACGCGCCGATGACAGCCTTGGCTGCGTCCTCACCCATCTTACGCATCAAACACCCTGGATAGCTGGAGACGGATAGCTGGAGACGGATAGCTGGTGACGATAGCTGGGGACGCACGGACCGTTACCCAGATTGAACAAGCCACGACCAGGTGAACTTTCCGGCCCTCTCGTTGCGTCCCGTCACTCACCCGTCTGTGCGTTCGCTGGGTTCTTCTACCTATCCGATACAGGAGCTCGATAGAAATCGGCGAACGGAGACAGGCGCACAGCAGGTGCCTCGGTTTCGCTTCTAATGAACGAACTGGAAAGCGCACTGGACGAGGGCTCAAATGTCCCCCATTCAAGCCAAACGCGGCTTGAATGGGCCACCCTACAGTCTTGGGATCCTTCGGATTTTAGGGTCCGATCAGTCGCCACTCAGGAGGGATCTGCTCCCTGCCCACATCCAGAAAAGCCGAGGGTGGCCCACTCAAGCCGCGTTTGGCTTGAGTGGGGGACATCCTGCTCCGCTCGCTCAGCCAGACCGATGCGTATCGCACCCCGTCATCCCGTCCTTAACTTGCACTGCAAGCCGTGGCCTCGCCCAACTCATCTTTGAGAATCGATGCACGGGGCAGGGAAGCGGTCGAGTCTTGCCTGCACTGAGGAACGCGAGCGCTAGGAGTTTTTGTTCGATAAGCCGAATTGACGGGCCATGAGACGGTCTATGACGCGTCTGGGCAGGAGCATCGGCGCTGTCCAGTTCTTGAAGCGCTGCGGTACGACTGCGTATCGCACCTTCGGTTTGCGCGCGGTCAGGGCGCGGTGGATGGCCTGGGCGATCACTTCGGGAGCAAACCCTTTCTTTCCCTCTTCCGTGAAGAACGTACGGAAGCGCTGGATGATGGGTCCATACGGTGTTGCGTTGAAGCGGTCGTTATCTTCTGCGACCGTCTTATCCCAGATTGGGGTCAGCACCGCTCCTGGGCCCACCACGATGACATCAATGCCATACAGCATCAGTTCGCGGCGCAGGCTCTCGGACATTCCCTCGAGCGCGAATTTCGAAGCAACATACGGCCCGACGAAAGGAATGCCCAACGCGCCGGAAACAGAACTGATTTGCACGATGCGGCCAGGGCGGCCAGTCCTTTGTGGGTCACTACCAAGCAGCGGCGCGAAGACCTTCGTCATGTGAAATGGTCCTATGAGGTTGACCTCCATCTGCCGCCGTATGTCCGAGGGTTCGAGGTGCAACAAGGGCCCGGCCACCACAATGCCGGCGTTGTTGACCAGACCTGCCAGCCTTTCCTGCCCGAGCATCTCTGCAACCCGGGTCCCCGCGTGCCGCACCGCCGCTTCGTCGGTGACGTCCGCTAGTAAGGGAACGAAGTGTTCGCCGAATTCCGCCTGTAGACGATCCGCATCGCTCCCCTTGCGTACGGTCCCAAAGACGCGAAAGCCTTTTTGTAGAAGCAACTGTGTGGTGGACCAGCCGATTCCGGTGGACGCACCCGTAATCACTACGCTCGGCCTGACGTTCATTTCCTGCTCCTAAGGTGCATAGCGTATACCTTCAACATGATCACCGTATACCTTTATCCACGACTGGTCAAGGTGTACAGTGATAACCATGCCGTACCCGTCCAAAACTGACCGAGGGGCGATCCTTGCGGCTGCGGTCCAACAGCTGGAGCAGCAGGGACTTCGCGGGCTTTCCCTGCGTTCTCTTGCTGCCTCGCTTGGGCTGACGCCGAACGCGCTTTATCGCTACTTTGCAGATCGAGCAGCTCTCGAATCGGCGCTGGGTGGGGAAGTCTCGCGGCTGCTGCAGTTGGCCATGCAACGTGCCGTGCGTAAGGATGACCCTGCGCGCACCATCCGCGGCATCGCCCGCGCGTACCTCGCTTTTGCTCGCAGCCAACCTAACCTGTATGAGCTTCTGCTTTTGCCCTGCGACGTCGAAGGCGAGCAAGGGGGCTTGCACGAAGATCTTTGGAACTTCGTCCTGAAACACGTTCGTGCTCTGACCGGACCGCGCCATGCCAACGAGGCCACCATTGCACTTTGGGCTTATCTGCACGGCATTGCCCAACTCGAGGCAAACCAGGTCTTCGGCACGGAAAAGCCGGACAGTGCGTTTAATTTCGGCCTGAACGCCTGGCTGCTGGCGGCTTCCGCCAGCTCTCGCAAGCGCGCTGGATCCGGTTGAGAGACATGGGTGAAGGTGACAGACGCGGTGAAGGTGAAAGACGGACATGACCCTCTTTAGAAGCCGAAAACTTGAGGCGTCTGCGGTGCTCGCGATATTAGTACAAGGTCATTTCCGTCTATCACCTTCACTACGTTCACTGTCCCCGGTCCCCCTCTCAATTCAAATGTGTATCGATAAAGCGTGGAGCGCCAGTCCAGAACGCATACTAGTGACCTTGACAACTCAAAATCGATTGCAAAAGATTGCGGCCACCGTCGCGGCATTGGTAGCGATTACTATGCCGTCCGTTCACCCAGGTATTGCGAAGTCCGGAAGCGGATGCGCAGTGTTCGATACACCGCAAGTTAGCCCTGCACTCGTGACATTACGAGATGGGGCCACCGCTTCTGTCTACAAAAGAGGTAAGCCTATTTACGTCACTCTCACCCTTCGAGCTGGAGCCAAGGGGGTCTACCTTCCAGACTTCTTTGGGCCGTTCCAGGAAACTTGCAGCCATGGCTTTGCGGCTGCAGTACTAGACTTCCACGGCAGAGCCGCGGATCCGACTGCGGCTGGCTGCGCCTATGCAGGTGGACCTCCGAAGATTCGATATGTTCGGCTCAAGCCCAAAGAGAGTCGTACTTGGAGCACCTATCTCTCGACGGAATCGATTCTTCCCGGTCGATACTGTCTCTACGCAGAATATCTAATTTCTGAGCTATTGATCAGCTCAGCATTGAACTTGCCTGATGATAAAGCACTGGTAGCAAGAGGCCGCATAGTAGCCCCGCCCTTAACTATCGAGATTCGTTGAGTTGGTGTCAGCGGGCTGGTGCCGCGAAAGCAATTTGTGGTCAGACGCGAGATGCGGGACCGAGATGCGAAGGTTTCGGGGAAAGGAAGGTGTGAAAAAATGCAGACTGCATCAAGGAGTTGTTGCGTCAACGGACTGCAGCTTTTCGAAGGTCGCCTCCTAAAGTTCCAGTGTTCCAGTTCCGTCTGACGCATAAACTTCGAATCCGCTTGCTCAAACCACTTTTAGTGGATGTGCGGTGGGGGCCGCTTACATAGAAGAGGGGTTTACCGGGCTGGTGCTCCTGAATTGCGATGTGGCTATGCTCACTAAGCACATGAGACTGTAGTGAAAGAAGTGTGGAGAGCTATCTCATGGCGCTACAGTCCGTATTGATCGATGAACTTCGCGATATGTATAGCGCGGAGAACCAGTTGGTGAAGGCCCTGCCGAAGCTCGCTAAGGGCTCGAAAAACCCTAGACTCAAATCCATATTCACTGCTCATCTGGCAGAGACGAAGGGACAGGTTGAACGCCTGAAGCGGGTGTTCGCGCTGCTGGGCGAGAAGCCAACCGGCCAGCATTGTAACGGCATGGAGGGCGTCATAGAAGAGGGTAAGGACGCATTGGAGAAAGATGAGAAAGGCGCTTCTTTTGAAGCGGGCCTGATCGGCGCTGCCCTCCGGACGGAACACTATGAGATCGCGGGTTACGAGGCTTGCATCTCCATGGCGCTGGCTCTCGGAATTCCGAAGATCGTCAAACTTCTCAACTCCAACCTCAAGGAAGAAGTCGCTGCGGCGAAGAAGATTGCTGCCGCCGGCACGCCGATAATGAAAATCGCAGCCGTCGAGCTTGGAACGCCGAAAGCGCCGAAGTCTGGCAAAGAGAAGTATTCCGCTCAAAAAAGCAAGGAAGATGAGGAGAAAGCCGCTCGAGACCTCTAAACTGCTGGTCCTGGCCCGTACCGCATCGATAAAGACCGGAAGTGATGGGACGCTCGATTCTGGGCTGGGGCGACGGACGGAATAACCCCCGAATCTGAGGCATCAAGGAAGAGCGTCTTTTTCGTTGGCGATTGCTTTTTGTTGGGCCCGTGCTTTCTCGTTCCTAGGCGTCGTTGCATCTTCACGATAGCTCGGTTGTTATTCCGTTCGTCCCTCGTTCTCTACAGCGTAACCCGAGGCACCGAGTCTACGGTTAGCGCAGATTAGGCAAGTGCGTTCATGGGCGCATAAGCGACCGAAAGCGTCGTCTCTCTCCCGCACGCTGCGTTCGCGATCCTGGGTCGCCCGCCATTTTGGTATGCCTGCTAAACCAGTGACCTTGCGGGTGGCGTTGACGTGGTGCCAGCGTATGAGGGCAGTTCGGTGAGCCTGTCGCAACGCTTCCAGTTCTGCACAAATCACGGCAACATTATGCAGGTGAGGAGCAGGGAGACCGGCCGCCAAATAAGGCCAGTTCAGCACAGACAGTTACGGGATGGATGCCTTTGGCTGAGTGTTGCTCCTGGGTTTCAGCCGGTCTGCAACCAAAGCGACCAGTTCGATTGGGCTCGTGTAGCCTTCGAGGATCAACACCTCCGCACCGTTCGATAAAGCGGCGACTCTGTGCAAATCGGATTCATCAACCGAGTGCACGATCAGCAGATCGAACTCCTGGTGGCGGAGCACAGTTTCAGCCTCCGGCGGTGGCGCTGTTTTAACGTCAAAACCGGAATGTTTCAGGACGGCGGCCCGGCTTTCGAGCAAGCGAAGATCCGGTTCGATGCAAAGAATTTTCGAAAGGCCAGAGTTCATTTGACTTACCTGGTAGTGCTATTGACTCTAGCGGCTCTATTCACAAATGCGTAGGATAAGTTGCGCCAAGTGAAAAGCCTGCCCCCTAGCTTTGATTTGCATTAAATCCAAGCGGCCTTATTTCAATTCAGCAATATATTCACCGCTCTTAAGCATGTAAGCGTCGCATGGCAGATAAGAACGAGGAGAGAACATCGAATGGACCCGGAGGTAACCAGCTCCTTGGAAGTACTGCAAAACCTTTTATACCTCCTCAGGGTGAAAGCAAACCAACCTGAACTGGTGTCGGTATACCTCGACATGGCGGAGGAACAGCTCAAATCCCTGATGTCCGAACTTAAAAGGGAGGATCCGGAAATTGGTGTTTAGCGAGTGCAGTCCGAGGGTACGCCAACTGTCCGCCAGCAGTCTTACTTTTGTGCAAAGCAGACCTTTAACCTTGTGTTTCAACAGTCGTTGTTTGGCAACAGTCATGAGAGCGGCGGTGTTGGGCAGCGCTTCGTCCCGACCCGGCGCAGTACTAGGGTGCGCGTCTTGCTTCGGATCCGATCAAGGCTCTCGAGGTTCTTTCCTCGTAGGGAAAGGAGCCCGGATTTCACAGTTAGCCCCCACTTTGTCACCGGAGCGCAGTCGAGGGTCTGCTGTGGCCTTTCCTCAAAATTTCGCAGAGCTCCAGCATCGGATGGGCAGAGGAACGTGGGTCTCGATAGCAGCCGCTTCGCTGCCAGGAGTGACCTCCTGCATTCCTGCTGAAGGAATGGTTCCTCTGCGTGTCCGATGCTGGAGCTCTGTAGAAATTTGTGGAGGGAGAAAGGCGCACAGCAGATCCCTCGACTGCGCTCGGGATGACAAAGTGGGGGCTAGAGGCGCTTGCCGGCATTGCCTCCGGCGTGAAGCAAACACCGGCGGGAAGCCCGCATACGCTTGTCCCTCAAATGCCACACGCTGCTGTCATTCAAACGCCGCACACGGCGGTCGGCCCACGCCACTAGCTAGGGCATTGTGGTCGGAAGCTGAGGGTTGTGGTGAGAAATCCGGGCTAGGGTGGCGCGTCTTGCTTCGGATCCGATCAAGGCTCTCGAGGTTCTTTCCTCGTACGGCGAACACGCACGACATTTTGATCAGTCGGGTTCCGCTCCAGCGTGCCGCGCGATTCCAAATATAGAATGGCTTTGGCGATCCCGGCAGGTCGTGATCGATTGAACAGCGACCCTGCTTTTAGCTCGCAACTTCCGAGAAATTACCGAGAGCGTATTGCCTGCAATGCTCGAGATATGACGCTTCGTGCAAAGCAGCAAGATCAAGCACTCCACTCCAGAGCCATCGCGGGGCGTCAAGGCCCTTGCTGTGGCGCTTTTTAAGGTCGGCCGCCCAAGCCCTGCGCGTTGCGAGCGAAAGCTGCCTGCCGTGAGCCCGCCCTACCACGCCAGCCATTAAACGGGCGATAGCGATTGCCTCTGCTTGCTGCAAGTTTTCCAACTCGAATTTGAGATCCTGCGGCCTTAATTCCCTGACGATCACTTGCCTTTTCACTATATGGGTCGCTGCCATGCGTTCTCCAAGATAGGGAGATAGCGCATTGGCTCCGGCCACGACGCGTTCCGCATTATTGCGCGGCATGCCTGCGTGTTTTGCGTAGGGACCAGCTGGCTCAGTCGCCTCTTTCACATCCAGGAGACGGTAACGCATGTCCTTCTTCTTACCCACGCCGATCAATAACGCATACCGTAGCCGGCCCAACGAGCTGCACCCCTTCATCCAGTACGCCGCATCAAGCAGGCGGATCCTTTTCACCCGGTCATCGTGTTCTGTACGCCTCACGAGAAGCTGCAGATCTTCACTGGCGACCAGCTGTTCCACTTGAGTCGTCTCTTCGCGCGTTAACCTCCAGAACTTCGATCCCAGCGGTATCTCGGGCTTCACCCCGTCGATGCGTTCTGCCGCCAAATGGCCCCAGTGGCGGCGATTTGCCTGCCGCATAACCTGCCTGATCGGCTGCAGACCCTTTGCATCCAATGTAGAAAACCGGCCACTCAATCCGGAGATGTAGCCAAGAATCAGCTCTTCCATCATGAGTGCCGTCGTCACCCCAGGGAGGTCTGAACTCCGCGCCGCCATAGCGAGTGAGAGACCCAGCCTCAGGAGGTCGTGAGCCGGATTGCCTATCACCGTCTGATCGAGATCGCGAATTTGGATGTCGATGTTGCCTTCACTATCCGCGATAGGTCCGAGATTGCCAGTATGGCAATCACCGCAAATCCAGATATCGGGTCCGGAGGGGATCGATCCGCGGACTGCCTTGCTATCGAGCCACTCATAAAATTGGACGGTGTTGCCACGCACATAGGCATGGGCCGATTGCGCCATCTTAAGACGGCGACGTTTATCAAGAGTGGTCTTACGTTGAGTGGGGCTTACCGCTGATTTGGGCAAGAGGCTCCATTTTGATGCGAGGTGGAACGCTTACCCGAGGTGCGTGGCAAGCGAGATTTCCGGCGCGAGAGTTGCTCCCAACGGCGGAAGCGCTTCGGTCATGAGAACGCCTTCACATGCTGGACATCTCCAGAGGCGAGTGCCGTCCCCGACCGAAAAGAAGAGATAAGTTCACGATCAGCAACACAGGGCTGAGGCCGCCGCAGTAGTAGCCGTCCCCGGACCCATGTAGTAGCCTGGGCAGCCAAATAGCAGAAGAAGCATCAGAATCACGACTAAGGCATATTGCGAAGACTATCACCCGAAAGCCCGGGATTGGGGGCACGGACGGAATAACCCCCGAAAACTGATGCATCGAGGAAGAGCCTTGTTTTCGGTGGCGATTGCTTTTTGTTGGCCCGGGCTTTCTCCTTGCCAGGCGTCGTTGCATCTTCACGATAGTTCGGTGATTATCCCGTCCCGTCCCTCGATCTCTCGATGCATGCGCTGATAATAATTCTTCTAAGCGGATCTCATTCGAGCGGAATCAGAAGGGCAGGAACAGGGTGAAAACTGTTCCATGGTGGTGTATGTCTTGCGAACTGCGCACCCGAAGTTGCCCCTTGTGCCGCTGTACGATTTCCTTGCTGATCCAGAGCCCCAGACCTGTACCACCGATGCCTTTGGTGCTGTAGAAGGCCTCGAAGATTTTGCCTCGCACTTCCGGGCACATGCCACTTCCGGTATCCGCTATAGTTAGCACTATCCCGGGCTGCCCCGTGGCCCAGTCCCGTCCGTCCCGCGTCCGCAAAAACAGAGTGCCTCCAACGGGCATCGCGTCGATGCCGTTGCTGACCAGGTTGTTGAGTACCTGGCGAATTTCGCCATCGAAGCAGCAAACTGATCGATGAGCCCTGAATCGCTTCTCAATCTGCACGTGAGCATTGAGCAGACGCCCCTTAAAGACGATCAGAACCGTATTGATTAGATCGTCGCCGCTAATCTCGCACTGATTTGTCGATTGTTTGTGGAAGCGCAGGGTCTGATTGGTGATCACCGACACGCGGTGTAATTCCTGCTCGGCGCTCGTAAGGTAAGCCTCAATCTCACCGGCCTCTGACGTCCTGCGGGCCAGGTAAAGGAGGTTGGTGACGGCTTCGAGTGGATTGTTGATCTCGTGAGCGATGGAAGCAGCCAGCCGTCCCACGGCTACGAGCTTCTCGCTTTGCATCAGGGCTGCTTCCGTCCTCTTTTGTTCTGTGATATCGCGCGAGAAGTTCACGAAGCCTTCCGGTGTCGGGTAAACTTCCTGCCGTATCCACATATTCAGGGGCGCAGGATAGTAGGCGTCGAAGCTTCCGGGAATGCGGTCATACATGGCTCGTTCGAGATGTTCCACGAACGGCGAACCCTCATACGTGGCGTTTGGAAATTCGTCCCACATGATTTTTCCAACAAGATTCCGGCCCTGCGAGTAGAGCTTCATAGCCATGGGGTTGAGAAAGGTGAAACGCCAGTTGCGATCGACCCCGATCACAGCATCTGCTGTGGCGGTTAGGAACTGACTCAATCGCTCCTGAGTTGCTTTCAGTCCTTCTTCGGTCCTTACGGCGCTTGTCACATCCTGACCGACACAAAAGACGCCTGGAACGGTACCGTCCTCTGAGAGCAGGGGCATGTAGCTGTAGTCCCAGAAGGTATGCTCGACGATTCCGTTGATGAGCAGGGGGATCGGGTTACGGACATACTTTTCGGCCCGTTTGCTGTCGCGCACTCGCCTAAGTTGTTCGCCTATGATGGGCCAAGCTGAAGGCCAGATCTCATGGGATGGACGGCCCAGGGCTGCAGGATGGCGTTCTGCCAAGGACGGCATCAGCTCATCGTTGTAAAACGAAATAAAGTCTGGTCCCCAATACACCATCATCGGTACGGGCGCGGAGAGTATGAAGTTGACTTTGTCGAACAAGATCTGCGGCCAGTTCTCGAGGGGGCCAAGGGGAGACTTAGCCCACTCTTTAGAGCGCACCAGATCCGCCATCGTGCCGGAGCCCTGGAAGATGCGCGCTGTCTGCGTTTGCCTAACGTCTTTCGTCAAGATCCTGCTCTCTAGGTGCTTTCACCGACTGCAGTCGGTGAGATGCAACCACGGGCAGACGCGCGAAGACGGCGAGTTCACGATAACCGATATTCAGCAATCTTCTAAAGTGCCGCCTTCGGCCAGGGATTGGCCGGAACCCGCCGAGACGCGAAACGATCAAACGCGTGCCAAGACGACCGTGAAATTCTGGTGGCAAAGTCCGCAAAGGATGCCGTCGTGGTCTCGCGCACAAAAGGCTGATGTGGATTGGACATAAGCCACTTGAATGGAATGACTTACCTCAATAAGCACAATCCTGTATAAGCGCTACCGCATCCCCGGATTGGGGACGAGACGGAATAAACCCCGAATGAGGCATCAGAGGAAGAGCGTCCTTTTCGTTGGCGATTGCTTTTGTTGGCCCTGGGCTTTCTCGTTGCTAGGCATCGTTGCATCTTCACGCTAGTTCGGTGGTTATTCCGGCCGTCCCTCGATCTCTCAGGAAGTTAGGTTCCGCTGGCAAGCAAGAATCTCGCCATGCGCCTGCCCCAGGTCGAAGCGGCGGCGAGACGACGGGGCAATCACTTCACAAAACGCCACCCGGGGTGTGCTTGCTCAAAAAGCTCACATCGGAGGTCGTGCGTGGGACTTGTCCGGACTGATCAGCTTGCAGATTTGCCAGGTCCTGCTCCCCTGTGATGGTCCATTGATTCCCTTGGCGAGCCAGCCATAACCGAGAACGCGTCTCCCCAGACCTGGTGCCCGAAAGAGCAAATATTTCCCAACGTTTGATCAGAGATACCGTCGCTTGGTCAGCCGACTGCTTGTTGACGGTGACGTCTCTGATATGAAAGGCGAGGATGTAGTGACCCGTCCGATAAAACCGTGCCTTGTCTTGTAGAAGGAGGTTCTGGCTGACATTGCGAGCCAAAAAATAACGGTCTAATTGCTCGCTGTAATACTGCATCTGCAACCTTATGTCGTTGTCGTTCATCGCCATGGCCCAACCGTTCAACGTACGTAGAATCTCTGCGGAGTTGTCCGATTGAGGCACTGCCACGTCGGGTACGCCGGCCTGATCGTGGCTGACCAGTATGGAAGGGGACCGGAGGGAAGACGAGCCTTGCTCCTGAGACGCAGAAGAAGGAGCGGCACGCCCGGCGTGAGGAGATCTTGCTGGAATTGCTGCGGAAGATGTCTCGTCCTCCTGCGCGCCTGAAGTGAGAGAGGCTTGCTGTCGTGCATGCGGCCTGAAATTCGGCGCCGATGAGCCTTGACCGTGCTCGGTGTGAAACGAAGTGATCACCGCAGCAGCAAAGACCACGACGATGGCTGCGCCGGCTAAGACAACGAGGTGGCGCCGCGCGTGTCGATGCGTCTGCTCCGGTGTTGGTTGCAATTTAGGAGTGGCCGCGACGCTACGATCATGCTGGAGAAGAGTTTTGAGCCTCTCGACCTGGGAAGCAACGCCACGGCGCCAGCCCGGATACCCGCGCCGGCTGGCAAGCCATGCCAACGCGACCTCGGCGGAGGGAGAGGGGCCGTGCGGGAACTGTTTTTCGTAACAATCGATCGCGTGCTGAATCGACAGCATGTCGACGGGCGTCAGAGTCCTGGCAGAGCCGCTCCAGGAACCGCCCGAGGAACCGCCCGAGGAACCACCCGATTCGCGCGACCCATAGTAGCCACCGGAGTCCAGCTGAGTCTTGGCCTCTTTCACCTCGGCGTCCGTGAGCTTGCGCGCAGGAACGGTATCGTTTGGCGCCGCAGAGTGCAGCCCTTCCATCGCGCTGCCACATCTATGGCAGAAGCGGCTTCCTTCGATGACTGGGGCAGCGCACTGCTTACAAACCCGGGCTGCCGACTGCCATTTCATCCGGTCACCTCTCAGTTCATTGAGATGCCTGCAGGCAGTTACCGCAAAGCAGACTTTTCAGGCACCCACTTATGACGCTGCGTAATATTTGCCGCTCCTTCACTCGGTTGCGCACTGAGCCAGGTCTATTTTGAGCTTCCAACGCGGGGTGCTGTCGGCTAGGCTGTACTCGGTGTTTCGCGGCTGAGCCTCGATGGGGCGCGCAGCGCAAGAGCCAGGCGGCCAGGGGAAATACTCCGGAGTAAGACGCGATGGAAGATCAAGCACCTGTGCCCGGCAGTCCAGCGCCCTTACTCTTGCGCGGATTGCGGAAGACATTCGGCGAGCTGGTTGCGGTCGACGGGATCGACCTCGAAGTAGCGCGGGGCGAGTGCTTCGGCCTGCTGGGGCCAAACGGCGCTGGTAAGACGACCACGATTGAGATTTGCGAAGGACTGACCGCGCCGGATAGCGGCACAGTCGAGTTGCTGGGCCTGCGGTGGACCAGCGACGAAGAGGAGCTTCGGCAGCGCATCGGTATCCAGCTGCAGGAGACGCAGTTTCCCGACAAGCTTACAGTCGAAGAAACACTGCGGATGTTTCGCAGCTTCTATCGCCACGGGGTCACCGTCGACGAGTCAATCAAGACGGCGCAGCTGGAAGAGAAACGCACGTCTCGCGTCGGCACCCTTTCCGGCGGGCAAAAGCAACGGCTGGCGATGGCGTGCGCCCTGGTGAACAACCCCGAGCTGCTGTTTCTGGACGAGCCCACGACGGGGCTCGATCCCCAGGCACGCCGCAACTTGTGGGACCTGGTGGACGGGCTGAAGCAGGCGGGGCGGACAATTATTCTCACCACGCACTACATGGACGAGGCAGAGAGGCTTTGCGACCGGGTGGCGATTATGGATCACGGCCACATCATTTCCCAGGGAAGCCCGCAGCAACTGATTGCCTCGGTGGGGGGCGAACATATCGTCGAGTTCGCCATCGGTGGTTCGGAACAGGATGGCAAGCCGTTTGATGCCGGTCTGCTGACGGGGCTGGCTGGCGTCGAATCGTACCGGGTGGACGCAGGACTGCATCAGCTTTCCGTACGCGAGCTGCACACGGCGGTCCCGCTCATTTTCGATACGCTGCACCGGCAAGGGTGGCGACTCAGCGAATTCCGCACGCACTCCGCCACGCTCGAAGACGTCTTCGTCGGGCTGACAGGAAGGAACCTGCGCGATGAGTAAGCTGGCAGAGAGCAGCCTGTATCAATTGACGCTGATGCGGTTCCGTTTGTTCCTGCGGGAACCGGAGGCGGTCTTCTGGATCTTTGTGTTTCCCATGCTTCTGGCCGGTGGCCTGGGGCTGGCCTTTCGCAATCGGCCGGCCGATGTGTTGCCGGTGGGCGCGACCACACCGCAGCTCACCCAGGCACTCAAGAAGGATAAATTGCTCCGATCCGTCACCATGACGGAGGCAGATGGCGCGCGCGCCCTGGCGACGGGCAATATTGTGCTGCTGGCCAAGGGGCAGGCAAATGGCGTTTCCTACGAATACGACGAAACCAATCCTGATGCGCGCACCGCTCGTCTGATCGCCGATCACGCGGTGCAAGCGGCGGCGGGGCGGGGTGATCCGGTGCCCGCGCAGAACGAACTGGTGCACGAAACGGGTTCTCGCTACATCGACTTTGTTGTTCCGGGCTTGCTGGGAATGAACCTGATGGGCTCGGCGATCTGGGGCCTGGTGTTCCCAGTGGTGGATGCGCGACAGAAGAAGTTACTCAAGCGGCTGGTGGCCTCGCCCATGCCGCGGTGGGAGTACCTTATGTCCTACATCCTGTCGCGGGTAGCGATGCTGGTGATCGAGGTGGCGGCCTACCTGGCCTTTGCGCGCCTGGTATTCCACGTGCCTTTTCGCGGACCTTTCTGGCAACTCTGCTTGTTTTGTGTGCTGACCTCGCTAGCCTTCTCTGCGGTTGGGCTACTGATTGCCTCGCGGGCCCGGACCATGGAGGGTGCTTCCGGCTTGATGAATTTGGTGATGCTGCCGATGTGGATTCTGTCGGGCGTGTTCTTTTCCGCTTCCCGTTTTCCGGCGGTGATCCAGCCATTGGTGCGCGTGTTGCCGTTGACGGCAGCGATCGATGCGCTGCGGGCCAATATGCTGCAGGGCAAGGGGCTGAGCCAGTTGAGCCTGCAGTTGGGCATACTAGTGGCGTGGCTGGTGGTTCCGTTCGTTATTTCGCTGCGGATTTTTCGCTGGCGGTAGAGGCGGGATATTGGAAGGCGATGACGACAGGAGTTGCGTGACAGACGAAATAATCCCGAACCGCCGCAACGCATATACCGGAGTAAGCTCGTCAGTCCCCGATCTTCCTGCGCAGTGCAACAGTTGCTGATGCCTAATAAGGTACACCTTGTGGGTTTGTCCCCGGTAATAAGACGGTGTGTGCCCGCTCCCCCTCATTTCGAGTTGGTAGAACGAAATCAAGGCTGATTTCTGCGATGATAAGTGGTGCTATGCACGGTGACCTTCAGCGCAAACTCGAACTGGTCGTCCAAACGGGAATGCTCCTTACCAGGAGCTTCGACCTGGAGACCATTGTGCAAGCGGCGACAGACGCCGGCCGGCAGTTATGCGGCGCTCAATTTGGAGTATTCTTCTACAACGTGGTGAGTGCAAGCGGAGAGAGTTACCTCCTTTGTACGCGTTCGGGCGTAGACCGCGAGAAGTTTGCGCAGGATCCGATGCCGCTCAACACGGCTATGTTCGCCCCCACCTTTCAGGGCAGGGAGGTGGTGCGCTCTGGCGATATTGCAAAGGATCCTCGCTACGAAAAGAACGAACCGCATTACAGCATGCTCAAGGGACACCTTCCCGTTCGCAGCTATCTCGCGATCCCAGTGCAAGGGCAGAGTGGAGAAGTGCTTGGCGGCCTGTTCTATGGGCACGAGGATGCGGACGTGTTCCAGCAGGATGATGAGGATCTTGTCCTGGCAGTAGCCGCGCAGGCGTCCATCGCCATCGAGAATGCGAGATTGCGAGAGCAATCGAGTTATCAGATTGCGCAACTCGAACAGGCGAAGGCAATGCAGGATGATGTCTCCAAACGGCTGGGCCATCTGGCGGCCATCGTGGAGTCTTCCGAGGATGTCATTCTGAGTAAGGATCTGAACGGAATTGTGACGAGTTGGAATAAAGCAGCCGAGCGGCTGTTTGGCTATACCGCCGACGAAATGGTCGGAGCGCCCATCCTCAAGTTAATCCCGGAGCGTCTGCACTCAGACGAGGAGCGCATCCTTTCCACCATCCGCTCTGGACGGGCAATCGAGCATTTCGAGACCCTACGAGTGGCGAAGGATGGACGGGAACTTGACGTCTCGCTTACGATCTCGCCCGTGAAAGACGATAAGGGAACGATCATTGGCGCCTCCAAGATTCTTCGCGATATCTCCTCTCGGAAGCGGATCGAAGACTCGTTGATGCAGGCGGAGAAGATAGCTGCCACAGGCCGGATGGCGATGACAATCGCACACGAAATCAATAACCCATTGGAAGCTGTTAGCAATTTGCTGTATCTCTTGCGACCCGAACTCGCGAGTATTCGCGGCATCGAATACCTTGACACCGCAGAGAGCGAGTTAATGCGTGTATCCCACATCGCGAAGCAAACCCTCGGCTACTACAGAGAACTTGCATCCGCGAGAGTGATGAACGTCGCGCAGATTATGGAGCAGGCCCTCGCGGTCTATGGCCCTCGTTGTGCATCGGCTCAGATCGAAGTTCATGCTGATTTACGCAGTACCAGGCAAATTGCGGTCAGACAGGGTGAGATCATGCAAGTGATCTCCAATCTGGTTGCCAATGCGTTCTATGCTATGTCGAATGGTGGAACTCTGACCACCGTTGTAGAGGACACGGAGCAACCCGCAAGCGGTGTTGCGATCAGCATAACGGACAACGGAGTTGGTATCCCAGAGGATGTGCTGCCGAGGATCTTCGAAGCATTCTTCACGACGCGAACTTCCGTAGGCACCGGCATCGGGCTCTTCGTTTCGAAAAAATTCGTGGAAGAGCATGGTGGAGAAATCACTGTCGAATCGAACACCGCTGGTGACAGGCATGGAACCTGCTTTCGGGTGTTTCTGCCTGCGCAAACGAAATACGCTGTGTAGTCAAACGGTATTGACCAGCGCGCACTCGCGCATCACATCACCTGGGTGTCACCGATCATCACCCTACGAGTGTTTACTCCATCCTTAGTGCCTGCATGGGGTCGATGTAATGCAGCTTTCCACTTCGCTGCCGGAGCAGGAACGCTGCGCGTTCCTGCTCCGCCTACCCATCAAAAAATCCTTACACCCGTTCGATGACCACAGACTCCAGCGTGACTGGCTTCTGCGGCTTATCCTGCGAGTTCCGTGGCACCTTGGAGATCTTCTCCACCACGTCGTACCCCTCCACCACTTCACCGAAGATGGTGTGCTTGCCGGTGAGCCATTGCGTAGCCGCTACCGTGATGAAGAACTGCGACCCGTTGGTGTTGGGGCCGGCATTGGCCATCGCCAGGTACCCGGGCTTGTTCATGCTGTGCGGGGAACCCTTGGTCTCGTCTTCAAACTTGTAGCCCGGACCACCCATACCGTTGCCGGCCGGGTCGCCACCCTGGATCATGAAGTCGGGAATCACGCGGTGAAAAATCGTGCCGTCGTACAGCTTGCTGTTGCTCTTCTTACCACCGACCGGATGAGTCCACTCACGCTTGCCCTCGGCCAGATCGATGAAGTTCGCTACCGTCTTAGGGGCGTCCTTCTCAAAAAGGCGGCACACGATTGTGCCCTCGCTGGTCGTGAAAATGGCGTAAGTTCCTGCTGCACGAGACATAAGTAACTCCTGATTTTAGTTTTGGTTTACTGGGGAATGGGAGGCGCTGCGGGTGCGCTTACGGGCGCTGCCGGCGCAGGCGCTGGGGGTGAAGGCGGCATAGGTTGACCGTCGCGCACCACTGTCACCTTGTTGAGCGTGACGGGTTGCAGCGGCTTGTCATCCGGGTCGCGCTGCACATTGGCAATCGCAGAAACGACCGATCGGCTGGGCTCATCGCACTGCCCGAAAATTGTGTGCTTTTGATTCAGGTGGGGCGTGGGCGCGTCGGTGATAAAGAACTGAGATCCATTGGTGGCGGGCCCGGAATTGGCCATGGCCATCCGTCCCGGAACGTCGAAGTTGAGGTTTGGATCGAACTCGTCGGCGAACATGTAGCCCGGATCGCCGGTGCCCGTCGCGGTCGGGTCTCCCCCCTGGATCATGAACCCCGGAATGACCCGATGAAACGTCGTGCCGTTATACAACGGCTTGTTCGTCATCTTTTCGTGGCTTACCGGGTCGGTCCACGTCTTTGTGCCTTCGGCAAGCCCAATGAAATTGGCGACAGTCACGGGCGCCTGCTTATCGAACAGCTTGCAGGTCATACGGCCCATGCTGGTATCCAGCACCACCGTGGGACCGGTCGGGTCCACCACCGGAGGAAGTTGGCTCACCGGCGAATCGGGCAACTGGGTCACCGTGATCG
This sequence comes from uncultured Acidobacteriaceae bacterium, assembly GCA_963752675.1. Classification (GTDB taxonomy): domain Bacteria; phylum Acidobacteriota; class Terriglobia; order Terriglobales; family Acidobacteriaceae; genus PALSA-350. The sequence continues at coordinate 608,020 of CAVVZO010000005.1, forward strand.
GAGGGGGTGTCTGCGCCGGCGGTGTTTGCGGAGGAGTGGCCGTCTGAGCAACGGCAGACAGCGTCGAGAAAAGGAGAAATGCACCCGGTCGAAACAAAGCGTTCATGAAAACGTCCAGCTCCTAGACTAATACATCGGTAGCCGGCTCGTTCCGGTCGCCTCTCCGCAGCGAAGTGCGTCTTCCTACTCCTGCTTGTCCATAATCTTCGGCCTGGTGCTGGACTGCAGTTCTTTCGAAACCGACTGCACCTGGGCAAACACGCGCAGGAAGTTGCCGCCCAGGATCTTCCGCATATCTTCCGCGCTATACCCGCGGGCCATCAGAGCCTGCGTGATCTTCGGCAGGTCGGCGGCGGAGTCCATGCCTTCCGGGGTGGACGGAATACCATCGAAGTCAGACCCCAGGCCCACGTGATCAATGCCCGCGACCTTGGCGATGTGGTCGATGTGGTCGATCAGAATACTGAAAGGCGGCCGGGGAATCTTCGCTATGTAGCTCTTGGCAATCTCCTCGGAGAGCTCATTCGGGATCGGCTTGCCGTCCTCCTTGAGCTTTGCTTCTGCGTCAGCCACTGCCTGCTTGATCGCCGGCTCCTGTGCCTTGGCCGCCCGGCGGTAGTCCTCGCTCAGAAAACTGGAGTAGAAGTTCACCATCACCACGCCGCCGTACTGCCCGATCGCGCGGAGCATGTTGTCATCCATGTTGCGCGGCGAGTTGCAGAGTGCGCGCGCCGAGGAGTGCGAGGCGATCACCGGCGCACGGCTGATGATGAGCGTGCGATAGAAGGTCTTGTCAGAAACGTGGGAGATGTCGACCATCATGCCCAGCCGGTTCATCTCGTACACAACGTCTTTGCCGAAGTCGCTCAACCCGTCTTTGGTGTGGGGAACCGCGGTGTCGTCAATATCGCCGGAGGAGTCAGCCCAGCCATTCGAATTACTCCAGGTGAGCGTCATGTAGCGCACGCCCAGCCGGTAGTAATCACGCAGCAGCCCCAGGCTGTTTTCGATCGAGTGTCCCCCCTCGACGCCCATGAGCGCTGCGAACTTGTGCTCGCGGTGGGCGGCCTCAATATCTTCGGGGGAAAGCGCCAGCAGCATCTGTTGTGGGTGCTTCGCCACCTGCTGGTGCACGGCGTCAATCAGTTCCAGCGTGCGGTGCGCATCGTGCCCGGTGTAGGCTTTGGGATCCACCCAGATGGAGAAGAACTCAGCGCCCAGGTTGCCTTTGGTGGCGGACTCAAAATTGAGGTGGCCACCCTTGAGCGGATCGGCCAAATCGTAGTCGTCGTCCAGCATGCGCTGGGTGGTGTCTGCGTGGGTATCGATGACGATTGCGGATTGATGTACGGCGAGCGGATCTGTCTGTTTGGTCACGGCAGGCGAGTTCGTGGTGGATTGCGCCACCAGCGGCAGAACGGCGCTAAGAAAAACCAAGACCAAGCAATGTGTTCATGCGACGCGCTTAGTGTACTGCATGAGCTCGCCGGTTATGGTTTCTCCAGGGAAAGTTGGAGCCTGCGGAAGGTTTGCTGGCCTGGAGTGGCTGGTTGACATGTCCCCCACTCAAGCGGAGCTTGAGTGGGCCACCCTCGATTTGTTGAACCACTTAGGGACGGGCACCCTACCGTTCGTTGCCCGCAGCTTGTTCATCACCGCTCGTTGCCGACAGCCCCGTCACCAAAGCTCGTTCACCAAAGCTCGTTCACCAAAGCTCGTTCACCAAAGCTCGTTCACCACCAATGCCGGGTGGCCCACTCAAGCCTTAGGCTTGAGTGGGGGACACTTCAACCGCTCCACAGATCCGCGCGGATTGGCGGCTCCGCAGTGCTCGCCTATTCAGGCGGCCGCACGGCGTCGTACTTGGGGCCCGTGCTCCACTCGGTGAAGGGGCTGATCGTGGTCACCAGGTAGTCACGGCGGTTGACCGTGGCGCGCCGGTAATCGAGATTCATCATGGCAATCACTTCCAGCTGAATCTCTTTGGGGCACGCCCCTGTGCACTCGCCGATGTTGGTGCAGCTGCCGAAGCCCTCGGCATTCATCTGCGCCACCATACCCAGCGCACGCCGGTCCCGCTCGGGTTCGCCCTGCGGCAGAAGGCCCAGGTGGGTGATTTTGGCTCCGGTAAAGAGCGAGGCAGACGCATTCGGGCACGCCGCCACACAAGCGCCGCATGCGATGCAGGCCGCGGCGTCCATGGAGCGATCAGCGAGATCCTTGCCGATCAAATGCGTGTTGCCATCGACCGCATTGCCCGTCGAGGTAGAAATGTAGCCACCCGAAGCGATGATGCGGTCGAAAGCCCGGCGATCCACAATCAGATCCTTGATCATGGGGAACGCAGACGCACGCCACGGCTCAATCAGCAGCTCTTCGCCGTCTTTGAAGTGGCGCATGGTGAGCTGGCATACCGTGGTGGCGCGGCTGGGGCCGTGAGCCACGCCATTGATCATGAAGCCACAGGAGCCGCAAATACCCTCGCGGCAATCGTGCTCAAACGCGACCGGCTCTTCTCCCGTTTCGATCAGACGCTCATTCAATACATCGAGCACCTCGAGAATCGACATCTCGGCGTTCTCAATCTCGAGGGGATAACTGACAAACTTGCCTGCTGCCTTGCGGTTCTTCTGCCGCCAGATCTTCAACGTGACCTTCATTACTTGTAGCTCCTCTGGCTGGGGTGAACGTAATGGAACTCCAGCGGTTCCTTCGTCAGCCCGGGCGCATTGCCGGGCCCGCGATAATCCCACGCAGCCACGTAGGAGTAATTTTCATCATCACGCTGGGCTTCGCCTTCGGGCGTCTGGTACTCCTCACGGAAGTGACCACCGCATGACTCATTGCGGTTGAGCGCATCGATGCACATCAATTCGCCCAATTCGAAGAAGTCGGCAACCCGGCCGGCCTTCTCCAGGCTCTGGTTGAGATCTTCGCCGCTGCCGGGCACGTTCACGTTCTTCCAGAACTCTTCCTGCAGGGCGCGTATTTGCACGATGGCGGATTCAAGTCCTTCCGCGGTGCGCGACATGCCGCAGTAATCCCACACGATCTTGCCCAGCTCGCGATGGAACGAGTCCACGGTCCGCTTGCCCTTGATCGAGAGCAACAGGTCGATGGTCTGCTTCACGCAGCCGACTGCCTGCTTTACCTCGGGCGCCGTGTCGAGCACGGCAGGGAACTTGTTGGTCGCCAGGTAGTTGCCAACCGTGTAGGGCACGATGAAGTACCCGTCGGAAAGTCCCTGCATCAGCGCGCTCGCGCCGAGGCGGTTGGCCCCGTGATCGGAGAAGTTAGCCTCGCCAATCACAAACAGGCCAGGGATGGTGCTTTGCAGGTTGTAGTCCACCCACAGGCCGCCCATGGTGTAGTGGATGGCAGGATAGATCCGCATCGGGACCTTGTAAGGATCCTCGTCGGTGATGCGCTGGTACATCTCGAACAGGTTGTCGTAACGATCACGGATCGTGTGCTCGCCGAGACGCTTGATTGCGGCCGTAAAGTCGAGGTATACGCCCAGGCCGGTTTCGCCCACGCCGCGGCCCTCATCGCAAACCGCCTTGGCATTGCGCGAAGCCACGTCACGGGGTACCAGGTTGCCGAAGCTCGGGTAACGGCGTTCAAGGTAGTAATCGCGCTCATTCTCCGGGATCTGTTCCGGGGAACGCTTGTCGCCCTTGGCCAACGGCACCCAGATACGGCCGTCATTGCGCAACGATTCGCTCATCAGCGTGAGCTTGGACTGGTATTCACCGGTCACAGGAATGCAGGTGGGGTGAATCTGGGTGTAGCAAGGGTTGGCGAAGTACGCGCCACGCTTGTGCGCCCGCCAGATCGCCGTTACGTTCGATCCCTTGGCGTTGGTGGAAAGGTAGTAGACATTGCCATAGCCGCCTGTCCCGAGGATGACTGCGTCGGCGATGTGGGTAGTGATGGTGCCGGTCACCAGGTGCCGGGCCACAATACCGCGGGCCTTGCCGTCGATGACGATCAGGTCAAGCATCTCGGTGCGCGGATGCATGGTGACGCTGCCGTCATGGATCTGCCGCTCCAGCGCCTGGTAGGCGCCGAGCAACAGCTGCTGGCCGGTCTGCCCGCGCGCGTAGAACGTACGAGACACCTGGGCGCCGCCGAAGGACCGGTTCGTGAGCGAGCCGCCGTACTCACGGGCAAAGGGAACACCCTGGGCGACGCACTGGTCGATGATGTGCACGCTGTTCTGCGCCAGCCGGTAGACGTTGGCTTCGCGCGCGCGAAAGTCGCCGCCCTTGACCGTGTCGTAGAAGAGCCGGTAAATGCTGTCGCCGTCGTTCTGGTAATTCTTGGCAGCGTTGATCCCGCCCTGCGCAGCAATCGAGTGCGCGCGTCGCGGTGAATCCTGAAAGCAGAAACACTGCACGTTGTAACCCAGCTCGCCCAGCGTGGCGGCCGCCGAGGCGCCGGCAAGGCCGGAGCCGACCACGATGATGGAGTGCTTGCGCTTGTTCGCGGGGTTTACCAGCTTGACGTCGAAGCGTGCCTGATCCCACGCCTGCTCGATCGGACCTGTCGGTGCTTTGGAGTCGAGAATCATGTTATTTCACCAGTCCCAGTAGAACGCTGATCGGAATGGATATGTAGCCGAGCACAATCACCAGGGCGATCCCGAAGGCCGCCTTCTGCAGCAAGGCCGTGTGCTGTGGCTGATGCACGCCCAGTGTCTGAAACAGGCTCCAGAGCCCATGGCGCAAATGGAGCCCGAGGAGGCAAATCGAAAAGATGTACCAGGCCGAAACCCACCACACCTGAAAGCCGGCTACCACATTGTGGTACACGTCGCCTTCGATCAGCGCGGCGCCGGGGTGGATATAACCCGCGGTGAGGTGCAGCAGGTGGAAGATCAGGAAGGCGAGCACAATCGGGCCCGACCAGTACATGGTGCGCGACGCGTACGAGGAAGAGATGGCCTTACTGCGCGAATAGCCCACCGGCCGGGCACGTTTTTTGCGCAGCGCCAACTGCACCGTGGCAACGATATGCAGGGTCACACAAATCATGAGAATGATGCGCACCGGCCACAGTAACTCGCCAATGCTATGCAGAAAAGCTCCATAGGCGTTCAGCTTCGCCGGGCCCTCGAAAACCTGCAGATTGCCGGCCAGGTGCCCAATCACAAAACCAAACAAAATCACTCCCGTGACGGCCATGACGATCTTCTTGCCGATGGTCGATTCCCAGAAGCCTGGAGCCCGTTGATCGCGCGGGGTGGCTACCGATGTGCTCATGCTCTATGTGCCTCAAGTGGTGCAAAATCTGAACTTTGCCCAACTCTCTATTATTGGTGCCGGGGAGAAGGACCGTCAAGGTTACGGTAGAAGGGAAGCCGCGCCAATTTGGCCCTGATGAGATCGCGCGGCAGAATTGTGATTCTGCAAAACAAGCCCTGCGAGCCGGTTACGAAAGCTGGATGAACTGCTCGAGCAAAGCTCGGAACGCGATGCCGCGATGGCTGATAGCCCATCGCGATTCCTTATCAATCTCTGCCATGGTCTTTCGCTGGTCGGGCAAATAAAAGAGCGGATCGTAGCCAAACCCGCCATCTCCGCGCGGCGCCACCAGGATGCTGCCTTCTACTGAGCCTTCTGCGACCAGCACAACCACTCCGTCACGGGCGACAGCCAGGGCGCAACGGTACCGCGCTCCGCGATTGCTTTCAGCAACGCCGGCGAGTTGGTGCAGCAGGTACAGGTTGTTGTTGGCGTCGACGGCTTCCACTGCGCGAAAGCCAGCATCGGAAGCGTAGCGTGCAGAACGAACGCCCGGAGCGCCCCCCAGATGATCCACTTCCAGGCCTGAGTCATCCGCCAGCACCCACTCGCCGCCCAGGAAGCGGCTGTAGTACTCCGCTTTCCCGCGGGCGTTTCCCTCGAAGGTAGGCGCGTCTTCCGGGGGCGCTTCGATGGAAGCGAGGCCAGGCAGGGAGAGGATCGTGATGTGGTGTGCGGTTGCGGCTACGGCAAAGTCACGCAGCTTGCCCGGGTTGGTGCTGGCAACGTAGAGAGATTGCGACATAGGTTTCAGAGATACGCTGCCAATGGGCAGCCTTCGCATTTAGGGCGCGGTCCGCAGTGGGTTTTGCCCACCGTCACCACCAGCGCATGGAATTCGTTATAGAGCGGCTCGCGAAACTCGGGAGGGTCGTGAGCAAAGGCCAGCTCGACCAGTTGCTGCACATCCCGGTACTTGCGCTCGCGGCCAGCAAGGCCATGGCGCGCGGTAATGCGGCGCAGGTATTCATCCACTACAGGAACGGGATGCAGGAGCGCGTACAGCAGGATTGCGTCCGCTGTCTCTTCGCCCACGCCCGGCAGTGCTAGCAACTGCGGGCGGACTACCGCGGTCGGTTGCGCCGCCAACCGGGGGAGCGAACCGGCATAGTGGTCGTCGAGAAAAGCCACGAACGCCTTAATGGCCGCAGCCTTGCGCACCATGTAGCCCGACGGGCGAATCAGCGTTCGCAAATCTTCCTCCGCAATCGCGCGTAAACCTTCCAGGTGCATGACTCCGTGTTCGATCAGGTTGGCGATCGAGCGCTCGACACCGCGCCAGGAAGTGTTTTGCGTCAGGTATGCACCGACGATCACTTCTAACGGGGTTTGCGCCGGCCACCATAGCTGGGGTCCGTACGCGGCCACCAGTTGGTCATGAAAGGTGCGCAGTCTGCGCGCGGCTGTTTCGCCGCTTAGCTGCTCCACGACTTGCGCTCCAGCGTGGCTCATGAGGGCACCTTCGATTGCCGCAGGTGTTGTTTCCAGCCCAGCAGCTTGGCTTTCAGTGCTTCGGCCTCGGCCTCCGCAATCATGCCCTTGTGTTGATACAGGATGGACAGGCTGGTGTGGGCCAGCACTTCCTCCGGGTCCAATGTGAGCAGTTGCTGAGCCACCGCGATGGCCTCGTCGAAGGCTCCCGTTTCCTGCAGCGCGCGGATGAGCCCGTGCATGGCATCGAGCATGCCGGGATCTAGGCTGAGACACTGCCGCAACTGCACCACTGCAGCCGGAGCGTCCCCCGCAGCCAGTCGATCGAGGGCCTGGTGATAAAGTTCCTCGGCGGAAGAGGAGTGAGGAGGTGGCAGCATGGTCCCACTCTGATGATAACTCCGCTCCGTTGGGGGATGGGAATGCAGGTAGGATGAAGGCAACAAAGCAAAACATATCACATATCCTGGAGGGCTGTGCCCGATGAGCTGCATCCTTGCCGATGGCTGGTTGATCACCATGAACGATCGTCGTGAGGTGTTGGAGAGCGCGAGTGTTTGCGTCGAAAACGATCGCATTGTCGCCATCGGTATCCGCCAGCAGTTGCAACAGAAATACCCGGGCGCGGAAGTGGTGGATTGCAGCGGCCGCATCGTGATGCCAGGCATGGTGAATACCCACACGCACCTGTTCCAGACCCTGCTTAAAGGGCTGGGGGACGACATGGTGTTGAAGAAGTGGTTTACCTGCATGACGGGCCCGAGCGCTGTACACCTCACGGCGGAGGATGCGCATGCCGCCGCCATGCATGGCTGTGTGGAGTCGATCCGCTCCGGTGTGACGACGGTGGTTGATTTCATGTATGTCCATCCCAAACCCGGGATGATCACGTCGGTGGTCAATGCGTTCGGCACCACGGGCATGCGCGGCTTTGTGTGCCGTGGGTTTATCTCGACTGGCGAGCAGTACGATATTCCGGCGGCGTTGATTGAGCAGCCGGCGGTTGCGTTAGCAGATGCCAAAGTGCAGATACGCCGCTACAACCAGCCGGGCGGCCGGGTGCAGGTAGGGCTCTCCCCCAACATGATCTGGGCGGTCGATGAAGAGGGCTATCGTCAGACCAGGAAGCTGGCCGATGAGGAGCACGTGTTGGTCACCACGCACGTCGCCGAAACTGATTTCGAATTGGAAACCTCTGCTGCGCGCTATGGCATGAACGATACGGAGTTTCTCAGCGACATCGGTTTCTTTGGACCGGATGTGATCGCGGTGCATTGCGTGCATTGCAAAACCAGTGACATTGAGATCCTGCGCAAGCATCACACCGCGGTGTCGCATAACCCCTGCAGCAATATGTATCTCGCCTCAGGCTGCGCGCCGATTCCCGAGATGCTTGCGGCCGGGGTCACGGTGGGGCTTGCTTCGGATGGTCCGGCCAGCAGTAACAATCACAGTCTCTTTCAGGCGATGAAGTTTGCGGCGCTGCAGCAGAAGGGTGTCCATCAGGACGCGACCATTATGACCGCGGAGAAAGTACTGGAGATGGCGACGATCGATGGAGCCCGTGCGGTTGGGCTTGAGGCCGAGATCGGTTCGATCGAGGTCGGCAAGAAAGCAGACATCGTGGTGTTGGACTACAACAACCCTTTCATGACGCCGATTCACCATCCTGTCTCGGCCATTGTGTATTCGGCGCTGGGTCACGAAGTGACGAGCGTGATGATTGACGGCAAGTTTGTCATGCGTGACGGGATTGTCGGCACGGTTGACGAAGCTGCGGTTCGCCGCACCGCCCAGGTTCATGCGGATGCGCTGACACAGCGTGCAGGAACGGACGCCTTCAAGAGAAGGCCATGGCCCCGCGCAGCCGGCAGGTGAGGAGACGTATAAAGCCAGAGCACTTGCAGGCGTAGATGTCCCCCACTCAAGCCAAAAGCGGCTTGAGTGGGCCACCCAGGTTTGTGTGTGGCTGAAGCGAGTGTAGAGCGACGGTGAAGCGTCCGGAGAGCGACGGTGGCCCATTCAAGCCGTTTTTTGGCTTGAGTGGGGTACATTTACACCCAGCACCGCTTTCAATCCTTTGCGTAGGGAACCATCAACGCCGCCGGCTGAATCGCTTTCCCTCCGAACAACCCTGAGATTGCCAGGATCGTAACGATGTAGGGAAGCGAAGCCAGTAACTGTGGCGGAATGTTTCCGCCACCTAACTGCAGGGATAACTGCAGGGCATCACACGCGCCAAACACCAGCGCAGCGACGGCAGCTTTCCAGGGGGACCAGCGGCCGAAGATCACGATGCCGAGGGCGATGAAGCCTTGCCCGGAAACGATCGAGTCGCGGAACAGTCCGATCTGCGCCAATACCAGGTAGGCTCCAGCCATACCCGCCGTTGCTCCGCCGATCAGTACTCCGGCGTAGCGCATGCTCTCCACGGAAATGCCGGCGGCATCAGCGGCACTGGGGTTTTCTCCTGCTGCTCGCAGGGCCAAGCCGAACCTCGTGCGAAACAAGACGAACTGCGCTACCAGGACCAGCACCAACGTCATGTAAAGCAAACTGGTCTGGCCAAACAGGATCGGTCCCACAAAGGGCAGATCGCTGAGCCAGGGCACGTGCAAGGACGCGAACATGGGGACGCTCTGGGGACTGGCTGATTCGCCCATCACCCTGCGATACACCGTGGCCGTGATGCCAAGCGCCAACACATTGAACACCAGGCCCACCACCACCTGGCTCGCGCGCACCGTGACGTACATAAAGGCCAGCAAGAGGTTGAAAGCAACGCCGGTGACCAGCGCGGCCAACAGGCTGAGCCACACCATGCCGGTTACGTAATCCGTCAGGAAGCTGGCCAGGGCGCCGAGGAGGATTGTGCCTTCGATGCCGACATTCAAAACCCCGGAGCACTCCGCGAAGGTTTCCCCCAGCGCCGCCAGCAGGACTGGGCCGGAGAGCCGCACACTGGCGGCAAACCAGGTGACGAAGAAGGCTGAGGTGAGCAATCGATGGACGTTCATCTCAGGGGCGCTCCGGTTTCAGGTTCACGCGGTAGCGGCGCAGCAGGTCGCTGGCCAGCACCATCAGCACGATCAGGCTTTGCAGGATGAAGATGATGGACGATGGCAGGCCCGCCCTGCGCTGCATGGCGTTGGCGCCCACCGTCATACCGCCATAGAGTGCCGCCGCAGGAATCACCGCCAGCGGATTCAGCTTTGCCAGCAACGCGACAATGATGCCGGTGAAACCGACACCGCCGCTGATACCGTCCATCAAGCGGTGTTGCTGCCCGAGCACTTCTACCGTGCCAGCCAGCGCACCCAGACCGCCGGCCAGCAGCGCCGCGGTCACCAGGCGCGCACCTACAGGAATGCCGGCAAAGCGCGCGGCGCCTGGGCTGGCTCCGCTGACGATCAGCTCATAACCGAAAGCGGTTTTGCGCAGCAGCAACCAGACGCACAGCGTCGCCACCAGCGCGAGCAGGATGCCGGCATGCGCACGGGTGCCGGGAAGGATAAAGGGCAGCCAGGTGGCATGCGGCAGTAATGCGGTCTCGGGTACGCCACCGGGTGCGCGCATGGGGCCCGAGACCAGGTATTGCACAGCGAGAATGGCGATGTAATTCGTCATCAGCGAGATCAGCACTTCGTTGCCGCCGAAGCGCGCGCGGATCACCGCAACCATCCCGGCCCAAACAGCCCCGGCCGCAAAGCTCAACAGGATGGCCAGTGGGAAGAAGGCCCAGAAGGAGAGAGGACCCACGACGCCGCCCGGCACGGTCGCGAGCGCCAGCCACGTGGTTGCGGCCGAGCCCACGACGAAGCAGCCTTCGAAGCCCAGGTAGCCAAAGCCACATCGCCAGCTCACGATGGTGCCCAACGCAATCAATGTCAACGGCGCGGTGTGCACCAGCGTGTAGCCGAAGCCGCGCAGCGTGCCGAATGGCTCGTGAAAGAGAGCGTAGTAGGCACGAAAGGGACTGGCCCCGTAGAGCACAAAGAGCGAGGAGGTCACCAGCATGGCTGCCAGGATGGCGAGGAACATCGCAGTGGTGATGGCCAGGGGCGAATCAGCGGGCGTGACCCGGCGTTCGATCCACTTCATGCGGGCTCGCTCTGTTCGGCAATGCCCGAGATCATCAGGCCCAGTGTTTCCACCGTCACGTTGGCAGAGTCGAGCACGCCAACGATCTGGCCGCCGAACATGACGGCGATGCGGTCGGCCAAATTCATCAGCTCTTCCAGTTCGGCGGAAATCAGCAGGATCGCTTTACCCCGCGCACGCTGCTGCAGCAGTTCTTCCCAAACGGATGCAACGGCGCCGGCATCGAGGCCGCGCGTGGGCTGCTCCACCACCATGGCTTGCGCGTCGTGCAGGATCTCGCGTCCCAGGATCAGCTTTTGCAGATTACCGCCGGAAAGTTTACCGGCCAGCGCGCCGCTGCCAGCAGAGCGCACGCCAAAGCGTGTGAGCAGGGTCTCGGTGAACTTGCGGATTTTCTGCCGGTCAAGGAATGGCCCACGCAAGCGCTGCCGTTGTGAGCCGAGCACGGCATTGTCGCTCAGCGACATCGATGGAATCGAGCCAACGTGCCGGCGATCGGCCGGCACATACGAGATCCCGAGCTTGCGGTGCTCAGCTACCGACAGCCGGGTGACGTCGTGATCGCGCAGGAATACGCTGCCCTGGTGGGGAGTTTTGAGATGCAGAATGGCCTCTGCCAATTGCGATTGGCCATTGCCGTCTACGCCTGCGATGCCGACGATTTCTCCCGCGTGCACGGCAAGGCTTACCCCGCGCACCTTCTCCTGGCCCAGCTCGTCGCGGACATGCAGGTTCTCCATGCGCAGCACGGCGGGCCCGCGTTCGATAGGAACGCGATGCGCGCGCAGGTTCACTTCGCGGCCGACCATCAGACGCGCCAACTCCTGCTCAGTGGTTGCCTGCGTGGAGGTGGAGGCGACCACGCGTCCATCGCGCATGACGGTGACCCGATCCGCAAGATCCAGGATCTCCTGCAGCTTGTGGGTCACGATGACGATGGAACGGCCCTGGTCACGCAGCCCGCGCAACACGGCGAAGAGCTGATCCTTTTCATGCGTGGTCAGCACGGCGGTCGGCTCATCGAGAATTAGGAGCTGGGCATTGCGATACAGCAGCTTGAGGATCTCGACCCGCTGCTGCACTCCGATGGACAGGTGCTGAATCTGCGCGTAGGGGTCGATGGCTAGATGATGTTGATCGCTTAAGCGACGCAGCCGCTCCGCAGCCTTTGGCCCGGCGGTTTCTTTCAGGCCGAGCACCGTGTTCTCGACGACCGAGAAGCGCCGCACCAGCATAAACTCCTGGTGCACCATGCCGATGCCGAGCGCGATGGCATCTTTCGGGCTGGTGATGAGTACCGGCTTGCCGTCAATCGCGATCGATCCCGAGTCCATCGCATAGAACCCGTAGAGGATCTGCATCAGCGTGCTTTTCCCGGCGCCATTCTCTCCCAGTAAGGCGTGGATCTCTCCCGCTTCCACAGCGAAGTCCACATCATCATTGGCGAGCACGCCGGGGAATTGCTTGACTATCTTGCGCATGGCAAAGCTGGGCAACGTTCTCTCCTTGGCTACGCAAGCATCCGCGAAACATCGATCTTGCCCGCTGCAAGATCGCTCCAGATCTTCTGAAAGCTGGCCCAGGCTTCTTCCGAAACGAGTTGAGGGTTGTGATTGCCCATGGAGCCGGCCTTGAGCAACCACATCCAGTCCACCGGTGGATGCCAATCCGTTCCGCCCCTGAACGAACCATCCGCCACGGCACGGGCGACGCTCTGCACCACACCGTCGAGGTTCATTTCAAAACTGGTGGCCATGTTGTGAGGAGCCAGATTTGTCTGATCGGAGTAGCAACCCATCACCTTGGCCTTGCCCGCGACCGCACCCTGGATGGCGCCCAGGCCGGTCACGTCTGCCGCATGCCAGATCACATCCGCACCGTTGCCGATCAGCGTGGCGGCGGCTTCTCGGCCCTTGGCTGCGTTGTCGTAATCGCCGGTGATGATGCCTAAAGCCTGAATGCCTTTGACGGTGTTGCGAGCGCCCGCGATGAATGCCTTTTGTATCTTCTGCTGTGTCGGATCATCTTCACCGCCCACGAACCCGACTGCCTGCTTCTTCTCGGAGATCAAGGCGGCCAGGGCACCCGCCCCGTAAGCCGCTCCGAAGTAACCCATGTTGATGTACAGGATGTTGGGTGGCACCGAGGGCTGGGGCAGAAAACTGGTCACGAAGAATTTCTGGTGAGGGTAGTCCGGCGCTATGTCGAGCAGGGCACTGCTGAATTCGAAGCCGTGGCCGAACAGGAGGTCGTAGCCGTCATCCGCATACCCGCGCACCACTTCCTGCATTTGCGCCAGGCTGATGTTTTCCGCGAAGGTGGTGCGGAAGCCCTGGCCGCTGCCCAGGGCCTTCAGACCTTCATAGGCGAGCTGGCTCCAACCACCATCAGTGATCACACCGGTCATCAGCAAAACAACGCTGGTTGCTTTCCGGGTTGCCCAGCTTCTTGAGCCGAGCGCAGCCATGGCGAGCGCAGATGCACAGCCGCCGTGGAAGGCACGGCGAGAGACCAGGCTCATCGGGTTTCCAGTTTCGAGTCTGCGATGCTGGCGCGGAGGTGTGCCGGCAGGAAGGGTCGAACCAGAAACTGATACGCTGCTCCGCCGACGCATCCGCCCAGTAAAGGTCCGGCAATCGGTACCCACCAGAAATTTTGCGGTGAAGGAAACGCGGCCGGCCCCCAGCCCGCGAGATAGCAGAACAAACGGGGACCCAGGTCACGCGCAGGGTTGATGGCCCACGCCTCCAGGTAGCCCATGGACGCACCGATCAGCGCGACCAGCAGCCCAATCATGAACGCACCCGAGTTGGCCTGGGGCGCCATCTCGTTGTATTGCTCGGTGATGGCGAAGATCCCGAAAATCAGGAACGCCGTCAGGATGATCTCATCGTAGAAAGCATGGATAGGCGTAATGGCCAGGCCAGGGTGGGTGAAGAACATACCGGCCGCGCCGCCGGCCGCCCGCGTGAGTTGGGCCGCGTTGTTGTAATGGTCAATGACGGGGGCATACAGCGTGTAGACCAGCGCCGCGCCGAGCAGGCCGCCAACTACCTGGGCAACGCAATAGGGAAGCACCTTGCGCCAGGCGAATTTGCGGTAGAGCGCGAGCGCCAGCGTGACCGCAGGATTGGCATGCGTGCCCGAGATGGAACCGGTGGCGTAGATCGCCATGGTGACGGCCAGGCCCCACGAGATGCATACGCCCCAGTAGGAACCCTGGTAGGGGTTAGGCGTGTACAGCGTGTACATGGCAGCGACGGAGTCGCCAAAGGCGATGATGATGAATACTGCCAGAGCCTCTGCGAGGTACTCGCCGAAATCTTGTTTGTTCATCGTTCTTTGTTCATCGTTCGAACGGTTCCTGTTTAGTGGGTGCCCTTCACGGTAACAGGTATTTGCCCGCCAGTTCATTGAATTCAAGCAGCTGCTGGTCGATCCAGGCCTGGTCGGCGCCCAATTCTTCGGCCATGAGCCTGGCCACGGCAGGCGCCATCTCGATTGCGGCGCGGGCATTCAGGAAGAGGGCCCGGGTGCGGCGGGACAGCATGTCGTCCACGGTGCGTGCCATCTCTTCGCGCACGCCCCAGATCACCTCGGCGGCGATGTAGGGCAAGGCAGGATTGAGCCGCTCGGCGAGACGTGGATCGGCGGCGGCCAGTGCCTGAATTTTGTCTGCGTCGGAGCCGTACACGTCGAGGCTGTTGAGGGACTCAACCTCTTGCTTGTAGCCGTGGATCTTCAGGTCGTGGGTGGTGCTGGGCACGTCTTTCAGTTCGCCAAGCGTGATGGCATGGTTGACGCAGTCTTCGGCCATGTGGCGGTAGGTGGTCCACTTGCCGCCGACGATCGTGAGCAGGCCTGAGTTGTCGACGTGGATGGTGTGGTCGCGCGAGAGCGACGAGGTTTTGCTGGAGGCTCCGTTGGCCTTGACCAGCGGCCGAATGCCCACGTACACGCTGAGCACGTCACTGCGCTTGGGAGGACGGCTGAGGTACTGGGCGGCGGTATCGAGAATGAACTGCACTTCCTCTTCAAAGGGCAGCGGATTGTACGAGGGGGCGTCGATCGCGGTATCGGTCGTGCCGACCACCGTGTGCTCATGCCAGGGAATGGCGAAGAGCACACGGCCGTCGCTGGTGTGCGGCACCATGATCGCGGTCTCGCCCCGCAGGAAAGACTTTTCGAATACCAGGTGGATGCCCTGGCTGGGCGCGATCATGGCCTGCGCGTCTGGCTCGGCCAATCGCCGCACGTCATCGGCGAAGATGCCGGCGGCGTTGACCACGACGTGGGCCGGGATGGTGAGGCGCTGGCCGGTTTCGCTGTCGACTGCCACCACACCGTCCGCGAAGCCGTCCGCGCCGCGGGTGATTTCAACCACCGGCGCGTAGTTCAACAACATCGCACCCTCGTCGGCTGCGGTGTCGGCGAGGTGGATCAGCAGGCGCGTGTCGTCAAATTGACCGTCGTAATAAATCACGCCGCCGCGCAGGCCTTCAGTTTGGATGGTCGGTAACCGTTGCAGTGTTTCTTCCCGCGAGAGCAGGCGAGACTTGCCAAAGCCATACTTGCCGGCCAGCAGGTCATACACCTTCATGCCAATGCCGTAGAACGGTGCTTCCCACCAGGAGTAGTTCGGCACCACGAATCCCATGTCGTGGACCAGGTGGGGAGCATTTTGACGAAGCAGGCCGCGTTCCTTCAGGGCCTCCATCACCAGCGAGATGTTGCCTTGCTCCAGGTAGCGGACGCCGCCGTGCACCAGCTTGGTACTGCGGCTGGAAGTGGCCGAACCGAAATCCATGCGCTCCAGCAGCAGCACGTCGAGCCCGCGATTGGCTGCATCCACGGCGACGCCTACGCCGGTTGCGCCGCCGCCGATCACCACAATGTCCCAGGGAGTCGTGCGCGCCTGTACCAGGGCCAGCATTTTGCTGCGATTCATCTATGCGTCTCCTTCATGCCAGTTCCTTGACCGCTCGACGGCCCGCTTCCAGCGTTCGCGGCCTGCGGCAATCTTCTTCTGTCCGCCTTTGGGTTCGTAGCGCGTGTCCGCTGCGCGTAATTTGCGGATTTCTTCCGGGCTGTTCCAAAAGCCGACGGCGAGCCCGGCGAGATAGGCGGCGCCAAGGGCGGTGGTTTCGTTGACTGCGGGGCGGATGACCGGAACTCCGAGGAGGTCGGCCTGGAACTGCATCAGCAGATCGTCCACTGCGGCGCCTCCATCGACGCGTAGTTCCTTGAAGGGGCATTTGGTTTCTGCGTCCATGGCCTCGATCACATCTGCCACCTGGAAGGCGATGCTCTCTTCCGCGGCGCGAGCGATGTGGCCGGGTTTGGTTCCACGGCGCAAGCCGATCAGCAGGCCGGTTGCGTATGGGTCCCAGTAGGGCGCGCCGAGGCCCACAAATGCGGGGACCAGGACGACTCCGTCGGAATCTTCGACCGTCGAGGCGAGGGCATTCACCTCCGAAGATTTCTGAATCAGGTGAAGGCTGTCGCGTAGCCATTGCACCACCGCGCCGCCGATGAAGATGCTGCCTTCGAGTGCGTACTCCAACTTGTTTATTGAGGCTGCAGATCAACGTGGTGATCAGTCGTTTTTCAGACAGCACGAACTTTGTGCCGATGTTCTGCAGCAGAAAGCAGCCGGTGCCGTAGGTGTTCTTGGCATCGCCGGGGTGCACGCATAGTTGCCCGAAGAGTGCTGCCTGTTGGTCGCCCGCGATGCCGGCGATCTCGGTGGTTTCGAGGCCGAGTGATGTGGTCACCTGGCCGATGCGTTGGCTCGACCACACTACTTCGGGCATCATGCTTTGCGGGATGCCGAAGAGCTTCAGCAGGTCTTCATCCCACTTGTCTTCGACGATGTTGTACAGCATGGTGCGCGAGGCGTTGGTGCGATCGGTGACGTGCTTTTTGCCGCTGGTCAGGTTCCAAATGAGCCAGCTGTCAACTGTGCCGAATGCTAGTTTTCCGGCTTCGGCTTTTTGGCGGGCGCCGCTTACGTTGTCGAGAATCCAGGCGATCTTGGAGCTGGAGAAGTAGGGGTCGATGAGCAGCCCTGTTTTTTGCCGGACCATCTCCTCCATGCCGTCGGCTTTCATTTGCTGGCAACGTTCCGCGGTTCGGCGGTCTTGCCAGACGATGGCGTTGTAGATGGGTTTGCCGTCGGCGCGGTCCCAGACGATGGTGGTTTCGCGTTGGTTGGTGATGCCCAAACCGGCGAGGTCGCGTGCGCGCAGACCGGCTTTGCCGAGGACTTCGACTACGGAACTCAACTGCGAGGTCAGGATATCGAAGGGGTCGTGTTCTACCCAGCCGCCCTGCGGGTAGATCTGGTCGAACTCATGATGCGCGTGGGCGACGATGTTGCCGTCTTTGCCAAACAGAATGGAACGAGAGCTGGTGGTTCCCTGATCGAGCGACAGAATATGGTCCATACCACCCCTCAATGTAGAGATTAAGCTTTTTGGCAGCGAGGAAAGTTATAGAGGACTAAAGACAGCTGCGTCAAAGGGTTGCCGCAACTGCCACAACGCCGGGTGCCCCATATGTACCGACGGCTTTATTTTCGGGAGATGTGGGACTTTGTCTCGAGCAAACAAGGATGGAAGGAACGAGGAAGGGCCGCGGTCGTTCATCCGAGCGTAGCGGAGAGAGCCAGCGACTTGTACCCTGGCCAGATCCCCAGGGTTGGAGACGATCAACCTCGGCTGCTCCGAATCGGAACGACGCCCCGAAAGATTCTCGAACCACTCGCTCAAACCCGGTGTAAGCTCCGGACTTCAGTCCGGGGGCGCGGGTTTAAGACCCGCGCTCAAACGCGCACAAAGAGAGGGCTTGAGCCCTGGTGGAACGGAGCCTTACAAGCCAATCGAGGGTGTAACCTGGCCGCGAATCTGCGCGCAATTTCCAATCGGACTGACGCCGCTGCCACCAGGGCTTAAAGCCCTCGCATGGTGAGCGCCTCCTTCAGCGCGGGTTTTACACCCGCGCCCCCGGACTGAAGTCCGGGGCTTACACCGTATCGAGTGAACTAATTGACGACGCATTGTCCTCCGTCCCAGCCACGATGACTTATGCTGTCATTCGCCTCGAGTTGCAACCCCGAGCCGTTGATTTGCCTTGAGGCAGATTCAGGATGGAATGAACGAGGAAGCCGTCGGTAGATATGGGGCACCCGAGCTCGTGGTTGGAGAAGAGCTCATTCTGGAGTTTCGCGGTTACTCTTAAACGTTTGTTCACCGGGCGCGCGGACGACACCTCCTGCCTTCCATCATCAAGACGCCACGTCCGCTGTTTCTTTCCTCCGCGTGGACATGAAGTCCATGTCGGGAGCCACCGCAGGCTCCTTACCCTCGAAGAAGGCATAAACCACGGGCAACAGCAGCAGGGTCAAGGCTGTGGAACTGACCAGACCGCCGATCACCACGATGGCCAGGGGTCGCTGAATCTCTGATCCCGGTCCCGTGGCGAAGAGGAAAGGTACCAGGCCGAGCGCTGCCACGGTGGCGGTCATCATGACAGGTCGGAAGCGCAGCCGGGTGCCCTCGCGAATGGCGTTGGCTTGCGATAACCCGCCCTCGCGTAGTTTGCGAATGTAGGAGACCAGCACCACCCCATTCAGCACCGCAATCCCCCACAGGGCGATGAACCCGACCGAGGCCGGCACGGAGAGGTACTCGCCCGAAAGGAAGAGTCCCAGAATGCCGCCGATCGAGGCCAGCGGCAAGACCGTGATAATCAGTGCGGCGAAACGGAGGGAGTGGAAAAGGATAAACAGCAGAAAGAAGATGGCCGCGACAGTGATCGGCACGATCACCATCAAGTGGTGCATGGCCCGCTGCATGTTGTGGAACTGGCCGCCCCACTCGATGTAATAGCCCGGGGGCAGCGGCACCTGCCGTTCCACTTTCTCCTGCAGTTCTTTTACGTAACCGCCCAGATCGCGATCCTGCACGTTGACGCCGACCACGATGCGACGCTTACCCATGCTCCGGTTGATGAGTGCGGGCCCTTCCGTAACCCTGACCGTGGAGAGATCCTTGAGCGGAATGCGCGGTCCGTCGGGGGAGTTGATCTGTAGTTCGCGTATGTCTTCTACGCTGTCGCGCAGATCCTGCGGCAGGCGCACGACCCCGGCAAAGCGGCGTTCTCCTTCGTAGATTTCCGTTGCAGATTTGCCCGCGACCGCGGTTTCGATCAGGTCGTTCACGTCGGCCGCGTTCAGGCCATAGCGAGCGATCGAGCTGCGATTGATGTCGATGGTCAGATACTGTTGACCGCCTACCCGGTCCACGCGGGTGTCCTGCGTTCCTTCGATCCCGGTGGCGATGCGCGCGATCTCATTGGCTCGTTGCACCAGTGTGTCGAGGTCGTCTCCGTAGAGCATGACGGCCACATCGGCGCGCACGCCAGAAACCATCTCGTCGACCCGATCACTGATGGGTTGTGACATCACCAGGTTGATGCCCGGGAGCGCGGCCAGGCGCTCGCGGATCTGTTCGGCGATACCGTCCTGCGTCATGCCACGCGGACGCTTGTCAAACGGAGTAAGCGAGGCGAGCACGTCGGCTTCGTTGGGTCCTGCGGGATCGGCAGGGGATTCGCCCCGGCCTAAGCGCGACACGACATTGTCTACGCCCGGCACCTGGAGCATCAGGCGCTGCATCTCCTTTTCCATCTTCAGCGATTCATCCAGAGAGATATTGGGCACGCGGTCAGCATTGGGAGAAAGCGTGCCTTCCTGCATTTCAGGAATGAATGAGGTGCCGAGAAAGGGGAACAGCGATAACGATCCCAGGAAGATCACGAGAACGCCCAGAACCATGCTCATGCGATGCGTCAGGGCCCAACTCAACAAGTAGTCGTAGGGCTTACGCAGGATGCGCACCAGCCACGTATCGTCTTCCGAACCGCCCTTGAGCAGGTAAGAAGACAACACCGGGGAGAGGGTGAGCGAGAGCAGCAACGAGATAGCCAGTGCAATAGCAATGGTGTAGGCAAGCGGTGCAAACAGTTTGCCTTCCATCCCTTCCAAGGTCATCAGAGGCAAGAAGACCAGGATGATGATGGTCACGCCGAAAAAGACCGGTGTTGCCACCTCTTTTACCGCCGAGAGGACGACGTGCAATTTAGCGGAGGTATCCTCTGCCCCGTGATCGTGCCGTGCGTGGCTGAGCCTGGCGAATACATTCTCCACCACGACCACCGAACCATCCACCATCAAGCCGATCGCGATGGCAAGGCCGCCCAGCGACATGAGGTTGGCTGATAAGCCGACCTGGTTCATCACCAGAAAGGTAAGCAGCGGAGTGAGCACAAGGTTGGCGCTCACAATCAGGCTGGAGCGAAGATCGCCGAGAAACAAAAACAGCACCACGACCACGAACAACACACCCTCGCCCAACACTTCGGTGACGGTGTGAATGGCAGCATCCACCAGTTCCGAGCGATCGTAGTAGGGTACGATCTGCAGTCCCCCCGGGATCATGTTCTTGCCGTTGATCTCGGCGACGCGCTCCTTGACCTTGGCGACGATTGCTTTGGCATTGCCGCCGCTGGCCATCAGGACTACGCCACCCACTGCTTCGGTGTAGCCATTCTTGATCATGGCCCCAGCGCGCACTTCGGTGCCGATGCGCACCTCGGCAACATCGCGAATATAGACCGGCGTTCCCTTGGTTTCGGCGAGCACAATGTTACGAATATCATCCAGATCGCGCACCAGGCCAACGCTGCGAATCAAGTACTGTTCGGCATGCTGCGGCAGAACACCGCCGCCGGCATTCGCATTGTTCTGCGCCAGGGCGTCCCGCACATTGTTGATGGTGAGGTTGTAATAGTGGAGTTTTTTTGGATCGACGAGTGTCTGGTACTGCTTAACGTAACCGCCGGTGGAGTTAATCTCCGCCACGCCCGGAACGGAGCGAAGCAGGGGCCGCACCACCCAATCCTCAATCGTGCGCCGTTCGATCAGTTCTTCGCGGGTCAGCGGCCGGTGCGCGTCACCCTCATTGGGCAACTCGAGCGTGTACTGAAACACTTCGCCGAGCGCGTTGGTAATGGGGCCAAGAATGGGGGTCACGCCCGCCGGCATGCGATCGCGCAGTTCCGACAAACGCTCAGAGATCATCTGCCGTTCACGGAACAGGTCGCTGCTATCCGTGAAAACCAAGGTGATCAGCGACAACCCTGGCTTATTAAGAGAGCGCATGTCTGTCATGCCGGGCAGGCCGGTCATGGCGATCTCGATGGGAATGGTGACGAAGCGCTCTACTTCTTCCGGAGACTTACCTGCCGCCTCGGTCGCGATCTGCACCTGCACGTTAGCAACATCAGGAAAGGCATCGACCGATAGATGCTGGGCCGCGTTGATGCCAAAACCCACCATCACCACGGCAACCACGACGAGAATGAGCCGCTGCCTGAGAGCACCGGCGATTATGCCATTCAGCACCTAGACGCCTCCTTTGATCGCATTCTGCTTGCGCTGATTGTTCAGGTGGAAGGCGCCTTCGGTGACGATGCGGTCCTGTTCAACCACACCGCTCACCACGATGCGGCGATCGTTCTCTTCGTCTCCCAGCGTGACGGGGCGCAGTACATAGGTTTGGGGTGCCTGCTCCACGAAGACGAAATCGTGATTCTCTTCACGGACCACCGAGGCATTGGGAACCGAGAGCTTTTGCTGCGGGTGGCCGGTAAGCGTCATGGTGGCGAGTTCGTCCGGCTTCAGCAATCCTTCTGCGTTGGGTACGTCCATGTGTACCTCGACCGTGCGGGTCGCGGGGTCGACAATGGGGGACACGAACGAAAGATGGCCGGTTACCTTGTGGCTGAGAAGAGCGGGAATGCTTACCTGCACCTGCATGTTCTTCTTAAGCTCGCCTGCATCTTCTTCGGGTACATTGGCGACGATCCACACGCTGGAAAGATCTGCGATGGTAAAGGCCGGATCTGCCGGCTGCACCACCTGGCCGATGGTGATTTCGCGCTTCAGCACGGTGCCGCTCTTGGGCGTGATGATGGGATAGTCGGCGCTTAGCTTACGCGACGTTTCCAGTTGGTGGATCTGGTTTTCGGTCATTCCCAAACCGCGTAACTGGGTACGGCACGACTCGACCTCTGTGGTGGCTTGCAGCAATTCTGCGCGGCGCCGTTCCAGCTCCGCGAGGCCCATGACCTCGGCTTGTACCAATTGCTCGGCACGCTTTTCTGCGGCGGCGGCGAGGCCTCGCTGCGAAGAAGCCTTGATCAAGGCCATTTGCGTGTCGGAAAGGTCGGTGCTGTGCAGCATAGCGAGCACCGTTCCGGCGCTCACCTTTTGGCCTTCAAAGACGCGGAGGCTGAGTATGCGTCCAGAAACCGGCGAGCCTACGCGGGCAATGCGCCGCGCGTCGGTGTCGACGTGTGCAGACACCTGCAGCGTGCCGTCGACTTCCATCATTTCTGGCTTGCCAAATTGCAGATTTTTTTCGAGTGCCGGGGTGATGGCCACCTGGTTAGGATTGCCCGTGCGCTCGGCGGCGCTCGCCTTCTGCTTCGTCTTGCAGCCTTGCGTGGTCAGCATAAGGAGGATCAGCAGGAGCGCGGTGGCGCCCGCCCGGTGCGGCAGACCTGGTTTTGCAGCGTGTGCCGAGAGATCGTTTTGCGTCGTCATTAGGGTTTCGCTCCAGGCGCAACCGCGCCAAGTTCTTCCAAATCCACCAGGGCCGACTGGCGTGCGAATTGCGCATCCACCAGGTCGCCGCGGACACTTTGCAACACGCGCTGCGCATCGAGAACTTCCATGATGCCGCGCTCGCCAAACCGGTAGGCCGCCTTGGCTGCTTCGACTGCGCTCTCGGCGGCGCGCAGGGAACCTGCCTGCAGCGAAGTGGCTTGTTCGTCGGCAAGCTGGTACTGCTCGTAGGCACGCTCCAGTGCTGCTACTAATTCCAGCGTGCGCTGGTAGAGCACGGCCGCTGCTTGCGAGGTGCTGGCTTTGGCTTCGCCGATCTGTCCCTGGCGTTGATCCCATAGGGGAATGGGCACCGTCACGCCGGTGCGCCAGAAGCGCAGATCGGGTTGGTTTTCAAATTCAGCAAAAGCCACCGGCTGGGGAATGCGGAGTGCCCGCTCCCGGTCTACGGTGGCGATCGATGCCGCGATGGCTGATCGTGACTGCCTTAGCACGGGATGTGTGCTGACAATCTGTGCCCGCAATTGTTGCAGCGGGGGCAAGGATATCGGCCCCTCGAAAGCACCCTGCGGATCGAGGTTCACGTCCAGGTCACCGGCGATGGTCACGCGCAAGCGCGCGATGGCGTTGGCGTATTCGAGCTGGGCACTGGTCACGGAAAAGCGTGCTCGTCCCAGCTCTGCCTCGGCGCGGGTCAACTCCAGCCGCCCGAGTTCGCCCACGTTCACCTGCACCTCGACGCGGCGGCGCAGATCTTCTACCAGTCGCAGATTTTCCTGCGCGTGTTCCACTTCTTCGCGGCGCCGCAATGCGTTGTAAAAGGCACGCTTGGTGTCGGCGACGACGGAGAGCTTGACTGTCTCCTGGGCAGCCAGGCTGCTGTCGATGGTTGCGTTCGCGGCGCGACGGCGCGCCCGGCGCTCCATTGGAACCTCGATGGGTTGATAAAAAGCGTAGTGCTGCAGGACGCCTGCTGGTCCAGGGATGGCGACGGGCCGCGCGTATTGCTCGCCCTCGAACACTTCCACGCTTGGGTTGCTATAGGCGCGAGCCACGCGCGCTGCAGAGACAGCCCGCTGCGCGATGGCGGCTGCTTCTTCCAGCCTGGGGTGATTGCGCTCCGCCATGGTGATCGCATCCTCCAGCGAGAGTAGCCTCGGTGATTTGTCTATCAGGCTTGAGACGACGGGCGAGACCGGGGGCAGAGGGTTTTGTTGCGTTTGGGGAGCATCGGGTAAGCCTTTGCCCGCGGCCTCCAGCGGCATTACCGGATCGCTTGGGGCGGAGATCGGCGCGAGGCTTGCCGTCGCGGTCGCGTGCGTGATCGACTGGGCGTACACGAGGCAGGCGGGAAAGAGAAGTGCAAAGAAAGCTGGTCGGAAAAATCTCACACTCGGCCTAATGCAATTCGCAGGCCAAAGCGAAAACCGGTGACACGAAGCGGTCGATGGATGCTTTTATTCCGTGAGCCGGCTGAGTCTTGCCCTTGCATTGACTGCATGCAAACTCGGGCAGCCGTCCCGGCAGGACTGGGTGCTACAGGACGACTCGGATCGGTTCAGTCCGTTGCAGGGCAGGCATGTTTCGCCAGAAAAGGTGTTCCATAAGGGACACCCTCATGTTCCGAAAGGTACAGCGGGAACAGGTTGTTTTTGTTGCCCTGCATGGGGCGGGGCCTTGCGGCACGTTCTTTGCGACTTGGCCATGCAAATGCACTCCCGTGTGACCATGTTGGTCAAGTCCTCTTCCGTGCCCTTGTTGCTACCCAATCTGGATAGGTATCCCTGGACGACGTGGGAGAATGATGACATGGTTGCAGGTCGCTGGAGTCTGCGCTCGAGGCGGGCAAAAGCATCGCTGATCGTGTTCCTGGTGATCGCGCTGGCGGTATTCAGCTGGCTGGCGCCCGCACGCGACGTCATCCTGCACAACGTGCTGCACCATCTGAATATCCTGCCGTTCATGCTCGCCGGGATGTTCTTTGGCTGGCGCGGGGCACTCAAGACGGTATTGCTGGCTACGGTGCTGCAGATGCCATCCATCTACCGGCATTGGTTTCAGGAGCCGGTCGACGCCCAGGACCAGGTGGTAGAGCTGAGCACGTTCGGGAGCGCCGCCGTAATTGCCGGCCTGCTTGCGGACCGCGAACGGATGCAACGAAAGCGCGTCGAAGCCACCAAGGTAGAGCTGGAACATGTGTATCTGGAGCTGCAACAAAACATCGATCACATGAAGAAGACGGAGCGGCTCACGGCAGCGGGGCAGCTCTCGGCCAGCCTCGCCCATGAGATTCGCAATCCTCTGGCCAGCATCAGCGGAGCGGCCGGGATCCTGGCGCGCGGCCAGGTATCTGCCGAAGCCAAAGCAGAGTGCCTGGAGATTCTGACCAAGGAATCGCAGCGTCTCAACAAGCTGCTGACCAACTTCCTTGATTTTGCGCGGCCCCGGTTGCCGCGGCTGCAGCCAGCGGAGCCGGTGGAACTGGTTAAGGCTGTGGCGGCACTGGCCCAGCACACTGCCAGCCGGCAGGGCGTTGCCATCCAGGTGCAGACCGAAGGATCGCCGCTGGAGATCGAGTGCGACCCGGAGCAGATCAAGCAGCTATTGCTCAACCTTATTCTCAACGCTATCCAGGCGACCGACGGCGAAGGTACGGTGACGATCCGCACGTTGTTTGTTCAGGATCGACTGCTGGTCGATGTGTACGATCAAGGGCCCGGCATTGAGCAGGAAAACATGGAGCGTATTTTCGATCCTTTCTTTACCACCAAGGAAAACGGCACGGGGCTCGGCCTCGCCATTGCTTTGAACATCGCCACGCAACACGGCGGAACCCTCACCTGCAGGCCAAATGCGCAGCGCGGCTGCATTTTCCGCATGGAGCTACCCGCATCCGCCACCCTGGCCACCCGAACACTTACGGCAGAGGCTCTATGAAGCGCAGCCATATCCTGGTCGTCGACGACGACAGCAGCCTTCGCCGCGTCATGAAGATGCAGCTCGAAGAAGCCGGTTACGAAGTGTCGCTCGCCAATGATGGAGATCAGGCGTGGAAGATGTTGCGCGAATTGGAACCGCAACTGATCATTACCGATCTCCAGATGCCCACCTCGGGTCTTGAACTGCTCGGCCGCATCGCGGGGGAAGGCATGCAAACGACGGTGATCGTGGTGACTGCCTTTGGCACCATCGAGACCGCGGTGGAGGCGATGAGAATGGGCGCCTACGATTACGTCACCAAGCCAATCGACTTTGAAGCGCTGAAGCTGATTGCCAATCGCGCGCTTGAGCGGCAGAACCTGATTGAAGAGGTGAGGACGCTGCGGTCGGCGATGGATCAGCGTTATGGATTCGCCGGCATTGTTGGTCACTCCAAAGGCTTCCTGCGTGTGCTCGACCAGGCGGCGCGGGTGTCGCAACGAAATACTACGGTGCTCATTCAGGGAGAGACGGGAACAGGCAAGGAACTGGTCGCGCGGGCCATCCATCACAACAGCCAGCGGCGCAGCCGTCCGTTTGTTCCCATCAATTGCGGCGCAATTCCTCGCGACCTGGTGGAGTCGGAATTGTTCGGTTACATGCGCGGAGCGTTTACCGGCGCGCTGGCCAATAAGGTAGGCCGCTTTGAGGCTGCTGATGGTGGCACCATTTTTCTCGATGAGGTGGGTGAGCTTCCCCTCGAAGCACAGGTCAAGTTATTGCGGGTCTTGCAGGAAGGCGAGATTCATCGGCTTGGGGGGAACAACCCGGTCAAGGTCGATGTGCGTGTGATTGCCGCCACGCACCGGGATTTGTCCGCGATGGTGGAAGACGAAACGTTCCGCGAAGATCTGTATTACCGGCTGGCTGTGGTTCCCTTACGCATTCCTCCTTTGCGGGAAAGGCGGGAGGATATTCCTGAGATGATCGACACGCTCTTCCAGCGAGCCAAAGAGCGGCATGCGTTACTCGACCTGCGCATGGCATCCGCAGTGCATCAGCGGCTGATCAATTACGGTTGGCCAGGCAACGTGCGGCAGCTTGAAAACGTGCTGGAGCGGCTGGTTGTTCTCGCCACGAGTGACTTGATTACGGAAGAAGATTTACCGGAGGACTTTGCTCCTGTGTCGAGCGGTTCGGCTACGCTGTGGCCGAACCTGCCGGAGGAGGGCATCAGCCTGGAAGCCATCGAGCGCGAGTTGATCAGCCGTGCGCTAGACAAGTTTGACGGCAATCAAACACAGGCAGCGCGTTACCTGGATATCAGCCGCCGAACCCTGATCTACCGCATGGAAAAGCATGGCCTGGCGGTGGCCGGTTCTGAAATCGCCGAGACGTCGTAGCAGGGGGAGCACTCCCCCCTTTTGTCATCCCGAGCGTCGGCCACGCCTCTCCCCAGCCACCGCCCCCTCTTTGTCATCCCGAGCGTCGGCCACACCTCTCCCCGGCCAGCGCTCCCAGTTTCTGTCATTCCGAGCGTCAGCGACACCTCTGCCCAACCACCGCTCCCAATTTGTCATCCCGAGCGTCAGCCACACCTCTCCCCAGCCACCGGCCCCTTTTTGTCATCCCGAGCGTCAGCCACACCTCTCCCCAGCCACCGGCCCCTCTTTTTGTCATCCCGAGCGCAGTCGAGGGATCTGCTTTGCGCCTTTCTCCCTCCACAAATTTCTACATGAGCTCCAGCATCGGACATGCAGACGAACCATTCCTTCAGCAGGAATGGCAGGAGAGTCACTCCTGGCAGCGAAGCGGCTGCTATCGAGACTCACGTTCCTCTGCCCATCCGATGCTGGAGCTCATGTAGAAATTTGTGGAGGGAGAAAGGCGCAAAGCAGATCCCTCGACTGCGCTCGGGATGACAAAAGGTGGCAGTGGAAGGGAAAAGGCAGTGGAAGGGAAAAGGCAGTGGAAGGGAAAAGGCAGTGGAAGGGAAAAGGCAGTGGAAAGGGAAAAGCAGATGGATGGAGGGATGAAAAAGGTGGCAGTGGAAGGGAAAGGGCAGTGGAAGGGAAAAGGCAGTGGAAGGGAAAAGGCGGTGGAAGGGAAAAGGCAGTGGAAGGGAAAAGGCAGTGGATGACAAAAGGGGGGCGGATCGGCGCGCAAATCGACATCAATCCCTGGCGATCCTACCCTTCTCACTCTCACGGTGACCTGTGTAACCCGGCGGCCACACCGGCGGTGATCGGACGAGCGCGTTGCTTCGTTGCGGCGCTGATTTCGCATGCTAGACTTACGCGAAGTTTGGGGATTTTCTGCTCAATTGTTGAATCGACGGGTGAATCGGCGCTCTTTTCTTGCTCTTGGTACAGGCACAGCAGTCTCCATGGCCTCGGGGAAACTCTGGGGGCTTGGGTCCATGCCCATGCCCGTGGCAAACGGCGGCGTGGAAGAGAAGCTGGATGCGTTTACCGCGGACTACATGAAGGCCATGAACGCGCCTGGGATGACGCAGGCGCTGACTGACTCGGCCTCCACGCTGCGCATCGCCAGCTATGGTCTGTCGAATATCGATCTAAAGTTGCCGGTCACGACTGACCAACTGTTTCAAATTGGTTCCATCACGAAATCGTTCGTTGCGCTCACCGTGCTGCAATTGCGGGAGGAAGGCAAGCTCGATCTGCATCGGCCCGTGATTGAGTACCTGCCATGGTTGCCGATCACCATGCCGTTCGGGCCCATTACCATTCACCACCTGTTGACGCACACTTCTGGGCTCCCCGATGCTTCCGGTATCTTTTTTGCCAACCCGGAGGCGCGGCATATTCAGGGCTTCGTGCCCGGAGCTCATTTTCACTATTGCAATCTGGGCTTCGACATCCTGGGGCAGGTCATTGAGAAGCTGGATGGCAAACCCTGGCGCGCGTGCGTGCAGGCCCGCATCCTGACGCCGATGGGGATGTCCTCGACGGCGCCGGTGATCACGCTGGCTTCGAGCGCCCGGAGTGCTGTGGGCTACCAGCCCTATTTCGATGATCAGGTCTACCCTCGACAGGGTCGGCTTGGGCCCAGACCACCGGAGATTGTGGACGGCCCGGCGGGTAGCATCGCGTCGCCTCCCGCGGATATGGCGCGGTATTTGCGGATGCTGCTGAACAGTGGGCAACGGCCGGGTGGCCGCATTGTTTCTGAGCAGAGCTTTGCTCTTCTCAGCACGCCCTACATCAAGGCTGCCGAGTTTGGCGCCAACGCCTCCTACGGGTACGGCATTGCTGTGGACGTAGTGGATGGTCACAAAACGCTGCTCCATACCGGCGGGATGAGTTGCTTTGCTTCCTCGATTCACGTCGATCTCGACGGAGGCTATGCTGCGTTTGCTTCGATCAACGCCATGCAGGGATATCGGCCGACGGCTGTTACGAAGTACGCCGTGCAGTTGTTGCGCACAGAGAAAGCGAAACCTTTGCCAGCGCCCGAGCCGTTGAAGGATCCTACGGACGTGGACGATGCGCATGACTATGCCGGCACCTATCGATCTCCGGATGGCAGGGAACTGGTGTTTAAAGCGGACGGCAAGAAGCTGTTGCTGATCCATGGCAGTGAGGACGTGCTGTTGCAGCGCAATGCCGGGGATGCTTTCCTCTCTACGCGGCAGGACCTCTTCGGGGAATTCGGCATTTTGTTTGACAGGGCCAAGCCCATGGCCGGTTCTCCGTCTTTGCCGCAAGTAGTGGAGGTAGGCTACGGGCCGGATTGGTATGTGAACGAGAGCTACCACGGAGATCGCGAGTTCAAAACGCCAGCAGAATTTGTGCCGCTCATCGGCCGCTATCGCGGTGGAGATGGCGATGATGCGCGCGTGTTTGTACGCAAGGGCCAGCTGTGGCTGGGTGACTCGCAACTGACCCAGGTGGGCTCTTACCTGTTTCGTATTGGCGAGGAGGCGTGGTCGCCTGACACGGTCGAGTTTTCAACGATTGCGGATGGTCGCGCGCGGGTAGTGCGCGTCATCGACGACGATTGCTTCCGCATCGAAATCAGCTCATGAACAGCATCTTTCGCCGTCCCGTGCTTTACTGATTTGCGGGAGCGTCTAACCCTTATGATCGCTGTGCGTAAGTTGATGTTCACTTTGTTCGCTGTCCCCGTGCTTGCGGGTACCTGCGTGTTTGCGCAGGCTACCGCGCCGGCGGCACACCCGACCAGTACCCCCTACTCCGGCGACTTGAGCATTTTTGAGGAGCCTGGACGTGACCAGCGATTGCAGATCGATCGTGTGATGGACCTGCTACACCTGAAGCCAGGGGTCACGGTGGCGGATCTGGGCGCTGGTGGCGGATGGTTCAGTGTGAGGGCGGCTCGCCGCGTGAGCCCAGGCGGCCGGGTGATTGCCGAGGATATCAATCGTAAGGCGGTCGACTCTATCGAGAAGCGCGCCAAGCGCGAACACCTCACGAATATCGAGGCGATTCTGGGAACGCCGGATGACCCCCGGCTCACCCCGGACTCGCTGGATGCGGCCCTCATGCTGAAGGTCTATCACGAAATTGAACATCCGCAGTTAGTGCTGGCTAACCTGCATGCCGCGCTCAAGCCGGGCGCCCGCTTCGGCATTATCGACAAGAACGGCACCGGCGCCGATCATGGCCTCAACGAGGCGGTCCTCCGTGCAGAGGTTGAGCACGCAGGATTTCGCCAGGTCGAGCGCTATGACTTTACAAAGGCGGATGGCCAGGACTACTTCTTAATATTCCAGAAGCGTTAGGCCGCCATCGCCGATTAGCGGTTGAGCCCGCGGACTGCGTCACCCACTGCACTGGCAGCCTGACCGGCGGTGTCCTTCAATCCGCCCACGACCTGATCGCCAAGGCCTTCGCCCGCCAGCCGGTCGTTCCCGGTAACATTGCCAACGCCTTCTTTGATCCTGCCCAGAACGGATCCGCCGGTGCCGGTCGCGCGCTGTTTCGCGCCCCAGAGGGAAGCCTTATCTGCTGCATCGTCAAGATCATCACTCCCCGTCGCGTACTGGGGACCGTTCTGATTCAGTACCAGGAACGTCGCAAGTCCAACACCCACACCTGCCACAATCCATCCAAGAGCTTTCATTGTCGTTTCTCCTGTTTCCCTTGGATGCAGTCCAGGATCGTCAAGCAGGATCAAATCGCAAATGATGTGAACGCCTGGGCGATGCGCGCTGCTTCTGCTTCACGCTTGCCTTTGCTGAGTAGCTCATGGCCTGCGCCCTTTACGGTCAGCAGCTCACACTGGGCCGGGATTTGCTGCAGGGCTGACTGCATCTCTTCGATTGAGCCGAAGCCATCCCGGGTTCCGTGGACAAACAGAGCGGGTGTCTGCAGGTGGGGGAAGTGAGCGGTACGCAGGTCGGTGGGGCGTTGTGGTGGGTGCAAGGGATACGACAGCAGGAGAAGTCTGCTGACCAGGCCGGGTTGTTCCGCAGCCAGCATTGAGGCTTGCCTTCCACCGTAGGAGTGGCCGCCCAGGAACACGCGGCCTGCGGTGCGCCGCTGCAGGGCTGCGATCGCTGCCCGTAAACCCTCGCGGTCACGGTCGCCGGAGCCTCGCGGGGGTGGGCCTTGCGGCCGCTGCTGGCGGAAGTAAAGGTCGTACCGCAGCACGGCCAACCCGGTAGCGGCCAATGCCTGCGCCAGGGCGATGAGCAGGGGAGAGTCACTATTGGATCCGGCCCCATGGGTCAGCAGCAGGCAGTCGCCTTTGGCCGTAATGGTCCCGTGGAGCAAGCCGCTCACCGGGGTGTCGCCGGAATCATCCACAAACGCAATGGAGCCGCTCATGGCACCCACCTTTCGCCATCTTCTACAATCGATTCATATGACCACACCCATCCAAAAAATACCTGTGCGCCGCATTACTGGCGAAGACACCAACCTCGGTGAGTACAACGGTAAGGTCCTGCTCATCGTGAATGTCGCCTCAAAGTGCGGGCTTACGAAGCAGTACGAATCGTTGGAAAAGCTGTACCGCCAGTATCGCGACCGTGGTTTGGTGGTGGCCGGCTTTCCTGCCAACGATTTCAAGGCTCAGGAGCCGGGCAGCAATGCGGAAATAGCCAATTTCTGCACCAGCAATTTCGGGGTGGATTTTCCCTTGTTTGAGAAGATCACGGTGGTGGGAGAGGGTAAACATCCGCTCTATCGCGAGCTGATTGCGGCTCAGCCCGAGGCGACCAGCACGGGGCCGATCCCATTCGCCGAAGATCTAAGGAAATACGGAATCGAAACCAACGAAGCGCCCGAGGTGCTCTGGAACTTCGAGAAATTCGTAGTGGACCGGTCCGGAAATGTAGTCGCACGCTTCGCGCCTGACACGACCGCTGAGGATCCAGCGCTGCTAAAGGTGGTCGAGACGGAGTTGGCCAAGGGTTAGCGGTCTCCTGGAACCGCCGGTTGAAATGACAACCACAATGCCCTACCCGTCCAGGATCGGGGCAATGTGGTTGTGATCGATCGTCGTGGTGAGATCACAGTCCGTGGGGGCGAGGCTAGCGGGCTACGGCTAGTTCTTCTTCCAGCAGCTGCTTTTGGAACAGGTCGGCGTAGTAGCCGTTTTGGGCTAGCAGCTCGTCATGATTGCCCAACTCCACGATGCGTCCGTTGACCAGGACGGCGATCTGGTCGGCATGACGGACAGTTGAAATGCGGTGCGAGATGAAGATGGTGGTGCGGCCCTGCATCACTCTCTGCAACTCGCCCAGGATTTGCTCCTCAGTGTAGGTGTCTACACTGGCCAGGGCGTCATCCAGAATCAGAATTCTTGGATCGCGGATGACGGCTCTGGCGATCGCCGTGCGCTGCTTTTGGCCGCCCGAAAGGGTGATGCCACGCTCGCCCACCGTTGTGGCAAAGCCGGCAGGGAACTCCTCAAATTCGCGGCGGATATGTGCCGCTTCTGCTGCGGCCAGTACCTCGGCATCTGTAGCATGGGGTGCGCCGAAGGCGATGTTGCCGCGAATGGTCTGGCTGAAGAGAAAAGTTTCCTGCGGCACGAAGCCGATGTTGCTGCGCAGCGAGGCGAGCGGGTAATCGCGGATGGGGCGGTCGTCAATCAGCACTGTGCCCGGAGGCGCGTCGTACACCCGGGGAATCAGGTTGATGAGCGTCGATTTACCGGAGCCTGTCGGACCGACGATGGCCAGGCTGGTGCCAGCTGGAATCTTCAATGACAGCCCGTGGAGCACCTCGGCGCGATCCGCATCCGATCCGCCATAGGAGAAGGTCAGGTTACGAAATTCAATGTCGCCGCGAAGCGTCAGATCCGTCGCCAGCGCGGGATCGGCCGTCGCGTCGTCGATCGTGGGCTTCTCTGCCAGCAACTCATCGATGCGCACCACGGAAGCCGTGCCCCGCTGCCACAGGTTGACCACCCAGCCCAGCGCGATGACTGGCCAGGTCAGCATGACCATATAGGTGTTGAAGGCGACAAAGTCACCGATGCTGATGCGATGCGAGAGTACTTCGTGACCACCCACCAGCAGCGTCACCGCCAGGGCCAAGCCGAGAATGAACTCGAGCGTCGGCCAGAGCATCCCCATCAGCTGTACGAGGCGCAGGCCGCGCCGAATATTCTCCTTGTTGGATTTTTCGAAGGCGGCGATTTGCGCTTCTTCCTGGGCGAAGGCACGCACCAGCCGCGCACCCGAAAAGTTTTCCTGCGCCTGCGCGGAAATCTCCGAGTACATCGCCTGGATCCGCTCGAAGCGTTCATGAATCTTGCGCCCCAGTGACTGGACCAGGATGCTGGCTAACGGCAGGGGCACCAGGGCCACCAGGGTCAACCAGGGGCTGATGCGCAAGAGGAAATACAGAGCCCCCAGCGAGAACAGAACCGTGTTGGCGCTGTACATGATCGCTGGGCCGAGCAGCATGCGCACTGCGTTCAGATCGTTTGTCATGCGGGCCATAATGTCGCCCGTACGATGCTGCTGGAAGTAAGCGGCCGGCTGGCGCTCCAGGTGCTGGAACAGATCGTTGCGCAAATCGAACTCGATCTCGCGCGAGATGCCGATAATGATCCAGCGGGTGAGAAAGAGGAAAACACCTTTGGCGGCAGAGATCGCCACCAGCAGAGCGGCATAGAGAAGAATCTTTTGCCGCGTAACCCCGTGGTTCAGGTCGTCGATGGCTACCCGCAGCACCTGGGGGAAAAAGATCCAGATGATGTTCGAAACGACGACCGCCAGCCCACCCCAGACGAAGTCACGGGAATAGCGCCGCAGATAGGGGAACAGTGGCCGGAGGGGGGCAAACATGCTGCCTTCTATTCTATCGGGAACTCAGGTGGGCGTTCGCAGCAGCAGGTAAGCGCCTGCCAAGCCAAACAGCAGGTCGGGCGACCAGGCGGCCAGGAGGGTTGGCAAGAGGTTCACATCGCCCAGTGCCTGAAAGGTCTCCGTCACTACGATGTAGGCGATGGCCAGACCGATGGCGGCGGCAATGCCGGTCAACGAACCTCGCTTGCCCATCGAAAGCGCGAACGGGATGGCCAACACGGCCATGACCAGCGTGATGAGCGGATAGGCGAGTTTGAGGTTGAGCTGGATGCTCAGGTGCTTGGTGTCGAATCCGCTCTGGCCGAGATCGCGAATGTAGCGCTTGAGTTCGCCGAAGCTCATTTCCTGGGATTGCAGCGCTTCTTTTTTGAAGTACTGCGGCTGCTCGACGA
This sequence comes from uncultured Acidobacteriaceae bacterium, assembly GCA_963752675.1. Lineage (GTDB taxonomy): Bacteria > Acidobacteriota > Terriglobia > Terriglobales > Acidobacteriaceae > PALSA-350. Next base: position 642,166 of record CAVVZO010000005.1, read on the forward strand.
TCTCAGGAAAGCTTTCCACGCTGAATTGCTTGTAGCTGCTGACCGCTTCGCCATCGAAGCGGCGTTCCCAGCCATGCTCAAAGACCCATTGCTGCAGTTGGGGTTCCCAATGCACGCTGGAGGCGAAGATGCGGCGGGACAGGGCGAAGTTCTCAGGATTGAACTCGAACACCGTGAGATTGGCGAACCGGTCTTCGGCCTGGTCGAAAAATTGGTAGTAGTAGATGCGTCCCGGCTTGCCCGGTTCCTGCTTGCCGAAGATCCACTTCTGGTCGGGTCTGAGAAACGTCTGCGCGGGCCGCCCTTTGATAACACTGCGCAGTGCCTCCTGCCGGCGATTCGCGGTGGGCAGATACGACTCGTCAAACAGGAACAACGTAACGGCGATCATCGCCGAGACCACCAGGATGGGCGTCATGACCCGATACAGGCTGATGCCGGTCGCCTTCATGGCGGTGAATTCGTTGGTGCGGGTGAGCACGCCAAACGTCACCAGGACGGCTACCAATACGCCCAGGGGCGTGATGTTGTAGAACATGTTGGGCGTGAGATTGATCAGGTAGGCGCCCACCGTGACCAGAGGGGTGCGGTTGCGGATGATATCGCCCAGCAACTCAAAAAAGGTGAACACCAGCAATAAGAGAACGAAGCTGACCAGCACCATGACGAAGGTGCTGAGAAACTCGCGAAGCACATAGCCATCGAGGATGAGGGGGAAGCGGCTACGTTCGTGGTGCTCCGTCTCGACGGGTTCGGCGGCTGCTGCTTTGGGGCGGAACAGCTCCAGATTTTTCAAGCGGCCGGCAATCGCCCCGAACTGTGCTCCGGTTACGCCGCCCACGGCCATCTGCCGCAGCAATACCAAGCCGGACAGGGCGAACAGAATGTTGGCGGCCCACACCCCGGCGAATACAGGAACTTTGCCTTCCCTGGCCAGGGAGACGCCGGTGAGCGATAGCGAGTAGTAGATGAACACCAGCGCAATGGTTACGACGAAGCCGGTGCTCTTGCCCCCGCGGCGCGAGGAGAGGCCGAGCGGGATGCCGATCAGCATCAACACCAGGCAAGCGGCGGGGTAGGCGAAGCGCTTGTTCAGCTCAATGAGGAACGGCCGGCCGCCGGGGCGTTGCGCGCGCACGTACAAGTCGTGGTTGCTCATCGCGAGGATGGGCGCATCCACCCGCCCGATATGGGAATCTTCCTGCGTGCCGATGGTGAGCGGCAGCTCCGTCTCTTGAAACGTCGAGACCTGGTACTGTGGCGACCCGTTGGTGGTCTCCATCTCGTGCTCGGTCCCGCCACGCAGGCGCATGAGCAGCGTGTTCGGGCCGCCGTTAGTGACCACGGCTTCTTCCGCGGTGGTGATCCTGGGCGCGGCCGGGTCCCGCAAATCGGCCAGGAAAATGCGCTGCCAACGGGCTGAGCCGGTACCGGCGCGAATATCCTGCACGTACAGGACATAGTTTTTGAAATCTTCGTAGAAGACGCGGGGCTGGATCTCGAACGAGGCCTGCTGGTTCTTCAGCGTGTCTTTCAGCCGCAGCAGAGCCTTGGTCGCCTCCGGCGCAACATAAAGAGAATTCGCCAGCGAAACACCCCAGGCCAGGATGGCGACGACCGAGACGATGCGGACGAAATACCACACACCCACGCCGGCAGCCCGCATGGCGGTGATCTCGCTGTCGGCCGAGAGACGGCTGAGGCCGAGCAACACGCCCACCAGCACCGCCATGGGTACCGTCAACGTCAGCGTATTGGGCAAGAGGAACACGAAGACCTTGGCAACGCCGCCAAGCGAGGCGCTGTTGCGCGCTGCCATCTCCAGCAGTTCGCCGATGTTTTTCATGAAGAGAATGAAGGTAAACAACGCACCGCCGAGCAGTGCGTGCGACAACACTTCATTCCATACATAGCGGGTGAACAGGCGCACAGGGTTGAACCGGTTGGACTGCTGTCAGTCTAGAGCATTTCGGTGCGGGAACACAGCAGACAAGAAGCCAGGAACGAGAAAGGGGTGCGCTTGGTAAGCCGCCGCGCGTAACATTCGCGCGCTATCTTTCGACGTGGAAAGATGTTCCGACTTAGCCGGCGCACCCTAAGGAGGGAGAGCATGCTGCTGAAAAGAAGTCTGCTTGCACACGCATAACCTGACAATGGCGCGAAGGTGTTAGCCGGGTGTCGCTTCGCTTTCCCCAGGCTGAAAACGGTAGCCCACACCGCGAATGGTCTCGAGAAACACAGGCTCGGCCGGGTTGTCTTCCAGGTAGCGGCGCAGGCGCACCATGAAGTTATCGATGGCGCGGGTATCGGTGTCTTCATGCACGCGCCATACCTGCTCGAGGAGTTCCTTGCGTGAGATGATGCGGCCCTGGTTGGCTACGAGATAGCGGAGCAGGTCGCTTTCCATCAGGGTGAGGCGCACCATCTTGCCGCGGGTCACCAGTTGCAGATCATCGAAATGGATGGTGCGCCCGGCGAAGCTGAAGGTGGAGGCGGTCTCCTGCGGGGCTAGCGCCGGCTGCGGCGGTGTTGCGGGGCGCAGCCACACCATGCGGCGCAGCAGGCCATTCAGCCGGGCCAGCAGGATGGCGAGATCGAAGGGCTTGGGGAGGTAATCGTCAGCGCCGGCGCTGAAGCCTTTCAGTACATCTTCCGGGCGGCTGCGGGCAGTCAGCATGAGGATAGGCACGAAATTCTGTTGCGAGCGTAGTTCGGCGGCCACGGAAAAGCCATCACGGCCCGGCAGCATCACGTCGAGGATGATGGCATCGATGCTGTTGTTGGCGATGATCGCGAGTGCGGCTTCGCCATCCATCGCGAGTTGCACCGAGTAGCCCTCGGCTCGCAGGTTGAAGAGCAGCCCCTGCGCCAGGTGAGCCTCGTCTTCCACTACCAGGATGCTGGCCGATTGGCTCATTGGGCCAACTCGTGCGCTGCAGAACCCATGGCACGGGGTAGTTGCAGACGGATGGTGGCTCCGCGGCCCTCGCCCTCGGATTCGGCAACCACGTCGCCGCCGTGCTGGCGGGCGATGGTGCGCACCAGAAAGAGGCCGAGACCGGTGCCGGTGACCCGGAATACGTTGCGTGCGGGTACGCGGTAGAAGCGCTTGAAGATGCGCTTAAGGTGCGGCGGAGGGATGCCGAGGCCTTGGTCGATTACGGTGAGCCTCAGCCAGGCATCTCCTTCGACCGCCAGGTGCACCTTGAGTTGAGGGCCCTGTGGGGAATATTTGACGGCGTTGTCCAGGATGTTCAGCACGGCGGTTTCCAGATCGCCCGGGTTGCCGAAGACGGCTAGTTGTTCTGCGTCGGGGTCGATGGTGAGTTCGATGGTCGATTCCTCCAGGTGATAGCGCTGGAGGGTGGTGCGAATGCTCTGCCGCAGGACGTCATCGAAGAGGAGCGGCAGGCGGACCTGGTTGCGGGCACGCTGGCCGACTTCTCCTGCTTTGAGTACCTGCTCCACAGTACCCAGCAGGCGTTCTGTATCGGAAAGCATGATCTCGTAAAACTCGCGGCGTTTGGGCTCGGGTACGTCGTGCCGTTGCAGGGTTTCGAGGTAGAGGCGGATGGAGGTGATGGGGGTTTTGAGCTCGTGGGTGACCGCGTTGAGGAAGCTGTCGTGGCGCTCATTGCGGCGGACCTCCCGCACCAGGAAGATGGTATTGAGGACCAGGCCGGCGATCAGGAGAAGGAAGAAGGGGATGCCGGCCAGCAGGAGAACGACGCTGCGCCAGTTGATGATGATCCAGGTGACGTTGAGGGTGACGGCGAGGGCAACCAGGCAAGCGCCCAGTGTGATGAAGAAAGCAATCGCATTCCGGCGTTTGGTGACGCGCATAGCTTTCGTGCCCTAGCCAGAGTATAGCGGTGGAGCGGGTGCGATTAGGGGTTTAGATGTCCCCCACTCAAGCGGAGCTTGAGTGGGCCACCCTCGGTTTTTTTTCGGGTTGAGAAGTCTAGATCACAAAGCTGAGCTTCGCAGCAAACAAAAGGGGTACAGGCCAAAGCCTGTACCCCTTTTCAAATCCTCACAGAAGAATAAAACTAAGCAGCGCCCGCAGGTTTCGGATCGAGGGGATCGAACACAGCTACTTTTACATTCCGGGCGAGCCCCAGTTTCTGCAATACCCAGATCCCGTAGTAGTTCGGATCGAACTCCCACCAGGTCAAGCCATGGCGTACCGAGACAGGATGCGCGTGGTGATTGTTGTGCCAGCCTTCGCCGCCAGTCAACAGAGCTACCCACCAGTTGTTGCGTGAGTCATCCCGCGTTGGGAAGCGCTTGGAACCCCACATGTGGGTCGCGGAGTTCACCAGCCAGGTCGCGTGCAGACCCAGGGTTACCCGCAGAAAGATGCCCCACATCACACATGGCCAGCCGCCAAAGGCCAGGAGCAGCAGGCCAACGGTCACCATGGGTACGTAGTGATACTTGCTGAGCCAGACCTGAAACCGGTCCTTGGCAAGATCGGGTGCGTAGCGGGCCATCAGTGCCGTCTCATGATGCAAGGCGTCGCCGGAGATAATCCAGCCCGCATGCGACCACCAGCCACCGTCGTGCGGGGTGTGGGGATCGCCTTCTTTATCGGTGTGCTGGTGGTGAACGCGGTGCGTCGCCACCCAGAAAATGGGTCCGCCTTCAAGCGCCAGGGTGCCGCAGACCGACAGGAAGTATTCCAGCCACTTGGGAGTGCGGTATCCGCGATGAGTCAGCAGGCGGTGATAGCCCATGCCAATGCCCATGTTGATGGCTACGACATAGAGGCCTACGAAACAGAAGAAGGCCTTCCAGGTAAACATGAACAGCGCCACCACGGCGAGCACGTGAAAAGCTGCCATAAAGCCAAAGGTCACCCAGTTCATCTTGTTCTTGTGGGTGGCTCGGCCCAGGGTAGGGGTGTCTTCGCGTTTCTCTGCGCGACGAGTGATTTCGACTTTCTCCTCGATTGTTCCGGCTTCGGGGACAAACGACACGGCTGGGGAGGTTTCTAAGAATTCTGTCTGCATGATCTTGGGGTGAGAGCCCTGAGAGCGGCCCGCTTATTTCAAGCTAACAGGGCTTACCGGCCCCGTTCGTAAGAGTTTTGTAATGAAGATTGGTTACGATAACTCGAAGGCACCATGCAGCTAAACCCACCAGCTTGTTCGGGTTGCATGGCATGCGCGTGTTTAGCGGAGGGTGTTGATCTTGCGAAATTTCCTACGACTTTCGTTCGCCTCATCGCGGCTGGCTCTGGTGACTTTAGGAGCTGCGACATCCCTGGCGGGTGCGCAAACAACCGGCCGCACGATCAACCTCCCCACCAGCAAACAGTTGTCGGTACCCGTGCCAGGCTCTCCCCAGCCGCTGAACAGTCTGCCGATGACGGCGGCCGTCTCGCCCGATGGGCTCTACCTTGCCGTGGTCAACGCCGGATTCGGTACGTTTACGTCGCAGTATCAGCAATCGATTGCGGTGTTGAACATACAGACCGGCAAGGTGACGGATTATCCCGAGACCCGGACCGCTGCCGGCCTGCCGCAGACGATGTACTCCGGGCTGGCGTTTGCGAAGGACGGCAAGCATCTGTACGCGGTGTTCGATTCCCTCACCGCGCCCGAAGGGAATACCAGGGCGACCCCGGAGACTGGCAAAGTGGCCACCGGGAATGCGGTGGCGGTTTACAGCTTCAGCCAGGGTGAAGTGAAGGCGGAAAAACTGCTGCCCGTGCCGCTGCAGCGACTCGCTGCGGGTAAGCAGCAGAACAAGGTGGGGGTGGGCGTGCCGGACGGCATGGCCGTTCCGTCTCCGGCAGGCATCGCGGTGCGAACCGGCCCCGATGGCGGCGAGCAATTGCTCATCGCGGATAATCTTTCCGACGATGTCCTGCTGATGGATGCCGCGACTGGCAAGGTCATCCAGCGCTTTGATCTGTCGCAGGGCAAGGTGGTGCCCTCCGCGTACCCGATGGCGGTCACGATAAACCGCGCTGGCAGCCGCGCGTTTGTGGCCCTCTGGAACGGCTCGGCGGTAGCGGAACTCGATTTGCTTCATGGGAAAGTGCTGAAGTCACTATCGCTGCTGCCGCCCAGGCAGCCGACGCTTCCCGGTTCTCATCCGGCCGCCTTCGCCTGGAGCCCCGACGAGCAGACCCTCTATGTGGCGCTGGCCAACCGTGATGCTGTCGCCGCATTGGCTGTGGCGCGAAACGGACTCAGGTTGCAGTCGCTCTATGACACGCGGTTGCCGGGGCAGACCTTCTTTGGTGCGATGCCGGATGCGGTCGCGGTTTCAAAAGATGGCAAGCGACTCTACGCGGCGAATACCGGCTCAGACGCGATTGCCGTTTTTTCCACCACCGGGCACACCGCAGCTGGTAAAGCATCTTCCGCGATGGCGTGGATTCCGACGGAGTGGTACCCCACGGCATTGGCGACGGTGGGCAACACGCTCTACGTCGCTACGGCCAAGGGCGAAGGCACCGGGCCCAATAATATGCCACAGCCACAGATCGCGGGCGTTGCCGCCACCAACCGCAGCTCCACTTATATCGCCACGCTCCTGCATGGTTCGCTCGCTGCCATTGACCTGCGGAACATCGATCGTGACCGTGCGCGGCTGACGCAGGAGGTGTTGCAGACAAATTTGATGAAGGCCACGCAGGCGAAGATGACGTTTCATGGCGGGACCAACCCGATTCGCCACGTGATCTACATCATCAAGGAAAACCGTACTTACGATCAGATCCTGGGCGATCTGGGCGTGGGCAATGGAGTGCCGGCGCTCACCATGTATGGCGAGTCGATTACGCCCAATGAACACAAGCTCGCCCGGCAGTTTGGTGTGCTGGATAACTTCTACGATTCCGGCGAAGTTTCGGGGGATGGGCACGTTTGGTCGAATGCCGCCATCTCCAGCGATTACACCGAGAAAACCTGGCAGCAGAGCTATCGCGGTCAGGAGCGGCATTACGATTTCGAGGGCGAAGTGCAGAATGGTTATCCGCTGCGCGAGGGGATACCCTGACGTGAATGAGCCAGGAAGCAATTACATCTGGAGCGATCTGGCGCGCCATGGCAAATCGCTGTACCACTTTGGAGAATTCATCTCGACTGTCTTCTGCGCCAGCCCGGACATGGCTCCCGAGGACACAGCGCCCACCGAGGGTACTCCTGAGCCGGAGCCGGCCAAGTGCGGGTCGCACGGCAATATTCGCCACGGTCGAGGCTATTCCGCAGAACTATGGCGGTGGCAATAGCCCGTATCCGTGGCCGATTCCGATGATCAAGGAAAGCGTGCCCACCAAGCCGGAGCTGGTGGGGCACTTCGATCCGCAATACCCCGACTTTCAATTGAGCTTCCCCGATCAGCTGCGGGTGGAGGAGTTCCTCACCAGGTTTCGCGGTTGGGTCAGTGAGCGTGGGCAGGGCAAAGACACGATGCCGCAATTCATCCAGCTGCGATTGCCGAACGATCACACGGCGGGCACCAGGCCGGGTATGCCGACTCCGGAGGCCTCCGTCGCCGATAACGATTTGGCAGTCGGGCGGGCGGTGGAAGCCATTGCGCACAGTCCTTTTTGGGATGACACTGCGTTCTTCATTCTTGAGGACGATGCCCAGGCCGGCGCGGATCACGTGGACGCTCATCGCAGCATTGCCCTGGTGGTGAGCAAGTACTCACCCCGTGCAGCGCAGCCGGTGGTCGATAGCACGTTCTACACAACCGTGAGTGTGCTGCGCACCATGGAGGAACTGCTGGGCGTACCGCCGATGAACAACAACGATGCGTTGGCGCCGCCAATCGCTCCGCTGTTCACGGGAGCCGGGGATCAACCGGCGTACACGGCTGATTACCGTAATCGCGACAATGGATTGATTTACCGCGCCAATGCGGCAAACGCGCCAGGGGCGGAAGCTTCCCGCCGCATGGACTTTCGCCATGAGGACCGCGCGGATCCCAGAGTCTTAAATGTGATTCTGTGGCGCGCAGCGATGGGGAACAAGCCATTGCCGTCGATGCTGGCGCATCCGGCGGCGATCAAGCAGGACGAGGACGAGGACCGGTAGCGCGCGTTAGGCTAATTTTTGGTGTGCGACGACATGCTTTGCGGGTTAGCTAGCCCCCAATTTGTCATCCCGAGCAGCTGATTTGCCTTAAGGCAAATTAAGGATGGAATGAACGAGGACAGGCGGGGATTGCTGATTGGGAGCGAAGCCGAGGGATCTGCAATGTTTCACTTTGACTCAAATCTCCAGGTCGGCAAAGATCAAGTTCGGCTGTTCTCCATCGAAACGACGCGCTGAAAGATTCCCGGAGAACCCGCTCGCACCCGGTGGAAGCCCCGGACTTCAGTCCGGGGGCGCGGGTTCAAGGCCCGCGCTTAAACGCGCACAAGGATTGAGGGCTTTCAGCCCTGGTGGAGCCAAGCCCGCCAGCCAATCGGCCGTGTGAGCTCCCCGGGAAATCTATGCGCAAGTTTTCCAATCGGACTGACGCCGCTGCCACCATGGCTAAAGCCGTCGCATGGTGAGGGCCACCCTCAGCGCGGGTTCTACACCCGCGCCCCCGGACTAAAAGTCCGGGGCTTCCACCGTATCGAGTGAACCGCCAGGGTACGCGATGACGCGTCCCTCGTCATCCCATCATGTCGGCACGTACATGACGCTCCGTCGCAGCCACCACGACTCATCTGTCTTCCGCCTTGGAGTTGTCGACAAAAGGAGAGATTGTTCATCCCTCGACTGCGCTCGGGATGACAAATTGGAGGCTAGTGACATTGGCCGGCAGCGCCTGCGGCGTGAAGCAAACACCGGCAGGAAGCCGGCATACGCTTGTGCTCAAACGCCGCACGCGGCGGTCCCCCAATGCCACTAGCTAGGCCTGCTGCAGGTTCAAGATTGCGGCTTGCCAATTCTGTTTCTGCGTTTGTGCGGCACAACTAAATTCGTGCCCTGATAAAAGGCACCGGGAACCACCGCAGGCTGGCTGCTCCGATGACATCCCCGGGTTCTATAAATCCCGCCTTCCGACGCACTCCACTAGCCGACGAAATCTACTTTAACGGGCATGGGGATGAGTCCGCGCTCATGGCCCATCGCCAGAAGCTTGCGGATGGCCTCTTTGCCGTCGTCACCGTAGTTCAGCGTGCGCTCATTCACGTACATACTGACAAAGCGATTGGCGAGTTGCGGATCGAGGTCGCGGGCGAATTGCATTGAGTACTCAAGCGCCGCCTCGCGATGATCGAGCGCGTGCTGGATACTGTCGCGCAGTGCCTGGGTCACGGTCAGCATCACGTCTTCGCCGAGGTTGCGGCGGATGGCATTGCCCCCCAACGGTAAGGGCAGGCCGGTTTGCTCCCGCCACCACACGCCAAGATCAATCACCTTGTGCAGCCCGCTGGAGGCGTAGGTCAGCTGCCCTTCGTGGATGATGAGGCCGGCGTCGAAGTTGCCCGCAACCACCTCCGGAATGATCTGGTCGAAGGGAACCGTGACGGTTTCAATTTCCGGAGCGAATAGCTTCAGGGTCAGGTACGCGGTGGTGAGCGTGCCCGGTACGGCTACGCGTACTTTGCTGATCTCGTCAGCGGCAATGCGGCGGCTGGCGACGATCATGGGACCGTAGTTCTCGCCCACGCTCCCGCCGCACGCCATCAGCGCATAGTTCTGCTGCAGGTAGGGGTAGGCGTGAAACGAGATGGCGGTTACGTCGTAGAAGGCTTCGTTCATCGCCTTGTGGTTAAGGGTCTCGATGTCACACAGTGTGTGGGTGAACTTGTAGCCTGGTACGCGGACCTTGTTGGTCGCCAGCCCGTAGAACATGAAAGCGTCGTCCGAGTCCGGACTGTGCGCGATGCTGATTTCTCTCACGGCTCCAGGCGCCGGTGTGCGGTCCTGAGCGGGCGCGTTTGACTCGTGTGAAATCGGTGTCGTGGTCACGAATATTCCTTTCCTATGGACCTTTGATTGGACGCTACCTGGGGTGCGGGTGCAACCGTCATGCGGCAGCGTCCTTTAGTCCCACCAAAACATGCCCTAAAGCGTGGAATTGCGCCGGGAAGCACTGAACGCCCGGAAGGAGCTGGCACACCCTGCCGCAGCCAGCACTTTGATCACGTCGCCTGGCAGAAATGGCGCGATGGAGGCGGAGAAAAGGGGAGAAACACTGGCGTGGGTGAGCACCCCAAGCCAGGTGGCGCCGATCAGCAGGATCACCAGGCTGGCCAATGCGGCGCTCGCGGCGGCGGTCACGAAACGGCGTTGAGTCCGCCGGTAGAGCAGGCTGGCCAGGGCAGCTGCGAAGGGATAGGAGAGCAGGTAACCGCCCGTGGGACCCAGCAGTTGCGCCAGACCTCCGGGGCCATGAGGGCTGAACACGGGCAGGCCGGCCGCGCCTTCGGCCAGGTACAGCGCGAGGCAGGCAAAGGCGGCGCCCGGACTTAGCAGCAGGCCCAGCAGCAGGACCGCGAAGGTCTGCATGGTGAGCGGGACCGGGGTGAAGCCGAGCGGCACGGCAATGTGTGCGCAAAGGGCTACCAGGGCAGTGCCTGCAACTACGTAGGCGCCGCTGCGCCAGCTGTACCGGGGCTCATCTAAAAGGGAATAGCGATCCTGCCGAACACCCACTTCTTGCATCATTCATCTCCGTTGTTAAGGACGCGGACGAGCGGGCTGACGATCAGCCTTCGCTTCTCTCGCGGTGAGCGGTGTGCCCTCGATGGCAGCCTCGGTACCGCTGCCTGCTGGCGCTTTGTGCCGCCGGATATGGCGTGTTACCGAGAACGCCACCCACAGCAACGCACAGAAGCTGAGGGCAAAGGCCAGGAATAAAAGCCGCATAAGAGGACGACCGGGCGCGCGAGAACCACTTGAAGCATAACAAATATCCTGGTGTCCGGCTCTGTCTCCGGCTCTGTCTCTGGCTCTGGTGTCTGGCTCTGCCTGGGGGGAGCTGTTTACCAAGTAGGATTTCTAAAACGGCGATGGGCAAAAACTTTGTGCAAGCCCAACGGGTTTCGGTGAGTATGGTAGGCGAGGGTTGTCATGAAAACGTCGCTGCAGCAACTCAGGGAGAATGTTTCGACCTGTTTCTTTCATTCCGGTCGCCGGGTGGCTACCACCACGGCTATCGTGGTTGCCGTTTCGCTCGGCTATCACGCGATCTTCGGAGCAAACGGGCTCTCTGCTTACCAGCAAAAGCGCGAACAGCACCAGGTCTTGCAGAAAGAGATTCAGGATTTGCAGCAGCAGAACAGCCGATTAAAGCAGCACGTCGATCATTTGCAGTCGGATCCCGACGCGATTGAGCATGAGGCGCGGGTGATTTTGCGCTATGCCAAGCCCGGTGAGGTGATTTACGCCCTCAATGACAAGCCCGCTGCCACTCAGCCCGCAAAATAAAAGCCTCGAACGACCCAGGGTGGCCCACTCAAGCCGTTTTTCGGCTTGAGTGGGGGACATCTACCTCCCGCTGCGAAACCCAGTCCCTACTTTTCTTCCCCAACCGCGGTGAGCTGGGTCAAGGCGGGTCGGTCGTGCTCAATAGGCAGAATGAACTTGAGCGGCGAACGCAGGATCTGCCGCAACAAAAACCGCAATAGCAGGAACTGTTCCCGGGCACGCACGTCGTAGGCGCGCAATGCGACAAACGAAGCGATCGAAAAGCTTACCCCGAGATTGAAACAAACGTCACGCCGATACCGGCCAGCGCATAATAAAACCACCCCTTGCCGAAGGAACTGGTACCGAAGCGGGCAGCGGCTAACGCCAGCGTACCGGTCGACAGCGTGACGTGGCGCACATCAAAGGGAATCCCGAAAAAGCGCGCAATGACTGGTACAAATCCCAGGAGGTAGCCGAGGGCGATGCTGGTGCTCCATCCGGCGAGGTTCAGCTCGATCCAGCCGGCCAGCCGCGTCATCCGGTTCTGGCCGATGCGCAGGCCGAAGGGATGCTGCGACACGGCCTCTGTCAACCGGTGGAACACGGCGAAATTCTCACACCAGCCGCCAATCAACGCTGCCAGCCATAAAATAACTCCCGTCATGGCGGCGTAGATGATCGTTCCTGAGGCAAAGGGATGCAGAGCTTCATACACGTGCCGGGCGCTTTCGGCAGGCAGGTAGTGCTCGGCAAACATCACCCGCCACAGGCGTTCCAGCGCGACGCAGCCGACGCAGACGGCGATCACGTTGCCGATCGCCGCCGCCAATTGGGTGCGGCTGATGCGGGCGGTAAAGTCAGAAATCTTGCTCCAGCTGGCGTCGCCCGGGTTACTGCGCACAATGCCGGCAAAGGTGGCGGCGGTGGCTGAGGGCTGCTTGGTGGCGAGCGCGAAGCCAAACACCTGCAACAACACGAAACTGACGGCGTAGTTGGTGCCCGCCAGGAACCCCTCGCCGAAGAGCGGAAAGTTTGCCTCGACGATACGCATCTTGATGGCCGCGGTGAGTACGGTGAGCAGTCCTCCGCCAAACGCCGCCAGCCACATCTGCCAGTATTCCTTGCGGCTTTGAGCGATGTAGTGTTCGCCGCTGCGGCCGGTGCGCTCTACCGTCTTGCGGGCCAGGAGGTTGAGATTCTGTTTCAGCAGGGAAGAGACGCGCTTGTCTTCAAGGCGCCCTTCAATCAGCTGGTTCAGTAGATTGCGGGCTGCGGCGGCGTCATCGGGGACAGCCGGTATGGCCACACTGCCGAAGGTGAGGATCCTGGCCAGGCCGTGCATGCGCTGCAGCGCCAGCTCGATGCTGCGCAAATCAAGCACCAGGTCGGCACTGACCCCGGTGGTCTCCATGCCCAGACGCACGTGGCCGAGCTCCTTGCGGCAGGTGGCGACCGCGGTCTTCCAGGATTCAAACAGCGGGGCGGCCGCTTCAGCGTCGGTTGCCTGCACCAGCGCTTCGGTGGCGAAAATCAGCTGGTAGAAGGGCGAGTGTTGTATTTCCCCATGGCCGCCGCGTTCACGCATGGCGGCGGTCACCCCCCGTCCCGCGGTGCGGGTGGCGATCAGACAGAGCGCCTGACGCAAATCACATTGCAGTCGCGGCGATGGGCGTGGACCGCCGCCGCTCGGTGCCGGCGCAATCAGGGCCCGCAGGCGTTCAAACGTTGGCTGTGGCAGTTCCAGAAAGCGGTGTACATCGCGGGAGTGGGCAAAAAGCGAGACCAGCACCCGCGAGCTGTCGGTTACGCTCATGGCCGAAGGCATCACGCGGTTGAATAAACGGTGAAGTCCCTCGGAGAGCACTGCGTGATGCCGGGGCAGGCCTGCCTCAGCCAGCAGGGCCACGGAGTCGAGCTGGCTGAGCATCGCCTGCATGGCGGACTGGAAATCCAATCGCAGCCGGTCGTCATGCTCCAGCATGCGAATCCACGACAGGAGTCGCACATGAAACGCACGATCGTTTGCGCCCGTCCAGATGGAGTGGAACAGCCGGGTAAAGCTGGCGGTTTGCGTCTCGATCGTCGTGGCGGCAGAGAAGGCTTTGGTGCGGGCGCGCAGCTCGTCTCCGGCACGAGCGAAGGCTGGCCGCTGGCGCTGGTGGCGGCGCAGGCGTAGATACTTCCGGATGGACCGGCGTAGTTTCACGGAGTACCCGTCCGATCGCAGACCACAATGGTGTCAGTTGGCATGACAGTCCGCATGTTAGTTGGCGTGTGCCGGCCGTAGTTCCTCGACCGTCCGGGTGAGCGCCGCCTGCAGTTGTTCCTGGATCTCCTGCGTTAGCTTGGCGCCTTTGATCGTCAGGTAGAAGACGTCGATCGCGATCTCCCCTTCTGTATCAATCAGCGCCACTTCGATATTGCAATCATGCGCCGCCAACGTGGTAGCAATCTGTCGCAGCAGGCCGGGGCCATCCTGGGCGACTACCTGCAGGAGTGTGCTCTGGGGCGATGCGGTGTCATCGAAGTCGAGGCGGGTGTCTACCTTGACCATGATCGGCTGGCGCACAGTCTGCCGCCGGCGAAGCAATACTTCGATCGGCGTCTTAAGTGAGATGACATCCAGAATGCCCTGGCGGAAGCGTTCTACCTCTGACACGTTCAGCTCCAGCGTACGAAACGGGTCGGAGAACTGAAACGTATCCACCACGATGCCAGCGTCGTTGGAAAAGGCTTCTGCCTTGACGATGTTCATGCCCCAGGAGGAAAGAGCTCCTGCCATGTCGGCAAACAGCAGGGGCCGATCGCTGCTAATGACGGTCAGCTCGTAGAGCTGGCGCACGTTGCGCAGATTGATTTGTGCCGTGGATTGGGAGAGCTGCAGGGCCATTTGGAAATGATCGCGAATCTGCTCTGGCATGCGGGTCTGCAGGTAGCGTTGCGGAAAGCCTTCGAGAAAGCTCTTCAGCTCCTGCGCTTGCTCCGGGGCAAGAATCAGGATTCGTTTCAAGAGACTTGGGTCGACGGCCGAGCGGTAGCGCTCCTGGTCGACGCTGCGGTCCATGAAGTTCGACGTGGCGATATAGAGCTGCCAGAGGCTGTCAGCCTTCCAGGGGGTGAGTGCGTCGGGATTCACCGCCTTTATGTCGGCATAGGTCATCAGGCACAGCATTTTGAGGTGGGTTTGCGAGGCCACTTTTTCGGCAAAGGTGCGAATGGTTTCCGCGGCAAAGATGTCACGCCGGAGGGTCATGGACATTTCGAGGTGATTGCGTATCAGTCGCCGTATCAGATCGCGCTGCTCGGGATCCATCTCGAGCCGAGCGAGCAGGCTGTCGGCCAGCTCCACGCTTTGCACGGTGTGGTCGCCGGTGCGGCGGGCTTTGCCGGTGTCGTGCATCAGCAGCGCGAGCATGAAGAGGTCGAGCCGGTCGATTTCCGCTAGCAGGGTGGAGAATCGGCGCTCCCAGGCCAGGTGCGGCTGGCGCAGCGCGTGCACGTTGTCGATCACCAGGAACGTGTGTTCATCGACGGTGTAGCGGTGGTAGGAGTCGCGGATAACCAGGGCGTCGATGCCGTGGAACTCAGGGATGAGCAGTTCCAGGATGCCCAGGGCGTGCATGGTGCGCAGGGCATGGGCGGCGTGCGGCCCGAGAAGGATTTCGCGTAAACCATTCCACAGGAACGGTCCCTCGGGAATGTGCACATCGAGCACTGGCAGTGCATCGGCCAGGCGGTCTTCGGCGCTTTGCGTCAAGCGGTAGCCATGAGCCGCGACCAGGGCAAACACGCGCAGGATGCCTTCGGGGCCGGTCAGTAAGGAAGATTCGGAAACATCGATGCGGCCGTCCTGGATGACAAAGTCGGTCCCGGCGATGGGTACACGTTTGCGCCGTTGCGGCCGGTAGAAAGACTGCCGGGCTGGAGGCAAAGACTCCATCAATAGAATGGCTCGCCGGTACTCGGCACGCGCGTGGCGATAGTAGGTGCGCATCCAGTAGGCGGGGTCGGACGTGCCCCTGGTTTCAAGACCGATGCTTTGCGCTGCTGCCTCGTCCTGGGCATGCCAATCGAGGCTGTTGTCATCTCGCCCACTGCGGAAGTGAAGAAAACATCGGGTCGCGGAGAGGAATTCAAACGCGGAAGTGGTGTCGTGATGGTTCGTGACCAGGGGCGTTCCGAAGCTGGTGGGCCATGCCTTCTGTTCGTGCACGTGCTGCAGGAGATTCAGCCAGTGGGCCAGCTGATGATCCCGCAGCCCTCCCGGACATTCCTTGATATTAGGTTCGAGGTGGAAGATGGTATTGCCGTATTTTTGATGGCGGAGACGGGCCAGTTCGGCAAGGCGGTGAGTAATGCCGCTCCATTCGCGCATCGCCACTTCGGGCAGGGTGTGGGTTTGCAGCGCCTGGTACAGGGTGTAGTCCCCGGCGACGAAGCGGCGGTCGAGCAACGAGAGGGTGAACTCGACGTTATCGGGATCGTAGCGATCGCACTCTTTGAGGGTGCGGATCATGGGACTGGCGCGCAGGCCGAGATCCCACATGCCCTGGCTACAGGCGCGGATGTTTTCGCGAAACGCTTCTTCTACGCGGTCATCGGCGCACAGGTACAACAAGTCGACGTCGGAGGACGGAAAGAGCTCCTTGCGGCCGAAGCCGCCTACGGCGACGAGGGCCAGCCCGGCGGGCAGTGCGTCCCCTCGCTCGAAGCGCCACAGCGGTTCGAGCAAGCCATCGACCACGAGGGCGCGCCGGCGAATCGCGAGCACGCCGTTGCCGGTGCGCTCAAATGACAGCCGCATGGCCGACATTTCCGCCTGGTAGTGCTCGCGTAGTTGCTGGTGAGACGTGAAAGCAGCTTTCATAGCAATGGCAAGAGCGCAGTTCAGGGGCCCAGGGCTAAAAGGCCGACCCATTTTCGTGCGCTCACGGCACGATGAAAGAGCCTGCACAAAGAATGTGATCCATATCGGGGCACGAATTCAATCATGCCGAAAAAACCACTCGGACCTTTCCGCTACCACAGACCCGGATGCTCCATATCTACCGAAGGCTTCATCGTTAGGAGACGGGGGATTGAGCAGCTTCCCACCAGCAACTCCGAACATCCACAAGCGTTTAGAAATACAGACACGTTCGTCACTGAGCATGCTGCAGGTTCAGGGTTGCGGGTTGAGCGCGGCGTAATCCCACAGCTCCCGACAAAAAGCTGTCGGTCGATATGGGCTCCCGAGCTTGTGGTTGGGAGAAGCCAATTCTGAAGTTCTCACACACCCTCTTTAGCCCCTGCGGCGCCCCGTCCGGACCCACTGTCCATCTCTCCGCAGCCTGCAGTCGTGCCGTCGACAGAAAGAAGCCCGGCTCAGCAGCGGTCCTGGGGATTGAGCCCCCTCGGGCCTAAAGAGCGGCTTCGCCGCGTTCTCCATTGCGGATGCGAATGGCTTCGTCGATGCCTGTTACGAAGATCTTGCCATCCCCGATTTTGCCGGTACGGGTTGCCGTAATGATGGCCTGGATGGCTTTCTCGAGTAATTCGTCCGGTACCACGGTCTCGATCTTGATCTTGGGTAAGAGATCGACCGTGTATTCCCGCCCGCGATAAAACTCGGTGTGGCCCTTTTGACGTCCGTGGCCGCGCGCTTCGAGAATCGTCATACCCTCGACACCGATCGCCATGAGTGCATCCTTAAGAGCGTCGAGCTTGGATGGCTGAATGACAGCTTCTATTTTTTGCATATCCTCTTTCAACACTAGCAAAGTATAGCTTTCGCCAGTGGTTAATCTGTCCCCTGTTCGTCAGGCGACATTCCACTTCGCGACCATGTTTTATACTTGCATTTATGAGCACAGCGGGAAAAGACCAGTACTTTTTCGGAACCCTTGAGTCGAGCGGCAAAAATCAGGACAAGGTTCGGGAAGTCAACTTCGGTTACGAAGAGCCTGAGGGGGTGGTCATGACCTCGCTCGATTTTGCCGTGAACTGGGTGCGCAAAAGCTCGGTGTGGCCGATGACCTTTGGCCTGGCCTGTTGCGCTATCGAGATGATGTCTATGGGCGGCGCTCGCTTCGATCTGGCGCGATTCGGCGCGGAAGTGTTTCGCCCGTCTCCCCGGCAGTCTGATCTGATGGTCATTGCGGGAAGAGTGTCGCAGAAGATGGCGCCGGTCATCCGGCGGCTCTATGAGCAGATGCCTGACCCGAAATGGGTAATTTCCATGGGCGCCTGCGCGACTTCGGGCGGCGTGTTCAACAACTATGCTCTTGTCCAGGGAGTGAACCAGATCGTCCCTGTTGACGTGTACGTCCCCGGCTGCCCCCCGCGTCCGGAACAGTTAATGTACGCGATCACCCTGCTCCAGGAGAAAATCCTGCGCGAGCGAGGCACCGCGAAGCGCGCATTAAACTTCTAATAATTCAGCAACTGTAATAACGTGGTATGGCGGTTCATTTTGGAACGCGCGTTCCGTTGTGCTGCAGCAGGGGGTAACTACGTACTCACTGCCTATACCCGACTTTCGTAAGATGTTGATTATAGGCTAGTCGAGACACCCCTTTTGTTGTAGATTACCGGATGTGGATGTTTTGCATCCAAAGCTCTCAGTCCCGGTAGCACGAAATGGGTTGAGCCCCAGGCTGGTCCATTTGGCACGGGTTTGTTGAGAAGACTTCAAAGAACTGAATAACTTTCCAGTGGTTGCGGAGGATAGACGCATGCACTCTCGCCCGTTGAATTCACTGGGTCGAGTTCTGGTGATAGCAAGTGCTTTGGGACTTAGCTCTGTGAGTCTCTTTGCCCAGGATTCCCCCAGTACAACTCCAAAGCCGGTAGCTCCCGCGGAGCCGCCAGCCTCTCGAATCGATATTTTCGCAGGTTACTCGTACCTCGCCCCACACGGCTCGGTAACGATTCCGGGAGGGGCTAACATCGGCATCAACGGCCCTGTCTCCTACTCCTCGATTAACTACGGCGCCATTGGCAGCTTCAACTACTTCTTCAACCGCTATGTTGGCGGCCAGGTAGAGTACGCGAACCATCCCGATGGCAACAATGACGGTGCCTCTACTGGCATCCTCGGTATGGTCTTCCGTTACCCGACGGCAGAGATCACCCCCTTCGTCCACGCGGGCGCGGGTTTTGTGCGTTTGGGCGGCCCTTACAAGCAGCCTTATACGTACGGTCCTGAGCTCACCGTTGGCGGCGGTCTCGATTACGCCCTGCCGTTCCTCGGTGGTCACCTCGGCCTTCGCCTGTTCCAGGCAGACTACGAATACTTCCACGCCAACTTCGGTCCCCAGTCCCCGTATCCTACGGGCGGCCGTGCGAACCTGAAGGTTGCGCGTTTGAGCACCGGTCTTCTGTATCACATGGGCAGCATTCTGCCGCCGCCTCCTGTGACCTACAGCTGCACCGCGGCTCCGTCTCCCGCGTTCCCCGGCGACCCTGTTACGGTGACCGGCACGGCGACGAACCTGAACCCCAAAAAGACGGCCACCTACAGCTGGACGGGTAGCGAAGGCGTCAAGGTCACTGGTGACAACACGACCGGCCAGATCGACACCGGCGCGTTGGCTCCGGGCAACTACACTGTGACCGGTCACGTGTCTGAAGGCCAGAAGGTCGGGATGTTCGCCGATTGCACTGCCAACTTCACTGTGAAGCAGTACGATCCTCCGACCATCAGCTGCTCGGCCAATCCAACGACCGTGGCTCCTGGTGGCACTTCGACCATCACCGCACAGGGTGTCAGCCCGCAGAATCGTCCGCTGACCTACACCTACAGCGCATCGGCCGCGCAGATCAGTGGCACGGGTAACACCGCCACACTGACCACGACCGGCGCACCTGCTGGCGCGATCACTGTCACCTGCAACGTGCAGGATGACAAGGGTCAAACGGCAACCTCCACGACTTCGGTCAATGTGGAAGCACCGCCGCCGCCGCCCGCACCCAAGACGAAGACGCTTTGCTCGATCAACTTTGATCGTGACGCCAAGCGCCCGGCACGCGTAGACAACGAAGCGAAGGCTTGCCTCGATGACGTCGCGCTCAACCTGCAACAGTCCACAGATGCCTCCGCAGTTCTGGTTGGCGAGGCGGCCTCGACAGAGAAGAAGGCCGACACGCTGGCAGCACAACGGGCAGTCAACACGAAGGACTACCTGGTGAAGGAGAAGGGCATCGATGCTTCCCGGATCTCGGTACGCACTGGTACCCAGGGCAACAAGGAAGTTGAGAATTACCTTGTTCCTTCAGGCGCCACCTTCGACAACGACGTGCAAGGCACCACTGCGGTAGACGAGAGCACCGTAAAGGTACAGACCAGAAAAGCGGTCGCTCCTGCTCACCACAGAAAGAAGAAAGCTGCCGCAGCCCAGTAACCGGGAACGCAGCTAAGCAGGGAAAGGGTGACCGGTTAGTAATGGTCACCCTTTCCTTTTGCCTTGACCCCGCTGGTACCGCAAGCGCAGTGTGATGCTGGACACCACCATGGCATCTTTGCGAATATCAGGCTAACCAAGAAGACAATGAATCCACTCATCGGGCGTATTCTCTCCTCCTCCCTTCTGCTGCTGGCTCTTTCTCCCAACCATTTTGCTTTTTCACAAACGGCGGCCTGGGTGCCTGTGGGCCCCGATGGCGGCGACGGTCGCAGCTTCGCGGCCGACCCAACGAACGACAAACACATCTATCTCGGCACTACCAACAGCTGGATTTATCAGTCATGGACGGCGGCGGGAGCTGGAAGCGGTTGGCCAAGCTCGCCAAGGGCGAGGAGTTGATCCTCGACAACATTGTTGTCGACCAGTCGGATAGCAAGACGCTGCTGGTCGGGGCGTGGGTGCTGGACCACCCGGATGGTGGGCTCTTTGTGAGCCACGATGCCGGGCAGAGCTGGACGGCAGTCGACGCGATGAAGGGTCAATCCATCCGCGCGCTGACGCAGGCGCCTTCCAACCCCAAGATCTGGATCGCGGGCACGCTCAAGGGCGTCTTCCGCAGTGAAGACAGCGGCGTGCACTGGACGCAAATTTCGCCCGCCGGCAGCACTGAGCTGCATGAGGTGGAGTCGATCGCGATTGACCCCAAAGACCAGCAGACGATTTATGCGGGCACATGGCACCTGCCGTGGAAGACCACGGATGGTGGGGCCAACTGGCACAACATCAAGCAGGGTTTGATCGAAGATTCTGACGTGTTCTCGATTGTCATCAATCCGGTCACGCCGAATACGGTGTACACCAGCGCTTGTTCGGGTATCTACCGCAGCGACACGGGCGGCGAACTCTACAAAAAGATTCAGGGTATTCCCATGACCGCGCGCAGAACGCGCGTGCTCATGATCGATCCCACCAGCCCGAACACGGTTTATGCCGGTACCACCGAGGGTCTTTACAAGACGCTGGATGGCGGCGCAACCTTCAAACGCATGACTTCGGGTGACGTGATCGTGAACGACGTTTACGTCGATCCGAAGAATCCCCAGCATGTGCTCCTGGCGACGGATCGTGGGGGCGTGCTCGAGAGTGACGATGCGGCCACTACCTTCAAGGCTTCGAATGCTGGGTTCTCTCAGCGCCAGGTATCCACCCTGCTGGTCGATGCCAAGTCACCCCAGACCGTTTTTGCCGGTGTGGTGAACGACAAGACGTTCGGCGGCGTGTTTGTCTCTCACGACGAGGGCGGAACATGGACCCAGCAAAGCAAGGGTCTCGACGGAAGGGACGTGTTCAGCTTGTCCCAGGCGCCCGATGGCACGGTACTGGCAGGGACGAATGCCGGGATCTTCCGCTGGGATGGATCTGGTTGGGTTGCCGGTGGCAAGGTGGTCAAGAGTGTAACCAAGACTTCCTACGTGGTTCGGAAAGGGAAACGCACCAAGGTGGAGAAGGCCACCATGGTTCCTGATGGCCAGATGGACGTGCGCATCAGTGATGTGGATGCGGCGGGGAGTACCTGGTATGTCGCTACCGCCAAGGGGATTTTTGCCAGTACCGATCAGGGGGCAACCTGGGTCGGCGGGCCGGTGCTGGGTAAGCCGGAGTATCGGGCTGTCGCTTCGAACGGTGACATGGTGCTGGCGGCGCAGCATAAGTCGTTGGCCTGGTCTCAGGATGGAGCCAAAACATGGCAGCCCCTGGCCATGCCGGAAAAACTGACGTTGTTGCAATCCATTGCTATGCCGGAGGATGGCAGCCTTTGGTTAGGCGGCCGCGAGGGCGTTTTCTATAGCCAGGATCACGGGCAGACGTGGACGGAGATGAAGTCGTTGCCGGTCTCTGATATTAGTGGCATGTCCTGGGATCCTCAGTTGAAGCGGGTGATCGTGACTTCCTGGAACTCGAGCTGGGTGTTGGCCGTAAACCCGGCGGACCGCACTTTCAAGTTTTGGGATCCAGGTTGGAAGGTGCGTCACGTGCGTTCTGCGGGTGGCCGCCTGTTGGCAGCCACGTCGTACAACGGTGTCGTGGTTGAGCCTGCTACCCACTCCAGCGCGGCGTTGGCTATCAACCCGTAGAGGGGGGCTTACAGTAGATCCAGCCCCGTGCAGGTCGCTCTGGCTTGCATGGGGCTTTTCTTTTGCCCCCGGGGTTGGGTCAAGGAGACAGAGTTGCTGGTTGGGTGCTGTGGACTTCCACATTTCCCGACTGGAAAGCGTCGTGAGATATGGGAGGGGTTTTTACGCTCTTGTTCCTCAACCAGAGCCAGAAGAAGAGCTACCGGTGAGCGCCGGTGACCCGGATTGTTTTGGGTTAGGCGACGCCGAATTGTGCCAGCGCGTAATCGGCCGGTGCGCTGCCCGTAAGATAGCCGGGTATGATCCGCAGTTACAAAAAGCGAGACTTCCCCCGGCTCTACCAGCTGGACCAGCTGTGCTTCCCGCCGGAAATCGCCTACTCGCGGGCTGAGTTGCAGTACTTCATTAGTCATCCGCGCTGCTCCTGCTGGATCGCCGAAGCGGACGGCGGCGATGTGACTGGATTCCTCATTATCGAGCGTGTGCATGCGGAAGGCAGGCTGACCGGCCACATCGTGACCCTGGACGTTGAAGTCGCCAGCCGTAGACAAGGCTTCGGTGCACTCCTGATGCAGGCGGCGGAACAGCAGATGAAGCAGGAAGGCGCACAGCACCTCTTGCTCGAAGTCGCTGAGAATAACGCCGGCGCGCAGCGTTTCTATCGCAGCCTGGGATTTGTCGCTCGGGGGAGAATCAATCAGTACTACGGGGGAAAGATCGATGCTGACGTGATGGAGAAGGCGCTCTAATCGCCTGGGGATCAGCGTGTCAACGGCTGATCGGGCGCTCCGGGTTTGTCGCGCACAGTCACTGTGTCGCGCTTACTTGCCGAATGTTGGCGGCTCCCTCTTCTAGTGCAGGAACAGCTTCCAGCATACGGCGGCGACAACAACCAGGGCGCCTTGAAAAGCTAACGCGAACACAACACCGCGCGCGCAACCGAGCTTGTCTTCGTAATACAGCTCCTCAGGATTGTCAGAACAAACATCAGCGACGTTCACGGCGATGATGTGTTCCGCCTTGCGCACGATGCGCAACTCCGGCCTCATTGTTTGCTCCGCAACGATTGGAAATGTCTGTGTGCTCATGGTGTCTCCTTTCAGCTACTGAGTGTAGCGAGAACATCGTGAGGTGTCTCACTAGTTATGTACAACTTTGGTTGAGTGATATCAGAAGTGCTTCAAAACGGTACAACGATGGTGCCATAACGGGATGACGATCGCGGCAAAGAGCCCGGTTTTCCCGGTGATTTCTCATAAGTTCATTACGCGAGTAAGACACTGGGCAACCCGGAAGGGTAGTACCAAAGATTGCTAAGGACGCGCACAAACACAGATGCAGAATGGGAATAGATCTAAAGCGGCGGTTGCAACGTAATGACTGTGATCTCAGGCGGACAGCGGAAGCGGAACGGTAGATTGACAGCGCCGATCCCACGGTTCACGTAGAGCTGCATGCCATCGGCGAAGCTGAAGAATCCGTGTACGTAGCGTTTGCCCAGGTCCGGCAGCATGAGCGGGGGCAGCATGGGCAACAGGATCTGGCCACCATGGGTGTGGCCGGAGAGGACCAGGTCGATGTCGTGCCCTACGGCATGATCCGCGAAATCAGGCTCGTGCGCCATCAGCAGAAGGGGTTCGGTCCGCTTGTTTCTCTGGTCCGGTAGAGCGGTTAGGAGATCTGGGCGATCCTGCAGCGCGTCCTTGATGCCGGCCAGCCAGATACGTGCGGAGCCGCGCTCCAGGGGAATGTGGCTATTAGAGAGCACGGGAATACCCTTTTCCAGCAACGCTCCGGTGATAGCGGGCTTACTCACCAGCACGTCGTGGTTCCCCAGGATCCCGTAGCGTAGCGGACATTCGATACGGCTCAGGATCTCGGCGCAATGGTGGCCCAGCCGGATGGTCATTGCCTGCGGCAGGGGTTTCGAACTAACGAAATCGCCGGTGATGAGGACCAGGTCAGGGGACAGGGCATTGATTTTGCGCACGATGGCTTCGAGAAAGACGGCTTCGGTGTATTCCTCGAAATGGATATCGCTGATTTGCACGACCTTCATGCCGGCGAAGGCGTCCGGGAGGCGGGGCAGGGTGATGGTACGGAAAGAGATTTCCAGCTCGTGGCGGGCGATTTCGCCGGCGTAGAAGAGCAAGCCGCCAGCGCAGCCGGCTGTCAGGCCGAGAAACCCTCTGCGGGATAGCTTCGCCGCGGTGGGGCGCGCTGGGGCGGCGCGCTCGATCATCAGCGGTTGCATCAGAGGATGCTCGTCTGGCGATTGCGGCGCGTGCATAGCCAGACTGCCAAAACCGGATTCAGAGCCATTTACCAAGTCTAAAGGGTGGCAGCGGCTGCCCGCGCGGGGAGAGGCGCCTGCGTACCACGGAAGAGAACAGAAGCACCGCTCAAGAGTGAGCGCACTTTCGTGCCTGCAAGCCGGTCGGCCATCCGCCAGGGTGAGGGTTTTTGCTCAGGCCTGGCGGTGAGGTACATCCGACTTGGCCCCTTTTGTCATCCCGAGCGCAGTCGAGGGATCTGCTTTGCGCCTTTCTCCCTCCACAAATTTCTACAGAGCTCCAGCATCGGATGGGCAGAGGAACGTGGGTCTCGATAGCAGCCGCTCCGCTGCCAGGTGTGACTTTCCTGCCTTCCTGCTGAAGGAATGGTTCCTCTGCGTGTCCGATGCTGGAGCTCATGTAGAAATTTGTGGCAGGAGAAAGGCGCAAAGCAGATCCCTCGACTGCGCTCGGGATGACAAAGGGGGGCTAGCTAACCCGCCCGATGCTGGAGCTCTGTAGAGATTTGTGGCAGGAGAAAGGCGCAAAGCAGATCCCTCGACTGCGCTCGGGATGACAAAGGGGGGCTAGCTAACCCGCCCGATGCTGGAGCTCTGTAGAGATTTGTGGCAGGAGAAAGGCGCAAAGCAGATCCCTCGACTGCGCTCGGGATGACAAAAGGGGGGCTAGCTAACCCGCCCGATGCTGGAGCTCTGTAGAGATTTGTGGCAGGAGAGAGGCGCAAAGCAGATCCCTCGACTGCGCTCGGGATGACAAAAGGGGGCTAGCTAACCCGCCCGATGCTGGAGCTCTGTAGAAATTTGTGGCAGGAGAAAGGCGCGAAGCAGATCCCTCGACTGCGCTCGGGTTGACAAAGGGGGGCTAGCTAACCAAGGCTAAACCCCACCCGCGGAAGAGCGAAGCGCCGTATTGCCGTAATCGGCGGAAAACCCTAAGCCAGCCCGCGCAACGCCGGGTAGATCCGCCGATAGCGACTGTAGGTTTGCTGCATCAGTTGTGTGGCCACAGGATCCGGCGCCGTGCGCTTGGCTACGCGCACGACCGCATCGCAGGCAGCGTCTACCGAGGGCCAGACCCCCACGCCTACGCCGGCCAGCAAGGCGGCTCCGTAGGCGGCGCCCTCCTCGGCCTGTACTGTTTCGACGGATTGCCCATACACGTCCGCCTGGATCTGCCGCCACAGCGCGGAACGCGCACCCCCGCCACCGACGCGGATGGCCTGTACCGGCACCCGCAGCTCCTGGAAAATGGTGAGGGTGTCTTTCAGGCTGAAACTGACACCTTCCAGGATGGCGCGGATGATGTGACCGCGGTTGTGGTCGGCGGCCAGGCCAATCAGTGCGGCCCGGGCATCCGGATCGAGATGGGGAGTGCGTTCACCCATCAGGTAAGGGGCCCAGAGGACGCCGCCGGCACCCGGAGGGACTTTGGCCGCTTCCTGCGCCAGCTGGTCATAGGGTTCCGCCATTACGGGCGTGCCCGGTTCAACGCCGAAGTTGTCGCGGAACCAGCGCAGGGACAGGCCCGCTGCCTGGGTGACGCCCATGACGTGCCAGCGGCCGGGAATGGCATGGCAGAAGGTGTGCAGGCGGCCCTGCGGATCAGTGATGGGGCTGTCGGTGGCGGCAAACACGACGCCGGAGGTGCCAATGGTGGCGCTCACGTCGCCGGGGCGCACAATGCCCATGCCGGTGGCTCCAGCAGCCTGGTCACCAGCACCCGCGACCACCGGGGTGCCGGCTTTAAGGCCAGTGCTGGCAGCCGCAGCAGCCGTCACCTTGCCCACCACCTCCTGGCACTCGAACAAGGCGGGCAGGCAGTCGGGGTTGAGTTCCACCCGGTCGAGCATTTCGTCGGACCAGCGGCGGTGCGCCACGTCCAGCAGCAGGGTTCCCGAAGCATCCGCTACGTCAATGGCCCTGACGCCGGTGAGGCAGAGGCGGATGTAGTCCTTGGGTAAGAGAAAGTTGTTAAAACGCCGCCAGATGTTGGGTTCGTTGGTGCGCACCCAAAGTAGCTTGGTGAGCGTGAAGTTGGTCAGCGCAGGGTTCGAGGTGAGCTCGACGATCCGTTGCGGGCCGATCTTCTCATTCAGGTGGCGGCACTCGGCCGCCGTGCGCTGGTCGCACCAGATGAGCGCGGGCCGCAGCACGTCGTTGTTCCGGTCCAGCAGCACGGCTCCGTGCATTTGCCCGCTGAGTCCGATGCAGGCGATCTCGCTGGCCGGCGTATCGCTTTCCCGCAGCAGCTTGCTGACGGCGCCCTGGCAGGCCTTCCACCAGTCCTGCGGATCCTGCTCCGCCCAGCCGCTGCGCGGCGAAGCGAAGGGTTGATGCTCGTGAATTGCCGATCCAAGAACCGCGCCCGTTTCGTCGATGAGCAGCGCTCGCGTCCCGCCTGTACCGACATCGATCCCTAGCAGTTTAATGGCTTTTTCTCCCTGAACACCTGGCCCAGTGTAGAACCTGAGAGCGCGTCCCGAAAGGGACAGCTGAAACGCCCACCCTGGCGCGTTCAGCCGTCCCTGCGAGACGGGATTGAGAACAGTTCTCGGCTACCGCGGTGCGATTAGAACTGGTTCCACAAGTACTGGTTGTACACATCGTGATGGAACTGGACCTCGGGCACCTTGATCAGGGAGCCGAGCAAGCGTGGGCAGCGATCGGCGGAAGCCTGCTTCAGGTCCGCGTAGCGCGCCTTGACATCGGCGCCCAGCAGCGTCGTGGTCCACTTCGATTTACGAAACTCATCGATCGCGGTGTACACGTTGTCGGGCAGGTAGCGCTTGGCCTGGCGCAGATCCTTGATCTTAGACATCTCGCCTTCGAGGCCGGTGCGGAAGATCGAGTAAAGCGCCATGTACGGATTGGCATCCGGTCCCACCGAACGCACCTCGACGCGCGAGCTCTTCTCATTGCCGAGCGGCACACGCACCATCGAGCCGCGATCGATGGGGGAGGCCTTGATCTGATTCGGCGCTTCGAAATGCGGATCAAGACGCCGGTACGCATTGACGCTGGCGTTGAGCAGCAGGCAGATATCGTTGGCGCTGCTGAGAATGCGGTCGATGAATGACCAGGCGAGCGGGCTGATGCTTTCTTCGCCGTTCGGGTCCCAGAACAGATTTTTGCCATCTTTGCTGATCGACACGTTGGTGTGCATGCCATTGCCGTTTACGCCGATCACCGGCTTGGGCAGGAACGAGGCCGAGCAGCCCATGCTGGTCGCTACCTGGCGGCAGATCAGCTTGTAGAGCTGGATCTGGTCAGCCGCGGCCACCACTTCCCCGTAGGTGTAATTGATTTCGAACTGCGAAGGCGCTACCTCGGGGTGGTCCTTTTCGTTCTCGAAACCCATCGCGCGCTGCACTTCGGCGGTGTTGTCGATGAACGTCCGCAACGGATCGCCGGGGAGCGAGTGATAGTAGCCCCCAGTGTTGACGTACTCGAACCTGCCGGTTTCGTGGTAACGCCGCTCCGCATCCACGCCTTCGAATAAAAAGCCTTCGATCTCGTTGGCGGCGTTCAGGGTATAGCCGTTCTTTTCCTGCTGCTCGAGTGCGAAGGATTTGAGCACGCTGCGGATATCGGCTGGATACACTTCTCCGCCTTTGCCGATCACCTCGCCGAACACGACCACTTTGCCTGCGCCGAAGTAGTCGGCGGGTACCCAGTAGAAGGCGCTCCAGTCGATGCCCAGGCGGAGATCGCTTTCGCGCTGCGCGGAGAAGCCGCGAATCGACGAGCCGTCAAACGTGAGATTGTCCCAGCTCTTGATAAGAAACTTCTTGTCGTAGTCCAACATGTGCAGCCGGCCTTCGAGGTCGCTGAACAGAACGGTCACGGCCTTGATGCCCTTTTCGTCCGTGAGGTACTTGATTCGCTCCTCCTGCAACTGGTGCAGGGGAACGCGCTTCCTCCGCTGTTCTTTGACCTTCAGGTTCAATTCCTCAAGCTGGTCATACGGAAGCGTAAGAAAACTGCGCAGTTCGTTCGACATGGATCTCCTTCGAAGTGGATAGCAACCGGCGCCGCCCGGGGCGCAACGCCAAAGCAGAATCAGAATATCGCGTGCTCCGCCTGCAACCAAATGCTCGCGACGCGTTGCCCGGTGGCCAGGGCCGCATTTAGTGGTCTGTGATCGGGGAAAAAACGCTTATGCTGGTGGCGCAGTCATCCCCGTGCTCGAAGGAGCCAGCCCCATGGTCACATCGTTGCCCGGCACCAGCCTGGGAAAAGGCGGTTCGTTTCCCCTCGGTTGGGCCATCCTGCTTATCATCGTGGGCTTTTTTGCCCTGGCGCTGCCCTTCGAGGCAGGGATTGCCATCGCGATAGTGCTCGCTGTGCTGGTGATCGTTGCCGGCATCGCCCACCTTGCCGGAACCTTCGCCGCGCGCACCACGGGCGGCTTCTTCTGGCGATTGCTGGTGGGCTGTGCCTACCTGATCGCGGGTGTGTACCTGCTGGTCCATCCCAAGGCAAGCCTGGTTTCACTCACGCTCGCGCTGGCGGTCCTTTTCTTTGTGGAAGGCATCTTTCACCTGGTGACCTGGTTTCACATCCGCAGCGCACCGGGTTCCATCTGGCTGCTGTTTGATGGGATTGTCACGCTTATTTTGGCCTTAATGATTTGGAGAAGCTGGCCTGCGAGCGCGGTGTGGGCTCTGGGCACGATTGTCGGGATTAACCTGCTTATGAGCGGCTTTGCTCGCCTGATGTACGGCCGGGCGAACCGTTCCACTTCGCTCTAGGGGAAATCATGGAACCGGTCACCACGCAAGATAGTGAAAAGGCTGCGGCTGCCCGCAAAAGCCTGGAGTTCGTAAAGGATGGCATGGTGGTTGGCCTTGGCTCGGGCACTACGGCTACCTTTGCCATCAGGTTTCTCGGGGAGTTAGTGCGGGACGGGCTTAACATTCGCGGCCTGCCTACTTCGCGGGCGAGTGGGGAGCTGGCGCGTTCGTTGGGTATTCCGCTGACCAGCTTCGATGAAGTGGTTTATACCGACGTGACGATTGATGGCGCCGATGAAGTGGCGCCCGATTTCGCCTTGATCAAGGGGGGCGGCGGAGCGCTGCTGCACGAAAAGATTGTGGCGGCTGCTTCGCGTTTCCTGGTGATCGTGGCCGACGAACACAAGATGGTGAAGCGGCTGGGCCGTTTTCCGCTGCCGGTGGAAGTGATCCCGTTTGCGGCTGCGCCGGTGAAGCATCACCTGGTCAATCTGGGGGCCAATCCCGTGCTGCGGCTTCGGCCAGACAACAGCCCCTACATCACGGATGAGGGGAACTTCATCTTCGACTGCCATTACGAAGAAATCGCTGATCCTGCGCCGTCGCCAATGCGATTAAATCCATCGTCGGCGTGGTGGAGCATGGGCTGTTCCTGGGCCTGGCTTCCGCGGTGGTGGTCGCCGGCCCGCAGGGTGCGAGGATATTGCGGGCGTAGCCCGGATTTCTCACCAGCGGCTGCTATCGAGACCCACGTTCCTCTGCGCATCCGATGCTGGAGCTCTGTAAAAATTTGTGGCAGGAGAAAGGCGCAAAGCAGATCCCTCGACTGGCGCTCGGGATGTCCCCCACTCAAGCCAAACGCGGCTTGAATGGGCCACCCTGCAGTTTTAGGGTCCGAGGTGACTCGACGGCGCTCGGCCCGCATGCAGAAAAGCCGAGGGTGGCCCACTCAAGCCGCGTTTGGCTTGAGTCGGGTGGACATCTGCTCCGCTCCCTCAGCCAGACCGATGCGTATCGCACCCCATTCATCCGTCCTACTGAAGTCGTGCCGGGATACAAAATGACTAACCCCGGCTGGGCCCGCTGATGGGATGCGTGTCGTGGAATCGCTTCATGTCCACACCGGCCATCCGGCCTTCCGGATCGTAGATGAAGATGTCGCCGAACTTTGCGTCCCACACGATTTCGTCTGCGCGATAGGACGAGCGGGCGTTCACCACCTGCGAGAAAGTCTCGTCCATGCCAGTCAGCAGGATCAAAAACTCTGCCCCACTGCCGCATAACTCATCTTCCGTGACCCCATAGAGCGGGCTGTTGCGGTCGATGGGGTGGACCACGGTCCACGAGAGCGGGAAGAACTGCACACTCTCCCGTTCCAGCGCCAGCGAGTGATAGCGGCGCACGGAAACGCCCTCGGCATTCGTCTCGAAGCGGGAAACCAATAAACGGCAATGCAAATCGATGATCTGGTTGTTGCGCGAATTGATGATGCGGAACTGGAAGGACCGAAGATCCCCAAGCCAGGACATCACCGCCGTGCGGCTGAAAAGGATGTCTGCCACGGGCCGGGAGAAGCGCGCGAACACCAACCTGTGACCACCGCCAGACCCAGCAGGCTCACCACCGACTCCAGGGCTACCAGCGTGTTGGTCAACAACCCGACCGGGACAGTGCTGCCATAACCGATCGTCGCCGACGTATGAATGCTGAAGAAGAAGGCCTTCAGGAAGGGAGTCGTAATCCCCGTGTCCAGCGTGTTGACCAGGCCGCGCGGCCCGCACAAAACGTAGGCGAACGCGAACACTCCGTTGAGCGTCAGGTAAAGCGCCGCGACGAAGAGGAAAAAGCGGTTCCAGGTGGTGCTCACCAGGTTGGAGTAGGCGAGGAACGCATGCAGCCCCCGCCCGCGCGTCTGCACATTGAAGCTGCCATCGCGGTTAAGCAGGCGCAGCGCCCGCTGCTGCGACAGAACCCGGCCAAACCCCAAATCGCTCGCGGGGTCATCCGGTGCCTTGGGCGGTGCTGCGTCCACCTTGGGCTGGAGCTCGTTGATTTCTTCTTCAAGCACAGGCTTATTTCCTCTGCGGGTTACGCGGCCAGTTTGCGGTGCAGCAGTGCCAGGGTGAACTGCAGGCACAGCGCCGCCAGTTCGGGATCATACCGATAGCCTTCATCGCGCAGGAAAGCGTGCGCTCCATTCACTTCCAGCCATTGAAAATTCACCCCTACCTCGTCCAGCCGGGCTTTTATCAGGTTGCGTCCTGCGAGGGGAACATGGGGATCCTGCCGTCCCCAGATGTGCAGCAGTTCTCCCTTGATCTCTCCAGCGCGTTCGAGCGAATCGTCCTGTTTGCCCAGGCCCAGGCTATGCGAGTGCAGGTCGGTGGCATAAAAACAAACGGCGGCTTGCACGCTCGGCTGCAAAGCGGCACGAAACGCGAGGTGGCCACCGAGGCAGATACCAATGGCGCCCAGGCGCCCAGTGCACTCCGGCAACCCAGGCAGGTACGCCAGCAGCGCCTGCGCATCGCTGTCGTAGGCAGCCACAGTCTTGCCGTACTTGTCCGCATTGCCCTTGTCCGAGCCGGCCTGGTCGTAGGGGAGCACCGTGCCCGCGGGTTCCAGCTCGTGGTACACCTCGGGCACGGCGACGATGTATCCATGCCCCGCAATGGTCGCCGCGAACCGGCGAATGGGGCCGGTTGCCTGAAAGATTTCAGAGAACAGCACCACCGCCGGATACCTGCCCTCGGCGGCCGGACGAAACAAATAGGTCCGCATAGGTCCGGTGGGGGTGGGTACATCCACAGTGGTTGGTTCCTGAAGGATCATGCCAGCAGCTTACCTGATGTGGTCGCGGTCTATGCTGAAACAGCTGCATCGAAGCTAAGGGAAGAGGGGTGTCGATGGTCATTGGTGCAATCGCAAAAGAATTGCAGTTGGTAGCCCAGTCCCCGTGGGCCATGGTGGAAGCAGCACAGCGCAGGGTGACCCTGCCGTGCCTGCTGGTGCCGCAGCCAGCACACGCCGTGATGGCCGGGGAAGTGGCGGAGGCGCTGCTGCCATCGGCATTCGGTGAGCTGCCGCCGGAGATCCTGCAGGCCATCCAAATGCACGACACCGGCTGGGCGGGGAGCGATGCGCAGCAGATTCAGCGGCTGCGTTCCGGCCAGGCGGGCAACACGCCGCCGGTTGCGTTCGTCGCCATTCCACCGGCAGAGACTATCGAGGCCTGGACCGCTTCGATTGATGCGGTGGAAGCGTTGACCAAGGTGGGGGCCAATATTGTCAGCCGTCACTTTAGCTTGCTGGCCCAGGAAAGCCAACCGCTGCATCGCCAATTCAAGCTGAGTGAAACGGATCGCCAGCGCAAGCTTGCGCCCAGCACGCTGGCGGATGGCAAGACCCTCAGCGAAGAGGACTACGTCCGCTGGACCGCGGCCCTGGGCTTCTGTGATCTGCTGTCGCTGTACCTGGCGAGCGGGCTGCATCACGATATCGAGTTCGCGTTGGAGCATCCCGCAGCCCCCCTGGCCAGCGAGGCGCCGCGGGTGCGATTGCAGTTTGAGGGGGAGCACCTGCGCTTTACGCCACCGACCCTGCGTGCAGGGTCGGAGCTGAGCATACAAGGGCTCAAGCATCCAGTCCCTGCACAGGGAGCGCGCGCCGAGACGCTCACCTGGGAGGTGGTCTAGTGGCCGACGTGTTCGATGCCATTGTCATCGGCGCCGGCGTTTCCGGCCTGGTGGCGGCGCGCACCCTGGCCGAAGCGGGCCTCGCTGTCGCCCTGTTGGAAGCACGGGACCGGGTTGGAGGAAGGGTCCACACCATCCCCGCTGCGGATGGTGGGCTATCGGTCGAGCTCGGCGCTGAGTTCGTCCATGGCCTTGCGCCGGAGCTGATTGACTTAATCGACGAAGCCGGTCTCACCCGCTTCGAGCTGGACGGGGAAATGCGCTGCTTTCATGGAGACGGGCTTGTCTCCTGCGGGGACCAACGCGAGGTTGACCACCTGTTTGAGAAGCTTGGTGAGGCCGCGCCGCAGAAGGATATGAGCTTCAACCAGTTCGTTGCTCAGCAGGGCTTGAGCAGCGCATCGGTGGCGTGGGCGCGCAACTATGTCGAAGGCTTCAATGCCGCGGATGCAGATCGCATCAGCCTGCTTTCGCTCGCGAAACAGCAGGCCGCGGAGGATGCAATTTCAGCCGACCGCTTGTTTCGCGTGGCCGAGGGCTATGGGCAGGTGCCTGCATTTCTTCTCCGCCGCTTTCAGGAGGCGGGAGGCGAGTTCTTCGCCTCCACCGTTGTCCAGTCCATCACCTGGAAGCCGGGCCAGGTGGCTATTACCACGGCGGCGGGTCGCAGCTTCCATGCGCGGACTGCGGTGGTTACACTTCCGCTGGGTGTGTTGCAGGCGCGCCGGGTGGCGATTGTTCCTGAGCCGGCTCAGATATTTTCTGCCGCCGATCAGCTGGCGATGGGGCAGGCGATCCACCTGGTGTACGAGTTCGACAGCACCTTTCGCTCCACCTGCAAAAGCTTCGAGGGTGTGAGCTTCGTTCTGTCGCCAGAGGTGATTCCGCCTACGTGGTGGACGACTCATCCTAACCCCGCACCCATGCTGACCGCATGGCTCGCAGGACGCAAGGCGCAATCGGTCGCGGCACAGAGTCTGCCCGAGCCGGGCTTGATCACACTTGCCGGGATGCTCGGCACCACGCTCGAGAGGTTGCGCACACATGTGGTGCGTGCCAGCGTGCACGACTGGGCCCTCGATGAGTACAGCCTGGGCGCGTACACCTACGTGCCGCAAGGAGCGATGAGCGCCTCGGATCAGATGTCTGTCCCGGAGGAGGACACACTGTTTTTCGCCGGCGAACATACCGACACCAGCGGTCATTGGGGAACGGTACACGGCGCGTTGCGTTCTGGCATGCGTGCGGCGCGGCAGGTACTCGCTCTACGACGTTAGCCGTCTCAGCCGCTTCGTTCACGCGCACTCCAGACGTCCCGACCTGGCCCTTTCTTATCCGCACCGCTCCCCCCTTTTTGTCATCCCGAGCGCAGTCGAGGGATCTGCTTTGCGCCTTTCTCCTGCCACAAATGTTTACACGAGCCCCTGCATCGGACATGCAGAGGAACCATTTCTTTCAGCAGGAATGGCAGGAAAGTCACTCCTGGCAGCGAAGCGGCTGCTATCGAAACCCACGTTCCTCTGCCCATCCGATGCTGGAGCTCGTGTAAACATTTGTGGAGGGAGAAAGGCGCAAAGCAGATCCCTCGACTGCGCTCGGGATGACAACAAGGGGGGCGGCGCGCAAAAGGGGGGCGGATCGGCGCGCAAAACGGGGCTCGGATCGGCGCGCTTCTCCACCACTACCGCCATCACCGTACGTACCCGGTGATGAGAGGCCACCAAATCATCCATGCGATGTGGCAAACGTGAAAGCTGATGACGCCCTGCTTTACGCGGACGCACACCACCCTTCTGCTCCACTCCACCCACCTCGCTGTTGCCCATATCTCTCTTACGGGTTGAGAGGGCGGGCAGAACCCGTGCGCTCCCGCAACAGATCGTCCAGGTCTCCCAGCTTGTCGGTCACCAGGTTTAGTTTGCGGGATAGATTCTGTATTTCCGCCTCGGCACGCCGGTTCACATCAAAGTCCAATTCGCTGCGCAGACGGTCCTTCTTATCCTGCCGATTCTGGCTCATCATGATCACCGGCGCCTGAATCGCCGCCAGCATGGACAGAAAAAGATTAAGCAGGATGAAGGGATAGGCGTCCCATGCGCGGGCCTTGAGCAGCACATTTGTGCTGGTATAGACCACCAGGATCGCGCCGAACAGGATGATGAAGCTCCACGAACCGCCGAACGAGGCGACGGCGTCGGCAATGCGTTCGCCAAACGTGAAATCCTCATCGATCAAATCGTTTGGATTGCGGGTAGCGCGGATTCTTACCAGTTGCTGCGAGGCATGGAACTGATGGCCGAGAACGGTCAGCATATCCATGCCAGCCATGGGCTTGCGCTGTAACAGAACGGCGATATCGTCGCGACTGACCTCGACGCATACGGTTTCTTCCGTGGCCAGTGCGCTGGTCTGGTGGGGTGTTTGTTCGAGCATGGAGGCGAAGCCGAAGAACTGCCCGTGGCCAGGCTGATCGACGATCACTTCCTGGTGATCATCGTCCACCGTCGTCACCTGCACATTGCCCGACATCAGGATGTACGCATGCATGCCGGGCTCGCCTATTTTGTAAATGCGTTGCCGCGGAGCAAACGTTTTGACGTCGACCTGGGCTGCCAATACGGCAATTTCATCGTCGTCGAGCAGGGCAAACAGGGGTACGTGTTTCAGTTCGGTCGGGGCGCAGGGCATGGATTACCTCATGAAACGAAAAGAATGACTGGCAGGGGCTGCGAGAGACAATAACAGACCGTATGGGCGTCTGGGGTCAATGTTTGGTGACCGCGCGAAGAGTCACTGGATGGGTTGCGCCTTGCCTGCGACGGGAGCGCGAAAAGCGCGCAGCACCATCAGCGTCATGTCGTCATGCTGCGGCGCGGCGCCGGCGAACGCGGTCGCGCCCTCGAACAAATGCAGCAGCAGTTGCTGCGCAGACGAGCATTGGGTGGCGCGGATGAGATCGATCATCCGGTCCTCACCCCATTCTTCGTCTTGCAGGTTCATGGCTTCGCTGATGCCGTCGGTAAACGCGACCAGCAGGTCACCCGGTCGCAACTGGATCGAGCCTTGCTCATAGGTGGCGTCTTCCAGCAGCCCCACCACGGTGCCACCCGGGTCCAGGCGGGTGAGGCGATTCGCCACTGTCGCTGCGATGGAACAGTATCGGAGGGTTGTGTCCGGCGTTGACGTAGTCCAGTTGTCCCGTCGCCGGGTCGTACTGGCCATAGAAGAAAGTGGCGTAGCGGTTCGACGAAGATGCCTCGAACACCAGGCGATTGATACTGGCCACCGCGGCGGCCAGGTTTTGTGGAGCGCGGGTGGCTTCGCTGCGCAATGAGGCCTGCAGGCTGGCCATCATCAGTGCCGCTGCAATACCTTTGCCGGACACGTCGCCGATGGCGAGGCCCAGCTTGCCCTGGGGCAGGGCAAGAAAATCATAATAGTCGCCGCCCACGCCCAACGCCGGGCGGCAGTGCCCGGCGTAGTCAAGGCCGACGATGTGCGGTAGCTTCTGGGGAAAGAGCCTCTCCTGCACTTCACGGGCAATCTCTACTTCGCGGTTGAGGCGCTCGCGGTGCGCCACCTCTTCTGCGATAGTGCGCAGCAGGCTCGCGTTTTCCAGGGCGAGGCCGGTTTGCACCGCGACCGATTTGAGCAGCCGCACATCGGATCGGGTGTAAGGTTCCTCAGACCGCTTGGGTCCGAGCGAGATAAAGCCCAGCAACTTGTCGCGCACGGCCAGCGGCAGCAGCAACTCTGACCCCAGCGTGGCCAGCGTGGCTCGATCTTCCTCGCCCATGCTTTCGTTGTGGTACAGCCAGGACTCGCGGTCGTTCAGGAAAACCCGGGCGGGCTCTCTCTCCTGCTTCAGCACGACGGCAGTGCCCGTCGCGGCAGGGAAGCGCACTGCGGGCAGGCCGGGAAAGCCCATGGCAAACGCAGGGCGGTAGGCGCCGCCGCCGTCCAGCAGCACGGCTACCCGCGGTATGTGCAGTGTTTCCGAAATGCGCGCAGTGACGGTTTCGAGTAGCGGTTTCGGCTCGGTGATGGTGCGCACCTGCTCGCTCAACTCAGACAGCACATGTTCCGCGTTGTAGTTCTCGCGAAAGAAGCGTCGATCGACCCAAATGCGCAGTGCATCCCCCAGGCGGCGGATGGTGAAATAGGCGGTGATGCCGGTGAAGATGACTATGGTTTTGAGCGGACGGTCATGGTTCGCGTTACCGGCCATGGTGGTGCCGGCAACGATGACGGCCGTCACGGCGACCCATTGCAGTACGCGGATACCGCCCCGGGCAAACGTGTATTGCAGGCCCTGGCGCAGCGCCACGCCCACACCCATCGCCTTCTGCACCACGATCACGTAACTGAGCGAGAGCGGAAACAGGACCAGCGGCACCAGCATCAGGCCGATGAACCAGGAGGGGAACAGGTCACTTGGATTTTTGCCCTGCAGGTGCGCGTAGAGGGTAGGCACCAGCCCTGGGGTGAAGGCGGCGGTTGCGCCCCAATACAAAAAGCGGAGCCGGCGTTTTGCATCGGGTGATTCGGTGCGGCCCAGCTTGATGCCCATCGCCCCGAAAAAGCTACCGATCAGGATGTATGCCCATACCTGGACCGCTATATCGAAGGGCCGCAGAATCTGTCGCAGGGGCGCGACCGTTTGATAGTGATCGAGTGAGCCCACGGCCACGATCACGCCCAGCAACGAACACAGTGCTAACGGCAGGGCGCACAGCCATTGCATGCCTTTCCAGATGGAGTCGAACACGCTGCCCGGGACGAACGACTCAGGAAAGTAGCGGCCGAAGAGGAAGAGGAGGATAGGAAAAGCGCCCTCAAGGATCGACTCATACAACACGCCGGCCACCCGCCACCCGGCCGGCCAGCTCTGCACGATAAAGCTTCGCAGGATGTGGGGGAAACTTAACATCAACCCGAGCAGCAACCAGGCCATCGGATCGCGTGGTCGCCGGAGCGCGACCCAGAAACCGAGCAGCAACGAGACGGCGGGCAGGAAAAGCCCCAACACCACGTCGCTGAAAACATCCCACGAGTGCAGCGGCGCCGCGATGACCGGAACCCGCACACGCTCGGGCGCGTTCGGGCCCGTCCTGTCCGGGCGGGTACCGTCTGGCCGAAGGGTGAGTTCGAGCGCAGCCCCGATCGGTGTGGTCTGGATGGCATGGCCTAAGGCATAGGTTCCGGTGTAAGGCAGGCCATTCAAGGTGAGCAAACGATCGCCTATGTGTACGCCTAATCGATTCGCATCCGGAGAGGTGTAGGCGATGCGGTCGCTGCCCGAGTCAGTAAAGAAGAAGGGAACGGAGCGCACTTCGGCCCGCGCAAAATCGGGAAGGTAGCGGACCTGGTAGGTCAGGGTGACCGCGAAGATGACGGCGAGCAAGCAGTAGAGCGCAATGGGACGCTTGGCCGGCACGGGGAGGTTCTCCTTCAATCCCGGCACAGCGCCGGGACAACGATTCTAAATGCTGGGCAAATCGGCGGAGTTGGATTGGCTACTTTGCCGCACGCGTGGGCGCGGGCCGGAGCAGGAAGGCATGAATATATCCGTGGTAGTAGCCGCGGCCAACGATCACGCCATCGTCGTTGATGCGTGAGGCAACCAGCAGCAGCCAGCCGGACCGGTCTGGAAGCGTTGTGTTGAGATCGATCATTTTGCCGCGTTTCCACAGAAAGGCGCGCAGCTTGTCGTCGAGCGATGCGCTGCCCACGACCTCACCGCGATTGTTGATATCGAGCGCAGTGATGGGTGCATCTTCATCACCCAGCGATCCCAGGTCTTTGATCGCGCCCCGGTTCCAGATCACTCCGTGGGCGATGCCGTGTGCCTGATCGCAGGACCCGATGATGTCGCCGGCATTGTTGATGGCCTGGGCGCTGCAGATGGAGCCACCCGTCAAACCGGGTAATTGCTTCATCACCCCCGCATGATGCAGGAAGGCCTGTGGCTTGCCGTTGGGGCTGCTGTTCGCTTCACCTACGACATCGCCAGAATCGTTGATATCGTGCGCACTGCTGAAGTCGCCGCGAGCGAGCAAACCGAGGTCCGTCGCCTGGTTCGCCTTCCACAGAACGGCGTGCCTGGCCCCCGCGGGAGTTTGTGCATTGCCCACGATGTCGCCCCTGCGGTTGATGGCGCTGGCCGCGGCATAGGCGCCGCCCAGCGGCGGGAGTATCGTCAGATGGTTCTCAGACCACTTGAAGGCCCGGGTAAAACGCAGATCCTGCGGCTGCTGGAGGCTGCCGACAATCGTCATGGCATCGTTGATGTCGGCCGGATACACCAGGGAAAACTCTTTTTCTCCTTCGATGGCAATGGATTGGTCGCCATGGAAGAGCATGCCTGGCATGCTGCTCGCGTTCACTGCATGCCAAATGGCGAAGTCACCGTGGTTATTGAGAGCCGGCGTGTCCGTGAGCATGCGTACCAGCGAGAATCCTTTGTCCTCGACCGTATAGCGGGGCTGTGTGCCGGGGGTTGGTGCCGCAGCGGCGTACAGCGGCGCCAGCAACACCCAGGCGATCCTTACTACGCTTCGGCATCGGGTCATGCCAAAATACTATGCCAACAAGAATTCATACTTTGCTTTTGGGAGTTACCTATGCGTGCACCAGGGAACACAGAGTGGCGCTAACCCGGCGAGATTTGGCCGCGGGCTTGCCTGCTCGCTTGTTTTACAGAAGCTGGCCTGGGGGCAGGCGCCAGCCGCGCCGCGGCTCAAAGTGATCGTTGCCGGCGGACACCCCGGTGACCCGGAATACGGCTGTGGCGGTACCATCGCCCGGCTTACCGGGCTTGGTCATGAAGTGGTGCTGCTCTATTTGAATGACGGTGCGTGGCCGCCGACTCCTGCGGCAACGCGCACTGCAGAGGCCAGTAAGGCTTGTGCGCTGTTGCATGCGACGCCCGCGTACGCCGGCCAGGAGAACGGGCACGCTGTCGTCGACAATGCGCATTACGAGGCGTATGCCGCGCTGATCGCTCACCACCAGCCCGATGTGGTGATTACGCAGTGGCCGATCGACAACCACCGCGATCATCGAGCCATCACCATGCTGACCTACGACGCGTGGAAACAATCGAAGTCCTTCGCTCTGTATTACTACGAGGTGTCTGACGGCGAGGACACGTTGCAGTTTTCGCCCACGCACTACGTCGATATCACGGCGGTTGAGCCCATCAAGCGTGCGGCCTGCTATGCGCACGCCAGCCAGACGCCCGACCGGTACTACGCGCTGCAGGACCAGGTGGCTGCGATGCGCGGGCTTGAAAGCGGGTTTAAACGCGCAGAAGGCTTTGTGTTGCAGGTGCAGAGCCCTGCCGATCCTTTGAGGACACTGGTGCGGGCCCCGGCGGCTGCCGGATAGGGCGTGCGCCAGCGACGCACAAATGCGTTAC
Source organism: uncultured Acidobacteriaceae bacterium (assembly GCA_963752675.1). Classification (GTDB taxonomy): domain Bacteria; phylum Acidobacteriota; class Terriglobia; order Terriglobales; family Acidobacteriaceae; genus PALSA-350. The sequence continues at coordinate 682,198 of CAVVZO010000005.1, forward strand.
CCTGATTGCCGAAGCAACAGCCTCTCTGCGTTGCTTCCGGAGTGGTGACATGGATCTGTCGCAAGCGCACGCACCGATCAGCCAATTTGTTGAACAGCCCAGCAGCCCGGAACAGTGGCAGAAGTACCAATTGAGCCCTGAGCAGTTGGCAGCCTTTGCCCGGGACGGGTATGTGGCCGGGGTGCAGGTACTCGACGATGGGCAGGTAGAGGTGTTGCGTGCGGAGTTGCAGCGCCTGATGACGAAGGCACATCCGGCGAACCACCTGTTCCACGAATACCATTCCAACGAATCGAATGATCCGAATGCTGTGCTGTTCCACGCGCTCGGTGCATGGCGGACTGAACCCGGCTTTCACGATGTGCTTTGGAGCCCGGGGTTCTTGGTGCCGGCCGCGCAGTTGCTGGGCGGCCCTGTGCGTTTTTGGCACGATCAATTGTTTTGCAAGCCCGCGCATCATGGCGGGGTGGTTGCGTGGCACCAGGACTATTCCTACTGGACCCGCACTGAGCCGATGTCGCACCTGACCTGCTGGATTGCGCTCGATGACAGCGACCGCGACAACGGCTGCCTTTATTACGTGCCCGGCAGCCACCGCTGGCAATTGCTGCCCCGCACCGGGCTGACCGGCAATATGGACGAGATCATGACAGTGCTGACGCCGGAGCAAAAGCGGGACTTCCAGCCCATTCCGATTGAGGTGAAGAAGGGGCAGTGCACGTTCCACCATCCGTTGATGGTGCATGGCTCGTACGCGAATCGCTCTGACCGTCCTCGCCGCGCTACGTTGATTAATGCGTTCCGCGACGGGGTGCAGTCGGCGGCAGACGAGCCGCTGCTGCAGGGGGTACCGCCAATACCCAGGGGAGCCAGGATGGAAGGGCAATTCTTTCCGCTGCTCTACACTCAGCCAACGAGTGTGGAGGTTGCCGGGTGATGCTTGCGGGGATTCACCGAACCTGATCAGTCGCTCTCGCCCCACCACTTGACCGTTCCGTTGGAACACGAGCAAGCGGCGGGGAAGAATATAGTGCTAGTAGTTGAAGTCTGCGGCACAGGAGCGCACAGGAACCGATGGGTAGCGAGCATACGGTGTTGGTCATCACGCAGGAAGACGACCCGCAGTTAACGATGTTGCAAGGCGTGCCGCATATTGTGGGCCGCGAGCTTTCTGCATTTACGGCTGCATTCGATCAACCCGTAGTCATTCTGAACTGGTCTGGTTCAAAGAAAGATTCTGCGTGATGTGTTCACGGCCTGTAAGGACGTGCGCTGGGTCCACTCGCGCTCGGCCGGCCTCGACAGCACGCTCTTCCCGGAGCTGGTCAACGGCACCGTACCCCTGACCAATGGCAGCGGCGTCTTCAGCCAATCTTTGGGCGAGTTCTCATTGGCCGCCATTCTCTATTTTGCGAAAGACTTCCGCCGCATGATCCGCAACCAGGTGGCGGGTGTTTGGGAGCAGTTCGATGTTGAGGAAATTGACGGCCAGACCGTCGGTATAGTCGGCTACGGGGACATCGGCCGTGCCGTGGCCAGGCGCGTGCATGCCATGGGTATGACCGTGCTGGCCAGCAAACGGCATGCTCCCGCAGAGGGCGATCCGCTCATTGACCAGTTCTATCCGCCACAGGAACTGCTGGCGATGATTGCGCGTTGTGACTACGTGGTCGTGTCGCTGCCGCTCACGCCGGAAACCCACCACATGATCAGCGATGCCGAGATCGCCGCCATGAAGCCCACCGGGGTGATCATCAACGTAGGCCGCGGACCCGTGATCGACCAGGCGGCGCTGGTGCGGGCACTGACTGCCAGGCAGATCAAGGGAGCGGGGCTTGACGTGTTCGAGACAGAACCGCTGCCACCGGGCGATCCGATGTATTCGCTGGAGAACGTCTTGCTGTCGCCGCATTGCGCCGATCACACGGCACAATGGCTGAACCAGGCAATGCGCTTCTTTCTCGAACAGGACCGCCGGTTCACAGCAGGCGAACCATTACAGAACATAGTCGATAAGCACCTGGGCTATTAACCGCACGCGCTGAGGGAACGGAATGAGTGACGAAAAGACACGCAGGTTGCGCAGTGAGCAGTGGTTCGGCGACCATGGCGAGCCCGGCGAAACCGCGGTCTACCTGGAGCGCTACACCAACTACGGCCTCACCCGTGCGGAGCTTCAGTCTGGCCGCCCCATCATCGGCATCGCGCAAAGCGGCAGCGATCTCGTACCGTGCAATCGCATTCACCTCACGCTGGCGGATCGGGTCAAAGCAGGCATTCGGGACGCGGGCGGATTGCCGTTCGAATTCCCGACGCACCCCATACAGGAGTCGGGGCGGCGGCCAACCGCGGCGCTCGACCGTAACCTGGCGTATCTCGGACTGGTCGAGATATTGGCTGGTTATTTCTTCGACGGTGCCGTACTCACCACGGGTTGCGACAAGACCACACCGGCTGCGATCATGGCGGCCGCTACGGTCAACCTGCCCAGCATTGTGCTGTCGGGTGGGCCTATGCTCGATGGTTATGTGAATGGCAAGCTGGCCGGGGCCGGCATGGTGCTTTGGGAAGCACGGCGCCAGCTGGCAGAAGGCCTCATCAACGGAGAGCAGCTGATTGATAACGTGATTGACGGCATTCCCAGCCCTGGGCATTGCAACTCCATGGGGACGGCGCTGTCGATGAACTCACTGGCCGAAGCGCTGGGCATGTCGTTGCCGGGATGCGGCACCATTCCGGCGCCTTATGCGCAACGCGCAAAGATGGCTTACCTTACCGGGCGCCGCATCGTGGAAATGGTGCGCGAAGATCTGACACCCCGTAAGATCCTTACCCGCGAAGCATTTGAAAATGCCATTGTGGTCAACTCGGCGATTGGTGGTTCTACCAACTGTCCGCCGCATCTGATCGCGATTGCGCGCCACGTAGGCGTCGAGTTGAACATCCGCGATTGGGAGCAGGTGGGGCACAAGATACACCTGCTGGCCAATGTGCAACCGGCAGGCGAGTACCTTGGGGAAGCCTACCACCGCGCCGGCGGCGTGGGCGCGATCGCCGGTGAGTTGATGCAGGCGGGCAAGATCCGCACGGGCGCCATGACCGTGAGTGGCAAGACCATCGGCGAGAACTACAAAGATGTGCGCAGCCTGGATACGCGGGTCATTCGTACCTACGACGACCCACTGAAACAGAATGCGGGGCTGCTGGTGGTTTCCGGCAATCTGTTCACTTCGGCACTGGTGAAGACTTCTGTGATCAGTGATGTGTTCCGTGACCGTTACCTTTCGGAGCCGGGCAACGAAGATTGCTTCACCGCCACGGCTGTCGTGTTCGAAGGACCGGAGGATTACCGTAACCGCATCGATGACCCGGCGCTGGCGATTGATGAGCGCAGCATACTGGTGGTGCGGGGTTCCGGGCCGGTGGGCTACCCGGGTTCTGCCGAGGTGGTGAACATGACGCCGCCCGGCAGGCTGATTCGTGAGGGCATTCGCATGTTGCCGTGCATGGGCGATGGGCGGCAGAGCGGCACCTCGGATAGTCCTTCCATCCTCAATATTTCTCCCGAATCGGCGGTGGGCGGCAATCTCGCGATCCTGCGCACGGGCGACAAGATAGAGGTGAACCTTAAACAGCGGCGCGTGGATGTGTTGCTGCCAGAAGCGGAGATTGCGGCTCGCCGCGCAGCGCTCAAGCCTGCCGAGTTGACCAATGATTCACCATGGCAGGAGTTTTATCGCGGTCATGTAGGGCAGCTGGAAACCGGCGCGTGCCTGGAATTTGCTGTGAAGTATCGCGATCTGCGTGAAGTGGTTCCGCGGCACTCGCATTAGCAACGGAGAATGAGCATTATGCCGAATCCACTACGGGTGGGGTTTGTTGGGGCGCGCTTTGCCGCCAGGTTCCACTGGGAGGCCATGCGGCGCGTGTACGGAGTGCCTTTTGAGTTGGTTGGGGTGACCTCAAAGTCGGCCGAGGCGCGCGACGCCTTCGCGCGCGATACCGGCATCCGCGCTTTTGCTACATTCACTGAGCTTTGTGCCGCCGTCGATGTAGTGGATCTGTGCACGCCGCCCTCGTCGCATGAAGAACTCGCGCTGCAGGCCTTATCGCAGGGAAAGCACGTCATTATCGAGAAGCCGCTGACCGGCTTTTATGGAGCCGGCCAGCCCTCGTTCAACGGCCGCACCTTTTCCAAAGAGCAGATGCTCGCGGAAGCGACGGCGAGTTGCGCCCGTATTCTGGCTGCTGCCAAAAGCAGCGGCAAACGTGTTTGCTACGCAGAGAACTGGGTCTATGCCCCAGCAATCCAGAAGGAACGCGAGATCATTGAGAAGAGTGGCGCCCAGATCCTCAGAATCCTGGCCGAGGAATCGCACAGTGGTTCTCACTCGCCATACTACGGGCAGTGGAAGTTTTCTGGCGGGGGATCGCTAGTGGGCAAAGGGTGCCATCCGTTGAGCGCTGCACTTTACCTCAAGCGGGTGGAAGGCGAGGCCAGGAATGGCACTCCCATCCGTCCCGCTTCTGTGAGTGCCCGCACCCACGAGATCACGCGCTTACCGAACTTTCAGGACCAGGGTTTTCTCCGCACCGGCTACGACGACATAGAGGATTATGCCCAGGTGCACATCACCTTCACTGACGGGACCATTGCCGACATCTTCGCCTCGGAACTGGTCATGGGCGGCGTGGCCAACTGGCTCGAAGTCTTCTGCAACAATCACCGTACTCGTTGCAACATGAACCCAGTCAATGCGCTCGAGACGTTCAACCCCCAGGAAGACATATTGAAGGACGTCTACGTGGTGGAGAAGACCAGCACCAAGCAGGGCTGGAGCCACCCCGCCGCGGACGAGGGCTGGCAGCACGGCTACCCGCAGGAGTTCCAGGACTTCCTGGAAAGCCTCTACCACGACCGCGAGCCGCTCTCCGGCATAGCCCTGGCGGCCGACTCGATCGCGACCCTCTACGCCGGGTATCTGTCTGCCGAGCGCGGGGGCGCGGAAGTCGCCATCCCGCTGCCTGACTAGCCCCTACCTCTAAGCGTCTGTAGCCTAAAGAATGACAGTTACCTAACAGGACTGATTGGCGGGATAGGTTGAGGGGAGCGGTGAGCCTGTTGCTGCGTTTTGGCTTGTGGCCTTGCGCGTTGGTTAATTTTTGGTGTGCGACGACATGTCTTGGGGTTAGATAGCTAGCCCCCAATTTGTCATCCCGAGCAATCTGCTTGCGGCGCAAGTTAAGGACGGGATGAACGGGGTGCGATACGCATCGGTCTGGCTGGGGGAGCGGAGCAGGATGTCCCCCACTCAAGCCAAACGCGGCTTGAGTGGGCCACCCTCGGCTTTTCTGGATGCGGGCAGGGAGCAGATCCTCCTGAGTGGCGACTGATCGGACCCTAAAAACTGTAGGGTGGCCCATTCAAGCCGCGTTTGGCTTGAGTGGGGGACATTTGCACCCTCGTCCAGAGCGCTTTCCAGTTTGTTCATTAGGAGCGCAGTCGAGGGATCTGCTTTGCGCCTTTCTCCTGCCACAAATTTCTACAGAGCTCCAGCATCGGACACGCAGAGGAACCATTCCTTCAGCAGGATGGCAGGAGAGTCACTCCTGGCAGCGAGGCGGCTGCTATGGCGGCCCACGTTCCTCTGCTCATCCGATGCTGGAGCTCATGTGGAAATTTTGTGGCAGGAGAAAGGCGCACAGCAGATCCCTCGACTGCGCTCGGGATGACAAGTTGGAGGCTAGCTACACCGTTTGCTCCGCCGCAGGCGCTCTCCATTGGAAGAGGAACAGGGCGAACAGGTAAGCAGTGCCCGAAGCCAGAAAAATGAGCAGAGAGTGGTTGGCCCACAGCATCCCCACGAAGAACGTAAACACCACGCTCCCGGCTGAGCCCATGGCTCCGCCGATGCCCACGACCGTGCCGACCGAGCTTGAGGGGAACATATCCGAAGGGGTGGAAAGCAGGTTGGACGACCAGCCCTGGTGGGCCGCCGTGGCCAGGCACAATAAGGCGATGGCTTGCCAGAGCGGGTGAACAAAAGGCACCAGCACCACCGGCACCGCGCATAGCGCGCAAACGGTCATGGCGAACCGCCTGCCCAGGCGCACAGAATGGCCGCGGCGAATGTAGAAGCCGGCCAGCCAGCCGCCGGCGATACTGCCAACCGTCGCGCCCAGGTACACAATGATGAGCGGCAGACCGAGATGCTTCATATCCACATGGAAGCGCTCGTTGAAGTACTTGGGCAGCCAGAAAAGATAGAACCACCAGATGGCATCGGTAGACGCTTTGGAGAGCGCGAATACCCAGGTACCACGGCTGCGCAGCAATGATAGATAAGGTGCGGGCGGCACGCGCAGGGTGCCGGCAGCCCCGTCGGCGCTGCCAAATTTCGGTTGCAAGCGATCGTAGGGGAAGAACAGCCACCCCACTAACCAAAGCAGGCCCAGGCTGCCGGTGGTGTAGAAAGCCGCTTGCCAGCCGTAGCGCACCGCAACCCACGGGATCAACAAGGGAGCGATCAGCGCGCCGGCGCTGGTGCCGGAGTTGAAGATGCCCGTTGCCAGCGCGCGCTCTTCCGCCGGGAACCAGTCCGCCGTGGCCTTGAGCGCTGAAGGAAAGTTGCCGGACTCGCCCAGCCCCAGCGCAAAGCGGGCCATGCCAAAGCCCACCGGTGTGCGGGCCAGCACATGACTCAGGGACGCCAGCGCCCACAAGCCGATCGAGAGTGCGTAGCCGCGCTTGACGCCTACACGATCGACGATGCGGCCGGCCACCAGAAAGCCGAGACCATAGGCCAGAATGAAGCTATTAACGATGTAGCTGTAGTGCCGGTTGTAGAGGTCTGGATCGCGGTCACCGCCGAGGATGTGACGGAGAATCGGCTCGACCAGGCTGAGTGCGGAGCGATCCATGTAGTTGATGGTGGTGGCGAGAAACAGAAGGCCGCACACCACCCAGCGCAGATTCGATCGATGCACTTCGCCTCATGCCGCTGTTGAGATGGCGCCGGGCGGTCTCTGATGGAGGCTGCGCCCACGCCGCGTGATACCCTGCGGGATCATCGTACTGAAACCGTCATTGGGAGTAAACCGGAGCGAGCCATGAAAATCACCGGCGCCAGGGTCATCGTCTGCAGTCCAGGTCGTAACTTCGTCACGTTGAAGATTGAGACGGATGAGGGTGTGTACGGTCTTGGCGATGCGACATTGAACGGCCGCGAACTGGCGGTCGTCAGCTACCTGCAAGATCACCTGCTGCCTTGCCTGGTGGGCCGCGACCCATTTCAGACGGAAGACATCTGGCACTACTTTTATCGCGGCGCGTACTGGCGGCGCGGCCCGGTCACCATGACCTCGATCGCGGCGATCGACATGGCGCTGTGGGACATCAAGGGTAAAGCACTCGGTGTGCCGGTCTACAACCTCCTGGGCGGCAAGAGCCGCAATGAGGTCCTGGTGTATGCGCATGCGACGGGCCGCGACATTCCGGAAACGATCGATGAGGTTGAGAAGTACCGCGCCATGGGCTACACCGCGATACGCGCCCAGAGCGGGGTGCCCGGGTTGCAATCAACCTATGGCGTCGCCAAGGATGGCAAGTACTACGAGCCCGCGGAGCGGGGCCTGCCTTCCGAAAGTTTGTGGTCTACCGAAAAGTATCTCCGCCATGTTCCCAAGTTGTTCGAAGCGCTGCGCACCACGCTGGGTGACGACATCGATTTGCTGCACGATGCGCATCACCGGTTGACGCCGATTGAAGCAGCGCGCCTGGGAAAAGAACTGGAGCCGTTTCATTTGTTCTGGCTGGAAGATGCGGTGCCGGCAGAACTGCAGGACGGCTTTCGCCTGATCCGCAAGCACACCACCACGCCTCTCGCTGTGGGTGAGGTGTTCAACAGCATCTGGGACGCTGAGCAGTTGCTGCGCGAGCAGTTGATCGATTACCTGCGCATGAGCGTGGTGCATGGCGGCGGCTTGACGCCGATGAAGAAGATCGCTGATTTTGCGGCGGTGTATCACGTGCGCACCGGCTGCCATGGGGCGAGCGACATGTCACCCGTCTGTATGGCTGCTGCCCTGCACCTGGATCTCGCGATCAACAACTTCGGCATTCAGGAACACATGCTGCACAACGCGCAGACGGAGGAAGTTTTCCCACACGCCTACGCGTTTCGTGACGGTTCGATGTATCCCGGAGATGTTCCCGGGTTAGGCGTGGATATCAGGGAAGACCTGGCGGCCGGCCTTCCCTATGAGCGGGCCTATCTGCCGGTGAATCGTAAGGAAGACGGCACCTTATTTCATTGGTAGCCGTTCACGCTGCGTTGGACTCGTGTTTGCGAATGGCTTCGCGGACGTTCTCAACGGCTTCGTCTTTGAAGTGAGTCAGGTTGTGCACTTCTGCGGCGTGCTTCTCGATTGTCGGGAGCATCTGTTCTTCGCTGTCACCATCCAGCGTCCAGGAGCATTCATACCCCACATCTTTGCACGCGAAGTGCTTCTTGCCATCGGCCATGGTTCTTCCTCCTGAAGCTACGATGCGCCGGAGCGGCCAACGAATAATCCAGGCTTCCATCGCACTAAAAATATCGCGCGCGCGGGCCTAAGTGCGGTGAAGGTGTACCGCTCGCTCTCGCGGTGTGGGAATCCACTCCTCCCAATGGGAAGCCTTTACCGTCCACCCGCGACCGTTTCGGCCTTTTGCATTCCCGGCCAAATTAAAAACATTTGAATTCTTTTCACCTCTGTGTCAATAATGGTGAGGTATCCCTCCGGTTTCGTACTGCAGGCCCTGGTTATACCTGGTTATAAAGGTTGCACTTAGGTTCACCGCTTCCTTGACTTGTCGCTTCCTTGTTGTAGGCGACTGACTAGCCGGGATGGCTTCCTCGTCGAAGGCCCCGAAAAAAATTTAGGAACGAACTGTCCCTCGCACGTCGCGCGATAGGGAAACGCTCTCTTACGTTCGTTCAACGATTTAGATCGCGACACGGCCACTACCTTTGGAGGTTCCACATGCATTTCCGTTTGCACACGCGCAGCCGTGTCTCTCGCATTCTGCTTAGCCTTTTGTTGGTCACCGGCCTGGCACGTCTGGACGCGCAGACATTTCGTGGTGGTATTAATGGCACCATCGTTGATCAGTCTGGCGCAGTCATCTCAGGCGCTGCGGTCTCTGCCACGAACAACGGCACCGGCGTCACCCTGAAAGCCATCAGCTCCAGTGGCGGTGAGTTTCTCTTTCAGGATTTGCCACTCGCTACCTACACCGTCAGCGTGGAAGCCAGCGGCTTCAAGTCTGAAAAGGTGAATTCTGTGCCGGTGACAGCGGGAACAATTTATACGCTGCCCATCAAGCTGGGCGTCTCCTCGACGGGAGAAACGATCGAAGTCATGGCCAATGCGTTGGCCCTCGATACCACGTCGACCACGCAAATTGCGGGTGTCGGCGGTAAGGAGCTGCAGGATACGCCGTTGAACGGCCGCGACTTTACCCAGCTGATTATTTTGTCGCCGGGCTTTTCAAATTCCGGCGCCGGCGGGTACGGATCGTTGAATGGCACACGCGCCAACCAGATCAACTGGCAGATCGACGGTATCGACAACAACGACCTGTGGCACAACATCCCAGCGGTGAACCAGGGCGGCGTTTCGGGGATCGCGGGTATCGTGCTGCCGATCGATGCGGTGGATCAGTTTTCCACGCAAACGCAGGCTGCGCCAGAGTCTGGCCGCAACCCTGGCGGAAGCGTCAACCTGTCGTTGAAGTCCGGAACCAACCAGATTCACGGCACTGCGTACTACTACAATCGCAACGAATTCTTCGGAGCGACCAACCCGTTCACGGCTCCGGTCAAGCAGGAAGTCCGCAACTACAACTATGGCTTTTCCGCCGGCGGCCCGGTGATCAAGGACAAGCTGTTCTGGTTTGTCACCTATGAACATCAACGGTTCACCATCGGCGTTCCCGATAAGTCAACGCAGCCATCGCAGGCCTGGCAGAACGCGGCGCTCGCGACCATGGCGAAGTATGGCGTAGCCGTGAACCCGGTATCGGCGAATCTGCTGGCTAAGCTGTGGCCTTCGTCGGCAACAGGAAGCCTCGCTGGCGACGTTGGCGGAGCGCCCACGGAGAACAATTACAACAGCAAGGATCCTGAGTACGGGTACAGCTACAACGGCCTGGCGAAAGTCGATTACGCGTTCAACGATCGAAACACCTTGTCAGCCCATTGGTTTGCAGGCCAGGGTAACCAGGTGGCCCCGGTCGGTTCCTCGCTCAAGTACTACTACGAAGTGGCTCCGCTGCACGTGCAGAACTACGCCATTGTGTACAACCACATCTTCTCGCCTTCGGTCGCCAACCAGGTGCTGGCCGGTGTTAACTATTTCAACCAGGTGTTCAATGACTTCTACACTGGTTTTAACGCGCCATCTCTTGGCCTGGTGACTGGCTCCGATCTTCCCGGCGCACCGAACATCAAGATCAAGAACTTCGATCCAATTGGCGAGACGCCGCCCGAGGGACGTAATGACATCACCGGTCACCTTACGGACGATCTTTCGTGGACGATCGGCAAACACCAGTTCAAGTTCGGCGGAGAGTTCCGGCAGGCACAGCTGGACGAGTTTTACCATCGTCACGCGCTGGGCAGCTTCACCTTTGACGGCTCGCAGGGGCCGCTACCGGGATCCGGTATCGCGTGGGGCTCCGGGAATGCCCGCGTAGATGCGCTGGCAGATTTTCTCGCCGGCAACGTGGCTACCTCGGCCATCGCTCTGGGTAATCCAGAACGGCAGGTGTTTGTAAACACATTTGATCTGTTCGCGCAGGATTCGTGGCAGCTTAGCTCCAAGTTAAACGTGAACTACGGGGTGCGCTGGGACTACGAAGGCCCATTGCACAACGGGTACAAGAACCTATCCGTGTTCCGCCCTGCGCTGGGCGGGGTAGCCTTCCAGGGAGCGCAGATTAGTTCGTTGTACGACCCCGTTCACACGAACATCAGCCCGCGTGTTGGCTTCTCCTACCAGGCGTCGCCGCATACGGTCGTGCGTGCCGGCTTTGGCCTGTACTATGACACCCCGAACCTCAACCCCTTCCTCGATAACCGTCCGGGCAATGGCGCACCGAACGGTGTGGAAGGCAACCCGGGTGGCCCGGACACGGTCACTACGTCCACCGCTGGTGGTTACACCATTCAGCAGAACGTAAATGTGTTCCCTCCAGGGCTTGGCTCAAACAGTATCTTTTCCATTGCCAAGAATTTCGTGCCGGCGCATACCGCTAACATCAACCTGCAGTTGGAGCAAAGCATCTCGAACAAGATGGTTGCGCAGATTGGGTATGTCGGGTCCATGGGGCGGCATTTGCTTTCGATCCTCGACATCAACCAGGCCCAGCCGGGCGTTTATGCAACCTCGGCTGAGCAGGACGCGACGCGTCCTTTCGCTGCGACGTTCCCCAATTACACGTTCATCAATGAGATCCAGAGCATTGGGAACTCAAACTACAACTCGTTACAAGCCACGCTGCGCGTTTCTGACCTCCACGGCTTCAGTGCGCAGGGAGCGTATACCTGGTCGCACAGCTTCGATGAAGTGACGGCGTATCGTGGCGCCTTGCCGCAGGACAGCCGGAACTTCCGTGGGGACTATGGGCCGAGCGATTTCGACTCGCGTAACATCTTTGTCGGCCTGGTCACTTACAACGTTCCGGGCACGCAGAAGTTGAGTCTGCTAAGCAAGGGATGGCAGGTGAACAGCTTGCTTACGTTCCACGGTGGACTGCCGTTTTCTGTATTCAGCTCTTCGGATACTTCGGGTACCGACGAACAGGTGCAGCGGGCGAAGGTAGTGCCTGGCGTAAATCCATATGCGGGCGGCAAGTCGTCAAAGGTTGGCTCCAACTGGCTGAACCCGGACGCTTTTGAGGATGCGGCTGCCGGTACTTTGGGAGACTCGGGCCGGAATGCTTATATCGGTCCGGGTTACAGCGATGTGGATCTCTCCGTGTTCAAGAACACGCACATCACGGAACGGGTGAACACCCAGTTGCGCATTGAGATGTTCAATGTGTTCAACCACACCAACCTGGCGCCGCCTACTTCGGGCGGAAGCGGTAGCTTTAACCCGAACTACACCTACACCAACTCTTTGGCTGTCTCCACGACGATTGGCAGCTTCAACGGCGCGCCGGGTATTGGCGCCGGGGAACCGTTCAACACGCAGCTGGCCTTGAAGATCATTTTCTAGCCTTCTGCTTTATTGATGTTTGCGTAGTAGCCGTACGCACGGTACCCACTCTTCGCTTTATGGCGGAGAGTGGGTTTCTCTTTTTGGCATCGCCTCCAAGCGTGGGGCATTGTGCTTGTCTCCGACGGATTGATGCGACAGGTTGAAGGGAGCGGTGGGCCTGTAGCTGTGTTTTGGCTTGCGGCCTTGCGCGTTAGGTTGATTATTGGTGTGCGACGACATATTCTGCGGGTTAGCTAGGCCCCCGATTTGTCATCCCGAGCGCAGTCGAGGGATCTGCTGTGCGCCTTTCTCCTGCCACAAATTTCTACTTGAGCTCCAGCATCGGATGGGCAGAGGAACGTGGGTCTCGATAGCAGTCGCTTCGCTGCCAGGAATGACTTTCCTGCCTTCCTGCTGAAGGAATGGTTCCTCTGCGTGTCCGATGCTGGAGCTCATGTGGAAATTTGTGGCAGGAGAAAGGCGCAAAGCAGATCCCTCGACTGCGCTCCTAATGAACAAACTGGGAAGCGTTCTGGACGAGGGTTCAAATGTCCCCCACTCAAGCCAAACTCGGCTTGAATGGGCCACCCTACAGTTTTTAGGGTCCGATTTGCTCCCTGCCCGCATCCAGAAAAGCCGAGGGTGGCCCACTCAAGCCGCGTTTGGCTTGAGTGGGGGACATCCTGCTCCGCTCGCTCAGCCAGACCGATGCGTATCGCACCCCGTTCATTCCGTCCTTAACTTGCACTGCAAGCAGATTGCTCGGGATGACAAATCGGAGGCTTGCTAGTCAGTGGAGTGAGAACTCAACAGCAAATCCGGGGAACATGGGGCGGATACCGCAAATCAAGGGAACTGACCTGGCGGACTCGGGACCCGCGATGGGGCAACCGTCCTGGGACTAGGGCTTTGTGGTACCAGCGGTGGCGATGGGTGGTGAGACACGCGTCCAGGAAGCAGGGCATCGTGGTGCGCGTTGCTTCGTTTGCCCGGGTGCTTAGGACGTCCGTCCATGAGCGACATTCCGCGTCAGCCGGTAGTAGACAACCGGCGTCACGACCAGGCTCAGCACGATGGACAATGTTAACCCGCCGATCACCGCAATCGCGAGCGGCTGCAGCATCTGCGAGCCGGCGCCCAACGCAAGCGCCAGTGGGAACATACCGCAGACAGTGGCGATGGCTGTCATCAGAATTGGGCGGCGGCGGCGCTCAGCGGCGTGCATCATCGCTTCTCGCGCATCCATACCCGCCGCCCGCAGTTGCTCATCGGCATCCAGCAGCAGAATGCCGTTCTTGGCGACGATCCCAATCACCATGATCAGCCCCATAAAGCTGGCTACATTAAAATTAGTTCCGGTTACTAACAACGCGAAGCTGACACCAGCCAGCGACAGGACCGAACTGGTCAGAACGGCAATCGGTGCGGAGAAATTGCGGAACTCCGTCAGTAAGACACCGAACACCAGGGCCAGGGCCAGTATGAGCACGCGCGCCAGGTCGCCGAAGGATTTCTGCTGCTCCTGGTAAGTCCCGCCGTACTCCACGCGGACCGACGAGGGTAATTGCAGCCGGCTCACGGCGTCCTTGACGGCGACCATGGCGCCGCCCAGGTCAGAGCCTTCCAATCGTCCGCTCACCAGCACCAGTTGCTGCAGGTTCTCGCGGCGGATCTCGTTCTGGGGAGGCAACTGCGTAACCGTGGCCATCGCGCCCAGAGTGGCGGTGTGGCCGGTGGCACTGTTGAACACGGTGTTCTGAATGGCGTCGAGCGAGGCCCGGTTTTCCTCGGGCAAACGCACCCGGATGGTGTAGGGTCTGCCGTTGGTAATCACTGGATCGTTAGTCGGCAAGCCATCGAGGATCGAGGTGGCATCCTCAGCGACCTCGGTCGGGGTGAAGCCGAGGCGGCCGGCCACTACTGGATCGATCTGGAAGTTAGTGGCGGGGCCACTGATGGTGTTCTCGACGCCGTTCTGGGTGTCCACCACGCCAGGAATTTTGGCGATTGCTTCCTGCACGCGCGGCCCAAGGGTCAGCAGCAGGTTGTGGTCGTTGGAAAAGAGCTTGATCTGGATGGGCTCGGGTGAATTGGAGAGATCACCGATCATGTCCTGCAGGATCTGGGTGAACTCCATGTCGAGCGAGGGCTCAGCGGCGTGAATCTGTGCGCGCGCGTCGGCTTCGATCTCGTCGATGTTCCGGGAACGATTGTTCTTCAGGCGAACGGTGAAATCGCCGGTATTGGCCTCGGTGACCGGCGACAAACCCATTTGCAGCCCGGTGCGGCGCGAGGTAATGGAAACCTCGGGGATGCCCCGCAGGATCTGGTCAACGTGTTCGAGGATGCGGTTGGTTTCGCTGAGCGACGTGCCGGCAGGGGTGAAGTAATCGAGTACGAACGAGCCTTCATCCATGGCGGGCAACAGATCGGAGCCAAGCCCGCGGAAACCGAAGTAGCCGGCGGCGATGAGCACGGCACACACGGCGAGCATTCCCAGGGGTTTTTGGAAAGCCCAGAGAAGCGTGCGCTCGTGCAAGCGCAGCAGGCCTTCCCAGCCTCGGCTGCCCATTTGCCGGATGGCCGTGAAGCGTCCAGTTGATGTTTCCCCGGGCGCGGGCTGGTGGTGTGACTTTCGGAAGAGGCTGAGTGAGAGCGCGGGTGTGAAGGTGAGCGCCAGCAAGAGCGAAGTCAGCAGTGCAACCGTCATGGTGACAGCCAGCGCGCGGAAAAAGCTGCCGGTGACCTGGGTGACCGATATCAACGGCAGAAAGACGATCACGGGGGTGATGGTGGAGAAGAACAGTGGCCGGCTGATTTCGTGAATGGCCTTACGGACAGCAGCGAACGGCGACTCGCCGGCTTCGCGGTGCACGGCAATATTCTCGACCACCACGATGGCGTCGTCGATGACCAGGCCAATGGCTGCTGCCAGGCCGCCCAGGGTCATCAGGTTAAAGGTCTGACCAGTCAGCCAGAGGAACAGGATGGTCACTGCCACGGTTACGGGGATCACCAGGCCGGCAACCAGCGAGGACGTCCAGTCATGCAGGAAAAGAAAGAGGATGATGCAGGCCAGCACCAGGCCGATGAGAATGGCGTCGCGCACGCTCAATATGCTTTCGCGTACCAGTTCCGACTGGTCATAGAACGTCTGCACATGGACGCCCGGCGGCAGTTTGGCCTGCAGTTGCGCCATGGTGGCCTCGATTCCATTGGCCACGGCGACGGTGTTCCCGGAAGGCTGCCGGGTGATGTTCAACAGAACCGAAGGTTTACCGTTGGACCGTACCGCGGTGTAGACGGGCATGGTGGAGGGCTCGACGTGGGCCACATCCCCGACGCGGATGGCGACGCCACCCGCCGAGGTTTTCACGATTAGGTTGCTTAGTTCGTCTGTGCTATGGGCCTGCGCGCCAATCAACGCGAGGATCAATTCATGATCTGCTTCGTAGAGCCCGGGCGAATCGATGATGTTCGATGCCTGCACAGCGTTGACGAGGTCGACCAGCGTCACCCCGGCCGCCTGCAATCGCGCAAGGTTCGGCACGATGTGGAACTCGGGTACCTGGCCGCCCTGCACGAGAACGGTGCTGACCCCGTTGACACGGTTCAGTGGCGGTTTCAGATCGTAGGTTGCGATCTCCCAAAGGCGCGTCTGAGGGATGGTGTCTTTGCCACGATCCTCCGCCGTGAGCGCGTAACCGACGATGGGAAAGGTGGCGAAGGTGAGGCGGTTGGTGGTGATGCGCGCGGTTGCGGGCAGTGATGAGGAGATTCTCGAAAGGGCAGCGTCGGTCAACTGGAGGGTGCGGAACATGTCGACGTTCCAGTCGAAGAAGAGGCTGATTTCGGCGGACCCGCGGCTGGTCGTGCTGCGCACGGTCATCAGCCCAGGGACGCTGTTCACTGCGTCTTCAATGGGCTTGGTGATGGTGACCTGCATCTGTTCCACGGGCATGACGCCGTTGTCGACGCCGATCACGACGCGGGGGAAGTTGGTTTCCGGGAAGACGGAGATGGGCACACGGAAGGCCACGTAGATGCCGGCAAGCGTCAACAGCCCGAGGAAGAAGAAGATGGGCTTGCTCGCCGAGGCGAGCCAGAAGGACCGCTCGCCGTTGGGCTCGCCGTTTAGGTGAGGAGTGTCTTCCGGCATCAGTTCTTCTCTCCTCCAGCGTCCGCCGGGCCGACCTTCACCTTGGTGCCTTCATCCAGGCCGTAGGCGCCGGTGGTGATGACGGTATCCGCCGCGGTGACACCGGTGAGCACCTGGGCAGCTTCAGGGGTATGGATGCCGAGGGTCACGGGCCGCTTGGTGGCCGCGCCTTGCGGGCTGACCACGAGGACGTACTTGCTGGTGCCATCCTGGGCGGTCTGTATGGCGTCTGCAGGGAGCGTCAACGCATCGGCGGCAGTGCGGCCAGTGATCGTTGTGCGTACAGGCGTGCCGGCCTTGAAGGCCCCTTTGCGGTTGTCGACCCGCAGCCAGACTTCTACCGTGGTGCTGCCCGGATCGAGAGCGGGGCTGATGAGCGAGACCTTTGCCGGTACAGGCTCAGTTACGCCGGGAACCGTCACTGTGGCAGATGCGCCGAGCGAGAGCTGCTGTGCCTGCATCTGCGAGAGGTGGAGCTTGGCCAGGAGGGCAGAGGTGTCCATGACGGTGATGACGGGGTTACCAGCCGAGGCGGTCTCCCCGGCGAACAACGGCCGATCGGTCACGACGCCGGAGATGGGGCTGCGGATTTCTGTATAGCTCAACTGCGCTTCGGCGCCAAGGTACTTGCCTTTTGCGGAGGTCAGTTGCCCCTGGGCGGCTTCGATCGCGGCCTTCTGGCTAATCGTCTTAACCGCTTCATAGTGCTTGCTGGCAATGTCATGCGCGGCTTCGGCCTGCACCAGCGAGGCTTTGGCGGTGTCGAGATCACGGCCCGGGATGGCACCTTCGGCAAAGAGCTGCTTGCGGCTTTCTACAATGCTTTGCGCGAGTTTGAGGTTGGCCTGGGCCTGGGTCAGATCGAGCTGGGCTTTGACCGTTTCTTCGGGCACTGTAGCCCCGGCGGCTATCTCATAGGTGCCCTGGGCTGCGCTGTACATACCTTTGTTGTCGAGTGCGGCAGCAGCCAGGTCACTGTTCTCAAGAGTTGCCAGGAGTTGGCCTGCTTTCACCCGCGAGCCCCGTTGTACAAAGAACTTTCTAACCGGCGCTGTTACCTTGGGCGAGATGGCCGCTTGTGCCAGCGGGGCAAACGTGGCGTCGGCCGTAATTTCTTCAGAGATGTCGCCCCGCGTGGGGTGAACTGCCTGCACGGCGACTTCAGTGGGCGCGGCGGCCTCCGGTTTGCTGCAGCCGGTGAAGGGCAGGAGTGCCAATGCGGCGAGCGCGAGTAGCCATGATGAACGGGAAGATGGCCTTGGTTGCGTGGCGGCGACGGAGGTCATGCCTTACTTTGCTCCTGTCAGGAGTTGCAGGTTGGTGAGGGCCAGCTGGAAACGGATGTTTCCATCTTCGCGTGTTGTTTCGGCGATGGTGAGAGAGTTTTGCGCGTCCACCACTTCGAGCACAGTCGCTTCTCCGGCGGTATAGCGGAGCCGGGTCAGATTTAGGCTTTCGTTTGCGGTGCGCACACTAGTATCCAGCGACTGCAATTGATTGCGCGCCGTCTCCGCTTCTGCATACGACTCGTCGAGTTGCGCCACCAGACGGCGCTGGGTGGCGGTGAGCGCAGTGTGTGCGGCGTCGCGCAGGATCTCGGTCTGGCGCACACGACGCTGCGTTGACAGCCAATCCCACACCGGGAGATCGAGTGTGGCGCCCAGAGAGTAGCCCAGGTTACGCACACCGTCGCGGCCGTTGACGGCGAACTGCACTGCGTCAATACCGTAGGTGAAGTTGAGTGCCAGGTCGGGCAGGTAGGCAGCACGGGCAGCGGTGACGTCGAGTGTGCTGGCGCGCAGGGAGGCAAGCGCCCGGTGCAGTTCAGGATTCAGCCGCATGGCGGCTTCGTCCACGTCCGCACGCGCGGGCAGCGGCACAGTGGCGACGGGCACGAGGGTATAGGGGCTGCGGGGATCGGCGAAGAGGAGCACAGCCAGATCCAGCCTTGATCTCTGCGCAGCCAGCACGGCGTCGGCCAGATCACGATCCCGTTGTTGTTGCTGAAGCTGTGCCTTGACCACATCGGCGTGCGCACCTTCGCGCACATCTTCGCGGTGCTGGGTGAGCTGGGTAAGGTCAGCAGCCTCTGCGGAGGCGCGGCGTGCTATCGCAACCTTACGGTCGTCGGCCAGCGCTTGATAGAAGAGGATGGTGACGCCTGCCACCAGTCCCCGGCGAGTGATCTCCAGTTGCGCGGAAGCAATCGCGGCGGCAGCGGTGGCGCGCGCAACCGCGGTGAGCTGGCGAAGGCCCACAACTTCATTGATGGAGGCCTGGCTGGCGTATTCCCGCACGGCGTTGTTGGCGATGAACTTGGGTGAGGATTGGGTACCGACCGGGCCGCCGCCATTGGTGGCGCCGTTTGGCTGGGTGTAGAGAGCCTGGTTGTGATAATTGACGCTGGGCAAGAGGGCCGCTCTGGCGATGGATCGATCCAGGGCGGCTACTCGTTGATTCGCGACCGCCGCGGCAAAGGCCGGCTCATTCGCCCGCGCCAGCGCGATCGCCTGATCGAGAGTCACCGGCCCTGGCGCGGGGGAGGCCGTCGGCACCACCGCCCCTTGTTGCGCAAAGGCCAGGTGGGTCAATAAGAGCCAGGCAGCGCCTGCAAGCCGCCGCTTCGGGTTGGCACAGTGCATCCACACGTCAGTTATTTTGGCCCACAACCAGGATGGTAAAGCTCCCGGGGAGGATTGCCGGGCGGGGGTGCGGATTCTGCGCGGTGGGCGCAGGCCGATCGCCGAATTTGGCGGCCGCGAGAAAGAGGCGCCCGGTCGTTTCATCCAGGGTCAACGTGCGGGCGCCTTGCTGCGTAGGCAGCGTCTGCAGAACCGGGTAGGTATTCTTGCCGGCGTCGATAATGGTCAGCGAGCCGCTGCCATTCGAGGAGAAGGCGAGTTTGCGTGCAGCATCGTAGCGGGTTGCATCCGGACCTTCCCCGATGGAGGGAGAGGCCAGCGTTTTGCCGCTACTGGCGTCGACGACTGCCATTTTGCCACCGTCACATACAGCGAAGAGACGACGGCCCGCGGTATCAATGGCCAGGCCGGAAGGGGAATCACATTGCGGGAGCGGCCAGGTCCCGGTGATCACTCTCGCTTTGGCGTTCAGGCGCACGATCTGGTTCTTTGTTTCAATGTTGACGAAGACTGTTCCGGCGCCGTCGGCAACAGGGAACTCAGGCTTGCCGGACAGGGGAATGGTGGCGAGGACTTTCCGCTCTGCGGTATCGATCACTGTGGCGTTGTTGCTGCGGCCATTGAAGGCCCAGACGGTCTTAGTGACTGGCTCGAACAGGATGCCATCCGGGTTGGCGCCTGCTGGAATCGAAGCTACCTTCTGCAGGTTGGCGCGGTCGAAGACCACCACTTCGTTCGCGCCGCCGTCGCTGATGTAACCAAACTTTCCGGTGTCGTCGAGGGCAACGCCATGCGTGCCCTTGAGTCCCGTGATGCTGCCCTCGACCTTGCCCGAGTCGCTATTCAGCACTTCCACCCGTGGCCCATGGGTCACGTACAGGCGATGCGCCTGTGGGTCAGAAGTGAGATAGTCCCACCCGCCCTCCCCGCCAATGTTCCATTGGGTAAGCACGCTGTAGGGTTTCTGGGCAACGGCTGCAGAAGAGGACAACAAGGCAGTGGCCAATGCAGCGCCGAGTGCCACGTTTTTCGAAATCGTGCCAATGGGTCTCATCAGTTCTCCGAACACGCTAAGTTGACTGTTGCACAAAAAGCTTAACTGCACCTGAAGGCAGGCGGGCCGCGGGGAAGCGAACGATCACGCGGGTGCCGTTGCCTGGGGTGCTGGTGATGTCGATGGTGGCATGCCAGCGGGTGGCGATGGCTTTGCAGATCGCCAGACCGAGGCCGGTGCCGCCCGTCTCGCGACTGCGCGAAGGGTCTCCGCGGTAAAAGCGTTCGAATACGTGGGGCAGGTCTTCCGCGGCAATCCCGTCTCCTTCGTCTTCAATCATTAAGAACACGCTGTCTTCCGTAGTTTCAGCCAGGGCTCGAATCACAAAACCGGGCGGCGTGTGCTGCAACGCATTCAGCAGCAGGTTCGCGCTGAGCAGTTGCAGTTGGTCCGGCTCAATATCGACCGGGATGGGCCCGGCGGCCGAGAAGTGGATGTGCAGCCGCTTAAGTTCTGCCATGGATTGAAATTGCAGTGTTACCTGCTGCAAGGTTGCGGCCAGGTCAGCAGCTTCTCGCAGGGCGGATGTTTCCGGAGGGCTTTCCAGGCGCGCCAGGGTGAGCATTTTCGCGACGGCTTCTTCCATGCGATCGCAGTCGGTTTGGGAGCGCTCGATGCCTGCGGCGTACTCAAGCGAAGTTCTGGGTCTCAACGTGATCAGTTGCAGCGACGATTTCAGCACGGCGACCGCGGTCTTGAGTTCGTGCGCGGCATCCCCGACAAAGCGGCGCTGCTGCTGGAATGAATTTTCAAGCCCTTTGAGTACGGTGGTGAGGGCGAACGTGAGGGGCGCGAGTTCCTTAATTTGCTGTGCGGCTTGCGGTGGGTTGAACTGCCAACTATCGACGGAGACGCCCGAGGCTTCTTGCGCCAGTGCGCGCAGGGGCGCGAGGCCGCGGTGCAGCAGCCAGAAGATGCAGACGCCCGAGATGGCCAGCAATGCCAGGCTGGTGAGCGCGTAGAAGCCCACGGTGCGCCAGATGTCGTGCCAGACGCCGCTGGTGGGTGCGCCGTAAAAGATGGTGACGCGACGGGGAATGCCGCCGCCCTTGTCGCCGGGATCCACGACTCGCAAACCTTCGATCCTGAGCACGCGGTAGCGGGTGTGGTTGATCGAGAGTTTCTGAATGACCCCGTTGACGGCGGTGCGCAAGTTCCCAGTGGGGCCGTTCCAGTTGAGGGAGTGGCCCAGGACGCGGCCGTTTGCGTCCTCTACCTGGTAGAGATCTTCCGGGGGGAAGTTCACCTCGGTGCCGTCGAGCATCACGTTGTCTTCTTTGTCTTCGGCGTCCTGTACGGCGCCGAGCATCGAGTCGGCGCGGCCGCGCAGCATGATGTTGAAGGCGTGGAAGCGCTCGTGGCGTTCGTAAAGCATGGCCGCGCCGGCGAGCAGCAGGGCGGCCAGTAGTTGTACCAGCAGCAGTGTGGTGATGAGGCGCCGGGTGATCGAGTAGGACTTCATGCCGGCCCGATCAGCAGCCGGTAGCCGCGGCCGCGCAGGGTTTCAATGCTGGGCTGGTTGGTGGCGGCCTCGAGCTTGCGCCGCAGGTTCGAGATGTGGGCCTCGATCACGTTGGAGTGGTGCTCCCAGTTGTAGTCGTACAGGTGCTCCAGCAGTTCTTGTTTGGAGACGGTCACGCGCGGCCGGTGGATGAGGTATTCCAGGATGCGGTATTCCGTGGGGGAAAGCTCGACGGTGATACCGGCACGGCGGACGGTTTGTTCGAGGGTGTTGACCTCGAGGCCGGCGATGCGCACGATTGGGTCGGCCACCCCCTTGCCGCGGCGGATGAGCGCCTTGCAGCGGGCAATGAATTCTCCCAGGTCGAAGGGTTTGCTCAGGTAATCGTCGGCGCCTTCGTTGAGCAGGGCGATGATGGAAGGCGCGTCGGCTTTGGCGGTGAGGATGAGGACTGGGGTGCGGTCGCCCCGGGCGCGTAGTTTCTTCAACAGGGTTTGGCCGTCGAGGCCAGGGAGCATGAGATCGAGGATGAGCAGGTCGTAGTAGCCGTTTTCTGCCAGGTGGAGGCCGGTGGGGCCTTCGTGGGCGCAATCGACGGCGAAGTTTGGGCCCTCGCGCAGGGCGGATGCGATGTTTTCCGCCAGCCGTATTTCGTCCTCAACGACCAGTACGCGCATAGTGGCAGTATCGCCGATGCAAGGTTAAATGAAGCTGAAGTGGTGGTGCTGGGGGGGCTGCAGATCCTTCCCTTCGCTCCTGATGAACAGGCGGGAGAAGGTTCCGGGCGGGGTTAAGATGTCCCCCACTCAAGCCAAACGCGGCTTGAATGGGCCACCCGAGTTTCTTTTGCACCGCACCGCCTTTCACCGCAAACAATCGCTGGGTGGCCCATTCAAGCCGTGTTTGGCTTGAGTGGGGTACATCTCACCGGCAGGGCCTTCAGAAAACATTTACTCAGGTTGGTACAGAGGCTTGTCGCGCCTTGTATAACTATCTCCGGACATTTTTGCAGGAGGTTCCGGTTTGCAGCCAGGCAGGGTGAAGTGGTGGGCAGTGAGTGTTCTTTGGAGTTCTGTCGCGTTGGCGCAGACGGGCGCGCGGCTCACGATTGACCTGGGACCGGCGAAGGCAAAGGTCAGCCCGCAGCTGTATGGCCTCATGACGGAAGAGATCAACTACTCCTACGACGGCGGGCTGTATGCCGAGCTGGTGAGAAATCGTACATTTCAGGAGCGGGGCAAGTTGCCCCCGAGCTGGTTCCTTTATCAGGAGGGCACGTCGGTCGCGTCGATGGCGACGGACCCCAAGACGGGGCCCAGCGCTGCGCTGCCGGTGAGCCTGGCGTTGACCGTGAAAGAGGCAAGCGCGACCAGCCAGGCGGGAATCACCAACCTCGGCTATTGGGGTTTTCCGGTGCGTCCGCAGACAACCTACCACGGCTCCTTCTGGGCCAAGGCCGGCGATCCGGCAGTGGGGCCGGTGACGGTGAGCCTGGTGGAGGATGACACGGGCAAGGCCATCCGCACCACGGTCCCTCTCCTCACTTCGCAATGGCAGAAACATGAGTTCACGCTGGAGAGCGGCAACGTCAACACCTCCTCGCTGTACCACCTGGTCATTTCGGTGGGCAAACCTGGAACCGTGTGGTTCAGCCTGGTTTCGCTGTTTCCGCCCACGTACAAAGACCGCGTGAACGGCAACCGCATCGATCTGATGGAGAAAATGGCGGCGATGAAGCCGGCGTTCCTGCGCTTTCCCGGAGGGAATTACCTGGAAGGCGACCACATCAACGAGCGGTATGAATGGAAGAAAACGATTGGTCCCCTGGAGGACCGGCCCACCCACCCCAGCCCGTGGCGCTATCGTTCGAGCGACGGCATGGGCTTACTGGAATTCCTCGAATGGTGCGAAGACCTGCATATGCAACCGTTGCTGGCCGTGTACGGCGGCTACTCCATGCTGCAGGAGCATGTGAATCCCGGGCCCGATCTCGAGCCCTACATCGCCGATGCGCTGGATGAGATCGAATACGTGACCGGCGACAGCAACACCAAATGGGGTGCGGAGCGCGCCAAAGATGGCCACCCGGCGCCGTTCAAGCTGAGCTATGTCGAGATCGGGAACGAAGACAACTTCGACAAGTCTGGCAGCTACGATGGCCGCTATGCGCAGTACTACAAGGCGATCAAGGCCAAGTACCCGTCGCTGCAATTGATCGCTACCACGCCGGTAAAGAGCATGACGCCGGATGTGATTGACGATCACTACTACCGCCGGGCAAGCGAGTTTTATGACGACGTGCACCACTACGACGAGACGGATCGCAAGGGCCCGAAGATTTTCGTGGGCGAGTGGGCGACGCGGGAAGGCGGTCCCACACCGAACTTCAATTCGGCGCTGGGCGATGCTGCCTGGATGACGGGCATGGAGCGGAACAGCGACATCATCGTGATGGCCGCGTATGCGCCGCTGCTGGTGAATGTGAACCCGGGCGGCATGCAGTGGGAGTCTGACCTGATCGGCTTCGACGCGCTCAATAGCTATGGTTCGCCCAGTTACTACGCGCAGGTCATGTTCAGCAATCACCTTGGCGATGAGATTCTGCAGGCTAAGCTCGAAGGGGCTGAGCCGCGGTTGTTCTACTCCGTGACGCGCAAGGCGAGCGATGGAACGCTCTACCTGAAACTGGTAAACGGCAGTTCCACCCCGCAGACGGTGCAGATTGAGCTGACCGGCGCCAGGAATGTAGACAAGAGCGGCAAGCTGATCACCCTGACGGCCAAAACCACCGCGGCCACCAACAGCATCACCAGGCCCACGGCGATAGTGCCGGTCGAGACCGCACTGCCCGATGCGGCCCCGCGCTTCTCACATACCGTCCCGGGCTTGGGCATACAGGTATTGGAGTTTAAGGCACAGTGATGGTGACGATAAGGGTGGCGATGAGAAAAGCGAACGTGATGCTTGGGGCTTTGATTGCCCTGTTGATTTGGTTGAGTGTGCCGGCGGCGCGAGCCGATATCCAGTACTCCCCTGAACGCAAGGTCTGGGTGTTGCAGGCGGGGGAATCCACTTATGCGTTCGGCGTGAATGAACGGGGCGAGTTGCAGGCCATCTACTGGGGCGGGACAGTCGCGCACGCTGCCGACTTTCCTGCAGTGCACAGCCGTGGCGAAGTCGCCTCCTTCGATTCCACGACGACCACCACGCCGCAGGAATATCCCGGCTGGGGTGCTGAGCTCTACAACGAGCCGGCGCTCAAGGCCACCTATGCCGACGGCAACCGCGACGTGGTGTTGCACTTCGTCAGCCAGCACATCGACGGCAACACGCTCGAGGTGGAACTGAAAGACATTCTCACCCCACTCACGGTCCACCTTTACTACCGCATCTACCCCGAGACGGGCATGCTGTCGCGCTGGTCGCGGATCGATAACCAGACCAATCAAGTCATCGTCCTGGAGAGCGCACAATCGGCCGCCTGGACGCTGCCGCAGGGCGTGGGCTACGGACTGCATTACCTGACGGGGCATTGGGGCGGTGAGTGGCAGTTGCAGAACGAGCTGATACAGACCGGTGCGCGGGTGTTGGAGAGCCGGCGCGGCAGCACGTCGCACCAGGCGAATCCCTGGTTTGCCATTGATCGTCCGCAGCAAACCACGGAGGAGAGCGGGCCGGTGTGGTTTGGCGCCCTGGGTTGGAGCGGGAGCTGGCGCATCACGGTTGAGCAGAGTGCGATGCAGCAGGTGCGGGTGACGGGCGGGTTCAATCCTTTTGATTTTGGTTACCGTCTCAAGCCAGGGGAGCGTCTGGAGACGCCGCCGTTCTATGCCGGCTTTACCAATGGCGGCATGGGAGAAGCGTCGCGGGTGCTGCATCGTTTTGAGCGCGACTCCATATTGCCGGGCGGCAGCAAGGCTGTGGTGCGGCCGGTGCTGTACAACTCCTGGGAAGCGACGGAATTCAATGTGAGCGAGAGCGGACAGCTGGCCTTGGCGGAACGGGCCGCCAAACTGGGCGCGGAGCGCTTCGTGATCGATGACGGTTGGTTCGGCCAGCGTAAGGACGACCATGCCGGCCTGGGTGACTGGTATGTGAACAAGGAGAAGTTCCCCAACGGTCTCAAGCCGGTGATCGACCGGGCGCACGCCCTGGGCATGGACTTTGGCATCTGGGTCGAGCCTGAAATGGTGAACCCGAACAGCGACTTGTATCGCAAGCATCCTGAATGGGCGATGAATTATCCCGGACGTCCGCGCACGGAAGGGCGCAACCAGTTGCTGCTGAACCTGGCTCGCGACGATGTGAAGGATTATGTGTTTCAGTGGCTCGATCAGCTGGTGAGCACGAACGACATTGCCTTTCTCAAGTGGGACTACAACCGCAACTGGTCGGAAGCCGGCTGGGATGCGGTGGAGCCGGCGGATCAAAAGAAGATCTGGGTGGCCTATGTGCGTAACCTATATGACATTCTCGACCGGCTGCGCGCCAAACATCCCAAGCTGGAGATTGAGTCGTGCTCGGGCGGGGGCGGGCGTGTGGATCTGGGAATCATGCAGCGGACGGAAGAGGTGTGGCCTTCGGATAATACGGATGCGTACGATCGCCTGACGCTGCAGGATGGGTTTACGCATGCGTACACGCCGGGCATTATGATGGCCTGGGTCACGGATGTGCCGAACTCGATGGATCGGCGGAGCGTGTCGCTGAAGTACCGGTTCCTGGTGGCGATGAATGGTTCGCTGGGGCTGGGCGGTAACCTGAACAAGTATTCGCCTGAGGAGATGCAGGAGGCTACCGCGTTTGTTACGTATTACAAGCGCATTCGGAACACGGTGCAGCGTGGGGCGCTGTACCGGCTGGTGGCGCCGCAGAACAGCGAGTACTCGGCCAATGAGTATGTTTCGAGTGACGGAAAGCAGGCGGTGTTGTTTGCTTTCTTACATTCGCAACAGTTTGGGACGCCGTATCCGACGATTACCTTGCGTGGGTTGGATGAGAAGGCGATGTATAAGGTGGAGGCGATTGACGCGGCACAGCTTGCTCCCATGGAGAGTGTCAGCGGAGCTTACCTGATGCATCACGGGTTGGATTTGAAACTGCGCGGGGACTTTGACAGTACTTCGGTGCTGATCGAGAAGCTGCCCTAGGTTTGCTTTGTTGGCTGAGGGAGAAAAGGGGAGGGTTCTGTGATCCCCACATCTCCCGATACAGCCGTCGGTAGATGTGGGGCACCCATCGTTTGTTGCGGAACAGGCGGTGGCGCTCTCGCGGGCTCGGCCTACTTCTTTGCTTCGATCAGCGATTGATACAAAGCAATCGTTTGGTCGGCGATGCTGGTCCAACTGAACTTCTGTTCGGCTCGCTTACGCCCCGCTTCTCCGAAGCGCTTGCACTTCTCAGGATCAGCAAGCAGTTCCGTAAGTTTTGCCGCCAGGTCGCGGGCGAAGCGGTCCGGGTCGAGAGGGAAGCTGGTGACCGGGTCCTGGGCAAAGGGCACAAGGTACCCGGTTTCCCCGTCCACGACCACTTCTTTAATCCCGCCCGTGGCGCTGGCGACGACCGCCGCTTTGCAGGCCATGGCTTCGAGGTTGATGATGCCGAAGGGCTCATACACCGAAGGGCAGCAAAACACGGTGGCATGGCTATACAGCTGAATCGCTTCCTGCTTCGAAAGCATCTTGTCGATCCACAGCAGGCGCGGGTTAAAGGTCCGCGATTCGGCCACCTTACGCTTCAACTCCTCCGAAATTTCCGGAGTGTCGGGAGCGCCGGCGCAGAGTACCACCTGGGTGCCCGGCGGCAAATAGCGGATCGCATCCACTAAATGCGTGACGCCCTTCTGCCGTGTGATGCGGCCCACGAAAAGACGTAAGGGAGCGACAGGTCGACACCGTGCTCGGTGAGGGCCGAGGTTTCTGTTGTCTTCTGATACTGTTGCAGATCGATGCCGTTGTAGATGATGTGGACGCGCTCGGGATCCACCGGGTAGGCGCGCAGAATGTCGTCCTTGGTACCGCTCGAAACCGCAATGATCGCGTCGGCATCGAGCATCGCGGTCTTCTCCATCCAGGAGCTCATGGCGTAGCCCGTACCTAGCTGCTCGGCCTTCCACGCGCGCAGCGGTTCCAGGCTGTGGGTGGTGAGCACAAAAGGAATGTTGTAGAGCTTCTTCGCCAGGAACCCCGCCATGGAGACATACCAGGTGTGGGTATGCGCCACATCGATGCCCGAGAGCGCCTTGATCTGTGTCAGGTTAAGCGACAGGGCCTCGAGCGCTCCCTTGAACTTCTCTTCTGTACCCTGGGTGATCTCGCTCCAGGGCTCCTGCCCGTGGACGTGCAGGTTGCCTTCGTGCGATTCCTGCTTGCCCCAGCAGCGGACATCCACTTCGATCTTGCGGGCCATCTCGCGGCTTAGATATTCGACGTGAACACCGGCTCCGCCATACACGTGAGGGGGGTATTCCCGGGTAAAGAGTCCTACGCGCACGCTTGCCTCCTAAGGCGAATGCTTCGTTGTACCGCTCTACAGTATCAGTCGCAAATCAACACAGGTTGACGAGAGCTGGCTCGGCCGGACTTACAGTAGTATGACCTGCATGGAACTTTCAAGCCGGCGCTCGTTTTTGGTGAAGCTCTCCGCGGCAGCAGTGGCTGCCCGTATCCGTTTTGTTCCCCGGTCATGGGCCGCGACGCCCGGCAACCTCATGTTTGTGGGCGTCTACACCAACCAGCACAGTACCAGCCGCGGCATCTACGCCTTTCGCTGGAATGCCGATGAGGGCACACTCGCGCCCCTCGGTCTGGCAGTCACGACGAGCAGTCCAAGTTTCCTGACCTTCGCACCCGATCGCAAGCACCTGTACGCGGTGAACGAGATCGATGACTTCCAGGGAAAGAAGAGCGGATCGGTGTCTTCCTTTTCTGTGGAAGGGGAGGACGGCAAACTGAAGCTCATCAACGTCGTGTCCTCCATGGGTGGCGGCCCGTGCAACATTGCGACGGATTTCACCGGCAAGGCCGTGTTTGCCGCGAACTATGGCAGTGGCAGCGCGGCCTCTTACCGCATTGAGCACGGGGGCGGGCTGAGCAAGGCGGTTTCCACGTTTCAGTACGAAGGTCATGGAGCCGACCCGGCGCGCCAAGCCGGACCGCACGCGCATTGCACGACTGTCTCGCCCGACAACAAGTACGTGCTCATCAATGATCTTGGCCTGGATCGCATTCACGTGTACCACCTGGATCCGCAAACGGCCAAGCTCACACCGAATGACCCACCCGCCTACGAGGCATTGCCGGGGTCGGGTCCACGGAACTTTACGTTTCATCCCAGCGGCAAATTCGGTTACTCGCTGAATGAGATGGCGAGCACAGTGGATGTGCTTGCGTGGGATGCGGCCAAAGGTACGTTGACGCGGATGCAGAACATCTCCACCCTACCGGCCGACTTCAAGGGTGCGAGCACCGGGGCCACGGTGGCGGTCGACTCGGCCGGTCGTTATCTCTATGCGTCGAATCGCGGGGATGACAGCATCGCGGTGTTTGCCATCAACGGACGCGACGGCACGCTCAAGATGGTGCAGCGGATTGGCTGTGGCGGCAAGGTGCCACGCCACTTCGCGCTTGACCCAGGGAACCAGTGGCTGGTGGTGGCGAACCAGAACTCTGCCAACCTGGTTGTGTTTGCGCGCAACCCGCGCACCGGGCAGCTGCGCGCGACGGGGAAAGAGTATGCCGTCGATTTCCCTGTCTGCGTTTTATTTCAGTAGGGCGATACGCACCGTTATCCAGCCCGGTCGTAGTGCAGGAGAAACTTACCTACAGAGAAGCCGCGGGTAAGCGCTATGTAATAGGAGCGTCTGATCGACTCGGCCTCAAAGCCGCCGGTGGGCCAGTGCTCGATGAGCGTACCCATGCGGTCCAGGTCGAGCATGCGGGCAGCGAGTGGCGATGTGCGCAGATGCTCGACTTCCGCAGCCATGCGGCCACGCACGGCTGCGAGGCTGATGTGCCAATCGGCGGACTGGCTGCCGCGCTGGGTGCGTTGCAGGGTGCTGGCGGGTAAGCGACCCTGCATGGAACGGCGAGCAAGGGAGCGGAGCTGGCCGTCGCGCAGAAATTCCTCCAGGGGCACGGTCAGGCAGAACTCAATGATGCGGCGGTCATACGTGGGGTCACGATAGTCGATGCCCCAGCCCCCCTGGGCGGCAATGGGCGCATCGCCGACATCCCCATAGTCCAACAGGCGGCGCAGCATGGTGCGGCCGTCGGCTGACTCGCGATGCATGTCCTGGAACGCTATGCGCTGCAAGTCAAGCTGCTGCGCCAGCGCGGGATGCAACATGCTGTAGTCGAGCGAGAAATCGCGCGAGTGGGGATCGGTCCAGCTGCGCAGCCAGAGCGGGAGAGAGGGCCAGACAGAATTGCGGACGATCCAGCGCTGCGAGACCGTTTTGCTTTGTGCCAGGCGCCGAGCGACGCGCAACAGGGTGCCCCACTGGCCAGACCGGAACCAGGCCGATAAGGCTCCCATGCCTTCGTAGCTGAAGGTGAAGTTGCCACAGCTGCCATTGAGCAGCACGGTGATGCCACTGGCCCGCGCACGATCGTAAATGGCGTTCGACCAGACTTCGTTGCTGGGACCGAAACAGGGATGGTCGTAGAGATCATTGTTGTGGTCGAGGATGTCGAGGAACGAGGTGTCACTCGACTCCACCAGCACGTGGCGCGCATTGGGGTACTGCGCTATGGCTTCGGCCGCGGCAGGACCTTCGTCGTAGAAGTGCGTCTTGCCTGGCGGGGGAACGGAGCCGGGCCGGGGTACGGCGGTAAAGCAGGTAAGTTCGCGGCCCTGGGCCCCGAGCAGCCCGGCGGCCGTGGCGGCCACGGCGCCACTATCAAGTCCACCGCTGAGTTGTGCGCCGACACCGCCGGGGGTGCGCAGGCGCGCGGAGACGGCACTATCGAATCTTTCGAGGAAGCACTCCAGGTACTCCTGTGGGGAGCGCAGGCGCAGGTCGGCGAGCTGATCGGTTCGCCAGTAGCGCTGCAGTTGGACGTCCCCTCCGCGCACACGCAACGAGCAACCCGCGGGCAGGCGGCGGATATGGCGGAAGATGGTCTGCTCGACTGGAATGTCGGCGAGCGTGAGGTAACGGGCCACGTAATCCTCATCGATCTCGGCCGGAATCCATGGCAGCGCGTGCAATCCCTTGGGCATGGAGGCAAAGGCGAAGCCATGCGGGCTGGCGGCATAGAACAGTGGTCGTTCGCCGGTGTGGTCGCGTGCAAGAAAGAGGGACTGATCGGCCTCTTGCCAGACAGCGAACGCAAATGCGCCATAAATGTGGTCCAGGGACGCTTCGCCCCAGCGAAGCCAGGCGGCAAGCAACAGATCGCTATCAGCGGCCACCGCGAGTTGGAGAGGCGACCAACCCAGGCCTTCGGCCAATTGCTGCCGATTATCGATGCGCACATCGCTGACGAATGCGGTGACTCCTGCGGCCGTCAGGGGCTGCCGATCGAAGCTGTCCTCGGGCAGCAGACGAAGCAGGCAGAGGCCCATGGCGAAGGAATGGCTGGCGTACTGCGCGCGATGATCGTCGCCATAAAGGCTGAGCACCGCGAGCATGTTCCTGCAGGCAGAAGAAACGTCGATCTCAGCCTGGGAGGAGAAAACGCCCGCTATCGCAGTCATCGAGAAGATTCCACAGCCTGCGAGGCTCCCCACGCAGAGTGAAATCTAATTTTGTTCGCGCTGTCCACGATTGGAAGAGGAAGACGGAAGCGGGGAAGTCAGTTGGTTAATAATTTGATTGTCCAACAGGCACTTGAGAACGCTGGTAAATTCTAGGACCGCCGGCGCACAGCGTGGCCGCCTACACCGTCAGCGCTTGACAGGTGTGTGCCACCCTCAGCGCTTTCCAGGGCAATGAATTGCAGCGACGGAGTAATCCACGGCTTCTTCGCCTGACTCATTTGCTGGTCGGCTGCACCGTGATCGTTGACTTCGTGGCTCTTCATTGCAAACTCCTTGGACCCGGTAAATTTGTACAATCACACCCAGCCGCCTGATACAGCTAGAGCGTAGCGCAGGAGGCATACACCGTCAATGCGTTCCTCGATGAGAACGTTACTGAAGTGGATACTAAACTGTGCAGTGCCAGTTTGCTACCGTCATACGGGTAACTGGCATGGGTCCGGCGTGACACTTTAGAGGGATTACGAGGGGAAAACGATGCCCGGGGTGTATGTGCTCGGCGGGATTACTCTGGTGTCAGAACTCGAGTTACCGGAATTAATCGCCGTGCAACCTGCTCAGGGATGGGGCGCATCCTGCGCACATCCGCGTCGGTGAGGTGGCGGCTGCGCTGCCTGGCGCGGTAGAGATCGATCCGTGGTGCCACGCCACTTCGTCCACCTATCTTTTGCACATTGAAGGCGTGGCGCGGTACCTGGTGCGCGACGGTGAGGAGATCGTGATAAGCCCTTCTCCGCAGGCGCTGCTGCTCGACGTGCGCGCGTACCTGCTCAGCACGGTCTTCGTTGTGCTTTGCCAGCAGCGTGGTTTGCTGCCCCTGCATGCCAGCGCGGTCTGCGGCGATGCGGGTGTGGTTGCCTTTGTGGGTGAATCGGGCCAGGGCAAGTCCTCCCTGGCGGCGCACCTGGAGGAGCGCGGATTCCCCGTGATTGCGGATGACATCTGCCTCATCGATCCGGCACAACCGGGCGAGTTGATGGTGGCGCCGACGGCCCCGTGGTTGAAGCTTTGGCGCACCTCGCTCGAAGGGCTGGGCCGGCCCGCGGATGACCTTACCCGCGTGTTCAGTGACGATGACAAATATCGCCTGCCGCTGGCGGCGCAAGCCGATTCACAACCGCTGCGCTCCCTCGTGTTTCTCGATCGCGAGGTTTCGACGATGGTGGTCAAGCTCGAGGAACTCTCGGCCGTTGCGGCCGTGCCGCGATTGATGAACCTGACGCACCAGGCTTACCTGTTAGAAGCAACCGGGCAGCGCAAAGAAAGTTTCCTGCGTTGCAGCCGGGTGTGTTCGCAGGCGAAGGCATATCGACTCATTCGTCCGTGGGGAGTGGAACACATGGGGCCGACCGTGGATGCGCTGGAGAAGTTTCTGCGCGGCTGAGAGGGAACGGGGCCCCAGGGTGCTCTCGCTCGGGCCTGAAATAAGCGCTTTGCCGCAGGCTGCTAGGCCCGGATTTCTTACCACAACCCTCAGCTTCAGACCACAATGCCCTAAACTAGCAAGCCCCCAATTTGTCATCCCGAGCGCAGTCGAGGGATCTGCTGTGCGCCTTTCTCCTGCCACAAATCTCTACATGAGCTCCAGCATCGGATGGGCAGAGGAACGCGGGTCTCGATAGCAGTCGCTTCGCTGCAAGGAGTGACTCTCCTGCCATCCTGCTGAAAGAATGGTTCCTCTGCGTGTCCGATGCTGGAGCTCATGTAGAGATTTGTGGCAGGAGAAAGGCGCACAGCAGATCCCTCGACTGCGCTCGGGATGACAAAAGGGGGGCCAGCTAGCTAACCCGCAAAACATGTCGTCGCACACCAAAACTTATCCGGTCGCACCAGCGTACATGGGCTAAATACGACTGACGAAGCCCTTCAAACGTTTGCACTCTACTTACTAAAACATTGGAAAAAACGTCATCTTCAACCCACGTACTCCGGACAGTCGTGGTGAGAAATCCGGGTTAGCCGCAGGCTGCTACGGGAAGGTGGTGAGCACGGTAAAGTTGCCGGCTACCTCGCCGCCGACGATGGTGCGATCGCCGACTTTCACCCAGGTGTGCGCCTTGAGCTGACCTTCGTCGCGCGTCACTCCATAGACCAGGGTGCTCGCGATGTTTCGCCGGCGCAGCATGAAATAGGCAGCGAGGCATTGCGGAAAGCAGACGAAGGTAAGCGGTGCGTGGCGCACGACGGCAGCGATGGACCACTCGATGCGGCGCAGGGTGCGCAAGACGGGGCCATGGGTGAACGTTTGTTGTGCGGCGCCCGGCTCACTGGTTGTGTACGGCCCCTGCATCCAGCCTACGAGTTTTCCCACGGGCATGAAGTGCAGCGCGAGCCGGTAGAAGCTGAGCATGCAGGCTGCTTCGATGGCGAGCGCAATGTCTGCGGGGCGGCGGTGCGAGAGGCCACGGAGCGCCCGGCGGGCTCGGCGCATGCGCGGGCTTCGCACCAGGCGCGCCTGCTGGCGCGCAAGCCAGCGCTGGCGCAGATGGTAGTACACCCACTCCGGAGGACTGAGCAGAGCATAAAGCGGAAAGAGCCAGTCAGGCAGGGGCATCGATGCCCACACGCGCGGACGGAAAAGCGAACGGGCGAACAGGTCGAGGCGATAGCGCAAGGAGTGGTGTAAACGGAATTCATTCAGAAACCACTGCGTGCTCGGGATGTTTTCCCGCACCGGGCAATAGTGGTTGGAAGTGAGGCATGCCCGGCTGAATGTCAACAGGTGAGCCACGGCTGTGTGGTCGCGTGGCAGGCAGCGGATGGGGAGAGGATTGGGCAGTGGCCCGAGCATCTCTTCACACAGCAGCAGTGCTGCGCTGAAGGCGGGGAGCGCGTGCTGCTCCGCAGCGGCGGCGGCGGTTTCCTC
This sequence comes from uncultured Acidobacteriaceae bacterium, assembly GCA_963752675.1. Taxonomy (GTDB): domain Bacteria; phylum Acidobacteriota; class Terriglobia; order Terriglobales; family Acidobacteriaceae; genus PALSA-350. The sequence goes on from CAVVZO010000005.1 coordinate 716,389, forward strand.
CACGGACTGCGGGCTCATGGTGTGCAGCAGGGCGCGTATATCGGCCAGCCATTTGAGACGTAGCCAGCCATCCAGTGCGCCGTGCACGCAGAGGTAAAGCAGCAGGCGAGGAGTCGGCACGATAGGGATGGCGACGGTGCTGAGCTCAAGCCACTGCTCGCCTACCTCATCGATGCCGGCATTGGTGGGCAACCACTGGTTGCGAAACAGCCGCCAGTGCAGATCGATGACGATGCCGGCCGTGGGGTGCGTGTAGGAGAAGTCCTTCTGATGCGCGAGGTAGGAGTGCAGCCGGCGGGGTGTCAGGCGGGCTTGTGGTTCGAAACGAATGTATCCCTGGGCGCGCAGCAGATCGCCGGCGGCGAAGATATCTTTTTTGGCAATCAACAGATCGATGTCGCCGGCTTCGCGCAGCGTGGGATCGTTGAAAGCGATCATCGCGAGGGGGATCCCTTTCAGCACCCTCACGTCGAGATCCTGCTCGCGGAAGAGGTCCATCAGGGTGCGCAAATGCGCGACGCGGCGCAGGCAGGTGTGGGCGTTTTCTATGTTGCCGGCACGCAGCGTGGCCGCGACAGTTTCCGGCATGAGGTCACGGGCGAACGCATCCAGGTTGCGCGCGACCAGGGGAAGCACTTTGTGGTGGTAGACGATGTTGAGCAGGTGGGGCCAGTGAATTGGCGTTTGCGCCAGCCGCCGAATCAATTCTCCGTCGGCCGGTTGTTGCGGCCAGCGCAGGCAGGCAGATACCAGGGCGAATTCGTTGGCGCCGATGGCTTCGCCGGGCTTCATAGATGCCTAAGTATCGGGGATTGGCCGGGGGTGGGCAAGTCCCGTTTCGGGTAGGTGCGGGCCAGTGATCAGGGTCGCCTGTTATCCTGCAAGGATGTTCGACCCGGCAGCCGGTAACAATGCAGCACTCCTCTACACCGAGCAAGTCCTTGTGTTTGCTGTATTTGTGGGCTCGGTGGCGGCGTTGCCGGCATTTATCGAGTTTGTTAGCGAGGTGCGTAAGCGCAAGGAGCGCATCGACCTTAGCCTGGAAGATGAGTTAGTCAGTACGCTGCGGCCGCGGATCGCGGGCATGGATGCCTTACTTAGCAGCATTGCCGATTTGATCGATCGCGCACGGAATCCTGCGGCCTATCAGGATTTAAAGATCGGCAACGAAGTACTGATTATCGGGCCGAGCCAAACCGGTAAGAAGAGCCTGGCGCAAAGGATGGCGCAGTTGGCGGGTATGGACCGTATCGTCACGGTGTTCAATCCCCGAGACAGCGATGCGCTGGCCAAAGCCAAAAGCCTGGTGCGTGGCTACAAGCGGCAGAAGGTGATGCTGTTGTTGCCCAGGATCGATCTTGCTTACCAGGAAGGTGATCCGGAAGTGCTTACGGAATTAGATGCGCTGATCGAGACCACTTCGGAACGGCAGAATGTATTGGTCGCGGCAACGACGGTTTCGTTTGAGGCCAACAGCGAGTTGGATAATCTGTTTGGCATCAAGCTGGTGCTGCCGGGAGCTACGGTCGGTAAGGCGCACAAGCTGGATATTTCCGAAGATTCGTTGGTGATGCTGACCGAGGTCACGAATTTCTATCTGAACGATGCGACGCGGCGCGGGGTTGTGCTGCAAGGGTTGGATGAGGAAGGCTTTCGCGAGCGGATTCTGGAGAGTGTGATTAATCCCGCGGAGGTTGAGGACATTGTTGCGTTGTGCGAGACCACGGCGTTGTACCGCAAGCGGACGAAGCAGACGGGTGAGTTGGTGGTGACTCCTGAGATCCTGGAGCTTGCGATGGCCCGGGTAGTGGTTGGGTGAGAGTGACTGTTAGTGGGGAGTATTTCCCTCATCACCGGCCCTCATCACTGACTAAGACCCGCGAGGAACTGGCGGCTCGGTGCAGGGTAGTGGATGATCACCGTCTGTATCTCGAACGGAGTTACCGGCACCGTGACCTGCCTGCCACCGGCGACGGTCAATGCGGAGCCTTCCGGCTTTTCCATCAGGTTGGCCAGGGTCGCTGAGGTGATGCCGGGCGGCAGCGTCAGGGTGATGTCTCCACCCTTGCCGGCCCATTCGTAGAAGCGCACCAGCAGCCCATCTCCATCTTCCGTCTTCTTCATGGCGGTGATCACTACATTTTCCTGGTCCGTCTTTACAAACGAATCAGCGCTGGGCAGCGGGCCTGCATGTCCCTCGACTTGCGCCGCGCTCAGAGGGTAATTGAATTCGTAACCTTGACGGACCGTGAGCGCCTGTTGCCAGGTGCCGGCGTGCGGGTAAAGCGTGTAGGCGAAGTGTTGATGCCCCTGGTCGGCCTCAGGGTCAGGCATGGTGGGCGAGCGCAGGAGCGAAAGGCGTAACAGGTTGCCCTTGGCGTCGTAGCCGTATTTCGATTCGTTGATCAGGCTGAAGCCGTTCTTTCCGTCGCCGAGATCTGCCCAGCGCAGGGCCGGCACTTCAAACTTCGCGCGCTCGACGCTGTTGTTGCGGGTGGTGGGGCGCTCAATCGTGCCATAAGGAATCTCATAGGTGGCCTGCGCACTGGAGGCCGCTAAAGGAAAACCTACTTTCAACAATTTATGCCGCTCGTGCCATTCAAAGTCGTTGACCACATCGACCCGAGGCAGCCCGTCATACACCGTAATGTCCTGCACGAAAGTAGATGCCTGCCAGTGCCGGGTGACCCGCACCACGGCGCGTAACCCGGTGTGCTCGCGCAATTGAACGGAGTCGACCTGGTCGAGATGAGTGAACACATTCTCGAAATCCGCATCGATGTTCCAGGCGTCGTATTCCTTTGGCTTGTCAACGAAGGCGGTGAGCTGGTTGCCGCAACCTCCCGCGGCAATGGCGTTGTAGTTGGTCTTCTTATTCACCAGGCTGCTGATGCAACCGTTGGTGGGATCAATGGTGACCCGGACAAATTCGTTCTCGAGCGTGTGTCCGTCGGCGCTTACCTGTACGCCGGCGCCGGCTTCCGCCGCTGCCTGCGCTGGCCGCGCGTACACCATCGTGTAGCCAAGTGAAGGCACATCCGGCACCAGGGCGCGCACCTGGAAGGTGTGGGTGGCTGCGTTCTGCGCTGTGCTCTCTGACCGGAGGACCTTGCCGGCTGCATTCACAATCTCGATGGCCTGTGCCGCGGCGGGCAGCTGCACGGTGAAATCAACCAGGCCGGTGCGTTGCCAGGCGAGCGGATTCAGCACCAGAATTCCCACGCCCTTGCCGCCGGCTTCGGTGTTGATGTAGCTCGCCAGGGTGCGCGAAGCCTGCGCCGTCGCCGCATCGGCGGTGAAGCGGACCATGTCGTAGTCCTTCTGCGCATCCTGGTAGATCACAGCGATGCCGGACCCAGCGGCCAGATCGTGGAACTGGTTGAAGAGGACTTTCTTCCATGCTTCGTTGAGCTGCGGCGCCGGGTAGGCATCGCCCGTGAGCCAGGCGAGGGAAGACCATTTCTCGGCATTGAGCAACTGCTCTTCGCTTTCCCGCATGTTGCGCTTGTGGGTAGCCTGGGTGGTCATGACACCGCGGTGGTACTCAAAGTAAAGCTCATCGTTCCACACCGGCAGGCTCCACTCGCCGGCAGGCGGCGCCGGCAGTTTGGTGTCGCCAGCGGCCAGCGTTTTGTAGTTCCACACCGGCGCATGGGCTGTGTCCAGCTTGTTCTCCACGGAAGAGAAGAAGCTGCCGGCCGTCCCGTACTGCAACTGCGGGTACGCCTTATCTGGTTCCAGCCAGCGATCGCCGGCATCGAGCATGGCGCGGGTGGGGCCGCCGCCGTGATCGCCCACGCCGTAGAGGTGCATCATCTCGGTTGTGCCGGGGTTTCTCTGCTCCGCATGAGCATAGGCTTCCGCCATGTTGACCGGCTCGATGGTGTTGCCATAGTCATGCGGGAAGTAAGTCAGCACCCGGCTGCCATCGGGCGATTGCCACCAGAAGAGCTTCAACGGCAGCTGGTTGGTATCGTTCCAGGCCATCTTCTGGGTGACGAAATAATCCACGCCTGAACGCTTGTAAATCTGTGGCAGTTGCCAGTTGTAGCCGAAGGAATCTGGATTCCAGCCGATGCGCACGTCCACGCCGAAGCGGGATTGGAAGTAGCGCTTGCCGATCAGCAACTGTCGCACCTGCGATTCGCCGTCGGGCATGTTCAGGTCGGGCTCCACCCACATGCCGCCGACCACTTCCCATCGGCCTTCCTTCGCCCGATCGAGAATGCGTTTGAACGCGAACGGATATTTCTGTTCCATCCATTCGTCGTAGGCAGCGGCGGATTGCGTGAAGGTGTACTTCGGGTACTCCTCCATGAGCTGCAGGGCGGTGCCGAAGGTTTGGCGCACCACCTCTACGGTTTCTGTCCAGGGCCACAACCAGGCAGCATCGATGTGCGCATTGCCGGTCAGGTGAATGTTGGCTTTCTGCAGGGCGGGGCGCAGCGTGAGCATGCCGACCTGCGCCTTGCTAAGCGAGGCATCGAAGGCCGCCTGGTCGGCATTGTCGAGCGCCTGCAGATTGACCATCTGAATGAACGATTGCAGTTTGTTTGCTGTGTCAGCGCCGCCTTCGCCGAGCGCGGGCAGCAGCACGGCCGCGGACTGGGCCTCGGCGCGAAAGTCTTCCGGATTGGGCCGGTCGGGGGAGAAGTGGATGGAGAGCTCTGCGCCGCGAAAACGCTTGGGCTCTTCCGTCGTTGGTAGTTTGACCGCCACCAGCAGCTTGTCTCCCGGTCGTGCATGCGGGAAGAGGACGACCGGCTCCAGGTCGACGCCCATAGCAGAGCGGCGGCCATCGAGATAGATGATCTCCGGTTGGCGGTCGATGTTTACCTGCAGGCGGAAAGAGATCTGACTGCCGGTCAGGTCATAGCCGTTCAGGTTTTTCGGCACCTCGATGGTGGCCCGCACCCACAGAGGACCCGCGGGCAGAGAGGAACCTTTGGCGGCAGTCTGCCAGCCCGAGTCGTCGACTGTGGGCGCTTCGCCATGTGGCAGATCGGCGGCGTGATAGCGCCACGTGGGTTGGGGCAACGACGCCAGGCTCGCAAGCCTGGTTAAAACCGTCTGCGCGGGCGGCGTGAGCAGCGAGGGCAGGGGCGCCTCGGCCAGCTTCTGGGCAGTGACCGGGAGGGAGGCAAACAGCAGGAGGGAGGCTGTACGGCGGAGCAGCGGGCGACACACCATGGGAGAGGTTCCTGAAGGGCAGAAGCCAGAGGCAGCCAGCTTAGCAAGGTTCGCCGCCACAGGGCAAAAGGAGGGAACGCTGTGTTAACTTTGGGCGTGCTGATCCGCCCCCGTCAAGACGGACCACAGTAACCAGCGGAGCTCTTTCATGGTGCAAGCGGCAGTCACGAAGACGTCCATCAACAGCGATCATCCCAGCAACTACCGCGCGATGGCGATGGTCACCACCCTGTTTTTCACCTGGGGTTTTCTGACCTCGCTGAACGACATCCTGGTGCCCCATCTCAAGTCGATCTTCGACCTTAATTACACCCGGGCGATGTTCATCAACTCGGCGTTTTTCGGATCGTATTTCGTCTTTGGCATTCCGGCCGGCAAGTTGATCGAGTGGATCGGTTACAAACGCACCATGGTGGTGGGTCTGGGGATTATGGCGGTGGGCGCGTTGCTGTTTGTGCCCGCGGCCAACGTGCCTTCGTTCAACTTGTTTCTTGGCGCGTTGATCGTGCTGGCGGCCGGCGTGACCACCCTGCAAGTGGCGGCGAACCCATACGTCACGGTGCTGGGGCCTGCGCGCACTGCTTCCAGCCGTTTGAATTTGACGCAGGCGTTCAATTCGCTGGGGACTACGATTGCTCCTTATCTTGGGGGCATGTTGATTCTGGCTGCGGCGCCCTTGTCGGCGACCGCGCTGGGGAAGCTTTCGGTGCCGGCGCAGTTGGCGTATCGGCAGCAGGAAGCCTCTTCCGTCAAGATGCCGTATATCGGCATTGCCATTGCGCTGGCTGCCTTGGCTTTAGCGATCGCTATTTTCAACTTGCCGAAAATTGAAGCCACGCGCGAGTTTCGACCGATGGGTGAGACTGACCAGGCGGCGCGGGACCTGTGGAAGCAGCGGCAACTGGTGCTGGGCGCGTTGGGAATCTTCCTGTATGTGGGCGCCGAGGTGGCGATTGGCAGTTTTCTCATCAACTACTTCACGCAGCCGGATACGGGCAACCTGAGTGTGAAGACAGCGGCCGGCCTGGTATCGCTGTATTGGTTCGGCGCCATGGTGGGCCGGTTTATCGGCGCGGCGGTATTGCAGAAGCTACCCACGCGCGGCGTGCTGGGCACGGTCGCGATCGTGGCCTGCCTGCTGGTGCTGACGTCGATGTTGAGCACGGGCTGGCTGGCGATGGGGACCATCATCGCGGTGGGCCTATTTAACTCAGTGATGTTTCCCAGCATCTTCTCGCTGGGCATCGAGGGTCTGGGCCCTTTAACGGGCAAGGGTTCCGGGTTGCTGGTGATGGCGATTGTGGGCGGAGCGATTGTGCCGGTGTTGGAAGGAGCGCTGGCGGATCGCATCGGTATCCACCATGCGTTTATTCTGCCGGCGCTCTGCTATGTGTACATCGCCTACTACGGTTATCGCGGATCGGTGCACCCGGTCGCGGCAACGGTCGCTGCTTAGTCGGGTCCTCAGAGCAGGCCGGCTTCGAGGCAGGGCAGCATGGCGGCTCCCAGTAGGCCGGCATCGGGGCCGGTGGCTGCGGGTACGACGTAGGTCTTGCCGGCGGTGAAGGGCTGGTCCGCCTCGGGTTGGGTCAGGCCGTAGATGTAGCTCAGGCGGCGCAGTTCCTCGAACATGGTTGGGGCGAACAGGTCCCAGCCGCTCACGACGCCCCCGCCGATGACATAGAGCGGCAGGTTGAGTACGTTGACCAGGACAGCCAAAGTCATGCCAAGGTACTTGCCGGCTTCCGCAAAGAGGGCGCGGGCGGGTTCGTCGCCTTCGCGGGCCAGGCCAGCCAGATCGCGGGCGGTGAAGTCTCCTTGCTCCAGGATGCGTTTGGCGATGAGTTTGGCGATGCCGGGCGCGGTGCCGCGGGTGGCGGCCTCATGGGCCGCACGGCGGATGGCAGTGGCTGAGGCGTATTGCTCGATGCAGCCGCGGCCGCCGCAGCCGCAGGGCAGGCCGTCTTCCACCACGGGTACGTGGCCGCCTTCGCCGCCCATACCGCTCATGCCGTGCCAGATTTTGCCTTGCAGAATGATCCCGGCGCCCACGCCGGTGCCCAGGGTCAGCATGCACATGGAATCCACAGGCATCTGCAGGCCGACGCCGCTTTTCCATTCAGCCAGCGCGGCTGCGTTGGCGTCTTTGTCGACCACGACGGGAGTCTGCAGCTTTGCTTCCAGCGCGTCTTTCAGACGAAATTGGTCGAAGCCGGGAAGGTTGGGTGGGCGGTGGAATTTCCCCGACGGCAGTTCGAGCGGGCCCGGCGCACCGATGCCGACACCGAAGAGCTGCGGGTTAGGACCGCATTGCGTGAGGGCTTGTTGGATCGCGGCGGCCATGTCGCTCACCACGGCGTCCGGGCCCTGGCTTACGCGGGTGGGCAGGTTGGCGTAGGTCAACCGTTGCCAGGTAGCGTTGAAGGCAGCGATGCGCAGGTTGGTGCCGCCCATGTCGATACCGATGGTGACCCGGTTTTCTGCTGCGGGGGCCGGCGCTGTCGCCTGTTCGCTCGTCATGGATGGAATCGTACACAATCCTGCCCGCTTGACCTTGGGGTTGCGAGGCCATAATGGCCTGGGAATTCGCCCCATTGACATCTGAAGACTTTGAATCCATGCCAGAGCGGCGGCTTCGTTTCAGATCCAGGAAGTCTTTGCCTACTTGCTATAATAGATTTATTATAAAACACGGATGAGCAAGACAGGAAAGCCCGCGGACCTGGACTTCCGAGGTGACAGCAAAGAAGTTCTTTCTTCGTTTCCAAATGATGTGAAGGCCACGTTCGGGTTCAATCTTAGACGCCTTCAGAATGGGGAGAGAGTGCGCTGCTCATTTCGTCCGATGCCTTCTGTTGGCCAGGGCGTTTTCGAACTCAAGGACCAGGACGATCGTACGTGGTACCGCATGCTCTATCTGACGGAGGTTCTGGGCGTTATTTATGTTCTTCACTGCTTTGTGAAGGACACGAACAGGACGAGCCGGCAGGATGTCGATAACGCAAAGACCCGATGGAAGGAAGTACACGCCGAGATCAGACAGAAAAAGGCACAGTTAAAGAAAGGAACATAGGATGGCGGTCATTAAAGGGGATATATTCGAGAATCTTGGGGTAAGCCGTTCAGAAGCGTCCGACCTTCGGATGCGTGCGGATCTTTTAGACGCCATTCTTCGAGTGGTTGATCGACGTAAATTAACGCAAAAGCAGTTGGCGGTGATCCTGGATGATCATCAGCCGAATATGAGCGACTTGATGAACGGGAAAATCGCCAAATTCAGTATCGACAAACTCGTTCGCTATGCAGACAGACTGGGGATCGAAACGAGGGTACAGACGATCGAGCGGCAAGTAGCTATCGCATAGAGAGTCACAGGTCTACATCTGTTTACAGATCGGAAGATGGAGCAGCGATCATGCGGTGTGATGTTTTTTGTCGTTTCCGGTCGTTTGGCGCTAAAGACCAACTGGGTTAATATTGTGGAAAGGCACACGGGGAAAGTTTTGTGTGGCTCTCTGTGACTTGGTTGTGTCGAAGTTTTTTCGGGGTAATCCCAGAAATGAACATGACACACTCGAAGTAGCAACGGGCGGCTAGCTCAGTTGGTTAGAGCGCCTGCCTTACAAGCAGGATGTCGGGGGTTCGAGTCCCTCGCTGCCCACCATTTCCTTCTTCTGTTCTTCTCCTTAAAAATTTTCCACTTCTTTGCTGCAGGTTGAGAGTTTCGCATCTCGGCGAACAATCGGTGAGAGGGCGCTTCGTGCGCAGGTTCAGATGTCCCCCACTCAAGCCAAACACGGCTTGAATGGGCCACCCCGAGGTTTTTAGGGACCCGTAGCTTTTTGCACCTGGGCTTTTCTCGACGAGGGCAGCAATACGATGCTCTGGGAGTAAACTGCCTCAATCGAAGACTAAGCGACTGCTGGGTGGCCCATTCAAGCCGTGTTTGGCTTGAGTGGGGTACATCTGCACCCGCTGCATGCTTGTGCTGAGCTACTTCTCTTTCAGGAGCAGACACTGGAAATCCATTTGATCGATGGCACGTATGAGTTGTTCCGGCACTTCTATGCAGTGCCGTCCGCACGGGACGCGGAGGGACGGGAAGTAGGCGCGGTGCGCGGCGTCCTGGCTTCTCTGCTGGGTCTGCTCAAAGAGGGAGCCACCCACATCGCCGTGGCTACCGATCATGTGATCGAGTCGTTTCGCAATGGACTCTGGCCGGGATACAAGACCGGCGCCGGGATCGATCCAAACCTGCTATCGCAGTTCCCGCTGTTGGAAGAAGTGCTGGCGGCAGCCGGCATGGTGGTGTGGCCCATGGTGGAGTTCGAGGCAGATGACGCACTCGCCGCTGCCGCCCTGGCAGCATCCGCTGATGCACGCGTGCAGCGTGTGCTGATCTGTACACCGGACAAGGACCTGGCACAGTGCGTGCGCGGGGAACGTGTGGTGCAGTTGAACCGGCGCACACGCACGACCTTCGATGAGCAAGCGATCATCGCGAAGTTTGGAGTACCGCCCGAGTCCATTCCCGATTACCTGGCACTGGTGGGCGACGCAGCCGATGGTTTCCCCGGCTTACCAGGCTGGGGCGCAAAATCCTCCGCTGCCGTGCTGGCGAAATATCTCCACTTCGAAGCCATCCCCAAGGACTATCGCGAGTGGAAGGTAAATGCCACGGGCGCAGCGACACTTGCCGCGACCCTGGAACGCGCATGGGAGCAGGCGCTGCTGTTTCGTACGCTGGCTACCTTGCGCACCGACATCCCCTTGTTTGAGGATGTGGAGCAACTGCGCTGGCAAGGGCCGACGCCTGCCTTTGCGGCGCTGGCGGCGCGGTTCGACCAGGCCAGGACAGAAGCGAAGCGTCCCGCCCCACCCCGCCGGTCTTAGCGCGCGTTTAGCCCCGGCCGATAAACGGCATATTCGTCGCCATCACTGTCATAAATTGAACATTCGCCTCAAGCGGCAGGCTGCCATGTAGGCAACAGCGTCGGCGACGTGCTTTATCTCCATCATCGGCTCCTGCACGATAGCGCCGTTGGGTTGCAGAGAACCGGTCCCCGCGCTGCTGCTGGCCATCATGCCGGCATTGCCGATATCGATCTGGCTGCAGGCGATGCGATAAGGGCGGCCATCGAGTGAGATGGACCTGGTAAGGCCCGTGATCGCGTGCTTGGTCGCCGTATACGGGGCGGAATGGGGCCGAGGCACATGGGCGGAGATAGAACCGTTGTTGATAATGCGCCCACCCTGCGGGGTTTGCGATTGCATCTGCCGGAAGGCGTGCTGCGCGCAAAGAAAGGCGCCGGTCAGGTTCACACTCACCACGTTCGACCATTGCTCATAAGTCAGATCCTGAAAGGCGACGCCGGGCACATTGATGCCAGCGTTGTTGAACAGCACGTCGAGGCGGCCGTATTGTTTCTGCACCTTATCGAACAACGCGTCGATGGATGCGGGCTTACTTACATCGGTGGATACGGGCAGTACGGGCACGTCCTGCGTGAGCGCCGCCGTGTGTTCCAGTTCCGCGAGGCGGCGCCCGGCGAGGGCAAGCGAGTAACCTGCCGATGCAAGCGCGAGGGCGACGCCGCGGCCAATGCCACTGCCGGCGCCGGTGATCAGGGCTACTTTGGTTTCTATGGGCAAATGGGTACCTTTCCCGGCAGCTTCTTCTCAGCGGCATACATCCAAAGTGAGCCAGGATGAATCTTCATTATCATCATTTATTAACACGGCGGGCGCATGGCAGACCTTCAGCGATTCGAAGCGGTTGCTTTGAGCCTTTCACACATGGGTGGGTCCACGAGGTAGTAAGCGGAAAACCTCGCCGCAAGGAGAACGTATGTTGATTGTCCTGATTATCCTGCTGTTGGTGTTTGGGTTCGGCGGTTACAGCCTTGGCCCTGGGTTGGGCTACTACGGCGGCGGTGGTATCAGCCTGATTCTTCTGATTGTGATCGTGCTGTTGCTGCTTAAAGTTATCTAGCAGTCGCCGCGGGCGGCGGGCTGCAAAAAAGCTAAACGGTGATATTCCAGGACCGCCGTGCTGGGGCCCTCCCCCGAGGTTCCAGAATGGTCAATTTGTGGAAGATCACCGTTGGGCCACACTCTACAGGAAATGGCTTTTCTATGTTTGCAAACCTTAGTAACCTTTCGTAACCGTTTGGTGGCCCCCTGCCCCCCGGTCATGCCGTGACTGGAAGGCGTTAGAGTAGAGGCATGGCGGAAGAAATTTCGGCGACCCAACCCTATTCCGACGCGCTCGTCTTCTTTGGCGCAACCGGCGACCTGGCATACAAACAAATTTTTCCCTCACTGCAGCGGCTCGCCAAGCGCGGCAAACTCGCCGGGCCGGTCATCGGCGTCGCCAAGGCGGGCTGGAACCTGGATCAGCTCAAAGCCCGTGCCAAAGACAGCCTGGAAACCCACGGCGGCCTGGACCCCATCGGTTTTGACGTCCTGATGAGCAAGCTGCGGTATGTCGACGGAGACTACAAGGATCCGCAGACCTTTCAACAAGTCCGCCAGGAGCTCGGCGAGGCGAAACACCCCATTCACTACCTGGCGATCCCACCCTTTCTTTTTGGGGAAGTGATGACGCGGCTCAAAGAGACCGGGTCGGCCGACGGTGCACGGGTGGTGATTGAGAAGCCGTTCGGCAACGATCTGCCGTCAGCGATCGCGCTCAATAAGATCGTGCACGATACGTTCCCTGAGGAGAACGTGTTTCGCATCGATCACTACCTGGGCAAGAACACGGTGCAGAACGTGATTTTCTTCCGTTTTGCCAATTCCTTCCTCGAGCCGATCTGGAACAATCTCTACGTGGAAAGCGTGCAGATCACCATGGCTGAGCAGTTCAACGTGCAGGGCCGGGGAAGCTTTTACGACGCAGTCGGCACGGTGCGCGATGTGGTGCAGAACCATTTGCTACAGTTACTGAGCAACATCGCCATGGAGCCGCCGCCGACGCTCAGTATTGAGAGCCTGCGCGATGAGCGGGTGAAGGTGCTGAAGAGTGTGCAACCGCTGCATACCGACGACGTGGTGCGGGGCCAGTATGCCGGCTACCTGCAAACGCCTGGGGTGAAGCCGGACTCCAACACTGAGACCTATGTGGCACTGCGGCTGGCGATCAATTCGTGGCGGTGGAAGGGTGTTCCGTTCTTTATTCGTTCCGGCAAGTCGTTGAAGATTACCGAGACGGAAGTGGTGGCCAAGCTGCGGCCGCCCTGCGCGATCTTTTCGACAGAGCCGCCGCCGGCCAATTACGTGCGCTTCCGCATCAGTGGCGACCCGGTGATTGCGATTGGGGCTTCCATTAAAACGGCGGGGGATCAGTTGCGCGGCTGCGCGATCGAGTTGATCGCCGACCAGGAATGTGGTGAGGACGACATGCTGCCCTACGAAGAGCTGCTGGGCGACGCCATGGCCGGCAACCAGACATGGTTTGCGCGCGAAGATTACGTGGAAGAGGCCTGGCGGATCGTGGACCCGATTCTCGACTGCAAGGTGTTGTATCCCTACGAGCCGGGCGGGTGGGGTCCGGCAGAGGCGGAGAAGCTGGTGGCGTCCACCGGCGGCTGGTCCGATCCTAAATAATTGTTAAGCCAGGGCGGCTTGCAGGCGGAAGAGGGAGCCTACGCGGCTTTGCGGCGTTTGGCTGAGCTGTTCCCAGCCGCCTGACTCTACGATGCGGCCGTTCTCCAGCACGTAGATCATGTCGGCGCGCTGGATGGCGGAGATGCGGTGCGCGATCAGCAGGACGGTGGTTTTGCCCTGCAGCCGGCGGATGGCGTCGAGGACGCGCTGCTCGTTCTCCAGGTCGAGGCTGCTGGTCGCTTCATCCAGGATGAGGAGCCCGGGTTGACGGAGCAGGGCGCGCGCGAGGGCGATCCGCTGGCGCTGGCCGTGCGACAACAGCACGCCCCGGTCGCCGACCGTGGTGTCTAAACCCTGCGGTAAATCAAACACAAATTCAGCGGCGGCCAGGGTAAGGCAGTCGCGCATCGCTTGCTCCGTGGCCTCGGGCATGGCCCACTGCAGGTTGCGGCGCACGGTGTCGTGGAAGAGCACGGTATCCTGCGCGACGTAGCCGACGTGGCGTCGCCAGGCGCGGGCCTGGGAGGGTGTGAGCTCGGCTCCATTCACCAGGACGCGACCAGCGAGCGGCGCCAGCAGGCCATCGACCAGGTCGGCGGCGGTGCTTTTGCCCGCACCGGAGGCGCCGGCGATGGCGGTCACCCGGCCGGCGGCGATGGTCAGCGAAACATCGTCGAGCACCGGGACCCGCTCGGGGGTATAGCGGAAGTGGATGTGCTCCAGGCGGATCTCGTAGGCGCAGACCGGGTCCTCGCCGGGGGCGCCCGGGGTTTCTGCGTTGGCCAGGCAGTCGTGGTAAAGGCTCATCAGGTTTTCGAAGGCCGGCAACTCGCCGAGGAAGGCCTGCAGCTGGCTTTGCCCGGCCGTCAGCCGCGGGATGAGCCGGGTGAAGATCGCCAGCAGGAGCAGGATGGACGCGGGGGCTACGTTCAGCAGTTGCAGCGAGGCGAAGATGATGGCGGCCAGCACCATCAGGGAGCCGGCTTCAAACCAGAAAGCGGCGGCGGCCTGACTGCGCGTGCTGTTGAGGCCTTGCTGCAGGGCCGAGGCCTGCAGCGACGAGTACATGGCCAGGTCGGTGCGTTGTGCGTCTGAGAACTTCATCGCTTTGAGGTTCTGCAGGTGCTCGGTGGCGGCCGCGTAGACCTCGCTGACGCTTTCTGAGACGGCGGTGCCGCTTTGGTGGATTGCCCGCATCCAGCGGCGCGCGACCAGCAGCAGCAGGGCGCCGGCAGCGAGCACCAGCAGGGTCATCTGGGCGGAAAGCTTGATCGCCAGGCCGATGTAGACCAGGGCCAGGATGGCGTTGGACAGCGTGCCGATGAACAGGTAGGTGCAGTTGGCGACCCGGGTGAGCTCCGCGGTGAGGGCGTGGGTGAAGTCAGACGAGCGGCGGCGGACGAGGAAGAGCCAGTCCGCGTGGATGATGGCCCCGTAGAGCTGGCGGCTCAGGCTGAGTTCGTAACTGAGCGAGGTGCGGAAGGTGAGGACGGATTGCATGCGGCTGAACAGCGAGCGCAGCGCCATCAGGAGCATGAACATGAGTAACAGGGTGGCGAGCCAGAGGTGCGGCGGCAGACGGCTGTGGAGCAGCAGGTCGCGTACTTCTCCTGTGTAGTGGCCGACGTGGCCCTGGTTGGCCAGGTTGAAGCCGGCCACCTGCAGGATGGGGAAGAGGAGTGCCACGCCCAGGCCCTCGGTGAGCGAGGTGACGGTCATGAGCAGGACGGCGGTGAGGAGTTGCCAGCGGACGGTGGTCAGGAGGCTGGTGATGTATTGCCGCGTGGAGTGCCGGGAAAGCGTCTGCCGGGGTGGGGCGGCAGGGGCGTCGCTGCGCTGGTCCAGCATGAAAAAACGATAGCAGAGGCGGGTGGGGTTGCCGATTGGCGACGTGGGCACGCGGGTGGGGGACATCGCAATCGGGCCACGCCCAGGCGGAGACGGTATGCTGTGTTCATGACGGCAGTGAGCCTTGATTCCACGGTGTGCCATGTGCCCCACCCGGTCGCGGCGGACGTGGCGGGAGAGACGGTGCTGATGAGCTTGGAGCGCAGCCGCTGTTACGGACTGGGCAGCATCGGGAGCGACCTTTGGAGCAGGCTGGCCGCGCCTATCCAGGTGGCTGAGCTGGTCAGCGGGCTCAGCGAAGAGTATGACGCGCCGCCTGGCGTGATTGAGCGGGATGTGTTGCAGATGCTTACCCAACTGGCCGAGGAAGGCCTCATCAGCATTCGCTAGCTCGATCGTTTGCGTACGACCGACTAGCCCCCCTTTGTCGTCCCGAGCGCAGTCGAGGGTGGTGCGTGTCTTGCCTTTCCTCCTGCTGTTTTCCGTTCCCCTGTCTTTTTCCTTCGACCGCCTTTTCCCTTCGACCCTTTTTTCCGTTCCACAGTCTTTTTCCTTCGACCGCCTTTTCCCTTTCACCGCGCCCTTTTGTCATCCCTCGACTGCGCTCGGGATGACAAATCGGGGGGCGGTGGCTGGAAAGAGGTGTGTGCGGCGGGAGAGGTGGGGGGGAGAGGAACGCATTGTTATCCCGGAGCGTAGTTGAGGGTTGTGCGTGACTTGTCTCTCCTCCTGCTGTTTCCGTTCCCCTGTCTTTTTCCTTCGACCGCCTTTCCCTTCCACCGCGCCCTTTTGTCATCCCGAGCGCAGTCGAGGGATCTGCTTTGCGCCTTTCTCCTGCCACAAATTTTTACATGAGCTCCAGCATCGGATGGGCGGAGGAACGTGGGTCTCGATAGCAGCCGCTTCGCTGCCAGGAGTGACTCTCCTGCTATTCCTCTGAAAGAATGGTTCCTCTGCGTGTCCGATGCTGGAGCTCGTGTAGAGATTTGTGGAGGGAGAAAGGCGCAAAGCAGATCCCTCGACTGCGCTCGGGATGACAAAAGGGGGGCGGTGGCTGGGGAAGAGGTCTGGGTGCTGGAGCTTCCTCGTCGCAACTTGACAAAGGTAGGCCGCAAGGCCAAGAATTTCTTTCGTTGCACTTCTCACAAAGCGGCATGGTATCTCATAATGCGGTACACGAGAACGGTATCTACAAACTGCAGGCACTGGACCGCGCCTTCGCAGTGCTCGATCTGCTGGCCACCAGTCCCGCGTCATTAGGGTTGGCGGAGATCGCGGAAGGGCTCCATCTGCACAAGAGCACGGCTCACCGGTTCCTGATGGTGCTGGAACGGCATCGCATGGTGGAGCGCGACCGGGGCGGCAAGTTTCGCCTCGGGTTGCGGCTTTGCGACCTGGGCAGCCGGGCGATTGAGCAGTTCGATCTGCGCGACCGGGCGCAAATCCATCTGAAAACATTGGTCGCTGAGGTCGAAGAAACGGCGCACCTGTGCATCCTGGAAAAGACGCGTATGGTGTATATCGACAAGCAGGAGCCGGAACGCAGTATCCGGATGATTTCCCGGGTGGGCGCGAGCAGCCCGATCCACTGCACGGCGGTGGGTAAAGCGATGTTGGCGACCATGCCGCGCGCGCGGGTGGACGCGCTGTTCCCCGGCGATGTACGGTTGGAGCGGTTTACGCGGCACACGATGACCAGCCGGGATGCCCTGTTGAAAGAACTGGAGCGGACCAGCCGGCGCGGGTACGCGGTGGACGATGAAGAGCGGGAAGAGGGTGTGCGCTGCGCAGGGGTCGCGATCCTCGATGGGCGAGGGGAAGCGGTGGCCGCGGTGAGTATCTCCGGCCCGTCGTTTCGCGTGACCATGCAGAAGATCCCCACCATCGCCGACCGCCTGATGAACTGCGCCAGGGGCATTCAGAACGATCTTGGTTACGTATCATTAAACCGCTGAAGAGCGGCGTTTCTCAGTAGTACCAATCCAAACAACAAGGTAGGGCCATGGACGAGTTATCGATCAAGAGCGCGGAGTCGAGCCGCTGGGACTGCGTAAGTTTAGGGGAAGTGATGTTGCGTCTCGATCCGGGCGAAGGCCGGATCCATACCGTGCGGCAGTTTCAGGCATGGGAAGGCGGCGGCGAATACAACGTGGCGCGCGGGTTGCGGCGCTGCTTCGGCATGCGCACGGCGATCGCCACCGCGTTTGCCGATAACCCGGTTGGGCGGTTGGTGGAGGACATGATCCTGCAGGGCGGGGTCGACCCGTCGCTGATCCGTTGGGTGCCCTATGACGGCATCGGCCGCACGGTGCGCAATGGGTTGAACTTTACCGAGCGGGGGTATGGCGTACGGGCGGCGGTGGGCTGCTCCGATCGTGGGAACACGGCCATTTCGCAGACCAAGCTGGGTGACTTTGATTGGGAGACGATCCTCGGCCCGAAGAACGGAGCGCGTTGGCTGCACACCGGTGGTATCTTTGCGGCGCTGTCTGAGTCGACCCCGGCGGTGGCGGTGGAGGCACTGGATGCAGCGAAGAAGTATGGCACGATCACTTCGTTCGATTTGAACTATCGCGATTCGTTGTGGAAGTCGATCGGCGGTAAGGCGAAGGCGCAGGAAGTGAATCGCGCACTGGTGAACAAGCTCGATGTGTTGTTTGGCAATGAGGAAGATTTCTCCGCCATGCTGGGCATCAAGCTCGAGGGCGTCGCGGAAGACTTCGATGAGTTGCCGGTGGCGAGTTACGAGAAGATGCTGCGCGAGGTGGCGGCTTCGTACCCCAACCTGAAGCTGGTGGCGACGACTTTGCGCACTGCGCAAACGGCTTCACGCAATGCATGGGGCGCGATGGCTATTTATAAGGACGAGATTTTGTATGTGCCGCAGCGGGATATCGACATCATGGACCGGGTGGGTGGGGGCGATTCGTTTGCTTCTGGGCTCATTTTCGGCATGTTGATTGGCAAGCCGCCGGCCTGGGCGGTCGCCTGCGGTGTGGCCCATGGCGCACTGGCGATGACGACTCCAGGGGATACCAGCACGGCCTCGCGTGCGGAAGTGGAGCGGGTGATGCAGGGCGGTTCTGCCCGCATTGCTCGTTAACCGGACTGACAGGGTTTAAAGGAAGAGACGCATGTCAAAAGAAGTACAGCAGCGGTTAGAGGATGCAGGGATTATTCCTGTGTTGCGGGCCCGGTCAGCAAAAGAGGCCATGGGTCTGGTGGAAGCAATGTATGCCGGGGGCATCACGGTGGTGGAAGTCACCATGACGGTGCCCGGGGCCATCGATGTGCTCCGCGAGTTGAAGAGTAGTTATGGCAGCAAGTTGCTATTAGGCTCAGGTACGGTTACGGATGCGGCGGAGTGCGTGGCCACTATCGAGGCAGGGGCGGAGTTTGTGGTAAGCCCCAGCCTGCACCTGGATGTGGTGCAGGCGACCAAGGCGCGGGACAAGGTTTCACTGCCGGGGGCGTTGACGCCGACGGAAGTGATTACGGCGTGGCGGGCGGGCGCGGATTTTGTCAAGGTGTTTCCTTGCTCGGCGATGGGCGGCGCGAGTTACCTTAAGTCGTTGAAGGCGCCGTTTCCGTTTCTGCGGTTGGTGCCGACGGGCGGGGTGACGGTGGAGACAGCGGCGAGTTTTCTCGCGGCGGGTGCTGCGGCGCTCGGCGTGGGCGCGGACCTGGTGAATGTGCAGGCCATGGCGGATGGCAAGCCGGAGGTGATTACTCAATCGGCGCGCGCCTACATGGAGATCATTGCCAGGACGCGTGGGGCGGTCAAGGCTTAGGTCTATTTTGCTCAGAGACAGTTGCCGTTTAGACGGCAGGAGAGTGGAGTGCGCATGAACAGGAACGGGCGTTGGTTTGCGGTAGCGATGTTGACGGCGAGTGTGAGCCTGGCTGGACGGGCGCAGGACTTAAGTACGACGGAGCCGGCGAACGCGTCTCCGGATGTCTACACCCAGGATGCGTTGCTGGGCATGGAGAAGACGTTGGCAGCGAAGGCGGATGCTTCGGGGCTGGCGACGGAGACGTTGAAGAAGTACTCCACGGACTACAGTATGCTGGCGTTTCGCAGTCAGAGTGGCAAGGCGGAATTGCACGAGAAGTTTGCGGATTTTTATGTGGTGGTGGAGGGTAAGGCCACGTTGGTATCGGGCGGCCAGATGGTGAAGGGGGCGACCACGGCTCCTGGAGAACAGCGGGCTGATTCGATTACGGGTGGTTCTGAAACAAAGATCGCCAAGGGGGATATTGTGCATATCCCGGCGAATATTCCTCATCAGCTGATGTTGAGCAAGGGCGACACGTTGAAGTATTTCATCGTGAAGGTGAAAGAGATCGAGTGACGCTGCGACCAGGGCTAAAGCCCTCAATCTGTGTGTGGGTTTAAGCGCGGGTCTTTGACCCGCGCCACCGGACTGAAGTCCGATGCTTCCACCGGGTCGGTGCGCGGTGCCGCGGACTACAACGGCGAACCCGAGACGTGCGGTTTACCTGAAGATCTGCGGCGAGTGGGGAGAACTGCAGATCCCTCGGCTTCGCTCGGGATGACAAAGGTTCATTGGGATGACGAAGGTCGCTCGGGATGACAAAGGTTCATTGGGATGACGACGGTTCGTCGCGATGGCAAACGTCGGTGCATGACAGGCTTGCTCGAGGTTACGACGTTGGTGGTACGGTTGCGTGTGCGGTTAAGATCGCGCTGCTTCCGCGATTGGGAGCACGGTGGAAGCCCCGGACTTTAGTCCGGGGGCGCGGGTGTAGAACCCGCGCTTAGAGGCTCTCCGTAAGGTGAGGGCTTTAGCCCTGGTGGTTGCGTATGGAAGTGCTGCAGGGCGCGGTTGATAGACCTCCAAGGTTTTTGTTGTCATGGTGGTTGCGGTGAAGTGGCTCGCCCACCTTGCGCGGCCGGCGAGCCCCATCTGCACGCGCAGAAGAGGGTCCGCTATCAGGGTGGTTAAGGCTTGGCGCAGTCCGAGTACGTCGCCAGACCGAACCAGCAGTCCGGTCTCCCCGTGCAGGACCGCTTCCTTGATCCCGCCTACGTCGGTGGCCACTACCGGCAGAGCGGCGCGCATGGCTTCCAGGATGCTGATGGGCATGGCTTCAAAGTGCGTGGACAAGACGAATAACTGCGCCTGCATCAGCAAACTGCTGACATCCGTGTCTGGAGCGACGATGCGGACACGGCCATGCAGTCCATAAGCATGCATCTGGGCGACCGCTAACTGTTGCAAACTTCCCTCGCCGACCAGGTGCAGACGCCACTCCAGCGAAAGCATGCCAGCCAGCGCCTGCAACAACGTGTGGTGATCTTTCTGGGCAGCGAAGCGGGCGACCATCACCAGCAACGGTGGCTGTGCTTGAATCGGGCGGGTGCGGGGCAGCCTGGTTTCCGCAATGCCGTTGTGTACCACCTCCAGCGAGGCCGGCGGACAGACCCGGCAGCGCTCGGCCAGCGCGCGCTCAAACTCGCACACGTTGATCACCCGCGTGCCCAGGCGGCCAGCGAGATACTCGATGCAACGGAAAAGATAGATGGGCTCGAGCGTGCTGCGGTCGACCATGGACCAGCCATGCGGGGTGAAGACGCTGGGCAGATGACGCAGGCGGGCAGCAGCCCGCGCCAGCGAGCCGGCCTTGGCGGTATGCGCACACACGACCTCGGGTTGCAGGTGGCGCAAGACAGACCACAGCGCAATCAGCGCGGCAAGATCGCGGTGAGGCCGCAGTGGACGCACCAGGCTCTTGACCAGCACACAGGGAATGCCGGCCTGCTGCAGTTGAAGCGTAAAGATGCCGGCCGTCCCGGTGATGACCGTGACCTCATGCCCCAGCGTGCGTAACTGCAACGAGAGCTCGCGGACATGACTCTGGGCGCCCCCGAGAATGTCACCGCGGGTGAGCACGTGCACGATTTTCATAGTCCGTCGTCCTTGTTGCCGGAGCGGGGCAGCAAGGCAGAAGGGTTGAAGCTTTCGCTGCTCGGCGGCCAGTACCAGCTGGAAAGCAAAGTCCAGAGACTGTTCCATTCCGCAATCTCGCTACGCCGAAGGAGCACGGGCCGCCTGGTGCCCGAGGTGGTGATCGGCCACGATCAGGGACGTGACACAGTTGGCCGCCAGCCGGGCGGCGGTGACGCTGACCAGCTGCAACTCCTGCCATGGATCGCGCGGGGCGCCGGGCGTGCGGCGCACGTTGCGCACGTGGAGAACCTTATAACGCAGAAGCTTGCGCAGCGAGGTCCGTTCTTTGCGATACCCCAGGAGAATGTCCGGCAGGTTGGCAAAGACGCTCTGCCCGTAACTGCGCAGCAGCAGCTCCTGGTCCTGGGCGAGCCAGGCATCTTCCTGGTAGCGCCAGCGGCGAAACCATTCGATACGGCCCATCCAGAGGGGGTGCCACAAGGGGAAGCCGCGGTAGGGCGCATGGGTGATTGCCGCGTGATCCCCGGGCGGACTAAAGCACCAGAGCGGGCGGCCGCGCACGCCAAAGACAATGGCCGCCCCGCTGCACAGGTCGACGTGCGGCTGATTGACCAGGAACGCGAGTTGGGCGGCGAGCCGGTGGGGATAGGCCACATCGTCGGCATCCATGCGGGCGAAGTAGCGGCCGCGGGCGCGCTCGATGCACTGGTTCAGCCGGGCGGCCAGGCGGCGGCGCTGGCCGTCACTCCAGCAAATGATGCGCGGGTCGCTGAAACTGCGGGCGATGGCCAGGCTCTGATCGTTCGAACCATCGTCGCAGAGCAGGAGTTCAAAATCAGCAAACGTCTGATGCAGCAGCGACCGGATGGTCAGCTCCAGGGTGGCGGCGCTGTTGAAGAAGGGCATCGCGATGGAAATGACGGGGGATGGCATGGTCTCGGACCTTGTGGAGGTTGCTGGAACACATGGGGAAGAGGGAAGAGGAGGCGCCGGCGATCAGGTAAAGAGCCGGTTCTGTGGGAGAGCCGCCGGCGCCGGGCTGCCCCGCCTCGGCTCGCCGGCCAGGGAATAAAAGAGGAGGGCGTATCGCCGCGCCAGGCGATGCAGGCTGAAATGGTCTTCAATCACAGCGCGCCCGGCCTCACCCATGCGGCGGCGTAAAGGCTCGTCCTCGAGCAGGGCGGTGAGGGAATCGACCCACTCCTGCTCCAAATCGGCGCTCAGCCCCACCGGACCCAGCGCCAGCACTTCCCGGTTCATGCCGGCAGCGGTGACCACCACGGGCAAACCGGCGGCCATGTAACACAGCATCTTGTAACTGCATTTGCCGTTGCACCAGTCATCGTCCATCTGGGGAGCGGCCAGGGGCATCAGCCCAATGGACATGCGGGCGAAGGCCGCTAACTCGGCGTCAGGGCTCCAGCGGAGAAACTCGACCCGCGTGCTGGAAAGTTGCTGGAACCGGGGTGGCCGGTCAGCCACGATCAGCAGCCTGGCCCTGGGTGAGGCTTGCAGCACGCGCTGCAATGCGCCCTCGATGGCATAGAGAAAAGGGAAGTTGCCACTGGTGCCCGTCCAGCCAAGCGTGACGGTTTCGCCACCGTAGCGGTGACGTGAGGGGGAAAGCCGCGGGCGATACCATGCGGTATTCACGGCCGTGGGGATCACGGCCACATTGGGGTTCCACTGTTCGAAGCGGCGGGCAAGGAAGTTGTTGCCGCAGACCACCAGGTCGCTGGTACGCGCCAGCGACTCGGCGCGATGACCGCCGGTGTTGAGCCAGATGGCGTCGTCCACGTCGAGGATCATGGGCCGCCGGGCGATCGCCTGGATGGGTGCGAAGGCAGGCAGCAACTGGCGGGAGACCCAGGTGACGTCGGCCCTCCACGAGCAGGTGAGGGTAGCCAGCCGGCACAGCGCAGTCGCCGTCATCCACAATGGGCGAAGGGCGGGGGAGCCGGGCAGAATGTTTCCCAGGGGCAGCGGGTACTCGCGCACGGTGATACCCAGGCGGCTAAGCGGTTCGATGTACTGGCGCACGCGGGCGCGCGCACTGGGCACCATCATGCCCCCGGTGTAGGCGGCTACGCGCATGGAGCGGCTTCCCCGGCGGCCAGCGGTTCGGGCTCCGTGCCTGCCCCGTGCATCGTGGTGGCCGTGATCGCAGGCGCGTAATAGACCAGGGTCGAGAGCACGCCGGCTTTCAGCCAGAACATGATCTGCGCGAAGTACTCTTCCGAAAAGATCGTCATGACCGTGGCATAGGTGACCGCGCCCAGGGTGAACACTGCCCAGCAACTGCCTTGAAGCGCGGAGCGATAGACGTACACACTGATTAAGCCCATCAGGAACATGAGCCCGGCTACGCCGTACATGCCGCCGTGATCCATATAGAACGGCAGGAACACGGTGTAGACGTTGGTGATTTGGCTGGGCGAGATTTTGGTGTATTCGAGATTGCGATCGCGTTCGGCATAGTTTGCGCCGAGACGGTTGGCGATGCGTTTGGCAAATTTGCCCAGGTCCCAGCCGTAGGGCAGCTCAGGGTTCTGGCGATTCTGATCGAAGGCAATGATGCCGCCCAGCCAGTAGGTCCCGATGCCTTCGGCGACCATGGGCAGGTTGCCGGCGAGGGTCGCTTCGGGATCAGCGCCGTACTTGCTCATGGAGATCTGGCCGGCGGTAAAGACCAGCAGGAAGATCAGGCAAGTGCTGGCCAGCAGGCGCACCGGCATAGCTCCCTTGCTCAGCCAGAGAAGGACGATGGAGCTGATGAGGAGCAGGAGTACTTCGGAGCGGGCTCCGTTGAGTAACTGGTAGGCGGCGGCGAGCACCAGCAGGATGAGGGTGCGCGGCCCGCGGGTGCGCGTCTGGGTATATTCCCACACGCCGATCAGGGCGACGATGGTGAAGAACGGCAGCAGGAACGACTCGATCG
Source organism: uncultured Acidobacteriaceae bacterium (assembly GCA_963752675.1). Taxonomy (GTDB): domain Bacteria; phylum Acidobacteriota; class Terriglobia; order Terriglobales; family Acidobacteriaceae; genus PALSA-350. Next base: position 739,906 of record CAVVZO010000005.1, read on the forward strand.
AAATGTCGCCCTGGCCGGAGATATTGGCTTTGGAAGAGGCGATGCGAATCTGCTTCCACAGGCTGGCGCGGGGGGCAATGGTGCTGCTCAGGTCCTGAAAGAACCAGAACGAGATGGGGAGATTGAGAAGGAAGACCACCAGGGCGAGGTTGAGCCAGCGATCGATCTGCCGGCGCCGGTTGAGCGAGACGTCGGCGATTGGGTGGCGCAGGAAGAGGGGGATGGCGCCGGCGCAGAACCCGCCCAGCGAGAACAGCAGGACGCCGGTGAACACGATCTCGTGCGCGGCCACCGTCAACGGGAAGTAGAGGTCGCCGCAAAGCCAGATGGTCAGCAGCGTGGCCGTCCAGACGGTGGCCAGCGCTGCGGGAGGGAAGAGCAGGGAGCGGCCATAGCGGATCATGGCGACACTCCAGGCCGCGAGTAAAGCAACAGTGACTGATAGTGTCATGCGCGTGTCATCAGCAGCACTGCTAGACGCCGCCCAGCATGGCGTAGTACCGTGCGTAGGCTTTGTAGGTCGGATCGCTGTCAATGGAAGACTCATTGAGCACGATGCCGGCAATGGGGACGTTGACGCGGCGCAGGGTATCGACGGTAGTGGCGAGGATCTTCATGGTGGTATGGCCACTGCGCACGGCCAGCACGGTGACCTCGGACGCGTCCGCCAGGTCAAGGCTTTCGGCACACCCCAACAGCGGCGGAGAGTCCACTACCACCAGGTCGTATTCCTTGGTGGCCTGGGCCAGGATGCCGCGAATGTGGGGGCCGATCAGGGCGAGCGAGCGCGGCATCGGCAGGCCGGCGCCGAGCACGAACAAATGAGGGCGGCTCACTACCGGGCGGGTCACCGAGCGCCAATGAACGCGCTGTGCGAGCACTTCCGCGAGCCCGGCATCGGGGTCCAGGCGCAGTAACTTCTCAATGGACGGCTGGCGCAGGTCAGCATCGATCAACAGGGTGTGTTTGCCTTGCTCGGCGCTCATCATGGCCAGCGCCAGCGCCAGGGTGGACTTGCCTTCGCCGGGCAGGGCGCTGGTGATCAGCACGCTCTTGGGCATATTGGCCTGGAAGCCCAGCCGCAGATAGCCGCGCAGGTGGCGCACGCCTTCGTCAAAGAAACCATCCTGCAGGCTGGGCAGGTAGGTGCGGGCCAGGCGCATGCCTTCCGGGCCCAGGGCCAGCCGCAGTTGCATATTGGTGACGCGGGGCAGGGCGCAGATCACGGGGATGCCCATGGCATCCTGCACCGCCTCTGCTTCTCGTGCGCTCAGGTCGGTCAGTTCCGCGGAAATCACGTAGCCGCTGCAGGCCAGCAACCAGATGCCCATGGAGACGGCGATGATCAGCGGCCAGTTGGGGAACACCGGACGAGAGGCCGGGCGAGCCGCATTCGCCAGGCGAATGATATTGTTCTGCAGTTCCGAGTTGATGCCCGACTGCTTGATCTTGGCGAAGAGATCTTCGTACACGCGTTCGGCGGTGTCGGCTTCGTGCTTGAGTTCGAGGTAGTCGAACGACTGCGCGGTCAGGTCGTCGACTTCCTGTTTGGTGGAGGCGACGGCGGCGGAGAGCATGCGTTCCCTCAGCTGGGTCTGGCGATAGTCCACGCCGATGCGGCTGGCCGCGTTCTGCCGGCTTTCATCCAGGGCGACACGGGCCTGGGCAACCTGGGCGGCAGCCCTGCGGTATTCCGGATGCTGGTCGCCAAAGGTAGCAGCCACGATGGCGAGATTCGCCCGCGCTGCCTTCAGGTTAGCCACATCGCGTGCCAGGTCGAGCGCCTGGCTGGAGACCTGCACGCCGGGCAAGGAGCCTCCCTGGGCTTCCCGGTAAATCGCTTCCTTGGCGATTCTGTCGGCCACCGCCGCGCTGTTCTCCGTATTCAGCGCCTGCAGTTTGGCTACCAGCACGCTTGTCTTCTGCTCCGGGTCGGCCGTGCCGAGATCGCGCTGGTACACCATCAAGGCGTTGTGGGTGGATTCCATCTTGAGTTTCAAATCGATGAGCTGCCGTTCCATCGACGAGGTCAGGCGGCCTGCCTCCCGAATGCGGGTTTCGAAAATGTCGCGCAGGTAGGAATCGGCGATGGCATTCGCCACACGGGCCGCGATCATCGGGTCGCGATCGCGATACGTGATGGTGAGCAGGTAGGTGTTGGGGTTGCGTTGGATCTTCAGATGTTTCAGCACGACCGGTGCTTCTTTGATCCGGCGCTCGGTTGCCGGGGAGTAGCGCCAGAAGAAAAAACGGCGCAATTGGTGTTCCCGGGCCAGCAGGCTGAAGCGGTTCGCAACTGGCCGCAGGATGGTGTCGCCACGAATGAGATTCTGCTGCGTGGCCATGAATTGATCGTCCCCGGTGCTCAGCAGGCGGTCTGCGCCGATCGTCTCGGGGGCGGCCTGGCGATCGATGGCGATCACGGCCGAGCCTTCGTTGATGGGCGATGCGATGGCGCAGACCAGCACCACCAGCGAAGTCATGGCGGCCGCCGTCAGGACAATCATGGCCCAGCGCCGCCGCAGGATGTGCAGGTAGAAGGTGAGCGGTCGCTGAATGAGCCCGGGGTCGCTGAGTCTGAGCGGCTTGCGTGGGGCCAGGGTACTGGGGGTTGCGTGGGGCATGGTGCGTAACTCCTTCCTGCGGGGGACTGGGGTTGTGCGCGGCCAGTCGAGCGAGCGTGGCCAGGCTCTCGCCTGGTGATGAAACCGTGGCAGCTACAGGGGTGATCGACGCCTGCGTGCGTATGCTCAGGACATTCGAAAGGGTTAGCGCGTACTCCAGATAGCGGCGGAGACCGCCGTGTTGCCGATGCCGCTTACGTGATTCATGACGCCGGCGCCCGTCTTGAGTTTTCCATTGGTCGGCACATAGAGAATGTCGTTGGCGGCCAGGGTGACGTCGGCCGCTTTGCGATCGAGAATGCGCCGCAGTGGAACCTCAATCTCCTGCTTGACCGGGCTGCCCGGCTGGGCCCGATAGATATAGGCCTTGCTGCGGCTGAAGGAATCGAGGCCGCCGCTGAGCGCCAGCACCTGCAGCACGGTGGTGTCACCCAGGCTGAGGAAGGGGAAGGCGCCGGGCCGCTTCACGTTACCCACCACGAAGACCTGTTCCGCTTGCGGCACGCGGATCTGTGTACCCGCCGTGACCGGGAGGTTCAGTGTGGGGTGGCGTCCGTCGTACAGCTCGCGGACGGAGAGCCTCTGTATGGCTCCATCGGGTTGCTCGACGATCACTTCCGGGCCGGCCTCGGGGAGCAAGCCGCCCGCCTGGCTGAGAGCGCCCAGCACGCGCAGGCCGCCTACTTCCTGAATCGTGCCGGGGGATTTGACTGCACCGGCGATGATGACGTCACGGCTGCGGTATTCCACTACGGATACGTCCACGATGGGATCGACCAGGAGATGCTGGGCGCGCAATGCGGCCGCGAGTTGATCGCGCAGCGCATCGGGCATCAGGCCCTGGGCAGTTAAGGGAGATCGTAACAGTGGCAAGTTCAGTTTGCCTTGCTTGTCGACGCGAAAGGTTTGGGAAAGCTCGGGTATATCGGTGACCGAGATGCGAATAAGGTCGGAGGCGCCAATCGGCTGAAACGGCAGATTGGGGCCCCCGAGGGGAGCAGAGACAGCAGGCACTGCAGAGGGAACCGGGGGGTAGGTCAGACGCTGCGCCACGCTGGCGATCGAGATCAAAGCCGGAAAGATCGCTAGGGCCACACTGGGTTTTTTCATAGCTCACGTCTGATATGTCGCAGCATAGGACACTGGCATGAAGGAACGTGGCGCTGTAGATTAACTTTTTATTAGGTGCGGTAGCCGATCACGCGTGCCGGCACTCCAGCCGCGATGGACATGGGTGGGAGGTCGTGGGTGACGACGGCGCCTGCGCCCACAACGGCTCCGTCGCCAATGGAGACGCCCGCGGTGACGACGACGTGCGCGCCCAGCCATACATCGTTGCCAATGCTGATGGGCTCGTCGCGGCCGGGTTGCTGGCGTATCAGCTGGTCCGCGGCGATGCTGTGGTTCGAGGAAATGATCGAAGTGCCCGGGCCGCAGAGGAAGTCGCTGCCGATCGTGATGGGGCCTTCGGGGGATGCCCATAGGGAGCAGAGGTGGTTGATGAAGGAGTGGTCGCCGATTTGGATGAGCGCGGGGTATTTGAAGAAGGCGGTGGGGGCGATCTTCACGTCTTTGCCCAGCTGGAGATGCGCTTTGCGCATGAAGTTGCCGCCGGTGACGAACGCGGCGAGGTAGAACCAGCCTTTGATCGATTCCACAGTCATGCGCAGCATGAGGAGCCTCCGGTGTGGGCAAAGATACCATGCGTCGCTGGTTGTCTTGTGCTGGAGGGTGCGCCAAGGGGGACATCGACACGTTGTGGTTGCTTCTGCTGCGGTATCTAAGTAATAAGTCACATTTGTTCATAGGGCTTACCCTGATTACTCGTTACAGCAGTAATGCTCACCAAAGGTAATTGTTACTAACACCTCCTCCGCAGGATAGTGGCTTTGCGGGTAAGTTGCGTGTGGTGCTTCATAGCTTTGCCACGAACGCACCCTGCATTCTGCCGCGTGGAGGCTCCCCGTGAAAAAGACAACTGCGTTACTTCTCCTGAGCACGGCAGTACCGGCCTTCGCAACTACGTACACCATCTCGGCCGGTTCCAGTGCAAGCACCATCCAGAACATCGTCAGGGTGGCAGACGCTTCCCCAGGTAATACCGTGGTCTTTTCCCCGGGCACCTACTCGCTTGCCGAAACCGTGGCCCTGCCCTGCATGCATGGAACCATCTACACCGGCCCCAACGTTGGCGTGGTGACGCAAACTCATCTGCCTTCCGCAGTCCTGACCAGCGTCAACCCCGACCGGTATGCGCTCTCCACCGACAGCAATGGCATTACGCTCACCGGAGCCCAGGGCTGCGTGATCCAATACCTGCGATTCAGCGGCACCCAGGGCGGCATCTTTGTGAACTATCCTGCGTCCGGCATCGTGATCCAGGAGAATGCGTTCGATAACAATAACCCGCCGCCAGGCGGCTATGCCTCCCAGTCCAATATCTATGTTGACGGCGCGAACTGGCAGTTTACTCCCGGTTCCGGCGTGACCTACCTGACCATCGTGTGGAATACGTTCTTCAACAACTGCGCAGACGTCCGCGCAGTGGCGTGGCCGGACTCGGGTGGAGGATGCTCCAACACCTGGGTGAACGCCTACAATAACCACCTCACCTGGTCGAACAACACCATCAACCTGACAGAAGAAGGATTGAAGCTCTCGCAGGCCACGGCCCTTGGCATCGCCAGCCTGAACGCGGTGGTGGAGAACAATAACATGCAGGGCAACTCGCGCATCCTGATTGAAACCCAGCAGGATACGAACGGCGAGGGCATCTATAACCACAACGCGTTCTACGAGCCTTACAATCCCAGTTTCAATACGTTCGAGTTATCTATCCCGGAGTGGTCCACTTCGGTTTCCCCCACGCATGAAGTCCGTGACAACGTGTTTATCGGGGACGTGCCGATCACTATCGGCGGTTCCGGCGGGCACTACGGCATTGGCCTGGAGTTGTGGGGCAAGCGGCAGCATCGCTACCGATAACCTCTTCCAGGGCGGCAATGGGCCGGAGGACTGCGCAGCCGGATGGGGGTGTTCGGGTTGGGGCATTACGGTGGGCGAACCGTACACCGATGCGCTCATCACGGGCAATTACTTCTCGGGCACCGACGTGTGGGCTGGCAGCGCGACCGATGTATCAGCGGCAGTGACGTATGAAGATGGGGGATCGACGGGCAACCCTGGTATCGTGCTGAGCCCGAATACCGTGGTGCGGACCACGACCACGCAGCAAACCGCTGCGCCCGTGGTAAGCGTAGGCGCGGCGGCGACCGCCGGCGCCAGCCTGGTGACGCTGCGGGAACCGGTGGCGCAACACGCGGTGACGATGTTTTACACCACGGACGGCAGCACACCCGCGATCTTCGGTCCTGGCCAGTCGGCCGGCTCCACGCGCGTGTACGGTGCGCCTTTCGCGGCTGCGGCGGGCAGCGTGGTCAAAGCGATTGCCTCCTGGGGGCAGGGAGCGAACCAGGGCATACGGTTTCCCAAATGGGGGTATGTGCCGAGCCCGGTGGTGACGGCCACGGTCGGCAGCGGCGCGGTGGCGCAGACCACGCCGCAGCTGGTGAGTGCGTACCTGGCCTCGGCCTCACGCAGCCAATACCATGATGAGCGGCGGCACGCTGCAGTTCACCGCCTATGGTGTGTATTCCGACGGCACAGTGCATGCACTACCGGATGCGCAGGGAAATAAAGTCAGTTTATGGAATACCACCAGCCATACCGTTGCCAAGGTGAGCTCACTGGGTAAGGTGACCGCGGTGTCGACCGGCGTGGTCAATGTGAAAGCGTATGTTGGCACGATCGCGTCGTCTGCCTGGACGGTGCAAGTGCTAAGCAAGACAAGCACCGCGCCGGCAGCCGCTGCAGCAGCGATGACCGCGATGACCGCGCCGCCGGCCGGCATTGCCAACGAGGCGGCGAGCGCCGTCCCTGGCGCCGGCGCGAAGGCTGCGAATGAGGATTCACCGGGCGCGCCCACTGCTTCGCCCACTGCTTCGCCCACTGCTTCGCCCACTGCAGGGGGAGACGGCGCAGCCGCGCCCGGCACTGGCGCTGGGCTGACGCCGCCCGGCCTCCCCGCCGCAGGGCCCGCGCCCAGTGGCCCCGCACAAGTACTGCCCGACGCATTTAACGGTCCCTTGTGGACCGTGGCGGCGCCCGCAGGCGGCACGGCCTCGATCTCCAATGGCCATCTGTTTCTGGGCGTGCCCGGCGGCAGCAATCATGACGTCCTGTCTGGCGCTAACCAGGCAGTGCGGGTGATGCAGCCTATCGGCGATGAGGACTTCGATGTGGCGATGAAGATCGATTCGCCCCTGTATGCCTCGGATAAGCAAACCAGCCAGGGGTTGATGGTGGTGTCGGATGCGAAGAATTTTGTCACCTTTGCGCTGGAGACCGACGGTACCCGCATCGGGCTGAGTGCCCACACCGTGAGCAATGGAGCGGCGGTCAGCGTGCTGAGTGACGGTGACTTCGCCCAGTATCAAAACCCCATGTATCTGCGATTGACCCGCAAGGGAAGCGCGTATGGCGCGTTCTACTCGATCGATGGAGTGGCCTGGACACAGGCCGTTGGTTTCACCAGCAGCACCCCACCCAGCGCTATAGGACCGTTCGCCGCCAACCACCATGACACGCCATCACAGGCAGTGCCGGTCGTTATGTCGGTGAACTGGTTCGACGTGCAGTAACAAGGGCGGCGTTGCGCCCTACGGCAGAGTGGTCATGACTTCAGTAATGCACAGCAAAGGGAATAGCTGGTAAGTCGCTTGTAAGTTCATAGTAAGTCAAGTTAACCGCGGTTAGTGTTTGGAGATACTCACTATGTGCCTGAATGAGACACTTGGAAGAACCTTGAGGGTGGGCGCGCTGCTGGTACTTACCGGTAGCTCGCTGGCGAGGGCGGCGACGCCGCTGCCTACTGCGCCGAAGGGGCCGCTGTCCAGCAGCTTTCCCGGGCCGTTGTGGGCGCTGGCGGCGCCGGAAGGAGGCACGGCGGCGGTTTCCAATGCGCATCTGTTTCTCCGTGTGCCTGGGGGCAGCAATCATGATGCCCTGCTGCCGGCAAACCAGGCAGTGCGGCTGGTGCAGCCGATTGCCGACGTCAACTTCGATGTATCCATCAAGATCGACTCGCTGCTGGTGGCGCAGGACGCCGACACGCGCCAGGGACTGATGGTGCTGGCCGATGACAAAAATTTCGTCACCTTTTCTGTGGGCACGAACGGCAACGCGCTGACGCTGGCGGCGGACCTGGTCACGCAGGGTAAGGCGGCGGCCCTGTTTGCGACTCCGGACTTTCCGGAGTATCAGAATCCTCTGTATCTGCGCCTGAGCCGCACGGGGAAGGATTACCTGGCGTACTACTCGGTGGATGGCGCGGTGTGGACCCAGGCCGGCAAGTTTTCCAGTGAGCAGACGCCGGCGTTCGTGGGGCCGTTTGCGAGCAACTACAACGCCAACCCGGCGAAAGCGGTTCCTGTGGTGATGGCGGTCAACTGGTTCAACATTCTGTGAGCGGCGAGCTGTTGGTGCAACACCACAAAGGAGATCTCATGCCGGTAAATCAAAAGAAAATTCTGGTAGTGGACGACGATCCGGATCTGCGCCTCGGATTGGAACAACGACTGATCGCGAACCACTACGATGTGATTTCTGCCGGCGATGGGGTGGCGAGCATCTCCGAAGCCCGCAAGCACATGCCCGATCTCATGATCCTGGACCTGGGGTTGCCGGCAGGCGACGGCTTCAGCGTGTTGGAGCGGCTGAAGGCGAATGTGAAGCTTTCGTCGATTCCTGTGATCGTGTTGTCTGGACGCGATCGTGTGGGCAACCGCGATCGGGCGCTCAAGGCCGGGGCGAAGACGTTTCTGCAGAAGCCGATCGCGAATGACAAGTTGCTGGCGATTATCCGCCTGGTGCTGGGTGAGGAAGAGAAGACGACCGCGGTGGTTTACGATCTCGGGTCGGCTGAGCCGGTGAGCGGGTCCTACAACTGACCGGATCGGTTAGAGGTTCCCTGGCGTGTGCGCGCGGTAAGGCGTTGCCAGGTTATCCCACGTTTGCGGGGGCAGACGTGGGATCTTTTTTTTGCATGGGAAGTTCTGTCCCCCAGGGGTTTTTGTGAGGGAATCAAAGGGTAAAAGCCTTCCCCCACCTCCCGGTTCTGTGGTGGGCTACCCGGGCCTGCGCCGGTTGCATCTCATGCGCAGTGTCATGAAGATATCCCCTCCACCCTCTACCCCGACGAACTTCAGGAATAATCCAGGAATAATCAATGACCGATGATGAGAAGGATAGCTGCGCGCGTATGCAGTTGCGCGGGCCCGGCGAATGGCCGATGTCCCGGCGAGACTTTGTCAAGGCCGCTACCGTCGTGGTGGGCGCCAGCACCTTACCCAGCACCTTACCAGGATCCGCACAGGCCGCCGATGGCGAAAGCCCGCGGCAGTTGCCGGTTTCGCTGACCATCAACGGCGAGCACAAACAGGTCATGGTCGATCCGCGGACGAGCCTGCTCGATCTCCTGCGGGAAGATCTGAAGCTTACCGGCACCAAGAAAGGCTGCGATCACGGCCAGTGCGGCGCATGTACGGTGCTGGTGAACGAGCGCCGGGTGAATAGCTGCCTCTCGCTGGTCGTGGCGCACGATGGCGATTCTGTAACCACCATAGAAGGCATCGCCAAAGGCGATGTGCTGGACCCGGTGCAACAGGCATTTCTCGATCATGACGGCTATCAATGCGGCTACTGCACGCCCGGTCAGATCGTCTCGGCGGTCGCGCTGCTGAAAGAGGCGAAGCAGGGCGCGCCCAGCTACGTCACCGTCGATCTGCAGAAGAGCGGGCCGGTGAAGCTGACGACCGCGGAGATCCAGGAGCGCATGAGCGGCAATGTGTGCCGCTGCGGCGCCTATCCCGGGATCGTGGCCGCAGTGCAGCAGGCGTCCCGCGGGGCCGCGCAGCAGACGGGAGACGACCATGCAGCTGTTTGAGTTTCAACGGGCGAGCGATCCGCAGTCGGCGGTGAAGGCGGTTGCCGGGGAGTCGCATGCCAAGTTTCTGGCCGGCGGCACTAACCTGGTGGATCTGATGAAGCAGCAGGTGGAAACGCCGGCCCACCTGGTGGATATCAACCGGCTCGACCTGGGCGCGATTGAAGAGACGCCCGACGGCGGTCTCCGCCTGGGCGCGCTGGCCCGCAATGCGGAAACAGCCGCTCACCCCCTGGTGCGGGAGCGTTACCCCATGCTGGCGCAGGCGATCCTGTCCGGCGCTTCGCCGCAGTTACGCAACATGGCCAGCAATGGCGGCAACCTGTTGCAACGGACGCGCTGCTATTACTTTTATGATCCGGCGTACGAGCATTGCAATAAGCGCAAGCCGGGTTCCGGGTGCGATGCGATCGGCGGGTTCAATCGCATCCATGCCATCCTGGGCGCTAGCAACGCCTGCATCGCCACCCATCCTTCCGACATGTGCGTGGCGCTGGCAGCCCTGGGCGCCACCGTGCGGGTACGCGGCAGCAAGGGCGAACGGAGCATCGCGTTCGATGACTTTCACCGCTTGCCGGGGAACACGCCGCAATTCGATACGACCCTGCGCAACGATGAACTGATCCTCTCGATTGATTTGCCGAAGGGGCCGTACGCGGAGCACTCCACCTACATCAAGGTCCGCGACCGCGCCAGCTACGCGTTTGCGCTGGTCTCGGCGGCGGCCGCGCTGGAGATGGAGGGCGACACCATCCGTTCGGCGCGACTGGCGTTAGGCGGGGTCGCCCACAAACCTTGGCGGGCGGAGAAAGCAGAAGCCGCGCTGGCCGGCAAGCGGGCCACCCACGCCAACTACCAGGCGGCCGCCGAAGCAGCCCTGGCCGGCGCTAAAACGTACGAACACAACGCATTCAAAGTAGCCATGGCAAAAGAAACAATCGTGCGCGCCTTTACGGTCGCGGCGGGTAATGGAGAAACGGCATGACCACCATCGGTGAGCCCATCACCCGGGTCGACGGCAAAGACAAAGTCACCGGTAAGGCGAAGTATGCGGCGGAGTTTCCGATTGAAGGCCTGACTTACGCCATCATGGTGACCAGCACGATTCCCAATGGCCGCATCGCCCGCATGGACACGGCGGCCGCCCAGCACGCGCCGGGCGTGTTGCTGGTGATGACCCCGGCCAATGCCCCCAGGCTGCCGCAAGGCGGTCAGGCGGCTAAGAGTGCCGGCGGCGGGCGCGTGTTGTCGCTGCTGCAGGATGACTCCGTGCACTACAACAATCAGCCGGTCGCCGTGGTGGTGGCTGAAACGCTGAACCAGGCGATCTATGGTGCTTCGCTGGTGCGGGTGAAGTACCAGCAGGGTGGTGCAAAGCTCGACTTTGCCGCTGGGTTTCCTACTGCCCATCCCGGTGGCCATGGTCACGACCCGGCGAACGTTTCGGCGGGTGAGCTGGCCAGGGGCATGGCCGCCGGCGAGGTCAAGATCGACGAAGTCTACCGGACGCCGATGCAGAACCATAATCCCATGGAGCCGCATGCCACCATCGCGGAGTGGCATGGGGAACAGCTACGGTTACATGATGCGACGCAGTACATTACCGGGGTGAAGCAGACGGTGGCCAAAACGCTGGGCCTGCCGGATGACAACGTGCGCGTGCTCTGCCCGTATACCGGTGGCGGCTTCGGGTGCAAGGGGTCTACCTGGTCGCACGTGGTGTTGTCGGCCATGGCGGCAAAGATGGTAAACCGCCCGGTGAAGCTGGTACTGGAGCGGCCGCAGATGTTTGGGCCGGTGGGCGGCCGGCCAGAAACTCACCAGCACATTGTGCTGGCGGCGAAGAAAGACGGCACGCTGATGGCGATGCAGCACGATGTCTACAGCCATACTTCGGTCATTGAAGACTTTACCGAGCCCTCGTCGACGGTAACGCGCAAGCTGTATGCCAGCCAGGCGATCTCCACGTCGCAGAAGCTGGTGCCGCTCACGGTGGGCACGCCGACGTTTCAGCGCGCGCCGGGGGAGGCCAGCGGTACCTTTGCTCTCGAGATCGCCATGGACGAGCTGGCGTGCAAGCTGAACATGGATCCCATCAAACTGCGGCTGAAGAACTATGCCGAGGTTGACCCTACCAGCCACAAGCCATTCTCCAGCAAGCATCTGCGCGAGTGTTACGCGCGGGGCGCGGAGCGCTTTGGCTGGGCGCGGCGGAAGCCTGAGCCTCGCTCCACCCGCGAAGGCAATGCGTGGATTGGGTATGGCATGGCCACGGCTACGTATTCGGCCAACCGGTCGGCCGCGTCCGCAAAGGTGCAGTTTGAGCCAGGTGGGCGCGTGACGGTAGCTTCCGGGTCGCAGGACCTGGGTACCGGGACCTACACCATCATGGCGCAGACCGCGGCGGCGACGCTCAACATGCCGATTGGGTTGATGGATGCGAAGCTGGGCGATTCCGATCTGCCGAAGAGCCCGGTATCCGGTGGATCGCAGACGGCGGCGAGCCTGATGCCCGCGGTGCAGGCAGCCGCGAAGCAGGCGCAGTTGAAGCTGTTGACGGCGGCGGCGGGGGACACGGGTTCTCCTCTGCACGGCGCGCAGGTGGAGGATTTGGACTTCAGGAATGGCCGCATCATCCACAAGGGCAAGCCGGAGAGCGGGGAGACGCTGGAGGCGTTTCTGGCGCGCAATGGCAACCAGCCGCTGGGCGCGACCGCGTCGGCGGAGCCGGAGCAGGATGTGCAACAGTATTCCGCTAACTCGTTTGGGGCGGTGTTTGCCGAGGTGGCGGTGGATCGGGACCTGGGCATGCCGCGGGTGCGCCGCATCACTGGTGTGTATGACATTGGCACGCTGCTGAATGAGAAGACCGGGAAGAGCCAGTTGATTGGCGGCATCGTGTGGGGCGTGAGTTTCGCGCTGCACGAACAGACGCATATGGATCCACGCAGCGGCCGTGCGGTGAACAACAACCTGGCCGAATATCATGTGCCGGTGAACCTGGACATTGGCGAGATCGATGTCTCGGTGATTGGGATCCCTGATACGAAGTTCAATCCGCTGGGGGCGCGTGGCGTTGGGGAGATTGGCATCACCGGGGCGAGCGCCGCGGTGGCGAATGCTATTTACCATGCGACGGGCAAGCGCATCCGCGAGGCTCCGCTTACGCCGGACAAGTTGCTGGCGTAGGTGGAGAGTGGTGGTGAGACGCCCCGGTTACAATGGCCGCTGCAGCTGGGTGGAGGGGAACTTGACGGTGCGGCGGCTTTGGTTTGGCTTGGTGGTTTGGTTGGGGATGAGCCCCGTTCTGGCTCCTGCGCAGGAAAGCCGCGTGGTGCTCGACCGGGGAGACAGCACCATCGTGCTCGAGCCCTATGCGCCGAATATCCTGCGGGTCACCCTCAGTTTGCTGAAAGAACCCGCCCTGGCTCCGCCGGGGTATGGCTTCTCCGCGACGCCCTCGCCCGCCGGCTGGACCCACCAGCACACAGACGCCGGCGACACCTACCAATCCAGCCGGCTACGGGTGACGGTCGCGTCCAACAATGCTGGCAAACCCGCCAAGCCTGGCCTGCTTTCCGCATCCGACATTGCGCGCTACTTCAACGGGTCCGCTCCCGGGGCGCACATCCGCTTCGATACGGCGGACGGCACATCGCTGCTCGATATGCAGGGGTGGGCCATGGCCGTCCCGAACCAGAAAGACGGCACGGCTGGTCTGGTGCATGACAAGCGGCCGGGCGATGCACCCTTCTACCAGGTGGGCGCTACGTTTGCTTCGCCCGACGATGAGCATTACTACGGCCTCGGCCAGAACCAGGAAGGCTATCTCGATCACCGCGGCCACACCGTCGAGTGCTGGAATAACTACACCGCGACCGGCGGCCCCACCTTCTGTGTGCCTTTCATGGTTACGAACAAAGGCTACGGGGTGATCTGGGACAATCCTTCGCAAACCACGATTCAACCCGGGTTCAACGAGCAGACACGATGGACGTCCCAGGTGGGCGACCGGGTCTCCTTCTTCGTGATCGCCGGCAGCCAGACGGATGAGATCTACCAGGGCTACCGCCTGCTCACCGGGTCGACACCCATGCTGCCCAAGGCGGCGTATGGGTTCATCCAATGCAAGCAGCGGTACCGCACCCAGGCGGAAGTGATGGCCGTGGCGAATGGCTATCGCGAGCGGCACCTGCCGGTCGATGTACTCGTCGTCGATTGGTTCTACTACAGCAAGATGGGCCAGATGGATTTTGTGCCGGAGAACTGGCCCGATCCCGCGGCCATGAACCAGCAGCTGCACGCGATGGGGTACCAGACCATGATCAGCGTGTGGCCGCGGTTTGAGAAGGGCACGCGCTTCTATAACACGGTGCTGCAGAAGGGCTGGTTTGAACATCTGGCCGATGGAACGCCGGTCGATGGGCTGCCGTACGATCGCGCTGGTTCAGACATCGACACCACCAACCCGGAAGCGGGGCGCTGGTTCTGGGAGACGATTCGCGACAACATTATCAGTAAAGGTTTCGATTCGATCTGGGCGGATGAGACCGAGCCTGACCTGCCTCCCAATGGCGCGTACCTGGCGGTAGGCCCGGGCACCCGGTACTACGACGTGTATCCGTTGTTCCATACCAGGGCGTTGTACGACGGCTTCCGTCGCGACACCAAGGGGCGGGCGCTCATCCTATCGCGGGACGCGTACCTGGGTGCGCAGCATAATGGCGCGATCTTCTGGTCGTCGGATATCTACTCCAACTGGGACACGCTGCGGCGGCAGGTGCCGACCGGGCTCGACGTCACTGCTTCGGGCATCGCGTACTGGGGCAATGACGTGGGGGGATGGCAGTATTTGCCGGCGGAGCATCATCCCGCGCACACGCCGCTGCTCGATCCTTCGGATGCGCGTGAGAATGTCGGTGGGTACGATGACTACCCGGAGTTGTACACGCGTTGGTTTGAGTATGGCGCGTTTCAGCCGAACTTCCGCACCCATGGCAGCCGCCGGTACAACGAGGTGTGGTCGTACGGCAAGCAGGCAGAGCCGATCCTGGAGAAGTATCTGCGGCTGCGGTACCAGTTGATGCCGTACATCTACTCGCTGGGCTATGCGACGCATGAGACCGGTGCTCCTTATATGCGGGCGCTGTTTATGGACTTTCCCCGCGATGCGCATGCGGGGCAGATCGCGGATGAGTATATGTTCGGGCCGGCGTTCCTGGTGGCGCCAGTGACGGAGCAGGGCGCGACCACGCGGTCCGTTTATCTGCCCGCGGGGAGTGATTGGTACAACTACTGGACGAATGTAAAAGTCAGCGGCGGCCAAACGATTACGGTGAGCGCGCCCATCGATACGATTCCATTGTTTGTGCGGGCCGGGTCGATCGTGCCGACCGGGGTGCCGGTCGAGAATACCGGGCAGACGCAGGCATTGAGCAAGGTGCGGGTGTACCCCGGCGCCAATGCGGAGTTTACGTTGTACCAGGATGATGGGAAGACGTATGCGTATGAGCAGGGGAACAGTCGTGTGAGTAAGCTGCGTTGGGATAACGCTTCGGGGAAGTTGAGTGTGGAAGGCGTGCCAGTGGGTTCGGTCAGTGAGTTGTTGGAGGTGGTGGGAAAGTAACAGTTACGGATCCGAGGGTGGTGAATTCCCACATCTCACGACGTTTTTCAGTCGGGAGTGACCCGGAGTGTCAGGCGCGGAGCAGGATGCGTAGATCGCGGAGATTGTTGTGGGTGGGGCCGGTGAGGATCGTGTTCCCTAACGATTCGAAGAATGGGTAGGCGTTGAACCCACTCAAAGTGGCGGCGGAGTCCAGACCCTCTGCCTGGGCTCGGACCAACGTCGTGGAGTCCGCAAGGGCGCCGGCCACAGGGCTGTTGCCGTCGATCCCGTCACTGCCGGCGCTCAACACGACCTCTCCCTCCTGTATCCCGGCAAGCGCACAGGCCAACACGAATTGCTGGTTGCGGCCACCCTCGCCAGGGTGCGGACCTAACTTCACCGTGACCTCGCCGGCAGAGAGCAAACAGACCCTACCGCCCGGCAGCGCACGGAAACGTCGCAGTAGATGTCCGGCGGCTTCGGCGTAGTCCCAATCGTCACAATCATTGTCGATCACCACCGCGTAGCCCAGCCGCTCCGCTTCCGCCCTGGCGGCAGCCAGCAAATCCTCACTCGACAACAACGTCTCTACCGGCGCGGCCTCGAGCTGCGGCGTCTCTGGTAGATCCGGATCGGTGAAGAAGGTGCGTACCGGCAGCGGCAGGTGGTCCAGCAGATCGTAGCGGGCGAGAATCGCACGGCAGGCCTCGACGGTCGAGGAGTCCGGCAGCGTCGGTCCCGAGGCCAGCGCATCGAGATACCGGGGAGCGACGTCCGACACCAATAACGTCACACGCGCCGCGTCCCCGCCGCCGCAGCCAGCCGCCCACCCTTCACCGCGGAGAAATGCTTCCGCACCGTGTTGATCTCGGCAATGGTGGCGCCGCAGCCCACCAGGGCGCGGTAGAGCCCGCGCGTCTCCTCTAGCGAGATGCGCGGGTCGAGCGGCAACTCGCACATCGCGGAGCCGCCTCCGCTCATCAGGAACAGCACCAAATCCCGCGGTCCCAGGGTGCGCAGCAGGGCGAGCGATGCGCGGGCGGTGGCGAAGGAGTCCTCGTTGGGCAAAGGATGACCGCCGGTGAAGTACTGCACGCCGGGCAGGGGCTCTGCTGGCAGTATGGGCGCGCAGCAGACACCGCCGGTGAACGGATGCGGCAGCCGGGCGCGCAGGGCGTCCAGCATGGGCAGCGCCGCCTTGCCGATGGCGATGGCGTAGACCCGGGCGTATCCCGCGGTATCCATCGAGAAGCGCTGCGCCATCGCCGCGGAGATACTGCAGGCGGCGAGCGCACGATGGAAAATATGAATTGCGTCGTTATCTTGCGGGCTCAAGGCTGCTTGCGGGCTCAAGGCTGCACCCGGGCTCATAACGAGAACTGCTCGTGCAGCCAGGCATGGAGCGCCGCCTGCACCTGGTCCAGCTTGCCGACAAAGAAGTGGTCCGCCTGCGGCACCAGCACCAGCTTTGCCGGGGGCGCCGCCGTGGCCATCACTGCTTCCACTTCGGCCACCGGCGCGTACTGATCCGCCGTGCCGTTGATCACCAGCTTGGGCTGGCGGCACTCCGCGAGAAACGGGTAGTGATAGGACCGGCCCTCGGCCAGCACCGGCAAACCCAGCGAGGCAATCCCGTGCACCCGCGCGTCGCCGCAACTGGTACGCAGGCTGACGCTGGCACCGAACGAAAACCCCGCCACCAGCAGCGGCCGGGCATACTGCTGGGTAAGCCAGTCCAGCGCGGCGCGGACATCGTCCTTCTCCCCGCGCCCTTCATCGTGCGTACCCTCACTCAGCCCGGCGCCACGGAAGTTAAACCGCAGCACCGGCAGTCCATGCGCGTGAAACGCTTTCATTGCGTGGTAAACGACCTTGTTATGCATGGTGCCGCCAAACAGGGGATGGGGATGGCAGACCAGCACCGCATACGGCGCTTGCGGGTCGCCTTCGTTCAGCAGCGCTTCCAGGCGGCCGGCAGGCCCGCGGAGATCGTCGATAGTGCGCAGGACAGGGTTCGGCGTCGTCACTCTTCGTATCCTAATAGTTCCCGCAGGGAAGTATCGCTAGAATGAACTTCCATGAAGCCGCCCCGCTCTGCCATCGCCCCGCTGGACCCGTTGGACCTGACCCGCCGCCTGGTGGAGATCGAATCGACCACCTACAACGAAGCCGCGGTGGGCGCGTACCTGCACGAGTTTCTGCAGACCCGCGGCTTTCTCGTGGAACGCACCGCCGTCACCCAGCCATCGAATAGCCGCTACACCGGCGAGCGCTTCAACGTGTATGCGGGCGATGGCCAACGGCCGGACGTGGTGCTCTCCACCCACATGGATACGGTGCCTCCCTACGTGCCTTTCAAGGAGGATGACCTCTACCTCTACGGCCGCGGTTCGTGCGATGCCAAGGGAATTATCGCGGCGCAGCTGGCGGCGGCAGAGCGGCTGCGCGAAGCCGGCGTGGCGGTGGGCCTGCTGTTTGTGGTGGGCGAAGAGCGCGACTCCGCAGGCGCCCGTGCGGCAAATCTCGCGCCCAAGGGGAGCCGTTTCCTGATCAATGGCGAGCCCACCGATAACCGTTTAGCGCTGGCCTCGAAGGGCGTGCTGCGCGCCGAGGTGCAGGCGCATGGGGTGATGGCCCACTCCGCCTACCCGGAGCTGGGGGACAGCGCGGTGCACAAGCTGGTGGAGGCGTTGCAACGCTTGCTGAAGATTGAGCTGCCAGTGGTCGAGGATGTGGGCCCCAGCACGCTGAACATCGGCGTGATCGAAGGGGGCCGCGCGCCGAACGTGATCGCCGATGCCGCGGCCGCGCAGGTGTTGGTCCGCCTGGTCGGCTCGAGTGAGACGACGCGCACCGCGATTCAAGAGGCCGTGGCAGGCCTGGCCGACGTAGACTTTACTCTCGAGATCCCGTTTATCCGCATGCGCAAGCTGGAGGGATTGGAAACCATGATTGCGGCGTTTACCACGGACATCCCGGCGTTGACCAACTGGGGAGAGCCTCTGTTGCTGGGCCCCGGGTCCATCCACGTGGCGCATACTCCCTTTGAAAAGATTGCCAAGCAGGAGCTGCTGGCGGCCGTCGACCTGTACTACGAGATTGCCCGCCGGCTGGTGGCATGACGGAGCTTTCCCCGCTGCCCCCCCGTCATTTCCCCCGCTATTTCCCTGGACGTTGCGGCTGCGCTATGGCGCCCTGGCGTCTCTGTTCGCCTGGGCAGCCGGGTGGTTCGTCACCATCCCTTTCGAAGTGGCCATCGCCTGGCGCTATGTGGATGGGCATGCGCGCCAGTTGCCGTCGGCGCTGGCCGAAGGCCTGCTGGTGTGGGCGGCGTTCAGCCTGTTCATGGCGGTCGCCGGCCTGGTGCCCGCGGTGCTGCCGCTGGTGTTGCTGTTGCCGCCGCGCTGGCTGGTGCGCTCGCGCGGGTGGCTCATTCCCCTGGCCGGGCTCGCCGCAATGGTAGCCATTTACAGCCGCATGCATATCCTCACCCTGTACTACGTACGCCATTGGGAAGTACTGCGTAGTTTCTTTTTCTCCGGGCCCAACATTTTTGTGGTCACGTTTGCCGTGGTGGTGACGTGGCGCTATACCGCGTTGGCCAGTCGCCGGCTGGCCGCCCCGCCTCTCTCCCGGTGAAGTGCCGGTAAACTGAAGAGGATGACCACGAACGCGCTCGCCCAGGCTTCTTCTTCGTATCTGCGCTCTGCCATGCATCAGCCCGTCGATTGGCAGGAGTGGGGCGGGGACGCCTTCGCCCGCGCTGTGGCGGAAGATAAACCCATCCTGCTGGATATCGGCGCGGTGTGGTGCCACTGGTGCCACGTGATGGATCGTGAAAGCTACGAAGACCCGGCGTTGGCCGCGTGGATCAACCAGCACTTCGTGGCGGTGAAGGTCGATCGCGATGAACGGCCCGATGTGGATACGCGCTACCAGGCGGCCGTGGCCGCCATCAGTGGGCAGAATGGATGGCCGCTCACCGCCGTGCTGACTCCGCAGGGCCAGCCTTACTTCGGCGGCACGTACTTTCCCCGGGATGACCGGTATGGGCGGCCGGGGTTTGCCCGCGTGCTGCAAACCATGGCCGACGCGTGGAAGACCCAGCGGGAAGATGTGTTGGAGTCGGCCGGGAGCGTGGTCGAGGCCATCGAATACAACGAGAACTTTGCTGGCGGGCCGGGCGCGCTTCATCTTGATCTGGTGGCCCACATGATCACCTCGGCGCTCGAGAAGTTTGATCGTCACCATGGCGGTTTCGGATCGCAGCCCAAGTTCGCGCACCCCCCGGCGCTCGATCTGCTGCTCGATGTGGCCGGGCGCACGCAGCAGCCGGAGCCGCGCGAGGCGGCCGTGGTGACGCTGACGAAGATGGCCCACGGCGGCGTGTATGACCAGTTGGCCGGCGGGTTCCATCGCTACTCCGTCGATGAGCGGTGGGTGGTGCCGCACTTCGAGAAAATGTTGTACGACAATGCCGGGCTGTTGCTGAACTACGTGCATGCGTTCCAGAGCTTTGTGGATCCGGCGATGGCTGCGGGTGGCGCGGGACCTTCTGCATTGGATGGACTCCACGCTGACCGACCGCGTGCGCGGCGGGTTCTATGCCTCGCAGGATGCGGATATTTCGCTTGACGATGACGGCGACTACTTTACCTGGACGCGGGCGGAGGCGGCGGCCGTGCTGACGGCCGAGGAGATGGCGCTGGCTGGCCCGTACTACGACATTGGCGACCTGGGCGATATGCGCCATGACCCTGCGCGCAACGTGCTGCATGTGCAGCAACCGCTGGCGGTGGTAGCGGCGCGCGTGGGCACGCCCACGGATCAGGCGGAGGCCTTGTTGCACTCTGCGCGGGCGAAGCTGCTGGCGGCGCGGGCCTTGCGGCCCACGCCGTTTATTGACACAACGGTGTATACGAATTGGAATGCGCTGGCGGTCTCCGCCTATCTTGAAGCCGCGCAGGTGCTGCGCTTGCCGGAAGCTAAGGCGTTTGCCCTGCAAACGCTGGACCGGCTGCTGCGGGAAGGCCAGGACGCCGAAGGCGGCCTGGCCCATGTGATTGCCTATGAGGGCGGCGCGCCCACGAAGTGGGTCGCCGGCCTGTTGGATGACTACGCCTACTTAATTCACGCGTGCCTCGACGGCTGGCTGGCGACCGGGGCGCTGCGCTACTACGAAGCGGCGCTCGCCCTGGGCGAGCGCCTGGTGGCGCAGTTTTATGACGAAGCAGGCGGGGGCTTCTTCGACGCCCCCGCTGCCGCTTCGGGGGAGCATGCGCTGGGCGTGTTGCACGCCCGGCGCAAACCGCTGCAGGATTCGCCGACGCCGGCGGGGAACCCGTCGGCGGCGGCTGCGCTGCTGCGCCTGTATGCGCTGAATGGCCGCGAAGATCTGCGGGCGAAGGCGGAAGCGACGCTGGCCACATTTGCCGGCGTGGTGAGCCACTTCGGGCTGTATGCCGGGGCGTACGGGTTAGCGCTGCAGCGGCTGCTGCTGCCGCCGCTGCAGGTCGTGGTGATTGGCGAGGATGCGGCCGCGGACGCTTTAGAAGCGGCCGCGACCATTGGCTACGCGGTGAACAAGAGCGTGCTGCGCCTGACGCGGCGGCAAGTGGCGGAGCCACTGCCGCCGCTGCTGGCCGAGACGCTCCCCTGGCTGCCCGCTCTGCAGGCAGAGCACAGCTTCGCTGTGCTCTGCCGCGGAGCGGCCTGCCAGCCGCCGGTCGCTGATCCCGACGAACTGCTCGCCTTACTGACGGAGTAAAAGCATTCGAGGGTTTTATTCAGTCCCTACAACGGCCGCACCTGAGCCTGCGCGCGGCTAACTCGGATTTCTCACCAGTTAGCCCCCACTTTGTCATCCCGAGCAATCTGCTTGCAGTGCAAGTTAAGGACGGGATGAACGGGGTGCGATACGCATCGGTCTGGCTGTGCGAGCGGAGCAGGATGTCCCCCACTCAAGCCAAACGCGGCTTGAGTGGGCCACCCTCGGCTTTTCTGGATGCGGGCAGGGAGCAGATCCTCCTGAATGACGACTGATCGGACCCCAAAAATGCAGGGTGGCCCATTCAAGCCGCGTTTGGCTTGAGTGGGGGACATTTGAACCCTCGTCCAGAGCGCTTTCCAGTTTGTCAGAGCGCAGTCGAGGGATCTGCTTGCGCCTTTCTCCTGCCACAAATTTCTACAGAGCTCCAGCATCGGATGGGCAGAGGAACGTGGGTCTCGATAGCAGCCGCTTCGCTGTCAAGAATGACTATCTGCATTCCTGCTGAAGGAATGGTTCGTCTGCTTGTCCGATGCAGGAGCTCATGTGGAGATTTGTGGCAGGAGAAAGGCGCAAAGCAGATCCCTCGACTGCGCTCGGGATGACAAAGTGGGGGCTAGTGGCGCTTGCCGGCATTGCCTGCGGCGTGAAGCAAACACCGGCGGGAAGCCCGCATACGCTTGTCCCTCAAACGCCACACGTTGCTCTAATTCAAACGCCACACACGGCGGTTGGCCCACGCCACTAGCTAGGGCATTGCGGTCGGAAGCTGAGGGTTGTGGTGAGAAATCCAGGCTAAGTCCGCGCAAACGCGAGCAGCGGCTGCAGATCGTGCCGATCCGCAGCCTGCAGTGCGCCAATGTACGTCCGCCGGAAATCGCCCGCTTGCCCAATATTCCCGCCACCCCAGCTAAACGCTGGCCGGCCAGCTCGCTGAGCGAGCACGTCCGCAATCAGCCGTGCATGGCGGCCGTTGCCATTGCTGAAAGCATGGATGGCAACAATCCGATGATGAAACCGGATCGCGGTTTCATCCGGCTCGAAGGTCTGCTGCGCGACCCAGTAGCGCACATCCCCTAACAGCACGGCCAGCGATTCGCGAATTTGGAAATGCGGGATGCCGATGTTCTTCTCGCTGGTGCGGTAAATGCCGGCCCACTTCCACGTCTGGTCAAACATCCGCCGGTGCAGATCTCTGACATACGCTTCGGTCAACGGATCATGGCGCTTCAGCTGGCGCGGATGGCATGCCCAGGCAAACGCCTCAAGAATATTCTGCCGCTCCCACTCATTCAGTTCTTCGTGGGTGGTGAGATCAGGAATGAGGTCATCCTGCTCTTCGCGGGACAGCGCTGTGTTGCCATCCCCCATCGCGAAGAGCGTCACCGGGAAGCATCACGCTTCCTCACCATGCGGCGGGTTTCCCGTTCCACGGCTTCCTCAACCTTGCCCACTGCCTGGTTCTCCAGCGCCATGGAGTGCTCGGCCCGGCGAACCAGCGTTTGCGCCTCAGCGCGGGCGCGTTCTTCGGTCAATTGCCGCAGGGTAGCGGCCCGGGGAACGAGCGCATACACCAGGTCACAATCAAGAGCGTTGGCCGCAGCCCGCAGACTCTTCAGCGTAATGCGGTCCTCCGCTTCGGCCTTCTCCAACTGCAGCGGCAGCTGACGGCTGGTGCCTAAACGGCGCGCCAACTCGGCGGAAGAAAGCCCCAGGGCCTGCCGCAAAGCGCGTATCCACCCTTTCGGCGGTCGCGCAGCGGCCCGCCGGTTCAGGAAAGGCGCCAGCGTGCGCTCTAGTTGCCGGCGCCGCAAACCAAGAAACTCACTGCGGAAGGAAGTGCGAGTTTGCGTTGGCATGGCTGCTCCTCCTGACTAGTTAAAGATAGTCAATTGCGGCAGTTTTGACAATCTATTTATTGTCAAAGTGATTCTTAAT
>CAVVZO010000006.1:0-233988 GCA_963752675.1 uncultured Acidobacteriaceae bacterium
CGCGGCGCGCACGACGTGACGAGCGATCCGCGCGCGCACGCGCGCCGCCGCGTCGACGCGGCAAAGCGCATCGTCGTCCTCACCGGCGCGGGCATCTCGACCGAATCCGGCATCCCCGACTTCCGCGGTCCGCGCGGGCGTGTGGACCAAGAACCCGGCGGCCGAGAAACAGTCGACGATCGCAGCACTACCTCGCCGACCCGGAGGTCCGCCGCGCGGCATGGCGCTCGCGCCTCGATCGCCGGCGTGGACGGCCGAGCCCAACGCCGGCCACCGGGCGCTCGTCGCGCTCGAGCGGCGCGGCAAGCTGACGCGCTCGTGACGCAGAACATCGACGAGCTGCACCAGCGCGCCGGCAAGTCGCCGGGCGTGATCGAGGTCCACGGCACGATGCGCCGCGTGATGTGCTGGCAGTGCGGCCGGCGCGCGCCGATGGAAGAGGCGCTCGCGCGCGTCCGCGCCGGCGACGACGATCCGCATTGCGTCGACTGCGGCGGCATCCTCAAGAGCGACACGATCTCGTTCGGCCAGATGCTCGTGCCCGAGGTCGATCGAACGCACGATGAGGCGTCGACGGCCGAAGCCGATCTCCTGCTCGCGATCGGCACGACGCTGCAGGTCTATCCGGCGGCCGGCATGGTGCCCGCGGCGGCCGACCGGGCGCCGGGGTCGTCATCGTCAACGCCCAGCCGATGCTGATGGACGACGCTCGCCGACGTCGTGATCCGCGAGCCGATCGGCGCGGTGCTGCCGGCGATCTGCGCCGAAGCCTGACCCGCTCGTTCGGCGAGGTCGCCGCCGAGCGGATCGACTTGCGAAGCGCCCGCGGCGAGCCGCAGATCGAAGCCAAGGAGCATTCCTTTGGGCGCCACCGATTCGTTTCTCCTCGATGCCTACTCGCAGACCGTGACGTCGGTCGTCGACGCGTCTCGGTCCGAGCGTCGCCGCGGTCCGCATCGCCGGCGCCGACGCCGAGCCGGCAGCGGCTCGGGCTTCGTCTTCACGCCCGACGGCTACCTGCTCACCAACTCGCACGTCGTCCGCGCCGGCCGCCGCCGACGGCGGCGCCGCCCGGCCTGCGCTACACGGTCGCGCTCGGCGACGGCACCGAGTCGCCGGCCGAGTGGGTCGGCGACGATCCCGACACCGACCTCGCCGTGCTGCGCATCGGCGCCGCCGCGCGGCTCTCGCTGGCGCCGGCGCACGCTCGGCCGCTCGGCGGGCCTGAAGCGCGGCGAGATCGCGATCGCGATCGGCAACCCGCTCGGCTTCGAGCACACCGTCACCGCCGGCATCGTCAGCGCGCTCGGCCGCAGCATGCGGGCCAGCACCGGCCGGCTGATCCCCGACGTGATCCAGACCGACGCCGCGCTCAACCCGGGCAACTCCGGCGGCCCGCTGCTCGATTCGCGCGGCGAGGTGATCGGCGTCAACACCGCGATCATCCGCGGCGCGCAGGCGATCTGCTTCGCCGTGGCGATCGACACCGCCGCACTGGGTCATCCCGCAGCTGCTGCGCCACGGCCGCGTCCGGCGCGGCTACCTCGGCCTCGGCGGCCAGTCGGTGGCGATCGACCGGCGCGTGGTGCTGCACCACGGGCTCGGCCAGGCGCACGGCGTGCGCGTCGGTCGGTCGATCCGCACAGCCCGGCCGCGCTGCGCCGGCCTGCGCGAGGGCGACACCGTGCTCGGCATCGACGGCGCGCCGATCGAGTCGGTCGACGCCTTGCACCAGACGCTCGACGAGAGCTGATCCACAAGGACTGCTCGCTCAAGTTCCTGCGCGGCCACGCCTCGCCGCAGGTCATGTTCTCGACGGTCCGGCCGACGCAGCGCGCCGGCTGAGTGCCCGGCACCGGGCGAGGGATTTGCCGGAGGCCGAAGATCGCCATCGACGCAGCACTCACGGGCCGTTCCATGTCACGCATCCACCGTTTATCGCCGGTCTCCTGGCCCTCGCCGCGCTCGCCGGCTG
Source organism: uncultured Acidobacteriaceae bacterium (assembly GCA_963752675.1). Classification (GTDB taxonomy): domain Bacteria; phylum Acidobacteriota; class Terriglobia; order Terriglobales; family Acidobacteriaceae; genus PALSA-350. The sequence continues at coordinate 1,976 of CAVVZO010000006.1, forward strand.
CACCGTTGGCATCGGCAGCTCGGACGTGCCGCGCTGCGACCGCAACGGCGATGAGGAGCAGCGCATCGCCTGCACGCGCTAGCGCCTCGGAGCGCACTTGTGACGGATGGCTCGGCGCGGTCGCGCAACGTGGCTCGACGCGGCTCGATGCGGTCGCGAATTCGGGCACAGTGCGAGGCCGACATTTCCAGGGCCGCGCCCATCGTCATGCACTTTCGACTCCTCGCCGCACTGGCGCTCTCGCTGATCGGCGCCTTCGCCGCCGTCGCGCCGGCACACGCGCAAGGACCGGCGCCCGCGACGCTCGCCGAAGACCTCGCCCACTTCTCGCTGCCTCCGGTCGGGCTGCGCGCGAAGGACGTCGCGGTCGTCATCAACGACTCCGATCCGGCGAGCGTCGAGGTCGGTCGCTATTACGCGGCCAAGCGCGGCATCGCGTCGGAGCATGTGGTGGGTGCGATTCACGCCGCTCGGGCGTGATGAACTTCGGCGACTGGCAGCGCGTGAAGTCTGTCCTCGATGCCAAGGTCGGCCCCGAGGTGCAGGCCTACGCCTTGGCGTGGACGTTGCCGTTCAGGGTCGAGTGCCAGTCGGTCACGACGGCTTTCGCGCTCGGCTTCGATCCTGCGTCGTATTGCGCCGAAGGTTGCCAGACCACCAAGGCATCGCCCTATTTCAATACCCGTGGCAGCGCGCCGTTCACCGAGCACAAGATCCGCCCGGCGATGCTCCTGGCCGGCAAGGATGTCGAGAGCGTCAAGCGACTGATCGACCGCGGCGCGCGCTCCGACGAGACGTGGCCCGAAGGCAAGGCGTATCTGCAGAACACGAGCGACGGCGGACGCAACGTGCGCGCGCAGACCTACGACCGGGTGCGCGCCGCGATCGGCACGGCCTATCCGGTCGAGCAGGTGGACGGCGACGCGCTGCAGGGCAAGCCCGACGTCATGTTCCATTTCACCGGTTGGGCGATCGTGCCCCACATCGCGAGCAATCGTTTCATGGACGGGTCCATCGCAGACCATCTCACATCGCACGGCGGCGAGCTGTGGGGCGGGCAGCAGACGCTCGCCACCGAATGGCTCGATGCCGGCGCGACGGGCAGCTATGGCGCCGTGGTCGAGCCGTGCAACTTCCGCCAGAAGTTTCCCGACGTCGGCGTCGTCATGGCGCACTACCTCGCGGGCGAGTCGCTCGTCGAGGCGTACTGGAAGAGCGTGCTGATGCCCGGCCAGGGCGTGTTCGTCGGCGACCCGCTGGCGCGGCCGTTCGGCGGCATCCACATCAGCCGCGTCGGCGCGGTGACGGTGATGCGGACGCGGTCGCTGCAGCCCGGCCGCTACATCGTCGAGACGGCGTCGAGCCAGATCGGTCCGTTCAAGCCGAGCGGCGTGCTGACGGCGAGCGGATTCGGCGTGCGCGAAATGAAGCTGCCCGACGCCGAGGCGCGCTACTTCCGTCTGCGGCTCGCGCCCGACGCGCCGCGTGAATCGGCGTCGGCGGCGTTGGCCGGCTCGTCGCCGGCGGTGCCCGCACCCGCGTCCGCACCGGAGTGACGTCGCAGCGCGACGGGCGCCGCGCTCAGTCGGGCCGGACGCCTCGAACGCGCGCTGCAGCAAGTTCGCGGATCGCCCGCGCTCGAGCGGGCGCGGGTTCGGGTACTGGTTCTGCACCGCGAGGTCGGCCGCGCGATCGAGATCGTCCGGCGCGCATGCCGATCGTCGCGCAGCGACGTCGGTGCGCCGTGGCGCTCGCGCCAGGTCGAACAGGCCCGCGCGGCGCGCGATCGCGGCGCCGGGCGCACGCGGCGACGCGGCGCATCGCCTCGGGCGCAGCCGGCGCGTTGTAGGCCAGCGCGTGCGGCAGGATGACCGCGTGCACCTCGGCGTGCGGCAGGTCGAAGGTGCCGCCGAGCGTGTGGCAGAGCTTGTGGTGCAGGCCGACCGTGATGCGCCCATCACCGTGCCGCAGAGCCAGGCGCCGACGAGCGCATCGCCGCGCGCGTCGACGTCGCGCGGGTCGCGCTGCAGTCGCGGCAAGGCGGCGGCGCCGGTGCGGATGCCTTCTTCGGCGAGGAGGTCGATCACCGGATTGCCGTCGGGCGCGTAGAGCCCTTCGGCCGCATGCGCGATCGCGTTGATCGAGCTGACGACGCGTGATGCGCGAACGGCAGGCCGAGCGAGAGCTCCGGGTCGTAGATGACGACGCGCGGCAGCACGCGCGGATCGCGGCCGGTCTTCTTGGCGCCAGCGTCGGTGAGGCCGTACATCGTCGTCATCTCGCTGCCGGCGTAGGTCGTCGGCACGGCGATCACCGGCAGGCCCGGATCGAGCGCGATCGCCTTGCCGAGGCCGGTGGTCGAGCCGCCGCCGATGGCGACGGCGCAGTCGGCGCCGAGCCGGCGCGCCTCGTCGCGCGCCGCGCGCGCGGTCTCGACCGGCACGTGCATCGCGGCTTGCGCGAAGACGCCGGCGGCACGCGCGCCGAGCAGCGCCGCGACGCGCTCGCCGAGCGCGCGCTGGCCCGGCGTCGAGAGCACGAGCGCGCGCTCGAGGCCGAGCGCGTCGAGCTCGCGCCGGCAGATGGCGCAGCGCGCCGGCGCCGAAGACGATGCGCGGCAGGCGACGTCTGGAAGACGAAGTCGCGCAAGAGCCGCGGTTCTCAGCGATGCCCGTGCGCGCGTGGCGCGCGCGCAGGATCTTCGCCGCCTCGACCATCGCGCTCAGCTTGCCGAACGCGGTCTCGCGCGGCAGGTACTTCATGCCGCAGTCGGGCGCGAGGATGACGTTCTCCGGCTTCACGTACGGCAGCGCGCGCTCGATGCGCTCGACGACGGTCTGCGGCCGACTCGATTCGCGGGTCGGAGAGGTCGATGCAGCCGACCATCAGCCGCTTGCCGTCGAGCGCCTGCAGCGCCGAGCAGTCGAGGTGCGACTGCGCCGTCTCGATCGAGATCTGCTGGCAGCTGCACTGCGCGAGCTCGGGCAGGAACGAGTAGCCGGTCGGCCGCTCGTGGATGATCGCCGCGTAGCCGAAGCAGATGTGCACCGCCGTCGTGCCCGGTCGACGCCGTCGAGCGCGCGGTTGAGCGCCTTCAGGCCGTATTGGCGCGCCTTCTCGGGCCGCGCCTGCATGTAGGGCTCGTCGATCTGGACGATGTCGGCGCCGGCCGCGAACAGGTCCTTGATCTCCGCGTTGACGGCGGCGGCGTAGTCCATCGCCGCCTCTTCCTCGTCTCGTAGAAGTCGTTCTGCGCCTGCTGCAGCATCGTGAACGGGCCGGGCACGGTGATCTTCGTCATGCCGCGTCGGTGTGCGCGCGCAGGAACTTCAGGTCGTCGACCTCGACCGCGTGCTTGCGCCGGATCTTGCCGACGATGCGCGGCACCGGGTTCGGATGGCCGGAGCGGTCGAGCGCCGATGCCGGGGTTGTCGAGGTCGACGCCCTCGAGCGCGGTCGCGAAGCGGTTCGAGTAGCTCTCGCGCCGGATCTCGCCGTCGCTGACGATGTCGAGGCCGGCGTCTTCCTGCGCGCGGATCGCGATCAGCGTCGCGTCGTCCTGCGCCTCGGCGAGGTACTCGGGCGCGATGCGCCAGAGCTCCTTCGCGCGCACGCGCGGCGGGAAGCGGCCGGCGAGCTTGGCGCGGTCGATCAGCCACTCGGGCTGCGGGAAGCTGCCGACGATGGTGGTGGGAAACAGCATGGTCAGGTCTCCGGTCGAGAAGGGTGCGGCGTCGGTCAGACGCCGAGGTAGGCGCGCTGGATCTCGGGCCGCGCGAGCAGCGTCGGCGGGCGCGCCTTCGGCGACGATGCGGCCTTCCTCGAGCACGTAGGCGCGCTCGGCGATCGTCCATCGCCATCGACGACGTTCTGCTCGACCAGCAGCACCGACGACGCCGTCGGCGTGGATGCGGCGGATCGCGTCGAACACGTCGTGCGACGATCGCGCGGCGAGAGGCCGAGCGAAGGCTCGTCGAGCAGCAGCAGCCGCGGCCGCGCCATCAGCGCGCGGCCGATCGCGACCATCTGCTGCTGGCCGCCGGAGAGCTCGCCGGCCGGGCTCGGCAGCTTGTCGCTGCAGCGCCGGAAACAGCGTCGAGCGCCGCGTCCAGCGACTCGCGCGCGATGCGCCTCGCGCCGCCGGCAGGTAGCTGCCGAGCTCGAGGTTCTCGCGCACGCGTCATGCCGGTGAAGAGGCGCCGCCCTTCGGGCACGATGCGCGATGCCGGCGGCGCAGAAGCGATGCGGCGGCGAGCGCGCGTGATGTCGCGGCCGTCGAACGACGATGCGGCCGGCGCGCGCGCGCAGGAGGCCGGCGAGCGTGTTGATCAGCGTCGTCTTGCCGGCGCCGTTCGGGCCGACGACGCAGAGCAGCTCGCCGGCGCGCACGTCGAGCGAGACGCCCCAGAGCGCCGGCGCCGCGCCGTAGGCGACCTGCAGGTCGCGCACCTCAAGCATGGGCGCTTGCCCGAGGTAGGCCGTCATCACGTCGGGCCGCTGCATGACCTCGGCGGCGCTGCCTTCGGCGAGCAGCTCGCCGTGGTTGAAGCACGACGACGCGGTCGGTGAGCGCCATCACCGCGCGCATCACGTGCTCGACGAAGACGATCGTCGAGCCCTGGTCGCGGATGCGGCGGATCAGCGCGACGGCCTCGTCGATCTCGCTCGGCGTCAGGCCGCACAGCACCTCGTCGAGCAGCACCAGGCGCGGCCGCGACGGCGAGCGCGCGCGCGAGCTCGAGGAACTTGCGCTGGTGCAGGTTCAGGTCGTCGGGCAGCGCGTCGCGCCTTGGCGTCGAGGCCGGTGAACTCGAGCCAGCGCATGCGCCTCGCGCGCGCGCCGCCGCGCGGCTCGCGCACGGCGCCGCCGAACATCGCGGCCAGCGCGACGTTGTCGAGCACGGTCAGGTGCGCGAACGGACGCGGGATCTGGTAGGTGCGCGCGATGCCGGCGCGCGGCGATGCGGTGCGCCGGCAGGCCGCGCGAGCTCGCGGCCGTCGAAGACGATCTCGCCGGCGCTCGGCAGCGTAGTGGCCGCTGACGACGTTGATGAAGCGTCGACTTGCCCGAGCCGTTCGGGCCGAGCAGGCCGAGGATCTCGCCGCGCCGCACGTCGAGGTCGACGCCGGCGAGCGCCCGCACGCCGCTGAAGCGACTTGTGCAGGCCGCGCACGCGCAGCAGCACCTCGCCGTGCGCGCGGCGCGTCGCCGGCACGCGGCGTCCGGCGCGACGTCGGCGGCGATGCCGACGACGCGTGCGCGCGACCGCGGCGTCGCGCGATGCGACCGGCGCGCGCCGCACGGCGCGCTGCAGCCGCGGCAGGATGCCGTCGGGCATGAACAGGATCGCCGCGATCAGGATCGACGCCGATCACCGCCTTGCCGGCGACCGCGTGGTCCGCGGCGGTGAAGCTGTAGAGCAGCGCGGTGATCGCGACCGCGCCGATCGCCGGCCCGGCCCAGTGCCGCGTGCCGCCGAGCACGCTCATCAGCACGACGGTCAGCGGCACCGTGATCGTGAAGACCTCGCCGGCCGTGACGTACGAGAGGAACAGCGCCTGGATGCCGCCCGCGACGCCCGCGAGCGCGCACGAGATCGCGAGCGCGACGAGCTTGTAGCGGTAGGTCGGCACGCCCATCACCTCGGCCGCGTCCTCGTCGTCGTGGATCGCGAACAGGCCGGCGCCGAAGCGCGAGACGACGATCGCCCAGGCGATCAGCAGCGTGAGCGTCGCCGCGGCGAGCGCGAGCAGGTAGAAGGTCGACGACTGCGTCGGCCCGATGCGCCGGCACCGGCACAGCGCTCAGCGAGACGCCCTGGCCGCCGTCGATCGGCGTGTTGACGACGATCGTGCCGATGACGAAGGTGATCGCCAGCGTCAGCAGCGCGAACAGCTCGCCGCGCACGCCGCTGACGCGGAACACCACCGCGCCGAGCGCGACGCCGAGCAGCGCGGCGACGAGCGCCGCCGCCGGCAGCGTCCACAGGAACGGCCACTCGTAGCGCGCCGAGCAGCGTCGCCGTCGTGTACATGCCGGCGCCGAAGAACGCGCCGTGGCCGAACGAGAAGTAGCCGGTATAGCCGGACAGGATGTTCCACGAGGTCGCGAGCACGATCCAGTGCAGCATCAGGTAGAGCAGCGAGTCGTAGAACGCCGGCAGGCCGAGCCGCGGCACGAACGCGAGCAGCGATCGCCGACGCGCGACGATGCACGAGCGGCGTGCGCTCGCAGCGTGCTCACGCGCCCTTCCCGGCCGCAGCAGCAGGATCACGATCAGCAGCGTGAACGACACGATCGGCGCCCACGACGGCGCGGTCACCGCCATCGTCACCGCTTCGCTGACGCCGATCAGCGTGCCGGCGAGCAGCGGCCCGAGCGCGCTGCCGAGGCCGCCGAGCATCACCGCGGCGAACACGACGCCGATCCAGGCGTAGATCTGCGACGGCGCGAGCGTGAAGCTGAGCGCGAGGCAGACGCCGGCGATGCCGGCGAGCGCCGCGCAGGTGCCGGCGAGCAGCAGCGCGTTGCGCTTCTGGTTGACGCCGAAGGCGGCGGCGATCGGCCGCGTCCTCGGCGGCGGCGCGCAGCGCCTTGCCGAGGTCGGTGTGGCGCAGCACCGCCCAGACCGCGAGCGAGCAGGCCGACCGCGAGGCAGAGCGTGATCAGCTCGGGCACCGGAACGAAGAGCGCGCCGAGCCTTGAACTTCGTCGTCGCGTAGACGCGACTCGAGCTTGCGGAAGTCGGCCGTCCAGATCGACTGGATCAGCGCCTCGACGATGCCCATCAGGCCGAACGTCAGCAGCAGCGAGTTGAACGGCGTCACCGCGAAGCGCGCCATCAGCCAGTGCAGCGCGACGCCGAGCGCGAAGAACGCCGGCACGATGACGACGAGCGTGAGCAGCGGATCGACGCCGCAGCGTCGCGAGCTGGTAGCAGAGATAGGCGGCGAGGAACGCGAACGCGAAATGCGCGAGGTTGATCAGCGCGCAGCAGGCCCCAGCTCAGGCTGAGGCCGAGGCCGAGCAGGCCGTACAGCGCGCCGACGAAGACGCCGGAGAGGACGCACTGCGCGAGCAGCGACGCGCTCGGCAGCGTGAACCCGGCATCGGCGACGCGCGGTCAGGGCGCCAGCAGCTTCGGCGCCGCCGGCGGTCACTTCCTTCGGCCACACGACGACCCAGTGGCCGTTCTGCACCTGCTTGACGCGCATCAGGTCGTCGCCGTAGTTGCTCGGGCCGTCGAAGCGCAGCTTGCCCTGGATGGTGTCGACGCGGTTCTTCTTCAGCCAGGCCGCGATCGCCTTGTCGTCGAGGCTCTTGGTCGCCGTTGACGCCGGCCTCGAGGATCTGCCAGGCGGTGTACGACGCCGCCGCCTGCGTCTCGACCGACGGGTCGGCGAGGCCGGCCTTGGTCGCGCGCTCGTGGTAGAGCTTGACGAACTCGGCGGCGCCCGGATTCGTCGGTGAACGGCGGCTGGTCCTCGAAGATCGTCAGCGACAGCGCGTTCTTCGCCGTCGGGCGACGGCACCAGCGGGCCCGGCGCCGGGTAGAGGTAGAAGTGCTGCGGCGGCGCGTAGTCGATCTTCTTCATCGCGTCGAGCAGCTGGTTGCCGTCGAGGCCGATCGCGCCGACCCAGACGAAGTCGGGCTTGGCGTCCTTGATGCGGCGGCGATCGGGCCGAAGTCGCGGTTGCCGAAATCCCATTCGAGGAACAGCACTTCCGTCAGGCCGCGCTTCTTCAGCGACCTCGCGCGCGCCCAGCGACATGAAGTGCACCGACGGGAACTTGCTGGTCACGACGGCGATGGTCTTCGGCGGCTTCGGGCCGGCGGCGAGCGCGTCGAACACGCTGTTGGGCACGGTCGTGCCGGGTCGGGCCGAGCGACCACGCCGGGAAACTGCATGTCGTACTTGGCGAGCGACGGAATGCCGAAGCGTGTGGTGCACCAGCACCTTGTTGTAGCGCTGGGCCACGCCCATCGCCGAGAGGATCGCGCCGGTGGCGTACGGGCCCATCAGCAGGTCGACCTTGTCGGCGGTGATCGAGCTGCTCGTAGAGCGTGCGCGCGAGGTCGGGCTTGGACTGGTCGTCCTTGACGATCCACTCGACCGGCCGGCCGAGCCAGCCGCCGCGCTTGTTGAGCCTGCTCGACGTAGATCTCGCCGACCAGCTTGTGCATCTGCGCCGTGGCCGACAGCGGGCCGGTCAGCGCCAGCGTGCTGCCGATGCGGATCGGCTGGCCGGCCGGGCTGCGCGAAGCCGGCCGAGGCCGCCGAGCGTCGCGCAGCGGTGGCCGCGACGGCGGTGCGGCGCGTGAGTGGTTCGAGTGTCGGTCATCGGTCGTCTCCTGTCTGTCGTGTCGGTTCGTCGGTCTGCGTGTCCGGCCGTCAGTCGATCTGCGCGCCGGAGCGCTTGACCAGCTCGGCCCACTTCGCGAGCTCGGTCCTGTTGAACGGCGCCAGCTCGTCGGCGCGCATCGCCCGCTGCTCGATGCCCTGCTCGCGCAGGCGCGCGACCACGTCGGGCTGGGCCAGCGCGGCGGCGCTGGCGCTGCGCAGTTGCGCGAGCGTCGCCGGCGGCGTCGCCGGCGGGCGCATAGAGCATGAACCAGGCGACGAGGTCGAAGTCCTTGACGCCGAGCTCCATCAGCGTCGGCACGTCGGGCGCGGCGGCGCTGCGCACCGCGCTGCTCGCGCCGATCGCGCGCAGCTTGCCGGCCTTGATCTGCGGCATCGACGGCGGCCGGGTGATAGAACATGAAGTCGACCTGCGCGCGACATCACGCTGGTCATCGCGACCGCGCCTTCCTTGTACGGGCACGTGGATCATCTTGCCGCCGAGGCGCTGCGCGAGCAGCTCGCCGGCGAGGTGGCCCGAGGTGCCGTTGCCGGCCGACGCGAAGGTCGACGCCTTGCGGGCCGCGCCGCCAGCGCCGCGAGGTCCTTCAGCGACTTGCACCGGCGAATCGGCGGCGACGACCAGCAGCGTCGGCGTGTAGCCGACGAAGGCGACCGGCGCGAAGTCGCGCATCGTGTCGTACGGGCAGCTTGCGGTAGAGCGCCGGCGTTGATCGCGTGCGTGCCGACCGTGCCCATCACGAGCGTCCTGCCGTCGGCGCGGCGACTTGGCGACCATGGTCGGTGCCGGTCGCGCCGCCGGCGCCGGCGCGGTTGTCGACCACCACGGTCTGGGCGGCGATCTTGGCCGAGCGCGTCGGCGACGACCCGGCCGACCGTGTCGGTCGTCGTCCCCGGGCCGAACGGAACGACCATCCTGACCGTGCCGGCCTGTCCTGCGCGACCAGCCGGCCAGCGCGGGCGCCGACGAGCGCGAGCGGCGCGCGGCAGCCGGCCCGCAGCGACGGGCGGCGCTCATCGCCCGCCTCCGATGCGCCTGGCGACCGACGGCCGGATCTCATCGTCGTGCTCGCCGAGCGTCGGCGGCGGCCGCACCTCGAGCGCCCGCTCGCCGTCGAACGAGACCGGCGAGCGCACCGTGCGAAAGAGGCCCATCACCGGGTGCTCGGCCGATGCGCGTGATCTGCAGATGCACGGCCTGCGGATCGGCGAGCGCTTCGCTCGGTGTCGTACATCGGCGCGTGCGGGACGTCCTCGGCCTGCAGCCGCTCGCACCACTCGTCGCGCGGGCGGCGCTTGAAGCGCTCGCCGAGCACGCCGATGATCGCTTCCTGGTGGTCGATGCGCGCCTCGCGCGTGGCGAAGCGCGGGTCGGCGAAGAGCGTCGGCTGCTCGATGGCGCTCGCGAGGCCCTGCCAGAATTTTTCCGGCGACGACATGTGCAGCGCGATCCACTTGCCGTCGCCGCACTCGAGCACGTACGACTGCGAGACGCGCGGCCGGCTGTACGGGCCCATCACCTCGCCGGCCTGGAAGAATGCGTGAAGGCGTCGAGGTTGAAGTGCGCCATCGCCTCGAGCATCGAGACCTCGACCGTGCGGCCGACGCCCGTGCGGCCGCGCTCGATCAGCGCGCCCATGATGCCGTAGGCGGCGTAGAAGCCGGTCAGCGAATCGGCGATCGCCGGGCCGACGACGCGCGGGTTCTCGGGATTGACGAGCAGGTTGAGGAAGCCGCTCGCCGCCTGCGCCACCGTGTCGTAGGCCGGCCGGTCGCCGACGGGACCGGTCGGGCCGAAGCCGCTGATCGAGCAGTAGACGAGCCTCGGGTTGATCGCCGCGCAGCCGCGTCTCGCCGGCGCCGAGCGTGTCGGCGACGCCGGGCGGAAGTTCTGGATGTAGACGTCGGCGTCGGCGATCAGCGCGTCGAAGACCTCGCGGTCCGCCGCGCTTCTTGAGTGTCGAGCGCGATGCTGCGCTTGTTGCGGTTGTAGGCCTGGTAGTGCGGGCTGTAGAGGCCGTCCTGGAAGGCGCGGAACGGATCGCCGGTCCCCGGCTCGACCTTGACCACGTCGGCGCCGAGGTCGCCGAGCAGCATGCCGCGGCCGGGCCGGTGATGAAGGTGCCCTGTTCGACGACCTTGATGCCGTGCGAGCGTCTTGATCATGCGCGTGCTTCGCGTCACGCCGTGCCTTACGCCGAAGCCCTCCGGACGTCGCCGTCGTAGTCGACCTCGCGCGTCGCCTGGTACGACAGCGCGAAGCCGATCGGCTGCCGATCTCTTCGACGAGGTGGGCGATCAGGCCGGCGGTGCGGGCGAGGATCGGCACGCCCTTGAGCGCCTGCACCGGAAAGCCGGCGCCGAGCAGCACCGCCGGGATCGCGCCGGAGACGTTGAGCTTCAGGTCCTTCTTCAGCAGCTCGGGCAGCAGCCGCCTCGCGGCCTCGGCGATGGCGACGAAGCGCAGGTCGGTGCCGGCGCCTCGCGCCATGTCGAACAGCGCGCCGACGCGCGCGTCGCGCTCCTTGTGCAGCGGATGGCCGTAGCCGGGATCGACTTGCCGGCGGCGCGCCATTCCTGCATCACGCCGAGCGCGGCTCGTCGAGCGGCGTGCCGGACTTCATCCGCGCGTCGATCTCGCAGTACATGCGGCCGGCCGTCTCCGACGAGCCGAGGACCACCGAGCCGCAGCCGAGGATGCCGGCGGCGACCGCGCCTTGCATCGCGTCGGGCGCGGCGGCGAAGGTCATGCGCGCCGCCTGCACGCTCGGCACCAGGCCATGCTCGGCGATCGCGACCAGCGTCGCGTTGAGCACCGCCGCTTCGCCGGCGCTCGGCATCCCGCCCATCAGCAGCAGGAAGAAATGGTCGACGAACGAGATCTTGCCGATCAGCTCCTTCGAGAGATCCTGCCGCGGACGACGATCGTGTGCTCGTCGGAGGTGCAGATCGCGGTGCGCGGGACGGTGGCCTTGCCGATCTTCATGCCGCCATCTTCTCCGCGACCGGCGCCAGGCGGAAGTCGTAGCTCGCCGAGTGGTACGGCATCTTCATCTCGCGACCGTCGACCGCCTTGCCCGGCGGGTGCTGCATCGAATTCGACGACCAGGCTGTCGCGCTTGCCGAACACGGCGTCCTCGTCAGGTAGGGGCTGCCGGCGACGAACACGTGGGTCGTCAGCGTCACGTGGCCCGGCGCCGAGACCATGCATGTGCATGTGCCCGGGGCGATTGATGCTGCGATCGGTGGCCCGCATCATGGCCGACCGGGCCGTCGTCGGGCATCGGATAGACGTGGGCCTGATCGACCAGAACCAGTAGCGGCCCTCGCTCATCGGTGCGGAAGCGCCCGCGCGCCTTCATCACCGGCTCGTCGGAGCTGGACGTCGTACTTGCCGTCGCCGTCGCCCGACCAGACGTCGAGCAGCGCGCCGGGGAGCGGCTTGCCGTCGACATCGGTGACGCGGCCGATGTAGAGCGCCGGCTCGCCGGGCACGCCTTCGCCGATGTCGGTGCCGAGCGCGAGGTCGGGTGCGCCGTGCCAGTAGAACGGGCCTTCGACCGTCGCTTCGGTCGCGGCGGTGGCGCCCTTGGCGCGCCGCCGGCGCGCGCCTGGGCCAGCGAGACGACCATCATCGACAGGCCGAGCGTGTCGGACAGCAGGATGAACTCCGGGCGCGCTCGGTCGAGATCTGGCCGAGCGTCGTCGAGGAATTCAGGCCGGCGAGCCATTCCTCGGGCGTGAGGTCGACCTCGCGCGCGAACGCGTGAATGTGCTTGACGAGCGGGTCATGATCTCGCGCAGGCGCGGTCGGGCGTCTTCGCGAACGCGGCGAGACGTCCTGGGTGAGCTTGTCCTGGTTGTATTCGGACATGTCGAAGTCTTCCTCGCAGAAAGCCCGGGCGAGGGCGCATCGCCGGGCGACGGGTGTCAGTAGTCGTGGATCTGCACGGGGCCGCTGTTGTAGATGACTCGCCCGCCGACCACCGTCAGCACCGACCCGAGTTGCTTCAGCGATTCGTCGGGGACGCTGAAGTAGTCGCCGTTGAGGACGACTAGGTCGCCGAGCTTGCCCTCCTCGATCGAGCCGAGCTTGTCTTCCTCCTTGCTGAACCAGCCGTTCTCGCGCGTGTAGAGGCGCATCGCCTCCGCGCGGGTCAGCGTCTGGCCGGCGTTGATGACCTGGCCCGAGCTGTTCTTGCCGGTGACCATGTAGTAGAGCATCAGCCACGGGTTCAGGGTCGAGATCTGCGCCGAGTCGGAGCCCGCGCCGACCTTGATGCCGCTGTCGACGATGGTCCGGTAGGGCGGCCCGTTGGCCGCGGCCGTCCCGGCGAGATAGCGGAACCCGTGCAGCGCAAGGCCGCCGCCGATCGCCTTCAGCCGCAGGATGTTCTGCGGCGTGATCGTCAGGGCGTGCGCCACCGACCAGTGCAGCGGCGCGACCGGGATCACAGTGTTGATCCGCTCCCATTCGCTGATCGCGATGTCGTCCTCGCGCGAGCTGAGCGTGTGCTGCTGGTAGATCCAGCCGCGCTCGGCCGCCTTGCGCACCGCCGCCGGGTAGTTCGACGGTGTCGGACCGCCGAACAGCGGCCAGTTGGTGATGAACTCGCCGAGGCCGGCGATCTTCAGCCAGTCGTTGCCGAACTCGCGGAACGCGTTCTCCACGCGCCGGGTCAGGATTGGGATCGCGTCCTGCGTGTCCATGCTCAGGAAGAAGACGCGGATGCGCGTCGTCATCAGCCCGGCACGGTGCAGCTCGAGGAGCGGGTCGTACGCCGTGTACGGATCCCAGCTCGCGGCGCCGTCGAAGACGAACTCGTCGTCGTGGTCGGGCGACCCCGGGATGAGAAAGCCGCCCATGTCGAAGTTCGAGGTCACGCCGAGCCGCGCGGCGTAGTTCATCGCGTCGACCGTGCTGCGCTTCTTGTCCTCGAATGTCTGCACCGAGCGCAGCGCGTTGAGCGCCGCGAGCGTCTGCGCGTTGGCGGCGATCGAGCCGTCGGCGCCGACCGTGACGCCGTGGCTGGCGAAGAACGTGCGGCCGGCCGAGTTCGTCGTCGACGGCCCGGTGAACGAGACCTGGAGATAAACCGGGTTCGACGGTGCGATCGCGTCGAGCTCGCTCAGGGTGGGCAGGCGCTTCTCGGCGAACTGGACCGGGTTGAAGCCGCCGATCGTGGTCACGAACTGGCCGCTCGGTACGCCGCCGGCGATGCGCTCGCGGTAGATCGCGGCGATGTCGGCGAACGACGCCGCGGTCTCGAGCGGCGTGTGGTACCCGGGCCTGAGGCCGAGCAGGATGATGTGGTTGTGGTTGTCGACCAGGCCCGGCACGACCGTGCGGCCGCGCAGGTCGATCACCTGCTTGCAGCGGTTGTCGACGAAGCCGCTGTCATGGCCGACCGCCGAGAACTTGTTGTTGTGGATCGTCACGGTCGAGACGATCCGGTTGACCGCATCCATGGTGTGGATGCGGCCGTTGACGAGCGTGATGTCGCGCCCGTTCGGACATTGGCGATCGCGCTCGCGGTCGTTGTCGCGGTTGCGCTCGCCGTTGTCGGCCGCCGCGGCGGTCGCGAGCACGGCGAGGGTCAGGGCCAGGAAGCGCTTCCGCGCGCTCTTGGCGACATGCGTCTGTTCACATCGAATGTCTTCATCGGTCTGTCTCCTCTCTCGATCGCCGCGGGTGCGGCGGTGCCCTTTGGATCCGCCGGCGCGGCAGCAGCCGGCCGGCATTGCCATTCATGACTGCGCCCAAGTCGGCGCTCGACAGACCGAGCCTTTGCAGGCCGCCACCTGGGTGTTCATCGCCACGTAGGGATAGTCGCTGCCGTAGAGCACCTGCGATGGCGCGACCAGCTTCAGGAGCGCCGCCATCGACGCCGGATGGGTCGCGTTCGCGGTGTCGTAGTGGAGCCGCCGCAGCTCGGCCTCGATGCCCTCGGGCGCGAACTCGGCGACGTTCTTCGCATTGCCGTGGAAGAAGTTGATCCGGCCCGCAAGCATGGGGATCGTGCCGCCGCCGTGCGAGAAGAGCCACCGGATGTCGCGCCAGCGCGCGAAGCCGCCCGAGAGCAGCAGGCTCGTCACCGCGCGTGTCGTGTCGTGCGGCACTTCGATCACCGCGGGAAAGGTTCCGACGCTGAGCCGCCCGCAGCACGCCGCAACGAGCGGGTGGAAGTAGGCGACGGCCTTCCTTCGGTTCAGCTCGTCGAAGATCGGCCGGTAGGCCGCGTCGCCCGGCCACTTGTCGCCGTAGTTGGTCTGCAGGCCGACGCCGTCGACCCGCAGCGCGAAGTCGAAGGCGTCAGCGATCTCCTTGAGCGTGCTGTCGACGTCGATCATCGACAGCGTCGCGGAGCTGTGCCGAAGCGGCCCGGGTCGATGTTGTAGCGCACCATGCCGGCGGCGTAGTCGTTGCACTGGCGCACGACCTTGGCGACCTCGGGCACCGTCCAGTCGAACCACACGCCCGGTGTCGACGCGATCGAGAGCAGCGCCGCCGTGCGCACGCCGGCCGCGTCCATGTCGGCGAACAGCCGGCTGCACCGTCCAGGTCGCCTGCGAGGTGAAGTGCCGGATCGAGCGTTTGTCCTCGTAGTCGAGCCAGGCCTTCTGGTACTCGAGCAGGTCGTAGTGGTGATCGGTGTCGATGACGCGCGCCGCCCCCGGCGCCGGCCGACGCCGACGTGCCCGGCGGAGCGCGCAGCTGCGAGGCGCCGAGCTCGCACCCGCCGCGACGAGTGCGCCCAAGCTGCGCAGAAACCCACGACGTCTTCCGGTTGCGGCTGCCGGAGCCGGACCGGGCACCACGCAGGGAAAGCCGTGGGCCATTCCGTCGTGTCTCCCTGGCGCTGGGCGCCGCTCGGTGTGCGGGACGATACGGCGCTGGCGACATGACAAATGATCCATTGCCATCGATATGATCGATGGCATCGATTCGACGACGGGTTTCCATGGAGCTGAGGCACCTTCGCTATTTCGTGACCCTGGCCGACTGCCTGCAGCTTCACCCGCGCCGCCGAGCGCGTCCACGTCACCCAGTCGACGCTCTCGCACCAGATCCGCCAGCTCGAGGAAGAGGTCGGCCAGCCGCTCTTCGAGCGCGTCGGCGGAGGTGGTGACGACCGAGGCCGGCGAGCTCTTCCTCGCCTACGCGAGCGAGCGCTGAAGGAAGTCGACCAAGGCATCGCCATGCTGCAGCCCGGCGGCGGCGGCCTGACCGGCCAGCGTGCGCATCGGCGCGACGCACACGTTCAACATCGGCCTGATCCCGGAGTGCGTCGCCGCTGTTCCTCGGCGCGCCACCCGACGGTGCGGGTGCGCGTCGAGGAGCTGGCGGCCGAGCAGATCGTCGAGGCCTCGGCAGCCGGCGCGCTCGACCTCGGCATCGCCTACCGGCCGAGCGGCGCGACCGACCTCTGGTTCGAGCCGCTCTACAACGAGGAGATGGTGCTCGTCGTCGGCGACAGCCACCCGCTCGCGGGCCGGAAGCGCATCCGCATGGTCGAGCTGCACCAGCAGCGCGCTGGTGCTGCTGCCTTCGTACTTCGCGACGCGCGAGCTGCTCGAGGAGTGCTTTCAAGGCGAGCGCACGGAGCCGCTCGTCGTCGCCGAGATGTCGACGATCGCGCCGATGCTCGGGCTCGTGCCGCGCATGCCGATCGGTGCGATCGTCGCCATCAACGCGATGCCAGGCATGCCGGCCTGAAGCCGATCCCGCTCGAGAGCCCGACGCCCATCCGCACGCCGGGCCTGCTCTGGCGGCTCGACGCGACGCAGGCGACCCGGTGCAGGCGTTCGCCGTGATCCTGCGCAAGACGGCGCTGCGCAACAGCCTGCGCCACGACGGCGTCGGCCGCGCCCCGGCGGACTCAGCGCGGCAATCGCGGCTTCGGCGGAGCCGCGCTGACGACGCGACCGCCCGCCGTGCCGGCACCCGGCCCGATCTCGACGACCCAGTCGCAGGCAGCGATCACGAGCACGTCGTGCTCGACGACGATGACGGTGTTGCCGGCATCGACAAGACCTTGCAGCTGCGCCATCAGCTTGTCGACGTCGGCCGGATGCAGGCCGGTCGTCGGCTCGTCGAGGACGTAGAGCGAGCGGCCGCGCTGCTGCTTCTGCAGCTCGGTCGCGAGCTTGATGCGCTGCGCCTCGCCGCCCGAGAGCTCGGTCGCCGGCTGGCCGAGGCGCAGGTAGCCGAGGCCGATGTCGCGCAGCAGCGCGAGCGGGCTTCGCACGCGCCGCCTCTTCGGCGAAGAACGCGCAGGCGTCGTCGACCGTCAGCTGCAGCACGTCGGCGATGCTCTTGTCGTGCCACATCACCTCGAGCGTCTTGGCGTTGTAGCGCGCGCCGTGGCAGGTCGGGCAGGGCGGCTGCGGTCCGGCGCAATGCGTGCTTCTCCAGGGCCCGATGGTACCGTCAATGACTGGTCGGATGAGCTGCTCGAATTGCTCGCGTGTGATCTCACGCTGGTAGCGTTTGCCCTGCGGAAGCGCGATGTCGATATTCATCGCGCGGCATGGAGGAGAGGCTGATCTTGGCCTCGATCATGGCCTTGCGGATGGCCTGGATCACTTCGGGTTGCGGGCGAACATCGGTGCCCAGATCACCCGCGATGTCGTAAAGCGCAATTGCTATCAGCAGATTGTCGATGTCGTCGCCACCAGGTGCGTGTCACCGTTGGTGGCGATCACTTCGA
This sequence comes from uncultured Acidobacteriaceae bacterium, assembly GCA_963752675.1. GTDB lineage: Bacteria > Acidobacteriota > Terriglobia > Terriglobales > Acidobacteriaceae > PALSA-350. The sequence goes on from CAVVZO010000006.1 coordinate 19,051, forward strand.
AAATGCCCTCGTGCAACTTGAGAATGGATACGTCGAAGGTGCCGCCGCCCAGATCGTAGACGGCGATAATGCCTTCTTTTTCGCGGTCAAGACCGTAGGCAGCGCCGCCGCGGTCGGCTCGTTGACCAGCGCAGCACTTCCAGCCCGGCCATGCGCCCTGCATCCTTCGTGGCCTGGCGTTGCGCATCATTAAAGTAAGCAGGCACGGTGATCACGGCTTGCGTGACCGGCGCCCGAAGTACCTTTCGGCATTGCGTTTGAGCTGGCGCAGGATGTGCGCCGAAATCTCGGGCGGCGTAAATTCAGTCTCGCCGAGGCGGATTCTGAGCACTTCCCCGGGCTGGATTTCGTCGGCCAGGCGGAAGGGAAAAGCTTCAGCTCTTCGGTCACGTCTTCGAGGCCACGGCCCATGAGCCGCTTCACCGAGTAGATCGCTCGCTCGGGCGCCTCGAGCAGGGTCCGGCGCGCTTCGTTGCCCACCATTACTGCCGGGCGCCCCCCGTCGCGTGCAGGCTGCAAGGCCACCACGGAGGGCACGAGGTTCAGGCCGTCTTCCCCGGGAATGACGACCGGCTTCTCCCCCTGCATGAAGGCCACCAACGAATTCGTGGTGCCCAGATCGATTCCTACTACGCGTTCTTCAGCCATAGATCTCTTCAGGACTCCCCTAGCGATTGATCAACGTCGCGCACCAGGTTGTGCAGGTAGCTACGCTTCTGAATCAACGCGGTCATTGCCTCTTTAGCTGTGTTCCTGCCCGCTTCGTCATTCTGCTCAGATGCCAAATCCCAGCGGTTCCATTCGCCGCGCATCTGTTCATCCAGAGCGCCGAGCTGCGTGGAGAACTGCTCTCTTGCCGCCTGGAGGTCGCGCCGGAGTTGGGGATCGTCTTCCCCCATCTTGCGGTTCTGGCGCATCTCTTCCAACTGCATGTTTAGTTCGAAGACCTCCTCCAACAGATCAGGGGGCACCTTCGAAGGATTCAAATTGCCGTCGCCACGCGCATCTTCAAGCTGTACACCCACCAGCGTCAGCAGGTATTTGGTCCGCTCCAGCGGACTTTTCAGGGTGCGATAGGCGTCGTTGAGCAGCGAGGCCTGGGCCAGACTCCAGGCTTGTTCCTGTGCCGAGGCGCGCGCATGCAGGTCGGGGTGGAGCTTTCGGCTGTAACGATAAAACTGCTTTTCCAGCGCGGGCACGTCGATGTTCAGCTTGCTGGGGAGGCCAAACGCAGCAAAGTAGTTGGGAGATTGGGGCGGCTGCACCTTGCCGCAGGCATTGCAGAAAGGCTGCCCTGCCGCAACCTCCTGGCTGCAGGACCAGCATTTTGCCGGCGCACTGCTATTTTCAATAGTTTGCATAGGGCGAAGCAGACCCGGGCGAAACGCGTGAACGTTCTACGCCGAAAACGATGAACCACAACCGCACGATTTGGTGGAGTGCGGGTTGATGAAGTTGAAGCCCTGCCGCATGAGCGTTTCCTCATAATCGAGGATCATGCCGTGCAGGTAGATGAACGACTTGGGATCGACGAAAACCCGCACATCTTCAAAGTTGTAAACACGGTCCCGTTCCCGGGGCTGCGAATCAAACCGGATGTTGTACGAGAGCCCGGAACAGCCGCCGCCCTGGATTCCCAGGCGCAAACCGCCCTGATCCGGAGAGACACCCTCTTTGGCCATAGCCACGCGTATCCGCTTTAAAGCGCGCTCCGTGACCTGGATGCCCTTCTGATTCGGTGTTGCGTTTTCGGCATTAAGGATGGCTGATTGCATGTGACCTTCTGTTTTTCGGGGGCCTGGCTTATCAGCAAGGCCCCGTTTGGGACTTGCTGCTTACTGGGCCTGAGTGGCGTGCAGTGCGGTTTCCGCAGCTTCGGGAACGCCGTTCTTCTTCTTCCAGTCACCAATCGCGGCCCGGATGGCGTCTTCTGCCAAAACGGAGCAGTGAATCTTGACCGGCGGCAATGCCAGTTCCTTCACGATGTCGGTGTTCTTGATCTGCATTGCTTCTTCGATCGTCTTGCCCTTGACCCACTCGGTCGCCAATGAAGAGGAAGCGATGGCCGAACCGCAGCCAAAGGTTTTGAATTTCGCTTCTTCAATGATCTGGGTTTCAGGGTTGACCCTGATCTGCAAACGCATCACATCGCCGCATTCCGGGGCGCCAACTAAACCGGTACCCACCTCAGACTGGCTCTTATCCATTTGGCCGACGTTGCGTGGATTGTTGTAGTGATCGATTACCTTGTCGCTATATGCCATGTAAGTCTCCGTTATTCCGTGTGCAGCGTGCTGTGCATTTACTTCGTTTAGATGCTTTTTAGTGCGCCTGCCATTCAATCTTCGTGATGTCGATGCCCTCTTTCACCATTTCATACAGGGGCGAAAGTTCGCGAAGTTTCTGCACCACATCGATGACCTTATCAGCTACGTAATCAACTTCAGCTTCTGTGTTGAAGCGGCCCAAACCGAAGCGAATCGAGCTGTGGGCCACGTCGTCGCCCAGGCCCAACGCCTTCAATACATAAGATGGTTCAAGCGATGCCGAGGTGCAGGCCGAGCCGCTGGAAACAGCGACATCGTTGATGCCCATCAGCAGAGACTCACCCTCCACGTAGACGAAGCTGACATTCAGATTGGCTGGCAGACGGTGTTCCATCGAGCCGTTCACGTGCACGTAGTCCAGGCTGGCCTCTAGCTTCGCCTTCAACTTGTCGCGAAGTTTGCCCAGCCGCTCTGCTTCCGCCTCCATCTCTTCACGGGCGATTTCGCAGGCCTTGCCGAGCCCTACGATGCTGGGCACGTTCAAGGTACCGGAACGCATACCGCGCTCGTGGCCGCCACCATCGATCTGGGCCGAAATCTGCACCCGCGGATTGCGCCGGCGGACGTACAGCGCCCCGCAGCCCTTGGGTCCATAGAGCTTATGGCCAGTCAATGACAGGCAGTCGATGTTCATGGCATTTACGTCGACCGGGATCTTGCCTACTGCCTGCACCGCGTCGGTGTGGAAAATGACATTGTTCTCGTGGCACAGTTTGCCGATCTCTGCGACTGGCTGGATAACGCCGATCTCGTTGTTTGCAAACATGATCGAGACCAGGATCGTCTTGCTGTCGATGGCTCGCTTGAGATCTTCGAGATCGATCAGCCCATCTGCCTTCACCGGCAAATAGGTGATGCGATAACCGTTCTTTTCCAGCCGCTTGCAGGTGTCGAGGACTGCCTTGTGCTCGGTCACCTGGGTGATGATGTGGTTTCCGCGCTCGCGGTACATCTCGGCAATGCCCTTGATGGCGAGGTTGTTGCTCTCGGTCGCGCCAGAAGTGAAGATGATCTCCTTGGCCGTGGCGCCAATCAGTTTTGCGACCTGCTCGCGAGCGTACTCTACGCCCTGCTCGGCTTCCCAGCCGAAGGAGTGATTGCGGCTGGCCGCGTTGCCAAATTTGGAGGTGAAGTACGGGATCATCGCCTCGAGCACACGTGGGTCCATCGCTGTGGTCGCATGGTCATCCATGTAGATCGGCAGCTTCACGTTGGCGGGGGCAGTTACTGAGGTCTCAACGGTGCTCATTGCTCTCTCCTGATTCAACAATTCCTGTGCGTCCTGGTGGTCATCCACTCAGGCTGACTAATAGCGATTCCATCGACTTGCCGTGATAGCGGCGGGTGTCTTCTGGTTCGCAAAGATCCGATACCCGGATCGCTTTCAATACTTCCGCGATACTCTCGTTTACCTTGCGCAGAGGCTCTTTGATCGTGCAGCTGTCTGTCAGATCACAGCCGCGAGGACCCGTGGCGCAAGAGGTGATGAAGAGTGGTCCGTCGATGGCCCCAATCACTTCAAAAGCGGTAATCTGTTCCGGAGCCCGGGATAGCGCGTAACCGCCGTTCGTTCCGGCATGAGACCGAAGTAACCCGGCGCGGGTAAGGCGCTGTAGGATCTTGGCCAGCAACTGGGGAGGAATGCCATAGGCTTCCGCGATATCTTTAGCGCTTAAGGAAGGCGTGTCGGCGCGTTCGGCGAGAAACTTCAGCGCCATCAATCCGTAATCCGCCTTCTTGGTGAGCCTTAGCATTCTCGCTTTACCTTAAGATGCAATCCCGACCTCTGCGGTCGCATATTCAGTATACGTCCCAAACAGCCACTACAACAAATAGTTGCAGTGAGGGAATGACAATAGGAACTGAGGGTTTGCGATGAAGGAAATGGTAGCCCCTGCACAATCGGGACCGGGGGAAGAAACCGCTGGATGGCCGGCTGCTGAGCCGGGTTCGGGTAAGTTTCACTGGAAGTTCGCGCTGATTCTGGGCTTGTTTCACCTGGGAGCGATCGCAGCGTTGTTCCAGTTCCGGCGTTCGTCGCTGGTGGTACTCGCAGTGACCTGGGTACTGACGCAGGACGTCGGGATCGGCATGGCCTACCATCGCCTGCTGACCCACCGGGGGTATATGGTGCCCCGGTGGCTCGAGTACACCATGGCGGTTCTGGGCACCATGGCTCTCCAGGGCAGCCCGGTGTACTGGGTGGCGGTGCACCGGCTGCACCACCAATTCACTGATAAGGCGGGTGACCCCCATTCCCCCCGGGACGGGAAATGGTGGTCGCACATGGGTTGGATCCTGAATGGATCCCTGCATAACGATAGTGGCGTTCTGCAGCGGTACGCACCCGACTTGATGAAGCAGGGATTTTACCGCTGGCTCAACCGGTTTCACTGGTTGCCGGTGACCTTGCTGGGCTTTGGGCTGCTGGCGGCCGGGGGCTGGTCCTGGGTCCTTTGGGGCATTTTTCTTCGGGTCACGATCGGCTTGCACGTCACCTGGCTGGTGAATTCTGCCACCCATATCTGGGGCTCGCGGCGTTTCCCTACCCGGGATGACTCCCGGAACAACTGGTGGGTGGCCTTGCTGACTGGCGGGGAGGGGTGGCATAACAACCATCACGCTTATCCTGTGTCGGCGCGCCACGGGATGGCGTGGTACGAGGTCGACATCAATTACCTGGGGATCTGGTTGCTGAAAAAGGTGGGTCTCGCGACCAGGGTCAACGCCAAGCGGGTTTAGCAAGCCTCGGCCCTGAGCGTACTTGAAAGTGGGTGAAGGGTCTCTCCCCTTACACCCTTGAAGGGAACTAAAAGGGTAAAACCCTCCCACATCTCCCCGGATTTCCTGTTAAAGGCGGAGGCCTTGGCGATCTGCATGCGGTTTCCAACGTCGTGAAATGTGGGGCATCCGGCACGTGGTGAGGGCAGGCATAAGCAACTGTCAAAGTTTCTTATGGTCTCGCAGCCTGACGCGCTGGAGAAGTCTTTTGCCACCGATGATGGGCAACTGCTATCGTTAGCGGTTGCTGGGCGCAAGAGCACGCAAAGGAAGACCCAGAAGGAGAAGCAACTGATGTCATCCTATGCCGTTCCGGTGCTCCCCACGCCGGCCCCTGTTGCCCCCGATGAAGTACTGCTCGTCGCCAGTGGCGATCTGCGCCAATCAGCCAACAAGGTCTGCTGGGCGGCACAGGAGGAGATGGAGAAGCAGCTCACGGCGGCTTTGCGCGAGGAAGGGTTTACGCTGCGCCGCGCGCATCCGTATCGCGAGGATCTGCAGCACGGGTTCATCTATAACCAGCGCATGGGCATGGACGTGTTTACCAGGATCCATCCCGACGCGCCGCTCATTGTGGCCGAAGCCGTCTGGCAGTACAGCAATCATGTGCTGGCGGGATTGGAACATCATCGCGGTCCCATCCTCACCGTGGCCAACTGGTCCGGGCAGTGGCCGGGCCTGGTAGGCATGCTGAATCTGAACGGGTGCCTGCACAAGGCAGGGGTCCCGTTCAGCACTTTGTGGAGCAAAGACTTTACGGACGAGTTCTTTCGCCGGGGTCTCAGGCAATGGCTTACGAGCCACACGATTGTGCAGGATAGCGGCCACGTGCGTGACCTCGACCTCTCCTCCCTGCCAGCTGCGGAGCGGCAACTGGGCGAGGCGCTCGCCCACGATTTGCAGACACGCAAAGCCATTCTCGGCGTCTTCGATGAAGGCTGCATGGGCATGTACAACGCGATCGTCGAGGACTCTCTGCTAAACCCGCTTGGGGTGTACAAAGAGCGCCTCAGCCAATCGGGCCTGGTGGCCGCGATGGCTACCGTCACCGATAAGGAAGCGCAGGCAGTGCGGACATGGCTGGATGGGCGCGACTTCACGTTCGTTACCGGCACTCGCGAGGAAAGCGATCTGACCGATCGCCAGATCCTGGAGCAGTGCAAGATGTATATCGCGGCGCTGCGCATCGCGGACGAGTTCGGGTGTGACGCGATCGGTATTCAGTACCAGCAGGGTTTGAAGGACATGGCGCCGGCCAGCGACCTGGTGGAAGGCTTGTTGAACAATGTAGACCGCCCGCCGGCGTACGATGCGTCCGGCCGCGAGCTCTACCCGGGCAAGCCGCTGCCACATTTCAATGAAGTGGATGAATGTGCCGGGCTAGACGCGTTGGTCACCAATCGGGTTTGGAGCATGCTGCAGCTGGACCCGGCAACGACACTGCACGATGTTCGCTGGGGAGAACACTACAAGGGCGGGGATATCGATGAGTTCGTGTGGGTGTTCCAGATCTCAGGCGCGGTGCCACCCTCACACATCGCCGGTGGCTACGCAAAAGCGAGCAGTGAACGGCAGCCGCCCATGTATTTTCGCCTGGGCGGGGGCACGCTGAAAGGCGTGTGCAAACCGGGACACGTGGTATGGAGCCGCGTTTTCGTGGAGGACGGCGCGTTGCACGTGGACATCGGCAGAGCGACCGCGATTGAACTGCCGCCGGAGGAGACGGAACGCCGGTTAAAGTCGGTCACCCCCCAATGGCCGATTATGCATACCCTGCTGCATGGCGTGACTCGTGACCAGTTCATGGCGCGGCACCGCGCCAACCACCTGAACGTGGCCTACGCCCCCACCAGCCAGGTGGCCGACCAGGCGATGGCTGCCAAGGCTGCCATGATGGCGGAGTTGGGTATCCGCGTTCATGTTTGTGGAGATTAGCCCCGACGATCAGGAAAGGACCACCTACCGATGCTGGTGCCGCAGTCAACGCAGTCAACGGAAACCACGAATACGTCGCAGCCTCTGTTTCCTAAAGGGTTGGCGGTTCCCTTCTTCCTGGTCACGGCGTTGTTCTTTCTTTGGGGCGTGCCCACCAACCTGAACGATGTGCTGATTCGCCAGTTCATGAAGTCGTTTGCGATCACGCGATTTGAGGCGGGATTGGTGCAGTCGGCTTTCTTCATGGGCTATTTTCTGTTGGCTATTCCCGCCGCTCTGTTGATGCGCAAAATCGGTTACAAGTACGGCATCGTCATCGGCCTGCTGCTGTTTGCCAGTGGAAGCTTTCTTTTCTGGCCGGCCGCGCTGGTGGGTCGCTATGGGTTCTTCCTATTTGCGTTGTTCGTGATCGCGAGTGGGCTGTCATTTTTGGAGACCGCTTCGAATCCCTTCATTGCCCAATTGGGCGCACGGGAGAGCGCGGCACGCCGGCTGAACTTCTCGCAGGCGTTTAATCCGCTGGGCGCGATCAGTGGGGTGTTGGGCGGCACGGTTTTCATCTTCTCGGGAGTCGAGCTGACCCCGCAACAAATAGCTGCGATGCAGGCGGCCCATACCTATGACGCTTATCTCAAGCATGAGACGATGCGCGTGGTCGCTCCGTACCTGGTGGTAGGCGCAGTGGCGCTGCTTTGGGCCTTCATGATCGCACGGACGAAGTTCCCAACCATTGCCCGTGAGCACGAAGACGCGCCGGAAGATCACGGCAGTTTTCGCGAGCTGTTGCGCTACCCTCACTTCCTGTTCGCGATTGTGGCCCAGTTCCTTTATGTGGGAGCGCAGGTGGGTACCTGGAGTTACTTTATCCAGTATGTGCAGGATGGCACGCATCAGCCGGAGAAAATCGCCGGCTACTTTCTGACTGGAACGCTGGTGGCCTTCGGCGTTGGGCGCTTTAGTTCCGCAGCGTTGATGCGCTACGTGCAACCCGCGCGGTTGATGGGTGTCTATAGCCTGGTAAATATTGTGCTGGTCGCGATTGGTGTATTTCTGCCGGGGTGGATTGGCTTGTGGGCCATCTTCATGACCAGCTTCTTTATGTCGGTCATGTTCCCGACGATCTTCGCCCTGGGGATTGAAGGACTGGACCAGAATACAAAGATTGGCGGCTCGTTGATCGTCATGGCCATTGTGGGGGGCGCCGTGTTGACGCCGTTGATGGGCTATCTCGCGCAGACACAGCACAGCATTGCGATGGCTTACCTGGTTCCGTTGGGGGCGTATTGCGGCATCGCGCTCTATTCGTTTTTTGGGGTGGGTTTGAAGCGGAGAGAAGCAGCATGAACATGGCCGGCAAAGCGGTGATTTCCATCCTCGGATCGCTCCTGATGATGGGTGGAGCGGCGGTTGCGCAGCAGTCAGGTTCGACATGGCAAAGCAAGCTTGACCAGAAGATGCCCCTGCTTGGTCACCGTAACTGGATCATGATTGTGGACTCCGCTTATCCGCTGCAAAGCTCTGCGGGTGTGGAGACGATTGAGACCAACGCAGACCAGTTGGAAGTCGTCCGAACGGTGCTGCAGACCATTGATCGTTCGATCCAGGTGCGTCCGATCGTCTACATGGATGCGGAGCTGCCGTTTGTGCCAGAGAAGGATGCTCCCGGGGTGACGGCTTATCGTCGGGGCATTCAGGAAGTATTGAAGGGTCGCCCCATCACGCCCCTTCCGCACGAGCAGATCATCGGCAAGGTAGATGAGGTGGGCAAGACGTTTCACATCGTCGTTTTGAAAACGACCATGACGGTTCCGTATACATCTGTATTTTTGCAGCTGAATTGCAAGTACTGGAGCGACGAGGCAGAAGCGCAGATGCGCAAAGCGATGAGTGCCGGTGGGAAATAGCAGCCGTTTTGCGTTGGCTCGCGTCAGGCCGCGCTGCGAGGGTCGAAGTGCCTCTAAGAGCGCGCAGCAGTTGCTAGCCCAGATTTCTCACCAGTACTGATTGGTGCGACAGGTGAAGGGAGCGGTGAGCCTGTTGCTGTGTTTTCCCTTGTGGCCTTGCGCGTTAGGTTAATTTTTGGTGTGCGACGAAAAGTTTTGCGGGTTAGTGAGCTTAGCCCCCAACGGGTTAGTAGCTAGCCCCCAATTTGTCATCCCGAGCGCAGTCGAGGGATCTGCTTTGCGCCTTTCTCCCTCCACAAATTTTTACATGAGCTCCAGCATCGGACACGCAGACGAACCATTCTTTCAGCAGGAAGGCAGGAAAGTAACTCCTGGCAGCGAAGCGGCTGCTATTGCAACCCGCGTTCCTCTGCCCATCCGATGCTGGAGCTCATGTAAAAATTTGTGGAGGGAGAAAGGCGCAAAGCAGATCCCTCGACTGCGCTCGGGATGACAAAGGTCTGGAGGACAAAGGCTAGGCTCGGGATGACAAAGGTTAGCCTCCGGAGGACAAAGGCTAGGGTCGGGATGGACAAAGGTTAGGCTCGGGAGGACAAAGGCTAGGCTCGGGACGACAAAGGTTAGGCTCGGGATGACAAAGGTTAGGCTCGGGATGACAAAAAGGCTACGGTCGGGATGATACAGGGCTAGGCTCAGGATGACACAGGTTAGCCTCGGGACGACAAAAGGCTACAGTCGGGATGGCAAAGGGCTAGGCTTGGGACGACACAAATAGGACCCGCCTCGGAACGAATTGTGTCCGAGTTCTTTGCAAACTCTTACGCAGACACAAACGCCGCCTTCTGGGTTGCAGAAGACGGCGTTCTGAAATGGCGCAGGGATTAAAAGAAGAATTTCCCCACGAGTTGCACCGATCGGCCGGGTTGCGGATCGGAATTGTAGTCAGCCGTTGTCGAACCCACTACCGAGGTGATCTTGCCGAAGAAATCGCCATCCGTGTAGTTGCTGTCTGGCGGTCCAAAATTCGCATGGTTAAAGGCATTAAACGCCTCCGCACGAATCTCGATATAACGTGACTTCTCCGCACCCAACGGGAAATCTTTGTAGACGGTGAGATTGGTGTAGTTGTAGCCCGGACCGTGAAAGTAGTTGCGCTTCACGTTACCAAACGTACCCAGGGGCTCCTGGCTATAGACCGACGCGTCAAACCACTGGTGACTCGGATCACGCGGGTTGAGCGATTTGACGTGAAAGTTCGAGGTTTGTGGCGTGTCAGCACACCTGTAGTAGTTCAAGAAATTGCAATAGAGCGAATTGACTGCGCCAGCGTCACTGATGGTAACGGGAAACCCTGTTTGCAAGGCAGTGACCCCGGAAATGTGCCAGCCACTGAGCGCTTCACGCAGCAGAAAGTTGTTTTGCCAGCTGGCCAGTATCGGTAGCTCATAGTTGTACGACGTGGATAACCGCTGGCGTGCGTCGTAATCAGAATCACCGTAATTCAAGTATTGAAATCCGGGGACTGTATTGATGCCCCGCCCATTGAAACCGGAGCTCTCGATGCCAGACCCGTTGTCGAGCGCGTGGCTGTAGGTGTAAGCAACCGTAAAGTAAAGTCCGTGGGTTGTCCCCTTAACCAGGCTTGCTTGAAACGAGTGATAGTTCGAAGAGCCGTCAGTGAACTGCTGCCCAACACTCAGGTACCAGGGATTACCATTTCCAAAACTACCTACCCCTTCACTACCCGGAAGAATGGCCGGTTGCGTAAAGTACTGCGGGAAGTCGAGCGACAGTTGGCCGCCGTCCGATGAGCAGTTTGGATCTGCCAGGCAAGCTGCGTGTCCGGCTGGAGTGATGGCGTCTGCTTCATACGCCCTCACCAGCTTGTGCCCAATCGAGGCCACATAGCCGAGTTGCAGGACCATGTTGGCAGGCAACTCGCGCTGGATATTCAGATTGAAGTTATAGATGTAAGGCACGGTGTAGTTCTTTGGATACGTGCTTATACCGAGCCCTGCGTAGGCCGGCCAGTTCAGGGGAGTGCCCACGGGCGGATAGGAATAGGGGAACGGATTGGACTCGGTTTGACCGGTGGTGATGTCGGTAAACGGGTCGGCAAACGAAGGGTGCCCCAAGAAATCTGCCGCGCCCAACGACTGCTTAAATCCCGGCGGGTTGCCGAGATTCTGCAATTGGCCTTCTTCTGCATCCCGGTTCCAGTACATGCCCAGCCCGCCGCGGATCACAAACTTGTGTGCGCCGTTAGCGCCAAGCAACATGGCTGGACCCACAGCAGGCGACCATGCGAAGCCCAATCGGGGTCCAAAGTGGTTGTACTTAGGAGTCACGCCGCCCGACGTGTTGCAGCCGGGATCGCCGGCGTACGTGAGTCCTGGAGGGCCATCGGGATAGACGTTCGATGTTTGCGTATTCGGGTTCCAGCAAACCACTCCCAGCCCATTGAATTGATGATTCTGATAGGGCGCTTCCAGGTCCCAGGCGACGCCGTAGTTCACGGTAAAGTCATTCGAAATCTTCCAGCTGTCCTGCGCGTACGCGTAGTACTCATGGCTAATTGCCTGGATGACGCTGCCCGAGGCCTGAACATACGTGTCGGGAATCCCCAACGCGTAATCGAGGATCGGGTCACCGGAGCTGTACTTCCCTGCACCGCCGAAACTGTAATTGCCGTTATTGTTTGAGAAGTAAGGGTTGTTGGCGCCAAACTGCTCATACGAGACGCCGAGCTTCAGGTTGTGATTTCCAATGACCTTGCTGAAATTATCTGCGCCGCTCAGGTTGCTATCGATGCGCGGCTGCGGCCCTTGATTCGAAAAGCCGAGGAAGCTGCCGGCGCCGGTGGCGGTGGCGCCGTTCAAACCCTGGACGCTGATCAGCGGCAAGTTTGACTGGGCTGCCTGCGGAGTGATGTTGAAGCCATAACTGCTGGGCGCTACTACTTGCTGCGGCTCGACGGTGGCAAAATTGAAGCGGAAGAACCCGGCTCGCAGCTCATTCAGGGCCGAGGCGCCGAAGGTGTGAGTCCAGGAAGCCATGAAAATCTTGTAGTGCTCCGCCTGGTTGGCGCCAAACCCCGGAAGGTCTGAGCCACCAAAGCTGAGAGCCGACTGGCTTGGGCTCGACTGGAAGAGGCTGGACGCCCAGACGGAATCACTCTGCGAAACGTGATAGTCCGCGCGCAGAATGCCCTGGTCCTGGGCTGCGGAGTTGGGAGAGTTAAAGGCGTAATAAGGGGCGCCATTCAACGTGGTGTTGGCTGCCGGCACAAACTGCTGGATAAGCTTCAACGAAATCGGGTTGAAATTTCCCGTGGGCACCTGCACGTTGCCGGAAGGGAAGCATTGGTTCCACGGCGTGCCGGCGGCGCAACCGCCGATCGCGAATGGGATGGCATTGCCCGAAAGACCCACGTCGCTGTTTGTTCCGTCACTGACGATGTTGTTATCGCCACTGAAATTTCCGTTCCGCTGGTCTGAACTCAACACGGGTGAAACCTGCGTAGCGCCGACTCGGTTTCTCAGCCCTTGATAGGCAGCAAAGAAGAACAGACGATTCTTGAGAATGGGGCCGCCCAGCGTTCCGCCGTACAAGTTCTGGTGAAAATTGGGCCGCGATGGCGCGAAATAGCTGCCGTTGGTCAGGAACGTATCCCGGTAAAACTCAAAGCCGCTACCGTGGAAAGAGTTGGTTCCGGACTTGAGCACCTGGTTGACGATCGCGCCGCTGTTGCGAGCGAACTCGGGATTCATGGTACTGGTGACGATGTTTTCTTCTTCCAGCGCATCCGGGTTCACCGAGATGCCTTCGTCCTGCAGCGAAATATCCGTGATGTCGGCGCCATTCAACAGGTAGGAATTCGATTGGCTCTGGCTGCCGTTCGAGGAGTAGCTGCCGAAGCGGTCACTTGATTCGACCGTTCCCGGCGAGAGCTTTTGCAGACCGGAGACGTCGCGTCCAAGCAACGGAGCTGCTTCCATCTGTTGCGCCGTCATCACCTGCTTCATTTGAGTGTCTGAGGTCTCCACCTGGACAGCGGCGGCCTGGACGTTCACCGTTTGCACGGACGATCCAATCTCCAGCCTGGCATTGACCTCGCGATTGTCGTTAAGGTTCAGGTTCAGACCGGTGGAGGAGAATTTCTGAAACCCTGGAGCCGTGACTTCGATGGTGTACGGTCCGCCGATCTGAAGTTGCGGAAAAATATAGTAACCGTGGCGATCCGTGCTCGCGTTGGTCACGATGCCGGTACTTGTGTTGGTGACCGCAATGGGGGCGTTCGGGACTGCGGCTCCGCTCGTATCGGTGACGGTGCCGTGTACCGCGCCATAGATGATCTGCCCTGAGGCCGTGGGCCCCACCGCCAGGATAACCAGCAATAACAACAGAACCACGGTGTGCAGATTGACTCGACGCCGTGATTGCGGGGCGGCATTTTTTTGGGGGAAATTCACAGCTAGCTCCTGTGCAAATGGTGGGGATGGCGCCGGCCCGGCGAGAAGACCAGTCATGCTAATACTCAGAATAAATTCAAGCGCTACGCTTGAGGAATTCTTTACTGCCAGTTGTCATGAATTATGAGCAGACGAAGCGTAACAGTTACATTCGTGGGCACGCGCATAAACAATACAAACAAACAGCGTTTCATGAGCGCGTAGTTTGGCTCAATCCCCCAAAGGGGTCATCCCGGGCAAACATATCCTCTTTGCGTAGAAGATTGGCAGTGGGGGATGGGTCCAGCTCTACTTGGCAGGCACATCCACGGTCCACAAGGATGCCACCGGCTCTCCGCGATCGCGGATCTCAAAATTCAAGGATTGATAAGCCACCGCGGCTGTTTTTTCGTCGGTCACCTTGACGACCAGGCGGTAAGCTCCCGGCGCAAGCGAATCCGTGGCCAGGTCTTTGCCCATGAGGAGGTCACCCTCGTCATTGAAGGTGCCGCGGTCTACGGTCTGGTCCTCTTCCACGCGGCTGGTGGAGTTGAGTTTGCCGATAAGGTAATGGATCTGGAGCTTCTGTCCTTGCAGTTCCATGGGAGAGCCGGGAGGCGCCCAGATCTGGAAGACTGCCCGCAGCGGTGTACCCTGCGTGACCGCGGCGTTTTGCGAGCCGATAGGACGCATGCGCACTCCGGAAAAGCTGAACGGATCATCCACCACGCTCCGCAACGGAGGAGAAGGCTCGGCGAAGAAGAGTTGACTGATGCCGAGTCGATTTCCGAAATCCGGGACCAGGACGCTTTGGCTTTGCACAAAAGACTGCTTGGTCTGGAGATTGGAAAGGTTTACGGTGAGCTCGTACTTGCCAGCGGCGGCGGGAATACGGCCCTCCACACCAAAATTCTTGCCCTGCAAATCGGTAAACTTCTTCTCTTCGATATAGCTGGAGAGGGGCTGAGTCTGATGGAAAATCACCTTGCCAGCGGCGTTGGCGAGTGTGATCTCCGCCTGGATTGAGTAGTAGTAGCGGCCGGTGTCTCCACGGGTCAGCAGGAAGTCATTGGGCCGGCGCAGACGGAGCAGATAATGGATACTGGTGCGCCTCTCCCCATCCCGGCTGGCCACTGCGGCAAGATCGCTGAACTGCTCGCCGAGAATCAACCGGTGCGAAACTCCCTCCGTCGCCGCCTCCCGTGCGGCCAGAAGTTCTTTAACAGCAGGCAAGTTGCGGTAATCACGAATGTTGTTGAGCAGAACGTCGGACTGCAGGGAAGCATAAGGGGCCTCGAAGTCCACCGGCTCACCGGTGATGAGAGAGACGGATATACGTGCATCCTCATCATTCAGATCGCGGCGGAGAATCTTGATAGCCGCCCGGTCGTCGTTGACCGCGTTGGTCGAATTGATGAGTTTTTGCGGACGATCCCCGTAAGGGGAGTACAACTGGTAGTCTTCCGCCGCGCTCTGCTTATAAAAGACTACGTAGAAGTGTGGCGGCAGAGCGCCGCTGCCATTCTCGTAGAACCAAATCTCGAGGGGCTTGATCTCACGCGTTTCTACGTGCTTCTCCACCTGCTGGGGCGGGCCCAGGGTGATGTAGACCATGCCGCGATCGGTACGAAAGCCTTCTCCTCGGGCCCCGAAGTGATCATGAACATAGGCCAGACGCTGATAAAGTGCGTCTTTGGCTGTGTTTGTCGGGGCGTTCGGATCTGGATTCCGGATACGCCAAAACCTTTCGATGAACTTGTCGCGCTGTTCGTCGGTCGTCTGGGCGAGGAAGTTCTGCCTCTCCTCATTCGTAATGAGGTAGTTCACTTCCTGGTGGAGCCAGTGATCGTACCGCGGAGCCAGGGCAGGCTCTTTAGCCGCCCAACACAGTGAGCAGGAAAGCAGGAACAGCGGCAGCAGCCGTGATTTCCACATAAGTATGAAGGGCCGACGGTGTTTTGACATGAATGATGCAGGTTGACTGCTACTCATGATTCTATCCGGCATCCCCTGCTTCGTCAGGGATGCTCCAGCGCCTATGAAATTCCATAGGCGCTTTCATGACAATCCGTAGATCCTTCCACAGCCCAAAAATTCACGAGCCGCCAATCTCTTTGTAGTGAGTTAGTTAACAAAAGCGTGACTTTGGCTATAAAAATGCCTTTAGTTGTATTGACAGCAGCGTGTGCTGCCGTCCCTCCTGCCTCCCTGTAGAGGCTTTCAGCCAGAGAGATGTGGGGTTCGATCCTGCTTTCCTGATCATTCCGTACTTTGGAGCATACATTCGATGAAGAGTTTAAGTAGCCGTTGGCTATTAACATTTGCCCTAGCCATTCCTTCCACTGGCCTGCTTGCCTACCCTTCCTGGGCTCAGGAGCTTTCCAGCGTTCGAGGGGGATTGAGCGGGGTCGTCGCCGATAGCAGCGGCGCAGCCATTCCTGGGGCCACCGTCACCGTAACCGGTGGAGCCGATACACGTACGATCACCTCAGATGATGCCGGACGGTTCAGCGTCGGCAATCTGACGCCAGGCTCCTACGACATCAAGGTGCAAAAAGAAGGTTTCAAGGTAGCCGAAGCGAAGCACGTAGAAGTTGTCATCAACCGCTCCAGCAGCATCACCCTTGCCCTGCAACCGGGAACGGTGGCCGAACTGGTCGAAGTGAATGCTTCGAGCGTTGAAGTGGATACCAACTCGACGGCCATTGGCGACAACCTTACGTCTACCTTCTATTCTCAGGTTCCCGTGCAGCGCAACGTCGGCAGCCTCTTTTATGTGGCGCCGGGCGCGGTCAACGGCGGCGGTACGGGTAATTCCAACCCGTCCATTGGTGGCGCAACCGGCCTGGAAAATCAGTACATCGCCGACGGCGTGAGCATCAACGATGCTGGCTATGGCGGTTTGGGCGTCTACAGCCCAAGTTACGGCTCGCTCGGAACTGGCATCAACCTTTCCTTCATTCAGGAAGTTCAGGTCAAGACAGGCGCATTCGAGCCGAAGTACGGGAAAGCAAACGGCGGCGTGGTGCAGATCGTAACCAAGTCAGGCGGTTCTGCGTACCATGGCGCGCTGGCTGCCTACTTCTCCCCGCAGGCTTTCTCCGCTGAATACCGCATTGCGGACGTCTACCGGCAGAATGTCGAGAATGCGTCGAGCT
Source organism: uncultured Acidobacteriaceae bacterium (assembly GCA_963752675.1). Classification (GTDB taxonomy): domain Bacteria; phylum Acidobacteriota; class Terriglobia; order Terriglobales; family Acidobacteriaceae; genus PALSA-350. The sequence goes on from CAVVZO010000006.1 coordinate 35,607, forward strand.
TTCAGTTCGGTCACATCTTTTCGCAGCCGGCGTTTGACGCCAGCGCGGAACTCGGCGGCTACATCCCGTTGAAGGGCGCGAAAGACAAGCTGCTCTTTTTCGGCGCTTTTAATCCTGGCGTTAACAAGACCCTGTGGGTTGCACCGAACGTGCCCTTTTCGCAGTCTCTTTTCAACCACGGCCCGTTTAATACGGCCATCACTGCCTATAGCTGGGCGGGCAAGCTGACCTATAAGTTGACGGAGTCCACCTCGCTGGAAGCTTCGGCGTTTGGTGATCCTTCCTATAGCAACTTTCGGATACGGCTTAGCGTACACCTCTCCATATGGTCACCCGAACCTCCAACTGAAAGATCCAGACGCGTTCAGCCGTTGGAATTTCGGCAGCCGCAGCGTCGTTGCCCGGCTGAATGCATCTCTCTCACCTACGTTGCAGCTGAATATCGCCGCAACGACCAAGACCAGCCACTTCACGGAATCCGGCTATCGATAACATTTACAGCTTCACGGACCGCACGACTGGGAATACTTCTTATCAGGGACTTGGCGAATTTCAAAATCCTGACAATCACAGTTACGGCGTGAACTTTGATTTGCAGAAGTCTGTCTCTACCCGATTTGGCCAGCACACTTTTTCGATCGGCTGGGGCTTCGATCGCGCCATCTACGACGCTAATCGTGACTACAGTGGTCCTCGGTTCGTCTTCCCAACAGAGAACGCCTCCGGGATAGCCACAACTGACAATGGCGGCAATGCCGGTCTCGCGGGCGCATTGACAAGTGGCGCCTTCTATATCGGAAATGCACCGGCTGCTTGCCCGGTTTCGATCTGCCCGCTTTACGCAGCGGCGGACGGTACGGATCACAAGGTCTATCTGCGCCAGTTGCGTGGCATCTACAGCTCGACCAAGGTCAATTCTGCCCAGGGCTATCACGCGATTTATGGCAACGACGATTTTGCGGTCAATCGCTTCATTACCATCAACGCAGGTCTTCGGTGGGAAGAAGAGCAGCTGAACGGCCCGAACCAGAAGTATGTGTTTAACGACAACTGGTCTCCACGGTTAGGTATTAACGTCGATCCCTTTGGCGATCGAAAGTCGAAGTTGTTCTTCAATTGGGGCCGTTATACCCAGTCACTCCCGACGGACGCAGCTATCAGGGAACTAAACCAGGAACTCGACGTTCAGGCACGCTGGGCGGCCCCTCAGGTGAACGGCCGCTTGGCCACGAATCCAGACGGAACAATTACACCTATCCTCGACGCCGCCCACCTGATTTCGGGTGACGCTGCCGCAGGCTACGGCAAGAGCCTGATCTCAGCGTCGGCTTTAACGCCTGAGCTGTTCCACCATGGCACCAAGCTCAACTTCGAGGAGGAATACGTCGCTGGAGTGGAGCGTCAGTTCAAGGGTTTCGTATTAAGCGCGCGGTACACCGATCGCCGGCTGGAGCGCATTGTCGAGGATATGCAAGGTATCTCGCCAGAGGGCTTCAACGCAGGTCTCCCGAACCAGGTCTATGTGATCGGCAACCCTGGTCCTGGAACCGACTACTTCGTCAACGAACAAGAAATCAGGTATGATCCAGCCGTTGGACCTCCGGCGGATTGCGTCGACGATTACGGCGTTCAGCAAGATACTCTGGGCACCACAATTGGTGCAGCGTGCGGACAGAATCCTGACACAGCGGGTATTCCTACTGCCGACGGTAAGCCGGATGGTTTTGCTCAGGCAGCTAGGAAATATCAGGCAGTGGAAATAGAGGCCAACAAGAGCTTTAGCCACAACTTCCTGCTTCGTGCTAACTACCGCTACGCGAAATTGCGGGGCAATTACGAAGGTCTGTTCCGCAACGACAATGGCCAGTCCGACCCGGGCATTAGCTCATTGTTCGACTTCACTCCTGGTATCGTGGGCCTGCTCGGTCAGCAGTTTGCTATCGGCCCTCTGAACACCGATCGGCGCGACGTAGGTAACCTCTACGGTTCCTATTACCTACCAAGCAGCTTCGCCAAGGGTTTCACCTTCGGAGCCGGAGTGAGAGGACAGTCTGGTATTCCGATCAACCAACTGGGTTCCCACCCGGCATATCAGAACACGGGTGAGATTCCCATCGGCGGTCGTGGATCGGCAGGTACGGAACCTTCGAGCCTGCAGTTGGATCTTCATGCAGACTATCCGGTTTCGATCAAAGAGAGAGGCAAGCTGAAGTTGGCGTTTGACGTGTTCAATGCGACCAATTCCAAGTTCGTCCTCCAGAAGAACAACAACATCGACACCGGATTCCAGACAGGCGCCGATCCTACGTTCAAAACGCCCATCGAATTCCAACGTCCCTTCTACGCTCGAGGCTCGGTACGGTTCGAGTTCTAACGACAAACTAACCGTTCAACAGCGAGGGCCGGAGACCAAAGTCTCCGGCCCTCGCTATTTCTGTCGATAGCTTCAATTGACAAACAGGAGAAGCTTGTACGCGTTCCCGCTGCGACTCACTCGCAGTAGGAGCAAAGCCACCACTAGAGTGGTCGAGGGTGGGTGGCCGGCCTTCTACTTGTTCTCTACGGGCCCGGGATTCGTGCCCGTGAAAGGCGAGCAGCAAGGCTCTTTGACGGCGGTAAACTCCATAAATTCCACCCGGGTCAGGTCTGGGTCGTAGAGATTGAGCTGTACTTTGCCATCGCGGCCCACCTGGGTCTTGGCGCAGTTAGGACCTTCACAGTTGTTGCGTTGCAGTGCGGCGACCGCGTCGGACATGTGCGCCACGCCGAGCGAAAAGTGATCTTCGACCCCGGCTTGCTTGAGCGGTGCATCGGCCGGGATGTTCAACATATATTCCAGCCAGTCCGTGCCATCCGGGACCTGAATGCTCGACCAGTCGACACGATCTTCCGTTTTCCCACCATGCCAGTACGGGTGGAAACCCAGCAGTTCCTTCCAGAAAGCATCTTCTTTGGCGGCATCCTGCACGATGAAGCCGACATGGATGACCCGCTTACTGGTGGCGTTCGGCGAAGGTGACATCTGAGCAATTTTTTTATTGCTGCCGCTCTGCACGAAATACACCAGGTTTCCCTCGGGATCGCGCACCGCGAACTGGCCGGCTTTGAGCGGGATTTCTGGTTTGACCCCATGGGCCGCCAGGTATCGCTGCAGGCCCGCGGCATCCCGCGTGGTGAAGGCGACCGCCGCCATGCGGACATTGGCTTTAGGCGGAGGGGGCGCGGTCAACACCTCAATCCACTGGCTGCTGTTTACGGGGTACGTCCAGGTGCTGCCCGCCTCCTGCCGCTGGAAGCCGAGTGTGTCACCGTAGAACTTCTGGGCCGCTGCCGAGTCAGTTGTGTAGAAGCGAGCAAAAGCGATCCCGGTGATGGCAGGACGCTTGACCGCTTGTGCATGTAAGGGCCCGGTTGCGGCCAACGCCAGTGCAAGGGATAGAGCTCTTCTCATGATCCGAAACTCTAGTGCATTTGCCGGAGCGTGGTCAAAGAGCGCAGCCTGCCTTGCTCCTGTGCCGAGATGTGCCGTGACACCAACCCTCCCACATTGCGTCTGTGTGAATTCCCCAATAGACTTCTCTCCGGGCAAAATTATGCTTTTCGTCGGCGCTCGAGGAGATTTCGTGGGTTCATTTCAGAAGTGGTTCTACGTTTCCCTGGCTCTACTGAGCGCACAATTTGCAGTGCAAACCGGTAACCTCGGAGCCCAAAACAACAGCGGCCTGGTCGCGCCCGCGCCGCACGCTAAAGAAATTCACTTGAAGCACGTGCTCGTCATCGGCGAGACCAAGGGCTATGAACACAATTCGGTTTCCGCCGCGATGGCCGCTATTTATGACATGGGCAAAGAGAGCGGGCTTTGGGACACGATGCTTCGCACGGATACGGAGCTGCTGACCAAGAAGGAGATGCAGCGGAACGTAAAAAATCTGAACTACTTCGATGCAGTCATTTTCGCGAGCACCACGGGCGAGCTGGACATGGACGCGAGCCAGAAGCAGGATTTACTGTCATTTGTTAAGGAAGACGGCAAAGGGTTCGTCGGGATACATGCAGCGCTCGACACAAACTACACCTGGCCGGAATACGGCGAGATGATTGGCGGGTACTTCGACCAGCATCCCTGGATGACGTTCAACGCGCCGATCGTAACGGAAGACCCAGACTTTCCGGCGACCCGGCATTTTCCGAAAGCGTTTACCAAGTACGACGAGATCTACCAGCCAAAAGACTGGTCGCGCAGCAATGTCAACGTTTTACTGAGCCTGGATGCGAGCAAGCTGAATTACGAGAACAACCCGCGCATTCATCGCGCAGACCATGATTTTCCCGTGGCATGGAGCAAGATGTACGGAAAAGGGAAAGTTTTCTATTCCACCCTCGGGCACACGGAAGAAGCCTGGGAAGATCCTGATATACGGAAGATGTACTTTGAAGCGATCAAGTGGACGCTGGGCATGACCGAGGGCAGCACCGCATCTCACGCTAAGGTGATGGGTGCCACAGCCGGCAAGTGAGCCGCCAGCAGGTCATTAGACGAAGAAGGTGTGTTTGGGGGCGAGGACAAGGGTGGCGAACGGTATGAAGAACTTGAAGGAATTCGCGTTGGTGGCGGCCATTGCAGGGGTCGCCGCTTATCAGGGCCGGCAGTTGCACATTTACGCGGCTTCCCAGGCTCCGGCGACGCCAACGACGCAAAACGCTGGGCCGACGCATGGACCGGCTACCGGACCCACGGCATCTCCCCAGGCCATCGAAGCGGGCGGGTCATTATTCCAGCAAAACTGCGCTTTCTGTCACGGACGCGATGCGGGCGGCGGTGAAACGGGCCCTGATCTTACCCGTTCCAAGCTGGTGACTGCTGACGTGGGCGGCGACAAGATCGGCGACGTGGTTCTGCATGGGCGCACGGAAAAAGGTATGCCGGCTTTCCCTTTCTCAGGCGAACAGATCAGCAACCTCGCTGCCTTTATCCACTCGCAGCAGACCAAGGCGATGTCGCAGAGCGGCAAGCGCAAGGGCGTAGACGTAGCCGATCTGCAGACCGGCAACGTTGCAGCGGGCAAGGCTTACTTTAACGGGGCCGGTAATTGCGCCTCATGCCATTCGCCGACCGGCGACCTGGCCGGCATCGCTTCTCGCTATGAAGGCCTCCAACTGGAAGAGCGGATGCTCTATCCCAAGGACGTGAAAAGCAAGGTGACCGTCACCCTGCCCTCCGGGCAAACGCTGGCCGGGACGCTGGCCTACCAGGATGAATTCACCCTGGGCATGCGGGATGCGGACGGCAAGTATCACTCCTGGCCGATCGACACCATCAAGTACAAGGTCGATGCTCCTGTCGAAGCGCATGTGGCGCAGTTCCCCAAATACAGCGACGACGACATACACAACCTGATGGCTTATATCCAGACACTGCGCTAGGGCATGTCAGCCGTGTGGACGAGCGTGAACGTGCTTGAGAGGTGGATGGCCCTTTGAGGAAGTTACCCGATATGAAGCTGTCGAACTATGTAGCTCTGCTGGCGGTGAGTGCGGCAGCGTTAAGCTTTACTCCTTCGCTGGTGGCGCAGAATGTGGATGCCGCCATGTTGCTCCATCCGCCGGCCGATAGCTGGCCCGGCTATCACGGGGATTACTCCGGACGGCGCCATAGCCCCCTGACGCAGGTAACCCCGCAGAATGTGGCGGATCTGGGCCTGGCCTGGGCGTACCAAACGAACCAGACAGCCGAGATCAAGTCTTCGCCCATCATGGTGGATGGTGTGCTTTACTTCACCGTTCCCGACAACGTCTACGCAGTCGATGCGCGCACCGGCCACCTGCTATGGCACTACACCTACCCGCCAAACCACGGCGAACATATTGGCCAGCGTGGCGTGGCGGTCTACAAGGGTTGGGTTTACACGGTATCTCCAGACGCTCACCTGGTGTGTCTGGATGCTCGGGATGGCAAGGTTCGCTGGATCGTCGAACTGGAAGACAGCAAGAAGGGCTATTGGTCCACCGGAGCTCCGCTGATCGTCAAGGACCACGTGATCGTCGGCGTCGGTGGCGACCTGGACAATTTGCCCATGTACCTCTACGGCATCGATCCGGAGACGGGCAAAAAGCAGTGGACGTTTGATGTGGATCCGAAGCCCGGCCCTGGTGTGACGACGGGCGGGACCACCTGGATCACCGGCACTTATGACCCGGAACTGAACCTGGTTTACTGGGGCACCGGGAACCCGACGCCGGTGCTTGCCGGCGACGCCCGGCCGGGCGATGACCTTTATACCTGCAGCATCGTGGCCCTGGATCCGGATACGGGTAAGATGGCGTGGGCGTTTCCAGCCGTCGCCGCACGATACGCATGATTGGGACGCGGTGGAGATCCCTGTTCTGGTCGACGCGCCGTTCGCCGGCAAACCGAGCAAGCTGCTGATCCAGGCGTCGCGCAACGGCTACTACTTTGTGCTGGACCGCAGCACCGGCAAGAACCTGCTGACGACCACCTTCGCACCCGCCAACTGGGCCTCAGGACTGGATAGCAAGGGCCAGCCGAAGCCGGCGCGAGACAAGGAGCCTGCTCCGGATGGCCGGCTGATCGCGCCCGATGAAGGTGGGGCGACGAACTATCGTTCGCCCAGCTTCGACCCGAAGACGGGGCTCTTTCTGGTCAGCGCCCATCCCAGTTACAGTCTCTACTTCAACAAACCGGCGGATGGCACCTACGGCTGGGCCGGCGCGGACTATGGCCTCTGGGGCAAAGGCGTGCTGGAAGCGATCGACTATCAGACGGGCAAGATTCGCTGGTCGCATGAGTTGGGGCCGAACGGCTCCGGGGCTGGCGTGCTGACCACTGCTTCGGGCGTGACCATCACGGGCGATGCTCCGGGTAACTTTCTCGCGCTGGAGACGGCGACGGGGAAGACTTTGTGGCATGCCGGGTCGGGTGCGCGTATCGGCAGTTCTCCCATCACCTATGAACTCGACGGGAGACAGTACATCGTGACCAGCGCCGGCAGCGTGATGTTTGCCTGGGCACTGCCGGAGAGCGGGACAGGTGCGAAGCATGCAAAAATGCAGCGCTAGCAAAAATGCATCGATAAATGTCTAAACTGACAGCTTGCTGAAGCGTAAGACCGAGCCCCATCCCAGCCTTCTCCGGCCTGGGTGGGGCATTTTCTTGTTCACTCCTATAAGGTTTTCTGATGAAGATTACTGGTATCCAAACCGTTGTTGTGAACGCAGAGATGCGGAACTGGATATTCGTGAAAGTCCTTACGGACCAGGCTGGGCTTTTCGGCTGGGGCGAGGCGTCGCTCGAGTGGAAGACTCGCGCCGTGGCCGGCGCCATTGAAGATTTCACGCCGATGCTGCTGGGCGAAGACCCGCGCAACATCGAGCACCTGTATCAGAAGCTGTATCGTCATTCCTTCTTTCGCATGGGCGTGATCGGCATGAGCGCGATCAGCGGCATCGAGCAGGCGTGCTGGGACATCTTTGGCAAGTCGCTGGGCTTGCCGGTCTATCGCCTGCTGGGCGGAGCGGTGCGTGACCGCGTGCGGATGTATACCCACCTGGGGGGCGGCGATATGAAGGCCGTTTACCAGACCTTTGATCCGCAACCGCTGATCGATCTCGCCAACCAGGTCGTAGCGCGGGGTTACTCCGCGCTCAAGGTAGTGTTTGTTCCCTACTCCGAGCCTCTGATGGGGCGGCAGTATGTGCGCCAGTTCTCCCAGATGTTTGAGAAGTTGCGACTGGCGGTTGGGGACGCGGTGGACATCATGATCGATTTCCACGGGCGCACTTCGCCTGCGATGGCCATCCAATATATTCACGCGATTGAGGAATTTGGTCCGTACTTCTGTGAGGAGCCGGTGCCCCCGGAAAATGTTCCGGCGCTGCGCCAGGTGCGCGAGGCGGTGCGGGTACCCATTGCCACTGGGGAACGGCTGGTTTCCCGCTACCAGTTTCGTGAGGTCCTGGAGCAGCAGGCGTGCCACGTGATTCAGCCTGACCTGTGCCATTGCGGCGGGCTGAGCGAGGCGAAGAAGATTGCCGCGGCTGCGGAGACTTACTACATGGGTGTGGCGCCGCACAATCCGCTGGGACCGATTGCCAACGCTGCTGCGCTTCATTTTGCCCTCTCGACGCCGAACTTTCTCATTCAGGAAGATATGCTGACCGATGTGCCGTGGCGGTGGGACGTCGTCCAGCACTCGCTTACGATGGAAGACGGGTACTGGCAAAAATCGGAAGCGCCGGGGCTCGGCATCGAAGTGAACGAACGCGAAGCGGCCAAATATCCATATAAGCAAGAGAAGTTTGCGACTGCGGTCGCGCGGGCCGCGGATGGCGCCATTCTTGATTGGTAACTGTTTTTGAGGAGAAATCTTTATGCTTACAGCTCTTTTGACGGCGCGACCGAAGCGCAAGTTTTTTATAGCGGCTGCCTTGCTGTGTTCGGGCCTGCTGGCCGCTCTGCTGGTGCGTGCACAAACATTTCCGGATGCGTCGGTGTACGCCAACGATCCGGCTGCCCTGCTGGCGGGCTACCGCCACGTGGAGGTGTCGTCGGTCGCCGATGCGATTGAGCAACTCACCGGGCAGCGCATGTACATGACGCATCACATGCAGCCTATCTTCACCACCAAGTTTGCCGGCTACGCAGTTACGGTCAAGCTCGAGAAGGAAGAAAACCACGATGCCACCGCGCTTTCACCGATGCTGAGCGCCATTGACCATGGGGCGAAAGATTCGGTGTACGTGATGACCGTGCAGGACGGGGCGGATATCGCCGGCATGGGCGGGCTGATGGGGACTGCCATGTCGGCGCGGGAGTTTGCCGGCGCGGTGATTGACGGAGGCGTCCGCGACGTGGCCTACCTGCGCAAAATTGGTTTCCCGGTGTACGCGAGCGGCGTGGTGCCTTCTACGTCGGCAGGTCATTATCGTGCGGTGGGTGCGAATGTGCCTGTGGTGTGCGATGGGGTCAAGGTGAATCCGGGGGATATTGTGGCTGCGGACAGCGACGGTGTGGTCGTCATTCCGAAGGCGATTGCTCCCAAGGTGCTGGTATTGTCACAGCAACTGGACTTTAAAGAACACAGCATGTATGCCTACATCGAGAACACAAAATCGATACAGGAAGCTGTCAAGAAGTTCGGGCGGTTGTAGCGGCGTTGGCTGCTGAGCAGTGGCAAAGGAAAGCCACTGCCCTAAATTTGTCATCCAGAGCAATTTGCTTGCAGTGCAAGTTAAGGACGGGATGAACGGGGTGCGATACGCGTCGGTCTAGCGGAGCAGGATGTCCCCCACTCAAGCCAAACGCGGCTTGAGTGGGCCACCCTCGGCTTTTCTGGATGCGGGCAGGGAGCAAATCCTCCTGAGTGGCGACTGATCGGACCCTAAAAACTGTAGGGTGGCCCATTCAAGCCGCGTTTGGCTTGAGTGGGGGACATTTGAACCCTCGTCCAGAGCGCATTTCAGTTTGTTCATTAGGAGCGAAGCCGAGGGATCTGCAATCTTTCACCCTGACCCAAATCTCCAGGTCGCAATGATTAACTTCGGCTGCTCTCCATCGCAACGATGCACTGAGAGATTCTCGGAGCACCCGCCCGCACCCGGTGGAAGCCCCGGACTGAAAGTCCGGGGCTTCCACCGTATTGAGTGAACTGCCAGGCGACTGTCCCTCGTCGTCGCCATCATGTCGGCACGCCCATGACGCTCCGTACCAGCCACCTCGACTCATTCTGTCATCCGCTCGGGATCTGTCATTCCGAGCAGTAGATTTGCCTTGAGGCAAATCTACGATGGGATGAACGACCAAGAAGAGGTTGTTCATTAGAAGCGTAGCCGAGGGATGACAAGAGGATGCAACTCGCGCGACCATATTTCCCGGTTTGCGGCGCGAGCCTGCAACGCCCCCCTAAGCGAATTGACTTATATCCATGCCGAGGGTGTAGGTCTCTCCATGGGCTAGCAGGTCCTCCCAGGTGACCTCGCGTTTTTGGTAACCTGCCATCCGGCCTAACATGCAGCTCAGGGCTGTCTCGACTCCGGCCGCAATTTGGTTATGGGGCTTGCCGGAAGTAATGCTGTCGATGAAGGTCCGCTCCTTGTCGCGGTCGGCAAAGGCCAGGTTGTCAGCGAAGGCCCCATTGGCGGCGAACTTGCCCGAAGGGGCAGCGGCCGGCGTTCCATCCTGCCAAACCCAGGCTTGCGTACCGTCGATTTTCACCGGCCCCGAGTAGGGCATCGTGGCCGAGCCGTCCTTGCCGAACATGGTGAGACCCGCGTCAAAGCCGCCCACGCCGTACTGCGTGGACTGGAACGCAACATGCACGTTGTCGGGATAGGTGAAGTCGACCTGGTAGTTGTCCCAGCAGTCGCCGGCATGGGTCAGGATATTGCGTCCGCCCGTGGCTGTGGCCTTAAGCGGATGAGAGCCCAATAACCAGTTGCACAGATCGATGATGTGGATGTTCTGCTCCACCAGGATGTCGCCGGAGAGTGCGCGGTACCAGAGCCAGTTGCGCAGGCGGTACTCGTCGGGCGAGGCGCCGGGGTGCAGCTTTTCTTCAGAGGCTGGGGCGTTGTAGTTGGCAGACACAGCGCCGATTTTGCCCAGGGCGCCGGCTTTGATTTTCTCTGCCAATGCCGCAAAGGGCGGAGCGCTGCGACACTGGAATCCAACGTCGACGCTTTGGTTCGGCTTGACCCGTTTAGCGATCTGGAGAGCGTGGTTGGCCTGTGCCACGTCCACACCTACCGGTTTTTCACAGTAGACGTGTTTGCCCGAAGCCACGGCTGCTTCCAGGTGCTGCACGTGAAAAAAGGGCGGCGTCGAAATCTGGATTAAATCGATGTCGGGCGAAGCCATCAACTGTTCGAAGGCCCGGGGACCGTGGAAAAGCAGCTTGCTGTCAATCTTCGGGCTGCCGAGGCTGGTGTTCAACTCGTCAAAATGAGCGCGCCCGAGCGCGAGTTTGTCAGGGAAGATATCCGCCAGGGCGACCACCCGGGCCGTGGTGCTGTGCGAGAAGGACGTGGCCACAGCGGTGCCGCGATTGCCGCAGCCAAGCAGCCCCAGCCTTACCGCGGAATTGGCCTGGTAACCAAAAGCGGTTCCTGCTTTAACCAGTAACAAACCACACGCAGTGCCTGTCTTGAGGAATTGGCGACGGTTCATCGAGTCTTTCTCCATATGTCAGACGATTGTAACGGGAGCCACCCTACCTGTTGTACCCATAAGGGGCCCAGAGGTCCACGACGCAGGTTTCCCTGATCGATGGGGAAGAAAGCACCCCGTGCCCACGGAATCCTTTTTGGCTGGCGTGGCGGCACATGCCGTCCGAGCTAAGCGGAGTCGAAGGGGAGCACTGCTATTCCTTGGGGAGGGACCAGGCACCCGCCGACCTGCTGCCGATGCACCGAGCGACGAAACGGCTAAGCAACGGCCTATTAGTAACTTTTACAGTGCCTAGTCAGCTGGTTCGTACGCCCTTCAGACTGAAGGGGAGCTTACACGCGATTGGAGATACGCGCGCAGAAAATCATGCAGCGACCAGCCGGGGTGGTTCTGACTCCAGCCCATGATGGTCTCGCGCGCTTGCTTGAGACCGGCAGACTCCGCCGGATAAAGGGCTGTCGTGGTTACAAGTACTTCCACCTGCATCCGGACAACAGAGGATGCATCGGTGATGCGGACGCGGTAAACGCCGGGGTTCGGGATACGAACGTTTGCGGGCCCCTTCGGAGCGGTCCATTGCAGTGGCTGCGTAGCGCCTGGGGCGGATAGGGCGGAAGCTCCATCCTCAGCAACAGCAAGTGTGTAACGCCCGCTGGGAAGAACAGAGAGTGCGGAGACAATAGAGATGTCCCCTGAGGGGTTCAGTGGGGTAACGATCTCCACGTTGGCGGCAAGGGCTGCGCGCCCTATGCTCGGCGGGAACGGTAGGTGGGCCGTGGGCGGAAGCAACAGCAGCACATTGCGCACACCGAGAAACATCTTCCAAACCGCTGGTGTGGGTGGCACGGGCGTAGCCGGAACACGAAAACCCTGGGCGCAGAGCCGGGCGTCGTAACACTCTCCCAAAAGCCGCTGGCCATCGGGCAGCAGGATAACGATGGACTGCGCGCCATCCTTGGCATCTGCAGTGATCAGAGCACCGGGGGGTATCGCCTCACCCAGCCGGAGAGAGGTCGGAACTGCCATTCAGATGCCAGTCTCCGTAGTTCTCCCAGACCATGCCCGTGAAGGTGTCGGTGCCGGCGAATAGCAAAGGAACATGCAGCAGTAACGTGGCCAGGACCACCTGTTTCGCTCTTTTAGTAATCGTGATTGTGGAGGGCACGTACCCAGTCTACCGATGACCCCGGCACAGAACGAGCGCTTTTGCGTGCCAATTGAACCGTGGGGAGCCAGTTAATCATGGGCCCGCAAGCCATCGTGCGCACCACCGCGAGCGCTCAAGATAGACGTAGCGCACATGCAAGTGCCGGCTCTTTTGATCAGACACTGAGGTAAATGCAGCTCGCGACAGACCGGCAAGGTGGCGAATTCTTTAGTTTGTGCGGCAAATTTGCCCGCAACAATTAAATCCTGCTGTACACTCGCTCTACCGCCCTAGGCGCTTAGTTTTGTACGGTTGTTGTAAGTGTTGTAGCTTCCCCCAAGAGCAGGAACCAATCTGAATGATGCCGCACTGAGCAGCGGCGGTCGCACCTGTGTGCGCATCGCCCACCCAGTGGCTGGGAGGATCTCATTACCCTACTTCGTGTACCTGCGCGCGCCGGACTCTTCGTTTCTAGTTTGTCTCTCCTCATGGCGGTTCCCTGCGGCCTGGCACAGGCTCCCAATGTTCTGACCTGGCGATATGACATTAGTCAGCAGGGGCAGAACACGCACGAATCCATCCTTACGCCCACGAATGTGAACACGAATACATTCGGTAAACTGTTCAGCCACACCGTGGATGGGCAGGTTTACGCGCAGCCCCTCTACGCGGCGAATCTGACACTCCCGGATCAAACGACGCACAACGTTATTTTTGTAGCCACGGAGCACGACTCGGTCTATGCGTTTGACGCGGACAGTAACGGTGGCGCATCCAGTAATCCGTTGTGGCAAGCGAAGCTTTTGAGCCCAGCGCACGGGGCCGCTGCGGGTGCGACTACAGTGCCCTCCGCCGACGTACAGAATGGAACCGGCGACATCAATCCGGAAATAGGCATTACCGGAACCCCGGTCATCGATCTTGCTACGAACACGTTGTTTGTGGTCGCCAAGACCAAGGAGAGCGGGCAGTATGTGCAGAGACTGCACGCGCTCAATATCCTTACGGGCAACGAGCAATCCGGCAGTCCGGTGGTGATTAAAGCGTCGGTACCGGGCAATGGCACCGGCAGTTCCGGCGGAACGCTCAACTTCAGCTCCCTTTGGCAGAACAATCGTCCGGCGCTTGGGCTATTCAACGGCAACATCTACATTGGTTTTGCGGCGCACGGCGACGATGGCCCCTGGCATGGCTGGGTACTGGTTTATAGCGAGGCCACCCTCAAGCAAACGGCCGCCGTCTGCACCTCGCCCAATAATTACGGTAACGGTATCTGGATGTCTGGTGAGGGCTTCCCCATCGACACAGTCTCCGCCAATGGCCGCGCTTTCCTCGCCATGGGGAACGGTAGCTTCAATACGTATCCTCCCGTCAGCAATAACATCGATTACGGCGATAGCATTGTGCGCTACGACCTTTCACAAAATGGCTTTGCTGCCAGCGATGCATTCACCCCCTATAACCAGGGTGGATTGTCTGGCGCGGATCTTGATCAGGGTTCGGGAGGCATTCTTCTGTTACCTGATCAGGGTGGTCCCTACCCCCATCTCATGGTCCAGGTTGGCAAAGAAGGACGCATTCTCGTGTTGAACAGGGACAAGCTGAACGGATATGCTCCCGGCGGCAACTACAACACGAATGCGGTCCAGGATATTACCGGAGCCTTGGCGGCGTACAACGGCTTATGGAGCACACCGGCCTATTGGAACGGCAATGTCTACATGTGGGCGAAGAACGATGCGCTCAAGGTCTTTCCCATTTCGAATGGGGTTCTGGCTACGCGCGCGACGGGACAATCATCGACCACATCCGGCTTTCCCGGGGCCAGCCCGGTAGTCACCTCGAACGGCACCCAGAATGGCATTGTCTGGGCCATTGCAAGCGATGCTTACAGCTCAAACGGGTCGTCGGTTCTCTATGCCTTCAACGCACTGAACGTTGGGTCGGAGTTGTACGGCAGCAATCAGAATGCCAACCGGGATGACGCCGGGCCGGCGATCAAATTTACTGTACCGGTCGTGACCAACGGCAAGGTCTATGTCGGCGCGGGCTATCAGGTAGATGTATATGGGCTGCTGAATGCGCAGCAGCAGGCGCCTGCGCCGGTGATCTCGCCGCAGGGTGGCCAATATAGCTCCGCGCAACAAGTCACGCTTACAGATTCCCTGGGTGGCGCGACCATCTACTACACGGTCGACGGTTCGACACCTACAGCGAACTCAACGAAATACACGGCGCCGTTTACGCTTTCGACAGCGGCCACGGTAAAGGCCTTCGCCAGCGCCAGCGGCTACTTGCAGAGTGCCGTGAGCAGCGCAGCCTACACCTTCAGCACGCAAGCGGCGACTCCGCAGTTCTCTCCCGCTGCCGGCACCTACACCAGCAATCAATCGGTAGCCATTGCAGACACAACCAGCGGAGCGCAGATCTATTACACGACGGATGGATCGACGCCCACGGCAAACTCTACCCACTACACGGGTCCGATCGCGGTTACAGGGACTGTTACCTTCAAAGCCGTCGCTATCGTCGGCGGTTTAACCAACAGCAATATCGTCACAGCGGCTTACGCGATACAGCCGGCCGGCACTTCCATCAATTTCGGCAATGGTTTTGCGAACGCTACCGGGCTGACATTGAATGGGAGCGCAACGAATGCAGACGATACGCGGCTGCAACTGACTACCGGTCTGCAGAACCAGGCGGGCAGTGCGTTTTGGAATACGCCGATTAGTATCCAATCGTTCACGACGGACTTCGCATTCCAGCTCTCGAACGCACAAGCCGATGGCATCACTTTCACCATGCAGAATGCTGCGCCGACCGCGCTTGGCGGTTCGGGCGGCGGGCTTGGCTATGGACCTGATCCTGGTACCGGCACACCAGCCGGCATTGCCAAGAGCGTAGCCCTCAAGTTCGACTTTTATGACAATGCCGGCGAAGGAGCGGACTCGACGGGTATCTTTGTCAACGGCGCAACGCCCACTGTGCCTGCTGTCGATATGACGTCTTCTGGTGTGTTGCTGGCCAGCGGCGATACCATCGCCGCGCACATCACGTATGACGGAACGAACCTGGTGATGACGCTCTCAGACATTGTCGCCAATAAGACCTTTACCCATACGTTCCCTATCAACATCGCCTCGACCATCGGCAGCACGAAGGCCTATGTTGGCTTCACGGGCGGATCGGGCGGGCTTAGCTCAAGCCAGAAAATTGAAACCTGGACCTACACGGCTTCGTCGGCATCGGCAACGCAGGCGCCGAGCTTTTCCCCAGCCGCAGGCTCCTACTCCACGGCCCAGCAGATCACCCTCAGCGACGCCACCAGCGGCGCAGTGATCTACTACACCATCGACGGCTCTACACCAACCACGAGTTCGCCGGTATACAGTTCGCCCATCAGCGTCGACAGTGGGACGGTCACCATCCGCGCCATCGCACAAGCGGCTGCATCAGGCGCCAGCAGCGTCAGTAGTGCAACCTACACCATCCAGTCAGCGGCTGCCGCTGCACCTTCCTTCTCGCCCGGAACAGGGACCTACACCTCCACACAGTCCGTCACCCTTACAGATAGCACTGCAGGCGCCACGATCTATTACACTCTGGATGGTTCGATGCCGACCACCAGCTCCGCCGTATATTCTTCAGCAATTTCGATTGCGACGAATACCACTGTCAAGGCAATTGCCATCGCGCCGGGCTTTGCCCAGAGCGCAGTCGCCAGCGCCAGTTATGTCATTCAGGCTGGTACTACGACTGGCATCAACTTCGCGGGTGGTTTTCTCAGTGCGACCGGCCTGCAGCTTAATAACGCAACCAAAGTGAACTCCAGCCATTTTCTTGCTTTGACGGACGGCGGCGGTACTGAGAGCGGCAGCGCTTTCTGGACGACGCCCGTCAACGTGCAGGCGTTCACCACCAACTTCACTTTCCAACTTTCGAACGCTCAGGCCGACGGGTTTACCTTTACTCTGCAAAACGCCGGAACCAGCGCTATCGGGGGTTCCGGCGGCGGGTTGGGCTATGGACCTGATCCGGGTACCGGCACACCTGCCGGGATCGCGAAGAGTGTTGCGGTCAAGTTCGATATCTACAGCAATGCAGGGGAGGGCACCGACTCCACTGGGATCTTCTCCAATGGCGCCGTGCCGACAGTGCCCTCTGTTGACCTGACATCCTCAGGCATCGTGCTGACCAGCGGAGACACAATCGCTGCGCAGATTGTTTATAACGGCACTACCCTGACCCTCGGTTTGACCGACACGGTGACCGGTAAGACGTTCACTCATGCCTTCACGATCAATATCCCCTCGATCGTGGGCGGCAATACCGCCTACGCAGGGTTCACGGGCGGCACCGGCGGCTACACGGCCATACAGAACATCAAGACCTGGACATTCACTTCAGGAACAACGCAGGTCGCTGCAGATCCTACGTTCAGCCCGGCGCCAGGAACATATGCGTCCGCGCAGAATGTATCTCTGAGCAGCGCGACGTGCGGGAGCGGCCATCTACTACACGGTGGATGGGTCGACCCCAACGCATAACTCCACGCAGTACAGCGCGCCCATTGTGGTGAGTGGCAGTACCCTGACTATCCGCGCCTTTGCTTCGGCAAGTGGATACCAGGACAGCCCCATCGTCATGGGTACTTACCAGATCCAGGCGGCCGGCGCCGCAGCCACACCTACCTTCACTCCGGCCACTGGGACGAACTTCGCTTCGACGTTGAGTGTCGCCATAGCCGACGCAACGCCAGGCGCGACCATTTACTACACCACGAACGGCACGACGCCAGGAACGACTTCGCAGGTTTACTCAAGTGCGTTCACTATCAGCGCAACCACCACTGTGCGTGCCATCGCGGTAGCTTCCGGGCTGAGCCAAAGCAGCGTAGGGTCGGCCACCTACACCTACACACCTGCCACCGGTGGAGGTCCGGTGTCGGACGAGTTCACGGCCGCCAGCTTGAACAGCGCTTTGTGGCAAGTGCGCGCACCGGTTGGCGGTTCCGCAGCTGTGAGCAACGGGGAACTTGTGATCACGGTCCCAGGTGGGAGCAATCATGACCCTTGGGTTCCGGCGCTGAACGCCGTTCAGGTGGTGCAACCAATCAGCAATGGAAACTTCGATGTGGCCGTGAAGATCGATTCATCGCTGGTCGCGGCGACCCAGTACTACGGGCAGGGTCTGATGGTCGAAGGCGATAGCAAGAACTACATCCGGTTTGAGCTGGGTGCGGGCGGCTCGATCTCGCTGAGCGGGGATGACATCGTGAACGGAGCGCAAACGCAGAAGTTACAGATCGCCCCCTTCACTGCCTACAAAACGCCAACCTACCTGCGTCTGCAACGCACGGGAACGAGTTATACCGCCTATTGGTCGACCGATGGTGCTAACTGGAACCAGGCAGGAACATTCAGCAGCGCCCTGGTGGTGACCGGCCTGGCCCCGTATGCGTGGAACTACAACGCGACACCCAGCAACGCGACGGCACTCACCGCCAAATTCGATTGGTTCCACAACCGAACGACGACTGGCCCGTAGTTAGACTCTGTGCTGTTTGCCTGCGATGGCGTGCCTTGCGCTTTCGGCCGGCAAAGCATAGAGGCGCTCGAGTTCCTGCACGTCTGCCAATTGCCCCGCAGTCAGGATCCTGCCTAACGCGGATTGCTCGATGGCTTCCCAGTTGGCGAGGAATACCAGGAGCGCGTCGAAGTCGGGGTTGGTTTGTCTCACAGCATGATCATGCAACGCGCTGCCGAGCGCGGGAATACCCCAAGCGGGCTCGGCTCGGTTCTTTGGTGGTAAAAGCCTACACATGACTCGATTTGGGACACAGCTAGCCGGGATGGACAAACTGGAAAGCGCTCTGGACGAGGGTTCCAATGTCCCCCACTCAAGCCAAACGCGGCTTGAGTGGGCCACCCTCGGCTTTTCTGGATGCGGGCAGAGGAGCACATCCTCCTGAGTGGCGACTGATCGAACCTCAAAAACTGTAGGGTGGCCCATTCAAGCCGCGTTTGGCTTGAGTGGGGGACATTGGAACCCTCGTCCAGAGCGCTTTCCAGTTTGTTCATCCCGAGCGCAGTCGAGGGATCTGCTGTTCGCCTTCTTCTGCCACAAATTTTTACAGAGCTCCAGCATCCGTCCAGGAGTTAGGGCTTTGTGGTTGTCTTCGGACAGTCGTGGCAAGAAATATGTCAGACCCGCAAGTCCACAACCGTAGCGCCAGCGCCGCCCTCGCTCGGGCCGGCCTCAGCAATGGACGCCACGTGCGGATGCCGTTCCATCAAGGACCGCAATGCACGCCGCAGCACCCCCATGCCTGAGCCGTGCACAATGCGCACACGCGGCAGACCGGCCAGAAATGCGCGATCCAGATACTGCTCCACCTCGCCGGTAGCTTCATCCACCGTGCGCCCAATCACGTTCAGCTCTGAACGGACCGAATCGTCTTCGTTTGCCATGGAGATCGTGACCCCACGACTGCGGGCCGCTTCCAGCGGGCTCACCGCACGGATTTCCCGGCCGGTCAGCACAGCGGCGATATCGTCCCGGGCCACCCGCATTTTCATCGCGCCAATAGCGACCTCAAATGCATTGCCGTCCACCTGCCGTTGCACCACGCCCGTCTTGCCCAGGGACTTGAGCTTGACGGTATCGCCCACGGAGATATTGCGCACCACGTGCGGCTGTGCATGGCTATCGCCGCGATCAGCACCGCTGTGTTGTGCCACCACCACTGAGTTGAATTGCTCGCTGAACTCGCGCCGCATCCGCGCCATCCGCCGCTCAGCTTCTTTCGACAGTTTTTGTTGCGCGGCCCGGTCATCGATCAGCTTCACTGTCTCGCGCATCTGGTAGGAGAAGTCCTTCAGCAACGACTGCAGTTGCGATTCCAGATCCCGCACCTTTACCCGCCACTCTTTCAGGCCCTCGGTTTCCAGCCGGTTCTTTTCCCGCGCCACCTCCTGCTCACGGCTGCGCAAGGCTTCCCGTTCGCGCGCTATGGCATCCAGCTGCCCGTGCAATTGCTCGAGAAAGTGAGCGATATCCTGCGTTTGCGTATTTTGCTGC
This sequence comes from uncultured Acidobacteriaceae bacterium, assembly GCA_963752675.1. Lineage (GTDB taxonomy): Bacteria > Acidobacteriota > Terriglobia > Terriglobales > Acidobacteriaceae > PALSA-350. The sequence goes on from CAVVZO010000006.1 coordinate 55,019, forward strand.
GCCCGCGCCTCTTCGATAATCGCGGAGTTCAGGCCCAGGCGGCGCGCAATGTTAATGCCTGCGGACGCGCCAGGGAACCCCAGCCGCAGGGCAAACGTGGGCGTCAATGTCTGCTCGTCAAAGCCGACAGAAGCATTCAGCACACCCGGCCGTTTGGCAGCGTAGACCTTCAACGAAGTATGGTGCGTGGAAATGAGCGACCAGGCGTGACGGTCAAGAAAATAGCCGGCGATGGCTACGGCCAGCGCCGCGCCTTCCTCCGGGTCAGTGGCCGAACCGAGTTCATCCAGCAGCACGAGTGAGGAGGCGTCCGCCAGCTCGGCGATTCGCTCCAGGTTGGTGATGTGCGCAGAAAAGGTAGACAAATTTTGTTCGATGGATTGCGCATCGCCGATGTCCGCCAAAAATGCACCGAACAGCGGAAACACTGCTTCTTCCGCCGGCACGGGAATGCCCGCTTGCGCCATCATCGCCAGCAGACCGGTGGTCTTGAGCGCGACCGTTTTGCCGCCGGTGTTGGGGCCGCTGATGATCAACTGCCGCTCCCGGTCGTTCAATGCCAGGGTCAACGGCACAATGGCTGCCTGCCGGTCACGCAGACGCTTCTCCAGCAGGGGATGCCGCGCCAGCTTGAGATCCAGCATGGGCATGGCGTTGTCCGCGAAGCGCGGTCGAACGCAGGCAAACTCCGCGGCAAAGCGGCCACGGGCCTGCAAACCATCCACCTGCGCCAGGGTAGCGGCCCCCTGCGCGATCGCGTATGACTGCAGCCCGATCTCCCGCGTCATGGCCAGAAAAATGCGCCGGATCTCCGCCTGTTCTTCATCGATCAGCCGCACCAGTTCGTTGTTCTGCTCAATCGTCTCCAGCGGTTCCAGGTACACCGTCTGCCCACTCGAACTGGCGCCATGCACGACGCCAGGGATGCGCCGCTTGAACTCCGCCTTCACGGGGATGACGAAGCGCTCGCCGCGGATGGTGATCAATTCGTCCTGCGTGCTGCCACCCTCGGCGAGGCGGCGCAGGGTACTGCGCAGGCTGTCCTCGATCACCTTCTGCTGGCGATCCATTTCTCGCCGGATGCGGCGCAGGTCGGGAGACGCATCGTCGCTCAGCGTGCCGTCTGGATTCATGCGGCCACGCAAAGACCGCACCAGCGGGACCAACTGGGAACCCTCCGGCAACTGGCTCATCGCCTGCAGTCCAGGCAGCCGGGCCGACAGCGCTTCTGCCGGGCTCTCGATGGTCGCTTGCCAGGCAGTGATGTTGTCCACCAGGAACAACAGGTCGCGTATCTCTTCCGGCTCCAACTGCGCCCCTGGAATGCGCGCCTTGTCCGTCAACTGCGTCGGATCGAACAAACCACCCAGTGAAGGCGACAGGCCGTGGGTGAGCAACAGCCGCATTTCGTTCACCAGGTCATGCTGCTGCTCGATCCAGGCCGCGTCCTGCGATGGCAGCATGCTTAACAGCCACTCGCGCGCCACCCGCGAATGGACAAAACTCGCCACCAGCTCCAGCAGGCGACTCCATTCCAGCGCCTCGCAACTACATTCCTCAACCGGCAGCGGTACTGGCTTAAATAGGCTCACCTCTTCATGCTAGATCAGGCGTCGGAACTCCACCTGACCGCAGACCTTTAGAATCGAAATATGGAATTCCCGGTCACCCGCCTTCGGCGTTTACGACGCACCGATGCCATGCGTTCGCTGGTGCGCGAAACGCACCTTCACCCCGGCACTTTCATCTATCCACTGTTTATCTGTCCCGGGGAAGGTATTCGCCGCGAGATCAGCTCCATGCCCGGCGTCTACAACCTGTCGATCGACGAGGCCATGAAAGAAGCGGAAGAGGCAAGCCGGCTGGGTCTGGGCGGCCTGCTGCTCTTCGGGTTGCCGGCTACGAAGGACGAAGAGGCCAGCGGCGCCTACGCCGACGACGGCATCGTGCAGCAAGCCCTGCGTGCGTTCAAGGTAGCTGCGAAAAATCTCGTGCTCATCGCTGACGTGTGCCTCTGTGAATACACCTCCCACGGCCATTGCGGCATCGTCACCCGGCAAGGAAACGAATACGAAGTAGAGAACGACAGCAGCCTTGAGCTCATCGCCCGCACTGCCGTTTCGCTGGCGAATGCCGGGGCGGATATCGTCGCTCCCTCTGACATGATGGACGGCCGCGTCGGTGTGATGCGTGACCACATGGATGATGCCGGCCTGGAGCAGATACCGATCCTTTCCTACGCGGCAAAATTCAGCTCCGCCTTCTACGGCCCCTTTCGTGAAGCTGCCGATTCGGCGCCCCAGTTCGGCGATCGCCGCACCTACCAGATGGATGGAGCAAACCTTCGCGAAGCCATGCGCGAGATCGACCAGGATATCGCCGAAGGGGCCGACATGATTTTGATGAAACCGGCGATGCCCTACCTGGATGTTCTCCGCGCAGCCCGGGAACGGGTCGACGTGCCAATCGGCGCTTACCAGGTTTCGGGCGAGTACGCGATGCTACAAGCGGCGTTCAGCAAAGGCTGGCTGGAACCGGAGCGCGCGATGATGGAGTCGCTCATCTCAATCCGCCGTGCCGGCGCTGACTTTACCGTGACCTACTTCGCGAAAGAGGCGGCGCGCCTGCTGGGCTAATCGCGGCCGTCCCTACGGCGCCGGGTCCTGCAGCGCAGCGACCGCGGCCTCCAGCCGCTTGGCAAAGGCCTGCGGTTCTTCTCCTGCTTGCATGTGCAAGGGCTCGCCCAGGCGCACTGTCACCGCCCCTCGCCTGGGCCATTTGCGCCCGTGATGCGCGCCCAGCCCGGCGATCGCGATGGGCTGTACCGGCACTTCCGACTCCTTTGCCAGCAACCCAATCCCGGCTTCAAACGGCTGCAAGCGGCCATCCCGGGAGCGCCGGCCCTCCGGGAAAACCAGCACGTGGTGCCCTCGATCCATCGCTTCACCGGCGTACGCGAAGCTCTGCCGTAACCCGGCGCCGCGGGGCAGAGGAAATGCATGGAATAGCCCGGTCACCAGCGCGTAGGCGAGCGGGGACAGGAGGCTCGCCCAGGCGTGCCGTTGCGTCCTCCCATGCCGCCAGCCGGTCAGCAAATCGCCCGACATGGCCACCGCCGTATGCTCGCGATCATTGCTGCTGAGCGCGTACAAGATGACGGGAACGTCGACAGACGTGAGGTGGTTGGCAATCAACAGGGATGGGCGCAGCAGCGCGACTCTTGGCGCGACTCGGGGGCGAAGCAAAAGCCATACCAGCGGCCGCATCACCGTTTCCAAAAACACATTGCGCAGCAGGCGAACCGGCCCCCATGCCGGCCATTGGGGAAAGGCTGGCCTGGGTTTCTGACTGGCGACGGCCTGGGGAGAAGTAGCGACCGGCTGCGCCGTAACCCCCTCTGAGGGCGGCGGGGCCAATACCGGCGTGGGCTCTGCTTTGGCCGCTGGCTGCTCCCCTTCGAACAAGCTGCGCACATCTCGCACCGTCCGGGTACGCTCCCAGACGGCATCCTCGAATTCCAGCCCGAAGCGAGTTTCAAGCGTGGACTGCAGTTGCACCATGGCCAGGCTATCCAGGTGGAGATCCTCCACCAGCCGGTCACCAGGGGAGATCTCTCCCGTCGCGCCGAGCTGCTGCAGCACCTCCAGCAGGGGGTCGGCAGGGGTGACGGCGCTGCTGCCTGTGGCGAGCGTTTGCTGGGCCCAGCTTTGTACCGCCCGCCGCAGGATCTTGCCGGACGAGGTCCGGGGAAAGGCGGTCTGGGGCCAGCGCTGCCAATAACGGATCTGCTGAAAAGGAGCCAGTTCGGTGTTCGCTGCGTCCACCGCCGCCTGCAGCTCGTCGTGGCCTGCGGAGAAAGCCTCGGGGATGAGCACCGCGACGGGGCCCGGACCAGATGGGGACTCGTAAGCCACCACCAGAGATGCCCGCACGCCTGGTTGCCTTTGCAATGCGGCCTCCAGGTCCTGGGGGTGAATGTTCAGCCCGGCGGAGCTGACAATCACATCACTTTTTCGCCCGGCGAACACCAGATCCCCCTGGGGGTTGCGGCCTGCCAGGTCACCGGTGGCCAGCCAGCCCTGGTTGTCAGACTCACCGCCTTCGCGTGGCGCCAGACCGCCATTTCGCCAGACCTGCGACGCGATCGAGGGTCCGCGCACCAGGATCTCTCCGTCGTCCCCAAGCCGCACCTCCCGCCCGGCCAGCGGCTTGCCGATGCTGCCGCGAGCGGTCTTGAACGGGTGGTTCAGGGTCACCAGCGCGGTTGTCTCGGTCATCCCGTATCCCTGGATTAAGGCGAAACCCGCCGTAGTCCAGAAGCTCTCCAGATCCGCAGGCAGTGCGGCGCCTCCCGAAACAAAGGCCCAGAACTTGAACCCCAGACGGCGGTGGAGAGCCCGGAACCGCCACCACCGTTTGGCAATCGGCTGGCCTCGCGCCCCAGCCACCTCACCGGCAACTCCAGGAAATTCGGTCAGAATCCAGGTACGCAACAAATCCAGCACACGGGGTACTGCCGCCAGCACCGAAATGCGCTCGGTATGCATCAGCCGCGCTAACCGGGGCGCCTGCAGCCGGTCTTCGAAGTGCACCTCGGCCATCAGCAGAGACGGCACCCACAACCCCATGAACTGGCCAAACACATGGCTCAACGGCAACGTGTGCAGAATGCGCAGCGGGTGCACCAGGCGTACGTACCGCAAGATATTTACCGATCTCCTTTTCGAGCGGATCGAGCGAAGCCAATACATTGCCGTGCGTGTGCACAATGCCCTTGGGTTCAGCGGTGGTGCCGGAAGTGAAGATGATCTGCAGCGGTGTGTCCCGCGATAAGCCCGGCCAGGGAGAATAATCGGGTTCCGGCAGAGAGGAAGCGAAACCGGCAAAGTCCCATACCGGGAGGCCCAGCCTCGGTTCCCAGCTTTTGTATCAGGAGCAGGTCGCCTAGCAGCAAACGGGGCTGCACTTCAGCAGTAACCCGCCGCGCAAACTCCAGGCTGCCGGCCGCATCCAGCGGCACTGCGACGATTCCCTTCATGGCGCATCCAAAGAAGGCCGCCATCCACTCCGCGCAGTTGTTGCCCCATAGCAGAACGCGGTCTCCAGGCTGCAGACCGGCCAGGTCGTAGGCCTGTGCGCAACGGGCGCTTAGCTCGGCCAGCTGGGCGTAGTTGCAAGGGAACCGCCGCACGCCGCGGTGGGTAACGGCCGCAAGCTGCAGACCGTTGCGGCGGAAATCGGCGACAAGGGTGGCCAGGTGCGGTCGCACGTGTCCAGTGTGGCATAACGTTTCAACTGTTGAAGGGAAGACGGTCCTCTAAGGTGATTGCGTAAGGTGAACGCGCGTCGCAGGAGTGACCTATCACGCTGTCGCGTAAAATAAAGGTTTTGCGACCAACAACTGGCGGAGACTCTCCGCCTCAGAGAATTACCGAGGGAGCTTGCTGTGGCAGACACAATTTACGATTTGGTCATCATTGGCGGCGGTCCCGGTGGTTACACCACCGCGATCCGCGCCGGGCAGTATGGTTTGAAGGTCGCCCTGGTAGAGCGGGAGAAGAAACTAGGGGGCACCTGCCTGCACTGGGGCTGTATCCCCACCAAGTCCCTGCTTTTTGATGCTGAAATGTATGACCACCTCAAGAGCGCGACCGAGCACGGCCTCGAGGGCGTGGGTAAAGTCACCATCAACTGGAAGACGATCCTGGATCGAAAGAACGGGATCATCACCAAGCATGTGAAGGGTCTCGACTTCCTCATGCGCAAGAACAAGGTGACCAACATCGAAGGTTACGGCCGCCTGACCGGCGCTGCCAAGGATGGGGTGCACTCCATTTCGGTGGAAAGCGCCAGCGGCGAGAAGAAAACCGTGCAGGCGAAGAACGTGGTGATTGCCACCGGCTCCGATGCCCGCATGCTGCCTGGAGTCGAGTCCGATGCCAAGAGCATTCTCACCAACATGGAGATTCTGGCCTTGCCGCAGATTCCCAAGTCGATGGTAGTGATCGGCGCGGGTGCGGTTGGTGTCGAGTTTGGCTCCATCTTCAAAAGCTTTGGCAGCGAAATCACGATCATCGAGTACCTGCCCCGCATGGTGCCCAACGAAGACGAGGATGTCAGCAAAGAGCTTTCGCGCGTCTATCGCAAACGTGGCATTGAAGCCCACACTGGCGCCAAGGTGGATAAGGTTGAAAAGACCAAGACCGGCGTAAAGGTCACCTTCACCGCTGCGGATGGCAAACAGCTGGTGAAGGAAGCAGAAACCGTGTTGGTGGCGGTGGGCCGCTCACCCCGTACGGCAAACCTTGGCCTCGAAAGCACCAGGGTGGAGGTGGAGCGCGGCTTCATCAAGACCGACGAGTGGATGCAGACGAAGGAACCGGGTATCTACGCCATCGGGGACGTCGTCGCCGGGCTGCCGCAGCTGGCCCACGTGGCCGCCATGGCGGGGATGGTTGTTGCCGCCAAGCTGGCCGGCAAACATGCCAAGCCGGTGCGCCGCGACCGCATCCCTGCATGCACCTACTGCGAACCGCAAATCGGCAGCGTAGGTCTCACGGAAGCTCAGGCCAAAGCTGCCGGACACGAAGTCAAGGTGGGTAAGTTCCCCTTCTCCGCCAATTCCAAGGCGTCGATCGTGGGCTCTCACGAGGGCTTCGTGAAAGTCGTGGCGGACGCCAAGTATGGTGAGCTGCTCGGCGTACACATCATTGGCCCCTCCGCGACCGAGATGATCGCCGAGGCCGTAGTCGCGCTGGAGCTTGAGGCAACCGTGGAAGACCTGATGTTTACCATCCACGCGCACCCCACGCTGGCCGAGGCGATGCTCGACGGCTTTGGCAGCGTCGAAAACATGGCCATCAATGTCTAAGCGCTTGCTTTTGTGACCATGGTGGTGTCCCTGGTCCATCTCGGGCGCATGGACTACTCCGCCGCGCTGGCCGTGCAAGAAAAGGTGTGCGCGCTGCGCCAGCAGGAACACATCGGGGATGTGCTCCTGCTGGTCGAGCACCCCCCGGTGCTCACCCTCGGCAGAAATGCGCGGCGCGAGCATGTGGTCGCGACCGACGAACTGCTGGCCCGCCGCGGCATAGCCCTGCTGGAAACCAACCGTGGGGGCGACGTGACCTATCACGGCCCCGGTCAGCTGGTCGGCTATCCCATCCTCAACCTGCGTGGCTTCACCCCGTCCATCGGCATCATCGAGTACCTCCGCAAACTGGAGGAGGTGCTCATCCGTGTCTGCGCGGAATACGGCGTTCTGACGGAGAGGGTGCCGGGCCGCTCCGGAGTTTGGACCATTCCCGGCGGAGCTGTTCCTGAAAAGAAGATTGCCGCTTTGGGCGTGCACGTGGCTCGCGGGGTGACCACACATGGCTTCGCCCTGAATGTCACCACGGATCTTGACGACTTCAACCTGATAGTTCCCTGTGGCATCAGTGACCGCGGCGTCACCAGCCTGGAAGCCGAGGTGACCACCGATCACCCGCCGTCGCTCGAACAGGCGTCTCAATCCCTGGCACGCCACTTTGGCCGCGTCTTCGATCGGCAGATCGTATGGCTGGAGAGCCTGAACGATCTTCTCCCGGCCGGTATCTAGCCCGCTCAGAGCGGGGTGCGCACGGCAAGCAGGAGATTGCTCTAGAATAGGAGTTTCGCGTGGGGCACACGCCCTTGCGGGATTTGCGAGAGGGAGTCCATGCCAACTGATGTGATCATGCCCCAGATGGGCGAGTCGATCTTCGAAGGCACCATTACCAAATGGTTGAAGAAACCGGGCGACACGGTCCAGCAAGACGAGCCGCTGTTTGAGATCTCGACCGATAAGGTCGACGCAGAAATTCCATCTCCAGCCGGCGGTGTGCTTTCTGAGATCAAGATCGCCGAGGGCAATACCGTCCAGATCAATACGGTGGTCGGTGTGATCGCGGAGTCGGCAGGCAACGGAGCCTCTGCCCCTGCCAAGGGTCCGGCCACGAAAGATGCGCCGAAAGAAACGACACCGAAGGACACGGCCCCAGCAGCGGCAGCGACTACCGGAGCGACCGCGTCCGTGGCCGCTTCCTCTTCGCCTGTCCCGGCAGCACAACAGTCCGCTGCGGTGCCCGCGGGCACCGCGACACCTGCCCTCAATGAAGTGATCATGCCGCAGATGGGCGAGTCCATCTTTGAGGGCACCATCACCAAGTGGCTGAAGAAGCCCGGGGATGCGGTGCAGCAGGATGAACCGCTATTCGAGATCTCGACCGACAAGGTGGATGCGGAAATTCCCTCGCCCGCAGCCGGCGTGTTGGCAGAAATCAAAGTCGAGGCCGGTACCACCGTCCAGATCAACACCGTAGTTGCCCTCATCGACGCGGGCGGCAGTGGAGTGGTGTCTGCCACTCCCTCCCAGTCTGCGCCGGTCGTCGCGGCGGCTGCGAGCGCTGGCTCTCCCGAGCCGGAAAGCGATACCGCGGATGGCGAAGCGGGCGAGCGCCTGCGCTCCTCGCCGCTGGTGCGCAAGATCGCCAAGGAAAACAACGTGGACCTGAACAAGGTGCCGGGCACCGGCTCCGCGGGAAGGATTACGAAGGAAGATATTCTCGGCTACATCGCCAAGGGAGGCAGCCCCGCGGCCAAGCCGGCGCCGGCAACTGTTTCCGCTCCAGCCCCGGCACCGGTCGCAATGCCAGCGGCCCCACCAGCCGCCCCCAAGCCAGCCGCTCCGGCGCCCGCGCCTGTGGTCATGGCCGGCGACGAAGTGGTGCCTATGACGCGCATGCGCGGCATCATCGCGCAGCGCATGACCGATTCCAAGCGCATCAGCCCCCACGTGCACACGGTCTTCAAGGTTGATATGACCCGCATCGTGCGCATGCGGGAAAAAGAGAAGTCGAAGTACGAGCAGCGCAATGGCGTCAAGCTCACCTTCATGCCCTTCATTTCCCGCGCTGTGATCGCGACCCTGCGCAAAATGCCGATCGTGAATGCATCCATGGAAGGCGACGCGATTCGCTACCACAAGAACATCAACCTGGGCATCGCTGTGTCCCTGGAATGGGGTTTGATCGTACCGGTCATCCGTCAGGCAGAGGACAAGAGCTTCCTGGGAGTCGCCCGTGCCATCGTCGATCTGGCAGAACGCGCCCGGGGCAAGAAGCTGAAGCCGGAAGAGGTCGCTTCTGGCACCTTCACCATTACCAATCCCGGCATCTTCGGCGAGCAATTTGGCACCCCGATCATCAATCAACCGGAATCAGCCATCCTGGGAGTCGGCGGACTCTTCAAAGAAGCAACGGTAGTTACGGATGAGAACGGCTCTGATTCGCTCGCGATCCGGAGTATCATCCGCCTCACCCTGGGCTTCGACCACCGCATCATTGACGGTGCCGATGCGGGCCGCTTCATGGCCGAGGTAAAGAAGTACCTGGAAAACTGGAACGAGGACATCGGCTAGCAGCTTACGCATGTTGCCAGCGGCGCGGGAGACTCACCCGCGCCGCTGGCTTTTTTGTGTGACTGGGCCGGCCAGCACTCTCTACCCGTTAGATAGGGCTCCAGGGTTTAGCTAGCCCCCCTTTTGTCATCCCGAGCAATCTGCTTGCGGTGCAAGTTAAGGACGGGATGAACGGGGTGCGATACGCATCGGTCTGGCTGAGGGAGCGGAGCAGGATGTCCCCCACTCAAGCCAAACGCGGCTTGAGTGGGCCACCCTCGGCTTTTCTGGATGCGGGCAGGGAGCAAATCCTCCTGAGTGGCGACTGATCGGACCCTAAAAACTGTAGGGTGGCCCATTCAAGCCGCGTTTGGCTTGAGTGGGGGACATTTGAACCCTCGTCCAGAGCGCTTTCCAGTTTGTTCATTAGCAGCGCAGTCGATGGATGACAAATTGGGGGCTAGCTACCGCAAACCATGTCGTCGCACACAAAAAATTACCTAACGCGCAAGGCCACAAGCCAAAACACAACAACAGGCTCACCGCTCCCTTCAACCTGTCGCACCCATCAGTACTGGTGAGAAGTCCAGGTTAGAGCAGATTCCTTGCTTCCAGCACCCGCGCCACTGCCTCCTCCGCCGTATCCGCCGTAGCCGAAAGATGTCCCATCTTCCGCCCCGCGCGCGCTGTGTGCTTCTCGTACAAGTGCAGGCTCACCTCGGGTACAGCCAGCGCCCGCGAAAACTGCGGCTCCGTCTGATGCCCATCCTTCAGCCCGCCCTTCAGCCAAAGATCGCCCAACAAGTTAGCGATCGCTGCCGGCCGCACAATCCGCACGTCGCCTAACGGCAAGTCGCACACGGCCCGCACCGCCTGCTCGAACTGGCTGGTCACGCAGCAGCGCTGACTGGCGTGGTAACTGTTATGCGGCCGGGGCGCCAGTTCATTCACAAACAGACCATCTCCGCCGGTCACAAACATTTCCACCGCCAGCAGCCCCTCCAGCTTGAGCTCCGCCGCCATGGTCATGGCAATGTCCTGGGCGCGCTTCTCCAGGGCCGGTGCTAACGCTGAAGGCTGCGCGCTCCACACCAGGATCTGGTGCTCATGGTGATTGGTCGCCGCAGGGTAAACCACTACCTGCCCACTTGGATTTCGCGCGACCATCACCGAAATCTCCGACTGGAGATCGAACGCCTTCTCCGCGACACACGGCTGCCCACCCAGAGCCTGCCAGGCTGACGAAAGGTCCTGCCCGGCACCGCCCTCCAGCTTGACCTGCCCTTTACCGTCGTAACCGCCACGCGCGTGCTTCAGGAAAATGCGATCCCCGAGGGTCGCCACCGCCTGCCGCAAATCCTCTTCGGCATAGATTTCCCGGTAGGGCCCTACGGGATACCCCTGGTCGCTCAACCACTTCTTCTGCTGGATGCGATCCTGCACCATGGCCAGGATCTCTTTGCCCGGCCGCACCGGCGCAAACCGGCCCGCCGCTTCCAGCGAAGCAATCGAGATCTGTTCAATTTCCAGCGTGATCACATCGCAACCGCGGGCCAGATCGGCAGCGGCGTGCGCATCGTCCCAAGCGCCCACAAAGCACGCATCGACCACAAACCGTGCCGGGCAGGAAGGGTCCGGGTCCATCACCTGGACCCGGTAACCCAGCGAGCGTGCAGCCATCGCCGTCATGCGGCCCAATTGGCCGCCGCCCAGGATCCCCAGGGTCGAGCCCTGCTCAATGGCGCTCATGCGGAAACCGCTCCCGGCAACTCGGCATCCAGAACTTCCTGGCTGCGCGCCTGGCGCCAGTCCTGTAGTTGCTGTGAAAGCTTTGGGTCCTGCAAGGCCAGGATCGCCACCGCCAGCAAAGCCGCATTCGCCGCGCCCGGCTTGCCAATGGCCAGGGTCGCCACCGGAATACCTTTAGGCATCTGCACGATCGACAGCAGCGAGTCCATACCCTGGAGACAGGTAGAAGGAATGGGTACAGCCAATACCGGCAAGGTCGTTTTGGCCGCCATCATGCCCGGCAGGTGAGCAGCTCCGCCCGCCCCGGCAATGATGATCTTCAGGCCCCGGGGCTGCGCTTGTTCCGCGTACTCAAAAAGCCAATCAGGGGTGCGATGCGCAGAAACGATGCGCGCTTCATGGGGTACGGCGAATTCCCGCAACAGGTCCAGGCAAGGCAGAAGCACATCGTAGTCGCTCTTGCTGCCCATCACGACGCCAACGATGGGTGGGGCATTCATGCTGGCAATTATTTCACTTACAACACGGTTCCGCGGGCGAAGCGGCCTCAGCAGTCTGTCAGCAATATTCAGGGTCTATACGTGCAGTTCCTGCCGGGCGGTCTGCGCCAGCTGTGGCAAGTCCGTTGTGGTCATGACGCGGATGTCATTCTCCTGCATAGTTGCGCGCGCGTAGTCGTACAGCAGGCTGCGTTCCTCGTCCGGCTCGCTGTCGCCCGCGGGCCAGGCAATCGGCTCGATGATCGCCGTCAACAGTAGATCGGCGTGTTCTTCCCGCTGCACGCCGGCCCGCAGCCGAGGAGCGGCAAACGCCAGCAGCTTGGCATCATCGGCATTGCTTTCGAGCGAGATCGCCTGAAACATTTTCACCACCCCATTGCGATAGCCGCAGTCGATCCGCAATGGATCGCCCGCCCGGGTATAGTCAGCGGCCGCGATCTGCTTGCGCATCAGCGCCCAGACGCCGGCTTCTTCAAAGCGAGTCCGCATGGCGGCCACCAGGGCGGTGCGTCCGCCGCGCCGCTGGCTCCGTTCGCGCCGCGGCGTGTCAATATACAAACGCATCAGGTCTTCGATGCCGGCCACAAACGTTTCCGCCAGGTGCGCCTTGGCTTCGGTGATCTGGATGCCGTTACTGAGTGAGCCCTCCAGCAGCGCCCGTATCGGCTTCGGATGATCTGCCGATTGCGCCAGCAGGCGTTGACTCACTTCGATCTCTAAAGCCTCGAGCATCGGTATGTCCGCATCCGGATCAAGGCAACGAACCCGGCTCCAGTCGCGGGTGAACCGCAGCAGGCTGCGTTCTCCATCGGAGGCACGCAGCAAGACGCCGATGTTGACGAACTCGTTCTTCACCGGGTCTGGCACGTAGCGGATCAATTGAAACTCACACTGTGTCCGTGCCGCCATAACCCCCTCCTTCCTGCATCCCGCACCCACACCTTACATCGGCCCCCAGGCCCAACCCGCCTGCTGCTTTAGACAATCCTTCCATCCTGGTCCCCGTTTTGCATCCACACGCTGGACAACGATCCCTCGCCGGACTTTTCCTGGCCTGCAGTGCCCCAGAGCGGAAAGGGCTGTCGCGCGGAGACCCGGAATGCCGTGATCAGTTCGCGCACCCGCACCCGTCTGGCCAACAAACGCTCGATAAGCCCCTCAAGCTCGCTCACATTTCCCCCATACCATTCTGGAGGAATGCTCTCCGCGATGGCCCACGCCACTGCGGGGTCCAGCCCCTCAATGCGGCTGAGCCACGGTTCAAAACTGGCCCAGCCAGTCACCCCGCGGTAAACGGTATTCTCGGCAAAGACGCCCCCCAGGCTCATGTCGATGAACTTCCAATCGCCCGCATGGAAGCAATAACCCTGGTCGATGAAGGTGGCGCTGTAACGCTTTTCCCGCCGGCTCTTTTGGAACACGGCTTGCCGGCCATTGATGTTGCAGGTCCATTTGTCGAGGGCCAGCATCCCGGCAAATTCGCCCAGGTTCCGGACCTCGAGCAGTTGCTGTTCCGGTAAATAGTCGACCACCTGCCCGGGCATCAGCCCGCCCACCCAGCGGGATGCAAATTGCAGGCCGGGCTGGCATGGTTGGGCGCCACCGCGTAACTGCATATTCAGATCGGGCGTATTGTGCACCAGCCAGCTGCTCACCTCGATCACCTCGGAGGCAGGCACGGCGAGCCCTACCGCGGCGCCCAGACGGGTGGCCAGCAGTTCGTTGGCCAGCACCCGCACGTGTTGAGGATTGTTACTGAACTTCACGACATAGAGGTTGTTATCGGAAGCCAGCATCAGGTGGCTCTGGGCACCGCCGCGCATGCGTCGAATCTGCTGGATCGCGGTCACCGCCACGGTCGTCCCCCCATCGCCCGCATGGGCCGGTTCCGCGACGGCTGGGCCATCGCCAGTAGCAGCATACGCGAAGCCCCGGTGTCATCCGGCAGCGGGTCCGCTCGTTCTGGTAGCATCGCCTTCGGAGGAAGCAAATGGAACAGGCTGTTTCTGCCCTGAATGGCGCACGCCGGAATGAAGATATTGCTTTGGATTTGTTGAAATTTGTCGCTGCATCGGCGGGTCTGGGGAGAGGTCCTTCGCCTGCTGCCGGGTTCGTCGCCGGCTCCAGCTCAAAACCTGAAGAACAGGTCAACCAGTTAATCGCGCTTTACTCGAAGTGCCTCGGCGCAGTGCAGGGTAAGTAGGTCTTCCGGCACAGCCCAAATCCTTGTTCGCGGAGTCAGCCGCCTATGCGCCGGCGGCTCCGCGACCCTTCGCAGACAGCGATCCCGGCCCTTCTCTGGCCTTCACTCCGACCCCGATCCCGCCCATGATGCAATGACCATCCAACCCGTGCTGAATCTGGCAGTCTTTGGCGCTGGCGCCTTCGGCCGTAACCATCTGCGCATTTATCGACAATTGGAGCAGGCGGGCTTCGGCGTGCATCTGGCCGCCGTGGTCGACCCCGACCCTGCTGCCCTGGAAACCCAGCGTCAGGAGGGCTCCGTCGCGGTGTTTCCCTCGCCAGAGGCCTGCCTCGAAGCCTGCCGCGCCGGCCAACTGCAGCTGGACGCTGTTTCTGTATGCGTGCCCACCTCAGCCCATTACGCTGTCGCCTCGCAATGCCTGGCGCAGGGGCTCGATGTGCTGCTGGAAAAGCCCATCGCTGTTTCGCTGGCTGAGGCCGACGCCCTGGTGACGCAGGCCGCCGCGCAACAGAAAATCCTGCAGGTGGGTTTGCTGGAGCGATTTAATCCCGCGGTGACCGCGGCCGCTCCGTTGGTGAACGGCCCGATGTTCTTTGAAGCGCACCGGCTCAGTGTTTTTCACCGCCGCGCACTCGACGTCGACGTCGTGCTCGACCTGATGATTCACGATCTGGATATCGTTTTGAGCTTCGTGCAGTCGCCGGTACGGCAATTGCATGCCGTGGGCCTGCGCATCCTGTCGCCCACGGTCGATATCGCCAACGTCCGGCTGGAGTTTGACACCGGCTGCGTAGCCAACTTCACCGCCAGCCGGGTAAGCACCGAGACCGTGCGCAAGCTTCGCTTCTTCCAACCACACCAGTACCTGTCGATCGACTATGCCAGGCAGGACCTGCTGGTGATCGATCTGGACCGGGACGCATCGGCTGCTGCAGGCGCCATACCAACGGCAGCGCTGGTGCCCAGCAAGCCGGCCATCAAGGCAGGGGAGCCCCTGTTGCTGGAGATTCAGTCTTTTTTAGAGGCGGTGCGCTTCCGCAAGCCGCCGGTAGTTCGTCCCGAGCATGCGCGTGACGCGCTGGGCCTTGCGCTCGAAATCAACCGCGCCATCCACGATCACGCCGGGCGTGCCGGCCTGTTGTAGGTCATGCAAGCAAACTCAGCGGAAGATCCGGGCACAGCTGTACGGCGCAGATGTCCCCCACTCAAGCCAAACGCGGCTTGAATGGGCCACCCGGCCTTATTCACCCGGACCTAACTTGGACGAATCTTATGACTGCGAGGACCACCACAAATACAGGGTGGCCCATTCAAGCCGCGTTTGGCTTGAGTGGGGGACATCTACCCCTTGCAGCAGCGCCTGGGTCCTGCATTCCGGACCACTAGGGCATCTTCTCCACTTTGTAGCCTGCAGGCACTTCCTGCTCGAACTGGTCATCAGCCAGCGGCTGATTCAAAACCAGCTTCTCTACCGTGAGCGTGATTTTGTACTCAGCCAATAACTGCTCAATCGTAATCGTCTTGGGGAATTGGCTTCCGTTGAAGTTCTGATAGGGCCCATAGGTCACCTGGGTCTCCAGATCGCCTTCAGCGTCGTAGATGTCCTGCCCGGTGGGCAACAAATTGGCGCGGCTGAAGTGAATCACGCGGAGAGGCTTTGCCACCTTGGCCAGCACGCCGGACGCACTTGGCTGCCCCGGTTGCAAAATCGCCAGGTCGTACTCCGGCTGCTCGATGATCTGCTTGGTTTTCGGGTCCATCGAGCTCTGGCTTGAATTGGTGAGCGAGACGATCCAGTCCGGGGAGATGCTGCGCACCAGGATCGAGTTGAAGAAGAGCTCCGGTCGCAGGTTCTCTATCGAATCCGCTGCCGGCTTGGTCACGGTATTGCTGCCCTGAATGGCCCGGCTTTTGGTCGGGATCAGCAGCGTGAAGTGACTGCCGTCGCTGGCCAGATCGAACGCGCGCAGGCGCACCACCGGCAGGTATCCGAGCACCCGGAGCATCTCTGGTTTACGTAAGCGGATGTATCCATGAATGGAGGTGTAATCCGTCTGCTTGCCCTTGTGCGCGCCACCAACGGACGCAGCAAAATCAACCGTGGCGCTAAGCGAGGTCACCTGGTCGTAGCGGCGGTTCACCGCCTCCACCAATTGCACGGCGTCGGCGTTCATCACCGCCCCCGCCACCCTGGGCTGTTGCAGCTTGCGGGTGTGGCTCAGGCATCCGGTCAAAACCGGTACCAGCAGCGCCGAAAACTTCAACCAGTCTCTCCGCATCCATTCAACTCAGAAACTGCGAGTATAGAGCAACGCCATGCCTGCGGCGTGGCCCCTGCCCGCCCACAGCGATGTGGGCTTTCTTAACGTGTCAGGGGTCCTTCGGCCTCTTTGAGCCCGCGCCGATACGCTATTACGTTGCGTTGGTGCTCTTCGAGGGTATTGGCGAAACGCGAATGGCCGGCCGCTCCAGGGTCGGCAACAAAGTAGAGGTACGTGCTATCTGCAGGATGCATGGCGGCCCGTAACGACGCTAAACCTGGACTACAGATGGGTCCCGGCGGCAACCCCGTGTGCAAATACGTGTTGTAGGCTGAATCCCGTTTCAAGTCAGATTGATAGATGGTTCCCCGGTAACGCTTGTCGAGCAGCGCAGCGTAGATAACGGTGGGATCAGTCATCAGGGGCATGCTCCTGCTCAGCCGATTCTGCAGCACACTCGCCACCAGCGGGCGGTCATCCGGCACCGGCGTCTCCTTTTCAACCAGGGAGGCCAGCGTCACCACTCGGTGGTAGTCGCCCTGCAACCCAATCGACGCCGTGCTCTGGCGAAACCGCCTGACCATAGCCGCCACGATCTGTGTCGGTGGCAAATGGCGCTGGAAGCGATAAGTATCTGGAAAGAGGTAGCCTTCCAGGGTTTTCGCGTTGGGGTCAAGGTCGGCAATCAATGTAATGTCTTTCGCAGCCGACGTCAGAAACGCGTCTTTCGATTCGAGTTGCGCATCCTGCACTGCCTGCGCGATGTCGAAGAGGTTGTAACCCTCGGGTATGGTGAGGCTGCGGGTATACACGTCGCCGCGCACCAGGCGGTTGTAGACCGTGGGCAGGGTGGCGGGCTGATCGAAACGATATTCCCCGGCCTTCAGCGTGCCCCCGCGCAGCAGGTGCCAGGCATCGAAGACGTATTGGCTGCGAATGATCCCCTGCTCCGCCAGCCGGGCGCCAATCGCCCGGGAGCCCATGCCGGGCAGCACCTCGACAAACGTTTCCGCAGACGGGCCAACCGTCCTATGCAGTGCGTAAAACGCGAACGAAGCGGCAACCACGGCCAACAAAAGAACAACCAGGAAAAAACGTCGCACAAGGGGGACCTTAAGTGATTTGATTCGCCACCTGGATTTTATGCCACAAATTTATACAGAGCTCCGGGGTCGAACACGCAGAAGAACCATTCTTTCAGCAGGAACGGCAGGAGAGTCACTCCTTGGCAGCGAAGCGGCTGCAATCGAGACCCACGTTCCTCTGCCCATCCGATGCTGGAGCTCTGTAAAAATTTGTGGCAAGAGAAAGGCGCACAGCAGATCCCTCGACTGCGCTCGGGATGACAAAGGGTGCGGTGGTTGGGAGAGGTGTGGGCGGCGGGAGAAGGACGCCTTGTCCCGGTGCGTAGTTGAGGGTTGTGCGTGCCTTGCCTTTCCTCCTGCTGTTTTCCCTTCGCTGCGTTTTCCCTTCCACCGCCCCTTTTGTCATCCCGAGCGCAGTCGAGGGATCTGTTGTGCGCCTTTCTCCCATGATGCGATTCCTGGATGCGATTCCTGCTCCGCATCCTGTTAGGAGCAACATATATATATGAAGTCTTAAGGCAGCGCGGACTTGCGTGCCGACATTGTCGAAGTGGCCGTTCCGGACGAACCGGGGGGTCACCGCCCAACCCGTGCTTGCCCTCCACGAAGCGGCGGCCGTACTCATTCTGTAGAGTTTCCTCGATTCCCGGCGATAACTCGTATAATCGTGTTTGGTCCTGTTCACCAGGACGAGCACAGTAGCACAGGGCCCCGCTTCCCGGATTAATACGAAATGCCTGAACACATAAAGAAAAAGCTGGAAGAACAAATTCGCGTGCTGGAGCACGAACTCACTCACGAGCTTCCCATCGAGATCAAAAAAGCAGCCTCGCTGGGCGACCTGAGCGAGAACGCCGAATACCACATGGCCAAACAACGCCAGGTATTCGTGAACGCGCGCCTGGGTCAACTCAAAGCGCGGATGGCTGAACTCTCGCTGGTGAACCTGACCAACATTCCTAAAGACAAAATTGCATTCGGCTCGACTGTGGTCATATTTGACTCGACCAAGAACGAGGAAATTACCTATAAGCTGGTGACCAGTGAAGAATCGGACGTGAGCCAGGGGCTCATCTCCACCACTTCGCCCATTGGCCGTGGCCTGGTGGGCAAGCGCGTGGGCGACATCGCGACCATCGTTACCCCAAACGGCAAGCGCGAGCTGGAAATCCTGAAGCTGACGACGATTCACGACGAGGTTTCATGACCGAGAAGCAGACCTGGACGTGGACCAGTGCCTTCGGCAGAGGCTGCGGTGTGATCCTGCAGGCCATTGTGAACGGCCTTGCGCTGACCCGTATTTCACCGAACGTCCTCACCTTTCTCGGTCTTCTGATCAATACTGCCGCCGCGATCCTCTTCGGGCTGGCGAATGAGCACAATTTTGTACGCATGTTTGTGTACGCCGGACTGGTGATCATCGGTGCCGGCATCTTTGACATGGTGGATGGCCGTGTGGCCCGGCAAACCGATCAGGTCACGGTCTTCGGTGCGTTCTTCGACTCCGTCATCGACCGCTACAGCGACGTGGTTCTTTTCTTTGGCCTGCTGGTGTTCTACGCCCGCGGCAATCGTTTCTTCTATGTAGTGCTGGCCGCCTTTGTCATGGTGACCTCGCTCATGGTGTCCTACACGCGTGCGCGTGCGGAAGCCCTCATTGGGTCGTGCAAAGTCGGTTTTATGGAGCGTCCGGAACGCGTGGTGTTGATCATCCTGGGCGCGCTCTTCGAGCGCTGGGGAGTCATGGCGCCGGTCCTGTGGGTACTGGCCGTGTTGTCCACCATTACAGTCATTCATCGCATCAGCTACACCTATTCCCGCACCAAACAACCAGCCAGGGTTCCCGCTGCGGTCAAAGAGCCGACCGCGGTGCGCGAGCAGCCGCAAACTGCTGCGGGCGTGCCATCGCTCGCGAAAAACGGCGACTTACGACCCTCTCCCCGCGCCTGATATGAGCCTGCAATCACCCGTGCTGCTGGTGCATGGCGGCGCCTGGGATATCCCCGCTGACCAACTGCAGGCCCACGAACGCGGCGTCTCCCGCGCAGCCAAAGCCGGCTACAGTCTGCTTGCGGAAGGCGGATCGGCGCTCGACGCCGTCGAGGCGGCCGTCACCGTGCTGGAAGACGATGAAACCTTCGATGCCGGTCGCGGCAGCTTCCTTAATCGGGATGGCCGCGTGCAACTGGACGCGCTCATGATGGATGGCGCGACGCTGCGGGCCGGTGGCGTGGCGTGCGTGGAGCGGCTAAGAAATCCTATCCAGGCAGCCCGCCTGGTGCTGGAGCGCAGCCCTCACGTCTATTTCGTCGGGGCGGGTGCGGAAGCCTTTGCCCAGCAACTCGGGATGCCCTTGATCGACAATGCGGAACTGGTGATCGATCGCGAGCGGCTGCGTCTGGAAGACGCACAAGCTCGCGAGCGGGCCGGCATGCCCGACCTGACGTTCGGTGGTCCGCAACCTGCCTCGGAAGGTCACGACACCGTCGGGGCCGTCGCCCTGGACAGCACCGGCAATCTCGCCGCCGCGACATCCACCGGCGGCACCCTCAACAAAGCTCCCGGAAGAGTCGGCGACTCCTCGCTGATCGGTTGCGGTGGCTACGCGGATAATCGCAGCGCAGCCGCTTCCCTCACCGGTTGGGGCGAGCCCATCATGAAGCTGGTCCTGGGCAAATGGGCGGTAGACCGTGTGGCCCAGATGGGCCCGGAGCAGGCAGCCGAAGACGCGATCGCTTACTTGTTTGCCCGGCTGCATGGGCACGGCGGCATTATCCTGCTCGGCCCGGATGGACGCAGCGGCATTGCCCACAACACACCCCACATGGCCTGGGCCGTGCGCGATCGTAAGGGCCTGCGTGCCGGCACCCACATGGCCCAGCGATAGCCATGCTGCCCCTGATTCTTGCCTCTGCCTCGCCGCGAAGACGCGCACTGCTGACCCAGGCAGGCTTCACTTTCGAAGTGCAGGCTTCGTCTGTTCCCGAGGAGCGCCAACCCGGCGAAGACGCCATCCGTTTCACCCTCCGCCTTGCCCGGGAAAAAGCCGAGGCCGTCTTCGCCCAGCGTCAGGCGGGAAGGACGAAGCCATGCATGGTGCTGGGCGCCGATACCGTCGTGGTGTGTGATCAGGAGATTTTAGGCAAGCCCAGAGATGAGGAAGATGCCGCCCGGATGCTGCGCCTGCTCGCCGGCCGCACGCATTATGTCGTGACCGGGGTCGCCCTGGTGTGGGGAGAAGGGGCTGCGCCTCTCATCGAATCCGCTGCGGAAGTGACCCAGGTGACCATGCGGACCGTCTCGCAGGAGGAGATCCAGGACTATGTAGCCACCGGGGAACCCATGGATAAAGCAGGCGCCTATGCGATCCAGGGCTACGCCGCGCGCTGGATTCCACGGATCAGTGGCTGCTACTTCAACGTGGTCGGCCTGCCCCTGGCGCTGGTGGCCAGCCTGCTGGAAGGTGCTGCGCAACGCATGCCGCGCCCGTAATAAACGGTTTCTACAGACCGGTCCTTATACCGCATTTCCCCGGTCTGTTCTGTAAACGAATGACGGGTCTTGCTGCCGGCAATGCGGCCTAGTTGCGCATCAGCAAGTGGGTGAAGCAGAGGAGAACCAGGGCCAAGACAGCGAGATCCACTAGAGCGAGCATGAGCTACTCCCTTTTCCGGCCTATTGCAGGGCAAGGCCGCCGATCATGGCTGCGAGCAGAGCTGTTCTGGGAACGAGCGCTTCGAGCAGAATGGATTCGTTCCCGGCATGGGCTCCTTCGCCCACTGCTCCCATCCCGTCCAGCGTTGGTATGCCCAGGGCGGAAGTGAAGTTTCCATCAGATCCTCCGCCCGTCGCTGCTTCCTGCAGGGCGAAACCCAGGCCGGCCGCCATAGTTGCGGCCTGGCGGAAAAGCGCGACCGTCCCTGGGGTCCGTTCCATGGGTGGCCGGTTCAAGCCGCCCGTGACTGCAAGCGTGCAATGGCGATCCACGGGGCGCAGCCCGCGGAAGCGCTTGTCAATCCGTGGAGCATCGAGCGCCCGGGCAATGCGGACATCGAACTCGGCCCAGGCTTCCGCCGGCACCACGTTCGATCGCGTGCCGCCGCCGATCACCC
This sequence comes from uncultured Acidobacteriaceae bacterium, assembly GCA_963752675.1. GTDB lineage: Bacteria > Acidobacteriota > Terriglobia > Terriglobales > Acidobacteriaceae > PALSA-350. The sequence continues at coordinate 76,350 of CAVVZO010000006.1, forward strand.
CGGCGTTCACCGTGATCCCGCGGTCCAGTTGGGTAAACGCGCTCGCCCGCTCGATCTGCCGGCCGAGTTCCAGGACGGCACTGTGCCCGTTGCCAAAATCGACCCCGCTATGCGCCGCGACTCCCTGCACCTGCAGGCGATAGTGGCCCACCCCCTTGCGGGCCGTCTTATAGGCGCCCGCCAGACCCTGGGCCGGTTCCAGCACGAAGACCGCCTCGCTGTTGCGCGCCAGTGACTCGGTAAGCGGCCGGGAGCATTCGCTGCCCGTCTCCTCGTCGCTGTTCAGCAGAAATACCACCGGACGGCGTAACAAACCGGTTTCCACCAGCAACCCCAGCGCGCTCAGCGCCATGACCACGCCGGCTTTCATATCCAGCACGCCCGGTCCCCAGGCGCGGCCCTGACTCAGCTTAAAAGGCATTTTCGCCAGTGTGCCTTCCGGCCACACCGTGTCCAGATGCCCAAGCAGCATGAGCGGTTTAGCAGCGCTCCGTGCCGGGCCAAAGCGCGCGATGAGCAAATCACCGGCTGCGGTCTGACGCTCTCGCCTGCTTTTGCCGCCCAGCGCCCTGACCCAGCCTTCCACCAGGCCGACGCAGCGATTCACCGCCGCCCGACTTTCGGTGGGGGACTCGACTTCTACCAATTCACGCAACATCTCCAGCGTGCGCGGCCTGCGTTTTGCGACGGCGCGGGTCAACTCCTTGTGGGTCTTCACGTCTTCACCTCTTCCAAGTCTTTAGCAATTAAGAGTTAGACCATCTAAGTTCATTCATCGGCTTCGATCAATTTGTGGCTATTTGGACACAGTGAAACTTTTTTCTCCGTAGGTAGTCTATGGTTTTGCGGCTATTCGCAACCAGGGAATACTATTTGGTGGATCAGGATCATCTAGAAAAAACGATCGCTTCGGTGATCGAATTCACCGGTGTTGGTCTCCATAGTGGAGCGCCGGTGCACATGCGTCTGTTGCCGGCTCCGGCTGGCTCCGGGGTGGTTTTTCGCCGCACCGATCTGGATAACTACGAGATTGCGGCCATTGGCAGAAACGTCGCCAAGGTGAGCTATGCGACCAGCATCATGCGCCAGGGTGTGCTCATTTCGACGACCGAGCACCTGCTTTCGGCCCTGATCGGGATGGGCGTCGATAACGTCATCATCGAACTCGACAACCTGGAATTGCCCATTCTGGACGGAAGCGCCCTGCCGTATGTGGAGGCATTTACCCGGGTCGGCATCCGCAGCCAGCGCCGCCGTCGGCAGTACCTGCGCATTCTCAAAAGTGTCGAAGTGCGTGAGAACGGCAAGTTCATTGCGGTGTATCCGGGCGAAGGCTACAGCATTACCTACGACATCAATTTTGCCGAACCGATCGGTCGCCAGGCCTTCACCGTCGATTTGGCTGAGGGGTCCTACGGGGCAGAGATCGCCGCAGCGCGCACCTTTGGTTTCCGTGAGGATGAAAAGATGCTGCGGGATATGGGGCTGATCCGCGGCGCGTCCGACGAAAATGCCATTATTCTTTGCCGAGGGGCGGTGCAGAATGGTCCGCTCCGCTTCGACGACGAATTCGTGCGTCATAAGGTATTGGACCTGATCGGGGATCTTGCGTTGGCCGGACACCGTATTTTGGGCCGGGTGGTCGCGCAACGCGCAGGTCATGCCATGCACACTGCCCTGGTATCGCGTCTGCTGCGCGATCGATCCGCATGGGAACTGGTGCAGATGCCGGCCGCCAAACGCAGCTTGACCGGCCTCGCGAGTGCTCGTTTAGCTACCGCCTGAGCTTCTCTTCTTAAATTAGTACTGAGCCAGGATGGTGGGCGCCGTCACCGGTGCGCTCTCGGTTAACCGCGAAGCCCGCACCCGATCTCCCACGGCAAACTTCAGTTCCTGGATGCCCGCCCCGGTCACCGCAGAAATCTGGTAGAAGGGCAGCTTGCGCCGTTTCGCCATTGCCTTCAGCTTCTTGAGCTTTTCCGGGTTGGCCACATCGGCCTTCGAAGCCACCACCAGCATCGGCTTTTCTTCCAATCCATGGCCGAAGCTCTTCAACTCCGCCGTGATCACGCGGAAGTCCTCCACCGGATCGGGCCGTCCGCTCGCATCGGAAACATCCACCAGGTGGACCAGCACGCGAGTCCGCTCGATGTGGCGGAGAAACTGTAACCCCAGCCCAGCGCCCAGGTGGGCTCCCTCAATCAGCCCAGGCATGTCTGCCACCACATAGCTATCTTCATGCGGGGGCTCGCCTACCGAGACCACGCCAAGGTTTGGCTCCAGTGTGGTGAACGGGTAGTCGGCGATTTTGGGTTTTGCGGCTGAGAGTCGCGAGATCAAGGTTGACTTGCCGGCGTTGGGATAGCCGACCAGCCCTACATCGGCCAGGAGTTTCAGCTCGAGGCGATAACTGCGTTCCTCGCCCTCACGGCCGGCTTCTGACTCGCGTGGAGCCTGGTGCACCGCGGTCGCAAAGTGCTGGTTGCCTCGGCCGCCCCGGCCACCCTTGGCGGCGATGATGCGCTCATCGGGGCGCGAAAAATCATGGACCAGCGCGCCAGTTTCTTCGTCATAGAGAACGGTACCCACCGGCACTTTAAGGATGATGTCTTCGCCCTCTTTGCCGCTGCAGTTCGATCCTTCTCCGTGGCGTCCGCGCTGCGCTTTGTGCTCAGGGTTGAAGCGGAAGTGAACCAGGGTATTGTGGCGCTCGCTCGACTCCATAATGACGTCGCCGCCCCGGCCGCCGTCGCCGCCGGATGGGCCGCCGCGGGGCACAAATTTCTCCCGCCGGAAGGCTACGCAGCCGTTGCCGCCGTCGCCGGCTTTTACCCGTATTCGTGCCTCATCGATAAACATAGCGTCTTTGCTAAGTGTAGCGGATACCGGCGGCCCGCTGTGCGTGGGGCGGCGATGGTCACCGTCTGGCAAGCAATGCACCCGCTGTGACCACAATGCCCTAACCCCTGGACGGGTGCCCCATGCTCGCGGAGTTCCACGTGCGTGGGTTGAACAAGCCGGGCGAAGCCCTTAAAAAGCGTTCTCTCCCTCTCTTACCAACTTTGTGCTTTCTTCGGCCTGGTTGCTTACCTCTCAATACGCGGCGGGGTCGAGTAAAAACATTGGAAGAGCTTCGCCCTGTCTTTTTCAACCCACGCACGCGGAACTCCGCGAGCATGGGGCACCCGTCCAGGGGTTAGGGCATTGTGGTTACAGCGGAGAGGGACGGTGAGACATGCGTGCTACCTACGGAACGATGCGGCGCGGAACCCGGTTGCTGATCGCGCACAACACTTCCCAGGGAATTGTGGCAGCCAGGTCAGCCAACTCCCAGGCATCGATGGTTTCGCCTTGCTGGCTGCCCAGGAGAACCACCTCGTCGCCAATTGCAGCATCGGGGATCCCGGTGACGTCCACGATTGTTTGATCCATGGAGACTCGGCCGGCGATGGGGGCGGTTTGGCCGCGCAGCAAAACATAGCCTCGGTTCGAAAGCAGGCGGTTCAGCCCGTCGGCGTACCCGACCGGCAGCAAAGCCAGACGGGTCGTGCCTTCGGCCGCGAATGTGTGGCCGTACCCGGCCGTCTGCCCCGGTTCGAGTGTGCGCAGAGAAGTCACCCTGGTCTTCCAGGCCAGCACGGGCGAGAGTGCCGGCACATCGCCTGCCCAAGACCTGCCATCGAGCGTCAGCCGGTCGACATAGCCGTAGAGCGCCAACCCTGGCCGCATCATCAGCCGTGCCCCCGCCCCCTGAGCCAGTGCCTCCAGGGCCGGACGGTCAGCCCCCGTGATCAAGCTTGACGAATTGCCGGCATGCAGCCACTGCGGACGAAGACCCTGGGCCAGGATCGCTCGGACCGCGGCGGCCAACCCGGCTAACTGCCCATTCGGGCGGGAAGAATACATGGTCTCGGGCGCTGCGAAGTGGGTCATCACTCCTTCCAGCCGAAGCGGGGAAGCCGCGTGGAAACGGTCGAGCAAAGAGAGGGCCAGGGCAGGCATGTCATGCCCCAGCACCCGAATCCCCTGCCTGGACATACCGCTGTCAATCTCAAGATGGACCGGCACACTCCCGGTGGGGAGCTTGCGGGCGGCCGCTTCCGATTCCAACAAGTCAAGGTGCCAGTGTTCCCAGACGACCGGGGTCAGCCGTTGCTCGATGGCCAGACCCGCTTCACCGGCAAAAATGCCGGACATCAACAGAATGCGTGCATTCGGGCAGAGATCGCGCACCGCGGCGCCTTCCCGGGCGTCGGTAACCCCCAGCCACGACGCGCCCGCAGATACCAGCAAGGGCGCACACGCCAGCACATCGTGTCCGTAAGCATTCGCCTTGACCACGGCCATGAGCTCAGCCGTGGGGCCGGCCAGCCGGCATAGCGTTTGGTAGTTAGCCAGCAGCCGCCCGCGCGAGATTTCCGCCCAAACGGGCCGGGTAGACATGGGCTCGCTCAGTACTCTCCCGGACCGGCGCCAAAGGCAAGATTTTCAAAGCGGGTACATTCCGCGATGTAGGCGAGGTGCACTGAGCCAGTAGGACCATTGCGTTGCTTGGCGATGATGATCTCTGCCTTGTTCTTCGAGTCCGAATCGTCATCCCCGTTCTCGTCCTTGTTGTAGTAGCTGTCGCGATGAATAAACGCCACCACGTCAGCATCCTGCTCGATCGATCCTGATTCGCGAAGATCGGAGAGCATCGGCTTTTTATCCCCGCCGCGCGCTTCGGACGAACGACTCAACTGGGACAGGGCCACTACGGGCACGCGCATTTCTTTAGCCAGCGCCTTCAGACCGCGCGAGATGGCAGACACTTCCTGGGTGCGATTTTCATGCCGCTTGCCGCTTCCGCCTGAGGTCGATGCCGTCATCAGTTGCAGATAGTCGATCACGATCAGATCGAGACCGCCCTGCATGCCCTGCAAACGACGCGCCTTGGCCCGCATTTCCGACAGCGCGATGGCCGGCGTGTCGTCGATGAAGATCTTTGCCTCGGCCAGCCGCTCGAGGGCTTCCATCAACTTGCCGCGATCAGCCTTGGGAATGAACCCGGTCTGAATCTTCTGCATGGACACCATCGCCTGCGAAGCAAGCATGCGTCGCAGGAGAGACTCCTTCGACATTTCGAGCGAGAAGACGGCCACGATTTTGCCGTCCTGCACTGCCGCATTCTCCGCGATGTTGATCGCCCACGCGGTCTTGCCCATGCTGGGGCGAGCGGCAATGATGATCAGGTCAGACGCCTGCAAGCCGCTGGTCATCTTGTCAAACTGCGTGTAGTGCGTGGCCAGCCCGGTAACTTCCCGCTGCTGAGCGTAAAGATTATCGATGGTACCGAACGAGGTCTTGATGATCTCGGGAATCCCGACAAAGCCACGCGTGATGCCGCGCTCTGATACTTCCAGCAAGCCGGATTCCGCGGCATCCAGCGTGGTCAGCGCGTCTTCGCTCTGATCGGCCGCCCGTACAATCGCGCCGTTGCAGATGATGATGAGCTGCCGCGCCAGCGACTTGTCTTTCACGATGCGAACGTACTCATCGATACTTGGCCGGCGGGGCAAGCCTTCGGTCAGAGACGCAAGGTAGGCTACGCCGCCGATCGCCTCAACTTCCTTGCGGCGCGCCAGCTCCTCGGCAAGGGTGACGATATCAATGGCCCTGTGCGCGTCTTTCAGTTCTGCCATGCGACTGTAAATGCGGCGATGCGAGTCGAGAAAGAAATCCTCAGAGCGCAGTTTTTCCGCGGCTTCATCGTAGGCGTGATTGTCCAGCAGGATGGCGCCGAGGATGGAACGCTCTGCCTCGACGCTCGAAGGCAGACCGCGGTCTAAGGAAACTTCAGAAAGTGTGGCCATGAATGAGGAAAACTCCAACCTCAGTTTAGGGCACAATCTGCGGCCAGCAGCTGCCGCATGGGGCTAACCAGACAGGTGCAAATGTGGACAAATGAGCCACAAAGCAAACTCCGGGAACCGCGTTGCGCTTCTTAGCCGCCGATGCTCGGCTTGCGCTTGGCAATAACGGTAAGATCAGAAGCATATGCCACTGCATTCCTGCTATGGAGCGAACTATAGAGCGAACTATGGAGCAAGACTTTTTCTAGCTGCTGCGGTGTGTGTGGCGGCCCAGGCGAGCGCTGTGGCGCAAGCACCGCCGGTGGCAAAAGGAACTACCGTGCCGCCCGAATTCCACGAGATGCAGCAGGTAGAAGATCGCTGGGACACGGCTGTGACCAAACGGGACCAATATGGTTTGGAACTCGTGCTCGCTCCCCAGTTCATTGGCATCTCCGCCAGCGGCGACGTGACCACGCGCAATCAGCAGATTGCCCAGCTCTTCGCCAAAAATGCTGAGCCGGACTCGCTGGAACAGAAAGTGGTGAGCGTCCGTTTTGTCGGGGAGGTGGCCATCGTCAACGGCACCTACGTCATGACGTGGAAGGGCGAGAAGACTCCCTTTGAGGAGAAGGGGATATTTTCCCACGTGTTTGAACATGTGCGCGGCACCTGGCTCTGTCTCAACGCGCAGCGGACGGTCGTGGCCGAAGGCAGCAAGGGAGCCGCACCCGGAACCAAGAGTAAAGCCGGACGCAGCGGGGCCGAACTGCCCTTGCACATTCCTTTGCTCTACAAGGGCGCGGGCAGCAGCCAGCAGCCGCCGCCCACTGGCGCCACGACCCCGGGGCCGTAGCAGCCCGGTCCGGCAGCCAGGGATCGCCGGCCAGGGAACAATAAGCTTCACTAGGCAGTGCTCACTCGCGCCATTATGATGAGCTTGCGTGCAGCACCCGGGCTCTGATTTCTGTGCGATGCGGACCATCGCGACCGATGGTCAGGGGCACTTGCCGCAGACTGCAGAGAAGCGATGAAGCTCAAGAAGGCCAACCTGCAGTGGCTTGTGTTTACTCTCTCCGCCATTGTGTTCTTTTGGGGTGCTGCTGGGCGCGTCCTCAAGGCCTCGAATGATTTCGTTCCGGTGTACACCGGGGCTCGTTGCCTGCTGCACGGCTGCAATCCCTACGACACGGCGCAACTGGAGCAGCAGTTTTACCAGGCGGGCGGGCATGCGGGCGAACTGCCCTCCTGGGATATCGATGTGCCGGTGTATCCGCCTTCGACGTTTCTCACCTTATCTCCCCTGGGTGCGCTCCCCTTTCCCGCAGCCCGCCTGCTCTGGTTCCTGTTGAACGGCTGCTTATTCGTCACCGCGGCTGCTGCAATGACCTGGCTGACCGCTGGCCCATGGCGTTGGCTGGCAACCCTCATGGTGTCTACGGTGCTCGCCACGAGCAGCATTCTGTTGATCCTGGGGCAGCCCGCCGCGTTTGCGATCTCCCTGTTGGTGATCGCCACCTGTTTCTTTCTGCGCGGCCGGTTTCTTCCGCTGGCTGCGGTTCTGCTGGCGCTCAGCCTGGCCGTCAAGCCACAAATGGGCGCCTTGATCGTCGCCTACCTCCTGCTGCGGGGAATTCATGCGAAGTATGCGGCCGCTGCATCGGCTGGTGCGATCGCGTTGCTTGTGTGCGGTGTCTTTGTGCTGCAGCAGCATCCGCGCAGTGCTGTTTGGCTGACCACCCTCGAGCACAACCTTTCGGCAACGCTCGCTCCTGGGGGCAGCGCCGATCCCCGGCCGGAAAACCAGCAGTCGGTGGGTGACATCAATCTGCAGGCGCTCACCAGCATCTACCTGGTGAAGAGTGTCGCATTCGACCGCGTGGCTCAGGGTATTTTCCTGCTGCTGCTGGCAACATGGTTTGTGGTCGTACTGCGTAGCGAGGCTACTCGGAACACTCACCTGCTGGCACTCAGCGCGTTGGCCATCCTGTCGCTTATGCCGGTGTACCATCGCTTCTACGACGCCCGCCTGCTGTTGCTCACCATACCCGCAGTGGTCTTGATCTGCGAAAGGCGACGCGTGCTTGGCGGCTTGATCGCTGCGCTCACTCTCCTGACGGTGATTTCCGTGCAATACCGGGTGCAGGCATACTTGTTGGCGCACGCGCAATTCGCCCGGGTGCTGCACAACAAGGTCCTGTTCCTGTTGCTTTTGCGGCAGCAGAATATCGGGCTGGTGTTGCTGTTTTGCCTCTACGTGGTAGCCATCAACGGATCCGATGAGCCTACGCATGATATGCGCGAGGGGGCCGCTGCATATGTGCCCGCTGTTGTGACATTATGACAGCGAGCAGCCAGGTTGTGCCGCAGGCTGAGCCGGCGCAACCTTTCGGGCGTGCCTTCGCCAGGTGGGCGGGTGTTCCCATTGCCTGGCAGCTGGTCATCTTTCTTTTTGGTATGGTGGCAGTTTTCAGTCGGCTCCCCGGCGCTCTGCTGCATCCACAGTTTTTTGCCGAAGACGGCTGGGTTTGGTACCAGCAAGCCTACAACCTCCATTGGCTGCCATCGCTTGGCATGGCGCAGGCGGGCTACCTGCAGACGTTGCCGCGCCTGGTGGCGGGCATAGCCCTGTGGTTTCCCTTGCAGTGGGCGCCGCTCATCATGAACCTGGCGGGCGCCACCATCCAGGTGCTGCCGCTGAATGCATTGCTTTCCTCTCGTTGCAGTACCTGGGGCCCCTTGCCGCTGCGCCTCTGCATGGCCGCGCTTTACCTGGCAATCCCAAACGCACCCGAAGTGCACATTGTGCTGACAAATGCCATGTGGCATCTGGCTGTGCTGCAGGCGCTGTTGGCTTTCTCCTCGCCGCCTCTCAGCTGGCGCGGCCGTCTCACGGATGTCCTGCTCTTTGGCATCGGCAGCATCAGCGGGCCGTTCTCCATCATTCTTTTGCCCTGTATCGCTGTCTACTGGTGGCTGCGCCGGTCGCGGTGGACGCTGACCGTGTTGGGCCTGCTTTTGCTGGGCGTCCTTATCCAGTTGCTGACCATGATGCACGCAGTCCGCACGCCGGGAGCGCCACTCGGCATGACAGCGCTGCGGCTGCTGCGCATCGTCGCCGGCAACGTCTTCGTGAATAGCATGACCGGGGGCGGCGGCGCCTCCCTGCACCTGCCTCTTCTGTGGATTGCCGCTGCCGGCGGTTTCGCGATTCTTCTCTGCGCATGGAAAAGCGCGACCCTCGCGTTTCGTCTGTATATGGTGTTCTCATGCCTGGTCCTGGTGGCGTCCCTGCGCGACCCACTCCTGCTGGGCAACACCGTTCCACGCTGGGAAGTACTGGCCAATGTTTCGGGCATCCGCTACTGGTTCCTGCCCTCGTTGATGTTCCTATGGTCAGGCGCATGCTGTGCATGGCAAGACCGTAGTTCCCTGGTGCGCACAGCAGGTTGCTGTGTCTTGCTGCTCTGCACGCTCGGTATTGTCTACAAGTGGAAGTATCCGGCCTGGCCACCCAGCCAGTTCAAGGAAGAGGTAGTTCGCTTCAACACCTTGAAGCCGGGAGAGCACATGTTGTTCCACGTTTACGATCCCGGCCAGCGCCCCATGGAACTGGTGAAGCGCTAAGCTGCAATCTCATGCCTTCGCTCCAACGGAACCGAACGTATCTCCCGCGGCCCCCCGCCTCTTAGCGGTATGCTCAGGGCAGCGAAGGCCTTATGGCGACAACTGCGCACGTTCCAATCGAGGTCTACCTGCGCTCGTACTACGAGCCTGACGCCGAATATGTGGATGGGGAAATCGAGCAGCGGCCGATTGGGGAGGACGACCATTCAGCCTGGCAGGAAGCAATTTGTGCGTGGTTCCGACAGCACCGCAACGAGTGGAACGTGCGTATTCGACCCGAACTGCGTGTCCAGGTCGCGGCTACGCGCTACCGTGTGGCCGATGTAGCCGTGCTGGACCGCGCTCAGCCCAGAGAACCCATCCGCGTTTGAGGCTCGAGCGCCTCACGAACTTTGCGGACGTATGCTGATTCCGAGCCGGTCTTAATCCGTGGAGTAAGGGCGAAACCGGTGATCTATACTCCATTCACCATCGGTGAATGTCTATACGCAAGGACGCGGTCTCGACCCGCAAGGCGGTGAGCCTTGCAGTCCCTCTATGCATGCATCGCTGGCAATAGCGCCCGACCATCTAAGCACTTATTTTCTCGAGCTGCTTCGGAATTGCCCAATCGCCGTCCTGGTTTTGGATCCTCAACATAAAGTCCAGTTCTGTAATGAAGCGTTCGAGAAGCTGTTCCAGTACACAGAGAGCGAACTGGTGGCCGCCGATCTGCAGGAGATGATCGCGACCAATGAACTTGCTCCCGAAGCGATCGAAATATGGCGGCGGGTGCTGACGGGTGAGCGTGTCTACGCAGCCACCCAGCGGCGACGGAAAGACGGCAATGTAGTGGACGTCGAGTTGCACGGCATCCCCATCATGGCCGCCGGCGCGCTGGTGGGGGTCTTCGCATTCTACGAGGATGTCTCGCAGCGCAAAGGCGCAGAGCTCGCCCTGCACCAGCTCTCTGCCCGATTGCTGGAGTTGCAGGATGAAGAGCGCCGTCGCATCGCGCGGGAGTTGCACGACACCACGGCTCAAAGCATTTTTGCTCTCACGATGAATCTGACGCGCATTCAGGAAGCGATGGGTAACGAAAGACCCGATGTGCAGGCGATCGTCGCGGATAGCCTTTACCTCGCGGAGGGGAGCGCCAAGGAGCTAAGGACGCTCTCATACCTTTTACATCCGCCTTTGTTGGACGATGTTGGCCTGGTTTCGGCAATCAGCTGGTACGCCCGGGGTTTTTCGGAACGCAGCGGCATCCTGGTGGATCTGGATATTCCCTCCAGCCTGGAGCGACTGCCACGGCCGCTGGAGATCGCCTTCTTCCGGATTGTGCAGGAAGCCCTGACCAACGTGCACCGACATTCCGGCAGCCCGCGCGCAAATATTCGACTGGCTGCCGACGCCGAACGAATCGTTATGGAGATCAGCGATCAAGGCATAGGATTCACGCAGGCTCCTGGAACAGCTGCCGCCAGGCTGGGAGTGGGCTTAGCCGGCATGCGGGAACGCATTCATCAACTGGGCGGCCAGTTCGAGATCGTATCCGGCCGTCAGGGGACAACCGTTCGTGTGGCGCACACTTTACCGGAGTAAGCGAAGCCTATGCCTTCACTAAGAATTTTGGTCGCCGACGATCATGACGTAGTCCGCCAGGGCCTTCGTTCCTTGTTGGAGTCGCGCGCTGGGTGGGAGGTGTGTGGCGAGGCCAGCAATGGGCGCGAAGCCGTCGAAATGAGTGTTCAGCTCAAGCCGGAGATCGTGATTATGGATATCGCGATGCCTACGATGACCGGGCTTGAGGCGACACGGCAGATCCTGAAAGCGAGTCCGAAGACGCAGGTCATCGTGCTGACGATGCATGAGTCAGAGGAGCTTTTGCGCGAGGTGCTGGATGCCGGCGCCCGGGGCTATGTGCTCAAGACGGATAAAGGCCGGGAGTTGATCAGCGCCGTCGATGCAGTTTGTAACCACAACACTTTCTTTACCTCGCGCGTGGCAGAAATGGTGTTGCACGGCTACCTGGAGACGAGCAACGGCGCCCTGAAGCCAATGAACCGGGCGCAGTCGCTGACTTCTCGAGAAAAAGAAGTACTGCACCTGGTGGCCGATGGGAAGAGTAATAAAGAAGTTGCTGCCGGGTTGAGTATCAGCGTGAAAACTGCGGAGGCTCACCGCGTTAATATCATGCGGAAATTGAATGCTCAGTCTGTGGTGGACCTGGTCAAGTACGCAATGCGCAACAATATGTTGGGTTAAGTGACTGGTTCGAAAAAAATGGAAGCTGCCCATCGCAGCTTCCACCCACCATACGGGTGCAAAAGCAAGAAGCCGCCGATCAGAAGTCGAGTCTCAGGCCAAACTGAAGCGCCCTCGGGATGCCCTGGGAGAAAGCACCCGAACCCAGCCCGTAGCGATTGGTCCGTTGGGCGTAGGTGGTTCCGTTGACCGAGCCGGGAGTTCCGTCGAGTGAACCTCGTAACGAAGAAGTGTTCAAGCCGGACGGAGGGTCGAAGTTGGGCTTGTTGACCAGGTTGAAGATGTCGACAGTGGGCAACAGTTGAAACGACTCTGGAATATGCAGTAGCTTAGCCGGTTTGATCGGCCAGCTCAGCCGTATGTCGTCTGCCAGGAAATAGTCCAGGCCTACTTGCCCGGCTGGGGCTGCGGGGAGCGTAGGGACGGTTGCGCTTAACTGGGCCAATTGCGTAGCCGTCACCAGGTTGGCGTTGACCAATGCCTGGCCGGCCGGCGTGATGGTTTTTGCCGTTTTGGAGTTAAACGTGGCGATCGTGCCATTCAGTGATCCCGGGCTTACTTTCCTTCCATACGAGCCGAGATTTGTTCCGGGCAAAATATCTCCGCCAGACCCATCACCCGTGACATCCGTGAGAAAATCTCTGCCGGGCAATTGCAAGTGAGCGGAATAGTGAGCGTCGCGGGCAGGCGCGAGTTGATGCGCGCCAGGAAAGTAACCTGGAAATCTGTGGGGAACGTAATCGTGCCAGCGGTGGAGAACATGCCCGTTCGATCAAGGTTTGTCGGACCGTAGAAGCGGGTCGGGTTGGCATTGTCGGAAACGTTCACCAGCGAGGCGTCCTGGTCAGGAGACATCGCATTGAAGCGCGACAGGTTGTAATTCGCCAGCCAGTTGAAAGCTTTGACACCTCGCATCGGCGTGGTGAGCACCTGCCGGACGCGAAACTGCAGCGCGTTGTAATTGGAGCGGCCGGTGGTAGTGATGGTGCCCATCTGGCCAAGACCAGGGTTCAGGCCGGGGAAGGCGAAACCGCTGTTGGGCGCAGCAAACTGCAGAGCGAGGCCACTTGCCGGGCTGCCCAATCCATTCTTAGCAAAATCCGTGATGGTGGCGCCTGCTGCGATCGCACAATCGATATCCGCGCATCCGAACTGGGTGTTGGTGGCTGCGATGGCCGCGGTTGCCGCAGCGGCGTCCAATGTCTTTGCCGCCCCCACCAGGTTTACATCGTGCACCAGCACATTGTGGATGTTGGTGTTGTGCGCGTAATCGACGGAGACAAAGAGCGACTTGCCGATCTGCCGTTGCACGCCGGCATTGATCTGGGTGGAATAAGGCGTTTTGAAATTGGGGCCGAACAGGCCGCCGAATGAATTGAAGTCAAACACGTTGGGATCGACGATGCCTGGGAGACCCTTGGGATCGAAGTTCGCCGCTTGCTGCGCGCCTGCCGCCTGCAGCGCTGCCTGCGCAGCCAGAGCCTGGCTCTCCACGTTGCCGATCGGCTGGCCGAACAATGAGGTCACATCGACATTGGTGCCCGGCACCACGCCTCCGGTGGTCTGGACATAGGTGTTGCCCAGGCCCGCAGGGATGCGCAGAGTCCGATCGAACAGCGTTACGGTGAGCAGCACATCGTCATAAAAGACGCCGGCGCCGACGCGAACAGAGGTGGTGCCCTTCTTGAAAGGATCCCAGACGATGCCCGCCTGGGGAGCAAAGTTCAGGTTGGGCTGATTGATGCGATTGCCCAGACCCGGCGAAAGCGCGTTCAGTTGCGGGATCGCAGGAAAATCGCTGTCTGAGCGGCCTGTCATGCGGCTGTAGCGCAGAGCAAGGGTGGCCGACAGGTTCGGTTTTACCTTCCAGTTATCAGCAATATAAAGTCCCAAACGTTGCAAAAGGAATCCGCCGTGCGGAAAGCCCAACGCGGGCTTTTCAGAAAAGTAACCGAGACCGTTACCGAGACCGAGAACTTCCAGCGGGTAATTGAGCGGGTTGCCGGAACCGCCGGGAAAGGGTCCGTTGGCCGCCTGGGCTACTTCAGCCGGCGTTCCATTCGAGGTGAGACTGGGACCGAGCTGGCCAAAACTGCCATAGGTGTATTGCGGGGTGCGAATGTAGTTCACGCCGTAGCGAAGGGTGTGGCGATGCAGCAAGCGGGCGCCGTCGTAGCGCAGTTCCTGGTTGCGTTGCAGGGTGGTTTGCGGAGCCAGCCAGGTGGGGCCCAGGCAGAGCAGGTTTGCGCCAGAAAGGCACCGCGCGTCCGTGCCGATTACCACGGACGCATTTTGGCCATCGGGGAAGACTACCGGCAAGCCGTTGACCTGTGCTCGCGCGTCGGCGATGAAATTGCGAAACGTGAGGTATCCGTAGCGGAAACTATGGCTGAATTGGCCGGTCGTTCCGTCCACACCTACGGTGTGGACGTCGGTCAGGTTCAAGTTGCTGTAGGGAGAAAAGTTCACCCCGCCATAACCCGTGACTACATTGAATTGGTCATGGTGAATTGAGTAGAAGGTTCGCCAGTTGTTGGTGATGTTCCAGTCGGCGCGCGCCGTGGCTTCAAGCTCATGGAATGGACTGGCGAAGGATCGAGAGAAGCTGGAAAAGGGTTCCGAGGGCTCAGTGAACGTGGTGCCATGTTGCAGGGTGTGCTCATAGTTTACAAACCAGAAGAGCCGGTCTTTCAGAAATGGGCCGCCGGCCCGCACACCCACCTGGTCCCGCTCGAAAGGAGCCTTGACGGGAGCTACGCGGGCGGCTGTGGCATCGTTGCGAAACAGATAGAAGCCACTGCCATGCACGCGATTGGCGCCGCTGCGGGTGATCACGTTCACCGAGCCGGAAGAAGTCAGGCTGGTCGCCGGATCCAGCGTCGATTGAGCTACCTGGAATTCCTGAATAGAATCTTCGGAAAGATTTAGTGTCGTGGTCCCCACCGTTTCGTCAGAGATGTCGACACCATCCACCTCAATGCGGGTGGAACGGCCGGAGCGGCCCTGCATGGAGATGCCGGTGAAACCATTCTTGGTGGGGTCGAAGTTGCCCCCATCCTGAATCTGCACCCCTGGGGTGAGCTGAGCAAGATCGAGAAAGTTCCGACCGTTCAGGGGAATGTTGTCGATGGCCTTTGCGGTCAGTACATCCTGCAGCACAGCCTGGGTGGTGTTTACGCCCACATCTGAACTTTCGCCTTCGACTTCCACCTGGGTCACCTGCTTCTCGGGCCCGAGTGTGTAGTTGCCATTCGCGGTCTCACCCACCAGGATGCGCACCTTGCTCGCAATGCTCTGAAAGCCGGGCGCAGCAATCTGCAACTGGTAATCGCCAGGGGCCAGCGAGGTCAGGGAATAGGTTCCGCTCGAAGTGGCCGACAACGTCTGACTAGACCCTTTGGCGTCAGACGTGAGCGTAATGGCCGCGTTGGGAACGATGGCCCCGCTCTGGTCAGTGATGGTGCCAACGATGCCGCCGGTAGACGTCTGCGACCAGAGATGCCCCGGAGCTAACAGCAGGAGGAGCGGAAGCATGAGGAATGGGCAGAACAGACGGCATCGATTCATGATTGGCTGCCTAATTCGCGGCATGATTGGCTGCCTGGCTCGCGACATAGTTCGCTGCAACATGTGGTCCTCCTGATGTTGAGTACTCGGCCCATGATGCTCGCCTGCCCCATTTACCCTTGTTCCGCAGGATTGCTTATTATGGTCAGCAATTGCGCGTGTGCCAATCAGGTAGATCACTACCTTTCTGCCGCGAATTACCTTAAGGCGCCTTAGGGAATGAACCGGATTGGGCAGTGATTCACTTCGACATATCCTCTGAAGGCACGTGAATGGGTGCTTTACATGCCAGGAAGTACAAGCGCGGGTGCCCTGCGTATCCATCCCGCAAGTCTTCAGAGCAGGATTGATCGGTTGGCAGAGGTCGCTACTACCCGGCTCGCCTACAGCGAAGAAGACCGCCGGGGCCGCGCATTGGTGATGGACATGATGCGTGAGGCAGGCCTCTCCGTCACGATCGACGCTGCAGGAAACATTCTGGGACGAAGGGCCGGAAGCCGTGACCTGCCGGCACTCCTGTTTGGTTCACACGTCGATACGGTGCGAGAAGCCGGCCGCTTCGATGGCGTACTCGGCGTGATGGCAGCGATCGAATGTGTGGCTGTGCTGCAAGCGGCGGGTACGCCGACCTTGCATCCGCTCGAAGTAGTCGTCTTCGCCAATGAGGAAGGGCAGAACTTTGGCGCCCTTTGCGGTAGTCGCGCGGCTGTTGGAGACCTAAGCAGTGAGGATCTCGAGCGCAGCGATGCCTCGGGCAAAACACTGCGCGATGCCATTCGGGGAGTCGGTGGCACTCCCGAGGCATTGTCCGCACCCCTTTACCCTAAAGGGCGGTTTCGCGCGTTTGTGGAGTTGCACATCGAACAGGGTGGCGAACTGGAGAGGCTTGGCTTGTCGATTGGGGCGGTCGAAGGGCATCTCCGGCATTCAGCACACCGAGGTTCTCATCACGGGCGTAGCCAATCACTCGGGGACGACGACTATGGAGGGCCGGCACGACGCGCTCGCAGCGGCGGCAGAGCTGGTGTTGCTGGTGAGAAGCATGGCGCTGGAACGGAAATCCTGTCGCGTCGCCACGGTTGGGCAATTGAGGGTGTTCCCGAATTCGGTCAACATCGTGCCGGGTACAGTGGAACTCACCCTGGAACTCCGCGACATGCAAGCGGAACGCATCGCAACGACAATGGCCGGCATCAAGGCGGGGACCGCGTTGATCGCGAAGCGGCACGGCGTAGAGTTCGCTTACACAGACCGCAGGTTCATGGCGCCGGTACCGGCGCATCCTGACGTGCTGGAGGCGATTGAGCAATCGTGCGCTGCTCTGGACTTGCCGTTTCAGAGGATCCCCAGCGGAGCAGGCCACGATGCGCAGATGATGGCGCGTATTGCTCCGGCCGGCATGATCTTTGTGCCGAGCGTTGGGGGCATAAGCCACTCGAGTAAAGAATTTACCGGCGCAGAGGACTGCGCTCGCGGAGCCGAGGTGCTATTGGGAACAATTCTGCGGCTTGACAGGCTGCTCGAGGCGAACGAAGTGGTGATCGCATGATCCTGCTCGGAGTGGACGTTGGGGGAACATTCACCGATCTGATACTGGCCAATTTGGCAGAAAGGACGATTGCCATACACAAGGTGCCGAGCACTGCACCTGATCCTTCTATTGGCGTGCTCGAAGGCATTCGCCATTTGTGTCAACAGCAGGGCATTCCGCTGGCCAGCGTCGATCACCTGTTTCATGGCACAACGGTAGCGACGAATGCAATGCTGGAACACAAGGGTGCACGCACGGGCATGATCACCACGCGCGGCTACCGGGACATCATTCATATCGGGCGTCACCAGCGGCCGCAGAATTATTCGATCATGCAGGATATTCCCTGGCAGTCAAAGCCGCTGGTCGAGAGGCAGCACCGCAAGGTGGTTTCTGAACGGCTGGTGCCTCCACGCGGCGAGGTGCTGGTGCCGCTGAATGAGTTTGAAGTGACGCGTGCGATCCGCGAGCTGCGGGAAGAAGGCGTGGAGTCGATTGCCGTTTGCTTCCTGTTTTCCTACCTGAACCCAGCGCATGAAAATCGAGTGAAGCAGCTGGTAGAGCAGGAGTTTCCGCAAGCCTTTGTCACCACTTCGGCCGAAGTATCGCCGCAGTTTCGGGAATTCGAGCGGTTCACGACAGCGTGCATGAACGCATTTCTTGGCCCTAAAGTGGAGACATTTATTTCCAACCTGGCGCAAAAGCTCAAGCACGCCGGCTTGCAGTGCGAAATGCACGTGATGACTTCGAACGGCGGCATTGCCACGCCGCAGACCATTTCAGAGAAGCCGGTGTACTCACTTCTCTCCGGGCTGGCTGCGGGTGTGCTGGGCGGGCAATGGGTGGGACGCCAGGCGAAGCGCGACAACCTAATCACGTTTGACGTGGGTGGCACCAGCGCGGATATCGGGATCGTGACCCGTGGCGCCTACAGCGAGGCGTCGGCGCGGGATACGGCCATCGCGGGTTTTCCCGTCATGGTGCCCATGATCGACGTCCACACCATTGGCGCCGGGGGCGGCAGTATCGCGTACGTCGATGCGGGCGAGGCTTTCCGGGTGGGGCCGAGAAGCGCGGGGTCCGTCCCAGGCCCAGCAGCCTACGGCCAGGGCGGCCTGGAGCCCACGGTGACAGATGCCAACCTGGTGCTTGGGCGCCTCGACGCCGAGCACTTTCTGGGCGGCGAGATGAAGGTGTACCCCGAGCTGGCGCACCATGCCGTCGAGACACTGGCCGCCCGTCTCAACCGGGATGTGCACGAGGTCGCTGAAGGGATTTGCACGATCCTGGCCAGCAATATGGCCAATGCCATCCGTTCGCGCACGATCCAAAAGGGGTTCGATCCGCGCGAATTCACGCTGGTGGCTTTTGGCGGCGCGGGGCCCATGACGGCGTTGGACGTGGCCAATATGCTGAAGATCCCAACCGTCGTTGTGCCTTTCTACCCAGGCATTACTTCAGCTTTGGGCTTGCTGACGACTGATCTGAAGTACGACTTCGTAAAGACGGAGTTGTTAACTTCGGCTGATTCTCCGGCGGCGCGGCTCTCTGAAGATCTCTCGACGCTGAAGCAGCGTGCCCAACTGCAATTGGCGCAGGATGGCATAACACCGGAGCAGATGCGCTTTGCTTATGCGGTTGATCTGCGCTACGCCGGTCAGGGCTACGAACTCCGCGTGCCCATTACTGAGGCTGTGTTAGGCGGCTCCGCATGGGAACCGGTTTGGCAAAGCTTTCACGAAAGTCATGAAGCGGAGTATGGCCATTCCTTTCCAGAACTGCCGATCGAAATAGTCACCCTCCGGGTGACCGGGCGAGGCATTATGCCCCAGTTGCCGCCGTCGATGGCGATGGGCAATGCGCAACCGAAACAGAACCCACGGCTGAAGAGTGGCGAAACTTACTTCCGCGTGGGTGGTGTTTTGCAGCGGTTTCAAACGGAGTTCTTCGACCGCGCGAGCCTTGCGCCCGGTACGAGTATTCCTGGTCCCGCAGTCCTGTTTCAGAAAGACTCCACGACGGTCATACCGCCTGGTTGGCTGGCCACGGTCGACGACTTTCTCAACATCATCATCACGCGCGATGCGACCGGCGGGAACGTCCACGCACAGGTTTCTGCTGAGGATCACGTATGCCCGTAGCCTCCACGATCGATCCAGTGACCGCCCAGGTGATCTGGGGCGCCCTCGAAAGTATTGCCATCGATATGGGGCACAAGCTGACGCGGATGTCCTACTCCAGCATCATTCGCGAGTCAGAAGATTTCGGTGCAGCGCTGCTAGATGTCGATTGCCGGCAACTGTGTGAGTCGGCCTTCAGCACGCCTCTGCAATTGGGTCCCATCCCCGGGTACGTGCGGGGCATCAAGCAGATTTTTGCAGAACGGAATGAGACGTTCCTGCCGGGCGATGTCATCATGCACAATTCGCCCTATCACGGCGCATCGCATGGTCCGGACGTCGCCTTTTGCGTTCCTGTCTTCCGCGAGCAGCAGCTGATTGGCTTTTCGGTCACGACGGCGCATCACCTTGATATCGGTGCGCTCGTGCCAGGCAGTTGTGGCATTGTGGATGCGGTCGATGCCTACGCTGAAGGCCTGCAGTTCAAGGCGATCAAGATCTATGAGAGCGGTGTACGCAATCGACAGTTCTGGAACTTTCTGAAGGACAACATCCGTGTTTCTGACATGGTGCTGGGCGATATGGAAGCACAGATCTCTGCCTGCCGCACCGGGGAACAGCGCTTCCTGGAGTTGGTGGCGGAGTATGGCCTGGAGCAGGTGCTCGCGGCCAGCGAGTACCTTATGCGCTACTCCGAAGCAATGATGCGCAAAGCAATTGCGGAGCTAGGCGATGGCACCTACCGCGCGGAAGGCTTCTTCGATGGCTTTGCCAACGATCCGGATGAGGCGAAGCGCGACATAAAGATTGCCGTCACGGTCACAATTGCTGGTGGCGATCTGACCGTGGACTTTACCGGTTCGGCGGCACAGATACCGGATCGCCCGGTAAATATGCCGTTTGAGGGGACAGTCGCGGTTGCGGTTTACCTGGTGCTGCGTTCTATTTTGCTGGATACCGAGACACACGAGTACATTCCGCAAAATTCCGGCCTGGTGCGGCCCATCCACATCACCGCCCCGCTGGGCTCGATTTGCAACCCTACTTTTCCGGCTCCGACCATCGCGCGATTCTGCCCGGGGAATATCCTGGCCAGTACCGTGATGCGTGCACTCTCCCAGGCTGTGCCGCAAAAGGTGAGCGCAGGCGTCGGCAACCTCAAGGTAATCGCGTATAGCGGCCTGGTGGGTGAACGTTACTGGGTGTACATGGATATCACCGAAGGATCGTATGGCGGCCGATACGGAAAAGATGGAATGGATTGCGTCGACACCCTCTACGCGAACACCCGTAACAACCCGATTGAGGATGTGGAAACGCACTATCCGTTGCGCGTGGTTCGCTACGAAGCGCGAGAGGATGCAGCAGGCGCCGGCAAATGGCGCGGCGGCACCGGATCCATCCGCGACGTCATGCTGCTAAGCCAGGGACATGCGTCGGTCGAGGGAGATGGACATCGGCATGCGCCCTGGGGAATGTTGGGGGGCAAGGATGGCGGAACCGGCGATCTGTTGCTTGAGGACCACGCCGGAACGACGAAGCACCTTCCTGCGATGATCAGCAACATGCCGCTGCAGCCTGGAGACATTTTGCGCACGGTGAGCCCATGCGGAGGTGGCTATGGGGATCCTCGTGAGCGGGAGCCTGGCCTGGTGCTGCGCGACGTGCTGAATGGGATCGTTTCTGTCAAGGCAGCGCGTGAGCAGTATGGGGTCAGCATTCACGGGCAAGCTATTGATGAGGCGGAGACGCGCAGTCTTCGCTCGTAGTTCCACACCGTACGGGAGGATCTCCTGGTGAAATGCCTCACTTCGCTTCTGCTCTTTCTTCTTTGCGGCCCACTCTTCGCCGCATCCAGCAATCTCAATCAGCTGATGGACACTGTGTTCGCAACCCACCAGTTTAAAGAGGTGGCGATCACAGCAGACGGCTCGCACGTGGCCTGGGTAGAGCAATGGCCTCTGAGTGAAGAGCAATACCAGAACCATGTGTTTGTCACGGCGAGCGCCTCCGGTCCAGCCCAACGGGTCGATGTACGCGGTTCGCAAAATGACCATGGGCTTGCCTGGTCGCCGGATGGAAAGCAGCTGGCCTTCCTCGCGGAGGAGAACGGTACGCCGCGCTTGCACATTTTTCATCTCGCCAGCGGGAAGGTCACCATTGCCGGCACGATTGCCGGGGATCTGAGCACGCCGAAGTGGTCTCCTGATGGCCGCGAGATCGCAGTTCTGATGAAGGGTGCGGCGCCCGCCCCAGCAACCGCCATTGGCGATTGGATTAAGCGGGACACAGTGCCAGCGACGATTGCCCTGGTGGATCCCGTCAGTGGAGCCGTCAGGCATGTTGGACCCGCGGACCTGAACATATACGAATACGACTGGTCCCCGGATGGCAAGCATATCGCTGCGACGGGCGCCACTGGCGATGCAAACGACAACTGGTGGTTCGCCAAATTGTTTCGCATCGACGTGGAGGACAGCAAGACAACAGCAATCGTGACGCCCGCTTTGCAGATCGCTTCCCCGGTGTGGGCTCCTGATGGGAACTCGATCGCTTTTTTAGGCGGGTTGATGAGCGACTTCATCGCCCCCGGGGGCGATGTGTTTGTCGTCTCGGCGCAGGGAGGAGAAGCTGTCGATATCACGCCGGAACTTGCAGGCTCCGCGACGGGGCTTTCGTGGAAGCAGCCCGCACAGGTTTTGTTCAGTGAGGATCTGGATGGCGGCACGGCGATCGGGTCGGCCGGCGTTCACGATCGGAAGGTGAATACACTCTGGAAAAGCGAAGAAAACATCTCGACCGGCGGACTGGTAAGCGGAGTGTCTTTTGCCGCCGACGGCGTGACCTCAGCGGTCATCCGTCAGTCGTTTGCGCATGCGCCCGAGGTGTGGGCTGGAGATGTGGGGATGTGGCACCCGGTCAGTGCGGTCAACACGAAGCTCATGCCCGCGTGGGGCGAGGCGAAGTCAGTTCATTGGCAGGACCAGGAGCAACCGGTCCAGGGTTGGTTGGTGTATCCCCGCGATTATCATGCTGATCGAAAGTACCCGATGGTCGTGGTGGTGCATGGCGGCCCGGCAGGCGATAGTACATCGCGATGGGCGAAACCCTTTTACGATATGGAGGTGCTTTCGGGTGTTGGCTATTTTGTGTTTTATCCGAATGCACGCGGGAGCCTCGGCTTTGGAGAGTCCTTCACAAAGGCCAACGTAAAGGACATCGGCTACGGCGACTTTCGCGACATCACCACGGGCGTTGAGGACCTGCTCAGCAAACTCCCCATCGACCGCAACCGCGTTGGCATTACCGGCTGGAGTTATGGCGGCTATATGGCGATGTGGGCGGGCACACAGACGAACCTGTTCAAAGCTTCCGTTGCCGGCCCCGGCACTTCGAACTGGCAGAGCTATTACGGCCAGGTGGATATCGAGAACTGGTTGCTGCCTTACTTTGGCGCCTCAGTCTACGAAAACCCTGAGATTTATGCGCGGAGTTCCCCGGTTAATTTCCTCGGCAAAGCCAAAACTCCGACATTGATGTATGCGGGGACGGTCGACAATATTTGCCCAGTCACGCAATCGTACGAGTTGTGGCGCGGGTTGCAGCACATGAATGTGCCCACTGGCCTGGTGCTTTATGCGGGTGAGAATCATGGCTTCGTGATTCCAAAGAACCAACGAGCGGTGACGATCGCGGCAGCGGACTGGTTCGCGAAGTACATGCCTGTCCAGTAGGTCAGAGATCAGTTCACTGGCAGCTCCCCCAGGCGCGCAATCAAGGCATTTGCCCCAGATGCCACGGCGAGCTCGCTCCTGCGCCCGAGTGCCTTCCGGGAGCGGCTAGACCGAGCCGAGCGGCTTGAACAGGAAACGGATGTTGTTCAGGATCCTGAAGAGCAGCCGGGGCTCTGCTGCCCTGGGCTCGGGACGTTTCTTCGTGCGTTTGGCCCGGCGGTCTGCCTGCCAGGCCAGAGCGACTTCGGCGGAAGGCGTCGCCTCCCGCGGGTGCTTCCTTTTGTAATCTTTGATCGCAGCCTGGATCAAAAAAATGTCGGTTGGCCTCAGCGGACTCATCATTCACCCTTTTGCACGAGCTCGTAGGCCGAACCCGCACTTTCATTTGTAGCTGCCACAGTACTCATGCGCACGGACGGCGCTTAGACGAGCCTCGGCACCGTGTCTATCGGAGGGATGTCCAGAGTATAGGACTGCCGCTTAGGGCAAGCAAGTAATGAGTGAGGGCGATGCATGATCGGGGCGAACACGCGTGCATGGCTTAACAGGCGTTAAGCTGCACTTACGTTCCGCTTGTTTTCGGGGCTTCGCGCTTGGTTCGCAAGGCACACGGCGCGACCACGGACAAACACTAAGTGCTTCAGAGTTACCGATGGACTGCATCGAATGGCGACATCGCACGCCCCTTTGTAACAGGTGATGTCGCAATTCAATGCAGTCCCCAGAGTGCTTCCGGCCACATAAAGGCGCGCTGTGCGCAAGGGGCGGCTCCCATCACGGAACCGCCTTCTGACGCAGCCATGGAGTGAGTGCTAGCTGGTAGCAGCCGCGGTGTGGTGCTGCTTTCCGGCTTTGCGATCGGCTTTCATTTGTTCGTACTGTTGCTTTTGTGTATCCGTCAGGATGGCTTCGACCTTTGCATCACTATCCTGCCGAATGCTCTTCACTCTTGCGTGCAGGTCTTGTGGCGCCAGAGTCGTATCCGCGTGCACGCTCTGCATCTGCTGTGCGCGGTCTGCAAGGATGGGCTCGAGTTTCGATTCCTGATCTGCGGAAAGCCCCAGCTTCTTTGCCATCTTTTCCGCCTGACGATGTGGGTTATGAGCATGGCGTGCCTGCGTAGAAACCTCGGGTGCTGCGGTCGCGGGCTGGCTTTGGTTCTGGGCGAACGGAGTACCGCCAGAAAATCCGGCTAGCAGGATAGCTCCGAGGGCAAGGGACGGGGAAAAGGTGCGCATGGTGAATCCTCCTTTGGATCCATCTCGATAGCTTGTATCGAGTTCACCTATAAAGACACCGTGTGCGGACAGAGGTTGCGTGCGAAGCAAGAGCCCCCCGATAGTGTGCCTGCGCCTCCCTACCATCTGGTCTTACTCTGCTCGAGGAAAGCTCTTAACCTGTGAGTCATAGAAGGCGTTCCTGACAATGATGCGCTCAGAGCAACAGGATTCGCTTCATCCAGAGTGACGCTTCGCACACTCAGTTACTCACCCGAACAACCTGAGGACACAATGAGCAAAAACGTAAACATACTTTTAGTACATGGCGCATGGGCGGACGGATCCTGCTGGAACAAGGTGATTCTTCTTCTTCAAGCGAAGGGATACACCGTGACGGCCGCACAAATCCCGCTCACTTCGCTCAGCGATGACATCGCGGTCACGCGCCGGCTGCTGTCTGCGCAAACTGAGCCAACCGTTCTCGTGGGCCACTCCTACGGCGGTGCGGTGATCACCGGCGCTGCCACCACGACTCCTCAGGTCAAAGCCCTGGTGTATATCACTGCGTTTGGATTGGACGAAGGCGAAAGCCTCGACAGCCTGAGCAAACAAGGTCCGCCGTCTCCTGGGTCCAGCGCCATCATGCCCGACGATCAAGGCTTTCTATGGATCAAGCGGGAGAAGTTTCACGAGGCATTTGTGGCCGACGCCACGGCCGACGAAGCCTACCTGATGTCCGTGGTGCAAAAACCGTTGAGCATCGCCAGCTTCACCGAGAAGGAAGGAGTTCCTGCATGGAAGACGATTCCCTCCTGGTATCTGGTGTGCACCGACGACCAGATGATTCCGCCACCGGCGCAGGAGTTTTTAGCCAGGCGCATGAATGCTACCGTGCGCACGGCGCCCGCCAGCCATGCGGCGTTCATGGCACGGCCGCAGGATGTGGCGCACATTATTGCGCTCGCGGCTGAGTCGGTTTCCAGCTAGCTAGCTTCACGTGCAATTTAAACCGGGCTGACCTGCGGCACGCTGTTGCTCGCCTGCACCGTGTATCGCTCAGGAGTGTATCCCGCAAATCCGATGGGCTGGTGCAGCAGGAAGCCGTCAGCGAAGTCTGGCCTCGCAATTTTCGCGCCTGTTCCGTAGCCAACGATGGGTGCGGTACAGGCGTGAGAAATGCGGGTCAGGGAGCGAGCAAGCCTGTCAAGCGATGGAACGCTGCAGCAAGGGCGGCGTTTCCAGCCGTCCGATTACCTGAAAGTCCAGCAGCTCAATTCCCGGGCTCACATACTGATCGAGCACTGGCTCTTCGCGGAACAGATCTGTGCTCAGGTACTTCTTGTTATCGTCACAGAAAATTGTAACCACGGTGGATGCTTGGCCCAGCAGCGCCTGCGCTTT
Organism: uncultured Acidobacteriaceae bacterium; assembly: GCA_963752675.1. Classification (GTDB taxonomy): domain Bacteria; phylum Acidobacteriota; class Terriglobia; order Terriglobales; family Acidobacteriaceae; genus PALSA-350. The sequence goes on from CAVVZO010000006.1 coordinate 101,628, forward strand.
TACCGCTGCAAGGAAATTGCACCCCGAAGAGATGCCGACGCCCAGACCCAGCTGGCAAGCCAGCTTTTGCGCCATCAGGATCGAGTCTCCGTCACACACCGAAAGAATCGAGTCCAGCGACTGCAGATTGAGGATCGCCGGGATGAACTCATCCGAGATGCCTTGAATGCGGTGGGTGCCCACTTTGTGACCGGTCGACAGCGTGGGCGACTCGTGCGGCTCGACTGGAAAAATCCTGGTGGCCGGTGAATGCTTGTGCATGCATTGCGAAACACCCATCACCGTACCACCCGTACCCACACCGGCAACGAACGCCGCTGGCGTCAATCGCTGCTGACCGAGTTGCTCCAGTATCTCCGGTCCGGTCGTCAGGGCATGCGCCTCGCAGTTCGCCGTGTTAACAAACTGCTGTGGCAAATAAACATCCTGCCGGCAATCTGCCTGCTCCTTCGTCATACCGATACTACCCAGAAAGCCGCCCTGCTCGCGGCTTACGGGTATCACCCGGGCGCCATAACTCTCAATCAGCTTCACCCGCTCGCGGCTCATCCAGTCAGGCATGTAGATCACCACAGAGTGGCCCATCGCTTTGCCGATGGCCGCCATCGCGATTCCGGTATTGCCGCTGGTGGCTTCCATGATGGTGTCACCCGGCTGCAAACGGCCGGTGCGACATGCCTCCAGGAGGATGTGGAGCGCCATGCGATCTTTGATCGATCCGGTAAGGTTGAGGTGCTCGGCCTTGGCATGAATGGTACGAACGGTTTTCTTGTAGCGGAAGGTAATCGCCAGCATCGGAGTGTTGCCGATCATCGCGGCCAACGACTCTGCGCCTTTTGCCATCGCTCGGGAGTGAGGTGCATTTTGCATCGTATGCAAGCGTAAGCAAACACAGCCTGGAAGGGAATGATCGAAGCATATCCCTGCTCAAGTAAAAAGCAAACGAAGTGAGGTGAAGCAGGCGCATCGCCTTATATCGTCAGGGATCGTAGTCCCAGCCATGGTGGATTACCCGGCAATGCGGCACAACTCTTCACTCTGTATCCGCATCCTGATACTGCAGTAGTTTATATTTCTCATCAGGACCTAAGCAGAAGGGCATTCGTGAGCAACCCAGCCGAAAACCGTAGACGCGCTGTGCTGTTACCGCTAGGTCTGCTCATGCTGTCCATGGCAGTATTTGGCTGGGGCCTGCAATACAAGCTGTCACTGTATCAAAGCAAACACTCCATAGCGCATTGCGCGCCCGAAGCTAAGCTCCTCTCGCAGAAGGAGAGGCCTTCTACAGTTCAGCCACCCGATCCTCTTAGTCACTTGCCGTTCTTGCCTCTGGTGTTTATGGCGGCGATGGGGCTGACGCTCTATGCGTCAACAGATCGCTTTGCCGGCACCTCGGCTGCCGACGAGCGCCCTCCGCTTCGACCCGCCTGCTATCGCTTCGCTCTGGTTCGCCCCCCTCCCGCTGCTTTCTTCTCGCTCTAAGACTGAGTACCGCAACGCCCCACTACGCGCCTTAACTTGAAGACGCATTTATAGGTGGATGCAGGTCTCAATCGCTCCTCCCCCAAAGAGCCATCGGTGTAGCGCAGCTGTCGCCGATGGAGCGCATCGTGCAGTCTCGTGATGAGGAGCTCACGAGATAGGTTTCTCCATGCGAAGTAGATCCAAGGTGCAACTTTGTTTTGCTCTGGTGGCCGCTGCCGGTCCTGCACTGATCGCAGCCGGCTGTCGCAATCAACAGGCCCGGGCGAGTGACCCAGACGGTGCGCCATCTGCTCCGGTGGCCACAGCACAGCGAGGCGATATCTCTCACGTGCTCAGCCTGGCCGGGCAGTTCCAGCCCTACCAGGTGGTCGATGTGCACGCCAAGGTATCTGGCTATCTGCGGCATATCTATGTGGATATTGGTGACCAGGTCCATGCCGGCCAGACCCTGGGGGTGCTCGAAGTGCCCGAACTCAACGCCCAGTATCGCTCGACGCAGGCAGAAGAAGGGCGCAGCAAAGATGAGATTGCGCGCGCCGGGAATGAAGTATCGCGCGCAAAATCGATGCACCTCGCCCTGCAAGCGAATTACGATCGCCTGCGCGAAGCTGCCAAAGCGCAGCCGGGATTGATTGCAGAGCAGGAGCTGGATGATGCCCGATCGCGGGCGGAGTCTTCGGCAGCCCAGGTAGATGCATCCGAGTCCGCGCTTTCTGCTTCACGGCAAGGGGCAGACGCGGCGCACGCCGATATGCAGCGCGTCGGCGCATTGCAGTCGTACACCACGATCACCGCTCCCCTGAGCGGAGTTGTGACCTGGCGCTACGCGGATAACGGTGCATTGATTCAATCAGGCACCTCCTCCAATGTGCAAAGCACGCCGTTGGTCAAGCTCTCACAAAGCGATCTGCTTCGTCTCCGCCTCCCCGTGCCCGAAGATGCTGTCGCTTACGTGCATGTGGGCGATACGGTGCACATCCGCATTGCCGCCCTGCACCGCTCCATCGCCGGCAAGATTGTGCGCTTTACCCGGAACCTGACCCCGGAAACCCGCACCATGGAGACTGAAGTCGACGTGCCTAATCAGGATCTCAGCATCACCCCCGGGATGTACGCCAACGCGTACCTGCAATTGGCGCACCGGGACAATGTGCTCACCGTCCCTTTGCAGGCCCTTACCCGGCAGGCAGTTGAGAAAGGCAGCACGGACCAGGCTACCGTGATGGTGCTCGACGGACAGGACCGCTTGCAGCGCCGGCAGGTTGCGCTTGGCCTGCAGGGATCGCTGCTGGCAGAGGTGGTGAGCGGCCTGCATCCAGGCGACCGGGTGCTGCTGGGTGCGGCGGATAGATACCATGCCGGCGAGCGCGTTACGCCGGTGCCGCAGCAGGAACCAGCCAACGACATCATGCAGCAGGAAGGCGGCATGACCGACGCGGAAGCGCAAAATGCGGGTGGGCAGTAATGCCAAAGTTTGCCCTGCGCTACCCCTTTTTCATCATCATGCTCTGCCTGATGGTCCTGGTCGTCGGCGTGGTGAATGTCGTCTCCATGCCGGTGGACCTGTTCCCCCGCATCGATATTCCCGTGGTGGTGGTGGCCACCTTCTATTCCGGCATGCCACCCCAACAGATCGAAGCGGACATCACGGGCACGTTCGAGCGGTTCTTCACGCTGGGATCGAACATCGATCACATCGAGTCCCGTTCGCTCACCGGCGTCAGCCTGATCAAGATCTATTTCAAGCCGGGTACCGATGCCAATGCGGCGCTGAGCAACATTTCCAACCTTGCCATGGCCGACCTGCGGCGGCTGCCTGCGGGTACCTTGCCGCCGGTGGTGCTGGGCATGACTGCCTCCAGCCAGCCAGTTTGCCTGGTCACCGTCAAGGGCCAGGGCCTGAATGAAACGCAGCTGAAAGATCTGGCACAGTTTCAGGTACGAAACCAGATCGCGAATGTCTCCGGCGCTTCTGTACCGCAGCCGTATGGCGGGCGGTACCGTCAGATCCAGATCTACGTTGACCCGCTTAAGCTGGAGGCTCACAACATGAGCCTGATGGATGTAGTTGCCGGCGTCAACGAGTCGAACCTGATCCTGCCGGCCGGGGATGTTCGTATCGGCACGAAAGACTTCAATATCTACGCGAACTCCCAGGTGCCGAGCGCGGCCCAGATCAACTCCATGCCCCTGAAATCAGTCGGCAACGCTTCTGTACTGGTGGCGGATATAGGCCACGCAGAAGACTCAGGCGCACTGCAGACGAACATCGTGCGCATCGATGGGCAGCATTCCGTCTACATTCCCATCCTGAAGCAAGGTGGCAATAGCAACACCATCCAGATAGTGAATGGTATGCGCGCTGCCATTAAACACCTCGTCGATATTCCCGATGTGCTGCGCACTGCCGTTGTGTTCGACCAGTCTACCTTCGTCAAGGGCGCCATCAGGAACCTGGTGAAAGAGGCATCCATCGGGCTCGCGCTTACCGGGATCATGATTCTGATCTTTCTGGGGAACGGACGCGCGACCATTGCTGTCCTGCTGTCCATTCCACTTTCCGCGCTCACCTGCCTGTTGGTCATCGGGGCAACCGGCGGCACGATCAACACGATGCTGCTGGGTGGCCTGGCGCTGGCTTTCTCGCGGCTTATCGATGACTCTGTCGTCGTGCTCGAAAACATCTTCCGCTTCATGGAAGAGGGAAAGCCTCCCGCAGTCGCGGCGGCTGAGGGCGGCATGGAAGTCTCGCTGGCGGTACTGGCTGCGACCTCCACTACGTCCATCGTCTTCTTCCCCGTTTTCCTGCTTGCCGGCGTGAGTAAGTACATTTTTACGGATCTTGCCCTGGGCGTCGTCCTCTCGATCTTCGCTTCCTACCTGTTCGCGATGACGGTGGTCCCCCTCTTCTGCGCGAAATTTATTCGGCTCCACCACGATGAGTTGGCGGAAAAACCAGCACAGGCTGAGACACGGCTATCGCTGTCAACGAGATTTCATCGGAGGTTTAACAGTCTCTTCGAACGCCTGTTGCAACGCTATGAGGACCTCGCCTATCGCGTCTTGCAGCGGCCCGGACTGACAACAGTGGTACTGCTTGGTTCTGTTGCTCTGATCCTGCTGGTGCTCACTCCATTGCTGGGCCGCGCCTACTTTCCACGCACAGACCCGGGACAGTTCGTGGTGAACATCAAAATGCCGAGTGGCACGCGCGTTGAGGTGAGCGATCGCTATATCGCGAAGGTCGAAGAGAAGATTCGCCAGGTCATTCCCACGCGCGACCTCAATATGATCGTGTCGAATATCGGCATCACCCCGGACCTTTCCTCTATCTACACGCCAAATGCATCGATGGATACAGCCTTCGTCCAGGTAAGCCTCACAGACGATCATGCGAGTGGGAGCTACGCCTACATCGACCATGTGCGGCGAAAGCTGGCCGCCGAGATGCCGGAACTGACTACCTACTTTCAGGCAGGAGGCCTCATCAACTCAGTTGTGAACCAGGGTCTGCCCACGCCGATCGATATCCAGGTCAGCTCAAATGACCAGCAGGCTGCATTCGCCACGGCACAGGGAATCGCCGAAAGGCTGCGACCCTTGCGCAGCATCACCGATGTCTACATCCCGCAGGATCTCCACTATCCGGGTCTGGAACTTAATATCGACCGCGAGCGAGCCAGCCAGATTGGCCTCTCGCCCAAAGATGTAGTCGACAACGTGATCACCGCGCTCACTTCCAATGGCGTAATCGCCCCCAGCTACTGGATCGATCCCAACACGGGCAACAACTACATGCTGACTGTCCAGTACTCCAACCATCAGATTGAACACATGGACACAGAGCAGTTCGAAAACATACCACTCCGTGGATCGGGCGCGAAAGGCTACACACCGCTCCGCTCGGTTGTGTTCACGCGGCAGATCGATACCCCAACCGAGGTGGACCACTATCAGCTGAGACGCGTCATCGACGTCTACGTGCAGCCCTCAAGCGAATCTCTCAACGAGGTAAGCAGGCAGGTTGACAATGTGATCAAAACCACGGCTGCAGCCAAGGGCATGCGAATTACTGTACGCGGTGCGGTGCGGAGCATGAATGAATCGTTCACCCGCTTTGGCATAGGTCTTTTGCTCTCGATCGTGCTCGTGTACCTGGTCCTCATGGCGCAGTTCGCCTCATTTATCGACCCATTCATCATCCTCATGGCGATTCCGCCTGGGCTGGCGGGCGTGGTGATCATCCTGCTGGTTACGGGCGCAACGCTGAACATCATGTCGCTGATGGGCATCATCATGATGACCGGCATTGTGGTGTCGAACAGCATTCTCATCGTGGAGTTTGCCGGCCTTCTGCGCAGCCGCGGCAAGGTCCTGATCGATGCCGTGGTGCAGTCCTGCAAAATCCGACTGCGGCCCATTCTGATGACGTCACTGGCCACCCTGCTGGGCATGATCCCGATGGCCCTGGGGACGGAGGCGGGCGCAGAACAGTATGCGCCGCTGGCGCGCGCCATTATTGGCGGCCTTGGTGTATCTGTCGTGGTTACAGTATTCCTGGTGCCAGCCGTCTACCTGCTCATCCACGGGCGGGCCACACGATCAATCGCTGGGCCTGCTAACGTTCTCGGGCCCGAGCCCTCGCACGACGCGCGCCATTTCGAGATGGAGGACCAGTAACCATGCGCTCACCGGCTTTGATTTCCTTCCTGGCCTTATCCGCCGCCCTGCTTCCGGCAGCAAAGGCACAGCTTGCGGCCAATCCAGTGGCCAGCTCCGCGACCCTCACCCGTGACCAGGCAGAAGACATGGCGCTGCGCAACAACCCTCGCATTACCGTGAGCCATCTACTGGCGCTGGCCCAACATCAGGTGGTGCGTGAGTCGCGGTCCGCGGAACTGCCCACCATCGCCGGCAGCCTTACTGCTGAAGCCGCAGAGGATGGCAGCCGGGTAGCATCCGGAGGGCTTTCGGATTCCCGGCTGTTTCAGCATGCCGGCGGTGGCGTGTCGCTCAATCAGCTCATCACTGACTTCGGCCACACCAGCAATCTGATTGCCTCTTCCAGGCTTCTGGAACGCGCGCAAAACGCGAACGAGATCGCTAACAGGGAAGAGATTGCCCTTGCGGTGGATGAGGCTTTCTACAATGCACTGCAGGCGCAGGCGCTGCTCCAGGTGGCGGAACAAACAGTATCCACGCGGCAGGCTACGCAGGGCCAGGTAAACCAGCTCACGCGAAACAAGCTCCGCTCCACGCTCGATCTGAGTTTTGCCAATGTGGCGCTTTCGCAATCGCAACTACTGCAACTGGACGCAACGGACAACGCGAGTGCCACCATGGCAGTGCTCGACGAGGTGTTGGGCCTGGACCATGAGACGCGATATACGCTGGTGGAAGGCGAGACGGCGGCCCCTCCGCCTCCGCCCGATATCGACGTGCTGACGGAAACGGCGCTGCAGCAGAGAGCGGATCTACAAGCGCTCGCCTACCGTCAGCAAGCGCAGCAGAAGTTCAGCAAAGCCCAGGCAGACCAGAAGCGCCCCACCATTACCGCGCTGGGTGTTGTCGGCGGGGCGCCGGTTCGGCCGGGGGAGTACTTCCGCTCCAGCTGGGACGGCGCCATTGCTGCCAACGTGAACGTGCCCGTCTTTAACGGCTTTCTCTTTTCTGCGCAGGCCAGGGAAGCGAACCTGCGCGCCCACGCGGCCGGAGAGCAAACACGCCAACTGCGCAACCAAATTGTGCGGGATGTACGCACCGCTTGGTTGCAGGCAAATAACGCATTCATGAGGATAGGGGTTACCGGCGATCTACTTACCCAGGCGAATCAGAGCCTGGGGCTGGCGCAGACGCGCTATCAACTCGGCCTGTCTAACATTGTGGAGCTAAGCCAGGCGCAGCTGCAACAAACACAGGCACAAATCAGCCACACCAATGCGGATTATCAGTACCGTATCGCGCTGGCGGTCTTGCACTACCAGATTGGCGCTCAGCCCTAAACAAGCGGCGCCACCTCGACTACGGCCGCTCCGGCCACTGGTGCCTTGGGTAACGCCGCATCAGTTCGCGGCGCACCTGGGGATACAAACGCTCCCAGAAGCCGGCCAAATCGGTTGTCGTCTGTACGGCTCGCTGATTGGGCGCGAGCAGGTGGACCACGACCGGTGTGCGCGCCAGCCCTATGCGCGGTGTCTCATGCATGCCGAAGAAATCCTGCAGGCGCGAGGCTATCCACGGCGGCTTGCCCTCTTCGTAATGAACCCGCGTTTCTCGGCCTTTGGCCAGCTTGATGCGGGCGGGCGCCAGCTCCTGCAGCCGCGCTGTGCCAACGGTTTGCGCCAGCAGCGGCAGCACCTGAACCGCCGCGCTCTTAAGTTCCGCAAAGCTGCGCAATCCCCTGCACACGTCGCGCAGAGCCTGCGCCGCATCCGGGGCAGGCAAGCCCGCGAAGCCCACCCGCACGCGAAACTCCTCCAGCTCTTTTCCATCCACAAAGCGTTCAATGCCTGTTTCCAATGCCTTCTGCGCCAGCAGATCTGCGGCTGCATCCGCGTCCGGCATGGCGCCTCTTGATTCCTGGATCAGCAGGTCGTCATACAAGAGCGAGCTCACCGCGTCCACACGCTCTGCAACGCGGTTCCACGCGACGCCTGATTGTTCCCGAACGTGGTCAGGGAAGAGCTCGATCAACCACTCCGGCTCGATCCGTGCGGTCATGCGCACCACGGGTAAGGGCTTATCCTTGCGGTCTTCTGCGTCGACTGCCACCATGAACTCGTACTGTGGCGCCTCACCGGCGGCTTCTGCGGATGTCCCGTTCGACAAGAGCAACTGTGTTTCCGCACGGCGCCGGGCGACGCGATCAGGAAACCCGGCCAGAACAGAGATCAGCAAAGCATCGTCACTGTGACCAGTTTGGCGGGCGGGGCGCGCTAATCGGCGCAACTGTTCGCTTTGCTGACGCACGCGGTAATCCTGCACGGTATCCATGGCAACCAGCAGATCCGCCTTGTCGAAGCGCACGCCAGAGCTGAGCATCGCCGCGGCAACACAACCGTCCTCGCCCACCCCGCGCTCCATCGCCTCGATCAGGATGCGTGACAGCCGGGGATGCAGCGGGTAGCGCGCCAACTGTTCTACCCTGGCCCCCGTCGCGCCCAAACGGTCGAGCAGCTTTTCTGCGCGCTCCACGGCCTCTGCGGGTGGCGCATCCAGCCAGCCCAGTGCGTCCGGGTGATGAACGCCCATGGCGCGCAACATAAGGCAAAGCTGCGAGAGCTCACTGCGCGTGATCTCGGGCTCATCGTGTTCCGGCCGGCGCAGGTAATCCTCAACGGTATAAAGGCGAATAGCGCGACCCGGCCCCATCCGTCCCGCTCGCCCGGCCCTTTGTTGCGCAGACGCTTTGCTCACGCGGCCAAGGTGCAGGGTGGGCAAGCCGGTCCACGGGGAATAGGTGGCTATGCGTGCCAGGCCGCTATCGATGACGGCGGTCACTCCCTCGACCGTCACTGAGCTTTCTGCCACGTTGGTGGAGAGAATCAATTTCCGCTGCGGTGCGGGAAGTACGGCGCGGTCCTGCTCCGCTAGCGGAAGATCGCTGTACAAAGGCAGAACCAGCAACCCCGCGCGCCGTGCAATCGCCTGGCTTTCGCGCATCGCTCGCCGGATCTCCGCAGTCCCGGGCAGGAAAGCGAGAATGTCGCCCGCAGGTTCCTGTGTCAGCAGCAGGTCGACTGCCTCTGTCAGCTGCGCCTCCAGCGGTTTGGGCGAGTGCAGCATGTGTTGTACAGAGAGTGCGAACTGGCGCCCTTCGGCTCGCAACACCGGGCAATCGCCAAGGTAGTGCGCCACGTGTGCCGTATCGAGCGTGGCCGACATGACCACAATGCGGAGATCCGGCCGCGATTGCTGCAGCCGCTTGAGCAGCGCCAGCGCCAGATCGCTTTCCAGGTGCCGCTCGTGGAACTCATCCAACACCACAGCATCGACACCCCGCAGGCCAGGGTCAGACAGCAGGCGGCGAGTGAGCACGCCTTCCGTGACAAAACGCAACCGCGTGCGCGCGCTGACGGCTTCTTCAAAGCGGACCTGGTAGCCGACGGTTTGGCCCACGCTCTCGCCGAGTTCATAGGCCACGCGCCGAGCCGCCAGGCGTGCTGCGATGCGCCGCGGTTCCAGGACTACGACGCCTCCCTTTACCAGATTCAGCAGGGCGGCCGGCACGCGGGTCGTCTTACCGGCGCCGGGCGCTGCTTCAATCACCAGGTTGGGATTGTGCCGTAAGGAATCGAGGATCTCCGGCAGTCTCGCATCTACCGGAAGCATGGTTTCTGGTCTCACTCATTCCCATCCAAACACGGACGACTCCACGCGACAAGCGAACGTGAGCTTCGCGGCCATTGCGCCGTCACAAGCTGGGGCAGGATCCCGCCGAGCTTGCCGCCCGTGCTCTTCGATGGCTACACTCCTCCGCATGACGTTCACATGCCTGCGACGGCGCAGCCAACGTTAACGGGCGGGAAAGGATTTTCCATGGCGAAGGTAGTTTCAGTGCATGCGCGCACGGTCCGCATTCCTCTGCAGCAGGCCACGGCGTTTGCGCGACGGCAGGTAACTTCGCGCGATTACAGTCTGGTGAGAATCCGCACGGACGATGGCCTGGAGGGCATCGGCCACTGCTACGCAGGGCACTCGGGTGGCAAGGTCGTCACCACCGCAGTGCGCGACATGCTGGCGCCCATGCTGATCGGCGCCGATCCCCATGCGACGGAACTGCTTTGGAAAACCATGTACCAGGAAGTGCTGCTGCATGGCCGTGTGGGCTCCGTGATGCGGGCGCTCAGCATGCTCGACACTGCCCTCTGGGACAGGAACGCGCGTGCGGCAAAGCTGCCGCTCTACCAGTACCTGGGGGCCGCGTATGAGAGCACCGTGCCTGCGTACGCCAGTGGCGGCTACTACCTTGAGGGCAAAACGCCCGAAATGCTGGGTGAAGAACTGGCTGGCTATGTGGCGCTCGGTCTCCACGCCGTCAAGATGAAGGTGGGCCGTGGAGATCTCAAGACCGAAGAGGCGAGAATCGCGGCTGCGCGCAAAGCCATTGGCCCCGATGTACTGCTCATGCTCGACGCCAACAACGCCTGGTACGACGTGCCCACGGCACTGCGTTTTGTGGACCGCTTCGCGGCCTATGATCCCTACTGGATAGAAGAACCATTCAGCCCCGACCAGATCGACAACCATGCGAAGCTGGCGGCAGCCACAGCCATCCCCGTGGCCACCGGGGAAATTGAAGCAGGCCGCTGGCGCTTCAAAGAATTGCTGGAGAAGCAGGCAGCCTCGATCCTGCAGCCCGATGCTGCGGTTTGCGGGGGCGTCACCGAATTTCGCCGCATCGCGGCCCTGGCCGACTGCCACGGAGTGACGATATGCCCGCACTGGTTCCACGATCTGCATGTGCACCTGGTCGCCGCATCGCCCAACGGACAATTCGTTGAATACTTTCCCGACGGAAAGGTCTTCAACTTCTGCGACATTGTCGACCGGCAGCTGCGCGTGCGTGACGGAGGTCTCGCACTGCCCACAGATCCAGGCCTGGGCTACCTCTTCGATGAAAAGGCGATCGCCCACCTTGATGCAGACTCCTGGGCTTAGCATCGAGCCACATCACGAGGGATCGGTATGATGAAACCATCATGGACCTCGGCTTAAACAACAAGACGGCGCTGGTGCTTGGGGGCGGCGGCGGCTTAGGCCGCGCAATCAGCAAAGCGCTCGCGGCAGAAGGCGTCAACATCGCCGTGGCGGGTATTCGCGCGGACTCGGTCAGCGCGACCCGGACGGCCCTGGAGCCCACCGGCGTGAAAACTCTCGGGCTCCTCTGGGACCTGGCCGAGCTTGCGCAGATCGAGCCGAACGTCGCAAAGATCGAAAGCGAGTTGGGGCCAGTCGACATTCTCATCAACAACACGGGTGGGCCGCCCCCTACGCCCGCTCTCGGGCAAGACCCTGCCTTGTGGAGCAAGCAATTCCAAACCATGGTGCTCTCGCTGATCGCGATCACCGACCGCGTGGTGCCCAATATGCGAGCGCGTCGCTGGGGCCGCATCATCACCAGCGCTTCCTCGGGCGTGCTCTCGCCCATCCCTAACCTCGCGCTTTCCAATGCGCTGCGACTCTCCCTGGTCGGTTGGTCGAAGACGCTTTCGCGCGAAGTGGCCCCGCATGGAATCACCGCCAACGTTATACTGCCTGGGCGTATCGCCACCGACCGGCTTACTTTTCTTGACCAGGCCAGGGCCAAGCGCGAAGGCCGCACCTTCGCCGAGGTCCAGGCTGAGAGCACGAACAACATCCCCATGAATCGCTACGGCAAGCCGGAAGAATACGGCGAGGCGGTCGCATTTCTCGCCAGCGAACGGGCTTCCTACATTACGGGATCCATCATCCGGGTGGATGGCGGATTGATTGCATCCATCTAACGCATTTGTAACTGAGTAAGTAGCAAATCATGACCAACTCATTCCAGCAGGAAACCTTCGCCACCCTTGCCGGCATCGCCACGGCCACCATCACCACGGTCCTTTTGAAAAAAGGCCTGCGCAACGTTTGGCTGCGTGGCACGCGGCCGTTGGCCCCCGGGCAGCCCCGTATTGCCGGGCCTGCCTTCACGCTGCGCTTTGTGCCCGCGCGTGAAGACCTGGCCACCCCGGAATCGTGGAACTCACCGACCTCCACGCGTGCCGCGATCGAGGCCATGCCGGCAGGTTGCATCGCAGTGGTCGATGCCATGGGCATCGTGGGAGCAGGCATTTTCGGCGACATTCTTTGTGCCCGCATGAAGGTGCGCGGCGTTGCCGCCCTGGTCACGGACGGAGTGCTGCGCGACGTAGCCGGCGTGCTGGAAACGGGCCTGCCTGTGTGGTGCAACGGGGCGGCGGCGCCTCCCTCGGTAGCGGGACTCACCTTCGTGAACTGGCAGCAACCGATCGGCTGCGGCGGCGCGGCCGTGTTCCCGGATGATGTCATCGTGGTCGACAACGACGGCGCCGTCGTCATTCCGAACGCCCTTGTGGGCGAAGTGGTCGAGGCCGCCGTCGAGCAGGAAAAGATGGAAGCCTGGATCATCGCGCAGGTGCGCGCGGGCGCGTCATTACCTGGTTTGTACCCGCCCAATGCGGAAAACAAAGCACGGTACGAAGCCTTCCGCAGCGAAGCCGCTAAATAATCATTCTAAGCATGCCCGCAGCGCCGGCACGGTTTAAAAAGACCTGCGCCCGGTGCAACGTTCCGCCTTGTTCAGCCACTACCGGGTGCGCGCTCATAAGTTGAAGGGGCTCGGTGTCGATGCCAGGCGCGCAGGGCTCCCGCCTCTGAAGGAGATGTATGGTTCAGCGGTCATCAGACGCAACGGAAGTCGCCGAAAAACGGCCGGCTTCTCTGCACCGCAGCACGCCGCCCCGACCCACCGGGCACACGCCAGAACGCATGGCCGGGCGAACCGGCAGTGTAAACTTGGCCATCCCTGCAGGCGTGGAGGAATCGGGTTTGGAATTTTTTGCTTTTGATTCGTCCTACGTCGAAAAACTTCGATCCGGGGACACGCACACGGAGGGTCACTTCGTGAGCTACTTCAGTGAATTGATTCGCCTCAAGCTGCGCTCCAGGCTCAATTCCAGAGAAGCGATCGAAGATGTCCGGCAGGAGACGTTTTTGCGCGTGTTGGCGCTGCTCCGTGCGGAAGAAGGGTTGCGCCATCCCGACCGCCTGGGACCCTTCGTGAATTCAGTGTGCAATCACGTTTTGCTGGAGCACTACCGTTCGCAGAAGAAGACCATATCAACTATCGATGAAGAGACCGAATCGACGATACCCGCACGCGAACCAAGCGCCCTTACCTTGCTCGAGACCAAAGACACTGAGCGCATCGTGCGCCAGATTCTTCAGGAATTAACCGAGCGGGACCGCAGCCTGCTGCAGGCAGTTCTCCTCGACGAGCGCGATAAAGATGAAGTGTGCGCGGAGTTCGGGATCAGCCGGGAGTATCTGCGAGTATTGCTCCATCGTGCCAAGCAATCGTTCAAGTCCTTCTACACAAAGCGCTTAGCGTAAACAGAGGCCTGGGACCGGCCGCAGTCACAGCAACACTCACTTATCTACATCACCTGCAGCGGCTGTCTCTCAAACTCATGGAAAGCCGCGGCATCGCCCGAACGGGCTGAGAGGGCCAGCAGATACTTACCCTGGGTCAAGACTTTCGCCGGGATGAGGAGGGGCACTGTCTTCGTGGCCATCTCCGCAGCGATATCGATTGCCAGCAACTGCTTTCCCTCGGTATTCAACACCTGGGCCCGAAAGGCAGCAGCATCCGGTTGGGGTGGGATGTCGATCAACAGCACGAATGGCCGGCCAGCTGTGGGCGCGATCGTCGCTTGCCCCGCACTGCGCGCCCCCAGACTGGCGAGCGAAAAGAATTGCAGCGCCTGCGGAGCCGCCGCCTGGCGTAGCGCCGGGATGGTCACCGTGTTTTGGTAAAGCGTGACAGCAAACAAGGCGACGCACGCGGCCACCGCATACCGCCATGCGCTGGCCCACGGCCTGGCGGTCGCATTCACTTTAGGCACGCGATCTTCAGCCAGCACCTTCTTTGTCGTCTGCAGAAAGAGGGAAGTCATCCGCAAATCGTTGGAACACTCTTCGCAATCAAAAAAGTGTTCTGCGAACTCATCCTCCTGCGAAGCAGTGAGCTCTCCAAGCAAGTACTTCTCGCTGGTCTTGGTTTGAACTGCTTCCGCGTGATTCATAAATGGCCCTCGTATGACAGTAGTGTAAAAGACTGGCAAATCGTTTCATGATAAAGCCAAGTCTCTGAAAGCAAAAGCGAAAGTGCTCATCCGGCACGCATGGCAGGACGTACGCCCTGGTAGATCAGGAAGGGAGCCCAATAGAACGGCCGCGCATGCACTGTGCCCGACCGCAAGAGGGCCAGCTTGGCTGCCCGGAGAGCGGGAGCAGGGTCTTCTCCCTGAGCCAGGGCCGCATACATGTGGTCCATTAACTGGGGCGTGGACGTGTCATTCACCTCCCACATGGAAGCGATCACTTGCTGCGCACCCGCGCGCAGGAACCCCCAGGAAAGGCCCACCAGCCCTTCTGAGGAATAGATTCGGTTGCCTGCGCTGTCGCATGCCGAAATCGTTACCAGGCGCGCGTTCAGCCGGCTGTTGGCGATGTCGCGGGCAGACAGGTTATAGGACGCGCCATCCTGAGAGAGCACGACAGCCGAGTCCAGTGGGCTCACGCGGCTGGCCGTGCCATGAGCCACAAAATGGATAAACGCATAGTCCTCCGGCCTGGCGCCAAAATACGCCTTGGGGGTCGCTGCCGCACCGGAAAGTACGGTTTCCTGGTCTGGGGAGAAATGGCTTCCCACCAGGCGCATCTCTTCCCCCGCGTGCGAAAGCGCTGGATAGCTTTCCGGTTGGCGAGGATCGCCAATTAGCAGCATGGTCTTGCTCGGGTTGGAGGATCGTCGCGCAGCAAGCCTGCTGCCGAGTGAAAGCAAGACAGCGGTGCTGGCATTTGTGACGGAGACATCTTCAATCCAATAATGCGGCGTCGGCAAAGGGACGACCAGTGTCTCGAAGTTGAAATCGCAGAGCGGTCCATCTGAAATGATGGTCACGTTCGATTGTGGTTTGATCAAGCCTTCCACCGGGCCGATCAGCAGGCGATAGAGCTCTTCTCCATAGGGGTTGGCTATGCTGCCCGCGTCAAAGGCCCCAAGCAGGTGGGCACGGTAGCGCTCCACCAGGGGACGGATTTTGCTTTCGCCGGGCAGAACAAAAAACTTCGAGTGGCCGGGCAGCAACACCCATACGTAGCTTCTTTTGGGGCCAATCCAATACGACAAAACAACATGCCCCGACCGCGAGGCCGCCTGTTCTGCTTCTGCCAGGCTGAAGATTTGAGATCGGAGCGGATGCGAACCAAGCCCCTCGGTCAGGGTGCGCGCACGGCGCAACTCTGCTACGCGAAACGCTTCTGCGGTCAGGCCCTGATCGACCAGAAAGTCGATGTAATCGTCGTAGATGTTTTTTGTGTTGGCTGGGTAGGACAGCTTGAGCTCATCGCGGCCCAGCGATTCCCGGCCCTTTTCCAGTGCCAGAACCGCCGCTTCGTAGCACATTCTCGCTGCGGCTAACTGATTCCTTTGCGTGTGGCTCAATGCCATGGTCGATAGCGCATAGGCCTGCAGAGTCACGTCCGTACCAGGATTGCGCATCACTTCCTGCAGAAGACGCAGAGCCGCATGAGCATCTTTCCTCGCCAGAAGAATCCTTGCCTGCGCGACCATGGCGTAGAGCACTTCCTCGTGATTGCCGAGGAGGTGTTCCAGCGCTAACGCTTCCGCATTGTATTTCTCTGCCAAAGGGAAGTTACCCTGCTCAACGGCGGTCTGCGCGAGATCGATGAGGCTAAAGGCTGCTTGCTGCTGGTCGTCGCGCTGGCGTGCCAGCAGCAGAGCCTGCTCATAGTCCTTTCCAGCAGCCGCGTAGTCATGCTGTACAAACCGGATCGTGGCGATATTCATCAGCGCCGCCGCCTGATCGCTGATCACTCCCAGCGATTTTGATTTTTCCTCTGCCTCATGGAACAGCTCATCTGCGCGTTCCAGATCTCCCATCCGGCGGTAAGCCCATCCCAGGTTGACCGCCATCTTCTCAATCATTGCCTGAGCATCCAGCTTCCGGGCCTGGGCCAGGGAGGAGCTGAAAAGGTCTGCAGCATCAGCATAGTTTCCCTGCTGCATCTGCAGGTAGCCGAGACTGCCCAGCGCTCGCGTGGCAAGGAAGGGTTGATTATGTTCCCTAGTTACCACAAGCGCTCGCTGAAAGAGCACCTCTGCGCTTGCGAGATCATGGCGAGACGTAGCGAGCCTGCCCTCGCCGAGCAGCAGCTCTCCCAGCACCTCGGGGTCGCTAGCGCCCGGCATCTTCTCTGTTGCCCGAAAGGTTTCGCCGGCTAACTCGAACTGGTGCAGATTGCCTTCTGCAGCGGCCCGCAGTGTACTTCTCAAGGCTGTCAGTGTAGGTTTTGTGGGTTCAGGTTGATCTGCCGGCGTGAGCACTGTCAGCGCGTCGCGGCTGAGGCTCTGCGAGAGAAGAATCTCAGACTTCAGCAGTCGCAGGCGCCAGATTTGATCGGGAGACGGATGATTGGCGCCGGTGAGCGCGGCGTCCACAGTACGCATTGCTTTCTGCAGATCGCCGTGCTGAAAGTCGGCTTTAGCTATTTGCCCGGATGCCTCGATTGAGATAGGGGGAGCTACTTTGCTGCAACCTGCCCCCAACACCAGGGAGATAGAAAGAACAACTACTGATGATTTACGGCCAAATTCCGTTAGCAACGGGTTCACACACAGAGACGGTGCCGACAACAGGGCAGCCAAGTTCAAGCCGCAGCATGCACAAGCGCTTGCTGTCTGCCGTGGCGAACACTTCCGCGAGGTAAAGATTGCCAACGTGCGGAATATGGATGGCGTAGCCGTATGGACGCTCCTCTGCAGAGTTACCGGGGCCTATCGGGCGAACTGCCCGTACCATGCTGGTGTGCAAAGTTCCGTTGGACTTTCGCCAGCCTACACCAGGTGGCACCAGCATACCCTTTTGGAGAGGGGATGGAATCGTCTCGCTTGGCAGGCCCCATTCATACCGAGGCTTCTGAGCATCTTTGCTGCCCGACACGTTCTTTAAGCGTTTGCTCTCAGATTCGAAGTGATTTGTCAGCGCGGTATACGTCGTGTGCTGCGCGAAACGATCATGATGCAGGTCCACGTGCACCGGCTGACCCGCTATTTTAAAATTCTCGAACACGCTGCCCAGGATATGGATCTCAGGTTCACCCGACTCCCTGTGTATCGCAGATAGCCTGCCAATAATCGCGTCGGCTGTAACGACGTGCAAAATGTTGAGGCCTTCGACCACGCAGGTGATCGAGGTGTGGTGCACGCCATCATCTGTCCGCGTGCCTGACGTGTAGGTGTGCGCCGACTTATAAGACACAATATCTTTCAGACTGTAATCTTGCGTTTTCGCGGACGCGAAACCGCCGGTACCGGGGAGAGAGGTCGCAGGCTGATCATGAATGTCTGCTTTGAAGGGTTGGGTGATTGTGCCCCCAAGGACACTGCCGTGTGCATGGAACAGAAACCGTCTTTCACTCATTATCCGCATCTCCCGATCAGTAGAAACACCAGGGGTCCGCTCCAACGCTGCGAGCAAAGTATCGTGTCACGGTAACTAAATTCGTTTCAACTTTTTGTCAGATGGCCCAACAGATGCGCTTGCTGGTAAGCAAGGATGATATGCCCAGCGGAACGCCAAATCTGCTACAGGATAGCGCATCATGCTTTACGTGCGGTGAATATTGGCGAAGCTTGCCCGGGGTACAAGTAGCCGTCCGGGTCGGCCTGACATAGTATGGCGGCATGAGCAATCCGAGCGGAGCAGAGGTGCGCCAGAGGTCTACGCAAGGGACTCACCAGCTATGGAGACGCGGGCTTCTCCCTCTTTCTCCGCAAAGCGTTCATCAAGGCCGCCGGCTACTCTGAGGATGCGCTCGATCGCCCGATCGTCGGCGTAACCAACACTGGCAGCGACTATAACCCTTGCCACGGCAACATGCCCGACCTTCTCGAGAGCGTCAAGCGCGGCGTGTTGCTGGCGGGTGGCTTGCCTATGGTCTTCCCCACCATCTCGATCGGCGAGAGCTTCGCGCACCCAACCTCAATGTTTCTCCGCAACCTGATGGCCATGGATACGGAGGAAATGATTCGTGCCCAGCCGATGGACGCCGTGGTGCTGCTGGGCGGTTGCGACAAAACCTTGCCCGCCCAGGTGATGGGCGCGGTGAGTGCCGGCCTGCCTTCTATCGTGGTGCCGACGGGGCCCATGGTGGTGGGCCATCATAAAGGCGAAGTCCTTGGCGCCTGCACGGACTGCCGTCGTCTGTGGGCGCAGCATCGAGCCGGCACCATCGACGTGACGGAAGTCGAATTGGTCAGTGGGCGGCTCGCGCCTTCTGTGGGAACCTGCATGGTGATGGGCACTGCGAGCACCATGGCTTGCGTCCTTGAGGCGATGGGTCTGGCCTTGCCCATGAGCGCCACCGCGCCAGCCACCCACGCTGACCGCCGCCGCATTGCCGAGATGAGCGGCAAGCGTGCCACGGAGATGGCCATTGCCGGCGCACCAACACCCGCGGAACTGGTCACCGCTGCTTCCCTGCGGAACGCGATGATTGTGTTGCAGGCGATCGGCGGCTCTACCAACGGACTCATTCACCTGACCGCCATTGCCGGCCGTGCCGGCGTCCTGCTCGACCTGGATGCGTTTGATCGCCTGGGCAGGGAGGTGCCGGTCCTGCTAAACCTCAAGCCGTCGGGAACTCACTACATGGAGCACTTCCACCACGCCGGGGGCATGCCGGCACTGCTGCGGGAACTCGCCGGGTTGCTTGATCTCCGTGCGCCCACCGTCGCCGGGGGGGTTCTCGGAGACTTGCTGTCGCGCGCAGAGACTGTACCCGGCCAGGATGTGATTCGTACGCTCAGCGCGCCGCTGGTGAAGGAGGGAGCGATGGCCGTGCTGCACGGCAATCTCGCGCCCGGCAGCGCCGTCATCAAGCAATCGGCCGCTTCGCCAAATCTCATGCGACACACCGGACGAGCCGTTGTCTTCGACTCTGTCGAAGACATGACCCGCCGCATCGATCTTCCGGATCTGGACGTGTGTGCCGAGGATGTATTGGTGTTGCGCCAGGCAGGCCCGAAGGGCGCGCCCGGCATGCCGGAGGCGGGCTATCTGCCGATTCCGCTCAAGCTGGCCCGTCAGGGCGTGAAAGACATGGTGCGGATTTCCGATGCGCGCATGAGCGGTACGGCTTTCGGAACCATCGTGCTGCACATCACGCCGGAGTCTGCGGTGGGCGGTCCGCTCGCGGTAGTCAGGACCGGCGATCCCATCCTGCTGGATGTTGAGGAGCGCCAGCTGCAGTTATTGATCGACGATGTCGAACTGCAACGCCGGCTCGCTGAGTGGAACGCTTCTCCACCGCCATGCTGCACGGCCACGCGCGGGTACGCGAGGCTGTTTGAGCAACACGTACTGCAGGCAGACCAGGGCTGCGACTTCGACTTCCTGGTCGGCGATTCGAAGCAGTAATTGTGCTGTTAATTTTTTGGACCGGGAATGGAGAAGCGTATCTCGTGACGTGTTGAGATGTCCCCCACTCAAGCCAAAATTGGCTTGAGTGGGCCACCCTGGCTTCTCTTTTGGATCACGCGCGACGGGGACCGTAGACACTTTCGGGTGGCCCATTCAAGCCGATTTTGGCTTGAATGGGGGACATCTGCGTTCCGCAATGAAACAGGCGGCCCGTCTCGTTGCCTTTGAGGGGAAAGTAAATCGCGTTCAACTTCGCCTGGTCGATAGCTCTCATACAGAGGGCTTTCCAAGTAGATGTCTATTCCCGCTAAAAAGCTTTCAACCTACATACCAACGCTGGATGGTTGGCGTGCTGTCTCCATCGCGCTGGTGGTTCTGCATCATTCGCAGGTGCAGTGTTCCGTTCCCGTACTGGGAGCGTTGCTGCGCGCCCTCGGCTACGCCGGTGAAGCCGGCGTGGAAATATTTTTTGCTATCAGTGGATTACTCATCTGTTCACGCTTGCTGGATGAGGAGGCGCGCTCTGGAGCGATCAGCATCAGAGAGTTTTACCTGCGACGCTGTTTCCGCATCCTCCCCCCAGCTCTCCTCTATCTCTCCGTTGTCGCCGTGCTGGCGGCCATGCACCGCATCCCGTTACTGCCCGCGGACTGGTTTGCTGCGTTACTCTTCTTCCGCAACTATGCGATGCTCAGCGCTTACCTGCATCACAGCCCTTTGCCGCTGCACTGGTACACCGGTCACTTCTGGTCTTTGTCGATGGAAGAGCACTTCTACCTATTGCTGCCCGGCATCCTGGTCTTCTTCAGGAAATCACGCCTTTGGATTCTCGGCGGCCTGGCAGTGTCCGTAGCGGTTTGGAGATTTGTGCTGGCGCACATCCTGCACCACGACTATCAATTCAGCTTCCGGACCGATACGCATCTCGACGCTCTGCTGATTCCCGCCATGATCGCCCTGATGCTCTTCCCCATCATGCGTAACCAGGCCGCAAAACGTTGGTTGCCGGCATGGTCGTTCGCCGTGTGTCTCTCATTGGAAGCGGCGCTGCTGGCATTCCGGATTCCCTTCGCGTACACCGTGCAGGCAATCGTCCTTCCGCTGCTCATCCTTTCTACGGTCTTGCACCCTACGCGGTTGCCGGGAGCCTTGCTCGAATGGGCGCCCATACGGTGGGTCGGTTGGATTTCCTACAGTCTCTACCTGTGGCAACAACTCTTCTTTGGCAACAACCTGGTTGGCAGCCCGCCCGGCATGACTTTCGTGCGCACAGCGCCGTTCAGCTTTTTTGCCCTGCTTGGCTGTGCCCTTTGCAGCTACTACTTTGTCGAAAAGCCGTGCATTCGTATGGGACACAAGCTGAGCCAGGCTGCGGCGCACCGCAGGCTTTTAAACCAGAGAAGGCAACGAACGGTCTCCCGATGACAGGACCGCCAGGGCGAGCTGACTTAGCCGCAGGAAGCTGCGCCCGGAAAGGATGGCAATCTGACATTGTCTGCAATGCTAGGTCTTACGCGCATCCGGTTCTTCAATGTGGAAGAAGAGATTGTTGAGCGATTCCGACAATGTCGGATGAGCGAACACCGCGTCGCGCAGCACCGTGTACTTCAAATGGCCCATCATGGCCGTCTGCAAAAGAGAGGCCACTTCCCCGCCCTCAATGCCCAGAACGGCGGCGCCGAGGATCTCTTCGGTTTGCGCATCGATGATCACCTTGATCAGACCGCGCGTTTCATCCACCTCTAACGCGCGTGCTACCGAAGTCATTGGCATTTTGGCGATGCGAAAGGCTCGGCCGCTCTCCTTGGCCTGGCGCTCGCTCATGCCAATGCGTCCGAGTTGCGGGTCGATGAAGACCGTGTACGGTACCATGCGGTCGCGGGTGGAGCGATGGCCGCCATCGAGCAAATTTGCTTTGAGAATGCGGTAGTCGTCGTAGGAGATGTGGGTGAACTGGGGACCACCCTTCACATCGCCAATGGCGTAGATGCCTTGAGCCGTTGTCTCCAGCTGGTCGTTTGCCTTTATGTAACCGTGGCTGTCCAATTCGATGCCGGCTGCGGCTGGGTTGAGGGCTTTGGTGTTGGGTACCCGTCCGGCGCCCAGCAGCAAATGCGATCCTTCGATGGCAGGCATGGCGCCACCCTGGTTGCCGATCGTCAGCGTGATCCGATTGTTGGTGCGCCCGGCCCTGGTGGCTTTTGCATTGAGGTGAACCTCGATGCCGTCCTGCTCAAGAATCTTCAACACCTCGGCCGCAACATCCGCGTCTTCTCCCGTCAGCAGTTGGGATCCTGATTGCACGATGGTGACGCGGCTGCCAAAACGGCGAAACATCTGGCTGAATTCCAGACCGATGTATCCACCGCCAAGGATCAGCAGATGATCAGGAACGTGATCCAGTTCCATGATGCTTTCGTTGTCGAGGTAAGGTATCGAGTCAAGTCCCTCGATGTTCGGCACAGCACTACGGGTGCCGGTGTTGATGAAAATCTGCGGCGCCGTCAGATGCCGCTCGCCACCGTCGTGCAGCGCGACCCGGATGGTGCGCGGGCCGGTAAAGGAGGCCTCGCCGCGCAGCAACTCGACGCCCGCTTTGGCCAGCCGCGTCTCGCCGCCTCCCCGGAAGCTGTTCACGATGGCACGTTTTCTTTCCCGGATCCGCTCCATGTGGATGGTCAACGCGCCGGTACCGACTCCATAATCCCCAGCACGGCGCGCGAGGTAAGCGACGCGAGCGCTGGCCACCATGGTCTTGGTGGGCGTACAGCCAGTGTTGATGCAGGTGCCGCCCACATTCTTGCGCTCGATCATGGCGGCCTTTTTGCCCG
Source organism: uncultured Acidobacteriaceae bacterium (assembly GCA_963752675.1). Classification (GTDB taxonomy): domain Bacteria; phylum Acidobacteriota; class Terriglobia; order Terriglobales; family Acidobacteriaceae; genus PALSA-350. The sequence continues at coordinate 124,177 of CAVVZO010000006.1, forward strand.
CAGCGGCCAGGGCTCCGGCCAGCGGATTACCGCCCTGGCCGGAACCGATGATGAGTGCGTCAAATGTTTCTGCCGAATCGACGGACCCGGTGGTTGGTGTGCTCAAGAGGCGCTCCTTCTGAATTTAGGTAGTAGGCGACATTGGGATTGAGATGCCCGCATCGCTACCAGCGCGAAAGGATCAGGAACCCGCCACCCACCGCGACCAGATCTTCCAGCAGTGCCAGCCACCGGTCGGGCACGACATTGGCCAGACGGTGGCGGTAGTTATAGCCAGCGAAGGCGCCGGCCACAGCGCCCAGTGCGCCCAGCACAGCTCCTGCGATTGGCGAGGCATGGCCGGCAACACACAGCGCGGCAGCGCACACGCCGCCGAAGATGATACGGACGGCAAGGGGCCCTGCCTGCGTTCTGGCGGGAATGAAGGAGAGTTTATCGGCTATCAGTTCGCCGACAGCAAACAGGGAGAAGACGATCAAGGTGATCTTGTTGGCGAAGAAGGTGGCGAAAGCACCATGGAGGGGTAACCAGCCCAGGTACGCACCCCAGGCGACGACCGCCGGCGCGGTCATCGAGCGCAGGCCACACACACACCCTATGAGGAAGGCGTAGAGCAAAACCAACGAAATCGGCATGCGATAACGATGCTGTTCCGCCGAAGAGATGTCAACGGGCGCGTCGGACAGACTGCTAGTGGGCCCGCATTTGTCATCCCAAGCGCAGTCGAGGGATCTGCTGTGCGCCTTTCTCCCCCCAGGGATTTTTACAGAGGGTGACTAGCCCCCAATTTGTCATCCCAAGCGCAGTCGAGGGATCTGCTGTGCGCCTTTCTCCCCCAGGGATTTTTACAGAGGGTGACTACCCCCAATTTGTCATCCCGAGCGCAGTCGAGGGATCTGCTTTGCGCCTTTCTCCTGCCCCAGGGATTTTTACAGAGGGTGACTACCCCCAATTTGTCATCCCGAGCGCAGTCGAGGGATCTGCTTTGCGCCTTTCTCCTGCCACAAATTTCTACAGAGCTCCAGCATCGGATGGGCAGAGGAACGTGAGTCTCGATAGCAGCCACTCTCCTGCCATCCTGCTGAAAGAACGGTTCCTCTGCGTGTCCGATGCTGGAGCTCATGTAGAAATTTGTGGAGGGAGAAAGGCGCAAAGCAGATCCCTCGACTGCGCTCGGGATGACAAATTGGGGGATAGTCACCAGCAGATCCCTCGACTGCGCTCCTAATGAACAAACTGGAAAGCGCTCTGGACGAGGGTTCAAATGTCCCCCACTCAAGCCAGACCGATGCGTATCGCACCCCGTTCATCCCGTGCTTGACTTGCACTGCAAGCAAGCTCCTCGGGATGACAAGTTGGGGACTAGTCACCCTGTAAAAAATTCCTGGAGGGAGAGTTGCGGGCTAGTGGGCCAGATTTGCCTGCAGTTCGGGCATGAGCGTCAGCTCATTCTGCAAACGGAAGCTGACGACCGACTCCACCGGGATCGAGAGGTCGCGGTTGCCGGTGAACGCGGCTCCCAGAGCGCCCGCTCCTCCGCCGGCAAGACCGCCCACCAGCAAGCCGACGCCCCCGGTGGCCACGCCGCCGATCAACATACCCATACCGGCGCCACCGCCGATCAGGGCCGCGCTGCGCTTGCCTTTCCCTTTTTTCGTACGGGAAAGGTTGGCAGTGTCGATGCGATAAGAAGTCCCGTTCACTTCAAGGCGTGTGAGCGTCAACGCCATCATCGAACGCCCTTTGAACAGACCGCGCTTGTGCGCGACCAGCACTTCGCCGGTTGCCAGGGACCCGGCCGGAATAGCGACGCTGTCGCCGGCCATGACCGGCTGCGCAAGGGTGCCGGTAAAGCGTTCGCCCGAAGTTACGTGCTTGACGTCGATCGTCTGGTTCAGCCGAACCTGCAGCCGTGTGCCGCGAGGGAGAGTCAGGCTGGCGTCGTGGGCCGGCGCCGCGGGTAGACCTGGCGCTGCCACAGCCGGCGCACTCGCCGCCCCGGATCCTTTAGCTTGTTCAGCGTTTTGATTGCTGCTGCAGCCGGCCATGGTTGCCAACATTCCGGCAGCGAGGATGGTGACAGCGGCGGAGTTTCGCCAAGCGCGGGGGCATGCGTTCATGTGGGGAGCGCCTCTTCAGCCCACGGTACAGCGAATCGTCGAAACAGGATGCAGTACTTTAGTGACAGAAGGGGACCAACATGCGGCACGGCGGTTGGCAAAGAGGCGAGGGTCCGGATGGCTAAGTTGTTGAAAGCTGGTCTTTCACTGGGCATGGTGGCGCTGGCGGTAGCCCCACTGGCAGCACCGGTACTGGCGGGCAGCCATCCGCTGGTCGCGTTGCTGTTACGCGATTTCTTTTCCGGGCTGTGCCATCAGAACCCGGCGCGCAGCTTCCTGGTCTACGGCAAGCCGGCGAGCGTGTGCGTGCGTTGCCTGGGTATCTATATTGGGGTGGCGCTGGGCGCTATGCTGCCGGCCGGCCGCGCGCTGGCTGCACGATGGTTACCGCTGGCCCTGCTGCTTAACCTGTTGGATGTTGTCACAGCCACGGTTCACTGGCACGGCAATTTGCCGCTGTTACGGTTCGCTTTAGGCTGGCTGCTGGGTGCGGGAGCCGGCGCGGTGTTGTCTGGCGCGGCAAATCTCGAGGTAGAGCCTTATCTCGCCTACCTGCGGCAGCATATCAACCCACGCCTGGGTTGACTGCGCTTAGTCGCCCTGGTAGACGACCCGGCCTTCACTGATCGTTTTCTTCACCCGGCCAAGCATGGTCCAGCCATCGAAGGGCGTGTTGCAGGACTTGGATTTTGTGACGGCTGCACGGAAAATCCATTCCGCCGCAGGGTCCAGGATCACTACGTCCGCGAAGGCGCCTACCGCCAGCGTGCCCCGGCCGCGCAGGTTGAGCAGATTTGCCGGCTGCGCGCTGAGCAGGGTGATGAGCCGGCTGAGCGAAACCTTGTGCTTGCGATGCAGCACATCCATGGTTAAACCCAGGGCCGATTCAAGCCCGGTGATGCCGTTGGGGGCGCGCTCGAACTCCTGCTCTTTTTCATGTGCGGCGTGGGGAGCATGGTCGGTGGCGATGCAATCGATGGATCCATCGAGCAGCCCCTCGAGCATGGCGCGGCGATCCTGCTCGGCGCGCAGCGGCGGATTCATCTTGGCGTTGGTGTTGTATTCGCCCACCGCGTTCTCGGTCAGGATGAAGTGATGCGGGGCCACCTCGCAGGTCACGTGGAGGCCATTGCGGCGGGCGCGTCGCACCGCGTCGAGCGCTGCCGCGGTGGACAGGTGGGCCACGTGCAGGTGGGCGCGTGCGCCTTTGAGTTCAGAGAGAAGGCGGATATCGCGCTCCACCAGGCCGGCTTCCGCGGCTACGGGCATGCCACGCAGGCCCAGGCGGAAGGCGAGAGCGCCGGCATTCATGGAACAGCCGCCGGTCATCCGGGTATCTTCTGCGTGCTGAATGACGGGCAGTCCGGCGCGCGCGGCCGCAGCCAGCGCCTGGTGCATGATCGCTTCGCCAAGAATCGGTTTGCCATCGTCGCTGACACCGACGGCCCCTGCCGCTTTCAGCGAGCCATACTCGGTGAGTTGCTCGCCCATGCTGCCGCGGGTGGCGGCGGCGATGGGAAACACGCGCGCGCTGGGATTGCGCTCAGCGCTCTGCATCCAGCGTGTCGTTTCGACGGAATCATTCACCGGGATGGTATTGGGCATCGCGCAGACGGTGGTAAAGCCGCCGGCGGCAGCCGCGGCAGTCCCGCTGGCAATCGTCTCTTTGTAGCCCTGACCCGGCTCGCGCAAATGAACGTGAATGTCGACGAGGCCGGGGGCGACCACCAGTCCCTGCGCTTCGATAATTTCAGTATCGGCCTGCTTGGCCGCAGCCGCCAATTTGCCGGGAGGCTCGATCGCAGCCACCCGTCCATCTTTCAGGAGTAGGTCGCGGGGAGAGTCGATTCCGGCGGACGGGTCGACCAGGCGGCCACCGCGAATGAGAATTGCTTTCACGCGCCACTCTTTTTCTTTGCCGCAGTTTTCGCAGCAGGGGGAGGCGCAGCAGGCAAGGGCGCAGCAGGCGCTTCCGGGGAAAGAGCACGATGAATAAGCGCCATGCGAATGCTCAACCCGTTGCGCACCTGTTTCTCGATCACCGACTGCGGACCATCGGCCACACTGCTGGTGATCTCGAGCCCGCGAATCATGGGGCCGGGATGCATGACGATGGCTTCCGGGGCACGGTCGCGCAGTCTTTGTTGGTGCAACTGATAGCGGTTTGTATATTCCTCGAGGTCTATGTGCACGCCGGTGAGCCGCTCCTTCTGAATGCGCAACATCATGACGATGTTTGCCTGCGCGAGCGCGCGATCGAAGTCTCTGTCGATCGTAATGCCAGGACCGAGCTCCAGCGCGAAATCTGGCAGCAGTGCAGGCGGTCCGCACAAGATGACCTTTGCGCCCAGGCGGGGTAACAGGAGTGCATTGGAGCGAGCTACACGGGAATGCAGAATATCCCCGACGATGCACACGGTGATCCCGGCCAACAGGTTCTCACCCGGAGCTTGCTGGTTGCGGCCGAGGGCCGCCAGCATGGTTCTTACGTCCAGCAGGGCCTGCGAAGGATGCTCGTGCATGCCGTCGCCGGCATTCAGCACGGGCAGGCCGGTCACCTGTTCGAGCAGGTAGGGTGCCCCCGAGGAAGGGTGGCGCAGGATGATGCATTCCGCGCCCAGTCCACGCAGGGTGATGCCCGTGTCTTTGAGCGATTCGCCTTTTTCGATGGAGGAGGATTGGGAGCTGATCAACGCCGTGTCCGCGCCCAGGCCCTTGGCCGCCAACTCGAACGAAGTGCGGGTCCGGGTGCTGGATTCGTAGAAGAGCAGGGCGACGCGGCGGTGCGCCAGACGCGTTGCTCGGGCCAGCGGCGGTTCCCCTTCGAGCAGTGTGGCCAACGAAAGAATGTTCGAGACATCCTGCACGGTCAGCGCAGTGACTGAAAGCAGGGACCGGTGGGCGCTCGTTGAGTCCGGCGCGGACGCGGCAAGGGATGGCTTCGGGATGGTAGTGGGAGTGGGCATGCGGCAGGCTGCGGGACCAGGGTTCTGATTAATCTAGGCGTTAATCTACGCGTTCCACCAGCAGAACCTTTTCGTCACCATCGATTTCCTGCAGCTTGACTTCCACGATCTCGCGCGCCGTGGTTTGCACGTGGCGGCCCACGAAGGTCGCCTCGATGGGTAGCTCACGATGGCCGCGATCGATCAGCACCAGCAACTGAACGCGCCGGGGACGGCCGTGATCGAAGAGGGCATCGAGAGCCGCCCGGATGGTTCGGCCAGTGTAGAGAACGTCGTCGACGAGGATAATATCGCGGCCGGCGATGTCGAAGCCGATGGCGCCGGGCACCACCACCGGGCGAACGTCACGGGTGGACAGATCATCCCGGTAGAAGTTGATATCCAGTACACCGGTGTTCACCGGCGATTTCTCGATGCCACCGATCATGTGGCCTAACCGCTGGGCCAGCGGCACGCCGCGTCGCTTGATGCCCACCAGGCCTATGTTCTGGCCACCATTGTTTTTTTCGATGATCTGATGCGCCAGCCGAATGAGCGTGCGCTCAATTTCCGATGCTGACATGAGGCGGGTTTTTTCCCGCAGCTCAGGGGTCGCGCTCACGTTTACTTTGCTCATAATTGCTCTGGCCGGATGATACGAGGGTTAGCGGGATTTTGCCATTATCCGTTGCTGACGGGGGTCTTGCGGGGATTGAGCAGCCGTACGCCCAGGGCTCCGCCAATGGCCGAAAAAAGGATGATGCCTACCGACGTGGTGGCCGCGTTCAAGAGGGTATAGGCTGCGCGGCCATCCGGCGACATCAGGAAATGCACATAGGCTTGCCACTGCGCCTGGGCGTCCGGGTTGGTCTGCACCAACGCAGTGGATTGCTGGATGACCGCATCGTAGAACTGATCGATGGCCGTGCCCTGATGCAGCACGTAGCGTTGAATGACGCGCCAGATGGCGGTGGCGATCACGGAGCTGTATGCGGCGATCAGGCCGGTGATGGCGCCGATGCGCACGCCGGAACGGGTTTCCAGAATGAAGGCGGGGGCGCGCCGGTGATACAGGACGATCGCCAGTACAGCTCCGCCCACAACCCACAAGCAGCAGCCCCAGGACAGGATAGACACAGCGCTTAGCAGCCCGGCCGGGACGGCCACCACCAGGGCGGCCAGTATGGCGTCTTTCCAGGAGATACCCTGGGCCCGTGGCATCGTGCCGGCGGCGCGACCGCCCTGGTATTCGCCCTCGGCCTCGTCCTGCTGCGCAAACTTGAGTTGCGGGGAACCGCAGACGGGGCAAAACAGTTCCGATGCGCCCAGGGTCGCACCACATCGATGACAGAGCAGACTCATTCCCTTTTGAAGCTATCTCAGGGGCGACCGGAGTGCAATCGCCGGCGGGCTGCGTCCCCGGGCACTTCCCGTTTGTTGGGGCGGTCATAAGAAGCGCTGAACCGGGTGCGAGACGGATCGGTCTGGCTGAGCGAGCGGAGCTCCATGTCCCCCACTCAAGCCAAACGCGGCTTGAATGGGCCACCCGGGGCTTTTCTGAATGGGGGAGGAAGCAGATCCTCCTTAACGGCGACTAATCGGATCCCCAAACTGCAGGGTGGCCCATTCAAGCCGCGTTTGGCTTGAGTGGGGGACATGAACCCTCTCGTCCAGAGCGCTTTCCAGTTTGTTCATGAGGAGTGAAGCCGTGGGATGACATTTAGAGCTGCTTGCTTCCGTTTAAAACAGCTTAGCCCGATTTCTCACCAGTTGGCCCCCACTTTGTCATCCCGAGCGCAGTCGAGGGATCTGCTTTGCGCCTTTCTCCCTCCACAAATCTTCACAAGAGCTCCAGCATCGGATGGGCAGAGGAACGTGGGTCTCGATAGCAGCCGCTTCGCTGTCAGGAGTGACTATCCTGCATTCCTGCTGAAGGAATGGTTCCTCTGCGTGTCCGATGCTGGAGCTCTTGTGAAGATTTGTGGAGGGAGAAAGGCGCAAAGCAGATCCCTCGACTGCGCTCCTAATGAACAAACTGGAAAGCGTTCTGGACGAGGGTTCAAATGTCCCCCACTCAAGCCAAACGCGGCTTGAATGGGCCACCCTACAGTTTTTAGGGTCCGATCAGTCGCCACTCAGGAGGATTGCTCCCTGCCCGCATCCAGAAAAGCCGAGGGTGGCCCACTCAAGCCGCGTTTGGCTTGAGTGGGGGACATCCTGCTCCGCTCCCTCAGCCAGACCGATGCGTATCGCACCCCGTTCATCCCGTCCTTAACTTGCACTGCAAGCAGATTGCTCGGGATGACAAAGTGGGGGCTAGTGGTGCTTGCCGGCATTGCCTGCGGCGTGAAGCAAACACCGGCGGGAAGCCCGCATACGCTTGTCCCTCAAACGCCATACGCTGCTGTCCCTCAAACGCCACACACGGCGGTCGGCCCACGCCACTAGCTAGGGCATTGTGGTCGGAAGCTGAGGGTTGTGGTGAGAAATCCGGGTTAGGGCCCCCATCAATTGGTGCCCTGCTGTTCGTGGTCGCCATGCGGCAGATCAAGCGCGATCAGGCTGAAGTTGGTGGGCGGGGATTGCTCACGCTTGAGTATGACCAAGTGCTGGTGACGCGGCGAGCCGGCTTTCAACTGAATGTCATCAGAGTCACGGCTGCCGTGCGGGTTGCCGTGAGAAGTGGCGTGCTCATCGCTGTCCTCACAGGTGAGGCCTTCCCCAGTCCTGACTGGAGAGCCCACAGGCTGCTTCCCATTGCACTCGATAACGCCGCCGTACTCGCCCAGGGCTTTACGGTAGAACGTGAGCACCTGGTCGCGACTATCTTCCGTTACGTAGTGGGCAACCCGAACCCGCAACTTCCAGGAGCCAAAGCCCAAATCGACTTTCGCAGATCGATTGCCGTCGTCCCCGCTGACAAGATTCGCTCCGGGATAGGCGGGAAGACCGACGTCAGTGGCTGAAGTTTGGTTCTGATTTACGGCAATCGAGCCGAAAGGAGTGGCGATTTTGACATCTTTGCCCCCACCCGCCTCGTTCACTCGCACTTTACAGCCAGCCAGCGATAGCAGCGCGAGTGCGGCAATACTTGCGAATACAGGCTTGCCTTTGAGTTTGCTCATCGTTTGGTTACCCCTTGCTGAATACGCGGAGAGCCTGCCCATTGTTCCGCGAAAGCAAACTCTTTCCGGCGAGGCAGGCGGCGGCGTTCTCAGTCCTGCGACTTTCAGTTCCGGTCTCGCATCAGAACACCACAGTGTGTTTCCGGCGGGCTGCGGATGACATCTTGAAAGAACAGCAACTTTACTCCTCATGAGGCATTCGTGACCCAACACCGCTCTAACCTTTTTTCTCCTATCCAGCTGGCTGGCGTGACTTTTGCGAACCGCGTCTTCGTCTCGCCCATGTGTCAGTACAGCAGCGAGGATGGTTTCAGCAACGACTGGCACCTGGTTCACCTGGGAAGCAGGGCGGTCGGCGGCGCCGCGATGGTGATGACGGAAGCAGCGGCCGTGCTGCCGGAAGGCCGGATTACTCCGCAGGACCTCGGCATCTGGAAGGACGCCCACATCCCCGGGCTGAAGCGCATTGTCGATTTTCTGCACGGGCAAGGGGTACACGCCGGCATACAACTGGCGCACGCCGGCCGCAAAGCGAGCATGGCCCGTCCGTGGGCGCCCGAGCAGCGGTATCTCACCCCGCGTGAGGGGGGATGGCAGAACGTACTGGGGCCGAGCGCTTTACCCTTCGACGACTCTTATGGCAAACCGGTTGCCGTCGACACTGCAGGTATTCGGGAGGTAGTACGCGCGTTTGCGGACGCGACGGTCCGTTCCCTGGAAGCGGGCTTTGACCTGATTGAGGTGCATGCCGCTCATGGATACCTCCTGCATGAATTTCTCTCGCCTCTCAGCAATCAGCGTCAGGACGAGTACGGGGGCAGCTTTGAAAATCGCATTCGCCTGCTGGTGGAGGTGGTGGACGCCGTTCGCGCCGTTCTGCCGGCTGAGTTACCGCTGCTGGTGAGAATTTCGGCGACGGATTGGGCCCCGGGCGGTTGGGATGTGGACCAGTCGGTCGCGTTGGCCAAGGTGCTGAAGCAGCACCGCGTCGACATGGTGGACGTTTCTTCAGGCGGGTTGACGCCCGCCGCGGTGATGACAGTGGGACCTGGTTACCAGACTGGCTTTGCAGAACGGATTCGGCGGGAAGCGCAAATACCCACCGGCGCGGTCGGCATGATTACCGGTGCGGCGCAAGCGGAGCACATATTACGGACCGGCCAGGCTGACGTGGTGTTGCTGGCGCGCGAGTTGCTGCGCGAGCCTTACTGGCCGCTGCACGCGGCCAGCGAGTTAGGCGACGTTACCAGCTGGGCGCCGCAATATTTGCGGGCTGCCCCGCAGGGCAGCCCGGCGCGCGAGCCGATCGTGAACACGGCCGTGCCTGAAACCGCTACGCGCTAAATCCGGATGCTCTTCTGCTCCTGGCCGTTGATGTGCCGGTAATCCGCGAAACGGCCGGGCATGAGGGGAGTTATGCTGCCACTTTAGTCACGGCTTTGTATATGTGAATCTGGCAGTAAGTCTGAAGCAAGTGCGAGGCGGTTATCAGACTAGGTATGCTGCCGCACAAAAGTCAGTTTGGCGCTGAAGAAAAGCGCCTGCTGTCAAATGCGCTGGCCTATACTTCTGAGCAACGGCGGATTGCCGTCGAGGCAACGCCCAGGAACGTTATGGCCACTCACCTGCCACAGCAACGTGCATCACAAAAGCCGGAGATTCCTGACAAGCTTTACTTTCGCATTGGTGAAGTGGCGCGGTTATGTTCGGTAGCGCCGTACGTGCTGCGTTTTTGGGAAACGGAATTTACCCAGCTGAAGCCGAACAAGAGCGGCACCGGCCAGCGCTTATACCGCCGCCGCGATGTTGAGATGGCATTGCGGGTTAAGCGTCTGTTGTACGACGAGGGTTACACGATCGCCGGCGCTCGCCAGGCAATCCAGGCAGAGAGCCGCAGCAAGCGCAGCGGTCAACCGGAACTGCCGTTGCCACAGCAACAACAGGCGGTACAGCAGACGGAAGCGCGCTTGCACAAGGTGCGTAAAGAGCTACGAGAGATTCTTGGCATGTTGAACACACCGACGCCGCAGGCGCAGGCACCAGCCAAGGAGCGGCAAGTACTTCGCTCGGCACCCAAACCGGGACTCTTCGAGTTATAGAACGTTTTCCAGGCTCGACCGAAGGTAAACGGCCCGCCTATGCCGGGCTGTTTACCGGGTCTTCGGAAGCGTTGAGCAGCAGTCCATCCGAGACGATGCTGCCGTGGTCCATGAAGCGCTCCATGGCTTGCATAGCGCAGCCTTGCCCGCACAAGTGGTAGAAGTCCGGGTTGCTGCTTTCTGCCTTGTTCCACGGCATGAGGGTGAACCGCTGGGCCGGCTGCCCTTCTTCAAAGCAGGGCACGTCTCCCAGCACCAGCATCCACCAGTGATTCGACTCGATCTTCTTCCGACCGCAAACATCGCAGGTAAAGGAGACATCCCACACCATGGTTCACCTCATCCACACCAGAGCACGGGCTGGCAGAAAAACCAGTTGGCCATGCGCAGAGCAATTTCTTGGCACCGGGTCGTGCTACATTAGCGCTTAGCGGGTCGCCCACGATTATAAAGCGTTTCCTATAATTTGTGCCTCTCAGATGGCGATGAGGCCTTGCCTGAAGGGATGCGTTGCGGATCCCTGGTCCCGTCTCATAAGACGGAGACCCGACAGCTTTTGCATGGAAGCCGGTGAATTCCAGTGACTTGTTCTGAATGCTCTTCTTCTAGTTTTCGTTTATCACGCTTTCGCATGAAAGATGTAGAGCGGCTTTTGCTGCTGCAGTACCCGGTGCGCTGCCGGCATTGCCACCGTCGCACCTATGCCGGTATGGGTTTGGCGTTAATGCTGGTGCAGGCAAGCCGCATTCGCCGCGAGCGGCGCGAGCATGGCGCGATTCGCTAGCAGGTAGCGGATCGTACGCAGAGTTTTAACTTTGATTGGAAGTAATGGTCGGGACGGGCAGATTTGAACTGCCGACCCCTCGCACCCCAAGCGAGTGCTCTACCAGGCTGAGCCACGTCCCGACGGAAAATAACCTCTTGAGTGTACACGACTACTGCGGGTGAATGTCGCCGGGAGCGGTGGCTTGCTCCCGGATGCTGCTAGTGAGTGGGCGGTACAAATTCCTTGGGTAATGCCGAGCCTTCCGAGAAGAAAAACTCCTGCATTTGTTCCACCAGGAATTCCTGCGCTTCTTTCGTCCAGGGCTGCAGGCGATACTCATTCAACAGCATCTTTTGCCGCTCAATCCATTCTCCCCAGGCCTTCTGGGAGACGTGGTCATAGATCTTCTGGCCAAACTCACTGTCGAACGGCGGCTCGCTGAGCCCTTCCATCTCTTGCTTATACTTCGCACAAAAAACCATGTGTGCCATGCATGTCTCCGTTCAGGTCAACCTCCCTATTGTAAGAGAAAAATCAGCCCTGACGGAGCACGCATGGCGCATGGTGTGCAGGCGATCAGAAATTGAGCCGCGCGGAGATTTGCAGTTGCCGCGGACCAAAGATCTGATTGTTGGTGCTGCTGGCGCTGCCAAACGCAGCGGTGGAGGAGATGAAGGGGCTCAGGCACCCTCCAAAGCTGGCCCCAGTGGGCGCCGTACCGGTGCAGGTGGTGGTATTGGGAGCCGTGTAGGTGGAATAGGTGCTGTTGACAGTCGCAATCAGACGCGCGTTCAGCAGGTTAAAGGCTTCTCCGGTGAGTTGAAAATGAATGTTTTCGTGGATGGGAAAATCGCGCGAGATGCGGAAATCGATGTTCCGCGTGCCCGGGCCCGGCTGGCTGTTGCGAGCAATTTGCGGCGGACGCCCTGCGGTGGCCGTGCCGGATCCTGAGCTCATCACGTCCCCGGTCACTCCCCCATCGGCGCCCCCCGCTGGAAACCCACTGAGCGCAGCAACGATGGGGAAGCCGGTTTGCTCGGTAGCTGTCCCGGCGAACACGAAGCCATCCACCAGGTACTTCGCCAGCTTTTTGTCCTTAAAGAACGTGGGCTGATAGACCAGGCTGCCGACAAAGCGATTGCGGACATCCAGATCAGAGCGGCCGTATTCGACTCTGAGATTGAGGTTGTTACGGATTCGCCGTGGTTGGAGCAACGCAGGCTTAGCCGCGCTTTTTGCCCGGGCGCTTGTTTTTTGCTTTTGCTTTGCTCTTGCGCAGGGTCTTGCTGCGCGGAGGAATATAGGGATGAGCTTTGCCGCTGGCTGCAGACTTGCCCTTGGCCTTCGCGGGACGGTTCAGGCGGCGCGGCGCAACCTCTTCCACTATAGAAAACTGCAACCGTCTCTGCACGGCATCGACACGATCGAGTATGACTCGCACACGATCGCCCATCGAGTAACGCCGCCCAGAATGCTCGCCCATGATCTGCCGCGTGTTCTCACGGAAGGTGTAGTGATCATCACGCAGGCTCATGATCGGAACCAGCCCTTCGATGAAGAGGCTGTCCAACTCCACAAAGCAACCGTACTTGGTAATGCTGAGGATCATCGCGTCGAATTCGTCGCCGAGGCGATCCTGCATGAATTTCACTTTCTTCCACTCGATGAGCTCGCGCTCGGCATCGGCGGCGCGGCGTTCCGCCTGGCTCGATTCCTGGGCGATCGCAGTCAGTTCATATTCGCCGAGGGGATCCGCCAACTGCGCGGTCTCTGCTTCGTCTGGCTTGGCGCGCCGGCTGTTTTTGCTTCGGCTAACGCCGGTTTCCTGCGCCAAAACGCCCACGCCGCTCACGCCGGCAGCCAGGATCGCTTTGGCAATTCGGTGCACGATGAGGTCAGGGTAGCGGCGGATCGGCGAAGTGAAATGGGTGTAGCAGGGCGCCGCGAGCGCGAAGTGGCCTTCGTTCTTTTCGCTGTAGCGGGCCTGGCGTAAAGAACGCAGCATCAGATGCGCAAGGATGCGCTCTTCCGGCTTGCCGGCAATCTTTAACGCCAGTTGCTGATACATGCGCGGGGTAACCGGGATGTCTTCCGGAACCTCGTGGACCCGTGGCTGCCGCCCATGGCTCGCACCGCGCGCTTTGTGCTCGCGCCTATCGGATTTCATGGTCATGCGCTTGACGGGCAAGGGGCCCAGGCCGAGGGAGTAGCCAAAACCTGCGGCTACGCTCTCAAACTCCACCACGCGGCGAGGCTCCGGCTTCTCGTGAATACGATACAGCGACGGTACTTCCAGGTTTTGCAGCCATGAGGCAACACACTCATTCGCTGAGAGCATAAATTCTTCGATCAACCGGTTGGCCCAGCTGCGTTCGGAGCGGACGATGTTTTGCATGTCGCCCTGCTCGTCAAACTGAATCACCGGCTCAGGCAAATCAAAATCGATGGAGCCGCGGCGCTTGCGTTTGTTGTTCAGCACCTGTGCGAGCTCGTACATGCGCTCGAATTCTTCGACCAGCGGAGCGAATTCCGCGCGCACCGCCGCATCGCCGCTGATGATGGCGTGGACCTGGGTGTAGGTCATGCGGCGAGCGGAGCGGATCACGCCCTTGCGTCACTTCGTAGCTGAGGATCTCGCCTTCCGCATCGATGAGCATGAGGCAGGAAAGCACCAGCCGGTCTTCGCCGGGCCGCAAGCTGCAGATGTCGCTGGATAGCTCCTGCGGCAACATGGGGACGGCGCGATCGGGGAAGTACACCGAGGTGCCGCGCAGGCGGGCTTCGAGATCGAGCGCCGTGCCTGGGGTCACATATTGGGCCACGTCGGCAATGTGCACCTGCAGTTCCCAGGTGCCGCCCTGCTGCCGGACCAGAACAGCATCGTCAAAATCCTTGCGCTGTTTCCCCATCAATGGTCACGATGGGCAGATCGCGAAAATCGCGGCGGTGTGTTACTTCCTCGGCATCGAGGTGGGCTGCGGCACTTGCCTCTCGCAGAACGTTGGGAGGAAAGACATGGGGCAGATGATGCTTGCGGATGATGATTTCGACATCAACGCCGAAGTCGCCTTCCCTGCCCAGGATCTCGATCACGCGTCCGCGCGCACCTCGTGTGGGAGAAGGCCAGTCGGTGATTTCCACGTCAACGACCAAACCTTCCAGATCGTTTTCTGTGCCTGCGGCGCCAGGGCCAGGTGAGGAAGCGGGTGTCTGGGCTCGTTTAGACGCTTCTTCCCCCATCACGCGATGGGGCGTTGCCTTGCCGGCCGCCGGCGGCCGCTCCATCCCGAACGGGATCAGGATGGGTTGGGTCACCCGCTCATCGAAAGGCCGCACGAAATTGCCGGGCGCCTGCTCGTCGCCGGCATAGTGGAATATGCCCACCACGGTGGGGTTGCGGCGATTGAGTACCCGCGCGACCCGTCCGCTGCGCCGGCCATCCGCCTTGGGAGGATCGACCTGGACGAGTACCTGGTCGCCTTGCATGGCGCCATTCATCTCGCTGGGAGGAATGAAGATATCGTCGTCGTTGTTTGCCTGCCGAGCCTCGGGACGTACAAAACCGAAGCCTTCGCGGTGGACATCCAGGCGGCCGGTTACCAGGTTCTCGCGGCTGGCAGCCTGCGGCAGCGCCCAGTGGTCGCGGTCTGATTTGATCAGTTCGCCACGGGCGGCCAGGCGATCGAGCTGCTCGACCAGCATGCGGCGCTCGCGTCCCCCGCCCAGGCCCAGCTCGTGGACCAATTGCTTGTAGCCGGCACGCTGGCCAGCAGAACGTTCAATTCGGCGAAGAAGTTCGCGGTCATTCATCCCAGGTAAACACGTAGTGATCGAGGCTTTCCGGAGTCATTATCTTTGTTGATACTAATGGGTCAGGCTCTCAGGAAGGCGGAAAGTTTCGGAATGGGGGATTTCAATTTTGCGCCCTGCGTGGTTAAGATGCAGAGAAGAGCAAGCCATACGCGACCTGCACGGTTAAGCCGGGCAGGTAAATGAGATTGACCAACAGCTCCACCTGATTTGCCCTAAGTGCGGATTCGATCCGCAGGGTTGTTCGGGGGCCTGTATCCCGAAGTAAACGAAAGGAAGTACAAGAGAGATGTGGAAACCGAACCAACCTGGAAGTCCCTCAATGCCGCCTAGCACGGAGCCAACACGTCCGTCAGTTCCCGCGGCATCCGGCCACGAAACCACCAGCACCATGCGCACTTCCAGCACATCGCCCGCATCCCCGGCAGCCGCCGATCAGGCCACCATTGGCAAGAGCCTGGTGGTGAAGGGTGAAGTGACGGGTTCTGAGTCGTTGTACATCGACGGCAAAGTAGAAGGCGCGATCAACCTGCCAGGCAACCGCGTGACGGTTGGCCGCAATGGACAGGTGTCTGCCAACATTTCTGCCCGCGAAGTCGTTGTTCTGGGTAAGGTGCGCGGCAACATCAATGCCAGCGATCGCGTGGATATTCGTAGCGAGGGTTCATTGACCGGCGATGTGATTGCGCAGCGCATCAGCATCGAAGATGGCGCCTTCTTCAAGGGCGGCATCGATATCCGGAAGCCTGGCCAGGGCAAGGATGCGCCGGCCGCGAGCATGACCAACTCTGCGGAGAAGGCTGTCGCCGTCCAAGCGTAAGCGAACGCGAGACAAACGCGCGGGTCAAGCAGGCGCTCAGCCTTGCGTGGCCCGCGTTTTATTTTGTAGCGATTCCCGAAATGGGTTTTGACCGGACATCAGTAAAATGTAGCGCGGTGAAGCTTGACCGTCCGCTCCCTCCAGAACCAAGGAACAAGGTCGGTTGATGGGAAGGACCTCCGGACGGACGGCAGTGAATTCCCACATCTCCCGACTGGAAGTCTTTCGCAACCACGGACAAGTAACGAAGGAAACCGCGATTTTTTTTAGCCGCTGAAGCTGAAATCAGCCTCCGGTTAGAATCAGAGTAGGCATGATCCTTCCCTTCGTCCGCGAGTTGCTCACGGACCTGGAACACTGCGAACCTTTTGAGCGCGTACGACGGCACCTGGCCCTCGCTGCGGGGCGCAAACGTGTATCCGGACTGACCGCTACTGCACGAGCCCTTTACTTGCCGCTGTTTGCACGGGCAGCCCAGTCCCCGGTCGTGGTGATCGTGGCCGACAACAAAGCTGCGGACAGTTTGCAACTGATGTTGCGGGCCGCCTGCGAGCTAACCGGGGCCTGCGAACCGGCAAGCGTGCTGCGGCTCCCTGCGCATGATGTGCTGCCCTTTGAAAACCTGTCGCCCCATCCCGACGTGCAGGAGCAGCGCGCTTCGGTTCTGTGGAAGATTGCCACCGGCGCCGCCTCGATCGTCATCGTTCCCGTGGAAGCGGCCTGCATGCGCGTGTTTCCCGCAAAGTACTATGCCCGGCTGGGACGGGTGTTGCGGCGCGGAGAAGAAGTCGATATCGAAGAGCTGACGAAGCACCTGGCAAGTGTTGGCTATACCCCCATGGACATCGTGGAAATGCCCGGCCAGTTCACCCGGCGCGGCGGCATTTTCGACGTCTACTCGCCGGAAGCCGATCGGCCCGTTCGGATGGAGCTTTTCGGCGACGAAATTGAGTCCATTCGCAAATTCGAGCCGGATTCGCAACGCTCGTCGACCCCAGTTGAGGAAACGCTGCTGCTGCCGCTCACCGAAACCCCTGTTTCAGAAGAGCTGTTAGAAGCAGTGCACCAGCACTTGAGCGGCAGCCGTTTAGACGCCGGAGAAGATGAAGAACTGCTCAACCGCGCGCTTTCCGCCGGCGGGGTGAGTGTGTTCCCCGGCTGGGAGTTTTTCTGTGCGGTCGCCGGCGCCTCGCGGACGTTCTTCGACCTCTTCCCAAAATTGCAGGTCTTCCAGGAAGAACCGGCCATGGTCCGCAACCAGGCCGAGCGGTGGTGGAGCAAGGTCGAGCAGCGGCACGAACGCAGTGGCATCGGCTCGCTGATCACCCCCGGGGATATCTACCTTTCGCCAGACGAACTGCAGGACAGGATTTCCCGGCTGAGCGGGGTCGACATGGACCAGTTGGGCGCGGTGGACGTTCTGGACGAGGACACCAACCCGATGGACGAGATCAGCTTTTCGTCTCGCCCGACATTGCGCTTTCACGGGTCGATCCCGGCATTTCTGCAGCAGATCAAGTCCATGGCCGAGCAAAAGACCCGGATGTTGCTGGTGGCCCCCAACCATGGAGAAGTGGAACGGCTGGCCGGTCTGCTGCGGGAATATGGACAGCCCTACCGGCTTGGCAGCCGGGCACAGGCACCCGGCGCTGAGCCCGCTTATGACGAATCGAGCCGTTTGGCCGGCGACTTCCGCACGCCGGTGCTGGTGCAGAGCGCCATCTCCGCGGGCGTCAGCTTTCCCGATTGCCACCTGGTGCTCATCGGCGCCAACGACTTCTCCGATGAAGCGGACGTCACCGCGCGCCCGGTCGTCAGGAAGGCCAAGTCCAAAACCGCGGCCTTTATTTCCGACTTCCGTGATCTGACGGTCGGCGATTACGTGGTGCACGTGGAGCACGGCATTGCCCGTTACCTGGGTCTGCGCGAAATCGAGCAGGATGGCTTCAAGGTCGAGTTCATGGTGCTGGAGTTTGCCGAACAGGCGCGCCTTTACGTGCCGCTCACGCGCCTTGACCTGATCCAGAAGTACCGCTCGACAGATGCAGGTCCGGCGCCCATCCTGAATCGCCTGGGCAGCCAGCAGTGGGCCAAAACCAAGGCACGCGTCAAGAAGGCCATGGAAGACATGGCCGATGAACTGCTGAAGCTGTACGCCCAGCGCAAGGCGGCTGAGGGCCATTCCTTTCCGCCGGACAACGAGTTTCAGAAGGAGTTCGAGGACTCCTTCGATTACAACGAGACGGAAGATCAGCTTTCCGCGATTGCCGATATCAAGCGCGATATGGAATCGCCGCTCCCGATGGATCGCCTGCTGGTCGGCGACGTTGGTTACGGCAAAACAGAAGTCGCGATGCGTGCCGCGTTCAAGGCAGTACAGGATGGCCGCCAGGTAGCAGTGCTGACGCCCACTACCGTACTCAGCTTTCAGCATTTTGAGACATTCAAGAGCCGTTTCAAGCAGTTCCCGATCGTGATTGAAATGATCTCGCGCTTCCGCACGGCCAAGGAGCAAAAGGCCATTCTGGAGCGAGTGGAAGCGGGCAAGGTCGACATCCTGATCGGCACTCACCGGCTGCTGTCAAAGGATCTGAAGTTTCACAATCTTGGGCTGCTGGTGGTGGACGAAGAGCAGCGCTTTGGTGTGCGCCACAAGGAACGGCTGAAGCAGATGCGCCGCGAAATCGACGTACTGGCTATGTCGGCGACGCCCATTCCGCGCACGCTGCACATGTCGCTGGTAGGTCTGCGCGACATGAGCGTCATTGAAACGCCGCCCAAAGATCGCATGGCTATCCAGACGGTGGTGGCCCGATTCGATGAGAAGCTGATTCGTTCCGCGGTGGAATTAGAGCTGGAGCGAGGCGGCCAGGTTTATTTCGTGCACAACCGGGTCGAGACCATTTACGACATCAGCGCCAAAATTCGCGAACTGGTGCCGCAGGCGCGCGTGACGGTGGGCCATGGACAGATGACGGAAGGCGAGCTGGAGAAAGTGATGCTGGCCTTCATGCATGGCGAGCATGACGTGCTGGTGGCCACCACGATTATTGAAAACGGGTTGGACATTCCGCTGGCCAACACCATTTTGATCAACCGTGCCGACCGGCACGGGCTTTCTGAGCTTTACCAGCTTAGGGGAAGAGTTGGCCGTTCGAATCGCCGCGCTTACTCTTACCTGCTGATTCCTCCGGAGCATGAACTGACCGATATTGCCCGCCGGCGGCTGGCTGCCTTGAAGGAATTTTCTGACCTTGGCGCCGGCTTCAAAATCGCCGCGCTCGATCTGGAACTCCGCGGTGCGGGCAACATGTTGGGCGGCGAGCAGAGCGGCCATATCGAAGCTGTCGGGTTTGAGATGTACACCAGCATGCTGGAGCATGCAGTGAACGAGTTAAAAGGTGCGGCACAGCCTCAGCATGCGACAGCGCAGCTTAACCTCGGCATTAGTCTGCGCATCGACGAGGCCTACATCGAAGAAGAAAACCAACGGTTGCGGATTTACAAGAAGATCGCCGGCGCACAGGATGATGGCAACCTCAGCGAAGTGCGGGCTGAGCTGGAGGATCGTTATGGCGAGTTACCCCCGGCAGTGCGCAATCTGCTCGATGCGGCCAGCCTGCGTCTGCTGTGCGAGCGGATCGGGGTGGCCCAGGTCGATCGCAAGAAAGAACTGGTGCACGTGCGCTTTACCGGCCAGGCGAATATCGATCCCGGCCGCCTGATGAAGCTGGTCGCGCAGAATAGCAAGCGAGGGGCACAGTTCACGCCACAGGGGGTGCTTCGCTTCCCACTTGGCGGCTACGGAGCCGCAGGACATCCTGGTAGAAGTCTGGGCGTTGCTGGAAGAGCTGACGGCCATGGAAGCAGCCGAGATGGAAGCGCCCCAGCGTCGCTGACCAACCACGTTCCTTTCGCCTGTTAATTTCACTTGGCGCGTCCTGAGGGGGACACGTCGCCTACACTCTAAGTATTCCTGCATCCAACGCACAGGAGCGGTTCGGGGAGAGCCATGGCGGGCCGCGAACGATCACGATCACAGAAAAGCCTTTCTGGGCATAAGGATTGCGACAGATGAAAGCAAGAGTACGCAAAGCAGTTTTTCCGGCGGCTGGCCTGGGCACCCGTTTTTTGCCGGCCACCAAGGCGTTGCCTAAAGAGATGCTCGCGCTGGTGGACAAGCCACTCATCCAGTACGGCGTCGAAGAAGCCATCGCGGCAGGTTGCGACCAGATCATCATCGTTACGGGCAGAAACAAGGCCGAGATTGAAGATCACTTCGATATCAGTTTCGAGTTGGAACAGTTGTTGGAGAAGCGGGGCAAGACGGAACTGCTGGCGATGACGCGGCAGATCTCCCACATGGCGCGCATCGCCTATGTGCGGCAGAAGGAAGCGATGGGCCTGGGGCATGCGGTTCTCATGGCGCGCGACCTGGTGGGCGATGAACCATTCGCGGTCATCCTGCCGGATGACATCATCGAAGCCAAAGTCCCTTGCCTGCAGCAGATGATCGAGGTATTCGAACAGACACAGTCCTCTATCCTGGCCACCCAGGTGGTCGATGATGCGGCTATCTCTTCCTATGGCGTGCTGGATTGCACGCCGGTGCAAGGGAAAGAGCGCGTTTTCGACGTGAAAGGTCTGGTCGAGAAACCGAAGCCGCAGGATGCGCCCTCCCGCAATGCAATCATTGGCCGTTACATTCTCACCCCAAAGATCTTTGACGTGCTGGAGAAGACGCCGCTGGGCGCGGGCGGAGAATTGCAGCTGACCGACGGCATTCGCGGCTTACTGCAGCACGAAAAGGTATACGGCTACAGCTTCGACGGCCTGCGCTTCGACGCCGGCGACAAACTCGGGATGCTGAAAGCGACGGTGGAATTTGCTCTCAATCACAATGAGCTGGGAGCGGACTTCCGCGCGTACTTGAAAACCCTGTCGATTTAACCCCGGCTCCAGGTTATGGAGTGAAATACCCCCCCTTAACAAATCGAGGGTGGCCCACTCAAGCCGTTTTCCGGCTTGAGTGGGGGACACATCATGTAGCCGAACCAAAAGCGGAATCCCCCACAACATCTGCACAACCAGGAAGTCACTCGTTTTTCATTAGGAACGAACGAACAGGAGCACGCGTGGAGTATCCCGTTGCGCGCAAGGCCGACCAGGTGGATGACTATCACGGGACGCGGGTCGCCGATCCGTATCGCTGGCTGGAAGACGACAATGCTCCCGAGACGCTGGCCTGGGTAGAGGCAGAAAACCGGGTCACTTTCGAATACCTGGAGCAGATACCCTACCGCGCCCAGCTCAAACAGCGACTGCAGCAGCTCTACAACTATCCCAAGTACGGCATTCCCCGCCGCACCGGAAAGTACTTTCTCTGGTCGAAAAATGACGGATTGCAGAACCAAAGCGTGCTGTACGTACAAGAGGGACTGGATGGCGAGGCCCGCGTACTCATTGATCCTAATAAACTCTCTGCCGACGGCACCGTGCGGCTCACGGCTGGGGAACTCTCGCCCGATGGGGATTACTTCGCCTACTACCTTTCGAGCGGTGGCTCCGATTGGCAGGAAGGGCATGTGCTGGAAGTCGCCACTGGTAAAGTCCTCAAGGATGAACTGAAGTGGCTCAAGGTGAGCGGCCTGGCCTGGTTCGGCGAAGGTTTTTTCTACAGCCGGTATGACGCGCCCGGGGAGGGTCAGGAGCTTTCGTCGCGCAACGAGGGACACAAGGTCTACTACCACCGGCTGGGCGAGGCACAAGCAGACGATCAGCTGATCTACGAGGATGAAGCTCATCTGCAACGCTTTCACACCCTGGAGACCACAGAGGACGAGCGGTTCGCCTTACTGAGCATCTCAGAGCGGGGCGCCGGCAAGGATGGCAACGCTCTTTTCTTCCTACCTCTTTCACAACTCACGGCGGGCGTTACCCCGGCGTTCGTGCCGATCGTTGCCGAAATAAGCCACGATCACTATCACGTGATTGAGAATGTCGGCGAACAGTTTCTGATCTATACCAACCAGGGGGCGCCGAACGGCCGCATTGTCTCCTACGACCCGCGCCAGCCGGCAAGCTCCTGGCGGGATGTGGTCGCGGAAACGGCGGATACGATGAGCAGCGCTGCGACGCAGGGCGGCAAGCTCTTCATCACGTATGCGCGCGACGTCACGTCGCATCCTTACGTGTATTCGCTCACGGGGGAAAGGGAACACGCCATCGCCCTGCCGGGTCCAGGCACGGCAGGCGGTTTCGGCGGAAGGCACGACGACAATTCTGCCTTTTACGCGTTTTCTTCCTTCAACTATCCCAGCACCATTTTTCGTTATGATCTCGCAACCCGGGAATCCGTCGTATTTCGCGAGTCCGCCATCAAGAACTTCCGTTCGGATGATTACGAGACTGTGCAGGTGTTCTTCCGCAGCAAAGACGGTACGCGGGTGCCGATGTTCCTGGTTCACAAGAAAGGACTGACGCTGGACGGCAGGAATCCCACGCTACTCCATGCGTATGGAGGGTTTAATGTCAGCATTCCTCCCGAATTTAATCCTCTTCGTTTAGCGTTGCTGGAGCAGGGCTTCGTGTATGCCTCGGCCAACATCCGCGGCGGTGGCGAATATGGAGAGACCTGGCACCAGGCGGGCATGAAGCAGAACAAGCAGAATGTCTTCGATGACTTTATTGGAGCAGCCGAGTGGCTCATTGCGAACCATTACACCTCGCCGGCCAAACTTGCCATCACCGGGGGATCCAACGGAGGTCTTCTGGTGGGTGCGGTGATGAATCAGCGGCCCGATCTGTTCCGTGCCGCGGTGCCGCAGGTCGGGGTGATGGACATGCTCCGCTTTCAGAAGTTCACGATTGGCTGGAACTGGATTGCGGATTACGGCTCGAGCGAGAACCCGGACGAGTTTGAGGCGCTGTACAGGTACTCACCCCTGCACAACATCCGGGAGGGTGCGGTATACCCCGCGACGCTGATTACAACGGCTGATCACGATGACCGCGTGGTGCCCGCTCATAGCTTCAAGTACGCGGCCACGTTGCAGGAGAAGGCTAGCCGGAGGAATCCGGTGCTGATTCGCGTCGACACGCAATCGGGGCATGGCGCCAGCAATACCAGCAAAGCGCTGGATGCGGCTGCTGATGTTTACGCTTTTCTCATGTACCACCTTGGCGTGGAGCCGGAGTTTTGAAGCGGCGGTGAGAGTTACTGGTTGAGATCCGAAGTGCTTCCTGGCAATCAGACCCCAATTGTGACGATCCCAGCTACTTTGCGCCCTCCCAGAAGGGTTTTTACCGAAAAAGAATGTTTTCCCGGCAGATAAGCGTCTATTAGCTATAGGCAGTTGGACGCAAAATGGCATCTTGCTACCGCATGCGCGAATCTAACAAGCTACTATTCGTAGGCGTAACAAGCCCGCACGGCAAAGAACCAGGGCTGAGAACTCGGGGTCCCCGGAATGAAAACTTTGATTGACCGCAAAAGCGCAGTTCTCCTGAAGATGCAGTCACTTGGCACGTTGGTTGGCGAATCTGCCTTTCGCCCCATGACCGGCGAATCGAGACAGCCGGTGATCGTTTCTCCCCGCGATCTCGGGATCACCTTTATTGGCCATTCCTCCTTTCTGATCCAGATTGGCGGCCGTACTCTGCTGATCGATCCCGTTTTCGCTGAGCGCCTGATCGCACTGCGCCGCCTGCGGCGTCCTGGCGTCACCGTCAAAGATCTGCCACCCATCGACATGGTGCTGCTCTCACACGCACACATGGATCACCTGAACCGCCCGTCCTTACGGCGAATCATTGCGCATAACCGCAAGATCAGCGGGACCGCACCCGTGGCCGTAGTGCCATGGGGAGTCGAGGATCTGGTCAGCGATCTAGGCTTCAGCCGCATCGTCACCCTGGAGTGGTGGCAAACCAAGTCCCTCAGTGGTCTCGATATAACCATGACCCCCTGCAAGCATTGGGGAGCGCGGCTCTTTAAAGACACGCACCGCGGTTTTGGCGGCTATGTGATCGCCAGCGGCGAACACAGCCTCTATCACTCAGGCGACACGGCTTATTTCGACGGTTTTACAAAAATCGGCCAGCGCCTGCATCCAGAGGTGGCATTATTGCCGATTGGAGCCTATCGCCCGGATAGCTACCGCGGTGTTCATACCTGTCCTGAAGAGGCGCTACAGGCCTTTCTTGACGTGAGAGCACAACGGATGATTCCCATGCACTATGGGACCTTCCGGCTGTCGCAGGAGCCCATGGAGGAGCCGGTCGAACGCCTCATGGCCGCGGCGCGGCAGGCGGGCGTAGCCGGTAAGGTGTGCGTACTGGGCGAAGGGGAGACAGACGTCACCGCCTCAGCCTCATACCCGTACGTTGCCCGCCGAGCTGCACAGGGGTAATCCGCTGCTAGTGCGCCGTGGCCAGGCGGAGCCGCTCCCACATGTTCCGCATGGCCTTGATCACCCAGCGCATCATGAAGAGCGTCAGCACCAGCAGAGTGATGGTAATGCTTGCCGCCGCCCAGGGGTGTTGCGTCGCCAGCCAGGTGATGCCTACGGCAGAAACATCCTCCACGCTGCTTAGAGCAATGTTGGAGAAGGGCTCAGGACTGGGTGTGACCAGGGTCCGCGCCGCTGTTTTCGAACTGTGCGCGGCAAGTGCAATGCCGGCCCCCACCGCGGTCGCCAGCAGTTGCATGCCGGGGGTTAACTGAGTGGTGGCTCGATAGGCCAACAGCGCCGCCACCGGCACGCGCACAAAGGTGTGCATCCCGTTCCACAGCAAATCAAAGCCGGGAATCTTATCCGCGACAAACTCGGCTGCGAACAGCGCTGAGCTCACCCCGATCACCCACCAATTGGAGAGCGCTTCGAGGCCCGGCGGCAAGGCCACCCATTGCGCATGGGCGAGCAGCCCCAGCGTCAGCACCGTCGCGTAAACATTGAGCCCCGCGGCAAAACTCGCGGCGATCACCAGGGCGGCCAGCGTGCTGGGGGTAAAAGGCATCCTGGTGAGAGATTCTAGACCTTCTCATGAGCGTTCGGCATCGGCGACCTGTCAGAGCCAGTCAAACCTGCGCAACAACCAGAGCACCAGAGCGGTCGAAAGCAGCATCGCACCCACCACGATTTCGGTTCCGTAGTCCGACTCCAGGAATGGCAGGCCTTTCAGGTTCATCCCGTAAATACCGCTGATCACCAGGGCGGGGAGGGCGACGGTGCTGAGGATGGTGAGGACTTTCACCACCTGGTTGGTGCGATTGGCCACGCTCGACAGGTAAACATCGAAGGAGTTGTTGAGCAGGTCTTTAAGAGTCTCGACCATGTCGAGCAAGCGCAGGGCGTGGTCGTAGACGTCGCGAAAGAATGGGTAGAGTTCCGGGCCGATGATACCGCCCGCATCGCGCTGCAATGTCATGCAAGCGTCCCTCAGGTTCACCAGCACGCGGCGCAGTTCAATCAACTTTCGTTTCTGGTCGAACAGGTTCTCCAGAATCTGAGGAGAAGGGTTGTCAAGCACGCGATCCTGCAGGTCGTCGATGCGGTCGTCGCTGTGATCGATGGAGACGAAGTAGGAGTCTACGATGCTGTCGAGCACCAGGTAGAGCAGCCTGCCTGGCTGTTCTTCCACGCCGGCACGCCGCGCACGCTGCAGGACTTCGGCGCCGGAGCCGGTACCTTCCTGCACAGTGATAAAAAAATCACGACCCGCGAAGACGAACAGATTGGCGAAAACCAAATCGCCATCCTGCACCGATTGAATGTACTTCAGGATTAAAAACAGGTAGTCATCGGTGCCCTCAGCCTTGAGGCGTTCGTTGTTGCTCCGGCAATCTTCGATGTGAAGCGGATGAAGTTTGAACTCAGCAGCCAGCTGATCAAGCCGCGGATCCTGTGGATCCTCCAGGGTGTACCAGGGCAAGAAATCTCTCCTTCTGCGCATAACGAGGAGAACACGCGGGGTGAGTCTGCAGTAACAAAAACCGGCAAACGTTGCGCGGCGGGTGCATGGCCCAGCGGAGAAGTATCGCCGTCACGCCTGGAAGGGGTTCAATGGGGCAGCGTCGATGGGCGGTTCAGGATCGCTACGAAAACGGGCGAGTAACTTTTGCGGCCACTTCGGGTCCATGCAGGGCCGTTCGATGCACACGAAATACAGGGCGCCGGCCGTAACGGATACGGGAAGACCCAGCAGCAATGAGGTCGCTAACCATGCGGCAAACTGGAGATGAAAGTGCGCCAGGAGGAACTGCACGACCAGGATGGTCGTGCGATGCGTCAGATAGATGCTGTAGCACATACCGCCTATGGTGCTGATCACGGGATTGCGGAGAACCCACGGCACCAGCCTGCCTTTGAACGCCGCCAATGAAGAGGACCGGCAAAATAAGCGGACCAAGAAACCGGAAAGCATGAGGCTGCAACCAGAAGAGCAAGGGCCAAAAAACAAAGGACACGGCGTCCCATCGCCATGTAGTGGGAATGCGTGCCCATCCGTCTACGTAGAAATCGGCTACGAGCAGCCCGGCGAGGAAAAACTGGATAGCCGCCAGCAGCGACAGGTTGAACACTCCAGCATTCTGCGCGCCGTGCCAACCCGGCAAAAAGGCCCACTGGAGCGGGGTGGCTATCGCGATGCAAGCGGAAAGCAGCAGCCTGCGTAACCACGGATGCGCAATGCGGTAAATCAAGGTGAGGATCGGAGCCAGGCAATAAAACTGCACTTCAATTTCCAGGGTCCAACTCACTGCTTCAATTCGGCTGGCAATCGCGAAAGCAATGTTGTGCATATAGAGCACACTGGCTAGCAGGTGGGTCAATAGGAAGTGCAGTGGGAGAGCGCCAGCCGCCAAAAGCAGCGCCGTGCGGATCAAAAGCCAGACGATATAGGGCGGCTCCAGGCGCGTGAGCCTGCGCAGAAAGTAGGTGGAGAGCCTGACTTCCCGCCCAGCCCTCAAATATTGACGAGCAAACGGGAGAGCCAGAATAAAACCGCTAATTGCAAAAAAGACTTCCACACCATAGCCGCCATGCCCAACGAATCGCAGCAGCGGATGCGCGGCGTCGAGCGAAGCAAAACTTATCCCCATGCGGTCGAGCATCTCCGCATAGCAGTGCAACGCAACCACCGAGACGATAGCGATGAACCGCAGACCGTCCACCTCGGGAATATACGTGCCCGAGGTGATGATGCGGCGGAATGAGTGCGGTGTTATACGCAAGCCTGGATCAACCGTGAGGTCATGTTAGCGGACCCACGCGGCAGTGTAAGGGCTGAAATAGCCAATTGTGTTCTGCGGTAAGCTGCGGTCTAACCATCTGCGGGCATGTTCCGGTGAGCGTGCCCGCAAGCGCCGGCTGTGAGCCGAACAGCGACTTCCAAGCGACAATCCCCGGCTAAGTGGCATACTTAGTCGGCACTCCTGAGACCGTTCGGTATCCCGATAATCCTCCCATTCGGATTGGACCGTCTTTGATGGCTTCTTAAAAATCCCGCTGTTCATTTGAATGGAGTTCACATGACCACACTGATTCGCTCGATGCTGGCGGTTTCTGCGCTGGCAATCACCACCCTGATCACCTCGCCGGCAGGCATGGCGCAGGCACCCGCGGGTGCCCCGGCTGGCGCTACCGGACTTTGCAACGACGGTTCGTACTGGACGGGCGCCAGCAAGAGCGGGGCATGCCGCGGTCATAAGGGCGTGAAGACCTGGTACGCGGCCGTCGCTGCGTCACCTGCAGCCGCCAAGGCTGCGGCGCCCGCCCCGGCCGCTGCACCCGCTGCTGCTGCTCAGTCTGCTCCGGCTCCCGCGGCAACACCGGCGCCCGCTGCTGCGCCCATGCCTAAAGCCAAGACGAATGCCGGAACCGCTTCGGCGAAGACTCCGGCTCCCGGCGGAGGGCCAGGGATGGTTTGGGTGAATACCTCGACCAAGGTCTACCACTGTTACGGGACCAAGTATTACGGCACGACCAAGGCGGGCGCTTACATGTCTGAGGCAGATGCGAAAGCCAAAGGCGCCCGTGGAGATGCCGGCAAGCCCTGCAGCTAACGCCGGCCACTCCTCCTGATAGAAACAGGCCGATCGCGTTCCGGGACCCCGGGGCGATCGGCCTGCTTTTTTTGCTCAACACGTTAAGGCGATTAGAAGAAAGCCAGGTTACGGTCTGATTTAACCGCGCGTACTGCGGCCAGGTTACCTGCCTACCCGGAAGTCAGCCCGGCAGCCGCGATCGACCCAGATGGATCGGCCATCATAGCCCCAGGTTTGCCCTTGAATGCATGGGGAACCGCTTCGCTGGTTCACCAGCTGTACGCCGCCGTTGGTGTTGACTGAGCAGTAATTGCGCTTTCCATTGTCAGAAGAGCACGTAACCATTGTGTTTCCATAGCCCGGGCCTCCGGGACCATAACCAGGGCCGGGCTGGTAGCCACCGCCGCCGCCGCGACCGAGAAGGAAGTCAGCCCGGCAGCCGCGATCGACCCAGATGCCTTTCCCGCTGTAGCCCCAGGTCTGGCCCTGAATGCATGGCGAACCACTGCGTTGATTCGTCATCTGCACGCCGCGGCTGGTGTCGACGCGGCAAAGGTGCCGTCGGCCATCATCGGAAGCACAGGTCAGGCGCCGCCCGTCTTGTGCAGTGATACCGCTTTGTGCCCACGCGCGCGATGCGCTAAGAGAAAGAGCCTGGAACCCTAGCAAGAGGACGATCCATGTGACTTTTTTCATTCGGCAGATCTCCTGAACTGCTGTAACTTCTGTGGCCTGATTGCGTGAATTCTGGTGCAGGTCATAATAGCGCCCGCGGGTTGCAACGACTTAACTATTTGCGACCTCCAAGCGATTATCAAGCTATGCTTCCAGATACCCCACAACTTTCCGCTCGGGTTGGCGTTTTAGGGGAAAGGGGTTGTATCGCCGCATGATCCGTTCTCGCGCTTACTCTCTTCTGCTTACGCTCATGCTGGCGTCGCCCTTTGCAGTCCAGGGCCAGAGTGTGCAGCCGGTCACCCACCAGCAGCGGCCTCTGAGCTGGGTTCCCCAGGGCTTTGAGGTGCTGGGCAAACGCGCGGCTTTCCACACCGACTTCACCTTCGACCGCTCCATGCTGCAATTAGCGGGTTATTTCATGGGCGATGCCGACCAGCAGACGCGCAATGCCATTGCCAAGCTGGATGGGATTTCGGTGCACAGCTATCACTTCGCCGCCCCGGGCCTCTACAATCCCGCGGCTCTCGAAGTCATTCGCCGAGAATACGATCACGCCGGCTGGAAGCACCTGGTCACGGCGCGCGGCAAGGGCGATCCTTTCAACCCCGGGCAGACCGACCTCTGGATCAACTTCGCCAATATGAATGTCACGGGCATGATGGTCCTGTTCACCGGACCGCGGGATCTGAACCTGATTGCCTTAAACGGAGCCATCAGCCCGCTGGATTTGCTACACCTTCGCGGCCACTTCGGCATTCCTCGCTTCTCGGGAGATGGCTTTGTCCCTGGTCCTTCGCACGCGGCGCGGCCGCCCTATGCGCCGCCTGCTCCCGATCCCGGAGATGACCGAACAAGCACCAGAGAGCGCTCCGGGAGCAGAGCCGCCATTCGAAGAGGGACCCCTGGGAAAGCCTTCGCCGTACAGCTCTCCCGGCGTGGGCGTCGGTGTAGGAGCGGACGAAACGCCGCTGGAACCGGCTCCTCCGCCGCCTACCCCTCCAGGCTTTTAAATATCCGGATTTCTGAACGTTACTGGCGGGCGGCTAGTGCTTTACGCTTTTCGTTCACTTCCAAATGAACATGGATCAGCGACAGAGCAGCCGGGGTCACGCCAGGAATCCGGCTGGCCTGACCCAGGGTCTGTGGCCGCACCCGGGTGAGCGTTTCCTGCATCTCGCGGGATAATCCGCTGATGCCCTCATAGGTAAAGCTCGCAGGGATGGTGCGCTGCTCGGCGTTCTTCAACTTTTCCATGGCTTTGCGCTGCTGATCCAGGTAGCCGGCGAACTTGATCTCCGTCTCCACTGACTTCAGCTCGTTTCGCACCCTGGCGTTCACCGCCCCGGAGAAAAAGTCACCGGCCTCTGCCGCTATCTCCGATTGCAATACCGGCAGCAGCCCTTCGAGCGTCACTTCCGGCCGCTTCAACAATTGGGCGTAGGTCTGGCCGGCAACATTGCCCAGGGTTTGCGCCAGTTCCGGGAGCATGCTCTGTAGTCTGCCCATGTCTACCCTTCGGGTGGCTAACAGCTTTTCGACGGCCACGGCCCGTGCCTGTTTGTGCTCGTAGTCGTTCCAGGCCGCATCGTCGATCAGGCCCAACTTGCGTCCGTAGGGCGTGAGCCGGCGATCGGCATTGTCGATGCGCAAGTGCAGGCGAAACTCGGCGCGCGAGGTGAACATGCGGTAGGGCTCGTTGGTCCCCTTGCTGATCAGGTCATCGATCAGGATGCCGGTGTACGCCTCCGTGCGATCGAGGGTAAACGGCGCTTCGCCGCGTACCAGCAGGGCAGCATTGATGCCCGCCATCAGCCCCTGGCAGGCGGCCTCTTCATAGCCAGAAGTCCCGTTGATCTGCCCCGCCAGGTAAAGCCGGGCAATCTGCTTTACGCCCAGGCTGCGGTCGAGTTCGGTGGGATCGATCGCGTCGTACTCGATGGCATAGCCCGGCCGCAGCATTTCTGCGTGCTCCAGGCCAGGGATCGAGCGTACGGCCTCGTACTGCACTTCCATGGGCAGCGAGGTCGACATACCGTTTACGTAGACCTCATGCGTATCCAGGCCCTCGGGTTCAAGGAAGAACTGGTGCTGGGTCTTGTCTGGGAAGCGGACCACCTTGTCTTCAATCGAGGGGCAGTAGCGAGGACCGATGCCGGTAATCTGGCCGGAATACATGGCGGAGCGCCCCACATTCTCGCGAATAATGCGCAGGGTCTCCGGCGTGGTGTAAGCGATGTGGCAGGAGATCTGCTTCTGCGGCAACTCCGTGGTGCGAAAACTGAATGGGGTGGGGTCAGCGTCGCCCGGTTGCTCGGTGAACTGTTTCCAGTCGATGCTGCGGCCATCCAGGCGCGGAGGCGTGCCGGTTTTCAGGCGGCAGCCCCGCAAACCCAGCTGCTTGAGGGCTTCGCCCAGCAGCACACTCGGCGGTTCTCCGCTGCGTCCTGCGGGAAAGCGCTCGTCTCCGCAGTGAATCAGGCCATTCAGGAAACGTGCCGGTGGTGATGACGACCGCGCCGGCCAGCACGGTGCGGCCATCGCGCAGGCGCAGCCCGCGCAAGGTGCGAGGCTCGCCCGCGGCAGCAGGCTCGTCGAGAATCAAGTCGACTACCTCTGCCTGCCGAATGTGCAGGTTGGCCTGCGACTCCAGCAGCTGCCGCATCTTAACCCGGTATTGGCGCTTGTCACACTGCGCACGAGGGGACCAAACTGCCGGGCCACGAGAAGTATTCAGCAAGCGGAACTGGATGCCAACGGCATCGGCGACCTCGCCCATGATGCCGCCCAGCGCATCGACCTCGCGTACCAGGTGCCCTTTGGCGATACCGCCAATAGCGGGATTGCACGACATTTGCGCGATCAGATCGAGGTTCAGGCTAAACAATGCGGTGCGCAGACCCATGCGCGCAGCAGCCATAGCGGCCTCGCACCCGGCGTGCCCGGCACCCACCACGACAATGTCGTATTGTTCCGTAAACGGCATAACACTTCTATTCTAGAGCTTTGGCAGTCATGCAGACGGCATCACTGTAGCAATGAAGGAGGAACAGATGGAGCAGACAAAGATAGCTTTACTCGGGCTGGGACTGATGGGTACCGGCATGGCGGGCCGCTTGTTAGACGCCGGGTACCCGTTGACAGTCTGGAACCGGACGCCCGGCAAGGCAGAAGCCCTGAAGGCGCGGGGCGCCAGGATAGCGGAATCACCCCGGCAGGCCGCCCGTGACGCGGCGGTCGTCATCAGCATGCTGGCCGATGTACCGGTATGCCGGGATGTGTGGCTGGGCCGGGGGGAAGCGCTGGAAGAGATCGCGCCGGGCACGATCCTGGTGGAGTCGAGCACGGTTACGGTGGACTGGATCCTGGAGCTTGACCGGGCAGCCAAAGAGCATGGCTGCACCCTGGTGGATGCCCCAGTGACCGGCAGCAAACCGCAGGCTGCTGCGGGCCAATTGCTTTTTCTGGCCGGGGGAGCACCCCAGGCATTAGGCAAACTGGATCCGATTCTTCGCGCCATGGGCCGCGACGTGGTCCACGTAGGCCCGGTCGGCAGCGGGGCACGCCTCAAGCTGATCAACAACTTCCTCTCCGGCTCGCAGGCAGCCGCCCTGGCCGAGGCAGTGTCGCTGGTCGAGCGCAGTGGCCTGGACGCTCAAAAGAGCCTGAGTGTGCTCACCGAAGGAGCCCCCGGAAGCCCGATCGTGAAGACCCTCAGTGGACGCATGGTTGCGCGCCAGTACGATCCGCAGTTCGTGCTGCGGTTGATGGCCAAAGATCTGCGGTATGCGGTCAGTGAGGCCGACCAACAGTCGCTCGATCTGGATATGGGCCGGGCGGCATTACGGGTGTTTGAGCACGCAATCGCGGCTGGGCAGGGGGACGAAGATATGTCTGCCGTGGTCGAGCAGTTCCGCCTGCAGGCACAGGGAGCCCATTGAACCACTCCTTCAAGCTAAAGTAGGAGGAATGCTCAAGAAGCTTTATGGCCGTTGGATGTACCGGTGGGAGACAGCCCTGACCACCCAGGACACCAACCGTATTGTTCGCCCGGTGGAATGGGGATTTGAGTGGCTGCAGGATTTTGCGCAGAGCCACGGCTTCTCCCTTCCTTCCCATGACCCTTTGGACCCCCATGCCGCAGAAGCAGCCATGCTGCGGCTCAATGACCTGATCCTGCAGCACCGCGAGGCTTTTTACGCTTACGAGGTGCCGCAGGATTTTGTGCTTGAGGATCGTCAGCCGCAGCTGTTCCCTACCAATGTCCGCCCAAAGACGTTGCAACATGAGGAGCGCTTGCGCCGCCGCGCTGCCGACGGCCGGCTGAGCACAGCTCAATTCCTGCGCTTTACGTCGCCGGTGCGCACACCCTACCCGGAAAATGACCGCGTCAATGCACGCTGGTTCCCTGCGCCCGCGGAAAAGATGGCCGGCAAGCCAAAGCAGGCGATCGTTGTGTTGCCGCAGTGGAATGCCGACGCGTTCAGCCACAACGCGCTTTGTTCCATCTTCAACCGCTTCGGCGTGTCTGCCCTGCGCCTCAGCAAGCCATACCATGACATTCGACGCCCGGCAGAGCTGAAACGTGCCGATTATGCGGTCAGCGCGAATGTGGGCCGCACCATCTCCTCCTGCCGTCAGGCCGTGATCGACATTCGCAGCTGCGTGGACTGGCTTGAGCAGCAGGGCTACGAGCAGTTCGGCATTCTGGGCACCAGCCTCGGCTCCTGTTACGCATTCCTGGCTGCCGCCATGGATAGCCGGGTGCGGGTCACCGCTTTCAACCACGCCTCCATGTCATTCGGGGATGTGGTGTGGACCGGGCAGAGCACCCGCCACATCCGCGAGGCCTTCGAGGATATCTCCATGACGCAACAACGGTTATGCGATGTTTGGGCAGCCATCAGCCCTTCGTTCTACATGGATCAGTTCGCGGCTTTTCCTAAGAAGACCCTGCTGGTACACGCCACCTACGACCTCACCTTTCTGCAGGAATACTCACTCCAGGTGATCGATAATTTTCGCCGCCGGGGCATCGATTTTGTCTCCAAGGTGCTGCCCTGTGGCCACTACACCACGGGCGAAACCCCTTACAAGTTCATGGATGGCTGGTATATCGGCTCATTTATTTACCAGGCTTTCAAGCAACTGGCGGCCGTGGGTTAGGCGGCCTTCTGCCCGGTCGGAGACGGGGCGAATAGTCTAAAATCCTGGTATGCCAGACAACATGCGCCGCCCGCTCGCCGAGGCCGATCCAGAGATCGCCGCGGCTATCGATCATGAGAACCTTCGCCAGCACGAAGGCCTGGAAATGATCGCTTCAGAGAACTTCGTCAGCGAAGCGGTGCTGGAAGCAGTCGGCTCGGTTTTCACCAACAAATATGCTGAGGGCTATCCCGGCAAGCGCTACTATGGCGGCTGCGAATTCGCCGATGTGGTGGAGAACCTGGCGCGCGATCGCGCCAAGCAGCTATTCGGCGCCGAGCACGCCAACGTGCAGCCACATTCCGGGTCGCAAGCCAATGCTGCTGCTTACATGGCGCTGATCAACCCTGGGGACACCATCCTGGGCCTCGACCTGGCGCACGGCGGTCACCTGACCCATGGCCACAAGCTCAGCTTTTCCGGCAAGCTGTACCGCACCGCCTTTTATGGCGTGGAGAAGGATTCAGAGCGCATCGATTACGACAAGCTGGAGGCAATCGCCGAGCGTGAACAGCCAAAGCTGATCATCGGCGGTGGCAGTGCTTACCCGCGCATCATCGATTTCGCCCGCATGCGCCAGATCGCTGATAAGGTTGGCGCTTTCCTGCTCATCGATATGGCCCACTTTGCAGGCCTGGTAGCCGGCGGCGCTCATCCTTCGCCCATACCGCATGCGCACATCGTCACGACGACCACGCATAAGACGCTGCGTGGGCCGCGCTCGGGACTAATCCTGTGCCAGCAGCAGTTCGCCGCGGCGGTGGACCGGAGTGTGTTCCCGGGTCAGCAGGGCGGGCCGTTGATGCACGTGATTGCCGCCAAGGCCGTGGCGTTCCGTGAAGCGATGGAGCCGAGCTTCCGGCAGTACGCGCAGCAGGTGGTGGCAAACGCCAGGGTGCTGGCAGAGACCCTTTCGGCTTCGGGCTACCGCATGATTTCTGGCGGCACGGATACGCATGTGATGTTGATCGATGTATTCGCCAAGGGCATGCTGGGCAGCGAAGCAGAGTTGGCGCTGCACGAGGCCGGCATCACGGTGAACAAGAATTCCATCCCGTACGATACGAATCCACCCATGAAGCCGAGCGGCATCCGTATCGGCAGCCCTGCGTTGACGACCCGCGGCATGCGCGAAGCGGAAATGCGCATTGTCGGTAAGTGGATCGCCGAAGCGCTCGATCAGCGCAACGATCCGCAGGCGCTGCGCCGTATTCGCGGACAGGTGCTGGAATTGGTGGAACGCTTTCCCCTGTATGGTTGGCTGCGCACGCCGGAGACGGTGAGTTCGTAGGTGAGTGAAGATGTCCCCCACTCAAGCCAAACGCGGCTTGAGTGGGCCACCGAGGCTTGTGGGCGATAACAAACGCTGGGTGGACAAAGAAATGTTGGGTGGCCCATTCAAGCCGTTTTTTGGCTTGAGTGGGGGACATCTCCACAGCTCAGAGATGCGCTTTACCCGCCCAGTATCGACGAGCGGATTTGTATCAGCTTCGGTAGCACGTCCCCTAACTCCACCGCCGGCCCGCCCGGGCGTCCGAAAGCCAGGTAAACCTTCCGGTAGAGCTGGTACAGCTCCTCATACACCCGGACAGCTTTCGCTTCGGGCTCATAGGTCTTAAACGGCAGGCACATCTTCTCCTGCGCTTCTTCTACCGAAGGAAATGCCCCGGCGGCGAGCATGGCAAAAATACCTGAGCCCAGGCTGGTCGGGATACCATCCGGCACCAGCACCGGCTTCGCCAGCACATTCGCATAGACCTGGTTCAGCACGGCATTGTTCTGCGGCACGCCACCCCCATTGATCACGCGCTCTACGGGCACACCATATTCCGCAAGCCGCTCGAGAATAATCCGGGTGTGGAAGGCGGTGCCCTCAATTGCCGCGAACAACTCATCCTGTGCCGTGTGGACCAGGTTCCAGCCGAGGGTGAGCCCGCCCAGTTCCGGATTGACCAGGATCGTCCGGTCCCCGTTATCCCAACTCAGCCGCAACAAGCCAGTTTGCCCGGCTTGATATTTCTCCAGGCCCTGGCTTAGCTCAGAGACAGTTACATTGGCCCGGCGAGCAATCGCTTCAAAGATGTCGCCGGTGGCCGAGAGGCCAGCTTCAATGCCGGTGAAGGCAGGATGCACGCTGCCCGGCACAACCCCGCACACACCAGGGATCAGCGCTGTTTTGCCCTGCATGGCAATGATGCAGGTGGACGTGCCGACCACGTTGACGACATCGCCTTCTTTGCAACCGGCGCCGATCGCGTCCCAATGCGCATCGAAGGCGCCGACGGGAATCGGAATACCGGCACGCAACCCCATCTTCTTTGCCCACTCGGGCGACAGGTGACCGGCGAGCACATCCGAGGTGTGGTATTCCCCGCCCAGCTTTTCCCGTATGCCGTCGAACAGTGGATCGACGCTCGAAAGGAAAGCCTGCGAAGGCAGGCCGCCCCACTTGCTGTTCCACATCCATTTGTGGCCCATGGCGCAAACACTGCGCTTGACCAGGCTGGGATCGGTGATGCCGCATAGCGTGGCCGCCACCATGTCGCAGTGCTCGAAAGCGCTGGCAAACTGTCCCCGCTTTTCCGGGTTGTGGCGCAGCCAATGCAGCAGCTTGGCGAAGCCCCACTCATGGGAGTAAACCCCGCCGCACCATTCGATGGCTTCCACATGCTCGCTGTGCGCGAGTTGGGTAATCTCCTGGGCTTCCCCCTTCGCGCGGTGATCGCACCAGAGGTAATACTCGTCCAGCGGCTGCATGTGCGCATCAACGGGCACCACACTCGATCCGGTGGTATCGAGTGCCATGGCCTCGACCGATTCTCCGGCAACGCCCGCCTTCCCCAGCACGGCTTGCATGGCACTCACCAGCGCATCCATCTGCTCCTGGTGCGACTGCGTGGCGAAGTCCGGGTCTTCCCGCTTACGATGCAGGGCGTAGCCAGCCGACGCGGTGGCCAGTCCGCCCTTCTGCGTAACCGCCCGGCCACTATCGAACAGCGTGACGCGCACGCTCAGCGTGCCAAAATCTACTCCTGCGACGATTGCCAATCTTTATCCTTTGATCAGGGATACATCGATTTCGAGCTTCAGGTCGTCGCCCAGCATAATGCCGCCCGTCTCCAGTGCGGCGTTCCACACCAGGCCAAAATCGCTGCGCTTGATCTTTGTCGTGGCAGACGCCCCGACACGGGTGTTGCCCCATGGATCTTTCTGCTCTTCCGTAGGACCTTCGACCTCAAGAACCACAGGCTTGGTGACACCGTGGATGGTGAGATCGCCGGCAACGGTAAACGTGCCGTTCTTGATATTGCTGATCGTCCGGCTTTTAAACTCGATGGTCGGATACTTTTCCGCGTCAAGGAAATCAGCGCTCTTCACATGCGCGTCGCGGGAGGCATCGTTGCTGTTAAGTGTGTTTACATCGATCACCACGTCAATGTTGGAGGCGGAAGGATTTGCCGCATCGTAAACGACGGTGCCCTGCACGCCGCTGAAGCCGCCCCGGACGTTGGTGATCATCATGTGGCGAATGGTGAACTGCGCATGAGAGTGAAGCGGATCGATCTTGTAAGTAGTAGTCACGAATTTCTCCTAAATCAGCCCTGTTCCAGATCGTGGTTGTACATGCTCCAGCCGAGGTAGCGGGTGGCGGCCTGGTGCACGGCGTCTCCTACCTGGGAGAAATTGGCAGCGACATGGTGCTCGAAACCCTGCTCGCAAATGAGCCGCAGCAGTTTTTGTAACCGTGGGATTTTCGCGACGCCGGCGCCACCAAAAGTCTCCAGTGGATCATTGGTGAACTCACCTTGCCCCACGTACCCGCGAATCTTGCCCTGGTAGTCATCTGTAGAAAAGCGCACGTAGGTCATCGGGCCAGCTTTCACACGGCCGACGCAGGTGCCAAACGTATTCTCCTTGCCTACAGTGCCGGCAATAATCGCCTGAAAGTCCATGACCACATCTGCGAAAAAGTGCTTGGGCAGGTTCGAGCAGTGGAAGCAAACGCACTTGTCCGGATCGGAACCGTAGTTGTTGTTCCAATCGAGAAGCGCGCTGGGGGTTTCAGAAGCGAGCGCCAGAGCATGCATGCTGAGGGTTCCGCAAATATCCACCTCGCACGCACTGGGGAACAGGTTTTCGCTCATCATGCTCATGACAGTGCAGGGCACAACGCCGAAGTATTCTTCCAGCGACGTCCAGCATTGGATGGCGCTGACGGTGCAGTAGGTCTGCTCCATCCACTGCTCAATGACCGCTCCCAGCTTGCTCATCTTGATCAGTGCTTCCACCGGAATGTTCTGGGTGGACACATAGGCGCGGATGGCCGCGAGTTTTTGCTGCACGGCATCGTCGTTATCTTTCAGACGGTCGATGCGGCCAAGCACTTCAGAAAGATCAAGCGTTTCGACGGAGATGCCGCTGCGTTCCAGCAACTTCTCGCTGTAGCGCACGGTGTTGAACGCAGCCGGCCGGGCCCCCAGGGCTCCGACGCGCAGATTGGTAAAACCGCGGACCACCCGGCAGACCGAAGAGAACCACGCCAGATCGCGGCGGAATTCATCCGAGTCCGGCTGCACCGTGTGCTGTTTTGTCAGGGAGTAAGGGATCCCGTACTGCATCATGTTGTTGCAGGCGGACATTTTGCCGCAGAAGCTATCGCGGCGATGCGAAATCTTCATGTCCGCGGTCCGGTCGGGCGTCGCCTGTACCAGCACCGGCACTTTCAGCGTCGAGTGCCGCAGCGCATCCACGATGCCCCGCTCTTCCCCAAAATTGGGAAGTGTCACAATCACGCCATCAATTTCATCGCGGTGTTTGCGGAAGAGGTCCCCGCACAACCGCGCCTCGGTGGGTGTCTCGACCGCGCCGAACTTTGACTCTTCCGGGGTTAACGAAATGGTGCGAATGCCCGCTTTGGCCAGCACGCCGAGCATCTCTTCGCGACCAGTCTTCGCCAGGTGGTCCGGAAAAAAGCCACGATTGCCTACAATTACGCCGAACGTCATCTGTTTCGCCATGGCTATTTCCTTTTTTTGCTGACTGCCGTGCGAGGGCGAAAGCCGATGGTATAACCCAGGCCGGCCACCGTGAGCAGAGCCCCCCACCAAACCGGGGCGTGAAGGTTACTGAGGACGGGAGGGTTGGGCAAGGGGTGACTGATTTCCCAAATGCCGGTCGAAAAAATCACAACGCCATAGGCCAGCAGCAGTATGCCTGCGAACCACCAGATTGAAAAAGACTCTCGCATCTGCCTGCTCCTTACCAGAAAACTACGTTGAGAATGATGAAGGCAACGCCAACGGCGCCAGCCCAGACGATCGGCCGCTGGTACCAGTGTTCATCGTGCTCTTTAGGCAGCGCGGAAACACCGTAGACCAGACCCTCGAGTTCCGATTCCGGGCGGGGCTTGGTCATGTAGCTGACCACTACCGTAACCAACACGCACACCAGCCAGGCCCACAGGGCGCGAAGACTGTTTCCGCCATGGCCTTGGCATCGGCCGACATGGCCACATAGCGCAGGGCGCTCGGGTCATGTTGCACCCAAAGCCAGAGGCCGATGGAGGTTACGGTGCCAGCCAGCAATCCCCAAAAGCCGCCTTCCTTGGTGGCTCGCTTCCACAGCATGCCGAGAATCACCGTGCCGAACAGCGGGGCGATGAAGAAACTGAAAAGTTGCTGTACGTAGTCCATGATGCTGGCTGCATGCTGCACCAGGTACGCGGTGCCGACCGAAATCAGCACGCCGATCAGCGTGCTCCAGCGGCCCATGGATACGTAGTGACGGTCGGTGGCCTTTTTGTTGAGGAAGGCGCCGTAGATGTCATACGTCCAGACGGTAGAAAAGGCGCTGACGTTGCCCGCCATGCCTGACATAAAGCCGGCGATCAGGGCGGTCACGCCCAGTCCCAACAGACCTGGTCCGCAATAGCGCACCAGCATCAGGGGCAGCACTTCGTTATAGCTGTGCTGGCCGGTCTGGACGGCGACGTCCTGCGCTACCAGGTGGTAGGGCAGCACAGAAAGAGCCAGCAGACCCGGCAGGATGACGATGAACGGAACCGCCATTTTGAAGGCAGCGCCGATGACCGGAGCCATGCGTGCGGAACGGATGCTGTCGGCGGAAAGAACCCGCTGCACCACCAGGAAGTCGGTGGTCCAGTAGCCGAAGCTGACCACGAACCCGAGACCGAAGACGATGCCAAACCAGTTCACGCCCATCGGGTTGGTGTTGAAGTGGCCCAGGGTTGACCACAGGTGCACATAGTCAGAACGGCCCAGGTTGGTCGCGATCTGGTTGCGCAGGTTGGTCCAGCCGCCGACCTCGATCAGGCCAAGGATCGGCACCAGCAGGGCGCCTACCCAGATCAGCAGGAACTGCAGAATTTCGTTATAGATTGCGGACTTCAAGCCGCCCAGCGCCACATACACGGCCACCGTAATGGAGGAAACCCAGATGCTGAAGTTCAGGTCCCAGCCGAGAACCACCTTCATGACGATGGCCATGGAGTACATATTGATACCGCTCATGAGGATGGTCATGAACGCGAAGCTGACGGCCGAGAGAGCGCGCGCGCCGTCACCGAAACGGAGTTTTAGGTACCCCGGCACCGAGTGGGTTTTTGAGATGTAGTAGAAGGGCATCATCACGATGCCTAAAAACAGCATTGCGGGGATGGCGCCGATCCAGTACCAGTGCATGGCGAGAATGCCGTACTGGTAGGTCGAGCCGGCCCAGCCCATCAGTTCCAGCGAGCCCAGGTTGGCGGATACAAAGCTCAAGCCGGCAATCCAGGCAGTCATCTCACGCCCAGCCATGAAGAATTCTTCGCTGGTGTTCGAGGAGCCCCGCAGGTAAAAGCCAATAAACATCACGATCACGAAATAGATCGCGATGACCAGGATGTCGATCCAGTTGAGCCGCGCCAACTGGGTAGACGCCGCCAGCAGAGCAGGGTGGACGAGCAAAGAGGAGACCGGGCTGATCACCATAGATCCGGCTGTCCCTGGGATCTATCCCTATCGATCGTGACTGATTGGCGCATCATTTCTCCTGTCCGTACGTAGCGGTGGCACCGTGCTTGCGAAAGTAATGCCGGTCGAGCAGTGCCTGGGAAACGCCGGCACAACCCTGCCTTAGAGTAAACGTGTGGTAGGCCATGCGGGCGACGGTTTCCAGCACGGCCGCATTGTGCGCTGCATCCATGGGTGTTTTTCCCCAGGAGAACGGTGCGTGACCGGCGACCAGCACGGCGGGGATCGCGAGTGGATCGATGCCCTGGAAGCGGCGGCTGATGGCAACGCCCGTGTTGTGCACGTACTCCCCGCCGATTTCTTGGGCCGTCAGTTCTTCCGTTACCGGGACGGGTCCGTAGAAGTAATCCGCGTGCGTCGTGCCGTAGGCGGGGATCTCCATGCCTGCCTGTGCCCAGGCGGTTGCATATTCCGAGTGCGTGTGGGCTACCCCGCCGATCGTAGGGAATTCTTTGTAGAGCAGAATATGGGTGGCCAGGTCGGAAGATGGCTTGAGACTGCCCTGGACGACTTTGCCGGTCAAATCGGTCACCACCATGTGGGCGGGGGTGAGCGCGTTGTAGTCCACGCCGCTGGGCTTGATAACCACCAGGCCGCGGGCTCGATCGATGCCGCTGGCGTTGCCGAAGGTGAACAGGACCAGGCCCTGTCGCACCAGGTCCAGGTTCGCCTCCAGCACCTGCTCTTTTAGCGAATCCAGGCTTTGCAGATCAATCGGGATGTGCATGGGACATAGGCAACAAAATACCAGACGCGGTCGAAAACGTTTACTTGCGCTCATGACCTTAGGAGAATTGCAGGTACCCCGTCAAGCGGCAAGCGGAGCCACCAAAATAAGAGGGCCGGCACCCAGCGGTTTAGATGTACCCCACTCAAGCCAAACGCGGCTTGAATGGGCCACCGAGGGCTTAGGGCGGCTCGAGAAATCCTCGGGAAGAAAGCTCTCATCGAACCCGAACGACTGCCGGGTGGCCCATTCAAGCCGCGTTTGGCTTGAGTGGGGTACATCTAACCCCCGGACGAAAGCTCTTAACGGCTTGTTCACCAGGACCGTAGTTCCATGAACTATTGCTGTTGCTGCATTTGCTGCAGATGCAATAACTGTTGTGCGGGCGGGGTTGGCGGTTCCTGGGCACGCTCGACCAAAATAGACCAGTCTTCGGGTACCGGCATATCCCGGTCCATGGGCGGCAAATCGACATATTTGGAGACCTTTACCGCCACATATAGCTCACTGTCTTTACTTCCGCGATAGATGCCGCGCGTCGGAGGCACGTCGGAATAGTCCCGTCCCAACGCGGTCCGGATATACCGGTTCTGCGCCAGGAGGTTGTTGGTGGGGTCAAAGCCTACCCACCCAACCTGGGGCAGGAAGGCTTCGATCCAGGCGTGGGTGGCGTCGGCCGTCGAGCGCTCGCTGTTTTCCTCCCCGTGGTAGAGGTAACCGCTCACGTAGCGGCAAGGAATCCCGACATGGCGCACCAGCGCAATCATGGTGTGCGCGAAATCCTGGCAAACCCCTTTGCGGGTTTCGAGCGCGGTATCGATCGGCGACTTGACGTTCGTACTGCGCGGGTCGTAGTCGAACCAGTGGTACAGAGACGCATTTAGCTGGCGCAACAGCACCAGCGGATCATCACGACGCCGCACATCGAGGATCCGCGCCAGGTCGAGCAGGGCGGTTGTCGGCTTGGCAAACTCGCTCGGCAGCAGCATCTCTGAGAAATCGCCCAGGCTCACCAGCGAGTCCAGCTCATCCCACGCACCCGGCCGGAGCGAATAAGGGATCGGCGCCAGGGGTTGCTGCTCTACCAGCGCTTCCGCGACGATCACCAGCTGCGAGTGCTCCCCGGGTATATCGAAGTGATGCACATTGTTGCCCAGGTGGTCGCGGTAGGAAAACACGCGGCAGCGCGGGCTCACCGACAAAGAAAACGAGAGGCAGCGTTGATTGTTGTCGCTGCGCGGATGCATGCGCGCCTCCATCAGGCTCTCGCTTACCTGCTCCGGATAAACAAACTTGGTCAAATGCCGTATCTGGTAGAAATCCATGCCACCAACTCCTTCACGGTTACATTGCGAGTGCGGCTTCGACGGAATACTGAATGTAGAACCGGTAGATCAGGTCATGCGTTTGCCGGCACTGCTTCAGGATGTTATGCAGGTAGGCGCCAGCATCCTGCCCGAGAATGTCAGAAACCTCGACAAAGCTGAGCGAGGCCTGCAGTTTGCCGGAAACCTTTGACAGCTCATCGACCGGAGGCCTGCCACTCGACTGGCGGACGGCTATGAGCGCATGTCGCAGCGAGTCGACCGAGTAGCGCAACGAGTGAGGAAACTGCGGATTCAGCAGGAGAAATTCCAGAATCCACTCGGCGGTGAGGTCCGCCGTGTAGACCTTGCAATAGGCTTCGAACGCGGTGCAGCAGCGCAGTAGCCCCACCCACTCCTGGTAATGGCGCCCTTCCGCCCCCACTTCCGGCTCATTCAGCAACTCTGGTTGATACAGGTCGAGCAGGTTGGCGGTGAAGGCCGCCCGCTCCAGGTAGCGCCCCATCTGGATGAACTGCCACTCCTCGCCGTGGCTCATCGTCGTGTCGGTAATGCCCTGAAAGAGGTGGAGCCCATCAATCACCGCGGGTAGAAAATCCGCCAGCCGCGTGTTCAACCCGCGTTCCACGTGGGGCTGGATGACCCAGTGATACATCCGGTTCAGCTGCTGCCATTGCTCTGAGCTGATTTCTTCGCGCACCTGGCGTGCATTTTCCCGCGCTTCGATCAGGCATGAGGTGACAGAGGCAGCAATCTCGGCGTCGAATGTGAGCGAGTTGACCAATTGGTAATAGTCATTGTCCCAGCGAACATCCGAGGGATTTCCCAGCGCGCCCAGCACCCGCTTCCACCGGCCTTCGGCGCTGGTGCTCGATTTGTCGAGCATCAACCCCATGTTCACGTCGAGCATGCGTACGGTGTGCTCGGCGCGCTCCAGATAGCGGCTCATCCAATAAAGACTGTCGGCTACGCGAGAAAGCATGTGTCCTCAGTTCAGACCTTAATCGTTGAGCACCCAGGTATCTTTACTGCCGCCGCCCTGGGAGGAGTTCACTACCAGCGACCCTTTGCGCAGCGCCACGCGGGTGAGTCCACCCGGCACGATGCGCACCTTGTCTCCATACAGGATGTAGGGCCGCAGGTCGACATGGCGGGATTCGATTCCGTTGTCGGTGAGGCAGCCCGCGCGCGAGAAGTCGAGCGTAGGTTGCGCGATGTAATTGCGAGGATGCGCTTCGATCATCCGCTTAAAGTCGTCGCGCTGAGCCGCACTGCTCTGCGGACCAATCAGCATGCCGTAGCCGCCTGACTCCCCAACCGCCTTCACCACCAGCTTGTCGAGATTTTCGCAACAGTATTTGCGCTGTTTGGGATCGGTCATGAGATACGTTTCCACGTTGTTCAAGATCGGCTCTTCGCCCAGATAGTAGCGGATGATCGCCGGCACATACGCGTACACGGCCTTATCGTCAGCGATACCGGTGCCGAAAGCGTTGGCCAGCGTAACGTTGCCCGCGCGATAGGCATTGAACAATCCGGCTACACCCAGAATGGAATCGGAACGGAATGCCAGCGGGTCGATGAAGTCATCATCCACCCGGCGGTA
This sequence comes from uncultured Acidobacteriaceae bacterium, assembly GCA_963752675.1. GTDB lineage: Bacteria > Acidobacteriota > Terriglobia > Terriglobales > Acidobacteriaceae > PALSA-350. The sequence continues at coordinate 168,480 of CAVVZO010000006.1, forward strand.
GATAACGTCCACGCGCTTCAACCCTGCGGTAGTGCGCATGTACACCACGTTGTCGTGGATGACCAGGTCGCGGCCTTCCACCAGCTCGATGCCCATTTGCCGCGCCAGGTACGTGTGTTCAAAATAGGCCGAGTTGTACACACCAGGGGTCAGCAAGACGATGGAAGGATCGTGCCGCCCTTCCGGCGCCAGGGAACGAAGGGTGCTCAACAACAATTGGGTGTAGTGCTCGATCGGCTGCACGCCGTAGTCACGGAAAAGCTGGGGGAATGTCCGCTTCATCACCCGGCGGCTGGTGAGCATGTACGAAACGCCGCTCGGCACACGGAGATTGTCTTCCAGCACCACGAACTCGCCGTTGCTGAGCCGCAGCAGATCCGTACCCGTTACGGTGATATATACGTTGCGCGGCACCTGCAGCCCGCGCATTTCGCGGCGAAACTGGGGACAGCTGTAAACAATTTCTCGCGGCACGTGGCCGTCATTGAGAATCTTTCCCTCGTTGTACACGTCGTGCAGGAAAAGATTGAGCGCGGTGATGCGCTGGGTGAGTCCCTTCTCAATGTGTGCCCATTCCGGGCCAGGGATAATGCGGGGCATCAGGTCATAGGGAAAGATCTTTTCCGTACCTTCTCCGTGGCCGTACACGTTGAAAGTGATGCCCTGGGTGAGAAACGAGAGATCGACGGACTTCTTTCGGCGCGAGATCTCGTCGGCCGGTAAACTAAGGAACTTTTCCAGCGCGGTCGCGTAATGAGGACGCACCTGCCCGTCTTCGGCGAACATCTCGTCGTAGGTCGAGTCGAGCTGGTAGTCCTTCAAGAGCGGGTTGGCGAACGTACCGGGTTGCGCTAATTCCATTGAGCCATCCTGATTAACGCTTGAATCCGGAAACAGCCTCAGGTGCCACCTCATCGCTCACCACACTGAAGTTGGTGAGGCTGGCGATGCCAAAGGAGGTGGTGATCGCCACATCCGATGCGTCGCGTCCGACGGCCATCAATACGCGGCCGATGCGGGGATGGTTGTGCCGGGCGTCCACTGTCCACCAGCGGCCCCCGAGGTATACCTCGAACCACGCGCTGAAATCCATCGGCGTGTAGGTGGGCGGAATGCCGATATCGCCGAGGTAACCAGTCACGTAGCGTGCCGGGATGTTGACCGCCCGGCAGAAAGTAACTGCCAGATGTTGAAAATCGCGGCACACGCCCACGCGCTCGGTGAACACATCGAGTGCGGTCTTGGTGGAGCGGGCATGCTGATAGCCGAACGCCACACGCCCATAGACCCAATTGCAAATGGCCTTCACGCGGCTCCAGCCCGGATCCATGTTGCCGAAGAGCTCCACCGCAATATTCGACAGCCGGTCCACTTCGCAGTAGCGGCTGTTTAACAGGTAAATGAGGGTTTCGTTAGGTAAGTCGGACACCGGATGCTCGACAGCGTCGACCGGGATGGGATCTTCCAGGCCTGAATCCTGGATCAGGGTCGAGTTGGTCAGCCGGATGTGACCAGTAGGCGCCACAAACCGCGAGCAGCGATTACCGAACGTGTCGATGTAACTGGTGATGGGTACTGCGGGATCCAGGTGAAGCTCGTCTGGTTCGAGCAGGTCCGGCTCCCGCGAAGGATGCACGTGAAGCATCGCGACGATCGTAACGGGGGCGGGGACATTGAAGCCGATGTCATAACCTAAGCGAATCTGCATTACATTCCCTCATACTGATCCTGAAGAGCGAAGTCCCCCGGAATGGGCCGGGCAATTTCGACAGGAACGACAAGGTCCTGCTCGCCAAAATTATGTTGCTGAAAAAATATCAGACAATCCCGGCTCGGGTCACACTTCTTTCTATCGTTATACCGTGTTTGCGCAGAAAAGGCTGCATTGCGGCCCTTCGAGCGATAGCATGCAGCCTGGAGAGCAAATAATGACTTATTGTCTCGGCATCATGACCCGTCAAGGGCTGGTCATGGCGTCTGATTCCCGGGCCAACGCCGGCTACGACGACGTGAACGTATGCCGCAAGATGCACACCTTCCTCGATCCGGGTAATCGGGCTTTTGTCATTCTGGCCAGTGGCAACCTGTCGCTGACCCAGTCGGTCATCACATTGCTGCGCAACGATTTCGCAGCCGGCCTGGGGCTGGCCGGGGTGGATACGATGTATGCGGCGGCGCGCGCGGTGGGCGACGTGGTCCGCCGGGTTTCGGACATGGATCGCGCGGCCCTCGAAAAGGATGATTTCAAGTTCAACATCCATCTCTTGCTGGGAGGGCAGATCAAGGGAGAAAAGCCCAACTTGTTCTTGATTTATCCCCAGGGGAATCAGCTAAGCGCAACCGAAGATTCGCCCTACCTGCAGATTGGCGAAGTGAAGTATGGGCGACCGATCCTGGATCGTGGCATTGAGTATGCCTCGACCACCCTGGAGGTTGCGGGCACCTATGCGCTGCTCTCGCTGGACGCCGCCATGCGCTCCAACGTGACCGTCGGGCCGCCTTTGGAAGTGCTGCTGTACGAGAACGACGAGCTGGACTTCACTCGCTACCGCCGCTTCGATGCGGACGACCTGGACCTGGATAGCATGCACGCCCGATGGGAACAACAACTGCGACGAGCGGTTGAGGACATTCCCAACCTGCAGTTCAATGCGCGGCCGCCTCAGCAGAGTTGAGCCGGTCTGGTGTGAACAGTTCGATCGTTACGCCACAACCAACGGCAGGGGAAAGCCCTCGATTTGTCATCCCGAGCGTTCCCCTTATCATCCCGAGCCCCCCTTTTGTCATCCCGAGCGCAGTCGAGGGATCTGCTTTGCGCCTTTCTCCTGCCACAAATTCTTACAGAGCTCCAGCATCGGACACGCAGAAGAACCACTCTTTCAGCAGGAATGCTAAGAGAGTAACTCGTGGCAGCGAAGCGGCTGCTATCGAGACCCCACGTCCCTATGCCCATCCGATGCTGGAGCTCTTTAAAAATTTGTGGAAGGAGAAAGGCGCACAGCAGATCCCTCGACTGCGCTCGGGATGACAAGTTGGGGGTGGTGGCTTACCTCTGCTTTGCTTGTGGCTGGGGACGCAAACAGGTCGACTTTACCAAAAGGGCGCAGGACAGAATAAAGTCACACGCTTCGCTTCGGTCGGGATGACAAATCGACGTCCCGACTGCTTTTGCCAAAAGTCGCTTGTGGCGTGCAAAAGAGCTAATCCACTCGACTATGAGCGTTAGGCGAGCTTTGGATCCAGGTCCGAACTGCCTCGACTTCTACAGGATGTAGCGCGACAGATCCTGGTCCTTGACGATGGATGCAACCATGGCGCGTACGTATTCGGGATCGATCAGCACGACACGTTCCAGACCGTCTGGCGACTCAACATCACTCAGCGGCAGCGGCACCGTGGCGCCGTTTGCTGCGGCTGCTGCGTTTATGTCGAGCACCGATCCCTGGCTGGCTTGTCCCTTCATAATGTCGGGCGCCATGAAGCTGATCTCGTCCAGCACTCGTTCCATGATGGTGTGCAGGCGGCGCGCACCGATGTTCTCCGTCGTCTCATTCACGCGGAAGGCAAACCGCGCCAACTCTTCCAGAGCCTCCTTGGTAAACCGGAGTTTCAGCCCCTCGGTCTCGAGCAACGCCGTGTATTGCTTGGTCAGCGACGACTTGGGCTCCGTCAGAATACGCACAAAATCCTCGACCGTGAGCGACTGGAGCTCCACACGAATGGGAAAGCGTCCCTGTAACTCAGGGATCAGATCGCTCGGCTTCGATACGTGGAAAGCACCGGCAGCGATAAACAGGATGTGATCCGTGCGGACCATGCCATAGCGGGTGTTGACCGTCGTTCCTTCGACGATGGGCAGAATGTCTCTCTGTACGCCCTCGCGCGAAACATCCGGACCATGACCACCCTCACGCCCGGCAATCTTGTCGATCTCGTCCAGGAAAATGATGCCCGAGTTTTCCACCCGCTCAACCGCCAGGCGCGTCACCTGATCCATATCGATCAGCCGCGTCTCTTCTTCCTGCACCAGGTACTCGAAGGCCTCGCCCACCTTCATCTTGCGCTTCTTGGTGCGCTGGCCGAACAGGTTGGGCAGCACGTCCTTGAGATTGATATCCATCTCCTCGACGCCCTGGTTGGAGATGATCTCAAACGAAGGAGTACTGCGTTCCCGCACGTCGATCTCGACCGTGCGGTCATCCAATTTGCTTTCGCGAAACTGTTGGCGCAGCTTTTCACGGGTGCGATTGTGGCTTTCCTGGCTGGCCGGCGGAAAGTTGCTTCCGTCAATCACGACGGGGCCCGCCGGTGCGGCGGGCGTGGCCGCAGGCGCCGGCGAAGGCGGCAGCAGCAAATCAAGCAGGCGTTCTTCTGCGTTGAGCTCGGCGCGGTCCTCTACCTCTTCCAGCTTCTCTTCACGCACCATGTCGACCGCGATCTCAACCAGATCCCGAATCATCGATTCCACGTCGCGCCCAACGTACCCGACCTCGGTAAACTTTGAGGCCTCCACCTTCATGAAGGGTGAATTGGTCAGCTTGGCCAGGCGGCGCGCGATTTCGGTTTTTCCCACGCCCGTTGGGCCAATCATGATGATGTTCTTCGGCATGATCTCTTCGGCGAGATCGGGCGGCAGCTTTTGCCGGCGCATTCGATTACGCAGGGCAATGGCCACTGCGCGCTTGGCGGCACGCTGGCCGACGACATGTTTATCCAGCTCGGCTACGATTTCGCGAGGGGTGAGGTCTTCGAGCGAAAGCTCAAGCTCTTCTGCGGTTCCTGGGAGAAAAATCGCCATGGTATCTACTCCTTTTAGGCGGTGGAAGCCACTCTAGCCGTGGAGTTCTTCAATCGTCAGTTGATCATTGGTGTAAATGCAGATTTGCCCCGCGATGCGCAACGACTTCTCGGCAATGTCGCGTGCCGGCATCTCGGTATTCTGGACCAGCGCGCGGGCGGCGGCCAGGGCGAAACTGCCACCGCTGCCAATCGCAGCGATGCCCTCGTCCGGCTCGATCACGTCGCCTGAACCACTCAGGAGAAAGGTCTGCTGCAAGTCGGCGACTACCAGCAGTGCCTCCAGGTTGCGCAGCATCTTGTCGGTCCGCCAGTCTTTTGCGAGCTCTACGGCGGAGCGGCCCAGGTTCCCAGCGTACTGCTCCAATTTGGCTTCGAACCGGCTAAACAGTGAAAAGGCGTCCGCCGTCGAACCAGCAAAGCCGGCCAGGATTTTGTCCTGATAAAGGCGCCGGATCTTCTTCGCCGAATGTTTGATCACGCTGTCGCCCAGGGTGACCTGGCCATCGGCGGCCATCACTACGCTGCCGTTGCGCCGCACACAGAGAACGGTGGTCGAGCGGATACGCGGGGTGTGGCCTTCGAAGCGGGAATTTTTCTGGGAAGCGGGCCTGCGAACGGCGGTAGCCGGGTTTTTCAGAGCAGACAAACGTATGGACATCTTCCGCAAGTATAGCGGCTTTCCCGGACTGTTGCCGAATGGGGTCCGGTGCCCTCAACACCGCTCCGGATGGCATGCCACTGGGCGTTTGCCTGCGATATTCTGCAACGTGTAGCCCTTCCCTGGCTGGAGAGTGAATGAACAGCTTCCCTTTGCGCGACTCCCAGCTTTTTGGCAGCCTTGCCTTCGTTGGAGTCTGCTTTGGCGGGGCGGCGGCCTATGCTCTTCTGCGCCGCAAACCAAGCCCAGACGAAGCGGAACGCAAGCGCCGGGAGCAACTCGTTCAGCAGGGCCGCATTATTGACGCAACCGTGATCGACATATCCGACCTGACCGCTGAGGAAAGCGGACGGCCCAATGGCATGCAGCTCATCCTCTACAAGTATGAGGCGGCCGGGGTGGTGTATGAGTGCTCACAGGATGTCACCATGCTGCGCCACCTGGTGAACATTTACGACTGCCGGCTCGGCTTTCCCGCCTCGGTGCGGTACGACCCCCACAACCCCGGCAACTCCCTGATTGTTGCCGAAAACTGGAGCGGGCTGCGGGATACCGCCAATTCGGTCCCGTTGCATGGCCGCCCAAGGGCGGCGGCGCCGTCACTCCGGTAACCAGAAATCCGTTGATGGGGAAGGACTTGGGTGGAGAGCCGTGACTCTTGCCGCAACCACGACACTGCAAGGGAGTAGTTCACCTGTAAAGCCAACGAAAACCCGTTGAACCGGCTGTTTTCACGGCAGATGTAGTCCCGGTACACTATAGATATGCACGTTCATGGTGGCGGAACCGAGAAGACCAAGCGCATCCTGCGCATCTCGCTGATCGCTACCCTCGCCTACGTCGTGCTTACCTTTATCGCCGGTGTCCGTGCTCACTCATTGGCACTGATCTCTGAGGCGGGCCACAACGTCTCCGACGCCTTGGCGCTGTTGCTTTCGTTTGTCGCCGTGTACTTCCAAACCCGGCCGCCGACCGATCAGAAAACCTTTGGCTATCAACGGGCAGGCGTCCTGGCCGCGTTCCTCAACGCACTGACCCTGGTGCTGATCGCCATCTGGATCGCCATCGCCGCCATCCATCGTTTGAGCGCACCAGTCGAGGTGCAGCCAAAGCTGATGATGATTGTGGCGGCAGCGGGCGTGGTGATGAACGGCATCATCGCTGCCTTGCTTTGGAGCGCGGCACGCGACGTGAACATCCGCAGCACGTTCATCCACATGCTGGGCGACACGCTCTCGACCGCCGCGGTAATCCTGGGCGGCGCTGCCATCCTGTTCACGGGGCACAATTGGATTGACCCGGTCCTCTCCATCCTGATCGCCGCCCTGATCCTTTGGAGTTCGCTCTCGATTGTGCGTGAGACGCTCAACATCCTGCTCGAAGGCACGCCCCGTGGGTGCTCGCTGGCGGACATGCGGGCGACCCTGCAAGCAATTGAGGGAGTGCAGGATGTGCATGACCTGCACGTTTGGAGCCTGGGGTCCCAGACGCATGCCCTGGCCACTCACATCACGATCGCCGACATTCCTCCCTCGGAGAGTTCGCGGATCCTGGCCAAGGTGAACGGCATGCTGCGGCAGAAGTTCCGTATCTACCACACCACCATCCAGTTTGAGTGCGTGGAGTGTGAGGTCGCCCACGGCTGCGCTCCGCCGCCCGAAGTGGATGACCATGCCGGCCACAATCATTCGCACGCACACTCGCACTAGCAGGGTGACGGCTGGGACTGTTCGCAGTGCCTCGGTCTGCGGTTACTCCGCCTTTCCCGGTTCCTGACTCTGATTTTGGCTCGGAACCTCATCCACCGGCTTATCCGGTTGCGATCGGTAGATTTCCTCAACCCGCTCCAGCGTGTCGATCTCGCTGACCGGTTTGTCGTCGCGAATGCGCAGGATTCGTGGGAAGCGCAGGGCGAACCCGCTCTCGTGCCGATCGGAGCGCATCACGTTGTTGAACGCCACTTCGAACACCATCAGTGGTTCGACTGACCGGACGTAGCCGAAATCTTCCAGCGTATGTTCCAGAAAGAACTGGGTCAGCCGGGCAATCTCGGCATCGGTGACGCCGGAGTAGGCCTTGCCCACATTGCGCAGCGCCTCTCCATCGCGGACGGCAAATGTGTAATCACTCAGCCAGCCGGCGCGGCGCCCGTGGCCGTACTCAGCCGCCGTGACGACCACATCCAGCGTGGCCAATTGGCGCTTGAGCTTGAGCCATGCCAGGCCGCGCCGGCCGGGCTGGTAGAGGCTGTGCCGGGCCTTCAGCATCACGCCTTCATTTCCACGCGCCCGGGCATCGACGTACGCCTGTTCCAGTTGTTCCACGCTCTCCAGCTGGATGGCCGGCGACATCACCAGTCGAGGAAAAGCGGATGCGTCGGCGACGGCGATCGGCTCAAACTGCATGTGGGTTTGCTGCCCGTCTGCGACCTCCGCCGCGGGGCGTGCGCCGACGTGGGTGCGTGCCTGCTCCGTCTCCACCAGGGCCTCGAGCGCTCTTCGCCGCTCCGTGAGTGGACGCTCCATCATCATTTCGCCGTCAATATAAAGCACGTCGAACGCCATGAATGCCACCGGGATGGCCTCCCGCATGGCTTCCGTGACCCGTTTACGCCCGAGGCGTCCCTGCAGCAAGGAGAATGGCAGCGCCCGGTCCGCTTTCCAGGCGAGGATTTCGCCATCCAGCACCAGCGGCCTATCGAAGCCGGCAAAGGCTTCCACAATCTCCGGAAAAGAAGCTGTCATGTCGTCGCGGGACCGGGAAAAGATCGCGACCCGGCCTGGATCCTCGGGTGACCCGCAATGGATCTGCGCCCGCACCCCGTCGTATTTGTCTTCCAGCTGCGCTTCTTTAATGACGGGGCCAGCCGGCGGCGCGTCCGCTCCCATCGATTTGGCCTCTGCCGCCACTTCCGTGGAGAAACGCTTCAGGGCCTCTTCTACGGTTTCGACCGGGCTGGCCAGCATAAAGCCGAGCGGGTGGAAGAGCTTCATGCGCGCGTCGTTCAGGCGGTTGGTAGCGGCCAATTCCAGCACTTCGGGCAGATTGCCGTTCAGCATCCTGGCCCGGCGAACCTCACCAATGGCCGCACTGTAGGCCGCGGCGATCGCTTCCTCCACCAGGCTCACCTGGATGCCGGTGCGCATGTCGCTCAGGATGATCTTGATCAGGTATTTGGCCTCGCTGGGGGTGGCTTTCTCCAGCAAAGCAAGCGTAAGTTGCTGACGGGCAGCGGGCTTAGGGGCGCCCGCCATGGCGGCAAACGCCGCAGCCACCTCCGCCAGGGTGAGCGTGGGGGCCCCGTTGCGGTTGCTGAGCAGCTCTTCTGCCGCACCGCCCAGATCGCCGTGCCGCAGATACGCAGCATGCATGGCGGGCTGGCCCGCGGCCGAAAGCTGCTCCAGCACACGGCTGAGCAGGGAGCCGCCAATATTGAGTTCGCGCCGGTCCGTCTCAGGAAAGGGCGTCCCGGAGAGATAAAGTGCGGCCAGACCAGCTTCTTCCGGCGGCAAGGAGCGCAGGTATGCGGCCATCAGTGCCCGCTTTTCCAGCTTGCTGCCGGTGGCTGCCAGCCGCTGACATAAGTCCACGAATTGAGCGAAGCCGGCCGAGGCCATTTGTCGGTTCCCTTTGGTTTCTTCTGAGATGCTCGCCTGAAGAGATTCAGTGGGCCGATGAGCAGACCTGATAAAATCAATTTTGATGGTTTATCGCGTCGCCAACACCGTCCCCGTCCGGCACGCTCTTTCCTAGCGGCTCTCCGCCGACTTGCGTCTCTCTCGTTTCCCCTTGAAATGAAAAGTTGACCCCGCGCCTGAGCGTGGAAAGGACCCCTCCCATGTTGGACCGTCTGGAACAAATCGACAATCGCTACGAAGAACTTGGCCGCCAACTCGCCGACCCGGCGCTGGTGAAGGATCAGGATAAATACCACAAGACGGCCAAGGCTCATCGCGACCTGGAAGCGACGGTGGGCAAGTACCGGGAGCTGAAGCAGGTGCAGCAAGGCATCGCGGATGCGCGCGGCATGTTGGGCGAGGGTGACCCCGAGTTGGCGGCCATGGCCCAGGAAGAACTGAGCCGGCTGGAACCCGAGGCGACCGCGCTGGAAGATGAAATTAAGCTCATGCTGCTGCCCAAAGATCCCAACGACGAGAAGAACGTTGTGCTGGAAATACGCGCGGGCACGGGCGGCGACGAAGCCTCCCTTTTCGTGGCCGAGATTTTCCGCATGTACTCGCGTTTTGCCGAACAACATCGTTGGAAGGTCGAAATTCTTTCCCAGTCTGAGTCGGGTATCGGCGGGTTGAAAGAAGTGATCGCCATCATCGAAGGCAAGCGGGTGTACTCGCAATTGAAATACGAAAGCGGTGTGCACCGGGTGCAGCGCGTACCGGCTACGGAAACACAGGGCCGGGTGCATACTTCGGCAATCACCGTCGCGGTGCTGCCAGAAGCAGAAGAAGTTGACGTAAAGATCGAAGCGAAGGACATCCGGATCGATACGTTCTGCTCCTCGGGACCTGGCGGACAGTCGGTAAACACCACGTACTCCGCGGTGCGCATCACGCACCTGCCGACCAGCACTGTGGTCAGTTGCCAGGACGAAAAATCGCAAATCAAGAACCGCGAAAAGGCGATGCGTGTTCTGCGTGCCCGGCTCTACGAAGTCGAGATGGACCGGCAGCAGGAAGCGCTGGCGAAAGAGCGTAAGCAACAAGTGGGCAGTGGTGATCGCAGCGAGAAGATTCGTACCTATAACTTTCCGCAGAACCGGCTGACCGACCACCGCATTGGCTTGACCAATCACCAGCTCGCTGAAGTGATGGAAGGCCGCTTGCAGCCGACCATCGATGCGCTCACCGCGCATTACCAGGCCGAACGCCTTAAGGCGGAAACAGCGGCAGTGGCGTAATATGCCCGTGAGCGCCGGCCAGGCGCTACTGGCGGCGCGAGCGCGGCTTATGGCAAGCTCGCAAAATCCACGCAGAGACGCTGCCTTGTTGCTGGCGCACGTGTTGGGTTGTGACCAGACTGCGCTGCTGGCCTATCCCGAACGGTTGCTCTCCGCAACCGAAGAAGCTCAGTACGAGCGCTTCATCGATCGGCGGCTGGCTTCCGAGCCGATTCAGTACATCACCGGCACACAGGAGTTTTTCGGCCTGACGTTTTCGGTAACGCCGGCTGTGCTGATTCCAAGGCCGGAGACGGAGCACCTGGTAGAAGCCGCATTGGCCCAGGTTTCGCGTGAGGCGAGGATAGACATTCTAGACGTGGGCACGGGTTCGGGAGCCATCGCTATTTCGCTGGCCCACGCGTTACCGCTGGTACACGTAACTGCGGTAGATCTTTCTCCGGCAGCGCTTGCCGTGGCGCAAGACAACGCGCGCAGGCACAACGTAGAGCCGCGCATCACGTTTGTGCAATCTGATCTGCTCGACGCGATTCCCGAAGCTCGATTCGACGTGATGGTTTCCAATCCGCCGTACATCGCTGATACAGAGGTGCTGGAGGATCAGGTTTCCCGCTACGAACCGCGCACTGCGCTTTACGCAGGCCCAAGTGGTCTGGAGATTTATCAGCGCCTAATCCCCCAAGCCCACACCGCGCTGAAGCCGGATGGCTGGCTCATGCTCGAGATCGGGCACGGTCAGCAAGCAGCCATCGCCAGATTGCTGAAGGGTTGGCGTGCGGTTAGCTTTGTGGATGATCTGCAGGGCATTCCAAGGGTGGCAGCCGCTCAGAAGTAAACACGTCCCCACTCAAGCCAAAATCGGCTTGAACGGGCCACCCGGGATTTTCTGCTCATCAGATCTACTGGCGTAAAGTACCAGATCCGCAACGAACTTTGGGTGGCCCATTCAAGCCGTTTTGTGGCTTGAGTGGGGGACATCTACACCCAACTCTAAATACCCCACCTACTCAGATTTGCTGGTCGACGCTGCGGCCGCCGGAGCGGCCGTGCTCTCCGTCTTCGGCGCAGCTGTCTTTTCCGACGAACCCGAGGCAGCCGGGCTGCTTTCAGAGCTACTGGACGCTGAACCGGACGGTTTTGCACCGTAGTCGGTGGAGTAGAACCCAGACCCCTTGAAGTGCGCGCGGGCTGGCGTGGAGATCAACCGCTCCACGGGTCCGTGGCAGACCGGACACTCCTTCGGGTCTTCAGCAGAGAAGCTTTGAATCAGTTCGAAGCGGTGCCCGCACTGTTTGCATTTGTACTCGTATAGCGGCATGCGGTACTCCTTTTACGTTTGCAGAGGATCATTCACTCGCTGCAGGTGCAGGCTGGCGATCGGCCAACTCGATGAGGCGTACCTCGGTAATGGCTTCCGTCGCCTGCAGTGCAGTCAATACCGCAGGACTGACCCGGCCGTCGATCTGGACCACCGCCAGCGCATTGTGCTGAGCAGTTCGATGGCTTCGTCCCAGGGCGAAGTTGGCGATATTCATTTTATGCTCACCGAGGATTGTGCCAATGCGACCAATCACACCCGGCACGTCCAGGTTGCGGATGAATAGCAACGTTCCATGCAGCGGGGCTTCGATATCGATGCCGTCACAAGAGAGCAGCCGTGGCGAACTGCCGTGGAGCACGGTGGCGCTTGCAGTGGTATCTCCCGAGGCGGCGTGCAGGGTCAACTTGAGCACGGTGCCCGCGCCTCCGGAGCCTTCTTCTTTCTTCTCTTCGTGCACCCGGATGCCGCGCTCGGTAGCAACCGAAAGCGCATTGATGCGGTTGACGACCTCGGAGTGAGCCAACACGCCCTGGATGGCCGCGTTGCGTACCAGATCGGTCTTGCCCTGCGCTACCTTGCCGCTGTAGGAGATATGAATGCTTTCAAGATTGCCGGCCGCGAGCGGCGACAGAAATGCTCCCAAACGCTCAGCCATGAGGATGTAGGGAGCCAGCTCCTGGTATTCGTGGAACGTCATGGAAGGCAGGTTGACCGCGTTCTGCACTACGCCGAACTTGAGATAGTCCTTCACCTGCATGGCGATTTGCACGCCCACTGCTTCCTGCGCCTCTCCGGTAGACCCCGCGATGTGCGGTGTCAGAATCACATTGTCCATGCCGAAGTAAGGCGAATCCTTGAGCGGCTCCTGGCTGAAAACATCGAGTGCAGCTCCTGCGACCTTGCCGGCCTGGATGGCCGCGATCAAAGCAGCATCGTCGATCAACTCGCCACGGGCGCAGTTCACAATGCGGATGTTCTTCTTCATGGTCGCGAGCGTGCGGGCATTGATAATGCCGGCCGTTTGCGCGGTGAGCCCTACGTGCAAGGTGAGGTAGTCGGCTTCCCGGAATAGCTCTTCCACCGTGCAAAGACGCACGCCGTTTTCGCGAGCCACTGCGGGCGCAACGAACGGATCGTGGCCCAACAGTTCCATGCCGAACGCTTTCGCACGCCGAGCGACTTCAAGTCCAACGCGGCCCAGGCCAAGAATGCCCAACTGCTTGCCGCGCAACTCAGTGCCCTGCAGAGATTTCTTTTCCCATTTGCCGGCATGCAACAGCGCGTTGGCACGGGGCAGCTGGCGGCCTAACGCCAGCATCAGGCCGATCGTGAGCTCTGCCACAGCGATTGCGTTGGCGCCGGGTGTATTCATCACCACGATGCCCCGCCGCGTCGCGGCATCGGCATCAATGTTATCGACCCCCACACCCGCGCGGCCAATCACGCGCAGCTTAGGCGCCGATTCCAACAGAGCGTCATCTGCCTGCACCGCGGAACGGACTACCAACCCATCGGCATCCGCCAGTTCCGCGGCCAAACCGTTCTTGATCTGATCGTGGGTCACGATCTGCCAACCAGCCTCATCCTCAAAAACAGCGAGGGTGGCGGGCGAAACTTTTTCTGCCAGTACGATCTTCATGGCACTCCTAGAGGTTTCAGGTCACTCGGTACGGCAGCCTGGGCGGCTGCCGTACACGGGGACGCGTTTGAGCGCATTGTTCAGGAATTGCGTTGGGGGGAAGCTACCGCGCGGACACAGCAGCCATCGCACAGTGTCCTACCGGGCGGCCGCACGCACACTCGCGCCTGGCTGCTTCGTCCGCTGGGCGGGAAGCGTAGACCTTCTGAGCTGCGGTGAGTGCCTTGCCAAATGCGAAGCCGGGAAATTTAAGCCCGTCGGCAATTTGTTCCAGCGCTCCCACCAGGGCGATGGTGTCCATGTAATCGAAGAACCCGAGATGGGCGATGCGGAAGATCTGCCCCTTCATTTCGCCCTGACCGTTGGTGATGACGGCGGCAAAGCGATTCTTCAACTCCTTGACGATGGCGCCGGAATCCATACCCGCGGGCGGCAACACCGCCGTGCACGCAGCGGAAGGAGCTTCGGGCGCGAACAGCTTGAGTCCGAGTGCTTCCACGGCGGCCCGGGTCATGGCTGCACAGGTTTCTGCGTTCTCCACCAGCATGGCGCGACCCTTGGCGAGGTCACCGTCGCCCTGGCCCGCGATGTAGTCAAACGCTGCACCCAGCGCAGCGATCAACGAGACGGCCGGGGTGTAGGCAGACTCGCCCTTGGCCGCGTTCTTCCGTTCCTTGCGCAGGTCGAAGTAGTAGCGGGGGTTGAGCGAGATCTCCATCGATTCCCAGGCGCGATCGCTGACCGCCAGGTAAGACAGGCCAGGCGGAATCATGACAGCTTTTTGCGAGCCGCCGATCAGGACGTCGACACCCCATCCATCCATATCGATGTGGGTCGTGCCCAGGCCGGTGATAGCGTCCACCACCAACATGGCGTCCTTGCCGCTTTGCTTCAACACTTCGGCCACGCCAGGCACGCAGTGGCGCACGCCGGTCGAGGTTTCCGTCGCCTGCATGAACACGGCGCGGGTCTCGATTTTGAGAGCTTTGCGTACTTCTTCCAGGTCGAAAGTCTGCCCATAGGGCGCGCTGACCACGTCGACATCGCAGCCGAAGGCCTTGGCCAGGCTGGTCCAGCGCTCGCCAAATTTACCGGCCGAGAGCACCAGCACGCGGTCGCCGGGAGAGGTGAGGTTCGAGACGGCGGCTTCCATCGCGCCGGTTCCGGAGGAGGCGAGCAGAATTACGTCGTTCTTGCTGCCAACGAAGGTCTTCAGATCCTTAAGCACCTTCATGTAGAGAGCGCGGAACTCAGCCGTCCGATGATGGATGTCGGCGGCCGCCATGGCGAACTGGGCTGCGGGAAGAAGGGGCGTCGGTCCTGGGGTAAAAAGCCGGGTCTTACGAATCATTCGTTTGTCCTTGAACCCATTGTAATAAAGTCGCCGGAACAAAGGTTTCTATAATGAGCTTTGTGGGTACGGGAGGAATATGAGCCTGGCTGAAAAGCTCCATCAGGATATGGTGACTGCCATGAAGCAGAAGGCGGTGGATCGCCTGTCTACCCTGCGCATGGTTGTGACTGCTATGAAAAACAAAGAGATAGACCAGCGCTCGCCGGTAACGGACGCGCAGGCGGGGCAGATTCTTACCACGCTGATCAAGCAGCGGAAAGACTCGATCGAGCAATTTACCAAAGGGAACCGGCCCGAGCTGGCGGCAAAGGAAGCGGCCGAGATCGTCGTCATCGAGGAGTACATGCCGAAGGCCGCCGGGGAGGAAGAACTGCGGGCGCTGGTGACCGGGACGGTCGCAGAACTCCGCGCCCAGGGCACGCTTGGGCCGAAAGACATGGGAACGGTAATGAAACAGGTGCAGGGCAAGATCCAGGCCACCGGGCTACGGGCGGATGGGCGCCTGGTCAGTGAGCTGGTGAAGGCCGCGCTGGCGCCCTAGCCTTCTTGCCCGCGTCCTTAGAAGGGATAAGTTCCCGAAAACCTCATCCGGCTACTCGAGATTGATTGTTACAACGTCGTCTTGGGCAAGATGCCTGTATAATCGTGGCAGATTGCCAAGGGGTAGCATCATGGCTCAAGGTGAGGAAGTTCGTCCTAAGAGGGAGCCGGCGACATTCTATCGCCGCATTGAAGTTAAGCTCGGCGTCACGCCAGTGCGGTCTGACCGTGATCTTGCTCGTCTGGTAGATGACCGTTTACCCCTCACTTCGGTCGAGTCTCTTTCTCACCATGGAATGAGCGATGAGGAAATCTATAGCTTCATCGTTCCACGCCGGACCCTGGTACACCGCAAGACCCGCCGGGAGCCACTGACGCACGATGAATCTGACCGTGCCGTTCGGATCGCCCGTATCACCTCCCTGGCCGAAGAGGTTTTTGGGGACGACGCAAAAGCCTCACGTTGGCTCCGCAAGGCGAAGACTCGGTTTGAGGGGCGCACCCCGCTGGAGGTACTCCGGACAGAGGCCGGCGCGCGCCTGGTGGAAGAGATGCTGTTGCAACTCGATTACGGGTTCGCCGCATAGATATTCCTCGTCTGCCCAGGGCGAACGGTATCTCTTCACATGATCCTATGGCGAATCAGCAATCACGAAACCCTGGATGGCGTGGGTGGCTTACTCGTGTCCGCACGCTGGCACACGAAGGGTCACTCCGTCGTCTACTGCACCCTGAACCCTGCCACGGCCCTGCTCGAAACGCTCGTCCACATGGAGATTGACTCCGAGGATCGCCCGGAGCGTTTCCGCATATTAAAAATCGAAGGTCCCCATCCGCCCACTGACTCGCTTTCTATTGAGAAGATCGAAGTCAGTTCGTTGTCTCCTGACTGGGCAGAGAACTTGAACGTGACTCAAGCGGTAGGAGATCGTTGGCTCTCGGAACAGCGTTCCTTACTGTTGGAAGTCCCCAGCGTACTTGCGCCGGAGACATGGAACGTGTTGGTGAACCCGCAGCACCTGGAAGCCAGGCTTCTCAAGATTACGGCGATCCTTGAGCACCCTTTCGACTCCCGTCTATTCTGATCGACATGCGCCGCAGGGACCGCGGGGAAGGGCTTTGTGGCCCAGCTGGGCCGTCCTGGCGCTACTCGGGGATGAGTTTTACGAAGATGCCGTCGGGGAGTTCACCGCCCAGTATATGGACCACCCCGCCTTTTACGAAGCCGCGGAGCATGACGCTTTTCGCGGGTGCTGGTGGAGGCGCAGGAGCAGGCCTGGCGGCAGGTACGGCAGCAGCCCTGGAGGCAGGCGCCTCCTCCGGCGCTCTCCCCATCCCGCGATCCATGGCTACGTTGGCCAGCCGGTCGGCGTGACGGTTTTTCTCCCGCAAGCACATGCTGAATCTGAAAATGCTTGAGCTGCGCAATGCGGCGCTTGGCTTCCTCGTACAGGGGACGCAGTTCCGGGCTATTTACGCGGTATTGCCCCTTGATCTGCTTTACCATCAGCTCCGAATCGGAGATCACCCGCAGGCTGGGATGACCCTGGGTAATGGCGAAATCGAGCGACGCGAGCAGCGCCGAGTACTCAGCGAAATTGTTGGTGCGTTTGCCCAGATATTGGCTCAATTCGGCCAGCACGCCGCCGGCGGAGTCCTGAATGTAGACGCCAAAACCGGCCGGGCCAGGGTTGCCACGAGAACCTCCGTCGCAGTAGGCGACGATGCTCTCGTCAGAGTCAGGAAAAAGGGATGACATGGGGTTGAGTCTACCGAACTTTTCTGCTCACGAAACGACCGGGGATTCGTCTTAATGGGGCAGTGTTGTACTGCTTACTGGAGCGATGAATGACGGCAAACGCGCTTCGATTTCAACGCGCAAAGACCAGCCAAGGCTGGCAGCTCTGCCTGGGTTCCTCAGCGGACGATACAATCCTCCCAAGGCATGGCAAGCGAAGCGTGGGGCCGAGCCACCGAAACGGAGCTGATCCGTGAAGCGCAAAAAGGCTCGCGTACCGCCTTTGAAGCCCTGGTGCGTCAGTATGACCAGCCTGTGTTGCGGCTGGCGCTCCGCCTGACCGGCTCCGAGCAGGACGCCCAGGATATCCACCAGGAAGCCTTCCTCAAGGCTTACCGCTACCTGGCAAACTTCCGCTTTGAATGTTCCTTCTACACCTGGATCTACCGCATCGTCACCAATCTTTGCCTGGACCACCTGCGGCGCCGCAAGTCGCGCCGGGAAGAGCAGTCGGTCGTGGTGGACTCGAGTGGCGGAGAAATGGATTTGCTCAGTAATATTTCCGACAAGCGCTCCATGGCGAATCCCGAGCGCGAGTTGGAGCGCAAGCTACTCGGCGAGCGCATCCAGGAAGCACTGGGGCGCCTGACGCCCCGCGAACGTATGGTTTTTGAACTGAAGCACTACCAGGGCCTGAGATTACGTACGATCGGTGAAATGTTGAACACCACGGAAGAGACCGCCAAGAATACGCTCTTCCGGGCGACTAGAAAACTAAGAACAAATTTGGCGACTTTACGGTGAGGCGAGGTTACAAATGGAATGCGAGCTGGCGCAACAGAAGATAGCTCTCTTTGCTTACGGAGAACTTCCTGACGATCAGTGCCATTTGCTGGAAAGCCATCTGGCTTTATGCAAGCGCTGTCAGGAAGAGTTTGCGGCCGTGCAGGCCCTGCAACAGGCAATGGCGTTAGCTCCGGCACTGGAGCCATCGGCGAACCTGTTAGCCCAGGCAAGATTGCAGTTGGAAGAAGCGCTGGACAATATGCCGCGCGGCAGTTGGCTCATGCGCGCCCAGCAATCGTTTATCCGCGGCGCCAGTATGTTGGGCCGGGCACCGGTCGCAGCCTCAGCGCTGCTGGTTCTGGGTTTGTCTGGCTGGCGGCTGGGCCGGCTATCAATCTGCACTCCGCACGCATCGGCCCCCGGCTGAGCTCCCGGTAGCTATCGGCGGCACCGGGTCGATCGCCAACGTCAGCAGCATCGTCGCGGGAACCCAACACCGACAACATCGTCGTTCACTTCAATCGGCTGGTCCCGGAAACCACCCAGGGATCGCTCGACGATCCGCAAATTCGTAAATTGCTGGTGGCGGGCGCGCAAAGCCAGCTGACCCCGGTGGTGCAGGATTCAGTCAGCCTGCTTGCCGAGGAATGCAAAGCCGGGCATCAATGCACCGATGGCCCGATCCGCAATGCCCTGCTGGTGGCCCTTCGCTACGACAAGAATGCGCACGTGCGGCTCGGCGCCTTGAACGGACTTACGCCTTACGTAGCAGAGGACATGCGGGTGCGGGACGGCGTGCTGGAAGCACTGATGAGCGATCATGATGCCACGGTGCGCGCTCGCGCCATCGAGATTCTGCAGCCAGTGGAAGCCGATAGCAGTGTGCGCGAGGTATTGCATACTGTGGCATCGGAGGATGACAATCCTCACATTCGCACTGTTTCCCGCGAAGTGCTGAATGCTTCCACGCAGATCCAGTAAATTAGTGTTGCGTCTGGCCCCGTACCGGCCCTAACAGTTCCTATCCCCTGGAGTTCTCCGATGAAGCGCTTTCCGCTAATGGGTTCGCTGGCCATGGTCTTGTGCGGGCTGGTTGCAGCGCGGGTTTGTCTCGCGTCTGGAGACGCGCTCACGTTGCCCCCAACGCTTGGCCCGGAACTCCTGCTGTTCAACGGACAGGGTTATCTCGGGGTGAACCTGGGCGAAGTCGACACGGAGCGCGCAAATGCCCTGCACCTCCCGGACACGCACGGCGCAGAAGTGACCATGGTGGATCACGACGCGCCCGCCGGTAAGTCGGGACTAAAAGTTCACGACGTCATTCTTCAGCTGGATGGCCAGACGTTCGAGACGGTGGAAGTATTGCGCAAGCGGCTGCACGAAATGCCGTCCGGCCGTAAAGTGTCGCTCCTCCTGAGCCGTGATGGCAAAAGCATGAACATGACCGTAGAGCTCTGTGACCGGTCCAAACTGCAACAGCAGGCGTGGCTTGAGCACATCACCGTTCCCGATCCCTCCGCACCCCGTTCCCACTCGCCAGGGCAGAGTTTTCTGGGCAAGCCGGCTTCCGCCGGGCCTGCTTTCCTCGCCAGTGTGCTGCCGAAATCGTTGTATGTCGGCGCGGATGTAAACCCGGTACGGACGCAGCTGGCCGACTACTTCGGCGTGACCAGCGGCACCGGCTTGCTGGTAGAAAACGTGGCTGCCCAGAGCCCGGCGGCCCGCGCGGGCATGAAGGCCGGGGATGTCATCGTACGGGTTGAGTCTGAGCCGATGAAGAGGACCAGCGACTGGGAGAAGGCGATGCGCAAGCATCGCGGCACAGCCGGTGCAGGTGACTGTCATGCGTAACAAGCAGGAGCAGACCCTGACCATCAGCGCCGGCAAACCCAAAAAGGGCTAGCCACTTCCGGCCAGCCTGGCTGCCACTCAGGCGTCGATACCTGCCATTCCCTCCCCGGCGACTCCCCGCCTTCGGAGAGCCTGTGATTGAATATCAACAGATGCAACAAAAGAAGACATTCCGGGGCAGGACTCTGGCCGCCAGGCGCAAACTGCGCGAGCTGGCTCTGGTCGGGCATGCCCTGGCCTCGACCCGCCACGTAGTCATGGCCCAGATCGTGCCCATGCGGTTTTGCAATCTTTCCTGCGCGTATTGCAACGAGTACGACAAGGTCTCGAAGCCTGTGCCGATCGATGAAATGATCCGCCGCATCGATCACCTGGCCAGCCTGGGCACCAGCATTATCACTATCTCGGGCGGCGAACCGCTCACCCACCCAGACCTGGACCAGGTCGTCGCGCGCATCCGCCATCACGGACGGGTGGCGGGCATGATCACCAACGGTTACCTGTTGATGCCGGACCGCATCGAGCGCCTGAACCGCGCCGGGCTCGACCACATGCAGATCTCGATCGACAACATCGAGCCGGATGAGATCTCGAAGAAGAGTCTCAAAGTCCTGGATAAGAAGCTCGAGTTTTTGTCGCAATATGCCGAGTTCCACGTGAACATCAATTCCGTGGTGGGCGGCGGCATCCGCAACCCTCAGGATGCGCTGGTGATCGGCAAGCGGGCCCTGGGGCTGGGCTTTACCTCCACGATCGGCATCATTCACGATGGTGATGGCCAGTTGAAAGCACTCAAAGACGAAGAGCGGCGGGTGTATTACGAGATGGCCGGCATGGCCAAGAAGAACTACTCGCGCTTTAACAAGTTTCAGGAAGCCATCGCGAATGCAGAGCCAAATGACTGGCGGTGCCGTGCCGGTTCGCGTTTCCTGTACGTTTGCGAGGACGGCCTGGTGCACTACTGCTCACAGCAGCGTGGATACCCCGGCGTTCCGCTGGCGCAATACACCAAGGCGGATGTGGAGCGCGAATACCTGACGGAGAAGGGGTGCGCCCCGCACTGCACCGTCTCCTGCGTCCACCAAATTTCCTACATCGACCACTGGCGCTCGCCGCAAACGCGCCAGACGACGCCGGGGGATCTGGTCAATATTCAGACCTAGCGGATGCGGGGTCTAGTTCCGGGGTTAAGATGTCCCCCACTCAAGCCAAACGCGGCTTGAATGGGCCACCCAGCTTCTTCTTAGGCTACCCGCTTCTTAGACTGATGGCTAGCAAAACTCGCGTGTCCTAGTGTCCGGTACCGCGGTGGACGGGCGCGGCCTGGCCCTTGGTGTCGGCCAGCGCCTGATCGATGATCTGGTACAGCTTCTGACGGTCAACCACTTCAACAAATGGAACCCCATTGGTCTTGTTCGTCACCACCCAGATGGTTGGGGTGTGCTCGATGCCGATGCGCTTGCCCAGGTCGAGATCTGCTTGTACCTCAGCCGCTAACTTCTTCTGAGGATCAACGACAAACGGCAAAGCAACGCCATGCTCCTGGGCGAATTTCTCAGCGAAATTATGGATAGCCGCTGCAGATGCCGTGGTCGGACCGCCTGGCGTTTCAGGCGAAGTTTCCCCTGCAGCGTCAATCAACTGCTGGTTGGCAAACACCTGGTCGCGGAAGTCATCGCCCATTTTCTTCGACTTGGTATCGAACCAGCGCGCGTACACCGCCGCATCAAAACTCCAGGCGTGGAAGGGCAGCGGGAAATCATGCCGCACCCACGGGATGTGGTACTGATTGGCCGCGCTCAGCAATAAAGGATTGGCGCGCGCGCAATCGGGGCACTCCATATCCTCAAACTCAACAATCGCGACGCGGGCGCCAGGCGGCGGTTTCAGCGCGGTGGCATCGTGCACCGGCGTCGTTTGTGCGCCGGCAAACGGCATCAACGCTGCGGCAGCGCTCAGAAGCAACAGCGTGCGAAACCCGGTCTTCGGCGTAACTGCATTAGCTTGCATGTTGGTTGCCCTTCACTGGTTAGACCTTGGAACAAGTCAATTGTAATGGGTCGACCTCCTGGGGGGAGGGGGATGCGATATGATGCAGGCTTCCGGTGGGGGATGGGACGTTCTACGCTCAAGATCGTACTCAGCCTGGCAGGGGCGGCCGCAGCCGGGTGCCTGGTCTTCCTGTTACTCGAGGCCGCGCTGTCGAGCGGCCATCCGTCCAGCCCAGGGGCCGTGCTCTTTCGCTTTCAACTAAGTTCCATGATCGCGATGGCCACCTTCGGCGGCATCGCGATCATTCTTTATGTGCGCTTGTCGCGCGGCGCACGCAATGCCGAATCCCAACATTGGCAAGCCGGCCGAGACAGGCCGAGGAAGAGATGAAATGAAAACCCGCACTGATTTGTTGACCTTTGGCGTGTTCATCGTTGCTGTTCTGGGGGCACTTGGGCTCCTGCTACGCCATGGTGGCGTGCACGGCCAGTCCGCAGCCCTGGCGATCGCCTTGTTGGTCATTTTGCTGGTACGAGTCGGCATCTTCATTTGGAATCTGCGGCGGCAACGCGCGGAATTGGAACGTAGATGAATTTCGCATTTCCCCGGAAGTAAGCGCGATGAAGTCTGTGCTACTATCGGGTCCCGCAAAGAAGCAGACCGCTCGCGTGCAGAGAATTTTGGTCTGCGATCAGCACTCCAGAAGCTTCGCCTGGGCTGGTACGCATGAATCGTTCATTGAAGGTCTATCAAGGGCCCGACATTCGTAATGTTGCTCTGGTGGGGCATGCCCACTGCGGCAAAACGACCTTGCTCTCCGCTCTTCTGCAAGCCGCAAAAATGACTGAGCGCCTGGGGCGCGTCGATGATGGCAGCGCGGTCACTGCCTACGATGAAGAAGACGTGGCCCGACGCACCACCATGCAAAACGCACTCGCGTTCGCCGAGTGGCACGACGTAAAGATCAACTTCGTCGATACCCCCGGCTTCCCCATGTTTGTGCACGAAGCGCGTGCTGCCCTGCTACCAGTCGAGGCCGCGCTGCTGGTTGTCAACGCAACGTGCGGGGTCGAAGCGATGACGCGGCGAGTGTGGAACTTCGCCGAAGAATTCGACTTGCCGCGCGCCATCGTCGTTAATCAGATGGATCATCCGCGAGCCGACCGCGGGCGCACGCTCGCAGCTTTACGCGAAAGCTTCGGACGGCAGGTCGTTCCGGTGCAGATGCCGATCGTTGAGGGTCACGGCCAACATACAAACTTCCGCGGCGTCGTCGATCTGGTCACGATGGAAGCCTTCGTCTACGAACCGGATGGAACGGGCCGGGGAAGACTGTCAGAAATCCCGGTACGCATGCGCGAAGAGGCGGTCGCCGCTCACCAGGAACTGGTGGAATTGGTGGCCGAAGGTAAAGACGAGTTGATGGAAGAGTTCTTCCGCGAAGGAACCATTCCCGACAAACACCTCATCGTCGCGCTGCACGATGCCATTCGCGAGGACCGCATCTTTCCCGTACTGTTTGCCAGCGGATTGCGCAATATCGGGAGCGACCACCTGCTGGATTTTCTACAGCTGTATGCGCCGTCGCCGGTGGAGCGCATGCCGGTCGCGGCGCGCGGCGCCATGGCAGCCGTTGGCATCGATGCCCGGGATGGGGCCAACGGCCACGCAACGTTGCTCGCGAGTATAGCCACGGATGACGAAATCACGCCGGTGAACGAGATGGTCCTGCGCAAAGTGGACGACCGGGAACCCTTGTCGCTCTATGTGTTCAAGACCATGTCCGACCCATTCGCCGGCCGCATTTCCTTCTTTAAGGTCTTCTCCGGTGTAGGCAGGACAGACGCCATGCTGACCAACTACACGCACCGCAGCCCGGAGCGGCTGGCGCACCTGGTGGTCATGCAAGGCCGAACCGCCACCCCGGTGGCAGAGCTGCATGCCGGGGACATCGGCGCGGTGGCCAAGCTGCGCGAGACCTTCACCGGCGACACGCTGGGCGATGCCGGCCATGAGATCTATTTCGATCCGGTGACCATGCCAGAACCGGCTGTCACCTATGCCATCGAACCGAAAACTCGTGCCGATGAAGAAAAGCTGGCGCCGGCGGTCCACAAACTGATGGAAGAAGATCTGATGGTCCGGTTCTATCGCGATGAGGCGACGCACGAGTTCCTCCTTGCCGGCTCGGGTCAACCGCATATCGAGTCGATCGTGCATCGGCTCCATCGCCGCTACCACACCGATGTCACGCTCAAAGCGCCGAAAGTCCCCTACCGCGAAACCATCCGTGCAACTGCGGAAGCCCAGGGGCGGCACAAGAAGCAAAGCGGGGGGCACGGGCAGTTTGGCGATTGCTCGATCCGCCTTGAGCCGCTGCCGCTGGGGTCGGGCTTCGAGTTCGTCAACCAAATCTCTGGCGGCGCCATTCCCCGCACCTTCATCCCGGCAGTCGAGAAAGGTATTCAGGAAGCGGCGGCGCGGGGGTGGCTGGCCGGCTTCCCCATCGTGGACTTCCGGGTCGTGCTCTACGACGGCAGCTACCACGATGTGGACTCGAATGAGCTTTCCTTCCGCCTGGCGGGGCGGCTGGCGTTTCGCAGCTGCATGGAAAGGGCACGACCCGTCCTGCTGGAGCCCCTGATGCGCGTGGAGATTGAAGCGCCCGAAGCCTGTACCGGTGTCCTGACCGCGGATCTCACCGCCCGCCGGGGACGCATTCAGGGGATGGCAAGTGGCCGCGGAACCACTACCATCCGGGCGGAAGTCCCAATGGCAGAAATGCTTAGCTATGGCACGACGCTCACCTCGCTGACCCAGGGACTGGGCAGCTTTCACATGGAAGCAGCCCGCTACGATGTGGTGCCGCCGCTGGCCGCCGAGAAGGTCATCGCCGCCGCCCACAAGCACGTGCATCCCGATGCCGAGTAAGCGGGACGAGTAGGATGAAAGGAGGCGGCAACTTTAGGCAACCTGAGGCCTCTCAGACGATCTAAAGAGCAGAACCGAGAGGAACGACTCCGCATAATGACCATCTCATCGCGGCGCGTATGGGCAGTCTGCGCAGCAGGTTTGCTGTCCGCCGCCATGTCATCCGCGCAATCAGCGAATCAAAGTTCTGCCCAGAGCCCCTACTACGGCAGCGTGTCTACCGTGCAGCCGGTCGACGGCGTCAAGCCGTTGACGCTCAACCAGGCGATTGCCATGGGCATCGAGCACAATCTGGCGCTGGTGGAAGCAAAGGCGCAGGAACGCAGCGCGCAGGCGCGCACCCTGCAGCAACTGCAACCCCTGTTGCCCACCATCACCGCCCAGGCTGATTCCGGCGCGCACCAGATCAACCTGG
Source organism: uncultured Acidobacteriaceae bacterium (assembly GCA_963752675.1). Lineage (GTDB taxonomy): Bacteria > Acidobacteriota > Terriglobia > Terriglobales > Acidobacteriaceae > PALSA-350. The sequence goes on from CAVVZO010000006.1 coordinate 193,420, forward strand.
CGGCCATTGGCTTTTCACCCAACCTCCTGGGCAGAATCGCCCCACTCTTTCCTGGCCTCGATTTCACGGGATTTTCCGACCGTAGTCAAGGTCAATGTCACCGACGCCCTGGTGAACTACTCGCAGACCCTCTTCAGCCTTAACAATATTGATCTGTACCGGGCAGCCAGGGAAAGTGAGCGCGCTGCTTACTACAGCAAGCAGTCGTCCCGCGGGTTGGTGGTTTTGACCGTTGGCAACGCCTATCTGCAGGCGATTGCACTGGGCGCCCAGGTAGAAAACGCACGAGCCCTTCTGCAGGCAGACCAGCTGCTGCTGGATCAAACGGTGGCCGAGCACCAGGCGGGCATAGCCGCCAATCTGGATGAACTGCGGGCGCGGGTGCAACAGCAAACGCAACAGCAAAGCGTGATCACCGCCGAAGTGAACTTCAGGAAAGCCAAGATCGCGCTGAACCGGGAAATCGGCTTACCGGCCGAACAGGACATCCAGTTAACGGACACGGCGCCCTACGCCGATTTGGCGACCATGAACATTGACGAAGCCAAGCGGATGGCCTATCAGAACCGGCAGGATTACCAGGGCTTGCAGGCGCAGATCCGGGCGGCCCAGTTGCAGCGCAAGGCAGCAAAGTGGGAAAGGCTGCCCACCTTAAGCGTCAACGGCAACTACGGGGTGACCGGCGTGACCGGTGGCCTTTACCACGGCACGTTTGTGGCGGCCGGCTCGCTCAATGTACCAATATTCCAGGAAGCCAGGTTTCGCGGCGATCGCGATGTCGCAGCCGCCAATCTAAACAGCTTGAACCAACAACTCGCGGGGCTGAAGGAACAAATCAACCAGCAGTTGCGAGACAGCATTCTCGATGTACAGTCAGCGACCGAGTTGGTGCACGTGGCGCAAAGCAACGTGGATCTGGCGCGCAAAGAACTGGAGCAAGTGACGGAACGGTTCGCGGCTGGCGTGGAAGACAACTTGCCGGTGGTGCAGGCACAGGCGACCCTGGCGAACGCCGAGACCACCCTGGTAAACACCACCAGCCAGCACAATCAGGCCAAGTTAGGCCTGGCCCGCAACCTCGGGATTGTCGACACGCAATACTCCAGCTACGTTCACGGAAACTAGCAGCCACCAGCGTCGACCAGTTCGGGTACCCCATATCTCACGGCGCTTTTCAGCCGGGAGATTGGGAATTCACTGCGCTCTCCGAATAACCAGTCAATCCTGCAGCAGGGTGACAGCCCCGGTGAGGATGTCGAAATGGCCGGCAGTGATTTTCAGCTTTCCTGCGTCGACCAAACTGGTGAGCAAGGGGGAGGCAGTGCGCAAGCGCGCGGCTTGCATGCGAGCATTCACCCGGATGGTCGCATCCAGGTCTGGCCCGGCTTCTGCCGCCGCGGGTTGGATGTAAGGGAAAAGTCTGGCAATCTGGCCGGGCACTTCTGTGCCCTGGATCACGGCCGTGACCGCACCGCAACGACTGTGGCCCATTACCAGGATCGTGTTCGTGCCCAACACAGCCGCTGCGTACTCAAGGCTGGCAATGATTTCCGGGGTCACGATATTCCCCGCCACCCGCGTGACAAACAAATGCCCGATCGTTTGATCGAACACGACTTCGACCGGAACCCTTGAATCGGAGCAGGAAAGGACAGCGGCGAAGGGCTCCTGCTTTTCCAGCGACTGCTGCAGCATGGCCAGATCTTTGCGATGGGCGGAAGTGCGTCCGCTGGTAAAGCGCCGGTTTCCCGCAAGCAGTTCTTCGAGCGCAGCCTCCGGGCTCAGGCGGGTTTCCAACTCGCTGGGAGCTATTTGCGGCTGGGTCTCAGTGGTCATCCATCTCTCCGGGTCAAGGGAATAGCGCTCTCTGAATCGTATTACATCTCCCTGCTTGCGATATGCTTTCCGGAGGCGGCCCGACACCGGCCGCCCTGCCAAGAACCGGGCTATCTGGATATTTGTTTGTAAATTAAAGCAAACCTATGGCCCCACCGAAGACCGGTACTGCAGCCTTCGCTTATCGAGACTTCCGCCTGTATCAAATGGCCCGGGTGCTGGTCATCATGGGCGCGGAAGCTCAATCGGTGGCGGTGGCCTGGCAGGTGTACGAAATCACCCATCGGGCCATCGATCTGGGGTACACCGGGCTGGTGCTCTTCTTACCGGGACTGCTCTTCCTTCTCCCGGCAGGGCACGTAGCGGACCGGTATGACCGGCGGATGGTGATCCTGGTTTGCTACACCCTGCAGGTGGTCTGCACCCTGGCTTTGTTTCTGTTTGCCGCGCGTGGGCTGCACCGGGTTGGGCCGATCTTTGCCGTGCTGTTCCTGATCGGTTGCGGCCGCGCCTTCAGCGGCCCAGCCAGTTCGGCCCTCCTGCCCCACCTGGTGCCGTCAGAACACTTCGTAAATGCCATCACCTGGGGCGCGACGGTCTTTCAGATCGCGAACATCGCCGGCCCCGCCGTCGGCGGATTGATGTATACCTTGCCGCTCCATGGGCGGCTCGCTGGAGCACCCATCGTTTTTCTATTCACCCTGGTGACCGGCATCTGCTTCGTGGCGCTGATCGCGTCGCTGCACGTACGGCCAGGGCGCATGGAACATCGGGCCATCTCTTCGGATGTGATCCTGGCCGGATTCCACTACGTATGGAAAGCCAAGCTGCTGCTGGGATCGATTTCGCTGGATCTGTTCGTCGTTCTGCTCGGGGGCGCGACCGCGCTTCTGCCCATTTTTGCTCATGATCTGCTGCATACCGGTCCGCAGGGGCTCGGGGCACTGCGCTCTGCGCCAGCCCTGGGCGCCCTGGCAGTCTCGATATGGCTCACGTTCCGGCCGGTCTTGCAGCGGCCCGGCATCGTCATGCTGTCCGGGGTCGCCGTTTATGGGGCGGCTACGGTCGTGTTCGGCGTATCCCGCAGTCTTCCGTTATCGCTGGTTGCGCTGATGATTGTGGGCGCTTCCGACATGGTGAGCGTGGTGATCCGCTCGTCTATGCTGCAGTTGGCCACTCCCAGCTCCATGCGCGGCCGCGTCAGCGCGGTGAATTCACTCTTTGTCGGTGCTTCCAACGAACTCGGCGAATTTGAAAGCGGCGTCACCGCGCAGTGGTTTGGTGCTGTGCGCGCGGTCGTCGCCGGCGGCCTGGGAGCCCTGGTCATCACCGGCCTTTGGAGCGCACTCTTTCCGTCTTTGCGAGCCATTACTCAGCTCACAGCAGATTCCCTCATGCAGGCGGAGGAAGAGGCCCCGCCGGTCTAACTAGCTAACCCTTTTGTCATCCCGAGGAATCTGCTTGCAGTGAAAGTTAAGGAGGGATGAACGGGGTGCGATACGCATCGGCCTGGCAGAGCGAGCGGAGCAGGATGTCCCCCACTCAAGCCAAACGCGGCTTGAATGGGCCACCCTCGGCTTTTCTGGATGCGGGCAGGGAGCAGATCCTCCTGAGTGGCGACTGATCGGACCCTAAAAACTGCAGGGTGGCCCATTCAAGCCGCGTTTGGCTTGAGTGGGGGACATTTGAACCCTCGTCCAGAGCGCTTTCCAGTTTGTTCATTAGGAGCGCAAGTCAAGGGATGACAAGTTGAGGGCTGGTGACATCAAACGCCACATGCGGCTGTCGGCCAACGCCACTAGCTAGCATGCCCTCCATTCTGCAAAATAACCCCTAATTTAGTTGACAGAACTCATAGCAGCCGAGACAATCCGGTAGATATTCGTTAGAGTTCTGTCGAGTTACCTTTCCCCCCGTCGACAAGATGAATCTGGCCCCCCTTTCAGGGCGCAGGACCCGGTGCGCGTGGCATCCGGCAATCGTGCGTAGTCAGTAACGAACGATCAGACGGAGTGGAGTTGCGCACAATGACAAAGCGTTATGTGATTCTTCAGAGCCTTGCCGCGGTCCTGGCCGCAGCACCCATCGCCGCTTATGGCCAGACAACTTCAAGTGCCATCCAGTTGTTCGCGCAGCCCGCAAACGTCAGAAGCTCGACCACGGGTACCAGTTACACCAACCCGAACGAGTTCAATAACACGATTCTGAGTCTGGATTGCCCGGCCCCCATCCAGGCAAAGATCTCTTCCAGCCCCGACGGAACGGGCAATGTCCTGGTGGACAACTTCATCACCTTCAGTACCGGGACCGGCCCCGCTGTCGATATCTGCACCGGGGGCACCCAGGAAAACGGCGGTCAGAAGAACTGCTTCAACTCCACATACGGTGCGCTCGCCGTAAACGGCGGCCTGAATGGTCAAAACCCTGACCTGTACGTAAGCAACGGGGGCGTGCCGGCAATCGACGTGAGCGCGCTGCTAACGCCCGGCTCTGTGCAAGCTCAAATCGGTCTGGTCGATAGCGGTGGCATCCTCACCAGCTCGACCCTTTACCTGGTGACAAACTGCACCTCCAAGGGTGTGATTGGCCCCGGCCAGGTCACGGGAAACCCCATCTCCAGCACGCAGAACCTGGCACAGGACTTTCTGTTTAACGGCAAGCCCGCATCCCAGATCCAGTTCACCTACGACCTCACCTCGGCGCAGAACGATGGAACTCTCTTCATCCCTCAAGACTCGACGCCGTCAACTGGTGACACACCACTCGACCCCACGACATTCCAGGCCACCTACCTGCACGACACTTCGTTTGCGACCTCGAACTGTCTGCTGCACACGGGTGAACTTTACAACGGCCAGCCTGCCTGCAAGCTGTTTACGTTGACCTGCCAGCTGGGTACCGCTGCGGCGCAAAAGGGTGCGCTTTGCCCCACGTCACAGGTTCGCAACGAGATCTTCCAGGAATTCTTCGATGGGCCTGCGTTTACTTTGCCTGATATCCAGGTTCCCAACGGTCCAACCTTCCACCAGGGCGTTGGCTTCCTCGAAGCGCAGGATGACTGGCAGGGTGCACCTTGCACCTTTGACCCCAATTCGTCGTTGGCCGGCTCCCTTTGCCCGCAGAATATTCTCACTGCTTTTTCGGGTCCCGGTGCTTACACCAGTGGTGGACGCGGACAGAGCCCCAACTCTTCGTTCATCAGCGTGGCTCCGGTACCGGAAGTGCTGACGACTGTCGCGGTCACCGGGTTGCGGCCTGGAAACTGGGTCAACAACGCCAACATCACCGCGAATTTTACCAGCACGCCACCCTCAGTTCCTGGCCAGAATACGTTCGTTGCTGCTCCCATCGAGAGCCTTACCTATGGTTTCTCTGATGCGGCTCATGTGCCTCCTTCCAGCAAGCCCGTCCCCGGAGACATCACCCTGGCCGATGTCACTTGCCCGGGGACACAGGCGTCTGTCTTTACTCCACCGGCGCAGGCCATCAACCTGGGGAGCGATGGACAGTACCTGTTGCATTTCATGGCGCGCGATTGCGCCGGGACCGAGGAGTTGAAGTTTACCCAGACAAATGGAAGTTGGGATACCAGCTTCTACACCTTCCCGGTAAATGTCGACAGTGTGAACCCGATCGTACTTTCGGGTCCCACGTTGTCGCCGTTGCCGGGAATCAATGGCGGCGTGGCCAACTCTTACCGGGTCGGTGACAAGGTGACTGCCAGCTACCGCTGCACGGATGATCGTTCAGGTGTGGTGCAGTGTGGCGCATACACATTCGCCCCGGGCACCACGATGGACACCGGTGTGCTTACGAGCCCAATCGATACAGCGTCCGCCGGACCCCACACTTATACGGTGCACACCGTGGATGCTGCGGGCAACACGGCCAACGCCTCGGTAAACTACCAGGTGGTGAACGCTCCTCCTGTTAACTTGTTCATCCTGAAAGTGGCTCCCGGCTCCGCGAAAAACGGCAGCCAGTTTACTTACGGCATCAGCGTAGTTAACCTCGGCAAACAGTCGGCTGCAAACGTCGCGATCACGGATGTGCTGCCTGCTGGAATCAGCTTCCTGAAGGTGGCGGGGCAACAGACGGTGTGCAGCAACGGCCGGTGTTCGAACGCGGTCACTTGCAGCTACGCTAACAACACGGTCAAGTTGCACTTCGCCATCGGTCTCGTTGCTAACTCCGGTTTTTGTGGAGATCACGGTCAAGGTGCAATCCACCACGGGAACGAAAATCAAGAACACCGCTACCGTAAGCAGCTCCAACCCCGAAGGCTCGCCGGGCAATACGCAATCGAGCGCTACCACCACAGTTAAATAGCTGACCTGGTCGCGCCGTACCTGAAGAAGAGCACGGCTTACCAGCCGTGCTCTTCTTCTTGGTGCTTCTGGGTTGTGTCCGCGAATCATGCAGTGGTAGACGTTTGTATCTAGCCCGCAAGCACTCGCAGGAAAGCAAACTGTCATTCCGTGCAGTTGATTAGCCTTGAGGCAAGTTGAGGATGGAATGAACGAGGACGGGCAGGGATTGCTGATTGGAAGCGAAGCCGAGGGGATTTGCAATGTTTCTCTCTGACTCAAATCTCCAGGTCGGCAACGATCAATTTCGGCTGCTCTCCATCGGTACGACGCGCTGAAAGATTCTCGGAGCACCCGCTCGCACCCGGTGGAAGCCCCGGACTTCAGTCCGGGGGCGCGGGTTCAAGACCCGCGCTTAAACGCGCGCAAAGATGGAGGGCTTTCAGCCCTGGTGGAACCAAGCCTCGCCAGCCAATCGGCCGTGTGACCTCCCCGCGAAATCTACGCGCAAGTTTCCAATCGACGGACGCCGCTGCCGCCAGGGCTAAAGCCCTCGCATGGTGAAAGGCCACCCTCAGCGCGGGTTCTACACCCGCGCCCCCGGACTAAAGTCCGGGGCTTCCACCGTATCGAGTGAACCGCCAGGGGACGCGATGACGCGTCCCTCGTCATCGCCATCATGTCGGCACGTTCATGACGCTTCGTCCCAGCCACCACGACTCATCCTGTCATCCGCCTTGGAATGAACGAGGAAAGGAGAGATTGTTCATTAGGAGCGCGGTCGAGGGATGACAAAAAGGGGGGCGGATCGGCGCTCAAAAGCCGCTCACGTCCAACTTCTCCACCACCGCCATCACCGTACGTACCTGATTTTGCCGCTGCTTCGGGTGAGCTCCCGTTGATTTGCAACGGTAACTGCGGCCTGATTTACTTCTTCCAGCGTTTTGCGTCTTCGTACATGGCCTTGAAGTCAGTACGCCGCATGATGGTTTCTGCCGTGGCATCGCCGCGCACCGCATCCAGTAGTTGCTCGGCCTCACGGTAGTATTCTCCGGCGCGGGCACTCCCGGTCAAGCGAGACGAGGTCCCCAATAAGTAATAGGTCCTCGCCAGTTCGAACCGCATGCCGGCTCGCTTGGCTGTAGTTAGATCTTCCTGCAGGCCATGCTCTGCCCGGGTAAAGTCCTTCAGGCCGATCGTCGCTTCCGCAATCCCCAGATCGATTTGCATGCCAAGGTTGGCGGAGACGGCGCTCTTTCCGTCCAGTAATGGTTTCAATTGACGAAGCGCCTCGGCAAAGCGACCTTCGGCAACCGCGACGCGGGCTACGTTCAACTTTGACAGCAGGGTCACTTCCCCTTCCTTGGTGCGCGTTGCCAGGCGAAGTGCCTGCTCGTAGGACTGTTTCGCGCCTTTCAGATCGCCGCGGTAAAAAGCGATATCTCCACGAGTGTTCAAGATAGAAGCCTGTAAGGCGTCATTCTTAAGGGTCTGCTGGATCTTGTCTGCTTCGGTGAGCGAAGCAGCTGCCTCATCGCCTCGGCCGACCCGGGCGAGCGCACCAGCCAGGTCATTAAGAAACTCGCCCATGTTAAGCCCGTTTTCGCCCTGGTCGCGAAAGCTCTTCACCGCATCCTGCATCGACTTGACGGCTGCGCCAAATCGCCCCTGGTATTCAAATACGCGGCCGGTCTGGCGCAGGATGATGGCCGTGCCGTGGACATCGCCGACTTTGCGCGCTAACTCCAGGGCGCGCATCAGCGCCGTCATCGCCTGGTCGTACTGACCAGTAGTGGTGTACGCCTCGCTCAGACCTTCCAGGCTCTCGGCAATGTCACCGGGTACACCCAGTTTCTCGCGCAACTGCAGCGCCTGCTGATAGTAGGTGAACGCGTTATTGCCGTCGCCCATCGTCAGGTATACGCCGGCAATGTTGTGCAGACACTGCGCTTCATACCCCTGGTCACCCGTCTGCCGCTGGATCTGCAATGCCTGCTTGTAGACATTGAGCGCCTGGTCGAACTCAGCGCGATCCTGGTACACCGTACCCATGTTGGTGAGGGTGTTGGCCATCTCATCCTTCTCACCAATCTCTCGCAGCAGGACGACCGCCTTCTTGTAGTTGGCCAGGGCAGCATCGGCTTTGCCGCCCGTGACCTGCAGGGCTGCCATCTCATTTAACGCAGCCGCTACGCCGCGCTTCTGCCCGAGCTTCTCATTGATGGCAATCGAATCTTCATAGTTGTGTAAAGCTTCGTCGGGCTTGTTCAGCAAGCGGTACGAGATGCCCATGGAAAGCAAAATCAGCGCGTGCTGTTCCTGGTTATCCACCTGGATCGCCAGGCTCATTCCGCGAGTGAGTGCGTCCAGCGCCCCTTGCGGATTGCCGGTGATGTTATCGACGACACCCAGGCTCCACAATGCTTTTATATTTTTCGGGTCTGATTGCAGGACCCCATCAAACGCCGTGTGAGCCTGAGCGTATTGCCCGTTTTGCAGGTAGAGATTGCCCAGCTCATACTCCACCTCGACGTCGCCGGGCGAGCTTCTAAAAAGATTTTCGTAGGCCTCAATCGCCTTCTTGTTGTCTTTCATCACGCGCGCGTTGCTTGCGGTGATCAGGTACTTCTCAGGCAAAGGCAGGTTCTGGTTATGGGCCAGGTCGGTAGAACGTATCGATGACTGTTCGGCATCACTCTGAAAGCCAAGCTGGGACTGGGTATCCGCCAGGCGGGAAAAGGCGAGCGCAAATTCGGGATCGAGGTTGGTGGCCGACTGCAAATGTTTGAGCGCTTCGGTGTACTTACCGGCACGCATCAGCACCGCGCCCTGGTCGTACTCACGCAAAGCGTCGACGGACGAGGTATTGGGCTTGAACGATTGCGCTTTCAACTCGTCCACCACGTCGGAGGAAAGTGAGAGATTTTTACGCACCGAATCGGCCAGACTATCAATCGCAGTCGGTAAGTCTTTGAGCGCAGATTGTGCTTTCACCGGGATGGTCTGATCGTGCACCAGATCATGGATGGTGGCGTTGATGACGATCTGGTCGCCAAAGCGTGCATACTGCCCCGAAACCACAACGTCGGCGCTGCTGAACTGGGCGAGGCGGCGCAGCATATCCGGATCGATCGAGGTTTCGGAGCCAATGCGCAGATCAGAGAGAACCTGGTGCAGTCGATCCGGTGCGATCGTATGCAGGTGCGCAGACTGGCCAATGTCGGTGCTTAACAAATCGGCTACGCTGGAGCCGATCCACTCGTCCTGCGCATCGCCAGACGAGTTACGAAACGGAAGAATGGCAAGGGAGCGGGCGGGAACGGCCTGCGCCGCCTGTTTCACCTCCGTGCCGGGCGTTACCTTCGAGCGGTTGGCGTAGTAGACGAGGGGAGCGATCAACAGCACGGCCGCGGCAGCCCCACCGGCCAGCCAACGCTTGTGATCATTTGCCCAACGGGTGGGTCCCGGACGAAGCCGCGACGCAATCACGCCTGATTTGCCGGTTCCGGACCAGAGTTCCAGATCCGACAGCAGTTCCATCGCGGACTGGTAGCGAAGCGCAACGTCTCGCTCCAGGCAACGGCTGACGATCTGGCTCAGCTCCGGCGGTACGCTCTTGTCGAGCTCCGATACGGGCACGACCCTTTCCTGCGTACGCTTGATCAGACTTGCCAGGGCGCTTTCCGCACGGAAGGGCGTTTGACCGGTCAACAGCTCGTAGAAAATCAGGCCGAGCGAAAATATGTCGGATCGTTGATCCAGTTGTCCCGCCAACGCCTGTTCGGGCGACATATATTCCATGGTCCCCACCATGGCGCCGGTCTGGGTCATGCGATCGCCTTCGAGCGTTTTCGCCAGGCCGAAGTCCATGACCAGCAGGCGGCCGGCCTTATCCAGCATGATGTTTTGCGGCTTCAGGTCGCGGTGGATCACGCCCACGCTGTGCGCTGCTTCCAGGGCACGGCATACCTGCTCGATGTATTCCACCGCCTCATGGGGGGGCAGCTTACTGCGCCGGTGGATGACCGTCCGAAGGTCTTCGCCTTCGACGAACTCCATCGTGATGAACTTCAGGCCTTCGGCTTCGCCAAGGTCGTAAATGCGAACGACATTTTTATGCGTGACCTGAGTGGCGAGAATCAGCTCTTGCTTGAAGCGATCCAGAATCGCCCGATTGCCAGAGAGCTCGGGGCGAATGACTTTGAGCGCCACCATGCGGTTGAGCTCAATATCTTTGGCTTTGTAGACGGCGCCCATGCCGCCCTCGCCAAGCAGGCTCAGCACCTCATAGCGTTGCGCGAGGATATGACCGATCGTCAGGACCGGCTGGCCGCTTTCCGTGTAGTAGCCGGGATTTGCGCGAGAAAGGCTGCTACCGCCCAGACCACCTACCGTCGTGGGGCTATCGTTAGGGGTAAGGCGGCAAGCCGAAGACAGTGTCAGCATCGCTGGGCAGGCGAGCACCTGCGTTTGAGGAGGAACTCTCCCCTTTGAGAGGGGTGCGCACTCCCCCATTTCCCGGCTTCGAGGCATCGTGGTTCGGAGGATTGCCTCCCTGTTCTCGCATGTGGCGTCGCCGACCCTACAACCACGCTTTTGGCGCGGATTCACTCGGTTGGGGGGTGCACGCAGTATACCGTGCGCAGAACGGGCTACAGAGTGTCTAAGTAGCAGCAATGCCTCAGAATAGAGCGCCACTTCCTGCCGATCCCATCCACCCACGAGTCGCACTTGCCTCGCCCGCATCAGGGCAGGAGCAGAAGCAGGAGACGCTGTCAGTTCCCGAAGGGATGACTGAGACGTCCCGAAGGGATGACTGCCAGGACGGAAGCAGTATCCAGGCACGAACAGCAGGCAGTCTCTCGAAGACCACCCATTCGTGCCCAGAACGAGAAGGCGCCAGCAAGCTCCCCTCAAAGTCTGCAAGGGCCGTGCGGAAAACACGCGGTTAGGTCAGTAAAACTGAGTTAGATCCCGGTGCCGTAGTCGGCTGCGCAGACGCTATCGCCGGCATGCGAGAAGAAATCGTACGGCGTGCGGTGATTGAACTTGTACCGCGCACGCAACTCACGCCCGACGTAGAGACCAACAGCAGCAATACCAACAGCAACAGAAGTCCAGCCAACGATAGCCATTGCATAGCCTTCTTCCTGGGAGGCAGAGGCCTCCGGGAAAGACCCGGCTGCCGATGACCCAATTATTTGATTACCATCCATGTACATCATGCCGAGATCATAGCGCAGGTTTATGACAACTACGTAGTTACGGTTATCGACACCAAAGAGCTATTTGACCTGCTCAATCTGCTGCAGCAAGGCTACCTTTCTGGGTGCCGGGAGAAAACTGGCCTCGATGGAATTCGCTGCCAACTCGCGCAGGTGTTCCTCGGTGAAGCCAAACGATTCGTAGGCCAGGCGATACTCATCCTGCAGGTCGCTCAGGAACATGGCCGGATCATCTGAATTCAACGTAACCATAAGGCCTGCATCGAAGTAGCGCCGTACCGGGTGCTCCGCCAGCGATGGGCAAACACCCGTGCGCAGGTTAGACGTAACGCAAATCTCGATCGGTATCTGGCGCTCCGCGAGGATTTGCATCAGGTCAGGATCCAGCTGAGCCGAGAGGCCGTGGCCGATACGCTCCGCCCCTATGTTCAGGGCCGCCCAAATGCTCTCCGGTCCGACGGTTTCGCCGGCGTGGGCGGTGAGACGGAGCCCGGCATCCTGCGCTTCCTTGAACAAGTCACGGAAGGGCTCGGCGCCCGTCCGGCGCTCATCGCCCCCGATCCCAATCCCGATGATGCTGGGAGACCCCTGGCGCAGTTCCGCCGCCTTGCGAAAGACGCGCGCCGCTTCCTCCGGGCCGAAATGACGCACCGCGTCGAAGATCCAGTAGAGCGTCATGCCAAACTGCCGCTCTGCCCGCACGCGGGCCGCTTCCATGCCCTGAAACAGTCCCTCGAACTCAATGCGCCGCCAGTAGTAGACGACCCCGACGGAAACATACACTTCGGCATGCACCACGCCCTGGGCCGCCAGCCGTTCCATCATGCGGTAGGTGATCAGTTCATAGTCCGCGGCGGTGCGTAGCCGTTCGCTCACCGCCTTGAACGCCAGCAGGAAGCCGCTGAAATCGGTGTAGCGATACAGAGCGCGGGCCTGGGCCAGGGTCAGGCGGTCGCCATCGTGCCGCTGGCTCAGCTCGACCAGGGTTTCAGGCGAGACCGTGCCTTCCAGGTGCAAATGCAGCTCGGCTTTGGGTAAAGAGCGCAGCCAGATAGCCGCGAGGCGCCGGGGCATGGCAGAACGAGTCATAGGCGCTTCACGGGAGGGTGGAGAATTCGCTGTGCTTACGGCTGTACAGCACGTAAATGGTCAGCCCGATGACCAGCCATGCGAAAAACCGCAGCCAGGTAATGACTGGCAAACCGGCCATCAGCAGCACGCAAAAGAAAATGCTGAGAATCGGCACCGCAATGCCGCCCGGCGCCCGAAAGCTGCGATGGCGATCGGGGTCGCGATAGCGCAGGATCAACACACCCACGGATACCAGCACGAATGCGAAAAGTGTTCCGATGTTTGCCAGGTCAGCCAGGGTGCCAATATCCAAAAGACCACTGGGGATGGCGACCACAAAGCCCGCCACCCAGGTCGCCACTGCCGGGGTGCGATAGCGCGAGTGTACCTTGCCGAACCACGGCGGAAACAGCCGGTCGCGCGACATGGCAAACCAGACCCGCGCCTGGCCAAGCTGGAACACCAGGATGGACGAGATCATGCCCAGCATGGCGCCGCACAGCACAATCAGCCGCACCCAGGGCAAGGTCGCAGAACCTGTGCTGTGGCTCAGCTTCTTGAGCGTGTTGACTACCGGGGCCGCATCATCCACCAGCGTTTGCCAGGGAACCATGCCAGTCAGCACCACAGCCACGCCGATATACAGGATGGTGCAGACCACCAGGGTACCCAGAATGCCTATGGGCACATCTCGCTGAGGCCGGTGACACTCTTCTGCCGCGGTCGACACCGAATCGAAGCCAATGTAGGTAAAGAAGATAATGCTGCCGCCAGTGAGGATGCCGGACCAGCCGTTAGGCACGAACGGATGCCAGTGCCCGGGATGGATAAACCGCGAGCCGATCACGATGAAAACCAGGATCGCCACGATCTTCAACAGGACCATCGCGTTGTTCGCGCTGGCCGACTCACGGATGCCGCGCACCAGGACGACCGTCAGTATCAGGACGATGAGAAACGCCGGCATGTTGAAGCCGAAGTGCCAGCCAGGGTGGTAAATGGTGTTGCCCTGCAGATCGCTCAGGCCCGCCGGCAGGAAAGCAGGCGAGATCCAACGAGCGCTGGGATGCACCCCGAACCAATCCATGAAATCGACGATGTGCGCGGCGAAGCCGACGCATACCGCCATATTGCTGACGGCGTACTCGAGGATCAGGTCCCAGCCGATAATCCAGGCGACCAGTTCCCCCATGGTGGCGTAGGTATAGGTATACGCACTGCCGGCGATGGGAATCATGGAGGCCAGTTCGGCGTAACAAAGTCCGGTGAACGCGCAGACGATCGATACCAGGATGATCGAAAAGGCCAGCGCCGGCCCGGCGCCCGGGCGGCCCGCCAGTGCGTGGTGGTTAACCAGGTAGTCCAGCAGCGGAGTATTCAGAATCGACGAAGTGTCGAACTTTTCCCCGGCGATGGCAGTGCCGATGATCGTGAAAATGCCGGACCCGATCACCGCGCCGATGCCCAGCGCCGTGAGCGACCACGGGCCCAAAGTTTTCTTCAGAGAGTGCTCGGGATTCTCCGAGTCGCTGATGAGCTTATCGATCGATTTGGTTGCGAACAGTTGCTGTCGCAGCGTTTCGGCTCCTGAGGGCAGATTTGTGAAGTACTGCAAGGCCCTTCCACTCTGTCCCGGCAAAACCCTGAGTTTCAGTCTTGTGAGCCGACCGATGGGCTGGACCCACACCTCTACAAACGGGAGAGATGTGGGTACCCATGTTCAGTTGCGGATCGATTTGGTGCGAAGACTAACGCTTGCTTTGACCGCGTGAGGCCTTCTTGGTCTTCTTCTTGTTGGAACCACGGGGAAGGGTGCGCGCGGCCTTGGGTGCTGCTTTCTTGCGCGCCGTGCGCTTGATCTTTTTCCGTTCCAACTTGTCTTCTACGTTCTTGGTGTTCGCCATTATTTTCCTTATCTACACTTTTTCCAGTTGAGCGAATTTCTCAACCAACTTTTTTACGCCGAATTGAGCAAATTGTACCGTAATCTTCGCATCATCTCCGTCTCCCTCGCGCCGGAAGACCACTCCCTCTCCATATTTGGGGTGGCGCACGCGCTGCCCACTACGAAATCCTGTGAGGCCGGTCGCGACCGGGACATCGAGCTTGGGACGTGCTCCTGACGGCTTGCGCGAAGAGAAAAACTGAGCGATGTTGTCGAGCGAACCGCTCTGCGACCGATTAGCAGAGGCGGGAGCGGCGGTGCGCGAACGGCTACGCTGGTCCTCGTCTTCGTAGCTGTAGTGCCGGGTCGACTCCCATTCTTCGCCGTTCCGTCGGCTGCCGCTGCGGTCTGACCCGTAACGCGACCCGTAGGCGCCGCTCCCCGGCCGCAATCCCCGCGTCAGATCTTCCATCAGATGCGCCGGAATCTCTTCCAGAAAGCGGGAAGGCGTGCTGGATTCCGGCATGTCATTGCCGTACCGGCGGCGATAGCGGGCGCGGGTCAATACCAGTGCATCCATGGCGCGGGTCATGCCCACATAGCAGAGCCGCCGCTCTTCTTCCAGTTCGTTGGGTTGATTGAGCGTGCGGGAATGGGGGAATAAGCCTTCTTCCATGCCGGCCAGCAGCACCAGCGGAAACTCCAGACCCTTGGCGGCATGCAGGCTCATCAAGGTGACCCGGCTTTCGGCATTGTAACGATCGGTGTCACTGATCAATGCAGCATGATCGAGGAACTCATTGAGCGTCTCGCCGCGCTGCTGCGCATCCTGAGCGGCATTCGCAAGCTCCTTCAGGTTTTCTATCCGGGAGACGGCTTCCGGCGTACCTTCGTCCTCGAGTGAGCGGATGTAGCCGGTCCGGTCAATCAGGAAGCGGATAAGCTCGGGCAAGGTTGCCGCATCGCCCGGCTTGCGGAAGCCTTCATGGCCGCCAGCGTTTGCTTCCTCGGTCGAGTTGGCTTCTGACCTCGCCAGGGGAGAAAGCGCGGGCGGCCCACTGAACGAGGCGGCCGGTTCCTGTTCTGTCTCCAGAAATGGCTCGGCTTCTTCCACAAACTCTTCGGGCAGAAAGTCGAGGCTGCCTTGCGTGAGTTGCGAGCTGTCTTCCTCCGATTCCAGATCGCCGAAGTCGAAACTCAGGTCTTCCCACTCGCCGCCATCGCTGGTCAGCACATCCGGTGCGGCTGCTGGCACGGGCGCCGGTGCGACATCCTGGGTAAGCTTCTCGGCGAAGCCAGGCGACAGCATCGCGCGCGCATCCAGGATGATGCGGCGAAAGGTATCCAGGGCAATGCAGGCCCGGGTAGACAGCAATTGATCTTTGAGCGCGCGCTCGATAGCGCCCCAGGTGCTCATGCCGGTCTCAAGGCTTAGCCGCTCCAGGATCTCCATCGTTGTCTTGCCAATGCCGCGCGGCGGTGTGTTGATGACGCGTCCCAGGGCGATCGAGTCATCAGGATTCTGCACCAGCTTGAGATAGCTCAGCAGGTCTTTGATTTCCGAGCGGTCGTAAAAGGAGAAGCCGCCCACCATGGTGTAGCTGATCGCGTACCGGCGCAGTGCTTCTTCCACCAACCGCGACTGCGAGTTGGTGCGATACAGCACGGCCACGCGGGGTGCTTCCTGGTCTTCGCCTGCACGCCGCAGGTACTTCTGAATGTTGTCGGCGATGAAGAGCGCTTCGTTCTCTCCATCGGGTGCTTCGTAGTAGCCAATCTTGGCGCCGCCCTCGCGGGAGGTCCACAAATTCTTGCCTTTGCGCTGCAGATTACGCGCGACCACCGCGGAGGCGCCTTCGAGAATGACCTGGGTAGACCGGTAATTTTGTTCCAGCCGAATCGTTTTGGCTTCGGGGAAATCTTTTTCGAATTCAAGAATGTTGCGGATGTCTGCACCGCGCCACGAGTAGATGCTCTGGTCTTCATCGCCCACGACGCAGACGTTATGCTCCGTGCCGGCAAGCAGCTTCATCAACTCGTATTGCGGACGATTGGTGTCCTGGTATTCGTCGATCAGCAGATAGCGATAACGGCGGTTGTAGCGCTCGCGCACTTCGCCGGAGGATCGCAGCAGTCGCACCGCTTCGAGCAGCAAGTCGTCGAAGTCAAGGGCATTGGCTTTGCGCAGTTCCTTGCGATAGATCTCATAAATGTGCGCGATTTTTTCGCTCACTGGATCGGCCGATTGCAGATAGGTTTCCTGCGGGTCGAGCATATGGCTCTTGGCCCAGGAAATGCGCGACAGCACGGTGCGCGGCGTCAGCTGCTTGGTATCGAGACCCAGACGGCGCATGGCCTGCTTGACGATCGACTGCTGATCCGATTCGTCATAGATCACAAAGTTACGGGTAAGCCCTTCGTCGCCAATGCGCATCGCTTCTATATCGCGGCGCAGCATGCGCACGCAAAAGGAGTGGAACGTGGCCAGCAGCGGCTTGGCCAGCGAGCGATGTTCCAGCAGCTTGTCGACTCTCTCGGCCATCTCTGCCGATGCTTTGTTGGTAAACGTCACTGCCAGGATGGAATCGGCGGGTACGTTCCTGACCTGGACCAGGTAGGCGATACGGTGCGTGATGACGCGGGTCTTGCCCGAGCCGGCACCCGCCAGGATCAGCAAGGGGCCATCCACGGTCTCGACCGCGGCCCGTTGTTGCGGATTTAATTTGTCGAGCAGAGGTTGCAAGGTCTTCTCAGGGGCGTAGAGTAATCGTTCGTTGTCGGGCAGGCAGCGCGAGGACTGGTCTGCTTCTAGTGTATCGTCCGGCGGCCTGTGCATGCGTGTGTTGGAATCCTGATTATGCGAAGCAAGGGTGATGGTTTGCGGCGAAGAATTTGTGTGTTCTGTGGCTCCAGTCCCGGGGTGAAACCGGAGTATCTTGCCGAAGCGGTCAACTTGGGAACTCTGTTGGGGACTTCCGGCGTGGGCCTGGTGTATGGCGGCGCGCAAGTGGGCTTGATGGGTGCGCTGGCCGACGCCGCGCTCGCCCATGGTGGCGAGGTGATCGGCGTGCTTCCGCAAATGCTCGCCGGTGTGGAGGTGGCGCACCAACGATTGAGCAAGCTGGTTCTCGTAGACACCATGCACGAGCGCAAGGCCCGCATGGAACAGGAAGCCGATGCCTTCGTGGCGCTACCCGGTGGGTTTGGGACGCTGGATGAGTTCTTCGAGATCCTCACCTGGGCGCAGTTGGGGATCCATGCGAAACCATGCTTGCTGGTGAACACCGAGGGCTATTACGATCACCTGCTGCGTTTTCTGAGGGTGGCCATCGACGAGGGATTTCTCAAGCCACAGAACCACGCCTACATTCAGATTGTGAGTGATGCGCAGGAAGCGATGCAGAAGGTGCAGGCGTACTGGGAAGATCATGCCGTCTCGCATGAGGCGCCATCCAAACCGGCACCGTAACCGCAGATCTTGGGTCTGGGTCGGTAACGAAGGTACTGATCGAAGGGCTTCTCGACCGCAAGGCCCTGATCCCGTGGACAGTTGGTGGTGAGACCCGCGTACTAGGGGGTCGCGTTGCGGCATTCTTCGCATTGGCAACTGCGACGGAGGTAGTCCCAGGAATAAATTCCACTCTGATGACCGTCATTCCAGCGAAAGCTGATCGCGTAGCGCCCTACCGGGGACGCCGAGTCCGGCCGCGCTGGGGCCTTGTACATGGGCAGCAGGCCGCCGGCCTGGGCCTTGGGCTGTCCCGGTTTGCGACCCTGCGCGTTGCGCTCTTCATGGCAGGTGGCGCAGGGACAGGCGTCGCGCAGCCAGGCAAACGTCCAGTGGCTGCGATGGCCGTCTTTCCAGTCGATGTCCATCCCCGTGCCGGTGGTCTTCTGCACCTGCACGCGAGCCGGATCCGTGGCTTCCCGCGGTAGTTGGCGGTCGCCCTGCTCAGCCAGCTTCTCGGCTTCTTCCTTGCTGATAAATCGGATGCCTTCGTGGCTCATACCCTGCTCATTTCAAGAATACTGCTTCCAGAAGAAGTAGGCGGCCATACCTAACCCGATCACCACCACCAGCATGCGCATCAACTTCGGGTTCAACCCGCGGGAATACCGCGCCCCCAGGTAGCCCCCCAGGGCTGCGGCAATCATCATCAACAAGCAGTACTTCCATAGGATCTGCTTCTCCACGATGAACGTGACCACGGCAATTCCATTCGCCGTCGTGGTGGCGACCACCTTTAACGCGTTCACCTGGTTGATGTTCTGGATGCCAAAGACGGCCAGCACCGACATCACCAGGAAACCCGCACCGGCGCCAAAATATCCGATGTAAAAGCACACCAGGACGATGCCGATCCACGAGGGGAACCAGGCTTGGCCGGGGCGCCGGCTGTCCATCCGCTACCCGCACCCGGGTGCGGCGGAGCCAGTCAGAGACAGGGCCGCTGGCAGCAAAGAGTCCCGCGGCCAGCAGCAGCAACCACGGCACCAGCTTCAGGAATGTCGACTGCCCGGTACGCAGCAGGACGATCGCCCCGATCAATCCGCCCAGCAGGGCCGCGGAACAGACCGGGAGCACCAACCGTCCATTCGCCTTCAGGTCTTGCCAGTAGGCCGCGATGGAGGTGAACTGACCGGGCCAGAGCGCCACCGTGTTGGTTGCATTGGCCTGGATCGGCAACACCCCAATCCCCAGCAACGCCGGAAACGAAAGGAATGATCCGCCACCCGCCATGGCGTTGAGGGCGCCCGCCAGAAAGGAAGCGATGACCAGCCACGCGTGTTGCCATTGCGTCGTCAGCGCCATCAATCGACCTGCAGAATCAAACACTTCAGGTATTCGGTCTCGGGAATGTTCAGGACCACAGGGTGGTCGGGCGCGGCCCCCAGGCGTTCCAGCAGACGCACCCGGCGCTGCGCGTCTCCCGCGGCATCCGCCAGGACACGTTGGAACTCGTCCGCAGAGACGTGGTGCGAGCAGGAACAACTCACCAGGATGCCGCCCGGGCGGAGCATCTTCATCGCTCGCAGGTTCAGCTCTTTATAGCCGCGCACGGCTCCGTCCACAGCGCGCTTTGACTTGGCGAAAGCAGGCGGATCGAGCACGATCGTGTCATAGGCATGATGCGCGGCGCTCCAGTCGCGCAGGAGATCGAACGCGTTCGCCTCCACCCAATCGACCTTCGCAGACACCCGGTGCTGGTTCACCGCCAGGTTTTCCTCGGCTACCTCAAGCGCCGCACGCGACGCATCGATGCCTGTCACCCGCGAACACGTCTGCGCGAGATGCAAGGCAAAACCGCCCTGGTATGTGCACACGTCGAGAGCTTCGCCGCGAGCATAGCGTGCCGCGGCCGCGTAGTTGAGACGCTGGTCGAGAAACGCCCCGGTCTTCTGCCCGGCATTGGCGTCGTAATGAAAGGCCAGCCCGTTCAGGTGAAAGATGGTGGAGAGTTGCGGGATGGGCTCGGCGGAGTAAAGGGGCGCCTCGTCCGGCAGGCTCAATTGCTCCAACTCGCGGATGCGCGCGTCGGATCGCTCCACGATCGTGACTGGGGAAAGCTCTGACTTGAGGGTCTCGATAATGACTGCGCGGATGTCGTCCGCGTCGAGTGCCCGGGAGAGGATCTGAAACAGGATCAGATCGCCATACCGGTCCACGATTAACCCGGGGAGCTGGTCGGCTTCACTGAATACCAGCCGGCAAGCATCCGTGCCTTCGTCCAGCATGCCCTGGCGCAGCTGGATGGCTGCTCGCAGGCGCTGCTCAAAGAGCGCCAGCCACGCGGGTTGGGTGAGCACGGCCTCCGGGCTCACCATCCGCAGCGTGATTTGCGAGGCGGGACTGAGTAGTGCGGTACCCAGGGGGAATCCGCGATGATCCGCGACGGCAATGAGCCCGGGCCCGGTGTCAGGCAGGTGCTCGATATCCGACCGATAGACCCAGACCTGCCCCGCGTGGAGGCGGTCTGCGGCGCGGCGGGAAACAATCGCGACGGGCCCGGAACTGGGCGAAAGACCGCTGCTTACTGGCTTGCGGGTCGGCCGGGGAGGAGACTTAGGGCTCACAACGTATCTTCGCACGAAGGGGCTACACCCCAGGGCGCCGGCTCCAGACTGCCTGGGTTTCGCAGCAGCCTCGGCCTATAATCAGGTATGGCGACCGTGCACTCCACGCCCATCGAGCCTCCCGCGGAACCAGGCATTCTGGCCGCGAAGTTCGCTGAGCTGCTGGCGACGATTGGCAAAAATCGGCCCAGTGATGACACCGCTATCATCCGCAGAGCGTGGGAATTTTGTGTGCAGCACCATACCGGGCAATTTCGCGCCTCCGGTGAACCGTATGTGCTCCATCCCCTCGAAGTCGCCCAGGTACTAGCCGAAATGAAGTTGGACTCGACCGCGATCGCGGCCGGGTTGCTGCACGATGCAGTCGAAGACACGCCCGTTACCACGGAAGACATCACCGAGCAATTCGGCGAGCAGGTGGCGCACATCGTCGAAGGCGTCACCAAGATCGACAAAATTCAGTTTGCCAACCGCGAAGACCGCCAGGCGGAGAACGTGCGCAAGATGCTGCTGGCCATGGTCAGCGACGTGCGCGTGGTGTTGATCAAGATGGCGGACCGACTGCATAACATGCGCACCCTGCAGCATCTCTCGCCGGAAAAGCAGGAGTCGATCGCGCGGGAAACACTGGATATCTATGCGCCCCTGGCCCACCGCCTGGGGATGGGCAAAGTGCGCGGTGAGCTCGAAGATCTTGCCTTCCGCTACGTCGATCCCTTTGGCTACGAGCAGGTGCAGACCGCCGTCGAAGCCGCCCGCGATGAAGACGAGCAGTTTCTCAACTCAGTGGAAGCACTGCTGAACGAGCGGCTGCGGGAAAACAACATCCATGCGCGCGTGGAATGGCGCATCAAGCGTTTGTACAGCATTTACCAAAAGCTGCAAAAGCAGAAGATCACCGTGGACCAGGTCTACGATCTGCTGGCGGTGCGGGTCATTACGGCGACGGTGCAGGATTGTTACGCGGCCTTTGGGCTGATTCACTCCATCTGGCGGCCGGTACCAGGCCGGATCAAAGACTTCATCGCCATGCCGCGGCCCAATTTGTATCAATCGCTGCACACCACGGTGATGGGCGAGGGTGGCCACCAATTTGAAGTGCAGATCCGCACGGAGGAAATGCACCGCGTGGCGGAAGAAGGCATCGCCGCGCACTGGAAATACAAAGCAGCTGGGTCCCCGACCAACGCGCGCGATGAACAGCGGTTGGCCTGGGTAAGGCAGCTGGTCGAGTGGCAGCGGGAGATGACCGATCCCAACGAGTTTCTCTCCACGCTGAAGATCGATTTGTATCCGGAAGAGGTGTACACCTTTACGCCCAAGGGCAAGGTGGTGGTGCTGCCGAAAGACGCGACCCCCATCGACTTTGCGTACACGATCCATACCGAGGTAGGGAACACGTGTGTGGGGGCCAAGGTGAACGGCCGGATGGCGCAGTTGCGCACCAAGCTGCACAACGGCGACATCGTGGAAGTGGTCACGCAGAACGGCCATACGCCCAGTCGCGATTGGCTGACATTCGCCAAGAGTTCCCGGGCGCGCAACAAGATCAAGCACTGGCTCAATGAACACCAGCGGGAGCGGGCGATCGAGATCGGCAAGAAGCTGCTGGATCGCGAAGCGCGCAAATACAAAGTCTCGCTCGGCAAACTCACCGACACGGATTATGCGCGTGCGGCGAGCGAGTGCGGCCTGGCGACGGCCAGTGACCTGATGGCAGCCATTGGGTTCGGCAAGTATTCCTCCCGTCAGGTATTGAATAAGCTTTCGCCGGGAGTGACCTCACAGACCGGCGAAGCGGAAGCGGGCAAAGCGACGGCTGCAGGCATGTCGGAAGCTGTGCGGCGGGTGCATCTGCACGGTTCCGATTCGCTGCAGGTAGAGGGCCAGGATGACCTGCTGGTGTATCGCGCCCGATGTTGTAATCCCATTCGCGGCGAAGAGATCGTAGGGTATGTAACCCGGGGCAAAGGTGTGGCGGTGCATGCCCGCAGCTGCCCCAATGTACAAAACCTGCTGTACGAGAGCGACCGCCGGATTTCTGTGGAATGGGCGAGGATGGCGGAAGAAGCCACTGGCCGCAAGATGACTTACCCGGTGAAGCTCACGGTGTTCTGCGATGATCGCGCCGGCATGCTGAAAGAAATGACCGCTGTGATCAGCGATGACGGCACAAACATTCGCGGTGTCGATTCGAAGCCTACCGGCGATTCAGAAGCCGTGGTGGAATTCATTCTGGAAGCAGAAGACATGCGACACCTGAATCGCCTGGTGAGCGGCCTGCGGCGCGTTCCCGGCGTGCGTGACGTGCAACGCGCCCACAAGGTTTAGCCCGGATTTCTCACCAGCACTGATTGGTGCAACAGGTTGAAGAGAGAGGTTGGCCTGTTGCTGTGTTTTGGCTTGTGGCCTTGCGCGTCAGGTTAATTTTTGGTGTGCGACGACATGTTTTGCGGGTTAGCTAGCCCACTTTTGTCATCCCGAGCGCAGTCGAGGGATGACAAGTTGGGGGCTAGTGACTGCTCGTGCTGCAGTTGGTGGCGCAGGTGTACCCCTTTTTCTCCAGATGGAAGCAGAGATTAAAGGCGAACAAAGGTTGGGTGGCCCATGCAAGCCGTTTTCTGGCTTGCGTGGGGTACATCTCCACCACCAACTTCAGTTCGAATTCAACCGCCAACATCCACGTTCTAAAATCAGCGCATGAGCAGTGAGGCGAAGTCAGTGGTAGCGACGGAGAAGGCGCCGGCAGCGATCGGGCCTTACTCGCAGGCAGTGCACATCGGTGATCTGGTCTATACCTCGGGCCAGATCCCGCTCGACCCGGCGACTGGTCAGTTGGTCGACGGCAGCATCCGGGAACAAACAATCCGGGTGCTGGAGAACTTGCAAGCCGTGCTGGCCGCAGCCGGTACAGACCTCGGCCGGGTGCTTAAGACCACGGTGTTTCTTAAGAACATGAGTGACTTCGCCGGGATGAACGAGATCTATGCCACCTATCTGGCGCCTCAGGGCGTGGTGGCTCCGGCTCGATCAACGGTCGAGGTCGCGCGTTTGCCCAAGGACGCCCTGGTGGAGATTGAAGTGATTGCCCAACGGTAGAGGCTTGCGTCTTTACACTCACCACAGCATCGAAAGATCGAACCAACCAGGAGTCAAGACGATATGGAAAATCAGGTAGAACCCAAAGATAAAGTAGAGAAAACCGACGCGGAGTGGCGCTCGGAATTAACGCCAGAGCAGTATTACGTCATGCGGCAAAAGGGGACGGAGCCGGCATTCTCTGGTGCGCTCTATCGCAACCATGCCGATGGCGTGTACCGCTGCGGCGCCTGCAACGCTCCGCTGTTCAGTTCGGACACCAAGTTCGAGTCAGGCAGCGGGTGGCCCAGCTTCTCCGTACCGGCCAATGCGGCTGCTGTGAAGCTGATTGAAGACAAAAGCCACGGCATGACGCGGACGGAAGTGGAATGCGCACGCTGCGGCGCACACCTGGGACATGTATTCCCAGATGGTCCGGGGCCGGGTGGCCTGCGCTATTGCATCAACTCGTTGTCGCTTGGTTTTGATCCCAAAACGTCCGGGACCAAGGAGTAAGTACGGCAGCAGACCGGGCCGGGCAGTGCCCGGCCCCGGTCTACGCCTTTGAGACCTTACCGGCCTTGATGCAACGGGTGCATACGCGGATGCGCTTGTGACCGCCAGCCACCTGGGCCTTTACCGGACGCAGGTTGACGTTCCAGCGACGGCGGGAAACGTTGTGGGCGTGCGAGATCTTGTTACCGAACTGCGGACCCTTGCCGCAGAGTGTGCAAATCTGTGCCATGACGAACTCCAACGTAAACTTTTTCGCTGAACCATGCGGTTGTCTTTGTCTGGGTACAAGCTATCGAAGAGGGCGATAGCCGTGGTCACCACAGGACAGATACACGCAGCAAACCCGCGAGCTTTTAGTATAGCTGCATGGCCAGCAGCCGACAACCGGTAACCACGCACGGCGGAACGCAGGCAGCCGCTTCGTTTCGTGCTCCCCGGTATGTCTTCTGGGTCGCCTTCCTGGTACGCGTCCTCTATTTGACCCTGGCGCACACCTACCGGATTCACGCCTGGGACGATCACATGTTGTTTGGCGAGGAAATGGGCCGGGTGGCGCGGGGGCTGGCTACAGGGTTCGGTTTTTCTGATCCGTTCCGAGGCCACACCGGACCGACAGCGTGGGTTGGCCCGCTATTTCCCTTGATCCTGGCGGGGGTGTTCAAGCTGTTTGGCGTGTTCTCGCCCTTCTCGGCCTGGACGATTCTGGTTATCAATAGCCTGTTTTCCGCCCTGACGGCCCGCACCATCTGGGAAATCGGTGCTCGCTGCTTCGATCTGCGCGTGGCCCGCTGGTCCGCGTGGATTTGGGCCCTCTACCCAGCAGCCATGCAGTACGCCGTTCGCTGGATCTGGGATACGTCTCTCACCACGTTTCTGTTTTCCTGGGCTCTGGTGCTGGCCTTGCGCCTGCGGTTCGAGGAGTCGAAGACCAGCTGGTGGGCCATGTTCGGTCTGGCCTGGGGGCTAACCGGACTGAGCAACGCGGCCATGCTGATTTTTTTACCTGCCTGCGGGCTTTGGGTCTTGACCGGAACGCAGGACTGGCGGCGCGCGATCCGCGGCGCCTTACTGGCGACACTGCTTTTTAGTCTCTGTCTCGGTGCCTGGACCTTCAGGAACTGGCGCGCATTCCACCGCTTTGTGCCCACCCGGGGGAACTTTGGCGCCGAGTTGTACCTGGGCAATGGACCGGGGGCTACCGGGCTATTGATGGAATACGACCACCCCATCCAGGCGCCCGATCAGCTTCGCTTGTACCGGCAGATGGGCGAGATCGCGTATTCCAGCATGCGCGGCAAGCGGGCCATGGCGATCATTCGTGCCAATCCGGGAGTTTTCGCTCGCAATACCCTCCGCCGCGTATTCTTTTTCTGGGGCGGGGTACCCCATCCGGAGAGCAAAACCGCCTGGGTGGAATACAGCCGCAGTCTGAATTTCGTGTTCGCCAGCGTCTGCGGATGGATGGGCCTGTCCCTGGCCCTGTGGCGCAGGGCGCCTGCTGCCGGGCTGTTTGCCTGGGCTTTTTTACTGTTGCCGCTGGTCTACTATGCCGTGGCTGCCCATGCGCGGTTCCGGCATCCACTGGAGCCGCTGATAGTGGTGCTTGGCGTTTACCTGTTTCAGTCGGCGGAACGGCCGGCGCCCGCGATTTGATCCTCCCGCCATTGACCAAAACTGGCGGGAAACGTAAACTTAAAAAGCTTGGGACCCAAGCTACGCTCCATTGTCTGTTGAGCGCTGCCAGGGTCGTTTGGTGCGGTCTTGCTCACCCGGTTACAGGGTTTGAGCATATTCAGCAATCCAGTCTTTGCCCCAGCCATTTCGAGGACGCTGCGTCGTGGCGTTTGGAGGATTTATGTACGCGGTGATCCGCACAGGTGGTAAGCAGTATCGCGTCGCCCCCGGCGATGTGCTCAAGATTGAACGGGCCGTGGGCGATAGCAACAGCACGGTCGAGTTCACCGACGTTCTAGCCTTCACCGACGGTCAGTCGCCGTTAGGCGTGCCCTCAGGCGCTAAGGTGCTGGGCACCGTAGTCAGCGAAGGTCGCGGCGAGAAAATTCTGGTTTTCCATTTCAAGCGCAAGAAGCAGTACAAGAAGCTGCAAGGTCATCGCCAGGACTACACCGAGATTCGCATCAACAGCATCGAGGCCAACGGGTTCACCTACGGCAGCGAAGCGCGTAAGGCATAGTAGCTCGACACATTTCTGCTCGCGAAGGATAAGCAATGGCACATAAAAAAGGCTTAGGCAGTTCTAAGAACGGTCGCGATTCCAATGCCCAGCGACTGGGCGTGAAGATATTCGCCGGCCAGGTAGTGACGGGTGGCACGATCATCGTGCGCCAGCGCGGCACCAAGCACAAACCCGGCCTGAACGTTGGGCGCGGCAAGGACGACACCCTCTATGCGGAGATCGCGGGCAAGGTGAACTTTGTCGACCGCGGCAGAACAGGACGCTTCGTCACCGTGGAACCAGTCGAAGTTGTGGCCCGTCGCAAACTAGTCACGCTCCAGTCAGCTTCCCGAAAACATCAAAAGCCACAGCAAAAAGCCACAACGGATGCCGTTGTGGCTTTTTGTTGTTTGTTCTCTGAAGGTGTTAGCTGGCGATGTGAAGCGAGTTCTTGATCAGGATGCGATCCACAACCTTCTCCACGTCCTGCAGGAAGAAGTTGCTGGCCGGGATGGCAACCGGTGCTGGTACCCGGGGAGCACTCTGCCCCAGGGCAATAGCTACCTCGTTCCAGCGAGCCAGAGGCGAGGCAGGATTGAGGACGGCGGCCCGGCGAACCGGCTCGCGCTGCAGAAAGTAAGCAGACCAGACTGAAAGCGTGATCAGGCTGGCAGTGGTGGTGATCACGCTGACGGTGGAGCTCATGATGCTGTGGCCGGGATGCGTGAACACGGCGGAAACGACCAGGTCGCTGGCCGACATAATGCCAAAGCCGAAACTGATGCCGAATACGCGGCTGCGGTAAGAAAGTCCAAGCTTGCCGGCTGCCAGAAGCAGGAAGAGCAGGAGGCTGAAGATAAAGATGCTCTCACAGCGCATCGCCTGGGCCACCAGGGATAGGACGAAGCGGCTGCCCTTGCCACCCGGACTCAACATAGCCGCAGAGGCAGCAACGAACGAGATGCAGGCCACCCACCGGAAGGAGATGGTGCCCAGCCACTTGAGGCCCGGAAACGGATCCATGGAAGACTGGAACATTTCCTGGATAACCAGGAACACGATCACGGCGCCGGCGACGTAGCTAAGCCAGTAGGTATAGAAATACCAGGCGTAGGCGGTCTTGGCTCCTATGGGGATCAAACGGCGGATCTGCAACAGGAAGTGCAAAACCACGGAGGAGCCGAGCCGGAGAGATATGTAGGCGAAGAGCGCCGGAAAACGCCGCTGCTCGCGGGACCTAAGTAGAGCAATCATGGCAAGAATCATGAGGACCGGTTCTGCCACGTACAAGCTGGTGAGTGCTACGCTCGTCATCACAACACCCCTTCCGAGTCTTGAGAATAGCTCGAATCGGGATGCTCCTCAACCGTAGAAAACCTTGTAGCCTAGCACTTTTGTGCTAGTCATGCATAGTTTGAGTACCGACGGCGACGCGTTGGTACCCATTATTCGCTCTTCAGCTTGCAACCGGTGTCGGGTGGGCAATTTGGCACAGGCATTGAGGTAGAGATGGTCATGCTGCGCGACGCGTGGCTGGGCTCTGTGGGCTTAGTTGTCAATGCACTTGCCATGAAGCCTGCGAAAACGATCGAGAAGATAGAAGCATGGACGGTCAGTTTCATTTTGAGGTTACCTCCGGGTAATTTTGTTTTCGATTTGTGTGGAAGATCAATACAAGCCGGAGTATATTCCGGCGGATTCCCAAGCCCAATTCGAAAGCACTTAATTAGAGGGTATCTACTGTGATAATTACCGGAGTACCCCTCGTGACAGACTTAGAGTAACCCTATTTTTGGTTACCTCAAGCAGGGAAAGCGTGAAATACGGTCACGCAAGTACTGACACCTTCGGGTAGCTTCTGCCTTGCTCCCTTCCTCAGCGATGGCGGGTTTCTGTCCCGTTTTTTGCACCTGCCGGTCGCCTGCAGTCCTGAAAAATGGCCTGCGAACGTGGTAAACTTAGAACAGTCAAAGTGCCGTCAAACCCTGCACTTTCAAGGTCTTATTTACATTCGGCCGCTTCCGGCCGACAGCCGTTACCAGACTTTGCCGCCCGGAGTTGCATGTCCACGAAAGAAGTTGCTTTGCCCGCCGCCATCCCCCCCGCCCCCCTTCGCGACGCTGCTCCGGAACGCACTTACACCGGGGACAACATCAAGGTGCTCGAAGGCCTGGAGGCCGTCCGTCTGCGCCCGGCGATGTATATCGGGTCAACGGGCGAGCAGGGACTGCATCACCTGGTCTACGAGGTAGTCGACAACTCGGTAGACGAAGCCCTGGCCGGGTATGCAACCCGGGTCGAAGTCACCATCCACATCGATAACTCGATCACAGTGACGGATGACGGCCGGGGTATCCCGGTGGACGAGATGGAGGTTCCCGGCGGTGAGCGGATGCCCGCCCTGCAGGTGGTTCTTACCAAGCTGCATGCCGGGGGCAAGTTCGATGCTTCTACCTACAAGGTGTCCGGCGGTTTGCACGGGGTCGGTGTCTCCTGCGTGAACGCCCTGAGCGAGGAGCTGGATGTGGAAGTCTGGAAGGATTCGCATACCTACGAGCAGACCTATGCCAAGGGTGTGCCAGTCACCAAGCTCAAGCAGACTGGCACCACGAAAAAGAGGGGCACGAAGATCCGCTTTCTGCCCGACAGGACCATCTTCACGGTTGTCGAATACAACTTTGACACGCTGGCGCAGCGATTGCGGCAACTTGCGTTCCTCAATAAGGGTCTCGAGATCAACCTGATCGATGAACGCGCGACCGACCCGAAGACCGGCGAAGCGAAGCGGTCCGACTTCAAATACGCCGGCGGCATTGCCGAGTTCATCCGGCATCTGAACCGCGGCAAGCAGGTTCTGCACGAGAAGCCGATCGTCATGGAGTCTTCCCGGGACGGCATCGAACTCGACATCGCCCTGCAGTACAACGACACCTACTCCGAGGTGGTGTTCAGTTTTGCAAATAACATCAACACCGTCGATGGGGGAACCCACCTCTCCGGCTTTCGCACCGCGCTGACGCGCACCATCAACACCGCCGGGCAGCAAATGGGATTGTTCAAGGATGTAAAAGAGAATCTCTCGGGCGACGACGTCCGTGAGGGACTGGTTGCCGTGGTCAGCGTGAAGCTGCCGCAGCCCCAGTTTGAAGGACAGACCAAGGGCAAGCTCAATTCTGACATCGCAGGAACGGTCCAGGCCTTCGTGAACGAGCGGCTGGGAATGTTCTTTGAGCAGAACCCGCCGATCGCCAAGCGGATTATCAATAAAGCAATCGAAGCAGCACGCGCCCGCGAAGCCGCCAGAAAAGCGCGCGATCTCACGCGTCGCAAAGGTGCGCTCGATGGCGGCGGTTTGCCGGGCAAACTGGCAGATTGCAGTGAACGTAACCCTGACCGTTGCGAGTTGTACCTGGTCGAGGGTGAATCCGCCGGCGGGACGGCCAAGCAGGGCCGCGACCGCAAATTCCAGGCGGTCTTGCCCCTTAAGGGAAAAATTCTCAATGTGGAGAAGGCCCGCTACGACAAAATGCTGGGTCACGAGGAAATCCGGGCCATGATCACCGCCCTCGGTTGCGGGATCGGCAAGGATGACTTCGACCCCTCCAAGCTGCGCTACGGCAAGATCATCCTGATGACTGACGCCGACGTCGACGGTTCGCATATCCGCACCTTGCTGTTGACCTTCTTCTTCCGTCATATGGTCGAACTGATTCGCCGCGGCAATGTGTATATCGCGCAACCGCCGCTGTATCGCATCAAGAAGGGCAAATTCGAGCAGTACATCAAAGACGACCGCGAGTTCGTCAAGGTGATGATCAAGCGCGCGGCCGATGGCATGGGCATTCGTTTCGGCACGGAGGGCAAACGGCTGGAAGGCGGCTCGTTGACCCGCTTCATGAGCCAGCTGAATGACTACCTGGGCGTGTTTGAGAAGGCCAACAAGCACATGCGGAACACCACGGTGACGGAACTGTTGCCCCGGCTGGAACTGATGAAGCGGAGTGACTTCGAGGGAGAAGGCAAGGTGCCTGCCAAGCTGGCGAAATTGCATGCCGAGCTGGTGAAGATGTCCAAGGGCAGCGAGTTCAAGGCAGTCACTGCCCCGCAGTATGAAGAAGAGCATCGCACCTGGTTTGTCAGCTTTACCGATAGCCAGGCTGCCGTGCGCCGCATCGATTGGACGCTGGCGTCTTCGCCAGAGTTCCGGCAGATGATGACCAAGTACAGCCTGATTCGCGAAGAACTGGTCGGTCCCTACGTGATCGAGTACTCCAAGGCGAGTGAGCCTGAAGAGGTGGAAGCCGAGGCCGGGGCAGCCGAGGGTACGACGGCAGCCAAGCCGAAAAAGGCGAAGAAGCCTGTTCCGGAACCTGTGACCAAGCAGACTGCTCGCGAAGTGTTTGAGCACGTGATTGAGCAGGGCCGGCGCGAGTACGATGTGCAGCGCTATAAGGGCCTGGGAGAGATGACTTCGACGCAGCTGTGGGAGACCACGATGGATCCCGACCGGCGTACCCTGCTGCAGGTGAAACTGGACGACCTGGTAGAAACCGAGCATATCTTCAGCACGCTCATGGGCGAAGACGTTGCCGAGCGGCGGAAGTTCATCGAAGATAACGCGCTCGACGTGAAGAACCTCGATATCTAAGAGGCTGCTGCCCGGCATGTCCCCCACTCAAGCCAAAAGCGGCTTGAGTGGGCCACCCGGCCGTTCTCTTGGTTTTCCAGAAAAGGTATCGACGGTTCCGCGCCACCCTTCTTGACCCCAAACATCTCTTGGGTGATCCCCAAACAATCCTCGTGCCCCAAACAAGCCGTGGGTGGCCCATTCAAGCCGTGTTTGGCTTGAGTGGGGGACAGATCCCCGCGTTCTGCCCAGGGACAACCCCCCGCTCTGCGCAGTGGCTTCTGGCTAGGCTCCCGTTCGCCGGGTGGTCTAGTATCCGGTCATGGCCCTTCTTGAGGTAGACCAACTCACCAAGAACTACGGCCGCCGCTCTGGCTGGCTCGGCAAACAGGAACAGAAATGCGTGGTTGACCGAGTTTCTTTCTCCATCGCGAAAGGGGAGACTCTGGGGCTGGTCGGCGAGTCAGGCTCCGGTAAGAGTACCGTTGCCCGCATGATCCTGGGCCTGATTGCTCCATCGGCAGGCACCGTCCGGTTCGATGGGCAGTTGGTCACCGGGCACGGCGCCAGTGGGCAGTTGCGGGCGCTCCGGCGCAGAATGCAGCCGGTGTTCCAGGATCCCTTTGCTGCGCTGAATCCCCGTATGACGGTCGCACAGATCATCGCTGAGCCTTTTCGCATCCATCGCGGCGATGCCAACCTGCCAGTCGAAAATGAGGGTGAACTGCTCAAAGCGGTGGGGTTGGATGGTTCTGCTTTGCCCCGCTACCCCCACGAGTTCTCCGGAGGCCAGCGGCAGCGCATCAATATAGCCCGGGCGCTCGCGCTTCGACCCGAGCTGCTGCTGCTGGATGAGCCCGTTTCGGCCCTCGACGTCAGCGTGGGAGCCCAGATCATGAACCTGTTGCGGCATCTACAGCACACATTCCAATTGACTTACCTGTTCATCTCCCATTCCATGCCGCTGGTTCGTTACCTTTCGACCAATGTTGTGGTGCTGCAGGCGGGCAAGATCGTAGAAATGGGCGCCTGTGACCAGATTTGCCATTTTCCTGTGGCGGCCTACACCCGAACTCTTTTGCAATCAACACCAGAGCTTCCTCATCACTGATTTTTACAAATGTGATGCTAATACACTCACATTTTATGACTCCTTCGTGCTATGCTTTGCATCAAAGCTAGTGAATGGCTGGAGATCCAGCCAACCATGGAGGAGATTCAGATGTCATTGACCCGCTGGGAAACCTATCGTGACGTTGTCGCTTTGCAGAACCGGATGAATAGCCTGTTTCAGGACTTCTCCAGAAACGGCGAAAATGAGCAGACCACTGCTGCCAGCTTCGTGCCGCCGGTAGACATTTACGAAGACGAGCACAAGCTGGTGCTGAAGCTCGAAATCCCGGGCATTCGGCAGGAAGATCTGGACGTGCGGATGGAAAACAACACGCTTTCCGTCAAAGGCGAGCGCAGCTTCCAGAGTGAAGGCAAGGAAGAGAACTTCCATCGGGTAGAGCGCCGCTACGGTAGCTTCTACCGTGCGTTCACGGTGCCGACCACGATCGACCCGGAAGGCATCAAGGCGGATTACGACGCCGGCGTCCTGCGGTTGGAACTGCACAAGAAGCCGGAAAGCAAGCCCAAGCAGATCAAGGTAAACGTCGGCTCTGGCAAACAGCTGAACCAGGTGGCCCAGAATTCGGGTCCGCAGAATTCGGGTATTCAGAGCCAGGCTGCGCAAAGCCAGGGTCCGCAAACCGTGGGTGAGACCGCCAGGACCGCATAAGTCTTTCAGACAAGGTTCGTTCCGCATGGGAACGGATCTCGAGAGAAAAGTGCCCCCTGTACGCCTCAAGCCGGTTTGCAGGGGGCTCTGCTTAGGTGGCAACACCGTACGCGTGACGTACTAGTTCCAAAACGAGAATTCAGTGACCGGGCCAACCGCTATGAGGGAGATGCTGCTCTTGCATTCATCCCGCAAGTGAGCGGAGGATGGTCCAGGTCAGTCAGGACAATGTTTTATGGCAATACGCTGGGATAAGTTCACACTGAAATCGCAGGAAGCGATTCAGACGGCCAGTTCGCTGGCCCATGACAATGGTCAGCCTGAAGTGCTGCCGTTGCATTTGCTTACCGCCCTGCTCGAGGACCGGGAAGGCATCATTGTGCCCTTGCTGCAGAAGGTGGGCATTCCGACGGAGCAGTTGCAGGCCGGCGCAAACAAGGCGATCGCCGGACTGCCCAAAGTAAGTGGCGCCGCATCAGAGCCTGGGCTCTCTTCTGCCATGCAGAAGGTTTTGCAGGACGCCTCCAAAGAGGCACAGGATTTTAAAGACGAATACGTGTCGACCGAGCACTTGCTGCTGGCGTTAGCACAGTTGAAGAACGATCCGGCACAGTTACTGTTGGGATCGCTTGGCGCCACCCGGGACGCGATTCTCAAGGGGCTTACCTCGGTACGCGGCAATCAGCGCGTGACCGATCAGAGCCCTGAAGGCAAGTACCAGGCGTTGGACCGCTATGCCAAGGATCTGACGGAACTGGCGCGCCGGGGCAAGCTCGATCCGGTGATCGGCCGGGATGAAGAGATTCGCCGTGTGATCCAGGTGCTCTCACGCAGGACCAAGAACAACCCGGTCCTGATCGGTGAGCCGGGTGTCGGCAAGACGGCCATCGTCGAAGGGCTGGCACGCCGCATTGTGTCTGGCGATGTGCCGGAGCTGCTGCGGGATAAGCGCGTCATCTCGCTTGACCTTGGCGCCATGCTGGCAGGCGCGAAGTACCGGGGCGAATTTGAAGATCGCCTCAAGGCAGTGCTCAAGGATATTGAGGAAGCCAACGGCCAAATCATCCTGTTCATTGATGAGCTGCATACACTGGTGGGCGCAGGCGCGGCCGAAGGCGCGATCGATGCTTCGAACATGTTGAAGCCGCCGCTGGCTCGCGGCGAGTTGCGCGCCATTGGAGCCACCACGCTGAATGAATACCGCAAATACATCGAGAAGGACGCAGCACTCGAGCGTCGCTTCCAGATTGTGTTTGTGGGCGAGCCAAATGTAGAAGACACGATTGCCATTCTGCGCGGACTCAAGGAGCGCTATGAAGCACATCACAATGTGCGCATTAAGGATTCGGCCATCGTGGCGGCAGCCACGCTCTCGCACCGCTACATCTCTGACCGGTTCCTGCCGGATAAGGCAATTGACCTGGTAGACGAAGCGGCTGCTTCCCTCGCGATCCAGATTGGCTCGGTGCCGGTGGAGATCGATCAGCTGGAACGGCAGATGATCTCGCTCGAAATTGAGCGGACGGCGTTGAAGCGCGAGACCGACAAGAACTCGAAAGAGCGGCTTGAGGCGGTTGTCCGCGAGCTGGCTGCCTTGAAAGAAGCAGCGACCGGACTGCGGGCGCGTTGGCAGACAGAGCGGGATGCTATCACCCGGCTGACCGACGTGAAGAAGAAGATTGAAGCGCTGCGCTTTGAGATGGAAGAGCAGACGCGGCGCGGCAATCTGGAGCGTTCGGCGGCTATTCAGTATGGCGAGCTGCCGCAGCTTGAGGCTGAGTTGAAGGCGATGAACGCCAAGCAGGATGGCGCCGGCACCGGACGCTTGCTCAAAGAAGAAGTCGATGAGGAAGATATCGCCAGGATTGTGAGCAAGTGGACCGGTATCCCGGTCGACAAAATGCTCGAAGGCGAAGTGCGCAAGCTGGTCGAGATGGAAGGGCGCTTACGCGAGCGGGTGATCGGGCAGGAGGAGGCGCTGGAGACAGTAGCCAATGCTATCCGTCGTTCGCGCGCGGGGTTGAGTGATCCCAAGCGGCCGATCGGATCGTTCCTCTTCCTCGGACCTACGGGCGTGGGTAAGACCGAAACTGCGCGGGCATTGGCCGAGTTCCTCTTCGATGACGAGCAGGCCATGGTGCGGATCGATATGTCGGAGTATATGGAGAAGCACGCAGTGGCTCGCCTGATCGGGGCTCCTCCGGGTTACGTTGGGTACGACGAAGGTGGGCAGCTGACTGAGGCTGTGCGCCGCCGGCCGTATTCCGTGATCCTGTTCGACGAGATCGAGAAGGCGCATCCAGATGTGTTCAATGTGCTGTTACAAGTGCTGGATGATGGCCGCCTCACCGATTCGAAGGGGCGCACGGTGGACTTCAAGAACACCGTGCTGATCATGACTTCGAACCTGGGAGCCCATTTGCTGCAGGCGGAAAACCTGGAAAGCGAGTCGGCGTTTGATTCGGCGCGCGAACAGGTGATGCAGTTGCTGCGGCAAAGCTTCCGGCCGGAGTTCCTGAACCGGGTGGACGATATTGTGATCTTCCGTCCGCTGGGCGAAGAGCAACTGGCTGCACATTGTCGATCTGCGATTGGCTGATCTGCGCAAGCTGCTGGAGCCGCGCAAGATCACGCTGGAGTTTACACCGGCAGCACAGCATCAGCTGTTGTTGACGGGATACGATCGGCAGTATGGGGCACGTCCGTTGAAGCGGGCGATCCAGAGGCTGATTCAGGATCCGCTCGCCATCAAGATCCTCGATGGCGAGGTGCTGCACGGCGATCATGTGCGGGTGGATGCTGATCCGTTGAAGAACCGGCTGCTATTCGAAGTAGCCGGCCGCACGGTCGAAGCGTGAGGTTGTAACAGAGACTGTGCTTCGTGATGAAGAACGCGTCGCAGGTGGAGATGTCCCCCACTCAAGCAAAAACGCTTGAGTGGGCCACCCACCATTTGTTTCCGTTTTGTTGCTCTGCGACAGTAAGAAAAGCCCGGGTGGCCCATTCAAGCCGCTTTTGGCTTGAGTGGGGGACATCTACACCTGCGGGTGCTTCCGCCCTCGCTTGTTAAACCCACTCCCCTTGCCGCATGAGTGGTTCTGCGGTGCCTTCTGCGGTGATGCCATCCAGATCCATCGAGCCTGAGCCAATCATCCAGTCCACGTGGATGAGGCTCTCGTTCGCTCCCCGCGAGGCCAATTCTTCCGGCGTTAGCTTGTCGCCATTCTTCACGCAGGTGCTGTAGGCCTGGCCTAACGCGATATGACTGGCGGCGTTTTCGTCGAAGAGTGTGTTCAGAAACAACAACCCGCTTTGCGCAATAGGCGAAGAATGCGGCACGAGTGCGACCTCGCCGAGGCGACGTGCGCCGTCGTCGGTGTCGATCATGCGCTGCAATACTTCCTGCCCTTTGGTGGCTTTGGCATCCACTACCCTGCCCCCTTCAAAGCGTACGGCAATCCCTTCGATCAGAGTGCCCTGGTGCGAGAGCGGCTTGGTACTGGTGACCGCGCCATCCACGCGATCCTTGTGCGGCGTGGTAAAGACTTCTTCAGTCGGCATGTTGGGAATACAGTAGGCGCC
Organism: uncultured Acidobacteriaceae bacterium; assembly: GCA_963752675.1. Lineage (GTDB taxonomy): Bacteria > Acidobacteriota > Terriglobia > Terriglobales > Acidobacteriaceae > PALSA-350. The sequence continues at coordinate 229,581 of CAVVZO010000006.1, forward strand.
CGTGCCGGCCTGTGTGCCTCCCCCCATCCAGAGATGATCATCCGCCAGCCCAACGCGCAGATCGGTTCCGGGTCCGCGAAAATGCAGAGTGGCGTAGCGTTTGGTGTTCAACAAGTCAGCGCGACGGTGGAGCCCCGCATCGTGCTCCTTCCAGCGCGCGACAGGATCGTCGGCATCGACACGCGAAGCGGCGAAGATCGCGTCCCACAATTTCGTCATGGCCTGATCGGGCCGCAGATCCGGAAAGACGGCGGAGGCCCACGCGGGGGTGGCGCTGGCCACGATCGTCCAATTGATGTCGTGACGGGTGATCAGTTCAATTGCGGGACGATACGCCTTCGACACTGCGCGATTCGCGCGGCCAACCTTCTCAGGATCTTCTTTGGATAACAGCGACGGATTCCCACCGGCTATGGCGAGCCGCGCGGCGCCACTGCGAAATGCGGCGGCCATGCCTTCGTAGAGCCACGCTGCAGCCTTGTCGAAGCCGGCGTCGTCTCCGTGGCGATAGCGCAGCAGAGCAGATTGCTCATCCGTAAAAAGAGTCGTCACCAGGGAGGCCCCGGCTTTGTAAGCTTGCTGGGTAATCAAGCGAGCCAGCGGCAACGCGTCGAGCGTTGCGGTCATGACGAGTTCCTGCCCGCGTTCCAGGCCAAGCCCGGCGTTTACCGCAATCTGGGCAAGACGGTCTAACTTCTCTTCAAAAGTAAGCGCAATTTTTGGAAGTTCGGTGATCGTAGCCATACATCCCTCACCCCTCCATTATCGCGGAGATGCGGCTAAGGCGCAGCCGTCGCGGGCAGAATCTCGGCGACATCGACCCATTGGGTGGGGTAGTTCCCGGTGTAGCAGGCGGTGCAATAGCGGTTATTCTCCTCGCCGTGACACGCCTGCTCCAGGCCGTCCAGGGAAAGATAGGCGAGCGAATCGGCTTCGATGTATTGCCGGATCTCTTCGACGGAAGAGTTGGCCGCGATCAACTCACTTTTGTTTGGCGTATCGACGCCGTAGTAACAGGGAGAAATGGTCGGCGGGCAGCTGATGCGCAGATGCACCTCGCTGGCTCCGGCGGCGCGCACCATGCGGACGATCTTGCGGCTGGTGGTGCCGCGGATGATGGAGTCGTCAATGAGGATAATCCGCTTGCCTTCGAGCAGGTTGCGCACCGGGTTCAGCTTGAGCTTTACGCCGAAGTCGCGCACGCGTTGCTCTGGCTCGATAAATGTGCGGCCCACATAGTGATTGCGAATGAGCCCGAAATTAAAAGGGATGCCGCTCTCGGCCGCGTAGCCCAACGCGGCGGTTACGCCCGAGTCAGGCACTGGCACCACCAGGTCGGCATCGACCCCTGACTCGCGCGCCAGGTGACGGCCCATTTGTTCTCGGCTGGCCTGCACCCACCGGCCAAAAATCCGGCTATCCGGCCGGGCAAAATATACCTGCTCGAAGATGCAGCTGGCCTGCTGCACGCCGGTGGAGTATTGCACGGAGGTGACCCCTTCGCGCGTGACCATCACGACCTCGCCGGGCCGCACGTCGCGTTCGTACTTCGCGCGCAACAAATCAAAGGCACACGTCTCTGAGGCAAACACCACGGTATCCGGACCGTCCGGGTTGCTGATGCGGCCCATCGAAAGCGGCCGGAACCCATACGGGTCGCGCGCGGCAAACACGCGGTCGCGCGTCATCATCACGATCGAAAAGGCGCCCGTGACCTGGCGCAGCGAATCGCCAATCGCCTCGATGAGCGAGTTCGCGGTGGAATGTGCGATCAGCTGCACAATGATCTCGGAGTCGCTGGTGGTCTGGAAGTAAGCACCCTCCCGCTCCAGCCTGCTACGCAGCGTGCCAAGGTTCACCAGGTTGCCATTGTGAGCGATGGCAATCAGCCCGCGCGTGGAGTCTACCCGGATCGGCTGTGCATTCAGGAGCGCAGAGTCTCCTGTCGTTGAATAGCGTGTGTGCCCAATCGCTAATTCGCCTGGCAGCTTGGAGAGCACATCGTCGGTAAATATATCCGCGACCAGGCCCATGCCTTTGATGTTGTAAAGATTGGTGTAGTCGGCGGTCGCGATGCCCGCAGATTCCTGCCCGCGGTGCTGCAATGCGTACAACGCCAGGTACGCCTGCCGTGCGGCATCCGGGTGCCCGTGAACAGCCACCACGCCGCACTCTTCGCGGAGCTTGTCGAATGGTATCGATCCCTGGTCTTCGTCCCCGTCCAGAAGCTGATTGATGTGTGTACTCCCCATGCCCTAATTCATTACCGGCAGATCGTTGCGTAGTTGCGCTGGCAGCGCGTTGGACCAGACATTGCGCAGACCGGACACTTTCTCCCGGATCAATACCCGGCTGTCGACTGCGAGTTCAAAGAGGTCAGTCACTGTTTCGCCCAGCGTGGCGACCATCAGGCCGGGATAATTCGCCAGCAGGGCTTCGATCTGTGGCACCGATTTTTTTGCGCAGCTCACAATGCACTGGCTGGCGGTTTCTCCAAACAGGTCCCACTCCGCCGGAAGGTCTGGTGCTTTCGAAAGGTTGGCTCGGACGCCGATGCAATGGCAGAACGAACCTTCCGCCAACGCCACTGCGAGCCCTCCATCCGAAACGTCTCGCGCCGAGTGGATGAGTTCCTGTTGCGCCAGCTCGGCCAGCAAGCGATGAAGATTGCCTTCCACTTGCAAATCAAGGCTGGGCGGCGTGCCCCAAAGATTTTTCAGGCATTTGCGCGCGAATTCTGAAGAGCCAAACTCCTGCATACGCTCTTCGAGCGGAACCACGGCAGCCGGAGTGAGCAACAGGACAGCGTCCCCGGCATGCTTGAAATCGGATCCCACAGCTTTGCCGATCGGCTCGAGTATGCCCACAATGCCGATCACCGGCGTGGGGTAGATCCCTTGTCCGCGGGTTTCGTTGTATAGCGATACGTTGCCCCCGGTGATCGGGGTTTCGAATGCCAGGCACGCAGCCGAGATGCCATCGATTGCCAGCGAAAGCTGCGCCATGATTTCTGGTTTCTCCGGATTGCCGAAGTTCAGGCAATTGGTCGCTGCTACTGGCGTGGCGCCGGTGCACGCCACTTTGCGGGCTGCTTCCGCCACCGCATGCGAAGCGCCCAACTTCGGGTCGAGGTAGCACCAGCGTTCGTTGCCATCGAGCGCCATGGCGAGGCCGCGGTTCGTGCCTTTGATACGCATGAGACCCGCTTCGCTGCCAGGACCCTGCACGGTATTGGTTTGCACCATCGAGTCGTACTGCTGGTGAATCCAGCTCTTGGAGCAGATGTTTGAGGAGGAAAGCAGGGAGCGCAGTTCGTCCGCGTAGTTGGTCGCAGAAGCGGTACCGTCACTGAGCGTTTCTTCAAAAAAAGTCAGCTGGTCCAGCACTTCGGGCGGAGGGGCGAGGCGCACGGGCGCTTTCCACACCCCCACTGGCCGGTGATACAGCGGAGCGTCGTCGGTGAGGGCCTGGTTGGGAATCTCGGCGACCGACTTTTCCGTGGTGCCATATCCGAAGTCGAGGCTCAGCGATCACCTCGCCGACGGTCACCGCGTCGAGTCCCCACTTTTCGAAGACCCGGAAGACTTCGTGCTTCGCGGCCCTTCTCGGCGACCAGCAGCATGCGCTCCTGGGACTCGCTGAGCATGATCTCGTAGGCGGTCATTCCGGTTTCGCGCTGCGGCACCTGATCGAGTTCGATCTCAAAGCCAACGCCGCCGCGGGCGCCCATTTCGCAGGTGGAGCAGGTCAGGCCCGCTGCTCCCATATCCTGGATGCCCACGATGGCCCCGGTCTTCATGGCTTCAAGGCAAGCCTCCAGCAGCAGCTTCTCCATAAATGGATCGCCCACCTGCACATTGGGACGCTTCTGCCTCCGACTCCTCGCTGAACTCTTCGCTCGCCATGGTGGCGCCGTGAATGCCGTCGCGGCCGGTCTTGGCGCCGACGTAAATCACCGGATTGCCGTCGCCGGTGGCCTTGGCGTAAAAGATCTCGTCCGGCGCACCAGACCCAGCGCAAAGGCGTTCACCAGCGGGTTGCCGGAGTAGCAGGGCTCAAACTTGGTCTCGCCGCCGAGATTCGGCACGCCGAAGCAGTTGCCATAGCCGGCAATTCCGCTCACTACGCCTTCCAGCACGGAGTGGTTCTTATGCACCACGGCGGCCGCGGGGGCGTCCCGGGCTTCCGGGCCAAACTGCCTCTTCGCTGATGGGCCCGAAGCGCAGCGAATCCATCACCGCCAGCGGCCGGGCGCCCATGGTGAAAATGTCGCGGAGAATTCCTCCCACTCCGGTGGCTGCACCTTGAAAGGGCTCAATAAACGAGGGGTGATCATGAGATTCGATCTTGAAGGCACAAGCCCAGCCGTCGCCAATATCGATAATGCCCGCGTTTTCTCCCGGGCCCT
>CAVVZO010000007.1:0-513192 GCA_963752675.1 uncultured Acidobacteriaceae bacterium
CAGGATCAGGCAGCGGCCAGGGTCGAGGCATTCTTCGCTGAACTCAGCAGCACGGTGCTCAACATCGCTCAGGAGCAGCAGGCCCTTCGCTCCACGCTCACGGAAATGATTCAGGAAGCGCCAGTCGTCGAGATCATGGAACGCCTGGCCGGCCAGTTCGCGACCGTCTCGCAAAACCAGATCCAGGCCGCGGACGCGATCGTTTCTATCGGCAAGGCTCTCCAGTCGATGGATGACAGGATCAAGCTCGTGATGGCGCTAGTCGATGAGCACCACAAACTTTTCATTGGGCACGGCTGGGCGAGGCCGCTGCCGAAGGTGGACCCTCTTGCAAACTGATCCTCTGATCCGAGCGGCTCAATTGATGGTCGAGGCTCAGCAGATCAGCGACCAAGCATGGCAACTGCTTCTGCATGCAACCACTCCGGAGCGCCAGCAACGCGTACGGCAAATGCGGCGCCGGTTGAACCAGATTGCAGACTCGATCGCAAACCTGATTGCTCGCGAACACGCTCTTGAGATGGTGGCGCAGCAGCGTCTTGGCCGCACTAACGTCGAGGGCGAGTTGATCCTGCCGGAAGATGAAGCGGGCGCCGACTTACTGCTTTCGAGTTATGGGATAGGCGGGCAGTGATGCACCATTCACTGTGCAACTTTTCGCTTGCTTTCAGTGCGGACTCGTCGGAAGATTCATTCAGGCGTTTTCGAAACTCCGCGACTCGCGCATTTCTGGCAATAGCGTCTGTAGGTTCGATTTTTCATCGCCGGCCCGATTCGCCTTCTGGCACTCGGCACAATCACAAAAATTTCATTAAGCAGGAGTGTGCCTGACCATGTCAGCAGCCACCAGCCCCACCATTGAACTAAAGGCGACCCTGGAGCAGTTGCGCAAGGGTTTGGAAGAGGCCGTCGAAAAGAAGGCTTCTATTGAAGTTGTCACAAAGCTGCAGAAGCAGGTTGACGCCATCGATGTGGCCCTGGCGCAGAGGCATGTTTCCGGTGTGCAGCAAAAATCGCTTCTGGATATGTTGAAAGAAAACGACTCGGTTAACCGCATCATCAGGGATCGCAAAGGTCGCGCCTACATCGACCTCGACCCACACCAGACTGCCGCCATCATGTCTCGCAAGTCCATCATTAGTGCCTTCACCAGCGGCACTCAGGGCGGAGATACGCTGGCACCTGTGGGCTTGTCGACGTCAGGTGTTCTGCAGATCGACCGCACTCCGGGGATCGTGCCAGAAGCCCGGCCCTCGCTCAGGATCCGCGACGTGCTCAGCGCGCGTCCGACTACACTGCCGATGGTCGACTTCGTGAAGGTGACCACGCCGTTCTCGATCGCCTCGCCTGTAGCGGAAGCATCGCTGAAGCCGAGAACCAGGTAACCTTTTCGACTGTGTCTGAAAGATTCGCACACTGGCGACCTGGCTCCCAGCTACAAAGCAGGTCTTCGAAGACATGACCGAGTTGATGGGCTTCATCGAGACCAGTTTGCCATTTTATGTGGACCTTGAGGAACAGTTGCAGTTGCTCATGGGGGACGGCACTGGTGAAAACCTGCACGGCCTAATCCCGCAGGCGACTTCGTTCAATACTGGTCTGTTGCCGGGTGCTGCTTCCGGTTGGAATCGCATTGACATTGTGGGCGCCGCTATTGAACAGGTCGACGCAGCCAATGAGGTCCCACCCACGTTCGTCGTCCTTCACCCGACCGACTGGTGGAAGATGCGCCTTACCAAAGACGGGTTCGGCCGCTACATCCTGGGCGACCCGCAGACACAGGTAAGGCCGAGCATCTTCGGTCTTGATGTGGTCGCCACGACCTCAATGCCGGTCGGCACGTTCCTGGTCGGCAGTGGCTCGCCGGCGGCGGCAGAGATCCGCGATCGTATGGGGATGCAAGTCGAAATAGCTTCTGAGCACGCGGATTTTTTCGTTAGGAATCTGATCGCCGTGAGGTGTGAAAAACGGCTTGCCCTGCTCACAAAGCGACCCGCGAGCTTTGTCGTCGGCTCGTTCGTGACGAGTCCAACCTCGTAAGCCAGGCTGGTACAACCCGGGGCGCTGGTCAAACCAGGCCGCGCCGCAATACGCAACCGTGAAGGGAGAAGCAATGGAGCACAGAGATTTCAATTTCAAGGTAAAGGCCGCCGGTGACCAGGGGGGCCAAGGCACGTTCTCGGGGCTTGCGGCTACCTATGACCTGGACCAGGGCGGTGATCGCATCGTGCCAGGTGCTTTCACGCGAACTCTGCAGAGCGCCAAAGTATTCCCGCTACTGTGGCAACACCAGGCAGACAACCCGATTGGCCACGTCACCTGCACAGAGACGAGTCAGGGGCTCCAGGTTGAGGGCACCATCGTGCTTTCGGATGCGGTCGGCAAAAAGGCTTTCGACTTGATGAAGGCTCAAGTAATCCGGGGATTGTCCATCGGCTATTCCACCCTGCAGGAAACAGTCGAGAACGGGGTGCGACTGCTGAAAGAGGTCAAGCTATTCGAGGTTTCGGCCGTCACGTTCCCGATGAACGAAGCCGCACTGATTGCATCCGTAAAAAATCTGAAAGCAATGTCAGATTCGGAGCGAGGCAAGCGGCTCAAATCGATGGACGAACATCGCCGGGCAATCGATCGCCATGGTCGCGGACATGCGCGAGGACATGAAAGCGCTCTTCGGCGATGAGCTCTTCATGAACGATGACACGGTCGACGACCAGACGCTCATCGACGACGAAGTACTCAGCGACGACGACTCGAAGGCGTTCGCGGTCGAGCTGCAGAAGATGCTTGCGCTGGTAAAGGCCTAAACAGGATTCGCGGTGGGGCATTGAGCGCAGGGATGTCCTGCGACGGGCAACAAGATGCCTCGGCCGAACACCCACCGCGGATGTACCAGGGGGAAGTACTGATAGGCGGGAATGTAGTCGTCAAACGCAACATGAACTCCTCCGGGTATTCGGCCGAGATGGCGCATGCCCGAGGACCATGAAGGACCTTCGGGGGATTCCGCTGGATGAACGCGTAACCTGCGCCATCAGGCCGACTCGGGTTGGCCGAATCAGACAGCTCTTTGTGTGGATTGCAACCGTGAGCTTGGATGCACATGGCAAATGCTGCTCGTCCGCTCCAAGTTGTCGCAGATAAATTCAAAATTTTGTAACTGTTTCCGGTCGAGGATGTCAACAAACGCGATCTCGAAGTAAGCATTAGGGTGGAGCTCACCCCGTACAAAAGCATCAAGATCATGGCCTTTGGGAATGGCCATTACTATCTTCAGAGGATATTTTTCTTCTGGCTTCAGGTCGGTCGCTCGGAGAGAAAAGCCATTCTTTACCGTCGACGAGGGCTTTTATCTGAAGGATTTTTATAGGCCAGCTAGTCGGATTCCTAAGATGTAGTCTTAATGCAAAGCCGATCTCCGTTATCGGGTAGATCACGGGAAAATGTTCAACTTCCCACTGGCTGGGGATCTCGATTCGCTGCTTGAATGGAGTCTCCTGAAGGCGTATCGACTTGTTCGCGGAGTTAACGCTTCTACGTGTCTCGAAGGCTTGCCATGTGATCGCGCAGAGAGTCAAGATGACAGACCAAGCAGTGATGCCTTCGGGCCATGATACGAATTCGTGCCATCCCCGAAGCTTTCCTTCCATGCGGTGTTCATTGTTAGCGGTTACATTTGTTTGGCCAGAAGCTACCGCCGCCGGAGCTCGTTGCTTTGCTGGTTGATTAAAGCTTTTTGCGTCTTGATCGATTGCCGGCCTAGGCCGGGCAGTGATTGCTGCGAGGGAGACGGCTATACCGACCAGGAGGAAGGTTTTCAACATCCTGCCAGAGAATGTATCACTTTGGCATGGAGTCACGACGTGCTCTGCGGTCTTACCGAACGTGACGGGCATATCGATCCTCGTCTAAGGTGTCGGATCTAGCTAAACCTTCAACACTCAAGTCTCGCGGTAGCTTCCTGGCGGTAGATCATTCCGGCCGCTCTGGAGGATCGGCAAGACTACTTCCTCTACGTTAGCGCGGAATGCATCTACATTCTGCATGCGGAGCGGATCGAGCCCAAGTGAAATTAATCTGGGATGCTCGACGGTAGCATGAACGGCAAGAACGGCAATGTTGGCCAGAAAGTCTGCGACTTTGGAGTTCATCACCTCGTTGCTCTCTTCTGCGCGGCGGAGCAGTTGTCCATAGACATGCGCAATGGGTGGAGTTGAACGCAGCGAACTTCGTCGGATGAGCAACTGCTGTCATCTTGCTCCGATTGGTGTCAGCCAAACGCGGAAAAGCCTCCTCGAGAAACTGTTACACTTCTTTGGTTTGGCTTCCACATTTGTCCACCATGCCTTTAAACCAGTGTCGGATTTTGTCTGCGGTCTCCTTGTCGGCGAAACGAAACGTTAGGAGAAGGTCTCGCGCTTCAAGAAGTCCACGCGTCAGAACCTCAAGGCTGTCTCGGGTCTGCGGCGTTAGTAAGTTGACCGTGCCGCACAGCAGGGAAGCGGAGCGAACAGCGACGAAAAGACAGGCCACGGCCTGGATTCAGGGTCTTTTCTCAGCTCCTCCTCCAATCGTCGAAGGAACTCCACCGTCATTTCGTTTAACACCTTCGGAGCAGATTCCAAGACTTCTGCCATATTGGTCGGGCGACTGCTATCCATGTTTACTAGCAACTTCCAAGAGACCTTTAGCCGCGGACCCTCACGACCTTGACTGTTGGATTACCATAGCGCCATGGCATTACTTTTGGGCGGACTGCTTCGTGGCACTTGGGGCCGCGTGTTGCGTCTGGCATCCACGTAAGAATTGTCGGCCGGTTCATGGTTGAGTGTCACGCGAAAACTGCAGCGTGTGTCTTTTCCGGGCTCTTGATCACTCCGGTGACGCTGCAGCAGGGTCAATATTAAAACGAGATCTTTCCTTTCGGAAAGTTTGACCGGCCACTCGGGAACCTGACCAGGCGCGTCGATGCACTATTCCTGGGCAAACTTGCCTTGTGGCACTCGAGGAGGCGTGTTGTGTCTGGTTAGCTTGGTTTCTTCAGCTTCGCCCATCTTTTGCGATGAGCCGCGGCTATTTTCTCTCGCGTCTCAGGGCTCATCGTTCGCTTGGTCTTTGGCGCCGGGGCCTGGCCACGTTCAACGGCATGACGTGTCCGGTCAGCAGCGACCTTGCTTTCTGAAGCCTCTCAATTTGTTCATCAATGGCGGCGACGATCGAGGTGGTGTCCATCTGCGGATTATAGGCGGGGCACCCGGGCGCGTATCCTGCCTGCATGCACTATTTTTGGGCAGAATGCTTCGTTGGCACTCGCGGCGGCATGTTCTGTCTGGTATCGCGGGCGGCGGTAAACTCTGGCCCTTATACCTCCGGCAGGCGCAAACAGGCGGGCGATGTACTCTTGCACATGGTCAACTGTCGAAGCGATCGAGAGCTCTGTGGTAGATCGTTCGTCCATCCTGACCGAGTGGAAAGACATTGCGAAGTACCTCGGCAAAGGGGTTCGCACCATACAACGATGGGAACAGCTTTATGGACGTCCCGTGCGAAGGACGCATGTAGGCTTGAAAAAGCTGGCGTCTTCGCCATACCGGCCGAGTTGGATGCTTGGGTCCAGGGCCGGTTTCTAGGCGGTAGGGCAAACCCGACTCGGAACGAGTGACAGTCCTACTTAACCGTATTGAGCGGTGCCAAGCAGAACTTAGACCTTCAAAGCGAGCTTGAGTGCCGAACGAACAAAATGCGGGAGAGATGGGCGTTTGTGAGTCCCTGGGGAACCGGTTACCACCGCAGTTACCATTATCCCTTTCGCAAAAATGACTTAAGACCTTAGATTGTTCAGACCATGACAATCGAGGGTTTAAGCCGACTCCTGTGCGTCGGTCAGGACGCAATTCTGGTCCAGACTCGCTGCGCGGTACTGGAGTCCTCAGGATATGAGGTCGAGTCCTGTTTGCCCGATGAAGTAGCGAGCCGGCTGATGGTAAGCCACTATGACGCCATCATTGTGTCTGCATTGCTCGGGGAAGAAGCATACACGCAAGCCATGGCTGCGATCGGGTCGACACCCGCCTTGATCCTAAACACCTACATGTCAGCTCAGGAGCTTCTAGCGCAGGTGGAAACCACGCTTAAGCGGGCCGGTGCATTAAAGATGAAGGACTGAGGACCTGTATACGTAAGCCTGAACCTAAGTTCTTGTTTGAGTGCGGGATTGCGCAGTAGCTCCTGCACCACCTCGTCGGCCCATTCAATATAGGAAAGTTCTTCTGAGGGGTGGTGGCGCGCCAAGTAGAGCAGATTTGCCAAGGTTTCAAGTTGAACTGCGAGGGCTTCCTGGTCAGCGTTTTTCGTAGGTTCCATCCGGATCCGCGCGGTTCATATTTGTCTTCCAGCGGGGTGGGATGGAAAAACGCCGTGTTTGTTGTTCTGTACAAGTGTTCAGTACGCGCCATTTGTCGCCAATTGTCACCCCCACGGCATTTACATCGTCCCGCTAGAGTACGGTTGGGCATGGCCATCAAGGTACGCCTGCTCTGCGTTGGTAAAGATTTGCGGTTGTTGCGAACGCGATGCGCAGTCTTGGCTACCTCTGGATACGAAGCGGAGCTTGCCATGGTCACAGAGGTCGAGCTGCGATTTGCGAGCAAGCAATATGATGCCATGATCGTTTCCGCGATGATGAGTGATGCTGAGCTTTCGCGCATTGCGATGGCCGCAAAACGTACCCCCGCCCTAATCCTGGATAGCTTAGTTAGCCCGACGGATCTTCTGGCCAAAGTCGAACATCTGCTCGAAACGGCAACAGCGCAGAAAAACTGACCATTTTGGTTACTCCTGTCACCAAATGTCGCTTTCAAGCGAATCAAAAATTCCGTACTCTCACAGTGACCGTGTTTCGCTTGCGCCTGGGCTAACGCGTATCGAACGTTCCACGGCAGGGGCTCCGCTTGCCACGGAGTCCCGCATCTCCCCATAGTGGAGTCATCTTTAGTGGATGATCATCAGCTCCGCAACTCTCTTGAAGCGCTCACCAACCTGGTTTACCTGGCTCGTGTGAACGCCTCCAATCCCAGGGCTGCCTTGACCTACCTGGAGCTTGCCGAGGAGCACCTGAAGTTGATCGCAGGGACCCAGGCCAGGGCGCAAAGGGCTTCGACGCTTGAACCCTGCTATCCCTCGGCCGGCCGGGAAACGGTATCAGCAATCTGACTTTAGGTTTGTGACGTTACCGCTGCCCTCTTGCGCCTAATTGCCTCAGCACAGCCTCTCGTTCAGCATTCGTCGGGGGCGGAGGATCGAACTTGTTGTGCTCGACGACGTAAGCCCGCTCCGCGCCTTCGTCAAATCGCGGCCAGACCTTCACATGCCAGCGATCGTCGTACTCTATCTCGCGCCAGATCGTGATTGCGAAATCCCCGATTTCAATGGGTGCCTCGAACATTTGCTGTCCTTTCCAAGAGCGGCTACAGCGTACCAGAGTGTTGAAAGCCGATTTATTCCGGGGTCACCCCGCGTCGCTTTTTTAGCCGCGTGCACCCCCGGGGAACATGACCAGGCGAGGTTTGGGAGTCTCTGCCTTGCGCTTGCGGGTGCGCCTGTACGTGGCCTGTACGGGCGCCGACGGTCGGGACGATGCCAGGTGTTGCTGCAGTGCCTGGGCGACTTGGCGGGCTATCTCTGCCTGAATGGCAACATGCGCGAAATCCACTGCCGGCGGCGGCACTTCCGGCGGCCGAGCCGATCGATCCTCCAGCCCGTCAAGTGCAGCCTTCTTTGTGTCAAACCGCTGTATTGAGTACCGGTCGGTCATCACCTGGCTGACATGGCCGGCGATCTCCCGGCATACCTGAACACTCACATCGGGATTGCTGAGCAGCTTGGTGATAGCTTGAACCCGGCAATCGTAGAGCCGAAAGTGCCTCAACCCTGAAGCGATTCGAATCTGGGTGAACGCTGTCGCGATCGAGCCCATTGGTTCCTCGAAGATCCAGGGCCCGCGCGGACTACGCGGCCGATGAGGGAGGATGTACTGCTCTTTGTCGTTCTCGCCGAGTTTCTTCCAGCGCTCCAGAATCCACGCCATGGATTCCCATCGCCGTTGCATTCAGAGGAATCGTGCGAACGCGATACCTATTTTTCGCGCCTTCCCGCACCAGGATCGAGCGTTTCTCTACGTCCACATCGCGGCGCCGGAGCTGACGTATTTCGCCGAATCCGCAAGTCGTGCTGAGCATAATCATTGCGCAATGGGCTGCCAGGCGCCACTTTGGCTTGCTGAACGCCACCTCTCGTAACCTGGCCTCTTCTTCCCGATTTTAAAGAATGGCCAGCCCCGCGTGTACGCACACGCAGCGGCTTGTAGAACTCCCGCATGCGGGGCCATTGGCCCGCCTGCTTCAGGATCATTTGCAGAACGCTCAGTTCTCCGTTTATGAGATAGCTACCGGCCACTTTCGACCGTTCGGCCTGGTACGCGCGGATGTGCTCAATGCGGATGTCGGTGAGGGCCAGCTCACCCATTCGGTTGAGGAGCAGCCGAACGCTGTTCCGGTAACCCTTGAGGGTGTTCGCCTGGATGAATTGCTGATGTGCTGCCAGCCATTTGGGGCCAGCCGCGGCGAGCGTGAGCGAAGAGTCGAGGGGATAGATAGACTGGGAATCAGCCATGATTGCCTCCTTAACAGGCGGTTGTGGTTAGCGCTCCGTTGGTGCTTCAACACCTGCGGGGCGCGCTTCGTTTATGCCCGATGGTTGCGGGCGTGTCAACGACTTTTCTACTGTAGGGAAAAATGTAGGGAGTACCTGCGTGTTTCCGCTTGTACAGGCTTGTATTCCCAATTAGTCGACTCCAGTAGAAACAACAACATACAAACAGGTGCAACTGGGTACAATCATGTTTGAGAGGTCTGCAAAACCTTTATGCGTCGGTTCGATTCCGACCCGCGCCTCCATCTTCCTCAGCTACCTCTTGTTATGTCAGTCGCTTAGCTGCTACGGAGACATCTGTATTTCCGCGCGTGATCGTTTCTCGGTCGTTATCAATCTTGCCGGGCAGTGCCGTGGGATTCGCCTTGTGAGCTTCGCATTCTGAGAGAACCGTGGGGGGCGGCTAACGATCTCCTTGCAGATCCAGAAGCCAAGTCCGCTCCCTGGGATCCCTTAGTGCTGTAGAAAGTCTCGAAGATCCGTCTCGTGACTTCGGGGACAAAGCACAGTTTGTGTGACTAACAACGGCGCCAGACGAGTCGTGACTCGACAACGACACCCAGCTCACGCGCTTGCCTTGTAACAAGCGTGAGGGTGTCATGCGCAAACGTGAAGCTTCTATGCTGATCCTGGTTGATCAGGTTTGGCAGGAGAGAGACTTTGGGCGTGTGTATGACTTCGCCACGGTCCTCGTGAACCACATAGGACCCGCAGTATGCGATGTACCCCTTGGTCAGGTCAGCCCCTCCTGCGTCCCAGGGATCAGTTCCAAGTGCGTTTCGTTCTCGCCTCATGAGCTGAGCCGAAACAAAACCTTCGGCTGTGTAGATCAGAAATCCCAGGGGCGCGGGCCCCAGGGGATTTAGCTCTGCTGACGAACCCATCTTCTCGGTAAAGCTTTCCAGGGTCCACACGCCTACGAAGCGCCTTCGTTCCGCTAATACGCTGTCCACTGCCATGAGATCTCCTTAATTGCCTCAGCCACTCCCTATCCGGGGATTTGTGGGGCTGGTATGTCGGTACTCTGGAAATGCAGAAGGTGTATACCTCCCTCGACTTCCACGTAGATCGCAATCAAGCGGAAATGCGATTCGGACAAGACTCCTTGACGCTCAGCGGTCGTCCGGCTTTCGCCGGTGAGTACTGCCACCGACCCGACCAGCCGAACGCGCGCATTCATGAGCTTGATGGACTTGAAAATCAGGCCACCGACCTGGAGGTCGGTGAGAACTTCTTTCTTTGACAGGGAAGTGCCATTCGACCGAACAAGGTTGTAATCGTCGGCATACAGGGAGGCGAGAGCACCCCAATCCTGGTGAAGGAGAGCTCCGTAGAAAGCTTCGTGGTGCGTTCGCAGCACGCTAGCGGGAGTCATACCGCCTCCCTGGAGCTCGGATAGTCGGTGTAGCCCTTCTCCTGGCCTCCGTAAAATGTAGAACGGTCGTATGGACTCAAACAGCGGTTAGCCGCGATACGTTTCACCAGGTCTGGATTGGAGATGTACAAACGTCCGAACGCGATTGCATCTGCTGTTCCTCCACTCACGGTGTCGCTCGCAGAAGTGGATGTATAGGCTGCCGCAGAGATCAGAGGGCCCTTGAAGTGAGGGCGGAAGAGCTTCGCGTTATTCAGCGCGTCTTCGTGCAGGGCATCGCCCAACCCGATCTCTGAACCGCGTCCTTCAATGAGGTGTAGGTATGCCAGGTTCCTGTGGTTTAGCTCCTTAACGATGGAGACAAACAACTGCATTGGATTGCTGTCACAGATGCCGCCATACTGACCGAAGGGCGATAAGCGCACCCCCAGCCGTTCGGACCCGATTGCAGCTGTGACGCTCTCCGTGATCTCAAGAAGAAAGCGCATCCGGTTAACGATGGAGCCCCCGTATGCATCCGACCGGGTGTTTGACCCGTCTTCCAGGAATTGATCGATCAAGTGGCTGTTGGCCGCTTGGAGTTCCACTCCGTCGAAGCCGGCCTCGATCGCTTTGCGACTCGCAGATGCAAAACTATCAACGATTGCGGGGATCTCATCCAAATTCAATGGGCGCGGCGTCTCAATTGGAACCTGCTGACCACTGCTCGTAAATCCAGGCAATGAGGGTGGAATGGCGGACGGGGCGACTGGCGGCCCGCCATCCGGCATAAATGAAGAATGGGAATTGCGACCATTGTGCGCGATCTGTAGGAAGATTCGTCCACCCTGAGAGTGAACCGCCTCAGTGACGGTCTTCCATCCATTCAGTTGCTCCTGTGTGTAAATACCAGGGGCGTTTGGGTAGCCTTGCCCCTGTTGGCTCACAGCGGTGCCCTCGGCGACGATTAGGCCAGCAGTGGCTCGTTGCGCGTAATACTTAGCGTTCATCGCTGTGGGGGCGTTGCCAGCTCCAGCACGCATTCTGGTAAGCGGAGCCATGACGATGCGGTTGGGAAGAGTGATGCTTCCCAACTGCAAGGGTAGAAAAAGTGAGGGATGAGGCATGGACTTCCTCTCTTACGAGACACACTGGTATAGCTGATGGTTTGCGGGCTTCACTGCAGAGTGATTTTGCCCATGTCGATCTTGACTAGAAGGGGCTCAGGGACAAGTTGATAATCCCCTTCATAGGCATAAATCCGACGTTTGGTCGGGAAGATGATGCCATCCACATCCCGGTAGTCTGAGGCGTAATTGAGCCCGGTCGCTCCACCAAGGATGTCTACCGTGTAGTCGTGACGCCGGATCAAACCATCGGGCCCGAAGCATGAGATCTGCTCTCGCGTGTGGCTCTTGACGCGATCGGGAAATGTAACCTTCAAGCGCCGCCAGGTCTCTCCGCTCACTTCAATCGGGTCGATCTCTTCGGTGACAAATCCGGGTTGTGTGTAGAGAAAGGGGGTATTCAAGTAGGTCCATAGCGCCTCGCCCTGGAAGTATGCGACGTGGAGGTCATCCCATGGAGTCTCGCGGGCCTGACCCTCGAACGACTTCTCGGGATCGTTGCGCTCAAGAAGCAGAGTGCCATCCCGCTTCTCCATCACCAGTCGCTCCGGTGTAAAGTGAAAGCGTTTGTCCTGGCCTGGAAAGTCTGTGGTCATTCGTTCTTTTGTGGTGTCCACAGTCATCACTACATCCTTCAGGTAATCACCCTGGCTCTTCACAAACCAGATCGCCCCGGTGAGCGAGGCTGCAACGGTAACGCAGCTTATCTTGTTCCAACGCTTCAGACCTCCGTGTGCCTCCACTGCTTTCTGCAATAGATCATTCATTTCAGCTCCTGTTTTCCCTGTTGCCGTTGCGTGCGTACTGGGTGAGTGGAAGCCGGTATTAAGCGGCCGAAGGCTGGGGCGCTTCAAGCTGTTCATTGAAGGTTGAAACGAAGGCTGCCTCGTTGGGGCCGGCCTGGTCACGTAAAAATTTTGCGCGCGGAACCATGATCTCGTCCGCATCTGTCGCGAGTGCCGCCATCGTGCCCATCAGGAACTCGTCGAGAGGCATCGCGCGGGGCTCTTCGCTGCTGTTGAGCAGCTCCGTGCGGACCCAGGGAGGAATGACTTCGAGCACCCGAACCGGAGTGTGCCGTAACTTGAATCGTAGGGACTGCGCGTATGAGTGGAGCGCAGCCTTGGTAGATGAATAGACTGCTGTCATCGCCATGGGGGTGAAGCCAAGCACCGACGAGACGATCAGCACCGCAGAGGACTCTTGCTTCTTGAGGTGGTCGATCAAGGCACCCGTGATCCGTATTGGCCCCATCAGATTGGTTGCAATGGTGGACGTGATCAGCTCATCGTCTACCAGGGCCGAGGCGTCGTCGATCATCATGATGCCTGCATTGTTGATGAGCACATTCAGCGTGGGGTACTTGGCAATCAGTTGTTCGGCAGCCCGACGTATGCTCTCTGGATCAGTCACGTCCAGTTCGATCGAGTCCATTCCGGGATTAGCCTCCAGGGTCTTTTCCAGATGCCCCTTGCGACGGCCGGAGATGATGACCTTGTTGCCCAGACGGTGAAGAGCCTCGGCAAGTCCCCGCCCGATACCAGAGCCGCCCCCCGTGATAAACACTACGTTCCCTTCAGTTTTCATGGTTCTCCTTTGTTCTCTGTGAATGGATCCGGCTGGTGGTGCCTAAGCGAAAGAGGTACCGAACATCGGTAGCCCGCTCTTGGATTCAACTTCTGTTGCCTCGTCCTGGATAACATCCCAGTGTTCAACTAACACTCCGTTATCGAGGCGCACTATGTCGGCCACAATCCAATTCCTGGGCAGTCCGTGACCGGAGAAACGGCCATGCAAGATCACGAAATCGCCCTCCGCCAAGGCAACATGATTTTCATATCGCAATGTTTCCGGAAGGGCCCTGGTCAAGGCGAATAATCCGTCGCGTCCAGGGCCGATGTGCGCGCTGTGCTGGATGTAGTTAGGCGACCAGAAGCGCTCCGCAGCTTCGTAGTCTCGCTTATTGAAAAGGGCATCGAACGCTTCAAGAACCGTTGCCTTATTGTTAGCGGGAGTTGCGAGGGTCATAAGTGCTCCTTAAGAACTACCGTTGTTTCCGAAGATGAAGCTTGGTTGATCGCGTCGATCATGGTGTGCATGGCCACAGCATCCGAGAAATCCCGGCCCGTCTTGCCTCCGTGCACCCGATCACGAGCAAACGCCGCATAAAGGTGAGCCAAATCCTGGACGCTGGCATCAAGTTCCGTTGGAGGGAGGGCGCTGAGATGATTGGGTGTGGGCAACTCTCTCCAGACCTGGTCATCGCCCCGCGCTCCTCGAATCACGTCATTGTGTTTCGTAACAAACGCCTTCTCGTTTGTGATCTGGAGGTCGCCGTCTGTGCCGGTGAGATCGATTTGAAGTCCCGTCTGATGGCGTTTCCCACCCTCAAGCTGGATCTGAAACATGGCGCCGTTCCTGAGCGTACCCATGACCATCACGCCATCAGGCGTCTCGTTAGGGAACGACTCTCCCGTACTGCTCGTCAGCTTAGGAAACTGTGTCCGGACAAGAGATGTGATCGTGGCGGGCTGGCCTACCGCATGGAACAGCATGTCCATGAAGTGACCACCATAGATGGAAAGCACATGTGAGAAGTTCTTTGCTGGAATTGTCCAGTCGAGCGATGCCGATCGTACTGGTCCAAAACCTGCCATGCTGACGTGCATACGAACGGACCGGAGTTCACCCACGTACCCTTCTGAGAGAAGTTCGCGGAGATGAAGGGAGCTGGCTCCAACAGTCCGCTGAAGCCCCACCAGATGCCGAATGCCGCGCTGCTCGGCCAGATGTAAAAGCTCTTGCGAGTCCTTCGTGTTGGTCGTGAGCGGCCATTCGCAATAGACATCCTTTCCCGCCAGAATCGCAGCTTTCACGGATGAAGCGTGTTCCGGTGCCGGGGAAAGCACCGCGATCAGGTCCACCTCAGCGTCGTCTACAAGTTGCTGCATGTCGCCATAGGTACGAGGAATATTGAACGTTTTTCCAATCTCCTTAGCCTTCTCCAGGCTCCTGCTTGAAACGGCGACAATATCGTATTCCGGCAATAGTTTGAGGGCGGGAACATGCCCATAACGTGCCCAGTTGCCGACCCCGACGAGACCTACCCGAATTTTGCTTTCTTTCGCCATGTCATACCTCTTGAATGCGTGTCTTAGTAGCGAAAGCGGTTTGCGTATGTCCTGGCAAAATCCGCGAGACTTCGAGGCGCGCGGCCTGTCAGCTCAGGAAAGTTGTCGAAGGTTGCATCTGCACCGATGTCCTTGCCATTGGTCAAGTCGGTATAGCTGTCAAACACACACTTCATGTATGCAGGCTCGGCGCCTGCAGCAAGCACATTCTGAAGAAAGTCGGACGGCGGCTGCGGTTCGTAAGAGAATGGCTGCCCCAGAACTTCTGAAAAGACCTCTGCAAGTTCGTAGTAGGTCTTCGCCTCGTACCCCATGCGGTAGGTTTTACCGGCATGCGACTCTGGCTGCGCCAGGCATACCGCTGCGACGGCAGCGACGTCGCCACAATCCACCCAACTTAGCCGCGCGCCTCCAACGTAATGTTTGATCACGCCCTTCTGCACGTAACTCTCACCCCCGTAGCCGAGCAGATTCTGCATAAAGATTTCGGGGCGCAAGTGCGTGAAAGCGATGCCGGACCACTCGATGTAGCGCTCGATGAACTGGTGCCAGCCGTAGTGGGCGACACGCGTGTCGTCGTCGCCGCACGCACCCAGATGAACAATCTGCTGAACACCGGCCCGCTTGGCGCTGTTTACCAGGTCCTTGCTTTGGCGCAGCATGTCTACCGTATAACCCGTTGCCATGAAGATGCGGTCGATGTTTGCTAACGCCGGGGCAAACGTCTCAATTCTGTCGAGATCGAACTCCACAACCTCGACCCCGAGGTGCTCTGCTTTCTTGGGAGAACGGGCCGCTGCAACAACCTCGACGCGCTGATCGGCTACCAGCAACGGCACAAGAGCACCGCCAACCTGCCCTGTAGCTCCCAAAACCAGTACTCTCGCTTTCGAATTCATACGGCCCTTTCGGAGATGAACAACGAGGCATAAAGCCGCCATCCTCTCCAGGAGGCGGCTTTTGCGACGGCTAAAGGAAAGCGGGGAACTGCTACTTGTCGATCGCCTCGGCTGCGAGAGCGATGATGTTTGCCACAGCCTCTGGCTTGGACACAAAGGGACAATGGCTTGAGGGAACGGACCGGACGGTAGCGTTCATGCGCTTAGCAAGGAATTCCTGGGCCGGAGGCGGAATCATCTGATCCTCAGTACAGACCAGGTACCAGGAGGGAAGTGTCTTCCATGCGGGAACCCCTTCCTTTCCGCCAAAAGCGGCAAGCGCCAGAGGTTTCTGGACAGCGGCCATGACAGCGGCCTCATCCGCAGTGGCATCTCCCGCGAACGACTTATGGAAAGTCTCACGATTGATCCAGAGGAATCCGTGAGCGTCGGGCTGAATGGAGGCAGACCCCGGGGAAGGAGGGCCCTGGTTTGCCAGCGTCTCCAGGCTCTCGCCTTCATCAAGACCGAACGCCGTAATGTACACCAGCGCTTTTACCTGCGGGGTTGCCGTGGCTGCGCCGGTGATAACTGCGCCTCCATAGGAATGCCCGACCAGTACAGTAGGTTCCGGTTGTTCGGAAAGCAAGCGCCGAGTCACATCGATGTCATTCTCAAGGGATGTGAGCGGGATCTGAGCTGCCGTCACGTTATATCCCTTTGCCTGAAGCAAGAGAATAACCTTGCTCCAGCAGGAACCGTCCGCCCATGCTCCGTGTACCAGCATGATGTTTGCTTTTTTGCTCATGACAGCCTCCAGGGTTCTGTGTTGCCAAATGGAAACTTCGTGTAAGGAAACACCGGTTATGAAGCTACGGCCGGTGCATAGACGGGGTAATCGGTGTAGCCGACTTCATCGAATGTGTAGAAGGTTGAGCGATCGTACGGCGTCAGCTCCAGATGCTCGGCAATGCGTTGAGGCAGGTCAGGGTTGGAAAGAAAGTGACGGCCGAAGGCCACTGCGTCGAGAGTCCCGTTTGAAACCAACTGCTCTGCGGTATCCGGCTCAAAGCCTCCAGCGGCAATCATTTTTCCTTTGAAGAATGGGCGAAGGCGTTCTGCTGCAAGCCCTCCGCTCGATTTCACATCTTCGCTACCGGATACCCTTGGCTCAATCAAGTGGAGGTAGGCAAGTCCGAAATGATTCAACTCTGTCGCAACGTGAGCGAAAAGGGCATCCGGGTTGCTGTCCGACATGCCATTCCAGGTGCCGTAAGGACCAATACGGACGGCTACGCGATCTGCTCCCCAAACAGAGGCCAGTGCGTGGACGATTTCAGAGAGCAGGCGCACACGGTTCTCCAGAGACCCGCCGTACTCGTCCGTCCGCTTGTTGCTCCCATCCTGCAAGAACTGGTCGACCAGATAGCCGTTAGCGGCATGGAGTTCAACTCCCTCGAATCCAGCGGCCATTGCGTGTTTCGCCGCTTCACGATAATCCGCAACGATGCCGGCTATCTCTTCCAGGGCCAGGGCCCGATGCGGCGAAGGCTGAACCCAGCCACTGGGGATGGATACAAGATGGTTCGGGTTTTCCCAGTATGTTGGATCGACAGAAGCCGACACGGGGGTCGCACCACCCGTCATCGCGGTGTGAGACGAGCGCCCACTATGCCAGAGCTGCGCGAACATATGGCCGCCCTTGGCATGAACGGCAGACACGATCTTCTTCCATCCCTCGACCTGCTGATCGGAGTAGAGGCCCGGAGCTCCGAGCCAACCACGGCTGGTCAACGAAATGTTCGTCGCTTCCGTGATAATGAGCCCGCCGTCCGATGCACGTTGTTCGTAATACTTACGCATCAGATCACCCGGGACGGAATCAGGCTGAACTGAACGGGAACGCGTAAGGGGCGCCATGATGACGCGGTGCTTCAATCGCAGAGCCCCAAGTGCCGTGGGTGTGAAGAGAGCGTTGCTAGCCTTCATCAGTCTGTCTCCTGTTTGCGTTCTAGAAGTAGTTGCTTGCAAAAGATGTGCTTTCAGTTGCAAGCCTAGGGGCAACGATCTGTGTGGCAAAGACCAGATGGGGTCGCTGGACGTGGGCCCTTTGGGGCTAGTGGTTCGCTGGCTGCGGTTTCAGTAAAGATCGATTGCTGAAGCTTTGCGGTCTGCCTAACCGCGCGAGACGGTCACTCTTCGACGCCCGAACCGCAGTGCGTCAAGCGAATAGGCACCGGGTCCCAGCAAGAGAACGGCTGTGATAAGTAGCACCCCGAGAACACAGCAGGGAAGGCCCCTGAACCCTGTGTCTCGCGCGACGGTGATCTGCAAAGCCAATGCCGCGGCACAAGCAAACGGTGTCATCAGCCCCGCAACCAGGAAGCCTGCGACTGGCCAAAGGACGAGAAAGATCCAATGTGGGACCTTTCCTCCAACGCAGAGAGCGTAACCGACTACCATCGCTGTTGCGCAAAGACGCAAGAGAATCAATCCGGCACCCGGTGGTCCAGCCGGAAACATCGTGAACAATCTCTGCACCTTGAGAGTTCAGCAGGTTCTGCCTACGGTTTGAAGACCCTAAATGAAGGGGCAACTGTAGCCATTTTGAGCCCCTATCGACAGCACCAAATAGAGAGTATTCTTCTTGCATCTCCGTCTCTGAAGGACCGACTTGCGTTCACCCTCCGTAGCCCGGCTATTGCGGTTTGTCGACAGGGGCGCGGTCGCGCTGATTGCCTCGACCTTCGTTGTCCTGGGCGAATCTTTCCATGCGTTAAGCGCCCGACCTGGATACATCGCGTGGTCGGTGAAGTGCTTTCTGTGAAGGCCCAGCCGAATGTCTGACCCACGGCCAATCCGGGTTCTCGTTGTTGACGATCATCCGATGATGCGAGCCGGGCTGCGCGGCGAAATTGATGCTCAACCAGACATGCATGTTGTTGCCGAGGCATCAGACGGCAAGGAAGCGATTGCGCTGTTTCATACACACCGCCCCGATGTCACGCTTATGGATGTGCGTATGCCGGGGCTGGGCGGGATCGAAGCTATTGAGATCTTGCGAAAGGATTTCCCGAATGCGCGATTTGTAATTCTTACGACGGCAGCCGGAGATGTTGTGGCGGTTCGAGCAATCAGGGCGGGCGCCGTGGGCTACTTGCTTAAGAACCTGTTGCGCACCGAACTGATCGATACGATTCGCGTAGTTCACTCAGGACGTAGAAGAATCCCGCCAGACGTTGCCCAGGAAATGGCAGAACACGCTGCAGATGACGCCTTGTCGTCGAGAGAAATCGACGTGCTCCGTTCCATTTCTAAAGGCCAGGCTAACAAGATCATCGCATCGGAGCTTGGTATCTCTGAGAACACAGTAAAGAACCACGTGAAGAGTATTCTTTCTAAGTTGGACGCCAATGATCGTACCGATGCAGCGATCATTGCAATTCGCCGCGGGTACATCGAGATGTAAGACTTGGTGGCTCCATTGGCCATCGTCTTTTGCCGGATTGAGACTGTGACAGTGCGTCGTAGTCGTCGTGTGGTGCGTGATGTGAAAACCGCCGTACTCTAGCCGCTTCCAAGCACTGCCGCCCTGAAAATAGCAATCCAGGCTGCTTAGCTTTTTCAACCTCCCGCCTGCTCCCCAAACCTACTCTAGCTGACCGTATCGCGCGGTTGGCACCAGAACCATTCTGTATAGTCGATGAAGAAAGGCTAGACGCCAAGTTGGGCCAACCCTAATGGGCGATCCTCACTCTCGGTCAAATTGCTTAATCTGTCTCTGTAATTGTTCAATTACTACTGGCTGTTCAGCCAAGGGCTCGAGGACGATGGATGGCGATAAAAACTTCCTGCCTGCGGAATAATGTATGAACATCATTTCGCATCTCCGGCAAATAGCATGCCGAAGCATAGGAACCCTTCTCTGCTTAAGCGTTGTGCTGCTTTGCGCGCAGATTGTGCAGGCGGAGGATCCAGATTCAAGTGAGCATCCCCTGCGCAACAAGTACATTCGCTCTGAACTGACGGTTGAGCAAGGTTTACCCGACAACGTCGTGAATGCGATCGCACAGACCGACAACGGGTTGCTGTGGATCGGAACGGATACCGGCCTTGCAAGCTTTGATGGTGTTGCGTTTCATCAGCTTCAACTTAAGGTCGAGGGTTCTGCATCCGCTGGCGCTGTGAATGCTCTTCTCCTGGCTTCTAACGGAGATCTATGGGTTGGCACTGACGCCGGTGCGACAGTTCTTCCTAAGGCTGCTCAAGACCACATCGATCCAGGCACGTTAAAGTTGCTTCGTACGGCTGCAGGGGTCTCGGAGGACGCCCAGGTCATCTTTGAGACTCGGAATAGAGAAGTCTTGGTTGGAGGCAAGCACGGGCTTTATCTGTATTCCGGAAAGGTGCTGGTTCCGGTTCTGGAGAACGTATACGTCAACAGGATCAGCCAGGCGACTGACGGACACCTTTACGTCGTAACAGGTGATGGAGTCATTGAAGTTGCTGGAAAGAATCGGATCCCGGCTACCGTGACGGCCAGGCAACTTGGGGTACAACCTGACCAGGTCTTTGAAGTTCACCAAGGGGGCGATGGTACCGTCTGGTACGGCACGCATGCCGGCATTAGGCGCCAGTCGAATGGTCTTGTCTCGTCACTGACGCCAAGCCTCGAGGGGAATACGGCGACGAACCACATCTATGAGGATCACCAAGGCCACATATGGGTCGGCACGGGGATCGGCTTGTACCTGGTTAGCGGAGCTCGATTGGAGAATTTGGATACTCTAAACCTTCCCCGGTCGATCTATGTCACCGAATCTGGCGATGTCTGGTTGGGAACGAATGGAAATGGACTATGGCACTACAAACCACGGGCGATCCGCGTTTACACCAGGAAGGATGGGCTGCCGAACGATCAGCCAATGGCCCTTCTTGCGCGTCCTGATGGACAGTTGCTTGTCGGGAGCAACTGCGGCTTCTCAATCTTCGACGGAAAGCGTTTTCACAAGTACTTCGAGAAGGACGGACTGATCAACACCTGTATCTGGTCTCTTGCACAAGACTCTAAAGACAATGTGTGGATCGGAACGTATGGAGGTGGGCTGTTCAAATTCACGAACGGGCACTTCACTCAATTCTCCAGGGCCGAGGGACTTCCTGATACGGTAGTCACGAAGATTGTCGTTGCGCACGATGACTCGTTATGGCTTGCGACCCTAAACGGCGTTAGCCACATGCAAGGAAAGCAATTTCACAACTACGGACGTGCGGAAGGACTATCCAGTGACCACGTGCTTGACATCCATGAGGACAAGGCACATACAATTTGGGTCGCTTCGCAACAAGGCATCGATCACTTGGTCAAAGAGCGCTTTCAGCGTCTTGATCTAACCCCGGCTCCAGGCGATGGAATCCTCTCTCGATTTGTCGAAGACGGAAGGAGCAATCTTTATGTTGCAGGCGCTCCCTACGGATTGAGCAAGCTGGAAAATGGTCAGCTCAAAACGATCTTCGACAATCTGAATGTCAGCGGGATGATCGAACTGCCTGGCGCCCAGCTCTGGTGTAGTAGCCGGCACGGCATCTACAGGCTGCCTGTTGAATCGATAACGAAACGATTGACTAGCCCCGACTCGCCGCTTGATTACCGGTGGATAAACACCAGTGATGGCCTTCTTTCAAGTCAAACAAGCGTGGGATCTCCGAACATCGTGCGGACTACGGACGGTAAGGTCTGGGTAGCCACCGTGAAAGGCCTGGCCGAGCTCGATGTGAACAATTGGCCTAGGGCAACACGAAATCCTATCGTCTTTATTCCAGGAATTACTGTCGAAGGCATTGGAGTGCCCGTGGGTGAAATTCTCACTCTGTCGCCGGGAGCACACCGCACAGAGATCACAATGGCCGCTGTGGACCTTGATGCACCGGACACTATTCGCATGCAGTATCGTCTTGAGGGCGTCGACTCAGGATGGCAAAATACAACCGCTTCTCGGGCCGCCGTCTACACGACAATTCCACCAGGTACACATCGTTTTTTGGTGCGTTCGACGAACAGTGATGGCGTCTGGGGCAAATCTGAGTTCACTTATGACGTGCAGCAACAAGCATTCCTCTATGAACGTTTGTGGTTTCGCCTGCTCCTGGCAGGCCTAGCGCTTTTTGCAGTCAGTCTTCTGTATCTCTTCCGGGTAAACGTCCTGGTAAACCAGGCACGATTGGTACTCGAGGAACGAATGCGGGAACGCGAGAGAATTGCGCGAGATCTTCACGACACGTTCTTCCAGGGAATACAAGGCCTTTTGCTTCGCTTCAACACTGGAACCACACAGCTGAGGCAAGACGAGCCTGCGAGGGCGATTTTTGAGGAGGCTTTGCAGCAATCGGATGGCGTGATGCTGGAGGGACGAGAACTCGTGCTCGATCTGCGAAGTGCTACGCGCGATACAACGGATCTCTCCGAGGCGCTCGCCGAAGTGGCACTTTCGTTGCGCAGACTCCGCAATGTCACCTTCCGCTCCATATGCAATGGTTCGATTCAGGCTCTCCATCCTATTATTTTTGAAGAGGCGTACCGCATAGGTAAGGAAGCGCTCACCAATGGATTTCGACATGCGGAAGCGAGCGAGATGGAGACCGAGATCAATTTTGATAGGAATGAGTTCCGACTTCGGATACGTGATAACGGAATCGGCCTGGACAGAACGATCCTGGGCGATGGCTTCCGCGAAGGGCATTGGGGTTTGCCTGGAATGAGGGAGCGGGCCGCAAAGATCGGCGGCAGGCTGGACATCTGGAGTAGAACAGGACTTGGAACCGAAATAGAATTGCGGATCCCGGCTTCAGTCGCCTACCGGTCAAGAAGGCAGCCGGTACGAAGTCGTGTAGCGGCTTTCCTTCGACTTGACTAGCCCCACCGGCTAGGCGCTCTGTTGCATTAACTCGTTCGGCCACAATGTGGCTAGCTGCTATTTCAATCATGCTCCGACGGCGATGTCGAACAGCTCGTTGCCGAAACGAATCATCTGTTGACGTGCAATTCACATGTGAGGCAAGACCTCAACCCATAGCAACTCCTGCTTGCTCATCTGTCGCCAACCCATCTGGAGCATTTCACCCTCAACTCAGGATTGCGTAGAGGCTGACGGACCGAGGGCCGCGAAGGACGGGGAAAGGGTGAACAGCGACACGCTATCGCAAGTGCCTCCCTGGGTGGTTTAAAGTTTGCCAACCTAGGCAGATGGCCCCTTTGGAAGCATTACAACGCGTCTGACGCGGGGCAGCGACAGGACCCGACTCCAAGTGAGGACGTTGCGCAAGGCGCGCTAGAAGCGCACAGAGGATTTTGCCTCAAAACCAAAGAGCTACTTCCGTTGGGCAGACCTCCCGCGATAGCAAGGGTTTCTTAACTTTTCGGAGGTCGTTGGAAGTCCTGGTTCCCCTTATTTATCGGAGTTGAATTCATCCTTGAAGATGGAATACCAGCTCATCAACACGGTCACCAAAGCGCCTGCGATCCCTATGAAAAAAGCAACCTCGGTGATGCGCATGAGCGCGATCAGGATAGAGTCAAACATCGCGATCATTATAGCGGCAGAATGCAGTGCATTCTCTGCAGGCGTTCAGACATATCCGCACAACCTGCAAGTAAGACCTGACGTGCTTGTAAGCGCGCCGAAAATTATCCTCGGGCAAGGAGACGATTTCGAGCCATCCTGCATCTTAGGTCATTCGAGGACGGTATGAGCCTATATTGCGTAATGCTTAGCCGCTCGGGTTCAGATCGTAAGAACGGCCCGATGCCCAAACAGGTTTTTTATTTGCGCTGCGCTACGCCCGAAGCAGCCATGTCCGTGGCAGTCAACGATAATCCAGGCTGGCACGTGATTGGCATCGAGCCCGAATGCATGGTCCTGGCAGCGAAAGCAGTAGCCGCAGCTTCCGCTCCGAACGTTTGGGACGCTGCATAACCAGTTCCCGGTTAGAAGATGTGAGCGAGCGTGTGTTCAAGCAAAGCGCCGCTGAGCGCCGCTATCATGGCTACCGGCATCGCTAGCAGACCGACCTTCAGGAAGGCCCGGAAGCTCACATCCAGCTTTTCTCTACGCAGCGCGATCAACCAGAGGATCGTGGCGAGAGAGCCGGTCACGGAAAGATTTGGCCCCAGGTCCACCCCGATTAAGACGGAGTTGGCGAGCAATCCTTTTGCGTGAGCAGCTTGCAGCGTGCCCCCGGCAATGAGTCCAAGGGGCAGATTGTTGACTACGTTATTCGCCACGCCCACTGCAAAGCCGGTAACCATCGCTCCCAGCGCAGGCGCCAGGCCCTGTGCCCAGTGAAGGGCAGCCGTTGTAAAGCGGAGCGCGCCGGCATCCTCGACCGCGTCTACCATCACGAAGAGCCCGGCTACGAGCGCAAGGGTTTCCCAACTGATGCCTTTGAAGAGGGGCCAGGGATTACTGCGCGCCCTAAAGGAAACAGCAGCGGCGACAATCAGGGCTGTGATGCAAGTGGGTAGGCCAAGATCTTTGTTCAGAGCTGAGGCGCCGAGGAGCACCGCGACCATCAGACCCAGACCCACCAGCACTAGTTTTCCGTTGCCGCTCAGTGGTTGCCCATCGACTGTTTCCTGCATTTTCATTTCCAGATCACGGCGGAAGACGATCCGCATAACGGCATAAGTGGCCGCAATGGAAAGCAGGGAAGGCAGGCCGAAGGAGAGCAGCCAGCGCCCCAGTGGCGGCATTCCCTGGTGAAACACCACCAGATTGGCAGGGTTTGATATAGGCAGCACGAACGAGGCCGCATTCGCGATTAACGCACAGGCAAAGAGATAGGGGAGCGGCTGCACCTTTGCTTTTCTAACCGCAGTTAAAATCGCCGGAGTGAGCACCACAGCGGTCGCATCATTCGACATGAAAATTGTCACAACAGTGCCGATGCCGTAGACCAGGGTAAACAGCCGGGCGGTTGAACCCCTTGCGCTGCGAATCGCCAGGGCAGACAGCCAGTCGAACACGCCCTGCTCGCGCGCGAGTTCCGACAGTAACATCATGCCGATCAGGAACAGGTAAACGTCTCCACCTTCCGCAACTGCCTTACCTGCCGCGCGCAGCGGGATCAGTCGCAGGATGATCAGCAAAAGTGCGCCGCCACCAATCCAATAAACCTCCGGTATGCCGCGTGCGCGAATCAGCATCAGCCCAATGCTGACCATGACTATCAAGGGCAGCAGAAGGTGCGATAGCATCGAACGATTTTCCTCATTTTCATTGGTACCAGATAATCGGACGCGCACTGCTTGCAGCCCACCGTTCCTTTGTACAACACGAACGGCGTGATGGCGGTGGCCGCAGAGTCCTGGTCTGGTTGCGTGGCGTAAATGCAATTGAAAGGCCAGAGGATGGGAAAAGGCAAAACGCCGCAAAACGGGCTGCTCTTCAGGGTTTGGGCTTAACCGATCCGGTAAATGTGTACGCTGGTCGCACGCCGGCGTGTGGAAAGCGAACACTTTTATGGATCCGCGCCACAAGATATTGCTGAAACCCCTGCGAACCAGCGGTCGCGCATCGCTGCAGGATGGCATGCCAGGTGCTCTTAGTAAAAATATGGCACGCGAACCCTCTCCAGCGAAACCGTCCGCCCGCAGCCGTTTTGGGCTGAATGCTGCTAATTTCTTTCAAGCTGAAGCCGTCGGGGTCGTGCTGCCGATCCTGAACACGTTTCTGAAGGAGGCACGGTGGCGCTATGACCAGATTGGGCTTGCCACTGCGCTGCTCGGTTTAGGTACGCTGCTGTTTCAGACCCCTGCGGGTATTTTTGTCGACCGGTTCAAGAACCGGCGGCTCCTGTTCTTTCTCGCATCGATCGCCGTAGGCCTGTGTTTTGGCGCCATCCCTTTCGTGCCGCGCACCGCTTTCTGGATCGACCCATTGCTCTTTCTTTCCGGCGTCGCGGCCAGTGTATTCATCCCGGTGCTGGGCGCGCTCGCCCTTGCGCTGGTCGGCTACCACGCGCTCAACCGCATGCTGGGGGAGAATCAGGTCTGGAATCATGCCGGCAATATCGTTGCCGCCTTACTGGCGTTTGTCGCCGTCCGTGCTTTTGGCAGCGCGTCCATTTTCTATGCGGTAGCCATCGCTTCTCTTGCCGGTGCGTTCTCTGTTTATTGCATACAGCGGGATGAACTGGATGAAGACGTTACGACTGCTGCGAGCAAGCCGGCTGAAGAGAAATGGAGCGAGATCTTAAGGGATCGGGCCGTGCTCATGCTGCTCGCCGCGGTTGGCCTGTTCCACCTGGCGAACGCGCCCATCCTGCCGGTAACGGCGTTGTACATCAAACAATTGGGCGGCTCGAACGCGCTCACCACCTTCACTGTCCTCTCTGCTCAGATGGTGATGGTCCCGGTGGCCTGGGCAACTGGCCGGCTTTGCGATTCCTGGGGACGCAAGCCCATCATGGCGATTGCGTTCTGGGTTCTTCCTTTGCGCATCCTGTCGTATACGCTCACGCGTAACCCGCACACAGTAGTCTTTCTGCAGGCGCTGGACGGGGTAGGCGCTGGCATCTATAGCGTTGCCATCATCGCCTTTGCCGCGGACCTGACCCGGGGAAAAGGCAAGTTCAACTCGCTACTGGGTATATTTGCTACGGCGCAAGCCATCGGCGGGGTCGCCGGTCCGGTCGTTTCCGGCGTGGTGCTGCAGCATTTTGGCTTCGGCACTACCTTCGTCTCGTTCGCAGTGGTGGCTCTGATCGGTGCGGCAGTGTTTCAGTTGCTGGTGCCCAATACACAACCGGCGCAGGGCGCTACCGCCGCCATTGCGTCGCATACCTAAGGAGATGTGGATGTCCAAAGCATTAAGCCTCGCAAAGTCGGCAAGTCCTGCGAAAGCACCGGCCAAGGCCATGAAAAAGGCGGCAAAGAAGGCTGCCAGCAAGAAAGCTGCAGGCAAGGGACCTAAACAACATCCTCCTAAACACGATGAGAAATCCAGAGAGGGTGTCAGGGAGGAGGGGCTGCATGATCAACGCAGAGCCTTTCAACACCTGGCGCGCGTGGCCATTCTGCTAGCTATTCGCCCCGGCGAGGACACATCGTCTGCGGCATTGCAAGCCGGTCCGCAATCGCTGGCCACCTTGTACGCGCGTTGCGTGCAGATGTTCCGCGACGCCGAAACCCCTGCGCGAGTTACCGCCGAGGTGGCGCGTGCTCTCGAGCATCTATGCTTCGTCAGCCTTTCGGCTGCTCCTCACAGGTCTTTGGTGCCCCTTACGCAGGAAGCCGAGAGCGATCTGCACCGGCATTTGCAGCATGACCTGAAACATCAATCGGAACGGGTTGCACACACATTGGCAAACAAGTTTCCCGGTCGTCGAGGGCGCACGTCCTCTGCCGGTGTTCTGCTGGAGCTGGCAAGCCGGTCGCTGGCTACTGCAGAACAGGCGATAGAGCAGAAGACCTGGGCCCTGGCTCACGAGTGCCTCCGCGCAGCGGATGCACTCGTTAAAGCAATCGATCACTTGTAAGCGCATCCTGAGGAGGAAGTAAGCTCCTTCCCTATATCATCGTCCGAGCGAGCAGGCCCAGGCATGAACCGGTTACCACCAACGCGCGTGGTTCGCAGTCTCCGTGGCCGCATCCTGCTGCTGGCGTTGATGGTGTGCCTGTTGTTGGTATCGGCCCTGACAGGCTTCTTCCTGTTGTTGCGCCAGACGCAATCGGCGATGCTGGGCGAGGCACAGGGTCACCTGGTGACGGTCGTCAGGACATTTGCTAATGACTACCTCAGCGCCGCGACGGCTGCGAACCGGCAGGCCTTAACCGAGGCATTGGCAGCCGCGCCGGGTTCGCCAACGGATGACCTCCTGTCACCATTTACCGTGAATGCGTTCCGCCGCGACCCGGGTATCGAAGGCGGCTTCTACTCTTCTGCCACCGGCAACCTCCTTGGTTACGCATTCCCGACGAACGACGGGCCCGGGCCAAAGCAGGACATACCTCCCCGCGAGCGTCCAACGATTCTTTCCGTGGCGGAGCGAGCAGCCACCACGGCGCGGCCTGCTTCACAGATCTTTCGCGGGCAAAGAGATGTAATCCTTTTCCAAGCTGTGCCGCTGGTACTAGATGGCAGAACCCTGGGCAGCGTGTGGGGCATGCAGCGCATTCACGATGTCGATTCCAGTGGCGATGTGCGCGCACGGTTCGGGCTAAGTTGTTTGGCATTGGCTGCCATGGCGTGTGCCGGCGTGGCTTTTCGTATCACGCGAACGGTGCAGGCGGATGTCACGGCTATCCAGAAGAGGCTTCACGATCTTGAGTTGGACCTGAACCAGCCAAGCGCGGTGCAGGTAAGCGCATCGGAAATGAACGGAATCCTCACCGGCATTGACCGCCTGGGCGCTTCTTTGCAGCAAAAGATCGAGAAGGAACGCCAGCTTGTCGATCAGTTGCACCACAAGGAGCGCCTGGCTGCGCTCGGTCAAGTAGCCGCCGGTGTTGCTCACGAATTGCGCAATCCGCTGGCCACCATCCATCTGCGGGCGCAGATGTCGTTGCGCAGCAAAAATCCGGAGCAGCTGGATCGCTCGGCAAAACTCACGCTGGAGGAAATCGACCGGCTGAGCGCTATGCTGGATCGCCTGCTCTACTTCGCCAAGCCTATCCAGTTGCAGCGGAGAGCGTTCAGCCTGGCACAGCTGTGCCAGGATTTATTGGCCTCGCTTGGCCCTGAGGCAGAACAAGCGGGGATCAAGCTGCAACTTCACACCACCGGCAACACAGACATGGTGGCCGATGGGCTCAAGCTTCGACAGGTCGTTGAAAACCTGATCCGCAATGCCATGGAAGCTTTTGGAGACGCCGTCGCACCCATGCAGAAGACTGTAGCCGTCTCGCTTTCTTCCACTTCACACCAGGTGCGGCTTACCGTGGTCGACAACGGGCCTGGGTTGGATCCAAATGTCGCAGCCAGGGTATTCCATCCATTCTTTACCACCAAGGCGCGCGGCACGGGTCTGGGGCTGTCCATTGCGCAGGAGATTGTCCGCGCCCACGACGGCACGCTGACCCTGCAGAACGCAGAGGGGTTTGGCACCATGGCTGAGGTGGTTTTGCCCTGCCTGCTCGATGAGCAGAACCAGGAAGCTGTGCAGTCAGGCGGTGCACATTCATGACGGAACGCATTCTTATCGTGGACGACGAGCGCAATCTGCGTGAGAGCCTGGCCGAAGCGCTGACCCAGTCGGGATATGCAGTCATGACAGCTTCCCAGGGTGGTGAAGCCTATACCATGATCCAGCAACAGCCATGGGACCTTGTTCTTTGTGACTGGCGTATGCCGGTGATGGATGGCACCGCCCTGCTCAAGCTGCTTCGTGATGACGGACGGTTGGTGGATTTGCCGGTGATCGTCATTACTGCTCACGGCAACAGCAATAACGCGATCGATGCCATTCAGCTGGGCGCGTATGACTTCATTACCAAACCCTTCGATCTGGATGAAGTGCTGGTGACAATACAACGTGCGCTTAGCCACTCCGCACTGCAGAAGGAGGTGGCGCAATTGCGCCAGGAAGTCGCCAGCGTGAACCCGCGCACTGGAGACATCATCGGTGCTTCCCCGGCCATGCTCAACGTATTCAAAGAGATTGGCAGGGTAGCGAAAAGCAGTTCTACGGTGCTGATCACCGGCGAGTCGGGCACCGGTAAAGAACTGGTGGCCAAGGCTATTCACCGTCACAGCGAACGGCGCGACGGCCCTTTCATCGTGGTGAACTGCGCGGCGCTGCCTGAAAATCTCATCGAATCAGAATTGTTTGGTTACGAAAAAGGCGCGTTCACTGGAGCGCTGCAGCGCAAGGCTGGCAAGTTCGAAAGTGCTCACGGGGGATCTATTTTCCTGGATGAGATCGGCGAACTGCCGCTGACTACGCAGCCTAAATTACTGCGCGTTCTGCAGGAGCGCACCCTGGAAAGGCTGGGCGCTGCGCAATCGATTGCGGTCGATTGCCGCGTGATTGCTGCGACCAACCGGAACCTGGAGCATGAGGTCGCTGCCGGAACGTTTCGCAGCGATCTGTACTTTCGGTTGAGCGTAGTGCCTATTCTCTTACCGGCCCTGCGCGACCGCAGGTCTGACATTCTGGCGCTTGCCGAACATTTCCTTGGTGTCTACAGCACCCGGCACGATGTGCGAGCCGTTGGGTTTACCGAAGATGCGCTGCTGAAGCTGCAGCGGTATCATTACCCGGGAAACGTTCGCGAGTTGGAACACATCATCGAACGCGCCGTGCTCAGGGCTGGTGGCCGCGCCGTCACCGGTGAGATTCTTACGATTGATCAAACGGATCCGAGCGACGAGTCAGCCGAGAACGGGTTGAGAAAACTGCTGGACCTGCCCTATCGCGCATCGATCCAGGCATGGGAACGGTTGCTGATCGATCGCGCCCTGAAACAGGCAAATGGCAACAAGGCAGAGGCGGCCCGGCTGTTGGGCATCCATCGCAGGCTGCTCTACGAGAAGCTTGAGCCGAAGGCAAATTGAGCAGAGATTGGGCCACCGTAAAGGGGAACATCGCATGCAAAGAATCGCTTTTCTATTGCGCTTGAATCCGGGCACCGAGATGGCTTATGACGCGGCCCACGCAAAGGTGTGGCCGGAGATGCTGGCTTTGCTCAAGCGTTCGGGGATCGCTGAGTACTCCATCTTTCGCCGCGATCAGTTGCTGTGTCTTGTCATGCAGGTGGAGGACTTTGAGCAAACCTGGAAGCGCATCGAGGCCGATCCGATCAATACACGATGGCAGGCGGCGATGGCGCCTTACTTCGCGCCGCTGGACCCCTTGCGTCCAGGCGAGCGCTTCCCAATGATGAAGGAAATTTTCTTCATGCCCTAGGCCCGGCCTGGAGGGAAGTCTCCGGGTAGCCGTCAGAGATACGGGTTGGGAAGTCACAGCACTTAACCCGGAAGCTTTCTGCGTAGCTTCTTTAGGGCAACTGCTCAGTATGCTGCGGCCGCAAGCTGCTCGGCCCAATGAGCGACCGACGCAGCATCCACGCGCTCACTTTCCAGCGCTGCGAGTTGCACCGCGAAGTTGCCGATGGTCGAGCTCTCCACAGCACCACAGCTCACTTCCAGTCCTGTGGCATTCGCCGTGAGCCGGTTGAGTAACCGATTGCGGCTGCCGCCACCGACGATGTAGATGCGCTGGAAGCGCTTGCCCGTAATCTGCCTAAGGCGAGCAACCACTTCTGCGTACTTTGCCGCCAGGCTGTGCAGGATCAGGTTCACCAGGACCGGTGCTTCTTCCGCTCCTTCGGCGTAAGTCTGCAGCCCACGCCGCGCCAGTTGCCGATTGATGCGGCCAGGCATATCTCCTGGCAGCAGTAACTCAGGATCGTCCACATCCAAAAGCTCAGCCGGTGCGGGCAGGCGTTCCGCCGCCTGAATCAGTTCAGGCATATTCCAGTCGATTGATGGAGCCCATGCAACGAGGCATTGCCGCACGATCCACATGGCATTCACGCCCTTGTGGAAGCAAATACGGCCACCCACACCGCCCATGTTGTTGAAGTCCCCATCTTCGAGCGCGATTGGATGTGCAAGCACCGTGCCCACCAGGGACCAGGTGCCGGAGCTGATATACACCCAGTCGTCTTTACTGTCTGGAATGCTGGCGATGGCCGAAGCCGTGTCGTGACATGCCGGCGCTATCAGTACCACGCCCTCGAGCGCTTGCAGGTTGAGCTTGTCACCGCGTAACGTTCCTATCAGCGTGCCCGCTGCGGTCAGCGGCGCCGCTGCCCGAGGATCGAGACCCGTGGCGGCAAAGATCTCGGGCGACCAGGCGCGCTGTTCGGCATCGACCAGCTGGGTGTGGGTAGCATTTGTATACTCTGCGACGGCCCGGCCCCCCAGGCGGTACAGCAGGTACTCCGGCAGATTGAGCCAGGGCATGTCCTGCAACGTCTCTCCGTCGGCAAACAGCTGGTAGAGACTATTGATGCGGCTCATGCCGATGCCGGTGATCGCGCGCAGTCGCTGTGGCGTAATGCGCGCAAACACATCCGCCTGTGCCTGGATGGTTCGTTCATCCCGGTAGCAGAAAGGATCGGCTGCGGGTTCGCCGTTTGCCTGCAAACGCACGTAATCGACAGCCCAACCGTCCACCGCGATGGAGCGTATACCCTCAGTGGCTATCTCTGCGCATTTGCGCAGGCCGGTGTCGACCTGCTGCGTAATCTGCGCAATATCCCAGCGGAGCTGGCCGTTCAGGGGCACGGGTGCATTGGCGTGGCGATGCACCAGCTCGATGCGCGGTTTACCGTGCTGCCAGCGGAGCAGGGAAACACGACAGCTTTCTGCACCAAGATCGACCGCGATGAGCGCACGCAGGTCTTTCAGCGAAGACGTCATCGAAGAAACGCCTCCGTTAGGCCTCCGTCGACGGGAATTAAGTGACCCGTGGTGCAACGCGCCTGCGGCCCTGCAAGGAACAGGATGGCCACTGCGCAATCCTTGGGATCAATCGGCTGATGAGTGAGCGTGCGCTGCGCATAGAACTGCGCCAGCAAGGTCCGCAGGTCTTCATCGGACGCCGATTCATCGAAGGGAATTTTGTATTTTGCCAGTGAGGCTTTCACCCGGTCACGGGGGAACATGGTTGACCCTTTGACAACCGTGGCTGGGCTAATGCCGTTCACGCGCACCTTAGGCGATAAGCGGACCGCGAGTTCGCGTACCAGGTGGCTGACTGCGGCCTTGCTGATGTCGTACGCCTCGCTGCCTTGCTTGGCCACGACTGCGTTGGCCGAGCTGGTAAGCACGATACTGGTGTCGATGCCCTGGGCGGCGAATACTTTTGCCGCTTCATCCGCGAGTATGTAATTGGCGGTTACGTTGACCTCGAGGGTTGTGCCCCATTGGCTATCGCTGATCGTTCCATCGGGCGAGGAGGGGAAGAGGGCTGCTGTATTGATGAGGATGTCGAGCCCACCGTACGCTGCGATGGTGGCATCGAGCATGGCGCGTATGGCGGTTGCGGTCGCGAATATCGACGATGGTGGCGACCGCAGCTTCGCGTCCGCCGATTGCTTGCGCTTCCGCAGCCACTTTGCCGGCGGCTGCAAGCTCCCGGTCGGCAACCACCACGTGAGCTCCACGCTCCGCCGCCAAAATGACGACTTCGCGGCCAATGCCGCTGGCTCCGCCGATCACCAGGACGACGCGGCCACTCAATTCCTTGGCTGCAGGCTGCCTGCGTATCTTGGCCTCTTCCAGCGCCCAGTACTCAATGCGAAAGGCTTCGGCAGCGGGCAGCGCAACATAGTTTGCGTGCACCTTGAATGCAGAGGTGTCGGCGGCTGGTCCGGATTGCGGTAAGACCGGCGGGCACTTGTCTTCATCCAGATGCCCGGCACCTTCCATGACGTGAATGGCATTGATGTAGAACTCGCCTGTAATGCGGGCCTCTGCTTTGTTCTTGCCAAAGCTGAACATGCCGATGCCGGGTACCAGTACCACCGTGGGATCGGCGTGACGCATGGCAGGTGAGTCGGGCAACGCATGCGTTTTGTAATAGTCCGCATATTCGCTGCGATAAGTCTCCATCGCTGTTTTCGCCGCTGCCTGAATCCCAGCCGGATCGCTGGCAGGATCCCACGCCACCAGCAGCGGGCGAATCTTGGTGCGAATGAAGTGATCGGGGCAGCTTGTACCGAGGTACGCAAGTTGGGGCGCCGCATGTGCATTGACGAAGTCCAGCACTTCAGGACTATCGGTGAAGCTGCCAATCATGCGTTGCCGGGTCGAGACGCTGCCTCGCAAATACGGCATCAGCTGCACAGCCAGCTTTTGCCGCTCCGCATGAGAGCTGTACCGTGCGCCGCCGAAAGAAGCCCGGCTTCTTTGCGCGCGATGGCTTTCTATGAACTGGCCGATCTGGTCGATGATCGTGATCGTATTCAGATACGATTGCCGTTGCGTATCGCCCCAGGTAAACAGTCCGTGGCCGCCCAGGACCACGCCGTCACACCCAGGTGCTTCGTTCACTGCCCGCGACATCATCATGGCCAGTTCAAATCCAGGGCGTTGCCAGGGCACCCAGACCAGGTGGTGTTGGAATTGATGGTTGAACTGCTCCATCTTCTCTTTACCGTTTGCCGAGGCCGCCAGCGCGATACCCCAGTCCGGGTGCAGGTGATCCACATGCGGGAAGGGAAGGAAGGCGTGCAGGGCGGTGTCGATCGAAGCCGCTACGGGATTATTGCCGAACGTGCAGAGGGGATACATGCCCACCATCTCGTCTTCGCGCGTGACTCCGCGGTAAAGGCGAGTGAGCGCCAATACTTTTTCCAGGTAGAGGGTGGCGAACCCTTCCACCTTGATGCTGCCCAGGTCACCGCCGCTGCCCTTTACCCACAAAACCGCCTTGCTCTCACCATCCAGCGGGTCGATCTCTTCCAGTTTTGAGCTGGTATTGCCACCGCCAAAGTTAGTGATGCGTAAGTCTGAGCCGAGCAGGTTGGAGCGGTAGCGCAACAGAGCAGCCGGATCCAGTTTGCCGGCGTGACTCTCTTCCCATAGATCTTTCAGGTACTGCAAAGGCATGGCGTCTCCTGGCACGTGCGGAAACAATTTTAAATGGGAAACCCCGTATGTGCTCCGGCCGATGACACCGTTCTTTGCACGCCAATGGGTGAGAGGAGGGGAGGGACCCCGATCACGCGTACGAGGTGACCGCGTCTCGATTCGCTGCGGCGCGTTCCCGGCTGATCTGTTCTACATATCCGCTCTCACGCAGGGCGGTGAGTGGGTCCTCGGGCAGCCCTTTCGACTTTCGCCAGCTTTTCACGATCGGGCGCACATCCTGCCAGAAGGCTCCGCGGAACAGTTCCTCAGCTTCCACCAGTTTGCAGTCGTCCTGTAGAACCGACAGCTGCGCATGGTCGACGAAGGCCGCTTTGGCGTAAAGCTCCTGGGCCGTGCAAACCGTCTGCACCATGGCTTCCATCTTTCCCTTCAGGTTGTGGCTCTGATCGATCATGAACGCCACATCGACCGGCGCTCCAGTTTCCCATTCGTAGTGGCGAATCTCGTGAAAAATGCGAAACACCTGGTAGGGATCGATTGATCCCAGGGTCAGATCATCGTCCGCATACCGGCGGTCATTGAAATGAAAGCCACCCAGCATGTTTGCCCGCAGCAGCCAGGCAACAATCTGCTCGATGTTCTGCGCCTGGTAATGATGCCCGGTATCGACCAGTACGAATGCCTGCGGTCCAGCTGCCTTGGCCAGCAGCAGAGCCATGCCCCAGTCGGCAATGTCGGTGTGGTAGAAGAACGGCTCGAAGGGCTTGTACTCAATCAGCAAACGCTGCGTTGGGTTGAGCGCGGCGTGGGTTTGCTGCAGCGTTTGCTCGAACCAGTCGATGCGTCGCCGTATGTTTTGCGTGCCGGGGTAGCTGGACCCATCAGGAAACCACGGGGCTACATCGCGTGATCGCAGCGCATCCGCGATGGCAACGCAGTCCAGCAAGTGTTCCAGGCACTTCTTGCGGATGAGGGGATCGGGATTACCGGCGGCGCCGAATTTATACTCCTGTCCCTGGAAAACGTTGGGATTGATCGAGCCTGCCGCAACGCCGCACTTGCGGCTTAGTTCCTCGATGTGGGGTACGTCCTTGCGCCCATTGGGCAGGTCCCAGAGAACGTGCAGAGCCACGGTGGGGCAAGCTCCGGTCAACTGGTTGACCATACCGGCGTCGCTGAATTTCTCAGAGATGGTGGTCGCCGCGCCAGGCTGCATGAACTTGCCGAAACGGGTGCCGGTGTTGGCGAAGCCCCAGGATGGCAACTCAACCTTGAAATCATCCAGTGCTTGCCAAACGGCGTTCTCAGCGTTCAATGCCATTGTCCCCTCGCACCCAGGCATTCTATCCAAGTCGGCTGTGTACGCATTGATTACAGCAGAGCACGAGTCTCTAACGTGGGGCGCACGGGTGTCAACCGTTTGTGGCTATAAACCGGCTCACCCGTTCCAGCACGGCCTCCGTATTCTGACGGTGTGGCAGGTGACCTGCACCGGGGAACGACTCATGTCTTAAGTCAGGTAGGGCAGCGAGCAGCGCTTCCAGATGCTGGGTTGTGCCAAAGTCATCGTCGGCGCCCTGCAGCACCAGCACGGGGCAGTGAATATGCTGGAGGAATTCGGCGAAAGGGGAACGGGTCTCGCGCAAGGCTTTCACACCGGCGATCCATGACGCGAAGACCGCGTCGGCATCCTGGTGGTACTTCTGGAGTCGCTCCTGTAGGTCGCTGCCCTGGTACCCGGCCGCCAGGTTCTGGATGAAGCGGTGCGATTTCTCAAGCCCGACCACGTAGGGGCTCTCGAGAATCAGCATTTTCGCTCGCTGGGTGGTGGCCGCAAAGAGCATGGCCAGCCCGGCGCCCTCACTGTGGCCATAGACGATGGGCTGGTTCACCTGGAAGTGGTCCAGCAGGGCTGGGATGACCGCTTCCGCTTCACGCAGGTAAGACTCGCGACTCCTGGCCGGGAGCGGTCCCTCTGAGTTGCCGTGCCCCGCGCGCGAGTACAACAACACGTTCGCTCCTGTGGCCAGGGAGAGCTTTTCGGGGAAATCCTTCCAGTACGAGACGGAACCGAGCGCTTCATGCAGTAAAAGGATGGTGTCTGTGGCCGCGGCATGCTGGTGTAGGGCGACCTCGACTGATTGGCCGAGCAGCGAAACGAACAAGTCCTGCGATTGGAGCGCGCTCATCGAGCCTTTCTGGTTTCGGCGTTGGCCGAATCGTCGCGAAGGGTCACGGTCGACCTGTTATATTACCGGTGGGTAAGATAACACGACGGCGGCTGCAGCCCGTTTGCCCCTTCGTACGATAACAAACCTTTGAGGACCACCTGGTCGAATCGTATGGGAAAGCTTGCCGCCCTGCCAAAAACAGATGCCCTGCAAGAGCCGCCCGCCAGCCGCGAGCCTTGGAAAGCCTTCCAGGCTCGGCAGAGAAGCATGGATGTGAAACGGGACGCGGTATTGCGCACGGCAGCGCACCTGTTTCTCGAGCACGGCTATCAGAAGTCATCCATGAGCCTGATCGCTGCTCAGTTGAAGATTACCAAGCCTGCCCTCTACTACTACTTTCGTAACAAAGAAGAAATCCTGGTGGAGTGCTATCGGGCCGGCATCGCTCACATCGAGACTTTGCTGAAGGAGACCAGCGGCAACCAGGGCAGTGGCTTGTACAAGCTGCGCCTGTACGTGGAGACATATGCCGTCGAACTGGTGTCTTACGATTTTGGCCGCTGCGTGGCCATGCTCGACGAGTCAGAGTTGTCGCCCGCGACCCGCCGCGAAGTGCGCATGATGAAGCGGCGCATGGACTTAACACTGCGCAGCTATGTCGAAGAAGGCATCGCGGATGGCTCAATCGGCCAATGCAATCCCAAGCTGGTCTCGTTCGCCATCGCCGGAGCAATTAACTGGATAGGCACCTGGTACCACCCGGACGGTGACCTGCGGCCGCAGGAGATCGGGGCCGAGTTTGCGCGGATCCTCACCGGTGGTCTCAGCAAGCGATAGTGGCCCGCAACCTTACAGCGCGGAACACCCGCTTGAACCTTGACTTTCTGACCAAGCGTTCAGTATTCTGCAGGGGCAGTTGAGGGAGGGTGCGCGCATGCCGCTCGTTTGATCCGCTCGTTTCCGATCCGATGGTTCAGGACACCTCATCTGTCATTCCGGAACGCCGTTCCCCGAGCAAATTCAACATTCGCCGCGCCGCTGTGCTGGGAGCTGGCACTATGGGCGCGCGCATTGCCGCCCACATCGCCAACGCGGGTCTGCCAGTCTTGCTGCTGGACATGGTCCCAGCTCAGGGCGACCGCAACAGCCTGGCTGCCACTGCATTGGGCAACCTGAAGAAAGCGAAGCCAGCAGCTTTTGCTTCCTCGGCGGTGGCAGCCAACATCAGCATTGGCAACTTCGAGGACGATATTGCCAGGCTGAAAGACTGCGACTGGATTATCGAAGCCGTTGCCGAGAACCTTGAGATCAAGCGTGCCCTGCTGGCCAGGGTCGCTCCTCATGTGCATGGGGAGGCGATTTTTACCACCAATACCAGCGGCCTCCCTGTCTCGCAAATAGGAGCGAGCCTGCCGACAGCTTTACGGCCACGCTGGTTTGGCACACATTTCTTTAACCCACCCCGCTACATGCGACTGCTCGAGATCATCAAGACTCCGGAAACAGACCCGGGAGCGCTGGCCGCGATCGCAGACTTTGCCGACCGCCACCTTGGCAAAACAGTGGTTCCCGCCAATGATGTGGCCAACTTCATTGCGAATCGTGTGGGCACGTTCGCCATGTTGAACACCTTCAAGATCATGCAGGACCAGGGGCTCAGCATTGAGGAGATTGATGTGCTGACCGGCCCGGTGATTGGCTGGCCAAAAACGGGTACTTTCCGCCTGGCAGATATGGTGGGCCTCGACGTTCTGGGCAGCGTGGCGAGGAACTTTCTGCATGCCGCTGCGGATGAGCGTGCAGACGTGCAGTTGCCGGCCGTGATCGAGCAACTCATCGAACGTAAATGGCTGGGTGACAAAACCAATCAAGGCTTTTACAAGAAGGAACGCGACGCGGACGGCAGGGAAGTTCGCCTGGTGCTTAATATCGAAGACCTGACCTATCGCCCTGCGGCGAAGGCCACATTCACCGCGATCGAGCTGGCTAAGAACAATGAGTCTCTGCCCGCAAGGCTGCGTGCGTTGTTGGCAGCCGACCCGGTGAAGGATCGTGCTGCCCGGTTCTATTGGCGTGCTTTGCCCGAGCTCTGGGCTTATGCGGCGAACCGTATTGGGGAAGTCACCGGCAGCCTGGTCGACATCGATCGTGCAATGACTGCTGGTTTCAATTGGACGCTCGGACCATTTGCCTTGTGGGACGCCGCCGGGGTTGCTGCGACTGTCGAAAAGATGCGAGTAGCGGGCATGCCCGTCC
The DNA here is from genome assembly GCA_963752675.1 of uncultured Acidobacteriaceae bacterium. Taxonomy (GTDB): domain Bacteria; phylum Acidobacteriota; class Terriglobia; order Terriglobales; family Acidobacteriaceae; genus PALSA-350. Next base: position 38,226 of record CAVVZO010000007.1, read on the forward strand.
CTGCGGCTGCGGAGAAGCTTTTGGCCGCAGGCGGTACGTCCTGGTACCGCGCGGATGGCACGGAATACTTCGATGTGCAGGCGAATGGGTATCTGCCGGTGCTACAGAATCCGGAACTGGATCCGGTAGCCAGCTACAAGCGGGCCCGCAGCAACCGGAGCCAGGGAGTGTTCGCCGAGAACCCCGGCATCTCGCTCGTAGATGTGGGCGAGGGAATCGGCTGCTTCGAGTTCCATTCCAAGATGAACGCGCTGGGAAATGACATCGTCTCGTTCCTGCTCAAGACCCTGGAGCCCGGCAGCCAGGCAATACGAAACTTTGACGGATTCATCATCACCAGCGACGCAGAGAACTTTACCGTAGGCGCCAACCTCATGCAGTTGCTCCTGGCCATACAGGATGAGGAGTGGGACGAGATCGACCTGAGCATCCGCCAATTCCAGAACATGACGCAGGCGATCAAATTTTGTCCTCGCCCGGTGGTGGCTGCACCCTTTGGTCTGTGCCTCGGCGGTGGCACCGAGCTTTCCATGCATGCCGCTCTGCGCCAGCCGCACCTGGAACTCTATGCCGGACTGGTGGAGACCGGTGTCGGTCTGATTCCCGGTGGTGGCGGTTGCAAAGAGATGCTGCTCCGCGCCCTGGCCGCTGCAGATGCGGTACGCGTCGATGCCCGCGGCGCCTCTGTGGAAGTGGTGGAAACGCTTAAGGACGTTTTCGAGACCATCGCCCTGGCCAAAGTCTCTACCTCTGCGATGGAGGCGCGTACGCTGCGCATCCTCGACGATATTGATTCCATCTCGATGAATCGCAGCCGCCTGGTGCGCGACGCTCGCGCCCAGGCACTGCGCCTGGTACGCGCCGGCTACACCGCCCCGGTGGTGAGAACTAATATCCCGGCGCCGGGCGATACGATGCAGGCAACGCTCCGGCTCGGTATCTACCTGATGCGGGAGGGAGCTTACATTAGCGAACATGACGCGAAGGTGGCCACTCACGTAGCCCGCGTGCTGAGCGGCGGGGATGTCACCCCGGGAACCCTGCTCAGTGAAGCAATGCTCCTCGACCTGGAGCGTGAGGCGTTCCTCTCCTTGTGCGGTGAAGGGAAGACGGTTGAGCGAATCCAGTTCACGCTGAAAACTGGCAAACCACTGCGCAATTAACAGGTGAAGGATCAGGCCCGGTTATGAGAGAAGCAGTCGTAGTGAGCGCAGTGCGTACCGCCGTGGGCAAAGCGCCCAACGGGACACTGCGCTTTACGCGTCCAGATGATCTGGGTGCGGCGGCGGTGCAGGGCGCGATGGAGCGAGTGCCCACGCTCGACCCGAAAGAGATTGAAGACGTGATTATCGGTTGCGCCATGCCGGAAGCGGAGCAGGGCATGAATGTGGCGCGGCTGATCTCGTTGCGTGCCGGCCTGCCGGTCGAAGCGGCCGCGATGACGGTCAATCGCTATTGCGCCTCCGGCCTGCAGACCGTCGCGCTGGCAGCAGAGAGGATCCGTGGTGGCGGGGCAGAGGTCATCGTGGCCGGTGGGACCGAATCCATGTCTTACCTGCCGATGGGTGGCAACAAGATCGCCGTGAACCCATGGCTCATGGATCATCATCCTTCGGCTTACATGTCGATGGGGCTTACCGCCGAGCGGGTGGCGAAGCACTACGAAATCTCCCGCGAAGAGTCGGATCAGTTCGCCCTCGCCAGCCACCAGAAGGCGCTTGCCGCGATCGCCGCCGGCCGCTTCAACGATGAGATCGTGCCCGTGGCGGTGGCGAGCACGGTGCCCGGCGCAAATGGAAGGCCGGAGAAGCAGGAGAAGACCTTTCAGGTGGACGAAGGCCCCCGAACCGATACGTCTCTTGAGGCGCTGAGCAAACTGCGAGCCGTCTTTCATGCCAATGGCGTGGTCACTGCCGGCAACAGCTCGCAAATGTCCGATGGTGCGGCGGCTGCTGTAGTCATGTCCAGTGCGCGCGCAAAAGAGATTGGCGCGACGCCGTTGGTGCGCTTCGTTTCTTTCGCCTACGCGGGGTGCCTGCCGGAGGAAATGGGCATCGGTCCGGTCTATGCCATTCCCAAGGCGCTCAAATTGGCTGGCCTCACACTTGAGGAGATTGACCTGATCGAGTTGAACGAGGCATTTGCCGCCCAATCATTGGCCGTGATGAAGACCCTGCACTTGGATCCGGCACGCGTCAACGTCAATGGAGGCGCCATTGCGCTTGGGCACCCCCTGGGCTGCACGGGCGCAAAACTCATGGCCAGTCTGATCCGCGAAATGCCGCGCCGCAAAGCCAGGTATGGCCTGGTGACGATGTGCGTCGGCGGCGGCCAGGGCGCGGCGGGCATCTTCGAAAACCTGCAGAACTAAGCGATGTCTACCATGAGGAAATGTAATGACGACTGACACTCTCACCCATGCGGTAAAGCGCGTCACCGGGGGCAGTTTCCTCATTGAAGACCTGGCGCCGGAAGACATCTTCACCCTGGAAGACTTGACGACGGAACAAAAGCAGATCGCGGAGATGACGGCCGATTTTGCGGAGGAAAAGATCCTGCCGCAAGCGCATGCCATTGAAGGGAAAAAGTTGGAGATACTCCGGCAGCTGATGCGCGAGCTTGGAGAGCTCGGGCTGCTCGGCGTGGATGTGCCTGAAGAGTACGGCGGCCTCGACCTGAGCAAGGTCACTTCAGCCCTGGTGTCGCAAAACCTGAGTGTCCTGGGCAGCTTTGCCGTGACCTTTAGTGCACACGTCACCATCGGTACGTTGCCGGTTGTGTGGTTTGGAACCGCCCAGCAGAAAGAGAAGTATCTGCCCAGGCTGGTGAGCGGTGAATGGATTGCCGCCTACGCTTTGTCTGAGTCATCCGCCGGGTCAGATGCAATGAATATTCGCACCCGCGCCACGCTCACGCCCGATGGCCAATACTACTTGCTCAATGGCGAGAAGATGTGGATTTCAAACGCAGGGATCGCGGATCTCTTCACCGTGTTCGCCAAGGTCGACGGCGAGCAGTTCTCGGCTTTTCTGGTAGAAGCCTCCAGTCCGGGACTGACCGTTGGCGGCGAGGAGCATAAGCTGGGCATCCGCGGTTCGTCTACCTGCCCTCTGATCCTCACCGACTGCAAAGTGCCGGTTGGAAACTTGCTGGGCACGGCGGGCAAAGGCCACCACATCGCGTTCAACATTCTTAACGTGGGGCGTTACAAGCTTGCGGTCAGCGCGATCGGGGCTGCGCGTCACTCCATGCGCGATGGCATTCGCTATGCCAGGGACCGAGTTGCTTTTGGTAAGCCCATCACCTCTTTCGGTTTGGTGCAGGAGAAAATCGCCGAGAGCGCTGCCTGCATTTATGCTACCGAAGCGATGCTCTATCGCGTCGTGGGCGCAATCGATGCAGCACTTGCCGAATTGGACAAACACTCGCCCACCTACACGCAGGATGTGCAGAAGCGGATAGAGGAATTTGCGGTGGAGTGTTCCATCCTGAAGTTCTTCGGGTCGGAAATGTTGGAGCGCGTCGTCGATCACACGCTGCAGATCCATGGTGGTTACGGGTACGTCGAAGAGTACCCGGTCGAACGAGCGTACCGCGATGCCCGCATCAATCGCATCTTCGAAGGAACAAACGAGATCAATCGATTGATCACCACCGGCTGGATGATCAAGCGCGCGCTACAAGGCACGTTGCCCTTGCTGCCGGCGATTCAGAAAGTTATGGATGAGGTGATGGCCGGACCAACGGCGCGAGCAAGCTACGAAGGCCCGTTAGCCAACGAGCGCGCATTGCTGGCGAGTGCGAAGAAAATCTCGTTGTTCTGCTCTGGTGCTGCTTCGCAAAAGTTTGGCAACGATCTGGCTGAGCAGCAAGAGGTGATGGGTGCCTTAGCGGATATCCTCAGCGAGGTACTCGCGCTGGAATCGGCCATTCTACGTACAGAAAAGATGGGCAGTGCAGATTCCATGCCGGTCAAGCTAACCAGGTACTATGCCGCGCGATCTTTCCGCATCGTTGCCGGCGCTGCGGAGCGCGTACTCGGCGCAGTGGCGGAAGGGGATATGCTACGCACGCAAATGACAATCCTCCGCCGCTTTTTGAAACATGAGCCGGTCAACGCGGTGGCCATCGGGCGTGAAATTTCTGCCGCCATGGTCCTGGCCGGGCGCTACAAGATTTAGATCGGGCCAGGAAGGGAAAAGCTGTGCGCATATTGACGTTTGTTCGCCAGGTTCTGGACGCGGAGGAGACTGTTTCCGTCGCTGCCGGAGCGGTTGTGGTCGATGGCCACAAGCTGGTCATGGACACGATGGACGAGTACGGGGTCGAACAGGGTTTGCGCCTGCGGGAAGCAGGCGCAGCCGCCGAGGTGATCGTGCTGGCGGTCGGCCCGGCCCGTTACGAAGAGGCATTGCGCGCGGCTCTTGCGATGGGGGCCGATCGTGCCATCCTGGTGGAAACAGATCAATGCCTCGATGTGATCGCAGTCAGCAGCGTGGTCGCCCAGGTCGCAAAGAGTGAGCAGGTGGACCTTATCTTCTGTGGCGGCCAGCAGGCCGACTGGGATAGCCACGCTCTGGGGCCGGCCACGGCAGAGCGGCTCAACTGGCCGCAAGCTACCTGGACCCATGCGCTGGCTGTGCAGAGCGGGACGGTGAGCGGGCAACATGACGTAGACAGCGGCAGTGAATCGTTCTCCATGGCGCTGCCCGCCGTCATCACGACACAACAGGGATTGAACGAACCTCGGTATCCCACACTGCCAAACATCATGAAATCGAAGAAGAAGGAATTGCGGCGCGTGCCTCTCGAAAGCTTCGGGGTGACCGCCAAGTTGAAAGTGATCGGTGCGGAGGTGCAGGTGCGCGAGCGACGTCGCATGATGCTCGACGGCAAAGACGTACCGGCCGCTGCCACAAAGCTCGTCGACCTCTTACGCAACGATGCGAAAGTCATCGCATGATTCTCGTCATCGCGGAACATACCGGTGGAAAACTGAGCAGGATCTCTCGTGAGATGGTGACAGCGGCCCGTGACCTCGGCCGCGAAGGGCCGGTTACGCTGGTCGTTCTTGGCTTTGGCGTCGCCTCAGTGGCGCAGCAGGCAGCGCTGCTGGCAGACCAGGTCCTGGTTGCCGATACACCTGAGTTGGCGCAATTCGATCCTGAAGTGTGGTCGGGGGCGGTGGCCCAAATCGCTCGTGAAGGTGAGGCACATACCGTGCTGATTGGCGGAAGCCGCAGCGGGCGCGCCTACAGCCCGCGGGTAGCGATCAAGCTGGATGCGCCGCTGATTGAAGATGCGATCAGTCTTTCAGATAGTCAGGGCGCACTGCGCGCTACACACTATACCGCGCTGGCCCGCGTTACGGAGACGGTAGAAGCCGCGGGCCCGGTCGTCGTTGTTACGGTGAAACCCGGTTCCTTTGCAGTGGCGCAGCCTGGCAGCGTGCCGGCGGAGCAATACGATGTCGATCTTGCCCCGGTACCTCGTCGCGTGACGGTGACCGGCAGAACGGAAGACCGGAGCGACCGTGTTGCCCTGGCCGAGGCTGATGTGATTGTCGCTGGTGGACGCGGGGTGGGCAGCCCGGAAGGTTTCACTCGGACGGTGGAAGCACTGGCAGACCAACTGGGTGCGGCCGTGGGCGCCACCCGTGCGGTGGTGGATGCAGGCTGGCGGCCTTACGCGGAGCAAGTGGGCCAAACCGGCAAGACGGTGCAGCCGAAGGCGTATATCGCGATCGGCATTTCGGGCGCGGTGCAGCATCTTTCCGGTATGAACAAAAGCAAGTGCATCGTGGCCATCAACAAAGATGCAGACGCGCCTATTTTCAAAATTGCGGACTATGGCGTGGTCGGCGATGTGGCGGAAATTGTGCCTGCCATGATTACTGCCTTGCGCAAATAGTTGCGTGACTGGGGCCGGAAGGTTTCCACGTCCGGCAAACGAGTGGAAGTAGGCAGGTGAAGCAGATGCTCCCGATCGCGCATAAGATAGCTTTTCTGCTGTTCGCTGCGCTTACCGTCTCCTTGGGAGCCTACGGCTTCTATCGGGTCTACCTTCGCATTCGCGCTGGCCGTGATGACTCCGAGCCCCACTTTGATCATCTTCCGAAGAGGATCTGGCACGCGCTGGCCACTACGCTGAGCCAGAGCCGCACCTTCCGCAAGCGGCCGGTGGTGAGTGCATTCCACTCCTTCATCTTTTACGGCTTTGTCGCTTATTTGCTGGTGAATCTGGTCGACGGCGTGGAAGGATACGTCGCGTTCACGATCCGCTCGGATCGCTTGCCGGGCGCGCTCTACAATCTCACCGCAGACCTGCTCAGCGGGCTGGTAATAATCGGCGTGCTTGCCCTTGTGCTGCGCCGCTTCTTTTCACCCAGCCGGTCTGTCTTCGCTTTCAACCCACGAACGCTGCTTCATCCTGATGTCAACGGCGGTTACATTCGTCGCGATTCGCTCATCGTTTCTGCATTCATCCTTCTCCACGTGGGCAGCCGGGCGCTGGGCGCCGGAGCAAAGCTCGCGATCGCCGGTCATGATCGCTTCCAGCCTTTTGCGAGCCTCATCGCACATGCGATCCCACCGAGCGCTGCTCATGGATTGCAGATCTTTGGCTACTGGGGAGCGCTCGGCAGCGTCCTGGCGTTCCTGATGTATTTTCCGTATTCCAAACACATCCACATCTTCATGGCCCCCGCCAAATACCTGGTGGCGCGCACTGCTTCCTCGGGCGTGCTGCCGGCCATCGATATCGATCTTGAGTCTGAAGATTTGCAGGCGGGTGCAAACAAGCTGGAAGATCTTGCGTGGCCGCGTCTGCTCGATGCGTATGCGTGCATCCAGTGCAACCGCTGTCAGGACGCTTGTCCTGCTACGGCGACTGGCAAGTCTCTGAGCCCTTCGGCGCTCGAGATCAACAAGCGCATGGAGCTGAACACGCTGGCCCGGCGCCAGCCAGGGTTCGAAAAGGGAGAACCGAGCCCACACCCCCTGCTCACGTTTGCTCTCTCGCCCGAGGCTGCGTGGGCCTGTACGACGTGCGGCGCTTGCCTGGAGGTTTGCCCGGTGCAGGATGAGCCAATGCTTGACATCATCGACATACGCCGCCACCAGGTGATGATCCAGGGAGAGTTTCCCAGCCAGCTGCAAACCGCGTTTCGCAAGATGGAGCGAGCCAAAAACCCCTGGGGCATCGGTCACGAGAAGCGAATGGAATGGTCAGAGGGGCTCAACATAAAAACAACCGAGGAGAACCCACAGCCGGATGTTCTTTACTGGGTTGGTTGCGCTGCAAGCTACGATCCGCAGTCACAGAAGACTGCGCGCGCACTTGTCCAGCTACTGGATCACGCCGGGATCGATTTCGCTGTGCTGGGGAAACGAGAGTGTTGTACCGGTGACAGCGCGCGCCGGGCTGGCAATGAGCTTTTGTATCAACAACTCGCTGGGGAAAACATCCGCACTCTTCAGCAAGTGAAACCGAAGCTGATCTTAGCCAGTTGCCCGCATTGCATGAACGCGATTGGCAAAGAATACCGGCAGCTTGGCGGTCAGTTCGAGGTGGTTCACCACACCGAGTACCTGGCAAAGTTGGTGGCTCAGGGTAAGCTACAGACCGATGCCGCCCCGGAGACCGTGGCCTTTCACGATCCTTGCTATCTTGGCCGGCACAACGGCGTTTACGATGCGCCGCGCGATTTACTCCGTGTCCTCAGCAACGATGTGCGCGAACTTGGTCGCAACCGCGAGTCTTCCTTTTGCTGTGGAGCGGGTGGCGCGCAGTTCTGGAAGGAAGAAGAACCAGGCACAGAGAGAATCTCCGACAACCGTTATCGCGAAGCGCAACAGAAGCTTGCGGGCGCAGAAAACAAGGTTCTGGCCGTGGGCTGTCCCTTTTGCAAGAGCATGTTGGAGAGTACCCCGGGCAAGCAGGAGGGGGACGGGGTGGCCGTGAAAGATGTAGCTGAGCTGCTGCTCGAAGGCGTCCAAAGGAAGCGTGGCACCTTCGCTGCTCCGAGCGGCAGCCACTCTTCTGGAAGGCCAGCAGCAGCAATTCAGGAGCCCGCGGCCGAGCCATCAGCGATAGCAACCGTGGCCGTTGCTGACCCACAGCAGGCCGCCCCGGCAGAACCGTCGCGTGAGCGTAAGAAGTGGATTCCCAGGCAGCCCACGCCGGAGGCACCCGCGGTCGTGGAAGCAAGTACAGTGCCGCCGAAGCGAAAGATCTGGGTGCCCAGGCCGCCTGCGACTCCCGAAACAACGGCGGAGCAGGAGCGCAAACCAGAATAACTGTCGTTTAAGGATGCGGCGTTCGCTTTATGGGCTTTGCCCACATCCGGGCTCCGCCTTTGAACGCATTCTCATTGCTGCCGCGTAGGATGCCCTTCGGCAGCGTCTTGATCACGTCCACGTTGCCGCCGCCTAACACTACATAGTTCGCGTCCAGGGCAGCTTGCAGCAACGCACACACCTTCAGCACTTCCCCCGTCCATTTCTTTTTGCCGGCCTTCTCCAGCCCGGCAACACCAAGCACATCCTCGTAGGTCTTTTTGCCTTTGTACGGCAGGTGCGCTAGTTCCATCGGTTGCACAATGCCTTCCACCACCATTGCGGAGCCCAGGCCAGTGCCCAGGCCCAGGAACAGCATGCGGCCGCCATCATAGCTGCCCATGGCCTGCATGGCGGCATCATTCCAAATCTTTAGCGGTTTCCTGAAAGCTTTCTGATAGTCAAATCCTACCCAGCCCGGCGCCAGGTTATGCGGTTCATGCACCGGCTTGTCATGCACCACTACGCCCGGGTAGCCAATGGAAACACGATCATACTTCCAATCGTTGCTGGCCTTCTTTACCTCGGTCACCATGAGCGCAGGTGACATCTTTGGCCCGGAATCGAATTTCATTGGAAGCTTCTGTTGGGCAGTTTTGATTTTTATGTGGGTTCCACCAATATCGACAACCAGTACGTTCAATTTGCCTCCAGGCACTGCACGGAAAAAAATTTGCTCGACCCATTCAGGCGCGCAGAAACTGCAACAAGCCTGCATTGAAATCTGCGGGCGCCTCAATGTTCGACAGATGGGCGGCGTTGAGTTCAAGGGTTTCAGCGCCTGCAATGGAAGTCGCAAGAGAGTGTCCATCCTCGGCGGGTATAACCGGATCGTGACTGCCGAGCACCACCATGGTAGGTATGGAAATCATCGTCACCTCTTCGCGCTGATCCATATCCCGCAGGGCAGCGCAGCTTGCCACGTAGCCTTCGGGATTTGTCGCCCTGAGCATAGCGGCAGTCCGGGCAAACTCGTCCGGGTAATCAAGGTGAAACCGCGGGGTGAACCAACGTCCGAGGTTAGCCGGAGCAATTGCCGCGATCCCCTCCCGCCGCACGGTTGCGATGCGCTCGTTCCATGAGGTCGCGGTGCCGATCTTTGCGGCGGTGTTGCACAATACGAGCCGCTTCAGCCGGTTGGGCGCGTGCACACCCAGCCACTGCCCGACCGCGCCCCCCATCGATAACCCGCAGAAGTGAACTTGTCCGATGCCCAGGCCATCCAGTAACCCGAGGACATCGCCGGACAATTGCTCAACGCTGTAGGGGAAGGGCGGCACCGCGGACTCACCGTGGCCTCGGCTGTCATAACGCAGGATGGAAAATCGCTGCCCCAGTGCTTCCATTTGCCCAGACCACATCGACAGGTTGGCGCCCAGCGAATGAGAGAACACCAGCACATCGGCACCGGGCAAGGTTGCGAGTTCATAGTGGATGCGCACGTCCTGCAGATCAAGAAAGGCCATCGGCTTATCCCTATTCAATTTATTGCGTGGCAGTTTACCTGGCGAAGAAGCGGTAGTGGATGCTCCAGCTCTTCGTGTCCCCGGGCGCGACGTTGACGTGGATGTAGGCCTCTGGGCACAGGGTAGTGCGGATCGACCAATAATTCATCATCGAGATAGGCGAGTCGGAAGTTTGCTCGACACCCACCCCGGTGGTGCGGTTCTCCACCGTGAAGTCGTAATCCGATGGGTTGTTCGAATACCCTTCGAGGTAGCTGGCCACGCTTTGCCGGTTTTGCAGTTCTTCCAGGTAGACCAGATCTTTGCCGTCGATCTTTGCTCGCGGCCCAATCTCTTGCTTGGCTGTGGGCGTGAAGGCAAAGTGCACACCGAGGTCCGGACCGGTCGGCACTGCGTCCAGCATGTAGAAGTCGTGGTCATAGACCTGCGAATCGATGTCAAGTTTGCCGACGTTCTTCATGTGGTGTTCGAGCGTGAGAATCGGCTGATGCTTGTCCAGCCTCAACGTCTTTTCATAGACGTACGCGTAGCCCGAGGGCGATTGCAGGCGATGGGTAAAGGTGACCTCGGTCTTCTTTACCCGCACGGACCATTTGCCGCCATCGATGATGGGGTAGGCGGCGCCAAACCGGTAGGGCGTCTCGTCCACCTTGCGCAGCATGCCTACACCCGGCTTGAGGAAAGCTTCGCCAGGCTTGGCTTCGTTGTAGTGAATGGAGCTGAGGCCGTCCGCGGACCGGAACTCTTCGACCGGGCCGGTAATGGCATCGTTGATCATCGGATCGTAGTGGTTGAACCAGACGCCGAAATAGGTATGGCCTTTGTAAGTGAGACAGGCCACGACCCCGGACCAGTCAAAGCGTGTGGACCGGTAATATCCCTTTTGCGGGTCGGGCAAATAGACCACGGCCTGGGTAGTGCCATTGTTAAGTATGGCTTTGGGGAAGGCGCTGTTTATCGATGCGGCGCAAGGCGCGGTGGCGTTTTGCACCTTTTGTGCCGGAGCTTTCAACGTCGCCAATGCAGATAAAACTAAGGTGAATAAAATCAGGTGTCGTGCGTTTGTCTGCAATGCCATTCTCCTCGTGAAGAACGATTGTTTCATGGGTGGTGAAAACGAAAGGGCGGGGAGGCGCACAAAGGAGCGCGGACGTGCCCATAACGAGGGACCCACAGCGAGCTGCCAGATCGTCCTGCGCATGAATAGACGGTCAAACTGCTTCCGCTAGCGCCCGATCTTTCAAAGCTTTCATGTAAGCGAATCCGTAGGCCTGTTCTGGATAGTGTCCACCCACCACTTCTGGCGTGTGGTCAAGAATGACAATGCCGTCAAACTTCACCTCTACCAGCGCCTTCATGATCTTGGACATGTCGTAGTAGCCATTGTCCATGAAGGTTTCGACGAAGTGAGGCAAGGGTGCACTGACGTTGCGGAAGTGGATTTTCCAGATTTTCTCTGCCCCGAAGTAGCGGATCATCTCCGCCGGATCTTTATGCATGAGCGCAGGGCCGCCCTCGTTCCAGCATCCGCAACATAAGCAGATGCCCACGTTCGGACTGTTAGCAATTTCCATGGCGCGTTTGTAGCCTTCGAAGTTGCTAAAGATGCAGCGCGGCACGCCAGCCAGGATAGGCTCGGGTGGATCGTCCGGGTGGATACCGATGCGCACGTTGTTTGCTTCCGCTACGGGGGCGACCTGCTTGATGAAGTAGGTGTAGTTATCCCAGATCTCTTCTTTCGAAAACACGCGCCCGTGTGAGAGCGGCTCGTAGAACTTCTTGTCCCCCCAGACGCCTACCTTGTTGGGGCTCGCCATGTCGAACTCGCGGGCCGAGGCGCCGCGGATGGTGGCTCGGCCGCTGCTCCAGATGCCGTTGCCCATATGCGCGTAGGTGGTGTAGTAGATGCCTGCCTGGCCCAGATTGCGGAGGTATTGTTTGTAGTCTTCAATCTTCTGGTCACGTCCCGGCAGGTTCAGTGTGACCTCGGGCATGTTGTGCACGCTGGTGTTGCCGATGTTCCATACCGTGATGCCAGCGTCAGCGTAGCGCTTTTTGATCTGCAGGAACCCTTCCGCGGTTCTGAGGTCAGGGGTAGAGCCAACGCTGACGTATTCCGCACCCATTTGCTTCAGGAAGAGCAGTTCTTCGTCGGTCGGTTTGGCCGAGGCTTGCGCGCATAGCTTGATGCCCGCGCCATTGGGGTGAACGCTCGCCGCTGCCGTACGCGGGCTTGTGAGTAGGCCGGTGGACGTGAGCGCACTGCCCACTGCCAGTTTGAGGAACTCCCGGCGATCGGGTCCGGCGGCGGTTGACTCGGATGATGGCGTGTCTGGTTTGAAGGTTCCCATGTGACCTGTTCCTCGAAGAAGTCTGCAGGTCGGGATTATAGCTGCCGGCAACGGCGCATGCAGAGTTTCCGAAGTTTTCGCGGTAAGCAACAGGTTGAGATGTACCCCACTCAAGCGAAACACGGCTTGAATGGGCCACCCCGGAGCTTCTCTAAAGGGTCAGCAACAACATCCCTACCCAGACAAAAGCTTTATCAAACAGATGGTGCGTGTCCTATCAGATGGTGGGTGGCCCATTCAAGCCGTGTTTGGCTTGAGTGGGGTACATGTCAACCCATGTGCACCGGCTGCTGTCCGTTCCATCGCTCTTTTACTTCAGGTGGATGGTAATGCCAGAAGATATCCGTAACAGGTTCTGATCGTTGCCAGCCAGGTTCGGCAGCCGCGTATACCCGTAGTCTGCCTGGATCACGCGAAACGAAAGATGGCGCCGGTACTTGTAATCGAGACCGATCCCTGCCAGCAGTGCAACCGAATTCGCCGTGGGTTGAATGAACCCCTGCTTGTCGGGGAAGGCCGAGTCAAAGCCGTGCGCCATGCCGGCCAAGGCCTGCACAAACGGTTTGAAATAGTAGAACCGTTCGCCGCCCACGCGGTAGTTGAGGCGTATGCCCCCGGTCGCCATGATCATCGAAAAGGGTTGACCCGTGTTCAGGATCTGGCCCGTGTGGGTTGCAGTCACATCCACTACCGTGGTGAAGGCCCGATAGGTGCGAAAGTTGCCCTCAGCGCTCACGCCGTTCATGAAGAAACAGCCGCAATGCCCAGGCGGCGCATTCACCTCAGTGGGACTGTAGGCAAACGAAATCTCGGCTCGTGGCAGGCCGAAATCTCTGCCTGCCGGCGTGGTAACCTGCGCGTGCACGCCGAGCGCGCCGATCATGGTTCCTATAAGCAGTAACGCTACAGATCTGAACATGCTGTCTCCACAACCCGCGCCAACGCGTTTACTGAATCGCAAGGGGCACCTTCGTTGAGCGCTGGAGAGTGCCCTCAGTCGCCGTCACGGTGATAGCAAAGGGCACCTTGCGCGCGGCGAACAACCCTGCGCCTGCACAACCGCTCAGCCCCGCAATGGCAGCCAGACTAAGCACCGCCAGTACCAGCGCACCCAGTGAATGAGGGCACTGTCGTAGCCGCTTGCGCACTGCCTTGCTGCCAAACAGGGGCAGCAGCAGCCCGAGAGCGAGCGGCAATCGGTCGAACGGTGATGGAGGCGCCTCATTTGAAGCGCTTTTCGCCGTCTCGACCGTCATCTTTATCTGCGCGGTTTTGCCTCCGGCCGCAAGCGTCACCGGCGAAAAGCTGGCCACAGCGCCAACGGGCAAACCCGCGGCCGTAAAGCTTACGTTGTACAAAAAGGCGGTAGCCACCTGGGGCGTTACCTGCAGCGTATATACCACCGTGGTGCCCGGCAGGATCGTCGTATTGTTGTTGCCCACCCGGGTGATCATCAGCTCGTCAATCATTACCGTAACGGCATTCGACGCGCTGGCTAGATAGTTGGCATCTCCCGCGAAGCTTGCGGTAATCACGTGCACGCCCGGGCCTATGCTGATGGTGCTGAACACTGCCTGGCCGTTCGGGCCCATGGGTGCAGTCCCAAGTTGGGTGTTCACGCTCTGGTCGAAGAAAGTGACCGTGCCCGTCGGCTGCGCGGAGGGTGTTCCCACCGAGGTGACCGCTAGTTGCGCGGTGAGGGTCACTGGCATGGTGAGCATCTGCTCGATGGGGTTGGCCGTGAGGGTCAGGGTTGTGGGCACCACCTGTCCTTCGAGCGGCACAGTGGTCGATGTGCTGGGCGCGAATGAGGTGTTACCGGGGTACATGGCGTCGACATAATGCGTACCGGTGCCGGCGATGGTTACCCCATTGACGGTTGCAGTCGAGGTCTGGATAAACACGTTAAGCAGGATCGTTGCGTTGAAGTCTGCCAGGTTCGGAATGGCGAGGTCTGTGGTTCCGTCTCCATTGAAGTCGGCAACCGCCAGGTCATTCGGAGAGTTCCCCAATTGGATTGGCACACCGGCCGGCGTGAACGCACCTTTTCCATCGCCGAAGAGGATCGTCAGTGTCTGCGTTCCCGGCTGCTCGATCTGGCCATAGTTGTCTACCGCAAGGTCCAGCTTGCCATCCTGATTGAAATCGGCCGTGGCCAACGCGAACGGGTCGACTCCCACGACAATCGGCGATCCGGACGATTGCGAGAAGGTACCATCTCCGTTGCCCAGCAAGACGACAACATCACCCGATGTGCTCGGCAACAAGGGCGTGAAGTTGGCCACCGCCAGGTCGACGATGCCGTCGCCGTTGAAATCCGCAGCCACCACCGGGCCAGGGTTATAGCTCAGCGAAGAGATGGGAGAGCCGGGGGCCTCATTGAACGTCCCGTCGCCATTGCCGAGCAGGATGCTCAACGTACTGTCATTCTGGTTGGTGGCAGCCACGTCCATGGAGCCATCCCCGTTGTAATCAGCCACAGCTAGAAAGAATGGGAATCCTCCAACGGCCACGGGGGACCCACTCGCCGCAGTGAAGGTGCCATCTCCGTTGCCCAGAAGAATGCTGACTGTGTTGTCTTTCGCATTGGCGACGGCCAGGTCGAGGAGACCATCTTTATTGAAGTCTGCGATCTTTACCGCCTCGGGAAAGGTGCCAACCGTGATGGGCGAGCCGGCGGCTGGGCTAAAGGTCGCATCCCCATGACCCAACAAAACGACCACGGTATTGTCGCCGCCACTGGTGACCGCCAGGTCGGCGTGGCCGTCACCGTTCAAGTCGCCCACCGCGATACCACAATTGGAAGGCTGATCCTGGAAGATGCAGTCGCTGGTGCCTACCCCGGTGATCGCGGTGCCTGGTGTGAACGTGCCGTCACCTTTTCCCAAAGAAATACTGACGGTGTTTTCATACGCGTTGAGGATAGCCAGGTCTGGCCGGCCGTCTCCGTTGAAGTCGCCGATCCCAGCCACTGTGGGCTGGTTGCCTGCCGGAATAGGTGATCCTGGAGCGGGCACGAAGTTCTCAGCAAACGCCGGTGCACCCAGCGGAGCCGTGGCCAGTACAGAATTCCCGGTAGTCGTGTCTTGAAACGACACGGTGCCTGCAAGTACCGGCGGATGGTTTGCATAGCCCACCACGGTCGCCGTCAAGCTGTAACCGCTGGGGTTGCCGCTGGCCGTGATCGCGGTCGTCGTTGGGTACAGCCCCGTCACGGTGACGGTTTGCGCTGCTGACGTGCTGCTCGCTAAGGTCGTGGTCGCGGCGAAGACGGCCTTGTAGTTGTGTACGCCGATAGCAGGGATGAATTTAATTTGCGCAGTGCCAGCAATCAGCTGTGCTTTGCCAACGACGGCTGCATCCTCGCAGAACGGGGCTGACGCATCGCAGAAGGTCACTGAGCCGGTGCTCACCGCCGTCCCACCGGCCGTGACAGAAGCAGAGAGAATGAGCGGCGCTGGTGAGACCACGGTCGGGGATGAACTGACGAGCGTGGTCGACGTTGCGACGGCAGCTGCTCGCGGCAGGGTGATCGCCATCATCAGGAGGCCAGGTAACGCCAACAACAGGCTTCTGCTGATACGGCTCCTGCGGGCAGAGTAGGGCAGGGTATTCCACATACGAGAGACCTCGGTTTGCACACACAACTCTTCAGTTACTTCCGGACGCTAAGCACGGATTGCTGCGCATCATGATCCAAGCCATAAGCCTGTCATGCAGTCCGGGCTTTCGCTTGCAAAAGCTCTCTGCTGCACGCGAAACAGATCGTATATGAAACAGGACCTGATACTGGATACCCAATTTGGAACAGCTGACGCGACGTTGGGTCACACCCGAATAACATTACTTCTATGGTTCCTTTGGTTTAGAGAAGACGCTTCCATCCATCCAGCCAGGCTTAACTGAATGCGGGCGCCAGGCGTCCTTTTCTCGCACAGCATGCCATTGCAAAAGCAGGGACGCCCCGAGATAGCCAGGATTGTTTGTCGTCAACAAACAGCTGAGTCTCTTATCGGCAGCGGCGTGGCGATTCATCTGCGGTCAACCCGGTTACCACGCAGAGTCGGTGCAGCTACAACTTTCGTGGCTTGCTTTGGGTACGAGTGCTTTCCACATGCAAAACGAGCCCGGTTGCCCGGGCTCGCTCTTATCCTGCGCTGGTCCAGCTTCTGGCTTTACACCATCGTGACTTTGCCAGTACCGATGTCGTACATCGCCGCCCGGATCGCCAGCTTGTTTTGTTTCACCAGTTCTGCCAGTACCGGTGAAGCTTCCTTCAGAACCGAAGCTTGCAGCGAAGCATTCTTACGGCTGGCCGTTTGCAAATCACCGCCGGCTCCCTGGGTAGCCGGATAAATATATTGATAAAGCGTGCTGATCTGCCCGGGAACGGCTTTGGCCGCAATGGTTGCTTTCACCGCGCCGCAGTTGGTGTGTCCGAGTACCAGGAGAGCCTTGACTCCCAGCACGGCTGCACCGTACTCCAGGCTGGCAATTGTATCTGAAGCTGCTACATTACCGGCAACCCGCACGACAAAAAGATGCCCGATGCTCTGATCGAATACCAGCTCTACCGGGACGCGCGAGTCGGCGCACGAAAGTACGGCCGCAAAGGGCTCCTGGAGTTCTTCAGAATGAGCTTTCAATATGTCCAGATCTTCACGAAATGAGACCAGATTCTGGGCCACAAACCGCTTGTTTCCCTCCACCAGCAGATTCATAGCGGCCTCGGGAGTCTCGGGCCTCTGAATCGGTGCACGCGGTGACTGGTACATGCCCTCTGCGGTTCGGGCGGTGAGCCCGGCAAGGCCTAATCCCATCAGCTTGAGAACGCCTCGGCGTTCCTTGCTTGGTTCTCCAGCCATAGTTCTTCCTCCGGCAAGTTTCTGAATGTTGAGTCAACAGTAGTCTCTTCGGCGCCCGCGTAACAGCAGATTTTTGCGTCAGCGTTCGTGCTGTCGCGCCGGCGGCACGCATCCTTCGCTACACTTGCGTATGCAAATGCCCGCGCTTGCTGCGCGAGCAATTGCGAATGGAGCGACTGTGGAGAAGAAGTTATTAGTCGTGGGCAGTATCAACATAGACCTGGTAGCCTGCGCCAGGCACCTGCCTGCGCCGGGCGAAACGATACTTGGCAGCACCTTCGAAGCGTTCAACGGTGGCAAGGGCGCCAACCAGGCAGTCGCAGTTGCCAAGCTGGGCGCACCGATCGCCATGATCGGTTTGCTGGGCACCGATCTTTTTACTGAACGGCTGCTTTCAGGGTTGCGGGATGCGGGTGTCGACACGGTGGCCGTGCAGAAGGTTCCCGGCCCATGCGGCGTAGCGCAGATCTCCACGGCAGATAACGGGGAAAACTGCATCATTGTCATCTCGGGTGCAAACCACGAGCTCTCACCCTCGTATCTCGACGCCCACCAAGCCGCCATTGCGCAGGCGAGCATGATCCTGGTGCAGTTGGAGACGCCCATGGAATCTGTCCTCCGTCTTGCGGAGCAGGCTGGCCGAGCCGGGGTGCCGCTCATGCTCGATCCTGCTCCCGCAGTGCCCCTACCCGAAGCACTGCTCGAGCGCACTACCTGGCTCACGCCAAACGAGACGGAAGCGCGCATACTGCTGGGTGGGCTGCAACTGGAACCGGCTGCGGCCGCTGAGAAGTTGCTGGCCACCGGGGTGCGCAACGTAGCCCTGAAACTGGGCGCCCAGGGAGTATTTTTGGCTGGCCGAGATTGTCCGGCGCAACAGGTGCCTGCTTTTCCGGTCAAGGTCGTGGATACGACGGCCGCGGGCGATTGTTTCAACGCCGCCTTTGCGGTGGCGCTCACGCGGGGCCAGGCGCCAGCCAGCGCAGCCCGGTATGCGGCAGCCGCAGCTGCTATATCCGTCACCCGGGCCGGTGCGCAACCTTCCTTGCCTTCCGCGGCGGAGGTTAACGCCTTTCTGTCGCAACATAGTTCGAATTAGCTACGCGTGCGTGTGCATTACGCGACGCCGTGCGCGTGGCCAGGCAGACCAGCCTGGAAGATAACCACGGCCTCACCCTTTGCCTCGAACACGAACTCCGTGCCGCACGGGGCGAAGCCGATGCTGCCCCGGTGGAGCGGTGTGCTGCGATTACCTGCCGTCACGTTCGCGGAGCCTTCCAGCACCAGAAAAGCTTTCGGGCCATAGGTCGCTTCGCCACGAAAATGGTGGCCGGGGGCGAGGGCAATGCGGCTTAGTTCGAACTCCTCTGCCGGCGTGCGATAGAGCTTCTCCTGCGGGCTCACCACCACCCCGTCGAGTACCTCCGGGGTTCCTCCTTCAAAGGTCAAAATGTCGAGTAACTCCGGCACATCCACATGCTTGGTCGTCAAGCCGCCACGCAGCACATTATCGGAGTTGGCCATGAGCTCAACGTTCACCCCTTCGAGGTACGCGTGCAAAACACCAGCGGGCTGAAACGTACCCTGGCCCGGCCGCAGGTGTACCAGGTTCAGCAAATACACGCTGAAAATGCCGCGGTCCCGATGGCCTCCGGGCAGGGGAAAATTCTCAGCCGCGCGCAATGCCCAGTAGTCTGCACTCTCGCGAGCTGCAGGTAGTCTCACTCTGTAATCGAGCCAGCAGGGCATTGAGCAGCTGGTCTACCCGATCCTGCGGTATGGTCATCACGTTGCGGTAGAGTTCGCGCAACAGCCCGCGGCGGACCTCGTGGTTGTGACCTGCCTCATCGAGACGGCGAGAAAAGTCAGGCATCAGTGCGGCCAGCTCAGGTGTCTCGGTGAGTACCGCAGAGATTTGTTCCATCGGCCGAAAACCATGCAGCATCCAGAAGTCAGTTAACGCCACGCCGATCTCTGGCTTGTGATTATTGTCTTTGTAGTTGCGATTGCCGGCATCGAGCGGAATGCCTTTGCCGTTCTCCTGGGCGAAACCCTTCCCGGCTTGCACCAGGGTCGGATGCGCCTGGATCGAGAGCATCTTGTGCACATCGAGGATCTTGAACAGATAGGGGAGGCGCCCACCAAACCGAGTGCTCGCGGCTACGCCCAGCATCGCTACCGGATCCTCGGCGATCAGCTTGTCGAGCGGTTCTTGCTCGCCGCCGAACTCGGCGATCGAGGGCGCCTTGGCATGAGCGCCAATCCAAAGCTCAGCAAACGGCTTGCGGGTTGCATTCTCCACGCCCAGCAAGTCCGGGATAAAGTTATGCCCACCCCAGTCATAGTGCTGCACCACGCCCTGCAGCGTCAGTATGCCTGCTTCAACCATTGACAGCACTCTCCATTTTGCGCAGTATGCCCGCAGGTTCCGCCACACCCAGCGTCGTGATCGTGTTCGCGCGCTCCTGCGTATCGGCGACCGCGTAAATGCGTAACTCATCCGCGTTGCCTGAGGGGCGCACGTGGGCCACCTCACCATTGGTGAACAGAACACGCACGCCATCGGTGTAGTCCACCCGCGCCACGCTGGCAAAGCCCAGAGCAGGGCTGAAAAAGGCGGCCAGGTCGTTCTGGATTTCCTGGGCGTTCGTTGCCGCGCTCTGCCCCTCTGGAGGCGAGAAGCGTTTTACGATTTTCAACGCAGTGGCCCTGGGAAATTGCTTCAGCAGCGCTGCCTTGCCAAACCGTTTGGGGAGACGCCGGAACAGTTCCTGCAGCGAAACACCTTGCTCTTCAGCCGCAAACAGTACACCCAGTATCGGCAGGCCTGCATCCCGGGTCAGCAGTGGCGCCAGCGTGGCGCCGTTTCGCTCAATCACTGAGCCGGTGAGAAAGCCTCCGTTGGGTTCCCATCCGCAAACCCTTTTCCTGCCTTGTGCCAATGCAGCCTCCATGGCGGCAATCACAAAGGGCGACCCAATGCGCGTCTTCGGCATGAGTACGGCGGCCAACTTGCCCCGGTCGATGGCGTCGTTGCAACTGATCGGCACCACCACGGCATCGGCCTGCAGAAACTCCGCTACGACCATACCCAGCAGGTCGCCGCCGTAAAATTGCACCTGGTGGGTCGCCGCATCCACGCCTAGCACCAGCGGGCGATCGCTGTCCCCATCAATGGACACGACCGCATGCAGCGGACCGCCAGCCGCAGTCGCTTCGTCGGCCAAAGCCTGGATCACCGCGAGTTGCGCCGCGTCAATGTTCTCGGTATCGATCGGTACAAAGGTATCGCTGCGACCGCCTGCCACTACCTGCGCGCCCAGTTGTTGCAAAATCTCCACCAGGATGTCGCGGCCCACCGCCGAATGTTGATACACCAGCAGCCGTTTGCCGTGCAGAGAAGCGCCCTTGAAGAAATGGGTGAAGCGCTCTATGTAAGCAGTGCGCGCTTCATCATTGACAGGAGGCAGTGCCCGGTGGCCGTTCTTAAACATGCCGCGCTCATCGAACAACGACTCTTCAAACGGCTGTTCATAGAGCCGGGCGCGTACTTGTTTCACTTGCTGATTGATGGGCGCTTCCTGCTCTTTGAGCAGTTCGCCCCGGCTACTGTTGGCTTTATACCCATTCCGGTCAAAAGGAATATGACTTCCCGTGACCATGATGCTGCCCTTGCCACGCGCCAGCGCGAAGCTGGCCAGCGCGGGCGTAGGAATCAACCCCAGGTTCACCGGTTGCATGCCGGCCTCGCGGATGGCGGCCACAATTGCCTGCGCGATCTCGCCTCGCCCTTCTTCTTCGCGAACAAACTGCGTCGAACTCGGACGCAGGTCCGAAGCAAAATAGAACACATCGCCGCGCGCGATCCCGCCCTGCGCGGGCGCGAGCGACTGCAGGTACTCGAGCTCCGCCAGTGCGTTCAGGTAGACCTCGAGTTGGCTCAGGTCCGCGACCTTACCTCGCCGGCCGCTGGTGCCAAAACCAAGTTCCTGCGGCTCATAGGTCAACCGCGCGCGAAGCGAATCTGTGTTTGCCACTACTGCCATGCTGGAGCCCACCTCGTTTATCGTCCATAGTAACCGCTGCCCGAGGCTGCGGATATGACCAGCCCGTCGTACTGCCGGGCTGAGAGCTCTGCTTCAGGAAGCTACGAAGACGGTTGCCGATTCAAGTTACACTCCAGCGATGAGACTTCCTCTTCGTGAAGCAATGTTGGCTGCGATCGTGATGCCCTGCGCTCTGACCGCCTGGTCGCAGCAACCTGCGGGCGCGCGGCAGGTGTTCGATGGCGCCATGCTGCCTGGCGTCGAAGTCCTCACTTTCTCGCACAGCGACACCCTGTTTCCCGTCAAAACTGTGCGGCGCAGCGGGCCTGTGCATGCACTGCCAACCGCGGCAACGCCACTCAGGAACGTGCACTTCCAGTCGCGTGGGTCCAGCTACGATCTTTTCGATTACCTGGCCAGCGATCGTGTCGCCGGGTTGCTGGTACTGAAGGACGGAAAAGTCGCTTTTGAGGATTATGAACTCGGTGCCACACCCGATACGCGCTGGATTTCTTTCTCGATGGCCAAGTCCGTCGCCTCCACGCTGGTCGGGGCCGCTATCCAACAGGGTCTGATCACCAGTCTCGACGACCCCATCACGCGCTACCTGCCGCAACTGAAAACCGGTGTTTACCGCGACGTGAGCCTGCACAACATCATGCAGATGGCCTCCGGCGTGAAATGGAACGAAACCTACACCGACCCACATTCCAACCGGCGGCAATTGCTCGACCGGCAACTGGAGGGAAAACCCGGCAGCATCGTGACCTACATGAACGGCTTATCCCGCGCGGCGCCTCCGGGCACGGTATGGAACTACAGCACCGGCGAGTCGTTTCTGGTAGGCGCTGTGTTGGAATCTGCCACCCATCAATCACTTGCTGACTACTGCTCAAAGACTCTGTGGTCCCGGCTCGGGATGGAGCACGACGCCACCTGGTGGGTTGAGTCTCCCGGAGGCATGGGACTGGCCGGCAGTGGCATGGGCGCCACCTTGCGCGATTACGGCCGCTTCGGCCTCTTCGTGCAGCAGGATGGTGTGATCGACGGAAAACGAGTGGTGCCGTCAGGCTGGTTCCAGCAAGCCGGCAGCCCGCACGTCATCGGCAAAGCCTCAGTCGACTATGGCTATCTCTGGTGGCCTATTCCGGCGGGCGATCCTGTTCATCAGGGTGCGTTCCAGGCGGTCGGCATCTTCGGCCAGCACCTTTACATAAACCCGCAGCAGAAGCTGGTGATTGTGGTCCTGAGTGCCCGTCCTAAACCAGACTCAGCCTTGAGCCAAGTGGACGACGTGCCCTTCTTCGCTGCGGTTGCCAAAGCTCTGAGGTAGCGAGCCGCTCACACTTCCAGCAGTGCGGCAGTTTGCTGGAATCGTGGCCCGGCGCGCTCGATCAGGAATTGGTGAGCGGCGATGCTGGCTGCACCGCGCACCATAAAGTCCTGCTCCATCGAGCGAAATTCCAGCCGCGTGGTCCGCAGCAAGTGCGGCATGATGTTGCGTTCGATCGCCTGCCGGGCGCTGGTGATAAATATGCCATTGCCAAAACCCACCAGGTCGGCAAACAGCACCAGCTCAGGGTTATTTACCTGGATGAAGTTGGCCACTGCGACACCCAGTGCCGAGCCGGCATGTCGTAGCAGGTCAATGGCTTTCGCTTCCCCCGCCGCGGCCACGGCTTCGAGTTCGCCGATCGCCTCCACATGCAGTCCTAGCGCCGCCGCCCTGCGCAAAAGAGCGGAGCTTGAGGCAAACACGTCCACGCACCCTTCTTTCCCGCACTCGCAACGCGGCCCTTCAGGCACAACGGTGCAATGGCCAATTTCTCCTGCGGCGCCCGTGTGCCCGCGATAAAGCCGCCCCTGCATGTAGCTGCCGCCTCCGATCTTCTTGCCGAGCATGATGACGGTAAAGCTCTTGAACTCACGAGCCATGCCAAATAACTTCTCGCCCAGCGCTACCGCATGCGCATCGTTATCGATGTAGGTCGGCAAGGCAGTCACGCTCTCTACAATGTGTGCGATCGGCACGTCGTGCCAGCCCAGCAGGTTTGAGTGCAAACAGATGCCCTCGGCATGATTTACGTGACCCGAGAGCGCCACGCCAATGCCAAGTACACGTTCGTGCGCAATGTTCGACGCGCGGGTGAGGTAGGGAATGCCTCGGGCGATCGCTGCGGCTACTGCTTTTGGTTCCATGGCCACGTCGATGCTATGCTCGGCGAGCACGTTGCCGTGGCAATCCGTCAGAGCCATCAGGGGAGCATCGCCGGTAAGCCCTACGCCGACAAAATAGCCATACCTCGCATTGAGCGAGAGCATGATCGAAGGCCGCCCCTTGCGCTGACGATCCACCACCGAGGGCGACTCCTCGATGAATCCGTCCTGGATGAGGATGCGGCTCATCTCTGTGAGTGCGGAGCGGCTGAGGCCGAGCGAGTTCGCCAGTTCTGTCCGCGACATGGAGCCGTTCTCAAGCAACGCCTCGATGATATGGATGTACGAGAGGCTGGGCACCGCGCTCGGCCGCGACAAACCCTTCGCGGGCCTATCGCCGTTGGGTTCTCTTTCTATCCCCATGCAACAAAACACTACCATAAGGGTGAAGGACGATTTGGGTGCTGATAAGGACGTTCCGCATCCGGAAGTCTTTTGCAAGCAACGCGTCCATTCAGCGTAGATCCAGCGCCCGGAATGTTCAGGTGTCCCCCACTCAAGCCAAACTCGGCTTGAATGGGCCACCCGGAGTGGGTCTGCGCCGGTGAGAACTATAGGGGTTTGCATTCTTCTCACACTCAACATCGCGAAGAACTCTGTGGTGGAACGAAACCTGGGTGGCCCATTCAAGCCGCTTTTGGCTTGAGTGGGGACATGTGGACACGCAAAACGCCAGCGCTTCAACATCCCAGGGAAAACGGTGGGCGCCTGCTAGAATCGCCGCTACCTAATCTGCTGGAGCACAGCCATGTACCGCACCGCGGCCCTCTTTAGCCTCCTCTTCGCGTCGCTCATCCTCCACGCCCAGGCCCCCACTGCCTTGCAGCCGACCGAAACACCCGCGCCGCAAGCGGACGTAAAGACCAACGCAACGCCGGCGCACCCGCTCACATCCGCGGATCTGGAATCCTTCTTTGATGGCATCGTGCCCCTGCAACTGGAGCGCTCCGACATAGCGGGAGCCTCCGTCATGGTGATGCAGAACGGACAGGTTCTGCTACAGAAGGGTTATGGATACGCCGACCTGAAGAGCAAGAAGCCGGTGGACCCCGTCACCACCATCTTTCGGCTGGCCTCCATTTCCAAGCTCTTTACCTGGATTTCGATCATGCAACTGGAAGAGCAGGGGAAGGTGCAACTCGACGCCGACATCAATCAGTATCTCGATTTCTCGATTCGCCCCGCGTTTGGCCGACCTGTCACCTTGCGCAACCTGATGACCCATACCGGCGGATTCGAAGAGGTAGTGCGCGACATCATCATCACGAATCCCAGGCAGGCTCCCACGCTGCGCGACTATCTCATACGCAACCAGCCCGAGCGGCTCTTCGCACCCGGGACGGTCCCCGCCTACTCCAACTATGGTGTGGGCCTGGCGGGTTATATCGTGCAACGCGTCAGCGGAGAGCCCTTTGAGCAGTATGTCGAACAGCACATCTTCGCCCCGCTTAAGATGGTGCATTCCACCTTTTACCAGCCGCCACCGGCACCTCTGCACAGCCTGCCTTCCGAAGGGTACGCGGGCAGCACCGAGAAGCCTGTCATCGGATTTGAAATCTTCAACCCGGTATCAGCCGGCGGGGTCTCTTCTACGGCAGCCGATATGGGCCGGCTCGGGCAGGCGCTGCTGAATGGCGGAGCGCTTGACGGCAAACGCATTCTGCAACCGCAGACATTGCAGCAAATGTGGACGCCGCAGTTCAGGGTCAGCGATCAGATGCCGCCCATGTGCATGGGCTTTTATCAGGACTGGAGAAACAATCTCCACTGGATCGGTCACGAGGGCGACCTGGTCGCGTTCCACAGCCTGTTCATGCTGGAGCCCTCTCGCAAGTTGATGCTATTCATCTCCTACAACTCAGCCGCGAGTGCGGGGAAAACCAGGCCCGAGCTGATGGATATGTTCACCGATCGCTATTTTCCCGGCCAGCCTGCTCAAAAGTTTCTTAGCTTGCCGCGCAAGGATCTCGAGGCCATCGCCGGCGTGTACCAGTCGACCCGCCGGGCAGACAGCACCCGGCTCAAACTCGACTCGCTCTCCTCGCAAAGGACGGCGACGGTCGACAAAGAGGGTGCGCTGCACATCGAAGGCGCCAAGGATCTCCGCGGTCACACGATCAAGTGGAAGCCTGTTGGCAAAGATCTTTGGCAGGAGATCGATGGGCAGAGAAGAATTTTTGCACTCCGCAACCCCTCTGGCGAGATCGTTCGACTTGCCTCTGACTTTCCCGGCGTGCAACTGCAAAGAGTTCCGTGGTATGAACACAGTAGGTTAATTGCAACCGGTTTGGTCGTGAGCCTGCTGGTCTTATTGGTTACAATCTCTGCGTCGTTCTATCGTTTTGGCCGTCGTATATTCTTCCGGCGTCTCCCGGCGCTGGCGCCGCTGCCGGGAACCCGTTGGTTACCCTGGACAGCAAGCGCTGCAGGTTTGCTCTGGCTGCTTCTGCTGGTCGCTGTTGTGGTCACCGGGACAATGGCTGGGTCGAATGACGCCATGCCGCCCACCTCCGCCTGGGACAAATATTTCATCCTGGCGGATATCGTGACTGCGCTGGCTTTAGGCTTCAGCCTGGTTGTGGTGGTATCAGCGATCCGTACGGTCACCCAAACCAAATGGAAGCCGTCCACGCGCATCGCGTACTCTCTGGTCGCGATGGCATGTTTATTCCTGGCCTGGTTCGCCGTGCACTGGCATCTGATTGGTCCCACAAGGCTATAGCCTGGGGAAGGTAGGCAGCTCAAACAGCGAAAGCTGAAACTACATCGTTATCGATCGCAAACAGGATCCCATGGCCTACGGCATCACCACCGCACTCCTATATTGGCACCGTCGCTGCTTTCTTTTTGTGGAGCCGCGGAGGCCTCTTTCCCTTTGGCTGGTTGCAATGGGCATTGCGGATCGTCGTCTCCGTGCCGCTCCTGGTCTCGGGAGTGGGTCACTTCGTCCGAACCGCTCTGTTTGCCGGCATCATTCCACCGATCTTTCCGCATCGTGAACTGTTGGTTCTGCTAAGTGGCGCGTTGGAGATTGCCGGGGCGATCGGCTTACTCTTGCCCGCCTTCAGCCGAAGTGCCGCAACCTGCCTGGCGTTGCTGATGGTGGCCATCTTTCCCGCGAACGTCTATGCCGCCAATCAGACCATTGGCGGTTTGCGGATGCCCAGCGTGCCCGCGCGCACTGCTATGCAGGTGATTTACATCCTGCTGCTGCTCATGGCCGGTTACGGCATTCGCCGAAAGCGCAGCGGTCCATACTCTGGATTAAGCCTTCTAGTTGCTTTTGGGCATGAACTGCAGTGTGTACGCCGTAGCCGGATCAAAGGGCTTCTGGATCAGCTTCAGTTCATACAGTTGCTGATACATGCTTGCCCAGCGTGCCGGGTCAAATTTGCCGAGGTCTGCATTGTCCGCGGCATTGCCGGCAATGAAATGCTGATCCCGCAGGGCCTGCGAGCTGAACTGCATTTGCGCCACGCTCATGGCCGGGTTCAGCTTTGAGATGACCGCGTTCACGGCATCAGGATTTTGCAGGTAATCCCGCCAGCCCCGCAGAGACGCGCGCACAAATTTTTCTACGATCTCAGGATGCTGTTGCAGATACGGCCGCGAGGTCACCATAACGCGGTAAGGATCGTAGCCTGTCTGGCTGATCAGCAGGGTGCGTACTTTCGCCCCTGCGATGCGCGCGAAGAAGGGTTCTGAAGTGACAAAGATTTGCTGAATGTAATTGTTATCCTGCAGAAAATTGGCGACGCTGTAGGTCGCCGGTATCTCGCGCACGTTCTTCAATTGGTAGCGCTTGACCAGGTATTCAAACCATGTGGACGCGCCCAATCGAACGGCGACCGCGTGCCCATCAAGATCCGGAAAGCTGTGCACGGGGGAATTTTCGTGCACCATCACCGCCTGCGGATCGTGCTGCATGGTAGCCGCGATCGCCACCAGCGGCACATCGTTGCCGATCGCCTGCAGCACATGGTCTGAGGAGCCCATGGCGAACTGGACAGCGCCCGCAGCCACCTGCTGATCAGAGTTCACGTAAGGGCCGCCAGGCAGGATGGTTACGTCAAGACCCTCGTCTTTGTAATAGCCATGAAGCTGCGCATCATAGAAGCCGCCGTGCTCGGGTTGCGGGTACCAGTCCGTCTGCAATGTTACCGGCGTGAGCCCGTTATTGGTCTTCGCCTGCCGGCAACCTAGGCAAGCGAGCATGCAGAGCCCCGCGACCCATACGTGCCGTTTTGTCATGCGAGTCCAGAAGGTTTTGCTCATGCGAGTCTGTTTAGGCTAGCACCTGGCCGGTTAACTCTCGAGCGCAATCTTCTCCGTCAACTGCGCCGCAAACGCCAGCAGTTTGCCGTCACGCCCGCGCGCCGCAATCAGTTGCGCTCCGCCGCCCGGCGCGGACAACGTGACCGCCGGCATGCCGGCCAGGCTTGCAGGCGTTGTGTAACGCAGTATGTTCATGCGGGTTGCCGAGTGATCCGCTCCTGCAAGCAGTTGTGACATCGGCGCGCAGGGCAGCAACAGAAAATCATGCGTCTGCAGCAGCCCATCCATGCGCGCCCGGAAAACCTGATGGCGCGCACGTAAGTCCGCGATGACCTCTGGGGAAAGCGAGGCGCCCCAGAGTAGACGATCGGCCACCGCACGCTCAAAGTGGTCATAGTTTCCCTCATGCAGCACGGCCGCTTCATGCCCCTGGATGCCCATGAAGATCTCTCGTGAGTCGTCCCAGAAATCGGGGACCCAGGCGCGCACCTCTGCGCCCTGCCGCTTCAGCTTCTCAATCCATCCTTGATACATGGCGAGCACCGCAGGCTCGCAGTCATGGAGGAAAGACTCGTCGACCGCGGCGATCGTAGGCTTCTCCACCGCCGTCTCCGGAGCTACATCGAACAGCGCCTCGGCTAACAGCGGCCCATCGCGCAGGTCACGGAATAACCATCCGATGGTGTCGAACGAAGCGGCCAGATGCGTGCCCCCCTCCCAGGCAGCGGCGCCGCCGAGGCCAAGCGTGGAGCGATAGCCGGCCAGCCCGCAGAGCGCTGCCGGAACGCGGATCGAGCCGCCCGTATCAGTGCCTATGGCGGCAACCGCCGAGCCCTCCTGTACGCTGGCCGCGCTGCCGCTGGAAGAGCCTCCAGTCAACCGTGCCGGGTCACTGGGCTGCAGGCTGTCACCGTATTCGCTGTTCTCGCCGGTGATGCCGTAGGCAAGTTGGTGCAGATGCGTTTTACCCATGATCACGGCGCCCGCACGCCGCAGCCGCATGGCGACAAATGAATCTGCTGCCGCCACACCGTTCTGCGCCGCATAAAAGCGTGAACCACACGTGGTGGGATAGCCCGAGACATCGAAGCAATCCTTAACCGCCACCGGTACGCCGAATAACAGACGAGATTCTCCTGGGAAGCGTGTAAGCATCGCTGAGGCTTCGCGCAGGGTACGGTCTGCATCGAGTGCCAGGTACACGTTGTGGCCAGGATTGCTGTTGGCACGCGCCAGCGCTTCTTTTGCCTGATCGAGTGGGAGCCGGTTCGCTGTCGCCGCGTGGAGTGGAGTCATATCGGACATATCGATTTGTGTATACCATGAACGGTCGCATGGCCAGCCATGACAAACGCAGGCTCCGCGCACCTTGCCGGAAAAATGATTTAAACTTTCGCATGACCACCGCCCCATTGTCTGCAAATCGCGTCTCCGCGGCAGATGAAGCTCGCCTTACAGCGCTGGTCCACTACACCGCCCAAAGTTTCAAAACCGCGCAACCGGTATGCTTTGGCGCCCTGATCGTCGACAGTCAAAGTGGGGAGACACTGATGCGCGGCCGCAATGCCGTGGCGCGCGAGAATGACCCTTCGTCGCACGCAGAAGTGCGCACAGTCCGGCTCGCTTGCAAAAAGCGGAAGAGTTCTTCGCTCGCCGGATATACACTTTATTCCACCTGCGAACCTTGCCCCATGTGCATGGCCAATGCCCTCTGGGCAGGTCTCGACCGGGTTGTGTTTGGCGCCACCATTGAAGATGCCAACCAGTACTGCCGGCAAATTCAGATACCGGCGACCGAGGTCGCTCAGCGCAGCGACATGCAGTGCATCGTGAACGGGCCCGTCCTCAGAGAACTGTGCAACACCCTCTTTACCCACCCCCGGATGCAGGCGGCATTTGCCACCTGGGGAACTCGTAAGCGGTAAGGGAGCACTACCAACAGGGAGTGACTGCATGACAACGCCGCTCGAAGTGTCTCTTGGCTCCATCCTGGCCGATCCCACGCGGGTTTCTACCGCACCGCAGGTGGTCGATCGCCTGTCTCGCGACTTTTACTGGTATTCGCCAGTACTGCGCAAGCTGCTCGATGGTAAGACCGCCGACGTGGTGGTGCATCCCCTGAACGTCGCCGAAATCCAGGCGGTGCTGCGCTACTGTTACGACCACGGAATTCCCGTGACTGCGCGCGGCTCGGGCACCGGCAACTACGGCCAGTCGGTTCCCCTGCAGGGCGGCGTGTTGCTCGATCTTTCCCGAATGGATGCGATCGAATCCATCACCCCCGACGGTGTGGCCGTGTGTGGGCCTGGCCTGCGGCTGGGGACATTGGAGACCGAAGCGCGCAAGGCAGGATGGGAGCTGCGGTGTTTCCCCTCGACCATTGCCAAGGCTTCAGTGGGCGGCTTTGTTGCCGGTGGATCCGGTGGCATCGGCTCGGTGGCGCATGGCGGGTTGCGCGACTTCAACACGGTGCGTGCGATCGACGTGGTCACCATGGAAGATCCGCCACGCCTGGTACATCACGAAGGCGAAGCGGTTCACGACATCTTGCACGCCTGGGGTACCAACGGCATTATTACCCGCATCTGGCTTGCTCTCACGCCCAGTGTGGAGTGGGCGCAATGTGTGATCGCTTTCGATACCTTTGATCAGGCATTCACTTTCAGCGAAAGCGTGGCCACGGGAGAGGCATGGACCAAGCGCCTGGTGACTACCTTTGAGTGGCCCATTCCGTCCTTTTTCAGCCCGGTGCGCACGCTGGCGCCGGACGGAAAAGCGCTGATATTCTTCCTCGTTGCCGAGGCACAGCGCGAGCAGCTCGAAGAGGCAGCCCATGCGGCCGGCGGGGTAACCACACTCTCCGCACCGTACACCGGTTTGCGCACAACCCCGCTGCTGTCCGACTACACGTGGAATCACACCACGCTCTGGGCGATGAAATTCGATCCGGAGTACACCTACTTGCAGTGCGGATTTCATCCCGTGGACGCGCGCAAGCAGTTCGCCTTACTAAAGCAGCGCTTCGCTGACGAGTTCCTCTTTCACATCGAGTTCATGAAGAACGGGCAAGGTGTGGTTGTGCCTGGGTCGATCCCCGTAGTGCGCTACAGCACCGAAGAGCGCTTGAACGAAATGATCGACTACTGCCGGGAGATCGGCGTCACCGTGGCGAACCCTCACGTAAACAACGTGGAAGGCGGCGGCCGCTATCGCAGTGACAATGTGCAATTAATGGCCAAGTACCGTTATGACGCCAAGGGGCTGTTGAACCCGGGCAAGATGGCAACGTTTGAGAAAGTTTCGCTGGAGACCACCGCACGATGAGGAGCTGGATCCCCGATCACCGCAACTTTGCCTACCTCACCTGGAAGCAAGTAGAAGCACTGCCGAAAGACAAAACTGTCCTGGTGCTGCCTACCGCCGCGATCGAGCAGCATGGCCCGCATCTCCCGCTCGCGACCGATACGCTCATCAACAGCATTCTTCTCGGAGCGGGGCTCGCGCTCTTGCCGCGGGAAACGCCGGTCTATGTACTGCCCGCCGTTTGCTATGGCAAGAGTAACGAGCACATAGGTTTTCCTGGAACGCTTTCTGTTTCTGCTTCGACCTTCATGGCCGTTCTGCGTGATCTGGGAGCCAGCGTTTCCGCTGCCGGTTTCAAAAAGCTGGTTCTCTACAACACGCACGGCGGCAATACCTCGTTGGTCGATGTGATGGCGAGGGACTTGCGTGCGGAGTTTGGACTGCGCCTGTTCTCGCTCTTCGGTTCGGCGGGCGCGGCATTTACCGGCCTCGGGGATCAGGAACGAGCGTATGGATTCCATGCCGGTGAGTTGGAAACGTCGCTGCTGCTGAGCGCTATTCCTGAGTTGGTACACACCGATCAGTACACGGTGAACTACATCGCCGATATTGCCAAGCCCGAGTTGTTGAAGCCGGAGAATGCATCTGCGACCTTTGCCTGGCTCACGCGCGACATCGCGCCCAGCGGCGTGATGGGCGATCCGCGGCCCAGCAGTGCCGAGAAGGGCACGCTTTGGATCAGTGAAGCGGCCGCCACCATTGCCGCCGCTCTGACCGCGATGGCTGCCTACGAAAATTGGCATAAACCCTAGCGAATGGACAAACCAAATGGCATCCACTCCAGCATGATCGACTGCGGTTCCGGTGTTCGCCTGGAACGCGGCGTGCGCTGCACCATGCCGGATGGCACTGCCCTGGTCTCCGATCACTACTACCCTCCTGGTTCCGGCGCCCACCCGACACTGCTCATGCGCCAGCCCTACGGTCGCGATATTGCGTCCACTGTGGTCTACGCGCACCCCATCTGGTTTGCCAGCCATGGTTACAATGTCGTCATCCAGGACGTGCGTGGCCGCGGTGATTCCGAGGGCGACTTCTATCCCTTTCGCACCGAGGGCGCCGACGGCGCCGCGACCATTCGCTGGTTGCGCACTCGCCCTGAGTCGAACGGCAGCATCGGCATGTATGGCTTTTCGTACCAGGGCCTGACGCAGTTGCTGGCCGCTGCAGAGCAGCCTGAAGGTCTGCTTTGCATCGCGCCCGCGATGGCAGCCTGTGATCTGTATCAGGGATGGTTTTATCGCCAGGGCGCGCTCCGCCTGGCCTCAACCCTGGGCTGGGGATTGCAGATGCTGAAAGCCGATGCGCGCCGCCGCCAACTGCGCGCCGCCAGCGATGGGCTTGAGAAGGCCTGGACAGATCTCCGCAGCCAGCCGCTGCACGCCCCTTACGGCGCCCATCCGCAATTGCAGCATCCCGGTTTGCCCACCTACGTCAACGACTGGATCACCCATGATCAACCCGGACCCTATTGGGCAGAGCACGATGTAAGCACATCCCTGCACCGCATAGCAGTGCCCGCCCTGCACATCGCCGGCTGGTTCGATACGTTTGTCTCGGGTACTATCGCCGGCTATCTCAGTCTCTCTGCTGGGGCCGCACCGCCCGCGCGCGACCACCAATACCTTGTGGCCGGTCCCTGGGTCCATATTCCCTGGGGGGAACTGATCGGTGAGCAAAACTTTGGGCCTGCCGCGCTTGTCGATACCGACGCGCTTCTGCTGCGCTGGTTCAACCACTGGTTGAAAGGCAGCGGAGAATATGCGCAAGAGCCGCGCATTCGCCACTTTGCTTTGGGAGCGAATCGCTGGTTTGCGGCGGAGACGCTTCCAGCCGATCAGCAATGTTTGTATCTGCACAGCCAGGGGCGCGCGGAGTCACGTAAGGGGAACGGTGTGCTTTCGGCAACAGCCCCCAGCGAGACCGAACCGCGCGATGTGTTTGTGTACGATCCCGAGGTGCCCGTGCATGGCCCCGGTGGACCAGGCGCGTTGACGGGCCCCATCAACC
Organism: uncultured Acidobacteriaceae bacterium; assembly: GCA_963752675.1. Lineage (GTDB taxonomy): Bacteria > Acidobacteriota > Terriglobia > Terriglobales > Acidobacteriaceae > PALSA-350. The sequence continues at coordinate 71,155 of CAVVZO010000007.1, forward strand.
AGGCGGCGCTTGAAGCCGGCAACAATCTGCTCGTCTACACCAGTGAACCCTTGACCGCACCGTTGCACGTTTTCGGTTCGCCCCAACTCACGCTGTATGGAGTGACCTCGGCAGCGCATGCAGACTATACCGGCAAGCTGGTGCGGCTTCGCCCGGGCGGACAAGCAGAATTCGTTTGTATTGGTATCGCGCGCTCGAACTTCCTCTTTGGTGAGTCGGGTTACCGTGCAGACGCCATTCACCGCTGGGAAATCTCGCTCGAGCCCACCTCCTGCGTGTTTGCCGCCGGTGACTGTATCCGCCTCGAAGTCGCGGGCAGCGCTTTTCCGTTGTACGACCGCAACCCCTCCACCGCAGTCAAGCCCTGGCTGGCGGACTCGTGGAATTGGCAGCGCTCCACACACATGGTGCTGCACGACGCGGAACATCCCTCCCGGTTGGCTCTGCCCGTCCTGACTGCGGAAGAGGCAACGACCGCGACAAAGAGCGCAGGATGGTGAACTCGCCTGTGCCGCAGGTGGAGCTCTCCGGCGTTCACAAGCGCTATGGCGACACAACCGTGCTGCAGCAGATCAACCTGACGATCGCCAAGGGCGAATTCATCACCATGATTGGTCCCTCCGGGTGTGGCAAGTCAACTTTGCTCAAAGTCATCTCTGGACTTGTCGCCCCTAGTGAAGGAGTCATCCAGGTCGACGGCATGACCCCCCTCAACGCACGCGAGACCATCTCTTACATCTTTCAGGATGCGACGCTTCTGCCCTGGCGTACCGTGGCCCGCAATGTCGCGCTTGGGTTTGGAGCTGGAAGGTGCGACCCGGGAAGCGCGGAAGGAGAAAGTGCAGTCGCTGCTGGAACTGGTTGGCCTGGCGCACGTAGCCAACGCTTATCCAAGACAACTCTCAGGTGGCATGAAGATGCGTGTCTCGGTAGCACGCGCGCTGGTTACGAAGCCGCGGTTGTTACTGATGGACGAGCCGTTCGGCGCCCTCGATGAGATGACGCGCGACCGCCTCAACGAAGAGTTGCTCCGTTTACGTGCCGAGCAGAACTGGACTGCCATCTTCGTAACGCATTCCGTGGCAGAGGCTGTTTTTCTATCGACCAGCATTCTGGTGCTGGCGCCCTCGCCCGGCCGTGTCGCCCAGCAGATCGCCATCGATCTTCCCTTTCCACGAACCAGCCTGACACGCGAAACGGCGCAGTTCGAGGCCTACGTCACCGAGGTATCGCGGGCCTTACGCGGAGTGCGCGGCGCATGAAAAAGCATCTCTACACTGCGCTCAACGCGCTGGGCGTGTTCGCCGTGCTGCTGCTGCTGTGGCAGGCACTGGATTTGCTACTACACCTGCCTGCCTACATGTTGCCGCCGCCGCTGGCGGTTGGCCGGGCGGTCGTCGCGCGCTTTCCTTCGCTGATGGCCTCATTAGCCATCACGTTTGAGGAAGCCGCGGGCGGCCTGCTCGCCAGTATCCTTGTGGGCCTGCTGATCGCTCTCTTCTTCGCGCAATCCCGTTGGGTGCGGCGCATGCTCTACCCCTACACCATCCTGCTGCAGACGGTGCCCATCGTGGCCATCGCTCCGCTGATCCTGATGTGGGTGGGCCCGGGCATTCTGTCAGTCACTCTGGTGGCGTTCATCATCTGCCTTGCGCCGATCATCGCCAACACCACGCAGGGATTGATCAGCGTCGAGCCCAACTTCATCCATCTCTTCCTTATGTACAACGCGTCGCGCTTGCAGATCCTCACCCGTCTGCGGCTACCACACGCGGTGCCCTCGCTTTTTGTGGGCATTCGCATCGCAGCCGGCATTTCCGTCATCGGCGCAATCACCGGCGAGCTGTTCGCTGGCTCCGCACGAGTCGGGGAAGGGGGCCTGGGGTACGCGATCCTTTACGCCAGCGCCCAACTGCAGACCGACTACTTGTTCGCACTGGTACTGGCAGCAACCGTTCTGGGTTTCAGCTTCTTTTTCATCGTCATGTTTTTGGAGTGGTACTTCCTGCATCACTGGCATGAGTCCGCGCGTGCCGCTGCGGATGAGTAAACCCGGGACCCAACGCACCACTTGCACTAAGGAGAGCAGATGATTCGTCTGGAGACAGAGACCGGGTATTGGCTGGTGACCCACGTGGATCACGCACGGCTGGCGGGCGCCTTTGCGACTCGCTGGGGCAATGCATCGTTTATAGCGCCTGAGCCACGCGCCCAGGTACTACGCGGCATCCTGTCGCACGATGACGGTTGGGCGGCGCGTGACCAGGACCCGCAGATTACACGGGCGGGCAAACCCAGCGCGTTTTCCGTTGAGCTGGTAGGGAAGTACTCCGCGTTTGAAGAGATCGACCTGGCAGATTACCTTGCGGTGCGCGAACGCGCAGTCCGCCTCGTGGCTGCGGAGGATCCGTATGCGGCCCTGTTGGTTTCCATGCACACCTACAATCTGCTGACGGCGCGTGCCGACCGGTCAACGATCAAACGGGAACAACTGCCGCTACTCGACGATTTTCTTGCCGGTCAGTCACAACTGCAACAGGAACTGCGGTCAAGAATTGCCGCCGATCCAGCGATCGCGAATGACCAAAAGGAGCCGGCCTGCATAGAGAAGCACTTTCGACTCCTACAGGCTTGCGACAATCTCTCCCTCCTGAGTTGTGTCGACTATCCGCAACCTGGAGACTTGTTGCATCCTTTGCCCCAGCGCAACAATCAGGAAAGTCGAATCACGGTAGAACGTGCGGGAGAGCGTCATTTTCGCCTCGCTCCTTATCCCTTTGCCGAATCGCCGGTAAAGTTTCAGTTGCCGGCGCGCCATGTGGAAGGCAAGCTGTTTGACAGTGCGGAACAACTCGGCGCTGGCCTTTCGCAATGCGTCCCCGGTCTTCTTGCCGGTCGAGCTCACGGCCTGATTCTGGAAAGCCACGCTCGAGCAATCGACAAATTTGCACGCGCGCACAGTACGCAAGGAGAACTCATGCAGAGAACCAGGAACTTGCTCGTGGGCCTACTGCTTATGTCATCCACCTGGGTCATGGCGCAAACCGCGCACGAAAAATCTGCGCGGCAGCTCGTGGAGCGCCAGGCCCGCGCCTGGGAAACGCAGGATCCCGAACTCGCTGCCGGCGACTGGTTGCCAACAGCGGTCTTGAGCTCGCCCGAGGGCAATACCCAGGCGAATGAATTGGCAAATGCGATCAGGGATTACTTCAAGACTTTCAGCGACTTGAAGGTCACCATCAAAAATCTCATCGTTTCTCCGGACGGCAACAAGGCGGCGATTGAGTGGGACTGGGCAATCACGCGCAAGCGTGATGGAAAGCGCGGCATATCGCACGACGCGATCATGGTTGACCTAAAAGATGGAAAGATCGCCTCGTGGCGGGAGTACTACGACCCTGCCGCCTCTGGTGAAGCAAATCCCTAGCTACACTTCTCATGGCCGGTCGGTAACAAAGGCACCGTCTCCGCGTGGTCGCAAAGCCCTGCTTCTTGGACGCGTGTCTCACCACCTATCTCCATCGTAGTGACAAAGCCCTAATCTCTGGACGGGTGCCCCACGCACGCGGAACTCCGCGAGCATGGGACACGCGTCCAGGGAGTAGGGCGTTGTGGTCGCAGCGCAAACAGGTGGTGAGAAATGCTGCGCCGTCGCCCGAATCGGAACCAGGTTCCCGAGACTGCTTTGCCCACGATCTTTCCTCCTCTGCAAGGAAAAGCTCGCCCCACTCGTCCGATGAATCCTTTGGAGAGGTGCTGGCCGACATCGGGACAGTGAACGCCTGTCGCCAACGAACGCTGGTAACTGCCGCACCGTCCGACCAGCCCTTCAAGGACACCGTCATGACAGCTTCGCTTCGCACTACACCGGCCGCTTGGTCCACAATCACTTCGGGTCTTCTCCTCACAATCCTGGCGCTTGTATATTGCTCCCACGCGCTCGGCCAAACGTTGACCGGTCTCGTCATCTCACCCGCGCAACCCTCGGTGACCATCGGAGCAGAAACCCAACTCACCGCCGAAGCAGAGTACTCCAATGGAGCCAAAGTAAATGTGAGCCATAGCGCCTCCTGGAACTCCTTGGAACCGCGCACCGTTGCTGTTTCAGCAAGCGGAGTCGCGAAAGGGATGGCAACCGGTAACGCCGCGATCACGGTCAGCTACCAGGGCAAAGCAGCCACCCTCGCCGTAACCAGCGGGATTGGCGACATCACATGGAGTGGTCCCATCACGATCACCAAGGGCGGCACCTACTCCGGTCACTGGAAGAGTACGACGCCCGGTGTCTCTGCCGTCACCGTCGCTACGGCCGCTCCGGTAGTGATCGAGAACTCCTACGTGACGGGCCCCAGTGACCTGATCAACGATCCCTTCTACGGAAATAACCTCACCGTGAAGAATGTCATCGGCATTGGTACGAATCCCAACCTCCTGGGGCAGACCAATGGGTTGTTTGTCGATGCTCAGAACCCTGTCCGGCTGGATGTCGAGAACTGCTACTTCGAACGGGTGCTTTTTGGGGTGTGGGTACGCGGCTATGTCGGGAACCGTAATGGCACCAACACCATCACCATACTTAATAACCGCGGCCGCAACACTCTTGGGCTTGAGAGCGATGGCAAGGGCAGCTACCTTCCAGGAGAAACCCACTGGCGGTGGGCGCACACCGTGCAGCTCAGCAATATGCCCTCAGTCCCGGGAGTACGCATCGCCTGGAACGAATTTATCAACTATCCCTACCAGAGCCTGGTCAACGAGGTGATCAATTTGTTTGAAGCGGGAGGAACCCCCAGTAGCCCGGCGTTGTTCCACGATAACTACATACAAGGAGCCTACGCCTACAATCCAGCAATCGATTACTACAACGGGGGCGGGTTCTCGACCGACGGAAACTCCAGCGAATCAGCGCAGATAGCCTCTGCCTTCATCAACATTTACGACAATCAAGTTGTGGGCACCGTGAATGTGGGCATCGAGCTTGGCGCTGGCCACGACAACAAAGTCTATAACAATCGCGTGATCTCCAGCGGCCTGCTTCCGAATGGCACCAAGATCCCCTCTCAAAATGTGGGGCTCACCATCTATGACAACTACGGAAACGTTCGACGCGGCACGATGTACAACAACACCATGAACAACAACGTCGTGGGTTGGATGTGCTGGGCAGCGCGATGTGCCTGGGACGGTTACCGGAATGATGAATACTTTCCTGGAAACAACAGTGACTATTACGCAAACCAGACAATCACCGCCAAACCAATCCCGCTTTCGCTCGAAGAGAAGGAATACGAGGCGTGGGAAGCCAAGGTCAGCGCCAATGGCATAACGGTTGGGCCTACTGTTTTTGGCTCTCCTGTCAATCAAGGCGGGGGGGCGACTCCCTCCATCTCGTCCACAGCCTGGTACACCATCATCAACAGCAACAGTAAGCTCTGCGCAGAGGCGGCTGCCGGATTGCCCGACGGCGTCAGGGTCAGGCAGAATAGGTGCGGCACTGCCCAAAGCAACCAGGAGTGGCAATTTCAAGCGAGCAGCAACGGCTACTACCGCGTGGTCAATCGCGATGCGCTGCTGCGCACCGGGGTGGATCATGTGTGGGATGTGACCGGCGGCCCCTGGGCGACGGCCGCTGGAGTAAAAGTTCAGCTTTGGACCTATGTGGGGGGAACCAATCAGCAATGGATGCCAATCTCCCTGGGCAATGGCGCCTGGAAGTTCGTTGCCCGCAACAGTCCTAAATGTCTGGATGTGCCCGGCGCCAGCAGCGCTGTGCTGCGTATCGCTCCAGCAATACTTCTGCAACGGCACAGGAGCCCAATCGTACACATTACAAAAGGAGCCATGAAGCGAGCGCGCGCTCAGTCGCGCTCGCGTAACTAGACGTTGAACTTGAAGAACAGAATGTCGCCGTCCTTGACCACGTACTCCTTGCCCTCGGAACGGTAAAGACCCTTCTCCTTGACGGCTTGTTCGCTGCCATACGTGAACAGGCTGTCACAGTGATATGCATCGGCCTTAATGAAGCCGCGCTCAAAATCAGAGTGAATCACGCCCGCCGCCTGGGGAGCCTTGGCCCCATTCGGAATGGTCCAGGCCCGCACTTCCTGAACACCTGCCGTGAAGTAAGTGATCAGACCAAGCAGACGGTAAGCGGAGTGGATCAAACGGTTCAGCCCTGGTTCGGTTAGACCCAAATCAACCAGAAACTCCTGCCTTTCCGCGGGCTCAAGCAAAGCAATCTCCGCTTCCAGCGCACCGCAGATCCGAACCACCTGCGCCTTTTCAGCGGCCGCGCGTTCCTCCACAGCGCTTACCCATGCGTTGCCCTCTTTCAGACCTGCTTCGTCTACGTTGGCTACGTAGAGCACCGGCTTCCTGGTAATCAAGTGCAAGTCTTCGGCTGCGGTCTGTTCGTCATCGCTCAGTTCGACCACACGCGCTGGTCGGCCGCCCTGCACGGCTTCCAGCAGCTTTTTGAGCGCTTCCGCTTCAGCTTTAATCTTCGCGTCGCTGGTATTCTTAACCGCTTTTTCGACCTTGGTCCAGCGCTTCTCCAGCGTCTCCAGGTCAGCCAGCAGCAGTTCGGTATTGATGATGTCGATGTCGTGCAGAGGGTTGACGCCGCCGGCTACGTGGATCACGTTGGGATCATCGAAACAGCGAACCACGTGACAGATGGCATCGGTGGAACGGATGTGCCCGAGGAATTGATTGCCCAATCCTTCGCCCTTGCTGGCGCCTTCGACCAGGCCGGCGATATCGATGAACTCCATGGTTGTGGGGACCAGCCGGTTCGGCTTGATGATCTCCGCAATGCGGTCGAGGCGCTCATCGGGCACTGACACCACACCGACATTCGGGTCGATTGTGCAAAAGGGATAGTTGGCCGCCTGCGCCTTGGCCGCTGTCAGGGCATTGAAGATAGTACTTTTGCCGACATTTGGCAGGCCGACGATTCCACAATTCAGAGGCATGGTGTTGGGTTCCTTTTCGGCGTTGACGTGCGCCCGGCCAGGGAAATCCTACGGGGTCCGAGGGCAGTGTGCGAGGCCTGTTAATTGGGGCTAAGCGGCAACGGTCGGGATCGGCTGGTCGTGCATCTTTCTACTTCCATTATGCCCCATTCGACGATCAGGGCAGGCCAAACGCCAGCCACCCAACTGCCGTACCACAACGACCCAGGGTGGCCCACTCAAGCCGTTTTTCGGCTTGAGTGGGGACATGGTGGCTAGCTGAATCCAAGCCCGCCCCACGAAATCCGACAGGGAAAGCAGCCTGCTACGTTTGTTTGGTGGCCAGGCCCTCACCGGCGTACTCGGGCTTTTCACGGAAGCGGCGATAGCGATTCAACAGGGAGGCTGGACCGCGCGCTCGTAAATACACGATGTTGCCTTCGTAGCGTTTCTCTTCAACAATGGCCCCCCCTTCGAGCGACGCCAGGATGGAGCCCTCCGATTGCGGCAGCCGAAAGCTCGATTCCACCAACGGATCCTGGATCAAAGCGGCATCAATGGCATTCAGCAATTGTTCAAGACCCGTGTGTTGCAGTGCGGATACGGGCACCGCGTCGCGGTCGCTGCACACCTGGGCAAGCTGCTGAGCGGGCACTAAATCAATCTTGTTCAGGACCTGGATGACTGGCTTGGTCGCAACCGCGAGCTCGCTCAGTACCTTCTCCACCTGGGTCTTCTGCTCTTCCCGCATGGTGCTCGAAGCGTCCTGGATGAGGAGAAGCACCTCGGCTCGTTCCACCTCTTCCAGCGTTGCGCGGAAGCTGGTCACCAGGGTATGGGGGAGGTTGCGAATGAACCCTACGGTGTCAGAGAGCAGGATCTTGCGCCGGGAAGGGAGCTGCAGTTGCCGTAGTTTCGGGTCAAGCGTGGCGAACATGCGGGCTGAGGCAAGCACGCCGGCCTCGGTAAGTGCATTGAACAGGGTGCTTTTGCCAGCGTTGGTGTAGCCGACCAGCGCCACCACGGGAACCGGCACAGCCTCGCGCCGCTGCCGTTGTTGATGGCGGATGCGGCGCACACCTTCCAGTTGTTTCTTAATAAGGTCAATGCGCAGGTTGATCTTGCGGCGGTCCGTTTCCAGCTGCGTTTCGCCTGGGCCACGGGTGCCAATGCCACCGCCAAGCTGCGACATGGCCCGCCCTCGTTTGGTGAGGCGAGGCAGTTGATACTGCAGCTGCGCCAGTTCGACCTGCAGCTGGCCTTCCCGGGTTCTCGCATGCCGGGCAAAGATGTCGAGGATCAGCTGCGTGCGATCGATCACGTGGCAGGGCAATAAGGCTTCGATATTGCGTAGTTGCGAGGGAGTCAGGTCGTGGTCGAACAGAACCAGCGACGCATTCGAGCTGGCCACTGCGCCGATAATCTCGTCGAGCTTACCCTGGCCGACGAGTGTGGCGGGATCGGCCATTTGGCGCCGCTGCACCAGCGTGGCAGCTATGGTGGCCCCGGCTGAGCGGGCCAGTTCCTCAAACTCGGCGCGCCCCGCATCGAACTCAACCGACGCGCTGTCTACCTCGGGCACATCTTCTTCCCCGGCGACCACAGCGGCTGCCGCGCGCGCCAGTCGAGCCGACGCCGTAAGCTGCTTGCGCTTGCGCACTTCCCCGGTGAACTCAACCACGACCACCACCGCGACTTCCCGCTGCGTTTCTGAGGTACGTAGCTCCCGTGCGAGGAGTGCTGCGTCCTGCGCCGCGCTCGCTTCCGCGAGACCGCGGCCGGCCTTTCCGCGATTGCGGCGTGATTCTGTTGTATCCGGGGTGGCCTTCTTCGGGGCCTTCTTGCTGGTCAAAGTCGTCTCGATTCGGGGTGGGTCATTGCCCGCCTCTGCTCATGATACTGAAGCAGCATCGTCCCTTGCCGAGGCCAGGGCGCTGCCAGGCATGAGCTACACCGATGGGATGAGAGCAGGGCCCCTCTCGCTGCATGCGGGGGGCGATATAGCGGATCGCTGGCGGTTCCGCGTGGTCTGGGCTACAAGACTTCGGACAAGCGAAGGTACCGGCCCGAATGGCTGGCGGCATACAGTGACAGCAGTCTTTGCCGCATCAGGTAGTAAGCGGCGGCAGCTTCCTGCACCTGGATGGGAATGCGCAGCCAGAAGCGGCGCAATACAACGTAGGGCAACGACCCAAGCTCGATGCGCCACAGCGCTCGGCGTAAACGAGAGGCGTCGAGACGCATGCGTTCCGCAACAATCACTGCTTCTTCAAAGTTCCAATCCTGGGCGTGGGCTGCCAGCGCAAGCATCAGGTCCGCGTTCGATCGCATGCGCCGCAGGCCCTCGTAGCCGCCCACCATCTCCCAAAGCTTTACCGGCTCCAGTTCAATCTGGCTTGACATGGGGTCCAGGTAATCCTTGGCCACGGTCTTGAGCCCGGTGAATTCCACACGCTCCACCTGCGCCACTAGATCGTCCCAGCCTCGTGCAGTCAGCCGGATTGCCTTCCGCTGCGAGTAAGTCGCTGCTGTAACAAAACCGATGAAGGTCAGGCCAAGCCCGTAATAAGGAAACATCTGCAGCATGGAACCGCTCAGCTCTCTACATCAACGTTATCGAGATCGTATTTGACCTTTCGATGAAGGGCAAGAATGTAGTTGCGCATTTCTGGAGAAATCGGCCGCCGCTCCGGCTCCGGCAGCCAAAACTGGACGATCCAATAACACGAGACTGCACAATACGCCAGTATGCGCACATGGTCGAGGGTGGCCAAATCCTCACGCGCCCCTACATAACTTTGCACGCTATCGACGGCCACAGCCACGATCGACCATACGGCTAAACCCTGCCCTAAACCCATGACGTGACTGCGCCAGCCGAGGCCTAGCCGGGTCGACGAAAGCGCCATCACCAGCACTAATTCACAGGTCACCAGGCTGGTAAAAAGGCTTCCGCGCACCTCCCAGGCTGCTTTCGCCTCCAGACCTGGAGGCGCGACTCCCCACGCCAGCACGGCAGCCAATCCTAGTCCCAGAAGAGACCAGAGGACGAACTGCTTTTTTGCATCCCTGGCCCAGGTGCCGGTAGGCCGCAGGACGATCCGAGCGATTTCCAGGACGACCGCGACCTGCAAGCCGAAGTCCACGACTGCCGAGGACCAAAAGACGCGTGCATACCAGACCTCTAATCCATGGGCGTAGAGCAGGTAAAGGCTGGTGGTGAGGAGGGTGTCAAAACCAATCAGTGTGGTGAACATCGGAAAGGTTCGCCAATGTCCGCGAACGATCAGAACACAAAGAAGGGCGACATGGCCTACAAAGGTTGCCGCCCATAAAATGTCGTCTAACCGCGACAGATTCATCTTCCCTCAGAGGGCCTGTTCTCGCCAGTTGCTTAAACGCCCAGAAACGACTCAACGGCCGCGACCATTTCAGACCACGGGGACATGCGGGGCCGGGGATTCCCGCCGGTGACAGCGGCATATCCGGAAATGGTGGAAAGGCTCAAAACGCTCATGAGGATTGTAATACCAAGTGTTTTCTTCACGATAGGCTCCTATAGGGCGCAAATGTGCGCATTTTGAGCCTAGACGCCTTCCTGTGATGCGAATAGTGGAATCTACGAAAAACCCTTTAATTTCGCAGGGTCTTACTTTCAAGCGCTCCAGTCTTGCTGCACAAGCAACTTAGCAAGGCAGCTGAGCGTCCTGCGGGCATAGCCGAATGGCATCTCGAACCCACCATGCGGGGCACATGAGTGGATGCTATCTGGAGTCGACTCATGTGTCGGGCGTGCCGGGCTGAGGTGGCGGATTACAGGCCAGCCGCCGCGATGTTCCGTTGAATTATCCGGGGCGGGTGCCCAAAAGCCCGCACGAATGAGCGACGCATCCTTTCACGATTCCCGAAGCCGCTCTTGCGAGCGATTTCCTCGGCTGAAAAACGTCCGCCTTCCATCATCAAGCGAGCAGATTCCAGGCGCAGCAGTTCGATCGCCTGCGCAGGAGACCGGCCTGTTTCTTCGCGAAAAACCCGGCTGAACTGGCGAGGACTTAAGAACGCCGCCCTGGCTAATCCATCGACCGACAGAGGGGAGCCAAGATTCTGCTTTGCATAGGTGAGAGCGTTTTGGATGCGATCCGATTGGGGGTCCAGGTCCAGCAACGTCGAGAATTGAGACTGTCCGCCGGCTCGGCGGTGGTACACCACCAGTAGCCTGGCAACCTCGCGTGCCAACTCTCCGCCCAAATCGCTCTCCACCATCGCCAGAGCGAGATCGAGACCGGCGCTCATACCGGCAGATGTCCAAAAGCGACCATCGGCGATAAAGATCCGATCTTCTTCTACGGCAACTCTGGGATAACGCCGCTTCATCTCTCTGGCAACGTACCAATGCGTCGTTGCTCGCCGGCCGTCAAGCAAACCGGCTTCCGCCAATACAAGCGCACCGGTACAGATTGAGGCGATCCTTTTACTCCTAAGGGTGGCACCTTGCAGATACTTGACCATCGCTCGCGTGGCGACTGGAGACCCTAAACCGCCGGCCACAATGACGGTGTCAAATGTGCGGCGCTTAAACGGCACCGTCTCGATATGTGCCTGAAACGATGTGGTGATTGGGCCGCCATCCTCGGATAGTAGCGTGACCTGGTAGGCGGCCTTCCCAAGCTTCCAGTTTGCGGTTTCGAATACGCTCGTCGCAGCGAAGCTTATGGTCGAAAAGCCCGGATAGACAATAAAACCGATCTTGTGCATTTCAGTGCTCCATACACAGTCTATGGTGGCAAGATGCAAATGTCCTAAAACGTTGTTTATCTGACTCATCAGCCAACAACGCTTCCGCTATCGTTTTTTTATGAACAGGTCACGGTTGTTCGGCTCCAATGTCTTGCGTGAAACGGAGACCGCCAATGTCGAATAGCAGGGTTCTAGTCACTGGGGCTACGGGCGCAACCGGCAGCGTAGCCATTGAAACGCTTCTCTCGCTCAAGATCCCGGTGCGCGCACTTGTTCACCAACGCGATGCTCGATCAGAGCAACTTATCGCACAAGGCGTAGAGGTTGTTGAAGGCGATCTTGCTGACTTTGAGGCCATCAGTGAAGCCTTGCAGGGGATTACGGCGGCCTACTTTGTCTATCCCATTCAGGTGCCAGGCATTCTGGAGGCGACTGCCTTCTTTGCGCAGGCTTCGATAGAGCACGGGGTGAGCGCCATCGTGAACATGTCGCAGGCCTCCGCGCGCAGAACCGCCAAAAGTCACGCCGCGCGCAACCACTGGATCGCAGAACGTCTCCTCGATCGCTCAGGAGTTCCGGTCACTCATCTTCGTCCGACATTGTTTGCCGAATGGATCATGTACATGCGCGGCGCCATCCGCGATAAAAGCATATTGCCTCTCGCCTTCGGCGATGCCCGGTATGCGCCGGTGACCGGGGAAGATCTAGGCAGGGTCATAGCCGCCATTCTCAAAAATCCAATCGGGCACGCAGGAAAAACATATCCGCTTTACGGTGCCAGAGAAGTTAGCCAATACCAGATTGCTGACATGCTGACGCAAGTGCTGGGACGTAAGATCACCTATGTCCCACTGGAGATCGAAGCATTCAAGAATATCTTGAAGGAAATGGGCTTTACACCGCACTTCCAGCAGCACATGGGCTACGTTTGCCAGGATTGTTTGGATGGCGTCTTCTCTGGGACAAATGATCTGGTAAGGGAGCTCACTGGTCGCGAACCACTCGACATGATGGATTACATCGTGAAGAACGAGACACTCTTTCAAGAGCCCGCCGCTGCCCGCGGTTAATTCAATTGCCCGAGCCGGCGATTTTCAGCTCTCTGTCAAATGGCAGAAAGGGAGGATAGAGAGCACGAGTGGAGTCGTACTATAACTGCATCCAGTTACCAGGCTTTCCAGCCTGCGGGATACCTTGCGTTGTATAGGGCGCGACTTTTAGTCGTGCCGCAAAAGTGGCAAGACAAGGAGGGGCTTTCAGCTCTTGAAGTACTTTGTTCCTCAGATTGGTCGAGCCCGCGAATGTTTGCTCAGCCACGCCGGAGTCCCCGACCAGTAAGGAAGCAATGATCGCTAAACTTTTTCTCAGTTTTGTATTGCTAATGGCATGCGCCGTCGTGGCAATGGTGGCGGCGTACGTGGCCAAACGATCCGCCTGGCGACTTGCAGCCGCACTCTCGGTGTGGTTCGGTTATGCTGGCCTCCTCGGTTACTTCGGTGTAACGCAAAACGCGACCATGCGTCCACCGGGGATTGTGTTCGTCGCCGTGCCAATCTTTCTATTTCTTGCTTTCTTCCTGTTTATGGTGGTCCAGTCCAATGCCGCTGCTCGCCTCGCCTCGAGCTTTCCGCTCTGGATGCTTCTGGGCTTGCAGACGTTTCGCGTGGGAGTTGAGTGGTTCCTGCATCAGCTTTGGATAGCCGGTCTTGTCCCCCGCATGCTGACCTTTTCTGGAGCAAACGTCGACATCTATATCGGTGCGTCCGCGGCCTTGATCGCCTGGATCTCCACCAGGGGACGGGCTGGCATGAAAGTGGCGTTCGCCTGGAATGGTTTGGGGTTGTTGGCTCTTGCAAACGTGGTGGTCCGCTCCGTGCTAACTGCCCCCGGACCCTTGCACCGCCTCCACACCGAAGTTCCCAATCGCATGCTGGGCACATTCCCATACTTGTTTATTCCAGGATTCTTCGTGCCTCTGGCGATCGTGCTTCACCTGTTAGCCATCCGGGCCATCGTCAGCAGGTTGCGCCCGCACACGGAAGTAGATTCGCCACTCGTCCAGCATTTCCCGAAAATGTCGTAATTAATCGAAAACTATCTCGTAACCAAACCAAGCTCGTATTGAAGGAGTGTGTAATGCAGCAGAATGTAGGCACCGGAAAAGAAGAGACAGTCCTGGGCGTGAGCGGCTTGACGATATTCTTCAGGTCCTGGCGGCCAGACGAAGCACCTCGCGGAACCGTGGTCATCGTACCCGGGTTCAATGCTCACAGCGCATATTACGGTTGGGTGGCGGAGCAGTTCGTTGCGAATGGTCTGGCGGTCTACGCCGTGGATTTACGAGGCCGCGGAAAATCGGACGGAGAGCGCTTTTACGTGGAAGCGTTTGAAGACTACGTCCGTGATGTGGAAGCGGTGATGAACGTTGTTGCTATGCGCGAACCGGGTCTCCCCCTTTATATGCTTGGTCACAGCGCTGGCGGCGTCGCTGCTTGCCTCTACACTCTTGACCATCCGGATGGCTTGGCGGGGCTAATTTGCGAAAGCTTCGCCCATGAATTGCCGGCTCCTGATTTTGCTCTCGCCGTATTCAAGGGGCTCAGTCACCTTGCACCCCACGCTCATATCCTTCACCTTCCCAACGAGAGTTTTTCTCGCGATCCGAAGGCAGTTGCACTCATGGACGGGGATCCACTGATCGCCCATGAATCGCAGCCGACGCAAACGATGGCCGCTATGGTCCGAGCAGACGAGCGACTTAAAAAAGAGTTCTCTCAGATCACGCTGCCAGTCCTGATCCTGCATGGGACTGCGGACAAAAACACCAGGCCGAGCGGTAGCCAACACTTTTATGACCAGGCCGGCTCTGCCGACAAAACCCTCAAGCTTTATGAGGGCGGCTTTCATGACCTTCTCAACGATAACGATAAGCAATTGGTCTTCATGGACATCATGAGCTGGATCAATGAACGGCTTACTGGCGCGACCGTGACCAGAGTCTGACACACCGCGCCCGCGGTCGGTCGCCGGCATCGCCGGCGGTTACTCCGCTACCGGCAAGCCGAATGCTGGTGCCGGATGCGGTAGCGGCTGCATTCTTCGATGCGACTGGCGTTGCGCCTCGGCGGATTCCACTGACGCCTGATTACGTCACGCCGCTGCTCAAAAAGCTAAATGGCTTGGGTTCTCAAACACTTTCGGGTGCAGCCTCTCGCTTTTTAGTTCAAGCGATTGGCTGCACCCGAAAGGTTAAAGTGTTTGCTGCTCTAGAACGTTAATTGCAATGACATCTGTATCTGCCGCGGAGCGCCAATGGAGTGCGTTACGTAGCCAAGGCCGGCGGGGCAGTTGTAGAAGCTCTTGTTAGACTGGTTTCCGTTAGCATCGCAACCGGTCGGCAAAGCAGTCGCTCCCAGCGTAGTGACCTGATCAAAATACTGGTTCTGAAACACCTCATTGCCCGGGATGTCGAAACTGGTCGTGTTGGTTAGGTTGAACACGTCGAAGGTGTACTTGAGGTTATAGCGCTCGGTCAGGCTGGTCATTTTCACCAGTGATATATCGGCCCGCTTCTGCGAACCCTGGCGGAAGATGTTCCTTTGCCCGGTGGTGAAGCTGGTCTCAACGTTATCCCCTGCCGGCACGGCGGAAGCCAGCGGGCTGGACGCGGTAACCAGCGGCACGGTGAAGCATTGCGGGTTGAGCGCGGGGAGATAGTTGGTTCCGAACGCTCCGGAGTGGCCGGTCTGCGCTTTCTTGGGAGAGCAGGCGGCATAGTTCAGGGGCACGATCGGGTTCGTCACGCCATCGTAAACGCTGTAGTACAGACTGCCCACAGCGCCGCTAAAGTCGACGACGCTAAAGGGCTGACCGCTTTGCAGAATGGTCAAGCCTACCAGGGACCATCCATCGGTCAGTCGGCCAGCCATCGTGTTCTTCCCGTAGAAGTCAGGCAGACGGTAAACATAGTTGAAGTTGAAAACATGGGTGCGATCGAAGTCGCTCGACGCATACCCGTCCCGCAGGTTTTGGGGATTATTTCCGTTGTAGAACAAGCCCAATGCGCTTTGTTCATCAAGAGCATGCGAGTAGGTATAGGAAGCACCTACCTGGATGCCGTGGCTCATGCGCTTCTCAACGTGAACCTGCAATGCGTTGTACGCGGCCTGGCCGGCCGCCTTGTAGCTGATGGATTCTGCAGCGTAGCCCACGTAGGGAACGCGCAGATCGATGTTGCCGCCTTCGAAGTTGTACTGCGCAATGCTGCCATCCCCAAGGGTGGCATTGGTGCCGTCCGCATTCAAAGGCGTGTAGCCGTAGGAATAGTTCTGGGAATGGATTTGCGATCCAGGGGATGCGATGTTGGGCTGATTGAATGGGACGGGAATGACCTGGTGGCGTGCGAGATTGCCGACGTAGCCGAAACTGAATGCCAGGTCGTTGCGTGGCTGCCACTGTAGATCGAGGGTGAAATTGAGAGAGTACGGCAGTTTATTCTTGCGATCGTAGACACCGAGCGAAATAGGCTGTGCGCCCGCCTGGATGGCGGTCGCATTCGGCAGATAGCTGGAAAAGTCAGAAGCTTTCGGATCGCTGGGCGCCGCGCTTTGGACGTCGGTGTACGGATATTCCAGCGAGCCCGCTGTGCCGCCTGCGCAGGTAGGAATGTAACCCTGGTAGTAGTTGGCAGTCGGGCAACTCTGCGCAGTCACAAACGGAACCTGCTGATTTACGCCGAACGGGCCACCTGTCACGAGACCGATGGCGTAGCCGGGAGAGAAGTAGCTGAACAACTCACCCCGATCGTAGTACATGCCCATGCCAGCGCGCACAACCACCTTATTGTTGAACCGGGTGGGCTGCCAGGCTGCTCCGAGCCGCGGAGCAAAACCCCACTGACGGCCAGTCAATGTGGTCTTGCTTACCCCTGCCGACCCATTCTTATTGTTGCCCGCGATGATAAAGCCGCTCTGGTCTGCGCCGAGGCTGCCTGCAGCTTCGCCACCGGGAAGAGCGCCCGTAGCGCTCAGGTAGGTGTATTTAGAAGGATCGAAGTTGAAGATTCGTCCGTACTTCTCGCTCAGTCCGCCATTCCAGTCGTAGCGAACCCCCGCCGTGATGGTCAGGTTTGACTTCACCTGAAATTTGTCCTGGAGAAAGAGGCCGAGCTGGTTAGCCCGGAAGTAACGATTGGCATCCCCCTGCAGGAAGGTGGTTACGTTGTAATTTACGTCTGGGCTTACCAGGCCCTGGAAAAACTGTCCGAGATCGGAACTCACCACGGATCCGATGCCGGTACGGCGATCAATCGTGTTGAGCTGGGTGAAGCTGTAGCTGCCGCCAAACCCGATGCTGTGTTTCCCGAGTTGCAGGATGGCATTGCCGGAAGGCTGCAGGCGATTTTGGAAGACGCCGGTGAGCGAGCCGGTTTGACCCGCGCTCGGACCGATATTCAGCGCATCGCTGATGCCCGGAATCTTCTGACTGCCCAGCACGTGCTCAATCGAAACACCGGGGAAGTACTTGGAGCCGAACGTGTCGATGGCGGCGGTTGGGTAAGAACCCCCCGGAATGCTTTGCGGCGTAAACGCCTGCTCGTTTGTGTTGTAGATCTTTTCCCGCAGGTACCCAAGCGTGGTTTCGGTGCTGAGATTGGGTCTCACCAGGTAGGTGTTGTTGATTGAGAAGACTTGCGCCCCCGCGTCCAGGTGCTGGGTGAATCCGGGAACGTTGGAGTAAGCGTAGGGAGCTACCGTCGGATCGTGTTGGTAGTAATACTTGAGCGCCAGCGTATCTTTACTGGTTGCGTTGTAGTCCAGGTTGGCGACCGCCTGGTCGCCGATGAAGGTCGCCGTCCCCGGTATAAACGCGTTGAAGGTTTCGCCTGGTTTCAGAATCGCATTCGGGTTGGCATTGGGAATAAGCCACTTGCCCGGTTCGCCTTTGACCGCAGGCGAGTTAAACAAGGCCAGGGCGACAGGGTCGACAGCTCCGGGAACCGCGCCTTCACCGAATGCAGAATCAGCGTTCGTGATCGCAGCCAAAGCCTGCGGGCTGCGGTCGTCGGTGAGGCCGACCGGCACATCCAGGAACGAGTCACCTATTTCCGCATCGCTCACATGCAAGTGCTGGTAAGCCAAAAATCCAAACAGTTTGTCTTTGATGATGGGGCCGCCGACGGTGCCACCCAGGATGTAGCGATGTAGCTGAGGCACTTTCATGTTGGCCGGAATGGCATCGTCCTGGTTGAAGAAGAAAGGAGCAGCGTTCAGCCAGTCAGTACCCCGATGTCCGTAAAGCGAACCGTGATAGGTGTTGGTGCCGGAGCTGGTGCTCAGGTTGATGTGGGCACCGCTCGTCGAGCCCTGTTGTGCGTCGTACATGGAAGCGTTCACACGCACTTCCTGAATGGTCTCCGGGGCAGGCGAGGGCAGCGAGTTCCCGATCGACAGGTACACCGAGGCGCTCGATTGTTGCACGCCGCCTGCCAGAGAATTGCCTGCGCCCGTGCTGGGAGCCACGCGCGACGAGGCGACCTGGCTGGTGCTTTTGCCATTGAACAAATTGCTGGCGTCGACGCCATTCAGAAGAAAGCTGTTGCTGGTATCCCGCGCGCCATTGGCCCAGATAGGCGCATTGCCGAGCCCTGAGTTGACGCCCGTGCCGCCGGGCAATTCTGCATTCACGCCGGGCGAAAGGATGGCCACGCCGGTGAAGCTACCCGTGGGCAGCGGAATCGATTCAATCTGCGCTCGATCCAATACGTACCCGTTGGTCGTATCGACCGCATTCAGCAGTGGATTCACGTCGACCTCGACCGAATCAGCCACCGCACCCACGGCAAGCTTCGCGGGTAACGACACCGTGCGGTCGGCCTGCACCAGGATGCCGGGAACCTTCTCAGTCGAGAAGCCCTGCTGTGTGAAAGTCAACGTGTACTTGCCGATCGGCAGGTCGTTCAGGGTGTAGCTGCCCTGGTCATTGGTGCGTGCCGTTCGCTCGAGCTTCGTGTCTTCCGAGATGGCTTTCACCTCGGCGCCGGGGAGTGCATCACCCGCAGCATCGACCACCGTGCCCGTGATGCCGCCCAGGGTTTGCGCTTGCATGGCCTGGCTCTGGAAAAGGACCAGGGAGGAAAGCACGAATAACGGCGTAAGAAGTCTTCTGACGACTGAATACATTTCTGATATGCCTCGCGAAGAATAGAAGCTGGGGCCAAACTCTATTTTTTGAATTAAGCGACAACGAGGTCGGTGCAACCAGAAAGGTCACGACAGGGTGACGGGCCCAAGACTCAACCGGGGAAATTTCGGGGAACTGCACTGAGCATAGAACAAAGTCCAAAGCGAGCCAAGAAAATAACGCTGGCGAGCTTAGCGCTTAGTGCGCCCACTTTGTCCCTATTTGACGTGTCCCTCTGAGAAGCAAAAAGACAGATAAAAGCGCTACTTGCCGCGCGACAGCAACTGCTCAGGGCAGTAACGACACATGTGCGAATACGATGCGCCACCCTTCGGGTAGCCGGGCCCAGGTCTGGCTTTGCCGGCCGCGCGTCACCTTGCCTTCTACATTCCGCTGAAAGCCCAGCGTGATGCTGGCGAAATCGCTCCCAAATGAGACGATATCAAGCCGTTCGATGGTGCGCGCCAGGTTCGCCGGGGAACGCCCCTTGCGAAATGCATCGATCTCGTCGATCCCGTAAAGGCTCTCCGCCGGCCCAAAACGCGCCACATAGGGAGAGGACCAGAACATGCCCATGAGCGTGTCCACGTCGTTGGTCACCAGTGCCTGTTCGTACTGCGGATAGAGTTCCTGCAATTCCGCAATCACCGCGGGGTCGTTGATCACCATGGACGTGCACTCATCAAAATATTTTCCTCGAGGGCAGCACGCATTTTGGCATGGCTGCGCTGACGGTAATCATGGGTTCATTCACCACCTGGCTCATTCTCAACTTCATCGCCACGCTCGCCAGCAGGTAGCCCTCGATGGGCGTAAACGACCATTTCGCAACCAGCAAATCAATCATGCGTAGCGTCGCTGCGCGTGCAGCCTGCAACGGGTCCGGGTCAGACTCGACCACAATCCAGGAGTCGGCGGGAGCGTCGGGTGACTGCGCCTCGGCGGATTCGATCAGCGGTCCTGCGAGCGCTTGCCCCGTATGCACACGAAAACGCAGCGTCACATCCGCCGGGCATTCAATACCATTGATGCAAACTTCGCCATCTCCTTGTGCGGCGTGAGCGTCCCCGGCGGAGAAGAGCGCGCCACGGTTGAGCACCGGCAGGTAGAGCGTGGCCCCGGTACAGAGCTCGCGCACATCCATGTTGCCGCCGAACGCGCCCCGGCGGACGCGTCCGGAATTCACCGTCTTCGGCGGGTGCCACCCCCATCACTCCGCAGAAGGGGCGCAGCGGTACTACCGCTCCGCCCAGAGATCGACTTATTTCCCGATCGAGCGTCCAATGGAAAAGATAGGGTGTACTGAACTGCTCCTTCAAAAACCCCAGGCCGGGTATCACGCTGGTCCAGCCCCAGCCGAGATGCTCCACCTGCAATACCTTTATTTCCAGCACATCGCCTGGTTCTGCGCCTTCCACGTAGATCGGCCCCGTCAACGCGTGAATTCGCCCGCGATCGATGGCCATGTAGTCCTCCAGAGACATGCCCGGGGTTACCTGGCCGCCGCTCGCATCGAGGCAGCTTAGGTGCACGGTGTCACCGGAGGAAATGGTGAGGCGCGGCGGAAGCGCACGGCTCCAGCGGGAATGGGTTGGCTCTGCGGATAAGCGGTGTTCGGCCATACGGGTTCTAAATCTCCACAACTATCTGCAGTTCCACCAGCGCGTTTCGCGGCAGGGCGCTCACCCCAACGGCTGCGCGTACATGCCGCCCGGCTTCGCCAAAGACCGCGACCAGCAGATCGGATGCACCGTTGATCACTGCCGGGGAGTCAGGGAAGCCTGCCACGGCGTTCACGTATCCATTCACACTCACGACCTGGCGCACCTTATCGAGTGTGCCGAGCGCCTGCCGCAGTACCCCCAATTGGTTCAGGGCGCACGCTCGGGCGGCCGCGTACCCATCTTCGACGCTGCGATTGGCGCCAACTGTACCAGTGATCACGCCCTCTGCATTGGTCGAGATGGCGCCTGACAAATAGAGAAGACCATTGACTGCTTTTGCAGGAACGTAATTGCCGCCGGGGGCGGGCCCTTGCGGCACTGCAAAGCCAAGTTCTGCCAGCCGGCTCTCTGCACTCATGCCTTTGTACTCTATCTCACTTCGCAGCCTGAATGGCCGGGCAAACACGATGCAGTAGTATGAGCCAATGAAACAAGCCATTGCTGCTTTCCTGACAGCAGGCGCGGTTTGCCTGTCTGCGCAAACGGTGGCCCACGCTCCAACGTTGCACGCAGTTCGGGGCGCAGCCAGCGATCTCGAAGTAGGCGGAGCCGTTCACGGCGGAAAGCCCCAATTCCTCACCTACGAGGAACTGCGCGGCCTTCCCCAGGTTCGTTTCAAGGCTACGAACGATCCCAACTATCCCGCGCCGGCGGAGCTTGAGGGCGTTTCTCTCGATCAGCTGCGGCAATCGTTGGCGCTCGATGCCGACATGGTGCTCGCTATCTGTGCCGATGGCTATCGTAGTAACTACCCGATCGCTTACCTCGCAGCCCATCATCCCGTGTTGGTGCTCACGGTCAACGGCAAACAACCTGCTGAGTGGCCGAAGTCTGGCGAAGGCGGCGAGCTGGGCCCGTACGTCATCGCGAATTCAGATTTCGTTCCCTCGTTCAAAGTGTTGTCGCACACCGATGAGGCGCAGATTCCCTTCCAGGTAGTGCGGCTCGACTTTCGCCGTGAGCGCGAAGTGCTGGGGCCAATCACTCCCAGGGGCAACTTTGCTCCGGATTCTCCCGTGATGCAGGGCTACCAAATCGCGCAGCAAAATTGCTATCGCTGCCACAATCAAGGCGCTGAAGGTGGTCAGATGGCGGGCATCCCATGGCCGGTGCTGGGCGCATTCGCCAAAGGCAACGCAGACTTTTTTGCCAAATACGTGCGCACGCCGCAGGCGGTAAATCCACACAGCAAAATGGCCGGCAGCCCTGGCTATGACGATCAGACGATCGCCGCATTGCGGGCCTACTTCACGACTATTTGTCACAGGAGAGAAAGAATGACGATCCGCATCACGAAGGCTTTGCTTCTTTTTGCTCTCGCTTTTTACTACACGCTGGTGGTGTTCAACAACACCAACGATTACCACTCCAACCTCACCTTTGTGCACCACGTACTCATGATGGATACGACCTACCCGGGCAACCATGGCATGTGGCGCGCCATCAACTCGCCCACGATTCACTTCGCGTTTTTTGCCTCGATTGTCTGTTATGAGACGGTCACTGGTTTCCTGCTTTACTGGGGAGCAATTCGGCTGGTGCGCAATGTGCGCTCAACGGCGGCGAGCTTCAATGTCGCCAAGCGGCTGGGCGTCATTGCGCTCACCATGAGCATGCTGATGTGGCTGACTGCATTTCTAAGTGTGGGGAACGAGTGGTTTTTGATGTGGCAGTCCAAAGAGTGGAGCGGCGAAGCGGTAGCGCAACATATGTTTGGCATCGCGGGGATTATGCTTTTGTATCTGGTGATGCCTGACGTTGAGAATCAGGCATGAGTGGGGGGAGGAGCGCTTCACTCACCAGTGCTCGGACACGCGGCGGGGACCATTGCTTAGCCCACTCACTGATGCCGTGTAAACCAGATCGCGTGTAAACCACAGTCACCCCCCCTTTGTCATCCCGAGCGCAGTCGAGGGATCTGCTGTGCGCCTTTCTCGCTCCACGCATCTTCACAATACCTCCAGGGTCGGACACGCGACGGAACCTATGCTTAGTCCACTGAGCGATGGGATGTAAGCCACAGTCCCCCCCCTTTGTCATCCCGAGCGCAGTCGAGGGATCTGCTGTGCGCCTTTCTCGCTCCACGCATCTTCACAATACCTCCAGGGTCGGACACGCGGCGGAACCTATGCTTAGTCCACTGTGCGATGGGTGTAAGTTACAGTCCCCCCTCCTTTGTCATCCCGAGCGCAGTCGAGGGATCTGCTGTGCGCCTTTCTCGCTCCACGCATCTTCACAATACCTCCAGGATCGGACACGCGGCGGAACTATGCTTAGTCCACTGACCGATGGCGTGTAAGCCACAGTCACCCCCCTTTGTCATCCCGAGCGCAGTCGAGGGATCTGCTGTGCGCCTTTCTCGCTCCGCGCATCTTCACAATACCTCCAGGATCGGACACGCGGCGGAACCAACACTTTCACAAGTACTTTCCGCGCTGCAGGACTTACTCTGATGTCATCGTCATCGAAGCATAGGTTCCTGCGCATGTCCGATCCTGGAGGTATTGTGAAGATGCGTGGAGCGAGGAAGGCGCACAGCAGATCCCTCGACTGCGCTCGGGATGACAAAAAAGGGGGAGGATGACGAAAAGGGGGGGATGACAAAAGGGGGAGGATGACAAAAGGGGGAGGATGACAAAAGGGGGGAGGATGACAAAAGGGGAAGGATGACAAAAAGGGGAAGGATGACAAAAGGGAGAAGGATGACAAAAGAGGAGAGGATGAAAAAGCGAAGCATGACAAGAGGAGCAGTAGCAATAGCAGTAGTTTCTGCGGCCGCTCCAGGATTGCGCCCGCCAAGTCTCGCCGCGACGCAACGATGCTTTCACCCTAGACAGCGTTGACTAGTCCCGCTCATCAGAAAGCCTGGCGAGCGTGGCGGCTAGAAGTTTCACCCCGGTCTCAATGGCTTCGGGACTAGCATACTCATCCGGCCGATGGCTGAAGCCTCCCCGGCAGGGAATAAAAATCATGCCGATCGGTGCGATGCGGGCCATGAACAGAGAGTCGTGGTAGGCCCGGCTGACCATCTTCTTGTGCGCTACATTGTGTTCGACAGCGGCTTGCAGAATCGCCTCAACGATGTGCGGGGAACTGGTTGCGGGGGCGTCCGCGTTGATTGGTTCTATCGTAACCGTCACAGCCCGTTTCTCTGCGATGTGAGCGCTTGCTTCCTGAATGTGGAGCAGCACTTGATTCCTGCGCGCCTCGTCGGTGTCGCGCACATCGACTTCCATTTCGACCCGGCTCGGGATGCTGTTGACGGCTCCCGGATAAACCTGGCATTTGCCCACCGTTCCACAGGTGTCCATCGCATGGGTTCCCAGCGCGCCGGCTTCGACCGCCAGCACGATTTCGGCGGCCGCGCAAAATGCGTCTTTCCGGCCCTGCATCAGTACAGCTCCGGCGTGACCGCCCTCCCCTTCGACCGTAATGCGGATGGCGGCTGGTGCTGCGATGCTGGTGACGATGCCCGCCGCCAGGCCTTCAGCCTCTAACTGCGGCCCCTGCTCGATATGCAACTCAGTAAAACCGGCATAGTAGCCATCGGGCAGACGAACGTCTCCGAGTGAACCGCGGAAGCCAGCCGCTTCTCTCAATTGAGCCAGGGTCCTGCCTTCCGGGTCTTTCAGGCGAGTGTCCGCACTGCTATCCAGACTGCCGCTCAGCAATCGGCTGCCCAGGCACCCCAGGCCAAAGCGTGTCGGCTCTTCCGACGTAAACAGAAGCAGTTCGATCGACCGCGATGGCTGAAAGCCGCTCTGTTGCAAGGCGCGGATCGCCTCAAGACCTCCCAGTACACCCACAGTGCCGTCATACATGCCAGAGTGAGGAATGGCGTCAATATGTGACCCGGTCCCAATCGCGGCCAACTCGGGACGCGTGCCCGTCCAGCGCGCGAACATGTTGCCCACGGCGTCTTCCCGAACGGTCAAGCCGGCCGCGCTGCATTGCGCCTTCAGCCAGGTCCGCGATTTCTGATCCGCGTCGGCAAACACCAGCCGCGAAATGCCTGGCGGCGTGTCATCGGTGAAAGAGGCCAGGGTCTCGAGGTCACCCAGCAAGCGAGCGCGATCGATCAGTAAC
The DNA here is from genome assembly GCA_963752675.1 of uncultured Acidobacteriaceae bacterium. GTDB lineage: Bacteria > Acidobacteriota > Terriglobia > Terriglobales > Acidobacteriaceae > PALSA-350. The sequence continues at coordinate 95,837 of CAVVZO010000007.1, forward strand.
TGTGTCGTGAGCATCCGGTTATCGTCCTGCCAGCGGGTGGCGATGCCAATCTTTGTAAATCAGGTATTTGGCAGGCGTCTTGCCGAGTGCCCCGAACCATTGCGGGCAGTAGGGAGCCATCCAGATAAAATCTCCCGTTTGCACCGGGTACCAGGAGTTGCCCAATCGGTAGATGCCGCCACCCTCCAACATCAACAGGCCGTGCTCCATCACATGCATCTCCACCAGCGACAGGGCCGCCCCGGGTTGATAGGTCATGGTATTGACCGCATAGTCGAGGCCAGGCGAGGTCGGCAGCAACTGTTTCACCTGCAGAGCCTCGTCCCCACTCAAAGGCTGCGACGTCACCCTGGCTTCGTTACCGAAGAAGGCGGGCTCGGGCAGGACGTTGAGAACAGAAATCGCCGGCTTCTCGATGACCGCCGCCCGGGCTTTTGCCGAAGCAGTCACCGTGTGCTGTTGGTTGGGGGGCAAGTGGGCAAATCCGCCCGCCGGCAAGGGGTGTGCCTTTCCAGAAACAGTTACGGTTACATCACCTTCGAGCACAAACAAAAAGCGCTGCCCCTGCGCCGGCCCCAGGGTGCCGCCAGCGGCGAACTCTGCGGTGTATTGGGTGAAAGCAGCGCCGAGCGCCGGGGATGCATGAACAATCACCATCACATTCTCAAAGCCGGGCAGCGGCATAGGGACGAAGGTATCGGGTGTTTGCAGGGAATGTGTGAGCTGGCGATCGCTGCGCGTGTGGCCAAGGTTATGCATGTTGTGGGCTCTGTTTCTTACTCGATATCTGGTTGTGATCGGAGGCAAGCTGGCGCAGGAAGAAGAGGCCTGCGGCGATTGCATGCTCCACGTCTTCCACCCGCACCGATTCGTCGGGATGGTGGCTAATACCGTTCGGGCTGCGCAAAAAGATCATCGTGGCCGGAACGCGCTCGGCCAGGATCATTGCATCATGGCCGGCGCCGCTCACCATGGTGAGTGGTTCCTGGCCGGTGCTGCGGATCGCATGGACAGCCAGCGCGGATAAACTCGGGTCCATGCTCACCGCCGCCTGGTCCATCTGGAGGCTGCAACTAACGGTGAGCCCGCGCCGCTGAGCAATGGAGCGCGCAAGAGCCAGCAGTCGCTCGAATGCGGGCAGGCGGATGGAATCTTCTTTGTGGCGCACATCGAGGCTTGCACGCACCTCGCCGGCTACAACGTTGCCCGCTCCGCCATGGGTGTGCAGGTTACCCGTGGTGGCGACCAGCCCCGGAGTACTGCGGGCCAGTTCTTCCCCCGCGAGAATCCACTCCGCTGCTCCGCAAACAGCGTCGTGCCGGAGGTGCATGGGCGTGGTGCCCGCATGACGCGCCTGCCCGGTGAAGATCAGTTCAGCCCGCGTCTGTCCGGCAATGGCCTCGACTACGCCAAGTGATAGGTTCTGACTCTCCAGCACCGCGCCCTGCTCGATATGAAACTCAAGGTAACCGATTACGTCCTCGTCCAGGATGCACAACGGCAGCCTGGCGGCATCAAGGCCGAACCCGGTCAACGCGCGCTCGATCGAGATGCCCCCTGCATCCTCCTTGCCCAGCATCGCGGGATCCACTCGGCCCACCACCGCGCGGCTGCCGATGAATGGCAGACTAAAGCGCACGCCCTCTTCTTCAGAAAACGCGATTACTTCGACGCCCATCGAAAGCATCTCTCCGCCAAGCGCTTCCACCAGGGCCAACCCCAACAGGACTCCCAGAACACCGTCGAAAGCGCCGCTATTGGGAACGGTGTCGAGATGGGATCCAAGCAGGAAACGCTTGCCTGAGGAGCCCGGGTAACGCCCACGCAGATTGCCCGCAGCATCGATGGAGACGCTCATACCCGCGGCTTCCATCCAGGTCTGCACCATCTGCATGCAATCCCGCATGGCGTCCGACAGGAAGGTGCGCTTGATCTGGCCCGGCTCTTCGCTGAACGCAGCAAGCGAGCGACATCGGGCGATCACGTTCTCCGCCATGCCTCGCAGTTCAGTTTGCATTGCTCGTCCTCGCTCCAGAGCCGCTACCGCGTCATTCAGGGCTGGCGGCATATCCTCGCCGTGATATTGCCGTACGGCTCGTCAGTAGGTACGAAGATCTCATTCGGATTCGTTTGCCCGAAACGCGAAAGGTCTACCAGCAGGCAATGCTTGTTGGGCATGCCCAACTCGATCTCCGTGATTTCAGGGACGGATTCCAGGGCTTCTGTCGCCATGGCGTAAAGCGTATGCTGCACAGATTTGCTATCGTGCCGCGCGAATGTATCCAGGAGAGCCGTGCGCAGCCTGCCGCGAAGTTCGGTGAATGCCAGGCGGGATGATGAATACTTCCATTGCGCGCGCAAAGACGTGCCGAAGAGGCGATCCGCCGTCTCCGGGAGCGTGGTCAACGAGTCACGAATATATCCTTCGAACGCCGACTGGGCTGTCTTGAGCACCAGCAATCCGTCCAGCCCGGAGGTGATCGCTAGGGAACCGTCGCGGGATAGCGTAACAGCGGTTGTTTCCATCTCGCCGGTTCCCCTGATAAAGGTGCTTGGGTGGAGCGCACCCTGAGACGAAGGAGCGTTCGCCCAAAGCGTCCCTGCAATGTTGATAGCGACGTGCGTCACCTGCGGATTGCGCGCGATAAAGAACTCCGCCAGCTCCCGGCCGAAATCTTCGATACACTCCGCGTGGCTTTCGCGTGCCCGCGAGTAGACCGTGTTCTTCATCGTATCGGTGGGCAGAATCATGCTGTTGTCGCCTTCGCTGAAGCATTCAGCAAAATCGCCCGAAAGCAAAACCTCGACCTTCCACTCTTTGACGGTATGTAACGGCCCGTCGCGCTTGACCTTCATCAGGCGAACGCTGGATTTTCCGTACGTATTCTCAGCCAGAGTAAACAAAGGCTAGCTCCCCCTGTAAGTGGTGTAGCCATTTGGGCTCAACAGCAATGGAACGTGCAAATGGGTATCCCCCGAGCGTACAGTCACCGCGATCTCGACCGTGACATAGAAGCTTTCCACCGATTGTGCCGCGTGATAGGCCCCTGTTTCATAGCTGAGACGATACTGCCCCGGTCGTAGCGCCGCGTTCGAGGGTAGAAGATTAGCGCACCGGCCATCCGTATCCGTCGCCATTTCGCTTACCTGCTCCCATTTGCCGCCGGGCACTGCATAAGCAAGACGAACCCGCACGCCAGCCGCGGGAACGCCCAGCGTGGTATCAAGCACGTGGGTAGACAGCCGGTGGGCAGCGGGCGAACTCATGCGGCTGCCGGCTCCGCCAACCACTTGCGCAACCGCAGCTGCATGATCTGCTGCTGTTGTGCAGCGGACTCCAGGAGTTCTGCTGCTGGGTCGTTACCCAACCGGCCTTCCAGAATGCGCAGCAATTCGGTCGGCTGCTTCTGGCTGGCACACACGATAAAGATGCGTCCGAACCGCTCTTCGTACGCACGCTGACCTGCTTGCATGCGCAACAGGATAGCAGCATCGGCCTCGCTCATCTGGCTCTGCTCCGCGCTGGACCAGGCTGCGGAGGCCGCCGTCGTCCTTGTCTCTGCATGCTTCTCGCCGATACGCGGATGACTGCGGAAAGCCTCCAGCCAATCTGCTTCAGGCAGACTTTCCCAACAGGCATCGGCAGACGAGAAGAGCTGATCTTCGCTGCTGTAAGGGCGGCCCGCCGCCATCCGGCTGGCCCAGGCGGTTGAGCCGCAACACGAAAGTATCTGGCCTGCGGCCTCTTCCGCGGACAGCCTATGCCAACGCTCCAGCACCGTCTTCATTCCGCGCGCCCGGCAAACAGCTCTTCGACAAACTCCTGCAACAAATTGCCAGCAACCTGCAGGCGGTAAGCCGCGGTTGACCGAATGTCATCGATGGGCGCAACCTCCGCCTCCAGGGCCCGCCGGGCATCCTGTACCAGGGCGGAGCTCCATGTGCGACCGCGTAGGATATGTTCTGTTTCCAGCAAGCGCAGCGGGGTAACAGCCATGCTACCGATCGCCAGACGAACGTCTTCGATCTTGCCTTCGGAAAGCTTGCCCAGACCAGCAAGACAAAGCTTGGCAATCGCTTGCGCGTTCCGCGTGCCCACCTTGCGGGTGTAGGCACGATAGCCGGCAAACCGGGGCCGTAACGCGATCGCGTAGATGATCTCATCCGCCGCCAGTGCCGTCTTCTTGTAACCAAGGTGAAAGTCGGAGTAGGGTACACGCCGCTCGCCGCGGGCGGAAACCAGCAGCAGTTCAGCTTCGTACACCAATAAGGCGGGCAGGGAATCAGCGGCAGGCGAAGCGTTGACGATGTTACCGCCCAGTGTTCCGCGATTCTGGTTAGCGATGCTGCCCGTCCAGGAGGCGGCACGGCTCAGCAATGAGAAGTCTGCAGCGACGTCCATGTTCTTTCTGAGATCGCTGTAAGTGCAACCAGCGCCGATGATCAGTTCCTGTTCGCTTCGCTCGATGCGGCGTAGCTCGGGTATACCCCAGATGCTCACCAGCTTGCGCGCACCGAGCCTGCCGGCGCCGTACTGCACCATCAGTTCGGTGCCTCCGGCGATGGGCATCCACACACCTGGTTCGCGCGCCAGCAACTCGAGCACAGCACCTAGTTTGCCGGGCGCCACTAACTCGTATTGTGATGGCTGCGACCTCAAGCCTTCGCTCCTGCGGTGCGAGCGGCCGCCAGCACTGCTTCAAAAATCCGCGTGTACCCGGTACAGCGGCAAAGGTTTCCGGCCAGGCCTTCGCGGACCTGTTCGAGTGTCGGCGAAGGATGGTGGCTCAGCAATTGCACGGTGGCCAACACCATGCCCGGGGTACAAATGCCGCACTGAGCACCACCACATTGCAGAAAAGCGGTTTGCACCGGGTGCAGGCCGCCTGTTGCCGGAGCCACGCCCTCGATGGTGCACAGCGTCGCTCCTTGCGCGTGCAACACCGGGATAAGGCAACTGTTCACCAGTTCACCATTCATCAGTACAGAGCAGGAACCGCACTCTCCCTCACCGCAGCCTTCCTTGGTCCCGGTGAGGCCCAGTTTGTTGCGCAGCACATCGAGCAGGCGCTCCATTGGGTAAGCCGACACGGCGCGCTCCTCGCCATTCACGGTGAGCGAAATGTCGATTGCGTTCATTGACTGCCTTCTGCCGCAAGCGCGGACGCCAGGGATTCTTCCGGCCGCGGCCCCGCCGCCATGAGGCCGCGATAAATGTCTTCGGGCAATAAAGGAATCGCGTTGAAGCGGGTGCCGGTAGCCTGCACGACTGCGTTGATGATCGCCGGCGCGGGCCCATCCATGGGCAATTCGCCGATCCCCTTCGCGCCATAAGGCCCGTATTGATAAGGCACTTCTTCGAAGAACACGCGAATCGGCGGAATATCCTCTGCAGTCGGCATGATGTAGTTCGTCATCTGGTTGTTGATCATGCGCCCTTCCTGCCACACCACTTTCTCGTAAAGTGCGTAGCCGATTCCCTGTGCAACACCGCCCTCAATCTGCCCAGCCGCAAGAATGGGGTGAATCACTTTGCCGATTTCCTGCAGCGCGACAAAGTCATCGATGGTCACGCTGTAAGTTGCGGTATCGACCGTCACCGCTGCCACGTACACTGCCCAGGCATAAGCCGAGTACGCTTCGCCGCGGTATTGCTCATCGTTCCAAAAGATATTGGGTGCGGCTTCGTAGCGGCTGAACGCCTGCAGAGTACCTACGCCCTCCCGATACGCTTTGCAGGCCGCGAGAAATTGTTCGCGGTTGGCCGAAGGCTCCATCATCCCCGCATCGATCAGCATCTGCTTCAATTTCAACGCCGCGGTTTGCACGATCCTGCCAATGATCATGGCAGTGCGCGATGCTACCGTTGGCCCGCTATTCGGGCTGGTGCTGGTATCGACGGGAGCCATCGCGACGTCTTCGTACTCCAGTCCCAGCGTCTCGGCGGCAATCTGGCACAGAATGGTATTCGTTCCCTGGCCAAACTCTGTGCTCGACACCAGCACGCGCAGGCCACCACTCGCTGGGGCGTCCACACCTACGACCGCATTGAGATGCCGCTCACCAGAACCGGTAAAGCCCGCGCCATGCAGGAAAGCAGCCATGCCGATTCCTTTTTTCAACGCGCTCGTCTGGTTATGTTTCTTAAAAGCTTCTACTTTGGCGGTGTAGTCCGAAAGCTCGAGCGCCCGATCGAGCAGGTGCTGCATCACGATTGGATCCTGGATCACCTGGTCTGTAGCCGTGGTCATGCCCTGGCAAAGCAAATTGCGCCGGCGAAATTCCTCAGGGGTCATGCCAATCGTCTCTGCAATGGTATCCATGTGCCGCTCGAGTGCGAACAGGCTTTGCGGCGCACCAAAACCCCGAAACGCTCCATGCGGCGGCGTGTTGGTGGCGTACGCTTTCGCATGCACCCGGATGTTGGGCCAGTAGTACGGGCCGCCTGCGTGGATCGTGCCTCGCGAGAGCACGGTAGAAGACAAGGTGGCGTACGCGCCGCCATCGGTAGCGAAGTCAATCTCGGCCGCGAGCAATTTTCCATCGGCGCTGATGGCCGTGCGGTGACGCGTACGCGAAGGATGCCTCTTGGTGGTGGCCGCCATATCCTCCATGCGGTCATAAATCATCTTCACCGGTCGCCTGGCTTTCATGGCCAACAGGGCAGCATGGCCGGCAAGCATCGAGGGATATTCTTCTTTGCCACCGAACGCGCCGCCCGTCTCTGTCTGGATCACGCGAATGCTCTCCGCGGGCAAACCAGTGAGCGCCACCAACGCCTTCAGCACATAGAACGGGCACTGCATGGAACCCCAAACCGTCAACCCGTTGGTGTCGCCCGCCTGGGCTATCACTCCGTTCGGTTCGATATAGAGCTGTTCCTGCGCGCCGGTGTGATATTCGCCTTCGACGATCCAGGCTGCCTTCGCCCAGGCCTGGTCAACGTCTCCTTTTTCCATCAGATAACTTTTGAAGATGTTGTCTTTGCCCCAGACGATCGGGTCGAGACGCTCGCTTTCTTCAATGGTGTGTACCGAGGGCGCGGGCTTGTAGACGATCTGCACGGCTGCGACCGCCGCGGCAAGCGCATGCCGGTCCGGGTGGGCTAACAGCAGAATGGGTTCCTCCGGATGGTTAACGATGCCATCGGCGAGGCACGGCTGATCGTCGACGATGAGCGAGACCACGTTGCGGCCGGGGATATCTTTCGCGGTCACGATGGTGAACTCGTGCCAGCGAATGCCTTCGCCAAAACGGACGTCCTCGATAGCGCCGCGCGCAATGCTGCTACGCACCGTCGCCCCAAAGATCATGCCCGGCAACGAAAGGTCATCGACGTAGCGAGCCTGCCCCGTCAGCTTGGCGGTGCCTTCCTTCCGGGGAACTGAGACGCCCACAACCCGTGTTTGCTGGCTCATTGAGACTCAAGGTATCGGCTTGGCGCGCCAATCGCAAGTGCCTCCCGGCCAATGGGCGGCCCTGGTAAGGCTCCGTTCTGAAAGACGGCGGTCCCACGCACAAACGTGGCCAGCACTTTGCCATAGAGATGCTCGCCGAGGTAGGGCGAGACCGGGTGGCGGTAATGCAGGTCTTCCACCTTGAGGGTGAACGCAGCTTCCGGGTCGAACACGACCAGGTCCGCGTCATACCCTGGGGCGATCGCTCCTTTGCGCCGGGAAAGGCCAGCCAGTTTCGCCGGCCCACTCGACATCCATCGCGCCAGATGGTCAATGCCGATGCGGCGTGCACGCATCTCCGTCCAGACAACCGAAACAGCGACCGAAAGGCTCGCGATGCCGCCCCAGGCGCTGCGGAAATCTCCCGCCTTCATCGCGGGTGGGCAAGGGGAGTGGTCCGTGGCAATCAGGTCGATCGCCCCGCTACCCAATGCCTGCCACAGCGCTTCGCGATTCTCTCGCGAGCGAACGGGTGGTGCGCACTTGAAAATCGTCCCACCATCAGGAATGTCTTCGGCCACAAAGTGCAGGTAGTGGGGGCAGGTCTCGACGGTAATGGGCAGGCCTTCGGCGCGAGCGCGGGCAAGGTCATCGAGCGCGCGTGCGCTGGAGAGGTGAACAATATGTAACGGAAACCGATACGTCCTGCAGAGATCGATCAGCATGCGGATCGCGGCCAGCTCTGCTTCGTCCGGCCGCGAACGCAGGTAGGTGGCGTACCGCGACCAATCGTCTGTCCCGTCACCGGTGTAAAGGTGCTCGGCCAACTCAGCGTGTACCAGCAGCGGCAAACCCAGACCTGCCAGCGTCGGCATTGCGGCTGTGAGCTCCTGCTTGCCGATCATCGCGAACCCATCCAGGCCGGGGTCAACCAGGAAGCATTTAAAGCCCGGCACACCCGCCTGCGCCAGCGCGACCAGGTGGTGTTGATTCTGCCCGGTAAGCCCGCCCCATGGCGCCCAGTCCACCCGGCATTTGCCGGCAGCTGCAATGCGCTTGGCTTCGAGGGCAGCGACGGTGGTCGTTTCCGGCAGGCAATTGAGAGGCATATCAATCAGCGTCGTGTAGCCGCCGGCCGCCGCCGCTCGCGTAGCTGTCTCGAAACCCTCCCATTCCGTTCTGCCCGGCTCATTGATGTGGACGTGCGAATCCACCAGTCCTGGCAGCAACACCCGCTCACTGAAGTCTTGCACCTGCGCATACGCCGGGATCTGCGCCGCTTCGACTATGGCTCGAATCTGTCCATCTTCGACAAGGACCGCGCCCGCCCGCACGCCCTCGGGCGTAATCACCCGCCTGGATAAAAAGGCCTGTGTCATACTTCGGATGTTCTGGCAGCGCTCTGAGGAAGTGCAAGCGAAATCGCTGTCGAGGGAAGAACATGCAGAGCGAAAACGACTTCATGCAATTGGCTATCCGGCTCGCCACCGAGAATGTGCTCAGCGGCGCGGGAGGCCCATTCGGCGCGGTGCTGGTGAGGGATGGAGAAGTCGTGGCCACGGGCGTGAACCGGGTTACTTCGGCCAACGATCCCACAGCGCACGCTGAGGTGAACGCCATACGCGCGGGGTGCCAGGCTTTGGGAAGTTTTCAACTGCCCGGCTGCGTGCTCTACACCAGCTGCGAGCCTTGCCCCATGTGCCTGGGAGCGATCTATTGGGCGCGGCTGGACCGCGTCTATTTCGGCAACACCTGTCACGACGCTGCTGCAGCGGGCTTTGACGACTCGTTTATCTACAACGAGCTCAAAGAAATGCACGGAGATCGAAAACTCGCAATGATCCAGTTATTGCCCGAGCACGCGATCGAGAGCTTTCGCATCTGGCGGGACCACCAGACAAAAATCACTTATTAATTTCTCAAGACAGGGGTCGGGGACGCCCCTCCTCCGTTTTTATTGGTCCACAGGACAGCTTCGGTCTATGCTCCGGTATGAGCACCCGACTACTGACCCTGCTCGGTTGTATTTTGCTGGCGACGTGCGCGCGCGTGGCCACCGCTGCTCCTATCCCGGTGAAGGTGGTCGTCATCTCCTTATTTGAGCCGGGGGCCGATACGGGTGATACGCCCGGCGAATATCAGTATTGGGTGGAGCGCGATCACCTCGATAAGATCTTCCCATTTCCCCAGGGCTATCACGATCTGCGCATGAACGATCAGGGTGTGCTGGGTGTGCTCACCGGGGTAGGCACAGCGCGCGCCGCTGCCACCATCATGGCGCTCGGCCTCGATCCTCGATTTGATCTCTCCAAAGCCTATTGGCTCGTGGCCGGCATTGCCGGCGGTGACCCCGAGGATGCTTCGCTCGGCTCTGCGGCGTGGGCTGAATGGGTGGTCGATGGCGATCTGGCTTACGAGATCGATGCCCGTGAGATGCCGCCCTCATGGACGACCGGCTACGTTCCTCTCAGCAAGACGGTACCGTACGAGCTGCCGCGCGAAGCCGGAAACGGCGTGGCGTTTCACCTCAACCCGGCTTTGCAGGCATGGGCCTTTGCACAAACCAAAACTGTCGCGCTCGACGACTCGCCTGCCCTGGTGACGGCGCGTGGCCACTTTGCAGGGGAAACAGCGCATCGCCCGCCCTTTGTGCTGAAAGGCGACGTTCTCTCAGCCTCGACCTTCTGGCACGGCAAATTGCTCGACACCTGGGCCAATCAGTGGACGCGCTACCAGACCGGGAGCCAGGCCAACTTCGTGGCTTCCGCCATGGAAGACAGCGGCATTCTGCAGTCGCTCACTTTTCTATCGCATGCCGGGCGCATGGATCTGCAGCGAGTGCTGGTGCTGCGGACGATCAGCAATTTTGACCAGCCACCCGCCGGTCTAACCGCCGCAGAGAGCCTTGCCGCAAATGCCGCGCACCGTTACAGCGCATATTTACCCGCGCTCGAAGCGGCGTATCGCGTGGGCAACGTAGTTGTATCTGAAATTGTTGCCAATTGGGCCAGCTATCAAAACACCGTTCCCGGTACATCCAGCACAGCGCGCTAAGCCTGGGAAGAGGAGAAGATATTGAGCACAACATTGCCGGCCGAGAGAACGTCAGGTTTGCTGGAGCGGTTTTTCCAGGTAGAGCAGCGGGGCTCGACCTGGCGTACCGAGGTACTCGCGGGGTTGACGACCTTTCTCACCATGGCCTACATCGTCTTTGTGAACCCAGAGATTCTAAGCCAGACTGGGATGCCGGTGCCTGCGGTCGCGGCCGCTACCTGCGTTTCAGCGGCAATCGGTTGCATACTGATGGGCTTGCTGGCGAACTACCCCATCGCGCTGGCGCCCGGCATGGGGCTCAACGCGTACTTTGCATTCACCGTCGTGAAGGAAATGGGCGTGCCCTGGCAGACTGCCCTGGGTTGCGTGTTCATATCCGGCTGCGTGTTCCTGCTGTTGACTGCGGCGGGCGTTCGGCAGCTCATCGTCAATGCCATTCCGCGGGAACTGTTCTCTGCCGTTGCAGCAGGCGTGGGCTTATTCGTGGCTTTTGTCGGCCTGCGAGACGCCGGCATCATTGTGCCCAGCGCCGCCACCATGGTCGGCATGGGGAACATTCGTGCTCCGCAAACGGCTCTCGCGTGCGGGGGGCTGCTCTTGATCGCGGTTCTGCAGGCCTGGCGTATTCGCACGGCGATGCTGCTGGGGATCGTCGGTACTACGCTGGCTGGCTTTGCGCTGGGAATCGTGAAATGGCAACCTGCGCATTATCGATTAGCGGATATGACAGCCACCGCGTTCCACCTCGACATTCGCGCCGCATTCCACATGGGCGGGAGCTTCGGTGCCGGCTTGCTGGAGATTGTGTTTGTCTTTTTGTTCGTGGACCTGTTCGATAACGTCGGCACGCTGGTGGCGGTGACCAAAAAGGCCGGGTTGGTAAACGCAGACGGAGAAATACCACGCCTGAACCGGATCTTGTTTGCCGACGCCACGGCTACGATCGCCGGTTCCATGGCGGGCACCAGCACCGTGGTTAGCTATATCGAGAGTGCGGCCGGTGTGGCCGTAGGCGGCCGCACCGGGGTGGCGTCGATCGTCACCGGCCTGTTGTTTGTAGTGGCATTGTTTGTGGCTCCGCTGGTAGCGAGTATCCCGGCCTCGGCGACGTCGCCTGCGCTGATCCTGGTGGGCGCATTGATGATCTCGTCAGTGACTGAGATTGAGTGGGCCGACCCGATGATTGCGGTTCCGGCGTTTCTTACATTGATAACCATCCCGCTTACGTTCTCCATTGCCAACGGGCTGGCGTTTGGGATCACTTCTTTTTCCATACTGCGGCTGTTACGTGGGCAGGCTACAAGGAAGGACTGGATGCTCCTCGTCCTGGCGGCCCTGTTCATCCTGCGGTTTGTGTACATGGGGCAGGGAAAGTAGCTGCTTGCCAATCCACAAGCAACCTCCAACGAAGCCATCACTCTCCCCTTGTCATCCCTCCACTTCGTCCTGCTGTTTTCCGTTTCCCTGCCTTTTCCCTTCCACCGCTGTTTCCCTTCCACCGTTGTTTCCCTTCCACAGTTGTTTCCCTTCCACCGCTGTTTCCCGTTTCCCCCTCTTTTCCTTCCACCGCCCCCTTTTGTCATCCCGAGCGCAGTCGAGGGATCTGCTTTGCGCCTTTCTCCCTCCACAAATTTTTACATGAGCTCCAGCATCGGATGGGCAGAGGAACGTGGGTCTCGGTAGCAGCCGCTTCGCTGCGAGGAGTGACTCTCCTGCCATTCCTGCTGAAAGAATGTTCTTCTGCGCATCCGATGCTGGAGCTCTGTAGACATTTGTGGCGGAGAAAGGCGCAAAGCAGATCCCTCGACTGCGCTCGGGATGACAAAAGGGGGCGGTGGAGGGAAGAGTTGTGGGTGCTCAGGATAGACAACAGTGGAAGGGAAACAGCGGTGGTTGGGCAGAGTTGTGGGCGCTCGGGATGACAAAAAGGGAGGACTGGTGGCTTTTGTCGACGGCTGTTTGTCGCTGGTTGTTTGTCGCTGGCAGAACAGCTGGCTTCGCTTGAGCGTTGATTAAGCTTTGGTTAACCCGCACATCCCTTAGCTGCGCGTCGTCATGCATTCACTAACGCGCCGCTCGCGTCACGGAGAAACCGGTAGCCTGCGCGCCCAAGCCCAACCTGCCCTTCAGAACCCCAGGCGCTAGTGAATAGTTTTCATCTTGCGAGACATGTAGTCCATCAGAAGGTATTCACCCAGCGTATCCGGCGTGGTGAAATAAGCTTTCCCGCGGCACATCTTCGTCATCTTCTGCACAAACTGGACTAACCCCAGGTCAGAGGCAAGCATGAACGTGTTGATCATGATGTTGGAACGCTTGCACCGGGCCACTTCCTCCAGCGTTTCGCTCACAACCAGCGGATCAAGACCGAAGGCATTCTTGTAAATGCGCCCGTCCGGCAAAGTCAGCGCCGAAGGTTTGCCGTCGGTAATCATCACGATCTGCTTCATGTCTTTCCGCTGCCGTTCGAGAATGCGCTGCGCGACACGCAGGCCTTCCCGCGTATTCGTGTAGTGCGGGCCCACCTTCACCCGCGCAATCTGCGAGATCGGCACTTCTTCCGCGGAGTCGTGAAACAGCACCAGCGAAAGCGAATCCCCCGGATACTGCGTGCGAATCAGGTGCGAAAGCGCCATCGCCACCTTCTTGGCAGGCGTAAACCGGTCTTCCCCATAAAGAATCATGGAGTGCGAGCAATCCAACATCACCACCGTGGCGCAGGAGCTTTGATACTCACACTGATGCACATGCAAATCTGAATACTCAAGATTGAGCGGCATCGTGATCCCTTCGCGGGCAATCGCGGAGCTCAATGTAGCCGTGGTATCCAAATTGAGCACATCGCCAAACTCATAAGCCTTCGAAGCCCCGCTGGCCTCAATCCCGGTGGCGAAATGCCGCGTGTCATGCCGCCCAAAGCTTGATTTCCCTAACGAGCCAAGCAAATCACGCAGGGTCTTGAACCCCAGAAAATCAAGGCTCTTATCCGTGACTTCAAAGCGGACCTGCCCCTCGGCCATGCCGGCCTGGCCACCAGTGGAGGGCTGGTTCGGGTCTGTCTGACCCTGAGTGGATATATAGTTCTCCTGCTCCATCCGCTCGATCAGCTTGTCGATCAACTGATCGAGTTCGCCATTCTGGGCCATCTCCTCGATGCGCTGCTGCATATCCTGATCGAACAACTCTCCCGCTTCAAGCGCCTGGCGCAGCGCCTCCTTCAGGTTCTCCATGGTGTGCTCGCCGTCCAGTTCGGCGAAGCGCGACCATGGGTCCTGAAAGCCGGAGTCGAGCAGATAGTCAGACAACGCCTTGAGCAGGTCGTCCATGCTCATTTCTGAGGCGGGGTCACCGGTGTACTTGGTATAGCGGATGCGTTTCATCAGACCCCTGAGCGACGGTTACACGGTTCTAGTTGAAGCCGCGGCGCGTGCGCCGTTGCTCCTGAAAGTCGTCACGTTCCCGATCCTGTTCTACTCGCTCCTGCTTGCGCGAGGTTTTCTCCTGGGCGCTAAAGCCACGTTCTTCATTGCGGCTCAGGCGTTTGTGGGCGTACATGCCTTCCAGCAGAAACTCCGCACCCGCCACGGCGATCTCGGGCGCATCAGAAACCTTCACCGACAAGGGCGACAACTGCGGGAAAAGCCCTTGTATCTGTTTCAATTCTTCCAGGATCGCCTCCGAAGGCTGGTCATCATCGATGCGGACCGTACCCCCAAGATTGAACCACTGCTCGATCTGCTGCGTGTTGGTGGCGGCAAAGTACTTGTCGAAGATCTTGCCAATGGCCGCGCGGATCAATTCGCGTACCACCACGTCGGCGCCCTTCATCTCGCCTTCGTACTCGAGTTCAAGCTTGCCGGTGATGCCCGGCAGGGCGGCATATAAATCGCTCACTCGAGGCACCGCCTGCTTCTCTCCATGCATGAGCGCACGACGCTCGGCATTCGAGACCACCAGCTCCATGACCGAGATGGGCAGACGCTGGCTTACACCGCTCCGCTTGTCTACCTTCTTGTCTTCACGCGCCGAGAACGCTACCTGCTCGATAATCTCGCGCAGGTACTGCGGCACAGTGATTTTGCTGTCGCCGCGCTCGCTCCAGGCTTCCTGGGCAGTGATCGCCATGCCCTCTTCGAGCGTAGCGGGGTAGTGGGTGCGAATCTCAGACCCAATGCGGTCTTTCAGCGGGGTCACGATCTTGCCGCGCGCCGTGTAATCTTCCGGGTTAGCGCTGAAGGCCAGAACAATGTCCAGCTCCAGGCGAACCGGGTAGCCCTTAATCTGTACATCACCTTCCTGCATGATGTTGAACAGCGCCACCTGGATCTTGCCGGCAAGGTCAGGTAATTCGTTGATAGCAAAAATGCCGCGGTTCGCCCGCGGAAGCAGACCATAATGAATGGTCAGCTCGTTCGATAAATCCTGGCCGGCACGGGCCGCCTTGATGGGGTCAAGATCGCCAATAAGATCAGCCACCGTTACGTCAGGCGTGGCCAGCTTCTCGACGTAGCGATCGTGCCGCGGAAGATAAGCGATCGGTGTAGCGTCGCCTTCGCTGGCGATCAAATCGCGGCAGCGGCGGCAGAGTGGGTTGTAGGGATTGTCACGAATCTCGCAGCCCGCTACGTAGGGCATCTGCTCGTCAAGCAGTTCAGTGAGACCGCGCAGAATGCGGCTTTTCGCCTGCCCGCGCAACCCGAGCAGAATAAAGTTCTGCCGGGAGAGCAGTGCGTTCACAATCTGCGGCACAACTGTATCTTCATAGCCCACGATGCCCTGAAAAACGGGCTCTTTTGTCTTCAGCCGGGCCATCAGGTTTTCGCGCAATTCGTCTTTCACACTGCGATGGTGCAGCCGTGCGTCGTTGAAGTCTTTACTGCTCTTGAGTTCCCCTAGTGTTTCCGGAAGGCGGCTCGACGAAGGCATGTGGTTTGCTCCTTGGAGCGAAAATTCGTGAATCAATCAAGGGAGACGGCGAGAGCAGGTCTCCATTGTGCTGGTTAGCCGTGTGCTGGTTAGCCCGCGACGGCCTGGCAGCCAGTCTTCGACAAAATGTCTGCTGACCCCTATGGATCACCTTACACCATTGAGTAAAGCTCGGAAGTGGGTTACATAACGTGACCGTTGCGCCCTGCGGCAGTGCTTGCCTGGGCGCCACGGCGCAACTTAGGCAGCATCGTGCTGTAGAGCGCAATCAGGCGCTCGGTGCGCTCGGAATCGGAACGCATCGCCAGTAGCTCCAGGCGGAACGAAAGATCGGTGGGCGATGACCAGGCGAGCCGGAAAGCGACGGGCTTATCCAGATCGAACGCGCGATGTGTACGCTCGCCCCCAGTCAGTTCGAGCACTTCAAAGTGAAGGGCCGTGCATTCTTCCCGCAGTGCGCGCGAAGCAGGGAGGCCCTCATCATGAAAGTAGTCGACTTCTGCCTGCAGAAAGCTGCGGGAATTATCCAGGTTTTCGATTTCGAACCGCTGCGTACCCTGGCAAAGAATATCCAGGCGTCCGTCAGGATATTCCTGCAAGACACGCACCACTTCGGCGACGCAGCCGACGATTGCCAGGCCTTCACGCTGGGCACAAACCACGCCAAAGCCGATTTTTTCGGTCAGGCAGAGGTTCACCATCTCCTTATACCGGTCCTCGAAAATGTGGAGCGGTAAGGCCGCTTCGGGAAAGAGCACTACCTCGAGCGGAAATAATGGGATCTTCATTCTTTTGCTATTATGCGCGGTTTTCACCGGCCGCGAACGCATCGACGCAGGGTGGTTTTGATCCCCTGCGACTCCGCTTGCGCAGGTTGAAGTAGCGCTGTGCGCCGCCGTGTTTGGTTGTGGCATGTGGGGGGACAGCACTCCGCGGGAGACCGCTGAACAAAAACGCCGGCGCATCCACGGCTGCGCTTACCGCAGCCGTCCCTCCACGATTTTTGCCGGGTGACCAGTGCTGGTCAAAAACCACGCGGATTTACGTCAAATCAGACAGCATAGCCTGCATTTCGCCAAGGGCGTGTTGATTTCCAGTGCGTTGCGCGCTCGCGATCCCCTGGGCGAGGCGAGCCTTCGCGGCATCGGTACGGCCCGCTTTTTCCAGGGTCTGGGCAGCCATGAAGTAGCCAGCCGTGTAGTCGGGGTGAGCAGTTAGCAGAAGGTCGAATTCAGACAAAGCAGCGTCTGTATGGCCCTGGTTGGCGTGTTCCATCGCCAGTCCATAGCGCGCAAAGGCGTCGTTTGGATTCTGGCTAAGTATTTCGGTGAGCATTGCAATCTTGTCCATGAGGTTCCTTTTACTTTAAGCCTTTCCCGGAGGACGCATTTGCTTTCGCGAGCGCAATTGTCCAAACTTGAGCAGGGGATAACGGGCAGCATGAGTAAACCAGGTGAGGCACCGCGCGAGGCACGCAAGCCGGTGGACTCACGTTCTGAGATGACCGAGTTGATCCTCCCCAACGACACCAACACACTCGGCAACCTCCTGGGTGGCCGATTGATGCACTACATCGACCTGGTAGGCGCGATGGCGGCCTATCGCCATGCGCGTGCACACGTGGTGACGGCGTCCATGGATCACATCGACTTTATCGCCCCTGTGCATGTCGGGGATTTGTTGATTCTGAAGTCCACCTTGAACCGTGCCTTCCGCACGTCCATGGAAGTGGGCGTAAAGGTCTGGGTGGAGCACACCATCGATGGCACGATGCGGCATGTCGCCTCAGCGTATCTCACGTTTGTCGCCATCGATCCGCAAGGGCAGCGCGTACTGGTGCCGCCGCTGGCGCCCGAAACGGCAGACGACGAACGCCGGTTCCAGGATGCCGGGCGGCGGCGCGAGCAAGGCATACAGGAGCGGGAGCGCAAGAAAAAAGCGCTCAGTCACGGTGCTTGAGGTCCGCCTCGATACCACCGGCCGCTAATTTGAAGGAGTGACATGGCTAACATGCAAGCGCCCCCGGGCCCGCAGACGATCCCGGGCGTATCCAACATCATCGCAGTCGGTTCCGGCAAGGGTGGCGTAGGCAAGACCACACTGGCCGTCAACCTGGCGACCGCACTCGTAAAGCTGGGCTTCCGCGTGGGGCTGATCGACGCTGACATCTACGGCCCGAATGTACCGTTGATGATGGGCATCAGCCAGCAGCCGCGCGTGCTTGCAAATAACCAGATCGAGCCGCTGGTGGCGCACGGCGTCAAACTTATCTCCGTTGGCTTCCTCTCTCCGGGCGATAAGCCACTGGTGATGCGGGGGCCGATGTTGCACCAGATCATCCGCCAGTTCCTGCAGCAGGTGCAGTGGGGTGAGCTCGATTTCCTGGTGGTCGACCTGCCGCCAGGCACTGGGGACGTCGTCATCTCGCTGGTGCAAACCGTACCGCTGACTGGCGCTGTTCTCATTTCCACGCCGTCCGATGTCTCCCTGCAGGACGCACGTAAGGCTCTGGAGATGTTTCACCAGGTGAATGTGGAAGTGCTGGGCCTGGTCGAGAACATGAGCCAGTTCACCTGCCCGCACTGCAACCAGGTAGTGGACATATTTGCACGCGGGGGTGCGGAGCGCCTGGCACGGCAGAGCAACATCTCCTTCTTTGGCTCGATTGAGCTGGACCCGGAAATTCGCCACGGCGGAGACCATGGTCTGCCGATCGTGTTGGCCGGGGAAGGGAACCAGCACGCGCGGCAATTCTTCCAGGTAGCGCGCAAGGTGGCCGAGCGGGCAATGGCCGCGGCCGCCAAAGACGAAAACATCTTCGAAATAAGCTAGACTCGCGGCCTGTTCCGTACACGTAGTAAATGATGGGTGCCCCACATCTCGCTCGTTTTTCGCGAGAGGTGCGGGCACCCATCATTTATTACGTATACGGAACATGCCGCAAGCAATCCGGCCTGGAGCCGCGATCTTGACAGTGGAACACTCAACCTTTTACTCTAAAGGAGACCAGATCCGCACCTTACTTGTGTTTAACTGAGTGTGGAATGAGCGCCTTAAGGGCAGGTGGACTATGTCTCCCGACCTTCGGATCAGCCAGCGCGACCGGCTGGTCCTCAACGCGATCATCGAACTTTATATCGCAACCGGCGAGCCGGTCGCTTCCCAGGCCGTCGCGCGCCAACTGGATAATAAAGAGGGGATGAGCTCTGCGACCATCCGTAACGTGATGGCGTCCCTGGGGGAAGCGGGTTTGCTGGAGCAGTTGCATACTTCCGCCGGCCGGTGCCCTACAGCCAGCGGTTTCCGGCTCTACGTGGAGCAGTTGCACGGCAGTGCCATGATGACCCCGGCCGCCCTCACCCAGGAGCGGCGCGACCAGATTGAAGACAGCTTTGCCGGTGTAAGCAGCCGGCAGCAATTTCTGGAACGTACCTCCCACGTACTGGCACTGATCTCGAGCGGTGTCGGCGTCGCCATGGCAGCCCAGTCAGAAACCTTCTGCCTGGACCATATTCATTTCTCTCGCATGGCGGCCGGCCGGGTGCTCGCCGTAGTGGTGACCAGGTCGGGCGTGGTGCTCGATCGGGTGTTGACCCTGGATCGAGATCTGTCGCTGGGCGAGCTCGAAAGTGCGGCTTCGTTTTTGAACCAGAACTTCCGCGGCTGGTCGATCGAGCGCATTCGGGGTGAGCTCGGCCGCCGGTTGGAACAGGAACGCAGTGAGTATGACCAGTTGATGCGTTCCATAAATGAGCTTTGCCGTAAAGGAGCCCTGGAACAGGAAAGCGCGACGCAATCCATCTTTATTGTTGGTGTCGCGAACCTGGTTTCGGGCGAATCGGATGGCACGCGACTTCGTCAGCTGCTCAGTGCACTCGAAACCAAGCAGCGCCTGATTGAATTACTGGATGCCTATGTCGATGCCCGCCAGCAATCCGTGCGAGTGGTCGTTGGGTTGGAGGAGACCATGCCGGAAATGCGTAACCTGGTGCTGATCGGGGCGCCTGCCCGGTTGGGAACACAAAGCCTGGGGACGGTCGCCGTGATTGGCTCTACCCGCATCGATTACCAAGAGACGATCAACGCAGTCTCGTTCATCGCGCAACTATCGGACCGGATCTTGCCGGCGCAGTAGCGCACCTTCTTACCCGCAGCGGTGTTCCCCGCACAAACCTCGGGAGGCCCGTCTGCATCGTTCAGCAATACCCCGCATCAAGTTAACTGGGAAAGGTTTTTTCTAAATAGATTATGGTTACCGCTCGCAAAATTACTGACACTGACGAACAACCGAATAACGAAACATTTGCTGAATCCTCAGCGTCCCCCGGCACCGAAGCTCGCGACGCGCAAAGCAACAACGATGCAGCCGTTACCGCGCCTCTGCTCGCCGAAATCGATCGCCTTAAGGCCGAGCGCGACCAATCTGTCGATCGGCTGGCCCGCCTGCAGGCTGAGTTTGAGAATGCCCGCAAGCGCGAAGCACGAGAGCGCACCGATTTTCGCGACTTCGCCGTCTCAGGTGCTGTGGAGCAGTTCTTGCCCGTGCTGGACAATTTTCAGCTCGCTCTGGGCTCTGCCGGGTCGGTCGAGCAACTGCGCACCGGCATCGAGCTCATCGTCAAGCAGATGGAAGAGGTGCTACGCGGGTTGAACGTGACGCCGGTTGAAACGGTGGGCACTCGCTTCGATCCACGCGTGCATGAAGCTCTGGAAAGCGTCGACCGCACTGATTTGCCGGATCACCAGGTGTTTGAAGAAGTGCGGCGCGGGTATCGCATCCGTGAGCGCCTGCTTCGTCCCGCCCTGGTCCGCATCGTTAACAATCCGCAACAGAAAGAAGCATGAGTACACAATCTAACGTGACCAAAGTCGAATACTACGAATTTCTGGGCGTCTCTCGCGACTGCAGCGAACAGGAGCTCAAGACTGCGTACCGCAAGTTGGCCATGCAGTACCATCCTGATCGCAACTCGGCGCCCGACGCAGAGGACAAGTTCAAGCAGGCCAGCGAGGCCTACCAGGTACTGTCTGACCCGCAGAAGCGCGCTGCCTATGATCGTTACGGGCATGCCGGCCTGAACGGCGCCGGCGCTTCCGGCTTCGATGGATTCACCAACGCCGATGTAGGAGACATCTTCGGAGATTTCTTCGGAGAGATGTTCAACATGGGCGGCGGCCGCCGCAATCCCCGTCAGCAGCGTGGCCGTGACATTCGCTACGACCTGTCGCTGGAGTTTGAAGAAGCGGTCTTCGGCAAGACCACTGAAATCCAGTATCGTCGCGCCGATGTGTGCGGCGATTGCCGAGGCAGCGGTGCGAAAGCCGGGCAGGGTCCTGAGACTTGCAAGCAGTGCGCGGGCAGGGGACAGGTTCGTTACCAGCAGGGTTTCTTTTCCATTGCTCGCACCTGCCCGATCTGCAACGGCTCTGGCCAGGTGATCACCGATCCCTGCCTGCAATGTAACGGCGCTGGCCTGACCGATCGGCGGCACACCATCAATGTGACGGTTCCCGCCGGTGTCGAGGATGGCACGCGCATCCGCTACCAGGGCGAAGGCGACGGCGGTCGATCGGGCGGACCCAAAGGCGACTTATACGTCGTTCTCTCCGTCAAGCCGCATGAATTCTTCGAACGTGACGGGAATGACCTTCACTGTGTAGTCTTCGTTTCCTTTCCCCAGGTAGCACTCGGCGCAGAGATCCAGGTACCGACGCTGGAAGGCGAGGTGCCGCTGCGCATCAATGAGGGTACTCAAACCGGGAAGGAATTCCGCTTGCGCGGCAAAGGAGTTCCGCATCTCAACGAGCACGGCCGGGGAGATCTGGTCGTGCAGATCGTGGTGCAGACACCCAAGCGCTTTACCAAAGCGCAGCGCGAACTGGTGCGTCAGCTCGCTGACACCATGCAGATCGAAAACAAGGCCACCTCGCGCAGTTTGATCGGCAAGATGAAAGACCTGTTCAGCTAGAATCCCGCCGCTTACAAATCTTTCTGCCTTCCTTGGCTGGCTGCCCCTGTTTCTCAACACGAGACAGGGGCAGTCCGGTTTTGCGGCATCCCGCGGATCACTCACTCAGCAATGCAGCCAGAACTGCCATTGCGCTGATGCCCGCTGTTTCTGCCCGCAGGATCCTTGGGCCCAGGCTCACCCGCGTCCAGCCCTCCGAAACAAACAGAGAGTCTTCCTCAACTGTCCATCCGCCTTCCGGCCCGATAGCCACGTTTACCGCCGGTGTCTCTAACGGCGCTAATCGCAATCGCGGCTGCACCACGGCATACAACGTAGTGCTTCGCTCCTGCTCAGCCAGCAGAAGATTCATCCCTGGCTCGACTGCTTTGTCATGCACGGCTGTTTTCACCGGCACCACGTCCTCCACCGTGGGTACGTCCGAGCGGCGCGATTGCTTGGCTGCTTCTCGCACAATCCGCCGCCAACGCTCCACCCGCGCCGGCGCGGCCTGTACCAGGTGCTTCTCACTGCGGCGCGCGATCATAGGAACAAACCTCTTCGCACCCAGCTCTGTCGCTTTTTCAAAAATCCACTCCATGCGGTCGAACTTGAAAATTGCGAGCAGCAACGTGACCGGGAGAGCCGGCTCTGCTGCCACTTCTCCCAGCAGCGTAAAACGAACCCGTTCCTCACTCACGGCGGCGATCACCCCTCGCCAAACGCGTTCACCGGCGACGATGTCGCACTCCATGCCGGGTTGCGCACGCAGCACGCGCGACAAGTGTGCTGCCTGCTCCCCGGTCAGTGAAGCGCTTGTCTCATCCCAATCGTCTGCGATCCAGCGTCTGCGCGTCATCGATTCACCGCCTCATGCGAAGGTGTCATAGCGAAGTAACACTTTGGTAAGGAAATGCTCTGCTCTGCGATGGCGGCTCTCCACGGAAGGGAACATGGCCGGGCCGGATTGCTCTGTTTTCCTGATGGCCGGTTTCGCCCCGGCAAGCAAAATCACGCGCAAAGCAAGAGAGACTGCGCGGAAAGAAAGGACCTGCGATCTGCCATCCGCGCCCGATGATGAGGCCGCTGCAGCAGGCGCCCGGCTGCGCTTGAAATTTACGGAGTACTCCGCCAAACCCGCATGAACACTGGCGATCGCATGTTGCCCAACAACACTTCGGGGGACGCTTTTGGCGTCCCCCGAATGTGTTGCCTGTTGCGTTGCCTGGTTACTTCTTTTTTGCTGCCTTCTTGGCTGCCTTCTTCGCTGGCTTCTTTGCTACTGCTTTCTTGGTTGCCATTGTGTCTATTCTCCCTTTGTTGTTTCAACTTCGAACCTGCAAGAGATTCTTTGCAGTTAACGAATGTATAGAATCTGCGAAAAATAGTGTCAAGAAAAAAATTGCATTCAATCAATATCTGTTGACTCGTTGGAATCGCTGAAGCCAACCTGCACTTCTTAAGCGCGCTCACTTTCCGGTGAGATGCACGCCGTAATGCCGAAGCAAGACGAGCGCGACTCCGCTGATGGCGTCATGCCATGCATGCGCGATCATTCCTGTGCGCAGTCGTTGACGCAGATGCGCAAGCACGCCAAACATCGCGCCATACACCGTGATGAGCAGTACACCGGCCACACCTTCATAGCCGTGCGCACAACCAAACACCACGGCAGAGAGGGCAATGCCGACCCAAACACGATTGCCCATGCGGGTAAATTGCTGCTGCAGGTAACCGCGAAACACCAGCTCTTCGCAGATACCGGCGGAAATGCTCAGGATCAGGAAAAGTAACATTTCGATTCCTGTGATCGGCGCGAGTTTCTGGGTAACGTCTCCGATCTTCTGTGGGTCTATGTGCGAACCTGACACTTTGGTCAGAGCGGCCCCTGCCATGCCGAGCACCAGGAGTGCGGTCACCCAATAGACCAGCGCGATCGCCACATCCGCTATCCAGGAGCGCGCGCCACGGTCCTGCTTGCCGAGCAATTGCCGCAACGGCACCTTCCGCAGGTGGATACCCCACAACACAAGACCTGCCAGCGCCCACTCGTAAACAATGCTGAGACTGTAGTTCGCTATGAGGTGCAAGGGCCGATTGCCCAGACTGCGCAGCTGCCGCACACCCACCAGGGATAGTCCCATGATGAGCGCCACCATCAGCACGGTGTGCCACCAGGGCGCCACAAGTCCTCCTTGCTGGTAGCTGGCTTCGCCGTTCGATTGCCGTGCTTCGATAATGGTCATCTCCTCAATCGTGCGTGCTTTTAATTATGCAGCCCGGCTTCCCCCAGGCAGCGCTGATTGCTTGTTCAGGCTGGCTCTTGCTATCGTGTTGCGTTACCTGGCATCTAAGAAGCGAGGCTCCCATGGAAGATGTGGTCATTGTCGCCGGAGTGCGTACACCGGTTGGAAAATTTCAAGGTGCACTCTCTCCTTTTTCTGCCGTGCAGTTGGGTTCGCTGGTCGTGCGAGAAGCATTGGTGCGCGCTCAGGTCGATCCTGAACTCGTGGATGAATGCATCATGGGCAACGTCGTCTCCGCAGGCCTGGGACAGAACCCCGCACGCCAGGCGGCTCTGCACGGTGGTTTACCCCCGGCCGTGAGCGCCATGACAATCAACAAGGTTTGCGGCTCAGGTCTGAAGGCTGTTGCACTCGCCGTGCAGGCGATCCAGACCGGCAATGCAGAGATTGTGGTCGCGGGTGGCATGGAATCGATGACCAACGCACCCTACCTGCTCCCGCAGGGGCGCAGCGGTTTTCGCATGGGCAATGCAACCGTCGTCGATTCCATGGTGCATGACGGCCTTTGGGAAGTGTTCAACGACTACCACATGGGCATCACCGGGGAACATGTCGCAGACAAGCACACCATCTCTCGCGAGGAGCAGGATGCGTATGCGTTGCGGTCGCATCAGAAAGCCGCCGCTGCCTGGAAAGCAGGTTACCTGCACTCGCAAGTGCTGCCGGTCGAGATACCGGCGAAAAAGAAAGGTGAGGCGCCAACCCTTTTCGATCAGGACGAGTCAGTGCGGGCGGACGCGACCATGGAAGCGTTGCGCGCTCTCAAGCCTGCCTTTAAGAAGGATGGAACCGTGACTGCCGGCAACGCGCCTGGGGTGAACGATGGCGCTGCCGCCGTGGTGGTCATGTCGGCAGCAAAGGCTGCTGCGCTCGGTCTCACGCCGATGGTCCACATTCGCGCGCAAGCGACCAGCGGCATCGATCCCAAGTGGGTAATGCTCGCTCCGGTAATCGGCATCCAGCGTGTTTTAGCCAAGGCCGGCTGGTCGAAAGAAGATCCGGATCTATATGAGTTGAACGAAGCCTTTTCCGTCCAGGCCCTGGGAGTGATGAAAGAAGTTGGTCTGGATCCCGCAAAAGTGAATGTGAATGGCGGTGCTGTAGCCATTGGCCACCCCATCGGGGCCAGCGGGGCCCGCGTGCTGGTGGCGCTCATGTATGAAATGCAGCGCCGGGATGTACATCGCGGCGTGGCGGCACTATGTCTCGGTGGCGGCAATTCCGTGGCCATGGCCATCGAACGCTGATCGGTAACACGATCCCGTGGCGACTACAAATAGGTTTGACCCCGAATGCTTGCCGTGTACTGATGGGTGCGACAGGTTGAAGGGAGCGGCGAGCCTGTTGCTGTGTTTTGGCTTGTGGCCTTGCGCGTTAGATTGATTTTTGGTGTGCGACGACATGTTTGCGGGTAGCTAGCTAGCCCCCAATTTGTCATCCCGAGCGCAGTCGAGGGATCTGCTGTGCGCCTTTCTCCTGCCACAAATCTCTACAGAGCTCCAGCATCGGACACGCAGAGGAACCGATCTTTCAGCAGGATGGCAGGAGAGTCACTCCTGGCAGCGAAGCGGCTGCTATCCACGTTCCTCTGCCCATCCGATGCTGAAGCTCTGTAAAAATTTGCTGGAGGTAGAAAGGCGCACAGCAGATCACTCGACTGCGCTCCCAATGAACAAACTGGAAAGCGCTCTGGACGAGGGTTCAAATGTCCCCCACTCAAGCCAAACGCGGCTTGAATGGGCCACCCTACTGTTGTTAGGGTCCGATCAGTCGCCACTCAGGAGGATCTGCTTCCTGCCCGCATCCAGAAAAGCCGAGGGTGGCCCACTCAAGCCGCGTTTGGCTTGAGTGGGGGACATCCTGCTCCGCTCGCTCAGCCAGACCGATGCGTATCGCACGCCGTTCATCCCGTCCTTAACTTGCACTGCAAGCAGATTCCTCGGGATGACAAAAGGCGGGCTAGCTAAAGAAATCCAAGCACCCCAGAAAAGCATGGAGACGCGGGTAATAGAGGGAACATTTCTGATGGGCTTCGCCCTGTCTCTTCAACCCACGTACGCCGGAGTCGGCGAACATGGGGCACCCGTCCAGGGAGTAGGGCATCGCGGTCGCAGCGGACATGCGTGGTGAGACACGCCGCCGCTATCGTGAAACGAACTTAATCTACCCGCACGACCCTCAGCAAAGATCCATTTTCCGCAAACGCCTCGCCAGGCGCTTCGATCGGCCACCTCTCGCAGCAAGCACCCGCCGCGCCACTTACCGCCGCAACCAGGCCACTCCTCCTCCACTGCTATACTCGCGCCACCTCAACAGGGAGCCGCCAATGCTCTTCAAGGCAGTAAGTGCGGCCGTCTACGGCATCGATGCGCACATCATTGACGTCGAAGTGGACTTCTCCGGCATCCGCATGCCGGAGGATCACTTTCACACCGTCGGGTTACCCGATGCCGCGGTGCGGGAAAGCCGCGATCGCGTCCGGGCGGCCATCAAGAACTCCGGGTTCGATGTACCTCCCACCCAGATCACGATTAACCTTGCGCCCGCTGATCTCAAGAAAGAAGGCTCGGGCTTCGACCTGCCGATGGCGATCGGCATCCTTGGCGCGTATGGTGCGCTGCAGATCAAAGACATTGGTCAATTTTTGCTGGTAGGGGAACTAGGGCTGGATGGCGCATTGCGCGGCGTGCCCGGTGTGCTGCCGATCGCCGTGGCGGCGCGCGAGCGCGGCATCGCAAATCTTCTGGTACCCGAACGCAACGCGTCCGAAGCGGCCGTCGTGAAGGGCCTCAACGTCTACCCGGTGCGCACGCTGCTGCAGGTACGAGAACTGCTGAACGCGGCAGGCAATGGAGGCATTCATCAGGAACCGCTACAGGTAGATTCGGAGCATTTGCTGGGCGAGCATCACAGCTTCTCGCTCGACTTCAAAGATGTACGTGGACAACAGTCGGCCAAGCGCGCGCTCGAAGTAGCAGCCGCTGGCGGCCACAACATCCTGATGATCGGGCCACCCGGATCAGGCAAGACCATGCTGGCCAAGCGCCTGCCTTCGATCCTTGCGCCCCTGCGGCTGGAGGAAGCCCTCGAGACAACCAAGATCCACTCCGTTGCCGGCGTGCTCGATGCTGAAGCGGGTTTGGTCACCCAGCGGCCCTTTCGCGCGCCGCACCACTCGATCTCAGACGCAGGGCTGATCGGTGGCGGCAGTATTCCACGGCCCGGCGAAGTCTCACTCGCCCACAACGGAGTCCTGTTTCTGGATGAGTTGCCAGAGTTTCCGCGCAGCGTGCTGGAAGTGATGCGCCAGCCGCTCGAAGACGGTACCGTGACCATTGCACGCGCAGCCATGTCGCTCAGCTTCCCAGCCCGCTTCATGCTGGCAGCAGCCATGAACCCGTGCCCCTGCGGCTATTTCAACGACAAGTCGCGCGAGTGCTCTTGTACGCCGCCCATGATGCAGCGTTACATCTCCAAGATTTCCGGGCCGCTGCTCGATCGTATCGATATCCATATAGAAGTACCGGCAGTGCAGTACCGGGAGCTGCGGGCAGCACCCGCCATAGAAGGTTCGACAGAAATACGTGCCCGCGTGCTGGCGGCTCGCCAAAAACAGCACGAACGATTTACCGCCGACCACGTCTATACCAACGCACAAATGAGCACGCGCCTGATTCGCACATACTGTGAGCTCTCAGCCGATGCCGAGCGTCTGCTGGAACGCGCTATGCAGCAACAAGGTTTGAGCGCGCGGGCACACGACCGCATCCTGAAAGTGGCGCGCACCATCGCCGACCTGGATGCCCAGCCCAGCATCACGGTCGGCCACATTGCCGAGGCAATCCAATACCGCACACTCGATCGTAGCTTCTGGAGTTAGCAGTCACCTACTGCCGGGTGAGACCGGCAATCAGCTGCGCATGGGCAGGGTACAGCTCCGTGAGCTCCGCCCGACGAGCCAGCGCGAAGTCAGCAAAATCAAAACCAGGCGCTACCGTGCATCCCACGAGCGCATACCCTTTCGCATCCTCCACCCGCGAAGCGAACCAGCACCCCGCTGGCACCGCGGCCTGGAAGACCTCACCCGCCTCAGGATGGCTACCCAGCAAAAGCGCGCTGAGATGACCCTCAGTGTCGATCACATATACGACCAGGGTGCTTCCAGCATAAAAATGCCACAGCTCATCAGACGCGATGCGATGAAAAGCAGAGAAGTCACTACCCTCCAGAAGGAAGTAGATCGCGGTGGAGGCCGAGCGGTCTCCATGAAAGGAAGAGGGCAATGCACTCTGGGGGATTTTGAGATCTGCCGTGTAGGTAACGCGATACTGGCCGCCCTCGGGGTGAGGGCTCAGGCCTAATTGGTCAATCCAATACTGAGCGTTGTCCGTCAACCCGCAATCCTGACTAAGCCGGCGTTTCCGCGGCTGCGACCGCTTCCGCCCGCTGCCGCAAGGCATGAACCACCACGCGCAGCATCTCGTCTTCCGGTGCTCGTTTCCCGGTCCATATCTCAAACTGCCGCGCACCCTGCTGCACAAACATTTCCACTCCCGTGATCACCGCAATCCCTTTTTGTCGTGCCATCTTCAACAAGGGTGTATCGACCGGGTTATACACCAGGTCGAACACCAGCCGCGCGTTCAGCTCCTTGGGTTCGAGGATGTGGTGCGGCTTGACCCCGTGCATGCCCACGGACGTGGCGTTCACAATCACGTCGAAACTGGCCTTAGCCAAAGCCTCGCGGCGAATGCTTTTCGCTTTCGCTTCCCGCGCCAGCTTCTGCGCAGTCTGCGGCGTTCGATTCAGTATCGATACATCAGCCCCTTTGCCAACCAGCCCAAAAATGGCGGCGCGCGCCGCACCCCCGGCGCCCAGTACCAGGATCTTCGCGCCAGCCAGATTCATCCGTTTTTCCAGGGGACGAATAATAGCCCCGACATCGGTGTTAAACCCGTACAGCTTGCCATCCTGCGCGCGCACGATCGTATTGCACGCGCCAATCTGCGCCGACACCGGGTCCGTGTTCTCCAGATGCTTGAGCACTTCCTGCTTCAGCGGCATGGTCACGCTGAGCCCCGCTAGCGGCAACTCGCGGACCAGCGTGAGCAAGTCAGTAAGCTTGCTGGTTTGCAGCGCCAGGTAAACCGCGTTGACAGATTCGCGGTGGAACGCCGTGTTCAACATCACCGGCGACAGCGAATGTTTGATGGGGTTGCCGGCCACCCCGTAAATACGTGTCGCGGCATCGATCTGGCCGATGCGATACGTATCAGTAAGTGTGCGCGCAGCAATCTGGCCCGGCGCTGTTTCTTCCCCCGAGGTCGCGGCAGCAAACGTGAACACGCTCCCGGCCCGCACAGCCAGAACGCGGCTAATGATCCCCTGGTCGCCCATGCAAAGCCCGATCATGTTGGCCAGGTCACCGGTCCGCTCAAGAAAACGCATCATCACCACGTTGTCAGCCAGCGAGCGCGCCGTGGTCACAATCTTGATGAACTCCGGATCGTAAGGCCGAATGCGTTCGAACAACCCATCCAGATCCTTGGTGGCCTGAAAGTCATGCCACGAAACAATGAGGGCCGTTCCCCGCGCCCGCAACTTCTCCAGATCCGCTGCCTTGATGGCCTCGGCCGTTTGCAGCTCCAGATCCACCAGGTGGAAGCCGGACGCGCTCGCCTTCTGCAGTATTTCCAACTCCGCAGGGATGGTCCCCTTGAACTTGCCTCCATTGGCCTCACGCCGGCAGGTGCCGATAGCCGTCACAACGGGGTTCTCCGCCAGGAACTCCTTAAGTTTGGGCAGAGCAGCGAGCGGCTTGTCGAGGTAATCCAGCCTGAACTCAAGAAATGTACTATCGCGCACGGCTTCGGTCGCGCGATCGATCATCTCGGCGGCACTCGAACCAATGATCGCCACGCACACCTTGCCGATGCGTGCGCGGAGCGTGTGCTGCGACAAAGATGGGGCTGAATTCATGGTGACAATCTGGGCATCTTACCCGCCGCATCGGCTGGATGCAACAGCGGGGTAAGCGGCTGCCCGATCATAATAGAAGCTCGCGGCTGAGATACCCTGAAACAGGAGGTATACCCGCTCTTGAACCCATCTCCGGAACAGGCAACAACCGAACAGGCAACCACAGCACAAGCAATAAACGGCATACACCCCTGGGCCGATGGCAACGGAGAGATCGACGCCGCCACGCTCGAAACCTGGGTGCAGGGAAAATTGACCGCGCAGCGGCAACAAATTGCCGGTCTGCTTGCCGTCCAGGGCGCCCGGATGCTCGAGAATACACTGCGCCCGTATGACGAAGCGGTAAGCACCCTGACCGCCGCCGCATCGCAAGCCGGGCTGCTCGATAGCGTGCACCCCGACAAAGCGGTGCGGGATCAAGCCCGGGCGCTGACCCAGTCAGTGGCGGTTGAAGCCACCGCCCTTTCGCTGAACCCGGAGGTCTATCACGCCCTCGCGGCCATAGACACGACTGGCGCGGACGCAACTACCGCCCATTACTTGAGCCAAACCCTCCTGAACTACCGGTTGGCTGGCGTCGATAAAGACGAAGCCACCCGTGCTCGCGTCCGCGAGCTCTCGGACAAAGCGACGGAGTTATCCCTGCTGTTCGCTCAAAACGTGCAGGAAGGTGCGAACACAGTATTGGTGCGGGATGCGAAGGAGCTGGAAGGTTTGCCGGAAGACTTCATCCGCAACCATCCCGCTGACGCTGAAGGTGTCATCACCCTGACGACCGACTACCCTGACATGCAGCCGGTGATGACCTTCGCCTCGAGTGCGGATCTGCGCCTGCGCATGTTTCGCGCTTACAACACGCGGGCCTACCCGGTAAACAAGCAGATCCTGCTCGATCTGCTCGCGGTGCGCCAGCAACTGGCCACGCTGCTCGGCTTCGCCACGTGGGCTGATCTGGCCATGGCGAACCAGATGATGGGCTCTGCCGCCAACCTGAAGCTCTTCATCGCAGAGCTGGAACAGGCCTCGCGCGCCGGAGCCGAGGGTGAGTACGCGATGGTGTTAGCCTTCGCCCGACGCCAGCAGCCCGGGCTCGCAGCCATCCAAAGCAGTGATCGTGGATATTGGTACGAGCAGTACCGCCGCGAAGCGTTCGATCTGGATTCGCAGTCGCTCCGGCCCTACTTTCCCTACCAGGCAGTGGAAGCGGGCATCCTCGATACCGCCGCCCGCCTCTTCCACGTCAGCTTCGAGAGAAATCTGCAGGCCGGCGTCTGGCATGCGGAGGTCAGCGCGTGGGACGTCTTCGATAAAGGCAACCTTTGCGGCCGCTTCTACCTGGATATGCACCCCCGCGAAGGCAAAGACAAGTGGTTCAGCGCCGCTCCCCTGATCCCGGGCATCGCCGGCCGTCAACTACCCGAAGTGGCGCTCATCTGTAACTTTCCCGGAGGCAAACAAAACCCCGGCGATGCGGGCCTGATGCAATACAACGACGTGATCACGTTCTTCCACGAATTTGGCCACCTCATGCACGCCATTCTCGGCGGCCAACAACGCTGGGCGGGCGTGAGCGGCATCGCGACCGAAGGGGACTTCGTCGAGGTGCCGTCGCAGATGCTGGAAGAGTTCTTCCACGATCACGGGCTGCTGGCCTCCTTCGCGCGGCACTACCAGACAGGCGAGGTCATTCCCGTGGAGCTGGTCGAACGCATGAACCGCGCCAGCGCTTTCGGCAGGGCGGACGGCGTAAGGACCCAGCTGTTCTATACCAGCTACTCGCTTGACGTGCACAACCAGCCTGCGGAGAATCTGGACCTCGACAGGCTGCTGGAAGAAGGCTACCGCCGTCTGATGCCGTACCAGTGGGTGGAGGGCAATCGGATGTACGCCAGCTTTACCCACCTCATCGGGTATACGTCGAACTACTACACCTACATGTTCGACAAGGTGATCGCTCTCGACTTCTTTGCGCAGTTCGACGAACGTGACTTGCTGGAGGGTCCCACCGCCATGCGCTACCGGAAGGCCGTTCTGGAGCCGGGAGGCTCCCGGCCAGGGACCCAGATCATCGAGGATTTCCTGGGGCGGCGGCAATCCATGAATGCATTTACGGCCTGGGTAGGCAAGGAGCTTGCCGGGATGACCGCTGGGAGTGAAGAAGGGCAGGGCTGATTTGCGGATCCTGAGGGCCTTTAAAAATATTTTCATTGAGCAACCAACCTTGTACAGGGGCGTGCATCAGACCTTGGTAAGTACAGAGGCTACTTCCCAGATCACCCTTCCAGGTATTGTTCTACCTCTAATGAAGCTCTGCTTCGGCGAGCTATCGTCAACTCATTCCTAAAGCCCCTCCCCATTCAGCCTCTTAAGCGGGCTCGCCGGAAGGCGAGCCCACGCAATTTGCCCACGCCACCCGGGCTTTGCGAGCGCACGTAGAATCAAGGCAATGAAAGCCGCCCCAAAGCAAACAGCCGCTTCGTCGCCGCTGGAGGTTCTCCGCGCCCCTTCCTGGGATCGAAACCGTTGGCTCACCCATGGCTTCAGCACGCGCAGCGGCGGCAGGAGCACTATCTATCGTCCGGGCGCAGAATCAGGCGATCTCAACCTGGGCTTTACCGCGTCAGACCAGCGCGCCACCGTGCTGGCCAATCGGAAACTCTTCGTGGGGGCTGTGGCCGGGCAGCGAGACGTACTCGGGATGGTCATCCTCAGCCAGATTCACTCGTCTTTGTTGTGGCGAGTAGACGCCAGCACCCTCAAGGACGGCGCAATCCATAAAGGCGACGGCCTGATGACCGACGCGCCGGGTGTGCTCCTTGGTATTCAGACCGCGGACTGCATCCCGGTACTGGTAGCCGACCGAAAAAAGCGCGCTGTAGCTGCTTTCCATGCGGGCTGGCGTGGCACCGTTGCCCGGATTGTCGAGAATGGGATCGGCCGTATGCGGGTAGAGTTCGGTTCCAGGCCAGAAGACCTGATCGCTGCGATTGGACCGGGCATCGGGCAGTGCTGCTACGCGATCGGAGATGAAGTCCGTGGGCAGTTCGAGTCCCAGTTCTCGTATGCGGCTAAGCTATTCCGCGAGGTGTCCGACCGGGATCCCGTGAAAAACAAATACCCCATGCTTTTCCTGACGGCCCGCGCACCCGGCCACAGCGATCTGGGTCCAAATCTTCATTTGGACCTGCCGGAAGCAAACCGCCGCCAGTTGCTCGCGGCAGGGCTCAGGAAATCAGCTATTTACATGAGCGGTGAGTGCACAGGATGCCATACCGACCGCTTCTTTTCTCATCGCATGGAGCAGGGTTTTACGGGCCGGCTGATGAGCGTGATCGGGATCACGCCGGCGTAGGGGCTGGCGCTGTCGCGATTACGCCGCGGGATTACCTTCCCCGCCAGACGCTTGTTCCTTGGGGTTGACCAGGTCACGGAGTTCCTTGCTGGGCTTGAAATAAGGAACACGTTTGGCCGGAACGTCCACCTTTGCACCCGTTTTCGGGTTGCGGCCCGTGCGCGGCTTGCGCTGACGAATCCGAAAGCTGCCAAAACCCCGGATTTCGATCTTGTCCCCGCTGCGCAAGGCTTGAATCACGGAATCGAAGATGGTATCCACGATCGTTTCCCCATCACGGCGCGTCAGATCGCCTAGTTGGGTCACTTCCTCAACGAGGTCTGCCTTGGTCATGGTCCAATCTTCTCCAAAGTAAAAGGTAACCCGTGTCAACTATAGTAGATGCAGCAACTTGATGGTACATCGAAACAATCCCGACCATCCCTGAACCTGTGGATCGGGGCAACCGGATGACCAACAGCAAAGCGCCAAAAGAACTTCTTGGGTGGGAAATGGGGGCCTGGCATCAACCAGTGCGGAAGCGGCGTGCCTCATATCTCACGACGTTTCCAGTCGGGAGATGTGGGAATTCACAAAACCCCACCCGTAACCCTCCCCTGCCATCGAGGGCGGTCAAAGTAACCTACCTGGCATTTGGGCGAAACCTTCAGGACTGAAGCGCCTTACCACTCACGACTTTGCCCAACATGAGCTGCACCTGGATCTGAGCCCCTTCGTTCTGCACCATCATCATGGTCTGGGAACAACTCCCGCACAGCCAGAAATGTTGCAAGCGACGCGCAGCCCGTCCGCCTGGACCCTGCCCCGGCGTGGCCGCCGCATCAGGCAAATCGAACACAAATATCTTCCCCTCCCGTAGGAAGTGAAGTGGCTTGCCGCAGGTCGGGTTTGCGCATTGCTGAACCATAAAAAATACCCCTGGATCCGGCCAGGAAGAGCGCCCTACGTCAACTGCCGGGTCGTCATCGCATGTTCGCTTGCCTGTCTCAATAAGAGCCGGGAACAAGTGAAAAGGTTACCTTGCCTCATCGATGGCCCACTCACCGGTATGCGAAAATAAAGAGTTCTGATGCCCATACTGCGCTCTGCCTTTATCGCGCTCTCGCAAAATACACCCCTGCGCCGCTTCGCCGAAAACTCCGGGTTGGGCGGGACCATGTCCGCCCGCTTTGTCGCCGGCAAAACCGTGGACGAGGCGCTCGCCGCTGCTCGGTCAGTGAACCAGCAGCGCATGTCAGTCTCGCTCGACAGCCTGGGCGAGAACGTCCACTCACCCGAAGAAGCTCAGCAAGCTGCCGCTATCTATCACCGCCTGCTCGATGCAATCGCTGAGCAGCACCTGGATGCCAACGTGAGCGTAAAGCTCACCCAGATGGGTATGGATCTTGACCCGGAGCTGGCGTTAGCCAACGCAGCGAGCCTGGTGGAGCATGCACGGGCCGCCGATACCTTCGTGCGCATCGATATGGAAGGCTCCAGCTACACCCAGGCCACCATAGACCTGGTTAGCAAGTTGCACGCGATGCCAGAGAACCGCGGCCGGGTAGGTGTCGTGATCCAGTCATACCTGCGTCGCAGTGAAGACGATATAAAGCGCTTGATCCAGGAAGGCATTCGCGTTCGTTTATGCAAGGGCGCCTATCAGGAGCCGGCCAAGCTGGCCTTCCCTGAAAAGCGGGATGTCGATCAGAATTTTGTAAAACTGATGCAGTTGCTACTGCCGAGCGGCGTGTATCACGGGATTGCCACGCACGATGAGGCGATGATTGAGGCCACCCGCCGTTTCGCCACTGAGCACGGCATCGGGCCAGACAAGTTCGAGTTTCAGATGTTGTATGGCATTCGACGTGACTTGCAAAAGTCACTCATCGCCGAGGGTTACCACCTGCGCGTTTACATCCCGTTCGGCACCGAGTGGTATCCCTATTTCATGCGTCGCCTGGCAGAGCGCCCGGCCAACGTAGTCTTCATCGCCCGCAACTTCTTCCGCAAATAGGCCCCGCAGATCACAGCCTGAAAGGACATGGCCTTGAAAACCAAAAACGCGTTGAAGCAAGCAGAACTGATACTGAAGCTGTACGACATCCGCCGCGAAACAGCGCTACGCACCGCCCGTGATTACGTCGGCGGTGAGTTTCAGCCCAAATCGGCGGACCAGTTTGTGAACCTGGTGAAAGATGGTGGCAAGCAGAGCGGCCACATCATGCAGGTCTTCGCTTACTGGGACATGGTAGCCGCCTTCGTGGTGCACGGCGCCCTGGACGAAGCCCTGATCTTCGATACCTGTCAGGAAATGTACTTTCAGTTTGAGAAGATCCAGCCCTACCTGGGGGAGTTTCGCCAGAAGATGAACCTGCCGGAGTTTCTCAAGAGCATGGAGACAGTCGTGGTGGGAGCGCAGGAAAGGCGCAATCGGGCAGCTACCAAGGGCAAAGCCCCAAAAGCATCTCCAAAAGCAGCGCCAAAAGCACTAAAGACAAGAACCAGCGCGGCGCAAACCACCGACGCCGATGCAATCGGTGACCTCTAGCTCAGCGAACCCAATGCTTAAACTCTGCGCTTACTGCCCGTTCTCGAGTGCCAGCACCGCGAACCCGGTAGCCGCATCGTTCATAAAGTGGCCGATGTACGAGTCTGGATCCCGCTTCAGGTTGACTGACCAGGCGGGCCACTTGCCCTCAGTCTGATTCTGGTTTTCCCTTAACCAGGCTAACCCTCGTTGGGCCTGCGGCAGGTGCCGCGCCAAACCAGACTGCTCCAATGCCAGCAACGTCAATCCGGTCGCATAACCGTCGCTGCGCGTTTCCAGGGCCGTATTATCGAGTCGCTTCCACGAGCCAAGGCCGGTAAGGCTCCAGCCACCATCGGGCTGCTGCTTCTCCAGGATGGTCTTCAGCAACGCCTTCTGCTCGGCGGGCGTGAGCAGTCCCGGCAGCCCGGCCGAAGCCCACAATAAGTAGATCTTGTTGATCAGTGGTTGTGCCGCATAGTTGCGCCGCAGGTAGTTGCGCAGGAGCTTCAGCTTTGGCTGAATGCTGGCGTTGTCTTTGTAATCCTCCGGTGCTCTGCCCACGGCGACCGCCGCCAACGTAGCGCCATAATATTGCGACTCGCTCGATTCCCAAGGAGCAAGATGGAAATTCAACCACTCCCATGAGCCGGCTAACTCGCCAGACTTGATCTGCAGTGCCCAGGCATCATCGAAAGCGTTACGCTCGATCTCCGTCATGTGATGTTGGGGCGCATCGTACGTCGCGAGGATCAGCGCGTTCAGCACCGATTCCGTCCCACGCGATTCAGGAGACTTGTTCGGCCCGTCTACGCCGGTGTGGTAGAACGGCTCCACCTGATTCCACATCGTCACTCGCCGCAGCACGTTGTTGAGCATGATGCGCTCGGGCGCCGCTGCTCCTGCTTCTCCCAACGGTGTGCGCAGGCTGGAACGCGCGAGTGCATACGGCAAAACCGAATGGCAGGAAACGCAGACGGTCTTATGGTCGCGTTGTGAGACATCCCAACCCTGCCACCAGATCTCGCGGCTGTCGAGATAGTGCGCAGCGGCCGCCTGGTTCCACGAAGCAGGCGCTGTGGACGCGACTGCACGGTCTAACGGAGCAGGCGGCGCGGCCAGGCAGACTGCGGTCAGGAGAGACCCAGCGAAGGTGGCGGCAATGAGGCGGGTCGTCTGCACGCGAGCACATCTCCTTGAAAAAACAGATGAAAGAAGAATGCAATCCATGAGCAACTCCTAAAAAAGCAGGAGAGAAAACGGATACAAGCCAGGGAAGGCAAATCAGGGGAAACTCTGCGCTAGCGTAACACGAGGTTTTCAGGTTGCGTCATGGCAGGTGGGCTCAAGCAGATGTACCCCACTCAAGCCAAACGCGGCTTGAATGGGCCACCGGGTCTGTCCCGCGGTGGTCAGCAAGAAATCTACCTATAAATAGAACAGATGTTGGGTGGCCCACTCAAGCCGTGTCTGGCTTGAGTGGGGGACATCTACCAGCCTGGCCGAAGTCTAAACTCGGCTCCTAAACCAGGTCAGTATCCTCTCGGGTGCTACGCGTCTCGCCGAGCTTCAAGCTCTTCCATCAACTCCGCGACGCGGGTCTTCCGCTCCTCGTCTAGTGCACGCAAACCAGCCACCACCCCGCCGCGATCGGCAGCCGATCGATTCTGGTTGAACTTCTGTTTGCCTTCCAGCCGCAGCGATCGGCACATCGACCCCGACAATCGCCTTCAACTGCGAATCAATGTAATTCGCGGGTGCATCCGTCACCTGCCACGGCTTGGGAAAAGAAGCTTCATGCCTCTCGGTAAGCGCAGTGACCACCGCTCTCAGCCGCTCGGTATCTTCGAAAAAGGTGGCATACCCGTAGGCATGGATCGCCGCATAGTTCCACGTGGGGACCACGCGTCCGGTCTCCTGCTTGGCCGGGTACCAGGTGGGCGAGACGTACGTATCCAACCCCTGAAAAATGACCAGTGCTTCCACCTTTGGATCACTGGTGTGCCACTGCAGGTTAGCCCGGGATACATGGCCGATGAGGGTGCCGTACGCGCCTTGCGCAGCATCCAGCATGAGCGGCAGGTGAGTAGCCACCAAACCGCTGGCCGTCATCGTGACCAGGGTGGCCAGTTCGCTCTGCTCGATTGCCTGGTGCATCAGCGCCAGGTCGGTCACCTCGAATGCTTTGGGCGTGTACATAGGCTCCCTCCGTCAGCTTGCCAGACCGCGATAGCTGTCTTATACCAGTTAGACTTTCCCCAAGGGGGCAACATGTCTTCATCGTCTACAAATCGGCACGCCGGTACAGGAGCCGCAAGCGCGCAACCGCCCATACCTGAGCCCTCACACGCCGAGCGCGCGCGCACACTGCTGCACGTAAGCCTCACCGGCAGTCTCTCCACGCTTTCACGCAAACGGCCGGGTTTTCCTTTCGGTTCGCTGATGCCGTTCGCGGTCGATGCGGCCGGGCGGCCCGTATTCCTGATCAGCACCATGGCCATGCACACGCAAAACCTGCAAGCGGATCCGCGAGCAAGCCTGCTGGTGACCGAGCCGGGAGCAGGCGGCGATCCGTTGGGCGCTGCGCGCGTCACCCTCGTGGGCAACGTTGCCCCGGTGGCGCCCAGTGCAAAAGCAGAGGTGCGCGCGCTCTATCTACAGCGCCACCCAAACAGCAGCTATTGGGTAGACTTCGATGACTTCGCTTTCTTCGCCATGGATGTGGTCGACGTGTACTACGTGGGTGGTTTCGGCGTAATGGGTTGGGTCAACGCACCCGACTACACCGTAGCTCCGCCCGACCCGCTTGCCGAGTCAGCTGCTGGCATCATCGAGCACATGAACGCAGATCATCAGGACGCGCTCATCCTGCTGGCCCGCGTGCATGCCGGGTTAGACGCCCAGGAGGCGGCCATGACAGCGGTCGATCGCCTTGGCTTCCATGTGCGGCTGAAAACAGAAGAGGGCATGAAAGGCGCGCGCATCCCCTTTCTGCGTGAGGTGCCCACACCCACGGATGCCAGGAAAGTTCTGGTGGAGATGGTGCAGCAGGCCCGGCGCCCGTGAGCACGCTCTACCGTCCGCAACTGCTCTACGCCGCAGGAGCGTTCCATCGCGATGCCGGCGTGATGGTCGATGCGAATGGTCGCGTCATGCGCCCGGACGGAGAGCAGGCGACAGCATCGTTCGCCACCGTTTCCCTCGCCGGCAAGGCGCTGATGCCCGGTTTCGTGAACACCCACTCGCATGCGTTCCAGCGGCTCATCCGTGGCCAGTCGGAGTCGCGGGTCCGCAGCGGCCGCAACTTCTGGTCCTGGCGCAACACCATGTATCACGCAGCTGCCAGGCTGGACCCGGAGGACATGTACGACGTAGCACGCATGGCCTTTCTGGAAATGCTGCTGAGCGGCGTCACCACTGTAGGGGAGTTCCACTATGTGCACAATCAGCCGAGTGGGGAACCGTACGATGATCCCAACCTGCTCAGCAAGCAGGTGATCGCCGCGGCCCAGTCGGTAGGCATCCGCATCGTGCTGTTGCGTTCTGCCTACCTGCGTTCGGGTTTCGAGTTGCCGAAAGATCCAGGCCAGATACGCTTCTTCGAAACAGGCGACCAGTTCCTGCGCAACATGGAGTCCTTGCTGAAAGCATTTCCCACGGACTCAACCGGCGTGCAACTGGGAGTAGCCCCACACAGCCTGCGGGCCGTGCCCCTCGACGAGCTCAAACAGATATGTGCCTGGACCCGCGCACACCGGCTGCCCTTGCACATGCACGTAGCCGAGCAGGTTGCGGAGAATGAGGCTTGCCTCAGCGAGTATGGCGCCACCCCGGTTGCCGCTTTGCACAAAGAACACCTGCTGGGGGCAGACTTCACCGCAGTGCATGCCATCCACATCACCCCGGAAGAGGTCGAGCAATTAGCGGAAGCGAAGGCCACCATCTGTTCCTGCCCAACCACCGAACGTAACCTTGGCGATGGCATTATCGCGGCCGGCCTGGTGATGAGCAAGGGGATTCGGGTTGCGCTCGGCTCTGACAGCCAGGCGCAGATCGATCCTCTCGAAGATGCCCGCCAGTTGGAGTACCACCTCCGCCTGCAGCGGCAAGAACGAGCCGTCCTGGACCAGGTGGGAGGAGAGCCGTTGGCCGAGCGCCTGTTCAGCTGCGCTACCAGCCATGGCGCCCACGCGCTCGGGGTGCCGGGCGACACTGCTGACTCCTTCACCATCGCTTTAGATGACCCTTCGATTGCCGGACACAGCGAACACGACCTGCTGCCTCTGGCCGTATTCTCGCTGAACAGGACGGCCATCTGTGACGTGATGGTCAACGGTCGCTGGGTCGTGCGTGACCATCGGCATCCGTTGCAGGAAGAGATCATCAGGCGTTACCAGGCAGTGCATCGCAAGGTATGGTCCAGCGGTGCATGAGCCGATCCCGTCTTCACACAACTCTGCTTGTCCTCGCGTTCCTGTTTTGCTTGTTGCGTTTCCCGTATCTGCGCGCCGATTTCCCTAACCACTCGGCGTGGTTCATCGATCAGGCCAAATTCACCGACGAAGGTTGGTGGGCAAACGGAGCCGTTCGCCACTTCCTCATCGGCCGTTGGCGCATTCCTGGCGACTACAACCCGGCAATCGTAGTGCCCGTCTGGCCGTTGTTTCTCGGCGTCCTGTTTCGCATCACCGGCGTCAGCCTGGCAGCGGCTCGTGCCGCAACTGCATTCTTCTCTTTCGCCACCGTGCTGCTGGTGTACCGGTTGACTCGCCGTTACAGTGACGCGGTCACCGCCGCGACCGCGGCCCTGTTGCTGGCCGCCAGTCCCTTCGCCTTTGCTTTTGCCCGGCTGGCGACATTAGATACCGTTATTGTCTTCGAGTTCTGCTGCATGCTTTTCATCGCCTCATCGACAAGCGAGAAACGCATCTGGCCGCTGGTGGCATTGGGCGTGCTCATCCCAATCACGCTGCTGACCAAAACAACCGCGTTGGTGCTCATGCCCGCTGTTTTCTGGCTCATCTGGACCAGCGCAAGGCACTCCCTCCGAGCCGTACTGCTGCCTGCATGCATTGCTGGCACCGCCATGGGCGCTTACCTGTGGACGGTTCTCCACTCCGCATACGCTGACGATTACCACTACTTCTTTGACATCAATGCTCTCGCCGACGTCGATCTCAGCCTCACCGGGTCGTACCTGTGGCAATTGTTGCAACACGGCCTGTGGGTTGATCGTGTGTTGTATCCAGCTGCGCTGGCTGTGCTGTTGCTCTCCCTCACCTGGCTCCGCGGATTATGGAAAAACCCTCTATACACAGCTGCGTGGCTGGCAATCGCCGGGCAGGTGATCTTCGTCTTGCGCCGGCAGGATGACTATGCGCCCCGATACTTTCTACCCATGCTGGTGCCCATGATCTGGGTAGCGGTGCTTGCGCTGCAGGCACTCAGGGCGCGCAGCAGCCGGTTCGCCTGGGTGGTGGCCTCTATCGTTGCGGCCTCCTTTGTGCTCGATGCCGCCCAGGTCTTCCAGTTTCTTCGTTCCCGCCAGTATCAGTACTGGGACTCCGCGCAGGCGATCCGGGTGATCGTCCAAAAGGACAAGACCGTCCCAGAGCGTCTCCTGGGCACAAGTGCCGATCAACTTTCGCTCATGACCGGCATTCCCGCTATCAACGACGGATACACTCTGGAAGAACTCCATAAAAAACTCAGGACATATCCGCCGGGCTGGTATGTTGGCTGGAATGATCTCGATCAGGACATTCTGGCGGAACTGACAGGCTACCGGCTGGACAAAGTGGCTGAGTATCACGTTTTCGATCGTAAAGAGAGAAATCTGTTAACGCTGTACCGGATGGAACCAGTGAAGGCTGATCCGTAAAAGCGCTTCAGGAGGCAGTGCATGCAGAAGCTCGTCGTGATGTTGTTATTGGCGATTATGTCGGTCGCGCCGTCGATAGCGGCAACCCCGCTCCACGTAGTCTTCGACACCGACATGGGCAACGATGTGGACGATGCGCTGGCGCTCGCCATGCTGCATGCCCTCGCCTCCCGAGGCGAACTCAAGCTGGTGGCCGTGACCGTGAGCAAAGATAATCCCTGGGCCGCGGAGTACGTGCAGCTGGTCGACGAATACTACGGCCGGGGTGGAATCCCCATCGGCATTGTGCACGATGGCAAGACGCCCGAAGACGGCCTCTATGTTCGCCAGGTATGCGAAATGCACGGCCGGAAGCCCAGAAAAGGCACTACCGTTGACGCCGTCCGCTTGCTAAGAAAAACACTGGCCGCCGAACCAGATGGCGGGGTCACCCTCATCCAGGTAGGTTTCTCGACCAACCTGGCCCGGCTTATGGACTCTCCCGCTGACAGCGTCAGTCCTTTAAGCGGTATGGAACTCGCCAGGAAGAAGGTACGCCTGCTCACCGTGATGGCCGGTAATTTTGCAAAGAGCGAACCTGAATACAACGTAAAGACAGATGTGCCGGCAGCGAGAAAAGTATTCGCCGATTGGCCGACTGCTATTTACTTCAGTGGCTTCGAAGTGGGACAAGAGATCCTCTATCCTGCCACCAGCATCGAGCATGATTTCCCTGCGGGCAATCCTGTAGCTGAGGCCTATCGCGTGTATGCGAAAATGCCCTACGACCGGCCAACCTGGGACCTCACCACGGTGCTCTATGACCTGCGCCCCGACCGCGGCTATTTCGGTATATCAGAGCCGGGCAACGTGACAGTAGCCGATAACGGCGCCACCACCTTCCAACCCAACCCCCAGGCCAGGCGCTACTACTTCAAGGTGAACTCCGTGCAGGCAGCCCGTGTTCGCGACGCCTGCGTCTGGCTTTCCTCACAACCAAAGTAGGGGTTCGGATAGGGTGCACCCAGCGCAGTGGTGAAGCCGGCACTTCCACCAACAAC
This sequence comes from uncultured Acidobacteriaceae bacterium, assembly GCA_963752675.1. Classification (GTDB taxonomy): domain Bacteria; phylum Acidobacteriota; class Terriglobia; order Terriglobales; family Acidobacteriaceae; genus PALSA-350. The sequence continues at coordinate 138,229 of CAVVZO010000007.1, forward strand.
TCTCCTCATCGCCTCTGGTAAAAACCCGCGTGAGCGAACTCACCCGTCAGAACACGCGATCAAGTTGAAAAAATATCTTCCGATGGTCGTGCCCATTCCCCGCAGCGCCGGCAATCTCGAACGGACCAAACGCTGTCTTTACCACAATCCCCACCACACCATCCATCGGAACGCTCGGTTCATTCGGTAGAAAGAAAGTCTTACCAGCCTCGTACAGGCCTACAAGGGAAATACTGTCACCAAGAAACGGTGGCAGCTTAGCCAGCCGCCGAATATATCCGCCCTGGAACAGGTAGTACTGATTCGTAATCAACTCATTCTCGCCGAACGCAGAAAGCTGTCGTCCCCCTCCCAGCGAGAACGGAGGAATCCCAGTATCTTCCTTGCCCAAAGTCGAACCACCCGCCGCAGTAACAAACGCAGAAGCCTTCGCTGTCAGCGGAAACAGAAAACGCGATCGAAGCTCACTCAGCGGAAAAGACTTTTTCGTCCCCGTGTTCGCGTCCCACCATTCCGCGCGATACGTCACCTGCCTGCCGCGCATCGGCACCACGGGATCATCTTCAAGATTGAGATCGTAATGGAAACGGGTAACCCCGACACGTCCCGATTGCACCGGATAAATCACCGTGTCTCCAATCACTGGAGAATACCGCTGGTACGCCGCCTGGTAGCCGAGCCGAGCCTCCGCTTTGTTGGTGAAGGTGTAGCCAAAATCAAGCGCCCCACCAAACTGACGTTTGCGATACTGCGAATCAATATGGTTGTCGTAGTAGAAGTAAAACTTACTGGTATCCAGTTTGACTTGCGGAGCGACAAACCAGCGCGTCGCCGGTGTAAACGGATGGTAGTACTCCGAGTCGAGCGCATAAATGGAGCCGACGATCAAATCCGTACGCAACTCTGAGCCGAAGCTACCAAAGTCAAGAAACGTGACCCGCGCACCAGCGCTGAAAAGCACCTCGTTGTAATTGGTGCCATCGATCACAATCAGAGGACGCACCACCGGCGGCGCGTACGATTTCTCTTCAACGGAAACGAGCAGACCCGGCTTCCCGTCCTTCATCGTCATACTGTAGCCGAGCTTGGAAAAACGCCCGCTCCCGGCCAGCCGGGTAAATTGCTGTTCCAGGTGGTCGCGCTCGACAGGACTGCCAATGTCCGCACTCAGCCGCTTTTCGATCTTCCTTTGCAAGCCAGGCGTAGAGCCCATCACCTCGAGGAATTGAGGCACAGGTGTTTTGCGGGTCCGCGCCTCCCGTCTGGCCACATACTGCTGCCACGAAGCATCGTCGAGAGCCAGCTTGCTGAGGATCGCGCTCTTGCCCGCCGCCGCTTCGTACCCAAGATGAATAATCTCCGTAGACTTCTCATAGTCAAGCGCCGTGTACTTCTCCAGGGGAACCGTCACCAGCACATCGGCCATCTGCATGCTCTTAAGTTCGTTGGCGGCAATCATCACGCTCAGTGACTGTCCCAGCACAGAAAACGTGGAAAGCGGCTGGCGCGCGTTGAACGATGCCGTTTGCAAATAGACCGCAATCGTCAGACCGGCCCCCATGTTCTGGGCCACGTCTACCGGAAGATTGTTCAGCAGGCCGCCATCCGCATAGAGGTTGCCGTCGGACCGAACCGGAGTGAAGATGGCCGGCAGCGACATGGTGGAGCGCAACGCCAGCGACAGCGAGCCCTCGCGAAAAATATGCTGCTTGCCCGTGGTCAACTCGGTGGCAACGCAGGCAAACGGCGTCGGCAGGTCATCAAAGTTGGTCACCTGGGAGTAGGGAAGCGCCACGTGATCGAGGATGAAACTCACCTGCTGGCCCGCGTTGAAGCCTTCGGGCAGCTGGATGCCATGGCGCAGGCCAAACTCCAATCGGGTAGGGAACTGGATCTCATCCTGCTTGCGCCGGTAAGAAAGGTCGCGAAAGGGTATTTGCCCGCTGAGCGCCTGGTTCCAGTCAACCTTTTGAATCAGCTGCTGTATCTGTTCCGGGGAGCGACCTGTGGCATAGATGCCTCCGACCAGCCCACCCATACTGGTCCCGGCCACCAGGTCCACCGGAACGTGGTTCTCATACAGCCACTGCAATACCCCAATGTGCGCCAGGCCCAGGGCGCCACCCCCTTCAAGCACCAGGCCGACCTTAGCCCGCGCCGTCGGTTCAGCTGAAACCGGCGGGGCCGGTGCCGCAGTCTGCCCTTGCAATGTCAGTGCCGCGCAAAGCAGCATCCACGCGACAAGCTTTCGAATGCCACGCCCGTAATGCCGCCGGCCCAGATGCCGCCGACTTTGGGGGAGCTGTGTGTTTCCTAAAGCCTCAACCATAATTGCTGATCTCAAATACCTGACCGCTCGAAAGAGAACAACGGGAGGCGATCCCGCCCTTCACGCGCACACTTGAATAAAGACAGCCAGCCAACACTTGGAGCCAGGGCAGTGCCTCCCAGGCAGGAGCGAGCGTTTTTCTCTCAGCGGTATCTGCTCGGGATGGTACCACTCCACGCGGCGGCTCACTCTGGTGGGTCAGGAGGAGTGCCGCAAAGGGAAACGGTGGCCCTCTGGTATACTGCGGGCATACTAAAAGTATGGTGCAACCCTATGTGCGGCATCCTCGGCTACTTCCGCAAATCCGCCGGCACTGACCAGCAGCTGGGCAACACCATGCTGCACATGCTGCAAGCCCTGGGCCGTCGCGGTCCCGACTCCGCAGGCGTCGCCCTCGTGGGCCCGGCAAACACCAACGCGTACATCATTCGCGTGCAGACTGGCGACGAACTGGAGATGACTCCAAACGCGATCGCAGCCAACCGCGAAGCCATTGAACTCTTCGCGCACGCTCTCGAAGGAGCGTCTTCAATTTCCAGCAGTGGCGTCTATGTGCGGTTCGTGCTCACCGGCGAACCTGACCTCACTACGCTGACCAAAGCCATCGAAGCCATAGGCGAAGGCATAGAGGTCATCAGCATCGGTCACGCGATGGAGCTCTCAAAAGAAGTGGGCTCCCCTGACCTTCTGGAGAACAAGCACCACATCTCCACTTTTGCCGGTTCCCACGGCATCGGCCACACGCGGCTTTGCACTGAATCGATCGTCGACCTAAGCCACTCTCAGCCTTTCTGGGGCAGAGGAGCGGCCGACGTCGCCGTGGTGCACAATGGCCACATCACCAACTATCACCAGCTACGGCGCAAGTACGAGCAGCGCGGCATCCGCTTCATGACGGAAAACGATTCCGAAGTGTTGGGCATTTACCTGGCGGAAGCGCTCAACCAGGGCAAGACCCTGCGGGAGGGGCTCAATGGCGTGCTGCGCGACATGGACGGCGCCTTCAGTTGCCTCGCCGTCACCGCCACGGAAATGGGCTTCGTGAAAGATCCCTACGCATTCAAGCCGCTGGTGGTGGCAGAGACCGAGCAGTTCGTCGCGGTGGCAACCGAAGAAATAGCCATTCGTTCCGCCATCCCCGGCAATTACAAAGTGTCCGAGGCGCAGGTGGAGGAGGTGCGGGTTTGGTCCAGATAGCCAGCGCAACCGTCGATGCAGGTACCTTGTCGACTCGCGATCTCAACGCCATGATCCGCAGCCGCCTGCGGGAAGGTGTAACCGATATTTATATCGAGAACCCCAATGCTCGCCACAATCTGGCCGTCGCCCTGCTGCAACCAGGACGGGTGCGTTTCGCGGGGAGCGTCGGTTACTATTGCGGTGGCTTATGTGATGGAGCTGACATCCACATAGACGGCAGCGCAGGCTGGGGCCTCGCCGAATCCATGGGCAAGGGGCATGTAGTAGTGCAGGGTGGCGCCGGGAACGGCGCAGCCGCAGCCATCCGCGGCGGCACCGTCGTGATCTACGGCGACGCGGCAGCCCGGCTGGGTGTCTCGATGAAGGGTGGTCTCGTCCTGGTGGGCGGCGACTGCGGGTACATGGCCGGCTTTATGGGGCAAAAAGGAACATTGGTGGTCTGCGGCAACACCGGGGCAGCCTTCGCTGATTCCATGTATGCGACCACCTGCTATGTTGGCGGAAACGTCGGCAGCCTGGGCACAGACGCGGTGATCGAGCCCCTCACCCCGGAAGAAGTCACCATGCTGGATGGCGTGCTCGCCGAGCATCTGCCTGCGGCATTGCGGGCGCAAAAGCCTGCCGGAGCGCAGTTCAAAAAAGTCGTAGCCGGCCGCAAGTTATGGAACTTTAGCAAGCACAATTGGAAAACCTGGCAGGACGCTCTCTAATGAAAGATACAGCCGTAGATCTCAATCGCCCCAGGCTGCAAACCAGCGGAACCTACTCGCCGGACGTGATGCAGGGCATTCACACCAAGGCCGAGACCGGCATCTACGAAATCCGCGGCTATGGCGCACTGCGGCCGCGCCGCTGGGCGACCTTCGATGACCTCACCTTTCTCCCCTGCGGCCTGACGCGCATTCCGCTTGAAGGCTACCGCGAAAAGTGTTCCACCAAAACCGTGCTCGGCAGCCGGTTCGCTAAGCGGCCTCTCGAACTGGAAATCCCTATCATGATCACTGGCATGAGTTGGGGTGCGCTTTCGTACAATGCCAAGGCAGCACTCGCCAAAGCTGCCTCAAAGATCGGCACATCGAACACCACCGGCGACGGCGGCCTCTCGCCGGCCGAGCGGGAATTCGCCAAGGACTACGTCTACGAAGTGCTGCCGTCCCGCTATGGCATCGACGTGCACGACCTGCGAGGAGCGAGCGCCATCGAACTCACCATCGGCCAGGGAGCCAAACCCGGCACCGGCGGTCTGTTGCTCGGCTCAAAGATCTCAGAAACGATTGCCCATCAGCGCGACCTCCCCGTAGGGGTCGATCAGCGAAGCCCCGCTCGTCATCCGGACATGCTCGGCCCGGATGACATGGTGATCAAAATTGAAGAGCTGCGGGAAGCTACCGACGGCCAGGTGCCCATCTTCGTGAAGCTCGGCGCAGCCCGCACCTACGACGACGTCAAACTGGCTGCCAAGTGCGGTGCCGACGTGGTGGTGATCGACGGCATGGAAGGCGGCACCGGCGCCTCGCCCGCCATCCTGCAGGAGCACACCGGCATACCCACCCTGGCTGCTGTCTGCGAAGCACGCGCAGCGCTCGAAGACTGCGGGCTTTATGGTGAGGTACAACTCATCATTGCCGGCGGTATCCGTGACGGCGTCGATGCCGCCAAAGCCATGGCGCTGGGTGCGGATGCGGTCTACATCGGGACAGCAGCCCTCATCAGCCTGAACTGCAACAAGCCGCTCTACGTGGAAGATTATGAGGCTCTCGGCACCGCGCCCTATCACTGTCACCATTGCCACACCGGTCGTTGCCCGGTGGGCATAACCACTCAGGATCCAGCACTGATGAAGCGGCTCGATATCGAGCAGGGCGCCGAGCGTGCCCTTAATCTTCTACGCGCGATGACCCTCGAAATCCAGATGCTGGCACGCGCCTGTGGCAAGTCAGACGTTCATCACCTTGAGCCGGAAGATATGGCAGCGCTCACCATGGAGGCGTCCATGATCTGCGGCATCCCTTTAGCCGGTACTCGAAAGGTCTTCGGAAGATAAGCGAATGTCCTTTCTGCTGAAGTGCCCCAATTGCGGCGAGCGGAGTGTTTACGAGTTTCGCTTTGGCGGAGAGGTTCGGAAAAGGCCATCGCCCGATGCACCGGCCGAGGCATTCCTCACCTATGTGCTTGCCAAGCGCAACCTGGCCGGATCGCAATGGGAGTGGTGGTACCACCGCGCCGGTTGCGGTGAGTGGTTCAAGGCCAATCGCAATACCCTGACCAACGAAGTCCACCAAACGCTGCTGCCGCAGGAGCAGCAGAGCTGATGGAACCGATCAGCTTCCAATGGAATGGCAGCACCATCACTGCCGAGCCCGGGCGATACGATCGCCTCGGCGCTATACCGCTCCGGTGTCCGCACCTTTACCCACAGCTATCAATACGGCCGTCCCCGCGGGCTGCTCTGTCTGACGGGCAATTGCCCTAACTGCATGGTGAACGTCGATGGCGTGCCCAACGTGCGCAGCTGCACCCTGCCTGCTCCGCAACGGCCTGACCGTACTCCCCCAGAACCAGAATGTCTACCGAGGTCTCGAGTCGTCCGTGGTGAAGCGTTTCGCGGCCGCGCCCGCCCTGGCAGAGGCAGGGCAAAACTACGAGCATCTGTATTTGCAGTTTGACGTGGTGGTGGCCGGCGGCGGCCAGAGTGGATGCGCAGCCGCGCTCGCATCGGCGCATGAGGGCAAGCAAGTAGCGTTGGTGGAGAAAGAATCCGCGCTCGGCGGAGCGGCGGTTGAAGACGTACTGGCTCACCCCGGTATCACCGTCTTCCTCAACGCAAGCTGTTTCGGCCTGTACGAAGGCAACCTGCTGGGCGCCGTGCAGATCGATCCCACGCGCACGCATGCGGAAACCCTGCTGCACCTGCGTGCCTCTCAAGTGGTGGTCGCGACCGGTGCTTTTGAGACACAGCTTCTGTTCGCCAATAACGATCTGCCGGGAGTCATGCTCTCGAGCGCCGTGCTGCGGCTTGTGCAACGCCACGGCATTGTGCCCGGTAAACAAGCTGTCCTGGTGGGCGATCCCGCGCGCTGTGCTGTAGCCCAGCCAGCCTTCGAAGCCGCTGGCCTCACGATCGTGGCCAGCGTGCCCCTCGCAGCCGTGAAAGAAGCTACGGGCATCGATCACGTATCCGCCCTGGTGACAGAACAGGCGACCTACTCAACTGACCTGGTGGTGATGTGCGGCCCCATGGTCCCGGATGTAAGCCTGCTTGCTCAGGCACGTTCGCCCCTGTACTGGAGTCGCGAACAGGGAGCTTTTCTCGCCGAAGGTTTGCCCCACGGTGTGACCCAGGCCGGCGCGGCCGCCGGTGAGGGGATTGCCAATCAGTCGTCGACCCTTCCCAAATCCGCGCAATCGCCCAACGCAATCGCTTGCTTGTGCATGGACGTTTCCGGAGAAGATGTGGCCGGCACCATCGCCGCGGGCATGGGACACATCGAGTTGATCAAGCGCTTTACCAAGCTGGGCAAAAGCGCCTGTCAGGGCCGCATGTGCCAAACGGCTGCCGTCCAACTCTGCGCGCAGGTAAGCGGGCAAACTATCGCCCAGGTAGGGACCACGGTGGCCAGACCGCCTGCACCCCCGATCACGCTGGGCGCCCTGGCCGGCATGCGTCACCACCCGATCCGCCGCACACCCCTGCATGAACAGCATGCGCAACACGGGGCGGTGTGGATGGACATGGGTGAGTGGAAGCGTCCGCGTTATTACAACCGAAGCGGTGCCGCTCAAATGGAGAGCTGCGTGGAAGAAGAGTACCGCGCAGTCCGCGAGCGCGCGGGCATCATCGATGTCAGCACCCTGGGCAAGATCGAAGTCAAGGGCAGCGACGCCGGCGCTCTGCTCGACCTGGTATTCACCCACCGCTTTTCCGATCTGCCAATCGGCAGGGTGCGCTATTCCGTCCTGTGCGATGAGTTGGGGACCATCGTCGACGACGGAACCATTTCCCGCATGGAGGCGGATCGCTACTTCCTCACCACCACCACCGGCAATGCGGAATACGTGCAGCAATGGCTGGAGTGGTGGGCGGCGGCGGGCGGGATGAGAACGAACATCACCAACCTCACCGCGGGCGTGGCGTCGATCAATCTAGCCGGCCCGCTGGCACGCAGTGTTCTCTCCCAACTGACCCGATGCGACCTTTCCTCAGCCGCCTTCCCCTACATGGCCTGGCGGCAAGCAGCGGTCGGGGCCATCCCGGCAACGATGATGCGCATCGGCTTTGTCGGCGAAATGGGTTGGGAAATCATGGTAGCGGCTGAGTACGGCGCTCATTTGTGGCAGCAGCTGTTACAAGCCGGTGCGCCGGTCGATCTGAGGCCGTTCGGCATAGAGGCGCAACGCGTGCTGCGTCTGGAAAAAAAGCACATCGTCGTGGGCGTCGATACCGACGCCCTCAGTAACCCCTACGAAGCAGGCATGGCCTGGGTAGCGAAACTCGACAAGCCAGATTTTATTGGCCGTGCTGCCCTCAAACGTCTGCAGCAAACCCCGCCTGAGCGCATGCTGGTTGGCTTTGCCATCGATGGCAAAGTGGCTCCTCCGGACGGCTCTCCTATCCTGTCCAACGGTCAGCCCGTTGGCTGGTCGACCAGTGTTCGCTATTCCTGGCATGCCAAACGGGTCATCGGCATGGGCTGGGTTCCCCCCACTCTGGCCACCCACGGGGCCAGCATCACGCTACGCTGCGATGCCATCGACTATCCTGCAAGCGTGGTGAGCGAAGTGTTTTACGACCCCAAAGGCGAACGGCTACACCAGTGAGCGAACCTCAACGGCAATCCGCGTTGCACAGCCGTCACCTCGAAGCCGGCGCCCACCTGAAGATAGTCTCGGGCTGGCAGATGCCAGCCTGGTATGACCATGCACCCCCGCGCGAGCTGGAGGCCGTGCGGCAGGGTGTGGGCGTCTCCGATGCCAGCTATCTCACCAAGCTGGATCTGCGGGGCCGTGCCGACGAACTACCCGCAGTGCCTCCTGCACGCGTTTGGGTGCTCACGCCAAACCATGCCCTGATGACCTCGCCGGAAAACATCGCCTTCGTTCCCTCAGCCTCGCTGACCGACGTGACGTCGCTCTACGGTGCGCTCCTGCTTGCCGGCCCCAGATCACGGGATGTGCTGCACAAGCTCACCACGCTGAACCTGCGCGATACGGTATTCAGGAACGGAGCCGCACGCCAGGCCCGCCTGGCGCATGTAAACGCGACTATTCTGCGGGTCGATCACGAGCAAGTTCCCGGCTACCTGTTGCTGCACACACGCGATGTCCTCGAGCATGTCTGGCACGCCCTCCTCCATGCCGGCCACGCCTTCGGCGCTCGGCCCTTCGGTGTAACCGCCCAGCAAACCTGGCTGGGCACCGCATGAAACTCAAGCAAGCAGCACCCGTGATGTGGGCTGGCCAGGATCTTAAACCCACCTACGACGTCGCCATCATCGGCGCCGGCGTGCATGGTCTCGCGGCCGCATACTACCTGGGCAAGATCCACGGTGTACGCAACGTCGCGCTGCTCGAGAAGGGCTACATCGGTTGCGGCAACAGCACGCGCAACACCGCCATTCTGCGGTCGAACTATCGTACGTTTCCCGGGATCGCGTTTTACGACGCTTCGCTCCGTCTGTACGAAGGGCTTACGGAAGATCTGGGCTGGCAGCTCGACTTCAATCAGAGCGGCCACTTCACGCTGGCGCATACCGATGCTTCGATCACCGGCCTGCGCATACGCGCCGAGAATAACCGGTTAATGGGTGTAGACAGCCACATGGTCGGCCGCGAAGAACTGCGTCGCATGGTGCCCACCATGGACATGTCCGATCGCCCCCGCCTGCCCGTGCTCGCGGCCCTCTACCATCCACCCGGAGGCACCATCGGCCACGATGAAGTGGTCCAGGGATATGGCCACGCCTGCGACGCCATGGGCATCGAGGTCCATCAATTCACGGCAGTCACGGGACTCGATGTGGACCGTCGCAAGGTCGTGCGCATTCGTACCACCCGCGGTGACGTATCGGCGGGTGCGGTGTTGAATGCAACGGCGGGCTGGGCAACCACCATCTCCGATATGGCGGGCGTTCCGCTACCCATCGTCAGCCAGCCGCTGCAGGCGTGCGTCACCGAACTGATCGAACCATTCCTCAACTACGTGATCGTCTCTTCGAACCTTCATGTTTACGTGAGCCAAACCGCCAAGGGAGAACTGGTGATCGGCGCCGAGGTAGACCCTTACCAGACCTACTGCACCCGTTCGACGCTGCCGACCCTGGAACAAATGGCGACCTACACGTTAGAGCTGTTCCCTCAACTCCATGGCATAAAGATCCTGCGGCAATGGGCGGGTGTGTGCGACATGACGCCCGACTACGCGCCGATCATGGGCCCCGCGATGGAGCTGGACAACTTCTTCATGGATGTCGGATGGGGCACCTGGGGATTCAAAGCCGGACCGATTGCTGGCAAGTGCATGGCCGAGACCATCGCGACCCGCAAAACCGCGGCTCTCATTCAGCCATTTGCTCCGGCTCGCTTCGTCACCGGCCAGCTCCTCGGAGAAAAAGCAGCCGCATCCGTCTCAACCTAAATCGCAGGGAGGTACACCAGTGGCAAAGGATCTCAAGACAATGATCCACGAAAAGGGTATCGAGTACTTCCTCTGTTCGTTCGTCGAAATGAGCGGCATTCCCAAGGCCAAGCTCGTACCTGCCGCTGCGCTCGATGACATGGTAGCCGAAGGTGCCGGTTTCGCCGGCTTTGCCGCCGGCAACGTGGGCCAGGGCCCCGCCGATCCTGACCTGGTGTGCATTCCTGACATGACAGCCATGGTTCAGCTGCCGTGGCAGAAAGATACGGCATGGGTGCCCGGCATGCTCCAGGTCGAGAACCAGCCTTCCGCCTACTGCCCGCGCAGAATCCTGGCACGGCAGCTGGAGATCGGTCGCAAACGCGGTTACGAATTGATGGTGGGCATGGAGCCCGAGTTCATGCTGCTCAAGCGCGATGCCGCCGGCGCCTGCCAGCCCTGGGACGCTTTAGATAACACCGCCAAGCCCTGTTACGACATGCGCTCCCTGCATCGCAATCTCGATCTGCTCAAAAAGCTCATGAGCTACATGCAGGAACTGGGTTGGGAGCCGTACGCCGCCGATCACGAAGACGCAAACTGCCAATTCGAAATCAACTGGAAATACGCCGATGCGCTGACCACCTCCGACCGGCAGACTTTCTTCAAGTGGATGGTGAAGATCCTGGCAGAGCAACAGGGGCTGCACGCTACCTTTATGCCCAAGCCGTTCGCTCACCTCACGGGAAACGGTTCGCACTGTCATCTGAGCTTGTCGGACAGCAAGAAGCAGAAAAACCTGTTCGCCAGCGGGAAAGATCCGCTCGGTCTCTCGCCCGAAGGCCGCTGGTTCATGGGTGGTCTCCTGCATCACGCACCTGCGCTCAGTGCCATACTGGCGCCCACGGTGAACAGCTACAAGCGCCTGGTGCGCGGTGGTCCGCGTTCCGGGGCCACCTGGGCCCCCGTGTACATCACGTATGGCAGCGCCAACCGCACGCAGATGATTCGCGTACCCGGGCCGGGTCGCATTGAGAACCGCATGGTCGATGCAGTGGCCAATCCTTACCTGGCGTGCGCTGTCATGATGGCGGCTGGCCTCGACGGCATCGAACAGCGCATCGATCCCGGGCCGCCCAGCGGTGAGGATCTCTACGCCCTCTCTCGGGAGGATTTAAAGCAGCGCGGTATCAAGCACCTGCCGCCGAACCTGCAGGCAGCCGTCGACGCGCTGGCGCAGGATGAAGTGGTGCGCGGGGCATTGGGAACCGTATACGCTGACTACTACATCCAGAAAAAATCAGAAGAGTGGGAAAGCTATCACAACAGCGTAAGCCCCTGGGAACTGGAGCAATACCTCAACATCCATTAAGCGGGCAGCTGAGCAACGATCCCGGTCAGCCGCGCAGCGCCTGATCGAGATCCGCGATCAAATCTTCCGCATCTTCCAAACCAACCGAGAGCCGCAGCAGCGACTCGGGCGAGCGGGTAAGCGCGCCTTCGGTGGAAGCCCGGTGTTCAATCAACGAGTGGGTTCCGCCAAGGCTGGTGGCGCGCACAATCAGCTTCAGCCGCGCTATCATCGCGAAGGCTTCCTGCCGTGCGCCATGGACTTCAAACGAAAGCATGCCGCCGAAATCTTTCATCTGCCGGCTGGCAATCGCGTGACCCGGATCGTTGGGCAGGCCCGGATAGTGCACCCGCGCCACCCCGGGGTGTGTGGACAAAAACTCGGCCACCTTGCGGGCGTTTTCGCAGTGCAGGCGAACGCGTGGCACCAGCGTCTGCAGGCCGCGCAGGGCCAGCCAGGAATCAAAAGGCGACAGCACCGCCCCGCCAATCTGTTGAAACTCGCGAATGCGATCGCCCAACTCGCTCTTTTGCCCAAGCACCACGACGCCGCCTAAAACATCGGAGTGTCCCGAGAGATACTTAGTGAGAGCATGCACCACCAAATCAGCGCCCAGCTCAAGTGGCCGCTGCAGCACCGGAGTGGCAAAGGTGTTCTCGCACACCAGTGGAATCTGCAAGCTCCGCGCCAGGTCGGCGACCGGCCGAATATCCACCACTTCAATCAAAGGATTTGTCGGCGTCTCCAGCCACAGAAGCCGCGTTTCCGGACGGCAAGCCTGACGCAGTTCATCGATGTTGCGCATGTCCACGAACGAATGCTGCAACCCCCACCGGGCGAACATCCCGGTCACCAGCGCGCGCACGCCAAAATAAAGATCACGATGCAGGACCACATGATCGCGAGGAGAGAGGGCCTGAAACACAGCCAGGCTCGCCGCCATCCCAGACCCAAACGCCACGGCCCCACGCCCCCTTCCAGATCGGCCACGCACTGCTCAAGCGAATGGCGATTCGGGCTATCGTGGCGGCTGTAGAAGTAATGACGAGAAAATTCTCCGTCAGGGTCGCGCTCGAACGTGGTGGATGTATAAAGCGGGGCTGCCACCGCGCCGGTCGCCGGGTCTACCTGCCTGCCCGAGTGGATGCTCTGTGTCTGTAGCCTGTAATTGCTGGAGTCCGAACTCATAGCAAAAGTCTATTACGGCGCGCCTCGGAGGGCATTCGTAAGAGGAGGCCGTATCCCTGGCTCCGCCATCCCAGGCCTCATGACCTGCAGTCGAACGCCCAAATCTCCCGGTCTGATAACGACCCTAAATCCAACAGGCCGGCTTTTCACAAATTGCGCTTTGATAGGCAGCAACTGCAAACCCACTCACCGTCCTCCCCTTTGTCATCCCGAGCGCAGTCGAGGGATCTGCTGTGCGCCTTTCTCCCTCCACAAATCTCGACATGAGCCCCAGCATCGGACAAGCAGAGGGACCAATCCCTCACCCAAAATCGCTGCAGGGTAAGTCGTCGCAGGGAAACGACTGCTGGTGAATTGTGGGTCACTCCCCCCCTTTTTTGTCATCCCGAGCGCAGTCGAGGGATCTGCTGTGCGCCTTTCTCCCTCCACAAATCTCGACATGAGCCCCAGCATCGGACAAGCAGAGGGACCAATCCCTCACCCAAAAACGCTGGAGGGTAAGTCGTCGCAGGGAAACGACTGCTGGTGAATTGTGGGTCACTCCCCCCCCTTTTTTGTCATCCCGAGCGCAGTCGAGGGATCTGCTGTGCGCCTTTCTCCCTCCACAAATCTCGACATGAGCCCCAGCATCGGACAAGCAGAGGGACCAATCCCTCACCCAAAAACGCTGGAGGGTAAGTCGTCGCAGGGAAACGACTGCTGGTGAATTGTGGGTCACTCCTCCCCTTTTTTTGTCATCCCGAGCGCAGTCGAGGGATCTGCTGTGCGCCTTTCTCCCTCCACAAATCTCGACATGAGCCCCAGCATCGGACAAGCAGAGGGACCAATCCCTCACCCAAAACCGCTGGAGGGTAAGTCGTCGCAGGGAAACGACTGCTGGTGAATTGTGGTCACTCCCCTATCCGATCCTGGAGCTTTGTACAACTTTGTAGAGGGAGCAAGATCCCTCGACTGCGCTCGGGATGACAAAAGGGGGGAGTGATTCCCTTCAACGAACTTCGGGTGCCCCATATCTCGCTCGTTTTTCGCGAGATGTGGGATTCCACCGCACCCCACCCGCAACCCTAAACGTACAGATCCCTTAAAGATCACAACATCCCTTGGAGTCCCACATCTCGCGAAAAACCAGCCAGAATCATCTGAATCCTAAAAGCAACGACAAACTCCAATAGCCGAGGAAACATATGAAGCAATGGTCCATACAGGACATCCCCCCGCAACAAGGCAGGCTGGCCGTCGTCACCGGCGCTACCGGCGGCCTCGGCTTTGAAACCGCTCTCGGCCTCGCGACCGCCGGGGCCGAGGTTATCCTGGCCGGCAGAAACGCCGAAAAAGGCCGCGCAGCACTCGACCGAATCCGCCGCGTTGTACCGAAGGCAAACATCCGCTTCGCGATGCTCAATCTCGCAAGTCTTGCCTCCGTGCGTGCATTTGCCGCCGCCATGGTTGCAGAGGGCCGCCCTTTGCATCTGTTGGTGAACAACGCCGGTGTGATGGATCTACCAGAGCGCCGCCTGACCGAAGATGGATTTGAGCTGCAGTTCGGCACCAACCACCTCAGCCACTTCGCGCTGACGGGCCTGCTACTCCCGCTGCTTACCGCAGCGCAGGCTCCGCGCGTCGTAAACGTCAGCAGCATCGCGCACCGGGGCGGCAAAATAGACTTCACCAATCTGCAAGGCGAGCGCCAGTACCGCCCATGGCCGGCTTATCAGCAATCTAAACTGGCCAACCTGCTTTTCACATTTGAGCTGCAACGGCACAGCGACGCGCAAGGATGGGGGCTGATGAGCAACGCGGCCCACCCCGGTGTTGCGCGCACCGACCTCATCGCGAATGGCCGCGGCACTGGTGGTCTAAGAGGCCTGGGCATGAAATTGATCGGTCCGCTGATCACTCACTCCGCAGCCGAAGGGGCACTGCCACTTCTCTTCGCCGCAACCTCACCGGACGCGGTCGCGGGTGGCTACTATGGCCCGAACGGATTCCAGGAACTGAAAGGCGCGGTCGCACCTGCCAGGGTCATGCCGCAGGCAAGGGACGAAGCCGTAGCCCGCAAACTATGGCAGATCTCCGAGCAACTTACCGGAGCCTTTGGCGAACGATCTTCATAGAAGAACTCCGCCGCGCCTGGTACCAAACCTGGCGCCAAATAAGAAAGCGCACCCCGGATGGGTGCGCTTTCCTTTCAGGTGCTCATGCAAACACCTTTCCCCTTACGGGGAGAACGTCGATGGTTAACTGCCCTCGTGCACCACAACCTTTTTGCGCTTCACCGGCGCTGGCGCTGGCGGAGCTGCAGGAGACACGCTGGAAGCAGTCGCCGGCGGGGCCGCTACCGCTGCAGCCGGTGCTGCCGGTGTGGCAGAAGCGGTTGCTGCGGGTGCAGGGGCCACGATAGCCGCCGAAGGCTTGGCGAGTGGGGCAGCAACCGCCGGGCTAGCAACCGCCGGCGCACTCGTCGCCAACGTGGTCGGTGCTGTCTTGTGCCTCGATTTACCCTTGGCATTGCGCAATGGCGCCGGGGCGTTGGCGGGGGTAGTGCCGGCCAACCACAACTGGGCTGCATGCACCACCGGGTCACTGCTCTCTGCCGGGATGTTGGCGACAGAAGGGAACACTTCGTCCGGCGTAAAGCCATCCGGGTACGATTTGCCGGAGCGATCTGCATCAATCGCCGTCGTCAGGTAAAGCTCTGCGCCGTCGTCCAGCTTGAAAGGTTGCACAGCCGTTGATTTGCCCGCCGTGTGCGATCCGAAGAACCGCGTGTTGGCGCGGCCATGGAAAGCAATCGTGATCGCCTCGGCCGAACTCGCCGTGCTGCTATCCACCAGGATAGCCACCGGCGCGGTCGGATTCACGCCGTTCAGCACCGGAGCCTCGTCCAGTGTCAGCGAGACTGTTTCGATACCCGCAGGATTGCGCGTGCCCGTCTTGCCGTCCTGATAAAACCAGTTCACATTGCCATCAGCCGCAACGAACGAGCCCACCACACCGTCCCCAAGAATAGGACCAATGCCGGTCAACATGGGCCACATGTTGCCTCCCGTGTTTCCCCGCAGGTCGATGATCCAGCCCTTCGGGTTCTGCGTCGAAAGGTCGGTCAGGATGCGGCGAACGTCGGCCGCATACAGCAGCACGCCGTCACTGTCTTTTGCCGAGCAGCGAGGCAACACAACGTAACCGAAGTTGTTACCTTGCATCGAGACGATATGGCCTTCCGGCAACCGCCGGACCGTGAACCCCGTGGGCGTGGATGCTTCCGTCCTTACCCCGGTCGGCGCCTTCTCCTGCGCTTCTTTCTCAGCCTGCTGCATCAGCGCAATCTGATCGGGATAAAGACCGGGGGGCAGCCGGAGATGGCTGCCCGTATCGCCCAACTGCACGAGCGTCCAATAAATGGCCGGGTATGTGTCGATAGGGTTGAAGGCGCCGCCCGCGCGTTTAAACGCTTCGGTGCGGAGCGCCACCCAGTCGACGCCCTGACCACGCAACGCATGTTGCCGCATGATGTCGATGGCGTTGTCCAGGAATGCCGCGGCATCCGACGAGATCGCGGTCGGGCTTTGCTGCGGGTGGGGGATGGACTTCTTACCAGCCAGGCCGATCGCCGGGCTGAGGAAGAACAACGAGCATGCGAGAATGCGTCTTTGGTGCTTCATGGCAGAGCAAGGCTAGCACCCGTTGGTACCCAATTTGATCGCACAAAGGTTGCAGACTTAGCATCTTGCGGGCCGCACGCCAACTTACAAAAGTTGTAGGGGGAAACCGTGGCAGTTGCACATCGCGAGCTCTGAGCAAGCCCGGCCAACATTCCGCAGGGGTTAGCGGCTGCTGGGCAAACTAAAATCCACACCGGCTGCGCGGTTCGCTTTTATCGTGGCCGGCAGGTCAAGCGTGTCGAGCGGAATTTCCCTGCGAGTGTCGCCGTCCAGAGCCCACAGGGTAGCCCCGGTCAGTGCGTAATTATGCACCAGCTGGTTCGCTCTGCCATCTTTGAAAACCAGGGTCGTCGCCGGTTGAGCCGCGGGCTGATCACGGACCGGTGCGGTGGATGGAGCCCCCGGGAGGTGTGGACCAATATTCGAACCTGCAGGACCCCGATACAGCGGCCGGTAAAGCTGCGTGGCATTTTCAGTCATCTGCGGGTCAGCAGCCACTCCGGCATTCTCATTCCCGTCGGCGTTGACTGCCTCGGGCCCCGGGCCGCTTACCCCACCCTCATCATATCCAGAATATCCAGACGCAATGCTGTTCCCGGCCGGGATCCCGTACCCGAATGAAAGCAGTCCCGGATACACATACGGATAGCCATCGCGCGCATGGTTTCCATGCCCATTGCCATCATGCTCATGTCCGCCGTGCGTGCTTCCACGCTGCCCGCCATTGCCCGCGTGCACCTCACTGCCGGGCGCCACGCCTCCCTCCCACGAAGGCCAGTGGCCCGCGCGCCCAATCGGCGCAGCCTGGTCTGGCTGTGCGTGGTTAGGGGATGGAAGCACCGTTGGCGGGGTAACTATCCGGGGAGCCCCGGAGAAGGCGGGAGAGCGAATTCCCACGACGCCCATGTGAGAGATGCCCGCGGGCGCGCCTGCCCCGGTTTGCTGGGACAGCAAACCGGGGGTAATCCCAGGCATGACCCCGAGCACGACAAGTGACGCAAGAACCAGACCGGCCTGGAGACGCCCCGATTGCATACGCCATATTAGACGATCAGCAAGCGGGGAACGATGCATCCCCGCTCCCTTACTCGATCACCGTCAGCCGATTTAACTCGGCCATGGTGGGCCGCTTCGAGGACACCGGCCAAACCGGCATCGCGAGCTCCGGCATCGGCTGCGAGATGAAGAACTTGCGCGTATACCGCGAAAGCCACCGCGCCCCGGAATTTGCCTTCTTGCGCCGCGCACTGTCCGTGCTGATCCCGGTGCCGGCGTACATCTTGCGATACAGCTTGGAAAGAAACACAAACGCAAGCCGCGCGCGCAGGTTTGGTGTCACCTCCGAGCGCGCCCAGGTATTGGGTAAGCTGTAGAAGCTGTCCCACACCCCCTGAGTACGATCGCTGATCTCCTGCGAGCTCATCAGCGGATGCGGCATGAACATCTTGGGCCGCGTCGCCGCAGGAATCAGCCAGAACCGGGTCAGGGGAATCCCATCCACATAAACCGGCGCTTTCTCCTGCTCTTTCTCCCAGCGCAGGAAATCGACTGTCCCCGGAAAGGGTGTCAACATCACAAACTGGGCAAACGCCAGGCCCGCTCTGGCGGCCAGATCAGCCGTTGCCTTGAACGTCTCCGGCTTGTCTGAAGGAAGGCCAAAGATAAAGGATCCAAGCATGTGCAGCCCATGCTCACGGAAGGTCTGCAGCTGCCTTACCAGGCCCTCGCCCGACAGGTTGAATTCCTTGAATACCGACTTCAAGCCTTCCGGAGTGACCGCCTCAATCCCCACCAGTGCGCCCTTGATGTTGGCCTTCCGCATGGCGTCGAGGTACTCAGGGTCTTCGGCAGACTCCATCGTGATCTGGGTGAAGAACACCATGTTCTTCGGCAGCTTGGCCAGCTCTGCCATGAGCGCAAATTTGTCGCCGCGAATCTGCTCCAGCTCGGCCAGCTTGGCAAAGTTCTTCTGCTCGCGGGCCAGCCGCAAGTCCGTCAGGGTCACGGGATAGAAGTTGTCATCTGCCAGTGCGATGAACCGGAAACCCTTCCGCCGCAAAGAGACGATCTCTTCGATTACCCCAGTGAAATCCCGCTGCCGCGGCTTTTGGCCGTCCGTGCGCCACACCGAACAAAATGAACAGTGCTTAGGGCAGCCACGCACCGTTTGCACCGAGGCCCACATGTATTTATCAGGTGGCAACAGGTCCCACCGCGCAGCCACAAACTGGCTGGCGTCAATTTTGCCGCCCTCGTAAATGCTCGCCGGGTTACCCTCCAGGCAGGCACGCAGCACCTGTCCCCAGATCACGTCGCCATCGCCCTTAACCACGGAGTGTGCCTGCCCCCGCTCCAAAGCCTCCTCTGGATAAAGCGTGGCGTGAATGCCCCCGTAGATCACCCAGGCGCCCCGGGCACGCGCCAACCGGCCCACTTCATAGCCACGAAGCGCATTCCCCGTGTGAATACCGATGCCGACCAGATCACCGCTTTGAATGCTCTCGGGGTCCAATGGCTCCAGCGTCTCGTCCACAATGACAGGATCGCCAAACGAGGCGGGCGTTGCCCCTGCCAGTACATACAGCCAACGGGGCGTGATTACCGCCGTGCCGAATGCATGGTCACTGGGATTAATAAGAAAAACAGCCATACGCGCTACATCCTTTTCCGGCGAAAATTCGCCAATCGCAATTGAACGTTCTCTAGCGAAATACCGGCATCCCTGGAGAGAGATGCAACTTACGATGACAAGTAGTCGCTAGAGCTTCCCGAAAAGGAGCAGAAGAGAACACGTTTGGCAACGAAGGTAAGACTAGTCGTTTGGTACCTCGTTTGTATAGGACTCAAGGCGTAATCTGGCGTATTGTGCACCGGAGTGACACACTCGTGGGTGGGAAATTAGGCCAGAACCGCGCAGGAAAAAGGGCAGGAGCACGCCGGCGCTCCTGCCCTTCTTGTCTGGTCCAGTGACAAAGCCTACTGAGAAAAGTTCCGCACGTAGGTATCCGGTGGCAATCCCTCGCGCCGCGCTTTGGCCAGCATCGCAAGCGCCCCCGGGCGATCCATGGATCCACCCAGCGTCACCATGTAAACGTCACTGCCGGTTGGGTTAAAGACAGCCGCCTCAAGATCGGGATGTGCTCCCTGGATACGGGCGACCGAATCGGCGGCCTTTGTCTGGCCCCGGTAGGTGTACACCACCACCCGCCAGATAGTACGGCGAGTCGAGTGTGGGCCCGCGACCGCACCCGCCGCAGCACCCACGCTTCCGGTGGCGGCAGCAGCATCCGCCACAGCGGCGGCCGGCCTGTGCGGACGGGCTTGCGCCGTGCCCGCCGAAGGTTTGCCAGCAGGTTTATTAAGCTGGTGGCGCCGCCGGCGCTGCGACCGGCGACTGGCTAACCGCGGGCGCACCGGAGCTCGCCGCCGGACCAGCCTCCTCATGCGGGCGCAATAAATACCAGCCCAGCACGGCCAGGAGTACCACGGCGATGGCCCCGTACAGTGCCCATGGCTTTTGTCTGGCGCGCAGTGTCGGCTCATAAGCATCCACAATCGGTGGCGCCGGCTCAGCCACCGGCAATGCGACAGGCGGCGCTACCGGCAGCGGTTGCGCATTCGCAGTCGGCCCTGGCGCCGCAGCGGGTGCAGCCGGGCGGGGCGGAGTTGGGGGCGCAGGGCGCGGAGTAGCTGCAGGAGCGGGATGTGGCTTTGCGACGGCAGCCGATTCCACTACTTCTGCCTTCGCTGCAGCCTTCACTACCGGCGGTTCCGTGTTGCGCGCCGGGGGCGGCGGAGCCGCAGCCGCCACCGGAGGCGCCGGTTTCAAAGCGTTGGCGATCTGCGCCAGCGACCAACGCCGGCTCAGCCCATTGCGCACAATCTCACCAAACGGCGCCGGAATCCGGTTCACCAGCGCATCGGTAGCATTCGCCGCTTTCCGTTGCGTAAACGCATGGAACAAGGTGCCGCCAATGCCGGCGACATCTTCAGCCTGGCTGCCGGCAGTCATTTGCAGGCAATCACTGCGCAGTTTCACGGTCTCTTGTGCGGCCAGCACGCTGGCCGCTTCCACGTGGCCATGCGACATACCTTTTCCGTGCACAGCCGTAAGCGCCCCCACCAGCGCTTCAGCCACCTCACGACCCTCTTCCGCCGAAAGAGCCTGGATCTGCAAAACATCCGAAAGGCTTTGCTCGATCGGCTCCATCACCGCATACACCACCAGCGTGTTATCGAGGCGTACCTGGCCAACCTGGTGGATCGTGACCAGGTTCGGGTGCTTCAGTTTCTGCGCGGCGTGCAACCGCGCGGTCACCTCATCTGCATCCGTAAGTGCTTCCGTCAGGCTGATCGTGGCCGGTCCCGCCTGGGGTGCGGGCGTTTCCGTTTCAAACCATGCGCTGCGGCCTTCAGACCGTACCAGGCGGCGCAAGGGAAATAGCCCGTCGATCGTTTGTCCTTCTAACTCGTTCCAAAACTGCATAGTGTCCTTGTATCCCGAAACCGGGAGAGGGGTAATGGGTCTTGCGGGCGAACCGGCAACCCTACCAGCTTAAATGAACCGTGCTGTATGAGGATTGACACATCAGTGCCACGTACGCCGGGGAATATCAAATCCGGCTACTGCAGCTTCGCCGTCAGGGAGGTCAGCGAAGCTCTGGGTGCAAACCATGCACCCAGCTTCCACTCAATGTGCAGATTGCGCCGGCGAGCGGCGGGTCACAACTTAAGCAATGCGTTCGACGTTGCCTTTGGGCGCCTGGCTGGTCCGTGCCAACATCGCCATACCTTCGCGCGCCATCTCCCGTGCCATCCTGCGCAGCTCTTCCGGGCGCTCGTTATGAATGTTGGTGAGTTGTTCGAGCGCAGCAGCCGCTCGTAATTTGGCAATTCCCTGAAATGCCGCATCGCCAGAATTGCCACAGGTATGCGAAATGCTGTCAGAGGTGATCCTGAAAACGTCATCGCCCTGGATCACAAAGGCTACAAAGTATTTTTCGGGCGAGGGGACGGGAGTTTGAGAGGCCATAACACTTCCTTTGATCTATGAAAACAAAATTCATTGCAGCGCGGTCTCGCCGAGCGGGCCGAACACAACAACTATCTTTGGCATACTAGAAGCACGCTGAAAGATGCAAGTGGATTCGGCATACGGAACAGGAGAGGTAACGCTGGCCCGCGTTTTACTTCTTCCGCAAAACTTTGCGGAAAAAAGGAGCGCCCCACGTCCCGATTGCCAACACGCTCCCGAACAATACAACCGCATCGATACTTTCCCGTCCCTGCGGCGACCAGTAATCATTCGCCAGGTTGAGCCAGAGCGCAAACTCATCGAGCGTCAGCGCCGCGCCCACACCGTATAGGATGGCGACCAGCCGGCTGGTAAACAGAGCGGTTGGCGTAAAGCCAGAGCCGGCCTCGTTCATGTACGCATAGCCTACGACCAGCAGCAGAAGAATGCCCCACACCAGGTGGTGGATATGCCGGCCGCCCATGGTGACGTACTGGAATGGCCCGATGTGATGCTGGATCGAGGCCACTAACAGCCGCACCGCAAGAAACGTAACAAAAAAGCTGATCGATGCCAGGAACATGCGCCGATGCGGGCGATCGGGCATCGTCTGGTGAAGAATCTTGCCCAGCCTGGTCAAATGCAGCAATAACAGCATGACTGCAGTGACACAGACAATAAACAGCAGCAGGATCCATTCTCCTGACAAATGCATAAGTGCGGCTGGCCTCTAAGGATGTTGTCGCCATTGTAGGCCAGGGCCGAACGCCTCAGGAGAAGAGAAACTCCTTTGTGCGTAGTTCCTTGATGCAGTCGCGCAGCTTGGCCGCCTTCTCAAACTCGAACTTCTTGGCCGCTTCGCGCATGTCCGATTCCATCTTGCCGATGTAGCTATCCAGCTCCTGCTGCGTGCTGAACTCCGGCATCGACTCGTCGGGGTCCGTCATGTCGGCGTATTCCGCCTTCAAAATGTGTACCAGCGACATATCAAGCGAACGGCTGATCGAGGTAGGCGTAATGCCATGCTCTTCGTTGTGCGCCTGCTGCACCGTCCGCCGGCGATCCGTCTCATCGAGCGCCCGGCGAATGGAGTCGGTAATGACGTCGGCATACAGAATCGCCCGTCCGCTCAGGTGGCGCGCGGCCCGCCCAATCGTCTGAATGAGCGAACCCGAAGAGCGCAGAAAGCCTTCTTTATCCGCATCCAGAATGGCCACCAGCGAAACCTCGGGTAAGTCCAGTCCCTCGCGCAGCAAATTAATCCCGATCAGCACGTCATACTCGCCGCGCCGCAAATCGCGCAGCAGGCGCACCCGCTCCAGCGTCTCAATCTCCGAGTGCATGTAGCGGCACTTCACCCCGACTTCGGAGTAGTAGCCCGACAGGTCCTCGGCCATCCTCTTGGTCAGCA
This sequence comes from uncultured Acidobacteriaceae bacterium, assembly GCA_963752675.1. GTDB lineage: Bacteria > Acidobacteriota > Terriglobia > Terriglobales > Acidobacteriaceae > PALSA-350. Next base: position 160,997 of record CAVVZO010000007.1, read on the forward strand.
CCGTCACCAGCACGCGCTGATCGCGCTCCACCCGCAGACGAATCTCCGCCAGCAGATCATCGATCTGCCCACGAATCGGCCGTATCTCTACCTCAGGATCCACCAGCCCCGTGGGCCGGATGATCTGCTCCACCACCACCCCGGCAGACCGGGTCAATTCATAAGGGCCCGGCGTCGCGGAAACATAAATCGTCTGGTGCGTGCGGTTTTCAAACTCCTCGAACTTCAAGGGCCGGTTATCCATCGCCGAAGGCAGGCGGAAACCGTAGTCCACCAGGTTCTGCTTACGCGACCGGTCGCCATGCCACATCCCATGCAACTGCGGAACCGTCACATGCGATTCGTCAATAAACACCAGGTAGTCACGCGGGAAATAATCGAGCAGCGTGGGAGGCGGTTCGCCCGGCAAGCGGCCCGAGAAATGGCGGGAATAGTTCTCAATCCCATGGCAGTAGCCCATGGACTTGATCATCTCCAGATCGAACCGCGTGCGCTGGTGAATGCGCTGCGACTCCACCAGCCGGCCTTCTGTCTCCAGATGCTTCTCCCACAATTCAAGCTCCTGCAGAATGGAAGAGATCGCCGTCTGCTTGCGTTCCGGCTGCACCACATAATGCGACTTGGGATAAATCGGCAGCCGCGCATACTTCTGGCGCACCGTGCCAAACAGCGGATCGATCTGCGACAACTCTTCAATCTCATCGCCGAACAACTCGATGCGATAAGCCATTTCGTCGTAGGTCGGGTACACCTCAATCACGTCCCCCCGCACGCGAAAAGTGCCGCGGCGAAAGTCCGCATCATTGCGCTCGTAAAGGATCTCCACCAGCCGGCGCGTGATGTCAGCGCGACGAATCTTCTGGCCCTTCTCGAGCAGCAACAGCATGCCGTAATAAGCCTCAGGCGACCCCAGGCCGTAGATGCAGCTGACCGAGCTCACAATGATGGCGTCGCGCCGTTCAAACAGCGAACGCGTGGCAGAGAGCCGCAGCTTGTCCAGCTCTTCGTTGATCGTCGCTTCCTTCTCGATATAGAGATCGCCGGAAGGGATGTAGGCCTCGGGCTGGTAGTAGTCGTAATAGGAAACGAAATACTCCACCGCATTGTCGGGAAAGAACTGCTTGAACTCGTGGAACAACTGCGCTGCGAGCGTCTTATTGTGCGCCAGGATCAGAGCCGGCCGATTCGACTGCTCGATGATCTTGGCCATGGTGAAGGTCTTGCCAGACCCGGTCACGCCCAGCAGAGTCTGGTGCTGTTCGCCAGAAGCCAGCCCGGTGACGAGTTCCTTGATGGCGTGGCCTTGATCGCCACGAGGACGGTAATCACTAACCAGCTGAAAATCCATTAAATACCTGTCTTGCGGGTGCGGCGCAGGGAACCCACCGAAGGCGGTACGAGGTCCCAAAAAGCGCGGGGTGTCTGCTCTTGATTATAGCGGGTGACGCCGCCTACAAGCGGGGCAGGGGAGGGTACGCCACCGGGCCCCGCACCATGCGCCGCGTGAGCACCACCAGACACCCGGTAACCACGCAGACCAGCAGAATCAGGGGCACAAAAACCCATGGTGGCAGGATCGTTCGGGCGGGCCCGCTATCAGGCGATTCCTGAAAGTACCGCCCGCCGAACACCACCACGCGTCCCCCCACCTGGGCCTTGCTGGTGAGGCTGACGTTGCCCCCGAAAACCAGAACCCTGCCGGCGACCGCGCCCTCGAGCAGAACATTCCCGGCAAACACGCGCACACTGCCACTGCCGCGCCCTTGCACGATCGCGGAACACAGGATGCAGCTGGCATTGTGAAAATGCTGGTCTGGCACGAGAACGATGTTGTGGCCGAAGTGGAACACATCCGTGCTGGCAACACTGGGCAGTGAGGGCGCCAGCAGCAGCGCGCACAAAACGATACACCGTGGAAGCATCCGTGCAGTTCCTCGGGAGCTGTTCTATTCGATCACCGCACCCGGCAGAAGAGAAGTAGCAACGCAGCTACCACCGCCTCCTCGCGAGATGCGCTACCGTGAAAGTGATGGGCTTCTTCACTCGCCGTACCGGCCGTACACTCGCAGCCGTTTGCCTTGCCGCATGTTTGCAGACCGCAAAAGCCGCCGCCCCCATGCTGGGCTACAAGGTAGTGGCTACTTACCCTCACTCCACGGAAAGCTACACCGAGGGCTTCTTGTACCTGGACGGCTTGTTCTACGAGGGCACCGGGATTGCCGGGCACTCCGCGCTGCTAGCCATCCAGCCGGCAACGGGCGCGCCCGTACAGAAGCGCTCCCTCCCGCCGGAGTATTTCGGAGAAGGCATCGTCGACTGGGGACCCAACATCTACCAGTGGACCTGGAAGTCGCACGTCTGTTTCGTTTATGACCGCTTCAGCCTCCGCCCCATCAGGCAATTCACCTACACCGGTGAGGGCTGGGGCATGACCCGTACTGCCAAAGAGCTGATCACCAGCGACGGCACCTCCACGCTCACCTTTCGCGACCCGAACACCTTTCAGCCGACGCGCCACATCGTCGTAAAAGACGGAACCCGAAAGATCGAAGAACTGAACGAGCTTGAATACATCAAGGGAGAAATCTACGCCAACGTCTGGCACCAGGACGTGATCGCCCGCATCAGTCCAACGGACGGCCACGTCATCGCCTGGATTAACCTGACTGGCCTGCTGCCGCTCGGCCAGCAACTCAACGCAGAAGCCGTCCTCAACGGCATAGCCTACGACCCCACCAGGAATCGCCTCTTCGTCACTGGCAAACAATGGCCCACGGTCTTCGAAATCCAAACCGTCCCTGCAAAAAAGAACTGAAGGTGTCCAGGAAATCCCCCTCCCCACCACAAAGAAATCCTGACCGAAGAAAACCCCAGGTGCAGAAACCCCCGAGGTAAAAAAACCCAGGGTGGCCCATTCAAGCCGCGTTTGGCTTGAGTGGGGTACATCTAAACCCTTCCGCGTCCAAGCTCCGTTCCGCTGTTCAGCCCCAACCCAACCAATCCCCGAGCTCATCCTCGCCACGCCCTCCTGTGAAATACTTTGAGAGCTTTCGGGTGAGGCCGCGGCCGGCATCTACCCAAGGCGAGGAGATGCAACCCACATGACTTACGAACCCAACCCGAAGCGATACGACGGAGCGCTCTTCCGCCGCTGCGGCCGCTCCGGCATCCAGCTGCCCCCGGTATCGCTGGGCCTCTGGCAAAACTTCGGCGGCGTCGATTCGTTCGAGACTGGCCGAGCCGTCGTCCGGCGAGCCTTCGATCGCGGCGTCACTCACTTCGACCTGGCCAACAACTACGGTCCTCCCTACGGCTCGGCGGAAGAAAACTTCGGCCACATCCTGCGCAAGGATTTCAGCACCCACCGCAACGAATTGCTGATCTCTTCCAAAGCAGGATGGGACATGTGGCCCGGACCCTACGGCATCGGCGGCTCGCGCAAATATCTGCTGGCATCCCTCGACGAAAGCCTGCAACGCATGGGCCTCGACTACGTAGACATCTTCTATTCGCATCGCCCCACCATGGATGTGCCCCTGGAAGAAACCATGGGTGCCCTGGCGCAGGCCGTCCGGCAAGGGAAGGCCTTGTACGTAGGTATCTCGTCCTACAGCCCCGAGCGCACACGCGAAGCCGCGAAGATCCTCAAGAGCGAAGGCGTGGCCCTGTTAATCCACCAGCCGTCCTACTCCATGTTGAACCGTTGGGTAGAGAAAGATCTGCTGGCCACCCTGGAGGAGCTCGGCGTCGGCTGCATCGGTTTCTCGCCGCTCGCCCAGGGCTTGCTGACCAGCAAATATCTCAAGGGTATTCCGGAGCAATCGCGCGCGAAAGCGGAAGGCTCCTCGTTACTGCAAAATTTCCTCAATCCGGAAAACCTGGCGCGCGTGCGAGCGCTGAACGAGATTGCTTCGCGCCGCGGGCAGACACTGGCGCAAATGGCCATTGCCTGGGTGTTGCGGGATGCACGTGTGACCTCCGCACTGATCGGGGCACGCAACGTTGCCCAGCTTGACGATTCGCTGGACGCGATGAAAAAGCTGCAGTTCACGCAGGAAGAACTGCAGGAGATCGACAGCCATGCGCAAGAGGGAGCCATCGATCTGTGGAAAGATGCGCGTGAAGGCGCGGCATAATGCATGCCGGCGCGAAAGCCCTTCTGCTATGCGCCCCGCTGCTCACGGCGTTTGCCGCTGGACCGCAGACCACCGCGGACTCAGCCACCGTCCCGCAATATACCGGGGACGCACAACTCAAACTCCCTGAGCACTACCGCGAATGGATCTATCTGACCTCCGGCTTTGACATGAGCTACGCGCCCGGCATGGCCAAGGGCGATCAACACGTGTTTGACAACGTGTTCGTCAACCCGGCAGCTTACCGGGCCTTTCTCCAGACCGGCACATGGCCAGACAAAACCATGATGGTGCTCGAGGTGCGGGGTGCGCACGGAAAAGGTTCGATCAACCAGAAAGGCAATTACCAGGGCGACACCACAGGCATCGAGCTGCATGTTAAGGACGAGGCGCGAACCCCTGGCAAGTGGGCGTTCTACGGTTTCGATCAGGGCAAGACCGCCAGCATGATTCCCCGGACGGCAGACTGCTACACCTGCCACGCAGCGCACGCCGCGGTCGACACAACCTTCGTCCAGTTCTATCCGACACTCCTGCCAATCGCCACAACCAAAGGCACACTTTCGCCCGCGTATTCCAGGGAAGCCGGCGCCCGTTAAGGTCGACCACCCAAACCATTCGAAATTCGAATTTCACCGATGTGCTGGGTGCCCCATATCTCACGACGTTTTCCAGTCGAGAGATGTGTGCGGGTTCTTACCCTCTTCTTCCCTAAAGAGAATTCATCGTGAGAGCGCTCGGGTTAGTCGCAACCGAATGCAGGCATGAGCGTCTTACCCTCTGTTTCTGGAAAACTCTACAGTGTCATAAACATCCGGCTTCCCAGTCAGGTGACGCTGATACCCGGAATGCATCCAAAAAGAAGCAAAGCGAGCGTTACATCAAAGCGATGGCAAAGAAGAAACAGACGCTTAACCTCATCACGGACCCCGTAGAATCCGCCAAAGCAGCAGGCCTGCGCTATGTCACCGACGCCAAACCAGGGATTGGACGCAAGCGGCACGGGAAAAACTTTCGCTACATCGATCCGGATGGTAGGCCCGTCCGCGACGCGGAAACCCTGGGCCGCATAAAATCTCTGGTCATCCCGCCCGCCTGGCAGAACGTGTGGATATGCCCCAACCCGAAAGGGCACCTGCAAGCCACCGGCCGCGACGCGCGCGGACGCAAGCAGAGTCGCTATCACCCGCACTGGCGACAGGTGCGCGATGAAACGAAATACGAACGCATGATGATCTTCGGCGCTGCCCTGCCAGCCATCCGGGAGCGGGTAGACCATGACCTCTCGCTGCCAGGTCTGCCCCGCCGGAAGGTGCTTGCCACCATCGTGCGCCTCATGGAAACCACGCTGATCCGAGTCGGCAACGAAGAGTATGCCCGCGAGAACAAGTCATACGGGCTCACTACCATGCGGAACAAGCACGTCGAAGTGGAGGGCGCCACCATCACCTTCGACTTCAAGGGCAAGAGCGGCGTCCGCCATACGGTCGACATCAACGACCGCCGCCTGGCAAGAATCGTTCAACGCTGCCAGGACATTCCCGGTTACGAGTTGTTCCAATATGTCGATCCTGACGGCGAAAGCCATACCGTCGACTCCTCCGACGTGAACGATTACCTCCGCGAGATGACCAATCAGGATTTCACCGCCAAGGATTTCCGGACCTGGGCAGGAACGGTTCTGGCCTGCTCTATGTTGCAGGAGTTTGAAGCCTTCGAGTCGCAAACCCAGGCTAAGAAGAATTTGGTGCAGGCCATTAAGGGAGTCGCTGCTCGGCTGGGAAACACGCCCTCCGTTTGCCGCAAATGCTATGTGCATCCCGCTGTGCTCGACTCTTATCTGACTGGAACAATGATCAAGACGGTCAAACAGAAGGTAGAAGAAGAGACCGCGGAATCAGCAACGGCTCTTCGTCAGGAAGAAGCGGCGCTGCTGCGCTTTCTGGAAAAGAGATTGGAGAACGCGGCCGCCTAGCTAGCCCTCAACTTGTCATCCCGAGCAATCTGCTTGCAGTGCAAGTTAAGGACGGAATGAACGGGGTGCGATACGCATCGGTCTGGCTGAGCGAGCGGAGCAGGATGTCCCCCACTCAAGCCAAACGCGGCTTGAGTGGGCCACCCTCGGCTTTTCTGGATGCGGGCAGGGAGCAAATCGGACCCTAAAAACTGTAGGGTGGCCCATTCAAGCCGAGTTTGGCTTGAGTGGGGGACATTTGAACCCTCGTCCAGAACGCTTCCCAGTTTGTTCATTAGGAGCGCAGTCGAGGGATCTGCTTTGCGCCTTTCTCCTGCCAGAAATTTTTACAGAGCTCCAGCATCGGATGGGCAGAGGAACGTGGGTCTAGATAGCAGCCGCTTCGCTCAGCCACGGAGCAGAAACAGTGCGGCCGATCCAAACACCGCCAGCCCTATAGTGATCCACAACACGTAGTCGCCCGGATGCCCACTCTGCATCGCCCGCAGCGCGGTTTCCTGGCCCTCAAGGTACGCGCCCAAGCGTAAGCGCCTGGGCAGTTTCAGACGGAACACCGAACTGCTCGCCAGCGCAATCGCCAGAACAAACCCAATCGCGCCGCGAGCAGCTGAGCCGGGCACTGCCTCGCGCCACGAGGGCTGGCTGAGCGCAACACTCTGCCCGGTATACACCGTGTGCTGGTAGGCTGCCTGGTTGCTCAGCGCCGCGGCCCCATTGCGTACAAAGGGTAGCCACCCTGGCAAAAAGGTGATTGCCACAGCCCCGACAATGCAGATCGCCGCGGGAGCAATGTGAAACCAGGAGATCTTCTTGTCCTCGTCTTTCGTCTCGGGCAATTCGCCTATCTCAGCAGCCCGATCGCTGATAGGGGCATCGCCCCACCCCAGAAAGATATGCATGCCGACACGCAAGACCGCGGCGCTGGTCAGGATGCCGCCAAACAGGAACAAGTAGGAAACACTGGAGAGGCCAACACCTTCAGCCGCATGCGATGCGGCAGCTTCGCCCAGCAACAGTGCGAACGGCGGAGCGGCCGCCAGCCCGGCAGCCCCCAGAAACCAAAGCAGGCCGGTCCAACGCAACCCCCTGCCTTGCCGAAAAAGTGCCGGCTCACTGATCGAACGCAGCCGATGAAGCAAAATGCCGCTCACAAAAAACAGGCCGGACTTCACCAGCGCGTGGGCCACCAGGTAGGTGAACACGGCGGCAACCGCCAGTCGCCCCTGCACCGAAAAGGCAAGCAGCATGAGACCCGCATGGCACACCGTTGAATAGGCCAGGAGACGCTTGAGATGATGTTCGGCGTAACACATCAATCCGCCGATCACGACTGTAACGGAAGCGAACGCAAACAAGAGCCCACGTAAATGCCCCGTATGAAACTCAAGCCCCTGCGAGAAGATCACCGAGTGGAGGCGCACGACCGCGTACAGGCCAAGCTCCACCATGAGACCAGAAAACAGTACGCAAACCGCCGTGGGCGCCACTGCATGTGCATCCGGCAGCCATAGATGGAAGGGAACAATCGCCCCCTTGATGAGGAAGCCGCAGGTCAGCAGGGTAAAGGCGAACAGCACCAGCGGGTCGTGCCGCCCACCCAGCGAAAGCCCGATCTGGGCCATGTTGAGCGCGCCCGTGACCGCATACAGCAAAGCAATCCCGGTCAACACCAGAAAAGCGGCAATCGTATTCGTGATGGCGAAATTGAACGCTCCCTGCAACGGCGCAGGCTCTGCCGTTTTCAGTCCGCACAGCGCAAACGCCGCTGTACTCATCAGCTCAAAGAAAACGAACATATTGAAAAGGTCGCCGGTCAGGCAGAAACCGCACATGGCTGCCAGGAAAATCAGCATCAGCGGCTGAAAGTGATTCGACGCTGCATCCACGAAACGCCACGAGAACAGCAGCGCCAGCGTCGTGAGGAAAGCAGCCAGGCACGCCAGTCCGGAGCCGATCGGATCGACCACAAAACTGATGCCGAGTACCATCGATCCCCGCGGATACCAATTACCAAACCAATAAACGGTCGTCCCCTGCTTTGCATGGATGGCCAGCAGCAGCGTGATCATCAGCGTAGCCGCAGCGACTGCAATGCCAATGGAGTCAGCGATCGCCCGCGGCAGCCACTTGCGTAGTGCGGCAAGCACGGCGGCGCCCAGTAAGGGGAGAGCGACGGGCAGGGGTGGCAGCGCAGATACAGTCATGGCCATGCGCCCTAGCCCCGCAGAGTACGTAAATCGGCGGGCGATACGCAGCCCGATTGTTCATAGGCCTTGACCGCCATCGCGAGCAGCAGCGCCACTACAACCGCCTCGACCACTACATCGGTCAGCATCAGTGCCTGCACCACGGGATCAACCGTGACCGTGCCGACCGGTATATCGGCAAACACTGGTGCCGCGCCCCCAACCCGATAGCCGATCCCAAGCAGCAGCATGTACGTCGAGCTTTGCAGGACAGCCAGGCTGATCACGGCATGCACCAGGTGCCGGCTGGTGACCACGCCATAGAGCCCGCAGAAGAACAACCATGCAGAAACAAAGTAGGGCAGAGCGCTGAGGGCATGTGGCATGGTGGTCATGATTCTGGCACTTCTCCAGTGACAATCTCTTCCAGGTAGGTGTAAGCAACCAGAAGAAACGCTGCAGTGACCTCGACGCCGACGCAGGCGCTGATCAGCGCGATGCTGCCGGAAGAAAATACATCGCCGGTCACCCCGAGGGGTAAAACATTGGTGAGCAGCGGCACACCCAGCAGCATGGGCATTAGCCCGATCAGGGCGTACGATCCGGCGCCCGCAGCCTCAATCACTTCCACAACGGCATGCGAGGTCATCTGCCGGAAGGCCTCAGTGTTCTCACTGGTGTAAATGAGCAAGGGGACCGTAGCCAGAATAACGCCGGCCTGAAAGCCACCGCCGGGTGTTAACTGGCCATGCAGGCCTATATAAAATCCGAAAACAACCGTCAGCAAAATAGCTGGCAGGGTGGCCGCGCGCACCGTGGTGCTGAGGCGGGAGGCATCGTCCAATTTTTGACCAGGCCGGGTGTGCACGCCCTCTTCGCGACGAAGCAGCATCATTGCTCCAACCACGGCAGTAAACAGGATGAATTCCTCGCCCAGCGTGTCAAAGGCACGGTAGTCGTAGTTGATTGCATTGACGATATCGGTGGTGTGACGCTCGTAAACAGCGAGATGGGCGATCACGTCGCCATAGGGCCCGCGGTATTCGCCCCAGGCAGGCAAATTCAATGCGGCGTAGCAGTAGAGCGAGAAGAAAACCAGCCCTGCAACCAGGAACAGGCGTGTACGCAGCCGCTCACTCATCTCGTTTCTCGTGCGCAGCAGCACTGCCACTGCGATACTTCATGCGCGATATCGCCAGCATCACCATCAGGGGAAGCGCAACAGCCCCTACCGTGATTTGCGAGAGCGCGACGTCCGGTGCTTGGAAAAAGAAGAAGGTCAACGCCATGAGGATGCCGTAGAAGCCCAGCGCGATTACCTGCGCGGTCACGTCACGGGTGCGGACCAGGGAAAAAGCCGAGATCGCAACTAACACCAGAATACCCGCGCCAAGCCAGCTCATGCGTGCCCCCTGCCTTCACGAAAATCGCGCGTAAACTCGAGCGGATCGCCGTCCCGCGGTTCCCAATGCCCAAGCTCACGGGTGCGAAAAGCCCTCGCCGTCGCGTGCGCCACGATCGAGTTGAAAGCGAACAGAACAGCAGCAATGAGCAGAGTCTTCCATGAGACTTGCGTGCTTCCTTCAGCCACGAACATCGCCACCGTCAGGAAGACACAACCCACAGCGGCCGGCAGCGCAAGGTAGTGCAGGGCCTGAATCGGCTCTCGCATCCGCCACATCCCCAGCACGCCCAGCCAGCAGCTGAGCACCACCCCAACCAGCAAACTTGCCTCGATCATGGAGTGGAACGTCACAGGTGTTTCTCCAGGAAGCGTGCGAACACCAGGCCGCCGCCGAACGACATGATGGCCAGGGCGAGCGGAAGGTCAATGAAGGGAACGCGGCCAAAACCCACGGTGAAAAGCACCATGGCAACCGTCACAATGATGCTTGTCATTTCCATGCCGACCAGCCGTCGCTCGGGGGAACCGCGCAGGCACATATCGGCACACGGCAATAAGCTCGTAGTCACGGCCGCGCCGGCCATAAGCCAAAGATTCATGGCCGTGCCCCCAACTCCTGGGCCAGCGCCGAAATTTCGCGGCGCTCCACCTGATGCACCAGCATCCGGCTCTGGGTAAAGTCAATGCCAATCACAATGGAGTTAGGCGAAGCCGAGGTGTAAGCGGTCGCGAGCACCCGGCGGCCAATAAGGCGCGGATCCTCCTTACTGGTGGCAAAGCCACACACCCGGTAGTACGATCCGGCTCTTCGCATCGGAGAGCAGATCGAGAAACAGCACCTTGATAAGCAGCACAGTATCAGTCACGACATCTGCTGGAATGTGCCGGCATGTCCAGATATCCACCGCGCTCAACGAAATGCGTAGCGTGCTTACCCGATGGAGATAGAAAAAGAAGAGCCCAATCAATGTCAGCGAAAAGGCGCCAACGATCATCTCTTGCAGCCGGGTTCCGCCAGTAAGCAATATCCATTCCACCGCCGCCCACAAAGCTGCCAGCGCAGACGCAACTAGCGTGAACTTGTGCGGCTCGTCCGGCCGAGAGGAAACCTGCGACATGGTTCAAGGGACGCAGTTGGCTAGGGAATGGATGCCTATCCTGTGCCGCATGTGCACTTTCCACGCCTGAGCGAACGATCAGGGCTGGGGCGCCGTATCTTCCGGATGGAACTCCTTCATAGCCTCACTTATCTTCTTATCTACTTCCATCATCTGCCGTGCAACATCGGCTGCGCGACGTTGTGCATCCTCGAATTCTCGCTTGAAGTCCTCGCTCTCGAGCACTGCCCGCCCCTGTTTGGCCTGCTTGATTGCATCCTCGATTTGCTTTTTGAATTCCGGACTGTCCACCATGGCTTGCGCTCGTAGCGCCTGCCGTTGTGCGTCCTCCATGCGTTGCTTGAAGTCTGCGCTATTTATCAACTCCCTGGCTTTGGCGGCCTGCCACCGGGCATCTTCCATTTGCTTGCGGAACTGATCGCTCTTCATTCTGGCCGCTGCATCGCGGACTTGCCGTTCCGCGTCTTCAAACTGCTTCCGGAAGGCCCGGCTATTGAACAACGTAGCGGCCGAGGCGGCTTGCAGCCGGGCGGCTGCGATTTGCTGCCGTACACGCGCCTTTTCTTCCGCCTTCTCTGAATTGTTCAGCACACTGCGTTGGCGAGTGGTCTGGGGCGGAGCAACCGGCGGCACGACGGGCGCTGGCTCCTGCTGTCCTTCCGCCACGGCAGGCGCCGCGGCCGGAGACGAGCTTTGCACTACGCTGGACGCCTGCGTGGGCGCCAGGTGCAGCGTCGCCGCAACCACAAACGAGGTAACCATCATGGCCGCGCCAATCGCCAGCCGGGCTGCTCTTGCTCTCATGCTCCGCGTGCTCTTTTCGGTTAATTGCATGATTCTCTCCTCCAGGGTGTTGCTCCCAAATAAGCTGATGAACTGGTTTTGCATTGGGAGCGTGCGCGCTCCCAGAACGCTATGAGCGAGTGCCAGCAGGCACTTCGCGTAGTCAAGGTCAGACGCCATCTCCTTTGCGGCACGGGCGTCGCAGGCCATCTCGCGGGTCATACGTATCCGCTGCTGTAACCAATAAGTCACGGGATGCCACGCCAGCGGTAAGGTGGCGAGTTGGCAAGCGAGGTTTACCAGAGGGTCGTGCCGCTGAAGGTGCGCCAATTCATGGCATAGGGCAGCACCCACCTGCTCATCGCCAAGCGCCTCAAAGTTCGCCGGCAACAGGAGGACCGGAGGGCGGATGCCAGCGATCATCGGGCCGCCAATTTCAGAAGAGACCCGGGCCAGCGGCGGTTCTATACCAAAGCGGCTGCTGTAATACGCCAGGGCTCGCCTGGTGCGTGCAGCAAGGGTGCGCACGCCTGGCCAGCAACCACGCTGCGCGCCCACTTTGCGCCAGTCGAATCATCGCAAATAGCACAGTGGCCAGATAGAAGCGGGCGACCCACCGAACCGTAGACGCGCCCACTTGCACTCTCTGCGCCACCGGCAGCAAATTGGCTAACCGGACGAACGGCGGCGGAAAGGCTTGTTTTCCCCCTCGGGGCAAGCCACCGCCATTCCTGGCATAACCAGCTGGCGCGAGTAGCGTAGCCGGCTCAATCGTAGAACCTGGCTTGAGCCCGCCCAGTCCGCGAGCCGGCAGCAGAACCGCAATGAGCAGAACACCTATCCACACCCAGTACTGCACCTGCGGCCCTGCCTTCACCATGCGCAACAGAAACCACGCGCCTGCCGCCAGCAGCGGCAGTTGCCACAGGGAGTTAATCACATACTCGGCCACTACTGGTTGCAGGGGTACCATCATCCTCCTCCTCAGCCGCGCGGCTTTCCGCCGCAGCCAGCTTCTGCGCAATGCGGGCCAACTCTTCTGCGCTGATCTGCCGTGAATCCACCATCGCCATCAACAGAGCTTCGTTCGAACCACCAAACATGCGCTTCACCAGGTCACTCAACGCGCTGCCACTGGCACGCTCACGGCTCACCGCCGGCCGGTAGCGAAATGCGCGGCCCTCCTGCACCCGCTTGACTTTGCCCTTGCGCAGCAACACGTTCAGCATCGTCTGCACCGTGGTGTAAGCCAGCTCCGCCTGCAGCTTCGGCTGCACCTCGGCGACCGTGCAAGGCCCTGCTTGCCAAAGCACCTGCATGATCTCCAATTCCAAAGGGGTAAGGGTTTGTGTTTTTTTGCTCTGCAATGTTCCTGCGTCTCCTAAACAATTAGTACATTAACCCGTGCGACCGGGTGCCTGTCAACTAATTCTTTAGGACTATTTGCTGCCGGCGATCGCTCCAGGACCGGTAAACACCAACGGCCACTCAGCAGGGTCGTCAACGACGCAATCGGGAGGGGTCAGTTGCAAAGTATGCGGCGACAGGCCAAACGCACAGCCCATGCTCCAGGCGCCGGCATTGCGGGCTGTCAGCACGTCTACATCCGAGTCGCCAATCATCAGCGTCTCCCCGGGAGCGACGCCCGCTTCCTGCATCAGCGCAAGCAAACCCTCAGGATCGGGCTTCTTGGTCGCGAAGCTGTTGGCGCCGTAAATGCGAAAGAAGTACGGGCTGAGTCCGAGTGCATCGCAAATGGCTTGCGAAGGCCCGATCGGCTTGTTGGTGAGCACTGCCATCGCCCGCTGACCGTCCGCGCCATCCAGCCGCATGCTGTCGAGCGAAGAGAAGACGCCAGGGTAAACATACGTCTTGTCCAGCTTGTGCTCGCGGTAGTAGTCGAGAAAGTACGTCACCGCCTCCTCCAGGAGCGCGGGTGTAACTGGTTCGCCCAAAGCGCGGCCGACAAGCTTCACGGCGCCGTCCCCGATATAGGTAGCGATCACCGGTTCCGGCAACCTGGGTCGATCGTACTGTTGCAGCATGGCATTGACCGAAGCGCAAAGATCAGCGCCAGAATCGATCAGCGTGCCATCCAGATCAAATACCAGCAGCCGCAAAGACGCGGCCGGAATAGGGCGAAAGCTCCTGAACATCTTTCTACTCTAGCGGACATGTTTTGCAGGTTAGCTAGCGAGGGCCCAATTTGTCATCCCGAGCGCAGTCGACGGATCTGCTGTGCGCCAGCTAGGCCCCCGCACGTCTACTCCGGCACGCGCCATCCGTTCACGGTCAGCACCACCGCCGTCTTCCCCTGCGGCGTTCCCTTCGTCTCTTCGGCGAACACAGGAAAAGCCTTCCGGATCTGGTCAGAGTCCGCCCACCCGGGTACATCCATCATCTTGTAGTGGTACTCCACCAGCGAAGTCTGCTGACCATTCACCATCGCGGGCGGGCAGAAGTTGTCGATACTGGTCACAACCCGATGCCCATAGCAAAACCGGGGAGGCACATGACTGCCGTACGGCGTCATCTCGTACCGCTTCACATGGATGTCACGATCTTCGAGCGATTTGAGCAATCCAGCCGCGGCGAGCGCATCGAGCCCCTTTTTATGCGAGTCCATCTCGGTAGCGGACGTGCTCGCCTCGTAAGGAAAACGGATCGGCGAAGGGAACAGGCAATCGTCGTTGTGGCTGAAGTGATAGTTCAGGGCGGCAGTAAAGTTTTTGGTATTGGCTTTTTTGTACCCGTTGCATCCTGTCAACACCATCATTAGCGCCGCGGCCGTGCCATACACTCGTAATCGGTTTGCCAAGTTGTGCCCTCGTTCTGCTTTCGTTCGCCAGACCCGTTCATTCGCGAATCCAAAGGGTAATGCTTTTCCACCGGAAACGGAAAGTTTTCCTCGCCGGTCGCTCTCCAGCAACCCCATACGATGCAGGGTGATAGGTTGAAGTGCGAGATGGAAACAAAAAAACAGCGTGTGGTTCTGGTTACCGGCGCCTCCTCCGGCATAGGGGAAGCCTGCGCAACCTACCTGGCAGCCCGCGGCTTTCGTGTCTACGGCACATCCCGCCGTGCCGCCGGGGGTGAACGAAGCACACCAGGCGTCATCATGCTGGCCGTCGACGTGACGGACAATACCTCAGTGGAGCAGGCCGTTGCGGAGATCCTGGCACACGAAGGGCGCCTCGACATCGTCATCAACAACGCTGGAATGGGGATAGCCGGGCCACTGGAAGCAACCAGCGAGCAAGCTGCGCAGCAACAGTTTGAGGTGAACTTCTTCGGCGCGGTACGGGTGTGCCGTGCAGTGTTGCCGGCAATGCGCCAACAACGCAGTGGCTACATAGTGAACATCGGGTCCATCGGTGGCCTCATCGCCATCCCGTACCAGTCGATGTACAGCGCCTCAAAATTTGCTCTGGAAGGCATGAGCGAAGCCTTGCGTATGGAAGTGCATTCCTTCGGGGTAAACGTGGTGCTGGTCGAGCCCGGGGATCACAAGACGTCCATCACCCACAATCGGCAAACAACAGAACTCGACGAAACCCAAAACGCCTATCGGTCCTCGTTCAACGCGGCCATCACAAAAACTGCGCACGATGAGCAGGGCGGCCCCGGCCCGGAACGAATAGCCCGGCTGGTCCACCGCATCGTAAACCAGCCCAACCCCCGCCTGCGTTACACGGTGGGCCCGTTGCCCCAGCGCCTGGCGGTCTGGCTTAAACGTCTCGGGCCCTACCGCCTGATGGAATTCATCCTGCGCACCTACTACGGCATCGGAAGCGCTTGATCGGGCACCCTCAGGATCAAAGCCGGCTACTCGATATGAATATCCCCCGAACCCGTCTCCGCCTTGATTGTCGGACCCCCGCCATTCACTGTCCCATTCACATGGTGCTTGTCAGAAACCCGCGTAGTCAGCGGCATATCCGTCTTGACCGTGCCAGACCCGGTCTCCGCATCGAGCGTAAACCGAGCGTTGCCTAGGCGCAGCGAAATGTCTCCTGATCCCGTCTCGAGCTTCCAGGGAGCCGTCGGCTGACCACTGATCTCGAGCGTGCCCGATCCCGTCTCGGCTTTTACCGAGCCCTGCACATTCTCCAGGTGGATCGTTCCCGAGCCGGTCGAGGCGACTACATCTCCCGGTGCCGTAAGCTGCGCCCGCAGATCCCCTGAACCCGTCTGCAGTTTGGTCGCCCCCATCAGGTCTTTGGCGTCGATGGTGCCCGACCCCGTTTCCAGTTGGGAGCCGGCCCCCAGTTTCTGCGCCTGGATAGAGCCGGACCCCGTGTGCCCCTTCACCGTGCCCGTCAACCCCGAAAGCTGCAGGTCGCCGGAGCCACTTTCCGCCACCAGCATGGTGTTCGCGGGCGTTTTGATCTCGTAATCGATGGAAACGTGGCGGGTGTCGCCGTCATTGTTATCCCCAATGCGGATGATGTTGCCGGCCTGGTTAATCGGCGGATTACTCGCCACCCGGGCTACCGCATCGTCCGAAGAACCGCCAAACCAGTTGTTGCTGCTCTTCACACGACCCATCACGTGCACCTGGTTGTCAGAGCCAGGCGAAACATGAATGTAGCCAGAGCCGGTGGAAACATGCATCGTCACCGAGCCATTCACCGACAGCGTCCGTTCAAACGATTTTTCTGCAGCAAACGCAAGCGTGGGGAGGTAAAGAGAAAGGGTTACCAGGCCAATTGCGGCCTTACGAGTAAGGTTCGATCGAGTGTGCATCGTGCGTGCCCTCCTTGGGCGGCGTTATTGCGGCAATCTTAAATACGCAAACCGGCACCCGCTGGTTCCATGCCCTCTTCCCGCACCCGGTGTCATCAATATCTGTCATCGGTATCCGTCATCGGTATCATGGACGGCATGGTCCCTGCGTCCTACCCCGGTGGCGCTCGATGATTCGCTTGATGCTGTTCCACATCGTTTCAGTGGCCCTGCTGATCCTGGCCAACGGCTTTTTCGTGGCAGCAGAATTCGCATTGGTAAGCGTGCGTGAGACGCGCATCGAGCGCCTCATCGCCCTTGGCCGCCCCGGAGCCCGCGCCGTCCGCCGCCTGCAGGAAAATATGGAAGACTTCCTGCCCGCCGTGCAACTGGGCGTCACCCTATGCAGCCTGGCGCTGGGCTGGATCGGCGAACCGGCGGTCGCGGCCCTCTTTGAAGAGTGGTTTAAGGACGTGCCCAACGCACGCCTCTATGCCCACATGCTGGCCGTGCCCATCGCGTTTGCCCTCATCACCTACCTGCACGTGCTGCTCGGAGAACTGGTACCTAAATCGCTGGCCCTGCGCAAAGCAGAAGTGCTGGCCGTCGCCGTAGCCGGCCCCATGGACGCCTTCATCGTCCTCACCAGGCCCTTGATCCGCCTGATGAAATGGTCGGCAAAATCGGTCATGCGCCTCTTCGGCATGGAAATGATGCAGGGCGGCGAAGTCCACTCGCCGGAAGAGCTGAAGCTGATCGCGACCGCCACCCGTAGGATGGGCCTGCTGCCCGCCTTTCAGGAGTCGCTCATCCACCGCGCCGTGGAGTTGAACAACGTACCCACCCGCGAAGTGATGACCCCGCGGCAGCGCATCTTCTCACTCCCGCAAGACATGCTGCTGGAAGATGCAAACGCCCGGATAGTCGAGGAGCAGCACTCCCGCGTGCCCGTCTATGACCCGGCCCACGGCCCCGAGCACATCGTGGGTGTGGTCTACTCCAAGGATCTTTCCCGCCTCATGCATTTCCGCATGACCGCGCAAACCCGTTTCGCCCGCGCGCCTTTCACCGAGCTCAGGCTGGGTCAGGTGATGCACGACGTGCTGGTCGTGCCCGAAACCAAGCCGGTCTTGGATCTGCTGATCGAATTCCAGTCCCGCCGCCGTCATATCGCGATCGTGGTCGATGAGTACGGCTCGACCGTAGGCCTGGCGACCGTAGAAGACGCCATCGAGCAGATCATCGGCGAAGTAGAGGACGAGTTCGACATTGGCCCCCGTGCCGCACTGCAAAGCACCGCGGGCGCCGTCGTACTCGACGGAGGCGTCAATCTGCGCGACCTGGAAACGCAGATGAACTGGCATTTACCGCGCAGCGGCGGCGTAGAAACGCTCGCGGGTTTCCTCCTGAGCCGCCTGGGCAAGATCCCCACTGGTGAAGAAACCGTGGACTTCGAAGGAAGAAGGTTTACGGTATTGGAAATGAACAACCATCGCATCAGCCAGGTAAGGGTAGAACGGCTCGATCCCCAGCCAGAAAACGCAAACGGGGGCGGCGCGGTGGCAGGCGCCGGCCCACGCGGTTCCCGTAGCCCGCGCACCGCCGCCAAGAGCGAAGGATAAGCATTTGGCAACGCTCCTCAAGCGAGTGTTCTACATTCTGCCGGTCATCTGGCTGGTCGTCTCCATGGTCTTTCTGCTGATTCACCTGGTGCCGGGCGATCCGGTACAGCAGATGCTGGGCGAGGGCGCGACCGCCTCTGACCTTTCCGCCTTGCGGCATCAGTACGGACTCGACGCGCCCCTCGGTCAGCAATACGTGCACTACTGGCGTGGGGTGCTGCACGGCGATCTCGGCCGGTCGCTCCGCCTCAACGACTCTGTCTCACACCTGGTCTTCACCCGCTACCCCTACACCCTTGAGCTGACCGTCGCCGCCCTGGTTCTGGGGTTAGCACTGGCCGTTCCCGCAGGCGTACTCGCCGCACTCAGAAGATCGCGATGGCAAGACAGTGGAGTTGGCGTAGTGAGCTTGCTGGGACTCTCATTCCCCAGTTTCGCCCTGGGGCCGATCCTGATCCTGCTCTTTTCCATCAAACTGGGCTGGCTGCCAGTCTCGGGCGCCGGGTCGTTCGCTCACCTGGTGCTGCCGGCCATCACCATGGGCGGCAGCCTGGCCGCGATCCTTACCCGCATGGTCCGCACCGCCATGTTGGAGGAGCTAAGCCAGGACTACATCCGCACCGCGCGTGCCAAGGGCCTGTCGGAAAACGTGGTGGTCTACCGTCACGCGCTACGCAACGCGATTATCCCGGTCATGACGCTGGTTGGACTGCAATTCGGCGCACTGCTGGCCGGGGCCATCGTCACGGAGACGATTTTCTCCTGGCCCGGCATCGGCCGCCTTACTGTCTCGGCCATCTCAAACCGGGACTACGCCCTCGTGCAGGGCTGCATCCTCGCCGTAGGCATCACCTACGTCCTGGTAAACCTGCTGACCGATGTCTTATACACCGTGGCCAATCCCAGAATCCGAAGCTGAACTGAACCGCCTGGGGGCAGAATGGGCCTACGCCCTCTGCGCGAAAATGCCCGCGAACGCAGGACGGTGCGCGACGAAGAGGATAAGCCAAAGCACAGTGGCCAACAGCGCTGGTGGCAAACCAGACGGCGCCATGGTTGTGTGAAACAGCAGAATATTCACGATCACCGGCCCAAGCAAAACCAGAGCCAACGGCACGAACTGGCCGGCAAGCAACAAAATGCCGCCCACCAACTGCACCAGGAACACAAACATCAGGTAATGCGACATGTACAGCGCTCCCATGTACTGCCCGGCAAGGCCGGTCGGCATGGGCATGTGCAGGAAGTTGAGAAAGCCATTGAGGCCAAACACGACGAACATCAGGCCTAACAGGATGCGTGCGATCAGTGCTGCAATTTTCATGTGTTCTCCTCGTGATTTCAGCAGTTAGACAGCGATGCGGCGAACAGCTTCGAGATGCGGCGCCAGAAATTGCTCGCGATCCGCCGCCGGGGACCGCAACTGCGCCGTGCCGCCGGCAGTGACGAAGGTCAGGTCGGTCACTCCCATAAATTCGAGAATGGTGCGCAAGTAGGGCTCGACGAAATTCATGGCAGCGTACGGCGAGCCCTGGTCATACGTGGCGCCCGCCGCCACCAGTACAGTCACCTTCTTCCCTGCCAGCAAGCCCCGAGGTCCGTTCGCTCCATACGTGAAGGTCTTCTCAATGCGGACCACCTGGTCGATCCAAAGCTTGAGCACCGAGGGAATACTGAAGTTGTGCATAGCGACGCCAATTACCCACTCCTCGGCGGCGTTCAGCTCTGCGAGACACTCGTCGGAGTAGGCCAGCATGGCTTGCTGCTCTGGCTGCCGAGCGTCTTCGGGGGTGAACCCTGCAAAGACAAATCCCTGGTCAATTGGTTGTGGGGGAGTCGCCGCCAGGTCACGGGTGATGACACGGCCGGCAGGATGGGCGGCCTTCCAGCGAGCGACGAATTCCTGGGTCAATTCACGGCTCACTGAGGTGGCCATCGGGCTCGAATGTATTTCCAGTAAGGTGGGCATCGAGATTCTCTCCATACAACAAGCGTTGCTTAAGCTTCGCTTGTCGTATTTCTTAGACGACGACCGTTGTTTAGCGATTCTTTTTTATCTGGATTTGCTCTAATGAGCTGTGAGCCTACCGATTTCAGACTGTCAGGTTCGGGATCCGCGGATACGCCGCACCCGCAAACTCCTCCAGGGGGCGCTGGGTAGCTTGTTGCAGACAAAGACTTTCGATGAGATTTCCGTGCAGGATATTACCGAAGCTGCGACTGTAAACCGCGCCACGTTTTACGACCACTACACAGACAAGTTCGCCTTATTGGAAGCCCTGGTGGCTGGCGCCTTTCACGAAATGCTCCACGAACGCGATCTGCATTTCGTCACCGGCTGTCCGCAGGCGTTGGCGGCCATCATCCAGGCCACATGCGACTACCACGTCCAGGTGCACGCCGCAGGCAGTTGCGATCGCCAAACCGCTTTTGCGCCATTGATGGATGCAGCCATTATGGTAGCCATCCGTCGCCTGCTCATGGAAGGCCTGCAAAACGGAGTATTGCCGTCTGCCATGGCCGAACTGATCGCCGCCTCTGCCAGCGCAGCGATCGTCAGCGGCGTAAAGCAATGGCTGAGCTCGCCCAATCGCGCACCAGTCGCGGAGTTCGTGCCCCAGCTCTCCGGCCTGATTCTCCCGATGCTGAACGCGGCCCCAACAGAACAGCTCACTCGCTAGACCCGGAATTCACAGCACCCGACAAGCAACTCTCCCCCAACACGCACTCGCTACAAAAGCAGAGTGACCAGCCGAGGTTGCAGTTCCTTCTCATCCAGGTCGACCAAAGCAAGCGAAATCGGCAGCTTAAAACGGCGCGGCCCAGCGCTGCCCGGATTCAAATACAACACACCGTGCCGCCACTCGATACTTGGCCGATGGGAGTGCCCACTGACCACAGCAGCAAACCCGGCCGCCACGGGATCCAGATCCAGCACGTGCCGATCGTGCAGCATATAAAACGTGTGCCCCTGCAACGTAACGATCTCTGTCTCGGGCAGTGCGGCGCACGGCCCATCTCGATCGATATTGCCGCGAATGGCCGTCAAAGGAGCCAGATCCCGCAGCGCACCCAGAATGGCAGGGTCGCCCACATCCCCCGCGTGCAGAATATGGTCCACCCCCCGCAGCGCCGCCAAAGCCTCCGGCCGCAGCAACCCGTGTGTATCCGAAATCACCCCGAGCGTACTCATAAGCCAATCAGCAACCGAGTCCGAGGATCAAGATAGTCCCGCAGAGCGTCCCCAATAAAGTTGAACGAAAGCACGCAAAGCATCACTGCAATCGCAGGGAACACCACCATGTGCGGCGAGTCAAACAAATGCGAGCGAGCATCATTCAACATCCCACCCCAACTCGCGGCCGGAGGCGGCAGTCCCAAACCCAGAAAGCTCAGGGTAGCTTCCGCCAGCACAGCGCCCGCCATCCCGATAGCCGACTGCACGATGATGGGCTGCAGAATATTCGGCAAAATATGCCGAGCAAACACCCGCAAATCCGACGCGCCCAGCGCCCGCGCCGCTTCGACATACTCGCGCTCTTTAATCGCCAGCACCTGCGCCCGCACCAGCCGCGCATACCCCACCCAGCCGCCGATCGCCAAAGCCAGCACCAGGTTCAATAACCCCGGTCCCAGAAAAGCAACAAACGCAATCGCCAGCAGAATGCCAGGAAACGAAAGAAACGCGTTCATCACGAACACATTCAGCAGCGTATCGATGCGGCCGCCATAAAACCCGGCCAACCCACCCAGAATCAATCCCGCAGAAAGCGAAAGGCCCACCACGCTCACGGCGACCATCAACGAAAGCCGCGCCCCCGAAAGAATGCGGGAAAAAATATCGCGACCGAGCTCATCCGTGCCAAACCAGTGACCATGGGCAGGCGGAGTAAGGCGATGCGCGAGATCGATGGCGGCGGGATCATAAGGAGTGAGCAAAGGCGCGAAGATCGCCAGCGTGACGAACAGCAGCAACAACAGCATGCCGATCACGCCGAGCGGCTGGTGGCGAAGCGTACGAGCGAAGGCCATCGAAGCTCATGATCGCATAGGGGGGTGACCGTCGGTGCACTTCCTGCTACCCCTCCGCATACTATTTGTCATCTGTGGGTTGGTACGATCATGGCAAAGCTTCTGAGGAGACGCATGCGCACAGCAAACTGGCTTTCCGGCATCACGATGATCACCGCCATGGTTGCCATTGCAGGCACGCCGTCGTGGGCGCAGCAGCCGGCAGAACAGCAGGTTCTCGATCTGGCCAACGCCGACAGAGCACAACAGGGGCTCGGCCCCTTGAAGTGGGACCCGGCGCTCGCAGAAGCCGCCGCCCAACACGCAGAACTCATGGCGCAGCAGCCCGCGCTCTCGCACCAGTACCCCGGCGAACCCGATCTGGTGGCACGTGCGGGCGCTGCCGGCGCCCACTTCAGCTCCATTGCCGAAAACGTAGCGCTCGCGCCCAACCCGCAGGCCCTGGAAAAGGAGTGGATGCACTCGCCACCCCACCGCGCCAACATCCTCGACCCGCACAGCACCGTGATGGGGGTAGGACTGGTGAGGCGCGGCGGCAATCTGTACGCGGTGGAAGATTTCGCCGTCGGCGTAGCGGAACTAGGTCCCGAACAGGTGGAGGGCCGGGTGGCGCAGATGCTGCAGCAACGCGGCCTGGCCTCTGCCGGCATGTCGCGCGACGCGCGGCAAACCTGTGAGATGGATCATGGTGCCGCCGGCGGCTCCGCGCCCCGCTTCATCATGCGCTGGGAGGGTACCGACCTGAGCCGTCTGCCCGACGTGCTGGAACAGAAAATTGCCACCCACCAGTTCCACAAAGCGGCGGTAGGCGCTTGCGATTCCGGCAGGCCAGCTCAGGGCTTTACCACCTACAAGGTGGCCGTACTCCTGTACTAGCCCGGGTTTCTCACCAGTACTGATTGGTGCGACGACATCTTTTGCGGGTTAGCTAGCCCCCCTTTTGTCATCCCGAGCGCAGTCGAGGGATCTGCTTTGCGCCTTTCTCCCTCCACAAATTTCTACAGAGCTCCAGCATCGGACGCGCAGAGGAACCATTCTTTCAGCAGGAAGGCAAGATAGTCACTCCTCCCAGCGAAGCGGCTGCTATAGAGACCCACGTTCCTCTGCCCATCCGATGCTGGAGCTCTGTAGAAATTTGTGGAGGGAGAAAGGCGCACAGCAGATCCCTCGACTGCGCTCGGGATGACAAAGGGGGGCTAGTGACATTGGCCGGCAGTGCCTGCGGCGTGAGGCAAACACCGGCGGGAAGCCGGCATATGCTCAAACGCCGCATGCGGCTGTAATTCAAACGCCACATGGGGCTGTCGGCCAATGCCACTAGCTAGCTAGTCAGCAAACAACTCAGGGTGGCCCATTCAAGCCGAATTTGGCTTGAGTGGGGGACATCTAAACCGAACGCAACGCCGCATTTGTCTCCATGTCTGCGGCATCTTCGGCTCCCGCGCCCGGCTTCGTAGGCTCCATCTGCAGCAAATTATTAAACCGGTTGAAGTAGTTAAACACCCCAATAGCGGCCATCAATTCCACCACCTCGCCCTCGTCATAAAACGAGCGCAGATGCGTAAAATCGGCATCGGTGTACCGATCCGCTTCGCACGTCATCTTTTCAGCCAGGTGCAAAGCCGCCTTCTCCGCTGCGGTGAAATCGTCCCGCTTCTCGTAATCGGGCAAGTGCTCGAGCTGCTGATCGGTCCAGCCCAGCTTGCGGCAAATAGCCGTGTGCGACGCCAGGCAATACTCGCAGGCATTCAGTTGCGAGGTGCGCACGATGACCAGCTCTTTCAAGCGCGTGGGCAAGGTGCCGGTATTGAGAATGGCCTCAAGGTGCGCAATCATGGTGGCGAGAATTTCGGGCCGGTGTGCCAGCGTGCGAAACATGTTGGGAACATTGCCGCGCTGGCGCATGTAACGATCAAAAATTTCACCAGTGGATTCTGATACCTGCTTGCGACTGAGCCGAGAGAGACGGGGCATACATTTCACCTGGGACAACTCCCGCAATTCTACCTTTTCGTTTGCGTCAACACGATTCACAGCCCCGCGCCGCAAACTCTCGGCTAATCGCTTTACTCTCGCCCTATGGGTGTATTTTCCGAACAGGTGCGCGCAGCCGCACCGGGCAGCAACGACGTGCGTGACAGGCGTTGGATCTACGTACCCTACGATCGCCTCACCGATGCAGCCGGCCCGCTGGCGCAAACGCCACCCAGCGAGCGCGGCATCATCATGGTCGAGTCTCTTGAGAAGGGAATGCGCCGACCCTACCACAAGAAAAAGTTAGCGCTGCTGCTCTCGAACGAGCGCCATTTCGCTCTGGAGCAAGCAGCCGTCGGCGCAAAAATCTTATACGTAGCCACCCGCGGTAGTTTCGGTGACGGTCTGCTCGCAGCGCAAAAAACCCACAACCTCAAATCCATCACCTGCATGAAGCCGGCAGAAAGGGAACTGCGCTTAGACCTGCAACAAGCCCAGCAGCAAGGCCTGCGTTTGGAATTAGTGGAAGACGCCACCTGGCTGACCACCGAGCAGGAGTTCGACCAGGTATACGGCGTCACTCCCGCTAATCGGCCGAACAGCTTTCTCATGGATCGTTTCTACCGAGCCATGCGCAAGCGCAGCGGTCTGCTGATGGAAGCGGGCAAGCCAATAGGTGGGAAGTTCTCTTACGACCAGGAGAATCGAAAGTCATACCGGGGAGAAGTGCCCGTACCGCAGCGGCCCACCTACCCTCCGGATGCAGTCACCAACGAGGTGCTGCAACTCGTCGCAAAGCAATTCCCCGATCACTTTGGAGTGCTGGACGGTTTCGATCTACCGGTAACCGCGACCGATTGCCACGACCTTTGGAAATTCGCGCTCAGTCAGCTGCTGCCACACTTCGGGCCCTGGGAAGACGCCATGGTCACGCGCCAACCTGATATGTTCCACAGCAAGATCTCTGCCCTGATGAACCTGAGCCGTGTGCTGCCGCGCGATGCCGTGAACGACGTGGCCAACGCGTATGCCGACGGGCGCATCCCGCTGGCCAGCGCAGAAGGCTTCATCCGCCAGATCCTGGGCTGGCGAGAGTTCATGCGCCACGTGCACCGCGTAACCGATGGCTACCGCGGTCTTTCCGTGCCCTATCAAAAGAGTGACAAGGGTATGTACGCCGGGGCAGCGCCCACAGCGCTCGCCGCCACCTTACCTCTGCCGGCTGCCTACTGGGGTGTCCCGAGCGGCTTGAACTGCCTCGATACCGTCGTCCGCCAGGTAGTGAATGACGGATGGTCGCACCACATCACGCGGCTCATGGTGCTGAGCAATCTCGCGACCCTGTGCGGCTTCTCTCCGCGCGAACTCACCGACTGGTTCTGGATCGCTTACGTAGACGCGTATGACTGGGTGGTGGAACCAAACGTCCTCGGCATGTCGACCTTCGGCGACGGCGGCGTCACCGCCACCAAACCGTACGTGAGTGGAGCAGCCTACATCAACCGCATGAGCGACTACTGCAAAGGGTGCCAATACGATCCGGCGCGCAGTACGGGAGAGGGCTCCTGCCCCTACACCGCGCTCTACTGGTCATTCCTCGAACGGAACCACGACACACTGAGCGGCAACCAACGCCTGGCCATGCCGTATGTAACACTGCGCAAGAAGCCGGAGAGTGAACGTAAGGCGTTGCGCGAACGAGCAGAGGCTGCGATCCAGGCGCTTGAGTCCTTTCCCCGGCCAGACTATAAAAGCAGCGAGTTGCCCAAACAATCGGGCGCCAACATCAAGAAACCGGAAACGAAGAAACCGGGAACGGTGAAGCGATGACCGACGTAGTGGTAATCGGAGCGGGCCTGGCCGGCCTCAGTTGTGCCTTATCGCTCGAAGCTGCCGGCAGCACCGTCGCGCTCCTGGAAGCCAGCGACGCTCCCGGGGGCAGGGTGCGTACCGATTTGATCGATGGTTTCCGCCTCGACCGTGGCTTTCAGGTGCTGCTCACGGCCTACCCGGAAACGCAGCGCCTGCTCGACTACAAGGCCCTCGCGCTTAAGAAGTTTGAGCCCGGCGCACTGGTCTGGCATGGAGGCAGGTTTCACCACTTCGCTGACCCCCTGCGCACCCCCACCAAAGCCGCTGGACTGGTGTTTGACCCCATCGTGCCATTGGCCGATAAGCTGCGGGTAGCCCGGCTCCGTGCAAGGGTGCAGCGAGGCGCCCTCGACCAACTCTTCGTGCGGCCCGAGCAGACCACCCGCGACTATCTGCAAGCCATTCCCTTCAGCTCAAAAATAGTGGAGCGATTCTTTGTTCCGTTCTTCGGAGGCATCTTCCTGGAAAGGGAACTGGTCACCTCCAGCCGCTTCTTCGAATTCCTCTTTCGCATGTTCGCCGCCGGCGACACCGTGGTCCCCGCTGAAGGAATGCAACAAATACCGTTCCAGATGGCTGCGAAGCTCGCGCCCGGCACCTTGCGCACGCATGCCCGTGTAAAAAACATAATCCGCACCTCCCAGTCCTTCTCTGTGCAACTGGACAGCGGAGAAACTCTGGACTCGGCCGCAGTCGTCCTTGCTGTCGCGGGCGATGAGGGCAACGCCTTGTTGGGCGGCGTCGGTGGGTGGAGTGTGCCCGAGGTCCGCGGCTGGAACAAGACCACGGCCTTCTCGTACGCCGCCGAACAAGCGCCTGTCGAGGAACCAATCATCCTGTTGAACGGAGAGGGCACGGCAGCGGGCCCGGTCAACAACGTAGCCGTCATGAGCGTGGTCTCTCCCCGTTACGCGCCGCCCGGCGCCCATTTGGTCGTCGCCAGCGTAGTGGGCGAAGCCCCGGAAGGCGAAGCCGCCCTGAAGAAACTGGATCAGTCCGTGCGCGCCCATTTGCAGAAGTGGTTCGGCCCCAGGGTCAACTCCTGGGAGACCCTGTCTGCCCACCCTGTACCCCACGCCCTGCCCTTGCAGAAGCACGCCGAATGGGAGCAGGCCCCGGTCCGCCTGGGCAGCACCGGCGGCGTCTACATGTGCGGCGACTACCGCGAAACCGCGTCGATCCAGGGGGCCCTGGCCTCGGGAAGGCGTGCCGCCGAAGCCGTCCTCGCCGATAAACCCTGATCCCGGAGCCCGGATCCTCCCTGGGGACGCAGCAAACGTTTCGCGCTGCTTTCACTTGCGGTAATATAGACAGGAAGTCGCGCACTTCCCGCCTGGACACTCCTCAGTAGCTCAATGGCAGAGCATTCGGCTGTTAACCGAAGGGTTGTAGGTTCGAGTCCTACCTGAGGAGCCAAATCTTAAAAAATCAAAGTGATGGAACCTGCAGGGTGGCCACAGCCCTGAGCGGTGGCCCATTCAAGCCGCTTTTGGCTTGAGTGGGGTACATGACCGGCGTACGCTGTCCGGGTGCCTTCCCACCTACAACGACTGCAGCGTAGTGGACAAAGTCACTTCCTCACCTTCGGCTGCTACCACGGTCACCACCTGTTAGCAGAACCTCTCAGCAAGCAGACCTTCGAGATTGGTTTGGAGCGCGTCCGTATTGCTTTCCGGATGGACATCTACGCTTACGTCGTCATGCCCAATCATGTCCACCTGCTCACAGCAGAGCCCTCCGAAAAGCTTCTGAGCGAAGCACTCAAGTCTCTGAAGCAGGGAGTGTCACGGCGTCTGATCGGTGCAGCCGGGCATTTCTGGCAAAAGCGGTACTACGACTTCAACATCCGTGATGAACAGCAGTTCACCGAGAAGCTTCGTTACATCCATCGAAACCCGGTGCAGCGCGGGCTTTGTGAACATCCCGAAGATTGGGAATGGAGCAGTTTTCGCCACTACGCCACAGGAGTCGAGGGACGCGTAGAAATCGAATCTGAATGGACCACGAGAAAGCGCGAGCGTGCCGCTGGAAGATTGTGCGCTGCTGTAGATGTCCCCCACTCAAGCAAAAACGCTTGAGTGGGCCACCCTCATGCACCCTGTGCAGGTAATTGTACCGCGGCTGGCAGCGCATTTCTCAGGTTCTAAACCCCTACTGACCGGATTGGTACTCTCGTCTTACGCGTCTTATGCCTCATAAGCACTTCTACTTGGACGGAGCCCCGGCAGGGTAGAGCCTATGTCTAAAGCGAGGCCACTTGTCCAACACTCCGTACCAAAAAACTTTCAACAGCAAGACCATCTTTTTTCTTGGCTTGTTGCTTGCTGCCAGCGGCCTGGTCACGCCGCCGGTTGCGCTGGTCGGCGGCATCGCTTTCGGCTTCACCGTCGAGCATCCTTTCCGGCAGGAAAGCGGTTCCCTGGCGAAGCTCCTGCTGCAGGCCTCTGTGGTGGCCCTCGGTTTCGGTCTCAACCTTTCGCAGGTAATTCAGGCAGGCCGCGCCGGCTTTCTCTACACAGCGCTCAGCATCAGTTGCGCATTCGCGCTGGGCATCGTGTTTGGCAAGCTGCTGGGGGTGGGCGGCAAAGCATCGTTTTTGATTACGGCCGGCACGGCCATCTGCGGCGGCAGCGCCATCGCAGCCATCGCGCCCATTACCGATGCCAACGAAGAAGAGATCAGCGTGTCGATGGGCACGGTCTTCGTCCTGAATTCTGTCGCTCTCCTGATCTTCCCGGCAATCGGAGCCGCCATGCACCTGAGCCAGAATCAATTTGGCTTGTGGGCCGCATTAGCCATCCATGACACGAGTTCCGTTGTGGGCGCAGGCGCCAAGTACGGCAATCAAGCCCTGGCGGTGGCCACGACGGTGAAGCTGGCGCGCGCACTCTGGATCGTCCCTGTCTCATTGCTGACAGCCGCCTACATGCGCAGTTTCGCCCAGGGCGGATCAGAGGGCCATCCTGCCCGCAAGACCAGCGTAAAGCTCCCATGGTTTATTGCTCTGTTCTGCGTGGCGACGGTGGTCAGCACCTACATTCCGCGGTTTGCCCATGCCTATAGCGCCCTGAACCATTTGGGCAGACAAGGCTTGACCGCCACGCTGTTCCTTATTGGAACAAGTCTGTCGAAGCGCACGTTGCGCGAGGTGGGCGTTCGGCCGTTCGTGCAGGGAGTGTCCCTGTGGATCATCATTGCCACGCTCTCGCTGCTTGCCATCCACTATGGATGGATCTCCCTCTAGCGCTCCGGCTTCTTGCGAGCAAGATAGCCGGTGGCGCGAGGTGCAAGCCCTTCCGCCCGTTCAAGCACAAACCGGTAAAAAGTTCCCGCGATGCCTGCGGGCTCAGGGCCGGCTGCGGTTGCCAGGGAGAACATGCGCGTCAGGCGAAGTCCCCGCACGTGTGCCAGCTTCAGCGTTTCCAGAGCAAGTTGATTACGCACTGCCCATCGAGAAACGAAAGCGACGCCCAGCCCTGCCTCGACTGCGCTCAGCAGTCCCTCAGTGGAATCGAACGTCATGCCCAGCGTGAGATCCCGCACTCGGACGCCAGCCTCTTCCAGGGCAGCCTCAATGATTCGTCGGGAACCGGACCCCTGTTCTCGCGTCAGCAACGTCATCAGTCGCAACTCGTCGAGAGTTACCTCCTGATCCGCCCATTCATGTCCTGCGGGAACGATGCAGACCATGTGGTCTTCCATGAATGGTGTGACTCGAACGTCCTTCCCCATGGCAGGGCCTTCGATCAGCGCAACATGAATCTGTTTCGCCCTGAGACCATCGAGCACGGCGCGCGTATTGCCGCCAGTAATCGAGACGTCGACGCGGGGATGCTCCTTGAGAAAACCCGCAATCAATTTAGGCAGCAGGTACTGCCCGATGGTCTGGGAAGCGCCGATCGAAAGCTGTCCGGCGCTCGCTCCGGAAGCTGCGGCGACCGCCTCGCGCGCCTGGTCTGACAGCAGCTTGAGCTGCTCCGCGAACGGCAGCAAAGCATTGCCTGCGGGCGTAAGAGAAACCTGGCCGCCAACGCGGCTTAAAAGAGCGGTGGAGTATTCCTCTTCGAGTGCTTTGATCTGCTGGGTCACCGCCGGTTGCGTCAGCAACAACTCTTCGGCCGCGCGCCGGAAACTAAGATGATGCGCCACAACGCGGAACACGCGTAGCCGAAAGTTCTCCATGTATCTCAGGATACCGTCCTGCGCTCACCAGCAATGGGAGGGCACACAGCAATGCCGAGGGTGGCCCATTCAAGCCGATTTCGGCTTGAGTGGGGGACCCGGATGCCAGAATGGATTGCTAAGTAGGCAAAGGGCAGGATCGCGCGGACCTCATTGCCTATCTGAAACAATGAGGATTTTTTCAGGCTGAACCACACTTCAGAACTTCCGGTGAAGTGAGCGCACTGCGAATACACAGCGTGGATCAATACCGCAGCCTTGCTAACGCGACTCCGGTCTTTCCGCAATCACTCGAACCCAGCCACCAGCAATGCCGAGGGCACACCAGCAATGCCGAGGGTGGCCCATTGAAGCCGATTCTGGCTTGAGTGGGGGACATGCCCGCTCAGCCGGCGCAAGCGCAATTACTGCGCCGCGGCCAATGCGGTCACAAGCAAATCAAGCTCTGTGGGATTTACATCACTCACCGCAGTGATGCTCAAATGACGTGCTTGCGCAGTATGGATCGCGAAACCAGAGTGAACGCCGCTCGGTACACGAACGGCGATTCCTGGATCGCTGCGTCAAAAAAACCGAAACCTCGTGCTTATGAATACGAAACAACAGCAGCGCCGCGGGCTGGCCATTCAGGTAGCTGAGATCACCGCCCAGCAAAGCCATATCTGCAGGAAGCACCTCCGGCAAGTTGAAGCTGAAGGGAAGCTTTGCCTTGAATCACGGCTTGACTGTGTGCGATCGGTTGACACGACCTCAGGCGCAGCGCCGCTCGACAGGGTAGCAGGTGCTGATCGCAGCAGTTCTGCGGAGAGAGCGTTGGTCTGGCGAACCTGCCGCCAACTCACCAGCGAAACCGCCAGCAAGAGGCTTGCAGCCAACGCTCCCCACGCCAAATAACCTGGACGCCCCGCGGCGAACAGCGAGCGGCGCTCAACCTGTTTGGGCGCCGGAGGCCGAAGCTGCGCGGCCAGGCGGCCCAGTGTCTCAGGGGAGGCGGCATAGCGCTGCCCCGCCCGGGCAGTCGCGGCCTTCAGTTGGGAAGCGGCAAGCACTGCCAGCGCGCAGGGATGGCACTGCGCAAGGTGGCGTTCGACTTCCTTTACCTCGCTCGGCGAGAGCTCGCCGTCGATCAAGGCATTCCGTTGTTCGGCTGCGAGATGACCGTTATCTGATGAGATGTCGTTCATCGTGATTCCCCCAGCTTAGCCTGCAGCAATTGAAGAAGCATGCGCCGTCCGCGGGAGATGCGCGACATGACGGTGCCGATGGGCACGTCGAGAATCGATGCAATTTCCTTATACTTCAACTCCTCCACGTCGCAGAGCAGGAGTGACCTCGCGCGAAAAGGCGGCAGTTCCTCCAACGCTTCCTGCACAGCAGCCTGGTTGCCAAGCCGAATCAGGTGATCTTCGGGAGTGGGCCCATCGTCCGCCAGGCCCAGCACATCAGGATGATCTTCCATGAAGACAGTGCGCGAGGCGGCCACCCCGGTACGCGAGGTAAGAAAATTGTTGCGCAGGATACGGAAGATCGACGCTTTGAAATTAGTACCCTTCTGGAACGAGTGGAAGGCGCGCAAAGCCTTCGAGAGCGTCTCCTGCACCAGGTCTTCGGCCTCTGCTTCGTGGCGGCTAAGCCAGTACGCGTGATTGTAGAGCGAGGGCAACAGCGGCAGCGCGAGTTGTTCGAAGGAGTCGCTACTGGGGGCGGATAGCATCGTGCGCGGTGCCTCGGCCTGCTTGCAGGTGTGTAGCTGGAGCGCTGGGGTGCAAGAGGACACCGCGCTTCGAATCAGGAACATATTACCTGTAACCAGATTCAGAGCGGATTATTCCATCGTTTCCCGCATTTTTATTTCTGCTGCCGCCAGGCGCTCTCTGTCGAAGCGGAGCCATGCCGGGAATAAAATCCGCTCCCGCTAGTTCTCCATGGTGCAGGCCAATACAGCAGTGGAGACAAACATGAAAAAGTTTGGTGAAGAGCAAGACAAAGAAGCATCCGCACAACCCGCAGGCGATGGAATCGATAGGCGCAACTTCCTGGCATGCATGGCATGGGCCGGCACCGGCTTGCTATGGACGATGGCTGGCGGGGTTCCCGCGTCCAGACTCCTGGCACAGGCAGACACACCCCACCCGGTACGGGTAGCAAGGGAGAGGACTTTTCCTTCGTTCAGATCAGTGACAGTCATATCGGCTTTAACAAGGGAGCCAACCCGGATGTGACGGGCACACTGCAAAAGGCCATAGACAAGATTAACACATGTGCCGGCGGGCATGAGACAGCCGGACTTCATGATCCACACCGGCGACATCACCCAGAACGCCAAGCCTGCCGAGTTCGACACGGCGGAGCAGAGTCATCAAGACCGCCAGGGTTGGGCAGGTGTTCTACGTTCCGGGCGAGCACGACTATTCCTTCGATGATGGCGTGGTCTACAAGCGAAAGATTTGGTAAAGGCACTGCCGGCAGCGGGTGGTAGCAGCTATCAACTACAAGGGGGTTCACTTCGTCGGGCTCAACAATTGCGTACAGGTAGACGGCATGGGCAACCTTGGTGCGGAGCAGCTTGCCTGGCTAAAAGCTGATCTCGCCGAGCAGAGCGCTTCCACGCCGATCGTGGTGTTCGCGCACATTCCGTTGTGGATGATTTACGAGAAGTGGGGCTGGGGCACGAACGACGGTGCCCAGGCGCTGCAGCTTACTGACGCAGGTTTGGTTCAGTCACCGTGTTAAATGGACACATTCACCAGGTCATTCAAAAGGTAGAAGGCAACTGTCGCTTTCCACACCGCGATGGCCACGGCCTTCCCGCAACCCGCGCCCGGTGCGGCGCCCAACCCAGGTCCCATGACAGTGCCCGCAGGAGAAGCTTGCAGAGCGTGACTGGGCGTGACCAGCGTCAAGGTGGTGCGCGGTCGCAGTCACCTTGCCGTGGTGGATCACACGTTAGCGGAGGGGGCGTGAAGCGCACGAAAGTGGTCCTCCTGTTCTTTGCTTTTACTACTGCGAGTTTGGCGTTTGTGCATCCCTTCGGTAACCCGCGGGTCGCTTCTGCGGAGCCACGCAGAAGCTCTGCTCACGCACAGCAGTCTGCCTGCGGATGCGAAGAACGTATTGCTGGCAAAATGCGCAGACGTGCCATTCCAACACGACTCGCTGGCCCATCTACGCCCGGCTGGCGCCTGGGTCATGGCTCATGGAGCGCGACGTCATGCGCGCGCGCGGCGAAATGAACTTCTCGCTTTGGGACACGTTGCCCAGTGACTCGCAGGAAGTATTCATCGCAAAAATCATTGCCGAAGCAAAGCGCGGAGACATGCCTCCGCTGCAATACCGAGCGGTACATTGGG
Source organism: uncultured Acidobacteriaceae bacterium (assembly GCA_963752675.1). Classification (GTDB taxonomy): domain Bacteria; phylum Acidobacteriota; class Terriglobia; order Terriglobales; family Acidobacteriaceae; genus PALSA-350. Next base: position 194,357 of record CAVVZO010000007.1, read on the forward strand.
CAGCGGGTCTGACGACCGCAGACGTTGCCGCGCTTTCGGGGATGGAGCATGGCACCGCCGAGGTCGCCATGGCCGCCGGCAACGCGGTGCACGGTAAAGATCTGTTCGAGCGCCGTTGTACTGGCTGCCACGCCATGGAAGGGAATCGTGAAGGCCCAAAGCTGGCCAGTGTTTTCGGCAGGAAGGCAGGCACCGTGCCGGGATTTGATTACTCTCCAGGCTTAAAGAGATCAGGCATCGTGTGGGACGAAGCATCTTTGGAGAAGTGGCTCAGCGATCCGCAAAGCGTAACTGCGGATGCCAGAATGGATTTCTACGTAGGCAAAGCGCAGGATCGCGCAGACCTGATTGCTTACCTGAAACACTGAGTACCCCTCCGGCACCCGTGAAGGCGCACTTGGCGAATCCTCGAACGGGGAACTCTCGAGTCCTTACATTTCCGAATCGGGGTATATGCGCGGCGAACACTGTCCTGAGTGCGTTTGGGCTAGTGCTGTTTGATCTGTGACGAGGATCGGGTGTGGCACCGGATAAGGGAACTTATCCTTCGCTCGCGCAGCAGGCCGATGGAGCCGGCAAGAGCCGGACAGGCTGCGGTCGCTTGAGTTCCCGCTGCGTGCCGATATCGTCTGCTCTCAGAGATACAGCGTTCTACGATCAAGCGTAAGGGGAGACCGGGCTTAGCCAGCACGGAAGTATCGTTCTGGAGTTACCTGCGGGAAGATTACCTCCCCTTCGATCGGCAACTTAAGGCTTTGGCTTAGGCCTGGAATCTCTCAGTACTACCAACCGCGGACTGCAGGTAAAAGCCACCCGCGGGTCTGATAGTCAGCCAACGTGAGCGTCACCATAACCAGGAACCAAAGAACGCCGACCGCAGCACAAACCCGCGTGAGCATCGTGCCGCGCAGTACCCGCATGAAGAACACTGCAATCAGTGAGGCCTTGACGGCAGCAATCAGGATGGCCAGCAGAATCGTCGCCACCCCAAGGTCCACGAGCCCCAACAAAGAGGTAAGCAGCGTAAGCCCCAGCAGCGTACCCCAGGTGAGAACATTCGTGCGGGTCGAGATTTTTTCCGCGCTCATTTCAGGTGGGCTCTGGTATGTAGAAAATGGCGAACAAAAACACCCAGACGATATCGATGAAATGCCAGTAAAGCCCGGCGATATCGACTGGCGTGTGGTACGCCTTACTCACTGACCCGGTTAGAACCCGCATGCACGTCACGCCCACCACGCCGAGACCAATCAGCATGTGGATCGCATGCAGACCGGTCATGATGAAGTAGAAAACAAAAAATAACTGCACATGCCCAGCCTGGGGCCCGGTAGCTTCAAACCAGAAGCCCGGCACCTTGTGATCGGCATAGTGCAGGTAGTATTCGTAAAACTTGAGACCGAGAAAAACGACACCAATGAACATGGTGAGGCCGAGCAGCGCCGCGCAGCGGAAGTCACGACCCTCTTCGGCCTCCGAAACGGCAAGCGCCATGGTGAAACTGCTGCAAATCAGCACCGCGGTGTTCACAGCGCCGATGAGATACTCCATCTCCGAACTGCCCTGGTTAAAAGCCTGGGTATACGCAAGGCGGTAAACAGTGTAAGCCGTAAACAGGCCGCCGAAGAGCAGCACTTCGGTAGTGAGAAAGATCCACATGCCGAACGTCGCTGTCTCTTCCTGCTGCGCAGGAATGGCGAACTGCTCACGCAGCTCAAGTTCCTTTATGTCAGCCAAGGCCCAGCTCCTCTTTCTGCGCGGCGAAATAGTACGCGCCAGGTGACCACTGGTGTCTCTTCAAAATTATGGGTAGGTGGAGGGGAAGGAGTCTGCCACTCCAGACCGGTGGCGCGCCAGGGATTGGGTGCCCGGCGCGCCCATAGCTTCAGCGACCAGATGAGATAGATAACAGGGGATGAGACGTAACCGACTCCAAGAATGGTGGCTCCCGCCGTGGAAAGAACATTGAGGAACTGAAACTCCGGTAGCATAGGCATTAGCGGCGCGGCATGCCCAGGTAACCGAGCAGAAACTGGGGAAAGAAGGTGAGGTTGAAGCCGATAAAGGTGATGAGCGCCGCGATCTTCCCCGAAATTCCGGGTAAAATTGCCCTGAAATTTTCGGCCACCAGAAGTGCAGGGCGGCCATGAACGCCATGACCATTCCTCCCACCATGATGTAATGAAAATGCGCCACGACAAAGTAAGTGTGGGTGACGTGCACATCAACGGCAAGCGCGGCCAGGAAGAGGCCGGTCAGGCCGCCGATCGTAAATAAGCCGATGAATCCGAAGCACGTAAAGCATTGGTGTCTCGAACGTAACCGAACCTTTGTACAACGTGGCCGTCCAATTAAAGACCTTGATGGCGGAGGGGACAGCCACCATGTAGCTTAAAAAGGAAAAACCAAAGCCGCATAGATCGACTGGCTGGAAACAAACATGTGATGGCCCCACACGAGGAACCCCAGCACGGCAATCGCCATGCTGGCGCAGGCCACAAACCCGTACCCAAAGACCTGCTTCCTGGAAAAACAGGTAATGACTTCGCTCACCACCCCCATGCCCGGCAGGATCATGATGTAAACGGCAGGATGAGAATAGAACCAGAAGAGATGCTGAAAGAGGACCGGGTCTCCGCCGATGCGGGGATCGAAGATGCCCACGCCCCAAATGCGTTCCACAGACATGAGCAAGAGCGTGATTGCCAGCACGGGCGTGGCCAGGACCATAATCAGGCTGGTGGCATAGAGTGTCCAACAAAAGAGCGGCAGGCGGAACCAAGTGAGCCCGGGCGCTCGCATCTTGTGGATGGTAACCATGAAATTGAGGCCGGTCAGGATAGAGGAAAAACCCGCGATGAAAATACCGCCGCGGCCATGGCGATCACATGGCCATTCGAGTAAGTGGAGCTATAGGGAGTGTAAAAGGTCCAGCCTGTATCCACTCCCCCTCGCATAATGGCCACGAAGGCGCATCCGCCCGCAAAGATAAAGATGTACCAACTCAGCAGGTTTATTTTTGGAAAAGCAACGTCCCGCGCCCGATCATAAGCGGCAGCAGGAAATTCCCCATGAATTGGGAATCACGGGCACCAGAAAAAACCAAACCATCAGGACGCCGTGGATGGTAAAGAGCTTGTTGTAAGTCTCGCTCGTGACCAGGTCCCCATGATTGGAGTCAGTAAACTCGATCCGCATCATGGCCGCGGCGATGGCCGCGATGAAAAAGAAGAAGAAGGATTGAAGAAAAGGTATAGAGCAATCCGATGCGCTTGTGGTCGGTGGTTAAAAGCCAGGAGAGGATACCGGTCTTTTCATCCAGGTAACTTGTGTGGGTCGGTCGTGCGACTGCCTGGATAGCCATCAGTGTCCTCCTGCATCTCTGCTGTTTTGCTGCTGTGACTCGCCAGGGGGCGGCTCGGGATCGTCAATGAAGGCCGGGGTGCGGTCCGTGGCGCCGGTGGAAGGCTCGGCAATGGGCCGCGATGCAATGGCCCGGATATATGCAATCAAAGCGATCACATCGTTCTCGCTAAGCTGGCTTGGTAGGTGGGCATCAGGTCCTGGAACCCGTCGACGATTGCGTTTTGGGCTGCAGGATAGACTGACGCACATACGTATCGTCGGCGAGCACAGTGCCCCCGCCCGTGAGGTTGACGGTGGTGCCGTACAGCCCTACAAGGTTGGGAGCCCTGACCGTGACCGTCATAATGGTGGCAGTTACTGCAGCCGAACTGATGGAACATCTTTTCGCCGGTGACGCGAGCGAACCTTCGGCTGCGCCCTGTTCGAGCCAGGCGTTGTACTGTTTCTGATCGAGCACATAAATCCAGCCGGTCATTTGCGAGTGATTGGTGCCGCAGTACTCGGCGCAAAACAGGTGATAGGTGCCAGGCTTGTCTGCCTTGAACCAGATGGTGGTGTAACGGCCGGGAAGCACATCCTGCTTGATGCGGAAGGCAGGAGCATAGAAGCTATGGATCACATCTTCAGAAATCATGTTGAGACGGATCGCTTTGCCGGCGGGCACATGCAGGGTGTCGATCTCGCGCTTGCCGTCGGTATGCTGCAGCTTCCACATCCACTGCTTGGCTGTGACGTACACATCTTCCGCATCGTTGGGCGGGCGCTCGATTTTGAAGTAGAGTTTGGCGCCCAGCAGGAACATACCGATGAAGCAGAGGAAGGGGATACCGATCCAGGCGGCCTCGACCGGGATATAGTTTTTCCGCTGCGAACCCAACTCGTTGGGATCGCGCCGGCGGAAGCGCCAGGCGGAGATGAGCAGGAACGCAGCAATGGCGAACCCGACGGTGCCGCACAGGGCGACCATCCCCCAGAAAAAGTGATCGTAGCTGTCCCGCACTTCACTTTGGAAAAAGCAGAGAAGGAGAGGGCTCATGGCTTTTTCCCTTCAGCAATTACGTGGTAGCGGCGCAGGTGGGCTCGCCAGTAGTAGGCAAGCAGGCCGCACAACAGCAGCAGGGTGACGACCGCGGCCCCGCGCAACGCGTTCACGACCACCGATCCATAGCGTCCGGTGGTGGGATCGTAGTGATAGCAGAACAGGAGGATTTGGTCTACCGGGGAGGTGATGCGTTTGTGCGAAGCCTCCAGTAGCCCCAGCCGCAGATCTTTAGGCTCATACTCCACGCCGTAAAAGTAGCGTGCCAGTTTGCCTTGCGGGGTCAGCACCATGACGCCGCTGGCATGCAAAAACACTTTGGTGGCAGGATCGTAACGGTAATGGAAGCCAATTGCCCGGGTGAGCGCGTCAATCGAAGTCTGCGGACCAGTCAGAAAGTGCCAACCCTGGGTGCCCGCCCGGCTCGAATACATCGCGTGTAGCGCGCCCGGGCGGCGCTTGCATCCTTGGGCGTTTCTGTTGGATTGAAGGAGAACGCAACCACTTCGAAATCACGACCGGGCACGAGCGACACCGGCCGCAACCCCGCGACGACGCCGCTCAGTATCTGGCTGCACAGCATGGGGCAGGTGTAATAGACGGGTATCAACAAGACGGGGTGGTTTGCGAAAAGGCTGCGCAGCTCGATGCTGCTGCCATCCTCGTTCCGGAAGGGGATGTCGAGAGGAACCTGTGCGCCCAGGCGTTGATCGATGCCGATATCGTGCAGTTGCCGCAGCGGGGTGGAACTTGGCGCCGGCACCTGGGCGACGGCGGTGAACACGGAAAATGCGCAGACAATTGCAAGCAATCGTTTCATTGGGGTTCCACTTTTTGCCGCTCTTCGAAGCCGGTGAGCCGGTCGCCCGCTCGCGGGTCGTCGTAGGTAAAGCCCGGCGGAGCGGGCTGGGGTGGGATCCCTTGCTCCACCGTGAGCTGCATGGCTCGTTCAATAGGAATCGAGACGATGCCATGGGACTGGTCGACCCAACGGTAGCTATCAAGCGCGGCCTGGTCTTGCTTCTTCATCGTCAGCCAATCATTGGGGGGCGATTTCTGCAGGCGTGGTTCGGGTGGAAGCGGGCGGCCGTGCTCCACAATGGGCAGCGGGGCAGGGTTGGTGGTATCGGCCACGTGGGCGAGGTGGAGATAGTAGATACAGATGATTCCGCAAAGCACGAGTAAAGAAACGAACAGGATGCCCCCGGCCAGCATGACGGCGGGCGCATGGATATCCGATTCCTCGAACCGAACGTCCGGGTGCGTGGGCTCAGTCACAGTGCCAGCTCCGGTGCAACGCGGTATGGGGCGGCCCCAGACTTTATGGTTAATTCCAGGGGCTGCAGTTTAAGTGTCGGCATGTTGGAGCGCCTCCTCAAGGTTAGGAGCGTGCAGGGGCAGCAAAGATCTCTTTCGCAGTTGCTGAAGAAAGGCGCCGATCCAGATCGCCGCGAGCGCCAAAGGCAACAGGCACTGCAAAATGTCGAGATGCAAACCGTGGCGATACGAGCTGGGCATCACCACCCAGTACAGATCGACCAAGCGCATGATGAGCAAGAGGGCGACCGCGACCCCAAGGCCCACCTGGCTGCGTTTGAGCCGGCGGGAAAGCAACATGCAGAAGGGCACAGCGAACTGCAGGCAAATCAACGACGAGCTCACCCAGCCCAGGAGGTTTGCATGCGTGGCAGATACCAGGGGATTTCTGAGGCGAGGTTGCCCGACCACACAATCAGGAATTGGCAGAAAGAAAAGTAAGCCCAGAGCATGACAAACATCAGCAGCAGTTTGCCAGGTCGTGCAGGTGCGAGGGACGGAAGGTGCTGGAGAGCGGCTCGCGATGAGATAGCAGCGAGAGGGCGCCAATGGCGAAGCAGATGGCGCTTAGGCCTTGATGGGCAACGAACAGAAAGCCCCACATGGTGCTGTACCAATCGACGGAGAGAGACTCCGTCCAATCGACCATGGCAAAGCTGAGCGTGAACACATAGAGGATGAGGCCGGGCGCGCTCAGACGCTCCAGCAGATCGAGCCTTGCTTCGCCCGCGTCTTCTTGCGCGGACCACTTCGTCAACAGGGAGATGAGCGTGATCCAGACAGCGAAGTAGAGCACGGCGCGCACTGTGAAAAAGGTGCTGTTCATGTAGGGGTGGCGATGGCGCAGCACGTCACTGCCCGCCACCATGTCAGCGTGCGACCACGGATACAGGCTATGTAAGCCGAACAATACGGGGACAAAGAGCAGTGCGAGCAAAGGAAGGGTTTGTGCGGCGGCCTCAAACACACGACGCGCCATGACGCCCCAGGCGCCGCCGTGAGGTATTGCGTCATGAGCAGCGCGAGCGAGCCAGCGCGATGCCAAAGACAAAAAGATACCCGAGCAGATAGCATGGAAGAACTCGGCAGGCTGAAAGAAGCTACGATGAACGAAATGCCCATGAGGGCTGCGCCGCAAGCCAGGCGCGCCGTTGCCAGGTGTGATCTGCGGTCGGCTCGGGCGAGAGTTGAAAGCGAGTGCTGATGGCTGGGCTAGCAGTCTGCGCTGGCGGCAGGCACGTCCGCGATGTTGGCCGCGCGACTCAGTTGGAGAGCGTGCAGGTAGGCGACGATAGCCCAGCGGTCAGGAACCGGAATCTGATCGCCGTAATCGCCCATGGCTCCATAGCCGTTGGAAATTACCTGGAAGACGTAGCCAGGCGGCGCTTTCCTTGCTCGATCACTGAGCAAGTTGGCCGGCCACTTAAACCCCGATAGGCGATCATGCCTTTTCCGTCGCCCAGCATGCCATGGCATGGGGTGCAATAGATGTTGTAGCGTTCGCGGCCGCGCTGCAGCAGCCCCAGGGTCACGGGTACGGGGATCTGGGCGAGAAACGTTCCGTGATCCGCACCAGTGTGGTCCACATCGACGTATCGAGTTCTCCCCGGGCGATGGTGCCGCTGGGGATGGGACGCGCGGAGCGGCCATCGCTGAAAAATCGGCTGGCGGCCAAGGGCTTGTATTTGGGCTGATCCTGCATGTCACGACGGCAGGCAGTCAGCGGCAGAATTGCGAGGAAGGCAAACGCAACTGCGACGGTGCTTTGATGGCAAAGCGTCCTGGTTTGCATTCCTTACTCCTTTTCCACTTGCCACACGTGCACCGGGTTGAGCCGTTGCAAGTGGCTGCTGGTGTATTCCAGAACGAACCTGGGGTCCTGGGCTTCGACGCATAGGATGAAACGGCTGCGCGACACTTCGGCAAACGCGGGGAGCGAGAACATGGGGAAGTTAAGCCGCGGCAAACCGCACAGCCAAAGCGTGCCGAAGAACGCGCCGAAGGCAGCGAACAACACCGTGAGTTCAAACATGATGGGGACGAATGCAGGCCAGCTGTTGAGGGGACGTCGACGATGTTGAGGGGATAGCTGAGCACGGCGGAGTAGTACTGCAATGCCCAGGCAAACAGAAGGCCCGTGATGCCGCCAGCAGAACCAGCAGGGGCACGCGATCGCTGCCGGGTACGACTTCATCCAGTTCTTTGATGGGGTACGGACTGTAGGCCTCGAACCGTGAGTAGCCATGCTTGCGGATGGCGCGCGCCGCCTCCAGCAGGGAATCGGGCGAATCGAACTCTGCCGCCAGACCGTAGATCGGGCTGTCGATGCTAGCCATTATTTTTCATGCCCTCCTCCCGGTTTCGAGAACGGAAGCAGCTCGCGTACTTCGAAGATGGAGATCATGGGCAAGAGGCGAACGAAGAGCAGGAAGCAAGCGACAAAGAGTCCGATGGTGCCGGCAAGCAGCGCGTTGTCCCAGAAGGTAGCGACGAAGTTGGCCCAGGAAGAGGGCAGGAAATCACGATGGAGGGAAGTGATCACCAGCATGTAGCGCTCGATCCACATGCCGTAGAGGACGACGCAGGCCACGCCAAACAGCCATTTGGGGGTCAGCCGGACCTTGCGGAACCAGAGGCACTGGGGGATGAACACGTTGCAGGTGAGGGTGGTCCAGTAGGTCCAGCTATGCGGGCCCATGAGGCGGTTATGGACCAGCGCCATCTCGTATTTGTCGCCGCTGTACCAGGCAGTGAAGGGTTCAAAGATGTAGGCATAGGCCAGGATGAGGCCCGTGGTGAGCATCATCTTGGCGCAGTTGTTCAGGTGCCGTTCGGTGATGAGATTCTGCAAGCCGTAGACGGCGCGCAACGGGATAGCCAGAATGAGCACCATGGCAAAGCCGGAGTAGATGGCGCCGGCCACGAAGTAAGGCGGAAAGATGGTGGAGTGCCAGCCCGGCAGGATGGCGATGGTGAAGTCGAACGACACGACTGTGTGCACGGAAAGTACGAGCGGAGTGGCCAGGCCGGCCAGCAGCAGGGAAGCGGACTCATGCCAGCGCCAGTGCCGGGAAGCGCCCCGCCAGCCCAGGCAAAGCACACCGTAGATGCGTTTGACCAGCTTGCTTTTTGCCTGGTCGCGGAAGGTCGCCAGGTCGGGGATCATGCCCGAAATACCAGAACAACACAGAGACGATGGCGTAGGTGGACACGGCAAACACGTCCCACACCAGCGGGCTGCGGTACTGCGGCTGAATATGCATGGTGTTGGGGTACGGCAGCAGCCAGAACAGCAACCAGGGGCGGCCAAGGTGGAAGACGGGATACAGTACCGGCGCACATGACGGCGAAGATCGTCATGGCTTCTGCAAAGCGGTTGATCGAGTTGCGCCACCCCTGGTTGAGCAGCAGAAGAATGGCAGAGATCAGCGTGCCGGCATGACCGATCCCCACCCACCAAACAAAGTTGGTGATGGCATAGCCCCAGGCGACGGGGATGTTGATGCCGAACACGCCAACGCCGCGATAGAACAGCCAGGTGGACGAGACGACAAAGAAGCCGGTGCCTACCAACGCCACCGCGAATGCGAGATACCAGAAGAGCGGAGTTTTGCGGGTGAGCACCAGCGAGGAGATCTGGTCGGTGACCGAGCCGAGTGTTTCGCCGGCTGCGATGACGGGGAACGCCGTGCCGGGCTCAGGCTCTCGCCCGGCCTGTCGCTGCCGCTCTTGTACGGCGGTCATGCCTGCTCCTTTTCCAGGTGCTGGTTAGGGTTGCGCAACTCCGCCAGGTAGTGGTCCGCGGGCGGGTGTTCAATTCGGCAAGCAGTGCGTAATTCAGGTTTTCTGCTTTTAGTTTGGCTACCCGGCTTCCGTGGTCATTGATGTCGCCGAAGATGATGGCCTGAGTCGGGCAGGACTGCTGGCATGCGGTTTTCACCTGGCCATCGCGGATGCGGCGTGTCGTGCACCTGCGTGTCGATATCGTGCTTCCCGGATGCGCTGCACGCAGTAGGTGCATTTTTCCATAACGCCGCGGCTGCGCACGGTGACATCGGGATTGCGCTGCAGCTTGATCGATTCGGTGGTCCAGTCCTGATACAGCAGAAAGTTGAAGCGCCGCACTTTGTAGGGGCAATTATTGGAGCAATAGCGGGTGCCGACGCAGCGATTGTAGATCATGTCGTTCAGGCCTTCGTCGCTATGGTTGGTGGCCTGTACCGGGCAGACCACTTCGCAGGGAGCGTTTTCGCATTGCATGCAGGGCACCGGCTGATAATGCGCCGCTGGGATTCGCCGCATCCGCCCTCGAAGTAGGTATCGATGCGCAGCCAGTGCATAGCGCGGCCGGGCGAGCACTTGCTCTTTACCGACGACGGGGATGTTGTTCTCTGCCTGGCAGGCGACCACGCAGGCGTTGCAATTGACACAGCGTGTAGAGATCGATGGACATGCCCCAGGCATACCCGGGGTAGTCCCATTTGGGGTAGAGCGTTTTGTCCGATTCGGGCTCCCTGGACTTTTCGCGCACGAAGTCGGGGTGGCTACGGTAGTGGTCCAGTGTGGCAGCGATCACCAGGTCCCGGCCCTCCATGGTCTGCTGCATCTGTGTGGTCGCGAGTTGGGCGTTGCCGTCAAGCTTCCTGAGCTGCAAACCAGTCGCGTACCAGAGCGCGTTCGACGTTCGCAGCCGGTTTGCATCGAAGCCGGCGCCGTTGCCGGCACGGCCTGCCTGCCAACGTCCCCAGCCAAGGTGCAGGGTGACGGAGTCGTCTGGCTGACCCGCCATGACCCACACGCCGCCGCGCACGGTTCGGCCGTCGCGTTGCAATTCGACGAAATCGTGGGTCTTGAGGTGGAGACGCTCTGCCGTACCGGGGCCTATGTACACGGCATTGTCCCAGGTGAGCTTGGTCATGGGCTGCGGCAGCTCCATGAGCCAGGTGTTGTTGGCGAAGCGGCCATCGGACAGATAGGGATCCGGCCGGAACACGACTTCGAGCCCCGATGCAGGCGGCGGGGGACTGGGCACCGAGAAGGCCTTAACGGGAGAAGGGTGGATCTGCGGCAGCGCACTGCCGGCGACCAATCCATCGTGAATCGACCGCCGCCACCATGATTCGAAATCAGTGCTCCCCGCCTGCGACTTCCAGCGGTCACGCACGATGTTGTAGCTAGTCCGCCGGGAATCGCTCGGTAACAGTTCCAGAATCTCAAGGGGAGAGTGGGACTCGTACAGCGGATCGATGAGCGGTTGCAGGATCGTGACCGTGCCGTCATACGCGCGAGCGTCGCTCCAGTCTTCCAGGAAGTGCGACTGCGGTAAGTGCCAGGTGCAATGCCCCGAGGTTTCGTCTGCATAGAGGCTGCAACGGATGGATTGCTTAACCTTGCCCAGTTGCGAGCTGAAATCGAAGTCTGCGGGCGCGTCGTAGCAGGGGTTGCCGCCGAAAATCAACAGCAGTTCCACTTGCCCCGCATCCATGGCTGTGACCAGTTCGCGCAGGGAGGTCGCGCCATCCGTGAGTTGCACCTGGAGAGGCTCGGTGTAAAGCACGGTACTGCCGATGTTGCCCAGGGCGGCGTTGATGGCGTGCACCATGGCGTGCACGGCAACCGGCTGGTGGGCCCCGGCAATGATGACGGAGCGTCCCTGGTGTGACAGCAGGTCCTGCGAGACGGCAGCGATCCATGCAGCATGCTCACCCGCCGGGGGCGGGGTCGCGGTGGGCACGTGCACTGCTGCGGCGAGCGCTGCCGCGAACGTCTGCACTTGCCCGTAGCGCAACGGCAAGCGGTGATCTGCTTTGCCACCCGTCGGGGTCATCATGGTTTCGACCACGTAGAGCCGGTTCATGTCGGTCCGCTCGCCGCCTGCACGCCGCGCAGCAAAGTCGTGCGCGTAGCGGGTCGAGGGCTCGCCGCACGCCAGAAAGTCAGCATCCAGCGACACCACCACATCCGCCTTGGTGAAGTCGTACAGCGTATTAAGAGGGCGGCCAAATACCGCCTGCGCCGCCTGCTCCGATGCCGCGGTCTCCACCGCGCTGTACTGATGCCACTTTGCCTGTGGCAATGCGGTGAGTACGGTCTGCAGCTGTGTGCCCAGCGTAGGCGAGGTGACCGGCTCGGTGAGGATGTGCAGGCCCGCGCCCTGCCGCGCGCGGATCGGATCCATCGCCTCGTTCAGGTGGCGCACGAAGGCTTCCCAGCTTTCCTCGAGGCCGAGGTGGAGAATGTTTTTCGAACGGTCGGGATCATACAGATCAAGGACGCTGGCCTGGGAGTGAACCGAGGTGGCTCCAAGACTGGCGGGATGATCGGGGTTGCCTTCGATCTTGGTGGGGCGGCCAAGATGGCTTTCCACGAGCACTCCTTGTGCCATCCCTCCCACGGGCACTGCGGTCGCATAGAACTGCGGCTTCCCTGGGACGGCATTTTCCGGCGGGTTCACATAAGGGACGATGGTTTCCCGCGGCTGTCGTGTACAGCCAGTGACACCGGCAAGCGCCATGGAAGCGCCGGCGAGTTGCAGAAAGCGGCGGCGGCTCAGCGGATCGATCCACTCCGGATCGTCTGCGCTTGACTCCTGTTCCGGCGCTGGTTGGCTGGTGCCCAGTCGTTGCGCAAGCTCGTCGAGGTTACGCCATTGCCCGGCGTCGCGAGCACCGGCTGTCAGCGCGGAGAGCGGGATAAAGTTCGAATCAGACGACGGGTTTTTCATCGATGGCATGTGTCACAACTGGTGAGCTTCTTGATGTGGTACTGCCTGACAACACGGCTGCCGACGGCTAACTGGTTGGGTGAAGGAGTGTAGGCCATATCGAACACAGCTTCCCGCGGGCGCACGTATTGCTCGGGATGGCGATGACAATTGAGGCACCAACCCATGGTGAGATTTGAGGCCTGCCAGGTGAGAGGCATGCGGTCGACCCGGCCGTGGCATGAAACGCAGCCCACGCCTTTATTCACATGGATCTCGTGGTTGAAGTACACGTAATCAGGCAGATCATTGACGCGCGTCCAACGCAGTGACTTGTCCGTGAGATAGCTTTCACGAACCGGTTGCAGCACAGGCGCTACGGTCCAAAGCTGGGAGTGGCAGTTCATGCAAACTTTGGTTGGCGGCACGTTGGCGAATGCCGATCTCTCCACCGTGGTGTGACAGTAGCGGCAGTCAATGCCGAGACCGCCGGCATGGTGCTCATGGCTGAAGGGCACTGGCTGCTGCCGGGGAATATCCTGCCCCATCTCCCAGGGAGAGCGAACGATCAGGAAGCCAATCCAGGCTACGAAGCACACACCCGCCACAATGCCAAGAAGAGACAGCCGGATCAGCGAGTTCGCGACGGGAGGAAAAAGCTGCGACATAGTAACCCTAAGTACTAAGAGTCGTGACTACAAACGCGACCCTATGCTGTACCACAAGCGCCGGGTGCCCCATATCTACCGACGGCTTCATCGTCGGGAGATGTGGGATTAAACAACTCCCCGCCAGCAACTCCGAACATCCAGAAGCGCTTTAGGAAAGCAGACACGTTAGCCTCTAAGCCTGCTGCAGGTGCCAGGTTGCGGGTTGATCGGAGCGTAATCCCACATCTCCCGACGATAAAGCCGTCGGTGAAGATATGGGGCACCCGCGCTGGCTGGCCTGGGGAGAAGCCACTTCGTCGGTTCTCACCACCGCCCTAAAAACCCGAATCTTAACTTATAATCCCTGGTGGGCGCCGTTGCTTCAATCTCCAGCGGAAGTCTCCAATCGCGCGATGAAACGGTACCCGCACGAACCCACGCATAACGCATACACATGGATCCAATAATCCCTGACCATGCAGCCATGCGGCGCAGCGTCTTCTTGCGACGAACAAACAGCGAGGCCACACGCAGCACCATAGGAACCGGACCGGAAAGCATGGCGGATGCGTGCAACAAAAAACCAGGAAGGCCGCGCTTGGCGGGCCCAAGTGCAACGTCATCGGAACGCATGAGATCGATCGATTCCCACGTCTCGACGCCCGTACTCAACAGGGCCAGTGCATTCAGCGCGTTGTTCTTTTCATGCCCCAGCAGCTCGAGTATGCTCACGCCGGCCTGCAGGCCAGACATGCCGAACTCTCGGGGAAGAGCATGCACGCGCTTGTTCCAGACCGGGATCACCGTCGTGCCAATCAGTACGCCGGTGTAGTTATGAAACGGCATGCCGAATAGGACTGAGCCAACACGGCCAGCACCACGCAGAGTGCTCAACAAAATGCTTTTACCCAACCACACCTGCAGCAGGTCTGCCGACGAAGAGGCGCCCGCAGACAGAGAGAAAGCCGACAGGATCCATGAACCCATCGACATGGTGCTCTGCGGTTTGAACACACGGAGCATGTTGAGGAAGCGCGAGGGGCGGCCAAGATCAATGACCAGCAGGACGGACGAAAGCGCTGCGCCGCCCAGGGCCAGCGTTCGTGCGGTGCGTGCCAGTTCCTCTTCTCCCCCTAATACATCAGCCAGCGATCCGATCACCCCCAGCGACCCAGTGGCGCCCCCGACAAAGAAGTACAAAGGGATCAACGGAGTCCACTGAGGCTCCTTCATCATCGGCAGCTGGTAATAACCGTTCTGGGGCGATGCCTTGGGGAGCGGCGAGCCCTCGGCGCGTACTCCCAAAGCGGAGACAATGCCCTTGCTGGCAGCTTGCTCGCGCAGTTCAGTCAGCCGTGCCTCACGAACATCCTCTCTAGCCGGGGGAGTCACCGCTGTTTCCGCCTTTCAGATGTACGGGCCACGAGAAAGGAGAGGGCCACGCCAACCGCCATGGCAAGTCCTTCGATCGCCGAAGAACGCCAGCCCTCCTTCAGATAGATAGTCGGCACCTCGGGGTTGGGTGGCAGATTGTAAGTTTCTGGCTCACCACGGATAAGGAAGAATGCGTGTGTCCCTTTGACGCTGGTGTGGGTCGGGTCATACAGTTGCGCATCCTGCATGCCGCGTTCGTGCAGCACCTCCAGGCGATCCTTTGCCTTTTCCCGCAGCTCATCGAGCCGGCCGAACATGATCGATTCGGTAGGACAGGCTTTGGCGCAGGCCGGCTCCAGGCCGGCTTTCTGACGATCGGTGCAGAAGGTGCACTTAAAGGCGCGCCCATCTTTCTCGTTCTTTTGCACCACGCCGAAAGGGCAGGAAAGAACGCAATAAGCGCATCCATTGCAAATGTCCGGCTGAAGAAACACGCCGCCAAATTCAGTGCGCACCAGGGCGCCAGTGGGACAGGCCTCAAGGCAGCCAGCCACCTCGCAATGCTTGCATACATCCGAGGAAAACTCCCAGGTCGCCTGCTCGCTTCGGTTCCCGCCGATTCCGGGGACCGGGGTATCTTCGACAAACTTTACGTGCCTCCAGGTGGAATGGCCCAATGCCAGTGTGTTGTCGTAGGAGAAGCCGGAAAAATCCATACCGTCGGCTTCCAGTTCGTTCCATTCCTTGCAGGCAACTTCACAAGCCTTGCAGCCGATGCATAGCGTGGAATCGGTGAAAAAGGCGGTGACTTCGCCCGGCTGGATGCCGGTGGTTCGCAGCCCCAGGGCTTGCATCTCGTTCGCGTCCGCCTGCGGGCTCACGATCTCTCCTTCAGTAACTGTTTGAGTTGCTCGAGCGCGGCCGGGCCGTTCGCCCTGCGACCGGGCACTATGTTGCACACCAGGCATTTCGATTCCATGATGCGCACATTGGGATCTTCTGAGATGGCTAGCAGATCATTCGTCACATCGCCGGTGCTGATCCCCTTCCAGCCCCAGTGGTACGGAAGCCCGACCTGGTGCAGTTGCTGGCCGTTGATCTGCAGAGGCAGCATGCGCGGGGTCACCAGTGCCTTGGCCGAGACCAGGCCACGCGGAGTGACGACCGTGACCCAGCCCCCATGCTCCACGCCGGCCTGGGCTGCCAGCTCCGGCGAGATCTCGGCAAACAACTCCGGCTGCAGTTCCGACAGATGCGACAGGCCGCGTGACATGCCCCCGGCGGTGTGGTGTTCCGTCAACCGGTAGGTGGTGAGGACGAAAGGAAAGCGAGGATCGTCCGGTGACTTGGCGTAAGGGTTATCGGGCCGCTCCTTCTTATCTGTCGGCGGGTTGTACTGTTCCGCCGGATAAATGGGGTTGGCCACCGGGCTTTCCAATGGCTCGAAATGCGCGGGCAGGGGACCATCTTTCAGCCCACTGGACACGAAGAGCCAGCCCTTGCCGTCGGGGTGCATGCCGAACGGCTTGTCGCCATCGAGTGCTTCGAGGCCGCCCTTGTTGATATCACCCTTGTGGTCGGGCGGCATGTCTTTCTTGAAATCGGTGATGTCTCGCCCGGTCCACTCGTGCTTCTGCTCGTCCCACCAAACAAACTTCTTTCGCTCACTCCAGGGCGTGCCGTCCGGTTTTGCTGAGGCGCGGTTATAGAGAATGCGGGTGTCTTTCGGCCAGGCGAATCCCCATCCGTGACCGAGGCTGTCTTTAGACTCGCGTGCATTCGCACGGTTGTTGCCTTTTGCTGGCATCATGCCGGTGTAGATCCAACAGCCCGCAGCCGTGGAGCCGTCGGCCTTTAGATCTTCAAAAGTTGCTAATAGCTTCTTGTCTGCCCAGGTGTAGCCGTTGATCTCTTCCACGATCGCTTCCGCGTTCGGCTCAGCCGTCTCACCTTCCGTCGGCAGATGCCAGGTCAACGAGTTCAGTGCGATGTTCTTATGGCTCGGTTCCTTCGCCGCTTTCTCCTTGAGCATCCGCCCCAGGTGGTAAATGAACCAGTTCTCGCTGCGGGCATCTCCTGGCGGCTCGACGGCTTTGTTGTGCCATTGCAGCAGCCGCTGCGTGTTGGTAAAGCTGCCGCTTTTTTCCGCCTGCCCCGCCGCAGGCAGCAGAAACACTTCAGTCGCAATCGTTTCTGGATCCAGTTCGCCTCGCTCCACTTCGGGCGAGTCTTTCCAGAAGCTGGCAGTCTCCGTTTCGATCAGGTCGCGCACCACAAGCCACTTCAGGTTCTTCATCGCACTGCGTTGCAGGCGCCCATTGGGCGCCCCGACGGCGGGGTTCTGGCCCATGATGAACAGGCCCTCCAGCTTGCCATCGGCCATGTCCAGCCAATAGCCCAACTCGGAGTGATCGCCCGTTACCCGCGGCAGCCACTGAAAACCCCACTCGTTTTCCGCCGTCGCCGCGTCTCCATACCAGGCGCGTAGAAAGCTGGTAATGAACTGATCGAAGTGAGACCACAAACCCGCCGGCGTCGTGTGCTTCTCGATGTACTTATCAAGGGTCTTTGCATCGTCCTCGAAGAACGGCATCGGCATGTAGCCTGGCAAGATGTCGTACAGAGTCGGGATATCGGTAGAGCCCTGAATGGAAGCGTGCCCGCGCAACGCCAGGATGCCGCCGCCGGGCCGGCCAATATTACCTAGCAACAACTGCAGAATCGCTGCCGCGCGGATGATTTGCACGCCGGTGGAGTGGTGCGTCCAGCCGACCGCATAGCAGATGCACGCGGTCTTTTCAGGCCCCGACGCGTTCACCAGGGTTTCGGCAACCTCAAGGAAAACGTGCCTGGGGACGCCGCAGAACTCCTCCACCATCTCCGGGGTATACCGCGCGAAGTGCCGCTTGAGTACCTGGAACACGCAGCGCGGATTCTGCAGCGTTTCATCCGTGGTGTATTGATGCGTATTGCTGGCTTCGCCACCGCGATCTTTGGCGTGCCCGCCTCCGGCTGGGTGGTGGCCCGGGTGGCCGCCCTCCTTCGGTTCGGATCCTTCGTAGAGCCATGTTTCCGGGCTATACATCTTCTTCTCGGCATCCCAGCCGGAAAAGAGCCCTGCGCCATCCTCGCTGTCGCGGTAGTCCTCGCGCAGGATCGTGGAGGCGTTGGTGTAATGCAGAACGTATTCCTTGAACCACTTCTCGTTCTCGATCACGTAACGAATCAGGGCGCCAAGGAACAGAATGTCTGTACCGGCACGCAACGGTACCCAGATGTCGGAACTGGCTGAGGTGCGCGTAAACCGGGGGTCCACGTGGATCACTTTGCATCCCCGCTCACGCGCTTCGACCACCCACTGGAACCCAACGGGATGTTGCTCTGCCATCGAAGATCCGATGATCAGGATGGCGTCAGACTCCGCAAGCGAAGTTTGCGCAGTCGTCGCGCCGCCACGGCCAACCGAGGTCCCCAGACCGGGGACCGTCGAGCTGTGTCATATTCGGGCCTGGTTGCTTACGCAGACCATGCCGAGTCCGCCGGTAAACAACTTCTTGATAAGGTAGTTCTCCTCGTTGTCGAGGGTCGCTCCGCCCAGATGCGCCAGGCCTTTGGTCTGCATCAGGGACTGACCCTCTTCTGTCTCCTGAAAGGTCTTCTCGCGTGTTTCCCATACCCGGTCGGCGATCATATGCATGGCCTGATCCAGGTCGAGGTCTTCCCACTCCGTGGCGAACGGCCTGCGGTACTTCACTTTTTGCAACCTGGCCGGCTGCGTATGCAATTGATGGGTGTTCGCGCCCTTGGGGCAGAGGTGCCCTCGGGAGATCGGGGAGGCGGGATCGCCCTCGATCGAAACCAGCTTGCCTTCCTTGTGGAAGATGAGTTGACCGCACCCAACCGCACAGTAGGGACATATGGAGCGGCTTACTTCGCAACCAGACGTTTTGGGTTGCAGATGAACGGTTCGCGAACTCCAGGATTCAGCGCCATTTCCGTTCGTTCGCGTGGTGATCTGCCGGTAGACCGGCCAGCGGGAGAGCAAGTTCTTGATCATGCGGCTCCGGGACACTCTGTTGTGACTGGATGCAACCACCTGAGAAGATGGTTTTCTCACGAGGAACAAACAATCTCGTCAGTGGAGAACAAGTCGTTCGTCTTCGCCAGCAAATGCGCAAGCTGCCCAGAGATCATACTCTTTACCGCAAGCGGTTCGTCGAGTTCTCAGGGGACCGCTACACCACATTGCGTACGCCGCCCGTGTTGCGGGTAACGTGTGTGCGGTCGAGATACTCCAGCAGTGGAATGGCATGCTTGCGTGTCAGCCCCGTGAACGATTTGAAACGGGGAACGTCGAACGTTTCTCCGCGATGCCGGCGCATGTCGTTGGACAGCTTTTCAAGCGCCTCCCGGTGCATGTAAAGATCTTCGCCTTGCACGCACACCAGCGTCTTTGCGCGCTGTAACAGGGTGATCAATCGTCGGAGTTCCATGCGCCGTTACCCCGACGGCCCGGCACACATCGCTTTGCAGGGGAGCGGCAAGGCCTGCACTGCGGTAAACGGTCTCGACGGCCGCGAGTTGCTTCTGCTGCTGATCCGTGTGCCCCCATTGGCTACCGGATCGTTGTATGCTGTCGCCGCGCCGCTCCACCTTGCCGTCTGCTTCCAATCCATGCAGGGCAAGCCCGAGCACCGGGTCAGGAAAAGCAGCCCTTGATCGAAGCTCAGCTCGTGAAATCGGACGCCCCTCGCTGAGCCAGGTCAGGACGGTGTTTCGCGCCCGCGCCAGGTTCTCCGCAGTCAGCACGCGCTCCCCATCCAATCCTCCGGGACCGGTGCGAAAGAGCAGGCGCTGGCCAGACAGCTGATTCACACTGGCTTCTATGATCTCGGGCAGCAGACCAGTCTCTGCAGTAAGCGCCGAGAGCGAAATGCCGTGAACACCCTGCCTTGCGACGCGCAGCTGAAGCTGCTCAAGGCGCCCGGCATCGCGCAGGCGTTCCAGCCAAGCTTGCCGCAGCTTCTTCTTGATGCCGCGAACCGGTGCAATATCGAGTACCCGTCCCCCGGCGATCGTGGCTGCGGGGGAAAGGCTGCGTACGATGAAAGGGTCCCCGGGTAGCAGCACGAGCGGGTCAGCAAGCTTGAGACGCGCCAGCATCGTCGGCTGCTGATCGTCGTGGTAATGCAAAACGGTCGCCACCGACTCGGAAGCGAGTGCGTGGACCCTTACTTTGCAACCGTGAGCGGGCAATGGGCAAGCAGGTAAAGGTTCGAGTGTTACGTCCACCGTGAGCGTGGGCGACAGCAGACCGGATCCCACTAAAAC
Organism: uncultured Acidobacteriaceae bacterium; assembly: GCA_963752675.1. Taxonomy (GTDB): domain Bacteria; phylum Acidobacteriota; class Terriglobia; order Terriglobales; family Acidobacteriaceae; genus PALSA-350. Next base: position 214,137 of record CAVVZO010000007.1, read on the forward strand.
GTCTCCGCGTCGCAGGCCTTCGCTATCGATGCCGGACAGGTTAAGCGCTGTGCGTGCCGGACCAGCCACCTGGACTACCTGCCGCCCATGCACCTGCAAACCCCGCACCTTTACCGGCAGGTTCTTCGGTAGCAGCGTAAGCTTTTGCTCCACTGCGAGGGTGCCAGCCCGAAGCGTCCCGGTCACCACCGTGCCAAAGCCACGCACGGAAAAAGCGCGATCGATGGGCAGTCGCAGCACGGTTTCCAGGTTCGGCGCCGGCAGTCTGCCTGGCAGGAGGCCCAACTCGGCTCGCAGCCTGTCGATCCCATCGCCGGTGCGGGCCGAGGTTCTGAGCACTGGGCTGCTTTCGAGAAAGGAACCCTGCGTAAACTGCCGCAAGTCCTCTTCTAATTCCAGCAGACGTTCTTCGTTCACCGCATCGCACTTGGTGATGACGACGGCTCCCGTGGAGATACCGAGTTGCCGGCATATACCGAGGTGTTCCCTGGTCTGCTCCCGGATGCCTTCATCAGCGGCGACGATCAGCAGCAGGCAATCCACGCCGCCTGCGCCAGCGAGCATGTTGCCGATAAATGCGCTATGACCCGGCACATCGATGAAGTTGATCTGCAGCTGACCACCGTCCCCATCGTCCAGGTCGAGCGCGGCAAACCCGATGTCAATACTGATGCCGCGCCGCTTCTCTTCCGGCAGGCGATCTGTCACCGTGCCGGTCAGCGCATGCACCAGCGCGGTTTTACCATGATCGATATGGCCGGCCGTGCCGACGACTACGGATCGTATGGACTTTGATCGTTCGGACTTTGATCGTTCGCCTGCGATCCTTCGGCCTGCGATCGCGCACTGGTCTGATCTTTGGGCCGTGCTGGCGAGGGGGGCCGCATAAATTTAATCTGCCGCCTTCATACCCAAAGCACGATCGGCGAACCAGTGCTGCAATTCCGTGAGAACGGCGGCATCGTGCTGCGGCGCCACCGTGCGCAGATCCAGAACCACCCGTCGCGCACTGGTGCGCGCAATCACAGGCGGACGCATGCGGCGCAGTTCGGCTGCCAGTTCCCCTTCGCTGTGGCGCCGCCATGCCATCGCAACGCCGAAGCTGGGCAGGCAGGCGCCGGGAGTGGTGCCGCCGCCCACCACGCTTGGCGTTTCCACTATTTCGGCCTCTAATGCTGTGTCTTGCAAAGCTGCCACCCACTGCGCGCAGCGTTGCTGTATCTCCTCCGCGCTCAGCCTGATCATTGCGAGCACCGGGAGCGTCTCTTCTTCGCCGGAAAGATATGTCTGCAAGGTCGCTTCCAACGCCGCGTAGGTCAACTTGTCCACCCGCAGAACCCGGTACAGCGGATTGTGGCGCAGCTTCGCAATGATTTCGCGATTTCCCACGAGCAGCCCGCATTGCGGGCCGCCCAGCAGTTTGTCGCCGCTGGCGGCGATAAGCGCCGGCCCGCAGGCCACGCTTTCTAACCAGCTTGGATTCGTTGGTCAAGCCGACGGTAGCAAGATCATCCAGACATCCTGTGCCTTGATCTTCAAACACCGGCACGCCTGCCTGTGCGCCCAGGGCTATCAGTTGCTCCAGGGAGGGTTGCTCGGTAAAACCCTCGATGCGAAAGTTGGACTGGTGTACGCGCAGGATCATCCGCGTGCCGGCGCTAAGGGCCGCGCGATAATCTTCGATTCTGGTGCGATTGGTGGTGCCCACCTCGCGCAAGACTGCACCAGACTTCGCTAGTATTTCCGGAATGCGAAAGCCACCTCCGATTTCCACCAGCTCACCGCGCGAGACGATGACCTCGCCGCCTTCTGCGAGTGCGTTCAAGGCCAGGTAGGTAGCGGCAGCGCAATTGTTGACCACCGCTGCCGCGTGCGTGCGCCGCATGCGCACCGGGTCGATAGCGAGCTTTGCAGAAAGCAGGTCGAGCAGCAGTCCCTCGGCGTGGTCGTCACGGCGGCCGCGCGCGCCCGTAGTCAAATCCAGTTCGAGATTGCAGTATCCGCCGGCTACCTCGAGTACATGTTGCAACACTTTTTCGCCCAGGGGAGCGCGCCCCAGGTTGGTCTGCAGGATCACACCGGTCGCATTGATCACGGGTTGAAGCTGATACTTCAGGCGGGCGGCCGTGGCCTGCACCACTTCGCTGCCGATGTGCGCAACCCGCTGGTCAATCTCCGCGCCAATGCTATCGGCGAGGCTGCTATCCGCCCCCACCCTGCTGTTTTGAATCTCGCGGCGCAATCCGGCCAGTACGCCGCGCGCCACCATGGTCACCAGCGACCGTGGGTGTTTCTGCAACAGGGACAGGCACTCTTCGGACTGCAGCACCTCGGCAATCTGGGGCAGGCGACGGTACAGGTCTTGCTCGTTACTCATCGCGCCTCACAACTTTATGAGAACAACTCAATCCCGGGTTTTCCCTCGGCGACCACACCCACATCTGCGGCCGGATATCCTGCGTCCTGCAGCTGCGCCAGCAGCACCTTGCTTGCCGGCTCGGCGACGGCGATCAGCAGGCCACCGGACGTCTGCGGATCGTACAGTGCAGTCAGCCGTTGCTCTTCTATGGTGCTCCCCGGGCTTTGGCTAACGCAACAGGAGGCGAAGTCGCGATTGCTGATCAGGCCGCCGGGCACGCATCCCAGGCGGATCGCATCCAGGGTTCCGGGCAGAAGGGGTACGGCGCCCGCGTGTATCTGGAGACACACCTCGCTGGCCATAGCCATTTCTCGAGCGTGGCCCAGCAAACCGAATCCTGTTACATCTGTCATGCCGTGCACGGCGGTTCCTGCGGCGACGATTATTTCTGCCGCTTTACGATTCGACGTTGTCATCGAGCGAATGGCGGCATCTGTCCACGCCTGCGCCGCCTTGTTCTGCTTGAGGGCGGTCGAGAGCACGCCTGTGCCGATGGCTTTGCCGAGCAGCAAGCGGTCGCCCGGTTGCGCCCCTGCATTGGTGAGAAACCGCCCGCCAGGGGCTGTTCCGGTGACCGCATAGCCGAATTTAATTTCCTCGTCTCGTACGCTGTGGCCGCCCAGCACCACGCACTGCGACTCCTGCATCACACTCAAACCGCCTCGCAGGATTTGCTCGAGCACCTCAATATCCTCATCCTGAGGGAAGCAGACCACGGCCAGGGCAGTCCTGGGCTGGCCACCCATGGCGTAGATATCGCTGATGGCGTTCGTGGCAGCGATGCGGCCGAAAGTAAACGGGTCATCGACCATGGGGGTGAAAAAGTCGACCGTCTGCAGCAGGATCTGGTCGGGAGAAAGCCGGTAGACGCCGGCATCGTCCGAGGTGCCAAAGCCGAGCAGGAGGTTTTCATCCTGCTGTATCGGGAGACGGCTCAGTACCGCACTGAGCGTGCCAGGCGCCAGCTTGCTGGCACAACCACCGGCTTTTACTTTGCGGGTTAACCGAACTTCTTCGTTGATAGGCATAAGACAGTTCTAGATGAATTCATGCAGTGCATCCAACCAGATGCTTTACTGAAGGTCTGGGTCTAATATTTCCATTGCGGGGAAGAGTTGCTGGCACGATGCAGTGAATTCTCGCATCTCCCGGATCTCCTGGTAAAGTTGGTGGCCGTGGCAAGCTTCACACACTCGCGGAGCAGAAAACCCGTCCCGAGGAAAGGCCGTCGTGGGGTTCACGGGCACCGACTCTGCTTCAGACACTCCTTCAAGGGCCATTCATTTTTACCGATTAAGGAAGCGCGAAGGATCCGGTGATCCTCCCGGTCTTCAAAACCGGAGATCGTTCGCAAAGGGCGATGGTGTGTTCGACTCGCATGCGCTTCCGCCAACTTGCTCTCACAGCCAGCTGCCAACGGATTTTTGGTACAGCGAAAGCTGACACCTGGGTGACAACATCGTCATCTCCCCGGTTAGGGCCTTTCGCTCGGAGGAGGATAGAATTTTCATACCTTGGATGAACGGTGGCAGCCTTCTTCATGAGAGAACTTCCTCACAAACATAAATGTTGCAAATGAGCTCTTTTCCGCGGTGCGCAGCGAAACCGCGGACTGCTCCAGTCCGTTATTCCCGCTGCGGTCATGGGCTGCTGCTTCTTTTGGCGGCCGCTTTTTTGTTTGCGTGCGGCCAGTGCCTGACGGCCCAGCAGATGATCCATTACAAAAAGCCGCCTGATGCGGCGAATGGCAAGCTGGTTTATAACAACGGCTGCATCGCTTGTCATGGGTCGACAGGCAAGGGCGCTGCGGAAGACATCTCCCGCTTTATTCGGCCGGACACGTGGCCCGACTTTACCCGTTGCGACCAGACGACCGCCGAGCCGGATGTGAGCTACAAGGCGGTTATTGTGCATGGCGGCCACGGGCTTGGCTTCTCTCAGATCATGCCCGCATTCGGTGACTTGCTGACCGATGAGCAAATCAACGATGTGATTGCCTATCTCAGAACGTTCTGCCACAACGTGCACCACTATCCCGCCGGTGAGTTGAATGTACCGCGTGCGCTGGTGACCGAAAAAGCGTTCCCGGAAGATGAGCTTGTAGTTTCAACCGCCGTGAACGCCAGTGGCGCTCCCAACTGGACAACGGATTTCATCCATGAGCAGACCTTCGCTGGGCGCAACCAGATTGAGATCGACGTGCCGCTGAACTATGCCGACCAGGCTCACCAGTGGGCCAGCGGCGTGGGGGATATTACGCTTGGCTTGAAACGCGAATTGATAGCCAGCCTGCCCAGGGGATCCATCCTGAGCCTGCAGGGTGGGTTCCTGCTACCGACGGGCGACAGCAAGCGTGGCTTTGGCGCTGGCACGGCTCACTTCGAGCCCTTCGCTGCTTACGACCAACTCGTCCACGGCAATACTTTCCTGCAGTTCCAGCTGGGCGGCGACATATCTTTCGATACCACCAAATCAGCGCACAGTATCTTTTTCCGTGGCGCGGCCGGTCACTCGATGGCTCCTGATCGCGGCCTGGGCAGGCTATTTTCGCCCATGGTCGAGATCCTGGGAAGCCGCGACTATTCCTCCGGCGCGAAGACAGACATGGATATCCTGCCGGAGATGCAGGTGACGGTGAATCGACGTCAGCACATCCGCGCTGACGTCGGCGTACGCGAGCCGTTTACCGATACCAGCGGCCGGCACGCACAGGTAGTTTTTTACGTGTTGTGGGATTGGGCAGAAGGAAAGTTCTGGGAGGGCTGGCGATGAAGCCTGTAAGCGCACTGGGGCTGCTGGCCGGCACCTTGATGATCAGCCTTCCGCTGGTGATGGCCTCGCAGCAGGTGAGGGAGCAGGCGTCGCCAACAACGCAGAAGCACACTGCAGAAAAGCCGATCGTTACGTACAAGTACCACGATTCGACGGCTTTCCATACGTCCGACCGTTGTGTCGCTTGCCACAACGGCATGAAGACCAGCACGGGCGAGGACTATTCGATCGGCTCCGACTGGGAGGCGAGCGCCATGGCTAATTCTTCGCGCGACCCATACTGGCAGGGCAGCATCCGTCGTGAAACCATGGATCACCCGGAGGACAGTAACTTCATCCAGAACGACTGCTCGTTCTGTCACATGCCCGCGGTTCGTTTAGCGGACAGGGATGCCGGCCGCGATACACACGCGTTCGACCGCTTTCCGTTTAAGCCGCTAAAAGATAAGACTCCGCAGTTGCAGCGTGCGGCCCAGGACGGAGTGGACTGCGCTGTTTGCCACCAGATCAAGAATGAAGGCTTGGGGACCGACAAGACTTACAACGGCAACGTCGTGATCAGCAGCGGCGTCCTCGGCGGACAACGTCCCGAATACGGTCCCTACGATGTGGATCAAGGTCATCGCACCATCATGCATTCCTCCACAGGCGGTTTTCTACCGCAGGACGCGAACCATATGCGCGACGCTGCCCTGTGCGCCACCTGCCATACGCTCTACACCGATGCGATCGGCCCGGGCGGAGTGAAGATGGGCAACAAGTTTCCCGAGCAGGTGCCTTACCAGGAGTGGCAGCACAGTTCCTATAACGGCCAGAAGACCTGCCAACAATGCCACATGCCTGCCGTGGAAGGCCCAGTGGCGATCACGGCGTTATACGGCGAGAAGCGGGAAGGAGCGCGACGCCACGTCTTTATTGGCGGCAACTTCGTATTAGAAGGCTTTCTCAAAGATCATCGCGACGATCTGGCGGTAGAAGTTCGTCCACAGGATCTGGATGCCGTCATGGATCGCACCTCTCATTTTCTCCAGACAGAATCGGCAAAAGTAACCATCGAGAATACAGAACGAGGCGACGGCAAGCTGGCGTTTACGGTTCTCACGCAAAATCTTACTGGCCACAAGCTGCCGACGGCCTATCCATCGCGCCGGGTCTGGTTGCACGTGACGGTGCGGGATGATGCGGGCAAGTTGATGTTCGAGTCGGGTGCGCTTCGTCCGAACGGATCGATCGTCGGTAATGCGAACGATGATGATCCTGCCATGTTCGAGCCGCACTACCGTGAGATTACGAACTCTGACCAGGTCGAAATCTACGAGCCTATTCTTGGAGACGGCCAGGGGCATGTCACGACCGGCTTGTTACAGGCAATGAGTTACCTGAAAGACAACCGCCTGCTGCCGAAGGGCTTCGACAAAGCAACCGCTGACCGCGATGTAGCTGTGCACGGGGATGCCGGGGACGACCCCGGCTTCACCGGCGAGGGCAGTAAAGTGCGCTACGTAATTGCGACACAAGCGGCCCAGGGCCCACTGCACATTGCTGTTGAACTGCGCTATCAGCCCATCGGCTTTCGATGGGCGCACAACCTCGGCGCTTACAAGGCGAGCGAACCGCAACGCATGGTCGCCTATTTTGACCAGGCAGCGGATAAATCTTCGGCCGTTCTGACGCATGCGGAACTGATCCAATGACTCGCTCCGGGGCGGCCAGGGTGCGGTCTAGGTCCGGCACCCGCTGCAGCCTGCCGCAGCTTTCCCAAACGTCCCCCGACCCCTGCTTTGCGGGTACCTGCCATCGGTTGTTGTAAACTTGCCTCAGGTAAAGTCACGCGAGTGGATTCTGTTTCCGCTTCACCAAGGCAGTCCTCCCCGCACCCATCGCGCTGGGCCGTGTAGTCTTTTCCACCCGAATGCGCGTCTATTTCATTGCTATTGACAGGGATAAGCCCCGCGGCTGAAGGCTCTGAGCCTCAGAGATGGTCGTGGCAGCGATCGAGTAGACGCAGGATTGAGGCAGCCGATTGGCTCTAAATAGATGGTTTTCAATGGTGTTGGGCGCTGCGGGTTGCCTGATGATATCGCTCGCTCCACCTCCTTTGGTCTTCGCTGCGGTGGCGCCGGCGGTGGATCGCGCCGCGGATTTGCCGGATGCGCCGTCGTTGCGCTTGCAGCAGACTGCGACGCCCTCAACGGACGCCGGCCAGACCACTCAGCCGGCGCCCGCAACTACGGACGCCACCACGTCGGAAAGCCAATTGAAAGCTCAGGAAAAGCAGCGGGTGTTCGGGGTGATGGCTACCTTTAACACCACCACCAACCGGGATGCGCTGCCACTCACCAGTAAGCAAAAGTTTCAGCTGTTTTTCAAGAGTGCGACCGACCCATGGCCTTTTCTGCTGACCGCATTCACCTCGGGTATCGATCAGGCTCAGGATAGCTTTCCTGACTACGACCAGGGCATGAAGGGTTACGCCAAGCGATTCGGCGCTTCCTACACCGACTACTTCACTGGCAATTTGTTGGGCAACGCCGTCCTGGCAAGCCTGCTGAAAGAAGATCCTCGCTACTTTCAAAAGGGTACCGGTCGCGTGCCGGCCCGAATTCTTTGGGCAGCCGGGAGCACAGTCTGGTGCAAACGGGACAACGGCAACTGGGGACCCAACTATGCCAATGTGCTGGGTAACCTGATGGGCTCCGCAGTCTCAAACCTGTATTACCCGGAATCTGATCGCACCGCTGCGGGCACCATCGAGCGCGGTGTCACGGTGACCGCGGAAGCCATCGTAGGCAGTGAAGTGATTGAGTTTTGGCCAGACCTGGTGCGGCATCACAACCGGAAGAAGGCTGAGAAGCTGGCCCGGGAAGCAGGCCAGGCGGCGCCACCGGCGGCTCCCACGGCCGCGTCACCTGCGCAGCGCTAGCTAGCATCTGTCATCCCTCGAGTGTGCTCCTAATGAACAAATTGGAAAGCGCTCTGGACGAGGATTCAAATGTCCCCCACTCAAGCCAAACGCGGCTTGAATGGGCCACCCTACAGTTTCTAGGGTCCGATCAGTCGCCACTCAGGAGGATTTGCTCCCTGCCCGCATCCAGAAAAGCCGAGGGTGGCCCACTCAAGCCGCGTTTGGCTTGAGTGGGGGACATTTCTTCGCACACCAAAAACTAACCTGACGCGCAAGGCCACAAGCCAAAACACAGCAACAGGCTCACCGCTCCCTTCGACTGTCCCACCAATCAGTCCTGGTGAGAAATCCGGGTTAGCAGATCAGCTGCGGGTTAGCGGGGTGTCACCTGCACCACGTTTGCCCGGCACGACCGCACCCCCTCGCACGCTTCGGGGCGCAAATCTTTTGACAGGCATATCTCCACCGCCGTCAGGCGATTGTTCCCGCAACTGAGAGCGAAGGCTCCCGCAGGATAAGCGGGATTGGCGGATGCGAACCGCGACAGAAGGTCGTCGGGAGCCACACCGCCAGCATCGCTGCCCTGGCCGATATTCGCGGGTATTTTGACCGCCGCGAATACTTTGTGAATGTCAGAAAAGTATTCATCCGCACCCAGGCCTGAGCACGTGCCGTGGGTTTGCCATTCGTGCTTTACCAGGCTGACCGTAGGAATAATGTCAGTGTCCGCCTGCGGGTTGGCAGGCCCGGGCGCATTGCTGCAATCCTCCGGGTAGTTGCCATCGTTATCCTGCGGCCACAGCCCATGCACCACAAAGCCCAGCTTGCGTCCACATTCGGGGCTGTCGGCGTGCGTGGCGCAAAACTCCGGCGACCACGAAAGATTGAGAAGGTAGAAGTCGAATTGCCCTGGCGCCGATTGCGCCAAAGGGCGCCCGCGCCGCGGTCTGCGCCGGCCTTGCCCGTCATTGCTCCTGTCGTTCGCGCTTGTCTCCTGAATACGGCTAGCCGGCCGGGCCTGAGCATGGCCAGGGAATGCATTACCCGATACGGTGGGCTGCGCTGGCGGTGTGCAGCCGAGGGCCAGCAACAACAAAAGGCTCATCAGCGCGCAGTTCGGGAAGCCCATGCCAATCGTGGCGAGAACACTAGGACGCAATGACAATGCCCTAATCCATAGACGGGACCCGCAACAGGGCAACCGTCCAGGGACTAAGGCTTCGTGGTTAGATCGTTGAGCTTCTTCAAGAATTGGCACGGACAACAGTATCGCATTGGAAGTCTCAGGCGGCCGTGCGGATGGTGGCCTCAATTTGCTGACGAACGTCAGCGTTGATTCGGTTTGCGTTAATCCAGAACGGAACCTTGCATTCGACTTCGAGCAACTCATGCCCAGCGTCGTAATTCCATCGAATGCGTATTCCATCTTTCATGGCTTCACCTTTGGGGCTGGCCACGCAAATGCCCAGCTTCGAAGCCCTGCGGCGCAAGCGGGCAAACATCGCGCGCGTAATGCCACGAAATGTTTGTCTCGGGTTTCCTGACATATCGATTCCTTCAATGCTTAAGATGCCGAACACTTCCAACGAGCTTCAGGTGCACGCCTTACCTTCACGTCGCTGATCGAAGAGCACCTTCATAATGGACGAAGCGTCCATCCATTCTGTTTGTCAACTTTGTTAATTCTGCGATTATGTTTCCTCGTTGGGAATAGATCGAAGGGATGAGAACCGGCCTGTTGAAACAAGTTGCAGTCTCGCGTCGATGCCCGATTTACAACCGTGTGACCCATCGTGTAGCATTCGCAGTCTTATGCCGCAGACGACCAAGGGTGCACACACGCATCCTCATGCACATCCGCACACGCACGCCCATTCACACGCTCCCGAGCACAACCACGTCGCAGGCGGTGGGGGTCATACATCGCGGCGCGACTTTTTGGGCGTACTCATGGGAGGTGTTCTGGCCGGGAGTTCACTGCTTGAATTGGCCTTCCACCGCGCAGCGTGGGCGCGCGCGGCCGCGCGAAGCGCAGAGTCCCTGTTCCATATACAGAAAGTCACCGATGGCATTTACTTCGCGCAGGCTCGTCCCCAGGCGATGCTTAACTGCAATGCGGCCATCTTTGTTCGATCGGCAGATGTGGTTGTGGTGGATACCCACTCCAAGCCATCGGCGGCTGCTTCGCTGATTGGCCAGATGCAGCGTGAAGTCACCACCAAGCCAGTGCGATACGTGATCAACACGCACTTCCACTGGGACCACACGCAGGGTAGCCAGGCTTATCGCCCGGGCGCCGGGCCGGTGGACTTCATTGCCAGCGCGACGACAAAACAGTTGATGAGTAGTCTCTCGGTGGCGCGCGCGAAAGCCTCTGCCGGACAGGTACCGGCATTGATCGATGCACTGCAGACTCAGGCCGCCCATGCGGGTACGGCAGGAGAAAAGGCATTCTGTGCAGACCAGATTCGCCAGCTGAAGGCGTACCAGGAAGAGCTCAAAAACTACGCGCCGGAGCTGCCCACCATCACGTTCGACAAGACCTATCTACTGCGTGATCCTGCCTTTGATTTGCACCTGGAGTTCCATGGGCACGCGCACACCGCCGGAGACATCGTCGTTTACTGTCCGCAGAAACAAGTCGTGGCGACTGGCGACGTGATCCACGGCTTTCTGCCGTTCATTGCCGATGGATTTCCACGCGTCTGGCCGGGCACGATCGATTCCATTGGCCAGGCGGATTTCCATACCATCCTTCCCGGCCATGCTGCGTTGCAGACCGGCCGCACGCCCATGACCAGCTTGCGCAACTACATCGAGGAGTTGAGCGGCAAAGTGGCCGATGGAAAGCAGGCCGGCCTCAGCCTGAGCGAGATGCAGCAGCGCTACACCGTGGCCTCGCTCAAATCGCTGCACAGCAATGGCTATCTGGAATACCTGGCGCGGATGAGCGCGCTGAGCCACGCCCGCTACGAGAAAACCCCCGCTTTGCAGGCGGGGGTCAATGTGAACATCAGCGAGATTGTTACCAACCTGGACCGGACTTAGTCTCGCCCGCGCAGCTTGGTCAGCAGCCTCAGGATCTCAAGGTAGAGCCATACCAGCGTAACCATGATGGCGAAGCCGCCGTACCATTCCATGTATTTAGGCGCCCGCATGCGGACTCCGGTTTCGATCATGTCGAAGTCGAGTACCAGGTTAAGGGCGGCGATGCCGACCACAATCAGGCTGAAGCCGATACCGATGACTCCGGAACCGTTCACTGCATTGAAGTGAAACCCGAAGAAGCCGAGTACAAACTGCAGCAGGTAGAACACCATGATCCCGCCGGTTGCGGCGACGATGCCCATGCGAAACTTCTGGGTTACCGGGATGAGCCCCGAGCGATACGCAAGCAGGAGCACCAGCAGCGTACCGAAGGTCAGGCTGACTGACTGGATGGCGATGCCGGGAAAGCGCAATTCCAGCACGGAGGAGATGCCGCCGAGCGCCAGGCCTTCCAGCAATGCGTAGGCGGGGGCAGTGACCGCAGCCCACTCCTGCTTGAAGGTGGTAATCAGGGCGCAGACAAATCCGCCGATGGTGCCTATCCAGAGATAGGGCAGGATGGCGGCCGCGGAGTGTGCCTGCATGAACTGGTTCCACGTCCAGGCGGCGGTCGCGATTGAGCAGAGTAGAAGCAGGCCGGTCTTATTGACCGTACCCTGGAGGGTCATCTGCTCGCCAAAGGTGGCGGCCCCCACGAAACGTTTGTCATTGAGTACTGGATTCGAAGTTCTCATCAGTGTTGCCACGCTACACGCTCCTTGCGCAAGCCCTACTCTCCTATTTTACGGCAACGCGCCTGACCCTGCGTTATAGGGCCAAAACGCACTCCCGCGACGCTTGCGGGGAATAGCCGGCTCACGGGTGCCTGTCCGTGGAGGAGGCAACTTCCCCTTAACTGGTCAATACAGGTCCTCATCAACAGGGGTTGAGGCTTAAAACGTGCCCCGCAACCAGAAACGTACCTGCAGTGGTTCCACAGGGTGAAAGACCTTGCTAAATTCCGGGGCTGAGGTCGGCGTGATGCGGGAAAGATAGGCGTAGTCGATATCGTGATCGCGACGGTTCAGCAGGTTAAGACCTTCCACGGAAACCCGCCATGCCTTGTGGATGCGGTAGCCAGCCTCTGCGTTGAGCAATGCCGTCGGCTGCGAACGGTAAAGGCCGTCAGAAGTAAGATCGCGCGGACCGAAGTAGCGCAGGCGCAGGCTTGACGATAGCCTCCCGAAATCGTGCAGGGTGATGCCAGAGGCAATCACTTGCCCAACCGCTTCGGGTACACGCTTGCCACCCGGGCTGGTGGGCGCCGCATCATTCTCATCCACTTTGGTGTAAAGCGCTTTGGAGTTGGCAAAGTCCAGATCGAACGAGACGTGTTCCAGCGGCGTGTAGTAGTTTGCCCATTCGACGCCGTAGCGGTCGCTTGGCTGTCGCGAAGGAATAGTTTCGCCGGTGTCTCCGGACTGCTGCAACTCAGAAGCGCTGTGGAGATACCAGACCGAGAGCGTGCTTTGCAGATGGGGAACGGCCAGGGTCCGCACGCCGAATTCTCCGCCTTTCGTCGGGATCAGTGGGGGCACCCGGGTGACCGGCGTGTTAGGGACAGGGTTTGCTCCCGACACTGGCTCGATGGTCTGTGTGGCACCACGGCCATCATTGCTGTGGAAGCTGGCGCCACCCTGGAGGTAGAACTCGGTATTGCCCCACGGGCCGAAGATCAAACTCAGCTTTGGGCTGGGCAGCACTTTGCTCGCAGTCCCGGAGTTTGCCACAGTCACCAGGCTGGTGACGTCGAAGTGCTGCAGATCTACGCGCAGTCCCCCGACTGAGCGGAACTTCTCTGCCCAGCGGATTTTGCTTTCCGCGAAGAAGCCCAGCTGCGTGTCGATCAAGCGATCTTCCTGGGTGATCTCTGGCAGAACGTTGCCGGTGGAGGCATCCGTCTTATCGAGGCGGGTGCGATTCTGAGTTTGGTAAAGGCCATTGTGTATCCAGTCGTTGCGGAGCTGGAGGCCGAGCGTGCTTTCCACCTTGCGGCCCAGCCACTCGCCCAGAATGGTGTGGCGAGCGTCCAGCCCAGCCACCCAACGCCTGTCCTTCTGCTCAAACTGATCGCCCCGCAGTGGGTCGGTCAGGTAGTAGGTGAAGTCAGAAAATAAATCGAGTCCGTAGTAGAACCCGTAAGCCGTAATCCGTGTGAGGGATTTTGCGCTTTGGTGGTGCCATTCACTTTGCAAGCTGTATCGCTGTGACTTGCCACCATCGCTTGGATTCAAGGTGCCAAAAACTCCGACCAGCGGCACGGCGTTGGCGGGGATCTGGTCGCTTGAGTTCCACTTGCCGTGGTAACCGCGTGCTGTGGTGCTGAAACCCCGAGCGTCTCCTCCCTGGCTGTAGGTAGCAAGACCGTTCAGCTTGTTATAGCCATCTGGGTGGTTCCAGGGACCATTCTCGTGAGAAAACTCGCCGCCGTACAACAAAGTGCCTGATCTGATCTTTTGCGACAAACCGAACACAGCGCGACCGTAGCCGTACATGCCGCCCTCCAGCTGGAGAAAATTCTGCGGCAGCGTCTTAAAGAACTCCATGTGGGCTGATCCAGCCGAGCTGTAGTTGCCGACGTCGGCGTAGTAAGGACCTTTCTCGTAATTGAGTCGCTTCACGAACTCCGGTATCACCGTGTTCATGTCAGCGTAGCCTTCGCCATGAGCGTGCGAGGGAAGGTTCAGCGGCATGTCGTCGAGGAAAATGGCGAAATCCGTGCCATGGTCAAGATTGAAGCCGCGCAGGAAATACTGATTCGCTTTTCCTCCACCGGCGTGCTGCGTGATGATGAGGCCGGGAACCGTCTCCAGCACTTCTCCTGAGCGGAGTATGGGGCGGGCCTGTATTTCGCTTGCGCCGACAGTCCCCTGGGTACTGGACTCGGCGATGCCGATCAGATCATCCGCGCGGCCCTGCACATCCATGGTGGTGCTCACCGCGCCCACAGCCAACAATATGCGCAACGGGAGCGGCTCTGCGGCGGCCGGTATCATAACCGGCATTTCCTTTGTCGCGAAACTGGCGCCAGATACCAGCAGCCGATAGTCGCCTGCTGCAAGTCCAGGAATGAGGAAAGAACCGTTCCTGTCAGATTGCGCGATCGCTTGTACCGTACCGTCTGCGCTCTCTACCTGAATGGCAGCCCCGGCGACCACCGCGCCGGATGCGTCGACCACCGTTCCTGACAGCTGATGCAGAAGAGATCCCTCGCTATTGCCGGCCGGTGCGTTTACCTGTCCGGCTTGCTTCCCGGTGCTCGTTTGTGCGCGCGCCGCCGCTGCCTCAATGGGCATCGTGATCAACAAACCGACAATCGCAGAAAGTAATACGACATTCGTTCTACTCCCCTCCACGACGAACATTGAGCGGAAGGGGGGCATGTGGCGCCACGATTTTCGCCTTATGCCGGGATACGAATTCAATTTCACCGTGAGTGGTTTAAGACACATCCGACTTTGAGTCCCCGCAGTCCTTTTATGCAGATCGGGTTCGAACACACGTTTCCCTGCTGGGCCCGGCTCCCCTGGTCAGATTGGCAGCTAAAGCACAGTATATGGTGACGCCTTTTGCACGGCTGGAAAGGCGCCCGTATGCAAAGCTCTGCTGCAATAAGCAGCTTCCTGCGCTGCCGCGCTTCACGGGGCCGCAATGCGATGCCGGTACAATCGGGCGAGTAGTGCACGGAAGGCTGATGTCTACGAACAGCAACGATCCGCAGGTTTGCCTGAGCAGTAGAACGTGGGGGCCATACCTCAGTGAACGGCAATGGGGCACCGTGCGCGAAGACTACTCCGCCGCGGGCGACGCCTGGAATTATTTTCCTCATGACCACGCGCGCAGCCGGGCGTATCGCTGGGGTGAAGATGGCATCGCCGGTCTCTGCGATGAGGAGCAGCGATTATGCTTTGCCATCGCCCTGTGGAATGGCAAAGACCCCATCCTCAAAGAGCGGTTGTTCGGCCTCACCAACGAGGAAGGCAATCACGGCGAAGATGTCAAGGAGTACTACTACTACCTCGACGCCACCCCGGACCACGGCTATCTCAAGATGCTTTACAAGTATCCGCAGACGGCATTCCCTTACGAACAGTTGGTGAAGGAAAATGCCGCCCGCGGTCTGGCGGATGACGAATACGAGCTGATGGATACCGGCGTGTTCGACGAAAGCCGCTACTGGGATGTCTTTGTCGAATACTTCAAGGCGGCTGCGAATGACATCCTGGTGCAGGTCACGGTGCACAACCGGGGACCGGAAACCGCTACCCTGCACGTCTTGCCGCAGCTATGGTTTCGTAATACCTGGTCATGGGATGGGTCGGCCCCGGCGCCGGGGCTGAGCGCCCAGGCAGGTTCCATCCTGGCGCAGCATCCGGTGCTCGGCGCGTATCACCTGTATAGCGAAAACCATGGCGATCTGTGGTTTTGCGAGAACCAGACCAACGTGCGCCGCTTATACGGGAGCGACACCGCGGGCTATTACAAAGACGCGTTTCATGCCCATCTGATCAACGGCGACCGGTCAGCCATCAATCCGCTGCTGCGTGGCACGAAAGCATGTGTGCACCAGGCCGTGACTGTCGACGCGGGTGGGAGCACCAGGGTGCGGCTTCGCTTGTCGGGCGCGCAAAACGACGCACCCTTTGCCGATTTTGAACAGATCGCCGCGGCACGGATCGACGACTGCGAAAAGTTTTACGCCGGCCTGCAAACCGGTCTGGATCATGCCGACGCCCGGCTGGTGCAACGGCAAGCCTTCGCCGGCATGATCTGGAACAAACAATATTACGAATACGAAGTGCGCCGCTGGCTGGCGGGCGATCCAGCGACGCCGCCAGCCCCAGCACAGCGGCAGAGCGGCCGCAACGCCGATTGGCCGAACATCAACGGCGGTACCGTGTTCTCCATGCCAGACAAGTGGGAGTATCCCTGGTTCGCTTCCTGGGATCTTGCTTTCCACGCCGTTACATTTTCTCTGATTGATCCAGAGTTCGCCAAACAGCAACTGCTGGAGCTGCTCTACGTCTGGTATCTGCACCCCAACGGGCAGTTGCCGGCGTACGAGTGGAACTTCAGTGACGCCAATCCTCCGGTGCACGGTTGGGCCACGTGGCGCGTGTTTGAGGTCGATCGCAAGGACCGGCGCAAGGCAAATCCAGAGGACCCAGGCGATCTCCTCTTTCTCGAACGGGTCTTTCAGAAACTGTTACTGAATTTCACCTGGTGGGTAAACCGTAAGGATGTGCACGGGCGTGATCTATTCCAGGGAGGCTTCCTCGGCCTGGACAATATCGGCGTCTTCAACCGCGATGAAGTTCTGCCCAATGGGGGCTACCTAAGCCAGTCCGACGGAACCAGCTGGATGGCGATGTACACGCTGTCGCTGATGAGGATCGCACTCGAACTCGCACAGCACAACGTGGCGTACGAGGACATGGCCACCAAGTTTTTCGAGCACTTCCTCAACATCGCTTCAGCCATGACCGACATGGGCGGGTGTGGCGTCGGGCTGTGGAATGAAGAAGACGGCTTCTACTACGACGTCTTGAATATGCCGGACGGCAAAACCGTTTCCATGCGCATTCGCTCCCTGGTAGGCCTGATCCCGCTCTTTGCCGTAGAAACACTGGACCCCGAACTGCTCGAAAAGGTGCCTGGCTTCACCACCCGCATGAATTGGTTTTTGACTTATCGGCCCGACCTGGCCGCGCTGGTGTCGCGCTGGTTTGAACCCGGCAAAGGTGAGCGGAAGCTGCTCTCGTTACTGCGCGGTCACCGCATGAAAGCCCTTCTGCGGCGCATGTTAGATCCGCACGAGTTCCTTTCTGACTACGGCATTCGCTCGGTTTCCCGCTACCACCTGGATCATCCGTTCGTCTTCTCGCTCGACGGGCGCGACCTAATGGTCCGCTACGAACCGTCCGAGTCGCGGTCCCGCTTGTTTGGGGGCAACTCCAATTGGCGCGGGCCTATATGGTTCCCGACAAATTACCTGATCATCGAATCGCTGCAAAGGTTTCACTACTATTACGGCGACGATTTCAAAATCGAGTGTCCCACCGGTTCCGGTGTCTTCCTCACCATTGACCAGGTCGCGGAAGAGTTGACGCATCGATTAGCCAGGATCTTCCTGGCAGACAGCCACGGACTGCGCCCGGTGAATGCCTTGTATCCACGCATGCAAAACGACGAGCACTTTCGCGACTACGTGCCCTTTTACGAATTTTTCGACGGCGACAACGCTCGTGGTGCGGGCGCTTCTCATCAAACAGGGTGGACTGGCCTGATCGCCAAGCTCCTCGAGCCAAGAGCGGGCTATGCACTCACGACCGGCACGCCTGATCCACCAAAACGATAGCTCAACCAGCGCTTTTGAAAGGACTGCATATGTCACTCGCAAACAAAGTAGCCATCGTCACCGGCGGAAATAGCGGAATTGGGGCAGCCGTGGCGCTCGAACTGGCGCGTCAGGGAGCCAGTGTGGTCATCGACTACGTCTCTCATCCTGAGGCCACCGAGGCGATGGAGTCCAAGATGAGTGCGCTGGGAGAGAACGTGCTCGGTGTGCAGGCCGACGTGAGTAACCTCGAAGACCTGCAGCGATTGATCGATGCAGCAGTCGCCAAATTCGGCCGGTTGGATGTGATGGTCAACAATGCCGGTGTGGAAACCCGTACGTCGATTCTGGATACAACGGAAGCGCAATACGAAAAGGTGCTCAGCATTAACTTGAAGAGCGCATTTTTCGGTACCCAATTTGCGGCGAAGCAAATGATCAAGCAGGGGGGAGGTGGGCGCATTATCAACATGACGTCGATCCATGAAGACTGGCCCATGCCGGGTAATACCGCCTACTGCTTGTCCAAAGGCGGTATGCGGATGTTGACCCGCACGGCCGGGGTTGAGTTGGCGCCGCACAACATCCTGGTCGTGGGGGTGGCGCCAGGAGCGGTAGCGACGCCCATCAACCTATCCACCATGAGCGATCCCTCCCTCATGCAGAAGCTGAACTCTGCAATTCCGCTGGGCCGGATGGCCAAGCCGGAAGAGATTGCAAACGTAGTGGCTTTTCTAGCCAGCGACGCCTCGACCTACATCACGGCCACTACCATCATTACGGATGGCGGCATGATGCAGAGCAGCCCCGGCTTATGACACCTAACCGCTGCCAGAGGAAAGCACAGCAGGTCCCTGGGCTCCGCCTGATGTGATAAACCGAAAGGCCCCAGCCCTCCCCGCAA
The DNA here is from genome assembly GCA_963752675.1 of uncultured Acidobacteriaceae bacterium. Taxonomy (GTDB): domain Bacteria; phylum Acidobacteriota; class Terriglobia; order Terriglobales; family Acidobacteriaceae; genus PALSA-350. The sequence goes on from CAVVZO010000007.1 coordinate 232,561, forward strand.
CCAACCTTCATCGTCGGGAGCTGTGGGAATTCACCGCACCCCACCGCAACTCTCCTGACTCCACATGGCAGCGAAAGAACGAGCAGGAAAGCCCCCACACCCGCCCCGCCTATTTAACCTGGCCACGACAACTGCTCTCTGTGTAGACTTCTCGCTGCCCCAGCGGATGGTAGATCAATCATCAGCTGGGGCGTCTCGCCGGATCGAGCTTACATGCCGTTGCCAGCTCAGGATGCAGGGACTGTACGGGAAGCACCCGCCATGCCGGCATCCCCGGTAACCGCCCCAACGCGCGTGCGCTACATCGTCCTCGGCATGACCATCGCCGCGTACATGATCACTTACATCGATCGCGTCGTCATCTCCTCAGCCGTGCCTTCCATCCAGAAGGAGTTCGGCTTCTCCATCGTGACCATGGGATGGATCCTGAGTTCGTTCCAGTGGGGGTACGCCCTCTTTCAAATCCCCGGAGGCTGGTTGGGCGATCGCGTCGGTCCGCGTCGAGCGCTGACCGGCATAGTGAGCTGGTGGTCCGTGTTCACCTGCGCCACGGTGCTCGCATGGAGTGCAGGATCCATGGCCATGCTGCGCTTTCTCTTCGGCATGGGCGAAGCAGGCGCTTTCCCCATTGCCACCCGTTCGCTCTCCCGGTGGATGCTGCCAACGGAGCGCGGTTTCGCCCAGGGAGCCACGCATGCCGGTTCCCGCCTGGGCGGCGCGCTAACGCCCGCATTGGTGGTGCTGATCATCGCGCACTACGGGTGGCGGGTTGCCTTTCTATGCTGCGGATCACTGGGACTTATCTGGTCGGCGGTCTGGTATTGGTATTACCGCGATACCCCGGATGAGCATGCCTCTGTCAATGCACAGGAGCGCGCGCTCATCCGCTCGTCGCTCGAGCTGGCGCGCGGCGGGCATACGGCCGTACAGGGTGTTCCCTGGAAACAAATCCTGCGCAGTCCGCAAATGTGGATCCTCTCGGGGATGTACTTCTGCTACGCCTATAACCTGTCTGTTTACCTGGTGTGGTTTCCCAAGTACCTCAACGATCATCGCGGTTTCAATCTTCACCAGATGGGCTACTACTCCAGCCTGCTGCTACTGGCGGCAACCGCCGGCGATGTAGCCGGTGGATGGATCTCAGACACCTGGGCCAAAGAGAAAGGCGATCTAAAGGCGGCTCGCCGGGTGGTGGGAGCTACCGGCTTCTTCGTTTCCGGCTTGAGCATTCTGCCCGCCTCCCTGACCAGTAACTCCATGACCTGCGTGTGGTTTTCCTGCCTGGCCATCTTTGCTCTGGAGGCGACGGTTGGCGTCTCCTGGGCGATTACGCTCGACATAGGCGGCGATGCCGCCGGCTCCGTCTCCGCGGTCATGAACACCTGTGGCAACATAGGCGGAGCCATTGCGTCAGCACTATCGGGCTACCTGGTCATGTTCAGCGGTTGGAACGCACCGTTCCTGGTGATGGCGGGTCTATCTGTCGTGGCCACGGTGCTGTATTTGCAGATCAACGCCCGGCAGCGGCTGGTACCAGACTAAGAACATCTGCAATCGCTACTGAGCTTTGCCGGCAACCAGATTTCCCGCGATGTACACGGCTTGAATGCTGCGAAACACGGTATCACGCAGAGCCAGAAAAAAGTGAGGGCTCTATTTCGTGTTCGTCCGGGCATCTTCCAGAATCCTCTTGGCGCGCGCCGGATTGAAAATACCACAGGAACAAAAGCGCGAAAGGTAGGTAGCGGCTTCCTCGGGGGTACGCCGGTTCTCTTTAACGAAATCGATCATCTTTTTCGCCAGAGAATGGGCGATCATCCCGTGGCCGCACATGGTTGAGAGCGTAGTCACCTGGGAGTTTGGGATCTTTTCGGTCTTGCCTTCAAAGCCCAGGGAGTAACCGACACTGTGACGATCGATGCAGGCGTATTGGCAGCAGGTCTCGGCGCCCGCAATCGAAGTGGAGATATTTACACTCATCCCCAGATTCTCTTCCTTGATCCGTTTGACGAACTGCTCGGCAGCTTCCAGGTTGTCAAAAACCGCGGCGCAGGTGGTCGGCACGGTCAGGCCATCGAGCACGGCCTGAAAATCCGGCTGCATGTCGCGCTTCCAATGAGCCAGCGGGCTAAGCGTTTTCGAAGAGCGCAGGGCGCCTCCATGGCGGGCATCGCCAAGGTTTACCGGCTTGAACTCCATCGCGATCTCGAGGAAGCGATGCAGCTTCGGAAGAGCATTGGGGTCCTTGTTGCTTTTACTGGGGATGGCGAACACGATGAAGTCGTCGTAAAAGCTTTCAGCGTCCCCAAAGCGATGCAGTGTATTCGTCATACGCTGGCAGTCTCCCGTGCAGGCTCGGCGGAGGGCGCGACGATTTGCCCCAGTCCTATATTCGTTTTAGCCCGCTGCAGTTTGTAGCCCATGCGTTCCAGTATGGGCGCCACGACCACTTCCTCCCCATGCTCGCCGCAGCGTGTGGCGACTCCGAGAGCGACTACCGTATCCAGGCGCTTTTCCACTTCCCAGACCACGCGAATGATCTCTTCTGTGCGCGCTACGGGTACTTTTATCTCCACGATGGCGGACATGACCTTCTCATTGAGGATGTCCTCGCGGAGGGTGCCGGTACTCACGTCGGCCATGAGGGAAGTGATGGGGTTTTTCTTCTCGAAGCTGACATTGGCCTGGGCCAGCGCCCTGCACATCTCCTGGATCTCGTGGAAGCGTACGCCCACGCCAGGCCGGCCGAATTCAATCGTAAACCCGACATCCCCGACCTTTACTCTTCCGGTCACGTCGTTGGTCTTCACTTCTTCAGTGCCGCGACCTTCAACCCCCGTCGATTCATGCGGCACGCTGGGATCAGAGAACGCGCGGCGTACGATGCGCGGCCAGACCAGTTCGTCGGGTTCAAACGCGGCCGTGGGGCAGACATCAGGCTCGGGTTCAAAGCGAATGCGCAATGCCGCGAAAACACGCCGTATCGTGCGCACCAGCGTCGGGTTGAGGTGTTCCTGGCTCAGCCCGTTGTAGCAGGCGTAGCATTCCACGCACTCGTCGCGATTGATCGTGGCGCGCTTAAGCACGGGGTCAATGTAGATAGCGCCCATGGGGCAGACGTAGGTGCAGTTTCCGCAGGCCACGCACTTTACCGGGCTGATCTTCATGGGTTTCGCCTCCGGAAGGAGATTACCGGATCTTCTGTCGTAGGTATTACTACCCTGAATCAACTGCCTTTGACAATGTACCTTGGGCGCGATCCCATGGGTGCCCCCTAACGGGAGGGTGGCCCACTCAAGCCGTGTTTGGCTTGTGTGGGGTACATCTTCACCCCGCACCGCTGACCGGGTCTTTCTCCTAACCGGGAAGGTAAGTTAAGATCGACCGGCAGCTGGCCTCAGAAGGGAAGCGGACATGAAGTTCGGCGTCAACACATTTATCTGGTCAGCTACCTTCGGACCGCAACACTTCGACCTGCTGCCCGGGCTGAAGCAAGCCGGCTTCGATGGCGTGGAGGTGCCGCTTTTGCGCACCGAAGGCTTTGCGGCCAGCGCCATTCGTAAGGCAGCCGAGGCAAACGGCCTGGAAGTCAACGCCTGCACAGTCCTGGTCGACGATTACAGTCTGCTGAGTGAAAGCGCGGATGTTCGCCGGCGAACCCGCGTTCATCTTCGAGGAGATCATCAAGGTCGCGGCGGAGGCCGGTATCGGCATCGTGGCCGGCCCGCTCTATTGCCCGGTCGGTTACCTACCCGGCCGGCGCAGAACCAGTGACGAATGGAAGTGGGCAGTCGAAGGCTTTCAGTCTCTGGGCGATACGCTGGCGGCTCACAACGTGACCTTTGCCATCGAGCCGCTGAACCGCTTCGAAACTTTCTTTCTTAACACCGCGGCCGACGCGGCGCTCCTGGCGAAGCAGATTGCACACCCGCAAATTGGCATACTCTTTGATACGTTTCACGCCAACATTGAGGAAAAGAACATCGCGGAGGGCTACCGCACGGTCGGTCCCTACCTGAAGCACGTGCACACCTGTGAAAACGATCGAGGTATCCCGGGTTCCGGGCATGTTGCATGGCAGGAGGTATTCGCGGCTTTGCGATCGCTCCATTACGATGGCTGGCTCACGATCGAAAGCTTCGGGTTTGCTATCAAGGAAATCAGCGCGGCAGCGTCGATCTGGCGAGACATTGAGGTCACCCCGGAGTCGATTGCCTTCGAAGGCATCAAATTCCTTAAACTAAACAACCCTGTTTAGCGGCCGCACAATTCAGGTGTTTCTTTTCCTTTACCTCATCCGCCAGAGCAGACCGCACGCGTTTCCTCTATATTTCTAAGGGATTCTTTTTATCCTGAAACTGATCGCTTTCCGGAGATCTACATGTCCCAGGTGACCCGCTCCCCGAAGATGTACGACGTCTGCATTATTGGTTCCGGTGCAGGCGGCGGCACGGCCGCCAAGGTGCTGACTGAAGGTGGATTGAGTGTCGTGATGTTGGAAGCGGGTCCCCGCTTGCACCCGGCGAAGGACTACAAGGAGCATGTGTGGCCCTATGCGCTCGATCATCGTGGGGCCGGCGTCGGCGGCTATGGCCGGCAGGAACTCAACGGCGAGTTTCTCGCGCCGAACGGCTTTTGGGAGATCGACGGCGAGCCTTACACCACAGCACCCGGCTCGACGTTTCGCTGGTTCCGTTCCCGGATTGAGGGCGGTCGCACCAATCACTACGGCCGCATAACCCTGCGCGTGTCGCCAGCGGATTTGAAGGCCCGCTCGCGCGACGGCCTGGGCGATGACTGGCCCATTACGTATGAAGAGCTGGCTCCCTATTACGACAAGGCAGAAGCATTCATTGGCGTTTTCGGTACCAACGAGGGCTTGGCCGATGCGCCGGATGGCGTGTTTCTGCCGCCACCGAAACCGCGCTGTACCGAGACACTGGTCAAAAAAGCTTGTGATCACCTGAACATCACCTGTATTCCATCGCGCATGGCCATTCTCACCAAGACGGTGAATGGCCGGCCACCGTGCCACTACTGTGCGCAATGTGGACGAGGATGCGTGAGCGCATCGAATTTCAGCTCCAGCCAGGTGATGATTCCTCCCGCCCAGGCGACTGGCCGGTTCACCATGATTCCGAATGCCATGGCGCGCGAGGTCATCGTCGGCAAAGATGGCAGGGCGCAAGCTGTCTCCTACATTGACAAGACCACCCGGCAGGAGATGCGGGTGCATGCTCGTGCATTCGTGGTCGCGGCAAGCGCGTGCGAATCGGCCCGGCTGCTGCTCAATTCGAAATCGACATTGTTTCCTGATGGCCTCGCGAATTCGTCGGGAGTCATCGGCCGCTATCTGACTGACTCTGTCGGTTCCTCAGTGACTGGCTATTTCCCTCAACTGGCTGCCGTAGCGCCGCATAACCATGACGGCGTCGGCGGGATGCACATGTACATGCCGTGGTGGCGTGGGGACCGCAAGAACGATTTCCCACGCGGCTATCACATCGAGTTTGGCGGCGGACGCCACATGCCTTCGGTGGGGAGTTTCGACTCGCTCTGCAACAAGCATGAAGGCTATGGCGCCTCGTTGAAGAAGAAGATTCGGGGCGACTATGGCACCACGATCGGCTTCTCTGGCCGGGGCGAGATGATTCCTAATCCCGATACGTTCTGCGAGATCGACCCCAAGGTCGTCGACAAGTGGGGTATCCCGGTGTTGCGTTTCCACTTCGCCTGGAGTGATCACGAGATCAAGATGGCCAAAGATATGCAGGAGACCTTTCGCTCTATCGTCGAAGCGGCCGGGGGCACGGTTGTGGACGGAGCGAAGCGCGTCGATCCGGCGCCCAAGAATGCGGGCATTGAGCCTTCGGGGCGGCCTTACGGCATCTCGGAAGGCGGCGAGATTATTCATGAGCTGGGAACCGTCCGTATGGGCAACGACCCGAAGACGTCGGCGCTCAACAAAAACAGCCAGGCGCACGACGTTAAGAATTTGTTTGTCGGGGATGGGGCTTCGTTTGTCACCGGACCGGATAAGAACCCGACGCTTACCATCACTGCGCTGTCGTGGAAGATGTCAGAACACCTGCTCGACCAGGCTCGCAAAGGAGAGATATAGCCATGGCTGCCGAAAACGTATCCCGCCGGGATCTTCTCAGGTCGCTTACTACGGCTGCGGCCGCTACCTCTGTGCTGCGGGTAATTCCGCTGCAGGCCGCTGAGTATGCGCACCACATGATCGAAGCTGAGAAGACCGCCAGCAAGACGGGCGCTTATGTGCCGAAGTATTTTCCGGCAGGGCAGTACAAGACGCTGCGGTCTTTGTGTGAAAGCATCTTTCCCGCGGATGCTGAGTGTGGCGGAGCGACCGAGGCAGGCGCGCCGGAGTTTATCGACTTGCTCACCAGCGAGAACGCCAAATACCAACTCACCCTGGGCGGCGGACTGATGTGGCTGGATGCCACCTGCACGGATCGATATGGCAGCGCTTATATGGAATGCACTCCACAGCAGAAGACCGCTATGCTCGATTCCATTGCCTATCGCAAGAACGGCGCGCAGGATCCAGGCCTGGACCAGGGGATTGCCTTCTTTTCATTCCTGCGCAACCTGACGGCCGACGGCTTCTTTACCAGCAAGATCGGCATCCAGTATCTCGGTTACATCGGCAACGGATTTCTAGCTGAGTTCCCCGGGTGTCCGCCAGTGCCGGGGGTTTAGCCGTTACCGCCGGTCTCGCAGCCAGCCCAGTCCCTCTGAGGTCCCGCCCCTGGGCCGGTACTCGCAACCGATCCAACCGTCGTAGTGCAGCGTCTCGATCAGAGCAAATACCTGGTGGTAGTCGACTTCTCCTGAGTCCGGCTCGTGCCGGTCAGGAACGCTCGCAATCTGCATGTGAGCCACGTTGTTGCCTGGTGACTGCAAGTAAGTTTGCAGCTGCCTGCTTACCTCGCCCTCGACAATCTGACAGTGGTACAGATCCATTTGCACCCTGAGCGCCGGGCTGCCGATTTCTTCAACCACGGCATGGGCCTCTCGTTGGTAGTTGAGAAAATAACCTGGCATGTCTCGGGTATTGATCGGCTCAAGAAGCAAGGTCACGTTGGCAGCCGCCGCCAGCCCCGCAGCCCAGGTTAAGTTTGAGACGTAGGTTTGACGCAGGGTCTCGTGCTCCACATCGCTCGGCCGCAGCCCGGCCATCACATGAATGCGTGGGCAGCGTAACGTGCGCGCATACACGAGTGCCGTTCGCAGGGATGCTTTGAAATCTGCCTCTCTTCCAGGCAGACAGGCAAGCCCCCGTTCACCAGCGTGCCAGTTTCCCGGTGGCGCGTTGAACAACACTTGCTGCAGGCCACAACTAGCCAGCCAGGATGCCAGATCCTGCGGCGAAAATTCATATGGGAACAAAATTTCCACTGCTGAAAAGCCATCGGCTGCTGCCGCAGCGAAACGATCAGGCAAGGGATGTTCCGTATACATCATGCTCAGGTTAGCGGCAAATCGCAGCATGGGTGTTTCTTCTCTCGGGCGATGTCATTGAGAACGAATTGAATCTATTAAAGACTAAGACAATCACCAGGCTAGGGGCGCGGGCGCTGCCTCGGATCCTGGGTGCCCCATATCTCAGGACGTTTTCCAGTCGGGAGATGTGGGAAGTCACAGGTTTTGACCGGCAACCCTTACCTCTTCAAGCTCCATCAAGCTCATGGCTGGAGTGAGGTGGAGAGCACCTGATTCCTTCAGGTATGGCATTAAGACCGCGTTCTTCTTTGCGGTGCTGCTTCTCAAAATATTCTTTGCCACGCGAAAGAAACTGCATCCAATGGGATCGATGAGCAAGGGGTGCCACAATGCGTAAATCAATTTTGCCGGCTTCTGGTGATTCGCTAAATAACCAGTCCGCCGATGGGCCGTGGCTCGATCTTGAAGATGTTGCGCGCGCTGAGCTTTCTTCGGAGCATCCGGAGCATCCCTTTGAGCATGCGCTTCGGGCAGGCGCTGGTGGTGGCTGGAGAGCCGCAGAACCCGGCCCGCAAATAATCCGCTTGCACTTCGACCAACCACAACGGATCCGCCGCATTCGCTTGCTCTTTAGTGAAGAGGATGTGGAAAGATCGCAGGAGTTCGCGGTGTTCGCCCACACGGCCGGCCAGCCCCGCAAAGACGTGGTGCGGCAACAATGGACATTTAGCCCCGGCCATTCGTCTCTCGAGCAAGAGGACTACGCGGTCGATCTGCACGCGGTCTCAACACTGGAGTTAGCCATTGATCCAGGCCGTCACGATAGGCACGTGTTTGCCACCTTGCGATCGATCTCCATAGCGAACTAAGAGCGCTGAGCTTTCCTGGTGCCTTCGTGGGATACTGCTGTGCAGTTAGCAGCCAGTGCCGCATTTGTTTGAGCCCAATTGTCTATCTCCTGAACAAAATGCGTATTGCCCAGCTAAGGTTGCAATAAGTCACGGTCTGCAAAAGCCTGGCCGCGATTTGACTTTTAAGTATGCGCTTGCAATCATAGCCAAACCGCTTAGCTGTTTTGTACCTTGCGCTCAGGCACTGCTGTTCTCCTGCGCCTGGGCTAATCGTTCAGGAACCGGGAGCCTCATTCCCGTAGAGGTTAGACAAGTCTACGAGTTGAGCACGATGCGTAAAACCGCGAAGCCCAGGTCTTCTATCGATGTGGTCGATGCTCAAACCGTCGATGCTTCCATTAAAGCGAAAGGCATTGGCCAGAAGATTCGACGCCTGCGTCTCAAGCGCTCCATGGGCTTGTTCGAACTGGGTCAGCTTGTGGGCCTCTCCGCCAGCTTCCTTTCTCAGTTAGAGACTGGACGTGTGATCCCTACCATGCGCAACCTGGCCCGCATCTCCATGGCCTTCAAGAAAGACCTCTCGTACTTCTTAGCCGAGGAAGAATCGAGCACACTGTTTCGTATCTCGCGTGCTCACGACAGGATTCGCCTGCATTCAGGAGAGAAGGACACTACGTTCATGGTAGCGGACAGCCTCAATATTCTGATGCGCGATGCCAATACGGTCCCTTGCATAGCAGAGTTTTTCCCCGGATGCGAGAACGCCGCGTTTACGCCTCGCGTGTTTCCCGGCCTTGAGCTGGTCTACGTCATCGAAGGACCGCTGGTGTTGACTACGGAGCAAAGAACAGAAGTGCTGCATCCCCAGGACAGCGCCTGGATAGACGGCAATACCAAACGGCACTACCGGTGTCATGAGGAGAATCCAGCGCGCGCGCTCATCATGACCTTCTCTCTCGGATCCTGAGCAGCCCATCCCTGCGCCACTCGTGGCATGCGTTGTATCCTCGCACTACCGCTGGCGCACTACTGCTGTAATTGACCAGCGTGGAATGCAGGATGGAACAACAGGATGGGAAAGCAACCTCGGGACCACCAGGCACGACCGTCAACACCGGAAACCCCGAACGTCACACGGCGTTCGTTCCTGGAAAAAGGAGCCGCTGCCCTCGGTGGGCTTACCGCGGTGGCAGCCACAGTGCCCGCGCATGCCGCGGTCTATCAGGGAAAACAGCAATCCTCCCGTTCCTCCTTTCTTGAGCTACTGCGCGCACCCGACAGCATCACGGCGTATGGCCGGTTCGAGGGCACATTGCCGGCGGCTCGCATGAACCTGCAGCGAAATGCGAATGAGTGGAGCGGCGGCGCCGCGGAGCGCAGGGTGGTGGTCGAGAGTCTGCCCGGGCCATCGGGACTGGTGTTTACTCTCTACGCGCCGTCCACGCCCGTGGCTTTGGTGCACGCACGATGGCAAATGACCGTCAGCACCCGTGTGCGCGCATTGGGCGACGCCTGGGAGCGCAGCTACGGCGACCTGGGCTGGCGCAATCTGATCTCCGAACGGGTCATGCCCTGGTACTTCGCAACTAATGACGGAGCGGCATGCCACGGTTATGGGGTGAAGACAGATGCGGCTGCTCTTTGCTTCTGGCAACTCGATCCTGAAGGCTTGTCGCTTTGGATGAATGTGGCCAACGGCGGCAACGGGGTGGAACTGGGCCCTCGGCGGCTCACCATGGCTACCGTAATTTCCCGTCGCGGCAACGACGGTGAGCCCGCGGTCGAAGCCGTGACAGCGTTGTGCCGGCAAATGTGCGCGCGCGCATCGCGGCCCACTGTCCCGATCTATGGCGCCAACGACTGGAACTACAGTTACGGGCACAGTACGGCTGAAACAATTCTGCGCGACACGGATTTCATCGCCGGGCTTTCACCCAGCAGCGGCGCACGGCCGTTCATGGTGATCGACGAAGGTTGGCACAACGGCACCGCGGCCTGGCCAGACATGAGCAGGCTCGCGGCCGGGATACGCCAGCGGAAAGCAAGGCCAGGCCTCTGGATCCGTCCCCTCGAAGCGCCGGAAGACGCTGCGCCCGCACTTGTGCTGCCAGGCGCCCGCTTTGGCAGCAAGAAGGACCGCGCCAGCGCTTTGGCCTGGGATCCCACCATCCCGGAGGCGCAGGAGAAGATTCTTGCGAAAGTAAAACAAGTCACGGCGTGGGGGTACGAGATGGTCAAGCACGATTTCTCTACCTACGATCTGCTGGGTCAATGGGGATTCGAAATGGGCCCGCAGCCCACGCTGCCGGGCTGGTCGCTGCACGATCGCACCCGCACCAATGCTGAGGTTCTCGCGGCTTTCTACTCCATGCTGCGGCGGACCGCGGGAGAGACTACTTTGCTGGATGGTTGCAACACAATAGGCCACCTGGGCCAGGGCGTATTCGATTTGCAGCGTACCGGCGACGATACCAGCGGCCGTCAATGGGAGCGCACCCGGCGCATGGGTGTGAACACCCTGGCCTTCCGCCTGCCCCAGCATGGAACCTTCTTCAGCCTGGACGCAGACCTGGTTGGCATCACCGACGACATTCCCTGGAGCTTCAACGAGCAGTGGCTCGATGTCCTGGCACGCAGCGGCGTGGTCACGATGATCTCACCTGGGCCGCCTGCCTACGGAGCGGAGCAGCGCCGAGCAATACAGGCCGCCTTCCAAACCGCCGCCGCCGGTGGAGCATCCGTACGTCCACTCGACTGGCTCGAGAGCAGCACACCCGAGCACTGGCAGGGAACTGCGACGGGCGAGACAGAAAAGCGCTACGACTGGAGTGGCACAGAAGGAGCCTCCGCCTTCCTGAGCCCATAAACCACATCTCTCACCACCCGTCATTCATTACGGAACAAGCGCGGCCTGATCTTCCCTGAGCCCTTTCCCGAGCCGTTGATTAACCTTTGCCTGCCAACCGATCCGCCTTGGCACGATCACAGATCTGGTCAACCGCACGCAGCGCGCTGAGTGCAGCGCCTTCCTGCCAGGCGACAATATGGCTCACATGGTCGCCAGCGAACAAAATACGTCCGTCCGGTTCAATCAACGTCTCGTACCCTGGATTCGTGTGCGCCTGCGCGGTCGCGGACGAGGGAGCTTCGCCGGTCCGCTGGCTGAAGGAGTAGCTAAACCTCGCCTGCCCCGGCCCATAACTACGAATCCACGATCCCTCGTTGTACGCAATCTGTCCCCACGAGACATACATCGGCTTCTCCAGTTCCTTGCCGTGGCCCGGGTGCAGCCGCTCGATCGATTTACGGCTCTCTGCAAACTTCTCCGGCATGCTGAGATTCTCAATCACGGAGCGGGCCTCGTCTGAGTAGCCGCTCACCACCACGCCGCGCTGCGTAAACATGCCCGCGGAAGGAAACCAGATTGGACTGCAGCCTGTCTTTACGAATTCGAGGCCGCCGTAGATGTTGTAGTCCTGCTCCCAAAAACGGCGGCTTTCCCAGGCAATCTTGTAGGCGCTGGCGTAGGTACACTCATCCACTACTTTTTTGTAGGGCGCGCTGAGATCATGGGGCATCTTCCTGAGAACCGTCAGCGGCATCGCGCAGATACAGTAATCGGCTTCGATCACTGCCGGTGCTCCCTTCATCTGGTAGCCAACCCTCACGCCGTTCGTGGTCTTGCGCAGTTCTGTCACCGGCGCGTTGTACTTCACCACGTCCCCTAACGACTTTGCGAACGCGTAGGGAATCCGATCCATACCGCCGACCGGCTGGAACATGGTGGCCTGCATATCGAACTGTTCGTCGAACAGAATGCCCTGCCAGAAATCCTCGTCCAGCAGCGTATGCATATCGATGGGCTTGCTCAGCACACCTACCTGGTCGCCGGCGCCCGCGGTCTGCGCGTAGCCCGCACGATCGCTGCCGGTGTACTTGTCTGCGCTATCCAGGGGACCGTAGTTCTCCAGGAAGGTCAGTAGCCGCTCTTTGTCTTCCTTCGAAAGGTCCTGGTCAAGTGCGCCCTGATGGATGCGTTTTTGCCAGCAGTTCGCTGACGTGACCCCTGGTGTCATTCACCGCCTGGCGCAGCAGCACGGGCTTGCCGCCGTTCGCTGCGTCGTTCTGCAGGAAGGATGAGCGGGTCATGTTGACTTCGACCTGCAGCGGCACGCCCAGCTTTTCGCAATAGCCCAGCATCGTCGGGGTGAATGGAAGGCAGCCGGGCCGGGCCGAAGTTCTGGTAGTTGCCCTCGTCCCAGCTACAGGCCTGCTTCGTGCCGTTGAGGAACTCCACCGTATCGCCGCCGCGCACTGTCCAGTTGCGGCCGCCAGGCCGTGAGCGAGCCTCGAGCAGCGTGCACTCGTAACCGCGGGCGCGCAGTTCGTACGCGGCTACCAGGCCGGCGATGCCGCCGCCCAGAATCACTACCTTCACCCCTTTGCCCGATCCAGGCGCCGCATCCACCCTGGCCGCGCGGGCGGGCGTAGCCTCCATCAGGCCCAGACCCTGCATCATCAGGAACGCTGCGCTGTAACCACCCGCCTGCCCAACACGATGTAAAAAGGCACGCCTGCTTAACGACATGATTCACCCTCCCAGGAGAAAAAACGATGGTTAAGCGTGAACGACAGGGTTACGCGAATAGCACGAAGTTACGAGTAAACGCCCTACCCAGGCGGGTTGGCAGAGTGTGTCCGGGCAACAGGGCCAACGGAGCAAGTATCCGTACGGAACACTTTGGAGACTGTAGTCTATAGCTCTTACGGGCGGCCGGGCCATCGGAAAAGCATTAGTGGCCTCGTCAACCCTCGGCCATAATCCCGTCTTCCAGGGTTGATTAACCGGCCTGGCCTAGATATAACCATGGGCGGAACACAATCATGGGTATGGGTTTGCAGCAAAACTAACTTGTTGATCAGCAGGAACGAGGCGGCTCTGCATGCGGTTCACACGGCGCGACACCATCAAATTGCTCGGCTATTCGGCCGCATGGGCAGGCACACGGGGCGCTTTTGCCCAGGCAGGCACTCTCCCGATCACCAATGGACCATTCACCGCGACCCGCGGCTCGCTGGATTCTTACCGCATCCCTGACTGGTTTCGCGACGCAAAATTCGGCATCTGGTCGCACTGGGGTCCCCAGTCTGGCGTGGAAGATGGCGATTGGTACGCGCGCAATATGTACATCCAGGGCAGCGCGCAATACGAGTATCACCTGAAGACCTACGGCCACCCCTCGAAGATGGGTTACAAAGACCTGGTGCCCCTCTTCAAGGGCGCCAGGTGGGATCCTAAGCACTTGATGGATCTCTACGCGAAGGCCGGCGCCCGATACTTCGTGAGCATGGGCGTGCATCATGACAACTACGATATGTGGGAGTCGAAGTTTCAGCCGCACTGGAACGCGACGTCGGTGGGCCCGATGCGCGACATTGTGGGTCTCTACAAGGAAGCAGCGCGCGAACACAATCTCCGTTTCGGCGTGAGCGAACATCTCTCCAACAGTTTCGATTGGTTTGCGCCGTCCCACCTGAGCGACAGCCAGGGTCCGCTAGCCGGCGTACCGTATGACGGCGTCGACCCGAAGTTCGCCGACCTGTACCACAACTATGCCGACATGCCTGCGGACTTCGCCAAGACCGCGAAAGCCATGGGCCGGGTCGCGCCCGACTGCGTGGAAAATGCAATATTTCAACCGCATCAAAGATCTCATCGATCAACATCAGCCCGACCTGCTCTACACCGATGGTGGCATTCCCTTCGACGAATATGGTTTGAGTACCGTGGCTGAGCTTTACAACGTGAGCGCCGGCCAGCATTCAGGCAAAGCAGACGCGGTGTACTGCAGCAAGGTGGCCAACGACTGCGCGGTGGGCACCTGCCTCGTCGATCATGAACGCGGCGTCGCCGATGCCATCTCAGACGTGCCCTGGCAAACCGACACCTGCATTGGCGATTGGCATTACAAGCGTGGCAAGGTGTACAAAACGCCCAAAAAAGTGATCGATATGCTGGTCGACATCGTCAGCAAGAACGGGAACCTGCTCTTGAATTTTCCCTTGCCCAACAGCGGCGAGCTCGATGCGGATGAACTGGTGGTGCTTAACGGGATCACTGACTGGATGGCGGTGAACAGTGAGGGCATCCACGGCTCGCGTCCCTGGAAGATTTACGGCACCGGCCCGGCGATGCTCATGCAGGTGGACCAAAGCGGCTTCAACGAAGATAAGCAGCCGGATTTGACCGCAGAGGATGTGCGTTTCACGGTCAAGGGCAAAACACTGTACGCTTTTGTGATGGGGATTCCGGTCAAGGAGTTTCTCATCAAGCCGCTGGCGGTCAACAGCCCGCAGCAGCCGGGAAAAATTCTCGATGTCAAGCTGCTGGGCTATCGCGAAAAGGTCCAGTGGAAGCAGGACAACAAAGGTCTCAGGATAAAGATTCCCCCGGCTCATATGTCTGAGATCGCTATCACCTTCAAAGTCACCCTGGCCTGATCTCATGTTCAAGCAACGCAGTGGTTTCGTCTGTGCTCTCTCGTTAGCGGCAGTAATCGTTTCCTCGCCGTGCGCCAGCCGCGCTCAAGGGGTAGACCACGCTACCCTGCTGCACCCTCCCGGTGATACCTGGCCGCAATATCACGGCACCTACGATGGGCAGCGCCACAGCAAGCTGGACCAGGTGACGCCGAAAAACGTCGGCAAGCTCAGCCTGGCATGGGCGTTCCAAACCAACCAGGCCATGGATATCAAAGCCACTCCGCTGGTGGTGGATGGCGTGATGTACTTCAGTGTTCCCGACAAAATTTGGGCGATCGATGCGCTCTCAGGGAAACAGATCTGGACCTACACCTATCCGCCCAACCACGGATTGCACATCGGCAATCGCGGCCTGGGCATGTACAAGAACAGCCTGTTCTTCCTCGTACCCGACGGCCACCTGGTTTCGCTGAACGCCGGAGACGGCAAGGTGCGCTGGGTGGTGCCAGTGGCGGACGCAACTAAAGGCTACTGGACCAGCATGGCTCCGCTGGTGATTGGCAATCATGTGCTGGTGGGGACTTCAGGTGACTTTGACAACCTGGTGGGCTACCTGCGATCTGTCGATCCAGAGACCGGGAAAACGCAATGGCAGTGGAATGCCACGCCGCCGCTCGGGACACCCAATGCCACCACCGGCGGCAATACCTGGATGACCGGGACCTATGATCCTGACCTGAATCTGCTGTACTGGGGGACCGGTAATCCAACCCCGGTGCTCACCGGTTCCACTCGCCCCGGCGACAACCTGTACACCTGCAGTATCGTGGCGCTGAATCCGGATACCGGCAAGCTGGTGTGGGCGTTCCAGCCGTCGCCGCACGACACGCATGACTGGGATGCTTCTGAAGTGCCGGTGCTGGTCGATGGCTCGTTCGCTGGCAAGCCGCGAAAAATGCTGCTGCAGGGTTCGCGGAATGGCTATTTCTTCGTGCTCGATCGCACCAATGGAACCAGCCTCCTCACCACTCCGTTCGGGCCGGTGAACTGGACATTGGGAGTCGATAAAAAAGGCCAGCCCATTCCGAATCCGGCGAAGGAGCCTGCTCAGGACGGTCGCCTGATCGCTCCGGATGAAGGCGGCATGGCTAACTTCCGCTCGCCAAGTTTCGATCCGGCAACCGGGATTATTCATCGTCACCGCTCATCCTGCCTACAGCCTGTACTTCGCCAAGCCGGCGGATGGCACCTACGGTTGGGCCGGCGCTGATTATGACCTGTGGAGCAAGGGCGTGCTCGAAGCCATCGACTATCAAACCGGCAAGGTTCGCTGGACGCACGAATTGGGCGAAGGGAGTCCCAGTGCGGGCGTACTGACCACGGGCTCAGGCCTCACGTTCACGGCGGATAACCGGGGCAATGTGTTGGCGCTCGAAACGGCTACCGGCAAAACGTTGTGGCACGCGGGCTCGGGGGCTCGCGTAGGTACGTCGCCCATCACCTATCAACTCGATGGCCGCCAGTATGTGGTGACAAGTGCGGGTGGTGTGGTCTTTGCCTGGGCGTTGCCCCAGGGCGCTGCGCACGCCGACACCGCCAGGGTCACTGGGCAATAGCGCCTGTTTCTGCCTTGTCTCCACCGCCTAAGCTAGGTAGGCTTGTGTGGATTCCGGAGGAAGCAGATATGCAGCGTTTGTGTTCGATGTGTGCAGTGGCGGGTTTGATGGTGGCGAGTGTAGCGCTGGGCCAGGGGAGCCCCTACGCGAGCGAAGTGCAGGGCAATTACGCCCGTCTCAAAGACAACATCCTGAAAGCGGCCGACAAGATGCCGGCAGAGAATTACAGCTTCAAGCCCACCGCAGACATCCGCAGCTTCGCGCGTGTGGTGAACCATGTAACCGAGGCGCAATCGCATATTTGCGGCGCTGCCGTCGGGGCTACCGGGGATGCGGCGAAAACGCCGGCAGAAACTGCCGATAAGGCCGCAATTGTGGATGCGCTCAAGGCTTCGTTTGCGGTGTGCGACAAAGCCTACGCCGGTCTGACCGAAGCCAACATGGCTGACATGCTCCCCATGGGACCGGCGAAACGAACCCGCCTGAGCGCCCTGTGGGGCAATGTAGCCCACGACAATGAGCAGTACGCAACCTTGTCGCTGTATCTGCGGCTAAAAGGCGTGGTTCCTCCCACCAGCGAGAAGTAAGCTTTTTCTAACAACTGATGGGTGCCCCACATCTCGCTCGTTTTTCGCGAGATGTGGGATTCCACGGCTGTCGACCGGCCATTCTACTGGCGTCCTTCGTACGGAACCAGCCCTTAGAAATGCGGCCTAGCTGGTGATCGAAACCTTGCCCTCCGGCGTTCTGCTAAACGCGTGCACCGTATTGCCCGCAGGGTCCAGATGCCGCAGCGTCATCTCCCGCTTGCTGACCGATATATGGCTAAAGCCATAAACCTTCTGCGCATACGGTCCTCGCTGCGTTGGCTCAATCGTCAGGTTGTACAGATCTGCGCCGCCACCGCCCGATAAAAAGAAACTGGTCGGGTGTCCTGCAAACTCCAGGTGCTGCAGGTCGTGATCATGGCCGGCCATATAAACATCCACGCGGTACTTGCGGAACAGCGGGTCCCAGTCGCGGATCAAAACCGGGTGGTCTCCATGAGGTCCATCGGAGAACACGGGATGGTGGCCAATCACGGCCAGGTAGGGCGTGGTGCGCGGGCGCTTCAGTTCCGTTTCCAGCCAGGCCAGCTGCTCTGCCTGTTGTTCCGGCGTAAGCGTAAAATCGCGTCCCTTTTGCTTGCCATCCGGCCGCGGCATGTTGCTGTCCAGCGCCAAAAATGTGATCAGCGGGTCTTTGGCAGGAAACGTGAACCGGTACCAGCGGGCCGGCATGGTAAAGCGTGTGGGCGCTCCGTTGTTACGTCCGCTGCGAGCGTACTCTAACTCGGCATCGACCTTGCTCTCGGGGTATCGCTGGTAATCGTGGTTCCCCAGCACCGCATAAGCCGGGCAAGGGAACTCGCTGGCTGGATACATGTCTTCGAAATGGGTTTGCCACCGTGACGAGTGCGCACCACCCGCCAGTTCGCCGTACCAGTTATCGCCCAGCATCAGCAGTGCCTGCGGCCGCACGCTGTGCTGTTTGGCGTAGGCCCGCAAGCCGGCCGCGACCTTGGTTTGCGCTTCCGGGTTTTCGTATCCCCAGTCGCCTAATACCAATATCTGCGCCGCTGCAGGGTCCATGGGAGCGGCCAGGGCACGCAGGTGACCGAAGCTTGATTCGAGGCTGGCGAGCGCACTGAACGAAAAACTCTGCCGTAAAAATCGGCGCCGGCCGGGGTTATGCGGTTGGGGAAGGGTGGTATCCATACTGCCGGTTTATACCATTCTTGTGTGAAAACAAAACAGGACGCCATGTTCTAATGGCTCGCAATCAACTTTCTCTTGAGGATCGAATGCGCGGAACAACGATGTCTGCCCTGGTGGCTCTACTGCTATCACTGGCGTGCCATGCCCAGGACGCGGGCAACGCCCGCAAGTATGAAGTGGTGGTCGAACGCGGAGTCACTGCGGCCATGCGCGATGGGGTGACCCTGCGGGCGGATGTTTACCGGCCGCGCACCGAGGGCAAATACCCTGTGCTGCTGGAGCGCACACCCTACGACAAAAACCAGAGTCTTGGGTTTGGCATGCAAGCAGCTGCCAGGGGCTACGTCGTTGTGATTCAGGACGTGCGCGGCCGCTACACGTCTGACGGCGAATGGTACACGTTCAAGCACGAGGGGGATGACGGTTACGACACCATCGAGTGGGCAGCCAGGCTGCCCTATGCCGATGGACGCGTGGGTATGTTCGGCGGGTCCTACGTGGGCGCGACCCAGATGCTTGCTGCCATCAACCATCCGCCGCACCTGGCCGGCATTTGCCCCATCGTGACCGCCAGCAACTATCACAACGGCTGGACCTACCAGGGCGGGGCCTTCGAGCAGTGGTTCAACGAGTCCTGGACCTCGGGGCTGGCGCAGGACACGCTCAATCGCACGATCAAAGCGCACACCAACGCGCGCGAAGCAGTCGACGTGCTGCCCCTGCGCAAGTACCCGCTGTTCAACGGCAAGCTTTCTGTTGACGAGCTGACGCCAGCGCTCGCACCGTATTTTCTCGACTGGCTCGACCATCCGGATTACGACGATTACTGGAAGCGTTGGTCGATCGAAGAGAACTACGCTTCGATCCAGGTGCCCGCGCTCACCGTAGCCGCGTGGTACGACATATTTCAGGGCGGCGCTCTCAAGAACTACGAGGGCATGCTCACGAAGGCTGGGAACGAGGCCGCGCGAAAGAATCAGAAGCTGCTGGTGATCATTGGCGGGCATGCCGGGGCTGGACGCAAGATTGGCGACGTAGACTTTGGAGCGGCAGCCGCAGAGCTCGAGGAAAATGACGTCATCCTGAGCTGGTACGACTATCTGTTTTACGGCGACAAGAACCGCTTTGCGACCGGCAAGCCAGTGCGCATTTTTGTGATGGGCGCGAACACCTGGCGAGATGAAGATGCCTGGCCGCTGGCGCGTGCCCGGATGACCAAATATTTCCTCGGAGGCGCGGAGAAGGCTGGTGTGTTGTCGCCCGTGGCCACGGCAGGCAAGCCCACAGAAACGTACGTCTACGATCCGATGAACCCGGTACCTACAGTAGGCGGGCCGCTATGCTGCGATGCCGAACATCTTGCCCCCGGGCCGCAGGACCAACGCAAGGTGGAAGCTCGGGCGGATGTGCTGTCCTTCTCCACTCCACCACTCACGGAAGATACCGAGGTCACGGGGCCGGTCACGTTGGAGCTCTATGCCTCCTCCTCCGCGGTGGACACTGACTTCACGGCGAAGCTGGTGGATGTGTCTCCCACCGGGTACGCGCAAAACCTGACCGAGGGCATTCTGCGGGCTTCGTACCGAAACTCAGATGCCCACCCAGAACCGTTGCAACCGGGGCAGGTCTATCCCTTGCACATCGATCTTTGGTCGACCAGCAATGTCTTCCACAAGGGGCATCGCATTCGGCTGGAGGTGAGCAGCAGTAACTTCCCACGCTTCGATCGCAATCTGAACACAGGCAAAAGCGCGGCAAACGACGCAACATGCTGTAAAGGCAACGAACACGATCTACCACGATTCGACGCACCCCTCGGCATTGAGCTTACCGATCGTTGCACCTTAAAGCCGAGAGCGCTTGCGTCAGGTGTAGATGTCCCCCACTCAAGCCAAACACGGCTTGAGTGGGCCACCCTGGCTTTTTCTCCACCCTGGCTTTTCTCCATCCGAGGCTTTTCTTGAGGGTAAGTATTCCTGGACCAGAAGTAACTGCTGGGTGGCCCACTCAAGCCGCTTTTGGCTTGAGTGGGGGACATCTACACCCCTAACCCCCCACCCGCAAACCTCTCCACCGCCAGAATGCTTTAGAATCTCCCTTTCGATCTGGAGGAGCTTTGCAACGACGCCAATTCCTTACCTCATCTCTGGCCACGGCCACTGTCGCTCTCAGCGCGGGAAATGCCAGCGCCCAGACACCGGCGCCCAAAGCCCGCGAATACTACGAGCTGCGCAAATACCGGCTGCAAAGCCCTCAGACCAAACTGCTCTCCGCCTACCTGGCCGAAGCGCTCATTCCCGCTCTCAATCGGCTCGGCTTTACGCCCATCGGCGTCTTCAACCTCGACATAGGCCCGGAAACGCCCACGGTCTACGTGCTCATTCCTTCCTCCACCCTGGAGCCGCTCGTCACCAGCGACCTCTTGCTGGCAAAAGACGAAGAGTTCATGAAGGCCGCTGCGCCGTTCTGGAACGCGCCCGCCAGCTCGCCGCCATTCACGCGCATTGAGAGTTCGCTCATGGCTGCCTTCGAGGGATGGCCCCGCCTGGTCGTGCCGCCGGTGACCGCGCAGCATGGTAAACGCGTCTTTCAGCTGCGCACCTATGAGAGCCCCACCTACCAGGACCACGTGCGTAAGGTGGAAATGTTCCACCATGGAGAGTTTGACGTTTTCCAGCGCTCAGGATTTTGGCAGGTCTTCTACGGCGACACGCTGATCGGTCCCCGGCTACCCCAGCTGACCTATATGCTGAGCTTTCCCGAGTTGGCAGACATGGATCCCAAGTGGGACCTGTTCCGCAACGATCCGCAATGGAAAAAACTGTCGGCTGATCCGAGATACAGTTTCGAGCCCACGGTAAGTGACATCTCGAATCTGGTGCTCAGGCCGGCGACTTTTTCTCAGATTTAGCTGGTTCTTCCAGGCCCAGCTCGTCGAGGCCTTCGCCCCCGTGCTTGCCCAGATCCTTCAGCAGGCCTTCGTCGCTGAGATCGAGGTCCTTGGCGTTTTCCCAGTCATGGTGCACGACCTCGTGCAGGCGTTCAATAATCGGGGCATCGTCCACCTCAATTGCCAACTCCCGGCGGCTGTCGAAGCTGCCGGGGGCCAGGTTGATCGATCCAATGATCGCCCGCGCGTTATCCGCCAGAAGCATCTTTGCATGCAGCTTCAGCTCCTTCAACTTGCGGATCTTGACGCCCACATCCTGCAGGATACGTAACCCGCCTACCCCTTCGATGAGCTTGTCCTTTTTCAGCGTGTGCGCCGGGCGCGCCATCACGTGAATCTTGACCCCTCGCGCATGCGCCCGTACCAGGTGCTCAATCATCATCTGATCCTGGTAGCGTTCGTTCTGTAACCACAACGAGTGCATCGCTCGATCGATGAATTGAGCGATGCGCTCGCGTCCGTTGCCGCGGCACCAGATAAGGTGGCTTGTGGTACCGCAGGCGAACTCTTCGCGCTGCCAATCTGCTTCAAAGCCGCGAATCGCCTCCTGCACTTCGTGCGGGTTGGTCGTTATGATCGCGTAGTCGCGCGTCACGGTGAGGTTTTCTGTTTGCCAGTTCAATGATTGGACGAAGGCCGTGGTTCCGTCGACCACCATGGACTTCTCGTGCGTCAGATCGAACGCAGGATTGCTGTCGCGGACGGTGA
Organism: uncultured Acidobacteriaceae bacterium; assembly: GCA_963752675.1. GTDB lineage: Bacteria > Acidobacteriota > Terriglobia > Terriglobales > Acidobacteriaceae > PALSA-350. The sequence goes on from CAVVZO010000007.1 coordinate 254,393, forward strand.
TCCCCGCACTTTCCAGCTGCCTGCGGCTCTCATCGTTTTCGGATACGCCATTGCGCCGCTGTGGGTTAAGCATGATGCGCACTTCCACCCCGCGGCCATGCGCGGCAATCACCGCTTGCAATAACGTGGGGTCGGTGAATACGAACATCTTGATCAGCAGTGAGTTGCTGGCATGCTCGATGGCATGCAGTATGGGCTTGACCGTGTCGTCAGGAAGAACGATGAGTTTGCGAGACATGTGGGCGCTCTAGAGGGCAGCTTTGGCTGGTGCTGTATCGAACTGTACACTATACAGCCCGGCGTAGATGCCGCCCAGCGCCAGCAGTTGGTCATGCGTGCCCTGCTCAGCGACCACGCCGTCCTTCAGTACGATGATTTTGTCGGCATCGCGAATGGTGCTCAGGCGGTGGGCGATGGTCAGCACGGTGCGGCCCTTCATCAGGCGTTCTAACGCCTCGATCACCAGGCGCTCGGATTCAGAGTCAAGCGCGGCCGTCGGCTCGTCCAGGATAAGAATAGGATTGTTGCGAATAAGGGCGCGTGCGATCCCGATGCGTTGCCGCTGACCGCCCGAAAGTGTGTCCCCACGATCGCCCACCAGCGTCTGGTAGCCATTCGGCATACGCACGATGAACTCATCGGCGTTCGCCAGTTTCGCTGCTTGCATAATCTCTTCGTCCGTCGCGCCGGCCCGGCCGTAAGCGATATTGTCGCGCACGGTGCCGCGAAAAAGCACCGTCTCCTGCAATACGTAACCGATCTGGTCACGTAAGCTCTGCAGGTGGTAATCCCGCACATCGATGCCGTCGATCTGGATCGAGCCTGCACTCGGATCGTAGAATCGCGGAATCAGGCTCATGATCGTAGATTTGCCGCCGCCCGTAGGCCCCACCACGCCGATCATCTGCCCTGGCTTCACCGTGAAGCTTACATCGCGAAGAACCGGGCAGGTCTCGTCGTAGGCAAAGGCTACATGGTCGAAAGCGATGTCGCCCTGGATCACTTGTTCCCGCCCATCCGGCTTTTCCGGCAGAACCGAGTCGGCATCGAGGATAGTGCGAATACGCTCCACCGCCACAGCTGTCTGCGCAATGGAATTGTTCATACTGGCCAGGTCTTTCACCGGCTTGAAGAACGAGGCAAGGTACGACAGAAATACCGTGAGCTCGCCCCCTGACATGCCGCCGGCGAGGATGAGCAGGGAACCGCGCCACAGGACAAACGCCGCACAACAGGCCACGATGACTGAGACGATTGGGGTAAGCAGCGCCTTGACCTGCCGGGCTTTGAGCGCCGCTGCGACCGTAGCCCGGCTGACCGCCGCCAGCGATTCCTGCTCCAGCTCCTGCCGCCCGAAAGCCGTGACGACGCGAATCGATTCGAGATCCTGCTGCACCACCGAAACGATGTTGCTCTGCTGCCTGCGCACTTCCTGCGTGGATTTCTTTACTGCTTTTTTGAACCGGGTAGCCAGCAGCAGCATAAGGGGGGTGACCCCCACCGCGATCAGGGTGAAGTCCCAATTCAGGCAGAACATGACGACCAGCATGCCCAGGATAGTAATCAAGTCCACCACGATGCCCAGGGTAGCCGACGACGCGAAATTCTGAATGGTCAACACGTCGGCGGTGATGGTGCTGAGCAGCATGCCGGCCTGGTGTGTGTCGTAGTAGCGCAGCGAGAGATACTGCAGATGATGGTAGGTCCGCATGCGCAGGTCATTAGCGACCCACTGGCCGACGCTCTCGGTGTAGTAGTTCGCGATGTACGAAGCAGTCGCGCTCAGAATGGCGATCAGGATGACCGCCAGCCCCGCGACCTCTGCCAGATGGATGCGATGGCCGTGCTCTAAGAGCGGCCTAAGCAGTTCGGCAAGCCGTGGGTCCAGCTTGCGGCCGACGACCACGTTATCGAGGACAATCTTAAGCGGCCAGGGCGCCGCCAGCGTCATGGCGCTTTGCACCAGCATCGCCAGCAGAATGATTGCCAGGTTCCCGCGATAGGGGCGCAGCAATGCGCGCATTAGCCCCGACATGCCGGGACCCTTGGCTGGATCTGCTTGCTGCTCCACCGTGCCTTGCATGTTGTAAACACTGTAAACGCAGCAGGTGCTGATTCGGCAGCGTTATATAAGTGAATGTAGTCGCGCGATCAGGAATAGGTAATCGATCAACTCGATTGGTCGCTGCGTCACCACCCCGGGTGCCCCATATCTACCGGCGGTTTCATCGCCGGGAAATGTGGGAATTCACCGCACCCGACCAGAAGCCTTTCCCGCCCACTGAAGGATTTTCGGAGCACCCGCTCGAACCCCGGTGGAAGCCCCGGACTTCAGTCCGGGGGCGCGGGTTCAGACCCGCGCTCAAACGCACACAAAGATTGAGGGCTTTTAGCCCTGGTGGAACAAGCCTCGCCAGCCAATCGGCCGTGTGACGTGGCCTCGAAATCTACGCGCAGAGTTTTCCAATTGGACTGACGGCGCTGCCACCCCGGCTAAAGCCCTCGCATGGTGAGAGCCACCATCAGCGCGGGTTCTACACCCGCGCCCCCGGACTAAAAGTCCGGGGCTTCCACCGTATCGAGTGAACGCCAGGCGACGCATGGACGCGTCCCTCGTCATGGCCACCCGTGTCGGCACAGCGACGACGCTGTGTCCCACCACCACCACTCACTCTGTCATCCGCCCTGGGATTGTCATCCCGAGCGTAGCCGAGCGATCTGCTGTGCGCCTTTCTCCTGCCACCAATTTCTACAGAGCCCCAGGATCGGCTATGCAGAGGAACCCACCCTACTCAGAGGTAGCAATCAAGTGATAGATCTGCGCCCCATACTTTTCCACCGTGCCCATCCCGATACCCGGCACCGCCAACAGGTCAGAATCGGTCTTCGGCGCGCTGCTGGCAATATTCCGCAACGTTCGATCCCCGAAGATGCGAAAAGCCGGCATCTTCCGTCGCTTGGCCTCGGTCAGGCGCCAGGCTCGTAGTGCCTGCTCCAAACGGGCTTGCTGCTCGGGCGCTGGACTCTCCACCCCCGCCTTTCCCGATCGCCCCTTAGGGGAAGACGCTGCCGCCGTGCGCCCCTTGGCGTGTTTACCCGACACCGGCGCCGCTGCCGCATCGCGCATCACGATGCCCCCAGCGTTGCCTTCCTGGAAAGCCAACCCGGCCGGCAAAATGCTTGCGGTGCGGTAAGGAATCTTCTTCCCCTGCATCTCAAACACCGCATCCGCAAGCGCAATCAACTCCGCACGCGCCATCGCACCCAACACTTCCTCAAAGTCATCCCGGCTCAACTCACCATTGGGGTAAAGGTCGGAGTGCAATTTGCCCGTCGACCGTGCGGGCATGGACCGCAACTTCTGCAGCACCCTCTGACAAGCCACCCGCTCTGCCTGCAGCGGGCCACGGAACCTTTGCGCCACGCAATCGGCCGGCGCGCAGAAATCGCAAATACCGCAGCCGGCTCCCTTATCGGAAGTATCTCCAAAATGCTGCACCAGCGACGTCATGCGGCATTGATGCGCCTCGGCGAAGCGAATGATCTCTTCCAGCTGATCCTGCTTTTGCGACGACTGCGCGCTGTAAGAAGCGCGCCAGCTATCGAACCCGCGGCTAATATTTTCAGCGAAGTCCACAATCGCGCCCTTGTGGATCCACAACTTCTCCAGCGCCTTATCAAAGACGTCCTCTTCCATCTTGGCCAGCTTGCGCACAGCTTCTTTGCTTTGTTGCTGCTCGCCCAGCACCGCAAAAATGCGATCCAGCAAATCCACGGGCGGATAATCCCGGCTATGGAAAAAGTCGTGCGCGTGGCGATCGGCGTAGGAATACATCAACACCGCGCGGCTGGGTTGGCCATCGCGACCGGCGCGACCAATCTCCTGGTAGTAGCCTTCCAGGCTACCGGGAAACGCAGTGTGGATCACTGTGCGCACGTCCGCTTTGTCGATGCCCATGCCGAACGCTGTGGTAGCCACCATCACATCGAGCTTGCCGCCCATAAACTCTTCCTGCACTTTGCGCCGGCGTTGCGCGTCGAGCCCGGCGTGGTAGCCAGCTACGCGGAAGTCGCGCGACCACTCGTGCGCCAGGGCTTCTGTTTGTTTGCGCGTGGGGGTGTACACGATCGCCGGCCGGTTTTTGCTTTCGAGCAGGATCGCCCGCGCCAGCGAAGGGCGCTGCGAGCGCATCGCTTCCACCACCTCGATGCCGATATTGTCGCGCCGGAACCCGTGGATGAAATGCTTGACCGTGCCCAGGCCGAGTTGCGCCGCAATGTCTTTTTGTACCAGCGGCGTCGCCGTTGCGGTCAGCGCCAGTGCCGGAGCAGGACGTAAGCTGGGCAGGTACTGCCCGAGCATGCGGTAGTCCGGCCGAAAGTCGTGGCCCCATTGCGATATGCAATGCGCTTCATCAATCGCGATCAGCGCCGGCTTGCGCTTCGCCAGCAGCTCGGGAAATCCAGGCACCCGCAACCGCTCTGGCGCAATAAACAGGAACTGAAGGTTGCCCTTCATGTAGTCGATACACGCCTGCCGTGAGCTCTCGCGATCCCGGCCGGAGTGAATGCACTCCGCAGCCAGGCCCAGCTGCTTCAGTTTGCCTACCTGGTCATCCATCAACGCGATCAGCGGGCTGATCACCAGGGTCGTACCACCTCGTGCCAAACCGGGCAGCTGGTAGCACAGGGATTTGCCCGAGCCGGTAGGCATCACCAGCAAAGCATCTTCCCCGGCCGTCACTGCCTGGCAAACGGCCTCCTGGTTAGGACGGAAGCTGGAAAAACCAAAGACACTTTGCAGCAGTTGGGTGAGCGACGCATCGCTGGGGATCGCCTTCTTCTCCGGAGCGTTCGCTGCGATGGGCCCGTTCGTCTCCACTGCAGAGATGGCGGCGAGCGCCGATCCTGGCCGTGACCGGGGTACCGCACCCTCCCGCGCCACGGGCGTTGTCTGGCTTACCCGGCCCACCACCGAACGCACGTACTCACAGATGCGCTCCATGAACGGATCCAACTGCGCCTCTCCCTGGTGGATGCGATTGAGGAAGGCTTCCCATTGGCCTGTCATGGCAGGGCTCTTGACCTCGGGGTGCACGATCTCGATCAGGTGGATGCCCTTGTCGGTCGCCTCCAGGCTCTTGCCGCTGCGCACCACGTATCCGCGCTTGAGAAGCACTTCGATGATGGCGGCGCGCGTAGCCGGCGTACCCAGCCCGGTCTCTTTCATCGCATCCGATAATTCCTTTTCGTCCAGGGTTTTCCCGGCCGTTTGCATCGCCGTCAGAATGGTGGCATCGGTAAACCGTTGCGGCGGCCGGGTCTTCTTCTTTACCGCTTGTACCTCCACCACGGTCTGTGCACTGTCCCTGGGCCAGGATCGCCGGTAACGTCTCGCTCTTAGCCGTCTGCATCTTTCTTTGCATCGCGGGTGTTGCGCGTGTCTGCACCCACATCGAGGATCTTCCAGCCAACCTGCCGGACCACGGTGCCCGTCGTCCGATAGCGGTCGATCGTTGGTTCCGTCTCCACCCGGATCGCGGTAATGACAGTAGTGATTTCCTGCAGGTGATCCTCGTGCCAAAGCATGAGCAGCCGCCGGCAGACAAGGTCGTAGAGCTTGCGTTCCTCGTCTGACAGTTTGCCTGGCTGCATGGCTACGGTGGTCGGGATGATGGCATGGTGATCGGTCACCTTGCTGTCATCCACGTAGCGTTTCGGGACGGCCCGCTCGCCTGTGCCCGGCGCTAACTTGTCCTTGTAGCCCGCTGCAATGGCTGCTGCGACTTTCGGCACGGTCGCTGCCACGTCGGTCGAGAGATACCGGCTATCCGTGCGGGGATAGCTGATCAGCTTGTGTTGCTCGTAGAGCGCCTGGGCGACGTCCAGCGTTTTCTTTGCGCTGAAGCCGTAGAGGCGATTGGCATGGCGCTGCAATTCCGTCAGGTCATAGAGCAGCGGCGGTTGCATGCGCACAGTGTCGGCGCCGATCGTCTCGATCGTGGCTTTGCCGGTGCGTGCGCGGGCCACGATCGCTTCTGCTTCCTTGCCGTCGGCCGGCAGGCGATTGTTGGTAGCGGCCTCTTTGCTGTCGGCGCCCTTGGTGTGTGGCCGGAACCATGTGCCTTCGTAACGGTCGGTTGCCGGCGCTTCCTTCGGCTGAAAGGTGGCGACGACCTGCAGGTAATCCTCCGGGACAAAGTGGCGCAGCGTGAGTTCCCGGTCAACGATCATGGCCAGGGTCGGGGTCTGTACGCGGCCTACCGAAAGCTCTTCGTTGTAGACGATGGAGTAGGCTCGCGACAAATTCATGCCGACCAGCCAATCGGCCCGGCTGCGGCCCGAGGCCGCGTCCGCCAGGCGGTCATAGTCCGAGCCTGGCTTGAGGTTGGCAAAACCACGGCGAATGGCGTCGGGTGTGAGCGAAGAAATCCACAGCCTGCTGAACGGCTTGTCGCTCTTGATGGCTTCGTAGATGTAGCGGAAAATCAGTTCGCCTTCGCGCCCAGCGTCGGTCGCGCACACAATCCGCGAAACGCGGGGGGACATCAGGATCTGCTGCACGACTTCAAACTGATCCTTGCTGCGTTCGTACGGGACTAGGGGCCATTGTGTGGGCAGCATGGGTAGCGACTCGAGCCGCCATTGCTTCCACTGGGGATTGATTTGGGCTGGCTCTGCCAGCGACACCAGGTGGCCGATAGCCCAGGTGACCACATACCCGTTTCCCTGAAGATAGCCCTGGCCGCGCTTGTCGGCGCCGAGTACCCTGGCGATGTCCCGTGCCACGGAAGGCTTTTCCGCCAAAACCGCGACGGTACCAGATTCACTTGCCTGCATCGTGATTCCCAGTTTACCGCGAGCCAGCAGGTCCTGGGCTTCGGTGGGAATGAGCAAAACGATGCGGTCGCGTGGGGAAGGTATAGATGTCCCCCACTCAAGCCAAAAGCGGCTTGAATGGGCCACCGTCGATTTTTTGTGGTTGAAATCTACGGGGTAGCGTTGGTGCCGAGAAGAAACGAGGGTGGCCCATTCAAGCCGTGTTTGGCTTGAGTGGGGGACATCTACACCCCTCTACGCTTCAAGTCCCTCTCCCGAAACAAACCCAGCAGGCATCAACCACCATACTTTGACCGCAATGTTAGAGATGCTTTAATAAACATGTGGACGTTTCTCTTTCTGAGATAAAGCAAGCCGAACAAAGAATCCGCGACTTCATCTACTTCTCCCCCTGCCAGCGATCGGCGGCACTCTCCGAGATGACCGGTCAGCAGGTCTATCTCAAGCTCGACAATCTGCAACGCACGGGCGCCTTCAAAGAACGCGGTGCGCTCAACCGCATCCTGCTGCTCAGTGACGAGGAAAAGCGCCGCGGCGTCGTTGCCGCAAGTGCCGGTAATCACGCCCAGGCCGTGGCGTACCATGCCACCCAACGCGGCATCCCGGCGCGCATTGTGATGCCCTTAATGACCCCGCTGGTCAAAACATCCGCCACCCGCGGCTTCGGCGCAGAAGTCATCCTCCACGGCGCAAATTACGATGCGGCCTGCGAAGAAGCCATGCGGTTGTGCACCGAAGATGGCATGACGTTTCTGCACCCGTTTGATGACCCCTCCGTGATCAATGGCCAAGGCACCATCGGCCTTGAACTGCTGCAACAAGTACCGCAGCTGGAAGCCGTCGTCGTCCCCATTGGCGGCGGAGGACTGATCAGCGGCGTGGCCTGCGCGCTCAAAGAAACCAATCCGGCCATCCGCATCGTGGGCGTGCAGACCGAACGCCTGCCCTCCATGTTGCGCGCCATGGAGCACGGCGAACCGGTGACCCTGCCGGCCGACGCCACCATCGCAGACGGCATCGCAGTACGCCGTGCCGGCGACCTGACCTTGCCGCAAGTCAAACGCTACGTCGACGAAATCGTCACGGTGGATGAGGAAGAAATTGCCAACGCCATCATGGTGCTGCTCGAGCGGGAAAAGACCCTGGCTGAAGGAGCAGGCGCCGTCGCCCTCGCCGCCCTGCTGCAGCAGAAAACTTCGCTCAAAAACGAACGCACCGCCGTACTGGTGTGCGGCGGCAACATCGATGTAAGCCTTCTGGCGCGCATCATTGAGCGCGGACTGGTGAAAGACGGCCGGCGCGTCCGTGTCCGCGTGCACCTATCCGATCGACCCGGTGCTCTCCATCACCTCACCAAAATCCTCGCCGACCAGGGCGCGAATATTGTCGACACGTTGCATAACCGTTCCTATTACGGCGTCAACCTGGGAGATACGGTAATCGACATCACGCTCGAAACCAGGGGAGCCTCGCACATCATCCAGATCGCCGATGCCCTGGCCGCGGCAGGGTATCGATTCGAACGCATTCAATAACAACAGGACGAGGCACATGCAAGAGTTTCTGAGGCTCAAACGGCTACCCCCCTATGTGTTCAACATCACCGGCGAGATGAAAGCCGCTGCACGGGCGCGTGGGGAAGACATCATCGACTTTGGCATGGGCAATCCCGATGGAGCCACGCCCAGACACATCGTCGACAAGATGGTCGAGGCCGTGGGAAGAACGGCCACCCATCGCTATTCTCTTTCCAAGGGCATTCCCCGGCTCAGGAAAGCGATCTGCAACTGGTACAAAAGGCGCTACGACGTGGATCTGGATCCTACGACGGAAGCGATTGTGACCATCGGCTCGAAAGAGGGAATTGCCCACCTCTGCCTGGCCACGCTTGATCGGGGAGATGTGGTGGCGGTGCCGAGCCCAAGCTATCCCATCCACATCTACGGCCCGGTGATTGCCGGGGCCAATGTTCGCGGCATTGCTGTGCACAGCACTGACGACTTTCTGGCGGAGCTGGAGCAGACCGTTCCGCTGATGTATCCGCGTCCGAAGATGTTGATCCTTAATTTTCCCGCGAACCCAACCACGCAGTGTGTAGACATCAGCTTCTTCGAGCGGGTGGTCGCGCTGTGCAAAGAGTTCCAGATTTATTTAGTACACGATCTCGCGTATGCGGACCTGGTGTTCGATGGCTACCGCGCTCCTTCCATCCTTCAGGTGCCTGGCGCCAAGGATATCGCTGTCGAGTTTTTTACTCTCTCCAAGAGCTACAACATGCCCGGCTGGCGAGTGGGCTTCATGGTGGGTAATCCTGAACTGGTGGCGGCGTTGGGCCGGCTGAAAAGCTACTTTGATTACGGTACGTTTACGCCCATCCAGGTAGCAGCCATCCTGGCCCTCGAGGGACCACAGGATTGCGTGCAGGAGATCTGCGAAAACTACCGCAAACGGCGCGATGTGCTGGTCAAGGGACTCAATCAACTCACCTGGCAAGTACCCATGCCCAAGGCAACGATGTTTGTCTGGGCTTCCATCCCTGAGCGCTACAAAAAAATGGGTTCGCTTGAATTCTCAAAAAAGCTGCTAACAGATGCGAAGGTAGCGGTAAGCCCCGGAGTCGGCTTCGGCGAATATGGAGATGAGCACGTACGCTTCTCTCTGATCGAGAATGAAGAACGAACCCGGCAGGCCTTGCGCGGCATCAAGCAGATGTTTCAGCAGGATTAAACCCGCTGAGGCCCCGCTAGGCTGCCGCTGGGGTGAGGGTTCAAAATGTTCCCCACTCAAGCCAAACGCGGCTTGAAGGGGCACCCTACAGTTTTTAGTGTCCGATCAGTCGCCACTCAGGAGGATCTGCTCCTTGCCCGCATCCAGAAAAGCCGAGGGTGGCCCACTCAAGCCGCGTTTGGCTTGAGTGGGGGACATCCTGCTCCGCTCGCTCAGCCAGAACGATGCGTATCGCACCCCGTTCGTCCCGTCCTTAACTTGCACTGCAAGCAGATTCCTCGGCATGACAAGTTGAGGGCTAACTAGTGAAAATCATGCGAAGCAACTTCCAAATTAGCAAACGCTAACGGCCGAATCCGTTTAGCCTTCACATGGATCACCCCATCCTGGTTCTGCAGCGCGCCCTCTACCAGCACAAATTTGCTGCGTGTCACTACCACGCGCTCCCGCTCATACAGGTCAGGCGTAATGATGACATTGGCAATGCCAGTCTCATCTTCCATGGAGAGAAAAATAAAGCCTTTGGCCGTCCCAGGCCGCTGCCTGGCAATGACACATCCAGCAGTTTTCACATAATCGCCATCTTTTCCCTGACGTAAATCAAGCGCGCTCAGAACTTTTTGCGCACGCAGTTCCTGCCGCCGGTAGTGCAGCGGGTGTTTGCCTACCGTCAGTCCCGTGCCGGAGTAGTCCGCACTCAGCCGCTCTTCCGTGTTCATTTGCCGCAGCGGAGAAGCGTCACTCACCCCATGCGCATGCTTCAGTAAAGGCCCTACTGGCCTGATCGTCTCCTCTACAGCCCAGACTGCATCGCGCCGATGATCAATCCCCTGCAGGCTGTTCAGCGCACCAATGCGCGCTAATAAGGTCAGCTCGTTGCGTTGCAATCGCGGAACACGGCGCGTAATGTCTTCCGCGGAACGAAAAGGGCGAGCAGCCACAATGGCTTCGCCCACATCCTGCCGCAGACCTTTGGCATAGAGCAGCCCCATGCGCATGGATAACTCACCATTCTCTTCTCGCTCGATCGTGCAGAGCCAGTCCGAAACCTGCACATCGATTGGCCGGATGCGCAAGCCATGCCGTTGCGCATCCTTCACCAACACTGCGGCTGAGTAAAACCCCATCGGCTGGTTATTCAGAATGGCGCAGGTGAACGCGGCTAAATAATGCACCTTGAAGTAGGCCGACGCATACGCTATCAACGCAAAACTAGCCGCATGGGATTCTGGAAAACCGTACAGCGCAAACGAAGTAATGTTCTGAATGATGTTTTCCTGCGTCGCGGTGTCGAGACCGTTTGCGGTCATCCCGGACCGCAGCTTGCCCTCTAATTGCTCCATGCGTTGCCAGGAGCGGCGCATACCCACTGCCCGTCGTAGCTCTTCTGCTTCGGCTCCCGAGAAATTGGCAACAGTCATGGCCATGCGCAGCAACTGCTCTTGAAATAAAGGCACGCCCAGCGTTCGCTTCAATACAGGGACCAGCGAGGGATGCGGATAGGTGACGGCTTCTTTGTTTTGCCGCCTGCGCATATACGGGTGCATCATCTTGCCGACAATCGGGCCTGGACGGATAATCGCCACCTGCACCACCAGGTCATAAAACTTGTCTGGCCGATTGCGCGGCAACGAAGCCATCTGCGCCCGGCTCTCTACCTGAAACATCCCCACCGTATCTGCGCGCTGTAAGTGTTTCGTAGACCACTGGGTCCTGCGGTAATTGCGCCAGGTCCACAGGAGCCTTGTAGTGCTCGGTGACTAACGAAAGGCAATCCTGAATGACCGCCATCATCCCCAGGCCCAGCAGATCCACTTTGATGATCCCCAGATCGGCGCAATCCTCTTTGTCCCACTGCACCACCGTCCGCCCCGGCATCGAAGCGCGCTCCAGGGGAACCACATGGTCCAGCTGACCCTGGCAAATCACCATACCTCCGGAATGTTGACCCAAATGCCGGGGTAAATCCTGTATCCGCATGCAAAGTTCAAGAAACTTTCGGATACGTTGATGCTTGATATCAAAGCCTGCATGCAGGAACGAATGTTCGAGCGTATCGTTTTTACTTTTCCATTCCCATTGCGAGACCAGGCTCGATAAGCGTCCCAGGGTTTCAGGATCAAAACCCATGGCCTTACCCACTTCGCGCGCGGCTGACTTGCCACGGTACGTAATCACGTTCGCCGTGATGGCGGCGCCCAGTTGCCCATAGCGCGTGTAGATGTACTGGATCGCCTGCTCCCGCTTGTCGCCGGAAGGGAGATCTAAATCAATGTCTGGCCATTCCCCCCGGCTCTCGCTGAGGAAGCGTTCAAACAGTAATTCCATGCCGATGGGGTCGACAGCCGTAATCTCGAGCGCATAGCAAACAGCGGAATTGGCGGCGCTACCCCGGCCCTGCACCAGGATGTCATGTGCCTTGCAGAACTCAATCAGGTCCCAAACGATCAGAAAATAGCCTGCGAAGCCGAGCCGCTCGATCAACGCCAGCTCACGTTCGACTTGCTTCTTTGCTTTTTGCAGCAGGTGCCGGTTGTGCCCGGCATACCGTCTGCTTACCCCTTCCATGGTGCGTTCGCGCAGAAAGCTATCCATGGTCTCTCCAGCCGGCACAGGATAGCGTGGAAACTCATACCCCAGGTCCCCCAATGCGAACTCCAGACGTTCTGAAAGAGCCACGCTGTTGGCGGTTGCTGTAGGTATGTCGCGGAATCGGGTAACCATCTCCTCCGCTGACCGTAGGTAGCGTAGCCCGTTCGCAGTCAGTAGCCGCCCCGCATGTTCCAGGTCCGTATGGTGCCGGGTGGCGGTGAACACATCCAGTATTTCCCGGTCGTAGGCAGTGGCATAGCGAACCCCATTGGTCGCCAGCAACGGCAAGCCCAGGCGCTCTGCAACCTGCATGGCCGCCTGGTTGCGCCATTCCTCTTCACGATCATCATGGCGCTGCAGCTCTACATACACATTCTTCTGCCCGAACATGTGTACCAGTTGTTGTGTCACTTTCATGGCAGCAGTTACACCACCGCGCATCAGTGCTGCGGCCATCGGTCCTTCATCTCCACCCGTGAGGCAAACCAGCCCGGAGGCATAGGTGGCCACATCGTCGAGTGTTGCTGACCCTTCACACTTTTCTGTCTCGCGCATTTTGAAACGAGTGATGAGCTGGCAAAGATTCTGGTAGCCGAGGCGCGATGTACACAGCAAAGGCAGGCGCGCGGGCTCCGCACCGTGCTGATGGGGCAGCCATGCAGGCGGTGTCAGACGATTGCCTATGCCAGTGACAGCAATCTCCGCGCCAACATGGGCGTGTACCCCATGCTTCTTAGCCAGTGTGTGAAAGCGTGCCGAGCCGTACACTCCATTGCGGTCGAGCAACCCCATCGCGGGCATGTTGAGTTCGGCCGCGCGTTGAATCAGTTCTTCGGGTAGAGAAGCGCCCTCCAGAAAACTGAAAGCACTCGCCGCATGCAGCTCTATATAGCGCTCAGTCATACAGCGCCTCAACCACCCAGCGCTCCAGCATCTTGTCGTGGGTTAAGCAGCAACACAGCCAGTTCTCAGTAGCCTGTCCCCTGATTACTACATCCCACTGTTCCACCGACCACAGGCTGGGCTTCCACCAATCGCCACCCGACGACCAGGGCCCATAAGCGTGTTCCACGGTGTAGCGTTGCTGGCGGAAGAACAGGGCCGCCGGCTGTTGCTCGCGCAGGGTGACGTGTACCAAGTTCCGCAGGCCTGACTTGCCGCATGGCCATGCGTTGTGCACCTGATTCTGTTGCAGACGATGAGGCGGGCGCGCCCGCTGGCACAAAAAACTGCTTGAGATGGTAAGCATCCGCGCGATGGGTATCATCGAGTTCCGCACTGCCCACACAGCCTTCGCCGACGATACTGCGAATGCGCGCGAGGGTTACATCCAGACGCATGGGTTCTGGAGTTTGCGGTGAGAACAACCCCATTTGCACTTTGCTGGTGCTTCCGGGCTCCGCTGACAAGCTGAGCGAACGAATCGCCGAGGTGGGCGGATGCGCCAGCAAATCAAGGTGAGCCAGCTTCAACCATAGCTGCCGGTCATTGTTCGGCAGCGCGGGCCGCACTGTCCGGGTGTGTACTGTGCCATCTTCCAGGCCCAGCTGCAGAGTAATCGAGGCCAGCGACAGGATCTGTAACTGCACACGTACGATCAATTGATCGAGCATGACACCGGCAATAAACAGCAGGGAATCGAGCAGTTCTACTGGTACATCCAGTTCCATGCGCTCTTCCAGAACAAAGCCGGGCTCGATCGCCTGGAACAAATGAGGGGCCTCGCCGCGCGCCAGCAAGCGAAATGTTTTGCCCTGTTGGCCTAACCGCGTGATGAGCTCAGTCTCTTTCAATTGCGCGAGCTCTCCCAGCGTGCTGATGCCCCACATCGCAAAGGTATCCGTATGTTCCTGCGAGAGAGCCAGCACAGAAAGCGGCAATGGCGCTAAAGCATAGCTTTCTGTACCGCAAGGCACCGCGCGCACCCCCGAACGCTCACCAGAAAAATAACCGCGCGCAAGGCAAACAGAAGCATAGAAGTTGCTGCTGGCAGTGACCGAGGCCTCCATGCACAATGCCTGTACCTGTTTGCGCAGCTTTTCCCCAAGTACTTCCCGTGATCCAAAAAGCGTATCGGTGCCGGTAATATCCAACACGCAGAGAAAGCAGAGATCGCTGCTGTGATCTTCGACCAGGGGAGAAAAGCAGCCGGCACACTCCAGCAACGCTGCACGTGCAGATGACTCGTGCGCATAGGAACGGGGCAGAGCCAATACGCCTGGATACAATTCCAGTTCTGCTTTCGTCATACCTACGGTAACGCCCAGTTTGCGCGCCGCTTCGCTCACGGAACACACTCGTTCACCTGGAGGTTCGCCGTCCAGAATGGCTATCGGCTTGCCCTGCAGGTCCGGCCGAAAACGTAACCGTGACTGCAACGGAAACGCTGTCGCAATCACGCAGGCATAAATTCTTTTCTGCATGCCAGTCTCCACATCGATAAGGTTTATCGCCGGCCTGCCCAAACAGCTTTACTTTGCCACTGCGCCCCATGTGTGCTCTGTGGTGGCTTGCGCATAGGCAGTACGTTCTGAGGGGTTTCCGGAAATCGCTGCCGTTCCAAACATGCCCGGTGTTCAAGACCGGTAAACACAGTTGACTCACGGCTTATCACACGGCCAGGCTCCAGGCGCAGCACCAGTCCGGCGCTGCTCTTGGAACAGGTGTGCTGCGTGAGCAGAAGTAAATGCAGCTGCAAACGTTCTGCTGCCGCACGAAAACGAAACCATGTGGCAAGCGGCACGCGTAGCGCGAACTCCGTGTTCAGGCTGCTCATATCCAACACAATGCAGCCAAACCCTCCTGCCTGCAGCAGCAGGTCAGTCACGCGAAGTGCCTGCTCCAGTCGCGACCAGGACTTCTTCCGCGGAGTCGCTGCGCGCGCACGGTTGGGGTTGTTCTCGGCGCCAGACTCAGACTCCTGCCCAAGGGGATGAAACGCCTGACGTTGCGGTCTGGGCTTGTGCAATGGTTCAGCACAACGCGGTGCCGTCTCGCCGAACAGATCACTCACCGCGGTCGCAAGGCCTTGTGCTTCCATCCGGGGATGCCCGCTACCCCCCTGCGGCAGTCCCGGCTTTACCCTGGCAGCTTTCTCCTGCAGGGGCACACTCTGACGCACATCGGGTGCAGCCGTTTTTGGAATCGCTTCAACGGCAGCGGAAACACCACAGCGAATCCACAGGAGCCGTGACAGGTCGACACCGAGAGCTGCCGCGGATGCTGGATGCAATGCATCGGAAACATCGACCCAGGCGCATACTTTTCCCGCCTGGGTCAGGTTGGCAAGGAACGTAAGCGCCAGGGATGTACGGCCGGAGCACTCCGGGCCCACCAACTCCGTGATCGCGCCCAGCGGAAAGCCACCCTGCAGCAGCTGATCCACCTCGCGCACACCCGTAGTCGTCACCGGCTTTGCCGTGCGTGGCAGCGGGGTCAGCGCCGAAGGAATGCGTTTCGCCAGAGACGCTTCTATTTGTGCGCGGAGCTGTTGAGTGCTTGGCATGCCTGGCCTGTTTTGAACGAATGCGAGAGTGGTTTACTTTCGCTTTATTTTCGCCTATCGGTGGCTGTACGTGTCAATCGATTAATTGTGGGAAATCCTGGGTGGGCGCACCAAGTCGTTGAAAATAAAAGCAAATATCCAGCTGAATAAACATAAAAGCAAGGGGATCTGTATGCGGATGAAACAGGCAGCGGCGAACACTCGTCTATCCACTGTCGAGTGTTGATTCCCGAGAATGGCATGCCTCGCTATCCGTGCCGGAGGCGCGATAACCGCTTGGGAGATAATCAAACAAATGGAAATAAGGGGCTGAATGATCCTGAGTGTTGTTCATTGGACGATCATGGGAGTGGCCGCCATCCCGGTGATTTATTACTCGCTGGCGTTGTTTAGCTCCTGGCGTTTTTTTACCAGCACCCGCAAACCATCAACCCAGCCTCGTTCCAGCTACACCCCGCCGGTCAGTAATCTAAAGCCCATCCGCGGACTCGATCCGGACGCATACGAAAACCTCGCCAGTTTTTGCCGTCAGGATTATCCCGAGTACGAGATTGTCTTCTGTGTAGGCGACGCTTCGGATCCGTCGTTACCCGTCATTCAACGGCTCATGCGTGATTTTCCAAATTGCCAGATACGCGTATTGATGGGTTCCGGCCGGGTAGCGACGAATGACAAGGTAGCCAAGTTAGCGCGGATGACCGCCGAAGCAAAATACGAGACCTTCGTCATCAGTGACAGTGACGTACGTGTTGAGCCGAATTATCTGCGCACCGTTGTGGCGCCCTTGGAGAACGCACACGTAGGTGCGGTTACCTGTTTTTACGTGCCTGTGCCCGGGGAAGAAAAAACCTTTGTCCAGCAAGTGCAATCGGTTGGCATGCTCTCCGATTTCTATGCCGGCATCCTGGTTGCCAGGCACCTGGATGGAGTGAAGTTCGCCCTGGGGCCAACGATCGCTACAACACGCAAGCACCTCGCTGGATTTGGCGGGTACGCAGCCATTGAGAATCGGCCTGCGGATGATTTACTAGTCGGCCGCCTCATAGCGGAGCAAGGCTATGAGGTGGTGTTGTTGAATTATTCCATTCAAACTGTTTCCGATTTTCAATCTTTGCGCGATCTGTTTCTCAAGCGCCTGCGTTGGACGGTAGTGATGCGCATCATGCGCCCCTGGGGGCATTTCGGTCTGATCTTCACCTTAGGTTTGCCCTGGGCCCTGATCGCGATTGCCCTGCATCCCACACCTCAGGTGATCTTCGGCTACCTCAGCGCCTACTTCGCTTTTCGCATCGCGATGATCGAAGTCATAGGCAGGTCAGGGTTGAAGCAGCCAGGCATTTACAAGAAGCTATGGCTCTTACCAGTCTGGGATTTATTCTCCACCGCAATCTGGCTAACCAGCTTCACCCGAAGCAGCATACGTTGGCGTGACGGCTACTATTACATCCGCAACGGAGAGCTAGTTCCAGTCGACCCAGCCGCCGCCGCACTGCGCGCCACCGAAAAATCCCCAGAGCGCATATAACTACCCCTTGTCATCCCTCGGCGAAGCGAAACCGGAGCCTATACCGTTACAACACCACTTTAAGGTAGACCCTCTCCCCTTTGTCATCCCGAGCGCAGTCGAGGGATCTGCACTTCTCCCACCGGTAACCACCCTAGGGAATAACGCGAAGCGAAACCGCAGTCATGACCGTCTCCCCTCTACCACCAAAAACCTACAACGCCGTTTTAGCCAGCACAGCCTTCTCCACCCGCCGGTCACTCTTGGTCTGGCGCCAGTGCACTCGAGGCATAAACAACCCAGTATCGATGCGGTCACGATACCGAACAGCAATATCGATCAAAGAATCCAGCAGCGACTCGGAAAGAAAATGAGGCTGCAGCCCAAGATCAATAAGCTTGGAATGTTTAGCGTTGAAGTAGTGCTGCTCCGATTCCACCCTGGGGTCCGGAAGGTGATCGATCTCAACCGTCAATCCCGCCGACTTGCCGCACTTCTGCACAAGGTTCGCTAAATCCAACACGGAAAACTGCTCAGTGAACTGATTGAACACACGAAACTCACCACGAGCCGCTGGGTTCAAACAAGCAAGCTCAACACACCGAACCGTATCGCGTATATCCAGAAACCCACGCGTCTGGCCGCCTTTACCGTACACCGTGAGCGGATGACCAATCGCCGCCTGCGCGCAGAAGCGGTTGAGTACCGTACCAAACACTTCGTCGTAATCGAAGCGATTGATGAGTGCTTCATCCAACGCCACTTCATCGGTCATCGTGCCATACACAACACCCTGGTTCAGATCGGTCGCCCGCGTGCCCCAGATCTTGCAGGCGAACATCATGTTATGGCTGTCATGCACTTTCGACAGGTGGTAGAACGAGCCGGGCTGCTTGGGATATGGCAGCACATCCTTGCGTCCGTTGTGCTCGATCGTGATGTAGCCCTCTTCGATATCGATATTGGGCGTGCCGTACTCGCCCATCGTTCCCAGCTTGACCAGGTGGCAATCTGGCTGCAGCTCGCGCAGGGCGAACAGCAGGTTCAGCGTGCCGACCACGTTGTTCACCTGCGTGCCCACAGCGTGATTGCGATCGATCATCGAATACGGCGCCGAACGCTGTTCCGCAAAGTGAATCACTGCTTCTGGCTCAAAGGTTTTGATGGTAGACGCAAGAAACTCATAATCGGTCACATCACCAACAAACAGTTCAATCTGCTTGCCAGTCAGCTCGTGCCAAACCCGCAAGCGATCGCTTAACGGGCGGATCGGCGTAAGCGTTTGTACGCCCAGCTCGTGGTCCCAAAGCCGGCGAACAAAGTTATCGATAATCGCTACGGAGTGACCACGCTGCGACAGGTAAAGTGCAGTGGCCCAGCCACAATAACCATCACCACCAAGTACGGCAATTTTCATCATGTCTCCCTAAAGGTTGAGTATGTTATTCACCGGTTGCAGTGATGAGCCTGTTGTGCGCGACGGGAACAATGGGACCAACCCCAAGTTTAGCAGGGGTTTGCGCGCGCTGCTCATGCGTCGGAGGCACGACCGGAAGATTGGTGTAGACGATCTTTCCGCCGCCCTGGGCCACCACGTGCAACCGCGATTTCCCCACCAACTGCGTCAACCGGGAAAGCGCCGTAAGTTTCGTCACGAGGTAATAGCGGGCCGGTGTCTGCCAAAGCCGCTGAAAGTCAGCATCGTTGATAAACACATCGGGCGCCCCGGGTGCATAGGACCCATATTCAAGATTGTTCCAGCGCCCATTCAGCAGCAGCTCTCTGCGCTGGGTGTAAAAGGCGATCGAAGAATAGATGTAGTACTGGCTATCCACGATGATCGTCCCCGGCGGCGCCTCCATAATGGCTCGTGCCAGCGGCCGCGAAGACAAAAACGGATCAAAGGTCACCATGGCCAAACGGGCTGCCTGGAAGAACACAACCATCATCACCGCGACGGCAAGGAACGCCGGGTACATGCGCCTGCTGTTCGCCCGTATCGTGCCCGCAACGCCAATCAGAAAAGCAATTGCCGCCAGCGCCAACGGAAATCGCAGGTACGCAAACGAACTGATCGTGAGGTCTTCCATGTGGCCCAGCGAAAGTTTGTAGGCCGTGGGATGCTTGCTGAGCGCCGTCGTAATATCCCCGGGCGTCGGCACGTGCCGTACCGCAATCAGAATGGCAATGGCGGCCACCGCGGCAACGCCGGTGATAACCGTGAGGGCTCGGGTGCCCCAGCGAATGCGCCTGCCGCCCTCCGCCATAGCCGAGCCCAGCAGTAAAGCAAGTGCCGGGTAGCAGGGCATCGAGTAATACTCCTGCGTCGTGGAGAAGGTAAAAAACAGCAGCAGAAATCCAGTCCAGCAAACAGCCAGCAAGCGGGTCTTGCCTGCACGATCCAGAGGCTTGTACGAAAGCTGGAAAATCGCAGGGAAGTACACACTCCAGGGAAACAGCCAAATCAAATGGAACAGCCAGAAGTACAGCCGGGGCACCGTCGCATAATCGCGCGGGTAGCGCAGGTTGAGAAAGCGCAGCAGCTGCTCATTAATGAAGTAAAACCACAGAAACCCGTGATACATGCCGGGACCGCTGTGCAGGGTAAACGCAAACGCAGGCGGGTTCTGCAGTGTGGCCAGTACATGCCACGGAACGGATATGAGCAACACTATTCCCAGGCTGGACCACGGATAAAAACGCTTCCAGGTCGCTAAGGAAAAAAGCTGGCGAGTGATCAGCAGGTACAGGATGGCGGCCCCGAGGGGAAACACCAGGGCGATCAGGCTTTTCAACAACAAACCCACACCCAGGCTGGCAGCCAGCGTATAGGCCCAGGCGCGCGGATGTGCCTCCTCTGGATCGAGTACCCGCAGAAAAGCCCACATCGTCACCGCGATGGTAAAGGTAAGCATCACATCGGGAATCAGGATGCGGGTAAAGAGAAACAGCCCGATGCAGGTGGCAATGCAAAGGCCAGCATAGAACCCGGCCAGCTTGCCAAACGCCCATCGCCCGAATGCCGCGGTAAGCCACGCCAGCCCAATGCAGGAAAGCGCCATGGGGATGCGGGCCGCCCAGTCATGGGGGCCGAGCACCTTGTAACTGATGGCCATCAGCCAATAAATCAAAGGCGATTTTTCGAGATAGATAATCCCGTTAAGCCGCGCGGTCACCCAATCGCCAGAGTCGAGCATATTGCGCGCGATCTGCCCCTGCACGGCGTCCACATCATCCATCAGCGAGGGTGGCGAAACAAGGCAGGCCAGGTAAACGGCTGCGGCGAACAACAGCAAAACAGCTAGGTAGGTATGCCAGCTCCTTCGGCCACCATCACCGGAAGCGTCCGTGTGGAGGCCGGCGTCGACTGTATGCGCCATTGCTTCATCCACAGAAACAGAATCATTAAGCCCCATAGGTGGTATCCCAGGTTGGCGCGCCTCTCCAGGTGAAGCCGCAAATAGTTTTCGATCGTTTCAGCGCGGAACAGTTCAGCGTGCTCAGAAATTCCTTCTTTCAAGGTCGCAACCAGAAGCGGGCGCAGCGATCCGCGAAGCCACTCATGCGCGGGGATGTCAAAGCCCACTTTTTTGCGATTCAGTATCGATGACGGTAGCTTGCTCTTCATCAATTCTTTGAGAATGAGTTTTTGCCGGGAGCCGCGCATCTTCAGCTCGTCCGGCAGGGTTGCGGCAAATTCAACAATACGGTGATCCAGAAACGGTGGCCGTACTTCGACCGAATGTGCCATGCTCATGCGATCCGACTTCACCAGGATGTCATCAGCAAGGTAATACTGCTGGTCAAAGGCCAGGAACGGTTGCAGCCCATCGCCGCTTTCGAGGCCGCTCGCAAGCACCGCCAGAATGTCTCCCATGGCGTGGGGCAAAGGCCGCCGCAGTAAGGAAGCCTTGGCAACGTCAGAAAACGTGCCGTTCCAGTGAATGTGCGCCTGTTCCGGGGGCAGCAGGCTTCCCTCCAGAAAACGCTTCAGTTTGTACTCAATACTGATCTTTTCGTCAGAAACCGGCCAGTGCCGCAAGCCCTTGAGTGCCAGCCTTAGGGCGCTGGCAGGCAACCGTCGAGCCGTGCGGGCAAGCTGGTTGGCACGGTAGGTCAGGTACCCGCCAAAAATCTCATCGGCGCCTTCACCACTCAGCGCCACCGTCGCGTGCGTCTTGCACATGCGCGAAAGAAACCAGACCGGCAACGCCCCGGCATCGGCGCTCGGTTCATCCGAGTAATACGCGAACTGCTCAATCGCTCCCTGCAAATCTTCCTGCGGGTTCAGATCGAGTTGTTCATGTTCTGTTCCGTAGTGCGACACCACTTGCTGAATGTGTTCGGTCTCGTCAAAGCTGCGGCCCTTGAATGAAATCGAAAAGGTCTTCAGGCGGGAGCCGCCCGCGTTGGCAGCATAGTGCAGGATGGTTGAGGAATCGATACCGCCGCTGAGCCACACACCCAGGGGAACATCCGCCAACAGGTGTTCGCCCACCGACTGCTGCAGCAGCATGTCCAACTCTTCCTGTGCGCTCGCAAGATCGCGCTGCTGCGGTGCGGCCTTCGGTAACTGCCACCAGGCTTCTGTCCGCGTCCGGCCATCCTGCCACTCAAACCAGCAGCCGGGAGGCAGCTTTTCTACCCCATTCACCAGTGTCCAGGGACAGGGAACATAATTCAGCGACAGATAGCAGTCCAGCCCTTCCATGCTCAATCGACGCTCGACTTCCGGGTGGATCAGGATCGTCTTCAGCTCAGAACCGAATAGCAGGTCCTCGCCATACTTCGCCAGGTATAGAGGCTTGATCCCCATGCGATCGCGCGCAAGAATCAGGCGCCTGGTCGATTTGCGCCACAGCGCCACGGCAAACATGCCGCGCATCCGGGCAAAGCACGCCACATCCCAAGCCAGGAACGCGTACAGCACCGTCTCAGTATCGCAATGGGTCTTAAATACGTAGCCCAGGCTTTCGAGCTCCGGGCGCAGTGCCAGGTGGTTGTAAATCTCACCATTGAACACGATGACAGTATCGCCATCGTTCGATGTCATGGGTTGAGAGCCGGCCGCGAGGTCCAGGATCTTGAGCCGGGCCGCCCCCAGCGAACACAATCGAGAGGAGAACACCCCTTGCTGATCTGGTCCGCGATGGCTTAGGGTCGCGGTCGCCGCGCTAATCCGGCCTGCGTCGGGCGTCCAGCCCTTTTGGGTAAAACCAGCAATGCCACACAAATTGCGTATACCTCACAGGAAGCAGAGCTGCGTTTCTGCCCAAACTATAGTTATATCGGGTGTCTCTGTCGCACGCCGCACGAAAAGCAAACTTTGCTTGACCGCATTTCTTTCGCCTTCACGTCGTAGACAGTCGACGCTTGTGGGATGCTACGCGCCAGGGCGCAAAATGCCGTTTTCCGGCTAGTACAATAAGGCTTTGACGGCCCAACCCGCATGACGGCTCACAAATCGCTTCAACTAAAAACATTCTCGCTGATCTCCGTGATGGTCATCGCAGGGCCGCTGGGCAATGTACTGCTGAGCAAGGGCATGAAACAGGCCGGTAAGCTTTCCCTTTGGCCGGCGGCCGCGGCTGTGCACACAGTTGGCTCGGTTCTTAGTACAGTGCCTCTCTGGCTCGGCATCGCGTCCCTGCTCACCTTCTTTGTGGCCAACGTATTGGTGCTCTCCTGGGCCGACTACAGCTACGTACAGCCTGCTTCGTCCGTGGGTTACGGCGTATCGGCGCTGCTCGGCTTCCTGATGCTGGGGGAACCCGTCTCTCCGCTGCGATGGTTGGGAATTGCGGTCATCTGCCTGGGCGTGTTCGTCGTCGGCCAGACTGACCCGCAAAGCCCGGAGCGTACCTAGTTTGGCCGAGGTCATCCTCTTCATGCTCATCGTCGGCGCCGGCACCGGCGGCGAACTCTGCGTTTCCCGCGCTATGAAAGCCGTTGGCGAGGTAAGCGATTTTCGCCCGCGCGCGATCGTCCAGGTCATCCTCCGCGCCCTGCGCCTAGGCTGGATGTGGGCCGGCGTAGGCTTGATGGCCCTTGCCTTCTTCTCCCTGCTGGGAGCCCTGTCGTTCCTCAACGTAAGCTTCGTCGTGCCCGTCACCGCGCTCAGCTACGTCGCCGGAGCGCTGGGAGCGGTATTCTTTTTGCGTGAACGGGTAAGCCCCCGGCGCTGGCTCGGCGTAGTGCTCGTCTCTGTTGGGGTCACGCTGGTCTTTTTGGGCAACCGATGAACCCCTCCATCACAGGTCGCGGCACGCAAAGCATCGCCCTCCGCGAGATCGTTATGCTGGCGATCGATTCTTTCCGTTTGAACCAGGTCCGCTTCGCCCTCACGGCGCTGGGCATGGTCATCGGCACTGCATCGCTTATCCTCGTGGTCACCATTGGCCTTTCTGGCCGGCGGTACGTGCTGACCTCCATCCAGAACATCGGCACCAACCTCATATGGGCGGAATACGCCGGCCTCACCGACGCCAGCTCCGCTTCGGTGCGCGATTATTTAACCGTGGACGATATGAGGGCTGTGCAGCAACAGGTCCCTGGCGTTCAGGCCGCCTCGCCGGTGCTCAACCTCCACCAGTTTTTTACCAGCGGCGGCGGCAAAGAACGGGATGTGCTGATTCTCGGGGTCAGCCCGGAGTACGCCGATATACGCCGCCTTTACCTGACTTCCGGGCGCTTCTTTGATGAACAGGATTCGTTAAGCCACAGCAAGGCCGCTCTGGTCACTGAGAAATTCGCTCTTACGCAGTATGGGAGCGTAAGCGAGGCGGTCGGCAAAACCCTGGCCATCTCCAACGTGCCGTTTGTGATCGTCGGCGTGTTCCGCGAGCGCTTCGAGACCTTCGGCCAGTCAGAGATAGTAGATGAAACCGTGCTCATCCCCTACACCGTGGCCCGCTATTTCACCGGAACCGATGCCGTGAACCAGATTTATTTCTCCATGGCAGATCCCAGTGGTGTGCCCTGGGCCACCGATGCCATCAAAAGCGCGATCAAGTCGAGACACCGGTCTGAATCTGTATACGAAGTTGGCAATCTGGCCGAGGTGCTGTCCATGGCCGGCAAAACCGCAACCGCTTTCAGCATCATCCTGCTGCTCTTTTCCCTGGTCACCCTCCTGGTCAGCGGCGTGGGCATCATGAACATCATGCTCGCCACCGTGCGCTCCCGCATCCGCGAGATTGGTATCCGCAAGGCTTTGGGAGCCACCTTCCGCGAAATCCAGCTCCAGTTCCTTGCCGAGGCGGTGCTGATCTCGCTCAGCGGGGGAGTCGTGGGCACGGTGCTCGCCATGCTGCTGCCTCTATCCATCGCCTTCTTTACCGATTACCGCCTGCAGGTCTCCTGGATCTCGGCAGTGGTTGCCATTCTGGTTTCCTGCGCCGTCGGAGTGGCCTTTGGCACCGTCCCCGCCATTCGCGCCGCGCGCATGGACCCGGTAGAATCTCTGAAGTACGAATGAACAGTCGGGTAAGCGACAAAAAATTCTGATTGCACTTGTCGTATCTGCGGTATATCCTAAAAGAGCGTCGAATACGATTTTGGTTCTCAGCTCGTTCTGCTCTAGGAGTCCGCACTACCTGCAGATACCCCGATTGAATTCAGCGTCATCTCGTTACTAAGGAAGAAACAATGGAACAAGGTACAGTGAAGTGGTTCAACGATGCCAAGGGGTTCGGCTTCTTGAGCCGTGCAAATGGTGAGGACGTTTTCGTGCACCACACAGCGATTCAGGCAAACGGCTTCCGCACTCTTCAAGAAGGCCAGGCGGTTCAGTTCAACGTAACCAAAGGCCCTAAGGGTTGGCAGGCAGAGAACGTTCAGGTTCTGTAGTCTGTAGTCAGCTTTAGCGGGGAAAACGGGTCGGCCGTTTTCCCCGCAGCTTCCAGCAAGTGTTGCCCGTCTCATGCAGTGGTTCCCTCTGCCTAGTTTTTTTGCGCCCGGCACATCCGCCCGCGGCTCTTCCCCAAAAAATCAAATACGTCCGCCTCGCCTCTGCCAAATTGCGTGTCCTCGCAACCCTCCCCACCCAGACCGAAAAATGCTCTAAGATCGCTTCAAGGAGAACTCATGTACAGAGCTGCTGTTCTTTTGCTGCTTGCCTCGTGTGGCATGGCTGTTGGTTGCGAAACCGGGAGCACCGCCCAGAATGTCAGTACCACGGGCTGGCAGGGCCAGAAAGTCGGCAAGAGTTCAAACATCAAGAACGGTCCGGTCCCGGGTTCCACCACCGGCACTCCGGGCAATGTGCAGGATCCGCAGCCCAAGCCGCCGCAGGATGAGCCGAAGGCCACACAGAATCTCGACAGCGATTAATCGACGCTGTCCGGCTGCTAGACTCGAATCGAACTTACATCATTGAATGGAGCACTGCATGGCTGAGGGGGAAGTTACGATCACGGTCCGTCCGAACGGACCATTTCGCGTAGAGGGTCCAATCAAGCTGGTCGACTACGACGGCAAAATCATCGATACCACCGGCAAGCCCGCCGTCTCGCTTTGCCGCTGCGGCGCCTCCGCCAACAAGCCCTTCTGCGACGGCATGCACTCCAAAATCGGTTTCCAGGCCGCCGCCGCAGTCGTCCCCGAATCCGCAGAAAAAAGCTAACTCCTCTAAACCCCGGGTGGCCCATTCAAGCCGCTCTTCGGCTTGAGTGGGGTACATCTAAACCAGGCGCTTTGGAGCCGCTCCCCTTTTCATCCCGAGCAGCTAATTGCCTTGAGGCAAATTGAAAATGGAATCTCCAGCTCGGCAACGATCAAATTCGGCTGCTCTCCATCGCAACGACGCCTTGCAGGATTCTCGGACCACCCCGCTGAACCCGTGGAAGCCCCGGACTTCAGTCCGGGGGCGCGGGTTCAAGACCCGCGCTTAAACGCGCACAAAGATTGAGGGCTTTAGCCCTGGTTCAACCAAGCTTCGCCAGCCAATTGGCAGTGTGCGAAATCTACGCGCAAGTTTTCAACCGGACTGGCGCCGCTGCCACCTGGGCGAAAGCCCCCGCATGGTGAAAGCCACCACCCTCAGCGCGGGTTCTACATCCGCGCCCCGGACTAAAAGTCCGGGGCTTCCACCGTATTGAGTGAACCGCCCGACATCTAAACCACCCAACACTCCCTTACCCGGACACCTACTCGCTAGCGAGCGGTACCTTCGACCGCCGCCACACATTCCGCAACAACGACACATCCAGCATGCTCCGCGAAAACCCTCCCAGGTCATCTCCCAGCAGCCGTAAGCTCTCCCGCAGAACATAAAACGCAGTCACCGCATCACCCACCACCAGCGCGACCGCCGCGCCCCGCAAGCGGAGCGCGTGCACATGCATCAACAACCAGGCCAACCCCAGCGCCAGCAACGTAGCGGTAAGCATCACCCGGGCGATCCTTTGGTGTTGATTGGTCGCCATCGGCACCACGGAACTGGTGAACCACAAGGCAGACACCACCATCTGCAGCAGCATGATATTCAACAGGACCGCATCCGTCGGCACCCGGCCCACCGTCCAAACCTTCCAGATCCAGTCGCCCAGGACCGCCACCCCCAACGTGATGCCCAGGCAAAGAAACAACGAAATCTGGCACGCGCGCCGGTGCAGCAACCGCGCGATGTCCATAGCGCCCGCGCCAAACGCCGCCGACATCTCCGGCCAGATGGCATTGTTAATCAGGTTCATGCCCTGCGCGGCACTGCGCGAAATAGTGCGTGCCGTGTTGAACGTAACCACCGGGATCGGCCCCAACACGTACCCGATCACCACCAGGATGCCCTGCAGGTTCAGCGCATTGACCACCGGAAAGCTCATGAACGACAGCGCCGGACCGGTCAACCGCCGAATCACCGCCCATTGCGCATGACGGATGCCGAAACGGATCCACGGCACCTCGCGCCGCAGCAGGATCCACAACGCGAATACCCCCACAACGTTCACACCCACGTAAAGTGCCGCCACAGACACCGGCGACATCCGCAGCCACACACCAACCATGGTGCTCAGAAAAGCCGCCAGCACCACCAGGC
This sequence comes from uncultured Acidobacteriaceae bacterium, assembly GCA_963752675.1. GTDB lineage: Bacteria > Acidobacteriota > Terriglobia > Terriglobales > Acidobacteriaceae > PALSA-350. The sequence goes on from CAVVZO010000007.1 coordinate 281,597, forward strand.
TCTTCGCCATGGTCCCCAGCGGATATTTCCCCACGCAGCGAAACGCCGCCTGGAACAACGTCTCCTGCATGCCCAACAGCACGGCAAGACCCAGCAGCAGGACAATCACCCTTGCATCGTGAGCGCTGATAGCGTGCATATGCAGCCACGCGGCCAGGGGTAGCACCCAGACCACCGAGATCAATAGCAGACCCAATGCGCTGGTGATGACCGTCGTCAGCACCCAGACGCTTTGAAACACCACCAGTGCCTGTTCGAAATCCTGGGTTGCGGCCAGCATGGTCATTTCGTTCCCCGCCACGCTGCCGAAACCAACATCGCTGAGCCCAAGATAACTAGGGATCGTGTTCAGCAGGATCCACTCGCCATACAGGTGCACACCCCAATGGCTGAGGAAGACGGGAACGGAGAAAATTTGTGTGAGCGTGGTGCTGACCCGGCTAAAGGTATTGGCGCCGAATCCTGCAATCAGCCTGCGTCGAAGACCACGTGTGCTCATGAGGGGTGAGAAACACCATGGTACATGGGTCGTAGGGCGGTTGCTTGAGGTGCCGCTGCGAACCATGTACCCTTAATCGGCTTCACCACTGCGCGTTCGCGCGGTTGATGGAGCGATCCGCTGGGGGGTTCCATGAAAGCGTTGCTTCTTTCGCAGTACAACCAACTCGATGTGGCCGATCTGCCCGCTCCCGTGCCGGGCCCGGAAGAGATCCTGGTGCGTGTCGCCGCTTGTGGCATCTGTGGCAGTGACGTTCATGGCTACGACGGCACGTCCGGAAGGCGCATTCCACCGATCGTGATGGGGCATGAAGCAGCAGGAACCGTGGCCGCCACCGGCCCGGGCGTTTCCAGGTTCAAGACCGGCGACCGGGTCACGTTCGACTCCACCGTCTACTGCGGTCAATGCGAATTCTGCCTTGCGGGCGACATCAACCTCTGCAACAACCGCCAGGTCATCGGTGTGTCCTGCACTGACTACCGGCGCGCGGGCGCGTTTGCCGAGTACGTCGTCGTGCCGCAAAGAATCGCGTATCACCTGCCCGATGGCCTCGAGTTCCAGGAAGCTGCCATGCTTGAGGCCGTCTCCGTCGCTTTGCACGCGGTGCGCGTGTCCCAGATGAAGGGCGGCGAAACGGTGTTGGTCATCGGCGCCGGCATGATCGGCCTGCTGACCTTGCAGGCGGCAAAAGCAGCCGGCGCAGCCCGCGTGCTGGTGGCCGATATCGATCAGTCCCGGTTACAAAGAGCAGAAAAGCTGGGCGTCGAGGCGACCCTTCTGCTTTCCGGCGCCGAGCTGGTCAAGGAGATTCATCGCCGCACCGAGGGCAGGGGAGTCGACCTGGTGCTCGAAGCGGTCGGGCGCGACGAAACCATCTCCGCTTCCATATCGAGCGTGCGCAAGGGCGGCACGGTGACGCTCATCGGCAACATCTCGCCAGAGGTAAAAATCCCTCTGCAGATTGTTGTCTCTCGGCAAATCCGTCTGCAGGGCTCCTGTGCGTCTTCCGGCGAATACCCGGAGGCAATGGAACTGATTGCCAACGGCAAAATACAGGTTGCGCCGCTCATCACGGCCATCGCGCCGCTGGAAGACGGACCGCGGTGGTTCGAGCGCCTGCATGCAGGCGAAGCGAACCTGATGAAAATCGTGCTGAACCCCAGCGCATAGTTTCTATCCGCTGGTAAAGAAGAGGGATGATGAAAAGGTCTTGGATGGATAGGGCAGCAAAAGCCGCTTGATGTCGGCGCTCTTCGCATGTGTTCTGACGGAGCCGGCAAACGCAGCGAGCAAGTCATTGCAGGTGTACTTCATCGATGTGGATGGTGGCCAATCCACACTCTTTGTCACCCCCGCAGGCAAGTCACTGCTGATCGATACGGGCTGGCCGCAGAAATTTGGTTCTGACGCCACCCGCATCGCCGCCGCCGCGAAAGATGCCGGCATCAGCAAAATCGATTACGTGTTGATCACCCACTACCATGCCGATCACGTGGGCGGCGTTCCCGAACTGGTCAAGGCCATTCCGGTGGGCACATTCATCGATCACGGACCGAACTTCGAAGCCGACCAGGACAAATTCGGTCTTTTCAACGCGTATCAAAAGGTGCTGACGGAAGGGCATCACGGGCACATAGTAGCCAAACCGGGAGACGCTCTCCCGATCGCCGGCATGAAAGTAACGGTGGTTACCTCGAATGGAGACGTGATCGAGAAGCCGCTCTCCGGCGCTGGCCAACCGAACTCCTTCTGCAACACAACCGAGACCAGGCCCGCCGACACGACAGAAAACTCTCACTCACTCGGCGTACTGATCACCTTCGGCAAGCTCAGGATCCTGGATCTGGGCGATCTTACGTGGGATAAAGAGCGGACTCTGATGTGCCCCGTGAATAAGGTCGGCAAAGTCGATGTACTGGTCGTCTCGCACCACGGTCTGTTTCAGAGTTCCAGCCCCGCGCTGGTAGATGCCGTGGCGCCGCGAGTCGCCATCATGAACAACGGAGCCACCAAGGGCGGCTCTACCCCCACATTCGAAACACTTGCCCAGGCCCCTGGTCTGGAGACACTCTGGCAACTACATTCTTCGAAAGAAGCAGGCCCGCATAACGCGCCTGAGGAATTCATTGCCAACACCTCCGGCACCGATGCAGCGCATTACCTCAAGCTGACCGCCAGTCCCGCTGGAAGCTTTACTGTACTGAATACGCGAACCGGGCAGACCAAAACCTACGCAGCGCGTTGAGCCCGGCTTGGATCGACAGGGATCTTCTCTATACGGCCGAGCAGGAAGATATAGGCGGAGATCCCGATCATCAGATAAATGCCGGCTACGCCAAAGGCCCAGCCAAAGGACTGCCGCGCGCTGACCAGGTACCCGGTCACAATCGGCGCCAGGATGCCGGAAAACTGGCTGGAGAAATTCTGGATACCTGCCAGCGTGCCCACGCTGCCGCGTGGCCCGATGAGCGAAGGTATGGACCAGCCAACAGCCGATGCCGACGATAACCCACCCAAAGAAATGCTGATCCAGAGGAGCGCCGTCGTGGCGGTGTGCGCGTACGCTGCGCCCAGGATGCCCAGGCCCATGCTCGTGCCCCCGATCAGGATCACGCGTTGCACCCGGCTGGCATTCCATCCGCGAGAAATCAGCCGATCGACCAGCCAGCCGCCAATCAACATTTCGCACGCCCAGCCCACCAGCCAGGGCACCCCCGTGTAAACAAATGAGTGCAACAGGTCGATGTGCAGCGCCTGCGAAAGATAGCTGGGCAGCCAGGTCAGCAGCAGGTAGAACACGTAGTTGTAAGCGCCGAAGCCGATCGTCACGCCGATCACTTTCGGTTGCCGTATGAGAAAGCCCAGGGAAGCGGTTTCGGCTGGCGTGATCGCCGGGGCCGCGCCTGCTTCGAGAATGTATGCGCGCTCGCGCTCGGTGAGTGCGGTGTCTTCCGCAGGGTCCCGGTAGACACGACAGAACAGCACAAAATAAGCGAAGCTGATGAGGCCGGTCGCGGCGAAGCTCCAGCGCCACCCTACTTTCAACAGCAGCAGCCCGATCAATGGCACGCCGATGGCCGAGGCAAACTTCGCCGCTCCATCAAAAATCGAGGTAGCCAAACTGCGTTCCCGTGAAGGGAACCAGTAGCCAATCGCCTTGGCGTTCGCAGGGAACGTGGGTGCCTCGCCAACGCCCAGCAAAAGCCGCGCTGCGAAGAAGCCTCCAAGCGAAGGAGTGATGGCCGCTGCAAACGAAGCCACGCTCCATAGAAAGCTGCTGACGCGCCCCACGCGCCGCACGCCGAATCGATCCAGCACCACGCCCACGGGCAGCTGGCACAGCGCATAGGTCCAGTTATACGCGGCAGAGAGGTAGCCGAAGGTGACGTTGGAGATCGCGAAGGTGGTGATCAGGGCGGCATGTGCCACCGAGAGATTAACCCGGTCGAAGTAGTTCACCAGCACGCCGATGCCGAGCAGGAGAGCGATTCGCCAACGGCGCCGGGGGATTCCGAGATGTGAGGGATCGTGGTCGCTGGTCATGGGTAGAAACGCAATGGCAAGACTAACGCATGCGGCGTATTGCGTGCTGCGCCGTGAGTGGGGGCCCATGTTTCAGAGGTAATGAAGGGTTGTCGCATGCGAGTACCGTCAGCCTGCGTGAGGTAAAGCACAAAGCCCTACTCCAGGGAGTAGGGCTTTGTGCTTTGCCTTTGTTTTGGCTGCCGTAGGAGAGGAAAACAGAATCGGTAACTATCGCGCAGCTACCGCACTACCGCGTCTCCTGCTTTTTGGGTTTCAGCTTAGGTGTCCTCTTCGCCGAAGCGCCGTTCTTCCCGTTAGCTTTGGGAGCTTTCTCGATCACACTCCGCATCCAGTAGTTCCCCTCAGCATCGACCTCGACGCCATGCACTTCGCGCTCGAACCCGGGAAACTGCTTGCCAAACTTTTCCAGAGCAAGAATCAAGCTGATCGTTGGGCTGTCCGCATCCCCCAGGCGCTCGCCGGGCATGCGCACCGGGATCCCCGGCGGGTAGGGAACCAGCATCACGCCTGCGACCCGCCCTGCCATTTCCGTCATGCGTACCTTCTCCGTGCCGTTACGTACCAGCTTCTGATACGTTTCGGCGGGCGTCAGCACCGGATCGGGGTCCACATCGCAGGCTAGATGCAACAGATTCGTCAGGTTCAACTCCCGCATCGCCGCGTGCATTTCATCGCTCAGTTCTTTCAGCGTCATGTCGCGATAGCGATGAGGGTGCTCGGCCACCAGGTCCGGAAGCGCTTCGTACAATGTTCCTTCGTTGTCGTATAGCCGCTTGAACTCGAACAGCGTCTCCAGCAAGCTGCCCCACTTGCCTTTACTGGTGCCGACCGAAAACAGAATCAACGCAGTGTAATCGCCGGTACGCGCAATCTCGACCAGCCGCGCATCCAGAAATTCCGTCAGGATCGCCGCCGGAATACCCCAATCCGCGAGTTCGCCGCGCGCATTGATGCCGGGCATCAGGATCGTCACCTTGGTCGGATCGAGCATGCAATGGTCGTCCGCCACATCTTCCGCCCGGAAACCGTGCCAGTCATCGTCCGTCTTCAACGTCCAGCACTCGGGTGACTGAATCAGCAGCGAGTCAGGCGCCTCTTCAAAAAGCCACGTCTGCTCAGTCATGGGATCAATGACTGTGTCTGGTTGATATACGCGGAAAAACCACTCCTCGCCATTTGCCGAACGCAGGCGGTGCGCGATCGACGACATGGCTTTCCTGAAGCTAATGGCATCCTGGATGGTCTCGTACATCAGCGTGGGACCAGCCGGTTCATCCATCATCGAGGTGGCTACGTCGAGCGACGCAATCATCGGATAGAACGGCGATGTCGTCCCATGCATCATGAAGGCTTCATTGAACTGGTCGAAATCGAGCGGCGCCCGATCGCTCAGCTTTACGTGAATCATCGAGGCCATCGAAAACGCAGCCAGCATCTTGTGCGTCGATTGCACGGCAAAGATCACGGGCCGATTGGGCATGTCTTCCGGCACGTCCATCGCGAAGCGGCCGCGGTAGATGGAATGGAATTTGGCGTAGGCGTACCACGCTTCGTCAAAGTGAAGGCGCGGCACAGAAAGCGCCAACTCGCTGGTCACCTTACGCACGTCATAGCAAAAGCCGTCATAGGTGGAGTTGGTCACCACCGCATAGGTCGGCTCCTGCGAAGCCGCGCCGGCGCTGAACGGACTGTCTTTAATCAGCTGCTTGATGTGCTCGGGCGTGAACCGGCGCATCGGCACCAGGCCGATCATGCCGTAACCATTTCTCGTCGGCTTGAAGTACACCGGACGCGCACCCGTCACCGTGAGCGAGTGGCAAATCGACTTGTGGCAGTTCGCGTCGATCAGCACCAGGTCATTCGTGCCGATCACGCCATGGCCAACGATCTGGTTCGACGTGGAAGAGCCGCTCAGGACGTAGAACGTCCAGTCCGCACCGAAGATCCGCGCAGCATTGCGCTCAGATTCTGCCGGAGGGCCGATGTGGTCAAGCCACGATCCCAAGGACGAAGTCGAAATGCCCAGGTCAGCACGCAACAGGTTTTCGCCGAAGAAGCGATGAAACTGCATGCCCACCGGATGCTTCAGGAAAGCCACGCCGCCCATGTGTCCCGGCGCGTCCCAGGAGTAGGCGCCCTGGTCGGTGTATTTCTTCAACTCGCGAAAATAGGGCGGCAGCAACTGCTCGTTGTACCGCGCGACGGCAAAATCAACCCGGTTTGCAATGAACGCGGGCGTGTCCCCAAACAGGTGGATGTACTCATGCACCTGCTTTACCACTTCCAGCGGCAGTTCGCTCACCAGCGTGCGGTCCGCAATCAGAAAGATAGGGACCTTCTTATTTCTGCGGCGAACGGCGCGAATGATCTTCAGCGCAGCGCGTTCGTCAAACTGGTGCTCTTCCTCAAGGTCCCAATCCAGCAGAATCGCGCTGTGCGAAGGATCTGACTTCACCAGGGAAAGGCCATCCTCAGGGGTCGATGTTCTGACCACCTCGTACCCTTCTTCTCCAATCGCATTGCACAAACGCTCCATGGCCCGGTCAGAGACGGAATTCGTCCCGCCCAGCTCACTGGCAATCAATAAAACCCAACGACCATCACTCATATTGTTCAGTCTCAACCCACAGTGTTACGTACATGTTTCAAAGCTGCGTTCTCGCCTTAACCGGCGAGAGAACCGAGCTTGCAGACTTGTGCAGGGCAATCGTTGGCTTGCGAACTCACCGCGAAGCGAGCGAAGACATGGTGGTCGCCTCCACCAGCTTCTCCACCGCAGGCGCAATCATGTTGAGCAACACCGCTTGCGGCTTCTCAGACGTTTTCAAAAACGCGAGCTGGCGTGTTCTCCATTCAGCCGGCGCGCTTTTGTGCTCGCGCAGGTAGCCGATCGCGTCCAGTCCGGTCTGCGACACCTGGTGAAGGTTCGTAGAAACCGGCGCCAGCTCCTTCGTCAGCTCAGAACGTGCCAATAACGATTGTAATTGCGTATCGTTGTCGCGCCACAGCACCAGCCATTCCTGCGCCTGTTCCCAGTCTTCCTGCGTAGCCCGGCTGTGAACGATGCGGTTGACCATTTCCATGAACTGGCGCGCCGTGTCGCTTTCCGGCGGAACCGCATCGACCAGGCGGTTCAGCGGAGAGAATGCATCCCAGTGCCCCAATGCTTCGCGCGCATAGTCCCGCGGCGGCTGCACCACGTCGCCCAGCACCCGCAGTGGCAGTGGATCAGGCAGGCCGGTCATGCGGCTCAGCATGGCAGGGTAGTTCAGGTTGTGCTGCAGACCGTAGCTGTTCAACTTCTGCGAGATCACCGCAAGCCGCGTATACATCGAGGCCACATCGCGAGTACTCCGCGGCGACCAAAGTCTTTCAGCAATCGCAGCAGTGCGTGGCCAGATCCGGCTGTCCACACTTTCCGGCGTCACATACTCCGACCACATCGTCGCCTCACCGCCCAGAATTCTCTTGCTCTGTTCCGCTGTCAGCTTCGCCGTCTCGTCCCCTTCGGGGTCGGCCAGGTAATGGTCCGCCGCTGATTGGTTCAGATCGATGTAGTAGCCGGCCGATAGCAGTGCTCGGTTGCCGCCGCGAACGGCTTCCCCGACAAACTGCGGTCCGCGCCACGACTGGATGACCACATCCTTCGGCGTTCCCGGTTGCAGCACCTCGTCCCAGCCCACCATGATCTTTTCGTGCCCGGCCACCAGCTTCTGCACCCGGCCGCTGAAGTAGGCCTGCAGGCCGGCGTTGTCTTTCAGCCCGTGCGCCTTGATGAATTCCTGTATGCGCGGGTTCGCGTCCCATTCTTTGCCGTTGCACTCATCCCCGCCAACGTGGAAATAAGCGTCCGGAAACAAGCCCGCCATCTCGCCGATAAACGCGTCGAGAAATTTGTACGTGCTTTCCCGTGTGGGATCCATCGCAGGGTCGAAGATGCCCCAGTTGCGCTCGATCTGGTAGGGTCCATGGCCGCTGGCCAGCTCGGGATAACCTACGAACCACGCAGTGGTATGGGCGGGCATATCAAACTCGGGGATCACACGAATACCACGCTCCCGCGCATACGCCACCACACTGCGAATGTCCTCCCGGGTATAGAAGAGCCCGTCCGAGCCCTTCTGCTGCAGCAGGGGAAACTTGCCGCTCTCCACCCGAAAGCCCTGGTCATCGGAAAGGTGCCAGTGGAACACGTTCAACTTCACCGCTTCCATGCCGTCCAGGGTGCGGTACACCACCGGCAAAGGCATGAAGTGCCGTCCGCTATCGAGCGTCAGTCCGCGCCAGGGAAAGCGCGGCCGGTCGTCGATCGTCATCACAGGAACGGCAAAGCCCTGGGGCGTAATCCGCACCAGTTGCAGAAAGGTCTGCAATCCGTGCAGCACGCCGAGAGGATTGGGCGCTTCCAGGTGAACCGCGTCTGCCGTAATCTGCAGGCGGTACGACTCGTCTTCCCCTACGCTCTGGATCGTAGCGCTGGCGCCTCCGGTTTTTACATAGAAGCTTGGTTTGTTGAGGTAAGCTTCGCGCCACAACGGGATCCCCGTCTGGCGTGACAGCACATCCAGAAAGCGCTGCTTGGCGTGATCCAGGCGAGGCTCCTGAAACCCTTCCAGCGCCACCCCAAAGCCATTCCCGATCAGAAATTCGCCCGCTCCCGGCGTTACCTGCGCAGGCAGTGGCATCAAGGGGAGCGTTGCTGCCGGGGAAGAGGTCATCTGGGCACTGGCAAGGAAAGAGCTGAAAACAAAGGGCATCAAAAAAACCGTGGAAACAATCCGGAGCAAGGGCACCTCAGAGGAAAAGCTGGACCGCGCTCAACGATTCTATCTGTAACCTAGGGTGAGGGTGGCTATCGATAGCCACAGAACTGGAGCACACGATGTCGACCGCCGTTTTCGAACACGCCATGTTGCGTGAGATTTATGAGCAGCCCCGGGCGCTCGCCGACACCATCGATCACTACGCCCCAAACGGCAAACTGGCCACCGAGGTCTTTCAGCCCGTGGCCGACGCGCTACGCGGTCGCGCGCGTTTGGTCATCGCCGCCAGTGGGTCCAGCCGTCACGCCGGCCTGGCCGCGGAAATTATGCTCGAAGATCTCGCCGGCCTGACTGTCGATGTCGAGTACGCCAGCGAATATGTGTATCGCTCCACCCACACCATCCAGGATCCGGGCGTATTGGTCATCTCGCAGTCTGGCGAGACCGCCGATACTTTGGCCGGCCTGCGCGAAGCGAAATCGCGCGGATTGCCCACCCTGGCAATCACCAACAATGCGCGGTCCAGTATGGCCGAGGAGGCCGACGCCCATCTGCCCACCTGTGCCGGGCCGGAAAAGGCGATCCCCGCCACCAAGAGTTTCACCACCCAGCTTGCCGTGCTCTACTCGCTCGCGCTCTATCTCGCCCGCATTCGCGGCAGAATGACCACGCCCGCGGTGGAAAGCCACACCGAGCACTTGCGGCGCTTGCCCGGGCTGCTCGAACCCGCCCTGGCCAGCTGGCAGCAGCAGATTGCGGCGCTGGCGCCGTCCTTGAAGGCTGCGCGGAACTTTTTGTATCTCGGCCGTGGCGTGCACTACGCCATTGCCCGCGAAGGCGCCTTGAAGCTCAAGGAATCGGCTTATCTCCAGGCGGAAGGCTATCCCGCCGGCGAGTTGAAGCACGGTCCAAATGCTCTGGTAAGCCCGGATGCGCCCCTGGTCGTGGTGGCCACGCGTGCCCCCTCCGACCCGGATGCCATGCTCCGCTACAGCAAGGTGCTGCAACTGATGAGGGACATGCGCACCCAGGGCGCAACCATCCTGGCCATCGCTACTGAGGGCGACAAGGAAGCCGCCGCGCTAGCTAATCACTGCATCGAAGTTCCCGAAACCGAGGACATGCTCGCCACCATGCTCGAGGTGGTGCCCTTGCAGCTTCTCGCCTATCAACTCGCCATCCAGAACGGCATTGACGTCGACAACCCGCGCAACCTCACCAAGGCCGTGCTGCAGGAGTAGCCAGGAGCTCTCCCGGCCACACGGGATGCCAGCAGGCGAAGCCTCACGCAAATCCCTGGAAGTATAATCAACTCGTAGACATACACCCATGGTCACTAAAAACCTTCCCCTGGAACAAGCCGGCAATCAATCGAATACGCAACGCGAACAGGTCCTCGACGCCTTCCGCCGTTGGGGCCATTTGCAAGCCACACTCGACCCCCTGGGACAGTACCTGCAACCGAAACCCATCCCGGAACTCGACCTGAACGACGAAGTCGCCCAGGAAGCAAAACGCTACTACTGCGGCAACATCGGCGTGGAGTTCATGCACATTCCCGATGCCGCCCGGCGGGAATGGATCCAGGAGCGCATGGAGCGCGAAATCCCGGCCCCCGAGCAGCGCCACGTCCTCGAGCGCCTCACCCAGGCTGACCTGTTCGAACAGGTAATCCAGTCCCGGTATCTTGGCACCAAGCGCTTCTCGCTTGAGGGAGTCACCGTCCTCATCCCGTTCCTTGACGAGGTTTTCCATCGCGCCGCAGAGCACGGCGCGGAAACTGTCGTCATGGGCATGAGCCACCGTGGCCGCCTGAACGTGATGGTGAACACCGTCGGCAAATCCGCTGCCGACATCTTCTCCAAATTTGAAGACGTCAACCCACGCAGCATCCTCGGCGGCGGCGATGTCAAATACCACGTCGGCGCCACCGGCACTTTTCAGGCGCGAGGCGGCGCCACCCTTGGCCTGCACCTGGTTTCGAATCCCAGCCATCTCGAAGCCGTGGATCCAGTCGCCATGGGCCGTGCCCGCGCCTGGCAAACACGCCTCGGCGAAACCGGTCAGGAAAAAGTGCTGCCCGTACTCATCCACGGAGACGCGGCTTTTGCCGGCCAGGGAATCTGGGCAGAAACACTCAACCTGACTGCCATGCCCGGCTTCAACGTGGGCGGCTCCATCCAGATCGTCGTCAACAACCTGATTGGCTTCACCGCCGAGCCCGACGAATGTTATCCCTCGCGCTTCTCCACGGATATCGGTAAGCGGCTACCCATCCCGATCTTCCATGTGAACGCAGAAGACGCCGACGCGGCCATCTATGTCGCCGCGCTCGCCGCCGAATACCGTTACACCTTCCGTACCGACGTCATCATCGACCTGGTCGGGTATCGCCGCCATGGTCACAGCGAAGTGGACGATCCCACCATCACTCAGCCGCTGCGCTACGCCAAAATCAAAAACCACCCGCCTCTCTACGAACTCTATGCCCGGCAACTTGGCGTAGATCCGGGCCCACGGGTCAAGGAAGTGCAGGCGGAACTGGCCGAAGCGCAAAAACAGGCGACCCGGATGACCAAGTCCGCCACCCTGGCCAAATTACCCGACTACTGGTCCAGGTACATGGGGGGACCCTACAAACCCGAGTACGAAGTGGACACGGCATTGAGCGCGGCTGAAGTGCTGGACATCAGCAATCGCCTCACTACCTATCCTGAAACGTTCCATATCCACGCCAAGATTAAAAAGCTGCTCGAACAGCGGCAGGAAATGGGTCGCGATCAGCGACTGTTCGACTATGGCATGGCAGAAGCCGTGGCCTTCGGATCTCTGCTGCTGCAGGGCACACCGGTTCGCTTGTGCGGACAGGATAGCCAGCGCGGCACTTTCAACCAGCGCCACAGCGTGCTGGTCGACATCGCGAACGAACAGCACTACGTGCCGCTCGAACATCTGTCACCGCAACAGGCTCGTTTTGAAGTCTACAATTCGATCCTTTCGGAGGCCGGCGTTCTCGGCTTTGAATACGGCTATAGCCGTGACTATCCCGAAACCCTGGTCCTGTGGGAAGCACAGTTCGGCGATTTCGCCAATGGTGCGCAAATCATCATCGATCAGTTCATCACCTCAGGCGAAGATAAATGGGGGCTGCTAAGCGGCGTGGTGATGTTGCTGCCTCACGGGTATGAGGGGCAGGGGCCGGAGCATTCCAGCGCGCGCATGGAGCGCTACCTGCAACTCGCGGCACACGACAACATCCAGATCTGCCAGCCGTCAACGGCAGCGCAGTACTTCCACCTGTTGCGTCGCCAGGCCATGCGCAAGTGGCGCAAGCCGCTGGTCGTGTTTACCCCCAAGAGTATGCTGCGCAATCCAGACGCCAGTTCCCCGTCGCAGGGTTTGAAGCACCACGCTTCCAGAACGTGCTGCCGGAAACAGAGGTCAAGCGCGTAAACCGGTTGTTGCTCTGCACCGGCAAAATCGGTCACGAGTTGCGCATCGAGCGCGCCAAGCGGGCAGATAGCACCACCGGGATTGTCTTTCTCGAGCAGCTCTATCCCTGGCCTGAGAAGGAACTGGTGGCAGAAATCGAGCGTCATCCAGAAGCAAGGGAAGTGGTCTGGGTGCAGGAAGAACCGGACAATATGGGCGCGCTCTCCTTCGTCGTGCCGCGGTTGCGCCGCTTGCTACCCAAGCACAAGGTGCTGAGCATCAAGCGTTCAGCAGCAGCGAGTCCAGCTACCGGATCAGCCAAAGCTCATGACCTCGAGCAAAAGACGCTGATCAGCCTGGCTCTGCGCGACGACGGCAAATAACCGTCCTGCATGACCACCGCCCCCTTTTGTCATCCCGAGCGCAGTCGAGGGATCTGCTTTGCGCCTTTCTCCTGCCACAAATCTCCACACGAGCTCCAGCATCGGAAACGCAGAGGAACCATTCTTTCAGCAGGAAGGCAGGAAAGTAATTCCCTCCAGCGAACCGCTGCTATCGAAACCCACGTTCCTCTGCCCATCCGATGCAGGAGCTCATGTGGAGATTTGCGGCAGGAGAATGGCGCACAGCAGATCCCTCGACTGCGCTCGGGATGACAAAAGGGGGCTAGTGACATTGGCCAGCATTGCCTGCGGCGTAAAGAAACACGGCGGAAGCCGGCATACGCTTGCCGCTCAAACGCCACACGCGGCTTTCGCCACACGCGGCTTAGCTAGCAGTCTCTCCGCCATGATCAACCCTGAACCTGTAGCCCCACGTCAACGAAGCCACAGGCCGCGCAAGACAGCCTCGGGCATCTGTCACTGCCACGGTCTATTCGTAAGCACATCAGTTGCGATTCCTGACACCTAGGTCCACATGGAATCCAAATGGCGCAACTTGTTGGTCAGGAAAATCACGTCGCGCGTGCTTACATCCTCTGCCTCGGCACGGGCCATCTCGTGTTGCAGAAAAGTGAAGCCAGGTTGCAGTTCGGCGGGGAAGTCGTCCGCGCGCAGCCCGCGCAGAAACTCCCACGCTTGCAGCAGAAGGGTACGATCGCCCTCCTGCGTGCTTTCATTCGTCAGCAGCGAAGCTGCTCGCCGCAGTCTCTCATGAGGATTTGGTTTGGTCATGCGTACAGAAAGTGTGACATGAAATCCACCAAATCATCTACCACCTCCGGTGAGGAATGTGGCGCTGTGTTCTTTGGGAAAACAATATAATGGACTCGGGGAACGGTTCGCCCCAGAGTGCCCTGTTATTTGTTCACGGTTCGTTGTTGATCGCGCACCTATGGAAAAAGCACTGCCTTCATCGCCGACAGAACATGAAACGACAGAGAATGGAACGTTCCGTTCCGCGTTGGCCGCGTACGTAACCAGCCAGGCGCGACCGCTCGACAAGTGGGGGCACCAGCCACGGCTCTACGCGTTAACCCAGTTGGTCGGCGAAGGGCTGCACTACGACGATGACATTGTGTTCGCAGCCGCATGGCTGCACGACCTTGGCGTCTTCATCGGTCACCGCCCTGAAGATCCGGTAGCGCTTTCCGGATGGGACAATGTGAGTTACGCTATGCAGCAAGCACCCGCCGCCTTGCGGATGCCGGCTTTCCTCCCACAAAAGTTGTACAAGTGGTGGAAGCAATACGAACGCATCAGCCACACTTGCAACCCTCCACCACAGAAGGAATCATTCTGCGGGATGCAGATATTCTTGAACAGTTGGGCGGAATTGGCATCCTACGAATAGCGGCTAAAATAGGCAGAGACACGCGCTATCCCACGTTCAGCGCGGCTACGCTTACATTGCGCAAGAGTCTGGCAGAGTTGCCTGCGCAACTGCGCCTCGATCGGGCCAAAAAACTTGCAGAACCGAGGATCGAGTTGCTTCGTGCATTCATCCTCCAACTGGAACAGGAAGCGCTCGGCTTCCTCGGCTAGAAACATTTGTGTCTGATAACCGATGATGTTCAGTAAGCACGTCCGCCGCATCGAGGTATGAGAAACTAATTTTTGCTGCGGATGTAACTTTCATGTCATTTGAAAATCTGCCGTGCAGCGGCAATCTCTTAACGGGGGCCTGTTTATGAAGGTAAAAAACGCGAAAGTTGTGGTGTGTGGTGCGGGCGGTTTTATCGGGGGACACCTGGTAAAAAGCCTTTTGGATAACGGAGCCAAAGTCATCAAGGCCGTCGACGTAAAGCCGCTCGATGAGTGGTACCAGACCTCGCCTGGCGTCAGCAATCTGTCTCTCGACCTTAAGGACAAAGACAGCTGCATGCAGGCCGCCGAAGGCGCCGAGGTGGTCTTTCAGTTGGCCGCGGATATGGGCGGCATGGGCTTCATCGAAAACAACAAAGCGCTTTGCATGTTGAGCGTATTGACCAATACGCACATGTTGATGGCGGCTCGCGAAAAGGGCGTCGAGCGCTTCTTCTACGCCTCCTCCGCCTGTGTCTATAACGGCGACAAGCAAACCTCTCCCGACGTAGTGGCGTTAAAAGAAGAGGATGCCTACCCCGCATTGCCGGAAGATGGGTACGGATGGGAAAAGTTGTTCAGTGAGCGCATGTGCCGCCACTTCGAAGAGGATTTCGGCCTGCAATGCCGCGTTGCCCGCTATCACAACGTGTACGGTCCTCTGGGTACATGGACCGGTGGGCGTGAAAAGGCCCCAGCCGCCATCTGTCGCAAGGTTCTTGAAGCAAAAGCTCCGGCAAGCACGAAATTGAAATCTGGGGCGATGGCAAGCAGACCCGCAGCTTCATGTACGTCGACGATTGCACCCGGGGCACGCAAGCCATTCTCGAGAGTGAGATTCACGAGCCAATCAATCTCGGCAGCAGCGAACTCGTAACCATCAATCAGCTGGTCGATATCGTCGAAGAGATTGCGGGTGTCAAGTTACACCGCAAGTACAACTTGAGTGCGCCTAAAGGTGTCAACGGACGCAACAGCGACAACACCAAAATCCTGCAATATCTGGGCTGGGAGCCTTCGATTCGCCTCAAAGCGGGTTTAGCGAAAACGTATGAGTGGATCGAAAGCGAGATGATGGCTGTATCTAAAGCGTAACCCCTGCTTGCCCGAATTGGTGATATCCGTTTGATACGTAACTCTGATACTGATCTAGTCGGGGTGCCCTCAGACTTGTGGGAGTGACAGCGGTGGCGACGGCAGCGGCTCAGTTCCGGCAAATCCTGGGCATCAGATTTTTCGTGGGGAACGCGGACGAGGCCATCGCCCGCATGAGCGGCGGTGGTCTGCTGGTCGTACCAGCAGCCCCGGCGCTCAAGAACCTCGCCCATGATCCGGACTACCGCGAAGCACTCCAGGGCGCCGACCTGGTCATCACCGACAGCGCTTTCATGGTGATGATCTGGAATCGGCTTAAACGCGACACCATCCGCCGCGTCTCCGGCCTAAAATACCTATCCTCTTTATTGAAACAACCTGATTTCTCTGAGCCGGGCGGAAGCTTTTGGATCATGGCCAGTGAAGAAAGTGCCCACCGCAATTGCGCGTGGCTGCGCCGGCAGGGCATTCACCTCGCGGAAGAAGACTGCTACGTCGCTCCGCTCTACGGACGCACGATGCACGATCCCGCACTCTTGCAGCGACTGAACAGCAAACGCCCCCGCCACATCGTGGTCTGCATCGGCGGCGGTACCCAGGAACGGTTGGGACTGTATCTCCGCAGTGAGTTGAAAGGGAAACCATCGATCCACTGCATCGGCGCGGCGATTGCGTTCCTCAGTGGCGATCAGGTGCAGATTCCCAGCTGGGCAGACCAGCATGTACCTGGGCTGGTTGTTTCGCTGCGTATCGAATCCGCTACGCTACATGCCGCGCTATTGGGACGCCCGCAAGCTGTATTCGCTGATGGTCCAATACGGTAGTAGTCTGCCGGACCTGCTAAAGAGCACCGCAACCAACACCCCGGAACTAGCCACCGCCCTGGGCTCCGGCGGAAGCGCCAGCGACTGCATTCCCGCCATGACAAAACCGCGCAGTAAACGAATGACGGGTACCCCCCATCTCGCCCGTATTTCGCGAGATGTGGGATTCTACGGCTGTCCACCGGCCACTCTCTATTGCTAACGTCTCCACAAAAAAGGGGCCGCATAAATGCGGCCCCTTCGATCACCCCTGAGTAACCCTACTGATTAGCCCGAACAGAAGCACGTTGTGTCTCCGCATGCTTGGCCGCCGTCTCCAACGCTTTCGCCTGCGGTAGGTAATCCAGCGCCTTGTTGATCATCGGGTCCCACGCCGCACGAACCTTCAAACCTTCCTCCTGGCCAAACTGGGTGGTGAAAATCTCGGCCTTGATATTGGCCTTCACCCAATCCATCACCGGCGTCAACTCCGCGTCAGTGTAGGGAATCGTCTGGCTTGTCAGAAATTGCTTGAATGCATCCATGACCGCATCGTCCACCTGGAAATCTTTCCCCACGGTCTTGTTGGACAGATAGTGCTTGGCAAAATTGAAGAAAGCGTAATGCTCCAACAACTGGTCCTGCACCGGCACTGACTTGGGCGTGTCGATCTTGTCATCCGGCGTAATGCCGCCGCCGCCGAACACTGTCCGTCCGGAGTCGGTCGCCTTCACTTCCCGTGTCTTCACGTCCTGCGGAACATCATGGTTGTAGTAGTAGTCGTACAACGACACACCGTTATAGTTGCGCTGGATCAGCCGCCCGCTGGGCGTGTAGTAGTGATACGTGGTCAACGCCAGGCCAGTGTTCTCTGACAGCGGATACACCGTCTGCACCAATCCCTTACCAAACGTTGTCTCGCCCGCGATGATGGCGCGATCGTGATCCTGCAGCGCTCCAGAAACAATCTCGGCTGCCGATGCCGTGCCATGGTTCACCAGCACGACGATGGGATACTCACGCCCACCATTGCCATGCGTCGCACGATAGGTCTGCTCAGGGAACGCGCGGCCGCGCTGCGAAACAATCACTTGTCCCTTTTCCAGGAACTTGTCGCATACCGCCACTGCTTCGCTCAGCAATCCACCCGGATTGCCACGCAGATCGAGAATCAACCCATCCACGTTGCCGAACTTGTCCAGCGAGTCCGAAAGCTCACGGCCGGTCGTCTCCTGGAAATTCGTGATGTGCACATACCCGATATTCGGCCGCACCATGTAGCTCAGGTCGATGCTGTTGTGCGGAATCTCATCGCGGATCAGGTCGAACACCATCGGCTTGGCAGCGCCTTCGCGCGCAATCGTGATCTGCACGTGCGTGCCCTTGGGTCCCTTCAGCACGTTGGCCACATCTTCCGAGTTCATGTTGTCGGTCGACTTGCCATCCACTGCCACAATCACATCGCCCGGCCGGATGCCTGCCTTGTAAGAAGGCGTCCCCTCAAAAGGGCTCACCACCACAATCTTGTTGCT
Source organism: uncultured Acidobacteriaceae bacterium (assembly GCA_963752675.1). Classification (GTDB taxonomy): domain Bacteria; phylum Acidobacteriota; class Terriglobia; order Terriglobales; family Acidobacteriaceae; genus PALSA-350. Next base: position 299,291 of record CAVVZO010000007.1, read on the forward strand.
CTGCGGCTGAATCAGCATGCCTACGCCGTAGTACTTCCCATGCTGGTCTTCGCGCATCTTGGCGTACGCCTTGGGATCATAAAAGCTGGAGTGAGGATCGAGCACCCGCAGCATGCCTGGAATGGCTCCGTCGTACACAGCCTTCTCGGCCTTTTCCCCGGTGATGGGCTCAGCGTAATTCTGTTCCACCAGGTCATACACATTAGTGAACGAGCGCAGATCATCGCGCAGCGCAGACTCATCGGTACTGGATTGAGCGCCCAGCTTCTGGCTGACGACAGTGCCAAGGAAGCCACAAACCACAAAAAAAAGGAAAATCGAGAACACGAACCGACGTGTGCGGGAGGCCATAATGCGGGTTTCCTCGAGGTCCGGAGGCGTTGGGAGAGGTCTTTCTTTTGCGCGGCCCGGGGTCTTCTTGACTCGAAGTATATCATTCAGGATAGGCTGGTTTGGTACGCCTTCCGAGCCGCCGGATCGCGCGAAATCCGGCCTGTTCCGCAGCTTGCGCAGTCGCGCTTTTGCCGGACCAGGCAAACTACCACGTACGGGTTACCAACCAGCACTTAGCAGTTACACGAGATGTCTACACGATGATGGTTTTTGAGTTCCGGCATGCCACTGCCGTTTTGCTATTAAGCGCAGGCCTTTGTGCCGCGCCCGCCCAGGCCCAGTCAAGTCCCTCCCTGACCCCCCGTCCCGCCGCGCAGGAACCCGCGCCCGTCAACGGCAAGGTCGTCGAAGATATCGTCGCCCGCGTCAACGATCAAATCGTCACCCAATCGGACTACGACCGTGCCGCCGAACAATTGGCCGCCGAAGCCAAACAGCAGGGCGTGCCCGCCCAGCAGGTCGCCGAAAAGCAGAAAGATCTGCTGCGCGATCTCATCGATCAGCAATTGCTCCTCTCCAAGGGAAAAGAGCTGGGAATCACCGGCGAGACAGAGCTGATCAAACGCCTGGATGAAATCCGCAAGCAGAACCATCTCGAAACCCTGGAAGATCTGGAAAAGGCAGCTGCCCAGCAGGGTGTCTCCTACGAAGATTTCAAGGCCAATATCCGCAACGGCATCATTACCCAGCAGGTCGTGCGCGACGAAGTAGGCCGGCGCATCACCATGTCGCCCGGCGACGTGCAGAAGTACTACAAGGAGCATGAGGCGGAGTTCGCCCAGCCCGAATCGGTAACCCTCAACGAAATTCTCATCCCCACCCCGGCTAAGTCGGGCACCGAAGGCCCGGACGCCGATCAGGTCGCGGCCGCCCAGGCGCAGGCGGATGCCATCGAAGCGAAGCTAGCCGCAGGCGCAAAATTTGACGATCTGGCCAAGCCCGCCCCTGCCGATCCCGCCGCGCCCAAAAGCGTGGCTTTGGGCGAGTTCAAGCGGGGCATGCTGGCCAAAGAAATCGAAGACAAGGCGTTCGCTTTGAACGCCGGCCAGTACACCACGCCCATCCGTACCAAGCAGGGCTTCATCATCCTGCAGGTCACCGATCACACCCAGGGCGGCGATGCCGGCTTCAAAAAAGCGGAACCGCAGGTCCAGGAAGCTCTCTTCCTGCAGCAAATGCAACCGAAACTGCGTGAGTACCTCACCAAGCTGCGGGAAGAAGCCTATGTCGAGATCAAGCCGGGTGCAGTCGACACCGGCTCCAGCGGTAACGAAATGCGGCTGAGCTATAGCGCTTACACCCCTCCTGCGGAAAAGAAGCGCAAGAAGTTCCAGCGGACGCGTTTCCGCGGCCGCGATCGCTCGCAGAATAAGCAGTCTGCAAAAGCAGCGCCGGCGGCTCCTTCTGCCACCCCCGGGACAGCAATACCCGGCGTACACGGCCAATACCGGGACAGCCACGCCTGCGTACAACCACCACCGCGACCGCGGCCACCGCTCCAGCAGCCGGCGCAGCCGCAGCTCCCGTGCAGCCAACCAAGGGGAAGACGACGACCCAGGCCAGCAACGCCGGCCAAAGTATTGAGAAGCCCGGCAAGCGCGAGAAAATACGTTTCGGGCAAGCTCCCCGCGAATCGCTCCCTCCCTCGCAAGTCGCCTCCGCGGCTGCTCCTGACGCGCCAGCCGACAATCAGCCCGGCGTGACCACGCCCGAATCCCGCGTCATCAATCCCGACGGCACCATTTCGGGTGAGACCGCCCAGGTGCAGGAGAAGAAGACGCGTCTCAGCAATCGCCCGCCGGTCAAGAAAGTGAAGCAGGAAAAGGGCGCTGCCGAGAAGCCGATACCAGCCACCGCCGATGAACTCGCCGCCCAGAAGGTGCAGAACGCGCCCCTGGGGCTGGCGGACCCGTCCGCTAAGAAGGCCAAGCAAAAGGCCGATAAGACCCGCCTTTCCGAGAAGCCAACCGACCAGACCCAGCCCGCGCCTTACCTCGGCCAGCCCGCGACGCCAGCCGGCCGTGTGCCTGCTGCTGCGGACACGACCCAGCATCCCGACGCGCCGTCCAACCCGCCCGCACCCGCGACCGGACCTCCCGACCCGATACCACCGGGAGCCCAGCAGCCTTAACCCCGCCCTAAACCTTGGGAGCGGTTTCAACGAAACCGCTCCGGCCCTTCCTGGCGCCGGGGCGAAAGGTACCTACGCGGGATGAAAGACATCTACATTGCCGACCTGGGTAAGTTCGAAAACCAGGCCATCGTCTCCTTTTTTGCCGTTGCCTCCAAACAACTGCGCAGCCGAAAAGATGGCGGCCAATACCTGGCATTGACCCTGGCGGATCGCACCGGCCAAACCGAATCGCGGATGTGGGACAACTTCGCCGACTCGGTCGCCGGTTACGCGCAGGGCGATGTCGTGAAGGTGCGCGGAGAAGTCTGCCGCTACAACGGCAAGCTGCAGCTGAACCTGGAAAAAATCCGCACCGCCACCCCCGAAGAGTTCGACCTGGGCGACTACGTCCCGCATACCCGCAAAGATGTGGACGAGCTTTGGTCCGCCCTGGTGCGCTGCGTCGATAGCTTTACTGACCCCTCCCTGCAAGCCCTGGTGCAATCGTTCCTTGACGACCCCATCTTCGCGGCAGCCTTTCGCGAAGCCCCGGCCGCTAAGTCACTCCACCATGCATGGCTTGGGGGGCTGCTGGAGCACGTAGTATCGCTGCTCGGTCTCTGCCAGCTGGCAGCCACGCACTACCCCGAAATCCACCGCGACTTGCTGCTCACAGGAGCCATCCTCCACGACATCGGCAAATTAGAGGAGCTGCGCTGGGGTACCAGCTTCGACTACACGCTGCAAGGCCAGCTGGTCGGCCACATCACCATCGGCATCGGGATGATCGAGAAGAAGTTGGCCGCCCTGCCTGACTTTCCTCCGGCACTGCGCCTGCTGGTGCAGCACATCGTGCTCAGCCATCACGGCAAGCTTGAGTTCGGCTCGCCCAAGGTGCCCATGATTCCAGAGGCCGTACTGCTGAATTTCCTCGATGATCTGGATGCCAAGATGCACCTGATGCGGACTGAGTTTGAGCGTCAGCAAACCCAGGGCACTGCGCCTGGCGAGATGACCGAATGGGTGCGCGCGATGGAGCGGCCACTCCTGAACACCGCCACCTTCCTCAACCCGCCGCCAAAGTCAGAGGAGTAGACCATGCCCTACCTGCTGAAAACCGAACCGACCGCCTACTCCTTCGCCGACCTGGTCCGTGAAAAAGAAACCGACTGGACGGGCGTGACCAACTTCCAGGCGGTGAAGAACCTCGCCGCCATGAAGAAGGGTGACAAGCTGATCATCTATCACACGGGCGATGAGAAAAAGGCAGTCGGCTTGGCGACCGTCCGCTCCGTCGATCTCTCCGATCCGAAGATTCCGTTGGTGCGCATCGCCGCCGGCAAGCCCATCAAGCAACCGAAAACCCTGGCCGACATCAAGCAAAACCCCCTCTTCGCGGCATCCCCCCTCGTCCGCCAATCCAGGCTCTCCGTAGTGCCCCTGCAAGACGCCGAGTACGACTGGATCGTCCTCACTTAGCTCGATCCTCAACAATGCCAGGGTGGCCCACTCAAGCTCCGCTTGAGTGGGGGACATCTAAACCCGTAACAAATTCACCCCGGCCAAACAGCTGAGCCCCCACAAGCCGCCACCCATAATCGTCTACAATCAATCGTTAGGCTCAGGATAAAAATGCTACGTTTTTCAACAGCTGGTGAATCACACGGCGAGTGCCTCATCGCCCTCATTTCCGGACTCCCCGCAGGGCTCGACATCGATCTCGCCATCATCGATCGCGAGTTGTGGCGTCGTCAGCAGGGCTTCGGCCGCGGCGGCCGCATGCACATCGAGCAGGACCGCGCCCACATCCTGTCCGGCGTTCGTCACGGCAAAACCATCGGCTCTCCCGTCGCCATGCAAATCGAAAACCGCGACTGGAAGAACTGGACCGACATTCTCCCCGTCGCCGCCGGCGATCCCGAAAAGCACAAAGCAGTCGCTTCGCCGCGCCCTGGCCATGCCGACCTGGCAGGCTCCCTCAAATACAACTTCCCTGACGCCCGCTACGTCCTCGAACGTGCCTCAGCACGCGAATCCACCGCCCGTGTAGCTGCCGGAGCCATGGCCAAACTGCTGCTCAAGCCACTCGGCATCGAAGTCGCCAGCCACGTCGTCCGCGTAGGCCGGGTTGACCTGCCGCGCATCGCCACCTGGAACGAGATCGCCGCCCTCCGCGAGCGCGATGAAGTGCTGCTGAATTGCGTGGACCCGGAAACCGAACAGCAGATGAAAGCGGAAGTAGATCACGTGCTGCGCACCGGAGACTCCATCGGCGGCATCTTCGAGGTAGTCGTCCACGGCGTGCCCGCTGGCATTGGCACCTACGCCAACTGGGATGAGCGTCTCGACGGCCTGCTCGCCTGGGCGGTGATGTCGTTACAAGCGGTAAAGGCAGTCGAGATCGGGCAGGGCGTCACCGCCGCTCAATCCTTCGGCTCCGCCGTTCACGATGCCATCGGCTATAGCAACGACGCAAGCCACAGCGACGACCAGAACGGCCACGCACCCACCCGCTTCACCCGCGAGCACAACAACGCCGGAGGCATCGAAGGCGGCATCTCAAACGGAGAAGACATCGTCGTGCGCGGTTATCTCAAGCCGATCTCCACGCTGCGCCGTCCTCTCGAGTCCGTAAAGTACACCACCCGCGAAACCACCAAGGCCGCCTACGAACGTTCCGATGTCTGCGTCGTGCCGGCAGCCGGAGTAGCCGCGGAAGCAATGGTCGCCTTCACCATCGCAAAGCTCGTACTGGAAAAGTTCGGCGGCGACTCAGCCGGCGAACTCAGCAGAAACTACCAGGGATACCTGGAGCAGATCCGCAGATTTTAGGGAAGAACACTCCGCCGCATGGTCCATCAGATTGTTAAATTCCCCGACCCTGTCCTGCAAAGGCCGGCAGAGCCCGTCACCGTATTCGACGACGCCCTCCGTACCCTGGTCGACGACATGTTTGAGTCGATGTATGTGGCCCACGGCATCGGCTTGGCGGCCCCGCAAATCGGTGTGCCCAAACGCATCACCGTGATCGATCTCAGCTTTCAGAAAACCCCCGAGGATAAGATCGCGCTCATCAATCCGGAGATCATCACCAGCGAAGGAAAGATCTACGAAGAGGAAGGCTGTCTCAGCTTGCCGGACATCCGGGAAAAAGTAGCCCGCGCCGCGAAGGTCAAAATCCGTGCGCAGGATGTGCAGGGCAATTGGTTTGAGCGCGAAGCCGGCGACCTGCTGGCTCGCGCCTTTCAGCATGAGATCGATCACCTCGACGGCGTGCTGTTTATTTTCCGCATCAGTGCTCTCAAGCGTGACTTCGTACTGCGCAAGATCCGCAAACTGCAACGGGCAGGCGAATGGTAAGCGATGGTTGCGGTTCATGAAGCTGGTGTTTTGTGGTACCCCTCAGTTCGCCATCCCCACTCTGCAGGCGCTGCTCCAGGCCGGCCACAGCATTGAGTTGGTGATCACGCAGCCGGACCGGGTGCGCGGCCGCGATCAGCCACCCTCGCCCTCGCCGGTGAAGATGCTGGCCACTGAAGCGGGTTTACCAGTGACGCAGCCGGAGAAAATCAAAAACAACTTAGACCTGCGTGCCCAGCTGGAAGCGATTCAGCCCGACGCCATCATCGTGGTCGCCTACGGCCGCATCATTCCGGAGTGGATGTTGCAACTGCCGCGCTGGGGCAATCTCAATTTGCATGCATCGCTGTTACCGAAATACCGTGGCGCCGCGCCGATCCAGTGGGCCGTAGCCAACGGGGAGACCGTCACCGGCGCAACCACCATGCGCATCGATCAGGGGCTCGACACCGGGGACATGCTGATGCAGCGATCCATGCCGATCGAACCAGATCAAACAGCGGAGCAATTGTTTCCCCTGCTCGCCACCAGCGGAGCCGCGCTGATGATCGAAACACTGCAGGGACTCGAAGCAGGCGCCCTCAAGCCGATTCCTCAGAACCACGCGGAGGCTACGCTCGCACCCATCCTGCAGCGCGAAGATGCGCTCGTCGATTTCACCCGGCCGGCGCGAGAGATCTACAACCGATGGCGTGGCTTCCAGCCCTGGCCAGGCGCCTACGCCTTCTTTCGCGGCAAAAAGTTGACCCTGCACCGGCTTGCTCCGGCGCACGCCATCACCGCTGCAGGCGCTCCGGGAGAGTTGTTGGTCGACCAGTCCCGGCTCTACGCTGCCGCGGGTTCATCCACCTGGCTGGAACTGATGGAGGTGCAGCTGGAAGGCAAAAAGCGATTACCGGTGGCCGACTTTTTGCGCGGCACATCCCCGCATCCCCAGGAAAGCTTAAGTGGGCAGCATGCCTAGCCCCATCTCTCCTGCGAGAAAGGCGGCATTCGATCTGCTGCTCGATCTCCGGCAAAAACCCCAACTGCACAGCGACGCACTGCTGCACACCCGGCGCATGGACGTGCTCTCGTCCCTCGACAAGAATCTAGCCACCACCCTCGTCATGGGCGTCCTGCGCTGGCAATTGGTGCTGCAGCAACGCATTCGCGCCTCCCTCACCCGAAGCAGGAGTCACCTCGGCGATCCCGTGCAAACCGCGCTTGAGCTAGGGGCTCTGCAGCTTCTGGCGCTCGATCGCATACCGGCCCACGCCGCCATCTTCGAAAGCGTGGAACTCGTACGCCAATCCGGCAACGAGTATGCGGTCGGCCTGGTCAATGCCGTGCTGCGCAAACTGACGCAGTCGCCCAAACTGACAGACCCCAAACTGATAGAGAAGGACGCACTCACCGCTCATCCTGATTGGATGGTGGCCCGCTGGGTAACTATGTACGGCAAGCAGTCGACTGCTGCCATCTGCGTCTACGATCAGCAACCGCCTCCCACCACCATTCGGCTGCTACCGGGAGAGCCACCCGCTGGCCTGCAACTGGAACCCGGCGCTTTTGTCGAGCGCGCCTACCGGGTGGTTTCCGGAGACGTGACGCAGCTAAAGGCCTTGCGCATGCAGGACGAAGGCTCGCAGCTCATAGCGGAGTTAGCCGGCCACGGAACCGACATCCTCGATTGCTGCGCGGCGCCGGGAGGCAAAACCGCGATTCTCGCCGAGCGAAATCCCGAGGCACGCATCACCGCCTGCGACATAAGCCCGCGACGATTGAAGGCGATGCAGTCCTTATTGAATCAGCCACAGATCCAATATCGCGTTCTCGATGCGACGGCACTCCCCTTCGACCAGCAATTTGATTTAGTACTCTGCGACGCCCCTTGCAGCGGAACAGGCACGCTGGCGCGAAATCCAGAGATCCGCCATCGCCTCACCGTCGAGGAGTTCAGCCGGCAGCATGACCGCCAGGTCCTCTTACTGCAATCCTCCATGCGTGCTCTGCGCCCAGGCGGCCGCTTGATCTACTCCACCTGCTCACTGGAATCCGAAGAAAACGAAGCCGTAGTCACCGAAGCGCTAAAGGGGCAAAAAGAATTCCGCCTCCTCCCCTGGAGAAAACAAATCCAGAGTCTAGAGGCAGAACACTCGCTAAAACCCAACACCGCCGAACATCTCTTCCCAGGCAACGCCGCCGACGAATTCCTCCGCACCCTACCCGGCCCCAACCCAATAGACGGCTTCTTCGCCGCCTGCCTAACAAGAAGCTGAGCCGAAGCAGAAGCCACAATCGGCGTTTAAAGGAAGCAACTACTCCCCCCTTTGTCATCCCGACCGAAGCGAAGCGCAGCGGAGGGATCTGCAGTTCTCCCCCAGCACCAGCATCCAAACCAGATGAGCATCCAAACCCAGGGTGAGCATCCAAGCCTCCAGGGTGGCCCACACAAGCCGCTTTTGGCTTGTGTGGGGGACATCTCCACCTGCGTACAAGCCTGCTTCCACCGCAAAACAACCCCACCAACCCCTACTGAGCAATACGAAGCGAAACCACCGTCCCCGGCTCCACACGATGCCCCGCGCTAGGGCTCTGGCTAAGCACCGTCCCCGCCGGATCCACCGTATCCGCAGGAGCCATATCCCCACTCGCCCCATCCGCCGTAGCCGCCAGATCGCTGGCATAACTATTCTGAACCGGCCCCATCTTCAATCCCGCCCGCGTAATCAAACCCGATGCCGTCAGCATCGGCATCCCCACAAACTGCGGCATCACAAACGCCACACCAGCCACCGGAGCAGGCGTACTCACCAACAAGCTCACGCTCGGCCGTTCCACGCCAGCAGCACCCTGTTGCGGGTTCTGCGCAACCACCGTACCCGCGGGAACCCCGTTCCACGGCAACTGCGCCGTCTCTTCCAGATCCAAACCGCGCCGCCGTACTTCAATCGCCGCCACTCGCTCCTGCTCCCCCACCAACCTGGGAATCGCCACCCGCTGCGGACCCAGGCTCTCCGTCACCCGCATCCGCCACTCCCGCCGCACAATCGCCCCCGGCTGCGGAGACTGCGCCAGCACTCGCCCGGCCGGCACATCGGCACTGTAGTACTTGTTATCAATCCCCAGATTCAAACCCATATTCGCCGTGCGATGCACCGCCTCCGAAACCGTCAACCCTTGCAGGTTGGGCACCTTGACTTCCGCCCCATGAATCGCGAAATGCATCGTCATCACAGCCGAGAAAAGCCCGGCCATGGCGAGTGCCAATCCTGCGACCACCAAGCGGAAGAAGTTGATCATGCGCCCGGGTTCCCCTCGTCGTAGGTGATCTCGTAGTCGATCGTCGCCGCCTTCTCCAGCATCTTGGAAACGGAACAGTATTTGTCCTTCGACAACGCAACCGCGTCTTCCATCGCCTTATGCGAGACAGCGCCCACCACGTGATACGTAAGGTGAATGTGAGTGAACACCCGCGGAGCCTCCTGCGCCTGCTCCGCCTCTGCGGAAACAGTCAGCGACGTAAACGGCTCCCGCTTCTTTTTGAGGATGGATACCACATCGACCGAAGTGCATCCGCACAGGCCCATCAACACCATTTCCATAGGGCTGGGGCCGCCCAGGTGGGCTGCTTCGCCATCCATCACAACGTGGTGGCCGCTGTGAGATTCTCCATCGTATTGCTGATCGGTAAGCCAACGGGCAATTGCGCGCATGGCTTAAGTTTATCGACTTCGTGAACAGCCCGCGCGAAAGGGAGGAGTTGGCGACCTCACCTGGTTAACCTCGCCCCGCCTGCATTGATAAGGGTTTAACCGCGCGGTACAACCCGGCAATACCAAAGTTGTAGGGCGTCCAGGAAACCTGTGCGAACCCCACCCCACGCATGGTGTCCATCAACTCTGCAGGAGGAGGGAACCGGCGAACCGAAGCGGGCAGGTACTGGTAGGGGCCAGAGGCTCCTGAGATAAGCCCGCCCAGGGCCGGCAGCACGCGGCGAAAATAAAAGGCGTACAGCCGGCCCATCCATCCCCCTGGCTCGCTAAAGTCGAGAATCCCCAACTCGCCGCCCGGCTTCAGCGTCCGGTAGAACTCCTCCAGGCCCGCCTGGTAGTTGGCCAGGTTGCGAAAACCAAACGCCGTGGTCAGAAGGTCGAGTGAATCCGCTGGCAGTGGCAGGTGCAGTGCGTCCGCCTCCACCGCGAAAGCGCCCCGCGGCGTGAACTTGGCCGCACCCCGCACCAGCATCTGATGAGCGAAGTCTGCCGCCAGCACCGGTTGCGCCTGCCGGGGCCGGCGGCGCAGCAGCGCCAGCGTCATATCCCCCGTTCCGCAACATAAATCCAGCACCTGGGCCTCAGGCCGCGCAAGCACATGACGAAAACTGCGCGCCGCACGCCACCACCACACCCGATCGATATTGCACGAGAGCACGTGGTTCAACAGGTCGTAGCGTGGCGCAATCTCGTCGAACATGGAGCGCACGGCATCCGCCGCGCTCTCTTCATCCCGCGCACCTTCCGGTTGTGCTCCTGACGCGGCCATCGTCAAACAGCCACGCGCCGCATCGCCGCGATACCCGCCAGCACCTCGGCATCCGTAACATCATCGGCGACAATTGCCTGGCCAAGCTCCTTCAGCAGCACAAAGCGGCGCACGCCGGCCCGGTTCTTTTTGTCACCCGACGCGGCCTGCATCAACCGGCTCGGATCCAACCGGGGCAGCGGCGGCGGATCGAAGTAGCGAATCATCGCCTCGATACGCTCCGCGGTTTTCGCCGTAATCATCCCCCGCTCCAGGCTGATGTGCAGTGCCGCAATCATCCCCCACGCAATCGCCTCGCCATGCAGCAGCACACGATACTGCGTGACCGCCTCAATCGCGTGCCCCAGCGTGTGGCCAAAATTCAGGAACATGCGTACCCCGTGCTCCCGCTCATCCTGGCTCACGACCTCGGCCTTGATCCGTATCGACGCAGCAACCATCTTTTCCAGCGCCGCCGGGTCGCCCTTGTCGATCTGCTCGCGATGGCTCTCAATGAAGCGGAACAGCGCCGCATCCTGAATCAACCCCGCCTTGATGCTTTCGTACACGCCGGCGCGCAACTCCCGCGGCGGCAGCGTGCGCAGCAGGCCGATATCGACAATCACCGCTTGCGGAGGATAAAAGCAGCCGACCAGGTTCTTGCCGGTTTGCAAATTCACGCCGGTCTTGCCGCCTACCGAGGAATCAACCTGCGACAGCAGGGTAGTCGGCACCTGGATGTAGCTAATCCCACGCATGTAGATTGCACTGAGAAATCCGCCCACATCGCCCGTAACACCGCCGCCAAACGCAATCAGCACAGAAGAGCGATCCGCACCCGCACTGCTCATTTCCGCAGCCAGCCGCTCCACTTGCGACATCCGCTTATGGCGCTCACCGGCCGGCAGAAAAAGCACCAGCGGTTCCCGAGGAGCGAGCGATGCCTGTAGCTGCGGTCCCCAAAGCGCCCAGATCTCCGGAGCAGTCAACACAAACACCAGGCTGCGCGGGCTCGCCGCAACACTCGCGACCTGCTTCGCTAGATTTTTGAGGATGCCGCTCCCCACAGAAACCGTGTAGGGACCAGATTTGGTGGAAACAGGAATCTTACGCACGTTGCCTCCATCGTATCGCAGTCATCAGTGCGCCACGGGAGCCGCATTGCGCGTGGACATGAGCGAAGCCACCGTCGCCACCAGTACCACCACCACAATCACACCTAACGAAATACCCACCGGCACATGCACCCATTTCTCCAGCAGCATCTTGGCGCCGACAAACCCCAGGATCGCCGCCAAACCGATATGCAGAAAGCGCAGACGCTCCAACAGTCCGGCCAGCAGAAAATACAGCGACCGCAAACCAAGAATGGCGAAGATGTTTGACGTGTAAACCACAAAGGGATGATGGGAAATGGCAAGCACCGCGGGAACCGAATCCAGCGCAAACACCAGGTCGACCACTTCAATGGTAAGCACTGCCAGCAGAAATGTTGCCTTTGGACTATCACCAAACCGCTTGGTCCATCGGCTAAGGTGTTTGACTGGCCCGGGAGCACTCTCAGCCTTCTTGCCGCGCAACAACCGCACCGCCGCGACCACCAGCAACGCGCCAAAGATGTACTGTATCCACGCGAACCGCGCCAACAATTGAATGCCGGCAAAAATAAAAATACCGCGCATGACGATCGCGCCCAGTATGCCCAGCAACAGCGCCTTATGCTGGTCTTTCGTACCCAGGCCGAACGACCGGAACATCAGCAGGAACACGAACAGATTATCGATGCTGAGCGAAAGCTCAATCAGGTAGCCAGAAGCAAACTCCAGCGCAATCTGGTGACCCTGCACATGCCCGATCCAAACGCCGAATGCGGCCGCGAGGGCAAGCAAGAAGAAGACAAATATCAGATTAAGCCGTGCCTGCGAGGAGGGCTTACTGCGGCCAAGCACTGCCAGATCGATCACGATCAGCAGAAAAACAATGACGTGAAAGCCGATCCAGTAGGAAATGGGAGCGCCATCGAACATTCTTCCATGCTAGCCCACTGTGGTTAGCCCGGATTTCTCACCAGTTAGCCCCCACTTTGTCATCCCTCGACTGCGCTCCTAATGAACAAACTGGAAAGCGCTCTGGACGAGGGTTGAAATGTCCCCCACTCAAGCCAAACGCGGCTTGAATGGGCCACCCTACAGTTTTTAGGGTCCGATCAGTCGCCACTCAGGAGGATTTGCTCCCTGCCCGCATCCAGAAAAGCCGAGGGTGGCCCACTCAAGCCGCGTTTGGCTTGAGTGGGGGACATCCTGCTCCGCTCCCTCAGCCAGACCGATGCGTATCGCACCCCGTTCATCCCGTCTTTAACTTGCACTACAAGCAGAAGGCTCGGGATGACAAATCGGGGGCCAGTGGCGCTTGCCGGCATTGCCTGCGGCGTGAAGCAAACACCGGCGGGAAGCCCGCATATGCTTGTCCCTCAAACGCCGCACACGGCCGTCGGCCCACGCCACTAGCTAGGGAATTGTGGTCGGAAGCTGAGGGTTGTGGTGAGAAATGCTAGCTAGCGCCTACCGCTGGTTCAACAACTGCACCGTCTGCAGAAACACATTGCCAACGATCGCCAGGCTCTTGGCGCTGAGCTTATCCATGGTGTCCTGCGGCGTATGCCAGAACGCGTTCTGGTACCCATAATCGAAATCGATAATGTCGGCGCACGGCACACCCCGTTGCATAAAAGCCGTGTGATCATCACCCACGGAGTTCCGGGTCTGGAAAAAATAGGATTGATCTCCAGACCTGGCCGCTGCCTGCCCCACCAGGTCGAGCAGCCACGGAGTAGAAGCGGCATCCCGCACCACATCCAGATCGCGGTCCCCGATCATATCCGCCAACAGAAAACCCTTGATGCGCTTGAGCGTTCCATCGGCCTGCCACTTGGCGGCGAGGTGCCGGCTGCCGTAAGCGGAATCCTCATCGGTCCACCCCTTGATCGCTTCTTCTCCATCGAAGAAGACCAGCCACACGCTGTAGCCTTCCAGCTTCTTACCGCGAAAGTTGTTAGCCAACTGCAGCAGCAAGCCGGTACTCGATCCCCCATCGTTCGCGCCCACATACCCCGTGTCTTTCAACGGATAGTTGGTGTCGTAATGGCTGGCCAGCACGATGACCCCGTCCTTCGTTCCCGGAAACTTGACGATGTAGTTGGTCATCGCCAGCGGCCCTGCGGGTGTCGAAGCGGTGAAGTTGTCTTTCACCAGGTCGTCCTTGGCAAATTGCCGCTCCAGAAAAGCCTGCGCCTTCTCATGCCCCTTGCTGCCTACCCAACGTGGTCCTGTGGCGACAAACTCACGGGTATACACCAGGGCTCGATCGCCATCGAAATGGGGCACGGGCGCAACCGTCTGGGCGCGAGCCAAACCACACAACCCGCCAGCAATCACCGCAGCACACAACAAACCCAAACGGCCGGAAGAGCCCCTCATGCCGCCAGCTTTTTCCTGTTCCGGCGCGTCGGATGCACCATGTAGGCCACGCCGATGCTGATCAGGTAAAGGATCAGCATCGGCGCAGCAAACACGCACATCGTGAGCACATCCGGGGTAGGGGTAATGATTGCGGCGATGATGAAAACCACCAGGACGGCGTAACGAATGTTCTTCCACAGCCAGGCAGCGCTCACGATGCCGAAAAGCGCCAGAAAAAATACCAGGATAGGCAATTCAAACGAGACGCCAAGGCCCAGAATGACAGTCATGAAGAGCTCGGTGTATTCGCTCACCGTCACCATGGGCCGGAACTGAGAGCCGTAGCCTATTAAAAAGGTCAACGCGCCGGGATACACGTAGTGATAGCCAAAGAAGGCGCCCGTCAAAAAGAGGCCGACCGTGGCCGACATAAAGGGCAGAATGTACCGCTTCTCCTGCCGATAAAGCCCAGGAGCGATAAATAGCCACACCTGAAACAGGATGAACGGCGAAGCGATAATGGCCCCGCACACCAGGCTGATCTTTATGTAGAAGTTGAATGGGTCTACCGGATTCAGGTAGACCAGGTGGGCATCGAGATTGTGCTCCTTGAGCGCCGCCGTGATGGGCTTGACCATGAACGCCGATAGCTTCTCACGGATGGAATAAGCAATGAAGAAAGCGACGATCAGGTAGGCTCCCGAATGAATGATCCGCTTGCGCAGCTCCTCCAGGTGCTCCAGCAGGCTCATGCCCGGCAATTCGGCGCGTTCGGTAACCGCCGTGCGTGCCTTATCGACGATGTCAGTCATGGTGAGTGGCCGCCTGCTCCGGCAAACGTTCCAGGGCATCGTGGGTCAGTTCCGGATGCTCCGCGGCTGCCGCTTGCAAGGTGGCGACTTCCTGCTCCACCGGCACCACCCTGGCGGAAGGACTTTCCGTGCTGTAGGTCTGTCCTTCACTGGGCGGCCGAATCGTAGGCACGTCAGAGACAGGGGCCTCCAGGGAAGCCGCGCTTACCGGCCTGGGCGTCGCTGCTTCGGCCGCCGCTACGGCTGCTGCCCGTTGCTGCTGTTGGTCTGCCTGATCCGCCGCCCGTAACTCTTCGTCGATCTGCATCTTGAACTCGTTGCTGGCGCGGCGGAACTCGTGCATCAGCTTGCCCAATTGGCGGCCGATCTCGGGCAATTTCTTAGGGCCAAAAATAACCAGGGCTAATCCGAAAATGAAGATGGTATCGGGCAAACTCATCGCTTTGTCATGATACCTGCCATCCGGAGGGGCCACAAATGACGCCCACCCTGGCATTTCCTTCCCAAACCGAAGAAACGCAGGCCCGGCGAGCCCCCGCTGGTGGTGGTTTACCATGGGACAAAGGTCGGTTGGATGAAGACATTCTCTCTGGACGAGGCCCAATCCTTATTACCTATCCTCGAATCGCTGCTCCGGCGCGCCATCGATGCCAGGGCAAGTGCCAGTGCGGTTGAGGCAGATCTGCAAATGCTGAGCCAGACCATCTTCCTCTCCGGAGGCATGATGGTCGATGTCGCAGCCGTCGCGCGCAAGAGAGTGGCGCAGCGAGCTGCCGTCCAGCAAGCCCAGGATGCCGTCCAGGAAATCGACTCCATCGGCGTCCAGGTCAAGGATCTGGACAAGGGCCTTCTCGACTTTCCCTGTCAGCTGGGGGAACAAATCGTCCTGCTTTGCTGGATGCTGGGTGAGCCCCGCATCGATTTCTGGCACACCGTCGAAGCCGGTTTCGGAGGCCGCCAGCCGCTTGATGAACGGTTCCCGAAAAGCCGTCCCGAACGGCCCAATTAGCCCGTCTCCCCCTCATCCACTCGCCACATCGTATGGACTGTTAGACTGCAACCGGTCACCCGGTCAACCATGCGCGACAAGCATTCCAACCACGCCAGCCTTACACTGCTGCTCGGCACGCCCGTGACCGACCGGCAAGGTCGCGTACAGGGGCGTCTGAAAGACGTAGCCGTAGCCACCGGCACGGCAGCCGGCCACGTCGCTGGCAACGTGGCCGGCCTCGTGCTGAAAACTCCGGGCGGCCCCCGCCTGGTCGCCGTCAGAGATGTTCTGCAAACACCAGCCGGCACCCTCGAACTCCTTGAGGATGCGCAACTCCAGGAACTGCGCGGCGATGAAAATCTCCTGCTCCTGCAACAGGACGTGCTCGACCGCCAGATTATCGATGTGCACGGCAGAAAAGTGGTGCGGGTGAATGACGTCGACCTGCAGTGGTACTCCCACAACGGCTACGAAGGGCTGCGCGTCGCTGAAGTCGCGATCGGTATGCGCGGTGCCGTGCGCAGACTGCTGAAAGGCCTGATGCCGCGGCAGACCCTGGCCAGGTTCGCCATGCACTTCCGCGCCAGCATCATTCCCTGGGAGTTTGTCGACCTGATCGAGGTGGACCCGGCGCGGCGCGTCAAGCTGAAAATCGAGCACGCCCGGCTGGCCCACATGCATCCCTCCGACCTCGCCGATATCCTGGAAGACCTGCCACAACAGGAGCGCGAGGCGGTCTTCACCTCGCTCGATGAAGAAGTCGCCGCCGAAGCACTCGAAGAGGTCGACCCCCGGTTGCAGAAGTCCCTGCTCGAATCGCTCGACTCCAGCCGCGTCGCCGACATCGTCGAAGAAATGGATCCCGGCGCGGCCGCCGATCTGTTGAATGAACTTTCCGACGAGCGTTCTGAAGCCATCCTGGAAGAGATGGAGCCGGAAGAACGGCACGACGTGGAAGAGCTCCTCGAATTTCGCGAAAATTCGGCCGCCGGCAGAATGACCACCAGTTGCGTCAAGGTCTCTTCCCGGGCTTCCGTGAACGAAGCGATTCAGGAGCTGCGCGCTTTCGAGGGAGATCCGGAATCCGTAACCGAGATCTATCTCACCGGCCCCAATCAGGTGCTCGAAGGGGTGGTGCCCCTGGCGCGGCTCATCCTGGCGCTCCCGGAAACCCGCATCGCCGTCCTGGCCGAGCCGCGCGTTATCTCCTGCCATGCGGAAGCACATCAGGATGAAGTTGCGGAACTATTCGACAAGTACAACCTGCACGCACTGCCGGTGGTCGACAGCGCACAACGGCTGGTCGGCGTAGTGCAGGCAGATCATGTCATCGCCTTCCTGCGAGATAGGCAGTGAAGCAAAGCCTGACCCCATGCTCAAGCGCTGGCGAATCCGCATACTGCTCTTCCTCGCCGTACTCGGACCGGGGTTCATCACCGCCAACATCGATAACGATGCCGGGGGCATTCTCACCTACTCCAATGCGGGCGCCCAGTTCGGCTACTCCCTGCTTTGGACGATGATCCCCATGACCATCGCCCTGCTGGTCGTCCAGGAGATGTGCGCCCGCATGGGCGCGGTCACCGGCAAGGGCCTCAGCGATCTCATTCGTGAAGAGTTCGGCCTGCGCATGACCTTCCTGCTCATGTTCCTGCTGGTCGTGGTGAACTTCGGCAACGTGATGGCAGAGTTTGCCGGCATCGCCGGCAGCATGCAGCTCTTTCACGTGAGCAAATACGTTTCCGTCCCCCTCAGCGCCCTCTCCATCTGGTTCCTGATCGTCAAAGGCGACTACAAGAAAGTAGAGAAGGTCTTCCTCGCCGCCTCGGTCTTCTATATCGCCTACATCGTGACCGGCGTGCTCTCGCAGCCCAGCTGGCACGAGGCCAGCGTTGCCACCGTTACCTTGCCGCGCGGGCCCATCTGGCACTCAAAAAGTTACATATACATGATCGTGGGCATCATCGGCACCACCATCTCGCCCTGGATGCAGTTCTACCTACAATCCTCGATTGTCGAGAAAGGCGTGACCGCCAAGACCTACCCGGCTTCGCGTCTCGACGTCATCATCGGCTCCTTCTTCACCAACATCGTCGCCTGGTTCATCGTGGTCGCCTGTGCCGCCACCCTCTTCGCCCACGGCATGGGCGCGATCGGCGAGGCAGCCGACGCGGCCCAGGCCATGCAGCCCCTGGCCGGTCGTTACGCCTTCCTGCTCTTCGCCGTCGGGCTCTTCAACGCATCCTTATTCGCCGCCTCCATCCTGCCCCTCTCCACCGCCTACACCGTATGTGAAGGACTAGGCCTGGCATCAGGGCTCGATGGAGGCTTTAAGGATGCCCCCGTTTTCTACTGGCTGTACACCGTCCTGGTGGCGGGCGGCGCCATCGTCGTGCTGTTTGTGCCCAACGCCAAACTCATCAGTATGGTGATCCTGTCGCAGGTGTTGAACGGAGTGCTCCTGCCCCTGGTCATCATCTTCATGCTCCTGCTGATCAACCGCAAAGACCTGATGGGCGACCAGGTCAACTCCCGCTGGTTCAACGTAATCGCCTGGCTCACGGCAGCGGTAGTCATCGTCCTCTCCCTGGTAATGATGTTCACCGGAGGCGCGGCCTAACCCCAACCAAAAAACTTTACGAACAGTGAGCTACGCCACGTAAGCACCTGCATGACTCACATCGCTAAACACCCGGGTCGAATCGCTTTCCCAAACCGTTGTAATACGATGGAAACTCAGGAGTCACTCGCTTCAGGGTCAATTTTGAACGTCAAAACCGTTCCCGCTCCCGATACCGCTCGAAAAGAAGTAGAGCGAAGCACCTCGTCCGCCCTCCGCTGGACCCTTCTCTTCTTCCTCGCTCTCTGGGCCCTCTTCTTCGCACTCTTCCACGCCTTTCCCTACGTAAAGAATGGTTCCGACGTAGTCTTCGGCGCCAAGCTCAAGCTGGAAGAGCAGGGAACCCTCTTCCCCAGCGACCCTGCCCTCACCCGCGTCCTCATCTTCGGCAACAGCAAAATCCTCGCCGGCTTTATCCCCTCGCGCTTTGAGCAACTGGGTGCGCAGCAACAACACCGCGTCTCCGCCTTCAACTCCGGCTTCCCCGGCAGCGATTTGTTCCTCGCCCCCCTGCAGAGCCTGTGCGCCCGCGGACAAGCGCCCAACATCCTTCTGCTGACACTGCCATGGAACAACGACCCACCGAAGCGCGGCCTGTTCCATTTCATCCTGGATGACCACTACGTAGTGGACCGGCTTTTTCCCTTCCGCAACCTGCTTCGCGACCTGGCTGCTTTCCTGCTGAATGCCCCCGCTCACGGAGGCATCCTGTCGTACTACCATGAGGCTGAGGCAGCTGAACGCGCCGTCGTCGCCGAGCGTGGCTATCACCTCATCACCGAGCAAAGCCGGTTCCCCGGCGGCCGCCTGCCCGATAACTTCCAGGTCGCGACCGATGAGCCAGCCAAACGAGTGGAGCGCCCTGTCGCCGTCGTCAGCGCACAGGCCGACGCGCTCCGCCGGCTGATACGCCAATATCACATTGACTGTTACTATGTGCCGCTATACCTGCGGCAGGGCGAGGCTGCCCCGGCAGCGGACTACGATCAGTCCTTTGCCGTACAGGCCGCCCAGCACACGGGATGCAAGCTCATCGGACCCAGCTACTTCCTCTATCCCAACCGCTTGTTTGCCGATCAAACCCATCTCAACGAGCAAGGCGCCTTGATCTACACCCGGGACTTGTATCAGCTACTGAGGGAGCACGCGCATGCTCTTCAATAGCTTTCAGTTTCTGATCTTTTTCGTCTTCGTGTGGCTGGCATTCCTGGCTACCCGCGGCACCACGCGTAAAGTGATCCTGCTGCTCGCCAGCTACTACTTCTACATGTGCTGGAGCACTCGCTACATCTGGGTGATCTGGGGCATCACCCTGATCGACTTCATAGCCGGTTTGCAGATTGAAAAAGCGGAGCAGCCAGCCAGGCGGCGGCTCTACCTGGGCATCAGTCTCTTCTGCAACCTGGGCCTGCTGGTTATCTTCAAGTACTTCAACTTTCTGACCACTTCTTTCCGTGGCGCCTCGCATCTGTTCGGCTTGCGCTTCGATCCACCCTTGCTGGCCATCATCCTGCCGGTCGGCTTATCGTTCCACACCTTCCAGGCAATGAGTTACACCATCGAGGTGTACCGCCGCAGGGTGCCGGCAGAAAAAAACCTGCTCAGCTACGCCCTCTACGTCGCCTTCTTCCCGCAGATGGTGGCCGGCCCGATTGAACGGCCCTATGAACTACTTCCCCAATTCCATCGTGAGCCGCGCGTCACCTCGGCCGGCGTGCGCGCCGGCCTCGCCCAGGCGCTATGGGGCCTTTTCAAAAAAATGGTGCTGGCCGACAACGTATCCGAGTTCGTAAAGCTGGTGTACGGCGAGCCCCGGCATTACAACGGGGCCGCTCTCCTATTTGCCACCGTGTTGTTTTCCATCCAGATCTACTGCGACTTCTCCGGCTATACCGACATCGCCCTCGGCCTGGCGCAGATGATGGGCTACCAGTTGCGCATCAACTTCATGCAGCCCTACTTCAGCCGCTCCGTCGGCGAGTTCTGGCGCCGCTGGCATATTTCCCTATCCACCTGGTTCCGTGACTATGTGTACATCCCGCTCGGCGGCAGCCGGGTCGCACTGCCTCGCCATTACGCCAACCTGATGATTACGTTTGTGATAAGTGGCCTCTGGCACGGCGCCAACTGGACCTTTGTGGCCTGGGGTTTTCTCCACGGTCTGTACCTCATCCTCGCGCAAGTCCTCAGCCCGGCCGCCACCCGCCTCGGCCGAGTGATCGGGGCGCAACGCATCCCACGGCTCACCGCCCTGGGCAAGACGCTGCTGACCTTCAGTCTCGTCACCTACGCCTGGATATTTTTCCGCGCCAATACCCTCAGCGATGCCTGGTTCATCGCCACGCACCTGTTCCCAACCGGGTCCCTTGACCTCATCGTGCTCAAGATCGGCGGCTTCAGCCGTGCCACGGCACCCTATCTAGCCCTGTCCGTGGTCGCCATGTTTGTTGTGGAGTGGTGGATTGCCCATCCCGAACGCATTCCGCGCCTATGGGCCCACTCCGCGGTGCGCGCCCTGGCTTACAACGCCTGCATGTACGCCATCGTCTTCTTCGGCTTCTTCGGGCACCGCGACTTTATCTACTTCCAGTTCTAACGCCCCGCGGCGAACCCTTGCTTGCTCCCACCACCACTTTGTCATCCCGAGCGCAGTCGAGGGATCTGCTCATCTATTTCCAGTTCTAAAGTCCCGCGTTAGGGCAGAGACTAGCCAGCCCCCCCTTTTGTCATCCCGAGCGCTCCTCATGAACAAACTGGAAAGCGCTCTGGACGAGGGTTCAGATGTCCCCCACTCAAGCCAAACGCGGCTTGAATGGGCCACCCTACAGTTGTTAGGGTCCGATCAGTCGCCACTCAGGAGGATTTGCTCTCCCTGCCCGCATCCAGAAAAGCCGAGGGTGGCCCACTCAAGCCGCGTTTGGCTTGAGTGGGGGACATCTGAACCGCTCGCTCAGCCAGACCGATGCGTATCGCACCCCGTTCATTCCGTCCTTAACCCGCAGTGTGAGCAGATTGCTCGGGATGACAAAAGGGGGCTGCCCGGATTTCTCGCCACAACCCTCAGCTTCCGACCACAATGCCCTAATCCCTGGACGGGTGCCCCTTCGACCTTATCAAGGGCACCCGTCCAGGGGCGGTGGGCGTTTTAAGGTCTCTGGACACTCGTGGTGAGAACTACGGACTAGAGCAGCTTGCCGGCCGCGAGCTCCTGGATCAAAATCCGATCCGCAGCCAGAAAGTCATAACCAGGCAGATCGCGCAGCGGGCACCAGCGCAGGTCGTTGAAGATACGGTTCGTCATCTCTCCGGCGAACGCGCGCACCGCAAAAAACTGCAGGTCAATAGCGCTGCCGCTGCGATACGTATGCAGCGTATGCGCTACCCGCACGCCAATCTCGGCGGCGATCCCGAGTTCCTCGTCGAGTTCGCGGCGCAACGCCTGCTCCGCGCTCTCGCCATCCTCCACCTTGCCGCCGGGGAACTCCCATTTCAGCGCCATGGGCTGGTCCGGCCGCCGTTGGCAAATCAGCACCGTGTCTTCCCGCAGGATGAGTGCGGCGACCACAAGCCGAATCAGCTTGACGTCGGGTTTGACGCCCGTTTTCGCCCGGCTGGATGGAATCCCTTTTTGCACGTTCATACAATCTTAGACGTTCCTTGCTCCAGACCGTCTTGCGGGAGGGAACGTGTACTCCCCGGAATCCCAAATAGTTCCGGATGCAGCACCCCCGCCAGGGCGCGCAGCCCGTCAATAAGATTGGCGGCCGGCGTGTTCAAAAACTGGTCGGGAATGCAGTAAACCCGCCCATTCCTGACGGCGCGCAGCGTCTGCCACTGACGCTGTTCCACCATCCGGGCCAGCGGAACACGGTCACCGCAGCCGCACCAGGCGAACACCAGCACGTCAGGATCTTCGGCCGCGACGGCGGCTGGGTCGGTTACCGCCCCGGGGGTCCCCAGAAAATGTCCGCCAGCGGCGGAAACCAGCTCCGCCACCCAGGGCTGGGAGTGGATGACCGGCTTGCCCCATTCCTCGCAGTGCACCAGCGGCCTCGTTTGGTCGCGCAAACCACTCAGGGCGCTCTGCGTGGCCGCCAGCGCCGCGCCCATCCCGCCACACACCGCTTCTGCTTCGCTGGATGCATGCACGAGGTCACCCAGCAGACGGATGTCCTGGTAAATATCCGCCAGCGTGTGAGGCGCAAGCGTAACCACCGGCACCCCCGCTTTCAGAATCGCCGCCAACGACTCCATGCGGTAAGGCACACTGGCGATCACCAAAGTGGGTTCTGCCGCGAGTATTTCCTCGGTATTGGCCGACCACGAGTCCGAGAGCACCTGCACCTGCCGGGATCGCAACGCGGGCACCGCTGCCAGGCAATACTTGGTGCAGGCCACCAGCAGGTCTAGGCGCCCGAGCTGTTCAAGGGTAATGCTGATGCTGGGTTGGAGCGCCACAATCCGAGGGGTGCGGCGGCGCAAGAGTGGCGAGCCCAACGCAAACGAGCCGGCCGTCATGCCTCCCCTGGCAGAGTGCCCTCGGGATAAAACAGCGGCCACCCATGCTGGGTCGCGATCTCTACCAACGCCGCGGTGGCGTTCACCGCAAATGCCTGCTGCGCAATCCGCAGCATCGCCGCGTCATGAATGGAATTGCCGAACACCACATCCGGAGCCGTAATGCCGGCCTTGATAAGTGACTCGGCCTTGCCCTCACCCGAAGGAACATCGAGCAAGGTGCTGGTGGTGACGCCGCCTATCACCTTGGCGCGAGCGGCAATCACCCGGGAAGCGGGAATGTTGAACTGCTCGACCCCTTCTTCGATCACCCAATGATTCGTCGAACTCACCACCCAGATATCGGCTCCGAGCTTGCTCAGAGACGTAACCAGGGAGCGCATTTCGGCAAACGTTTTGTCCGCAAACCGTGACTGGAAGAAAGCCGCAGCCGCCCGGCGGATCTCCGCCTCGCTCAAGCCGTCGTAAATCTGCACCATCTCGCCGCACATCGCGACTTCAGACACTGCCCCAGCCCGGTACAGCCGGTAACGCGAGTCGATCCAATCGCTGGCATTGCGAGAAACCAACCCTTCTTCCATCGACCAGATCATGAACTCGTAGCCGGAATCTCCCGCCCACAACGTCCCATCGCAATCAAATACCGCAATCGCCGGCTCCCGCGAGAGCACAGCTGCATAAAAATCCTGTGAGGAAAGAACACTCGGGCTGGACTGGCTGCTGGTCAAACGAAAGGTCACTCCTGGTTGGGCCATCAGCCCCGTCCCATTGTCGATGATCTTCAAAAATTTTGCACCAAACCCCCAACCAACAGTGAGGGTGGCCCATTCAAGCCGCTTTTGGCTTGAGTGGGGGACATCTAACCCCCAAGCCGACATCTAACCCCAAACAGCATCCACCCCGGCTGTCTCTCTAGATACCCATCACCCCAGGCCCCCCAAACCCAAAGCAACGAAGCGGATAATCTCCCTAATGCACCAAACCGCCCAACCCGCCACCACCCAAACCCTGGTGCGCCAATACCTCACCTACCTGCAAATCGAAAAAGGCCTGCGCCCGCTCACCTGCGAAGCCTACGCAAGCGACCTCTCCCTCTTCACCGAATACCTGGAAAAAACAAACACGCTCCCACTCACCGCCACCCAATCCGACGTAGCCGGCTTCCTCCATCATCTGCAAACCCACGCAGTCCAACCCCGCTCCGTAGCCAGAAAGCTCTCCTGCCTGCGCGGCTTCTACAAGTGGCTGCTGCTGGACAAGCAAATCCAACACGACCCCACCGTGAACCTCGAATCGCCATCCTCCTGGAAAATCCTCCCCAAGGCGCTTGCGCAATCCGAAGTCGAGCAAATGATGGAGCAAGCCGGACTCCCCGCCACCCATCCCCAGGCAGACGCCGTCGCCTTACGCGACCGCGCCATCGTGGAATTGCTCTACGCCGGCGGCATCCGCGTCTCCGAGCTCACCGCCCTCGGCGCCGCCGACCTGTCACTCAGCGAAGGACGCGTGCTCGTCCGCGGCAAGGGAGACAAGGAGCGCATCGTGCCCCTCGGCCAACCCGCCGTCCAGGCCCTCGAAACCTATCTCACCCACGGCAGGCCATCGCTGGCTAAGCGCCCCCGCGAACACCGCCTCTTCCTCTCCGTTCGCGGCGCCGGCCTGACCCGCCAATGGATCTGGCAACTGGTCAAGCAGTTGGACCACCGGGCCAGCCCCCACGTACTCCGCCACAGCTGCGCCACCCACATGGTAGAAAACGGGGCCGACCTTCGCACCGTACAAACCCTGCTCGGTCACGCCGATATCTCAACCACCCAGGTCTATACCCACCTGGCGCTGGGAAGGCTCAAAGAGGTGCACCGCGCCCATCATCCCAGGGCGACGCGCACCAGGGCCTCTCAGTGAAGCCGCAGCCCGAGCGCCTGGCCGCGGAGTTCCTCGCCATGCTGGCCCACGAGCGCACCGCCTCGCCCCACACCCTCCGCGCCTACCAACGCGAAATCGGCAACTTCGCCACCTACCTGATCGCAAAAAACGGAAGAGAGGCAGACGTAAGCCGGGTCGACCACCTGCTCATCCGTGGCTACCTCGGCGAACTCTACAGCCGGGGCCTCGCCAAGGCATCCGTCGCTCGATCCCTGTCCGCCGTCCGCTCCTGGTTCCAATGGATGGCTCGCGCCGGACACGTGGCCAGCAATCCGGCCGCGCTGGTAGCCACGCCCAAACTACCCCGCCACCTGCCCCGCGTACCCTCGATCGAGCAGATGAACCACCTGGTAGAAACCGCCGCCGACGAAACCGCGGCCGCATGGCCAGAGCGCGACCGGGTCATCTTTGAACTGCTGTACGGATGCGGCATCCGCAACGCCGAACTCGTAGGGCTCGACGTGGCAGACATTCACTGGGCAAGGGAAGTGATCCTGGTCCGCGGCAAGGGGAGAAAGCAGCGCTATGTGCCCCTGGGCGATGCCGCCGCCGACGCCATCCGCAACTACCTGCCGTCGCGCACCGCAAAAGTGGGCACGGGAACTTCGGATGCCCTCATCCTCAACCTGCAGAACAAAGGCACCGGACGCCTCACCACCCGCAGCGTGGGCCGCATTGTGAAACAAATTTCAATGAGCAAGGGCCTGCCGGCAGAAATCCACCCGCACACCCTGCGTCACGCCTTCGGCACCCACATGCTCGAAGAAGGAGCCGACCTGCGCGCCATTCAGGAATTGCTGGGCCACGAACGGCTTTCCACCACCCAGCGATACACCCAATTAACCACCGGTCAGGTCACCCAGGTCTATGACCGCACCCATCCCCGCGCAAAATAAGCTGGGTGCTTCAAACCAAATTCAGCCGGCAAAATGGGCCGTCGTCCTACCCGGACATTTGCTCCCTCACCGGCATATACTTAGGGGGAATCGTTCAGTGACGAGCCAACCTATGGAAACCAAACTCGCTATTCCCGCACAATCTAAGTTTTCCGACGAAGTGGCAGAGTGGATTGAAGCATTCGACGAACTGATTGTCGGCGAAGGGCCGGAGCAAGGCGCGGAGTTGATCGCAGCCCTCAGGCAGCGAGCGCGCGAAGCCGGCATCTCCACTCCCGGAGCCCTCACT
This sequence comes from uncultured Acidobacteriaceae bacterium, assembly GCA_963752675.1. Taxonomy (GTDB): domain Bacteria; phylum Acidobacteriota; class Terriglobia; order Terriglobales; family Acidobacteriaceae; genus PALSA-350. Next base: position 325,173 of record CAVVZO010000007.1, read on the forward strand.
ACCCCCTACCTGAACACCATTCCCAAACATGAAGAAGTACCGTACCCGGGTGACCGCAACCTCGAGGAACGCCTGGAAGCACTCATCCGCTGGAACGCGATGGCGATGGTGCACGGCCAGAACAAGAAAGACGCCGGCATCGGCGGCCATCTTTCCACGTACTCTTCGCTGGCCACTCTGTTAGAGGTGGGCTACAACCACTTCTTCCATGCCAAGTACGGCGACCAGCCAGGCGACTTCATCTACTTCCAGGGCCATGCCTCGCCCGGCGTCTACGCCCGCGCTTATCTCGAAGGCCGCCTGGATGACGAACGTCTGCTGCACTTCCGCCACGAGCTGCGCGGCAAGCCAGGCCTGTCGTCCTATCCGCATCCCTGGCTCATGCCAGACTTCTGGCGTTTTCCCACTGTCTCCATGGGCATTGGCCCGCTGAACGCGATCTACCAGGCGCGCTTTATGCGCTACCTCGAGAACCGCAAGCTCATCGCCGAAACTGAGCGCAAGGTCTGGGCATTCGTCGGCGATGGCGAGACCGATGAAGTGGACACCCTGGGCGCGATCACCGTGGCCTCCCGCGAGAAGCTCGACAATCTGATCTTTGTGGTCAACTGCAACCTGCAGCGCCTCGACGGGCCAGTGCGCGGCAACAAGCGCATCATCGACGAGCTCGAAGGCGTGTTCCGCGGCGCCGGCTGGCATGTCATCAAGGTGATCTGGGGCGCAGACTGGGACGAGCTTTTCGAGCGCGACCAGAGCGGTCTCCTGCTCAAGCGCATGGAAGAAGCGGTCGACGGCGATTACCAATCCTTCAAGGCCAAGGGCGGCGCCCATCTACGGCAGGAATTCTTCGGCAAATATCCCGAGCTCCTCGAGCTGGTAAGCGATAAGACCGACGAGCAATTGGAAGACCTGCACCGCGGCGGTCACGACCCGGCCAAGATCTTCAACGCCTACCGCAAAGCCATCGAGCATCGCGGCTCGCCCACCGTCATCCTGGCCAAGACGGTCAAGGGATACGGCCTGGGCGTTAATCAGGCCCGCAACGCCTCGCACCAGGAGAAAAAGCTCACCGATAGCGGCCTGGCAAACTTCGTCAAACGCTTTAACATTCCCGTGCCCGAGCAGGAAGCGAAAGGCGGTAAGCCCTATCGCCCCGCGCAGGATAGCCCGGAAATTATCTACCTGCAGGAACGCCGCAAGGCGCTCGGCGGCTACATTCCCACCCGCGAAGTACCCCATTCGGACTTCAAGGCGCCCGCGTTGGAACAATTTGCAGAGTGGACCGCCGGCTCCAAGGGCCGCGAAGTCTCCACCACCATGGGCTTCGTCAGCATCCTGCGCCACCTGCTCAAGGATGCAACCATCGGCAAGCTGATCGTGCCGATCGTGCCCGATGAAGCGCGCACCTTTGGCATGGAGTCGGCCATTCGTCAGGTCGCCATCTACGCCAGCGAAGGCCAGAAATACAAGCCGCACGATCAGGACATGCTGCTTTACTACCGTGAAGAGAAAGACGGCCAGATCCTGGAAGAGGGCATCACCGAGGCCGGCTCGATGGCTTCGTTCACCGCCGCCGGCACCGCTTACTCCAACTACGGCGTACCCACGATCCCGTTCTACATGTACTACTCCATGTTCGGTTTCCAGCGCATCGGCGACATGGTCTGGGCCTTCGCCGATTCGCGCGGCAAGGGCTTCCTCATGGGCGGCACCGCCGGACGGACCACCATGTTGGGTGAAGGGCTGCAGCACCAGGACGGCCACAGCCACGTGCTCGCGAGCACCGTGCCGACCTGCGTCAGCTACGATCCCGCCTACGTCTATGAGTTGGCAGTGATCGTGCAGGATGGCATCCGCCGCATGTACCAGGAAGGCGAAGACGTCTTCTACTACATCACCATGTACAACGAGGACTACGCCATGCCCGCGATGCCGGAAGGCGTCAGGGAAGGCATCGTCCGGGGAATCTACCGCTTCCAGGCAGCCCCCTCCGGCAAGGCAACCGCGCAGCTCTTCGGCAGCGGACCGATTCTGAACGAAGTGGTCCGTGCCCAGGGCATCCTGGCCGAGAAGTACGGCGTATCCTGCGACGTCTGGAGTGTCACCAGCTACAACGAACTGCGGCGCGAGGCCCTGGCCGCAGAGCGATGGAACCGCCTCCACCCCGGTCAGCCGGAGAAGGTCCCGTACATCCTGGAGGTCTTAAAGGGAACAGAAGGCCCGATCATCGCCGCCAGCGACTACATGAAGGTGATGTCAGACCAGCTTTCCCCCTGGCTCACCAACCGGTTAGTCTCTCTCGGCACCGACGGCTTTGGCCGCAGTGACAACCGCGAATACCTCCGCCGCCACTTCGAAGTCAACGCCGAATCCATCGTAGGAGCCACCCTCTCCCGCCTGGCCCGAGAAGGCAAGTTCGACCTCAACCGGGTCAACGAAGCCTTCAAAGAACTGGGCCTCGACACCGAAGTAGCAGACCCCGCCCGAGCCTGAATGTCCCCCCCAAGGTTCGTTTGGGGGGCCTGCTGAGCTCTGTAACGAATGCTGGGTGGCCCATTCAAGCCGATTTTGGCTTGAGTGGGGGACATCTACACCCGCTGTGCAGTTGTCAGCGTTCTCAGCTCAATAAGACCCCGCCTGCGCCATAGACCCATGCCCCCGCAACCACTCCTGCGCATGCTGCACCTGCGGCAACCCAGCATCCGCATCCTTCCAGGCACGCAAAAACTCTCGATAAGCACCACCAGCCCCACCCACATCCCCACCCTCTTCCAAAGTCATGCGCCACCCCATACAAAGCAAATCCTGACCGCGGCCGTTCCTTCTCCGCCCGCAGCCAAGCCGTCTTCGCTTCCGTCCAAAGCCCGGCCGTCATCATCGCCGCAGCCTCACTCTCCGCCACCGGCCGAATATAAAACGGAGGCTCGTGGTATCCCAAACCCTTCTCCTCCCGTTGCGCCATCGCAAATAGCTTCTGCGCCTCCACCACATTCTTCTGCGAAGCCAACAAAGACCCCCGCAACTCAAGCGACATAATCGACAACATATCCAGCAGCGGCTTCGGCATAGGATCAGCAGACATAGGCCCCTTCTTCCCCTGCTCACCTTCCTCAGCCTTCATCTCATCCTTGATCTGCTGCCCCATCCGCCACAAACTGGAATCCAGCAACACCGCATGCCGCTCGGCAACATCCGGCTGGTGCGCCTCCACCGACTGCATCCCCAACGCAAACTGAGCCAGCCCGCCCGCTAAAAACTCCATATGTGGCATCGACTGCGACAAATTACCCGCATTCACCAGCTGAATCACCCGTCCCCAGTCCGCCGTACGCAGAGCGACCGGCAACTCCGGGTTCAGCCGCGCCACAGAATCCCGCGCCGACCACGCATACAGCGTCTCTTCCGAGTGCCCGTGCGCCTGCTCCAGCTTGCCGGAAACCTGCGTAGCCTGCTGCAGCCGCCCTTCCTCGAGCAGGTTGGCAATCGAATACATCAGGTTGTGCACATAATTCCAATCATCATCGGTGGCCACATGCTGCTGCCGCATGTAGTTCTCATCAGTCGCTGTCGAAGCGTCAAAGCTGGCCTGGGCACGGGCATAATCCCCAGTGCGATAGAAAATGTGCCCCGGCATATGCACCATGTGCCCCGACGCGGGCGCCAGCGAGCCTAAAATCTCCGCACTATGCAATGCCTGTTCGGGATGAGGACTAGCCTCCACCGCATGGATCCAAAGGTGGTTAGCCACGGAGTTCTGCGGCTGCTCGGCTAACACCCCTCCCAGCAAAGCCAGCATTTCCTTCGTGCCCTTCTTCGGCTCCCCTTGCTCGTCATAGCCCTCGCTCACCGCCTCCGCCAGCAGCATGCGCGCATTCGTATCCCCAGGATTCTCCTTCACCAATCGGCGCAGAATCTCGATCTGCTTGTCGAACTTAGGGCTACCCGTCGGGCCGGCCTCCCGGATCGCTGTCTCCTGCGCATCGGCGGCCTCGATATACAGCTTCTCCCGCGGAGTGGCGTTCACCGACAGTGCAACTGCTTTCGCCAGCGCTGGTTTTACATACGTTCTGTCCTGGTTATGCCGCGAAATCTGCCCCTGATACAGGCCCCAGTAGCACATCGCGCACTGGCTGTCCGCCCGTATCCCTTGCTCAAACGCGCGATCTGCCTCGTAGTCCCAAAAGTCGTAAAGCAGGTTGAATCCCTGCTCAAACCACATCTGTGCTTCCGCATTGGCGGTAATCGGAAAGCGCACAGTCCCCACGCCGGCCATGTGCTCGGGCGCTGGCAGCGTCTCCGGCGCGACAGCATTGCCCGTGCCCATCGCCATATTCATCTGCCCGGATGCGCGCACAGCTGGCAACAAAGCGAGCCCAAACGCGCCCACCATCAGAAAACGGCAAAGATGTCTCAGTCTCATAGGGTTATTCCGCGTACTCTTTCGCCTTGCAATCGCCCGCGTATCCTCCCCCAAAGACCCGGGGTGCACTAAACTAGAAGAGGAGCCTGGGTAACCTGTCCAGGTAGCTGAAAAGCTGTTCTGTATCAGTGCACGACTTTGGTCGTGCCGTAAACATAGGAAAGTATATTGGGCTTTTGCCCCTGCCTGTTTCCGCAGCCTGTGCCGCCGTAAGCGGCGGACGTGGGCCTTCTGGGCAGTAAAGGAATCACTCATTGATCGCTAGCACTTTAACTAAAATTTTCGGGACCAGCAACGAACGCACCGTCAAGCGCATGTTGCCCGTCGTTGAGCAGACCGGCACCTTCGAGCCTGCCATGAAGGCCTTGACCGACGACGAACTGCGCGGCAAGACACTGGAGTTTCGCGCCCGCATCGCCGCCCGTGTGGAAAATATAGCGGACGCTGAAGAGCGCACCGCAGAAGAAAAACGCGTACTCACCGAGCTTTTGCCGGAAGCCTTCGCCGTGGTCCGCGAAGCAGGCCGGCGCATCCTGCAGATGCGGCATTTCGATGTCCAGTTGATCGGTGGCATGGTACTCCACCAGGGAAAAATCGCCGAAATGAAAACCGGCGAAGGAAAAACACTGGTCGCTACCTTGCCCTGCTACCTGAATGCTCTGGCAGGCCACGGTGTCCACGTGGTGACGGTCAACGATTATCTCGCCAAACGCGACGCCGAATGGATGGGCAAGATTTACGAGTTCCTCGGCCTGAGCGTCGGGGTGATCGTGCACGATCTCGACGATGAGCAGCGCCGCGCCGCCTACGCCGCCGACATCACCTACGGCACCAACAACGAGTTCGGCTTCGACTACCTGCGCGACAACATGAAGTTCGATATCTCGCAGTGTGTGCGCCGCGGGCAATACTTCGCGATCGTCGACGAAGTCGACTCCATCCTCATCGACGAAGCCCGCACGCCGCTCATCATCAGCGGTCCCACTGACCAGACCACCGACAAGTACGCGCGCGTAAATCGCATTCTGCCGTCGCTCGAACGCGGCGAAGAGATCGAGAAGGGTGAAGACAAGATCCTCACCGGCGACTACGTAGTGGATGAAAAGCACAAGACCATCAGCGTGACGGATGAGGGTTGGGAAAAGATTGAGCAGCTGCTGGGCATCGGCAACATTGCTGACCCGGAAAACTGGGACCTGAAGCACCACGTCGAGGTCGCCATCAAAGCGCACTCGCTCTACCGGCGCGATGTGGCCTACGTGGTCAAAGACGGCGAAGTGATCATCGTCGACGAGTTCACCGGCCGCCTCATGCCCGGCCGCCGTTGGAGCGATGGGCTTGCACCAGGCGATTGAAGCCAAGGAACAGGTAAACATTCGCCGCGAAGATCAAACCCTCGCGACCATCACCTTCCAGAACTACTTCCGCTTGTACAAAAAGCTCTCCGGCATGACCGGTACTGCCGAAACCGAAGCGACCGAGTTCGAGAACATCTACAAGCTGGAGATTGTGGTCATCCCGACCAACAAGCCCATGCTGCGCCAGGAAAATCCAGACGTGGTCTTCCGCACGGCCAAGGAAAAGTACCTGGCCGTGGCCGATGAGATAGCGCGCCTGCACGAGCAAAAGCAGCCGGTGCTGGTGGGCACCACGTCGATCGAAAAGTCGGAACTGCTGTCATCCATCCTGCAGCGCAAAGGCGTCAGGCACGTGGTGTTGAACGCGAAGTACCACGAGCGCGAAGCCGAGATCGTGGCCCAGGCCGGGCGGCTCGGCATGGTCACCATCGCCACCAACATGGCCGGCCGCGGTACCGACATCGTGCTCGGCGGCAACGCCGAGTTCGCCGCCAAACAGGAACTGTTGAAGCGGGGAGCGGCGCACGCCGTCAATGCAGCCCAGGGCGCCATCAATCCCATGGCGGGCCCAGGCATGATTCGCTTCTACTACCAGGGGCAGGAATTCGAAACCAGCCAGGAAATCTGGGAGAAAGCCTTCGCACAATATGCGGCGGCTGCCGCTTCCGAGCATGATGCCGTGATCGCCGCCGGTGGCCTGCACATCGTGGGCACCGAACGGCACGAGTCGCGCCGCATTGATAACCAGCTCCGTGGCCGTGCCGGCCGTCAGGGCGATCCCGGCGCCTCGCGCTTCTATCTCTCGCTGGAAGACGACCTGATGCGTATCTTCGCCAAGGAGTGGGTGTCCAACCTGCTCCAGCGGCTGGGTATGGAAGAAGGCGTGCCCATCGAGTCCAAGATGATCACCAGCCGCATCGAGGCCGCGCAGAAAGCCGTCGAAGGACAGAACTTCGAAGCACGTAAGCATTTGCTTGAGTATGACGACGTCATGAACAAGCAGCGTACGGCGGTCTACGGTCTGCGCGAGCAATTGCTCGAGGGCCTCGATCAGAAGGAACTGATCCTCGAAGACTACGTAGCCAACCTGCTGAGCACAGCCATGGAGACGCACGCGCCTGAGGCCATGCATCCGGATCAATGGGACGTGAATGGTCTGAAAGGCCAGCTGGCTTCGCAATTCGGTATCGACCTCGAGCAGGAAGGCATCGATCTCAACGAGCTCAACCGCCACGATCTGGGCGAGACCTTGTTTGAGCGCCTCAAGGCGAAGTATGAAATGAAGGAAATGATCCTGGGCAGCAACACCATGCGCTATCACGAACGCATGGTCATGCTCAGCGTGCTCGACGGCTTGTGGAAAGACCACCTGCTGAGCATGGACCACTTGAAGGAAGGCATCGGCCTGCGCGGTTACGGTCAGCAGGATCCGCTGGTGGCCTACAAGAAGGAATCCTTCGACATGTTCGAAGCCATGATGGCGCGCTTCCAGGAAGACACCGTGCGCTTTCTCTTCCTCATGCAGATTGTCGGGCCCGACGGTCAGCCGATCACGCAATTGCCGCCAAGGCAGGCGCCTGAAATCTCCAGTGAATCCATCGCGGAACCGCCCGCAGCTCTGCCTGAGCCCACACCCACTGCAATAGACGGCAACGGGAATGGGGCACGTCCTGCGGCAGCAACGCCCGCCCGTACCCCAGCGGTACCGGTAGCCGTCCCGGTACGCGCGCCCTCAACCACCATCGATGCGCTGGAACAGGAATTCCAGCGCAAGAAGAAGCGTGAAATCGAACAAGCCAGAATGGCCGGATCCAACGGAAGCAGCGAAGCCGCCGCCCCCCGCCGTGCCGGCGAAAAAGTAGGCCGCAACGATCTATGCCCCTGCGGCTCCGGCAAGAAATACAAAAAGTGTCACGGAGTAGAAAGCTAAAAGAAAATCGGACCAGGCAACCACCTGGGGTGCCCCACATCTCACGACGTTTTCCAGTCGGGAGATGTGGGAATTAACAGAACTCCACCAAGTTAAATCCCTCTCAACGAGCACCCTACCCGCGAAACCTCTCCGGAACTTCCGCGAACGTCAAATTATTCGCAGTCGACTGCACCGCCTCCCGCCAATTCTCAAATATGCGACCGTAACTGAGCGTAATAAACTCCTCCTCGCTCACCCCCAACCTCGCCGCAGTCGCATCAATCCACTCGCTCGGTCCTTCCAACTCCGCATACACCCCAAGCGGAGTCTCATCCACAACACAATGCCCCTGCGCATCCGCCCACTCCGTGCGCCACTTCTCATACACAAACACCGGAGCAAACCCCAACGCCTCGAAGATCTTGGCCAGCACCGGCCCATCTTCAATGACCGTCTCCGTCTCCACCCGCTGTTTATGCCGGCCCTCTTCGGTTAGCCCGTCCGGCACGCTCTTGTGCGTCACCACCCACTTCGGACCGTACTCCCGAATCCGCAAAATCTGCCGTTTGCCGCGCAGATCGCGCCCCGGTGTGTCATACAACGTATTACGCTCCAGCGTCCTCGACGTAACCCGTGCCAAACCAATCGCCGGCAGCTTCTGCTCGAACCCCTCGCGGTCCAGCACCCGTATCTTCACTTCGGTTTCCATCGCCTGCATACGCCGGAGTCTATACCAGCCACACCGTCGTGGGAAAATGGCACCAGCCATGCAAAAGAAGACCCTGCGCCTGCAAGTCGATCCGCTTGCCATCGATTCCCAAGCGTCGCAAGCCGCGCTGGCCCAGGCCGCAGATATCCTGCGCAGCGGCGGCACCGTAGCCTTCCCCACAGAAACCGTCTACGGACTCGGAGCGCACGCCCTTGATGCGAACGCCGTAGCAGCCATCTTCGAAGCGAAGCAGCGGCCCTCCTGGGATCCGCTGATCGTGCACGTCACCAGCGAGGAACAATTGCAGCAGGTAGCGGAAAGCATTCCCGCCAACGGCCGCGTATTGATGCAAGCCTTCTGGCCCGGTCCACTCACGTTGTTGCTGCCCAAAGCGCCCACGCTGCCGCTGATCGTCACCGCCGGCCGGCCCAGGGTAGGCGTGCGCATGCCCAGCCATCCGGTCGCGCGCGCACTCATCCAACACGCCGGCCTGCCCATCGCCGCGCCCAGCGCCAATTCATTCGGCAGAACCAGCCCCACCCGCGCCGACTTCGTCCTCGAAGATCTCGACGGACGCATCGACGCCATCATCGACTCCGGCGAAACCGCACTCGGTCTCGAGTCCACCGTAGTCGATGTCTGCGACGATCCGCCCATGCTTTACCGTCCGGGCATGGTCTCCCTGGCAGAGTTGCAGCTTCTGTGCCCGTCACTGATCGCTTTCCGCGAACCCGCCAGCCCCGTACTGGATCGTAAGGAATCCCTGCCCTCTCCCGGCATCGGCATGAAGCATTACGCCCCCAAAGCGCGGCTGATCCTGGTCGAAAGAAGCACGGCGGCCGCAGCCAGCCTGATAAACCAGGCAGCCGCGCTGCAAGCCGCGGGTGAAAAGGTGGGCTTGATGTTGCCGGCAGGCGAAGAGAGTGGCGCAGGCTACCTGGTCTACCGATGGGGCCAGTGGACTGACCAGGAGCAACTGGCAAGGCGATTGTTCGCGGGGCTAAGAGAACTCGATGCAGCCGGAGCCACAGTCATTCTTTGCCCCGTGCCCACGGGAGAAGGCCTCGCTGCCGCAATCCGTGACCGCTTGCAGAAAGCAGCCCGCTGATTACCGTCCCGGCGTTTTCTCAGAGGCTTTGAAGAGATACTTGATGCCCGACTTGTAGAGCAGTGTGCGTGTGGTGCCACTCCGAATCTTGATCGAGTCGCGGTCATACCACTCGATTTGTCCCTCGATCTGCTCACCATCTTCCAACACAAACACCATCAACGTCTGACCGTGGATTTGCTTTTGGAAATAAAACGCCTCCGCGTGGGAGCTTTCGCTGCGCACGACGGCATGGTTCTGCGTTTTGTAATTGGACGACAGCGGAGGGACACGCAGCGGACCGCGTCTCGCGAAGCCGCCGCTCGGCATCGGTGGTCGCACCAGCTTGCGCGGACCAGGGGGGCTAATCAAAGGCAGAGGGGATGGGTCGGCTCCATCCGCCTTTGCCTTCGGCTTCACCTGCCGCGCATCAAAAATGCGCCGCACCGGGATGGCTGAAGAATCGGACATATGTTTTTACGGAACTACGCGGTTGGATGCACTTCGTGAGTCACTGAGGTTGCATCTCTACAATAAGACACAAAATGGCGCGGATGATAAACATCACCCGCTTTTTGCAGTGTCTGTACCGTTACCCTCTGTACCGTTACCCGACCGTTAACCCAGCCGTTACGCTGGTCAGGTGCGCGACAGCCCAACCGCGAATGAGTCCAACGCCAGAGAGCGCAGCAGGTTGCGCCGCATCCCTTGCTCCACCTGGTCGAGTCCGCGCACAGCGCCTTCAATCCAGGCCACATTGACTGTTGCTGATACCCGTGTCAACTCAGTTAACAAATCGATGTTGCGAATCAGTTGGCCGGCCCCGGCATGCAGCAACAACAAATCTTCAACAAGCCCGGCAAAGGCGTGCAGCAGCGCGCTCGTTTTCTGTTGGCCGTCGGCGCCGGCACGGTACGTCTCGGTTACCCGGAACAACGAACTGTAGTCACTGTCGGTCGCGCCTTCGCCCGTCGCGTTGTACAGGATCATCAGCGCATCCTTCCGGCTCGCCAGATAACCCTCGAGATCGAACCCCAGCGCCTGGCCGATCGCGCCCTCGGCCAACCGTGCCACCAGTGCGCGTTGCTTCGGCTTCCAGTCTTTGCGGCGCTCGGCAAGAATCGCCTCCACCTGCTCCGGCGGCAACGCGCCCAGCCGAAAAAGGCTTGCCCGCGACCGTATCGTGGGCAAAAGCTCACCTGGATTTTCCGCCAGCAGAAACAGGTGCGCGTGGGCTGGCGGCTCTTCCAGAATCTTGAGCAGGGAATTGGCCGCTTCCTTCATAAACCCCGTGCTGGTGAAGATGTAGATAGCGTGCGCCGCCTCGGCAGGCATGCGGTAAATCTTCGACATCACGCTACGGATCTGGCCAATCTTGATCAGCAACTGCGGAGGGTCCGGCGGCACCACCACCACGTCTGGATGCGTCTGGATCAGCACGCGCGTTTCTTTCTTATCTACATCGCGCAATTCTTCGCGCGCCGCGACCGCCTCGCTCACCCGATCAGCAAGCGGAAGCGACTGTGCAATCCGTGTACAGTTTTGACAAACCCCGCAAAAATCAGGCAGACCGTCGCTGATTGGCTTCGTCAGGCAATCCATGGCCTGCGCCAGCATCAGAGCCAGCGTATATTTCCCGGCGCCCCGCGGCCCCGCCAAAATCAGCGCAGGAGGCACGCGCTCCTGCGCAATCGCCTCCCGCAAATGCCGAACCGTCGAAGCATTCCCTGCAAACTGATCAAAGCCCACAACAAGAGACTAGCAAAACGCCTTCCGCAACGAATAAGGGGATTCCACGGCTATCCACCCGCCATCCTCTCCTCGCAACCGGTCGTGGAGGACGGTCCTATCCCTTCCAAACTCGAGGGTGGCCCATGCAAGCCGTTTGGCTTGCGTGGGGGACATCTACACCCGCCAACCGCTCTAACAAACCGGCAAACGCCCCTGCACGACCGCAACAATACGCTGATGAATCTCCTCAATGGTGCCATTGCTATCGATCACAACTACCCGCGAAGGCTCGCGAGCCGCAATCTCCTGGAACTTCTCAAACACCCGCCGATAAAAGGCCGCATTCTCTCGTTCAAAGCGATTCTCATCCGTGCCAGTAGCCGCAACTGCACGCTGATTCCGCTGCCGCGCCCGCTTCAACGAAACCTCAAAATCCGGTAACAGCAGCAACGTGAGGTCAGGTTGCAAGCCTCCACACAAAGCCGCATGCAGATCCAGCACCACCTGGCTTCCCAGGGACCTACCCCCGCCCTGGTACGCTTCGCTGGAGTCAGTGAACCGGTCACACAGCACAATCCGCCCAGCCCCAAGCGCCGGCAAAATAACCTCAGCGATCGCCTGCGCACGATCCGAGAACATCAACCCTAATTCCGCCAGCGGAGCAATCGCATCCCCCCGCGAATCGAGCAGCAGAGACCGCACCCGATCGCCCAAACGCGTGCCCCCGGGCTGGCGCGTAGCCGTCACCAGCAACTGGTTGGCTTCCAGCCATTCCTTCAGCTTGCGCAGCTGCGTGCTTTTCCCCGAACCGTCCAGACCCTCAAACGTGACAAACAAACCGCGTGGCATGCTGGGAGTGTATACGGAGGGAACGGGCTTACCCTGCCGGCACCAGATCAGCAATCTCTAATTCCAGCCCCGCATACCCAGGACGCAGGTTCTCGCGCAGCTTATAAGCCAGGTGCACCACCGACCCTTGTTCCAGGCCCAACGCCTGCACCCGCGCACCCCAATTCCATCCCAGGGTCGATAAGCTCGAACCCCGTGTCCCCTGCGCGAGCTGCAGGCACACGTGGCGCTCCTTGATGGCGCGTGCCGGCGCAGTGAGCCGCACGTTGTACGCCACGAAAATCGGCTCTTCATTGCCGTTGCCAAGCGGCTCCAGCCGCTGCAACCAGCCAAACAATGCCTGCGTCACCTGGTCCAGCGGCAACACCGCGTGGCAGCGCAATTGGCGCGCAGCCTGTTCGCCCCGCGCAGCGGCGTAAGCCTCCAGCCGGCTCTTAAGCTCCGCCACATGCGCTGCCGGCAGCGAGAACCCCACCGCATGGGCATGCCCGCCAAAACGCGTGAACAAATCCTTGCAGCTCTCGATCGCCTGCAAAAGATGGAAGCCAGGAACCGAGCGGCCGGATCCGTACGCCTCCCCATTCTCCAGGGCAATCACAATCGCCGGGCGATGCGTACGATCGACCACGCGCGAAGCAAGAATCCCGATAATGCCCCGATGCCAACCATCGCCTTCCATCACAATGCAGCGGGTGGGCGGCAGGTCTGCTTCCTGCAGCAGTCGCTTCTCAATCTGCTCCAGCATCGCTGCTTCCGTCTGCTGCCGCTCGCTATTCAGGCGATCCAGCTTCTGCGCGAGTTCCGTGGCTCTCACGGCATCGCGCGTGGTAAACAGTTCCACCACGTCGGAAGCCACATCCATGCGGCCGGCCGCGTTGATGCGCGGCGCCAGGCGAAACGCAAGGTCCGTGACACTCAGAGACCGTTCCTTCGGATCGAGCCGAGCCACCTGCATCAGCGCCCGCAGGCCGGCACTGGCCGGACGGCGCAGCTGCTCCAGACCCAGGCTCGAGAACACACGATTCTCGCCTCGCAACGGCACCGCATCCGCCACTGTCGCAATCGCCAGCATCTTCAGAAACGAAGGCAGGATCTTGCTCCGCGTCCGCTCTCGATCCCAGGCCTCCAGCAGCGCCTGCGACAGCTTGAACGCCACCCCAGCCCCGCACAGGTGCTTGCACGCATAGCCACAACCCGCCTGGTTAGGGTTGAGGATAGTGAGCGCCTGCGGCAGCCCCGGCAACTCCGCCGCGTCCTCGGGCAGATGGTGATCCGTAACAATCAGGTCAAGCCCTAGCTGCGCTGCGGCGGCCGCCGCCGCAAAATCGCGGATGCCGGTATCCACACTGATCACCAGGCCGACGCCGCGCGCGGCCGCAGCCGTCAACACCGCCGCCTGCATGCCGTAGCCTTCGCGCAGCCGGTGCGGTACGTGGAACTCCACCCGGCCGCCCAGCATTTCCAGCGCAGTCTTGAGCAGCACGATGGCCGTCGTGCCATCCACGTCGTAATCGCCGTAAATCAGAATCAGCTGCCCGCGCGCAATCGCGGCCTGCACCCGCGCCACCGCCGCGCTCATGCCCAGCATCGAGTAGGGGTCCAGCAAGTGATCCAGCTGCGGATTAAGAAAAAGCTCCGCCTCCGCCGCGCTTTGCACGCCGCGTTCCCACAGCAGTTCCGCCACCAGCAGTGGCAGCCCCGCGCTCTGGGCGAGCGAAGCAGCGCCCGCACTCGCCGCCGGCAATATCCAGCGATCCGAAGGACCAGTGACCACAGCGTCAGCGATAGAGGAGTTCAGGGCCCCGGTTCCGGCAGCATTCACCCTTCTTCTTCGTCCTCATCGTCTTCGAACACCACATCCCCGAACTCTTCGACAAACTCCAACAGCTGTTGGTATCGCTCATACCACGGGGTGGAGTTCTCATGGACGAACACAATCCCCTGGTGAGCGAACCCGAGCTGGATGTAGCCAATCTTGCCCACGTAATTCACCAGGTACTGCGCCTCGTGCACTTCGGCGGCCGCCTCATCGGGAAAGTTGTCTTCCCGAATCTGTTCCAGCAGCATGGCGATGTCTTCTTTTTCCAGCATCACATCACTCATGGTGACGAACGGCGCAGAGGCGTTCTTAGCCATCTCGACAAAATCTTTCCAGCTATCTGGATTGTCTTCGTCTTCCCACAGCACCGTGGGCAGATCTTCGGTGATGAAGCCGGGCAGGCGTCGCATGGCATGGCCCTCAATAAAGGCCACCATGTCATCTTTGAGAGAGAGCAAATCATCAACGTTCATATCGGCGTCTATTGTCGCAGATGTTTCCCGTATCGCTGCAATGGGCGTTGCTGGCCAGCGCGCAGAACCCTCTCTCCCCCACTCGAGGGCACCAATTTGTGTGCATTCATCGCGGTCCCCGAGGCCTTGGGTGTGGTCGCAAATATGCTATAGTCCGAGTCAATCACATGATTTTTTCGCGGGAGTACGTGTCTTATCTGGCTCGCCAAACGGTCAATCAACTGATCGAAGCCAAGATGATTAGCACAGCAAAAGTAGGCGTGGTGGCAGAGCGGGTCAACGCAGCCATTCTGGAGGAGCTGTCTCTCGAAGATCGCATCAATGAAGAAGTGCGCGTGATCCTCGATGCCTATCAGGAAGACATGCGTCGCAGTGGCGCCAGCTACGCTGAGATGTTCAAGAAGGTCAAGCAGGAACTGGCCAAGAAGTACAAGGCGGTACTGTGAGACTTTCCCGCGACAAGCTCAACAAACTGGCCCACGTCGTAGCCGACACCCTGGCCGAAGTCGACGAATGTGAATTCCTGGATGACCGCAACACCATTCGTCAGGAAGCCCGCAAAGCTCTGGAAAAAGTGCTGACCGACGAAATGAAGATCGACCAGGCAGCGCGCCAAAAAATCGCCTCGCAGCGCAAGATCATCGTCGAAGGCAGCCAGGAGTGGGACATCCTCTACCGCAAGTACTACAACGACGAAGTCAGAAAACTAGGCGTCTAGAGCGCTGCCTGAACGAAACCAACAAATGGTGGCCCGCGGAAGTGGGTGGGTGGTCCCACGCAGGTGGGTGGCCCATGCAAGCCGTGTTTGGCTTGCGTGGGGTACATCTAAACCCCGCCGTAGCGCTCTCAACCGGAAGTGCCGCTTGCCCCCTGCTTTGCTATACTAAGTCCTGTTGACGAAGAGCCTTCGTCAACCCCGCCTCACTCCGTGGCGTCATGGTGTAATTGGTTAACACGCCGCCCTCTCAAGGCGGAGAGTTCGGGTTCGATCCCCGATGACGCTACCAAAAAGAAATGAAACCCACCACCCAAGCGGGTGCCTCATATCTCACAATGTTTCCCAGTCGGGAGAGTGTGGAAGGGCTTTTACCCCATACCCATCATGCCCACAGTGTCCCTCATCGCCGAGACCAACCCTGCAAACAGGAAATGTCAGATTTTCGGTCATGGCCGAAGGCGCCACGAACTGCGCGTTCCGCAAATGACTCTAAGGGAAAAGAAGAACCCTGATCCTGGACATGTCCCCATGCGGACGGATATGCCGACAGGCCATTCAGCGCGACCATCAGTACCCGCACCGCATCGCTATGCCGTAGGTAGACGGACTACACCGGCGCGAACCCTTCCGGCGTTCTCAAGCACAAAACCACCAAAAATGAGGCAAAAGGATAAAGCAGACCGGCGCTTACGCGCTGACGGAAACCGCCTGTGGCACACTCACCGACAACTCAGCGCAATGATGCGCCGATTCCCACTCGCGAAGAAAACTCGGACTCACCGCAGCCTCGCTGGCCGCGAAACAACGAGTGCAAACCGAATCTACCGTCTTGTCAGCATTGACTCGATAAAAATAAGGAGCGAAGCAGGTGCTCTGGGTGGCCAACATCGTTCGTGCACTCCAAGGGCTATCACACTTCCGGGTGATCCCCAATTCCGACTATAACCCCGAGAGATTTTTCCGCCTGAGGAAATTTTGTTGAAATAATGTGGAACGCTGCAGCGATTCCCAATGAAGTCCTATGATTGCAATACGGGATGCCTTAAAGAATTTTCTCGCAGGCCGCAGCCCCCATAACTATCCTTAAATCTTCCCTAACAAGGAAGTAATCTCCCAGGAAGTTACCAGCAGCCGATTCACCCGTTACTAAAGCTGCAAATCACCTGCCGCTACAAACCCTTTATGTAACCATAACTGTTCCTTAATGTTTAACGATGCGTCCGTTCAGCAATCCTTCCCAAATCGGGCGTCAACGCTTCTCACCAGCCCTTGTACCCGCCGCCTGCATCCAAAAACAGCAAAACAATTGTCTTTCTTCGCGAAAAACATAATCCTTGTGTCAACGAAGACCGTCAGATCTCGAGGCCAGGAGGCGTCGCGTGCCGTACAGCCGGAAGTTTCCCGAGCAGGATCGCGCTATCGAGGCAGTCTTCAACCTCCTGCGCCTCTATCCAAACGGCGTGACCGTGAGCGGACTCAACGAATTAATGCACGCACACCAAAGCAAAATCCAGAGCGAAGTGACCTGGTTCCATTCCATCGACGTCCTTATCGATGAAGGCAAAGTCCACTCCTGCGCAAAATGGAGAGAAAAGGGTTACCTCGAAACCTTCAGGCTCTTCGCCCGTTAGCCCGCTTCGCCGGGGAACACCATCACGCTAAATCCCCGCTGACCTCGATCTGCTGAAACTCCCCCCAGAATCATTCCCAAATCAATCCTGCAGCGTGTACTCTAGCCCAGTTAGCGCTGCAACTTATCTCCGCTCACTGCGATCGCTATCGATGTCCCGGCCATTTTTCCCCCATGCAGAATGCTCCGCGCCCCCGGTTGCGCGGAGGGATCAGATGGCGACGGCTCATTCGAACCGCCGCACGATACAACTCGCTTGAACGCACTTAAGGAGAAAGTATGAGCCTACTCGACGCCTTGACGTCCATTGCCGGCGGCGCTTCCTCGGAACACCACGGCGTTGCCGACGTACTCAGCCAGGTGATGCAGGAGCATCCCGGTGGTCTCGACGGTATCCTCGGCCAGCTAAAGCAAAACGGTTTGGGCGATCAGGTGCAATCCTGGGTCAGCCCCGGCGAAAACCAGAGCATCAGCCCCGCCCAGGTGCAGCAAGGTTTTGGTCAGGGAATGATCGACACCATCGCCCAGCGCGCCGGCATCTCGCCCGCCGTGGCCAGCGGCATCCTCTCCGTCGTGCTGCCCCTGGTGGTTTCGCACTTCGCCGGGAATAATACCCAGACCGCCCAAAACAGCGGGATGGGGGGCTTGGCAGGGCTGGCCGGCAAACTGTTCAGCTAACGTCCTTGCCTGCACAAAAAAAGGCTCGGCGCGGCGAAAGTAGCCGAAAGCCGAGCCTTTTTAACGCCATCCCGGTTCCATGGGCCGAGACCCCCGCCTTTCCGTCGTAAAATTAAGCCATGGCGGATGAAACGGCACCCACCCCTGAAACCCTAGAGCCGGCAACCCCGGCGGTCAACTGGGCAGATCTCCGAGCCCAGGCGGCCAAACTTGGTATCAGCTTGAGTGAGCTACAGCAGCGCGACCGCGAGAAAAAACTGAGGCTGGCCAGAAAAGCCCAGGTGAGAACCCCCGCAATCGCCCCCAGCGAACTCAGCAAACCATAACCACTGAACCTTGCCACGTGAATTTTTCCGTCAGGCAAGGCTGGTGACCGACAGAGCGGCCAGCCCCCATTTCGTTGCAACGAAATCGATGGTCATCTAAGCCGAGTTACCGCACACTGTCTCTTTTCGCAACACCTATTCCCCAAAGGTGGTAGGCACGCTACATTCCTTGTAACAACCCTGCAGTTATGGAGTGTGCATTATGCCTTGTGATAACAACACGCTACTACGTGGTAACTCCACTAAGTCGTTCTTCCGCGCCATCGTGGCGGGTACGGCCCTCGCGCTCGCGCCGTTGGCCGCTCTGGCTGGGGATACCACCGTACCCGCCAATTTCGCCGGAGTCTATGTAGCGCGGGTGGCCAAAACAGCCCCCTCCATGACGGTAAGTCTAGGCGCGGATGGCACAGCCACCGTGACGGGCGATCTTGGCAAGGGATCGATCACCGCATTCGGCTCCTGGCAGGGCAATGGCCGGCAGATCAAGGTCACCTTCAACGCCGCCGAAGATGCACCCGCCGACCCGCCCATGTTGTTTCAACTGAACCACGACAGCCTGCAGGCGGTGAGTTGGAACCACGATGCCTGGGGAAGCGCCCAGCCGCCAACCATGAAAAAAGGCTACAAAGTGAAATATCTGTTCTGGTCCTCAACCATGCGCTAAAAGCAAAAGAGGTTCAGGACCCCACAACGGAATGGGGCATCCCAGGGGTGCCCCATATCTTACGAAGTTTTAATCGGGACCGGATTTCCTGTTACGCTGCACCGGCCACATCTACGTGTGCGGTTTTCATTGAGGAAAACCGCATGCAGATCGCCAAGGCCTCCACCTTAAACAGGAAATCCAGGGAGATGTGGGAATTCACGACACCCCACCCCTGACTCTTCCCACCTCACCAGATCCCTTCTTCGGAATCCCAACAACCGCATCGCACGATTCCTCTCCATACGGAGGGTCGACACTCATCCGAAACATTCAGGTCCTCTGGACGGAATGTGTGAATTCACAACACCCCATCCCTAACTCTCCGTACCCCACCAAATCCCAACAACCCATCGCACCCCATTGAAATCCTTTTTCGGGAATGCCGATAACCCATCGCACATCCCTTGCCGCACGGGAGGTCCTTCGATGGCAAGTCAAGACCAAACCGCGTTCACCTTTCTCGCCGAACACACTGCCGACCTGATCTTCCGTGCCGGCCTCGACATGGTGTTGCAATACGCTTCACCTTCGTCCCAACAATCCCTCGGCTGGTCAACCGAAGAATTCCTGGGCAAAAGTCTGCATACCTTTACCACCCCGGAAGACGCCGCCGCCTTCGCCGCGGCCGATCCAGCATCCCACGCACCCGCACTCGAGAAAGAGCCCGTCAACATCCGCCTGCAGAAAAAAGATGGAACGTACCAATGGGTGGAAGCCAGACGAAGGCTGTTGCTCGACCCCATCACAGGGGAACCCAACGAATACCTCCTCCTGATGCGCGACCTGCACGAGACCGGCACGATCGGCGACGAACCCTCTCCCTCCACCTTCACCAAACCGCTGCACGGCCTGGCCGGCTACCACGATCTGCTACGAGACCTGGAACGTGAATGGAGCCGCGCCCACCGCGACAGTCAGCCGCTCTCGCTCTTACGCCTCGATTTCAACGGATTCCGCCAATTTCATTTTCTCGATGGCCATCGCGTGGGCGATGAGTGCCTGGCAAAAGCGGCCGCTGCCGTCACAAAAACCCTGCGCCTCACCGATTATGCGGCGCAATGTTCCACCGAAGATCTGGTAGTGATACTTCCGTCCACCGACGCGGAGGGCGCCGGCCGTCTGGCCAACCGCCTGAAGAACGCAATCAACCTTCTCCGCTCGCCCCGCAGCTTGGAGGGCCAGGCCTGGGCTGCAGTCAGCATCGGCATCGCCACCGTGACGCCCAGGACAGCCGGCTCCGCGCGCATGCCCGACCTGCTGCTGCTGGCCGCTGAGCACGCTTTGCAAAATGCACAAAAGCAGGAAGGGGAATCCCTGCGCCATATCGCCGCCTATGCCGCGCACAATACGGACTGGAAGAAGAGCATGCCCGGAATCACACCACACTGTGCGTAATCCCGGCTCGCAGGTCACTTCGCCGAAGGCGGAAGCGAATAGTAGTCGTAAGTGTATCGCCAATCGGATTCCTTGCCAGGCTCGATCGACAAATCGATAAAGGGCTCCACAGCAATCACCGAGCGTATCGACCAAAGCGACATCTTATACAGCGGTCGATCGCCGGTGATCGTCATGCCTACCTGCGCCCGGGTGTTCTCGATTTTCACGTGGTAGTCTGCCACGCTCGTGCCGAAACCATCAATCGAGAAATACACCCGTTCCTCGCCCGTCAACGGCCGGCGATACAAAATCTGGTTCTTGACGATCTCCGCCAGGGCGGGGTCAGGAGCCGTATCCGCCTTCACCGCGAAAGGCAGCGTGATGCTGAATGCATCACTGGTTGTCTGTTTATCCAGAACGAGAAAGTTGTGGTCATACACATTCGTGTGAATCGCAAGCTTGCCCGTGTTCTTCAAGCTATGCTCAATCACCATCCGTGCTTCGCCCTTCACCAGGCTCAGCTTCTTGCGATAGACATAGCCGTAACCAGAAGCGGGATCGTGGAGCTCCTGCGTGTACTCCACCCAATCCGCGCCCCGCTGCACTGTCCATTTGCCGCCGTTCACAATCGGGAACAAGTGGTACGCACTATAAGGTTGATCATCCGGCTTCCGCAATACGCCGACGCCAATCTTGATAAAGGTTCCGCCGGCCTTTGCCTCCTCATACCCCAGCGCCGGGTTGAACTCTTCCACCGGTCCCGTGATCGCACTGCAAGGCCCGGCAATAATGCCGCCATCTTTATAGATAAAATCCGAAACCGAGGGATCGGTCCCCGTGAACCAGGGCCCGTAAAAATCGTGGCCCTTGTACTCCAGGCTGGCCACCACACCAGACCAGTCAAAGCGCGTGCCTCGATAAAAACCGTTCTTGGCGTCCGGCGGGTAGAGCTTCACCTTCAATACGCCATTGGAGATTTCCCACTCCGGGGTAGCAGCGCTGGCCTGCACCAGCGCGCAGCAAGCAGTCAGCAAAGGAATAGCCAGCAACGCAACAGTTCTCATGTGCGAGCATTGAAAAGCTTTCCCTGTCGTTTGTCAAACAATCCAACCACCACAGCGCAAGCCCACGGTGGACCCGCCATGACGGTGAGCGCCAGCCATGACACAATCAATGCTGGCGGAGCCCCATCTCATGCAACCGGCGATCATCCGTACCCTCTTCCACTCTCTCGTCTATGTCATGCTGGCCGTGTGGCTCGGCGCCCTGGTATTTTTCGGTGCCGTGCTCGCGCCCGTTGCCTTCACGCAACTGCCACCGTTGTTCGCCAATCCAGCGGACGGCATCCATGCGGCCGGTCTGATCGTAGGCGGCTCCCTGGAGCGGCTCCATTGGATCGGGATCGTCTGCGGCCTGGTCTCCCTCGCCGTTCTTGCTGTCGCCCGCGCCCACTACCGCAGCATCGTGCCCCAGGCAGTCCTCATCGGGGCAATGCTCCTGCTCACCGCCTACTCGCAATTCTCCATCATTCCCCAAATGGACACGGCGCGCGAATCCGTGGGCGGCAACGTCAATGCCGTAGCTGCTGACAACCCCGGCCGCCAGATCTTCGATCGCTTGCACCAGCGTTCCACACATGTCGAAGCATTGGTCCTGCTCTGCGGCCTGGCCGCCCTGATCGCCACCGCCCACTGGTCGCGGAACGACGGCGCATCCAAGCCTGGCCCCCGCACTCAGGGCGTCGCGGCGTAAACCCTGATCCAGTGATTCCGCATCTGCGGCCTGATCTGCTCACCAGCCGTATCAGACGCAATGGCGTTCGTGGGTTGCACCGGCATGTGGCAATCGATGCAATTGTCGGCGATGCTGCGCCCCATCGTTTTCGCCATCCCACAGCTCTCCACCTGGTGGCACGTCAGGCAGCGGCTTGAATACGAAGCAGCCGTTCGTTCGGGCTGGTGCACGTCATGGCACGTCGAGCAGCTCATGTTCGGGGAAGATTGGTAACAGCGACTGCTTTTCAATAACCCAACCTGGTTGCCATGCACATCGGGCTTTGCCGAAAGTTCTCCTGTGTTTGGCTGCAGGTAGCTGTCCAGCGGTCGCCCGGGTACATAACTGAATGCGGGAGCAATCTGTTCGCTGCGGATGCCATTGTGGCAGAGCGCACACAAATCCACCTGGCGGTCACGTGACAATCGGGCTGGGTTCAGAATCGCTTCTGCACCGCCCGGGGTGGAAGCCGAAGCTCGATGCAGAGCCATATGCGTCGCCCCATCCCCATGGCAACGTGCGCAGCCGATGCCTAACTTCAGACTCTGCTTGTCATAACGATTGCTGGCAGGGTCCGGCGAAAGGGAGCGAACCGAAGTAGCGTGGCACTCCAGGCAGCGAGGAGTCACGGCGCGTGCGAAGTTCATCGTGCCGTTCTTGTAACCAGGACTGTTAATCCATCGCCCGCCGTCTGACCAGTAGCTCACCGGCAACTCAAACAATTGCTCCCCATGCCAGTACAGGTAGCTCTGGCCCCGCACACCGGAGCCGATCACGATGTCCATGCGCTCGCTCCGGCTCTGCAGGTGCCCCGGCCAGCCAGCGACAGCGGTTTCGTAAAAACCGTCCGCACGCGCTTCCATCCTGAAGACGAGTCCTGGATCGTCCGTCGCTGTCGCAGGATCCGCGATTGTCAGCACGCTCGACCCGCCACGAAACGAACCCAGGATGGATTCTCTGCCACCCAGTTGTGAGGTCAGGGAATGAGCCGTATGCAGGTAGGGCGCAGCCTGCTGCTGGTGGCATGACACACAACCCGTTTCCGCAAACGTCGCGGCCCCGCGAAGCGCCGTGAACAACAACAGGAGCGATACCAGGCGAGCCATCGCCATGCGTGGATCTCCCCAGACGTACCCTCTAACGAACGCTCACCCACTGCCGTGCTGCCGAGCTCTCGAGCACTGCGTCCAGAACATTCATTTGCCGCAGCCCATCGGCGAAGGTCGGATACTCCACCGGCGCGCTCCTATCCACGACCGTTCGGTAGAAGCGGCGAAACGTTTGCTTGAACGTATCGCCATAACCTTCCGCATGCCCACCTGGCAGATCGGTAAAGCTGCGCGCTTCAGGGGGAAACAGCGTGGCGTCTTTAATCACGATCTGGTTCGGCTCATTGCGATGCCCAACCCAAAGCTCTTCCGGGCTTTCGCCACTCCATGCCGCCGCTCCCCTGGATCCAAAAATCTCCAGGAACAAGCGGTTCTTCCGCCCGGCCGCCACCTGGCTCACCGTGAGCGATCCACGTGTCTCGCCCATGGCAAACAGCATGGCCC
Source organism: uncultured Acidobacteriaceae bacterium (assembly GCA_963752675.1). Taxonomy (GTDB): domain Bacteria; phylum Acidobacteriota; class Terriglobia; order Terriglobales; family Acidobacteriaceae; genus PALSA-350. Next base: position 348,292 of record CAVVZO010000007.1, read on the forward strand.
CAAAATCTTCTGTCTTGATGGCAACCTCGTCATACTCTTCAGGCCGCAGCGTCTTACCGGCAAACGTCTCGACCGAGTGCCTGGGCTTTTTACGCGTCTTGTGAAACGTCTGTAGATCGGCGCACAGCGAACTGATGCGCTTGCCGGTTACATGTTCGGCAAGGTCACACCAATGCGAGCCGATATCGGCAAACGTACGGGACGGTCCGGATTCAATGCGCCAGTTCCAATCAGTGTCGTAGAGCAGCCAATCCTGCGAGTAAGTGCCTTGCACCACATAGATCTCCCCAAACTCACCCGCCTCGCACATCCGGCGCATGTTCTGCACCTGCGGATAAGAGCGCACGTTGTAAAGCGTGCAGTGGGCCAGCTTCTTCTGGTTGGCCAGCGCGATCATGCTTTCTGCCTCCGCCACGGAGGAGGAGAGCGGCTTTTCACACAGCACGTGCTTGCCCGCCTCGAGCGCGGCCAGTGCCATCTCGGCATGCAGCGCGTTAGGGGCGCAGATGTGCACCGCGTTCACGTCTTCATCCGCCAGCAAATCGTGGTAATCCCCGGTGGCGCGCGTAATGCCCAGCGTGTCGGCGAACGACCGGGCCGCTTCGGCGGTTCGTCCCGCCACACCGACAACCTCGATGTTGCCTAATCGGCGCAGGGCTTCCGTGTGCACCCGGCCCATAAACCCGATACCGAAAATAGCTACCTTCGTCTTATCCAAACGATCTATCTCCTACGTAGGTCCACTAATGCGACAAGCGCGTCGATGCCGAATCGCGGCGATCGCGCAACAAAGCGCTCTTGCCCAGGAACTCGTGCGGCACATAGTGCACCACCGGCGCCGATCGGCCGCGCACAATCGGCAGCGCAAAATTCAAAAGATCTGCCCCGTAGCGCTCAGCATGAAAGAACACCGTTCCGATGCAGGGACTATCCGGGTTGGCGACAATCTCCATGATCTCCGCACTACCACCGTGCCCCACGATCGCCACGTCCGCTTGTTTGCCGACCTGCCGTGCAGCTTCCACCGCGCCCATGGCGCTTTCATCATTGATGCCAACCACCAGCACCTTCTTCCGCGAGCGCGACTGCTTGAGCGCACTCGCCGTGGCCGCCTGCGAAGTCGCCTTGTCGCCGCCCCCGTCCAGGTGGATCACCGCTTTCTCCGGCAGCGGGCCCAGCTTCTCCTGCACGCCCTGCACCGCGCCCACCAGCCTGCTTTGAATGGTCCGCCCAGCTCGCGGAGATTCAAGCAGCAGCAGCGTATCTACCTCAGCATTCCAATGCCGCGTTGCGTAGTCGGCCAGGGCAACGCCTGCAGAAAAACCCGCGCGGTAATTGTTCACGCCGAAATACACCGTGCCATGGTGAGGGTTCATGAGCGAGATCAGCGGTATCTCGGAACGCGAAAGAATATCCGAGATCACCGGCGCCACATGCTCAAACAACTGGAATTCGATGGCCAGGTCTACTTTGCTCTCCGCCATCTCCTCGGCGTTACGCACCGCCGTATCCGCATTGCGATCGTTATCCCAAACCACCAGGTCGATGCCGGCAGCGGCGGTAGCCTTCTCCAGGCTGCTCTGGATTTCCACTGCCAGCGAAATGTTTTTGGATAGGTTAGCGAACCCAAACCGCAGCCGCCGGCGTAACCGGTTCAGCCGAAACTGCCGTCCGGTTTGCGTCAGGTAATCCCGCAGCACCAGCGTATGAAGAATCCTGAACGCCGTCGTGTGCGGTATGCCGGTCCGCTTCACCACTTCTTCCAGCGTGAGCGGTTCCGAGGTAGCCCCAAAACAATCGAGAAGCTCAATCGTTCTCGCAATAATCGGCACGAGATATTTATCGACCTTGCGAGAAACCTCAGGCCGGTTCGCGTCAGATTTACTCTTCATGGTTAGTCGTCATGCCTACACCCGATTTTTGACCGAGAGGATAGTAGCACTCGGAACCCATTCCTCTGAAATTAGTTCAAATGGGGAATCCAGGGCGGGCTTACAAAGTCGCTGCAAGGGCAAACGCAGGAGCAGGGAAGGGCATCGCCGGCACGGCCACCCGGCCCTCTTCGATCTCGATGACTTCATCCACCAGGCCTTCCAGCGCCGATATGCGATGGGTCACGACCACCACTGTCTTCCCGTCGAACAAGGGCCAGATGTTCCGCAGGATCGCGGCCTCGGTCTCCGCATCGAGGTTGCTGGTGCATTCGTCCAGGAGCACGACCTTCTTTTCTGGATCCTGAAGACTGAGCAAAGCCTGGGCGATGGCCACACGCTGGCGCTGGCCACCAGACAAATTCTTGCCGTGTTCCCCAGCGCGGCTTTGATAGCCATCCTGCAAGCCCATGATCTCGTCGTGAATACATGCCAGCTTCGCCGCTGCGATAGCCTCCCCGAACGAGGCCGTGGGTTTGGCAAAGCGGATGGTGTCCAGCAAGGTAGCTTCCGAAAAGAACACCCCGCCGTTCTGAGAAAGACAGGTACAAATCCGCTTCAGCTGTCTGAGCGGATAGTCCCGCACGTCTCTGCCAGCAACAAAGACGGTACCGCTCTGTGCATCATAGAGGCGCTCGACCAGCTTGAGCACGGTGGATTTGCCACAGCCAGTGCGACCGACAAACCCCACCTTTTGGCCCCCCTCGACAGATAGGCTCAGCCGGTTCAGGACTGGTTCCTCGGGCCGGTAACCGAACGCCACATCGCGGAACTCGAGGCTCACGCGAGCAGGAACCTGCGGATGGGCCCCTTCACCAACCAGGGGAATCAGCGCCGTGGCCGAGCTGATTCTCAGAAACGACTGAATGGGTTCTAACGCCTCGCCAATCTTGCCCAACAAACCGGCATAACCCCACAGTGAACCGCAGAGCTGGTCTGACAGCATATATAGATAAACCAGCATGGCTCCGTCCAGGCGATGCGTCGACAACAGCCCAATCCAATGCACCATCAGCCACGCCTGAAGGCTTAGGACGACGAGACTCTTGGCAAAACCGAACCAGCTCTGAATGCGGGCTTCGGCCAATCCATTGCGCTGAATATCCTGATGGATGACGGCGTAGTCCGCCGCAAGTCGCCGCTCCTGGTTGTAGCGCACGACATCTGCCCGCATCTCCAGCGACTCAATGCTCAGCGCGTAGTCAGACGCATAGCGCCGGTAGCGTTCTTCCCGATAGCTGCGACAGCGGCGTACTTCCTGGAACGATAGCCAGAAAAACGCAAAGCATGCCGAGGGAAGAACGGCCCCCCAGAAGACTGCGGAAACATAGGAGTGCAGCAGGAACAAGCTAAGCATGGCTCCAGCGATCAGCGGGCAAACTTCCCGCGCGATGCTTTCGCTGGTCTGTGTGAATTTACTCACACCGTTGGTGATTTCTCCCCGACGCGCGCCGCTGCTGCCCGCCTGGTGCCATTGCTGGTCCAAACCCAACAGCGTCGAGAACACATTCACGTTCAGCTGCCCGAACAGGGGATAGCTCACGTCTTTGGCAAACCGCCATCCCATGAACTGATCGAGCCCACCCATGATCACTTTCCATGCGACGAGAATCGCCAGCGCCATCAAGGCTGACCGCGCAGGATTGTGCTCGTAGCTGCGGATCAGCAAAACAAACCCGTACCCGCCGCCCACCGTAAGTGCCTGCCGCAGGCATGTGAGCAAAACACACCAGAGAAAGCCCCGGCGAAAAGGCGACAACAGGCGCTTGAGCTCAACGAACATGCATCTCCGTCTGGCCGCCAGATGTTCCAGATCGGCACGCAGAATGATGGTGGATTTTCGCCGAAACTAACAGCCGCGGAGACCGCAAGAAATGACCTAAACGTTGCAGCGCTGCCCAACGGAATCGCGATCGATACCGCATCCGCGCAATCAACTGGGGTGCCCTGGCAGGCCCCCCGAACTATAGGTACGCCGGCAAGAGAGAAGTCTGAAGAAAAACTCTAGAAGGAGAGAGTGACCGACTGGACAACCGGCAAGCTGGCACGATCCGTGGCTAACGCTGGCAGCGTGAGAGAAGAAAGGCGCTGGCCCGCGTAGGGACGTCTTGCCTGCAGCAAACGAGGAGGGCAGCGTAGCGCCCTCATAAAAGCGCGCAACCGCAGTGACTTTATCCACACCCGCACCCTGCGCCTGCGTCGGCATGGTAAAACTATCGCCCGCATTCTCTGGGGCACGCGCGCCGGGTGCAACCCGCCAGGCCTGCCAATACGTCACCGCCACCGGAGTGATCGCCGATCCCTCATGCATCGAGCCGAGGAGGTCACGCGTGACCTCCTCGATGATGTAACCGCCTGCAGGGGACGGGTGTGCCAACTGCCAGGCCCAGGCCTTGCCCCCATCTGAAGGCAAAGCCTGCAACCATTGCCCGTCGAGATCCACGCCCTTAACCTCGATGCTCTCGGGCGTCAACTGCCCCTTGGCGGAGACTCGATCGTTATCGGCGGAGAACGAAGCCGTGCTGCCATCCAGCGACGTGGCAACAAAACTGGCGCGCCAGTCGCCGTTCTTCGGCCAGTACCCGCCTTTTGCCGGCACAATCTCAGCCGACACACGATTGCCGCCCGCCTGCGTGTTGAACACAAAGTGTGCGCTCCTGCCAGTCGCACCCGTGTTCATCGTCACCGCCGCGTGCGCAGCCGGACCAAACTCCCACACCGATCCGCCAATCTGCAACACAGCATTCCGGCCTGGCGAACTCGCTTCCTTGTTTTCAATCTTGGATGCAGTGATCAGATCGCCGCTTACACTCGAAATGCTCTCTCTGCCTCGCTCATCATCAAACGAATACGTGAGCACGAACGGCGTCCCCAGCGGGATCTTCTGGTACGAGCTGTGCCCGAAAACGGGACCTTCACCGACTCGCACCTCGCCGGTAACGCCCGTAATCGTCACCGTGATAGTAGCGCCCAGAGCTGAAGTCGCAAGGGCCACGCACAGCAAGAAAGCTGCCGCCAACTGCAGAAACACGTCGAAGTCCTTCCCATGCGCCAACCCGGGGTGGGTCAGCCGGCACCAATAAAACCGGGATACAGCGTCATGCCGCCGTCGATGTAGATAGTGGTGCCATACACGTAATCCGATTGATCAGAAGCCAGCCAAACCGCCGTGCGAGCCACATCCCCTGGTTCGCCGATCCGTTTGGCCGGTATCAGTTTCAGTAACTGAGATTCAAACATCTCCGGCGAAGTCAGTTTCTCGACGTTCATCGGGGTTCGTATCGCGCCGGGGGAGATAGCATTCACCCGAATACGCAAATGCGCCACCTCCTGGGCAAGGCTCTTCATGAACAGCATGAGCCCGCCCTTGGCGGCCGCATAGTTGGCATGCCCTTCCCACGGGATTACGTCGTGCACCGAACTCATGAAAATCAACTTGCCACAGGCATACGAAACCGATCGGTCGATTCCTTGCCGCTTGAAAGCCCGAATGGCCTCACGCGCGCACAAAAACATGCCAGTCAGATTCACATCGATGACGGTCTGCCACTGTTCCATCGTCATCTCATCGACCTTGGCATTGAGCTGGATCGCCGCATTGGGGACACAGATGTCGAGTCTGCCAAAGTTCTTAAACATGCAATCGAACATAGCCAGCACTTCAGCCTCGTGGGCAACGTTCGCCTTAAAGATGACCGCTTTTCTACCCAGTGCTTCAATTGCTTTTGCCGTCTCGCGTGCGCCTGCCTCGTCGCTGCTGTAATTCACCAATACATCCGCACCGGCCTCGGCAAAGCCGATCGCCATGGCTTGGCCAAGGCCTTTGCTAGCCCCCGTGACCAACGCCTTTTGCCCCACAAGCACCGGCTGTATCGGCGTAGGCGGCATTTCATCAGGTGGTGTATAGGAACTCAAAATTTCCCTCGCTCTAAATACTCTGCCATTTAGTAACCGACTGGGTTGCGATCAAGCCCTCATGCGCAGACAAATAAGTTTGCAGTGCCTTGAAGTGGTCTGTGGCCAGATGCGCGTCCAGCGCCTCCTGGTCCGCAAACTTCTCATAAAACATAAAACTCCCAGGCCGCTCAACATCCTGATGCAGCTCATAAGTAAGACATCCAGGTTCCAACCGGCTGGGCGCAACCAGGGAACGCAAAGCGTTTCCCAATTCACTCTCCCGGCCAGCCGCAGCCTGTAAATGCGCATTGAGGATAATGGCTTGTTTCATGAGAAATATCGATTTTCTCCAGGTTCCCTATTGAACGAAAGCGCGGTCCCTACAAACCCGCCAGCGCCACTAAGTTCATATAGCTCCCCTTCTAAAGGTGTCAAGCCCGTTTTCCCCCGCAGTTCCCATAAGAACTACTTCACTTCAGAGCCTTGCCCTAAGAACTCCACAATGATCTTTTTCCCAACCACAACCCCCCCCCTTTTTGGCTGCTCTCCGTCGGAACGAGGCGCTGAAAGATTCTCGGAGCACCCGGCGACGCAGTTCCCGGGGGGAGGGCTGCAGGTTATGCTCGAACCCGGTGGAAGCCCCGGACTTCAGTCCGGGGGCGCGGGTTCAAGACCCGCGCTTAAACGCGCACAAAGATTGAGGGCTTTCAGCCCTGGTGGAGCCAAGCCTCGCCAGCTAATCGGCCGTGTGACCTCCCCGCGAAATCTACGCGCAAGTTTCCAATCTGACTGACGCCGCTGCCGCCACGGCTAAAGCCATCGCATGGTGAGGCCCACCCTCAGCGCGGGTTCTACACCCCCGCCCCCGGACTAAAAGTCCGGGGCTTCCACCGTATCGAGTAAACCGCCAGGAGCGCGATGACGCGTCCCTCGTCATCGACCATCATGTCGGCACGGCCATGAAGCTCCGTCCCAGCCATCAAGACTCATCCTGTCTTCCGCCTTGGAATTGTCATCCCGAGCAGTTGATTTGTCTTCAGGGAAATTGAGGATGGAATGAACGAGGACGGGCAAGGATTGCTGATTGGAGCGCAGCCGAAGGATCTGCAATTTCCACCCTGACCCAAATCTCCAGGTCGGCAACGATCAAATTTCGGCTGCTCTCCGTCGGAACGACGCGCTGAAAGATTCTCGGAGCACCCGGCGACGCAGTTCCCGGTGGGAGGGCTGCAGGTTATGCTCGAACCCGGTGGAAGCCCCGGACTTCAGTCCGGGGGCGCGGGTGCAAGACCCGCGCTTAAACGCGCACAAACATTGAGGGCTTTCAGCCCTGGTGGAGCCAAGCCTCGCCAGCCAATCGGCCGTGTGAGCTCCCCGCGAAATCTACGCGCAAGTTTCCAATGGTGAAGGCCACTCTCAGCGCGGGTTCTACACCCGCGCCCCCGGACTAAAAGTCCGCGGCTTCCACCGTATCGAGTAAACCGCCAGGCGACGCGTTGACGCGTCCCTCGTCATCGCCATCATCGGCACGGCCAGGACGCTCCGTCCCAGCCACCACGACTCATCCTGTCTTCCGCTTGGAATTGTCATCCCGAGCAACTGACTTGCCTTGAGGCAAACCAACGATGGAATATTGTTCGACAGGAAGTAGCCGAGCGAACTGCAGTGCGCTCTCTCCTGCCACCAATTTCTACAGAGCTCCAGGACCGGACAGACAGCGGAACCAATCCGCCCGCACGAACGGCAGGACATTACTCTGTTTCAAGGAACCTGCAGCACGCCCCCGCAGAGTGCTTGCCCTCATTTGTTCATTGACGAATTGTGCCGACCCGCCCGGACCCGAACCCCTACCCCCCGCAACCACCTCACTCGTGAGCCGGCACACCAAACTGCAGCTCCTGCGACCGGCTTCCGCCCTCCCGCTGTGTCTTAGTCAGCAGGCTCGCCTGCTTCGCCATCGCCTGCGCTTTCCCCGCATCACCCAAACGTTGATAAGTCCGGCTCAACTGGTAATAGGTTCCAGCATGCCGCGGGTCAATCCGCAACACCTGCTCGAATTCAGCCTGAGCCTCTCCCCACTGCTGCAATTTCATATAAAGCAAACCAAGCTGATAATGCGGCTCAACAACCGAAGGAGAAAGCGACTCTGCCGTCTTGAACGCCTGCATAGCCTGCGCCTGCTGTCCGAGTTGGAACGAAACCAGGCCAAACACATACTCCAGGGCAAAATCCTGCCCCACCGCAGCCCGCCCGTCCGTCAACAACCGGAGCGCCTCACGATCATTGCCCTCCTTCATATAGCTCTGCGCTAACGCAACGTATCCCAGTGCAAGGGCAGGCCGTTCCGCAACCGCCTGGCGATAATACGTGCGCGCCGCATCATGGTGACCGCGCATCATCTCTATCGCCCCCATACGAATGGTCAGCGGATACGCCTCAGGAACCAGCGGAACGCCACTCTTCACTAGCTCTAGCGCTTCGTCGTAGCGATCCAGGTCCATCAGCAACCGCGTGCAATCAAGATACCGGTCAGGGTTCCCCGGATCCGCGGCAATTGCTTGGCGATACGTCGCTAGCGCCAACCCCGGCTCGCCCGCCGTCTCATACGTGCTCGCGATCCCGCTCAGCACGTTGGCGTCGCCCGCACGCTGCGTAGTAATCGAATCCAGCAAAGGCAGCGCCTCCTTCGCTTTCCCGGCGCGCACCAGGGCCAGCGCCAGGTTGTATTCGTTCTGCCACGACCCCGGTTGCAACTCGCTGATCCGGCGAAAACGTTCAGCCGCCGCAGCATACATCTGCCGCCCATTCAATAACTCGGCCAGCTGGAACTCCTGTTGCGCCGAAAAGCTCCCATGAGGTTCCAGCGCCGCAACGATCGTCAATGCCTCCTCAGGTGCGTTTGCTTTGAGGCACGCCACAATCGCTGAGTAAGCCGTCGCCGGATCGTTCACCAGGAGCGGCTCCGCTGGCTTAAGATGCGGAATCGCCTCCTGGCCCCGATCAGTAGAAAGGTAAAGAATCGCCAGGTAGTAGTGAACGTAAGGGTCGGCCCCGTTTAGCAGCAGCGCGGTGTGCAACGGCTTCTCGGCCAGATCGTACTGTCCCTTGCCCAGGTAATTAAAACCCAGATTCTTGGGTGGTCCAGGCAGCTTTGGGTCTAAGCGCGCAGCCGCTTCATAATCATGATTCGCTTCTTCGACGCGGCCCAGTTTCGTCTCGGTGATGCCGATGAAATTGACCAGCGAAGCATCGCTTGGCCGCCCTCGCCGTGCTTCGTTGAACTGCTGCAGCGCCGCTTCATACTTCTGCTGTTGAAACAGTTGCAAACCCTTCTGCAAAGCATCATTCTGGCCCAGCGAAACGCTCAGCAAAAGAAACGGTGTCGCGACCGAGAGTCGCATCTTCATTGCGGTAGATCCTTCAGCCGGGTCATCTTCGTTTCGTCTTGAGTGAGCGCTTGCAGCTTCAGCGTGCGCGAGATCTCGAACTGCGCGTTCGCTGCTTCCTTCTGCCCCAGCGCACGGTACACCAGGCCCAATTGGAAATGCGCCAGCCCTTGCGGATCATGGCGGATAGCCTTCTGCAGCGCCACCGCAGCCCGGGAGTAGTCTTTCTGTGCGTAGTAAGCCTTGCCCAACGTGTTGTACGTGGCCCAAAGATCCGGATCCGCTCGCAGTGCTCTCTCGAGATAGGGAATGGCCTGTGCGGTTTGCTGCTGATCCAGCAACAGGCTGCCCATCTCCGCGTTTGCCTCTGCATGTTCCGGGTTCACGTGAAGCTCCGCGGCCATCTCATCGCGTGCTTCTTCACCCTTGCCTGTCTTCGCCAGCAAGTGGCCAATGGAGTAGTGAACTCCCGGCAAATCGGGAGCCATGCCGGCCACGACGCGATACTCCGCAAGCGCCTTTTCGTCCTGCTCCGCATTCTGATAGGTCTCGGCCAGCAACTCATGGGCCGGGTAGGAATTTGGCGCGATGGTGAACAGTTGCTCCAAGGTATTTAGCGACAGGTTGCGATAAGCAGTCGCCAGAAGGTACGCAGAGGCGAGGTCCTTCGGATGCGTCTTACCCCACCCATCCAAATTGGCCGCCGCCGCCGCAAAGTCCTGTCGGTAAAAATCCGCCAGACCCTGCTGATACGCGTCGCTCGAGGCAACATGCGGCAGAGCCTCACTGAACGCCTTCCACAATGCAGCAAAACCGTCCCGATCCCCAACCCGCATCTGCACAAAAGCCATCGCCAGCGTGCGGCCGGCGCTGCTGCTCTGCAGCTGTAGCTTCTGCAAGCCTGCCTGTAACCGTCGCTGGTCGGGTTCGTTCAAATCCTCACTGGTAGCAGGGAAGGCGCGGGGCAGACCCATAGCATGGGCCGCCTCATACCCGGACAGATGAATGGCCTGGTTCAGCAGCGGGAGGGCCTCTTCAACTTTGTCCTGCAGCATCGCAACTTCCGCTAGCCGCGCCAGCGCCGCTGCCGACGCAGGGTTCGTCGTTAGCTCCTGGTGGTACTCCTGCGCCGCTTGGTCGAGCTTGCCTTTGCGCATTGCGACTTCGCCCAAACCGTAATGCGCTCCGGCCCAATGAGGATTGAGTTCAAGCGCGCGATAGTAGTGCGCATTAGCGTTATCCCAGGCGCGCTCGTCTTTGTAAATATCACCATAAACCTGGTGCAGCAGCGGTGTGCCGCCCGCCTCCGCGAGCACACGCTGAATCCCCAACTCTGCTGCCTTGTGGTAAGCCTCACCCGCTTCCAGCAGCAGCGCCGGGTCGGTGGGGAAGAGCGTCGCAGTTTTATGAAACTGTGTCAGCGCCTGTTGCGTGTGACCCTCATCCCAAAGAGCACGCCCCAGCCACACCTGCGCGTCCTTACTCTGGCGCGTCCAGGCGCACGGCCCGCAACAGCTGGGGCACTGCCAGCGCGGCCTGGCGCTGTTGCTCATAATCCATGCCGAGGTATAGGTTCACACCAGGCAACCCCGGTTTCAGCTTGTCTGCGCGGCTCAGGGCCCGGGCACTCTCCGCGTACTGCCCTTGCGCGTGGTAAACCAACCCGAGACTCGCGTACGCCTCGGCTGCCTCTGGCAGCAACCGAATCACTGCTTGATACTCGCGCGCCGCCGTGGCGAGATCGCCCGCATCCTGCGCCTGGTGAGCAGCGTCAAAATGGCGCCTGGCCGTATCGTCAGCATCTTGGGGGAGCGCTACAGAACAGAGGGCAGAGAAAGCGCAAACACCAGCCAGCAGGGTGACTTGAATCCGTTGGCCGTAACAACCTCGCATGAATCTGCCTGACTACACACTAAAAATACACCCGGTAACAACCTGGTGCCCCATATCTCACAATGGCTTTTCATCGGGAATATGGAAATTCTCTGCCAGAAAAACAGTGAGAAGAGAACCGCTCTGCGGCCCCTTCTCACATGCCCACCTGTATATCACATGGCAATACCGTTGGCCGCCGGCTCTCACCAGCGGCCAAACTCTCCCGGTATCAAAACGTGATACTGAAATTACCCTGCAACGTACGCGCCGCCGGGTTAGCGGTGCTGATGTTGTTATTGGTTTCCGCATTCGGGCCCGTGGCACAGGTAAATTCACCAAAGCCCGGGGTCCCGACCACGTTGTTGATACAACCCCAAGAGTGGCGGTTGAAAAGGTTGAATGCGTCAAATCGGATGTTCATGATGACTCTCTCCGTGATCAGGGGAAAGCTCTTGCCCGCCTGCACATTCTCGTTCTTCTGCGAGAAGTACCGCGCGTTGCTGAACAGCCGTGGAGCGTTACCAAACGTGTAGTTAGGCGCCTGCGAGAAAGCCGCCGGGTTCAGCTTCGTGCTTTGCCCAAAGACATACTTGCCACCGTGGAAGCCATTCACGTTCGAACCGGACACCAGGTTCGGCACCACCGTAGCACCTGTGGCCGAACCAGCAAAAATGCCAGACGTCCAGTTCGTTTCCGTAGCCCCTAGTGGGAACCCGCTGGCGTAACTCACCGTGCCCCCCAGCTTCCAACCGCCTACCGCAAGATCGACCAGCCGGCTCGAGTTGGCCATGTACTTGCGCCCTTTGCCCACTGGCAATTCATACGTAAAGGCAATCTTCGCATTATGGGTCTGATCGAATTGGCTGATGGCGCGAGAAGCCCGCGGATTATACGGGTTAAGCACACCTGCACTCGAGCCCCCATTCCAGGCAGACTGCGGCGCGTAATCAGAATCAGCATCGGTGATGTTCTTCGACCACGTGTAGTTCGACAGCACCGAGAGGCCGGAACCAAACCGCTTGTTGAGCTGGATTTGTGCCGCGTTGTAGGTGAAGTTGCCCCATGGGTTGGCGCTGAAGGCAGTATCCAGATCCTCTGTCTGGTATTGGGGGAAGGGCCGTAGAGCCTGCGCCACCGTGGCCGAACCGCCGAAGTCGCTCAGGAACGCGCTATACGGAATCGGCACCTGCGTCTTACCCGCGCAGGCCGCACTCGTGGCCTGCTGCGTGATCTGCACCGATAGGCAATCGCCGTACGAAAGCGCTGATAGCGGATCGACGTTCGGATCTTTCAACAGCGCCTGCAAGTGAGAGCCATGGTTACCCACGTAGGCCATGTCGAGTATCCACTGGCCTGGTAGCTGCTGTTGTACGTCAAAGGTCCAGTTCTGCACCGCGCCCGGCCGTGCCAACCGGGTGTTGAGCATCACCGGGCCACCCGTCGCTGCACCGCCACCACCATTCAATCCGTTGAGCGCCACTGGCGTGATGATCGGGGGAGGCGTTCCAGGATACGCAGTGACCTCACTCGGAATCACTGCAGGTGTTTGCTGGTTCGGGTTAGCCTGCCACGTATAGCCCGGCGCAAAGAAGCCCGCACTGTCCGTATTGGCAAAGTTGGAAACCTTCAACGGTGTGTAGTAGATGCCGTAACCCGCCCGGAATACCGTGCCGGGATACAGCTGATAGGTAGCACCCAGCCGCGGATTCCATGATCCCCAATACTGATTCATCGGAGAGCAACGACCGTCCCGGCCGGGACCTTTACCCTGGAACTCCATCGCGCCGGGCAGCCCATCGGCGCCTGGATTGGCAAGCGTGAAATTGACCTGCGAGGTGCGGCAATGCGATTCCACCACCGGCTCGGGGATCTCGTAACGCAGGCCAAGGTTCATCGTTAGCTTCGGACTTACCTTCCAGTCATCCTGGGCATACATGCCCCAGTAGCGGGCGCGCATACCAGCATCCTGCGGGCCGCCGACCGTGCCGCGCGTGGCTGCGCCCAGGAAGAAGGACGCAACACCCACACCGGAGTTCGGGTCAATCGCGCCACCTGCAGCCGAATTGCCAGCCGAGGTCATCGCATTCGTGTAGCTGAACCCCGCAGAGGCATTGCTGCCGTAAAACACGTTGAACTCCTGCCGGCGATGGCCTACACCGAACTTGAAGTTATGTGCCTTGTGGCTCCAGGACAAAGCCTCGTCGAATTCGTAACTGTTGTCGACAAACTTGCCATTGCTGCTGGGCGGAGAAATCATGCTTCCATTCGTGGTCGGATCGTATTGCACGCCGATCGTGGGTAGCAGCACATCCTGGTAGTCACCATGCCAGTCGAGTTTGTCTTCCCAGGTGCCAATGGCCCCCGGCGCATTCTCAAAACGCAAGCGACGCGTAAATCCAAAGTTGATCTGGTTGAGCAGCGTAGGGGAGATCGCCCATGTTTCCACCAGGCGCGCATAGTGAGTCATCGTGCTGCCGAAGTTGTTGGTGTATAGCGGGCCGTACGAGTAGAAGTCGCCCACGGGCATGTCCGCTTGCGCATAGCTGCCGTAGAGCTTGTGCGACTTCCAGAGGTTTTGATCGATGCGTACCGAATACAGATCGTTATTCACAGGAGCCGATAACGTGTAATCCAGGTTCTGATACGGCTGGTTCTGCCGCGTGGCCACCGGCAGCAGAGGTATGTAGCTCTTGGCAAAACCCTCCAGGCGCGACAGCGGAATCTGGTTGTTCACGAATGGCTGGCAGGGTTTGCCCAGATTAGCGCCGGAGCAGGTCGCGTTGTCATAGATCTGCCGGCCCGGATAGGTGACACCGTTGATCTGCTGGCTGTTCAGAATCTGTGAGAAATCGCCATTAAACATCTGCTGTGTGGGGAACGATGCTGTCTCGTGCCCGACGGATATGTAGCGGAATCCTTCGTAAGAGAAAAACCAGAAAGTCTTTCCACGTCCGTCGTAGATCTTCGGGATCCACACCGGCCCGCCGCCATAGCCGCCAAAGTCATTCTGCGTATCGGTTGGCTTCGCATTGCCGAGATGGTTGTTCTGCCAGCTATTGGCGTCGAACGCTTTGTTCTTCAACAAGTCGTAGATGCCGCCGTGGAACTGATCGGATCCAGACCGGGACGCCACGTTGACGAACCCGCCGCCCGTGCGTCCATACTCAGCCGCGAACGTGCTCGTGGTCACACGGAACTCCGTGATGGCGTCCACGCTGATCCCAAAATTCCATTGGTAGTTCGGGGATGCCAGCGAGATGGAAGCACCATCGAGCAATACGTCAGCTGACCCGGTGCCGCCGCCATTCAGCTTGAAGCTGGCCTGTGACTGCGGATTGCCCGACGAATCGCCCGCGAACCCAGGCGTCAGCGTCATAAAGGCCAGCGGGCTGCGCACCAGTCCGCTAAAGCTCAGCGGCAGTTGCGCGATCAGCGTGGGCGCCACCGTGGTCCCCACGTCAGAGCTCTCGGTTTGCACCTGCTGCGCGTTGGCGCTCACCGTCACCGACTGCGAAGTCTGACCGACTTCCAGCGCGATATCCAGCGTCGTCGTCACGCCAATAGAGATCGTCACGCCCGATTGCACACTTTCCTTGAAGCCAGGCGCGGTCACAGAAATCTTGTAGTTGCCCAGTTGCAGAGCTGGGTAGGAGAACCGGCCATCCGCATTCGTGGTGACTGTCGAGGTGGTATTCGTATCAGTGTTCGTAATGACCACCGAAGCGTTAGGGACGAACGCGCCGCCCTGATCATGGACCGATCCGGAGAGTGCGCCGCCTCCGGCCTGGCCCCACATGGGCGCCGATACGGCTAGAAACATCGCAAGCGCTGGCAAAAAGTACCGAAGAGCCCTGGGTGTTCTTAGGCTGAGTGTCTCGATCACGGATGATTCTCCTGAATGGACTGCTTTTAAGTGCAACCGATTAATTGCCGGGGTAGTTTGCTGGCTAAATGCCAGGCCCTCTATGTAACTGCTACCTGCGCCTACGAGGTTAGTTCCATGAGGAACTATTAGACATAAATCCCGCGTGAGTTTTCTGCGCGTTCAATGTCATATAGTTGCTGTTCTATAAGTGTCAAGAAATATTTATAGACACAAGTTCCGTAATGAACTCTTCTAACTAGCCCATAACACGAAACCCTCTAAGGGCTTATACCCAGCGCCATAAACAACCCCGCGCCCTAACTAACCTGCCGCAACCCGTTCAAAGCTATAAGCCGCTTGCTCCACCAGGAATCAGGACAAACCACGAAGCCCCGCCCCCTGGACGGGTGCCCCATGTTCGCACCAGCGTGCGTAGGCGATTAAGACCGGCGAAGCCGATCAAATTTCCAACCCCATCGCTCTAAGCCGGAATCGGCAACATCAAATCCCGAACCCGAACCGCCAACTCATGCGTAGCTTCCAAAAACTGCCGCAGCGTGCGCACCGTCGGTCCAAAACTATCGAACTCCGCCACAGACAACCCATCCTCCGAATAAGCCTTACGAAACTCGGAAAACTTCCGCAGCAATTCATCGACGATGGCCGGATCCACAGGCTCATCGATCCGCGACCTCACACGCACATCACTGGCATTGAACCGAACCTGCCATTTATAAGGCGGAGAAACCACCACATCTCCCCCCACAAACTCACTCCATTGCATGTGATTGCGGAATGCGGCAGACAGCAGCCGTACACGATACCCGCGCGCGCGATAAATCTGATAGGCCTTCTTAAACACCGCAACCCCGGCCCATTCCAGGTACCCCGGATCAAGCGTGATCCCTTGCTTATCCGCAACAACCTTCAACCAGTCATCAAGCCGCCCGGCCATGATGGTGCAAACCGGTCCCATCGTCTCGATACTCTTCCCCTCGACCTGCCGCCGCTTGAGCCCGCGCTCCACAGCTTCGGCCACCGCAACCGCCTGCGGCAGGCAAAACGACACCGTCGCATTGATGCTGATGCCGTGATACGTAGCTTCTTCGATCGCAGCGATCCCGGCACGCGTCGCAGGAATCTTCACAATCATGTTCGGAGCCAATCCATCAAAATGCTGGGCCTGCGCCAACAGCGCTGCCGCATCCCGGTAGTAATGCGGGTCCGTCTGGATCGACAGCCGTCCGTTCCGTCCCTTGTGTTGCGCAAACGCCGGCAGCAACAACGGAGCGCGCGTAGCAGAAATCTCCTCCACCAGCCGCCACCCGATCGCATCTTCAGTCGCCGTGGGAAACTCGGCAGCCAGCGCACGAATACGCTCGTTCCACACCTTGGCTTCCTGCTTCAATGCCTCGAGTACGATCACTGGGTTACACGTCGCCCCGACAGCTCCGTGCTCGATCGAGTAACTCAACTCAGACAACGTCGCCGAGTCGTTCCACAAGCACGTGGGCGTAGTCTGGGTCATCTCGTATAAGGGACTCTTATACCTGGTTGCCTGTTCCGCTGGATCGCTCATCGCCCTTCTCCGCTCGTCCTTCTGCCGTCCAAATACCGCAAGCTACTTCTCCGGATACATCAAAACCTTGATCGCGCTCTTGTCTTCGCACAGCTGGAAAGCCGTCCGCCATTCGGAGATCGGCAGCTTGGTAGAAATCAAATCATCCAGCCGCACTCGTCCTTCCGCATAAATCTTCATCATGCGCTCCCACGTCCGCGTGGTGTAGCACACCGAGCCGGACATGGTGAGCTGCTTGTAAAAAATCAAGTCAATCGGAAACTGAATGTCCTGCCCGCAGATCGCCACCTGCGTATACCGCCCCATGGGCCGCAGAGACTCCAGGCAGCCGCGCACAGAACCAGGATGGCCTGCGCACTCAAAAGCCACATCCACGCCAACGCCGCCCGTGTGGTCGCGAATCGCGTCACTCAGGTTTTCATTGCCAATATCAATCACCGCGGCCGCCCCAATGCGCTTGGCCGCTGCCATACGCTCCTTATCGCCCGGGGTACCCGCCACCAGAACCTTCACCCCTTCGGCCACTAACAATTTCAGGCAGAGCAGGCCAATCGGACCAGGACCGGAAACCAGCGCAGTGTCTCCAATGCGCACGTCAGAAATTTCGGTAACCGCCTGCACCACCGCGGCGAACGGTTCGCTCATCGCCGCTTCTTCCAGCGTGAAGTTGGCTGGTATCCGATAGAGTTGATCGGGCCGCATCACCACATACTGGGTAAACGCCCCGTTCACGCCATGCCCCATGCCGCGCCGGTTCGAACAGAAAATGAAATAGCCGGACTGGCAATACGCGCACTGGCCACAAGTAACAGCCGTCGCACCTAAACCAGTAACCCGCTCGCCTAACTTGGTGTTGCTGACGTTCTTGCCGACCTCCACCACCGTTCCGGAAAACTCATGCCCCAAGATTACCGGCGGATAGTTGCGGAACGTGTCGTGCAACACATGAAGATCTGTCCCGCAGAGACCGCAGAAAGCGATCTCCAGCTTTACCTGGTCGTCTCCGCATCGTGGTTCTTCCACGTCTCGAATATCAACGTTGCCTTCACCACGCGCGTATTTGACAAGTGCCTTCATCTTGGCGGATCCCCGAAACCATCATGGGCCGAAAGCGGCCGATTCTCTGCTTAGTGCGCTGGCATGCTGGTCGCTGGCGACGCGGTGTGCGCGTCGGGAGCTACGGTGCCCGTGGCCGCCCACTCCACACTGCGTGTAAACGCGTCCATGAAACCGGGCTGGCTCATCGCCAGAAGATCGTGGCCGAGCACCATCATCACCACCCGGCCCTGGCCATAAGGAACTGTCCAGATGGCTGGTTCCACTTTCCCCGTACCGCCATTGTTTTTAGGATCGTCGAACGCGGTAGCGATCACATGCGCGTCCGGCTTCAAATCGATCTTGTGGTAAAGCTCATCGTTGGCGACAAACGTAGGGGGCAGGCCTTTGCTGATCGGGCTCGACGGGTCCGTCCACTGCACGACGAATACATGGCGTGTGGCGTGCCCGATATTGTCCAGCTTCCACGTCATGCCGATCATGTCAGAAAAGGCACCCCACGGCTCACCTTCCAGCCGCCGTGGTTCCGTCGCACTTCCCCCGGCCTGGCCAAAGAACGGTCCATACGTAATCCCGTGGACACCGACCATGCCTTTGCCCGAATGCACAAAGTCTTGCACCGCCTGCTCAGTAGCCGCACCCCAGCGAGGGCCATAGTAAAGATCAACCAGCACATCGTAGTTGGCCAGCGTCGCCGCGGTGATGCCTACCACCTCTTCCTCCAGCTTCACATCGAACCGGCCAGTATTGGTCAGCATGCCCTGAAGAAAAGGCGCGGTCCCTTGCCAGGGATGCGACCAATCCGAACTGCCGGTAAGTACCAGCACGCGAATCTTATGCGCGGGCGTCTGTGCCCACGAGGCGCCCGCACCCATCATGCAAAGAACAAAGGAGCCTACAGCCAGAAGCTTTCTCATAATCAAACCTCACAAAATGGTTCGTAACACCAAGCCAAATCAAACCAAAACCACAACAAACTCGGGCGCCCGTACCTCACGACACCCTACCCTTTGTCATCCCGAGCGCAGTCGAGGGATCTGCTGTGCGCCTTTCTCCTCCACCAATTTCTACTAAGCCCCAGGATCGGCAATGCAGAGGAACCCCGACGAAAGCCACCACCCTTTGTCATCCCGAGCGCAGTCGAGGGATCTGCTGTGCGCCCTTCTCCCTCCACTCATTCGTACTAAGCTCCAGGATCGGCAATGCAGAGGAACCCCGACGAAAGCCACCACCCTTTGTCATCCCGAGCGCAGTCGAGGGATCTGCTGTGCGCCCTTCTCCCTCCACTCATTCGTACTAAGCTCCAGGATCGGCAATGCAGAGGAACCCCTGACGAAACCCACCACCCTTTGTCATCCCGAGCGCAGTCGAGGGATCTGCACTGCACCTTCCCCCTCCACTCATTTGTACTAAGCCGGAAACGGCCGCGGAGTAATATCAGCCTCCGTCAACCCAAGCGCCCACTTGATCGCCCCGATATACATCTGTTGCACCCGTGCATCATCCAGCGTCGCCTCCAAATGCCCAAAGGTGGAGTACCAAACCCGCCCCTTGCCATACTTCTTCGCCCACACAATCGGATAGTCACCATCCGTGCGCAGCCCCGCCAACTTCTTCAGGTTCGCCTGAAATTCCGCAGAGTCAGCATGATGACCGCCGCCTTCCGGCTGCAACCCGGCAAACACCTCAGGAAATTTGCTAGGGTCCATCCGCATAATCACATGGTCAATCTCGCGCGAGTAGTTAGGACCCACGATGGTGTACTGATCGCGGAATGTAAACTCACGTGGAAACCCCTGCACTCCAGGAAAATTCGGGTCTTCCACCACAATGTGCATATCCGCGGAAGGGAACTCGCCCACCAGATTCCCGCCGATCATCTCGGCATATTCCGGCCACAAAAGAAGATGCCCGCCATTCCCAGCATGCCCGGCGATAAACCCCTTGCCATCCTCATGCACAAACGAAAGCAGGTCCGCCTTCTGCTGGTCCGAAATATTCCAGGGCCCTTCGCCCATGTAGAACACCGCATCAAAATTGTTAAGATTCCTCACGTTGTAACCAGCAATGGGCTGCTTCGTGAGCAGATGCATATCTGTACGCATCACTGTGACCCATGCGCCCGATTCACGCCCCAGGCGCTCCACCATCGCCAGCGTATGCGAGGCGGCATCGTGATGGTAGCCAGGGGACGCATACCACTCCTCAGGATCGGCAATCGCTAAAATACGCTTCTTGCCCGGCCATGGATCATCGGGAGGTCGCGAGACCGCCGTGTCTTTCGCCAACAAATTCGCTGCCGGCCGGGCCGTCTGCGTCTGCGCCAGCGTCTCACCCGCCATCGCTCCGCACGAAGCGACTGCCAGTCCCTTAAGAAAATCTCGCCGCTCCATCACCAGGCTCCCTCCGTGCGCATGCGCGTTCCTGCCCTGCCGGCCGTTTCGTATCTCATTCCTTTGCCTCCGCCAGGGCAAACGCAAACCATGTATCGTTGGCAGCCACCAGAAGATACTGTCTGCCGTCCAGCTTGTAAGTCATCGGAGCATTGGTGACGAACTGCCCCAGGTTGCTATGCCACAAAGTCTTGCCAGTGGCTGGATCCATGCCGAGAAAATTCCCAAAAGAATCACCCCCGAACAGTAGATCGCCAGCCGTCGTCAACAGCCCCGAGATCAAAACGCCGCTCTTGTCGCCAAGCTCATGCGTCCACACAACCTTGCCACTCTTGTAATCGATCGCCATGGTGACGTAATCGGGCGGAGAACGAAAGCGGCCATAGCCTGACGTCGTGAAGTAGGCCCACGTCCGCGCTGCATTCACAAAGATCAGCCCAGTCTTCGGGTCATACGAGGGCGACCACCAGTTCGTGGCGCCGATCGGATAGGGAGAGACCAGCGCCCCCGGCGGATTCGCGTCCTTGCTGTAATCCGGTACCGGCCGTCCCTGCGCATCGATCCCCTTGGCCCAATTGGTCTCCGGCATGTACTTCGTCGTGACCAGGTGTTCCCCCGTCGTGCGATCCAGCAGAAAGTAATAGCCATTGCGCGATACCTGCGCCAGCAGCTTACGCGGTTTGCCCTGGTAGTCGGCGTCGAAAATAATCGGCGTCTGCCCGGCATCGTAGTCGTGCGTATCGTGAGGCGTGACCTGGTACGCCCACGCCAGCTTACCCGTGTCCGGGTTCAGCGCCACAATCGACGCGGTATAAAGACTATCCCCCTCAGGAGTGGGGTGCGGCGGCCGATCCTGCGGTACGCCATTCCCCGTGCCCAGGTAGTAGAGATTCAGTTCCGGATCGTAAGTTCCCGTCAACCAGGGAAAGCCTCCGCCCTTGGCCATCGTGGCATCATCCGTCCACGTGTTGGAGCCCGGCGCACCGGGGTCAGGATCTACATACCACTTCCACTGCAAAGCGCCCGTCTCCGGATCGCGCGATTCCAACCAAGCGCGAATGTTGTCATTGTTGCCCGGCCCTACAATCACATGCTTGCCAATCACAAGAGGCGATGTTGCCGAGAAGAAATCTTCCTTCACGTCCGCCACCTGCACCCGCCAGCGTTCCTTGCCATCTTTGCTGTTCAGCGAAACCAGGTAGTTATCAGGAGACATGAAGTAGAGCCAGCTCCCATACATGCCAACCCCGCGATTAGCCACATGGATGGCCCGATTGTTCGGCCACGCGTAATGCCACAGCTCCCGGCCGGTGAGCGCGTCCATGGCCCACACGTTGTCGGTGATGGTGAAGTAAAGCACGCCGTCCACCAGCAACGGCGTCGACTTGATCCTGCGCCCTTCACTCGCCTGCTGAGCATACGATTCAGAACCAAAATCGACGCGATGCGTCCACGCCAGTCCCAGCGACTTCACGTTACCGGCGTTGATGTCGGTCAACGTGCTGTGCCGCTGGCCAGAATAGTCGCCGTTGTACGTCGGCCAGGTGTCCGTGGGGGGCCGATGAAAAGCCTCCGGGTCAAGCGTCTGGGCCCGCGAGAGAGCAGGCACGAACAACAGCGCAGCCAAACACAAAACGGGCGTGTACTTCATTTCAGGGTCACCAGGTACGCCAGGAGATCGTGAATATCTTTATCGGTGTAAGTGCGCAACATGGCTCGGTGAGCGCTCAACGGATCGACTACCTCGACCGACTTGGTGCGATCGCGCGCCCAGGTATGGTAGCTGCCGCCATCATCCACCACCGCTACCGTGAACTCATCGAGGTACTCCAGCTTTCCATGGACGCTCGGTCCTGACTTAGGCACGACCGTCGCTGTCAGCGGCTTGGCCGGTGGCGTCAGGAACGCGGTCGTGAGCGCCAGCGGTTGATCTTTTGATCCGATATGCGCCAGGTCGCCAGTCGCCGAGTGACACGTACTGCATTTGCCCGCACCATCAAAGTACGCGCGTCCCGCCTTGGCGTCGCCCACCAGCAAAGACGTTTCTGGCAACCGCGTACCTCGCACTTCCTGAATGCGCGCATGCAGGAAACTCGCAATATCAGAAACCTGATCCGCCGAAAGACTGGGAAATGCCGGCATCCCCAGCGTTGGCCGTCCCTGCTTCAGAAATGCACCCAGCGTGTCTCCGCCATGGTCCTGCATCACCAGCGGGCTCCGCAGCAGGTTGGGAGCCTGCTCTGACCCGGTAGCCTGCGATCCATGGCAAAACGAACAGCTTGAGGAAAAAATGCCCTTGCCGCGTTCCGCAGCAGCCGCGTTGGGCGCATTGGATGCAGCCGCCGGCGCCTGTCCAGTGGCGGCGAGCATCACGTTCGTTCCCGCGTTCATCGCAAAACAAACCACGAGTGTTTGGGCAAAAGGGAACCGCAGGCTACGCCTCTTCATGCAGAAACTCCCGGCTGATTCAGGTGGCCAGTTCGCGAGAACCTATGGCTGGAGTAAGTCTGCGGCGGGTAACTCAACCGCGAGTAGTTAGTAAGCGACAGCATCACTAAAGTTCCCTTTTGAACTATAACCACACCTAAGTTGTGAGCGACACTATACCGGCCCTTCGGGCACTGTCAAGAAATTTACCCGCTGCCGTAAGCGCGGCTAGCACTGCTCTGCATCATGGGTGCGCCTGATGTTGATTGACAAAGACTTCACCGCGCACCACGTATCCACCAGGCTGCGCGTGCATCGGTCATCTACTCTTTTGACACGCGGCGTAAGGCCGGTGTAACTTCTTCTCGCCGATGCCGAATGCGATCACTCGTACGATAAAAGTTCAAATGGGAATCTGTCATGAGCACACTGCGTTCGCTAGTAACTCATCGCGATACTCGCTCATGCAACAGCTCGCACCTTGCCGGTAAATCAACCGGCCAACCGATGAACACTGGGAGAAGAGACAAATGAGAATGCAGTTCTACTTATTCACCATTTTCCTCGGCATCATTCTTGCCGTTCATCTGGCAATGAACGGCAAGGTGGGCAGCGCCCTCGGGAATCCTCGCGTTGGCAATGCAGTGTTCTGGTGCATCGGTGCGGTGGCCGCCCTCCTGATTGGTCTCACCGGCTGGCGTTCAGGCGTGCTCAGCGGCTTTCGCGATGTGCACCCTCTCCTGCTGACCGCCGGCGCTCTCGGCGCCTGCCTGGTCTTTGCCATCGCATGGCTGCTCCCCCAGGTCGGGGCGCGTGCCATGTTCATTACACTGATCGCAGGGCAGGTGCTCGGCGGCATGATCCTGTCGCACTTCGGCTGGTTGGGTTCTCCTGTGCAGCGCATCACCGTTCCTAACCTGCTGGGCGCAGCGGTCATGATCGGTGGTGTCTGGCTGGCCACCCACGTGGCCGCCGACACAATAACCCGCTGACATCCAAGGGAGCTGACCGAGTGAAAAAGCAAACGCTGGGCAAGTCAAAGGTCGAAGTCAGTGCGCTCGCCATGGGCACTGACCTCATCGGCAGCAAGATCGATAGATCCACGTCCTTCCGCCTCTTCGACTACTTCGCAGAGCAGGGCGGCACGCTCATCGATACCGCCAATATGTATGCGTGCTGGCTGCCCGGCTGCAAGGGCGGCGAGAGCGAAACTACGCTGGGGCAATGGATGAAAGAGCGCGGCAATCGCGATAGCCTCGTCGTTACTTCCAAACTCGCGTTCGACTATCCCGGTTGCTCCGGCGGCTTGAGCGCAAAAGAGATTCAGCGCGAGTGCGACAAAAGTCTGCAACGGTTGCAAACCGACAGAATCGACATCTACTATGCGCATCGCGATGACCGGGAAACTCCCCTGGAAGAAACCATGCAGGCCTTCCATGCCTTGATTCAGAGCGGAAAGGTACGCGCCCTCGGCGCCAGCAACCTGTCACTGTGGCGTATAGCAGAAGCCAACACCCTCTGCCGCCTCAATCACTGGACCCCTTATTCCATGGTGGAACAGCGCTACACCTACCTGCGTCCCCGCCACGGAGCAGACTTCGGTCCGCAAATCTTCATGACGGAAGACCTCAAAGATTATGCTGCCGCGCAAGACGTCGCCCTCGTCGGCTACTCCATCCTGCTACAGGGCGCCTATACCCGCGCCGATCGGCCCGTGCCTGTTCAGTTTGCCGGGCCCGATGCAGACGAGCGCCTCTCTGTGCTCAAAGCCGTTGCCGACGAAGCCGGATGCACCCCGCCCCAGGTAATCATCGCCTGGATGCGCCAGAGCGCACCAGCCATCCTGCCCATCATCGCCGGCAGCCAGATCGAGCAACTACGGGAGAACATCGCCGCCCTCGACATCACTCTGAGCAGCGACCAGATGCATCGCCTCAACACCGCCGGCAACCCCACCGCCAGGCAGGGCTGGATCCAACCCTCCTGAAGTTCTCACGCACCCTCTTTACCCCCAGGGTGCGCAGATAGACCTGCAGGACCTGGCAGATATACTGAGCGGAATGCGCCAAACCTGCTCAACCTGTGACCGGCGCGCCCGCTAGTGCCGCCTATGTCGAACTTCGTCGTTTCTCTGATCCTCGGTCTGGTCGCAGCCCTGGCCGATGTATTGGGCGCGCTCATCCTGGTGCGCACACACTGGGAGAAGCGCTATCTCCGCTACTTTGTCGCCCTCGGTGCCGGCTTCATGCTCTCCGCTGTTCTGCTCGAGATGGTGCCCGAGAGCTTCCGCCTGTCATTTCGCTGGACGCCCCTGCTGATACTCAGCGGCTACTGCCTCATCCATTTGCTGGAGCACACCGTCACACCCCACTTTCAATTTGGCAAAGAAAGCCACCATCACGATTTCCTGTCAGCGCACACCAGCAATTCTGTAGTGGCAGGTCTGGCCGTGCATTCGCTGTTTGACGGAGTCGCCATTGCGTCTGGCTTCGTGCTCTCAACCTGGCTCGGCTGGATCATCTTTATTGCCATCCTGCTGCATAAGCTGCCTGAGGGCTTCACCGTCGCGTCCGTGATGCTGGCCAGCGGCCACAGTCGCACCGCAGCGCTAAGCTCGGCTTCGATCGTCGCCGCCGCCACCCTGGCGGGTGTGCTGCTGATCAACTTCTTGCCGCAATGGGTCCGTGTCGGTCTGCCGTTGGCAGCGGGAGTGGGGATCTACGTCTCGGCCACCGACCTCGTCCCCGAAGTGAACCGGGAGCCCGGTATCCGGATGGCCTTCGTCTTCTTCGCCGGGGTGGCGGGTTTCCTGCTACTCAAGTTCCTAGCCGACAAAGTTCTCGCCTGACACCCTGACACTTAGATAGCAGAAGCATGGCTGGTTAAGACCAGGGCTGCAACGAAATCGACGGTGGCCCACTCAAGCCGCGTCTGGCTTGAGTGGGGTACATCTACACCCGTTGCAGGCTCATTATCTATCCGAGCCTACGAAGCAAAACGATCGCGCAGCGCCTTCACCTTGTCATGGGCAGCGAGAATATGCCGCTGCTGCCTCAACAAAATTTCACGCAACGGAAGCGGTACGTCTTCGCCTGCCAACGCTTCTTCATACGCCCGCTTGGCTTCGTCTTCACCCTTTTCGGCCGTGGCCAGCAAAGCGTGATCGCCGCCGCCCAGCCGATTCTTGAGCTCACCCCACGCACGGTGCACCTTGGCAGCTGTCGAGCTCGCCACCTTGACGTCCTTCACGCCCAGGCGATGCAGTTCGTTTTCCAGTTCGCCGGCAAACTCCGCGCGCGCCAGGGTCTCTTCGCGAAACACTTTCCGCGCTTCGGGATCCTTCAGGTTGCTTTCCAGCTCAATGAATCCCTGGTGTCCGTCGCGCAGCGTCTCAATCAGATCGCGCAGTGTTTTTTCCGTCTTTTCTAAAGTTTCTGACATGTACTTACCCTCTTGCCTCTGAGATGTACGTATTGGGGAAGGGTTGTGCCAGGGGCCGGGCGGAACCCGAATCGCAACCGGGTCACCGGCTGTTTACCCTGTATAGTTTGGTGGTTGCGACAAGTCAGGAAGGGTTGACAGGGCCTCCATGAAGATCCTCTTATTCGGCGCCACCGGGGGTACAGGCAAGCAGATACTCACCCAGGCGCTGGCCAGGGGGCATACCGTCACCGCCTTCGTGCGCAGCCCCGAAGAACTGCCGCAAGATCCCCATCTGCGTGTCATCAAGGGAGACATTTTCGACTTCGCAGCCGTAGTGGACGCCATGCACGGCCATCGCGCCGTCCTGTCAGCGCTCGGGGCGCGCACCCGGCAAAAAAGCGAAATCCTGGCCCGCGCCATCCCCAATATCCTCGAAGGCATGCGCCAGGAATACGTAACCCGGCTGATCGTTCTGGGCGCCGCCGGGGTAGCGCCCGAATACGGCAAATATCACAACGCCCTTACCTCGTTCGCCATCTGGATGGCAAAACAGACGCTGCTCAAGCACCCGTTTGCGGATCAGGCCGAACAGGAGCGTCTGCTCAAGGCGAGCGACGTGAACTACACCATCGTGCGCGCACCTCGCCTCATAGATGGGGAATTGACCGGCAAATACCGCGTTCTGCCCGACGCCCTGCCACCCGGCTCACTCCGCATCACCCGTGCCGATGTGGCCGACTTCATGCTCCTGCAACTCACCGATCCGCGTTTTCACCGCCAGGGACCCTATATCGCGTCTGCGGAAGACTAAGACCTAGTGGCCCATCGCCTCGCCTGGCGCTTTCTTCCGCTTGGGAGGCCGGCGCATGATGAATGGCCAAGGAACCAGCACGGCCGCCACCACGCTCAGCACCCAGAACGCATTGACATAGCTCAGCATGGAGGCCTGGCGCAGCAACTGCTGATAGGCGTAACCCGTGGCTCCCAGTTTGGCTTGCGCAGCCGATTGCCCCGCTGCCATCAGCGCATTCTTCGTTTGCATAAGAAAGTTCTCATACCGGTAACTGCCCGGAATGAAATTGGCCGCGAGTGCCGACTGGTGCGTCTGCTGCGTGCGAATCAGGAACGTCGTCAGCAGCGCCGTGCCCATGCTGCCACCGAAATTACGCGCGAAGTTTGAAAAGCTGGAGATCTGATTGTTCTTGCCCGCAGGCACCCCCACGTAATTCAGCGTGCTGATGGGGATAAAGATGAACGACAACCCGAGGATCTGCAGCACCCGCCACAGCACGATGGTGCCAAAGCTGACGTTCAGCGACAGCCGAGTCATGTTGTAGAGCCCCAGCGAAGTCGCCAAAAACCCAATCGAGACCATCAGCCGCGCATCCATAATGGAGACCAGCCGACCGGCCACCGGCATCATCACCATCAGCACCAGCGCCCCGGCCGAGAGCGCCATGCCCGCTCGTTCCGCCGTATACCCCAGCAGCCCCTGCAAAAATTGCGGAATCAGCACCGTCGTGCTGAAAAGCACCATGCCCAGGATGAACTGAAAGCCAACGGCCGTCCCGAAGTTGCGATTCTTCAGCAGCTTCAAGTCGACAATCGGGTCGGGGTGCCGCCACTCCCACCACACGAAGAAGGCCAGGGCTGCCAGCGACAGCAGGAAGGTAAACGTGATGGTGCGATCGCCAAACCAGTCTTTTTCCTGCCCCTTATCCAGCACAAATTCCAGGCAGCCCACCCCGACCGCGACCAATCCAAGCCCCATCTTATCGATCGGATTGGCATTGGCCCGATGCTGCACCAGGTACGGCGGGTCTTCCACCATGCGGTTGCTGAGGAACAGGGAAATCAGCCCGATCGGCAGGTTAATGAAGAAGATCCAATGCCAATTGAAGTTGTCGGTAATCCACCCGCCCAGCGTGGGGCCAATCGCCGGCGCCGCAACCACCGCCATACCGTACAGGGCAAACGCCTGTCCGCGCTTCTCGACAGGAAACGTATCGGCCAGGATGGCCTGTTCGCTGGGAGCCAGTCCGCCGCCCCCGATGCCCTGGAGAATGCGGGCCAGAATCAAAATAGGAAGGGTCGGCGCCAGGCCACACAACAGCGAGCAAAACGTGAACAAAGCCACGCACGTCATGTAGAAGCGTTTGCGGCCGAAACGAGTAGAGAGCCATCCCGAAATCGGCAGCACGATAGCGCTCGATACCAGGTAGCTGGTAAGGACCCACGTAGCCTCTTCCTGGCTAGCCCCCAGCGTTCCCGCCATGTGGGGAAGGGCCACATTGGCAATGGAAGTATCCAGCACCTCCATAAAGGTAGCCAATGTAACCGTAAGCGCAATCAGCCACGGATTATGCTTCGGGTGCCAACCCTCAACCGAAGAGAGGTGTAACCGTTTAGGACCAACATTACGCAGCGGCGGTAAGGTAGCAGTAGCCAACAAAAACCCAGGGGAGTCCTGCCCTATTTTCGCCCATTCCGGGACCCTTTACCACCCCCACGATGCGCCCCGTCCCCCACTCACAAACCCCTAACCCGGTTTCTCGCGAGTACTCTCTGGTGAGAAATCCGGGCTAGCTCTGGGCTAGGTCCCCTTTTGTCATCCCGAGCGCAGTCGAGGGATCTGCTGTGCGCCTTTCGCCTGCCACAAATTTCGCCCGACTAATCCACCTGCTGCTTAGACTTGTACCCATCCCGGGCAATGATGTCGTACTTAAGCGCATGCTTCTTCTCATCCTGCATCTTGAGCGGCTGTCCCTCGTTATCCACCAACTCCACCCGAATCTTCCGGTACGACCCGTCCTGCTTCGAATTTGTCGGCGTATAACTCAACACGTACTGATTCCGAATCGAATCATTAATCGAGTGGAAAATATCCGGCATCTCCCCCTGAAACCGGGGAAAAAACGACATCCCACCCGTCATCCGGGCGAACGTGGACAGTTGATTATCCGCCTGTAAATAATCAATCTCTTTAGGTCCAAACATCCCACCCTGCCGAGCCCGGCCGGTCAGCCGCGCCGCCTGCCCTGTCCCCACACTAAAAATGGTGACATTCGGAGTAGCCTTAATCTTCGCCAGCACCTTATCCAGATTCGTCTTGCTGAACGTATCGATCCCCGACGCAATCAGCACCACATACTTCCGCCCCTCGATCCGGCTCAGCCGGTCCAGCGTCGAGTAGACCGCGTCAAACATATCCGTCTCCTGAAAACCCGGAATCGTGAGCGCATTGAGCGACTCGTACACCTGCCGCTTGTCCTGCGTGAAGTCCGTCAAAATCTGGGTCTTCAGGTCGTAAGTCACCACCGCGACATAATCATCCGGCTGCAACTGCTGCGCGAACGCATACGCAGCCTCCCGCATATCGTGCACGAAATACCAATTCGTCGAGGCGAACTCGCACAACAACACCGCCGTAATCGGAGCCTTGGTCCGCTGAAACCCAACCACCTTCTGCGGCACACCATCTTCATAAACGCGGAAATTCGCTTCCTGCAGGTTAGGCACAAACTCGTGCGTCTTCTGCAGCACCACGCCCACATTCAGCGTGACCTCCGGCACATCCACTCGCAGGGAGAAGTTGTTCAACCCCTCCGGATTCTTCACCTTCGGCTCGGGCGGAGGAGGCGGCACATCCGCCTTTTCCGGCTTTTTGGGGATAGCGATCGCGCCATTGTCCGCACCCGGCCCGCCGGAATCAGGCGTGCTTTGATCAGGTTGCTGCTGCTGCGGAGCAGGCGCCGGCTTGGGCGCAGTCTGGCCGCTCGCCGGCACGCACGCCACCACCGGCTAACACCACCGCCGTCAAAACGGCAAACCACACCCGCAAACCCTGTCGGCGGCCCAAACCACGAAAACTACCATCGAACGTCATTCATTACCTCGTTGGCACCGAAATGCAAAGACTCCGTCGCACGACCCCTATGCTCAGGCATTTGGAACGTCTAATCTGTAGACGTGCCTAGCCGCAGTACATCAACCCGTATTTCCGTTCTGACCGCAATTTTTGTGCTGGCCGGTAGCCTGCTCGCCCAGGAAAACCCCGCAACCCCGCCGCCTTCAGCGACAGCCAGACTCTTTCCTCTATCGGACGTCCACCGCGGCCTGCACGGGGTAGCTTACACGGTCTTTGAAGGCACCCAGCCAGAAGCCATGAACGTCGAAATCCTCGGCGTCCTCAAAAATGTACTGGGCCCCGGTCAGGACATGATCCTGGCGCGGCTGCAGGGCTCGAAACCAGAGTACACCGGAGTCGTCGCCGGTATGAGCGGCAGCCCCGTCTACATTGACGGCAAACTGCTCGGCGCGTTGTCCTACCGCATCGGCCAATTCAGCAAAGAACCCATCGCCGGCATCACCCCCATCGCCGAGATGCTGGCCGTCAACGGCAAGGCCGATCTGCCCCAGCAAAACGTGGCGCGCACCGCCTACGGTTTCAAGCCCACGCCCTCTCCTGGCGCACTCGGAGAAGCAGCCCTGCTCCCGGAACGCAGCTCCGCGACCGAAACGGCCGGCACCAGCGACATTCATCCCATCGAAACCCCGCTCGTGCTCTCCGGCTTCAGCCCCGAAGCAGTTAGATTCTTTCAGGAGCACGTAGCCGCCAGCGGACTGCTGCCCATCGCTGGCCTCGGCGGCGGCTCCGCCGACAGCGCCCATCCTGTGTTGACCGCCGCCTCCGCGGCCCCTTCGCTTTTGCCCGGCTCGGCCGTAAGCGCCCTCATGGTGCGGGGTGACCTCGAGGTCGCCGCCACCTGTACCGTCACCTACGTCGATCCGCAGCAGGTGCTGGCCTGCGGACATCCCATCACCCGCTACGGCAACGTCTCCATGCCGATGACCAAAGCGGATGTCGTCGCCACCCTCGCCTCCCCCCTCAATGCCTTCAAGATCGTCAACACGACAGAAACCATCGGCGCCTTCACCGAGGATCGCTCCTCCGCCATCCGCGGCGTATTAGGGGAAAGTGCGCACATGATCCCGGTCGCGATCCACACCCACGGCCTGCGCGACAAGACCCTGCACGTCGAAGTAATCGACAATCCCGACATCACGCCGGGTGCCCTCATGGTTTCGCTCTACCAGGCCCTTCTCGAGAACAACAGCTACGCGGCCGAGCTCAGCTACCAATTGCGCGGCACGGTCAATATCGCGGGCTACCCCCCGCTCCATCTCAAGTCGCTCATCGCGCCCACCGAGCAATTACCCTCAGCCCTGCGCGCCGCGCTTACCCTCGGCCAGCGCTTCCAGGCCGTCTATGGCAACTCGGCACGCGTGCGCAATATCGAGAACATCGATCTTGACGTCGATACCCTCCCCGGCCGCCGCAGCATACAACTGGAGCGGGCGCAATCCGCCCAGCCAGCCGCGCACCCCGGAGATACCGTCGAGATCGAAGCCACCCTGCGGCCTTTCCGCGGAGAATCGAAAAACCTGCGCATCGCCATCCCCCTGCCCGTGACCCTGAACCCCGGCCCCCTGCGTATCCTGCTCAGCGATGGCGCCACGCTCGATCGCCTCACCACCACCTCGGCCAGCAGCGAAGCCCCCGTCGAACTCAGCAGCGTCATCCATCAGATGAACTCGGTCCATGAGGATGACCAGCTCTACGTCTCCCTCCTGCTGCCAAACGCCCAGGCCGTGGTCGACGGGCGCACACTCGCCTCCATCCCCATTTCCATGGCCAACGTCCTCGAGCCCCTGCGCACCAACCGTGCCATCGCGCTCAACGGCGAGTCAGTCGTTCAGGTGAACGCCATCCCGGTCGACGCCATGCTGAGCGGCATGCAGGTAGTTTCTCTGCAGATCGAATAAGGTAGACTGGCGCGGGCCCTCGTACGCAAACTCCCCCGGAACAACTGGTTCTTAATTCCACTGCCAAGGGCACCCTATGCCGCTCATCGAAGGATTCGCCACGCACGCCGCTGGCGCTGAACTGTTGCCATATCAAGTACGATCCCGGGGACCTGAAAGCAAACGAGGTAGAGATCGCCATCTCCCATTGCGGCATCTGCCGCAGCGACCTGCACATGGTCGACAACAACTGGGGCATCAGCCAGTACCCCCTCATCCCCGGCCACGAAATCATCGGCAAAATCATCGGAACCGGTGCCACCGTCCTCGGTCTAAACACCGGGGATCGCGTCGGCGTAGGCTGGCAAGCCAATTCCTGCGGACACTGCGAGTGGTGTTTGCAGGGCGCGGAAAATCTATGCGCCGACAGCCAGGGCATCTGCGTCAACCGCCATGGTGGCTATGCCGACCGTGTCCGCGTCAACGCCCGCTTCGTCTTTCTCATCCCCGACGGACTGGAAAGTGAACGCGCCGCCCCCCTGCTCTGCGGCGGCATCACCGTCTACAATCCCATCCGCCAGCACGGCATCAACGCCGCCTCCCGCGTGGGCATCGTAGGCATCGGCGGCCTTGGCCACATGGCCGTCCAATTCGCAAGGGCCTTCGGCGCAGAAGTGACTGCCTTCTCCACCTCGCCCGCCAAAGAAGTAGACGCCCGCTCTCTGGGCGCGGACAATTTCGTAAATACCCGCGAAACCAAAACACTCAAGAAGTTAGCCGGCCACTTCGACTTCATCCTTTCGACCGTAGAAGCCGATCAGGATTGGGCCGCCTACATCGCCGCCCTCCGCCCCAATGGAACCCTCTGCTTCGTCGGCGTACCCCCCGGCGTCCTCGGCCTGCCCGTCTTCCCCCTCGTCGCCGGACAAAAACGAGTCACCGGAAGCCCCAGCGGAAGCCCCCTCATGATCCGCGAAATGCTCCGCGTAGCCGAGCGCCACAAAGTCCAGGCCATCACCGAGCGCTTCGCCATGGCAAAAGCCAACGACGCCGTAGTCAAAGTAAAAAAGAACCGCGTCCGCTACCGAGCCGTACTAGCCAACTAACCAGAAGCTGTACCCCACTCAAGCCAAACGCGGCTTATTGGGCCACCCAGGGTCTTTCTGCCGAGCCGGTTTTCGGGCGCCGGGCAGCAAGGAGTCCTCCAGGCAGCAACCGCAGGATACGTCGAAATCCTTAGGAGGGTGGCCCATTCAAGCCGTTTTTTGGCTTGAGTGGGGTACATCTAAACCTTCCTGTGCTCTGGGCGCTCATTCCACCGCACGGGTCTGCAATGGAGAAGTACGCCGCCGGCTAACCGGCGACCCAACCCCAACCAACTCTCCTAGTAGACTCAACTGAGCATGAAGCCTCGTGTACTCGCAGCAAGTCTATTAGCGCTCGTCCTTTATCCGCAGCTCGCCCCAGCCCAGGGAACCCGCCTCTGGGTCCAAACCCGCTACGACGAATTCGAAAAAGGTCAGCCGCAAGACATCTCCATCGCGAACCGAGGCTACCTGGAATCCGGACCCACCCTCCACTCCGTCCTCTCCACCCCCTCCACCTATCTCTGGTCCGTAGCCTCAGACCCCCAGGGCAACGCCTACGTCGCGACCGGCTCACCGGCCACCGTACTCAAAGTCACCCCAGCCGGAGCCTCGACCAAGCTCCTCACCACCCACGAACTCACCGTCCAATCCGTACGCGTAGGCCCGGACGGCTCCGTGTACGCGGCCACCGTGCCCGGCGGCAAGGTCTACCGCATCAAGCCCAATCAAACCGGCCTCGACGACACCACCGCGACCGTCGTCTTTGACGCCAGCGCCGTGGAAACACCGCCCGCCAGCAACAAACCCGCAGCCCAGGCCCGCTACATCTGGGACCTCGCCTTCGACGCCCAGGGCGCCCTCTACATCGCCACCGGCGGCCCGGCCGCTATCTACAAAATCGACGTCAC
The DNA here is from genome assembly GCA_963752675.1 of uncultured Acidobacteriaceae bacterium. GTDB lineage: Bacteria > Acidobacteriota > Terriglobia > Terriglobales > Acidobacteriaceae > PALSA-350. The sequence goes on from CAVVZO010000007.1 coordinate 381,925, forward strand.
CGCCGAAAAACCACACGCCGAACTCTTCTTCCAAAGTGACGAACAACACATCCGCTGCCTCCTCTTCGAACCCAACGGCAACCTGATCGCCGGCTCCGATGGAGGCGGCCTGGTCTACCGCATCGGCAAAGATCGCAAAGGCATGGTGATCTACAACGCCCCCAAACGGGAAATCACCGCCCTCGCCGAATCCACCGACGGCCGCCTGTACGTCGCCGCCGTGGGCGAAAAGACCAAAAGCACCCTGCCTCCACTGCCGGTGCAGGGAATCGCCGTGGCGACCGCCACCATCACCATCGTGACCCCAGGCTCCGTGCAGGCCTCCAGCAGCAACGGACTCATCCCCGACGGCTCGGAAGTCGACGAACTCAGCCCCCAGGGCGCCCCCCGCAAGCTGTGGGCCGCGCGCGAAGATGTGGTGTACGCCCTGCGCTCCACTCCGCAGGGTCTGCTAGCAGCCACCGGGAATCGCGGCCGAATCTACCGCGTCCACGAAGACGGATCCTACGTCGACGTCGCCCGCGCCGCCACCGGCCAGGCCACCTCCTTCGCGCCTGCACCCGATGGCCTCTACATAGCCACCAGCAACACCGGCCGCCTCTACAAGCTCAGCAATCAACCCGCCGCCAACGGCACCTACCTCAGCGACGTCTTCGACTCCGGCGTCTTCTCGCAATTCGGACGGATGGAAGTCACCTCCCAGCAGGACGGTTCCCCCGGTTCCTTCGCCATGTATGCCCGCTCCGGCAATGTGGAAAACCCGGAGCGTAACTGGAGTGACTGGCGCCCCGTCAAGCCAAACGACACCACCGGCATCCCCCCAGCCCGCTTCATCCAATGGAAGGCCGTGCTGCAGCCCGGCGCGCGGGTAGATTCCGTCGGCATCGATTACCTGCCCGTGAACCTCGCCCCCGTCGTGGATGAAATCGCCGTCGAACCCGGCGCACGCGCCACCCAGAGCTCGCCCCAACCAGGCCAGCCCCAGCAGGTAAGCATCAACCTGCCCTCCGCCCAGAACGGCATCACCTATACCCAGGATCCCTCCACGTCGCCGCTCTCCGCCGTAAAAGACCGCAGCGCCGTCACCGCTCGCTGGTCAGCCCACGACGACAACGGAGACGAACTTCTCTTCGACGTCTACGTCCGCGGAGACGGGGAAAAGAACTGGCGCCTGCTCAAAGCCCGGCTGACGGAGCACTTCTACTCCTTCGAATCCATCCGCCTGCCCGATGGCGGCTACCGCATGCGCGTGGTCGCCAGCGATGCCCCCGGGCATCCCCTGGGCGACGCCCTCTCCGGCGGCCGCGAAAGCGACCACTTCATCATCGACACCACCCCACCCCTCATCTCCGGCCTGCAAGGCAGCCTGCAGAACGGAACCCTGCGCGCCAACTTCGTCGCCGCAGACGCAACCTCCCCCATCGCACGCGCCGAATACTCCTACGACGCAGGCCTGTGGCAATACCTCGAACCCGTAGGCAAGCTCTCCGACTCCCTCACCGAGCACTACGACCTGTCCGTGCCCGTCGCAGCGCTCCCAGCGCGCCCGTCAGTAGACGAAGTGCCTGCCAGTGCACGCCTCCCGGTGAGCGACCCCCAGGAACACACCCTGACGGTGCGCGTTTACGACCGCTACGAAAACGTAACCGCCATGAAGACAGTCGTGCACTAGCCCGGATTTCTCACCAGTACTGATGGCTGCGACAGGTTGAAGGGAGCGGTGAGCCTGTTGCGGGTCAGCTAGCGAGCCCCAATTTGCGGTCAGCTAGCGAGCCCCAAATTTGTCATCCCGAGCGCAGTCGAGGGATCTGCTTTGCGCCTTTCTCCTGCCACGAATTTCTACAGAGCTCCAGCATCGGATGGGCAGAGGAACGTGGGTCTCGATAGCAGCCGCTTCGCTGCTCGGAGTTACTCTCCTGCCGTTCCTGCTGAAAGAATGGTTCTTCTGCGTGTCCGACGCTGGAGCTCTGTAGAAATTTGCGCCAGGAGAAAGGCGCAAAGCAGATCCCTCGACTGCGCTCCTAATGAACAATCTCTCCTTTTGTCGACAATTCCAAGGCGGATGACAGGATGAGTCGTGGTGGCTGCGACGGAGCGTCATGAACGTGCCGACATGATGGGATGACGAGTGACGCGTTATCGCGTCTCCTGGCGGTTCACTCGATACGGTGGAAGCCCCGGACTTTAGTCCGGGGGCGCGGGTGTAGAACCCGCGCTGAGGGTGGCCTTTCACCATGCGAGGGCTTTAGCCCGGGTGGCAGCGGCGTCAGTCCGATTGGAAAAGTTGCGCATAGATTTCGCGGGGAGCTCACACGGCCGATTGGCTGGCGGGGCTTGGCTCCACCAGGGCTGAAAGCCCTCAATCTTTGTGCGCGTTTAAGCGCGGGCCTTAAACCCGCGCCCCCGACTGAAGTCCGGGGCTTCCACCGGGTGCGAGCGGGTTCTCCGAGAATCTTTCAGCGCGTCGTTTCGATGGAGAACAGCCGAACTTGATCGTTGCCGACCTGGAGATTTGAGTCAAAGTGAAACATTGCAGATCACTCCGCTTCGCTCCCAATCAGCGTCCCTGCCTGTCCTCGTTCATTCCATCCTTGATTTGCCTTAAGGCAAATCAGCTGCTCGGGATGACAAAAAGGGGGCTAGCTACTCCCTGGACGAGTGTGTTTCCCCATCAACAGCCGATTCATGCCGTTCAGCCTAGAGACACTACACTAGCCGTATGCGCTTCGAGCTCTTTGTTGCCGCCCGCTACCTGCGAGCCAGGCGCCGCCAGGCAGTGGTGGGCATCATCACCGTCATCTCCATCGCCGGCGTCGCCGCCGGCGTCGCCTCGCTCATCGTAGCGCTCGCCATCACCAACGGCATGCGCAAAGACCTGCAGGAAAGGCTGCTGGGCTCCACCGCCCACGTCCGCCTGATGCGCGTGAAAGGCGATGGCATCCGCAACTGGCGTGACCTCACAGAGCGTTTAGAACATCTGCCCCACGTCGTCTCTGCCGCTCCCGGCCTCTACGAACAGGTGCTCATCTCGCAGGGCGCCCGCTCCGACGGAGCACTGATCGAAGGCGTTATTCCCCAGCAGGAGCGCCGCGTCAGCGACCTGCTTTCCACCGTCACCATGGGCAGCGCCGCCGCCCTCGAACCCAGGCCGCAAACCTCGCCGGCCAGCAGGGAAGACCAGGCGCCCCCACCCATTGTGATCGGCCACGACCTCGCCGAGCAGATCGACGCCAAAGTCGGCAGCCCCGTACTGGTGACCAGCCCCCAGGGCGAGCTGACCCCGCTCGGGCTCATTCCCAAATATCAGCGCTTCCAGGTAGCCGGCATCTTCCATTCCGGCTTCTACCAGTACGACTCCAGCATGGCCTTCACCAGCCTGGCCGACGCACAACGCCTCTTCGGGGAGCCCGACGTGGTCTCCGTGATTTCCTTCAAGGTGGACGACCTCTACCACGCCGATCAAATCGGGCAGGAAATCGAGCAGGCAGCCGGACCAGGTTTTCTAACCACCAACTGGATGGAAGAAAATCGAGAGCTTTTTCACGCCCTCAAACTCGAGCAGATCGTCACCTTCATTGTCATCGGCCTGATCGTCTGTGTGGCTGCCCTCAACATACTCACCGCCCTGACCATGATGGTGATGGAAAAAACCCGCGACATCGCCGTCATGATGTCTTTCGGCGTGCAGCCGCGGCAGGTGCGCCTCATCTTCCTGTTGCAGGGCTTGCTGATTGGCCTCACAGGAACACTGCTGGGCCTGATCGGCGGCTACGGTCTGTCCTGGCTAGGCGGCCATTACCGCTTTCCGCTTTCCGCCCAGGTCTATTCCATTGATTACCTGCCCTTTGCCCCACGCCTCATCGACGGCGTCATTGTGGCTGGTGTCTCCCTGCTCGTGTCTCTGCTGGCCACGCTCTATCCCTCCAGTTCTGCCGCGCGCATCCTGCCGGCTGAAGCCCTGCGCTACGAGTAACACCCGCGCTCGGGCCCGCGGAATCCAAGCGCTACCTTCTTACATCAAATATGTATCCGAGTCGCCTGGCCCCAAAACAGTCTGGGTCGTTGATGTAGTTTGCGGGTACCCGGCCACTAACCCCCTTTCGCATGGGGGCGTTTTAGTGATACATGAAGGTAAGAAGAATTGAGCACACAGAGCCGAGGCAGACATGGAACTGGGCGCCGCCGCCGATGAAGCCGCCGAAGGGCTGCTGACACGCGGCAGCTACTCAGGTGCGCTGGTAGATGTAAGGAATCTACGCAAGGAGTACCTCACCGGACGCGGGCGCCTCGTGCTGTTTGACGGCATAAATCTGCAACTGCAAAAGGGCGACATGCTGGCCATCGTCGGCCAGTCAGGGGCGGGCAAAAGTACGCTGCTGCATATACTTGGCGCACTCGATACCGCTTCTGCAGGGGACGTATACTTCGGCTCAACCCTCCTGCGATCCCTGGGCACAAATGAAGCGGCACATTTTCGCAACCGCAAGGTTGGCTACGTTTGGCAGTTCCACTACCTCTTGCCAGAGTTCACTGCCGCTGAAAATGTGGCGCTTCCCCTGATGGCGCGTGGCGAGTCTAAAAAGCAAGCGACTCACCAGGCGATGCATTGGCTCGACGAGGTGGGTTTGGCGGATCGAGCCGGCCATCGTGCGGGTGAATTGTCGGGCGGAGAGCAGCAGCGCGTATCGATCGCCCGCGCACTGATTACCCAGCCCGAACTATTGCTGGCCGATGAGCCCACAGGAGATCTGGATGACCAGACTGCCGACGCCCTGTTTGCTCTGCTTCAACGACTGCATGCAAGCTATGGTCTGACCTCCATTCTGGTGACCCACAACCTGCCGCTCGCACGGCGATGTCAACGGGTCATGCGGTTAGCCCACGGACAGATAGAAGAAGTGTCTCCACTCGCTGTTTGAGCGGAGGCGTAACAACCACAAACTTTCCAACCAGCAAGTCAGGGTTGTTGCGGAAACGGTTACCCAAATGGGTGACTCGTTCGATTGGCCGAACCGATATAAGATTGAAATAGCTTATATCTACCCGGCCGAGTGGTTTCTCCGGCGCTCAAAGCCTCGGAGAGATGGAACAGGACGAATGCTGGCCGCGGGTGTTCTAACGATTCTGTGATGGGTCGAAGGGCCGCTCCAGGGGCAGTTTTTCAAGGGGGAACATGTTCGAACGGTATACAGAAAAGGCGCGGCGCGTCATCTTCTTTGCACGGTATGAGGCCAGTCAGTTTGGTTCCCCGTATATCGAGACAGAGCACTTGCTGCTGGGTCTTTTGCGTGAAGACAAAGCGCTCACCAATCGTTTTCTCCGCTCCCACGCTTCAGTCGAGTCCATTCGTAAACAAATAGAAGGGCACACGACGATTCGGGAGAAGGTGTCTACCTCCGTCGATTTGCCTTTGTCGAATGAATGTAAGCGCGTGCTCGCCTACGCTGCGGAAGAAGCAGAGCGCCTATCGCACAAACACATTGGTACGGAACATTTGTTGCTCGGCCTCTTGCGTGAAGAGAAGTGCTTCGCCGCCGAAATTCTCCACGAACGCGGCCTCCGTCTGCTCGCGATTCGCGAAGAACTGGCCCGGGCCACGCAGGAAAAAGCACCACCCTCGCAGCGCAATCGCGAATCGAGCCTGCTGGTCGAGTTCTCTCGCGATCTGACGCAGGCAGCCATGGATAACCAGCTTGACCCGCTGGTCGGCCGTGATCAGGAACTCGAACGCGTCGTACAGATCCTTTGCCGCCGCACCAAGAACAACCCGGTGCTGATCGGCGAACCCGGCGTAGGCAAAACAGCCATCGTCGAAGGTCTGGCACAGCGCATCTCTGACGGTGAAGTCCCAAGCTTCCTGGCGGACAAGCGCGTACTCGCTCTCGACCTCTCACTCATCGTGGCCGGCACCAAGTACCGCGGTCAGTTTGAAGAGCGGCTCAAAACCATCATGAAGGAGCTGATGGAAAATCAAAACTCCATCATCTTCATCGACGAGCTGCACACCCTGGTGGGTGCCGGCTCGGCTGAGGGTTCGCTCGACGCAGCCAACATTCTGAAGCCGGCCCTTTCTCGCGGCGAGATCCAATGCATCGGCGCAACCACGCCGGCAGAGTATCGCAAGTCCATCGAGAAAGACCGCTCGCTCGAACGGCGCTTCCAGGCCGTCAAGGTGCCGCCGCCGAACGAAGAAGATGCCATCAAAATCATCATGGGTATCAAAGACCGTTACGAGAAGTTCCACGCGGTCAGCTACACCGATGACTCGATCAACTTCGCGGTCTCGCACTCCAACCGCTACATCCCGGATCGGTTCCTGCCCGATAAGGCCATCGATCTGATCGACGAAGCGGGAGCCCGCGTGAAGCTGCGCCAGACCTCCCTGCCGGAAGAGATCACCGAGGTGCAGAAGCGCATCAAGTTCATCGTGCACCGCATGGAAAATGCGATTGCCAACCATGAATTTGAGAAAGCGCGCTTCTATTCGGATGAAGAACGCAAAGAGCGTGAGAACCTGCGCGCCCTGCGCGACAAGTATCACCTCGATGACTCCACCGCCGGTATCGTAGGCCGCGAGGATATTGAGGATGTGGTCAGCCGCTGGACGGGCGTGCCCATCACCTCGATCAAGGAAGAAGAGACACAGAAACTGTTGCGTGTCGAAGAAGAGCTGCACAAGCGCGTCATCTCGCAGGATAAGGCGATCTCCGCCCTGTCCCGTGCGATTCGCCGCTCGCGTGCAGGCCTCAAGTCTCCACACCGCCCCATCGGTTCCTTCCTGTTCCTGGGACCGACCGGTGTCGGTAAGACGGAAATGGCGCGCACCCTGGCCCAGTTCCTCTTCGGCAGCGAGAAAGCGCTGATCCGCTTCGACATGTCGGAGTTCATGGAGAAGCACTCGGTCTCCAAGCTCATCGGTTCGCCTCCGGGCTACGTGGGCTACGAGGAAGGTGGTCAGCTCACCGAACGGGTGAAGCGTTCGCCTTACTCCGTGGTCCTGCTCGACGAAATCGAGAAGGCTCATCCGGATGTCTTCAACATCCTGTTGCAGGTATTTGAAGACGGTCAGCTCACCGACGGTCTCGGCAACACGGTGGACTTCAAGAACTCGATCATCATCATGACCTCCAACATCGGCGCCCGCCACTTGCAGAGAAAGCAGGGGCTCGGCTTCCAGTCAGACAGGGAAGACCTGCTGATGGACAAGATGGAAGAGCTGGTGAAGAACGAAGTCAAGCGTACCTTCAATCCGGAATTCCTGAACCGCCTGGACGAAGTCATCATCTTCCTGTCGCTCTCGGATTCGGATCTGATCCAGATTCTCGAGTTGCTGGTACAGCAACTGAACGCGAACCTGATTCAGAAGGCAATCACGCTCTCCGTCACCGAAGACGCCAAGAAGTGGATTCTGGAAAAGACCCTGGTCGACCGCACCTACGGAGCACGTCCACTGCGCCGCGCACTGCAGCGCTACGTCGAGGATCCGCTCTCAGAAGCACTCATCGCGGGCGGCATCGCGCAACGGCCGGCCTTCCTCGAGGTCTACCTCGAAAACAACCAGCTCTTCTACCGGCCCGTGGGCGAAGTCGGAGAAGAAAAGTCGAACGGCATCCTGCTCTTCAGCGCATAGCCGAAGACCAAAGACCAAAGAAAGGCCGGGGCAACCACCCCGGCCTTTTTTGCGCCCGCCCTGAACAATCAGAGGGTGGCCCACTCAAGCCGTTTTCCGGCTTGAGTGGGGGACATCTAAAACCCGCCCAAGCCCACAGTTGGTTAGACTGGAACAGAGTCATGCTGAGGAGAACGCAATGGAGCTCGCATCGGAACTGAAACCCGTATCGCTGATCGGCTTTGGAGAGGGCGCCGCAACAACCTCCTTTACCGGCGTAAACCCGGCCACCGGCGCACCGCTGGAACCCGCCTTCTTCGCCGCGAGCACTGAAGATCTAAATCGAGCCGCCGCCTTGGCCCAGACCGCCTTCGTGGTCTACGGCAAACTGTCCGGCAAAGCCAAAGGCGCATTCCTGCGCAAGATCGCCGAATCCATCGAAGCCGCCGCCCCCGCCATCATCGCCCGCGCCCAGCTCGAAACCGCTCTGCCGCAACCGCGCCTGCAGGGAGAAGTAGGTCGTACCTGCGGACAGCTTCGCCTCTTCGCCGAGGTAGTCGAAGAAGGCTCCTGGCTCGATGCCCGCATCGACAACGCCGATCCAGACCGCAAGCCGCTGCCCAAGCCCTCCATCCGTTCCATGCATCGCCCCCTCGGACCCGTCGCCGTATTCGGCGCCAGCAACTTTCCCCTGGCCTTTTCCGTAGCCGGCGGTGATACCGCTTCCGCGCTCGCCGCCGGCAACCCCGTCATCGTGAAAGCCCACCCAGCACATCCCGGAACCAGCGCCCTGGTAGGTCAGGCCATCCGCGAAAGCGTCAAGGCCTGCAACCTCCCAGAGGGCGTCTTCTCGCTGCTCTTCGACGCGGGTGTCGATCTCGGCGTGCAGCTGGTGAAGCACCCCGCTATCAAAGCAGTTGCCTTTACCGGCTCACCCGCAGGTGGCAAAGCCTTGATGAAGCTCGCAGCCGAACGGCCCGAGCCCATTCCTTGTTACTCCGAAATGGGCAGTGTGAACCCCGTGTTCGTATTGCCGGGCGCCTTGAACAAACGCGGCAGTGCCGTAGCCACCGGCCTGCAGGCCTCCTTCACCCTCGGCGCCGGCCAGTTCTGCACCAAGCCTGGCCTGGTCCTCGTACCTAAGGAAGACGGCACCCCGGGCTTCCTTAAAGAGCTCGGCGAAAAAGTAACCACCACGGCGACACAAACCCTGCTGACAAAATCCATCGCCGATCGTTACACCTCCGCAGTCAAGGGACGCATCGCCGCCGGAGAAGCAAACCTCGCAGCCCAGGGCGCCACTGCGGAAAGCACCGCCGCCGCCACTGTCCAGGCCTCACTCTTTGTAGCCGATTACAAAGATCTGGCCAGCAACCAGGAACTGGCCCAGGAAATCTTCGGCCCCACCACCATCGTCGTCGGCTACCAGGATCGCAAGCAATTATTAGCCGTAGCCGAGCAATTGGAAGGGCATCTCACCGCCACCCTGCAGGGTGACGAAACCGACCTGGCCGACTACGCCGATCTCATAGACATCCTGACGCGAAAAGTAGGCCGCCTGATCCTGAACGCCTACCCCACCGGAGTCGAAGTCTGCCACGCCATGGTGCACGGCGGCCCCTACCCCGCCACCAGCGACGGCCGCTCCACCTCCGTAGGCACGCAAGCCATCTACCGTTTCACCCGCCTCTTCTGCTACCAATCCTTCCCCGACGCCGCCCTGCCCGACGAGCTAAAGAGCACAAACCCCCTAGGCATCCAGCGCCTCGTAGACGGAAAAAGAACCCGCGAAGCAACCGCCTAAACGCCCCGCCCTTCCATTGTCCAGTCGAGAGATGTGCAAACTCACATCTCTCGCCCCGTCCCGCTCTTAGTTAGCCCCCAACTTGTCATCCCGAGCGCAATCGAGGGATCTGCTGTGCGCCTTTCTCCCTCCACAAATTTCTACATGAGCTCCAGCATCGGATGAGCAGAGGAACGTGGGTCTCGATAGCAGCCGCTTCCTCGACATATTTTGCGGGAAAGTTAGCCCCCAAATTTGTCATCCCGAGCGCAGTCGAGGGATCTGCTTTGCGCCTTTCTCCTGCTACAAATTTCTACATGAGCTCCAGCATCGGATGAGCAGAGGAACGTGGGTCTCGCTACCAGCCGCTTTGCTCGACATATTTTGCGTGAAAGTTAGCCCCCAATTTGTCATCCCGAGCGCAGTCGAGGGATCTGCTTTGCGCCTTTCTCCTGCCACAAATTTCTACATGAGCTCCAGCATCGGATGAGCAGAGGAACGTGGGTCTCGATAGCAGCCGCTTCGCTCGACATGTTTTGCGGGAAAGTTAGCCCCCAACTTGTCATCCCGAGCGCAGTCGAGGGATCTGCTGTGCGCCCTTCTCCTGCCACAAATTTCTACAGAGCTCCAGCATCGGATGGGCAGAGGAACGTGGGTCTCGCTAGCAGCCGCTTCACTCGACATGTTTTGCGGGAAAGTTAGCCCCCAACTTGTCATCCCGAGCGCAGTCGAGGGATCTGCTTTGCGCCTTTCTCCTGCCACAAATTTCTACATGAGCTCCAGCATCGGATGAGCAGAGGAACGTGGGTCTCGATAGCAGCCGCTTCCTCGACATATTTTGCGGGAAAGTTAGCCCCCAACTTGTCATCCCGAGCGCAGTCGAGGGATCTGCTTTGCGCCTTTCTCCTGCCACAAATTTCTACATGAGCTCCAGCATCGGATGAGCAGAGGAACGTGGGTCTCGATAGCAGCCGCTTCCTCGACATATTTTGCGGGAAAGTTAGCCCCCAATTTGTCATCCCGAGCGCAGTCGAGGGATCTGCTTTGCGCCTTTCTCCTGCCACAAATTTCTACATGAGCTCCAGCATCGGATGGGCAGAGGAACGTGGGTCTCGATACCAGCCCGCTTCGCTCGACATATTTTGCGGGAAAGTTAGCCCCCAAATTTGTCATCCCGAGCGCAGTCGAGGGATCTGCTTTGCGCCTTTCTCCTGCCACAAATTTCTACATGAGCTCCAGCATCGGATGAGCAGAGGAACGTGGGTCTCGCTACCAGCCGCTTTGCTCGACATATTTTGCGTGAAAGTTAGCCCCCAATTTGTCATCCCGAGCGCAGTCGAGGGATCTGCTTTGCGCCTTTCTCCTGCCACAAATGTCTTCAGAGCTCCAGCATCGGATGTGCAGAGGAACGTGGGTCTCGCTACCAGCCGCTTCGCTCGACATGTTTTGCGGGAAAGTTAGCCCCCAACTTGTCATCCCGAGCGTAGTCGAGGGATCTGTAGACCTTCGAATCAACCACGGCACGCTGTTTGTGACCACCAGGTAAAATCCGCCCGAACTCTCGGCAAATCTTCTCCCCACCCGCATACTTTCTCAGCTTCTTCGGTATAATCAACAGAGCGGGCAAGAACACAAAACGCTGTGCTGCCAAACGCAGCGAACTGCACGCATAAAAGGGACTGAACCTCTTCGTTCCCTTTGTTTCTGTTCCCCAACAGAATCCTTCTTCGGGCCCCTGGTTTCAAATCAAGATCGATCCGAATCAAACGTATGCTCTTTAATTCATTCGCATTTCTCTGTTTTCTACCGGTAGTGCTCGCCACCTACTACCTGTTGCCCCACCGCGCCCAGAATTGGTTTCTCCTGATTGCCAGTTGCTTCTTCTACGCCTGCTGGGACTGGCGCTTTTTAGCGCCACTCCTTGTATCCACATCGATCGATTACTGGTGTGCCACGCGCATGGAAGATCTGATCGAGAAGGGCCGCCCCGTGCAGGCGCGCAAGCCCTACCTGGTCTTAAGCCTGGTCACGAATCTCGGCCTACTCGGCTTCTTCAAATACTTCCACTTTTTCACCAATTCCTTTCAGAGCCTGCTCGGGCAGTTCGGTCTGCATCCAGGTCTTTGGACGCTCCGCGTCATCCTGCCCGTCGGCATCTCCTTCTACACCTTCCAGGCGCTCAGTTACACCATCGATGTGTACCGCGGAGAACTACACGCCACCCGGAAATTTCATGAGTTCCTGCTCGCGGTCTTGTACTTTCCCCACCTCGTCGCCGGCCCCATCCAGCGCGCCAACAACTTGCTTCCGCAGGTCGTGAACCCGCGCCGCACCACGCGTGCGCAAGTCTCTGAAGGCCTTTCGCTGATCATCGCCGGCTACTTCAAAAAAGTATTCATCGCCGACAATCTGGCCCCGCTCGTCAACGCAATATTTGCCGAGCCGCACCCGCGCGCAGATCACGTGGTGCTCGCCGCTTATGCGTTCGCCGTCCAGATCTATTGTGATTTCTCCGGCTACACCGACATCGCGCGCGGTGTCGCCAAGCTCATGGGCTTTGAGTTCATGCTGAATTTCAACCTGCCCTACCTCGCTGCTAACCCCAGAGAGTTTTGGAGCCGCTGGCACATCAGCCTCTCCACATGGTTGCGCGACTATCTCTACATCCCTCTGGGCGGCAACCGCGATAGCGAATGGAAGACCAGCCGCAATCTGTTTCTTACGATGGTCATCGGTGGTCTGTGGCACGGCGCTAACTGGACGTTTGTAATTTGGGGTGCGTATCACGGCGCACTGCTGATCATCCATCGCATGCTCACCCGCAAACCCGCTGCGCAGGCGCTTCCGCTATCGGCCACCACCATGCCGCAGCCCGCCTGGTGGCACTGGGTCAAGGTCGCCGCCTTTTTTCAACTCACAGCCCTGGGCTGGCTCATCTTCCGCGCTGACAACTTCTCCCAGTTGGCACGCATGGTAGCGGCCCTGTGGCATCCCTCCACGTTTGATCTGCCGCTCGCCTGGAAAATGCTCTCCTTCGCCTTGCCGCTGATCCTGGTTCAATTGATTCAGTACTCCACCAGGACTCTCAACTTCCTCAAATGGCCCTGGTTCATCCCAGAGGTGCGCGCGTTCGCCTACAGCATCCTGTTGTACTTCGTGCTGTTTCGCGGAGGTAAGCCGGAATCATTCATCTACTTCCAGTTCTAGCCGAGTGACCATGCCAAAATTCGTTCGCTTCCTCCTCTGTTTCGTCGTGTTCGTTGCCACCTGGGAGCTCTGTGCCCGCGTGGAAGACTACCTTGAAGAAGGCGCCCCTCTCTTCGGCAACTACGCCATCTCCGCCATGTTGACGCACGACGACGTTGGCGTCGTCGGCCGGCCCTATGGCCACTTCGGTAAATGGAAGCTCAACGCCCTCGGCTATCGCGGTCCTGACATTCATCCCAACACCGTCAGAATCATTTCCGTCGGTGCGTCCGAAACCTTTGGCATGTATGAGTCGCCGGGCAACGAGTTTCCCCGTCAACTGGAGCGCGTCATGAACGCGCGCCGTCCCGATCTGCACGTCGAGGTCGTAAACACTGCCTATGCAGGCCAGTCGCTGCGCACGTTTGCGCACCGCGTCGACAAAATCGTCGATACCGTCTCACCCAGCATGGCCGTCTTTTATCCCAGCTTCTTCGACTACCTCAACGACAAAACTCTGGGCCAACCCGACCCTCTCGAGTGGGTGCAGGAGCCGCAAGGCTTCCATTCCCGCATTCTTGGCAAGTTACTGCCGCAAATCGATCACATGCCGCAGTGGGCGGAAGACCTGCGCTTCCGTTTTCACATTTGGCGCGCCTTGCAGAAGGCGCCGGCCACCAAACAAGTCGTGCCCGAGTCGAACGTCGACCAATTCCGTGCGGACCTGCGTGCGTCCCTCGATAAACTGCAGCAACGTCACGTAAAGCCTGTCCTCATCACCCACGCAACATTCTTTGGCCGCAGCGTTGAGCCCGAAGAACGCTACATGCTGACCGCATGGCGGCGTTTTGAGCCGAACCTCTCCGACGAGGGCTTCTTGGATGTCGAACGTCGCATGAACGCAGTGATCCGGCAGGAAGCGCAAGCCCGTCATTTAACCCTGGTGGAAGCAGCCGAAGTCATGTCCGGTCCAGAAAACTTTGCTGATTGGGTGCACTTCACCAACCGGGGAGCCACCCGAATGGCTCATCTCGTCACCGAAAAACTGATCTCTACTGACTTGGGGAGAGCCAAACAGAGGCAATCCTTCAACGACGGCGGCTACATGGTCCAAGCAGGAGAAAACTAACCCGCCACCGGCTGGGGTGCCCATATCTCGCGACGTTCTCCAGTCGGGACCGGATTTCTTGTTACGCTGCACCGGCCACGTCTACGTGTGCGGTTTTCATTGAGGAACCGCATGCAGATCGCCAGGGCCACCACCTTCAACAGGAAATCCGGGGACCGGATTTCCTGTTACGCTGCACCGTCCACTTCTACGTGTGCGGTTTTCATTGAGGAAAACCGCATGCAGATCGCCAGGGCCACCACCTTCAACAGGAAATCCGGGGAGATGTGGGAACTCACCGCCACCAACCATTAGCTCTAACCCAACCGCGCTGTTCATAAAATCAACCGCAAAAGCAACCGCGCCGCTCCAAACCCTCTGATCAAAGTAACTACACCCACCCAAGCCGCATCGACAAACCGTCCAATACCGATCCACCCGACCCAATCCCGTACAACCATCGATGTAGTGTGACTACTTCGTATCTGGGTACCAATTGACAAGGTCCTGAGAAGTGATTTGAATTAATCCTGGCAGCGGCCTGATCCGCTTTGCCCGCGAATCAACCAACCCGAGCAAATGCAATGAGAAAACTGCTCCTGGCTGCCGCCCTCGCCCTATGCGGGATCGCGCTACTAGCGCGCACCAGCATACTCGCTGCGCTGTTTACCCGTGACTATCTCCCACATCGTTTTTGTTACCTGCAGCAGCCCTGGCTGGTGTGGACCAATGTAACCATGGACGGCCTGATCGCTATCTCCTATGCCGTCATCTTTGTCACCCTGTTCTGGATCGCCGGCCAGATGCGTTCCCTGCAGGATGTGCGCGGCTACATTTGGATTCTGGTTGCCTTTGGCATCTTCATCGTGGCCTGTGGCGCCACCCACCTGATGGAACTGGTGACCGTCTGGTGGCCCGTGTACCCCTTCGCGGCCGGCGTCAAGGTCGTCTGTGCCGCCGCCTCCCTCCCCACCGCGGTATTGTTCACCCGGGCAGCGCCCGCCCTCTCCGCCAACATCCACCGCCTCCTCGACATGCTTTCCACCACCCAGCAGGAGAAGGAACAGGCCGTGCGCGCCCTGATGGCCTCTGAGAAACTCGCAGTGGCCGGACGCATCTCGGCTCTCATCAGCCATGAAATCACCAATCCGTTAGAGACAGCCAACAACGTCCTGCATCTGCTCTCCACCGATCGCCGCATGCCCAGCGACCTCCTGGAACTGCTGGGAGCCGCTTCCGCCGAGTTGAAGCGCGCCGAAGAAATCGCTCATACCAATCTCTCCCTGCTGCGCAGCACCCATGCGGCTCAACCGCTGGCCGTAGAGGAGCTGGTGGAGAACGTTGTCGGCCTGCAGCAAAAGCATTTGGCTGCCAGGCACATCGTGGTCGAAAAAAAACTGCGAGCGCCGCGGCCCATGAAGGCCTATTCCGGCGAGTTACGCCAGATACTGACCAACCTCATACAAAATGCAGCAGCCGCCATCGGATCGAACGGCCGCATCCTGGTAAGGGTGCAGCCGCGCCGCCTGCGGGGCGCCAGCGACCAACCGGGCTATGCCATCACCGTTGCCGACACCGGCCTGGGCATTGCTCCTGAACATCGCGCCCAGCTCTTCACCCTCCTGTTCACCACCAAGGGCGAGCAAGGCACGGGCCTCGGCCTGTGGCTGGTGCGCTCCATGGTCGAAAAGCAGGGTGGCCGCATCCGCGTTCGTTCCCGCACTGCTTCCGAATCAACCCAACATGGAACCATCTTCAGTATCTGGGTGCCCCTCGAACCAACCGAGATAGCCCCATCCTCCTCTTCGGAAGCGCTCAGACCACTCGCAACCTTCTAATCCGCGTCCGCGTTTTCTGCGAATCTCTGCCACCCGCACCGGATGGAGCCAGTTACCGGCGTACTATCCGATGACAGTTTCCCGTAAAGTAGCAACTGTGCGCAGCCGGAAAAACCCGAAACCTTTGTTAAAAACCTGCCTTCGCCTGCGACCGCATGTAAGTTCTCTGAAAGGTCGTAGAAAGGTCGGGACCCCCACCATGCAACAGCGAGTGCTCATAAGCGGCATGCTCTTTCTTGTTTTGCAACTGTGCCTGTCCGCACAAGCATTCGCGCAAGGCATGGCAGCTCCAGGCGGTATGTGCAAGCCGGTGAGCACCCGCACCCAGCCGATTGGCTGTTGGATCCTCGCTGATGAGCCCGTCGGTCCAGTCACAACGCCCCAGGTGTTTTGGCATCTCGACACGTATCCGACACGGCTCGCCGCGCAGGCAGACAAGGGACCGCATGGAGTGGTGGTCGAGTCGTTCGGCAAGGTGTGGCTGATGACCATCGACGACGAGCACTGGCGATCAGCCCATGGAGAACGTGCCGCGACCATTGGACCGCTGCCCGTCGTCGCGGGAGTACCGTACTCCGCACAATTGATGGAGGCGGATTTCACCCCCGGCATGACCGCCGCCACACACATCCACTCCGGCCCAGAGGCCTGGTATGCCGTGGGCGGTCAAACCTGCCTGGAAACTTCTGACGGTCGCAAGCAGATAAGCACCGTCGGCGGCCCCCCGGTCATCGTGCCCATGGGCCTCACCATGGCCCTCACCGCGGTCGGCACCGAACGGCGGCGTTCCATTGTCATCATCCTCCACCAGTCATCACAGCCCCCCACCACCGTCGTCCACGACTGGGCGCCCAAAGGCTTGTGTCAAGCCACCCTCAAGTAACCTGCGCATCCGTACTTTCGTGCGGAAAAAAGTACCGCCCCTCTTACGCACCGCCAAAAAGCGTTCTATGACTGAAAACAGACGATATCGGCAGGCGGCGACTTCTCACGCGACCGCAGCTTGACCGGCTCTTGCCAGCTCCAACGGCCATACGCGCGAGCGAAGGATAGCTTTTCCGCTATCCGGTGACACACCCGATCCCTGTCAAAAATCAGCCGCACCGGCACTGATCACGCAAGCCCCCGCACCCCACACGCACCCTAACTCCCGGAGCGACGAACCACCATGCCCAAAAACAACGTCACCGACCCCATCACCGATCAGGAAATGGCCTTTGCCCATCTGGTCCTGTCTGGAACCATGACTGATCGCCGCGCTGCCGAAGCCGTCGGCCTCAACCCCGCCACCGCCGGCTATACCAAGAGCAAGCCCCGCGTCCGCGCCTTCATGAGTGAGCACCGTGCGGCTGTCCGGGAAAAGCTGGTGCAGGAGGAAGCCGAAGGGCTCCGCAGCCTGAACCTCAGTCGCGACCAGATCCTGGCCCGCCTCTGGGAACTCGCCACCCTCAACCCCGAAGCCACCCGGGGCAGCATAGCCGGCCAGATCAGGGCCCTCGCCATGATCGTAGCCATCGAAGAGCTGATACCCGGCCGGCGCACCACCCCGGCCCCCACCGCCCCCGCCGCATCGCCGACCACCCGCGCCAACATCTGGACCCCCGACTGGCTCCTGCAGCGGAGACAGCAGGAAGCCGAAGCAGCGCTGGCCGAGGATCCCACGGCCACCGGTCATACCGAAACCGACCCACCCGAGCAACCAGAACCGCAGCCGCAACCGCAGCCATCCGCGCCCTACCCCGTCCCAGTCCAACCAACCGTAACCGATCCCGCCGTCCACCCGGAAAGAGCAAACTGGGTGCCCGCCGCGGTCACCACTGCCTACGACATCGCGCGCGACGCCGCCACTCTCCCCAGGCTGCCCTTCTCCCCCATCAGGGGCTTTCCCAACAAACGCCGTTAAGGCCCAAAAATATCGAATTTTATCGAAACATGCCTGAGCAAAGACGTCGCAATGAAACCAGGCGGCGCCCAGGCTCGTCTGCATCTGCTCGGATACAATGATCCGGTTCCAAAAGTGAGTCGGTCTTGGTAGTGAAAGGGAGAGTCATGTCTAGAAAATTTGGGCGGCGTTCGTTTCTGAGCATGGGCGCTGCAGCCGCGGGGGTTGGCTTTCTGGCTGACCTGGAAGCCTATCCTCAGAATGTCAATCGGAATTCTATTGCGTCGGACTTGAAGATCACCGACATGCGCATCGCTGTGCTACGCGGGCCGGGAGGCAAGCCGATTCAGGAGGGCAATGGCGGTCCCAGCAGCGCGGGTGGCGGCCCCGGCGGCGGCGGCATGGCCCACCTCGGCCCACCCAGGGGAGCGATCCCTCCAGCGACTCCCGGAGCCGGCGCAGCCTCTGGCGGCACCATCATCGTCCGCATCGACACCAATCAGGGAATCTCGGGCTACGGCCAGGCGATCGGCGACGGCCCCCAGCCCAACTACATCCTGATGCACAAGTCGCGCCTGATGGGCGAGAATCCCTGCAACGTCGACAGAATCTTCCGCAAGATCAAGATGCATGGCGGCTACAACCGTCAGGGCAGCGGCGTGAACGCAATCGAGAACGCCCTCTGGGATCTGGCCGGCCAGGCTTATGGCGTGCCGATTTACCAGATGCTGGGCGGCAAATTCCGCGACAAGGTTCGCCTCTACAGCGAGGGTGACCCGAAGACGGACTCCATCGCAGACATCGCCGCCGACTACAAGGAGAGGGTCGCCGCGGGCTTCACCATGCTCAAGTACGATCTGCCCGTAGCCCCCATCCTCCGCGGCAAGAAGGGCACGATCTATGCGCCCGCAGGCTATTACGGAGAACCCGGCGACTATCCACCCGAGAACTACTTTGAGGGGTTAGAGATCAGCGACAAGGGCTGTGAACTCGTAGCGGACCACGTCGCTGCCATCAAGGAAGCCATGGGAGACGCCGGCGACACGCCCATGGGTCACGACCATTTCGGCCACCTCACGGTAAAGAGCTGCATCAAGCTGGCGAACGCGCTGGAGCGGGTCAATCCTTCAACATTGGAGGACATGGTCCCCTGGATGCGGGTAGAGGAATGGAAACTAATCACCGATTCGGTGAAGGTCTCCACCCTGACCGGCGAAGATGCCTACCTGGTGGAATCGCTGGAGCCGCTCTGTCAGGCCCGTGCCGTCGACTACATCCACCCCGACCACCTGGTAATAGGCGGCTGTCTCGAACTGAAGAAAGCCTCTGACCTGGCGGCCAAATACTCGGTAGGGATGATGGTGCACAGCAACGCAACGCCGATCGGCTACGCTTGCGGAGCCCACGCCATCGCCGCCTGCGAAAACTTCCTGGCCCTGGAATGGCACCAACCCCAGCCCTCCTGGCACAAAGACATAACCGACAAGGGAGACCTCGTGGTGCAGGGCCACATCCCCGTCCCAACCGGCCCAGGCCTGGGCATCAAAGTAAACGAAGAAGCCATGCGCAACCTCTGCCGCCCAGGCGAATTCTTCACCGACCCCACAACCTACTGGGATTCCCAGTTCGGCGGAGAGAAGGCTTACACGTAGAAAGAGGATGGGCAGGGTCGGCTCGGTGAGCTGACCCTGCTGTCTTTTGTTTGTCGCGGCCTAGAACGGTGGGGACGGCCTAGACCGGTGGAGACAGACCGGTGGAGACAGACGGGACGTTCACCTTCCTTACAACAATGCAACGCAACTTAAAAAGATACTGTAAAGGTTACGTTCGTATGTCCCCCCTTGCTGGTCCCCCTTGCTTGTCTTGTGGCCGGCCCGCCAGGGGTCCTTCGAGTTGCTGGTTGAGAGCTGTGAATTCCCACATCTCCCGACTGAAAAACGTCGTGAGATATGGGGCACCCGAGTTGGTTACAGGGCTGATCCGCTTTCTCTTTATTCCGCTGGAACGGGAACCGCGGCAAAGTACATCATCCATACAGTGAATCAACACAGTCTGCCAGTTCACACAGGCCGGGAACCCCGAATGAGAATATCCACGAAACGCCGCGCTCTCTCAGGCCAATCGTCCGGGCTGCCCGAACTGGATATCCCATAAATAGCCCGGAGCATGTCCATCGCATCGACATCTGGCCGAAGATCGTGGCTGGCAACGGCGCGACCCGTCAGCGCGTTGCCAGCTTCCTCCATGACGCGATTGGTCCGCTCGTAGACCTGTGAAGGACCGCCGGCCATCGCCTGCAACGCCGGGGCAATGATTCGTTTCGCCGCGATGTAATCGATGAACACCAGCAGCCACGCCCGGAGAGCGTCTATCGGAGGCAATGTGGCGGAGAACTTTCTCTGCGCCTCGGCCAGCTTCTCGACTTCGACAATATAGACAGCAGCCAGCAGGTCATCGCGCGTAGGGAAGTGACGATAAATCGTGCCCGGGCCGATCCTGGCCCGCCTGGCGATCTCGTCCATCGTGGTCTCCACGCCCCGGCGCGTGAAGACTTGCCTGGCAACTTCAAGTATTCGCTGACGGTTGCGCTGCGCGTCGGCTCGGGGCTTGCGGGTTGCTTTTTTGGTGGCTGCAGTTTTCATCGGATGTTTTTGAAACCGGAGTGATCCTCCGTTAATCATATCCCCATAACGGAGGATCACTCTCATTTATTTGGGGGCGAGATCCGGATCAACGATCATCAGCGGAGAGTGCAGCATGGCATTGAAATTTGCAGCAGAGTCAACGACAGAAGAGGTCCTCGCCGGGGTCAACCTCAAGGGCAAACGAATCCTGGTGACCGGCGTGTCTGCGGGTCTGGGTGTAGAGACCGCACGGACGCTGGTGGCCCATGGCGCGGATGTTGTGGGCGCGGCACGTGATCTCAACAAAGCACGGCGGGCCACCGCGGAGGTCAGCAAAGCCGCAGTGGAAACCGGCGCAGCGTTCGAACTGCTCGAACTGGACCTTGCCAGCCTGAAGAGCGTGCGCGCCGCGGCAGACAAGCTGGTCTCCGATGGCCGCTTGTTCGATGTCGTGATTGCCAACGCCGGCGTTATGGCGACTCCGTTGGGCAAAACAGAGGATGGTTTTGAGACGCAATTCGGGACCAACCACCTGGGCCACTTCGTCTTTGTGAACCGCATCGCGAAGCTCATCAAGGAAGGCGGACGCCTGGTGAACCTCTCGTCCGCTGGGCACCGTTTCAGCAATGTGGACCTGAACGATCCCAACTTCGAAACGACACCCTACGAGCCGTTCGTGTCTTACGGGCGATCGAAGACCGCGAACATCCTCTTCGCAGTCGAGTTTGATCGACGTCATCGGGGTCGCGGCGTGCGCGCTGCGGCTGTGCATCCTGGTGGCATCATGACCGAACTTGGCCGCTACATGGACCCGGGCAGCCTCGAACAAATGGTCAAACGGCTCAATGAACAAGCCGCAGCGGCGGGCAGAGGACAATTCCAGTTCAAAACAATACCCCAGGGAGCTGCCACCTCTGTGTGGGCAGCAGTGGTCGCGCCCGGTGAAGAGGTAGGCGGACGATATTGTGAGAATTGCCACGTCAGCGACGTCGTCGCCGATGATGCAGTGCTGGGCATGCTCAACGAAGGAGTGCGCGGCTACGCACTCGACGAGACGAATGCAAAGGCTCTTTGGAAGAAGAGCGAAGAAATGGTCGGCGAGTCATTCGCGTAAGCGGGATGCGGGGAGATGCGGGACCAGTCCCGGATCTTCCCCCTCGGCGGTTATTCAAAGGCATTCAGACCTCACTCTGGTATAACGGCTGCCTGGGACGTGTACGAGAGCGGAGGGTTCTGTGTGCAATAGCAGACGATGGAGCGGAGCGGTGTTGGCGTTCAGTCTGGCATGGCTGGGAGTGCCGGGCCTGGCGCAGGGCGGAAGCCATCACGCAGGCGATACGGCTTTGGTAAAGCCGGAGACAGTGGGTTTTTCCAGTGAGCGACTGGAAGACTTGCACCGTTTGATTCAGGGCGAGATAGATCACAAGCAATTGGCGGGTGCTATCACGCTGCTGGCGCGGCATGGCAAGATCGTCGACTACCGTACTTACGGCTCCAAAGACATGGCCAGCGGTGCGCCGATGACTAAGGACGTGATCTTTCGTGATTACTCCATGACCAAACCCGTGACTGGCGTCGCCATGATGCTTCTCTACGAGCAAGGCAAGTGGCTGCCCTCAGACCCCATTGCAAAATTCATTCCCGAGTTTGCCCATCTCAAGGTCTTTGCCGGTGTCGACGCTCAGGGGAAGATGATCCTGGTCGATCCGGAACATCCACCGACGATGAAAGAGTTGCTGACGCACTCTGCCGGTTTCTCCTACGGTTCAGGGAACACCATGGTGGACGCCATGTACGTCGAGAAAAAGGTGACGCACGCCGCGACCCTCCAGGAGATGATCGACAAGCTGGCCACCATCCCGCTTAACTACCAACCCGGTAAGGCTTGGGTGTATAGCGTCTCGATGGACATTCAAGGTTACATTATCGAAAAGCTCTCGGGGCAAAGCCTGCCTGACTTCATGCGGGATCATATCTTTGCTCCGCTTGACATGAAGGATGCCGGCTTCTTTGTGCCAGAGGCAAAGCGTTCACGCCTGGCCACCAATTACAAAGCGGAGGAGGGAGGACAGCTGACCGTGACCGCGGCAGGAAGCCCTCCGACCGATTACGCTACGGAGCCTGCGAATCCATCGGGCGGCGGGGGACTGCTCTCGACAGCCGAAGATTACTACCGCTTCGCGCAGATGCTCGGCGATGGCGGCGAGCTGGATGGCAAGCGCATCCTTGCTCCTGCGTCCGTCAAACTGATGACGTCGAATCACCTACCCGCGAATCTGCTGACTGGCGAGTTCCACGGCGGCCTGCATGTGATGCGGCCAGGATTCGGTTACGGCTTCAACTGCGCGGTGGTGTTCGATCCGCCGGAGGCCACTCTCCCGGATGGGAAAGGAACCTTCTTCTGGGATGGTGCAGCAGGAACGTGGTTCTGGGTCGATCCCACCAACGACATCGTCTTCGTAGCCATGATCCAGCGCATGGGCGGCAACGATAATCACAACCTGGAGTACCGCAGTCACGCAACAGTGTATGGAGCACTGGTTGACCCCGCAAAGTAATCACCCCCGCATACATTTCCAAGCAGAAGGATTCGGAGGAACCATCCCAAGCCCCCAACCCCTAACCCCCGATTTGTCACCCCAAACCCCCGATTTGTCACCCCAACCCCCCCGATTTGTCACCCCAAACCCCCTTGTCATCCCAAACCCCGATTTGTCATCCCGAGCGCAGTCGAGGGATCTGCTTTGCGCCTTTCTCCTGCCACAAATCTCCACACGAGCTCCTGCATCGGACACGCAGAGGAACCATTCGTTCAGCAGCAATGCAGGAGAGTCACTCCTGGCAGCGAAGCAGCTGCTGTCGAGACCCACGTTCCTCTGCCCATCCGATGCTGAAGCTCTGTAAAATTCGCGGCAGGAGAAAGGCGCAAAACAGATCCCTCAACTGCGCTCGGGATGACAAAGGGGGGCTCGGACAAGCGAAGGAACCCACCTCGCGGCCGAACGTGATCGCTGAGCAACGCTGACAAACTCCCGGTTCATCTGCAACCCCACTTGAGGTAAGCACCAAGCCTCAGCAATACCAAACCTGCCCTATGAGGAGTTCGCCTGTAAACTATGAACTGGTCAGCAACAATTTCGGTAGCCTTACCCAGACTCGAAACTCACCCCAGGAGATGTCATTTGTCAGAGCATCACAACACACCGAAGCCGCACGAGCCCCACGCCGTCGAACACGAAAAGACCAAAGGGCCTCATGATCCGAAAGAAATCAATCCGAAGATAGCATCCGATATTGCCTACTGGTCCAAGGAGTTTGGTGTCACAGGCGATCAGCTGCATGAAGCGATTCGCAGCCATGGGACCCACGTCGAGAAAGTGCGAGCAGCCCTTCACACAAAAGCAGTCTAAACATAAGCAGGACAGAGCTCACTGACGCGAATGCACGACGAAGCCGGATGTGTTGGCGGTGGCGCACCGCGTAGGACCGAGTAGGACAATCCTGCGTTCACTACTGAGTCGAATCCCGACATCCGCAGGCAGAGAGGAGCAGACACCTGCTCCTCTCTCTGTCTCTCATTACTGACTGAGCAGTGTTGCCAGCTTCGTCAGCGAGCTGTTCCATCCGCGATCGTGTCCGGAGGATGAATCCTGGGTGAGGAAGCCTTCCTGCGTGAGCTCCAGCAGGGTGCCCTCGCTGGTTTCTGAGAAGCGCAGTGTCACCAGCGTCTCTTCTCCGGGCCGCCAGTCACTGCGCCAGGTAAACGAAAGCAGGGAAGGGGGATCGATCGCAACGTACTCTCCTTCTGCGGCCGGCGGATTTTTCTTCAGCTCCGGGGCAACTCCCTCACAGTCCGATCCGTGAGTCATCGCAATGCGATATGTGCGCTTCTCCAGGTCCAGGTCGACCGAGGCTACCTGCAGGTGGGCGGGACCAAACCATTGACGGATCAACTCCGGCTTCGTCCAGGCTTCAAACACGCGCTCGCGCGGCGCATGGATGATCCGGCTCAGTTGAATGGAAATAAGGGGCGGCGCCACACTCGTGGCAGGCAGGTCAGCGACGGCTTTGTTCATTTGTTTTCTCCTGAAAGAAATGCTTCGAGGTGATCCAATTGCTGATTCCAGAAGTGAGTGTGATGTTCAATCCACTGCTGGGCAGGTTTAAGCGTCTCGGGTTTCAAGCGAACGATTTGAAATTGGCCACGTCGTTCACGCGCAATCAGGTTGGCGCTTTCAAGCACTTTCAAATGCTTGGAAACAGCTGCAAGGGACATGCGGTGCGGTTTGGCAATTTCTCCCACAGTCTTTTCCTGTTTTGCAAGTCCATGAAGAATGCTGCGCCGGGTGGGGTCTGCCAGTGCGTGAAAAACGTGGTCAAGACGCGCGGTTGAAGAGTTAACCATGTGGTTGAATAATCCCTCAACCTCAACCGCTTGTCAACCGTTTGGTTAAACCTTTTTTTGAACATAGACGTGGCTGGCCTCCATCACAGAACCGGCAGCCAGGCCCTGAATAGGGCATTGGCAGTTCTTTCACCATTGAAGCGGCTTGGGTGATCCCTTTCGCGGACGGAACCGCACACAAGAACCGGATGCAGGTGCTGGGTAGTCATCTCTGGATTATTTGGCTTTTGAGCCACCGCCTGGCTCCAGTGGCGAATTGCCGTCCTCGAAGACGATGCCGGCCGGTTCCCTGGGCTTCCGAGAAAGGGAAAGGCAGCAAGGGAAAGCTGTTATAACCGATGCTCAAGATTATTGAAGCTTAAATAGATTTTTACGGGAGGCAATCACGGTGAGGGCTCAACATTTGATACCGGCTTTTCCGCGTTCCAGGAGATCGCAGGTCGTCTTTACTGTTTTCGCGATGCTGTTACCCACCGTATCGCTTGCTCAATCAAAAGCCGGTTCCGCCAGCGCAGATGAGGTTGCGCTGCGCCAGACGACGCTTTCCATGGATGCGGTCAAACGCATGTATCAAACGGATGAGGATTTCTCCGTTCTAGAAAAGGCTCACCCCGACTGGAAGGATACAGGGACGCAAGAGGACTCAGAGAAAACGGCGTCGGATGAAAGCATTGACGCTAGCGTGCGTAAACTGTCAGTCCACCCCGAAGTGGTAGCGGCGATCACGAAGAACGGTCTTACGCCTCGGGCCTATGTTTTGACCGAAATGGCGCTCACGACGGCGGCATTTGCAGAGGCCACAGCAAAGCAGAACAACATCGACCTGGCAAAGATGGCGGACCAGGCCAATCTGAATCCTGCCAACATCGCTTTCGTCGCGCAACACAAGGCGGAACTGGAGGCACTGCAGGAGAAGGTGGCCAAGGCTTCCGCCGGCAAGAACGAGTAAGCCTATGAACAATGGCCATGCTGCGGTTTCTCCACCGCTGAAGCGGCTTTGGTGATGGCAGGTGCACCCGGCCTACGGGCTCTTCCTGTGCACCTGCTCCTGTGGAAAAACCCTCAGAAGATCGCAGGAATGATGTCCAGACGTGCTTGTTTAGGACACCGGCCTGAAGCGCCTCTGTGTCTCCGCCGAGTCAGGGACGGCAGGAGCTGAGACCTAATCCGTCGTTCCCGCCGCGCCTGTTGTCCGCGGCCAACCGAGCGATCTGGCGGCCGGCCTGCTTGAAGCAGCTCAGAGCCTGATTCCGGGCACGTGCTTTACGCTGAGCGAGATCGCCGGGCGAGCGCAAAATTCCGTCACAGTTGCTGAAACGGGCCGTGCCCGGTAAACAACACCGAAGTTGTATCCTTTTGCCGGAATAGTACTGTTACTTTTGATTTGCCTGAACGCACTAGCCACTGTTGCAAATAAAGCATCCTGTGACGCCGGAAACAATGACTGGGAGATTTACCCGCCCATACGGGTTTTTGAGCCCTGGCCTTACCTCTTAGGAGAATACATGCAAACCAGGGTATCCCTACCGCCGGACACCTCTGCACTTCGCGACGATCGTGAACTGTGGCGGACCGACAGCTCCGGCGGCGGCCTGTCTGTACCTGAGATGATTCGGGTAGTTCGTACCCGCCGCTCGGTCGTTGCCATCACCTTTTTGGTCATTCTCGGGCTCAGTATCGCGTATGCGCTTTTTGCTACCAGGAAGTACGAGGGCGTGGGCCGCCTCGATATCGATCCGAATCGATCATCGACAACCAGCCTTCAGGATACGCTGGCGCAGACACTCGGCGACGGCCAGGCCAGCACCCGCGTGCAGACCGAGATGGCTGTCATGCAAAGCGATACCGTGCTGCTGCACGTGGCCAGAAAACTTGACCTGCCCCATCACAAACCGTTCAACAGCATCGGCAGTTTCCGCAAGGATCCTCCGCCGGTGGGATCGTTCGATTTGACCCTTCTGCAGCAGGATAATCTGTTGCGAACCATCCGGGACAACTTGAAAGTGAGCGTTTTCCCCGGGACCACCCTGGTGGAGGTCCATTTCAAGAGCCCCGATCCAGTGCTGGCTTCGGAAGTTCCCAATGCCATCGTCGATGCGTACATCGAGCAGGACCTGGGCGCCAGTTCCGCAGGGGAGGCGCGCGTGGCTGCCTGGCTGGCGACGGAGATGCGCGACCTGCGAGCACAAGCAGCGGATGCACAAACCAAGCTGGCCGTGTTCCAGCGCGCCAATCACGTGATTGGCATCGACGAATCGCAAAATATCCTGGTCGACAGGCTGAGACTACTGAATCAGCAGCTGACAAACGCGGAAGCCGACCACATCGTCAAGGAATCGCTCTATCGAGTCGCGCAGACCCACGATCCCACCCTGCTGGCAAGTCTGTCCCAGGGCGCTACCCTGCAGATATTAAAAACGCAGCAGGTAGATCTTCAGAACCAGTACCACCAGGTTGCGTCGAAATACGGCCCTGGCTACACCAAGGTACACGAGCTGAAGGACCAGTTGGACAAGGTGAACGCGGATATCGGCAGCGAAAGCAAGAACATCGAAAACCGGTTCCAGGAGGAGTATCTCTCCTCAAAGAAATCAGAAGACGATCTGCGGGCTAATTTCCAGACGCAGGAATTGGCTTTCTACAAATTAAACGAGGGCGCGGCCCAGTTCGCCATGCTGCGCCATGACGCCACTTCGACCCGCGACCTCTACGACGCCCTGCAGTACAAATTAAAGGAGGCGGGCATATCAGAGACGCTGAAGTCTACGATGATCCGCATCATCGATAACGCACGGCAGCCTGCCATTCCTGTCCAGCCGAAGGTGCCGCTTGTTTTAGTCTGCGGCTTCTTCATGGGGATCTTTGGCGGTGTCGGTATGGCGTTCGCAGTGGATTCGCTGGACGATACGATCCGGGCTTCCGTCGATGTGGAAGACACGCTGCATTTGCCTGTGCTCGCCGCCGTGCCCCACATCGCCTTTCCCGAGAAACAGCTGGCGACGAACAGCACAGAGCTTGATCGGCCCGCGGAGGCGCACCTGAGGAATCTGCCGGTATTGTCGGACCGGCAGTCCATCGCCTCGGAAGGATACCGGCAACTGCGCGCCTCGGTCCTGCTTAGTCTTTTGGACACGCCGCCTCGGATCATCCTGATCAGTAGTGCGCACGTCTCAGAAGGGAAGTCGATCACCTCTGCCAACTATGCAACCGCGCTGGCCATGGGTGGCGCATCCGTTCTGCTGATCGATGCCGATTTGCGACGTGGTACATTGCATCGCTACTTCGGCATACAAAGTAAACCGGGACTTACTGCGGCGCTTAGCGGATCGCTGCGTCCTGATGGCTTCGCCCGCCCTATTCCAGAATTGCCTCATTTCGCGGTGCTCCCCACGGGAGTACGCCCTCCCAACCCCTCTGAGGTGCTTAGCTCGAGCCGGATGCAGGACTTTCTGCAAGGCTCCCTGCAGTCGTTCGATTACGTAGTGGTGGACTCCGCGCCCATGTTACCCGTGTCTGACTCACACACGATCGCTGCCCGGGCCGATGCCGTGATCCTCATTGCCCGTGCCGGTGTCACGCGCAAGAAGGCGATTCTGCGAGTGAAAGAGATCCTTGGCCGGACGCGCTCCAGGTTCATCGGCGTGGTCGTGAACGACGTGAACATGCGTATTGAAACGTACTACGTGTACGGGGGGAGTTATGGTTACAAATACGACTACACAACCAGCAATGCTGACTAGCCGGTCTGGCAGAAGAACCAAGGCTGCTCGATTGCTCATAGTTATCTCGGCTGCGATTCTCCCTTGCTCAATCGGCGTGTTTGCGCAACAGCGCGTGCAGCCCGTCGAGTCTGGAAGCTTTCAAACGCCAGCGTCCAGCACGATTCCTGGGTTAGCTGCCGGGGCGGCCGAACCATCCAGCGGAGGCGATTCTGCTGCGGCGCCTATGCTTGCCATTGGGCCGGGAGACCTGCTGCAGGTAACCGTATTCGATACACCCGAGCTTTCTGCGCAACTGCGCGTGTCGCAGGGTGGAGAAATCGGGCTGCCCTGGGGCGCCTCACTTCCGGTGAATGGCCTGGCCCCGGAGCAAGCCGCTGTTGCCATCGAGCATAGCCTTGAAACGCAAAAGATCCTTCTGTATCCCCACAGGGTCACCGTGTTCATCGCGGAGTACGCTACCCAGGGTGCGAAGGTCCTGGGGCAGGTCAAGTCGCCCGGCGTTTATCCCCTGCTGGGCACACACCGGTTGTACGACCTGATCGCTGCAGCCGGGGGCGTTACCGAACTCGCTTCTCGGAAAGTGCTCGTAATCCATCAGAACGACTCCGTACACCCCGTGGCAGTCGATCTGGATTACTCCCTGGACCAGGTGCAACAGTCTGATGTGCAGGTACTCCCCGGGGACACTGTGGTCGTGCAGAAGGCTGGGGTCGTGTACGTACTCGGAGATGTTGGGCGACCCGGCGGATTTCTCATTCAGGACAATCAGCCCCTTACCGTGATGCGGGCCTTGTCCCTGGCACAGGGCGTCAATAAGACCGCGAAGCTAAACAGCACAGTCATCTTTCGCACCGGCGCCACGGGCCAGACACAGTCGCCACTCCCGCTGAAGAAGGTGCTCAAAGGCCAATCCACCGATCTGGCTTTGGCAGATCATGACGTACTTTACGTGCCCTCGAGCATCGAGAAAACACTCGGTTATCGCGGAATCGAACTGGCGGCCCAGGCAACCGCCGGAGTCATCATCTACAAATGAGCTCCCGCAAGCGGTTGATCGCGGGCTTTTGGGCAACGGCTCTTGGTCCGTTTGTCACTATGCTGGTACAGCTTGTCAGCGTCCCCTTGTTTCTTCACTTCTGGGGCTCTCATCTCTATGGTGAGTGGCTGATTATCAGCGCCGTCCCCATGTACCTGTCGATCAGCGATATCGGGTTTGGCAGCGTGGCTGGTAACGATATGGCGATGCGAATTTCTGCCGGCGATCGCCCGGGAGCGCTCGAGACTTTCCAGAGCACCTGGTTACTGGTTGCGGCCATCTCAATAATCATTGCTGCGGCGGCCTCATTTTGCATTTACCTGACACCACTGCCGTCGTGGTTACAGATCCGCACAATCCCGGTAGACCAGGCACGGTTGGTGCTGCTGTTGCTCTCGATCTACTCGCTGAGCGTCTTGCAGGCAAGCACTTTGCTATCGGGCTTTCGGTCTGACGGGAAATATCCGATGGGGGCACTGGCGACCAACTTGGTTCGCTTTACCGAGAATGCCGCTGTACTTGGTACGCTGATGCTGCATGCCGGTCCAGTACGGGTCGCCCTCGCCCTGGCCTCCGTTCGCTTAGTGGGCACCGTCGCTGTTTCTATACTTCTGGTAGCAAACTCGCCATGGCTTCGGTTCGGCTACGCGTGCGCCACCTGGCAGCGCATTAAAGATCTTGCACCCCCGGCGTTTGCCTTCATGGCGTTCCCTACGGGCAATGCGCTGAGCATCCAGGGGATGACCGTACTGATCGGCATGCTGCTCGGGCCAGTGGCAGTCGCCACGTTCACGCCCATGCGCACTCTCTCCCGTTTCCCCTACCAGGTAATCGATTCCATCAAGAACGCGGTTTGGCCGGAGCTATCGTCTGCCTACGGTGCAGAGAAATGGGACCTGGCGCGCAAACTCCACCGTTCCTCCTGCCAGTTAGCATTTTGGTTTGCCCTGGCTGCTGTCGTTGGGCTGGCGATTGGCGGCCCCTGGTGCTTTCGCCTCTGGACGCGTGGCCAGGTGGTCATGAACGTTCCCTGCTTCGATATTTTGCTTCTGGTCGTTGTCGCCAGCTCTCTCTGGAACACCAGCTCCGCCGTTTCGGTCGCGGCCAATCGACACGGCCATCTTGCCGTGCAATACATCCTCGGCACGTCTGGCTCATTAGTGCTCGGCTTGCTGCTGGTGCGCCACCTTGGTTTAGCCGGCGCTGCGGCCGCCCTCCTGGCTTGTGACCTGTTCATGGCGTGCTTCGTGGTCAGGGCCAGCAATAAGCTGCTCGGCGATCACACTCCTGAGTTCGTGTACTCCATGATGCAAATGCGGCGGCTGGCGCAGTTGTCAGGGCGTTGAAGGGAGCTACTTGATGAGTTCAGTCGCAGCGGCGCCGCAATCGACCTACCGTCTTCCGCATGCAAGGGCTGCCCACTCCGGTATCGTGCTGGGCCTGCTGATCGTATTTTGGGCCACCATCATTGTCACGGCTGTTGGCGCCTCCGAGACACTGCTACGCGGCTTCATGATTTCCGCGGTGGCCACGGCGATTTTTGTTCCCCTGATTTACCGGGTGGCCAGAGGGCAACTCGACCTGTTCGAACCGATCGTGCCGTCCGCACTGGCCACCAGCGTGATGTTCGTGGGGCGCCCGATCGCAGATCAGGTCACGGGTTCTTACATTCACCTCGGCTACGACATACAACCGACCTTCGATTGGACACTTCTCTGTGTGGTCGCCGGCATTATCACTTTCAACCTCGGGTACGCTTCAGGCCTTGGCGGTTGGATGCAGCGGTTGTTTCCTGCACCGGCGATGCAATTTCCCCCGGATCGAACCGTTGTGGCGGCGGCCACGATGGCGATCGTCGGCTCCTCGCTTTTCAGCATATTTCTCCTGGCGAATGGTGGCTTTCGAGCGCTGCTGATCGTCATCGGCGGCCGCAGCAGCGAACACGCTTCCATGATGCGCCAGAGCAGTGCTTACCTGTACTTTGGCATCTTCCTCTTGTTACCGGCTACCCTGGTTTTCTTCGGACTGTGGATGAAGACCAGGCAGTTACGTTACCTGACTTTCACTGTGCTCACGGGCGTCCCACTGTTCCTATATGAGTCTTCCATGGGGGATCGCAGTGAAATGCTGCCCCTGGTCTTCGGGCTACCGGCCATCTACTACCTGTGGAAGGCAAAGCGGCCACAGGCGTTTCAGTTGTTGATCGCCACCGTCGTTTTACTCATTGGTTTTGCTTTTTTGCGCGAGTTCCGTAACAGCACGGCGCTTGGACACAAGTCCGTGGAGAGCGCAACGCTCCTGACAGATCCGGGTGCGGCGTTGGCGAGCACCTTCACCAAAGACGATAGCGAGATGTTCGATACGTTCTGCAATTTGACCTCAGTCGTCCCCAGCCGCATTCCCTTTCAGCCGTTCGGTATCGTCACAGACATCGGAACACGCGCATTGCCGCGGCTCTTGTTTCCTGATAAAGGGCTGGAGCTGCCCGATCAATTCATCGTGGCCCTCTGGCCGGCGCACTACAAGCTTTCTCGGGCCTCATCCGCCTTCTCGATTCTCGGCCACTACTACATGTATGGCGGAATCCTGGGTGTCGCCATGGGTGCATTTGTCATGGGCTTGCTGCTGCGCCAGACGTGGCTTTGGTACCTTGCTCAGAACAACAACCTGAATGCCATTTTGCTCTACTCCTTTGTACCCTCGTTTGCCGTAATTCTGTGGCGTGGCACGGTGACTGATACATTAGGCCGCATGGTCTTCACTGTCTTGCCGCTTGTGCTGATGCAGTCATTCATCCGGTCCACGATAAAGAGAGAGTATGTGTAGTCGAGCCAGCGCGCATTCGTTCCCAGCCCGGCGCCAAGCAACGAGAGGCCTCACCCTGTTGGGTACTCTCGTGATCCTGCTAAGCGCCCCCTGGGGTGGGCTGGGGCAGGCGCCGGTACTTTCAAAGCCGATGGAGAATGTGGCGAGCCCGCAGGTGATGGGACCCCTGAATCAGCCTGCGGGCGCACATGGCGGAGCGAGCGGGCCGGCTTACGGCGAGGTGAGATGG
The DNA here is from genome assembly GCA_963752675.1 of uncultured Acidobacteriaceae bacterium. Lineage (GTDB taxonomy): Bacteria > Acidobacteriota > Terriglobia > Terriglobales > Acidobacteriaceae > PALSA-350. The sequence goes on from CAVVZO010000007.1 coordinate 414,173, forward strand.
TCGCTACAGCCGGTGGGCGGCGCGATACACGCGATAGACGGGATAGACCGACGGCAAGCAGGGCAGTCACAGTTACCAGAACCCGTGGAGCGTGGCCGGTCGGCAGGCTCGGCCTCTCGCTGGGTTGCGGGTGGTGCCTCTGTCGGTCGCAGTCCGCGTGCTTTCGCCGGCTCCTCGCCTTCAGCGTTCTCGGCGCAGCCATTGTCACCGGTCGCCATCGGAACATCTGGCAGAGCGATGGCGGCTCCGAAAGCGCAGCTACCAACGAACGCGACCCCTGGCAGCGCTCCGGACGATGCTATATCGTTTGCAGGGGGCATAGCTTCCTTTGCTGCTCGCCCAGTGGCCATGCCGCTCGTGAAAGCGCCGACCTCCGAGGGGATGGTCATACGCCTCATCCCGACCGCAGATGGAGTCCAACTCGTCTTACAAACCAGGACTTCACTCGCCGGGAGTGTTCTTGCCGATCAATCCGGCATCTCCAGGCATGGCGGAAATGTGAGTGAAGGCTGGTGGGCGTGGGGTGCCGGTGCTGGTAGCTGGGCGCCTATCAGCGTTCTTACCAGCTCGCCACTTGCCAAACCCACTCACCCGGGTGAGGGGCGAACACATAAAGCCGATCCCGCGTCCAGGGCGGATAAGACACCTGGGATAGCTGCACCCGAAGAATAAGTGCAAGACCTGGCGCCACGCGGAGGGATGTTCTTTTCCTCTACCCCGGCTAAACCGTCGGAGCAACAAGAGCATGAGAAGCAACGTAAGCCGCAGGGAGTTTCTGAAACTGGGCGCAGGCACAGCGGGCAACGCCGTGCTGGGTAAGCAGGAGGCGGTCAAAGGCGTATCGGTCATTGACTTTGGTGCTGATCGCACTGGCCACAAAGACTCCGCCCCGAGCGTGGCCGCGGCGATTTCTCACCTCCTCGCGAGCGGCGGTCAGACCTTACTCTTCCCGCTGGGCGTGTATCGTCTGTCGCCCGCCGGGCCGGCGGCGATCTCGCTGAGCAATCGCGCAGGTATCGAAATCGATGGCCAGGGTTCCACCCTCCTGATGAGCAAAGATTCGCTTTGCCTCTCACTCGACCGATGCGCCAACGTGAACGTGCGCGATCTCACCATCGATTGGGACCCACTCCCTTATACGCAGGGAACCGTTTCTGATTCTGGGATCGGGTGGTTCGAAATTCATACCGATGACGGATTTCCTGGCGTCCCGGAGAATGGCATCCTGGCCATCGAGTCGTACGATCGAAGTTTGCAGAACATCGCGAGAGACGGCATTCACATCGACGGAGACAAAGTCGTGGCAGTCCAGCCGGTAGGCGCCTCCCGTTTTCGTATTCGCTCCTCCCGCATCCTCCCCATCGCTCTCGGCACAGTGATGGTTATCCGCTTCAAAGGCAATCATGATGCGATTCGCATCACACAATGCCACGACGTCGCGTTTACCGGCGTCACTCTCCTCGCCAGCCATTCCATGGGCTATAACATCTCGCTGAGCAACAATCTGAGCTTTCGCCAATGCACCATCGGCTTTCCGCGAGCCGGTCAACGGCTTCTCTCCACCAATGCGGACGGCATGCACGTCACGAACTGTTCCGGAAGCCTGATCATCGACCAGTGCACCTATCAGGGAATGGGGGACGATGCCCTCAACGTGAACGCCCCCATGTGGCGCCGGCGCCAGGAAGGAAGCGGCACTGGCGCAGCCCTGGTCAACCGATTGGGCATGGCGCCTGCTCAGAACGAGCTTCCCGGCCCGCAAGACCAACTGGAGATTCTCGATCCGGCTGACCTGCATCGCATGCAGCGGCTCACACAACGCGAACTGATCGCGACCGCGGCCAGTGGCCTGGTGAGCGATCCCAGTCGAGTGCCGGTCACTACCATCAGCCGCTGTCATTTCGCCGGCAACCATGCACGGGCGATTGTGGCTCACGCGCACTTGCAAGTAAGGAACTGCAGCTTCCGGAACACCAGCCTGGCTGCCATCATGATTGCGCCCGATGATTACTGGATGGAGGGACCGGCTACCAGCGATATCGTCATTGATGGCAATTCATTTTCACAGTGCCACTATGCCTCACGCGACCCTGAAGGCACGGTGACCGTCGATATCGAGCAAACCTACGGAAGACGTGGTCCTGTGGCGAAGGGGATCGCGCAAAACGTGCAGATCACAAGCAACATCTTTAGCGATTGCTACACCGCAGCTATTTCATGCCGGTCGGTGGATGGCCTTATTATCCGAGGAAACCAGGTCGGCAGGACGTGGATGGGTGGCAGTGGTCAGGCGGCGATTGCAGGCAGCGAACTCAAAAATGGCAACATCAGCGGTAACACGTCGACCAGTGCAAATTCGATTGTTGTTCGCGACTCAGAGAGCACCCGTGTTGCGGACAACCATGGTTTTTCCTGAGAGCGGCTATTCAGGGGTGAGCCGCGATCGCGGCCTCGTAGGCGCAGACGTGGGCTTCGACGACGCTGTCCAGCGAGAAGCTTTCCAAAATACGTTGCCGACCCGCCAGCCCGAGGGAAGAGCGTAACTGCGAATCCTCGACCAGCTGCCGCAGACGCTCCGCCAATCGGCGGTCATCGCCAGGTTGAACCAGGAAGCCAGTGAGCCCCTCAGCCACAATCTCACCAATTGAGCCCACTGCCGTACTGACTACAGGCTTTGCCGCGCTCATCGCTTCAAAAAGCGCAATCGGCACGCCCTCAGCATGAGATGTCAACGTGAACACATCCACCGCCTGCACCCAATAGTCGACCCGCTGACCGGGATCAACGAAGCGAACGTAGTTGGGATAGTGGCCGATTCAATAACTCCGCCGGCTTCAGGACAGTTCTTTCATAATCAGCTTCGTAGCCTTCGTGCTTTGCACCGAACACAACAAAGCGCAGCCTGGGATACAGGGGCGCCAGGTGGCGAGCAGCCTCCACCAACAAACGATGATTTTTCTGCCACACGCGATTGCCGATGGTGCCGACCACCACCTCATCTTCATCCAGGCCGAGATCGCGACGGGCTGTCGCACGCCAATCTGGGTTTGGAGCATATCGCTCGCTGTCCACAGGTGCATAAAAGACAAAGTGGTTGGGTCCTGGACTCTTCTGCGGCCAGAATGCGTTCGCAACTTCGCGACCGTTGGTCATAACGGAATCGGCTTGACGGGAAATGAAGGGCGACACCAGCCTTCGCAGTGGCGCGGGCAGGATGCTGGAATGAATTTGCCACACTAGTGGTTTTCCCAGTCGCCTGGCAAGGAGTGGGCCGTGGAAGTGATGCGCGCCGACGGCCTGGACGAGCGTCGCTCGCCTGACCTGAGGCAACGCAGCGAGCAAGCGTACGTTGCTCGCCAAACCCGCCAGCGTTCTCAGGCTTTCAACGGGCGACCGCCGCAGGCGCAGGAGGGGAGCGGAGATAACCTCCACGCCAGCGTCTCGCAAGCGCTGCCGCACCTCAGGCGCATTGGGAGGAATGATCACCGTCCATCGCCAGCCCGCTCGGCGAAGCCCTGCATGCAGGTTAGCCGCAAAAGTTTGCAGGCCGCCCCACTGCACGGCCGGCAGGGGCACCACGACCGAGCGCTCAATGGCCATGTTCCACACTCGCCGGAGCCATCTCTGGATCGCTCACCCGCGCACAGATTCTTTCCACGGTTTCCGTGGCGCGCCGTCTAGCCGCCGCATGGCAAGAGCAGCGTTCCGTTTCTTTCCTTCTGCGTGAGAGATTCCAGCACCTGCAGCCACCTTCGCACCGGCTGCACTTTATCTGCGGAGACTCTCCTGTCGAGCGGAAGCCGTATATCCTCTGCCAGATCGGTCATCTTGCGATTATAGGAAACCACTGCGCAGGAACATCCAGCCAGGTATGCGGAAAGCAGCGCGTGATATTTCGTGCCGAGAAACCAATTACATTTACTGAACAAAGCACCATATGCTTCCACGTCGCCGTGGTAACTGTAACGGTCGAAGAGCGTACCCTGCGGCAATCGCGCAACAATCATATCAATCACCGCGTCATCGCTTTCTGAAGACGCACCGGTGAATAGTGAAAAGAAGATAATTTTTACTGGCGTGCGCGCGACGAATTGAGCGAGCGCATCGCCCAGAGTCTGCCAATATTCGCGGTTTAGTTGAGCGTCCCCTAGGAACGGTGTGAGCGAACACGCGGACACGCCCAACACTCCTACCGTATTTTGCTGCCACTCGGGAGAAATGGCGGCAGGGCTCGGCAGGGCCGCCAGGTCGAAGCCGAGCTCGAAATAGGTTCTGGTGCCCAGACTTTTCAACTCGTCGACGGAAGCTTGATCGCGCACGCCCACGGCGGTGCACGCGGCGCAGGCCAGGCGCGTGATCGCACGGGAAACAGGATGGCGCAGCGGACCCATGCCGGCGCCAAGAATAATCACCCGCACACCCAGCATACGGGCCACCCAGAACAGGCCGGTCCACATCATCAGATTTTTCCATTGGCGAACAAGATATTTGCCCTGGTAGCTGTCATGAAAATTGGTGCCCCCGCCCTGGCAGAGGACTTTTGTTTTCCGTAAAGCGGAGATCACATTGCTGAGCTTTCTCGGGATCACCGTAACCGCCTTGGCCCGGAGGTTGGCGAATGATGCAGTATCGGAGCTGACCACAAACACGCGATAGCCCGCATGGAGCAAAGTATCGGCCAATGCGGTACACATGAGGTCATCCCCGTAGTTACCGCGCCCATAAAACCCCATCAGGAGCACAGATGGGGTCGGGCTCGCCGGCTCATCCAGTCGAAACTCTTTTCCCGATCCGCCGTCCAGGGTTACCTTTGTCTTATTCATGCCGTGATCTCACTCCTATCGATTTGTGGAACAGTGCAGCCGCAGGAAGGGAGGCGCGCGCTGCCGGGCTTGCTCATGGTCAAGCCTGTTTTCTGATACCAAACAAGGGAACACGGCCAAACAGTGACCGGGCCGGTGCCAAGCCCTGTTGGCTTGCGGGACGAGGAATCTCAATTCTGGCGATGAGTGCGAGAAATCGGTCGGCAATGGGACCGATTTCGAAGAAGCGTTCGGCATAGGCACGCGCATTGGCCCCGTATACGCTCCGCTGCTCCACCTGTTCCATAAGGCGATCCGCGGCGGTGACAAACTCACTGGCGCTATCAGGGGAAACGAGTACGCCCACGTTTGCCCGTTCCATCACGGCAGACGAATGATTTTCCCGGGGAGCGGCCAGCATCAGCGTGCGCCCGGCACACAGGTATGACAAGGTCTTGGAGGGCACGGCGAACTTACCGGCTTCGGGGTCGAGCAGGGCAATGAGCACATCCGAGGTCCCTAACACCTCCGACAACCGTTGGTACGGCTGGAAGGGCAGCATCTTTAATACATGCGTGCCGATTGTTGCCGCCTGCTGCCTGAGCCATTCGGATCCGGCGCCCGCGGAGACCACTACCAGGCACGCGTCACCACGGTTTTCCAGATGGCGCGCAAGCTCGAGGAGTAATTCAGGCCGGTGCTTCATGCCGAGGGTGCCTGAGTAGACAAAACAGAACTTCTTCTCCAGCCCGTGCTCGCGCGCCCAGGGATTGTCCTTCCGCATGGGGACGATTTCGTCCAGGGGAGCCCAGTTCTCGATCACCGCGACGCGTTCCTGGTCCACTCCCCAGGCGTCTACAATCTCTGCAAAGCCGGGCGCAATACATACCACTGCATCGGATTGCTGAAGAAGTTTCTTCTCCAACCGTTCGTAGAAGTTTGCGGCTAACTCACCGAGCTTGCCAATCTTTTTCCTGAGTACGAAGCGAATGGCAGAGCTGTAAACGTCCTGCAGCCAAAACACAAACCGCGCATTTTCAATCAGAGCTGCCTCGCGCAAAATCTTTTGTGCGTCAAGCGGCATGTTTGCAGAAATCACGACATCGGGTTGAAAAGCAAACACCTTTGCAGCTACAGCATTACCGTAGGCGATGTCAGCCCTTCTTCTGGACCGAAGCGAATGCTTGGCAAAGCGGAACGGGATATGCAGACCCTCGATCACACAGCGGTCCGATGCACCGTCCTCGGTGGCGAGATTGCCCTTGGGTGTCGATTGGTTATCCGCAAAGTACACATGCAGAACCGTATGGCCACGCCTGGCGAACTCGCGGGACAACTCGATCTGGAAGGGATGACCGCAAAATTCGTTGACTAGGATCTTCATCGCCTGGTATTTACCCGCTCTCGCAATCTGAAAACAACCGCTTGAGGCCGCGCGCGCCATAACAAATTAGTTGTCGTGTGTGAGTGCGTTCTCTGCATGAACTGTGAAAGCTACACGTGAACGTACTCGGTCGCCGGCTCTGCCTGTTCAAATAGTTCTGTCTGATCCCATGGATTGATACGCGGCCGCACGATGCGCAGCGGATTACCCGCACATATCATGCCCGCCGGCACATCTTTAAAGGTCACGCTGCAGGCGCCAACGACCGCCCCCCTGCCAACCGTGACACCTGGGCCCACAAAGACATGGGTTGCCAGCCAGGCCTGGGGTTCGACGCAAATGGGCTCCGCCCAGATATCAAACGCGATGCGCGTATGGTCATGAGAACCTGTACATAAATACGAATGCTGTGAGACCACCGCATTTTCACCAATCACGATTTCTCCCAGTGTGTAGAGGGTGACGTGGTCGCCGATCCAGCTCCAGTCGCCGATCTTCAGCTTCCAGGGATAAGTGACCGTGACGGAAGGCCGGACGATGACACCCTTGCCGATGCTGGCGCCAAAGAGGCGCAGGAGGAACCTGCGCCATCCGTAGAAAATCTGTGGCGAAGGGTGGAACAAAAGCGCCTGTACCAGCCACCACAGCTGCACCTGCCACGCTGGGCGTCCACGAAAACCTTTTGGCAGCTTAAAAGCAGACAAGTCCTGCATTTGCTTCGTCATCGTTTTCTCACTAATTGCCTGTTACGTTTGCAACTTGTTCGCGACTGCGGCGGATCACTCGGTCATATTGCGAACTGGTGGGCGCCGGCTGTGGCGTGCGCCCCTGCTTGTTTGGTCTCAATACCTGCATTGCCAGTGCCTATCAGGTCAGTGACGAGGTCCGCCGCCTGTTGGCAGTAACGCGCCCAGGTAAATTCAAGGGCCCGGCTTCGCGCGGCACGACCCATGGCGACCCGTATCTCCGGATGAGCACGCAAGTATTCCAACCGTTCCGCGATGGCGAGGGGATCTCGTATGGGCACCATGAATCCGTCGATCCCGTCGCGCACCAGGTCGCCCGTACCTCGGTCCGTTGTAATCACCGGTAACCCGGCGGCCATGGCTTCAAGCAGAGACAGGCCCATGCCTTCCATCAAGGTAGGAAACACAAACACGTCTGTTTGCTTATAGAGCGCAGCGATCTGTCTCTGTGGCAAACTGCCAAGGTAGGTGAACAGGTGTCGGTAGGGATCGAGGATGGTGGGGTCCCCTACAGGACGGCCGGCCAGCACTAACTCCGTACCCGGGCCCTTAAAAGCTTCGTAGCCCCGTAGTAAATAGGAGAGCCCTTTGCGTTGGCTCAGTTGACCGACAAAGGCGGCGCGAAACACGTCTTTCGGTTTGGCGGTCTCGTTTGGGCAAAACATGGATGTGTCACACCCGTAGGGAACCACCGCAACATTGGTGGTTACCAGTCCCGCAGCTTCGAAGGTCCAGCGGGCAAACGATGAGCCGACGAGGATCCTGTCAGCGAGTGCGCACTCGTCGTCAAAGACGCTCGCAAGCGAGGTCATCTCGTTGGTGAAGGTTCCGGCAAAGCGTGGCTCGCGCTCAGCCTCTTCTGCGCACAGCGCAGATTGGAAGCGGTGATGCGCATTCGGGTAGTTGAGGACGGTGTGGCCGCCCGCACGCTTGACCCGTTCAAAAGCGAGCAGGGAAACACCGTAGTTTCCCACCATGAGCTGCGCGTTGCCGACCATTGCCGCGGCTTTGCGCGCTATGCTTTGCCTGCGCAACTCCAGCAGGTACTTGTTCGCTTGCAGGCCAAGCGGTCCGCCGGCGCGCAGTGCAATGGCTGCGAGAAAGTCATTGCTCACACCCGCGTCGGTTACATTTGTTGCAGACAGGCCTGGGGGTAGGGCACGCCGGCCCATAGTGCTCCCGTAGTGGTGGCTGAGCGCGGGAACTTTCTGCAGTGCTCGCTCCCAACGGCGCCCCATGTTGGCGTACCGCCGCACCAGCTTTTGCAACTGGCCGCGCCGGGCAAGCTCACCCGCCAACCGGTCGACTTCAGGGTTGGCGGAATTGACCACAAATACATCCCGGTTCACGCCAGTCACACCCATGGCTGCACTCCCGCCTTCTCTGACGCCCGCATCCCTTGCGCTACCATTGACTTGCCCGCCTCACGAAATCGCCGTACGCGAATCTAGACCGCGCCCTTGGCGCCCCAAACCACGCCGGCCGTTTTCCAAAGAATCTGCACATCCAGGCCGATGTTCCAGCGCCCGATATACTCCGCGTCCAGCAGAACGCGTTGCTCGTACGAGAGGTCTGATCGTCCGGATACCTGCCACAATCCGCTTAGTCCGGGCTTGGCGGACGCATAGAACAAGTACGCGTCCCCGTAGTTTTCTCTTTCTGCGGTCACGATCGGCCTCGGACCGACCAGGCTCATGGTGCCGTTGAGTACATTCAGAAATTGGGGTAGCTCGTCGAGGCTCAACCGACGCATCACACGGCCGACTGCCGTGACCCGAGGGTCGTTGCGCAGCTTCCGGGTTTGGGCCCACTCGGCAGCTGCTTCGGGGCGAGCGGCAAGATGCTTTTGTAGAATGGCGTCTCCGTTCACCTGCATCGAACGGAACTTCCACAGCGTGAACTGGCGCCCGAATCGGCCGACTCTCTTTTGGCGATAGAGAATTGGACCAGGTGAGCTCAGCTTCACCATGAAAGCAACGACCAGGAGCAAGGGAAACAGGCAGGGCAGGATCGCGATCACAACCACAATGTCCAGAAGTCTTTTCAGGAGCGCATACTGCAGACGGTTTGTGGGCAGACGATGGATGGCCAGCGAGAGGCGTTCCCAAGCAGCTGCTTCCCGTGAGCTAAGCAGTTGTGGGTCGCCTGGGAACACGAGCAGGCCAGCAAGCGCCGGGATAGAGTGCGCGCCTGTCCACTGCGACAAGGGCTCGGATGCCTTTGCTGGCGGCTGCTGGGTGAGAGAGGGAGCATGCCCGGCGCCTAGATTATGTGGCATAACCATCCTTAACGTCTCAAGAAGCGTGTGGCCAAGAGAAACTGCGAGAGTGTCTTTCTGTGTGCCGGCAGGCAGGCCGCGGCAGCGCGGCGGTCTGGACCGGGACGTTCAGCACCGGGACAATCAGTGGAGGCGGTAGACGATACCTGCACTCGCGCTCAATTGCTTCATGGTGCTGGTGTTTGCATATATATAGGAGTAACCAAGTTCCCCTGCACGCAGCGAGAAGTGGTGGGTCAGGTGAACATCCAATCCACCGAGAATGGCCCACTGCGGCCCAAATCCCTCGTCCAGTTTGGGTTTAGGCTTCCATTTCCGCGGCATGTCCCGCCATTCCCAGGCATGGGCATAGCCGCCCAGGCCGCTGACATAGGGCGATAGCCGTCCTACGTGCAAGGCCGCGCGGGGACCAGCAAGCACGTACTCCTGGTGCTCATGCCCGTCGCCCCAGCGCACGATTGTGCCTCGCAATTCTGCCCCCAGGATGTGACGGCTCTGGATCATCCCGCCGGCCGAAAAACCGTAAACGGCTTCGTCCCCCCAGTGGCGAAAGTCTGGTTTAGCATCCGTAAAGGTTGCAAATACTGAAACTTGCGAGGGCGCCTTCATTGCCGGGATGACCTGGCCTCCTGCAGGAGACACGAGGGCCAGGGTCAACATTGGCAAAGCGGACAGCAGGTATCGTGAGCGTTTCGGTTCGTGTATGGCTCCCCGCTGCGTAAGCCAGCGTTCCTGAAGCGTCAACCGGGATGCTTCGTTTGCAGGGGTGGATTTGAGAACCGCGCGCCCGGGAAGCGGACGGATCAGCAGAAATGGCCTGGGCCAAATGGATGAAAATATGAGCCTTTTCATGGTTACTCATTGATTCCATACAGTGCAGTAGGTGAATGTTGGTAGCGTCAGCAGAGTTCTGCTGTCGACCACATGGGCTGGTTCCGTGTGTTTGTTTTATGCGACAAAATCGACTGCTCACATAATACTTCCGTGGTAGTTACGTTTATTGGAAACCGTCACGGAGTATTAATAGAGAGGGGCTCGTGGATGCCGGTGTCCTCGCGGAGTGCGTCATTACTGGCGCAATGCGACCGGGGCGAGCATCGCAGGTCGAAAGCGAAGTAGTGTAGGGCGCCATCGATATGCTCCATTCGAGGGGCACTACAGTTCCCATTTGAAAAGGAAGGGAAGATGAGCTGGAGCAAGATGTTTCGGGTATTCGCCGCATGCGGGGAGAGGTCTGCGACAGGATCGCTAAGAAAGGGTGGGTTGTTGCAGGAGAAAAGCGCTTATGCCAAAGTAGAGCCGAGGCCGTGGTTTGCGCCGGGCTAAGGGAAGGTCCCTAAACTGTTGACTATATTGCCTGAAAGGGGCGTGACGGGGGTTTTACGCCACCGTCATCGTTGCTTTCATTAATCTGAGTCGCCTCCGCCGCTTCTGATGCAGCTTTGGCAGCCCGGAGCAGCCCAGCCAGCAGGCTTACGGCTCCCGTGACATATAACATCGTGAATGCTTCCCATAGCGTGCGGTTCATGGTGGTCGCCTCTGGTTCGGTTTGGGTGTGTCTGTCAGGGCAAGGAGGCCGGTCCAATGAGGCGGATCACGACCTCGACGTATCCAGCCGGTGCTAGTAGCTACATCCCACTGAGAACAAGGCCTCTGACAGCCTGGCGGTGGCGAACGTGTTCTGCGCGGATCGCTCGCTCGCCTGCACCCGGAAGGACACCGTTTGCGTGCGCGCTAGTTGCTCGATCAAGCGGCTCGTGAGTTTGCCTTGGAGAGCTTCAGAATAGGGGGTGAGGGTGCGGCCTCCGTCAGTCACCGCCCAGTTGCCGAACTGCTGGGTGGCATCGCTGGACATGAGGGCGACCCGGGTTGTGGCGACTGCTCCGTCGAACGAGATCGCGCCCTTGCTGATCTGCGCCGCCGGTTCGAGCGCGATCGCGGAAAGCTTGCCATTCCTGCAGATTACATCCAGTTTCGCCGGGTTCCCCGCCTGCTCGCCATCCGCCGCTTGGGCCGTGGTCTGCAGCATCACGGTACGGTTACTGACGTGGTTACCATTGACAGTAGTGACCGACCACGCGCCCAGGGCTACGGGCGATTCGGCAAAAGCAGTGGCAGTCAATGCTAACGATACGATCAGGGCCTTAAGGGAGAGGTTCATTTGTGTTTTTCCTTTGTTTGCTGTTTGTTTGATGAATGAAGCATAACAAGCAACTGCCTCGGTTGCAGTACATTCTAGTCACCTATCCGGCCTCTAAGTGGTTACCACTAAAAGCACACCGAGGGTCCGGATACTGTTACTGCTATGAATCCAGGGGGGCGTTGTGATTCGTAATGGCGGCCCGGGTGTTGCGGTCATGGATAAAGAGGGTTCTCCTGCACTGCCATGGTGGCTTGGAAACGATCGTGGCGGGTAGCAACTCTGCCGATGTCCGTACGGACCGTCGTTGTACGTGTTGGGGTGTTACTGCTCTGCTGGTTCGTACGATCCGCTATTGTGAGCGGCCTTCCGGGACGGGATCTACCCGCGTCGCCGGCAAGGCGCAAATGCACTGGAAGTGTGCGCTATATATGGTGTGAGCGGTGAGGCTACCTGGAACCGGGCGGGCAGATTAGAGATCTGCTCGCCCGCAGAGTTGTCGGTGGTCTGACTTTGATGTTCGGAGGGACCAAATTGTTAGATCACACCACGCCGGGCGGGTTTTTACCCTCTTGTTTCTGAATTGGAGTTGGCAGGGAAGAGTTGCTAATGGACGGCTGTGAAATCCAACATCTGCCGACTGGAAAACGTGTTGAGGTGGGGCGCACCCGAAGTCGTCGCGGGTGCGAAAGGGGTGATGCGGGACCTTGGTCTCGGCAGCGGTAGACTTGTGCTCATGGTTGCGGGACGAGTGATGGCTTTGGATGTGGGTAAGGCGCGGATTGGTGTCGCGCTTTCGGACCCGCTGGGCTATACGGCTCAGCCCTTGCTGACGGTGTGGCGCAAGAGCCGGGGCGAGGATCTGCGGAGTCTGTTGCGGCTCATTCGCAAGCATGAGGTTAGGGCCATTGTGGTGGGGAATCCGCTGCATTTGTCGGGGCAGGTTAGCCCCTGGGCGGCGAAGGTGCAGGCGTTTGCTGCGGAGTTGGGTACGCGTTCAGGATTGCCGATCGAGCTTTGGGATGAGCGATTAAGTTCGGTAGCGGCTCACGAGATTCTTGATGAAGCGGGGCACGACCGGCGTGTCCGCAAGCAGGTGATCGACCAGGTGGCGGCGGTGGTGATTTTGCGTGGCTGGATGGACGCGAAAGAAGAGGCAGCGGCGCGCTCCGACAGTGACGCTTGATACAGCACCGTTCTTCCTGGGTGTGGTGAAGACGCGTAACAGCGCAACGGGAGAATGGGTATTATCGCGCAAAAGGTGTTGTTCTTCCTTCGAGGTTGCCCGTTGCAGGCGCCGGCTTGAGCCTTCTATTTTCGATCCGTTAGAGAAAACACCGGTTTCCATATCTGCAGTAGGTGGGGCTCCTTACCGTCCTTGCGGGATCCAGGTTTACTGAGTGAGATTTGTGAATTCCACATCTCCCGACTGGAAAACCTCCTGAAATATGGGCACTGACTTGGTTACCGGGGAAATGAGCTGCTTCCCGCTTTGAATTAGGACGAATGGACAAAAGATTAGGACTGCCGAGCAGTTCTTGCCCTCCGTCACAGAGATCTACTCTTCAGTGGTCAATTCCAGGTATCTATTGAAGGGAGTCACTATGGGAAAGCTAGAAGGTAAGGTTGCGGTCGTCACGGGAGGATCAAGCGGCATGGCGCTGGCAAGCGCCAAGCGCTTTGTTGACGAGGGTGCTTACGTTTTCATTACGGGCCGGCGGCAGGAACAACTCGATAAGGCGATCAAGCTGATTGGCCGGAACGTGACCGGCGTGTGCGGTGATGCGGCCAGTCTCGACGACCTTGACCGTCTGTTCGATACGGTTAAGAAGGAAAAGGGAAAGATAGATGTTCTGTTCGCGAGCGCTGGCATAGGCGAACCCCTCCCACTGGGAGAGATTACTGAGCAGCACTTCGACGCGACCTTCAACCTGAATGTGCGCGGGACGCTGTTTACGGTGCAGAAGGCGTTGCCGCTGCTCAACGATGGGGCATCGATTTTCATGACCGGATCGAATGCTGCGGCGAAGGGGTTTCCTGGTTTCGGGGTGTATGCCGCGAGCAAGCTGGCGCTGCGCTCATTCGCACGCACTTGGCTGAATGAACTGAAGGCTAGAAAGATCCGGGTGAACTTGTTGGTGCCGGGGGCGATCGCCACACCCATGCAGGAAGAAGTTCTCACCAATGAGGCGAAGCAGTACTTCGAATCCTTGATACCGCGCGGAACGATGGGTCAGCCCGAGGAAGTTGCGACGGTCGCGTTGTTTCTTGCTTCCGACGATTCGAGCTTCGTGAACGGGGTCGAGTTGTTCGTTGACGGCGGCATGACGGCCATCTAACTGGCGGATCCCGGTGAGTGGCCGACCTTCCCAATCGTGCGAAGTGAATTCATGGCGGAACGTCTACGCGAAGGTCGCCACGCAGCGGACCGGAGCATTGAGCGCCGTGGAAGGCCGTGTAACAAGATCAGTATCAACCAGTACCGGAGAATCATCATGAGCTATGCGATTGTAGGATTCGGCAGGATAGGCCAGGCTCTCGCCCACGCCTTTGCCCGTAGAGACATAGAGGTGACCGTCTCGAGCCGCCGCCCGGCCGAAGCGTTGGCGGCGCAGGCTCGGGCGATTGGGGCTACCGTTATCGCCAAGTCGCTGCGGGAGGCACTCGAGGCCGACACAGTCATCCTGGCAACCCCCTTCGCACAATATCGCGAGGTCGCGAAACTGCTGCCAAGTTGGGAGGGCAAGACGGTCATTGACGCCACGAACGCGTTTGGCGTTTCCCCCGAGGAGCTGGACGGGCTTCCGTCCTCTGCCTTCGTCGCGAAGGGGTTCCCCGGCGCCAGGCTGGTGAAGGGTTTTAGTCACCTGGTGGCAGCGACCCTGGCGACCGATCCGGTTGTCGAGGGAGGCCATCGGGTTATCTTTCTGTCGAGCGACGACGAGGAGGCGATTGCCCCCGTAGCGGATTTAGCCAAGAAGCTCGGGTTTGCTCCCGTCCAGCTTGGAAAGCTCAGTGAAGGGGGAGCGCTGGTGCAGGCACGCGGCCGCACCTGGGGCCCACTCATCTTTCAGGATGTGTTCAAACAGAAACAGTAAGCGATCAACGACGGTTTGATTTGGCCGGAGATGATTTACAAACGCACCTTGGATCGGACACGGTCCGGTCTAAGGAAAGGAGAGGTACGATGAGCACACAAGAGAATGTCGAGGTTGTGAAGAAGTTTTTTGCGGCACTGGGTCGCCGGGATCAGCAAGGTTTGGTTGCGTTGTCTGCTGAGGAGATTGAGTGGAACATCCCGGGCGAGGACTGGCCGCTGGCCGGTACTTACCGCGGACACGCGGGGTTGGAGAAATTGCTTACCACGGCTAACGATGAGGTTGAAACTTCCTACCCGAAGCCTCCCGAGTTTCTGGCGCAGGGCGACCGGGTTGTGGTGGTCGGTTTTGCTACGGGAAGAATCAAAGGCACGAAGAGGACGTTCGAGGATCACTGGGCTTTCGACATCACGGTTCGCGATGGGAGACTGATAAAGGTCCGGGAGTATGTCGACACGCAGGCGTTGGCGCGGGCCTCGGAGAAAGCTTGAACGTAGTGGTCTGAAGGCGTGTTGGGTTCGATCGCAGCTTGGTTTCCCGGACATGCTGATAGGTAACAGTCAAGGGAACGTGGATAGTTCCCTTGACTTGGCGGAGCGGTCGAGAGAACAGCAGATCCCTCGGCTTCGCTCGGGATGACAAATTTAGGGTGGCGGTTTCCTTTTGCTGTTAGTGGGGGAGAGAACAGCAGCACCGGTCGCTCGGGATGCTTCACAACATTTCGAGCTGAACTTTTCGCCGTGGCGGTGGAAAGGTACGGTCAAGTTCTGCGAGGTCGGTTTCTGTCAGGCGCAGATTGAGCGCTCCTCGGTTCTCGCGGACGTGATTCGCCTTGCTCGTGCGAGGAATGGCAATCACGCCCTCGATGCGAAGTACCCAGGCGAGAGCCACCTGGGCTGGGGTCACGTCATGTCGCTGAGCCACTGTCTGTAGTGCCTGGTGATTGAGCATCCGTCCTTGCTCGATCGGTGAGTAAGCCATGATCGGCACACGGCGCTGCTGACACCAGGGCAACAGGTCATGTTCGATGCCGCGACGGGTAAGGTTGTAGATCACCTGGTCTGTTGCAACATTAGCTCCATGGGGAAGTTCGGCCAACTCATCCATGTCGGAAACATCGAGGTTGCTGACTCCCCATTGCCGAATCTTGCCGGCCTGTTGCAGGGATTGGAAGGCCTCGATAGTGTCCTCAAGGGGGTGACTGCCCCTCCAATGAAGAAGGTATAGCTCCAGCCTGTCTGTACGGAGACGGCGCAGGCTGCGCTCGCAAGCCGTGATGGTGCCGCGATGCGTTGCATTTTGCGGAAGAACCTTGCTGAGGAGGAAAACCTCTTCCCGGCGACCGGCGATTGCCTCCGCGATGAGTTCTTCGGATGCTCCATCGCCGTACATTTCAGCCGTGTCGACCAGAGTCATGCCGAGATCGAGCCCGGTGCGCAAGGCCGCAATCTCATCCGTTCGGTGACGTGGATTTTCCCCGAGACGCCACGTGCCTTGCCCCAGTACGGGCACAACATTCCCCGAGGGAAGTGTGGTTGTGCGGGCGATCGCTTCTCCTGTTGCTTTCATGATGACTTCTCTCGTTTCTGGCTAGGCCGGCGTTATGGGGCGACACGATGCTGGTCTGCGCCCCGCCCTGGCGAATGAGAGGCGCAGTTCCGGCATTTCGGTTCGAATTGCTCGCGATCAATTGGGTCGAAAGACGGCCCGCAGAATTCCGTCCTGCTTGTGTTTGAACATGTCATAGCCTTTGGGCGAATCTTAGAGAGAGAAGGTATGTGTGGCCAGGAAGCTCGGATGTCCAACTCGCCTTTGCTCGCGTGATTGAGCAGCCGGTGCATTGTATTTTTGACCGTGCTGCTGGGCTGTCTCGCGGTTAGTCCAGATGGTGGCCTGGTGAGCCTGATGGTGCTGACGCCAGGAACGCCATTCAAAGCGGTGCGTACCGCTTGGAAGCCGAGCTCGCGTCGGGCTCGGCTACTCGCCGCTCAGAACGTTCACAAGCGACATACTCGTATGGACGGCGAATCTTTATGTGACGTTGCCAACATTTTTCGTCAAAATTTTTAGCTATGTTGAAGGTCGCCGCGCTGCTTCAGCTCGTTGGGGAATCGCAGGTTGAGGAATGTTCATCCCCACATCTCCCGACGATGAAGCCGTCGGTAGATATGGGGCACTCGAAGTTGTTGCGACCCTGCTGCTTTTCCTTGGTTTAGGACGGAGGGACAAAAGATTAGGACTGCCGGGCAGTTCTCGTCCGCAGCCAAAGATATCTACTCTTCAGTATTTGAATGCCATATCTACCGAAGGGAGTCATTATGGGAAAGCTAGAGGGTAAGGTTGCAGTCGTCACTGGCGGATCGAGCGGATTGGCGCTGGCGAGTGCCAGGCTGTTCGTGGAAGAAGGGGCCTACGTTTTCATCACGGGCCGTAGGCAGGAGGCGCTCGACGAGGCGGTCAAGCTGATTGGCCGGAACGTGACCGGCGTGCGCGGGGACGCGGCCAATCTGGACGACCTCGACCGTCTGTTTGCGACAGTCAAGCGGGAGAAAGGCAAGATCGACGTCTTGTTCGCGAGCGCAGGCAAGGGGGAAGTCGCGAATCTGGGAGAAATTACCGAGCAGCACTTCGATACGACCTTTGACCTGATTGCGCGCGGCACGCTGTTTACGGTGCAGAAGGCCTTGCCGTTGTTCAACGATGGCGCATCGATCCTCATGACCGGGTCCGTGCTTCGGTGAAAGGTTTTCCTGGATCGGCGTGTATGCCGCGAGCAAGGCGGCGTTGCGCTCCTTCGCACGCACCTGGCTCAACGAGTTGAAAGGCAGGAAGATCCGGGTCAATGTACTAAGCCCTGGACCGATCGACACACCGGATTCGCAGCGACTCGATGAGGAGACGAAGCGGATGTTTGCCTCCCTGATCCCGCGAGGAACGATGGGTCGTCCTGAGGAAGTTGCAGCGGCCACGCTGTTTCTCGCGGACGATTCGAGCTTCGTGAATGGTGTGGAGCTGTCCGTCGATGGTGCTTCTCGGCTATCTGAAGCCTTGTTTCGCGCCGTCCTGGCTACACTCATGACGGTTGCGTCAGCAGTCGCGCGGCCGGCGCCAATTGCGCGATCGCTTCTTCAAGGACTCGGCTGCTGATGGGCTTGGTGACGTAGCCGTCCATGCCGGCGTCGAGGCAGCGTTCTCGGTCGCCCTTCATGGCGTGAGCGGTCATCGCGATAATCGGTATATGTCGTTCCGTCGATCGCTCACGCTGGCGAATGGCTTTGGCGGCCGTTAAGCCGTCCATCTCCGGCATTTGGACATCCATCAGCACCAGATCAAAGGGCTGCGCACTCAATAGGCTTAGTGCGATCTGGCCGTCTGCAGCAATCGTCACCATATGGCCCATTTTCTCCAGCATGCGGGTGGCTACGGTTTGGTTCACCGAGTTATCTTCCGCCAACAGGATGCGCAAACACTTTGCCCGCGGGACTTGCTCTTTCGGTGTTAGGAGGACGGAGGTGCTTTGACGATGCCCCAACGCCCCGAGAATCGCTTCCAGCAGCTCTCGCTTGCGTACTGGTTTGTGCAGGTACGAAGCAATGCCAAGCGCACGCGAACGCTCCGCGTCTCGCGCATGACCGCCCGAGGTGAGCATGATGACGGTGGTCCCGGCGATCGGCGCGCATTGGCGAATCTGCTCGACCAGCCTGAAACCATCGATCTCCGGCATGTTCATATCTGTCAATAGCAGGTGAAACGCTTGCCCTCCCTGTTCCGCGGAAGCCAGCTCGATCAATGCGTCCGGGGCCCCTTCCACGCAAATGGCCCGTACACCCCAGCGCAGCAGCAAGCCCTCCAGAATGCGCCGGTTGGTGCGGTTGTCATCGACCACCAGGATCCTTTGTCCGTGCAAGCTGGCCAAGGGAACGATTGTGTCTCCAACCGGTCGCTTCTCCGGGACCTTCAGGCGGGCAGTGAAGTGAAAGCGCGTCCCTTTGCCTACTTCGCTCTCCAACCAGATCTTTCCGCCCATCATTTCCACCAGCCGCACTGAGATGCTCAGGCCCAGGCCTGTGCCTCCGTACTTGCGCGTGGTCGAATTATCTGCCTGGGTAAAGGGAGAAAAGATCAGTAACTGTTTTTCCGGCGGAATCCCGATGCCCGTGTCCTCTACCGTGAACCGGAGCAGCCGTGTGTCCCGCTCCGCGCTCTCCACATCGATGCGCAATGAGACTTCTCCCTGCTGCGTGAATTTGATGGCATTGCTCACCAGGTTCAGAAGGATCTGGCGCAGCCGCCCAGGATCGCCCTCCACTGCTTCCGGCGCCTCGGGGGCGATTTCACACAGCAGCTCCACCCGGCTCGCAACGGCGCTCAGGGCGAACGTCTTCATCACATCTTCAGCGCACTCGCGGAGGTCGAAGGCGAGGGATTCCAGTTCTACCTTGCCGGCCTCGATCTTCGAATAGTCAAGGATATCGTTGATCACGACCAAGAGAGAGTCGGCGGAGAGCTTTACCGTTTCCAGGCAATCTCGCTGCTCCGCGGTAAGCTCGGTATCGAGCGTGAGTTCTGTCATGCCAATGACGCCATTGAGCGGCGTGCGAATCTCGTGGCTCATGTTGGCGAGGAATTCGCTCTTGGCGTGGTTGGCGATCTCGGCCAGATCCTTGGCTGCGCGCATTTCTTCTTCTGCGCGAATGCGCTCGGCTACTTCTACCTGCAAATCAGCAGTCCGCTGCTGCACTCGTTGTTCCAGTTCGTCCTTCGCGCACTCCAGTGCCAGGTCGCGTTGTTCGATTCTCTCCAGCATCTGGTTGAACGAGCGCACCAGCATGCCGCTCTCGTCGTTGCCATGGGCGGTTGCCCGCAGCGCGTAATTTTGTTCGATGGCGACCTGGCCCGCTATGTCGGCCAGGTTCACGATGGGGTCGGTCACGATACGCAGCAGATGGGCGGAAAGCAGGTAGGTCACCGTAATGGAGATCAGCAGAACCAGCAATGCGATCTGGATGTATTGCCGCAGCCTGCTCTGTAATCCGCTCAGGTCAGACACGATGGCGATTGAGCCTGCCAGGTCAGTCTCCATTCGGACGCTGCTAAACAGGGTGATGGAGTTGGACTCGAAGGAGGCGCCGTTTTGTCGAAAGGGCGGTATATTGAAGGGTTTGATCGCCGCCGCCCTGCGGTATTCGGCAAACACTTTGCCGTGATTGTCGTACAGGGCAGCCCCCAGCACACTCTTTTCTGCTCGCAGTGCCTGCAGCAGGTCGTGAGCAGTCTTGGGATCGTTGAAGGTGAGCGATGCGGCGCTGTTTTCTCCCAGCGTATCGGCCAGTGCCTGTAGCTCGCTCACGGTACTACGCCGGTAACTTAGCCGTTCGTAAACACCGAAGCCAAGACAGGCCAGCACTACCGCCAGAACGCTCGATGATAAGACGAGGAGAGCCAGTTTGCGCCGAATGGGAAGGTCTCTGAAGGTCATAAGCTCACCTTTCCCGGTGTTCCCCAATCACGGTTTGTGCCAGCACCAGCAGACGGGACCCGATCCTGAGGCCGGCCGCATTGGCCGCATCCAAATTGATTGCGAAGCGGATTTTGTGCTCGACGGTAAGGAAGCCAACCATGCCGCCAGCCTCCAGAAAGCCTGTCGTTTCTCCGATGGTGAGTACGGGCGCTTTTTTGAGATCTGCCATCTCGGACGGTATGCGGTGGCTTTCCCCTTTTCCCAGGAAGACGATCTGGCAATCCTGCATATTTTCTGATCGCTGCAGGTGGCGTACACGAATGACGCGGCTTCCGATCGACTTGCCTGCGACCGTTGCCTCCAACTCTCCCTGGAAGGGATCGTCGCCCACCGTGCAGAAGAGCATGGCGTGATCCGCAGGCTGGGGTGTGTTCACGGGCCACTCCACCAGTTGGGCGAAGTGGTAAAGAAAGGCTGCCTTGACCTGGTATTCCTCCTGGTTCGATTGCGCTTGCGAACGGCGTGCCGCTGTGGGGCTCAGGGTGAGCAGCAGCACGGCCAGGCGCGCTGTTGTTTTCAGGCGCATACGCAACTCCATGCCAGGCGGTATTTCGCTGCCTTGCGGCGCGGGGGCGGAATCCGGCGGGTGGGCACGTCTTTTGTCTGCTCCGTCACTCAGAACCGCCACATGAGCCAGGCATAAGCTCCGCGGCGCACCAGGCTTGGGTTGACCGTCAGGTCTCCACTGTCGTATTCGAGGTGGAAATCTCTTTGCAGATTTTGTCCTACGACGCCGAGGGAGAGCTTGTCGGACGCTTGCCATTCCAGCTTCGAATCCAGCCGGGTGTAAGCGGGGACTACCGGGGCATTTAACCTGCCGACAAAATAAGCGGATGTGGTCCACTGCAAGCGCCATGGCAGGTTCACATTGGAACGCAATTGCGCCTGGTGGCGCGGCAGTTTGCCTTCTGCCTGCCCGACCGTCGTGGCGTCTGTGCTGCCTGGCTGGCGATGCAGATGCATGGTGATGAATGAATATCCCGGGCTCATGGTCCATCGACTGGCCAGCTTCAGGTTGGCGAAGGATTCAAAGCCCTGGGTATCGCCATAGACCAGGTTTGCGAAGGTTGTCGGGATGAGCAGATGCAAGGGGGCAGGGTCGGCCTCCAGCCTCGGCGAACCCGATTCAGTCGAGACCAGTTCACGGTACTGGTTGAAGAAGGCGCTTGCGTCGAACGATACCCGGCTTGACAGGTTTTTGCGCAGCCCTGCCTCGGTCGCGGTGAGTCGCTCATTCTTTTGTTCTGGATTGCCGAAGACGCTGACGAGTGTGGAGAGATTGCCTGGGCCTGGATAGGCCGCGAGATTTGCGCGAATGCCGGTTTCGATCCGCGCGGGTGTGCGCCGCGCGCCAGAAATGGCCGCCCAGAACATCGCTCGATCGCTGGGAGTCCATGTGACCCGTGCGGTCGGTTGCAAATTGAAACCGTTGTAGTGCTCATGCTGCACCTTGGCTCCGAGGGTCACGTAGAGGCGATTGCGGCGAAGTGTGATCTCGTCCTGCATGAAGGCATTGAACAGGCTTTGGTTTACATCGGGCGGCGAGAACGACGTGCGGAAAAAATTCCTGGTGTCGTCCGAGTAGTAGCGGTAACCCGCTCCCCAAACCAGGTCCTGCCGTTGACGCCAGGGAACATGGTGCTGAAAGTCGATGTCGAAGGTGGTGAGCCCCACGCCGAAGGTGCCGTCGGTGCGATTGTTGTGATCGTAGTAAACCTGCAGCGATGCCTCTGAGGCAGGCGATGCGGTGTGCTCCCAGCGTCCCAGAAGGTGCCATTCGGAGAAGCGGTCGCGCAGACTCAAAGTTGCATTCACGGGCGGTTGGAGCGAGATACCGGTGGTGAAGATCTCCCCGGCATTGCCCCTTTCCGCTTCTGCTTCCACGGTCAGCAGATCTTTCGGGGTCAGGTCTAGGTCTGCGCGGAGGCCACCTTTGAATCCGTACCAGTCGTCCTCGCCGTTTTGTTTTGCCCGGGTCACGTTGGCGCCCACCGCCCAACCGTCAGCAAACACCCGGTAGGCGCCGTGACTGCGGAGGTGGCCGCCATACACCACATCGCCGCCTCCCTGTTGGACGTTCCCGCCATGCACATTCAGACTCGCGCCCTGCGTGTCTCGCGCGCGCTTGGTAATGATGTTGATCACGCCGTTGACCGCGTTGGTGCCCCAGACGGTCGCACCCGGTCCGCGAATCACCTCAATGCGCGCCAGCAGGTCGAGGGGCAAATTTTGCGCATCCCAATACACCCCCGAGTAGATCGGGGTATATACCGCGCGGCCGTCAATCAGTACCAGCAGCTTGTTGGAATACTGGCCGTTGAAGCCGCGGGCACTGATGGCCCAGTTGCTGGGATTGATCTGGGCCACCTGCAGCCCCGGTACCATACGCAACAGATCCGGTATGTTGGTAGCCCCAGAGCGTTGAATATCATCTTCGGTGATCACGAAGATTGCGGATGGCACTCTCGATACCTTCTCCGCTTTTTTTGAAGCAGAGGTTACATCGAGGTTCATGAGGTCTTCCAGCTTGAGGGTGGTGAGATCATTTTGCGGCGTTTGCGCGTGGACGCAGGCAGCCGCCAGAACAATCCACACCAACTCGAAAGCCAGGGTTCGGCAGGGGGCTGCGTTCATCTTGCTCCGTGAGCCGGTTCCCGGTTTGGCTGAGCCAAACCGCACAGGACTGCTCAACTAGCTTTATCGGCAGACCGACAGCCCTCATCAACCCTGGTCCGGTTGCTCAGCCGTCCCTCCGGGGACTTGGAAAACCTATCAACTGCATCCTGTGCATGTTGCTTTCTAGAAGAAGGAGGGGTGTGGTGGCTTGTCCCCCACTCAAGCCAAAAGCGGCTTGAATGGGCCACCGTCATCAAGTTGGCGTTGGAAGCAGGGTTTGGCTTGCAGTGCTCGGTTAGGGGCGCACCGTTTTCCCTGGGCAGGGAAAGTTAGACTGGAGAGTGATTGATTCCGCCGGACCAGCCTCAAAGGCAATCAGCCTTGACCGAGCCAGCGTCGCAGACGTTGGAGGTGAGTGCTCCCACGTTCTATATCACCGCGCGGCAGCCGCTTAGCCCGGGAGCCATCCTGCTGGCGATCGTCGCCGCGGTGGTTGCTCTCTCGGCGGTCCTCTTTGTCATGAGCCATAACACGTCGACGCTGACGGCCAACCAGAAAGACGCGGATGACCCCGACCAGGTGGACGTGATCGTGATCGGCAACCCCGGCCATGCCCGGTCGCTAGGCCACCAGGAAGCGCATGTCAGCACCGTACACCCCACAATCCTGGTTCACCTGCCTCGGTTCGGCGCGCAGGTGGGCTTTATCCCGAACACGCCCGCCGGCCATCTTCTCTATGACTGGCTGGCGGCATTCAATCAAGGGAAGGCGGCAGCACTGGCGCAGGCTCTGCCATCAGCGGCGCCCGGAGCGGTGAGCGCGGCAGAGGTGGAGCTCAGGCGGCGGACCGGGGGGCTGAGCCTGCTTTCCGCGAAAGAGGTTCAGCCTGGTCTGCTGGCGTTCCGGCTGCGCGATCAGACGCCCGTCGGGACGGAATTTCTCGGCATTTTGCAGTTGAGTCCGAATCCTGGCCCGGCCAGCATTGAGAGCTTTAGCCTGCAGGCGGTCCCGGTACCTGCCCCGGCCACCACGAAGCAGCACCCATAGCGGGCGCCTTTGCTCATCAGCCCTGGGGAACGCCGGCTTTGCGAAAGACGGCAAGGGAGCTATCCAGACCGGCTTTTGCGGCGGCTTCGGGTGTCATGTCTTTGGTACGACCGAAGACTTCTACGCTGAGCGCGTCGGTGTAGCCAATTTTGTGCAGCGCCTGCAGGAAGCCTGTCAGGTTGATCACTCCCTCGCCGGGAAGCAGACGCTGATTATCGTGGATCTGCTCAGGCGGCAGGTTGGGTGCGTCATTGAAGTGGACGTGCACAATGCGATCGCGGCCGGCGGTCACGATGTCCTGCGGGGTGGCGCCCGCGTGGTGCCAATGCCACGAATCAAGCAGCAGCCCTACATTGGGACCACACTCCTCAGCGAACGCGAGCATATCGTTCATGCGCCAAATGAACTCGTATTTGTGCGCTTTGCGCAGTTCGAGGGGTCCGAGAAATTCAAGGCCAAGGCGGACGTTGTGGCGCGCCAGTATGCGGGCGCTCTGGGAAAAGCGCTGCTTGTAGGTTGCGCGCAGCTCGTCTTTAGGGGTGTCGCTGGAGGGCATGATGTACGTCATCATGCGCGGGCAGTGGATGGCGGCGGCAAACTGAGCGGCGGTATCGAGCCGGGCGAGCGAAGCCTGGAAGGTAGCGTCGTCTTTGCGGAATTCGACGGGGAAATCAAGGATAGCGGGCCTCAGTTTGAGGCCGGCCAGCAGATCGTGGGTGGCGGTGGCTCCGGCTTGCATGGCCGGATGCATCATGACGTCGGTACCGGCAAAGCCGGTGCTGGCGGCCAGGCGGGCGAAATCGGGCCAGGGAACGCGGCCTTGTACCAGGACGCTGTTCAGGGAAAGGAACATGGTGCGCTCTTCCGCAAACGCGCTGGCGAGCGGGGCAAAAATCCGGGCCAGCGGGGCGGCGGCCAGCATCTTACAAAGCGATCGTCTGGGTAGAAATAGAGGCACGGGGTCGATCATATCCGAGTAGCATACGTTGGTGAGAGGGAAGCCATGAACAGACGCGAGATGTTGACCACCACGGGTGCTGCGATTGCTGCGCTCAGCATGCCGAAGATAATGCGGGCTGAGGCGCCGGCCGGCCAGGTTGCCATCGTGCGTTGCCGCGATTACGCGCAGTATGGGCAGCAACTCTCAAGTGCGTTCGACCAGATCGGCGGTCTGGATAAGTTAGTTCGCGGTAAGACGGTGGGTCTGAAGCTGAACCTCACCGGAAATCCAAGTAATTGGCCACTCACGCCTGAGCTGCCTTACCGGACGAATGCCGAGACGGTGGCGGCGACGGTTCATTTGTTTGCCCGGGCGGGCGCACGGCGGGTGCGCATGATTGAAAGCTTCTTTCCCGCCAACCAGGATCTTTCCCTTTGGGCACGTTACGGCCTCGACGTGAACGCCATTAACAACATGGGTGTGCCGGTCGTTTGGGAGAACGTGCAGAACCTGGGGAACTACAAACAATACGTGCGCATGAAAGTGCCGTGGGGCGGGTATGCGTATCCGGCCTATCACCTGAACCCAGCGTTCTATCAATGTGACGTATACGCTTCGATGGCGAAGTTAAAGAACCACTGGGTTGCCGGCGTGACGATGACGATGAAGAACAATTTTGGCAACACGCCCTGCTCGTTGTACGGCGGCGACTGCGGACCGAGCGGGAACGAGCGGCCTACGAAAGAGCGGGTGGCTGTGCTGCACGAGGGGACGACGGCTGCGCCTTCCGGCGTGGATGCGGAGTTGCATCCTCAGTCGCCGCGTGACCCGGGCTATCGGGTTCCGCGCATCCTGGTGGATCAGAATGGGATTCGTCCGATTGATATCGCGATCATTGATGGTGTCGAGACGGTACGAGGCGGTGAGGGGCCGTGGCTGGCGGGCCTGGAGAAGATGACGCCGGGCGTGATCATTGCTGGGCGCAACGCGGTGAACGTGGATGCGGTTGGCATGGCGGTGATGGGCTACGACCCGTATGCAGAGCGCGGTTCGTCACCGTTTATCCGGGGCGACAACTCCCTTCGGCTAGCGGAAGAAGCCGGGATTGGCACACGAAACCTCAAGCGAATTGAGGTGGTCGGACTGCCCATCAAGGATGCGCGTATAAACTTCGGCCCCGGCGCGGTGGGAAAGAAGATGAGCGAGTTGAAGGCTTAGGTTGGTGGCCGGTTGAGATGTCCCGGCCGGTTGAGATGTCCCCCACTCAAGCCAAAATCGGCTTGAATGGGCCACCCGGGGGTTGTCGATGTGCTAGGGTTTGGCTGCTCGGCGGATGAGCCAATAGACCGGCAGTCCTGTGATGGCAAGCACCAGGCCGGGCCAGGTGGTCGCTGGGCGGTTGATGAACAGGCAGAGCACCACCACGCTGGCCCCCAACACATAGACGGCAGGCACCACCGGGTAGCCCGGGGTGCGGTACAAGCGCTCTACATCGGGCCGCTTCACACGGAGCACGATGACCGCTGCGATGGTGAGGATGTAAAAGAGCAACGCGGCCGAGATGATGTAATCCAATAAGTCACTGTAGAGGTTACCGTAGCCCTTCGCCGGCGAGTAGGTGGTGAGCAGAACCAGCAGACCCGCCCAGACGCCCTGCATGGCGAGGGACCAGCCGGGGACGCGTGCCCGGTTCAAGCGGCCGGCGGCCGGCAGGAACAGTTTGTCGCGGGCCATGGCGTAGTAGGCGCGCGGGCCGGCCAGCACCAGGCTGTTGATACAGCCGAAGGTGGAAACCATGATGAGCACGGCTAATGCCTGGCCGCCCCAGGCCGGGAAAACGGCCTGCAGCATGGCAGTCGCTACGCGATCGTGGGGGGCATGCTGGATTTCGGAGAAGGGCAGCACTGCCAGGTAGGCGAGATTGGCTGCGATGTAGACCAGCATCACGATTACCACGCCAATCGCGAGCGCACGCGGCAAGGTGCTTCTGGGGTCTTTCACTTCTTCCGCAGCAAACGTGATGTCATGCCACGAATCGGCGGCGAACAGGGAACCGGATTGGGAGACGCAGAACAAGACCACCAGGCTCAGGATGGCTCCCGCGGAAGACGTGGGATGCTCCAATGGTGGCCGTTGCCAGAAGGATGCCAGGTTGGCATGCACGGTGGCGGCGCGCCAGCCGACCGTCAGGCCGAGCAGAACGAGCGCTGCCATCGCCCCTAGTTTTGCCACCGTAAAGGTGTTCTGAATAATCTTGCCGTATTCAATACCCAACATGTTGGTTGCTGTCAGCAGGGCGATGACCAGCAGCGCGACCAACTGGGCGGTGGAAAGGGTAATGGCGTAGTGGGCGGACAGATGCACCGGCGGCAGCAGGTAGTGCGACTCGGCGATCGCCGGCGCGAGCACGCCGAGAAAGCGGGCAAACGCAACGGCCACTGCGGCAATTGTGCCGGTTTGGATGACGGTGAATAGCGTCCATCCATAGAGGAAGCCCCACAGCGGGGAATAGGCTTCCCGCAGGTAGAGGTACATGCCGCCACCGCCGGGCATCATCGAGGCCAGCTCGCCGAAGGAAAACGCGGCCGCGATGGTCAGGATGGCGGCAAATACCCAGGCGGCCAGCAGCCAGCCGGGCCCGCCGAGCAGGCGCGCCATATCGGCCGGCACGATGAAAATGCCCGAACCGATCATCACCCCAATGACGACCATCGTAGAATCAAAGAGCCCGAGCGCGCGTTTTGGCTGGCGCTGGGCCTGGATCGCTTCCTGTTCCGCAAGGGAAGGTTTGTTGGCTGGGTTCATTGTGTCTGGATGCTATACCGTTTGGTGGCTCCGGCTCATAGCGGAAAAGGGAACTTGCCGGCAACTACTGAGAGTCATGACGAAGACCAAGGCTGAAGGATTTTGCGAGAGCGAACTGGACGGTGTGTATCGCGCCATCCGTGAGCGGCGCGATGTGCGGTCGGGTTTTTTGCCCGAGCCTTTGCCGGATGCTGTGCTGGAGCGCTTATTGAGCGCAGCCCATCACGCTCCATCGGTCGGCCTGATGCAACCCTGGCGCTTTATCGTGGTGCGTAGTTTGCAAGTGCGGCAGGCGGTGCGTGGACTGTTCGACGAAGCCCAGCAAACGGCATCCGCCTCGTACGAGGGTGAGCGCGCCGCCCTGTATCGCGGGCTCAAGCTCGAGGGCATTCTGGAAGCGCCGCAGAACTTATGCATCGCCTGCGATGCGGGCAGCGAACGCGGTCACCGGCTGGGCCGGCAGTCCATGCCGGAGACGGCGATCTATTCGGCGGTGTGCGCCGTCCAGAACTTGTGGCTGGCCGCACGGGCAGAAGGCGTGGGTGTCGGGTGGGTCAGCATCGTTGACCCGGAAGCGCTGAAAAGGCTGCTCGGGATTCCCCAGCATATGGTGTTGGTGGCTTACCTCTGCCTGGGCTATGTCGACGAGTTTGCCACCCGGCCAGAACTGGAGCGAGCCGGATGGGAGGCACGCGTGCCGCTGGGGGAAGTCGTCCGGCTGGACCATTTTGACGGGGAACCACTGATCAAACTTTAAGATCGGCCGTTAAGACGGGCCGTTGAGCCCGGTCGATCGCGCCGGGCGCCCTACTTGCGAGAGCGCCGGATTTCTTCCGTCAGGATAATGGCCTCGGCGATCTCGCGTATGGCCTTTCGCTTTTGCCGGCTCTGCTTTTGCAGTGCGAGGTAAGCGCCTTCTTCATCCAGGTGCAGTTCGCGCTGCAGGATGCCCTTGGCCCGGTCCATCAATTTGCGTACTTCGAGCCGGTCGGCGAGCAGCAGCCGTTCGCTCTCCAGCCGGGCCATCTCCAACTCCGCTCCTACCAGGAAGCCGATGGTCGAGAGCAGGCGCACCTGGCGGCGGCTATGGTGGTGGGGCTTGCGATGCTGCACGTTGATCACGCCGACCACTTTGCCACGGCACAGAATCGGGCACGGAGAGGAAAGCTTCGAACTGATCTTCCGGCAGGTCGTTGAACATCTTGAAACGTGGATCTTTCCACGCCTGTTGGGCAATCACGACCGGCTGTTCATGCACCGCGACCCAGCCAGTGATGCCCTGGCCGAGCGGCAGGTCCAGCTGATCCACCAGGTCGGCATGGGGATTTTTCGAGGCCCGCAGCACCAGCTTTTCCTGCTCCAGCACGTACACAAAGCAGGAGTCGCACATGGCGATGGTCGACACAAATTCAACCACCCGCGCCAGCACGGCGTGGAACGGGTCGGCCGCGGCCATGCGGCTGCCGATCTCGTGTAGAAACTCAATATCTAAAATCTCGTCGGCCCCAGAGCCTTCTTCTGTCATCCCCACATCCCAACTATTCAATTTTGCAGTTGCTTTCGTGCGCTGCTGCCATTAACCTCAACTCGTCGCCGTGCCTGTGCAGAGCGTTCGCCAGGTCAAGGTTTGAACGTTCCCCGTTGCAGCGTTCGTATCGCCCCGTCGTCTTTTTCGCCGGCCCCTCTGCTGTATCTCTTCCCTGTTGAAGATTGCGTAAGCCTGACCGTGAACCCTCGCCCTTTTTTGCCCGGAGGCGTCGTCCCGTCTGCTCGCGCGTAGAGCCTTGTCAATCAGATGCCGCTGGGCGCAGAGACTCAGCAGCACCGCAGCGGTACCGGAGTGAAACTTCCCCGCGTTGGTAAGAGCGGAGCTTATACTCACACATCAACCACAGTCCGGAAAGTCCCAATTCTAACACCTGTTTTTACAGGTGCATTGCGTGGCGTTCGGCTTCAGGCAGGAGAGCATGGCAATGGGTTTGAGCAGGCGTGCGTTTCTCACAAAGGTCGGGCAGGCGGGTGGATACTCCGCTGCCTTTACCCTCATGCAGTCCCTTGGTCTGCTGCCGATCACCGCGGCAACCGCCTCGGTTGTGGAGCAACCGGCCGGCTCCGGCAAGGGAACCCGGGTGGTCGTCCTGGGCGGTGGGATTGCTGGCCTCTCGTCAGCTTATGAGTTGTGCAAGCTGGGCTATGACGTCACTTTGCTGGAAGCGAGGGAGCGTGTTGGCGGCCGCAACTGGACCGTGCGCAAAGGCACCAAGGTCGACTTCGTCAACGGTTACAGCCAAACCTGCAACTTTTCTGAAGGACTTTACCAGAACATAGGTCCCGCGCGGCTGCCTTCGGTACACCACACGATGCTCGGATACTGTCGCGAGCTGGGCGTTCCGCTGGAAGTCGAGATCAACACCACGCGCAGTGCTCTGCTCGAATCCCGCATGCTCAACGGTGGCAAGAGCGTACAGAATCGGCAGGTGGCCTACGATACGCGCGGCCACGTGTCTGAGTTGCTGGCGAAATGCATCAAGAAAGGCTCGCTCGATCAGGAACTTAGCCCAACAGATAAAGAGCAGATGGTTGACTTTTTGAAGAAGTACGGCGATCTGTCACCGGACCTGTTCTACAAGGGATCGCGACGCTCTGGCTACAAAGTAAGCCCGGGCGCGGCCGAGGTGGTGGGAGTCCCGAACGACCCGTTGGATATGCGGGAGCTGCTTTCCGCCCAGTTGTGGACGCAACTGATGGAAGAGGATGAGATCGACTGGCAGGCGACCATGTTCCAGCCGGTTGGCGGCATGGACCAGATCCCGATGGCTTTTCGGAAGAAGCTGGGGAACATTGTGCGGTCGCGGGCCGAGGTTATCCAGATTCGCCAGAATGCGCAGGGGGTCAACGTCGTTTACCGCGATCTGGCGACTGGCAAGCACGAGAAGGTCAGCGCCGATTATGCCATTTGCGCAGTGCCGCTCACGATTCTGAAGACGATGGATACGGATTTTTCTCCGGAGTTCAAGCAGGCGATTGATTGTTCCTATGACTGTGCTTACAAGATTCCCTGGGAATCCCGGCGTTTCTGGGAGCAGGAGAACAATATCTATGGCGGGCTGTCTTTCCTGACCAACACGGTGGATACGGTTTGGTATCCCAGCGCTTCGATGTTTTCGGAGAACGGGATCATTCTGGGTGGGTACGGGATCGAGAATGGCAGCAAGTTCGGCGAGCTGGCCAGCCCGGAAGCCAAGATAGAGGCCTCGCGCCAGGCTATTGAAGCGCTTCATCCGGGGCGTGGTAAGGAACTGAAGAACCCGGTTTACATGAGCTGGGGGCAGATCCCGTACAACCTGGGTTCGTGGGTCAGCAATGGTGATGAAGCGGCGCCTGCGGGGTACGCGGTATGGACGCAGCCGCAGGGGCGTATTTTTCTCGCGGGAGACCACACCAGTCATATCGTTGGCTGGCAGGAGGGCGCGGCTCTTTCTGCACATCGTGCGGTGAATCTGATTGGTGCGCGTGTGGTTAAGGCCTGAGGGCCAACGTCACTCGCCCCAAAATTGTCATCGCCGAGCCTTCTGCTTGCAGTGCAAGTTCTTGCAGTGCAAGTTAAGGATGGGAGGAACGGGGTGCGATACGCATCGGTCTGGCTGAGCGAGCGGAGCAGGATGTCCCCCACTCAAGCCAAACGCGGCTTGAGTGGGCCACCCTCGGCTTTTCTGGATGCGGGCAGGGAGCAGATTCTCCTGAGTGGCGACTGAGCGAACCCTAAAAACTGCAGGGTGGCCCATTCAAGCCGCGTTTGGCTTGAGTGGGGGACATTTGAACCCTCCTCCAGAGCGCTTCCAGTTTGTTCATTAGCAGCGTAGTCGAGGGATCTGCTGTGCGCCTCTCTCCCTCGAGGAATTCTTACAGAGCTCGGATGAACAGAGGAACGCGGGCCTCGATAGCAGCCGCTTCGCTGCCGTGAGTGACTCTCCTGCCATTCCTGCTGAAAGAGTGGTTCCTCTGCGTGTCCGATGCTGGAGCTCGTGTAAACATTTGTGGCAGGAGAGAGGCGCAAAGCAGATCCCTCGACTGCGCTCGGGATGACAAAAGGGGGGGCGGTGGCTGGGAAAGGTGTGGGCGGCGGGAGAGGGACGCTTTGTTGTCGCGGAGCGTAGTTGAGGGTTGTGCGTGACTTGCCTTTCCTCCTGCTGTTTTCCTTCCCCAAGCCTTTTCCTTCCACCGCTCCCTTTTGTCATTCCTCGGCTGCGCTCGGGATGAGAAGTTGGGCGCTTGCTTCCCTGGGGCGGGGTGGATTAGGGAGAGTTACGGGTCGGGAGGTCTGTCCGTGGCTGCTAGTGCGCGGTCGACTTCGTAATCGCGTTCCTCAGGTCGGCTTTCTTGTCATCCGTCACGGGTCCACTGGCTCGCCAGAGGACGTGGCCCGAACGATCGGCCAGCAAGACGACCACGTCGCGTTCAGAGGAAACCTGCAGCTCGCTGAGAAACTTTCGCTTGTCTACGTACAAGGGCACGGTGAAGTGGCGGGGTAAGGCGGAGGTCTGCGTGCCGCGTAAGGAGGCGTTCAGCCACCAGCGGTACAGTCCGTTCTCGCGTTGCGAGATGGGCAGTAGCCAAACCTGTGCCCTGGGCTGGGCGTTTGGCGAGATCACCGGCAACCAGTCGTCCACGATTTGTTCCTGGTCTCTCTGAAAGAACAGGACGAGCACGTTGAGCGGGGTTTCAAAGGCTGCCGGCAGGGTCACTTTTGCGCGATCGAGCGCATAGGCGGTCACGGTGGGCAGGGTCGCGGTGAGAGAACCCTGAGTATTTGCCAGGACAGTGGGCTTGCAGGCAAGGATCAGCAGGAAAGGTACAAGGATTCTGAGCTGTCGCATTCGGGGGGATTCTTCCACGATCTTACCTTAGGACCCTGCATCCCTCCGCTGGAATCGGCGGTAGCTCCTTTTGATGCAACAGCAAGGAGCCGTGAACCGGCGAGGTGGGTCGGGTATGATTGCTATGTGAGCAGCCAACTTTCTTTCGCGCCGAGCCGGCATTCTTTTCAGACGGATGACGCCCGTTTGCGCCCCGTTGCCGATAAGGTGATGGCCGGGGAGCGCCTTGATTTCAAGGATGGGGTTGCGCTTTATCGTTCGGGCGACGTGCTGGCGGTTGGCTGGTTAGCCAATCATGTGCGCGAACGCATGCATGGCAATATTGCGTACTTCAATGTGAACCGGCATATCAACCCGACCAACGTGTGTGTCGCGGCATGCCGGCTGTGTGCGTTCGGCCGCAGAAAAGACAGCGAAGGCTCCTACACCATGGCTCTTGAGGAGGCATGGCAGACGGCGGCCTCCGGGTATAGCGAAGCAGTGACTGAGTTTCACATCGTGGGTGGATTGCACCCCGATCTGCCGTTCCAGTATTTTCTCGATCTGGTCGCCGGATTGAAGGTGCGCTTTCCTAAGGTGCATATCAAGGCGTTCACGATGGTGGAAGTAGCTTTCCTTGCGCGCCGTGCGAAGCTCACGATTCCTGAGACGCTGATGCGGATGAAGGAGTCGGGAGTAGATTCCCTGCCGGGTGGGGGCGCGGAGATCTTCTCCGATCGCGTGCGGCATATCATTTGCGATCACAAGATCGATGGAGATGAATGGCTGGAGACAGCGCGGATCGCGCATCAGCTTGGGCTGCGGTCAAATGCCACGATGTTGTACGGGCATGTCGAGAATGACGAAGACCGGGTTGACCACATGCTGCGCCTGCGTGCGGTACAGGATGATACTGGCGGGTTCCAGACGTTTATTCCTTTGGCGTTCCATCCGGCGAATACCGCGCTGGATCATCTGCCGACCACGTCTGGGCTGACGGACATTCGGCAGATTGCGGTGGGCCGGTTACTGCTCGACAATTTCGCGCACATCAAGGCGTACTGGCAAATGATGAGTGCGAAGATCGCGCAGATTTCGCTTCGCTTTGGTGCGGATGATATCGATGGCACGGTGGTAGAGGAGAAGATTTACCACGATGCCGGCGCGACGACGCCGCAGGGAATGCGCCGCGCGGACCTGGTGCGGTTGATTCGCGAAGCGGGCAGGGAACCGGTGGAGCGCGACACGCTGTATCGCAATGTCGTGCGCCATGAGGATACATTCACGGTTGCTGTTTAGGTTATTGGAATGAAAGTGCGGCCACGCTGTTAGACTTCCGCGTGTCTTTCGGCGGGTGGCGGATTGAGCCCGAATGCTTCTGATGCATCTTTTCGCATTGCCGGGGTCACCCCTGCCGTAGGCGAGGAGGCGCGCAGCTTTCGCTTGCGGCGCACTTCTCGCGTTGCTACCCCGATGAGCGCAGCAAACGTGACCGCGAGCAAAACGATCGCTACCCGGCCGTGCAACTCAGTAACCTCGCCATAGAGCAGCGCCAAACCAACGAAGACAAAAAAGACGTGGGCACAGAACACTTCGAGGGATGCCTTGCCCAGTGTAAGAAACGGCTCAACCAGCACCAGCCTGGTGAGAATCTTGCGCGCTCCATAGACCACACAGGAGAAAGCAAACAGATTCAACACGCGCAGTGGGCCAATCTGCCACTTGTCGAGGGCCAGCCCTAACGCTTCCTGCGTGAGATGAGGGCCTAACCAGTTATGGCGCACACCGAGAAAGAACAGACACACCGCTCCGCTTAGCGGGAAAACCCACTCTGGTAATTTGCTCAGCGGGTTTACCCCCTGCGCGGATCGTGAGCCCAGCCATAAGGCCAGGACCCAGATCGCCTGCCAGGAGAACAGGTTGAAGGCGCCAGTCTCCTGCAAGGGAATGTGCAGACCGGTGATGTGCACTACCAGCGTATGCATCCAGGTGCGCAGGCCGAACTGGGCCAGCAACCAGATAAAGCTGCTCGCCAGGAGGACACCCGTCCAACCGCGCTTTATCGACGCGCTCAGGATGTAAGGCGTCACCAGCAGAAAGGTGACGTACATGGGCAGGATGTCGAGCAGCGGCGGGCAGTAGATCAGCAGGAGAGAGCCGATGACCGCGGTGGCGGGGTGGGCCAGGTAGAAATTCACCAGGTTGTAGATGGCGGCGCGATGGGTATGCGCAGCAAACGCGGCGACCACGGTAAATACCATGGTGAGCATGATCAGGTGATAGCCATAGATCTTCAGGGCGCGCTGCCATAACTTGTGGCGAACGCCGTCCCCGTCCTCAGCAGCCTTATGAATGTAGAGCGTGGCTACCAGCATGGCTGAGAGAAATACGAAGCCCTCGGCAGAGGAAACGAAACCGAAGGGCTGGTTCACCAGTTCACTGAAACGTGTCGGCAGGTGGGTCAGCGTCATCCACACCAGGAAGAGTCCGCGCAACGCATCCAGCTCAGGGCGTCGCTGAATCTTCCCCAGGCGTAGTACCTTCTGCGACGCCGACTTCACATCCATACCTGCACACCTGTTCCCGTCTGAACGTCTCTTCCCCTGTTAAGACGCAGTTTGCCGCCGGAGGTTGCGGAAACACAGGAATGGAGGTCTACGCGCGCTGCAGCGGTATGACCATTCTATCCAACTTATGCAGGCCGGCTCAGTAGGCGGGGATGCCGGTGACGCTCTGCCCAATAATCAGGGCGTGAATGTCGTGCGTGCCTTCATAGGTCTTCACCGATTCCAGGTTCATCATGTGCCGCATGATGGGGTAGTCGTCGGTGATGCCGTTACCGCCGAGGATGTCGCGTGCCATGCGGGCACATTCGAGCGCCATCCAGACATTATTTCGCTTGGCCATGGAGATGTGCTCGAAGCTGACTTTACCGGCATCTTTCAAGCGGCCGGCTTGCAGGGCAAGCAGCTGCCCCTTGGTGATTTCAGAAATCATCCAGGCGAGCTTCTCCTGCACGAGCTGATGGCTGGCGATCGGCTGCTCACGGAATTGCTTGCGCAGCAAGGAGTACTGCAGGGCGGTGTCATAGCAGGACATGGCCGCGCCGAGTGCTCCCCAGCTAATGCCATAACGTGCCTGGTTGAGGCACATGAGAGGCGATTTCAAACCACCCGAGCCGGGCAGCAGGTTGCAGGCAGGTATACGCACATCCTGCAACGACAATCCGGAGGTGACCGAGGCGCGCAGCGACCACTTGCCGTGCACGTCGTACGCAGAAAAGCCGGGGCGGTTGGTTTCTACCAGGAAACCGCGCACTTGCCCTTCATCGTTGTCCATTTTGGCCCAGATCACCGCGACGTCGGCAATTGAGCCGGAGGTGATCCACATCTTCTCGCCGTTCAGCACATACTCGTCGCCCTCTTTGCGGGCCCGGGTGCGCATACCGCCGGGGTTCGAGCCGTAGTCGGGTTCCGTAAGCCCGAAGCAGCCCAGCTTCTCCCCGGTTGCGAGCAAGGGCAGCCAGGTATCTTTCTGAGCATCGCTGCCGAAGGCGTAGATGGGATACATCACGAGAGCTGATTGCACGCTGACAAAGCTGCGCAGGCCGGAGTCACCGCGCTCCAGCTCCTGCATCACCAGGCCGTATTCCACATTGGACATGCCGGCGCATCCGTAGCCTTCGATGGTGGCGCCAAACAGACCGAGCTGCCCCATGGGCTGGATGAGTTCGCGGGGAAAGCGGCCGTCCCGATTGCACTGCTCGATGATGGGGATGACGTTGTCTTCGACAAACTGGCGGGTGGTGCTCCGTGTGAGCAGCTCATCGTCAGAAAGCAACCCGTCGAACTGCATAAAGTCGACGCCTTTGAACTTGAACGCCATACCGGTAGACCTCGCAAAAGCCTGATAGCAAACTACTAAGCGTAGCAGAGATGGAGAGGCGGGGTGAATACCGGCTGACCCGCAGAGCCAGGCAGGGGAGGGGGATCACAAGGCTGAGCAGGGAACTTAAGCAGGGTCAACAAGGAAGCTTTGGTGGGCCTGGTTTGCGCCATAGGCGAAAAAGACGCCTTCACCGTTACTGATTATGAAAGGTATTCCTTGAGGAAGGGATCGTCACTATGCACCAGGTCGTGGGTCGAGCCGTCGAACACGATGTGACCTTCATGGAGAACCAGAAAGTTGGTATTCGGATCCAGCTTGCCATCCGCCAGGGGAACCATGTGGTTCTCAGCTTTATCGAAGTGGTGGGTCGCCAGCGTGAACGCGTCCTGCAGCCGGTGGGTTACGAGCAGGGAGCTGGTGCCGTACACATCGCGCTGCTTCATGACGAGCTCGATGATGGTGGTGGAGGTAATCGGATCCAGGCCGCCGGTCGGTGAGTCATACAACAGCAGATCAGGGCGATTCACGACCGCGCGGGCAATCGCTACCCGGCGGCGCATACCACCTGAGAGCTGAGAAGGGAATTTCTCCAGCGTCTGCTCCAGCTCCACAAAGCGCAGAGCTTCGGTCACGCGCTGCGTAACCTCTGCTTCGGGCACCCCTTGCTCCATCAGGCGATAGGCGACGTTATCGCGCACTGTGAGGGAATCGAACAAGGCTCCTTCCTGAAACACCATACCGATGCGGCCGCGCAGCACGAACAGCTGCTCCTCACGCATCTGGTTGATCTCTTCACCGAACACAGTGATGGTGCCAGAATCGGGCCGCATCAGGCCATTGACCAGCTTGAGCAATACGCTTTTGCCGCTGCCTGCGGGGCCGAGCAGGATGCGCGTTTGCCCGGGAGACACGGTGAGCGAAATATCTTCCAGTACCTTTTTGCCTTCAAAGCCAATCGACACGTGGTCAAACACCACCACTGGCTGCGATGGATCGTCCTGCGTGGCGGTTGCTGTGGACTGGGGCGCAGTGCTCATGCGTTAGAAACCGAACAGACCGATCATGAGCCGGCTGATGAAGAAGTCGACAGCGATGATCAGCACGGAAGACCACACGACCGCCTGGGTGGTGGAACGGCCCACACCCTGCGTGCCGCCCTTGGTATTCATTCCATAGAAGCAGCCGATGCTGGCGATGATAAATCCGAACACTACGGGCTTGACCAGGCCCTGGAGAACGTCGGGATAGCGCAGGGTTTGGTAGGCGGTGTGGAAATACTGTGAGCCATCCTGGCCCAGCATGAAGACGGAAACCGCGGCTCCGCCCAGCGTTCCCACCGTATCGGAAATGATGGTCAGAAAGAACAGCATGCCCACGGTTGCGAACAGACGCGGCGTGACCAGTTTCTTGATAGGGTCTGTGCCCAGGGCGCGCATGGCATCAATTTGTTCCGTCACCATCATGGAGCCAAGTTCACTGGCCATGCCGGAAGCATTTCGTCCCGAAACCATGAGGCTGGTGAGCACCGGGCCCAACTCTTTGATCATCGAGAGGCTGACCAGCTCGCCGGTAATCGCTGTGGCGCCGAACTGGGCCAGGGAAGACGCTGACTGCAGTGCCAGCACACCGCCAGTGAAGAAGCCAGTCATGATGACGATTGGCACCGACCCGATCCCGATAGAGTTGGCCTGCACGATCAGATCAGCGAAGTAGTGCGGGCGCTGGAAGATGTTAGCGATGGCCCTGCCAGCGAGCGTGGCATAGTTCTGGACCGAAAGGACGACGTTCTTGGCCACACTTTCAATGGACTCGATAGGCATAGATTCCGATATTTACCGATGCAAAGCCGAGCCTAACACACTCGTTCGAGCCACATGCGGCGGTGGTGCCCGCGTTGAGGATGCCTAATCTTTCATCTTTTTCTTGATTTCAATTGAGAGCCGCTTGATCTTCTGGTTGAGCGTGGAGAGCGGAATGCGGAACTGCTCCGCGGCATCGGTCTGGTTCCACTTGCAGCGTTCCAGTTTGTCGATGATGATGCGGCGCTCGATGTCTTCCAGGATGTCGAACAGGGACGCGTCCGGGTTGTGCTCCAGCAGGCTTGAGGAGTAGCTGCGACCGGTGAGGTGACCCGGCAGCAGATCGAAGCCGATGACTGGCGTGGACGAGAGCACCACGCCACGCTCGATGACATTCTCAAGTTCGCGCACGTTGCCGGGCCAGTCGTAATCCATCAGCACGCGCATGGCTTCAGGCGCCAGAGTGCGGGGGGCCAGATCATTCTCTTCTGCGTACCGTTTGAGGAAACTTGCCGCCAGCAGGGGAATGTCTTCCCGCCGCGTGCGCAGGGGCGGCAGGTCGATCGTGATCACGTTCAGGCGATAGAACAGATCTTCACGGAACTTGCCTTCCCGCACGGCCTGGCGCAGGTCCACGTTGGTGGCGGCCAGAATGCGCACATCCACCTGCACTTCATGAATGCCGCCCAGGTGCATAAAGCGGCGGTCCTGCAACACACGCAGTACCTTGGCCTGGGTGTCCATGCCCATGGTGCCGATTTCATCCAGAAAGAGCGTGCCCATGTTGGCTACTTCAAACAAACCCTTCTTGGCCGAGACAGCCGACGTGAAGGCGCCTTTAACGTGGCCAAACAAGGTGGACTCGAGCAGTTCGCTGGGCATCGCCCCGGTGTTCACCGGCACAAAGGGCTTATCCCGGCGGGGCGAGTTTGCGTGCAGCGCCTT
Organism: uncultured Acidobacteriaceae bacterium; assembly: GCA_963752675.1. Lineage (GTDB taxonomy): Bacteria > Acidobacteriota > Terriglobia > Terriglobales > Acidobacteriaceae > PALSA-350. The sequence goes on from CAVVZO010000007.1 coordinate 453,038, forward strand.
GGCGATCAACTCCTTACCAGTGCCGCTTTCGCCCTGGATCAGGATGGTGGATCGTGTGGGTGCTACCTGGGCCACCAGGTCAAAGATGCGCAGCATGGGGTCGCTCTTGCCCACGATGTTTTCGAAGTTGTAGCGCTTTTTGAGCGCGCGCTTGAGCTGTACGTTCTCTTCTTCGGCCCGCTGCCGCGCCGTGGCGGCGCGAATATCGGCCAGCAGCTTTTCGTTATCCCAGGGCTTCTGGACGAAGTTCTGCGCGCCGCCGTTCATGGCGTCGACCACATTGCCCACCGTGCCGTAAGCGGTAATCATGATGACTGGCAGGTTGGGTTGGCGCTCGCGAATCCGCGCCAGGATTTCCAGGCCGTTTTGCCCGGGAAGCGCCAGGTCGAGCAGCACCAGATCGTAGGTGCGGCTATCGATTAGTTTGAGCCCGGCTTGTCCTTCCGGAGCCGACTCCACCTGGTAGCCTTCGAGGATCAACAGGGTTTCGAGCGACTCGCGTATGGCGGCTTCGTCGTCGATGATCAGGATCCGGTGCGCCGGTTCTGCGGAAACGCTGGTCTTTGCCTGGGGTGAAAGGATGCCGGCCTCAGACATGGGCGGGCTTCCTTGCCATGGGGAATTCCAAATGGAAGGTGGTGCCGCTGCCTACCTGGCTCTCTACCTGAATCTTGCCGGCGTGTTCCTGGATAATGCCATAGCTCACTGCCAGGCCCAGCCCGGTACCCCGGCGCTGACCTTCGACCACTGCTGCCTTAGTGGTAAAGAATGGGTCGTAAATCCGTTGCATATGCTCTAACGCTATTCCTGATCCGGTATCGGATACATCGACTGCCACGTGGCCGTTCGCCTGCGTGGCCACACGCAAGGTGCCGCCGGCGCCCATGGCGTCTTTGGCGTTGAGAAAGAGGTTGAGAAACACCTGCTGTAGTTTTCCCGAATTACCCAAAATCGGTGGCAGGTTCCCTTCGAGAGACATGTCGAGGTGAACCTGCGAGACGCGAAACTGATGTTCGAGCAGCTTGAGGGTTTCTTCGATCACCTGGTTCAGGTCGAGGGCGGTGAACTCAGCGGCACCCGTGCGGGAAAAGTTGAGCAATCCGTTGACGATCTCGGACGCGCGGAAGGTTTGCTGGGTGATCTTGTCCAGCAGTGGCGCGACCCGCGTGTCTCCACGCACTTGCTTGGCCAGCATCTGGGTGTAAGAGGAGATGACCGCCAGGGGAGTATTCACTTCGTGCGCGACGCCGGCCGCCAGCAAACCGATCGAGGAAAGCTTGTCTGCCTGTGCGAGTTGCGCTTCCAGCTCCATGCGCTCCGTGATGTCATCCACGATAATGATGCGGCCCACTACGGCAAAGTTGCGGGAAACCAGCGGCGCGATTGCTACGTTGACGCAGCGGTTTTCTCCGGTCCTGGCCAGCATGCGGAAGCGGTAGAGATTGTGCACGCCGGGTTGATCTTTCAAGCGCAGGAACTCGGTCATGAAGTCCGCTGGCAGAATGTCGCGCAGGTAACGGCCCACGGCTTCCATACGCGGCATGGCGTACATGACTTCCATCTGCGCGTTCCAGCTTTCGACCCGCTCTTCGAGGTCGACTGCGAACACACCCACGTTGATCGATTCAACGATGTTTTCGTTGAACTCTTTCAGCCGCTCGTACTCCGAGATCTTCTGCTCCAGGCTGGCATAGAGGCCGGCATTCTGGATGGCGATGCCGATGTAGCTGGCCATCGACTCGAGCAACTCCACGTCTTCGCTGGAGAGGAAGTCGCCGTGCATGGTGCGGCCCAATCCAATGACGGCGATGGTTTTCTGCTGCAAGCGGCACGGTAGGTAGTAGTTCAGATCGAGGGCCGAAGCTGCCTGCCGCTCTTCCTGGGTGAGGTGCAGCACTTGTTGCGGGTTCTCGAGGAAGATGTGGGTGCCGGCGTTCGGCTGATCGAAGTTGAGAAAGCGCAGAGCCGACTGGCTCTCGTGCGAGAGTAGTTGCGCTGGCAGGCCGCGCCCCGCGCGCACCATGTAACCCCCGTCACCGCTGGGAAAGAAGATGGCTACGCGCGCGACCATCAGGGTCTCTGAGAGGCGATCGACGATGGATTGCAAGAGCCGATCAAGATCGGTCTGCGAGCTTAATCCGCGCCCGAAGGTGATCAGGGTTTGGCGGTAATCGTATCGCTTGCGATCGAAGATTCGATCCACGCGGTCCTGGATTGCCTTTTTAAGCGGCTCGAACAGTTGCGCGGTGATGATGATGGCCGCGATCAGGCCCCAGGCGCCTGCGCTGGGCAGACGGCTGTGTACGACCTCGGCAGCAAACGCCACTGCGCCGAAGTAGAGGCCCACCAGCGAAGCGGTGGCCAGGGTGTAAGTGACACCCCGCTTGAAGATCAGGTCCACATCCATCAGGCGGTAACGAACGATCGCCCAACTGAAGGTGAGGGGCAGGAAGACCAGGCAGATACCACCCAACCGCAACAGCACGTTGGGGACTGATATGCCGGTCAGGAACGGGATCACGTCGAGCACGGTGAACGGCACCACGGTAAGCAGGGTGCCGCGCATCAGCCACTTCAATTGCTGGCGACGCAACGGGTTTTTCTGCCGGCGGTAGTTGCGGAAGAAGACCAGCGCGGCCAGCGCGTAGTAGAGGGCCAGGTAACCCATGGCCAGCTGGCTGAGCCGTGTCTCGAGCAAGCCCGTCGCCTGCCACTGCTGCATGGCGACGACTTGCAGCGCCATGACGATCAGGCCGGGCAGGTAGACGAGCGAGTAAATCCAGGATCGCCGGCCGGTTGACCGTTCTTCAGGAAAGGCGAGCGCAAAATGCAGGAAGAGTGCTGGCTGTAAGGCGCCCGCGAGGATCCTGCCCCAGTAAATGGTCCAGTCAAAGCCGTTCAGCTTGCCCGTGTAATTGAAGGAGTAGAGAACGAATGACGCCAGGCAGAAAACGTAAAAGTGGGTGGCGCGCGGTGCGGTCCAGCGACGAAACAAGACGTACAGGCCGATGGATAGGTAGACCAGCGCGATCAGGCGCAGTCCCTGGTTCTGGGTACGGTCGGCCGGTTCGAGCAAAACGGAGGCATGGATGGGAACGCCGGAACGTTCCAGCAGGTAATCGATATTGCGCCACGTACCCACCGTGGCCCATTGCCGGGTGAGGTAGGAGACGCGGGGCGTGGAGACCTTGTTTGCTGAGAGGAGCAGATCGCCCGGCTTGATGCCCGCGCGCTCTCCGGGCCCACTGCTCAGGACGCGCTCGGCCCTCAAGCCGCCAGGCGCCTCCAACCAGGAGACCTGGTCGGTTGGCAGCGGGAAAGAACCTTCTTTGGTGAAATTCAGGGAGGCGAGCACCGCAGCCGCCAGAGTGAAACCGGCGAGAAGTACGACTGCCACCCGAATTTGTAACGGCTTCAACATTGCGTCCGTGCGTAAGGAGAGAGAGTTCTTCAGAGTACGTGTTGCACGCTGTGGACCATCGGCGAGCGCAGGAGCAAATCGCTCTCGCTGTCAACGACGCACACGAGCAGCCACAGTATAGCTTTGATTTTAGGAGAGATACAGGTTTTTGACGCTTGAGCTGGGGATTCGGGGAAATCTATGCAAGCGTATTCTGCACGTTTTAGAGAGGGGGATATGGCGAGACATATTGTGGTATTCCGTTTTCTGGAGAAAGTATTGAAAGGTTTTAACACTGAGCGCGGGACGGCCGAGTCAGACAGGGCCTGGCCCGTACCGTGATTTTTCAGAACAGGGCTCAGGGAATGCGTCCGCAGTCGCCCGACGGACTGCGCAGCCCCCGAACCGCGGTACAGATGCTATTGGCGTTCTTAGCCTTTTTGAATAGAATGTGAATTCCGTTGCAAACGCCTCTGGGGAAAGCTGCGTCTGCCAAAGCAAGCGGTCACAAGAAGGTCATGATGGGATTGGCGCGCTCGGTGTGGAGCGCCCTGGGGCGCAGGGAGGCAAGCCGGCAGTGGACCGCTGTAAGTGGCTGGCGCATGCACTACCTGCAGGCGGGCGCGGGGCCAGAGCTCATCCTGCTGCATGGGCTTCTGGGAACGGCTTCCTCCTGGGAGCCGGTGCTGCCTGCTCTGGCGGACCAATCTAAGATCTATGCCATCGATGCACTGGGGATCGGCGAGTCAGAGCGGGTACCGGGCCTGGACGCCACCTTGCAAGCGCAAGCCAGCCGGGTTATCGAGTTCATGGATCAGGCCGGCATCGGCTCGGCGGATTTTCTGGCCACTTCTCACGGAGGCGCCGTTGCCCTTGCGTTGGCAGCCAGGTATCCCGAACGGGTAAAGAACCTCGTATTGCACGCCCCGGCGAACCCGTTCTCTCGCCTCGACGATCCCCTGATCCGGTTCTACCTTTCCAGGATAGGAACATGGTTCGCGCATCGCGTGCCTCACCTGCCGAGCCCTATGCAGTTGCGGGCGCTCGGGCGTATGTACGGCGATCCATCCAAGTCGCGCGACGGTGGGCTGAAAAAGTACATCAGCTCGCTCAGGATTCCGGGCACCATTCCGTACGTGCTCAGCATGCTGAAAACCTGGGATGAGGACATGCGCACGCTGGAGAGTGATTTAGCCCGCTTGCGGAACTTTCCCGCGCTGCTGATCTGGGGTGAACTGGATCGTGCGGTTCCGGTGCAATCTGGCCACTGCCTGCAGCAATACTTTGACGACGCGGAGCTGGTGGTACTGCGTGGAGCGGGGCACTTACCTTTTGAGGAATGCCCTGACATGCTGGCGCGCGCGGTCAACGACTTTCTGATTCGCAGACGGCAGCAGGGGCCGGGGCCTCACCTGGTCCGCAGCCACGCGTAACGGGACCTCGGTCCCATGCAAAACACTTTTAAGCCTGCTGCAAAAAAGGGCGAAGCCGGCTCTCCAAAACGCGCATACTAGGTCTAATACCCAGGGCGCAGACCGCCCGGGTTCCAGGGCTGGCTTTACAAGGGGTGGATCAATGAGCAAAATCCGGCGCAAGAAGCTGATAGCGGCAAATGTTTGGGTTGCGGGTGGCTTGCTGCTGGCGCCTGGCATGGCTTTGACTGGGAACGCGCAGACCCCCCAATCAACACCACCCGGCGGTGCGACCCCACCGGCCAGTTCCGCTCCGGCCGACGTCTGCGCCCATGGGATCACCGCAGGCATCTTCGGAACCTACCATGCCGGGTGTCAAGCAGGGCAGCGTGGACGACGTAAATGCTGTGGGCACGCGCGATATTGGCGGTCGCGGCATGGGCAATTGGTACTCCACCGAAACCGAGATCCGCATGGGCAAGTCTTATGCGATGCAGCTGGAGAAGAGCGTCAAGTTCATCAACGATCCGACGATTACGGAGTACGTCAACCGGATCGCGCAAAACCTGGTGAAGAACTCGGACGCGAAGGTACCTTTCACCATCAAGGTGATCGACTCCGACGAAGTGAACGCCATGGCCCTGCCGGGCGGCTTCATGTACGTGAATAGCGGGCTGATCCTGACCGCGGACGATGAAGCAGAGATGGCCGGCGTGATCGCGCACGAGATCTCCCACGTCGCGGCTCACCACGCAGTGCGCGAGCAGACCCGTATGAACTATGCCCAGCTGGGGACGATTCCGCTGATCTTCATTGGCGGTTGGACAGGCTACGGTATTTACGAGGCAGCCCAGATCGGCATCCCGTTAACTTTCCTGCAGTTCTCTCGCGGATTTGAGGGGCAGGCCGACTTTCTCGGAGTGCAGTACATGTACCGCGCGGGCTACGATCCGCAGGCGTTCGTCACCATTTTTGAGAAGCTGGAGAATCTGGAGAAGACGAAGCCGCACCTGATTTCGAAGGCTTTCTCCAGCCATCCGCAAACGCCGGATCGCATCGAAGCCACGCAGAAGGAGATCGCCACCATTCTGCCGCCGCGTGCGGAGTATGTGGTGACGACCTCAGAATTCGACGACGTAAAAGCGCGGCTCGCCCGCATCGAGAACAAGCGTAAGCTGAACGACGCCGGCAAGGGCAACCAGCCCACGCTGCGCCGCGCAAGCACCTCGAACAACGATCCCAATGCGCCGCCAGATGAAACGAAGCAGGGCAGCGACCGCCCGACCTTGCAGCGGCGCGACGACAACTAGCCAGGCCTGGACGGGTGTTTCACATCTGCCCAGTTTCGCAGGGAAAATGGGTGGCAAGACTCGCGCTCGCATGAAAAGCAGGTTAGCTGTCGTCAAATAGCTGCTCCCAAAGAAAAGGCCATCCGTCGAGGATGGCCTTTTTCACGTCATGGACATGGCAATCGCCAGCTTAATTTAGCAGCCCTTTTTGCACTTGGCCAAAATCGCTACCTGCAACCGCTCACGCAGGCCCTCTGGTAGTTCGTATACCTCGTGGTTGCGGTAGATCTCAATAGTCTTCTGCGTAGTGCGCAACGTGATCACGCAGTGATCGCACCCGTCGAGGTGCATCTGCAGGTCGGCTACCAGTCCAGTGGGCACCTGGTTGTCAAGAAAATCACCGAGTTGCGCCAGAAACTCTGAGCAGTTCATTTGGTCCCATCCTCATTCTTACGGAAGTAGCGGCTCAACCGCTCCCGCAACTGCAGCCGCGCCCGTAAGAGCCGCGACTTGACCGCGGGCACGCTCAACCCGAGCGTTTCCGCAGTTTCTTCCGTCGAAAGGCCTTCAACATCGCGCAGAACGAACACTACGCGAAACCCTGGCGGCAAGCCCTGAATCGTTTTGCGGAGAATCTCTGCCAGCTCCGATTGCCCGTACATCATTTCGGGATCGGGTCTCCACTCGGCGAGATCGCGCGGCATTGAGCCTTCTTCCGTCTCAACATCCTCGTCGATCGACACCATGCGTCCGGTGCGCCGCTTGCGCAGACGCATCAGGGACTCATTCACCGCAATTCGGACCAGCCAGGTATAGAACTTCGAATTCCCCTGGAACTGTTCCAGCTTCTCGTACGCTTTTAAAAAGGCATCCTGTACCACATCTTCCGCATCCTCTCGGTTTTGCGTGATGTGTTGCGCGATGCGAAATACCTGGCGATCGTACTGTTTCACCAGCTGTTCGAAGGCTTGTACATCGCCCCCGCGCGCCCGGTTAACCAGTAGGATGTCAGGGTGAACTTCTTCAGTCCCTGTTGCTTGGATGATGGGCATGTCAGTCGGGTTCAGAAATTCGGCCTTTCCACAGCATTCTCCAGTGGGCGCTTGTGCGCATGCGCGCCAGGGAGAGGGGCATCATTGCTTAACCTTCCGGGAGCAACTCCGCATCCCCCTCATACTAAATGGGCATGGCGGCACACGGCAAAATGCGTAATCTGCGAAGAGGGTGAAGCGACGGCTCGGACGAAGTGCATGCCGGCCTGGTGATCATTCGGGCGGGTTCGGGTTGGTTTCGGCCCTGGCAGTAGAAGGTTGTAAAACGATACGCACCGGCGGGGCGAGAAGCGAACGCTGCCGTGTTTGACTGGGTTCCTGACAGGTTTGACAGGGCGGTAAACCATACCCGCAACCTATTTTTCCGCTTAGAGTCTTATTAGAGCAGAAATGCCGCACGCCACACGAGCAGGCAGGGAAGCGACACAGTGGCGATAGCAATGAAGCGAAAAACGACTGCTGTATTACGAACGACTTTGCCTTGGATGGTTTTGCTTGCGGTGAGCGGTGTGCCCGCCCTGTCGCAAACAAGCCAGCCCGCCCATAAGCACGTGCCGGCACACCACCATGCAGGCACAACGACCACAAAGAAGACGGCCGCGGTCCACGGCAAAGCTGCGGGTTCCAAACCCCACGTGCGCCACGTGAAGACCCGGCGCAAGCCGCGCAGTGCACGCAGCATTGCGCGCAGCCGCAAGTTACAGCGGGCGTTCGTCGCCTCATCGCAGCTGCGGCCCATGGCGCAGGAGCTGACGACGATGCGCACACCGGCCGCTTACACCGGCGTGACCAACTATGCGCGCTCGCATACCGGCGAAGCGGCCTCTGCTGCTTACCTGGCCCTGGGCCATGCTTACCTGCAGGATCACCGCTATGCGGAAGCGGCCAGCAGTTTTCAGAAAGCGAATGCCGCGGGAACCACCCTGGATGACTACGCTGATTTCCTCGCCGCTCAGTCACTGATGGAAGCGGGTAAGCTGCCGGATGCAGAGACGCTGCTGAAAAGCTTTGCCACGAAATATCCGGACAGCATTTTTGTCGACCGCATGCCGGTGATGATTGCAAACCTGTCGTTGCAGCAAAATGATCCAACGACTGCGCTCAATGTGTTGCAGGCGCATGCGACAGAGGCTGCGGCAAAACACGCAGACTTTCAATTGGCACTGGCCCGCGCCCAACAGATGAGTGGGAACGTGGAAGAAGCTTCACGCCTGTATCGCCATATTTTTCTCGGCTTCCCGCTCAGCAATGAAGGCGCGCAAGCCAAAGCGCAGCTGGCGATCCTGGGGGCCACGCCGCCGCTCACCGCCGCGGAACGCAGAGCGCACGCGGACGCGCTGTATGCCGGGGGACGCTACAACGATGCGGGGGACGAATACCGCGCGCTGGCCAATGATTCTCAATCGGATGCAAAGGCACGGAGCGCGCTGCTGGTGGCAGCCGCTGCGTGTGACTTCAAGAGCAAGCGGCTCAGCAAGGAAGCAGTCGACTCGTTACCTGATTCCAGCGACGAGAGTGGGGCCCGGCGCATGTACCTGGCCGTCGAGCTGGCGCGCAGCCACGACGACAGCGGTGCCCAGCAGTCCCTGGTCACCCAGATGGAGCAGCGGTTCGGCACCAGCCCGTGGTTGGCGGAAGCGCTCTACAGCTCGGGCAACATGTACCTGCTGCGTAAGGATTATCCCCAGGCGATTACATACTTCAACGAGCTGGCCACACGATTCCCCACTCATCATTACGCGCCCAGCAGCCACTGGAAAGCTGCGTGGTTGAACTATCGACTGGGGAATTACTCTGCGGCGGCGGTGATGTTTGATCAGCAGATTGCGAACTATGCTGGCGGCAAAGAGATACCCGCTGCGCTCTACTGGCGCGGCAAGCTCTACGCCGATCAGGAACATCAGCCCGCGATGGCGGCGGCTTACTACCAAACGGTTTCGCGCACGTTTGAACATTATTACTACGCGCAGATGGCCCGCGTGCGGTTAGCGGAGCTGGGTGCCGTGGCGCCGGCGGACGTAGCGATGTTAAGCAACATCCACCGGGAAGAAATTCCTGCGCTGACGGACGATGTGCCGCAGGACGATGAACATGTGATCAAGGCGCGGCTGTTGGCCAACGCGGGGTTGAATGAGTTTATCCCGCTCGAGATTCAGGCTGCGGATGGCAGCGAGCAGTGGGGCGCCTTTGCCGAAGCCGATATCTACGCTTCGGATGGTGAGATTTATCGGGCGATGCGCGTGCTCAAGAAAGCGCTTCCGTTCTACGCTTCGGCGCCGATTGAGAGCATCCCGATGGGCTGCTGGAAAATTTTGTTCCCTCAACCGTACTGGAGCGCGATTCAACAGCAGGCTGCCAGGAACGGACTCGACCCGTACATGGTGGCCTCACTGATTCGTCAGGAATCAGAGTTCAACCCCGGTGCGATCAGCGGCGCGAACGCGTGGGGCCTGATGCAGTTATTGCCTTCGGTGGGCCGCTCCCTGGCCAGGGAAGAAGGGATTCGCCACTTCAACCAAGGCGAACTGCTGAATCCTGAAACCAACATTCGCCTCGGTACGCGTTACCTGAAGCAGACGCTCGACAAATTTTCCGGCGAGGCGGCGTACGCCTTTGCCGCTTACAACGCGGGCGATAGCCGCGTGACCGATTGGCAATCGATTGGGAAGTACCACGGACTGGACGAGTTTGTGGAATCGATTCCGTTTACTGAGACCCGCGACTACGTGCAGGCCATTCTGCGCAACGAAGCGATTTATCGTGAGTTGAACAAAGCCCGGCCAGCCGCAAAGGATATGCAGGCCAGCGAAGTACGGGGGAGCGCGAGTGGCGCCGCTTCGGCCAATTCGAATACCATGGCACAGGGCAAGCCAGTAGTCACGCAGCCCTAGTGTGTGCATGTTTGGTGCGCCCGCGAAAGGAATTCATGCAGGCGAACGAAACGTGGATTGACGAAAGAGAGGCACGCCGAAAGAATGAGCCATGTTTGGTCGGCGGCCAGGAGATTGCAGGGCAATTCATTTGACCGCGGCAGGTGACTCAGCCAATGGGTAAGTATTCGCAGGAGAGGTTCCCCCGGCTTGCGATTGTGGGCTCGCACGGAAGACAGCAGGACGTAAGGCCGGCGGCGGATCGCTGGTGGGCCTCCGAGCGGACCTTTGCGTTGCGCTCAGGCGATGGGGAAAACAGCCCCGCTGGCTGCTACAGCGAGAACAATCCTCGTATGGCGGTCATGCCAGACTCATCGCGTGGCTGGTTGGCGACCGCGCTCTTCACACTCTGGCGTAAGGTAGCGAGCTATTTTGCCACGCCGGATTCACTGCGACGCCCCGCGGCCGTGCTCTCATTCCGGCGCCATGCGTTGCGTGGTCACCATGTTCGCCCGGTGTTTGCCGGCGAGACCTTCGCCAGCAAAAAGAACAATGGCAGTGTCCATTGGAGCCATGAGGAAGAATCGCCACGGGAGGGTGGCCGAGGATAAGCAACGCACGATCGAGCAAGCGACAGTCAGAAGAGAAAGTGTTCCTGCACGCTACATACAAGTGGTGGACCGCACTTCACAGGATCGCACAGGAGGAATGGCATGTTGACGGATCTTGAGTTGCTTGGTGAGTGGATTCCAGAGCAGATGGAACCCGGAACCTTGTTTGTGCTGGAGAACACGGGAGCGATGGGCGAGGCGAACAACCCATACGTCGCTGTGCTGGCATGCCCGCAATGCGGAGCGCTGGGGCTGATCACTAAAACCCAATACATCGGCATGGAATCGATGATCTGCGGTTCCGACAATTGTTCCTCGGAGTACTACCTGAACGACGAAGGTATCGAGTACCGCAAGCCGCACTAGGCGAAAGGTGCAGTGGGTTGAGCAACAGGTGCCCTGTTTTTCCAACGCAGTTGGTTGGGGAAGCAGGGCATTTTGCTGTTTGCGCAGAGGGTTTGCCAATTGCATCATGGGGAAGGAAGGGAAGTGTATGCGCACGCCGCTCTATCAGGTCGATGCTTTCGCCAGCCGCCCGTTCCAGGGAAACCCTGCTGCGGTTATGCCGATGCAGCAATTTCCGCCGGATTCGACGATGCTGGCGATTGCGGAAGAGAACCATCTTTCGGAGACCGCCTTCCTGGTGCCCGAGGCCGGCGAGTATCGCCTGCGCTGGTTCACGCCCAGGGTCGAGGTGCCCCTTTGCGGGCACGCCACGCTGGCGTCTGCCGCCGTGGTAATGGAGCGGCTCGAGCCTGGCCGCACGCGGGTTGTTTTCCATACCGCCAGCGGTGCGCTGACGGTGAGATCCAATGTGAGCAATGGGGGCGCCGGGTATGTGATGGATCTGCCGGCACGCCCGTCTCACCAGATCGAGACGCCTGTGGGTCTGGCTGCAGCGCTGGGGATTGTTCCCCGGGAGGTGTGGTCGAACGAATTTAATTACCTGGCTGTTCTGGAGGATGCCGATGCTGTGCGGCATCTTGCTCCGGACATGGCCAGATTCGCCGAGGTAGACCGGCCGGGAGTGATCGTGAGTGCGGTTGGCGATGGCGTTTACGACATGGTGAGCCGCTACTTCGCGCCGAAGAAAGGGATACCTGAAGACCCGGTGACTGGAGCTGCGCACTGCATGCTGGCGCCTTATTGGGCGGCGCGGCTGGGGAAGAGGGAGCTTCGGGCATTTCAAGCGTCTCGACGCGGCGGCGAGATGCTCTGCCGCCTCCTGAACGATCGTGTGGAGTTGGAAGGTGGCTGCGTGTTTTACCTGGAGGGTGCGGTGGAACTTGGGGCCAGCCACCTGGGGTAAGCAGCCGTAAGCGTTAGGTTTTGAGTGCACTCCGGGGGCTATGCCATACTGAGGTGGCACGCCAGGATGCAGGCTGAAGCAGCCTTCATTCGCCCGCCCGGATGGCGAAATTGGCAGACGCAGCGGACTTAAAATCCGTAGCCCTTCGATGGGTGTGGGGGTTCAAGTCCCCCTCCGGGCACCAGCGAGCCTTCCATAAAATATTAAAATCAGCAGGTTGCGGGCCACGTCCTCTCTTGTCCCCTGGAACCATTGAAATGCTCACTCCAGTAGTGTGTCGCCGGTACAACTTCAGGTACAGTGCGGGCGAAAGCAATCGTCGGAGGCATCAACGGCAACACTCGTCAAAACCCGTTCTGGAACCTGGAAGGCGGTTAAACCCATCGTCTTTTATGCCGCCCAACTCGCAGCCGCTGCTTTATGACGCGACGCAGGGCGGTGTGCCTTATCGGCTCAACCTGCATGGCTACGATGTCGGTCATACACTGCTCATTGGTCCGACGGGCGCAGGTAAGTCGGTGAGCCTGGCGTTATTTATTTCTCAATGATTCCGCTATCCTGGCGCGCGCGTCTTTGCCTTCGACAAAGGACATTCTCTGTGTGCGTCACCAAGGCGGCCGGTGGGCGATGCCATGACATCGGCGAAGGCGGATTGTCGTTTCAGCCTTTGCGCGACATCGACCAAGAGTCGGAACTCGGCTGGGGACACGAGTGGCTGCAAACTGTGCTGCGCATGCAGGGAGTCGAAGTTGGGCCGGCGGAGCGGCATACTATTCACCGCGCTCTACAGCAGCTTGCCAGTGCTCCCCCGGAAAGGTGAACGCTCACGGAGCTTGACGCGAATCTCCAGGACGAAAAGCTCAAAGCCGGCTTGCAGCCGTATGTGATCGACGGCCCACTGGGCGGGTTACTCGATGCGCGCAACGACGCCCTGGCAACTTCAAGGTTCGTTGCCTGCGAGATGGAGAACCTGTTAAGCGGTTCTTACGTTCTTACGGCGACACTGCAAAAGCTTCGCGATGCCGGAAACCAGAATCCAACATCAGCTGACGCGTCGGCATACCTCGACGACGTTATCTGCCGTTTCCCAAGTTGCCGGAGAAGCTACATACAGTACTGCTGGAATCCGTGCTCTAAGTTGGCTACGGAAGCCGGTCAAGGCCGGACCGCTCTGCTCGTTGACGGACAGGTAGATGGAAATTCCACGGGCCACAAGAATGGGCACTCTCCGATAGAAATAGTTACCGAACTGAAAGTAGAGATTTGCCAGTTCGGCAACGGTCCGCCAACAGGCATGCCGCTTTCCGGCCTAGCCATTCACCAGTGCGCGTTGGTTGGTTTCCCGCTTTGAGGGCGTGCACAAAGTGAGAGTGACCGTGAGTCGCGCACCGCCTTCCGGGCGATTTGCTGCCGTCACGTTCCTCCATGAACCCGCACCACCGCTTCGATAAAGGCGAGGCCCAGGCCATGCCCGTGTGATGCGCGTCCTTTCACCCGTCGCTCGAAAAGGTGGCGACCCACATCGGCGTCGAAACCTGGTCCATCGTCTTCCACTGTAAGCACGGCCATGTTGTTATCTGCTCGAAGTGAGACGGAGATCGAGGACGAGGCGGGCAAATGTTTGAGTTCGTTATCAAGCAGATTGGCGAAGACCCGGTGTAAGAGAGCTGGGTCCGCGAATACCTTGACTGAGCCCGCAGTTCGAATCTGAACGCGAAGCGCTCGAGCCGTTCTGCCGTTTTGCCTCGATGTCTGGCCGGGCGCTATGAGTGTGACGGCAAAGTTGACAACGAATTACTCGGGCCACCGTTGTTCCCCCGGCACGCTTTTGCAAATTGACAGCGAGCTATAGCAACCCACTCTCGGTCGTGAACTCTTGGGAGATGATGCAATGAAACTTTTCACCATTCCCGCCCTGGCGTTCTTATTGCTTCCCTCGGCACTCGCCCAGCATCAGAGTTTCGCGGCAAACCCGGATGCCAGTGAGATCAAGATGAAACTCAACACGACCCATGAGGTGGTTAACGGGACATTTCATGTGCAGTCTGGCACCATCGAGTTCGACCGCACTGCGGGCAGAATTTCCGGCATCGTCGTAGTTGCGGCCGGCAGCGGGAAGACAGGAAACGAAGTCGTGACAAGAGGATGAACAAAAACATCCTCAAGGTGGAGCAGTTTTCCACAGTTTCGTTCGCACCGAAAGCGTATACCGGAACCGTTGCTGCTTCGGGCGACTCAGCCATTCAGGTGAGCAGGGTATTCACTTTGCTCGGCACTCCTCACGACCTGACTATTCCGATTCGGATCCACATCGATGGTCTGAAAGCGACAGCCAGGGCGGAGCTGATCATTCCCTACGTTGAGTGGGGCCTCAAAAATCCTAGCTTTTTAATCTGGAAGGCGGAGAACAGTGTTGAAGTCCAGATTGATTTGGTTGGTGAAGTGTCACATTGAGCTGCGGGTCATTGTCGCAAGACAATCGTTAGGGGTGGCCCGATCATCCGATCGACGGAGTAATCATCTATTGGCTTCGAAACATCGGTTGCGTGTAGACACTCGCATCAAAATAGCGGTCATTTCAGCCTTTCCTGAAGAAGTTATGAGTGGCTCGTGCCTAGCCGCACAGCGTCGCGGTCAGCAGAGTGAGACCGGTTTCGCATCAAGCCGCCCCGCATCAGCTCATATACCTCGCCGCGCCATAGGACCTTATTGCCAAGATAGCTTGCGTTCCAAAACAAAAAGCCCAGCAGGTCCCGAACGGGATAGAGCAATGCGTTAGCCCAGAGGTGGGGATCCCGAACGATTAGGCCACCCACCAGCAAAGCCAGCGCCACACGGGTTACCCAACTCCAACCGAAGAGAAATACAGCCAGCACTGGCTGATGCAGCGCTAGAGCGCTGAGTGCTGCCAGCAGCCCGTAGGGCAAGCTGAAGGTCAACACACTTCCAAAATGTCCCTTTGGACGCGAAAATCGCGTGCTCCTCATCCAGCGAATCTGATGGCGTGCTGACGAGACAAAGGATGTATTCAATATATGGTGTTCGATTGGGTGGGTCGACAAGACCACCCTGTGCCCATTCGCTGCCACGAGATTGCCCAGCATAAAATCGTCACCGAGGTATTCTCCTATGGCTGTGAAGCCTCCTGCTTGATCCAGGCAGTCTTGGCGTATAACCATTGTCGGCCCAAGCGCAAACGCCATGCCTTCGAGCATTTCCGCCACCAGTACGCCGGAAGACATCTCAATCGACATACCCACTGCTTCGAGACTCGACCAAAAGCTGCGGTTTTTGCAGGTTTTAGCCGGCAGGGCCACACCACGGTAAAGACAGGTCACCATCCCTGTTCGATCCTCGGCAAACGGCGCCACCACCGCGCGCAAATAACCAGGTGTCACTGAAACATCGCTATCGCTGATTACAAGGATTCTGTGTTCAGCGGCTTTCTGCATCCATTGAAGTGACCAAACCTTCGCATTGGCGTAGGGAGACTCACCGCATGCTAGGAACTTTGTTGGAATATGGGGATAGCGTTCCGCTACCCTCATCGCAACCAAGAGGCCTGGATCCTGATCGCGGCGCGCGCAAAAGAGAATCTCAAAAACCGGGTAATCCTGTTGGAAGAAGGTTTCGAGACGGAACTCAAGCTCTTGTTCCGATCCGTGCAACGGTTTGAGCAGGCTAACCGGGGGAGTAAATTCGCTGGCCCGTGTCATTCCCCGGTGTTGGGCAAAGCGCAGCGCACCAAACACGACCAATGCCGTATAAATCGTCGAGGTGGTTATACCCACAAAGCCCAGAACCAGCAGAACAAGCATCATATTTAGTTTAGACCTGTCTCAAGAGCATAGCCGCAAGTTGGAGATGTACTTAGGCCTTCGCGTCACCGCTAAGGCACACACCACATCGTTTCAGCTAAGAGATATTGCTATCCAGGTCTGAAATCGAGTACATGGATGTTACCTCCCTGTTCCACGTTTCGCAGTCAGCGGATTGACTCAATTGGGCAGTTTAACTTCGGGCCTTTCGTGAGGTTCCCGTAATGCTTCCTTGCCCGCGTCATAAGATGGGGAAGCCCTCTGCCAACGCGCACGTTTGTCTTCGTTCATGGTGAAACGCGGGCCCTCCCACCAGATTGAGTAACCCGCGCCCGTACTGAGATCTGGCCAGTCACGGTACTGTTCCATTTAGACTTCGCGCATCAGCTTTTCACCCCTGGGGCCGACCTGGACTTCCGAGTGCTTACCGTTCGTCTCGACTTGGGCTTCGTACGCTACGAGCTTGTCTTGCTTGCGGAGCGACTCTACCTTGGTGATCTTTCCGTGCTTAGCTCTTGCCCTGAGACTGGCCTTTACCTCGACAGGGAGTGAGTCGAATGCCACCTCCTCTTCGACCTCTTGAATCGTTCCACTCGCGTCTACTTGAATGTCCTTCGTGTGACCGTTGACGAGCAGTTGTGCTTCATAGAGTACCCGGCCGTCTTCCTTTTCGGCACTGAAACCTTTGACCGTTGCACCCTTGAGTTGTTGTTGCAGGGTTTTCTCAACTGCCGGCGGTAGATCGGCCCGTGAAATAGCCTTCTCTTCAGCCAGGCCGAGAGCGGCGGTACAGAGCACCGCCGACAGCAGGGTTGCTTGATACATATTCATAAGTCTCCTTTTGAGGTCTTCTCGAAGTCCTCGCTGCTAGCTTGACAATACGAGCCTTAAGGCAGGCTTAACGTGCGACTCAACTACTCAATTGGAGTGGTGGAATTCCCTATCGATCTTCAGGCAGCGTTAAGGTTGGTGAGTGCAGACTTTAGCTGAGCTAAGTCTGGAGATGGTCTGCCGCCAATGAGAGCACTCGTGATCGAAGATGAGCGGAGACTTGCAGAAAACATCGCTCGCGGACTGCAACAAGGGGCTGGATTTGCCGTAGATATTTCCCTGGATGGCGAAGAGGGCCTCTACAACGCTAAAAGCTTAATGTACGACGTCATCGTGCTGGATTTGATGTTGCCCAGGTTGCCGGGAGAAGAGGTTTTGAAAGAACTCCGTGCTCAAGGATCGCTATGTCCCGTGCTTGTATTAACAGCGAAGGAAGGGAAGAACCACCTGATCTCAGTGCTCGGCGCAGGCGCGGATGACTACCTGGCAAAGCCTTTCGATATGGGGGAACTGGTCGCAAGAGCAAAGACCATCATCCGCCGCAGCAAGGGCCATGCCTCTTCGCGGCTGACACTCGATACTCTGGAGCTTGACTTGAACCAGCGATGCGTGTGGCGCTCGGGCAGAGCGGTGCACCTCACACCTATGGAGTACCGCGTGCTCGAATATCTGATGCTGCACACGGGTAAAGTGGTTTCGAAAACGGAACTGCTGGAGCATCTCTACGATTTCAACTGGGAGAAATTCAGCAATGTGGTCGAGGTCTTCATTTCGGGTTTAAGAAGAAAGATCGATGGCAAGGGCGACATCAAATTGCTCCATACGATTCGAGGGCATGGCTACTCGCTGCGAACGATGGAGTCGACGTGACCCGATCCATCAGGAAGAACATCCTCGTAGTTCTACTGATCGCACAGGGGATCCTCACCGCCTTTTGCGCGACTTCTCTGGTCCTCTACGTCAAGCGGCAGCGTGTCGCTGTATTCGATGCGGAGATCAGGCGCCGCGTGAACGATCTGGTTAACATGGTCGAGATTGACGACAGCGGATCATCGGGTCTGGAGTTTAGGCCGAACGAGCAGAATCTACCTCCGGACGACCTCTACGTGATAAGAGACTCGAGAGGCGCAGTGGTCGGGTCTTCCCCTCATGCCAGCAAAAGTTTTCGGGGAATCGCCCTGAGTAGCACGGGAGATCTGGCGTTCACAGTGCAAGGCCAGCATTATCGTGGAAGACTCATCCGAGCCATTCCTGTGGCCGATCAGGAAGAGGAGAAACCCAACCAGCCTCGTCCACAGGTAGACGTTTATTATGGGATGCCGTCGGTCGACTTTGATGCTACGTCGCGGCGCATCGCCGCGGTAGCGATTGCCGGCAGTCTGTTCTGGCTTGCGTCTTCCTGCGTGATTGCCTGGTTTTCGGTTTCAAGAGGAATGCTGCCGCTAGGAGAACTTGCCGAGCAGGCTTCCGCGGTCAATGAGCGCAACTGGTCGCTGTCCCTTTCCCCGAGAGTGAAGGAGGTACTGGAACTTCGTCCGCTCGCCCTTGCGTTCGAGAACCTTATCCTGAGATTAAGTGTGGCCTTCGAGCGTGAGCGCACCTTCGTGAGCGATGCAGCGCATGAGCTGAAGACCGTGGTCGCAATACAGAAATCCTCTGTTCAGGTTGCTCTCCAGGGACCAGGCGCCGCTTCCGACTACAGAAATGGCCTCGAACGGGCATCTGAAGATATCGATCGCCTGAATGCTCTCGTTCATCGAATGCTGTCGCTGGCAGTGCTGGAGGGTTCCGATCGCAGCAGGATGAACGATGTTGTTTTTCTTGAGGAGACGATACTTGCCGCCTGTGATCAGCTTCGCACGCTCGCCACGTCACGCCGGGTGACACTCGATGTGCGAACCTCGGGAACATGCTTTGTAAAAAGTGAGGAAGACCTTCTGCAGACCCTGTGGGTGACGCTGCTCGAGAACGCGATCCGCTACAGCAGTCGCGACTCGTCCATCACCATATCGAGCCTCCTTAAAGGCCAATCCTGTGTTGTGACCGTCCGAGATTATGGCGTAGGTATACTCGAGGATCTGTTGCCTCATATCTTCGAGCGGTTTTATCGGGCGGACTCCTCTCGATCCAGGGAGACTGGAAGCGGCGGCTTCGGTCTCGGGCTGTCCATGGCAAAGGCCATTGTGGAACGGCACAATGGCCAAATTGAAGTGAAGAGCCGCCAAGGACTGGGAACTACCTTTTTGATCACCCTTCCATTAGCCGAGGGTCAGCCAAGCCATTGAATCGCCGTTAAGCGATTCTTCATGTTTCCAAGAGTATGGTCGACTTCTACTCTGACTTGTTGGAGATTACATGCAGCCCTATTTCTCACTCGCGACCGTCTTGTCTTTGTCGCTGCTAAACGTTTCAGCCCTCTGTAGTCAGGAGAAGACGGCCCACAATCCAGTAACCATTCCCTCCGGAACGCCGATTTACGTTCAGCTCGATCGCAATTATCCGCTGCGTGTGGGGCAAACCATCCAAGCGCACGTCGCCTACCCCGTGTATGTGGGCGCACAGATCGCGCTCCCCGCAGACTCGCTTGTGAGCGGTCACATCAACTCGCTGCGTCCCGCCGTGCGGGATAGACGAAACGCGCGATGGAACGGAGACTTCACTCCTTTGCGCGTCGCGGATGTTGTCTTCGACGAGGTCACCTCGCCGCAGGGAGAAACCGTGCGCATAGAGACGCTGAGCGCTGACCAGGGCGTGCAAGTCCTCAGGATTGCACCGGGCAAGGCAGCCCGTCATTCCATCGTCCGGGAGCAACTCGATGCGATAAAGGGTGAGGTAACCAATTCTATTCAGGTGTTCAGCGCACCTGGTAAAGCCGACCGCTTCCAACAAATCCTCTGGCACCAGCTTCCCTGGCATCCCCAACGACTGGAGAAAAAGTCAGAGTGGAGCTTCGAACTTGTCCGTCCCATGCTCATCTCAGGGACTGTCGCCGCAGTGAAAGCACAACCCGCAAGCGAAAAGCTGGTGGGTGCCCGCACCTTGTGTGCTCACCTCAATCGCCCGATCAGTTCGAGATTCGACAAACGCGGATCGGTCGTTGAGGCCACTGTGTTGGAACCTCTCTACGCGGAAGACAAGAGCATAGAAGTTCCGCAGGGTTCCATACTGGAAGGAACAATCACTGAGGCTAAACCCGCAAGGTGGCTCGGCAGAGACGGCAGATTGCGGTTTACTTTTAAAACGGTGCGCTTCCCCCAGGGGTTTGAGCAAACCATCGCTGGTACTCCCAGCGCGACAACCACGGACGCAAAACATCCTCTCACCATGGATGCGGAGGGTGGTGTGAGGCCAGCGCCGAAGGATCGGTTTTTGCATCCGCTGCTTAGCGTTTACTTAGCTAACTCTGCCATGGATCAGGAATCCAACAGCTCTCTGTTGAATGCTACTGCCTCCAACAGCTTCGGCTTGGTCGGCCGCGCCGCCGGTGCCGTTGCCAGCTCTCCAGAACTTGCCGCTGGAATTGGCTACTACACGGCTGCACGCGAACTCTATGTCACCTGGGTGGCTCGGGGTAGAGATGTTACCTTTGCCCAGAACACGCGCATTGAGATTTCTGTGCAGCCAAGATCGGGCACAAGTCTTTCCGCCAATGTCCGCTGAAGGCAAGAACGTCTGGTTCTAATTCTTTATGGGAGCAGCTACCGGCCAATTGCTCAGGAGATAGTTGCCCGCATTCTGTGCAACCACGAAGAGTGACGATGACCCTACCACCGATCGGACATGGACCAAGTCTCCGCCGTACAAAAGCAGGTAGCAACGCTTCGGCCCCTTCCAGATTCTGGAAAATTGTGTGTCGTCGATGAACACCTGCTGGGCATGCGGAGCATATGATCCGTATTCAAGGTTGTTGCTCCTTCCATTCAGTAGCAAAGCCGTACGGTTGGAATAGAAAAAGACTGAGGAGAAGGCGTAATAAGCATCGGCCTCAATCAACTGCCCAGGGGGATGCTGCGCAAGCGCCTGGGCGAGTGGAAATGATCCGAGATAGGAATCGAACCGGACCAGAGCGAGGCGCGAGGCCTGGAAAAATATTGCCATGCTGAGCGCTATGACAAGCATGGACCGCGAACGGGCGTGCCGGAAGACTACCAGCCCGCCCGCACATAGAGCGAAGGCCACCGCCGCGAGAGCCAGCGGCATTTTCAGATAAGCGAATGCGTGGATTGTCAAGTCGCTCATATGACCAAGAGACAGCGTGTATGCCTCAGGATTTTGGGTGAGGGCTTGCGAAATATCACCCACTGGCATGACGTGTCTAACGGCGATCAGGACCGTGACCAGGCATAGAGAGAGCGCGGCAGTTACAAATGCCAACACATTCGTTGCCCGCAAAACCAATCGGCCGTTTGCTCTTAGCCCCGCTGCGATCAGCAAAGCCAGCGCTGGGTAGATGGGCATTGAGTAGTATTCCTGCGTGGTGGAGAAAGTGAAAAACAGCATCACGACACCGATCCAGCACAAGGCCAGCAGGCGCACCCTGTCAGGACGGGATCTGGTCGAGTAAGTAACTTTGCATGCAGCCGGCAGGTAGATGGACCAGGGGAACAACCACACCAGATTCAGCAGCCAGAACCATATCCGCGGAACGGTGTTATAGTCGCGCGGGTAACGGCGGTTCAAGAAGCGCAGAAGGTGTTCATTGATGAAATAAAACCAGATGAAACCGTGGTATTCCCCGGGCACGCTATGGAGTGACAGGCTAATGTACGGAGGGTTCGCGAGCGCCGCAAGGATGTGCCAGGGAGCCGCGATCGTAACGCATGTGCCGACCACTACGGGAAGCCGAAGTCTCCGCCAGGTTGACCACGACAACATCTCTCCACAAACCAGCAGAAAAACCATGCATGTGAGTGCCGGGAACACTACGGAGATCAAACCTTTGAGTAAAAGGCCGCAACCCAGGGAAGCACCGAGAACGACCGCCCAGCGTACAGGCTGCCGTTCATCTGCATCGAGTAGCCGCAGGAATGCCCACAGTGCAACTGTGATACTGAGCGTAACGATGGCGTCTGGAATGAGTATGCGCGTAAAAAGGTAGAGCCCGATGGAGGTCGAAAGCACAATAGCTGCATAGGCGCCAGTCACTTCGTCGAACGCCCATCTGCCGAATCGATACAGTACCCAGCACAAGACAACGCATGAAAGCGCGAGGGGTAAGCGAGCCGCCCAGTCGTGGACCCCGAACACGCGGAAGGATAGCGCCATCATCCAGTACAGCATGGGCGACTTTTCCAAATAGGCGACACCATCGAGCCGCGCCGTCACCCAGTCCCCCGAGGCCAGCATATTGCGCGCGATCTGAGCCTGCACCGCGTCCACATCATCCATCAGGTGGGGTGGCGAGCCAATGTTGGAGAGAAAGACCATCGCTGCTACAAGGACAACGGTTCGTGCTTTGATCATTCGTGGTCCAACATCAGCAACGTGCAATTCCTCGGCTGTATTTTGGGTTGATCGCTGCAAACCAGCAGTTCATGAATCCTCATGGTGATAGCTGACTTTCGCCGTCTTGTCGATGCGCATGAATCGTGGTCGGGATCGCTGCCGAAAATCAGCGAGGCGAAGTAGTACAACTAGCCAGCGGCAGATTTCAATATTCACCTAGCCACCTTAAGCTTTGCTGAAGATCGTGGATTGCGTGGATAGGTACAGCAAATTGGTTTTTCGGGGACAGGGAGCGCCGGATAAGCCAGCACATTGGAGGGGATGGAAGAGTCTACGGAACAAGGGAAGCGGCTCATTCTGGCTTCAAGTCTTGCCTGTGATTTCGAGGGATCACAGCGAGCAAAGACAGAGGGCTGGTGGGCCGGATCATTGAGCGCGGAAACATGCAACCGAATTGCCGACCGCCTTCTGTAATTGGGAGGGCAACGTCAGCCGCTGCGCTCGATCGTGAGTGGCCGCAGGGCGGTCCGAAAAGGTAAAAGATCCATGATCCGGCCACTATGCGATACAGCGGATCGCCGCGCCTGGGCTAGGCGGAGTGAGTTGCTAACAGTACGAGGACGCCTGGAGGATCGTTCCCGGCCACTATAGCCGCGTTTACCGTGGGTATGTTGCACGCCTTAAGGAAAGTTTAGATATCGAAGGCTGACGGCCGACAAAGGCCGTTTGGCATCACTTCGTTGGAGAACAACCTGGCAGGCGATAGACACCATCCTCAACCAGATAGACGGGGTGGCCTTTCGAGTATTTTCGTATGGATTCCGTCCGGGCCGCATCCCGCTATCAGGCGTTACTGCAGTCAAGAATTATCCGCATCAGTATGAGCCGGACTGGCAATCCCTAAGACAATGCGCTGGCTGAAACGTTCATGCCAACGCTCAAGTTCGAAGAGGTCTACCTTCAGAGCTACCGTGATGGTGACGATGCACCGCTTCATGTTCAGGAATGGAAAGGAACTGTAACTGCTAGCGTCTACACTCAAACGTTGGCTACAAAGCTCCATCAGCGTGCAAAGCGGTTACCTGCGAACACCCCTTGGAGAAAGGCATGGGTTTTGAGGCGTAGGAATATCTATTCGTCCGATGAATGGAAGGCGGCCGGACCTGCAGCTCGGCCCCTCGGCGATCATCGTTCCGATGAGTCTGCCACCGGCTGCGCTTTCCTAGGTTGCTCTCCAGAAGAACCCATGTCGGCTTCAACGGTCCTTCACAGCTCCTCTCTCAACCCTGCTGCTGTTTGGTCGGCAGCGAAACATAAAAAGGTTCTTAATTTCCTGTCGCAATTCCGGCTCCACTTCAGTCTGGCATCTTGATGCCCTGCATTTCTAAAAGTTCTGACTAGCCCGCCTCAAAACGTGAACTTTGCCGCTGCCTGCATGACTCGGGCCGGAGCGGCACTGATGGCGTTGCCGAAGGTGGAACTGCCGATGTCTCCGTCGATTGCGGCTGGCCCTGTGAATTGCGTGTGATTGAAGACGTTGAATGCTTCGATCCGAAAGAGGAGCGACTTCGATTCGGTGACGGGGAGGTTCTTCGCAATCGCCATATCGAAATTGTTCGCGCCAGGTCCGTAGAAGAAGCGTCGCTTTGCATTGCCGGGGGTTCCGAGAGCGTTCATGCTGAAAGCCGTAGTGTCGAAGTAGTTGTGTTCGTTCTTGCGAGGATTATGGTTTAAATGAAGAGAGCCGCCACTGTAGTCCGGCTCGTCGATGCTGCTGTTGTTCGTCCCGTTCGGGTTGGTTCCGATCAACGAGTTGTCGCCATTGTTGATGAGCGTAATCGGGAAACCGCTGGCAAAACGGGTGATGCCGGAGACAGACCAGCCGCGAGTGATCCGATTGGGGTGGAAGAGTTGATCGACCGGGAGCTGGTACTCGTAGCTCAGTACGAAGTTGTGCTTTACGTCGAACGCTGAGAGCGCATAACTGAGTGAGGGGTTGAAGGGGTTGACCTCTTCCCCGAGGTTTGACGACTGATCCAGCGACTTGCTGAACGTATAGGCCCCAAAGAACTCCAAGCGTCCACTGGTATGCCGGGCACTGAGCTGGAGGGAGTTGTAGTTGGCGTGGCCGATGGTGGTTTGAAGGGCGTTGCTGCCGAAGTTCGATCCGAGCGGCCCGCGTGTTCCGTTCACCGTCTGTCCCGAAGCGGTGACGAAGACATTGCTCTCTGCATTAGGCCCGCAGGTCGCAGAGCCAGGGGCGACCTGACTCGGTTGGCTCAAGCTAAGACAGAGCGCGGGGTCGCCCGGATTGGATTCCATGAGGACACGCTGATGGTGGCTTGCCGTGCCGACATAGCTTGCGTTGAAGACAGTATTCGGCCCCGCCTGACGCTCCATCGAGAGCATCCACTCCTGCGTGTAAGGAACGCGGTTGTGGATGTCGTAGCCGGGGATACCGCTGATCGGGACAAAGTTGCTCCAGTCGAAGGTTGAATCTGGATGACTTCTGGTCGAGTTGAGCGGGGCGAATGTATAAGGGAATGGTTGACCGAAGTTCTGGCCGTTCGATGCGGTTACGAAAGGGGTCGCGAAGAGTGGAGGAGCGGGGCTGGAATAGGTCGTGCCGTAAGGTGCGTTGGCAGCGAGAGTGCTGATGGAGAGAGCTTCGATGGCCGTGTAGAAGTTCCCAAAACCGACGCGGATGCTGGTGCTCCCCGCCGTGCCCAAGAGTTTACCGAGTAAGCCATCAGGGCGAGCCTGAGGAGACCATGCCAGCCCAACTCTGGGTGAGAAGTTCAGGTTGTCGATTGGAGCGAGTGTGCGCGGAACTCCGGGATCGGTCGGGAAAAGTATCCCCGCTGGAGCTCCTGGAAAAACGACCGACTGTGCGCCTGCGACGAAGGTCGATATCTGGTTGTACTTCTCCGTCCACGGAGCGATCCGGTCCCAGCGGAGACCGTAGTTGAGCGTAAGGCTGGGAGAAACATGCCAGCTATCCTGCCCGAAGACGCCGACGTATTTGTTCCTCGCGTAGAAGGGATTGAGCTGGCTCTGGTTGTACTGGCTTGGGACGCCGATCAGGAAATCTGCAAAGTCGGAGCCTGTCTCGCTGCCGGAGAAGATGAAGTTTCCGTTGAACTGTGCAATGGCGTTAGCGCTTACCTGGTCGAGGTGAAATTCGCCGCCGAACCTGATCGAGTGATTGCCGAAAATTTTGGAGAAGGTATCGGAGAACTGATACGCATTGTTCGCTTGGATCAACTCGTTGGCGGCGGCACCGATCGAGAAGCTGTTAAAGATGACGTTCTCTACGCTCTGTCCCTTGGGGTCGAGGGCGACGATGCTGGATGAGCCGTCTGCGTTAACAAAGCCCTGCGAAGCGAGGCTTATACCTTTTCCTCCTACAGGCTTGCCCAGGTCGGTATAGTCGCGGGTGTAGCTCAGGTGCAGTTCATTCACCGCGGTGGCATTGATGGTTTTGGTATCGCCCAAGGCGATGAGCTGCGCGCGCCCCTTCGTGATTGCGTTGAAGCCCGGTACACTTGCCCCGCTCTGTGCCGTCGGATAGGGGTTGTCAAGGTCGAAGTCGTCGAAGAAGTAATAGGCGGAAAGCAGCCCCCATTGGCTGTTTGCGTCTACTCGGAAGCCAGCTTTATCGTCTCTCACCTTCTGGTCATAGGAAGAAGTAGCAAACGTGCCCGAACTGTTGTTCGGAGCGGGAATGTACTGAAGCAGCCGCTGTGCTGGCACGGACCATGTGCTCTGCGGAATGGAAGCGTTCGGGAAAACGCACGAAGAAGCCGTGCATCCCGGGGTGTAGTACGCTTCGCCCGCGCTCACGTTGTAGCCCAACTTTCGCGAGAGGAGCGTGGCGAGATAAGGCCCGCTCACCGTTCCAGTGAGGTTGCTGGAGAGATCTGATAGATTGCCCCTCCGGTCCGGGTCCGAAGGCACACTGATGAGTCCGGTATCGATTCCCTGTGTCTGCCGCGTCCCCTGATAGTCCCCGAAAAAGAACAGCTTGTCTTTTCGCATAGGACCGCCGAAGGTTCCGCCAAATTGGTTCTGGCGAAACGCGCCGCGCGTGGGAGAGTAATAGTTGCGTGCGTCGAGATTGGTATTTCGCAGAAATTCAAACGCGCTGCCATGGAACTTGTTGGTCCCGGATTTGGTGATGACGCTGATCTGTCCACCGCTATACTCGCCGTACTCGGAGTCGAAGTTATTGGTGACGATGCGAAACTCCGCAATGGAGTCCAGGTTCGGCACGATGGCCGTGCCCGAGTTGACGTCCTCCTCGGTGTTGCTGCCGTTCACACTGAAATAGTTAGCGGTCTCGCGCTGGCCGTTGACCGAGATCGTGCCGGGGTTGAGAGTCCCGGAGGGAGAGAGCACAGTGGCGCCCACATCCTGTATGGTCGTGGAGCTAATGGTTGTGGCAGGCGCGACGCCAGGCTGAAGAGAGAGTAGGTCGGTAAAGCTGCGACCGTTCAACGGGACCGCCGTCATCTGACGGCCTGAGATGACCTCACCCATCTGCGTGCTGGTCGTCTCCACATGCAGTGTGTTGTCTGTCACCGTCACCGTCTGTGCAACACCGCCGACCTGAAGGGTGGCATCGAGGTTGAGAGAGGCCTCCGTATCGACAGTGATGTCCTGGCGTCGATAGCTTGTAAATCCCTGCGCCTGCACTGTCAGTTCATACTTGCCTACGGGCAACGCTGGAAGCACATAGTGACCGTTACCGTCGGTTTGGCTCCTGTAGACGAGCCCTGTGTTGACCTCTCGAACGGAAATGTCTGCATTGGGGACCAGGTTTGCCGCCGAATCCTTCACCGTTCCTGCAATGCGGCCCCCAACACTGGCCCAGGCAACAGCAGCAGACAAAGTCAGCACCATTGCCAACAGAGTGCAGCACCTCTTGGCACATCTATTCAGAACATGCAGCATTGTGATCTCTCCCATTGTTCCGCTGCCGGTGTGACGATCCGCACATCCGGCTTTTTTTCGGCACTCGCGGGTTGAATGCTGGGAGAGCTAAGACCTATAGTGGAGTGAGTCTATGGCCCTTCCAGGGTTGTAGTTGCCAGGTCCTCGTGGTTCTCCGCCAAGAGTTTCTCCACGAGGATCTGGTGCTTCATTACCTCTAATCCAATGCAGAGGAATGGGCTGGGCCGCGTTTTGCCAATATACGACAGAATTGGTCCTAGTTTCAATGCGCTATTTTTCCGGACGCTGCCGGCGAGCCCGGCGACCCGGGTTAACCGTGAGCGTGTATGTGGAAATTCGTTTATTTTCAACGCATCTCTCGCTCGAAGTACATCGGGCAGGTCGTAACAGAGGGTCGCTGCGAGGGGGACTACCAGTCGGCCTGGAGCTCGCGCGCCGCCACGACTGCCAACAAGAAGCATGATGAAGGAACGTCCAGAACCCAGGCGAAGAATCCCGCAAAGGCGCACAGAGGCACCAGGGAGTACGCGCGCACTGTTCGAGTTCAGGCAGTCACTATGTCTACCACCGCGAACAATCTCTCCCGCCGGAAACTTGTGCGACCTTCCCCAGCATTGTCGCAAACGAACCCACGGATGTGCTGGGTGCGATCCAGACAGATCGGCACTGGGTTTGCAGCTTCCCGCTCTTTTCCAGCCAGTCGTGGCGTTCATAGCTGTCGTGCTCGGGCCACTGATGATACTGATCCCCCGAAGAACTGCCTAGAGCAAGCGAACTTAAAGCGTCTCGATATGCTGTAGCTATAAGCCTGGAGCGGATCACAGAGAGGTCGAAGGTTTCGCTGTGTGGGCAGCGAACGGCACACGAATGCTTATCTGAAGACCGGCGGGCTTTAAGTTTGCGGCGGTAATCGTACCCCGATGCTGACGAATCGCTTCGCTGGCGATCGCTAGTCCCAGGCCATTGCCTTCCGCAATGCCGTTTTCTGTCCCCAACCGATAGAAGGGCTGAAAGATTGCTTGTAGCGCGTTCTCGGGCACTCCCGGCCCAAGATCTCGAACCGTGATCAGTGCAAAGGATTGAGACACGTTCTCATCGAGTTCGAGCGCGACCTGAACCTCACTGCCTGGCTTGGTGAAACGTACTGCGTTGCGAATGATGTTTTCGCAAGCACTCCGCAGAGCACCGGGGTCTGAATCGCTGAGAAAGACCGAAACGCTGCCACACAGAGTGACCGACTTCCCAGACGCTTGTGCTTCAAAGTTTCCGTCGGCCACGGCCTCCTCTAGAATCTGGGTGAGGTTGACCTCTTCTCGTTGGGCAGAGGAGAGCTCGCCTTCCAGCCGGGAGAGTGTCAGCAGTTGGCCCATCAGCAAATCAATTCTGGCAACATCCCTTTCCAGGCGATGAAACAGGTCATCCTGCTCTGGGAGCGATTTCTTCTTCAAAAGGGCGAGGGACAGATTGATGCGGGCCAGCGGAGAACGCAGCTCGTGCGACACGGAATTCAAGAGGCTTTTCTGCGACTGGATTAACGAGTCGAGGCGACCCACCATGGAGTCGAAATCCTTTGCTAGGGCAGAGAGTTCGTCGAAACGTCTCGTTATGAGCGCGGGGACACGTGCTTTAAGATCGCCTTGTGCG
This sequence comes from uncultured Acidobacteriaceae bacterium, assembly GCA_963752675.1. Classification (GTDB taxonomy): domain Bacteria; phylum Acidobacteriota; class Terriglobia; order Terriglobales; family Acidobacteriaceae; genus PALSA-350. Next base: position 481,672 of record CAVVZO010000007.1, read on the forward strand.
ACTCTCCTGGCCGTAATTTGGATTCCGTGGATGGGGGCTGCAATGTGATAGGCCAGCGCGAGGCACAGCATGGTGACCAGCGATATTACGGATGCGGTATAGACCACACCTTCGTGAAACAAAGCGTCGAACAGTTCCAGCAGACCAGATTTCAGGTAAAGCATCAAAACGTAAGGATGTCCTGAAGCCGATACGAAACGGTAGGCCGCGATGTGGTTTCGTAGGATCACCAGCTGTCCGTTTTTTGCCGCGTGAGCGACCCGCAGTCCGTCGCTTGTCATCCGCCGCGACAACACATCCTGATAGAATCCATCCAGCAAAAATAGTTGCCGCTCATGTTTAGCAATATCGCTGTGTGAAAAACGAGCAAAGGCTTCAGGACCTCCCGACTCATAAGTCTTGGCCGCTTCCGCCGCGAGGATAGGCGCGACCGTTGCATACATGTCCGGAGCTGAGACCTGGCGCAAGCCGCGTAAATGACTGCCCAGAAAAACGACGCCCAGCAAACACCATGCAGTCACCCAGAACCACAGAAAAATCGTCACAAATAGCCGGTGCATGGGTGCCCGTGCTTTCGCCCAATCAAGCGCACCCTGGATATGGTAGGCCAAGTCTCTTCCCCCCTGATCATCTCGCCCTCACAAAGAGGTATACGATACGGCTTTGCGTTCCAAGACGCTCCTTCGCAATCTATACAAATCCTTACAGTCGCTTCACCTTTCCTGACGGTCGGTCGTGCCGGCTGCATGTACCTTCGGACTCAGCGATCGTTTATTATCCGAGATAAGACCTTTCCTTTCTTTTAAACCCCAGCTCGCACCTGAGAAGTAGTCAAAAAAAGATCGAGCGACTGCCAGCTGATCTTATGACTTCTCCTCGTTCCCTGTATCTCGCTTCTGTCCTACCCTTCGCAAGCGCCGCTCAGAACAACATTCGGGGTTGATCATCATGTCATGGTTCCACTGCAGCTTTCCCATACTGACCTTCCTGACCGTCTATCCAGCGGTGAGTTTATGGACTATAAATCGTGAGCAAAAAGGGTTCGTCAGCATAAAATTCGCTGTGCTCTTTCGTTATCCTTCACTCCTGTTGTTTTTTACTGTGATTTCTGCTCACGCCCAGCGGCAGAGGGCTGAATTGGACAATCGTACTTTCCTTCCGGATGCTCCACAGGTTCAGTCAGCGTCGCGAAGCCCGGTTGATCAGGACACTGCAGCCACCGGTTCGGCCAGCGTCTCTGGGGTCGTTCTGGACGCCACCGGAGCGGCCGTTCCTGGCGCTCAGGTCAGCCTGACGGACGCAGACGGAAAAGTAGCGCACACGATTGTTTCCGGCGGAAATGGGGAGTTCACATTTAGCATGCTCCCCGCCGCGCCTTTTCGCCTTCTCGTGGATGCCAAAGGCTTTGCGCCGTTTATTTCCGAGCAGTTCTCCGTGTCCCGGCAGCAGTCCTACCAGCTTCCACAAATCTCGTTGACGGTTGCCTCGGCGAGCACGGACGTGCTCGTGCGTCCTACGGAGGTCATTGCGGCCGAGCAAATGAAAGCAGAGGAGAAGCAGCGTCTCATAGGTATTTTTCCGAATTTCTACGTAAGCTACTTCCATGATCCGGCCCCGCTGACCGCAAAACAGAAATTCTCACTTGCATCCCGCGATACGTTCGATTGGACCTCGTTCGTGGGCATCAGCATCGCCGCTGGCATTGAGCAAGCAAATAACAGCTATGCCGGATACGGAAAAGGCCCGGCGGGGTACGGCAAGCGATGGGCTGCCCAGTTCGGCGACGGACGCACGAGCGACTTCCTGGGCCACGCCGTATTTCCTGTGCTGTTCCACCAGGATCCACGCTATTTCTATCAGGGAACCGGCACTTTCAAGTCCCGCCTGGTCCATGCCCTGGGCTCCTCTGTGATTGCAAGAAGCGATAAGGGGCGACCTATGCCGGCGTATTCTGATTTTCTCGGCGACGTAGGGTCCGGCGCCCTGTCCAATCTTTACTACCCGCATGCAGATAGGGGCCTGGGGCTGGTCTTCACGAACGCGGCAATTGGCATTGCCGGTAAAGCAGCTTCGGGCGTACTCAAGGAATTTCTTTCAAAACAATTGACGCGGAACGTGCCGGCTGATGCCAAGCCATAGATCATACAAGCGCATCACAGTGGCCATGCATACAGATACCCAATCCCACGCACGCTTCGAATTCGGTCGGTTCCATCCGTCTGAAGACCCAACTTGCGGCGAAGATTGCTGATGTGTAGATCGATGCTGCGGTCGAAGGGTGAGAACTTCCGATCCAAAACGCTCTCTACCAGTGCTTCTCGCGTTAGAACCTGGCCCGGAGACTCAAAAAAGGCGCGCAGTAGATCAAACTCGGCGCCCGTCAACCGAAGAGCTTCTCCTCGTTTCGACACTGTGCGGGCTGCCGGGTCAAGTTCGATGTCGCCGGAGCGAATCACCACTGGACGCGATGTGTTGTTGCTTTCTTGTTGCCATGCGGATCTGCGCAGGATTGCCGAGATTCTGGCGACCAGTTCTCGGGGACTGAATGGCTTCGACAAATAGTCATCGGCACCAAGTTCCAGGCCGAGGACTCGATCGAATTCATCGCCTTTCGCGGTGAGCATCAGCACAGGAGTCTTCGTGCGTGCCCTGATATCCCGCAGAACGTCAAAGCCTTTCTTGTCCGGCAGCATCACGTCGAGAACGATCAATTCGTATCCGCTCTCCAACGCCTCTCTTGTTCCATTAATGCCGGTGTGCACAATTGCGAGACGGAAACCCTCCGGTTCCAGGTACTGCCGGATGAGTTGGCAGAGATCCCGATCGTCATCCACCAGGAGCAAGCGCGCACCTTGCCCCGCCATACTTTCGTGAGGCGCTGTAGTTCCACTAGTACCGTGCATGCCCTCGACACCTCGAAGCTGGAAGAGCCAAAATCTCTGACTCTCATCATACCCGGGAGATGATCTGCAATTGCGACGTTACAATTCCTGACATTTCCCAAAGACTTCCTGACAGCATTGGCCATGCATGCCCATGAGAATAAATAGCAGGGGGCACGATGAAGCGCAGCCTTTCGCTCAATTTCAACCAGGTCGTGTGGACGGTGTCTTTCATCGTGATACGCCTGGCAATCCTTTTTTGCTGACAAGAGGCTTCCAAGTCTTCAGTCACAACCGTGTCTCCAACACTGCAGTGCGAATGAGGTTAAGAACATGATCGTCGAAACGCTAAAGCGCAATCCGGCCACGACCCGAGCAATCGTTCTTGTTTTAGTACTTGTTGTGGTTGCACTTTTAGGTCTTTCCATTTATCTCGTCCTGCCTGGAACTCCCAGCCGGTCCAACTTCATGGCCTTCGATGGGTTCATCGAGCTTCCCAGGGGTGGTGCACTCAATGTGTTGGATTACCTCACCCTGCACGGACGCACTCTGTTTGTAACCAGCGAATCGTCGGGCGCTCTGTTCAAAGTCGACCTGAATCTCAAGAATCTCTCCGCGAGCACGGTAGCCACCATGCCAGGCGGAGGCGCCGCCCATGATGTAGCCTTGCTGCCGGGGGACAACGCTGCCTTCCTCACCAGAAGCGAAGAAAACATGGTGGAGGCCTTCAATCCCCAAACCTTGCAACGGGTCCAGAGCATTCCCGTGGCCGAAGATGCAGACGCCATTCTCTATGTTCCCTCAGCAAATCTCCTTTATGTAGCGAACGGCGATTCGAGGTTGGCGACTTTAATCGATCCCTCCACCCGAAGCATTGTTGGTGATATTCAGCTTCCTGGTAAACCGGAATTTGCTGCAATTGATGCTCAAACCGGGCTGCTTTATCAGAATCTGGAGGATACTAACGCGATCGTTGCTATCGACCCGGGCAAACGCTCGATCGCCGGTCAGTGGTCTCTCTCTCCTTGTGTGGGCCCTTCCTCCATGGTCATCGACGCTGCTCTGAGAAGGCTCTATTCCGTTTGCTCCGGGAACGCCACCCTAGTGGTATTTGATGTAGACACTCATCGAGTGGCTACTTTTCTCAAGATCGGCGGTGGCCCTGACTCAGTTGCGCTGGACCCGATCCTGCAGAGAATTTACGTGGCCGGCCGCGCAGGTAAGCTGACGATTATTCAGCGGGATGGCCCCAACAACTATCGCGTGTTGGACGAGATACGCACTCACTATGGGGCCCACACCCTGGCTCTGGACCCTGTTTCCCATAAAGTTTTCGTAGCCTATGCGAGCTTGCTCGCGCATCCCAGGATCGCGGTCTTCTCTCCTGTCTTGTAGCAGGTTCACCTGGTGAGCAACTCGATCGCCCGAGGAATGGACAGGTCACCGGGTATGGGCTTGAAGTCTCGATGAATAGAGTGTTGCTGCCGACTGATGGTTTTGAAGAAGATCGCGCGGCCGTCAAAATGGACATCCATCGAGGTGGTCTTCCAGACATCGGGGGCAATTGGATCACGTGTTGTGGCGAAACTGCTGCCCTTATGAACGGTAGCGAGCAGACCATAGCCAAACGTGACTTCGCTGCTGAGGCTGCCTTCTAAAAGATGCAGTCGGGTCGTTCGCTCATCGACCAGCATCGTTCCCGACATGGCATGGAGCACACGCTCTTCGTAGGTCTGTGGAACATAGGCCGGATTCGTGTGGTAGTTAATGCGCAGCCAATGTCCATCCGTCCCCGGGCTGTCGAACAAAAAAGCACGCGGTAGCAGATCGAGCATCTGCAGAGCGTGCTCTTCATCACTCTGGCGAGCTTGCTCCCGGCGGATAAAATCGCCAGGATTGTCGGCAATCTTTTTGAGGCGTTCAATTTCTGTGCTGCGGCCATCGGAAGAAAGCGCATTGCCATCTTCAGCGATCAGAAAGCGGAGCTTGCCCTGCGGAATCTCTGCAACGCGCTCCGTCCAAAGGTGCCCGCGGGTCCGGTCTGAACGTTCGATCGAAGTATAGAGGAAGGATGGTTTTTGCCGCGCTGCACGGCGCTCGTTAGCAATTAACTTGGCAACTTTCTGCTGTAGCGTGAGGCCACCCTGCGCGTGCGCCGCAGATGAGAAGGACAGGAACTGGGTAACCGCGCCTACAAGAATAAGCGCCCTGATCCCTTGAACAAGGCCGTGTCCCCTCAGCATGATCCGATCGTACAAACCACGGCTTAAGCCATCCTGAAGGCTAGCCACCGATGCCGAGTGCTCCGGGGTCACGTCCAGCGAAGACGAAAGGACGTGGCCGGACGGATGTCGCTAACATTTGAAAAATTCGCTACTCAGATTCCGGCATGAAGCGACAAAGTGCGGTGCTTCACGAAAAGTTTTGCAAACCTGCGCCTTCAGCATACTTTAATCGCCAGTGGCTAGGCTTGCATCATGCTGTGGGTCTTTCGACGCCTCCTGATTTTTTCTGTGTTTGGCATGGGCCGGCTGTGTTTTGCTCAAGCTGACCTCTCTCTGCACGGTGCCGTACTCGATCCGACGGGCGCTGCGGTCCCCGGTGTTCCCATTCGACTTGAGACTCCTGAGGGCAAGCCGGTCGAGCAAACGACCTCTGACGCGAAGGGAGAATTCACGCTCTCTGGTCTCTCACGCGGTGACTTTAAATTGATGGTGCCAGCCTATTATGGCTTCGCCGAGCAAATGCTTCCGCTCCGCATCGTCGGGAATGTGATCGCATTTAGGGTAACGCTGACCGCACAATCGATTGCACAGCAAGTGGATGTTGGCGCCGAAGATTCTCTTTCGGGGGACTCTTCAATGAATCGCGACACGGTGACGACGACGGGCGACCAACTCCGTAAGCTGCCTGTCTTTGACCAGGACTACATCGCGACGCTTTCGCCGTTTCTCGATTCGTCTTCTGGGTCCTCGGGCGGCGCCACGATTATCGTCGACGGCGTGGAGATGAAGAGCGCGGGCGTGTCGGCATCGGCAATCCAGGAGGTGCGTGTCAACAAGGATCCCTATACAGCCGAGTTCACCCGCCCTGGGCGTGGCCGCATTGAAATCATCACCAAACCCGGATCCCCGCGCTTCCATGGTGAGGCCAATTTTCTCGATCGCGATTCCGTCTTTAATGCCAAGAATTACTTCTCCCCGGTCCGTCCACCCGAGTCTCGCCGTATTTACGAAGGCCATGTGCAGGGTCCCGCGGCCCGGGGAGAACACACCAGCTTTATCGCTTCGTGGTCCCACCGCCAACAAGATACAGCTGCAGTCGTTAACGCGATCGGCCCTCAGGGCGCAATCGTAGACAACGTCCTCACCCCAAACCGTGACTCGGGGTATTCCGTGAGGTGGTCGCATGATTTTTCGCCGACACACCGGTTTTCCGCAGGTTACAACTATGAAAGCAGCAGCAGCACCAACGCTGGCGTTGGCGGCATCACGCTGCCCGAGGCAGGCTTCAACCAAAGTTCCCGTGAGGATGACGCCCTTTTCAACGATCGGCTCATCCTGTCTCCCAACCTTATCAATCAGCTCCAGGTCACGTTTGAAAAGGATAAAGACGTCACCACCAGTGTGGTCGACGCGCAATCCATCATAGTCAGCGGCGCCTTTGTCGGGGGCGGTGCCCAGGCCGATGTCTTGCGCACAGAAAACACGATTCACGTAAACGAGGTGGTGAGCTGGAGCCACGGTAAACACTATCTCCGCGTCGGAGTGCAGTTGCCGCAATTCAGTCGGCGGGCCGTGGATGATCACACTAACCGGCTCGGGTCCTTTAAGTTTTCTTCGCTGGCGAGCTACGCCGTAAATGCACCGTATGTTTTTACCGCGCAGCAAGGGGTGGGCAGGGGCCTGTACTGGATTAACGAGTTGGGCGCCTTCGTGCAGGATCAGGTGAAGCTGAGCCCGCAATTGCAGTTGTCGCTGGGATTGCGTTACGACTGGCAGACTTTTCTTCCAGACAACAATAATTTGGCGCCTCGTGTGTCGCTCTCGTATGCGCCTCGAGAAGGTAAAACGATCCTGCGGGTGGGCGCGGGTGTCTTCTATGATCGGACCGGAGGCGACTTTCCGAGCACGGTGAAACTGCATAACGGCGAGGTGCTGAAATCCATACAGGTGCAGAACCCCTCTTATCCCTCTGTTGCTTTGAGTAGCAGTGATCTGCCAACCAACATTGTCCGGTTCGAGACTAATGTCAGGACGCCCTATGCATTTCAATATAGCTTTGGGGTAGAGCAGCAAGTGCACCGCTCAATTACACTCACCGGCGCGTATCGCGGACAGGTACAGGTGAAGAGCTTTCGTTCCCGCGATGCAAACGCACCTATTCTTCCTCCGAACCCCAGCCTCTCGGCAGACTATCCGCGCCCGGATATCTTGTACGGAGAGATCCAGCAGATCGAGTCCGGAGGGCGCACACTACAGAACGCACTAGACCTTTCTTTTAACGGACGGGCAGGCAGGTGGTTTAGTGGCCAGGCGCAGTACACTTTGTCGCGATTTGAGGGCAACACCGGCGGTATCGGTGCATTTCCTCAAGACCAATACCTACCCAACGCTGAGTGGGGCCGCTCGAACCAGGATCGTCTACAGCGTTTCAACCTGATCGGCAACATCAACCCAGATCGCTGGCTCACACTCGGGGTGAACGTGACTCTGTACTCGGGGCTGCCCTACACTGAGGTTACTGGCGACGATTATTTTCATACCGGACTTGGAAATGCGCGGCCAACTGGCGTAGGTCGTAACACACGCGAGGGCAGTGGAGTGGCTTCTCTCGACTTGCTCTACAACCACGATTTCTTCCTGACCCGCGCCAGAGCAGAAGACAAAGCCCAAGTTCTTTCTGTGGGCATTTCTGCGTTCAATATATTGAATAGAACCAATTTCACAAGCTATGAAGGTACGCTCAGCTCTGAACGTTTTGGGCAGCCGACAGCAGCGCTGGCGGCCCGCCAACTGCAATTTTCTATCGGCTATCGGTTCTAGTTCCGCACCAACACAGCGGATAATGAAGTACGGCTTGGGGACACTGACCGTACCCGCGCATCGGCACAATACCACAACCCTCAACTCCACCGGGCCGGCTGATTCGAGAACGCCACGCGTGCTGGAAGTTTCATTGCGTAGGCTCCTCTGTGTAAAAAGGCCCTAAAACCATGTCTTCTGTCGATAGGTGGTGTATGCGTCACCGAACGCTGCCGTGAGGACAACGCGTTCTCGGCGCACCCGCAGTGTTTGTAATCCAATAACCGGGGGAAGAGTCAGAAAGGCCCATTTCCAATCCATGAAAAGGAAGAACCCCGCGAGAGTTAAGAGGCTAAACAGGTAAATTGGGTTTTGTATGTGCGTATAGATGCCGTCGGTAATGAGAGCGCGAGCTTCTGCTTTTCCCGAAAAGGATGCACCGAGGTGCAGCCGTGCCGCGATCCACAATGCTTCCGACGGAATGAGGATGAAAGCCCCACATAGTTTAGTGATCGTCCAATGATCGGGCCAGCGCCGCAATGTAACGTAAAGTGTTATGGCGACAACGGTATAGATACCCAACTGGTTTGGCGAGCCAATGCCTTCAACGGATTGCTTGTTCTTCGAGTCTCTTCTCGGAGGTAGTTGCCGGCTATGCTTTGATAAATTCGACGATCGGATCATTCGACTCATCTACAATCCCTGACAATGCCTGCGTTTTGCCTCTTGCTCAAGAAGGCTAAACGCCCGAAATTAAGCAGAGCAGAAGAACCACTCGTGTATCATTTCACGCGACCATTCATGCGCCCAACGATCCGGCGCAATGGCACAGCGTTAAAGCAGCTGATCAGCCTTGCAGCACCGAAGCAAGCATACAGGTTCGTAAACCGTAGCATGATGCGTAGCTGCCGGACGTGGATCAAATGATCAACGCCTGCGAGGCTGCCGCGCTTGCGGCATAACCGAATTCGATCTCATCACCTACCAAGCGAAGTATGGGAGTTCCACAACTATCGCTACTCTGGTGTGAACAGTGGTTAGTCCACGAACCTACTTTGCCAGGCGACTGTCCACGAAGCCTCCGCGCATCTATTTGGATACGACGAGGATTTTAAACGTGCCAGGCTTAGCGACAGGACGCCCTGAAGATCCTGGCTTCGCATCCTCAAAATCGGCGGTGGGTAGATAGATCTTATGCGACTGCGTGTCGATAACCATAGTTTTGGCGCCACGCGCAGTCTTAACCGATGCAAGTACCGAGTACTCACCGGAAGAACCCTTGCTCGCGACTGTCAAAGTTCCGTCTGCAGAGCTGGCAAAGGCTTCGCCCCCTTCGACCTGGGTTGCGTCGACCCCTGCGCCGATGGGCAAGTCACCGAGGATCTTACCGTCTGCCGTACTCATCACAATCATCTTCTGCGGTTTGCGGCAACCGATGATCAGGGCACGTTGCGCGCGATCAAGTGCGAGCCCAACCGGACGCCCACCGGGAGCAACGGGCCAGCGCTCTATGACTTTCCGCTCTCTAAGGTCGACTACGGCAACGCTGTCTTTGTCTTCGAGGTTTACGTAGACCTTGCCTGCGCCGTCTGCTGCCAGAAACTCGGGAGCGCCGCCGAGGGCAATGGGCGCTTCTATCTTGCCGGACGACGGGTCGATATCCGGCTTAAACGTGATGAGACTGTTGCTGTCGCCCGCGCTGACCAATATGCGATCCGTACCTGGATCATAGATGATCCCGTCCGCATCAGGTAACGCTGTGATCACGCCGAGCACCGCACCGGTCTTGAGATCGAACACAGTCACAGAACCTGCGCCACCGCCATCCGTGATGAACCCGCGATGCAGGCTGGGCACGAGAGCCACACCATGGGCATTCTTCTGCCCTGGGATATCGCCGACAGTCTTGCCTGACACGGCATCGATGATCATAGTGTGGGTGCTCCGCGGAACATAGAGGCGGCCCGTCGCAGGGTCCACGGTGAGGTAGTCCATCCCTCCTGCTCCACCAACCTCTATGGTTTTGTCGAGATGCCACGAAGATTGCGCCTGGACATGACCAGCGGTTAGAAAGCCCAGCGAAACGACGATGGGGAGACTTTTCAGGTGTCTTGCCAGGTGCATATTCGTCCACTCTCCAAAATAAATCTATCCGTACAGTAGACGATCCAGGCTTAAGCACACCTTAAGGCCAGCACAGGTTGTGCGCAGGCGCCGCACGACACCGTGCTTCACTTTCTACACCTTGTACACGCCAGAGGAAAATACAGCTGCTCGCTTGGTCACAACATCGGCCGGCAATCCGCTCCTACCGTCTACTTGGACGGATCATTCGCGGCGACCTTTGCCCCAGAATTCGAGTCCGTCCTGACCGTACCAGGTTGCAGGCTACCGATGGACCAACGGTTGTGACGCTTCCACCTATGGGGTGAGCGAGGTTCATCTTATCCGGATCACGCGACCCAACTGGATGCGTAAGGCCCGGCTACCCTGGCGCATAGCTACGCGTGTACTTGACAACACCAGCACATTTTTGATGTGCGTGTAGATTCGCAACGCCCATTTCGACACAGCGCATCTTCTTGCAAACCAGATTACCTGCGATGCCAATCATAGTTTGCGATTGTTTTGATCCGTAAGAGTGCGAACTGATCCAACGCGCTACCACCATAGCGATGCAGTATCAACCGCCGACGACACTGACATGCTTCTCGTCTATCTCCGGAGACCGGCACGGAGCGATATTCACCAGTGCTTCTAACGCAGATGATTTTCATCATTCACTCCTCTTCCATAGCATGGTTCCAGCGAGGAGAATCAGCAGGTTGAATGAAGCAGCAGCACACTTCATGCAAAAACTCTGGCTCCACCGGCCTACTCTGCATATCCAGGACATGCAGGGCTGGTTCGACGAGAATCGAATCCTTGAAGTAGTTTCTGACCAGGTGTCACAACATTTCGTAGCGTTCGATCGACGTGGTCTAAACCAGATCGTGGAAGTGCATCCGCCGGATGGATTTGCACACTTTCGTTACCAGATCTTCTCTTGTTCGTATCGCCGAACGATCAGGCCCTTTGTGTAAGCTAGCTTCTGCTGCCCTCGACCTGGGCGGCGTTACTTAAGGTTCCCTTAAGGTTTGAGGGCCAAGCTGATTGTGTTTGAAGGATGCGCTCCGTTTCCGAGCACACCGCTCTCAATTTAGTTTTAATGCTCCGTTGATAATTCCATTGTTCTTCGCGGATATCCTCCCGGAAGGCAATGCTCAAACGCACGTGACACCTAAGTACGCTATGAGGTGCTAAAAGACTCTCGGGTAAGAGGCGCCTTCAACGCAAACATTAGTACGTAGCAAACTTGGTCCATTTGGAGGCGAATCATGCTCTTTCTACGCAAGTGGCCGTGCATCGCGGCGATCGCAGCGTTGTGCTTACTATTGGTGAGCTTTCCGGCCCCCGCGCAGAACACGTTGGGCGGCATCACCGGCGAGGTCACTGACCTGAGTGGAGCTGTCATCTCGGGCGCACAACTTGCTATTACGAGCAACGGAACCGGCCTGACCAGGACGACAACCTCAGGCAACAATGGGGCGTATGCCTTCCGCGATCTCCCGGTGGGTGTCTACACGATATCGGTTACCAAGGAAAGCTTCGATGCGCAGAACTATCCATCCATTCAGGTACAGGCGGATCGTACAGTCACGCTCAACGTCAACCTGAAGCCGGGTCAGATCTCCACCTCGGTCACGGTGGAGGGCTCTCCGCTGCTCAATTCGACAGACACCACCAACGGTTACATTCTTGACAGTACTCAGATCGAAGCGGCGCCTCTGGGCACAGGCAGCTTCACCCAGTTAGCTGTGCTTGCTCCCGGGGTGAGCGCAGACTTTCTCTCCGACACCGGCACCAACACCGGCTTGGGAAACCAGAATATCTGGGCCAATGGCCAGCGTCTGAGCAGCAATAGCTTCACCATGAACAGCATTCTGGCGAACAATCTTTTTAATGGAGCATCATCCAGTCAGGTCTCCGCGAATCGCGCAGTGCTCAACACCGGCGAAAACTTTCTTCATCGCGGCGGTACCATCCAGACGAACACGTCCATCTACGACGCTATCGGTCAGGCGCTCCCTTCCCCGCCTCAGGAAACGATCCTGGAGCTGCGGGTCAATACCTCTATGTTTGATGCTTCGCAAGGTACGACAGCCGGAGCGCACATCGATGTGACCACGAAGTCAGGCACGAACCAGATGCACGGATCGCTTTACGGCACCTTCGGCAATGCCGCGCTAAACGCTGCGCCTTATTTTTTCAACCAGGACGACACGATTCCCGCAAATCAGAAGGTGCCCGATCTCCACCGGGGCAGTTACGGCGTAACGTTCGGTGGACCGCTGGTAAAGAACAAGCTCTTTTTCTTCGGCTCGTACCAGGGAACTCGGGTTCGCGACAAACTAAACTCACTCTCGACTGCCTACGTACCCACCGGCCTCACCAGTGACCGGTCAGCGGCAGGGCTGCTGAACGCCGCAAATACCTACTGCGCTGCCGCAGTAGCGAATAATGGCGGAGCTGTCAGCAACTGCAGTGACGCAGGAACCTTCTCCGGTGCGCTGGACCCGGTGGCGACAAAGCTGCTTCAAACCAACCTAGGAGCCTCTCCCCTGGTCCCATCCTTTGAAACAGATAGCGGCATTCCTGGTGGAAACACACAGTTGTTTGGACCCGCTTCAACCTTCGATGCCGTGCAGACCAATGGCAACATTGACTACAACATCAGTAACCGTGACGTACTTTCAGGAAAATACTATTTTCAGCGCGACCCCACATCTACACCATTCCCGAGCCAATCCACACCGTTGCTTGGCTTTCCGCAGAAATTCAAGGTGGGTAGCCAGGTCGCGTCGATTGAAAACAACGTGGTTTTGTCTCCAAAAATATCCTGGGATCAAAAAGGCGGATTCCTGCGCATGAACGTCCAGTCACTCACTGGACAACCGTTCGACGCTGCTGCAGCGGGCATCAACTTGTTTGGAAGCCCTTACTTCCCCGGAATTACCATACGTGACGTCGACGGATCCGGTGCTGGATTGTCCATCGGCCCCTCGTCTAATTTTGCAAACACGGGGTTCGTACAGAACACGTTCGAAGGGACGACGAATCTAACTTGGGCCTTGGGAAACCACACGCTCTCTTTCGGCGCCAGTATCGATTACACCCAGCTCAACATCATCAACCGGGCGAATCAGGTAGCACAACTCACCTTTGACACCTTGACGGATTTTTTGAATGGCGGACCCTTGCGACTGGGCGAAGGAAATAGTGTCTACTTTCAAGGCCCCAGCAATCGCTACTACCGGGCACCCCAGGTAGGCTCCTACGCGCAGGACAACTGGAAGCTTCGGGAGAATTTAACCGTTACGCTTGGGCTGCGCTACGACTGGGATGCTGGCCTGGTGGAAAAGTACGGCCAGCTTGTGAACTTTAGTCCTGGGCAGTACCAGTATGATTTGGCATCTGACACGATCGTAAACCCGGGGTTGGTGATCGCCGGGAACAACAAGTTGTACCATACCGCCGGAGCCAGCAATTCCACGCTCACGGCGCGCCAGTGGGGCATTGGCCCGCGCATCGGCCTGGCATGGAGTCCGCTGCAGAATCACGGCAAGGTCGTCTTCAGGGCAGGAGGCGGTCTCTACTACGATCGTGGCGAGTACTTTACTAACTTCTCGCCAAGTGCAGGCCAGGGTTTTAATGGCCCCTTCGGAGTGACCCTACAACCGCCCTTTGTGCAGCCGGTTCTGGCGACTGACAACAGCACTCTGGCCAATCCGTTCACCAATACGGCGGTCGATACGAATCCAGCCGACTTCCTCAAGAGCCTGCCCAACCAAACTCAACTCATCGCCGGTGATAGTCCCTACCTGTTTGGGGCCTACAACGCCAACAACAAACTCCCCTACACCGAGAACTGGAGTCTCGATATGCAGTGGCAGCCGCGGCCCGACCTGGCATTTACCGTCGGTTACACCGGCAATCATGGCGTGCACCAGACCATCCCGCTGCCGTTCAACCAGCCATTTATCGCAACCACCACCAACCCGGTAAACGGCCAGCAATATTCCTATGGTTATCAGGTGACCGATGCAGACGGCAACCCGATTGCCAACGAACCCTACAACACAGCGACCGGCGGCAACACGGATCTCCGTGTTCCCTACATTGGCTATAGCCCGAATTCAGTCTTATGGTCCGCTATCGGTAATTCTCACTACAATGCGTTACTGACCACCTTGAAGAAGACCTACTCATATGGGCTCACATTCAACGTCTCCTACACCTTTTCCCACGCTCTGGATGACAGCAGCGGATACGGACTGTTCTTCAACGGGAACGACGCACGCAATCTCAAGTCTAGCTATGCCACGTCAGACTACGACCGCACCAATGTAACCTCGATCTCATATTTCTATGAGATTCCAAAGTTGCGTGCTCGCAACCTGGTGGAGGGTAAGCTCATCAACGGCTGGGGTACCAGCGGCATCTCAATTTTGGAGAGCGGTCAGCCTTACAACCTGTATGACTTCAGCGGAACCATCGGGAGTATCTTCTACTCCTCCAACGACTACTTGACTAACCCCGTGTTACCGCTTGCGCCTGGGGTGACGCCCCGCCAGGCTCTGACCGGTCACAGCGGGTCTAACCTTTCGCAGCCAGCTTTCAATCCGAGCGCCTTTGCGCTGCCCCGTATCGCCCCCGGAACCAGTGGCGTACCTCTGGGCGACGATACCGAAACCGGGTTTGCCAGCGGAGGAAGAAATATCTTTCGTGGCGACTTCCAGAAACGCGCGGACGTCTCAATTATCAAAGACACCACATTCCATGAACGTTATACCCTCCGCTTGGGTATGAACGTCTTCAACATCACCAACACACCCAGCTTCGATACTCCCAACAACAATGTCAGTGTCAATTATGATTTTGGTGCGCCGCCCACCAATTTCAATATTGGCAAAGCCTTCGCTCAATCAAGCCAGCAAATAGGCATCATTCAACATGCGCTCGGCAGCCCCCGGCAAGTACAGTTCACCGGTCGCTTTGTTTTCTAAACAGCTGCTGTGTACGACCGCACTGAAGGTGTTGCGACGCAACACTCTTCGTATCTTGCAATAGAGCAGAACGAGGCCACATGTCGTCGCTTGTCGCGGAGTGTGGCCTCGACTGACCTCATAAAATGGCCGGGCAGCGGTGCAGAGGCTGCGGTCCCGATGCCACAGGATGGGACGCGTATAAATCGTGCCCGCCGTCACCGTTCCTACCGGACCATGCCTTGGCCGACATCAATCCCGATTTCCTCAACGAGAATCTCTCCGAAGAGAAGTTTACTGGGGATACTTCGGGGTTTCAGGGCGAACCTGTCACGATTGCAGGCCGTCCGGTTTGGACAACGGAGCAGGATGTATCTGGCCGATCACGCGAGCGCCTCCGCATACAACGCGGGCGTCATTGACCTTGAAGGGGAGCACGAGGTCTTGCTTTACCCACCATGCTGGCAAAAGCTCCGAGATCGACGGAAACGCGTCCCGAGTAAAGCTGGAACCAGGTTGTGCCCTCGGAAAGAAGATTGTCGACCATGTAGTAGTCCATCACCGGCAGATCGACCGTTACATGAACCTGGCGATTCGACAGGTTCAAGATCACCAGAGCCTCTCCATCGCCCTTTTTACGTAGGAAACTTAGAACGCTGTCTGGTTCGGTGTTGTTGAGCCAGATGACCTCGCCCGATGTGAATTCCGGATTCGCCGCGCGCATTTTGAAAAGCTTCTCGTAAGCAGCTTTTGTGGCGCGCCCAGGTTCATGATCCTCGTCGGTCCAATGAAGCGGTGACGGTTTTCTCCACGATGTCGGCGTGGGGTCCCCAATTTCCTGCCCGTTATACAGGAACGGAATTCCATCGAGGGTGAAGTCCAGAACCGACGCTGCCATGGCGCCCTTTTCCCCGAATAGGAGTACGGACCGCGGCCAGTCGTGGTTGTCGGTGTAGTGGACCAGTCTTGCCCCATGCGGCATGGTTGTATTCATCTTCATCCAGTTGTCGCGCAAACGGGAAGCAGGTGCACCGTCGAGCAGAACTGATCGCAGCGTGAGGTAATACTGGAAGTTGTAGTTGATATCGAAAGCGCGAAGCTGATCGTCCGGCCGATCCGATTCAGACAGCAGGATGACGGACCGATCTGTGTTGTCGAGCGCTTGTCTTGCCTCCTCCCAAAAGGAAACAGGAACGCCCCCGCCGACATCGCAGCGAAAACCGTCTATGCCGAAATCAACCACCCAATGGACCAGACTGTCGATCAGGTATTTGCGGAGTTGTGGCTTGCTGAAATCCGGGAGAGGCTGAGGCCAGAAGCCACGAGCAATCTTGCCATCCGGGTTCTTAATAAAAAACTCCGGATGTTGCGCCATCATGACGTTGTCGGGCGCCGTGTGGTAGTACACGATGTCTAACATGACTTTCAGGTGCAGCTTGTGCGCCGCCGCAACGAAGTCGCGAAGGTCCTGCGGCGTGCCTGCTTCGGGATCAACTTCGTTGTAATCGGCAATGCTGTAAGGAGAGGCCGCCGGATCCGACGATCGCCTGGCGATGGGTCCCAGGTAGACAATGCTCGCGCCGAGCTCCGCCACTTTCGGCAAGCGAGCAATCGCGCCCCGCAGGTCACCTTCTTTGCTGAAGGCATCAAGCCAGACCTCGTAGATCGTGGCGCGATTCAACCACTCCGGAACCTGCTTTGCGTTTTGCGTTCCGAACGAGAGGTTTTGCGTCAGCCCTGGAGCCGGGAACAACTGAAGCAACACCACCAGCACGCTGGCCCTGAGCAGGTTCATTTCGACTTATTCACCTGGCCGCGGTCAAGCAGGGCTTCCGGCAGGCTTAGGGCGTATAGCACGCTGCTTGAGCCAATCAAGATGTATTGGCGATCGTCAAGCTGATAAGTGATGGGTGCGGTCTGCACAGCGCCTCCACCATAGCTATGCCACAAAGTGACACCGGTCTCAGCATTGAGCGCGAGCATATTGCCCTGCGTGTCGCCCGTAAATACAAGATTGCCGGCCGTACTCAGCACGCCTGCCCAATCTTCCCAGCGACCCAGGGGATGCTCCCATTTCGCTTTGCCGGTCTTATAGTCCAGGGCTTTCAACGATGACTCAGACCACACTGACAGGTCACGTCCGCCGAAGCCCTCTGGTTTATCGCTCACGTAATCGTAGTAGAGACTGAAAGAGCGGTGCGTGTCGACGTAGAGCAGACCCGTCTCGGGACTGAAACTAGGCGACATCCAATTGGTTACGCCGAGGGCATCGGGCTCAACCAGTGTTCCTGCCGGCGTTGGATTCTTGTCAGGCCTGGCGATGGGTTGACCCTGCGGGTTGACCCCCTTGCTCCAGTTCTGTTCCGCGTAGGGTACAGATAACAAAACCTTGCCGTTGGTTCGATCGAAAACGAAGTAGTAGCCATTGCGCGATGCCTGCAGCAAGAGCTTACGCGGTGCTCCGTTGAATACTTTGTCGACGACTACCGGTGTTTGTACCGCGTCCCAATCGTGTACATCATGCGGCGATGGCTGGAAATGCCACACCAGTTTGCCGGTGTCTGGGTCAAGAGCAACGATCGTGCAGGTGTATAGGTTATCGCCCGCGCGGGTAGAACCATCCAAAACCGGGTTAGGATTGCCGGTTCCCCAGTACACCAGGTTTAACTCGGGGTCATAGGTTCCGGTCATCCATGGCATGCCTCCGCCATGACGGATCGCGTCGCTGTTCGCGGGCCATGTCTCAGACCCCGGAGCACCCGGTTCAGGCAGGGAATTCCATCTCCATTGCAGCTTGCCCGTCGCGGGATCGAAGGAATCCAGAAACCC
Source organism: uncultured Acidobacteriaceae bacterium (assembly GCA_963752675.1). Lineage (GTDB taxonomy): Bacteria > Acidobacteriota > Terriglobia > Terriglobales > Acidobacteriaceae > PALSA-350. The sequence continues at coordinate 499,492 of CAVVZO010000007.1, forward strand.
GTGCAGATCATTGAAGTCGCCGGAAACTCCGACGAGCACGTGATCGTGGACAATCAACGGGGCCATCGTCGCCCAGTAGCCGAGCTTTACATCGGCGAGTTCCACATTCCAAACTACCTTGCCGTCTTTAGCATCAAGACACAAAAGGTGAGCATCGGGCGTTTCGAAATAGAGCCACCCCTTATACATGCCCACCCCACGCTGCCCGATATGCAGACCTTCATTCGGCGGATTGTGGTAATGCCATCGCTGCCTGCCACTCCGTGCGTCCACGGCCCAGATGTCATCCGGTGCGGTGAAGTAGAGCGTGCCGTCTACTAACAAGGGCGTTGACTTTAAACCCTGCCCATTGGCAACGCCCGTTTGAAAGGCCCAGGCCAGGCCAAGCATGCCAACGTTGGTTGAGTTGATCTGCTTGAGAGGGCTGAAGCGTTTTCCGGAATAGTCTCCGTTGTACGTTGGCCACTGATCGGTGGAAGGATTGAGCAGGGACTTAGGATCCAACGACTGCGCGGACATTGGTAGTGTCGCAGCCAACAAGGCGGCAAGAATCCATCGGGTCACTTCAGCGACTCCAGGTAGGCAAAGAGATCATGCATGTCTTTATCGGTGTACTGCGTCAGGAGTGCTACATGGGCGGCAAGTGGGTCTTTGATCGTGACCTTCGCCAGCAGCCGGTCCCAGGTACGGGGTTCCCCGTCGCTCATCAACGTGATCAAGAACTCGTCCGAGTAGAGCACCTCGCCGGTGTATCGCCGGCCCGCCTTGTCGACCACCACGCCAGTCGACTTCGCACCATCCGGAAAGGCAATCCGCGACTGCAACTCGAGAGGCTTGTACTTCGAAGCGATGTGGGCCAGGTCGCCCGTGGCCGAATGACAGGTCGCGCACTTTCCGTCGCCGTTGAAGTACGCTTTGCCCGCGTCGGCGTTGCCAACCAGCAGCCGGTCGAGCGGGTATTCGGAGGGAATACGGCTCGCAACGGTCGAGGCCAGCTTCGCCTGCTGATGCAGGAACGCAGCGATCTGGCGCACCTCAGCGTCCTGAAGCTGAAACGCCGGCATGCCCTTCTCGATGCGGCCATTGTGCACGACCGGTCCAATCAAATCTCCGCCGGCATCATGATTCACCAGGGTCGACCGGATAAGATCCGGGCCGCTCGCTCCTCGTCCGTCACTCCCGTGACAGAAGCTACAGTTCTGCTTGAAGATGGCTTGACCGGCCGCAGCTTCAGCGTTGCCGTCCGCCTTCGCAGCATCTTCCGTGCGATCCTGTGCGAAGAGACTACAAAGTCCAAGCGCTAGCAGAAGGCAAACGACTGCCAACTCTTGCCTTCATTTCAGCGTGCCGCCTCAGACTGTTGCAGACTGGCCGCGCTTCGATCTTCGGCTTCATTCAGCCACGAGACCTTGGTTGCGCTATCGCTGAAGCGCCGCATACCCGCCTCTCGAATAGCCCGGTCGGGCACTTTGCTCAAAGGCGTGTAGCGAGGATGATGATGTTCTTTATACGGGTTATTTTTGGCAGAGTTGTAGCAGCAGATCATGGACCAGCGAGGATGGTCGGATCTGTTCTGGTCGGACCGATGCAGAAGATTGGCGTGGAAGAAAAGGACATCGCCAGGCTCCATTTCGACGTAGACCAAATCGAGCACCTTTTCCGCCTCCCTGACTCGCTCGACGTCAGCGCCGGCCTGATCCCCACTAAGAACGTGATCGATGCGGCCGAGATGGTGCGACCCCTTGAGCACCTGCATACACCCGTTCTCTTTGGTCGCTCGATCGACGGCGATAAATGCGCTCGTTAGCATCGGGAAGAGCACTCCATTCTGGTACCAATACCCGTAGTCCTGGTGCCAGGTCCAGGCTCCTCCCACCCTGGCATCCTTCATGATCATTTTCGAGTGGTAGTGGTAGACCTCGCCGCCAAGGATTTTCTCGGCTGAGTTGACGATGGATTCGCAGCGGGCGAACATGCCATAAAGACTGTCACCGGGATGGTTCCATAAAGATAACCGCACGGTCCCTCCCTCGCCATCCCCTTTCCCGAAGGAATGTTGGTCAAGCTCCCGGTCTTCTTTCGCGGCGCGGCGCAAGAGCTCTATTTCTTCAGCATCGAACATACCTCTGACGACGACGTACCCGTCACGCTCGTACTGCTTCACTGTTTCGTCTTGCAGTGGACCTGCAGCCATAAAGGTGTCCCTTCGCGGGTGGATTTCTAAGTTCGAAGTGCGAGCGATTGCATGATCTTGTCGGTAGAGGTGTAGGCTTCGCGTACCCATTCGACAATTTGGCCGGGATCCGGCGCGTATTCGAGTTCGATGCTCACCGTACCAGTGAAGCCTGCTTGCGACAGAGATTTGAGGTAAGGGGGAAAGTTAACCGTGCCGCGCCCGGGTGGAAGATCACCATGACGCTTGCCGTCACAATCCGAAAGGTGCACGTGAGCAATGCGGCCCGCAATCTTTTGGATCTGCTCCGCGGCATCCCCTGCCAGGGCCAAATGCGAAATATCTACATTTGCCCTTACCTCAGGACGGTTAACCTCATCCAGAAATTGCGTCAATCGGCTCATATTGTTCACGATGGAAAGTTGGAAGGGTTCGAGCTCAACGGCAATCTCAAGACCGAGATCGCTTGCATGTTCAGCAAGCTCCTGCACCTGCTCGACAGCCCAATGCCACTGGTCCTTGGGGGCGATGACTTCCTGTTGCCAGATGTACTCGCCGAGAACGAGCAGGAGGTTCCTCGCCTCAAGTTCACAGGCAAAATCCATAAAGGCTTTCGCGCGCTCGACATGGAAAGTCCGCACGGTCTTATTGAAGTCTGCAATGCCCAGAGCGCAACAAACAACGGAGACAACAGGCAGCCCTTCCTTTTGGCACGTTTTGCGAATTGCTCGCCGTTCCATCGCCCCGACCTCGAGCGGGTCTGCAAACACATCGATGGTGTCGAAACCGATCTGCCTGGTGAGCTCGATGCCTTCTGTCGTGCCGATCGCCGTGCCTAGCCAGACCGAGTTGATGAGTCCGAGCTTCAATTCCGGGCCTCCGCGAATTTTTGTTGACCGCTCAAGAACCCGCCGATACTATCATGAACGTTCATCGCTAGTCATGAAAAATGTTCCTTGCATTCATCGTGCATATGGGTGTGACCTTGTATGAGCGTTAACCTCGGCCTGGACCTGAATCCAGTTGTTTGCACACCACCGCGCAAAGACTACGGGATAGGCGCCGTCGGCGCCGGCTTCATCATGCGCGACGTTCATCTCAAAGCTTATGAGCAGGCCGGGTTCCATGTCGCTGCCATCACCTCGCGCACCCCGGAAATCGCACAGGAAGTGGCCGATCTTCGCGGAATACCCCGTGTCTACGAAGCGATTGAAGACATGCTCGAGGACGAGTCGATTCAGATTCTTGACATCGCCGTGCCCCCCCACAAGCAGTTGGAGATTATTCGCATAGCCTGCCAACGGGGGAAGTATCTGAAAGGTATCTTGGCGCAGAAGCCGCTGGCGGTGAATCTCGACCAGGCCGCCGAAACCGTTCGCCTTTGCGAGGAACATCACATTCTTCTCGGGGTCAATCAGAACATGCGATATGACCGTTCCATCCGCGTATTGGAGAGGCTGCTGGACCAAAAGCTCCTGGGCGAGCCAGTGCTTGCGACCATAGAGATGCGCGCGGTGCCCCATTGGCAGAAGTGGCTTCGAGAGTATGGACGCCTGACCCTGCTCAACATGAGCATTCATCACATTGATAGCTTCCGTTATCTTTTTGGCGAGCCGGCGTCGATTTACGCCAGCGTGCGCAAGGACCCACGCACGCAGTTTGAACACGAGGATGGGATCTGCATCTACATCCTCGAATATGCAAACGGGTTTCGCGCGACTGCCTGGGATGATATTTATGCGGGTCCGAAGAACATTCGCGATGAGTTGAAGCCATACATCAAGTGGCGCGTGGAAGGGACTGAGGGCATCGCCGAGGGAACGCTTGGCTGGCCTGAGTATCCCAACCGCTCGCCCAGTACGCTCACCTTTGTCACCTCGTCGCAACCGGGCGTGTGGATCACTCCGCGGTGGAGCGAAGTCTGGTTTCCCGATGCCTTCGCGGGGCCCATGGCAGACTTGATGAACGCCATCGCTCGAGATCAGCAACCAGAGTGCAGCGGAAGAGACAATCTCGGCACGATGGCGATCATCGAAGCGGCGTACCGCTCGATTCGTGAACGGCGGCCGGTCGATATTTCAGAGGCCGAACATGAAATCCAGAATGCAGCCAAGGCCGTTGCCGAGCAAAGCTAAGAAGAAGCACCGCGGCCTGGCCACGCCCACGATGAAAGACATCGCCGCGCATGCCAAGGTTTCGATCGGCACGGTGTCGCGTGTCTTGAATCGGCATCCAGACGTGGATGAATCACTCAGGACACGCGTTGAGGATGCTGTGCGCACCCTCGGCTATCGGCTGAATGCGCGCACGCGGAGTGTTGTGCATACGCGGTCGCGGATCATCGGGCTGATCCAGTGCAACGACTTCGGGCTGAGCCGCGGACAGGCGTTGCTTCTGCAGGGCGTCGAGGAGTACTGTACGGCGGCGGGCTATTGCCTGCTTTTCGCCCGTCACATCTTCCCCGAAGACACCTCGCCCGATCTGTTACCGATGCCGAGTGCCATTGAGATTCCAGGATTGGCGGACTGCATCATCATTGCCGGAAGCCTCACCGGCGCCACGCTTGCGGCCCTGGATCGCCATGATTTCCACTACGTCCTGCTGGCGAACCATTTGGTAGATGAGAGCGAACCGGCAATCGCCAGCAGCTACGTTCGTTACGACGACGAGAGCGGTTGCTACGAGGCAACCCGCTATCTCGCTCAACTCGGTCATGCGCACATCTGGTACCTGGGAGACGCTTCCCGTCCATGGCACCGTAGCCGTTACAAAGGCTACTGCCGCGCCATGGCAGAACTCGGATTAGACACTCATGTTCATACCATCGCCCTCGCCGACGACGAGTATGAAAACGGCAGGGCTGCCATTTCCTACATCCTTGACCAGCAATGGCCAGTCACCGCCATTCTGGCCGCATCCGACGAGCTCGCCTATGGCGCCCGCGAAGGTTTGCGCCAGCACCGGAAGGAAGTGCCCAAAGACGTGAGCCTCATCAGCTTTGAACAGCAGGTGGGCCATTCCCACGGATCGAACCTGACCAGCGTTTGCGTCGACATGGCAGAGGTGGGCCGCCAGCTCGCCAGGTTAGCTATCAAGCAGAGCGAGTCGCAGCAACCCTCCCGGCACACAGCGCTCGTGGGAACAGTGTTTATCAAACGCAGTAGTTGCCGCCCTCTTCGCCAGGAAGAGCAGATGCTTTTGTGATCAATACGTAGACGCTCTGGACAGAGAATCGATCGAGCGCACGCGTACGCTGCGCCATTTCATGAAATCCAGCGCCGTCTGGTGAAATTCCACTTGACATTCATCAAGCAAAAGCCCTACAAACAGCGGCGTGAGATTTCTTCTGGACAAACTGCTCCTTACTTTCCTTCTGCTCCTGTTTTCATGCGTGCGTGGGGAATCCCAGGGAGTTTCTTACCCAGGCGGACACGGCCCGGGAAGCGGCAAGAACGTGGTGCTGATCGCCGGCGATGACGGCGAATACCACTCGGAAGAGGCCCTGCCGCAATTAGCGAAGATCCTCGCTGTTCGTGAGGGATTCCACTGCACCGTGCTATTCCCGTTGGATCCGGATGGAACTATCAATCCGCACCAGAATCGAAATCTGCAAGGGCTTGAGACCCTCAAGAAAGCCGACCTGGTAATTCTGTTCATGCGCTGGCGGGATCTTCCTGACGACCAGGTGAAGGCGCTGGTGGACTACGTTCAATCAGGGCGTCCCATTATCGCCATGCGTACCGGCACGCATCCTCTGCAACTGAGATCGAGCAACACCTACGCACAATGGTCGTGGGACAGCAAGATGCCGGGCTGGGAAGGCGGCTTCGGACGCAAAGTGCTGGGAGAAACCTGGGTTGCGCATCATGGCCAGCATGGCAAGCAAAGTACGCGCGCCTGGTTTGCGCCTGGTGCTGAGTCGAGCCCCATCCTGCGAGGCATTCGGAGTGGTGAGATCTGGGTGCCCACCGAAGTGTATGAAATCCGTCTTCCCATGCTGCCTACATGCCGCCCGCTTCTCCTCGGCCAGGTGCTCTCGGGACTCAAGCCTGCGGATGCGCCCGTGCAATCCGCGGTGAACGATCCTATGATGCCGGTCGCGTGGACGAACAGCTATCGAGCGCCCAATGGCAAGACTGCACGTGTGTTCACCACCACCATGGGAGCGGCGGACGATTTGCTCAGCGATCCACTGCGACGCCTCATCGTGAACGCCTCGTTGTGGGCGGTGGGTCGTGAAGGCAGGATTTCTGCACAGCTGAATGTCGACCTCGTCGGTGACTATCATCCACATTCCTATCTTTCCGAAACTTACACCAGGAATGTGAAGCCATCGGACCTGGCTCTCACGAACAAATAGGTTGCGCGTTCATTACGTCTCAGCCGGCGTGCGTCGCGCCGAGTCCTTGAGAGACAAACCGCACCAAAGATAAATCCGGGGCGTTAAGACGCAGGAGTGGGTTACGAGTGTCCAGTAGAAAGAATGCTGTATTTCTTTCATTAGTTATGGGGTTGAGTGCTGCCTCGTCGCGTGGCCAGTGGACCACTTTCGGGCATGACCCGCAGCGCTCTGGCAACGCGCAAGAGGAACACGCTTTCTCTCCTTCGAACGTCGCCTCGACAGGACTCCGGTGGAAGACCACCCTGCCCAACGAGCCACTTTTTCTCAATGGCTTGACCGCACCCCTGCTGGTGAACAGGACCGCAAGCGTAAGCGGTCCCAAGAGTCTTGTCATTGTGGGTGGAACTTCGGATCATGTGTTCGCACTGGATGCTGCCACCGGTGACCTGGCATGGAAGGCTGACTTTCAAAACAGTCAAGCACGCCCAGCGGATGGTGGGTGGCTCTGCCCTACCGGTTTAAATGCAACGCCCGTGATCGATGAGCCGCACGGGCGTGTTTTTGTTCTTTCCAGCGACGGCAAGCTGCACACACTTTCGCTGGACGACGGGCGAGACGCGATGCCTCCGGCGCAGTTCGTCGCTCCCTACGCAAAGGTGTGGAGCTTGAACTACGTGGGCAAGGTGATCTATGCGTCGCTTTCCCAGGACTGCAACCACGTGAGATCCGGTGTGGCCGCGATCAATCCTGATCAGCCCGGAAGGCCGGTAGCTCAGTTCTACAGCGCGATCTATGGCGGCGCGGGTGTATGGGGCCGGGGCGGAGTCTCTGTCGGGTTCGATGGCTTTATCTATGGCGCCACGGGCGATGCGCCTTTTGAACCAGCAGCCAATGAGTTCGGTGACACGGTGCTGAAACTTGCACCGCGCACGCTTGAGCTTGCCGGTTACTACACGCCGGAGAGTTGGCAATACCTGACGCGCCGTGATCTTGATATGGGCACGACAACCACGGCGATCTTTCATTGGCGCGATCGTGTCCTGACTGCCTCCGGAGGAAAGGAAGGCGCCATCTACGTAACGGATACCGCGAACATGTCTGGCCCTGACCATCACAAGGCCGCCTATATCTCGCCGCGCTACACCAATGCAGCCCAGACCTTTGAGGGCCAGGGCATATGGGGATCGATGAGTACGTGGCAGGATGGTGATCGCACCTGGCTCTATGTGCCCACCTGGGGAGTACCCACCAGCGATGCGCGGTTTCCCACTTCGTATGGCGCGGTTAAAGACGGCTCTCTCATGGCGTTCACCGTTGAGCCTGGAGCTGATAAGCAACCAGTATTAAAGCCGGCCTGGATTTCAGCTAACATCGCCGTGCCCGATCCCGCGGCGATTGCGGGTGGCGTCGTCTTCGTGCTGGGAACGGGCGAGAATACGCAACAGGTAAACCAGGGCGACATTCACCAGTTACTCGGCGACCGCGAGAAACACAGCAATGGCCATGCCATTCTGCACGCTCTGGATGCACGCACGGGTAGGGAATTGTGGTCCAGCGGCGATCAAATTTCTGGCTGGACGCATTTCTCCGGGCTTGCTGTGGGAGACGGGAAAGTATTTCTGAGTACGCGTGACGGCACCGTGTATGCCTTTGGGCGCTCCTCACCATCAAGCAAGCCTCATGTCACGGTGATCGCAGGCCCGGCTCATGTGGAACAGGCTGCGCATGCGCCGGTTGCCGCAGTGCCTGTTGTTGTTCCGCAATGCGGGGAACAGAGTACGACGTTCAATCAACGCTGCACCATGTGTCATGGCCCGGACGGCAAAGGCAGGGATGCCGCACACACACCAAATTTTACCGACGCTCAATGGCAATCCTCAAAGACAGACAGCGAACTGATCGGCGTGCTTACCAACGGCAACGATCGCGGCATGCCTGCGTTTGGGGGGACGTTGAGTGCTCAGGAAATCAACCAGATCGTTCGATGTGTGGTGCGCGGCTTTGCGCCCGCACCGCAAGGCAGATAGTCAACCAACGGCCAAAGCTTCCAAACCCATACTCGGGGATAAAACAATGAACAATAAAAGAACCATTCTTCTCGATCTGAAAAGACTTTTGGGAACCCAGCCAGTAGACGCACAAGGCATGCCCGCCAGGCGGATTCTCTCTCTCAGGTTAGCGGCATGGAGCACGCTTCTGCTGCTCACCTCTGCATGCTTCCATCTTCAAGGGCAGACCTTCTCTGCTTCGATCACTGGAACAGTTACTGATAACAGCGGCGCACTTATCACCGGCGCTACGGTGAAGCTCACAAACTCCGATACTAAAGACGAGCGGACGAAAGTCACAGGCCCTCGCGGCGCTTATGACTTCCAGAATTTGCTCCCGGGTACGTATCAGTTGGAAGCATCGGCGCCCAGTTTCCAGAGTGTTCTGAAAACCGGCCTTGTCCTGCGCGCCAACACCGCAGCCGACGTGGATATGCAACTGATGGTGGGCGGCTCCCAGCAGCAGGTGGTGGTATCAGCCAATACCGTGCTCGTCGATACGGAGAGCCCAAACAATTCGATCACGATGGACCAGGTGTTGATTGAAGGTCTGCCTAACAGCACCCGCAATCCGCTCAACTTTCTCTTTGATCTCGCGGGAACAACGCAAGCCCAGGGTGGATTGACGTCGCGGTCGCAGACTTTTGACCAGCAGGCGAGCGCCTTTGGGATCAATGGCGGCCGCTCTGCGGAAGCGGAAATTCTGATTGACGGCGCACCCTCTACTGCCATCGACTGGGGCGGCCTTCTCGTATCGCCTATTCAGGATTCCGTGCAGGAACAGCAGGTGGTACAGAACGAGTACGACGCGGAATACCACGGAGGCGGCGAAGGGATCGTGACGCTGGTAACAAAAAACGGGGGCCAAACTCTCCACGGCGAAGTGTACGACTTCCTGCGCAATTCAGCGCTGGACGCGAATACCTGGTCCAACAAGAACGCTACGCCTGAAAACATCACGCCCCGCCCCAACTTTCATCGCAATCAGTTCGGCGCCAATCTGGGCGGCCCGATCTGGCGGACCAAGCGCTGGTTTTTCTTTGGCGGTTATGAGGGGCTGCGACAACCCGGCAGTCTCGGCCGCATGCTGTTCACCGTGCCCACGGCGTTGGAGCGGCAGGGTGACTTCTCCCAGACCTACCTTGCGAACGGCTCCCTGGATGTGATTTACGATCCCAACACCACCACACAGGGAACCGACGCAAGCGGTAACACCTACTACACCCGTACTCCCTACCCAGGCAATAAAATTCCCGGAGGGCTGGATCCGGTTGGGCAAAAATTGGCGGCCCTTTACCCATTGCCCAACCTGCCTGGCACCGGACCTAACCATCTGAACAATTTCGCCGGCAGTGCCCCCAACAACACCTCCAACGATAAATTCGACGCCAGAGTCGATTGGGCGCAGAGCGACAAAAACCGTATGTTTGTGCGTGTCTCTGACCGGGTACGTGAGAATCAGACTCCTGGCTGCATCTTCTGCAACGGGGCCGATAGCATTTCGGGCAACAACGATCACGGCTTTCAGGTAGCCTTCAATGACGCCATCACCCCTACACCGAACTGGGTGTTCAATATCTACGGTGCAACGAGCCGCTGGTGGGAGGGGCAGCAATCCGTCGGCCTGGGGGTTGCCGACTTAAGCAAAATCGGCCTGTCTCCCGCTTTCTCGCAGGCTCCGTTACTGCCGCTGGTGAGTGCCGGACAGTATGCCGGCAGGGTACAAGCTATTCCAGCTTCCAGCGGTACGTGCGTTATGTGTCTACCGGTGCGATTAACATCACCCGAGAGATTCATGCACATGCTCTTAAATTTGGCTTCAATTATGACGTGGGCATGATCAACATTCGCCAGGATGCTCCGGCCAATTTCAACTTCGGAAACAGCCAGACCTCCTGCGACCCCGGTCCTGATCCAGCCAGCCCTTGCCAGGTCAATCTCAACACCACTGCTTCCGGTAATCCGATTGCGAGTATGTTGCTTGGAGTCGGCAGTGGCGGTGGTACGAACTTTAATATGGATCCTGCTATGAGCCAGCACAGTTTCGGGCTCTATGTGCAGGACAACTGGCACGCCACTCCCAGGCTGACCATCTATGCCGGCTTGCGGTACGAGAACCAGCGCCCCGCAACCGAGCGGCATAACCGGGTTGCCTATTTTGACCCTGCAGCAGTCAACTCCCTGAGCCAGGCTTATGGCGGGACAGTCAAGGGAGCTTTTGAGTTCGCTGGTGTCAATGGGCGTAGCCGGTCTGCGTGGGAGCCTGACAATCTCAACTTCTCTCCACGGCTTGGATTTGCCTATCAACTTTCTCCGAAGTTGGCAGTGCGCGCCGGCTCCGGCATCTTCTACACGCCTACTTCGGCCATGCTTGGCTATGACGGCGGCGGTCAGTCGCCCGGCTATACCTCGCAGACGCCCTGGGTTTCCACCGTAAACAACCAGGGTTACATTCCCGGCAATCTCGTCAGCAATCCATTTCCGGGTGGTCTCGTAAAGCCAACCGGGAACACAGCCGGCGACCAGACGTTGATTGGCATTGGCGTTGGCCAAATGTGGCTCAAGGGTCCTCATCCCGTGGGAGCACTCTACGAATGGAGTGCAGACCTGCAGTACCAGGTATCTGCCCACTCGGTTGCGGAGATCGGATACACGGGTGTTCGCGGACGCCGACTCTTGTATGGCAATCCAAATCTTGACTTTGATCAGTTGCCGACCGCGGATCTGTCGCTGGGCTCGGCACTGAACAACCAGGTGCCTAACCCGTACTACGGCGTGATTACTGATCCCAATAGTTTTTTGAGCGCATCGACTGTCCCATATAACTCTTTGCTTCGACCCTTTCCCGCGTTTGGCTATCTCCAACTGACGCGTTCGACTCCTGGTGCACGGTCGCAATTCGATGCCCTGAGCATGAAATATGTGCACTCCTTCTCGGGCGGCCTAAGCTCGATTACGACTTATCGCTGGTCGAAGGATCTGGACAATGGCTCGGAGGCTCGCCTGGGTTGGACGGGTGTGGACAGTTGGCGCGATGCGACCAACACCAAACTTGACTACTCCTACAGCACACATGACGTGCCGCAAAGCTTTGCCCAGGCGCTGGTCTACCAGCTGCCTTATGGGGAAAGCCGGCGATTCGGTAACAGTGCCCCCTGGGCAGTGAAGCAGACACTCGGCGGATGGAATGTATCCACCGCGGTGACTCTTTCCAGTGGTCTTCCACTGCCTCAGCCGGTCGGCTTCTCGTATAATCCGCTGGGCAACTTCGGCTTTCCAGGAGGCGGTCTGCCCGATCTGGTCGGAAATCCGAAACCAGTGGGCCGCAACAAGCGCAACTGGATCAATCCAGCCGCATTCATGGGCGCCAATCAGGATGGGACCGGAACGCAGCGTTGCGACGACTTTTCGAACGGCACGAGCTGCAAGGCATTCTCGTATCGCTACGGAAACGAACCCACTCACTTGAATACGCTGCGCGAGGCTGCCAACAACAACGTGGACCTGGGCGTGGCCAAAACGTTTGGCACGGAGCGCATCAGGACCGAATTCCGCGCAGACTTCCTCAACCTATTCAATCATCCGATCTACGGTGGTTCTGGTAACATCAGCACCACCATTGATTACGGTGATCTTGGCACGGTCTACGGCACCCGAAACGATCCCCGCAACATCCAATTAAGCCTGAAGGTTAGTTACTAGTTGGTCGCTCAGCACCAGCGCCTGGACTTTCGTCCAGGCGCTGGTGTTTGGTTAGCTCCGGTCGCTATGAGGAACACGACATAGAATCCACCGCGGGTGGGGAACCCGCGCTCAACCCGCACAACAAATTAGGGGCTTCAGCTCTGGTGCGCGCCGTATCTGCCCCACGCGCGAGCCTCTCTGCCTCTGTATTTGCGGTGAACCGCGGCCTTGCACCTGCCTTGGTCAAATTGATGATCTCGAATCACCTACTGGCGAATTTGGTGACTGGCGAGTTCCAAGGCGGTCTGCACTCTGGGTGGATCCCACGAACGACATCGTTTTTGTCGCCATGATCCAGCGCATGGGCGGCAAGACAATCACAACCTGGGGTACCGCAGCCACGCTCCTGAGCGACCCACTTGGCGTCACGGTGAAAATTCTCACTGGAGACAACCCGTTACGAGCCGCAAAGTATGTGGCAATGTCGGCCTCTCGTCCGACGCGATGCTGCTGGGAGGAGAAGACGTCGAAAAGATGTCACAGGACGAACTGGGCAAGGCAGCCGAAAAGACCACGCTTTTTGCCCGGCTTTCTCCTGCCCACAAGCAGCGCATCGTTAAGGTGCTGCGGGACAATGGGCATGTGGTGGGATTCTTGGGTGACGGCATTAACGATCCGGCCGCCCTGCGAGCCGCGGATATCGGAATTTCCGTCGATACGGCGACCGACATTGCCAAGGAATCGGCAGACCTGATCCTTCTGGGAAAGGATTTGATGGTGCTTCAGGGGGGAGTGATTGAAGGGCGAAAAGTGTTTGTAAATATCATCAAGTACATCAGGATGGGAGCCAGCTCCAACTTCGGCAACATGTTCAGCGTGCTGGGCGCCAGTGCATTTCTTCCGTACATCCCGATGGCGCCGATTCAGGTATTGACCAACAACTTGCTCTACGATTTCTCGCAGGTGCCCGTTCCTACCGACGCCGTCGACGAGGAACAGGTGGTGCGTCCTCGTCCCTGGAATATCAAAGATATCAAGCGGTTCATTCTCTTCATCGGTCCCATCAGATCTATCTTCGGCTACACCACATTCTTCGTCATGCTCTATCTGTTCAAGTGCTGGAATCCCTCACGTGCTGCGGTGTTTCAGACGGGCTGGTTCGTCAAATCGCTGATGACACAGACACTTATCATTCATGTCATTCGCACCAATAAGATTCCATTCATCCAAAGCCGCGCGAGCTGGCTATTGACGGCAACAACGCTCTCGATCTTGGCCCTGGGAGCGTGCTTGCCTTATTCGCCCATCGTTTCTTCACTCGGCTTGGTACATCTCCCTTCCATGCACTGGCCCGTTCTGATGGCCACGCTGCTTAGTTACATGGCTCTCACGCAGACAATCTAGTTCTGGTTACTCAGGAGCTGGATCTGATTTTGGGCCCGTAACCAGATAAG
>CAVVZO010000008.1:0-100748 GCA_963752675.1 uncultured Acidobacteriaceae bacterium
TACTGGCGAATTTGGTGACTGGCGAGTTCCAAGGCGGTCTGCACTCTGGGTGGATCCCACGAACGACATCGTTTTTGTCGCCATGATCCAGCGCATAGGCGGCAAGACAATCACAACCTGGGGTACCGCAGCCACGCTCCTGAGCGACACGCAAAAGCCAAGCAGTGGAAGGCACTCCTAGGGAGTGTGGCTCCCAGAGATGAAGCCGCAGGTTCTGTTCTGGTCACGCCTTGACTTTAGGTGAATGCGCGAAGCGGCTGCTATCGAGACCACGTTCCTCTGCCCATCCGATGCTGGAGCTCTGTAAAAACTCCCAGAGGGAGAAAGGAGGGTTCAAATGTCCCCCACTCAAGCCAAACGCGGCTTGAATGGGCCACCCTACAGTTTTAGGGTCCGATCAGTCGCCACTCAGGAGAATCTGCTCCCTGCCCGCATCCCGAAAAGCCGAGGGTGGCCCACTCAAGCCGCGTTTGGCTTGAGTGGGGGACATCCTGCTCCGCTCGCTCAGCCAGACCAATGCGTATCGCACCCCGTTCATCCCGTTTGTTTTTTACTTACATCGTTTGCGACCGGCGGCTCCGGTGGAGGCGCGGTTCACTCCGGCAGAAGACCAGCCGCGCGGTAGCTCTTGATGACTGCGTCATAGAGCGAGATATCTGACCGGCTTCTTGCCAGGAGTTGAGCACCGGCTACGGCGGCGTAGATAGCGCGTGCCCGAGGTTCAACCTGCTTGCCGCTCACCACATTCGCAGCGGAAAGAACTTTACTCAGCCAGGTGACATTGACGTCAGCAAAGCTTTGAACTTCCGTCCGCACTTCTTCCGCCAGGTCGTCATACTCGGCAGCCATGAAGCTGCTTAAGCACATACGATTCTCATTCTCCAGCGACAAACGGAACAAATCAGGGTAGCGGCGCAGGGCGATCAGCGGCGCTGAGGACCTTGCCAGCAGAGCATCAAGTGCAGTCGCAAAGTCCTCCCAATAGCGTTTAGCAATAGCTTCAGCAAGGAGAGCCTTGCTGGGAAAATGGTGATAAATACTTGCCGCCCGAATGCCCACCATCTCCGCGAGATCGCGAAAGTTCAGCCCATTATAGCCATGTGCCTGCGCAACGAGCCTGCCGGCCGTCAGAATTTTCTCTCTTGAGTCTGTACTCACGCAATCGCCTCGCGCCCTCTGCAAATACAAGAAGAGGAGCTAAACAAATATTATTCCGAATTCGTGAATCTACCAAGTGGCAGATAGGATCTGATATCCGTACCTGCCATGTGTCAGGTAGCAAAGTTGGAACTCGCTACTATTCGGACTGAGTTCTGCTTCACCGGCCCAGTCGTCACTCCAAGGATCCATTACCAAAGGGAGTGTTATATGCCATTCGCACGTATCGATCTGATCAAAGGAAAGCCCGCTGAGTATCGCGCTACCGTGGCCGATATCGTCTACAAAGGAATCGTCGATGTGCTGAAGGCACCCGATGGTGACCGCTTCATCGTCATAAACGAGCACTCCTCCGAAAATTTAATCTACGACATCACGTTCCTTGGATGGAAGCGCTCGCCTGACTTCCTCCTGATCCAGGTGACCAGCACCGTCGGCAACAACAAGGAATCGAAGCTTGCCTTCTTTCGGTATATCGCCGACGAACTGAAGAGCAAGCTCTCCGTCCGTCCAGATGACGTCATGATCAACATGGTGTTCGTTGACCGTTCGGATTGGTCTTTTGGCAATGGCGAGCCGTGGTGACTGACCTCCCCAAACCTCGCAGGCTCTAACAAGCCTCACTGGCAGACATCGGCGACGTAACGGTGATCACCACAAACCAATCCACCCACAACCCCGAAATATATGGAGACATGAACATGAGCGACAACATGCAAACCGCAGGCCCCGATCCCCTCAACAACACGCAGATTGAAGTTCACCCAGGTTGGGTAGCGAGCGGCCAGGACAACACCCCGGGGCGCAAGGCCTACTACATCAATCTGGAGGCTAAACCCAGTAAAGGGGATCAGGTGCAATCGTTCCTTCGAGACATCCTGGCTGGCGTGGAGCAGGAACCCGGCACGGGTCCATGGTTTGGCGTCCGCTTTTCCGAGACTACCTTCGGGGTGTTCGAAGCCTTCGCCGACACTACGGCTCGAAACGCGCACAACGTTGGCCCGGGCGGTCAGAACTTCCTTCGCGCGGCAGAATTGGAGGAGATGCTTGCCTATCCAGCGCACATCTACCGGTTGGATGTCATGTTCGGAAAGTTCAGTGTCCTCTTCGGCAACCCGATCGCCTGATCGCACGTTTCGATCGCGGTGCAACCCGCTTCCGTCGATCGCCTCATCACTGGGGCGATCGACCGTGTGCTTCGATAGAACGTCAAGCTTGTAGGGCAAGTGCGAAGAAAGCTATCCGCGTGATTTTGGAAATGCTGACGGGAAGTCGGCTCGTGTCAACTAACGATTGATACTTCATGGCCTCAGTTGGGGATAACAGGCCGAGTCACTCCATCGAGGGCTCTTCAGCTTGGCTTTATCAGGAATGGTTCTGGAAAACGCGCAACTGGACTGGAGCTATCCTGGTGAATGCAAGCAGCTCATCGATGCGAAGCTTGGGTCAGCAATAATGCTTCAAGGCTTCGGCAGGATGGCTGTCAGCACGCCTGCCGGGACATCTTACCAGTAGTACGTGGCGATCACGTCTGGATGATTTGGCGATCCATTGATGACATTGGTATGCAGCACTATCTGTAGATTCCCCTTCTCCCATCCTCGAGGCGCAGCAGCCAGCACGGAATCAATATCTTTGGCGCTGGTTAGAAATTCTCCGGCGGCCCGCGTGCCGGCTTGGCCGATACCAGCCGCGGTGATCAGGATTTCGCCGGTCTTCGAGTTGAGAATTCTGGAGATGAGGGCGTAGTCTTCTGTGAATTCCTGATTGGCCTTCCAACTCCTGTGCTTATCGAAACGATCCTGAATCTGATACTGATAAGCGAATCCAAAACGCAAATTGTCCGTCATTTCGAGTGTCCAGGAGTTATTGAAGCCGCCGATGAGAATAGCCGGCCGCTCGCGAAGATCGCCCACCGAAATGTCTCCGCCAAACCGCATGTCATAGGACTTCTTACGTAAGGAAAGAAGGGAAGCGATCCTCGCGGTTGCCGCGGCGTCTCCTACCGTCACGTAAGTGTCCTTCTCGGGAACGAGAGCACTGCCTTTTAAGCTGTCGGTCGAGCCCAAAGGAACAAGAAACTCTCGTCCCATGGTCTCCATTTTGTCCAGGTGGTGTTCGCGCCGATACTGGTCAAGAAAATCTCCGGACAAGGTATAAACCGCGTTACTGCCAACATAGATCACGCTTCGGTTCGGACTGTTCAGAACCGGCGACCAGAACCGGTCAAACGGGGTAGCCGGTCTTAGCATCTCGTAACCGGCAGGAATCAACAACGCGGCTATCACCGTTAATGCTATCCACAAAGATCGCCCGACCCATCGAGGGGTCATTTTGGTCGATTCGCTTGTAGGAGGGGGCACGGCGGGCAACTCGATCGGACGACTGTCTACGACTGCCGAGGCCGACGATCTCGTGAGCGGGCGCTTTAGATGAAGGCTCAAGGTCACGGTCGGGTGGCGCCATGAACTCGAACGATGCTTTATACGAACCTGAATGAATGGCAATCTTGACGCGACGCGTCGCTGCTTCCGTCGCTTCATAAAACAACGCAATCCGTTTTCTCACATCCGCGGCGCGGATGCGAACCACTGGATCGGCAGCCTGGTCATAGTCGGGGCGCCGGCCGAAAACCTCGACACCGATCACGCGCTCGCGCAGCAGTTCGTCTTCTCCGCTCAGGCTATGGAGAACGATGTAACGGAGCAGATCCTGGCATTGGCGGCTGGTGCGAAATGGAACGCTGCCCACCATTTCTTCGAGGGCCTTTTTAACGCATTGCCTGGCCTCTTCCGATGGTGCTCCTGGCGGCGTTAGCAGACCTGTTTTCTCGCCACCCTTCATGCTGTTCTTCTCCACCGGCGACTGCAGAGAGGTATTTTACCCCCCTATTACGTTGTTGAAAAGAAAACGCTTTCTCGGCAGCCTACTGTACCACACCTTGTCAAAGGTCCTGTCCCAGGAGTCTTTTACACTCCGTCGGGCGACCGAAGGTTTTTTATGCGCCAATCCGCGAAACAACTCGGGTCGCCCATCGACTGACAGGAGCTCCGCAGGGCTTCGGAGGTTTGGCAGGATCGAGAGCATAGGATGAACGACGTGTTCCGTAAACGCTGTAGAGGGCGTTCTCACAGTCTTCAAGACCTGAAAGAGCGCACACGTTGAAACCGCTATTGATTGAGATTCGATGAACGGATTTAAGTTCGCGGCGGCAACGATCCAGGAAATACGTGTTGTAGGCAGTCTTTTAGGAGGAGTGATGTTGCAAGGAACCCGGAAGGTCCTCAGATACACCCTGTTGGTCGCGCTGGTTCTCTTCACTTTGAAGTCGACCTATACCGCCCAGGCCCAGGCGATTTATGGGTCAGTCTACGGTACGGTCACGGATAAGACCGGGGCTGCCATTCCTAACGCCACCGTCACGGTAACGGACGAGAGCAAGGGAACAGCGGTCCAGGTGACCTCCAACCAGTCGGGCGGGTACACGGTGCCGAATCTGATTCCGGATGTTTATGACGTTAAGGCGTCGGCCGGCGGGTTCGCTCCGGTGGAGAACCGTGGGGTCCAGGTCTCAGCCGATACTTCACCCAAGGTTGACCTGCAACTGACTGTCGGGGTGGCGACCGAAAGCGTCACCGTGACTACCGCGGCGCCCCAGCTGCAAACCGACCGCGCCGAAGTTGGCACTGTTTTTAATCAGCGGTCCATTACCGATCTGCCCATCCAGGGCCGGAATTTCGCCAGCCTGCAGCTGCTGATTCCGGGAGCCCAGGCCATGGGCTGGACGCAGAACAACGCTGAGGACGCGCAGGGCAGCCCGACGGTCAACATCGCGGGGCAAAACTTTTCGGGAGTTGGCTATCTGCTCGATGGCGCGTCGAACCAGGACCCCATCCTTGGGCAAATCGTTATCAACCCGCCCCTGGATGCGGTGGGCGAGGCGAAAATCCTGACACAAAGCTACGACGCGGAATTCGGGCAATCGGTGGCGGCGGTTGTCAACGCACAAACCAAGTCAGGGACCAACAGCTTCCATGGAAGCGCATTCGACTACCGGAGAAGCGGCGCCCAATTGGCGCGCAATCCATTCAACCAGTTCGCGCCCTACTCGTCGCTCTCCAATCGCTTGACTCCGCCGGCGCTCTATAGCCAATTTGGCGGGTCGGTGGGCGGCCCTATTCTCAAGAACAAAGCATTCTTCTTCGGCGACTACCAGGGCGTTCGGCAGCGCAATGGAGCTTCCGCTCAGGTCACCGTTCCGACCGCCTTAGCGCACAACTCCTGCCTCTCCGGCAATGGATGCGATCTGAGCGAGTTCCTGGCCGGCCGGGGGCCGTTGCAGGGCCAGATCTACAATCCCCGTATCGTCAATCCCCTCACTGGACCGGCGCCTTTCGTAAACAATTTCATCCCAAGCCAGTACCTTTCTTCCCAGGCGCTTTACCTTCTCAAGCTGATTCCGCTGCCGAATTCGCCGGGTACGCAGGCTGGTACGGCCAATAACTACAATGCGGGCGGCACGGGCGTCACTAACCAGAACCAGTTCGATACGCGTGTCGACTACGAGGTTCGCGAGGCAGTGCATGCGTTTGGCCGCTATAGCTATTTCGCCAACGCAAATTCGGCCGGTACCATTTTTGGCGCAGCGGGCGGCGCGGGATTTTCATCCATCTCCAACAACTTTGGCGGTTCCGCGACGGGGCGCAACCAGAGCGCGGTTACTGGCATGGATATTGCTTTGAATCCCAAGTTCCTCACCGACTTCCGCCTGGGGTATCTGCGCTATCACGTCTCCACACAAAAATATGACGGCACGGAGGACCTGGCCACCGCGGCAGGCATTCCGGGGCTGAATACAGGTACGACCTTCACTGCCGGTGCTCCTGGTTTCTTTCTGAACAATACGAGCGGAACGTCGGGAGACGGACTGTCGAGTTTCGGTTCGAGTTTGCAGGTAAACGCCTGCAATTGCCATCTGCTGGAAACCGAGGACCAGTACCAGGTGGTGAATAACTGGACCAGGATCATTGGCAATCACACCGTCCGCTTCGGGGCGGATCTGCGCTACGCGCGAAATCTTCGCGTTCCCAGCGATAACAATCGAGCCGGTGAAGTGACGTTCAGCGCCACCGACACCGAAAATACAAGTCTGGGCACCCCCGGTGGGCTCGGCCTGGCCAGCTTCCTTCTGGGCGATGTCACCAATTTCGCCCGCTATGTCAGCTCCTCGACCAACGCCAAGGAATCGCAGAAGATTATCTTCAGCTATGCACAGGACACCTGGCGGGTTTCGCCCAATCTGACCTTGACCCTGGGCCTTCGTTGGGAATTCTACTTTCCCGAAGCAGTCAATGGCCGTGGGCAGGGCGGCTTCGCAGATCTGAAAACCGGCTCATTCCGGGTGGCGGGCTATGGACCATACAGCACAGCCATGAACGTCAGCAAGGACTTCAAGAATCTTGCTCCGCGCATCGGCATTGCCTACCAGGTGGATCCGAGAACGGTCATACGCGCAGGCTATGGGAGAAGCTTTGACATCGGAGTCTTCGGAACTCTTTTCGGCCATGTGGTCACCCAGAATCTTCCTGTACTTGCCAATCAAAACCTGACCAATGCCGGCGCCAATACTTCTGCTTTCAATCTCGCGCAGGGACCTACCCCGTTGGTCTTTCCCTCAATTCCGGCGAATGGGCTGATTCCTATCCCGGATGGCGTAAGCGCCAAGGTTCGCGACGATCCCCAGCCCCTGCCTACCGTGGATGCATGGAACTTGAGCATGCAGCGGCAACTGACCAGTAGCGTTAGCGCGACCCTGGCTTACGTCGGTAACAAAGGCAGTCACACATTTGCCGGCGATGGGCAGACGGTTACTCTGAACGGCGTCGCTGCCTGCATACCAGGGAGCCAAAGCGTGAATGGTGAAAACCTTTGCTGGAATCCAACCGCTCCATCTACCACCCCTGTAGCTGGGCAAACCGAGACCAGCAACACGAATTACCTCCGCCGCTTCTACGCCCAACACCAATGGACGCAGGGCCTGACCTACTACCACGACGGATTCGACACCCATTACAACGCCCTGCAGGCTACCCTGGATAAACACTTCTCCCAGGGTCTGCAATTTACCGCAAGGTATTCGTGGCAGAGGGCGTTCAATTTCGCAAACAACGATTACGCCGAGATCGATCGGTCTGTTAATTACGGAAGGTTCGATGATTTGCGGGAGCAGGAGTTCCAACTTTATGGGAACTACAGCCTGCCATTCGGGCGTAATAAGCAATTTCTCAGCAACGCTTCAAAGTGGGTGGACTACCTGGTTGGTGGCTACAATTTAAGCCCGTCTCTAAACTTGTCCAGTGGTCTCCCCTTCAGTCCAAGCTATGGTGAATGCGGGTCCGACATACCGAACGGACCGTGCCAACCTAACAAGGCGATCGGCAGGATGCCAACGAATCTTACTTCTTTCGACACCAAATCCCACTCGCGGACCTACTTTACGCCCTACCCTGCTTTTGGCCCCAACGGCTCGTCAACTGGACCGTTCTCCCGGCCCAAGCTCGATACATTCGGCAATGCTCAACGCAATAGCTACACTGGCCCGTCGTTCTTTAATACCGATCTCGCCGCATCGAAGACTCTTCCCATCCACGAGGAAGTCACAGCACAGTTCCGCCTAGACGCCTTCAATGTCTTCAATCACATCAACCCGGCCAATCCAGGAAGCAGTTGCATCGACTGCAGCGGCGCCGGCCTCATCACCGGGATGGCGATTGGAGCATCCCCGCGCCAATTGGAATTCTCAGTCACTGTGAGCTTCTGAGTTGGATACCAGGCATGAGGTGAGGCAGGGGATGCGCGGACCAGGTGGGAAGCCTTACGCTCTCACAGGTACCTTGACGAACTTGCCTCGGTGCTTCCAGCTTGCATAAGTTATCTCCGAGCCGCGCAATGGAGGTCATTGCGCGGCTCTTTTTCGCGAAGAGAATCATTCGCGTGAACCATCCCAGTCTTTCGCCTACAGGTCGGGTGGCCGCTTGCAGGCTTCCGATCTAAGATCAGGCGGGCAAATCAGGCGACGTAACCGTACACAATCAACACCAATGGCGGAGAGAAAAATGCTAGTTTCAATCGCGCTGGAGAGGCACGACGGTGCTGGTCTCGCAGATGGAAGGATCGCGTCCGTTCGTGTGTATCCAGGAGCCAATGGCAGCTTCACGCTCTTTCAGGACGAAGGAAACACATACGGTTACGAAACGGGCATGGGCCTCGAGCACAAGAACTCACGTGGGATGATGCAGCACACCAGTTGAAACACGCAGGAGCGCCTGCCTGGAATGGACCCGACAGTGCTGTCGTGACAGTCACGGGCAAGTAGCGGGACCAAGGCCTCCCTTTAATCGATGAGCATCCAGTGAGTGGAGGTTTTTACTTGATGAATCGCAGGCTCTTTCTTACCAGCGGAACATCCATGATCGCGCTATCCCGAATGGCGAAGGGACTGGAAGACTCACCGTTTTTCAAGGGAACCGTTCCTGACGGTCCGTTCCTGCCGTATTGGGAATCTCTGAAGGCGTATCGCTGCCCGGATTGGTTCCGGGATGCAAAGTTTGGAATCTGGGCTCACTGGAGCCCGCAGTGTGTGCCCGAACAGGGCGACTGGTACGCGCGGAATATGTACTTACAAGGGTCGCCTCAATATGAGTATCATGTGCGGCATTACGGTCACCCGTCGAAATTCGGATACAAGGACATCTGCCCTCTTTGGAAGGCCGAGCGGTGGGATCCCGATGCGCTGGTAAAACTGTACAAGCGCGCTGGCGCCGACTACCTGGTCGCGCTGGCTACCCACCACGATAATTTCGATTGTTGGCACTCTAAGTATCAGCCCTGGAACTGCGTCAATATCGGTCCTAAGCGCGACATTGTGGGGACGTGGGAGAAGGTCGCACGCTCCAATGGTTTGCGATTTGGCGTGAGCTATCACGGAACGCCCCATAGAGTCTGGGATGAGTTTCTGCCCGTTCGCTATAAAAGCGATACGACCGGGCCGCTGGCCGGCGTTCCTTACGATGGCATGCAGACGATCGCTGACGGCAAGGGTAAGTGGTGGGAGGGAATGGACCCTCAGATGATCAATGGAAAACCCCACCTGAAGAGCAGTCCTTGCCCGGAGTTCGTTCAGCAATTTCTTTTACGCGTGCAGGATGTTATCGATCACTACAACCCTGACATTCTCAATTTCGACGATGGGGCGCAGTTTGATTTCGATGCCGGCGGCCCCAAGCTCGATTTGAAGGTTTGGTTGGGAATTCCGGATCTCGCGCCGCAGATCATGGCCTACTACTACAACAAGAATGTGCAGGCTCATGGCGGTCACCTGGAAGGCGTAGTGGATCTGAAGGTAGTCCCCGAGCCGGTGTGGGGCACGCTGACGCGCGACTTCGAAATGTCCCTTGCGGATAAGCTTCAGCAGGATCCGTGGCAAACGGAAGCGTGTATCGGACACTGGCACTACGATCGGTCTGTGTTTGAGAACCATACCTACCAAAAGGCATCCTTCATCATTCCGTTCCTGGTAGATATCGTCAGTAAGAATGGCAATCTGCTTCTCAGCATCCCGCTGCCTGGGAACGGAAAGCCGGACAGCGATGAGCTTGCCTTTCTTGAAGAACTGGCAGACTGGCAGCGCGTGAATTCCGAAGCCATCAAGGGCACACGTCCGTGGAGCATTTTTGGAGAGGGTCCATCGACTGCAGTGAAGGAAATCCCCTCTTACCAGCTGTCAAGGATCAAGTTCGACCATACAGACATACGGTTTACAACCAAAGGTGAGATCCTCTACGCCATCGCTCTGGGCTGGCCGGCTGACGGCAAGATCCTCATCAAGTCTCTGGCAGAGAATTCTCCAAACTACCCTCACCGGATACGAAAAGTCGAGTTGGTCGGTTCGAATTCCGAGGTGAAGTGGAAACGCGGCGCCCAGAGCCTTGAGATTCAAGTACCCGGGACTCCCCCTTCTAAGTATGCCGTCTCCATGAGAATTTGTAGCGCCTGAGTGAAATACCGTTTGCGTTTAGCTTCTCTCAATTTTCATTTCGTATTCAAGGAAGAGGACAGCGTGATTTCCCGACGCGACCCGCTGGTGTTGCCAGGTTCTGTGATCGTTCTGGGTTTCTTTTTCTGTGCGGCATCTGCTGATGTACACGCACAAGCCGGGCCGGACAAACTTTTCACCCAAAGCCTGAGCGGCGTGGAAATCAAGACAGATGCCTGCGTGCTGGCGATACACCCTCTCACCGCATCTGCCATGCGTGTGCGCTGCGCTAAGCCAATGACGGCCGAGAGCCCAAGTATCGTTCTGCTGCAACAGTCCACTGTGCCGACATTCAAGGTATCGGGGGATACCACGAGCATTGCCATCGCGACATCGAAGATGAAGGCGGTCTTCGATCGTCATAGCGGAGCTCTGCACTTTGTTGATCATTCGGGAAAAACATTCCTCTCCGAGATCCCCGATTCCCGGCGCATCACCCAGACAGCCGTGCAGGGAGAAGAGACCTATGCGGTGGAGGAGGGTTTTGTGTCGCCACCCGGCGAACACCTGTTCGGGAGCGGCGAATTCCAGGACGGCTTCCTCGATATTCGAGATCTTCCCCGGCGTCTGACCCAGGTGAATAGCCAGATCGCTATACCGTTCCTGCTATCCAGCAAGGGTTATGGAATCCTTTGGCACAACTACGGACTGACCGATTTGAATCCCGCAGATCAACGTGTGCTGCTGACGCGATCGGCAAGCGGAAAAGAAACGGCAGCGGATGTAACCACCAGTGAAGGCACGAGAAGGGAAGTCCGGCGCGCGGCCGAATTTATCGGCACGCTAGAAGTTCCTGCAAGTGGCCGTTATGCCTTTCTCTTCGATGCGGGACAGAAGATGGCCCGCCGGTACCACGTTGAGATCGACGGCAAAGTTGTCATCGACTTCGCCAACTTCTGGCTCCCTCCGACCACCAGCTGGTTTAGTGACGTCTCTGCGGGCCGCCACACCATTCGCGTCATCGGAGAGCAGGATGACCAGCCGGTTCTGTTCTGGAGGCCGAGCGAAGCCCGCACAGTCTTACGATCTCCTGTGGCGGATGCGATTGATTATGTCGTCTTTTCCGGACCAACTCCCGATGATGTCATCGCAGATTATCGGCAGGTAACCGGGCCGGCGCCACTGATGCCGTCTTGGGCGTATGGCTATATTCATTGCCGCGAGCGATTCCACTCCAGCCAGGAAATTCTGGACACAGCGGCCGAGTTCCGAAAGCGCGACTTGCCCCTCGATGTCATCGTCCAGGATTGGCAGTACTGGGGGAAGTACGGCTGGAATGCGATGAAATGGGATGAGCGGTATTATCCCGACCCCAAGGGAATGATCGACCGCCTTCACGCCATGAAGGTGAAGTTCATGGTTTCCGTCTGGTCCAAAATCGATCCGGACAGCGAAGTGGGCAGACTCTTCGCAGCCAAAGGGTATTACATACCGGGAACTCAATGGATTGATTTTTTCAACCCAGCGGCAGCATCGCTCTATTGGCAGAACTTTAGCGCGCGTATGTTGTCGCTCGGCATAGATGCCTGGTGGCTGGATGCCACCGAACCGGAAAACGATGACCTGGCCGGGAGATCCACCTTCGCCGGGCCCGGTGAAAAAGTGCGTGATGTTTATCCGCTGTTCGTGAACAAGACTGTTTACGAAGGCCAACGAAAGGATGCCCCTGAAAAGCGCGTTCTTCTATTGACTCGCTGCGCCTTCCTGGGCGAACAGCGCTATGCCGCCGCCACCTGGTCGGGCGATATCGGTAACAGTTGGGAATCTTTCAAGAGGCAAATCACAGCCGGACTCGGCTACACCGCAAGTGGACTCCCGTACTGGACGACGGATGCGGGCGGCTTCTTTCGTCCGGGGCCAGGTCAATATAACGACCCCGGCTATCACGAACGGTTCCTGCGATGGTTCCAGTTTGCCACCTTTTCGCCCTTGCAGCGTGTCCATGGATTCCAGACGGACACAGAACCCTGGCGCTATGGTGATGCGGTCGAGACGGAGGTTCGTCGCTACCTGGATCTACGTCAGCAGTTGTTACCTTACATCTATTCCCAGGCGGCTGCCGTCACCTTCCAGGGATCGACGCTGATGCGTCCTTTGGTGATGGACTTCGCACAGGATGACCAGGCGCTCGCCCAGAAGTACGAGTACATGTTCGGTCCGGCCTTTCTGATTGCCCCGGTGCTTGAGACAGGAGCAGTGCGCTGGCCTGTGTACGTGCCCGCCAGTGTTGGAGGATGGTACAACTTCTGGACCGGATCCCGGGTAGCGTCAGGCGCGACCACACAAATCGACGCGCCGCTTGAGCGGATACCGGTACTGGTCAGGGCAGGGAGTATTGTTCCGATCGGTCCTGTCGAGCAGTACGCCGGTGAGAAGCCGCCCAGTGATTTGGAGATCCGGGTCTACCCCGGTTCCGATGGAGACTTCTCTTTGTATGAAGATGAAGGCACGAATTACAACTACGAGAAGGGTCTGCGAAGCACGATCCACTTCCACTGGAGCGACAAGCGGAGAGAACTTTCCATTGGACAGCGTGACGGGCAGTTCTCTGGGATGCTGCAGTCTCGGCAATTCAAGATCGTCGCTGTAGATACGGGCTCGGTTCATCAGGTTGTTTACCGTGGGAGAAGAACAGCGTCCGTTTTGCCTAAATAGCTCAGTATCGTTGGGGATGGTTTTTCCGGGGGGGCGTTTACTTGGGGAGATGAACCAGCGTCACGATCCTGGATACCAGAACCTGGTCTTGAGATCCAGGGCTCGAGTGTTAGGGCACGGGTCTCATAAGAGCGAGCGTCTGCCTTGCGGGTTACGACGGCAATCCCGGCGCCCTTTGTCATCTGCTCCCCCCCCTTTGTCATCTGCTCCCCCCTTTGTCATCTGCTCCCCCCCTTTGTCATCTGCTCCCCTCCTTTGTCATCTGCTCCCCTCCTTTGTCATCTGCTCCCCCCTTTGTCATCTGCTCCCCCCCTTTGTCATCTGCTCCCCCCTTTGTCATCCCGAGCGCAGTCGAGGGATCTGCTGTGCGCCTTTCTCCTTCCACCAATCTGTACATGAGCTCCAGCATCGGACAAGCGAAGGAACCCGCCAGTTGGTATGACAATGCTTCCTGCAGCTAAAGGATGGGTCCATTTGCTTGTCCGATGCTGGAGCTCATGTACAGATTGGTGGAAGGAGAAAGGCGCACAGCAGATCCCTCGACTGCGCTCGGGATGACAAAGGGGGGAGCAGATGACAAAGGGGGGAGCAGATGACAAATCGGGGAGCGGGTAACAAAGGGGGGAGCGGGTAACAAAGGGGGGAGCGGGTAACAGAGGGGGGAGCAGATGACAAAAGGGGGAGCTGATGACAAAGGGGCAGGAGCAGTTGACAAGGGCGAGAGCGGATGAAGACGGAGGAGCGTGTGGCAAAAGGGAGGTAGCAGATGACAGCGGGGGAAGTAGCGGATGACAAGGGAGCGGTGTACAGCATGCGTCTCAGTCTCTGCACCGATACGGCCAGGTTGCATGCTGTTCTCTAGAAATATAAGATCGCGCATAGCTTTCGCGATCTATTCGGGCACACATACAACCGCGGTGGCTAATAGTTTCCGGAACCATGTGATGCCGTCTTAGCAAGGATGTCTGCTTCAGACGAGCAGTCCGTAGATAATTGAGCAGGAGTACCGCATGATGGATCGCTCGCGTCGCAACTTCCTAAAGACCTCTGCCGGTGCCGCCGGCCTTTCCTTGATCGGCTCCCCGGCAATCGTCCACGCCCTCACCGGCAATGCGCCTGAGGAGTCTTCTGGCAAGCTGGTGGCCTTTCCGCTGGCCTCGGTCCGCCTCGCGCCGGGTATCTTCAAGGAGCAAGAGGAAATCAATGCGCGTTATCTCGACTCTCTCACCGTCGATCGACTGCTACACTCCTTCCGCTTGACAGCGGGCATTTCCTCCGGTGCCACACCCTATCAAGGCTGGGAAGAGCCCGCCTGCGAGTTGCGCGGTCATTTCGCTGGCGGCCACGTTCTCTCGGCCTTTGCCCTGGCTTCGGCCTGTTCGGGGAACAGCGTTCTTAAGGGCCGCGGCGATGCGCTTGTCGCCGGTCTTGACGCCTGCCGCAAACAGATGGGGACCGGCTACCTGAGCGCGTTTCCCCCTGCCCTGTTCGAACACCTGGCACAAGGCACACCCGTCTGGGCGCCCTTCTACACCTATCACAAGATCATGGCTGGCCTGGTGGACATGTACATCCACACCGGCAACGCGGACGCACTGCAGATTGCTGAAGGGATGGGCCAATGGGCGCAGGAGTTCATGCGAGGTTTCAGCAACGAGCAGCGCCAGCGCATGCTGCGCGTTGAGTACGGCGGCATGAACGAGGTCCTGGTCAACCTCGCTGCACTGACCAACAAGGATCGTTACCTCAATGCGGCCCATCTTTTCGAGCAGCCAGGATTTCTTGATCCACTTGCCGAGCGGCGCGACGAGTTGCAGGGCTTGCATGCCAACACCAACGTGCCCAAGGTGATTGGCGCGGCTCGCATGTATGAGGTGACAGGTGATCGCCGCTATCGCGATATCGCTGAGTATTTTCTCCAGGAGGTTCTCACCGCGCGCAGTTACGTGATCGGTAACAACAGTCTCGATGAGCACTGGAAGAGCCCTCCCGATCAACTCAAAGGGACACTCGCCTGGACCAACGCGGAGTGCTGTGTTGGCTACAACATGATGAAGCTGCAACGCCACGTTTTCAGCTGGACGGGCGACGCGCGCTGGATGGATGCATACGAGCGGACTCTGTTCAACTGCAGGCTGGGCACGCAAAACGCGCAGGGGCTGAAGCAGTACTTTTTCCCACTGGCCGCAGGTTATTGGCGCGCGTACAACTCGGCCGAGGAATCGTTTTGGTGCTGCACCGGCACCGGCGCCGAGGAATTCGCCAAATTTACAGACACCATTTATTTCCATCGCGGTCGCGAGATCTATGTCAACCAGTTCGTCGCATCGACACTCGATTGGAAGGACGAAGGCTTTCTGCTGGAGCAAGTCACACAATTCCCGCAGGAGCCGGGCACGACGCTCAAAATCAAGTCCTCAAGACCTGCTCTGCGCACCATCCATGTGCGTATCCCGAACTGGACGACCCAGGAGGCGCAGGTAAAGATCAACGGCCGGCTGATCGAAGCAATGGCCGATCCGGGATCCTATCTTGCCATCCGGAGAACCTGGCAGGGTGGTGATACGGTCGCGATCAGCCTGCCGATGGAATTGAGGCAGGAGTCCCTCCGTGGGGATGACTCCGTGACCGCCGCGCTCTATGGCCCACTTGTCCTTGCAGGGGACCTTGGTGCTGGCCCAGCCCCGGGACCTATGAGGGTTGTCCACGGCCGGCCCACCGAGCCCGCGAATCTTAAAACACCCGGCCCTTTACCAAAGGTTGCGGCCAACGCAGATGCAAACACAAAACAGTGGATTCAGGTTGAACCCTCGTCGCCGTTGCGCTTCACGGTTGCGGCCGGAGAAGGCAAGTACAAGCTGATGCCGATGTATCAGATCGGCGAACAGAGCTATACGGTCTACTGGCAGATGCAAAACCTTAAAAGCTACGCACATCTTTGCGGGCTGATGCAAGGAAGTCATCGCTGCGGTAACTCAAGGTCGTCGGCCTTCTTCCGCTCAATGTTCGCTTCAGCTGTCCTTCCCTCCCGCGCCAGAGCCGCTGCCAGCCGTCGATGCGCCTCGGCAAAGTTGGGATCGTTGGCCAGGGCTTCCTGGTAGCGCGCGATCGCGTCCGCGATTTGCCCCTTTTCGAACAGCATGTTGCCAGTGTTGGTGGCAAACGTCGCTCTTTGGTGATTCACCACTACGCGCGTCAGGTCGGCCGCAGTCTTACGTTGCGCGGCAGCTTCTGCTTGCTTTCCTTCCTGGGCCAGGACGGTAGCGAGGGTGATATGCGGTCCTGGGATATTGGGTGCAAGGCGGATCGCCTCTTCCAGCGCCGATGCCGCTTCCGGCAGCTTATTCTGCTGCTGGTATACCGAGCCGAGCACCGCCCAGCCATCGCTGTTTTGTGGGCGGATTTTCAAAGCATGGGTGAGTTGCTGGGCGGCGTCGTCAAAGTGCCCTTGCTGCATGTACAGGATTCCCAGGGTAAACGGCGGGTCCGGTGCGCTGGGATCGAGTTGCGCCGCAGTCTGTAATTCAGGGATCGCTCCGCTCAAATCATCTTTCAGCTTGAGCGCAAGTCCCAGGTTGTAGTGCAACTGCGGATCAGAAGAATCCAGCTTCAATCCGGCACGAAATTCCCCTATAGCGTCGTCCAGATCACTCTCCTGCAAGTAAGCGACACCAAGGTCTTCGTGCACAGACACCACACCCGGAGTGAGCGAGAGAGCGTGTTGAAAAATCGGGATTGCTCCCTTGGCATTGCCTAGTTGCACCATGTCGAGCGCGAGGTTGGTCAGCACGGGAGCATTCCCGGTATCCGTCTTCGCCACTTCCTGGAACAGGGGGAGAGCCTCCTGGAATTGGCTGTTCGACTGGTAGGCCAGCGCCAGCTGGTATCGCGCGTCCTGGTTGGAGGTGTCGAGAGCCAGGGCGGTTTTGAGGACGGGCAAAGCGTCTTGCAGATTACCTGCCTGCACAAGAGCCTTGCCGAGAGTGAGTTGTGTGAAGGCGTTTTCCGGGGCCAATTTCGCAGCAGCCACCAAGTCGCTCAACGCCAATTCCATTTGTCCCTGGTTAAGGCGCACGACACCGAGATGAAGATGCGCGGGTGCGAAGTCGGGATCGAGGCTTAGAGCGGAAGAAAATTCGTTGGCCGCAAGCGTCCACTCCTGCTTCTGCGCATAGAGAGAACCAAGTGCATCATGCAGTGACTTATCTGCCGGAGTACGAGTGACCGCGCTTTTCAAGGTCTCCACTGCCTGGTCGATTTGTCCCGTGGCCGCCAGAGACCGGGCATAAATGAGGAGCACATCGCCGGGCAATGCTTTGCCCGCAGACGCAGCCATCCTATCTGCCTTGACGAAGAGCGGGATGGCTTCCGCATCGCGGCCGTTTCTGGCATAGGCCAGGGCCAGATTGGTTTCGGCTGAAGCGTCCCCCGGCTTTAACTTGATCGCCTTTTTCAGCTCGAGGATCGCGCCAGGGTAATCGTTCAGCTGTAAAAGTACAGCCCCGAGCGCACCATGGCCTTCCTCAATCTGGGGAGCAAGATTGACTACCTTCTCGAAGTTTTCCCGCGCTGCCTGGAGATCATGGTTGGAAAGAGCCGCGTACCCTGCTTTAAATGCCCCGTCCGCTTGCTTTACTTTGTCGACTGAGGTTTGGCCCGAAGGTTGCGCGAGGGCAGGGGAGCGCGGCGTGAGGAAAGGAAGGGCCAACACAGCAGTCCACAGACTGGCGGAAAGAAATAGACGGTCTGTCTTGCCCATGCAGGCGGCTCCTGGGGCGGCTCGGGTGGTACTCCGCTCACTTTGGTGTCTCGAGTTTCGGCTGAGCATCCGCCTGGATCTGCTCTGACACCTGGAACTCATGGGACGCCTGATCTGTTTGTCCGAGCGAGCGATAAGCCTGCCCCAGGAGTGCATGGGTCATGTAGTTTCGCGGATCCATGGCGAGTGCCGTATCCAGGTAGAACTTAGCCATCACCGGCTGCTGCTGCTTCAGCAACACCTTGCCCAGCAGGATGAAAGGCACGGGGGAATTCGGCTCCAGCAACACAGCCCGGTCGAGAGCTTCCTGGGCTTTGGAGTAGTCGCCCTGGCGGATATAGGCATCGCCCAGCCTGTCATACAGCTCGCCAAAAAGCGGATTCAGTTCGCGTTCCTTCTCGAACTCTGCCACTGCTTCGGGAAGCTGCATACGGGTTAGTTTTATCTGGCCAAGCAAGAAGTGGGCTAGCGGCAGGCTTGGATTGAGAGCGAGCGCTTTCCGGGCGAAATCGTCCGCAACCGGCAGATAATCCCGGCGCACCATCATCCTGGCGGCAAGCAGATAGGCTGAAGGTGAATCTGGCGGGAAAGCATATTGCGTGGCGAAGGCCTTGCGCGCATCGTCATAACGTCGGGTATCCAGGTACGACAAACCCAGTACGTAGTTGCTTTCAATATTGGTACTGGCGATGGAAAGGTGGGCCTTCTCAAGCAGCGGAACGGCGGCCGCTGCCTTGCCCATGCGAAAGAGTGCGACACCTTCCATCTGCATCGCTTCGCGGTCGGAGGGATCCTGGGCGACGGCCTTTTCGAAAGCCTGCGCGGCCTGCTCCATCTGCCCCTGTTCATAGTAGGCCGTGCCTCGTAGCCGCTCTACCCCGGCGGGCTCCGGTTGCTCGAGAGCGAGCGGAGCCAGTGCCTTCAATGCTTCTTCAAGCCGCCCTTTCTCCAAAAGCTTTTGCGCTTCCGCAGCGGGTGAAAGAGAGGACGGATTTCCTGCCGCTGAGGGTGCCTGCGGCCGCGCGGTAAGGGTGGCCACTAGCAGGAGGAGGGCGGGCAGCACTGGCGGCTTCAACATACAAACACAGCGCACATTCTATATCATGGCGAAACGCGACTTTATTCGTCGCACATGACGCAACGAAAGTGGCTGTAGCCCTGCACTCACGCGCTGGTAGCGCCCGCAGCAGTAGTGGGTTTCGCACTGCGAAAGGAAACCGGCTTGGTATTTGTCAGGGGAGCCGCGCGGGCGACTTGCAACCGTAAGGCCATCGAAGTGGCCGCAGCGCTTAAATGGATCCGCTCTGGGATAAGGGGCATTGCCGTATGCCAATAGGCCTGAAGCGCAAGATCCCGCGAGGCGTTGTGGCGACCGTCCTTCTCCTGCAATTGGCCTGCGTGGTCTATGGAAACAGCCAATCGCGGAAAATCACGGCCAAACATGTCTCCGTCACGCAGCGCCCTTATCCGCCGGAACACGGTGGGCCTGCATGGTTTGAAAATATCGCCGGCAAAGCAGGCATTCGGGTACTGAACGCCAACGGCGATGCAGCCTCAAAGCATTACATCATCGAAGCTACTGGGAGCGGA
This sequence comes from uncultured Acidobacteriaceae bacterium, assembly GCA_963752675.1. Lineage (GTDB taxonomy): Bacteria > Acidobacteriota > Terriglobia > Terriglobales > Acidobacteriaceae > PALSA-350. Next base: position 19,257 of record CAVVZO010000008.1, read on the forward strand.
GTGGCCGTCTTCGATTACGACAACGATGGCTGGCCGGATATCTTTCTGGTGAATGGAGAGCTGCTGCCTGGCCAGAATCGTAAGGGCGCGCCACCGGTCAGCCATCTATTCCACAATAATCACAATGGCACATTCACCGACGTTACAGCGCAGTCTGGGCTTGGGGATACTGGCTGGGGGCAGGGCGCCTGTGTAGGTGATTACGACAACGACGGTTACGACGATCTTTTCGTGACCGCTTACGGCAACAATCGGCTTTACCACAATCAAGGTGACGGCACCTTCAGGGAAGTAGCAAAGCAGGCCGGCGTCGCCGGCACGGGCAAGCTCTGGGGAACGGGATGTGCCTTTGTGGATTACGACCGCGATGGCAAGCTCGATCTGGCCGTGGCCAACTACGTCAGCTTTGATCTCGCAACCACGCCTGCTCCAGGTGCGGCTGCCAGCTGCACGTGGAAGGGACTACCGGTTATGTGCGGGCCCAGAGGCCTCGCCAGCTCGCCAAACATCCTCTATCACAATGCAGGCAACGGCCAGTTCGAGGATGTGAGTAAGAACAGTGGCTTCGAAAAGACACTGGGCCATTACTGCTTCAGTATCTCCACCATCGATTATGACGAGGATGGGTGGCCCGACATGTACGTGGCCTGTGATTCAACCCCGTCGATTCTTTATCGTAATAACCATGATGGGACCTTCACCGATATGGCAGCCGATACTGGTGTCGCCGTCAATGAGGATGGGCGCGAGCAGGCGGGGATGGGCTCCTCCATCGCGGATTATGACGGAGACGGCCACCTCGACATTATCAAGACAAATTTCTCAGATGACACCGCTTCTCTCTACCACCACAACGCAGATCACTCCTTTAGCGATGTGACGTTTGCCTCCGGCATGGGCGTCAACACGCAGTATCTCGGTTGGGGCACGATGTTTCTCGACGTCGACAATGACGGGTGGCCCGACCTGTTGCTGGTCAACGGCCATGTCTATCCCGAGGTAGACAGCGGCAATGTGGGCTCGGCCTATCGGGAACCGCGCGTGCTTTATCACAATCTGGGCAATGGCAAGTTCAAGGACATCTCTGCGGAATCGGGACCTGGCATCACCCAACCACAATCGAGCAGGGGTCTCGCCATCGGCGATTTTTGGAACGATGGGCGGCAGGAAGCGGTGATCAACAATGTAAGTGACTTTCCACTCCTGCTGGTGAACCTGGCCAGGAATGACAATCACTGGCTGGGGATCCACCTGATCGGCGTCACCTCCAATCGCGATGCGATTGGGGCGCGAGTCAAGGTGCTTGGTGTTGCATCCGGAGCTCCCCGGGTGTGGGTGGACGAAGTCCGTAGTGGGTCGAGTTACAGTTCCAATAACGATATGCGATTGCACTTTGGCCTGGGGAGCGCCGGCAGTGTCGCGTCCATTGAAGTACGCTGGCCGAGTGGGCGCGAGGAAGTCTTTCCCGGCGTGGTGGCGAATCAAATCATTTCGCTCAGGGAAGGGGCAGGACACCTGAAACCATGACGGATGCATTTGAGGCAATCGTCACGCTACTGCTGGCCAAGGGTTCGCGCTTACATCACGCGGTATCCAGACCCGGACCCGAGAGAACAGCAAAGGCTTCTCTTGTAGATCAGCGCCGCACGCCAGATGGCAGGGAATTGAGGATTACGGACTGCGGACTTTTCGCGCCCTCCTGGACAATGTAGAGCCGGTTCACCGCCAGATTCCTGAATGTATCTATTTGGCCGGAGGGCCAACGAACTTCCAGCGAATCCACCAGCTCCGCCTGATCGAGCCCGAAGTGCAGACGCAGGTCGTTCTGCGAATAGTAGCTACCGCCGCTGCGAACTTCATCCACCTGCAGCAGCGGAGCTGAAGATCCCTTCTCCGTTTTTGCCAACACCCTGACTTTGGCCCCAATGCCGGTCCGATTCGACTTGACCCCGACGGCCTTCACCTTGATCCACGAGCGCTTCCATTCGGAATCACAACGGAGCAGCTGGGGCAACGCATTCATGCAATTTACGATCACGTCGACATCACCATCGTTATCATAGTCGCCGAAGGCGCAGCCTCGGGCTGCGGCAGGAGTGGTGATACCCGGACCGCCCTTGGCGGAGACGTCTTCAAAACGGCCGTTGTGCAGGTTGCGGTAAAGGTACTTGGATTCCGCATAAGGCGCCTCGGATTTGGAGCCGTTGACCTCGGGGTATACGTGCCCGTTGCAGACCAGAATGTCGAGCCAGCCATCGTTATCCATGTCGAAGAAGCCGACACCCCAGCCGAGATAGCGGGTATTGATGCCTAATCCAGCAGCATAGGTGCGATCCTGAAAGTTACCTTCTCCGAGATTGGCGTAGAGTGAATCGGTGTCGCCGGCGAAGTTGGTCTTGACGATGTCAAGCCTCCCGTCGCGATCGTAATCTCCCACAGAGACACCCATCCCTGCCTGCGGCTTTCCATCAGGGGAGAGCGCTGCCCCGGCTTCAATGGCGATGTCCTTGAACGTTCCATCTTTTTGATTCTGATAAAGGGTAGCTGCCGTCGAATCGTTGGCGACGTAGATATCAGGCCAGCCGTCATCGTCCAAATCAGAGACTGCGACACTCAGGGCATAGTTTCCGATCGTGTTCCACATGCCGCTCTTTTCAGAAACGTCGGTAAACGTGCCATCGCCGTTGTTGTGATACAGCAGATTCTTTCCGGCTGGAAGCCCGGGAGGCCCGCACGCGACCATGATCCCCTTGTAAAGGCAGGGACCGGATTCGGGCAGCGGAGCCGTTTTTAGATCCAGATCGATGTAGTTGGCGACAAAGAGATCAAGGTGCCCGTCGCGATCGTAGTCGAGAAAGGCGCAACCGCTATTCCAACGAAGCGCTGCCTGCTTGAGGCCACACTTGACGGTGACGTCGGTGAAGGTGCCATTGCCGTTGTTATGAAAGAGGGCGTTCTGCCCGTAATAGGTGACGAACAGATCGTCGTATCCATCGTTGTTATAGTCGCCTACACAACATCCCTGACCCCAGCCACTGCGTGCAAGCCCCGCCTTCACCGTGACATCGGTGAAAGTGCCATCGCGATTGTTTTTGAAGAGATGGCACGCCGGTTCACTGCTTTTCGAAAAGCCCTCCTGGCGCCAGCCGTTCACCAGGAAAATATCAAGCCATCCATCCTGATCGTAATCATAAAAGGCGGCGCCGCACCCGGTTGTCTCCAGCAGGTATTTGTTGCTGCCGACACCGCCATAGATGGTTTTTGCATTTACCCCCGCCGCCGCAGCTACGTCGACAAAGCTGACGCCGAGCGGACTTCCACCAATTGGCGAAACGGGACCGGGGGGCGGCGCAACCGGCTTGGCATCGTAGGAGCGTGTCATGCCATTTTGAGTCTGCTCGGCAAACGCTCGTTTCCAGGGAGGAACTGCTATCAGCAGCACTTCGCTAAAAGGTAGGACCAGGGAGGTGCGGCTCAGCGATTTCAAAAACTTCCGGCGATTCATTGGCATGGCTGTGTCGATTCCCATTGGCTGCAAGGGAGAGTTGCGTCTATCGGCGCCGGCGCGTTGACGGAGCTGGAGAGCGGCGATGACTCTGAGCAGGCAGCTACGATTGTACCCACCTCGGCCACGCGCACTGTGCTTTCTCGCTAAGGGCTGCTGTGGCTCAATAGCCGGCTGAGGTTGGCTCGCGCCTGGGATAGATTCGGATTAAGCGCAATGGCTCGTTCAAAGTCTTTTCGCGCGCCGCTTTCATTTCCAGAGCGTAATTCCAGCACGCCCAGGTTGTTCCAGCCGTCGGCGTCATGATCGTCGAGTCGTAACGAGAGTTGTTCTTCTTCAATGGCCTGGGGCAATCGGCCAGCAGATGCGAGTGATTGGGAGAGCAGAGCGTGGATCTCCTTATCTCCGGGAGATAAACCGGCGGCGGTTGTCAGTTCCGCCAGCGCCTTCTCGTTCTGACCCGTTTGCGAGTATGCAAATGCGAGCCTGGCACGAAGCTGTGAGTCTCCCGGGGCTCCTCCCACGGCTCTTTCAAGGTAGCCGAGAGCTTCATTCGGTCTTCCCTCGATCAGGGCGATCTCGCCGAGATTCTGCAGTGCATCCTCATCCTGGGGGCTTATTTTGAGCGCGATCTCAAACTCGCTGTTGGCCTGCGCGAGTTGATGTTCCTTGAACAGGGCAACGCCCAGGCCCACGTGCACGGCAGCATCGCCTGCTGACTCAGCCAGCAAGCTTCGAAAGCCCTGTTCTGCCTGCACGTTGTCGTCCTGATCGAGGTCAAGCCTGGCGAGATTGAAGCGCGCTTCTCTTTGGGCTGGGTCGATCTGAAGCGCTCGTTGATAGGAGAGACGCGCCTGCTGCGAGTTGCCGTCGGCTGCCAGGGCAACGCCCAATCCGTTCAGTGCGCGTATCTCGTCGGGATGCGCCGCAAGGTCGCGCTTGTACAGCACGATCGCCTGTTTGTAATCGCCGCCGCTTTCTTTCGCCGCAGCAAGATTGTAGAGCGCCAGTGGATCCTCGGGGTCTTTTTCAAGACGCCGCTGCATCCACGCTTCCTCCAGTAAGAGTCGCGGATCCGGTCCCGGTGTGCCGGCGTTTACGGGCAGGAGCTGCAACCAGGTATGGCCCATTTCGTCGACCGAGCGATTTCCTGCCCTTACGCGCACCGGCGGATCATGAGGGTTATGGATATTCATTCGGGAGTTGTCGTACAGAAAATGCATGTGTACGACAGTTCCTTTGGGCAGAAAAACCGGCGTGCGGTAGCGGTAGATCGACTGCCGGTCAATATCCCAATCGGGTATTCGAATGAGCCATGTCTTCTTGCCGCTGGGAAGAATGGCATAGGCTTCGAGTTCTTTTCCCAGGTAGTGAGCGTGGGGATAGATGCCCAGCAGATCGACGTCCACCGGCAATTTCAATTCATCTTCAATGACGAAGTCAGTCTTGCCCGGAGGTATGTCGAGGGCACTGTCATGCTCCAGCTGCACTAACATGGGTTGCTTCACCGGGGCGGCGTCCGTGAAGTACAGCGCGATCTGTGCCTGGACAGTCTCCGTTTTGCCGGAGGGTTTGAGGTGCATGTTGAGGATGAGATCGTTGCCCGGATCGAGGCGCCAGGGCATGCCCTCTGGTTCCACCAGGGCTGGCGTATCCGGCTTCCAGAATAAGAAATGGCTGTCAGGGTCGAAGCTACTTCCAGAATCGACAACTAACTCCATCCCGGAAACCCCATCGCGCCAGTCCGCATGAGAGCGACGAAAGGAAGCAGTCCGGTCGATGAGGATATTGGCGTGGTGCACGACTTGCGGATTACCCGGCCGGATCTCCAGAGCGCGAATGTAATGGGTCTGTTGCAGGGAGTAAGGAAGGATGAAATTGCGAAAAACGTCTGAGCCCGAAGCAGGCACAGCAAAGGGGCGCTCCACTGTGAGCACCAAATCAGGTTTGCCCAGGGTCCATCCTTCTGGATACATGGGCGGTGTGGGCAGATCTGCGGCATCTCCCTCAGGCATGCCGCCCTCCACCCATTGCCGAATGAGCTCAATCTGCTCATTGCCAAGATGCCGTTCCCCTAGAAAATCACCATAGCCCGCTTGGGGCAGCCACGGCGGCATGAAGTGACTTTTCGTAACCTGTTCAATTTGCGGCGCCCGTCGTCGTGCGTCAGTGTAGGTGAGCAGGCTGAATGGGCCCGCGCCGCCAGGATGGTGACAACTGGTGCAATTCCCGTAGAGGATCGGGGCGATCTGGCGGTTGAAGGTTACGGGAACTCCGGCAGCGCGGACCGAGCGTTCGCCAGCGTATCCAAACAGGCACGCGGTCGCAGCCAGGAGCGAAGCGACTCCGCGTAGATGCTTCACCTGGTGCTCCCTGCATTCGATTCCATTGTCATGGCAAGGGCACGATGGAGCAACCCACAGGGGGGCCACTCGCCACAGGCACGGGCCGGCCGGCGAGGCTGGCAGCGATCACTGATTCAAGATCGTGACGGAACGCGTGGGGACGCTCCTGGCCGATTGCTAAATACTTATCATCGATTCGGCCGCTGTAGACCTCCTTCAATCCTCCTGGGGTGATAAGAAAAACCGCGGACTGCGGGGTTACGATTGCGTGCGCCATGCGCACCAGTCTTTGACTTCTGTCGAGGATCACCTGTGATTGTGGCCCGAAGTCGCGTGTGTGCGCGCGCACGACGCTTGCTGTATCTGAGGGATTTGGGTACACCCACCAGAAAGCAACGCCTTGGCTCTCGAATTCCTTCTGCAGCCGGGCAATCTCCGGGACATAACGACTCGCGATCGGGCAATCCGAGGCTGTAAACAATAGAACGATCAACCGGTCATGCGGAGAGCCGAGCCGAGTCACCTGCTTACCCTGAAGATCCAGCCCGTAGGGAACGCTGTCTGCGGTGGCTAGCCCTTTCGCGCCTGCGAGAAGGACCGCAGCCATGAGCCCGGCACAAACCAACGCAAGCGCCCGCCGCGAAGGGCTAAGTCTATCTAACCTTTGCGCACCTCGCTTCATATCGTCTGCCACCTACACTCTTTCATTGCGAAGCAGGTTGAAGTAGCTTCTGAGCAAGTTGGACCAGCTCTTTTCCCCAGCGAGCCTCGCCTGGCTCTGGCCACCGGGTCACATGCCGAACGCGTGACGAAGGATATCGCAGTGGCGACCTTTAGTCCGCGGAAAAGCTCAACTTCGGTCAGTAGTCGGCCGCCTTCGCCAGCCAAAGTTGATGAGCATGGGCGGTGGTTCGACACTCCGCAATGCGATCGACAAAAGTGCATCGCTACGAGGTGCCAGACTGCTCTTTCTGCAGCAGGCAAAAGGCTCGTCAGACGGGGCCCAAAGCACGCATCACTGTTTAGGCGGTCTTACGGCGATCAGGGAGATCTGCTCCACATCCTCATCCTGCACGCTGACGTTCTGCTGCACAGTCGTGCGTGCCGGAAAGTGGTCCTTGAAAAAGCTCCCGTAAATGGCGCCCACTTTCTCCGCATCCTTGATCTCTCGCATGTAGATGGTAGATGAAGCGACATGCGAGAAATCCATATCCGCTTCTTCCAGGCCATCCAGTAGATTGCGCATCGACAGGCGGGATTGCACATCCAGATCAGAGCTAAAGAGCCCTAAGCCGGGAACATAGGCGTCCTTCGCCGAGAGATAGAGGGTATCGCCGTAGAGGATACCGGGGCTGGCCGTTCGGCTGGGCTTCTCGTTCCTGGGGCGAATCGCCCGCCGCTTTGCCAGATCAGCGCCTGCGATACAGCTGAAGACGATGTGGTTGTCGTGCGGAAGGGCCAACACCTGGATCGTTCCCCGGCCGGGCGTATTTCCGAATTCGAAATACGTCGCATAGATCTTGTTCATCACATCTTCCGGGGCTCCCGTGCTGCTCAGGTAAGGGTTCACCCAGACCACATGCGCCATGCTCATGTTTGCTGCAGTCACAACAGTGGTTACGTTATCGAGAGCCTGTTTCACTTCGCCGGCAAAGTTGGCGGCTGGCCTGCCCGTGATTGGGTCGACGCCTGCCTGGGCTGACATGTAAAGCACGTCATCCGCCTGCACGCCCGCCGGATCCACCTGTGGCCCCTCCGGCCATCCCTGCGGGTGAATCACCCGGCGAGTGGCGGCACTGCTGACGGCAATGCAATTGATCTCAATCTTCTCTCCACCCGCCAGTGCGCCGACCACCAGGACAGTGCGGGCAGGTGGGTTCTGACGCATCGATTGCCAGTAGATCTCGTTCATGGCTGCGATATCGTGCTGATCGGTCAGGTAAACATTCATCGACACGACGTTGCCGAAATCCATGCCCGCGGCGCGCAGCACACCCTGCACGTTGGCCAGGGATTGCTGCACCTGTTGGCGAAAATCCTGCGGGAGATTGCCCTGGCTGGTGCGGCCGCTTTGACCAGATACGTAGAGAGTGCGGTTGGCAAGTATGCCGGCACTCGCCGCCGGTCCAGGACCACGCCCCTCCACTTTGATCACCTTGAGCGCGCCGCCCTGCTGCGCAAACATCCGTGGGCCGCAGGCAAGCAGGGTGAAACATAAGGCAAGCTTTCGAAAACGTCGCAATTGGCGGGTCATGTGTCCTTCCGTAGAACCATCATCACACCGGTTGCCTGCGCGCTTTGTCAAGTATCGGACGCAGGCGGCCGGGGCGATGCAGAACGAAGAGTTGCGGGTAACATTCGGACGCTGTCACCTCTTGCGATTACAGTCAAAGGCCCTTCTCCGGCAAGAGAACGGATAGGCAAGTCTGCCGGTTTGAATCCTTGATCGGCTACCAGACGGGATTGTTCACGCTGTCCAGCAGAGCGTCCGCTGGGGCTTCGCCCGGCGTGTTGGCGGGCAGCTATACGCTTCAGGTTGAAAGTAACGGCTTTGCCACCACGCAGGTGCGAGGCATCACTCTCGCCGAAGGTGATACCAAGACCCTGCTAATCCGGACGAGAGTCGGGCCGGTGGCGGAAACCGTAAATGTCGATGCGAGCGGGCGTTGATGAATACGACCACTGGAGGGTTTGCCGCTTATTGGGCATGAGAACTGATCCTTGCGTATTCAAGCTTGGCGCGTTGCAATTCTGGAATTTCCGGGTCAGCATCAGCCCATAAGGTGAAGAACCGCTGATAGGCGGCCCGAGACGCCGGATGATTGCCCGACAACTCCAGTGCCCGGGCCAGACCAAGGTGAGCGAGAGCGTGGCGTGGTGAAGTTACGTCGATACCCGGGTGATCGATAATCGTCTGAAACTCAGCGCCAGCTTCGCGGCCTTTTCCAAGCTTAAGAAAAGCGAGCCCACGAACATAGATGGGCCCCAGGCTTACAAATTCGCAGAAGTCGTAGGGAACGGCTACCGAAAGAAGCTGAATTGCATCTGCAGGACGACCGGAGTTCACATCGATACTGCCAAACACAGTTGGCAGCACGCCAAGCTTAAGCGGAACATGAAAGGGAAAGCGATGGCTCAGATCATGCGCCAGAAGGCCCGCATGACCCTTACCGCCTGACAGAGCCAGCGCCTGAGCTGAGGTTTCTTCAGTGTCGATGCCATTTCCAAGTCTCAGCGACTGTTCCGCTTGCGATCGGGCTTGCTGAAGTTCTCCAAAGTCGGCCAGAATGACGGCGACCCCAGCCATCGAGTAGGCTTTATTCTCTTTATTCCCATCCCGATCGTCTGCACTCCATGAGCGCCGAAAGATGGCGAGAGCTGCATTCAGGTGACCGGCAGCCGCCTGTGCGAGACCTTCAGTGGAGAGCATGTCATTCGAGCGCGGCGACGAAATGCCCCACAGATGTTCACGCTGCATGCCGGACGCATCGTGGTCAAGAAAAGCAAGGTCGAAGAGTACCTCATGCGTGTCGAGACTATCTCGATGTCTTGTCTGTGCAGTCATCGCAATGCGTCTTGCGTCATCAAAGCGCCCCAGCGCCAGGTAAGACCGAGCCAGATTGGCATAGGGCAGATAGTGGTCCGGCTGCAACAGCAGAGCCTGTTCCGCAGCGTCGGCGGCCTTTTGATATTCCCCGCTCACCTGGTAGCGAGCAGACAAAGTATTAAAGGGCCGCCAGTCTCTGGGATAAATCTGGGACCACATCTCTGCGGTTTTAGTCGCTTTGTCGGTGTCCCCCATCACTACCAGTTCATATCGGATGGTGAGGAAGAGTTTCTCTCGCTCGCTCAAATGATCACGAAGTGCGTAGGCTTTCTTCAGGTACCCTATGGCTTTTTCTGACTCTCCAAGGTTGTTGTATTCGATGCCAAGCTGGGCGAACGCCATGGCAAAATCCGGGTCCAGTTCCACAGCATGCTCGAAGAGGAGGATCGCTTTGCCTTCCTCCCCCCGTGTGAGCTGGTCAACACCCACAGAATAGGCTTTCAGGGCTTCGAGAGACACCGTTGTGACGTTTTCCAATGGGAGATCGAAGGCGCTTATGGATTGAGCCGGTTCCCCCAACTGCTTTCTTAGCTCGGCTACGGCATGCCCTAGTATGCGGAGAACATCCTCTTTGCTTGTTACTTCAAGTTGTTCGTGAGCCAGGGCGTGTCCATCTAAACAATTCTGGGCCTCCAGGGCTACCAGATAACTGTTGCCGATGGGCGCGACGGAGCCCTCAATGGACACCTTGGCGCCGGCACGGATGCAAACTTCGCGAGCGAGACTTTGGTGGATGGGTTCATCGGGAGAGCGGCCCATGAAGCGCAGAATCTCCCGATTCCGATCGCGCGAAACGATATTGAAATAGGGCGACTGGTCGAGCTCAATCTCCACCCCGTTCTTGAGCGCGCCATCAAACAAGGGTTCGCCCGTCGTGTTCCGAAAATCGGCGAGCAGCACTGAATCCGACCTGGTCAGAGCTGCCTGCATCGGTGGTCCCCGATGCAGAATGAAAGCGGCTCCTGTGGCAAACAGTGCCGCAATCCCTGCGAGGGTCAGCACGATCCACCTGGCGGATGGCTTAGCGGGCGCCAGGCTGCGATATGAGCGGTTGGATGAACGGCGCCAAATCGCCATCAGCCTGCGCGGGCATGTCCTGAAATACTGGCGATGGTTCGAGTGCCCCACCCGGGATTTCAGGTACGTTGCCACTTTCGAGAACCGGCTCGGGCAATCCTCCGGGCCATCCTCCGGGTGTGGGAGGTTCCAGGAGCAAGGCCGTGCCTGCCTCAGTTTGCGGTTCGTCCTGTAATACCACGCCGATGAACCGATACCCATACTTGGGGATCGTCTCGATGTATTTTGGATGTTGGGGATCGTCGCCGAGCGCGCTGCGCAGCCTCTTGACCGCGGTATTCAGGCTGTGTTCGAAATCGACGAAGGTGTCCGCCGCCCACAGTCGCTCAAAAATTTCTTTGCGCGCGACTGCCGTTCCGGGTCGCTCCAGGAGCAAGCAGAGAACCTCAAGCGGCTGCCCGGTGATCTTCAGTCGAAGGCCATTTCTTCTGAGTTCGCGGCCCACGCTGTCCAGTTCGAAGGGGCCGAACCGCATGGCGCTACACCCATAGGCTCAATCACCCCGCCTGCCCTGGATCTTACTCCATCGAATCAATAGGTTGGCGAGTCACCTCGCTTTCACCTCCGAATCACCTCGCAAACATTGCTGAAAGCGCCCGCGAGGTGGTTCTATCGGTGCATGTCAATGGATAAATGGGGGGCGGATGAGACCTAAGTGGAGCAAACGAAGCGTTGTCCTTGTCTGTGCTGGTGTGTCTGTCACTGCCATGGCGGCCGTGACTGGCGCCATCCCGAACCTTAAGCATTTTTTAGACCCCACCGGCGCGGTCGCTACCTATAGCACCGCCGGCGAAATCGACCGAGGGGGCGCGTTCTTCAAAGAGCTGGGCACAAACGGACGAACATGCGAGACCTGCCACCAGGCAAACCAGGCATTCAGCCTGAGTCCAGTCCGTGTTCGGGAACTTTACGAACGCACTCACGGGACCGACCCCTTATTTGCTTCCATCGACGGGGCGAACTGCCCTGAAGGGGAGCCTGGGAATCGGGAAGATCATAGCCTGCTGCTCAAAAGGGGCTTGATCCGCATCCCGATTACGCTCCCGCTGCATGCGCAATTCACTATCGAAGCCGCGCACGATCCTTATGGCTGTGCAATCCGGTACGATCCTCAGACGAACCAGCAGATTGTCTCGGTCTACAGGCGCCCTCTGCCCACCACCAATTTGCGCTTCCTCAGTGCGGTCATGTTCGACGGTCGCGAGACCGTCTCACCGCTCACGGATGCAGCCAGCTTCCCGGTAAACCTGAATGCCGATCTGACCCATCAGGCGATCTCTGCTACCCAGATCCATGCGCAAGGCTCGGTACAACCTACGCCCGCTCAACTCGCTGAGATCGTCAGGTTCGAACTGGGATTGTCCACGGCGCAGATACAGAGCGACCGTGCAGGACACCTCTATAGCGCCAAAGCGACGGGTGGGCCACAAGCACTTTCGACGCAGTCCTACTATCCCGGCTCAAATGACTCTTTAGGACACGACCCCCTGGGAAAGCCTTTCGACCCGGTCGCTTTCACGCTTTACACCGCTTGGGCAAGCTCCGAAGACGAAGCAAGGAGAGATATCGCCGCGGGTGAAGTGGTTTTCAACACAGCGGTAGCAACCATCACCGATGTCAGAGGTTTGAACGACAATCCCGCCCTCAACAGCCCGGCCTCGATTGCCGGCACTTGCACCACATGCCACGACTCAAAGAATGTCGGGAACCACTCTTTGCCGCTGCCGCTGGATATTGCAACGAGCAGACAAGCGGCAATGGAGACGAATCCGAGCATCGTCGCGGGTTTGCAGCAGCTCACCCCCGCGGATATGCCCGTGTACGAAATTCGCGGGTGCCCGGATCTACTGAACCCAGGACACACGCTGGTCTTCTATTCCTCTGACCCGGGAAAAGGCCTCGTCACCGGACAGTGTGCAGACGTCGGCCGTGGCAAAGGGCCGATCCTTCGCGGCCTCGCAGCGCGCGCGCCCTACTTCCACAATGGAGCGGCAGCAAACCTGAAGCAGTTGGTCGAGTTTTATAACCTGCGCTTCCAGATGGCCCTGAGCGATCAGCAGAAACATGATCTGATCGCATTTCTGAACTCGCTGTAACCGCGGTGCCGCGTTCCTTGTGGAGATTGCTTTCGGTCCAGACCTGACCAGAAAAACGGAAGTTGTGAAAAGAGGGATTTCAATGCTCTTGCTCAAGAAAACGATCATACCGGTGGTGCTGTGTCTCCCCTTGACTGCAGCAACGGCGCTGCATGCGCAGGAAAGGATGCGGACCGGTATGTGGGAGAGTACAGTGACTGCAGCATCTGGACAGTCCGCTACCCGCAGCCACTGCTTGAAACCAGAGGATGCGGCGAAGTCGAACGGGTCTCCGGCGGTCGTCCGCGCGGAGACGGAAAAGGCGATTTCGAAGAGTGCGTGTACGCTCAAGGACTTCCATCTGGACAGCAACAGCCTGATCCTGACCATGGTTTGCACCGGGACCTCAATACGCCAGGAGACTAAGTTTTATGGTGGGGACCGGTTCGAGACAACTACGAGCAACACGATTGATGGCGTCACCAAAGTCACGCAGATCAAAAGCCGAAGGACCGGAGATTGTAAAGAAGGGGCGGAGTAGGGCGGATGCCAATGTGCGCGACTCTGCTACACCTGCATGGTTGTTACCGGGTTGAAAAGAATGGGTAATGCAGGCAGATGCAATCACATTGGAAAGTCTTTCTGATACAGCCGGTATAAAGGGAACGACATGATGCTGAATCGACACCTTAGACTCATCACAACACTGTGCGTTGTATTTGCAGGCGCCGTTCTCACCAGGGCCCAGGATCTGCCCAATTCGAAAGATCCAGTGGGGATGAAGCGTTACGAAGGAAGCGAGTTGATCGGCTACCGTGCTCCCATATTTGATGAGTATCTGTTGCCGCTCGGTCCGCCAACGAACTTCAGTCCGCCTGTCTATGACAAAAGCAAACAGGTGGAGGGACAGGTTGGCTACTACACGTATCTGGCCCCGGCAGGGCGCTCGCCGGCAGAACTGTTTCGCAACTATAAGCAGGAATTTCAGCGCCTGGGCGTCGATATCAAGTATGAGAAAAATGCCGGGCAGCCTGGTGACTTTGGAAGTACCTTTGACAAGATTGACACCGACTGCGATCTCGCCCAAATCCTTACTTATGACGGTCCCGATGAACGCCTGATGGTGGGTCAGAGTCGCGATGCCAACCCCAGCTACTACATGGTATTTGTGACTGCATACAATGACGGCGTGATCCCGGAGCGTCTTCAGAGCAGGGTTACAAAAGGCAGGGCTCTCGCACAACTCGTAGTCATCTCTCCAGACAAGCTGGAACAGAAAATGGCATTCCTGAACGCGGATGACATGAAGCGGTCCCTTCATGATTCAGGCGAAGTAGCGGTCTACGGCTTGTACTTCGACACTGACAAGGATGCGATTAAATCCGAATCGCAGTCGGCCCTGGCTGAAATCGCGAAACTTATGAAAAGCGAGCCGACCCTTCGTTTGCACATTGTTGGACACACGGACAACCAGGGAAAGCCGGACTATAACCTCGACTTGAGTCATCGCCGTGCAATCAGCGTCGTTACGGAACTCGGGAGTAAGTACGGCATCGCCGCCAATCGAATGGATGCCTTCGGCTGTGGCATGTATTCTCCGGTCGCCTCCAATGAGGCGGAAGAGGGTAGGGCGAAGAACCGTCGAGTCGAACTGGTGCAGTGGTAGTTCCCGAACCTGTTTCCGTTTGGTTCACCCTGGGGCAAGCGTGAAGATCTCGTTTATCTAACATCCGGGCTGGATGCCCCCAGGCAAAAAAAGGCAAGCTGGTATTCAGGATAGCGACAGCATCGGTGGTTCTTGGTCTGACTGCGTCGAACCTGTCACAGAACATGGCACTAACCCGGATCTCTCACCACGACTGATTGGTGCGACAGGTCGAAGGGGGAGGTGACGACATGCTTTGCGGGTTAGCTAGCCCCCAACTTGTCATCCCGAGCGCAGTCGAGGGATCTGCTTTGCGCCTTTCTCCCTCCACAAATTTCTACAGAGCTCCAGCATCGGACACGCAGAAGAACCTCTTTCAGCAGGAATGCAGGAGAGTCACTCCTGGAAGCGAAGCAGCTGCTATCGAGACCCACGTTCCTCTGCCCATCCGATGCTGGAGCTCTGTAGAAATTTGTGGAGGGAGAAAGGCGCAAAGCAGATCCCTCGACTGCGCTCGGGATGACAAGTTTGGGGCTAGTCAGGGCGTTTGGGTCGGAAGCTGACAGTCGTGGTGAGAAATGTGGGCTAGCTAACCCGCAAAACATGTCGTCGCACACCAAAAATTAACCTAACGCGCAAGGCCACAAGCCAAAACACAGCAACAGGCTCACCGCTCCCTTTGACCTGTCGCACCAATCAGTACTGGTGAGAAATCCGGGCTAGCGATAAGGCACTAAGCAATATGGCACTAAGCGGCACGACTCCCGTGCGCCAGGGCGTAGCGTGAGAGCGGTATATACCGGTTGATATCCATCCGTGCTGGCGCAAACACGATCCGAAAAGACGAGTGGTCCCCCAGATGGCCGGGCAGCATAGCCGTGCTCCCGAGGGCCTGAGTTCCCCTGCAAAACCATCGCGCAGAGCCCCGTTTGCTAAACTAAGAGCACACTCCCTTTAGCAATCCAGCGCACCGGCACAGCCACACCGACAGAAGAGGTCCGAATGGCTACCAGCGAACCCTTAGCAGCAGACCCATCCAGAATGCGTAAGATCGCCTTTCTCGGCGACCATTTACCTCGAAAATGTGGAATCGCCACATTTACTACCGATCTCCTGGCAGCCGTACAAACTGCGTTTCCGCAACGGCAGTGCCTGTGCGTTTCGGTCAACGACATCGAGCAGGGCTACGATTATCCTGAGCTGGTTCGCTTCGAGATCGAAGAACAGAATCTCGCGTCCTACCTGCGCGCTGCCGATTTTCTCAACATCAGCGACGTCGATATCGTTTGCCTGCAACATGAGTTTGGCATCTTCGGCGGTCCCGCGGGCAGCCATATCCTCGCCATGCTGCGTGAATTGAAAATGCCGGTGGTCACCACGCTGCATACCATTCTGCGCGATCCGGGAGAAGAGCAGCGCCGTGTGATGGAAGAGCTGATCGCCCTCTCGACACGGCTCGTCGTGATGGCAGACCGTGGCCGGCAAATGCTGCACACCATCTACCAGGCGCCCCTGAGCAAAATCGATCTCATCGCGCACGGCATTCCGGATGTCGGGTTCGTGGACCCAACCTACTTCAAGGATCAATTCAAGGTGGAAGGACGCACCGTTCTGCTCACCTTCGGCTTGCTTTCTCCGAACAAGGGGATCGAGTATGTGCTCGAGGCGCTACCGGCGGTGCTGGCGGAGTTCCCCGACGTCGTCTACATTGTGCTCGGAGCCACCCACCCCAATGAATTGCGATCGCATGGAGAAGCTTACCGGCTGAGCCTGGAGATTCTCGCCACCAAGAACAAGCTCGAAAAACATGTCATCTTCAAGAATCAGTTCGTCGATCCAGAAAACCTGAAGGAGTTCATGGGCGCGGCGGACCTTTACATCACGCCCTACCTCAATGCCGCGCAGATTACTTCCGGCACGCTTTCTTTTGCCTTCGGTTCGGGCAAGGCTGTCATCTCCACCCCCTACTGGCACGCAGCGGATTTACTTGCCGACAATCGGGGCGCGTTGGTCCCGTTCGCCGACTCCACCGCGATGGCCGAGCAGATTCTTGGCCTGCTGCGGGATGACAACCGCCGCAATGCGATGCGCAGAAATGCCTATCGCGCAGGCCGGGAAATGATCTGGCCCAACGTGGCTCAGCTCTATATGCAAAGCTTCGAGCTGGCTCGCCTCGAGGGTGCTCCGCTTTCGCGGAAATCGTTCGTCCTCAAAACACTCGATGAAAAATATCGCGAACTGCCCGAGCTGAAAATGACTCATCTCTCGCGCATGACCGACTCCACCGGTGTTTTTCAACATGCCATCTTCAGTGTGCCGAATTTCCACGAAGGTTATTGCACCGACGACAACGCCCGCGCATTTATTCTCGCCGTTCTCATGGGCGAGCTCAGTGATGACCCGGAGCTGGAGCGAACCCTGGCCAGTACCTGCGCCGCTTTCCTCCACTATGCCTTCGACCCAGCCAGCGAACGATTCCATAACCACATGAGCTTCGATCGCCGTTGGCTCGATGAGCAGGGATCAGAAGACAGTCATGGCCGTGCACTCTGGGCGCTCGGTGTAGGCGTGGGGCGATCTCAATTGCGCACCTTCCAAATGATGGCCGGCCAATTATTCGCGCGCGCCTTACCGGCCTTGACTACCTTCAGTTCTCCCCGGGCATGGGCTTTCGGCTTGCTCGGCATCAACGAATACCTGCGCCGATTGGGCGGCGACAGCCTGGTGAATCAAGCCAGGGAAACACTCACTGTCCGCTTGATGGAGTTGTATGACCGTCACGCGCACGCTGACTGGCACTGGTTTGAAGAGGAACTGTCCTATGACAATGCACGCCTCTCGCACGCCCTGATTGTCAGCGGGCGCGCCACAGGACAGGAGGCGGTTCTCAACCGCGGTCTCGAGAGCCTTCGCTGGCTCGTGGGACAACAGACTTCTGAAAAAGGCCACTTGCGGCCGATCGGTACCAACGGCTTTTACCATCGCGGTGGCGTCCGCGCTAACTTTGACCAACAACCCATCGAGGCCCAGGCTACCGTGGCGGCTTGCCTCGAAGCATACCGCGCAACCGGCGATGCCCAGTGGTATCAGCAGGCGCAACACGCGTTCGATTGGTTCATCGGAGGCAACGATCTCGGCCTTGAGCTCTACGTCCCGGAGACCGGCGGGTGCCGCGACGGCTTACACGTCGACCGCTTGAACGGGAACCAGGGCGCGGAATCGACGCTTGCCTTTCTGCTGTCCCTGGTCGAGATGCGCCAGGCGCAAAACATACTCGCCACCTTCAAGCAGCCCGTTACCTCGCAACGCGCACCGGCCGTAGCCACCTCCGTGCACTGACACACCCGTTCCGCAGGGCCAGTCGCAGCACGCACGTTTAGCCATATGTTCATGGCAGAGAATACGACAGGCAGAAAAGCCTCGCATTGCTGTGGTCCGCTGGACCTGCAGTTGTGCCGGCTGCCATCAATGGGATCGACTAGCCGCGCCACCAGCAAACAATGAGCCCCCATGGAAAATGACACGTTACCAACACTCTCACTGTCCCGCGCGAACACCGTCCTCCGGCCTGATCCCTCCCGTGTTTTGCTGCGGCCGTTCGATCCGGGAGATGCCCAGCGGCTCCGTGGGATCATCGAGAGAATACTGGCAGTGCCGGAGCCGGAGATCGCCACCTTGCTCGGGCAGGTCTGGGTCGATTTTTCCCGGCGCCACCTGCATCTCCGTCAACGCTTTCTCGATCGTTTTGAGCAAGTCCGTGGGCTGCTGCCCACGGGCGTCCTTGTATCCGATCAGAGGCAGTTACTGATCGGCTCGTACTTCCTGTCGGAGTACTCCCTCGAATCGGCCGCCCTCTTTAATCCGTCGATGGTGCCGCATCCAGACCAGGCAAATGTGCCCAGCGGAGCCATGCGGTTTGTCCTGAGTCTGCGTTCTGTCGGGGAAGGACATATCTCGTCCATTACCTTTCGCAGTGGAATCGTATTCGCCGATCTTCATATCGAAATGGACCCAGCCGGAAGTTTGTTGACCGAGCCAAAGCAGGTTGCAAACACTCTTTATGAGCGCCCCTTGTTTCAGCGAAAGCTCAAGGAACTCGGGCTCTCGAGCCAATTTTGTTCTCGCATCCTGGCAGGGCTCGGTCAATCTTTCAGCCTGGAGACCCTGCGTGAGGTGCTCGCCGCTGAGTTGCAGCGCGCCGGCCAGGCCGCCAACGAGCAGCTTGAGGCGCAGAGTGTCTGGATGCTGGCTCGATCCAACTACGAAGTGCAGTTCGAGCCAGAGCAGGACCTTTCGGAGCGAATCATTTTCCCCTCCACCCCATCGCAGCGAAACGGCATCGAGGACGCCCGCTTTGTACGCTTCCGCGACGATGATGGTACGCACGTTTACTTTGCAACGTTTACTGCTTACGACGGTCGAGTCATCATGCCCGAGCTGCTTGAAACGTCAGACTTTCTTCGCTTCCGCTTCATCTCGTTGAACGGGCCCGAAGCAGTAAATAAAGGCATGGCGCTCTTCCCGCGAAAGGTGAATGGTTCCTACGCCATGCTGTCCCGGCAGGACAACGAAAACATTTTTCTCATGTGCTCGGACAATGTCCACTTCTGGAACGAACGGCGGCTGCTGCTAAAACCTACTTTCCCCTGGGAACTGGTACAGATCGGCAATTGCGGGCCTCCCATTGAAACCGAAGCGGGATGGCTGGTGCTAAGCCACGGCGTGGGGCCGATGCGCCGCTACAGCATTGGCGCCTTTTTGCTCGATTTGGAACAGCCGCACAAAGTAATCGGCCACATGCGTCACCCCATCATCGAGCCGTCTGCCAGCGAGCGGGAAGGCTATGTCCCGAATGTGGTGTATTCCTGTGGCGCGTTGTTGCACCAGGGCCACCTGCTGATCCCATACGGTCTCGCCGATCATGCCGCCGGCTTCGCTACCGTTCCCTTGCGCGAAGTACTGGGGGCGATGCGCTGATGCCGCAAGGCAAGCGGATAGCCATTCTTTCCCCGGTTGCCTGGCGCACGCCACCCCGGCAATACGGCGCGTGGGAAACGGTCGCCGGCAACATCGCCGAAGGCTTGATGGAACGGGGCTGGCAAGTCACCCTCTTTGCCACCGGCGATTCGCTCACGCGGGCCCATCTGCACGCCGTCGTAGCCAGGGGCTATGAAGAAGATCGTTCCATCGATCCTAAAGTCGCCGAATGCCTGCACATCTCTGAGGTCTTTGAGCATGCTTCGGAATTCGACCTCATCCACAGCCACTACGACTTCATGGCGCTCACCTATACGCGTTTGGTAAACACCCCGGTTCTCACCACCATTCATGGCTTTTCTTCACCCCGCATCATGCTTGCCTATCAGAAATACAGGGATGGGTATTTCGTATCCATCAGCGACTCTGATCGCGCCCCCGGCCTCAACTACCTGGCAACGGTATACAACGGCATTGATGTGACACTGTACCCATTGCGAGAGGCGAACGGGGAAGACCTTATCTTCATCGGACGAATCCACCCCGACAAGGGCGTACACCTCGCCATCGAAACGGCGAAGCGCAGTGGCCGCCGCTTAGTCATCGCAGGCATTGTGCAGGATGCGGGCTACTTCGAGCGCGAAATTCAGCCCCATCTCGATGGCCGGCAGATCAGCTATATCGGGTCTGTGGGCGTGCCCGAAAAAAACGCGCTATTTGCCCGCGCCTTTGCTCTGCTGCACCTCAACACCATCCCGGAGCGGTTCGGGCTGGTCCTGGCAGAAGCGAATGCAGCCGGAGTGCCCGTCATCGCTATGGATCTTGGATCGTGCCGGGAGGTCATTGAGCAGGGAGTGACCGGATTTCTAATCGCCGGGGTAGACGAGGCCCTGGCAGCACTTTCAAAAGTATCCGCAATTGATTCCCATGCCTGCAGAAAGAGAGTGATGGAGCGATTCTCCACCGCAACCATGGTTGCGGCGTACGAACAGGTCTACGACAGGATTTTCGAGCTCGAACGTCTGCAGAATAGAAAGCGATCACCCCAGGGAAAGCGTGCAGCTCTCTAAGATCCATTGCGGCATGCACAGCGTCAGTGGCTGACTCGCGGAGCACTGAAGCAATAGTAACGGCGATAGCAGTTGGCGCAGCGAACCGGTTTGAAACCGAAGCAACGCAGGAGCCCGTCCATGGGGCCCGCCTCGGCTGGGCTGAATTCAACTGAGCTACAAAGGGGACAGTGGTTGCTTGGCAACAAGAACCGTGGTGCGAAACTTGGCCAGTGCATTTGTAAAACGCTCATCGGGTGTACCCTCTTTTACGCAGTCACAGCTCATCTCCCCGGTGAAATGCTGCCCCTGATACCTACGCGGCTAACTTAAGTAATCCCTTGCGGACGGATGGGAGATAGTCTCACGAAGTTAAGGCAAGCGGATCAGGAGCTAACAGCCATTGAGTCAGCATACGCTGTTGTCCAACACCCTGGCCGCTGGACTGTGGTCTTCTGCACATATCGTAACTTCTCCCAATCGATTCTTCTGACCATCTATGGAAAGAGCGTATGATACGGGCAGCCGAGGAGTGCTCCTTGCGTCTTCTAGCAGTACCTTGCCTGCACCTGTGACCCTGTCAAATGAGAACATTGTCTTTTCCGCTCGTGCATCGGGAAGACAGTAGTGATTTCTTGATTGAAGCGGCATGTCAACGCCTGCGTCCGCCGAAGCGCTCGATCAAGGTGCACCCTCCTTGTCATTCGTCAGTGGGACGAAGACTTTCGTCGCGGTGCATTCCTGGCAGCGCACTATTCAGATCGAGCACGTAAGGAGAGTCAATGGCAGATAGTATAAAGGTAACGCGACTTGACGGCATGGTTCCGCGTTGGCAGGTAAGGGAACTGAAGGTGTATACATCGCAACTGCGCTACGCGATGCACGCCTCGGAGCTGCAGATTCAGCAAGCGATCATCCTGAAGCCCGGTGAACACATGCTCATGGATCTCACTTTCGTCCTTCCCTAGTCTGTCTGTCCTGGGCTGTCCAACCGGCAATCAGTTTTGCCCTCAGTGAGAGCGGATATGCGGGCTAGTTAATTTTTGGTATGCGACGAGATGTTTTGCGGGTTAGCTAGCCCCCCTTTTTGTCATCCCGAGCGCAGTCGATTTGCCTTGAGGCAAATTGAGGATGGAATGAACGAGGACGGGGAGGGATTGCTGATTGGGAGCGAAGCCAAGGGATCTGCAATGTTTCAGCCTGACTCAAATCTCCAGCTCGGCAACGATCAAATTTCGGCTGCTCTCCATCGGAACGACGCGCTGAAAGCTTCTCGGAGCAGCCGCTCGCACCCGGTGGAAGCCCCGGACTTGAGTCCGGGGGCGCGGGTTCAAGACCCGCGCTTAAACGCGCGCAAAGATTGAGGGCTTTCAGCCCTGGTGGAACCAAGCCTCGCCAGCCAATCGGCCGTGTGAGCTCCCCGAAATCTACGCGCGAGTTCCTATCGGACTGACGCCGCTGCCACCTGGGCTGAAGCCCTCAAATGGTGAAAGGCCACCCTCAGCGCGGGTTCTACACCCGCGCCCCCGGACTAAAAGTCCGGGGCTTCCACCCTATCGAGTGAACCGCCAGAGGACGCGATGGCGCATCCCTCGTCATTGCCGTCATGTCGGCACGTTCATGACGCTTCGTCCCAGCCACCGCGACTCATCCTGTCATCCGCCTTGGAATGAACGACGAAAGGAGACGTTGTTCATTAGGAGCGCAGTCGAGGGATCTGCTGTGCGCCTTTCTCCCTCCACAAATTTCTACAGAGCTCCGGCATCGGACACGCAGAAGAACCATTCTTTCAGCAGGAAGGCAGGAAGTAATTCCTGACAGCGAAGCGGCTGCTATCGAGACCTTCCTGGAGGGAGAAAGGCGCACAGCAGATCCCTCGACTGCGCTCGGGATGACAAGTTGGGGCCAGCTAGAGAGTGGACGGTAGACAGATGTGGGGCACCCGTCATTGGTGGCGGGGCCTCGAGAGCGCTCAGCACCATTGCGCCCGAACGGCTGGAGGCCCTTTCGCCACCGACCATCGGGACACAATAGCGTGACGGACGGAATCCATACCGATTGCCCCGCTTCACAAGTTTCGGGAGGTATTCGACGTTCACCTCGGGAAGAGCCGGGCATCCCAATGAACGGTCTGCGGCGCTCCTGCTTGGATCATCTTGAAGTCTGGGTGCTCGGTGTTTAGAACAAGGTTGTACTCACGACCCTGTGTGATCACACCGGGAACCTGAAGGACCGCAGTCCTCCTGGAATGGATCCACTCATCCCCGTAGGTGCGTGATGCAACTGCCTCCTCAGCATCCCACCCGGGGACGTCTTCTTGCACCACCAGCTCAATGTTCACATTCCCTGGTATTTCAATGCGAACCACCCCATGGTTTTTTGGTGGCTGGGAGAGATTGGAGTGGGCCAGAATCTCGAGCAGGGCGCCCGCGTACGTTTCCGCAGCATAGATCACTCGCGTGCCAACGGAGTTCCAGCGACCGCCGTGTAACATCGCTCCTGTTGGATCGAAGATCGGGTGCCGCACATCCGCGATGCGGTAGGCAATCATTCTAGACGGGCAAACCGTAATAGAGCTTGTCGAGGAGATCTTCTACCCTGCGAGCACCAAGTTCCGTCCGGGCAGCTTCGAGTGGCGTGCTGTTATGGAGTTCGCGATGCGGCTTGCTCATCCACTCGCGCGCCTGATCACGGTCATCCCATACATACTCAGCGTGGGCCAGCACACGGGCGAGCCGTTCTGTGCGCTCACTCTCATCGACGGAGAGTCGCTTGCCGCGACGCTTCCACGTCGCCGCCGGAACGACCCTGAACTTGTATGCGTTTGCGATCCTGCGATCCAGATGGAGCCTCGCGGACAGGCGCTCCAGGGATCGCTTCGGAAAGCCAGCCGACACCGCAGCCTCCAGGTCGCCCACACTTCGAATGGAACCCGGCAGGCCAAGGATTTCGGCAATCGATTCGGGTGCAATCACGGTCAGTCACCTCCAGCCCAGTATAGCTCTAAATCGCGCTCACGTGAGCCAAAGCTCGTGATCATCCCGCCTTGCGCAGCTGAACAGCCACCCTCGAAGGAAAGCTCTCCTGAACAACGTCGTGAGGGTAGCAGTCCGTTCCGTCGTGAATCGTCGAAAAAGCAGGGTGAAGATGTGCGACAGGATTAGATATGTGCGTCAGACCGAAACAATCCCACAATCCGTTCTTGCAAGGCATTAATGGTCATTTCGTCTGTCGCACCCGTCACCAGGATCGATCGTCGAAGCTGCGGCAGAAGCGACGAAGCGAAACAACCGGGTGATTACGAATGCCACGCAAGCGCCGAAGGCGAGCCCAGCGGCAACGATGCGGAGGCCTGGCTCTGACCCGGAGGTCGGAGCCAGGCTGGGCTACTGTGCCGGTGAATGTGACAAGAACACGACCATCGTAGAAGCACACGCCGCAACTGCCTTATCGTCTATCCGCGTCGACCTTCTCCCCCGTGACCGTGATGGCATTTGCATCAATGACCTCACGCAGCTTGCGGCCGCCTTCGACCACCACGAAATGCACCTTCAATGGGGGACCCTCCGAGGGAAGACTGAACGTGGCGACTCCCGTGCAATCAGGATGAACCAGATAGACACCCGTGCCAGGAGTCCAGGTATCCGTTTCTGGCGTGCCGTCAAAGACGATGTGATCGCGAATGGTCAACTTCCCCGCACCGTCGTAAGTTTGCAGCACGACGCCGCGGAACAAGAGCGGCGCGCCAGGCGCCGTAGTCGCGTCGATGGTTAAACCATAGGCGCCGCGAAGCGTCGCGTTCGAGCAGGCTTTGCCGCTCCACTGCTCGTCCTCTGCCCGGGCAGAAGGCACTGCGATTGAAAATCCATAAACCACGGCTACGAGCGCCGCGACCGTCGACAACTTGAATGCTGGTTTGCTTTGCATGAACTCCCTCTTTGCCTACTTGGTAATCGCCACCCTTGACCTCGGCGAATGCGTTCAGAGCTAATGCTCTTCCTGTAAATGCCGAACACACCGACGCTGCTAAGGGTCAGGCAGGGCGATAAGAACGGAAGCGGCCTAGGAGGTCAAAGGAACTGCTAGTAAAGCGTTTGTTACCTGCTAAGGTGATCCGGTTCATAAGGATAGAGCCACATCGTTAACTACCAAACAGTGTTAGACTCCACTCGTCACCAGCCATCTATCCTCGTTGGAGCCAGAGTGTGGACACAGATTCCCGAGTCGTCTACCGGTTTGGACCCTTCGAGGTAAAGGTCTCCGCCGGAGAGCTCCTCAAAGATGGCAGACCGATCAAGCTGCAGGAGCTTCCTCGCAGGCTCCTCGTTGCGCTCCTGGAAGATGCCGGGGCGGTCGTCAGCCGCGAGGAGCTGCGCACCCGCCTTTGGCCCGGCGATACGTTCGTCGATTTCGACGGGAGCCTTCGGGTAGCAGTCGGCAAGCTCAGAGAGGCCTTGAACGATGATGCGAGCAATCCCCGGTATATTGAGACAGTTTCAAAACGTGGCTATCGATTTCTTATTTCAGATGTACGCCGGGTGGATGCTGTCGCTGCAGCCGCCTCGTTGCCAGGGGATCCGAGATCAGTAGGCTCGCCCGCAACCCTGGGGGCTGCACCCCGGATCTTAAGCTGGGCGCTGCCGTAAGTAAGAACATGCCGCCGGCTGGGTTGGCCGGAATACTTGAGCCGGCGTTCCAGCCCGCTGACTCTTCTGCTGATCGTCGGCGGGAACCCGTTCCGATGCAGATGAAGGTGATCGCCCTCTCCATTGCCTTGCTGGTATTTGCGTTGGGAGCCTTCGTTGCCTACCGATGGCCCCGGCAACAGCTGCATTTGGAAGAAGAAAAGGTGCTAACAGCCGTTCCGTTTACGGCTCTGCCGGGACGGGCGACCTCCCCAGCTTTGTCTGCGGATGGCTCGCGGATTGCCTTCGCATGGAACGGCGGTCCGGCACAGGCAACCAGGGGTTTTGACCTGTACGTGAAGGCCGTTGGAAGCGAGACTCTCCTGCGTCTGACACAACACCCCGCGGATTGGATCAGTCCTGCCTGGTCCCCGGACGGCACGCAGATTGCGTTTCACCGCCTTGCCGGCCCTGAGACCGGGATCTACGTTGTGCCGGCCATGGGCGGCGCAGAACGACGGCTTCTATCCACAAAGATCCCTGATCATACGGTTTCTCGACCATCAGTTGGTCCCCAGATGGTAATTGGATCGCCTACTCAGACCTCAAGCCCACAGGGGAAGGCACCAGCGTTTACCTGCTCTCCACCGAGACCCTGGAGTCAAAGCAGATTTCGATTCCTCCGACGTGCATTCGCGGAGGTATGCCGGCGTTTTCCCACCAGGGCGGATCGCTAGCCTTCTGGTGTTTCCGGAATGATAACGATGCCGCCCTTTACTCTTTGCACCTCCCCGATCGGCCGGCGAAGAGAATCACGCCGTTTTCGACAATCCCGAACGGGCTGGTCTGGTCAGGCGATGACAAAAAGCTGGTGTACTCGCTAAATAAGGGAAGAGGTGCAGACGAACTTGATCAGGTCACGGTGGCAAATGGTTCTGTGCAGCGGCTTGTCTTCGAAGGCGCAGCGCTGCGGCCAACGACTTCGCCAGGCGCAGGCAGGCTGGCCTTTGAGTCGATTTCGGTGAGCTCCAACATCTTGCGCAGAGACCTGCTGCACCCGCGCGTTGCGGGCGTAGAACTACTTCCATCATCACGCACGCAGTACGACGCGCAATACTCTCCAGATGGAAGGCGCATAGCGTTTGCATCCTTACGTGCGGGGGTACAGGGGGTTTGGGTCAGCAAGGAAGACGGGAGCGAACTGGTGGAGATTTCGAACCCGCAAGATATGAGTGGCAGTCCGCAATGGTCCCCGGATGGAAACAAGATCGCGTTTGACTCACGGCTCAAGGAGGGCTGGGCGATATTTGTCTCGGGCGTCTCCGATCAAAAGCCCAGGAAGCTGCTTACCAATCTCAGCGACACCATTCGGCCAAGCTGGTCTCGTGATGGGAAATGGATTTACTTCGCATCCGACGAAGTGGGCAAAGCGGGTATTTATCGTTGCCCCGCTTCCGGGGGAACTGCCGTCCTGCTCTCCAAAGACACGGATGGATTTAGTCCGCAGGAATCTTTCGACGGAAAGAAAGTTTACTTTGCCAGCCATGACAATCAGGCAACTGTAATGGAAGCGACCCTGCCTGGACAGCTCACTTCGGAATCTGCAGTGCTTGGAATGCCTCTTGTGAGCGATGCCCGTCTTTGGACGCTGTCTCCGGGCGGCATCTATTTTGTGCCTGCGGAGAACCGCGTTCAGTTCGATACTTCGATTTCGCCAGTAAGCAGGTGAGGCCTATCTTCGAGCTGGACAAGCCTCTCGGCACAGGTATTTCCGTGTCTGCCGACGGCCACTGGCTTCTCTATTCCCAGGATGATTCTGTCAGCGGGGACATTATGCTTGTCGATCACTTTTACTAGCCATCGCTTGATGGAAGTAGGGCGCGGCAGCCTTCTGATAAGGCAACATAGCCGTGAATCTTACCGGTCTTTTATCCTGAGCCAGACCCATCAATGAGCCGCGAGCTCATTCTTGATTACTTCGCCGTCTTTCATGACAAACCGAACACGTTCCAGCTCGCTGATGTCATGGACCGGATCTCCAGAGACTCCGATCATATCCGCGAGCTTTCCAGGTTCAATTGCGCCCACACGGTCTTGCCAGCCTAACATTTCGGCACCATATGTAGTGACAGCGCGGATGATTTCCAACGCAGGCATACCCGCATCACGCAACGCTTGAAACATGGTCGCCGTTGCCTGCCCTCGAGTTTTCCCGGGGTACGCCCAGATCATGTCGGATCCCGCAGCAAACCTTACTCCACTGGTCAGTATGCGCTGAACAAGCTCTGCGGATTGCTTTTGCTCTTTCTCATCGGAATCGTTGAGCGAGGCTCGAAGTGCTGGTGACATGACAATGCTCGCCTCCAGTAGCTCGGTTAAGCGACTACCATAAAAAGTCTTCGTCAAATCAAAGAAGATGCCTTTGCCGCGCATCAGCTTCAGTTGGTTGTCGGTCACACGATCGCCGTGCTCGATTGAGTCAGCCCCAGCATCAATAGCAGCCTGGATACCAGCCTGGGTGTAGGCGTGCACCGCAACGCGCAGATGCGACCGATGAGCTTCATCGACGATTGCATTCATTTCTTCCGGTGATATGTAACGTCCGTCGGTATCGGCAACAACCTTAATGACGTCCGCACGGTATGAGAGATTGTCCTGGACTGCTCGCCGTCCGGCCTCAGGACTTTCGACCTGCAGAAATTCCTGCTCGAGAATCGGTTTTGCAACTGCGGGATTAAGTGTAAGAGCTTGACCACCCGGGGGTGTAAGTTTGCGTCCCGCGGCGATGATTCTCGGACCCGGAAGCGACCCGGCGTTGATCCCATCGCGCAAAGCTGAATCGCCATCAATACCGGAGTGGCCGAGGTTGCGCACGGTCGTGAAGCCACTCTCCAGGTCTTCGCGCGCCATCTGCGCGCCCATGAGCGCACGTTCCGAAGGCGACATGCCTGCTATTGTCAGCAGTAGTCCGGGGCCGAAACGCCCATAGCGTACGAACAAGTCTTCTGTTGGCACGCTCACATTAGTGAGCAAATGGGCATGTCCGTCGATTAGCCCAGGCAGCAAAGTCGCACTGCCGAGATCGATAACCTTGACGCCAGGAGGAGCGCCCTCCTGCACACTGGCGGACGGACCGACCTCGAGGATTTTGTGACAATCAATCAGCACGGCTCCCGGTGAGAGCACCTTGCCAGTGCGAGGATCGAGTATATGGCCAACTCTTATGAGAGTGGAAGGGCAGGGTACTTGAGCACTGGCCTGAGCGACTGGGAACAAAGCGAACAGCACTGCCGCAATGGACATGAGCGAATTGCGCATCCCGGCACTTGAACCTGGCTTTAGGTGCTCAGAAGAGCTTGGTCGCAGGCTTCTGAAATAGTAACTACCAGGGACTTTCATGGTGCGAGGTTGGGGCGTTAAGCGCAGTTTCTCGATCCAGCCGGGAAGATGGTTCGCGACTCGCAAGATAAGCTTTGTCATTTCACCCCAAGTCCATCATAGACACCAGGTACTCATCGAGCTGTTCCTCGGTTCATTTCACGCATCCAGCTATTTCTTTTATGGTGCCAGCAGCAATTGCTCGCAGAAGCTTCCCCGGTGGAAGGTCAGCAGGATCCACGTGATTGGTTAGTGCTGTAGCTGAAGTATCGTACCAAGGAGAGACAGAGGGGAATTAAAATAACGATCACAAAGCTACAGACTTAGTGACATCCTGTTTGCATAAGATTTACGGTGAGACGGCTAACGTCGTAGAGCGAGTACTTGCTGCGCCCAACAAATGCCAGACGCAATGCGCCGTGTACCGTCCCCAATGGCCACTGGTGTCGGTAAGTTCGCCGGCGAAAAATAGCGTGTCCTCCGCTGGGAGATGACACCATTGCCTGAGGCGAATCGCGAACGGTGATGCTAAGCGAGTGACGGACGGAACCGGCCCACCGCGCTTGTCAGCGATGCAAGCTCTGACAAGCGTCCGAGGGGTAGGTTCCGCCTTGTCACTATCGTGCTTGTCACCTCTTGCTTTATCTCCTCCCGTCACCAACGCCAGAACCACCCGCGATCCCTCGATGCGTTCTACGTTGTGAGCACCGGGACGGGCGGCAACGCTATTGGGAGGAAGATAACGGGTGGGCCGCCCGGGCGGACAGCAATTCGATCTGTCCGGTCATCACGTGTGCATGCAGGCCATATTCGCCATTCGCCATAGACCTATGAAAGCTGCGAAAGAAACCTCCACGGTCACTGCCGTAAGCAGAGGCTTTCACCTCGCCAATACTTGCCGACAGGTCGATGTGGCGGTAGTCCCAGGGCCGCGCCGAGGATATGGAAATCTGACCCGCATAGAGATCGATATCTTTGTCGCCGACGATCTCATTCAGGGTCACTTGCCCTGCGGCCATCCTGACCCGCAGGCTGGTTTTGCGCGGTACTTCGATGCGGATCTTGAGATTGTTATCTCCGAATGTGCTGCCGTTGATGGTCAACTTGCGATAATCCTGGCTGCCCGACAACTTGATGCGAACCTGGCCCACGCTGACGACATCCTTACCGGTGCACGTTACCCGGATCTCTTCCTCGTTGGTACCGATCACCTCGAGCCCCGCTGGCCGCGAATCGATCGTGAGCACAGCGTGCGAGTGCAGCGGCGCCTCCAGCGTTTGACCACAGTTCGCCTCGGTCTGGGCGTATGCGGCCAAACTGCATATAAGCAACGCCATTCCACTGGCAACACGCAGACTGTTCATGCCAGTGCATACGCGCCGGGCTGCACAAAGGTTCCGTCAACCGGGAAGGCACGCGGAGACGAGTTGGCACAGGAAAGTTCGCTTGTACCAGCTCGCCCTCGGGCCCGAAACGGGCCCTGGTCGACCTTGACCACAGCGCCGGTTCAACACGAATGTGGTCCGGCGCTATGGTGGGAATGCCCTCCCTGCCAGGCTTGGCTTCATGGAGGAGTTACTTTGTGATGCCCGCCTGAAAGGGGAGTATTGGGCCCCCATCCAACCTCCGGCCCGTTGCTCGGAGTAATGAAGCAGCGACAGTCGAAGGGGTGGTCCCGGCTTCCCGTTACCAGTGTCAGTGTCTGCCCACCGGGAACCGAGGTCATCACTTCGTTATCGGTGCGAAACGGAGATGTGCCGGTGAATTGTATGCGGACTTGTCCCGGTACATCGCTCGTGTACTCCACTGTATCGCCGACGATCATGTCCGGCATCGGCTTGGGCGGGAAGGCATTGCTGCCGTCGAGACGAATCAGGATCTCGTGATGTTTCGCGAGTGGTTTGGTGGGTGAGGGAGTGGCTGCATCGAGCGTAGGCATGGTGGTCACCTTCTTCCTTCTATCTCAGGTACTACTTTGATAAAGCGTGGATCCCGGCGAAGTCCGCCAGGTCTGGCTGGCGATTTATCTCCTGCAGGAAATCAGGCCCAGCCAGACCGAGAACCTTGATCGCCTGATCCCTTTGGCCCAGTGATTCAAAGGTCAATACGGCGCCCAGAATCACCTTGGTGTCAGCCGGTGATAGTTCCAATGCCTGGCTTATCTCATCCTCGGCTCGCTTGCTGTCACCAAGGCGAGTGGCCAGCAAGGCAACATAGGCCCGTGTCAACCCAAGGCGCGGATTGCCCCGCAGTTCGGTCAGGGCCAGATCCAATGCCTTGCGGTAAGCCGACTGCGCTTCGCCGGGATGCCCCAAACGGCGATGGGAGTCTCCAAGATTCAACCAATACAGATACTCGCCCCCGTCCATCGCAACCGCCCGCGTGTAGTACTCCACCGCATCCTGTCTCGCTGCTGATAGGCTCTGATCGCGCCCAGGTTGTTCCACGCGGGAGCTGTTTCGCGAAGCTGCAGAGAGGTACGCAAGGCTTGTTCTGCCTGCTGATCCTGACCAAGGTCGCTTAACGCTCCGGCAAGATCCGTGTAGGCCTGGAAAAGACCTGGCGCCCGATCGATCGCCTTTTGAAATTGTTCGGCAGCGGCACGATACTCACCACGGTAGTAATAGAACCCGCCCAGCTTCTGGTATGGCTTGTAATAGTCAGGCTCCAGGGCAATCGCCTTACGGTACGCCGCGATCGCCTTGTCGTACATATCCAGCTTGTAATAGACGCTGGCGCTACGCAGAAATGCATCGGGGTTACCGGGTTCCAGATCTTGAACCCGGCGATAGTTTTCCAGCGCCTTTTCGTATTGCCCGGTGGTTTGGTGCAAGAGGCCGCCGGCCAGCAAAACGCTGATTGAGTCCGGGTTAAGGCTTTCCGCGGCGCGAAGGAAGCGCTGGGCATCTTCGATGGACCCATTCGCCGCGGTTCCTTCAAACTTCATCAGTTCCGCTTCGGTGAGCGCCGCCAACGGCAACGGCGAACGCGGGCTGGCACGGGCCGCCTGCTCAAATAGCGGAATCGCTTCGCCCAGGTCCTGGTCGCTTTTCCGCATCAGGTACAGTCCGCGGTCATACAGTGCGGTGGCTTCAGCAGACAGCGTCTCTACCGCCGCAGGTCCGCTCAAATGGAGAGCCGCGGAAACAAAGCCCGCCAGCGCTTCCGGCATGCTGCCGACGGTCGATGCAGTGTATCTTGCGGAGATCTGCCGGACCGGCACCCGGGTACTGAGATCAATCAGCGACGCATCCATAGCCAACTCGCCGCCTTCGCGACGCACTCGAGTCTCGAGCGCGTGGGTCGCATGCAACACCTGGCTGGCCTGGGCTGCGGTGCTCACCTGCTCGCTGGCTGCTTCCGAAGCGCTCATGACGGCCATTGATCGATGCCCGTTGCGCAAATGCCCGAGGCGATCGGACACATCCTGCAATACGCCCCCGGCCATGGCTGCTGTTTCGGGGGACGCTTCCGCGGGAAGGACCGCGAGGCGAACACTGGGGGGTGGCCAGATGGTGTCGCGCAGCCAATCGCGAACCTGCGGCACTGTCAGGGTGCTCGCGGCCACCAGCACGATCGCAACCAGGGGCATCTTCCGTACCGGCCGCCGTCTAAGAGCAGAAAGAACCAGTGCCGCATCCGCCGGTCGATCCTGCGGAAGCGGTCTCAGGCATTCCAGCAGCACACGATCCCACTGCGGTCCCAGGCCCCTGGTCAGCGTGCTGGGCAGAGCCGGACGGCCGACGAGCGAGTCCGCGTCTTCGGCAAACGGCGGCTGCCCGCATACCATCTCATACAGCACCACCCCGAGAGCGTAGATGTCTGACGCCTTCGAAGCTCTTTCTCCACGCCACAACTCCGGCGCCATGTAGCCCGGCGTTCCTCCCAATTCGCCCGATTCGCTCGCATCGCAAGCCAAACCAAAATCGGTAATCACCGCCCGCACGCCGTGCGCCCCAGGGCACACGAAGACGTTGGCGCTCTTGAGATCGCGATGCAGCACATCGCTGCGATGCGCTTCTGATACACCGGCGCACAGTTGGCAGGCGATGGTGAGCGCTTCCTGGTGGGGAAGTTTTCCCTGTGCCTCCAGCCGCGTCGACAACGTCTCGCCTTCCAGCAACTCCATCGTGAGAAAGTCGATGTCTCCATGACTGGTCTGAGTGGTGTGAATTTCATTCACCAGGCAGACGTGCGGATGGCGCACTTTCAAAGCACTTTCGAGTTCCGGAGACAATAGGCGATGAAATCCCGGTTTCGCCGACTTGATGGCAATCCGCTGCTGGCGCTTGCGGTCAACCGCCTCATACACCACCCCCATGCCACCCTCGCCGATTTCCCGGACTATCTCGAACCGTTCCGAAATAAGCTGGCCGGCGACAAACGGGCGTGGATACTTTCTGGGAGCAATTGCCGGCGCAAGCAGAAAGCTGCCCATACGTTCTTCGCAGCGCACCGCGTTTAGCGCCTCACGATACAGGCTCTGATCGTCAACACAGGCGAACCGCAGGTAGGAGCTGCGCTTTACCGCAGGCTGCCGGAGAGCCATGGCGACGATCTCCGCCACACGTTCCTCGTTCTCCGCGCTGTTGACCATGTTGTTCTGACCTATGGACTGATCGCCAGGCTACCGGACTCGATCAAACAACCAGGCTCTTGCCGCGGCCCACTCCCGTTCTACTGAACGCGGACTCATCTGCAGAACCGCGGCGATCTGCTCTACAGACAAGCCTCCAAAATAGCGCATCTCGACCACCTTGGCCTGCCGCGCATCCTCTTTTTCCAGTTCATTGAGTGCGTCGTGCAGAGCCAGCATCTCGCTCGAGCGTGCCTCGGTCACAGCGATCCCTTCTTCAAGCTCTACCCGCTCCAGCTTGCCGCCTCTGCGGCCCGCATTGTGAGCACGAGCATGGTCGACTAACACGCGACGCATGATGTTTGCCGCTACACCAATGAAGTGTTCCCGGCTTTGCCAGTCAATACGATCGCCCGTTAGCCGCAGGTAAGTTTCGTTGATAAGTGCTGTGGGCTGCAGGGTGTGGCCGGCTCGCTCTCGCCGCATGTAAGTCGCGGCCAGGCGGTGTAACTCGTTGTAAATCAGGGGCAATAGTTTTTCGCCTGCGGCTGGGTCACCGCTTCGCATAGCGTTCAGCAGAAGTGTCACTTCGCCTTTGTCTGCGCCCATAGCAGAGTCCGCCCAGGCTCTCACGGAGGATCATACGTTTATTTCTCTGGCGCTGGCGCGAATTCTTACGTTTCTCCGCTTTAAAGAGTGAAGGCGATCTGCTTAGGACGCCCGACGAAACGGAGACGACACCATGAACCGCATACTTATCAAGACCCTCCTGACCGCAGCAACGCTGTTGGTTTCCGCGGGCGCTTCTGCCCAGGTTCTAGAACAAGCCACCATTCCTTTCGACTTCACAGTAGGGCAGCGCTCATTTCCCGCTGGCAACTACGTAGTCGTTCGCGTAGCGCCGGGCATCCTGGAAGTTCGTGGCTGGAAAGGCAAACAGTTGCTGCGGGCGATGACTAACGTCGCACCCAATCAACTGGTGAGAGACAATCCGCACAAGCTTGTCTTTCACGTCTATAGCAATCAGTACTTCCTGAGCGAGATCCGCCTCGGAGTTGGGGAAGCCAGCGGTCTGCTCTGGCCTTCCGGGCTGGAGCGCCGCTTGCAGCAGGAGCAGGCAGCGGCCGTCAGTCAGCGCACTACGCAGGTCGCCCTAAGCCACTGATTCCCACTGACTCATAACATTCAGGCCCGGCGAGCTAACGGCTCGCCGGGCCTGACTATCATAGGTACACTTACCTGGTTCTCCTCACCCCGGAGTGAGAACGAGCTTTCCTTTCAAAGCTCCTTCTGCCGCCTCCCGGCGCACTTCGCGTATCTGGTCCAGAGGCAGCGTCTTTGCGATCCGAATGGTGAATTTGCCCACCGCTACATCCTCGGCCAACTGATAAAGCCTTGACGCTTCCGGTTGAGCCACGAAGGCTTGCACCCGTGCTGCCAGCAGCATCGACCCAAGGCACAGAAGAAAGTGGCCCTGGGTATCCGGAGATTTAAACGCTAACGCAGTGCACGACGCCACCGTTTCGCCTGTACTTCGACTGTTCGATCCGGGGCCGCTTCATTTTCAGGTGTGCCTCGGTTAAGAGCATGCCCATACGAGAATGGCGGGCCACGAGGCGGTCTCATTCATCTTCCGGTGAGAGCCTTTTTGAGAATCGAATCGGTGATGCAAGCGCCTGATGTATCATCGCGACCACAGGAGAAAATCCAATGGTACGTCGAGGATTTTTGGCCCGGCTCGCGAAAATGGCTGCGTTGCCGCTGGTCGCCACCGGGAGTGCTCTGGAAGGACAAGCCTCTCGCAAACCGCTCAACATCATGATGAAAAGCGCGTGGGGCTCCGATGATCCAACCAAGGCAGCCTTTCCCTTTCTCCATGGCTTCG
This sequence comes from uncultured Acidobacteriaceae bacterium, assembly GCA_963752675.1. Lineage (GTDB taxonomy): Bacteria > Acidobacteriota > Terriglobia > Terriglobales > Acidobacteriaceae > PALSA-350. The sequence continues at coordinate 54,001 of CAVVZO010000008.1, forward strand.
CGCTTGCGGAAGCCGGACATAACGTGCAGTTCTTTTTGCTGGGAGAGGCAGTTTCCCTGATGCGGAAAAGCCTCGCCAACGCGGTTACGCCGGTAGGATGGCCGCCAGTCGGCGAAACCCTCGATAAACTCGCCGCTAAGCACATCCAGATCTACGCTTGTGGGGCCTGCTCCCGGGCAAGGGGCGTGACCGAGGCGGATTTGAACAACTACGGTGCGAAATACGGCAACCCAACCATCTTCGTGTCACTCGTCGAGTGGGCCGACCGCGTGATCACGGAATAGCTCCTCAGTCGAATGAATGTGACCGGCCCGCCAGGGTACTTCGAGTTACTGGGTGAGAGCTGTGAATTCCCACATCTCCCGACCATAAAGTCGCCGGTAGATAGAGCGAACTCGGGTTGGTTACGGGGCTGATTCGCCCCAGTCTCCATGCTGGTACTCACCAGCATGGCTAGCGAATGCCGATGACCATAGAGTCAGGACCCACCAGGTGTTCCACGCGGGTCTCACGAAAGCCAGCTTCACGCATCCAGCCCTGGCAGTCAGCGCCGGTGTAATCGAACCCCCCGGGTGTTTCCACCAGCATGTTGAGGCTCATCATGAGGCCAAAGGCGTTCTTGGAGCGGTCATCGTCAATGATCGCTTCATAGACGATCAAGGCGCCCCCTTTCGGAAGGGCTTCATACGCTTTCTTGATCAGCATGCGCTTGTCGTCAAGGCCCCAGTCGTGCAGGACGTGTCCCATGAGCATGACATCGGCCTTGGGCAGGGGCAGGTCAAAGAAGCTACCGGCTGCGAAGCGGACCCGGTCGGCGACTCCGTTGAGCTGAACATATTCCTCAAAGATCGGGCCGACTTCAGGCAGGTCAAAGCCGATGCCGGTGAGGTGCGGATTCGCCAGAGCAATCTGCACGGCAAGGTCACCCTGGGCCGCGCCCGCGTCGGTGAATGTTTTGTAATTGGCCCACGGAAACTGCCTCGCGATCGCCATATTGCCACCGTGACTGATACCGCTCATCGCTTGCAGAAATTGCTTCAGGCGGGCTGGATCGGAATAGAGAGTCTGGAAGAGGGGCATGTCGCCGGTGCGGACTTCATTCTGCGGTTGGCCCGTGCGGAGCGCTTCCGTTAGGTGCCCCCAGAATGGATACAGGCGATGGTTAGCCATTTCGAGAATTCCGCCAACGTAGGAAGGCTTGTGCTTATCAAGGAAAACCTCTGTGCTGGCGGTGTTGCAGTAATTGCCGCCACTCCGCGAGAGAAAGCCGAGGGCGACCAGCGCGTCGAGAAAGTCGCGCGCCGCTCGCGGATGCAGACCAAGGCTGCCCTGCAGGCCTGCCAGGTTCTGCGGTCCCCGGGCGAGATGGGTAAACAGTTCCAACTCAACAGCACTGAGAAGGACCTTGGAGGCCCAGAACCCAAGGCCTACCTGGAGAATTGCGTCTGGTGTTGGTTGCTCGTGCATGACTGTGTTTCCTGATCAAAGGAATGAGTTTGGAAAGTGGTAGCGAACACACTTTACACCCCGGGGCGCAAAGCCGTTCTCCCGAGAATGCTCGTGCACGAAATTAGTTAACACAGCCACGTATTCCGGTGCAACCCAGCAGGCCGACGTGTGTGGTTGGGTGTAGCGCTGTGTATGATTGGCCCTTCGGTGACAGGAGGCAGTGAAAGGTACGCTAACCACCATGAGGGACGAACCTTTGCGGTCCGCCCATGGTCCCTTTCTAAAGCGCTTGCTGAGCTCGAACAGGTGTTTTTTTCATCGCTGCAGGCCAGCGCACGCCGTCTTCCTTTCGTGCGTACTTGCGGATGGTGCAGCCAACAACGAAGGGAGATCCTGGTATGCGCTCAGGGATGTACGCTTTCGCCGCAGTTCTCTTAACGCTCGGTCCTTTGGCCGCTCGTTGCCAACAGAAGGTCTCAGTCACCACCGACAAGGGGACCATCATCGGCAGGCAATCGAGTGCGGGCGGGCAGTCCAGCGGGGTCTCGTTTCTCGGCATCCCGTACGCCGCGCCGCCGGTGGGAAAGTTGAGATGGAGCGCTCCGCAGCCGGCCATGAACTGGGCTGCGTCACGAGACGCCGGCCAGTTCGGCAATGTCTGTCCTCAAGTCGTTCTGGCCCTCTTCGCTGTTCCCGGACTGAAACCGGGAGATGTTCAGGGAAGTGAAGACTGCCTCTATCTGAACGTTTACACGCCGGCCAATGCTCGGGTGGGCAGCCGGCTTCCTGTGATGGTCTGGATTCATGGCGGGGCGTTCACGGCTGGTTCAGGAAGCGCATACGACGGCAGTGTTCTCGCGGCAAAGTACGGCCTGGTTGTGGTCACCCTGAACTATCGCCTCGGGGCGCTCGGCTTTCTCGCGCTTGCCGGGTTGGACAGCGAAGCTAGGGGGCAAAAATCCGGTAACTACGGCCTCCTGGACCAGCAGGCAGCATTGCGTTGGGTGAAAACCAACATAGGCGCCTTCGGGGGGGATGCCCAGAATGTAACCATTGCCGGTGAATCGGCGGGTGGCATGAGCGTGTGCGCTCAGTTGGCCTCACCACGTGCAGCCGGTCTCTTTGCGAGAGCCATCATCCAGAGTGGGTTATGCGAAAGCCCGGGCAACTCGGTAACGGTGCGAGAAGCCGAGAGCCGCAACGTCGCGTACGCAAAAAAGCTTGGTTGCTCAGCGAACGATCTTGCCTGTTTACGCCGGGTCGATCCGGCAAAGTTGATGAGCACCAAAGTGCCCGGCCGCCGTCCAGTCAGCAACCTTGTGTGGTCCCCGGTTTACGAGAGCGGCGCGCTTCCGTTGCAGCTCAAGGCCGCTTTTTCCCAGGGCAAATTCAATCGAGTTCCTGTGCTCGCTGGAACCAACCATGACGAAGGCCGCCTCTTCGTTTCGGTCATTTCGCCGAACGGTAAACCGGTTACCGCGGTCCAATATTGGGGAGGCACGGGCTTGCTGGTCGGCGCCGCCAACACACGAAAGGTTCTTCTCCAGTATCCGTTCCGAAAGATTGGCACACCCGCACTCGCCTTCGCGACCATGTTCACTGATGGCGTGTTCAGTTGCCCGGCCGAGCGAATGGATCGTGAGCTATCCAGATATGTTCCTGTGTACGCGTTCGAATTCAACGATCCTCAAGCTGTCACAAGTCTAAAGGCTCCCACCGATCTACCCGGTCTTGGCTCGTTCCATGCGAGCAGCCTGGTATACGTGTTTCAGACCGCGATTCCTGGGATTGCTGCGCCTGCGATGTTCAGCTCCGCACAGAGGAAACTCTCCGACGAGTTCAGCGGGGCATGGGCTGGCTTTGTTACCAGGGGTGATCCCCAGGCGCCAGGCGCGCCTGGTTGGACTCAGTTTGCCCCCTCGCGGGGAGGTGTTCAGGAATTCTCCCTGACCGGAGTGAGCGATAATCCGGGATACGCGGAAGAGCATAAGTGCACGTTATGGTCGGCACTCAATCTTAGATAAGTCGGGGATGAGTCGGGACGGCTGAAGTGCGCCTGGGACGAAGCGGCTACCACGCTGGCCGGGGTTTTCATCACAGTTAGTGAGCCGCAGGCTCATCGTGACACGACTAAAAGTCGCTCCCGGATGACTGCAGTGATTGCGTCTACTCTGCCTGGAGTTTTTGGATGAGGGATTGCATGTCCATCTGATTCCAGCCCTCCATTACCTGGTTATCTTTGACGATGAGGAAGGAAGAGCCGGCAAGGGTCCCCTTCTTGCCGGTTGCGGGGAAGCCCAGATGATCGCCTGAATGGGTCAACGAGACTCGCCAGCGAACCGCGACTCGGTCGCCTTCGGCAACGATGTCTTCGACGTCGACATGAAGATCAGGAAAAGCGCCGCAAAAGTTGCGATGGATGGCTTTAAAGGGTTCGGGCCCGAGCAGCACCGAGTCAGCTTCAGGAAAGCCGTGAGACTTGCCCTGGGGACTTAACATTTCGTCGATGGCGGCTTCGCTCTTCTGATTCCAGACCTGCTCGAACCAGCGCCTGAGAAGTAGTTTGTTCGCTTCGGACATTTCTGCCCCCTGTACTTTGGACAGAAGTATACAGTTTAGCGATCACGTGCTCGACAAGTTACAGGTGGGTGGGCGAGCTTAGCCAATTCCCGACCTGGTGGTCTGGCTGAATACCCGCAGCAGATTGCCTCCCCAGAACTTGTCGATGCGCTGCTCGGAATAGCCGCGCCGCAGCATTGCCGCGGTGATCATCGGCAGGTCCCGTACATCTCGCATGCCACGGGCCAACGTAGGTCCGCCATCGAAATCCGTGCCGATCGAGACATGATCTTCTCCCACTAACCGGATAGCCCGATCTACCACCATGACCCAGTCATCGACCGTCATCCTTACCGAGTCGGGCACTTGGGCGCCTGGCATGGGGAAGTGCGGCGCCACCAACGCGTCTACTTCGTAGATGCTCTTACCCTTCACCAGATCCGGAATGCTGGCGGTGTCCCAAAAGGTCTTCTTTGCGTGCTCGGTGACGTACGCGAACTCCTTCGGGTAATTGAACTCACTGCCAATCTGGAAGCCGATGATGCCGCCCTTGGCAGCGAGTTTGGTGAGCAGCCAGTCCGGCATGTTTCTGGGAATGTTGTTCACGCTGCGCAGCCCGTGATGCGTGGCCACCACCGGCAGTTCGCTCACGTCGATGGCCTGTGCGATGGTGTCGTCGGACGCGTGGGATACGTTGATCACCATGCCCAGCTTGTTCATCTCGCGGATCAGCTCGCGGCCATGGGCAGTGAGCCCTTTCCATTGTGCCGGCGAGCAGCAGGCATCGGCGTAGTGCTGGTTCCAGTTGTGCGCCGAGAGCTGGGCCGAACGCAGTCCCAGCTGATAGAGAGCGCGCAACACTCCCAGGTCGCCATCCAGATCGTAGCTACCCTCGATATCCAGCACCGCGGCCATCTTGCCCTGGGCGTGAATTCGTTCCACATCGCCGGCGTTCAATGCCAGCTCCACCAGGTTTCTGTTGTCGCGCAGCTGGCGCAGCGCGTGGTCCACCCGCCGGAAGGCTTGTTTGGTCTCGAAGCGGCTTGGGTAGTACTCTTCGGGGATGAACACCGAGAGGAAGAACGCGCTTACCCCGCCTTCCCGCGCACGCGGCAAGTCCCATTGTCCATCGGGCATGCGGGTTCCCATACTGCCACCGTGATAGAACGCGCGGTCCAATGCATGCACATGTCCGTCAAACACCAGTGCCCGTTTATGTATGGCCGATGCCCGCGGTGAGATCGTCTGCTCGTTGGCTGCGGGCGCCGGGTCATCCCAAAGCCCCGCCCGAAGCTTCGCCCGCAAAGACGCCTGCAGCACTGTCGGCGCCACTGCGCTGAAGCCGATAAATTGGCGACGGGTCAACATTTACTCGATACCCAGGACCTTTCATGACGCAGAATACGACGTCTTCCCGACGCCCCCGGCTTGCCGCCGTGATTACAGCCTACAAGAGACTACTGCACGGCCAACACGTGGTGGACCGCTTCCTCGACGGTTATGGTTGGGCGGGCACGTACCACCATCCGCAGATGGACGTGGTCTCGCTGTATGTTGACCAACGAGGCGAGGGCGATTTGACCCAGGAGCGGATCGACCGCCACCCGACGATGAAGCTCTACCCCACCATTGCGGAAGCCCTCACCCTCGGCACCAGCAAGCTGGCCGTGGATGGAGTTGTCGTCGTGGGCGAGCATGGAACTTATCCGCTCACCGAGACCGGCATCATGAAGCATCCTCATTTCGAGTTCTTCGAGCAAATTACCCGGGTCTTTCATGACAGCGGCCGCTCCGTTCCTTACTTCAACGACAAAGAGCTTTCTTACCGGTGGGATTGGTCGAAGCAAATGGCCGACACTTCGCACCAGATGGGCTTTCCTCTCCAGGGAGGATCGAGCCTGGCCGTCACCTGGAGGATTCCCTCGGTGGAGTTTCCGCTGGGCGCCACCGCGCGTGAAGCTGTCTCTGTTGGCTACGGCGGCATGGGCAGCTATGATTTTCACGGTCTCGAGACCATTCAATGCATGGTGGAGCGCCGCAAGGGCGGCGAGACCGGTGTTGCGTGGCTGCAGACCTATCGGGGCGACGCCTTTTGGGCGGCATGGCAGCAGGGCGTGTGGCCGGAGGCGTTGGTCAAGGCGGCGTTGTGCCGCAGTTCCACCCTGGCCCCGGCAAGTGCCACTTTCACCGATACGTTCCCCACGCTGGCGCAGATGCGCGCGCTGGTGCCCGATCCCGTGGCCTACCACTATCAACATCGCGACGGCCTGCGCTGCACCATGTTACTGATGAATGGCCTGGTGCGCGACTTCACCTTTGCGGCGAGCATCGAGGGGCAGGCGAAACCTTTCTCTACGCAGATGTATTTGCCTATGCCGGATGGACGCACCACGCTGGCCAGTTTCTTCAGCCCGCTGGTGTACAACGCCGAGCAGATGTTTCTCACCGGCAAAGCGCAGTATCCGGTGGAGCGCTCGCTGCTGACCAGCGGCCTGTTGATTGCCGGCACCGATAGCGCGTTCCAGGGAATGAAGCGCGTGGAGACTCCGCACCTGGCGGCTGTGCAGTATCAACCCAACCCTGCATCCACTTATTGGAGGAGCTAATGCTGACCCGTCGCCGCTTTGTAAAGTATTCGGCTTTGTCTTCCTGTTTCCTCAGTGTCGGCTTCGATGTCGGGGTATCGATCTCTGCTCTGGGGGCAGCCGGCGCCGGTTCAGCGGCCGCTGCGGCTGGCGATCCTGGGCAGTGTGTATCGCCCTCAGTCGCAGATGCAAACGCTTGGCGACCGCTTCCTGGTTGGTTATCCCTTCGACGGCGAATGGCACATGCCGCAGGTGCAGGTGGTCTCCGTCTATGTGGATCAGTTGGCGCGGGAGGCCGATGCTGCGCCTTCGCCTTATCAGCTTGCGATGACGGGCGCTAGGGTGGCGCCGGCCAGTGCGGCCAAAGGAATCGCGGGCGGCCTGGGCAGGGATCGATCCGTGAAGGCGCAGCCTGCGCCGGAGAAGCGTGAGCCCTCCACCGATCTGAGCAGGGCCCGCGCGCAGCAGTTCGGCTTTCGTCTATGCAGCAACATTCCCGAGGCCCTGCGTTGTGGAGGAGACCGCATCGCCGTCGACGCCGTGCTGGCGATCGTTGAGCAGGATGATTACCCCAGCAATGACCGCGGGCAGGTTCTGCTGCCCAGCTACGATTTCTTTCAGCAGTGCGCGCAGGTGTTTGAGGAAGAGAAGCGCGCCGTTCCTTACTTCCACCACAAGCAACTCTCCTATAGCTTTGAGCACGCGCAGACCATGGTCCAGACTGCGAAGCGCCTAAATTTCCCGCTGCTGGCCGGCTCCTCGCTCCCCGTGACCTGGCGCTTGCCGGAGGTAGATATTCCGCTGGGTGCGCCCGTCGAAGAAGCCGTGATGGTGGGGGTCGGCGCGCCCGGTGATATGGACTTTGACGCGCTCGAAGCCCTGCAGTCCGTGCTCGAGCGCCGCAAGGGAGGCGAGACGGGGGTGAAAGCGGTGCAACTCCTGGAGGGCGATGATGTCTGGGCCGCGGGGAATGCGGGTCGCTGGTCAAAGGATCTGCTGAGTTCCGCGCTTTCGCGCAGTGACACCCCGATGGGCCTGACGGTGCTGGACGGCCGCACGCAGGACCTGGTAGGTTCCGGCGTTCTGCCGCAGCTGGTCAGGGATCCCGCGGCCTATTGCATTGAGTACAGTGATGGAACGCGGGCCACGCTGTTGCTGCTCAACGGCGCTATTTCGGATTACAACATCGCGGTGAGGGTAGTGGGGCAGGGAATCGTCTCAACCCAATTCTTCCTGCCGCCACCGCCAAACGTGGCCGCCTCTGCCTGCCTGGCAGCGAAGATCGAGCAGACGTTCCACAGCGGGAGCGCGGCCTATCCGGTGGAGCGTACGCTCCTAACGACCGGCATGCTGGAGGCGTGCATGCATTCGAGATATAAGCTGAACCAGCGATTGGAGACGCCGCACCTGGCGCTTAGCTATCAGCCGCCCTCTGACTCGCAGTGGGCACGTTCGAATCTGTAACAAGCTATTTCCCCCAAATTGTCATCCCCAGGAATCTGCTTGCAGTGCAAGTTAAGGACGGGATGAACGGGGTGCGGAGCAGGATGTCCCCCACTCAAGCCAAACGCGGCTTGAGTGGGGCAGGGAGCAGATCCTCATGAGTGGCGACTGATCGGACCCCAAAAAAATGTCGGGTGGCCCATTCAAGCCGCGTTTGGCTTGAGTGGGGGACATCTGGACCCTCGTCCAGAGCGTTTTCCAGTTTGTTCATTAGGAGCGAAGCAAAGGAACCTGCCGTGCGGCCGAACATCCGAAATTCCCACACTCCCACGGTAAGCTTAACCTTCCATTCCTTCCTTTATCCCAATACATCGCCTCTTCCTTGTGAAGTTATCTGGATGTGAATGCAGGCTGTCCTGATGGAGGGGCGCAGTACCACCCGAAAGAGGCATGCGAACTCCCTGGCTTTCCTGTTTGATGAACGATGTCACTTCCCCCCGGACTCAATCCAGACTTGAAAACAAGGAGACACTCATGGACTCGATCAAGGTAAAAGACGGCACCCAAATCTACTACAAGGACTGGGGTTCAGGTCAGCCGCTCTTCTTCCACCACGGCTGGCCGCTTTCTGCGGATGATTGGGATGCGCAGATGATGTTCTTTCTCGAACACGGTTACCGCGTCATTGCTCACGATCGTCGTGGGCACGGGCGCTCAACGCAGACGATTAAAGGCCACGACATGGACACTTATGCTGCCGATGTCGCCGAATTGGCCAGTGCCCTTGACCTCAGGAATTCGATCCACATCGGTCACTCGACAGGCGGCGGCGAAGTGGTTCGCTATGTGGCAAAACATGGCAAAGGACGTGTCGCCAAAGCAGTCATCATCAGCGCCATCCCACCGATGCTACTGAAGTCAGAAAAGAACCCGGACGGTCTACCGATGGCGGTATTCGATCAACTCCGTGACGGCACGGGCAATCATCGCTCGCAGTTCTATCAGGACATCACCTTCCCCTTCTACGGGTTCAATCGTCCTGGCGCGAAAGTCTCACAAGGCATCCAGGACAACTGGTGGCGGCAAGGCATGATGGGCGGCATCAAGGCCCAATACGACTGCATCAAGGTACTATCGGAAAGCGAATTTTTCGATGATCTAAAGAACATCGACGTGCCGGTGTTAGTGATGCACGGCGAGGACGACCAGATATGCCCGTTTGAAGCCAGCGGTGCAAAGTCGGTGAAACTACTGAAGCACGGAACGCTGAAATCCTACCCAGGTCTCCCTCACGGCATGCCGACCACGCACGCGAACCAGATAAATGCCGACCTCCTGGCGTTCTTCCAGCAGGCAATCACCGTCGCGGCCTAGATCGTTCAGACACACGGAGCAAGTCAGGGCGGATCGCAACGATCCGTCCTGGCGGCGACCCGATAAACCGCCCGCACCCTCCGGGCTACTTTCCCTATCCCGTAAGCCCGGAAACAAATTTGGATTTGAGGACCGATGCGGTGCGAGCTGTTGCCCACCTGCTATGCGCCGGTTCGTACTCACTCGTGGGGGAATGCCGACGGCACTGCCACATCGCGAGAGCAGCAGTTTCCGAGTGGTGCAAACCGTTCAGCAACCTTCAAGCCGTCACGCAGGAGCCGCCGCGAGAAAGCGGGGCAGCGCGAGGGACCGCGACATCCAGGAGCTCAACGAAACAATAACGAGGGGCGGCCTCTCGTTGTGCTAGAGTTTTCGCTTGACTTGCCGTGGGCAGTATTCATAATAAGTTTCACTATCCGATGCGTTGAGCTTCGCGGAGCAGGAGTGAACAAGCCGGAGACGAACGAATCCCACACGATTGGGCTGGGACCAATTTAATTTGAACAGGGCAAGAAGTCTCGTCTTTACTGCAATCTCTTCGTAATCCCCGACTGCCGAACTGGCGCCCGTGTGCACATCGCTGCTGTTGCTCGACAACACACTGAACGTTATAGACGGATGAGCACAACAAGCGGCAACCAGAACAAACGCAGATACAAAAGTTTACGATCGTAGAACGAAATGTATTCAGAACGCAATTTTTTCCTCCAGGGAGCTGTTCACTGAAATGATTGGTTCGTTGCCAGCGCTCCGGCAGATTCTGATCGAGTGAGTTGCCACTACGGATTCCCCCCGTGCTGATCTCGAGTGAGACAGGTCTGGGCAAGGAACTTTGTGCTCGTGCAATTCATAGGGATTCGGTACGGGCGCCAAGCGTCGCTTCGACTCGCCATTTCGATTGACAGCTTAGCGCCAACATCCGGCGAGTAAACGAAGCCGGGTTTCGCAGTCTCAAAGTTCACAAAAAGAAATCCCTATGGCTTTCAACGTCCATTGGAGTACCAGTTGGCCATCTTCCGAAATGGAGACCTCATGACCCGTTCCTCGCTGGTTCGGCTGAGAAGTGCTTCCCTCCTCGTGTGCTGTTCGCTCGTTTTAACCGCTCTGTCATTTGCGCAGGGATACTTCGGCAGCGTGAGCGGCGTGGTTACCGACCCATCCGGTGCGGCGATTCCGAACGCCAGGGTGACGCTGACCGACCAGGAAAAGGGTTTCACCTTCAATGGGAAAAGCGATAACGTCGGTCGATACATCTTCCGCGCCGTACCTCCCGGCGTGTACAAGGTTTTAGTCGAGGCGCCGGGTTTCGCTCAGCAGGAGAAGACCAATATCCGCGTCGATGTGAGCACCAATCCGTCGGCGGATCTGCGCTTGACTATCGGTTCCACGACATCGGTCGTTGTGACTGCCGAAAATCAGCGTATCTCTACGGATGATGCAACCGGGGCAACAACAGTGAACCGCAATTTGATCAACAACCTGCCGTTGATCGACCGCTCCGTGATGGAGTTGGCATACCTCGCTCCGGGTACGACGAGCGTCGACGATCAATGCAACATCAACTGTACGGGTACTAACTTCACCTCGAACGGCAGCCGCAACTCGACCGCCGATGTGCTAATGGACGGCGCGACTGTCACCAACTACGAGCCCAACGGCGGCGTGACGCAAATCACTTACGTACCCTCGCCGGAAGCGGTGGACGAGATGCGCGTCGTGCAGTCTAATTTCAGCGCCGAATATGGCTTTTCGGGCGGTTCAGTCGTTAACATGGTCACCCGCTCGGGCACCGATCAATTCCACGGGGAAGTCTACGACTTTGCCCGCAACACCATCACCGATGCGAACAACTGGTTCAATGACGCTGCCGGCATTCCCCTGCCGCCGGTACACCGGCAGGAGTTTGGCGGCACGTTCGGCGGTCCGATCTGGCGCAAAAAGATCTATTTCTTCGGTGATTACGACGGCACGCGCCAAAGCAGCGCTGGTACTTATCAGGCCGGCGTGCCTTCCGCCGTCGAGCGAAACAACGGCGATTTCGGAGAAGTTTGCAGCGCAGCCGGGGGCACGTTCGACAGCACGGGCATGTGCTCGGTGGTCGCGGGACAAATCTACGATCCGTATGTAGCTACCTACGTTTCTACAGATGAGGGCGCCGGCCCGTTGCGCCCCAACTTTATCCCTTATAACAATATGGGTGCCTACACGAGCCCTGGCAATCCGCAAGCGAACCTGCCCACCGGTCCGGGAAATCTAATCGATCCGGTCGCGCAGAAAATGATGAAGCTCTATCCCAACCCGCAGTCCAACGTGCCTAACGGATCGATCTACGATAACTGGATCGCCTCCGGCGGAAACAGCAATCCCAACGATCAGTACGACATCAAGATCGACTACCGCTTCAGCGAAAAGAACCTGTTGAGCGGCAAGTATTCTCACTCGTGGAACAGTAACAAGCCTTTTAACTGCTTCGGAAACTTTGTCGATCCATGCGCCGGCGGCAAGAATAAGTCGGGAACGCACCTTTTTTCGCTCAACGATACGCATACCTTCAGTCCGACACTGTTGCTGACCACCATCCTGGGCTTCACGCGCGGCACGGCAAATATCGATGCCTACAGCGGCGAGGGCGGCGTCACCGATCCCCTGGGCACGCTCGGCTTCCCCGAGTATCTCAACTCCAACGGCTTTGTCGGCGTTCCGGCCATCTATATCGCCACCTACTACGCCCCTACAAACAACACGAGTTTAGGCGGTGACCCTTACGGCAACTACCGCCAGGGGCAGGATACCGGGCAGCTCACCGTGGCCCTGAGCAAGACGCTTGGGCCGCACGACCTCAAGGTGGGCTTTGAAGGCCGCATCCATCAGATGAATTACATCCAGACCAACGCGCCAGAAGGCATATTCAACTTCGACACCACCGGATCGGCGGGCTGCCCGTATACCTATGCGGAATGCGGTGGCGACTCGATGGCCAGCTTCATGATGGGACAGACCTCGCTGAACAATGTGGGCTACTACCAAATCCAGGATCGGCCCGCGACTGAAGACCACCAGTTTGCTGTCTACGGGCAGGATAACTGGAAAGTGAATCCTAAACTGACCCTGAACCTGGGCCTGCGCTGGGACGTCTCCGTCCCGCGTACGGACCGCTTCAACCGTCAGAACTGGTTTGACCCTACCGCGACGTACACCATCGGTGGCATTGCCGCCACGGGCGGTGAACAGTTTGCGAGCAGCAAGCAGCGCCACATAGTGAACACCGACTTCCGCGATATTCAACCTCGCTTTGGATTTGCCTATTTGGCGGATCCGAGGACGGTATTTCGCGGTGGGTACGGCATCTACTATTCGCAGTCGCGCAGCGGTGCCAGCGGCGTCACCCCGTACGGTTCCCAGGGCTTTAATCAGTCGACGAACATGATTCCGACGTACAACAACGATGGCGCCACCGCATATCTACACTTGAGCAATCCCTTCCCTGCTGGCTTGAATCAGCCGCCCGGCAACTCCCTGGGGCTCTTGAACGATGTGGGTCTAGGCGCCACGGGTCCGTTGCGCAACACGGTGGCTACTCCGTATGAAGAGAGTTGGAGCCTTGGCCTCGAACACCAGCTGCCGGGCAATATGCAATTCAGCCTCACCTACGTTGGCAAGAAAGGCGTGCATCTCTACTTCGCCGGGGCCAACTACATCAATCATCTTGGGCCGGAGGTCGAAGGCTACAGCGCCGATCAAATCGCCGCCCTTTTCAACTATGTCGACAACCCCTATTCCGGCGCCATTACCAATCCCAACAGCTGTCTGTCATCCGCGACCGTGCCGCTGTTCCAACTGCAGGAGCCATATCCACAGTTCTCCTGTGGCGGCGTCTCCACCGAAGCACAGCCGATCGGCTGGTCTATCTACCATGCGATGCAGGCAGTCTTCCAGAAAAACCTCTCCAGGGGGCTGCAGGTGTACGCGACCTATACCTGGTCCAAGTCAATGGACGACTCTTCTGTTCCCGATGACAACACCGCATTTCTGGGCAGCTTTACCAGTCTTCAAGACCCCAACAAACCCTGGCTGGAGAGGAGCCTTTCCACCTTTGATATTCCGCAGCAATTCCAGGTGAGTTACACATGGGAGCTGCCGATCGGGCGTAAGAATCTCATTGGGGGCAATATGCCCAGGTGGGCCGATGTGCTGATCGGCGGTTGGAGGACGAACGGGCAATGGCGCGCCACCGAAGGGCGGCCAATGAACTGGGGTACTTATGATGGCACTTCGCTGCCGACCTACGGGGCACAGCGCCCGAATGAGGTGGAGAAGCCGCGCCGTACTGGTGGCAAAGACTCCGATTGGATCAACCACTATGTCGCCAACCCGGGCTCTCTGGTGCTGCCGGCCCCCTACACGCTTGGCAATGCTCCGCGTTCCGACGCATCGATCCGCGACCCGGGATCGTTCCAGGTCAACGCGAGCGTGAACAAGGTGTTTCCTATCTCCTCAATCCGCGAAGGCATGACCTTCGAGCTGCGTCTCGAAGCCAACAATGCGTTCAACCATCCGGTCTTCGGAACGCCCAATCAGTCGGTCGACGATCCAAATTTCGGCGTCATCAGCTCTACCGCGAATCAGGCTCGCCAGGTGCAGTTGGCGGCGAAGATCAACTTCTAATTGGTTGTTGCAGAAAACCGCACACCCGTACCCGCAGCGTCCTGGCTCCTCGTAAACGCGATATAGTAACTGATGCGATCGCTGCGAACGAGGCTCCAGGACAACCTGCGTACGGCCCCACGGCCCTATTGGCTTTTGAAGCTATCGTTACTGCCTCTCCAACAGTCAACACTTTCCGTCGAGATCTGTGCACCCCTCGTCGGCTTTTTCGCCCAACTCAGCTGGTACCTGCAGCTGGCGTTCTATTGCGAAGAACATGGGTTGGTTCCTTTGATCAGCGCGATCAGCCCTCAGTATCGCGACCCAGGGCGTTCTCAAAATTGGCTTAGCTATTTCTTTGACGTAGAACCGGTCACGAAGCCAGATTTCGCTATCGTTGATTTACGCCAACTTCACCTCGGCGACCGTGGCGAGGTTCCCACGATGGAACGAGGCGCCGCCCTGAGGGAGAAATATTTGCCCATCAGACCGCAGATTACGCAAAAGGTGCAATCATTTGTCGCCGCAAACATGGCTGGCCGCAATGTGCTCGGGGTTCACTTCCGGGGAACCGATAAAACCATCGAGGCGCCAAGGGTAGATCGGGAAGTTGTCAAGCAGACCATAGAGCGCTTTCTGCAAAACAATCTCGACATCGACTGCCTGTTCGTAGCCAGCGATGAAGCGTCCTTCATTCCCTATATACAGGATGCTTTTCCTGCCCTTCCGGTAGTGAGCCACGACGACGTGTATCGCAGCACCACAAGCCAGAACTTTTACCAGCAGGATCTTGGGGAAGGGAATTACCGCAAAGGCGAAGAGGCGCTTATTAATTGCCTGCTGCTCTCCCGTTGTCACGCGCTGATTCGGACTACTTCGTTTCTTTCCGCCTGGGCCTCCATCTTTAATCCGGCGCTGCCCATTGTGTTGCTGAACGCGCCATACGCGAAAAGTCTCTGGTTCCCTGAAAGGCTGCTGATTCCCAGATCGCTCGCCGGCTATGGGATTAAAGGCATCCAGGATTAAAGAAACTCCGGATTAAAGCACTCCAGACGGAGTTGACCTTAAAGCTATGTTGCGGTTTGTGCACGCAAAGGGCAGTCACTTCGACACACTCGCCGTCTGTCCTGCATTCCCGAAACCGTCGCCGATCGCTATTGTGGCTTGCGTCCATCTCGGCGAGCCGGCTTCAATACAGTGTCGATCGCGTCAAGTAAAACGCCCGAAGGATCGCTCGCATAATCCCAAAACATGACGCCCTTCAGTTGCTGCTTCTTCACGTATTTGCATTTCGCGGTAAGCGATTCCGGATCTTCATAGGAAACGAAGATTTGCTTTTCCGCATTGTAGAGATAGGGCACGGAGGCGGCAGCGTCCCAATAGCGTGCATAGCCGTGGCCCAGCATCGTGCTCGCGATAGCGGCATAGCCCGCCTCGACATTCGGAATCTGTTGACCCGGTTGAAACAGCCCATGGTTAGTCGCCGGCACCCGGCCCCAGACATGACCGTAAAAGGGAATGCCAAGTACCAGCTTCCGTGCTGGCACGCCAGCTTGCTCAAACTCGCGTACCGATCGATCAGCGGAGACACCCTTCGGGTCGGCTGGATCGGTAAACAAAGGGGCGTGGTTGCCGGTTGGTTTTCCATTCTCCGGCTCATAGTAGTCGTAGGCCATCAGGTTCACCGTGTCGACGTACTTCGCCACCAGGCCCATCTCGGTATGTTCGAGAAACTCGCTCGACGCGCCCGCCGCGATGGTGAGGTAAAGAGGATGGTGCAATGTAACCGCCATCGTATCGAAACGGCGACGGAGCTCTTTCAGCAGCAAGGTATACATCTGCTTGTCTTCGGGGCGGAAAGTATTACCAGCGCCGCTCATGCCGGGATATTCCCAGTCGACGTCCAGTCCATCCAGATGGTAGCGGATCAGAAATGCCTCAACACTATCAATGAAAACGGCGCGACTCGCCGGCGTCAACGCTGCGTCTGAAAATTTGCCGGACCACAACCAGCCTCCAACCGAAACAAGGACGGTGAGCTGCGGGTTGTCTTTCTTAAGCGCGGTGAGTGTGGCAAGATTGACCGCATCCGTAGGAAATCCCTCGACCATGCGTCCGTTAGAAATGTTGGCGAAGGCGTAGTTTACGCGCGTCAACTTTTTGGCATCGATCTCGCCCGGCGTGAGCGCTCGATTATCTGCGAAGACGTACGCTGCGACAACCGGTCCGGCGGCTGCATACGAGGCGCAGAAAGCCTCCCTACTTACGCAACAGGCTAAGGCGACAAACAGGAACGCGGCGTTCTTCAGCGGGCGAAAGCTTCGATACAAATCATGGCGGCTCGGCAAAGAGTAACGAGCAACCTGCTGGCAACCAAGTGATAATGGCAACGACTGCCTCCACGGAGGCCGACCCTGCATCGGCCTGCATCCGATGCCAGCGTATATGCGATGATTCCATTTCGCAAACGTCCCGATGCGGCTTCACTGGATGATATGGGAGGGCTTCTCCCCTCTTCTTCCCTTAACGGAAGGCGACGCGAGACATCCCAGTCCGTGCTGGAGCTAAGATGTCTGTTGTGTTCACCACTTCCGGAGGCCGAAGCCGCCTCATCGAACCGGACAGACCGATTCAGGGCCATCAGTTGCGCGAGCCTTCAGCTGAATTGCTAGGTGACAATCGCCGGTTTTCGAGCATTGAAGTTGATTTGGCTGCCGAAAAGCCCGCGTCCACGAAGCGACAATCCTATAACGGCCGGCGACTAGATCTCCAAGATCAAATCTGCCAGCTTTGTCGGTCTTCACAGTGCGCAAGACTTCCTGGTTGTCTGGAGAACGATAGCTCTTTAGCACGACCTCTCGTCGTACGATTGGATTTTCAGCTTCGTCGCGAATGACACCGTACACGCGTGCGTTTTCTTTCAAGATGAGGTTAGGAAGAATTCGCTCCACCTCCTGGCAGTACTTCTGATCCTGAGGCCCTATGAATACTTGACCATCTAAGCGATGCAAGGGGACTGCAATCAGAAAAGTTGCAAGACAAATGCCGATAATTAAAGGAGCACTTTTGCTTGTTCTCAAAGTCGCCATGCATATTGCCTCTGCAATCACACATCTTTGATTCTAAGGCTATGGTAGCGTGCCTGCCGATCAAAGGAGTCGTGTGCCTGTAGATCAGGCTTTGCCTGTCCCCCAGTCGATTGGGGCCGGTTGATGGGGGCCAGATGATTGGGGATAAATGAGATAACCCCAAAGAGGTTGAAACCCTAAGCGTGGGTCGATCATGCGACCCCTCGACAACCGGTCATTCTCATCACGAAGAAGAACGCGAGGCCTTGCAAAACCTGTTTGACTTACTACTACACGTGTAGTAGAAAATATTACGAAGGTAGGAGATCGCTTTTTGCCAGACCCCAGATTGTCAAAACTTGAATTTCAGGTGATGGAAACCCTGTGGACCCGAGGCGAACTCTCCATTCGGGACTTGCAGGAGGCCTTCCCCGCGAAAGGTCGACCAGCGTACACGACGGTGCAGACCACAATCTACCGAATGGAAGCTAAAGGCATTGTGCGGCGAGTGAAGAAGGTGGGGAATTTTCACATCTTCGCCCCTAACATTTCCAGGGACGCTGCTCAACGGAAACTGATCGACGATCTTCTGGCTCTCCTCGGTGGCCATTCGCAGCCGGTGATGGCGCATTTGATCGAATCGGGCAAGCTGACTCTGAATGATGTAAAGGAAGCGGAAAAGTTGCTGCGCAAGATGGAGAGGAAGGACAAGGGATGATTGCAGAGAAGCTCTACGCGATGGGTGTGCCACTGGCCAACCATTTATGGCAATCGACACTGTTCGCAGCTATGGTGTGGCTGCTTACGCTGTCTCTGCACGACAACCAAGCGCGGGTACGATACCGTCTTGTTCTGGCGGCGTGTCTAAAATTTCTGCTTCCGTTTTCGCTGCTTGTCTTTGCCGGCCGTCACTTGGCAAAGGCACATGGCGGCACGCAAGAGCATAAGATTTTCTACTTTGTGGTGCAGCAAGTCAGCCAGCCATTTTATCAAGGTTCTCTCCTCGGCGGGCGCTGGATCACGTTCTTGCCGCAGGTACTCGCGGCAATATGGTTGGCGGGCAGCGCTACGGTGCTGTTTCGGTGGTGGTTACAGTGGCGGCGCGTCGCGGCAACAATCCACGCGGCTATAGCCGTTTCAGATGGCCGAGAATGGAATGCACTCCGGCGCCAGGAAGGTATGGCCCCGTCGGCAAGGCCAATCAGCCTACGCTTGTCCTGGAGCGCTACGGAACCAAGCGTGTTCGGTATCAGGCGACCAGTTCTCTTGTGGCCGGCCGGGGTTTCGGATCGACTGGAAGAGCCTCACATGGAAGCAATTCTGGCCCACGAGGTGGAGCATGTTCGCCGGCAGGATAACCTCGCGGCCACTTTGCACATGCTGGTTGAAGTCTGCGTTTCTGGTTTCACCCGCTGGTCTGGTGGCTGGGAGCGCAACTCATCAAAGAGCGCGAGTTGGCCTGCGATGAGGAAGTGTTGCGCCTGGGTCATGCGCCGGCAATCTATGCCGAAAGCATTTTGAAGACGTGTGAGTTCTGTGTCACATCGCCGCGCGCTTGTATGTCCGGAGTTACGGGCGCTGACCTAAAAATCCGAATCGCTCGCATCATGACGCAGGGCCCAGCAGAAAGACTTAGTGCCTGGAGAAAGCTACTGTTGGCTGCGCTAGGGGCGGGAACTCTGTCGGTAGCCGTTATCGCGGGCTTCATAAATACTCCGCCGGTCAGAGCACAGGCGGTGGCGGGCACTGATTAATCCTCAACAGGCGATGAATCAGCGTATGGGCAGCCTGCAGAATCCATATCAGGTCGGTGGTGATGTGTCCGCTCCACAATTAATATATTTCCCGAACCCCGCCTACACGGAAAAGGCGCGGCGGGCGAAGTATGAAGGCGTCTGCGTTATCGCAACCGTCGTGGATGCTAAAGGAAGGCCTCAACGGGTTCACATAGTGCGCCACTTGGGCATGGGACTGGACGAAAAGGCGGTCGAAGCAGTACGGCAGTACAAATTCACTCCAGCCATGAAAGCAGGAAAGCCCGTCGACGTGGAGGTGCGGATTGAGGTTAATTTTAGGATCTACTGAGCCCGTGTCCTTACTGTTTTGCCACATTGATCGCTACGCGGGCAGCGAAGGTGCGGACAAACATCTCACTCCGTGCTGGAGCGGAGATCTCTGCTTGTGAACACGGATCGGAATCCAGGCAGCCCATTACCTTCCGCTTCTCGCAAGATGCGTGTGTTCTCGGGAAGGTCCTCTTCCCGCACGGCGCAGTCCTGGCTGCAATCACGTCGACACAATACCCATTAACCTGCTTGCGGACCGCGCAGCTTCAGCATATAGGTATCATCTCCCTTGATTGCACTTTCTCCTGCACCCCGTTGAAGCATGCTCGCACATACTCAGGAGAGCTGACGCGAGCTCCTTGTAACGACTCGGCCCCAGTTGTCACCATCCGGCAAAAAGGAGCTTGCTTGCTATGACTGATGCTTTTGGACGCGACCACCTCACAGAAACCAGCCTTGCGCGTCCGCGCGTCTCCCTGGCGCTGGTGCCGCCACCGTCTCAGGGTCTGGGCAGCAACTTCAATTACTTCATCGATGCCAACTGCGAAAACCTGCTCAATTTGAAGGTGACCATTGAGACCACCGAGGACCTGGTCTGGCAGTCCTCGGACGGCCTCGGCAAGGGCTTCAGCATTCAGATCAACGGCTTCTCGCCGATGGGTGCTACCGCTGCGTGGCTACAGTATGTCCTGATTCTGGCGGACGATCCCAAGGGAACGCCTACGTTATACGGCGGCGTGGAGTACTGGCCCAAAACGCTGGATAACGATCTCTTCAACGCTCGCTTTACGCTTGCGACTCTGCCGAAGCTTGCGATACCCGCGGGATATTTGCTGGAGATGCGGCTTGAGAACGCAGAGAACACCACTGTCAATGCGATGAACGCTCGCATGGTCAACGTCGGCGTCGTGCCCGCTCCGCGCAGCAACATCCACAGCTATGCCGGGAACAATGGCGAGCACCACATCAACTTCATCGGCGCCGACCGCGAGGTGCGCGAACTGTTCTATCGGCCTGGAGAAGGCTGGGTGAATAACTCGCTCACCCAGCTTGCCGGCAGCCCCGGCTTGCCGAGTGGCGACAGCCCCCTGGCCGGTTATGCGCGGGCAGGCGGCGATCAACACGTCTTCTACATCAGCCAGGATGGCCACGTGCACGAGTTCCACATCGAGCCAGGCGGCTATTGGGCAGATAACGACTTGACGTTGAAGTCGGGCAATGGCGTCGGCGCCTGGCCGGTGAGTGCGCTCGATGCCTATGCCGGCAGCGATGGCGGCCAGCACGTCAACTTCATCGGGAGCGATTGGCATGTGCGGGAGCTCTACCTGGCGCCAGGCCAACAGTGGGCTGAATAACGACCTCACGGCGCAGTCGCACAGCACCACCACCCCGATGCCCGGGACCAGCCTGGACGGCTACTGGGACGATCAAAGCGGGCAGCACGTGAACTATATCGCCAAAGACGGCCACGTGCACGAGCTCTACATTCATCCCGGGGCGCATTGGATCGACAACGACCTGATGCTGCTGGCAAAAACGCATTTGATTCCTGAGCCGGCAACGCCGCTGAGCGGCTACACCGCGTTCGATCGCACCCAGCATGTCAACTTTATTGGCGCGGACGGACACATCTATGAGCTGCTTGCCAGGCCGCACGAAGATTGGGTGCTAAACGACCTGACCCATCTTTCCGGCGATGGCGTTGCTCCTGCGCCGGGGAGCTCGCTCGACTCCTATGCGGGGCCCGACTACAGCCAGCATGTAAACTTCATCGGCGCCGATGGCCACGTCCGCGAACTTTACATTCCCTCGGGCGGTCATTGGGTTAACAACGATCTGACGCAACTCTCGCAGACTGCCGCTCTACCGCTGACGCTTTCTGCGCTTGCCGCCTACTGGGGCGACGCGGAGGGCCAGCACGTGCACTACCTGAGCACGGATGGGCACCTGCATGAGCTCTACATCCATCCCGGGGCGCAGTGGATCGACAGCGACCTGAACTTTCATATCCTGGCGGACTATACCTATCACCTGACTGGCAGACGGCTCGATTGGCTTCCGCCACTGACTGCCTTTGAGTTGAATATTGTGGGACCGTATAACGCCGAGAGCACCGTGTTTAGCTCGGGTGCGGGCGTCATCACCTATACCGCGAACGCGCCGTTGACGGCGCTGTCGAATTTGCCTGCCTGCACGGCCGTCTACTCCATTACCGCGGAGGAGGCGAATACCGTCTACGGGGAAATGATCGATGGGCCTCACGACGTGTTGACGCAAACCTTCGCCCTGACCGAACCCGGGCGGATGATCCGTAAGACGGGGCCGGGCCCCAGGCAGGGGTCGGCTGGGGTGGAGTATGCGTCGTCTGTAAAAAGCATGGCAAAAAGCAAGGATGACCAAAAAGCTTGACCAGACGGCGTGTGCCGCAGCACTACAATCTGCTACGTCCCATGGATTTACGCTGGCGAGGGACTCGACGGCTAGTCCTGCTGACTTGATGCGGTTCGGTAAAGCGTGACAGACGGAGAGTAAGTAGGAGATAGAATCTTGCCCACTATAGCCGCTGTTGGGGTTTTATCGACACACCATCGGGCGCTTATTGACATTGCGGGTTCACCGCAACCAGGAGGGATGTATGTACACATGCAGAGTGAGAATTCAGACGCACCCCTGGAGTTCGATTTTCGCGTAAATCCTGGGATTCTGCGCCAGACGAGTGGTCTGGCTATCATTAGGATGATTGGCATCGAATTTGGCCGAGAGGTCGCAAGCCCCTAACCGGCGGTAGTAATATTTCCCAAGAACCAAGATTCCGTTCAAGGAAGGAGCAAACTTGCTGCCTCAAGCGTTGAACGCGGAAGAGGGACCGGCGTATTGGTTTCTGAATAATTTGCTGACGGTGAAAGCCACGACCGAATCGACAGGCGGGGCTTACTCGCTTTGCCATCAAATTTCGCCGCCGGGCTCTGCCACCCCTTACCATCTTCACCACTCCGAAGATGAGGCGTTCTATATGCTCGAGGGCGAAGCAACCTTTATCTGCGATGGAAAAAAGACAATCGCCGGGCCGGGCGATTACTTGTTCCTGCCTCGCGGAATTCCACACGGGATTCGTGTCAGCGGCTCAATGCCTACCAGGATGTTGATCCTGGCGATGCCCGGGAATGGGTTCGTTGGTATGGCGACGGAAATGGGCGAGCCTGCCCGAGAGCGCGTGCTTCCCCCTGCCACACGGCCCGATATGGAGAAGCTGGCCAAGCTGTGCGCAAAGTACGAGATCGACATTCTGGGACCGCTGCCGGGTTAGGCCGACGCATCACTTCAGTTTCGACGATCACTGCTTCAAAGGGCTTATGAATCCAAGCGCCAGTATGCACGGCGCTATGGCACATCGCGCCTCAAAACAGTCAACGAATCGATCAACCACCTGGACTCCTGCGATAGCAAGCAGGTTTTCGAAAGCGTGACGCGCTCTCGTCCTCAGCAGTAGCCAACATTCAAGGCGCAAAAACGTCAGTAACAAACCCTTTCCGTAGGGTGCGTGAGGATCATTTTCCTACACTTCAGTTACTACGGCCAAACCACCAGGTTACTTTCTGGTTGCTCAAGGCGTCGTTGGAGACACGCCCGGATAGCTTGTACCGCAGCAATTGAGCCGATGAGCAGGAAGGCGGGCAAAAATCCAGGAGTGGACGCAAATGCAGAAATACAGATTTCATATCATGTCCTACTTAGCGACACTTTTGATTGTTTTCATGGCCGGATGCGGCAAAGAAACAGTAAGTATCCCAGATACCGCGCCCACCGTGCGTTCTACGATTCCTCTGCAAGGTGCCACAGGCGTCGCGCTGAGCACGAACATCAGCGCAACGTTCAATAAGGCGATGAACCCTGCCACCATCAACAATGCAACCTTTACCGTGACAGGGCCTGGGGGGGCCGCTGTATCTGGCTCTGTTACTTACGCAACCGCTGGCTCCGTAGCGACCTTTACCCCGGCAGCCGACCTCGCATACGGCACTACCTATACGGCCACCGTCACGAGCGGGGTAAAGGACAGCACAGGTAAGGCACTGGCCGCCAACTACGTCTGGATGTTTACAACCGGTGCGCCTCCGATACCACCAACGGTCACTTCCACCACGCCCGCAAATGCAGCCACAAATGTGCCGGTCAGCCAGGTTCTCAGTGCCAGCTTCAGTGCTGCTATGAACTCTGCCACCATCAATAATGCAACCTTTACTGTGACAGGTCCAGGGGGAACAGCCGTACCGGGATCTGTCGCCTATGCCACCGCTGGCTCGGTCGCGACGTTCACGCCGGCCAGCAATCTGGCCTATGGCGCCGTCTACACCGCCACGATTACCAGCGGCGCCGCGGACACAGCCGGCACCACGCTGGCCGGCAACTATGTTTGGAGCTTCACAACCATCACGCCCCCGCCGGCGATCAATTCCACCATTCCTGCGAATGGAGCCACGGGCGTGCTGACCAACCAGGTGCTCAGCGTAACCTTTAACGAGCCAATGAACTGTTCGAGTCTCGCATCCCCTGCGACGACCTTTACACTGGCACGCCCGGGAGCACCGGCTGTCGCGGGAAACGTCACCTGCACGGGCGCTGTCGCGACCTTTACTCCGGCGGCTCTCCTTACGGCCAACACCTTGTATACGGCCACAATCAGTAGTGGAGCAACGAGCCTGGCAGGCACGCCACTGGGCGCAAGTTACGTCTGGACCTTTAGAACAGTTCCTGCTGCCACGCCACCCACGGTCATTTCCACTGTGCCCGCAAATGGCGCCACGGGTGTTCCTATTAACCAGGCCCTCAGTGCAACGTTTAGTCTGGCCATGAACCCGGCGACGATTGACCCTGCAACCTTTACCGTGAGAGGCCCGGGCGGGGTCGTCATCACAGGAGCAGTGACGTATGTCGTCTCAGGTTCAGTAGCAACCTTCACGCCCGCTGCCAATCTCGCAGCCAGCACCATGTACACGGCCACCATCACCACCGGAGCTCAGGATCTTGCCGGCACGGCGCTGGGCAGCAACTACGTCTGGGCGTTCACAACCGCCGCCGCCGCGGATACCACCAAACCGACAGTCATTGCGACGATCCCCCTGGATGGCGCCATAGGCGTCCCTTTCAATCAAGTGGTGAGCGCCACCTTCAGCAAGCCGATGAACCCGGCCACGATCACATCGACAAGCTTTACGCTGCAGGGGCCAGGCAGCAATGCGGTAGCCGGGTTAGTTGCTTTCGCGCCCGTCGGGAAACACGGCACTCTTCACGCCAACAGTCAACCTTGCGCCTGGCACGCTTTATACGGCCACGATCACCACCATGGTGACCGATCTGGCAGGCAATGCAATGGCCGCCAACTATGTCTGGACGTTTACCACCGGCGCAACCCCGGATACTACCAACCCGGAGATAGTGTCGACCACCCCCGCCAATAACGCCACAGGGGTGCCCTTGAACCAGGCTGTGAGCGCCACCTTCAGCGAGGCCATGAACCCGCTGACGATCACCACTGCGACCTTCGAGCTCACCGGGCCTGGCGGAACAACGATCGCAGCCACGGTAGCTTACGATGTGGCTAATTTCATTGCGACTCTCACGCCCACCGCTCCCCTAACCGCGAACACCACGTACACAGCCACCGTCGGGGCTGGAGCGACAGACCTGGCAGGCAATGCTCTGGGGAACACCGGGTCTCCGAATCCATGGAGCTTTACCACGAGCGCAATTGTCGTACCTCCACCCGTGAATCTGGGAACCTCGGCACTCTTCGCCGGCTTCGGCGGCGCTGCTGGAATGACCAACCAGGGCACCTCTACCGTAATCAATGGAGATATTGGGACAACCGGCGTTTCCACCCTGATCACCGGCTTCCACGATAACGGCACCGGGTGCACCTATACGGAAACCACGCTCAACAGCGGACTTGTGAACGGATCGATTGATACCGCGCCGCCGCCTCCGACAGTCGCCTGTCCTGGTGAAGGAACGTCGGCCACGGCTGCGATCGCCGCCCAGGCACAAACAGATGCTCAGACCGCCTACAGCGCTCTTGTTGCCTTCCCGAATGGTCTGGATGTGTCAACCTGCGCCGGCTGCGGAGGCGGATCTGCGGGCGAGTTGGGGAACCGGACCCTGGCCCCTGGCATCTATACAGCCGCCTCGGGCAGTTTCGGGATAACCCAGGGCAATCTTACCCTTGATGCTCAGGGAGACCCCAACGCCTTCTGGGTCTTTCAGATGAACACTACGCTCACGGTGGGCACGCCGGTGTCCAATCGAAGCGTCCTCCTGGTCAACGGCGCACAAGCCAAGAACGTCTTCTGGCAGGTCGGCACCGCGGCGACGATCAACGGAATCCTGGGAGGCGGAACGATGCAGGGAACCATCATCTCTCAGGCGGCAATCTCGGTCTCAACCGCCGGAGTAACTGCGGTGACCACAATCAACGGCAGAGCACTCTGCCTGGTTGGGCCGGTCACAATTGTGAACACCGTCATCAATGTACCTGCTCCATAAGACAGGGCGATGACCGTCTTGTTTTAAGACGGTGCAGCCAATGTAACCAAGCGGCGCTGGATCATCATCGCGACGCGCAAGTGAGGAGATGAAATGAAATTACGTGCGCAGATGATTGCCACAGCGGCTGTATCTATATCGCTCATGCCGACAGTTCTCAGCTATGCACGCAGCACGGCAGAACCCTCGGTTGTTGACTCCCCCGCAGGCCCGGCGCAGGTCGCGTCTCAATCCACCCCGTCCGATGCTGCGCTTGACCCAGGGCCCAGATACAGGAATTTCCCACGAATCGAGCTGTTCCTTGGCTATTCGTACCTGCGGGCAGTACCGACATTTGCCACTGGAAATCGATTAGTAGATCTCAACGGCGGCAGTACCTCGATCGCTATCAACCTGAACCGCTACCTGGGACTGGTAGGCGACTTCGGCGGCTATGACGATTCCAGGTTGCGTTTCACCGGCCCGGGGGCAAACCCGCCTTTCACCGTTGATTCCAGTGGCACGGCGTACACCTATCTCTTTGGTCCACGCCTTTCCTTTCGGAATAACAGCCGCTTCACCCCTTTTGTCCAGGCCCTGTTTGGAGGGGCGCAAGCCAGCAAGGTAACTGTCTCCGGCTGCACCGGCGGTTCCTGTACGCCGCTCCCGTCGCAAAATGCATTCGCGCTGACCGCCGGCGGTGGGGTCGACATCAGGTTCTCTCGGCATATCTCTCTCCGCGCTATCCAGGCCGAATATCTGATGACCCGATTCGCCGATCCAACGACAGGGTCGGGCAACACCCAGGATGACATGCGCCTATCGTCGGGACTTGTCTTCCGTTTCGGCAGAAATGCTCGCCCTGCGCCAATTAGCTATACCTGCGTGGCTAGCCCCGCTTCTGTTTACCCTGGCGATCCCATCACCGTGACGGGTACAGGCCTTAATCTGAACTCGAAAAGAGCGACCGCCTACACCTGGACTTCGGATGGTGGCAAGATCAGCGGCGCCACCAGCACAGCCACGATCGACAACACCAGCACGGCTCCTGGCAGTTATACCGCGAATGGTCATCTGAGCGAAGGCGTCAAGCCCGGTCAGTCCGCAGACTGTTCTGCTTCCTACGTCGTGATGGCCTTTCCGCCGCCCACGGTAAACTGCTCGGCAAATCCTTCCCTGGTGCATCCCGGAGAGTCGGTAACCATCACTGCCGCGGCAACCAGCCCGCGGAACCGGCCTTTGCTCTACAGCTATAAAGCGTCTGAGGGTTCGATCGCTGGTGCCACCGCCACTACGACGCTCAGCACAGACTCGGCAATGCCAGGGACCATCACCGTAACCTGCGAGGTCGTGGATGACAAGGGCCAGACGGCTTCCGCGCCCACAACC
This sequence comes from uncultured Acidobacteriaceae bacterium, assembly GCA_963752675.1. Taxonomy (GTDB): domain Bacteria; phylum Acidobacteriota; class Terriglobia; order Terriglobales; family Acidobacteriaceae; genus PALSA-350. The sequence continues at coordinate 81,097 of CAVVZO010000008.1, forward strand.
GTAACCGTACAAGTACCTCCTCCGCCAGCGGCGCCGACCACCCAGAAGCTTTGCTCAATCAGTTTCGAACGCGATAAGAAGCGGCCCACGCGTGTTGATAACGAAGCCAAGGCCTGCCTCGATGGTGTAGCCCTGAGCCTGCAGCACTCCCCTGATGCGGACCTCGCCCTTGTGGGTAACAGCGATGCCGGGGAGAAGGCATCCAAGGCGCGAGTGAGAACCGAAGCGGCTAAGCGCGCTATCGAAACAAAGAATTATCTGATGAAAGAAAAAGGTATCGACGGGTCCCGCATTAAAGTCTTCGCAGGGTCCAGCGACAGCAGAACAGTGGATATGACCTTGATCCCCTCTGGCGCAATGTTGGACATGACCGGGTTGACCCCCGTGCATGATTCGGCTGACGCGGGTAAATAGGACAAAAGCATCAAAAAACATGACAGACGGAAATGAGCTCAATGTGAGTTGCGTTTTTCCTCGATGATGGCCCGCTCATTTTAGAAGGGTGATTTGCGTCTATGGGCAACATTTAAACGTCTGTCCCCGTGACGCGTGGGAAACGTCGCGGAAATCCGCTAACAGGATGGCATTCACCTCAAAACCTTGATCGCCCCGCCCTGAGTACGCTGTCGTCGCATTTGATCCCGCTTATTGCACTCTAAGCCCCTTCCGGCTACACTGGCCGCTTGCATTCGGCGGCGGCGAAAACACGCAACTTTCTTCTTTTGCTCGCGGCCGCAGCATTCGGGCTGCTCAGCCTGCCCGCCCACGGTGCCAACTGCGCCGGGCTCACCCGCTTCCGTTTGCCGCATGCCACCATCACGAGAGCAGAGTCCATCACCGGCGGTACATTCACTCCGCCGGACGGCAGACCGCTCACCGGCTTGCCGGCTTTCTGCCGCGTCGCCGCTACGCTCAGGCCCAGCGAGGACTCCGAGATAAAGGTGGAACTGTGGCTGCCCGAAGCCAACTGGAACCACCGCTTCGAAGGCACCGGCAACGGCGGCTTCGCCGGCAAGATCAGCTATGTGGCCCTGGCCGAGGGCTTGCGCCGCGGCTATGCGGTCGCCAATACAGACATGGGCATGGCGACCCCGCCCGGCGAAACCGCTGCTACTTTTATCGATCGCCCGCAACGCTGGATCGACTGGGGCTACCGCGCGACCCACGAAATGACCCTGGCCGGGAAACAAATCACCCGCGCCTATTACGCGCACGCCGCCACGCACGCCTACTTCGCCGGCTGCTCTACCGGAGGCGAGCAGGCTTTGATGGAGGCGCAGCGCTTTCCCGATGATTACGACGGCATCGTCGGGGGCGCCCCCGCGCACAATCGCACCGGCGTGCACGTCAGCATCCTGTGGAATTTTGCCGTGCAGGAGAAATCAACGGCCGCGTACCTGCCGGCAGACGCACGCGGGCTGCTGGAGCACGCAGTCCTGGAGGCCTGCGACGGCCTCGACGGCGTGAAAGACGGCATCCTCAACGACCCCACGCAATGCCGCTTCGATCCCGCGACCCTTGCCTGCAGCGCCGCTCATGCGGACGGCTGCCTCACCGCCGCGCAAATCGCAACCGTGACGGAACTCTATGCTGGTCCCAAGAACCCACGCACAGGACAAAGCCTCTACCCGGGCCTGCCGCGCGGCAGTGAGTTTGCATGGGGAGGGCTCGATCCAGGCCCGGGCGGCGTCCCACCCTACTTTCCCATCTTCCAGTGGGTTTTCGGCACGAACTATGATTGGCGTCAATTCGACTTTGACCACGCGGACGAGCGGTTTACCAGCCAACTCGCTCCCATGGTCAACGCCACCGATCCAAACCTCGACACCTTTCGCCAACACGGCCACAAGCTGCTGCTCTATCACGGCTGGAGCGACTGGCTGGTCGCCCCGGGCGAAACCATCCGCTATTACGACGCAGTCTTGCAGCGGGAAAGCGCCGCTGGCACTTCGATGGGGCCTCTTGAGGATGCGGTCCGCCTCTTTATGGTTCCCGGCATGAGCCACTGCGGCGGGGGGCCGGGCGCCACCCATTTCGACGCCCTGTCCGCGGTGGTCGATTGGGTAGAGAACGGCAATGCGCCCGAACGCATCATCGCTGGTAAAGAAGCATCAGGAACCGGCGGAGACGGATCTCTGCAGCGCCCACTGTGCCCCTACCCGCGCACGGCGCAGTATAAGGGAGCCGGCAACCCAAGCGATGCGGGTAGTTTCATTTGCACGCAGGCGACCTCATTGCCTCGGTAATTGTTGCCCAGAAACTTTGATATTTACAACATGCAGTCTACGCCCCGGTTTCATCCTTGAAGAGGGTCAGTTCTACCTGGGCGATCCCGTTTGGCGAGGGGAACAGACCAGCGCCGTGTTGACGCATTAGCCGGTCTGCAACCGGACGCCGCCTGCAGACCGGCAAAGCATATCGCAGTCGTATGCGTCGCAGGTACTGCAACAAATCAAGTTCCCTGGTTTCTCGCGAATCGAAGCACAGTAAAATGACAGCACATGTCTGAACCAACGGCTCTGGATGCGCAGCTCCTCTCCCACATCGCACAAACGCTCCAACTTCCATTACCCGGCGTGCTTGCCGTCATCGGCTTACTGGACGAAGGCTCGACCGTACCCTTCATTGCCCGCTACCGCAAAGAAGCAACCGGCAATCTGGACGAAGTACAAATCCGCGATATCGAAGAAAAAGCTGCCTACTTCCGCGAGCTGATCGATCGCCGTGAAACAGTACTGGCCTCGATCGCTGAACAGGGAAAGCTCACCGATGTTTTAAAGGCACGCATTCTGGCCACGCTCGATCGCAGCGAGCTCGAAGATCTGTATCTGCCGTACCGGCCGAAGCGCAGAACCAAAGCCACCATCGCCCGGGAACGCGGGCTGGAGCCGCTGGCCGACTACCTGTGGCAGCAGACCGCGGGCGCGCAAAGCTTGCTCGATCTTGCACAGTCACTGGTCGACCCACAAAAAGAAGTAGCCACGGCAGACGAGGCGCTCGAAGGCGCTCGCCATATCGTTGCCGAACGCATTAGCGAAGATGCGGCTGTGCGCAAAGCGGCTCGCCACCTCTTGTTCGAAGAGGGCATCATCGTAAGCCGCAAGACCATGGACGCCCACGACGAGCAGGAGAAGTTCAAGATGTACTACGAATTTCAAGAGCCGGTGAAGGCAATTCCTTCGCACCGCATGCTCGCGATACGCCGTGGGGAAGCGGAGAAGGTACTCTACTGGCTGATCGAGGTGGAGGAGCCGCGCATCCTGGCGCTGCTGCAGCGGAGCGTGTTGCGCGCGCAGGGCGACTGGACGACCGCAACTGCACATCGCCATCGAAGAGTGCTGGAAGCGGCTGCTGAACTCATCGATACAGGGAGAGATACGCCTGGAACTGAAGCGCCGGTCGGACGCCGCGGCTATCGATGTATTTCGCGAGAACCTGGAACACCTCTTGCTCGCGGCCCCAGCGGGCCCCATCGGCGTGCTCGGGGTTGACCCTGGGTTGCGCACCGGCTGCAAGCTCGCCGTAGTCGATGAAACGGGTAAGTTTCTGGCAGACGATGTGATCTATCCCCACACCGGGCGCGCCGCCGAAGCCATGCAGAAACTCGCATCGCTGATAGCCAAATACAATATCCGCGCCATGGCCATCGGCAACGGAACCGCCTCCCGCGAGACGGACGCCTTTCTCCGAGAATTTCTGGAAGAGAAAAACCTGACCAGCATTTTTCGTGTCACCGTGTCGGAGGCCGGCGCGAGTGTCTACTCTGCTTCGGATGTGGCGCGCCAGGAGTTTCCCAGCCTGGATCTCACCGTACGCGGGGCGATCTCGATCGCGCGGCGCCTGCAGGACCCGCTGTCTGAGCTGGTGAAGGTCGATCCCAAATCGATCGGCGTGGGGCAGTATCAACATGATGTCGATCAGCGGCAGTTACAGCAATCCCTTGCCGCCACCATCGAAAGCTGCGTCAACCGCGTCGGTGTCGATCTGAACACGGCCTCATGGACGCTGCTGCGTTACGTGGCTGGCGTCAGCGAGCGCATCGCCCTGAACATCGTCAGCTTCCGCGATCAGAACGGACGCTTCCTTTCCCGCGCCCAATTGCGCGAAGTCTCCGGCGTCGGCCCCAAGACCTTCGAGCAGGCAGCCGGCTTCCTGCGTGTGCGCGATGGGGAGCAGCCCCTCGACAACACGGCGGTGCATCCTGAGTCTTACCCGCTGGTCGAAGAGATGGCGCGTTCCCTCGCCACCCCGGTCTCTGACCTCATACGCAACCCGCAGCGGCTGGCGGTCATCGACAAATCCAACTTTGCCGCCGGCACGTTTACGCTTAACGACATTCTGGAAGAATTGAAGAAGCCCGGCCGCGATCCGCGCGACACATTCGTGGCGCCTTCGTTCAGTGAGTCTGTGCGCGAACTGGCCGATGTACAACCCGGCATGGTGCTCGAAGGGGTCGTCACCAACGTGACTAAGTTCGGCGCCTTCGTCGACATCGGCGTCCACCAGGACGGTCTCGTCCACGTTTCAGAAATTGCCAACCGCTTCATAAAAGAGCCGGCGGAAGTCTTAAAAGCCGGGCAGATCGTCAAGGTGAAAGTGCTATCGGCCGATGCAAAGACGAAGCGCATCGCACTATCCATCAAGGCACTGCAGGCACCTGCGCCAGCGCAGCCCCGAGCCAGGCCGGCACCGCCCTCCACCGCCGCGAACCTGGCAGGCCTGGCCTCCAAATGGAGAACCAGCTGAGCGCCGGCGGCAGTGCGGGCTCTGGAGGAGCTGGCCCCCCTGCACAACAAGAGTTCTCTTGATATTCTCGACGTACTCGCAGAGGTTATGCCTGACAGGCAGGAGAATGGATGACAGACACCAGGTCGATGATCCAACAGGCGTACTCCGCATTCAACCAGCGTAATATCGACAATGCACTCGCACTCATGACGCAGGACGTAAGCTGGCCCCGGGCCTCCGAGGGCGGCAAGGTGATTGGCAAGGACGAAATCCGCGCCTATTGGCTGCGGCAATGGAGTGAGTTCGATCCTCACGTCGAACCGCTTGCGATTACCGATCAAGGCGAGGGCGGGATCCGGGTCAGGGTGCGCCAACTGGTCAAAAGCCTCCAGGGAGAAATTCTTTCCGACAGCGAAGTTGTGCACGTATTCACCGTGCGAAGTGGATTGATTGCAGCGATGGATCTGGGGGATGCAGCCGATGCTGCCTCTGGTCCCTCCGCCGCGTTCGTGCATCGACCCTGACCCTTTTCACGTTGGGTGCGAGCAGCGAACCCGCAACTGCTTAGCCATCGTCAGCGACATCTTCCTCGAAAGGAGGCAGCAGATGGCTCGTATCATGACCATCGGCGAGATCCTCGTTGAGATCATGGCGACCGAACGCGGCCAAAGCTTCCGTGCGGCCGGCACCCTGGTCGGTCCTTTTCCGAGCGGCGCGCCCGCCATCTTCATTGACCAGGTGGGCCGGCTTGGGGCTTCAGCCGGCATTATCGGTTGCGTCGGCGACGACGACTTCGGCTGGATGAACATTGATCGCCTGCGCCGGGACGGTGTCGACACCAGTGCCGTCGCAGTGCTCACGGACGCAGTCACCGGAAGCGCCTTTGTCACCTACCAGAAAACGGGCGAGCGCCAATTCATCTTCAACATTGCTCATAGCGCTTCCGGTCGTCTCTCGGCATCCTCGATCACTGTCCCGATGCTGGCTGATTGCACGTGGCTTCACGTCATGGGTTCGTCCCTGTTTTCTCCGGACATGATAGCGGCAGTTGACAAAGCGATCGGCATAGTCAAAGGTCGCGGTGGGGTCATCTCCTTCGACCCGAACATTCGGCCGGAGCTGCTCAGAACCGCCGGCTTGCGGCAAGCGCTGCGATCGATCCTCGAACAGACCGATGTGTTTCTGCCGAGCGGGGACGAAGTGACTCTGCTCGTCGATGCCCACACGGAGAGCGAGGCTATCCAGGGGCTACTCTCATTGGGCGTGCACGAGATCATCGTGAAGCACGGCAGCGCCGGCTGCACCTATTACGACCGCACAAGCCGGGTTAACGTACCGGCGTTTGCGGTCCAGGAGGTTGACCCCACCGGCGCCGGCGATTGCTTCAGCGCCACCTACGTGGCGTGCCGGGAAAGTGGCAAATCGCTCGAAGACTCGCTGCGCTATGCCTGCGCCAGTGGAGCGATCGCCGTAACCCGGAAAGGTCCGATGGAAGGTAACGCCGGTTTTGCGGAGTTAGACGCGCTCATTGGCTGAGCCACGGAGCCCGGCATAGCAGTACCGCAGGAAAGGGCGCTCCCTTGTCCCGCCGCATGTGTCCCATCGCATGAGTGCCCGTCTGATTCAATGTGTCACCGCAGCGGTTTCTGATCGCGCTCCGCGGACCCACTCCAGGATCGTGCGGTATTGCCAGCTGTTCTCGTTGCCGCGCCAGCGTTGGCCGCCGTTGTGGGTGGCCAGGTAGTCGCCGACGTTGCCGGCGCTGTCCGTCGGGCGCGTGGGTTTGACCAGCATCAGGCTTTTGGTTGGATCGTTGATGTCGACGACGTGCATGGCGTATTTGTAGTTGTCTTCGCTGTCCTGGTCAGAGAAGACGCCGGTGTCGTTGGGTGGGTGCAGCTTGAAGATCACATGGCTGGCGTGGCAGAAGACGCAGGCTTTTCCGTCTGCGCCCTGCGTCGCCAGAATGGGCTCGATTTTCGCGACGAAGTAGTTGAAGTCGAGCACCGAGCCGGGTGGCACATCCTTCAAGGCTTCACTTAGTTTTTTGCCTTGCAACACGCCGGCAGCGATCAGCTTGAGCCGGGGGTTCTTGTCGTTCTGTAACTGTTCCATCGCGGCCCGGAACTCAGGGCGCACCTCGACATTTTTGGCTTTGCGGAGTGTGTCCAGTCCGGCGGCGCGGACATTGTTGTCCGGGTCTTGCAGGCTGGCCAGCACCGTCTGTAAGACGACCGGGTTGTCTAATAGATCGGTTGGCTTCCTGACCGCGACCAGGCTCTTGTTCAGGAAATACGCCTGGTCCTGCGAGACGGCGCCCCCTGCAATGCCTAAGTGACGGCTGAGAAACTTGGGGTCGCCTACCTCCTCCAAAAAGACACCCATGCCGGAGGAGTTCAGTTGCCCGAACGCGATTTTGACCTGCTCGTTGGTGCGCGGGTCGCCCAGAAAGTGCTCCAGGCAGACGCGCACGGCAGCGCGCTGCACTTCAGGATTCTTATCGTTGAGGCCGGCCAGGATCTGGTCGCGCATCTCCGGTTCTTTCATCAGGCCCTGGAAGGAGGAGGCGGCGTTCAACACCGCCGCATAGTTTGCCGGCCGCGGTTGTTGTACCAGCAGGTCGCGCAATGAGGAGAGCACCTCCGTCTGCTGGCCCCAGGGTGAGTTGTTGGGCAGAGCGGCGAGTAGAGGTAGAACGACGGCCTGGCTGTCGGGATTGCCCTGCTTGAGGATCTCGACCACTTTGCTGACCAGGTGTGGATCGGGGGCGGAGGGCGCGTCGAGATTCAGGATGCCGCGTTGGCCATCCTCATAGACGTAGCGTACGGTCTGGCGGACCTGCGCGTTCGAGTCTTCTGACAGGTTCAGCGCGGCCAGGGTGAACCGTTCGTCGCCGGCGCCACTCAAGGTGCTGCCCGCTTTCAACACCTCGATCTTCATGGTGTCGTTGGCGTCTTGCAGGCACGCAAGGATCGCGTCTTGCAGTTCAGGGCCGCTGCTCTTGAAGAAGTGGATCAGGTCGCTGTCGTTGCCAACGCGGGTTTGGAAGAATCCATTGTGTACGTCGTATTTGAAATCGACGGCTTCGCGATAGGGAGGGTACTCGTAGCCGGCGCGATGGAGATCGGGTACTCCGCTGACGTATTTGGTTAACACGGCGGGCAGTCCGATGGAGACGGTGTTTTCCTTCAAGGCCGGCAGAGCGTAGTGGCGGACGTGGAAATCCCACAGGGCGTTGAGAAGCGCTTCGCGGCCCATGGGCGTGCCTTCGCGCAATACTTTGGCGAGTACCTGCGCCTGATCGCGGGCGACGGCTTCGTAGCCTTCCGAAATGCGCTGGCGATCCTGATCGGTGGCGCTGGCGCGCACCCAGGCGGTGAGGTAGCCAGTGTTCTCGTCTAATAAGTCGTAGATGCTTTCCTGCAGGCCGCGGCGCACCATGGCGTCGTTCTCCACGTTGAGGCGCGTGGCCAGGGTTTCTAACGTGCTGCGCCGCATGTCTGGCTGGTCGATTTGCCAGTAGTACCAACGCCACAATCCCGATGCGGCTTCGAAGCGCACATAGGGGACCGGATCGTTGACGTCACGCTGCAAGGCGGCTAACAGATCTTTATCCCCGGTCAGATCTTTGAAGTGCTGGTTGAAGACGCGGGCGGCTCCCCAGCGGGTGCGTGGGTTCGACGCGCCCAGGGCATCGATCAGATATTTGCGATTGGCCGGGGCAGCCTCCTGCCGCCGCGATAACACCATGCGGATGGCGTAGGCTGAGGCTACCTGGACCATCTTGGTCTGGTCGCCCAGGCCCTGGACCAGTGCGGGCATCGCTCCCGGATCGGCCATGTGGCCCAGGGCGCGGGCGGCGGCTTCGCGGGCCAGGGGTTGGTCGCTCCGGGTGAGCACTTCGCGAATTTGCTTTAGCACCGGTTCCGGCGCGAGATCCCAGTACTGGTCTAACTGTGACAACAGAAGTGGCAGATTATTTTTGGCCAGCCGCGTAGGCGGGGCAGGGAAGCCCGCCTCCCAGGTTTTAGCCTGGGTGGTGCCGGGGTAGAGGGTGCTGAGCGCCATCACGGCGAATTGGGTCGCGCGGAAGGGGGTGTTGAAGCCCTGGTAGACGGGGTCGCCTTCCCAACTGCCCTCCTGCCGTTGCGCGGCCATCATGGCTTTCACCGCGGTGGCCATGTGCTCATCGGTTTCCGGGCGGCGGCCGGCCTGGGCAAGCGCCAGCACCGCGTTGTAGGAGACGAAGTCGGCGGGCTTGGCCTTTTTATCGAAGGGGTAGGGCCACCCACCTTGCGGGGATTCGTAACTGTAGAGTTGGTCGACTAACTTATCGATCTCCGGTTGGTACCGGGCGCGGTCGATGGCCGCTTCGAGCATGATCTTCCAGTTGAGGTCGATCACGTTTTTGGGCACGTAAGCGATGGCAAGATGTTCGACGTGGTCGCGGGCTTCGCGCCAGGCGGCGTTTTTGGTCTGCTTGTAGACCATGTCAAAGGTCTGCCAGCTTTGGGTGGCGATCTCGAAGGGGCTCACGTCGGGTTCGCAGCCATCGGCTTCGTCGCCGGGCATCACGGTGAGGCCTTTGTAGTGGATCTTGAGGTATTCCGCGTAGGGCAGTGCGAACTTTTGCCGCGGCGCGTCGTGGGTTACATTTTGCTCGAACTGATTGGTGATCAGCGGCAAGCGGCTGGCCACCGTGCGGGCGGTGTAGATCACGCGCACCCAGTTGGTATCCGGCTCGCCGTACAGCGGCCGCGCATTGTTATAGAGGCGGTCCGTGAGGAACTCAAGTTGCGGCCGCTGGGTGGGGGCGTAGCCGTTATGCACGGCCGTGAGATAACCGCGGGTGGTGAACTGCGCGGGGTGGCAGGCGATGCAGAGCTGGGTTTCCGAGTGCTGCATGCTGGTGCGCAGGGCAACCGATCCGCGACGCGGCGTGTTCGAAAGCCAGGAGTCGCCCATGTTCACCAGGAAGTCCATGCCGGCGCGCACCGCCTGGTGCGGGTCAGCATACGGGGGCACCGGGAACTGCGAGGTGCGGAGCTGGTACGCGGGGTGGTTGCCGGCCACGCGAATGTAATAGTCATGGTTCGGCTGCAGGATGCGGGTACGGAACTTGTACAGGCCGGGATAATTCTGCGTGGCTTCTACCTGGTAGACAAACTCACCGGTGGTGAACGGAACGGCATCGGGCTGGCCAGCCGCATCTTTGCCGGGCTGAAAGATATCGACATCGAGCGGGACATCGCGGTCGGTGACGTCGAGCGTAAAGTACACCAGTTGGGGCTGGGGTCCGTTGAAGGTGAATTTGAACCATTGAAAGCCTTTGAGCATGGCGGCGTAGTTGTCTTCGCTTTTCGAGGGAGCGTAGGGGCGTTCGTCGTCGCTGCCGTAGATGGTTTGTCCGAAGGTAAAGGTTTGCGCCGTTTGCCAGGTGCTATTGGGGGCGGCGGCGATAACGGCCGGGCTCAGCGCGGGCACCGCAAGGATCTTCCGCAGGCTGGCTGTGACTTCCGGCAAGCTGGTTTTCGCGCTCAGGGTAACGGTGACGGGCCCGGCCGCCCGCGGGCTGAGGGTGAGATAGAAATCGAGATCGGCGGCATGCAGCCACTTGGACTCGACCTCCCCCTGGGCGTCTTTAATGGTGGCTAGTACGGCATCGGCGCCCTGCACTTTGGCCGGATCTTTGACCGCGACGGTCAGGGCGTAGAGAGTGCCCGGGCGCGCGTTTCCCAATTTGATCTCCCGGCTGGGGCCCTGGTCCGCGTGCACCGTGCGATGGTTCTGCAGAACGAGGAAAGCGACCAGCGAGAGCGGCAGTATTACCCAGATCAGCCTGACTTTGTTTAGTCGCATGGTGGCGGCTCTCCCTTGGAGCGGGATGGGGAGGGAACTCCCGGTCGCATGACACTATATATCGGCGCGTTGCCAGTGAAACAGGGGTTTGTTTGGGGGTCTTGTGCCTTCGCGATTCATCATGGCACCGTCAGCGAACGCCGAAGAAAATGATTCTGGCTCCCGGCTTGGTAAAACTCGCCTGGATGATGGCTCGCTCAGCAGCATCGCGCTCGATCGTAACGCCATCCTCTTTCCAGGAATCAGCCACTGTCCGGTGAGCCGTGACATAACGGTAGGTGCCGGGTGCTGTCGCAAAGATGACGACCGCACCCTTACCCGTCGTCGTAGAAATCTTCTCGTGAATTTCCGGGCTGCCCGAAACGATGCCGCTGACCACCGGGTCGCTCTCCGTCATGTCTCCGCGTACCTGCTTGTAGCGTGCGAGCATCGCACCGATATAGCGGACGCCCTCTGCTGACACCTTCGGCAGGTCGCCCCAGATACCGTTTTGTCCAAGGATGAGTGAAGCTACGTTGACTTCCTGCGAGGATAGCGGATCGTCAGGAAAGTAGTGCGTCAGAAATAAAACCGAGGGGATCCATTTGTCGAAGGTCAGCGGAGTGCGCGTGATCCAGGTGCGTGCCGGCCCGGGATGAAAAAACAAATTGCTGTTTTCCCGTTGCAGGTCGATGGGGACGTCGTAACTCTGTAAGTACGGTCCATTGTTAATGAGGAAGTATTTACCCGCTGCCAGAAAGCCCAGGCCCATGGCCCGGCCGCCTTCCGTCACGTCGAAGTCGACGATGGTTCCCGGAACGGCAGCAGACACTTTATCTGCGACATAACTCATCGCCTGCACCAGCTGGAAGCCGTACGCATCGGACCGCTCCTGTGACGTATTGGCAGATGTTCCATGGTTGTGGTGGGGATCGTTGCAGCCATACTGGCCAATCGCGTCCCACTTGAAATAGACCACCCCTACCTCCCTGGCCAGCCGGATCAGCTCGTCCGCAAAGGCGTCGGCGTAGCCACTCACCATGCACATCCGGTAGCTTTTTTCGGTCTCCCAAACCTCCCTGGGCTCGGGAATTTTACCGTCCAGGGACATGCGCCACTCCGGATGAGAAACGACCATCCTGCTGGAAACGGCGGCGCTTGTGGGACCAAACCAAAGGCCTAGTTTCATTCCATACCGATCCAGCGTGGCTTTTACCTCCTTCAGCCCGTCAGGGAAACGAGCCGTACTCACCGCCCAATCACCCGTTTTGGCATACCACCCGGTATCTAATACGAACACCTCGATGCCCATCCGGTGAGCGATCTCGATCTCTTCCAGAATGCGCGCCTGGTTCATTGAATCGAGATACGCTTTGCCGTTGTTCCACTTGTTGCGTTCCTGGAAATTCCAGGTGTTGTAGAAGATGTAAGGCAGCCGAGTGCTTGCATTCTCTGTCTGATACCGGAGCAGAAACCTGCGGAATGCAGAGGCCAACTGGTCTCTGCTGCCGGCAACTGCCGCTGTTTCAAACCACACGGTTGTGTACCCGTGTGCAGGGCCGATCGATTCACCAGCGATGTAGTTGCCCTTGACCGCTGCCAGCTCTACCTGGTGACCGGCAGAAAACTTGTATTGCAAAAAGGCATCCGGTGTTTGCGAGCCATGCTCGTAGGCCAGCAAAAAACTGTGATCTCCATCGGTGGCGGTGACGATCGGGCCCATGGCCGACTGGTGATCCTGAAAGTACCGCTCGTCGATATGGTTCTCTGTCAGTGTGAAGCTGTGCGTGAGCTCCGCAAAATTCGAGAGCACGACTTCGTCAACATTTGGGAGATTGCCGAGCGAAACCTGGAAGTAGGTTAACGCATCGACGCCGTTGTGTTTGGTAAGGGTGTCAGACCGCTCGCTCCGGATCTTGTAGCGAAACCGGACCACCGGTGTTTCGTCATTCACCTGAAACTGAATCGCCAGGCGCAGGTGCGGATCGGCCAGTAGCTTGCCCTCGTAGTCATACTCCACGGCTCCGTTGGCCAGATGCAAGGCGGGGCCGGTCAGGACCATACTATCCACGTCCGCCGGCACGGCATGTCCGTTGACTTCAAACGAGGGCGGAGCAAAGCTGTGTGCGTTGGCGCCGTCGGGTGTCGTGAACGCCCAGAGGCAGCCGGGTCCGCATGGTAGTTTCACGGCGACCTGCTTGCTGGAAAAGCCGGCGGAGAGTGGACTTGTGGCGGCCACAGCGCCTTGATGAGACGCGGTAAACAGGAAAGAAGTGAGGATCAACCATGTGCGCGCTCCCGCACGGAGTGTCCACAGCCGTGTCATCCCATTCGATTGCTTGCTTGAAATCACGGATTCCTCTCGGGTACGGCATCGCTTAGGGGCGAGCGAACATGTCGTTCAAGAATATGCCCGATTGGCTCCCCGGCTCCTGGCGGCAATGGCTGATCTGTCACACACCTCCCGTCAGGTCCGGTACGGGCTGTTCGCGAGCTCATCCGTTCCTTTATAGGGCGCGCCTCCCATCGCCCGGTTCGATTTGTAAAACTCGATAAAATTTGATGTTTTTTGCGATTAGCGGCGCGGGCGCGGTGGGCCTTTCCAAGGAGAAAAGGGGAGCCTGCGGGAACTTTCTCTATCGAGGAAGAGATCCAGGGCGCTTCCAGTTGCGGCGGGCACCCAGTTATTCCTTTCGGGGTCGACGAGGGGGTTGGTCATAATGGGTTGGCTTTGGGTGGGTTGGCTTTGGACTGTGCCGGCGGGTGGCGGGGGCGTTCGATCGCCTGGATGGTTTGGCAGTTCAGCGGGAGGTTCGGGAGTGGCATGGGGTGCGGGGGGCTGCGATGTGCCGGGTTCGACCTCGGGGGCGGGCGTTGGATCGACTGGCAGTGGATCGACTGGCGCGGGTTTCTTCGGCGGCCTGCCGCTGTCGCTCGCGGAGCCACTCGGGGGTATAGATGTTTGCCCGTGGGATGGGCGAGGGGACGGATGCGGCTGGGGGCGGGGCGAGGCGGCGGTCGGGGATGAGTCCTTCGATGGCTACGATCATGGCAAGCGCCTTGATCTGGCCGGCCATGCTGCCGCGGGTGGATTCGGGATTGAGAGTTGCCAGTTGCCAGAGGCGGGCGAGGATCTGGTTGCGGCTGATGTTCAGCGTGTGCAGCTCTTCGGCTTGCTTCTCCGCCAGCTTTTCCTGGACAGCGGCGCGGTGCTCGCTCATGTACGCGCGGACGCGGGGCTTGCCCTTGGTGTAGGCGGCGGTGCCGGGATTGAGCCCGACGGCTTCGGCGGCGCGGCGATCATTCATGGTTCCGGAAAGAACCAGGTGAGCAAAGGCCATTTCCTGATCGGTGATGGGATCGGTGACGTTGTTTTTGGGCACGGCTGTTTGTTCCTCCGTTGGCTGAAGGTTGCGTGGGTGGGTGGGCGTGGGGGTTTCTTTGCAGCGCGGTTCGTGTGCTGCTGCTGCGAGGGGAGGCAGCATGCAACTTGCGAGAGCGGGGGCACGCGGAAGTCCGCTGTTCGCGTTTTCCTTTACGCGTCTGTGACTGTGTTAGAGGTGGCGAATTTTGGACAGGGATCGGGTGTGACACCGGATAGCGGGAAAGCTATCCTTTGCTCGCGCGGTAGGCCCGTGTTGCGGCAAGAGCCGGACAGGCTGCGTCAGCGCGAGTTGCCGCCGCCTGCCGATATCGTCTGCTCTCAGAGATAGACGAGTTTCTGGTAAAGCGAAAGGGGGGTGCTGCTTTTTTCGGCACGAAAGTACAAGGGGGAAGGGTTACTGGCGGACGGTTCGCATCAGGTGAATTCGGAGCCGTTAAGGAGCCTGGAAACGGGCTTTGAACTATTTGGGGGTTATTTCGTCTGGTCCCAGTCACCACTTCTCACAACGGAGGACGTTCCGTCACCGGCTTTCTGCCACCGGCTTGCCCGGCCCGCCCCCGATCTTCCTGATCCTTTTATGTGTGGGCGATCCACCATGGCGGTCACGGTAATCCCGTCGTGATTCGAGAGGTGTGAACCTCGGAAGCGACGTCATTCGTTTGGTGAACAGCGGGGTTTAGAGAGCTATTGATGAGAACAAAGCAGAGCGCGCTCTCCCTCCGTCCGTGCAACGGGTTCCATGTAATCTGACTCCTGCGGGAGAGTTCCTGCGTTTGAGGAGACTACCGCATGCCGGGCGCGTGGAAACCGAAATACAATCCCTGGGCTATCGCGTTGACGGTTACCCTGGCCACGTTCATGGAAGTGCTCGACACCTCCATCGCCAACGTCGCCCTGCCACACATTGCGGGTTCGCTCGCCGCCAGCCAGACCGAAGCAACCTGGATCATTAGTTCCTACCTGGTCTCAAACGCCGTGGTGCTGCCCATTAGTGGATACCTGGCGACGCTCTTTGGCCGCAAGCGCTTTTACATGACGTGTGTCGCGATGTTTGGCATCAGCTCGCTGCTGTGCGGGATCGCCCCCACGCTGCCGCTGCTGCTCTTCTTTCGCGTGGTCCAGGGGCTCGGTGGCGGCGGACTTGCGACCTCGGAACAAGCCATTTTGGCGGACACCTTCGAGCCGGCGAAACGCGGACAGGCTTTCGCTCTGTATGGACTCGCCGTGGTGACAGCGCCGGCTGTCGGACCGCTGGTGGGTGGCTGGATCACGGACAATTACTCCTGGCGATGGATCTTTTTTATCAATGTTCCAGTGGCCATCCTTTCTCTGCTGCTCACCCATCGGGTGGTGGAAGATCCCCCTTACCTGCAGGCTGAGGTCAAAAAGGCTCGCAGCGGGCTGATAAAGATTGACTACATGGGCTTCGCATTGACCGCCCTGGCGTTTGGCAGTCTCGAAGTTGTCCTCGACAAAGGGCAAGAGGACGACTGGTTTGGTTCCACCTTCATCGTGACGTTCCTCATCCTTTGTGTCACGGGGTTGGCGTCTCTCATCCTCTGGGAGTTGTGGCAGGTACGACGAGGCCGCAAGCCCATCATCGATCTTCGTCTCTACCGTAACCGCACGTTTGCTCTCTCTTTCGGCATGATGTTCGTGCTCGGGGTCGCGCTCTATGGAACCACTGTGCTGATTCCGCAGTTGTTGCAAACCCTGATGGGCTACACCGCGACCAGCGCGGGCATGACGCTCTCCCTTGGGGGATTGGCGACGATCCTGTGCATGCCGGTGGTGGGCATTCTGATCTCCAAAGTCGACCCGCGCTATCTGCTGGCCTTCGGTTTTGCAATTACCGCGGTTGCCCTCTTCCACATGACGAATATCACTTTGGAGATGAGCTCGGCGTATGCAGCGCGGCTGCGTTTTTTCCAGGCTTGTGGGCTCGGGTTCCTGTTCATCCCCATTCAAACGCTGGCGTACACAGATGTCCCCATGGAACGGAATAACGAGGTGGCGGGGCTCACCAACCTGGCCCGGAACATTGGCGGATCGGTTGGCACCGCGCTCGTGACCACCTTACTGGCGCGCCAGGCCCAACGTCATCAGACCTACCTTGGGGCGCACATCTCGGGGTCTGAGGGCATTTACAGAAACAGCATCGAAGGGTTGTCGCATCGCCTGCTCGCTGGTGGTTTCTCCCCTGCGCAAACCAATGCAGGGGCCATGCAGCAGATTTATCGGCAAATGGGGCTGCAGGCGAATCTGCTTTCTTACATCGACATCATCCGCTTATTCGCCTACGCGGCTATGTGCATGGTGCCGCTGGTGTTTCTGATGAAGAAGGTAAAGGGCGGCAAGGCAGCCATGCATTAAGGAGAGCTGGGACAAACGACGAGGGATGAGGACAGACGAAGCGACCGCGCTTAGGCTGCCGCAGAATTACGGAATTATTTCGTCTGTCGCTGGCCCCCGAGCGCCGCTCCAGAGCGGGATAGGGACCTACTCCCGGTCGGTCAATACTATATATGGATGGGTTGCGGGTTAGACAGGAGTTTTGTTTGGGGGGTGGAGCCGGGGTGTGGGGTTCGGCATTTCCCCGTTCACAAACAAGGGACCGTCCCCTATGCCAACCTGCTAGAGCGCTTTCGGTGGATAGCGGAGAAACACTGCAGTTTTGTTCGAGCTTTTCTCTGGTTGCCTACATTGCCAGATTGATAATTTGATTGCGAGAAAATGACGCTGAATAGAGAATGGCAACTATGAAAGAAGCGCTCAAGTTCTGGGCCAAAGTTCTCCCAGCCGCGGTGGTTGCTGGTGTGCTTATTCTTTTGTGGAAACGTTCGCCACAGATACCTTACGATTCCCTCGTCTTGCTCGTTGAAAAGGTTGTTCTTACTCACCTCAAGATTAGCACTCTTCTTGTAAGCGCCGCAATCGCGGTCCTTAGTGCAGGTGCCATTGCTATTGCGATAGATGATGTTAGAAAGCGTCGTTTTAAGAAAGCACGCGGAGCAAAGGAAAAAATCGAAGCTTTAGTATCTATTTTTGGCTCTCTGGCTACGGGCGGGCTGTTTGCCGCTTCGCTGTTGTACCATTTGCACCGAAGCATGCATTCAGTTCCAGCTCCGGTTGTTCATCACGGACTGACGCTTCATCATCGAGTTTTCGCCGGAATATCAATGGCGCTTGTGATTAGCGGCTGTCTCTACGTGCTGAAGTACTTTTATTTGCGCGGCTATGCAGTGTTAGAACTGCTTCTCGGCGCATGTCTGGCAGGCTTTGCAGTCAAAGAATTTCAGGGATCTGTACCTTACCCAAAAGCTATTCCAACCATTTCGTCTCTGTACTTCTTGGTCAGAGCTATCAAGGACGCCAAGAAGGATTACGACGGCCGAAAGAGTGGTGAATTCGCAGATTCGTGGCGCAAGCGCTCAGATAAATGGCGCAGATTGAAATCGTGGCTGAGATTCGGAGCCAAGTGGCGCTGGAACAGGTTAGTCGCTGATCGCATTAAACGGCTCGAATCGAAATCGAATGACGGCACCCTTAGCAAAAAATCCTGAAACCGAAGCCCCTGGCCGTTTATCTCGTTCCGGGGTTATCCATGCTCTTGGGATGCGGGGACATGGGAATAACCTCCGATCTGCCGCTGCCAAGCCAGCTTTGTGAAAGCTCTTTAAAGATTTCTGGTGCGGGTAACGTTCATCCGCCCAGCTGATCATCGACTTGCAGGCCGCCACTACGCAAAGACCGCGAACGCCACCACATCCCCGCCATGTGTACTAAAGAGGTCGTGAACTGATGCGATTCGCTCGTGTCGTTGCTTTGGATGTTGCTCATCACGTCACGCAGCGCGGCAACGCACGGCGGTTCATCCCGGAAGCAGACGCCTAATGCGCGGCTCACCTTGATCTGCTGCAGCAGAGGGTGTTCAGCGACACGGCGTGCAAATAATCGGGGCTTTACGGGGACATGGTATCAGTGTGTCGGAGAGAAACTGCTCCATTATGGAGGCGGCTGTTGGGTGAGTTTAGCGCTCGGGTTTAGTCAATCAGTTAGTTGTAAGCGAACGCGCGCAGCAAGCCGAAAGGCGGCGGAATCGAGCTTGCTAGATGCTTCAGGCGTAAAGCGAGAACCCTGCGATGACGAAATAGCTTTAAAAGATTATGCGTGGCGCTATCAGCCCACTCCGAGGTTGTTTTCAGCAAGCCTCGTAAGCGGAATCTGCGAATGCCGCGCGCTTCTTTGATCTGGCCGAATACAGGTTCAAACGGTGGATTGCCGAAGTGCATAGCGAGCTTTCCCCTGGTCGGTGGCCAGAAGCTGCCTCA
Organism: uncultured Acidobacteriaceae bacterium; assembly: GCA_963752675.1. Taxonomy (GTDB): domain Bacteria; phylum Acidobacteriota; class Terriglobia; order Terriglobales; family Acidobacteriaceae; genus PALSA-350. The sequence continues at coordinate 99,379 of CAVVZO010000008.1, forward strand.
TGCGGAAGGCCGCTTCATGGCGAGGTGCGGTGGGCGGCAGAGAGCCGCCAGGTAGTTGCGGTCTGGAGTCAGGAGGTACCAGCATTTCAATGCCGTTCAAGGATGGATCCAGCAGGCTGTGTGTGTCCCAATAACCCGCATCTGCAGTGATCGTTGTTGGTACCCCCTGGACTGTGCTGAGTAGACTCTTCACCATGGGTAACAGTTGCTGGCAATCGAACGCCTGCTGGGTTAGCTCTGCGGCCACGATGATTTGAGCGTGCGAGTCTACTGCGATCTGTGCGTTGTAGGCCTGCATCAGGCTTCCTTGCCCACCACCTTTCATCAGTCGCGATTCCGGGTCGACGAAGTTATATCGACGACTGGGTGCAGCGGCGTTCTTCCTCGCTCGCAGACGCCGCTTCTTATCCGTCTCCCGCTGTTTGCGATTGTCTGGCTGTTGATTGCTCTGCTCTGCTTTTTTTGGACGACCCGGTTTGCGTGGGGAGGGAGTTCGTTGAGATCGCCTTCAATTGGGCCTGGGCTTCCGTTCTGACTCTGCCTTCGCTTCTTGCAGAAGAAGCCGCTCCAGCCACTTTGGGCATTGGCTAACTCGTCAGGCAATGAGTAGCCCGGCTGCGCTGAGCCCAGGCGTTGATCTTCTTCACGGTCCACTTGCTTTGCCTGGCTCAGCAACCGCGCAACTTCCGCACGCCAGCGTTGTTCCTGTTCGCTGAGCTTTTGATAATTCATAGAACGCCATGGGTTGGCATTGGCCTTCATCTTGGTGCCATCGATGGAGACGTTGCCCAACTTCACTAAGCCTGCCTTCTGACATAGCCGCAGGGCTTGCACGAATAAGTCTGCTAGGGCTTGAAGATGCTGCTGACGAAAGGCGGCCAGGGTATCGCGGTCGGGATGCTGATCGGCAGACAAATAGCGAAAGGCTACGTTGTCGTAGGTTGCCAGCTCGATCTTGCGGGAACTCGTAATCCCGATGCAGTAACCATAGAGCAATACCCGCGCCATCAGCGCAGGATGGTATGCTGCCAGGCCTCGACCATCACACCGTTCATAGCTGGCGTAAATGGAGGACAGGTCTAACTCGTTCATTACCTCGGCTATGAATCGCGCCAAGTGATTCTCAGGCAGCCAGTCCTGGAGCGAAGGAGGAAGCAAGAAAGGCTGATCGTGGCTACAAACTCGAAAGCGCTTGCTCACCAAGACCATCCTACGAGATTCTTACTCCGGGGAGTCTCCATTTTTTGGTGCACTTCTCAGATCTATCTCCGACACACTGGTATGCTGTCCCCTTATCTAACACATCCGTTCCTTTATAGGGCGCGCCTTCCGTCGTCCGGTTCGATTTGTAAAACTCGATAAAGTTTGAT
>CAVVZO010000009.1:0-382191 GCA_963752675.1 uncultured Acidobacteriaceae bacterium
GTTCCTTTATAGGTCGCTCCTCTCATTGCCGGGTTCGATTTGTAAAGTTCGATAAAATTCGATGTTTTTGCCATTAGCGCCGCGGGCGCGGTGGGCCTTTCCAGGGGGAAAAGGGGAGCCTGCGGGAACCTTCTCTATCGAGGAAGAGATCGAGGGCGTTTCCAGTTGCGGCGGGCACCCAGTTATTCCTTTCGGGGTCGACGAGGGGGTTGGTGCATGGTGGGTTGGCTTTGGACCGGGCCGGTGGGTGGCGGGGGCGTTCGATCGCCTGGATGGTTTGGCAGTTCAGCGGGAGGTTCGAGGGTGGCGTGGGGCGCGAGGGGCTGCGATGTGCCGGGTTCGACCTCGGGGGCGGCTCGTTGGATCGACTGGCGGTGAATCGACTGGCGGGGTTTCTTCGGCGGCCTGCCGCTGTCGCTCGCGGAGCCACTCAGGGGTATAGATGTTTGCCCGTGGGATGGGGGAGGGGACGGGTGCGGCTGGGGGTGGGGCGAGGCGGCGGTCGGGGATGAGTCCTTCGATGGCTACGATCATGGCAAGCGCCTTGATCTGGCCGGCCATGCTGCCGCGGGTGGATTCGGGATTGAGAGTTGCCAGTTGCCAGAGGCGGGCGAGGATCTGGTTGCGGCTGATGTTCAGGGTGTGCAGCTCTTCGGCTTGCTTCTCCGCCAGCTTTTCCTGGACAGCGGCGCGGTGTTCGCTCATATACGCGCGTACGCGGGGCTTGCCCTTGGTGTAGGCGGCGGTGCCGGGATTGAGCCCGACGGCTTCGGCGGCGCGGCGATCATTCATGGTTCCGGAAAGAACCAGGTGAGCAAAGGCCATTTCCTGATCGGTGATGGGATCGGTGACGTTGTTTTTGGGCACGGCTGTTTGTTCCTCCGTTGGCTGAAGGCTGGGTTGGTGGGCATGGGGTTTCTTGCTACGTGCTTGGTGTGCTGCTGCTCCGAGGGTAGGCGGCATGCAACTTTGCGAAAGCGCGGGCACGCGGAAGGTCCGCTGTAGCGTTTCGTTTAGGCGACTGTGACTGGATTAGAGGTGGCGAATTTTGGACAGGGATCGGGTGTGACACCGGATAGCGGGAAAGCTATCCTTTGCTCGCGCGGCAGGCCCGTGTTGCGGCAAGAGCCGGACAGGCTGCGTCAGCGCGAGTTGCCGCCGCCTGCCGATATCGTCTGAACTCAGAGATAGACGAGTTTCTGGTGAAGCGAAAGGGGTCTGCTGCTTTTTTCGGCACGAAAGTACACGGTGAGAGGTTACTTGCGGACGTTTCGCATAGAGTGAATTCGAAGCCGTCAAGGAACCTAGAACTGGCTTCGAACTATTTGGGGGTTATTTTTCGGTCTGTCACCCATCCTTTCACGTGGTGAGGAAGACCAGGAATGACCATGCGGGCGAGCCGACTCATGCAGAAAAAATATCACGAACGCAAGTGAATAGGTATGCTGTCACCGGATAGCCCGGCACAGCGGACTTCGTAACCGAACTAGAACGTCGGCTTGGCAGACCGATTGCCCGCCGCGCTCCAGGGCGGAAGCCCGCGGCGACCCCGGTGGGCGAGCAGTTGAATTTGCTGCAATAGGTAAGCTGTCACCGTATTTTGCCCGCCGTATTTTGCCCGTCAGTATGGCTTTCAGTGGCTCCGGTGAAGTACTTCACAGTCGCATGCGTGGAACACGTAGGATTCGAGTCCCTGTAATTGTGCTTGAAGACTTCCATCAGGTTCCAGTTGTCATCAAGGGACGACGGGCAGACGTTCTTGCCGTTGATCGCCTTGCACCCTGAGTTACTTGGGGCAAGGCCTATGCAGAATCACTTCACGGCCAAGGCTTTGTTTCTAATTACGGGATTATCGGAAATGTAAAAGATGGGCTCCATTGCCCGATGTTCGATGATCTCGGGTACACCCCTCACGACCACTTTGACGTAGCGGGGATATCCTGAGAGATTGTTCCCGATGGGCTTGTCATTACCACTAAGGCTTTGCAAGATGGCCCCTTGCTTATTCTTCAATACGAACTTCGCGTTAGGTCCAAAAGGGGTCGAATAGTAGTTGAGCGTTAGCGAAACGTCCTCTCGTTGAACCATCGGAGGAAGCTTGACCCACGTTGGCAGCCTAGAATCGTTGGCTAGCGTGAAGCTTGACTCAAGACAACCATTTAGCAGGCACATACTTCCGACCACCAACACAGCTAATAAGCGGGTAACGTGCTTCATTCATGTTCCTCTTGAGATAGGACTCGACAGCTCAAAAACGAGATTTAGTAATACATGCCGCTGCCCTGGCGTTGCAGACACTGCATGCACCCCCGATTGGGTTCGGATTGATTGGGAATGGAATCCACGAGGTTGCATTGCATCCATGAGCCGCATAGCAAGCATCATGTGCCCGACAGCAGCTCAGAACGGCAGGATTGGAATTCATTGGACCCGACAGCGGGCCAGTTGTACATACGCCGTCTTGCGGCTGTGGCGTGATCGGAAACATCCCTCCATTAAAGGGCCAGCGATTCCATACACTACTTTGCTTATCATCTTGGCCGCTCGGAGAGGTCAGTGAGGTCGATACATTTACCTGGAGAGTAAACCCGCAGTTCGGTGGACAACCAGTACTTGGGGCTCCAAAGCCGCTTCCAATGCCGTCGAACCATAGCAAGGGCACTGACTCCAAAATGGCGGCTTGCATAGCGACATCCCGGAACCTTGTTGCTAAAACATTCACTTTGAAAGTGAAGGGGTTGTTGGGATTTACTGGGGCACTGCCACTGCTGCCACTGCTGCCTCCATTGCTGCCGCCGCTCCCTGGGTCACCCGACGGGTAAGGGATACAGCCTTCAGTTCCCCAAGCAACGCAGTCAGGCGGATTGGATGGGCCTTCATCGCAACCTGAATTGTCTGGACCACAACCCGTGGGCAAGCTAAAAAGACCGCTGGGGTCAACCAAGCTCGTCGGATTGTTCAACCCGTAGGTATAGCGATTCATGCTCTGCGGGTTGCGAAGGTCGTAGCTGCCCAGGTATGGGTCAGGGGCTGAGCCATCGGCCTTGGGCTGAGGCATAATTGCGAAACTGCGCGTGCTCGGTCCCGCTCTCCGCGTCACGCTCCATGCCAGCGAAATGCTCGTTGTCCTGGTCGGCGCCGCTGGTGTTGACGGCTGCCATGTAGCCGTCTCCCCAGGGCAGCGAACGATAACTAGCCCCCACCCCGCCGCTGTAGGTAGTCCGCAACCGCTCCGTCCCCAGAATATCCTGATGGTCGAAATTGGTCGCCATTCGACGCTCGAAAAGCAATCTGCTGGCCGCCCCAGTAAATTCTTCCCTGGTTGCCATAATTATTCGGCAACAGCCAGCCCGATATCCTCCGGCCAGCATAGTCATAGATGTACTCGGTGGTCGCACTCGCTGTCTGCACCCGGACCCGATGATTGAACGCGTCATACACGTATTGCGTCGTCCCGCTCGGCCCAACCACCTTGGCTGATGTTTCCCTCCGCATCGTAGGTGTAAGCGTTGACTCCATCATTGAGCATATTGCCTGCCGGGTCGTAGCTGTAACCGCTGGTGATGATCTGGTTGTTGGCCGAGTTTATCATCGGATAGAAACTATACCCTGCCTGGAGCGGCGTTTGCGATACCCGATTGCCGTAGCGATCGTATACATACGTATAGTTCTCCAGCGTACCGCTCGTGACAGTACGTGAGGTCAGCCGGTTGAAGCCGTCCCCGTAACCAAACGTGACCCCCTGGTTAAGGGCGGTGTCGGACTGGGATTGCATTTGCGATCCCTTCCACTGGCTGGCTGTGCCATAGACCGCCGTGCCGCCGCTGCAATTGGCCGCCGCCGGCCCATTGCACACCCACTGCTGAGCATAGCGGCCTAATTGGTCGTAGGAGCGGTAGACGTTGAGTCCATTGCCCAACGTATAGCTAACTGGAAACCAGGGGACAGACCGCAAGATCACCATTCGCAGATCCGTTCATGCCGAACCGAAATCAAAATCAGATTGTCTGATGTCTGGGCGCTGTATTGCAGGCCGACCGCCTTTCTGAGGAACCAATCGCCGGTCCATCGTTTCTTCCAAAGCACGGACAAACTCCTTTGTGCCAAGAGGCCGACCGGTATGCGTCGACTGTCGTATCAATGCCAACGCAGTCTCTGTTTCGCCTGCGGCGAGATAGTCCCTCCAGTCAGCGTAGGACCAGCGTTGTCGCCACAGCGCCATGCTTAATGATTCATCCGCCCGAACGTTTCCACAATGAACGGCGGCGCTTGACCACGCCCAAGCGGGCGCTTCGCTCACAAGGCGCGCTCGGACGGGATTCAGCTCCGCGTAGCGCAATGCTTCCCACAAATGCGGCTCATCCAAAGGACAGGAGAAGTATCGTCCTTGCCAGGCGTGTCCGCTGGAATTGTGGACCACGTTCCAATACGAAGCATAACGGCCGTGCGTGTGCTTCATGGAGAGCGCCAGCCCTTCTGCATCTTCAGGAACCACGATTAAATGGACGTGGTTCGACATTAAACAGTAACCAACCAGCGTAACCTTGTGCGCCGAAAGGTTCTCTCGCAGCAAACACAAATAAACCTGGCGGTCCGCTTCGCTCTCCAAAAGAAAACGGCGACCGACTCCGCGCTGAGTTACATGGTGCGCTACGCCAACCGCTATTACTCGGGCTATACGTGCCACACCCAGAACTCTAACAACGAATCCTTGTATGAAGTAATTCTTAAATTCGGATCGTTCCCAGCGTTCAAACACCGCCAAACCAACTGGTAATCTTCCGGTCCGGAAGCTGTGAAAAAATCCCGACGGCATCAAGGTATCAACTTTTGCACGTTGAGTGGTGCAGTTAGACTGCAAGCGTGAACCCACCACCGCCTCGCCCTCGCCTTTCATCGATTGATCGTTCACAACTTGTTTTTCGCACGGTGGATGTCGAGAGGATCATCGACGATGACCACAGTGCACGCTCGATCTGGGAGATGATCGGGCGCATGGATCTAAGTTTGTATCTCGCTAAGATCGCAGCCGTAGAGGGGCACGCCGGCCGCGACCATACATCGCCGCAACTGCTCATTAGTTTATGGCTCTATGCGTACAGCCGTGGGATCAGCTCAGCGCGTGAGATTGCACGGAGATGTGAGTATGAGCCTCCGTTCCAGTGGCTGTGTGGCTTGGAGCCGGTCAGTCACCGAACGTTATCCGGATTCCGTTCTGAGAATAAGGACGCGCTTGGTAGCGTGTTCGTGCAGGTGGTGGGGGTACTAAGCGCTGAAGGATTGATCACCATGGAACGGGTGACGCTGGATGGCACCAAGATTAAGGCCAATGCCAGTGGAAACACATTTCGGCGCAAGGAAAAGATCGAAGCCCACCTGGCCGAGGCACAGACGCAATTAGAGAAGATGAACGAACAAGCCGCCGAGGAGGAGAAGGTGGCCAAGCGCCAGGCGTCCGCACAGCGGCGGGCAGCGCGGCAACGGGTCAGCCGGTTGGAAAGCGCGCTTCGTGAGGTGGAACGACTGCAGCAGAAAAAGCGAGAGGACCAGAAGACTTATGTAGCCCGTGCCTCCACCACCGATGCTGAGGCACATGTGATGCGTAACGGTGATGGAGCCACAATACCCAGCTATAACGTGCAACTGGTGACGGACACGACCCACGGGTTCGTAGTGGACGTAGAAGCGACCACCGATGCCATCGACTACCGCCAACTGAAGCCAGCCCTGGACCGTTGCGAAAAGAACCTGGGGTGTTTGCCGAAACAGTTGATTGCCGATGGAGACTACACCAACCACGCTTCGGTACAAGCTGCCGCAAAATCCGGCGTTGACTTTTACGGCTCATGGCAGGATAGCTGGAAGCCGACAGAATCAGACGCTCAGGGACGCAGCGGCGCCTTCATGAGCAGCGCGTTTCCTTATGACGCTGAGCGTGACCTCTACCTTTGTCCTGCCGGGCAGCAGCTTCCTCATAAGCAGATCCTCGATCGTGGCAACGGAGTGCGCACGCATGTATACAAAGCGGCAAAGGCCGCGTGCGCTTCCTGCCACTTTCGAACTCAGTGTGCTTCAAAGCAGCCCCACCCTAAGTGGCGTCGCTCCATCACGCGCATGGAGGATTCCCCGGAAGCGATTGCGTTCAAGGCCAAGATGCAGAGCGAGGCGGCGAAGAAAATATACGACCAACGGTCGCAGATCGCTGAGTTCCCGCATGCCTGGATTAAAGAGCGATGCGGACTCCGCCAGTTCCGCTGCCGCGGACAGGAGAAGGTCGGTATGGAAGCTGTTTGGGTATGTTTAAGTTACAACGTTGTCCGGCTCTTTAGCACACGCCGCAAACTTGCGAAGGCCGTTGTCGCTGCCGCCTAACCTTGCCTACACGTCGCAAGCTTTTTCTCGTATCTAAATCCTAGCCGCAACTGCCTGTTAAGCTCCACACTCGCCTGTGCGCCCTCGGCATCGACACTACCTCCTAAGAACCGGCTCACGTTAGTCCCCGAGACGACTGCACCGAAACAGAAGCAATGTGGATTCTTTCACACCTTCCCGTCCCCTAGTTTCCGCGCGGCCCCGCAGCAGGAGTCCAGCCGGAAGGCAATTCGGGATAGCACTTATAGCGGTCGGCCGCTCGGGTCATCAGATTTTACGCGCGCCTTGGAAAAGCAGGAGCACCGCCCACTCACCCGGCAGAAGCCCGGCCCGAAGAAGCGCGCCCAAGACGGCACGCAACAGCGTTCATTCCTCTTCGATCCGTTTTGAAGGTGCACAATCCATCGTGCTTGGCTCCAGATCAGCCTAAATAAGCGTCGATATTTCCTTGGATTCGGAAATTATTTCGTCTGTCCCGCAACTATCCGTGTCATACGTATAGCTAAGCGTATTTGGAGTCCCTGCACAATTCCCAATCGTGCACTGTTGCTCGTACTGCAGACGACCCTCCGAATCGTACTGATACGGTTGCCGTTCGGCAAAGATTGCACCATTCATAATTACTTGCTCCGCCGTAAGCTGACCCTTGGTGTTTGGCTTTCCCGGTCCGCTCAAGGAAGAAGTGTCGTAGCTATAAACAACCGCGGGCGAGATCAAAGGGCAGCCTTGCTGCGTGTAGGCCTTGCCAGTAAGGCGGTTCAGGGAATCGTAACAATACCACACTCCACCCGCGATCGCAGTGCGTGCGTCAACCTTGCTGGATACGTTGCTGTTTGCATCGTAGCTATAAGCGGTCATTCCGTTCTCAGGATTCGTTGCAGTTAGCAGTCTGGACAGTGAGTCGTACGAGAAGCTGCGGATTCGAGCAACTTCTTGCCCTTTCAGCCCGTTCTGTGTCACTAGCTTAAGGTTGCCGAGCGCATCGTATTGATAGTCTGTCTCAAAAGTCAGCGCATTGCCGTTGTCAGGTTCCAAGACTCCGCTGAGTCTTCCTAGTGCGTCGTAAGATCGCTGAAACCAGGGGAAACCAGGGGACAGACCGCAAGATCACCATTCGCAGATCCGTTCATGCCGAACCGAAATCAAAATCAGACATTGCGCCGCCGATCTGATTGACGACGCGATTGGTGCCGCTCATCTGAAACATTCCGGCCTGGTTGTTGCCTAGTGAAATTCCAGGGTTGTCCGCGTAAGGGGCGGCATCCGCATTCTGAACCCCGGTGCTGCCGGTCAGCGCCGGTGAAACCGATGTCGATGCTATGACCATCCGCGCCTGAATGGATGTCGCTCAACTTAACAGTTCCGTCAACGTAGGTTTGCGTCGTCCCGTTCCCCGCAGCGCCACTGCAACCGCCAGAGGAAACCGACACCGCTTCGGTGCTGCCGTCCACCCTGGATTGTGTAACGCAGTCATGCCCATCTGGGTCGACGTTAGTCAGCGGATTATTCTGCACATACCTGTAGAGATTCCAGCTTTGTGGGTCGCTCGGGTCTTGATCGCTACCATCATCGGGGCTAAGGAACCGGCCCATAGTTGAACCGTGGGACCGAAGAGAGGGGATTACTTGGCTCTCAATTTTCTCTCAAGCTTGGGTTGGAAATGCAGAAGGGCGACAGTCTCGATAAACGCCACCGGCACCCACCATATCCAACCGAAAGTTGTGACACCCCGAAGGACGACTTCGAAGAAGATGCAAATCAATAGGGAATTTGCCGCAAAGCACGCTCCCAGAGTCGTCCAAAACGTCGGTCGCGACCAGCTGGCCCGCTTGATGCTGACGATCGCTGCAAACGGGACAAGCGCGCCGAGAATCGCTGCATGCCATTTCTGCGGCATACCAGCTCGATCAGTCATGCTCGCGGCAGCCAAGGTGACCACGAACACGCAGATCCCTAGAACACGGTCCATCCAAACTCCGCTATTTTTCATTGCGCCATACACTGTTTATAGGCGTCATACGCACTCTTCGCCGTCAGGGCCGCACCCGCATAACCCGAAAAGGGAAACTCGGGGACGTTCACCTCGTTTGCACAAGTTCTAGCGGATTTGTTCGAATTCCAGTCCACGGGCTTTGGGCGCGACATCACATCTCTACCCCGCAGAAGAGAGTACCCGATGGCAACCGCGATGACTTGGTAAACGTGGTGAACGTCCCCAAGTTTATCCGATCATCTCCCAGATCGAGCGTGCACTGTGGTCATCGTCAATGATCCTCTCGACATCCACCGTGCGAAAAACAAGTTGTGAACGATCAATCGATGAAAGGCGAGGGCGGGGCGGTGGTGGGTTCACGCTTGCAGTCTATCTGCACCACTCAACGTGCAAAAGTTGATACCTTGATGCCGTCGGGATTTTTTCACACCTTCCCGTCCCCTAGTTTCCTTTTTTTTTTTTTTTTAAAAAAAAAAAAAAAAAAAAAAAAAAAAAAAAAAAAAAAAAAAAAAAAAAAAAAAAAAAAAGTGCTGATTCCAGACACGTTGCTATATAGCAACCTTCGGTTGCTCCGCAGCACCCATTCTGGGGTGACGTGTCCCTATCCAGCCGATGCGAAGCAGCGTGGTTTTTGCCCCGGTCGCCACAGAGGCCAGAGGACAGCCACCCTACCGGGTTTGGCGGAACAGAGAGGGCCAGCAAAACGGGAGGAACACTCTCAAGAGATGGAGTCCCAGCCGCCACCCTCGCTCCGTCAGCCGACTCCATAGCACGAGGACGGTCCGCGTAGCCGATGCCCACGAGGACAGCGGCCACCAAGACGACGATCAGGAACGGCGACCAGGAAGTCGATTCGGTCATGATCGTCTCCCGCTAGAGATGGAAGCCCGTCGTCGCATTGCTAAACCGGAACCTCGTGACGAAGGACGCCATTCTCATACTCCCAGCGGCCACTTGCTGCACCTTCTTCTAGGAGGGCCTCTACAGGTCCTATCGAGACGCTTCCGGTATCTCCATCGTGAACAGTCGGGGAACATAGGATTGCTCCGACTCGCAGCCCAACGCTCGGAAGAGATCTCTAGCCGCTTTCACATCTGGTTCCTGGCTAACGAAGACCCTGTATACGCTGTTTGTAGAAGGCTCCACAAGCCGTACGAACTCTAGGCGGCCATCTTTGGATTTAGCCAAGATGACATCTTCGCTGCTCACCCCTTTCACATAGAGCGGTATGTTGTCGAGTCGGTAAAGACCATCCTCCCCCAGTGCAACGGCCCAGAGCGTCTCATACTTGTCAGGCGGATAGCCGTCTTCATCTTGCTGCAACTCGAACGCGATCTTTACGAAGTTTTCGTCTGCCATGATTTTCTCGTTTCGTAGTTCTTCACTGCTGTCCGGGAACCTTATTGCCTTTTGCAGCGTTACAGTCGCGGCAGGAAAACGTGGGGACGCTCACGTCGTTTACCGAATCGGTAAGGCCTGAAAACGAGGTGAGCGTCCCCCACGTTTTAACAACAGATGCACAAGCGGGGTACCACGTCGTAGATGCAGCTCCGCCCTCAATTGCTTGCATTCGGAGTGATCGTAGAAGTAGCGTCGCAGTGCTCGTCAAGATTGTTGTGGATCGTTATGGAATCCGCTGGAGTATCGCCTACGATCAGAGTCTCTTGGTTTCGAAAAGTGCTCGTGATACCTGCTGCCAGGCACAATGTCACATCATGCGGGTTGTTCCAAGCAACCTTCGAGATCGTCATGTCCGAACCGTCGAGCACGAGAATCTTCTTGGATTTCCCGTTGCGTTCGAAGTGAGCAAAAACCCGAGTTGTATCTGATACCGGACCGGCTGCTTTAGAAAGCTCCACAGTGTAAAAAAGCCCTGGTATAGGGGATTTCACGATCTGTACAGAATCCGATTTGCCACAACCTAGCACAGAAAGCAGTACCAGAAGCAATATGCTGATTTTCTTCATTGCGGGCACCCCGGAGTGGCCAAGCCTGCGCTTCGCATAGAGGCAGCACTGTCATCTATGAGCATCGGACCGTTTCCTATGGTTGAGAAAGGCTTTCCAGAGTGTCCGGGGTACGGGACGGTCGCGGCGACGGCATAAACCGAAGCCCCAAAATCCAACGTGTTCGGCGAGAGAAATCCCGAGCCTATAGCGTAGTAGGCAAAGTTTCCATCTTGACCGAGATTGGTAGCTAACACACTCCGTCCGCCTGCACCATTCTTGAAATCAATTTGCCCGTAGTCCCTCGCGATTGAGGCAAAGGTCAGAAGAGGGGTCTTCGATGCCTGCATTTGAGCCCGCCCCTGATTGATGTACTGTCCGAGGGTCTTGCCATTCGGGAGGACTGTGCTGCAGCCCGGTTTATTTGGGGCAGCTAAAGAACACAAATGCCACCTACGTCATACTCATAGCGGACAGTTTTAGTTTGCAAGTTCTGAGTGGTCGTGCTTGGAGTGCCGTGACAGCAGCGTCTTGGCTAAAGCTATCGATGCCGCTGCGACAAGGATTGAGGCACCAATCCAAGCATCCGACCAGCTAAGAAGACTAGCGAGTTCTTTTCGCCAAGACATGCAGTACCCCGTGCCTGCTATAAACAGGGTCGCACAGAGGCCTAAAATGCGAACTCTTCGGGTGCCTCCCCCTATTAAGAACATGAAACCAAACGATAGGAAAGCGAAGATCCCCGTGACTAGAGGTATAAAAATCAGCCTCTCTTCTAAAGCGGGGCTCATTGTGAGCACGCTACGATGCCACCGTAAAGAACAGAAAGCGCATCGTACCCGAACTTTGCTATTCCGACGACAGAGGCTGCTTCTGCGGCCGTCGCTGCTGTTGTTGCAACACCTCCAAACGCAGCCACACTAGCTTCTCCACTCAGAGAAACAATGCCATCGCCTGTTCCCAAGAAGGAGTTCACCGCTGCCTTGATTCCGACTGACCGTATCGTTCCAGAGAGGCTTCCGTAGAGAGGTTGTGGCTTACCTCCAGTTAGGCGCAGGACATCGTTCACAGGTAAACCGAGGCCGCCACTCACAATGTCAGGTGGATTGGAAAAGAGATTAATGACGCTGCTTACCGAGTTACCGCCCAAGAAGTTTGCTACGGTTCCGCCACCGAATGCGGCTCCGATACTGTGTGCTTGGCCAAATTTTGAAGCACACTGAAGCCTGCTCGGTTTATTTGGGGCGATAGTTGCTATCGCGGTCTCAGAATTGAGTCGTAAAGCACCCACGCGATGACAGCGAGGAACAACGCGCCTGCGACTCGCACTTGCATGCCGCCCCATCCGGTCGAAAACTTCTCCTCTGTCAGAGTGCCGGATGCTCGTAGCCATCCCGGTAGTCTAAACCACGCTTTTGGAGAAACGACCATGTAGAACGCATTGAAAACCACGACTAACCCTACACATGCTGCTATAGCCCAACCAAAAACTTTAGCCATTTAGCACCCGCAATTGTGCAGACAGATGTTGTATCCAGCAGAGAATGAAACGGGCACGCGCGTTCCAACCGATGGCCCAACAACTGGCGGGCCACTCCCCGGCGACTTCGTGACTGTAGAACCGAAGAACGGATTGGGTTGGAATGTGATGGAATAACTCGCACCGTTGGCGATGGAATTAGCATTTTGTGTTGATGGTACGTTCACGAAATTGGCACTTATGCCATTGCCGCCACCCAGCCCGGGCGCAAAGACCGCAGTCGGCCCAGCGTACAAACTGTTGGTCGACGGAACATATGAAACATTGCCCCCAACGCCAAACAAGCTTCCAATGATTCCGCCAGCGAATGCGCCTGGTGGACCACCGATCGCTCCACCAATTGCCGCCCCAGCGGCTATCGTCGGAACATTGGTTGTGGCAGAAGCACTTATGATCTTCGAAGGACCAGAAGCCGAGCAATTTTTATTTGGGGCTTCGCCAAATTTGGTTGAAACAAGGTACTGAGCTATGCCGAGATATTCGGTGTTAAAGGCGCTACTTCCATCATATGCAAATCCGGTTACTGACAGGTTGAACGGCCTACCTGGGTTTGCAACAGCCCCGTACGTCGTTTCCTCGGGTGACGACCCCGTCTGCTTCTTCGGATCATCCCTGTCATAAACCCCGCCCGTTATAAACTCGAGAAAAGAATCGAAGAATCCCAAGCCGAGGGGATCGGTAGCCGCTAAAGGACGGTTCGCCACATAGGCATATCGATTCAGAGACTGCGGGTCGCTTAGATCGTAGCTGCCGTTGTAAGGATCGGGAGCCAGCCACCTGCCCTGTGCCGACGTGTATTGCCGGAAGAGGGCAGAATCGCTACCATTCTCCGTATCCCGCTCATGCTGCGTAAACAGCAGCCGATCCGTAGCCGAACCGCTGATCAACTCTCCCCAGGGGGAGACGTCGTTGGCGCCAAGGAGATTCCCCGCACTGTCGGTCTTCTGCAACAGTGAATCAAGATGGTCGCCGATCCGGTAAATGGGCGTGTCTTTCGCTGTCACCGGAACTTCGGCAATGAGCCTGCCACTGGCATAAACGTAATCCGTCCACTGTTTGCTCGATGGATCTCGGGTGGCCAGAAGCTCGCCGCCGAAGTAGTAGTACTCCGTCGCCGCACCGCTGAAGTCTTTGCGAACTCGCTGGCCGAACGAATCACGCGTGTAGGCCGCACCATTGCTGGCCGACATCTTGCCCTCAGCATCGTAGCTGTAGCTGTTCCCCAGGCCATCGGAGGTCAAATTGCCAGCTGCGTCGTACACATAGCCGGTGGCATTGATGCGGTTGGTTGTACCGAAAAGCTGGCTGAAGCTGAACGTCCCTGACTCCTGCCGATTGCCCCACGCGTCCACCGTGTAGGTATCGGCAAAGGTTCCCGGCGTGTCTTTGGCAGACGCCAGGCGATTCACGTAATCGTAGGAAAAGGAGCGCTTCGTTCCGCTGATCTGATCGGTAACACTCGTGAGATTGGCCGCATTCTTGTCCCAGATGTAGGCCCTGGACCAGATCGGATGCGCGTTGGCATACGTCAGCGAGCTGATGTCCTGACGGTTGTTGAAGGCTGCCGTCACCTGCACGCTGTTACCGTACAGAGCGCTGTTCAACTCACCGGCCGGATAGTAAACAGGGTTCGAGAAGTACGGCTTGGGCCTGACGTAGTACGGTATGACGGATTGAGCCGCTAGCGCGTTCCCACCTGTGAAAAAGCTATTTTCACCCGTCTGCGTCAGCCGATCGAGCAGATCGTAGTTGCGGTAGAGGTAACGTCCGTCAGGATAAGTCAGATTCACCACGTTGCCATGGTAATCGTATCCCGCTTTGGCTGCCTGCGTATAGGAACAATCACTAGGCAAGCAATACTTCTCAGAGACGACATTGCCGCTGAGGTCATGTGTAAAGTAGGCGCCCGCGCTGGCGCCGTTCTGCATCGAAGTGAGCCGTCCCACTCCGTACGGATCACTCGAACTATCCCTGCCATCGTAGTTGTACACGTACGTGCTCCCGTTCTGCAGCACCTTGCTGATCAAGTTTAGTGGTCCACGCGTCTCCTGGCGGTTCACTCGATACGGTGGAAGCCCCGGACTTTTGGTCCGGTGGCGCGGGTGTAGAACCCGCGCTGAGGGTGGCCTTTCACCATCCGAGGGCTTTTAGCCCGGGTGGCAGCGGCGTCCGTCGATTGGAAACTTGCGCGTAGATTTCGCGGGGAGGTCACACGGCCGATTGGCTGGCAAGGCTTGGTTCCACCAGGGCTGAAAGCCCTCAATCTCTGCGCGCGTTTAAGCGCGGGTCTTGAACCCGCGCCCCCGGACTGAAGTCCGGGGCTTCCACCGGGTGCGAGCGGGTGCTCCGAGAATATTTCAGCGCGTCGTACCGATGGAGAGCAGCCGCAATTGATCATTGCCACCTGGAGATTTGAGTCAGCGTGAAACATTGCAGATCCCTCGGCTTCGCTCCCAATCAGCAATCCCTGCCCGTCCTCGTTCATTCCATCCTCAATTTGCCTCATGGCAAATCAACTGCTCGGGATGACAGAGGGGGGTGGGGTAACCGCTCCGAGCAGGAACTGAATTGGCGCCGTGTCTTCTTCACTGGCAAGGTATCAATGTCTCTGTTAGCGTCCAGGTGCAGCCGCCAAAGCCATCTTGTTTCACAAATAGCTGCCTTATGTTGCCTCCATTTTTAGTTACGTTGGCAACAGCCTCTCCAACGGTAAAAGCGGTGCCAACAAGCAGAATCATATCTTGTGGCGTAGTCTTGCCATCGCACCCCTAAAGAAAAGTGTCCGTCAACGTGGGGCCCGTCCGTCTTACCATCAGTAGCACGCAAACGTTCGATACAAAGGAGACTCACATGAATGAATTTCTCTATCTCTATCGTGGCGGCGACGCCGATGCCTCAACCGCAGATGGACAGCAACAGATGCAGAAATGGATGGCCTGGATGAAGGAACTGGGCGAAAAGGGCCATCTGAAAGCGCTCGGCTCGCCGCTGGAAAAGACCGGCAAATATGTCAACGGCAAGGAAAAGGTAGTCAGCGACGGTCCGTTCGCCGAGGCCAAGGACATCATCAGCGGCTACACCATCATCCAGGCAAAGGACATTCATGAGGCGGTGACCCTGTCGTATGGCTGCCCGATTTTCCTCAACAACGGTGGCGTCGAAGTCAGGCCCATCCTGCGGATGAACGCCTGATGGGTTGATATGTGGGAAAGGAGATGGCCGATCGTGCCAGGCGTTCTCTTGTTGGCAATAGCCTTTATGATCGGCGGATATAAACTGTCTCGCGTGGCGGTCAATCAAATCGACTTGCGCTGCGAATGATAGCGTGCCTGGTTCTCTGCTGCATTGGAAGTGTCTTCACCGCTTGTTGACTCCTGTCTCAAGAAACAGGTTGCAGAAATTCGGCCATTTCTTTCTTCAACCAGGCGATCTCGGCTTCGGCAAGGCAACGCTCATGACGAATTGCACGGAGAATCAACACTCGCTCGTCTTCATCCATTTCCGGGATCCTGCTCACCAGGCTATAAGTTCGCGATGTGTGCTGATGGATGGAGCCGAGCCGTTGCATGTGCGCGGCCACGATCTGCCTGCGAGTCTCTACATTGACCCGGCTGAAGTGTCCAAGTTTCATGCGGAAGGTCTCGCGAAAATCCGAATCGTGCGGGCGTTCAGTGCGCATCAGATCCAGAAAACGCCGCTTACCAGCCGCTGTAATCCTGTAGGCCTGCTTGTCGCGCCCATCCTGGGAGTCACGGCCCGCTACGGCGCGGATCAGACCATCGCGCTGGAGACGCTGGAAAAGCGGATAGATAGTTCCCCAGCTGACGCGACGTTGCGGTCCGACAAAACCGCTGAGAGCGCGCTGAAACTCATATCCGTACCAGGGCCGGGACAGCAACTTGCCCAGCAGGAATAGTTCGTACAATCCGCCCCCATCTCTCGTATCTTTCAATAGTTTACGTTGAAATGAACCGCATCCCGAATGCGCTTGAACATAAGACCCAATCAATACTTGTGCCGGTCCACGTTTGCGTTATATAACGATTCGATATGTAAGAGGTGGCTAACATTGGACAGCGCGGGTGCGAGCCGTTTTCTGACGGAGCGCCGATGGTATGGGCTCGCTGGAGTGATCGGTGTCTTGATGCTCGGCGTTTCCTTCGCGATCAATCAGGGTCCGCCGAGCGGGTCAACGACCGCTGAGCTGCACACCTTTGCTGCTCACAATTTCCGCGAGGTGATGATGGCCGGCTGGCTGCAGTCGGTCGGACCGGCCTTACTCGCCGCCTTTGTGTTCGGTGTGGTTGCGGAGCTACCCGCTGGTGCCTGGCTGGCGTCCATGACCCGCTTCGGTATGACGGTTCTGATGATGGTAAGCCTGGGTGAAGTGAGTCTGTACTTTGCGGCGCTCTACTCGGTACCGGAACAAATGACCTTAGTCACAATGAACCTTATCAGTGCGGTCCAGCACCTCTATTTCATTCTCGCTGCGCCGGCCGTCTTCCTCCCGTTTGGTTTTACACTCGTCCAGCTCAGATTTCGCTGGTTGGGAGGGAGCGCTATCGCGCTGGGGGCACTGTTCGCCATCATCGGATGCGCAACGATATTCACTCAGGTTCTGCCGAACTCAGTCACCATCCTTGGCGCCGTTCAGGCCTTGTGGTGGCTCACGGCGGCTGTCGTCCTGGGCTTTGCGGCTCCGCGGCGCGCGCCCGGCACCGCAGCTACTGGAGACAGGTAAAGGAGGCCTATGTCCCTGCGGCGCTGCTGGGTCGCGGCACTCACGCTATCGCTGTCGGCTCTGCACCTGCATGCAGCTCAATCGGCAACGGTGCATGTTGATGTGACCGGTTTGCGCAGTGACCATGGACGTGTCTGGTGCTTTTTGTATAACTCAGAGTCAGGCTTCCCCAAGGATCAGAGTTCGTCTATCCAAAGAACGGCCAACGCAGTACGAGGTAACAGCAGCTATTGTGACTTCTCGGACGTTCCGGATGGAACCTATGCAATCTCCGTGTACCACGATGAGAACGGTAATGGGAAGCTTGACTCCAACTTTTTGGGAATCCCGAAGGAAGGCGTTGGCGCGTCCAACGATGCCAAAGGGCACATGGGTCCACCCAGTTTCAAAGACGCGAAGTTTCGTATCGAGGGAACATCGCGTTCTTTGATCATCCACGTCAACTATATGTAGCGAGTATCTATAGACGCTGCGTTGCACGCACTGACAACCAATGCAAGTGTAAGCAGGTCACGGACGGTGCTGCCGCTCTGCGGGACTGGCGTAGTTTGCGGAAATGTCATCAGCCGTCAAATCAATCGAGCTGTTATCCCGGATGATTTGTGCTATTTCCCGATCGCTCCTGCCCTGTTGGCGGAGTACTTCAATCTCGTCGCTGATCATGCCGACGAAAGCCTGAAGAGGGAACGTCTCCTCCCCAAGCCCGGCTGCGGCCCGCATAGCTCTTTGCGCCTTCAGCGCTTCTTCGATTGGATAGGTCGTCACACAAGATCCCTCCCTGCAGACGCTTGAGATGCGGAGCTCGAACTTTGAGCAGCACCGCCGATTTACAAATGTTTGTCCCGGCGAACTCTCCACGGTCTTGGACCCGCGGTTCATGCCAGTTGGGACTAGACCGGCACTTACCGGGCCGGAGGCATAGGAGTTAATGGCGAAGACTAAGCAAGCGACGGTAAACAGGATCGGTCGCAGGTCCGCCGCATGCTTTGCCGCCCAGCGACCCCAGCAGCCAAAAGAAAAGCCCCTCTGGAAAGGGAGAACTCGAATCCCGTCGGTTGTTGATTCTAAGTGGTGGCCAGAGACGGGATCGAACCGCCGACGCCGGCCTTTTCAGGGCCGCGCTCTACCACTGAGCTATCTGGCCTTGGGAATCCAAGGATGCTGCCGAACGTTGAGTCTGAGTCTGGAGCTTCAGGCGGAGAGCCCGGCCAGGACAGCAACTGCGTACAAGCAACAGGGGTCAGTATAGCAATCACACAGCCTCACGCAAACTCTGCCCCAACGGGCCGCAGCGCGATGCTCGGTTTGCCCGCCCTGTCGTACACTAGTGCCTCGCTTCGGCAAATCTCAGGCATTCGAAAGACCCCAGCCCCCATGGCCTTTGCTCATGTTTCCGTCCGCCGGGCCCCCGTCGCTGCTTGCACGCTTCTCATTGCTTTCCGTCTCATCGCCTTCAGCCCGATCGCACTGGCCCAACCAGCAGCGGTCGCCCCAAATGGGGAGGCCCGCGTGGAACGCGCCCTGGAACATGCACGGCAACAAGGCCCACTTGCCTTGTATGCCTTTTTCCACGACATGCCGAAAGGCGCCGATCTCCACAACCATCTGGCCGGTGCCGTGTACGCGGAAAGCTTTATCCGCCAGGCCATCGAAGAGAACCTCTGCGTCCAGTCGAAGACCCTGACCCTATACAAGCCGGCGGCCACGACCCGCAGCCTGCCTCCCCAGCCGGTGTGCGGCGAAGAAGGGGAGCGGGTGGAGGCGGCCCTGACCAACCAGAAGCTCTATGACCAGATGATCGATGCGTTCTCCATGCGCACGTTCGTCCCCATCACTGGGGACTCGGGTCATGACCATTTTTTTGCCAGCTTTGACCATTTTCTTGCCGTCGAAGATCCGAGATTTGTGGGCGAATGGGTGGATGAACTGGCCAACCGGGCGGCCGAGCAGAACGAGCAGTACCTGGAAATTATGCACACGGCTAATTTTCGTCCGGCAGTTGGCGCCCTGGCAGCAGGCCTGGGGCCCATCGATGAGCAGACGGATTTCGCTCGTCTTCGCCAGCAGGTGCTCGATGCCGGCCTGGCCAAATATTTGCCGGAGCAGCGGGCGGAGTATGACCAGGGCGAACGGCGCCGGCAGGAATTGGAACAATGCGGCACACCCCAGGCAAAGCCTGCGTGCCACCTGCAGGTTCGCTTTCTTTACCAGGTGTTGCGGGCACTGCCTTCGCAAGCGGTCTTTGTTCAGTTGGTTGCCGGGTTTGAACTGGCCTCGGTAGACCCGCTGATCGTCGGCATCAACATGGTGCAGCCCGAAGACGGGCGGGCCGCGATGGCGAACTACCGCGAGCAGATGCGGATGGTGGCGGCGCTGCATGCGCTCTATCCCAGGGTGCACATCACGCTGCATGCCGGCGAACTCGCACCCGGTATGGTGACGCCGGATGGCCTGCGCTTCCATATCCGGGAGGCGGTGGAACAAGCGCATGCGGAACGCATCGGCCATGGCGTGGATGTGATGTTTGAGGATCGGCCCTACGATCTGCTTAAGGAAATGGCGGCCAAGCGGGTGATGGCCGAGATCAACCTGACCAGCAACGACGTGATCCTCAATATCAAGGGTGCCGATCATCCCCTGCCCATGTATCGCCAGTACCACGTGCCGGTAGCGCTCTCGACCGACGATGAAGGCGTGTCGCGGATCAACATGACCCACGAATATGTGCGCGCGGCAGAGACGTATCCGCTGACCTATGCCGATTTTAAGCAAATGGTGCGCACGGGGTTGGAACACAGCTTTCTCGCCGGCGCGAGCCTATGGGCGCAGACGGGTGCATGGGAAGACTACGGGCATCCGCTGGCGGCTTGCCGCGCGCAACTCGGCAGCGGAAAAGCTACGGGCGAGTGCGCGGCCCTGCTTGCGGGGAGTGATAAAGCGCGGCAGCAATTCGAGCTGGAGCGGCGGTTCCGCGAGTTCGAGAAAACCTTCCAGGGAGCTGGCGTCGTTCGATAGCGGCACGTGGCCTGGAGCGGCATCGGCAGCGTGGGTGGGGAGCCCGCTGGCGCCGTTTACACTGCAGAAGCAGCGCATGCGCATTGTTCTCTCCAGTTTCGGCACTCTTGGTGACATTCATCCGCTGATTGCCCTGGCGCTCGAACTGCGGCGAAGAGGCCACGTGCCGGTGCTGGCGGTGCCGGCACTGTTTCGCGCGAAGATTGTTTCGCTGGGGTTGGAGTTCGCTCCGGTGGGCCCCATCCTGAATCCCGAAGACAACCAGCTGGTCGCCATGTTGATGGATATCCGGAAGGGGACGGAACGGACCCTGCGCGAGATTCTGTTCCCGGCCATTCGGCAGAGCTACCTGGAGCTGCTGGCGGCAGTTCAGGCCAACGGCGGGGCGGACCTCATGCTGGCCGGCGAGCTGGTGTACCAGGCGCCGATCGTTGCCGAGGTCACGAAGATTCCCTGGGCCTCGTTCGTGCTGGCGCCGCTTTCTTTCTTCTCCCGCTACGATGCGCCGGTTCTGCCACCTTACCCGATGCTGGCGCGATTGCAGCCGGCACTCCCGGGCATGGGCCGGGCCATTGCCCGCTTTGCCCGCTGGGTGACCCGCAGCTGGCCGGAACCCATCTACCAGTTGCGCGCTGAATTAGGCCTGGGCCGGGGCCCGGATCCTATTTTTGAAGCAAAGCACTCGCCCTGGCTGGTGCTGGCCATGTTTTCCCGTCTGCTGGGCGACCCTCAGCCGGATTGGCCGGCCGTGACCCAAACGACCGGTTTTGTCTTCTACGATGGCGACCAGGGCCAGCGCGACCTTCCGCCCGCACTCGAGCAGTTTTTGCAGCAAGGGCCACCACCGCTGGTGTTTACGCTGGGTTCGGCGGCGGTGCTGGACGCCGGCGATTTCTACCAGCAGAGTGCACTGGCAGCCCAGTTGACCGGGCAACGCGCCGTCCTGCTGGTGGGCAGTGACCCGCGCAATGTGCCGCAGCGCCTGCCGGACAACGTGTTCGTGGCCAACTATGCGCCTTTCTCCCGCCTGTTTCCTCGGGCGTCGGTGATCATTCATCAAGGCGGCGTGGGTACCACGGCGCAGGCGCTGATTTCCGGCAAGCCCATGCTGGTGATGCCCTACAGTCACGATCAGCCGGATAACGCGCGCCGGGTTCGCAGGCTGGGTGTGGCACGGTCGATCCGGCGTTCGAAATACACGGCGGAAGCGGCTGGCAAAAAGATCGATCTGCTGCTCACAAGTGCGCGCATACAGCGCCGCGCCGCCAGTATCGGCGAGCAGTTGCGGCAGGAAGACGGTCTGAAGTCCGCCTGCGACGCACTCGAAGCGCTGGGCAAAGCGCGCGCCTGAGGCTTGGGAGAGTGCGGGTTACACTGCAACGATGGCTGACGATATCGCCCTACGCCTGTTAGCAGAGGCAGCGCCTCAACTGGATGCCTGTTTTGCGGATTTGCCGGCCGATTTGCCCGCGACTGGACCGGACGAAGGACGGGAACAGGAACAAGAACAGGAACAGGGCGCGTACGCATCCATGTCGGCCGTCATGCGGCAGGTGGCCGATCGCCTGGGGGACAACTACCCCTACTTTCATCCGCTGTATGCGGGGCAAATGCTCAAGCCGCCCCATCCGCTGGCGCGTGCCGCGTACGCCCTGGCCATGAAGATCAACCCCAACAACCACGCGCTCGATGGTGGCCGGGCCAGCTCGCGCATGGAGGTGGAGGCGGTCAGCGAAATCGCGGCCATGTTTGGCTGGAGACAGCATCTGGGGCACCTCACCAGCAGCGGCACCTTTGCCAACCTGGAAGCTTTGTGGATTGCGGGTCTGCTGGCGCCTGGCAAGCGGGTGCTTGCTTCTGACCAGGCGCACTACACCCATAGCCGCATCAGCGCCGTGCTGGGTCTTCCGTTTGCCTCCGTTGCCACGGATAGCGCCGGGCGCATGGACATGGCGGCGCTCGAGGTGGCGCTGCAAGCCGGGGATATCGGCACCGTGGTGGTCACACTTGGCAGCACGGCGACGGGCAGCGTCGATCCTTTGGAACGGGTGCTGGCTCTGCGCGCGGTGTACGGCTTCCGCGTGCACGTGGATGCTGCGTATGGTGGCTACTTCAAGCTTGCCGCGACGCTGGGAGACGATGCGGCCCGCGCCTATGCCTCACTCGATGAGGTGGATTCGCTGGTGATCGATCCACACAAACATGGCTTGCAGCCCTACGGCTGTGGCTGCGTGCTGTTTCGTGACGCGGCGGTGGGGCGCTTTTACAAGCACGACTCGCCTTACACCTACTTCACCTCCACTGAGTTGCATTTGGGCGAGATCAGCCTGGAGTGCTCGCGCGCGGGCGCATCGGCGGTGGCCCTGTGGGCGACACAGCAATTGCTGCCGCTGGTGCGCGCAGGAGACTTTGCGCGCGGACTCGAGAGCAGCCGGGCGGCGGCGGTGGCGCTGCACGCAAAGATCAGCGCTGATCCGCGCTTCCTCACACCCTTCGCTCCCGATCTCGACATCCTCGTCTGGGCGGTGCGGAGCGACAGTGTGGCCGGATCTTCAAAGCTGGCGCAGGAGATTTTCACAGCCGCCGCGAGTGCTGGGCTGCATCTCGCGTTAGTCCAGTTGCCGACACGTTTTTTTGCGCCAGGCGCCTGGGGCGATGCGCAGTCCACTGTGACGTGTCTGCGTTCCGTGCTCATGAAGCCGGAGCATGAGCGGTGGCTGGGTGAAATTTGGCACCGTCTGAGCCGTGTAACGGATAGCCAGCTTGCATCCCAATCCAATTAGAGATTCGACTGGTGCGCGATGCGACGACCAAATTGCGGTGAAACAGTTGATTTCCTGAAAACGAACTCGCCAGAAACGTGCTCCCACGGAAGCACCAGATACCCCGACAGAAGTGTCACTCCGATTGCTGACAAAAGCCTTCTGGTCGATGTTTAAAATAGGGGAACTAAGGCCGCATTTTTTGACCCAGTGCAGGGAAGCAAGAAAAGTACCTGCTTTCTCATGCTTTCAAGGGGCTGAGGCTGCAGCACTGGGCTCGCGTCGTGTTTGTGAGCCGCTGGCGCGTGCCGGGGCACAGGCACAGTTGACAGGAACGGTAAGTGAGCAGGGAGAGAAGCAGGATGCATTTTTCGAACCACCAGCATGATTTGCAATCGATTGGCATTTCTGACCGAGCGGGTATGGTTGCCTACTTCTCGATGGAAATCGCGATCGCGCCCGATATGCCAACTTACAGCGGGGGCCTGGGTGTGCTTGCGGGCGACACGATGCGATCCGCGGCCGATCTTGGCCTGGGTTTGTGCGCCGTGACGCTGGTGCATCGCCAGGGTTATTTTGAGCAACATCTCAGCGAGCAGGGGATTCAGACGGCGTTGGACCAGCCCTGGCCCGTGGAAAAGATGCTGTCGCTGGAAAAGCCTGTGGTCGAGGTGATGATTGAGGGGCGTCCGGTTGCGATTCGGGCCTGGCGCTACGATCTCGAGGGTGTTTCCGGGCACATCATTCCGATTTACCTGCTGGATACCGATTTAGCGCAGAACGAAGCGGCTGACCGGCGGCTTACGGACCACCTGTATGGCGGCGATACGGATTACCGTTTGCGGCAGGAGGCGGTTCTGGGTATTGGCGGAGCCCGCATTCTTGAGGCTCTCGATTACGAGATTGACGTTTACCACATGAATGAAGGTCACGCCGCCCTGCTGACGGTGGGCTTGATGGAACAGCAATTAGAGGGCGAGAGCGGCCGGGCCATTGAGGAACGGGACCGGGAGGCGGTGCGCAGCCGCTGCGTGTTCACCACTCATACGCCAGTACCCGCAGGGCATGACCGCTTTACGATGGACCAGACTTACCGCATCCTGGGGCATGATACGGCAAGCCTGCTGGAGCGCATGGGCGGCTGTCACGACGGCATGCTCAACATGACGTATGTGGCGCTATCGTCTTCGCGGTTTGTGAATGGCGTCGCCATGCAGCACGGCATCATCTCCCGGGAAATGTTTCCGGAGTATGCCATCGACGCGATCACCAACGGTGTACACGCGGCTACCTGGACGGCTGCTCCTTTTCAGGCCATTTTCGATCGCAGCATTCCGCGGTGGCGCAAAGATAACTTTCAGTTTCGCTACGTGATTGACACGCCTCTGCGGGAGATTGAGCAGGCTCATGCCGCATCCAAGCGGGTGCTGATCGACACGGTTGCCGAACGCACCGGCATTACGCTTCGCAGTAACGTCTTCACCATAGGTTTTGCCCGCCGCGTGGCTACTTACAAACGCGCGGACCTGCTGCTGACCGACCCGGAACGCCTGGTCCGTTGTGCGGAGAAGTTCCGCGGTCTGCAGGTGATTTTTGCCGGCAAGGCGCATCCCCACGATGAGCCCGGGCAGAAGCTCATCCGTCAGATATTCGAAGTCTCGAATCACCTGAAATCTGATGCGCTTAAGATCGTTTACCTGGAAAACTACGAGTGGCGTCTCGGCGCGACGCTCACCGCCGGGCGTCGATCTTTGGCTCAATACACCACGCCGTCCGTTCGAGGCCTCTGGCACCAGCGGGATGAAGGCGGCTCTCAATGGCGTGCCGAGCCTGAGTGTTCTCGATGGCTGGTGGGTGGAAGGCTGTGTCGAGGGCGTTACGGGTTGGGCCATCCCCGACAGCGATCAGCAGGAGCAGGAAGTCGCCAGCCTGTACGAGCGGCTGGAGTCAACGATTCTGCCGCTGTACTACGGCGATCCAGAGAAGTGGCGGGCTATTATGCGGTCGACCATCGCGCTGAATGGCTCGTTCTTCAATACGCACCGCATGCTGCAGGAGTACATCTCGAATGCCTACTATCCTGACAAGCCCTCGGCGGTTGCGAGTCCGGCGCTGGAGTCTGCTCTCGCAAAATAGGTATTTAGTTTGTTGCGCTGATATGAATTGTTTGAAGAGCCGAACAGGTAACTGTTCGGCTCTTTTGCTTTTGTGGGGGAGGGTTGGGTTTTGCCGCGGTGGGCTCCAGAGAAGTTGTGGAACGGTTGAGATGTCCCCCACTCAAGCCAAAGGCGGCTTGAGTGGGCCACCCCGGGGTTTGTTTGATGGTCTGGGAGCAGGCCTCTTGGTCTGCATAGGGCGGTTTCTGAATCGTCGCCCACCTCAGGCACATCCTGAATACACCGACGTTGTTGGTTCCAACGCGTCCCGGGTGCCGGATGGTACGTCTCAGTACTGCGGCCTGCCTGATGAAGGTTTCGATGTCGTAAAACGTATAATTTGACTGTTGTTTTGTCTTTGCCCTGGTCTGGTCGCTCTGCACGCCTGCTGTCCCTGAGCCGCCTAATAAGCTGAAGGGGGCACACAGCCCCTACGGTACCTTTCCGCTCAAATACCAGTGGGTCGCGGATCCGGTGATGCACCCCGGTTTCCAGTGTGCTTGATGACTTCCGAACGAAGTTCCAGGAGTGAGCTAGCCAATGTGGATTGTTCGTCTCGCGTTACGGCGCCCCTACACGTTCGCCGTTTTCGCACTTTTATTGTTAATCCTGGGACCGTTGTCCATTCTTAACACCCCGGTCGATATCTTTCCTAACATCAATATCCCGGTGGTGAGCATCGTCTGGCAGTACCAGGGTCTGGCTGCTGAAGATATGGCCAACCGGATCATCACCCTGACCGAGCGGACACTGACCACGACGGTCGATAATATCGACCATATCGAGTCGCAATCGCTGGATGGCGTGGGCGTGGTGAAGGTGTACTTCCAGCCCAAGGTGACGCTGGCTACGGCCATCGCGCAGATTACTGCTGTTTCGCAAACACAGCTGCGCCAGCTGCCGCAGGGCACTACGCCGCCACTCATCATTACGTATACGGCTTCGAGCGTGCCTATCCTGCAGTTGGGCTTGTCTGGGCAAGGCTTATCGGAGCAACAACTCAACGACTTTGGACTTAACTTCATCCGCACGCAATTTGCCACCGTGGAAGGCGCAGAAAGCCCTTACCCCTACGGCGGCAAGCAGCGGCAGGTGCAGGTGGATTTAAACCTCCAGGCTTTGCAGGCGCGCGGGCTGTCTCCAAACGATGTGGTGAACGCCATTGGTGTGCAAAACCTCATTCTGCCTTCCGGAACCATGAAGGTGGGGTCCTTCGAATATCAACTCTCGACCAATAGCGCTCCCACCACGATCCAGGGGCTTAACGATCTCCCCATCCGCAGCGTGAATGGAGCCATCGTTTATATCCACGATGTCGCTCACGTCCGCGACGGGTTTCCGCCGCAAACCAACATCGTGCGCGTCGATGGGCAGCGCGCCAGCCTGATGAGCGTGCTCAAGAACGGCAATGTCTCCACCCTTGATGTGATCAAGCGGATCCGCGCGCTGCTGCCGGGTATTGCGCAACAGTTGCCGCCCGAACTGCGCATCACCCCGCTGGCGGATCAGTCGGTGTTTGTGCGGGGTGCGATCGAAGGGGTGGTGCGGGAAGGTCTGATCGCGGGCTGCCTGACGGCAGTCATGATCCTGGTGTTTCTGGGCAGCTGGCGCAGCACGCTCATCATCGCTGTCTCGATCCCGCTTTCGATTCTTGTTTCTCTGCTGGTGCTGGGTGCGCTGGGCGAAACGATCAACATCATGACACTGGGTGGGCTGGCGCTGGCCGTCGGCATCCTGGTAGATGATGCCACGGTAGAGATTGAGAACATCAATCGCAACCTCGAAGAAGGTAAGGAAGTGGAGCAGGCCATTCTGGACGGCGCTTCCCAGATCGCCATCCCCGCGTTTGTCTCGACCATTTCGATTTGTATTGTGTTTGTGCCGATGTTCTTCATGGGCGGTGTAGCGAAGTTTCTGTTTGTGCCTCTGGCGGAAGCGGTCATCTTTGCCATGCTGGCGTCTTACTTTCTTTCCCGTACGGTGGTGCCGACCATGGCGAAGTATCTTCTCCATGAGCACGATCCGGCCGGTGCGGAGCAGCAGAAGCAGAGCCGCAATCCGCTGGTGCGGGCGCAGTTGGCGTTCGAGCGCAGGTTTGAGCAGTTGCGCGTGTTCTATTTCCGGCTGCTGCAGTTGTGCATCGCGCACAGCACTGCTTTTCTGATCTTGTTTTTTGTATTCACGATTGGCTCGTTTGCCCTGCTGTATCCATGGCTGGGGCAGGACTTTTTTCCTTCCGTCGATGCCGGGCAATTTAAATTGCACGTCCGCGCCCCTACGGGAACGCGTATTGAAGACACGGCATTGCTCTGCGACCAGATCGACAACGCGATCCGGCGAGAGATTCCGAAGAGCGAAGTTGTCAGCATTATCGATAACATTGGCATTCCTTATTCCGGCCTCAATCTCTCCTATACGAGCACCGGCGTGGTGGGCACCGGGGACGCGGACATCACGGTCGCACTGGCAGAAAAGCACCACCCCACGGACCGTTACGTGCAGGATCTGCGGGCCAAGTTGGGTACGGAGTTCCCGGGAGTTACCTTTTACACCTTGCCGGTCGACATGGTGACGCAGATTCTCAACTTCGGTTTGCCGGCCCCGATCGACATCCAGGTAATTGGCCACGACCAACAGGGCAACCGCGCCTTCATTGACAATCTGCTGAAGGACATCAGCTATGTGCCCGGCACGGCCGATCTGCGCATACAGCAGCCCTCGAACAATCCCCGGTTGACCGTGAATGTGGACCGCTCGAAAGCCCAGGACATCGGGTTGACGCAGCGGGACGTGACGGGCAGCTTGCTGGTATCGACAAGCGGCAGTTACCAGACCAGCCCCACCTATTGGCTCGACCCAAGAAACGGTGTCAGTTACAACATCGCCGCGCAGTCGCCGCAATACGAGCTGCAGTCGCTGGCTGATCTGCAAAGGATTCCCGTGACGTCGCCCAGCGCTGCCGCCACGTTGCCGCCAAATCCACTTCTGAATGTCGGTGCAGCCAACCGTTCGCCGGTGACTACGGGCGCCTCGCTGGCGAGCGTCAAGCCCATCCAGATACTGGGTAACGTGGCGACGATCGTGCGCGGCGCAGCGCCGGCGAATGTGAGCCACTACAACATCGCTCCCGTCCTTGATATTTACGGCAATGTGGTCAATAGCGATTTGCGCAGCGTTTCGACCAGGATAGTGCAGATCATCGATCAACATCGCAAGCAGCTGCCACGCGGCTCGCAGGTGGTATTGCGTGGGCAGGTGGAGACGATGAACTCCTCGTTCATTGGGTTGACGAGTGGTTTGGCGTTTTCCATTCTCCTGGTTTACCTGCTGATCGTGGTGAACTTCCAGTCGTGGCTTGATCCATTCATGATCATCGCGGCATTACCTGCTGCGCTGTGCGGCATTGTCTGGATGTTGTTTCTTACCGGCACGCACATCAGTGTTCCGGCGCTGACGGGTTCGATCATGACGATGGGCGTGGCAACGGCCAACTCCATCCTGGTGATCAGTTTTGCGCGCGAGCAGATGGAAGAGAATGTGGGCGATGCGCATGGGGCGGCGTTGATGGCCGGCTTTACCCGCTTCCGGCCGGTGCTGATGACTGCACTGGCAATGATCATCGGCATGGTGCCGATGGCGTTAGGGCTGGGCGAAGGGCGGCGAACAAAATGCTCCGCTGGGCCGCGCGGTCATTGGTGGGCTGGTGTTTGCCACCGCGGCCACCCTGTTTTTTGTACCGACCATTTTCAGTGTGATTCATGGTTGGCTTGGACGCCGCAGCCAGCAGGACGCCCTGGCCGCAGGCCCAACCGACGTGGAAGATTAAGAACCTAACCTTGGAGAGAATGATGAATCAGGAAAGAAGAGACGAGCCACCGCAACCCGCACCTGCGGGTCACGGAGCACTGCCCGACACGCCACCCCTGTCGAGCCGCGCAGCCGTAATCACCGTGGTGGTTCTTCTGATCCTGGCAGCGGTGCTGGTGGTCGTGGGTATTATTCCGCGCGTGCGCGCACGCACGGAGCTCGCCACTGAGACCAACCAGCTGGCTGCGCCCGATGTGATTGCGAATGCGCCGACCGCCGGCAAAACGGGCCAGGAGGTCGTGTTGCCCGGCAACATCTTTGCCTACAGCGATGCTTCTCTATACGCGCGTACGGATGGCTACCTGAGCAAGTGGTACTTCGACATCGGCAGCCACGTGAAGCAGGGACAATTACTGGCCGTGATCAGCTCGCCGGAAGTGGATAAGCAGCTGCTGCAGGCGCGCGCCGACTTGACCACGGCCGAAGCCACTGCAGGCCTGGCGAAGACCAATGCCGGCCGTTACCAGGATCTACTCAACCAGAACGCAGTTTCCAAGCAGGATACGGATACGTTCACCACCCAGGCGGCTTCCACCAGCTCCACCGTTAAATCGGCGCAGGCCAATGTGCAGCGGTTGGAACAGCTGCAATCGTTCGAGAAGATCTATGCACCCTTCAGCGGAGTCATCACGGCACGCAATGTAGACGTCGGCCAGTTGATCAATGCCGGTGCGGGCACGCAACTGTTTCGTATTTCTGCGATCAACGTCCTGCGCGTCTACGTCAACGTGCCACAGATCTACTCCCAGGCGGCGGTTGTGGGCAGCGAGGCGAGGCTCACCCTGTCTGAGTTCCCTGGGCAGACATTCACCGGTAAGTTGGTCCGTACGGCCAAGGCGATCGATCCTGCGTCCCGCACGCTGCTGGTGGAAATCGATGTGGACAATCGCAATGGCAAGTTGCTGCCGGGCGCCTATGCGGAAGTACACATGGATGTGCACCAGGGAGTGGCTCCACTGATCATTCCCGTATCGGCGCTGATCTTCCGTGCACAGGGTCTGCAGGTGGGCACGGTGGTCAAGGGCCCTGATGGCGATGAGGCGAGGCTGCTGCCGGTGGTGCTGGGCCAGGATAATGGATCGACTGTCCAGGTGATTCATGGGCTTGATGCGAACTCGCAGGTGATCCAGGATCCGCCTGATTCTTTGATCGATAAGGAACCAGTGCACGTAGTGCAGCCGAGGAAACCGGCTGCGGGGACCGCGGAATGAAATTTCGTCACAGAAACAGTACTCGATCGCAGCGGGTCGAGGGGCTAGTCCTGCCGGCGCTCCTGGTGCTGCTGGCTGGGTGCACAGTTGGCCCTAATTATCATCGGCCCACGGCCCCGACGGCACCTTCGTTCAAGGAGCTGGCAGAACCCGTGCCTCCCCCCAGCCCGGCGGGCGGCGGGTGGAAGCAGGTTGCGCCGAACGATAGCGCGCTGCGCGCGAACTGGTGGGAGATTTATCAGGACCCGCAACTGGATCAGTTGCAGCAGAAAGTCACGGTGTCGAACCAGACGCTCAAGGCTTCTTTCCAGCAGTACACCTCAGCCCGGGCTGCCGTTCAGTATTACCGTTCGCAGTTCTTTCCAACCGTGCAGGCGGGTCCCTCGGCTACGCGTACCCGTCAGTCGCAGAATCGTCCGCTCTATGTACCAGGCAGCAAGACCAATTACAACGACGCATTTCTCCAGGGGCAGGTTAGTTGGGAGCCGGACTTCTGGGGCAATATCCGGAGAACGGTGGAAGCGCAACGAGCGACCGCACAGGCCACGGCTGCTGACCTGGCAAATGTGGAATTGAGTATTCGCTCCGAGTTGGCGACCGACTACTTCGAGCTGCGTGGCCTGGATACGCAACAGCGGCTGCTCGATAACACGGTGCGGAATTTTGAGCAGTACTTGTCGCTGACCACCACGCGGTTCAAGGGCGGGGTTGCGTCCGAATCGGATGTGCTGCTGGCGCGCACGCAGCTGGATCAAACGCGCGCGCAGTTGATCGATGTAGGGGTGGCGCGGGCGCAGTATGAGCATGCCATCGCTACGCTTACCGGTACACCGGCTTCGAGCTTTTCTCTGCCGCCGTTGCCGCTGGATTTGCAACTGCCGCAGGTGCCGGTGGGTGTGCCGTCGCAATTGCTCGAAAGGCGCCCGGATGTGGCGAGCGCGGAACGTCGCGCCGATGCGGCGAACGCGCAGATCGGGATCGCGATTGCGGCTTACTATCCGACGATCAACCTGACTGGAACGGGCGGTTTCGAAAGCAAGAGCCCCAGCACGTTGATCCAGGGGCCTAGCTCGCTGTGGTCGCTGGGCGGGTCGGCGATTGAGTTGCTGTTCGATGCGGGACGGCGTCATGCGCTGACACAAGAGGCGCGGGCGGGGTATGAAGTGAATGTGGCGAACTATCGGGAAACGGTGTTGCAGGCATTTCAGGAGGTTGAAGACAACTTGTCTGGCTTGCGCATTCTGAATAGTGAAGCAGCGGCACAACAGCAGGCAGTCGCGGACGCGCAGCGTTCCCTGGTGCTTTCGACTAATCGCTATAAGGGTGGGGTGACCACTTACCTTGAAGTGCTGACTGCGCAATCCACGCAGTTGACCAACGAGCGGACGGCTGCGGATATTACTACGCGCGAGTTTGCGGCGAGTGTGCAGTTGATCAAAGCACTCGGCGGCGGATGGGATAACAGCAAATTGCCTACTCCTTAGAGCGGTGGAGATGTACCCCACTCAAGCCAAACGCGGCTTGAATGGGCCACCCAGGGTTCGCTACACAAAGTTCGATACCCGGGGTTTGAGGTTGGGGATGTAAAAAACATTGGGTGGCCCACTCAAGCGGCGTTTGGCTTGAGTGGGGTACATCTTTCCCTTCTGATCGGGCTTAGGAGTTCTGGGAGCTGGAGAGCGGGCCGGTGCTGAAGACTTGCTCGGCGATGCCGCCGGAGATGCGGTAGATCACGAACTCACGGTCATGCTGCGTGCGGAGTTCAAAGATGAGGTCGCCGCGGTTGGTTGCTTTCGCGTCCACTGCGTCCACCAGGCGCATCCTTGGGGTCTGATCGAGGTGGTCCTGATCGGTTACGGACTTCAGGATGACTTTTGGGACTCCGTTGAAATCGGGCTGGGCGATGAGGGTGACGTAGCGAGTTTTGCCGGCAGCGTCGGTTGTTTCTGCGGAATATACCAGCGTGGCGCCTCCGCTGTAGGTAAGCTCGTAGGCCTTGAAGCGCACATTGGTGAAGACCGGCCTGGGGCTGGCGGGCGGCTTGGCCGTGGCTCGCTTGCGCTGCGCTGGTTTGGCCGGGGTACGCGGCTTGACTCCGATCTTGACGGTGGCCTGGGGCTGGATTGCGGCCAGAGCCTTCGCGGCTTCCTCTTCCATAAGGGTTTGCATCCTGGCCGCATCCGCAGGGTCATTCCACAGATAGGTAAAGGGATGCGTCTCCCGATCCACCGGGTCAGAGACCGCGATCATCTGCTGCAGTTCCGAGGGCACACCCGTGAGTTGGGCAACCTGTGTATCTCCTTCAGAGCTCCGCTGACCGTGCGCGATGTGCGGGCGGTCCGGGTCTCCTCCGGCGATGGCCGTTTCGGGGGCTGGGGGCTCTGCACTGCTGGTGCTTTCCGCCGCGGGTGCATCGGAACGCTTGCGCAGGGTGGGCCGGTCCGGGTCGCGCGAGGCTTCATGGCTCGGAAGGGGAAGAAGAGGTGGAAGCCGTGCCGGAGCCGCTATCCGGACCGCTATCCGGATTGCGGTTCTTGAAGTGCGGACGGTCGCTTCCGCCCTCACCCACCACCTGCGGGATGCGTGTGCCTTGCTTCGCCTTCACGCGTTTCGGGGCGGTGAGCATGGGCTTCCAGGCACCGTAGCCGAACCAGTAACCGTTCACGTCCTGGGCGCTGTTTACGTCGAATAAGCCGCGCGTGATGCCCGCATCCTGCAGAACATATTCTGTGCCTGGCTGTACAGCCAGCGGCTCAGGCCGGGCCAGGTACAGGCCGCCGGGCTGATAAATCTCCCCGTCAAAGACCGCGATCGGGATGATGCGACTTGCCTTCGGTTTACCCGGATCGCCCGTCCACTCAAGCACGCCGATGGCGCGTATGGAGGCCACAGGCTTTTTGGCGCTCTTCACTTGTCCTGGGTATTGTGCCCAGGCAGGCAGAATCAACACCAGGCACCACGCCGCAAGGCGGCTCCTGCACTTCGGCATCATGGAATACTCTCGTGGAAGACGTTGCATCTCGTTAGCTGGAAGGATTTTTTCATGGAAGTGAACGACCAGGTTGCTGACTTTACGCTGCAGACCGAAGAAGACAAAACGGTCCACTTGAAGGATTACGCCGGTACGCCGGTTGTGCTCTTTTTCTACCCCCGCGCGGACACGCCGGGCTGCACCATCGAAGCCTGCGGTTTCCGCGATGTCTTCCAGAAGATACAGCAGGCCGGGGCGGTTGTTCTGGGGATCTCCCGGGATACACCCAAGGCACAGAAAAAATTCAAAGATAAGTACAACTTGCCCTACACACTCCTTGCAGATGTAGACGAAGTAGTTTGCAAACAGTTTGATGTGCTTAAGGAAAAGAACATGTATGGCAAGAAAGTGATGGGTATTGAGCGCACCACATTCCTGATTGGCCCGGATGGGAAGTTGTTGAAGGTGTTTCCCAAGGTCAAGCCGGAGGGCCATGCGGAAGAGGTTCTGGCGGTTGTGGAAGGGCTCAAGGGATAGCTGAGGGAGACGGTTCGCGGCGGGAGTAGATGTCCCCCACTCAAGCCAAACGCGGCTTGAGTGGGCCACCCTGCCTTTGTTTGCGGTGGATGGCGCGAACGTACTGCCTTTCTGTGAAGCGCAGCTTAGACTAGAGGCTATGGATCATTTCCCACCATCGTGGACCCACGCAGCAGAGACAGAGGCTTTTTGGCAGCGGATCCGCGCAGCGCATCACTCACTGCTCATGCTCGACTATGACGGCACGCTGGCGCCTTTCCATGAGGATCGCCTGAAGGCGACCGTCTACCCCGGGATCGAGGAGCGGCTGATTACCCTCTCGAGTATGGCCGAGGTCCACCTGGTGCTGGTGACGGGGCGTTCCGCCAAGGAACTACGCAGCTTATTGCACCCGGCTATCAAAGCCGACATTTGGGGCAGCCACGGCCGGGAACAGTTGAAGGCGGATGGGTCCTACAAGCTATTTGCACTTGATTCTGTGCAACGGGCCACACTGCAAAGGGTGATCCGTGAGCTGACCGAGCTCGGTTTTCCGGAAACTCTGGAGGTAAAACTCACGTCGGTTGCCGTGCACTGGCGGCGTTGCGAGCCGGTGGTGCAGAAACAGATCGCTGCGAGAATTCAGACGATCTTTGATGGTCTGGCCGAGCCCGGCAGGATCCACCTGCTGGCCTTCGATGGGGGCATGGAGTTGCGCTCGAACGATCGCACCAAAGGCACGGCGCTGCGCGAGATTCTTAGCAAGGAGCCTACCGGGTTGCCAACCGCCTACCTGGGCGACGATACGACGGATGAAGACGCGTTTGCGGCGCTGGGGAATCGCGGCGTCTCGATCCTGGTGCGAGAAGAAGTTCGCCGATCGTGTGCGCGGTACTGGCTGTGTCCGCCGGCAGAACTGCTCTCCTTCCTGGATTGCTGGATTAGCGCATCTGGCGACCAGCCAGGGACGGCGGCCATTGCCGTGGAGGCGCCTCGGTGAACATCGCAAAACTGGTGTTGGTGTCCAATCGGATCCCGATCACCATCACCAATGAGAATGGCGAGTTGCAAGGGCACCCGAGCAGCGGCGGCCTGGTGAGCGCGCTGGAACCCCTGCTGAAGAAGCATGGCGGTATTTGGGTCGGCTCCGGCGGGACCGAAGACACGCCCGAGATCCGTAAGATTTTGGAACAGGCCAGTGGCGATAGAGCCTACCGGTATGCACCGTTGTTCTTGACCGAGGAAGAGCAGAGCAACTTCTACGAGGGGTTTTCGAACGAGATTATCTGGCCCCTGTTTCATGACCTGCAGTCGCGCTGCAACTTCGATCCCAGCTACTGGGAGTTTTACCAGCGGGTCAATCGCAAGTTTGCCGATGCGGTGGAGCAAGCTTCGGAGCCGAATGACCTCATCTGGATTCACGACTATCAGTTGATGCAGGTGGGCAAGTCGCTGCGCGAGCGCCGCCCCAAGGCGAAGCTGGCGTTTTTTCTGCACATCCCTTTCCCCTCGCCAGATATTTACGCGAAGCTGCCGTGGCGGCAGCAAATCCTGGAAGACCTGTTGGCGCATGATCTGATCGGAGTGCAGACTGAGGGCGATCGACGCAACCTGATCGCTTGCCTGCGGAGCTTCGTGCCTGCTGCAAAGATTTCCCGGCATCGGGAAACCCAGGTGGTCGTCAGCGAGCAGGTGCACACGCATATCGAGGCCTTCCCGATCAGCATTGATTTCCGTAACTTCGCTGAACATTCTGCCTCGCCCGCGGTGCTTGAACGTGTGCAGCAGATCAAGGCGAACACTCACGATATCCAGATGACGGTGGGCGTCGACCGGCTGGATTACACCAAGGGCATTCCTGAACGGCTGAAAGCCTTCGGGTATTTCCTGCGTAAGTATCCGGCGTTTCACCGCAAGGTGGAGCTGATTCAGATCGTTGTGCCAAGCCGGGAGGGGATCCCTCGCTATGACCAGCTGAAGCGCGAGATTGAGCGACTGGTGACGCATGTGAACGGCGAGTTCAGTGTGCCGGGTTGGGTGCCGATCAATTACATCTACCGGTCAGTGTCCCGCGACGAGTTGGTGGCTATTTATCGCACGGCCGATGTGGCCCTGATCACCTCGCTGAAGGACGGCATGAACCTGGTGGCGAAGGAGTATTGCGCGGCGAAAACAGACGCGAATGGGGTGCTGGTGTTGAGCGAGTTCGCGGGTGCCTCGCCAGAGCTTAAGGTAGGCGCGCTGCTGGTGAATCCTTACGACGAAGAGGGGGTTGCGGCTGCGTTGCAGCAAGCCTTCGAGATGAAACCGGAGGAGCGGCGGCGACGCATGCTGCGCATGCGGCGCCAGATTCAGAAGGCGGATATTCACGCTTGGCGGGATCGGTTTTTTGCTGCGCTGGAGAAAACTGCGGCGGGGGGGTGAGGACTCGTGGGGCAGCCAGTCCGTTTGGGGTCCCTACAGTTTAAGGGCCTGTACTTTGGGTTCTCAACAGGTCTGAAAGTCCTACAGCCCGGGCTCGGGCTGTAGGATGGTTTGAGGCTTTAGTTTTGGTGCCGAAGAAGGGACTCGAACCCCCACACCCTTGCGAGTACATGGACCTGAACCATGCGCGTCTGCCAATTCCGCCACTCCGGCACTTGCTTCCAGCACCAGGGCTGGATCAGGCAGCAAGTCCTAGTTTACAAAAGCCGGGCGCGATGTCAAACCGCAGGCCGATTTGCTTAGCGGCTTGCCGGCACCTTCACCGCAATGGCCTCCAATTGGACCAGGTGATTCAGGTCGTGGCCGGCGATGGTTTCGATCAGCTCGGCGAAGTTCATTTCGCCCCGTTCCGGATGCGTGATGGGCTTGTTGAGCACACCGGGCAGTACCGAACGCAGCAGCATCAGATTCCATTGCCGCACACAGGCAAAGGTCATCATCGCAGCCTGGGCATCGTAACCGTCATAGTTTTGGGCAAAGCGCTCCTGGTCAAACGGCTGAATCACATGGTGATCTTCTGCCAGCGCCTGCCGAATGCGGTAGCTAAACACCAGCTCGCAGTCCGCCAGGTGGCAGAGGGTTTCGCGAGGACTCCACTTTCCCGGGGCCGGCGCTTCCTCTATGCGGAGCGGACCGATCGCCACGGAGAGCTGTTCGAGGTGCCTGGCGGTGGTCGCCACGACCTTTAACGGGTCACGACTGCCTAGCTGACGTGCATAGGGATTCATCCCTTTACAATAGCGTCAGCGGGCGGCCTTCTCAACTTGTGGGAATGTGGTAATCACCGCCAGATGACCAAAAAAGGACAAGCGGCGCTATGACCTTACATGAAGCTTCTATCCCCGCGGAGCAGGCCAAAGAAATCCGCCGTCTTTCGCATGATCTGAGCAATGCTCTCGAGATCATCGTGCAGGCGAACTATTTGTTGAACGCGATGTCTCACGATGAGGGCGCGAAACAGTGGATCCAGCTCCTCGATAGCGGGGTGCTGCAGGCGGCGGGTATTAACCGCAATCTGCGCGACTACATCGTCGCAAACAGCTAGGGACTCGGCGGTAATAGCCCATTCGAGCCGTGGAGGCTCGAATGGGTCAGGGTGCTGGCTAGACCAGCTTGGCGTCAAGGGTAATTTCGGTGTTGTTCTGGAACAGGCGGGAAATGGGGCAGCCGGTCTTGGCGGCTTGGGCAGCCTTATCAAAAGCGGCTTTATCTGCTCCCGGAACCTTGGCCGTGGTGGTCAACAGGATTTTGGTGATGGTGAAGCCGGCGTCGGTCTTTTCGAAGGTGACACTGGCTTTGGTCTCGATCGATTCCGGCGGAAGGTTCGCCGTGGTGAGTTGACCGCTCAGTGCCATGCTGAAGCAGCCGGCGTGCGCGGCAGCAATCAGTTCCTCGGGGTTGGTGCCGATGCCATCGGCAAATCGGGTGCCGAACGAGTATTGGCTCTCTTTCAGGACCCCGCTCTGGGTTGAAATGGTTCCTTTGCCATCTTTCAGGCCACCGTGCCACACTGCGTTTGCTGTGCGATCCATCAAAAACTCCTCTGCAATACAGATTGGGAAATCGAGCTGGCCGCTCCCTGGGGAGCAAGGGCCGTCCAGTCCATTGTATTGATGGATTGCGAATCGACGGTTATCAGCGCGCCATGGGCAACTGCACCATGCGGACTTGCTGGGTTTGGCTGGCGGCATCGTGCATGATCAGGCTGCCTTGCAGCAGGTAGTAGCCCGGCTCTCCCCGGTTGGCGGCGCTGCCGCGCACGATGGTGCCGTCGAAAGAAAACCAGACACCGTGAATTTGCCGGGTGGTAAAGCTCATGCGCTGGCCAGCCAGGTGGCTGGTGGCAAAAAAGAAAGTAAGCGGTGTGCCCTGATCGCTCTCGCGGTCGCCCAATCGCGTGATGAAGCCGCTCAAGCGGTCAGGCTGCAGTTCTACATCGATCTTGCCGCCGGCGCCCAACGCGTATTCTCCAGAAGCGTCGAGGGGGAGCAGGGTGCGGCCGCTGGACCGGGTGCCGATATCGACTTCATCGTCTGCCTGGTTGTAGCTTCTGCGATGCAGCACCGGATCCACTGTTCCCGTTTGCGCCGGCAACGGGATGGCCGTGGCGAGCAGCGCCAGAAGCAACAGGACTGGGTTTCGTTTTCTGACCACGTTTCCCCTCTACGGGGCCGGCTGTGCGCTCCCCATGCTTTTGGCGCGGGCGGCTGCGAATTCGTCGCCCGGCTTCCAGGTGATAGGGACCGATAGGGCCTGCCACCCTAGTAAGAACCCGAACTGCGCCAACCTGGCATCGCTGCGAAAGTCCATATCGGCGCGATATTCATCCGCGGGTTGATGGTAGCGATGGGCGTCGAAATCGTCCAGCTGCTGCTTTCCCCATTCCGGCGAGTGGCCGGCAAAGAGAGAGCCTTCGTCGACCGAGAACGCCGGCACGCCCACGCGCGCGAGGCTGAAGTGGTCGGAGCGATAGTAGTGTCCGGCCATGGGAGCCTCATCGGGCTGAATCTGCAGATGAAAGGCGGCCGCGGTCTTCTGGACCACCGGGTAAAAGCTGGTGCGCTCGGAACCGGCTGCGCGCACCGAGAGGGGCAAGCCGATGGGCAGCAGCTCGTCGAAGTTCAGGTCGAGGGCGATGTCGCGTATGGGTTCGGGCGGATGCAGACCCAGGTACTCGGAGCCCAGCAGGCCTTGTTCTTCCGCAGTGACGGCGGCGAAGTAGACGCTCTTGGGCGGCGGCGTTTTTGCCGCGGCATAGGCTCGCGCCATTTCGAGGAGCACGCCGCAGCCGGTCGCGTTATCGCCGGCGCCGTTGTAAATCTTGTCTCCGGGAAGCGATGGATCGATACCGAGGTGATCGTAGTGAGCCGTGTAGAGGACGTTGCCGCCAGGATTGGTCTGGACGCCGCGGACGACAGCGATTACGTTTGCTGATGCGTACTTCCTGACCTGGCTGGTGATATGCGCATGCAGAGCCACTGGCAGCTCGACTGGCTTAAATCCGCGCTTGCCGGCCGATTCAATGGCCTGGTCTACATTCATGCCCGCGGCTGCAAATAGCTTCCGGGCTACATCGAGCTGGATCCAACTCGCAGCCTGCAGGGTGGAAAGCGGATCGTTCTGCAGGTACGACTTCTCGGTCGACTGCGAGTTGCGCACCACGTCCCAGTCGTAGCTTGCCAGATCTTTGCGGTGGATGATGAGCACGCCCACGGCGCCCTTGCGCGCGGCCTCTTCGTACTTGTAAGTCCAGCGTCCGTAATAGGTGAGCGCCTTTCCCTTGGAAGAATTTCTGGTCTGTCGAGGGGGGTTCGTTGACGATAACCAGCAGGATTTTGCCTTTGACGTCGACGCCGGCGTAATCATTCCACTGGTATTCGGGCGCGTCGATACCATAGCCAACAAAAACAATGGGGGCGTTGAGCGTATCGGCAGGCTGGCCGGTTTGATCTTTGGCCACGTAGTCCTGGCCGTACTTCAGCGGGATGGCAGGACCGTTGGCGGGAACGAGGGTGAAGCTGGTTTGATCGATATCAGTGTGGACGGCCAGCAATGGGACGGTTTGGAACCAGGTGCCGTTGTCGCCCGCGGGTTGTGCGCCTGCCAGAGCGAATTGGGTGGCGATGTATTCAGCAGCCAGCTGGGCTCCGCGGGTGCCGGGCCCGCGCCCTTCCAACAGATCGCTCGCCAGGAAGCGCACATGGGCTCGTATTTTTTCCGGGTCGATGCCGGTTGCGGCCTCGTGGGCTGGGGCGGGGACGCCCGCGATCGCGGGCACTGCGGGCATGGCGGTTGTCTGGGCGTGCAGGGTGGCGGCAAGCAGCAGGGGAAGCAGGAAAAACTTCATTTCACCTCAGGCAGTGACGGCCGGCATAATTTGCAACCGTCGTAGAACTTTTCGGGCCAGGCCGGTCAGGGGCAGCTGGCTTAGATCGGCGCTCTTTACCCATTTGCGCGGATAACCCCGCGGAGCGCAGCGTTCCCCAGCTTCTGCTTCGGAGAAGGGCAGAACATGCACGCGGTAATTGGTAACCGTGATGGCATGGCGCAGGGTGATTTCTGCCTGCTCGTGGTCATTCGCCTGCAATTCGACTTCCGGGAGTTCCCACATGCCGGGCATGAGGGAGGCGGAGAGGGGACGGCGCTCCAGCAGGACCAGGGTGTCGCCGGCGCGGGTGCGACGCAGGAGGGCATAGGCCACTTGCTGGTTGCGCATCTTTTTGGGTGGCGGCGCCTGATGCTCACCACGGGTAGCGCAGAACGCCTGGACGGGACAGTGGAGACATAACGGCCGTTGCGGCAAACAGATGGTGGCGCCCAGTTCCATCATCGATTGGTTGAAATCTCCTGGACGCTTCTGGTCGAGCAGTGATCCGGCACGATCACGGATACATTTAACCTGCAGGGCCGGCGCCTCGGGTGTGCTGGTCTCAGGGTAGACGCGCAGGAGGACTCGCTCCACGTTGCCATCGACGACCGCGACGGACTCGCCGAAAGCGATGCTGGCGATGGCGGAGGAGGTGTATTCTCCGATGCCTGGCAGGGTGCGGAGTTCGGCAGCGGTTCGAGGAAAGATGCCCCCGTGCTCGCGGACGATCGTCTGCGCGGCGCGGTGCATCATTTTGGCACGGCGATAGTAGCCGAGCCCGCTCCAGGCGGCGAGTACATCCGGTTCCTTTGCTTGCGCCAGGGCATGGACGTTGGGAAACAGGGTGAGAAACCGCGCGTAGTAGCCGAGGACCGCGGTGACACGGGTCTGCTGCAGCATGATCTCGGAAATCCAGACTCGGTAGGGATCGGCGTTCTGGCGCCATGGAAGGTCGCGCGCGTTGCTGTCATACCACTGCAGAAGTTCTCGCTGGAAATTGGAGATTGCTTCGGGCCCGGTCGCGATCATTTATTCGAGGTTAACAGAGGGTGAAGCTTCGGCTCGTTCGTCTTGCGGATAAGGAACATGGAAAACATACAGATGGTGGTGGGTTACACCAGGGCTGAAGCCCTCAGGTTTGTTTATGTTTAAGCTCGTGTCTTTTGACCCGCGCCCCCGGACTGAAGTCCGGGGCTTCCACCGGGATTAAAGATGTCTGATCGACATCTGCACTCCTCCGCGAGGTCAGTCTCAGGAGAAGGGCTACTAAGTTGCGGGGTGCTCGGTGTGGACGGTTAGGATGTAGCGGCCGGCTACTTGTTGCCAGACGCTGATTGCGTTCACGGTCTGCAGGGGGCCGGTGGCCGTCGACAGCTGCAGGGTGTAGGTGAGGGTCATGTCGGGACCGTTGGGCTTTACGGTCAGGTTCGTGATGGTGAAATCTGTCAGGTTCAGTCCCTGGAGATAGGGAAGGACCTGATCTTTGGTCATCGGCTTTCCGGCGGCGTTGTAGGCGAGGTTGGCGGCCAGGAAGCCAGGAACCTGGGGCCACTTCTTTGCCTTCACTCCCGCCCAGAAGAGGCGCTCATATTGTTCCGCGCTGGTGGTGCTCTTGAGGGTAGGGGGGTTCTTCACCCCAAAGACGGTGCACCCACTCAGACCAGATATCGAGAGAGACGCAGTCAGCAGAGTTGTAAGAAAAATCTTGCGCATCGATCCCCATTGGAGCACAGAAAAGGCTGCCATTGCGGCAGCCTTTCTGTAGTCCGTTTGTTTTCGGAGTGGTTAGTCGCCCATCACCGGCTCTTCGCTTGCTGCCGGAGCCGGTTGCGGAGCTGCCTTGGGTGCGGGTGCGATCAGCGTGTCCAGGGGAATGAATCCTTCCTTCGGCTTCTCGCCCAGGACGTGCTCACGGTAAAGCCGCGACATCTTGGCATTCTCTGCATCGGCCTTGATCTTGGCGTCGCGTGCTTTCAACTTCTCTTCGCGCGCGTTCTTGGCGATACCCAGCTTATCCAGTGTGTCGTTGGCCGAAGCCATGACGTGATCGTTGTTGAGCAGCAGGGTATGCTGCGCGTCGCCCATGCCGACCTTCTTGCCACCCGCGAAGATTTCGTGACGGCCGTGCTCCTCGTACCACTTGGTGAGGGTCGACGTCATGTGCATCTTCTCGATAATGTTGCGCCAGCCTACGCCGGTGTTGTACGCGCAGAAGGAGATTTCGCCTTCCTGCGTGGCGTAAGGGATGATGCATTGCTCGGTGCGGCGGAAGTCGTAATTGAACAGATCCTGGAACCACATGCCGGCGATGAAGAGGAAGTTCCAACGATCGGCACGGCGCTGCTGAATGTCGGCCATGGTGCGATTGGCCTTCACCGAGCCGTAGTTGCGCTTGGTGGAACCAGAGAACTTATCGAACTTCTTCAACAGGTCCATGATGCGCATGTGCGTCGGCGCCATGAGCGGGTTGTAGTTCCGAAGCAGGGCCAGGGTGATGCCGAACAGTGACAGGGTCTTGCCACGGGCAGCGTCGTTCAGCTTGGCAATGTCTTTGGCCAGGCGATCGGCGTTCAGGAAGGCGGTCACCGGAACGGCTTCCTTGGTTTCCTTGTCGATCATGACGGCCATGCCGATGCCGCAGTTGGGGTGGCAGCCGCAGGAGATCTGGCCCCATTCCCGATCAGGTCCGTGCACCAGGTCAGCAAAGTCAGAGAAGGTGCTCATGAAGCTGATGGGGAACCAGTCGCGGGTGGGCTCGCCCAGACCGGTCTGGTTCTTCACATCGTGCGCCATGTGGCTCAGCGTGTAGCGTCTGCGCAATGCCGACGCTCATCACTGACCGCTTCGTCGCGGCCGGTAAAGGAAACCGGCTGGAAGCTGAGGAAATTGATGGTCTTGGGATTGTCGAGCGCGAACTTGATGATGTTGCCGATCTGCTCGTTGTTGATGCCATTGATGATCGTGGTGACCGGCACGATATCCACGCCGGCTTCGTGCAGGTTGTGAATGGCCTGCAACTTCACATCGAACAGGTTGCCGACCTTGCGGTGTGAGTTGGCCGCGTTGCCGATACCGTCGAACTGGAGGTAGGCGTAGCGCAGGCCGGCTTCAGCAGCCGCGCGGCAAAGCTCTTTGCTCTTGGCGAACTCAATGCCGTTGGTGGCGGCCTGGACGGACTCGTAACCCACCTTGCGGGCATAGGCGACGGCGTCGAGGAAGTAAGGCGACAGGGTCGGCTCACCGCCGGAGAACTGAACCGACATCTGGCGGCGGGGCTTGATGCTCACCGCGTTGTCCAGCATGGT
Source organism: uncultured Acidobacteriaceae bacterium (assembly GCA_963752675.1). Lineage (GTDB taxonomy): Bacteria > Acidobacteriota > Terriglobia > Terriglobales > Acidobacteriaceae > PALSA-350. The sequence continues at coordinate 42,748 of CAVVZO010000009.1, forward strand.
CTTGATCTCGTCCCAGGTGAGTTCGTGGACGAAGCCAACCTGGTTGGCGTCCATGAAGCAGGGATCGCACATCATGTTGCAACGGTTGGTCAGATCGATGGTCAGTACGGAACCGCGCCCGTGGGTCACGGTCGAGGTGCCGTGGTTGTGCAGCTTTTCATCGTTGTGGGCCAGGATGTCGCGGCCGGGGAAAACCTCTTCCAAATGCTTGAAGAAGGCGGGATCGATCGACATGACGTCTTCGAAGTGACCGTGGGTCGGGCAATCCTTCACCATGAGGATTTTGCCGTCGCGCTCGACGATCTGCGCCTTGATCTCGCCAACCTTCTCATTCAGAAGGATTTCGTGGGGCAATTTGCCATCGATGATCTGCTGCCGGATCTCGGGAACGCACTTGGGACAAAGGGAATCGGTCGTCCGTGGCCAGCCGAGGGGCGGCTTTTCCTTTTGGTAGGACTTCAGCAGGGGTTTGTCGGACCATTTGGGGGTGAATGAGGCATTAGGACTGATCCTGTTTGCTCGCTCGAATACGAACCATGCGCCCTTGGCGGCAACCGTAACCGCTCTCTCCATGTATTTAACGGCTTTGGACATTGAAGTCTCCTGATTTCAAATCTTTTGGATGCGTACTGGGCCGTTCGGCGCTAAGCAGTGCGGTACAAGTAGCCGACGGTCCGTCCCACGTTAGAGTACGGTGTTCTTCGCCTGGACTGAAACGAGTCTCACTGAACTGCACGAATCCTGCAGCGGACGGCAAATGATTGATTTGAACGGATCAGCGGCCATGCACCAAGGTAACGAACCAGGTTCCGGCATTTGGCAGATGTGGGGTTCCATGATGCTCGGCCATTGAGTGTGGAAGGTGCTATGAGCCACCATCCGAGACGTGTTGCCGGGAGGGATAGCCGTGGAATCCCCGCAAAAAACGAGCGAGAGGTGGGCACCTGTCATTGGTTATTCCTATTGGGGCGGAGCGCCTTCGGCGATGGCCACCCGATTAATGACCCGCTGCACTAGAACTACCTGGAAATTTACGTGGCGGGCCAGGTCGGGAACAAATTCGGTAATTGCATTCCCGATGGGGTCGGTCGCAAACGAGATGGCTAGCCGGGCGGCGCTGGCGCCGAAGCTGTGGTCGCGGCCGGGAACGTAAAGATTGCCCAGCGAACTGGTGCACAGGGTGCCGACCACCGTTGCGTAGTTGAACATGGGCGTGCCCTGGTCGCTTTGCGCGATAACGACCTCATCAATCACGTGCAAAATGCGCCGGCCGACGGAAAGGTTGGGCATGCGGTGGTAGTGCGGATCCTGATGGACGACCGACGGGATCAGAAAGGTACCGAAGAACTCACCGGTCATGTCCTGGGTGAGGGAGACCCCCACATTTTTGGCGAAGCCGGGAAAGCCGGGTCCGTAATGGCTATGGGCGTTGCTGGCTATGCTGAAGCCGGAAACGGCGCCGATGGTGAGCAGGTTGAATGGATCAGCAACGTTTTTGGCGGCCAGGGTGAACTTCTGCTTTGGGGTAAGGGGCGAGGGGTCCGTGGAATCGAGAAAGCGGGCAAAGATCGGGATGTCCGGGCTGCAGCTCATGACCTTCTCGGCAGGGCTCGAGGAGTCGGGCAAACACTGGGCGCGCTGACCGAAGATGTTGGGCCTGCTGGCGGGGGGTACCGGCATGCCCCCGGACGCTGGGGGGCTGACGGGCGGGAAGCCGGGACGATTGCTGCTTCTTTGTTTGCGGCCGAGCACTCCCTCCACCGAGCGGGGCACGGGGGCGCCCGTGTCGGCGGGTTCCTGCAGGGGCCCGGAAGCAGGCTGCTGTGGCAGAGTGTCGACGGGCTGGGGTGCATCGGGCAGCTCGCTTTCAGGCTGGGCGAGGGCCACCTGGGTAAGCTGGCCGATTCTGTCTGGCTGCGCGATTGCTGGCTGTTGCTGGCCGAGTAGCGGCCTCGGACCCGGTGCAAGGGTCGCGAGCAGGAAGGCGCTGCTGAGCAACTTTCCGGTCATCCGTCGGCACCAAACTCCAGGTCAGCTCGATGACAATAGCCAACCTGATTCTATAAAAAGGAGAGTCAACGTCATCCTCTCACTCCTGGCCCTTGCTTTATAGACGTTGCCGGCGAGTCTTACTCGAGCCAAAGTTTCTTCATGATTGGAAACTTGTGAACGATGTTGGGCAAGAACTCTACCAAAAGATTGCCGCCTGCATCGGTCGCGATTGAGGTGGCGAAGGTAGTGCCCACGACGGATGCGTTGATGCTGGGCTCTGGATAGTAGCCCACGGTGAGAGCGGCGGAGACTGCGCGCCCCGCGATGCCCGAGTAGTTGAACTGGTTGGAGCCATTATCACCACGGCGGATGATCGCTCCGCGAGCGGCCAGCAGACTACGGTGCAGGATGCTCCCGCTGGCGATCCGATAGTAGCGAGGGTCCTGATGGAAAGCGGCGGCGAAGACACCATCACCCAGAATGCGCACACTGGCGCGGCGCAGCATGGATGCACCGAACTGCTCACCGAACGCTCCGGCGTCGTGACCATATTTGGGGTCGGATTCAAAGAGGTGCTCATAGCCGGCGGAGTAGATGCTGGGCAGAATGGTGACGGGGCGCACTACTTCGGTAAGCGAAAACACCAGCTTGTCCGAACCAGTGAACTTGTATGCCGACTGGCCGGGCTCAATGACCTGCGCGTATTTGCGGGCCTGGGCCGGAGGGGCAAAGGTGATCTGTTTTCCTGAGGGCTCAACCTGGTGGGCTGGTGGTTGCGGTTCCGGTGCGTCGATGAGGCCGGAAGTGCTGAGGCCGCCGGACGTCGCAACCAGGGTTTGCGCAGAGCCGGGGAACTGGGTCAATAAACTGCAGCAGATAGCGACAAGCGTAAGCCGACGGCGGCGAGCATTCGGGCGCAGAGGATTCGTCAAGAAAACCTTTCCAGCTTCAAGTTTGTCACTTCTCCCAGTCTATGCGAGGCGCGTCCATTGAGCACACGCCGGGACACGCAAATCGATGGAGCCGCGAACGATTACGGTACTCTACCTGTGACGCTTCCCGGCACTGCCCGCGGAAGCGTCTCAAGGCGCGCGACGTACGAGAGATGCGCGAGAGAGGCGTTATGGATCAACCATTCAGCAGCAATGCAGACAGCCGCTTTGAAAGTTTCGGGAAGAAAGTGGATGAGCGTTTCACCCAGGCACTCCCTCGAGTGGAACAAGAAGTAAAGAAATGGATCGCTCATCTGAATGACGAGGTGGTGCCGCAGATACGACAAGGTTCTTCACAGGCCCTGCGCAACACAGCCGAGGGATTGCGCAAGCTGGCGGAGCAACTGGATAACAGCAGCGGAGAACGTTGATTTTGTTCCGCGCACGCCCACACTCGATATCGGGGCTGTTGCTGATGGGACTGGCAATGCTGATCGCCACAGGTTGCGGGCACAAACGCACGAAGGTGGCAGTGGTCTCACCGCCTCCCTTGCAATCAGCTTCGCCGGTGAGCAAAGGATCGAGGGCTGCGCCATCGCCATCTGCGCTGGCGCCTGTGGAACCCACCGGTGGCGCCACCGTGGCGGATACGCAGGCCGATGCCGAATTCGTTAACTCGCACCCGGTAATCTTTACCGAGGAAGGGCTGGCGAGCTGGTACGGACCGCCGTATGACAAGCGGCGGGGTGCGAATGGGCAAATCTTCGATAAGGATGCCCTGACCGCCGCTCATCGTACGTTACCGATGAACTCGCTGATTCGGGTGACGAACATGGCGAGCGGGCAATCCGCCATTGTGCGGGTTACCGATCGTGGCCCCTTCGTGCATGACCGCGCTCTCGATCTTTCCCTTGCCTCGGCTAAAGCAATCGGCGTGTGGCGTCCCGGCGTAGCCCGGGTGCGTATTGACGTATTCGCGGCGCCGGCCCGGCTGGATACAGGGGGGCGCTGGTGCGTACAGATCGGGGCATTCAAGAGCGAGAAGGAAGCAACGAAGCTGCGCGATCAGCTGACACGCAAGTACCACACGGCCAACGTAATCGAGTTCACCGGACCTACCGGGCATTGGGTGCGCATTCGCCCCCAGGCAGACGACAAAGGACGCGCCGTGGAGATTACCCGTTCTCTGGAGCCCAAAGAGGGAGAGGCGTACCTCGTTCGTCTTGACTGAGCTTCGGCTGAAGGGTGGTGAGCGGTGATACGCCTGACTCGCATGCATTTGTTGACTGCTACGTCAGCGGTCTTGCTATTGTGCTTACTGTCACAGTCACGGGTCGCTTTCGCGCAGGTTGGGTATTCGCTGCCCCCACATACGCTGGAACGGGCACGCTCTTTGTACCACTGGCGCACGACGCTTGCGTTTGCTGCAACCGCCTGGGGCGTGCTGGTGTTGCTCGCCCTGCTCCACTTCCGCTGGTCTTCCCAACTATCTTCGTGGAGTGCGCGGGTGAGCCGCAGACCGTGGTTACAGGGCCTCGCCTTTACACCGCTGTTGCTGCTGGCTGTTTCTCTGCCTGAGCTGCCTCTCTCCATGCTGGGTCACCACATTGCTGTTAGTTATGGTCAGTCCGTGCAGGGATGGAGCAGTTGGTTTGGCGACTGGGGTAAGGCGTTGCTGCTCAACGTGATTTCCGGAATGTTCCTGCTTTCCGTCGTTTTCGCGCTGATCCGGAAGACACGGTTCTGGTGGCTGTGGCTTTGGATTGGTTCGCTGCCATTGCAGGTTCTGGTGGTCTTTGTGCTGCCGCTGGTGATTGACCCAATGTTCAATCATTTTGAGCCATTGTCCAGGAGCCATCCGGGGCTGGTGCAACAGTTGGAGCGCGTGGTGGAGAAGACTGCCGTATCGATTCCGCCCGATCGTATGTTCGTGATGAAAGCGAGCGAAAAGTACACGAGCTCCAATGCCTACGTGACTGGGTTTGGATCGTCCCGGCGTGTGGTGGTGTGGGATACCACGCTGAGGAGTTCGCCTCCTGACGAAATCCTGCTGGTCTTCGGTCATGAGTTGGGCCACTATGTGCTGCATCACATCGAACGCGGGCTGGCGATAGGCGCGGCGCTGTCGTTATTTTTTCTTTGGCTCGGCTCGCATCTGGCTCAATGGCTGATTGCGCGCTATGGCGACCGGTGGCATGTGGCATCGCTCGAAGATTGGGCAGCGGCTGGCGTACTGTTGCTGCTGCTTTCGGTGCTCTCTTTTTTAGTGGAGCCGATTGGCAATGCGATTAGCCGCGCGCAGGAGCACCAGGCTGATGTGTTCGGGCTTGAGGTCGTACATGGGATTGTGGCCGATCCGCAAAGAGTGGATGCTGCGTCGTTCCAGCGCTTAGGGGAACAGGCGTTGGAGTATCCGTATCCTTCGGCATTCGTTGTGTTCTGGACGTACACGCATCCGCCGATTGCGGATCGGGAGGCGTTCGCGCTCCACTACGATCCGTGGCGGCCTGGCGCGCGGCCCCGGTACTTCCCGAAGTAGGATGTTTGAGAGGATCTACGACTGATGGCTTGCTTGTTTTGCAAAATAATTGCGGGTGAGATTCCTTCGAAGAAGGTGTTTGAAGATGACCGCGTGTTTGCGTTTCGCGATATCAATCCGCAAGCGCCGACGCATGTGCTGGTGATTCCACGGAAGCACATTGCCTCGCTGGTCGAGGCTGCGGGTGACGATCAGGAGCTGCTGGGGTATCTGCATTTGGTCGCGGCTAAAATCGGGGCGAGTGAGGGATTGTCTGGTGGGTTCAGGACTGTGATGAATATCGGGAGTGACGGTGGGCAGACGGTCGATCATCTGCATGTTCACCTGCTCGGCGGACGTGCCATGAGCTGGCCTCCGGGATAGTTTTTTCTCTACGTCAGCGATCGAGATTTAGTTTGAGCCGCCCCCCCTTTTATCATCCCGAGGAATCTGCTTGCAGTGCAAGTTAATGACGGGATGAACGGGGTGCGATACGCATCGTTCTGGCTGAGCGAGCGGAGCAGGATGTCCCCCACTCAAGCCAAACGCGGCTTGAGTGGGCCACCCTCGGCTTTTCTGGATGCGGGCAGGGAGCAGATCCTCCTGAGTGGAGACTCGTCGGACCCTAAAGACTTTAGGGTGGCCCATTCAAGCCGCGTTTGGCTTGAGTAGGGGACATCTGAACCTCGTACCAGAGCGCTTCCAGTTTGTTCATTAGGAGCGAAGCCGAGGGATGACAAAAGGGATTGGTGGCTTCGTTTGCGGTGGCTTGCGGCTTAGAGAGCCGTTGGTTGTGGGTCCGAATTCGCTCTTCGTAAAGACAGCGGCATCCGCTTGCGCGGATGCCGCTGTTACGCAACTGCTGCGATTACCTTTACGCTTCGACTACTTCCAGTTCCGCATCCAGACCGTGACGGCGCAATAGATTTGGCAGGTTCTGGGAGAAGGCGGAACGCGGCATCACCATGTCGCAACCCGCTTCCATCGCCTTCGCCTTCAGATCTCCCTGCAGATGAGAGAGAAAACCGATGACCGACGTACCGCGCTTCATCTTGCTCTTCAAGCGCGGAATCAGCGTGAGCGGCTTGGCATTCACATTGTTGAGGTCAAACACAATCAACGACGGACGGCTACCCTCCGGCACATCGGCCAGGCGCGAAACAATGTCCTTGTCTGCTTTGACAAAGCCGACCTTGACGCCAATTTTGCGGGCGGTCTCCTGGATTTTTGCCAGGAAGAAGAGATCTTCAATGAAGCAGTAAATGCGCACGGGAGAATCTTCGCTGGGCGGCGCAGCGGTTACTTCTCTGGGCGCGGCCTCGACATAGTGGCCGTTCTGGCCATTGCCGCGGTAGTCGCCCCCGCCATGGGGTGAGTCGGCCATGTTGCCGTTGACCACGCGGTAGCTGTGATCCATGGGGCCGACAAAGGTTTGCTGGCGACGCGGCTTGCCTTTGCGGCGGGCGCCTCCCCCTCCGTTGCTCCCATTGCTCCCGTTATGCATGGGTTGCGCGCTGCCATTGCTGCCGTTTCCGTTCTTGCCACTGAACCGCCCCTGGTTGGAGGGCTTGGCCTTGGCGGACTTTTTCGGCTGATGGTTTTGGCTGGCAGTGGGGTTCGGGCCAGGAGCCGATTCAGGATTGGCTTGCCCTTTTGCCTGATTGTTCGAATATCCCTTACGTCTGCGGCGCCGGCGACGATGCCCTTGCCCTTCACTCTGACCTGCAGGCTGCCCCTGATTCGAAGGCTGCGCCTGTGGTTGGTTTTGCTCAGTTGTCATGCTTGCACATCCCGGTGCGTTGGCAGTTCTTGCAGCTTGCTGTCATACAACCTTCTCCAGACAGAGGAAGGCAGAAACCGATTGCAACTCATATTTCCACTTGGTCGGTGGCCAGAGGCCACGTCGCACGCACTCAAAAGGAGATTTTCCAAGGATACGGTTTGGGGGTGGAACTTATGGTTTGATCTCTCAAACGTACTAATGGTGTTGCTCTGTACCGCTATATAGATGACCCAGCGACGACCATCGCTATGCGAGCCAGTAGGTGCTGCGCGGCAGAAGTACCTTGTTGACTCTCGAGAAATGCGGCGAACCTGACTCCCAAATGAGTTGTGGCTACAGCCGCTCGATAGGCAAAACCGATAATACACAGATCTGCTCGCGCAGAGCAAGTGCTATTCGGAATCTGGTTGCTGGAAGTGAGTCCTTAGGGCGTTACCAAGAGGGGATACAGGAGGGATTTAGGGAAAAAGAAAAGCCACGCATCGGTGGCTTTTCTTAATGGCCATCACTGGCCTCCCAAAGAGTTCCCGACAGACTGTGTCTGCGGGATGTAAGCTCCGGTTGCGGTCGGCCCTGATAGAACCTGACTCTGCTCACCGGATCTGAAACGCCGGACTCGCATTCTGTATGCAAGCCTCGTGCGTCGCTGGCTACCATACCTATTGCAGTTCACAGGCCGTTTGCTACGGTAAGTGTTTTCAATGACTTAGCTGGTCCAGCAAACAGGATTTTTCCGATTTATGGTAGGCATAACGACCATATGATTCTGGAAATCATAGTTTCTACTGGAAATCAGACGGAAACATCCTCGGAATCAATGCTGGCAACTTGCGCAGTAATGGGTGCCTCGGCCACCTACCAGGATGCGCCGGATCGGGTCTCCACAGACCAGGCAGGGTAGACCGTCCCGAAGGTAGACCCGGTGCTCCAGCTGGAAGAAGCCTTTGACTCCAGCGGCGTCGACGTAGTCGGAGACGGAAGAGCCACCGAGGGAAATAGCTTCTTTCAGGACGGTCTGCAGAGCAGCATGCAGGCGATCCAATTCTGCCCTTTTGAGTCGGCTGGCCATTCGTTTGGGCCGAATGCCCGCCCGGAAAAGGCTTTCATCGGCATAAATGTTCCCCACACCGTGCAGCAGTTTTTGATTCAGCAGTGCCGCCTTGATGGGAGTGCGGCGGTGGCGGAAGAGGGCGGCAAAGTCGTCTGGCGCGATGGTGAGCGGCTCGCGACCGGTGCCGGCGAAGCGAACCGTCTCGACTTGTCTCGTGGGCTCGCCATGGAGGGCCATCCGGCCGAACCGCCGCGGGTCCACAAAGCGGAGCTCTTTGCCGGACGCGAGATGCAGGATGCCGTGGGTATGGAGCGGGATGGGCGTCTCTGGATCGGCGACCAGCAGGCGCCCGGTCATGCCCAGGTGCACGATCCATTGCGTGGAAGTACCCGTCAGGTCGAAAACGATGTGCTTACCGACGCGATAGACGCGGTCGATGGTCTGGCCGGCGAGTTCGATCGCCATTTGCTGGGGAGTCGATTTGAACGGTTCCGGTTTGTTGCTGAACCAGGTGCTTTCGATGCGGTCGCCGCGGACGCGGTCATGGACGCCCCGGGCAATGGTTTCGACCTCTGGCAGTTCGGGCATGGGTGCTCTCAGGCCATTGTCGCAGAGCGTGGAAGAAAACCGGGCCTGCCGTTATATCATCAGGAGTTGGAACGGCTCTTGCCATCGCGCAAGGGCTATCCTCAACATTCCACGCAACTCCCTCCGCAGGTTTGAGACGTTTCCTCTCAGGATTTAACCAGCGGGCGGGTTGCGCTGCGCGCAAATGATAGGAGTGCATGCGAGCCAAAACTGCAGTCGTGTTGGGCGCCCAGTGGGGCGATGAGGGCAAGGGAAAGATTGTTGACGTGCTTTCCGGCGGATTTTCGGTGGTGGCCCGGTATGCGGGTGGCCACAATGCCGGGCATACCGTCATCATCCGCGGGCAGAAGTTCATTCTGCAGTTGGTTCCCTGTGGCGTGCTGCGTCCAGACTGCCGGGCAGTGATCGGAAACGGAGTGGTGCTCGACCCGGTCGCGTTTCTGAAAGAGATCGGGAAATTGCGCGATCTGGGCGTCAATGTGGATGAACAGCTCTTCGTTTCCAATCGAGCCCAGGTGATTCTTCCCTACCACCGCATGATTGAGCTGGCCTCAGAGAATGCACCGGGACGGCAGAAGATCGGCACCACGAGCCGCGGCATCGGGCCGGCTTACGAAGACAAAATGCACCGCAGCGGCCTGCGGGTGATCGATCTGCTAAATCGCAAGCTGTTGAAAACGCACATCGAAAATGCGTGCAACGAGAAAAATGCGATTGCCCACGCGCTGTTTGGCACGGATCCGCTGGACCCGATCAAGATGTATGACGAGTACGCGGAGGCGGCGGAGCGCATTCGCCCGTTTGTCGCGGACACGGCGGCGTTGCTGAACGAGGCTATCCGCAAAGGCCAGAGCGTTATGTTTGAAGGCGCCCAGGGCACAATGTTGGATATTGACCATGGCACCTATCCCTTTGTGACTTCGTCCTCGGCTACTGCCGGCGGCGCGGTGATTGGCACCGGGGTGGGGCCGACCGCCATCGGAACCGTGATTGGGGTGACGAAAGCTTATGTCACGCGCGTCGGCGAAGGTCCTTTCCCTACAGAGATCTCCGGACCGGTAAGCGACGAACTTCGGGCTCGCGGGCAGGAGTATGGCGCGGTGACGGGACGGCCAAGGCGCTGCGGCTGGCTGGATCTGCCGCTCTTGCGCTACTCCAACGAGATCAATGGCACCGAATGGCTGGTGGTGACCAAACTGGATGTGCTGGACAGCTTTGCCGAGATTCCTATTTGTACCGGGTACCGCATCGGCGGTAAGGCGGTCGATACTATTCCCGCAGATGTGAGCGGGTTTGAGCAGCTTGAGCCGGTCTACACCCAGATGAAGGGTTGGCAGACTTCGACGGAAGGCATTACGGCGTTTGACCAGCTGCCGCAAGCGGCGCAAGCGTACCTTCGTTTCCTCGAAGCGGAGTCGGGAGCACGCATCGGCATGGTGTCCACCGGCCCCGATCGGGAACAGACGATGACTTTGCCGGCGTTCTCTGAGGCGCTCAACTGGATGCACTCCGGCTAAGCTTTGCGGCACGGCCCTTACCCTTACAGATACATACGAGGCACCATGGTCAGCTTTATCGTACGGATGCGGTTCTCCCCGGAGGACCGCGAGAATGTGGGTGAAATGTTACGGGAACTGGCGCTGGCCTCGCGCCAGGAGCCGGGCTGCGTCAGCTACGTGCCGCACACGGTCGAGGACGATCCGAACGTGGTCGTGATTTACGAGCAGTACAAGGATCGGGCTGCTGCCGAATTCCACCGCACCACGCCGCATTTCAAAAAATACGCGGTGAGCGGTTTCTACCAGTTATTGAAGGAACGGGAAGTAGAAAACCTGACCGCGCTCGGGTAGCCGGCGTTTACTGCTACTGGACAACGGAGCACGTTCTGCCCTCCCAGGCCACTCGGGCCGAGGCGGTGTTTTCGGTGCATCCCAGGTTAGTAGTGATGTGATCCGATTGCAGTCCAGGTGACGGGGCATTGCGTTTAACCGCGAAAACTGTCAGTCTACAATTTCCATTTTGACTGGTTATTCGGACGCGGACTAACATCCAGTACGCTTATGTGCGCTCTCTCCGAGCATCGTCGTCTGCTTCCCACGGTCGGCAGACTGTCCCTGGTTGTTGTTCTTCTCTTCGTGCTCAATCCGCGGGCGCAGGCCGGTTTCCCTCACAAGGACAATGCACATAAAGAAATTGAAGGGCTGGAGCAGGATTGGCGCACCGCTCAACTGAGCAATAACGTAACCGAGGCTGATCGCTTGCTGGCCGACGATTATCTCGGGATTAACGCGAACGGCACGCTCGAGACCAAGGCCGATGAATTAAGCCGGCGGCGGAGTGGGGATTTCCACATTTCCCAACTTGAGTTGAGCGATATCAAGGTGCGGATTTATGGGGACACGGCGGTTGTGACCTCCAAAGCAGAGCTGATGGGGAAGAATGGGGATCGGGATATCAGCGGGCGGTACCGGTATACCCGGGTGTACAGCAACCGGGACGGGCAGTGGAGAATTGTGAGTTTTGAGGCCAGCAAGATCTCGGATGAGGGTGGTAAACACTAGGCTGGTGGGTCTCGAAACGGTCTTGGTCGGTAAGAGTTGGGTTGTTGAGACCTGTGAATTCCCACACCCCAGCCTGTTACTGGTTCTGGTTTTCTGAATCGGGTTTGTGACCCCGGTTTGTGATCCTGGTTTGTGCTTTCAGGATGGCGTCGGCTATCGATGCGGCTTCGCGCGACGAGCGCACGTCGTGCACTCTCACCAGGTGAGCTCCGGCCAATATGGATCCGGTAACGGCGGCCAGCGAGGCGTTGGCCCGGTGGGTCACTGGGGCATCGATGCCCTGGTTAAGTTCCGATAAGGTCCGTCCCAGGAAGCCCTTGCGGGATGGGCCCGCCAGCATGGGCTGCCCCAGACGGCTCAGCTGCTCCAATCCTGCCAAAAGTACGTAGTTCTGGTCGAAGACTTTGCCGAATCCAAAGCCGGGATCCAGCACGATTCTTGGCCGTTCCACTCCCGCTTGCAGGGCTCCCTCCAGCCGATCGCCCAGCTCTTTCTCGACCAGGGGCAGCACTTGCTCCGGAAGCAGATTTGGCAGGGACTTCCATTCGGCCGGCCGGCCCCGCGTGTGCATTAGCACTACTCCGCATTTCTGGGCCACGCAAAGGGCTGGCATGGCGGGGTCCCAGAGGAAGCCACTGACGTCGTTGACGATTTCGACGCCTGCCTGCAGCGCCGCCTGGGCGGTGGCGGCGTGGTAGGTGTCGATGGATAGGATGGAGCCCGGCCGGTGGCGCAAGACGCCTTCCAGCACTGGCAGCACCCGCTTGATTTCCTGGGGCACGGAGACCGGCTCGTACGTTCCCGGGCGCGTGGACTCCCCGCCAACGTCGACGATGTCTGCACCTTCCTCGAACATGGCCAGGGCGCGCTCGATTGCCTCCGCCGCGGACTTGAAGGCAGCGCCATCGGAGAAGGAATCCGGGGTGACGTTGACGATGCCCATCACCACGGTTCGGCTGCCGAGGGCCAGCGACCGCGTACGCAACTGCCAGGTAGCTTCGGAGCGCGGAGCGAAAGGCATGCCTGCATTCTAGGGCTGGGGCGGCGGGGTACGGTACACTCCGCGGAGAGACATGCAAGCACGCCCCCCCTATTTCAGCCTGTTGATGGCCCTGCTTTCTGTTGGCATAGCGGCCGCGGCGCCCGCTAAGCATGGGGCCGCCCACGCCCATAAAAAGCTACCGCTGCCGCTGGCGGTGGCGAGGATTCTTGCTGATCCTGCGGTCAACCAGGCGCACTGGGGCATCTCGGTGGTGGGGCTGAGCGGCAGCAGAATTTATGCGCTCAACGATGGCCAGTACTTCAATCCCGCCTCCAATGCGAAGCTGCTGACCACCGCCGCGGCGTACGCCTTGTTGCCCAGCGGGCTCACGTTTACGACGGTGGTCTCGAGCACGGCTCCCGTGGGGAGCAGTGGCGAGATCCGGGGAGACCTCACGCTTTTTGGCGTGGGCGACGCAAATATCTCGGGCCGGACGGTTCCCTTTGGCATAAAGACAGAGCGCACAGGACCACCGCTGGCCGCCCTGGAAGACATGGCTGACCAGATTGTTCGTCATGGCGTGCACTCCGTCAGCGGCGACATCGTGGGCGACGACACGTGGTTTTTAGGCGAGCGATATGGAGCCGGCTGGAGCTGGGACGATCTGCAATGGGGCTATGGCGCGCCAGTTTCAGCAATGAGCGTGAACGATAACGAGGTGTACCTGAATGCGCTGCCAGCGGCGCAGGTGGGCGGCACTGCTGCCGTGAGCTGGCTGCCGGCGACCGCATACTACAAGCTGGAAAACACGCTCATCACCAGCCCTGCCGGAGACACGGGAAAGCCGGGGATCGAGCGCGCACCAGGGTCGCTGACTGTCCGGCTGTTTGGCCGGACTCCGTTTGGCCAGGCGGGTTTGCATACCGGCCTGGCTATCCAGGATCCTGCGGAATACGCGGCGGCGTCGCTGCGGGAGATGCTCCTGGCACGCGGGGTCCAGGTGGGTGGGGCCGCCCGGGCGCAGCATCGCCTTTCCTCTGATACCAGCGATTTTCTCTCCACCCAGGCTCAACCCTTAACGTTGCATCCTATTTCTCTCCTGACGGTGCAGGCGACCAATGTGGGCGCGACGGTGCTGGCTTCGCACGTCTCCCCACCCCTGGGCGATGACCTGGTGGTGACCAACAAGGTGAGCCAGAATCTGCATGCGGAAATCACTCTGCGCACGCTGGGCAAGCTGGAAAGCAGTGATGGGTCGTTGGTGGAAGGAACGCGGGTTGTGCGACAGTTTCTCATTTCGGCGGGATTGGCCCCGGCCGATTTCGTGTTGTATGACGGTTGCGGGCTTTCCGTGCAGGACCTCGTGACCCCGCGCGCGTTGACTACTTTGCTCACCTATGCGGCACGGCAAAGCTGGGGCGAAGCTTTCCGGACATCGTTACCGGTGGGTGGCGTGGACGGCTCGCTGTCGGCGCGGTTCAAAGAGCCGCTGGTGGATGGCAAGGTGTTTGCCAAGACCGGCACTCTGGGGGAGGCGCGGGCTTTGAGTGGCTACCTGGTAGCGGCGAGCGGCCAGACCGTAGCGTTCTCGATTATGTGCACGGATCACAATCCCGGGAGCCATCCTCCTGGTCCTGGGGATCGCCTGGCGATGGACAAGATCGTTGCGGCGATTGCGGAGTCGAATTGAGAGTGTTGCCGAAAGTGCCAAAGAGAACCGGTTTTCTGCTGGGCTTGCTGGTGATCGCCGGTTGCCACGGATCGTCCAAGCCAGCGAGGCCGCTCACCGCGCAGGAGGCCGCCGGGCAGCAGGTGTTTGCCCGGCAGTGCGCCAATTGCCACTATGCCGACACAGACGAGGGTTTACAGGGCCCTGGATTGAAGGGGATTTTCAAGAAGCCGTATCTGCCCAGCGGCGCGGTCGCCAACGATACGCGCGTGACGCGGGTGATTGTGTACGGGAGAGCCATGATGCCGCCGATGGGTAACTACCTGACTGAGCAGGATTTGCAGGAGCTGCTGGCTTACCTGCATACGCTATGACCGAACCCGCTGAAACCAGCAGGCTGCCGTTGCCGGCGATGGCCGCCATTTCGCTCTGGATGTTGGGCCTGGCGCTGATGGGGGTTGCCGGCGTGCTGACCGGCCACTATCCCGCTGGGGGTCCACGGATCGCCATCCTGGTGCTTTGCACGCTGTTTGCGGCCGCAGGTCTTGGGCTGGTGCGGCAGCGGCGATGGGGATGGGCGCTTACGCTGGGGGCGGTGTTTCTATGTATGTGTTTCGGCTGTTACAGCCTTTTCCGCTTTCACCAGCCGCAATGGATCGTGATGGCCGTGGTGAATCTCGTGTTTTTCCTTTACCTGGTGCGGCCCGAGGTCACGGCGCGGCTTCGCTAGGGAGCGAGTACCGCTACAATTGAAAACAGCGTGAATGACCTCATCCAGATCGATTTTGCCCCACGCCGTCCTGTTGCCAAGCCCGCCTGGCTCAAGGCCCGGGCCCCGGTAGGGGAGAATTACCACGAACTCAAAAGCCTGGCCCGTTCGCTGAACCTGCACACTGTCTGCGAATCAGCGCATTGCCCGAATATCGGCGAGTGCTGGAACCAGCGCACCGCTACTTTCATGATGCTGGGGAATACATGCACCCGGCGATGTGGCTTTTGCGCAGTGCCGAAAGGCCGGCCGGATCCCATCGATTTTGACGAACCACGGCGCGTGGCCGAAGCAGTGGCCATTCTCGATCTGAAACACGCGGTCATCACCAGCGTGAACCGCGATGACGATATTCTTGGCGGTGCGCGCGCGTTTGCCATGGTGATTGAAGAGATCCGCCGGCAGGCGCCAGGGTGCCAGGTCGAAGTGCTGATTCCTGACTTTCAGGGGAACGAAGAGGCGATCCGCATCGTGGTGGAAGCGCAACCGGAGATGCTGAACCACAACACCGAATCCGTGCCGCGGCTCTATCGGGCGGTTCGCTCGGGAGCGCGCTACGAGCGAACGCTGCGATTGCTGCAATATGCCAAGGTTGTCGATCCGCACATGACCACCAAGTCGGGCGTCATGGTCGGGCTGGGCGAAGAGATGCACGAGTTGTTGCAGGTTTACCGTGACCTGGCGGAAGTCGGGACCGATGTGTTGACCATTGGGCAGTACCTGCGTCCATCCAGGGATCACTTGCCGATGGCGCGGTATTACACGCCTGAGGAGTTTGTTTACATGCGGCAGGAGGCGCTCGCAATGGGCTTCCGCCACGTTGAGTCAGGACCGCTGGTGCGCTCGTCGTACCATGCACGCGAGCAGGCAGCGTCGACCGGCGTTACCCTGCTGGCATGAATCTAGCGAACAATTGAGGAAGACGAACCATGGCAGTTTCCGTAATGGCCACGATCCCCGCGCTTAAAGAAATACAACAACAGCTCAAGACCCGGATGGAAAAGGCGGTTGATGATTTCCGCGCCAACCTTGCGTCTACGCGGACCGGGCGCGCTTCCGTGCACATGCTGGACCAGGTGAAGGTCTCCTATTACGGCAGCGATATGCCGCTGAACCAGGTGGCGCAGGTGACTGCTCCGGATGCGAACCTGATTTTGATCCAGCCGTGGGATCCATCGATCCTGGGCGATATCGAGAAGGCTCTGCGTACGTCAGACCTTGGGTTCAATCCGCAGAATGATGGCAAGATTGTGCGTATTCCGATTCCTCCAATGACGGAAGAACGGCGCCGCGATGTGGTGAAGCACCTGAACAAGACGCTTGAAGATCATCGCACCGGTGTGCGGAATATTCGCCGTGACGGCAATGACATGATCAAGAAGTCCGCCAAGGATAAGAAGATTTCCGAGGACGAAGAGAAGCGGTCGCTGGAAGAGATACAGAAGCTGACTGATGACGAGATCCGGCGGATGGAAGAGATGTGCCGGAATAAAGAACGCGAAGTGATGCAGATCTGAACGTCAGCTGGTTTTGCTGGTGTGGTCGAGGATGATCTTCCAGCCCTGGGAGGTTTTTCTCAAGAGCAGGGAGAAGATTCCGTTGGCATTACCGCCGCCGTTTGCTGCGCGTTCAAGGTGGAAGTTGCCGGTGACCGAGGCGTAGCTGGGGTCGAGAATGCGGATCGCCAGGTGAGTGAAGGTGAGCTTTCCCATCGCTGCGGGGGTGGTGTAGAGCTTCTTGTACCGCTCCAGAATCGTTTCGTAGCCGTACTGCACGTTTTGGCTCACGAAGGTGGTCTGTGGTGAGTTTTCGTAGCCTTGCATGAAAGCGACTATGTCGCCACGGTTCCAGTCTGCGGTTTGTTGATCAAGCACGTGTTGGATCGCGGCTTGTGCGGATGGGTTCGCTTGCGCGTGTGCGGCTAAGCAAGGCAGGAGCAGCAGGCAGCAGGTCAGGGCTTTGGTGATGAATCGACTTCTCATCGATCGAAGATAACGCATCGTCCGGGTCTCTTCGTTGTGTCGTTTCCACTACCGCGATGAGCAGTGCGGAACGACATTCTTCTTCGCTCCTCGTTCCGCAATTGCCCCTCCAACCCCATTTCTCACGGCCTGTTCCATAACAAGTGATGGGTGCCCCATATCTCGCTGGTTTTTCGCGAGATGTCGGGCACGCATCTTCCACGTAGCAGATCTGTTTTTCTCGGCTGCTGGCGAAACGCCGAAGTTTGTGGTGGGGAGAGAACTGCAGATCCCTCCGCTGCGCTTCGCTCCGGTCGGGATGACAAATTAAGGGGGGCGACTTTTCCTTTGCTGCTGCTGGTGGCCTTGGAGTTAGACGGTACAGGACATGCTTTCAGGCGTGGCGCGGAGAGTTGTTGAGGCGCGCGATGCTGCAGGTTCGCTGCTACTACAATGAAGTATGTCTCCCGCCACCACAGTGCATGCCGTTTGCTCTCACGATTGCCCGGACTCTTGCGCGGTTCTGGTCACGATCGATGACAAAGGTACGGCTACTAAGGTACAGGGCGACCCGGCACATCCGGTGACGCGCGGGTTTCTTTGCGGCAAAGTGGCCAAATACCTGGAGCGGGTCTATTCGCCACAGCGGTTGCTCTACCCCATGCGGCGCCGGGCCGGGGTTCCCAAAGGAAAGCTGGCGCAGGGACACGAGGCAGACGCGTTCGAACGGATCTCGTGGGAGGAGGCGCTCGGGATTGTCGCCGAGCGGCTGCTTAAGATTAGCCAGGAGCATGGGCCGGAGTCGGTCCTGCCCTACTCCTATGCCGGCACGATCGGCGCTCTGGGGTACGGCTCCATGGATCGGCGGTTCTTCCACCGGTTGGGTGCTTCCCGGCTCGATCGCACGATCTGCGCCACGGCGGGTGGCGATGCGCTGATTTCGGTCTACGGCAAAAAGCTGGGTACCGACCCGGAGAACTTTCGCCACGCGAAGTACATCATCGCGTGGGCAGCCAACATCCACGGCAACAATGTGCATTTGTGGCCCTTCGTTGAAGAGGCACGGCGCAGCGGCGCAAAGCTGGTGGTGATCGACCCCTATCGCACGCGCACGGCGAAAGCCGCAGACTGGCACATCGCGATCCAGCCGGGCACCGACACCGCCCTGGCGCTCGGCTTGATGCACGTCATCATCCGCGACGGGCTCTACGACGCGGAGTATGTCCAGGCGCACACGCATGGTTTCGAGTTGCTGCGCCCACATGTTCAGCCCTATACGCCGGAGCACGTTGCCAGCCTGACGGGCATTGCTGCCGACGATATAGAGCGGCTGGCGCGCGAGTACGCCACCAGTGGCGCGTCCGTCATTCGCTTGAACTACGGTATCCAACGGTCCCAGAACGGTGGCGCCGCCGCGCGTGCGGTGTGCATGCTGCCGGCACTGATCGGCGCCTGGAAGCAACTCGGCGGTGGACTGCAGCTCTCGACCAGCGGCGCTTTCGGTTTCGATAGCGCAGCGTTGGAGCGGCCGGACCTGATGATGGCCAGCCCACTTGGCCGCCCAGCGCGCATCGTGAATATGTCGCAGCTGGGCCAGGCGCTTACCGAGCTGGGTGCTTACCAAGAGGACGGCCCGCCAGTCAAAGCACTGTTCGTCTACAACTCAAATCCTGTGGCGATTGCGCCCAATCAGAATGCGGTGGTGCGTGGCATGCTTCGGAACGACTTGTTCACCGTGGTCCATGAGCAGTTCTTTACTGATACGACGGACTACGCTGACATCGTGCTGCCGGCGACCACGTTTCTGGAGCACAAAGATCTGCAGGGGGCATACGGCCATTACTATCTGCAGCTATCTGAGCAGGCGATTGCACCGCTGGGCGAGGCCCGCTCCAACGTTTGGCTGTTTGGCCAGTTGGGGCAGCGCGCCGGCTTCTCCGAGCCTTGCTTCCGTGACACGGTGGATGACCTGATCGAACAAGCATTGGGCTCAGAAAGCATGGAAGGCATCACGCGGCAGGAACTGGAGCAGAAGAAAGAGATACGGCTGCAGGCGACGTCAGGCCGCGATGGAGGCGTGTTTCTCCCCTTTGCTGACGGCGGATTTGCCACTCCCAGCGGGAAAGCCGAGTTCTTTTCCGACAAGCTGGCCGCACAGGGCCTGGATGCGCTGCCGACGTTTCACGCGGCGGAGGAATCGCGGCGTGGCGCCCAGGCACACACGTTCCCGCTGGAGTTTCTGCCGCGCAAGGCAGACAACTACATGAATTCGACGTTTGCCAACTTACCTGGTCACCAGAAGATGGAAAGACCGGGACTTGCCTACCTGCATGCAGAAGACGCGCGTGCGCGACAGATTGGCGAAGCCGACTGGGTCGAGATCTACAACGACCGCGGAAAAATAAGACTGCGGGCCAGATTGGATAGCAGCGTGCCAGCGGGTGTGGTGGCGGCCAGCCTTAACTGGAACAAGCTGTCGGCCGGTGGAAACAACGTGAACGCGCTTACCTCGGAGCGATTAACCGACCTGGGCCGCGGAGCCACGTTCTATTCCACGCTGGTGGAAGTACGAAAGCTCAGCCCCGAAGACGCGCAAAACCACTTCCCTCCGATAGACTAAGAGAACCTGCTCAAACGTGAGTGTCGACGATGCCGTATCCAGCGGGGTTTCAGTGCGCGGGCTGTGGAGAGTGGAATGAAATTGTGGTGGATGAGTCTGCGGGCGGACGGCAGCGCTACGTTGAGGATTGCCAGGTCTGCTGCAAACCAAATCTTCTCTCTGTGTCCTGGGACTCTTCATTGGGCGAGTACTTCGCTACCTCAGAGCTGGAAAGTTGAACATGTGACGCTCTGTCCTGTGTCTCCAGGATGGCAGGTAGCGTGAGAAACGAATTGCCGCAGTTGGGGAGTATCGGTTCCGTCACATATAATCGGCTTTTCCTCAAGCGGGATCCGATATTTAGCAGTAGGGGTGTGCCTATTCTTCGCGTCGTGTCAGGGAGCCTTCGCTCCCGGTTGCAAAAGAACCAACCTGCACTCCCGTTTTGCTCTCGGATGCGCAGGATGATGGCTTTATTTCTGTTGTGCGGTTCCACTGCGTGTGTCTGGGCCCAGGAAGCGCCTGCTGCTGCGGGCGCCGCGCCGGAGCCGGCAGCCCAGCCGAACGTGGTGCAGCAAATAAGGGTGATCGGCAATCGGCGCATCCCGCGCGAGACCGTACTTGCCCGTTTGTTTTCCCACCCCGGCGATACCTACGATCCAGCGACCATTGAGCGGGATTTCAATTCGCTCTGGAATACCGGCTATTTCGAAAATCTGCAGATTGCCCGCGAAGACACTCCCAAGGGCATCGTTCTCGACATCATCGTTAAAGAAAAGCCGACGATTCGTGAGATCACGTACAAGGGGTTGAACTCAGTCTCAACTTCAGACGTTCTCGACCGCTTTAAAAAAGAGCACATCACCGGCTTCTCTCAGGAGAGCCCATATGACCCCACCAAGCTGGCGCGGGTCATCGATGTCATCCGCGCTTTGCTGGCGGAGCATGGCCACCAGTTCGCAACGGTCAAGCCGGATATCAAAACTATTCCGCCGTCTTCCGTAGCAGTCATCTTCAACATCAAGGAAGGCCCAACCGTTAAGGTGGGGAACATCACTTTCAGCGGCAA
The DNA here is from genome assembly GCA_963752675.1 of uncultured Acidobacteriaceae bacterium. Taxonomy (GTDB): domain Bacteria; phylum Acidobacteriota; class Terriglobia; order Terriglobales; family Acidobacteriaceae; genus PALSA-350. The sequence goes on from CAVVZO010000009.1 coordinate 63,222, forward strand.
CCATGCCGTGAATTCGCGCGAGCTGCGCGCTGCCATGAAAAATCTTCGGCCGGTCGGCGTTCCGCATTCGATCGTCCTCGAGAACATATTTGCGCGCACCTATGACGCCAGCAAGCTCGAGGAAGATACGGAACGCGTGCGCCGCGCCATGCAGGATCGCGGTTACTTCCGCGCCGTGGTGAACGATCCGGTTACGCATATCAGGAACGAAGGCGGCCTCTCGTTCTTTACCTTCCGGCCGCGCCAGGGCAAGCGCATCGACATTCGTATTCCTGTCGATGAAGGCCTTCGCTATCGGCTTGGCGGCGTCACCTTCACGGGCAATACGCACGTACAGAACGTAAAGGCTCTACGGTCCCAGTTCCCGACCAAGGATGGCGAGTTCTTTAACGCCACCGCGGTGGGTAAGGGTCTCGATAACCTGCGTAAGGCGTACGGTTCGCTGGGCTACATCAACTTCACCGCGGTACCTACCCCGCGCATTGACGATGCCAAACACCTGGTGTATCTCGACATCGACATCGACGAAGGCAAGCCTTTCACCGTGTCACGGATCGAGTTCCAGGGCAACACGATCACGCGCGACCGCGTGATTCGTCGCGAGCTTTTGCTCGAAGAGGGCCAGGTTTACAACAGCAATCTGTGGGAGTCGAGCCTGCTGCACCTGAACCAGCTCGACTACTTCGACGCGCTCAAGGTGGACCAGGATTCTGACATCCATCCAGATAACGAGAACGGCACGGTTTCCCTGCTGCTGAAGGTGCACGAAAAAGGCAAGAACTCGATCGGCTTGAATGGCGGCGTCAGCGGCCTTTCGGGCACATTCCTGGGCCTCAACTACCAGACCAACAACTTTCTGGGATTGGGCGAAACGTTGAGCGTGCAGGGTAATATCGGCAACCTGTCACGTAACCTCCTGTTTGCGTTCACCGAGCCTTACCTGCACAACAAGCCGATCAGTCTCGGCTTCCAGGTGTTCTCGCGCAAATCGGACTTCAACTCGGCGCGTAATTATGCGTCGGTGACTGGGCAATCGAATGCGCTCAGCCAGGCGCAGCAATCGCTGACGCAGAACTATAACCAGTCGTCCACCGGTTTGAATTTCTCTGTGAGCTATCCCTTACGCCGCTCGTTCAAGCGGGTCGGGTTGACCTACAGCTGGGATAAATCGACGATCACGACCTTCAGCCAGGCTTCGGCAAACCTGTTCCAGACGCTGGCGTTCCGCAGCGGGCAGATTCAGGGTTCGAACGCGCTCGAAGGCATTTACACCAGCTCGGTCTCGTTGAGTTACCTGTACAACAAGGTCGGTCCTTCAGTCTTCCGGCCTCGCTTTGGCACGGATGTCTCGGCTGCTTTCCAGTTGGCGGGCCTCTTTGGCAATGTTCGTTACTTCAGCCCGGTGGTCCAGGTAAAGCACTTCCAGGCGATGAAGGGTTTCCGGTTCAACCCGGAAGGTCGCAACGTACTGGCCCTGCGCGCCCAGGCTTCGTATATCCAGGGATTCAGCGGCGACGTAGCCCCGCCATTTGCACGGTTCTACTCGGGCGGCGACAACGAACTGCGCGGATTCGATGTGCGCGCGGCGACGCCGTATGCGTTCATCCCGGTGCGGCAAAATATCACGCTCACCAATCCGGATGGCACGCCGGTACCCATTCAGCCGGGTAACTACACGCTGGGGAACATTCCCATCCCCATCCCGATTTATCGCCCCGTGTCCGTGGGCGGCGACGTGAAGTTCACGACGAACGTGGAATACCGGATACCGCTTGGCGGGCCGGTGCAATTCGCGATCTTTGACGACTTCGATATCACGGCAATCATTCGCCAGTCGCAGTTGCGGCAAAGTGTGGAGGGCGCCGATCAGCTGAACTCCCCACTATACGGGTGCACATCGTACTTCAACGGATCTTGCCAGGGTGGGCAGACGATTCAGTTCATCAATCTCATCCGGCCGATCGGTGGCACCAACGTCGTGCCAAGAATGTCGATCGGTGGTGAGATTTCGGCCATGCTCCCGATCGTGAATGCGCCATTCCGCCTTTACTACGCGTACAACCTGATGCGGCTCTATCAGGACCGGCAGGGAGAAAGCCTGATTACCCGCAGTATGTTCCCTGCGGGCGGTGCGGGCGATTACACCTATAACGAGGCGGAGTCTGCCTTTAACTCGCTGCTGCATTTCCGCGAGCCGAAAAAGACTTTCCGCCTGAGTGTAAGTACGACGTTCTAGTCCAAGCGGGCCGGGCCAGTTATGCAGGCACAGGGTCAAACGTTGCGACCACCGGCTCTCAGCTTTCGTCTCTGCTCGTAAGAAGGGGTGGCGTCAAGAAAGAGCGTACCGGTTGCGTTGACGCTCATTCAGCCCGCACCTATAATCACCACTGGCCCAGTCTTATATCTTGGTCCGTGTCTTTTTCGCGCAGTTGCCGCCAGATATGCTGGCCCCGGGCACCGCGGATGAGGAAGGCGCGCAAGCGAAGGCCCGCTACCGCTCAAGAGATGCGGGCGATCTGGATTCAAAGATCAAAAGGAGTTTTGTATTCCGATGAAGCGTTCGTTCACAGTTGTTTGCCTACTCGCGTCCGCAGCGGGCGTGGGTACCCTTGCCTCCAGCAGCAAAGCATATGCGCAGGCGCCTGCGGCTCCTGAGCCGACCGCGCCGGCAACGGCGACCGCCGGTCCGGTCACTCCGATCCCGGCCAAGGTGGCGATCATTGCCTTCCAGCAGGCTGTTGCCGCGACCAATGAAGGTCAACGCAATTTCGCCCAATTGCGGGTGAAGTTCGAACCCAAGCAGACGCAGTTGAAGACGCAGAGCGACGAGATCGATTCCCTGAAGAAGCAGTTGCAGGATGCCGGCACCACGCTGGCAGAGCCGGAGCGCGAGAGCCGCCTGCGGACGATCGATGAGAAGACCAAGTCTTTGCAGCGTTCGGCGGAAGATGCGCAGAACGAAGCCAGCAACGCGATGAGCGAAATGTACCAGCAGCTGGCACAGAAGGTTTACGCAGTGTTGGACACGTACGCCAACCAGAGCAAGTTCACCCTGGTGCTTGACGCCAGCAATCAACAGAACTCGCCGGTGTTGTGGGCGACCCCGGCCACGGATATCACCAAGGCCGTGGTGGATGCGTACAACGTGAAGTCGGGTGTTCCCGCGCAGCCTGCTGCCAGCGGTCCTGCTCCTTCGGCGACCCGGCCCAGCACGACCACTCCACGGACCACCCGGCCCAGCACGACTAAGCCACCCCAGTAAGGGATTGCAGTGAATCGGCCCCCGGGCACATCAGTGCGTGGGGGCCGATTTGTCTGCGCGCTTCTGTCATCCCGAGCTTTCGCGCCACACGCCCCTAATCCATAAGCGATTGCTAAAGAGCGTCACGTTCCACCCCTTTGTCGTCCCGACCGAAGCGAAGCGCAGCGGAGGGATCTGCAGTGAGCCTTTCTCCCTCCATTCATCTTTACAACAACTCCAGGGTCGGACATGCAGCCAGCCAGTCGCCTGGCGGTTCACTCGATACGGTGGGAGCCCCGGACTTTTGGTCCGGGGGCGCGGGTGTAGAACCCGCGCTGAGGGTGTCCCTCATCATGCGAGGGCTTTAGCAAGGTGGCAGCGGCGTCAGTCCGATTGGAAAGCTTGCGCGTAGATTTCGCGGGGAGCTCACACGGCCGATTGGCTGGCGAGGCTTGGCTCCACCAGGGCTTAAAGCCCTCAATCTTTGTGCGCGTTTAAGCGCGGGTCTTGAACCCGCGCCCCCGGACTGAAAGTCCGGGGCTTCCACCGGGTTCGAGCCCCTGGAGTCGTTGTGAAGAATGGGTGGAGGGAGAAGGCGCACTGCAGATCCCTCCGCTGCGCTTCGCTTCGGTCGGGATGACAAAGGGGAGGAACGTGACTCTCTTTAGCAGTCGCTTGAGGGTGGGTAGCATAAAGCTCGGGATGAACAAACTGGAATGCGCTCTGGACGAGGGTTCAAATGTCCCCCACTCAAGCCAAACGCGGCTTGAATGGGCCACCCTACAGTTTTTAGGGTCCGATCAGTCGCCACTCAGGAGGATCTGCTCCCTGCCCGCATCCAGAGCCCGCATCCAGAAACCGATGCGTATCGCACCTCGTTCTCATCCCGTCCTTAACTGGCACTTCAAGCAGGTTGCTCGGGATGACAAAGGGGTGGTCTTACGCCCGGTTTGTTCAGAAATGCGGACGGTTTCGAGGCTAAAAAAGCTTCGAATAGGCACACTTTTGCTGGTTGTGGAAAAAAATGTGGAAAGCTGGCGGGCGGTTTTTTCGGGTGCAGCTTTTGCCCACCCCGGTGAGGCGTGCTCGCCCGGGTGGGGCGCATATAAGTGGTTTATTTATAGCGTGTTATGGTGCCCGCAGGGAGAATACTGCGGAAAGTGTGAAGAATTTCGCCCGGCTCGACGGAAAATTCGAGGTTTCCACAAAATGGGGGTTTCGCCGCAGACGTAACTGGGGCCTATTTGCTAGAATCCTCGCCGACTTTCAACACCGCCAGGAAGGCCTCCTGGGGGATGTCTACTTTGCCCACGCGCTTCATCCGCTTCTTGCCTTCTTTTTGCTTTTCCAGCAGCTTACGCTTACGACTGATGTCTCCGCCATAACATTTTGCGATTACGTTTTTTCGCAGCGCGGCTACGGTTTCCCGAGAGACAATCTTGGCCCCGATCGCCGCCTGGATAGCTACCTCGAACATCTGCCGGGGGATAAGCTCACGCATTTTTGAGACCAGCGCGCGCCCACGCTCATACGCGAAATCCTTGTGCACGATGATCGACAGTGCATCGACCGGCTCACCGGAGATCAGGATATCCAGCTTGACCATCGGAGATTCCCAGGTGCCGGCGAGTTGATAGTCCAGTGATGCATAGCCGCGTGAAACCGACTTCAGCCGGTCGTAAAAGTCGAGAACGATCTCGTTGAGCGGCAGTTCGTAGGTCAGCATGACCCGGGTCGGCGTTACATATTCAAAGTTCTTCTGGCGACCGCGCTTTTCTTCCACCAGCTTGAGAATGCCGCCTACATATTCTTCGCTGGTAAGAATGGTGGCGACGATGAGTGGCTCTTCGATCTTCTCGATGTCGGTTGGGTCAGGCCAGCGCGACGGATTCTCCACTTCGATCACATTGCCACTGGTAAGCGTGATCTTGTAGCGCACGCCGGGGGCTGTGGTGATGAGGTCGAGATTGAACTCACGCTCGAGCCGCTCCTGGATGATTTCCATATGCAGCAAGCCGAGGAAGCCGCAGCGAAAGCCGAAGCCAAGGGCGACCGAACTCTCGGGTTCAAAGAAAAACGAGGAGTCGTTCAGCCGCAGCTTTTCGAGCGCGTCGCGTAATAAGGTGTGTTCGTGCGAATCGACCGTGTAGAGGCCGGCGAACACCATGGATTGAATGTCTTTGAAGCCTGGAAGCGCCTCGGTGGCGGGCCGGCCATCTTCCGTGATGGTGTCACCGATCTTTGTATCGGCCACGTTTTTGATGGTGGCGGAGAAAAAGCCCACCTCGCCGGCAGACAATTCAGCAATTTCCAGCGGCTTGGGCGTGAGTACGCCGACCGACTCGACATCGAACACACGGCCGTTCGACATGAGGCGAATCCGCGCACCCTTGCGCAGAATGCCATTTATGACTCGCGCCAGAACGATGACACCGCGATAGGGATCGAACCAGCAGTCGAAGATAAGCGCCTGGAGCGGGGCTTGCGCATCGCCAGTTGGCGGCGGTAAGCGTTTGACTACCGCTTCCAGAACGTCGGCCACGCCCAGACCGGTCTTCGCGCTCACCGGCAGCGCGTCCGTAGCATCGATGCCCACGGTTGACTCGATCATTTCCTGGGTACGCACTACGTCGGCGCTGGGCAAATCGATCTTATTGATGACCGGGATCATGTCCAGCCCGTTGTTGATGGCCAGGTAGGCATTGGCCAGGGTCTGCGCTTCCACACCCTGCGACGCGTCTACCACCAGCAGCGCGCCCTCGCAGCACGCCAGCGAACGCGAGACTTCGTAGGAGAAATCGACGTGGCCCGGGGTGTCGAGAAGATTGAGCTGGTACATCTCGCCATCCTGGGCGAGATAGTTCATGCGCACTGCATGGGCCTTGATGGTGATGCCCCGCTCGCGTTCCAGATCCATGGCATCGAGCACCTGGTGCTGCATTTCGCGCGCAGTGAGGGAGCCGGTCAGCTCGAGCAGCCGGTCCGAGAGCGTCGATTTGCCGTGATCAATGTGAGCAATGATCGCGAAATTGCGGATGTGACTTCTATCCATGAGGGGAGGCCGTTCGGAGGGCAACTACTGAGTTGATGGGCGAGAGTCTCTCACCCGATCTTATCATTCACGCCGGAGTGACAGACCCATACAATTGGACGGGACGGATCGGGAGATCTGACCGGGAGATCGATCCTGATTAGCCCGTCAACCCCATCAGGGACGGCAGGGCACGGTATGGCGTCGTCGTTTTCCTTCGCCGGCAGCCTTCCGGGCGGCGTTTGCCGGCGAACAGCGGTGGTGTGGCCATTGTCACCCTTCCGGGCCGCGCAGAAGTCTAATTGTGAAGAGGAAAATCTATTTGAGGCTTCTGTACCGCTTGCGTAGGTGCCACGTCGTGATGCTGCTGTCGGCAGTGGCGCCATTGCTGTTGACCGGGTGCCCGGCAGCGCCTGTTACCAAGAGTGCTGGGGGTCCTGGCAAAACGCCGCAAGCGACCGCTCCCACACTCAAGCCGGCAGTGCCGTCGGCCATGGCGCCTGTGGATGCAGCTGCCGCGCCAGTCGCAGCGCCCGCGCGTCCACAAGTGCAGGCGCTGATCGACGCAGTCGAGGTGGCTTATCAAAGTGGCGTGACCAACTACCACGCCGGCAAACTGCAGCCGGCCAAGGCCGACTTTGATCACGCGGTGGATCTGATGCTAACCAGCAGCTTCGACATGAAGAACGAGCCACAGTTGCGGGATGAGTTCGATCGCATTCTCGATGCGGTCAACACGCTCGAATTGGAGGCGCTGAAGCGAGGAAACGGGTTTGCGCCAAAGCTCGAGCCGGCGCCGGTGGATATCGCGAATGACGTCACCTTCCCGGTGGATCCCACCGTCAAGGCACAGGCAATTGCGGAGTTGAAGACGACGGTGTCGGATCTTCCCCTGGTCATCAACGATCCGGTGGCTGGCTACATCAGCTACTTTTCTTCCAAAGGGCGAGGCACATTAATTCGTTCCCTGGAGCGTGCCGGTCGCTATCAAGCCATGATCGCCACGGTGTTGGCGGAAGAGAAGGTTCCGCAGGATTTGATTTACCAGGCAGTCGCCGAGTCTGGCTTTCAGCCCCAGGCGCAAAACGGCCGCACGGGCGCGGGTGGCATGTGGCAGTTCATGCCTTACGGCACTTACGGGCTGACGCGGAATGGCTGGTACGACGAGCGCTTCGATCCGGAAAAATCGACGCACGCGTACGCGCGCTACATGAAGGTGCTGTACGCACAGCTGGGCGACTGGTATCTCGCGATGGCCGCCTACGACTGGGGTCCGGGCAATGTGCAGAAGGCGGTGCAACGTACCGGCTACGCAGATTTCTGGGAACTCTACCGGCGCAATGCTCTGCCCCAGGAAACAAAGAATTACGTGCCCATCATCATTGCCGCTGCGATCATGGCGAAGAACCCGGAGCAGTATGGCCTGCAATCGGTGACGCCGAATCCGCCCCTGCTGAAGGACACGGTGACGATCGACTATGGTGTTGACCTGCACCTGGTTTCAGACCTGGTGGGTGCGCCGGTGCAGGAGATTGCTGACCTGAATCCCAGCCTGCTGCGGATGTCCACGCCTGGCGATGAGCCGTTCGAGTTGCATCTGCCGGCGGGCACCAGGGATCTGTACCAGAAGCGCATCGCAGAAATCCCGGCGGATAAGCGGACGCAGTGGCGGTTTCATAAAGTGACCGCCGGCGAGACAGTGCAGACGATCGCCCGCGATTACCATGTGAGTTCCTCCGACATCGTGTTTGTGAACCAGCTGCAGCCAGGTGAAGATCTTTCCGCAACCGATTCGCTGGTGATTCCAGTGCCGCCGCCGGTACTGAGCAGAGCGCGGCTGACGCTTTACAAAGTGCAACGCGGGGACACGTGGGTGACGGTAGCGGACCGCTTCAATGTGACGGTGCCACAGCTGCGCCGTTGGAATCACCTGAGCGCGGCCAGGCTGGAACCGGGCCGCCGCTTGTATGTGGCCGAACCTGCGCGGATCAGCCGTGCTGCCAGTGTTCGCCATGCACCTGCAAAGAAAAAGGCCGGGGAGAAGATCGCGAGCACCAGCGGTGCGCATAAACCGCGCACGTCCGCTGGTGCGCATGCAGCAGTCAAGACCTCTTCGTCTGCTTCGTTGAAGAATTAGCGTGGCTGCACGATGCGTGTGATGGCTCTTTCGAAGCACCGTTGAAGAAAGAAAACTCACTTCATACTTGCGTTCAGTGGCAACCCGTTGCATGCTGTTGCTATAATCCGCGCCGCAGGCAAGTATGATTGAGAGCGGTTCTCTGCGATCCGAATCGTTGTAACCGAAGCCTTGGAGGCAAAAGTATGCAGGACGAACGCAAGCTGTACGCAAACGCTGATAGTGAGTTTGGAACCGAGGCGGACGAGATGCCGGACGAGATGGAAACCGGTTTTGATGACGATGAAGATGAAGAAGAGGAAGTAAGCGTCGCGGCTGGTGTTTTCGAGTTGTCGGTGGCGCCCGAGACGGACGCACCGGCGGCATCTCCCGCGCGGGCAAAAAAGGCCCCCGCCAAAAAAGCTCCAGCGAAGAAAGCTGCCGCGAAGAAAGCTCCGGCAAAGAAAGCTTCCGCGAAAAAGACTCCGGCGAAGAAGGCTGCAGTGAAGGCTCCAGCCAAGAAAGCCGCAACGAAATCTGCCGCGAAGAAGAGTACCAAAGGCGCGAAAAGCGGCAGGGTGGCTGTGAAAACAGCCGGCAACAAAAAGAGCGCCAGCAACAAAAAATCTACCACTAAACGAGGTATTCCTTTGGCAGTTAAGAAAGCAGCAACCAAGAAGTCGGCGGCGAAGAAGTCTCCGGCGAAAAAGGCAGCAAAGAAGTCGCCCGCCAAGAAGGCAGCTAAAAAGGCACCGGCGAAAAAGGCAGCAAAAAAGAAGTCAGCAAAGAAGTAGTTCTACAAAACAGGCAAGCAAAAGAGCCCGGCTAATCGCCGGGCGTTTTTGCGTCTGGATGCTTTTTGCCTGTTTACTTCTTTTCCAAGCCGGTGAGGGCGGCCAAAACCTGTTGACTGTGCTCGGAGGGCTTGACGCCCGTCCACACCTGCGCGATCTTGCCTTGCGGATCGATGAGGAAGGTGTTGCGCTTGGCGATTTTGACGCCCATGTAATCGGCCATGGATCCGTACTGGGCTACGACTTTCTTGTCCTGATCGCTGAGCAGCTTGAAGCTTAGACCTTCCTTAGCGCAGAACTCCTTGTGGCTGCCGGTTGAGTCCACACTCACACCCACCACGACGGCATCGAGCTTTTGATATTTCTGGATGTCCTGCTGAAAGTTATGGGCTTCGATGGTGCAGCCGCTGGTCATGTCCTTGGGGTAGAAGTAGAGCACGACCCACTTGCCGCGGAAGCTGTCGAGGCTGATGTTCGAGCCATCCTGCGAGGGCAGGCTGAAGGTCGGGGCCATCTGGCCTGCCTGGGGCATTGCCGTTTCATCCGCCTTGCCACGCAGGGTGATAGCGGCGCCTGCGAGCAGGATGACGAGTACAGCTACGATACTGAGTTTTGTTCCGTTCACTGGAGTTCCTCCGCAACCCGCGGATGAGCTCCCAGGTTGCTGCAAATGGGATAGGTAGCGGATGCGCACGGCATCGGCATCGGTTCGTGGTAAGGCCAGATTGATTAGACCCGCTTTGCTCTTGTGCTGTAAAGCAGCCGGCTCAAGTCGCTGCGGAGATATGAAGTATGGGTCCGGACAAGGCCGCCGCAGTGGGCTGAAGCTCAACCTATTTCCAGGGGTTTTCGGCACGACTAAAAGTCGTGCCTTTCATCCTCCCTCGGTAGAGCCGGTGGATGGCTGATACCCGGTTTTGCAGAGCTCCAGGATGAGATAGGTAGCGGGACCATTCCTTTCGCAGGGAGGGCAGGCGCGTTGCAGGTTCCTCTGCATAGCCGATCCTGGAGCTCTGTAGGGATTGGTGGCAGGAGAAAGGAGCACAGCAGATCCCTCGACTTCGCTCCTAATGAACAACCTCTCCTTTCGTCGTTCATTCCAAGGCGGATGACGGGATGAGTCGTGGTGGCTTGGACGGAGCGTCATGAACGTGCCGACGTGATGGCGATGACGAGGGATGCGTCATCGCGTCCCCTGGTGGTTCACTCGATACGGTGGAAGCCCCGGACTTTTAGTCCGGGGGCGCGGGTGTAGAACCCGCGCTGAGGGTGGCCTTTTACCATGCGAGGGCTTCAGCCCAGGTGGCAGCGGCGCCCGTCGATTGGAAACGTGCGCGTAGATTTCGCGGGGGGCTCACACGGCCGATTGGCTGGCTAGGCTTCGTTCCACCAGGGCTGAAAGCCCTCAAGCTTTGCGCGCGTTAAGCGCGGGTCTTGAACCCGCGCCCCCCGGACTCAAGTCCGGGGCTTCCACCGGGTTCGAGCGTAACCTGCAGCCCTCCCCCCGGGAACTGCGTCGCCGGGTGCTTCGAGAATCTTTCAGCGCGTCGTTCCGATGAAGAGCAGCCGAAATTGATCATTGCCGACCTGGAGAGTTGAGTCAGGGTGAAACATTGCAGATCCCTTGGCTTCGCTCCCAATCAGCAATCCCTGCCCGTCCTCGTTCATTCCACCCTCAATTTGCCTCAAGGCAAATCAACTGCTCGGGATGACAAAGGCCCGGTAGTGCTGACAAAGCGCAAGGAGGGAGACGGACAGGGTGGGAGTGTTCCCCGATCCGGAGACACTTTTCCTCTGGCTCTCAGGTCGCGATGATGGTGATGCCAGCCGCCGCCGCGGACTGGAGGACGGCGGGAAGGTCGAAGATCAACGTGCGGCCGGCTTCGACCGCGAGGCAGGTGGCGCCAGCCAGCCGCATGGTCTCCATGGTCTGCGGACCGATCACGGGTACATCGAAGCGCATATCCTGACGTGGCTTGGCGACCTTGACTACAGTCAGCCGCCGTTGCAGCGTAGATGCCTCTGCTTCGCCCTCCAGGGTGCCGAGTAGGGCTCCGGCGCGGGCGATGGTGGCGTCGGTACCTTCCATCGCTTCCACCGCGACACAGGCTTGTGCCGCCACGACGACCGTTTGACCTATATCGAAAGCGGCGAGGGCGAGGGCGACCTGCCGGCCGTAGGCGATATCCTGCTCTTCTTCTGCGGTGGGCTGGCGTTCGCTGAGCACGCCGGATCGCGCCAGCAGCGGCTCCAGATAGGCAACAGAGGAAATCAGTTCAATGCCTTCGTCGCTCAGGACCTTTGCCACCGCGCCCAGCAGCATGTCGGTATTGCGGGTGCGCAGATTGAGCAACAGCTTGGCCAGGCGCCAGTCAGGGCGAATGCTGGAGAAGATTTGTTTGTGCCTGACCTGGCCGGCCATCACGGCCCTGGTCACGCCTTCGCGGTGGAAGGTCTCGATCAGCCGCGAAAGCTCCCCGAGGGAGAGCCAGTGCACGTGAATGCCGGGATCGGCGGCAGCGCGCGCGTCCATCTCCGGCTCAGTCTCTTCTTTGATCGCGGCAACCACCACCTCCGCACCATGGGCGCGCGCGGCGTCGAGCAGCAGAAAGGGGAACTGGCCGTTGCCGGCTATCAGACCAAGCCTGGTGATCGCTTCTGCTTGCAACTGGGCCGCTCCTGGTTCTCCTACTTGATGACCCCTCGTTGCGAACGCTCGATGAAGGAAAGCAGGTAAGCCACGCAGGCGTCCGGCTGGCCTTCTGCGCGAAGCCGCTCGATTGCCTGGGTGGTGTTTAGCCTGGCCGCCAGCAGAACCCGATAGGCATGCTGCAGCGCGCGCAGTTGCTGGTCGGTGAAGCCGGAACGCTCCAGGCCTATGCGGTTGAGGCTATAGGCATGAATGTCGCGCTTGGCGGAGGTGAGCGAGAAGGGCAGAACATCCTGCGTGATGGTGGTGCCGCCGCCCACGTAGGCGTGCTTCCCGATACAGCAGAACTGGTGCACGGGGCAAAGCGCGCCGACGCTGGCGTGATCCTCGACGGTGACATGACCGGCCAGGGTGGCGCCGTTGGCCAGGATGCAGTGATTGCCGATGCTGCTGTCGTGGCCGATGTGGGTGTAGGCCATGATGAGGCAGTGGCTGCCGACGCGCGTGGTGCCACCGCCGCCGGTTGTGCCGCGCGAGATGGTGACGTACTCACGGATGGTGTTGTCGTCACCCATCTCGAGACCGGTTGGTTCGCCACGGTATTTGAGGTCTTGCGGGGCCACGCCCAGGCAGGCGAAGGAGTACACGCGGTTGCGTGCCCCTAACCGCGTGCGGCCGTCAAGCACGACGTGCGACACCAGTTCACAACTCTCGCCCAATACGACTTCAGGACCAATGGTGCAGTACGGACCAACGATGCAGGAATCAGGGATACAAGCCGTGGCCGCTACGATGGCCGTAGGGTGAATACTCACTCTTGATTCACCGGCTCCAACGCCGCATCCGCTACCGGCGCGACGGCGCTGGATTCCTCAACCCCGATGGGGTTAGGCCGGGGCACGACAGCACACATGATCGTGGCTTCACAGACCAGCTTGCCATCTACGTAAACCTTGCCTTCCAGCTTCGCAGCCAGAGGCCTCCAGTTCAACACATCGACTTCAATGCGCAACTGATCGCCGGGCGTCACCGGCCGGCGGAAACGAGCCCGGTCCACACCGGAAAAGACCAACAGTTTCGTTTCGTGCTGGGGGACCTCAGGCAGCAGCAGAACCCCACCAGCCTGCGCTATCGCTTCCACGATCAGCACTCCCGGCATGATGGCATAGTCAGGAAAGTGTCCCTGGAAGAAGTACTCATTCATGGTTACGTTCTTGATGGCCACAATCCGCTTTTTGCGGCTCACTTCGAGAACGCGGTCGATGAGCAGAAAAGGATAGCGGTGGGGCAGTATGGACATGATTTGCCGTATGTCCATAGGGCGCGCCGGGTCTGTTTTAGGGCTCTCTTGTTCCATGGTTGCAGCGCTGATTATAGAGCATTTAGCGGACTACTTTTTGATTTTGGCCGCGGTTTGGTCGGGATCGAACATGTCGGGCGTCACCGGGACGTTGTAGGCGCCGCGGTAGAGAAAGCGCTGATTGCTCATATCGTCATTGTGGTAACGGGTGAGGGTGTACGGGGTGGGTAGTCCATCGACCAGGTGGTAGTCGTCGTATTCTTCGGCGTCGGTGTTTTTGTCTTTGTAGAGCGGATCGCGCCACTGCCAGGTGCGGCGTAGCGGCAGATGCGTTTCGGCATCGGACTGGATGGTGATGCTGTCGTTGTCGGCATTGATGAGCGTGACCTGGTCCGCGAGGTGGCGCTCGACCAGGTTCTGGCCGCCGTAGATCAGAACGGTTTTCGGATCCTTCAGCCAAACGCGCATGGCGGTTTGCAGCGAATGATCGCGGCGGCGGATCAGATCCTGCACCTGGTCTTTGGGAACTGCGCGCTTGCCCTTGTAGGTCACTTCCCACGCCTGATCGCCAGAGACGATTTGCACGACATCCCGCTTTTTGCCCAGCTCCACGCGGCTTTGGTCGGGGAACTTTTGAACTTCGTAGAACTCGGCAGTCATGCCGGTGGGTTTGCCCAGGTAGAAGCCGGAGGTGCGGCCCTGTTGCATTGAGCTGGTCAGGTTTAGCCAGCGTTCGCCACCCAGGGCAGCAACCATCGCGTCGAGGGTAGCGCGCGCCTTCTGCTGGTTGGCTGCGCCGTTGTCGTCTTGCGCGCCCAGCGGATGGAGGGTCGCCAGGGCGAAAAGGAGACACAGCAGCGGTCGAAGTTTGTTGGCTAAGCGGGGATGGCGTGGTTGCATGGGCTGCGGGTCCTACAGCTTCATTGTACGTAGAGGAGGGTGGGCTCGGATGTTGAAGTTCATGGCCGCTACGATTTACCTTCTCGTTCCTTTTTGATGTCTTTGTTGCGCTGTTGGATGAGCTTCCGTTGCGCCGCAAGTGGTAACGCGAGGAGATCGCGGGTGCGCCTGGGAAGCTTTTGATAAATCAGGTTATGCCCGTGTTTGAGATGTTCCTGCAATGCCGGGGCATTGAGCGTGCGCCAGTCGCGAATGGTAACCCAATGCGCACGGGCCAGGTAGGGAGCGGGCGTGATCCCCTCCAGCTCAAGTAACTCGGCGAATCGTTCTGGTCCCGCCGCGAAAGACAGTACGCCTTTGCCATCCTCGTCGAGGTTGACCAAAGCGAACATTTTGCCGCCAATTGCTTTATCGCCGACCCAGAAGACCAGGTTGGCGCCCCACTGCATGGTTTCGACCACATGAGGCAACTCGAGCAGCCATGCGCGCACGCGCTCTGCATCCATACACTCCTCAGTCCGGCATCGCCTGCAATACCCGGCAAAAGCGAGCCACTTCGTCTTCTGTGTTGTAGTAGTGGACCGAAGCCCTGACGAGTTCTTCGAGGTTACGCTGCTCCATGTCGATGCGGGTGGAAGAACGCATGCTGGTACGCACCGAGATGCCGTTGCTTTGCAGCCATGACATCACAGCAGCGGCAGGGTGGTGCTGGTGGGCGAAGGTCACAATGCCGGAGCGTACGGTCCCCAGGTCGTAGACGGTGATACCGGGAGATGTGGCAAGTTGCTGCCGCAGCAAAGCTGCCAGGGCCTGAACGCGCGCTTCAATTTTGTCCAGCCCCAGGGCCAATGCGTATTCAATGGCAGTACCCAGACCCAGGCGAGTGGCGACCGAGGATTCCCACGTCTCAAACTTCCTGGCATCGTTGCGCACTTCAAATACGTTACGCGCGGTCCAGGTGGCCGCTCGCAGATCGAGAAAAGGAGGGTCCATGCTTTCGAGCATGGTGCGGCGAACGTAGAGGAAGCCGGTGCCGCGCGGGCCACGCAGGTACTTGCGGCCAGTGGCGCAGAGCATGTCGCAGCCCAGTTCGTCGACGTCAAGACGCATCTGGCCGGTGGACTGGCAGGCATCCAGGAGAAACGGAATGCTTGCGGCGCGGGCCAACTTGCCGACAGCGGCGGCGGGTTGCACCAGGCCTCCGTTTGTCGGTACGTGGGTGAGCGCGATTAACTTGACGCGGTCATCGAGGTGCTGTTCGAGCGCATGCAGATCTACTTCTCCGGTGGCGTTACTTTCGACCACGATGATCTCGGCCCCGGTGCGCTGGGCGACCTGCAGGAAAGCGATGTAGTTGCTGGCATATTCGTTGGCGGCGGTGAGAATGCGGTCGCCGGGAGCCAAATCTCAACGAGTAAAACGCCATTTCCCAGGCGCGGGTTGCGTTCTCCTGCAGCGCGATTTCTTCGGGTGCGCAACTGTAACAGTCGCGCTACGCTTCCGTAGAGCGCTTCGAGTTCGGCAGCGACGGCATCGGCTGCTTCGTAGCCGCCGATTTGCTCTTCCAGGCGCAGATGTTCGATCACGCGCGCTACCACGGGGCGGGGTTGCAGGCTGGCGCCTGCGTTGTTGAAGAAAATAGCTTGCTCGCAGCCTGCGGTATCTGCTCGCACCTGCGCAATGTCCAGATCTGGTGTCACGGCTGCTCTCCCTTTCCTGCGTATCATAAGATGGATTGAGCGAGGTTGTTGCAGTGCAAGTTTCCCTTATCCGCCGCGCGAAGAATACGGTTCGCTTGATGCTTGAAGGGCGCGCCGATTGTCTCAAGACCGCACTGCCGTTTGTCGAGGGGAAAGCGGGTCTGGAGATTGGTGGGCCGAGCGTAGTCTTCGAACGCGGACTGAACCCGCTGCCTATTTACGATCGCGTGGGGTCCCTGGATAATTGTGACCTGGCACGAAATACTGCGTGGGCCAGCCATGCTGATGTCTATACGTTTAGCAGCAAGCGGCCAGCGGGCAAGAACATCTTTCGCGACGCCTCGGACTTATCGTCGATTGCCGACCAGAGCTACGATTTCATCCTCTCGTCGCACAATCTGGAACATTTTGCGAATCCGGTAAAAGCACTGATGGAGTGGAAGCGTGTAACCCGTCCCGGGGGCGCATTGCTACTGATCCTGCCGAATTATCGCAGGACGTTCGACCACAACCGGACGCCGACCCCGGTTGATCACATGTTCGAGGATTTCGCGCGTGATACTTCGGAGGAAGATTTGACTCATCTTCCAGAGGTTCTTGAAAGGCACGATATCAGTCTTGACCCTGGCATCGGGTCGATGGAGGAATTTCGCGTGCGCTCCCAGGACAATATTCATAACCGATGTTTGCACCACCACGTTTTCGACGAGGCGAACAGCCGGGAGTTGCTCACCCGTTGCGGGATGACCGTGGTTGCGGTCGAACTGGCGCTGCCGAATCATCTTATCTTGCTGGCGCGGACACCCTGACAGTTGTGGTTGAACCGGGCGCGCGCGAGGCGGAGATTGGTTCGTTCGAGATCCGAACATTTGTTCATCCCCTTATACTTAGGGAATATGCCTGATTTTCCGCCTGTGGACGAGCAACTGGCTTACCTGCAAAAGGGTGCGGCTGAAATTATCCGCGTCTCTGATTTGCGGGAGCGGCTGGAAGCTTCCAAGAAGACCGGTAAGCCGCTTCGTGTGAAAGCAGGGTTTGATCCTACCGCGCCCGATTTGCACCTTGGCCACACGGTGCTCATGCGCAAGCTGAAGCACTTTCAGGATCTGGGCCACCAGGTGATCTTCCTCATCGGCGATTTCACTTCGCTTATTGGTGACCCGACGGGCCGTTCGGTGACCCGCAAACCACTCACCAGCGAAGAGATCGCCCAGAACGCCAAGACCTATACCGAACAGGTCTTCAAGATCCTCGATCGAGAGAAGACGGAAGTTCGGTTCAATTCCGAATGGCTGTCGGCGCTGGGCTTTGAAGGGATCATTCGCCTGGCGGCTCGCTTCACGGTCTCGCAGATGCTGGAGCGCGAGGACTTTCACAAGCGATTCAACAATGAGCAACCCATCTCGTTGCATGAATTGCTGTATCCCCTGGCGCAAGGCTACGATTCGGTGGCTTTGCAGTCGGATGTAGAGCTGGGTGGTACAGACCAGAAATTTAATCTGTTGATTGGGCGGGAACTGCAGCGGCACTACAACCAGCCCTCCCAGATTGTGCTGATGACGCCGATTATCGAAGGTTTGGACGGCGTGCAGAAGATGTCGAAGTCGCTAGGGAACGCGATCGGCATTCATGAGCCCGCGCAGGAAATGTACGGCAAGCTCATGTCGATCTCCGACGAACTGATGTGGCGGTATTGGATTTTTCTGACCGACCTGCGGCAAAGCGAGATCGAGAAGATGCAAGCAGACGTTGCTGGCGGCACGTTGCATCCGATGGAGGTCAAGAAGCAATTAGCGCGCACGATCGTGGCTGGGTTCCACTCGGAAGTGGCTGCGCGTAAGGCCGACCATGATTGGGCGGAGCGCTTTCAGCAAAAAAACACAGAGGCGATGGCAGAAGAAGTCGCGGTAGACCTGCGACAGGTCGCAGTGGCTGCAGCGCTCGAGGGTGCACTGGCCGATCCGAGTTCACCGGTTGACATCCACGTTGCCAAATTGCTGGTAGCCCTGGGGCTGAAGACTTCGCGTGCGGATGCAGACCGGCAGGTGGGCGCCGGGGTGAATATTGACGGGGTGACCTCGACTGGCAAGCTGATCATTCTGGATAAGCGGCCCGCGCGGGTGGCCGTGCGCGTCGGCAAGCAGGCGAAGATCGCTGTGATCCGTTAATGTAAGGCCACAGACACCGGCTATCGAGGAACAACAAAGTTGCAAGGTGAAATGGGATCAGCTGTTCCGGCTTGCATCGCCGATACGGTTGCAGAGCATTCGAAGAGAGTAAGGAGCTCCGTTGCACCGCTTCTGATCGTTTTCCTCGCATCATTTGTGTTTCTGTTTTGCGGCATGTCGCTGCGGCCCGGTATGTACGATGAAGCGATTATGCTTACAGGCGCTATGCGGGTGGCCGCAGGCCAAGTGCCTCATCGCGACTTCTACTTCATTTATGGGCCAGCGGAACTTTACATGCTGGCCGGCGTATTCAAACTATTCGGCACGTCTCTTCTGGCAGAGCGGTTGGTCGACCTGTCCATCAAAGCTTCTGTGGTCACTGCGGTCTTCGCGCTGCTATCGGCTTATGGCCGCAGATCAGTGGCCGTGGTCATCTCGATAATCACCATTCTCTGGCTTTTTGCTATGAGTGAGTTCGGGCTGGCCATCACACCCGTGTCCTTCCTGAATCTAGCCGGCTCCGCATTACTGCTTCCGGTGTTTGCCGGGCGGGTGCCGAAGCGCCGTATGCTGGCCGCGGGCGCTATGGCGGGGTCGGCCCTACTCTTCAGGTACGACACCGGCATAGCGCTGCCTGGAGTTCACCTCTGTGCGATTGCCATTGCTATCGCTCTCCGCTGCAAAGGCATGGGCAACAGGCTGCGCACCTTCGCAGGGACATGTTGGCCCTATCTATTGGGCTTTGCTGCGTTGACCATCCCGCTGGCTTTGTACGACTGGTCGATTGCTTCCATTGCGCCCCTGGTGCATGACATTATTCTTTTCCCCAGCAAGTACTACTATCGCGGCCGCAATCTGCCCTTCCCAGGAATCAATCTACGAGGCCTGGAAAACCTGGAGATTTATCTGCCGGTCGCGATCGCCGCCGTCTCGCTATATTGCCTGACCACACGCCGTACCCAACCAGGGGATCAGGATCAGGACAATGTTGCCGGGGAGCGTCCGTGGCAAGGTGTGGTGATCACGTTCACTCTTCTCCTTGTGGTCATGTACCTGAAGGGTGTCGTGCGCGTTTCACTGGTGCAGATGTACCTGGCCATTCTCCCATCGCTCGTTCTCATCGGGGTTTTGTTCCAGCGACGATTCTTGTTCGCACTTCCTGTACGCATGCTGATCAGCAGTCTGCTGAGTCTTTGTGCCCTGACTGCTGTGTGGTCGAGCCTGCATGAGATCAGATTGCAGCAGTTGCAACATTCATCAATGTTGCAAAACATTGGCCCCGCTTCAGCAACGCAAGCTGCTTGGTGCAAGACCAGAAATACTCTGACCCGGGGGATTTGCTTTCTGCCGGAAGATGACCGGATGCTTACCACGGAGTACATCCTGAGCCATACGCAACCAGGCCAGTTGCTTTACGTTGGTGTAAACCACCATGACCGAATTGTTGCCAACGACAACCTCATCTACTTTGCGACGCAGCGTCTGCCCGCCACTCATTGGTCGCACTTCGATCCGGGGCTGCAGAACAGGTACGACATTCAGACGCAAATGGTTCATGAGCTTACGCAGAGTGCGCCACCCTACGTTGTGGTAGATGCCGAGTTTGAACTGGCACGCGAGCCGAACGATAGCGCCAGAAGCAGTGGAGTCACTATCCTTGACGCATACCTCCACAAGCAGTATCAATCGGTGGCGACGTTCGGCGCGATGTCGATCTGGAGGCGACTCTAGCAGGTCTTTTTGAGCAGGACGTCTTTCAACATGCTTGCTGGCCCGGAGGCATGCACACGATACTGCTGGTAGCGTGAGGCGACCTGGCCCAGCCGAGCCAGTGGTGATAGCGACAGATGAGACCTGGAGAGCAGAAACTCGAGATGACGGTGGTAAACCGGCAGTACCGGTCGGCTTTGTTCGCGAACCGTTGGAGACAGGGCATCGCATATTTGCTGCATTTCCCGGGCTGAATCGCGAACGCGTTCCCAGTGTCTCTCCGCACGGGTGTTCCCTGATGCACGTTTTTCCAGCTTATTGACGAATCCCACCTGCTGGGAGTCATGCGTGCGATAGCGAATCAGCGGCTCTTGAATCGGCCGCAGATCAGAGAAGGCAGCCACTATCATCACCATCCATTCGTCGTGGATCCACCCCGCACCGAACGGTAGAAAACGGTCGCGCAAGCCGGCGCGGAACATCATTGTGGCCCCGGTTGCGAAGCGGTGTTTGGCCAGAAGTACAAACCGACCGGCCAGCAGGGCGTTCCTCTGATTGTTATCAAAACCAAGACGCTGCCAGCTTGTCTGACCGAGCAGCCGGTTGTGCTCATCGATGAGGTTGGCGTCGGAGAAAACCAGGCCCGCCTGTGGGTGGTCTAGGAACTCCTTCTCGGAGCGCTCGAGGCGAGTGGGATACCAAACGTCGTCCTGATCGCTGAGCGCGATGAGATCTCCGGTGCAGCGACGAATAGCACCTTCAAAATTGGCGGTGAAACCAAGGTTTTGGCCGTTCTGAAAAATCTTGATGGGGTAGGCAGCGGATGCCGCAAAATCGTGCAGGATCGCTAGTGTGCGGTCGGTGGATCGATCGTCACACACCACCATCTCGTCTGGCAGCCTGGTCTGCTTTGCAATGCTCTCCAGTTGATCGGAAAGAAAACGCTCGCCGTTAAACGTACACAGTGCCACTGAGATCCGCGTGCGTTCGGAAGGTGACATGCCCAAGCCGGCTCCAGGTGCTTGTCTACACCATAGAGGAAAGCGGTTTTGGTATAAAGCATGGCTTGCTGCTGGTAACCTGAAAGGGATGATCTCCGCCTTAATCAAGCCTACCGGCCAGGTTTACAAGGTCTGCTCCAGGTGCAATGCTGCCACTAAATTCCGTGAACGCAAAAGGAAGACACTCTCATGACTTTGTGGTCTGACTTCTTGACCAATGATCAGCGCATCATCCACAAATGGAAGCATTACTTCCCGGTATACGAGCGGCACTTCGCACGGTTCGTGAACACCGATGTCCTGTTTCTTGAGATTGGCTGTGGGCGAGGCGGGTCGCTTCAGATGTGGAAGCGCTACCTGGGTCCCTTTGCCCGGATCGTGGGCATCGATCTGAGGCCTGAATGCAAGGAATTTGCCGAGGACCAGATTGATATCCGTATCGGCGATCAATCGGATGAAGGCTTTCTACAGAGTGTGTGTCAAGAGTTTGGCGCGCCCGACGTGATTCTGGATGATGGCAGCCACATGATGTCGCATGTGCACGCATCGTTCGCTGTGCTCTACCCGCGCATGGCGCGGACCGGGGTCTACATGGTGGAGGATTTGCACACTGCGTACTGGAGTGAATTTGAAGGCGGATTGAAACGAAAAGAGTCGTTCATTGAGACGTGTAAAGACCTGATCGACGAACTAAACGCAGACCATGCGCGCGGAGCCAAGGCGGCAACTCCCTTCACGCGCTCTACGCTTTCCATGCACTTCTATGACAGTATGGCGGTGTTTGAGAGAGGGCGACACGGCGCCAAGAGCGCGCCCGAAATCGGCAAGCCTGCGCCAAAGAAGGGTTGGGGCTTTGGCAAAGAGTGAAGCGCAATGCGAAAGCTGCGGCACTGAATCTTCCATTGGCTATGTTTACAGATAGAGTGTCGACTGCTTATAAGCTGTTCCGAGATGGTGGCGTCAGGAACGTCTATGACTACTCGTGGCTGCGTCTCCGCGTGCTGGCAGGAGAACGCAGGAAAGAAGTCAAACTGGATGGATGTGTGTTCAATCTCCAGGATATTTTGGACCCCGGCACCAGGATCGAACTCATTACCAAGAAGTATGAGGCAGCGGAACGCCGGGCAGTCACTCGCTATTTGCGCCGCGATCTGCCGGTAATCGAATTAGGTGGCTCGATGGGCGTAGTAGCCTGCGTAACCAACAAGCTCCTGCAGAATCCCAGGGCGCACGTGGTGGTGGAAGCGAATCCGCGCGCTGCTGCCCAGCTTGGACACAACCGGCGACTGAACGGCTGCGAATTCGAAATCGTAAATTGCGCCATCGCGTATGGAACTTCCTCTGTAAACTTTCGACCCTCAACCAACATGGCCGGCAGTTCAATCACCAGACCCGGAGACGAGATGCCGGTCACGGTCGATGCGATTCAACTGGGAAGGATTG
Organism: uncultured Acidobacteriaceae bacterium; assembly: GCA_963752675.1. GTDB lineage: Bacteria > Acidobacteriota > Terriglobia > Terriglobales > Acidobacteriaceae > PALSA-350. The sequence continues at coordinate 85,276 of CAVVZO010000009.1, forward strand.
TGGAGGGACGCGGGTTGGGCCCATTCAGCCTGATTTGCGACATCGAAGGCGTGGAATACGATTTGGTTTGCCAGGAAATCGCCGTCCTGGCGAAGGCTCACACCATCATCATGGAGACACACGCACGCTACATTGGAGAGGACAAGCTTCGGCTTATGATGGCCAAGCTCGCGGAAGCCGGCTTCAAAATCATTGAGGAAATCGGGTTTGTCGTCGTTCTGCAGAAATAGCGCATGATGAACATAAGCCATGTCGCATAAGCGGAAGATCCTGCAAGGCTCCGCTGCGAGCCTGGTCCGAGTGCTGCTCTCAATGCTGGTCTCGCTGGTGCTGCCGCCTTTCCTGGTTCACCGCCTGCCGCCGGCGGCATTCAGCGCCTGGGTATTGATTTTTCAACTAAGCGCATACATCAGCCTTTTGGATTTTGGCGTGCAGACCGCGATCGGGAAATATGTCGCGGAGTACGATGCGCGCGGCGACTTCGAGGCCAGCCACCACCTGGTGAGCACCTCGTTTACTATCCTGGCTGGGGCCGGCGCCGTGGCATGTGTGGCGATCGCCTGGATGGTCTGGGCTGTTCCTCAGATGTTTAGTCAAATGCCAGTGGCGCTGGTGCCGCAGGTACGGATCGCGCTGCTCGCCATGGGCCTGTCTACCGCGTTCGCCTTGCCGTTTGGCGCCTTTGCTTCCGTTTTCACGGGTCTGCAACAGTATGTGTTTCCGACTATTGTCGCGACCGCCAGCCGGGTGGGATCGGCTGTCACGCTGATCATTGTTCTGCTCCTGGGTGGCAGCATGCTGCAATTGGCCCTGGTGATGGCAGCGTTCAATGTAGCAGCCGCGGCGACACAATTCTTCGGCTGGCAAAGGTTCGTGAAGGAGCGAGTAGCGTTCTCGTTTTTGCTTTTCCACCGTGGATCCGCTGTGCAGCTTGCGAAATATGGGAGCGTTTTGTCCGTCTTCAGCCTGGCCATGCTCCTGATCAGTGGACTGGATACGGTGATCGTCGGGCACTTTCAATATAAAGACACAGGCGCTTACGCGAATGCCGCCTCTGGCGCTAACTTCATGCTGGCGGTTATCTCCAGCCTTTTTGGGCCGTTGATTCCTGCTGTTTCCTCCATGCAATCGAGCACAACGCCGGCCCGGATTGGCGACCTTTGCATCCGGACGACGCGCTACTGTGGATTGCTGCTTTGCCTGTTGGGGCTGCCGCTTATATTCGGCGGCTATCCGCTGCTCAGTTTGTGGCTGGGGCAAAAGCACGCAGCGCAGAGCGTGCTTTTCCTGCAAGTGCTGGCCGTTGGTAATGTGGTGCGCCAGCTCGCCGTTCCCTACATTCTTTGCGTTGTGGCCACGGGAAAACAACATCTTGCCACGGCCGCTGCAATCAGTGAAGCCTGCGTGAATGTGCTTGTGAGTGTCTGGCTGGTGCAAAAAATAGGTGCTGTCGGCGCCGCCGCTGGTACGTTGGCAGGGGCCTTTGTCAGCCTCTCAGTGCATCTGCTGGTAAGCCTTCCGCGCACGGAGGGCACCATTCTCATGCGACGCTCACGGTTCCTGGTGCATGGGATACTGCGCCCGCTGCTGGTCATCCTGCCGTCGCTTTTTCTCTTACCTTTTTGGAAAACACTCGCCATCGTTCCTGCCCCGCCAGCTTTGCTTGCCGTGTGGGTTCTGCTTACGACCGGCATCGCCTGGGGCATTGTCTTGACCGCGCAGGATCGCCAGGAAGGCAAAACAGCCATGCGCCGACTGCTATACTGGCGCGTGGAGCGGACCTGAAGCAGCCTTGTGGAAATGCCCACCTCACCTCCCGATCAAACGATATCAATACTGGCTGTTGCTGTTCTGTATCGCTGCCAACTCTCGAAAAGTCATTCGATCTCTTCCCTGTTTCAGATCCTTGAGGACGATCCTGAAGTGGCGAAGCATTTCTCCCTGATCGTCTATGACAACTCGCCGGAACCACAGGCGGTTACCCAACCGGCGAGCTTTCCCGTTCATTATGTGCATGACCCCTCAAACGGTGGATTGGCGCCAGCCTACAACTACGCTTTGGCACACGCGCAGGGGGGAGGGCACCCCTGGCTGTTGCTACTGGACCAGGACACTACACTTACCAGTGATTTTCTTTTGGAATTACTGGCCGCGACCCGCTCCGTGAAGGACTCCTCTTCAGTCGCCATGATTGTTGCGAAACTGCGCGTCGAAGGAGTCATCCACTCGCCCAGCCTTCCGTTCTTCGCGCAAATGCGGCAGCAATTTACGCGGTCCAGCCCGCCCATCGGAGAAAATGTTGTGGGAGTGTTGCCCGGCCGACTGTCCGCCTACAATTCGGGCTCTACGATGAGGGTTTCTGCCCTGCAGTCGATTGGTGGATTCCCAACCGAGTTCTGGCTGGATTTTCTAGACCACGCCGTCTATCACGCACTGCTGGACCACGGATTTCAGGCATACGTTCTCCGGGCAACCCTGACCCACGATGCCTCGTACTCCGATATGCGGAACCTGCCCTATTGGCGCATGCACAGCGTGCTCAGTGCGCAGACCCTGTACGTCAACCAGAACGGAACCTTCTTCGAACGGCTGCTTTACCGCATTTGGCTTTTGCGGCGCAGCAGAAGTTTTCGCAAGTCGTGTGGAGATCCGCGTATCTGGAGAGAGACGTTGCGCCAGGCTTTCTTTCTTTCGGTGCCCCCCAGCCTTAAGCCTGACCAAGGCCAATGACCAAAACCCGTGAGCAAGTCCCATGACCAAGGCCCATGATTACTCTGCAAGTTGCGGGGCGTGCCTTGCAGGAGGGTTTCATGCGCAAGGCTAATATAAGCGTTTCTTAACTTGAATATCCTCTACTCTCGCTCCTAAGCTTGCCCCATGTGTTATCGCGCGGGCGTGCCAATTATTCCCTTGCTGTTGCTTTGCATGTTGACGGGTTCGCACTCCTTTGCTGCTACGGCCAAAGTACACACCGTTTTCGTTGGATCCGGAAAGGTGGTTCCCTACTCTGCCCTGGGGGATCCTGCGGGTGCGTCGCCTGCGGAGAAGCAGTTGCACGTTCGCCCCCTGCTGGTGGACGGCAAGGTGAAGGAATGGACCACGGGGGAATCACACTCCATCACGGATCGTACGTTTGTGATTCGACGGGCCCTGCGGCTCAATGACGCGCTCCCCGGGGACAAAACCGAGCATTGGGTTTGGCAACGCGGACCCTGGCTGATGGTAGATCGCGTGAAGGGCGGCGTGACGGCTTTGCATTTGCCGGACTACGATCCGGCCATCTCGAATGTGACATGGTTTCGCGATTACGGTGCATACTGCGGGCTGACCGCGAGCGGCAAGCAACTGTTTGCCGTAGTGGCACAGCTTGCAGCACGCAAGCCAGTGTTGGCGAAGAAGCTCTCGGTTTGGAACGCGGGGGAGGACCAACCGCCGGCATGCACGGCCGCGGTGTGGCAACGAGAGCCGCTGCGGGTTACCTTTCAACAGCCGGGCGCAAGCGCTGTGAGCTACGACCTGGTTGGGCTTTCCGCTGTTCTTGTTGAAGACGGGAATGGCAATGAGGACGCTGCACCCGCTGCATCCAACTGACCCCCCGCGGCCCACGTAGACTGGGGTTGGAGAAGGTCGATGCTGACAATAGATGCTCTTCTGGAAGAAGCAAAGATTGCTCACGGACATCTTTGCGCCGGGCAAGTACTGGGGGTGCGCCTGGCTATGTTGGGATGTGCACGTCTTGGAATTGAGGATCCGCGGGGCAGGGATCGCAAGCGCCTGGTGACGTTCGTCGAGATTGATCGCTGCGCGACGGATGCGATTGGGGTGGTGACCGGCTGCCGCCTGGGCAAACGAGCGCTGAAATTCCGCGACTGGGGCAAGATGGCGGCCACGTTTATTGATCTCGATACGCAGCGAGCCATCCGCATTGTGGCGCGCGAGTCCTCAAAAGATCTGGCACGGCAACTGCACCCGGAAATGGAGAACAAAAACCTGCAGCAAATGGCTGCCTACCGCGAATTGCGGGATGAGGATCTGTTTGAAGAGCAATGGGTCACGGTAGAGCTCGACGCAAAAGAGTTTCCCGGGTACAAAGGGGCACGCGTGGTGTGCCACCAGTGTGGGGAAGGCATCAACTACGATCGCTTCGTGGTCCGCAACGAAGCAACGCTATGCCTCTCCTGCGCAGAACCGGAAGAGCGATACTACCGGCCGCTCCCCCCGGTCGCGGCGGAGGCACCTTCGGTCAAAACTGGTTAAACCTGGGCCGTCTCCACCGCTTGGGCGACCCGGAACATCGTGGATTCGTCAAAGTGTTTGGCGAGGATCTGTGCCCCGATAGGCAGGCCCTCGCGCGTGCTTCCACAGGGCACGGAAATGCCGCAAATGCCGGCCAGGCTGGCGGTGACCGTATAGATGTCGGCCAGGTACATGGAAAGTGGATCGTCGGTTTTCTCGCCCAGTTTGAAGGCGGGGGTGGGCGCGGTTGGGGTCACCAGAACGTCGACCTGGGCAAACGCAGCGAGAAAGTCGCGGGTCAGCAGGGTGCGCACCTGCTGGGCTTTCTTGTAGTACGCGTCATAGTAGCCGGCGCTGAGGGCGTAGGTGCCAAGCAGGATCCGGCGCTTCACTTCAGCCCCGAAGCCCTGCTCGCGTGACTGGCGATACATGGCATTGAGCGTATGCGCATCTTTAGCGCGGAAGCCGTAGCGAACGCCATCAAATCGAGCCAGGTTGGCGCTGGCTTCGGCGGTAGCGATGAGGTAGTAGGTGGGTACGGCATAGCGGGTGTGGGGCAACGAGACAGGATGAATAGAACAACCTGCAGCTCGCAGGCGCTCGATGGTGGCGTCGACGGCGGCACGTACTTCCGCGTCGAGGCCGTCGCCGAAGTACTCTGCGGGCACACCGACTCGCAGACCGTTCACCGGGTGCTCCAGCGCACCGGTGTAGTCGGGAACGGGCACTCTGGATGAGGTCGCGTCGAGAGGGTCGTGCCCGGCGATCACGCCCAACATGGTGGCTGCGTCGCGCACTGTGCGGGTGACTGGACCCACCCGGTCCAGAGACGAAGCAAAGGCAATCAGCCCGTAACGAGATACACGTCCGTAGGTGGGCAACACGCCCACGACGCCGCAGAATGAGGCTGGCTGGCGCACCGAGCCGCCTGTATCGGTGCCCAGGGTTGCGACTGCCATGCCGGCGGCAACCGCGGCGGCAGATCCCCCACTGGAACCACCCGGAACACGGTCCAGAGCGACCGGATTACGCACTGGACCATAGCCGGAGTTCTCATTCGAAGAGCCCATGGCGAACTCATCGCAATTTAACTTTCCCACCAGAACGGCGCCCGCATTCTCCAGGCGGCGGACAACGGTTGCGTCGTAGGGCGGCCGATAACCCTCTAGCACACGGGAACCTGCAGTGGCCGGGGAACCCTTCATCACGAGCACGTCTTTTATGCCAACCGGAACGCCGGCGAGCGGCGGCAACTCCGCTCCCTGGGCGGCCGCCTCATCGATGGCCGCGGCAGTATGCAAGGCGCGCTCCTGGCTTAAGGCAAGGAAGGCGTTCAACGTGGGATTCTGGGCCTCAATCGCCTGGAAACACAATTCCGCTATCTGGGTGGCGGTGGGTTTTGCATCGCGCACCGCGGCTCGTACCTGGGAGATACTGGTCTGCTTAAAATCCATGCTTGCTCATTATTTCAGAGGGCGGCGACGGCTGCACCGTTCGGCCGCGCTGCTTCAGGACTGGGGAGGCAGGCTGTACAGTCCTTTGGCAATGGCTCTGGTCAGGATTTCACGCTCATAGGCCCGCTCGCCTGGTGCGGCGATATCGATGTTCGCGTCAACCATCGGCGAGTTGACCGCAGGCTGCCGTCGATAAGACGCCAGGCCAGCCAGGACCATCTGACGCCGTTGGCTTAGTTTTTTCCAGGCGTGCACGTCGGCCGCCGCGCAATAGCAGACTGCCAGGAAGATTGCGGTTGCGTAGTAGTAGGTTGAGCGAAAACGGGGCCAGCGGGCAGGCAGGCAGTGCGTGAGGAACGAGTAACAGAAAATTATTAGCAGGATCGAGTACATGCTGTAGCGAGATCCGATAATGAAACCGGCAGCGCCGCGTACCCATGACACCAGACCAGCGGTGGCCAAAATCCACAAGGTGAAGTAGAACGCGACCGGATTGACGCGATCGAAACGGCTGCGCACCGCAATTGCTGCAAGCAGCAGGATCAGCAAGCCAAGGCAGGCGGCCGGCCAGCGAGAGCCGGCGACGCTCCCCAGGAACGCAAGAAAGAACAGTGGTCTGGTCAGGTAATAATGCGGGTCCATGGCGTGCGGGACTGGGACGTAGCGGTAGAGATAGGCCGCTAATGGCAGCACAAAGCTGGCACACCAAACCGCTGCCCAGCCAAACTGGCGTCGTATGAGAAAGATCAACAAGCCGATCGGCCCCAGCAGGAAACCATTTGCCGAAGTGAACGCTGCCAGCGAAGCTGCCAAACATCCCAGGAGCACTCTTGCAAAGTTTGCAGGTGCTTGCTCGACCGGCGCTATCAGGAAAATTGCAAGCAAGCTGAACAAGACAACAGGCGTGTTTTGCAGGCCGGTAGTTGCCCAGTTCAAGTTCTCCCAGTAGGTGAGAGCGAAAAAGAGGAAGCTGATTGGCAGGAAAGCAAGCAAACGCCGGGATAGGTCAGCGCTATCCTGAGCGTAGGTAAGCCACAGGAGATAACCCAGCGGCAGCAAGAAGAAATCACCCAGCGCCGTCAGGAAGGCAAAGTTCAACTGATGCGTCGTTTCGAGCTCGGCAGCCACCACCGCATGCTCAAACGCGAGCTTGTACTCATTGTGCTGTTCTTTGACTATGTCGAGCAGTCTGGGCTGGAGGCCGGGTAACTGCTGATATCCGGTGGCAAATGCAACGATAGCGTGATAGTCGTCCTGGTAAGGATGGGGCAGCGCCTCACTGTATAGGATGGCCGAGGCAACAGCCGCTGGAAACAGGGCGCAAAGCAGAAGCAGCCAGACCGTGCCGGCGCGCGCACGCCCGGTTTTGTCTTCTGACCGGAGCTTGGAAAACATGGCTGATTATATCTGCGGGGCGCGGCTGCATTTCTAGCGGCCTGTTCCGCAACAAACTCGGGCGCCCTATCTCTGCGGCCCCTGAGTGTGAAGGTCGTATTTGACGAGCATCAAGACCTCTTGCCCATAAAGAGTGGCCGCTGGAGAGCCTTGGATTCTTTAGCAAGAGGGATGAGAAATGCGGGGCAGGGCTGCTAGCGCTCGATGACCTTGGGCACTTTGAAGAAAGCGCCATCCGTGTCGGGAGCGGCCGCGAGCACTCGTTCACGTTTGAGGGACGGAGCGATTTCGTCGGCGCGCAAGGTGAGTGCCGGATCTTGCACCAGACCTTCCTCTATCACCTGATCGGCAATCTGTGACATCGGCGGAATCGAGGATGTGTCCAGTTGAGCAAGCTCACTGAAGTGGTCAAGGACGGAATTGAGAGTGCGCAGCATCTCTGTCTTCTCGCCACTGGTCAGTTCCAGATTCGCGAGTTCCGCAACGCGCTCTACATCCTGCAGGGAAACAGTCATCGCTTATGCCGATTTGGAGAAGTCAATTGCCCAGGAATTGGTACGACTGGAGAAGCAGCAATAAGCCGTTTCGTAGAGCAGGGAGAAATCGCTGGCCAGCGTTGCCTCACGCATATAGTCCCAATCGATCTTGGCTTTGAGCGGCTTGATCGTCCGGCAATAATAGGCTTCGAGTTCATCGTCCGGAATGTCCTGCAGCATTTCTTCCTCGCAGCGGAAGGCCAGCGTGGCGGCGCCGGTTAGGCCGGGACGGAACGGCATGTGCATGACTTCAAGGTGAGGCAGCTTGGGGCGAGGACCTACCAGGCTCATTTCACCGCGTAGGATGTTGAACAATTGAGGCAGTTCATCCAGCTTGTACCGGCGGAGAAAGCCGCCAAATCGGGTGACCCGTGGGTCGCCGCGTTTGGTGAGGGAAGGACCCTCCTGCTGGGCATCGATAGCCATCGTTCTGAACTTGAAGACGGTAAACAAAACACCGTTCCTGCCGACGCGCTTCTGCCGGAAGATCACGGGTCCCGGGGATTTGTGGCGCACCAGAACGGCAGCCAGCAGCAGCAGCGGCCAGAAAAGCAGCAGGGCCACTACGGCGAACACGACGTCCAGGCAGCGCTTGATGCCCGATACGCTCCACGCGCTGGGCTCAGCATAATAGGCTGCCGGATCCTGGGGGATCGCACAAAAGGGAGGGAACTCGTTCGTCGCCTGCGCATTGCTTACTTCTGAAGCGACGTCGTTCCAAAGCAAAGCCGCACTGGTACGCGGGGGAGCAAAGCTTGTGTCCATGCGTTTTTGAAGACCTGTCCTAAAATTTTAGAGCGCTTGCTGAATTCTCGTTCAGGGTCTCATCAATCTCTGTCTTACTGCGTGGCACTTAACCGCTCGTGCTTACTATGTTTTAGCTAGACATTCAATTGATCGGCCGAGGTGGCTCTTACCTTTACCACTACGGAGTCAGTAGATACGGTTGGTCTGAATTTATGTCCGCCTGGCACACGGGATACCCCATGCACGGCCGTATGTTGGGTCGGGAAAGCGCGCAAGCATCCCGAAGTAACCCATTGAAGCAAATACCAGTATTGAATCAAGTTAACAGTATTTGCCTCCGTAAGGAACCAGGGTGGGATTGCCAGTCCAGATTCCGCAGCGAAAGCCCACCTCAGAAGGGCACCCCGCTAATCAGCACCCGTGCGCAAATCCTCCTGCTTCATCACCGTTCTGTCGATCGCGTTTAATCTTGGCGCGCCGGGTCCTTTGATGACCCGTTTATCAGGACTCAGGTAATGTTCAGTGATCTTGAGTAAGCAACGAGCGCCCACGGCGGCACGGACGAACAGTTTGAGAATGCGGCTCTTGCCGAAGTAGTCATAGTGCTCATTGAAATCGATCATTGCCCGGTGCTGCTCAATGATTTTTTTCTTGGGCATCTGGTTAATGCTCTGACTCCCGTAATGAATCACTTCGGCGTCGGGCGTGTAGTAGATCTTGCACCCATTCCGCATCAGCATAAGGTTATAGGCGAGATCGACCTGAAAATGTGGCAGCCGCTCGTCCAGCATGCCGTACTTTTCCCACGTTTCACGGCGCACCACATAGGCTGTGGTTCCCAGGCTCTGCACCTGCTGTTCGCGGTTGTAGTCGAAGGCGCAGGCGTAGTAGGCGCGCGAGACCTGGCCGTGGGGGAAAAGCTTGTGCCAGTTAAACCCCTGCAGAATCATCGTGCCCAAGCCAGCAAAGCTGCGGACACACGATTGCGTCGTGCCATCGGGATTGAGCAGCCGTGGACCGCAAGCTGCTGCCTCCGGATGAGCATCCATGAAGGCTACCAGCGTGCTGAACACGTTGCCGATGAGCTTGGTATCGCTGTTGAGCAAGCAGGCGTACCGGGCCCGCGACATGCGCATACCCAGGTTATTATTTTTGGAATAAAGCAGCGGAGCAGGGTTGCGGACGAGGATGACTTCAGGAAAGGCGGAGGCGACCATTTCCGGGCTGCCGTCGCTGGATCCATCATCCACACAGATCACCTCGAAGGTGATGCCGTGGGTATTGCGGTAAATCGCACCTAAGCACTGCTCCAGCAATGCCCTGGTGTTGTAGTTGGGAATGATGACAGTCAGGTCGAGCAAGAAATTCATCAATCCTTTCAGGCCTCAGGGACTCTTGTTGCGTAAAGAGCCGGCTTGCGGCTTTCTAAAACCTGATCAGGGGCTCCCGTCCGGGGCCGAAATCAAGCTGTGCCTAGTTGAGATTATCGCTGATTGAAACGTGTTGAGAGAACCATTAACTTCTCTAACACTAGCAAATTGCTAAAGTTGCCTCTGTGCGCCCAGCCTCTGGGACCCCCTTAACTGCCTAAACTGGCGGGCGCCCCTGCTGAGGCAATGGTGAACCTCGTCCGATTGGATGCGTCATTTGGCGTATCAAAGTATTGGGAAAGAATATATCGTGCCGCATCAAGATAGCCGAAGAATTCCGGACAGGGACAGGATAACCAAACACCGGCTGGGCAGTATGCCATACGGCAGGGCGTTGCAGCGGGAGCAACTTGAGTCCGGCGCTCAGGCCTTCATGAGACCCCGTTCAATCAACTCGCGATTCGCCCGATCCAGACCATCTTCCACGCCGTCTTCGACAATAGGCTGGGTGCGAACCCAGCGCACAAAGCGGGCAATCCCCTCTTCGAGAGCCATCCGGGGAGCAAAGCCGAGAGCCTTACGAATCAGAGAGATATCGGCATAGTTATGACGAATATCGCCCAGCCGGTACTGCCCCGAAACGACGGCCGGGCTCCTGTCAGCAAACTCCTTTTTGAGCGTTTGAGCGATTGCAGCGACGCTGACCTGTACACCCGATCCGACGTTCATGGTGAGGTTGTCTCCACCTGAACCCGCCAGTCCCAGGGATATGGCCTCGGTCACGTCAGAAACGTGAACAAAGTCGCGGCTCTCCTCCCCATCTTCAAACAAGACGATTTCTTTGCCTTGCCGAATGCGGTTGGAGAAGATCGAGAGGATCCCGGTGTACGGATTGTTCAGCGACTGGCCCTCACCATAGACATTTTGGAAGCGAAAGACCTGGTAGGGAATGCCGAGGGCGCCACAGGCGATGCGTACGAGATCTTCCTGCGCGAGTTTTGTTGCGGCGTACACCGAGGCGGGGCTGGTTCTTGCAGTTTCAGGCGTGGCTGTGGCGGTGGCAGAGCCTCCGCAGGTCGGGCAATATGGTTCCCAGTCATTCGCGGCCAGGCCGGCAGCATTGCGGGCTGGGGGATACACCTCACCGCAATGAGCGCAGAGATAAGCGCCCTCTCCGTAGACTGATCGGGAAGAGGCAAGTACGAGTTTGGACACGCCGTGGGAATCGTTGGCCAACACATCGAGTAATAAGGCCGTACCCAGCACGTTTGTATGGGTGTAGTGGCCGATGCGATACATGGACTGGCCGGTGCCAGTCTCGGCCGCAAGATGAACGACTGCAGTCACGTCGCGCAAGGCGGAGGTCCAGTCAGCTCGCTGGCAGACATCGCCCAGCATTACTTCTACCCGGCCTTGCTTTACCAGAGGACCCAATTGTGGCGTAGCCGTGCCATGAATCTGGGGGCTCAAATTGTCCAGCAGGCGTACCGTCCTGCCGCGCTGCACCATTTTTTCTGCCAGCGCCTGCCCTATAAATCCGAGCCCGCCTGTAATCAAGACCGTATCGGCCATCTTCACGATCTTAACCTGTTTGATCGAAGTACCGTCTAGGAGCGATGGTGCCAATGCTGATAGCAGCGCGCCAACAGACCGCTAGGATGGCAAATCACGCTCGCGTTCATCATCCCGTGAGCGCCCGTTAGAGCCGCAGGACGGCAGAGGCGACTCATCACGCCTGCCGGCGGTAAACCTCGAGGGTCTTTTCTGCCGTCGATCGCCAGTCATAGCGCTTTACCTGTTCGTCTCCCAGGTGCCGTTTCCTCCGGCGGCCCGGCAAGTCTTCGAGAGAACTCACCAGCGCGCGTGCGAGCTCGTCAGAGTCCGATTGTTCGAAATAGAAGGCAGCGTCTCCGCAAACCTCGGGGAGCGAGGAACTGCGAAGCACCAGGACAGGACATCCGAGGCTCATGGCCTCCAGTGGAGGAAAACCGAAGCCTTCATAGAGGCTTGGGTAAACAAACAAGGCAGCGTGCCGGTAGGCGTTTGTGAGTGCGAGTTCGTCTGCCTTTGGCGTCAACGTTACACGAGCAGCTATTCCGAGCGCGTCCAGCTTGGCTTGTTCGCCAGCGGAGAACGGCCCCCCTCCCACTACCATCAGCCGGTATCCGGTCGTAAGCCCGCTGCGGGCGAAGGCATCCAGCAAAAGGGGAAAGTTCTTATACTCCGCACGCGAACCGACATAAAGAAGATAAGGTTCGGCAGGTTCTATGCAGGGCTCCAGGGGTGTCGTCGTGCCCTGTAGCGGAGAAAAGCCGTGGTGAATCACGAAGGTCTTCGCTGGTGGCACATCATAGAAGTGCAGCAGATCGAGCCGGCTGGATTCTGAAACACAGACGATGGCGCTTGCAGCAGAGAACAACTTGCGCTTCTGCTGGATGATGAAAGCGGCGTTGTGGAACATGTGGGGAAAGCGCTCATGCGTGCAGTCATGGTGAGTCACCACCAGGCGGCGACGTCGAACGACCGGCATGGCCCGGTAAAGCATGGTGTGGTAGACATCAAAGCGTCCCCAGGGCTGCACGAGCAAAGCCGATAGGGCTTCGTTGATGCCATAGCGAACGTAACCTGGCCGAATATTCGTTGGCGACCCGAGGATCTTTGTGGATTGATTGCGCAGCCCAGAGAAGGGCAGGACGGCAGCATTTTTGCCCATCAGCAAGTAGATCTGCATGTCAGCCGCCATCAGGCGCTGGAGGTTGAGAATCAGTTCGTACTGATAGCGCGAGACACCGCCGGCATTCTGCAGCGAGAACACCTGATGGTCATAAAAAATGCGCATTCGCTCTGCTGAGATACGTTCTCCCGTGATGGTTATAGTAGCTCGCGGACGCCTTAGCCGGACTCGACCCTGGGCAGTATGCGCAGCGGAGAGAGCGAACAAGAGGTAAATGATTGCGAACAGGAGAGCATCGATATACGCGCCGAACGCTGCGTATTCGTCGCTGAAAATGGCCACAAAAGTTTCGTAGAAGGTGATGGCAAAGAGATACATGCCTAGCTTGCTTCCGGTGCGGGCTCTTTATCTACTCATATTGATAGCGAAAGACACAGCCTGCATCCTGTGGGGAGAAAACCTGGTGATCGCACAAGACGCGCATACGAGTCTTGTGCAGGTTGTCCTTGCTCCAGTTGGATTTGCGAAGTGCTCATGACCTAACGACTGTTCGAACGATAAAGGTGCTGAGGCACAGAAGCGACTATGCCATGTTCAAGCCGCCAGCTCTTCGAGCTGGCGGCGCTCGGAGAATGTGTTTTTCGCTATTTCGAGGCTCAGCAAGATGTAAACCGGATATGCGTATCTTCCCTGAATAAAGGGAGCAACAGCGGCAACGATGAGTGTGATCGAAGAAAGAAGTGCTATGGGCCGCTCGAGCCGCATCTTGCCCTCGGCCAAGGCGATTCCAAAGACAACAACCATGGTGACTGCTCCCAGTGGTTGAAATACCTGCCCCTGCAAATCGTGAAAGCCGAGTTCGAGGAAGGCGCCACTCCAGTAGAACCACGGCTGCAGTAGCCTTCCCGCCATCAGCATCAGCACCTTTACCGGCAGCACAATGGGAAAGCCATAAGCCGCCTGAATGGCATCCAGCCGCAGGATGACGCCGGCGCCTTCAAGCAGGTAGTCAAACACGGACGGGCTGATCCCAAAGATGACAAACATCAGGGGATAAATTATCGTAAGCGCCGCTATCAGCAATGCTAGCGCGAACTTCGGGCGTCCACGGAATGGAGCGTACTGGGAGAGCAGAAAAAGTATCAGGATGGCGCACTGCTCCCAGCGAGCGGCCAGCGAGACTAGCAGGGCACATGCCAGAAGAACCCGGGACTTCCGGACGGAATAGATGTACTTCGCTGTCAAGACAGCAGCGAGGAGCGCCAGGATTTCTTTGTTGAGGGTTGTCAGTGCCGGAAGGAGCTCCGCGTTCACCAACATCAGAAAACCGAAGACGGCTTTATTAATACCCTCGATGGAAAACGCTACCTTCAGCGCTATGGCGAACAGCAGAAAGTTAAAGCACATCACGGCAAACCCACTCTGTAGCAGCGCGCCGATCGCGACCGGTCCGAGTAGATTACCGCCCAGAGTAATCAGGTCAAGATTGCCTGAGTCGTTCCGAATATCCTCTACCGATTGCCAGTAGCGGTCCGAGTCTGCCCCGACACGCGGGCCAAGATCACCATCTATCCAGGGCTGTACAAGCCAAAAGTAGACGATGACACACACGATTGCGTAGACCAGGAGAGTGGCAAAAAATATCCATTCCGACCGAGGCCGCGGTTTGAGAAATCTAAACCTGGGTGACGCCGGCAGGTGAATGGAGGGAATCGACAGGCGCAAGGCCGGTACATGAATTTGCATCATCGCCGGCTCTCCTGAGAGACAATTCCCAACCTTAAAACAGGAGGTGCCTCGGGGACCAGTGAGGCGTTCTCCGAGCAGGAGCGCGAGAGGCAGGCGGCAGAGCAGCAGGCGCACTATACACTGCTGAGACACCCTGTCGCGGAGTTCTGGTGAAGACTTGCTGCTTTATCCTGCTGGCCTTTATGTGGCTGGTGGCGCTTGAGAATAAGAGCTTGCTTGCAGCACAGCATACAGCGGCGCTGCCACCGGCGCCGCTCTCGGCGAACAGCGTTTCCGGTACAGACATAGGCGATCGCGTCAATCTTGCTTTGAAAGTTTGCGGACTGCAATGCACGGTTTATATTCCCGCAGGCAACTATTCCTTTTCGACCACGATCAAGCTCGCCTTGAATCCCTTCGGACGATACAAACTCAGTGGAGATCCAGGAGCAATCCTTACGTACACCGGAACGGGAGACGCCATATCGACCACAATCGGGGTTCAACCGGGCGCCTCGCAACTCTTGATCGAAGGATTCCAGCTTAAAGGAAATGAACGCGCGACTGCAGGCATTCATCTGCTCCCGACCAATCGCATCACTGTTCGCAACATGGTCATTATGGACTTCTCGAGCGGCGACGGGATCCTGGTAGAAGGCACCAACAGCTCGAATATCGAGGATAATCTCATCACTGGCAACAAAGACGGCATACGCCTGATACCAACGCTTTGCAGTGGGCGCCAACCGATTCAGTGTGGACCCGGGGTCAATGGCGCTCCTTACGCGGCAAATGCCATCCACGTGACCCACAACCAGATTACAAACAATTTTCATTGGGCCATCTTCGAGGATGCAGTCATTGTTGGTCACGGGCTTACGGAATCTCAGAATAATCTTTATGAGGGAAATAACTTCGAAGAGAATGGCGTGGCGGGACCTTCTTTTGGAGCGATTTACCTGACCCGTTCCCGGGGTACCGTGATTTCCGCGAATTATTTTGAGAAGTCGCCCCGCGAGATCATACTCGGCGTTCCTGGAGCGGGTAGTGGCTATCGAGCTTATGGCGTTGTCGTACGAGATAATTTCTTTACCACCCTGGCTAGCACACGCTTCAACATTGAGATTGAGAACGCGGATAGCGCCATGGTAGAGGGGAACAGCGAATTGGTAGCGACTATCGGCCCCAAAAATTGTTTTATTAACATCGCGGCAGAGACACGGACATGGATTTCCAAAAACGCGATCTACCAGACCAATTCCTACTGCTACAACGGAATTCCAGCACTTCCTCCGGCCAGCGATGGATCGTCGTTTTTCGGTCTGCGATAAACCGCAGCTAACTTCGCGGTACACGGGGGAGTTTTCACCCAATGACACGGCCATTCTCGATGATCGGTATGTCACGCATCGCCAGCTGCTTACGCCAATCAAGAATCCTTCTTGCCTTGGTATAAAAAAGCCTTCGGCAGAAGTATTCCCAGCAGACCTTTGCAAACGTCTTGTTTTCGTACCGCTGGTACTGCCGGATGGTGCGGGCAAGAAGCCGCAGGAGATGACAGGCGCGCTCCAAAGGAGAAGAATACAGATCAACATAGGCGCTCTCGGCTGCCAGGAAATTCCGGTAGCGCTGAGGTGTCATTTCTTTATCAAAGTCGAGGGCAGCTATCGAGTGTTGCAGTTGCAAATCGCCGGCCACAAACATACGTCGGCCCTTCTCGTACATTGCCCGGAACGCGTATACATCCGAGAGATCCAGCCAAAAATCATCGCTATAACCGCCGATCTCCCTCAATGCCGCGACACGCATCAGGGTCGCACTGTTCACGCCGTATGCTTTCTGCTGAAAGATACCGTGAAACGTACTGGGTATCTGCTTGACGCGGTTGAAGGTACCGAGCCGCCTCGGAGAGACCAGGGTGCCGTGAGAGTGGATGAACGGAACGACCGTGCCAATTTCCGGGTTGTTCTCGAATTGCGTCGCTGTAATCCAGCATGCGCGGCAGAAATTCGGCTGATACGGTCGTGTCCTGATCAAACAGCAATAGCCAAGAACATCCTTAGTATCCGCGAAATCCATAGCCTGGTTGTAAGCGCCTGCCGTACCCAGGTTGTGACCGCTGTGCCGGTAGGTAGCAAGGAAACGGAAATGCGGGTTCGGCAACTTGCGCCGGGCTGTTATCCCAAATGAATACGCCAAAGGAGTTCAGCAGAGACGGCTGATGATTAAAAACTTCCGCCAGACTCTGGATTGTCTGGCTTTGTTGCGGAGATCGCTTATAGAGTACAACCACAATCAAGATTTGCATTGCGCCTTTCTCCCCGGAGTTTAACTGTCAGGGCTGGGCAGCTGCTGCGAAACTGTAGACGCCTTCACTGTGCCTTGCTCGCAGAAGTATCTAAGTGCGGAGCTTCAATTCGTTCTTTAGCAATGCCAGTCGTCGGCCTTGTTCCTCATCCGCATCCAGGCGATGGTAGACATAGCGTTGCTAGAGTCCAGCCGGCACTCAAAAGGAAACCCAGCGCACAGCCGACGACGACCCAAAGGGCCCGGAAGGGTCCTGATTTTCTGTCCGGCACCCACGCCGCATCCACCACTTGAATGACAGGGGCAGCTTTAGACTTCATCGATGCGCGCCGCTTCGTACTGACGCGCGAGCAGATCAAAGAGAAACTGATGATACTTAACGTCACGCTCTTTGCGAATGTACTCCAGTCCAGCCTTGTGGGACGTTCGCGGTACTAATGGAGATATCACCGGGCGCACGCTTGTCTGTCCCGCTTTCCAGGGACCGCAATTGTCCGCGCAGTCCGTTCAGTTCCGAGGTGAGACGAACGACTTCAGGATTCTGTTCGGTCGATGAGGTCCGCAGTGCATCTAGTTCGACTTCGCGTGCCGTGATTTCTGCCTGCAGCTGTGACACCTGGCGGATCACGTCTCCGTTTGCCCCGAAGGCGCAATAATCCCAGTCTGCTTCCTCAGTTTTCTTCAACTCGACTTCGGCCTCGGCAAGACTTATCTTTTTCCTGCGCCAGCTGTTGCTCGAAGAAAAGCCTCCTTTGAGGCAGCGCCGCAAGGCAAGCGGTTATTGACGTTTTAGAGTTCGTCGACATACGCGTTGGCAACCGCGCCGCCTGGCGGGGATCAGTATCGGTCAAACGAAATGCTGATCATTCCATCTTTTTCCGCCACAAACTTAGCTCCCTTAGTGAAGGGAAGCGGGCGTCGCTCAAGTGCTTTGGATGAAAGCGCCTCACTATGTCGAAGCGCTCTGACCATCGCGTCGGTCACGCTTTGGCTTTGCCAGAATCCCGATATAGAGGTCGCTGGGATTTTTGAGCCCAGCGAGCCGCCGATGCCCGACCATGGAGGCCAACGCGCCGAACTGCCCAAGCAGGGCGGAGCTACTCGATTGCTCGGGCTGGGGCGGCATGATTGTTGCCTTGGCCGTGTAGGACGGTGCGAACGATGTACGACCAGAATCAGAGGCCAGGACGAAACCTGTCAGTCGAACTGAGGAAGATCAGGCATTTGCGCGCTGGCCAGGATCAGGAAGATGTCCAGAATATCGAATTCCCTGGCCGCAGATCTCGTCCGCCCCCAGGCTATCTTCGGAGTCGTTGCTGGTGAACTTCCTTCACTGTCTGCATAGCGAGCTCCTTATCGCACCACAGCGATTGCCGCTGCGCCCAATGCTAATTGAGAGAATATTTGCGAGTAGTTGGCAAAGTTACGTAATGCCGACGGCTTCGGCACCTTTTCCGGGATGACGACCGTGTCGCCTGGGTTCATCCGTGGTCGCATTAAAGGTGTTGCCGAAAATACCGCTCTGCGATTGCCTGCTGATCACCGACCCGTCGGCGCGAATAATGAAAGCATGGTCGCCATCCGCATCGCGGGTGGGCCCGCCCGCGGAGCGTACATAGCCGCTCAGAGGCTGACGCTGATTGAACAGGAAGGAATTCTGATCGTAGACCGCGCCTACCACGTTCACCGTGCTGGGCTTTGATGGCACCGAGAAATGATCCCCGTCTTCCAGCGGTAGATCGGGCAGGCGGTCGATCCCGATGGTATTCGGGTCCAGCGTCAGGACGATTCTGCCAGTGGCCCGCAGAGTCCTGAATTTGCGTTACCAGGCTCCGCGACGCAGACACTTCGGCCGCCGTCGCCGCGGTATCCTGTGGGGTAACGCTGGAGGAGGCCGCGTTCATGGTCGATCGATCGATCTCAAGCTCGAGGTTAGTGAGGTAGTCGCTCAGTCGCTGTTGCTGAAAGCACGCGCGTGGACTCGCGGGTGAATTCGGAACCGAAGAGATATGCATTGCGCGGTCAGGCCACCAGCCCGTGATACGAGTTGGCGCAAGGTTTCGCCGGGAGCGACGCTATAGATGCCCGCCGAGGCAAATTCGCCTTCGAGACGAACAAACTTGGTCCGTTGGTCCTGCGGCACACTAATATCGACCTGAGAGAAGATCGTGACCACGTCCCCTGGCTCAAGCGTCAGATCCTGCGAGGCCTCGTGTTGCTGTACCAGCTTGCCGGGATTGAACGGCACCAGAGAGGTGGCCAGCGTCTGCGGATTGAGCCGCTCGATTACCGCGTAGGACCAGTCGATTTCGGGCACCGGCAGCACAAGGTTAAGCCGGGGCCGAGGGAGCGCTCCGCCATTCCAGGTAAGCTGTTGTTGCTGATTGGCCGATGGAGCCGCCGCCCAGATTGGAAGAGGTTTGGTTTTGATTGCCACCCTGAGACGCCGTTTTGCTGGTTAGGATTATTTGGTCGTAAAGGAGCTATCCTGCTGTCGACTGGTAAGGCGTTGCTGTTGGAGTCAAGAGAATTGGGGTTCAACCCATTAAGCTCGGCTGGAATTTTGGCCAGTGTTCTGATTGACGCCCTGGTTAAGCATTTGACCGTTCACACCCGGTCGCCTGCCCCTGCGACCACCCCTTGCCCCTGATTGTAAAAGCTGGCAGACCCCGGCGATTGCCAACGGCGTCGCGCGCGAATTGATCAGGATTATTGGTGTACTCCGCCTTGAATTCCGGCCCGGGTAATCCCAGCTGATTGCGTCGTTCCCAATAGTCTCTGGTCACGAGGGATTGGCTGTTCGGGATAATCTCACTTAGCTTCATGCCTTCGTGCCAGGCGAAGCGGCCGGATTCCGCGACGTTGCCGCGCAGCGTCACGGTGTTCTGAAATTGGGGGGAAAACGGCAGGACACGGACCACGTCGCCCGCGCGCAGGGGCGTGCTCAGGCCAGCGCCCTCCAGTGCCATGTTCACCACAGTACGGCTATTGCGATCGTCTACCCGTTCGATCGATGCATTCAGCAGGGATGCGGTCACGGACAGACCACCAGCGAATTGCAAGCCCTGGTCCAACGTGGTGGCGCCCTTTAACTCGTAGATGGCGGGCACTCGCACGCTGCCCGCAACAGCTACCTGCGGTCCCACGGGCGGGATGAATATGACGTCGCCCGGTAGCAGGGACACGTCCTTGGTCATATCTCCGAGCAGGAGCAGGTCGTAAAGATCGAAATGAGTGACGATCTGGCCGTTGCGCCGTACTTGTATGTCGCGCAACGAGCCCTGTACCGATGGCCCGCCGGTGGCAAAGATGGCGGTCACGAGGGTACTCAGGGAGCTGAGCGTGTAGTTCCCGGGACGGCGTGCCCGACCCACTACAAAGACCTGGATGGAACGGAGTTGACCAAGCTGCACATCGAGATCGAAGCTTTTATAGATCCTGCTTACCGCGTCCTGGATATGCTTTCTGACCTCGGCATAGGGCAAGCCGGCCACGTGGATACCACCCACCTGCGGCAGGTAGACCGATCCGGATCGATCGACTGTGACCTGGGCGTTGAAATTGACCTGACCCCAAATGCGAATCAACAACTGGTCGCCGGGGCCAAGCACATAGTCCGGCGTTACATTCACCTCGCGCAAGGGTGCGAAGGTAGTCGGCACTTGCTGAAATAGCGTATCCCCGTAGACCGGGAGCAATCGTCCGACGGACGCTCGCACCAGCAATTGAAACTCGGTTGGAGGGCTGGGACGCTGTAGTTCCAGTAAGCGCGCTTCGTTCAGAGCTTGTTGTTGCGCCTGGGCGCCATTCAGTCCACTTTGATCAGAAAATGTGGTGACGCCGTTGTTAATGCCTCGGGATTGCAGCCCCGGATACTGCCGGGCCAGCTGGCCGTAGTTCTGCATGTTGCCGTTGATCCCGTTGTTCCCGCTGTAGGCCGGATTGTCCAGATCGTTTTGCTGGGAGGCATTGTAGGAGGCATCCTGCCCCACGCAGCTGCCATCCACCGAGGACAGTATGCCGGAGGAACAGGCGGAAACATCACTTCCAGACAGGGACTGCGCAACAACTGGCAGTGGAGACTGCGCAACACCCGCGATCAGCAGCATCGCGAAGACAAAACCTGAACGCTTACCCATATTCAAAGAGGCAGAGATAGCGGCATGCTGCCGGAATCTGCTGCCAGGCTTTACTCCTTACCTTCGCCCCGGCCCTGGGGAGGAACTTTGTTGGATTACTCCTTTAGTTTAGGGCTTCGTGCGGAGTGTGCCAATTCTTTTGCTGACGGGAACCAAAGCTAATGACGGCTTGGCTGCCCTCGCGCCCCCACCCAGACGCACAGAAGGCGAGCGGAACCCAGGATGACTGACGCGCGCCCTGACGAGTAGCAGCGAAGCTTTTAGCGGGGAACTCAGGCCTTACCGCGAAGGTTGGTGGGTTTTTGCCAGCCCTGCCTTGGGGGGCTGGGGCGTTCATTCCCAATTTCCTGTCGCGAGGCTAACACCTGACAATTTTTTCTGACTGCAGACCGCGGGTGGCGTTGCGCGAGTCGACGACCAGCTGCGCTTCCTGCACGATACGCGCGTAGTCGTAGGAGGTATGGTCGGTCACGATGAGCACGCAATCGTAACTGCCGAGGCGATCGAGAGGCTGCGACTGCATGTTGAGATTGTATTTTCTTCCCCGGCCGACTGAGGGGAAAAAGGGATCGTTGTAACTGACGACGGCGCCTTCCTGCTGCAACATCTCAATGATCGATAGCGCCGGCGATTCACGCAGATCGTCCACATCTTTTTTGTACGCCAGGCCGAGCACCAGGATGCGCGATCCCTTGAGTGGTTTACTGCGCTGGTTGAGCGCGGAAGAGGCAGCCGCCACCACGTGGTAGGGCATGGCTTCGTTCACTTCTCCGGCGAGTTCGATGAAGCGCGTGCTGAAGTCGAATTCTTTTGCCTTCCAGCTGAGATAGAAGGGATCGATGGGAATGCAATGACCACCCAGGCCCGGGCCGGGATAAAAGGCCTGGAAGCCGAAGGGCTTGGTAGCCGCGGCTGCAATCACTTCCCAGATGTCAATGCCCATGCGCAAACACAGCAGCTTGAGTTCGTTGACGAGCGCGATGTTTACGCAACGGTAAATGTTCTCTAACAGCTTGGTCATCTCGGCGGCAGCCGGGCGTGGATACCCGGACAACCCGATGGAAGGCAGTGTTGTAGAGGGCAGCGGCGGCTTCCGCGGCGAAGGGGCCGACGCCGCCAACCACCTTCGGGATATCGCGGCGATCGATGCTGGTGTTGCCGGGATCTTCCCGCTCGGGAGAGTAGGCGACCAGGATGCCGTCGCTGGTGAGGTGCTCGCGCACCACCTTGACCTTACCGGCACGCTCAATGGCAGGGGCGATCAACTCTTCGGTCGTGCCCGGATACGTGGTGCTTTCGAGCACCACGAGCTGCCCGGGGCGCAAATGGCCGGCGATCGCAGTCATCGTGGCCTCGATGAAACTCATATCGGGCGTGTGATGATCGCTCAGTGGTGTGGGTACACAAATCAGGATGGCATCCACGTTCTGCACTTCTGCGAAGTCTGCCGTGGCGCGGAAGCCTTTCGCCTGGGCTTCCCTGATCTGTTCCGCTTCAATGCGATGAATGTACGACTCGCCTGCGTTGAGGCGATCGACCTTGGCAGCGTCGATATCGAAGCCAGTGACTTTGAAGCCCTCCTGGCTGAAAAGAAGTACCAGGGGAAGCCCCACGTAGCCCAGGCCGATGATGCCCACCCGTAAATGTCGCTGCTCCACCAGCAACAGCCATTGTGTCAGATCGTGCTGGTCGAACAAGATCTGATCTCCTGATGAGATTCGCTGGACTGCAAGTAGACAAGAGGCGGATGTGCCCGGCAGGGCCGCTTGTGGCCGGGGAGGAAGCCAGGAGATTTTTCTGGCGCGTCACCGGGAAGCGACCGGCATCTTCAGCGTTTCGCGGTACCACTCGACAGTGCGGTGTAATCCATCTTCCACGCTGATGATGGGCCGGTACCCAAATGCCGCGACCGCTGCGGATATATCCGCTTGCGAGTTGACGATATCGCCGGTCCGCGGGGGGCCATACAGCGGCGGCTTGTCAAAGCCAATGTGCTTTGCCAGCAGCTGGTACATCTGGTTCAAGGTATGTTGACCACCGCAAGCGACATTGAATACCTTTCCGGCTACCTGGGCGGCCGGCGCAGCACACGCCAGAATGTTGGCAGAGACGACGTTGTCGATATAGGTAAAATCGCGGCCCTGCTCGCCATTGCCAAAGATGGTGGGGCGGACGCCCTCCAGCATCTGCTGAATGAACTTGGCGAGAACACCGCTGTACGGAGAGTCGGCTCCCTGCCGCGGACCGAATACGTTGAAATAACGCAGGCTGACGGTCTCGAGCCCATACACCTGCCAGTAGCTGCTCATGTAATGTTCGCCGGTCAGCTTCTGTACCGCGTAGGGGGAGATTGGCATGGGGCGCATCGATTCTTTGCTGGGCAGGATGGGCTGATCGCCATACGCCGAGGACGACGCTGCATAGATTACGCGTTGCACGCCGGCAGCGCGTGCTCCCTCCAGCAGAAGGAAAGTGCCATCGATGTTGCAGCCGTGGCTGGGCTCGGGATTTTTCACCGAGAGCGGTACTGACGGCAATGCTCCGATGTGCAGAACATAATCGATGCCGTCACAGGCTGACCGCATCGCAGCACCGTCCCGCAGGTCTGCTTCGCGGAAGTCAATGTGCGGGAGAAGGCCGGTGAGGTTGGCTGGCCTGCCGGTGACATAGTTGTCTACCCCTCGGACTTCATCGCCCCGATCTACCAGGGCTCTCGCCAGGGAGGAGCCTATGAAGCCAGCAATGCCAGTGATGAGATATTTAGCCATGCGGTGACCCGATATTCTGCGCTAATGCCAGGGCTGATTCCTGGAGTGATCAAAGCCAGCGAGCGCCGCCGGCCAGCGCACATTCGCGACATCGGCTCGGGGGAGAGCGGGACTAGCGACTCGGAAGCCAACTTTGAAAATAGCACACCAGTCTAGGGCTGGTCCCAGAATGGAGTTTTGGTGAAATCTCGCGACATTTTCTCTATGTAAAGTTTGGACTTGAATTTCTTGCCTGTCGATGCGCCCGACATGTAGCGCACGGTTCCAAAGATCGGCCGGTCGAACCAGGGGCGGTCGAACTTGCCGACGATGGACCAGGCGACGCCCGCATAGCCATTCGGGTCCCGTCCATCGAGAAAGTAGCGGTCGTTGAGCCAGACACAGATTTCGAAGGCTCTTGCGGGGTCGGGCGACCATTCAAGAATCTTCTTGGCCCAGTACATCCGCATGTAGTTGTGCATCCAGCCGAACTTGACCATTTGGTTCTGGGCCGCGTTCCAGAGTTCATCGTAGGTCTCGGCGCGTTCCATCTGCTCCAGTGTGTAGAGCGGATTCCGCTTGTCGCGGGCGTGCTCCATCAGCGTTTTGCGCGCCCAGGGCTCGGCACATTCGAAGGAATCGTAGTTTTCGGTGTACTTGACGAAATTGACGGCGAGTTCTCGCCAGCCAATCAACTCGCTGATGTACGAATCGCGCGCAGCCTGCGTCACTTTCCCGGCGGCGCGTGCTTTGTCGACTGCCAGGGCGATGGTGATGGGGCTGATATGGCCATAGTGCAGGTAGGGTGACATGCGGCTGGTGCCATCCACCTCAGGGTGATTGCGGGTCGTCTCGTATGCGCCGAGGTCGTTATTCACAAAGTCGTTCAGGCGTTTCAAGGCGGCATGCGTTCCGCCGGTAAAGCTATCGACCGGCTTTACGCTGCGATCCAGCGTCTTCCAACCTTCCGTGACATCTTCGCGCACCGGAAACGCCTCGAGCGGGGTATCCGGCTTCCAGGGTTTTGCCGGGAGTGTGTTGGGCTGGGGGACCAGGAATTTGGGCACTTCTGCGTTCAACTTCGGTCTGAAGATGTGCAGGGCGTACATCTTTTTCGTGAAGAGTGCGGAGGGCACGACTACGTCGGCATCGACCGTCCAGAACGGGATGCGGAGACGGCCAGCCAGCACCTTGCGCCAGCGCTCCGGCTCCCGGCAGGGGTTTTCATCCCCAATCACCATGGCCGCGTTCACTTCCGTCAGGAGCGCTTCGAGCGAGTTCTTTGGGGGCCGGCGGACGATGAAGCCGATCTGCCGCTGTTGCAGATCTTCTTCGATATCGATCAAGCCCTGATTGAGAAATGCGTAGTGCCGCCAGTTTGCGTTGGGGAAATTCGAGATTGCCGAGAAGTAGACCAGGACGGGTAGGTTAAGGGCGTTAGCTACAGCAACCGCGGTATCGAGGGCCGGGTTGTCCAGTGCTCGCTCGGCGCGCTGCATCCAGTAGACGATGCACTTGCCGTCGGGGACGGGTGCGCCGCCTCGCCGTATGCAGATTCTGGGATTGTTGGCGATGGTGCGTAGTGCTTCTGGTACCTGGGGGTCGGTTGCGGCGGGTGAACTCATCGGCTTTGGCTACTTTAGCAGGCGGTGGACGACTTCACCTTTGGCCAGCACTGAGGTATTTCAGCAGCTGAACACGGAGAGCAGCGGGTCTCCGGCCACTCTCCCGAACGGCGAAATGGAAGCGACCCGAGAGCCTCTATAAGTGTAGATGTCCCCCACTCAAGCCAAAACGGGCTTGAATGGGCCACCCGGCATTTGTTGGTTGCTACCAGAGGCCCCAGGCGCGGCTGATGTAATCCGACAGCGTCATGGTGATCAGGATGAGGAAGGTGAAGAAGCCGGCGCCTACCGTTAGCATCATGACCTTGGAGCTGTAGCGAATGTGCATGAAGAACAGGATGACCATCACTGCCTTGAAGCAGGCAATGGCGAGCGCCACGATGGGGCTGAAGACGCCCATGTTGACGAAGGCGGCGCCGGTCGTTACTGCGGTCATGACCAGCAACAGCACCAGAATCGCGAAATAGGTCTTGGGTCCGACTATGTGATGCTCGTGTTGTACGGGAGTCGACATGGGAGCTCTCCTTTACTGGCTATTTCAGCGGATGCCGGCTGATGAGGTACAGCAGCGGGAACAGGAAAATCCAGACAATATCGACAAAGTGCCAGTAGAGTCCGAAGTTGTCGATGGTCGATGTATGACCGTTAACGTAGGCGCCGTGGTACGTCTGATAGAGCAGAACGAACAGAATGGTTATGCCGATGATCATGTGCAGAGCGTGCATGCCGGTCATCGCGAAGTAGAGAAAGAAGAATAGCTGGGCGTGTTGCGCCATATCGGGCGTAAGCGGTACATCGCGCTTGTCCTGCGGGTGAACGAAATCTTCCACGCTAAAGCTCGCGCCGGGGACGTGGTGCTCCACAAACTTCTCGTGGTACTCCACACTCTTGATGCCGAGGAAGGCGAGGCCTAACACAATCGTCAGACTCAGCGAGGTCATCAACCCCTTACGGTTGCGGATCTCTGCCGAGTACACACCCATCGCCATGGTGAAGCTGGAAAGGATGAGCACCGCCGTGTTGGTGGTGCCAAGACCAATGCCGAGGGTGTTGCTGCTGGCCACGAAGGCGTCGTAATACCAATTACGGTACAGCAGGTAGGCCATGAACAAGCCGCCGAAGAACATGATCTCCGTGAGCAGGAAGAGCCACATGCCAAAGCTGGCGGTCTCCCGCTGCTGATCCACGGTGACGAAGTGGTGGCGCAGGTAAGCAGGATGTTCGTCGTGCCCGGTATGTGGCTCCGCGTGCGCGGTCGCGATCGTTTGGCTATCCAACAGTCGTTACCTCAGGTTGCGTCTTATTCGCCAGCCAGTCGTAGTCATATGCTTCATAATCGACGACCGGCGTTTCGATAAAGTTCTCTGTCAATGGAGGCGACTGAATTTGCCACTCAAGGCCGGTCGCCTGCCATGGGTTGCTGCCCGCGATCTTACCGTACCTGAGCGACCACGGCATGTACAGCATGGGTAGCAGGTAGCCGACACCAAGAACGGTCGCGCCCGCGGTCGAGAGGACGTTCAGCACCTGGAACTCGGGCGGGTACGCGTGATAGCGGCGCGGCATCCCGAGATAGCCCAGGATGAATTGCGGAAAGAACGTGAGGATGAACCCGATGAAGGTCGTGACCGCCGCCAACTTGGACATGGATTCGGGATACATTCTGCCGGTCATCTTGGGCCACCAGAAGTGCACCCCAGCCAGGTAGGCCATGAGCATACCGCCGACCATGACGAAGTGGAAGTGGGCCACGATGAAGTAGGTTTCGGTCAGGTGGATGTCCATACCCATCGAACCGAGGAAAACGCCGGTCAGTCCGCCAATGGTGAACAGGCCAATAAACCCGAAGGCGTAAAGCATGGGCGTTTCGAAGGTCAGAGATCCCTTATAGAGAGTCGCTGACCAATTAAAGATCTTGATGGCCGAGGGCACCGCCACCAACATGGTGAGCAGCGAGAAGATCAGGGCGGAGTAGCTCGAGATCCCCATGATGAACATGTGATGCGCCCAGACGAAGAACCCGAATACCGCGATCGCTACCGAGGAGAAGGCGACTGCGGTGTATCCGAAGACGCGCTTGCGGGAGAAGGTGCTGATGACTTCTGAGATCACACCCATACCCGGCAGAATCATGATGTAGACGGCAGGGTGGGAGTAGAACCAGAAAAGATGTTGAAAGAGCAGCGGGTCGCCGCCCTTGGAGGGATCGAACACGCCGATGCCAATTGTTCTCTCAAGAATGACCAGTACCAGGGTGATCGCGAGCACTGGCGTTCCCAGGACCATCAGGATGGACGCCGCATAGTGCGACCAGCAGAACAACGGCAGACGGAACCAGGTCATGCCCGGAGCGCGCATGCGGTGGATGGTCACGATGAAGTTCAGGCCGGTAAAGATGGAGCTGAAACCGACGATGAAGACGCCGATGGCTGCCGTGATCACGTGGGTGTTCAGGTAGTGGGTGCTGAGCGGGGTGGTGAAGGTCCAACCAGTATCCACGCCGCCATTGAGCAGAGCGAAGACCAGGAACAGTGCGCCGGCCATGTACAGGTACCAGCTCAGCAGGTTGATCTTGGGGAACGCGAGATCTTTAGCCCCAATCATGATGGGGATGACGAAGTTCCCGATAGTCGCCGGCACCGAGGGCACCAGGAACAGGAAGATCATGATCACGCCATGCATGGTGAATAGCTTGTTGTACGTATCCGAGGCGACCAGATCCGGGAGCGGCGTCAACAACTCCAGGCGAATCAAACCTGCGAAGGCGCCACCCACGAAAAAGAAGAACGTAATCGAGATCAGGTAGAGCATGGCGATGCGCTTGTGGTCACCGGTAAGCAACCAGCTTTTCAGGCCATACTCGGCATTCAGGTAATTCAGCTTCGGCAGCGTGGCGTCCTGCTGATTTGGAAGCGTGACGATAGTGCTCATTGATTCACCGTCCCGGGGTTTTGTGGTGCCGTTTTTCCTGCAGAGTCGGATCCGCCTTTACCGGCGCCCAAAGTCAGCTGGGGCCGATAGTTCATGGTGGGCGAATTGGACTCAGCACTGGACCCGCCAGATTGCCCTGGCGCCATGTGTTCCGCAGTCAGGGTTTGCTGAATGCGGTAGTTCGAATTGAGGCTCTTGATGTATTCCACTAGACCGATCAGGCCTTCTTCGCTGACCTGGCCCTGGTAGGTGGGCATGATGGGTGCGTAGCCATACGTGAGCTGCGCTCCCGGGTTCAGGATCGAGTTCCGCAGGTAAGCGTCGTTGGCAGTAACGAACGACCCATCCGTGAGTTGCAGCCGGGTGCCGTAGATCTGTGCCAGGTTCGGGCCGCGGGCTGACGCCTCCCCCGAGTGGCAGGAGTTGCAGCCGAGGCTGGCGAATAGCCGCTCTCCGTTTTGCGCCAGGGAAGCGCCGCTGGTGCTGCCGGCAGCCCACGCCTGGTACGCGTCAGGGGTCATGGCAACGATGTCGCCGATCATGGCCGAGTGGTCGGTACCGCAATACTGCGTGCAAAACAGGTGATAGGTGCCGGCTGCGGTTGCTTCGAACCACACCGTGCTGTAGCGACCAGGGATCACTTCCCGCTTGATGCGGAACGCCGGGATGGAAAAGCTGTGGAACACGTCCTGCGAGATCATGGTCAACTGCACCGGCCGGTTGATTGGGATGTGCAGTGCGTTGATCTCATGCTGGCCGCCCGGGTGCTCGGCTTTCCACATCCACTGCTTGCCAACGATGTAGATGTTCATCGCATTCGGCGGTGGATTGTAGATGCGGAAGTAGAGCAGTGCGCCCCAAACGAAGCAGACCATGAAGAGTGCCAGCGGAATAATCGTCCAAGTGGCTTCGAGCAGGGTGGAGCCTTCGATCTGGGTCGCGACCGGGCTTTTTTCCTTGCGGTACATGATCGAGAAGCCGAACACCAGGATCCCCACCGCGACCAGGCCGATGACGGAGATCACGATGAGAAAGAAATAGAAGGCATCCACTTGCGGCGAAAGGGCCGAGGCTTCGGGCGGGAACAGGGCAGAGTTCGTCAGCCAATTTACAAGAAACTGCCACAATACTGGACTTATATGCATCGTTACCCTTTACCCGTACGCGCTGGCCGCGACGGCAGCTCCGCTGTTTGTTTGATGTCTCGACGGAAGTTCACCACCATGAAACTGCCCAGCCCTAAGAACGTGAGCAGGCACCCTGCCTGCACCAGCCGGGCCACAGCCAAGCTGTGCCGGTTCAACAGCGGGTTATACCGGTAGCAGTACGTAAGAATGTTGTCGACGGGCGTGCCGATCTGGTGGTGCGAAGCCTCCACCAGGCCAAGCTGTACGTCTTTGGGCGAGTACTCGACCCCAAGGTAGTACTGGGCCATCTTGCCTTCCGGCGTAACCACTTCAATCGAACTGGCGTGCGCAAAGAGTGGCGGCTTGCCGGGAGGTTGCGGAAGACGCACGTAACCGAAACCGACCGCCTTGGTCATCGCTTCAATCGCCGGCGCTTGTCCAGTAAGGAAATGCCATCCGTTCGCCGTTTCCGGCCGGCCATAGCGCTTGACGTAGGCGGCCTTGCTTTCCGCAGCAACTGCCGGCCCTTCGCTTGGGTCGATGCTCACAATCACTACCTGGAAGTCTTTTCCAGGGGTCAGCTTAACCATTTCGAGCGCGCCCACCAGGCCATTCAGATCCTCGGCACACAGGATGGGACACTTGTAATAGACAAGCGAAATGATGACTGGCCGCTTGCCAAAGTAGTCACCGAGCTTAACCGGTTTACCTGTTTCATCGACGAAAGGCGTGTCGAGTGGCAGCTGCTCACCCAGGCGCTGGTCGATCTTGACCGACTTGAGAACATCGGGCAGGCGATCAGGAGCTGGGTCGCCCATGCTCTTCTGGCCGATCGGCGTTACCTGACTGAAGGCGGGCATTGCGGCGAGCAAGAGGGCGGCAAGCAGGCTGCGGCGAGCCCAGCCCGTTGGTACGCCCCGTGTTTTGCCCTGCATCTGCACCGCTGTTTCCTTTGACCTCATAGGTCTATGGTATCGCCCCCGGCAGGCCTTCCGTGGCCGGTCTTGGGTGGGTATTTACCAGGCTCAACATATCGTCAGTCCTGTTAAAGCGGGACCCGTCCGTCTGACCCGTTCGTTCTTTTCCGCGCTCGTACTACCGTCCTGCACCCAGGGCTGCCTGGTCGCCGGGTTTTCCGCCGCGCGTTCTTTCCTGCTCCAGCGTTTCCCGATACTCCTGCTCCCACCCTGTGGGAGCGAAGCCGTCGGTGAGCGGCACGGTGACGGCTCGGCGTGCGGTCACCTGCCATAAGCGGTCCCTGCTGCTCCATGGAGGCCTCCGGGGGGGCCACCGGCAAACCGTGCTGAGCAATCAACTCCATGGCGCGGTTGATGGGGATGCGTATTTTCCCGCTCTGACGATCTACCCAGCTGTAGTGATCCAGCAGGAAATCCTCCCGCACATGCATCTGGGCGATGTCGAGGTTGCCGTCATCGGTCTGCAGACGCGGAGTCGGAAAGCTCTTCACCATCTGGTTAAGCTGTTCCTGCTCCATATCCGAGTTGGACGTCAGATCCCGGCGCTTGCTCCCGGCGGGATGGACGTCGCTCTGATTCCAGCGATTGGGCGGGCCATCGTTTCTCTGCAAGCGGGTGTTGATCACTTTGCCCATGCCAAAGCAGAAGATAAAGAAGACACCCACAAAAGCTGCCAGTGACGCCAGGAAGACGATGACGCCAGAGACGTTAACGTCAGTGGTTTCGAACCCAGGAGAATCGGCCCCCGGTTTTTGTGGTTCAACAGGATCATGCGTGGGCATGGTCAGGCTCCAGGATCTCTGCCAGGTGAGGATCGTTGGTCTGAATCAACGGACGTTTTTCGAGCTGTCCGAAATAGAACCACATCCACAGGCAGATCACAGTTACGGGTACAGTCATGTATTCCAGAATGCCGAAGGAGAAGTGCAGGTTGCGCGCCGCATCCGGAAAGTTGGGCTCGATGAGCCAAAACAGGTCCCAGCAGCGGGCGAAGATCATGATCTTGCAGACCATGATGAGGCGCGATTTGTTGCGCTTGAGGTCGCGGGATAGCAGAAGCGTGAAGGGAACAAACCAGTGGAAAACGAAATCCAGGGAAGCGATGACGCTCCAGCCGCCGCGCAGGCGATCCAGATACCACGGGATCTCTTCCGGCAGGTTTCCTGACCAGATGATGAGGAATTGCGAGAAGGCGAGATAGATGTTCAGCATGACAAAGGCGAAGGCGAACTTGCCCAGATCGTGCTGTTCGGTCTTGCGCAGCAGGGTGTGCATCGGCTCTACGGCTGAGAGCTTCAGCACTGTGATGATGGAGAGCGCAAACACCGCGTAACCCTGACCGACCAGGAACAAGAGACCAAAGATCGATGAGTACCAGGATGGATCGAGGGACATGACCCAATCGATGGCGCCCACCGTCATGGTGATCGAGTAGATCAGAATGCCAATGCCGCTCAGGTTTTCGAGCCTTACCTGCCAGAAGCGAATGTTTGGGTGCGCATCGGCATCGCGTTGCAGGCCCCACTTGTTGAGCAGGAACATGAACATGAACCAGATCGCGAAGCAGACAATCGTCTGGATCCAGACGCTGGGGATGCTCAGCATCGGATGCTTGAAGGCGATGGCATGCGCCTGGGTGTGAGTAATCAGGTGCTTGCTGAAGGCAGCTTCCGCATCGCTGTATTTGGCCCAGAGGTAGAGCTTCTTCATGAAGAAGCCGATGGGCAGAAACAGCACAAACACAACAGGAAGGCAGCGCGACATGGCTTCCAGCGGACGCCGTATCAGCAGCCCCCATTTACCACCGCTTACGTACTGCACCATCAGCAGCGCCAGGCCGCCTACGGTAAAGCCCCAGCAGATGATGTAACCGAGAAGATACGAGCGCAGCAGGTGATCGACGCCGTCATGATCGACGGTGGCAGCCAGCAATGCCAAGACGATCGACAGCACAGCGAAAATGCCGCCGACAATCATGGCCTTGCGCCGCCAGGCACCCAGCAGCAGCGGAGCATTCAGCTCGGAGGGTAGCGAATTTTCGTGGTGTTCGTGAGCCATTTGTTTTCCTGTGCCGTATTCGCTCTAAATTTATTTCACTTGCTTGGGCGGCATTGATTTGCTGTTGGTCATGCGCGCGGCTCGCGGCTGCGGGCTGTTGAGCACCGGACTGTCACCCGTGGCAGGCGCTCCGCCGGGGGTGCCCTGGCCTTCAGCCGGCTCGGCAGAAACTGCCGTCTCCGGGAGCGTCCATGCGCTGACGAACGATTCCGGGTAGCCCTCGCGCTCGGCGATGTCTTTCAGGTTCTGCACCTGCACACCCGCGGGCACGCTCGATTCCGAGGATGCCTGGCTAATCTGCAGTGCCCGGATATAGGCGGACACAGCCCATCGGTCGGTCGGGGTCAGCTGGGCAGAGTAGTCGGGCATGGCGCCGTATCCGTTAGTCATCACGTAGAAGTAGTGACTGAGCGGCTCGGCCAGGATGCGCGGCGAATGGAAGTTGCCTGCTGCCTTATAGCCACGCTGGACAATCATGCCGGCGCCGTTCCCCACCCTGGAGTGACAGGGAGTGCAGAAGATGTTGTAGCGCTCCTGGCCGCGGGCGAGCATTTGCGAACTCACCTTCATGGGCAGGGCATCGAGCTCTTTACCGTTCATCAGGCCGGTGTAGTAGAAGCTTTCCTTATCCATCTGGCCACGAGCGACGGTATGCTCAGCCTGCGGTCGCACGGAGCGGCCGTCCGCGAAGAAGGTGGTGCTGCGCTGCGGCACAAATTTGGGCTGGTTGTGCATGTCCTGCCGGCAGCCCGAACATGCGAGACCAACCAGAAGAGCCAGCGGCCCACTGGTCAAGAGCCGAGTGAGCGGGCTCGCACCCTGGCCTGCAGAACGAATTCGGTTGTGCAACTTAATACTCCACCTCCACCACCGAAACCGGCCTGAAGCGTTCCAGAAAAGCACGCGATTCCACTGCTTCGAACTTGGGGTCATTCGCCTCGAGACAAAGAAAGAATTTGTCGGTCGTGGCGCCATTGCGAAAATTGGGTGCATTGAACAGCGGGTGATAGAGAGTCGGCAGGCCGCACATGGCCAGCATGCCGAAGGCTGCTGAGAGACCTGCCCATAGGATCGTCCACTCGTAGGCTGGGATCACAAAAGCCACCCAGGAGAACAACGGACGCCCCGCGACGTTGATCGGGTAAGCGAGCACGGAGACCCAGGTCTCCATCAGGAACATCGCGGCGAGCCCCATGATGCCGCCGATGAGGCAAATAAGCGGCACGTAATTGCGATGGAAGCCGATCACTTCTGCCGCTTCCTCGACCGGATAGGGCGTGTAGCAATCCAGGCGGCGCCAACCTGAGTCATAGGCAGACCGTGCCGCCACTACCAGGTCAGTGGGAGTATCGAACTCTGCCAGTAATCCGTAGGTACCTTCACGCATTGGCATTAATCACCTGCCTCCAGTGCTTCCGGCTCTCTCACCTTAGCCTGCGGCAGCATCATCCGGATTTCCGACATCGGAATCATGGGCAGGAAGCGCACAAAGAGAAAGAAGAGTGCGGTAAACAGACCCAGGGTGCCGAGGAAGGTGCCGTAGTCCCAACGGGTGGCACGGTACGTTCCCCAGGACGAGGGAAGAAAGTCGCGATACAAGCTGGTGACGACGATCACGAACCGCTCAAACCACATACCCGTATTGATGACCAGGGAGAGCAGGAACATCTTCGCCGGGCTGACGCGCACACTGCGCAGCCAGAGCAGCTGCGGGATAGCGATGTTGCACATGATCAGCACGCCATATGACCA
The DNA here is from genome assembly GCA_963752675.1 of uncultured Acidobacteriaceae bacterium. Classification (GTDB taxonomy): domain Bacteria; phylum Acidobacteriota; class Terriglobia; order Terriglobales; family Acidobacteriaceae; genus PALSA-350. Next base: position 119,079 of record CAVVZO010000009.1, read on the forward strand.
GCCCATGGGACCGAAGATGCGGTTCCACATCATGAAGTACTCCCAGTGGCTGGCGGAGTACCACGACATGAAGACTTCCATAGAGTAGCCGTAGGCAACGATGAGGCCGGTCGCCAACATGACCTTACCCATGTTGTCGATGTGGCGAATCGTGATCATGCCTTCGAGGTGGTAGAACTTGCGAATCGGCACGGCCAGCGTGATCACCATGGCGAAGCCGGAGTAGATGGCGCCAGCGACGAAGTACGGCGGGAAGATCGTCGTATGCCAGCCTGGCAGCACAGCCACCGCAAAGTCGAAGCTGATGACGGTATGGACGGAGAGCACCAGGGGCGTGGCCAGACCCGCGAGTAGCAGCGAAGCTGTCTCGTAGCGCATCCAGTGCTTGACCGAACCGCGCCAGCCAAGGGACAGAATCCCATAGGTGTATTGACCCAGCTTGGTTTTGGACTTGTCACGCATGGTGCCGAAGTCGGGGACCATGCCCACGTACCAGAAGACAACCGAGATGGTGGCGTAGGTCGAAACTGCAAACACGTCCCACAGTAGCGGCGAGCGGAACTGCGGCCAAATCCACATGGTGTTGGGATAGGGGAATAGCCAATACCCAAGCCACGGACGACCGATGTGAATCAGCGGGAACATACCGGCGCAGACCACAGCGAAGATGGTCATGGCTTCGGCGAACCGGTTGATTGAATTGCGCCATTGCTGCTTGAACAGCAAAAGGATGGCGGAGATCAGCGTACCGGCGTGGCCGATACCGATCCACCATACGAAGTTGATGATGGCAAAGCCCCAGCCGACCGGGATATCCAGTCCCCAGATACCCACGCCCTTGAGCACCAGCCAGGTAATGGCGGTGAACAGGATGAGGCAGATGCTGCTGGCCAGGAGAAAGCCGGCAAACCAGCCGAGGGGCGTGTGCGGGGTGAGCACGATGCGGGAAATAACTTCGGTCACCGATTTAAAGGTGTATCCGGGCGCTATGACCCGAAACTCGCCTGTCTTCGGATCAAGCTGCGGATCGCTTACGGGTAACTCTGGTTTGGTCGCCATGCTGCGCTAACCTTTCAGCTCTTCGCGGGCGCGTGCTCTCTGCGCGCCTCGGCCAGTTCCGGGTTGGAGTTGTAGACTTCCGCGATGTAGGAGGTGCGGGGACGGGTATTCAGGTCCGCCAGCACGCCGTAGTTTCGCTGTTGCGCCTTGAATTTCGCTACCTTGCTCGAGCGGTCATTGATGTTGCCGAAGATGATGGCGCTGGTGGGGCAGGCCTGCTGGCAGGCGGTCACCACTTCCCCATCGCGGATTTCGCGATTCTGCGTATCCGCCGCGATCTTGGCAGCGGCGATGCGCTGCGAACAGTAGCTGCACTTTTCCATCACCCCGCGGCTGCGTACCGTCACGTCGGGGTTGCGACCCAACTTGAGCACTTCCGTGTCGTAATCGGAGTAGAGCAGGAAGTTGAAACGGCGCACCTTGTAAGGACAGTTGTTGGAGCAATAACGGGTGCCGACGCAGCGGTTGTACACCATCACGTTCAGGCCTTCGGGAGAGTGCACCGTGGCGCCCACCGGGCAAACCTGCTCGCAGGGTGCGTTTTCGCAGTGCTGACAGGTCATCGGCTGAAAATGGGCCCTGGGCGCATCGAGATCGCCTTCGAAATAGGTGTCGATGCGTATCCACTGCATGATGCGGCCGGTCTGCACGTTGTGCTTGCCCACCACCGCGATGTTGTTCTCCGCGTAACAGGCCACCACACAGGCGTTGCAACCGACACAGGAATTCATGTCGATAGCCATGCCCCAGGCGTTCTTGTCGTAACGCCAGTTGTTGAACATGCTGGTGTCGGGATCTGGATCTTCCGGCTGCGACTCTTCGTCGTGCGCGAAGTCCGGCTTCTCCTTGAACTCTTCGAGCGTGGCGTAGCGAATGATGCCGCGCGTGAGCGCCTCGTTCCCTTCCATTGAGTGGGTGCCCGAGCCGTCCCCGCCCGCTTCGCGCGACCGATGATCGGTGTAATGGCTCTTGGTCACGGCAAACTCGTAGGTCTTGCCCGTCTTTTTAATCACCGCTCCGGGAGCAAACAGGAGGTGATCGGCGGTGCGAATTGCGTAGGCGTTGTAGCCCAGACCGCCGCCGACACGGCCGGCATTGCGGCGCCCGTAGCCCAACGATACGGAAACGGATCCGTCGGGGTGCCCCGGCGCGGCGAACACGGGGGCCATGACCGTGTTGCCGTTCAGTTGGATCGAGATCACGTCCTGCTCAGACAATCCCATTTTGCCCAGGGTGCGGTAGCTGACCAGGGCGGCGTTGTCCCAGGAGATATTGGTGACTGGCTTGGGGATCTCCTGCAGCCAGGCATTGTTGGCAAACCGTCCGTCGTAGACGTGTGGGTCGGCACGGAAGATGACTTCCAGCGTCCCGTCGGCATAGCTGGGCGTGCTGACCGGAATATCGCCGATTTTGGCCGAAACCGTCTTAGGCGCGAAGGCCGAGTTCTCGACCATGCCATCGTGCAGAATCTTGCGCCAAACGTGATCCTTGTCACCGCCGCCGGGATTGTTCGACCAGGTTTTGCGAACAGCGTCGAAGGCGGAGGTGTCCGGATCGTCCAGCATCGATTGAATCACTTCGTGTGCGGACTTGCCCCCATAGAGCGGGTCAATCATCGGCTGAATAACGGTCGCCGTGCCATCGTAGGCCCGTGTATCTGACCAGCCCTCGAGGTAGTGCGTTCCGTTGATGTGCCATTCGGCCTGGACCGCAGTCTCGTCCAAATGAGAACCGAGATGAACCGTGTGCTTCACCTGAGACAAGGCTTGCTCAAAGTTGAGATCGACAGGCGCCGTGTACACCGGATTGGCATTTAGGATGACCAGCCAATCCACCTTACCGGCGCGCATGTCGTTCACCAGGTTCACGATATCCTGCCCCTGGATAGACGGCATGGGGTTTACGGTTTCCGTGTAAACCACCGTCTTGCCGACGTTGCCCAGGGCCTGGTTGATCGCGATAGCAGCCAGATGCACAGCAGGCGACTGCTGTTCACCGGGGATGACCACGCACTTACCGGCATTTGCTTTCAGGTCTGCGACTACAGCGGACAGGAATTTTGTTGCCGCCTCGGGCGCCTGCGCACTGGAACCACCTGCCCCCACAGCTCCTGCCAGGGCTGCTGCAAAGGAAGCGACTTCGCCTGCGCGCAGCGCGAGACGATGGTCTGCCTTGAACCCGGTGGTGCTGGGCGTGCTCTCGACCGCGTACAGGCGGTTCATCGTCATGTTCCCATCGGCTTCCGCCTGTAACAGTTTGCGGCGGCTCGCGAAATCAGCCGACAGGCGGTGGAAGCCGGGATGCATGATGCCGGAAAGAAAATCTGCATCGAGCGAAACGATCACGTCTGCGTTCTGCAGACGGTACTGCGCGTCGTAGTAATCCCCAAAGGCAGTCTTCGAGGCAGCGTAGGCCGAATCGCGATTGACGGGATCCCACTGGACCCATTTGGCATTGGGGTACTTCTGCTGGGCAGCCTTCCATTGCGCCGCCAGCGTGGGCGAAGTCACGGTGTCACTCAGAATGTAGACGCCGGCGCCCCCGGTCGCTTTCTTGTCAGCCAGCATGGCGCGGAAGTTCGCCAGAAATACGGGGAACTGGCGCACTTCGCCGCGGAAAATGACCCGCTGCGAACGGTCGGGATCGTACAGGGAGAGCAACGATGCCTGGGACAGTGCATCCGAGGCGCCGCGGTTGATCGGATGATCCGGGTTGCCGTCCACCTTGATCGGCCGGTAAGCGTCGCTTTTGACCAGAACGGGCACGGCGCCAGTAGAAAATGGAAAAGCGCTGGCAAAGTAGACCGGGCGGCCGAGAACCAGATCCTCCGGCTGCTTCACATACGGGTAGATCAGCTCATCGGGCTGCTTGGTGCAGCCGGCAAGGCCCGCCAGGGCGAGCGAAGCACTCATCACCTTGAGGAAGCCGCGGCGCGACACGGGGTCGATCCACTCGGCAGCCTGGTCAGGAAACTCGCGCTCAACCGCCTCGCGGAAGGCTGGCGTGTCGGCTAGTTCGTCGATGCTGCGCCAATAGGTCTTTCCCGTCTGACCGGCGATGCGTGCGCGCGCTTCATCAAGCGTCATCGCGGGCTTTTGCGCCTGGGCGGGAGTGGTTTGTTTTGCCATGTTCGCTTCGCGTCTTCCCTGGGGGTGCGGTTGCGTTGCATTCAATTTCTTCACGGTGTCTGTCGGCTCGCTCATCGGTGGCAGGTCTCACAACTGCTCAGTTCCTGAGGCGTGCGGATGTGGTACTGCTGCACGAGGTACTTTCCAAGAGAATCCTGATCCGTAAGCTTTACGTAGTGCAGCGTCGCCGGCAGCGGCGTGGCCGGCGAATCGCTGGTCGCTTGCGGGTGAATGCCGGGCAGCATGTTGAGCGAAGCCACCTCAGCACCGTTCTGACTCGGATCTTTGGTGGTGCAACTGACTAACTGGGCGGTCGGCACACCATCTTTTTGACCGCTGGTTCCGCACCATACCGGCCTCTGGCTGGTTGGAGGGGCCCATACCATGTTGTAAATCTCGCTGGTGGGTCGCAGGTTCTTCGCTGGATCGCGGTGGCAGTTAAGGCACCAGCCCATCTGCAGCGTGTTCTGTTGATACATCAGCGGCATCAGGTCGACGCGGCCATGGCACGAAGCACAGCCAATGCCCTTGTTCACGTGAATTTGATGGTTGAAGTACACGTAGTCCGGCAAATCATGAATACGGACCCAGGGAATCGAGTCGCCTGTCGCCCAGCTGGTACGGACGGGTTGCAATAGCTGCGCGTTGGTCCAGATCTGCGCATGACAATTGATGCAAGTCTTGGTCGGCGGAATACCGGCGTAGCTGGATTGCTCCACCGAAGTATGGCAGTACTGGCATTGCAGGCCGAGCCCCATCACGTGATGCTTGTGACTAAACGGCACGGGCTGCTCAGCGCGCTGCCCCTGTCTGGTCACCCAGGGGGAGGACTGCAATTGGTCCAGGGTGACCCCCAAAGCGATGACAATCAACCCTGTCAGGACCAAGCTCGCGCGAGCTAACGCGTTCGAACTACGGTCAAAAATCTGCGCCATTGGATCAGTCCCTGCTTCCTTCGATGAGTGTTTCTTCAGAAGGTTCTGGTAGTGCTCTGGTTTTGCGCCTTAAGCCAAGACGCCGGACGTGAGGATAGGCTCCTCACATCGCAAGTGGAAAGTAGAATATAGCAGCAAACGGCAGGGGGGAGGCAACTGCACCGGAGGGTTGCGGGCTATTTGTGACCGCAGCGAAAATGTCGATGCGGGAAAGAAGCGGCGCTGAACGGCGGCCGCTTGCTGTTGTGTGGGTCCTGGTGAATGTTTGCATTCCGGGTACGTGTCGTGTGCCAATCGGCACGGTACTGTTTCAAATACGCCTGGCAGATGAGGCTGAGGCGGACAACTTAAGACAACTTAAGAGGAAGTATGGACGACGGGTTGAGACCAGTTCGGTACGATGTCGCACTCGCGCTCAAAGAACTGGCAGCGGTCGACGCGCGATTGGGCGTGCTGATCGAACGAGTCGGTCCCTTCCGCTTACGGGTTAAAAGCACGCACTCTCCGTTTGAGGCTCTGCTGGAGGCGATCCTGTATCAGCAACTGCATGCCAATGCCGCGAAGGCCATTTTGGGCCGATTGCTGGCGGGTTTTGGCGATATGCATCCTCAACCGGAACAGATGCTTGCTGCTCCAGAAGAGATGCTGAGGGCTGCCGGGCTCTCGCGCGGCAAACTTTTGTCGCTGCGCGATCTCGCCGCTAAGACTCTGGATGGCACGGTGCCATCCCTCCCATCGATCCGCCGCATGCCGGACGAGGAGATCATTGAGCGGCTCAGCGCGGTGCGCGGGATCGGCACCTGGACGGCGGAGATGCTGTTGATTTTCCGCCTTGGGCGGCCGGATGTTTTCCCGGAAACGGATTATGGGATTCGCAAGGGGTTCCTGTTAACGTTTGGCAAAACAAAGCCGGGGAAGCCGATTACCGCTGACATGCTGCCCGAGCCAGAGCAGATGGCACGCCGGGCCAAGCGATGGAAGCCCTGGCGCTCGGTCGCCAGTTGGTACTTATGGCGCGCCTGCGAGTTGCCTCCGCAGGCTTGATCGGTCGGCTTGATGTGCGGCTTGATCAGTCGCAGAGAAAAGCTTGTCCCTGCTCTCGCCGCCGTGAACCGTGCGTCTCCAGATTGAAACTTCGATGGCGAGTGGTGCCGAGACGTACCTCCTTGCGGCCGTGAGACATCCGTTGCATGGGAGCGCCTGGGGAATGCAGCTATCATGACTCCATGTCTGGCAACATGTCTGGCACCAAGTCTGACCCCCTGGCCCCGGTGGAACGCTACATCTGCATTCACGGACATTTTTATCAGCCGCCGCGCGAGAATCCCTGGCTGGAAACCGTGGAAACGGAAGACTCGGCCGCACCCTACCACGATTGGAACGATCGCATTACGGCCGAATGCTACGCGCCAAACGGCGCCTCCCGCATCCTCAATGGCGAGGGCCAGATCACCCGCATCATGAACAATTATTCACGGATCAGCTTCAACTTCGGCCCCACTTTGCTGTCGTGGCTGGAAGAGAATGCCCCGCGAACGTATCGCATGATCCGCGATGCCGACCAGCAGAGCATGCTGCGTTACGAAGGTCATGGATCCGCGATGGCCCAGGTCTACAACCACGTGATCATGCCGTTGGCCAACACGCGCGACCGCATCACGCAGATTCGCTGGGGCATTGCCGACTTCAAGCACCGGTTTGGCCGCGCGCCCGAAGGCATGTGGCTGGCAGAAACCGCTGTTGATAATGAAACACTCGATCTGTTGGCGCAACATGGCGTGCTGTTTACGATTCTTGCGCCGCACCAATGTGCGCGTGTGCGTGAGCGGGCTGAAACCACCTTGCAACCCATGCTCGAGCCATTAGAGAACGCCGCCGCTCGCTGGACCGAGACGCCCAACGCATCGGTGCACCCGAACCACCCGTACCTGGTGAGGCTGCCCGAGGGGCGCAGCATCACGGTTTTCTTCTACAACGGTCCCGTCTCGCGCGCTATTGCTTTCGAAGGTGTACTCAATAACGGCGAAACGTTCGCGTGGCGTTTGGCGCGCGGCGAAGACCCCGCCGATACTGAGCCGCAGGTGGTGCATGTGGCGACCGATGGCGAAAGCTATGGACACCATCACCGCCATGGAGAGATGGCGCTCTCGTATGCCTTGCGCTACATCGAAGACAAGAAGCTTGCCAGGCTCACCAACTACGGCCACTTTATGGCGAAGTTTCCTCCCAGATGGGAGGCGGAGATTGTTGAGGATACCTCCTGGAGTTGTGCGCACGGCATCGAGCGCTGGCGTTCTGATTGCGGCTGCAACGGCGGCCGCCAGGGTTGGCACCAGCGCTGGCGCGGGCCGCTGCGCGGTGCCCTGGATTGGTTGCGGGATACGGTTACTCCGCTGAGCGAAAGCATTGCGCGTGAATTGCTCAAAGACGTCTGGGCCGCTCGCGACGGTTACATCTCGGTCATCCTTGCGGCGGGTACGGCACACGCACGGGCCGCGATCGAGCAGTTCTTCGCCGACCATGCGACACGCACGCTCTCGGCAGAGGAACGTACGCTGATTTTGAAATTGATGGAGATGCAACGCCATACCCAGTTGATGTACACCAGCTGCGGCTGGTTCTTCGACGATATCTCCGGTATCGAGACAGTGCAGGTGATGGCCTACGCGGCGCGAGCGCTTCGATTGGCGGCCGACATCTTCGGCCTGAACTCTGCGCTGCTGGAATGGCAATTTGTGGAGCGGCTGCGGCAGGCCAAGTGCAACAGCCCGCAGTGGAAGGACGGTGGCGAAATCTTTCGCCGGGTAGTGAAGCCGATGGAAGTCAGCCTGGAGCAGGTGGCCGCGCACTATGCCATCTCCTCCGTGTTTGCCAGTTATGCGGAAGAGACGGTCCTTTTCTGCTACACCATTCGCCGCCTCGATTACGAGAACGTCACCTCTGGACGCGCGCGCCTGGCGATTGGCCGCTGCCGTATTACTTCGAACCTCACTGAAGAAACCGAGGAAGTCTCGTTCGCTGCACTCCACTTCGGCGACCATAACGTAACCGCGGCAGTGGAACGCTCCACGCCCCAGGACCTTTCCGCCTTTGCCGACTTGAAGGGAAAGTGCAGCGCTGCGGTGACCCAGGCGAATCTGCCGGAAGTGGTTCGCCTGATCGATAGCTTTTTTGGCGGCACTCCGTATTCGCTCGCCTCTTTGTTCAGGGACGATCAGCGCCGCATTCTGCGCGTGATGCTTGATGCGACCCTGAGCGGCGTGGAAGACAGCCTGTTAAAGATCTACGAAGAGCATGCGTCGCTGTTGCACTTTCTGAACGCCTCAAACCTACCCAAGCCGCCGGCGCTCACCGTGGCTGCCGGCTTTGCCATCAACGCCGGTCTGCGGCGCGCGCTGGAAGAGGAGCCGATCGATCCGAAGCGGGTGCGCTCCATGATCACACTCGCGAAGTCAGATGGAGTGGTGCTCGAAAGCCACGCATTGCGGTACCTGAGTGATCAGCACATGAAGCGGGCGATGGTGAGTCTGCATGCCCATCCGCTGGAGACGGACAGACTGGACCGGGCTGTCACCCTGGCGCGCACGCTGCACGAGTTGCCGTTCGAGCTCAATCTTTGGCAGGCTCAGAACATCTGGTATGACACCCTCATCCGATCGAGACGCTTTTTGCTGGGCGTCGAAAGCAGCATCGCGGAACAATGGCGAACCGATTTCCTTGAGCTCGGGCGGCAGCTCGGCATTGCTGTCGAGCAATTGATCGTGGAGGACGGTTCGTTGACGGGGCGCGGAGCGGCGGAGGAATCGCCGCTGGTGCTGAATGCCTGAGGGGTGCGTGAACGCGGGCGTGTAAAACGCGGTGTTCAGGGCGGGTGTCTCAGGGAGCAGGGCCTTGCGGTCGCAGGGGAGAGGGTAGGGAGGACGAATGTTCGGTTGGACAAAATTAGGGTGGCGGCGGTAAGGGAGATTAGCTGCGCCAGCGGAGCGTGACCGGACCTTCGATGGGGTGTTGCATGGGGCGGCCATCCTCTTCCGACTCCAGCCGCGCTCGCTTCAAAGCGAAGTACCACTTGGCCGGCCGGTCTGCATCGTCAATCAGCATGAGTCCCGGGTTGAATTTGAGTCCCTCGGCCTGCTGCACCATGGTGACCTGGTCCTGCGCGACGAAACGCTTGCCGAAAAATTTGGCGATCGCGGTCACAAAGGGAACGCCGTGGAAAATATTCCAAGCGGCATATACGTCGATGCGCGAGTTGCCCGGGGTTGTGGGCGTTACGGTCGTCAGGCTGGAAAACCACTTGTCTCCACAACGCAGCGTTTCGTAACGCCGGTTGGGCAGCACAAAATCGATGGTGGTCTCAATCGGCTGGCCATAGACGCCGAGCAGCTTATAGGGCGCGCTGTTGGCGGATGGTGTATGCGCCGACATGCGAAAGCCCTGCGGAATCGGCTCGAAATGCTTTTCTTTTTCGTGGATGCTGTGGCGGGAACGCCACCACCAGGCCTGGTGCACAAAAGGTCCGTGTGCCGGATCCATCAGTCCGATGATGCCGTGGTCTACATTGCAGGGCAGGTCGGCGGTGATGTGCGCATGGCGACTGCGCTCGCCGAAGGTGGGGATCTGCGGCACAGGCGGCAAAGCTTCTCGCGCTTCCATGCGGAGCCGGCCGGTTCCCGGCTTGGGCAGGTAGACCCAGGCGTAGCCATCGCGCTCCTGGCAAGGAAAAGCGTTCGCGTAGATGCGGCGCGGGTAGGTGTTCTGGCTGGTGAGCGAAGGGATCTCCATGCACTGGCCCGACTCCGGCTCAAAGACCCAGCCGTGATATTTGCAGGTGACGGCGCTGCCGTCGAACCACCCGCACGAAAGCGGGATGCCGCGGTGCGGACAGCTATCGCGCATGGCGAAGAGGGTTCCGCCATCTTTGCGCCCCAGCACCAGGGGGATGCCGAGCAGCATGGTGGTGACCATTTTGCGCCCGCGCAGTGCGCTCGCTGCGCATGGCCGGGTACCAGTCGTTGTAGATGAGGGCGGTGTCCGGCCCCAGCAAATCACCCGCCGGGATCAAGGCCGGGCCCCGGCCCGCTGCTTTGTCAGTCGCCATGGCAAACCCTTCCCTTACTATAGCGCCCGGGGTGCCGGTACACTGCTCCCACCCTCGTAGAGTTCCGGAGTCGCTCATCGCTGCTTATTTCGCCCGCCGATCGCGGAAAGTCCTGCTCGCCCTGGCAGGACTGTGGCTGCTGCTGTACGGCAGCTTTACGCTGTTGCGGCCGCCCTTGCTGGACGATGCCGACTCCGTGCACGCCGAGGTCGCGCGCGAAATGGTGGAGCGGCACGACTGGGTCACGCTGCATGCGAATGGCATACGGTATCTGGAGAAGGCTCCGCTGATGTATTGGGCCATGGCCGGGAGCTTCGCGGTGTTTGGCCCGGAAGACTGGGCGGCTCGTTTACCGCTGGCGCTGGCGGTACTGGCATTGCTTCTGGTGGTGGACGCGTCGGGTCCGCGCTTCTTTAATTCCGGGATCGCGGGGTTCTACGCGGCGCTGATCATGCTGACTTCGTTTGGTGTGTTTATTTACACCCGTATCCTGATTCCCGATGTGATTGTTTGCCTTTGGCTAAGCCTGGCCATGCTGCTGTTCTGGATCTCGCTCGAGCAGGAGCAGCCGTCGCGAGCGACTGCATGGGGATTTGCTGCGGCTTGTGCACTTGAATGTGCTCACCAAGGGGCTGATTGGCATTGTTTTCCCGCTTGGGATCGTGGTGATTTTTCTCTGGCTCAATCACAATTTGCGCCACTTGCGGCGGTGGCACCCCTTCTCCAGCCTGGCCATTTTTTTGCTGATTGCGGTTCCCTGGCACGTGGCGGCCGGAATCGCCAATCCCGGGCAGGGTTCGCCCAGCGGCAGCATGCCGTCGCCTGGCAATGTGCATGGCTTCTTCTGGTTCTACTTTATTAACGAACAGGCACTGCGCTATTTAAACCGCCGCGTGCCCCGCGATTACGATACGGTGCCGCTGGCGCTGTTCTGGGGATTGCTGGTGGTGTGGTTAATGCCCTGGATCGCGTTTGTCTTTCACGCGCTGGGGCCGGTGCGTATGCGATCCTCTGCTCGACGTGTGCGGCTGCCGCGGCATGCGCAGGCATGGAACCTGCTCGCTGCTGTGGGCCGGGTTTGTGATGGTCTTCTTTAGCTTCTCGACACGGCAGGAATACTACGCATTGCCCGCGCTGCCGCCGATCGCGCTCATGATTGGTGGCTGGCTGGCGCGCGAAGAGACGTACCACGCCCGCGCGCCAGGACGCATCGCCGGGCGGCGCATTGCGGTCACACTTTTTGTGTTCGGGATCACGTTGGCGGGGGTGGCGGCTTATTTCGCGATCCACGCCCGGCCTCCGGCTCCCGGGGTCGACATTTCTGATTTGCTCAGCCAGAATCCCGGGGAGTACGCGCTGTCGCTTGGCCATTTTCTGGACTTGAGTGGCCGCGCCATGGGTGCGTTTCGCTGGCCACTGTGGCTCACTGCGTTCGCGCTGGCCGGCAGGTACATTTGCCAACCTGGTGTGCCGTTCGATCAACCTGATTCGCGTGGGCAACTATGCATTGGTCACCATGATGGTTCTCTTTCTGCTGGCAACGCATATGGCATTGGTCACCTTTTCTCCGGTGCTTTCTTCCCGGGCCCTGGCGGATGCGATTCGCCCGCGGTTGCACGAGAGCGATGTGGTCGAGATCAATGGTGAGTACGAAGCTGGATCGACACTGGGCTTCTATCTACGACGGCCGATTCGTATTCTCAATGGGCGTTCTTCGAATCTTTGGTATGGGTCCTTCTTCAGCGATGCGCCGCAGCTGTTTGATACGGATGCTTCGTTCCAGCAGCGCTGGATTGGGCCGAAGCGGATCTTCCTGTGGACCGAGCAGGATCACGTGCCCGCGCTGCCAGGAGCGGTGTATACGATTGCTCGCAGCGGCGGCAAAGAGATACTGAGCAACCGGCCGTAAAGGGAGTCTCCGCGTGCAGCCAGCTATGCCCGCCATGATCGACAAGCTTCACCCCGAGATCGTGTACATCGGTTGTATTCCGGGGGACCAGGACGCATGGCATCCGTTGCGGCGTGTTCGCCATGGTAATGTGGACACGTTGCCAGACAGACACATGCGGATCAGAGCATCATGAGCAAGCTCCTCTTACAGCGTGGAAATGTTTTGTTTCCTGAGGACGGAGCGCTGCGCCCCGCCTGGGATGTGCGGATCGAAGATGACCGGATCGCGGAGGTCGGTCCCGGCCTTCAGGCTGGAGCCGATACCGTCCTCCTGGATGTGCAGGGCAAGACCGTGATGCCGGGGCTGATTGATTGCCACGTGCACGTCATTGCCTCGAATGCGAACCTTGGGGTGAATGCGCAACAACCGAATGCGCTGACGGTGTTGCGGGCCCTCCCGATTCTTCAAGGGATGCTGAGGCGGGGATTCACCACCGTACGCGACGCTGGCGGCGCAGATTGGGCGCTGGCGCAGGCCGTGGAGCAGGATCTGATTCCGGGACCCCGTATCTTTTGTTCTGGCAAGGCGCTTTCGCAGACCGGCGGGCATGGGGATTTTCGCAAGCGCGGCGAGATGTTGGAGCCATGTGGCTGCAGCCTGCGTGCCGGCGCGTTGGCGCGCATCGTGGATGGGGTCGACAATGTACGGCTGGCGGTGCGCGAAGAACTGCAGATGGGGGCCACGCAGATCAAGATCATGGCGTCCGGCGGGGTAGCTTCGCCGACCGATCCTATCGGCAACACGCAGTACTCCGAAGACGAGATCAGGGCAATTGTGGAGGAGGCGCGCGCCGCGAACACCTACGTGATGGCGCATGCTTACACGGCTCGCTCGATTGCAAGGTGTGTCGAAGCCGGTGTGCGCACTATCGAACATGGGAATCTAATCGACAGCGAAACTGCGCTGCTGATGGCCCGGTTAGGCGCGTTTGCCGTGCCGACACTCATCACCTACGACGCACTGGCCGAGCATGGTGCCCGGTTAGGTCTGCCTCCGGAGTCGATCGCAAAGATCGAAAGTGTGCGGTTCGCCGGACGGCAATCGCTGAAAATTTATGCGGAAGCCGGCGTAAAGATGGGATTCGGGAGCGATCTTCTGGGCGAGATGCACGAGTTCCAAAGTGAGGAGTTCAGGATCAGGGCAGAGAGCCTGGGCAACCTGGCGGCGATTCAAAGCGCCACGACGCATGCTGCGCAGATCCTCAACCACACAGGGACGCTAGGGACTCTCCGGGCAGGGGCCCGGGCGGACGTAATTGTGTGTGATGGCAATCCGCTCGAATCGATTGACGTGCTCGCCGGCCAGGGAGAGCACATTCCCTATGTGATCCAGGGCGGCCGGGTGCGCAAGCAGCCGCCGGCCTAGCGAGCACTCCGGCGGAATGGTTAACGTTGCAACATGCCGGCAAAGCGACTCGCATGGCGCGCTCGCCTCGCAGAGAGGGCAGCGTTGCAGCTCGTCAAGCCACTAGCAACTGCAAACGAGAGCCACCACTCCCCCCTTGTCATCCCGAGCGAAGCCGAGGGATCCGCTTTGCGCCTTTCTCCCTCCCCTCATCTTTACTGAGCTCCTGGATCGGACAAGCAGAGGAACCCGCAATGCAGCAGCGCTCTTTCCCGCGCGCAGATCGACTCACCTGCCATCTCAGCTGAAAGAAGGGGTTCCTCTGCTTGTCCGATCCAGGAGCTCAGTAAAAATGAGGGGAGGGAGAAAGGCGCAAAGCAGATCCCTCGACTTCGCTCGGGATGAACAAACTGAAATGCGCTCTGGACGAGGGTTCAAATGTCCCCCACTCAAGCCAAACGCGGCTTGAATGGGCCACCCCACGGTTGTTAGGGTCCGATCAGTCGCCACTCATGAGGATTTGCTCCCTGCCCGCATCCAGAAAAGCCGAGGGTGGCCCACTCAAGCCGCGTTTGGCTTGAGTGGGGGACATCCTGCTCCGCTAGACCGACGCGTATCGCACCCCGTTCATCCCGTCCTTAACTTGCACTGCAAGCAAATTGCTCGGGATGACAAAAGGGGGGAGCGGTGGCTCTCGTTTGCGGTGGCTACTGACTTGGAGAGCAGATGTCTCGGTATTAAAAGAGCGTGTATCTCGATGTACAACAGCCGTTGAGCGCCGTAAGTTCCTTACCTGATTGCATGCCCTGTGCAATCGCGGATCGCCGTTAGGGCACGGCCGTGAGGCGGCTCATTTTGCCGTCTTTAAGCGAGAAGTGCTGACCGCGCCAGGCTACGGTGTTGCCGGCGAAACTCCAGATCCAGATGCCGAGCGCGACAACATCGCGCATCGGTAACAGCCACAGATCGCGCAAGACTTGTCTGTCCCCCAACACACCTACGCCGACCGCAAGCGCTAACGCAATCCTGGCGAGAAGAGTGATGCTGAGCAAGGCAATGCTGCTGAGACTGGCTCCGGAAGCGACCAGGTTGAACATGGCCCAGGGCAAGCCGTAGGTGAATACCATGCCGGTGTAGCCAAGCTTTCTCGAGAAGCGGGTACTGCGGCCCCAACGGATCTGGTGCGCAAGGAACTGACGGAAGCGATAGGCAGGCAGAAACGTATCGACCACCTCACCGCTCAGGATGACTTCATAACCACTGCGCGACACGCGCGCACCCAACTCATAGTCGTCTGCCAGGTAGTCGACGACAGGCTCGAGACCGCCCATAGCTTCGAGCGCCTCGCGGGAAAGGGCCAGCGTGGAGCCAAGGCCAAAGCGAATGCCGCCTTCAATTTGCCTTGCGGTCAATACGCCGGCGATGAAGTCCGTCGCAATGCCCAGCGCTTCCATACGGGAGCCAGTCGTACCGTGCGCCTGCCCGCGGTAGAGCGCGGTGACTAATCCAACCCGTCCATTGCGATGCCGGGGCGCATGAAAGCAGCCCATGATACGCCGTAGATAATGTTGCGAAACCTTAATGTCGCTGTCATTGATCAGTATGTAATCGTACTGAGCGCTGGCCAGCATCTGCACCAAATTACTGACCTTGCCGTTAGTGCCCAGCACTTCCGGGCAGAGGACCAGTTGTATGGTTTGCGCGGGAAATTCTGCCTTGAGCTTTTCGATGGCTGCTACGGCTGGATCGTCCAGGCTGCTGACGCCGAACAGAATTTCATAAGGGCCTTGCATACTGCTGGGTGCAGTGAGAAGCAAAGCTGGCGTACATTTCCGGATCAAGCCCTTTGACCGGCTTGAGTATACTGACGCCCGGCTGAAAGTCGGGCACCGGCCGGCGCAGTTGATGCTGAAAGGCGCGCGCGCTCCAAAGCGCCAGCAGGTAATAACCCAGGCCGGCAAGGCTGAAGAGGGTGGTGACGATAGCAACGGCGGTCGAGAGCATACGAGCGCCTTTAGTCTATAAGAGAACGCCCCGCGGCTACTCGTAGCGCAACGCGATGATGGGATCGAGCGAGGCCGCTTTCCAGGCAGGATAAATACCGAACAGCAGGCCGATGGCGCAGGAAACGATGAAAGCTGTCGCTGACCAGCCTGCGGACATTTCGGCCGGCAGGACAGAGCCGAGGACAAGCTTCAGCACCAGGGTCAACACGCCGCCTACCAGGATGCCGATCACGCCCCCAAGTGCGCAAAGCGTAACCGCCTCCAGCGTGAACTGCACCATGATATTTTTGCGCGTCGCCCCCAGAGCTTTGCGCACGCCTATCTCGCGCGTTCGTTCCGTCACGCTGACGAGCATGATGTTCATCACGCCGACACCACCCACCATCAGACCCACGCTGGCCACCCCGACGAGAAAGATGAACAGGCCGCCGGTCAGCTGATTCCAAAGATTCAGCAGCGCGTCGGAGCTGAAGATGGCGAAGTTGTCCGGCTTATCGTTGTGCACCTTACGCCGGCGGCGTAAGAGTTCACGGATTTCATCCTCGACCGCGATCTTGTTCTTCACGTCATCGTATTTGACGCTGATCCAGTGATCGAGAATTTCGGGATGGATCTTGTGGAAGGTTTTGGTGGGAAAGTGGGCGGAGTTATCGTCTGGATTTTTGCCGCCGCCGAAAATCTGCTTCTGCGGCGCAAACACGCCAACTACTGTGAAGATATCCCCTTCAATCTGCACTTCCTTGCCGACGGCGGGGTCGTTGCCAAATAACTCTGCCGCGGTATCGGACCCGAGCACAACCACGTTGGCTGCGCGTTGCGCTTCCTGGGCGCTGAAGTAGCGGCCCTGGGTCAGGTTTAGCTCGTAGACGTTGGGCTCATCTTCTGATTCGCCCTGCAGCGTGGTGTTCTGAATTTTGTGGCTGCCGTACTTGACGGAGAAACTACCCTGGTTGCCTGTCGGAGAGCGGTACTGCTGCGATGCATCGACAGCGACGACGTGGGGCAACACACGCATCGCCTCGCCGTCCTCGTAGGTCAATTGTTTGCGGGCAAGCATTTCTGTGGTGGGTCGCGAACCGAAGACGGGAAAGCGAAAGACCCAATACACATTCGTGCCCAGTGACTTGATCAGGTTGTTTACGTTGCCGGTGAGGCCGTTGATCACGGAGGAGATGAGGATGACCGTGGTGACCCCGATCATGATGCCCAGCATGGTCAGGCCGGAGCGCAGTTTGTTGGTGCGCAATGTATCCATGGCCATGTTGACGGCTTCTCTGGAGTCGCTCAGCGGCATCGTGATTCCCTCCTACAACTCCGACCGTAAGGCCACGATGGGATCGAGCATCGAGGCTTTGCGCGCCGGGTACACACCAAAAAATATGCCCACCGCTGTGGCCGAGAAGAGGCCGAGGAGCACGGACCAGAGCTCAATCTGCGACGGGAAGCCAATCACCAGGGTGATGAGCTTGGCGAAGATCACACCGGCCATTACGCCAATAAGGCCGCCCACCAGGGACATGGTGGCAGATTCAATCAGGAACTGTAGTAGAACGTCGCTGCGCCGCGCGCCCAGTGCTTTGCGCACGCCTATCTCGCGGGTTCGTTCCGTCACGCTCACCAGCATGATGTTCATGATGACAATGCCGCCGATGACCAGGGAAATGCCAGCCAGTGAAACGAATACTGCTGAGAAGCTGGAGCTGATGCTCTGCCAGATGCCGACGAAGGTGCTGTTGGTGTCGAGGGAGAAGCTATCCTCTGTCCCGGGCAGGTCATGGCGATGCGAGCGGAGGATGGTGCGCATTTCGCCCACAGCTAGTTCGAGCGGGTCGCCAATTCCGTTAGCACGTGCATAGATGGTCAGGCTGCGGTTTGATCCGTAATTGGCGAGAAACGTGGTGATCGGCAGAGCGACCCAGTTGTCCTGGCTCTCGCCCAGCGTTTTTCCTTTACGCTCGCCGACCCCGATTACTGTGTACTGAACGCCGTCGACGCGGATTTCTTTGCCGATCGGGTCTTCCTGGCCCATTTGGTTGTCGACAATGTCGGGGCCGATGAGGGCGACCTTGCTGCTGTGCTCTTCATCTGCGGGCACAAAGCCCCGGCCGCGGTCGATGTTCACGTTGTAAATGGGAGGCATGGACCAGGTCCAGCCGCGGATACCGGTGTCGGTGCTGGAGTGGCTGTTATAGACCACCTTGCCGGTGGTGCTGGCCATCGCGCCGGTCGCGGCGCAGTGCTTACACTTTTCTTCGACTTCGCGGTAGTCGTCAATCTTGATGTCTTTGCGCTTTTGGTACTTGTTCCACTCTTCGTCGCTGAACACCACGGAGGGCTGCTTGGAGGCGGTAAACACGTCTGCCCCGTAGCCGTAGACTTTGGTCGCTACGAACTTGTTCGCGCCGTTGACCAGCGTGATCACCATGATGACCGCGGCCACACCGATCATCACGCCCGCGAGGGTGAGAACGGAGCGCAGTTTGTTGGCCCACAGGGACTGGAGCGCGATCTTTACGGCTTCAAAGAAGTCCATGACCCCTCGAATGAGTAGTACGAGTGTAGACGGTTTGGGGTTCCGTCGGCGTTTGGTGTCCCCCACGCAAGCCACAAAACGGCTTGCATGGGCCACCCTCGGATTTCTTGAGAACCGGAAAGGCGGAGACCCCGCGACTCGGTAAGAGCCGCGGGGTCGCGTTTGCAAGTGGCCTATAAGCCGAATTCTGTCGAGGACGATCATTCCTCTAGGCGACGCATTGCTACGCCGCTCAAGCGACCTACCCGGAGGTTTCCCACCGTCGCAGCGAACCGCGATCGGAACCCTGGTGAGCGCGCCGGGCCGGCACGCATCCGCAGCCTGGGTCTGGCTGGCGAATTCCCTCCCTATTTGGTCTTGCTCCGTGTGGGGTTTACCCTGCCACCGCCTTTACAGGCGGCGCGGTGCGCTCTTACCGCACCTTTTCACCCTTACCCCGCGCCTTGCGGCTCGTGGCGGTATCTTCTCTGTGGCACTGGCCGTCTTTGAGCCTTGACGCTCAAATCCCGGACGTTATCCGGCACACTGCCCTGCGGAGTTCGGACTTTCCTCTCCCAAAGCGCGTGAGCGCTTCAGCAGCGATCGCCCAGCGCACCTGCAGTGTCCATGTTAGTCGATCCGGGCGGGTTTGTATCGAGGGGAACGCCTCCTCTGGTTACTTCAACCAGGGCGAATTTCGGAAGTGTTCTCAAAACGCGGTCCGGACGCTGGTTGCGTGAACATCCCGGCCGCTCCATGCTTTTGGCAGGAGAGTTTTATGACCCATCGTGAACTCGGCACCAACGGACCGTCTGTCTTCACCATCGGATTGGGCTGCATGGGCATGTCCCATATGTATGGTGCGTCGGATGAGGCAGAGAGCATCGCCACCATTCAGTCGGCCGTCGATCAGGGCGTCAACCTGATCGATACGGGTGATTTTTACGGCATGGGCGATAACGAGATGCTGATTCGCCGGGCTTTGGAAGGGCGGCGGGATAAGGTGCTGCTCTCGGTCAAGTTTGGTGCGCTGCGAGCGCCGGATGGCAATTGGACCGGATACGATTCCCGGCCGGCGGCGGTGAAGAATTTCTGTGCGTATTCGCTCAAGCGGTTAGGGACGGACCATATCGACATTTATCGTCCGGCGCGCCTCGATCCCGCGGTGCCGGTGGAAGACACCATCGGCGCGATTGCCGGGCTCATCAAGGCTGGGTATGTTCGGTCTATTGGGCTATCGGAAGTCGGGGTGGAAACGATTCGCCGCGCCCATGCGGTGCATCCGATCGCAGATCTTCAGATCGAGTACGCGATGGTGACGCGGAACGTGGAAAAGGAAATCCTGCCGGTGCTGCGCGAACTGGGCATTGGCATGACGGCGTACGGGGTGCTTTCCCGGGGATTGCTGAGTGGGTCGACGCCGCAGTCGAAGTCTGACATCCGGTCGTATTTGCCGCGATTCACCGGGGATAACTACCAGCGCAATCGGGCGGTGGTGGATGCGTTGGCGTCGATTGCCCTGCAGAAGGGGATTACGCCGGTGCAATTGGCGCTGGCCTGGGTGCTGAGCCGCGGGAATGACATTGTGCCCATCCCGGGAGCGAGAACCCGCAAGCAGCTGGATGAGGCGTTGGGGGCAGTGACGGTTGTGCTGAGTCCGGAGGAGTTGGTGAGCATTGACCAGGTGCTGGAATCGCAGCAGATCAACGGGACCCGGTACGACGCTCGGCAGATGAAGATGCTGGATAGTGAGCGGCAGGTGGTGGCTTAGGGTTCATTTCAGTACCAGGAGAAGACTGGGGCGTGTTGGCCCAAAGGATTTTCCAGGGTGGCGTTAGCAACTGGCTGCCAGACATGACTCGCTGTTGTAAGCGCTTCGCTGCCAAAGCAAGCACCTGGCTGCCACAAGCAGATGGCCGCCACAAGCAGGCATTGAGGAAGCCAGTAGCCTTAAATTTGTCATCCCGACCGAAGCGAAGCGCAGTGGAGGGATCTGCAGTTTGTTTTAGCGCAACGAATCCAGGTCCTTAGACTTACCCGACCTCGAAATCTGATGCGAATGGACTTGGATTGGCTAGGGTGAGGGCAAACTGCAGATCCCTCCACTGCGCTTCGCTTCGGTCGGGATGACAAATTTAGGGCAGTGGCTCTCGTTTGCAGTCGCCTTGGGGCGTGGAAGGCTGGCCGCTGCCATCCCTAAAGTGCAAATTCCTGCGCTTCGCTTCGGTCGTTAAGGCAATGGCTCTCGTTTGCAGCCACAGGGGGCGTCGAAAACACGCCCCTAACGCCTGCCAAACGAGTACTCGATCAGGACCTTACTTTGCGGCAGTAACGGCCAGGGCTAATTGCGGCAC
Source organism: uncultured Acidobacteriaceae bacterium (assembly GCA_963752675.1). Classification (GTDB taxonomy): domain Bacteria; phylum Acidobacteriota; class Terriglobia; order Terriglobales; family Acidobacteriaceae; genus PALSA-350. The sequence continues at coordinate 139,469 of CAVVZO010000009.1, forward strand.
AGACGGCGGCGTTACGGTGACAGAGCCGGTTGAGGATTGTGCCTCGATGCTTACCGTGTAGTTGCCGAGCGGGGTTCCGGGGTTTGCCGGAGGGCCGTGATTCAGATAGCGGTAGCGTTGGGCGCATGCCGTCAGACTTACCAGGCCGGCGAAGGTAAAGCAGATGAGAGCCAGCCTGCTCCAGGCGGTGCGCCGGCGTGCTCCCAGGCCCACCAGACCGAGCAGGGCGGGCAAAATAAAGGCGTAACGCAGTTGGCTCGGCGGGGCCGCGAGGCTGCCGGTCGCTCCCGGCGAGGGCGCCTGGGTCTGGATCTGCATCACGCTGGTGCCGGCAGTGCACACCGCGGCGCTCGTACAGGCCGCCAGTACGCTGACCGGGGTGAAGGTACACGTGGTGTTGATGGGCAGACCTTCGCAGGAGAGGCTCACGTAGCCGTTGAAGCCGTTGTTGGGCGTTACGGTCACCGTGGTGTACACAAAGCCGCCGACCGCGGTGGTCAGCGAGGTTGGCGAGGCAGCCACCGTGTACCCGGCCACCGTCGACACAAAGGCGTGCACCTGCTCAGAGGGTGAGACTGAGGTCGCAAAATTCGATTCGCCCTTATAAAGCGCTTCTATCGGGTGATCGCCGGCTGGCAGAGCGTCTGTTTCGAGGGAGGCATTGCCTTCGCCGTCGAGAATGGCTGAGCCCAGATCGGTGGTTCCGGAACGAAAGGTGACTACACCTGCCGCAGCGCTTTGGGCATCGGGAACAGTCACGTGTGCGCTCAACGTCACTTTGGTGCGCGGACCGGTGTTGCTGGTGCTGATCGCCAGTGTGGTGCGAGTAGCGGCTGTATTTTCGGCGCCTGCGAAGAACGCGGCCCCGAACATGCTGAGAAGCACCATGCACCACCCGGTGCGCATCCTTGTTGCTGTGTTACCCACCCCGGCTACGCTCAACCACAGATTCATTCTTCGGATCTCTGCTCTCTTTACCTTGCGATCGAATTGGTTCAGGGCTCGCCCCGTGTCGCAAGACACATCCCTGCCATGCTGTTGACTAATAGACTCATTGTATCCGCGGATAGCACATCGTAGCCACAATCGCTTCTGCCTGGGCTTCGATCGAGGGGTCGTCACCGAAGCCGGCAAGCCAGCGCACCCCGGGCTCGCGGCGAAACCAGGTCAGTTGACGCTTGGCATAGTGGCGATGTCCCTGGCTTGCGGCGGTGATGGCTTGTTCCTTCGTCAGTGTGCCTTCTAACAATTGGCCAGCCTGGCGGTAGCCGAGTGAGTCCAGTGCGGGTGGGTGCCCATAGCGGGCGAGGAGAGAGCGCGTCTCCTCCAGCAGGCCTTCGGCGAACATGGCGCGGGCACGCGCGTTAATACGCTCATACAGCTGGGCGCGCGGCGGGTTGAGGCCGAGCCGCAAAAGGCGAAATCCCTGCAGGGGCTCCCGGCCATCCTTCCAGGCTTCTGACATGGGCCGGGAGGCGGCCAGGCTGACCTCGATGGCGCGCACCACCTTGGGCACGTCGTTGCTGTGGATCCGTTCGGCTGAGACCGGATCGAGACGGCGAAGCAGCCGATGCAGGTATAGAACGCCGCGGGTGTCTGCCCGGGCCAGCAGGCGATCGCGCAAAGCAGCCGACCTCTGCGGACCGGGAAACAAGCCCTGCAGCAAGGCACGCAGGTAAAGACCAGTGCCGCCGGTCACGATGGGGAGATGACCCCGGCCGGCAATCTCAGCCAGTGCCGCACGGGCTGCGCGGGCATAGTCGCCGGCGGTATAGAAGGTATCGGGGTCAACTAAATCGAGCAGGTGGTGCGGCGCCAGCCTGCGTTGTGCAGCGGAAGGTTTGGCTGAGCCTATTTCGAGACCGCGGTACACGGCAACGGAGTCGCAGCTCACGATCTCGCCATGGAACCGCTGCGCCAGCGCAAGGGAAAGAGCGGTTTTGCCGCTGCCCGTGGGACCGAGGATGATGACCAGGAGCGGGTCCTGCGTGGCCTCTACCAAACCCTCCACCATCCGGGCGGAAACAGATTGGGCCAGGAGGAACGACCGGCTCCGGCGAGCAGAAGGATGACCGCCACTACCAACAAGCCGTAGATCTGCCGGCGCCGCAGTGCCCGGTGTCGCAGTGCTGGTTGCCGCAGTGCTGGATCGAAGGACATCGGGATGGGTTCTCCCCTAGCGAATCTTATCCGGCTCGCTGTTGTAGTAGAAGCCGAAGCGCAGTTCGAGGAAGGGCCCCTTGAATGCTTTCGGCAGCGCTGGGTAGGCTGCGCCGGTGATGCCACCCCAGGCTGCCCGATCGAGGGAAACGTCGCCTGAGGGAAATTCCAGCGTCATTTCTTTTACGCTCCCATCGGGCAGGATCTTGAAGCGAATGCCTACCCGGCCGCGCTTGTCGAGGGGCGGGCGGGCGGACTCCGGAATCAGGGGCAGCCAACTGCGATAGGTAGCGGCAATCAGGCGCTGCATGTAGGGCCCGAAATCGACGCCCATGGTGTCGCTAAGGATGTCGGCTCCGGCTGCCATGGCCTGGTGCTTCGAGGGCGCGTTCTGCCCGTAGTCACCACTGGGCTGCCCGCCCCTGGCAGCGTCTCGCTCTGCCTGGCGGATCGCGTCGCCAGCGTTTTGCGAACCGGTGTCGAAGGTGGGCTTATTGGGCGCCGTGGGCGCCGGTCTTGGCTCGTTCAAGATCGACTGTTGTTGCGTTTGGGGCGGGGGCGGCTGGGACTGCGCTTGTTGCTGCTGCTGTTGCGGTGCTGCCGGCGCGGGCTGGGACGCTTGCGGCGTGGGTCTGGCCGGCGCGGGTTGCGGAGCTGTGGGCAGCGGGGGGCCGGCGCGCTTCATCGCTTCCAGCTGCTGAGGCGTCTTGAGTTCCGGCGTCGGATGGGGCGCCTGGGCGGTGCGGTTCTTGTCAGAAAGCGGCGCGTTCGGCCTGGGCTTGAGCTCCTTCTGCAAATCAGGCGGCAGGCTCAGGAACGTCATGTCCCTCGGCTTTTCTGTCGGGACCACTACATGGGGCTGGTGGGTGCGAAACTTTGGGCCGTAAAACAGGAACCAAAACAGGAAAATGTGGGCAATGAAGGAAATCCACATTCCTTCTCGCCTGCGTGCAGCAGAACGTTCGTCTTCAAGCCTGTCAATGAGGTGGAGGAGTTCGTCAGGTTCCAGCTCCTCGTAGCGCGCGCGCTTACGTTTGGAGAACGGCTCCGGCGATCGGCCGGGAGGGCTGGTTGGTACTTCGGTTTGTGGCATCGGCCGTAACACAGGGTGCAAGTCAGGCCGGAGAAAGCGACCGGTGATGAACCCCGCACGTCCTGCTATTCTCTCATTTTTTGATTCCCGCAGGAATCTGACCTTTGGGGCAAACCCTTACAATCGTGTTGAGTGCATGCCCGCCAGGATATGGACGGTCAACTGTCACCAAAGGATTACTCATCTGCCTATGATGCGCGCTGCCGTGATCACCGTGAGCGACTCCTGTTTTCGCGGGGAGCGGGTCGATCTGTCTGGCCGCCTGCTGGTGGAACTGCTGCAGGCGAGGGGTTTCCACGTCATCGGCCATTTAACCATTCCAGACGAGCAAGGGGAGATCGAGGACGCTTTGCGGCAGCAATGTGCGGTAGCTAACCTGGTGGTGACGACTGGCGGCACGGGCATCGCCCCGCGTGATGTAACGCCAGAGGCGACGCGCGCTGTCTGCGAGCGGTTGCTGGACGGCTTCGCTGAGCTGATGCGGTCCGAGGGACGCAAGCAGACCCAATTTGCCCCGCTCAGCCGTGCCCTTTCCGGCACGCTGGGGCAGTCGCTGATCGTGAATGTGCCGGGCAGCCCTCGTGGAGCACAGGGCTCACTGGAAGCGGTCATTGGCCTGATTCCGCATGCACTCGCGCTGCTCGACGGCAGCACCGGACTCCATGACGACCCGGTCGATGCCGCGGTTTCGTCCGCGCACCCAGCGCGTTCCGATCGGTCTCACCCTTGAAGAAGCTGGTCCACCTTTTCGTCAAGTACAAGATCTGGCTGCTGGGGATCTTGAAACCCCTTGGGTTTTGGGGCATTGGCTGCCTGGCGATTGTCGATGCTGCGGCCATCCCGGTCCCTATGGATCTGATCGTGGCTGGTTACGTCTGGGCCGACAAACGGCATTTCTACATTTTCGTGCTGATGGCGGCGGTGGGCTCTGCCATTGGTGGCTTGCTTCCTTTTTTGCTGGGCCGAGCAGGAGGCGAGATCTTCCTGATGAAGCGCATCAACCGGCAGCGCTTCGAGGAACTGCGGGACCGGTTCGAGAAGCAGGAGTTTCTGGCGCTGATGATTCCGTCGATGCTGCCGCCGCCTACGCCCTGGAAGCTATTCGTATTTGCCGCCGGCGTGTTCGAGATGAAGCTGGCCGCATTCATGCTGGCGGTCTTTACGGGCCGGGTGATCCGGTTTTTTATCCTGGCGGGTTTGACGATTCGCTATGGACCGGAAATTGTCAGCATCGCTGGCCGGCTGGCTACGCAACATCAGGTCGCGCTGACTGTCGGGTTGGTGATCTTGCTGGCAGTTCTCTGCTTCTGGTTCTGGCGCGCGGTGCGCGGACGCCGTCATGTGGTCGCGGGCTGATCAGCTGCAAAAAGTCTGGGGGGTTATTTTTGCACCCGGCCGCTCATGATCATGGCATCGATCTTGTTTTGCGGGGTGACGTATACCCAGGCACTCAGGGCTGTGTTCCTGCCTTTTCCGTTAGGAAAGATCGGTGCAGCGAATCGCAGGTCGCGGAAGTCGACCGCCGTGTCCAGGGGCGCTGGCGCGAGTTCTTCGGCCGCCACTAGATTGGCGGGGCCGCGATCGGTGGTCAACGGGAACCTGGCCCAGTCCAGGTAAACCCGCCCCAGCCATGAGCGCTTGGCTGCCATCACGGCCGGGGTCACCGGAGGCTTGTAGAGGACATCGTCCTGGTCGTTCGTGTCGACAGTTTCGGCCCTGGTGTCTACGGATCCCAACTGGTAGTAATTCGCGGTTTCCGCAATCGCGAACCAGCGAAACGGCGTGATGGGGTACGGTTCGGCTCCCGCCCGCAGAACCGGCAGCTCCCCAAAGCGAGTATTCGCTATCAGGTGCAGTGCGCGATGGTGCTCGACCGTACGCACTCCGAAATCAATGCCGACAAGGACGAGGGCCGCGATGGCCCAGCCTCTGCCGCGCAGGACCTTGCGCGTGGCTCCAATCTCGCGGTCGGTCATGCCCAGGACTGCCGGTATACCAGACCGAGCAGCAACCCGCCAAAGACGACCGGCTCGAGAATGAATGCGATGTCCAGCGAGTACCAGCGGGGATTAAAGGGAAAGAAGGGACGCACACCGTAGTTGTTCGTCCAATCGAGAAAGATGTGGCTCAGGGCGGCCAGCCAGGAAAGAAACCAGACCCAGGCCCAGCGGGGCGGGATGGCCGGGGTTGGCGCCGGGTGCGATGCCATAGCCATACCACCACGGTGACGGCGAGGGCGACGAAGGGCGCGCCGACAAAGGTGTGGGTAATTCCACGGTGATGCTGAAACCCCGCGACCGGTCCGCGCAAGCCCCAGAGAACATCGAGATCCGGCGCTTCTGCGGCGAGCGTCATGGCGAGGGTCGCATAGGCTGTCCTGCGATTAAACCCCGATCGGCCCAGGCATGCGCCGGTTAGAAAATGTGTGACGGGCTCCATGGAATGGAAGCAACCTCGCTGGTGGTTTCTTGAGAGCGTGTGCAGTTTCTATAATGCACGCTATGGCCGCCGCCCGATCCAGTAGTGCCGCAAGCGTGATCCAAGCCGGAAAGCGCGTGGATGCACTGCGCGATGAACTCCGCCACCACGAATACCAATACTACGTGCTCGATGCTCCGGAGATTGCCGATGCCGAGTACGACACGCTCATGCGGGAACTGCGCGATCTGGAGACTGCGCATCCGGCATTGGTCACGCCCGACTCACCAACGCAACGCGTGGGTGGTAAACCGAAAGAAGGGTTTGCCAAGGTATTGCACTCGCGCCCCATGCTTTCGCTGGACAACGTGAACAGCGAAGAAGAGTTGGCGGATTGGGAACGCCGGGTGCGCGCGGGTATTGGCAGCGCAGAGGTGAGCTTTGTTTGCGAGTTGAAGATGGATGGCGTGTCGCTGGCGTTGCAATACGAGGCCGGCCCGGACGGTGCGGCTCTGTTGCGCAGTGCGCTGACGCGCGGTGATGGAGTCACGGGCGAAGACGTAACCAGCAATGTGCGGACGATTCGATCGGTTCCGCTGTCTGTTTCGAAAGAGCGATTGCATAAGGCGAAGCTGCCGCAGAACTTCGAAGTGCGTGGCGAAGTGATCCTGCCCGACGAGGCCTTCCTAAAAATGAACCGGGAACGCGTAGAGCAGGGGATGGCGCCCGCGGCCAATGCGCGCAATGCCGCGGCGGGCACGATTCGCACGCTGGAGCCCAACATCGTCGCGCAGCGGCGGTTGGATTTCTACGCCTATTTTGCCCTGCAAGCGGGGGAGAGCGTCTTTCCCGAGCAGTGGATCGCGCTGGAAGCACTGAGCGGCGCCGGCTTTCGCGTGAACCGCCATCGCAAGCCCCTGCATACGTTGCAAGAGATTTTGACGTTTGTCGCCTGGGCGGAAGGGCAGCGGGAGGCCCTGGGATACGAAATCGATGGCGTGGTGATCAAGGTGAACCAGACGGCGCTGCAGCGAAGGCTGGGCTACACCGGGCGCGCGCCCCGCTGGGCGGTGGCTTACAAGTTCACCGCGCGGGGCGGCATTACGCAGATCGAAGATATCGCGGTGCAGGTGGGGCGCACGGGCAAACTGACGCCGGTTGCAGTGCTGCACCCGGTGCTGATTGGCGGCACTACCGTCAGCCGGGCGACGCTGCACAACGCGGACGAGATTGAGCGCCTGGGGGTAAAGATCGGCGACTGGGTTTCAGTCGAGCGCGGCGGGGATGTAATTCCCAAAATCGTTGCGGTGGTCGACGATGCCCAGCATCCTCGTGGAACGAAAACGTTTGCGTTTCCCGACGCGTGCCCGATTTGTAACAGCGCCGTGGTGCGGGATGAGGGCGAAGCGGATTACCGCTGCGTGAACGTGGATTGCCCGGCGCGGCTGAAGGAAAGTATTTTGCATTTCGCCTCACGCAAGGTGATGAATATCGAAGGACTGGGCGAAGCGCTGGTTACGCAACTGCTGGAGCGACAAATGCTGACCAGTGTCGCGGATGTGTACGCGCTGAACGAGGAGGGCTTGCTCGGCCTGGAGCGCATTGGCAAGAAAACAGCGCAGGCGCTATTGGCGGAGATCGAGAATTCGAAGAAGCTGCCGCTGAACCGGGTTTTGTTTGCCCTGGGTATTCGTTTCGTGGGCGAACGGACTGCCCAGCTGTTGGCAGAGTCATTCGGCTCCATGGATGCGCTGATGGCGGCGAACGTAGAAGAACTGGAGGCGGTGAATGAGGTAGGCCCGCGCGTGGCACTGGCTATCCAGGAGTTTTTTGCCATTGAGAAAAACCGTGCGCTGATCGAAAAACTTCGTGCCGCGGGGCTGACCTTTACCGCGGAAAAGAAGCGAAAGACCTCGCAGTTAGAGGGTATGACCTTCGTGTTGACCGGCACCATGCCGGATCTTACCCGGGACGATGCAAAAGCGAGAATCGAAGCAGCGGGCGGGCGCGTTTCCGGCTCTGTCAGCAAGAAGACCAGCTATGTGGTTGCGGGCGAAGATGCTGGGTCCAAGCTGGAGAAAGCGAAAGAACTGAAGGTTCCTGTGATCGAGCAGGCTCAGCTTTTGGGAATGCTTAGTTAGCACTGCAGGGCGTACAACGACGACGCCCATGGCCGCATCTTAAGCGCGGAGATCACACCATGACGATTCGGCTTACCCGCTTGCCCGTGGCGGCTCTTCTTTTGTTGTTCGTGCTGAGCGCTGGGTTCCCGCTTTCCGGCCAGAATCGGCGAAATGACAACAGTCGGTTTTATAACGGCGCGCACCAGGGTGTACGCGGCGGCAATTACGGGAATGATCGCGGCCGCAACTACAACGATAGTCATTACAACAATTACGATCGAGGCCGGCACGATGACAATCGTTATCGCAACAATCAAGGCGGTATCGGGCCGGGCAAAGGCGCGCTCATCGGGGGCGCCGGCGGCGCTGCGCTCGGGGCTATCTTCGGGGGCGGCGTAAAGGGCACCCTGATCACCGGAGCAGCGGGTGCGGGCATTGGCGCAATCATCGGCAATGCGGCGCAGAATAACCGCGATCGTAATAACGGCTACCGTCGCTAAAAAGCCGTAACTCAGTTCAGGGAAAGAAGGTATCGATGAACCGAAAATCTGCCGTTGTTTTCGTCGTTCTAGGGATTGCCCTGTTATCGCCTTGCGTGGGCCTGGCAGCGGGAATGCAGGATACGCCCTCTACCAGCGCTGCCGCACCTACGTGGACGATCGATCAGGCGGTTACCTGTTCCGTTCATGAGGCGTGGGTATTGAGTGGCAAGAACGAGGAAGGCTTCTTTGCCATCGTAAAAGCGCTCGCCGAGCTATCGGCACAGAAGCGCGACTTGATCCTGCCCGATGACGAAACGGTAGGAAAGCAGTTTGGTGACTACATCAAGACCCAGGCAAAGACGGATCACGATCAGTTGCTGTACGCGATCGTGGATCGCGCCGTGCGCAAGTACGGGACCAAGGCGAAAAGCTAAGTGACACGTGGGCTGGTTCGAGATGTCCCCCACTCAAGCCAAAATCGGCTTGAATGGGCCACCCTGTATCTGATGTTCGCTCTTCGAGAGTAGAACTTAATCCGAGAAAAGACCGGGTAGCCCACTCAAGAAGCTAAGCCTCTTACTGCTACGACTTGGGCGCGAAGTAGCCCTTTTTCGCGCGGACCAGGTAACGCCGGTCCAGGGCTACGAGGTAGATGGAGCGGAAAGATCCGTCCAGTTTGAAGTCGGCGGGGCGATAGGCCAGAGAATATTGGCTGCGCAGTTCCTCTTCGATGTCGCGGAAGCTGCCAGTCATGTCTTCAATGCGCTTGGGGAAAAAGGCCACGCCACCGGTGGCTTCTGCCATTTTTCGCAGAACGTCATCTCCCCGGTCGCGGCTTGGGCTCACATTTGTGCTGATCGCATAAACGATGGTTTCAGCGCGCTGGCACATCTTGATCGAATCATCGGGGAACGCACGGCTCTGATTATCGTCACCGTCAGAGATCACAATAAGCGCCTTACGCACCGCACCCGCCTGGGCACTCGGTACCTTCAGCAGCTGGTCGCGGCAGGCGGTGTAGACAGCATCAAACAGAGCCGTACCGCCGCCAGGGCGAAGCTTGGTGATACCCGCTTCTAACAAATCCTGATCGTTGGTGTACTTCTGCGTGACGTACGGCGTCACATCGAAACCCATCACGAAAGCCAGGTCACCCTGCGGCCGCACGACCTGCTGCAGAAACTGAATGGCCGCGCTCTGCTCAAACTGGAACCGCTGGCGGATGGAGGTACTGGCGTCGATCATGATGCCTACCCGCAAGGGCAGGTTCGTCTGCTGCGTGAAGTTGAAAACCTGCGCCGGGGCCTTCTGGTTATCCAACAGCGCAAAGTCTTTTTGGTTCAGGTTCTGAATGAACCGGCCGTGCTTGTCCGTGACCGTGAAGATCAGGTTGACTTCGTTGACGTTGGTCCGAATGGTGAAATTGTTGTCGTCCTGCCCATTTGCCTGTGGAGCCGCCGCTGGCGGGGTCTGCGGGGCGGGGTTGGTCGATCCCGGAACCGGCAGGTCTACGCCGCTCCTTGGCGCGGGCGCCGCGGATGGCGGCGGTTGATTCTGCGGCGTTTGCTGCGTTTGGGCGGTCGCGAACTCAGTCTGCACGCAGACCGTATTGGCGGCAAACAGGAACACAACCAGCTGAGCGGCCAACCGCAGGCGATGATTCGTGGCAAGCATAGGGACCTTCGTATTCTAGAGCATTGCCGCAGGACGGCCTGGTAAATCCTGCGGGTTAAGCTGCGCCATGAACGCTTTCAGATCGCCGGGCAGATTGGAAACCAGCGTAAGCCGCTCGCCTGTGCCAGGATGGACAAATTCCAACTCCGCGGCATGCAGGAAGTTTCTGTCGAGCGTGAGCCGGGGCAGAACTTTCGCCGGGCGCTGATGCCGGCTGCCCTCTTGAGCAGCGATGCCGGAGGCCGCGCCATACAGCGTGTCGCCCACAACGGGATGGCCTAACGACGCCATGTGTACTCGAATTTGATGGGTGCGCCCGGTCTCAATGCGCACCGAGATGAGCGTGAAGTGTCCATAGGGCCCGTGGATGCGCCGCAGAACCTCCCAGTGCGACACGGCGGAGCGGCCGCCTTCACGGCGCGTCGTCATGCGGGTGCGGCGAACGGTGTCGCGGCTGATCGGGGCGTTCACCGTGCCGCGATCCTGCGCCAACTCACCCTGCACCAGCGCGATGTAAAGCTTGCGCACCTGGCGGCGAGCGAATAGCGAGGCCAGCTTCGCATGCGTGGCATCGTTTTTGGCCACGACAATGAGTCCGCTGGTCTGCTTATCCAGGCGATGCACGATACCCGGGCGCAGGGGACCGCTCGAAGAGGATAGTTCCTTCAAATGATGCAGGAGCGCGTTGACCAGAGTACCCCGGTTGCGCGCCTCATCGGTTGCACCGGAGCCGGCGTGCACCATCATGCCGGCTGGCTTGTTGATGACGGCCAGGTCGTTGTCTTCGTAGACGACATCCAGCGCGATGTCTTCGGCCAACGCGCGCAAAGGCGCCGGTTGCGGCTCGCCGAGGATGGAGAGCGTCTCGCCAGTGTGCACTTTGCGCGAGGCCTTGGCGGGCTTGCCTTCGACCAGCACGCCCCCTTGCTGCAGCAGCAACTGCACCCTGGAACGACTGATCTCGCCCATATGCTGGGCGAGAAAAAGGTCGAGACGCTGGCCGTCGGCTTCTTCTGGAACGTGCAGGGTGCGTGGTGACGATGAGCTATCCAACGGTGGGCACCTGCTTGACCGGTTGGACCTGCTGGGCAGGGCGCATCCATAACCAGCCGCCGGCCAGCACCATGGCGGCGGAGAGCAACTGCGCAGCCGGGAGCACGCCCGCAATCCACGGCCCGGTGTCGCCCCGAAAGGGAGCAAGGGCCGCGCTGGCAAGGCCGCCTAAGAAAAGACACGCGCCCAGAACCTCGCCATCGCGGTGCAGACGATACAGCAGGGCCATCCCCACCACGAACACGGCAAACCCGGCCACGCTGGCGTAGAGCTGGGTGGGATGGAGCGGCACACCCACCGGTGTACCTGGCACGATGCCGCGACTGCGGAACACGACGGCCCAGGGCAAGTGCGTGGGCGTGCCGTAATCGCAGCCTGCTTCCAGGCAGGCGATGGAGACGATGGAGCTGGCCAGCGCCAGGCTGGGCGCGACCGCGTCGGCGGTGCGCAGAATCGGCAGCCTGCGGCGGAGGCAGTACAGGAAACCGGCAGCGCATGCCAACGCTGCACTGCTGAGACTTACGCCGGGATCACGCGTGCCATACACGCTGAGGCCCAGTGCGCGCGAACCGTACTGGCCCCAGTGCGCGAGGATAAGTAAAAGTTTGCTGGTGAGCAGCAGGGTCACGATGGCAACCAGCGCCATTGTCCAGATCTTGTCAGTATCGAGCGCGAGCAATCGCGCATTGCGCACACACACCAGCAACGCCACGATGGTCGCGGCCGCCACCAGGAATCCATAGGTCGGCAGGACAATGCGGCCGAACTGGAATAAGTAGGGATGCACAGAAGGAGAGAAGACGAAACCGACCCACTGGGCCGTGTCACAGTGCGCTGGTGAACCCGTCCTGAGACGTTTGGGACTCTCCGCAGCTCTTTAGGCATTCCGGACTGGCGGACACTGCACACTGAGCCGATTTTTCGAGTCGAGTCCCGGTTCGATGAATATTGGTTCAACCAGCGTTAACTGAAATACCTGCTTTGCAGGCCGGTCTCTGAATTGGATGCTAACGTCACCGAAGCTGCTTGGCAAGTGACGGACCGGCAGAGACTCCTGTACCCACGGCGACGGGTCCCGGCTCGACAAACCGGTGGTCATCATCCAGTACAGAATCCAACAAGCCGGAGAGGCTGTTGGCCCGGGTACGCAGGATCGTCTGGGTTTCGCTCATGGTGCCCCTGAGCAGACGGCAGTGCTCCTGTAGTCGCAAAAGCTCATCGGCGATATTGATAGCAGCGAGCACGGCTACACGGAGCGAGTCAACTGTATTACCAGTCGCCGAGACGGCGCGCATCTTTGCGTCGACGGCGTGCGCCAGCTTCTCGATGTATTCCGAATCGTGGGCGCGCAAATTATACGTCTGGTCGTAGATCTCCACGCTGACGGACGTACTGGCCCGCCGGATCTCGATCTTGCTTTCTGCCATGGCCATCCGTTGCCTCGCTGATTACTCGCCCAGTTCGTCGATGTGCTTGAGGAGACGCTCGATCCGGCCGCGCACCGCTTCTCGTTCCTGATTCAGGCCGGCCAGCTGCTCTTCCAGCTGCGACACGTGATTGGCTTGCTCTTCCACGCGCTGCGCTAAACGGGCGGCATGCTGTTCGACAGAAGACCGGAGTTCTCGCTCGCCTTTGAGCAACTCAACGGTACGGAGTACGCGCTCTTCAAGCGCCTGGAAATCGTCTGCTGCCATGATGATCTCGGGAGGGTGTTCCGCCAAAGTGGACATTGATGCCTCCTGATACTAACGGGGGATTGCGTTCTGAAAATGAGTATAGCTCGCACAGAGAATTGGCAAGAGCGGCAATCGGGAAGAAACACGCGGGCCGGGAGTACCTAGAAATGTTCCTGCGTTCTGAAATTAATCGTGAATGGCGGGAACCACTGCGCTTGCTAAACAGGTTGCGAAAGAAACCGATTCGGTCAGTATGGCAGTGCTTCAGGCGCGCAAAGTCGGCCCAGATTAGCCAGATACGGCACAGTTAAAGTCGTGGCCTCATGCAAAGCAGACAAGTTCAGCCGCGATGTTTGCCGCCGATGGATTCGAGTGCGGTGATGACCGCTTGTGAATAGCTCTGCAGCTCTTCATCACGCAACGTACGCTCCAGGGCCTGGAAGACGGTGCGGATCAACATGGAATAGTGACCGGCGGGGAGAGACTGCGTGGAGCCAGGCGCTGCCCGGAATATTTCTCTCGGCGAAAAATGGGTGAGTTCGGCAATGTGCAGGCTGCTGAGCGCATCAGCGATGGCTTGCCATTGCACGGTATCGGCAAACACGAAAGAGAAGTCGCGCTCCACCGGCTGGAAGCGGGAGAGCTCTGGCGCCAGCGGCTGGCGGAGTGATAGTTGGTAGAGGCGATCCAGATAAATTTCGCCGAGGTAGATATCCTGGCGGATTTTTCGCTGCTGTCCCATCGCCGGGTTCAACTGGCCGAACCAGGCGATCGTCAAACCGTCTGCCACCGCGCGGGCGCAACGGCCGGGATGGAGCCACTGCGGAACGATGCCCTGGTCGGCGGCGAAGGTGTCGAAGTAGAAAGAGCGCGGCGCAAACTTCTCGATCAGCTCTTCGACCGTCCCTTTCAAATCGTAAAAGTCGATGGCGTGCGGGGGCTGGTTGGGCCCGTTCCACAAGGAGCCCGATGCGCCGAGCGAGAGTGCGGGACGCTCATCCACTCGCTCAGGGCTGCCGCTGAAGACAGTACCGTTCTCAAACAGCTGCACATCGTTGACATTGCGGTTGAGGTTGTTGGCCAACATCGACAGCATGCCCGGCAGCAGCGAAGGTCGCAGCATGCCGGCTTCTTCATTCAGCGGATTGCCCATGGCTACCGCCATGCCGGGCAGGAGGGCAAAGGTAACCGCGTCCGTTTCAGAACAGAAGGTGCTGGATAACGCCTCGTTCCAGCCGAGCGCGAGCAGCGTGCGGCGAACGGTTGCCTCTTTGGCCGCGTGGGGCTGTTCGATGACCTTGCCTGAAAAGCCGGGCAGGGTATTGGCAAAACGGTTGTAGCCGTAGACGCGCGCGATCTCTTCAATCAGGTCGATCTCCCGCTCCAGGTCGAGGCGCCAGCTGGGCAGAGTCACCTGGTAGCTGCCATCCCCTACGATTTGCAGGGTGCAGCCAAGGGCTTGCAGAACGTTCTCTGTCGTCTCCTGGGTCACGCCCAGGCCATCGACAGTGGAGCCCAGCATGCGGCGCACTTCGCGATGGCTCAGCGATACGGCGCTGCGCTTTGCGGTGCGTTCGGCCTGCGCGGGGATGACGACATCGATCATCTCGCCCTCGATGCTGCCGCCTGCCATAAGGATGATCTGGCTCACCAGCGCGGAAGCGACCGGCGTGGCATTGAAGTCAGCTCCGCGCTCGAAGCGGTGCGAGGCATCGGTGTGCAGGCCATGGCGCTTGCTGCTGCGGCGCACGGTGATGGGATCGAACCAGGCGGCTTCCACCAGGATGTTTTTGGTTTCCGCAGTGATCATGGTGTCCCAGCCACCGATGACGCCGGCCAGGGCAAGTGCCTTCTTCTCATCGGCGACGACCAGATCTTCAGGGTCGAGCACACGCTCGATGCCATCCAGCGTTCGGAGCTTTTCTCCAGCCCTGGCGCGGCGGACGATGATGCCGCCCTGCAGTTTGTCGCGATCAAAGGCGTGCGTGGGGTGACCCATGGCCTGGGTTACGTAGTTGGTCGCATCGACCGCATTCGAGATGGGTTTTTGCTGCAGCAGGGCAAAGCGCTGGGCCACTACCCCGGTTGAGGGTTGAATGGTCACGCCGCTAAGGCTGCGCGCGGTGAAGCGGCCGCAGAGTTCGGGTGCTTCGATCGAAACGTTTACAGGCACGTTTACTGCGAATGGCGACGGCAAGGTGAGTTCAAGCGGCGCGAGCGGGAGGCCGGCAATCGCGGCTGCTTCCCTTGCGACGCCGCAGTGGTTCATGGCATCGACACGATTGGTCGTGATGTCCATTTCGAACAGCGAACCGTTCCCCGGGCCGAGATCGAAGATGCCTTCGACCGCGATGCCGCGCAGCGTCAACGCCTCGGCGAGTTCCCGGTCGCCGAGCGTGAGACCAGGTACGTAGGAACGGATCCACTGGGAAAGAATGTTCATAGGATTTGCTTCTTCATCGGAAGCGCTCCAGAAAGCGCATGTCGCCGGAATAGAACTGGCCGATGTCGCCAATGCCGTACTTCATCATGGCGATGCGCTCAACGCCCATGCCGAATGCGAAGCCGCTAATCTTCTTCGGGTCGTACGCCGGCTGGCGGCGCGCTGCAAAGCCGAAGACTGCAGGATCGACCATGCCGCAGCCCAGTAGCTCAATCCAGCCAGACTGCTTGCACTTGCGGCAGCCGCGGCCGCCACAGAAGATGCAGCTGATCTGCACGTCTGCTGAGGGCTCGGTGAAAGGAAAGAAGGAGGGGAAAAACCGCGTCTTGACGTTGCTGCCGAAGAACGCCTTCATTGCATGATCAAGCGTGCCCTTCAGGTCAGAGAAGGTGATGTTGGTGTCTACGCACAAGCCCTCGACCTGGTGGAAGATGGGCGAGTGGGTAGCATCGGCGGCGTCATTGCGATGCACCTTGCCGGGGATCACGATACGCAACGGCGGCGGTTGCTCTTCCATGGTGTGGATCTGTACTGGAGAGGTGTGGGTGCGCATCAATAACCGGTCCCGCAGCGGCTTGCGCTCCTGGTTGGAGACCACGAGCGTATCCTGCGTATCGCGCGCCGGATGACCGGGAGAGAAGTTCAGCGACTCGAAGTTGTAGTAGTCGGTCTCGACTTCGGGCCCCAGGCCGACGGAGTAGCCCATCGCCGCGAAGACGGCGACGATCTCATGCATCGTTTTGACCAGCGGGTGTTCGGCACCCAGGGTGCGGCGGGTACCGGGCAGGGTAATGTCGATTGCCGGATAGCTGCCGGTTCCACCTGCGTGCATTTTTTCGGGATCGCAGCGGGGTTCAATGGCAGACTTTAACGCGTTGAAGCGTTTGCCTGTCTCGCGGCGTGCCTCTGCCGGCGCTCCTTTGAGAACCTCGCTGACCCTCACCAGCAGCCCTTGCTTACGACCGATCCAGCGGATGCGCAACTGCTCCACCGCTTCTGCCGTTACGGCAGAAGACGCCTCCTGCTCGAAGAGGGCCTGGATCGCCTCGAAATATCCATCGAGCGAGGTGGGAGTGTAGTCGTTGTGGAGCTCTGGCAGTTCTAAAGGCGGCATGAGGATGGATTGATTCTACGGGGCTTGCCTTGTTTAGCGGCTGAGAGAGGCATCACTCGAGTCTTGGCCGGCACGAAAGGAGGCAGGCTGCAGATGTACCCCACTCAAGCCAAACACGGCTTGAGTGGGCCACCCGGCGGTTTTTGCTTATTGCAGACTCGAAATTCAGGCTACTGCGGGCTTGCTCAGCGCGCTCTTGGCCTGTGCAGTCAACGCGGTAAATGCAGCCGCGTCATGCACTGCAAGCTCGGCCAGGATCTTGCGATCCAGCTCGATGCCTGCCACTTTCAGGCCGTGGATCAGCTGGGAGTAGCTGATGCCGTTGAGCTTGGCCGCAGCGCCGATGCGGACAATCCAGAGGGAGCGAAACTGGCGCTTCTTCTGCTTGCGGCCGATGTAGGCAAACTTCAGACCGCGCTCGACTGCTTCCTGCGCTGCCTGGTAAAGCTTGGATTTCGTTAGGAAATAGCCGCTGGCTCGTTTGAGGATCTTCTTGCGGCGATCATTGCGCTTTGTCCCACGTTTTACGCGAGGCATGTTGGTTCTCCTTTAAATACTGCGTTGTGCGGCTGGAGGCAGGAAATGCCTCTTCACTCGCTTACTAAGCTGATCCTCTTGTCTTTGAGACAGGGGCCGCGGAGAGATCCGCTGCCCTAAACCCGTGAGGGTCGATCAGGCGTAGGGAATCATGCGCGCTACTTTGCGCTTGTCTGCTTCTGAAACCAGGACGGTGCCACTCAACTTCTTTTTGACCTTTTTGGTCTTAGAGGTGAGAATGTGCCGCTTCTTCGTCTGGCCGCGGAGAATTTTCCCCGTTCCAGTCTTTTTGAAGCGCTTGGCCGCGCCCTTGTGTGTCTTTAATTTGGGCATGGTTTTCCTGCTTGCTTTTCGTGTTGACGACCTTAGTGATTATACGGGAGTTGAGAGCAGGAGCAAAGCTTGTTTCCTCAGAGGGCTGAGGGATGCTGCGGCCTGGATTATTGCGGAGCGTCGCTAACTCCCACATCTCGCGAAAAACCAGCGAGATATGGGGCACCCGCCCTGGGTTTACTGTCCGCAGTTCTGCCTCGGGTTGAGGCTGAAACTCTTTACGACTGGGCGGATTGCGGCTGCTGGCCTACCAGCGAAGCGGGCGGCTTGGGAGCGGCGGGCTTCTTCGGCGGTTCCGCTTTCTTGCCAGGCGCCAGGATGGCGTGCAGGGTGGTGCCTTCCATGCGGGGCATGAACTCGACAATTCCCGCTTCGCCCATATCCTGAATCAGGCGGTTGATGATGGCATAGCCGAGCTCACGATGGGCCATCTGACGGCCTTTAAAGCGCAGGGAGGCCTTGACCTTGTCGCCTTCGCCCAGGAACCGGACAGCCTGATTTTTCTTGGTCTGGTAATCATGCTCATCCACGGTCACGGAGAACTTCACTTCCTTGACCACGATGACTTTCTGTTTCTTGCGGGCGGCGCGATCGCTCTTGTCCTTCTCGTAAAGGAACTTGCCGTAATCCTGAATGCGGCAGACCGGGGGCTGCGCGGTGGGTGAAACCTCTACCAGGTCCAGGCCGCGTTCACGTGCGATCTTGAGAGCTTCGAAGGGAGGCAGAATTCCGAGCTGTTCACCGTTCTCGTCGATGACGCGGATTTCGCGCGCGCGAATTCTGTCGTTGATGCGGATAAAAGACTTGGCCGAACGCTTATCGATGGTTCCCTCCGGAAACGAAGGGCGCAAAACCCCTCAAATAAAGCATAGCACCATGGCACCCAGAACGACACCCGGGAATGAAGGCCTCCAGGGCACCATCGGTCACGCGACCACGACCCCTCGCAGGCCATTCTCAGTGAGTCCTGTGATGTTCAGAAGGACGCTGCGGTTTGCCGGTATTGGCTCTGCCAGGGAGACCTCGAGAAAGTTGTCGGTCAGCGCGCGGGGCAAGGCCTGCTCGTCCGCTTGCAAAGTCACAGCGGGTAATCGATGGCCGACGAAGCGTGCGCGGAATGCTGCCTGGCGGCCTGCTATCAGTTCCCGCAATTGGGCCATCCGCTCATTCACGGCCTGTGGCGCGACTGGCCGCTCTTTCGCCAATTGCCAGGCGCGGGTGCCGGGACGCGCCGAGAAGGGAAACAAGTGAAGGTAGGTGAGCGGCTGGCTGGCGATGAATTCGAGGCTCTCCTGAAAGAGGGCATCGGTCTCACCAGGAAAGCCGACCATGACGTCGGCCCCGATGGCTGCGTCTGGCATGATCTCCCGCAGGCGCCGGAGTTTTTCCGCGTAGTGCCAGGGCCGGTAGCGCCGGTGCATGGCCCGCAGGATGGCGTCGGAGCCGGACTGCAGCGGCAGGTGGGCGTGGCGGGCCAGGCGTTGGCCGTTTCCGCTGGCGTACTCCTGGAATAGCGCAAGCAGCTCAGGCGTCCAGTCCATCGGCTCGATAGAGCTGAGGCGGAGGCGGGGTAAAGTGGTTTGCGTCAGGAGGGCGTGCACCAGCCGATCGAGGGTCTGCTGCGGCGCGAGATCTTTGCCCCAACGGCCCAGGTTGATGCCGGAAAGTACCAGCTCGACGCCTCCCGCAGCGGCAAACTCCTGCACGCTTCGCAGGCAGGCCTGCAGCGATTGCGATCGGCTATGGCCGCGTGTCGTGGGAATGATGCAGAAGGTGCAGCGATTGCCGCAGCCATCCTGCACTTTCAGATTGGGCCGGGTCTGGCCGCCGGTGGCGCCGGGGGACCAGCCACTCTGGGGCATGGACAAGTCGGCATGGGCGAAGGTGTCGTCGGCCCAAATCGCGGCGTGCGATCCTCCCGCGGGCAGCGAGGCCAACGGGACGAACGCGGAGATGGGGGCCGTCACGGGAGAAGTCTGCTGCGACGCGAGAGCGGCCACCAGAGATTTGTGGCTGTTGCCCACGACGGCCTCCACGCCCGGCATGGCAGCCAGCTCCTCCGGAGCGCGCTGCGCGTAGCAGCCGGTGACCAGGATGCGGGCAGTAGGGTTTTCCCGATGGACACGCCGCAGGAAAGCGCGCGCGGTGCGGTCGGCCTGGGCAGTTACACTGCAGGTGTTGGCCACGATTACGTCCGCCTGGCTGGCGCTGGCGGCAGGGCGCATCCCGCGCTGACGCAATTCGGCGCTTACGATTTCTCCGTCGGCCCGGCTGGCGCGGCAGCCGAAGTTTTCCACGTGGTATTCTGCCACGTTGTCAGTCTAGAGCAAACCGATGTTGCTTTGAGTTACGATCCAAACACGCTTCTGGTCCTACTTCCCCCTGCGCGACCTGGCGTTACTTATTTTCTGGAGTTTCTTTGCATGAAACGTCGCATCCTTTTGGTAGATGACGAGCTCGCGATCCTGCTGACCCTGAAAGCCGTTCTGGAAATGAATGATTTCGAGGTGGAGACCGCGGCCTCTGCCCGCGACGCCCGGGCCAAATTGAAGTCCAGCACGTTTCACATGGTGATTACCGACCTGCGCATGGAGAATGAGTGGGCCGGTCTGGAAGTTGTGCGCGCGGCGAAACAGGCCCCGTACCAGCCGGCAGTCGCTATGCTGACGGCCTTCCCCGCCGAGGGTTCTGAGTGGCGCGATGAAGGCATGGACGAGATGCTGGTGAAGCCCATGAACATCATGAATTTGCTGCGCCAGCTTGAGGCGTTGCTGGTCACGCATGAGGATAAGAAGCAAAAGGCGCTGGCGGCAAAACCGACCCAGGAGACCAAGAGCCCAGTGAAGGCGAGTGGCCGGACGGCCACTCGCAAGCCGGCCACGGCTAATTAGCTAGTCGCCGCCGGGAAGCCCTGCTCCCTGACGCGCGTGGCCCATGTGAGGACCACCAGCAAGCCCGGACCTGCCGCGAAGATGTTTGGGGGAAGTCGGCGTGGTTCGCCATGCACGCTTCCCAAGGAAGCGTGCATGGGAAGCGTGCATGGCGCACGATGGTGTGCGACTCGCTGGGCTTGCTCTTACGAGGCGGCGCTTACGGCGATGGCAGCGGGCACGGGTGGCCGTCGCTGCTGGAAGCACGACCTGCAAAGTACAGGACGGCCTTGCGTGGGCTTGAAAGGAACGGTGGTCTCGGTGGCGCACTCCGAACAAACCGTCCGGGTTTCGGTCCGCACGCCATTGCCGGTACCAGCTACCCGCTTAATCTTGCACTGCTTACACCGCTTTGGGTCGTTCTTGAATTGCTTATCGTGAAAGAAGAGTTGCTCGCCAGCGGTAAAGACGAAGTCGTTACCGCAATCAGAACATTTCAGGATCTTGTCGATGAAATCCATTACGCGTCCCCCCCAGTGTGCCTTGGAATATTCAATCTTCCGTCGACGAATCGCTTAACCGGCATCTTTTCACCGATTTGCTTGATTCATCTGTTTTCGACAGATGCCCTCTCGTCTCCCCGTAAAGCAAAACGGGAGGGAAAATGGTGCGGTACAAACCTCTTTTCATCAACTCTTGAAGAGTGCGGGTCGCCGGCTTACGTAGGCTCTACTGAACAGTAAGCCGGCGTTGCAGGGTTAATCCTGCTCTTTTCTTGCTTTCTTGCGATTCCGCTTGCGCGCCAGCGCTTCTTTTACACGACGGCGCTCGCCGGGTTTCAGGTAAAACGAGTGACGCTTCACTTCTTTAATGATGTCTTCTTGTTGAACCTTACGCTTAAACCGGCGCAATGCATTTTCAAGCGGCTCGCCTTCTTGCACGCGAACCTCTGCCAATGGACTACACCTCCAAACATCCCAATTGGGTTCTAACAGCTTACGTTACCTTTGAGGGATGGAGTCAAGCTTAATCAGCAACTTCCGCTGCATTTTTCGCTGGCTCCGGGGAAGGAATCGATGATGGTTCGCTCATATTTGGGTCATGTTCCGGTAATTCCGAGCACGTGTTATGTGGACATTTCCGCGCAGGTGTTAGGAGAGGTCACCCTGGGAGAGCAATCTAGCGTGTGGATGAATGCCGTTGTCCGTGGCGACGTGCACTCGATCCGCATAGGTGCACAGAGCAATGTGCAGGATTGCGCAGTTTTGCATGGAATGCGTCATAAATATCCGGTTATCGTGGGCGATTGGGTCACGATCGGCCACAATGCTACCGTGCATGGCTGCGTGATCGAGGATGCGTGCTTGATCGGGATTGGGCGCGACCATCCTCAATAACGCGCGGATCGGGGAGGGATCGATCATTGCCGCGGGGGCGGTGGTGCCGGAAAGTACCGTTATTCCCCCGAATACGTTGTGGGCTGGGGTGCCGGCGAAACAGCGGCGGACACTTGATCCGAAGGAACGCGATGGGATTCTGCAGTACGCGCGCAATTATCTCGACTACACCGCGAATTATCTGAAGGAACGGGAGAAATGGGGTTAGCCCCGGATCTGAACCGAGCATCCGCTTAAACCCGGTAGAAGCCCCGGACTTCAGTCCGGGGGCGCGGGTTCAGGACCCGCGCTCAAACGCGGACTAGATAAAGGGCTTTAGTCCTGGTGGAACCAAGCCTCAGCAGTCAATCGGCCGTGTGACCTGCCAGCGAAACCTACGCGCAAGTTTCCCATAGACGGACGCGGCTGCCACCAGGGCTAAAGCCCTCGTGTGGTGATGGCTACCTTCGGCGCGGGTTCTACACCCGCGCCCCCGGACTGAAGTCCGGGGCTTCCACCGTTTCGAGTGAACCGATTGGCGACGCGTTGCCCCTTCCACTTCAACGCCATCCATTACAGCACCGAGAGGACGCTCCGTCGGAGCCACGACGACCTATGCTGTGATCCGCTTTGGAATAGCCTTCCTGAGCAGTTAATTTGCCTTGAGCAAATCAAACATGGAACGAACGAGGAAAGCAGAGGTTGTTCATTAGGAGCGAAGCCGACGGATGACCAGCCTTTCGTCCTGGTGGAACCCCACGTGTTAAGTCGCCAGCGTGCCTGTATCCTGAGAAAGATGAGTACCTTGCAAGCCGTTCGCGGCACCCGGGACCTCTTACCTCCCGAGACGGAACTATGGAATCAGATCGAGAGCACGGCGCGGCGCATTTTTGAGCGCTATTCGTTTGGGGAAATCCGTACGCCGGTGTTTGAAGACACGCTGCTGTTCGCCCGCGGCGTCGGGGAAGAAACGGACATCGTCTCGAAAGAGATGTACACCTTCGTTCCCACGGCCGATCCACCCCGCCAGGGACGCAGCCAGCCGGAAACGCCGCAGTCGCTGACGCTGCGCCCGGAGAACACGGCCGGCGTGGTGCGGGCCTATATCGAACATAAGTTGGGCGAGACCGGCCAACTGCAGAAGCTGTATTACATCGGTCCGCAGTTTCGACGGGAACGGCCGCAAAAGGGCCGGTACCGGCAGTTCTACCAGATCGGCGCCGAGATCATTGGGCCGGCCAGCGCGGGCAGCGAGTCGCCGTTGCGGGATGCCGAAGTACTGGAGATGCTGGCCACCCTGCTGGCAGAACTGAAGATTTCCAATTGGCGGCTCTTGATCAATTCTGTCGGCTCCTCTACGGATCGGCCGCGCTACGTGCAGGCATTGCGGGCGGCACTGGAGCCAGTGGCGGCAACCATGTGCGCCGATTGCCAACGGCGCGCCGTCACCAACCCGCTCCGCGTGCTCGATTGCAAGCACCCACAGGATCAGCCGATTATCGCCACGCTGCCGCGGATCTGGGATTCGCTGGATGAAGGCTCGAAAGAGCACTTTGCCGCGGTGTGTTCGGCGCTCGACGCCTGCGGCGTGCCGTACGAACATGATCATCGGCTGGTGCGGGGGCTGGATTACTACACGCGCACCACATTTGAATTCGTGCAGGTAAGCAACGGCGAGGGCGGTTTGGGGTCGCAGAATGCGCTATTGGGCGGGGGACGCTATGACGGCCTTTCTGAGGCGATCGGTGGGCCCCGGGCTCCAGGCATTGGGTTCGCCATGGGTGAGGACCGGTTAGTGTTGGCGATTGAAGCCCAGTCCAAGCACACCGCGGAGTTAGCGGCGGCTTATATCGCGCCGCTGGGTGACCGCATGAACCCGGCTGCTCTGGTGCTGGCGCGCGATTTGCGCCAGGCCGGCTTGCGCATTGAGCTGGGCGATGGATCGTTTCGTCTGAAAAAATCATTCGAGACGGGCAATAAAGTGGCACGGGCCATCGTAATTCTCGGAGAAGATGAAGTAGCCTCCGGTATCTTGACGGTAAAGCACTTCGCGACGGGTGAGCAGACCAAGATCCCGCGTGGCCAGCTGGCCGCGTTTCTAACATCGCCCTCAACTTCAAATTAGGACATCTGCATTGCTCGACTTTTTAGGCACTCTTCAGCGCACACATACCTGTGGGCAGCTTCGCGCGCAAAACGCCGGCGAAGACGTAATTCTCATGGGCTGGGTGAACCGCCGCCGCGACCATGGCAACCTGATCTTTCTTGACCTGCGCGATCGCACCGGCATTACGCAGATTGTGCTCGATAAAGACCTGGTGCCCGAGGGCCACGGCAAGGCGGAGCATGTGCGGCCGGAGTACGTGGTGGCGGTGACCGGAACCGTGCGGCAGCGAAACCAGGACGTGATCAATCCCAAGATGCCTACCGGAGAAATCGAGGTCGCGGCCAAGCAGTTGCTCGTGCTGAACGATTCCAAGGTGCCGCCGTTTTCTCCGGCGGAAGATGCGATCGCCAACGAAGAGTTGCGGCTGAAGTACCGCTACATCGATCTGCGCCGCCAGCAGATGCAGCGGAACTTTGAGTTGCGCCACAAGATCACCCGGGCTGTGCGGGAGAGCCTGTCGGACCAGGGCTTTCTCGAGGTCGAGACTCCGTTCATGACGCGGTCTACTCCCGAAGGCGCGCGCGATTACCTGGTGCCAAGCCGGGTGCATGGCGGCAATTTTTATGCGCTGCCGCAATCACCGCAGCTTTTCAAGCAAATCCTGATGATCTCGGGGTTCGACAAGTACTTCCAGATCGCGCGCTGCTTCCGCGATGAAGACTTGCGCGCCGACCGGCAACCCGAATTCACCCAGATCGATCTCGAGATGTCGTTCGTGCGCCAGGAAGATGTGTTTGGCGTCGTCGAGCGCTTTTTGAGTGCGGCTTTTGCCGCAGTGGGTGTGACGCTGCCCATCCCGTTTCCCCGCATCACGTATGACGAGTCGATGCGCCGCTTTGGCATCGATAAGCCCGACCTGCGCATGCCGGGGTTAACGGATGTGCGCTCGGCCTTTAGCGATGAAGATCTGCAGGCGCTGGCGATTGATACCACACAGCCTGTGGTGGTGTTGTGCATTCCGCGGGTGGGTGAGCTTTCCCGCAAGGAGCGGGACGACCACCGGCCACTGTTCGATACGGGCAAGGGCGCAAAGTATATCGATGACTGGAAGCGGCTGGAAAAGAGCTTCCCTGAGGCCGTGCAGAAGATTCGCGCGATGGTTCCGGCGCGTGGCGAGAACGGGCCAGAGGATTTGCTGGTGCTGGTCGCCGGGGATGCGGCGGCGCACCTGAACGCAAGCGACAACAAAGCGGGCGGCCATCTGTCTGAACGCGAGATCGCCATCTACTCGGCGGCCGGAAATTTTCGGGTCGAGTTGGCGCGGCGCTATGCGGACCGGCACGGGGTCTCCGCCATCACTGACCTGGTGGTGGACTCGGTCGAGCGGCATCAAGGCGAATCGGTCGCCGGGGATGCGGCGTTTCGCCCCATCTGGGTGACGGATTTCCCGATGTTCGAGTTCGACAAGGATTCGCAGCGATGGATGCCGTCGCATCATCCGTTCACCTCTCCGCATGAAGAGGATATGGAGCGGCTGGTGTCGGACCCTGCCTCGGTGCGCGCTCGCTATTACGACCTGGCGATGAATGGGTTGGAGTTGGGGTCAGGTTCCATTCGTATTCACCGGCAGGATGTGCAGCAGGAAATCTTCCGCGCCCTGGGGATGAGCGAAGAGGAAGCCAAATCGCGATTTGGTTTTTTCCTCGAAGCGCTCACTTATGGAACGCCCCCGCATGGCGGGATCGCGCTGGGTCTGGACCGGATTGCGATGATCCTGTCAGGAGCGCAAAGTCTGCGGGAGGTGATTGCTTTCCCCAAGACGGCCAAGGCAATCGACCTGATGGTGGATGCGCCAACACCGGTGAGCCTTCAGCAACTGAAGGAGTTGCATATCCGTACGATCGGGTAGGCGCGCAGAAGCTGGGATTGAGACACGAGCACTCTGTTCTCCGGCCACGCATTCCCGGTAAACCTCGATCGGTTTCGGTGTGAAGAGGTGCGTCCAGGGAAAAGGCTTCGAGGTTACCGGATGGCAACCTGAACTTCCCAGCCGGCTAGTTCATCCACTTGCGGTCGTTGGGATCGCGACGCTCGTCCGGGTCGATGTAGCGGCCTTCATTGTCGAAGCGAACATCGCGGTTCTGCTTGCGCATGTAGACCTCAAACTTTCGGGCGGTGCGGCGACGCTTCCAGCGGTAATACTGATTGCGCCAGCCGTAGAGGCCTTCGCTCACGGCGGAACTCATGCCCCGCCGCGGCGCGCGCCGCGCGAACAAGAAGCCGAGCAGCGATCCACTGAGGATCACAAAGTAGGTCAGCGGCGGACCGCCCGAGAGCAGCATCGCAATCTCAATCAGCATGTAGACGATGACCAGGTACTTGGCCTTGATCGCCACCGGCAGCGGGAACATGTACATTTCCAGATCGCCAAACAGCACAGCAAACGCCGCCAACAATCCGAAGAGGGCGGCATCGGCGCTGCTCGTCGTGGAGTACGGACTGGAGTGAAAAATCTGGGTAAAGCTCAGAGCAGTCCCAATCAGGCCGCCGCCAATCGCACAGAGAAAGTAGATCTCCAACAGCCAGCGGGTCCCTTTGGAGTTCTCAAGATACGACCCGATGAACCACAGGGTGAGCATGTTGAAGGCAACATGCAACACCCCATCGTTCAGAAAGCTGTAGGTGAGCGGTTGCCACAGCCAGCCGCGCAAAAAGAGCACGGGCGTCAGCGAGAAGTACGCGCGCAGTGCCATGGCGGCCCGGGGTGCGGCAAACCCCAGGATCAGTAACAGGAAATAGACGACTACGTTGACCAGCACCAGACGGCTGGTCGCACCGCGGAAACTCGGGAATGACAGGCCGGAAAGGCCAGATCGGGTAAAGCGTGCCATCAGGTCTTCTTCAGGACTGCTTATGTAGACTAACGCGTTTTGACCGTCCCAGTACTCGGCGGCTGGGAACGCTCCACCGCCGGCGTCGCCACCACACTGGTGTGGCCAGCCGGGTCTACTGAGCGTACGCCGAAGAGCACATTGTCTTTGGAGATGGGCACGGAAATGGCGTGGCGTTCGAGGCCGTCCGATCCCGTTTTGGGACTGTCGCCGAATTGAGTGCTGGACGCGCCATACTGCCAATCCGGAGCAGCGGTTTCGCGCCAAACGACCTGGTACTTAGTAGTCTTTGGCGCGCCTGCAGGGGTGGACCAGGAAAGGTCAGTTTTGTTACCCAGGGCCGCAGCCTGCATAGTCAGGTTGAGCGGGGGAGCTGGGGCGGCCGCCAGAGTCGCAAGCGTGGCGGCATTGAGGCGGGCCACCTGGGCGGTATAGGCGAAATCGACAAAACGCAGCAAATCGCCGTATTGCACTCCGTTCTCCACCCGCACGTTCTGGTGCTGGTGTTCGAAGTTCTCTCGCCACTCGGTCACCCGCACAGCCGCAAACCCCTCGGCGTTGAAGGAGCGATGATCGCCGCCACGCAGGAAGCGGTCCTGGCGAAACTCGAGGACAGGACGGAAGATGCCGGGGTGGAAGTAGGTGCGTGCCGTGGACGCCATGGCACGCGCCAGCTGGCGGGAGGGAGCATCGTTTTCTCCGCCCACAGCCTCGATGCGCCGGACCTGCTCCGGGGTGGCCGCCATGGGGATCGTTTCCGAGAAGATACGGATCAGGTGCTTGTCGGCCAGCTTGTCACCCGGGGTGGTGTCCCCGCCGACGATGTCGTCGTTGAGCACTCCCTGCAGGTCCCAGCCTTCGCTCTTCGCCAGCCTGGCGAGGTGCCGGCTGCCGTTGAGCCCCTGTTCTTCCCCGGCCACGGCGACGAACACCAGGGTAGCCGGCAGCTTGAGACGGCTGAGTGCGCGGGCACAGGCCAGGCTGACCGCCACGCCGCTGCTATCGTCGTTGGCGCCGGGGGCTGGATCGCGGGTGTTTTCGTTAGTCGAGTTGCGCGAATCATAATGCCCCGTCACCAGGTACATGCGCTTGCTCTGCACGGGATCGTTTCCCCGCAGGATCGCGTATACGTTACTGATCACGGTGGGCTGGGCAATGCGATCCTGCGGCTGTTCGGTGAAGGTGTCGCGCTTGACTTCGAGGCAGCCACCGCAGGCTGCCGAGATTTGCTTGAATTGCCCTTCGATCCAGTCGGCTGCGGCACGAACGCCCTGGCCCGGCGGCAGACCTTTATCCATGGAGGAGAGGGTGCTGCGGTTGTTGAAGCCCACCAGGGTGGTGATCGTTTGCTGAATTTCGCTGGCGGTGATTTGGTTGAGTGCGCGCCGAATTGCCGGGTCCACAGGCGCGGGCGCCAGGGGTGCCCCCACTGCGGTGAAATCGACACCGGCCGGGGATGGAACGCCAGCAGGAGGCAGCGCAAGCAGCGCGGTCGCCCACGGCAGGGCGAGGAACAGGATCGCGGCTTTGATTATTCGAGAGGATTGAGGGACTTTTCGGGCTGCGGCGTGTTCCAACCTATTGTCTCCGTTCAGCGCGGGATTTGCTGGTTCGATGCGACTTTCTTGACGTGTGGGGTGTTCTCTCAGAAACTAGCCAAGCCGCCCTTTGGTGCGCGGCCGATATTTTCAGCCTACATGGTCCGTGAAAGGAGAGCGGTATGGCCGTTTGTCAGGAATGCGAAAGCGTTCTGGATTTCGATCCGGACGAAATAGAAGAAGGCGACATCCTGGTGTGCGATGAATGCGGCATTGAATACGAGATAGTCGCTACCGAACCGCTCGAACTCTCCAGGGTGGACACGGATGGATACGAAGATGAAGATGTGCCGGTGGCAGAAGAGGAAGAAGAATGAGCTTGGATTTCAGCGGTAGTGCACGGCTGCACGCACGATGGGCCTCCTGGGTTTTCCTGCTTTTGGTCTGCGCCGTTGTTCTCGCGCCGTCGAGCGTAGCGCAGAACTTCGGCCAGAGCGTCCGCGTGGTGGAAGGCAAGGTGGTCACTGCCGATGAGCAGGTCCAGCCCAATGCGGTGGTCTATTTGCAGGATCAGAAGAGCTTGCAGGTGAGGACGTTTATTACCCAGGCCGACGGGCACTACCGTTTCGGACAGCTGAGCTCCGACGTCGATTATCAGTTGTGGGCGGAGTTCAAGGGTCATAAGTCGAAGACGCGGTCGATCAGCTCGTTCGATAGTAAAAAGCAATTTAACTTCGACTTGAAGGTTGATTCGAGCAAGTAGGACTTGTCGTCTATCAGGCTGCGACCTGTTGTCATGATGGGGCCTCTGACAAAGCGAGTCGCGGAGAGCACACTGCTGCACTCACCTCCGTCCTTGAGTTTGCAACGGCCGAACAAAGCGGGGTAGCGGAGAGCACCCCGCTGCATCCACTTACGTCTGTCCCTGGGAACCGCTGCAGTTCCACCTTTTGTCATCACGCGCCCCTCCTTTGTCATCGCGCCCCGTCCTTTTTTGTCATCCCGAGCAATCTGCTTGCAGTGCAAGTTAAGGACGGAATGAACGGGGTGCGATACGCATCGGTCTGGCTGAGAGAGCGGAGCAGGATGTCCCCCACTGCTTTTCTGGATGCGGGCAAGGAGCAGATCCTCCTGAGTGGCGACTGATCGAACCCTAAAAACTATAGGGTGGCCCATTCAAGCCGCGTTTGGCTTGAGTGGGGGACATCTGAACCCTCGTCCAGAGCGCTTTCCAATTTGTTCATTAGGAGCGAAGTCGAGGGATCTGCAATGTTTCACCCTGACTCAAATCTCCAGGTCGGCAATGATCAATTTCGGCTGCTCTCCATCGCAACGACGCGCTGAAAGATTCTCGGGGCACCCGCTCGCACCCGGTGGAAGCCCCGGACTTGAGTCCGGGGGCGCGGGTTCAAGACCCGCGCTTAAACGCGCGCAAAGATGGAGGGCTTTCAGCCCTGGTGGAACCAAGCCTCGCCAGCCAATCGGCCGTGTGACCTCCCCGCGAAATCTACGCGCAAGTTTCCAATCGACGGACGCCGCTGCCACCTGGGCTAAAGCCCTCGCATGGTGAAAGGCCACCCTCAGCGCGGGTTCTACACCCGCGCCCCCGGACTAAAAGTCCGGGGCTTCCGCCGTATCGAGTGAACCGCCAGGGGACGCGATGACGCGTCCCTCGTCATCGCCCGCTCCCCTCCTGTTGTCATCGCGCCCCGTCCTTTTTGTCATCCCGAGCGAAGTCGAGGGATCTGGACGAGGGTTCAGATGTCCCCCACTCAAGCCAAACGCGGCTTGAATGGGCCACCCGAGAGTTTTTCGGGTCCGATCAGTCGCCACTCAGGAGAATCTGCTCCCTGCCCGCCTCCAGAAAAGCCGAGGGTGGCCCACTCAAGCCGCGTTTGGCTTGAGTGGGGGACATCTGAACCCCTCGTCCAGATCCCTCGACTTCGCTCGGGATGACAGAAGGGACGGGGAGCGATGACAAAAAAGCACGGGCGGTAGAGTTACCACACGCAGCTTCGAAACCCGCCAGCATGAACAAAGCAAAAAAAAAGCGGGCAGAGGAGAAATCCTCTGCCCGCTTCGTCTTGCTTCGCTTTCGCTTATTCGTGTTCCAGGCGCTTCCAGTTGACCAGATCCCCCAGGGTGGTGGTGGAGCTGGAAACAGGCTGCTTGTAGGCTTCCACATCGGCTCGGCTGGCTTCTTCGCCAACTGCGCGCAAGCTGAGACCGACCTTCTTCTCATCCTGATTCATCTTGATGATCTTGAAGTCGTGTTCCTGGCCCGCTTCGAGCTTAATGGGCGAACCCGTCAGGTCGGCAGCTTCCGATACGTGGCAGAGACCTTCTACACCCTCTGCAATCTCAATGAAGGCGCCAAACTGGGCAGTCCGGAGTACTTTGCCCTTAACCACATCGCCTACGCGATGTTGCGCAAAGAACGTCTCCCAGACATCGGGTTGCAGTTGCTTGATGCCGAGCGACAGACGGCGGTTTTCAGCTTCCACACCGAGCACCACGGCCCGCACTTTCTCGCCCTTCTTCAAGATTTCTGAAGGATGCTTCACGCGCTTGGTCCAGCTCAGGTTGCTGACGTGGACCAGGCCGTCAATGCCGTCTTCGATCTCAATAAAAGCGCCAAAGTCGGTAAGGTTGCGGACGCGACCTTCCACAATGGTCCCCGCCGGGTAACGCTCGGAAAGATGCTCCCACGGATTCTCGAGCAACTGCTTCATGCCCAGAGAAATACGACGATCGTTGGGATTCACGCTCAGTACGACGGTCTCGACTTCATCCCCTGGCTTTACCAGCTTGGAAGGATGCTTCATCCGCTTGGACCAGGTCATTTCAGAGACGTGTACCAGTCCCTCAATCCCCTGTTCCAACTCGACGAAGGAGCCATAGTCAGTCACGCTGAGTACTCGGCCGCGCACGCGTGCGCCTACCGGGTAGCGTTCCACAGCGTCAAGCCACGGATCCGGCGTGAGCTGTTTGAAGCCAAGCGAAACACGCTGCTTGTCGCGGTCAAACTTAAGTACTTTGACTTGGATCTCGTCACCGACATTGACCAGATCGCGGGGATGCGTGAGGCGTCCCCAGGACATGTCCGTGATGTGTAAAAGTCCATCGATGCCCCCGAGGTCGACGAATGCACCATAATCGGTGAGGTTCTTGACCGTGCCGGTCAGGACCGCGCCTTCTTCCAGGTGCTCGAGTGTCTGGCCACGCTTGCTGCTCTGCTCTTCTTCGAGCAGCTCTTTGCGGGAGACCACCACGTTGCCGCGCTTCTTGTTCAACTTGATGACGCGGACTTCGATCTGCTGGCCAATGTAGCCGTCGAGGTTGCGAACTGGCCGGATCTCCAACTGGGAACCAGGCAGGAACGCCTTGATGCCGATGTCGACGGTGAGACCACCCTTGACGCGGCCCAGTACGGTGCCGATTACGGGCGTCTTCTCGTTGGCTGCACGTTCAATGGCATCCCAAACGCGGTGGCGCTGAGCCTTGTCGTAGCTAAGCAGGAAGCCGCCTTCAGCTTCTTCGCGCTCCACGACCACTTCGACCGTGTCGCCTGCCTTGAGCTTCGGTTGCCCCTGCGCATCGAGCACCTGCTCGAGCGGAATCAGTCCTTCGGACTTGAGCCCTACATCGACCACCACATGCTTATCCGTCAGCTTGATGACGGTGCCGGTCACGACATTGTCGTCGTAGGCCTGGGCGGCGGCTTCCGCGGCCTGCTCGCGGTCAAAAGACTCGAGAGCAGCGGCGAAATCTTCCATGCCAGTCAGTTCGGTATCTTCCACGGGATGGCTCACGACGGGACGAGATTCGCTGACTGGGTTCGGCACGCTGGTGGCATCAGCCTGCAGGTGAGTGTTGGTATCTTCGGTCGGTTCGAAAGAATCCGCCGGTGCGTCGAGGGTTGGGGTTTGCAGTTCGGTGTTCAGGTGTGTGCTCTCGGTTCGTTCAGGATTTAGGACGTCTGCCATGAATGCCAGCTCCGGATTCTCGATCGGTCACTCCCGATCTGTCCATTACTACGGTCTTGCCGAAGCCGTCGCTCTGGCTATTAGATTTCACCAGGGCTCTCGGCGATTCAATCCCGTAGCTTTCTTCGCTGGCCTAGAGTCAGGCCTGGTCCGCGAAGTAGGGCACCGTATAACTCACTCTCCGCCAGCAAACGTTCGTAGGAGACAGTAAGCGGAAGCCGATCGAAACGGCTTGACGTTTATATCTCCGGTAGGAGCATCCGGGAGGGGGTTGAAGCAAGAGCGGCGATGGACGTCTACGTCGAATCCTCTACGTAGACCCTTCATAACAACTATAGCAATGCGATGGGATGCAGTCAACGAACTCTTGCAAGGTGGAAATGGCGCTAAATCGCACGAAAACTGGCGTTAACGCCGATTTTTATCGTTTTCTCATCTGCGGGTAAAGCGGCGTTCACCGGGACGTGGGTGGGACCCGCGCACGGGAAAAGCGTCCGTATACTTGAGCGGCATGGACTATTTATGGACGCCCTGGCGCTACGCTTACTTGGTCGATGACGATCCTGACGGCCGGAAAGGTGTGCCGGCAGCATTGGCCGCCTGGACCGGTGACTGTCACTGCGTCTTTTGCAATTTGCTGGGGGCTACGGCGTTTGCGGTGGCTCAGGGGATGCCGGCGTTGGAAGCGGACAGGGCTGCGAATATAGTGCTGCGTGCGGAGCATTGCTTTGTCGTGCTGAATGCCTTTCCGTACTCGTCTGGGCACGTGATGATCGTGCCGTACTGGCACCAGGCGGTTCTTGCCCATCTCGAGCCGGAAGCGGCTCTGGAGATGATGCGGCTGGCGCAACGTACGGATGGTGTGTTGCGGCAGGTCTATCAGCCCCACGGCACTAACCTGGGAATGAATCTGGGCAAGGCGGCTGGCGCCGGGGTGGAAGAACACCTGCATTTACACGTACTTCCGCGGTGGATGGGGGACGCCAATTTTATGACCGTGGTGGCGGAGACCCGCGTGCTCCCCGAAACTCTTGAAGTTACCTGGCAGCGCCTGCGGGACGGTTTTTCACAACCGTAGTGGTTTTCTGCGCCAGTTCTGAGTGGGTGTTTGCCGGCTACCGTGTTCTCGCTGATGCGCGCAAGCGCTGGACAGTTCTCGCCCTGCTGAAGCCGGTGAGAAGATAGGGGTGTCAGGCAACACAGAACACTTCTCATACGAAACCGTTGAGTTTCGTGGAAATGGCGCAATGCTAAGAACAATATCGACGCATGTTTTTCTGCGCCAGCGGCTGCATCCAGGATTGCTGGAAACGTTGGCCAAAGGGGGCGCACAAGGGATTGAACTCTTCGCCGCGCGCCAGCACTTCGACTACACCAGCAAGACTCACGTAAAAGAGATCGCCGCCTGGTTCGCGGCTAACCCGGTCGAGGCATTTTCGCTCCACATGCCAATGTTTGCCGACACCGAGATGGGGCGCGGCGGGGCGCCCGGCGTCAATGTCGTTCACCCGGAGAAGTCCCGGCGTATCGATGCGATGGACGAAATCAAACGCGCGCTCGAAACCGCCGAGGACATGCCCTTGCGCTACCTCATTCTCCACCTGGGCGAGCGCGAAGATATGTGGAGCCCGCGCACCCTGGAGCACTCCATGACGGCCATCGAGCACCTACAAGCGTTTGCTCGGCCGATCGGGGTCAAGCTACTGCTGGAAAACATTCAGAACGAGGTGACCGAAGCGGCCCACCTGGCGGAAATAGTGCGCATTGGCCATTTCAAAGACGTGGGCGTTTGCTTTGACACGGGCCACGCACATATGGCCGGCGACATCCCCGGCGCCATCGCCTTACTGAGCCCGCTGATCCGGTCGGCACATATTCACGACAATCATGGGCAGAAAGATGAGCACCTGTGGCCGGGTGACGGCACCATTCTTTGGGCAGACACCATGAAGGAGTTACAGGCCGTGCCGCAACTGGCAGCCGCCGTGCTCGAGATCAACTACTTACCTGAGGACGCGCCGGAGCAAGTGGCCAGCCGGGCCAGCGCAGCTTTCAAACTGCTCGCATTGTAGGTAAAGTCGTCCACGCGACCACACACACGAGATCGGAACATGGCAGAAGAGACAACTAACGAACAGGGCGCGACGGCGCCCCTGACGACCATCGCAAACCTGAACCAGCATGAAGGCGAGCGGGTCACCCTGAAAGGCTGGCTCTACAACCAGCGTGCGAGCGGCAAGCTGCTGTTCCCCATTTTCCGGGACGGCAGCGGTACGGTGCAGGGCATCGTTCCCAAAGCAGCGGTCACCCCCGAGGTGTTCGAGCGCGTGCGCGGTCTTACCCAGGAGTCGAGCGTCCTGGTGACCGGGAAAGTGCGGGCAGATCAGCGTGCTCCCGGCGGGTTCGAACTCGATGTGGACAATGTGGAAGTCCTGCAGCGCGTTAGCGAAGAGGAGCCTTTCCCCATTTCGCTCAAGGAACATGGCGTTGAGTTCCTGATGGAGCATCGCCACTTGTGGATTCGCACACCGCGGCAGTCCGCGATTCTGCGCATTCGCGCGGAAATCATCAAGGCCGCCCGCGATTATCTTGACGATCATGGCTTCACCCTGACCGATCCGCCGATTCTTACCCCGGCTGCGTGCGAAGGCACCAGCACTTTGTTTCCCGTGGATTACTTTGGAGACGAGGCGTTCCTCACGCAGAGCGGCCAGTTGTACATCGAAAGCACTGCCATGGCGCTGGGCAAGGTGTATTCCTTTGGGCCCACGTTTCGTGCAGAGAAGTCGAAGACGCGCCGCCATCTGACCGAGTTCTGGATGGTAGAACCAGAAATGGCGTTCGCCACGCTGGATGACCTGATGGTGCTGGCGGAAGAGTTCATGAGCTTCCTGGTAGAGCGGGTGCTCGCGCGGCGGGCGCTCGATTTAAAAGTGATTGGGCGGGATATCAGCAAGCTCGAAACCGTCAAGCCGCCTTTTCCGCGGATCAGCTACGACCAGGCAGCCGAGATGCTCAAGGATGCGTTTGCCCGCGGATTGATCGAACAGCCATTTGAGTACGGCAACGATTTCGGCTCTCCGGATGAGACTTACCTTTCCTCGCAGTTCGATCGCCCTGTGATGGTGCATCGTTATCCTGCCGCGGTGAAGGCGTTCTACATGGAACCTGATCCTGAGAATGACAAACTTGCGTTGTGCGTCGATGTACTCGCGCCCGAGGGTTACGGGGAAGTGATTGGCGGATCGCAGCGTGTGGCTTCCTACGAGTTGCTGAAGAAACGTATCGAGGAACATCAGTTGCCGCTGGACGCATTCTCCTGGTATCTCGATCTGCGCAGGTATGGTTCCGTGCCGCATGCGGGATTTGGCATGGGCATCGAGCGCGTGGTGGCGTGGGTTTGCGGCCTGGAGCATGTGCGAGAGACGATTCCATTCGCGCGCACGCTTAATCGCATCTATCCCTGATAGCTTGCGCACTTTGTGCGGTGAAAGTTCTCCGGCGCAGGACCCTTCGGCGCAGCAGCAACTGCGACAAACGAAGGCTGCTTGATCCTGATGCCCTGCCGCTTGGCGCTCAACGCAAACACGGACGATGCGCAAGCGCAACCTGGCACAAAGGTGTAGCGTCTAGGTAGCCATGGAAATTGGATTGCACAAGCTGGTTGGCCATCAGGTGATCGTGATGGGGCCTACGTTTCTGGATAGCCAGAAACTGGGCAGCGTTAAGTTGCTGGCTGTCGAAGAGGCCGGCATTTGGATCGAAAGCCAGGAGGCTTTCGATAAAGTGATCGGCGCACGGGCAAAGCGCCCGTCCGTGGAGAAGCTTGCCTTCTTCATTCCATGGAGCCAGGTAACCACCATTGTTGCCGGCTTCGAACCTGAGTGATGGCTCTACCGGTGCTGCAATACAGCGGCGGTGGCAATATGCCGGAAACGCTCCACAATGGGCCGGTTGTCGCCTGCATGCCAGGCTAGCTCAATGTTGCTCACCGCTCTTGCGCCCCGCAGCGGCAGGCACACCACTTCTTCTGAAGCGATGCGGCGCACACAGGCCGGCGCAATCGTCACCCCCAGACCAGCGCCGATCAGACGAAGAATCGACAGCCAGTGAGAGGCCTCCTGCACAATCTGCGGGCGGAAGCCATGCTCTTCGCATAAGGTGAGCGGCTTCTCGTAAGCCCGTATGCCGGCGCTGCGGGGGTAATAGATAAATGGCTCATCGCGGAGCGCCGCGGGGGAAATGCTCTTCTGCCCGGCGGCGTGGTGGGTTGCCGGCAGGACAGCGACAAATGGCTCCGACAATATAGTCGTTACCTCGAGACCTTCCATGGGATCACCATCGCGCAGAATGCCGGCATCGAGCGTTCCATTCTCCAGCCCTTCCGTCACCATCGAGGTAAACGATTCGTGCAGTCGCAGTTGCACACGTGGATAAGCCTCGCGATACGAGCGGAAGATGCCCGGCAGAATGGAAAGCATGGCTGACCCGATGAAGCCGATGTGCAGGGAGCCAACATCGCCCCGGCCCAGGCTGCGGGTTTCATCAATGTCGCGCTGTACATTACGCAGCGTGCGCCGTGCCCGCTGCAGGAGTGCCTCGCCTGCCACGGTGAGTTGAACCGAGCGGGAAGTCCGGGTGAAGAGTGGGTATCCGAGCAGTTCTTCCAGCTTGCGAATCTGTTGAGAAAGTGGCGGTTGCGCCAGGTTGAGGCGCAACGCAGCACGACCAAAATGCAACTCCTCCGCCACCGCGACAAAGTAACGCAGGTGCCGGAACTCAATCTCGTGATCCATATGCGATTGATCTTAATCAAGCGAAACAAGATATTGGACGTACTGGATGAGAAAAGCGAGACTGATGTCAGGAGCGAGAGAGACATGAGCAACATCCAGGCGACAAGCGAAGAAGTTCAGCCGGTGAGCGGCGAGCGGGCGGGCGGAGAAGTCTCTGCGGCTCAGATTGAGATTCGCGCCCTGCAGGCAGGCGAAGACCTGACCGCTTTCAGGACCTTGAACGAGGAATGGATTACGCGTTACTTCACCCTGGAGAAGGCCGACAAGGAGACGCTGGGTGACCCGGAAACCAAGATTCTGCGCAAAGGCGGAAGCATCCTGATGGTCTTTGCCGGCCATGAGCCGGTGGGTTGCGTGGCGCTTATCCCCATGGGCCAGGGTGTTTACGAATTATCCAAGATGGCGGTCGCGCCCCGCTTGCGCGGCCAGGGAATTGGACGCCGTCTGCTGGAGGCAGCCGTTGTGCACGCGCAACGCATGGGCGCACAGTCGCTGTTCCTGGGGAGCAGCGCAAAGTTGCAGAATGCTGTGCACTTATACGAGTCGGTAGGCTTCCACCATGTACCACCAGAGCAGATTCCGCCCATGCCGTACACACGCGCGGACGTGTTTATGTCGATGACACTGGCGCCGATTGCCGCAGCGGACTAAGCGCAGCCGTTTATAAACGCTGGTTGGTCGGGCAAGTGGTTCTGCTTTGCGGCCGAATCAGGGAGAATAGAGGGGAGCATGCGTAAACCTCTCCTCGCGCTGGCAGTCTCTGCTTTCGGTATCGGTACTTCAGAATTCATCATCATGGGGCTGTTGCCGGATCTCGCGCACAGCTTCCAGGTGAGCATTCCGAAGACTGGCATTCTCGTCTCCGGGTACGCGCTGAGCGTTACGCTGGGCTCGCCGCTGGTGGCGCTTGCCGTGTCGCGCATGGATCGCAAGCGCGCCCTGCTGGTCCTGATGGGCATGTTCGTGGGCGGCAACGTGTTGTGTGCGCTGGCTCCTACCTTTCTTCTTCTGCTGCTTGCGCGCATTCTTACCGCGCTGTGCCATGGCGCTTTTTTCGGCATTGGCAGTATCGTGGCGTCGAACCTGGTGCCGCGCAATGAGCGGGCGCAGGCGATCGCGCTTATGTTCGCCGGGTTGACCCTGGCGAATGTTCTGGGCGTTCCCGCGGGTACTGCGCTGGGACAGGCGTACGGATGGCGGTTTGCTTTCTGGGCTCTGGTACCGATTGGCATACTGGCTGCGCTCGGCTTGCTGCTGATGGTGCCCTCGCAGCCAGCGGAGAAGATCCACCTCAAACACGAGTTCCACGCGGTGCTTCGTCCCCAGGTGCAGTTGGTGCTCGCGCTCAGTACCCTATCGTCCATCGCCCTCTTCTGCGTCTTCACGTACATCGCCCCGATCCTTGAACAAGTGACGCACTTCTCGCCAATCGCGGTCACCCGCGTTCTCATGGTGTTTGGTGTGGGCATCACTCTCGGCAACTTGCTGGGCG
Organism: uncultured Acidobacteriaceae bacterium; assembly: GCA_963752675.1. Classification (GTDB taxonomy): domain Bacteria; phylum Acidobacteriota; class Terriglobia; order Terriglobales; family Acidobacteriaceae; genus PALSA-350. The sequence continues at coordinate 177,631 of CAVVZO010000009.1, forward strand.
GCCGGCTGGCAGACTGGAAGCAGATGCCGGTCCTCATCAGCGGGTTCATCCTTTTGATCCTGATCTTTCTCGCCATGCCGTTTCTTGAACTGGGCAGCATGACGGCAGTGGTGACGGTGTTTGTGTGGGGTTGCGTCCACTTTGCTGCCGGCGCGCCTTTGCAGGCACGCATCGTGGAACAGGCGCGTGGAGCGCCTAACCTGGCTTCGACCCTGAACCAGGGTGCATTCAATCTCGGCAATGCGCTGGGCGCCAGCCTGGGCGGCATTCTACTAACCGAGGGTGTCGCCTACCGCCATCTTTCGCTGGGCAGTGCGGCCGTCGCCAGCGTCGCGTTGGTGGTGGCCCTGGTCGCTCTCCGCGTGGAACAGAAGGAACAGGGATCCACGGCGCAGAACGAGATCGTGTCGGTTTAAGCAGGGTTGCACCAGAAGCGATAACTTACGTTCGCCGTGCCGCGCCATAGAATCAATGACGGCATGAAGAAGAAACTGCGGGTGGGCGTACTGTTTGGCGGGCGTAGCGGCGAGCATGAAGTCTCTCTGCTTTCGGCTGCTTCTGTATTGAAGGCAATTGACCGTAGCAAGTTTGACGTGGTGCCCATCGGCATTACCAAGCAGGGCCGCTGGCTGGTCTCCGGAGACGCGGAACGGCTATTGACCGGCGACTCCTCAGAGGCGGGCTCGAGCGCGCTGCGTGCTGGCGATCCGCAACATACCGCGCCCGCGGCTTTGCTGGCCAAGGGAAAAGGCGTCATTGTGCCACCCATGCCGAACACCGCGGGCAGTGGCGGCACACTGATCCCTTTTGAGCAAGAGTCGGCACCGCTCACGCAGGCTCAGGATGTGCTGCAACTGGATGTCGTGTTTCCCGTGTTGCATGGGACCTTTGGGGAAGATGGCACGATGCAGGGGCTGTTTGAGCTTGCGGGTTTAGCCTATGTGGGGTCGGGAGTGCTGGGCTCGGCGACCGGCATGGACAAAGAAGTGATGAAGCGGCTGTTCCAGGCTGCCGGCTTGCCGATCACTCGCCACGTGACGTTTCTTCGCCGGGAGTGGGAAAAGAGCAGCAGGAAGATTGTGACCCGGCTCGAGGCGGCGCTGAAGTATCCGCTTTTCGTAAAGCCGGCGAACCTTGGTTCCTCCGTGGGCATCAGCAAGGCGCATGATCGCAAGGAGTTGGGGCCAGCGATTGCCCTGGCGGCCAGCTTCGATCGCAAGATCGTGGTAGAGCAGGCAGTGGGCGGTCGCGGCAATCGCGCGAAGATGGGGAAAGCCCGCGAACTGGAAGTGGCGGTGCTGGGCAATGATGAGCCGATCGCTTCGGTCGTGGGCGAGATTGTTCCCGGTAAAGAGTTTTACGACTATGAGGCTAAGTATCTCAGTGAAGGTTCCATTCCAATCATTCCTGCCAAACTGACAAAGGCGCAGAGCGCGCAGGTACGGTCGATGGCGCTGGATGCGTTCCGGGCTTGTGATTGCGCCGGCCTGGCGCGCGTGGACTTTCTGCTGGAGGCGGGCGACGCAGGACGGCTTTATCTCAACGAGATCAACACTATGCCAGGGTTTACGTCGATAAGCATGTATCCCAAGTTGTGGGACGCAACCGGCATCGGGTATCGTGATTTGATTTCGCGATTGATCGCGCTGGCACTCGAGCGGAAGGCGGAACAGGAACAGATTTCGTATTCGCGTTAGTCGCGAAACATCAGGCCTGTGTGGTTCGAGATCTCTCTTTCTCACGAATGACGGGTGTGTGGTACGGGAAGCGAAGCGGCCCGAGGTTCTCACGCCGGGGCCGTACGTGGCACAGCAGCAAGTGAATAATTCGGAGTAAACTTTGCGGAAGAGGCGAGGAGCACCTCAGACCCATGACCTTGCTTGATGCACCTACTTACGATCCTGCCAAATCACAAAAGCGAAAGAACCTCCTCATTGCCGGCCTGATCGCGTGTTTGTTGCTGGCCGTCGGAGCTTGGTATTTCTGGAACTGGCCTCAGGAACATCGCATCAATCAGTTCTTCGCGGCCATTGAGAGTCACGATCTGCCAAAAGCCTTTGCCCTGTGGAACCACGATCCCGACTGGCAGCAGCACCCGCAGCAATATGCCCAGTATTCCTACGGCCACTTCGAGAACGATTGGGGACACAACAGCGACTGGGGCGACATCAAGACGCACAAGATCGTGATGTCCAAGAGTGTGGGATCGGGTGTGGTGGTGGGGGTCGACGTGAACGGGCAAAAAACGCCCACGTTCCTTTGGGTAGAGCGGAAGGCGAAGACGATTGGCTTCTCCCCGGTACAGCTCTCGACCGAGTAAATTACGAAGCGTTCAGGCCGGCCAATAGCTTTTCGAGACTAGCGGGATCTTCGACGTTGCCGCACTTTTGGCTGCGATCGATTTGCCGCATAAGACCGGTCAATACTTTGCCCGGCCCCACCTCGATGAAATTCGTAACCCCCTGGGCGATGAGCAATTGCATCGACTCTGCCCACCGGACAGCACCTGTCACCTGGCGCACCAGCGCGTCTCGGAGTGCGGGTCCCTCACTCACCAGGGCAGCATCCACGTTGACCACAACCGGCGCTTGCGCGGGTGAGAACTGCATGGCCTGCAATACGGGCGCGAGCGCGTCCTGAGCAGGTTGCATTAGGCTGCAGTGGAAGGGTGCGGACACCTGCAGCAGGACCGCTCGCTTGGCGCCGCGTTCTTTCGCCAGCACTGTCGCTCGTTCCACAGCTGCGGCCGCACCTGAGATCACCGTCTGTTCGGCGGTATTCAGGTTGGCGGGTTCTACAGGGGCACCGGCTTCTCGCGTTGCGTCCGCGCAGACCGCCATTACGCTCTCTGCCGGCATGCCGAGAATGGCCGCCATGGCCCCCTGCCCAGGGGGAACGGCCTGCTGCATGAGTTGCCCGCGCCGATGCACCGCCCTGACTGCCGGCGCAAACTCGATCGTGCCAGCGGCCAGGTTAGCCGCATACTCGCCCAGCGAGTGGCCGGCGAAAAAGTCTGCGTTGACTCCGTTCGCGGTGAGGACGCGCAGGGCGGCCACCGACACGGTGAAGATGGCGGGCTGGGTAAACTCTGTAAGTTTTAGCTGCTCTTCAGGCCCTTCGAAGCACAGTGCCGCCAGATCGAAGCCGAGCGCTTGGTTCGCTTCCTGAAATGTCTGGTGAGCCAGCGGGAAGGCGAGGTCAAGTTCGCGGCCCATGCCAACGCTTTGCGAACCTTGTCCGGGAAACAGAAAAGCAGTTTTGCTCATGATGATCTTTCTGATGAAGAATGCGTGGGTGGTTTTGGGGCAGGTTTAGATGTACCCCACTCAAGCCAAACGCGGCTTGAGTGGGCCACCCGAGTGTTTCTGCCACCCCGCGTCTTTCTGGAGACATATCGCCCAAAAACAATCGGCGCAAAACCAAAAGCCTGGGTGGCCCATTCAAGCCGCGTTTGGCTTGAGTGGGGTACATCTAAACCCCGCCCAGCGCTGCGGCTTGCTCCGAACGGCCAGTCCTAATGCAAGGGTTGGATGGGTACATCCAGATCGGGTTCCGACTCAGCGACAGCTGGGCGACGGCCGGCAAATTCACGCTCCAGCCCTTGGTTCACGCCGGCTTGCGCAAACTCTGCCGTCACTCGGATTCCATTGAAAATAGCGCGATCGTTCGAAGAACCATGGTTCACGATGCAGACGCCCCGGATACCAAGGAGCGGAGCCCCGCCGTACTCGGAATAATCCAACCGCTTTTTGAAGTCGTTGAAGGCCTTACGGGATAGCAGGGCGCCGACCTGCGAGGTAACCGTCGAGGCCAGCGATTGCCGTAGCAGATCGCGCACCAGCCGGGCGAGACCCTCCGAGGTCTTCAGGGCAACGTTGCCGACAAACCCATCGCAGACCACGACATCCGCATTGCCGTTGTAGATATCGCGGCCTTCCACGTTGCCGATGAAATTGATCGACAGCTGCTTCAGCAGGGGAAAAGCCTCACGCGTCAGGTCGTTGCCTTTGCCTTCTTCTTCGCCAATCGACAGCAGGCCAACGCGGGGGCGCGGAATTTTGAGCACGCTGCGCGCGTACATCTCACCCATGACCGCGAACTGTTCCAGATTGTGCGGCTTGCAATCTACATTGGCGCCCACGTCGAGCAATACGCAAGGTGAGCCGGTCGAGGTAGGCAACATTTTCGCCAGGGAAGGACGGTCGACACCCGGGAGCGCGCCAAGCACCATCTTGGCCAGAGCCATGGCCGCGCCGGTATTGCCGGCAGTGAGGAATCCTGCAGCTTTGTGTTCCTTGACCAGGCGCAGGCCGACCCGCATGCTGCTGCCGGGTTTCTTGCGGATGGCGGTGGCAGCCTTCTCGTCCATGGTGATCCATTCCGTGGCCGGAACGATCACGATGGGCAGGTCTTCGGTGCCACCCGCCTCGCGCAGCGCGGCACGCAGACGATCTTCGGGACCAACCAGGTGCACCCTTACCGGCAATTGCCGGCAGGCCTGGATAGCGCCCTTGATTTCTGGCTCAGGAGCTTTGTCCGAGCCCATGGCGTCGAGGGCTATATCCGTGAGGTTGGTCACCGGATGAGCTAAGCTTCTTTGGCTTCGAGAACTTCGCGACCTTTGTAGATGCCGCATTTCGGGCAAGCCCTGTGGGGTAATTTGCGCTCGTGGCAGTTAGGGCATTCCGAGACGATGATCCCGGTGAGTGCGTCGTGAGCACGGCGCTTGGAGGTGCGGGCCTTGGAGTGGCGCCGCTTTGGATTGGGCATTGCGAATTCCTTTCAGGCATCGCGGCGGCTGCGTTCCTCGCGTTTGCGCGATGGGCCGTAAACCGGCTGCAGTCTGCGATTGCGTTCAGCTTTTAAGTTTTCAACCTGCTGCGGAGATCGCCAAGCGCTGTCCAACGCGGATCGACCTGGCTCGTGTCACAAGCGCAGATCTCAGTGTTGCGATTCTTTCCACAACGAGGGCAAATTCCTTTGCAATCCTGCTGGCAGAGCGCTCTCGCAGGCAGGGAAAGCAACACCTGCTCGCGTAACACGTCCTCTACCGCAAGACGGCCACCTTCATAGTACCCGATTTCGGTGTCCGAGGTCGAGATGGCATGTTCAGCACCCGCGGCGTCTACCCCGGTGGGGCGGAAAAGCAGGTCAAAGTGCTCGTCGAGCCGCTGGGCCACTGGGTCAAGGCAGCGGGCGCAGGGCATCTCAAAATCACCTTGGTATCCTGCACGCAAGCGGATGTCGTGGATCAGCTCGTGCGGGCCGCGATGCTCGGTCAACAGGTCTGCGCGGCCGGCAACCGCGAGTCCGCCCATCTGCTGTATGCCGGAACCGTAATCGATAGCGCCAGACGGGACAGTTTCGCTGAAATCAATCGGCTCCCGTTCGAGATCGGACACAGTAATAAGCAAGGGCATGGCATTCTCACAGACTTGAGGGTTGGCCGTACGATCCGCGGTGCGCCCCTGGGGCGGGTGCGGGCGGACGACGGTTTAGAAACGGTAATAGACGCTCAGGGTTGGCTCCACCGTGGATCGCAGAGTATGGGTGTTAAGCAGGTTCTGATGGAAGTCGGGGGTCTTGTATTTCAGCCCGCGCAACTGCCCGCGCACGCCGAAGCGCCCAAAAACCGGGTAGTTCACCCCTACCGTGTAGCTGAATTCCGGCAACAGCTGGGAGGAAAGCTTTTTGGGAAAGAGTCCGTTCACGTCGATCAACGTTCCGGAGATGGGCGAGAAAACAATCACGCCACCGCCGATGCTGAAGAACGGCGCAAATCCGTAATAGGTTGGGGACTGCAGGAGGTACGAAAAGCTGACATCGGTGACGTTGCTCTGCACCTTAACGATGTTCTTGTTGTAGGCCTCGAAGAACTTGGTGTAACCGATGTTGCCCTCGAACCCCAGCCAGGGCCGGACGGGCTTGCGGAGACTGATCAGTGCACCGCCCGACGAGGTGGTGTCTTCACGGATGAAGTTGCCGTTGGAGGCATTGGTGATCTGGTAAAAACCGCCGACCCCCAGATCGAAATTCTCCCTGGTTTGCGTGGTTGCCGCCGGGATGGTTTGCGTGTCCTGAGTTTGCGGGCCCTGGGCTCGAGCCCCAGGGGCGCACGGCAACAAGGCGACGGTCGCCAGAAGCGCGCTTAGGAAGTAGGGATACTGCCGGTTCCACAATGTCTGGCAAGTCAATCGAAGGTAGGTCAACGGCTTTTTCAAACTCACGCTCTGCATGTTGATTTCTTATTCCACTATATATGGTTCGATCGGCTGAGTTTGCCTGGCCAGCTGGCGCCAGCTGCCATCGGCAAAGAGGCGGATACCGGCTACGCCGGCAGCCCCGGCCGCCACACATGCGGGGGCATTGGTGACGGTGACCCCGCCCAGGGCGAGGACCGGGATAGTTCCAGCCAAGAGGCACGCCTGGTGGAGCACAGCCAGGCCTACTGGGGGCTTGGTGAGCTTCTCGAAGACAGGGGAGAAAAGGATCATGCCGGCTTGTTCGTTTGCGGCGAGCGCCACCTCTTCCAGGGTGTGGCAAGGCATGCTGAGGAGAGCCTTCCGGCCGGCTGCCCGGAAGGCGTCGCGGATAGTGTCTCCAGCACCCGGTCGTGGCTTCCCGGCGAGATGGACTCCTGCGGCGCCAGAATTTACGGCGATGTCTGCGTGCTCGGGGGTGGGGAGGTTGATGAGCAGCCGGGTGTGTTCGGGGTCGAGCTTTGCTTGTATTTCCTTTGCCAGCGAGCCCAGACGGGCGGGGGCCAGGGCTTTTTCTCGCAGCTGGATGAAGTGCACGCCACCTGCTGTCCACTGCTCGATCCGATCAAGCAGTTGCTGGCGGCGGCCTGAATCACCGTTCACCGAGCCTTCGGTTATGGCGCAAAGGAGCATGGGGGCAGTTTAAATCTGCGACCTTCGCCTTGGCTTGAGGTTAGGGCAAACTGCAGATCCCTCGACTGCGCTCGGGATGACAAAAGGGGGGTGGTTGAGGAGAGGTGTGGGCGGCGGGAGAGAGACGCTTTGTTGTCCCGGAGCGTAGTTGAGGGTTGTTCGTGACTTGCCTTTCCTCCTGCTGTTTTCCGTTCCCCTGCCATTTCCCATCCACCGCCCCCCTTTTGTCATCCCGAGCGCAGTCGAGGGATCTGCTGTGCGCCTTTCTCCTGCCACAAATTTCTACAGAGTTCCAGCATCGGATGGGCAGAGGAACGTGGGTCTCGATAGCAGCCGCTTCGCTGCCAGGAGTTAATTCTCCTGCCATTCCTGCTGAAAGAAAGGTTCCTCTGCGTGTCCGATGCAGGGGCTCGTGTAGAAATTTGTGGCAGGAGAAAGGCGCACAGCAGATCCCTCGACTGCGCTCGGGATGACAAAAGTGGGGGCGGTGGTTGGGGAGGCGGTGGTTGGGGAGAGGTGTGGGCTGCTGAAAGAATGGTTCTTCTGCGTGTCCGATGCTGGAGCTCTGTAGACATTTGTGGCAGGAGAGAAGGCGCACAGCAGATCCCTCGCTGCGCTCGGGGATGACAAAAAGGGGGATGACAAGTTTAGGACGGTCGCTTCCCTGGTAGTTGCTTGTAGCGTTAACAGATATTGGGGCCTTTGCTCCAGCACAGGCCAGGCTAATGACCGCGGGGTCGATTTTGTCCGTCACGGTGTTTCATGAAGCTACCGTCGTCGCGAAATTAACCTCTTCTGTCCAAAGTTCCGGTACCCTTTGGATAAGGCATGATTACCTACGATCTCCTCATCATTGGTTCCGGCCCCGCCGGACAGCGTGCCGCCATCTACGCCAACAAACTGGGCAAGCGAGCCGCAGTGGTTGAGCGCAACCGGAACATCGGCGGAGTCTCCGTCAACACCGGGACCATCCCTAGTAAGACGATGCGCGAAGCCGTGTTGCATCTCTCCGGCTATAACTATCGCTCGATCTACGGGATGAATTACCGCGTTAAGGAAAAGATCACCATGGCTGACCTGGCTTTCCGGGTACAGCACGTGATCAAGACCGAGATCGATGTGACGGAGGCGCAGCTGTCGCGGAACGGCATCGATGTGCTGCAAGGGGTGGCAAGCTTTGAAGACGCCACACACGTCAAGGTAACGAACGAGGGCGGCACCCAGACCTACGAGGCGAAAAACATCATCATCGCCACCGGGACCAAACCGGCGGATTCGCCGCGCGTGCCCACCAACGGCCGCACGATCGTAAATAGCGATCAGATTCTGGATTTGCCCAACCTGCCCAAGTCGCTGATCGTGGTAGGCGGCGGTGTCATCGGCGTGGAGTACACCTGCATGTTCGCCGCGCTGGGGGTGCGCGTAACCCTGATCGAAAAGCGGCCCAAGCTGCTGGAGTTTGCCGACCAGGAGATCGTCGAGGCACTCAGCTACCATTTGCGCGACAGCCGCGTGACCATGCGCCTGCACGAGGAAGTGGAGAGCGTAGAAGAACTGCCGGACTGTAGCGTGGTTGCCAACCTGGAAAGCAAGAAGAGAATTTCCGGAGGCGCGTTGTTGTACGCAGTGGGCCGCGCCGGCAATGTCGATGAACTGAACCTGGGTAAGGTGGGAATAGAACCGGACAATCGTGGCCGCATTCCGGTCGATAAGGATTTCCGCACCAAGGTGCCCGGCATTTTTGCGGTGGGCGACGTGATCGGCTTTCCCAGCCTGGCTTCCGTCTCGATGGAGCAGGGCCGCATTGCCGTGGCGCGGGCATTCGGCAATGAAAGCCTGGTCTCGAATCCCAGCTACTATCCTTATGGCATTTACACCATTCCGGAGATATCGTTCATCGGCAAGACGGAGGAACAGCTCACGGATGAGGATGTGCCGTATGAGGTGGGAGTGGCTTACTATCGCGAGATCGCGCGTGGTCAGATTCGTGGCGATACGACAGGCCGTTTAAAGATCGTGTTCCATCGCGATACGCGACACCTGCTGGGCGTGCACATCATTGGCGAAGGCGCCAGCGAACTGTTGCATATCGGGCAGGCAGTCATGTCTCTGGGCGGCACGCTGGACTACTTTATCGATACGGTGTTCAATTACCCCACCCTGGCCGAGTGCTATAAGGCTGCCGCGTTTAACGGCATCAATCGGCTGGCCCGGGCAGCGGACTAGAGGAAACGGATGAGCAGGACCATCGGTATTGTCGTGTCCTCGAGGATTGTCGCGGGGCTCATGGAAGATCACAAGCTTGTGGGCGATCTTAGCCGTTATCCGGACAACCCGGACGACCACGAAGCTCTGATGGAACACCCGTTCGAAAATCTATGCCATTTGATTTGCGATCAGGTGACGGCTCTGCACGCGGAGGGTCCGATCGATGCCATCGGCGTTGCCTTGCCAGGCATCATCCGCGGCGGCATCGTGGAAGATTCTCCGAACCTGGCGCAGTTGAAGGGTGGCCGCATTGCGGAAACACTATCTGCCATCTTTCAGTCGAAGGGAATTCACGCCCCGCTGAAAACGATGAACGACGCCGATGCCGTGGCCGCAGGGTTGGCGGTGACGCAGGGACGCATGGACCGGTTGGTGCGTGTATGGACCCTGGGCAACGGCATCGGATTTGGCCGCTTTCCTTATCAGGCCGGTGTTTGGGAGGGCGGTCACATGGTAGTGACGCTTGACCCCAAAGAGACCTACTGCGGGTGCGGGGGACGCGGGCATCTGGAAGGCATTATGGGTTATCGCGCGATGCGTCTGCGCTTCCTCGATATGGAGCCGGAAGAAGTATTCGCGGCAGCCAAGAAGGGCGACGCGCGATGCATGGATTTTGTTCGGTTGTGGCATCGCGGTTTGGGTGCGGCCACAGCTACATCCATCCATCTGGGCGGCCCGGGGCGGTTCTACTACACCGGCATCAATGTGCGCTTCCTCGATCTGAATCTGCTTAAGGAATATTTGTGGCAGATGGTGAAGATGAGTCCGCTGCAGAGTTATTCGCTTGAGGTGGTACCTGAGAACAGCGAGGTCGCGGTGATCGGGGCGGCTGCTTCGGCGCTGCTGGCTCCTGAGAACCAGGAACGGGCTTAGCAGGCGGCTACGCAATAGCTAGAAGATTTGGAAGGGCTTCGCCCCGTCTAATGGCACCCGTCCAGGGGTTAGCCCGCATCTTCTCACCGCCTGTCCCGTAACGCCCGTAACGAATGATGAGAAGTGCGGGTTAGGGCATTGTGCTTGTCGCGACGAGTGGTGGTCAATAAGTGTCGCTTTTTCGGTTACGAATAGCTTCTTTGGTACATGCGTGAAATGCGGTCGTGCCAGCCTAGCCGGTCCTGATCGAAGCAGGCCCACAGGAAGCCGAGCCCCAGCGGCGCAGCTGACAATAACAACAGCAAAACTCGGCGGCACATCGCGGTGCGGCTGGGATTCTCGTCCTCGAAGGTGCACAACGCGATCTTGGCGTAGCGCATGCCCGGGGTGGCTTCCGCGAAGCGGAAGAACAGGTAATGGTAGAGCAGAGCGAAGCCGCCAAGCACCAGGCCGGCTGCCATCAGTGCTGGTCTACCGGCTGGCGGATGTGCGGTGCAGGCGACAAACACCAGAACGAAGACAGCAAAGGCGGCAAAGATGAGGGCGCCGTCAAACACCACAGCCATCACACGATCTTCCATGGTCGCCGTGTTGAGAGCCTTCTGCTGCACCGGCTCGGCATGGCGTGCCGCATGCGGCGAATGCGTAGCCGCCTCATCCAGCAGGATGGGCGACCAGTTTGCTGGAGCGGGCCCAACACTCACACTCTGAGATACGCTCTCTGACGCTACTTCGAATACTTTGAGCTGGGATCCGTCATGCTGCGCTTCTTCCCCCGATACGCGCAAAGGACCCTCGGCAAGCCGTGGACGTACCTTGCGGGCGGCCACCAACTCTCTGGGAAACTCGATGAGATTGACTGCCAATGGTTCGACGGTCATCTCCTCTTCTTCCTCCACCTCTTCGTGAACGGCAGGGGAGGGATCTTCGTAGCCCATGCTGGCCATGGTCGCGTCGGGCAGGCTCTCGTCCTGGGTGGATACATGCCATGCGGGAAACGCCACCGAATCCGCCGGCGGCTCGGCGACGAGCACGGGCTCTCCGGCGTCACGACGCTGTGCGGCAGCGTGCGAGCGGGCGCGCACATCCGCAGCCAGTACGTCGCTGTAGGAAGGAGCATTGGCATAGCGCTCGGCTACTTTCGCCGCCAGGCGCGATGCGCGCGATTCTGCTTTTTGCCCGAGTTCATCCAGCCCGGGTAAGGCGGCCTGCTCGGGCATACTGCGCAAACGGCGCAAACGGGTAGCGGCGAGACGCTCGTTCAGTTCTTGCTTCCAGGCCGGCACAACTTCGGTGCCAGTGTGAGCAATCGCTTCTCCGACATTTTGGGCAAAGGGACTCAATTCTTAACTCCTGTGGGGTGGAACATGGTGCACACATCTTGAAAAGGAAGACGGGCGTAGGACACATCCGGAAGGGTGTATCCCCGTTGGCATGGGAAGCAGCGCCTGGACTCTCTGGTATGCAATTTCATTTATGGCCACATGTGCGGATTTCATCGCGGAAAGCCGTTGAAACCTTGCGTGCCTCGCCAGTGGAAGCGTCCATGCGCACGAAGCGGAAAAAAGCACACGCTTCTTACCTTCATCGGCACGGGCAGCGATGGCGAGTAAACAGGGCGATTTTAACCAGAGCGGCGGAGCCTCAGAAAGCCTTGCGGGTGAGCTATTTGCTATCCTAACTTCGCCGCTGGAAATGAGAGTCCCCACCTGTTTGTTTATCACAGCAATATTGCTGTGTCATCCCAAGGTTTGGCCGCAGAGGTTGACGAGAGAGTTTCCCTCGGCAGCAGTTGCAAGCATCGCGTTCAGCTCACCCGCCCCTGATCCCGCGCATGCAGGCAGCACTGCGCAGAATGCAGATCCCCAGGCCGCTCTTCCCGATGCGCCAACTTATCCAATCGCAGAGCCAGTGGCTGCACCGCAGTCGGGTGTTCCAGTAAAGCTGCAAGCCAAACTACAGGAAAAGCATGGCACTGTATTTACGCTCAGCGACGACGTAAAGATCGAATACAAGGATTACGTGCTGACCGCGGATAAGATCTCCTACGATCAGGAGACTGGCGACGCCGAGGCTGACGGACACGTTCGCTTGCAGGGAGGGCGGAATAATGAACTGATTCTCGCCGATCACGGCAAACTGAATTTCGCACTCGAAACCGGCCGCTTTGAGAATGTAACCGGGAGTGTTGGCCGCTTATCTTCCACCAGCAAGCGCAAGGTGGTGTACACCACGGCCAATCCCTTTCTGTTTACGGGCCGCCTGCTGATTAAAGAAGGCCCGGAACGCTATCAGATTGTGCAGGGCACGATGACGTCGTGCTTACTACCTGACCCGGACTGGCAGATCCATTCCTCGTTGATCCGGGTTAACTATGGCGTGGCCCGCGCCAAGAACAGCTACTTCTCGTTACTGAATGTGCCCATTCTTTACCTGCCGTTTGTTACGCACCCGGTCAACTCTGAATCGCGGCAGAGCGGATTGCTTATCCCTGTGTTCGGTACATCCTCCACCAAGGGCACCATCCTGGGAGACTCCATTTACCTGGTGATCAATCGCAGCATGGACGCCACGCTAGGCGCACAGTACTACTCGAAACGTGGATGGTCGCCGAGCGGCGATTTCCGCTATCGCGGCCGGGGCGAAGACTTCGCCTCCGCACGATTCAGCGCTCTATTCGACCGCGGGCTGGCGCCCACGTACATCAATCAGGGTGGGCAGGATGTGCTGTTTAGCGGGCGGCGCGATTTCGATCTCGACGAGCACACACGCGCGATTGCAACCGGGGAATACCTGAGTTCGTTCGTCTATCGCGAAGCCTTTGCAGAATCGTTCGCGCTGGCGGTCGCTTCCCAGGTGACCTCTTCGGCATTTGTCACCCACAATGCGAGCGGACGGTCCGCTAGTCTTCATTTCGATCGCTACCAGAACTTCGAAGGCATCACACAGGTGGGCAACAGCTACCAGACGCCACAAATCCGCATCCTTCACGTGCCGGCGCTCGACTTCAACACGCTGCCGCAGGCCTGGGTAAAGACGCCTCTTTTGTGGAGTGTCGATGGATCCATGGCTGGCCTCAACCGCAGCGAGCCTGGTTTCAAAACCGGCACGGTTGGGCGCTTCGACTTGTATCCGCACCTGGAACTGCCATTACACGTCGAAGGATGGACGCTGCGGCCCTCCCTGAGCGTGCGGGAAACCTTCTATACCAAGCGGCAGGTTGCCAGCAGCACAACACCGTCACCAGTAGACGCTACGGTGAATCGTGCCGACCTGGAAGCTGGATTTGAACTGCGGCCACCTGCACTCATGCGCGAGTTTCGGGCGCCTGCGCTGGAGCGCCTGTTGGGTGCCGACGTGCGGCATACGATCGAGCCCGGCTTGCAATATCGTTATGTGCGGGGCGTGGATAACTTCTCTTCTATTCCGCGCTTCGACTCCAGTGACATCGTGAGCGACACCAACGAGCTGGAATACTCCGTCACCCAGAGGCTGTTTTTTCGGCACTTGCGACCGAAAGAGTGCAATAGCGGGACGTTGCCTGCGCCGGTGAATGGGATTATCAATGTGCCCACCACCTACGCGGAGTGCGGTGGCGACACCAGTGAATGGATCACCTGGAAGCTGGCCGGCAAATACTTTTTCGATCCATACTTTGGTGGTGCGGCAGTGGCGCTGCGGCGCAATGTGCTTGCCTCCACCCTCGATCTGACGGGGGTCGCTTTCCTGAGTGGTCCGCGCAACGTTTCCCCTGTGCTGTCGCGATTGAAGGTGCGCACCAGCCAACGGACCGATCTGGAATGGGATGCCGATTATGACTTCAAATCGAAGCGGTTGGACGTCAGCAATATCTACGCCGATTACCGGCGCGCGAACGTGTTCGGGAGTGTCGGATATTCCACCTTACAGGCCCTGAATGCGACCTTTAGTTCGAGCCTGTCGACCCAGGTGACCAAGTACAACCTCCTGCGGCTGCTGCTGGGGTATGGCGACCCCACCAAGCGCGGCCTCAGCTCCGGTGTAAGTGCCGGTTACGACTTCATCCAGAATGCGCTGCAGTATGGCGGCATCGAGTCCTCCTACAACTGGGACTGCTGCGGATTCAGCGTGGAATACCGCCGCCTGGCCCTGGGTGCGGTTCGTAATGAGAACCAGTACAGCTTCAACTTCACACTTGCGGGCGTGGGCGCTGCCGGCAACCTGAAACGCTCGGAACGGATATTTTGAGCGCCTGCCGGTCGCTGGACATGGTGGCTGGTAAACCGTTCTAATGAGACATGGCATGGAAAGGTGGTTGTCTTGTCTCTGCGCCGCACCCTGGTTATGTGTCTGCTGGTTACGTTATCGGCAGGCTGCAAGGCTCAAAGCGCTCCCAGCGCTTCTTCTGATAACGTTCAGCCAGTACCTACTCCCCAGCTCACCCGGAGAATCGAAGTATTGGTACGCTCGCAGTTTGAGGTGCCTCCCAATGTGGAGGTGACTGTGGGCACTACCAGCAAGAGTGAGTTCCCTGGGTTTGAGAATCTGCCGATCACCTTCGGAAGGAATGGCAAGAAGACGGTGGTCAATTTTCTCCTCTCGGCGGACCGGAACACGGTAGCGCGCTTGGAGAAGTTCGACATTAGCCATAGTCCTTCGGACATGATCTCGATCCAGAACCGGCCGGTGCGTGGGCCCGCCGATGCCAAGGTCACGATCATTAACTTCGATGACCTCGAATGCCCTTATTGCGCGCGTATGCATGAGCAGCTGTTCCCGGCGACGGTCGACCGTTACAAGGGCATGGTCCGATTTATCTACAAGGATTTCCCCTTGGTGGAGATCCACCCGTGGGCGATGCATGCAGCGATTGACTCCGGCTGCCTCGCCGACCAGAGCGGTGAGGCGTACTGGCGGTTCGTGGACTACGTCCACACGCACGCGGACGAGGTGAAGGGTACTGGGCACGATGCGCAGGAGGCGAACCGGACGCTTGATCGGCTGGTGCGTGAGGAAGGGCAGCGCTCGAAGCTGGATGCCGCGAAACTGGATGCCTGCGTTACCAAGCAGGACGAGTCCGTTGTGCGCGCCTCTATGAAGCAGGGGGATAGCCTGGGGGTGAACGGAACCCCGACCCTGTTTATCAACGGCGAGCGCATTTCTGGCGCGCTGCCACAGGCCGAACTGTGGACCGCGATTGACCGGGCATTGAAAGAGGCTGGTGTGACACCGCCGCCGCAGGTCGCCGAAGGCAGCAAGCAGCCAGGTGCCCCCTCATCGCCGCAGAAGTCTATACCATAGGTTAGTTTCCCCCGCAGATGTTTGGGTCAAGGGCAATTGTGCCCGCAAGGAGAAGCATTGTTGGAATCGAGATTAGAGCGAGCCAGCGGGTCAAAGGCAGCCGCGGCAGGAGTACGGCCCGCCATTCTGTGCGCCTCGCTCACTTTAGTTTTGCTGAGTAGCGGCTTTGTCTCCGGATGCAAGCGGTCGTATGGGCCCGATGTGGTCGCACTGGTGAATGGCCAGCCCATTCGTCGTGCCGAAGTGGAGAAGTTTTACCGCGACAACCTGGGCAATAACAAAGAGCAGCCAACCCGGGAACAGGCCGATGCTACGCGGCTGGGTATCCTGAAACAGTTGATCGACGACGAGATTCTGCAGCAGGCCGCCAAGAAGATGAACCTGGTCGCCAGCGACGAGGAAGTGGATGCCAAGCTGGCGGAATTTAAGGCGCCCTACACGCAGGAAGAATTCGATAAGCGACTGCAGGCTGCGAGCATGTCGCTGGACGACCTGCGGCTGAGCATCCGGCGCAATCTGACAACGGAAAAGGTGATGAACAAGGAAGTGAACTCGCGGATTAACATCACCGACGCGGATATCAGTAATTTCTACAACTCAAACAAGGCACAGTTCAATTTCATCGAACCGAAGTACAACATTGCCGATATCGTCGTGACTTCGCAGCCTACACCAATGAAGCAGGGCGCTAATTTGCAGAACAGCAAGGCCGGGAACGATGGGGAAGCACGCCGAAAAATCGAGATGATCCATAACCACCTGGAAAGCGGCGAGGACTTTGCCACCCTGGCTATGAATCTCTCGGAAAACACCAATGACGCGAATAATGGCGGGAACATGGGGTTCATTCCGGAATCCAGCCTGCGCAGCGATCCGACGGTGTTTGCAGCCATTTCCAGGCTGCAGCCCGGGCAGATCACCGATGTGATGCCGGCGATGGTGCCGGGCTCGCGGACTCCCGCGGGTTACTCGATTTACAAGCTGATTGAGAAAGTGCCGGCTGGGCAACGGGAATTGAATGATCCCCGGGTGCAACAGGATATTCGGCAGCAACTGCGGGACAGCCGGGCGCAACTGCTCCGCGCGGCTTATTACGAGATGATGCGCGACCAGGCCAGGGTGGAAAACCACCTTGCGGAGCAGATCTTCAAAAGCGGCGCGCAGTAGCCCCTTCTCCTGCGCGCGTTCGCTTCCTTCTCAGAGGCGCAGCCAACTCGGGTGCCCCATATCTGCCGACGGCTTCCTTGTCGGGAAGTGTGCGAATTGTCAGCCCTCCACCAACGGCAGACCCTGGGCCGGTACCGCATCGCTCCCAGGAGCAGCGCGACCCTATACAGCCTCCGGCAGGCCCAATGCCGCGACCTCCTGCTACGCAAGCCGAACAACAAAACTTCGCAGACGCGTAGACAAACAAAAAGCCCTCGGCGCAGGCCGAGGGCTTTTGTTTTGGATCGTTTACGGGACTACTTACCCGAAGGCGTCTCCATGGTGATACCGCCCGGGGTTTGCTGGTTCTTCTTCTCTTCGTTCGCCTTACGGGTTGCCATGGTCTTGTCGCGCCACTGGTCGAACATGGCTAAGTCTGCCTTGTGGGCTGCTTCATCGCCGCAATCCAGGTCTGCTTTGCGCCGATAGAGCAAGCTGAGGTACGACATTGCGTCATCGTAGCCAGGGCGCAACTCGACTGCACGCTGAAGCTCCTTGATGCCCTCGTCGACCAGCGGCTGGTTTGTCGCGGCCAACTTTTGGCAGGCAGCCTTGTCTTTGATCATGTCGCCGTTATCCTGCATGCCCAGCCCATTGCGGGTGGCAATGGCGTTCTTGTAGGCGACACGCCAATCAACCACGCCGATGGTGTAGTGCGCGACGGGGTCATTGGGATCCGCGACCGTGACCTTGCGCTGCCATTCCTTGGCCTGCTCAGTTCTGCCGGTGTTCAGGTAGACAGCGCCAATACCCTTCAGTGCGGTGAGGTCATTCGGGTCCTTGGCCAGCACCTGCTGATAGGCGTTGATCGCCAACTGTGCGTTCTTCGTGTTCTCGGGAGTATTTGCGTCCGGTACTACCTGCTGCGCATAAGCGGTCGCGAGATACAAAGGAGCATTTGCCAGCGTTGGATCAAGCCGCTCGGCGTTTTGAAAGTGGTCGATCGCCTCTTCAAACTTGGCGTTCTTGTATGCCTGGACACCCTTGATCAACTGATCACGAGCCTGCAGCTTGCTGCACCCGGTAACCATTGTCAGCAGCGACAGGGTGACGATCGCTAGCACCGGTAAGTATGCGCTTCGCTTCATTCTGGTTCAAATCTCCTTATGTTCGCCAGGCTGCGCCTGATCGTAAACAAGCTTACGCGGGCCTGCCACTTAAGAGGAAAATACTCCGCGCAGTGATTGTAATTGGTTTCAGTCTACTGGCAAGTCTGGTCAAAAAAACGAAGCCCGCGGCTGCCCGTGAGGGAGCCGCGGAGCTTTTCGCAAAGCGCTTTGTATATCGATGCTGACTTGATTGCTGTGAGCCATGAGGGAGGATCGGGCACCTTTCTTTCGATGCCAGCACAACCCTAGCGGCTGCCTTGCTGGCAGCCCGCCTGTAGATTCCGGAAGGCTTACGACCTTCTGACCCGCAGGCGGGCTTGTGGCCCGATTAAAACAGATAGACGACGTTACTGACCAGCAGCGACCTTCGGCGTAATAAGACCGATGTGGTCGACACCCGCCGAGTGGCCGATATCCAAAACATCTGCCACCGCGGAGAAGTCCAGGGCCGGATCGCCCTTGACGAACATCACCTTTTCAGCGCGGGTAGCAAAGATACCTTCCAGCTTGTTCAGGAGATCGCCATGAGCGATATCGAGCTCATTGATCTTGTAGCCCGGGACACCGCCACCCGGGCGGTGGGTAACCTGCACCACAATCGTACGGTCGTTATCCTGCTGCTTCTGCGGGTTCTTCGGCGGCTGCGGCACCAGGGCGTCGAGGCCCTTGGGCGTGACCGGCGTGATCACCATGAAGACAATCAGCAGTACCAGCAACACGTCGATCATGGGCGTCACGTTGATGCTTGAATTGAGGCCGCCACCACCACCTGTATCAAATGCCATGTTTCATCCCTCTTTTTCTGGCTGCGTGTGCCTGAAACGTTACTGCGCTGCGTGCGAGCTTCTTCTTACTGGCCTGCAGGCGGCGGTGTGGGTCCAGCTGTATCTGCGCGACGATCGGTCAACAACCCGACCTGATCCACGCCTGCGGTGCGCACATCGTCAATTGCATCCATAACGGTGCCGTACTGTGACCGCGCATCGGCGCGCATGAATATCTGCTTGTCCGTCTTGTTCGTCAAGAGGTCAGCCACCTTGCCGCCCAGGTCTGCCATCGAGACCTGATTTTGGCCGAGGTAAACGCGGTTGTCGCGGGTGACTGCGATGACAATGGAATCTTCTTTATCGACGTCAGGCATGGAGGTAGGGTCGGTTACCTTGGCCAGCTCGACGTTTACTTTGTTCTGCAGCATGGGCGTGATGACCATGAAAACGATCAGCAGCACCAGCATCACGTCCACCATGGGAGTGACGTTGATGTTGGAATTTACCTTGGCGCCTTCGTTTCTGACTACGATTGCCATTAGTTTTGCTCCGTGGGTCGAACAGCCCCACCTTCAGGATGACTTGCTGTCAGTCTCTCCGCGGACAGAGTCCAATGGGGCACGGTGCGGGAGAGGCGAATCTGTGTTGGGCTTACCTGGCAATGTTAACAGCGGCTTTGCTCGAAACCACCAGGCTGGGAAGAGATGCCCTTCTTCCCAGCCGGTGCAGGATTCCCGCTGTGGAGTTGCGTGCCGGCCGCGCTTAGCGGCGGTGGCTCTGCTTAATGAAGTAGTCGATCAACTCGCTGGAGGAGTTGTCCATTTCCACGTCAAAAGCTTCCACCTTACCGGTGAAGTAGTTGAAGGTCATAACGGCCGGGATAGCAACGAGCAATCCGAATGCCGTGGTGACCAGGGCTTCCGAGATACCGCCGGCGACTGCGCCGATACCAGAAGTCTTCTGGGTTGCGATCTGTTGGAAGGCGTTCAAAATACCGACCACGGTGCCGAACAAACCAATAAAGGGTGCGGTGGAACCGATGGTGGCAAGACCACCCAGACCCCTCTTCAACTTGGCATGCACGATGGCTTCCGACCGCTCGAGTGCGCGCTTGCTGGATTCGATCTGCTCCTCGGTGATGGCGCCGCCACTACCGTAGTTGCGGAACTCCTGCAGGCCGGCGGTGACCACTTCTGCCAGGTGCGACTTCTTGTTGCGATCGGCAACCTTCACTGCTTCGTCCAACTTGCCTTCCTTCAGAGCGCCGGCAACGCGGGGAGCGAACTCACGCGACTGCTTACGCGCTGCGCTGAAGTACAGGGCGCGATCGATGATGACGGCCAGTGACCAGATCGACATGATAAAGAGCACGCCGACGACCGCCTTGGCGGCAGGCCCCATGTTGTGCCAGAGCTCCATCGGGGAGAAACCGACGGACGGCGCCTGATCCTGGAAGAAAAACATGGCAAGAGCTGCCTGATGGGCGGCGAGTTGGGAGAGTTGAGCGAGAATCACTGAATCGTTCCTCCTACGTATTTACTTCGTTATAGCTCTGAAGCAACCAGATGCTAGCACCGTGAAACTTCGGGACGATATGACCCGAAGTGGCCACAAGGGAATAGCCGGCCCACGGCGAAAAACGGAGCCGGCTACAGGTGTTAACCGCCGAGATTGAAGACCACGTTGACCGTCGTTTCGACTTCGACGGGATCTCCATTCAAAAGATATGGCTTGTACCGCCATCCGCGCACCGCGTCCATCGCCGCCTGTTGCAGCATGGGAGGACCACTGATCACGCGGAGGTTCTGGATGGTGCCACTCTTCGAGATAGTTGCCTGCAGTTGCACGGTGCCCTGGATACGAGCGGCCTTGGCAATTGCGGGATATTGAGGAACCGTCTTCTCGAGCAGGTTGCCGGCCATGACACCCGACGAGATGCTCAGCTTCTTAGGGGGTGCCGCCTTCACGACCGCCGGACCGGTGCCGACGCCGCCAAGGATACCGCCCATTACGCCGCCTGGAGTACCGCCGCCCATGCCTTCCATACCGGACACGCCGGCCATGGCAGGAGGTGCTGCGGACTCCTTGATTTGCTTAATCTCTTTCGGGATCTTGCTGGGCGCCTGGAGCTGGTTCTCAATCATTTCTGATTTGATCTTGACCTGAACCGGAGCTTGCGGCGGTGGTGGCGGGGGAGGTGGCGGCGGGGGTGGCGGAGCGACCAGCAGTGTGGCCATCATCTGCGTAGGCAGAGCTTCAGGGTGCAAGAGCGGCCAAATGATGAGCGCAGCCAGGATAAGCGCATTCAGGGCAAACGTAGCGATTGTCCAGTACTTGCTCTTGGTTTTGAGCTTGCCACCTGACTCCATTAATGAATCTTCAAACATCGCCTTACCTCGGATATTCGAACTTGTACCAATGTAGACACCGAGCAGCGGGATTTTGATCCCGATGGGTGATTGGCAGAACAGTGGAAACTGTGCAAATTGTGGAAATCTTCAAGCTGGGGCCCGACTGCTTGAACTTTGCGGTGACTCCCGCTTGTGACTTTGGTTTGGATGCGGGTTGCGGTAGGGCGGAAAACGATTTATTTGGGTGGTGTAGGGGCCACGGCGTCGGGTTTCAGCACTCTGCGCTGCGCGACATACCCTCGCCCTTTGTCATCCCGAGCGTAGTCGAGGGATGAACAACCTCTCCTTCGTCGTTCATGCCAGGGCGGATGACAGGATGAGTTGTGGTGGCTGGGACGGAGCGTCATGAACGTGCCGACATGATGGCGATCACGAGGGATGCGTCATCGCGTCTCCTGGCGGTTCACCCGATACGGTGGAAGCCCCGGACTTTTAGTCCGGGGGCGCGGGTGTAGAACCCGCGCTGAGGGGGCCTTTCACCATGCGAGGGCTTTAGCCCCGGTGGCAGCGGCGTCCGTCGATTTGGAAACTTGCGCGTAGATTTCGCGGGGAAGGTCACACGGCCGAGTGGCTGGTGAGGCTTGGTTCCACCAGGGCTGAAAGCCCTCAATCTTTGCGCGCGTTTAAGCGCGAGTCTTGAACCCGCGCCCCCGGACTCAAGTCCGGGGCTTCCACCGGGTGCGAGCGGGTGCTCCGAGGATCTTTCAGCGCGGCGTACCGATGGAGAGCAGCCGAAATTGATCACTGCCGACCCGGAGATTTGAGTCAGGGTGAAACATTGCAGATCCTCGGCTTCGCGCCCAATCAGCAATCCCTCCCCGTCCTGGTTCATTCCATCCTCAATTTGCCTCAAGGCAAATCAACTGCTCGGGATGACAAATAAAGGGCAGGGGTGGTACGCCCTTGCCCGCCCACATCTCTCGACCAGGAGCCGTCTGACACATGGGATCGTGAGATGTGGGGACTGCGAAGCAGAACGGGGGAGGAGAGTTAGACTTTGGCTTTCTTGCCCGCGGGTAGGACGGCTTGCTTGCCGTTTCGGGCGCGCCAGTCCTGGTAGGCCACGAGCATGGGGGCTGCTACGGCGATCGAGGAGTAGGTTCCGATCAGGATGCCGACGACCAGGGCGAAGGAGAAGCCGTGCAGGACTTCGCCACCGAACACATACAGCGAGAGCACGGTGAGGAAGGTCAGCCCTGAGGTCAACACGGTTCGGCTCAGCGTCTGGTTGATGCTGCGGTTCACCACGGTGGTGAGGCTCTCGCGACGGGACAGACGAAGGTTCTCGCGAATGCGGTCAAAGACCACAATCGTGTCGTTCATCGAGTAGCCGATCAGCGTGAGAATGGCCGCAATCACCGTCAGGGTGATTTCCTGGTTGGTCAGGCTGAAGGCGCCGATCGTGATTAAAGTGTCGTGGAATACAGCAACCACCGCAGCGACGCCGTAAATGAGCTCGAAGCGGAACCATAAATAGACCAGCATGCCAAGCAGGGAGTAGAGCGTTGCCAGCAGAGCCTGGCGGCGCAAGAGGGCGCCGACCTGGGGTCCGATAATTTCCTGGTTGAAGACGTGGAAGCCGGAAAGGTAGGCGCCCTGCTTCAACTGGTTGACAACCGCTGGATCGGCTATGCCGTTCAGCTGATCCATGCTGCTGAACATCCCGCCGAGGTCCCGGTCGCGATGATCGAGAATTGCGCCAGCCTGCTGGGCATACTGTGGCGTGCTCGGTTGCAGAAATTGGCCTAGCGCCTGCCTGCCGGCGTTATCGAGATCCAGCTTGCCCTGGTTCCCGGTACCGGTGCCAGCGTAGTTCGCATTCAGTGCCTGCACGATGGTCTGCCGGCCGGCATCGAGTGCCGCATCCTGGGTTTCCTTCTGCGGGAGCGAAATGATGACCTGGTGGCCGGTCGTGCCATACGACTGAATGCTGGCATCGTGGATGCCGGAACGGTCGATTGCCTGACGAATGCGGTCGATGTTGGCTGGTTGCTCGAATTGCACGTAGACCAGCGTGCCGCCGCGGAAGTCAACGCCCAGGTTGATGTGGTGCCAGAAGAGGATCGACAGGAGGCCGGCGACGCTGAAGACCAGCGAAAAGGCGAGGAAATACCACTTTTTCCCCAGCCAGTCGATATTAATGCCACGAAACAGTTCCACTAGAAAACTCCGCCTTGCTGGTACGCGCGATGCTGGGCACTAACCGATGGAAAGTGCCTCTCCACGCTGCTTACGCTTGAGAATCGAATCAAATATGTGGCGCGAGACAAACACTGCGGTAAACAGGTTTGCCGCCAGGCCGAAGCTGAGGGTGACCGCAAACCCCTTCACTGGGCCGGTTCCGAAGAGGAACAGGATAAGCGCCGAGACAATGGTTGTGACGTGGGTATCCAGGATGGTCGTCCACGCGTGCGCGAAACCCTGGTCCACGGCCGAGGCCGGCGCCTTGCCCGAGCGCAACTCTTCCCGGATGCGCTCAAAGATCAGCACGTTGGAATCGACGCCCATACCGATTGTCAGGATCACGCCCGCAATACCCGGTAAGGTGAGCGTCGAACTGGTAAAGCCCATAAACCCCAACAGGATGATCAGGTTTAGCATCAACGCGAGATCCGCATTGATGCCCGCGCCGTGGTAGTAGATCAGCATGAAGATCATGACGGCGAGCATGCCGACGATCGAGGCCATCACGCCTTTGCGAATAGAATCAGCGCCCAGCGAGGGACCAACAACGCTCTCCTGCAAATAGTGGATCGAGGCGGGCAGAGCGCCGGTACGCAGCATCAGCGAAAGGTTCTGCGCCTTGTCTTTGCCCAGACCCGTGATGCGGCCCTGGTCACGAATGGCTTGCTGGATGTTGGCTGCTTCCTGCACCCGGTTCTCGAGCACCACCGCTAGCGCCTTGCCGATGTTCGTGCTGGTGAATTGATAGAAGCGGTCACCCGCGCTGCGGGTCAGAATGAAGGTCGCATCGGGCCGGCCGTTTTCGTCCACGGAAGGCTGCGCGTCGCGGAAGTCGTCTCCGGCAACAACAGGAAGCCGCTGCAGCACGTAGTACTGGCCCTGCAACGCCGGGTCACTCCCGCCATACGCCATGATTTCGTTCTCGGGAGGTACGGTGCCGCCGACGCTCTGGGCTGCGGCTTCCTCCGACGCGAACGGACCACCGACCACCAGGTGAATTTCCAGGCGCGCGGTGGACTGAATAATGTCGCGTACGCGGCTCAGGTCGTCCACGCCGGGCAATTCCACCAGGATCTGGTTGGTGCCC
Organism: uncultured Acidobacteriaceae bacterium; assembly: GCA_963752675.1. GTDB lineage: Bacteria > Acidobacteriota > Terriglobia > Terriglobales > Acidobacteriaceae > PALSA-350. Next base: position 201,709 of record CAVVZO010000009.1, read on the forward strand.
AGGTTGTATTCCTGAATAGTGGGTTCGGTGACGCCCAGGTTATCGATGCGGGTGCGGATAGTATCGATCGCCTGCTGCAGCGCGTGCTGCTCGATCGACTGCACCTCGGTCTGCTTCATGGTCAGAGTAAAGGTATTGTTTGCACCCGTGGCGACTACGTATTGGTTGCCATAGCGGGAGTCAAGCAGATTACGCACATCACTCGCCTTGGCGGCGGGCGTCCCCTGAATCTGGATGAGCGCGGGCTGCTTCGGATCGGGCTTAAGGACTGACGTGGCTGCGAACCCACCCTGCTGCAGGTCGGCTTGTACCCGCGCAGCAGCATTGTCAGTCTCTGCACCGACTGCCTCTTCGACCATTACCTGGAGGACCAGGTGGATGCCGCCCTTGAGGTCGAGACCGAGGTGGATGCGATCGGTCAGTGCCGATTTCCAGGCAGACGGGCCGATTCCCTTCGGGATCCCGAAGATTCCATAAACAAAAACGAGAAGGATGGCAACGATCAGAAGAGTTTTACGCATGGGAGTCGAACCTGGTTTTTCGCTGGGCTTGGTGTCTGCCCGCGAAATACGGCTTTATTTAGCTTCCTCTTGGTTTGTCGTCACGGAAGCGATGGCGCTCTTGATGACTTCGATTTTTATATTGTCGGGTGGTACGCGCAGCTGGACGGCGTCTTCTCTAATCGAAAGAACGGTGCCGCGCATGCCGCCGGTGGTGGTGATGCGATCGCCGGGTTTCAGATTCCCTAACATGTCCTGCCAGACCTTTTGCTTCTTCTGGTTAGGCCGTACCAGCATCAGATAGAAGACGGCGATGATCAGCAGGAATGGAAGAAAGGTCACCAGGCCTGGCGGAATGGCTGGGACAGCGAACAAAAAGGTCAACGTCAACGCACTATCCTCTGCTGGGTAATCTTTCCAGCTTTCTACTACAGCCTATCAGCCGCGGTCTGTCTACCGGACGGGCTAACTCTGCTTACACCTGATTCTGGGAGAGAAAGTCGCCGGAAAGGGCAGAACTCGCTTATTCCACTCGATAGGCGCGCGCACGTACGCGGGCCAGCAGCGCAGGAAGAGTATCCGTCGAGATAGCATTTCGTACCGACCGCATCGTGTCAAGGTAGAAGGCCAGATTGTGCAGCGTGTTGAGCACCCCGGCCAGGGGTTCCTCGGCCACCATCAGGTGGCGGAGATAAGCCCGCGTGTAACGGCGGCAGATCATACAGCCACATTCAGGGTCTGGCGGTAAGGGATCCTCGGCGAACCGGCGATTACGAATGTTCAGCCGCCCCCCGGAGGTAAAGAGCAGGCCATGCCGGGCGGCACGGGTCGGGATGGTGCAGTCCATCATGTCGACGCCCATGGAGGCGTACTCCACGATCTCTTCCGGGTAGCCAACCCCCATGACGTATCTCGGCTTGTCCGGGGGTAAGAGGGGCAGGGTGCTCTCGATGATGTCCCGGGTGGCGGCGCGGGGTTCGCCCACGCTCAGGCCGCCGATGGCGTATCCCGGGAAATCCATGGCGACCAGCTGTTCGGCACACTCGCGGCGCAGGTCGGCATACATGCCTCCCTGCACAATGCCGAAGAGGGATTGTTTGCCTTCGGGATCAAAGCGATGGCGATGCTGCTGGAAGTGGTTCTGGCTGCGCGCGGCCCAGCGGAGTGTTAAGTCGAGCGATTGCTGGGCGCGGGCCCGGTCCGCGGGGTATTCGGTGCATTCGTCGAAGGCCATGATGATGTCGGCGCCCAGAGCCAGCTGGACATCCATGGAGTGTTCCGGCGAAAAGAAATGGGAAGAGCCGTCGAGGTGCGAACGGAACTTGACCCCTTCTTCGGTGACCTTGCGAAGTTCGTTGAGGCTGAAGACCTGGAATCCCCCAGAATCCGTAAGCATGGGCCTGGGCCAGGCGATGAAGCGGTGCAGGCCTCCCATGCGGCGAACCAATTCGTGACCGGGGCGCAGGTAGAGATGATAGGTGTTGCTGAGGATGATCTGGGCGTCCAGTTCCTCAAGGATGTGCTGGGGGATGGCTTTGACGGTCCCTGCGGTGCCGACGGGCATGAACGCTGGGGTCTGGACCTGGCCGTGGGGCAGGGTCATGGTCGCCCGTCGCGCCGGCCCACTGGCGGCTTCTATCTGAAAGGCGAGAGACACTGACTGATTTTAGCAACGGATGCGTTGGGGGTTCGTGGCGGGGCGGTGCTGCTAGCTGCCTGGAGAAGAGCAGGGTGGGTGGAGAGTGTCCCCCACTCAAGCCAAAAAACGGCTTGAATGGGCCACCCGGGGCTTTTTCTGGGGTCGGAGAAAAAGAAGTCCTTGTACGACCCTCGTCTATCGAGCCCTGACAAACCAGGTCTTGATCAAAACTGAAAACCACGAATATAAAAACCCCACTCTCCGGCCCCGAAAGAAATGTTGGGTGGCCCATTCAAGCCGTTTTTTGGCTTGAGTGGGGGACACTCTCCACCCGCTTTCCGGGAAGATCTCAGTCGTGACGGACCCTACCAGAGCTGCTCTAAGCGGCGCACGGCGGCTTCGCGATTTTCACCCTCATCGGGCAGTGCTGCCAGCAACTGAGCTACCGTTTGCTGGCTGCCTGGAGCGCGGAGCGTGGGAGCGATCTCAGCCAGCGGAGCCAGCACGAAGCGCCGCTGGTTCCATGCTGGGTGGGGTAGCGAAAGTTCGCCGGAGGTGACGACGCGATCCTCCATCAGCAAGAGGTCGAGATCCAGGGTTCTCGGTCCTTTGGGAACGCTGTTGGCGCGGTCGCGCCCAAGAGCGCGCTCGATAGCCAGCAACGCATGCAGCAATGGCAGGGGTTCCAGGTGCGTCTGCAAAGCAACCACGGCGTTGAGAAAGTTCGCCTGATCGCGAAAGCCGACCGGCTCAGTTTCGTAGAGGGAAGAACGCGCGACTACCTCCCCCAGGCTCTCCATGTGCCGAAAGGCGGCGGACAAGGTCTCCACGCGGCTCCCGTGTTGTGAATCGAGGTTGGAGCCGAGGGCGATGTAGGCGGTTTGCATCGAAGTGGGCTCAGCATACAGCCCTGGCGCAGGCTCGCGGTAGGATGCCCTATGCGCATTGCCTTTTTTGGAGGCACTTTCGATCCGCCGCATCGTGGCCACATCGCGATTGCGCGAGCGGCCATCGTGCGATTGCGGCTGGACCTGGTGCTGGTCGCGCCGGTGGCGACCCAACCCCTGAAAGTGGGCTCAAGCCATTCCACCTTCGCGGACCGGCTGGCGATGGTTAAGCTGGCGGTTGCCGAAGAGCCGGGTCTGGCGGCCAGTGATCTGGACGCGCCCCTCGAAGACGGGCGTCCGAACTACACTTTCGATACTCTGCAACGGCTACGGCAGCAGCTTGCACCCGCAGACGAACTTTTCTTCCTGCTGGGTGCTGATTCATTTCTTACGCTCAAACGCTGGCACCGCTGTACGGAGCTGCTTCTGCTATGCGACTTCATCGTTGCCGGCCGCCCCGGCTTCTCTCTGGAGGAGATCAATGCAGCCCTGCCACCTGGATTGCGGACGACCGGCGAATACCGCGAACCTGCGTATACTCGCTTTGCCGTAAGCGGCCCTCCTGGGCAGACGACAAACTTGTTCCTGTTGCCAGACCTAGACCAGGATGTCTCGGCGACAGAGATCCGTGCCGAGCTGGCCGAGGGCGAAGAGCCGCAAACCGTGCTGGCGCCGGCCGTGGCCAGATACATCGATGCCCACCGGCTGTACGCGCCGGAAGCCACCTGACACCTGGGAGCCGCCCATGGTCCAACGGCAGCCGCAGGCATACCATAGAGGTAAGACCAGCAAGGAGAACCACCCTACCGAATGGCAACGACGGAAACACGCCGCATGGTTTTGGCCGCAGCGGAGGCCTGCGAGGACAAGAAGGCCGAGGATACCCGTATTCTCGAACTCGACCCCGTAGACGCCGGCTTTACCGATTTCTTTCTCATCACGAGCGGATCGAACGAACGCCAGACCCAGGCGATCGCTGACGAGATTGAATCTCGCATGAAAAAAGAATTCCAAACCTATCCCAACTCCATTGAAGGGCGTTCGCGGGGAGAATGGGTATTGATGGATTACGTGGACTTTGTGGTCCACATCTTCGTGACAGAAAAGCGCGCCTTCTACGACATTGAACGGCTCAGAAAGTCAGCCCGCACGATGGACCAGGCCCAATTGAAAGCCATGCTGGTGGAGAAGACCACCGAGGTGCGCAGCAAGCCTGCGACAAAAGCTGTGGCAAAAAAGGCCGTGGCGAAAAAAGCAGTGGCGAAGAAACCGGCCGCGAAAAAAGTCTCGGTCAAGAAAGCCGCCGCAGGCCGGAAGACAGCCGTCAAAAAGGCAGTCAAGCGTTCAGCAAAAGGCGCGGAATAAATCTTTCTCCTGCCCCTCCGAGTATCCCCTTCTGCTTACACCCCTTGACACTCGACAAGAGACTGGTTCATGCTCTTGTCGAGTGTCGAGGGGACGATGCCACCATCGATAGATCTTCTGCAAGGCACGCTGGACCTGCTCATCCTGAGAACGGTCGCGCACGAGCCAATGCACGGCTGGGGTATCGCTCAGCGCATCCAGCAGGTTTCAGAAGAAGCCCTCAGCGTAGGCCAGGGCTCGCTTTACCCTGCGCTTCACAGACTTGAGTACAAAGGCTGGATCAAAGCCGAGTGGTCAACTTCTGAGAACAACCGCAAGGCCAGGTTCTACTCCCTCACGGCTGCAGGCCGCAAACAACTAAAAGTGGAAATAGAAAACTGGGACCGCCTGTCGGCCGCCGTGGTGCTTGTCCTCAAAAAAGCATAGGAGGCTCCATGCTCATTCGGCTTTTGACGTACCTGCGTTTCCTGCTCTCGCCGAACCACCGGGCAGACGTAGAGGAAGAGCTCCAGTTTCACCTGGCGCGCGAAATTGAGTCGCACATCGCCAACGGCATGTCCCCCGAAGAAGCGCAACGATCAGCTGCGGTTGCGTTTGGGGGCTTTGAGAAGAGCCGAGAACAATGCAGTGAACAGCGGCCGGGCTATTGGGTAGAGACGTTTTTGCAGGATGCTCGCTATGCGTTGCGGGGTCTCAAACGAAATCCTGTATTTGCAACCACAATTGTCCTAACCCTCATGCTGGGCATAGGTGCCACCACCGCAGTCTTCAGCGTCGTTGATCGTATCCTGTTCCGAAGCCTTCCCTATCGTGATGGAAATCAGTTGGTGTCCGTCGGCCTGGTCGCGCCCATCGAGCCGCAGGAGTTCATGCTGGGTGGTTCCTACTACGAGTGGCGTGACAACCAACGACCGTTTGTATCGCTCACCTCGGAAACCGGCGTTACGCCTTGCGATCTCACAGAAGAGAGACCTGCGCGTTTAAGTTGCGCCAGCGTGGAAGACAGCTTTCTTCCAACACTCGGGGTTGTTCCCGTGGTCGGACGCAACTTCACGCCCGAAGAAGACACTCCCAACGGACCGAAAGTAGCACTCATCTCCTACGGGCTCTGGAAGAGCCGGTTTCAGCTGGACCGTAAGGTGGCAGGAAGATCAATCAGGATCGACGGGCATTCCGTCGAGATCATCGGGGCGCTGCCCGAAAACTTCGAGATGCCCAGACTGCAGTCGGCCGATCTGTTGTTGCCGCAAGCGCTGGACGTGGCCGCCCAGCGGCGCGCTGATCCCGGCCGCCCCATGTGGGCTTTCGCCCGGCTCAAGCCGGGGGTGAGTGCCGAAGCTGCCAAGGCTCAGCTGCAGCCGTTGTTTGAGTACTCGCTCAGGCTCGCGCCCGCTCCGTTTCGCAAAGAAGTTCACCTGCAGGTGCGTTCCCTGCGCAACCGCCAGATACAGGACGTGCAAGTCATGTCCTGGGTATTGTTCGGATTGGTCGTAGCCGTGCTCCTGATTGCCTGCGCCAACGTGACCAGTCTGCTGATGGCAAGAAGCGTGACGCGAGAACGGGAGTGGGCAGTGCGTGCAGCGCTGGGCGCTAGCCGTTTTCGGTTGGCGCGCCAGGCGATCACGGAAGCGCTTGTGCTCGGTGCCGCAGGGGCGGTTGCGGGCTATCTCTTTGCGGAGATGCTTCTGCACCTTTTCATCGCGATCGCTCCCAAGGGCTTGCCGTTACTCGAGAAGGCCCAGATTGACCTGCGAATCGATTTGCGGATCATGGTCTTTGCCTTGCTTTCGTCCTTCCTCTGCGTACTTTTGTATGGGCTCATGCCCGCGCTGCGCAGACCGCGAGCCCAGGCCCTTGGCAGCCGCAGCGGGCCGACCGGTGCGCAATCAGCATTCAGGCAATGGCTTGTGGTTGGCCAAATAGCAGTCAGCACGGTCTTGCTGGTTTCCAGCGCTCTGCTGGTGCGTAGCTTCAGACAGCTGCAGCATCAGGAGCTTGGTTTCCAGGGCCACCACGTTGTGACCGCAACCATCACTCTCGGCCAAAACGCGTACCCCACGGCAGAGAGCCAGGTGGCGTTCTTCCAGCGGCTCATCAGGAACCTGCAGTATGGCCCTGGGCTGACGACTTTCGCCGTAAGCGATTCTTTGCCCCCGGGAGGCGTTCATCGCAATCAGGTCTACGCGTCGATTCGGGTGGAGGGCCGCCCCAGGTTCGCGGCCGGAACGGGCGGAAACGTCGCCTGGCGATGGGTCACGCCAGAGTACTTCAAGGCGTTGCGCATCCCAATCGTTCGAGGAAGGGCATTCTCAGAAGACGAGCTCTCGTCGAAAGAACACTTCGTCGTTCTCAGCACCCTGCTCGCGGCCCGCCTCTTCCCTGGCTCTGATCCAATCGGGCGCCGGTTGCAAGTGGCCCAGGGTGTCCCAGATGCCGAAAACCCCCTCTACACCGTCGTCGGCATAGCCGCCAACGTGAAGAATGGTGGCCTTGCCGGGGCGGATGAACCGGAGTACTACAGGCTAAGGCGCAATGCAGCGGAGGATTGGGATCGTAGCGCGATTCTGATTCTCGAAACGAGCCTGGCCGGCGACACTACGGAAACATGGTTGCGATCTCAGGTAGCAGACCTGGATCCAACGATTCCCGTGACACTGCAAATGCTCTCAGAACGGATAGACGAGGCGGCCGATCAACCTCGTTTTGAAACCGTCCTAATCAGCTTCTTCGCGCTCACGGGGCTTGCTCTTGCAATGGTTGGCTTGTATGGAGTGGTCTCGTTTGCTGTTGTGCAACGCACTCAGGAGATTGGCGTTCGAATGGCGCTTGGGGCGACCAGGGGGAACATCCTGACGCTTGTGCTCCGCAGTGGGCTCCGGTTGATTCTTTGGGGCACAAGCATCGGCCTTATCGTGGCACTCGCCGCATCGCAGTCGCTGGCCAGTCTTTTGTATAAAACCAGCACGCACGACCTGGTCGCGTTTTCGGTGGTCACGCTTCTCATGGCCGCGACTGCTATGGCAGCGACCCTGATACCCGCTGCAGCAGCGACCGGGGTCAACCCTACGGTCGCTCTTCGCTGCGAGTAGCTCGGCGGCGGAACGCATCGATCAGATCCGCATGGGCATGATCACGTAGCGGTATTTGAAGTCGTCGTCGGCGTCTTCCGGGCGGACCTGGCCGGCAGACTGAGCGTCTTTAAATTCCAGACGAACTTCGCCATTGGACCCAACGGCTTTGAGGAAATCGATCAGGTAGCTCGAGTTGAAGCCCACCACGATTGGATCAAAACTGTAAGGGGTTTCGATGGTGTCTTCTGATTCGCCGGATTCGGTAGAGGAAGACGAGATCTTCATCTCATTCTGCTCCAGCCGAATCTTGATGGCGCCGGAACGTTCGTCGGCAAATTGCGCCACACGCTGAATCGAACCCATCAGGTCTTCGCTGCGCACCACCACGAACTTGTTGTTGTCGCGCGGCAGCACGGCTTCATAGTTGGGGAACTGACCCGTGAGCTTGCGCGTGGTCAGCACCCGGTGACCCAGCCGGAAGAACAGGGTGTGCTCATCGTCGTAGAAGTCGAGTGACTCCTCTTCTGTATCCGAGAGCAGCGACTGCAATTCAGACAATGCTTTCCGCGGGATCAGGGTCTTCTTCTCGCCGCTGATATTGGTGAGGGTTTCGCCGGTCTTCTCGATATGGGCGAGCCGATGGCCATCGGTCGCGACCATCGACATCGACTCTGCCTTCAGAATCAGCAGTGCGCCATTGAGGGTGTAGCGCGACTCTTCATTCGAGATGGCAAAGATGGTCTTACTGATCATGCCCTTGATGGAGGGGACGGCCAGTTTGGTAAGGCCCGCCGCTGGAAACTCTGGCACCTGGGGGAAATTAGCTCGGGCCATACCCACCATCTTGGTGTTGGAACGGCCGGAGCGAATCTGCACCCAGTGGTTTTCCATTAGCTTGATCGAGATCTCGCCGCCAGGCAGCAACTTCACATAGTCGAAAAGCTTGCGGGCGGGAATCGTGCAGGATCCGGGCTTTTTAATCTTGGCGGCACAGGAGGTGCGGATGCTCTGGTCAAGGTCGGTTGCCGTAATGGTGAGGCGGTCGCCGTTGCCTTCACCCTGGCCTGCTTCAAGGAGGAAGTTCGAGAGGATCGGGATCGTCGTTTTACGTTCGACGACGCTCTGCGTGGCACTCAGTTCCCGCAGCAGGTCTTGGCGGCTGACAGTGATCTCCATGGTTGCAGCTCCCTGTACGACCGGTCTCTCCTGCTCAACGCCCGCGCTAAGCATGATGTTTTTCCCCCTTGACGGTTTGACTCACGATACACCACGCCGCCTGCGGCTGAGAATGCCGGTTTTTCACTTCCTGTGGATTCCGGGGACCAATTTAAACGGCCTGATTTTGCGGGTTTGCCGCCGCGCCGGCCCTTGCGTGAGGTGGGCCGGTCCACGGCGTTCTGCTTCTACGGAAAAGAACCCAAATAATTTATTTCTCGTTAGTAGTAGTAACCGTTGGCGGCGGAAAAGTGGAAAGAAGGGCTCAAACCAAGCAGGTCGCGGGGACGGGGATGGTACCGGTTTTAGAAAACTGGACATAGAGAAAATGAAAAGCAGGAAGACCTGTGCGGAAGGCCGAGTTGGGTCACCTGTTGCCCACGGTCTCCACAATCCGCCCGAAAAAGCTTGTGGAAAGCATGGGCCCCGGCGTGCAAAGCTGGGCCCCACGCAGCATTGATGCGGGTCTGCGGAAGCCCGGCTTTTCACATGCAACAAGAACAGTGCACCAAGGCCCGCGCGCGAGGGCTTGCCTGCCGGGACCGGAGTTTTAGTCTTCAGGGGACAGAGAGGGGCGGAGTTAGGGAGCCTTTTCCCACAATTCCTGGTGGCGGTCGTCTGAAAAGAGAAGACCGTTCACGCGGCCATCCGGGCCTTTTTGGAACGTCAGACGGGTGGTGCTGCCACTGGGGTAGAAGAAGCGATTGGCGAGTTCAGGGAGCAGTTCCGTCTGATCGCCGGTGCGGTTTCTGGACATGAGGCGATTGCCCTGGCGGAAGATCGTCACCTGGGTCACGCCTGCGTCTACATATTCACCCTGATAGGCGTCGTAGATGCTGGGGTCAAGCTTGATGGGCGGCGGATGCACCGGGATGATGCGCTTCTCTGCCGAGGGCCTGGCGGTTTCAATGTCACTTAAGCGGTGCGACAGGAACCACTGCGGCAACGCCGGGTCAGCGTAGGCGCGGTCCCAGGCATTGTGGTGGTAGTTGGCGTACTCCCAAAACCGTACATCGCCCCCGGCGGCGCTGAGAGCCGTGTACATAATCTGTGATTGCGCGGGTGACACCACGGGATCGTCTGAGCCATGGAACAGCCAGACCGGTGTGCGGCCGATGGCCTTTACGTACTCGGGCACCAGTTCCGGCTGGTGCCAGCGCTCGGGCTTGTATGACCAGTAGATGCCGCCGCAGACGGGAGCGATCGCCGCAAAGCGCCCCGGATAATCCTTGGCGATTTCCCAAACCCCGTAACCGCCCAGGGACATACCCGTTAAATAGATACGCTGCGGGTCGCCGTGAAATTCCTTAATTTCGGCGTTGAGGGCGCCCATCGCCATCGTCATGATGTCCGGGTCGGTCCAGTGATGGTGGCTGTAGGGGACCTGGGGCATGACTACCACGAATGGCCAGCGCTCGTAGTGAGACCGTAACGCATTCGGCAGGCCTACCTGCGTTTCGTCAAGGCCGTCGGAACCGCGTTCCCCCGACCCGTGAAGAAACAGGATGACAGGCCACTTCTGCCGGGGCGACCAGTCCATGGGCAGGTAGACGACGTAGTGATAGGTTGCGCCGTTGACGGTGATGGTGCGATTGAGAAATCCCGTGTCCTGCTGACGAGCGTAGGCAGCCGGCGGAGCGATCAGCAACGCGCTTAGGACTACGCCGCAGAGCGTGGAAGCAGCCAACCAGAGGGAGCGGCGCGGCGACCCAAAGCGAGACATAGGCACATGTTGAGCATACCGGCAGGGCGCCAAACGAGGAAAGACCGCTGGAGGTGCGTTAACCTTCCAATGGCACGCAATCTCGTGCCACGGCCTGCTTCCGGTCAGGAAGTGAAATATTATTTACCCATTATTTCGCTTGTCGTTGGACAATCGACAAATGCGCCTTATCACCTATCGCCGCGATGCCACGACCGCCCCGGCACTCCTCAAAGACGGCCACGTTTTTCCGCTGACACAGCTCGGTTACCCGGATGCGCGAAGCTTTATCGCTGCCGGTCCTGCCAGGTGGGCAGGAGTGGGCGTCCAGCTCGAAGAGACCGGGTTGAATTTGTTAGCCCCCTTATCGTCTGTGACGGTCGAGGCGCCGATTCAGCAGCCCTCAAAAATCCTGTGCATCGGTTTGAACTACCGCGACCATGCCACAGAGTCGAAAATGGAGCCCCCAAAGTTCCCGACCGTGTTCACCAAATACCCCCTGACCCTGATCGGGGAACGGCAGCCCATCCTGCTGCCCCGCGCCACCAAGCAGCCGGACTACGAAGCAGAACTGGCGGTCGTCATTGGCAAGCCGGGCCGCAATATCCCCGAAGCGGATTGGGAAGAGTACGTCTTCGGCTACACCATCATGAATGACGTGAGCGCCCGCGATGTACAGCTGGCGACGTCGCAGTGGACCCTTGGCAAGAACTTTCCAACCTTCGGGCCAATGGGACCGTGCATTGTCTCTAAGGACGAAATACCTGACCCGCACCAGTTGGATATTTCCCTCTCGATCAATGGCGAAACCATGCAGTCTTCGAATACTCGCGAACTGATCTTTAAACTGCCGCAGCTGATCTCCTATATCTCCACCATGATGCCGCTGGTGCCGGGAGACGTGATCAGCACCGGCACACCGGCGGGTGTGGGAATGGGCCGTACTCCCCAACGGTGGCTCAAACCAGGCGATGATGTGGTGGTGCAGATTTCCGGGATTGGGTCGCTGCGCAACCCGGTTCTTGCGGAACCTTAACGCCGGGCGGGGACGCCGAGCGGCCCGAGGCTGGATTATTCCATTTGCCGGTGCTAGCATCACGCCACCGGCAGGGCCGGCCTACATCTTTACCGGGGGATTTCGCTTATGGTCAGGGTCATTACGATCGAGCGAGAGTACGGCAGCCAGGGCGCGGAGTTTGCCCACCGGCTGGCCGACAGGCTGAATTGGAAGCTCGTCGACCGTTGCCTGATCGACGAGATTGCGCACAAGGCTGGAGTCTCCCAAAGCCACGCCGAGCAATGCGATGAGCGGCTCGACCCCTGGTACTACCGCATGGGCAAGTCTTTCTGGCATGGCAGCGTGGATCGCCTGCCCGCTCCCCCCAAAGACCAGGTATTCGATAGCGAGCGCATGGTCGAGTTTGTCCAGAATTATCTGAAACAGTGCGTGGTGAACGGCCATTGCGTCATCGTAGGGCGCGGCGCGGCCTGTGCACTCGCCAGCACTCCCGGCGTGTTCAACATCTTTGTCTACGCTTCCATGACGCGCAAGATTCGCTGGTTTGAGGCGCATTTTCCGGAGCACGCCAGTCGCGCCCGGGCCGAACTGGAAGCGACTGATAGCCGGCGCGAGGCGTACGTCCGGCGCTACTATGACCGGGACTGGGCCGACCGCCGCCTATACCACTTGATGATCAACTCATGCATGGGCTGCGACGCCATGATGGAGGCGGTACTCGACGGCGCTGGCCTGGGGGCCATGCGGCACCGGGAACAAATGACCGCGAGCACCCCCGCCTAGCATCACCTCAACGCCAGCCAAGTAGAAAGGCACAGTCTGCACCTCATCCTGGCCTTCGTCGCCCAACGGACCAAGAGCGACCTTCTTGATGGGGCGATCAACGTCTACCTGGACCGAATCCGCCCCTACGCCAATATCGAACCCGCGGCTTTTCGCACAGAAGAAGCCCTGCTGGCATTTGTCGCCCGCCAGCATACCCGAACGCCCGCCTGGCTGGTCATGCTGGATAGCCGGGGCGAAACGTTCTCTTCGGAAGCACTCGCCAGGTGGGTTGGCGCACGGCGCGACGGAGGGCAGCAGACCCTTATCTTCGCCATTGGGCCGGCGAGCGGCTGGTCAGACGGGGCGCGCAAGCGGGCGCAGAGCCTGCTGTCCCTTGGCCCCATGACGCTGCCGCATGAGCTGGCCCGGCTGGTCCTGGCAGAGCAAATCTACCGGGCATTTACAATACTGGCTGGCCATCCGTATCACACTGGGCATTAGGAAGATGGGAAGACAAGCTGAAGTAGCCGCGAACCGGCGATTTAAGCCCCGAAGCAGCCGTTCGTGATGGAAAAGGCAAACTCACAAGAGTGCCCACGGAGCTTCCGTACCAAAAAGTTGCATGAAATGTAGAACAGCGATTTGTTAGTAGCTGTAAAGATGGCAGGGTTAGTCAGGGATCGTAGCAACGGGCACTATGGTGGCCGCTGGCGAAAGGGAAGAGATGGCCTGGTTTAAGCGGCAGGAAAATGAGATTGAAGCCAGCACGGAGAAAACCGTGCGGACTGAGGGACTATGGCAGAAGTGCGATGGTTGCGGTCAGTACATTTTCAAAGCCGAGTTTGAAGCCAATCTCCAGGTCTGCCCGAAATGCGGCCATCACCTCCGCCTGGATGCGAAAACGCGGATCGCCAGCCTGCTCGAGCCTGGCTACCAGCTGGTGGATACAGAACTCGTCTCCAACGATCCGCTGGAGTTTGTGGACATCAAGCCTTACCGCGATCGCCTGACGAAAGCACGCCTGGAAACCGGCTTGAATGACGCAGTGCTGAATGCGCTGGGCAACATCGGCCCGCACAGCGTGGTCTTGAGCGTCATGGAGTTTGGCTTTATCGGGGGCAGCATGGGCTGCGTGGTGGGCGAAACCATTGCGCGGGGCATCGATCGCGCCATCGCTGGTCGTCTACCGTTGATCATAGTCGCCGCCTCGGGCGGTGCCCGCATGATGGAGGGTGTGGCCAGCCTGATGCAGTTAGCCAAGGTTTCGGCCGGGCTTGCACAACTGGATAGCGCCGGATTGCCATTCATTTCCGTGCTGACCAATCCCACCACGGGCGGCGTCACCGCCAGCTTTGGCATGCTGGGGGACTTGAATATCGCCGAACCTGGAGCGCTCATCGGCTTTGCCGGCCCGCGTGTGATCGAGCAGACCATTCGCCAGAAGTTGCCGGAGGGTTTCCAGCGATCGGAGTTCCTTCTCGAGCACGGCATGCTCGACGCGATCGTGGCGCGACGCGACATGAAAAGCTACCTGGTGCGTGCGCTCGACTTCATGGCGCCCCCAGTGAAGGTGCCGGCCGTTTCTGCGGCTGCTGTCAGTACCGCGATGCTGGATGCCGCGCCGGTGCGGTAGCCCGCCCGTGATCGCGCCTCAAAGCCGTAATTCCCTCTAGAATAAGGATTATGTCCTACGCCTCAGCGCTTGACCGCCTGCATGCCCTCGGTCAGGAACTGCACACTGTGCCCGGCACGCCTCGGCGGAAGTTCGAACTGGCACATATGCGCGCGCTCATGGCGGCCCTCGGCAATGCGGAGCAATCCTTTCCCTGCATCCTGGTGGCGGGTACCAATGGAAAGGGATCTACCTCCTCCACGCTGGCCAGCATACTGGCTTCCGCGGGGTATCGCACCGGGCTGTACACGTCGCCGCACCTGAACCGGGTGAATGAGCGCATCCAGGTAAGCGGCGTTCAGATCAGCAATGAGGATCTGGCGGCGCTGGTATTTCGCGTAGAGGAGATCGCCTCGACGCTGGTGCGCGACGGTCGCTTGCCGGCGCTGCCAAGTTTTTTCGAAACTGTAACAGCCATGGCATTTCTTTATTTCGCCGCGCAACAGGTCGACGTCGCCGTGCTGGAAGTGGGGATGGGGGGCCGGCTCGATGCCACCAATATTGTTGAGCCGCTGGTGTCGGTAATCACTGATATCTCGCTTGATCACACGGAATGGCTGGGCTCCACGGTTACGCAGATCGCGCGCGAAAAGGCCGGCATTCTGCGCCGCAACGGCGTGATGGTCACGCTGCCGCAGCACCCCGAAGCCAACCAGGCCCTGGGGGAGGTCGCCATCGATCTCGAAGTGCGCGGTGTGGATGCAGCGCGGTATGTGCCGGTCCACAATCATCCTGAAAACTACACGCGCAATCGCTACCCGCTTTCCGTCATAGGCGAGTTGATCCAGATCGATTCACCGCTGGCCGGTGCACACCAGCAGCGCAATCTCGCGCTGGCCATAGCGACCGCGGTGGAGTTAAGAAACAATCACGGTTACAATATCACGCCCATCGATATTCAGGCCGGTATTCGCGACACGGTGTGGCCGGCGCGGCTGGAACATTTCGACGGCCATGGACAGCGCCCCAATGTTCTCCTGGACGTTGGACATAATCCCGCAGGCGCCTGGGCGCTCCGTGCGGCAGTCTCGCACCTCGACCAGGGGCAACCACTCACCCTGGTCTTTGGCTGCCTCAAGGACAAACCCATCGGCGAACTGGCCCAGATCCTTTTTCCGCTATTTCAACGGGTCGTGGTCACGCCTGTGGATTCGCCGCGCAGCGCGTCGATAGACGACTTGCTGCAGGCTGCCGTGGCCACTGGTACCGAAGCTGAATCGGCGGCCAACGCCTTGGGGGCCGTGGAGCGCGCACTGGAGATGACGCCGCCCAATGGACTGGTGGTCGTTACCGGTTCCGTCTATCTCGTGGGGGAAGTCCGACCCTTATTCGTGGGCCAGCGGCCGACGACCGCTGAGCCGCTGAAAGTATGAGTACCCCGGCAAGCGCCTTGCCGGAGCTTTCGTTGGGGAAACGGCTCTGGTCAAACCTGGTGCGCAGTCCAGTTTTCTTTTTCTTCACGGCCTTCTTTGGCTGCATTTCGTTGTTCTTTTCGCTCTTTGAAAAAGATGGGCGGCTGCAACACAGGGTCGCTCGCGTTTGGGCGAAGGTATCGCTCTGGGTAGCGGGCGCCAAGGTTACCGTTATCGGACATGAAAATATTCTCCCGGTCGCCGTCTATGCTTCGAATCACACGTCGCTGATGGATACACCTTTGGTATTCAGCAGTTTGCCGCTGCAGTTCCGAATCCTCGCAAAACAAAGTTTGTGGAACTGGCCCTTTATCGGATGGCATCTGAACCGCTCGGGCCAGATACCTGTTGACGAGCAAACTGGCAGCGGCGCGGTTGCCGGGTTGAACCAGGCCATTCGGGCACTCAAAGCCGGCATGCCGCTCTTCATCTTTCCAGAAGGCGGCCGCACCAGTGACGGTTTGTTGCAGGAGTTTATGCGCGGGCCTGCCTACATCGCGATCCGGTCGCGTGTGGCGCTCGTACCCATCGCCCTTGTGGGCACATATGAGCTACTGCCCATTCACACCCATCACTTTCGGCCGCGACCGGTGAAGCTCATTTTTGGCTTGCCAATCGACCCTGCCGGATACAGCATTCGCCAGGTAGATGAGTTAACAGATCGCCTGCGTACTGAAGTGTTCGCGTTGTATCAACAGCACGCGCCAGCCGCAGCAGCTTCGAGCCTGTCGCCAGTCGAAGGCTCGCACTCTATGGCACGAGAGGACTCATGACCGATCGACCCCGCATTGCTATTCCTGAGCCCACCTCAACCGACGAAGCCTACAACCAGCGAAGCCTGCCGCAGTATGTGAAGGCAATTGAGGCAGGCGGCGGTACCGCAGTGACGATCCGACCTTGGCATGCCTCTCGAGGAGCAACAAGCAGCACTAGCCACCTGCCAGGGAGTTCTGCTGCCTGGCAGCCCTGCGGATGTTGACCCTGCGCGCTATGGTCAAGCCCGTATTGAGGCCTGTGCTGCAAAAGATGAGCCGCGCGAAGCAGCGGACGATCTGTTGCTGAGCCATGCATGGCAGCAGCGCAAGCCCGTGCTGGGGATCTGCTTCGGCCTACAGTCATTGAATGTGTGGAGGCACGGCACGCTGATTCAGGATTTAGCGCAGAGTGACTTGGTGGTGCGCGTCGATCATGCACCTGGCCGGGAAGTAGTGGATGCACACTCCATCACCGTTACCCCGGAGACTCGATTGGCAAGCTTGCTAGCGGCTGCGGAGAACGGGAACGATTCGGAGCGGGTGTCAGTGAACTCAAGCCACCATCAGGCAGTCGCGACTCCGGGAGACCAGCTGAAAGTAGCCGCGCGGAGTGCGGAAGATGGTGTGATTGAAGCGCTGGAATCCTCCGACCCTGAACGTTTTCTCTTAGCCGTGCAGTGGCATCCAGAGCGAACTTACCAGCAGAGCGTCGAATCGCGGGCGATCTTCTCAGGTTTCCTCGAAGCGGCGTCGGCCTGGCGCCAGCCTGCCGAGACCCTGCCATCTCGATGACTGCCTGCGACATCGAGGCGATCTTTGGCGATGCGGGAATCCCGGCCCTTCCGGCGCAAGCATTGGAGCGCTTCCGGGCGTACCTCGATCTTTTGCTGCGATGGAACAGCAAACTGAACCTAACCTCTGTTCGGGAACCGGAGCAGATCGTCCGCCGGCACTTTGCGGAGTGCGCTTCAGTAGCTCACCATTTGCCGGAAGATACGGCGACCCTCCTCGACTACGGGTCTGGCGCGGGTTTTCCCGGCATTCCGATTGCTATCTGCCGTCCAGACATTCAGGTCACTCTCGCTGAGTCCCAGGCCAAGAAGGCAGCTTTTCTTCGAGAGGTGGTTCGGACACTTCAGATCTCAGCCCAGACCTACGACCGGCGAGTGGAGACCCTCCCCGAAGCGCAACTGTATGACGCAGTCACCTTTCGGGCGGTAGAGAAGATGGAAACCGCCATTCCCTACGGGGCCGTCCGAGCAAGGCGCTACGTTGTACTCATGATTACCGAGTCGCTCGCGACGAAGTACACGAAGCTTGTACCAGACGTCTCCTGGCGTGAACCGATCCGCCTCCCCTACTCTGATCACGGCATTCTTCTAATAGGGAGTATGGGGAGGCGTTGAGATGGTCCTCCGCAGAACCCTCCACGTTCCACGTGGAACACAGCGTGTGGTGATTTGAGGGACAAGCGTATGCCGGCTCCCGCCGGTGTTTGCTTCACTCCTCAGGCCCTGCCGGCCAATGTCACCAGCCCAACTTTGTCATCCCGAGCGCAGTCGAGGGATCTGCTTTGCGCCTTTCTCCCTCCACAAATTTCTACACGAGCCCTGCATCGGATACGCGGAAGAACCGTTCTTTTAGTGGGAATGGCAGGAGAGTGACTCCTGGCAGTGAAGCGGCTGCTATCGAGACCCACGTCCCTTTGCTCATCTGACGCTGGAGCTCTGTAGAAGTTTGTGGACGGAGAAAGGCGCAAAGCAGATCCCTCGACTGCGCTCGGGATGACAAGTTGGGGCCATGGTGAGAAATCCGGGTCAGCCGCTATCGATAAAAGCTACTTCCAAGGCAGGCGAGACCACACGTCACCTAGCAAGCATGCATTCTGTTCCACGTGGAACACCGGTTTTCCACCGCGCCCTCGCTTTCAGCGCCGAACCTGAGCCTTTTCGGGCTAGCGGTAACCCTTGATGCAACAATTACTTAGCGACCCCCAAAAACCAAACCCCAAAAGTTCTCCACAATGGGCGCCCAGTTCTGCACATTGCCTCGCCTTGCTCCGGACCGGTTCCCTCGGTACTCTTCCTACTAAGCCATGGGCAAAGTGATCGCGGTTGTAAACCAAAAAGGTGGAGTCGGCAAAACCACGACCGCCATTAATCTTTCCGCGTCCCTCGCGATCGAGGGTCTCAACTGCCTGCTCATCGACTGTGATCCGCAGGCCAACTCCTCAGGCGGCTTCGGAATCGCCCGGGACGAAAATAGAAACTCCACCTACGACGTCCTCATGGGAAACGCTACCGTGGCTGAATCCACCCTGCCTACGGAGATCCCAACATTAAAGGTGGTACCTGGCAGCAACCACCTCATCGGTGCAACGGTGGAGCTGATCCAGGCAGAACGCCGGGAATACCGCCTGCGCGAAGCGCTCGAACCAATCCGGGGACAATACAACTTCATCCTGCTCGATTGCCCGCCCGCCCTGGACCTGCTCACGATCAATGCCCTGGTTGCTGCGGATCGCCTGCTCGTCCCCATGCAAGCCGAGTACTTCGCCCTTGAAGGCATATCGGAGCTCCTGACAACCCTCGGCCGCATCCAGACAGCGTTCAACCCGACCCTCGACATCGAGGGCGTCATTCTCACCATGTACGACGAACGCACCAATCTGGCACAACAGGTCACCGAAAATCTCCGCGGCTTCTTCGGCGCCAAGCTGCTCAAAACCGCCATCCCGAGAAACATTCGTCTTGCGGAAGCACCCAGCTACGGCAAACCAGTCGCCTTGTACGATCCAAAATCGCGGGGCGCCGAAAGCTACCGGGAACTCGCAGAAGAAATCCTCGCCCGTAACAACATCGAAAGTCCCCGTGCACTGGAACGAAAAGCAGCGGCAAAGACACAGCCGCGACAAGGAACCAAAGTACGCTTCTGGCCGTATGCATGAACTTGTAAAAAGCAGACCGGCGGAGTGTGCCTTTGCGGCCTAGCCGGTCAGTGACTCAGCGCTCCTCAACCTACGAGGCCTGTAAACGAAATGACCCCTTCTATCGAATTGCCAAAGCGCCGGGCCCTGGGTAAGGGACTGGAATCCCTGCTACCCAGCCGGTCGAACTTCACAGCGGCCGCTGCGCCCACCGCTGCTCCGGCAGCGCCCGATGAAGGCAAGCCGAGAGATTTGCCGGTTGACCAGGTAGAGCGGAACCCGTTTCAGACCCGCGCCCTGGTAGACGAAGGCGCCCTAAAAGAGCTGGCTGCCTCCATCGCAGCAACCGGCGTACTGCAGCCGGTGCTGGTGCGTCCGCTGCCAAACGGCCGCTTCCAGCTCATCGCCGGTGAACGGCGCTGGCTCGCTTCCAAGCTGGCCGGCAAAGCGACCGTACCGGCCATCATCCGCCACGCGTCTGACGAGCAAGCGATGGAAATGACCATCGTCGAAAACCTGCAGCGCGCCGATCTCAATCCCATGGAGCAGGCACGCGCCTACGACCGCCTAAGCCATGACTTCAAAATGACGCAGGAGCAAATGGCCCAACGTACCGGTAAGGACCGGACGTCCGTTGCCAATTTCCTCAGGCTTCTACGGCTGCCTCTAGAGGTACAAAAGAAGGTGGAAACGGGAGCCCTCAGCTTCGGTCATGCCAGAACCTTGCTCAGCCTCGAATCCCCCGAAGCCATCTTGAAAGCCGCTCAAAAAGTAAGCGCGCTTTCCATGTCGGTGCGGCAGACGGAGTCGTATGTGCAGGGTCTGCTCAACCCAGAGAAAAAGCCCAAAGGTGAAGAAAAAGAGAAGCAGGCCCTCGACCCAAACGTTCGCGAAGCCAGGGACCTGTTACAGCGTTCGCTCGGACTGAAAGTCTCAATAGAAGATAAGAATGGCCGCGGACGCGTCATCATTGAATACGCGCGATTAGAAGATTTCGACGCCCTGCTGGAGACGTTGACTGGCAAGTAAATGCGTCGCTACTTCCCTTCTTTGCAAGCGAACCGTATATGAAACCGTATCTGTTACATATGAGACCTGGCACGCACGGCGCGGGTAGGCACCGCCGATGAAAGCGACTGCCCTGGTCTTTCGTATGCGCGCTCTCATTTTTCTGCTGCTCTACGTGCTGGGATTTCTAGCGCCCTGGGAACGGCTGTTCGGCAGCGGGCGCGGCACGGCCTGGTTGAACCTTGCCGCCATGCTGACACGCAGTGGCGTCATGGGCCTTGCCAGCGCTACGTTGGCTATTACCATCGCGGCGCTTACCAGCATCACGCTGGGCGCTCTGCTGAGGGTGTGGGGAACAGCCCACCTTGGTTACACCACCATGCAGGCAGCAGCGCTCAAGAGCAACCGCATCGTGGACGGAGGGCCCTACGGGCATCTTCGCAATCCGCTGTATCTGGGAGCGTGGCTCCTGGCTCTGGGGACCTCGATCCTGATGCCGGCGGCAGGCGCGGGCTTCTTCCTCGTGGCCATAACAGTTTTCATCGGATTTCTGATCTTTGCGGAAGAGCGTTTTCTCTCAGCGACCCTTGGCATTGACTACGGGGAGTACCGCCGCCGCATTCCCCGTCTCGCGCCTCGTTTCGCGCCCCGCTCCTTATCCCGCGAAAACAAGGAGAACGATGCATCTGTGCAGCCGCAATGGCTTCACGCCCTGCTGGCGGAAACATTCCCGGTCGCCTTCACGCTTTGTTTCGCCGTGTTCGCCTGGCGCTATAACGCGCACATTTTGATCCAGTGCTTGCTGGTCTCTTATGGATTGTCGCTGGTGACGCGTGCAATGCTGAAGACGCGCGACGCGTAGCAAAAGTGAGTTGCAGAGAAGTGGCGCTCAGTCTTGTCCATCACCCATTCTGGTGACGGTGGCGAAAGCCTGTGAAAATGCTCAGGCGCCTGGGGAGGCGCCTGGCTTTAAAGGGAGCGGCATGACGCCTGCCGGAGCGGCAAGCTTCGTCGTGGACCCCGCAATCAAATGAAACAGTAACTATTTCCGAGGAGGCGCGATGGTGTCTTTCGCTGCCTTGGCCACGCGGAACTTGACCACGGTCTTGGCCTTGATCTTGATGGTTTCGCCGGTTTGGGGATTGCGTCCCATGCGTGCCTTGCGCTCTGCCTTAACCAGGCGGCCAAGCCCGGGTATCACAAATACGCCGTTCTTCTTGGTCTCTTTGACCGCGGTTTCTGCGAGTAAATCAAGAAACGCCGCAGATTGCTTGTTGGTCAACTCAAGTTTTTCTGCCATTGTACGAACCAGTGCTGTCTTGGTCATGCCTGTTGCCATAAGTGTTTGCCTTCTTTCTCCTGTTAGTTAATGGGCCTATGGGCGTGATCAGCGCACCATGATATTGCCTATCTCCCCGCGTCCGTATTTCTTCTTTCGCGTGCCTGGTGAAAGCGCAGCGATGTTCAGAAAACCCAGTGTTTATGCGGGTGAAAATGAACCCACCGCCGTTTACGATGCGGCTTCGGCAAGCGTTTGTCAATCGAAAAACCCGCGATTGTGCTGTTTTTAGCGGGGTTTTGCATGCTTTGTGCCAACTTCATTGGGCTTTTCTTGCTTCGCCACCCATTTTGCACAATTGCGCAATCACGGTAGACCGAAAAGGGGACGACGCTTTTTTTGCAATTGCATGCGTAGCGGCGTGTTCAATGCATCGATCAACGGCGCGGCGAGGCGAAAGCGAAGAATGACTTCTGCAGCGAAATCTTTTTTGAGAGCAGCCGTCGCTGCGAGACTTGTTTCCACGCCCCACTGCCGGCACAGCAGCAGATCCATCGCTGGATGCTCTTTAGGGAAACCCTTGGGCGCGCGGGTCAGCGGCCGGCAATCCATGGTCTGCATCACGCGCCGCAACTTCCGGTTCTCGATCAGGCTACGCACCTCCGCGTGATGCACCAGCAGATACTCGCGAATCGAGCGCAGCTGGTCACGCTCCGGCATGTAAGCACCCGCGGCCACGATGACCTCGTCCGGCGCAACGTGCATGTAGTAGCCCGCGCCAGAGGTCTTCTCCAGACCCTCATGCGCCCACCAGGCCGACACGTGACTCTTGTAGGGCCGCTTGTCTGAGGAGAACCGAATGTCGCGATAAATACGCATCATGCATTTCTGAGCGGGCCGTACATGCGCCGGTGCAAACGACAGCATGGCACGATTCACCTCTTCGATCAGCGACAGCATGGGCTGCTTCAGCACACGTTCGAACTCGGGCTTGCGCGGATCGAACCACTCGCGGCGGTTATTGCGTCGCAGGCTTCGCAGAAAACGCAGGCTCTGTTCAGTGAAGGGCAGCACGGGGGCAACGTTTCGAATCTGAGCACTCATATGTGGCAGGAATCAACGGAACTGAAAGGGGCTTTCGTCAGGCAGTCAGTAACCCGGAGCATACACTCGAAAAAAAGATTTGCAGTACAAAAGTAATGGTCGTGCGTCTTGCCAATATGTCAGGTTCCTGTGATTGTGCCATAGACTTTGAATGCCTCCCTCAATCTGACAGGCTGTCCGGCTGCTCACATACATGAGACAACTTGCCCTTGCTATCTCTCTTCTGGCCATGGCGCCCCTGGGTGCCCGTGCGGGTTCGCGTGAGATGGAGTATGACCAGGCTCGCCAGGTCGCCCTCACCGTCGCTCAATACGAAAACATCACAGTCGATGATCGCAACGTCGTGATGAATTCCATGGACACACGCAATGCCGCGGGCTTTATTCCGGGCTACTTCAGCTTCTCAGTCATCCGGGAGAGCGACTCGGCTGCGCGCGCGGATGAAACCATCCGCATGTATGTCGTTTCGAAGAAGACCGGGGATGCGTGGGAGATGAATTTGTGCACCCACTATGAGTTCCCGGAATTGCAAAAGCTGCAAAGCGACATCCTTGGCAAGACGGGTGCGATGGCCGGGGCAGACCCGGAAATGCCCAAAGCCATCGGTTGCGCCAGCCAGGCACAAGCCAAAGCCGCTTCCGAATAGAAAGCGCGCAGCAAAAAGAAGATGCCCACGCCTCCCTGGCGTGAGCATCTTCTCCGCGGCATTACCGAGAGATAACGCCGCAAACTTTGACCACCTGCTGGCGATCGCAAACTTTGGGGAGGCTGGCTCCTGCCAGCTACAGAGCATGCGTCATGCCAAACCCTCTTTGGCCAGAGGTACTTTAGTTTCATACGGTTATGCACACCGCGTAACTGGACGGTGCTGGCCGCGCCCAGCAGATTTGACCCGTTCGAGCGCAAAATCTACCGGTCGCGCAAAGTTTGCCGGTCTTCTCGTGCCATGCCTTGGCGTGCGCCTGCGGTTTGAACTTTGCACTATCGAGGAGACCAGCTGCGCCTGTGATCAGCTGCGCATGACTGCCATGGACGCACGAAACAAAGTCTCAAAGTTGTCAGCCACACGCTTGTCTTTCGCGACTGCGGTCGCGATGGCCTTTTGCGCCAGCGGCCGCTGATACCCGAGATTGACCAGGGCCGAGAGCACGTCATCACTCGATGGACCGGTTTCCACGGTACGGGGCGCGGCCGCCATATCTTCAAGCTTGTCCTTGAGATCCACCACCAGCCGCTCAGCCATGCGCTTGCCGATGCCTGGAATCTGCGACAGCGTCGCATGGTCCTGGCCGCGGATGGCTCCGACCAGGCGCTCGGCGCTCAATCCGCTCTGGATGGTCACTGCCAGCTTCGGCCCCACGCCGCTGACCGTGATCAGCCGTTCAAACAACCGCTTGTCGCCGGCGTCAAGAAAACCGTAAAGCGCCAGGGCGTCTTCGCGCACGTGGGTGTGGATGAAAAGCGCCACCTCGTTGCCTTCAGCCGGCAGCGCACTGTACGTGGCCACACTGATCACCACGTCATAACCAACGCCGCCTGCCTCGACGATCGCCTGTTGTGGATGCTTAGCAATGAGCTGCCCGCGCAGATGCGCAATCATGCGCTGATTGTACTGGCCTTCAGGAGAACGCCTGGAGAAACCTGCGGCTCACCGGCCTAGAACTTGTGGCGATAAGAGATCTGAAAGTCGTAACCGGGATTAGGCGGAAAGAGCGCCGCCACGTGACGCAGCCGCTCGGCCAATGCCGGGGCCGCCAGCAAGGGATACTCTCGCTCGCGCAGGTCGGTGTAATTGAAGTCGAGGGTCAGCGAAAGCATGTAAATCGCCAGCGCATCCGAAAAGGCCGCCTCGAAGAAGCTGCTCTTCGCCTTCTCGTCCACACGGCCTTTCTCAACGCTCATGTTCGGCCCGGGTGTTTCTCCACGGGCGAAGGAGCGATCGATCATGCGCGCGCCAGGCCCCTCGCTGCGTCCACGATCAAGCGCCCGGCGACGGCTCTCATAACTATCCTGGCTGGTTTCTCCCCGCACGTCTGCCAGCGCCTGCGACCAGGCCAGATCACAGAAGCTTTGCGGTACGCCCGCAGCTTCCACGAAATGGTGAGCCACATTGATGAAGAACTCGAAGGCCAGGGCAAACCGGTCCTGCATGAGACGGGTCGAGATGAAAATGCAGTCTGACCCTTCGACCTGCACATTGCGATGGCACATCGCACGGTCGCCCAGGTCGATCGTGTAACCCGGGGCCACCATGGTTTCTTCGGTTTCCCCGATTGTCAGAGGCACAAAATAGTAGACATGCTTCCCCAGGGCGGCAGCGATCGCTTGCGGCACGGCCTGCACAATCGGCTCAAGTTCCTGTACGTTGATGTGCGTGTCGGCGAAAATCGCGTACGACAACCGGTTCTCTGTCTGGCGCACCGGTGTCTGCTGGGCCACTTGCGACGCGGGGAGCAACTCCATTTGGGCCACTTCTGCCATAACCTAGTATTCTAGCTGAGTGGAAGGGTGTGTACCTGCCCCTTCTGAGGCCAATCATGACGCCATCACAGCAAAGTTTGCATCCTGGGCACACCCCGCAGGCCACCGGCGTGTTTTTCGGCATTCCTCTCGGCGATCTGGGCGCCTTCACCAGTCTGCTCATGGCACTGGCTCTCGGCTTCATTAGCTTTTTTCTGTTCACGTTCCTCGGCATCATTGGTCTGTCGATCTACAACCACATGGGGCACCACGTTGATCTGGGCGCGAGCTACAAGTACTTTGCTCTGCCGGCAGGGTGTGTGGTGTTACTGGCAAGCCTGATATTCTTCGCCGTGCTGTGGATGCGGCGCAAGGTTGCGGGACGCTAGAAAAATCCTCATGGCGCTGATCTCGATTGACTTGCCCCACGACGCACAAGGCTCTTCTACAGACAAGACAGCTACAGACCAGATGGCTGCAGAACAGGCGCAAGCCTGGTGCCGCCAGTTGGAAGCGGGCGACATTCTTTTCTTTCCGCAAAGCCCCATTCCGTTTCAGCCCGGCACGCTTGCATTCCTGCTGGGCCAGCAGCAGACCGGCAGTACGCTGCACAAAAACATTGCGTATAAGCCAAATCTTGACAGCGTGAGCGGCCTCGACGCGGGCACAACCAGCGCTGCCGACCTGCAGCAGCTAAAAACGGTCATGCGGCAATACTCGCAGGATGTGACGCGCTTTCTCACTGGCTTTCTCGCGCCGTATAAAGGACGCTGGCAGCTGGATTACGCCAGCTTTCGGCCGCAGGAGGAACAAGGGCGGGACCTGCCGTTGCGAAGGCGCAACGATCTGCTGCATACCGACGCCTTCCCTACCCGGCCGACCCACGGGGCCCGCATTCTGCGCTTCTTTAACAACATCCATCCACAGCGCACCCGCGACTGGGTGGTGAGTGATCCCTTTACCGTGCTCGCGCCGCGCTACGCGCCCCAGCAGATTCAGCTGTCAGCGAGTGGCGGGGCGGTAAGCCGCACGTTCCGCTCGGTGGCGAACGCAGCGGGCCTCGGGCTCGCCATCCCCAGTCTGAAGCGCTCACCGTACGACGACTTCATGATGCGATTCCACAACTTTCTCAAGGAAAACGCAGCATTCCAGGCAGACTGCCCGAAGGAATACCTGCAATTCCCGCCCGGCTCCAGTTGGATGGTCTACACCGATATGGTTCCGCACGCCGTGCTTTCGGGCCAATACGCACTGGAGCAGACCTTCCTGGTAGATCACGAAGCGATGGTGGCCCCGGAGCTCTCTCCACTCTCCGTGCTCGAGTCCCTGGCCCACTCAGCGCTGGTTTGACCGGAAGCGCACGCGTGGTGCGAAACACCTTTCCCTTGAAAGGGCTCGACTTTCGTCGCACCCCGGCTCCGCTTATCCGGCCGGCTCTCGACGAAGCGGGCACAGACACATATTCTTAAGATTCACGCCCAGCAGAAAAATGACAGCGAACGCAGACTCGATCCAGGTTCATCTCCCCGACGGCACCATCAAAGACTTCCCCGCCGGATCCACCCCTCACGATGTCGCCATGAGCATTTCGCCGCGTTTGGCTGCGGCTGCCGTGGTGGCGCGCATTCGCCCGCTGGCCGCCGCGCCCACTGCGACCGAGGCGAAGCCCGACACGGAAGCCGAAGGCCCGGCAGAAGCCAGCATGTACAGCGCGGAAGAAGGGACTGCCGAGCGCCTGGTTGACCTGAGCGCGCCCCTGCACGAGGACGTGGCGTTGCAGCTGCTGACCGAGAAAGACGCTGAGGCGCTCAAGGTGGTGCGCCACTCGGCTGCGCACGTGATGGCTACGGCTGTGCTCGAGCTGTATCCAGAGACCAAGCTGGGCCACGGGCCGGCCACCGATGCGGGTTTCTTCTACGACTTCTATCGTCCGACGCCCTTTACGCCCGAGGATCTGAAGGCGATCGAAAGCAAAATGGCCGAAGTCGTGGCACGTAACGAGCCCTTCGTCCGCGAATGGGAGCCCCGCGACCAGAGCCTGGCCCGCTTTCAAACCAGCAACGACTTCATGAAGGCCCATTTCGTAGAGCGCTTCACCAAACCAGGCGAGCAGATATCGTTCTACCGCAACGGTCCCTTTGAGGATTTTTGCCGTGGGCCCCATGTACCGGCCACGGGAAGAGTGAAGTCGTTCAAGGTACTTAGCCTCGCCGGAGCCTACTGGCTGGGTGACGAAAAGAATCCGCAACTACAACGGATCTACGGGACTGCTTTCTTTTCCAACAAGGAGATGGAGCAGCATTTCGCCCGGCTGGAAGAGGCGCAGCGGCGCGACCATCGCGTGCTGGGCAAGCAACTAGACCTTTTTTCCATTCAGGAGCTGGCCGGGCCGGGGCTTATCTTCTGGCACCCCAAGGGCGCCATGGTTCGCAAGATCATGGAAGAGTGGATGCGGGATGAATGTGTCCGTCGCGGTTACCAATTGGTCTACACGCCCCACGTGGCCCGCGTGAACCTGTGGCAGACCAGCGGTCACGAAGGCTTTTACTCGCAGAACATGTTCACGCCCATGGAATTGGACGACGCGGATTATCGGATGAAGCCGATGAACTGCCCCTTCCACATTCTTATTTACAAGAACTCGCCCAAGAGCTACCGCGATCTGCCGGTGCGCTACGCCGAGCTTGGCAACGTCTATCGCTACGAGCGTTCCGGCACCATGCACGGGCTCTTGCGCGTGCGCGGCTTTACGCAGGACGACGCCCACATCTTCTGTTCACCGCAGCAGATTGAAGATGAGGTGGTGGGCTGTATCGAGTTTGCCCAGGCAGTGCTCTCGGTCTTTGGATTCACCGAGTTCAAGGTAGAGCTTTCCACGTGGGATCCAAAGGATCGCAAGAGCTATGCCGGTTCGGATGAGAACTGGGCGCTGGCGATTCACTCCCTGCAAAACGCTCTCACTCGGAAATCGATTCCGTACAAAACCATTGCCGGCGAAGCCGCCTTCTATGGACCGAAGATCGACATCAAGCTGGTAGACGTGCTGGGACGTCTTTGGCAACTGTCAACGGTACAATTCGACTTCAACATGCCGGCGCGTTTCGAGATGGAATACGTAGGCGATGACGGCGAGCGCCATCAACCGGTCATGGTGCATCGCGCTCTTTTCGGCTCGGTGGAGCGCTTCTTCGGCGTGCTGGTGGAGCAGTATGCAGGCGCGTTCCCGCTCTGGCTGGCGCCGGTGCAGGCCGGCATTGTGCCCATCAGCGAACGCCACCAGGCGTACGCCGACAAGGTACAGTCTGAGTTACAAAATGCAGGGTTCCGCGTGGAAGTGGATCATCGCAATGAAAAGATGGGCGCCAAGATCCGCGACTACACGTTGCAGAAGGTACCGTACCTGCTGGTTGTCGGCGACAAAGAGGCAGAGACAGGGGCGGTCAGCGTGCGGGTCCGCGGAAAAGGCGACCAGGGAAGCATGCCGCTGGCAGCATTCATTGCCCGGGCCAAAGAGCTGGTGGATGGCCAATCGACTGAGTTGTAGCGGGTTAGCTTGCGGGCTCTCGCAATCTTACGAGGAAAGATCTGAGTCGGTTCACTTCGTAAGCTGTCTGATCGCCATCGTGCCAAAAGTTACGACGGGCCGATACCGCTGTTCCAGATAGTCATCCAGGACTGTCACGCCACTACTGATCGAACTTTCATTCGGCTCGCGCACGTGGGCAAATTCCTCATCGAGGACAATGTAGGGTGGTGCGTACATCTGCAATTCACGAACCATCTGCGACTGGATCTCAAGACTGTTCTGCATTCCTGGATCGAAGTGAGACCACATAGTCGCCGGCAGACGCTCGGCTGCAAAGTACATGAGATTATCGTTGGCAAAGATCCTGTCGTGCTTGGGTAAACCGACGTAGAGCCGCTGCCCGGTATAGGTATGGCCGCGAACGAATTCGATGACTTGCGTGCGATCGCTTGCCGCCACGAAGCAGAAACCGCGGGTGAGAGGGTTCGACGTTCTGCACCATAACTTTTGGAGCGGAGGCAGCGTCCCAGTCGCAGAGCGCACGAAATATTCTGGCACAGAAAAATGATAGACCTGAAGCCTGCGAGCCTCCTGCAGTGCAGACCACATGGCTGCGACGGTAGATAAGGAGACCAGCACCAGGAATGCCCCGCGAGAGAACCGCGAAAAAACGGACATGTGTTCAAACAACACTGCCAACAAAAGCAAAGAAGGAACGATGCAAAGGTACATCTGCTGAAGTTCCATCCGCACGATTCCCTTGAAAAACATGACAAAAGCAAGCAGACCAAAGGCAACTGCAAAACCACGCCATTGCTCATTCTGCATAAGCGAGATTTGATCGCGCGGCGATCGAAACCGGTCGGCCAGGCTTACATAGAGTGCGACGAAAACAACTGGTATCAGTAGATACAACTCCATGATTTCCAGGTGCTTGAATGAAACACGGGGAAGCGGTAGATTGCGGCCCGGGTGGTAGTGCTTCGCCGGATAGAGAACAATGTCGTACAGGATCGCCTGCAAGGGCGCAACCCGGGAGTAAGACACGAACCATAAGAGCGTGACAGCCCCAAAGGCAAGAACGCACGGCCAGAGGGCGCCCAGGAAGCGCCGGCCCCAGTTCTGGTTGCTGCAGACATAAACTCCGACTGCTGTCAGGCAAATCTGTATTGCGAACAATGCGATGCCCGTGTCATAGCGGAAAAGCACACCGGCCCCTGCAATTGCACCGGCGGCAACCATTCGTTGGGTTGCAACACGCCTCCAGAAGACGGGGACGACCAGGGTTACGCCGATTAGATTGAGCAGACCCGTCACAACAACAGGAGTGCCAGTAATCCCATTTAAAGCAAATAGCCACACCACCAGGATCGCTGCGGTCGCGGCAGCCACCGCACGGCGACAGTACGATCGTGTAATTGCATAGATGCACGCGGTCAGGAGGGCTTTGATAAAGAGGTCGTACAGCCGCTCTATCAGGACCGAGCGACCGAAAGCCTTAAAAAGCCCTGCCAGCACATAGAACTGAGCAGGACCGTAGTTGGCGTAAAAGTCGCGATGAGGTACCTGGCCGGCACCCACCCGCATTGCTGCGGTCAGAACCAGGCCTTCATCGTAGATACCCGGTTCTCGCGACATCCCCAAAAAAAGGACCGCGTAAGCAAGAAGGAAAATGAGGATGTAGGTAAGAGGTGTTCTGCCGGTAAGAGGCGCAAGGGAGAGTGCCCTGCGCTCCTGAAAGATCCCGTCAGCTGTTTGCACAATCACCTTCAGTGCGGAAGCACATCGGAAGCCTGGACCAAAACTCCGGGCCAAAACTCCGGCCTCGATAGGCCTCTCACCCAAATACAATTTCTACGTCGGTTTAAGCTGCTTAGCGATTGCGCTGTTTCTCGACTTTGGCTGGAACGCCATGAAATACCACTTGAGATAGTGTGGCAGCCACTTCCACAGCTTGAAGCGTGAGGTACCGGCCGTCCGGTCTCTCCAGGTGGAAGGGGTTTCTGTGATGTTGTAACCCGCCAGAAAGGCCTTGACGGTAATTTCCAGGCTTAACTCAAATCCGCCCTTGCTTTCGATCTGAATTGACCCCAGCATGGCCCGGTCGTAGATCTTGAACGCGTTGGTCGCATCATGAGTGGGTATGCCGCGGAACCAGCATAGGGTAAGCCCTGACAACCGGGATAGCATTTGCTTGAACCACGGGCCGCCGATCAGCCGGCCACCTTTCATGTAGCGGCTGCCGACCACAACGTGGTTTCCCTGCCGGTAAAGTTGAACCATGCGGCCTACCTGGCCCAGGTCGTCAGACAAATCAGCCATTACCACCAACACTGGTCCGGGAGGCGCGGCGTCGAAGCCTGTCCGAATCGCACCGACCACCCCGCGACCGTAACTGTTCTTGACCAACTGCAAGCGCGTCTCGCCGTCAGCAATAATCTGCTGGGCTACGGGAAGGGTATTGTCACCATCAAAGTCATAAGCAACCAGTGCGGTGAAGGGAAAGGTCAGATGCTCGATCATCTCTGCCCAAAGCGCCGGGAAATTGGCACCCTCGTTGTACACCGGGATGACGATCGTTAGCGGCCTGTCCATAGTCTCTCCTGTCGAGATAGGTGCAAACGTGGATTCGGTCACATCTGGCCGATTTCCACTTGTTCTGCGATCCAGGGAATTACCTCATCGAGGATCTTCGAGAGGGGTGTAGTTGCCTCGAAGCCGAGGAGGTCGCGAGCCTTGTTCACATCGGGCGCGCGTTCCTGCACATCATACTCGTACGCAGGATCGCTCACATAACGGAATGGCTTGCTGGTGCCGTGAATCTTCTTCCAAATCACTTCCGCCAATTCGAGTACCGTGGTGCGCACCGCGGTAGACAAATTGAAGTCCTGATTGAGTGCCGCAGGATGCTCGACACACACGCGAATTCCTTTGGCCAGGTCTCCGCCATAGGTATAGTGCCGCACCTGCTTGCCGTCACCAAGGATGTGCAGAGGGTCCTGACCTTTAATGAGCTTCTGCACCAGGTCAGGCACCACATGGGACATGGCCAGCTTCACATTGCCGCTCATGATGTCATGATCCGAGATAGCCCGCTTTTCCCCAATTCCGACACAATTGAACGGCCGGACGATGGTGTAGGGAAGCTTGTACTGTTCAAACGCACCCTGCACGAAGTACTCCACCGCCAGCTTCTGAAAGCCGTAGGTTGATCGTGGCGGCGGGCTGCGACGCTCCGCACCTTCCGGGGTGGGGTATTCCGTGGTGCTCTCAAAGACCATGCTGGAAGAGAGGACGACGATCTTTTTGAGCTTGCGTTCTCTATGCGCCCATATGGCGCCGTCGAACGAAGAAGCGATGATACGCTCGTTCTCCGCCAGCAGGTCATAGGCGAACTCGTGGAAGTAAGAAATGCCCCCGATCATGGCTGCGGCCGCGATGAAATGGTCGCAATCGGCTAGCAGGTCCTTCATCAATCCCACGTCTTTGGCGTCGCCTTCGACCAGTTTGTACCTGGGGTGCGTATCGTAGGATTTCTGCAATCGACCGTACTTGCTGAAGTTGTCCAGCCCGACCACGTCATAGCCGTTATCCAGTAGCTCCTGGATGAGATACCCACAAATGAATCCGGAAGCGCCAGTCACTAATACTTTCACTATGCGGAAGCTCCCTGGGTGACAGTCAATTCCTGTTGCGATTGCTGATGCAGCGGCGGCCAGAACCCCCAAACATCGATGACAGTCTTGCTTTCATCGAAACGAAGGTCACGATACGCGGAGTGAGGGGCGCCCAGGATAATCACGTCCGCGCGTTCGAGCGCTTCGGTCAGCGGTACCAGTTTCTTGTCCACAACGTACGGGTCGGTACAGAGCACTTCTTTTGCCTCTACCATGAGCAGTTTCCGCAGCTTGTACGAGAGGCTCTCACGCGAGTCGTCTGACTCCGATTTAAACGCCATACCCAGCACTGCCACGACTCGATCACGAAGATTCTTTTGCTGGCGCAACTGGTTCACGATGAAATTAGGCAGCCCCTCATTCACCAACATAGCCGAATGCCCAAGGAAAAAGTTATTGCCCGAAAACGCTGAGAGCTGCAGGGTATCTTTCAGCAAGCACGGGCCCGCAGCAAAACCCGCTTTCGCGAAACTCTTCATGCGCGGGTAACGATGAGTGACGGCGCCGTAGATCCGCTGAAAGTCCAGCCCATACGTCTCGGCGAGCACGTAGAACTGGTTGGAGATCGCGAAGTTCATATAGCGCCAGCTGTTGGTAAACAGCTTCGCGAGTTCTGCCTCGAGCGGCTCCAACTCAATCAGATCATCATTGATGATGGCGAACAACTCGCGCACCCGCGCCAGAGACTCGGGATCGAACGCCGAGATGATCTGGGGCAGTGCGCGGATCTCTTCCATGGCCTTGCCCTCGGCAATGCGTTCCGGGCAGAACGAAAGGTGAATCTTGCGGCCCGAGGCCTGCAGGCGTTCGTACACCAGCTTCGTCACGCCGGGGTAAACAGTGCTGCGCAGCACCAGAAGAGCATCCTCGGGCATGCGCGCAATGACATCATCGATGCTCTTATACAGATCCGTCACTGTTGGGTTAAGGTGCTCATCCACCGGCGTCCCCAGCACGGCGATGGCACAGTCCGCATCGCCCAGGCAAGCAGGGTCTGCGGTGGCACGCAACTTCTTACCCACGACACGCCCTAGTTGCTCGAGCGCATTCGTTTCCATGAATGGCATCTGGCCCGCGTTGACGGTATCGATCTTTGCCTGATCCCGGTCGAGAAGCACAACTTCCAGCCCACAATTAGCGAAAACAATTCCCAACGGTAAACCCACGTGGCCGCAGCCGCCGATGATCACCAGCTTTTTCGGTTTCTGCATGAACTCCTGATCTTCCTGCTTTTGACGCTATGGGTCGAATTGTAAACCGCGAGAGCCGTTACAGCCTCGGTGCCGTACCCCATCCAGCAATATTTGGTAGCGCCGCTGCGGGGGTAAACCGGGCTGCGGCGAAGCTCACAGAGCATCTGGCCTGAAACCCGTGACCGGTCCCGAAGAACCAAGCGCGAACCCTAACACCCTTTATGCGCTGAAAACGCATCCTCTTGCGAGGAAACCGTAAGCCTGCGCGCCTGTCCATGTCCGCAACCCGGCTCAACCGGCGGGTGCGCAGCGAACTCGTGCGGTCTTGACCGGCCATATTTCTTCGTCAATCCGAAATCCTCCAAATCATCCGATCCGCGAAGGCGGTTCAATGGTCCGATCGCGACGCTTTCCTGCGGCTAGCGCCACCGTTACTTCTGGAAGGAATACAAGACGCCAACAGCGTCGGTGCGAACGGAGGTTAAACGATAACCAGCATTTGCGATCGTTTGCTTAGCTGCCGTAGCCGTCCCCTCGCATTCTCGTAAAGCAGAAACCGATCGTGCGTCGCAAGAAAAGGTCTCGTATTCCGTGAGCTTCATCTTCGAACCCGTTGTCTTCGCCCATTTGCTGATAGGAGACAGCCAGATATCCTTCCGCAGCGACCCCGAAAGTAAAGACGGGTTGTGACGGTAGCGCGGGGCATAGTGAAACAGGTAAAGATAATCAAGCGCGGTCGGAACCAGTATTTCCAGACCGCTGTCGTCGTGGGACAAGTGCTTCGTAGAGCATCATCGGATTGTGCGGGGTAGTAGTGAGCCTGAACTGGGTACTTGGCTCAAAGAAGCACAATCCTTTGTTTCGAGACCAAGATAAGAGCGCTGAACCGAGATCGACCAACATCCAGCAGCAGAACGAAACCGCGAAGGCCTTCTGCCGCGCCCTTGGCTGCCACCTCGAGCACTAGCAAACGCCAAAAAAATCGCATAGCCGGCACGGTCGAAGAAAGTACCGGTCGATAAAGGGTCCATGACTAATTCTTGCAACCGATCAAGCCAGCTAAGGGAATCAGAACAAACCCAAAAGCCAGCACCAACTCTCGGGCATGGAATGGCAATCTTCGAGCAGCTTCTCCCTCTCGAAATGGGGATGCGCTTTTGGTGCCGCGTTCATCCCAAACCGAGAAAAAAATCATAGTAAGAATCGGTGTGGCCGGCCCAAACATATCGATGAGAAATCGTTGAAAGAGTCGTGGGGCGCCGGAGCATAGAATGTTACGGGGATCGCGATTCTCCGGTATTCCCGAACCAGCGGCATAAGTACCCACCAAAGACTCCCGAGGAACAAGCGTCACCATGAGG
This sequence comes from uncultured Acidobacteriaceae bacterium, assembly GCA_963752675.1. Lineage (GTDB taxonomy): Bacteria > Acidobacteriota > Terriglobia > Terriglobales > Acidobacteriaceae > PALSA-350. The sequence goes on from CAVVZO010000009.1 coordinate 236,244, forward strand.
GCCGTTAAAAGATACCCAATCAACTCGACGCTTTCGAACCACATTCGAAAACCTCAACCACGACAAATGGGATAACCAGATACACAGCGTAAACGTGAGTCAGTAACGCCCCCAGAAAGCTGAGGCCGAATCCTGCCAACCAGATGCCGCTTGCTTCCTCTTTGCGTCGCTGCCAACAAACCAGTGCTAAGCCGCACCAAGCCAGCGAAACACCGTGTGATCGAGCTTCATAAGCGTAGTACTGAACCAAAGTGAAAAACGGAAATGCGCCGGCGATAAAGCCGGCGATAACGCCAGCACGCCGGGTTACGAAGAAAAAAAGACAGAGGCAGAATATCCAAACGCCAATCATCGCCGGCAGGCGAGTCACTATGAGGCCCTCTCCGAACATCCACTGCACACCGCGCGTGAACACGTAAAGTAACGGAGGATTGAAGTCCACCCCATGCGTGACGGCCGCCCAGGTGCTACTTAAATCGGGCAAACGACAGAGAGAGACGGTGTAGAGTTCGTCAAACCAGAAGCACTTGTGGCTGGCACGCAAAGCCATATCCGCGAAATAAAGCAGAGAGACCAGGACGATGCAGGCAACTGTGGTTCGGCTCCAGCGGTCTGGTCGCGGCACGACTTTGTTCTCTGATACCGTCATGGCTCTAAGAGTATAGGGCGGCAGTCAATGTGCTTATAGCGGTCGATTAGATTGCCCAAAAAAGCTATTATCCCAATAGCTTCCACCCTGGAAAGGATTCGCATGAAGTTGGAATTTGTACCGCGCCTCTGTCCTTTGTGCGGCGGCGACGACGCGCATGTTCTGACCGAGGCAACCATCGATCCAGAAAAGCTGACTGCATCAGCCTTCGCCTCCCGCAAAATGCCCGAATACATGCACTCTAGAATGGTCGAATGCAACGAGTGCGGCATGCTCTACGCAAACCCTGTATTGCAGCCGGAGAAACTAGCGGACGCGTACAAAGACGCTTCGTTCGAAAGTGGCGAAGAGTCGAGGCTTGCTGCCATGACTTACCGCGGCCTTCTTCAATCGCACCTGGGGACCTTGCCAAAGATGAGCAGCGCTCTCGATATTGGCGCAGGTGATGGTGCGTTCGTGGCCGAGTTACTTGATCTGGGATTCACGGATGTGGTGGGAGTGGAACCATCGATCGCCCCCATAGCCGCCGCCAGGCCGGAAATCCAACCTCATCTCAAGTGCGGAATCTTCTCGGCAAACCAGTTCACCCCCTCCAGCCTCGACCTTATTACGTGCTTCCAGGTGATTGAGCACGTATGGGACCCGGTAGGCATCGCGCGCGATGCGCTCACGCTACTCAAGCCGGGCGGTTTCCTGATGATCGTCGCTCATGATCGCCGCGCCCTGTCCGCGCGCATCCTGGGAACAAGATCCCCCATTTTCGATATCGAGCATCTTCAGCTTTTCGATCGTCGAACCAGCAGCGCCCTACTGCAGAACGCAGGCTTTGCTTCGGTCACAGTCACAGAAGTACGCAACCGATACCCACTCGACTACTGGATGAAGCTATTTCCGCTACCGCCGCACCTTAAATCGGCGGTTCGAGGGACGGCAAAGATGACAGGGTTAGGACAGCAATTGATCTCTCTCCCGGCCGGCAATCTAGCCGTGGTAGGCCACAAGCCATCGAATGCGGATTAGACAATCATTGAGGGCCGGCCCGCTCTGCAACTACGGTATAACCCAGGCAGTCATCCCCGCCGTGCCCGCGCAACGATAAGTTTGCAAAACAAGCTAGCAAAACGAAGACGGGGGCAACGATAAGGCCCAATAGCCGGCGCAGCAGCCTGGAAGCTGCAGAGCCCGCTTGAGGCATAAGAGACAGCAGCAGTATGGTCATTGTCTTGTAGCAGGCGACGGTATAGCCGTTTCCACGTGCGTACACGCGAACTCGAGCGAAACCGGCTTCCAGAAGCAGATGATTGAGGCTGGACGGCGTGAAGCGCCAGTAATCATAGGGAATGAAATGCCAACGTGCAGCAAAGGGTACCGTCAGTAATAAAGTGCCCCCCGCAACCAGGCTACGTGCCGCTTCCCCCAGGAATTGCCGTGTTTCAAGCACGTGCTCCAGCGTCTCGGTGCACAACACAACATTTACAGACGCATTTGCGACCGGCCACACATTCCCGGAAAAATAGGTAGTGTCTGGCATTTCGTAACCGAAATGCGCCTTGGCGCCGTCAGTATCTATGCCCAGGTAGGTTGCTTGTGGGTGGACGAGCGAGCGAAAAGGTTGGGCACCGCAGCCGACATCGAGCACAGTGCCTCGCAAAGCTGGCAACACTGCACCTAGATCTCGCCAGGCTGAGCCGGCCTGAACATCGAAGAATCGCCGCACTGCGGCCAGCACGCGCGAAAGCCAGGTCGTCGTTGGCACGAATAACTGTGGCCTCCACGCCTCTGACGCAGCTTCCACCATGTTTCTGCGATGCTTGAACGCTGGCTGACCCTGCTCCGAAAACGATTCTCCTCGACGAGCCATCATCAGCTTTCTTTCGCCGCCAGGCGTACCTCACCGTCGCGGATGATGCTCCGGCGAATGAAGTGAGGCCGCTGCTTAACCTCTTCAAAAATCTTCGCAATGTACTCACCCGCCACGCTGATGGCAAGCACGTTGAGTGATCCAAAAAAGACGATCAGAATAATTACGCTAGCAAAGCCTCGAGGGGCCGAAGCAGGGAACAACAGCTTGGCCATCAGTTGCCCCACAATCATGAGACACGAGATCGCGCATAAAACAATCGCGGCACTGCTCATGATATCCAGCGGAACATAACTAAACGACAGAATTCCTTTTTTCGCCCACCCCAGGTTTTTGAGAAGACTATTCGTAGTGCGACCAAACATACGCTCTGGCCGCACGTAATCAACGCCCACCTGGCGAAACCCGGCGTACGCGCGCACACCGCGCAGAAACAAATCCCGCTCTGGAAAGCGGAGCATGGCTTCCATAACTCTGCGATCCACTAACGCAAAATCACCGGCGTCACGCGGAATCTTAATGTACGAGAATTTGTCGAAGACACGATAGAAGAGTTTGTAGGCAACCTGCATCAGCACCGATGCTTCACGCTTCACCCGGCGGCCATAGACAACATCCGATCCTTCTCGCCATCTCGCCACAAATTGCGCGATTAATTCGGGGGGGTCCTGCAGATCTCCATCCATAAGAACGCAGGAATTCTTGGTAGCGATCTCCATGCCACTGCGAAAAGCTGCCTGAGAGCCGAAGTTGCGAGAGTGTGAAATGCCGAGAACGCGCCGGTCGTTGCGAGAAATGGACCGGATCACTTCCTCTGAATCGTCCGGACTACAGTCGTTAACGAAAATAATCTCGTGCTCAATTTTAAGATCCGCGAAGGTTTTCTTTAGGCGTTCATACATGATGGGAATCGCCTGCCCGTCTTTGTAACAGGCAACAATCGTAGACACACTGTGCTTGGTATCCAGCCCGAAGCGCTTGGAAGATTGCTGGTACGCCACCTTGTCTGGCAACGAACGATACCAAGCGGCTGTGCGCCGCAGCCCTTCCTCCAGGCTGACCTTCGGTGCCCAGGCAAATAGCTCACGCACCCTGCTGATATCGGCGTACCAGTCGGTCAAATCCCATTCCCGGCTTGGCATGTTGAAAACTGGGTCCTCGTGGATCTCAAAAACCTGCTGCGAAACTGCTACGATATCGCCGATCGTCGTCTTGCATCCTGTCCCGATGTTGAACGAGTCTCCGTAGTCTGCTTCGCGAAGTTTGAGTGCCACATCGACAAAAGCCTGAGCCACATCGTCCACATAGACGAAGTCTCGGGAAACGCGGGGATCGACCAATTCCGGGTAGCCACCAGAAGCACCGTGCTGCACGATATTGGGTATCAATCGAGAAGAGTCTTCAAGCGGGCCATAGGCCGAATACAACCTCAGGTTGGCGCATGGCAGCCCCTTCTTCTTTCCCAGGTATTGGATCAGGCTTGCCGCCGCTACTTTGGAGACGGAGTAGTGACTATTGGGAGCACACGGGGCATCCTCTACGGGTCCGGAAGAGTTGTCGCCGTACTCGGAAGAACTGCCTGCATGCACGTAACAGGAGAGACTCCGCGCATCGAGCCGCCCCAACAAACGAGAGATGAGATTGAAATTGGTGCGATAAATCAGCTCTCGGTCTGTCTCGAACGAATAGGCGCCATAGGCGATGCAATCGAAGATGGTTCGCGGTTTCACATCTGCTAACAAAGCGTCGAGATTCGAATCGATCAGAAGATCGGTCACGAGTACATGCTTGCGCGGCAAACTCTCGAGCCGCCAAGCCGGCAGGCGTGTGGCCGTGCCATACACATCCTCTCGCTGCTCCAGCAGAATGTGAAGAAGGTTGGCCCCGATAAAGCCGCTTGCTCCCAGCACCAGAATAGGGCCTTGCAGCTGTCGAATGCTCGCCGCGTTCACTGCACTTGTTCTCGGCACGACCAGCGAGATGCTCATTGCACAGAGACCGCCGCCACAACCGACACTGCATCGAGACCGCATTCCGCACGATGGAATTTTTGTGATCCGTAAAGACCCGAGACGTAACCCATCGCGTGTTTATGCATGAAGAGGTCCAGAGACTGGCCACACATCGCCAGCGAATGAGCCAGCATCTGGCCGAAGCTGCCATGAAGCGTATGTTCTTCGACTACAAGTAATCGACGCGCGCGGCGTACACTCTGCAAAAACGAAGATGGAACTTCTGTAATTGGCAACTCCGTGACAAGCCAGACTTCCGGTCTTATGTCTTCGTCCAACTGCTGCAGGGCGCTGAGCATTCCGCCCACGAGCGGACCCACGCCGGCCAGCACCATTCCATTGCCATCCAGAAGTTTTCGCCACGCTGCATACGGTGGCGCCGACCAGCCCTTCGGTTCCTCTGACAGGCCCATACGCAGGTACACGGGTCCGTCAGCTTGCATCAGCGCGGGGATCATGCTGCTGATATCTGAGTCAAAAGCTGGTACGAATGCACGCATGTGCGGTAGCGTGAGCAGGCAACCGTAGTCCTCCAGAGCATGATGTGAGCTGCCCATCACCCCATATCCGTATCCGCCGCCGTTGCCGACCAGGACAACCGGCAAATGATGAAAACAGACATCGTTTCGAATTTGTTCAAAGGGACGAGCGTAGAGGAAAGGCGCGATGCTGTATGTCCATGGTCGCATTCCGCTGCGCGCCAAACCAGCCGCAATCGAAACCATGTTTTGCTCGGCAACACCTGCATTGATGAACCGCGGTCCCATCACGTCTCGCAGCGGCTCGAGGGCTTTGAAACCAAGATCCCCGGTGAGGAAAACGAAATCGCGCAGCGCGGCCTGCTGCATTAAAGCATTGCAGAAGGCCTGTCGCATTCCATCACCTCTCGCACTGCCTGCTGATACTCCTCTTCGCTCATGGGCAGATAATGCCAGGCCATCTGATTTTCCATGAAAGATACGCCGCAACCTTTTCTGGTTTTGGCGACGATCGCGAGCGGTCCGGTCTTTACATGAAGGGCGGCGCAGATGCTATTCAGATCATGCCCATCGATTTCCACGGTCTTTACACCGAACGCACTGAATTTGCTTGCCAGGGAGTGAATGTTGGCCACTTCTGCGGTGGAACCGAAACCCTGCATTCCGTTCAAATCCACAAGGAAGGTGAGGTTGTCGAGTTTGTGGTGAGAAAGAAAGATGAGTGCTTCCCAACAGGAACCTTCATTCCATTCGCCATCGGAGGTAAGGCAAAATACACGGCCGCTCTCTCCCCGTAACCTCTTACCCAGCGCAAGGCCCACGGCAAGACTTAGGCCATGGCCCAGACTGCCAGTCGCGAAGATCACCTCAGGAATACCCTGCAAAGGTGGGTGGCCACTGAGGCGGGTACCTTCCCCATGGAAACTACAAAGATCTTCGTCGCTCAACAAACCCATGCTCCAGAGGGTCACATACAGCGCACCCGCGGAGTGCCCTTTCGATAAGAGAAACTTGTCACCCGGCTGAAGCCGGAAATGGTAAAGACTCATCAGAAGATCGAGCGCACTCAGATTACCGCCAATGTGCCCAACCCTGCTCTGGTAGTGCATCTGTAGCAGGCGCAGCCTGGCACGCCGTATGAGGTGGGTAGCGTCTTCCTGAACGGTAGCCGTGGCAGTTCTGCCATCCATGCGACCGAGTCTACACGACAGATTGCAGGGTTGCGACACGCAACGCGGGCCACGTGCACAGAGGATTAACGCACATGGACGTGTTTGCGCATCCGAACGCTGTGCCACTATGTCCTACACGGCCCGGCATCAACTCCGTGGGCTGAACTCGACCACCCTGACTCCTTCGAACTCCCCCAGCTCTTTCGCCGCGTATCTTTCTTTTGCATAGGTTGCAAGCCAGTCCAACGTTTCATAGGACTGGGCAAAGGCCATGGCCAAAAACCGCTGATGGCGCTCGGCTTCCTGTTGCAGAAATTGCGCCGCCACGCGGCGAGTTTCAGCATTGAGGGTGCGTGGCAACGGGGTGACCGGCACCGTGAGCTGGTAGTAGCTCAACGGGGGCAAAATCCCGCTTTCTGCGATGGCCGGGCCAGACGGCATGCGCATGTGGTCTGCTTCGGGTAGGTCGCTGCACATCAGCACTGGCGCGTTGTCAGGCGCTGCGTTCTTTTCGGCAAATGCAATGGCGTACTTCCATGAGTACTGATGCTGTTTGAGTAAGGGCGACTCCCAATACGCCACGACAGCCGCCCCCGCGAGCACCACGCAAAACAGCCGGCGCAGGCCGGGTGATTCGATGCGGTTCACGATATACGCCCAGCACAGCGCGACCCCCGGGATCGCTCCCAACCGATAGCGAGGCACAAAAACGTGGATGGACGTACCCACGCTGATGGCAAATAACGAAAGTGCCGGGATGAGCGCCAGGGAAGCGCACAGTAGGAGTGGCCAATCCTTCGTGTGCCAGCGCATATCGAGTTGGTGGCGCCAGGCGGCCAGCAAAACAGCCGCGCACAGGACCACAACGAGCGCTTTCAGGCTGAGCAGCGATAGCAATTGCGCTATCGTGGGCGCCTCGGCAAACACGTGGGTGCCACTGGTGTGAAACATGTACGCCAGCCGGGGTATGGAGGGGAGTGCTGCCACGGCGAACACCGAAAGTGCGATCGCTGATTGCTGCCACAGAAGCTTGCGGTTACGCCACTTCGCGGCCACAAAACAAATCAGCAGCGCGGGTAAGACGGACGCGAAGAGCAACTGCAGATACACGATGGAGGCGGCCGAAAACCCGAATAGGGCGGCTAACCAGCGGGAAGGGCTATCTCGTAACCGCACCAGCAGCAAAATCGACGCTGTGATCGTGAGGGCCGCAAATGCATAAGGGCGAATGTCGATCGCCTCAAACACAATCACCGGGTGCAGACAGAAGACCACCGCAGCAATGAGGGCAACCTCCTGGCTGAAGAGCGCGCGGGCGGCCAGGTACAACAAGTAGGCGGCCAACAGCATGACCAGCACAGACAGGAGCCGCAGTGTGATCTCGCCGCGTCCAAAGGCCTCTGTCCAAAGCCAAAGAACGCAGGAATACGCCGGAGAATCTGGCCATACCTGGCGGCCCAGGATGCCGGCAAACCCGCCACTGATGAGAAACATCGAGACCGTCTCATCCAACCAGAGCGGGGCACGGATGGCGATCAACCAAAGAGAGACTGAGACCAGCAGGGCGAAGGCGTACACGCTGTACTGAACGCGATCGAACGCGGCCACCCACTTATGACCCTTTGCGACGGGAGTTGCTGCGGCGTTAAAGGCGTTCAAGCACGAATCCTGGGGATGGTCTCAGTACCAAAACCGCAAAGATGAACTACCCGAGCCACGCCGACGGCACCGCTTTACTGCTGGGCAGTCGCCCGATCGGCTGGTCCTCGAGAAACGCCGGCTTTGCCAGGCCCCATCGCTTCAATCGCAAGCTCATCGCTGTTTCCAGCACGCCGAATCCGTACGTGACACTGCGCTGGAAATTGATCGATGAAGCTTCTTCGAAATACTTGGTCGGGCAGGAGATCTCGCCAATACGAAACCCGAAATAAACCGCCTGCACCACCATTTGGTTATCAAAGACAAAGTCGTCGGAGCAGTTGAGGAGCGGCAGACGCTCCAGCAGGGCTCGGCTCCAGGCTCGATAGCCTGTGTGATACTCCGACATCTTCTCCCGGATCAGAATGTTCTCGAGAAACGTAAGGCCGCGATTGGCAACATACTTGTACAACGGCATGCCGCCTTTCAGTGCACCCCGGCCCAGGATGCGTGAAGCCAATACGCCGTCGTATTCCCCGTAAGCAATCATCGACGCCATCGCAGAAACCAGCTTGGGCGTGTATTGATAATCCGGGTGCAACATCACCACGATATCTGCGCCCTGGTCCAGAGCAGCGGTGTAACAGGTTTTCTGGTTACCGCCGTAGCCACGGTTGTGGTCGTGCCGAAGGGTGAGCAGGCCCATTTCCCGGGCAAGATCAGAGGTGTTATCGCTGCTGGCGTCATCCGTCAGAATGATTTCATCGACGATTTCCCGGGGAATTTCGTCGACCGTGCGACGCAACGTTCGGGCAGCGTTGTAGGCAGGCAAAACGACCACGACTTTTTTATGGTTCAGCATCGGTGAAAGCCCGCCATGCAACAAGTCGATTATAAAGATAGGCATTGCTGAGATCGACGGACCAATCGGAAGCCCGTCCCTTGTCTGATACTGAGGCGGCGCCAAATGCAGGCTTGCCTGGCTTCACCGGGGCGAATCCTCTGGCTGGTTCGGGGTGAACTCCATCACAAGGATGCCGTTGTAATCGCCCATCCGCTTTGCCGAATAGGCCGGAGAAGCCTGGCTGACGAGCCAGTCCAGGGTACCCCACGAAGGTATGAACGCCATGGCGAGAAATCGCTGGCGTCGCTGCGCTGCGCTATGGAGAAAGTCTCCAGCGGCCCGTTTAGCCTCACCATTCAGCGATCGCGGTAAAGCAATCACCGGTGCGTGCAATGGGTAATAGCTGAGGGGTGCAAACAGCACGCTATCGTGGGCGGCGTCAATGGAAGGCAAGGGCAACGAGTCAGATTCCGGCAAATCACTGCAGATCAACACCGGTGCATAGTCTGGAGCGGCGCTGGCGTTCACTGCGTCAATCGCGTATTTCCAGGTGTAATCGTGCGAGCCAGCGCCGGGCGCGCGCAAGTAAGTGAAAGAGGCCGGGACAACCACCATGACGCAGAACAACAAGCGCAGCAGCTGGGACTGGATGCGGCTCATGAGCCATGCCCAGCAGAGTGCGACCCCTGGCACCGCAATCAACAGGTATCGAAATACGAAGATGTGGATGGACGTTCTGGTGCTGATTTCGAAGAGGATCAGGATTGGGATGATCCCGAGAGAAACACAGAGAAGTACTGGCCACCTCTGCGGCCGGGTGCGCAGATCGAGGCGTCGCAGGATCACTGCCAGCATCACCGTGACGACAAGCGGATAAAACAGCCGCTTCTTCGCCAGGGTTTGCACTACAGTTCCCCATCGCGGTGCGTCAGCAAATACGTGCGTCCCGCTGGTGTGAAACATGTACCAGGCGCCAGGGATAACGGGCAAAAAAGCCAGAGCAAACACGCCCAGCGCGATGGTGGTTCGCTGCCAGCGAGCCCTGCGGTCGCCCGTATCAAGCAGGAAGAAACAAAGCGCGAGCGCAGGCAAGATCACGGCAAAGAGAAACTGAAAGTACACGATGCAGGCGGCGGAGAAGCCGAAAAGGGCGGCTAGCCAGGGGGAATGGGAACGACGCAGCCGAACCAGCGCAAAAATCGAGGTCGTCGCGGCCAGCGCAGCGAAGGGGTAGGGCCGAATGTCGACTGAAGCGAAGACGATGTTCTGATGCAGGCAAAATATCGCCGTAGCCACCAAAGCCGCATCGCGGTCGAACAGCTCGCGGGCTGTTCGGTACAGCAAGTAAGCAGCACCCAGCATGGCGAGCAGGGAGAGAATCCGCATGGTGACTTCCCCGGTCCCGAATGCTTTGGTCCAGAGCCACAGTAGAAACGGATACGCGGGCACGCCGGGCCACCCCTGGCGCGCCAGTATCTTCGCCACCCCACCTTTGACAGTGAAGGTGGATACAGTTTCATCCAGCCACAGAGGCGATCGAATGGGAAGTAACCACACAGAGACGGATATGCTTAGCAGAAGCGCATAAGCGTAACGCCACACCCAGCCCGGCATGGAGACATCTGCACCGTCCACGGCGGCTTTACTTGGAACGAGTGAAAGAACCGCGAAATCCTCCCGGGAACGTCCTTTAAGCAGTATGGAGTAGAAGCCGCGAGCAACGGCAAGCTCGCGTGAGTTCGTGGGCCAGCACTCGTTTATCAACTATGTTCAGAGTGCGTTGGGCGCGCGCGGCGCGCGGGCTGCTAGCTGGGCGTCAACCGGCGTAGCTTCAGCCGCGACGTGACCCGCTGCACAATACGTGAATCGCGCAGGTACCGATGCAAGCCAGAAGGGCCCAGAGCCGCCAATTGCCAAATGACCGGCAAAGCTTTGACCTGCTCACCGCGGGAGGCTGCCGACAAAGCTGCATTCACGGCCACCGAGGCGAGGGCGGCGCGTTCCACACGCGCGCGCACCTGTGGCTCCGCCGGCCAACCTTCGATGTGGTGCGCAAGCACGGTAGTCAACTGCTCTTCCCACTCGGATGGGCGTAGTTTGCGGGAAGCTGTCTGCGATGCGGGGTGGATGCGGAAAGCGCACAGTCGCTCAGCTAAGAAGTGAACCGGACCAAGCGCAGCGAGGCGCAACCAAAGATCCCAATCCGCAGAAAACCAGAGCGCCTCATTCATGCCCCCAGTAGCGACTGCGGCAGTTCGCCGAAACACGGGGGAAGGAATGGCAAGAAAGTTCTGCACTAACAGGCGCTCAACAAACAGCGCGGAGGGAATCGAGCCTGCTGAAAAAGGGCAGGTCCAGGCACCCAGGCTTTGCCCTGCCGGCCCCACATACGTGGCGTCATGCACGATCAGCGTGGCGGGACTGGTTTGCATTTCCGGCCAAAGCCGGTCCAGGCGCCCCGGCAGCCACAGATCGTCCTGATGGAGTAAGCAAGCCCATTCCCCGGAGGCCTCACGCAACCCGATATTGGTTGCGGCCACCCAGTTGCCGATTCTGCCCGGGGTGATCAGGCGGATGGGCAATTTGTCAGCGAAATCGCGAATGATCGCAAGCGTTCGATCCGTTGAGCCATCGTCGACGATCAGTAGTTCCATGCCATCCCGCTGCTGCGATCGCACACTTTCGAGCGCCGCTGCCAGGAATTCGTCACCGTTATAGGTGGGCATGACCACCGACAAAAAAGGTTTCAACGGCTATCTCTTCACGGCGACCGCGAACGCTTCTGTGCCTCGGCCGCGCGCACTGCGCCATGCCAGCAAAGGGAAAGACAGAACGGATAGCAGGGTCAGCGACAACACGCGGAAGGCGCGCCGCACGGGCGATCTGGAGTGACCGGCCACGTTGGAGATACTAGCGAAGTCGCACCAGGCCGTCTCCAGCAAGGGGGTTTTAAATACCGTCAGTTGCATACCGGCGCGGTGGCACAAATCCGCGAGCAATTCTTTGCCGAAGAAGCTGAGATGCCTGGGCAGATCGAGCAGGGCCCAGTACTGCCTAAAACGCATTCCCTGTTGCACCCCGTAAAGCGTAGGAATCTGGATGAAAACGGCTCCGCCGGGTTTCAGATAAGAGGATGCCGTCATGAGCGCCTCGAGCGGGTTTTGCAGGTGTTCGAGCACGCTCCACATCACGACCGCGTCGAAGCTCTCTGCCGGCCACAGCCCGCGTGTCAGATCGCCTGTGCGCACATCGAAGCCCAATTCTGTTCGCAATGCAGCGGCCAGGCTATCGCTGTATTCCACGGCCTTCACTTCCCAACCCGTCCGCTGCGCAGCGTAGAGAAAATCACCCGCGCCGCAACCCACTTCCAGCAAGCGGCTGCCTGCACCATAACGCTGCAGCCGCCGCATACGGCGCGCCGTGGTAAGTCGCGCAGGATCTTCCACAAGGGTCTTCCTGGTTCCTTCCACGCCGGACGATACGGCGCGTACTGGGCAGAATACCCCTTACTGAGTTGCTCCCCCGTGGGTAGGGGGTTTTGCATGATTTGTCCGCAGGTGAGGCACTTGTGCAATGCGAATGTCTCTTCATCGCCAGGCTGATACAGATCGTTTCCCCGGCGAACAAAGCGCCACTGGTTTCCGCCGCACACGGTGCAACGGCTGAGGGAGCGCGCAACATATTCTCTTGTCTGTGTAGCCATGGTTACTCTTCCTGCAGGAGGTCAGTGGGTCCGCCTGCCGTCACCACCCTGTTCAAACCGAGCGCCGCGGCGCCGCCCGCCGCGACTACAAGGCAGGATGAAGCCACCAGAAAACGATTCGCCAAAGCCCATTGCGCACCAGTGTGTAATGGGGTACCGAACATGTGCAGGGTGGTTGCGTAACTCAGCTCATTCACCCCCAGGCCTGCCGGCGTGACGATGAGGACACCGGCGATCACGACAAAAGGCATGGCGCCAGCAAGGTGCCAAAGAGGAATATGCACCCCGATCGCCTGCGCGGTTTGCCCGGCCATCAGCACCTGGATGGCGAAGCGTGCCATGGAAAGACCCAGGAGTTGACGGCTCAGACCCGCGTCCAGCAGTCCCGAACCGTGCAAGCCGGCCAAATTACGTAGGATCCGATTAGCCGGCGCCACCGGCCGGGAGTTCAGGGCGCTCACTTGTCCGCGGATCCAACTAGCCACCGGACCCACTGCAAGCATGGCAATTGCCGCCAGCGCGGTTGCTAATAGCATCCAGAGCAAAACGCCGCCCTTACAGGCGAGCGTCACCCCCGAAGCAATGGCCAGAAAGCCCACAACGATCACATCGAAGGTCTGCTCAAACAACGTGCCTCCGGTGCCACGCTTGATGCCTTTGCCATAGAAGTAGGTGCCGAGAGTGCGCGCCAGCGACATACTGAGCTGTACTGGCAGCAACTGACCCAGCGCAACGCCGAGGCTGGTCAAAGCAAATGACACGGTTCTGGATGGCGCCACATCATCCACGGCACGGAGCCGCGCATCCACGGATCGCCACTTCACGCTGGAAAGGTACACGTGCACCGACGTGAGCGAAACCAGCATGGTGAATGAAATCCAGCTGACCGCCCTCAGCTGTTGCAGCGTCACCCTGAGGTCCAGCTTGCTCACCTTGAACAGCAGAAGGATGAGCACTGCCGTCAATGCTGCGGACGATATCCAGAGGAACGGACGCCCCACCTTCATTGCCGTCGCCTGAGCCCGAGAATGCTGAGGAAGAAACTGCTGAAAGTAATTTGCACGCCCAGGGTGAGTGCGAACACAGACGGGATGACCAGGCGGAGGGTGCGCTCAGGATTGAGAGCGCCAAAACTCTCTCGCGCCCAGCCTGAGACAGCGAGGATGGATCCAGCCAATCCCAACAAGGTCAAAAAGCCGCCAACCAGCAACCCGGTCTCCAGCGTGACCCAGCCAAAGATACGTCGCAGCCGCGGATCTTCAGGGAGCAATCCCTCGGTGATGGCGAACACCTTGGTGAAGGTGGCGAAGGCGATGAGCTGAAAGCCCAGCAGTACGGCAACGAAGGCATAGAGAAGGGTATGCACATCGAACCCGATTCCGTGAAACACAAACCGCCCCGGTAGTAGGAGCGCACAGACCACGAGGCCTGCCACCACCAGAAAAATACCAGGATAGAGGAACAGCCAGCGCGGGCTGTACATCAATAAGAACCGCAGATGCCGCCATCCATCCCGCCACGTCCGGAGATGCGGTGCGCGGGTGCGCCCGTCCGGGTTCAGGGTGGTGGGTACTTCGCTGATCTTCATCTGCAGCAGGCTGGCCTTGACGACCATTTCGCTGGCGAATTCCATACCGGTGGAGCGAATGTCCATGCGTTCGAAGCTGTCCTTACGCATGGCCCGAATGCCGCAGTGAAAGTCGCCGCAGGGTGACCGGAAAAACAAGCGGCCGACACCACTGAGCACCGGGTTACCTAAGTAGCGATGCAAAAACGGCATCGCCTGGGGCGAGATGCCGCCGCGGAAGCGGTTACCCATCACCAGGTCGGCGCCGGCGCGAAGTTCGTTCATAAATCGCGGAGCATGACTGAAATCGTAACTGTCATCAGAGTCCGCCATCAGGATATGAGTGCCGCTCGCCGCCAGGATGCCGCCCTTAAGAGCATTGCCATAACCCTTTTCGGCAATGTGGACTACCCGGGCGCCTTCAGCCTCGGCCTGCGCGATCGAGCCGTCGGTAGACCCATTATCAGCAACGATCACCTCTCCAGCGATGCCGGCCTCGCGCAGCGCGGCTACTGCTTTCCGCACACATATGCCCACTGTTTCTTCTTCGTTGAGGCAGGGCATCACGATGGACAACTCCAGCGGCGCTTCCTGCTGCACCAGACCCATGAAGCCTCGATCCGAACGGTTCCCGGCAGAACCAGCGGCATCGCCCATCGCTTGCGGTCCAGGAGAGGTCACGACGGATGTCTGGCCGGTCGACATGATTGGCATAAGACTATCAGCGCAAGCCGGCGTAGTCCGCAGGATTCGCCGCCGTATTGCGCCTTTACTGTGGCTTAACTGGGTTCAACCCTCGCGCCAAACCCTTTGTAGCTATTGAGGTCCCAGGGGCCGCATGTAACGATGCTGGAACAGTGAACCACAGGAACATTCCTTCACTCGACGGCCTTCGCGCTGTCTCTGTGTGCATGGTCGTCGCTGCGCACATGAATGGCGTGCTGGCGAAGGAGATCCCGCTCGTCCCGTATTGGCTGTACATCTTCTGGGGCGCGCTGGGTGTTCAGATGTTCTTCGTCCTCAGCGGCTTCCTCATCACACATCTGCTCCTGAAGGAACTGAATAAAACAGGGACGCTGAGCCTCAAGCGCTTTTACTTCCGAAGAACCCTGCGCATCTTCCCGCCGCTCTACGCATACCTGGCCGTGAGCCTGGTGCTCACCCACGCTGGTGTGTTCGCCGGCACCCTGCGCGCCTTTGCCGTGGCGGCCACCTACACATCCAATTACTTCGGCGGGGGCAGCGAGCTACTGGAACATACCTGGTCACTTAGCCTCGAAGAACAGTTCTACCTGCTGTGGCCAGCAGCGTTGCTCTTTTTGAGATCCGAAAGGAGTATCAAGCTGGCCGTGTGGGTCATTCTGCTCTCCCCCTTCTCGCGCATCGCCACCTACTACCTCATGCCGCATCACCGCGCACTGCTCAATGGAATGCTGCACACCGGTCTCGACAGCATCATGTTCGGTTGCCTGCTCGCCTTGCTGCAGCGAAACGAGCGATTTAATCGGTTGATCAAGCCTTACGTACAAGGACCAGCCGCACTGGCAGCAACTGTGTTTGTGCTCATTCTTGGGCCGATGGTGCAGTCCCATTTCCGCGGCTCCTACGGTCTGGTGATTGGGTTCACCCTCAATGCCATATGCCTCTCACAAATCGTTCTCTACGTGGTGCGGTTCCCTCAGTCGCCGCCCGGCCGTGTACTCAACACCCGCTTGCTTCGTCACGTAGGCATGATCTCGTATAGCCTCTACCTTTGGCAGCACATGTTCACCCGTCCCAACTCCGCGCCGTTTGTGCCCTGGAACCTGGCCGCCATTCTCGTGTGCGCTGAGCTTTCGTATTGGCTGGTCGAACGCCCATCCTTCTGGCTGCGGGATCGCCTGGAACATGCGACGCAATGGAACCAGCCAATTCCCCAACCCGCGCAGGTCTGATCTTGCCGCCAGAGCGGTGGCCTTTCCAACGTCTCACCATGAAGAGGCTTGCCCTTGAACCGCAATCGCCTACAAGCAATCATCGGGGTGGCCGCCATTGTGGCCAGCCTGTCGTACGTCTTCTTCACCTACTCGCGCCCGGCCAAGAACGGCTATGGCGCCGAGCACGATTTTGTAACCGTCATTGCCGGCGCGCACTGCCTGGCAGACCGCTGTGACCCCTACGACTCACCCACGCTGGAGCAGGAATTCCACAAGATGGGCGGCTACCAGCCGTCTACCCACTTCAAACCCGAATGGCCCGTCTATCCGCCCAGCACTCTGCTCATGCTCTTCCCGCTTTCCCTGCTGCCGTGGAAGGTCCTTTCCGTGGTGTGGATGTTGCTGTGCTATGGGTTTGTCACGGCCACCTTCGTGGTTCTGTTTATCAAGTGCAAAGCTTATCGGGACCTGATCTCGGCCATCCCGTTCGTCATCCTGCTTGCGGATGGCTCGATCGGGTGGGCGGTGGAACTGGGCCAGCCAGTGCTGATTGCTGCTTCGTCGCTTACGCTGGGCATCGTGGCCATCGAGTCCGCTGCCATGCCCATCACGGCAACGTTGCTGCTGGCGATCAGCCTGTTGCTCAAGCCGCAGGGTGCTTACCTTTGCATCCTCTACTTTCTCCTGAAGAAATCGACGCGCTTGCCCGCGCTCGCCGCCTGCCTGCTCACCGGTGTGGTAGCGGCCGCTGGCACATGGTTGTTTTACGTGCGGCTGTCTTCCATGGCCTACCTGGGGCATCTCGCCGCCAACCTCAAGCTGGCTGTGCGGCCTGGCGGCGACGCCGATTTTTCCCTGCACAACGCACCCGATTCCAACGGCTATCTCAACCTGCAGGCATTCCTGGCGCGTGTCCTCGATGATCCGCGGCTGTGTAACAACCTGACCTATGCCGTGTGCGCGGCCGCTGGTGCTGCTCTCATTTTTGTGTGTTGGCGTTCCAGAACGATGAGATCCCGCCCCTACACCATCCTTGCCGCCCTGGTCATGCTTGAGTTACTGGTGAGCTACCATCGCCTCTACGACCACATCCTCATGCTGGCGGCAATCCCCGGTCTGTATGAAATCAAGCAGCGGGGCAGGTCTTTGTATTTGCTCTTTGTCGCCGGCTTGTTTGTTTTTCACTTCAGCCAATTCCACGGACTCAAGATCCACGGGTACGGTCCATTCTCCTCCGGTCCACCAGTCGAACTCTTCGTCTTTGGTATCTGCCTGTACAGCCTTTGGAAGAACCGACCCATTACCAGCCCGCAACTGGCGTGAGGAACACGCGAGGGCGCACTCCAGTCAGCCTGATGGGCAGGCCGATGCTCAGGCCGATGGCTGCAATACAACCAGGGGTGCCAGCCCCGGCAACCGCTTACGATCGCGCAAGCGCATGAACGGCCGTTCCACCAGGTAATACGAGCCAATCGCCAGCGCAAGCATGAGGAGAGCGGCGTATACCCCAAGATGCCGCAAGCCTAGCAACTTGACGATTTTGCCCGCCAGCGGATGGTAAAGGTAGAGCGCATAGGATAGCTGGGCCAGCAGGCGAACCGGGCGGCTGCTGCACACTGTCCAGGAATGCGCTCCCCAGTAAATGAACTGCAGGATCATAACTGCCACAATGACGGGTTCCAGGGTCCAGACCAGCAATCCCGCTGCTGGATGGCTGGGCGGGTAGGTCAACGCGCCCACTAGCGCCAATGGGGCAAGCAGGCTCAGCCCCTGCCAACGCAGGAGATGACAGCAGAACAAACGCGTTGCACTGTTTTCCAGCAGAATCGCCAGCAAGCACCCTACCAGTAGAGCGTCGGCGCGCATGTCAAAGGCGCAGTAGACGTAACTGCCACTGACATGAAAAGCAAGAACCATGAGGGCGCGGTAAGTCCATTGGCCAAGGATGATCGCCGTGAGTATGCGCGCCAGGCTTGGCCGCTTCAGGAGAAGCAGGAGCATGAGCGGCCAGAGCAGGTAAAACTTCTCTTCCACCGCAAGGGACCAGCTGATCCACATGTGCATCCATGGCTGCACATCCGGCGGCGCCAGGGCGCGGCCGTAATCCATGAGGTAGAAGAACGAGAGAGCCGCTGTCTTCCATTGCAACTGGTGAGCAAGAAAATCGACCAGGGTAGTGAGAAGCCAACAGCAATAAAAGGTGGGGAAAATGCGGTAGGCGCGCCGGCGATAGAAGTTGCCAAGCGAAATGGCGCCAGTTCCGCGGTATTCCTTCAGCAGGATGCCAGTAATCAGAAACCCGCTCAGCACGAAGAAGATCATTACCCCGAGAGAGCCCGTTTTCGGGTGATTGCCAATCAGGTGATCCGTGAGCAGGAAGTGATCGATCAACACCATCGTCACCGCGATGGCCCTGAGCGCATCCAGGCCGCCGATCACTTTCGCGTTCAGTGCCTGCTGAAGTCTGCCGTCGATCGTGCGAAGAGCCGTCTGGGGGCTGCGAGCGGGCGATGATTGCGTGCGCGAATGGGCCTGAACGTGCCAGTCGGACATTGGGAGGTAGCAGGAGTATTGCACCTGAATAGGGCAAGGGCGCCCCGGCGATCTACCACTTTTGTGTCATATTGAACCATCCTTGTTACCAAAGAGATGCATTTTGATGGCGCGGTTCTGTCAGGCATACCAGGTACCAGCCATGCGCGGTGCAGCTAAACGCCGCCGCGGCCCCTTCGCCCGCAATCGGCGCCATTCCCCGCGCCACATCTTCCGGCGTGCCGACAAAGACGATGGCCTGGGTCGAGCGGAGGAGGGCAGAGCGTACTGCCGTGGGAAGTGCGGGCAGATCAATATTGCCATTGATCAGGTGCTCGGCCTGGTCCGGAGAGCTCATCTGATCGATCAGTAAATCGCCTCCGGCAGTCGGCATGAGGGGGGTAATCTTCTGGTCCATGAAGGGACTGTTGAGCATCACTGCATTCGCATGCAGGAAGGGCAAAGCGCCACTCCATAAATAGGGATTGAAGCCCAGCTGGTGCTGCACCCGCACTGCCTTGAGCATCGCAGGGTCAAGAATGGCCAGCCCCCTGGTGTGCTGTGGCAGCGCCTGGTGCTCGAGAGCGAACAAGTCGTGCGCCACTGGGCGAAAGAACACCTCGGCTGCCACCAGCGCGGTGAGTGCAAGAAGTATCGCGAACGCAGGCACTCCCCGGCTTAATCGGCGGGGGGATGTATAGCCGCCGGCTGCGGCCAAAACTGCCAGCCAGGGAAAAATCATGAGGCGTTGCGAAAAGAAGTCAGAACCGTTCATCGCACTGGGCAAAACAGGAATCGCCAGCAGGACCAACACCGCAAGCAGGGTCAGGCTGTCGCCGGATCGAAGCCGGTGCGCACGCGACCGGGCCAGCAACCCGGTACCAGCAAGCACCAGGCTGCTGACCAGCAACACCACCAGGCCCAGTCGGTAACTATCAATGAACAGATTGCGCGAACGGGTGTCGAACGGCGAAAGGCCGAATAGGGCCAGGCTGCTGATGAACGCGTCCCGGTGCAGCCCAAAGCCGTGCAGGTTTGAAGCCGAACGCCCTCGATCGACGCTGGCCAGGGGATAGAGGAAGCATAGTCCCGCGACGAGAAGACCAGCCCCTGGCCAGCGGTAGTTCCTGAGCGAAAAGCGCGGGCCCTCAGCCATCCGGGAGAGGCGATAATCCTGGCTCACGCGGATTACCAGATCAAGCGCACAGAAGACGATCAGCAACAGCAACGGTATAGGATGAGTGATCGCCAGCAGCAAGCAGACAGCGCCAAACCCCAGCCACAGCGCGGGCCGGCCCGTAGCCGCCCGGCTCCAGAGCCCAACCGCGAAGAACAGCAAACCCATAGCGAGGGAGTAGTTCAGGAAACCCATCACCAACGACCAATGCAGTAACAGGGGAACGACGCAGAGTGAAACCAGATTTCCACTCGGACCCATGGATCGAGCACAGTAACGAACACCATATGCCGTGCAAATAAAGATCACGCAGATAAGCAGCTTCTCTGCCAGGTCAAACGATAACCAGCGCGTAAGCCCCAGCAAAATCGCGTAGTGGGTCGCATAGGGTGGAAAGGGGTGTCGTATTGCGTAAGCGTGATAGTCCTGCGATCCGGACAGCAGCGATGCCATCGCATGCACGTAGTACTTGTGCATGGGGCCGTCCTGGGTCGGGAAGAGCGGAAGACTCAGTGCCCACGCGCAAAAGACGAGCACCATGGCTGCGAACAAAATGCTGGTGAGCCTGTCCGCGTGGGAAGGGATCGAATCTTGCGGCGCCGCCATCGGTCTTCCTATGGTCTCACCCACGGCGGCGCCTTCCCCCAACTTGTTTATGAGCGAGCCCGCTACTTGCCAATGCAAAAGGTAGAAAAGATTAAGTGCAGTATGTCATCACTCGTGGTTTGGCCGGTGAGCGAATCAAGCTGGTTCAGCGCCCCGTACAAATCCAGGAGAACCATTTCATGCGGGATGTTATTGTTTGCCGCAGCCGACGCAGCGCGCAAACCCTCAAGGGCCGCGGTCACGGCTTGATACTGCCTCAGATTCGTGAGCATCGCAGTTTCCGTGTCTCCCACCCGGTCCCCCAACATGGCCAGCATCGCATGCTTCAATGCGCTCACCCCGTCCCCATGGAGCGCAGAGGTATGCACCACCGGCAGCCCAAGGCCACTCAGCGCTGCCTC
The DNA here is from genome assembly GCA_963752675.1 of uncultured Acidobacteriaceae bacterium. GTDB lineage: Bacteria > Acidobacteriota > Terriglobia > Terriglobales > Acidobacteriaceae > PALSA-350. The sequence goes on from CAVVZO010000009.1 coordinate 256,801, forward strand.
CATCGCCGCCGGTGGCTGGGCCAAATCACTCTTGTTGACCACGACCAGTGCGCGCCGCTGGGCCAGGGTGGCCAGCAACGCCAACTCTTCCTGGCTGGGCGAAACAGTGGCGTCCAGCACCAGCAGCACCATGTCCGCATCGGCTAACGCTTCGCGCGATTTACGAATGCCGATCTGCTCTGCCTCGTCGCTGGCCTCCCGCATGCCCGCTGTATCCACCAACTCGATCGGAATGCCGCCCAGCGACACGCGCTCAGTCACCAGGTCGCGAGTGGTTCCCGGCGACGCAGTCACAATCGCGCGCTCCCGCTCGATGATGCGATTGAACAGTGAAGACTTCCCGGCATTCGGCCGGCCGACAATCGCCAGCATCAACCCCGCTTGCACAATGCGTCCATGCGCGAAGCTCGCAGCCAGCGGTGCCAGCCGGCTGACAATCTCGTCAGCCCGGGTGACGATTTCCCCGCCGGGCAGCACATCCACATCGTCTTCCGCGAAATCGATGCCCGCCTCCAGCAGAGCGATCAGCGCTACCAGGCTCTCTTTCACGGGGCGGATTGTATGCGAAAGAGCACCGTGCAATTGCTGCGCGGCTACCCGCGCCTGGTAGAGCGTTTGCGCCTCGATCAGATCATGCACCGCCTCGGCCTGGGTCAGGTCAATGCGCCCGCTCAAAAATGCGCGTTGCGTAAACTCACCGGGAGCCGCCAGCCGCGCACCTGCCTGCAATGCCTGCAGCACCAACGCCTCGAGAATCACGGGAGCGCCGTGCGCCGCCAGCTCCACCACATCTTCGCCGGTATAGGAATGTGGCGCGACAAAGAGGGTCACCACCGCTTCATCCAGCTTCTCCCCCGTGGCAACGTCCAGCAGGTCGCCGAAACGTGCCTGCGCATGCGCCAGCGGATGGCGCAGCCGCACCATCGGCTCGGCGATGCGTCGGGCATCCGGACCTGAAAGTCGAACGATGCCAATACCGCCGCGGCCCGGAGGCGTCGCGACCGCAACAATGGTTTCGTTGGTTTCGTTCTGAGATTGAGTCTGTGGATCAGGCTGCATGGAGCCTACCGGCCCTTCAGGAAGGCGAGTTACGCCGCGGCGGGCGTGGCCCACCACTGCCCAAGCCAGCAGGTCGTGACGGCGGTCGCACTGCGCCCTTGGGATAGACCACCACAAACCTGCGCAATCCCTCACCGCTGCTCTCTGTTTCGAGATCCGTGTAATCGCGGAAGGCAAGATGCAGCATGCGGCGCTCGCGCGAGCTCATGGGATTGAAACTGTAAGGCTGCGAGGTCTGCCGGACTCGCTCAGCCGCCGTCTCGGCAGAGAGCTTTAACTCGCGCGCGCGCAGCGCCTTAAAGCGATTTGCATCGAACGAGATGGTGTCATGCTCTTCTGGCTCCAGCCGGATAATCTTGGCCGCAACATGCTCCAGCGCGCGCAACAATTCGCCGCCACGTTCGGTGAGCAGCCCTGCGTCCGGGCCAGACATCTCCACGTAAATCTCACGCGCCTCCAGGCCATCCGGGTCCTGGGCGCCGGCGCCTGCAGTGATGCGGTACTTTACCCGCAAGCCGCCGGTCGTGGTGAGGGTTTTCAGAAATGCTGCAATCTTCTGGGCTGCAGCCGCGTGGTCATCAATCGGCATCGCATCAGTATAAGCGACTTAGCCGGGCGCGCGGCAAACCCCGGCGAATCGCGTTTGTCTCGTTCCCTGAGTGCCCTTAATCCGTAAAAAACAGGTTACCGCCGGGCCATTTGCCGGTTATTACCGCCGCTCCCACCACTCTTTTTCGCTGCTCGTTTGGCGGCAATGTCGCGCATTTGCTTGCCTGTGCCGGTGCGGTTCATCACTGCCTGCTGGATCACGTTGATCACGTTGCCGAATGCCCAGTAGAGCGCCAGGCCCGAGCTCAGATTCCAGGTCATGAATCCAAAAAATACCGGCATGGTAAACGCCATCATCTTCTGCTGTGCCGGGTCCATTCCTGGCGAAGGCGTCAGATATTGCACCAGGAACATGGTCACGATGAAAAACACTGGCAGAATGTGCAGCGGGTCAGGCGCAGCCAGGTTATGCAACCACAACCAGGGAGCCTGCCGCAGTTCGATCGTGTTCAGCAGCATGCGATAGAACGCAAACAACAGCGGCCATTGCACCAGCATAGGCAGGCAGCCGCCGAACATGTTCACGCCTTCCCGCTTCTGCAGATCGAACATCTCTTTGTTCATGTCGGCGCGGCGAGGGTCGGTAGCCTTGTACTTCTTGAATTTCTCCTTGATGGCATTCATCTCTGGCTGAATGCGTTGCATTTTCAGCGCAGACTTCATCATCTGGATGCGCGTCGGCAGCATCGCCAGGTTGATCACCAGGGTGAGCACCAGGATGGCCCAGCCCCAGTTGGAGACGATGTGTTCATGCACCCAGCGCAAGGCGAGGAACAGTGGTTTGGCCAAAATGCCCGCGTAGCCATAATTCACCACCGCCTCGAGGTTAGGACCAGTTTGCCCGCCGCCTGGCGCGGTCGCGCGCACGGAAGCCAGCACTTCAAGAACCTTGGGCCCGGCAAAAAGCCGCATACTGTTCTGCCCTGTGTTGCTGCCCATGGCGGCCCCAAGTACAGAAGCCGCATCGGTTTGATCTGCCTTGCCATGGCGGGGCACGCTGATCGAGTCATTCAGGCCCACCAGCAAGGTTTGCGAAGGATTATCAGGAAGAAAGATAGCCGCGAACGACGTGTCGCTTACACCCGCCCATTCAAAAGGCCCAGGCAATGTGCCGCCGCCGGCAATCTTCTTGGGCGCAACCCGATCGTCTTTGCCATTTTGCATGGTGTCGAATTGCGAGCCCGCATAATCCGGCAGGGTCTCCTGATCGCCGAAGGCGCCGGGCCAGGAGATGAGCGCGGTCACAGGACTGCCATGATCGGTGGCCGTCGTCTGGATGTGCAACACGTAGGTGGAATCGAACGTGAAGGTCTTCTTCACTTCGAGGCCATTGTTCGAATAAGCAAACGAGAGTGTGGCCGGAGCGGTTAATGTTCCCGTTGCCGAGGGAACATACAGCGCCTGCGCCAGTTGATTGCGCAGGCCGGCATCGTAGCTCCAGATGGAAAGCGGATAGCCCACCTTGGCCGCCGCCTTGGCGTTTACCAGGTCGAGTGGCTTGCCCGCGTCATCTTTGTACTTCTTCAAAATCCAGGAGGTAGCCTGGCCACCGCGGTTGGAAAACGTGATGCGGTACAGCTCGTTTTCTACGACCGTCGTGCTCTCCGCAGCAGCCACCACGGCAGCTGCCTGCGCTGCAGCAGAACCCGCTGGGGCGACCGGGAGTTGCAGGGGTGGATGTTGCCGAAGACGTGCGTTGCGCGACGCTCGCCGGCGCCGCCGCGGATGTGGCCGGCTGGGTCTTCTTCTTCGGACCGAAATACTGCAAGCCGAGAAAAATAAGAACAAAGACGATGGAGAACACGAGAAGAGTGCGTGAGTCTTGCCCACCGCCACCCGGCTGATTAGGATTGCGAATTTCGGCCAAGGAGTATTCCTGTCGATCGGTAGATCTTGGCTGCAGAGGCTCTAAGCGCCTGCTGCCGCAGTCCTATGGTAAATGGCGGGGGTCATCTGTGCGGAGGGATGAGGGGTCGCCTGCTGTGGCAACTGCCGGCCGATAAGTGCCTGGGACCGGATCGAAGCCACCCCGGCCCAACGGGTTGCAGCGAAGCAGGCGCCACAGTGCGAGCGTGCTGCCGGCCAGCACGCCGTGATGGGCGACGGCGGTCATGGCATATTCAGAACAAGTGGGTTGGTAACGGCAGGCTCCAGAAGCCCCGCTGATTGCATGCAACGCAGGCGAAAGCCAACGCCGGTAAAACTCAAGCACGCGGGTTCGCTGCTGGGGTGTCTGATTTTGCTGGAGCCTTTTCAATCGTGGCAAAAATCCTCGCCACTTCGCTCTGCAGTGCGGCAAAAGGCGTTGTGAGCACGCCACGCCGCGGATGCAGCACCACATCGACATCGCGCGTCAGCAATGGGAGGTTAGACCGCACCGCCGCTCGCATGCGGCGCTTGATGCGGTTACGCTCCACCGCTTTGCCGAGCACGCGGCCAGCGGTCAGGCCGACACGCGGACCGAAACCAACGGGCACACGCGGGCTGGCCCCGCGCGCGGCGAAGAAGTAGGTCATGGATGGGGAAAAGTGTTTGCGGCTCTGACGGTACACAGTTTGATAATCGGCGTGTTTGCATAGCCGAGCATCGCGTTGTGTGAGCAAACTCAAGGTAGATGAAACCTGGGTTCCGTTGAGTGTTTGGGCCTGCATCCGGCCCCATGCGCAAAAACTAGTCGCGATATCCGGCGCTGACGGCAACGCGCTTGCGGCCTTTGGCACGGCGGCGAGAAAGCACCGCGGCTCCTGCTTTGGTCTTCATCCGGGTCAAGAATCCGTGGGTCTTCGCCCGATGGCGGCGGTTTGGTTGAAATGTGCGCTTGGGCATAACACTGCGCTCCTGAATCTTACTGAAAAATTTCTGCCTTAAGGCAAGTCCCAAGTATAGCGGATCCAGGCAAATCCGCAAAGGTAGACAATCATCATAGGTAAGAGGTCGCCGCCTTTCACTACACTTGGTGCAACTCGGGAAGGAAAGATTTTGCGCCCGGAAATCAGCAGTTGCGCCGCCTTGTAACTGTGCTAGTATCGGCTCCGATCAAGATTCATTTTCACGTCCACACTACCTGATCTTGCGATCTGGATACTTTCGCGAAGGGGTGTTCCCCCAAAGCAGTTCCTGAGCAGAGAAGCGAGCACAGCACCCGGGTCGATACCCTGGCGGGCTCCTGTTTTTGCATTCGCATTCCAATCAGGCTGTTCGGCGTCGAACGAAGGAACCGCATGTCTTTTGTCGCCACCGCCCCCGCCGTTCCCAACCCCTGGGCACGGATCCTGGGTGCTCTCGAAAAGAAGGTCAACCGGCAATCCTTCGATACCTGGCTCAAACCCACGCGGTTCAGCCACGTGAACGGCAGGATGCTTTTTGTACGTGTACCCACCCCGGAGTTTCAGCACATCGGCGATCGGTATGGCGACCTGATTCAGGAAGCGATCGACAACTGCCACCTTGAATTTGACGATGTCTCGTTTGTCATCCCGCAGGAAGAAGCAGCCCCTGTGCGCGTGCGGGATGATGGCGGGTTCGCTCCTGTGCCCTCACATGGCGCAGGCCCGCAGCGCCCCGCGCAACGCAATGCTTCTGTTCCGGCGCCGCAGCAGGCCAAGTTCGACTGGACCACCGCTGCGCAGCTGAATCCCCGCTACACCTTTGAAGCGTTCGTCATCGGCAATGGCAATCAGTTTGCGCGCGCTGCTTCAGAGGCCGTCGCGGAACGCCCATCCAAGGCGTACAACCCACTCTTCCTCTACGGTGGTGTCGGCATGGGCAAGACCCATCTCATGCACGCCATTGGCCACGAAGTAAAAAAACGGCAGCCGCAATTTTCGGTGTGCTACGTATCCAGCGAAAAGTTCACCAACGAGATGATCAATTCGCTGCGCTACGACAAAATGACAAGCTTTCGCGATAAATTCCGTTGCGTCGATTTGTTGCTTATCGACGACATCCAGTTTCTCGCGCAAAAAGAGCGCACCCAGGAAGAGTTCTTCCACACCTTCAATGCACTGCACGAGAGCATGAAGCAGATTGTCATCGCCTCAGACCGGCCGCCCAAGGAATTGCCAGAAATTGAAGATCGCCTGCGTAGCCGCTTTGAATGGGGATTGATTGCAGACATTCAGCCGCCTGATCTTGAGACCAAGGTTGCCATTCTGCAGAAGAAAGCAGAGAGCGAGAATGTTCTGCTGCCCACGGACATCGCTCTCTTCATCGCCTCCAATGTGCGCACCAACGTGCGCGAGCTCGAAGGTGCGATGGTTCGCCTCCTGGCCTGGTGCCGTCTTAACGGTTCTGAGCTCACCCTGGCCACCACCCAGATCTGCCTGAAGCAATTTATTGACACGCAGGTACGCAAGATCACGATCGAAGCCATTCAGCGCGCCGTCTCTGAGCAATTCGGGATGCGTGTGGCCGAGTTGAAGCAGAAGAACAACTCGCGAGCAGTCGTGGTGCCGCGCCAGATTGCGATGTTCCTGGCCAAGCAAATGACGGAAGCTTCACTACCGGAGATCGGTCGTCAATTCGGTGGCAAGCATCACACGACGGTCATGCACTCGATCGCCAAGATCGATGAGCAGCGCCGTGGAGACAAAGACCTCAACCGCACCATTACCAAGCTGCTCGAAACCCTTAATGGATGAGGGCCGCTGAAGGGCGGCTCGCGGTTTCTAAGCAGCTGCCCTTTTTGGTTGGCCGTCCCAGCCCAATTTGCTCGATATTGCCGAAGTGGTACGGAGATCGTGCAGCCCTGTCTGCGCCTCGCTTTGGGCCAAAACGGGAAGGGTGAGTGCGAGTGGAACATCTGCGCCTTCCAGGTTTAGATTCCTGATTGCCGGAACCTTTTAGAAAAGAGGCGTTTGCCGCCCCGGCATCGGCAAGCCAAAATGCTCATACGCCAGCCGTGTGGCTACGCGGCCCCGGGGCGTGCGATCGAGGAATCCGATCTGGATCAGGAACGGCTCGTAAACTTCCTCAAGCGCATCCTGTTCCTCTGCCAGGCTCGCTGCCAGCGTATTCAGCCCCACAGGACCGCCATCGTATTTCTCAATGATCGTCAGCAGTAGCCGCCGGTCGAGATCGTCGAAGCCATGGGCATCCACGCCGTGTAGCTTGAGCGCGGCTTCTGCGATGGCGCGATCAATCTTGCCCGTTCCGCGCACCTGGGCATAGTCACGCACTCGGCGCAGCAGGCGATTGGCGATGCGTGGCGTGCCGCGCGACCGCATGGAAATTTCCGCAGCGCCATCCCGGTCGATCGGCACCTGGAGTACCTCCGCCGACCGTTCCACGATGTACCGCAACTCGTCGTCGGTATAGAACTCCAGCCGCAGCAAAATGCCAAACCGCGATCGCAGTGGAGAAGACAGCAGTCCGGGCCGCGTCGTAGCGGCGATGAACGTAAAGGGCTTGATGTCCATAACGTGGGTCCGTGCCGCAGGACCCTGCCCGATGATGATGTCCAGTTTGTAGTCCTCGAGCGCGGTATAAAGTTTCTCTTCCAGCACCGGTTGCAGCCGGTGAATTTCATCGAGAAACAGGACCTGTCGATCGCGCAGATTGGTCAGGATGGCGGTCAAGTCTCCCTGGATCTGCAGCGCAGGGCCGGAGGTCTGCTGAAAACCGACATCCATCTCGTTGGCCACGATGGTTGCCAGCGTGGTCTTGCCCAGACCCGGCGGACCGAAAAGCAGTACATGATCCAGAGCTTCGCCGCGCGATTTGGCCGCTGCCAGGGCAATCGCCAACTGCTCCTTGGCCTTTTCCTGGCCGATGAATTCCTTCAGCCACTTGGGCCGCAGCTTGAGTTCGAACGAGTTGTCATCGTCACCACGGTCGGCGGAAACCAACCGATCGGCATCGCTTCTACCTGCAGACATTGGCATCAGAGTAGCAGCAAGCGAGCGGGTGAGCGACCCCGCAGCCAGGCGAACAGACTACAGAAACGGACCGGGACTTCCGGCCGCTGGGTGAGCCGCTAGAATCAGTGCATCTATGTTTCCAGAGACGCAGGAGAAGCTCATCCGGCGCGCCCGCGGGTTGGCCATCCTCGCGGCGACGGTGATCGCTTGTGTGATGATCCTCTACCTATCCATTCCCATGGGCAACACACAGCAAACACAATTCGACGTAATCCTGGTGCTGGGCAATCCCGCGAAACCCGATGGTTCCATCGCGCCCATCGCTCAATCGCGGGTGTTGGAAGGGATTCGCCAGTACCAGGCCGGCGTTGCCCCTCGCTTGTTGATGACCGGCGGCGCAGTCGCCAACCGGTTCGTGGAGGCGGAGGTGATGCGTAAATTCGCCATCGCCCAGGGTGTTCCTCCCAACGCGATCTTTGCTGAGGGGCAGGCCCGGAACACCATTCAAAACGCCTACTACTCCTACAAAATCATGCAGGCCCATGACTGGAACTCCGCCCTGATCGTCAGCTCACCCAGTCACTTGCATCGCGCCAGCCTCATCTTCAGCCACTATCCTTTCGCGTGGCGAGTGGATCCCGCGCCCTGGCCGCCACACTATTCCCTGCTGAAGCGGATATGGTTCTGGTCCAGCGAGACTGGCTACACTAGCTATGGACGGATTTTCGGTTTTCCGAATGCCAAACAATTTTTGCCGCAAACTCGCTTCACGCTGCCTCATCGTTAGAGACCTCGCTCCTTGAACCCCAGCTCCCCACGCTTTCAGTTCAAGCGTCCGCAACAATTGGCAGCCCTGCTGCTCTTGCTGCTGACCGCGCAATGCCTGTGGGTGTTTCACCGCCAGACCCTGACCGACCGAGATTACCAATTTGCTCGCTGCGGCCGGGAGATGTGGGAAAAGCCGAATCCACTGGCTGGCTATTTCACCACCTGTGGCAACATTCCTGACGGCACGCTGGCTTATCGCGTGGCCGGCCTGCCGCTGACCCTGCAGCGCATGGTTGCCGGCGAGGGCCGGGACACGTCCACCTGGGAGATGCGGCACGAACTCACCTACGTGCTGGTGCTGCTGCACAGCGGCTTCCTGCTGACCGGCATCCTTCTGGGCGGTGCACTCTGGTGGGTGACCCGCCGTTTGTTCGGCAATCCCGGCGGGTTCATCGCGCTCGCTCTCTACTGCTTCAGTCCACCGGTCATTCATGCCTGTACTTACCCCAATAACGAGATCCTGGCCGCATTCGGACTGTTCGCGTCGTTGTACACCTTCATGGGGGTAGCGCACTCCATGCAGGGGCCTCCCCGCAAGTGGCGCTCGCGCATTATCCTGCTCACCCTCACCCTCGCCTTTACCGCCACTTCACACGTGGCAGCTTTCCTCCTCGCGTTGTTTCTGGCGGTGATGTTGATGGCTTACCTGGCGGAGCACCGCCGCGCCTACATCCTGCCCGTCCTCCTGATCGCGACCGTGGGCACGCTGTTCCTGGTGTTCGCGTCCTATGACTTCAGTCTGGATGCCGGGGGATACTTCTACCGCAGCGGTGCGGGGCGCTTCTGGTTCTCCCTACAGCCTGCCCGGCGCTGGCTGCTCAGCCTGCCCAACGCGCCAACGGCCCTCGCTGCAGCCATTGCCCTGGTGCTATACCTGCCCACGCGCCGTTCGCGCTATTTCGGCAACACGGTTCCGCTGCTGCTGGCCTTGTTCTTTTTCACCCTGGTCACCACCGGCATCTCGAGCGAGCCGACGCTATGGGCTCTCCCCTTCCTGTTTACGTTTATCGCCGGCGTCTTTGCGGACTTTCTTGAGACCCGCTACCGGCGTGTCATGTTCGCTGTCGTGGGCGCTCTCCTGTTCCTGCAAGCCGCGATCAGCCTCATCTCTCTGCCATAAAAGCGGCTCATCCGCGGGGTCGTCCGGCTGCGTTGCGGATCATTTTGCCGTTCCGGCACTCGCCCTGCCAACCAAGGCACAAATTATTCAAAAAAGGAGACTTAACCAGCTCTGGCCTGCTTGCTGGGAGGCGCGAAAAGACGTATCATGAAAGCAGTCCTAAGCCGCATACCGCGCGCACCCGCAGAGACTTTCCACGTGCTCACGCTGTAGCTCAGGGACCCCCTTATCTATGGCAGACGATCAGACACCTCTCCCGCTCGGTCCTAACGGCACAAACGGCAATCCACCCGACGGTCCCGCAAGCCGCCTCATCCCGATCAACATTGAAGAGGAGATGAAGCGGTCGTACCTCGACTACTCCATGTCGGTGATCATCGGGCGCGCCCTTCCCGACATTCGGGACGGCTTCAAGCCCGTGCATCGCAGGGTGCTGTACACCCTGCATGAGATGGGACTGGAGCACAACAAGAAGTATGCCAAGTGCGCCAAGGTCGTTGGCCAGGCGATGGGCGTGTACCACCCTCACGGGGATTCGGCGATTTACGACACCATGGTGCGGCTCGCCCAGCCCTTCAGCTTGCGCTACCCCATGATCGATGGCCAGGGGAACTTCGGATCCGTCGATGGCGATCCACCGGCGGCCATGCGTTACACCGAATGCCGCATGACCCGCATCGCCGGGCAGATGCTGGCGGACATCGACCAGGATACGGTCGACTTTGTCCCCAACTACGATGAGAGCACCCAGGAACCCACTGTTCTGCCCACCCGCTTTCCGAATTTGATTGTGAATGGATCGAACGGCATCGCCGTCGGCATGGCGACCAACATCCCGCCGCACAATCTCACTGAAGTGATCAGCGCCGCTATTGAGCTGGTGAAGAATCCGCAGGCTGGCCTGGCAGAAGTGCTGCAGCATGTGCAGGGCCCTGATTTCCCGACCGGCGGCTTCATCTACGGGCGGAGCGGCATCGCGCAGGCCTACAAGACCGGCCGCGGACGCTTTCTCATGCGCGCCAAGGCGGCCATCGAGCAGCTGAAGAACAATCGCCAGGCGATCATCGTCACCGAGATTCCCTACCAGGTCAATAAAGCCAAGCTCATTGAGCGCATTGCCGAGCTGGTGAACGAGAAGATCATTACCGACATTGCGGAAGACGATTTCCGTGATGAGAGCGATCGCGACGGCATGCGCATCGTGATCGGGCTGAAGCGTGGCGCCGAAGCGCAGATCGTGCTGAATCAGCTCTACAAGCACACGCAAATGCAAGAGAGCTTTTCCATGATTTTTCTCGCGGTGGTCAACGGCCAGCCGCGCGAGCTCGCTCTGCACGATGCCATTCGCCACTTCATCACGCACAGGGTGGAAGTGGTACGCCGCCGCACGGCTTTCCTGCTCAAGAAGGCCCGCGAGCGCGAACACATTCTTGAAGGCTACAAAATCGCGCTCGACAATATCGACCAGGTTATCCGGATCATCCGTGGTTCCGGTTCGCGCGCGGAAGCCAGGGAGAACCTGCGCACCTTCTCGCTATCGAAAGACCTGGTGGTAAACCTCGACACTGGCATTGTGACGGGGCCGGAGCGCGAGCGCGGTCTCAGCTATCGCCAGATCGATGCCATTCTCGAATTGCAACTGTACCGCCTCACCCAGCTCTCCACGGATGAAATCCTCAAGGAGCTGATCGAGGTACGGGAGCGCATTGCCGAGTACGAAGCCATTCTGGCCTCAGAAGCCAAGCTGCGCTCGGTCATCATCAAGGAGCTCGAAGCGGTGCGCAAAGAGTTCGGCGATGAGCGCCGCACCCAGATCCTCGATGAAACTGCCGAATTGCAGCTCGAAGATCTGATTGCCGACGAACAGGTAGCCGTCACTGTTTCTCATTCCGGCTATTTGAAACGGACACCGATCTCTATCTACCGCCAGCAGCGGCGCGGGGGCACCGGGCGCCTCGGCATGAAAACGCGAGAAGAGGACTTCGTCTCTCAGCTGATTGTCGACTCCACCCATGCTTACCTGCTTTGCTTTACGAATACCGGGCGCGTGTACTGGCTGAAGGTGTATGAAGTGCCCGACGTGGGCGCGGCCGGCAAGGGTAAGTCCATGGCCAGCCTGCTCAACCTGCAGCCGGGTGAGAATGTACGCACCATCCTGCCGGTCCGTAACCTGGAAGAAGAAGGCAAGTTCATCTTCTTCGCCACCCGCAAGGGAACGGTGAAGAAGACGCCGCTGAAGGACTTCTGCAACGTCATGGCGCGAGGCATAATCGCCATTGGTATCGATGATGACGACGAGTTGATTGGCGCCTGCAACACAGACGGCAATCAAATCATTTTCCTCGCGACGCATGCCGGTATGGCCATCCGCTTCGGCGAAAATGACGTTCGTTCCATGGGCCGGCCTGCTTACGGCGTGCGCGGTATCGACCTGATGAAAGGCGACTACCTGGTGGGCCTGGCGGCCACTCCCCTGGAGCGCAAGAAGAACGGTGCTGGTACCCAGACAGCGTCGCTCATTCTTTCGATCACTGAGCAGGGTTATGGCAAGCGCACCGATGTGGATGAATACCGCCTGCAAACGCGCGGCGGTCGTGGCGTGATCAACGTTAAAACGACCTCGCGCAATGGCAAGGTCAACGCCATCCTGCTGGTCGATGAAACATCGGAGCTCATGGTCATCAGCCAATACGGCAAGATCATTCGCATCGATACCAAGACCATCCGAGCCGCCGGTCGTTCCACCCAGGGCGTTCGCCTGTTAAACCTCGAAGAAGAGGATAAGGTCGCCGCCGCGGTGGTAATTCCGCCGGAAGAAGTAAAGATCGACCCGGAAAACGGAACTCTCCTGCAGTAAAGAGAGAGGGGTACCGCACCCGCGGTACCCCTCGTCAAGGCAGATCATCTTGCGGCAGTGTTAGAAACCGCGGGCGGCCGTCAGCTTGGGCTGCTTCGCCGACAGAACTTCGTCGGTCGCGTGCGAGTTGCCACAGTTATCCACCTGCATGCGGCCGTATTGCGGCTGCAGATACAGCACATACTGCTGGCCAACATACATCGCGAAGAAGCGCGGGCTATTCTCGCTGAACACTGTGACATCTTCCGAGTGCACTTTGCCGTGCAGCTTCGCATCAACGTGGACCGTATAGTTCACGCCATCCAGAAAGTCCCACGCTTCGGGTACGGGCTGTGCGGCGGTTACGGTGCCGACGATCACGGAAGTCGACATCGACTTTTCTTTGTGAACGCTCACGCGATCTGTTTTGCACTGCGCGAAACCACTGATGGCGGTAAAGCAGAGAACCAAGGCAATCGAGAAATTCTTCATAAACCCTCCTACGGGTCACAATCAAAATTTTTGCGGTACGACTTAAGTTCTGTGGGTACTGCTTAAGTTGTATGTGTACTGCTTAAGTGGTAGATTGCCGTGTCCAACGGGGGATGGCAATTGTATTGTTCTGAAACACTCTTACTTCCGTGAAGCGTAAGCGCACCGAAGGTAATGGAGCCGTGGCAGGACACACGCTAAGTCTTTTGTTTGTCTCCTTCAGATAACACTGGGGTGCTCTAAAGGAGCAGACAAAAGCCTTAGCCCGGATTTCTCAGCAGTACTGATTGGTGCGACAGGTTGCAGGGAGAGGAGCCTGCTGTTGTGTTTTGGCTTGTGGCCTTGCGCGTTAGGTAATTTTTAGTGTGTAGCGACATGTTTGGCGGGTTCGCTAGCCCCGACTTGTCATCCCGAGCGCAGCCAAGGGATCTGCTTTGCGCCTTTCGCCTGCCACAAATTTCTACAGAGCTCCTGCATCGGACACGCAGAAGAACCATTCGTTCAGCAGGGTTGCAGGAAAGTAACCCTGGCAGCGGAGCGGCTGCCATCGAGACCCACATTCCTTTGCCCATCCGATGCTGGAGCTCTGTAAGAAATTGTGGCAGGAGAAAGGCGCACAGCAGATCCCTCGACTGCGCTCCTAATGAACAATCTCTCCTTTTGTCGACAATTCCAAGGCGGATGACAGGATGAGTCGTGGTGGCTGCGACGGAGCGTCATGAACGTGCCGACATGATGGGATGACGAGTGACGCGTTATCGCGTCTCCTGGCGGTTCACTCGATACGGTGGAAGCCCCGGACTTTAGTCCGGGGGCGCGGGTGTAGAACCCGCGCTGAGGGTGGCCTTTCACCATGCGAGGGCTTTAGCCCGGGTGGCAGCGGCGTCAGTCCGATTGGAAAAGTTGCGCGTAGAGTTCGCGGGGAGCTCACACGGCCGATTGGCTGGCGGGGCTTGGCTCCACCTGGGCTGAAAGCCCTCAATCTTTGTGCGCGTTTAAGCGCGGGCCTTAAACCCGCGCCCCCGGACTGAAGTCCGGGGCTTCCACCGGGTGCGAGCGGGTTCTCCGAGAATCTTTCAGCGCGTCGTTTCGATGGAGAACAGCCGAACTTGATCGTTGCCGACCTGGAGATTTGAGTCAAAGTGAAACATTGCAGATCACTCGGCTTCGCTCCCAATCAGCAGTCCCTGCCTGTCCTCGTTCATTCCATCCTTGATTTGCCTTAAGGCAAATCAGCTGCTCGGGATGACAACCAGGGGGCTAATGAGGCTCCTTCTCAAGCCACACGCAGCACCTTTTGCAGCGCAGGCGTCCCACACTGCTCGTGGAAGGAGCTTGTGTGGTGCGATGTTGTCAATGGGGGCGGTGCGGATGACTTAGAGTTACAAATACAGTTACAAAAAGCGCTAGTCGTTGCCGGCCGTGTGCACCATTTGCTTGATCACGGCGCTCTCTTCGTCGATCGGGCCGGAGTTACCGCACTTATTCACAATCCAGTGCTGGTAATTGTTATTCAGAAAAAGCAGATAGCGTTTTCCCGACTCCATGGTGAATCCATCGTCGCTGTGCTCAGCGAATACGGTGATCTCGCCGGTCTGCTTGCCTTTGACCTTCTGATCAATATGCACCGTATAGTTCACGCCGTCGAGGGAATCCCATGCTTGCGGCACCTGGCGAGAAGACTCCACCGTCCCGATAACCACAACCTGAGAAATCTTGCGCTCTTCGTCGACCGGGGTCGTGCTGGCGCAAGCCGCAAACGAAGCAGTGGTGCAAAACATGCAAGCTGCAGCTGTGATGATTCGCTTCAATATGCCTCGCTTTCGTTACATCCGTGGATAGCTAATAATCCCACGACTGTAGCGAAAGCCATTGTTTTTCAGCACTTGCGAACCAAGAGATTCATCCAAAACGCCACCAAAGTTGCAGGCGCTAACACCAATGGGGTGCCAAAGAAGGAGCTATTCGGCCCAACGACGGAAGACCAGTGCCCCATTCGTGCCGCCGAACCCAAATGAATTTGACAGCGCAATGTCGAGCTGCGCCTCCTGCGGCTGGTTGGGCGTGTAATTCAGGTCGCAGGCAGGATCCGGGTCGTCAAGATTAGTGGTGGGCGGAACAATCTGGTGCTGCAGCGCCATGATGGTAATGCCCGCCTCGAGTCCACCCGCCCCACCCAGCAAGTGCCCGGTCATCGACTTTGTCGAACTCACGCGCAATTTACCGCTGGTTGCACGCTCGCCGAACAGCGACTTGATGGCGGCCGTCTCCAACGCATCCCCCAGCGGCGTAGAGGTCGCGTGCGCGTTGACATAGTCCACTGCAGAAGGATCCATCTTTGCGCTGCGCAGAGCGTTCTTCATGGCCCGCAAACAACCCTCACCTTCAGGCGCCATGCTGGTGATGTGAAAGGCGTCTGCGCTCATCCCGTAGCCCACGAGCTCAGCCAGGATCTTTGCTCCCCGGGCACGCGCATGCTCCAGTTCCTCGAGGATCAGGATGCCCGCGCCTTCGCCCACCACAAAGCCGTCGCGGTCTTTGTCGAAGGGCCGGCAAGCATGTTCCGGATCGTCGTTGCGGGTAGACAGTGCGCGCATGGCCGCGAACCCGCCCACCCCCATTGGAGTGATAGCAGCCTCGGCGCCACCGGCAATAACAACATCCGCGTCATCCCGCTCAATCGTGCGGAAGGCATTGCCGACAGAATGGGCGCTGGTCGTGCAGGCCGTCGCCGTCGCTTCATTCGGGCCCATCGCACCGTAGCGGATACTCACCTGGCCGGCAGCCAGATTCGCAATCGTTCCTGGGATAAAAAAAGGAGATATCTTGCGCGGGCCGCCTTTGAGCATGGCCGTGTGTTCGCGCTCGATGACATCGAATCCGCCGATACCAGACCCGATATTGACGCCGACGCGCTCAGCATTTTCCGGTGTGATTTTTAAACCAGAGTGGGTCATAGCTTCCTGCGTAGCCGCAAGAGCGAAATGGATGAAGCGCCCCATCTTGCGCGCTTCCTTCTTCTCCACAAAATTCAGGGGATCAAAGTGCTTCACTTCAGCTGCGAACGTAACGGGAAATCCCGTCGTATCGAAACTGGTGATCGGCGCCATTCCGCTCTTACCGGCCAGCAGATTTTTCCATACCTCAGGCACGGTGTTCCCTACTCCGCAGAGCAGCCCAATGCCCGTCACTACGACCCTGCGTGCCAACTCACTTGCCCTTCGCGTTTTTCTCGATGTACTCGGTGGCGTCCTTCACGGTCTTGATCTTTTCCGCGTCCTCGTCAGGTATCTCCAGATCGAAAGCCTCTTCAAACTGCATTACCAGTTCCACCACGTCCAGCGAATCCGCGCCCAGATCTTCCTGGAACGATGCGCTGGGGGTCACTTCAGCCTCATCGACCTGAAGCTGCTCGACGATGATCTGCTTTACCTTTTCTTCGACTGCTGCTGCCATGCCGTTCTCCTGTCTGTGAACAACAACTCTGTTAGAGGGCAAAAACCCTGGAAGGTTGACGAACAGTCCGGGGAAGGCGGTGCGGTCGTTCCGGTTTTCCTCCATGCGCCGCCTGCCATGTGCAATCACTTGAGTGTGAGCAGAGGATCCTACGGGATAAGCTGCACCAACCAAATGCCTGGCAGGAGATGACTACAGGAAAAACGGCGTAAACCCGCAAGCCGCGCGGCCCACGGCCCCAAAGTCTCCAGTCTACTGAGCGCTCCAAGTGGTGTAAAGCGGGGCACCCAGCCAGTGTCCCCCCTGATTACCACAGCACGTTTCCTCTCCGGCGCGAGTACAGTCAGAAAAGCAGATCAACCATGTTTCCCAGTACACTCACACTCCTTTTTGTTGCCGGGGCCGCGCTCCTGGCCGGGGCCCTGTTGGCCACGTATTTTGAACGCAGTCGCACCGCCGCCGAGCGGGGCAGCCTGGAAGATTTACAAGCGCAGTTGGCGGAAGAGCGCGCACGCTTTGAGCAGGCCAGAGAACAGGTCGCCGCCTACCGCGCCACCATTGCCCGCCTGGAAGAGCGCCACGCCGCTACTGAGCGTGCCATCGAGCAGATGCGGACCGATTTACCAGAAACCTTCCGGTCTCTCGCCAGCGATGTTCTGGAAGAAAAGTCCCGGCGCATTTCCGAGCAGAACCAGGCAGGCTTGCTGCAGGTCCTCGATCCGTTGAAAGCTCGCCTGCAGGACTTTCAGAACAAGATAGAAGCGGCGCGGGTAGAGCAGGCCAAGGGCGGCGCTGAGCTGAGCGCTCAAATCCATCAGCTCTTCGAGGCCAACACCCGGTTTACCGAGCAGGCAAACCATCTTGCCAGCGCTTTGCGCGGTTCCAGTAAGGCCCAGGGCGCCTGGGGCGAGTTGATTCTCGAGAGAATTCTGCAGTCTGCCGGTCTCCGTCCGGGGCATGAATATGAAACCCAGGTGAACTACACCGGCGAGAGCGGCCGCCGCGCTCAGCCCGACGTGGTGATTCACCTGCCCGGCGACCGTCACCTGATCATCGACTCCAAAGTGTCGTTGATCCATTACGAAGCGCACACGGCTGCTGAAAGCGATGCCGCCCGAGCCTTGGCGGCCGACAGTCACAGTGGTTCTGTGCGCGCTCATATCCGGGGGCTGGCGGAGAGAAATTACCAGACACTTTATGGCCTTAACTCGCTGGACTTCGTAATCATGTTCCTGCCCATCGAGCCGGCCTTCATGCTGGCAATCTCCCGGGACGACAAATTGTGGGAGCAAGCCTGGCAAAGAAACGTGCTGCTCGTCAGCCCCAGTACGCTGCTTTTCGTCCTGCGGACGGTTGCATCCCTGTGGGGGCAGGAGCAGCAAAAGCGCAACGTGGAAGAGATCGCTCGCAAAGGAGCTGACCTCTACAACAAGTTATCCGGCTTCGTCAGTGACTTCAGCGAAGTGGGCGCAAAGCTAGAAACCGCTCAGAAGAGCTATGCGGAAGCGATGGCGAAGCTGCACACCGGACGAGGTAACGTGATCCGCCAGGCCGAGATGCTCAAGTCGCTCGGCATCAAACCTACCAAGCAGCTGCCCCAGGGGTTGGTGGAGCTGGCCCAGCAGGAAACTCTGGCGCTGGGAGACGAACCGGCGGGCGAGCCGGATCTGGTCGACGCCCCTAACCTGTCATAAAAGGCACGACGGGAAGGGACGACGAAAAGCGGGCGGTGTGCTCGCGCTCGCGCGGCCAAAGAATGTCTGCAGAGCTTAAGACTGAGTGTGGCGGTCGCCAAAGATAGAGAGCGTTTCTAACTCATCTTTCGAGCCAACGCAGCGAACCGTTTGCCATTGCTGCAGGCAATCGAGCAGCGCCTTGGAGTCATACGCAATATCAGCCACTACCAGTTGCTTGCCGGTAGAACCCTGAATCACCAGTCCACGATCACAGCGGATGCGATATTTGCGGACGTGCTTGAGCTCCTGCCAGCAGATACGGCTGGAGGCGGAGCCCCCTTCCAGCAGACCCTGGCGATCGAGGATAAGTGGCTCGGGCCAGTCGGCCAGCACCAAAGGTACTAAGAAGAACCCAAACGCAAACCCTACCCAGCCCAGCCAGTTCGCCGCGCCTTTAGCCAGCAACTGCGACGCACTGAAGCCTACAGAAGCTATTCCCCCACACAGGGCAAGGGAGTAAAGAAGCTGACAAGTTGGTTTCACCGGAAAGCGCCATCCATCCGCCGTCGCCTTCGGTTTGAGGCCGAAGTTAGGCGCGATCAGGATCAGCAGGCCGATCGCGCCGCCAATAACCAGGCCGGCTTCGATCAGCGTCTCGGGGAAGGGCTGCATCGAGAAAGAGTGTCGTCCTCAAGAGCAACACTTGGCAATAGTCAAAATCTTCAAAATGCCTCAAAGGGTACCGTAACTGTCGTGGTCCTACATCAGTTGTTCACGTGATTGAACGCGATTGGGTTGGTTCGCAGTTAGCCGCACCCCGCGCCTGCATTGATAAACAAGGGATTCCAACCCTGAGCGCAGACTAGAATCGAACCCAATGCCGACAACTGTTCGATCGCACACAAAAATAAATTTAGGCCTCGCAATAGGCCCCGCACGGCCTGACGGATTCCATCAACTGACCACGGTTTACCAGACCCTGGGCCTGCACGAGCAGGTGACGATCGAAGCAAAACCGGCCTCGGCCACGCTCCTGACCCTGAGCAGCAACCATCCCAAAGTACCGACGGATGCCGGCAACACCGCCTGGCGCATCGTGGAGCGCTACCTCGAAGCGCTCGATGTTTCCGGCGGAAGTACACATCCACATCGACAAGCAGCTTCCAATACAGGGCGGACTGGGCGCCGGTTCTGCCAACGCGATCGCGGCGCTGCTCGGTTTGGAGCAAGAACTGCAACGGCGCCTGCCGCCGGTGGATCGGCTGCACGTGGCGGAAACCGTTGGCTCCGACATCCCCCTTTTTCTGCTTGGGAGGCGCCGTGCTCGGAGTGGGCCGAGGGGAAGAGGTTTACCCGCTGCCTGATTTCCCCTCCTATCCCTGCGTGCTGGCCTTACCCGAGATAGGAGTCTCCACCCCCCAGGCCTACCGGGACTGGGACAGCCGGCAAGCGTTGACCCAGGTAGACGCGTCCGCTACAATCAGAGGGTTGAGTCGGTCGATCGCTGCTGCATTTGGCGAGCCGCACTCCTCCGGTGTCTTCTCCAGTGGAGAAGACCGGGCCGAGGATCCGCTTCTCGCGCTTGTCCGAACCGGGATCGAAAACGACTTCGAACGAGTCGTCTTTCCGCAAAATCCCTTTCTCGGTGACATCAAGCGCATTCTTGTGGGCGGCTCCAGCACGGAGGACGCGGCCATCTTTGCAGGCCTTTCCGGGTCCGGATCAGCCCTTTTTGGGCTATACCCCACGGGAAGCGCAGCACAGGCGGCGGTGTTGCGGCTGCAGCAGCAAGGTGTAGCAAGCGTAGTGACCAGAACATTGCCTCGCGGCGACTACTGGCGCACTATGATGGTGGCAGGCGGGCAGTAACCACCCGCTGCATCCAGTTGGGCGATCGACTAATGGTAGGTCAAGTGCCTTTGGAGCACTTTGTCTAGGTTCGACTCCTAGTCGCCCAGCCAGCGTCTTGAAATCAAGGGCTTTATTGCCACGGCGAAGGCCAGTCGTGGCTCGACAATCAGCGGAACAACCATAGCAAACCAGCATGGGGGGTTCGTGTGACGAGTGACTCGACAGTATTGACGGTGCCTGCCTCGCAACAAGAGGTAGGAAGCGCCACCCAGGAAGCAGCGGCAACCGGTTCGGGCAAAGTCAAACCGGCGGCCGAGCGCAAGCGCGCAGGGCGCTTGAGTGAAGATAAACGGTTCAAGATCTTTGCCGGTTCCGCCAACCGCAAACTGGCGGAAGGTATTTGTACCCATGTAGGTGTCACGCTGGGCGAAAGCAAGCTGCAGCGGTTCGCCGATGGCGAGATCTATTTTCAGTTGCTCGAGAATGTGCGCGGTGTCGACGTGTTCATCGTGCAGCCAACATGTTTCCCGGTGGATCAGCACCTGGTGGAACTGCTGATCATGATCGATGCGTTGAAGCGTGCATCCGCCGGGCGGATCACTGTGGTGGTGCCGTATTACGGCTACGCCCGGCAAGACCGCAAGGACCGGCCAAGGGTGGCGATCTCGTCCAAGCTGGTAGCTGATTTGCTTACTACCGCGGGCGCCAACCGGGCGCTGTTTATGGATTTGCACGCGGCGCAAATCCAGGGATTTTTCAATATACCGGTCGATCACATGTTCGCCAGTCCAGTAATGGTGAGCTACTTCCGGGAACTGAATTTGCCCGCGCTGACGGTGGTGTCACCGGACGCGGGCGGTGTGGAGCGGGCGCGCTTTTTCGCCACCAAGATGCAGGCCCCGTTGGCCATTGTCGATAAGCGGCGGACGGACCTGAATGTGACGGAAGTGATGAATGTAATCGGCGATGTGAGTGGCAGAACCTGCCTGATCATCGACGACATCATTGATACCGCCGGCACCCTGGTGAAGACAGCGCAGGCTTTGCTCGATGCGGGTGCGGTCAAGGTGTATGCGGCGGCTTCGCATCCGGTGTTGTCGGGTCCGGCGATCGAGCGCATTTCGAATTCGCGGCTGCAGGAAGTGATTGTTACCGATTCCATCCCGCTGCGTGAAGAAGCGCAGAAGCTGGAACGGCAGGGAAAGATCAAGGTGCTCTCGGTAGCGGGCTTGTTGGGCGCGACGATTGAGAGCATTCACATGGAGACCAGCGTTAGCTCGTTGTTTAGCTAGGTCTTAAGAGGAAGCAGGAGAAATAGTATGGCTGAGCAGGAAGTAGTGGCAGCAAAGCCCCGTGAGGGCAAGTTCAACAAGAATGCAGCGCGCCGCGTGCGCGTCGCCGGGATGATTCCGGGTGTTGTTTACGGCGCCAAAGAGGCCTCGATTGCGGTAGAGCTCGATCCCAAGCAGATCACCCGCATTCTTCATTCCGACTCCGGGCACAACACAATTTTTGATCTGGAGATCGGCGGCGTAGCCGGCGCGGTCACCGCGAAAACCAAGGCAATGATCGTGGATTGGCAGTATGAGCCCATCAAGGGCAAGCTGATGCACATCGACCTGAAGCGCATTGCTATGGACAAGGCGATGCGGGTCAAGGTGCCGATCCTGCTCGAAGGCATCCCGGTTGGCGTCAAGACGCAGGGCGGCATTCTCGACCAGGTGCTGCGCGAAGTCGAAATCGAGTGCTTGCCGGGCGATATTCCCAGCCACATCGATCTCAATGTCACCACCCTTGCCCTGGGCAGCGCGATTCGTGTGGTGGATCTGCCGCACGGCGGCAAGCTCAAGTTCATCACCGACGAAAATGCAACCGTAGCCCACGTAGTGTCGATCAGGGAAGAAGCAGTGCCAGCGGCCGATGCAGTGGCGGCGGCAGGTGCGGCGGAACCCGAAGTCGCGAAGAAGGGCAAGACCGATGCTCCGGATGCGGCAGCAGAGAAGGGCGCCAAGAAGTAATGGGCTGTTCTGCGGGGTCCTGACTTGGCTGCCGGGGCAAGTGGCATCAACCAGACCAGCCGGGGCCCAGCCATTGTGGTGGGCCTCGGGAATCCCGGCATCGAGTATCAGTTCACGCCGCACAACGTAGGCTTTCTGGCGATCGACCGCCTGGCAGAGCAGGGTGGTGTGGCGGTAAGCAACCGGCGCTGCCGCGCACTTACGGCAACTGTCCGGATTGCTGGGAGAGACGTAATCCTGGCCAAGCCGGAAACGTTCATGAACCTGAGTGGACTGTCGGTTCAGGCGTTGGTGAAGGAATATCAGGCGGATGCAGCGCGCGACCTGATTGTGATTTACGACGAGGTCGCGCTCAGCCTGGGCTCGTTGCGCATTCGGGAACGGGGCAGCGCCGGCGGCCATAACGGCGTCAAGTCAGTCTCGGGCGCGTTGGGCAGTGAAGAGTGGTTGCGCATTCGGATCGGCGTCGCTCCCCAGGGAGACGAGGCTGCCGAGAGGGCGCGGCGAGGACGGAAGGATTACGTGTTGACTCCCTTCCGCAAAGCGCAGTTAGCCATCCTCGATGAAGTGTTGGATCGCACTGCGCGGGCAGTGGAGATGGTGCTGGTCAAGGGAGCCGGCCCCGCAATGAATGAGTTCAATCGCCGTGAAACCGGCGACGCAGCAGAAGGAATTGGAGAGTAGCCATGCAACGCACTTACGAAATCATGTTCATCGTTCGTCCAGACATTCTGGACGAAGATCTTGACAAGCTGATCAGCGGTCTTGAGGGCAACATCACCGCGGGTGGTGGCAGCATCAAGTCGGTCGAGAAGCTCGGTCGCCGCAAGCTTGCTTACACGGTCAAGAAGTTCAACGACGGCAACTATGTCCTGTTGACCATCAACGCCGACGGTTCGCTGGTGGGTGAAATTGAACGCCGCCTGCGCGTCTCAGAGCCGGTCATCAAGTTCATCTCCGTCCGTATGGACGAAGAAGAGAAGCGCGTCGCCAAGATTAAGGCGATCCGTGCCACGCGCAAGAAGCTCAGTGCTCAGCCTGCCGCAGCACCGCCGGCCCCGGTTGAGCCGGTTCCTGCCGCAGCACCCGCAGCCGGAGCTTCCGCTTAAGTTTTTAACCCAGTGATTCGCGGCGCTGCCTTGGGCAGTGACCGAACCGGGTCGATAGCGACCCGAGAAGGAATAGAACATCATGGCTGACGAAACCAGCACACCCAGCGCACCCACTACCTCCCGGCCAGAAGGCGGACCTCCTTCCGGTGGCCCTGGCGGCCGCCCACCCGGCGGACGTCCCGGCGGTCCCGGCGGCGGCGGACGCAAGTTCTTTCGCCGTAAGAAAGTTTGCAAGTTCTGCGTCGAGAAGATCGATTCGATCCACTACCGCGACGTTCGCTTGTTGCAGCAGTTCGTTGCCGAGCGGGGCAAGATTGTGCCGCGCCGTTTGACCGGTGTGTGCACCACCCACCAGCGCGGTCTGGCCCGGGCTATCAAGCAGGCACGTAACATCGCCCTGCTGCCCTTTGCCGCTCGCTTCTAGCAAGTTCAAACACCTGGAGATCTGGTTATGGAAGTCATTCTGAAAGAAGACGTCGACAAGCTGGGCCATCGTGGAGATGTGGTCAAGGTTGCGGAAGGCTACGGCCGCAATTTTCTTCTGCCCAAGAAGTTAGCCATGGAAGCGACGGCGGCCAACAAGGCCGTGATCGAACAGATGAAGCAGGCGGCTGTGCGCCATTCGGCGCGCGAGAAGTCCGAAGCCGAGTTGCTGGTGACGCAGCTTAACAATGTTGAGTTGGTGTTTGAGCGCAAGGTCGGTGAGAACGAGCATTTGTTCGGCTCGGTCACTTCGTCTGAGATCGCTCATCAGCTGGAGCAAAAAGGCTTCAACATCGATCGCCGCAAGCTGCAGCTGGAAGAGCCGCTGCGTCAGCTGGGCGAGTTCCACGTGCCCATCAAGCTGCACCGGGAAGTGACTGCGCACGTCAAGGTAACGGTCAAGGCTGAAGAAGCCGCTTAGGCGGGTGTAGATGTACCCCACTCAAGCCAAACGCGGCTTGAGTGGGCCACCCGGATATCTCTGGGTGAGCGAAGCAGGAAGATCAGACCAAACGAAATCTTCGGGTGGCCCATTCAAGCCGCGTTTGGCTTGAGTGGGGTACATCTACACCCAGGCACGGATCCAGTTATCATCGGCCGAAGCTGAGGCGCATAGCTAGCTGGTCTGGCAGGCCCGCACGCATGATCCGCATCTGCGCCAGCCGGAAGTCGTACGGCACCCTGCGAAATTCCACCATCATGCGTGCATCGTCGTAGATCGCGTAAGCGGCGCGGCGATCGTGATCTCTGGGTTGCCCCACAGACCCGGGATTGATCAGGTAGCGCGCACCCGGCACCAGCAACAACTCGGAAATATCCGCATCCTCATCGTTGGTGTAAACCGGGTCCAGCTTGAACCAGTCTTCCCCGTGCATAGCGAAGCCACCCTGCAGGTGCGTGTGGCCAAAGAAATTGATGCGGGTGTCCGCCTGCTTCAGGGGCAGACGCGCGTCTCGTACTGAGAGCAGATACTCATCCTCATCCCGGTACGATCCATGCATGCAGCTCACCTGCGGGCCGTCCGGCGTGACGGGCCCGCGTGCCAGGTGCTGCAGCCATTCCACATGTTCCTGGGTCAGTACCTGGCGGGTCCAGCGAGCAGCACGACTGGCTACCGGGTTGAAATCATCGAGCGATAACTGACCGCTGCAGGCGCGGTCATGATTGCCCCGGACGAAAGTCTTGCCCAAACCGCGCACCCGCTCGATTACTTCATTGGGCGCAGCTCCGTAGCCAACGACGTCGCCCAGATTCCAAACCTGGTCATGCGCCGGCGCCGCTTCGAGCACTGCCTCGAGGGCATCGATGTTGGCGTGGATGTCAGAGATGATGAGCGCGCGCATAAGAGCCGACTGGACGGGTTCCGCGGAACCTGTTTTGGCGGCCTATTCGCCAGCAAAACCACCCGCAAACGATCAGACTATCAGACTATAGGGGCGCTGCGAACCCAGTGGCCGGGGTCCTGCTCCACCAACTGTCCAGTGGCTGTCAGCTCTCCCTGGGCGGCCGCGAGGGTAGCCAATGGCTGGTCTCGATCCGTGGTTAGCGTGGGTACCGCACCCAGCAAACTTTTGGTATAGGGATGCCCTGGATGGAGGAATACCTGGTCGCGTGTGCCGGTTTCCAGCAGCTCCCCGCGGCGCATGACCGCCACCCGATCGGCCACCTGGGCAACCACGGCCAGGTCGTGCGAAATGAACAGCATACCCAGGCCGTTCCGGGTCTGCAGGTCTTTCAAAAGGAGCAGGATCTGCGCTTGTACGGTTACATCGAGGGCGGTGGTTGGCTCATCGGCAATCAGCAGCAGCGGACGATTGATGAGCGCCATGGCAATGAGCAGCCGCTGGCGCTGGCCGCCGGAGAACTGGTGCGGGTAATCGCGCAGGCGTCGCTCCGGCTCGGGGATGGAAACCGCCGTCATGGATTCGATCACGGCTGCCCGCACCTGCCGGCGACCCAATGCCGGCTGATGCGTTTCGAGCGCCTCCGCAATCTGACGCCCCACCGGCATGACCGGATTCAGCGCCGTCATGGGCTCCTGAAAGATCATGGCAATTTTGCAACCGCGGTAGTTGCGCATCTTCTCGGGTTTGAGTGTCAGCAGGTCAGTGCCTTCAAAGCGAATGGCGCCTTCGACCCGCGCTGCCCCGTCCAGCAATCGCAGGATGGAGAGCGACGTGAGCGATTTGCCCGAGCCCGATTCGCCCACCAGGCCCAACACCTCACCCCGGTCTACGGAGAAGCTCAGGTCGCGGACCACCGCCTGTTCACGAAAAGAAATGGAAAGATGCTCAACTTCAAGAAGGGGGGGCACGCGCCCAGATTACAACAGGACCGCCACCCCGGCACCGGGCAATGCAGGTAAGTGAACGGGTGAGCGGTAGGATCGATGGAGTAATTCTGGGAGGCCTTGCGATAAGGTCACGTGAATTCTGGGTACCAGCGAAACCGCTCGCAGCGCGCCACGAGCCAACATCCGGCTCGATCTCGTCCACAGGGGAACGCCGCTGGCGAAACGTGCATCTGCCTACAATGAGGTTTGTTGCGTCTGTTCATTGGATGCAACCGCAGGAAAGCCTACATTGGTAAAGACGCAAGGGGAATGATGGCGAAGCCGAACGAAGGACGAAGCCGGGTAGTAATCGACAACGTTGAGCCCGAAGTAAGCTGCGGGCGTTTTCCCATCAAAAGAATCGTCAACGACAACGTGGCCATCGAGGCCGACGTGTTCGGCGACGGGCACGACGAGGTGAGAGCAAGGCTGCTGTGGAAGCGTGAAGGAGACCGCGCCTGGAAGACGGTGGAAATGCAGGCGCTGGGAAACGACCGCTGGCGTGGCGAGTTTCCCGTGGCCCAGGCCGGCCGGTATCGCTACACCATTGCAGGCGAAGAAAACCATTTTGGCACCTGGCGACACGACCTGACGAAGCGCCAGGCGGCACAGCAGGATCTCAAATTGCCGTTCGCCTCCGGCGCTCTCCTTTTGGAGGAAGTCGCCAAACGCGCTTCCAAAAAAGATGCGACCCGGCTGGCGGCCTGGGCAAAGGCTCTCCGCACAGGCACGGATGATACCGCCACCGCGGCCCTCGCGCTGCAGGACGAGATCAGCGAAGTGATCAGCCGCTATCCGAACACCGCCCTCGAGACCAGGTACGATCGCGAGCTCGAGGTAGTGGTCGACCGCGAAAAAGCACGCTTCTCCAGCTGGTATGAACTCTTTCCAAGATCCTGGTCACCGGTTCCCGGCCAACACGGTACCCTGCGGGATGTCACCGGCCGTCTCGAATACGTGGCCGAAATGGGCTTTGACGTCTTGTATCTGCCGCCCATCTCCCCTATCGGCAAGAGCTTTCGCAAGGGGAAGAATAATTCTGTAGAAGCAGCACCGGGCGAGGAGGGCAGCCCCTGGGCCATCGGCTCTGCGGAAGGCGGCCATACCGCCATCCATCCGGCGCTCGGAACGCTGGATGACTTCAAGGCCCTGGTACAACGAGCCATCGACCTGAAGATGGAAATCGCGCTGGATATCGCATTCCAGTGCTCGCCCGACCATCCCTGGGTCACCGAACATCCCGAGTTCTTCAAAAAGCGTCCGGACGGAACGATTCAGTACGCGGAGAACCCTCCCAAGAAGTACCAGGACATCTACCCGCTCGATTTCGAATCCTCAAACTGGCAGGGTCTTTGGGACGCACTCAAAGGCGTGTTTACCTACTGGATCGATCAGGGTGTCCGCATTTTCCGCGTCGACAATCCACACACCAAGGCATTTCCCTTCTGGCAATGGGTCATCCCCGAGCTCAAGGCGAAAACTCCGGATGTGCTGTTTCTGGCCGAGGCATTCACCCGTCCGCGGGTCATGGAGCGGTTAGCTAAGGTCGGGTTTACCCAGTCCTACACCTACTTCACCTGGCGCACCAACAAAGCGGAGCTCACGGAGTACCTTACGGAGCTGACAACGACCTCCGTCAAAGAATACTTCTGCCCCAACTTCTGGCCGAACACCCCGGACATTCTGCCGGCAGGCCTGCAGACGGGCGGATTGCCGGCATTCCGCAGTCAGCTCGTCCTCGCGGGCACGCTGGCCGCCAGCTATGGCATTTACGGTCCGGCGTTCGAGTTGGGAGACAACACACCCACCAAGCCGGGCAGCGAAGAGTACCTGAACTCAGAGAAGTACGAGATCAAGCAGTGGAACCTGCAGGACCCGGCCAGCCTGAAGCCGCTGATCACTCGCCTGAATGCGATCCGGCAGCAAAACCCGGCCCTGCAAAGTAATGAGCGGCTCCACTTTCACCCGACGGATAACCCTCTGCTCATTTGCTATTCGAAGCGAACAGCAGACGGCAGCAACACGATCCTGGTGGTGGTGAATCTCGACCCTGTGCTGGAACAAACCGGCTTCATCACGCTCGATTTAGATGTCCTGGGTCTGGATGCGGTCAGCAGCTTTCAGGTGGAAGACCTGCTCGGCGATGCGACGTACCCCTGGCAGGGGCCCAAAAACTACGTTGCGTTGCGGCCGGCAGCGCAGATGCCGGCGCACATCTTTCGAGTGAGATAACCCCGGGTACGGTAACGAACCGCAGCTACAACTGTCACGGATACAAAATGAGCACACAAGCCAGGGAGGCAAGATTGAAGCAACCGGGAAGCGCGGCGGACCCGCTCTGGTACAAAGACGCGATTATCTATGAATTGCATGTCAAGGCGTTCATGGACAGTAACAACGACGGCATCGGCGATTTCCAGGGCTTGCTCAGCAAGCTCGATTACGTGCAGGACCTGGGGGTTACGTGCCTGTGGCTGTTACCCTTTTTCCCCTCGCCGCTGCGCGACGACGGCTATGACATATCTGACTACCTGAGCGTCCACCCCAACTACGGCACCATCGAAGACTTCAAAGAAGTTCTCACGCAGGCACACGCGCGCGGCTTGCAGGTCATGATCGAACTGGTCATCAACCACACCTCTGACCAGCATCCCTGGTTCCAGCGCGCCCGCATGGCCCCCAAGGGCTCGCCGGAGCGGGACTTCTACGTGTGGAGCGACACCGATCAGAAATACACAGGCGCGCGCATCATTTTTACCGATACGGAAAAGTCGAATTGGACGTGGGATCCGGTCGCGGAACAATATTATTGGCACCGCTTTTTCTCTCACCAGCCGGATCTGAATTACGACAACCCGGTCGTGATTGAAGAAGTGGTCAAGATCATGCACTACTGGCTGGAAATGGGCGTGGACGGCCTACGGGTCGATGCCATTCCCTACCTGGTGGAGCGTGAAGGGACCAACTGCGAAAATCTTCCCGAAACCCATGCTGTGATGAAGCGTATTCGCGCTGAGATCGATCGCGCCTATGCTTCCCGCGCCATTCTTGCCGAAGCGAATCAGTGGCCGGAAGACGTGCGCATTTATTACGGCGACGGTGACGAATGTCACATGGCCTTTCATTTCCCGCTGATGCCGCGGATGTACATGGCACTCCGCCAGGAAGATCGCCTGCCCATCACGGACATCATGGCGCAGACTCCGGAGATTCCAAACAACTGCCAGTGGGGGTTATTCCTGCGCAACCATGACGAGCTGACGCTCGAAATGGTGAGCGATGAAGAGCGCGACTACATGTATCTCGCCTACAGCGCCGATCCCCGCATGCGCATCAACGTGGGATCCGCCGCCGCCTGGCGCCGCTGGTCGACAATAACCGCCGCCGCATTGAGCTGCTGAACAGCCTCCTGTTCTCGTTTCCGGGAACGCCGATCCTGTATTACGGCGATGAGATCGGTATGGGCGATAACATCTACCTGGGCGATCGCAATGGCGTGCGGACACCCATGCAGTGGAGCGGCGATCGGAACGCGGGTTTCTCTCGCACCGTTCCTGCCAAGCTGTACAGCCCGGTGGTGATGGATCCCGTCTGGGGCTACGAAGCGATCAACGTCGAAGCGCAGCAAGGCGATCCTTCCTCTCTCCTTAGCTGGATGCGCAACATGATCGCGCTGCGCAAGCTGTTCCAGGTGTTTGGCCGCGGCACGTTGTCCTTCCTCAACCCGGCTAATCGCAAGATCCTCGCCTACATCCGCGAATACGACAATGAGCGCGTGTTGTGCGTGGCCAATCTCTCGCGCTTCGCGCAACCGGTGGAGCTGGATCTCTCCGCCTATGCGGGGCTGGTGCCGGTGGAAATGCTCGGCTATGTAGAGTTCCCCCGTATCCGCGGCACGGCCTATCCGCTCACCCTGGGCCCGTATGGCTTTCTGTGGCTTGAATTGCAACCGTCGCCCGAACCGGTCCGCAACATCGAAGAGACCGGCGAACCGGACCTCGCCATTGCCGGTGTTACCGACTGGATGAGCGTGCTTGAGGGCAACGGACGCAGGGAGCTGGAAGAGTCAGTCCTGCGTGAGTACATCGGTCGCCAGCGCTGGTTTGGCGCCAAGTCGCGCACCATCGCAGGCATCAGGATCGAAGACTGGGCCGTGTTCAACCAGGGAGTCAGCGCGCTGGTGATCGTGCAGATCCAGTATGCAGAAGGCGAGCCGGATACTTACCTGGTGACGTTGGGCTTACTCTTCGGCAGAGGCGCCGACGCGCTGCGGGAAGAGTCACCCAATGCGCTGGTGGCGCGCGTCAGCTCTCCCGAGGGTGTCGGCGTGTTGCACGAAGCCATCTTCAATGACAGCGCCAGCGAAGCGTTGTTGAGCCTGATTTCGGGCAGTGCAGAACTCTCGTCGCGGCTCGGCACCATCACAGGCGTACCCAGCTCCACCTTGCACGACCTGCAGGGCCCCTCGCGGGAAGTGGCTGCGCCGCGCCGAGGCTCTGCGGAGCAAAGCAACACCTCGATCGTGTTTGGCGACAAGCTCATCATGAAGCTGTTTCGCAGGCAGCAGGCGGGCCCCAATCCCGACACGGAGATCGGCCGCTACTTCACTGAGTCCACGCACTTCACGCACATCGCGCCCTTCGGCGGTTCCATTCAATACACGCGCAAGGGTCAGGAACCCTCCACCCTGGCAATGCTGCAGGGGCTGGTCAGCAACGAAGGCGATGGCTGGCAGTGGACCCTGGAAGAGCTGGACCGCTACTACGAGAGCAGCGCCGCACAAGCATTCCGTCTCAGCAGCGTGCCGGCTGGTCCCATTACCCTGCTTGCGCAAAGCCAGACCCCCGAGCTGCCCTACGCGCGTGAGCATGTTGGCACTTACCTCGATGCCGCGGCACTGCTTGGCAAACGCACCGCAGAAATGCACCTGGCACTCGCCTCACCCACGCACGACCCGGCATTCACACCCGAACCGCTCAGCTCCCTCGATATCGATCGGCTGCGCGAAGATCTGATCGCGCACGCCAGCAACGCCTTCGACGCTCTGAAAGAGAATGTGGCCCGATTGCCCGATGGTGTGCTGGAACGTGCCGGCCTGGTGTTTAGCCGCAGAACCCTGGTGCTCGACCGCTTTCGGCAATTGCAAGCCACCGAGATCCATGCCCTGCGCACACGCATTCACGGCGACTATCATTTAGGACAGGTATTGCGTTCCAAAGGAGATTTCGTTGTATTGGACTTCGAAGGAGAACCAGCGCGTACCCTGGCTGAGCGCAGGACCAAGCAATCTCCATTGAAAGATGTAGCCGGGATGCTGCGGTCGTTCAGCTACGCCGCGTTTTCGGCACTGATGAAGTACTCTTCCCGCAGGCCAGAAGATTTTGCCAAGCTGGAACCGTGGGCGCGCTTGTGGGAGCAATCTGTTTCTTCGGCGTTTCTCCGCGCGTACTGTGAATGTGCTAAAGGCGTCGATGTAATTCCTTCGGAGCCTCAGCTCTTCCAGCAACTGCTCGAAGCGTACGTGATCGACAAAGCGTTCTACGAGTTGGTGTACGAATTGAACAATCGACCCAGCTGGGTAATTATTCCGCTGACTGGCATCTTGGGTTTGCAGTTGTAGCCACGCCCGGGACCCGCTGCCGCGAAGAAAGGTAGCAGCGGGGCGCCAGGAGTGGCTGCAGCAAAGAAGCAAGCACTATCCGCAACCTAGCAGTAAGATCCGATGTGGGGGCCAGGGGCATGCATGGCAAAGCTTGAGCTTTCAGAAGAGACGAAAGCAGGGACGGAAGAAGTCGGAGCGGCAGACTTGCTCATCGCCGTGGCAGCGCCGGTCGATCCGGGGCAATTGCGGTCTGCTGCCCTCGCCGCGACGCACACGCTGAGCGCGGGCGTTCCCTCGACGTCGCCTTTTTCCGCACTGCGTATCGTGGTGGCGTTTCCGAGTGTCGGCGGGGCCGATACCCCCACGGAACCAGGCAATCCAACCGAGCCGCCGGGGCCGGGCGCGGAGTTGCGCTTTGTTCCCTACATCCCGTCCAGTAGCCCATCGCTGATTCCCTGGCTGCCGCCTGCAAGTACCTACCAGGCCATCTTCAGCATGGCACGCGCATTAGGGGTAAGCGCCTGCGCGGTGATCGGTTTCGACCTCGCCGCCTTGCACTCCAACTTCCTCCCCTCCATGCTGGCGCCGATCCTTGAAGGCCGCTGCGATTTGGCCATGCCGTTGTACGCACTGGGAAAGTTCGACGGACTACTCAATTCGAGCCTGCTCGCCCCGCTCACGCGCGCGTTGTATGGCAAGCGGGTCCGCTTTCCTCTGGCCGCTGACTTTTGTGTATCGAGCAAGCTGATCCCGCAGTTGGAAGCGGCGGCTCAGAAAAATGTCACGTTGGGGCAAACGCTGTTCTGGCCAGCTACCGAAGCAGCCTTGCGGGACGCCGGCATTTGCCAGGTCCATGTCGATACGCGCCACGTAACCGCAGTGGAAGGTGTGGATCTGACCACCGTCCTGGCGCAGACAGCGGGTCCGCTATTTGCCGAGATGACCAGCAACGCCTCCCTCTGGCAACGCGTGCGCGGTTCTCAGCCGGTGCCCACTTCCGGCTTCCCGGCTGCGCCGCCTGCCGACGGCGCCCAGACCGCTACCAGCCCCATGGTCGAAACCTTTCAGCTTGGCTTTCGTAATCTGCAGGAAGTCTGGTCACTGGTTTTGCCGCCGGTCACGCTGATGGACTTGAAGCGACTGGCGCGGCCAGGCCAGCAGCCATTTCAGATGCCCGACGAGCTGTGGGTGCGCATCGTGTATGACTTCGCCCTGGCCCATCGGCTGCGCACCATCAGCCGCACACACCTGCTTGGCGCGCTTACCCCTCTTTATCTTGGCTGGGTCGCCTCCTACGCCCTGGAGGTTGGGAACGCCAGCGCGGCGGACGCAGAGCAACGATTAGAAAAGCTGGCTCGTGCCTACGAAGATGGCAAGCCCTACCTTTTATCGCGGTGGCGTTGGCCAGACCGCTTCAACCCTTAGGCCAGGAGGAAAAAGCTTATGTGGGCTCAAGTGTCACAGTCACTGCACGATTCAATGGCAAGGGTCATCAGCCGTATCGCCACCCTGCTTCCCGGCATCCTGGCGCTCATTGTGGCCGTTTTGTTCTTCGCGGCGATCGCCTGGTTGCTGGCCTGGGCCGTCCGTTCCCTCATGCAGGCGCTCAGGGTGGATGACCGCCTGGTGCGCGGCACCAACGCCATCGCTGAATGGTCTCCCACGTACACACCCACCGTCCTGGTCACCCGGGTAGTGTTCTGGTGTGTCGTGCTCGTCGGTTTTCTGGTAGGTCTTGAGGCCTTCGGTGCTTCTTCTGACAACCTGCTCACGGCCCGTCTTCTCGGGTACATCCCCAACATTGTGGGCGCCGTGGTATTGCTGCTGCTGGGCAACGTGATCGCTCGCTTCCTGTCGCGCAGCGTCCTGATCGGCGCTGTGAACATGAATCTCCAGTACGCGCGCTTGTTGAGCCTGGGTGTGAAGTGGCTGGTGCTGGTGCTCACCGCGGCTATGGTGCTTGACCACCTCTCGATCGGGGCGGCCATTGTCGATCTCGCCTTCGGCATTCTTTTTGGCGGCATCGTGCTGGCGCTCGCGCTGGCAGTGGGCCTGGGTTCCCGCGATCTGGTAAGCCGTTCGCTCGAAAGGGAAGCGACACGGCCTGCCGCCGAAAGTGTCAACGAAGAACAATTTCACCACTTCTGACCATGCATTGCGCGTCTCCCCCGATGGCGAAAATGATACAAAGAACATCGGAGAGTGGGGTTCGTGAAAGCAGATCAGAACGAGGCGAGGCGGCCGGTGAAGGTCGCGATTCTTGGGTTTGGCACCGTAGGTTCATCCGTTGCGCGCATCCTGTGTGAGCACCCGCCCGAGGGCGTCACGCTGGGCTATTTGTATAACCGCGGAATCGAGCGCAAGCGGGTTACCTGGATCCCGCCAAACGTGGGGTGGACCGAGAACTTCGCGGATATCCTGGCGTCGGATGCCAATATCATTGTCGAGTTGGCGGGTGGGCTGAATCCCGCGGGAGATTGGGTGCGCGGCGCGCTCGCCGCTGGCAAGTCGGTCGTTACCGCAAACAAAAAGTTGATCGCCGAGCACGGCCCGGCCCTCGAAGAACTGGCGCGCCGGCATGGCTGCCAGCTGCTCTACGGTGCGGCCGTGGCCGGCGGGGTGCCCGTGATCCCGGCAGTGCAGCAGGGTCTCGCTGGCGACCGTATGCAGCGGCTGCACGGCATCCTGAATGGCACCTGTAACTTCATCCTGAGCAACATGGAAGAGGGTGCTGAGTTCGACCTGGCCTTACGCCAGGCGCAGGAGCGGGGCTACGCGGAGGCCAATCCCACCGAGGACGTCGATGGGTTCGACGCGCGCGCCAAACTGGTCATTCTCTCCCGCATTGGCTTGCGCGCCGACGTGTTGCCGGAAGAAGTAGCCTGCCGCACTATTCGCGATGTCGCCGCCATCGACTTCGCGTATGCCAGTGACCTCAAGTGCACCATCCGCCAGATTTCTCGCGCAGAGGTGCGCCAGGATGAACTGCTGGCCACCGTCGGTCCCATGCTGGTGCCGCGGAGTTCTCCCCTCTCCTGGTCACGCGGCACAGAAAACATGGTGATTGCGACCGGCCAGTACGGTGGGCAGACAGTGTTCTCCGGCCATGGAGCCGGCGGCAACCCGACCGCGGTGGCCGTGATTTCAGACGTGCTGGCGATCGCGCACGGAGGGTGCCCGGTGACTGTTACCACCACCCGGGCGCGCGTAGAAGGAGATTTCGCTGTGCCCCATTACATCCGCTTCGTCGTGGATGACCGGCCAGGCATCGTAGCCGCGATCGCCGGCGACCTCGCCGCGCAGCACGTGAATATCAACGCCATTTTGCAGAAGCCCGGTTATCCCAAAGACCGGCTGCCGTTTGTCGTCACTGTGGAACCGTGCCGTAGCTCTGCATTGAAGGCGGCGCTCAGCAAAATTGCCCAAATGGATTGCATGCAAGCGCCGCCCGTCGATCTGCAGATGCTGGAGGAGTGATGCAGTCTGCCCTTAGAAGCCCAGCACGGGATGCGGTTCGTACGGCTCTTCCAGTGCTTTGATCTCGCTTTCGTCCAGCTGCAGCGTGAGCGCATCCAGAGCCTGGTCGAGATGGCTCATCTTGCTGGCGCCGATGATGGGTGAACTCACCCCTGGCTTTCCCAGGATCCACGCGAGCGCGACCTGCGCGTTGGAAACGCCACGCTTGTTGGCGATTTCTGTGAGACGATCCACGACTGTGAAGTCAGACGGACGGTAGTACAACTTATCTGCGAAGTCGTCCGTCCTGGCGCGGATGGTTTCGCCACGGCTTTCGCGATTACGATTGCCGGCGAGAAAGCCGCGTGCCAGCGGACTCCACGGAATGAGCCCAATGCCTTCTTCCAGGCACAGGGGAATCATCTCCCGCTCTTCTTCCCGATAGACCAGGTTGTAGTGGTTCTGCATGCTCACAAAGCGCGTCAGGCCCATCACGTCGGACGTGTGCAGCATCTTCAGGAACTGCCATGCGTACATGGAAGAGGCGCCAATATAAAGCGCCTTGCCGGCGCGCACCACCTGGTCCAGAGCTTCCATTGTTTCTTCTATCGGGGTATGCGGATCAAAGCGGTGAATTTGGTAAAGGTCTACGTAGTCTGTGCCCAGGCGGCGCAGGCTATCGTCAATGGCCTGCATGATGTGCTTGCGTGAAAGGCCACGTTGATTGGGATCATCGCCCATCGGATTGAACACCTTGGTAGCGATCACCAGCTTGTCCCGCGAGGGGCCAAACTCCTTGAGTGCGCGGCCGGTGATCTCTTCGCTTACGCCGATCGAATAGACGTCGGCGGTGTCGAAGAAATTGATACCGGCCTCGATGGCGCGGCGAAAGAATGGTTGCGCGTCTGCCTCTTCGAGCACCCACTCCCGCCACTTTTTCGAGCCATACGTCATCGTGCCAAGACAGATCTGCGAAACCTTCAAGCCTGTCGTACCCAGGTTCACGTATTCCATTGCATCTCCTTCAAGTCGCTTGAGCCCTTGCTGTGCTTTCTGATGCTCAGTCCCCGCACACCGACACAGGGCGGGGTATAGATGTCCCCCACTCAAGCCAAAACGGCTTGAGTAGGCCACCAGCAGCTTATGCAGCTTATAAGACCGCTAAATTTGAGGGAATACGGTAGGTGCTTAAGAAATCGAGGGCGGCCCATTCAAGCCGTTTTGGCTTGAATGGGGGACATCCAGCAGCTGAAGCAGCTTATGAGGCCGCAAAATTTGAGGGAAAACGGTGGGTGCGTAAGAAACCCCGGGTGGCCCATTCAAGCCGTTTTTGGCTTGAGTGGGGGACATCTACATCGCCAGGACATCAGCACCTCTGCGAATGCTTGCAGCGGACGCTAACCCTTGTGGGCGCTGTCTAACTTTACCTGGGCCTGGTGAATCAGCTCATTGGCTGCGGCATATCTCTCCGCATCCTCACCAGCTTCATTCCACATCGCCTCACCGGTCTCGAGTTCTTTCTGTGCGGCCCCGGCATCGATCTCTTCCGGCCTGATGGCGCTTTGCGCAAGAATTGTCACCCGGTCGGGCAGCACTTCCACGAAGCCCCACACCACAAAGTAGTTCTGATCGCCGCCGCTTCCGCCATGCAACCTGACTTCACCGACGCCCAGCTCAGCCAGCAACGGAGCATGCCCGTAGAGCACCTCCATATAGCCGGACTTGGATGGCAACTCCACCGCATCCGCGGTCTCATCCACCAGGATCCGGTCTGGCGTCACCAGGCGCACATGTAGTTGATTGTCTGCCATCTACTTGCCCTGCATGGCCTTCGCGGCCTCAAGCACTTCCTCGATCGTGCCCTTCATGTAGAAGGCCTGCTCCGGGATGCCATCGTGCTTGCCGTCGATGATTTCCTTGAAGCTACGCACCGTGTCCTCGACCTTGACGTACTTGCCGGGCGCGCCTGTAAACACTTCGGCCACATGGAACGGTTGCGAAAGAAAGCGCTGCACCTTACGGGCGCGGTTGACTGTCAGCTTGTCTTCTTCTGACAATTCATCGATTCCGAGAATGGCAATGATGTCCTGCAGATCCTTGAACCGCTGCAACAACCGCTTTACACCCTGCGCCACCGCGTAGTGCTCCTCACCCACCACACGCGGCGAAAGAATACGCGACGTGGAAGCAAGAGGATCGACCGCGGGATAGATACCAATCTCCGTCAACGCACGCGAAAGCACAGTGGTCGCATCGAGGTGAGCAAACGTCGTTGCCGGCGCTGGATCGGTCAAGTCATCGGCGGGCACGTAAATCGCCTGCACGGAGGTGACAGAACCCTTCTTGGTAGAGGTAATGCGCTCCTGCAATTCGCCCATTTCGGTCGCCAGGTTGGGTTGGTAACCGACGGCCGACGGCATACGCCCCAGCAGCGTCGAAACTTCAGAACCAGCCTGCGTGAAGCGGAAGATGTTATCGATGAACA
Organism: uncultured Acidobacteriaceae bacterium; assembly: GCA_963752675.1. Taxonomy (GTDB): domain Bacteria; phylum Acidobacteriota; class Terriglobia; order Terriglobales; family Acidobacteriaceae; genus PALSA-350. The sequence goes on from CAVVZO010000009.1 coordinate 294,074, forward strand.
GCAGCGTATCGCCACCCTGTTCATCACGGAAGTATTCCGCAATGGTCAGCGCGGTCAGCGCGACTCGCAAACGCGCCCCTGGCGGCTCGGTCATCTGGCCATAAACCAGTGCGGCCTTCGACTTCTCGCGATCTTTCGCGTTGATCACACCAGACTCTTCAAATTCGTTCCAAAGATCGGTGCCTTCACGCGTACGCTCACCGACGCCGGCGAATACTGAAACGCCGCCATGCTTGCTGGCCACGTTGTTGATCAGTTCCTGGATGATGACGGTTTTGCCCACACCGGCGCCACCGAACAGACCGATTTTGCCACCCTTCAAAAAGGGCTGAATCAAGTCGATGACCTTGACGCCGGTCTCGAACATTTCTTCGCCCGTCGCCTGCTCTTCGAACGAGGGCGCCGCACGGTGGATCGGCCAACGCGTCGTGGCATTCACCGGACCCAGCTCGTCGACCGGTTCGCCAATCACGTTGAGAATGCGGCCCAGCGTGGCCACGCCTACCGGCACGGTTATTTGCGAACCCGTGTCGATGCACTTCATGCCGCGCACCATGCCCTCGGTCGACTCCATCGCCACGCAGCGCACGCGGCCTTCACCGATATGCTGTTCCACTTCAAGGATCACATTGATCGGGCGCGGCACATCAAAGCCTTCGCTGGTGACGCGCAATGCCTGGTAAAGCGAGGGCATTGTGGCTTCTTCAAACTGCACGTCCACTGCGGGGCCGGATACCTGTACAACTTTGCCGATGTTCTCTGCCATAGACTCTTTCCTGTTTGCTGAACTCTAAAGCGCTGCCGCGCCGCTAACGATTTCGATGATCTCTTTTGTGATGGCTGCCTGGCGCACCCGGTTCATGGTGAGTGTCAGCGAGTCAATCATCTCGGAAGCATTGCTGCTGGCCGCATCCATGGCGGTCATGCGCGCGGCTTGCTCTGCCGCCGTGGATTCAATCACCGCGTGATAGATCTGGGTCGTGACATACTGCCGCAACAGACCGTCCAGGAGTTCATGGGGCGGCTGTTCGTAGATGTAGTCCACTTCCGCGGTGCCAAAGTTCTTAGCTTCCTGGTCGGCCTCGGCTGTGTCTGCTTCCTTTAGACTCACGCCGGCAGAAGCCGCAGCCATCGCTTGCTGCTCCCGTTCCTCCTGCGTCATCTCCTGCGCTTGTTGTAGCGAACGCTCGCCGATTTTTTCGATGGGCAGAATACGTTCCACCACAACACGTTGCGAGATCACCGACTTGAATTCGTTGTAGACCACGTACACGGCATCGATCTCCTGCTCCATGTAGCGGTGTACGACTTCGCGACCCAGCACTGCTACCTGATCGAAGCTGGGTTTATCCAGCATGCCCGGGTAGTCACCCGCCACTTCAACCGGACCCTTGCGCTCACCACGCTGTTTCAACTCAGGCGCCCGGCCCTCGGCATCTGCTTCCGGTTTGTGCCCAGTGCCGTTCGATGCTGCATCGCCGGCTTGTCCTTCGGCTTGATCTTCAACGAACTCCGCAATGCCGTAGCGGCGGCGGAACAAGTCTCTGCCCTTGCGGCCGATCGGGGCGATATCGATTTCGCTGTCCCTGGCATCGGTGATGAAGCGGAATGCAGCCTTCGTGATATTGCCGTTGAAGGCGCCCGCAAAACCCTTATCGCCGGACACTACGATCAACAGAACCCGCTTCTCTTCGCGCTCCAACAAAAGCGGATGACGCACCTCGCCCGTTCTGGGATCGAACGGATCGATGTGGCGCATGAGCGAGCCGATCACGCTGGCCAGCATAGTCGCGTAAGGGCGGGCCGACACTGCGCGCTCCTGCGCCCGGCGCAGTTTTGCGGCAGCAATCATCTTCATCGCTTTGGTGATCTGGCGCGTGCTCTTCACACTGCGAATGCGCCGCCGTAAATCGAGAACGTTTGCCATGGTTCGTGAGTGCTTCTCTTTCCAGTGCTATGCGGGCCCAGCCAACCGAGCTACCTGGCTGCCTGTACGTTCGATTGGTCTGCAGCCTTCTTCTTTTCTTCCGTCGAAAGCGGCTTCACTGACGATTCCTGCAGTTTGGCGTCCCGATGCTGGGCGATAAAATCTGCCTTGTACTCGTCGAGAGCGGCCTTGATGCGGTTCTTCAGATCGTCGTCGAGTGCCTTTTTAGCAACGATGTCCTTCAGCAACCCAGACTGTGCGGAATCGAGGTAGGGATAAAGCCCGGCTTCAAAGGGCCGAATCTCCTCCACCTTCAAGTCATCGAGAAATCCATTGGTGCCGGCGTAGATGACGACAATCTGCTTTTCGGTCGACAAAGGCGAGAACTGCGGCTGCTTGAGGATCTCAGTCAAGCGCTGTCCGCGGTTCAGCTGGTTCTGCGTGACCTTATCGAGATCGCTGCCGAACTGCGAGAAAGCCGCCAGCTCGCGAAACTGCGCCAAATCGAGCTTCAGCGTACCCGCCACCTGGCGCATCGCCTTGATCTGCGCGCTGCCACCCACGCGGCTTACCGATAGGCCCACGTTCACCGCCGGTCGCACGCCGGAGTTGAACAAATCGGTTTCCAGGTAAATCTGTCCGTCCGTGATCGAGATCACGTTGGTCGGAATGTAAGCAGAGACGTCACCCGCCTGGGTCTCGATGATCGGCAGCGCCGTCAGGGAACCGCTGCCTTTTGCCTCACTCATCTTCGCCGAGCGCTCGAGCAAGCGCGAGTGGAGATAGAAAACATCGCCTGGGTACGCTTCGCGACCCGGAGGACGGCGCAGCAGCAGCGAAATCTCGCGGTAAGCGGTCGCGTGCTTGGAAAGATCGTCGTAAATGATCAGCGCGTGTCGTCCGCTATCGCGGAAGAACTCGCCCATGCTGGTCGCCGCGTACGGAGCCAGGTACTGCATCGGGGCCGGCTCAGAGGCGGAAGCGGAAACGACGATGGTGTAGTCCATCGCGCCGTACTCCGTAAGCGTCTGCACTACCTGGGCCACAGAAGACCGCTTCTGTCCGATCGCGCAGTAAATGCAGATCAGGTTGTTCTTGGCGCTATTGATAATGGTGTCGAGCGCCACGGCTGTCTTGCCGGTTTGCCGGTCGCCGATGATCAACTCGCGCTGCCCACGGCCGATCGGGATCATGCTGTCGATGGCCTTCAGGCCGGTCGACATTGGCTCTTTAACACCTGCACGATCGACGACCCCAGGGGCGATGCGCTCGATGGGCAGCAGTTCCGTGCCCTCAATCGGCCCGCGATTGTCGATCGGCTGACCCAACGCGTTGACTACCCGGCCGATCAAGCCATTGCCTACGGGCACACTCATGATCTCGCCGCTGCGCTTCACCTGGTCGCCTTCGCGCAACTGGGTGTAATCGCCCAGGATCACGCAGCCGACCTGATCCTCATCGAGGTTCATGGCAAGCCCTTCAATGCCGTGAGGGAACCTGAGCATCTCGCCGGCCATGGCCTTATCCAGGCCGTGGATGCGGGCGATACCATCGCCCAGGGAAATGATGGTGCCCACTTCATCGACGCGCATTTCTACGTCGTAGTTATCGATTTGCTCTTTAAGGAGCTGGGTAATCTCGTCTGCTTTAATCTGCGCCATGCGTTCTTCCGTCAACTCTCGTTTTCTTGGGCCCGCCTCTCCGCATTGCGGCGAGACACTTGCTACTTCACTCGTTTGCTACTGATCTGCGGCAAGCTTGCTTAGCTTGAAACCAGCCGCTCTTTGAGGCGTTCCAACCGGCCCCGAACAGACCCGTCGTAAATCGTGCTGCCGATACGAATGATGGCTCCGCCAAGCAATGCCTTGTCTTCGCGAAACGTCGCATTCACCCGTGTGCCGGCAAGTTCGGCAACCCGGGCTGCCAGATCTTCTCGTTCCTTGCCCTGCATGGGCCGGGCCGTCACTATCTCGGCGTCAGCAATCCGCAAACGGCGATTCATTTCCAGACGGTATTCCTGCACCACTTCCGGCAACGAACCCAGCCGTTCGTGACTGATCAGAACCGCTAGAAAATTTCTCACCTTGGGCCCGCAACCGACTCTCGCGTTGACCGCATCCAGAATCGCCACCCGTTTCTTAACCGGAAGAGAAGGGTTCAGCAGCAGCTCCGACAGATCTTTGCTCCCGGCAAACGTGGCGGCAAAGTCCTGCAGTTGTTGCTCCACCTCTTGCGGATCCAACCTGGCGCTTTCGACCACATCGGCGAAGGCGCGTGCGTAACGAGCGGCAAAGGCGGCCATTAGTTCTTTCCTCGTTCAGGGCTCACGCTCTTGGCAAAATCCTGTACGAACGCCTGCACCAGGCTGCGATCCTCGGCATCCGTCAGGCTCACCCGGTGAATGGCGCGATCGACGGCGAGTCCCGCGGCGAACCGCTTCAGATCCCGCTGTGCGGCGCCACCGGCGGCGGCAATATCTTTGGTGGCCGCGTCTACGATGCGCACTCGCTCCGCCTCGATCGAAGCCTTGATGCGCGCTTCATCTTCGAGACTGTCTTTTTCCGCCTGCTTGCTGATGCCGGCGATCTCTTCATCCAGGCGCGCCAGCCTTTGTTCAATCGCAGCCAGGCGCTCATTGGCCTGCTGGGTAGCACTGCGCGCCTCGACCAACTGACGCTGGATATTCGCCCGGTTCTCGCGGAAGGTCCTGGGCAGAATTTTCAGCAGGCCAAAGATGACCGCACCGGCAAGCACCGCGAAGTTAAGGTATTCGAAGGTCCGCGAGGCTGTCTCCTCGTCCATGTGGAACCAGCCCCCCATCATCTTCACCGCAGGCGAATGGCGGAACACGTCATCGCCCTTCTCCTCTGCTTTTTCTGTAGCGGAAGGGGCGGATGCGCTCGAATCAGTCGCGGCGGGACCCGTCTGCTGCGCCCGGGCGTGCGAAGGCTCTACGTTCCCAAGGCACAGCAACAAAACCAACGAGAGGCTAAATCGGGAAAAGGTCAACGGGCACTCCCTGCACTTGTACTGCTCTGGGGAAGCACTGCGCGCAAAATCTCCCCGGCAAGTTCGTCAATCGAGCCCTCGATGGTGCGCTGCGCCGATTGGATCTGCGCTTGCAACGCAGAGCGGGCCTCGCCCACCTGGCGCTGCGCCGCCTCATGCGCTTCCGCTACTGCGCGATCCCGCTCGGCATTCCAGGTTTGCAGTTTCTCCTGCCGTGCCTGAAAAATCTTGCCGCGTGCTGCTCGCAATTGTGCCTCGTACTCCTGGGTTTTTGCGGCCGCGGCTGCAGTGGCGGCATTCGCCTGCTCGATGGCGCCCGCTGTCCGCGCGCGTCGCTCAGCCAGAACTTGCGTGAGCGGGCCATAGACCAGAACCCGGTACAAAATTAGAAGGAGAAGGAAGAGAAACATGGTCGGCACGGAGCCGAGCAGTAGTGTGCCGAGTTGATGTAAGGTCTCGTTCATGCCAATTGTTCAGTATATGGGAGATTGTGGGCAGAGGTTCGCTAGTGTGCGCCGGGACCTCTGTTTTTAACAGAGGCGAAATTTAGGTGTCAAACGAGGCTGGCCCAGGTCTGCCAGAAAACCAGCAATCGCCGTCAAGTGTCATCTTCTACAGATGCGGGCGAGCAAGAACTTCGCCACCATCCAGTTCGGGAAAATAGATCCTTTTCTGCTCCCGCAAGCAGGGGTATACTTTAGTCACTTCCTTGGACCCGCATCAGGGTCCGGACGGGCCGGGCTCGTGGGAAGTCGCTCCGCTCTCACCTTTCCGGCCCGCCTCAACTATTCTGGGTAGCGCACAGAAAAACCTTGCCGGCGGTGCAGCTGTACTCGCTTGCATGCCGCAAACCCATTTGCGGACGATTCAGCTGGCTTGATTCGTTGCCCGAACCCGGTTAGCCGAAGCTGATTAGCCTTCTGCCAACGCACTGTCGGGTCGCGCAGAAAGGCTGCCTGGACCAGTCGCACTGGCCGGAGGATGACCCAGCCCGGTACCCGGCCGGTGATCGCTATGCAGCACCGAGCGCGTACTCACCACGGTGGAGATGGCGTGCTTGAAGATCAGCTGTTCCTGGCTGTTGTTCTCGAGCAGAACGGAATACTTGTCGAATGACCGTATTTTGCCTGTGAGTTTGACTCCGCTGACCAGGTATATCGTGATCGGAGTTTTGTCTTTACGGACCGTATTGAGAAACGTGTCCTGGATGTTCTGTGCCGGCTTATTGTCCATGTGCCGATCTCCAATCCTGCGATGGTCTTCGTGCGTTTAGAAAACTGCCGGAAGCCTTGCATTTGCCGCAAAGTCAGGCTCTTAGACGGAAAGCACTCAAATACTGCTACGGAAAGTTTACACGCGTTCTCCGGTTGCGCGGACCAACAAACATCTCTGGCAGAAAAACGCGCCAACCCTACAATTTCACCATTAGATGCACATTAACGACTGGCGGCTACTGCCATGAGCGGTGCTACCATTACCAACGTGGGAGAAGGCCAGGACATTCCAGGCGGTTCGCCGTCCGTGGCTCCCGCATTCAGCGACAGCCCCCAGGGAAACGCACCCCCACCCGCCCAGCCAGCCAGTCCTGTCACTGTCCCGCTTCTATCGCTAGCCCGGGAATACCGTGACATCGGGCCCCAGCTGATGGAAGCCGTGGAGGCCGTCTTTTCCGCGCAGAACTTCATTATGGGCTCCCAGGTGGCTGCGTTTGAACGCGCTGCGCAACAAGCCTGCGCCGTCAGCCATGCCATCGGCTGTTCCTCAGGCACCGAGGCTCTCTGGCTCGCATTGCAGGGAGCGTCCATCGGTCCGGGGGATGCCGTCCTCACGACTCCCTTCAGCTTCTTTGCCACCGTAAGCGCCATTCTGCGCGCCGGGGCCACACCCGTCCTGGCAGACATCGATCCTGAGACATTCAACCTGGACCCCAACTCTGTGGAAAGTTGCCTGCGAGCCGGCTCTTCCCAGCCTGTGCGGGCGATTCTGCCGGTACATCTCTATGGCCAAACGGCCGACTGGGATAGCTTTTCCCAGCTGCAGGAGGAACACTCTCTCCTACTGATTGAAGACGCAGCCCAGGCATTCGGCGCTTGCTGGGCCGGGCGCCCTGCAGGCAGCCTGGGCGATGCCGCCGCCTTCAGTTTTTATCCCACCAAGAACCTGAGCGCGGCCGGCGACGCCGGCATGGTTACGACCCAAAGCGACAGCATGGCCGAACGCATCCGCCTGCTCCGCGTCCATGGCATGCGCCGCCGCTACGAGCACGAGGAACTTGGCTGGAACAGCCGCATGGACACCCTCCAGGCAGCCACTTTGCTGGTTAAGTTAAAGTTCATCGATGACTGGAATGCCATTCGCCGGGCGCTCGCCGAGAACTACGCCTTACTTTTTCAGCAAGCCGGCCTGGCCGAAACCAGCACCTACCCGCAAAATGGTGTGGTTCTCCCCCGGGTACATCCCAAAGCCCTGCATGTCTTCCATCAATATGTGATCCGGGTGAAGCGGCGTGATGCATTGAAGGCGTTCTTGCGGGAGCGGGGCATCGAGTCAGAGATTTACTACCCGAAATGCCTTCACCAGCAGCCCGCCCTGGCGAGCCTGGGTTACGCCACCGGCGCCTTCCCGGAGAGTGAACGCGCTGCAGCAGAGGTACTCGCACTCCCCATCTTCCCCCAGCTCACCTTCCAGGAACAAAAACTGGTGGTCACCGCGATCGCCGACTTCCTGACCTAGTGTTCCTCCGAAGCCCCGAACAGGGAGACCCAGCCAATAACTCTTTCCCGACCCAAACACCTAAGGAACAAAGCGTCGGAGCCTGCTAGCTAGCCTCCCCTTTTGTCATCCCGAGCAATCTGCTTGCAGTGCAAGTTAAGGACGGGATGAACGGGGTGCGGAGCAGGATGTCCATCCCCTCCTTGACTTGCGCTGCAAGCAGATTCCTCGGGATGACAAATTGGGGGGCTAGCTAACCCGCAAAACATGTCGACGCACAACAAAAATTAACCTGACGCGCAAGGCGACAAGCCAAAACACAGCAACAGGCTGACGCTCCCTTCAACCTGTCGCACCAATCAGTACTGGTGAGCAATCCGGCCTAGCTAGCTAGCCGCCGCTTGACTTCTTGCCTCTACCCCGTTGCCGGCGGGTGTGTGCTGCCACTGGTGTGTTAGCCATTGAGCGCCGCCCCCACCGGCGTTACCCGATGGACCATCCCCGCCTCAAGCTGGTACGTGACCTGCTCCGTCTGCGTGGGCCGCGCAGCTCCCGTCAGGGGGTCCAGCTTCACTTCATCGCTCGCCGCCACGGTGATCGTGAACTGGGGCAGCGGACCGCCTTTGGCCGTTTTGTTCACCCCAATGACCACCGGTAAATACCCCTGCAGGTTGCGTTGCCGGTAGGCCGTCTCGTAGCGATGTTTTTTCGTGTTCCAGGTAAATACGCGTACCTGGTCGAAATCGTAGGGGAGCCCATCTTTGAACGCGTTGGTCACCGATACGTACTCCGGCACCATTTTGTCCGGGAGAGACGACTCACCATCGAAAACCCTGGTAAGTACATACGCGCCGACCATCTTTTGTCCCTCGGAATATCCGCCGATTTCGTCGGGAACATCCACATCCATACGGCGGGCGAGCAGCCAGCCAACCTGGCCGTGGCTATCACGCACCAGCCACCAGTCTTCCATGGGAACAGTGGGTTCCTGGGGCAGGGTAGCCGATGTCTTTTTCGCTTTGGCGGCAGGGTGGGCGGCCGGTAGCACGCCTTGCGGGGGCGCCGGCTTGGGAATCGAAGCACGTATCAACAACTGTAATTTTTGATTTTCCGGCAAAAGATAGAAGCGATCTGTATCCCGGCCAGGTTTCACGTGCAGGTAAAGGTCATCGCGTAGCACGCCGGTGGCCACCACAGGATCCCCGAGGTGCTGCTTGCTGAGCGCAGCAAACTGATCATAGGTCGCCTGGTCGATGACCATGTGTTCTTCAATCCAGCCCACCTCGCCTTTGCTGGTTTTGGTGCGCAGGAAGCGGCGTCCATGCTCCACTACTTCCAGCGGGTCACCATTGCTGACCACGGCGACTCGGTTCGAGACCGCAGCGACGCGGTCGCGCAGGTACGTCTGCCTGGCGACAACGTACACCGTCTCAGGTTTCACCTGCTGCCGCAAATGTTTGCAACCCATCGCGCCCAGCCCAGCGGCGGCCAACGCGGAGCAAACGAGCCAACGCGCGGCAGCTCGGCGAAGCATCGTCAAGGCAGCAACCATAAGATTGTCGGGGTCTCCCTGCCTGCATTAGAACGGATTTCCGGGGGGGATGCACGAAGGAGTCTGTAAATCATGGCGAAAGTCGAGTTAGTGAAAAGGTTCCACGCGCAAAAAAGGAGCTTTTCAGGACCTGCGGCCGCCAAACCACCGTCAAAGCCACAACCGGCGTTTCATAGCTTTCTCTTTAACTCACCTGAAAGTGTTATTACCTTTGTGTGATGGTGCTTCAAAAGAATCCAATTGCGACCAGCCGGCGTTACTAGACTGGGATACTCAGTAGTGACATACCGCGTGCTCCAGTGTTGCCCTCTTCGCCGCCCAGCTGGCCGCCGCGGGCTGCACAGTCGCTTCTCTAGATAGGGAAGCGGGCGAAGAAGTGTCGCCTCAGATTTCCCATTTTTGCAACCGCTATTGTACTTAATCAGTACAAGTTACTTAATTCTTTTGCCAGCGCCAATCCAATCTGTGACCCTGGTGCGTTACTCTTGGCAGCGAGTGATGCAGGTCACCGCCGAGCACCTTCACTGGAATCGCTTGATTCTTCAAGCAGGAGAGGTTTGTTATGGAAAGAAAGTTAATTGAGCTGATCGATAAAGCTCTGACGCGTCGAAGCTTTATGGCCGGTTCCGGGGCTGCTGCTGCGGTTGCGGTGGTTGCTGGCTGCGGTGGTGGTAATGCAACCCCCGCTCCCACGCCCACACCGACACCAACACCTACACCCGTCGTCACCATCGGGGATACCGACTACCTCAACTTTGCGCTCAACCTCGAATATCTCGAGGCCGAGTTCTACCTCCGTGCCGCCACCGGCACCGGTCTTGCTGGCGCCGATACAGGCAATGCGCCGACACAGGTAATAGTTCCTGCAACCACTTTGGTTCCCGGCTTGAATGCTGCCCAGCAAGCCTATATTTACGAGATCGCGCAGAATGAGCTGGATCATGTGCGCTTCCTGCGTTCCGCTCTCGGACCGCTGGCCGTGCCCCGGCCAACGATCGATCTGATGAACAGCTTCAATGCCGCTGCTTCGGCAGCCGGTATCGGCTCGAGCTTTAATCCGTTCAGCAGCTACCAGGCATTTCTCGTCGGCGCCTTCGTATTTGAAGACGTAGGCGTTACCGCTTACGAAGGTGCGGCCGCGCAGTTGAGCAACACCGCGACTGGTAAGCAGCTGCTGGCTGCCGCAGTGGCCATTCACAACGTAGAGGCCTACCATGCTGGCGAGATTCGCACGCTTTTGATTGCGGACTCGGTTGCCACCGCGACCACAACCGCTACCCTGGTCACGCCCAACCCTACCTACATCGGTTACGCGCAGAAGATCAGCGCATTGCGCGCAACCCTGGGTGGCGGTAAAGAAACGCCGCCGACGCCACTGCCCGCGTACGCGGTTCCCTTCGATCCCCTCGCCTATGTACCGGCGAGCACGATCGTCGCTTGCGACGCGACTAACTCGCTGTGCTTCGCCCGGACTACCGACCAGGTGCTGCACATCGTCTACGCCGCGGCACCGGGTGCAGGCGTCAAGGGCGGCGGCTTCTTCCCCAACGGCATGAACGGCAACATCAGCGTAACCACCAGCTAAGGACGGAAACCATGGCAACTTTAGAAACACAAAAGCTAGATGAAATCATCGTCGATAGTCGCCGGAAGATGCTCGCCCTGGGTGGTGCTGCTCTGGCCGGTCTTGCCTTCGCAGGCGTCAAGTTGGCAGAGGCACAAACTGCTCCTGCCTACACGGATGCTGACATTCTGAATTTCGCTCTCAATTTGGAATATCTCGAGGCGCAGTTTTATACCCTGGCCACTGCCGGCAAAACCATCGACCAGGTGGGTATCGGCAACGGCGCAGGCACTGCGGTGACAGGTGGTGGCAGCACGGTCGTCGTCAAACCCGGCGGCCCCACCGCTTGCCTCGTTCCTTGGACCCTGCCGGCGATCCAGGCTTATGCCACGGAGACTGCTACGGAGGAACGGAACCACGTCACCTTCCTACGCAGTGCCTTGACCAGCTCCGCAGTCGCCATGCCCAACCTCGATCTGTACAACAGCTTCAACACCCTTGCCGGTGCAGCTGGGATCGCCAGCACCTTCGATCCCTTCGCGGGTGATGCCGAGTTCCTTATCGGCGCCTATATCTTCGAGGACGTAGGGGTCACCGCATACAGCGGGGCAGCGCCTCTGCTGACCACCCCCGCTTACCTCGTCGCAGCGGCAGGCATCCTCGGAGTTGAGGCATATCACGCCGGCCTGGTACGTACTTCCATCTTTATTGCAGACCCAGATGGAAAGGCGGGCTTCCAGGGCTATACGCAAAAAATTTCAGCAACGCGTATGGCCCTCGACGGCAGCTCCAGTACCGATGACATCGGTGTGGGCTTCCAGACTACGTCCACGCAACCGTCCGGTTCCTCTCCGCTTGCCGCCACCATCGTGAATGCGCAAACGGCTTCACCGAACTACTCCAAAACCTACAGCCGCACCACTACCCAGGTACTGAAAATCGTGACGGGAAACACGAGCTCTCCCGCCGCGGGCGCCAAGTATACGGGCGTGTTCTTCCCCAACGGCCTGAACGGTTTGTTTAGCTAAGTTTTCCGCCCTAGTTTCCCTTGCTGTGTCTGTGCGTCCCACCCTGAAAGGGGTGGGACGTTTTTTTGGTGTGCCGGTGGGCTTCCCTGGTGACCTGGAGTATGCAAGCCAGGCCGATGAGGTCAGTTGCATGACCCCTTCAGATAGGCGGAAACCGTATAGTAAGCCTGATGGTTTCGTCATCGCCTGCAACCTCGAGCGCACGCCAAAGGGCAACCTGGTTCGCGCCGCATGGCCCAAGAAAGAAGGAAATACTCGCGCTCTTACTGACCGTGTTGTCGATGACGGTCGCGGGCGTGATGGCCGCCGTACCCTTCTCCACCCCCATGGGTGGGTTCTGGTTCGATGCGCAGCAATTTGCCACGACAGGGCACATCGTCACCGTGTTTACCCCGTGTGGCTACCCCGCCTTCCTCGGCTTGGCGCTTCTCTCCGGTGGGATCCCCGGCGTGATCGGTATGCAGCTCCTGCTTTACCTGGCCATCCTCCTGACGGCTTATGCCATCCTTCGGCTGCTGGAGCTCTCGCCGGTTTCCGCAGCGGCCGGAGCCGCGCTCCTGGGCTTTCACCCGGAGATCGTCATCAACATAAAGAAGATCTGGGATACGAACATCACCACCGTCCTCCTTCTTGTGCTCTGTGCGGGCCTGCTGGTGGTCATGCGCAAGGGCCTTACGCCGGGTCGCGCTACCCTGATCGGCATTTTCTGGGGTTTGAGCATGATCATACGGCCGAACTTTCCAGCGCTCCTGCTGCCTATCGCCTTCGCTTTCTGGGCCGCTCCCGCCAACACCAGCCGGCTGCGCGCACGATGGTGGCAGGCAGCTCTGGCGCCCTCGGCAGCGCTCATCACCCTGGCGATCCTGAATACGGCAGTGCACGGCTCGTTCTATCTTCCGCAGAACGGGCCCTATAACCTTTATGCCGGCGACAACGCATTTAGCGAGAAAGCGTTGCGGGTGAACTTGAACGCCGAACCGTCGATCTATCCGTCTCTCCTGGCGAACGGTTTCCCGGCCCATGTCGACGTCTACGACCCGGCGCTCCGCCCTTACTACGTTTCCCACGCGCTGCTCTTCATCCGGCAATATCCCCTTGCGGCTTGTAAGCTGGTTCTGCTTAAGCTGGCAACACTGCTGCGTCCCGATACCAAGATCTATCCCATGGCTTCTCCGGGCGGTATCGTCAAATGCGTTCTCGCGCTTGCCATTCCACTATGGGTGGCTGTGCTGATAGTCCAAAGGGGACTCCCCTGGGAAGGCCAGGACTGGCTCTTTGTCACGTTTGCAGTTGCCTATATTCTTCCCTTCCTGCTCACAAACGCCGACCCCCGGTTTCGGGTGCCCCTCGATGTTCTGCTCCTGACGCACACCTACTACCGGCTCGCGGGCCCGCAATTGCGTAGCTAGGTACCCCCGGCCGCGTCCCGCCGCTTTCGCTGCCAGGGATGAGATCCTTGCGGAGATGGCCTGTTTCGAGCCAGCGGAAAGGCTATGTCGATTTCACCAGCATGGACGCGGAGATCATGACAGCCCCGGCCGGCGCTCGCCCGCGCGCTCATAGCCTCGAGAAACCCGGCTACCTGCCTGGCCTCGATGGATGGAGGGCCATCGCGATCCTGAGCGTGATGCTGTACCACAGCCTGCTGCATACCGCGGGCATCTTCACTACTGGTTGGGCCTGGCACTACGGCTACCACGGCGTCGACGTTTTTTTCGCTATCAGCGGCCTGCTGATCACCACAAAATTGCTGCAGGAGGAAAAAGCGACAGGAGGCATTTCGCTTCGCCGCTTTTACATGCGTCGCGCCTTTCGGATTCTGCCCGCCGCCCTTGCCTACCTGCTCAGTATCGCCGCGCTCTCCAGGCTGCATTGGATACACGTATCTGCGGCGGAGTGGTTTGCTTCGCTCTTCTTTTATCGCAACTACTCGTTCCTTTACCTGACCGGCGATCCCTGGTACCCCTGGTTCACCACGCATTTCTGGTCGCTTTCTCTGGAAGAGCATTTCTATCTGCTTCTGCCGGCATTGTTGCTTTTTACCCGCGGAAAGCTGCGCATCATTGCGCTTGCGTCGGTAAGCCTCGCCGTCATGATCCACCGCTACATCGCTCTCCTTCATCGAGATTGGTTCACAGTGTGGTTTCACACAGACGTCCGTTTGGACTCCCTGATGTTTCCCGCGCTCCTGGCGGTCTTGTCCTCGTCCGATGTGTACGGTCCAGTCGTGAATGCGACGGTGAAGCGTTGGCAGATTCCCCTTACGCTGGGCCTGGTCTTCTTCGTATGGTGGCGAGAAGGCACAGCGCTCGAGGCTACGGCGGTGGCCATCCTGATGCCCTGCGTCGTCCTCGCAACCGTACTGCAGCCTTCCAGCGGGATCACGCGCATCCTGGAGTGGACGCCTCTGCGTTGGGTCGGCCGCATCTCCTACAGCCTCTATTTGTGGCAGCAACTGTTTTTTACCCAGCGGTTTTATCTTTGGCGGCCACTCGGCCGTGTCGAATCATGGCCGCTCAACCTGTGCCTCACTTTTCTGATTGCTTCGCTCAGTTACTACGCATTGGAGCGGCCCTTGATCCGGATCGGGCATCGCCTGACGCCGCGCGCGCCGCAGCAGTCGCTGGATGCCCTTCCGCATGTGGCTGGCGAACGTATTTGAAGCCGCGCAATCCAAGGCGACCGCCAGCGGCGGCCACGGTGCGCCCCACCGGGCGAAATCACCAGTTCGATCTACTGCGCATCGTTTTTGCCACGCTGGTGCTACTCGCGCATGCCGCGGAGATTACCGACGGCAATCCAACCCGTGAACTGCTGCACCGCCTGACAGGCTCGATGACCTTTGGCACCCTGGGCGTTGACGGGTTCTTCCTGTTGAGCGGTTACCTCATTATCCAAAGTTGGCAGGGCGATCCGGAGTTGCTTAACTTTCTCCGCAAGCGTGCCTTGCGAATTTTGCCCGGCTATTTCGTCGCGGTGGCGCTCAGTACCCTCGCGGTCGGCTTATTGGCTCCGGGCGTGGATCATTTCTTCCGCCGTTTAGACGTGCATTTTCTCAATAGCATCGCTCTGCTCAGCTCGCCCGCGACACCGCCCGTCTTCCCGGGAAGGCCATACGCCACCGTGAACGGCGCCATGTATACCATCGGTTACGAATTCCGCTGCTACTTGCTGGTGGCGCTTCTCGGCGTTTGCGGTTTGGTGCGCCGCCCCTGGGTGGTTCTGCTTGCCACGGGCTTATTGCTTTCTTCCCTGGTCTATCCTGCCCTGTTCCTGCAGATGCACTGGCCGCGCCACGTGGAAGCGCTCGCCGGACAGCCCGCGGTTGCCTTCCGCTTGACCGCCGTATACATGTTGGGCTGCTGCTTCTATTTGTTTCGCACCCGCATTGTGTTCCGGCCGGCGCTCGCAATCGTTGCGGCTACAGCACTGCTGTTCTTTTGGATTTTCTTCTCCTCACACGCTGAAGTGGCCCTCGTCCTCTTCGGCGGTTATCTCATGTTCTACCTGGGGCAGGCGCACCTGCACGGGCTCGATAGCATGCGCAGGCTGCCAGACATCTCCTACGGCATCTATCTCTACGGATGGCCGGTCGAGAGCCTGTGGATCTGGTTTCACCCAGGATCGCCCTGGATCACTTTTGCGCTGTCTACTCTCATTTGTTTCGCCATCGGCTGGTTAAGCTGGCACTTCGTGGAGCGCCCCGCACTCAAGCTCAAGCGAAGGGCCACGGCCGCTCTGCCCGCGGCTTAGTTCTTGCCGATGCACGACCTGCCGGGCACAGGCCCAGACGTTAACAAATCTCGCGTATCGTTAATCGCAAGAGAGTTCAGGTCGGCCGCGCTACGCCTGACGACCTGCACGGTAAGGAGTAACAATATGCCGCTGTCTACTGACGAACACATTGTTGCACTCAGTAATGAACTGCTAGAAAAGTTCGACCAGCTGTTTGGAGTCCATCCCGGCTTTCGACCTGCGCATGCGAAAGGCACCATGCTCACTGGCTCGTTCACTCCTGCGCCACCGGCTGCTGCGCTCAGCAGGGCGCCGCACTTCCACCAGTCCACGACACCGGTTTCCGTAAGGTTCTCTAACTCGACCGGCCTTCCCGCCCTCCCCGACAACGATGCCAACGCAGACCCTCGTGGTTGCGCTGTACGTTTTCACTTGGGAGATCGCGTGCACACGGATATCGTCGCGCATTCGACAAACGCTTTTCCCGTGCGCACTGGCCAGGAGTTTCTGGAATTTTTATCGGCCATCGCCGCTACCGACCTGACCCGCTTTCCCGGTTCGCCGCTGGAGCAATATCTAGGTAGCCATCCTGCCGCACTGGCATTTGTGCAAACACCAAAGCCGCCGCCCTCCAGTTTCGCCAGTGAGTCGTACTACGGCCTCACCGCCGTCCGCTTCCTCAGCAAGGATGGAGCGGAACATTACGGGCGCTATCGCATTCTGCCGGAAGAGGGGAATCACTACCTCGATCCAGCCGACGTGGCCGGCAAGGGACCGAACTATCTTTTCGAAGAACTGGAGGCCAGGATTGCCAGGGAAGCGATCAGGTTCAAGGTGGTGGCGCAGTTGGCTGCGCCCGGCGATCCCGTCGACAACGTGACCGTGCAATGGGGCGAAGATCGCCAATTCGTGGAACTGGGCAAACTCCACTTCACCGCGCCCGTGCTGGATGATGCGCATGAGCAGAAGCACATCATCTTCGATCCCATCCCGCGCGTCGATGGCATCGAGCCGTCGAACGATCCCTTGTTCGAGCTGCGCGCTGCAATCTATCTGCTGAGCGGCCGGCGCCGGCGAGCAGCACCCGAAGCCTAACCCGGATTTCTCACCAGTACTGATGGGTGCGACAGGTTAAAGGGAGAGGTGAGCCTGTTGCTGTGTTTTGGCTTGTGGCCTTGCGCGTTAGGTTAATTTTTGGTGTGCGACGACATGTTTTGCGGGTTAGCTAGCCCCCAATTTGTCATCCCGAGCGCAGTCGAGGGATCTGCTTTGCGCCTTTCTCCTGCCACAAATTTCTACAGAGCTCCAGCATCGGACACGCAGAAGAACCATTCTTTCATCAGGAATGGCAGGAGAGTCACTCCTGGCGGCGAAGCGGATGCTATCCAGGCCAACGTTCCTCTGCCCATCCGATGCTGGAGCTCTGTAAAAATTTGTGGAGGGAGAAAGGCGCACAGCAGATCCCTCGACTGCGCTCGGGATGACAAGTTGGGGGCCTACATTTCTCACGGCCTGATCCGTCCTTCGGTAGAAAATAAGCTCGGCAACCCTCGCTATCCTGGAGGTCCGTGAGAGCCGGCCCGCTTTCTATAGCAACGGTTGCTACGTATTCACAGGAAGATACAGCCGGTACGTCTCATCGTGAGATAGCGGCATAGGGCTTCATAGATACGCTCCCGCCGGACGAAGGAATCAGCGAGGTACTCTCCGACTGCTGTTTCGCAGCCAGCAGATCTTTACGCGTGAGATGAGGCGGCAACTTATCCACCGCGAACAGCGCAAGCGGACCTTGCAATAAAGCAACATCGTTTGCATGTTGCGGGTCGACGGGCGCCAGCCGGAACGGCCGATCCACGCTAAACTCCAGCCGGTCACCGTTCTTCCAGGTCTGCCGGACGGCCACGAAGGAACCAGGGCGCAGAGCCACGGAGCTTGCCTTGCCATTCACTGCAAGGCGCGTGCCGGGGCCGGCCCACGCGGGGACACGCAGGTAGACCACGAACTCTACCGGTTTTTCCATCTGCAACGAAATTGTGGTCTCTGCCTGGTATGGATACTGCGTCTGTTGCACAAGCGTGCAGGGCGTTCCATGCTGGGTCCAGCGAAGCCGCGAGGGGACATACAAATTGACGTAAACACCATCCGGAGCGCTGAGGTACGAACTGATGCCGTAGTCCGCTGTGATCTGTGGAAAAGTGCCAGAGCAACAAGGCCACTTATCCCGGTGATAAAACTTTGTCGCCACGTTGTTGTAGTCCGCATAGTAAAAGCTGGTGCCGTCCTGCTGAATCGGTTTGGCCCCCAGGATGGTGTTGTAAAGAATCGCTTCCATGCTGTCGCCATAAGTACTATCGCCGGTGATGCGCATGAGGTAACGAGCCACCTTGAAGTGGCCATAGGCACCGCAGGGCGTCTCGAAGCTGGCATGAGATTTTGTGACAGGCTTGCGCCCAAATCGCCACTGCCCAGGCACACGGAAGCTCTCATCAGGACCCCAGCCGCCGGTGGCAAAGCTCTGCGTATCGCGAATAAAGCCGAAGCCCTTCTGCGCTGCACGAAGGTGCATGGTGCTGCCATCTACCAGGTACGCCTGCAGCGCAGAGCAGAGTGCGTTCAGGTGGCTGTATGCGTGTAGGCCGGGCAGGATGTTTTCGCCCTCGGAAAGGGGAGTGAAGTAGTCCTTGTCCTGCAGAAAACGCTGCGCCAGTTTGCGGTACCGCGCATCGCCGCTGCGCAGGTAGG
This sequence comes from uncultured Acidobacteriaceae bacterium, assembly GCA_963752675.1. Lineage (GTDB taxonomy): Bacteria > Acidobacteriota > Terriglobia > Terriglobales > Acidobacteriaceae > PALSA-350. The sequence continues at coordinate 312,343 of CAVVZO010000009.1, forward strand.
CAATGTAGTAGGTTTTCCGGGAGGGTGTAGCGTTTCATCCCAACAGTACGACTCGTTTTTGTGCGGCACGGCGCATGCTTCCACCCGCGTCTGCGCCCCTGCGGGCAGAATGGGGTAGCACTGCATCCGCGGCATGAGCGAGCACTGGTAAAGCCATCGAATCGCCGGCAAACGCGTGTGCATCCAGTAAGCCCATGTTGCTTTTGTCGAAGGTATAAGCCGGCAGGCGGATAGTCGACATAAAACTTCTCTGAGACGGCGGCGCCAAACCCTTTCACCAGGCGCTGCACTTTTGCCTGGGTCGGTTTATCGCCGGTGATCGCGTAGGCCCGCGCCAGACCTGACAGGTACTGGCCGAAGCTATGGCCCGCGATATAGCCGGTCATGTTTTTAGGCGGATCGTAGTCAGGGCTATCGTTATACCAACCGCCCATGACTGGGACCCGGCGCCGGCATGCCGGCACGTTCGCGAAACGGCTTCAGCAGGCCGTCTTCATCGAGCGCGAGAAAGAATTTGTGGTTGCGGTCGAACTGCTCCAGCATCGGGCCATCCAGCAGGGTGACTTGCGAGTACTCAAACTGGCTGAGCTTAGGATGAATAACGCTGTTCGCCACTGGGCGTACGAGCGGAGTACGCCGCCGCGCCAGGTAGTGCCGGCAACTGCAGCGGTTCCTTGCAAAAATGTTCTACGGGTCACGTTTCCTATCGATGGTCCCTCTCTGTGGATGCGAGCTGTAGCTATGTACCAGGCAAGCAAAGCGCTGGCTTGCGAAGGTTGCGAATTCGAGGTGTCATCCGCGGTTCCGGTATACGTTTTCTGCAGTCACGCTGAATGCGAGGCCCACGGCACGACCCAAGCATACTAAGCGTGTAATTGCATTTCGGCAAGCGCATGTGCACTTCGAAGAACAAGCCCGGTTCGCCCCCGGCTAAAAATAATCTGAACCTTCGCCCCTCATCCTTCGTATCCAGCAATGCGCACTCGGGAGGCACCCTTGCAACTCTGGACCGATATCCGCTACGCATTACGCCAATTCAGCAAAGCGCCAGGTTTCACTGCAACTGCGATCGTGACCCTGGCGCTGGGCATCGGCGCTACCACGGCGATCTTCACCCTGGTGTACGCGGTCTTACTGAAGTCGCTGCCTGTCGTGAATCCCGAAGATCTCTATCGAGTGGGCAATGAAGAAAATTGCTGTGTGAACGGCGGCTTGCAGGATAACTGGACAATCTTCTCTTACGAGCAATACAAGCAGTTTCGCAGCCAGGCTGATGGATTTGAGCAGCTGGCCGCCTTCCAGGCCGGCGGCAGCATGATCGGCGTGCGGCGCAATGGCAGCAACAAAGCTGCCGAACCCTACAAGAGCGAATTCGTTTCCGGCAACTACTTCACTACTTTCGGGATACTGCCGTACATTGGCCGCGCACTCACACCGCGGGACGATACCAGAGGCGCACCGGCGGTAGCCATGATGAGCTTCCGCACCTGGGAGGAAAAGTTCGGCAAGGATCCAGGTGTGGTCGGTGCGGGTTTCGTGATGAACGGCCAACCCTTCACCGTGGTAGGTGTCACGCCGCCGGGCTTTTTTGGGGATCGCGTACAAAGCATGCCGCCGGCCTTCTTCATTCCACTGAACGACGAGCCTTTGATCTCGCCCACCGGCTCGATCCTGGAAGACGCGTCACTTGACTGGTTAGACCTGATCGGCCGCATCCGGCCGGGCGCCGACCCCAAGGCGATCGAAGCGCACATGGTCGTGCAGCTCCGCCAATTTCTCTTGAGCCCACTCAGCAAAGTGGAAGAACGGGATAAACCGCTGGTAGGGAAACAGACCCTCCACTTCTCGCATGGCGGCAACGGTGTACAAACGATGCGCGATGATTACAAAGACGGACTTCATCTTCTGATGCTTGTGTCCGGCTTTGTCCTGTTGATCGCCTGTGCCAACCTCGCCAACCTTATGCTCGTCCGGGCCAGTGCGCGCGAGCAGCAAACCGCAGTCCGTACTGCGCTGGGCGCGCCCCGCGCCTCGCTCGTTCGGCAAACCCTCACCGAAAGCATTGTGCTCGGCCTGATGGGCGGCCTGGCAGGCATCGCCGTGGCCTTTGTGGGAACGCGCGTCATCCTTTTTCTCGCATTCCATCACGATCCTGTACCCATTCCCGCCACACCCTCACTCCCGGTGCTGGCCTTCGCCTTCACCATGTCGATCCTGACCGGTGTTCTCTTTGGAGTAGCGCCCGCATGGCTCACATCCAGGGCGAACCCGGTGCATGCGTTGCGCGGTGCAAATCGCGCCACCGCAGACAGTGGCTGGGGACGGAAGTCCCTGGTCATCCTGCAGGCCGCACTTTCGCTCGTACTGCTTTGCGCCGCGGGTCTATTGACCCGAAGCCTGGGTAATTTGCAGCACCAGGATTTTGGCTTCGTCACTACCAATCGCTACATAGCGCATATAGATCCGCAAATGGCGGGCTACCATCCGGAGCAATTGGACTCGCTTTATCGGCAACTGCGCGACAATCTCACGGCGATCCCGGGTGTGAAGCAGGTCAGCTTCTCCCTCTATAGCCCGATGGAATTCAACAACTGGGGAGAGGGTGTCTTCATCGATGGCGAGCCGCCGCCCGCTCCAGGCACGCCCGACCACGGCGCGTCGTGGGTGAGGGCAAGCCCACACTACTTTGAGACGATCGGAACAAAAATTGTAGAAGGTCGAGCAAACAATGAGCAGGATACCCCGGCAACCCGGAACGTCGCCGTCGTGAACCGCTTTTTTGAAAAGAAATATTTCAAAGACGGCCATGCCATTAGCAAACACTTCAGCAATGACATGAAGCACCCCAACTATTTTGAAATTGTCGGTGTGACAGAAGACACCAACTACTGGGGACCATCGCAGAAAATGCGGCCCATGTACTTTCTGGCGGAAGGGCAAAGCGTGAAAAGTGCTGAGCCGCGCTACCACAAGTTCGAAGAGCGCTCCGGCTATCTCGATGCGATTGAGATCGAAACTGCCAGCAACCTGCCGGGACTCGAGCCACAGGTTCGGCGCGCTGTCTCGCAGATTAACCCCGATCTGGCGATCATCGACTACCGAAGTTTTGCCGCTCAGGTCACGCAGAACTTTACCCAACAAGCCATGATTGCGAAGCTGACTTCGTTCTTCGGGATACTGGCACTGGTGTTGGCGTCCGTCGGACTCTACGGTGTGACTGCCTATTCGGTCGAACGCCGAACGAGCGAGATCGGCATCCGCATGGCGCTGGGCGCGGAACGGTTCCATGTTCTGCTCCTGGTGCTGCGAGGGGCCTTTCTGCAGGTGGGGATCGGTTTGCTCATGGGCATTCCGATAGCAATCCTGGCCGGTCACGCCATGGCCAGTCAGTTGTTCGGCGTCAAACCCTGGGATCCGTTCACGTTGATAGTCACGCTGCTGGTGTTGTGCGCAGCCGCACTGATCGCCGCCTTGCTTCCGGCGCGGGCTGCTGCGGCGTTAGAACCCATGCGGGCCCTGCGCACGGAATAAGTTTCCTTGTGTGGAAGCGTACTCAGGCGAGCGCCAGCATAATGGCGCCCGCCGCGATCAGCGCGACGCCGGCCCCCTTTGCCAGGGTGATTTGTTCGCCCAGGAGCGGCCACGCCAGCAAGACCACAAACACCACGCTCAGCTTGTCAATCGGTGCCACCTTTGAGGCCTCGCCCAGGGAGAGCGCGCGAAAGTAACAAATCCACGACAGCCCGGTGGCCAGGCCAGACGCCACCAGGAACAGCCAACTGCGGCGGCCCACATGGACCAGTCCGCCATGCGCACCGAAGCTGAGCGCAATGCTCCAGGCAAACACCAGGATCACGGTGGTGCGAATGGCCGTGGCCAGGTTGGGATCCACATTGGCGACACCCACCTTCGCCAGCAACGCCGTGGCTGCAGCGAACAGCGCAGACAGTACAGCCCAGAACAACCAATTCATCAACCTGCCCTCCTTCAACTACCCAACCCCAGCTCACCCGGTCACCAAGCCCGCTTTCCCGATGACTCGCGGATTGGATTATGCGCCCTGCTGGTTTTCTGGTACCACTACTCGCATGAGTCCCCAGGCAGTTGCCACTCGACCCGGCTACCTCTCCATATTGCAGCAGGAGTGGCTGTTAGTGGTCGCCTTCGCTACGACAGCGCTGTTCCTGCAATTCGGCCAACGCTGGCTCGCCGATTTATCGAACCCACTATGGTTTGCCGTGATGCTGCTGTGGCTCCTCGGCACCATCATGGGCTCGGCATTTGCGGTCGTGCACCATGCAGAAAGCCTGGCCGTGCGTCTCGGCGAACCGCTCGGAACACTGGTGCTCACACTGGCGGTCATCGGCATTGAAGTCATGATGATTTCCGCAGTCATGCTCACTGGCGAAGGTAAGCCTGCCCTGGCCCGCGACACCATGTTTGGCATCGTCATGATCGTGCTCAACGGCATGGTCGGCCTGTCTCTACTGCTGGGCGGGTTGCGACACCACGAGCAGGAATACAACCTGCAGGGCGCCCAGGCTTTCCTCTCGCTCATCGTTTCCCTCACCGTACTCGGACTGGTGCTGCCGAACTACACGAAGTCGTCGCCCGGGCCCACCCTCTCGGCATTCCAATCCATCTTCCTGGCGGTGATGTCGATCGTGATCTACGCCGTCTTTCTGATCATTCAGAATTGGCGCCACCGGGAGTATTTTCTACAGCCAGCCTCTCGCACCGCCACTGGCCAGGCCGCCGCCGCCTCCAGTCACGGCGTCACCCATGCAACCAACTCGCTTACTTATCACAGTTCTTTGCTGGTGTTGTACCTGCTGCCGCTGGTCGTCCTGGCGAAAAAGATAGCATTGCCCATTGACCACGGCATCGAGGTACTGCATGCACCGTTGGCCCTGGGCGGCTTTCTGGTAGCAGCCTTGATTCTCTCGCCAGAATCGCTCAGCGCCACCCGCGCCGCAATGGCCAACGATCTGCAACGCTCCATCAACATCCTTCTCGGTTCGGTCCTGGCTTCGATCGGGCTCACGATCCCCGCAGTGCTGACCATCGGCCTGGTGACCGGTCAGACCATCGTGCTGGGTCTTGACCCCGGCGATTCGGTCCTGCTTGTGCTGACCCTTGCCGTCTCTGGACTAACCTTTACCAGCACGCGCACAAACGTCCTGTTGGGAGCCGTGCATCTTCTGCTCTTTCTTGCTTACCTGATGATGATCTTTGAGCACTAGCGCAGGCACAAAGGCTACGTAAATGGAACTGTCTCTGTACCCGCGCACTTTGGTGGCTACCAGGTAGGGCTGGCCACCTGGATATCCCACACCGGGCCCTCAGCGTAAAGCGCACCATCGATGCGCACAACCGCCGGCACCGGGCCTTCGCTCACCCAGACGTGCGTATCTGCGGGTTGTTTGCCGATCAAGGGCGCCACCATCCCAGTCAACCCGCCGAGATTTACCCTGACGCCATACTTCATGGCCTTGTAAGGGCGGCCGCTTACCTTGAACGGCTCCTCGCCCTCCCGGGCGATGGATAACTTCACCATGCGGACCTTCGCCGAAACAGCCAGGTAGGGCACCTGGATTTGTGGGTCAGTACTCCGCAGGTTTTCAATCAGGGTGAACGCAATCCCGTTTGCAAGTGCAGCAGGCATGTCCACGTGTTCTGTCCTGACCACATGCTTGCCGTCTGCCATGGCGCGGATACGCACCTGCTGCTGCTGAGTGTCGATCGTGATATCGCAGGGGTTCGGAAACGCGTTTCCCCGCTGCACCAGGTGGTCACTAATCAGGCGAAGCGTTCGCCGTTGTGAGTAGATAGACGTTTCATCATGGAGGGACCCATCTTTGAAATGGAAAACGACCCGCATTTTCATGAGTTCCCCGTAGGGCATTTGGGTTAACTCGCCGGACGCGATGACCGCTTTCGATTCGTCGCGCAACTCCAGAAACCCGTGCGCCGCGCCCGCTCTGTGCCGTACGCGCACTTCCTCTGAGCGTCCCGGTAAAACCAGGCAAGTCGCCATCAGGAGAAACGGAAGGAAACTCGGTGTGCGCCTTCGATTAAAAAGGGTGCGCAGAATCAGGCGTTGGCCCCGTGAGGGACCAGATCTTCGGGTCAAGGCAAAATCCTCGTGCACACGCGTAGGAAAGTGAGCGGGTATCGCACGGAGTATAAAAGGACGGGGTCTCCGTCCAAACCTTGCGGCGCGGAAGAACGGCCAGCCTCAACGATGAGGGTTCGAGAACAGCGATTACTGGATCTTCAGATACGCGATCAAATCATTGATCTGCGCATCCGTCAGAATGTTGGCGAAGGCCGGCATTGGAGCTGCACCTTTCTTGATGAAGGCAGCTGCCTGCGTCGGAGTCAACGCCGGGTTCACCTTGGGTTTTGCACTGAAGATACCGTGGAGATTGGGCGGCCCGAACGGAGTCGTATCATCCGGCTGCTTGTTGTGGCAGCTGACGCAATTCTGTTGAAAGATGGCAGCCCCGCGCTTTGCGCGCGCAGTCATGACCGGCGTCTTGGCCGTATCGGCAAACCCCATAAACTGTGTGGCGACGATCGCGCCGGCACTTACCAGCGTGAGCACACCTAACCGAACTCGACCGATAGCCATTTCCCCGTGTTTCCTCCGGTATGCTTAGACCCGACCGGCCACCCTAAGGTTGCTGTCCTAGCCCTCTAAAATCATAAACCATGGATTCTGCCGGCGATTGGTCCCATCACACTCGCCCGCAGAGCACTACAACCCGCTCCACGTTGCAGCATTCGTCTCTGTTGGCTCGGCGTAAACATCGTTGTAGTAACAACTTGCCGCCGCAGATACACTGGGTGGGAATTTTCAACCCACATGGTAATGCTGACAACCATTCAGAACGCCTTCCTCGTGTTGACCTCGGTAGCCTGTGCCTTGCTGTTCATGGCAGCCATCAACTACTACTGGCCGGCGGAGCGGCGCAGGGCGCACAACGACCTTATTGGCTGGCAACTCTCGGTGCTGGGCACCACCTACGCCGTCATCATTGGGTTCATGCTTTACACCGTCTGGATCAACTACGGAGCCGCCGATCTGAATGCCGACGCCGAAGCCAACGCCCTGGTGAACATCTACCGCCTGGCCGACGGCCTCCCGCCGCAGCAGGGAACCCGCCTCCAGCAATTGGCGCGTGCCTATGGCGACGCAGTGGTCGATAAGGAGTGGAAGGAGATGGAAAACGGTGTCTCGCCCATGGAAACCCGTGCCATCAGCCGTGACATGTGGCAAACCTTAACCAGCATGAAGGCGACAGCTCCGGCAGAGATCACCGCGGAAGACCATGCTCTGTACGAGCTCAGCGCACTGGCAGGCTATCGGCGCATTCGCCTGGTGCAGAGTGACTCGCGGCTGCCCAACGTGCTGTGGTTTGTTCTGCTGGTCGGCGGCGTAGTGACTGTGGCCTCAACCTGCATGTTCGGTGCGGTGAACGGAGCCCTGCACGTCATCCAGGTAAGTGCCTTCACCTTGCTCATCTCCCTGTCCCTGGCCGCGATCGCTGATATCAATCGACCCTACCAGGGGTCGGTACACGTGAGCGATTCCGCCTTTCGCCGGGCGCAGATGGATATGAAAGTTCCGTAACTGTTTGCAGGAGTCTGTTGGGGAAGTCTATTCAGCTCACCGGCTGTTGAGCGAGACCGTGCGCAACCGCAAAGCATTGGCAATCACGGAAACAGAGCTGAAGCTCATCGCTGCCGCAGCAATCATCGGGCTCAGCAGCACGCCGAACACCGGGTAGAGCACGCCCGCCGCCAGCGGCACGCCCAGCGCGTTGTAGAAAAACGCAAAGAACAGATTCTGGCGTATGTTGCCCATCGTTCGCCGGCTCAAGCGACGTGCCTTGAGAATGCCGCGGAGATCGCCCTTCACCAGGATGATGCCGCCCGACTCCATGGCGACATCGGTACCCGTGCCCATGGCAAATCCCACGTTGGCCTGCGCCAGGGCGGGTGCGTCATTCACTCCATCGCCGGCCATCGCTACGATCGCCCCCTGCGCCTGCAGCCGTTTCACGGCTTCGGCCTTCTGCGCCGGCAGTACATCCGCCTCGAAATCGATCTTCAATTGCTTCGCTAATGCCGCCGCAGTCGTACGGTTATCCCCCGTTACCATCACGACCTTGATGCCGTCACGTGCAAGCTCTTCAATGGCAGCGACGGTGGACTCGCGAATAGGGTCCGCGACCGCCGCCAGACCGGCCAGACGGCCGTCCAAAGCGAAGTACATCACCGTTTGTCCCTGCTGCCGCAAGGCCTCTGCCTGTCCTTCCATTGCCTGCGCAGCAATCCCAAGTTCGCGCATGTAGCTCGCGTTTCCGGCTGCAGCTTGCTTGCCCTGCAGCAAGCCTGTCAGGCCCTTGCCGGTAATTGACTGCACATTGGTCACCGGCAATAACCGGATGTCTCTCTCCTCGGCCCCCGCCAGAATGGCCGCAGCCAGAGGATGTTCACTCCCTTGTTCCAGGCTCGCGATTGCTTGTAACAGTTGCGTTTCGTCAGAGCCTGCGGCGGGGATGATTGAGCTGAGCCGTGGCTTCCCCTGGGTGAGCGTGCCCGTTTTGTCCACGACCACCACCGTTACCTTTTCCAATGTTTCCAGCGCTTCGGCATTCCGCACCAGGATGCCTTCGCCGGCGCCACGCCCGTGCCGATCATGATTGACATCGGCGTAGCAAGGCCAAGTGCGCAGGGGCAGGCAATGATCAGCACCGCCACAGCGTTCACCAGCGCATGTGCATAGCGCGGCTGTGGGCCGGCGAGGGCCCAGACTGCAAAGGTAATCACGGCGGCTGTAATCACCGCCGGCACGAAATAAGCAGAAACCTTGTCGGCAAGGCGTTGAATCGGCGCACGCGTCCGTTGCGCCTCGCTCACCATTCTGACGATCTGCGCCAGCATGGTGTCGGAGCCGATGCGCTCTGCCTTCATGACAAAGCTGCCGGTTGCGTTCAGCGTGCCGCCCACCACGGCATCCCCATCGGCCTTTTCCACCGGGATGGGTTCACCGCTGACCATCGATTCATCAACGGAGCTGTGGCCTTCGGTGACCACGCCATCAACTGGCACCTTTTCGCCAGGCCGCACCCGCAAAAAGTCACCTACTGCGATGCTCGATAACGGCACATCGCTCTCCCTGCCATCGGCCGCGACCCGCCGCGCCGTTTTAGGGGCGAGACCCAAAAGCGCCTGCAGGGCGCCACTGGTACGGCTGCGCGCTCGCAGCTCCAGTACCTGCCCCAGCAGCACCAGAAGGGTGATCACCGAAGCGGCTTCGAAATAGAGGCCGATCTGCCCGGAAGCATCGCGAAATGAAGCAGGGAAACGTGCCGGCGCCGCCACCGCGACCAGGCTGTAGAGGTACGAGGCCCCCGTGCCGATGGCGATCAGGGTGAACATGTTCGGGCTGCGGTGCACAATCGAAGCCCAGCCGCGCTCGAAAAATGGCCAGCCGCCCCAAAGGACAACCGGCGTGGCCAGCGCAAATTCCCACCAGCCAAGCGTTGCACCGAGCCAATGTTGCAACGGATGTGCGGGCAGCAGGTCAGACACCATGACAGCCAGCAAGGGCAGTGTGAGAAGAGCCCCTATCCAGAGGCGTCGGGTCATACTGTCCAACTCGGGGTTGCCTTCGTCGCCAGCCGCCACGGTACGCGGCTCAAGCGCCATGCCGCACTTGGGGCAGGTGCCCGGCCGGTTCTGCACGATCTCCGGGTGCATGGGGCAGGTGTACTCAGCGGATGCACTGGGTGTGGCGGCGGCCGGTACCGTCATAGAGGACGCGCCGGCTGGTCGCGAGCCGTCATACTTTGCCGGGTCCGCCTCGAACTTAAGCCCACATCCCTTGCCGCAAAAGTACCAGGTACGGCCGCCGTGCTGCACTGTGGCCGCAGCCTTCTCCGGCAGAACCTTCATGCCGCAAACAGGATCAATGACTACCGTCTCCACCTCAGCCAAGCCGCTACCCTCTTTGGATTAGAGTGCGTTTTGCGGCATGACGACTCGCCGGTGGACGAGTTCTCGGCCGCACCTGCCTTTACCCCTCAGTATTCACCGGCGCTTTTGCCGGGTTTTCAGTGCGCGGCGTCCGATGTCTTTCCGGTAGTACATGCCCTCGAACTGGATGCGGTCCAGTGCTTCGTACACCCGCTGCAGCGACTCTTCCAGGGTCGCTGCAGCCGCGGTCACGCCGAGCACTCGGCCGCCTTCCGTTAGGTAGCGGCCCTCCACCAGGGCGGTTCCTGAATGGAATATCTCCACACCCGGCAGTGCGGCTGCCTCCTCCAGGCCGGTAATCGGACGACCCGTGACATAGCTGCCCGGGTAGCCCGCCGAGGCGGCGATCACGCAGGCAGAGGCTCCCGGCTTCCACCGCATCTCTGTTTCGCTGAGCCGGCCTTCCACACAAGCCTGCAGCGTGGCCACCAGGTCGCTATCGAGCCGTGCGAGAATGGCCTGCGTCTCCGGATCACCGAAGCGCGCGTTGAACTCAAGCACCATAGGGCCGCGCGCCGTCATCATCAGGCCGCAATACAGCACACCCATGAACGGAGCATCTTCCGCGGCCATGCCGGCCACCGTGGGTAGCGCAATGTGGTTCAGGATCCAGTCGCGCATGGTGTCGTCCAGCATGCCATCCATCGAGTAAGCGCCCATCCCGCCCGTGTTGGGCCCCTGGTCGCCCTCCCCGATCCGCTTATGATCCTGTGCCGGCACCAGCGGCGCTACATGCTTGCCATCGCTCAGCATCAGGAAGGAAATCTCTTCCCCGGTCAAAAACTCTTCAATCACAATCGACGTCTGGATCGCACCCAGCAACCTGCCGGCCAGCAAGCCGGTGATGGCCTCCGCCGCCTCGCGCTTCGACTCGCAGATCATCACACCCTTGCCGGAAGCCAGCCCATCCGCCTTGATCACGAGTGGAAAGTGAAAAAGATCGATGGCCGCCAACGCCTCTTCTTCACTGGTGGCGACGGCATACGCCGCGGTGGGGATCTGGTGCCGCTGCATAAAGCGCTTGGCGAAGGCTTTGCTGCTTTCCAGCTCAGCCGCCCGGCGCGTCGGGCCAAACACAGCGATGCTCCGCCGTTGCAACTCATCCGCCAAGCCCAGGGAAAGCGGTAGCTCTGGTCCGACCACCACCAGGTCAGGGCTTTCTGCCGCCGTTACGCGTAATAGGTCATCCAGGTCCTTCTGGCTGGCGGGCACACAACGGGCTACCTGCCCGATGCCCGCATTGCCCGGTGTACACACCACCTCCGTGACCCCGCGCGAAGCCGCAATGGACTTTACCAACGCGTGCTCCCGTCCTCCCGCACCAATGACCAGCACTTTCATCTAGGAACGCGAACCTCTCCTCCCGGCCTATCCCGGGACTGTGGCAAGACTAACGCAGCCGCCCTGCGCTCCGCAGAAGCATTAACCATGGTTAACAAAAAATAGAAATCCACGCTATACTAGGATCGCGACCATCCCACTCGAGGAATCACACGTGTCCCTTGCCTCTCCGCCCGCGCTGCCGGCCTCCTCTTCAAAGGCCCAGACGATCGCGGCCGGTCTCGGTACCGGGAGAGTGCTCTCGTGGTTTGGGCCAGCGTTTGTTGCCAGCATCGCCTACATCGATCCGGGCAACTTCGGCACTAACCTTATTGCCGGCACCGCATTTGGGTACAAGCTGCTCTGGGTGTTGTTGTGGTCGAATCTCATGGCCATCCTCATCCAGTATCTTTCCGCCAAGCTGGGGATCGCGACCGGAGCCACCCTCCCCCAGAATTGTCAGCAACACTTTTCCCGCCGCACCTCCATCATGCTGTGGGTGGCGGCTGAGCTCTCGGCATTAGCTACCGATCTCGCCGAATTTCTCGGCGCCTCGCTGGGCTTCTACCTGCTGGTAGGCGGCTACTTCCTCCATATGGGCCTCTCGCGCACCACCGTCATGTTTTTGGCGGCGCTGTTTTCGGCTGTGTGCGTTTTTGCCATTCTGGCGCTGGAGCTGCGCGGCTTTCGCGCCCTCGAACTCGGCATCATGGTGTTCGTTCTGGTGATCGGGGTTTGCTACCTGGTGGAAATCTTCCTGGTGCACCCGGACTGGCGTCAGATCGCTTACCACACTGCCGTTCCATGGCTCGATCGAGCCAGCATCTACGCCGCTGTGAGCATGCTGGGCGCAACCGTCATGCCGCACGTCGTGTATCTGCATTCGGGCCTGGTGCAGCCGCGCCTTGCCGCCGGAAGACAGAAAGAACACTCGCCGGAGGAAAGCTATCGCTGGCGGCTGAAACACCTGAAGCTCGAAGCTCTGGATGTGTTTGCGGCCATGAATGGCGCCTGGCTGGTGAACTCGGCCATGGTGATTGTGGCTGCGGCCGCCTTCGGCAGTGCCGGCCACAGCGACATGTCTATTGAGGAAGCACACCGGACCCTCGGCCCGCTGCTTGGCCCAGCCTCAGCAACCATCTTCGCCATTGCGCTGTTGTGTTCCGGCCTGTCCTCATCCACCGTGGGCACGCTGGCGGGCCAAATGATCCTGGAAGGCTTTCTCAAAGTGCGGTTCAGTGTTTTTCTGCGCAGGCTGCTTACGTTGCTGCCCGCTTTGCTTGTGATCGGGCTGGGCCTCAATCCACTCCGCATCCTGGTGCTGTCGCAGGTGGTGTTGAGCTTTACCCTGCCGTTTGCGTTGATTCCGCTGCTCATACTTTGTAGCCGCCGGTCGATCATGGGCCGCTTTACCAACGGATTCCTTACCAGCTCGCTCGGCTGGCTGACCGTTGGGTTGATCCTGGTGCTCAACGTGGTCTTGCTGGGCTTGAGCTTTACCTCCTAAAGCAGAGCGGCGGAACGGCTGTTTCCGTCTTCAAGGGCGCTCACTCGGGCGCAAAATGCTTTAGAATCCTAGGTGGATCATGAGTGCACGCAGCAGACTTCGCGATTTCCTGCACAAGCGTTTCCGTCACGGCAAGCCTGACCGTGGGCGGAACTAGCTCCTCCAACCTATCTTCAGCCAGATCCCTGGCCATCCTATTTTGCCCAGGCATCCGCCTGTGCCCGTTTGCGCAGCGCGCACGCTGAACCGCACGCTGGATACGAGAGAGGAAATACCATGAACAGCTTCGGCAGCAAATCCACCCTGAAGGTTGGCAACAAGAGCTACGAGATCTTCCGCATCAAGGCCCTGGAAGAGAAGGGCATCTCGCTGGCACGTCTTCCCTACAGCCTGCGCGTACTGCTCGAAAATCTGCTGCGGCAGGAAGACGGCAAGACCGTCACCGCCGATGACATCGAGTTTCTGGCCAAATGGCAGCCCAAAGCCGAGCCAGCGCGCGAGATCGCCTTCATGCCTGCCCGCGTGCTCATGCAGGATTTTACCGGCGTGCCGGCGGTCGTTGATCTGGCCGCCATGCGCGACGCCATGAAGCAGTTGGGCGGCGACCCGGAAAAGATCAACCCGTTGCAACCAGCGGAACTGGTCATCGATCACTCCGTGCAGGTGGATGAGTTCGGCACGTCCAATGCCTATTCCATCAACGCCGCGCTTGAGTTCCAACGTAACCGTGAGCGTTACGCATTCCTGAAGTGGGGCCAGACCGCGTTCCACAACTTCTCCACCGTGCCGCCGGGCATGGGCATTTGCCACCAGGTAAACCTCGAGTACCTGGCGCGGGTCGTGTTCACCACCGACGCTGCTAAACAGCCGGTGCGCGCTTACCCTGACACACTGGTCGGCACCGACTCGCACACCACCATGATCAATGGCCTGGGCGTGCTGGGCTGGGGTGTTGGCGGCATTGAAGCGGAAGCGGCCATGCTGGGCCAGCCGGTTTCGATGCTGGTCCCCCAGGTCGTCGGCTTCAAGCTCACCGGCAGACTGCGCGAAGGCGCGACCGCCACGGATCTCGTTCTGACGGTGACTGAAATCCTGCGCAAGCTGGGAGTGGTCGGCAAGTTCGTTGAGTTCTACGGATCGGGCGTGAGCGAACTCAGCCTTGCCGATCGGGCCACCATCGGGAACATGGCGCCGGAGTACGGGGCCACCTGCGGCATCTTTCCAGTCGATGCGGAGACCCTGCGCTACATGGCGCTCACCGGCCGCAGCCCGGAGTTGATTGCACTGGTCGAGGCTTACGCCAAAGAGCAGGGCTGGTTCCATACGGCAGCCTCGCCCGAAGCCGAATACACCCAGACCACCAGCCTCGACCTTTCCACCGTGGAGCCCAGTGTTGCCGGCCCGCGGCGGCCCCAGGACCGAGTGCTGCTTTCGCAGGCCGCGGCCAGCTTCCAGCAACAATTGCCCAGTCTGCTGGGGCCCGGGGTGGCGGAACGCAAAGAGCGGCAAACCATGCGCTGGGAGGGTGAGGGCGGCCATACCTGGTCCAGCGGCAGCGCCAAAGCCGACCCCGAAAATGGCACCGGCGGCGCAGCGCCCGCGAGCACGGTGAAGGAGCGGTTCGGTCTCGACGTCGATCCCTACCTGGATCACGGCTCGATTGTGATCGCGGCGATTACCAGTTGCACCAACACCTCCAATCCATCCGTGATGATCGCGGCCGGGCTGCTGGCGAAGAAAGCGGTGGAGAAAGGTTTGAGTGTTCCGCCGTGGGTAAAGACCTCGCTGGCGCCTGGTTCGCGCGTCGTCACTGATTACTACAAGCAGGCTGGCCTGATGGAGTCGCTCGACAAACTGCGCTTTCATACGGTTGGTTACGGATGCACCACCTGCATCGGAAACTCCGGGCCGCTGCCGTCCGATGTTTCGCAAAGCATCGATGATCATGGGCTGGTTGCGGTTTCCGTGTTGAGCGGCAATCGCAATTTCGAAGGCCGCATCAATTCCGAGGTGCGTGCCAATTACCTGATGTCGCCACCGCTGGTGGTGGCGTATGCCCTGGTAGGCAGCATCGATCACGATTTTGACAAGCAGCCGATGGGGAGAGACAAGCAGGGCAAGCCTGTCTACCTGAAAGACATCTGGCCCAGCCAGGAAGAAGTGAACAGCACCATCGCCTCTGCCATCGATTCTGAAATCTTTAAAAAAGAGTACGCCACGGTGACAGATGGCGATCAGAACTGGCAGCACCTCAAGTTTCCGACCGGCGATACGTATCAGTGGGAGAAGGATTCCACCTACATCCGCAAGGCTCCTTATTTTGATGGCATGCCGGCCAAGCCTGCGCCCGTGCAGGAGATCAAAGGTGCCCGCGTGCTGGCGGTTCTGGGCGACAGCGTCACCACCGACCACATTTCTCCCGCCGGCTCGATCAAGCTGAACGGCCCTGCCGGAAAATACCTGGTTGAGCATGGTGTGAAGCCTGTGGACTTCAATTCCTACGGCTCGCGTCGTGGCAACCACGAAGTCATGGTGCGCGGTACGTTTGCCAACGTCCGCCTGCGCAACAAGCTGGCTCCGGGAACCGAGGGTGGTGTCACGCGCTTGCTGCCCGAAGGGGAAGGCATGAGCATCTTCGACGCGTCAGTGAAGTATGCCGAGCGCGGCGTGCCCCTGGTGATTCTTGCCGGCAAGGAATACGGTTCTGGATCTTCGCGTGACTGGGCAGCGAAGGGGCCGCGGTTGCTTGGCGTGCGCGCTGTGATTGCGCAGAGCTATGAGCGTATTCATCGCTCTAACCTGGTGGGCATGGGCATTCTGCCGTTGCAATTCGAGAACGGCCAGAGTGTGGAGTCGCTCGGGCTTACAGGCGAAGAACTGATCGATCTGGAAGGGATTCGTCAGATGCTGGACCAGAAATTCGCCCAGGGTCGGACTTTGACGGTCAAGACAACCAGCCCTACCGGTAAGCAAGGGAGCTTTCCCGCCACCGTGCGCATCGACACACCGCAGGAAATTCTCTACTACGAGAACGGTGGGATCCTGCAGTATGTTTTGCGTCAACTCGCTGCTAACTAGAGAGCAAAGAAGCAGCCCTGCCCGAGAATCGGGCAGGGCTGTTTCGTGTGCGCCCGTACATGCACTTTCATAGCCTTTGACAGAGGTCAGATTCTCACTTTTCCGCCATCCCCAGCTCCGCCGTTTTGTCATCCCCAGCTCCGCCGTTTTGTCATCCCCAGCTCCGCACCGCTTTTGTCATCCCCCGCATCCCCCGTTTTGTCATTCAGCTCCGCATCCCCCCTTTTGTCATTCACGCTCCGCATCCCCCCTTTTGTCATTCAAGCTCCGCATCGCCCCTTTTGTCATTCAAGCTCCGCATCCCCCCTTTTGTCATTCAAGCTCCGCATCCCCCCTTTTGTCATTCACGCTCCGCATCCCCCCTTTTGTCATTCACGCTCCGCATCCCCCGTTTTGTCATTCCCAGCTCCGCATCCCCCCTTTTGTCATCCCCAGCTCCGCATCCCCCTTTTGTCATTCAAGCTCCGCATCCCCCCTTTTGTCATTCAAGCTCCGCATCCCCCTTTTGTCATTCAAGCTCCGCATCCCCCCTTTTGTCATTCAAGCTCCGCATCCCCCCTTTTGTCATCCCGAGCGCAGTCGAGGGATCTGCTTTGCGCCTTTCTCCCTCCACAAATTTCTACACAAGCCCCAGCATCGGACACGCAGAGGAACCACTCCGCTAGCAGCAAAGGCAGGAATTAAATTCCAGCCGAAGCAACTGCTAGCGGAGACCACGTTCCTCTGCCCATCCGATGCTGGAGCTCGTGTAGAAATTTGTGGAGGGAGAAAGGCGCAAAGCAGATCCCTCGACTGCGCTCGGGATGACAAAAGGGGGAGAGCTGGGATGACAAAAGGGGGAGAGCTCGGGATGACAAAAGGGGGGCTAGCTCGGGATGACAAAAGGGGGGCTAGCTCGGATGACAAAAGGGACGAGCGGGATGACAACGGGGCGGCGAAGAGCGGCAAAGCGTTCCAGAAGGGAAGTTATCTATGGAGCAGCACAAATGCTGCAATCCCGTTAGGTGCCGGAGCGGCGAAGTGGTGACTCGGCCCGTTCTTCGGCTTCCTCAGCAGAACCAAACACTTCTTCGCGAATAATGCGTTCGGTCGCCTGCTCGAGATATTCATCCAGCGCGCTCTTGATCTCCAGAAACTCTGGCCACAGGGTCTGCTCCATAAAAATCTGCGGAGCCCGCAAAACCACGGTAGAGCGATGCTGGCGTGGGTAGCGATATGGCCTCAGCCCATAGCGCCGGCACAGCGCGGTAAACAGCCGGCGGCTCCACGGGTCGGGTAAGCGAAAGCTTAGTTCAACAGTCTTCTCTTTTTTCTCCGAGGCGCGGATGGCGGCGCGGATTCTTTCAAGCGCAGCGCCCGCAGCCTCGCGTTCGCCAGTGGTGGTGGCCCCTTCAAACAAAGCGGCAATCTTACGCAACTTCTCGCGTAGTTCCTGTTCCGTGCTCACTCCGATGATGAAAACACATGGCCCTCTGGATTTCGTGGTCGAAACTTTAAATATCGAGAGCCACCCTTGTCATCCCGAGCGAAGCCGCGGGATCTCGCGCTGCTTCGCAAGGCAGGTTCCCTTACCGAGGCAAAACCACCAGCCCCCACGGGCCCTTGCCGGCCTTAATCTTTTTCGTCACAGTGTTGGTTGCCAAATCCACCACCGACACGTCATTCGAAGGACCATTGGCGGTGTATAGGCTCTTGCCATCGAGTGAAAGGGCCAGGCCCCATGGGCGGGCGCCCACTTCGACCGAGCTGAGCACCTTGTTCGTCGCCGTATCCACCGTAAACACCTGGTGCCCGCGCCCCGTGCTCACATACAGCTTGCTGGCGTCGGGAGAGAGCAGCACGTTCATCGGCTTGATCATCCCTGGCTTGCCCAGGGGAATCGTCGCGATCATCTTGTACTTCTTCGCGTCCACCAGAACAACCGTTCCGTCATTCTCTGCGTTGACGTAGGCGCGCGCGCCATCCGGCATGAAGGCTATGTTCCGCGGGCGATGCCCGACCTTGATCGTCTTGATGATTTTGCCCGCCACCGGATCGAGCACAGAGATAGTGCCTGTCTCTTCCGACGTGACCCAGACCTGCTTGCCGTCCGGCGTCACCTTCACTCCCTCGGGTTGCGCGCCAATCGGCACGGTCTTTAAAACATTGCCCGAAGCCGTATCGAGAATACTCACCGCAGACACGTCTTCATTGGAGATGTAAAGCTGCTTCCCATCCTTGCTGATGTCGAAGTTTTCAGGATCCGATCCGCCGTGAATCACGCGCGCAACCTTGCCCTGACTCACATCGAAGAGCGCAATCCCGTCCGCGTTCTTGTCGGGAGGCGGCAACGTGCTCTCGTCCACATCCGGGCCCGCGATAGGAGAACCGCTCACCGCGACATAAATGGTCTTGTGATCCGGGCTGGCATGGATGCCACGAGGCCGTTTGCCCAGGGGCAGCGTGGCCAGCACGTTGTAATTGCCGGAATCGATGATCGTCAGATCGCCGCCAACCTCGTCTGTTACGTATATGCGCGGCTCCGCTGTTTCAGCGGGCGCTTTCTGCGCTGTTTGCTCAGCTGCCGAATCCGGCGCTTTGCTTTTCTGGCAGCCCGCTCCAACCAATGCCAGTCCTGCTGCGAAGAACACACATCCCAAATTGCGCATGGCTTACTTGTCCTTGAACGTGAAATTGGCCTTAGCGTCGCCATGCGGGCCAACGGTTACCTGCTGCTCCTGTGTGCCCAGCTTCTCCTGCCACACGCCCACAGTGTACGTGCCCGGGGGCAGATTGCTGATCTCATACGAACCATCGTCTGCAGAAACAGCGAAGTAAGGGTGGTCAAGCACGCCGATGAACGCATGCATCCAGCTATGGATATTGCACTTAACCGGGATCATGATCTCCGGCTTGGTAAATTTGCGATCGATCGGCGGATCGCCCGCGCCCTGGCTGTGGTTCCATGCCCGGTTCACTTCGGCCATGGGATGTATGTTGTGCGTCACCGGATCGGAATTGATCACCTTCAGAATCTGGCCGGTCTGGATGCCCAGCACCCTGGGCCGGAACCAGCATCCGCGCTGGTCAATGACCACTGGCGTAGGCGGCACGGCAAACAGCTTTCCTTCGAGCCCGCCTTTGATGTAGACGAACGCATTGCCTAAGCCGCCGCTCTTGCTCACAACGAGGGACTCATCGTAGGCCTTGCCGTGATGGGCTTCCACGCAGGCTGGCTCTTCGCTCATATCGATCACCCGGGGTGCGGGCTTTTTGCCCTTGAAGTGAAGAGTCCCACTTATCTTTCCTGCCGTCGCGGGATCCACCTGGAAGTACACAGGCGCGGGTTCGCTTTTGGCCGGGCTGGGCGGCGGGGTGGCCGTCTTTCCCGAACAACCAGCAAGCAAGCCGATGGCGGACAAAAGCGTGAGCGAGCAGAGGATCTTCATGATCTGACTATTCCTTTCCGGGAGGGCCTGCATTGGCCGGCAAATCGCCATTAAGAGATTCGAGAAAGGCGACCAGGTCCGCACGATCCTGGGCAGACAGCGCGAGTGGCTTGATGTCTTTATCCAGATGCGGATTTGAGTTGCCGCCGCCGGCATAAAAAGCAATCACGTCGCCCAACGTCTTCAGGCTGCCGTCATGCATGTAGGGCGCTGTGCGCGCCACGTTTCGCAAAGTCGGCGTCTTGAATTCGCCCCGGTTGGCCTGCAGCTTGGTCTCATCGAATCGGCCGACGTCCGTAAAATCGCCCTCGCCATCTACCCCGGCCCCGGTGTTGTGGAACTTGCCGTCCGTGAACAGCGCATACTCTTTGCCGATGGTGTGGCACACGACGCAATTCCCACGCTGCGGGTCAGTGAAGAGCGCCAGCCCGTGGATGGCGGCGGGGCTGAGCGCCTGCTTTTTGCCACCGTACTGGTATTGATCAAAAGGAGAGTTGCCACTCAGCAGGGTACGTTCGAAGCTGGCCAGCGACTTTTCGATCAGTGCGAGTGTAATCGCGCCGGGTCCGAAGGCCTGGGCGAATTCTGCCTGGTAGGTGGGGTCTTTCTGAACTTTGCTCACAGAAACGTCGTGCGTCTGGTTCATCTCCAGCGGATCGGCGATCGGGTCGGCGGATTGGGCTTCCAGGCTCACCGCCCGGCCATCCCAGAACTGCAGAGGAGAGTAAGCCGAGTTGAGCAACGTTGGGGCATTGCGTCGCCCCAGTGTGCCGCCAACACCCAGGGAGTGCCGAAGTCCATCCGTGAACGCCAGCTCAGGATGGTGGCACGAGGCGCAGGAGATTGTGTTGTCTTTGGATAACCGCGGATCATAGAAGAGCTTGCGCCCCAGGGCGATCGTTTGCGCCGTGGGTGGGTTATCGGCGGGAATAGGCACCGGCGGGAGCCCGAGCGGAGCTTTGATGGATACCACCGTCCCCAGCGGTTTTTCATGGGCCGGGGTGCGACAGCCACCACACAGAACAGCAAGCGCAACCACAAAAACGAGATGTAAAGCGCGCAATCTCAATCGTTTCCGGAGTTTCTCTCTCCTTCGATTATAGATGCGCTCTGACGCCGCAGCGTACAAGCCCACCACCGCACCACAACGGTGCAATCCCTGGCCCGGTTTGTTCACGCTGAGCAAGCTAGTTGCAAAATCAAGCAAAGCATTGCTCGAGGTACCGGCCTACACAGGCCTCAATGGATGGACCCAAGCGCTTCCAGATAGGCCTTGATACCGCTGGAGATGATCTGTACCCCGATGCACAGCAGGATGAACGAAGAGAGCCGCATCACCATCGAAGTGCCCGATCGGCCAAGTAGCTGCTCCGCCTTACGCGCATACAGGTAGCAAACGTAAATGATGAGGCAAACCAACGTGATGCCCCCAAGTGCGGCGATCAACACGCGGGGCGCGAACAGTGACCGTTCTTTCAGCTCCTGGGGCAAATGCGCTCCGAGCGTGATGGCGACGGAGATAGACCCCGGACCCACGGTGATCGGCAAGGTAAAGGGATAGAACGCATTCTCCAGAATCTGATCGTCCGCCGGCGCCGCTTCTTTGGCTCGTCCCGTATCCCGGTTCAGCAGGGTCCATCCGGTCGCCGCGACGACCAGGCCTCCCCCAATTTGCACCGCGTAGATCTCGATGCCGAAAAAGGTGAGTACATGCACTCCCCACAGTACGGAGCAGAGCAGGAGAAAGAAGCTGTAGATGGAGATCTTCTGCGCCAGGATGCGCTGTGTGTTGGGGGCGACGGGCCCCACCATATTGACGAAGATCGCCGCACTGCCCAATGGGTTGACGATCGGGAATAGGGTGGCCACTACCAGAACGGTGGCTTCGATGACTGCGGCGACTTGCTCGCGAATATCCATCATGGTGCCGGGTTCTCCAGACTTACTGCAGATTCTTGCTCCCCTCGAGGGGCAGCCACATAAGGATTTCCGTAATCAAACGCCGGCACACGGGCTCACGTCATTGATAGTATGAAGGATAATGACGGTCCCCGCGATGAAGCTTTCGCCCGAAATTCTGGACCGGTACGAGCCGGTCATTGGACTCGAAGTCCACGTACAACTCCTGACAAACACCAAGGCGTTCTGCAGCTGCGCCAACAAGTTTGGCGGTGAGCCCAATACTCACACCTGCGCCACCTGCCTGGGCTTGCCCGGCGCCCTGCCGGTCCTCAATCAGCGCGCGGTCGAGTTTGCGGTGTTAGCTGCGTCGGCCATCAACTGCGAAATACGCGAGCATTCTGTCTTTGCGCGCAAGAATTACTTCTACCCCGACCTGCCCAAGGGTTACCAGATTTCCCAGTTCGACAAGCCCCTGGCGGAGAACGGCTGGATCGATGTGCCCGCCCTCGATGCCTCAGGCCAGGGCGTCACCAAACGCATCGGCGTCACCCGCCTGCACATGGAAGAGGACGCCGGCAAAAGCATCCATGATGGTTTCTTCGACTCGGGCACCAAGACCTATGTGGATCTCAACCGCTGCGGCACGCCCCTGATCGAAATCGTCAGCGAGCCTGACATCCGGACACCGGAAGAGGCTTACGAGTATCTCACCCGGCTGAAAGAGATCCTGCTGTACACCGGCGTGAGCGACTGCAACATGGAAGAAGGCTCCCTGCGCTGCGACGCAAACGTGAGCGTGCGTCCCCGCGGCCAGGAGAAGTTCGGCACCAAGGCCGAGGTCAAGAACGTCAACAGTTTCCGCTTCATCCGCTCAGCGCTCGAGTACGAAATAGAACGCCAGGTGGAGTTGATCGAAGGTGGTGGCCGCGTCATCCAGGAGACACGTCTCTGGAATGCCGGCGAAGGGCGCACCTACTCCATGCGCTCCAAGGAGCAGGCGCACGATTACCGCTACTTTCCCGAACCGGATTTGCCGCCGCTCCTGGTTTCCGCCGAATGGAAGACTATTCTTACCAGCCGCATGCCAGAGCTGCCCGAGGCGCGGCGGCGGCGGATGGTCGCCGAGTATGACATCACGCTGCAGGATGCCCAGACGCTGACTGCTACGCGTGCCTTCGCTGATCAGTTTGAAACAGCGGCGAAGCAGGCGCGCAACCCACGGCGAGTGGCAAACCTGATTCAGAGCGAGTTGATGGGCCGTCTTAAAGCCAAAGGTTTGGAACTGGAGCAGTCGCCGATCACTCTGGGTGGGCTGGTGCAGGCGGCAGACCTGGCCGAGGCCGGGGAGCTTTCGAGCAAACAGCTCAAAGGTTTGTTCGATACGGCTTTTGAAAAGAGCGAGGACTTTGGGGTGGTCTATGAACGGGAAAAGCCGCAGCAGATCAGCGACCCGGCAGCCCTCGAAAAATTGATTCTGGAAGTGATTGCTGGTAATCCCAAGCAGTTAGAGCAGTACCGGGGTGGCAAAAAGACCGTGGCTGCCTTCTTTGTGGGGCAGGTAATGCGGCTCTCCAAAGGCCAGGCGAATCCTGCGCTGTTGAATCAGTTGGTCACCAAACACCTCGATGCTTAATTTGGACGCCTGATTTGGAGCGCCTGATTTGGACGCCTGAGCGTGTAACTCTCCGGACGCCGCGGCGTCTAAGGTACGGAGAAGGCAATGTTCGAATCGGATCTGGTGCAGGATGCGTCGCAGCAAAAGGGCTCCCGCCGGGCGTTCCTGGTGAGCGCGGGCATGGTCGCCGCAGCAGTGGCTGCCTGGTCCCTCCGCCCCACCCTTGCGCCTGCGTCGACCGAGGAGCCGCTGGGCCCTCCGTCGCAGGTCGACATTGCTGAATTCTCTGCTGCGGGTGCGCCAACCGGGACGGTGCGCAAATTCAGGATCCTCAAAAGCGAGGCAGCGTGGAGGCAGCAGCTCTCCGCCAATGCTTTCGACATCGCGCGCAGGGCCGATACGGAGATGGCCTACACCGGCAAGTACTGGAACGACCACCACCGCGGCCTCTACCGCTGTGTTTGCTGTGATACCGCGCTGTTCTCTTCCGATACGAAGTTCGACTCCGGGACAGGCTGGCCGAGCTTTTGGGCGCCCCTTGCCAAAGGAAACGTTGCAGAGAAAGATAGATAACAGCTTCGGTGAGCGAACCGCGGTAGCCTGCGCGTTGTGCGACGCCCACCTCGGGCACCTGTTCAACGACGGACCGGCACCTACCGGGCTCCGCTACTGCATGAACTCCGCCTCGCTGGTGCTTCGACCCTTCGCCTCTTGAATACGGAGCGAAGCCCTTCAACGTTCTGACTCCAGTGTTTTGGCTTCTGGCCTTGCGCGTTAGGTTAGTTTTTGTGGCGCGACGACATGTTTTGCGGGTTAGCTAGCCCCCATTTTGTCATCCCGAGCAATTTGCTCGCAGTGCAAGTTAAGGACGGGATGAACGGGGTGCGATACGCGTCGGTCTGGCAGAGCGAGCGGAGCAGATGTCCCCCACTCAAGCCAAACGCGGCTTGAGTGGCCACCCTCGGCTTTTCTGGATGCGGGCAGGGAGCAGATCCTCCTGAGTGGCGACTGATCGGACCCCAACAACTGGAGGGCGGCCCATTCAAGCCGCGTTTGGCTTGAGTGGGGGACATTTGAACCCTCGGCTGCGCTTTCCAGTTTGTTCATTAGGAGCGCAGTCCTCACGTTCTCACTCCTAACCACTAAAAACATTGGAACAACTTCATCTTGAACCCACGTACACCGGCGTTGGCGAACATGGGGCACTCGACCAAGGCCTCCGCTCACTACATATTCATTTTCTTGAAACGGGAACCGGGCACGGCGCGCACCAGCAGCATGATCAACGCCCAGAACCACGGCACATAAACCACATCTTTCCGTTTCATAACCGCGTTCAAAATCCCGCGGCCAACCTGCTCAGGGGAAGCAAACAGTGCATTCTGCGGCACATGCGCGGTCATCGGCGTGGCCACAAAGCCCGGCTTGATGGTCAACACGTGCACCCCATCCCGATCGATACGATTACGCAAGCCATCGAGAAAGATGTTCAACGCGCCCTTGGACGCGCCGTACACATAATTGCTCTTCCGCCCGCGGTCCCCCGCGACGGAAGAAATCACCGCCAACGTCCCGCTACGCTGCGCCTGCAAGCGGTTCGCCAGTTCCGTCAGCAGGGACACGGTCGACATGAAGTTGGTATGAAGAATGGCAGCCGCGATTTCAAAGTTCTCTTCAGCCGCTTGTTGATCCCCCAGAACGCCGTGGGCAATTAGCGCCAGATCGATCGTCCCCAGCCGTTGTGCCGCAGCGGCCAGCATCTCGCCGTGCCCTGCGGTGTCATCCAGATCCATCACCCAGGTATCGACGGACAGCGCGCCGCGTGCGCGCAGATCCTGCGCCACCGCCGTTAACCGGTCGCCCTTGCGGGCCACCAGCATAAAGCGGCGGTGGGGCGCCGCAAGCTGCCGCACCGTGGCGATCGCGATACTTGACGTCGCGCCCAGCACCAGTACGGTTGAGGGAAAGCCCGGCTCGCGCTTAGTCAAGGCCGGCTACCCGTTGCCAGA
Source organism: uncultured Acidobacteriaceae bacterium (assembly GCA_963752675.1). GTDB lineage: Bacteria > Acidobacteriota > Terriglobia > Terriglobales > Acidobacteriaceae > PALSA-350. Next base: position 337,249 of record CAVVZO010000009.1, read on the forward strand.
AGCTGGAGCTGAACGCCGGGTCGATGTAAGCCGAGAACCTCTCCCACTGCGGGTAAAAGTGCTTGAAGTGCGCTGCACTCATGCACGCATCTTTCGCCGGATACATCCGCCCGCCCACTTCCGCGGTAATGTCGGCTAGCCGATCCAGGAGGTCGAAGCTCACCTCACGCCGGATAGGGAAATCCAATGCCAGCGTAATGCCAGGCATGGGAAACGACATCATGCCCGGCGAGGCTACATCGCCGAACACTTTGATCACTGCAAGAAACGAAGCCAGCCCTGACGCGGTGATTGCTTTCAGCACCTGCACCATGCCCATCGGATCGCTCTCCCAGGGCAACACGCATTGGAACTGGAGCAGTCCGTCTTTGCCGTAGAGCCGGTTCCATTGCAGGACGCGGTCAAGTGGGTAGAAGAAGGGGTCGTAATCGACGAAACCAGACTGTTCTTTCCCCAGCTGCTTGTTGTAGTAAAGGGTGTTGAACGCGCCGACCGTGGAGCGATTGAGCGCAAACGCCGGCATATCAAAGGGCAGCGTGACCTTGGCTTTATCCAGCGGGGTCAATGGCCCGGGATTCTCGTCGTGATCGCCTTGCAGGAATAGCCCGCGGGCAAAGTTGCGCCCCTGGGCGACGCAGTCAATCCAAGCCACCGTGTACTCCCGCGTGCTGGCGCGGGAGAGCGCCACAAATTCTTCCAGGCCGACGAACTTGGTGGACTGATGACGAATCCGCCGCGAAACGATCGGCCGCAGTTGCACATCTGCCCAGCTGATCATGCCGGTCAGGCCCATACCGCCGATCGTGGCCGCATACCACTCCGCATTCTCGCTGGCACTGCACATCACGTGCATGCCATCGGAGCGGATCAGCTCAAACCGCGGCGTATGCCGTCCGAACGTGCCGGCAACATGGTGGTTCTTGCCATGAATGTCATTGGCAATTGCGCCGCCCACGGTTACGTATTTCGTGCCCGGCGTAACCGGGAGAAACCAGCCTCGCGGCACGGCGAAATCGAGGATATCGGCCAGGGTGACGCCGGCTTCGCAGCGCAGCAGGCCCGTTTGCGTATCGAATGAAATCAGGCGATCCAGGTGCGGCGTCTGGAGCAGTGTTCCGTTCTGTAACAGGCACACGTCGCCATAACTGCGGCCCATGCCAACCGCAAGCATCTTCGCGGGGGGCGGCACAGCAGGAGGAAAGTCTTCTTTCCAAAAAAGAGGATGCACTTCCGCGGGGAGACTGGGATACCGTCCCCATGATTCGAAGGGCGGCCGATCCGTACTAGAGGACATAAGTCAGCTTTCTTCTCGCATACTGCGTTGAGCGTTGGTGATCAATCGGCTTCGGCCGAAGGTGAAAGTTCGAGCGCCGGCTAGAGCGCCGACCATGCAATCAAGGCGACCGTCAACCCGAGCAACATGCTCATGCGATCGGTCAATGCAAAAACGACAGGATCTTCATGCAGTTCGCCGCGTGAGGCCAACAGCCAGACTCGGCTCACCCACAGGATCATGAATGGGGTGATCAACCACATCCGTCCCGGGTGGTGGTAAAGCGCGGCGACATCGTGCCCATTAATGTAGAGCGCGAAAATCACAATCGAGGCATAGGCGCTGCTGGTGCCAAAGCTGCGCACCTGCTCGATATCGCTGACCAGGTACCCGCGAGCGTTGGTTGGATGCGCACCGCGTTCCTGCAGATTGCGCAACTCGCTGAACCGCTTGACCATGGCCAGGCTGAGAAAAAAGAAGATTGAAAACGCCGCCAGCCAGGGTGAGATCGGCGTGTAAGTCGCTGCGCTGCCCGCCACCATGCGTATCGTGTAAAGGCCCGAGAGCACAATCACATCTACCAGGACAATTCGCTTTAGCTTGAGCGAGTACGCCAGCGTGGTGACCAGGTAAAACAACAGATAAACCATGAACCTGCTGGGCAGGTACGCCGCAATCGTCAATGACAGAGCCGCCAGCACGCAGGAAATTGCGAGCCCGGCCTTGACCGAGAGGTCGCCCGCGGCAAACGCCCGTTTGCGTTTGTTCAGATGGATCCGGTCTGCTTCCAGGTCGAGCAAGTCGTTGAAGATATAGGTCGCGGAGGCGATCGTACTGAAGCAGAAGAACGCGGCCAACGCAATGAGCGCTGGCGCCAGTCGAAACGAATGAGCGAGCAACAGCGGCAAAAACACCAGCAGGTTTTTCGCCCATTGGTGCACCCGGAGCGCTTTCGCCAGGGTCTTGATCATCGGCGAACGATCCAGGAAGGTGCGGCTCGCCGTCACCTTGTGGCTCTTCAACGCGCCCTGCAAGCGCAGGTCAGGGTTCGCCAGCATCGGCTCCGTTGCGCCTTGCAGTAAAGGAAGATCCGGCATCGCGTTGCCGATGTAATCGAAGCCTTCGGCGGAAAACCGTTGTTTCAATTCCGCCAGCTTGTGTTTCCCGGTCAGGTTCACGGTGCCGTCGCTGGCCATCACCTCGTCGAAAATGCCCAGGTGGTCCGCCACCTTGACCGCCAGCGCTCGATCCGCCCCGGTAGCCAGGTACAGTTTGCGTCCCGCGGCATGTTCGTCTCGCAGAAAATTAAGCAGAGGACGGTTGTAGGGCAAGTGCTCCGCATCGAGCGTCACCAAAGACGCGACGCGGGCCTTGATATGAGCTTTGCCTTGCAGTGCCCAGAGCGGCGTGCTCAAAAAGGCCGTCGGGTGCCGGCGCGCAAGCACCATCAGCGAGTCAAGGAAGGTATCTGACTTGACCAGCGTTCCATCCAGATCTACGCACAAGGGGCGTTCCGTCTGTACGGCGCTCGTTGGTCTCATCACTGTAAGCTCGGTCATTGCAAACTGCTCCTGTAGCCGTGTCGTTTCAAAACTGAGGCTGGCTGGGCCTGGCTGCCGCCAAAGCTCTGCACGATCGGGAAAAAGCAGGGGAGAACTCGCAGCCTCGGTCGGCTACAACTCTCTCTGCTTTAAGATACTTGACCCAGGGGGCCCACCCAAGTAACCAAAGCTACCCCGGCCCCTGCAGACCAGACTCACCAGACTCAATCAGGCCCTACTGGACTTGGCTCCGCCCCCAAACCACGTCCACCAAACCCCCAAAGCGGAGCCTCAGACGGCGCCCTGGACCATGCTCATATTCGCGATTTCGCGTACTTGGTCTCAAAACGATGGGCCGAGCCTCGCGAAAGCCCTCGCCCCAAACCGCGAATTACCATCCGGCAAACAACGAAAGACGCGTTTCGTGCGCCACGAAATCCCTGGGCGGGTGTAGCGAAACCGCGAAGTTTTCTTCGCCCTTGTCGAACCTTTCAGGACTGACCGCCGTCATATAAAAGCTGGCTAAGTCTTCTTGCGAATCATCAGAGTGGAAGCCCGACCTAATCAGGAATGACCAAAGCGGCACGAGACCATGAAAACACTTCACCACAAAACGAGTCTGGGCGCGGCGCTCCTGAGCATTTCGATGCTTTTACTGGCCACTCTGCCTGCCACTCTCCCGATAGATGCGCAAGAAACAGCGAATGCGCGCGCGGTCGTGACCGCTTCGACCAAACCGGCCGAAAATGTCGTCACGATCCCGCGGGAAAGCATCACGCTGTATGAAGATCGCAAACTGCAGCAAGTGACGGGCTGGACCCCGTTGCGTGGAGCGCGCGCCGGTCTGCAACTGGTGCTGCTGCTCGACGACTCTTCCCGCGGCAATCTGGCTCTCCAATCGAATGACCTGAAGAACTTTCTGATCGCCCTGCCGCCGTCCGCGGAAGTAGCTGTCGGCTATATGCGGAACGGAACCGCCAATCTCGGCCAGGGCTTTACCACCGACCACGCCGCTGCCGCCAAATCGCTCCGCCTGCCGGTCGGCAGTGCAGGCATCAATGGCAGTCCGTACTTCTGCCTCTCTGACCTGGTGAAGCACTGGCCGGGCGGCGATAAAAACGTCCGCCGCGAGGTCATCATGGTGACCGATGGAGTCGATCGCTACTCCGGTGCCCGCTTCGATCCGGAAAACCCCTATGTACAGGCAGCCATCAGTGACGCACAAAAAGCCGGCGTGCTGGTCTACTCCATCTACTATCGCGGAGTCGGCCGGGCCGACCAGAACCGGCTCGTGACCGATGGCGGGCAGAACTACCTTACGCAGCTTTCGGATGCTACCGGTGGCCAGGTCTACCTCGAAGGTTTCGGAAGCCCTGTATCCTTCGTTCCTTTTCTTTCCGATATTCAACACAGGTTGCAGAATCAGTACGAGTTGACCTTTACCTCAACCCGCAAGCCGGGGCTCCAGCCGATTCGCGTGAAAACCAGCCAACCCAACACCAACCTGAAGTGGCCAGCCCGGGTACTCACCGGGGCAGTCAGCGGTCCGCAGTAAGCGATCCAGAAAGACGAGCAACCGTGAGGCGTACGATGCTAGAAGCCCAGACGCAGCCCCTGTTTCTACCCCTGAAAGGCCTCATTTTAGGTGCAGCCTTGCTCGCCGCGCCGGCCTTCTTTACGCCCCAGGCGGCACAAGCGCAAAACAACGACTCAGTGGCCTCTGCCAAGCCGGCGACCTTCTTAGGTACCGTGCAGACCATGAGCGGCAGCGTGATCACCGTCAAGAACGATGCCGGCGCCACCATGCAGGTGACAGTCGAGGACAGTGCCCGCCTGCTGCGTATCGAACCCGGGCAAAAGACACTGGGGAGCGCCAGCCCCTTCAGCCTGGTGGATCTCCAGGCGGGCGATCGTGTAATGGCCCGAGGTGCGGCCGGTGCCGATGGCAAAACGCTGGCAGCCAACCTCCTGGTCGCGATCAAGAGCGCCGACATCGCACAGAAGCAGGCAAAGGAACGCGAAGACTGGCAGAAAAACGGCACCGGAGGATTGGTGAAATCCGTTGACCCAGCCGCCGGTACCATCACCATTTCCATCGGCGCGGGCGGCGCGCGCACAGAAGTTATTCATGCCGGGGCCAACACCATCCTGCGGAGGTATGCGCCCGGATCGGTAAAGTTTGACCAGGCGGTGAAAAGCACGCTGGACCAGGTCAAGCCTGGGGATCAACTTCGCGCGCGGGGCGCCAAGGGTGCAGATGGGTCCACGCTGGAAGCAGAAGAAATCGTGAGCGGCAGCTTCCGTAATGTTTCCGGCGCGATCGAATCGGTCGACGCCTCTGGTTCCACCATCACCATCACTGATTCGACCACCAAAAAACCGGTAGTGCTTACCGTCACCCCTGATAGTGAAGTGAAGAAGCTTGACCCTGCAGTCGCACAGCGCCTGGCAGCTCGTATGGCTCCGGGCGCCAAGCGGCCGGAGGGAGCGCCCGCCGGTGGGTCCGCCGGTCCTGCTGGTGGGGAGCGGCCGGGAGAGTCTCCGGCGCAAGCCGGCCCGGGTGCACGCGGCGGTGGTGCTGACTTTCAACAACTGCTCGCCCGGACGCCCAGCGTCTCTTTGAAGGACCTGGCCAAAGGCAACATGGTCATCGTCGTCGCCACAGAAGGGCAAACTCCCGGCACGGCGACGGCCATCACTGTCGTTGCCGGTGTCGAACCCATGCTGCAAGCCTCCACCAGCGCCAGCCAGGCGATGGTCTCCTCCTCCTGGAACCTGGGCGGCGGTGCGGGCGGCGGCGAATCGTCTCAGTAGTTGTTACCACTGCCTTAGTCCTGTGATTTGACCAATTGAGGGAACCTTTTGAATCGACTGCTCGCTCTCTGCCTGATGGGTCTCGTTGTTGCCGGCCCGCACTTCGTCATTACCCGCCGCGGCGCAAACAACCGCTAATAAATCGTTAGGTTCGCTTCGCGGCCTGGTGGTCGATCCCAGTGGGGCTGTCATTCCCCAGGCATCCATCACGGTTACCTCTTCCGCAGGGGTGAGCCAGAAGGGTGTCTCCGACCCTACTGGCCAATACGACATCCCCGGGCTGTTGGCTGGCCAATACACGATTACGGTCGAGGCCCCGGGTTTCTCCCCCTTTACCTCACCAGCGATCGAGATTGCTGCCGGACAGGCGCAGCACCTGAACATTTCGCTTTCCATCCAGGCTGAGGAGCAGCAGGTGCAGGTCTCGGGCGATACGCCCGGCGTCAGCGTGGACCCGGACGCGAATGTGAGCGCGGTCGTGATGACCGGCAAGGATCTGGATGCGCTCTCGGATGATCCAGACGAACTTTCGAACGAACTCACCGCCCTCGCCGGTCCGTCGGCCGGACCGAGTGGCGGCCAGATTTATATCGACGGTTTCACCGGCGGCCAGCTGCCGCCAAAATCGGCGATCCGCGCCATCATCATCAACCAGAATCCCTTTTCTTCTCAGTACGACACGCCAGGATACGGCCGCGTCGAAGTGCTGACCAAGCCAGGGACTGACAAGCTGCACGGACAGTTGTTTCTCAATGCCAGCGCTTCCGCGTTCAACACGGCCAACCCGTTCGCCCAAAACCAGCCGCCGTACCATACGCTGCAATACGACGGAAATGTCAGCGGCGCTTTAGGCAAGCGGGCATCGTTCTTCCTGAGCTTTGACCGGCGCAATATTCAGGACAACAGCATCGTCAATGCGTTCGTACCCTACACGGCGGATCCAGCAACCTGCGGTCCTGCCAGCAACGCGGTGACCACGACCGGCGCACCTTGCAGCCTGGCAGTGCCGGCTCCGCGAACGCGCATGGATATAAGCCCCCGCATCGATTTCCAACTCACCCCCACTCAGACTCTGACCGCGCGTTACAGCTACTACCAGGACACTCGCCAGAACGCCGGCGTGGGCGCCTTCGTTCTACCCAGTGAGGGCTACAACAGCAACGAGGTGGAAAACAGGATCCAGTTGTCGGACACCCAGGTGTTCGGAGCGAAGGTGGTGAATGCGACTCGCTTCCAGTTCGTCAACGACCAGACAGATCAGAATCCGCAGTCGAACGCGCCGACGATTCTTGTGTTGCAGAACTTCGATGGTGGCGGCAGCCCGCAAGGCACCATTCACGATACCGAACGGCGGTATGAGTTTCAGGACTACGCCTCGGTTGCGATGGCCAGGCACTACGCTCGCTTTGGGGGACGTCTCCGGTACATCACGGATACGAATTCCTCCACCTCAAACTTTCAGGGAACGACGACCTACTCCAATCTGGCTGACTACAACGCCAATAAGCCCAGCCAGTTCTCCATCACCACGGGGACGCCTACGCAGCACGCGAGCGTGCTCGATCTTGGGCTCTACCTGGAAGACGATTGGAAGGTTCGGCCCAACTTCACGTTTAGTTATGGTCTGCGATTCGAAACTCAGAACCACATTAAGAACAAGGCCAATTTCGCACCGCGCGTGGCGCTCTCGTATGGCTTCGGCCCGCAGGGTAAACCGGCCAAGACGGTGCTGCGCGCAGGCTACGGCATCTTTTACGAGCGCTACACCTCCGATTTGTTATTGAACGTCAATCGCTACAACCTTGACCAGACAGGACAAATCCAAAGTATCCAATCGAATCCAAATGGCACGCCGACCGCAAGCAGCAACCAGGAAGAGGCTGCCTTGCCCACGTTCTACCGCACGCAGCCCGGACTGAACGCACCCTCAAACATCGAGGCCGGCACCGGGATTGAACAGCAGGTGAATAAGAGTGTAAGTGTCTCGGCGACGTATCTTTACTCGCGGGGTATTCATCAACTGCTGTCCCGCAATATCGATGCGCCGCTTCCGGATGGAAGCCGGCCGGCGGTTGGCCTATGTCCCGGCACCCCCGTGGGCGCCGCGCCCGGCACCCCTTGCAACATTTACGAGTACGATTCTTTGGGTGTCTTCAAGGAAAACCAGATCTTCCTCAACCTGAATGTGCGTTACGGACAGAAGCTCACGTTTACCGGCTTTTACATCTACAGCAAAGCAAACAGTGACACCGGCGGCGAGTCGTATCACCCGTCGAACCAGTACGACTTGATGCAGGATTACGGCCGCCAGTTCTTCGATGTGCGCAATCGTGTGTTTGCGTTCGCGAACTACACGGCGCCCTACGGCTTCAGAATCAGCCCGTTTGTCAGCGCGTCCTCGGGCGCCCCGTTCAACTTGCAGTTGAACGGGGACAACAACGGCGACTCCTTCTTCAATGATCGCCCGGTGTTTGCCAACAGCGCATCGAATCCAGCAACGGTCGATACGACAAAATACGGGACCTTCGATATCAGCGCGGCTCCGCCCTCTACGGGCAAGATCATCCCAATCAACTACGGCAACGGACCCGTCCAATTTGCGATGAATCTGCGCGTGGCCAAGAGCTTTGGTGTGGGCCCGCGTGTGGAAGAGGGCAAAGGTGCGCGCATCGGCGATGGCGGCGGTCCCGGCGGAGGCGGCCGTGGTGGCCGCGGGATGCCAGGCATGGGGTTGGGTGGGAACGGAGGCGGCCCCGGAGGACAGAACAACAACCGGGTCGATCGCCGCTACAGCATCACTCTGAGTGCCTTCGCCCACAACCTCTTCAACGTGGTGAACCTGTCTGTACCGAATGGAACGCTGGGTGGTCCGCCAGACGGCACGACCAATTCGCCGTTCTTTGGCAAGTCAACCCAGTTAGCCAGCGGCTTCTTCTCCCATGGCTCCGCTGTGCGCGACTTTAATTTCCAGATGCTCTTTAACTTCTAGGCAGTGGCCGGGGCAGATGTCCCACTCAGAACACGGCTTGGTGCTCCAGGGCCTGCAGTTCTCCTTCGGTAGCTACATCAGAAGCGGTGAGTTCTACTACTCCTCTCCAGCGCAGTGACAATGCCTCAATCCCTGGACGGGTGCCCCATCTCGCCACTCCGGCGTGCGTGGGTTCGAAGAGATGTGGCGAAGCCCATCCAAAGCTGTTCTCCATTTTCAACGGCCATTCACTTTCCTAGTTTACCGAACCAGGTTCCTCTGATGGTGCGTGGTATAAAATCATCGAAGGGCTTCGCCCTGTCAGTTCAACCCACGGACGCCGGAGATGGCGCATGGGGCACCGTCCAGGGAGTAGGGCATTTTCACTGCGGTGAAGAGTGGTTTTGAAGTTCCTGTCGAGGGAGTAGGGCTTTGCGGTGCCGGCGGGAATGGTTAGGTGAAACAGTGTCCCGGAATTGAGACATGAGGTATGCCTCTTTGTTGGTGCCGAAGAGAGAATTGCAGGTCCTCGGCTTGTAGGCTTGCAGCCCACTCTTCTCAGTCTGAGGTAGCCGCCGACAGCATCATCACGGCAACTCCGGCCATCTCGATCTCGGCACACGAATCTCCCAGCACCTCACCGTCGGCTTGCACCGCCAGCAGCGGCCGATAGACCTGCCCTTGTATCGGACGGATCACCACCCGCGCCACATCCTCGTACCTGGCGGCTGCGTGCGGGGCAGGCGCACGGTCGCGTGCACCTGCCCCCAGCAAAAGAGCACCACACGTCGCACGAAGCAGTTGATAACGCGAACCGTTTGCGACTGAAGCGAGACGCAGGTAGGGGGTCGTCAGGCCGCCACCCGGACGCCAGAGATTCAACTCCGCCACTCGAAGCGCCAGCGCTTCACTGACCGACTCTGTGCGCTCCGAGCCATCCATCGCAGTCACCGTAATCTCAAAGCGCTGCACAGGATGGCGCAACAGCAACTTCCCTCCAGCAACAAAATAAGCAGCTTTGCCGGTTACGTCTTTGCCCGAGCGTTTTGCTTCCGCCATCAGCGCAGCATGCATCCCCATACCAGCGGACATGGCGAATAGCCAACTCTGCTTCCCCTGTGGCGCCGCACACGTAATTCTCCCGAGGGGCACACGCAAGGGCCGCGCGCGAAGAAGAGCCTGCGCGGCAGCTCCGGAGTGAGCAGGAATTTTCAAATTCTGCGCCAGCACATTGCCAGTGCCGAGCGGCACAATGCCCAACGGCACCGTGGAACCGCTCATGCCCTGGATCACATCGAAGACCGTTCCATCGCCACCGCAAACAACGATGGCATCGTGTCCATCCGAAATGGCCTGCCGAGCGCGGGGACCAGAATCACGGTTCCTGCCCGTTTCCACAATATCCACTCTCGCGCCTGCCGTGCGGAATACCTCCACCGCGTGGGCAATATCCTTGCGCCTGGATCCCGCTCGATGCAGCAGCGGATTCACAAATAGCAGGATCTTCCTCATGGATGAAGCACGCGCCGTAAGGTCTTCAGAGTTGAGCCGGTTTCTCCCACTCAGAAAATACAAACTCTTCGAGTGGTTTGCGTTGGCGTGGGGCAACTTCCGTTTTCAGCATGTAATCGGGCAAACTCTCCGGATCGCCGAAGTAGCCCACAGCGGTCACCGCACCGATGTCGTAGTCCGAAGGGATGCCGAACGAAGCACGGACCTGCTCGGTATCGAAGCCTGCCATGGAATGCGCGTGCATGCCACTCGCGGTCGCCTGCAGCGCAAGCATAGCCGTCGCCGCGCCAGTATCGTGCAGGTTGTAGTTGTTCGCGTTCCCTTTTTCCGTAAAGGTCTTTTTGGCCACCGAGAGAATCAGCAGTGGAGCGCTCTTCGCCCAGGTCTGGTTGAACGGCACCAGCGCGTCGAAGATCTTGCGATACGTCTCATCGCCCTTGCGGCCAACAAAAAATCGCCACGGTTGCTCATTCGAGGAGGAGGCCGCCCACCGGGCCGCTTCAAACAGCTTCCTGATATCTGCTGGAGAGACTGCCTTCTCGGCAAACGCACGCGGACTCCAGCGGCGCAGGATCAGGTCGTGCACACCGGCAACATCCGGCGCGTGCTTCAATTTCTCAATCATTTCGGGGCTTGCGGGCACAGAAGGGCTCCTGAGTTTGTCTTGGGTACATCCGTAGCTTAGAGATGCCGGGGAGTCACGGGGAGACGCGAAACAAAAAGGCCTGCTCGGTGAGGAGCAGGCCTTTGATTACTCTCGTACGCCTTCGACAAACGCCTTTAGCTTCCGCGAACGCGAAGGATGCCGCAGCTTGCGCAGCGCCTTCGCTTCTATCTGGCGAATGCGCTCGCGCGTTACCTGGAAGCTCTGGCCTACCTCTTCCAGCGTATGCTCCGAACCATCTTCCAGCCCAAACCGCATCTTGATCACGCGCTCTTCCCGCGGGGTCAACGTACGCAGCACCTGCGAAGTGTACTCCTTCAGGTTGACGCTGATGACAGCTTCAGAAGGCGAGACCGCCTGGCGATCTTCGATGAAATCACCCAGGTGCGAATCTTCTTCTTCACCAATCGGCGTTTCGAGCGAGATCGGTTCCTGCGCGATCTTGAGCACCTTGCGCACTTTGGCCACCGGGATATCCATACGCCGGGCAATCTCTTCCGAAGTAGGTTCCCGTCCCAGTTCCTGGACCAGTTGCCGCGACGTGCGAATCAGCTTGTTGATGGTCTCGATCATGTGCACCGGAATACGAATGGTGCGGGCCTGATCGGCAATCGCGCGCGTAATCGCCTGGCGAATCCACCAGGTGGCATAGGTCGAGAATTTGTAGCCACGACGGTATTCGAACTTATCGACTGCCTTCATCAAGCCGATGTTGCCTTCCTGGATCAGATCCAGGAACTGCAGACCGCGGTTGGTGTACTTCTTGGCAATCGATACCACCAGGCGCAGGTTAGCCTCGATCAACTCGCGCTTGGCCTGCTCGGCGTCCATGTCCCCCTGGATCATTTCCCGCTGGGTGCGCTTTAGCTCCCCCAACGGCACGCCGGACTCAAGCTCCAGCTTCTCCAGATCGGTCTTGCAATTTTTCTGCTGCCGGCGATACTCCTTGCGCAGCTCTTCGCTCTTCGACTGGTCGTGCTTGGTTTCGAGCGACTTGACCTGCCGTTCGAGCATGCGCATGGCGTCAACGGTCTTGTTGACTTTGTCCAGCAGGCGCTTGCGTTCCGCGTTGGTGTACTTCAGTTCCCGCACAATGCGCGATACTTCCACGCGTTCGCGGTTCATCATCCAGCGCGTCTTGCGATGCTCTTTGCCCTTCGCCTTGACGTTGATGGTCTCCAGCTTTTCAAACAGCAGCTGGGCCTTCTTCTGGTGCTTGATCAGGGTGTCTACCCGGGCGATCGTTTGACGGATGCGCGCCTGCAGAACTTCTTCCGTGATCTCTTCTTCGTCGAAGATCACCACTTCCTTGATGTTCCGCACGCCGCGCTTGAGGTCTTCGCCCAGGGCAACGATTTCGCGGATCACAATGGGTGAGCGAGAAATTGCTTTCAGTACCCGTAACTGTCCGCGCTCAATGCGCTTGGCAATTTCTACTTCGCCTTCACGGGTGAGCAGCGGAACGGTGCCCATTTCGCGCAGGTACATGCGAACGGGGTCATTGGTTTTTTCGAGTGTGCCCGGAGTGAGGTCGAGTTCAACATCCTCGCCCTCTTCGCCTTCGCTCTCGAACTTGTCTCCGCCAAACTTCGGGCCACCCTCGAGCACGTCAATGCCCTGGGTTCCGATGGTCGTCAGCAGATCGTCGAGATCGTCCGGAGAATGCAGGTCACCCGGAATCAGGTCATTGACCTCGTTATAGGTCAAATAGCCTTTTTCCTTACCTGCTTCAATCAGTTTCTGAATATCGTCTTCGTACTTGTCTTCAATAGCCAAGCAAATCCTGTCCCGTACTCAATTTTCGGATCGGTCCGTGCTCAGAAAGGACAGGGTGCTATGCGAGCCGCTCAGGGCATATTCCGCACGGTGGCAACACCGATTGGGCAAGTAGACGCACGTCCTTCAAAGAGTTATAGAATATCATGGTTCGCCGTGGCTTTTCGCGCTCTTTGCGCACCTACCGCCATGATCCGAAGCTACTTAGTTAGATGTAAAATCCGCCAATCGGTTTCGCCAATCCTGGTCTGGATAGCGCTTTCTGAGTGCCTGGCAGGCCTCGACGCTATGTGGCAAGGGTTGAGTAAGCTCACCCGGTCCCCGCGGGTAATCCACTTCTCCGACAGCTCAACCGAGCGAGGGTGGCCCATTCAAGCCGTTTTTGGCTTGAGTGGGGGACATGCAGGCTAGCCGAACCCAGGTCCTTCCTGCTCAATGCGACATGAAACGAACAAACCTGGGGCAAGCCCAAGCTGATGGACCGACTGAGCCTCTCCCCGGTTGCGCAGCAGGCGTCAGGTCTGATGCCCGGCGGCAGGGGTTGGAGCCGGTTAGCTTACATGTCCCCCACTCAAGCCAAAAACGGCTTGAATGGGCCACCCAGCGGTTCCGTTCACCCTCGGTTCCGTTGAGGTATCGGTGAACCTGATGATGCTGGGCACCGTTAAGCTGTCGGTAAAGCTAATTTGCCTAAAGGTCCGCTTCGCGCATTTCCCGGTCCACGCGGGATTTCTCGGCCAGGAAAACCGCCAACTGGGCTAAATCCCCTCGCCGTTCCGCTTCGGCGATATCGGCGCGTACGCGCCGCTGCAACCCCTGCAGCCGGTGGTACTTAAGGGCGTGCAGGGCGGCTTCCACCTGCTCTAATTCCACTTCGCCCGTTTCCCGCAGCAAGGCCTGCGCCAGCAGCGTCCGCTGTGCTGGATCCGGCAAAGCCGCCAGGGGTTCCACCGCCCCCCGGGCGCACAGCAAGGTCAGCATAGGGGTCACGGCAAGGCCCTCGAAGGACTGGGGCTGCTGACGCAGGGCCTCAGCTACCCGGAGCCCAATCCGGCTGCTTGTGGGGCTCGCAGCCGCCCGCAACAGCACCCGCTCAGCTTCCTTGAACAGGTCCACCGAGGGCGCGTGTACCTGGTCGCGCCGTTTGCGCACCGCCTGCCGCAATTCTTCCCGCACCAGGGCCGAGTCGATCCCCAGCTTTTGCGCGGCGTCTGAGGCAAACTCATCCCGCACGATGTTATCGGGCATGCGCCGAATGTGGGGCAGCAGGTAATTGAGCGCCTTGCTCTTGCCTTCGGCTGTTTTGGGGGGAAACAGTTGTATCGCCCGGTCGATCAGGTACTCCGAGTGACGCCTTGCCGACTCCACAGCGCCCACGTACGCCTTGATCCCGCGTTCCCGGATGAACCGATCCGGGTCGAGCCCGCCCTCGAGCGTCACCACCAGCACCGCAAAATCCTCCTCGGTGAGCATGGCAATCGACTTCTCGGCAGCATTCGCGCCGGCCGTATCCGGATCGAAGTTGACGAAGATCTTCTTGGTATACCGGCCCAGCAGGCGCACCTGCATTTCCGTAAACGCGGTCCCGCTGGTCGCCAGCACATTCTCAAAGCCCGCCATGTAGGCCGTGATGCAGTCCATCTGGCCTTCCACCAGCAGGGCGAAATCCCGCTTCCGGATCGCCTGCCTTGCCTTATCCAGATTAAAAAGCACCTGTCCCTTGGAATAAAGCGGCGTTTCGGGGGAGTTCATGTACTTCGGCCCGGACTTCTCCTCGCTATCCAGTGCACGCGCGGTAAACGCGATCACGCGGCCCGACTCGTTGTGGATGGGAAAGGTAATCCGCTTGCGGAACCGGCTGTAGAGCGGGCCCGCCGAGCCGTCCGGCTGCTCCTTGGCGGAAAACAGTCCTGACAACCGCAGCAGATCTCCTGAGGCGATGCCCTGCAGCCGGTCTCGCAGCGAGTTGAACGAATCTGGAGCGTAGCCGATGCGGAACTTCGCGATCGCCTCGGCCGTTAACCCACGTCCGCTCAGGTATTCGCGTGCCCGGGCACCCTCGGCCGATCGCAGCTGATCCTCGAACCAGGCGGTGGCGACTTCATGCAGTTCCAGCAGCTTGCCACGCTGACGGTTTTCGGCTGCCTCTTCCGGCGACGAAAATTCCCGCTTGGGCAGAGCGATGCCGCATTTCTGAGCGACGATCTTGACCGCCTCGCTAAAGCTGGCGTTATCGATCTTCTGCACGAACGTAAACACATCTCCGGACTGGCCACACCCAAAACAGTGAAAGAACTGGCGCCCGGCATGCACCGAGAACGAAGCAGTCTTTTCACCGTGAAACGGGCACAGGCCGGCATAGCGTTCCGCCCCCGACTTTTTCAGCGTGATGTATTCGCCGATGACGCGGACGATATCTGCCTGTTGCTTTACGAGTTGGGCAAAGTCTGTGGACACGGCGGTGCTTCCATTGTCTTACACACGTCCCTCGCGGAAAACCCGGCGCTGGTGTGGATCGCCGAGGCTCTCAAAACAGGTCAGGGATGCTGGAAAAGGCGATCCGTGTGGGCGCTGCCGCCCCCGCCAGCAGCATGCTGGCAAAGCAGACGGTGTGCGTCCCGTATTTGTAATTCACGCGATCCATGGTGGTCGCGAGCCGGGTGCGCTTGCCCTCTTCTTCCAGACCGGAAAACAGGCTCAGCGTGTGCAGGTGATCGGGCACCAGGTTGCCGAGCGTCACTCCGACAAAGAAGGGTTTCTGCTGCGTGCGCCCGGCCGGGCTCTCTGCCCAAAGGCGCTGCAGTCCCTCAAGCAGGGTCTGGTTGTCCTGACATTCCAGCAGCGAAATGCTCTGCACCCAGGGTTTTTGCGGAATCCCGGAGGAATGTTGGGACGACGCGCTGGCGCTGCTTACAGCGAAACGGATGGTCAACGTCAGATGGGCCGCCCAGAGGCGCGCTTTGCGCAGCCGCATCGCCGCCTTGTGCAAGAGCTTATTGGCCACCGCATACGCGCCCTCGGGCGTCCGCAACTCGGGCGACAGCACGTGCGAGTGTCCGATGGATTTCTGGTGTTCCAGCTCAGCGTCACCGAAGTCCTCGCCGCGCAACCAATGCCATAGTTTCTCGCCACCGATGCCACCCCACGCGGTGTGCAACTGTTCGCGGTTGAGCGCCAGCAGCTGAGGCATCGTGGTAATGCCTGCGGTTTGCAGGCGTTTCTCCATGCGCGCGCCGACGCCCGGTAAATCGCGCGGCGTCAGGCCAGACAGGGCTGCGTGAAGCACGTCGGGGGTCAGGGCAACCAGCCCATCCGGCTTTTCCATGTCAGACGCGATCTTTGCCAGGTAGCGGTTCGTCGCCAGTCCCACCGAGCAGCGAAGCGTGGCGCCGGCTTTCCGGCGAACCGCAGCTTTTACCTCACTGGCCAACGCCAGCGCTGCCAGTAACGGCTGTTCCCGCCCCATCAACCGGCAGGCCATCTCGTCGATCGACATCACAGAAGTAACCGGCAAGCAGGACTCGACCGCTTCGACTACGCGATGGTGGTAATCGACATACACCTCATGGCGAGCTTCCACCAGCACCAGGCCGGGACACATGCGTTTGGCCTCGCCCACCTGCGTTCCGGTCCGCACGCCAAATCGTTTGGCTTCATAACTGGCAGCGATACAGCAGGTCGTGTCTGCCAATACCGGCACGACGGCGATTGGACGGTCGCGCAGCTCTGGCCGCAACTCCTGCTCGACGGAAGCGAAGTAGGAATTCAGATCCAGAAACAGCCACTCGAGCCGCGGATCACCCATTCGGAACCTGCTGCTGGTCACTTCTGTCACGTCGGCTTATTTTCGTCATTTCAGATTCCTGCTACCGGTGCTAAGCTCTGTGCCATTGAAGCTTTCCGGGAAGTGGGATGAACCTATTCCCAGAAGCGGATCATTAGCGATATATTTTTTGCATCCCGGAAAACCAACCCCCTTGGTTCGGGTTTCATAACAGGTGGAGCAGCAAGATGCATCCGGTACATTTTCACACCTTCGCGCGTTGGTTCTTCGAGTTTGAAGCGTACGGTCCCGCGATTCTCGTCACCGTCGGGGCAGCCCTGTTGTTGGCGTGCGGAATCGGCGCAGTCTGTTCCCCGTGCGAAGAAAAAGACGAAGTCTTTCACCGCCAGGTTTTCTAAGCTCGCTGAAGGCCGGCAGTGACTCCTCGCTCGCGGGCGCCGCTTTGTTGTCCCGGAGCGTAGTTGAGGGTTGTGCGTGACTTGCCTTTCCTCCTGCTGTTTTCGTTCCCCTGTCTTATCCCTTCCATCGCCCCTTTTGTCATCCCGGAGCGTAGTTGAGGGTTGTGCGTGGCTTGCCTTTCCTCCTGCCGTTTTCGTTCCCCTGTCTTATCCCTTCCACCGCCCCCTTTTGTCATCCCGAGCGCAGTCGAGGGATCTGCTTTGCGCCTTTCTCCTGCGACAATTTGTACAGAGCTCCAGCATCGGACACGCAGAAAAACCATTTTTTCAGCAGGAACGGCAGGAGAGTCACTCCTGGCAGCGAAGCGGCTGCTTTCAAGACCCACGTTCCTCTGCCCATCCGATGCTGGAGCTCATGTAGAGATTTGTGGCAGGAGAAAGGCGCAAAGCAGATCCCTCGACTGCGCTCGGGATGACAAGGGGGGTGGTGGCTGTTTCAAAGCTGCTTGCAGATGGAGAAGCTGAACGGGATTGCGCCGGCTTTGCCCATCCACGCGACGCGTTGCTACGGGAAGAGAGGACAGCAGATCCCTCGACTGCGCTCGGGATGACAAAGGGGGTGTGGTGGCTTTTTCAAAGCTGCTTGTAGATGGAGAAGCTGAACGGGATTGCGCCGGCTTGACCATCCACGCGACGCGTTGCTACGGGAGAGAGGACTTCAGATCCCTCAGCTTCGCTCGAGATGACAAGGTTGGGGGAGGTGCCTTTTCAAAGCTGTTTGTAGCTGGAGATGGTGAACGGGATTGCGCCGGCTTTGAACATGCACGCGAAGCACAGCTCTTCTAACGATGCGGCCTGAATACCGGTTTGCCGCGGTCACCCCAACTCACGTAACCCATAGGATGGT
This sequence comes from uncultured Acidobacteriaceae bacterium, assembly GCA_963752675.1. Lineage (GTDB taxonomy): Bacteria > Acidobacteriota > Terriglobia > Terriglobales > Acidobacteriaceae > PALSA-350. Next base: position 354,886 of record CAVVZO010000009.1, read on the forward strand.
GGTGGTCGTGGGTGAACATCACCAGCCATTGTTCCCCAATCGCTCGCTGTAAGAATCGCTTGCGCTGCTCGATGCACGTAAGCGGATCCAGATCGAATCCCATCACCCAGGTCGCATCCAGATGCGCGCTGGTGGGCACCAGGTCAGAGATGTAACACGCACGTTCGCCGCCGGAATCAATCATCACCGCCATCATCTGCGCTGTGTGCCCGGGAAATACCTCCACGCTCACGCCCGGCACAATTTCGGCCACTTCCCCCGTGCCCGGGTTCAGCAAAGTCATCTGGCCGGCGGCAATAAGTGGGTCATAGTTCTCGCTGATGTAGCTGACTCCGTCCCGTTCCAATTGCAGGTGGCCATGCTCTACCTCGCCTTGATGAACAAAGTAGCGTGCATTGGGAAACGTAGGAACGATCTCACCGTCAGGGTTGCGCGTTGTGTTCCAGCCGCAGTGATCGAAGTGCAGGTGCGTGTTGACCACCGCATCCACAGAGGCAAGTGCGATTCCAGCCGCTGCAAAGCTTTGCATCAGCTGTTGCCGGGCATCGAAGATAGCGCGCTTCTTCTCCGGCAGCTTGTTGCCGATGCCGGTCTCGATCACCACCGTGTGCTTCCCCGTGCGGACAACCACCGTGTTGGTGCCGAGGAGAATCTGGTTCCGTTCATTGGCAGGCGTGCGCTTCTCCCATAGCGTTTTCGGGACCACGCCAAACATCGCGCCCCCATCCAGAAGGTAAGGACCGTCCGTCAGAATGGTGAGCTCGTAGTCACCGAGTGTCGTGCGGCCGCGCACCAGGTCATGAGTGTTGCTGTTTTCTGCGGGATGCATAAAGACTCTAGGGATGCGCCGCATTCACCGGCGGCTGCAGGTAGTCCTGAAAGTGCGTCAGGATGCGCGTGAACAAATGTGTGGTCGCTTCCGCACCATCGATCCCGTGCGTCTTACGCGGATAAATCTGCAGATCATACGGCAAGTCGGCATCGATCAGCCGCTGAATGAACTGTACCGAGTTTTCCATGTGGACGTTGTCGTCGCCCGTGCCCTGTACCAGCAACAGACGTCCTTTGAGGTTAGCCGCACTGTTCAGTACCGAGTCATCCCGGTACGACTCAGCATCCGCAGACGGCAAGCCCAGGTAGCGCTCCGTATAAACCGAATCGTAATCCTGCCAGTCAGTCACCGGGGCAACGGCTACGCCTGCACGAAAACGGTCGCTGTGCGTTAGCGCGTAGAGCGTGAACGTGCCGCCCCAACTCCAGCCCCACCACCCAAGCCGCTTGCTGTCGAGTTGCGGATACGCGTGCAGCGCCTGGTCGAGTGCAGCGATCTGATCGCCCAGTTGCACAGGGCCGAAGTCGTGGTACGCGGCCTGTGCGAAGTCACGCCCGCGGTTACCCATGCCACGGTTATCCACGTGCAACACGCCAAACCCACTCTGCAGCAGCACCTGGTCGAACAAACGTTCCTGCGCATCCCACTTGCCCGAAACAGTTTGCGCGTGGGGGCCGCCGTACGGGTTCACTATCAGCGGCACGCTGGCGGCGTCCGTCTGGTTAGCAGGTAAGAGGAGCCGGCTATAGAGAGTCGTCACGCCATCCGCCGCCTTCCACTGCAACGACGTGGGTGGGGTGAGCGTGGCATGGATCGCAGGTGCGCGCCAAATCGTCTGGCAATCCGACTGGTGGCGACACAAATCCACCACTGGCGGCGTGGTGACAGAAGACACAGTGTCGGCAAAAAAGTTCGTGTTGGGTGAAAACAGTGGCTCGTGCCATTCGCCTGACCGACTCACCTGGTGTTTGTCTTCTCCGTTCAGGCCAACCACCCAAATCTGCTGCTGGCGAGGGTCCCCTTCGTTTGAAAGGTAGTACACGGAGTGAGCTACCGTGTTCACACCCAGGATGTCGCCCACCTCCCAATCACCGCCGGTCAACTGCTTCACCAGCGTGGCCTCGCCGGAAAGCGGGTTCATCTGGTCGAAACGGTAAAGATAGATATGGTTGTGGCCGTCTCGCCAGCTGGTCAGCAGGAAGTTTGTCGTGAGGAATGACACATCGTAGGCATCGTCGAGAAACTTATCGTCGCTTCGGGTCAACACCGGCCGCACCGCGTCAGAAGACAGATCCGCGAAATACAAGGTCAGCTTCTTATGGTTACGGCTCAAGGTTTCGATCCATAGCGTCTTCGCATTGATCCAACCGAACCGCGGAATGTAGTCTTCGCCACTCGCAATCGGAAGATTGACCCACTTGGTATGGCCGCCAGTGGCCCCAACCACGCCGACGCGCACCCTGGGGTTGGCATCTCCGGGCTGGGGATAACGCTGCCGTTCAACGGCTGCATGGCTGGGTATCCAGTCTTCAATTGGGTATTCCGGAACGGCCGCCTCATCCATCTGCAGGTACGCTATCCGCCGCGAATCGGGCGACCAGGAGTAATTACTGCGAACCTCTAACTCTTCCTGGTAAACCCAGTCCACTTCACCATCGAGGAGAGTGTCGTCGTGCGAGTCCGTCAGGCGAATCGGGCCGCGCGCATCCTGCAGTCTATTGACGTACAGATTGTGGTCGCGAATGTAGGAAAGGGAGGTGCCATCGGGCGAGAACTTGGGATCGTCGCCGCTGCCCGCTCCTGTGTTCGCCACCTGGATGCCCGTTTTGGTCGTCAGGTCGAAAAACCAGAGTTGGCCATTGGCATCGAACAGCAGATGCTTTGAATCCGGCACCCATAGGTAGGTCGGTTCTTTGTAGCGCTCTCGATTGTTCTGGTCATGCTCTGACGTGGCCGGCCCGCGCAAAGCCTTCATCTTCTCGTGGTCAACCAACACCACCTGGCGGCCGCTGATGCCTTCCACCGCGAGTAGATCGCCATTCGCCCCGAGGTAGGAGAGTCGCGTGCCATCGGGGCTCCACTGCATGCCCTCCGGTGGCTTGGTCGCCTGCACCTCGCGATAGATTTGATCCGGGGTGATTCGTTCTGGAGTGGCTTCCGCGGAAGCGGCCCAGGCGGGCAGACCAAGGGACGCGATCAGTACCAGAACGAACGGCATGCGTTTCAAGCAGAGCTCCGCAGGCCCACACGAGGCCCTTCGAGCCTGCAGTGTATCGCACGGCAGCAGTGTGGCAGGCATGGCATATTGACCGTATACAGCAGCCAAATGACAGTCAAAACGCACGCGGGGCCTGCAGCAATCAGCCCACTAGAGGCGCGCCAACGTGCTAGACTCCAGTCCACGCATGGATGCTCAATTGGAGTTGTTGATTCGTCTGCAGGCTGTCGACATCAAGGTCTCACATCTGCTGGAGACGATCGCTGCTCTCCCTCGCCAATTGCGCTCTCTGGAAGAAAGCTCGGCTCAGCAAAAGGTCGCGTTGGAGCGCGCGGACAAGGCGGTTCCGGCAGAAGAAGCAAACCGCAGAAAGCTGGAAAGCGACCGCAAGGATCAGCAACAAAAGCTGATCAAGTATCGCGACCAGGCCAGCAGCGTGAAGACCAATGAACAGTTTCACGCTCTGCAGCATGAGACCAGCTTTGTCGAAGCGGAGATCCGCCGCATTGAGGACGAAGAACTGGCCAGCATGATGAAGAGTGAAACTCTCGAGAGCCAACGGGTTGAAGCCCGTAAGGTTGCGGCTGAACTGGCCAGCGCACTGGCCGATGAAAAAGAGCGCACCCGCATCGAGAGCCAGCGATATGAGGCGGAACTTGCCGCCTTGAAAAAAGAGCGAGCCACCCTGCGCAAGCAAGTGAACGAACCACTGCTCGCTCAGTATGACCGCATTGCTTCCTCTTCCCGCAAAACCGCCCTGGCCCGCGCTGCCGGCCAGCGTTGTCTCTCCTGCCAGATGTCCCTGCGCCCGCAGTTCTGGAACCAGGTGCGCGAAGGCACCCTGCTGAATTGCGAAAGCTGTGGTCGGTTGCTGTATTTCGATCCGGGTCCGTTGACCGCAGTCCCCAATCATCCCTCCTCCTAGCGTTACCATCGACACATGAAACGAATCGCTGTCGACATGGATGAGGTCCTGGCGGACGCGCTGAGTGAACACCTCGACCGCTATAACCGGGATCACGGCGAAGCCATCACCAAAGGGCAGCTGACCGGCAAGTGGCTTTGGGAGATCGTCTCCGCGGACCGCCACGCGCGTCTGGAAGGATATCTACGGAGTGAAGATTTCTTTGAGGATCTACCGGTCGTCGAAGACAGCCAACGCGTCCTGGAACGCCTTAGCGGGCACTACGAGATATTTATCGCCACCGCGGCCATGGAGTTCCCTAACTCCTTCGGACCCAAATACCGCTGGCTAAGAAAGCATTTCCCGTACATCCCGCCAACTCACTTCGTCTTCTGCGGAGACAAGAGCATTCTCCACGCCGACTACCTCATCGACGACACCTACCGGCACCTGCAAGGGTTTAAAGGGCAGGGAATCCTGTTCTCCGCGCCGCATAACGCCCGCGTGACGGGCTACCGGCGCGTTGCCGATTGGCAGGAGCTGGAAGCACTCTTTCTTCCCGTGGGCAGGATCTAGAGAGGGATTGCGGCAGAAAGGCATGAAGGTGGCCCAGGGCGCTGTTTCGACCTGAGCCACGTGTCATTATTAGTTCTCGGCGGGAACGCTTTCTTTTGGCCGGTTCATTGAGGGCACGGCATTGGTTGGGTTCTTCAGCGGAGACGCATTCACCGTCGGTGCTGACTTGTTCACCATGGCCGCTCCCAGAGGCCGCAGGTTCATTGCGGGCTGGGGCGTTTGTAACTGGTGCATGGTCACGATAATCGCGTGAGCGGCCACCTTGCCTGCGCAGCGGTAGCCATGGGGCGTGCTGGCGTCGAAGTACACGCCGTCCCCCACTGTCAGAACGTGCGTCTTATCGGCATGCCGTATCTCCAGCTCGCCCTCCAAGACATAGAGAAACTCATATCCCGGATGAACGTGCGGACGAATGTCCTGATTCTTCTTGAGCGGCACGAACTCGGCATAGTACGGGTCAAGCTGCCGGTCGGGCACCATGTATCCCAGGCTTTCAAAGTAATAAGTGGGATCGTCCACGCCGGTCTGCGGCAAGCGAACGCGTTCTTTCTTGCGATGCACCCGGAAAAGGGTGTGCGGCTCCGTCTCGAAAAAGTAAGACAGGTCCTTACTGAACACCATCGCGATGCGCGCCAGGTTGCGCAGAGTCGGGACTACACGCCCGGTCTCGAGCTGAGACAGGAAACTAGCTGACAAACCCGTGTGCCGCCCGAGTTCCACCAAGCCCATCGACTTCTTCAGGCGAAGCCGCTTGATCCGTTCGCCAATACGCTTCTCTGCGATAAACGACTCTGCACTTTCCGGGTCGATTTGAGAGTTATTCGGTATCTCTTTAGTTTCCAAGGCGTTGCTCCTGCACTGATATGGCTACTTTTACGATGTCAAACCCAGTTCAAATGTTGCTCGGAGTAAAATAGTTTTTCAGCTCACAAACAGTGTATTCGGCTCATGGCCGCATCGCAAGGGGAGAAATGGATGAACAAACCATTGGTACTGCTTACCGGTTCATCGGGATTTATCGGTACCTCAGTAATACGAGCCTTAGAGGGCGAACGGATTCCCACAATTTCGCTCAGCCGGCAAAAAAACGGTCCGCATTGGGATCCGTATGCACCCACGCCGATGGCAGATCCCCAGCAGCTTGCCGGGGTAACCGCGGCCATTCATCTTTCCGGCGCCAATTTATCTGGCCAGCGATGGACCCCGGCCTTTAAACGAGAGATTGTGGAGAGCCGGATAAAACCGACTCACGCGCTGTCTGTTTTATTGGCAGGTCTTCGGCCCAAACCTTCGGTGATGGTGTGTGCTTCCGCGATCGGCATATATGGCGGCCGGGGGGACGAACTGCTCACCGAGAGTTCGCAGCCGGGAACCGGCTTTCTGCCCGAGACCTGCGTGGCCTGGGAGGAGGCCACCCGGCCAGCCGAGGATGCAGGGATACGGGTGGTGCATGCGCGCTTCGGCGTGGTGCTTTCCCCCGCCGGGGGCGCGCTCAAGGAAATGCTCCCGCTCTTCCGTCTGGGCCTGGGCGGTCGGCTGGGGAACGGCCGGCAGTGGCTCAGCTGGGTCACACTCGAGGACGCTTGCCGCGCTCTCCTTTTTGCCCTGGAGCAGGAAAGCCTGGCTGGGCCGATGAATGTCGTGTCGCCGCAGCCGGTGACAAACCGGGAATTCACGCGGCAACTAGGCCATGTGCTTCACCGGCCCACGCTACTGCCCGCGCCGGCGGCCGCCCTGAAATTGGTCTTTGGCGAAATGGCTGGCGCCACCATCCTCGAAAGTGAGCGGGTGCTGCCGACCCGCTTGCAAGCAGCCGGCTTTTCCTTCAACTCGCCCGATCTGGCCACCGGCTTGAAGTCAATCCTTTAGGCCGCATTTCTCACACCTGTCATTCGTTACGAACAGTTGGAAGTGCGGGCGAATACTTTATCGGACCAGAAACACCGTCCAGGGCAGGGCTTTGTCGCCATTTACGGGGCCTCTCCATTGGTTGTGGTGCCGAGCGAACACCGCATGATTTAGGTTGGGAGAGCATGCTTGCTCACCCACCGGTTTTGGCTCGCCCGGCCTTGCTGCTCGCCCTTCTGCTCGGATACGCGGGCGTTCTGGGCTGCGGGGCGCCTGCCGCGCCTCTGCCACCCAGCCTCAATCTGCCAGAACCCGGTCCAGGATCTCTCCGCCGTCCGGGTGGGCAATTCAGTCCGCCTTAGCTGGACCACGCCCCTGCGAACGACCGATAAGGTTCTGCTCCGCAGCCCGATTGCCGCTCAGGTGTGTCGTTCGGTGCAGGATGCTGCGTGCATCCCCATCGCCGACCTGAACCTCCCTCCCGGCAAGCCCGCGATGTACACGGATGATCTGCCTGCAGATTTGCTTCAGGCCGCCGACCGCCTTTTGCGCTACGAGGTCGTCGCTGCGCAACCGCGCCGGCAAATCAGCGGGGCCTTCGAATGTTGCTTACAGCGCAGCGGGCACCAGTCCACCAGCCGTAAGCGGGCTCACCTGCCAGACTCGGACCGACGGAGTGCTTCTCAGCTGGCTACCAACGCCAGAGCCCGGGCGATCGGTGACCTACCGCATCGAGCGGACGGATCTCACGCCTGCGCCGGTCCAGCAACATGCACGATCGCCACTCGCCGCCCCCTTGCCCCCCGCCCTGCAAACGTTGGCCGTCCACATGGCAGATGGGGATGACCCCGGACACGCCATTGATACTTCGGCGCGATTCAACCAGCAATATCTCTACCGCATGGTCAGGATTGTCACGCCAGACCTCGCAGGACGCGAGGTGGAGGTGCAGGGAGCGCCCAGCAACGACGTCCAGGTGACCACGACCGATACCTTTCCTCCTGCGGTGCCTCAGGACCTGGTCGCGGTAGCCGACGAAGCCGCCGGCGCTATCGATCTCTCCTGGTCCCCGGACCGCGAAAGCGATCTGGCCGCTTACAACGTGTACCGCCGGGATACCCAGGCAGGCTCCCCGGTCGAGCGCATCGCGTCCTTACCGGCGCAAACCGCATACCACGACACAACGGTGCACCCCGGCCATACCTACGCTTATGCCCTGTCGGCCATTGACCAGGCGCACAATGAAAGCCAGCGTTCTCCTGAAGTGCAGGAGACGCTTTCCGCCCGGTAAGCTTGCCTAGCTGCCGGCATCGAATCCACCAGAGGAGTCACTACTCGCATGAAATATTGCCGCCTGCAAACCGCGCATGGACCCCAATACGCCGAAGTGGTTGAGCGTGACGACGAACTCTGGATCGAGCGCCTCATTCCGCCTTTCGAAGAAGGGCCGCAGAGCGACTTTGTCGACCGCGCCGGCGCAGAGTTTGTTCGCCCTGCCCCTGCGCACAGGCCCGCACACTGGTGCCGGTGCACCCCTCCAAAATAGTGTGTGTGGGCCGCAACTACCGGGAACACGCCGCGGAACTGGGCAACGAAGTGCCTGCCGAGCCTTTGTTGTTTCTCAAGGCGCCCTCGGCTTTGATTGCCGCCGGTGAGACCGATTCGCCGGCCCTCGCTGTCCGAGCGCGTCGACTTTGAGGGTGAAATCGCGATCGTGATCGGTACCCAATGCAGCAAAATCGGGCCGGATGAGGATCCGACCGAGTACATTCGCGGCTACACCCTGGCTAACGATGTAACCGCGCGCGACCTGCAGAAGAAGGATGGCCAATGGTCGCGGGCAAAAGGCTTTGACACCTTTTGCCCGGTAGGCCCCCTGGTCAGCGACGAAGTGGACCCCGCCCTCGGTCTGCGCATCACCACGCATCTCAATGGCGAGCTGAAGCAGGACGGCAACACCCGGGACCTGATTTTTTCCGTGGATTTTCTTTTGCGCTACATCACGGCAGCCATGACCCTGTTTCCAGGGGACTTGATCCTCACCGGGACCCCTGCCGGGGTCGCTCCCATGAAGGCTGGGGATGAAGTGGTAGTCGCTGTCGAGGGCTTGGGCACGCTCAGCAATCCGGTCGCCGATTAAACGGATTGCAACCCGGATGGCGTTTGGGAGAAGCAAATTCCGCCCGAAATGAAACCTATGGCAAATTTGAGAATCTCAACACACTGAAGGCATACACTGGAAGATACAGGCAAGGAGATCTGATATGGCCAAGACATTGCTCGAACAGCTCCGCAACATGACGGTGGTGGTTGCTGATAGTGGGGACATTCAGTCGATTGAGCAGTACAAACCCCAGGACACCACGACAAACCCTTCACTCCTCACCACGGCCGCCGGCATGCCGCAGTATCAGTCCATCGTGGACGATGTGCTGAAGGAGGCCAAAAAGCAACTTGGGCCGCAAGCCAAAGATAGCGATGTTGCCAACCTGGCGTTCCGCCATCTGGCGGTAGCCTTCGGCAAAAAGATTCTGGCCATCGTGCCCGGCCGCGTTTCGACCGAAGTCGACGCACGCTTGTCCTTCGACACCGAAGCGACCATGAAGCAGGCGCGCGAAATCATTCAGCAGTACGATCAGGCTGGCATCTCGCGCGATCGCGTACTGATTAAGATCGCCTCCACCTGGCCCGGCATCAAGGCCGCCGAGCAACTGGAGAAAGAAGGCATTCATTGCAACCTGACTTTGTTGTTCGGTATGCACCAGGCAATCGCCTGCGCAGAAGCCAAGGTCACGCTCATCTCGCCCTTCGTTGGCCGCATTCTTGACTGGTACAAAAAAGATACGGGCAAGGACTATGAGGGCGCCGACGATCCAGGCGTGCAATCCGTGACGCGGATCTATAACTACTACAAGAAGTTCGGCTACAAGACCGTAGTCATGGGCGCCAGCTTCCGCAACATTGGCGAGATCCGCGAACTGGCCGGATGCGACCTCCTCACCATCGCTCCCAAGTTGCTGGAAGAGTTGAAGAACACCGAAGGCGATCTGCCGCGCAAGCTTGACCCTAAGAATGCGGAGAGTCTGCAGATCGAGAAGATCCCCATGGACGAAGCAACGTTCGAGCGCATGCACGCGGAAGATCGCATGGCGCACGACAAGTTGAAAGAAGGGATCGAGGGCTTCAGCGAAGCGCTGCAGAAGCTGGAAAAACTACTTTCCGATCGCCTGGCCGCTATGGGTGCCAGCAAACAGGAAACGGTCGCCGCCCGGTAACTGCTTCCGTCAGATCCAACAAATATAGCCACAAACAGACGCCCACATCCCGCATAGTCCGGGGGTGTGGGCGTTCCTGTTTCTGGCTGTATTTGGTTGTTAGCTGTATTTGCCCCGATGCCCCTGCGCCCACCTGGTCAGACCCGCCTCGGCTAGTACATAGTCAGGTTCTGACTTCCACTTTAGGCCCACCGAGTGCAAACAATTTCTGCAATGCCACATTCATCTGTCTGTAATCTGCAACAAATCGCTAAGTCTTCGTGTCTTAACTAGGTATTCGACGCGGCTGATGAGGGTGTCATCACCTCCACAGCCATAGCAAGGAACTTTTGCCAACCTTCCCTGGAGGTGCACTTGATCCCGCTAGAGCATTCTTTACGCCAGCTTTTCCACGACGTTGTCACCGATTGCTACGATTCTCGCCTTGGTCTGCGCGACGCAGAGATCTCCAGTTACGTTGCCGATCTGCTCACTGAATTTTGCCGTGCTGAAAACATCTATCGCATTCGCGATGCTGCGGGCAATCCCGTGCGCGAAGTGGGTGAGATGCTGGTGGCGTCCGACCCCATTCATGGGACTGCCTCGTCTTTTGGCGAGGAGCGCGAGCGTCGCAAGCATATTGGCGACTACACGCTGTTCTTCACCGGCATGTATCCCGAATCGATGCAGCTGTGGGGAGAGCGGCGGCGCGACAGCTTCTTTGAGATGGTGCAAGCCGGAAAGGAAAGCTATTACATCGTCTCCAAATTCGACTTGTGCGAATACAAGGAAGAAGCCCAGTTCTTTGGCCGACTTTCCGGTTCTTTTGAAGCCTGCATCTATGGCTTGAACCTGGTGCGGGGTGAACTCGACCGGCTCAGGGCGCTGCCGCCTTCGATGGACACGGGCGCATCCACCCAAATCATGTAGCATGGCGCTGCAACAAAGAACGACTTGAGGGGAGAACGAAATGATCGTGGCAAGAAGCTTGAGAGCGTTATCGAAAACAGGCTTGACCGTAATGCTGGGCCTGGGGCTGGTCGGCTCTTCCGCCGTAGCTCAGTTGCGTGCGCACGCGCCGGCTGTGCACGCCATGGCGGCGCCCGCGAAGGCAGCAGCGGCCGCTCCGTTGGTCGACATCAACACTGCCAGCAAAGCCGATCTGAGTGCACTGCCAGGTATCGGCGATGTTTACTCGCAGAAGATCATCGATGGACGTCCCTACAAGACAAAGACTGATCTGGTGAACAAGAAGATTGTCCCGGCCGCGACCTACAGCAAGATCCGCGCCAAAATTATTGCCGCCCAACCCGCCAAGTAACCGAAGTGTGCAGCAACAAAAAAGGGAAGCGCCTGGGCGCTTCCCTTTGTATTTGCGACCGGCTTAAACGGCCAGCGGCAACGTGTCTTTCACCCGAAAGCGCTGCATGTTAATGCGCAGTGCCCGCTCGATCTTGCGCAGATCGCCCTTTTCTTCCGGAGAAGCGAAGGTAGAGGCGACTCCGCTCCGCGAGGCGCGGCCCGTACGGCCGACCCGGTGCACGAAATCCTCCGCGATCTTGGGCATGTCGTAATTAACGACATGGGCCACGTGGTCCACATCGATGCCCCGAGCCGCTACGTCGGTCGCTACCAGAACGCGATGGCCACCCTGGGCAAAGCTGCGCAGCGCGGCGTTCCTTTGCGATTGGCTGCGATCCCCGTGGATACTGGTCGCCTTCCAGCCCGCATGGGACAGCTTCTTGGCGACACGCTCGGCGCCGTGCTTGGTCCGGACAAAGACCAGAAAGCTGCCATCCTCGGAGCGCAACAAGTGCTCAAGCAAAGTCATCTTGCGATCTGCACTGACTTCAAATGTTTGCAGCTTCACGTTCTCAGCCGGCTTCAATACGGAGCCGATCTCGATACGCACTGGATTTTTGAGGTAGTCGCCGGCCACTTCCCGCACCGCACCTTCCAGCGTTGCTGAGTAGCAGAGTGTCTGATGAGTAGCAGGAATCGAGGCCACGATGCGGCGAATGGCGGGCTTGAAGCCCATGTCGAGCATGCGATCGACTTCGTCCAACACCAGAATCTCCACCTGGTTGAGCTTGACCAGCTTGCGGCCGATGAAGTCTTCCAGCCGGCCCGGTGTGGCCACGATCATGCGGGCGCCGCGACGGATCGCGTCCAGCTGCGGCCCTTCTGCCATGCCGCCGACCACCAGGGCCGTCGGTACCCCGGCCAGCTTGGCGCAAGCCTGCTGTACCTGCATGGCCAACTCGCGTGTCGGCAACAGGATCAGGGCATTGGCTGTCTTCGCTTGCGACTTTTGCAATTGCTCGATGATGGGTATGAGGAAGCTGAGTGTCTTCCCGGTGCCGGTCTGTGCCGTGGCCAGGACATCCCGGCCTTCGAGTGCTGGTGGAATCGCTCCGACCTGCACGGGCGTGAGCGTAACAAAGTTTGCTTTGGCTAAGCGCTGCTTGAGCGCTGCCGAAATAGGTAATGCGGAAAACTCGTTCAAAATGAAAATCCTTGCTTCCGGTCTCTTGGGACCTGGAGTGCCTGTTCATCTCCGTCCGGCTTCGCCCGTACGGCGATACATTAGATAGCCTGCTTGGCGCGTCTCATCGCTTTCGAGCGACTTTCTTGCCGACACGAAGATCTCCGTCGGCTCGGGCCTAAAGGCTGCAGAATCTGTGTCTGGCGAAGTTTGACTGCACTCGGTAGTGTGCAATTACTCGGCGTTGCAGAGGGGCGGTTTGCTGTTGTCGCCAGCTGTGCCCATACACCACACCATGCCAGGGAAGCACATGCTTCCAATCGCCGCGATATCCTTGGCGACTACGCTGAAGGGCTTGGGGGGTACACGACCGGCTTTCTCGACGCAAACTGCGGAGAGCAAAGAGGTCGGCTTGCGGCAGCCTAATTTTAGAGATGGTCTAAAGGCTGACAACCAAACAATTTAGCGCAGATTAAGAATAACATACGTCGCAGGCAACTGTATTCCAGTCCACAGAATTCAAGGGGCAAGAGGGTAAAAATCCGCTCCCGGCTGGAAAACGTCGGAGATGTGGGAATTCACAGCTCGCAGGATCAACGCTGCAGGGGCATGATCGCGTTCTTGTTGTCCGGGCTTTGTGGATCGATGCGGAAATCCCAGACGGAAAGGTTTACCTCTCCCGGAGAAAGCAGTTCCATCAGCGCGTACTCTCCGATGGTCAGTGGCTGCTCCGGCATGAGCTTAAGCCAGTGCTGACCGGGCAGCACCTCGGTCCTGGTGGGGATCACATCCTGGGTCTGCGACACCTTCCCACCCACAGCGATCTTCACCCCGCTCACATCACGGTTATCCCGTTTGAAGTTGCTGCGCACGCGCACAATGGCGTACTGACTTTGCGCAGAGCTCACATTCTTGTCTTTGATCGATCCGGCCCCGTGCGTGTCAACCGTGACCGCGGAGCCATCCGCAGGTTCATCGCCCGTCGTGAGGCTGACATAAAAAACCGGATCACTCACATGCAAACAGACCTTGGATTTCGATCCAGGAATCTGAATCGTCTGCTGCACGCCACCCAGAGGATTCAGCGTAGTGCGCAAAATATTATGGCCGGTCTGGCGATTGATCGTGCCGTTGTTCTGGAGAAGGGCGACCAGTTCCGGTTGATCCCGAAAAGTATCCAGGGCCCAGATACCCTCCTCATCGGGCAACCGCAATCCTGGCCGCACATCGGGTGTGCGCGCACGCTCGGCCTGTTCTTCCTTATCGATCGCCGCAGCTTCCTGATTGGCCGGCGATGCAGGAGCCTGCGTATTCGGAGTCTGGGTCTCCGGTGTCTGCGGGGCGGGCGTGTGGGCTCCCGGCGCATGGTCCTTTGCATACTGTTGGGTGGCGCTCCAGTCGACCAGCTCGGCGGGCATTTCTTCCCACTGGCTTCGCTCCGCGCTGAAATACCGCACCCGGTCGCCCACCCGCTGATACTTCGTAACGACCTGGTAAGACCCGTCCTTTAACACCAGCCGCTGATTCGCAACCTGGGCGAGCCCCGGCACGTTCGCCAACAACAAACAAGCAATCAGCAGCAGGCGCAACATAAGCGTTGTCCTACTTTAGTGCATCACGCGCTCGTCTGCAGATCGCTCCTTCCCCGAGCGTTGAACACCGGGCCACGAAGTCCCAACCCCCTCGACGGAATTCCTGGCCAGCGACACAAAGGTTGGTCTTTCCTTCGATTTCAGTTCCTGCGATACTTGAACGTGCCCACCCGGTGCGTCCATTCCAACCACAAAAAACAGATGAGGAAGCAATGTCTGCAAAGTACATCTTTGTAACGGGCGGAGTTGTGTCCAGCCTCGGCAAAGGCCTCGCGGCCGCGTCCATCGGTTGCCTGCTTGAAAGCCGCGGTTTGCGCGTGAACCTCATGAAGTTCGATCCCTACCTCAACATCGATCCCGGCACGCTCTCGCCCTTCCAGCACGGCGAGGTGTTCGTCACCGACGATGGCGCGGAAACGGATCTTGACCTGGGGCACTACGAGCGCTTCACCCACGCGCGCCTCAGCCGTGACAACAACCTGACCACCGGGCGCATTTACGAGCAAATCATCACCAAGGAACGCCGCGGCGACTACCTGGGCAAGACCGTCCAGGTGATCCCGCACGTGACCAATGAAATCAAGAACGCCATGCGCAAGGTGGCGACCGACACCGACGTGCTGATCGTAGAGATCGGTGGCACCGTCGGCGACATTGAATCCCTCCCCTTCCTCGAAGCCATTCGTCAAATGCGCCAGGAGTACGGCCGCGAAAACACCGTGTTCGTCCACGTTACCCTGGTGCCCTGGATTGGCGCCGCCCAGGAACTGAAGACCAAGCCCACCCAGCACTCCGTCAAGGAGCTGCTCTCGATCGGTATCCAGCCAGACATCCTGCTCTGCCGCACCGATCGCTTTCTCGCGCACGACATCAAGAGCAAGATCGCGCTGTTTTGCAATCTCGAAGAGCGGGCTGTCATTGCCGCCAAGGACGTAGCCTCCATCTACGAGGTCCCGCTGAACTTCGCCCAGGAAGGCGTCGACAAGCTGGCCTTGAAGTACCTGCATATCGAGGCCAAAGAACCCGACCTCGGCCGCTGGAAGCACCTGGTGGAGCGCTGTTATAACCCGCGGGACGAAGTCTCCATCGGCATTGTTGGCAAGTACGTGGAATACGAAGACAGTTACAAATCGCTCAAGGAAGCGCTGGTGCACGGCGCGTTGGCCTTCGATTTGAAGCTGCGGGTTACCTGGATTGAGGCCGAGGGGCTCGAGAGCAAGCATCCCGGCGACCGCCAGTACGAGCAGCAGTTGGCTGGCTTTGACGGCATCCTGGTGCCGGGCGGTTTCGGCAAGCGTGGAATCGAGGGAATGCTGAACGCGATCCGGTATGCCCGCGAGAACCAGGTGCCCTACTTTGGTATCTGCCTCGGCATGCAGACCGCGTGCATCGAGTTTGCCCGCAATGTGTGCGGTCTCGCCGGCGCCAGTTCCAGTGAGTTTGACCCTGCGACCCCGCACCGTATCATCTTCAAACTCCGCGAACTCACGGGCGTAGAGGAGATGGGCGGCACCATGCGCCTGGGCGCATGGCCCTGCGTGCTGGTGGAGGAGTCGATCGCCGCCAACTCCTACGCCACCACCCAGATCAGCGAGCGCCACCGCCATCGTTACGAGTTCAACCGGGAGTACGAGGCCCTGTTGACCGGCGCCGGCCTGCGCATCACCGGCACCACGCCGGATGCGACCTACGTGGAGATCGTGGAGATCCCTGGACACCCGTTCTTCCTGGGTTGCCAGTTCCACCCGGAATTCAAATCCAAGCCACTCGAGCCGCATCCGCTGTTCCGCTCGTTTGTTGGCGCTTCGTACCAGAACCGGCTGCGATCCAAAGCTGCACCCGCTGGCCGCTGCACAAGGCGACGCGCTCCTCGAAACACGGCCATGAGCGACTTTGAAATCGGCAATGTCCGTGTGGGGTCGCCTTCACTGTTTCTGATTGGCGGCCCTTGCGTGATCGAGAGCGAGACCCACGCCCGCTTCATGGCGGACGCGATCCAGCGCATTACCAGCGATCTCGGCGTTCCCTACATCTTCAAAGCGTCTTACGACAAAGCTAACCGCACATCGGTGGCTGCGTTCCGCGGCCCTGGGCTCACGGAGGGCACGCGCATCCTGCGGAGCATCGCCGAGACGACCGGCCTGCCCGTACTCACCGATGTCCACCAGGCTGCCGATTGCGAGCCTGTGGCGGAAGCGGTCGACGTCCTCCAGATCCCGGCTTTTCTCTGCCGGCAAACCGACTTGCTGCTAGCGGCCGCCAAAACCGGACGAGCCGTCAACATCAAGAAAGGCCAGTTCGTCGCTCCGTGGGACATGCGCTTTGCCGTGGAAAAGGTGACTGGCGCCGGCAATCCGCGCGTCTTCCTCACCGAGCGTGGCGCCAGTTTCGGCTACAACAACCTGGTGGTCGATATGCGCTCGTTGCCTATCATGCGCAAGCTCAGCCCGGTCGTCTTTGACGGAACCCATTCCGTCCAGACCCCGTCGTCTGCAGGCGGCCACTCGGGAGGCCAACCGGAGTTCATCCCCACCCTTGCCCGGGCCGCGGTAGCAGCGGGGGTCGATGGAATCTTCCTGGAAGTGCATGACGATCCAGCCCACGCCAAGTCCGACGGCGCGAATGCCCTGAATCTCAAAGACCTGAAACCGTTGCTGGAAAGCCTGCTGGCCATTCACACGGCCGTACAGCCCTAAAGTTCTCAGGTGGCCCGGATTGCTCACGGCCTGATCCCTAGCCAATGACGGGTGCCCCACATCTCCTCGTTTTTCGCGAGATGTGGGATTCCACGGCTGTCTACAGGCCACTCCCTAATGGCAACAGCTCTTCAGGGAGGCTCCTATACACCTTGCACACTCAGGGCCGAGGTTTGTGGGGCACCCGTCATTCGTTACTGAACAGGCGCGAGAGAGCCAAAAAAAGGGCCCCTCGGGTGAGGGGCCAATCTGCCTTGGTTCTCTCGTTGTGTGAGAGCTTGTTTGCGGTTGTTAGGACGGCGACGCAGTTTCCCGGGGGGAGGGCTGCAGGCTACTGCGTCGCGCCTATCGCTGGACTGCCATGTTTTGTGTTTTGGGCGAGTCCAATGCCGCAAGACTGTTGTGCAAGAGCGTTACGTGAACGACCGTTCCGCTATTGCCCGATTCTGTGGTTTCCTCACGAGGAGCATTGCCCATCGCGAGGCGATAAATTCTGTAGACCGGCACATGGTGATCCACGACCAGGTAGCGAACCACTGCATCCGCCATATCCTGAGACTTCTGGATCGCCGCCTGACCGCGGGCGTGCGAATAACCCTGCACTTCGACGATGTAGCCCTTCTGACCTTCCAACTGGGTGGCTACCTGGTCCAAAGCCTCTTTCGCCTTGGCATTCAGACCCAACTGGCCTGACCGGAAGTGCAATTCCGTATCCGTAATCTGCTGGTACTGGTCAAGATTGCTGACCGTCGTATTCAACTTGTCAGTATGCGCACTGGCTGTTTGCGCCATCTGCTGCGCCTGGCCGGCCTGCGTCGAGGCTTGCTGCGCCTGCTGATTGGCTGAGTCAGCCGTGCTTTGCGCCTGGTGGATACCGGCCTGCGCCTTGCTATCCACATCCTTGATATCGTTCGCGTTCTTGGAGCTCAACTGATCCAACTCGTTCAGTCGATCTTTTACAGGTGCTACCTGACGATTTACCCACTTCTTGCGAGCCAGCGGATTCATCTTGCCCCAAAAACCTTCGTTTGACTTCGTCGGCAACGGCTGACCCGTAGCGTACGTAGAAGCATCAGCAGCGCTGCCAGAAGTGCTCGAAGTTGCAGGGGCGGGTGTTGTCGCCGGGGTAGCCTGTGTTGCGGAACTGGCGCCGGTCTGCGGTGCGCCAGTGGCTGCCGGGGCATTTTGTGCGATTGCCGGCGCGCCCAAAGCTGCTGCCAGAACAATTGCTGCCATCGATCCCGGATTTCCCAAACTATTTTTCACGCTAGTCCCTTTTGGCCTGAAGTTCGAAGTGGGAAGACCTCTTCACACACCTCTTCACTTCCTACTTGACTCGGACTATTGCAACTGGTTGGCCAAAATTGTCGCGCGCAGTGAGATTTTAAAAATCCGCTCATTTGAAAGCACTTACGCGCAAAATGTATCTTTGCTGTTACCCCTCGGAGGCCCCTCGCACCCCCCTGAAGAACGTGAACATTTATCTAGTGGTACGAAAAAAATGCTCGGGTCACGGCATCCCGGTTACGAATGTACTGTCTTCCCCCTACCGGGGATGGCTCACTTTCCGTGCACACTGATGACCCGGATCTCGGGATACTGCTGGTTCCACTCGGGCGGCACGGCATCAAAGATCAGCCGGAAATCGCGGGTCTGGCCCGGCTCGATCGGAGAAGCGGACACCGGTTGCGTATCCACATAAGGTTCACGGGTGCGGATCAGACTGAGTGGTACGGCCAGTCTCTGGGCGAACTCACCTGTTTCGCTGTGAAAGCCTACCTGGACAGTGATGGCGTTCAAGGTCTGGTTTCCATGATTGCTCAACTGCCCATCGATGTAGGTGACCTTAGCTCCGGAGAAGCTGGTCGCTTCGCTCATCTGCAGGTTGCTGATGGCCAGGCTGGAAGCGTAAGGGTCTGCGGCAGCCATCCCTGTTCCGGCGGATGGCGAGCTGGAATTGCCGCGTCCTCCCGCGACTACCAGGATTACCAGGCCAAGGATGATCACCACGGCAGCAATGATCCAGGGCGCCCACGAGGTGGCTTCCCGCGTTTGGTGGGAAGCTAAAAATCCGGGATCCGCGTCGCTTTCAGCGGAATTCAGGTTCGTCGGGCCTTTGTCATGTTCAGCCGGCATCACGAGATTGTACCTGCCTGGGGCATGAGCTTACTTCAGCCAAAGCGAGCCTTTCTTGACCGTTTGGCGGAAGTCTTTGCCGCGCATTTCGACCTCGACACACATCTCGACCAGTCGCGATCGCATACGTTCTGTGATGCGGTCCCCCAGCGTTTCTTCCCGCATGGCTTTGTCCGCATTGCGCGACAGGGCTGCCGGCGCGTTCGGGTAATTGGTGGTGATCAGGGTAGTGCGTTTGTCGTTGTAGCGGGTATTCAGGATCAGCGCCACCGTGTCCCAGACCCAGTCGGTCGGCTTCTGCGCACCTAACTCATCCAGGATCAGCACTTCGGCTTCGAAGATCGGCGCCAGGATCTGCAGTTCCGTGGTCGAGACCAGTGGGTTATAAGACTCCTGAATGCGCTTGAGCAACTCGCGGTAGTCGCAGAACAGGCAGGGAACGCCTTTTTCCTGGATCAGCGCCTGGATAATGCCGACCGCCAGGTGCGTTTTGCCGATGCCGACGTCCCCGGTGAGCAGCAGGCCACGGCCTTCGGTGGTGACCGGGTACCCGGCCACGAAGTTGCGCGCCATCATGTGGGCAGCCGCGAGGGACTGGTCGGCCTGCCCGAAGCCGGGTTCGAACGTGTCGAGGCTGCAGTGCTCGTAACGCTTCGGAATGCCGGCGCGCTTCAGCAGCCGGGCCGCATGCTTCTGCAGCCGGCAATCGCACGGCTGGGCATAGCGGTCGCCGTTCGGCTCGACGACCATGCGCAGGCCTGAATCTTCACAGAGGGAACAAATACGGGGCATGACTCTCCCAAAAATACGCTACCCCGCTCGCCCTCGCCACCCCGCTCGTTGGGGAAGCGGAGCGTCCTGTGGAAAGAAAGTCCTAAATGACTTAAAATAAAGATTCGAGCCGCAGAAGGCGTGCTTTATAAGAAAGGTTTCCGAGATGCCAAAAGAAGGAATTCATCCAAACTACAAAGATATTCGGGTTCAGTGTGCGTGTGGTTCTGCATTTGAAACGCGCTCAACCCACAAGGGCGACATTCACGTGGAAATTTGCTCCGCGTGCCACCCCTTCTTCACCGGCAAGCAGAAGTTGGTCGATACCGCAGGCCGCGTAGAGCGCTTCCGCCGCAAGTATGCCAAGTCAGACACCGGCAAGAGCGAGGCCGCCGCAAAGGCAACGCCTGCGTCCCGCTAAGCCGAGTTTGTTGCCGGCAAAGGTCTCCGTTAGCGGAGGCCTTTGTTGTTTCCGCCGCCCATGAAAAAAGTTTCCATGAAGAAGAACTGGGACAATCCGCGAGAGAACAGCATGCCGGTGGGGGCACGGGTTCCTGCCTCCCTGCTGATCGGCGGCGTCACGGTTGCGCCGGCCACGGTGCTCGCGCCCATGGCGGGTGTGACCGATACCGTATTCCGGCGTTTTATCCGCAACGCCAGCATCTTTTCGGGGACGTCTGCGGAGGAGCATCGCCGCGACCTGGTGGAGACCCCGATTACCAACCAGCAGTCCGGCTGTGGGTTGATCATGACGGAGTTCACCTCCGCCGATGGCCTGTCGCGCATGCGGGAGTCCAAGCGCAAGCGGTATCTCTCTTATGACGAAGACGAGCACCCTATTTCGGCCCAGCTCTTCGGGTCTGACCCGGTCACGCTGGCCGAAGCCGCGCGCATCGTGGAAGAAGCCGGGTTCGACATGGTGGACCTCAATCTGGGCTGCCCGGCGAAGCGGGTCGTCAGCTGTAACGGCGGTAGTGGCTTATTGCGCGACCTGCCGCACATTGCGACCATTTTCGAGCGGGTGCGTGCCGCGGTGAGCATCCCGTTCACGGTGAAATTCCGCATGGGCTGGAGTGACCAGAACATTGTCTGCGTTGAGTTGGCGCGATTGGCCCAGGAAAGCGGGCTGAACGCGGTCGCGCTGCACGCCCGTACGCGCGAGCAGGGCTACTCCGGGCAAGCGCGCTGGGAGTATATCCGGGCGGTGAAGGACGCGGTGCGCATCCCGGTCATCGGCAATGGCGACATTCGTTCGCCGGAAGATGCCTGCACCATGGTCGCGGAGACCGGCTGCGACGCGGTGATGATTGGCCGTGCGGCCCCGGCGAATCCCTGGATCTTCCGCCAGATTGCCCAGTACACCGCTTTCGGAGTGTATGACGAGCCCACGCCGATGGATCGCTATCACATGATTCGCGACTACTTCCTCATGCTGATGGAGGAGGACGAACCAGCCGCCATCGGCGGCCGGATGAAGCAGTTCGCCTCCTGGTTCACCCATGGGGTTCCAGGCGGAGCGATCCTGCGCAAGAGCATCTACGAAGCCCGCACGGGCGACGCGGTGCTCGCTGCCGTCGATAGCCTTCTTTGCCCAGGCTGCCGCGGAACCATCCCTCGTAGTCGCCGGCTGAGCATGTCCCCCGGGCTTTGCTTAGTGGCCAAAGAATCAGAGGGTGGCCCATTCAAGCCGCTTCTGGCTTGAGTGGGGGACATGCACTGCTACAGCGCCCTCTACTAGACCGTCGCCTCTCGGCTTCGCTTGCGAAAGATCACCTTCGGTTCGCTGCGCCAGGCTTCGTTCAGCGCGATCAGGCTCCACGGAATGGATGGAGAAAAGTGCTGCAGCACTGTATCCATCGAGGGGTGCACGCGCAACGCCGGTACAACGAAGAACAGGATCGGCGGTACCGGCAGCAGGCGAACGCCAGGAAAGTAGCCGTTCTGTTCCAACTCGCCCAGTCCGTTCGCATTGCGTTGCTGCTGTAGCCAGTGAACGCGAATCCAATAATCCAAACCCTGCAACGGGAAGTGCAGATCTTCGTCCACTTTCAATTCCAAAATCGCCAATTGTCCGCCGCGCGTCACGGTCAGTAGATCGAGCATGGCGCGGTCGGCCGCGGCGAAGGCCGGCACCTGTTGATAGATCATCTTGGCAGCCAGGCTGCTATCCGCCCGGGTGAGATCATCCATCAGCTTCGATTGCAGCCACGCCTCGGGCTGCAGCCGAAACAGCGGGTTCCGCGCGCTTCCTTCCGGATAGCGATTTTCAAACAACCGCTGCATGAACTGGGAGAAGATCTCCTCGCTATCCTCATCGAGCGGTGTTTCATTCATGCCTGCGCCGAACGTGATGGCATGGTGGCGGGCGAACGAATCGGCAACAAAGCCCTGACGCACGCAAGCGAACTCGAGCCCGTAGAGAGAAACCGCAACTTCGCTCGCATTGCGTGCGCGCACGCTCACGCGATCGCGCATCGCCCGGCGGCAGCAGGAGCAGGATGCGGGCAATCCCTTCCTCCGCGCGGGCAATCGCTGCGTCCGGGTTGAAGGCATGCATCAACCGCATCTTGAGATTGCCCTGGTCCGCAGTATCGATGCTTTGCAGTTCGTCGCTGCCTTCACTGACCTCGTACAGCTCCCATTGCGCGAGCGTGCGGTCGAGCCATGCCATGCGCGCGTGTGTAGTCGCGCTACAGCCAGATGGCACCAGCACCCGCAATCCCCGGCAAACCCGCTTCCCCGCGTGTTCCCGGCAATAAGCGAGCCAAAGGATACCCAGGGTGAGCACGCCATCGATCGTCGCCTGGCTTTCTTCCGCATTGACGCCAATCAATGCCCAGCAATGTTGCCCGCGCACCAGCAGCCCCCGCGCGTAAGCAGGACCAAAACTGTGCTCCAGGTCCATGGCTGAGCGAAGGCCTTCCAGTTTGTAATCGCTAAAGTGACGAAGCGTCACCCGCTCGAGCAGCCGCAGGTACCTGGTGCGCGAAATGGTGCGCGTTGCAGGTGTTCGCTGGTCGCGATCCCGAATCACTTCGATCGATTGCGGTCGCGCCATGCCCAGCCGTCGCACGCGAATGCGCAGCGTCTCCTTGCGCGCCTCCAGACCCACCACGGTGCGCACCATGTTGCGCTCGTCGGACCACAGGTGCAGAACGCACCGTCCATGGTCGGCGGAAACGGAATACCGGGAACTGGCCATCTCGAACAGCAGGCGTCCATCCTCCAGCAAAGCCGCCCGCGGATGATCCGTAAAGAATTGTTCCAGCGAACGCGCCAGCTCTGTGGGGGAGACCTCAGCTATCTCGCGGCTTTCCACTGGCGCGGCCTCAAACACAGTTGGGGTGACAAATACGGGAACGGTGCGACTACCAGCCCATGCGTTGGGTCAGACCAGTGATGTGCGCGGTGTGATGACGTCCATGCCAGTCATAAAGGATGACCGCCTGCTCAACGGTCTGGCGTCCGTTCTCCGGATGCAGGTAGCCCCGCTTCCACTGCTCATCGCTCAGTGATCGAAACAACGTCACCCACCGCAGGTGGAGAGCCTGCAGCAAATCCAGCGAAGGAGCAATGTCCTCGCTGCGCGCATCTTCCAGCTCAGCCCAGCGGTCCTCTGCATACGAGAAGATGGTTGGCCAGTCCTGCGTGAGTCCCAGGCGCACGCGGGCATAGGCATTTATATGGCTATCCGCCACGTGATGGATTAACTGCCGCACCGTCCATCCATCCGGACGGTAGGGCGTCGCAAGTTGTTCTGGGGAGAAACCACTCACTGCCGAGCGTAGTTGCTGCGGCAGCAGCGCAATGCCTTCGATTGCGCTGCTGCGCTCTTGCGCCGTAAACGAGTCCGCTTTCCGCGGACCCCCGATGGGATACCGGAGCAAAGCTGCTTCTGGGGTCATGGCAGCTATCTTAGCCCAGGCTCAGTCAGTAGGCGCGATCGCGTAATACCCTTTGCGCGACTGAACCTTCAGTCCGTCGCCTTTGCACTCCACGTCGATCTTGCGATACGTGCCATCGAGCTTGGCGTTGGTCGGCGTGTAACTGGCCACATACTGGGTCCGCAGTTCCTCTTCAATCTGCGAAAAGGCAGCTTCCATCTTCTTTCCATTGTTGCCGACCTCGATGAGGCGGCCGCCCGTTTCTTCCGCCATCTTGTGCATGGCAGAATCGCCGCTGTAGCCCATGCCGTACATGCCACGCCCATAGAAGCCACGATCGGCAACCAGCAGTACATACACGATAGTGTTGGACTTTTGCGCGGCTTCAATGGCGCCCTGCAGTTTCTGCACGCTGCCCTGATCTTCCCCGTCCGACAGAATGATGATCGCTTTCCGGCCGGTTTCCTGCTGCAGCTTTTCGTGGGCAGCGCTATACACAGCGTCGTATAACAGCGTGCCTTTGGGGGCGCCGGAGGGCATGCCACCCATGCCGCCCGTACCAACGTTGATTTGTGCCTTATCCATCGCCCGCGCCAGAGCATGGGCGTTGTTGGTGTAGTCGGAAAGCAGGTCCAGATTCACATCAAAGGAGATGAGAAAAGCTTCATCTTTCGAACGGAGCACGCGGCTAAGGAACGCGGCGCCTGCCTCCTGTTCCAGGGGAAGAACATTCTGCTGGCTGCCACTGGTATCGAGCAGAATGCCCAGCGTAAGCGGCTGGTCGTTCTCCGCGGTGAAGTTCTTGATCTTCTGCGGTTCCTTATCCTCAACGATGGTGAAGTCGTCTTTGGTGAGGTGAGGATGAGCGCGCCGCGCTTGTCGTGAACTGTAAAGTACAGGCTCACCAGGTTCACGTTGACTTTGAGGGTCTCCATGGGTTGCTGCTGGTCGTCCTGGTTGGGGTCGCCGGCCGGCCCCTGGGGCGGAGCGTCCGGCGAGGGTGCGACCTGGCCAACTGCTTTGGGCAGCGAAACGCTGAGCGAGGCGAAACACAGGGCTGCGATCAACAGACCCTTCACGGGCCAACGGGAACGGCGTGATTGCATGCAGGTTAGACGGAGAAGCATGACGAACGGTACCTCGGAACTTCACTCGGAACTTCACTCGGGAATTGGACCGGTAGGGGAGAACCAGACCTTACAACGCCAGCAGCGCGTCTGCTAATCTTATGGCTAGTGACTGCCTGAACGCAGCTATCTTTCATACTAAGTCACGCGAACTGAGTACGCTGAGGATGACCGTGTATTCGTCGTCGGCCTGGGGGATCTTTTGGTGAGGCACTTTGTCTTGGGGTTGGCTTTACTGCTGCCGGGCACGCTCCTGCATAGCGGGTCAGCGCAGCAGAAATCGCAAAATCAATCGGTGCCGGACGCTCCTACACCCCAGCCCTCAGACAATCTGAAGAACCTCACCACCGGCGTGACGCCGGGCGAGGGGATCCAACGAACCCAAGCCCGATCAAGGGACGAACACCACTCAGGTGCCCGCGACCGGCGCCAGCGCACCGCCGCAGACAGACAACCAGCAACAGCAAACAGCACCCGAGATCCCCGCACCCGGGGATTACCAAAAAGGTGTCACGACGTTTACCACCCGGGTGGACGCGGTAACCGTTCCTGTCACTGTTCTGGATAAAAAACATCAGCAGGTGGCAGGGCTTACCTGGCGGGACTTCCAGATTTATGAAAATAACGTCCGCCAGACCATTCGGTTCTTCAGCGCGGATGCTGTTGCGCTTTCCGTCGCCCTGGTCATCGACCAGAGCCTGCCGCGCGACACGATGAAGAAAGTGAATGACAGCATGCTGGCCATTCAGGGCGGATTCACGCCGGCTGATGAAGTGGCCGTGTTCACCTATGCTGACGGCGTGAATAACCCGACCGACTTCACCGCCGCGCTGGGCACCCGTTTGCCCGCTGTTTTACAGGCGTCTAAGAAACCTGGTGAATACCTCGGTACACCAATCAATAGCGGCCCGTTTTACGGCGGCCCCAAGATCAACGGGATTGACGTGGATCCAAACCTCAGCCCGCAGCGCGGCAATGCCGGGGTAGGGCGTCATACCCAAAGAGATCCACACCCTGAACGATGCTATTCTCGCGGCGGGGAAAGCCCTCTCCACCCGGCCCAAGGGTAGCCGCCGCATCATTTATGTGATCAGTGACGGCAAGGAATCGCGTAGCAAGGCGAGCTATCGTGAAGTGGTGAAATACCTGCAAACCCAAAAGGTACAGGTGTACGGCACCCTGGTGGGTGACTCGGCTACCTGGGGTCTTGGCTATCTCGATCGATTCAAGCTCCCACTGCTGCCGCTCGCCCCGGATAACATCCTGCCTAAGTACACCGATGCCACAGGAGGCCACCTGTACTCTGAATTCTCAGAGAACGGGATCCAGCGCAGCTTCGGGGAACTGGCGGCGCTGGCGCGGACGCAATACACCCTGGGCTACAACAGCAGGGCGCCCATTCTGGACCAAAGATATCGCGTGATCGATGTGCGCGTTCTGCGACCCAACCTGGATGTGATCGCAGAAAAAGGCTATTACCCTACCGCTACCAACCTTTCGCGATGACCCCGGCCAGCCGCCGCTCACCCGGGCTGGTTGTTCGTCAGCCTGGGGTTGGCGTCCGCGGCATTCTGGGGCGCCAGCGACTTTCTCGGCGGTCTCGCCACCCGTAAAGCAAACGTAGTTATGGTGGTGGCCGTGGCCCATGGCCTCAGCCTGGCGCTGCTGCTGCCGCATCGCTTTGATGACTCACGCCACTGTTCCCAGCCGCCCCCTCATGCTGCTGGGGCTGGCGGCCGGCGCGTTCGGTGGGCTGGCGCTCATTTTGTACTACCAGGCTCTTTCCCTGGGAGAGATGGGCCTGACCACTGCCTTAACGGGGCTGCTCACTGCCTTGATTCCGGTAGCCTACGCCTGGGTCACGCAGGGCTCCCCCAGGTTCAGCCAACTTGGCGGCTTCGGGGTGGCTGCTGTGGCGATCGGGCTGATCGCTTACACCCCTACCGGCAAAGCGCGCCCCCTGGCTTTGGGTCTGGCCAGCCTCGCAGGCATCTGTTTTGGCGTGTTCCTGGTGGTATTGCAGGCGGGCAGCGTACCCGGCATTGTGTGGCAGCTGCTCTACTCGCGCATGGCGAGCTTCACGCTGGCGGTGTTGCTGGTGATTGGGATGCGCTTGAAGCGCCGCACGGCAGATTCAGCTCTCTGGTGGCTGGCTATGGATGCGCAGGCGGAGCCGGCGTGCTCGAAGCCACTGGAAGCCTGCTCTACATGCGGTCGGCCCACGAAGGACGCCTGGACGTAGCAGCCTGTTGGCGTCGCTCTACCCTGCGGTCACGATTCTGTTGGCGGCCTGGATATTAAAAGAGAAGGCTACGGCGAGGCAGGCACTCGGAATGGCTCTGGCGCTCATCGCCATCGTGCTGGTTTCCGCTGTAGGCGGGCATTCGGCACAGAGCCTCGCCCACCCGGAAGCTACTTAACTTGGGTGGATTTCCTTTGGCGGGGGTGCGTCCTGCTTGACAGGATCGGGCGTCCCCTTGATCGCGTCCTTGAAGCCTCGCAAACCTTCTCCCAGGCCCTTGCCCAAATCCGGTAACTTCTTGGGACCAAAAATTAAAAGTGCGACCACCAGGACAACGATAAGGTGTGTAGGTGTAAGTAGTTCGCCCATAAATTTCTCCTGCCTTGCCGCCTGAGGAAGCTTTCATGCGCAAGGCCCCGGAACGCGGTCCGGTCGCTTCTATTGTCGCACAGCAGGCACCAGACTGTGCCCCGCTCCTGCGCCCATGTCATAGTACGCCATCGGGAGGTGGTTTGGATGGGAACAGGCCGTCAGGCGGTTCACTGCACGGATCGCAACGCCCCCAGGCGGTCCGCAACGATTTTGTAGAAGCTGACACATTCCGTCGGGCCGAATCGTGAGCGATACACCTTAATAAGCGGGTACAGCCGCGGGCCGCGGATGACCAGGGTCGGCACCAGCGAGACCTCCTGCCCGGGATACTGGACAACTCCATTTGCTGGCATAGCGCCGCCGGATCAG
>CAVVZO010000010.1:0-199642 GCA_963752675.1 uncultured Acidobacteriaceae bacterium
AACGTCCCCGTGTTTCCGGTTGCCGGCGTAACCGGGGCTTGTCGGGGACGGATAAACTGGGCCGCTCACCACGTTTCTTATCGGGGAGGAGTGGAATGACGGAAGAGTGAATTGTTTAAAGGTGCGGCTGAGTTGCGGGTTCCTCTGCGTATCCGATGCTGGAGCTCATGTGAAGATACGTGGAGGGAGGAGGGCGCACAGCAGATCCCTCGGCTGCGCTCGGGATGACAAAGGGGGGTAAGGTCCGTGACTTTAATCGCAACTATTTCACGCTCGCACTGCTGCATTTACGGCACGAATGAAGTCGTGCCCTGATACAAGGACTACGAGGGAAAGACACGCTCGGGATGACAAAGGGGGGTAAGGTCCGTGACTTTACTCAGCAACTATTTCACGCACGGACTGCTGCATTTGCGGCACGACTGAAGTCGTGCCCTGGTACAAGGACTAAGAGGGACAGACAGGATGTTCACTAAGTGTGTAGCTGCCCTGAGCGAGGAAGTTACCGACAACGAGAGTCTTCGAAAACTACATCGGTGATGCAAGAAACCTAACAAACGGCTCGCTCTTCAGTGTCGCTGGGGGAACAGGGGGAGATGTATACCTCGACCAATGAAGGCGATATACAAGCCTCCAAATATGGCTGCGGCCCACCACCATGCGATCTGGCGACGCACCGACAGTGTCGGCGCTGATGTTGTGCGCGGCAGCAAACTGGCTGGCGATTGTGTAACGCTCGCTCTCCCTGGATTCGGCGGCTCATCAGGAGCCCCCGAATCCAGACAGATTGGACGACGCATCTTCGTGGCCTTTGCTTCGGCGTGCTGCGATTACACCCAGGCTAGAACCGATAGTTTGCCGAGAACTGCAGATGCCGTTCCTGCGATCGCACGTTCTGGTCGGAGACGTTGCCGAAGTTGGTGTCGGTGATGCCAGTGTCAGGGTTGCCGTAGCTTACGCGATTCAACGCATTGAACGCGTCGAAACGGAAACCTACGGTTTGTTCGCGGATTACATGGAAGTCTTTGAAGGCAGACAAATCCATGTTGAAGAAGCCGGGACCGCGGGTGTTGCCGTTGCGGGCAGTGCCGAAGGTGTTGGGAGCGGGCGCGCCGAAAGCACAAACGCCGTTGTCGACGCCGGGCGTGGTGCAGGGGATGGCAGAGGCATCGGTGCCAAACCAGTTGTCGATGGTGCGATCGACAATCTTCAGCTTGCGATACTGGTTAGGCCGCGAATGTGCCAAAGCTGTTGGAGTTGTTGCCGGGACCGGTGATGGTCTCAGGGAATCCGCTATAAGCAACCGCCGCGGTCGAAAGCTTCCATCCGCCGATCGCTTCGTCGATCACCCGATTAGCCCCGGAGAGAAACATCTGGCCATGGCCTACCGGCAAGGCATAGACGGCCGTGCCGCTCACATTGTGCTTCACATCGTAACCCGAAGGGCCCCAGTCGGCAGCGCTGTCGTAGTAATTCTGGAAGGCCCCAGAGAATCCGTTTACGTTCAGCCCATAGTTGCCCAGGCTGTTGGTAAAGGCCCGGCCAAAGGTGTAATTCACCGTGAACTCAAGCCCATGGGTCAAGCGTTGGCGCAGAACTGCCTGCAGCGCCTGGTAGTTCATCGCCGCACGGGATTCCGTGATGAGCAATGAATTGGATCCGATGCTGACCGAGGGATCGATCGCATTCACGCCCAGGTACGGATTGTCGTAGTAAGGCGCCGAGGTGGGGTCGCCATTGACCCGGTACTGGTTGAGGTTGCCGTAATCCTCTATATGCTGGCCCTGCTCGCCAAGGTAGCCGAGCTGCAGAGACATGCTGGGGGTGACCGCGTATTCGGTGGTCAGGCTCCACTCCTGCACGTAGGCAGGTTGTATGTTCTGGGGATACACGTTGAAGGTGCCGCCATAGCTTACGCTGCCGCCGGTGAAGCCCTGCTCGGCGGTGCGGGGGACGCCTGGGTCTCCAGGGGTGGGCGTCACGGTGGTGACGTTTACGGCCTGGATGAACGGCGTGATCGAGGTGAGGCGTTGATTGGAGGAGTTGCCTTCGTAGAAGCTGGTCGCGCCGTAACCGCCACGAACCACGAAGCGCGGTGATGCCTGGTAGGCAAACCCGAGGCGCGGCATGATCTGCTTGAAGTTGCCCTGATAGCAACCGCGGCCATTGCAGATACCTGAACCGGATGGAGCGCCGATGGGCAACGCGTGCGCGTAGATCACCTGCCCGGTGGCAATGTTGACGTTGCCGGTTTTGTTGTTCTGCTCGACCCAGGGCTGATCATATTCCCAGCGCACGCCGAGGTTCAGCGTCAGGTTGGGCAATGCTTTGTAGTCGTCACTGATGTAGACGGCAGTGCGCCATTGGCGCTGGCCCACGTTGACACTGGAGAGGGTGGCCGCCGCCGAGCTTACGCGATCCAGCAGAAAGTCTGCGCCGCCATACCCTGGCGCATTGCTCAACGATGGATTGCTGGTGAAAGCGCCGGTGTAGTTGAGAGAACCGAGGTACCCGTTGTTGTTGCTGGTGGGGTAGTTGTTCTGGTAGCGGAGGGCCTGCATGCCGGTGCTGATGGTGTGCTTGCCCCGCTGCAGCGTGAGGTTGTCGATATAGCTGTAGGTATTGTCGATGACGCCGCCATCGAAGGCCGGTGTACCCACTCCGCTCAACCCGCCAACGATGGCGCCTCCGCTGGCGCTGATCGGGCTTATGTTCTGGAACGAGAATCCATTGAAGCGCTGATCGTTGAATGCGATGCCCACCTTGGAGTTACCCTTGGTGCCGAACTGCCCGGTGGGGTCTTGCGGCGCGCCTTCGGTCCAGTTGGTGCGGGTGAAGCCAACGCGAGCCGAGTTCACGATGGAGGGCGAGAAGATGTGGACCCAGTTTGCGCCGGTGACCTTGGTGGGGAAAAGATTGAAGCCCGGAAAGCTGATGGCCAGCACCGCAATTCTGCCGTCGTAGGCGGTCGACATGGAGTAGAAGCCGGTGATTTTGTCAGCGTTGCGCGGATCGTACTCGATCTTGATGTCACCCTGGTTATTCGTTTTGTATGTGCGCTGCGGGCCCTGCAGGTTATTGGCCACGATGCCGTCAGACGGCGTGGCATTGGGCAGCGGATACAGCGTCGGATTGCTAAACAAAAAAGTGGCCACCGGGTTCACGACCGGAACACCCATGTTGCCGACATACGGCGCAAAGCCATTGAGCGGATCGTAGAGCTGCACGGGATTGCTGCCGGCCAGCAAGGCCGAGAAATCACCATTGCGC
Source organism: uncultured Acidobacteriaceae bacterium (assembly GCA_963752675.1). GTDB lineage: Bacteria > Acidobacteriota > Terriglobia > Terriglobales > Acidobacteriaceae > PALSA-350. The sequence continues at coordinate 3,271 of CAVVZO010000010.1, forward strand.
ATCGCCTGGGTGTAGACGCTGGCCTGGCCGAGGCCGCCCTGGTGATAGCGGGAACCGAGGTAGTCGACAAAGAAGAAGAGCTTGTCTCGCTTGATGGGACCGCCAAAGGCGCCACCGAATTGCGCTTGCGAATAGGGCTGTACCGGGACAATGGGGACCGCGTGGTTGTTGTTCCACGAGTTCGCGTTCATGCGATAGTCCTGCACATAACCGTAAGCGGAACCGTGGAACTGATTGGTGCCGCTCTTGAGCACGCTCACCACGCCGCCGCCATTCACGTTTCCATAGTCCGCGGGGGAGTTGGCGGTGAGGACTTTGACTTCCTGCAAGGATTCTGGCGCCGGGCTGTACGAGATCAGATTGTTGAAACTCTCGTTGATATCAATGCCATCGAGCGTGTAGTTGTTGGCCTGAGCCCGGTTACCGTTCAGATTGACTGAGTCAGTGTAGTACGTGCTGCGTTCGATCACCGTGGTGCCCGAGGTACCCGCGGTGCTTACCGAGCCCGGCAGGTAGAGGGTCAGCGCCGAGAAATCGAGTCCGTTCAGCGGAAAATTACGAATGGTGTTTTCTGAAAACGTGCCGCTGAGGGTTGGATCATTGGTGTTCAGGATAGGGGCGGTGGCCTCTGACACTGTCACGGTGGTCGCCGCGTTGCCCACGGCAAGCTTCACGTTGAAATTTGCGGTTTGCACGGCTTCCAACTGGAAGACGGGTACGGTCTGCCGGCCGAATCCGTTCGCCTCAATGGTGAGATCGTATCGCCCAATGGGGAGGAAACTGACGCGGTACACGCCGGCAGCATCCGAGGTGGCGGTTGAACTGACTCCGGTGTCCACGTTGTGGGCAACGACTCTTGCCCCGGCGAGGACGGCTCCGCTTTGATCCGTCACGGTTCCGGTGATGGTGCCAGTGACGGTTTGGGTGAAGGCGGGTGCTGCGCAGAGCAGCACGAACAACAGACATCGGATCGACGTGTGCAGGGTTTTCATTCGGTTTGCGTCCTCTTTGCTGGCCTGAAGGCTGTTGCTGCGGCAGATGCTTTGTCAGATCTGCTCGCCGGTTCCCGGGGTCTACTTATCCGGTCTAAAAGCCGGTATGACCCAGGTGAACAAACGATACCATTGTAGGCCCCGTTTGATCACTTCGCAGCCGGTCAAGCCGGTGCTTGACGTGGCGGGAGCCACGCTCTCTACGAAACCACAGACTGGTGGATATCCACCTGAAATCGAGTTCCCTGCCCTGTGCGTGCTAAACATCCATCGTGTAGCCGCCGCGAACGATGGTGGTTGTTTCGACAAGAGATTGCCGGTGCACCCATGTGCCCGTCTCTCCACGAGAGGGAAGGCCAGAATGCTCAGTGGGCATCGTGCTTTAAGTTGGCCAGCAAGAATTCCGAAACGATGCCAAGCACGGGCGTTGAACGAGACTGGTTGTCCCGATCCAACCTGTTTACGTTGATGATCAGGGAAGCGTCGAGCTTACTGAAGTAGTACATTTCGCTGCTGTAGCCGTCGATCGTTCCGGAATGGCCACAAACTCCGGGGCCCGTCGCGATGCCTTCGCCATACACGGCGTTGGTCCCCTCGAGTAGCTTGCCTTCCAGTTGTGCTTTGAACGTCGCAGGTTTGAGCAGTGTGCCCAAACAGATTGCACGTGAAAACGCATGCAGGTCTGCGGCATTTGAAATTACGGCGCCGGCGGCTCCGGCGAGCGGGGGGCTGAAGAGCGTTTTATCATCAAAGACTTTTGTCGCCGGGTTCCAGCCGTATCCGTGAAGGCCCCCTGGTACGTCGATACCTGTTGGATAAGTGGTGTTGGTTAGTTTGAGCGGGGAGATGACCGTATCGGTAATCAACTTGCCGATATCCTTGCCCGTGACATGCTCCACGATTGCGGCCAGTATGTCGTAATTGAAATCGGTATAGACGCCCGCGGTATTTGGCGGTTTGAACTGGGCTCGAAGTTTCTCGTAGGAACGCATTTCCTCGGCGAAGGATGGAGCCGGCGCCAGCGGCGCATCGTAGACGCGCGCCAGGACTTCGTCGTCATTGGGTGCGGGAATGCCGCTCCGCATTCTCAGGAGATCGTCGACCGTGATGCTTTCAGCATTGGGAAACGCTGGGTACCATTGAGAAACAGTGTCTGTCTTTTTAAGCTGCCCCCGGTCAATTAGTACCAGGATGGCCGTGGCGGCAAACGGTTTGGTGATGCTGGCTATGCGAAATGGTTGATTGTGTGTACGCAGGGTGCGCGCTTTCAGATTTGCGAATCCACCTACGAACGAATACTCACCCTTGCCGGGAACCTGAATATCGACTTCCAGGCTCGGCAGGTTGTTCTGTTTGATTAGGGCTTGCAGTTCGGCGTTTAAGCTCTTAGTTGCTTCCGGCGTAAAGAGCGATTTACTTGTCTGGGGTTGTGCCAAGGGTAGGGCGAGCAACGCTAGAAAGAAAGCTCCGGCCCATCTCGTTTGAGCGTTGGGAGGCATACGGTTGAAGCTTTTCAAGTGCCACTCCGATCGGCGCTAAGGAACTTAAGCGATGCAAGTTGGGGAAGAATGACCTACGGTTTCTGTCGGAAGCATATCTGCTTCTCGTGCTTTTCGCTAAGCAAAAGGGTGGGAGGATGACGACGGGGGCACGCAATGCAGGTCCTTTCGCTTGTCCGATGCTGGAGGTCTGTAGACATTTGTGGAGGGAGAAAGGCGCACAGCAGATCCCTCGACTGCGCTCGGGATGACAAAAAGAGGGGTGGATCGCTGAGGGTTGGATCATTGGTGTTCAGGATAGGGCGACTGAGCCCGGTGAATTGCCCAGCTGCCCGCGCACTCTTTCGCATGGAGGGTGAAACTGCTCGACGCGCTCACAGATTGGAGCGTATAACGTGCTCACCGCAGCCCGCAATTCGGTTGCGGTGAAAGAAGAGACTGATCGATGCAATACATGATTACCTGGAACGAACGTCCGCAGGGCTCCCCACTCGAGTACGAACATGCGCAGAAGCGCATTCTGGAGGTCTTCCGCCCATGGAAGGCACCTGCCAATTTCAAGATCCACTCTTTTGTGATCCGCGTCGGCGATTGGGGCGGGTATATGTTGATGGAGTGTGATGACCCGCTGGAGGTCCATAAGTTTTGTTCGATGTTGCCTGCGTTCACGTTTGAGGCTCGTCCCGTCATCCCCATCGCCGATGCCGTTCGTGTGGAACTGGAAGCGATGGCCTACCGTGAGGAACTGCAAAGTAAGTAGGTCAGCCGAGGGCTCGGTAATGGGCTGTGCTTTAGAGGCCTGCGTGGTCCGAACTTGCACCCTATGCGGGAACAACCAACCTTACTGTGATTCCCGCGAAGGATTCAAGCCTGTTGCTTCCGTGGATCGGGCTGGGTAAGGAAGAGCTGCCGGTTGGGTTTCGTGAAGTCCCACATCTCCCGACTGGAAAGCGTCGTGAGATGTGGGGCACCCCACGTGGTTACTGGTCGAGGCGTGTGTACCGTGGTCTCGGACGCGTGGTTCGCATTCCGCCGATTCATTCCATTCTGAGTGCCTGCACAGGATCGATGGAGGCCGCACGCCGCGCCGGAATCATCCCGGCGATGCAGGCCGCAGCCGCCAGGGTAGCAATTGCGCTCGTCAGCACAGCCGCGTCCACGTTTGTGATGTTGTACAACTGTGCTTTCACAAACCGTACACAGAGCAGCGCCAAAGGAACACCAATCGCCAGGCCGGCAAAGGCTTGCAACAAAGCTCCTCGCATCACCATGACGATCACGCTGCTGCGCTCGGCACCCAGCGCGATCCGTATACCGATCTCAGGGGTCCACCGCGCCACGGTGTACGAGGTCACGCCGTAGAGCCCCACGGTTGCTAACAGCAGTGCGAGCCCGCCAAACATCAGCATCAGTGTCGACAGCATTCGTTCATGCAAAAAACGGCCGGCGATCTGCGCATCGAAAGTTTCAAACTTCTGCATCGCCAGGTTTGGATTGATGTCCATCAATGTCAGACGCGCAGTCGGTTCCATATCGCTCATCGGCCGCTCCGTCTGAATCACGACGGCACCCGCATACCCCACATCTGACGGCTGCGTCAGCGGGCCGAAGTACATGGGGTGAGTCCCATTCCTGCGCACGTCGGTGTAAGACGTACCCTCCACTACTCCTACAATCTCGTAAGCTTTAGCCGCATCCCCTCCAGCAGTAAAGCGATGTCCGATGGGGTTATCTCCCGGCTTGAAGAGCGCCCTGACAAAGTCTTCATTCACCACCGCGACATGCGGTGAAGTAGCGGTGTCCTGGGCTGTTATGCCACGTCCTCGCAGTACATGCGTCCCCACTGAGTCGAAATACTCCGGATTGACAATGATGTTGGTAGCAGACCTGTTCGTGCTCGGTTGACCTACCAGCTGTACTCCGTAGCCGTCATCATTGCCTTCCATCGGCGTGTAGGTACTCACCCCCACCTTCACCACACCCGGAATCGCATGGAACCGCTGCTCAAGGGTCAGGTACAGCGCATTCATCTGCTCATCCTTATAACCTGCTGCCTGTGCGTTGATATGAACGACATAGCGGTTCTTCGATTGCAGCTTCATATCTGTATGCTGCAGCCTGCCCAGGCTTTGCGAGAACAGACCCGCGCCGACCAGTAGCACGACCGACAGCGCCGCTTGCACCACGACCAGCCCGCGTTGTAACAGCGAAGCCCCGCTCGTCGTTGTTCGCGTCCCGGTGCGCAGAGCATCGGCCGGAGGCGCCTTCGCGCCCATCAGCGCTGGCGCAATGCCAAACAGCACGCCCGTGGCCATCGACACACCCAGCGCAAACGCGAGCACCGCCAGCGAAGGGCTGGATCGGATGGGCATGTGTTGATCTCCGGGAAATGCCATGATTAACAGCATGCGTGCGCCTCCGTAGGAAACTGCCAGCGCTGCTATTCCTCCCAAGACCGCCAATAGCAGGCTTTCCGTCAGCAACTGCCGCACGATGCGGCCTCGCGTGGCGCCCAGCGCTGTCCGCACCGACATCTCGGCTTTCCTCGCCAATCCTCGCACCAGCAGTAGATTTGCGATATTCGCGCACGCAATCATCAGCACCAGCCCGGCCATCCACATCAGCAGTTTCAGATTCGAGGCATAGTTCTCCTGCATGGACCGCGTGCCCGCACTCCCTGGCGTCAGCACCACATGGGTCTTTTGTATATCCGCGGCTGAAAAGGCCGGATCCGCAGCGAAGATTCGCTTCTGTTGCGCGCTCAACTTCTCCTGCAGCGGAGCAAGCGCTACTCCTGGCCTGAGGCGCCCAATGATATCCAGCCATTTCTGGGTCGGGTCACGCATACTCTTGCCACCCGCCTCATCGGGCATCGTTGCAATCGGTAAGTAAAAATCCGGCGGCGTAGTCGACATGCGATCGCCGAAGAATTGCTCGGGAGCCACACCGACGACGGTCACCGCTTTCGTATTCAGCCAGAAGGTGCTGCCGACCACGGAATCGTCACCGTGGTAGGTGTCCTTCCACGTCGCGTAACTCATCACTGCGACCAGTGGAGCACCGGCCACATCGTCCGCATCGGAAAGTAGCCGTCCCACTGCTGGTTGGAGCCCGAACATCCGGAAGTAGTTTCCGGAGACGAACTCTCCCATCCGCGGTTTTGCCGCTTCGTGGACTCCGTCCCGTCGCATCACAACAGGCCGATTCTCAAATCCCGCCTGCATCGCTGCAAGTTCCTCAAACTCAGGAGTATTCCTCCTCATTTGCTCGTAAGAGTCGGTCGAGAACATGCTGTAATCTCCCTCCGAGTTGGGGCCGGAGTACTGGCAACAGTCGGCACGATCGCCCACTCGGATCAATGCCTTTGGATCGGCCACCGGAAGGTTCTGCAGCAGCACGGCATTCACCAGCGTAAAAATCGCCGCGTTCGCTCCAATACCTAATGCCAATGTCAGGACTACCGTGAGCGTGAAAACCGGCGTCTTTCCTAACTGGCGAACAGCGTAGCGCGCATCGTACACGGTTGTCTCAAGGAAGGTCAGGCCGCGCGTGTCCCGGCAATCTTCCTTCACCTGGCTCAAACCCCCAAACTGGAGCCGGGTCTGCCGTTCGGCTTCTTCACGCGTCATGCCGGTGCGGAGGTGCTTCTCCACTTGCTGGTCAATGTGGAAGCGCAACTCCTCATCCAGTTCACCGTCAACGGCGCTTCGCCGAAATAGGGCACGCAACCGAAAGAGCAAATCGCTGAACATCACGCCTCCTAAGCAGTGCCAAGCACCTGGGCCACAGCAGCCGTCAGCTTTTTCCAGGCATCCGTCTCCACTGCGAGTTGCTGACGTCCGCGCTTGGAAAGTTCGTAGAATTTAGCCCGTCGGTTGTTTTCCGACGTTCCCCACTGCGCATCGATCAGGCCGCGACGTTCCAGCCGGTGCAGAGCCGGATAAAGAGAGCCTTGCTGAATCCGTAGCACGTCGCTCGACAATTGCTGCACGCGCTCGGAGATGGCCCAGCCGTGCTGAGGACCGAGAGCGAGTGTTCGGAGAATAAGAAGATCCAGTGTCCCTTGGGGTAGATCCAGATGCTGGACAGTCATGCGGTCCCCTTTTACTTCTACAGGTAAATTACGGAATTTCCTGTAGAAGCGCAAGGGGAAGGAATGATTAGCTTGAAATGGGTGCACTGGCTCAGCGGAATTAGAGGCGCCGATCGGACTCAAGCCACGGGGACTCTGCCGAGACCGCCAGCCGCGGCGACGAGCTTCGCAGACTCGGGTGCTCCATATCTCACGACGTTTTCCAGTCGAGAGATGTGGGAATCTACAACTTTCACCAGCAGCTCTTTCCTGCTAACTCTGGCTGAGGAACAAGTTGTAAAGCCCGCCGGCGCAACGATGTAGTCCGTGGATGGTAGTCGATCCGAACAGTAAAGAGATGGGGTGACAGACCCGCTCACTCCGTAGCAGACTCGGGTGAAACCCGTCGGTTCCGCTCTCAATCAACAAAGTATCGATGTTTCTTTGCCTGCGTCAACAAATCTCGGGTATATTCACCTCCGTCCGCTCCCCCCCGCGGATATCGGTGCCGAACTGCCGAGTGTAGTTACGGAACCTTCCACTTCATTGCCGGAGCCTCACCATGAAGCCTTGCTCTACCCTGCTCACTTCCCTTGCCTGGTTCTTCACACCCCTGGTGTTGGGTGCACAAGCCGTGTGCCCAGCCGGGGTCCAACCCGATGGGTTCATCAATTGGGCCCACTTGCCTGCAGCCCCCTTGATCACCACCGGAACAACCGCTCCCGTGACTGTGACGATTCCTGTCGATGGTCTCCCCGGTCTTACAGCCACTGTGCAGATCCCAGCGCTTACCGGTACTTCGTCGACTCCGACGCCGGCCTACAGCGTCAACGGGGACCGGCTGCAACTCAACGCGTATGGCGCCGGTCTGCAGTCGACCATCCATATCACCTTTAACACGGCAATACGTGGAGTGAGTGTCAACGGCTCGATCGCGGGTACGATCAACTCGCTTACCCTGACCGCGTATACGCAGATCACGTCAGCCCCGCAAAGCACTCTCACCATGTCACAAGGCGGCAGCGTGCAAGGCCAGTTCACGCCGTTGCAGGTGCGGTCACTGACGATGCCGCAAATCACTTCCATCGACTTGAGCGTAGACGCTAATCTGGCTAGCCCACCCCCTGCTACTTTTGCCAACCTGCGCATTGAATCAGGACTAGCGCCGATTCCCGATCCATTGAACCAGGTGCCGCGCAATGGATTAATGCAGTGGCTGCCTTCAGAAGATGCCAGCCCAAACGATTGGCCGGACGTTTCTAATAACGGACACGACGCCGCGCAGACCAATTCTGCCAGCCAACCGCAGCTGACGTTTGATGGTCCGCACTGTCGCCGGTCGCTCACATTCTCCGGCAATCAATTTATGAACTTTACTCTGCCAATCTCCGGCTGGAGCCAGATGACCATCTTTCTGGTTGCGAAAGCCGATAGCGACGTTTTGCCTGGGCAGGCTACGTCAAACAACGCCGCGATTCTTTGGAACGAAAACCAGTATTGGGGAAATACCTATATCGGCCCCTTCTGGACACATGACACATTTCGCTTCGGTACCACGCAGGCAAGTAACTATCCCAATTACGAAAGACCGACGACCATTGGTGGTGACTTTACGGTGAACGCGGCGGTTCATAATGGGGGAACCGACACTCTCTACGTCAATGGGACCCAGGTGCTACAGCAAACCGGCAAACTATCCGTCCTTGGGGGCATGGATGGGACAGCGTTTCTGGGCCGCGGCTATAACGGCTCCTACTTCAACGGAGCAATCAGCGAAGTGCTGGTGTATAACCGTGCCCTGACACCCTACAGAGATGCAGGCGGTCACAAGTTATCTCGAGACCAAATTCGGCCTGCCTCCCGGCGCTCCGTAGTTACGAGAGTTAGACAAGTCACTGAAACCCTAACCCCTGAGCGGGTGCCCATATCTCACCGCTGAAAAACGCAGTGAGATATGGGGCACCCGGCGCAGGGGTGTGCGGTCCAAGAATGGTGGTCAATCCGAACTTTGAAGATCCCGATCAGGCCGTTTGCTTACGCGCTTTATCGAGTATCTGGCGGAGGCGGTTACCCACGATAAGATCTTCCCCGGGCTGCAGGGTCACGGAAATGATCTGCACGCGATTTGGTTCGCCTTCCGGCTGCTCCTTACGATTATGACTTTTCTCACGCGCCAGTACGCCGCTGGGATTGCTCTTCGTCAGTACTTCAATCCGGGGTTCGCCGGCACGCAACTGCGCATCGCACTGCTCCACGCTCAAGCCGAACTTCTTTTCATCCCAGACGACTGTCAGTGTCGGGTAGCTGTTGCCATCCTCAGGGATCGCAATGCTGGTGGTCACGCCCGGCACTGTTTCCACTAACTTCTGGATACGTTCCACGCGGGTCTGCCATTCTCTGTTCAAGGCGGCCAGGTCGACCTTCGACCAATGATCAAGCGCAGCGAGCATGCCCATGATCTCTTCCTTGCCTACTTTCATCGGGCGGCAAACGGCGCCTTCCCATGGATTGTTATTGGCCATGGCGGCGTCGATCAGGTCTTTTCTTCCCAGCAACACACCAGCGCATTGCGGGCCAGACAAACCCTTTCCTCCGCTAAAACAGAACAGGTCGATGCCCATTTTCGCGTAGCGCGTAAAGTTATCGAAGGGCGGAATGCCGCCTGCATCATCCAGCAACAACGGAACACCGGCGGCCTTGGTGATCTTGAGTACGCGTTCGACCCGCTCGTCTCTCCAGGTGGTGTACACCATGGCGGTCTGTGAGGTCAGGGCTGGCTGCAGGTCCTCCACTGTTTTCGCGATGACCAGCTTGCCCCCGGCGAGGCGGATGGCGCTGTCGAATTCCGAACGGCCCCCCATCATGACGACTTCGCTTTTCAGGCCTGTGGTGTCGGGCAACTGCCAAACATTTTTCGGATCTGTGCCGGCAATGCAGCCCGCGGTTGCCAGGGCCATCGCTCCGGCAGAACCAGAGGTCACAATGCCAGACTCAGCGCCCGAGAGTTTAGCGAGATGGCGGCCGGCACCTTCCTGCAGCTCAAACAGATCGACAAAGTATTGCGAAGCTTCTTCCGTGGCGCGCCGGGTTTCCGGGAGTTCCAACGAGCCGCTCAGGTAGGTCCAGGTGCCACGCGCATTGATGAGCGGACGCACACCAATGCGGGTGTATACATTGTCGGCAAATGAGCGCTTGCCGGTGGACTTGACAGTCGCGGCGACGGCGGTCGTAATACTGCGCGTCCCGATGGTGGCGAAGAGAGGCGCCGCAGCCAGCAACTTGAGAAACGATCGCCGGCCGTTCACCGGATTGAGAAGTTCGTCAGACACCACAGGTCCTTTCGGGTTGCGGCGAACACAGGGGCCCTAAAAGAAGTACTTAAGGGCCAGCTGCAGTTCGCGGTTGTTCGAGGCAGTCGACGTGACTACGCCAAACGTGCTCGTACCCTGGGTCGAGCCGGGGGCCCCGAACTCAGGATGGTTGAGAGCGTTGAAGGCTTCCAGACGGAAGTCGAGATGCTGCCCCTCAAACGGCATGGGGAAGCTGCGGTTGATGGCCAGCGTGAGCGGGTTGTTGGAAGGCGATACCAGCGGCGCCGGGATTGCGCGGCGTACTGCCGTAGTGACCAATCGCGGTGGTAAAGGCATCGGTGTTAAACCACCTGGCAATCGTTCTGTTGGGTACCGTCTCTGCCTGGCCGGCGACGAGATCTGGCCGCTGGAAAGGATTGCCGTTGTTCTCGCCGTCGGCTGCCTGGTTGATGTAGATCGGGTAGCCCGAGAGAAACTGGTAAATGCTGTTTAGGCCCCAGCCATTCACCACTGCGCGGGTGGCTGTGTTGCCGCCGGAGAATTTCGGCAACTGCCACACGAACGCTACTGTCAGGTTGTGACGCTGGTCGGTGAGACCGTTCGCCCATTCTTTTTCCGTAGGGATCTGTGTCTCGTTGCGTACTCCATTGGTGTCGCCGCCCTGATTGTCCATCAGGTGCGAGAAGCTGTACGAGGTGGTCAGGTTGAGCCCATGGCTGAGCCGGTGCTCGAAGTGGATATTCAGGCCGTTGTACATCGAAGCGCCATGGTAGTCCAGAACGCGCATTTGCCCGAACGTGGGAAAGGGGCGGTTGGCCTGGACGTTGGCGCCGGGCTGCTGCGGGGCACCGGTATTGAAGTTCAACAGAGAGGTGTCCTGGTGAGTTCCCTTAACTCCCACATAGGAGACGTCAATCACATTTGACCAGAATTGTTTAGAAACGGTGAAGTTCCAAGTCTGGAGGTACAGGTCAGGGTGCTTGCCGTCGGGCGGAATCGAAACGACATTCGCTGTCGCCGGAGTGATCGAAGGCGAGACCGGGTTTTGCAGCGTGGAGGTGGGGGCGTTCCCGGGAGTGCAATAGCCGCAGTTACCGTTGACCAGCGAGAAGCTGGGATCCTTGGGTGGGTTCAGCTGCAGGATATTAATGTTGTCGAACTGGCCGCCGTAGAACGTGATGCCATAGGCGGCGCGCACGACGAATTGATGCGGAAGGCTGTAAGCGAATCCAACCCGGGGTGAGAAGTCTTTATGAGAGACCTGCCAGAGCGGTGTGGGCAGCGGCACCAGGGTGGGCGTCGGCGTGCTCCAGTCGAGCGTTCCCGAGGTGTCGAGATTGTCATGCGGGGGCACCCACAGGTCGTAGCGAAGACCCAGGTTCAGTGTGAGATTCGGCGTCGCCTTCCAGTTGTCCTGCGCGTAGGTGAATAGCCGCCACTGCCGAGCCGCCGTGAGAGGAACGCCTTCCGGAGTCGTCACGCTGGAGGGGATGCCGAGGATGAAGTCGGCGCCATCGAATCCGCTTTCGTTCGCTGGGGCGTTCGCGCCGTTGTTGGCGGTTTCAGACCCGTTGAAGTTCAACACACCGTAGGGCGTGTTGCTGGTGTCAGCATTGTCCTGCACATGCCGGATATCGCCGCCAAACGTCAGCGCATGCCTTCCGCGCGTCCAGGTAATGTTGTCGACCAGCTGGTAGGTGCGGCTGTCGTCCAGTCCTATGCCTGAGTTCTCCCCGATGCCAATCAGGTCGTTGGTCGAAAAGATGGGAAAGCCGGTTTCCGGCGGTGGCCAAGGTGCCCCACTGGGCTGCACAAATCCATTGATGCCGATGGATGCCGGAGTGAAGTCTGTATTCGCCAGGGAGTTCACCAGCTTCTGGTGTTCGAAGTCATAACCCATGCGTAATTCATTGATCACATTTGCCGAGAATGTGTGTACGTACTGCAGGCCCAGGTTGTAGATCGGAAAAGTGCCGTTGTACGTGAAGTTGGGATTCGGATCTACGCTGGGCGAGTGCCGGTAGGCATGCAGGAAGTGGAACGATAGTTGATCTCTGTCGCTGATCTTGTGATCGAGGCGCACGATCTCCTGGTCCACACTGAGGTTGCCGCCCGTTACATAGGCGTAGTTCTGGCCATTCTGGCTGGTGTTCGCGTGCGGCATATAGGTTGTGGCGATCCGCTGCGCGACGGGATCGACGGGAATCTGGTTGTTCAGGTAGGGTTGGCCGGTAAACGGGCTTACTAATTGCGTGTCCGGCAAGAGAGCCGAGAAGTCTCCGTTCTCCTCCTCGGGTGTAAGCACATTTGTTAAGCCGGCCGATTGCTCAACAGAACGAATACCCTCGTAGCTGACGAAGAAGAACGTACGATCCCGCACGATGGGGCCACCGAGAGTGGCGCCGAACTGGTTTTGCTTCAGTACCTGCTTGGGCGCGGGGGCCACCAGGAAATAGTTGCGGGCGTCCATCGCCGTGTTGCGAAAGAACTCGAACAGATCCCCATGGAACGCGTTGGTGCCGGTTTTGATCTGGATATTGGTGATGGTGCCGGCGCCGCCGCCGTACTCCGCATCAGCGTTCCCGGTCAACACCCTGAACTCCTGGATGGCATCGACCGAAGGATAGAGGTTTACGTAAGCGTGACGGTTGTTGACCATGGTGACGCCGTCTACGTTCACCTGGGCCCAGGTCTGCTGTGAGCCATACGCATTGATGGCCGCGCCGTCTTCAGTGGATGTGTGATTGTCCGGGTTATACACGGTGACGCCGGGCGTGAGAATGGCAAGATCATTGAAGCGTCGGCCGTTCAGTGGAAGGTTCTCGGCACTCTCTGTACCCACCACCACGCCCAGGGATGAGTTTTCACTCTGCAGCAATGGCTGGGTCGCCTGCACCTCGATCGTCTGTTCTGCTCCGCCGGCTTTCAGGGCAACATTGATTCTTGCCTGTTGATTGATCTGCAGCTGAATGCCCTTCTGCTGGCTTGAGGCGAATCCAGGCGCGGCGACAGTCAAATCATAGTTTCCCGGAGCAAGATAGGTGACGTTGTATTCGCCGCTGGCATTGGTGACCGCGGTTTTCGAAATACCCGTGGCACCGGAAAGAATCGTGATGCTCGCGCCTGGTATCACCGCACCGCTGATGTCGGTAACCGTGCCGACGATCGCGGTATCGACCGTCTGCCCGTTCAGGGAGCTTTGGAAAGATAGAAGAAGCAGGAAGAGAGGAAGAATGACACTGATTTTGCGCATCGGGTCTCCGGATTAAACACAGCAGTGGAGTGGCGGGTATGGTCCGGAACATCCAGCGCACGGCGTCTAAAAGCCTGCGTCTCTCTGGTTCCCACGCCCTGACGAGGCCCGGTAATTCTTTCTTTCAGCACGAACAAAAGTCTTCAGGCCAATTTTACATGCTGTTGATGTGGTGTCAACAAAGTGCGGTTGACCGCGATGCGCGCTTGTGCAATCTGGGCGGAGAGCTTCAGGGGAGCAGGCTTGCTCGGCGGATGCTGTCAGGCCGATTCGACTTCATCGTTCAGGTGAAAGTTAAGCAAATGGCCTTCTGCAAGCTCGAGTGCGGTGTCCACCGCGCCTAACAAGGCGGCATCGTGCCCGCACAAACTGAGGCGGACGCGGATGCGGCCTGAGTCATGCTTCTGCTTCTGCAACTGAAGAGAGATGGCGTCGAACAGAACCCGGGAGCACCCGAAGGACCCGCCCAGAACAATCAACGTTGGATCGAGGAGTACCGAAATGTTCGCGATCACATCGCATAGCGCTTTGGCTGCGCGCTCGACGATACAAAGCGCAAGCTCGTCGCCCCCTTCCGCAAAAGCAAGAATGTCAGTGGCCGTGGCCAGTTCCCTGCCCGGCAGTTCTTTCGCCTGCTCCCGCCATGCTTCCTCCATACCCTTTCCGCCAGCCACCATCTCCAGCGTGCCGAACACCTGGGCAGAAAAGGGGCCGCGTGGGAGGCCGGGCACAAGCATGTATCCGATCTCGCCCGCGCTTCCGGTAGCCCCTCGATACAACTTGCCATTGATGAAAATGCCGGCACCCACACCGGCTCCCACTTCCAGAAAAACAAAGTGGTCTTCGCCCTGCGCGGCGCCGTAGGCCCGTTCCCCCAACGCATGCAGGTTGGCTTCGTTATCCATGGTCACCGGAATGTCAAAGGCTTCTTCCAGCAATTTCAGCAGTGGGTATTCGCCCCGGCCGTGCAGGAAGGGCGCAAAGATAAGATTTCCTGTCACCGGGTCGGTAATGCCAGGCGCAGATGCACACAGCGCATACAGCTTCTGTTTGGGAATGGAGTGTTGCTTCAGCAATATCTCGACGCCCGCCACCAGTCTCTGGACAACTGTTTTTGGATTCTTTTTTGCCGGTAAGGCCGTTGCCCATTGCGCAATCCGGTGTCCCTGGAGGTCGGCCAGCCCAACCCTGATGCCCGAGTCTTTAATTTCGACACCAGCGACGTAGCCTTGATGCAAAGCCAACTGGTCGGGCGGGCGGCCGCCGTCCGATTCTCCGAAGCCCAGAGAGATCACCAACGCGCGTTGCTCCAGGTACTCGATGACTCTGGAGACTGTCGGCGCACTCAAACCCGAAAGTCTTACGAGATCTGCGCGGGAGCAGGGACTGTTTGCACGGAGCAGCAGGTAGAGTTCCCGTGCATTGCTGTGCCGCAGGTTCCTCGGCCTGGACTCGTTGACCCGTACTCTGCCGTGACGATTGCTCGACGTCGCTCTACGCGCGTTCATTTTTCCTCGTGTTTAGAAGGGCCGTCCAAAACGATAGCAGAGAGCAACCATCTTTACCTATCACGGTGGATGCTGGTAGGAACAAGCCAATACTCTGTCCGGTTCTCACCACTGTCCGTGATTACCTTAGGATCCCCTTTCATTGGTGCTTGACAATGGGCGCCAATTCACTACCATATGGTTGTGGATCGATTGGGAACAACCTTTGCAGCTTTGTCTGATCCGACCCGTCGAGCGATGGTTTCGCGACTAGCAAACGGGCCTGCTTCCGTGCATGGATTAGCGGAACCGTTTGCACTCTCGCAGCAGATGATCTCAAAACATATTGCTTTCCTGGTTCGGGCACGGATAGTCATCAAGACCAAGCGTGGACGAGAGAGTGTGTGCACGCTTAGACCAGAGGCGATTAAGACGGTCAGCGATTGGGCGATTAGCTATCGCAGATTCTGGGAAGAGAGTTTGGACAAAATGGATGTGGTGGTAACTCGTATGAAACAAAAGGAGATGAGCACCTCCTGGATGCGGCACCCAATACAACCCTCTCCGCTCACTAAAACATATAGCGGAAACTGAACTGGAACTGGCGCTCGGATGCGTACGTAGTTCCCTTCGCCGTGACGCGCCCAAACGTACCGCTGGTGGGGCCCACATCCGGATTATCAAGGTTGGGATGATTCAGGTAATTGAACGCCTCCGCGCGGAAGACGATCTCATGATTGTCGTGGTTCGGGATGATGTGCATCGACTTCTGCAGGGCCGCACTGTAGCTCTGAAAGCCAGGGCCATAGATGTAGTTACGATTGCCGCGCGGCGCAAAAGTGCCGGCCGCCGGACGAATAAAGACGGTAGGATCAAACCATTGGTTCGTGGTCTTGCCACCGGCGAACCCATGGGGTAGCGCGGCGTTGCCGGTACGCGCCCACAGCTGATTGCCAGACCCGGGGCCAACGCCGGCATAGTCGTTGCTTTGCTGAACATTAAGCGGACGACCGGATTGCAGCTGAATCAACCCGGAGAACTGCCAATTGCCCAGCGCACTGCGTACCAGGCCATTGCCTGAGTGGGTCCCGTAGGGAATGTTCCACACATAATTTATGACCAGCACATGGCGAGTGTCGAAGTCGCTTGGGCCCCAGTAGATCGACTTGTCGTACACGTTGGGCAAACTGGTGCCGTTCGAAGAACCGAAGTCGAGGCTCTTGGACCACGTATATGCCACACCGAACAGCAGTCCCCTCACCAGGCGCCGCTGCACGTTTGCCTGCAACGAGTGGTAAATCGAGGAACCGGCATCTTCCGATTCGATGATCGTCGAGTAGCCCCGGTATGGGCGCAGTGCGTCCGGAGACTTGATCGTTGGATTAGCCTGAATCGTACCGGGCTGCAACTGGTTGATGTTGGCCAGCTGCTCCAGGTGCAAACCACGCCGGCCGACATAGGCCAGGCTCAGCGTGCCAATGTCGTGTATCTCCTGCTCAAAAGTCAGGTTCCAACCATACGCGCCCGGGCTGGGATAGTGATACGCGTGGGAGGTAAAGGAAAGTGGAGTGCTGTTCGTGCCGATCCCGCCAGGATCGTTCACCTGTCCATTCGTCACCGTGGAAGACGGCTGAAACGGCGCGTTGCCGCCGACCTGCACGTTGTCGCTAATGCCAAGCCGCTGGATATAGCGGCCGGCGCCACCGCGAATCACCATCGTGGGTTGAATCTGGTAAGCGAAGCCGATGCGGGGCTGCACATCCGTGTAGACGGTAGGGTTGTAGCCCCGATTCGTGCCGTGGAAATTCGCCGAGTAACCATTCGCCAGAATGGCGTCCGGTACATGTCCCTTCGCAGCGCTTGGGAAACCGCTGCCCGGAATAACCACGCCGTTCAGCGGCACGCCACCGGTCACGAAACCAGTCGTGGGGTCAACCGTGGGTGCATTCGCCGGATTGTAAAAAGCGGGATCAAAGAAGGACTGATTGCCCCAGATAGCGTAATAGGGCGTGTTAACCGTGTAGCGCACACCGAACTGCAGCACCAGTTTCGAAGTAGTCCGCCAGTCATCCTGCCCGAAACCAGAGAACATGTTGCTGCGGAAGAGGGTGTAGGAGCGCTGTCCAATTTCTCCGTACGTATCGAAGAGGCCGAGCGCTGCATTCGCGACGGCAGCGTTGGCCGTCTGCGCACTGCCATTGCGCGTATCGGTAAAAACGAACAAACCGTTCTGATTGTTGGTAGAGCCGGGGATGGTGCTACTCACGTTGATCTGGTCGAAATTGTTCTCGCCCGAGTATTCCCATAGGCCGCCCACTTTCACCGTGTGATTGCCAAACACCTTGGTGATGTTGTCAGCCACGTCATAGACGATGCCACCGGAGCGGGACGGATAGGGACCGCCGTCAAGCGTGCCGAAGTTCGCGATGTTGATCGTCGGAATCTTGTTCGGTAAGACCTTGGCGGAGCCGTCGTAAAGATAGGGATAGTCAATCCCGTACTGCGTCCGGTCATAGCGGCCAAGCGAGGTATCGATGCCAATGTTCACATGGTCAGCGGCAGCTGAGACGATCACTTCATTCACCGTCGACGGGTTGATAGCCCAGCTGTAGTGAAAAACCCCAATCTGGTTCGGCCGTTTGAAAATGCGCGGGTTGCGATTGAAGTTTCCGTAGTGAGGTTCGTAATCGTTGTAGTTGTAGTTGAGCAGGCTGAAGCGAAAATGGTGGGCTTCCCAGGGAATGTAGTCGACCACGATCGAATCTTTGCGCTGTGCCTCGGTGTACAGAGCCGAATCAATCCAGTTGTAGCCGGGAGCATTCGTGTTGGCCGTGGGATAAGCATTGAGCAGGCCAACCCCATTGGAGCTGAGCGCCGCCTGCGGGATGATGTTACCGGGATACGGAGCGCCGGTCGCCGGATCTACGATCTGCACTGGCTTGCTGTAGAAAATATTCGGGCCCAGCAATTCACTAAAGTTCCCCGCGCGCATGAGATCCGTAGGCGTCTTCTGGGTAGCAAGATCGTCGTGGTTGTAGCGCACGTACTCCTGGCCAAGCAGGAAAAATAGCGTCTTACGGTCCTTGTTGAAATGCCCCGGTATGTAAACCGGGCCATTGAAGTTCCAGCCAAACTGGTTGTAGCGAAAAGCGGCGCGTGGCAGACCAGAGAAGTTGCGGCTCCACGTATTCGCGTTGAGCACGTTGTTGCGGAAGTACTCAAATGCGCTGCCGTGGAAGTCGCTGGTGCCACTCCTGGGAACGATGCGGATCTGGCCGCCGGAGGTGCGCCCATACTCAGCCGGGTAGCTGGTCGTCAGAATCTGCACCTGCGAAGTTGTATCAACATCCGCTACCCCAACGCTGGTGCCATTGGAGCGGGTGCGCACCATGGGCGCCCCATCAAATGTAAGCAGGCTTTCCTGCGAGCGGGCCCCGTTGACGTTGATGCCATTATCTAAACCGAACGCAAAGGCCGCCATGGAATTCCCACGAACCACGCCCGGCTCGAGCTGCGAAAGGTACAACGGATTGCGACCATTCAGCTGGATACTCCTGACCTGATCTTGGGTGACCAGCTGACCGACCGCTGCGCTCTCCGTCTGGATGGCATTCACGCCTGCCTCAACGGTGACGACCGTCTTGGCATCGCCGACGTGCATGGAAATATCCACCCGCCGGCCAATGCTGGGATCAACGTGCACGTTGTCCAGGGTGGTGGTCTGGAAGCCGCTCGAATCGACCCGGATGCTGTAGTCGCCAGGCGCTAGATTGGGAATGTTGAAGCTGCCTACAGAGTTGGTGACTGCGTCGCGATCGGTGCGCGTGGCGGCATTGTGCACCACAACTTTAGCGTTGGGTACAACGGCTCCACTTGTATCTGTGACTGTGCCGGAAAGCGAGGAACTATCAGACTGGGCGAACGCTGGAAGGCCAGTGAGTGCGATGCACAGGCCAATAATAAAAGACACGACACGGCGACTGAGATGGCTGCGGCTCAAAACATCCTCCTGAAAGGTGTAACAAGTGCTTCATATTTTCGGTCAGCTGTAACCGCTGCTGATTTTTACAAAGGCCAAGGTACTCTGTTTCCTGACCTCTGCAAACAAAAAGTTACGGCGAAGGGCAGAAATTATTCATTCTGTGACTTCGGAGCGTGGCTCCCGTCAAAACGCGCACACCGATCGCGCGCAGTCTCTGATGCAAGAGTTTATTGCAGGGTTGTCAGAGCGCCTCAGGCTGCGCGTGTGAAAGCTTAAGCAGGTCAGCCACCGATGGTTCAGCAAGTCGCTTCGCAATTTTTTGTTGCTTAGAGGCATCCAAGAGCATGACTTTGCCTCCGCACACCGGGGTCGAAAGAGCTCTGTGGTTGAGAGGGTCGGGTTCTGTGACGATCACCAGCATCTATCCGTTCTATCGGAATGGTGGCGCTATTTGTCGTCACCGCCTCTTTGCTGAGCGCCCTGCCGCCCTATCGCGGCATCCTTGCCGGCTTGATGGCAAAACCATCCTTCAATCTAGAGCTTGAGGGACTGCGCGGACTGCTGGCAATTTCGGTGGTGATCCACCATGCGGTCGTCTGGTATCTCATGCTCTACTACGGCTCGCCCGAGATCACCGGGCCCAACTCAAACATGTATAGCCAGCTCGGCGGAGCCGCCGTTACCCTGTTTTTCTTCATCACCGGATTTCTCTTCTGGTCCAGGCTCATCGTCAAGCCACAACCGGACTTCAAGAACTTCATGGTGGCCCGGCTGCGCCGTCTCGGTCCCGCATACCTGGGAGCCATTGCCTTTCTGCTTATCCTGGTAGCCGCGCTCACGCACTTCCGCCTGCTCACCACGCCTGCCACTCTGGTCCACAATCTGCTCCAGATTATCTGGGGCGATACACCCTTGTTGAACAACCTGCCCTACACTCCCTGGCTCTGGGGAGTCACCTGGACTCTTCGCTTCGAGTGTTTGTTCTACCTGATCATTCCATTTCTCGGTTGGTTCGCCGGCACTCCTCGTAAGTCCGCTCTGTTCGTGGCGGCCTGCGGCGTTCTCTACGCGGTCAATCGCGTAGCGCGCGCGGCGCACATCGCTCCTCCTTCTGTTTACGAGGGATTCGTGCGACATCTGTTCTTCACCTTCAGCATCGGCATCGCCACCGCTCACCTGGTGCGCATACCACGGGTCAAACAGTTCTGCCGTTCCACCTGGGGCGCTTCTCTCGCCCTGCTGCTGCTCTTGGCAAACTTTTACCTGGTACCCGCCAGGTACGGACTGCCGGAGTCTCTCTCTCTGGCATTTCCTTTCCTCGCTATCGCCGCCGGCTGTTCCTTTTGGGGCGCACTGCGGACTCGTCCCGTACTCTTTATGGGCCAGATCAGCTATAGCGTTTACCTGCTCCACCCATTGATCCTCGGCTCCATCCTCATACCCCTTTACCGCACCCAGGGCTCACTCATGCAGTCCCCCCGCGTCTACTGGACAATTTTTCTTTGCATGGCGCCTCTCATCCTCGCAGTGGCTGCCCTGTGGCATCGCGCATTTGAACTGCCGTACTTGCAGCGAAAGGCAGCGCCCACCGCTCCTGCAGAACACGAGCGGATGCCTGGTGACTTGGGACCACAACTAGGGCAAGAAGTAAGAGCTGGCTTACGCGGGGCAGTGACCCTTCCTGGTCCGGGGTCCGTTTCTCGCTGACTACATCGCCCGGCATGCACGCGCTCGCTCACTGCCCGCAGGATGCGTCTGATCACAGCACTCAAGTACCCTGAGACCGGACGCGCAAGGACGGGATGCTCACCGGTCGTGGCGCATTCGTGTTTCCGCGCTTGACAATTGCCAACCTGATGGATATCTCTTATCCCTAAGGCGCTTATGGGAGATAGGGTGGATGCAGGCGAACTCATCCAGGGGACACTCGAGATGCTGGTCCTCAAGGCGCTCGCGCGGGGTCCGATGCATGGCTACGCCGTTGTTGAGTGGATTCAACAGACCTCGCAACAAGTCCTTAAGGTCGAGGAAGGCGCCCTCTATCCCACGCTGCACCGCCTGGAGTTGCGCGGTTTGCTGAAGGCGAACTGGGGCACATCAGAAAACAATCGCCGCGCCAAGTTCTATCAACTCACCCCACAAGGCAAGAAACGGTTAAATTCTGAATCCCAACGCTGGGCAAGGCTTTCTGCGGCCGTTGCATTTGTCATGCAGACTTCCTGAGGAGCCTGAGGATGAACCAGAACCTGCACCAATGGATTGCACGCCTCCGGTCTTTCTTTCGCAAGAAGCAGACGAGCCGTGATGTGCGCGATGAACTCGCCTTTCACCAGGCAATGTTGCGCGAACGGCTCCTGCGAGAAGGCGTACCTCCCGTACAAGTGAATTTCGCCGCGCAACAGGCATTTGGCAACTCACAGCGTTGGCACGAACGCATGAGCGAGCTTTGGCAGTTCCGGGGCCTGGAATCATTTTTACAAGACCTCCGATTCGCTCTGCGCATCCTGAGTCAATCGCCGGCGTTTACCGCAGTCGCCGTCCTGACATTGGCGCTGGGCGTTGGTGCAAACACGGCCGTATTCTCAATGATCAATGCCTTGTTGCTACGTCCACTTGCTGTTCCCGGGGCAGCCGAGCTTACGATCCTCTCTTTCGGGGATGGCGGTCCTAACCCACAGTACGACTTCCCTACTCCGTATTTCCGTGCCTTGGAGGAGCGGCGAGAAGCTTTCACAGAGGTCTTCGCCTATAACCCCGATTCGCTGCAGGTACAAGGCTCATCGGGAACGGAAAGTATCGCCGGAGTCCTGGTCAGTGGCAGTTATTTCCAGGCATTGCAGGTGCCCCCTCTTTTGGGCCGCTATCTGACACCCGCCGATGATCAAAGGGGAGGAGGGCAGCGAGGCCTCGCCGTGGTGATCAGTGAACCCTTTTGGCAAACCTGGTTCGGGCGCTCGACATCCATCATCGGGCGCAAGCTGGTGATCGCCAACGTCCCCTTCACGGTCGTCGGCGTTATGCCTAAGAGCTTTAGAGGAGCTGACCCCACGCTTCGGCCAGATATTTTTGCACCGCTCTCAGCCGACCCGCTGATCGATGCGCCCAGAAATCACATCGATGCCGGCCTGAACGCCTGGTGGCTGATGGTGATGGCCCGCCGCAAGCCCGGGGTTTCGCTGGCCCAGGCCAACGCCGCATTGCTTACGGTATCCATGCCGATTCTCCATGCGACCGGGGACCCGCGCACCATCGCCGACGGAGAACAGCATCGCTTCAGATTCTCTGCTCAATCCGGCGCCAAAGGTTTTACCTATGCACGGCTACAGTTTCGCCAGCCACTGCTGGCGATGGGCCTGATGTGCGCGGGCCTGCTGCTTCTGGCATGCATCAACCTGGCGACCCTTCTGCTGGCTCGCGGAGCCGGACGGCAGCGAGAATTGGCCACCCGCATGGCATTGGGCGGATCACGCTCCAGACTGGTCAGGCAGTTGCTGGTGGAAAGCTTACTGATCGCATTCCTGGGCACTGCCGCTGGTCTGTCAATGGCCCCGGCTGTCAGCCGGCCGCTTGCTGCCCTGCTGTTGGCCGGCAACGGCATGAGCGGCGACCAGCTGTTTCTCGATACTACGTTCGATCTGCGCGTATTCGCATTTGCCGCGCTCATGGCGATCGCCGCAACTGTGCTCATTGGCCTGCTGCCAGCGTTGCGTGTTACCGGCGGCAGTTTGAGCGAACAAATCAAAAAGGGACAATACCCTAAGCAGGCGCAGCCAGGGCATCGCTTACTGGCGCATGGCTTGTTGGCCTCCGAAACCGCTCTGGCGCTACTGCTGGTCGTCGGCGCGGGTTTGCTGGCCACCAGTCTTACCCGGCTATTTCGGTCCGGCCTGGGCTTTGACCCTCACGGCCTTATCTCTGTCGCATTCAAGATGGATAAGCAGCCGCTCGAGGGCGATGCCTTGATGCAGCGGTATGAACAGATCGGCGGAGGCCTGAGGCGGCAACCCAACGTGACGGACGTGAGCTTTCAGTTCATTGTGCCCCTTTCCCACCGGGGATGGAACGGTAACTATGCGCGACCGGGCGGCCACCCCGTCATGCTCGACCTGAACAGCGTAGCACCGCATTATTTTCAAACGATGCGCATCCCCTTAATGGCCGGCCGCGAATTTCGCTGGAACGATACCAAAGCCTCTGGACTGAAAATCATATTGAATCAGAAAGCGGCAGGCCTTCTCTTTCCGGGGCGGAACGCAGTCGGCCAGCAAATTGTAAGCACCGACGAGAATACGACATACGAAGTAGCAGCCGTGGTAGGCGATGCTAAATATCGCGACATGGCTTCCCCTGCGCCACCCGCGGGCTACATCCCCATCATGCAGGACCAACAAAGCAAACCCTCCCTGAGCGCGGTAGTGCGCATGTCAGGACCATTCGGCCCGCTCGGCACCGCAGCCCGGACATTAGCCAGGGAGTTTGCACCGACGATCCCGCCGCCGGTGCTCACTACCTTCGATGATGCGATGAATGCTTCGATGAGCTCAGAACGCATGATGGCGATGCTCTCACTCTTCTTCGCCGCCTGTGCGCTGTTGGTAACAGCCATTGGTCTCTATGGAACATTGGCATACAACACGGCGAAGCGTACCCCGGAGATCGGCATACGCGTGGCTATGGGCGCTCCCCGCTCGCGCGTCATGGCGATGATCCTGCGAGAGAACATTTCAGCCGCAGGCATCGGTTGCGGGGCGGGGCTCATCCTCGCCTTGCTTACCTCACAGGTACTTGCGAGTTTGCTCTACAGCACTTCGTCCCGTGATCCATGGGTGTTTGTAGGGTCGGTTTTATGCCTGGCGGCCGTCGTGACCGCCGCTTCGATCTTACCCGCCCTACGAGCCGCGCGGGTCCAACCATTGCAGGCGATCCGCTGCGAATAATCCTGTGCGCGGGTGCACCCGATCAGGACGGGCCTGTAGCAGACACAGTAACGCCGGGGCCTGTGGCTTCCCGCGAACCCCCGGCGACTACGGCACAAGTGCTTCGAAGTTAGTGGTTAGAAGTCGATGCGCGCACCGAACTGCAGTTGACGCATGTAAGGCTGGCCACTGCCCGCAATGGAGTTGTCAACACCGGTGATGAGCCCGGCCCGGGAAGCCGTGTGACAGCAAATGACGCGAAAAATGGGCGGGGAGGTTGTGCTTGCCGCTATCGCAGGGAAGGCTGCGGAGTCATCTCGACTGTGCTGGCGCCTAAGCTTCTGCTGATCGTGCCTCGGCGACCGGGCAAACTGGACATGGTCGCGCCCGGCGACTAAAAAGATTCGGGAGCGGGTTGATTGGTACGGTTCCGCTGGAGCCGCCCTGCAAGATCTGGCTCTTTGCTATGTGACAGCCGGGTGAATTGGATTGCAATACTCGACCTGCTCTGAAGGTGCGCGCCAAATTAAATCAAAAATCCTCATCCAATTACTTCTGCAGCACGTTACCTGAATACCGTTGGTGCAGTTCTCTTCACTCTCCCCCGCCGTCCCGACCAGGTCTGCCCCCACCGGATACAAGTGAATATAGGGAGACACCATGCCAAGACGCCAATCAATCGTCGGGCTTGCGATGTGCCTGCTGCTCGCTACTCCACCCGGAGTGTTTGCCTCCAGCCATCGTGAAGCACCTATCACCGCCTTAGATCACACGGCCGATATCACCGACTTCTACGCGTTTGTCAGCTACGACCATCCAGATCGAGTCACCTTCATTCTGAACGTCGACCCATTTCTCGAACCCTCCAACGGGCCCAATTACTTCCCTTTCGACCCCAGCGTTGTTTACCAGGTGCGCATCGACAATAACCATGACGCCAAGCCAGACATCACGTTCAACATTCGCTTTCAGACCCAGATTCGGGCTCCCAAGGTGTTTACCGGGTTTGTGGGCGCCGGCAATGGCATCAACGCTCCCGCCAACTCCCCCGCACCTGTAGCGCCTGGAACGCCTATTGTTCCGGCCGCGATCACCGCGCTCGACGGTCCGGGGTCTGCAGGGCTTAGCCTGCGTCAGACCTACACGGTGACCATGTACAACAATGGCAAGCCCACTTCACTCACGCCCGAAGGTGGGTCGGCGCTGTATGCGGTTCCCAGCAATGTGGGTCCTCGCACCATGCCTGACTACGATTCGCTTGCCAGACAGGGAATCTACACGGTGGGCCGCAACGATGATATTCGGGTGTTTGCCGGCACGGTGGCAGACCCGTTCTTTATCGATCTCGGCGCCGCATTCGATAGCTTCAACTTCCGTACCGCAGCCGGCGGTGGCGTGCTTACGCCAGCGCAGGAAGCAAACGATCTGTCGAATGTCGCCCCGAACGCGGTTTCCGGCTTCAATGTAAACACGATTGCCATTGAAGTTCCTATTTCTTACCTAACGTCGGATGGCAACACCCACCCGGCCAGTGATCCGAAGGCGACGATCGGCGCCTGGGGCACTACTTCGCGTGCGGGTCTCACTATCCGCTCGGGACCTGGCCAGATAGGCAACTTCGGGAAATATCAGCAGATCCAACGGCTCGGCAATCCTTTAATCAACGAACTGATTATCGGCACGGGCTATAAGGATTTCTGGAGCATGTCTGTACCGGAGCTGGATTCACAGTTCGCCAGCTTCGATCTGGACCCCACGATCGCTCGTGTGTTCAATGCCGTGTACGGCATCAACATTCCGCCGCCGCCGCGCACTGACCTGCTACCCCTGGTCACGTACGCTCCACCGATCGCTGCTGCCGGCACCCCGGCGGGCCCGATCGCGGATATGTTGCGGCTCAACACAGGCGTTCCTCCGACACCCGCTGGAAAGCGCAAGCGCATGGGCTTCATCGCAGGCGATTCTGCCGGCTTCCCGAATGGACGCCGCTTAACCGACGACGTGGTGGATATTGCTGCTCGCGTGGTTGCGGGCGGTGTGCTTATCCCCAAATACAACGTGGCTCCCAACAACCTGATCGGTGACGGCGTGAATGCCACCGACGTGCCCCCGCAGGAAACCTTCCCATATGTCCACTTCGCCTATAGTGGCCGTGATAGCCGGCATATCGACCCCACAGAAACGGGTTGCGGTATCCAGCCATCGGCCACCAGCGGTGATACGGCGCAGGGTGGTTCTGCGGTTTGCCCCGGTAACTAACTTAACCAGTAGGGCTGTCAGGCTTCCGGCACACCTCTCGTGTGCCGGAAGCCTGCAGCGGTTTCATGGTTGGTGGAAGGCACGCGATGAAGGTACGTGTTTATTGTTTTTGTTTTGCAGCCCCGGTGTTGTGGCTGAACGCGGGTTTAGCGCAGGCACCTGCCCCCACCCCTGCACAACAGCGCCTGGATGCGGCCAATCAGCGCATTGCCGCCGACGCAAAGAACCCTGACAACTACAACCAGCTGGCGCTGGCTTACCTCGGTCGAGCCGAGGAGACGGGGTCGCCTGACGACGATCGCCGCGCAGAGGATGCAATTGCAGCCGGCTTTCGTTTGGCGCCTGAGGATTTTCAGCTGAAAAAGGCGCAGGTACTGCTCCACCTGCAAAAACTGGACTTCCCTCGTGCGCAGACCGAGGCTAAACAGCTAAGAGACCGTACTCCGGATGATGCAGCAGTCCGCGGCTACCTGGCGCGCGCTGATATAGGGCTTGGTGACTGGGAGGGCGCGGAGGAGTCTGCACAATGGGCGCTGAATCTGCTCCCGTATAACGTGCCTGCCCTCTTGATCGCTGCCGATATCCGCGAACACTATGGTGACCACGACGGCGCCATGGAGTTGTTGCGGCGTTCGCTGGCTGAGACATCTCCGAGCGAAACCGGTGAGCTCGCTTCCATCGATAACCAAATGGCAGCGATCGAGATAAAGCAGGGCAAGCTGGATGCTGCCGCGCAGTTGTTGCTGGATGCGGATGGCTTGTTTCCCAACTATCCGGACACGGTGAAGAATCGGCACCTTCTTCAGGCCGGCAATGGTGAAGGAGCGCAGCCGGTCGCGGCGGCAAATACCCCAGCGCCGGTGATGCAAACAGACCATTCGGTACAGGCTTCACTCTCCCGTGCTGCACAGGCGCATGCCGTAACAGCCATGGTTCCGTTTGCGCCGGTACCGGCTTCCCTGCTGATTCCTCGCGCGACAGAAACCGACCGCGCCATTCGAAACGCGCAGAACAGGGCGTTAGCCAATCCTAAGGATCCGGCTGCCTACGCGACGCTCGGCGCGGCGTTCTTCCAGCGTGCGCGCGAAACCGGCGACGTAGAGAATTTTCAGCAGGCCGAGCAGGCACTGAGCAAATCACTGAGTTTGGACAGCACCAGTTTCGCCGCGAACGCGGCGTTTGCTTCGATGGCCGAAGTCTGCATGGGGGAGCACCGCTTTGCAGATGCTGTCAGCTATGCGCATAAGGCGCTGGCTCTCGGTTCCGGCGATGTGTCATCCTTCGCCGTTCTGGGTGATGCCGAGGCGGATATGGGGGAGTACGAACGGGCTGCCGTCGCCTACTCCCGCCTTGATCTTGCCGGAGAGTCTTCTGTGCAGCCGAGATCTGTGTATGTGCGCGATAGCCGGACGTCGTATCTGAAATTTATTTCCGGGGACACGAACGGGGCGATCGAGCAGATGCACAATGCAGTCACGGCAGGCACAGAAGCCCGCTTGCCGGCAGAAAACCTGGCCTGGCTTTATTTCGAGCTGGGAGAATATGAAGCGCTGGCCGGTGACCTGGCCGCCGCGAACACGGCGTACGTGACCGCGTTGACAATTCATCCTGGCGATTATCGCGCGCTGGCGGGGCTCGGCAAGGTTCGCGGCAATCAAGGACAGTTTGCAGAGGCCATCCAGCTCTACCAAAGTGCGATTGCAGTGGTGCCTATGCCAACCTTCGTGGCCGAACTTGGTGATCTTTACCTTCGAGCCGGCAATAAGGCTGCAGCCAACAAGCAATACCAGTTGGTGCAATACATTGGCCTGCTGGGCCACATCAACCAGGTGCTGCACAATCGCGACCTGGCACTGTTCTATGCCGACCATGATCTCAAGCTGACCGAGGCACTGGCTCTGGCGCGCAAAGAATTTGAAGTGCGTCACGACGTTTATACCTGGGACGCTTTGGCCTGGACACTCTACAAGAATGGCAAATACCAGGATGCAAACGACGCCATGCAGAATGCTTTGCGCCCAGGGACACGCGATGCGCTTTTGCTGTTCCACGCCGGCATGATTCAAGCGCACATCGCCCAAACCGCAGCAGCGAAGCAGAACCTGGAGCAGGCGCTGGCGATCAATCCGCACTTTCATGTGTTGTATGCCGACCAGGCCCGGCACGCACTCACTACGCTCGAAGAACAGCCCGGGCTCGCGGCCAGCAAAGGACAGACGCATGTTCCGTAAGCGACTGCATGTCGTCTGGCTCCTGACCCTCTGCTTATTGGCTGCGCCTAACAGCTTTGCCCATCCCATGGGTAATTTCAGCGTGAACCATTATGCGCGGATCTCGCTTGAACGCGACGGCATCAAGGTGTCGTACATCATCGACCTGGCGGAGATTCCGGCTTACCAGGAATTGCAGCAGGGGAATGTCACCGCAGACGTTGCCGACCCGGCGGTGACCCGTTTTGTCAAGGCTCGTGGGACCACTCTTGCGCAAGGGTTAATCCTGTTGCTCAACGGCAAGCGCGTCTCCTTGCCACTGCAGTCGAGCACCGTGATCTTTCCTCCCGGTGCCGGTGGTTTGCCAACCATGAAAATGGGCTTTGTGTATAAGGCGGCTTACCCGGTATCGGCTGATCGATCTTCCCTCCGTTTGCAGTACCGGGACGAGAATTATCCGGGCCATGCAGGATGGAAGGAAGTGATTGCCGTCGCGCCGGGAGCTGGCTTCATCAGCAGCTCGGTGCCCAGCGCGGATCGCAGCGCTGCACTGACCAACTACCCCAGCGACCTGCTCAACAGCCCACCACAGGTTCTTACCGCTGCACTGGAGTTTTCCGCCCCGCTTACCACGGTCAGGCCTCTCGAATCGCACCCAGCTGCGCGCAAGACGCATCCTGTTCCTCTAGCACCAAAGGCGCTGGCCACCACGTCTCCGCGGGTCACCAGGGAGCTATCGCCTGCGCCGCTGTTACTTCAAGCCAACCAGCAGGTGACCCCCCGCAGCAGGTTCACCGAGCTCATGACCTCGCGCAGTATGAGCCTCTGGTTCCTCATCACTGCTGGTTGTATCGCCTTAGGTCTGGGCGCCATGCATGCTCTCGAACCCGGTCACGGGAAGACGATCGTCGCGGCCTATCTTGTTGGCGCCCGTGGTACCGCCTTTCATGCGCTGTTACTCGGCCTGATCGTTACCGCGTCTCACACCGTTGGTGTGTTTGCGCTGGGGGCGATCACGCTGTACGCCTCGCGCTACATCGTGCCCGAACAACTCTATCCCTGGCTCGGCGTGTTCTCCGGGCTGTTGATTTTTGCCCTGGGTGGCTACATGGTTCTCCGCCGCTGGAGCGGCCTCGATGTGAACCACTCCCACAACGCTGGCGGTTTCCACCGCGACTGGTTTCGTGGGAGCACTCCGGACCAAACCGCGCCGGCGGTGGCCGAGGAAGGGACCTCGGTACCGCTTTATCAGTTGCTTGTGCTGGGGATTACTGGTGGCATCATCCCGTGTCCCGCAGCGCTGGTGGTGTTGCTCAGCGCGTTTGCCCTGCATCGCATCGGCTTCGGCTTCTATCTGATTGTTGCCTTCAGCCTGGGCATGGCGACTGTGCTCATCGGTTTTGGCATGCTTATGGTGTACGGTCGACGGTTCATGTCCCGCCTGCGAATGGATGGTCCTCTCACCACACGATGGCTGCCGGTCGCTTCGGCTGCGGTGATGACCCTCCTTGGAGCGGCCATCTCTTTCCGGGCCTTCATCGCCACCGGCATTTCTGTGCATCACCTGAGCAAAGAGAAACTGGGGCCGTTCCTGTTCATCGCCGGGGTTGGGCTGTTGCTGGGCATGCGACACTCGACCGATGCCGACCACGTGGTGGCAGTTTCTACCATTGTCAGCAAACAGCGAAGTATCCGGCAGGCGGGCCTGATCGGCTCCATCTGGGGACTCGGTCATACGTTGACCATCTTTGCCGTCGGCAGTCTGATCATTCTCTTCGGTGTCGTCATTCCTCCGCGACTGGGCCTCGCGATGGAATTCAGCGTGGCACTCATGCTGATTTTGCTTGGAACGCTTAACCTTACCGGCACGATGCAGCGACTCACGTCTTACCTGACGCGAAGCCCGAAGCGAGAGCTTGCCGCGACGGCTAATGTCCCGACACTGCTCGCGGGCTCGGTCGGATCTTTTGGCGTCTACCAGTATGCGCGCCCGTTGGTCGTCGGCGTTGTGCATGGGTTGGCTGGGTCGGCTGCGGTCGCGCTGCTGGTGCTGTCGACAATTCACAGCCCATTGTGGGCGACGATGTACCTTCTGATCTTCGGTGCCGGCACCATGGTTGGCATGATGTGTATGACGGCAGCGATGGCGGTCCCGCTGGTGTTTGCCGGCAACCGTTTCGATGGGATGAGCCGCTTCTTCAGCGTAGCGTCTGGTGTTGTCAGTGTCTGCTTTGGCTGCTTCCTGGTCTATCAGCTAGGCTTCCTCGGAGGGCTCTTTACCAGCCACCCGCAGTGGGTACCCCGCTGATTTCAGGACGCGAAAGCGTAACTTAGGACGAAATACGCCGGCGACTAACGCATCGGCAGCAAGCGCAACGACGCAAAGTCTCCCATCTCATCAAAAGAGCCCAGGCCCACCTGCCCATGACCTAACGTATGGTCGACTACAGAGAATCGAGGCACCGTCTCCTGGTCCATAAACACCTGTATCAACCCTGACGGTACGTTCCGAACAATCTTCACATCGTGCCATGCCTGATCGGGCAAAGCAGGCGTGGAGCCCGCACCGGCAATGCGCCGCCGCGGCCCGCCATCCACCAGGAACAGTCCATTGTGCGGCAAGGCATCGCTTCCAGCGTCGACCGACAGGTGAGCATAGTAGAAGTGCAAAGTATCCACGTAGTCGAACACTACGATCACGGATTTCTGCGCGCGCCGGACCCTCACGCTCAGCTGGAAGCTCTCCACCTGCACATTTCGCAGCCGAGCGAACTGCAGCGGTCGCCTTGGCACCCCGGGTTCCCTCGCTCGCTTCATGTGGAGATACCCTAGATCTCCGTCCCGCAGAATGTCCCAGTCCTCGGGATGGTCCATCTGCCACGCGTTCAGATCTGCCGGAGTAGCAAAATCATCCGTGACGGTCTGAGTGGCGAATCCACCCAGAGCAGGCAGGCACAGGCAGAAAATAACAAGAAGCAGGACTGAGGTTTGACACTGTTTGCCGAGCAATCAGATTCCTCACCTTTCCGGAAGTTCCAACATACAGTGTTCTGGCCCCGGCGTTATATGACGCGCGGCGCCTGTGCACATCCCGAGCATCTTAGCCCGTATGGCGTGTCAGGAATTCGTGCAATTAGAAGAGCAGTACCAGTCCGCGATACGGTTATGGGCGCAGTACGCATCGCCACAGACGCTCGTAGCGGCTGGAAATGACCAGTTGTACCGTGCTACCTCCCTCAGGCAGGAAGCATTAGCGGTGCGGAATGCCGCCGCCACTACGTTATACGTGCATCGGATATCCTGTGCAGTCTGCAAAAAAGATGGAATGAAGGGCCTCAGCAAAAGCCGGATCCCCACAGGACCCGCCGAAGGTAACAGCGGCAAACCGTAATTGTTATCCCCCGCTCCGTAACCAACGCGGCACAGACGTTCACCGGCAACTCTTTCCTGCCGTACCACCTCTTACGATCTTTTTCCCCCGACAGAATGACCCCGGAAAGAGTATCTGGGCAGTCCTGTGAATTCCCACATCTCCCGGTTGGAAAGCGCCGCGAGAGGTGCGGCACCCGCGTCCATGGTGGGGTCGGAGCAAAACGGAATCGCTAGTCGTGGTGGGGCGGGACCTTCCACTGCAGCTCAGCCGGGTTCCAGGTGGTCACCTGGGCGGCCATCAGACCATCGTGGGTTTCGTAGGCATCTGCGCCCCGGTAGGGTTGCTTTAGCAGCGGCGAATCGGCCCGCCACTGCACATTGATCACGTCTCCGACGGCGAAGGTGTGTTCAGCGACGATGTGCAATCCACAGGTACCGCCCTGGGCTGGCGGCTTCACTACCTGCGCAAACATCTCTCCTAATGCCGTTTTGCCGCGCACTACCTGGCCATTCGGCCCAAAGAACTCAACGTTTTCAGGAAACTGTGCCATGAGGCGTGACCAGTCACAGCTGGAAAATGCGGCCATGTGCTCCTCAACCACCTTCGCTGGTGTGGGCTGGCGCTTCAGCGGCGGCATGGTCTGGGCAAGAACTGGAAGGCTCACCAGCGGCCAAAGCAGGCAGCAACCAGCGATCAGGAGAGAAGAGCACCGAAATGGCTTTTCCATATCAGCCAAGATAACGCACTCGCGGGCCCTACCTGGGCGCGTGCCATAATCTTTTCATTGATGAACGAGACACTACTGATCCATTTCTCTGGCCAGGACCGTCCCGGGCTCACGGCGGAACTCACGGCGATTTTGGCCAGCTACGATGCGTGCGTCCTCGACATCGGGCAATCCGTCGTACATGAGACCCTTTCGTTCGGACTGTTGGTGCAGATACCGGCGAGTGAGCAAATGCAGGATTTTCAGGACGCCCTCGTGGCCAGGGCACAAGCATTAGCGCTGCAGGTAACGCTCACGCCGATAGCGGCAGGCGATCTTGCCCAGTGGATTTCGGCACAGGGCCGAGACCAGTTCATTGTCACCGTCCTGGGCCGGGCTATCTCGGCAAGGCATTTGGCGCGCGTGACTTCGATCATTGCGCAACATTGCTTGAATGTAGACCGGGTAGAGCGGCTGTCCGGCCGCCTATCCCTCGCCGTCCACACTCCCGACGCAAACGCGTGTGTCCAGTTCACCGTGAGCGGAAAAGCGTGCTCGGAGCAAAAAATGCATGCAGATTTCCTCGAAGCTGCGCATGAATTGAAAATCGATATTGCTTTCCAGCGGGAGAGCATTTTCCGTCGCAACCGGCGTTTGTTTGCCTTTGACATGGATTCGACTCTGATTGAAGGGGAAGTGATCGACGAACTGGCTAAATTGGCCGGAGTCGCTGACCAGGTCGTGGGGATTACTGAGTCCGCCATGCGCGGAGAAATCGAGTTTCAGGAAAGTTTCCGACGCCGTGTGGCCCTGCTGCGTGGCTTGCCAGAGGCACGCGTGCGCACCTTACTGCACACCATCCCCCTCGTCGAAGGCGCGGAGCAGCTTATCAGCACGCTGAAGATGCTGGGCTACAAAACCGCCATTCTTTCAGGCGGGTTTCTCTTCTTTGCGCAACACTTGCAGGCACGTTTAGGTATCGACTACGTGTATGCGAATGATCTCGATATGCCGGACGGCCTGGTGAGCGGAGAGGTGCGTACGCCGATCGTTGACGGTCCCCGCAAGGCGGAGTTGCTGCGGTCTATTGCGCGTCAGGAGAATATCTCGCTCGACCAGGTGGTGGCTGTGGGAGATGGTGCAAACGATTTGCCCATGCTGGCGATTGCGGGTATGGGTATCGCCTTTCGCGCCAAGCCACTGGTGCGGCAAACGGCCAGCCACGCAGTGTCGTTTCTTGGGCTGGACAGTCTGCTCTACCTGATCGGCGTGCGCGATCGGGATCTAGCGGGAAGCTCGGTTCCTCCGGCAGTTTGATTTCAGGGCGGACAGGTTGAGTGGACGTGGGCAGGTGGAGATGTCCCCCACTCAAGCCAAAAGCGGCTTGAATGGGCCACCCAGCTTCTGGTGGGGGGCACCCCGCTTGTGGTGGTTCACCCGGTGTCGTCGTGCTTGTTTATCAGGGGCTTCGCCAGATACACTGCATCACCATGCCTTTCACGATGACCCTGCAACACGGCATACCTCTGTGGTTCCTTGTGCTTAGCCTGTTCCTGCCCAGAGTCTCTCTGTTCATTGGGTGGCTTCACCTGTGGTGGTTCTTCGTCCCGCAGCCGTGGGCTGGCGTGCTCTGGGTGGTGCTTCCCCGGGTACTCGTCTTGATTTTTGTTCACGCACATCTGGGTTTCACGCTTTGGTTCTGGATTCACCTGGCGGCAGCGTTGCTTGTTTGGGGCGGGTCCTCGTCTAAAGTCTCGCGCCGTTAGTTGCGAGTTACCAGATTGCCCGTGGGGCTGCACTCACCCAAACTGCTAACGACTCAGGAACAGGCAGGAAGAAAGGTCCTCAGGTGAGGGCTGGCCATGGCATAGACTGACCACATGCCACTTTGGGAACCCTTTGCAACCTTGCCAGGGGTAGCAAGACGGGATCCGAACAAGCCGCATCTGCTCAGCTACTATCCGCAACTGTTGCTGGCTGCGATGACGCAATCCGGCGGTTTGGTATGCGGCGAAAGTGCCGGCCTCCGATTGTATCGAGCGCCCTTATTGAAAAGGTCACTTGCCCTGCGCTCAGGGGCTGCAAAATGAGCGTCTTCGGAGAGAGCTACGAAGTCCACGCTGCGGATGCCATCGACATCGTCGGTAAGCAGTACCAGATTATCTGGGAGCACCTCAATCAACTGCAGTGCGCGCCCTTTCCAGAACATTGGGCAAACAGGAGCCATGCCCCGTCGTTCGGTGATGCTCTGCGTTACTTCACACATAACGGCTGCTCCAAAGAACTCAACCTGACGACGCTCAGCAAGGCGGACGCCACCTACCTGGCAAGCCTTGGAATTTCTGTGAGGCAGCTGGAACGAAACCTGAGGGAAACGACAGAAGAGCGGCACCTCGACCCACTCGGATTTCAACTCGATGCTCTGCGCGAGCACGCGATGTCTGCCTTCTGCCCTCATAGCGGCAAACGCGTGCACACACAACACTCACTGTTAGCGAACATCAACGTGATCTTCTATCGCTTCCAGGGTGCGGAGATTTTCTACCTGGTGACTGCGGGCATCGGCTCTGGCCGTCGCAAGAGCGCCATCTACTTCCCTGCCAGTGACCTGGTAATTACCGCTGGCGATGCATGGGGTTTCCAGGCCGATGATTTATGTGAGTTAAAGGCGCGCATGGTTTCAAGCGCGCAAGAATGCATTGCTTACTTTTCCGCGCAGCACGAGGGTACCCGTCAGACTGCAGTCTGCCTCGGGTTCTACCACTTCGCACACCACCTATGGAACGAACTATCCGGACTACAGCGATTGCATCAGCACGGGCTTCTCCAGAGTGTCGATCGATTTCTTGTTCTAAGAGAACCGCTTGGGCCGCTGGAGCAAATCTTTCCGGAGATTGCCGGTGACAAACTGGTGAGGAAGCAAACCACCAGCGATTTGTTCAAAGAGATCCTCGCCAAGGGTTACTTCGTGGTCAGCGTGGGTGACAATTACCTGTCCCGCGATCTCGCTGACAGGGTAACGAGGGTCTCTCTTGCTCTCTGCAGTCCCGGCACACACGCCATGGCCAGCCAGGCGAGGACGGCCCACTCTCCGCTGATCTGGCTTGGCATCCGTGTTGGTAATCGCGCCTGGGCCAACCAGGTGGAAGGGCTGTCAGAGGTGATTGCTTCTCTCAAGGAGCAGTTTCCACGCCTGGGCATCGTGTTCGATGGATTTTCTCTTCCAGCAGACAGGTCGGCCAGCACAAACGAGGATGAGGGCTTCTCCACTGTGCTGGCGGAGGAGCAAGGGGTCGTGCAGCGGATCCTTGATAACCTGCAACAGAGACAAGTGGCCGTGGACTTTTACAACATCATCGGTCATTCCATATCGGACGCGAATGTATGGGCTCATGCAATCGATGTGTACCTCTCCCCTTATGGCTCGTTGCAGCACAAGGTGGGTTGGTTCACCAATAAATATGGCATCGTTCATAGCAATCGCGCTCTTTTGCAGAACCCTGCCAAGTACGTGTGGGAGGCAGTTGAGAACGGGATTCCCCCACGGTATATCGATGCCGGCATGGTGACGGACATCCTTTCGGAAGAGGAAGAACGAATCTTCTATAACGAGCTGAAGGACGCAAGCGAAACCGGCGCCGGATTGCGGGCAGCGAACAAGCGGCTGCGCGCGAGTGCGGAGTCCGTGAACTATTCCGTGCAGGGTGAAGCGCTGTACCGGGAAATGTTAGCGTTAGTCCGTTCTCCGAAAATGGAGACCCGTGTGGCGGCAAACGTTTGGGCACACCGTGCGCGCAGAAAAGTAAGGCGAGCCCTACGCGGGTTCGCTCGCCTGTCGCGATAACATCCTTTTCTTCCCTGCTCACCTCCGTTACAAGCTGCCGAACCCAGTCGGGCACTGCTTGCATCAGGCCATGCGCAGAAGGAAGATAGAGAAGGGCTGATTGGTATGTCTGAAGTTTCTGGCGGGATCAGCGAACCGCTGCTGCTGCAAATACCGGGCGGCTGGTTCTCCATGGGGTCCCTCGAT
Organism: uncultured Acidobacteriaceae bacterium; assembly: GCA_963752675.1. GTDB lineage: Bacteria > Acidobacteriota > Terriglobia > Terriglobales > Acidobacteriaceae > PALSA-350. Next base: position 39,361 of record CAVVZO010000010.1, read on the forward strand.
GGTCTGGACGTGGAGCAACCAGTCCGTCGCGTTTGGGTGGACGCTTTCCAGATGGCTGCAACGCAGGTCACGGTCGAAGAATATCGGCGCTTTCTCGAGGAAACGAATACCGCTCCTCCCCCGTCGTGGGGGGCGCTCCACCTATCCCATCCGCGCCAGCCAGTCGTGGCCGTCTCGTGGTTTGCCGCTACGGACTATTGTGGCTGGCTTTCCGGGAGAACGGGCGTGCTGTATCGCCTGCCCACGGAGGCTGAATGGGAACGCGCCGCGCGCGGAGATCTTGAAGCCATGCCGTTCCCGTGGGGCAAGGACGCTCCCGCCACCCGGCCGGGATATAGCGGCCGCTGGGCAACAGGACCGGAGCCGGTAGCCCAATCCGAGGCGAATGGCTACGGCCTGTTTGAAATGTGCGAGAACGTGCATGAGTGGTGTCAGGACTGGTTTGACGCCGGCTATTATGCGATCGCCCCGGAACGCAATCCTCAGGGCCCTGCCACGGGAACCAGGAAGTCCTCGCGCGGGGGATCGTGGCGTCACCACGTGAAGATCTCTCGCTGCTCGGCGCGCTCGAGCATCCCGCCGGCATTTCAATACGACGACTACGGTTTCCGGGTTGTGCGGGATACCCGTACTGCAAACTCACCAGGATCGTAAGAAGCCCTGCTGCCCGTTGTGTTCCCTTTGCCTGCAACTGCGCTCGGGACAACAAAGCGTCCCTCTCCCGCCGCCCACACCGCCCCCGACCACCGCCCCCCTTTTGTCATCCCGAGCGCAGTCGAGGGATCTGCTGTGCGCCTTTCTCCCTCCACAAATCTCTACATGAGCTCCAGCATCGGATACGCGAAGGAACCATTCTTTTCAGCAGGAATGCCAGGGAGTCACTCCTGGCAGCGAAGCGGCTGCTATCGAGACCCACGTTCCTCTGCCCATCCGATGCTGGAGCTCCGTAAAAATTTGTGGAGGGAGAAAGGCGCAAAGCAGATCCCTCGACTGCGCTCGGGATGACAAAAGGGGGCGGTGGAAGGGAAAAGGCGCTGGAAGGGAAAAAGCGGGAGGGAAAAAGCGGGAGGGAAAAAGCGGGGGAAGCGGGAAAACAGCGGGAGAAACGGCAAGTCACGCACAACCTTCAACCACGCTCCGGGACAACAAAGCGTCCCTCTCCCGCCGCCCACACCGCCCCCCCTTTTGTCATCCCGAGCGCAGTCGAGGGATCTGCTTTGCGCCTTTCTCCCTCCACAAATTTCTACATGAGCTCCAGCATCGGATACGCGAAGGAACCATTCTTTTCAGCAGGAATGCCAGGAGAGTAACTCCTGGCAGCGAAGCGGCTGCTATCGAGACCCACGTTCCTCTGCCCATCCGATGCTGGAGCTCCGTAAAAATTTGTGGCAGGGAGAAAGGCGCAAAGCAGATCCCTCGACTGCGCTCGGGATGACAAAAAGGGGCGGTGGAAGGGAAAGGCAGGGAACGGAAAACAGCGGAAAAAAAGGCAGCGAACTGGTGACGGAAGTCACTTGCTTACCAATCGCTCTTCCACGGTTACAAACCCAGTAGTATCCCAGAAAAGGCGTATGGCGCGTGTGCACACGTGCAGTGAAATATAGCCGTCGGGAGGAAGGCTGAGTCCCCGCACTTCTAACCAGGAATGTACGCAGTCAGATGACAAGCGAGCTTTCTGATACATCGAAGCTTGCCTGAAAAAGTTCCTTTGGTAACTGGATGCAACAGCAAGGAGAAAGATGAAACGCAAGCTATTCACATATTCCCTGGGAGCCCTGTCGCTCCTATTCAGCACCGTTGCTTACGCCCAATCGAGCCAGGCAAATGTCCCTTTTGCCTTCACTGCAGCAAACACTGAGCTACCGGCGGGCAACTACTTCATTCAGCAGAAAGCTGACAGCAAGTTCATCTCCATCGTCGACAGCAAAACCGGTAAGGCGGTATTCGCGTTTGCTTCTGAACAACAGACGCTGCCCTACAACGCGCCGGCTAAACTGGTTTTCCATCGCTACGGTAATCAGCATTTTCTGGCAGAGGTGTGGCCGGGTGGTGGCGGCACAGCAGCAACGTTTTCCCCCACTGCACTCGAGAAACAGTCGCGTGCCCACCTGGTAGCCAGCAACCCGAAAGACAACGCGATCCAGCAAATGGCCGCAATGAAGTAGGCCTCTTTCGCACCTGGCGGGGCCGTACCCTGTTCGGCCCCGTTGCTTACAGCCTCAGGTTTCCCCCTTCCTGCTCTCTCCCACCTTGCAAAGAAAATACCCCAGACACCAGCAGAACACTATGTGGCTACGCATCTGCTTAACTTCAGCTAAGCTCGATGCAGGATCCATCGCGTGTTCGCCGCTTTTGAGCTGCCCGGCTGCCCTTGCGCCTTCGGATCGAAAGGATTTCTCTGCTAGTGTCGGGCTTGCCGTTTTTACGCCGGGTGTTTCGCGCGTTCCGCCATCGAGATTTTCGGTTGATGTGGTTCGGTGCTTGTGTTTCCACCACCGGCACATTTGTGCAGCAGTTTGCGCAAAGCTGGCTGGTATACGACCTCACCAAGAACCCCTTTTACCTGGGCCTGGACCTGTTCCTGGGCCAACTGCCCATCATGATGTTCTCCCTGTTCGGTGGCGTGTTTGCCGATCGAATGGATCGCAGAAAAATGCTGCTGTACTCGCAGTACATCCAGATGACCTGCGCCTTTGCGTTGGCAGCTCTGTTCTTCAGCCACACCGTGAAGATCTGGGAAATTCTCACCTTGTCATTCCTGGTTGGGTGCGGCCAGTCGTTTGGCGGGCCGGCTTACTCGGCGCTGCTGCCCACGCTGGTCAACGGCGAGGACCTTTCCAACGCGATCGCCATGAACTCGATTCAGTTCAACCTCGCGCGCGTGCTGGGGCCGGCGCTCGGCGGGCTTGCCTACACCACCCTCGGAGCCACCTGGTGCTTTACCCTGAACGGCATCTCGTATATCGCGGTGATCATTTCCTTATTCATGATCCGGGTAAAATTCGTGCCGCCCCCAGCCCAGGTTTCGGTCATGAAGAGTATGGGCGAGGGCATCCAGTTCATCCGCCAGCGAGAAGGATTGGGGCCCCTGGTCATCCTCGCCTTCCTAACGACGCTGCTTGGCTTTTCGCTCACCGGGTTCCTGCCGGTCATTGTGCAAACCATCTTTCACCGCGGTCCCGAGACGTATCAACTACTGCTGATTTGCTCTGGCGCCGGGTCCATTACCGGGGCATTGATGGTGGCGGCCATGGAGCGCCTGAAAGGCCAGGGTCACATCGCGCTGCTGACCCTGTTGTTGTTGGGGGCGGCAACGGCCGGGTTCGCCGTTTCTCATTGGCTGCCGCTTTCGTGCGCGCTCATCTTCCTGGCTGGGGCGGCTATCATGGGCTCCGCATCCCTCATGGTTTCGCTGGTGCAGTTGATTGTGTCAGACCAGATGCGCGGCCGGGTGTTAAGCGTATATAACCTGGCTTTCCGCGCGGGCATTCCCCTGGGCAGTCTCGCCATCGGCAAGCTGATCCCGTGGATCGGGGTTTCCTGGGCACTGGCGGGCTCGGGCGGCATCCTTATCGCCCTGTCGCTCTACTATCTGATCGTGATGCGGAACATTTCGACTTTCCAGCGATCGCCAGCCGCCGACGCGGCCTAGCTGCTCGACGAAAAGTTGGCCCCCTCAGGCCGTGCGCTGGGCGTTTTTGGCGTTTTCCAGCGTTAACTCCACCACCCGCTGTACCGCCTGGTCAGCTTCAAGTCTGGGTGTCCCCAGCACCGACTTGGTGTAAGAACAACGCAGTCGCTCGAGGGCTTCGACGGCATGCGAGGGCATCCTCAAAGGCGAACTTTCGCCCGCTTTTACTGGCTTCATGGTTGTGTCCTTCATTGCTCCAGCTCAGGATGCGAAGAAGAATCGGAGGGGTTAGACGACTCCGCATCGTTGTTCCGGTCGAGATAATCGCAAGACTTGCTTCAGAGCAAAAGCATACTCACGCTTTTGGCTTTGGATCTGCCACTTCTCTTACCCGAACACACCTTGGTAACCGATGACTGCGTGAAATCCAGCGTTGCCTAAATAGCCATGTGGCGTAAGACGGCCCATAGCAGGTGCGTATGCATAACAATCCAGGCATGCAACTCTGCCGTCGCCCTATGCCGCTGACACTGTCCTTCGGGGACTCGGCGCCGGTGCTAGTGGGTGGAAAATCGTTCCCGCAAGGCCTCGTATGCGGTGAGTTTCCCGTCTACGACCACTGCAAGATAGCGCCCCTCTTCCAGAAACTGCATCACGCTTCTGCCTTCGCGCGCCAACCTTGCCCAGCGGGAGTGGGTGCTGGCATTTTGCTCGACGCCGCGTAGCGGCACTCCGGCAATAGCAAAGTCCACCTCGCGCAGACGACTGCGGCTGGTGCGGCGGACCGGATACTCGTCACCCTCAAGCACAACGACTTCCAGATTGTCGACCATAACCTGGCGCCACACGGAAACCAGCGCTTCTTCCGGGTGAGTGACCATGCCGGCTTCCTTCTGGCTCTTCGGATCTGCCTGCGAGAGCGCACGTTCATTTTACAAAGAGCTTGCACTAAATTTGCTGTTGTAGTTAACTAAATCACTAGATAACCATCGCACGTCCGCGGCCCACCGTGGCGGAAACGATCTCAGCTCCCAGGGACTCATTGGAAAACAGGATGGATCTAGAGTGGAACGACAGTCGACCGATTTATCGTCAGCTTCGCGACCGTATCGCCGAGATGATTCTCGACCTGGTGCTCAAAGAGGGCGATCCTTTGCCCTCGGTACGCACCATCGCAGCGGAATATCGCGTAAACCCCCTCACCGTGCTCAAGGGGTATCAGCAACTGGTGGAGGAACAAGTCGTAGAAAGTCGACGAGGGCGCGGCATGTTTATCCATGAGGGAGCGCGTGCTCTGTTGCTGCAGGAAGAGCGCAGGAAGTTTCTCGCGGAAGAATGGCCCCGCGTGTATGCGACCATGCAGCGGCTCGGCATTTCCTCAGAAGACCTGCTGTCTTCAAGCGGCGCAAAAGCGAAAGCGGCAAGCAAAGAGGCAAAGCTATGAATGTGATCGAAGCACATGGTCTACGAAAAGTGTTTGGCAACACCATCGCGTTGGACAATCTCGATTTGTCGGTGGGCCAGGGCCGCATCGTGGGTTTGATCGGGCCCAACGGAGCCGGCAAAAGTACAGCACTCAACGCCATCCTTGGTCTCACTTCGTACCAGGGCAATTTGAAAGTCCTCGGCCGCGATCCCTGGACGGAGCGCGAGCAATTGATGCGCGAGATCTCGTTTATCGCCGATGTGGCCGTGCTTCCGCGGTGGCTCCGCGTCTCCCAGGCAATTGACTATGTGGCCGGCGTGCACCCGCGATTCGCTCGCGCCAAGGCGGAAGCGTTTCTAGCCCGAACCACAATCCGACTCAACAGCAAGGTGGGCGAACTGTCCAAGGGTATGGTCACGCAACTGCACCTGGCGCTGGTGATGGCGATTGACGCGCAGTTGCTGGTGCTCGATGAACCAACGCTGGGCCTGGACCTGCTATATCGCAAACAGTTTTACGATTCCCTGTTGAACGACTACTTCGATAGCACGCGCACCATCGTCGTGACCACGCACCAGGTGGAAGAAGTGCAGGACCTGCTCACCGACGTGATGTTTCTCAGCCGCGGCCGCCTCGTACTCAGTTGCAGCATGGATCAGTTTGAAGGGCGCTATCAGGAAGTGATGGTACCCCAGGAGCAAACCGCCGCGGTGCGCGCCCTCAGGCCGCTGCACGAACGTCAGCTATTCGGGCGCAGCATTTTTATATTCGAAGGCGCCGACCGGCAACAACTCGCCGCTCTGGGTGAGGTACGTACGCCAACTATTGCCGACCTGTTTGTGGCGGTGATCGGCGCGGACGCGGGCCAGACCAGGAACGCATCCCCAGGCCAGGACGTGGGACAAGCAGCAGAAAACGGAGTGGCCCAAGGAGTGGCACAATGATGGTTACTCAAAGACCCGGCACCTGCAATCGTTACCCGGCCGCTTTACTGGTCGGTGCAACGCGAATTGTGGGAGAACCGATCCATTTATGTCGCGCCTCTGGCAGCAGGCTGCCTCATGCTGCTTGGCTTCCTGCTCACCTTGCGGCATTTGCCACACACGGTTCATGGTTCGCTTGATTTTGATCTGCGGCAGCAGGCGATCGAGCTGGCAATGCCCTACACCCATGCAGGCTGGCTCTTGATGGCGACCGCTCTCATCGTCGGGCTGGTCTACTCGCTCGATGCGTTGTACGGCGAACGCCGCGATCGCAGCATCCTGTTCTGGAAGTCGCTGCCTGTTTCTGACCTGACCACCGTGCTGGCCAAGGTCTCTATTCCTTTGCTGGTCTTACCCGCTGTGGTGTTCGTCTTAACCCTGATTGTGCAGTTCGTGATGCTGCTGCTCAGCAGCGTGTTTTTAGCCGTACATGGAGGCGGGGCGGCCACCCTTTGGACGCGGGTGCCGTGGCTGCAAATGGAAGTGGTCTTTCTTTACCAGTTGGTTGTCATGGCCCTTTGGCTGGCGCCGGTTTATGGATGGCTGCTGCTGGTTTCTGGTTGGGCGCGACGAACTGCTTTTCTATGGGCCGTTTTGCCACCGCTGGGTGTGTGCATCCTTGAGAAGATTACGCTTGGCAGCAGCTATGGCTGGTCTTTGGTCAAAGACCGCGTAGCCGGTTTTGCCTCGGTGGCATTCCGCTGGACGACGCCGGAAGGCGATCTGATTAACCCGCACCTGATTGGACTGGCGCAATTGACTCCCGCCAGGTTCCTGACCAGCGCGGGCCTTTGGCTGGGATTACTCATGACCGCCGCCCTGCTGGCCGCTGCCATCCGCCTGCGCCGTTACCGTACGCCACTTTAAGGAAAGTGGGCCAGCCTTAATCTTTTCGTCGAATTTTTCCAGATGCGTATTGCCGATTCGTACCGGGGAGGATCAGAATGGTGGTGCCGGGGGTAACCCCGGCCGGCAAGTAGTACTTTGACCACCCCGCTTCGAGGAGTATTTGTAGAAAGGAGGCGAGGGATGCTCCCATGTCGCAGCAATCCGTTTTCCAGTATGAGGTACCCATGCGCGGTCCTCAGTCTGACCATCCTGCTGAGTGGTTCCTCGCTCGGCCAGTCGCAGGCAGTTCCCACGTCTTCCGGCACTAACCCCTCACAAGTAAGCCTGGCACGCAGAAGCTTGGACCATCCCCTGGACGAGATGCAGGGCGATGTACTCATGGCGCGCGGACAGTACGTCGCAGCCATTACTGCGTACCGCGCGCTAAATTCACGATCCGCCATAGTGTGGAACAAAATCGGGATGGCGTATCACCACCTTTTTGCGCTGGAGGAAGCGCGCAAGGCTTACTCAGAAGCCCTCTCCATCAATCCCCGCTACGCTCCGGCGGCTAATAACCTGGCTGCCGTGTATTACACCGAGAGAGATTTCAAACATGCCGAGCACTTTTACAAGCGGGCGCTGAAATACACCTCAGAAGATGCGGTGATCTACTGCAACCTGGGCACGGCCTATTTTGCGCAGAAGAACTACAACAAGGGGAAGAAGGAATACCGCAAAGCGCTGGCTCTCGATCAGCATGTGTTCGCGCCGGATAAAGCTTCGCTGGTAGAGGCCACGGCGTCGCGCGAACAACGCCTTGCACTTAACTACTATCTTGCGCAGACGTTTGCCGGGTTGGGCAAGCAGGAGGAAGCGCTGTTGTATCTGCGTAAGGCGATGGATGATGGATTCAACGACCGCAAACGTCTCAACGAAGACAAAGAGTTTGCGGTTCTGCGGACCACGCCGAAGTTTCAGGAACTGCTGACCCAGGAAAATTTGAACTGATGTGCGCTCCTCACTCGCCGTCAGGCAGGTCGGGAGCTGGTCTCATTGGCCGGCTGCACCCGACAGCCCTTCGATCAACTATTTTGGTGAAGAGGCGTGGCCGTGCTGGTCCCCAGGGCGCCTGTTCAAGGGCGCCCCGGGGACCTGTGCTGCAGGCTAGAAGTCCAGCCGCATGGAGACCTGACCCTGCCTTGCTCCACCGAAGTCAGAACCGATAGTGTTGCTGACCAGGCCAAAGCTTGGCGAACTGATGTTCATGTTCGGATCGCCCAGGTTGGTGTGGTTCAACACGTTGGTAAAGGTACCCTCCGCACGCAAGTGCACCCGCTCGGTGATGGGGAACACCTTGCTCAAGCCAGAGGAAAGGTTGATAGTGCCCGGGCCGGTGATCGACCCCACTTGCGCATTGCCAAAGCGGCCAATCGGCAAGGGCACAGGACCCGCACCGCTGCCCGTGGTGCAGGCCGTCCCGGGAGTCCAACCTGGATAGCCCGGGCAGGTCACGCTGGCCGAATTCACCCAATTGAGGCGGGTACGGTTCGCCGGCTTGGTGTTCACCCCAAACACGCGGTCCGCTGCCTGGTTCCTGTGCCCGCCGTCGAAGCCGGTGTTCGTACCATTCAATCCGGATCCGGTACCCGAAGGATCGCCCTGCCCGCTGGGGAAATAAGGCGACTCAAACGGACCTGATTGCCAAAGGAACACATTCGCCAGCCGCCAGCCGCCAATTGCCAGGTCAGCAAAGCGGTTCATGTTGCTGCCGAACTGCTTTCCACGGCCGACCGGCAGGTCGTACACCATGGTGGAGTTCCACCGGTTGCGGCGCGTGCCGTACACGTTGCCGAAGTCCGCATGCCGATCGAGGACGGAGGTGGCCCGTGCTCCTCCACTCTCTCCAGCGAAACCGCCGTTGTTGGCCGGACCCTGGTTATCCGCAAGCGCCCTGGCGTAAGTGTATGAAGAGTTGACCTGCAGACCGCGCTGGAAGCGGTGCGAGAACTCCGTCTGGAAAGAGTGGTAGCTCTCATTCGCTCCGGTGGCCCGGGTGTTGATGCGGCCCCAGTTGGGAAACAGGCGCTCGCTAAAAGAGGCATCCGCAGCCGACCGCGTCGTCGAGAAAGGCAGCGTGTTCTCGTCCGGCGCCCAGACCAGTTGATGCGTCTCAGAGCCGATGTACGACGCGCGCAGAGCATAGCCGGTACCGAACGAATGATCGATACTGAGTGACCATTGCTCGGTGTACGGGTCTTTCCAGTTGGGGCTATTGGCCGTGCCGAAGTAATCCTGTCCGTAGTTGGTGGTGCCACCGCTGTTCCCTGCCCCGGCATAGATGTTAGGCCATTGGTAACCGACAGTGTGCGTGGTGGTATCGAGCGTATTCGTATATTGCGTGGTCTGGGCCTGCAGGGTGCCGGTGAGCGAATAGAAGTTCGATCCCAGCAGGGTGATGTTGTACATGCCGAAGCCGCCGCGCACCACCGTGTTGTCTTTGCTGAACGGCAGGTAAGCAAAACCGAACCGGGGCATAAAGCGCAGGTGGGGATACTTCTTCAGGCCAGCAGGGTAACCCGCTTGCCCATTCGAAAGCACCGGCATGCATGGCTCACCATTAACGACCGCGCCGCCGCTGGTGGTTCCGTAGGGAGTGCATGCATTGGCGCTGGCCAGAAAGGACGTCGCCAGCAGATTCTGCGCGCCGTTGGGGTAGATGACGGCGCCTGAGCCGGCGACATTGGGCAGGAAGTTGCCGATATCGCCATGCGCGTCGGAGTAGCCAGGATGCAGCTCATACCGCACGCCGTAGGTCAGAGTAAGTCTCTGCGTCGCCTTCCATTGGTCCTGGGCATACAGATGGTAGTGGGTCGACCGGCCGTCGTTGTCTTCCTGCACAACGTCGTAGAACGTCTGGTAAGGCAGACCAGAGAGGAAGTCGGCAAAGTCGACGCCGGTAAACAATCCGCCGCTGTTCTTGGTGTTGTACTGGAACGTGCCGTAATTGTCCGAACCATTAAAGCCCAGGGGCGTGATCGCTCCCAGCCTGCGTATATCCACACCGAAACGTAGCTGATGCTGACCTTTCGACCAGCTGAGTGCGTCGGTGTAGACATAGGTCTTCGACTTGTTGAGCGAACTCAGGCGGTCCGCGTTCAGCGCCTGGATGTTGTTGAAGTCCACCTCGGGCAGGCCGTTGTAAAACAGGTTCTGCAACCCGGTCAGACCGAGGCTCTGGGTGAATGCCTTTCCATCAAAGCTGTTTGAGGCCCCGTAGGTATAGAGCGTGTAGCCAAAACCAAACTCGTTGATGATGTGCGGCGTGACGGTATAGTTCGCGCTGATCTTGAGCACCCGGCTCTGGTTCGTGTTCTGCGCGGAAGGCACCAGCAGGGGCTGAGGTGAATTGGTGGGAAAATTCTTCCAGGTGAAGCGCCCCCAGACCAACAGCTTCTGGTTGGACCCGACATACTGGTCGCCGCGAATATCGAACTGGTTGGAGTGCCCGCTCGAGTCCTTGTTGGTGATGTAGTTGGCGACACCATTATCGACATAGGTCGTAGGGTCGCCAACATTCGGATCAGGATACAGCTTGAGCAGCGCGGCTGCGGCCGCATTGATCGAGGGCAGCGTATTGCCGTAGCTGCCGCCGGTGAACGGGTTGGTCAGGCCGGTGTAGCCGTCCGCCGAATATTTGCTGAAGTCGCCCGCCTTCATCAGGGTGCTGGGGACTACGTACGCCTCAGTGGTTTGCGATGGATGCTGCCAGCCTTCAAACGCGCCGAAGATAAACGTTTTATCGTGACCGTCATAAAGGTGAGGGATGACAACCGCCGACCCAAAACTGCCACCGTATGTGTTGCTGACTAATTTTGCTTTTTTCGTAGTGGTCGGATAGGTGTAGGGAATGGCATCGAGGGACGCGTCCTGGTGGTACCAGAAAGCTGAACCGTGGATGCGATTGGTGCCGCCCTTGGAAATCACCGTGATTTCGCCTGGCTGACCGAATTCAGCATTGTTCATGGCGCCATCGGCCCGGATCTCAGCAATCGATTCGGTCGAAGGAAACGCATCGGCCACCGGCGAGTTGTTGGTCGCGTTTTGTACCGTGATGCCGTCTACAGAGACTTCCGTCTGGAATGGCAGGCCGCCCTGCAAAGAAAAGCTCCCGTGATCGGCCTGCACACCTGGCAGCGTAGCGACGATCCCAAGGGCGCTGGTGCCGTTCTTACTGGCGCGCGTGTTCACCGGCAGGTTGGCTGCTTCGGCTGCGGAGTACACGGCACTCACGCTCGGCGTATCCGTGTTGATGGGAGAGATGGTGTCGGCCGACACCTGGATTTCCTGTTTCACATCGCCCACGGTCAACGAAGCATCGACGCGCAGTTGCTGGCGGGCAGCCAGGCTTACCCCGGTGGTTGTCCAGCGTTGAAAGTTGGGTGCTTCAATTTCGATCGAATACTGGCCGGCCTTGGTGTCGATAAATTGATATTCACCGCTCGCATTCGAGACAGCGGTACGCACAGAGCCTTCATCCAGATTGGTCAGTTTGACGTTCGCGGAAGGAATGACGGCGCCGGCCTTGTCAGACACGGTACCGGCAATGCTGCCCTGGATGGATTGTGCCGCAAGCTGGCGCGTGATCTGCGATGCGATCACCGGTAGCAATAAGAAGGCAAGAGTCAAGCGGAAAAATGAGAGGCGGGCAAAGGACTTCATGGGACTGGCGTTCTCCTGAAAGCAAAGACGTACGTTGCCAAAACATGCACCTGTACCGGTTTATAGAACCGAAATCAGGGAAGTCTATTCAGCTGGAAGGCGGGGCCCGGTGATGACTACGACGGCCAGTTCGGCATGCCTAAGGGCATGGAACTGGCGAAAATGCATTGTTATAAAGTTTGAATAGGGCCAGTCTACCGGCCATGACGCCGTGAATTATGAACGCCAAGCTAATATTGGGGAGTGATTTTCCTCATTGAGGAGCCGGCGCGCGCAACCCGCCCTGTTCATCCGTTACCTGGCATAAAAGTCATTGTGGCCGCCTCGCTGCTTGACTGGGTTGCCGGCGATCCGGAGTGGCTGCCACACCCAGTGCGTCTTATCGGCCGGGGTATAGAGGCCGGAGAAAAACTGCTCCGCAAGCCTGGCCAGAACACGAATACGCAGCTGGTCGCCGGCGGCGTCCTCACCGTTACCGTGGTCGCGCTCACCTACCTCACTACTTCAAAAGCCATTCGTTTGGCGCGGCGTTGTCATCCGCGAGCTGGCGTCGCCCTCGAAGTCCTGTTGGGATGGACGTGCCTGGCTTCTCGCAACCTGGTAGATGAAAGCCAGTCGGTGATCTGCGCGCTAACGGAAGATCGACTGGTCACCGCACGTAAACGGCTCTCGCGTATTGTTGGGCGCGATACACAAGCCTTGAGTCAGGCAGAAATCAGCCGTGCAGTCATTGAGACGCTGGCCGAGAGCACTTGCGACGGCATTGTAGCGCCGTTGTTTTTCATGGCCGCTGGCGGCGTGCCACTGGCGATGGCGTACAAAGCCGTCAACACGCTGGATTCGATGATTGGCCACGCCGACCAACGCTATTTCTATTTCGGCAAAGTCGCTGCGCGGCTCGATGATGCCGCCAATTTCCTGCCTGCGCGCCTCACCGCTCTCGCCATTGTGTTAGCCGCGGGATCCGGCGCTGCGCCCAGCGCCTGGCAGACGTGGCGGCAAGATGGGCACAAGCACAAAAGCCCGAATGCAGGGCATCCGGAGAGCGCGATGGCCGGCGCACTGCGCGTGCGGCTGGGCGGCCAGAACACCTATGCCGGTGAGTCGATACTGACGCCTTCGCTTGGCTCCGGCTTTCCACCGCCTACCGTGGACGCCGCACGGGCTGCGGTCGGCATCGTCATCCGCGTGTCACTCATTGCGGTGGAGGCTGCCGTAGCCGCGGCCCTGTTCTTCCGTCGCCTGCGCAAGTAGCCTCATCCCGTTGTTCGCTTCCCCATAGTACGTCGCGCTTTTGCACCCGATGCACACCTCAAGAAACGAGTAATCAACAACGGATCTCAACACACCACCGAGACGGGTGCCCCATATCTCACGGCGTTTTTCAGCCGGGAGATATGGGAGGGTTTTTGCCCTCTTTATTCCTCAACAGAATCCAACGGAAGAGGATGACCCAAAGGCGCCGTACCAAGGCGTGGTACGTACCAAAGCCTGGACGCTGGACGAGATCGGTGCGGTCTCCCTCGCGACTCGTAACCTGCCAAGCAAATTCCCCTTCTCACGCCGCGACAACATCCCCGCAGCGAGATAAACATCTCACTCCGCAAAGGGTAAAAACATGGTAAACACCGTCCAGCTCGCACCAGCCTGCGCTACACTGCGGACGTTAAGTACACCTTTGTGGCGGTCCACAATCTCTTTGCTTACCCACAATCCCAGTCCCGTTCCCGACGGGCCCTTCGTCGTGAAGAAAGGATCGAAAATCCTCTCCAGCGCTTCCTTGGGAATACCACTCCCGGTATCCGCAATCGTCAACACAATGCCCTTGCGCCCACTCCGCCATTCGGTCGCTTCCCGGCTGCGCAGGAACAAGCAGCCCCCCTTGGGCTCCAGTGCATCGAGCGCATTGCCCACCAGATTGTTGAGCACCTGCCGGATTTCACCATCGAAACAAAGTACCGCTTTGCGAGCCCGCCAACGTTGCAGCAGCAGCAAACGGTCGCTGCTCAGTCTGCCTTGAAACACCAGCAAAACACTTTCCATCAAATCTGCCGCAGTCACTGCGCGTGGTTTCGTCGACTGCTTATGAAAGCGGAGAGTTTGCGTGGTAATCGCGGAAACCCGGCGCAGTTCTTTTTCGGCGACATCCAGATGGCCGTGAACCTGCGGCAAGTCGCTCCCCAACCGCGCCAGATATAAGAGGTTGGTCACCGACTCCAACGGGTTATTGATCTCGTGTGCAATCGTGGCGGCTAGCCGGCCCACCGCCGCCAGCTTCTCACTTTGCAGCAGCGCGGCTTCCGCCTGGTGGCGATCGGTCACGTCGAGGGTAACCCCGATCATCCGCACGTTCATGCCATCCTCATCGTGGAAGGCTCGCCCGCTGGCCAGGATCCAGTGGATCGATGCATCTGGCCACAATAAGCGGTACTCCAGGCGGTACACCGCATCCTGCTCGATTGCCTTCTGTACCACGAGTTCCCTGCGCGGCCGGTCGTCCGGATGAATGGCTCCCACCAGGTCGCGATACGTAAAGGGATCATTCGGCGAGCGGCCGAAGTGCTCGCGGCAAATGCCCGAAGCCACCATCGTCCCGGTCCGCAGGTCCAGTTCCCAGGTACCCAGCCGTGCGGTTTCCGTCGCAATCCGCAATCTTTCCTCGCTGGCGCGCAATGCTTCATCCACCCGCTTCAGATCGCTGATGTCCCGTCCCTCCGGGATGATGAACAGGACCTTTCCTTCATCGTCCATGACCGGCGCCAGGGAAAAGTCAAACGTGATGACTTCCCCTGAGGGGCGCCGCAATGGAAATTCCCTGCGCAGCAATTTTCCCGAGGACACTTCCGCCACTGCCGCACGTACAAATTCAGGCGCCCCCCGGGTATAGGCGAACCAGGGGGCATCCCAGAAGTAGTTGCCCACCACATCCTCGCGCCGGGAATCCGCGAATGCCAACGAGGCCCGGTTGCAGTCGAGCACCAGGCCCGCGGGATCAAGCACGCCGATGTACTCCAGACTGGCTGCATAGATGGATTGAAAGCGGGCCTCGCTTTCTCGCAGTGCCTCCTCTGTGTGCTTGCGGGCTGTAATGTCCACCGTCACACCGGGAAAGCGCGCCGGACGTCCATCCGGCCCCAGGCTGCAGCGCCCCACAGCCGACACCCAACGCACAGAGTTATCCGGCTGCAAGAGCCGGTATTCGCAGGAGTATTCTTCCCCTGTCGCCACTGCGTGTTCGATCGTCTGCTTGATCCGGTCGCTATCTTCGGGGTGAATATTGCGGGTGAACGCATCCAGCGGCGCTCCCGCGCTGGCTGCCTCCGGAGCAACCCCGTAAAGCGCGGCGAACTGCCGGTCGGCGTACACGCGATTGTTGCGCACATCCCAATCCCAGATGCCGACCCCTTCTGCGGCGGTGAGGGCCAGGCGCAATCGCTCCTCACTGCGCCGCACTGCATCCTGCGCTTCCTTACGTTCCGCAACGCTGCGGAAAACGAGAATGCTCCCCACCGCTCCGCCGCGCGAGTCACGTATGGCCGCAATCGTGTCATCAATCGGAATCTCAAATCCGTCCCGGCGAATGAGGATGCTATGGCTCGCACCCCCCGTGGTGGTGCCGAGGGGCTCGTTTTCTCCACTGCGGCCTGGCATGGCGATCTGGATCGCCTCACGCGTCCCTTCATCAATGATCGAAAACACCCGATGCAGCGATTGCCCGATGGCTTCCACCTTGCTCCACCCGGTCAACTGCTCTGCCGTCGGATTCATCAGCGTGATCGATCCCGCGCTGTCGCACACCACCACCGCGTCGCCAATGCTTTGCAGAGTCGTGTGCAGTGAGTCCCGCTGCCCTTCACTCTCAGCTAACTGGCGGCGAAACGCAGTACTGATCTCGCGGAACAAGTGATACCCGTGCCAGATGAGCAGCACAGCCACAAGCAGGCCGCCGCTGATACCCAGGGCCGGGAGGGTGCCGAACAGTGAGTTGACCGTACGCCGCCCCGAGTCGCGGTATCCATTCTCGATTGCGGTCAGACCGTTGAACTCAAAACGCAGCCGGTCCATCTTCTGCTTTTGGGTTTGCAGCAGTGCGTTGATTGAGCCCTGGCTAAGATTCCCCTGCAGCAGCTCATTATTGACGGCGTCGAATTCGCGAAAAGTCGCGGTGATATTGCGCACCCGGGTCGCAGCCGTGGCGTCTTCTGCCACCAGGGAAGACAAACCGCCGAGCTCTCCGCCAAACCTGGCGGCGGCCGCGTGGTAGGGCTCGAGAAACAAGGGATCGCGGGTGACCAGGTATCCGCGGATGCCGTTTTCTTCGTCGATCATCGTCTGCAGCAGGTGGTCGCTTTCGAGCAACGTGGCCGTGGCCTCGGCAACCTGCATGCGGCTGATACTGATGAAATGCAGCCGCAGCCCGAGCACGGTGAGAAAAAGGCACAACGACACTGCCGGGACAAGCGCAAAACGCAGTAGCAAACGACGGAACAGCGACTCGGTCATGCTCTTCTTACCTTGGGGTGGCGCTCCATCCGGGGTTCGCAAACTGGGTGCGAAGCCAAGTGTACCGCCCGACGCCGTGAAACCAGAATGTACCGTCCGGGGGAGCCAGGCAGTTGGGCTATCTCAAGTAAACCGGCCAGCTGGTTTCATAAGCCTGCACAAAAGCGAGCCGCGGCAGTTACCAATGGCAACTCACCCGGGCGACAGGTGTTCCCGTTAAAAGCGGATGAACGAATATAGCTGGGTCCAGGTGGGGTCGCACTCAGGGCCTGCACGCATCCTAACGCCATGACAGAACGTACCGCACTGATCGTAGGAAGCACCGGCATTGTAGGTCTGAATCTTGCCCGGCACCTTGCCGAGTCCTCTGACTGGCGGGTATTTGGCCTGGCGCGCAAGCCCGACCGCTCCTCGCCGAAAATCATGCCGTTGGCTGCTGACCTGCTGCAACCCGCGTCCCTGAAAGCCGCACTGGCCGCAGTCAAACCCACCCACGTATTCCTGACCAGCTGGATGCGCCAGGCGACCGAAGCGGAAAACATAGCCGTGAACGGCGCCATGGTCCGCAATCTGCTCGAAGCGGTGGGCCCTGCGGGCAGCGTGCAACACGTGGCCCTGGTCACCGGCCTTAAACACTACCTTGGCCCGTTTGAGTCCTACGGCAAGGGCGTTCTACCCGCGACTCCATTCCGCGAGGAGCAGGAGAGGTTACCCCTGCCCAATTTCTACTACGCCCAGGAAGATGAAGTCTTCGCCGCTGCCGCTCGCGATGGGTTTGGCTGGAGCGTACACCGGCCCCACACGATCATCGGCTACGCCGTAGGGAACGCGATGAATATGGGTGTGACCCTGGCCGTCTACGCCACCCTTTGCCAGGAGACGGGCCGTTCGTTCCTCTTTCCCGGATCGCCCGAGCAGTGGAACGGCCTCACCGATATGACGGATGCCCGGCTGCTGGCCAGGCACCTGACCTGGGCCGCCACCACCCCGGCAGCGAAAGACCATGCATTCAATGTAGTAAATGGTGACGTCTTCCGTTGGAAATGGATGTGGGAGCGGCTGGCGAACTGGTTCGGCATCCACCCTGCGCCTTACCCCGGCCAGGCGACCCCGTTGGAGACGCAGTTGGCTGAAGCAGCACCGCTCTGGGCCCACATCGCAAAGAAGCATCAACTGGCCGAAGCCGACTTGAACGTGCTGGCTTCAGCCTGGCACACCGACGCCGACCTGGGCCGTCCGATCGAGGTGCTGACCGACATGAGCAAGAGCCGCCGTCTGGGCTTTCTCGACTACCAGGCGACCGATGACAGCTTCTACAGCCTCTTCACCCGCCTGCGGGAGAAGCGCCTTATTCCCTGACGCCAACGGTAAACCCAAAAGCCGAGGGTGCCCCAAACCCAAGCGTGCCACAAAACCCGAGCGTGCCACAAAACCGAGGGTGGCCCATTCAAGCCGTTTTTCGGCTTGAGTGGGGTACATCTACACCCATCACCCCTCCAACACGCACCCTCCCCGCAAAGCAAGCTCCGGCCCCAACGCCACCCGTACCCCCTTTACAACCCCGCTATAATCAAGCAGGTGTGCGACAGCGGCCCCTTGGGCGCAGCGCAACACCCAAGGCGGCAAGCACATGAAGAACACCACCCCACTGCACCCCCTGCAACAGATACTGGCCAAACGCATTGCCATCATCGATGGAGCCATGGGCACGACCATCCGCACTTACGGCATGAAAGAAGCCGACATCCGCGGAGATCGGTTCAAGGATTCCAGGAAAGATCTGCTCAATAACGGCGACCTGTTCTCGCTCACCCAGCCCAGGATGATCGGTGATATTCACCGTCGCTTCCTCGAGGCCGGCGCCGACATCATCGAGACCAATACCTTTGGCGCCACCAGCATCACCCAAAGCGAGTTCTTCGTGGAAGACCCTCGCGAGACCGGTGGGCGCAAAGACCCGGCCTTCTATCAAAAAGTGATTGAAGACAGGTTCCTGAAAGATCTGGCCTGGGAGATCAACGAAACCTCTGCCCGCCAATGCCGTGAGTGGGCCGACCGTGTTGCCAACGAGACCGGCCGCCAGCGCTTTGTCGCCGGCGCCATCGGGCCCCTGACCGTCTCCCTGTCCAATTCACCGGATGCTGACGATGCCGGCTTCCGCGTGGTGACCTTTGATCAGGTGAAGACCGCCTACGCCGAAGAAGTGCGTGCCCTCATCGCCGGTGGATCCGACCTGCTGCTGGTCGAAACCATCTTTGACTCGCTGAACGCCAAGGCCGCCCTGGTTGCTATTCGCGAGGTCTTCGACCAAGACAAGGTCGAGCTGCCCATCATGATCTCCGCTGCAGTCGGACGCGGAGGCGAAACCATGATCTCCGCCCAGACCACGGAAGCTTTCTGGAATGCTGTGCAGCACGTCAAGCCGCTTTCGATCGGTCTTAACTGCTCGCTTGGTCCAGACCTCATGTACCCATTCCTCGAGGAACTGTCAGACAAGGCGGACGTCGCTATCTCCTGTTATCCCAACGCCGGTCTGCCAAACCCTCTTTCCGAGACCGGCTTTGACCTGGGACCGGAAGACATGGGCCGCTACCTTGGCGACTTCGCAAAAGACGGCCTGATCAACATCGCCGGCGGCTGCTGCGGCAATACCCCGGAGCACATCGCCGCCATCGCCCGCGCCCTGGAGGGCAAAGCTCCCAGGATTGCCGGCGCCCACCACCACGAGAAAGTAGCGTGAGTACACCGCAAGCCATGATCCCGGAGGACGCCGCAGAGACGGGGCAGCAAACCAAGCCGCTTCGTCTCTCCGGCTCACAGCCGTTCACCCAGCAGCCCGGCGTGTACATCATGATTGGCGAGCGCACAAACGTTGCCGGCTCGCCTAAATTCGCCCGGCTGGTGAAGGACGGCAAGTACGAAGAAGCAGTTTCTGTAGCTCGCCAGCAGGTCGATAACGGGGCCAATGTGCTCGACATCTGCATGGATGAGGGCATGATCGACGGCGTCGCCGCCATGACCCGCTACCTGCAACTGTTGGCCAGCGAGCCCGAGGTGGCCAAAGTTCCCTTCATGGTCGACTCCTCCAAGTGGGAGGTGATCGAGGCCGGCCTCAAGTGCCTTCAGGGCAAGGGCATTGTTAACTCCATCTCCCTGAAGGAAGGCGAAGAGAAGTTCCGCGAAAACGCTGCCAGGGTGCTCAAGTACGGGGCGGCGGTCGTGGTCATGGCCTTCGACGAGCAGGGTCAGGCAGCAAGCTACGAAGAGAAGATCCGGATTTGCGAGCGCGCCTATCGCATCCTCGTTGACCAGGTCGGCTTTCCTCCACAGGACATCATCTTCGACCCCAACATCCTCACCGTCGCCACCGGCATGGAGGAGCACAACAACTACGCCGTCGACTTCATCCGCGCGACCCGCTGGATTAAGGAGAACCTTCCCCACGCCAAGGTGAGTGGCGGCGTCTCCAACATTTCCTTCAGCTTCCGCGGCAACAACAAAGTGCGGGAGGCAATGCACTCGGCTTTTCTCTACCACGCCATCGGAGCTGGCATGGATATGGGGATCGTCAACGCCGGCATGCTCGAGGTGTACGAAGAGATCGAGCCAGAACTTAAAGTATTGGTTGAAGATGTGCTGCTGAACCGCCGCCCGGATGCAACCGAGCGCCTGGTCGACTTTGGCGAGAAACTCAAGGGCGAAGGCACGGTCGTCAGTGAGAAGAAAGCCGAGGAGTGGCGCAGCGGCAGCGTGGAAGAGCGCCTGGCGCATGCCCTGGTCAAGGGAATCGATACCTACATCGACGCCGATACCGAAGAGGCCCGCCTGAAGCTGGGCCGTCCCCTGCTGGTGATCGAAGGTCCGCTGATGGCCGGCATGAGCGTGGTCGGCGATTTGTTTGGTGCGGGCAAAATGTTTCTGCCGCAGGTAGTTAAGTCTGCCCGCGTGATGAAGAAAGCCGTGGCCCACCTTACCCCCTACATGGAAGCCGAGAAGCGCGCCATGGAGGCGGCCGGCCAGGTGGTGAAGGCGCAAGGGAAGATCGTGCTCGCCACGGTCAAGGGCGACGTCCACGATATAGGCAAGAACATCGTTGGAGTTGTGCTGGCTTGCAACAACTACGAGGTCATCGATCTCGGCGTCATGGTCTCGAGTGAAAAGATTCTGGAGCGCGCCAAAGCAGAGAAGGCCGACATGATCGGCCTGAGCGGTCTCATCACGCCCTCGCTCGATGAAATGGTGCATGTGGCCCGCGAAATGGAACGGCAGGGCTTTAAGCTACCGCTACTGATCGGCGGAGCCACCACCAGCCGCGCCCACACCGCCATCAAGATCGCGCCCGTTTTACAGCGAGCCGGTGGTGCATGTGCTGGATGCGAGCCGCGCTGTGCCGGTCACGACTTCCCTGCTGAGCGAGGAAGGCAAAGACGCGTTTGTCGCTGCACATCGTGAAGACTACGAGCGGGTACGCAAGGCGCACGCCACGCCGAAGCAGAAGCTGGTTTCGCTCCAGACTGCACGCCAGCGCCGCACGCCCATTACCTGGAAAGCGGAAGACCTGGCGAAGCCTGCCTTCACCGGCGTGCGCGTACTAGACCACTTCCCCCTGGCGACACTCCGCCCGTTTATTGACTGGTCGCCCTTCTTTCACACCTGGGGCCTCAAAGGCATCTATCCGCGCATCTTCGATCACCCGGAGCAGGGCGCGCAGGCGAAGCAGCTCTTTACCGAAGCAAATGCGCTACTCGACAAAATCGTCGAGCAGAATCTGCTGACCGCGCGCGGCGTTTACGGCTTCTGGCCGGCAAACGCGGTGGGCGATGACGTGGAGCTGTATACCGACGCCACGCGGGCTCAGGTTCATGAGAGCTTCCACTTCCTCCGCCAGCAAGCCAACCGCGAAGGCGCGGAGCCCTGCCGTTCGCTCGCCGATTTCATCGCTCCGAAAGAGACCGGTCTGCTCGACAGCATCGGAGCGTTCGCTGTGACCAGCGGCATCGGCCTCAAGGAACTCTGTGACGGTTACCGCGCCCAGCACGATGACTACAACGCCATCATGGCGGAAGCGCTGGCCGATCGCCTCGCTGAAGCCTTCGCCGAATGCCTGCACAAGCGCGTGCGCGAAGAATGGGGTTACGGCTGCAAAGAAGGCCTAAGCAACACCGATCTGATTGAGGAGAAGTATCGTGGCATTCGGCCGGCTCCCGGTTACCCCGCGTGCCCCGATCACACCGAGAAAGGCCCCTTGTGGGAGCTGTTAGACGTGCAGAAGAACACCGGGATGCTGCTGACTGAGTCATACGCCATGTGGCCCGGCTCCAGCGTAAGCGGCCTCTACTTTGCGCATCCCGAGTCGCGTTACTTCAGCCTGGGCAAGATCGATAAGGATCAGGTCACCGACTATGCTGCCCGCAAAAACATGACGGTTGCACAAACAGAACGCTGGCTGGGCCCAAACCTGAACTACGAACCCTAAACCCCTCCGGTACTCAGACACACCACCAACCTAACCCGCATTTCTCACCACAACCCTCAGCTTCCGACCGCAATGCCCTAGCTAGTGGCGTGGGCCGACCGCCGTGTGTGGCGCTTGAATGACAGCAGCAGGCAATGCCGGCAAGCGCCACTAGCCCCCAACTTGTCATCCCGAGCGCAGTCGAGGGATCTGCTGTGCGCCTTTCTCCCTCCACAGATTTCTACATAGCTCCAGCATCGGACACGCAGAGGAACCATTCCTTCAGCAGGAATGTAAAATAGTCACTCTTGACAGCGAAGCGGCTGCTATCGAGACCCACGTTCCTCTGCCCATCCGATGCTGGAGCTCTGTAGAAATTTGTGGAGGGAGAAAGGCGCAAAGCAGATCCCTCGACTGCGCTCCTAATGAACAAATTGGAAAGCGCTCTGGACGAGGGTTCAGATGTCCCCCACTCAAGCCAAACGCGGCTTGAATGGGCCACCCTATAGTTTTTAGGGTTCGATCAGTCGCCACTCAGGAGGATCTGCTCCTTGCCCGCATCCAGAAAAGCCGTGGGTGGCCCACTCAAGCCGCGTTTGGCTTGAGTGGGGGACATCCTGCTCCGCTCTCTCAGCCAGACCGATGCGTATCGCACCCCGTTCATTCCGTCCTTAACTTGCACTGCAAGCAGATTGCTCGGGATGACAAAGTGGGGGCCAACTGGTGAGAAACCCGGGCTAACACCCCCGGTTCTCGGATACACCACGAACCGCCGTGCCCCATATCTCACGACGTTTTCCAGTCGGGAGATGTGGGAATTCACAGCACTCAACCAGCAACCAGAAACGTGCGCGGCACCACCAGACTCAGCTTTGAACCAATCAATTTGTCCATGTGGGGCATGATCGAGCCAACAACGATATAGCGCAACACGCATCCTTCTCCCGGCCACAAACTTCTAAACCGTATGTCCACCGGCCCCGGAGAACTCGCGCCCCACTTATCGCTCTCCACTCCAGCGCGAAGTGAGCCAGCCCCACCCCTCTCTCCGGAATTCACCAAGCAGGGAAAGTTGTGGCGTCCCCGCAGGGTCCTCATCACAGCCGATGCCCTCGCCCTCCCCGAAGGCCGCCGCATGTTGGAACGAGCATCCTCCTATGGCGGCGAGGTTGTTCGCCTCTCCGGCAACCGGCTCACCAGCTTCTCTGCGGAAAGCGAACAGAAGCGTTACGCCCTGGCAAAAACAACCTTCGCCATCGTTGTGTCGCCACCCGGTCAACGCAAGCTCCAGCCCATCCCGCCATCGGCGGACTGGCAATTCCATGTCGCCCAGGGCTGCCCTGCCCACTGCCAATACTGTTATCTTGCCGGCTCCCTGAGTGGTCCCCCGGTCACGCGCGCCTACGCGAACCTGACCGAGATCCTGGAAGGGCTTAGGAACTATGTGGGCACGGGACAGGTCACTTCGAAATCGCGCAACCGCTCGCAGGAAGGCACGACCTTTGAAGCCTCCTGCTACACCGATCCTCTTGGCATCGAACACCTCACCGGCGCGCTGGAGCAAAGCATTCGCTTCTTCGGCGAATGGGAGGCGCCCGTGCAACTGCGCTGGACCACCAAGTTCGACCGGGTTTTCTCCTTGCTACCGCTCCAGCATCAACGGCGCACACGAGTTCGCTTCTCGATCAACGCCCAAAGCATAGCCCGCGACTTCGAAGGTGGCACAGCCACTGTGGCACAACGGCTGCAAGCACTCCGCGCGATGGCAATCGCCGGCTACCCCGTGGGCCTGACCATCGCGCCCATCATGCCCGTACCCGCATGGCAAGAACAGTACCGCACTTTGCTGCAAGCAGTGGCAGACGCCGTGCGCGACGTGGATACCCTGGACTTGACCGCCGAGCTGATCACCCATCGGTTTACCCCTGGCTCAAAGGAGGTCTTACTCGGCTGGTATCCCAGGACGACCCTGGATCTCAGAGAAGATCAGCGCGCCGAGAAGCGAACTAAGTTTGGTGGCTTCAAATATGTATATCCCCGGGATGCGATGGGTGAGATGCGCACCTTCTTCGAGAGTACGGTGGCGACTGTCTTACCAATGGCGCGCATTCTTTACTGGACCTGATGTCTGCCCGGCAGACGACCGCAACAGAAAACCATCAAGGGATTGAGCTCAAAAGCGCATCTTAAGAAACATGAGTTGCGATGACACCCCCACCCCTCCCCTGGAACAAGCAGCTATGCCGCTCACCCAAACAATAGGCCGCCGCCAGTTCCTGCATGGCGCCGGGGGTGTGCTCGCGGCCGCGGGTCTCAGTCCAATGGCGGTGGCGCAAGGCGCGCAGTCCACTGGCCAGACCTATGTCAATCTTCCTCCCATTCAGAATGTGCAAACCGAAGGTCAGGAGAAAGCACCAGGCCCCTTCGAAGCGCCCGATGACCGCATCGGCTTCGCGATTGTGGGCGTTGGCCGCCTGTCGATCAACCAGATCCTTCCGGCGTTCGGCACTACTAAGCACTGTAAGCCGGTCGCCCTGGTGAGCGGCAGCCCCGAGAAGGCGCAAAAGGTAGCCGCGCAGTACGGAATCAAATCATCGGCCATCTACGGATACAACAACTACGAGCAGCTCGCGCAGAACCCTGATGTCAAAGCGGTCTACATCGTATTGCCCAACAGCATGCATGCCGAGTACACCGTGCGCGCCGCCAAGATGGGCAAGCACGTGTTCTGTGAGAAGCCGATGGCGACCTCGGTCGCCGACTGCGAAAAGATGATTGCCGCCTGCAAGGAAGCGAACGTCAAGCTCATGATTGCCTACCGGCAGCAATACGAACCGATGAATCGCGAGATCGTGAAGATGATCCGCTCCGGAAAACTGGGCAAGCTGCGCAGCTACCTTGCGACGCTGTCGCAGAACCAGGACGACCCCAGCCAGTGGCGTTTGCACAAATCACTCGCCGGCGGAGGCAGCCTGCCGGACGTCGGTGTCTATTGTCTCAATGCCGCTCGCTTCTGGTCGGGCGAGGAACCGGTCGAAGTGTTCGGCCAGGTTTACCAGCCTACCGACGACCCGCGGTTCGCCGAGGTCGAAGCCACCTGCAACTTCTCTCTGCGCTTTCCGTCCGGCCTTGTCGCCTCCTGCAATGCGGGCTACGCGGCCCATCGCAGTTCCTTCGCGCGCATGGAAGGCTCAGAAAGCTTCGTGCAGCTCTCTCCTTCGTTCGGATACAGCGGCCTGAAGCTCACCTACAACAAACTGATGGAAGGTCACGGCACGGACGTGCAACCCACCATCGGCGAGAAAGATCAATTCGCGCTCGAACTCGATCACATGGCGACCTGCGTCAAGCGAAACCAGCAGCCACACACGCCCGGCGAAGAAGGCCTGCAGGATCAAAGAATCATCGAGGCGATCTATGAATCGGCACACACCGGCCGCCCGGTAAAACTGAGCCCGCCATCAGCGCCTACCCGCGGTCCCGAACCTGAGGAATCCTGAGCGCGCCAAAGCGGGGGAATCGCAGTGCGCCTTCCGCCTCCACTCATCCTGTAAGCAACAATGCCCTACTCCCTGGACGGGTGCCCCATGTTCGCCGATTCCGGCGTACGTGGGTCGAAGATGACGGGGCAAAGCCCCTCAACGGTTCTCACTCCATACACACACAAACATCGGAAACGTCAGACCTGTGAGACATCAGACGCCACGCTGCGAACTCTTCGCGGCCCGAATCAGTGCGGGCAGCTTGAGCAGCGTCGACCGCCGCAGATTTGCACCCGCCATCGCTTCTAATTGCGCGAGAGCCTGCGTG
The DNA here is from genome assembly GCA_963752675.1 of uncultured Acidobacteriaceae bacterium. GTDB lineage: Bacteria > Acidobacteriota > Terriglobia > Terriglobales > Acidobacteriaceae > PALSA-350. Next base: position 64,719 of record CAVVZO010000010.1, read on the forward strand.
TGCTCTTCCGCATTGCGTGCGCTTGAGCAATCCGAGGGAATGTAAATATCGAAGCCGCGCATGTTCGCATCATGCGCCGTGACGGTAATGCAACTGTTGGAGGTGAGGCCCGTCAGGATGAGCGTCTCCACCTGCAGATGCTGCAGCAGCACTTCCAGCGGAGTCATGTAGAACGCCGAATGCATCGGCTTCAGCACGAAGTAATCTTCACTGTCCGGCAGCAGCGGCCGTACGAACTGGGTTCCTTTCGCTTCCAGGCAGCGGCCCATGAGCACTTCTTTTTCGCTGCGCCAATCCCCAAAATTGTCATTCACATACAACACCGGAATGCCCGCCTGACGTGCCTGCGCTTTTAGCTTGATCAGCGGATCCCGGATGGCGAGCGCGCCGCGAAGAATCGAATCGCCGTCAGGAAACTGGAACGTGGTCAGAACATCGATGAGCAACAGCGCAACGGGCACCGGTGAAGGACTCGTTTTTGCATGTTTTTTTGCCCGCATACCAATCGTCAACACTAATAAGAATCCAATACGTCGGGGCAAGTTGTACTGAAGCGCGACATCCCGCTGCAAGCACCCACAGAAAATCTGCATCAGACTAAAGCGAGGTGCAACCGTACATGGGTCGTATTCTGATCGCCGTATTCTCCGTAACCGCAGCCTGGATCCTGATCCGGAGCGCTAACCCGAGCCCCAAAATAGTGCCCGCCAAAGAAGCCGCTGAACGGCTGCAACAAGCCTGGGCGGATCATCACACCACCGCCTAAGCTGTCCGCAAACGACACACCGGCGACCCACGTCTCGCGTAGTTGCGGGATGTGGGCCCGCCCTCCAATCGAAGAGCATCGAATCCGCCGTTCACCTTTCTGCCGCAAACAAACTCACAAGAAATGAACACCACCGTACGGTTCCGCACAGTCGCGCCGCTGCGCGCACGCATATAAGTAGAGGGACGGTCATTCTGCCTGCAAACCGCGCACGCGCCGTCACCACCCCTCATCAGCGCCTTAGGAGTCCAGTCATGTTACACATTCATTTCGGGCCCGGCCGTCTCGGCCTGGGCCTTGTTGCACCCTTCTTTAAGGCGGAAGGTTCCGAGCTTTTTTTGCTGAACCGCGCTAACTCCGGTAAAAACCCTACCGGCAGCACAGCCCTTGGTCCCTCACGCCGCAATGAGCTACTGCAGAATAATTCCAGGAAGATGTACGTGATCGATACCCCCGGCCATTCCGCCACAAACGAAGTGGCAAATCCGCGCGAGCAGGTACACTACGACGGCTTCTTCGCCTTCGAAGAGAGCCAACATCTCAGAAACCGTCGAACACATCCTCTCGCAATCGCGTGAAAAGACGAAAGCCATCATCGTCACTGCTTCTGTTCTCACCATCGGCAACTATGCTCCGGTGATCGACGCCCTCAACACCATCGCCCGCAGCAAAAAGCAGCAACCCGGCTCGATCGGCGAGGTGTACCTGGTCGCCTGCGAAAACACCGTCAGCGCATATGAAGTGTTCGAGCATGATGATCTGTCGGGCCGGATCGAGAAGTACACCCAGGAACACGTTCACTGTGTGCATGCCCTGGTCGATCGCGTGTGCGTCGAACTTGAAGAAGTCATATTCCAGGGCGAACCCACCGTGCTCGCGCGCGCAGAAGAGTACGGCTCACTCAAGCTCGAAGTCTCTCCGGAAACCGAAGCGCTGCCGGACGTACTCAAAGGCAGCCGCATCGAATTCAGCCGTCACCTCGACGTGGAAAAAGAAATCAAGAGTTGGCTGCTGAACGGCTCCCACTGGCTCATTGCCCTCACCGCATTTCAAGAGACCGGCGGCAACCCCGAGGTCAAGCTGAATGAGTTCATCACCGGTACCCCTGATCATGAGCTCTATGCATCCGAGGTCATCCAGGAGATGCGCGATGGTATCGAAGCGCTCCTGCGCACAGAGCCGCGGTTCCAGGGCTTCGTGCAGGACGTGAATGTAACCGGGTATCTCGACGGCGCGGCCTCTTCGATCCTCGAGCGGTTCAAGTCGAACGACGACACCATCACCCGTATCCTGGCACGCTTCCGGGCACCCACGCCTGAAGCGGTGACCACGGTGCAGAGCTTCATCGACCGCTTTCTGGGTCGGATCGAACCACCGCTTATGGCCTACCAGGCAGAGCACGGTACTCCGCCGAAGTCGGCAACACAGGGCATCTTCAATCTTTTCCGCCTGCAAGCCTCGGGAACGTATGTCGATACGGACAATGCACAGCAAAACCAGGCAGCATAAGCTCCGCATTTGCTTGTTAGTTAAAAAGGAACATCTTCCATGAACAAATTCCTGCTGTTCGTTACCGCGACCACCGCGATCGCCGGCTTTCTTTACGGCTATGACACAGGCATTATCTCGAGCGCACTGCTCTCCATCAGCGAGCAGTTCCATCTGCAGCACACCATGCAGGAAATTGTTGCTTCCGCCATCCTGGCTGGCGCAATCACCGGCGCGCTCACCTGCGGATGGGCCTTCGAACGGTTGGGACGCCGGAAGATGATCCTGGTACTGGGTGCAATCTACGCTACGGGCGCGTTGCTCTCGAGCATCGCGCCGAATCCGGTCACGCTGATTCTCGCGCGGCTCTTTCTCGGCTTCGCGGTTGGCGGTTCCTCGCAGACCGTTCCCGTGTATGTCGCTGAGATTGCGCCGGCCAAAGGTCGCGGCCATTTCGTCACCAGCTTCAACGTCGCCATTGGTCTTGGCATCGTCACTGCAGATGTGGTCGGTGCCTCCCTCCATCAGGTGTCGTGGCGATGGATGATCGGCGCTGCTGCCGTTCCAGCAGCCATATTCTTTTTATGTGCCCTCAAGCTGCCCGAAAGCCCACGCTGGCTGGTCAGCCATGACCAGGTCGATAAAGCCCGCGAAGCGCTCAAGCAAGTGCGGCCCGAGAATCATGATCTCGATGAAGAGATTCACGGCATGCAGCAGGTCGTGAAGAAAGAGCAGGAAGCACCAGTCAAAGGCTGGAAGGGTCTTAAGCAGGCTTGGGTGCGACCTGCCGCGATTGCCGCATTAGGCATAGCCGCACTCACGCAGCTCACCGGCATCGAGATGATGATTTACTACGCACCCACTCTGCTCACCGGCCTGGGCTATAGTCATCAGGGCGCCCTTCTGTCGAGCCTCGGACTGGGTATTGTGTATGCCGTCATGACCACCGCAGGCCTGATCATCGTCGAACGTGTTGGTCGCCGGCGCCTCACGCTCGCGATGTTGCCGGGGGCAGCACTCGCCCTGCTCGCACTGGGCGCTGTCCTTGTCTTTAAAGTCGTCGACAAGGGACATAACACCTGGATGGTGCTGGTTCTTCTTCTGGTCTACATGCTGTTCAACGCGGGCGGCATCCAGGTGGTTGGCTGGCTGTCAGGGTCAGAAATGTATCCGCTCGCAGTACGTGGCGCAGGCACCAGCGCGCAGGCCTCGATGGTCTGGGCTTCAGACCTTCTGGTCACCGTCACCGCGCTCACCCTGGTACACGCACTCACCGCGGGCGGTACCATGTGGGTGTATGCCGGCATGAACGTGCTTGCCTTCTTCTTCGTGAAGAGGTTCTTCCCCGAGGTTGGCGGCAAAAGTTTAGAAGAGGTAGAAACCATGCTGCACGACGGCCAATTCGAACCAGAGAAAGCAGCCTGACCCCGTGGCCCCATGCGAAGCTCTTATCTTCGACTGCGACGGCGTGCTCATTGACAGTGAGATCGTGGTCTGTCGCATCGCTGCCGAAGAACTCACCAGTCTCGGCTTCTCCATCTCGACGGAACAAGTCATCGAACGTTTTGCCGGCCGGCCTGATCCTGAAATGCGCGCCGAGGTCGAGCGGGAGTGGGGCCAGCCCATCCCAGAGGCCTACCGGGAAAATGTGCGTGCCCGCACGATACAGGCCTACGCCACGGAACTAAAGATAATGCCCGGCATGCAGGAAGCTCTCGATGCGATTTACCTGCCGGTCTGTGTTGCCTCCAGCTCCGGACCGGAGAAGCTGCGTCTGGGCCTCGAAACCGTAGGGCTCTATGAACGCTTTGCGCCCAACGTCGTTAGCGGTGCGCTGGTAGCGCAGGGCAAACCGGAACCCGACATCTTCATCTTTGCCGCGGGCTGGATGAAGGCAAGCCCCAAACACTGTTTGGTAGTGGAAGACAGTGTGCCTGGAACCCGGGCAGCCAAGCGGGCAGGCATGCAAGTACTGGGTTTCACAGGCGGCACCCACACCACACCCGATCACGCTCACAAACTGCAACAAGCCGGCGCAGATTTGACCTTCGCCGAAATGACTCAGCTTCCATCTCTGTTGCTGAACCGTCCTCTCCGGTAACCTCCTGCCACAATCATCCCGACCGCAGCCTGATCCCGACTGCAACCCTCCTCTTTCTCAAAGTCACGGACCTTTCCCCCTTTGTCATCCCGAGCAATCTGCTTGCAGTGCAAGTTAAGGACGGAATGAACGGGGTGCGATACGCATCGGTCTGGCTGAGCGAGCGGAGCAGGATGTCCCCCACTCAAGCCAAACTCGGCTTGAGTGGGCCACCCTCGGCTTTTCTGGATGCGGGCAAGGAGCAGATCCTCCTGAGTGGCGACTGATCGGACCCTAAAGACTGTAGGGTGGCCCATTCAAGCCGCGTTTGGCTTGAGTGGGGGACATTCTGAACCCTCGTCCAGAACGCTTTCCAGTTTGTTCATTCGGAGCGCAGTCGAGGGATCTGCTGTGCGCCTTTCTCCTGCCACAATCATCCCGAGCGCAGCCTGATCCCGACTGCAGCCCTCTTTCTCAAAGTCACGGACCTTTCCCCCCTTTGTCATCCCGAGCGCAGTCGAGGGATCTGCTGTGCGCCTTTCTCCTGCCACAATCATCCAGAGCGCAGCCTGATCCCAACTGCAACCCTCTTTCTCAAAGTCACGGACCTTTCCCCCCTTTGTCATCCCGAGCGCAGTCGAGGGATCTGCTGTGCGCCTTTCTCCTGCCACAATCATCCCGAGCGCAGCCTGATCCCGACTGCAACCCTCTTTCTCAAAGTCACGGACCTTTCGCCCCTTTGTCATCCCGAGCGCAGTCGAGGGATCTGCTGTGCGCCTTTCTCCTGCCACAATCATCCCGAGCGCAGCCTGATCCCGACTGCAACCCTCTTTCTCAAAGTCACGGACCTTTCCCCCCTTTGTCATCCCGAGCGCAGTCGAGGGATCTGCTGTGCGCCTTTCTCCTGCCACAAATGTCTACAGAGCTCCGGCATCGGACAAGCAGAAGAACCATTCCTTCAGCCAGGAATGCAGCAGAGTAACTCTCAGCAGCGAAGCGACTGCTCTCGAGACCCACGGTCCTCTGCCCATCCGATACTGGAGCTCTGTAAAGTCTCCTGAAGGGAGCTAGGCTTCACAGCCGATCCCTCAACTGCGCTCGGGATGACAAGTTGGGGGCTACTAAGCCATAGTGGTTTAACTCTTGTGTGCCTCCCTGACTGAGGCCGCAAATAACCTAAACCCTCTTCGAATCAGGGCAGCGCCGAGTACCATCAAAACCGGACCGGAAGCCAGGAAAACCATGTCCCAAAGCACATGGTTTCCGTTCTGATAGACGTGATGCACCTGCAAAATCTCGTGGTCAACAGAGCCTTCCACAAAGTTGAAGAGACCCCAACCAACCAGCAGACTTCCCCACAGCGCCTTACCCGAGAGCAGCGTCCCCGGCAGCTTGATGGCTTTCCATAGCAAAGCGAGTCCCAGGGCGACCGCTATCCAGGTGAAGGCGTGAAAGATTCCATCCCAGAACATATTGATTTGTTCGTGCACCAGGCTATCTCGAACCACCCAGTTCGATAGCATGTTATGCAGCTGCAGGATTTGATGAAAAAGAATGCCGTCGACGAACCCGCCCATGCCTACACCGATGACGGTTCCGGCAATGACGAGCGGACGCGTTCTTTCCCGCGCAATCATAAGTTCTGAGCAGGCGCCGCGCTTGGCGGGTTCGCGGACAGCTCCTGCATGTCAGGCATAGCCAGATAGATGAGGACACACGCGATCGCAAGAATTGGAAACGGCAGCGCTGTCAGCATGAGCGTGTGCATAAAGCGGCCATCAAGAATCCCGGCTCGCACCTGCAGCCCGGTGGCGGAATCGCAGACCGTGCACGCACAAGCGTCTGCCACTATGCACACCAACGGGGCAAGAACACAATATCGGTAAGTTCTCATCTGACCCTGTCTTCAATTTGGGATTTCCAAAAGTACCCGCTACTAAGATGCACGCTGCGGGGCGAACACATACCGCACCGTACCCATGCCATTTACAGACACCCTGCAATACGCATCCTCCTCCGTACGTCCAGCAATGGAGCGGTCCAGCAGCCATCCTGTCTGCATGTTTTGATACAGCCGAGAAACGCAGCCGATACACATAAGCCCCGCAAGCAACTCCTTCACGGTTGACCGCACCACATTGGTGCGGGCTCAGCATCTCTGCTGGAAAGATTAAGCCTCGCGGTAACTCACTTGAATTGGAGATTAGGCCATGCGTTCCAGAGTTCTGAGCATCACTGCGATTTCACTCGTTAGCCTCGGGCTGACCACTGCGACCACCTTCGCACAATCCACAACCGCCCCTGCCGAAGCTGCCACCAACCCAAGCTCAGCGGACCAGAAATTTGCTAAAACAGCGATGGAGGGCGGCATGGCCGAGGTACAACTCGGTCAGCTGGCCCAACAAAAGGCCAGCGCTGACGATGTAAAGCAGTTCGGTCAGAAAATGGTCGACGACCACACCCGACTGAACGATCAAATGAAAGAGGTGGCGCCGGCACTCGGCGTAACACCGCCTACGCAGCTGTCAGCGAAAGACCAGGCTCTGCAAACCAAGCTGCAGGGTATGTCAGGCGATCAATTTGACAAGGCATACATGAAGGCGATGGTAAGCGATCACAAGAAGGATTCTGCGGAATTCAAAAAGGAAGCGAATACGACCCAGAATGCGCAGTTGAAGACACTCGCCCAGCAGGGCGGAACAGTGATTGACGGCCACTTGCAGATGGCTGAGCAGCTGGCGAAGAACCATAGCGGTGGCAAGGGCAAAATGAAGATGGGGCAGTAACCCGAATTCACCGTTTCTACCGTGTCTAAGGTAAGGATAGAGCGAAGGGTGTGAGCCGGTAAGCGCATGCCCTTCATTTTTCAACCGTTCGCTAAATGCGTACATTTCGAAACATGTACAGGTGCAGGTTACGGTGAAGAACCGCGCATCTCACCAGTCGTAGGTGAATGCTTCACATTGGGGTACTTGATGAAAAAGTCAGCCGTCGTCGCTCACACAGTCACACCACTCTTGGGGGTTAGCACGGGCCTCCGTTCCTTTACTCCCCTGGCGGTTACCGCCTGGTTCGCGCGTGCCAACAAACTTCCGCTTAAGAACACCTGGGCGTCCTGGCTTGCGCATCCCGCAGCGGTAGGTCTGCTTACGGCTGCTGCAGCCGGCGAATATATCGGTGACACCCTGCCTGACACGCCAGACCGCACCGCGCCCCTGCCACTCATCGGCCGCTTGGCCTGCGGTGGCCTGATTGGTGCGATCGTTGCGACTGCTTTTCGCCGTCCCCTGGCGGGCGGCATTGCCTTGGGCGCAGTGGGCGCCGCCGCCGGGACTTATGGCGGCTTCCATGCGCGCCGTGGTCTCACAGCCCAAGCCGGGCTGCCCGATCTTTCGGCTGCCATCACAGGCGACGCTGCTGCCATCGCACTCGCGCTTTACTCGCTCAATCGCTTGACCAAAGCCTGACACCCTTTCAAATAAAAAGCCCCATGCGAACCAGTAATGGTTTGCATGGGGCTTGTACGTTGGGCCGATTGCTGGACTTCGCTTGTCAGGAAAGCTTACTTCTCCGAAGGGCTGTCGTCCGCCTGCAGATCGCCAAGCGCGTACTGGATTCCTGCGCGCAGGTGTTCCAGCATGGGAGTCATGGCATACACCCGGTCGCTGTGCCCGTGACCTTCATAAAACACGCGGCCCTGACCTTCACGCCGGATGTAGCTCAGCGCATAGTCGTGATCACTCCGCGGATGCGCTTCTTTCGCTTTGTCTTCTTCGCTCATCTTGTCGTAATCAATGCTGGTCAACACGTGCACGTTCTTGCGGGTGAATGATTCCTGTACAAACGTGTACGTCTCGTCATGTATCTCGAATTCATTGCCGTGAAACATGGCGGTCAACGGACTCTGCGGATCGTCGATCTTGACGTAGATCAATTGCGGATCAGGCCAGTGAAATTTGAAGTAACCACCGATGAGCGTGTTGAACTCTGGCCACTGTTGAATGGGATTGGATTCAAGGCCCAGGCGCCGCGTATCAGGCGGTGGCAACAACGAAGGAAATTGGTTCACGAATGAGTCGCGGCTGATGTCTGCTGTGCCCGTAGTGGTGAGTTTCTGCGCCCAATCATCGGCAAGCGCCGTCCACTCCTGTTTGCTGATCGTGTCGTCGTTATCTTTATTAGCTGCGGTAAACATGCGCGCCGCGAGCACCAGTGCCGTCAGATTCACGCCCGGCTTGCCGCTCTTTCGCGCCGCTTCACTGGCAAGGCAATCGGTGTGGTACGCATCAGACGCCGCATGGATACCCACAATGCCCTTACCGCCCCTTACAAAGCTCAGGAATGCCCCGCGCCGCGCTGCCGTGACTGCCGGGTCGGGATCATCCAGGAAGCACGCCGTGGTGCTATCGAGAAAGATGGCGTCGTACTGCTTCAGATTTGCCGAGGTGATGTCCGCTGCATTGTAGCTAACGGTTGTGCTCCACAGATTACCTTGCTTGCCAAGTGCTTCCACGGTTTTCGCGGCCAGCGGAATGGAGGCATGTACGAACCCTCCCGCGCCGGTGTGCGCCATCACCAGCACTCGGCGCGGACGTATGGGTTTGGCCCCAGGCGTCTTGGGCAAAGCCGCCATCATCGCATCGACTGACGCTTGCGGGGTGGTCAGCGGCGTCGAGTTGCCCACCGGGTTGAACGTGTTCATCTGCCCGGGCTTAACAACCGGCGCAGGCAACAGGACGCTCAGTCCATCCATAATCTGCGTTTGCGTGAGGCTGCCCGAATGATTGGTGTCCCATTCCGTAAACCACGTGCCAAAGCCCCCCTCAAGCTCCTGCCGGGTGAGGGTTCCGTTCTTATCGCCATCCAGAGCGGTGAATAGTGTTTGGGCAGTGCGCCCCCCAGCTGGCCCTTGCGCACCCAACCTCGCGATGCCAGTTACCAGCAGCATCGCAGTGCAGGCCCAGATACATGTACTTCCCAGAATTCGTGTTTGTCTCATAAATTTGACCGCAATGAGTCTATCGCGGATGGCGCGTGCGGCGCACCCCAGCACGTGTGATCATTGAGAAATGCCGGTTACCTTCATTCGCCACGGCCAGAGCACTGCCAACGCAGGAATCCCCGCCCTGGATGTTGCCAGCATCCCGCTTACCGATTTAGGTAGGGAGCAGGCAGAAGCGCTAGCCGCCAAATGGACCATTACTCCGTCCCTTATCGGTGTTTCTCGTTTTCAGCGCACCCAGCTCACCGCGGCGCCTACCATGCGGCGATTCCCTCAAGTGCCGGTTGAAGTTCTGCCCATGCAGGAGTTCAGCTACCTGCAACCCAGCCGATGGACAGGAACAACCTACATGATGTCTCACGTGGAGCGATATTGGACTGCATGCGACAGCGATTACTGCGACGGCCCGGGCGCAGAGAGCTTTTCAATGCTGCTCCGCCGGGTCGACAGGACACTGGCCCGGCTTGCGAAATTGCCAGAAGCAGGTCTCGTGCTCGCCTTCAGCCATGGCCACTTCATGCAGGCCGTGCGACTCAGCCTGCTGCACCCGGAATGGACTGACCAACGGAAAATGGAGCGATTCTGGGATTTCGACAGCCAGCATCCTTTTGCCAATGCCGAAACCATGCAGCTAAGGCGAACCACTGCCGGAGTATGGAATGTGGAAGCGAGATTGCAGGCAGTCTAGCAGGCTGCGGGAAAACCCTGCGTCGTATCAGGGCACAACTTTAGTTCGTGCCGCAACGATGGTTACCCTTGCCGGCATCCGGGTGCGCTGTGGAACGCACCCGTACCTGCCGTCGCCATGGTTGCTAAACCGAACTTTTGACTCGCTCTAACAGGTCCTTGCCTTTTTCTTTCAAACCAGCCGGTGAGCCGAGCGCTTGCTCCTTTTGGCCAAAGGTGTCGGGCCGCCCAAAGCCGAGATCAGGTACCTCACCCATTGGGCGATTCACAAATGCTTCAAATGTGCCCTTGCCATCTGGCGTAGGACCGCTCGACCAGGGTTGATTGGCCTGATCGCCCACGCCCTCAAGCGTGCTGATGAAGAACTTGTATGAGAATTCCAGGTTCTCCTGGCTCTGCGGGAAGCTATTCGGGATCGGCAGGTGGGACGGACCAAGATCTTCCAGCACCGCGACCCACTGCTGCTGATGCATTGTGTCTCGCGCAATGTTGAACGCCAACATCTGCTTCATGCCCGGATCGTTGGTTGCATTGTAGAGACGAACGGCCAACGCGCGGCCAGTCGATTCCGCGGCAATATTGCTGTACATGTCAGCAGCCAGATTGCCGCTGGCGTATATGTGCGACATGTCGAAGGGAACACCATTTGCATCGACAGGCAGGGCCGCCAGCCCGGTCGATAGGATGTGCCGCATATCCATTCCGTTTAACACGGCGCCCGCGACGGGGTCGGCCGCTATCTCTGCCTGGAACGAAACGGGAGCTTTCTCCAGATTGAGGGCTACCGCCGTGGCCAGCATCTCGATGTGGCCGATTTCCTCCGTGGCCGTGTTGAGCAGCATGTCTCTGTACTTCTGCGGCCCGCGGCTACCCCATGCCTGGAAGAAGTACTGCATGCAGACGCGGATCTCGCCTTCCACGCCCCCGATGGCCTGCTGGAGCATCCGCGCAAACACCGGGTTCGGCGTTTCCACACGGACGGGATACTGCAACTTCTTGTCTGTGTAATACATTGTGTCTCCTGAGTTGGGTGTATGCACTTGCGAAGGCAACCTGAAGAGCGATACCTACCCTTACTGAGAGCAAAGGCCGCTGGCTTCGCGTTGCACCCAGGTCCGGCGCCGTTTTGCGTCGCATCGAAGCCGTCGGAAACGTAACTAACACGAGAATCGGAGAACGCTACTCGCTCCACAGCTCCGTGTGTCACCCAAGGGGAGAGTGGAAGAGTGAATGGTAGATTATGGTCGGGGAAACGCCGGGTTGTGCTTGATCACGCGTTCCTTCCAAAAGAGGATTAAGCCATGCCATCGTACCCAGGCCCGCTTGCGACACAGCAGTTGCCTTTTTTACTTGCCCAGGCCATGAAGCACCTGCGCGCCGGGCGGCCGGCGGAGGCGATCGCACCCTTGCGTCAGGCAGCCCTCCTCGAGCCATCCAATGCCATGGTTCAGCACGATCTCGGCCTGGCCTGTCTGGAGGCTGACCACATCCCGGAAGCGATCAGCGCGTTGCGGCTGGCGATTGGGAGCAAGCCACGTTACACCAACGCACATTTTCGTCTCGGGATCGCGCTCGAAAAGCAGGGCGACGTTGGCGGCGCTATCGTCGCATACGATCACGCGACAACGCTTCAGCCCTCGCTCACCGAAGCGTGGTTCCGCGCCGGAGCGCTGGTTTACCTACTAGGCCATCGGGAAGAGGCGATCGGCTGTTTCCGCCGCGCCGCGGCGACCGGCGGCAAAACGAGCTTCGGCCGGCTAGGCAAAGCGCGCGCACTGCTGACCGAAGAGCGCCACCAAGAAGCAGAACAGGCACTGCAACACACGGTGACGCAGGACCCCACAAATGCGATGGCGTTTGATCTACTGGGAAACCTCTTGACCGAGTTCGGCCGCTTCGGCGAGGCCCGCGTCTGTTTTGAAAGGGCAATAGCGATCGCCCCGCTGCTTGCCGGGTGCTACTACGACCTGGTGCGCTGCCGCAAGCTCACCACCGAAGACGAAGCCCTGCTGCCGCGCATGGAAGCCGCGCTGACCATCCCCGGCCTGGAAACGGCGCACCGCGCGCGCGTTCATCTCGCTATCGGCAAAGCGGCCGATGATCTCGGCGACTACCGCCTCGCCATGCAGCACCTGGATGCCGCTGATGCCTTACGCCGAACCGCCCTGTCCTTCGACTCGGCCGCCTTCGCCAGGGAAATCGAGCAGATGATGGACCGCTGCACGCCCGCGTTGATGGCGCAGGCGAATCAACTTGGCAACAGCGACGCGACCCCTATCATGATCCTGGGAATGCCGCGGTCCGGAACGACGCTGGTCGAGCAAATCGTCTCCAATCATCCCGAGGTAAGTGCGGCGGGCGAGCTGTATTTTTGGAACCAGCGCGGGTCTGCCTGGCACCGCAGCGGGGCGGAGGAGACTGGAGCCACCCTTCCTATCCCAGTCGGCCGCTGACTATCTCAGGCTGCTGCACACCATTGCACCCGGGGCGGCGCGCGTTACGGACAAGATGCCGTTTAATTTTCTTTGGGCTGGCGTAATCCACATGGCGCTGCCAAACGCGATCATGATCCATTGCCGCCGCAGCCCCGGTGGACACAGCCTTGTCGATCCATCAAACGCATTTTCATCCTGGCCTGGCGTTTCCGACCGGAGGCGAGGAACTGGTGGAGTATTTCCGCAGCTACGAGCGGCTCACCGCGCATTGGCGCAGCGTGTTGCCAGCGGATCGCTTCATTGAGGTCCAATACGAAGAGTTGACGCGGACACCGGAACCGGAAATCCGCCGCATCATCGCGGCATGCGGCTTGCCCTGGCACGATGCCTGCCTGCGGCCCGAATCAAATCCGCGGGCGGTACGCACACCCAGCCGGTGGCAGGCGCGGCAGCCAATCAATCGCAATTCGGTTGCACGCTGGAAGCGGTACGAGCCCTGGCTTGGGCCGCTGCGCGCACTCGTCGACCGGCTAATTGTAGCTGGCGCAGATACCAATCTAATAATAATCTCCGGTTAAAAAATTCAGGCCCAACATTACATAAACGTAATGTCGCCGTCACCAACTCGTCAGAAACCGTTTGTGATACTTGGTTCGCTGAGGAGGAGTGCTCTGCTGTCGAGCCTTCACTCTCCAGCGCTAATGCGGGCCCCGCTCCAGTACACATTCGCGATTCGACAACTCGCGCCTCCATCCACTTTGCGATCCGGCATCCGCGCACTTACCTCGTGGTCGCCTGCTCGCCCTCGTACCGAGCCACCGCCGCTTGCCCCTATAGCGACCGGTTGGCATGCCCTAATCGCGTGATTAACCGTCTGGGGAGAAGAAGTAATGTCCAGAAAAGCGTCTCGAAATCGTTCCAAGCTTCAGCGAATGCGTCCACTTGCCGGTCTGCTGGCGACGGGGCTGAGCCTTCCAGCGTTCGCCCAGTCTATGCCGTACCCGACCTACTCCACCGGTGCGCAGCCTAACGGCTCGTTCGTCGTGAGCAGCGGACAGATCATCACTCCGGCCGGCACACAAGTAGACCTGGGAATCCGGGTCCGCGCCAAAGCGGTAGCCATCAACCCCGCAGCCAAAAATCACACCGCAGCAGTTCTCACCATGGGTGCCTCAGAGGCTGTTGAAGTGTTTGACACTCAAACCGGTGAGGTGCTGCAGAACTACATTGCCTTCGGCTCCGACTCGAATGGAAGCTACAACGGCATCGCTTACACCCCCGACGGCAAATACCTGATCTTCAGCCAGGACAGCAGCAATGTCACCATTGCGAATGTCTCGCCAGAGGGTTTGCTCAGCGACAACGTGCAAGTGAGCGTGCCGCCAGATAATTCGTTCATCAAATGCTTCCCCAACAGCCCACCAGCCTCATATGCGAACCCCTGCGGTACCTTCTACTCGCCGAAGACCTCGTACCCCGGCGGCATTGCCATCTCGAACGACGGCAAGAGCGCTTATGCCCTGCTGAACCAGAACGATACCCTGGCCAAGATCGACCTCACCGCGACGCATCCGACGCAAGGGCAACAGATCCGCGTAGGCAATGCGCCGCATAGCGTAGTGATTGACAGCACAGGCACGACCGCTTACGTCAGCAACGAAGGTGGCCGGGCGGCCACCGAGGCAGACTTCCAAATCAACTCGGCAGGTACAGAAATCGTTGCGGATCCAGTGGTCGGCGCGGCAATCTCTGGAACTGTCTCCGTAGTGGATCTGCCCTCAATGAAAGTAACGGCGACCATCCCCACGGGCTTGCACCCGACCGGCATGGCGTTCTATGGCGGTTACCTGTTGGTAGCAAATACTTACAGCGACACCATCTCCCTGGTAGACACCACCACCAACGAAGTAAAAAAGACCTTCAATCTCGGTCTGCCGATCAAAGTGCCCGGCCAGCGCAAGGCTGCCTACGGCGCGGCGCCAAACTCGATCGCGGTCGATAGCGCCACCGGCATCGCCTACGTAGCACTGTACAACGCCAATGCGATCGCAGTTGTCGATCTCAACGGTAACCCGAAAAAGCCCGTGCTGGGCATGATCCCGGTCGCCTATGCACCGAGTTCGGTGGTCCTCAACAAGGCGGAGAACAAGCTGATCGTTGCCAACGATAAGGGCGTCGGTACACTCTATTCGTTCGAGACCGATTACAAGGTGACGGACTACAACACGCACCAGGACAATGGAACTGTCAGCCTGATCAAGTTGCCGAATAGCGAGAACTTGAGCAAGATGACCGCCCAGGTGTATGAGAACAATCACTGGGATCTGACTGAGAACATCAAGTCGGCCTCAGGCGGCAGCCTGGATACAAAGCCAGTGGCCCTGCCGGCAAAAATCGGCGATCCTTCGCTGATCAAGCACGTGTTCCTGATCATCCGTGAAAACCGCACCTATGATCAGGTTCTGGGCGATGTGGCAGCAGGCAACGGCGAGAGCGCTCTGGCCGTCTTTGGTGAGAAAGTCACCCCCAACGCGCACTACCTCGTAAAGCGCTTCCCGCTCTTCGATAACTTCTACGACCCCAGCCGCCAGTCGGCCGACGGTCACCAGTGGATTATCGAAGCGCTCGCGCCCTATGCTGACGACATTCAGTCTCCTGACTGGGTCCGCAGCTATCCTGGTGGTAACGCCGGCGATGCACTTGCTTATCAAAAGAAAGGCTTTCTGTTCTCCGAGGCCGCGAAAAAAGGCTTGCCGGTCAAGATCTACGGCGAATATGTAGAGAACGATACCTTCCTGCAGCCAAACGGATCGACCAAAGAGCCCACCTGGAGCCAGTTCTTCGCCGATGCCCAGAAGTTCGAGACTGGGCAGGAGAAGACGCTGTACTACCAGAACACGGTGCAGGCACAATCCTCCATCCCGGCCGTCTATGAGCACCTGATCCCAAATTTCCCGCAGTTTGATCTCAACATCCCTGATCAGTTCCGCGTGGATATCTGGCTGCAGGACTTCAAGAAGGACGTGGCAGCGGGTACCGTGCCGGCACTCAGTATCTTCTGGGTGATGGATGATCACACGGGTGGTCCGCCGGACGCGCCCGCAGAACAGGCCGATAATGACCTGGCGGTCGGACGCATGATCGACTACATCAGTCACAGCAACGTTTGGTCTTCTTCTGCAATCTTCATCGAAGAAGATGATGCACAAAACGGCGTGGACCACGTAGACGGTCACCGCAGCCCGGGTTACGTTGTCAGCCCCTACACGGTGCAGAACGGATCCGCTGACCATACTTACTACACGCAGGTAAACATGACGCGGACGATCGAGCAGATTCTTGGCTTGCCGCCGATGAACCAATTCGACCTGGTGGCGTCACCCATGAAAACCGCTTTCGTGGATGGCGATGCTCCTGCCTCTAACTTCACGCCATGGACCCATGTGCCGAACCTCGTGCCGCTCGACGAGGGTGTCACAACGGCTTCTGCCTCCAACGATTCGATGACCCCTGCTACCAAGGCCCTCAAGGTCGCGTGGCTGAAGAAAAAGAAGCAGGTCTTCGCCGGCAAGTTAGCCAAGCCGGACGCCGAGGATCCCGACACCGTCAATCACCTGAACTGGTACATGGCGACTGGATTCACACGGCCGTATCCTGGCGAAAGCAAGGTTCGTCCCCCGAGTGAATTTACCAAGGCAGCGCCCAAGGGTGAAGATCTCGACGACTAACGCAACGCTCCGCAACCTGGCCCTTTCCCCGTAACCCGGGGAAAGGGCTTTTTTTCTGCATGATCGAATATGATGAGGGTCCATGCTGCAGCCGAACAAAGTCGATCAGGCACTGCGCGCGCAGCAGAAATGCCAGCAGCCAATGTGCCTCTGGTTTACCGGGCTATCGGGTGCCGGCAAGTCCACCATCGCCGAGCTTCTGGAACAGCGGCTGTTCCTCGCTGGGCGGCACACATTTATTCTGGATGGCGATCATGTGCGAGGCGGCCTCAGCAAAGATCTCGGCTTCTCTGAAGCGGACCGGATCGAAAATGTTCGCCGCGCTGCGGAAGTCGCGCGATTGTTTGTGGAGGCAGGGCTGGTCGTCATTGTTTCCTTTATCAGCCCATTCCAGGCGGAGCGCCACATGGCACGGTCGCGGTTTGCGCCGGGAGAATTCTTCGAGGTGTTTATCGATGCGCCGCTCGTAGAATGCGAACGCCGTGATCCCAAGGGGTTGTACGCAAAAGCGCGTCGCGGAGAGCTAGCCAACTTTACTGGTATCGACAGCGGATACGAATCACCACTCTCTCCCGAGATACACCTGGACACGGTAGCCTGCTCCGCGGACGCCTGCGTCGCGCAAATCCTGGCCTGTTTGTATCCCGATGGTCTACAGAGCACTCCATCCACGTAACGAAACCCCCAGAGTCGTACCTGTAACCACCTGGGGTGCCGTTTTCCTCCCTCCAAAAGAGAGCTGTTTTCCCTCCCTTGCCCTTTTCCTTCCTCCGCCCCCCTTTTGTCATCCCGAGCGCAGTCGAGGGTTGTGCGTGCCTTGCCTTTCCTCCTTACTGTTTGTCCCCTCCCCTGCCCTTTTCCTTCCGCCGCCCCCCTTTTGTCATCCCGAGCGCAGTCGAGGGTTGTGCGTGCCTTGCCTTTCCTCCTTACTGTTTGTCCCCTCCCCTGTCCTTTTCCTTCCTCCGCCCCCCTTTTGTCATCCCGAGCGTAGTCGAGGGTTGTGCGTGCCTTGCCTTTCCTCCTTACTGTTTGTCCCCTCCCCTTCCTTCCTCCACCCCCCTTTTGTCATCCCGAGCGCAGTCGAGGGATCTGCTGTGCGCCTTTCTCCTGCCACAAATTTCGACATGAGCTCCAGCATCGGATGGGCAGAGGAACGTGGGTCTTGATAGCAGCCGCTTCGCTCCAGGAGTGACTCTCCTGCCATTTCTGCTGAAAGAATGGTTCTTCTGCGTGTCCAATGCTGGAGCTCTGTAGAAATTCATGGCAGGAGAAAGCCGCACAGCAGATCCCTCATGCCCTGATACAAAAGAATGGAGCTTAATAGACCTTGGCGGAGTCAAAATCGCATTGCGTTGGAGGTGCTAGTGCTACCTGGTCTGGATGAGATTGAGCGGGCGCAAAAGTTGGTGTACGCCGTCATGCCGCCGACACCCCAATTCGCCTGGCCGCTGCTGCGGGCTCGCCTGGGAACCGATGTTTGGGTGAAGCATGAGAACCATACTCCCATTGGGGCGTTCAAAGCGCGAACAGCCGTGGTCTATGTCGCTGAGTTGTTTGCAGGCACTTCCCCACCCACGGCTTTGGTGACGGCCACCCGCGGCAATCACGGTCAGTCGGTGGCTCTGGCGGGGGCGCGGTTTGGCATCGCTGCGCATGTGGTGGTACCTCGCGCCAATAGCCTGGAGAAGAATGCGGCAATGCGGGCGCAGGGTGCGGACCTCATCGAGCATGGCGAAGACTTTCAGGAAGCAAAGGAACACGCGCAAAGCCTGGCGCAACTGCACGGTTGGCACTTTGTTCCCTCATATCATCAAAACATCATCAAAGGCGTGGCGACCTACTGGCTGGAGTTCTTCCGGGCGGTGCCAGCACTCGATGTCGTCTACGTGCCGGTAGGCCAGGGATCAGGCATCTGCGCCTGTGTTGCGGTGCGCAATGCGCTCGCCTTGAAGACGGAGATCGTCGGCGTAGTGGCCGAGGAGGCGCCGGCGTACGCTCTGTCATTCGCGGCCGGGCGATCGATTGCCGCGCCGGCCCGAACTTTGCTGGGCGATGGCATGGCGTGCCGGGTGCCGGATGAGGATTCACTGGCGGTGATGCTGGCAAACGTAGAGCGCATGGTGCAGGTAAGCGAAGAGGCGATGCGACAAGCGATGAACTTCTACTTCTCCGACACCCATAACGTGGTCGAAGGGACCGGCGCCGCAGGATTAGCCGCGGCGCTGCAGGAGAAGGATCAATTGGCCGGCAAACGCGTCGGCCTGGTGGCGACCGGCGGCAATGTCGACCGGGATGTGTTCGCGCGCGTCCTCGCGGGTTAGTGGCCCGTGTACCCGTGGAGCGCGGGGCCTACGCTGTTGGAGTAGTTGTAGTCCTCGCGGCGGTCGTCATTGATAGTCCAGAACATCGCTCCGCTGAGAGCTGGATACCCGGCGGGGTTGCGCAGCTTGTAGCGTGTGCCGGCCGGGGCCTTGCCAGTGATGAGGTAGTCCATGGCCTGCACGACGGTCTGCGGTGTGGTGTCTGGGGTCAGAAAGCCGACGGCCACCTTCTCCGGTGGCAAGGGCGGGAAGAAGTGGGCGGGGTCACCGCCTACGTTGAAGCCATGCAGCAGCAACTCGGTCATGGCGGCGTGGTAGTTGACCGAGCCGGCCTGGTAAATCTCTCCATCGAGCCCCTGCAGCGGCGGCGTGTTGTAGTCCTGCACGTCAACAAATGAGAGCATGCCGCGTAACGCATCCGTGATAGCTAAGTAGGAACCGAATTGGCCGCCATAGCTGGGATAGCCTGCGGGGACCTGCGTTCCCTCCGGCACCAGGCTCATCATGAAGTTCGGGCCGAAATGGTTATGTAACTGTCGCAGTGCTCCAATCAGATTCACGATCGAAGGCGTGGTAGGGTGCCGGAAGTCGGTATCGCCAGGGTCGATCGAAAGCGACGGGCTTTCAAAGTCGATGTCGATGCCGTCGAAGCCGTATTCGCTCACGATCTGTGTCACCGTCGAGACGTAGATCGGCACCCGCTTCGGGTCAGCCAGGGTGAAGTGCTGGCCGCCGCCGCCCAGCGAGATCATCACCTTTTTGCCCTGGCTCTTCAGATAGGCAATGTCGGCTTTGAACTGGGCGGGCTCGAGACCGGCGGGGGTATGGAATTCCATCGTGCCCTCAGGGCCGGTCTTCGACGGCGTGGCAAAGGCGACGATGATGATGTCCCACTGGGGCGAAACCTGGCGCAGGGGAAAGATGGAGTTGGCGTTGCCGTAACCTTCCCAGTAGCCGATCAGCTTGTGGCCGTTATTGTGGCCAACCGGGGCGATGGCGGCCACCCTGGGAGCGGGGGGCGCGGGGGCGTTGCCGTCCCAGAGGTTCTGGCCGGCGGGGCAGGGTTTGGCTGCAGTGGGCAGCAGGCGTCCATCTGGAAAGCTGTAGGTGTGGCCGAGCGTGGTGGTCGCCCCGCTATACCACGGCAGCAGTGCCACGTTCTGCAGATGCCACGTATCGGTACCTGCAGCGGCTACAAAACTCTTCGACGCAGGGATCTCGTTCTTGGCGTTGGTATCGGTCGGCTCCAGCAGGAAGTAACGGGAGGCGACGCCGGTTCCGGCGCAGCGGCCCTGGTCCCCTGCGGGCACGTGCGGCAGGCGGGTCCAGCGAGGTACGTTGTTGCCGGGAATGTGGTCGCCACCATGAAAGAGCGGGTTGTGGAGTGGGTCGTTGACGTACTCCGCGAGTTGCTGCGTGAGGGGTTGCACATCGTGGTCGAGCACGATGGTGGGCGCGTGCTGCAGGTAGGAGCCCAGGACAAACGAGTTGCCCGTCGCCGTATCAACGCCGTGGGTGCCCCAGGAGCAGCACTCGGTGGCGTCCCCTTCGACGTAGTAGGTGGTGTTGTGGGTCACGGCGATGACCAGCTTGCCCTCCTGCTTCGGCAGCTGCTGGAAGATGGCTCGCTGCAGGAATTCCACATCGAGTACAGCGAAGCTGGTTCCCTCTTGCTTCGACGTGAGCACGTAGCCGGCGCCGATGGGCACGGTGATCTTCAGGGGACGTATTTCGGGCTTACCGAGCAGCGTGTGCCAGGCGGCCGCTTTCGGGAAGGTGGTGCGTAGCAGGGCGTCGGCGTATTGGGTGCGATTGTTGGCGGCGAATGGATAGTTGCTGAAGATGGGCGAGCGCAGCAGGGCGGGGACGTCCTGCGCGGCATCCATGGTGTAGGCGCGTCCGTCGATCGCCTTCGCGGCGAAGGTAAGCGTGACGGGCACGAGTACCACGGGGACGGTAGTGGTGCCTGCCTTTGCGGGGTCGCCGCCCAGCAGGGTGTAGGTGGCCGGGCCGGCAGTGTGGGTGAAGGTGGGCGCGGTTCCCTGGGCACAGGCAGGAAGCGAGAGCGGCAGAAAGAGGCCGAGGGTGAGCGCGCGTGATTTCGCTGTTGAAGGAATCTTTAGAGAAATGATCCTTGGGAACGTGATCCTTAAATTGATCAATGGGAGCCGCTCACGTACTCGGCTGGCAATGCATCGCGTTCATTCATGGTGGGCCTCTCCAGAGCAACAGCATACCTGCTGGAGAGATAGTAGCTGTCGTGGAAAGCAAGTCGGGGCGGAATCGCCGTCCTCCCGGGCAAACAGCACAGGAGAGTTAACGGATCGGGTGCATGGATCCAGACCTGCTTAGTATCGGGCCAGACCTGCAATCGCGCGGAAAATGTCTTCAGGCTGAGGCAGAATCGCGTCCTCCAGCACGGGTTGATAAGCCACGAACGTATCCATCGCGGCCACCCGCTTTACCGGCGCATCCAGGTCCTCGAACAGCTCATCGGCGATGCGGGCGGCAATTTCCGCTCCGTATCCCCAGCTCAACATATCTTCATGCGCAATGATCACGCGGCCAGTCTTTTTTACTGATGTTGCGATGGCATCCCAGTCATAGGGGCTGAGCGTGCGCAGGTCAAGCAGTTCCACCTCCACACCCAGTTCGCTACTCGCCTGCTGCGCAGCGCGCAGTGCCCGCGGCACCACAGCGCCATAGGTAATGACCGTCAGGTCCTTACCCGGCCGCACCACCGAGGCTTTGCCAAAGGGGATCGCGTGCTCTGCACCTGGATACGCAGCACGCCCAAAGGTTTCCCGGTAGAGCCGCTTGTGCTCGAAGAAGAGCACGGGATCGTCACAACGGATTGCGGTCCGCAGCAACCCATTGGCATCCAGAGCATTCGACGGAAACACCACACGAACGCCCGGCGTATGCGTAAAAATGCTCTCCCCGCACTGCGAGTGATAGACCGAACCACCCGTCAGATATCCGCCAATCGCAACCCGCACCACCAGCGGGGCTGAATAGCCGCCGTTTGAACGCCAGCGCAGCAAACTAAGCTCATTGCGCAGCTGGTGCATCGCCGGCCAGATGTAGTCGAAGAACTGCACTTCGACCACTGGCTTGAGCCCACGCGTTGCCATGCCAATGGCGCGGCCGACAATATCCGCTTCCGCCAGCCGGGCGTTGTACACGCGGTCGGCGCCAAACTCCTTCTGCAACCCGGCGGTCAGCTTGAATACGCCGCCCTTGCCTTTGACCAGGCCATCGCGCAATTCCTCATCTTTGCTGGTATCGGCGACATCCTGGCCGAACACCACGATCCGCGGGTCGCGCTGCATCTCGTCCTTCAGGCATGCATTGATCAGATCGGCCATGGTGCGTTCCTGGGCATCGGGCGTTTTCGCCGGCGGTTGCGCCAGTTCTGCCAGCGTAGGATCGAGAGATTCTGAATAGACAAACCGCTTGATCGAGCTAACCTCCGGCAAAGGCGCGCGCAGCACACGCTCGGCCGCACTGCGCACTTCTTCATCCACTTCCTGCTCCAGGCGGTTGAAAGCAGCCGGGTCGAGAATGCCATCACGCAGTAAGCGCATCTGCAGCTTGGGCAGCGGGTCAAGCGCCGCATCGCGCTTGCGCTCAGCCTCTGAGCGATAAAGCCCTTCGTCATCAGAAAACGAATGGGAATACTGCCGGATCACATGCCCATGCACCAACGCGGGTCCAAGACCGGCACGGCAGTGCTGCACGGCTTTGGTGAAGGCAGCGTAGCTTTCCACCGGATCGGTGCCATCGACTTCGGCAAAAAAGAAGTTGGGAAAATTCGCCAGTAAGCGCGAAATATTGCCGCCCGGCGTATTCACACTCACCGGCACGGAAATGGCATAGCCGTTGTCTTCCACCACAAACAACACCGGCAGCCGCAATGCGGATGCGGAGCTGATCGCTTCCCAGAATTCGCCTTCGCTGGTAGCGCCTTCTCCCAGCGAGACGTACACCACTTCATCCCCGCGGAACTCGGTTGCGTGGAAAGCGCTGTAGTCGCCCGTGCGCTGCGCAGCCGCCCCGGGGTGGCCCGCCAGGTAGCGCCCTGCCTCCGCGCAGCCCACCGCCTGCAGGCACTGCGTCGTGACCGAAGAGGATTGGCTCACAATATGCAGCTTCGGATGGCTCCAGTGCGAAGGCATTTGCCGGCCCCCGCTGGCCACGTCACCCGCAGCCCCCACGGATTGCAGCAGCATCTCTTCCACCGTGTTCCCCAGGGTCAGGCACAAGGCACGGTCACGATAATAGGGATAGAACCAGTCGTAGCCCGGCTTGAGAGCCATGCCGGCTGCCACCAGAAACGCTTCATGCCCGGCGCCCGATACCTGGAAGAAAATCTTCTGCTGGCGCTTAAGCAAAATCTCACGATCGTCGGTACGCCGCGACAAATACATAAGCCGGTATATGCGGATGAGCTGCTCCGCACTTAAACCCGCGTATGCCTCGGCACTCGCCCGTTCCACACCCGCCGAAACCGCCTTTGCCATGCGCACCTCGTATTACAAGGATAAACGACCGGACAGGCCGGGTCCGGGAACACCATTCAGGGCAAATTGTAGTCCCTGGGGCTGGCCGTTGGCGCTAAAGCGAGTTAACCCTTCTGAGCCGAATGCATCCAAGTGCTCGTTGCAACCCGCCCCTGCCGGTATGATGACGGAGCGACGTTGACCATCTTTTTCCAGGCATGCTTTAATCAGCCGCGGTGTGCGCTGGCGGCGAGAGAGCAGCCACGGCGGCCCCTTGTATTCCCGGCAACAAGTTACTTCGGAGGCGTTTGAATGGTTTTCTTCTCTCTTTCGGCAGCGGTCCTGGGACAGGGCTTAACCGCTGCCACGGATCCCAGTGGAAGTACCTTTCTCTGGATCGCAGTCATTGCCGGCCTGCTAGGTCTTGTTTTCGCTCTTTTTCTCGCCCGCTCTGTGCTGTCCTTCGATACCGGCACCCCGGAAATGCAGGCCATTTCGAACGCCATCCGCGAAGGCGCCGAAGCATTCATGTCGCGCCAGTACACGTCGATCGCCGCGTTGGCGGTGGTGCTGGCCATCGCCCTCTTCGTGGGCTACAAGTTCTCTGACTTTACTGCCCCCCTGGCGGGCAAGGTGGTCATCAGCTTCCTGATCGGCGCGGTCTGCTCCGGTTTCGCCGGCTATACCGGCATGTTCGTTTCCATTCGGACTAACATCCGCGCCGCCAGTGCGGCCCGTTCCTCCATGGGCAGCGCCCTCAAAATCGCCTTGCGCGGCGGAGCCGTTACCGGCATGGTGGTCATCAGCCTTTCCCTGCTGGGCGTGGGTAGTCTCTTCTTCCTGTTCGGCGGTCTCAAAGATCCGCAGCACGTGCCGTATCAACTAGTGGGCTTTGGCTTCGGAGCCTCGCTGGTGGCCCTGTTTGCTCAGCTCGGCGGTGGCATCTACACCAAGGCTGCCGACGTGGGCGCGGACCTGGTCGGCAAAGTCGAAGCCGGCATCCCCGAAGACGATCCCCGCAACCCCGCCGTCATTGCCGACCTGGTGGGCGACAACGTGGGCGACTGCGCCGGCCGCGGCGCGGACATCTTCGAATCGACCGCCGCGGAAAACGTAGGGGCCATGATCCTTGGCACCGCCCTCTATCCCGTCTTCGGGATCAAAGGCATCCTCTTCCCCCTGATCGTGCATGCGGTCAACCTGGTCGCTAGCTTCGTGGGTGTTCTGGTGGTGCATAGCCGCGAAGACCAGGACCCGATGGATGCGTTGAACCGAGGCTACTATGTGACCACGGTACTGGCGCTGGTTGGCTTTGCCGTGGCCGTCTATTACATGCTGCAAGGCCGCTGGTGGCTCTTGAGCTGTGGCGTCGTCGGCATGGTGACTTCGTTCCTGTTTGTGCGGATCACCGAGTACTACACCGAGACTCGCTATCGCCCGGTGAAGTCGATCGCCACTGCCTCGTTGACCGGGCCCGCAACCAATATCATCAGCGGGCTTGCCGTAGGTATGGAAACTCCCGCCATGCCCGTCATCGTGATCAGCGCTGCCCTGCTGCTCAGTTATTACTTCGGCGTGCGCGGCCTGGCCGACGCAAACATATCCGATTACGCCAAGGGCATCTATGGAACCGCCATTGCGACCATGGGCATGCTGTCATCGGCGGCTTACATTCTCGCCATGGACACGTTCGGTCCGATCACTGACAACGCCGGCGGCATCATTGAGATGTCTGACCAGCCGCAGTCAGTCCGTGACAAGACCGACAAGCTCGACGCTGCCGGCAACACCACCAAGGCGCTTACCAAGGGGTATGCCATCGGCTCCGCCGCCCTGGCCGCGTTCCTCCTCTTCTCTGCCTATCTTGAGACGGTTCACGGCATTGTGGCCCAGCGCTTTGCAGACGCAAACCAGATCCTGCCTGCCGGCTGGAGCTTTACCAACATCAACCTGGCCAGCGTGCCGGTGTTTGTCGGGGCGTTGCTGGGCGCGATGTTGATCTTTCTCTTCTCGTCATTCGCCATCAAAGCCGTCGGCCGCACCGCGCAATACATCATCGAAGATGTACGCGCCCAGTTCCGCGAGAACCCCGGTATCATGGCCGGCACTTCCAAGCCCGACTACGGCCGGTGCGTACGCATCGTAACCGGCGCCGCACTCAAGCAAATGGTGCTGCCCGGCGCCCTCGCCGTGCTGACTCCGTTGGTCGTGGGGCTCATCTTCAAAAATCTGAGTGGCAGTTTCCACATCCAGATTCCCGGCGAATACACGCCCACATTGAACGGTCACGCGATCGATTTGGCCGGTGCCGAAGCGGTCGCCTCCCTGCTCATGGTCGGCACCATCACCGGCATCCTGATGGCCATGCTCATGAACAATAGCGGCGGCGCCTGGGACAACGCTAAAAAGCTCATTGAGACCGGAGCTCACGGCGGCAAACGTTCCGAGGCGCACAAAGCAGCCGTAGTCGGTGACACCGTGGGTGACCCCTTTAAGGACACCGCCGGGCCTTCCCTGCACGTGCTCATCAAACTCCTGGCAACCGTGACGCTGGTGCTCGCTCCTCTGTTCCTATAATCACGAACCAGACGACGCCCCATTCGAGCCTTCCTGGCGAATGGGGCGTCGTTGCCTTTCCAGCTTCCATCGACAACCACAAAGCCCAACCGCAAAGCCCAGTTATGATGACCTCATATGCTTCGCCGGCCCTGCTCTGTCATCCTCACCATTCTTTCCCTCCTGCTACCCACGCCGCAGGGCCTGGCCTGGGGTAACGAAGGCCACCGGATCATCGCCGATATCGCCTGGGATCATCTCGACAGCAAAACGCTTCTGCATCTGCGGCCCTTTCTAGGTAATAACGATCTGGCATCGATTGCGACCTGGGCCGATGACATTCGCAGCGAGCACCCGGAAACGGGTCCGTGGCACTACGTCGACATTGCCCCAGCCAGCAGTGGCTATGCACCCAGCGATTGCCCCGAGGACAACTGCGTCGTCCAACGCATCCGCCTGTTTGCCCAAATCCTGGGCGATCCGCAGCAGCCGTTTACCGCGCGGAGTGAAGCCCTCAAGTACCTGGTGCACTTCGTCGGCGATCTCAGCCAGCCCATGCACGCGATGGCTGACGCGAGAGGCGGCAATGACATCCCGGTCACCTTCCTCGGTTCCACGGAATGTGGTCCCTACCCGTGCAACCTGCATGCCATCTGGGATTCGCAGCTAATCAGCCACACCGGCATTCGCGAACACCGCTATGCCCAGGCATTGGAGTCGATGATCGTCGCAGACCATCTGCAGGCGGGCCCAACCAACCCGGTAGCCTGGGCAAACGATTCACTGCAGTTGGCAAAAGAGGCCTGGGTGCCGGCGCAAACAAACATCGACGAAGCTTATTACCTGCGGGAGCGGCCCGTGGTGGACCGTCAGCTTGCCCTCGCAGGTCTTCGCCTGGCGCAAATACTCAATCAGGAACTAGGCCACGGCTAGAGAAAGAAGCCAAACCTATCCAGCACTTCATCGCTGACTTCCACATCGCTCAGGTTGGCTTCCTCGATCAGCCTGAGTTTTTGCCGGAAGTGGTCCAGCAGCGCCGCGCTGATGTCGGTCTTCTGGTCCAGGGTCCACATGAGATCCGCCGCCGTGGTGTGATGTTCGCACCGTGCCGCGAGCCCATGAGCCGTCTCGATCGTCAGCACCAGGGGCAACGTATGGAACTCCTGATAAAGATGCATCGGGATCCGGGCTTTGATATTTACGCGCATGGTATTGCAAGAATGTCATGCCCCGCCCGGCCCCGCCATACTACCTTTGGCGCGACTCAGGCTCCCGTAACGGGCAGACCGCTCAACAATTCCGCTCGGCTCATTTAATATGGAAGGACGGAGAGATGGCAGAGCGGTTGAATGCACCTGACTCGAAATCAGGCATACCTTCACGGGTATCGGGGGTTCAAATCCCTCTCTCTCCGCCACTCACCAGCTCGGTAATCTAGACAACTTGCTGTACGGGCGCTGACAGACGGAAAAGACAACTTACTGGTTTTCACTGAACCGGATCGAGCGGGCACAGACGCAACCTACCCCATCATTTCGTAGTCGTCTGGTTTTAATCAGGGTACGTTTTCTTCTGTCCTCGCCCTAAAGCTCCCCACCTTTGTAATCCATCTTTACCATTCATCCTTGCAACCCCGCTTATCACCCCCCTTTGTCACCCCCCTTGTCATCTTCGCTTGTCATCACCCCTTGCCACCCTCCTCTTTGCCACCGCCCCCCTTTGTCATCGCCCCCCTTTGCCACCGCCCCCCTTTGTCATCGCCCCCCTTTGTCATCGCCCCCCTTTGTCACCGCCCCCCTTTGTCATCGCCCCCCTTTGTCATCGCCCCCCTTTGTCACCGCCCCCCTTTGTCATCGCCCCCCTTTGTCATCGCCCCCCTTTGTCATCGCCCCCCTTTGTCATCGCCCCCCTTTGTCATCGCCCCCCTTTGTCACCGCCCCCCTTTGTCATCGCCCCCCTTTGTCACCGCCCCCTTTCATCGCCCCCCTTTGTCACCGCCCCCCTTTGTCATCCCGAGCGCAGTCGAGGGATCTACAGAGCTCCAGCATCGGATAGGCAAAGGGAACAAACGCTTCGCAGCAAATGACAGGAGAGTCAGTGCTTGCAGCGGAGCTGCTGCGGGCGTGTTGCAGGAAAGCTGGCACAACACGGAATAACTACGAACCCCCGATTAGGCACAACAGAGACTCCTTACTACACCCAAAGGTTCGGTTATATCCCGTCTGTTTGAATGTTTAGGTGCCGCCGGATTGCAACCAGTCTCGCGGCTAATTGGCGCACAGACGAAAATCCCCGGGCTGGGCAGATTGTGCTTAGGCCCAGACAAGCAGATAGCAGCAAACACCTAAGCTTGAAAGAAAGCCCATTGAGAGAATCAAGACCGCGAGTGCCCACAAGAACACGTCTGCCCCGATCCCTTCCTGCATCACACGCCGCTGAAGTGACCGTCGCATTCTCCACCTATAAGGCTGAAGTAAATAAACACTGCTTCTAAGTTTCTCGAGATCTTGAATGTACATTGCCATCCATTCATACCCCGTGGCCACCTCGACGAGGCTTTAACTCGTAATGGAAACCGCGAAGCCCTCGCCAGTTTGCCGCCATTTGCCAGGTGGGGAGATGGTCAGCAGGTAGCTGCATCCTGCTGATGTTACTCAGCCGGTTGATTGACAGATTGACAGGTGCTAGGCGACGGCATAGAGTGGACCTCGCCCCAACGGTCATCTTTCTTCCGCCCCTCCGTGCACACCGTCGCCGGCCATCCTTGGTGCACCTCGGCTCGCTTTCCTGTTGCAGTGAATCAGGCCAGTACTTCCTATGCTTCTTGAGGAGAATCATGCACGCTCTCACCCATAAGCTGTTTTTTAGCTGCGCCACGTTGCTTCCGCTTGCAACAGCCCTTTCACCCGCACTCAACGCCCAAAGCGCCATGATTGATGGCCCACCCAACGTGCTCGTCATTCATCGCGAATACCTCAAACCGGGCAAAAGCGGCCTGATTCACGAACGCTCAGAAGGCGCCTTCGTTAAAGCTTTCGCCGAAACGAAAACCCCTTTTCCGTACTTTGCGCTTGACTCCCTCTCCGGTCCGTCGCGCTCGCTGTTCCTGTTCAGCTACAACAGCTTCGCTGATTGGGAAAAGGCCACCACCTCGGTGCGCGCCAGCAAAGCTCTCGGTCCCAGGGTCGACCAGGCAAGTCTCATGGACGGAGATCTGCTCGCGAGCTATGACGAAGTGGCCCTGGCACTTCGTCCAGACCTCAGCCTAAACAAAGGGTCGATCGAAGGTACTCGCTACTTTGAAGTCACCACCTTCGTCGTCAAACCTGGTCACATGCACGAATTTACCGAACTCGCTCACATGTACATCGAAGCCTATAAAAAAGTGGCTCCCGAGACGCACTGGGACTGTTTCGAAACAATTTACGGAAGCCCAGCCCTTCCCGGCACAGGCGGAGCCGGCGCATCCTTCGTCCTCATGAACACGGTTAAGTCGCTTGCGGAAACCGACAAAAGCATTCTGGACTCGGACAAGTTGAGCGAAGCGATGGGACCTGAAAGCATGAAAAAAGCGGCCGAGCTTGAAGCCGCCAGCGTCGCCACCACCGCAACGAACCTCTTCGTGATCAACCCGCGTGAAAGCAATCCAAGAGTCGACTGGGTCAAAAAAGATCCTGACTTTTGGAAAGGTCAATAATGCAACGCCGAGTGGGACCGGTGGTAAACCGTTCTTTGGTTTTCCACCGCTTCCATCAGCGCCGTCACTTCGGCGAAGCTGGCTGTTCTGCTCGAACTCTTGCGGTGTGAGATATCGTAAGGCGGAGTGCAGCCGTTTGCCGTTGTAGACCCCCTCGATCAACCGGCCTATCCGGTTGCGGAACAAGGGGACAGGAACAAGGGGACAAACGAAACGTAACCTTCGCAGTACGTGTTTCTAGTTGTCTTGTGTCGTTGTATGGGACCGTGAACGGTTCGTCTGTACCCCGCGCCATTCAATGTGCATGGCGCCACCGGCGTGCGGGCACACGTCATTGATCTTCTGCAGATGGGTAAGTCCCTGAAGAGTAAATGTCGTTCTGACCAAAGCCGCGATTCGGAATAGGAGAGCCAATCGGGGTGGCTGTCAAAACTCCATTGGTAGTGTTCAGCTGAAGATAAAGATTGGCGTTCCCTTCCCGGTCAGGACGCGCGATCAGGTTGAACCCGCATCCCTGCCAGGTGCCCGCTAAGTCGGCCAGCAGTCCCCGCTCGGCAAGCACGGTCTCGTTATCAGGGCTAATGCGAATGGTGGGAACGCGCAGACCCGCATCGGCTATCTCCCGATCGCGTTGCGAACCGCTCTCTAGCGTTTCATCCTTTTCTTAGACATGGAGAAGCTTCTTTTCTCAACTGGCTGCCAGGTTGCGTATAGTGACTGCAAAGCCAGGTGGAACGAGGTGGTATGAACAAAGCAGTGTGTTTTGCGTGCGTGGCATGTTTGTCTCTGGGGATTGTTTCGGCTGCGCACGCGCAGGAAGACCCGAAGATCGCGGCCCGTATGGCCACCGAGCATGAGCTTCAGTCGGTCGCCATCATCGAACGCAAAGTCATGGTCCCGATGCGCGACGGTAAGCGGATGCAGGCCGATATCTACCGCCCGAAAGACACTTCCAAAAAGTATCCCGTTTTGTTCAGCCGCACGCCCTACAACTTCAACTATTGGGACGTGGATGCGAACGCACCCCGCGATATGTCGGCAGCACTCACGGCCGTGAAGCACGGCTACGCCTACATCGAGATGAACGAACGCGGCCGGTACTTCTCTGAAGGAGACTACGAGATCTTAGGCGTGCCCCTCACCGATGCCGACGACGAGCTGGATTGGATGAGTTCGCTGGCATGGTCGGCGGGCAAGGTTGGGCTGGTGGGCTGTTCGTCCACGGCAGAGTGGCAACTCTCGGTGGCTACCCGCGGCAACAAAGCCCTTGCGGCATTTGTACCGGAGAGCTACGGCGCCGGCGTCGGTCGTGTGGGTCCTTACTATGAGCAGGGAAACTGGTTTCGCGGCGGCGCCATGCAGATGCTGTTCATTCCCTGGGTGTACGAGTCAGGATTGCTCACCCGCGATGCTCGCCCTGCCTTTGCACCAGGCACCTCGCAGCAGGCCCTGGTGACAGCCGCGAAATCCTACGACCTTGCATCGCATGCACCCCCGGTGGATTGGGGCAAGGCCCTCCGCCATTTGCCGGTCGAAGACATTCTGAACTCGGTTGGCGGCGGTCATGGCATCTTCGCCGATACCACGCCCTCCGGCGCTCCGGGCATGATCAAGCGCACTCCCAATGACCCTTCGTGGTATGCAGGCGGTCTTTGGAACGACAGCCTGCACGTGCAGACGCCGGGCCTTTGGTTCATGACGTGGTACGACATCAGCGTCGCTCCTAACCTGGCCGCATATAACGATGCGCGCGTGCATGGAAACCCCGCAGTCGCCAACCAGCAATACGCCATCATCGCGCCGGTCGCTCACTGTAGCTATCAGCGAGCGGAAGAACACACCGTGGTGGGTGAACGAGACATGGGCGACGCGCGGCTGGACTACGATGCGCTCACGTATGGGTGGTTCGATCACTTCCTCAAAGACGAAGACAACGGAATCCTGAACAAGACACCCAGGATCCGCTACTACACCATGGGCAGCAACCGCTGGCAATCGGCGGACACCTGGCCGCCGGCAAATGCCAGGTCCGTCAAGTTTTACCTGGCCAGCAAGGGCCACGCGAACTCATTGTTCGGCGATGGTGTCTTGCAGTCAGCGGCCGATATCAACGACATTGCCGATAGCCTGGTGTACGACCCCATGAACCCGGTGCCGACCCGTGGCGGTGGCTTTTGTTGCCTGGGAGCGGATTACAAGCCGGGCGCCGTCGACCAGCGCGCGCTGGAGGCGCGCAACGACGTGCTGGTGTACAGCACAGGGCCGCTCAATCAGGGTATGGAAGTGACCGGCCCCGTGGAGGTGACGCTTTATCTTTCGAGTGACGTCAAGGATACGGATGTTACGGTGAAACTCATCGACGTGCTGCCCGATGGCACAGCGTACAACCTGGACGACAACATACAACGCGTTCGTTATCGCGAAGGGTATGACAAGCAGCCGGTTTGGATGGAGAAGGATAAGGTCTACAAAGTCACGCTGCAGCCGATGCAGACCAGCAACTACTTCGCACCGGGTGAGCAGTTGCGCATAGAAGTGAGCAGCAGCAATTTCCCGCGCTACGACCGCAACCTGAACACGGGCGGCAACAACGAAGGCGAGGCTAACTTCGCCGTGGCCCACAATCGCGTGCACCATTCCACGCAGTTCCCTTCCAGCATCACGCTGAGCGTTGTGAGTCAGTAGTTGAGCTCTGGTGGCTGTGTCGGTACTGGCCCGGCTTGTCCTTTGCAGGGCTTTTCCTCTGTGGCTATCAGGGTCCACCTTGAGGGCGCCTGTGACCCTATCGGCTTGTGTGCGCTTCCTTGATCGCCTGGAATGCTTTCATCTCCTGCTCGGCCTGGCTTGTCTTGCCTGACTTGCGGTAGAGGGCGGCGAGGGCAAAATGGGTTTTCCCCGCGAGATCTGTATCCTTTTCCAAACCAAGTAGGCGGTTCCAGTGTTGCTCGGCCGCAGGCGATTTTCCGTCGAGCGCCTCGGCCTTGCCGAGCGCGTACAAGGTCTCAGGCATGTCGGGCTGCAGGGTGTCGGCCCGCCGCAGTTCAGTCACCGCGACGGGCACGTTTCCATTCTGCAGGAGCGCGTTGCCCAGCCGATAGGCGGCTTCGGCGCTGCCCGGCCTGAGCCTGGCCTCAGCACGAAACTCCTGCTCCGCTTTTTGCCATTGTTGGCTGCTTTGATAAAGATCGCCCAGGTCAAGGTGTGCCCCGGGGAGGGACGGTTGGGTAGCCAGGGCTTTCCGGTACTCCGCCTCCGCTTCCCCCGCCTTCTGCAACGCCCGGTAATCCGCAGCTAGCGCCAGGTGGGCCTGCGCGGACTCAGGATGCGTCTGCAGCAACGCGTCTTTGCTCTCCCGGGAGAGCACACCGGCGGCTCGCGCCAACGCAGCCAGCAGTTCGGGATCGTTAGGGTGTTGCAACAGGCCAGCCTGCAAGTGTGCCACCGCATTCCCCAGGTCCCCGGTCTCCAGTTGCGCCAAACCAAGCATCCCCTGGTTCCCAACCCGCTGCAGATAGGGTAGAGCTTCGGCGGCATACCCCTGAGACAACAGGGCGTACCCCAACATCTCCTGGGCTGCGGCGATGTTCGCGTCCAGGCCCACCGCGCGCTTCAGGGGAGCGATGGCATCCGCATAGTCGTGCTCTCCCATGTAGACCATCCCTTGGTCCACATAAGCGGCTGTCAGATCCGGCTGCAGTTGGGCGGCTTTTTGAAACTCGGCAATGGCTGCGGCGTGCTCGCCCTGCTTCTCCGCCGCTATCCCCGCTTGCATATGCTCGACCGCCTGGGAGGCCGGCTCTTGTGCCGCAAGTACCAGCAAAACACAGAGCGCGATCACGGTCAGCGGGGCTCCTGCAGGGTGAGGAACTGATCCGCAGGAACGTTTTTAAAAGCTGGTGCGCGCCCGAAGGCCAAAACACTTCGATGCTGGCGCTCGCAGAATCTGCCAGACCAAAATGTACCCTCTTATCACTTGCCGAAAGATAGCTGCCCCCGGTGGTTACAGTCAGTGTCTGACCGTTCACCACGACCCGCGCCCCAATGCCGTCGCGATTGCTGCGCGTGCCCACCAACGTCAGGGTCAGCCAGTGCGCACCGTTACCGCGGTTGTAAAGCACCTCGGGAGCTCCTCCCAGCACACTCACCACGGCATCCATGCTACCGTCGTGATTCAAGTCTCCGAAAGCAGCACCCCTGCCGGCGACTGGTGTCTCCGTGCCCAGGTTGGCCCTCTCAAAGCGACCCTGGTGACTCAAGGCCAGCAAGGGCGGCTCCTTGTAGTGCATGGCCGGGTTGATTTTTTCTACGTTGTCCATGACATGGCTTTGCGCCGCAAAAATGTCCTTCCAGCCATCATTATCAAAATCGACCAGGCCCACGCCCCATCCGGAGCTCGCTGCGGATAAGCTGGCGAGTCCTGTTTGCAGGCTGCGGTAGCTGAAGGAACCGTCCCCGTCGTTGTGGTAGAGCGCGTACACCTGCCTGGCCAAATCGGTCACCAGAATATCCGGCTTGCCATCGTTGTCGTAGTCGCGAAAATCAACGCCCATGCCGGCGTACGGACTGCCGTCATCCGTCAGAGCTACACCTGCTTCCTCCGCACGCTCGGTGAACGTGCCATTCCGGTTGTTGTGGAATAGGAACTCCTCCATGCCGTCATTGGCCACGAAGATATCCTGAAAGCCATCGCCATCGTAGTCGTTAAAAGCGACACCCAGCGAACGGCCTTGCTTGAGCGCGATGCCTGAAGACTCACTCACGTCGGTAAACGTTCCGTCGCCATTGTTGTGGTAGAGAAGATTCGTGGTCGGCGGGAACGATCCTGGTGGACAGTAGGTGTGATATGCGCCGCCACATACTTTGCTCTCTGCCGGATTCCATTTCATATACCGGGTAACGAACAAATCGAGGCGCCCGTCATTGTCATAGTCCACAAAGCCCGCGGATGCTGACCAGCCGCCCGCAGACACACCCGCCTTTTGCGTCTCATCGACGAAGGTGCCGTCGCGCTGATTGTGCAGCAGCGTGTTTTTTCCATAATTCGTGATGTAGATGTCTTCGTAACCATCATTGTCATAATCGCCGATCGCTACGCCCATTCCGTAATTCGCGTTGCCGGCATCGGCCAACCCTGCAGCCTCCGTGACGTCGGTAAAGCTTCCGTTCGCTTCCTGCCGGTACAAGCGGTTCCAGTACCTTGGCAGGCTGCGGCGAAAGTCCGCCGGCACTTCCATCGGCGCCGACAGGTACCCACTGTTCACCAGCAGCACGTCAAGCCGGCCATCGTTGTTGTAGTCGAAGACCGCGACTCCACCTCCCATGGTTTCAATCAGGTATTTGCTGCTGGTGGGTGAGTTCCGATGGACGAAATCGATGCCCCGCGGCTCGCGGACAGAGAAGATGCTGCTTCCCACACCAAGGGTTGCCAGACCGGCAAGCAAAAGCCTCATCATAATTTCTCTGGTCCCCTCTCGGAGTCTGCGGCACTTGTACGATAGGCAACTAAGCCAGCAACTTTTAATCGTATACGCAGCTTCACGCATGGTCAGCAACGTTTCCCCGCATGCTTGCGAAGCAGTACTGCCACTGAGCAGTAAAGCGGGTGCGCTTGACAGTGATGTTTCAAGGGGAATACGGTAGCCAGCGGTAGCAAGAAGCACGCTGCAACACCAGGCACGGCACGAGCAAGGCAATCCACAGCAAGCAATCCACGTTCAGCTGCAGATTCGTCTGTGCTGATACGCCGACCCATTCCTTGGAGGCCCGAGGTGATTCTGCAAGCACAATCAATTGGTACCGATGTTGCCGCAAGCCAGGCAATCAACCCTCGTCATCATAAGTCACGCAATCTTCTAAACCGCGCATCTAATCTGCCTCGCGGGCTCTCTTCCACTTTCGCCTGCTTGCGCTTCGCCGCTCTCGGGATATTGCTTTGTTTTGCGACGGCCTATAGCCATGCCCAGGCGACCAACGGCGCTATCAATGGCACTTTGAACGATCCCAGCGGTGGAGTGGTGCCTGCCGCGCAAGTGACGCTCCAGAACACGGGCACGGATGATACGCGCACGGCCACCACGAATGACTCCGGTTATTACCAGTTCAACAACCTGCCGCCCGGCCAATATCGTATTGTCGTTAAACAGAGCGGCTACAAGCAGCTCACCCAGGAACCGATACAGTTGCAGGTTGACTCTACGCTGCAGATCAATCTGACTCTTACCCTGGGAACAGCAACCGAGGTAGTTACGGTCCAATCGAGCACGCCCTTGATCCAGGCGGAAACTTCTTCGCTGGGCACAGTCATCGACCAGCGCCAGACAAATGAGATCCCGCTCAATGGCCGGAACGCCATGAACCTGGTTGCGCTCGCACCCTCAGTCGTACCGCAGGGGCAGTCGCAACAGAATCCAAACGGCACGAACCCCTTCGCCTGGGGCAACTACCAGATCGGTGGCGGCTTCGCCAACCAGAGCGTCACGTTTCTTGATGGCGCACCCGTGAACACCGAATATCTGAATATCACGTCCCTCGTTCCCACTCAGGACTCCCTGCAGGAATTCAAGGTCGAGACCAACAACCTCACACCAGACTATGGCCGGCTCGCCGGCGGAGCCGTGCAGTTCCGCACCAAGTCAGGGACCAACCACCTTCATGGAACCGCGTACGAATTTCTCCGCAACAAGGTGCTCAATTCCAACACCTACTTTGGCAACCAGGCGCACTTGCCTAATCCTTCGTTTACGCAGAACCAATACGGCTTCAACGTGGGTGGCCCGGTCTACATCCCGCACCTGTATGACGGTCACAATAAGACGTTCTTCTTCGTGAACTTCGAAGGTTTTTCCCTGCGTCAGGGCATCACGTACACCACCACTGTACCCACGGCCGCAGAACTGCAGGGTAATCTCGCCGACCTGGGTACGCCCATCTACGATCCGCTCACCACCTGCGGGGTGGCTGGCTTCCCTGCGTGTGCCCCGGGCACTCCGCTATATAACCGCACTGAATTCACAGGGGCCCAGATACCGCAAGGCAGGCTGAACCCGACTGCGCTGGCCTACGCCAAGCAGTTCTTCCCGGCGCCAAACATTCCCGGCGCCCCGCCTACCGGCATCAACTACACCACCACTGGCAGCAGCGGCGGCAACAATTATGAAACAGTCGCGCACATCGATCAGAATGTGTCAGACAAGCAACACATCAGCGCCCGGTATACCTTTTGGAAAAACAACAACCTGCCGACCAACGCCTTTAATGGCATCTGCGTGGATCGCTGCGCGGAAATTTTCAACACCAACAGCTTCGTACTGGCTGACGACTACGCGTTCAGCTCGAAGACGCTGCTTGATTTACGCATCAGCTATCTTCGCTTCTTCTATACTCGCTCGCCGCTGCTCGGCAACTTTGACGTAACGAGTATCGGGCAACCCGCTTCCCTGCAGTCGCAAATACAATTTCCCGGTCCACCGGTCATGTCGATCAGCGGCTTCGATCCCAGCGGCATCTTCAGCAGCGCCGGCGCCGACAGCACGATTCATAACGCTACCGACGATGATCGAATCTCCGGCAACCTGACCAGGTTCATCGGTAACCACACGTTGCGCTTCGGGGGCGAATATCTGCGTGCCACCTTTAACTACGTGCAGGAGAATCAATCCGCCGGTCTCTACACGTTTAACAATGGCTTCACCGCGCAGAATCCTCTCTCGGGGACGGGCGGGTTAGGCCTGGCGTACCTTCCTTCTGGGCTACCCCACCAGTGCAAACTCCGCGGTCGTTACCCCGGTTGCTGCAGAGCAGCTTTATCCGGCTCTCTTCGTGAATGATGACTGGCGGGCTAGCCCTAAGCTAACCCTGCACGTGGGTGTTCGCTGGGAGCTGATCCAGCCGTTCACTGAACGGCACGACCGAATCAGTTATTTCGAACCCAACGCAACCAACCCGGTCCTATCGGCCGCGGGGCTCGGTAACTACCCGGGTGCGATCGGTCTGGTCAACTCATCCACCAGAAGTTCGCGTTCCGCCTACAACACTGACTACCTGCAATTCTCACCGCGTGTTGGTATGGCCTACCAGTTGCACCCGAACACCGTCTTCAGCGCGGGCTACGGCATCTTCTGGCTGCCCAATGATGTGGAGTTCTCTTCCAACTTCCCCAGCGGCGATCCCATCAATTCCTCCACCACCAATATGGTGACTTCGATCAACAACGGCTTGACCCCGGCCAACAACATCAGCAATCCGTTTCCAAATGGGCTCATCCATCCAGTGGGCCGCGGTTCCGCCTATCAAGCGACCCTGCTCGGTTCCGGCCCAACAGAGAATTTCCCCAACAATCCCTATTCGTACACGCAACAGTGGAAGCCGGCATTCAACAGCAGATCGGCAGCAGCCTGGTTTTCAACCTTGCATATGGCGCTTCCAAGGGCACCCATCTCCCGTTTGGCAGCATAAACTTCAATACTCTTCCTGATGAGGATCTCTCTCGGGGCAATGCTGTCGTCACTCAGGTGGCCAATCCGTTCTATGGAACCATCAGCTCCACCTATAGCCTGGGCGCGCCGACCATCTCGGCCGGTCAGTTACTGTTGCCTTACCCTCAGTATTCGGGGCTGTCGAGCGCATCGGCCGACCTGGCTTCGTCTACCTACAACTCGCTACAGTTGACGGTACAGAAACGGTTTGCCCGGGGTGCTTCCATCAACGGCGCGTACACCTGGTCGAAGCTGTTGAGCAACACCGATACCCTCACTACCTGGCTCGAGGCTTCAGTCCCAGGCGTGCAGGATCCACGCAATCTGAAAGCGGAGAAATCCCTGTCGGCTGACAATGCCGCGCAGCGACTGGTAATCAGCTACGTGTATGATCTGCCCATTGGACGCGGCCAGGCCATGCTCGCAAACACGCCGAAAGTGGTGAATGCCGTGATTGGCGGGTGGGGGCTGGGTGGGCTCACCACGCTGATGACCGGATTCCCTCTGGGCTTTGGCACTAACCAGAATCTGACCAACTCCTTCGGTGGCGGGCCCGGCCAAACTATGTGCCTGGTTGCACCAAGCAGATCACGGGTTCTGCCACTTCCCGGCTGAACCGGTGGTTCAACACATCCTGCTTCACGCAGCCGGCTGCGTTCACGTTTGGCAACGAACCCAGGCTCGATCCAAACTTGCGCTCGCCTGGCGTCGCGGAGTGGGATGCTTCTGCCTACAAGACGTTTCCCATTCATGAAGACATCAATCTGCAATTTCGCGCAGAAGCCTTTAACCTGTTCAACCGGGTGCAGTTTGGCTACCCAGGTCTGACCCAGGGCACCTCCAACTTTGGCCGGATTACCTCCCAGGCTAATCTTCCACGGGTCCTGCAGTTCGCACTGCGGGCAAACTTCTAACGACGGAATAATCAGAAGCATTTCACTATCGAGGGCGCCAGGATCTTCTCTGGCGCCCTTTTTCCCGCAACCCACCCGCAACCTAATAGACCATGTGCTCCTCCTGAAGTATGGGGTCATGTCAGTCAGTCATTCCTCCTCTGCTCCGCTGCAGTCATTTCAGGTGAGTGGGCACAAGGAGAGCGTGCGATGGTCATGTACCCCACTCAAGCCAAAACCGGCCCAGGGGCAAACGGTGGTCGCCAGTTCCGGGGACAGCGGGTCGACCAGCTGCGCACCTGAAAGCAATGCCCCGGGAATTACCCCTGCCCTCCAGCAGTCTGCCGCGGTGAGTTTCCTCGCCAGCAGCCCGTACGTAACAGCGGTGGGCGGAACCCAAATGGCAGCCGGCACATTCACGGTGGGCAACACCCAATACTGGGCACCCAACATCTTCGAAACGTCCTACCCCCCAACGCTGCTCTCCTATGTGCCGGAAGTGGCATGGAACGAGGGGTCAGCGACCCATGGCATCGCGGCTGGGGGCGGGGGCTCCAGCGATTACTACCCGCGGCCAGCCTCGGCAAAGCACGTTTCCCGGCATGCCTGCCGGAAGCTATCGGCTTGTGCCTGACATCGCGTTGCGGTCTTCCGTCGCTGCTCCCGGGTATGTCTTCTGTACCAGTGACCGTACTCTGCTTGCGCAGGAGGGACAGACGGCGAGCTGCGTGGAAGGGTTGGTGGGCAGCAACCAGAAAATGACGATTGCGGGCGGAACGAGTTTGCCGCCCCGATCTTTGCCGGGATGGTCGCACTGCTGAACGCAGCCGAGAAGACGAATGGTCTGGGAAACCTTAATCCCCTGCTCTACCAACTAGCCGCTGTACCCGCAACCTACGCAGCCGCTTTCCACGACGTCACGTCCGGCAGCATCGCATGCATCGCCGGAGCCGCGGAATGCACATCTGCCAGCCAGGGAGACTATGCGGCACAGGCCGGATATGATGAGGCGACCGGACCTGGCAGCCCCGATCTGAATGCGTTCGTGTCCGCCTGGCCCATCGGCCCTACGGCAAGTCTTTTGCCCACGGTCTCGTACATCATTTCCCCCGCAGATGTGGCCACAACAGCGGGGCAAACACTCCCGTTGCAAATCTATGTTGCCAATGTGTACATCGGGCCGCCTCAGCCGTTGCCTACTGGAACAGTCTCGGTGTCGATTGACGGCGTCGACGTCAATCCTTCGCTCGCCCTCGGCCCCTCTTCGGATCCCGCATCGTCCCAGGTGGGTGCTGTCTACAACCTTGTGGTTCCTTCCACGCCCGGCTATCACGTGGTGACCACTACCTATTCCGGGGATGCCTTGCACGCCCCCTCCAGCGGAACCTATCCCTTCCTGGTGGGCAGTGTGGAGGCAAGCGGCAGTTTCAGCCTCGCGGCCGCGAATCTCACAATCGCCGCTGATCGTTCTGATGCTAACTGTCACCGCGCCCGGCCCCATGGGCTGTGGAGGAGGCGGCAGCCACAGCGCTGCCGCCACGAGCACTCCCCCGCCGCCGGTCGGCAGCGCGCCGCCCTCGCCCGTCTATACCCTGACGCTCACGGGCACCGACTCCGTCAACGGCAACATTACCTCGTCAACAACTTTCACTGTGACGGTGACTTAGAACGATCGGCGCTGGGGTACGGTGCGTAAACGAGCAGTGCGAGGCGGGATAGGACAACACTCGCGCGTAGTTTATTGCAGCCGACAACGCGGTGCTGCCGATTAGTGGTTGTAACTCAATCATCCGTTATGCGGGCATATCGCAAATTCCTAAGGGTCAGTTCCGGTCGCGGTAGGCTAGTGCAGATACACATTTGCGAGAAGCGGCGAGATCATACTGCTGCCAACTGGCTCCGCCGTGGGTCTTTCACCTTCCCGGGCCGGTGTGCTCGCGCAGACGTTCTGGAAGTCTCCCGGTTCTGGTGCAAATTATTTGCTGACGTTTCTGGACTCTTCGACTACGCCAGACCCAGCGGCCACTCGCGATTACACGCGACACCCTGATGTGCCTTCCCACTGACAGAAAAGGGTCGGCACCCGAGTACTTGTTTTCGGAGCTCAATCATCCTGGCCGCCTGCCCTCGCGGGGTGCCAGGCAACACTCGAGCCAAAAATGGAGTCGTTTCTCCTTTTGGATGCCAAATTGCGCCAGAACAAAGAAGTTGCAAACGAGCAGATCTGACGCCAAATAAGAGTTACAATACAGTTCCTGCAGGCTTTCGACCTGCTGGAAGATACGCTGTTCAGTCTTGCTTGACGGCGATCTTACGTGGCACTTTGAAATTTCCTTCGTCTCCTGCCCCCTCCCCAGGTTGATGAAGGCTTGTAATACTCGTGGCTTGGGGATCCCCTGTTCTTCCCTCACAGAACTACAACGGTGCACTTACGCGTATGCGTAACTTCCGGGCCTGTTTGCAACTAGAAGTGCCTGGTGGCGTGACGCTAAGTGCGGTCGCGGCTCGGTCATTGCTGGTCGTGCTCTTTAGCTATCGGTACCTGTCGAGGTGTTTATATGCAACTGCGTGTGTGGTTCTTCCTCCTTCTCATAATCCCTTGTTTCGCCGATCCGTGCGTCCACAGCCAAACAGCGACTCTCTTATCGCACACTGTGATAGCACCTGCGCCGCCTGACTCCATACATTGGCAAAAGGCTATCGGACGGTTCACCAATACTTCGTATCCAAGCTACTTTCTGGGAACGGACCAGAACGGCTACATCTACGATGTTCAGCAACGCAGCAATTGCTCGATCCAGGTACCGGCTCGCTACTACGAACGTTCGCGTGCGTTCACCTACCCCGGCGACCAGTATGCCGGCCTGGTGGCGTCGCAAATGACGCGCATCGTGTGGCTGGCTAATCCGTTGAACTGGGGCGGTTCCCTCTGCAACGAGTGGGGGGTTGAGGTCATCAACGGAAATCGCGGTGCGCATGAGTTGCACATGGTGGACCTCGATGGCGACGGAAAGCTGGATGTGCTCGCTTCCGGCAGTGAGGTTCCAACAGATATTAAAATAGGCTTCTTGGGGTTGCCAGGATAAATACAATTCCTGGGCCCAGGGAGCATTCTCACCCCCCACGGGTGAATCGATCGACGCGATTGCCATCGCCAACGTAAATGGCGGCGCACGGACAAACATAGTGTCCTGCAACCCTACTAACAACAGCTTGTATTGGTATCAAAATCCTGGCGGCAGCGCAGCCCGCGGCTCTGGATGGGTTGCTCATCTGATCGCCACCAACAGTGTGCAAGGGCAGCCTGCCTGCACGCAGGGCATTTCGCTCGGCGTTCTGCCAGTCAACGGTCGCGACCTTGTAGTCATTGGGAGTGGAGAAAAAGATTCCTCGGGCAATCCCTGGGCTCCGGGGCTGGGCTACTACGACCCAGGTTCAACGCCGAACGCACTCTGGACTTTCCACCAGTTGGACAGCACCTACATAGATATTCACCAGGTGGCGACCGACACTCTAAATGGCGTGCCATTCTTTACCGTGGCTGAACAGGAGCAGGCGTCCCCAATGTGTAACAATCTTGGCTACAATGACCATGGCGCCAGCTACAACGGTTGTCGGGTTTCTGTTTTTCCCTGGAACGGCGCCGGCTTCAATCAGCCAACGGTCGTGTCTAATTTCGGCACACACAACCAGACCTTGTACCAGCTGAATGGGGTCGAGTATATGGCTGGCGCCAATCACGACGGCTACGGGGCCACCGACAGTGCCTACAACCTATGGACCTTTACTTTCACTGGGTCCATCACACCGCCAGGTGTAAGCCCTGGAACTTACAGCATTAAGGATCCGAACACCGGAAACACCATGGACCTTGGTTGGGCTCTCAATCCGCAGTGGGGCGACGGTACGTACGTATATACGTACAAGTACAACGGCGGGGCCACCCAGCAAATTGTCGTTAACAGCGCGGGTAAGCTTCAAGCGGAAGCAAAACCCGGCCAGTATCTCTACGACCTGGGTGGTGCCCTGGCGGTCGGAGCAACGGGCGACACCTTTTCCATCATTGCGAATGGTAACGGGTACACTCTTCAGGACAAGACGGCCGGCGGTCTTTATGTAAATAGTGCTAGCGCCATTGACCCACCCAACAAGCTGGTCCTTTCCAGCACACCGACCGTTTGGATGTTCACAGCGGTGGGCGGGAGTGGAGGTGGTGGTGGAGCAGGGGGAACAACGCTGCCCACAGGCAAGTCATATACGTTTCAGGACGGCATGAGCGACACGATGGATCTGGGCTGGGCACTAGATCCCGGACGGGGCGTAGGCCCCTACCTATACCTCTATAGTTACCGGGACAACATTGATCAGCAGATCAACTACACGACATCGAATCTGCTTCAATCGGTGGCGAACCCAGGGCAGTATTTCTACAATGACGGCGGAGCGCTTGCTTTGGGTACGACTGGAGACACCTTTACCATTACCAGCAGCGGCAGCGGTTACACGGTGTACGACAGCACTGCCGGGTTGTTTGTAAACACGCCTGGTAAGATCTTACCACCCAACAAACTGACTCTATCGTCGTCCCCGACTGTCTGGATAGTGAAGGGCACGTAATCGAACAGATCTGTCCGAATCAGGTTTGTAACGCTGACA
Source organism: uncultured Acidobacteriaceae bacterium (assembly GCA_963752675.1). Lineage (GTDB taxonomy): Bacteria > Acidobacteriota > Terriglobia > Terriglobales > Acidobacteriaceae > PALSA-350. The sequence goes on from CAVVZO010000010.1 coordinate 108,004, forward strand.
GGACAATTTCGTCTGAACCCAAGGGATAGGCTGGGACTGCATCGCTGATTCAGATCTTCGCTTCTAGTTGTCCCGCGCAGGGGCGAAGCCTGCTTCGAGCTTTTCTTGGCGGCGACTTCGATTTTCGCGCCGTATAGTGTCAGCCTTTCCACGGCGATAGATGCTTCCGCTCTCAGCATGCCCAGAGCGTTCATGAACAGTGAATAAGGAGCCCCATCATTACTGGAGCGGAACCCAGATAAATTGCCATGACTGACCGGCTGCTGCCGCAGAGCCACCGCAGGCGGGGTTCATGTTCGCTTTAGCGAGCTGGTTCACGCGCCGAGCTCGCCCGCGGCCCTAGGCTTACAACCATGCGGCACGCGTGGCCTTCCGCTGCGGAGATCTCTGCAGTGGAAGGCCAGACGCGGTAGCAGGTTGAGACGCTGAATTTACTTCAGCCCTGACCGAAGCTGACGGTCCCAGCATCCTTTGAGATGGCGCCAGCCTTTTGCTGGCAAAGCTCCTCGTAGCGTACTCGCATGTCTGCTGCTATCGAGTCCCAGGTGAAGTGTTCAAACATCCGGCGGCGGCCCGCACGTCCCATGGCTTCTCGACGTTCGTCATCTGCAAGCAGGAGTCCGCAGCGCTCCCGCGAGCTCATCCACGTTGTTCTTTTCCACCACAAAGCCCGTAGTGCCATCGAGCACGATTTCCGACACCGTCCCGGAGCGGGTGCTCAACCACCGGCAATCCAGCAGCCATGGCCTCTGCAGGTGGTAACCCAAACCCCTCATTCCAAATGGGTGCGAATGCAAAGATGTCTGACTCGTAGTAACTGTCCACCAGTTCCGAGCGGGTGACAAATCCGCGGTAACGCACTTTGCCGGCCAGAGCGGTTGGCACGATACTCTCGAGATATCGCATGTACTTGCCGCCGCCCGCATTGTCGGGCCGTAATCTTGCCTTGAGGGATTAATAGGACTCCCGTGTCGTAAAACTGCTGGATCGATTTGATGAGTTCCTGATCCTCGCGCAAATCGAAGTTCTCTTCGATAGGGTAGTTGCCCACCGGACCGATAATATCCAACACCACGTCTGGGAAATGACGGGCCACGATGACAAACGCCTGCACCAGGACATGCAATCCCTTATGGGGCGAAATGGCTCCGCTATACATAATGCGTTTCAGCGGACGCTTGCGTTGCGCCTCGTAGTCTCTTTGCCGCGCAAACTCCTGCGGATCGATGCCGTTGTAGGTCGTCTGGCATTTACCTGCAAACCGGGGGAACATCTGCCTGGTCTTCTTGGTGATGTGATCTCCCACAGTCGTGAGAAGATCGATTTGTTTAAGGCGATCCGTAAGAGCCGCCGGCCTTGTTTGCGAAAACCATTCGCCATGCAGATGAAGAACAATCGCAGCCTTCGGATTGTGCGCCCGCATCACGGGGATGTATTGCGAACAGTGCTGCAGATGAATGACATCACACTTTTCCTTCGCAATGTCACGCGCTATCTGGCGTCCGTACTCGGGAAACATCCAGCGCGACGTAGACACGGGAGATCCCGAACCGAAGAACCTATAATATTCACGGCGGGCCTTAAACAGCGATCGATTTGACCAGGTCGTGCCGAAGAAGCGAAACGTTATCCCGGATTCTGCGGCTACCAGGGACGGATCGGGGTTGATGTCCTTCGAACCATAAACCAATACCTTTGCGGACCTGGTGAACGGGCGTGCTGTCCAGTAGGTGCAGGCGCCTACAGAGTTCTGTTTAGGTGGGATTACGGTATCGATAGGCTGGCTCACAAAGGCAATCTTCATTTTCGATCCTCTGATCGGGCCGCCGTCTGAGCGGCTATTCACTTCTTTGTGTAAGACTATCGAACTATGGTGGATCAGGCCAATTGCGCAAGCGTGTACGTGTGGCACCTTCAGTAACCCCGCCTGATAAAAACCTTGCCTCGCTAAACGCGTCTAGCCACCTTTCCTCTTTGTCATTTGAGTTCGGGTGGTGATGAGGTGGTAGACGATGCGGGCCAACTTGCGGGTGCTCGGCAGATTGGTTTGTTCCGCAAGCTATCCTCATTGTTCACAGGAACGGCGCTTGCCAATCCGTGCTGGTCCCGCAGCAAACTGGCGCCGCAATTAGGTTGGAAGATACAGGAGACTTAATTCAGCAGCTATGCGCGAGCTGCCGTCCCGGCGAAAGCTTACTACTCACAGTCGGCTACTGCTGAGAGCGGCGTGGTTCACGCCTTGGGTGCTTGCAGCTGTGGCGAAAATCAGCGGCCTGCCATATTCGCGACAACGAGCCGCGAAGGTTGCTGGACTTCTGGGAAGGAAGGTGGCTAGTGCTTTCCAATTGAGGAGTGGGAATCTGATCGGCAATCAGGTTCGCCATGATGCGTGCGCCGCGATTCGTAAAGTGAACCCAATCGTTGAAGTTCTCTGATCCAGACATCACATCCGCGGCTTCCACGAGAGGCAGGTTGCATTTCCGCGCCTCCTCCCGGATAACGGCGTTCATGCGACGTTCCGAATCCAGCCAACCATCATCGCTGAGGTATGGTATAAAGCGACGCCACGCGGTCAGCATGTACTGTTCGTTCGGTTCGACACTCTTGCCAAAAAAGGTAGCGTGCGTGACGAGCACAGGAGTTACACGGCGTCGTTGCAAGCCGTCGAGTGTAGCTCGTAGATCTGCCCGAAACTGATCAACGTGCCATTCCGGAATTGCCTTCTCGATAGGGCGCGAGTGCCGCAGAGCACGCCAGATGTGTACCCGGAACCGGATGTTCTCCATGTACTGCGGCATGCGATCGATCGATGAGAGAAGCTTGCCGACGATGCGGGAGTGAAACCCATGCGGTTCCCGCACCCAATCTGTACCGTCATTTTGGTTTACGGTTGCATCGTCAATGTAAGTAAGAAAGCTGGGATAGATGATAGCGACGCGTGGAGAGACAAGGTCGACGATATACCTTATCCACACGATGAGAAGACGTGCGCAACGACTGGCCTGCATAAGCCACGTTAATAACCTCTACCTGCAACTCTGGGTGGCGGGCACGCATCACCTGCTCCAACTGGCGCGGGTACTCCATGCCCAATGACTCATACATGCCAAATGTTTCTGATGCGCCGACACAAATAATCTTTACCGTGTCCTTGTGAATGTCGGGCCCGCGATAGCCCAGGGCGTTCAGCTTCCATTTTCCAAAGTGACCGTAGGGTCGGCCGACCACGCCGTCGGTGTCCTCGGTCAACATACTTGACATGCCGTAGTTGCCAAAGATGGGGGCCCCATCTTCCACGTAGTCCTCGACGCGGGCACACACCTCCCACATGGAAAAAAATAAAACACAGCCGAGAAGAAAACGAAAAAATCGAAATTTGCTCATGACTAAAACTGGAAGTAGATGAAAGATTCGGGCCTTCCCCCGCGAAACAATACGAAGTACAAAAGGACGCTGTAGGCCAGGGCCCGCACTTCTGGGGTAAACCACGACCATTGGATGAACTTGAGCGTTTTGGTGGTGTACTGCACCATTTGCACCAGGATCAGCGGCAACGCATACGAGAAGATCTTCCAGGCAAGCGGAAGATCGAACCCGGAGGGATGGGCCAGCGAAGCTAACATGTCTGCCAGTTGCCCAAAGGAATCGGCTCGAAAGATGAGCCAGCCGAGCGCCGTGAGTTGGAAAAAGCCGATGACTTTGGCCCAGTGCAACCAGGCCGGCTGGACTGACATGGCGCCAAAGGCAGGCGCAACCTGCCCGTTTGCGTTGCGGGTGAGCAGGCGATGGAGAATCAGCAGAGCACCATGGTACGCACCCCAAATAACAAAGGTCCAGTTGGCGCCGTGCCACAGGCCACCAATCACCATCGTGAGAAACAGATTACGGCAGGTCTTCCACTCGCTATCGCGATTGCCACCAAGGGGAATGTAGAGGTAATCCCGCAACCAGGTGGAGAGGCTGATGTGCCAGCGGCTCCAGAACTCTCTTGGGTTGGCGGCCAGGTAGGGCAGGTTGAAATTCAACATGAATTCAAAGCCCATCAGCTTTGCTACGCCACGCGCAATGTCTGTGTAGCCCGAAAAATCGCAATAGATCTGAACCGCAAAGGCATAAGCAGCCAAAAAAACGTGGTCGGCGTGTGGATGCGGTTCGGCAAAAATCGCATTTACCACTGGCGCAAGATTGTCGGCGATAAAGACTTTTTTAAAGTAGCCGGCAATGATCAGCGAAATACCTTCGGAGACTTGTTCACGACTCGTACGACGTGGATTCACCACTTGCGGCAGCAAATTATTCGCACGTTGAATCGGCCCGGCTACCAGGTGAGGAAAGTACAAGACTGCCAGCAGGAACTCGTGAAACTTGCGGGTCGCATGTAACTGTCCCCGGTACACATCGATCGTGTAGCTGAGTGCCTGAAATGTGTAGAAAGAAATGCCGACTGGAAGGATGACGTGGAGCGTGAAAAGACCAGGGTGCAAGCCGAACGGCGTCATTAAGCTCTGAAACGATTCAGTAAAGAAGTGGAAGTATTTGAAGAAGCCGAGTAAGCCAAGATTGGTGACCAGACTGAGCACGAGCCAGGGTTTGCGCGCCTGAATCGGCTGCCCTCTCTCGATCAGATCTTCCATACGCGTGGCGCACCAGTAATCGATGGATGTTGAGAGCAGCAGGGGAGCCAAGAATCGCCAGTCCCAACAGGCATAGAAAAAGCAACTTGCCGCTAGCAAGAACCAATTTTGAGCGCGATGCGATAAGAGATAGTAGATGATCAGCACTACCGGCAGAAAGCAAACAAACGCTAACGAATTGAACAACATGCGTGCGAAAACCTGCTTTCACCGTAGTGCCGATACAGTGTTATATCACTAGGGAAAGTACGGGGTGTCAATACGTAGAAAGTGACGGAACCGCTGCATACAACATATGTCTCATCTCTGCGGGTTGTGGCAGGCGGCCGCGGGTCCAAAGAAAATCCTATGAACAACGCATGACAGGTCAATGCTCATTGTCCAGTTCCCCGAGCCTTGCGGAACGTCAGCCTCCAGAGCAAACAGATCCTCTATTCCTGAGTTGGTTTGACGTTTGGGTTTGCTTCGTTGGAGTCGCGGTTAAGGTCTTTTAGCTTATTTTAGATGTCCTTAATGGGTCTGGTATCTGGCGGAGGTGGGACGGCCGGGATGTTCACTAGGTTTGTAGCTGTTGTAATCGTTAGGCTACCTCCCATCTGTACCTCATCGGTAGAAACGATCACGAAACGAACACGGGCCGGAGTGTCACCCAATCTGGTGAGATTCGGGACGGACGAAATAATCACCATCGCATGTGTGATCGCGATCCGCGTGATATCGGTAATAGCCACTGACCACACGTTTTAACCATGCGCCCACCACATCGACCGGCTCATGCATCCGCTGACGAAGCTTCGCCTTGATGGCCTGAAACGTCGCCCTAATCCGATGAGGCACGGTCTCGCGGCGTACAGCGAAATGGCCCTTGGAGTTCGTCGCACACTAATGCGTGAACCCAAGAAAACGTGAACGTCTCCGGTTTTCCCTCACCACGGAGCTGCCGATTCACCTTGCGCGAACCGACCAAATTCGATCAGTCGCGTCTTCTCTCGATGGAGTTGCAACGCAAAACTCGCCAGCCGTCTCCGAAACTCGCGCAGAAGCCGCTCAGCGTCCTCACGCTTCTCAAAGCCGAACACCAGGTCGCCAGCATAGCGGACAAACACCATATCTCCGCTCGCTCCGGCGCCATGCTTCAACCCGTAGGTCGAATACATAGTGCAGGTACACGTTTGCAAAAAGGGGTCGGCACTCGGTTGCATGTCTTCGGGAGCTCAAATTACATTCCGCCCGCCAGCCCCAGCCCATCTGTCCTCCAGCCCGTCAGAAGCGGGGCTTAGGATAGACTCGTGGCGCAGGGCCATTAGGGTATGAAACCGCACTCTGCAGTTGCAATCGCGTGTTTAAGCATCGGCCTGCTTGCGGTTCCCGCGCTAGACGCACAGACGAGCGACGTTGCCGCGCCTTCCATCTCTGTGGGCACCAACCTGGTGGTCGTGCCGGCTCTGGTCAAAACTAAATCCGGCGAACTTGTGTTCTCGCTCACAGCTCAGGATTTTCTGTTGACCGACAACGGAACCCCCGAGACCTTACAGCTGGAGCCGGACATAGGCTCACAACCTCTGGCGTTGGCCGTCTTAGTCCAGACTGGCGGCAGCGGAGCCGCGCACTTGCAGGATTACCGCGGATTGGATGCAGTGCTGGATGCAGTTATAGGCAACGTGTCCCATCGGGTCGCGGTGGTTGCCTTCGATAGCATCCCTCACCTTGCCCAGGACTTCACAGACAACACCGATCTAGCCTCGGCGAGCATCGCAAGACTGCAGGCGGGTGACCCGGACGTCGCCATCCTGGACGCGCTCAAGTTCGGCATCGACATGTTGCGCAAGCAACCAACGGAGTATCGCCGGGCAGTCCTGCTTTTCAGCGAGACCCTCGACGGCAACAGCCAAACCAGCCTGGACGACGCTGTACGAGCGGTCGACGACACCAACACCGCCATCTACAGCTTCGCCTTTTCAAGTACCAGGGCGGCTGCGAAACATGAGGGAGCCAAGGTGCCGCGTCCTGGCGGTACAGAGTATTCCAGGACACCGTACGCGCCGGGTGGCTGCATGAGCCATGACGCGAGCGCTGATCCCGACGCGCGCGGAAAACGCAAAGTCCAAGCCCTCGACTGTGCCGAGGATCTGATACCACCCTTGCGGCTGGGTCGCATTGCCTTTGACGCCGCGCGCAATAGTCTCAGGCGCAATGTGCCTGAATCGGTGTCCCAGCTCACGGGAGGCGAATACTTTCCTTTTACCAACGCAAAAACCCTCAGCGCGCACCTGGTCACGATTTCTAACGATGCGCCCAACTACTACATGCTCAGCTTTCATCCTCAATCTCCATCGCCTGGCCCGCACGCGTTGCTTCTTAAGCTCAACGGCAGACCTCAGCTGCAACTGAGGGCGCGCACCTCGTACTGGGTGGATGCACCGGTTGCACCCGCCAGACCAATGACGCTGCCTTTGCGACCTGGTGGAAACTACGGACCGCGCGAGCGCCGGAATACCACACTCACTTATCCTTCGCGCTGTCCCGTGGTGTAAAGAGCGGGCCCTGGACCGAGGTACGCGATCGCCGCATCCGTCCTCTATGGCTTGCGGGGCTTTGCGTAGGCGCGCAGGAAGCCATCCACGTGGCTTTTGGCGAAGGCATCAAGGTCGAGAGGTCTCAGGCAGTTACCCCCCAGGCCTTGTTGATGGAGAGTGGCGAGCAGGAGAGGGGCGGCGAATGCCAGGGCGGCATGACGGGTTGAGACTACACGGAGCTCTCCGCGAGCCTGGTGCTGGTCGAGGCGGCTCTCGATGGCCTGCAGAGTTGGCTCCAGGATGGAGGACAGGTAGCTCGGCCCCAGGTCTTCGTCGCCCAGACCTTCGGTAAGCCCCAGGCTGTGCACCTTATCCATTTGCCCCAGGCGGACGCTGGTGAGGATCGATTCGGCTAAGCGGTGCATGGAGGCGCGCAGGCCCAGATCGGTGCGGGCGGCTTCCTGTAAGTGACGGTCGCCGTCGCGGCGCAGATCCGCAAGCACCTCCTGCACAACCTCGGTGCGAGTGGCAAAGTAATGGCGGAGCGTGGGGACGCTGACACCGGCGCACTCCGCCAGCTCTCGAAAGCTGGCCTTACCGTCGCCGATGCGTAAGAGACGCTTGCGGAGGGAATGGAGCAGGCGGGCGCGTGTTTGGCGGTAGTCCGCGTTGCGCACCCCAGTGGATCGGGCCATCGAGCTCCTTCGTGTTGCACGATGCTTTATACTACATGGTATATTCCATTTGTGGGCAGCCTTGCCGTCTCGGGCGGAGGGTATATGCAGTCGTTCTTTGTGACAATCACTGTGGGGTTAATGCTGATGAACTCGATGCAATCCGGATCTTCGAACGCGGTCGCGCAGTTTCCTTCGCTTACGTCTAAAGATCTTGCCGGCAACAGTGTCGATCTGCCGGCGGGTTTTCCTGCGGAGCGGACGATTCTGCTCGTGGCTTTCGAGCGCGAACAACAACATGACATCGATAGCTGGGTGGAGGGGTTGCACCTTGGCGAAGGAAAGTTACCGTGGCTGGAATTGCCGGTGATCGACAACCCAGGGGCGATAGGGCGGTGGTTTATCGACAACGGGATGCGCCGCGGGATTAAGGACCATCAAGTGTGGGCACACGTGGTAACGCTGTATACCAAGAAGGCGGAGTTCAAGTCCGCTATGCAGATTGGTTCGGAGAAAGAGATTGAGGTATTTGTAGCCGATCGGAGTGGGAAGATTTTTGAGCGCCAGGTTGGACGATATAGCCAGGATGCGGGAAACCGCATCCTGGCGGCTTTGCGTTTGGGTCAGTAGTCAGGATAATTGCCTTTTGATTACACGATCAAGTTACAGACGGTTGACCCCTTGGCGAGGATTTGGTGGTTATTTCGTCGTCCCCAGCCCGTCCACGCTCCCGTCCTCGTTTTCCAGCCGGTCACCACGGGAAATACCGAAAACAGATTTGCAGGGAAATCCGCTCGCTCCATGGCAAAACGTCCCGGTCGCCGCATATCATGTGAGACATGGCGACCAGCAAGAGACGTAACGAGTGGCAGACCATCACGGTCTTGCTCCTCTTGTGCGTGATCTTGATGACGCTGCTTCCGCAGCATGATCACGTCCGCGCTGCGATGACGTGCCCCCTGCTCCTGGTAGTTTTTCTTTTCGGAACGGTAGACATCTGGTCTTCGCTCTGGAAACGATCGCCGTCGAGTGAAATTCGCTCCTCTCTATCTCCTGACCTTCCTTCGCGTTTCCAGCGTCCTCCTCCAGCTTTCCTCTAAATCCTCCCATACACGGCGGCTGACCAACGACCCGTGAGTCGGTACCCGCCCGTCTGAGATCGTTTTGAGGTTTCTAAACGAGGAGCAATTTTGAACTTCGCCACAAGTGTTCTGCGCGGCTTTTATGCCTTTAACGCGCTGGTGATAATGGCGTGTTGCTTTGTTTTCTCTGCACGGAGATTTCTTTGGAAACGTAGGGAGCGCCTCGGCAAACGTAGGAGGGGCTTCTTTCCGACCTACACCGCCGCTGGCAACGCACTCCAAACGCTTCAATTGATTGCACAGCCGCGTGCGGAATACGTAATCGAGGAGAAGTTCGATGACCAAGCAGATGACAATGATGACGGTGATCTATGCGATCCGACAAAACAATTAAACAGGCAGCTCAAGCGAATCAGGCGCGGCGAAAGGGTCGAGAGATTGACTGTTCTGCGCAAAACACAAGATGTGTCCTCACTGCCCGTCAGGAGCCTCCACCCAATAGAGGGTGCGACTCTGCAACCGCAAATCTGGGCGGTCCCTCAGCCTGACCTGCAACAGGTGAGGCCCCGGCGAGGGTAATTCCGGACGAAGGCTGAGCATGTAGTAATTGGGCAGATCACTGGAAATGCTGACTATGCCTTGTCTTAGCGTCTTTGCGTTCTTGAACGTAAAGTATTCTCCACCCGTCATTCGTGCGACCGACTCCGGCACATTGTGTTTCAAGCTGTCAGTTGCAGCTACAAAGCCATTCGTCCCAATCGCAATGGCGGCAGTAAGTCTGTGGCACAGTCGAATGCCTGAAATGGGGCCTCGACCGTCAGGGGGTATGCCACGTTGGGTCCAGGCAAGGACTTCGAATTCGGCAAAGCGCTTGACTTGCAGAAGTACTTTCCCGAGCCTCGCGGATACGCGCTTTTGTGGAAGGGAGCAAGCTTTAAAAGCAATACCGTGATTGTTCAAGGAGGGATCGCACCGTGACCGGGTCGCTGATCAGCAGACCGTCTGGAACAACTTTCGTATAGTGTGCGCCACCGCGTTCGGGCGAGATGAATCCGAATAGGTCCTTGCTTTCGCCCAAACGGGTGGCAAGTTAACGAAAACGTGACTTTGCAGGCATATCGCTGGTAGTCGATGCCTGGCAGAATGGAAAGCGAGTCACTCAAAGAATCGCGCTGACAAAACAACGAATCTGACAGACGATCGCTCCCGCCCTGCGATGCCGTACAGGCGTATTCTCATAGGCACGCCGTCTTAGGCGCAAGGAGCGTAGCAAAAGTGATCCTCGCATTCACGACTGTCTTTGGTGGGCGGCGTAAAGTGGGAATGCGGCTTGAATCATTGTTGGCTTTGCCGATCCTGCTCACGAGTTTCCCTACCCAGGCGCAATCCATTAGCTTTAAAGCTGCATACGATGCTAAGCAGGTTTTCGTTTTGAGGGACGCTGTCGAGCATTCCCGAGCCCCTCTATTTTACAGAGCGGCGGTCGAGGCATCTTTGAACCGTGTGCAAGCTGCCGAAGAGAATTTCCATAGGGTAATCCGCAAAGACCCACGCTCCCAAGATGCTTTCGAAGCCCATGACCTTCTTGGAAATATGTACTTCCGCAATGGTATGTATCGCGAGGCTCTTCACGAGATTGTGGCGGCTTTGCATGAACGCCCGAATGCTTCTGATCCCGCCAGCATGCTTCCCATACTCAGCGCCTTGAGTCGTTTGCCGAAACCAACCATGACGGACTCGAAGCCAAGCATTCTCCAAATCGAACCTGGCAGCACCTTCTTGCCACTGAGTATCAATAACAGGAACGCCGAATTCTTTTTTGATACAGGTGCGTCGATTTCCGTGATCGGCGGGTCGGAAGCCAGAGAACTGGGACTCGTGGCCAATTCTGTAGAAGGAAAGATGGGTGACGCGAGTGGTCAGGGGATAACCGGTCTCCAAATCACCTTCGTAGCGGACCTCCGTATAGGGGGCCTTCATCTTCAGAACGTTCCCTTTATTGTGATTGCCGACACAGGTGAACCGTGGATCAACCTCCCGAAGAGCAGGCACGGAATCATTGGCCTACCACTCTTACTTGCGATGCACACGTTCCGGTGGGCGCCAACTGGTAGGTTCGAGTTCGGCTTTCCAGAACAGGCTCTCCATGTGGGCGCCTGCAACATGCTGTTCCACAACTCCAATCCGGTCATCAACGTCCTTGTAGAAGGCAAACACCTCGATTTCACGCTGGATACAGGAGCTGTCGATACCGATCTAAATCCGGAGTTCGCGAGGTCTCTTCCATCGTTGATGAAGACCGGAACGCCGGAGAGTGGCTCAATTCAAGGACTGGGAGGAAGCGCCAGCAGCCCCTCTATTCTTCTGCCTTCGGTCCTTCTCGGAATTGGTGGAAAGAACGTCTTTCTCAAACCGGCGCATGTCTTCACCGAACATGGAAACGGCACATGGGCCGCAGGCAATCTTGGCATGGACCTTGTCAAGCAGGCACAGTTCTTCTCAGTTGATTTTGGGGCTATGACCTTGCGTCTACAGTGACCATTACATTTCCGCCGCTGCTCGTTCTCTGCTGTGTCAGGCCAAATGGTCCGAAAGTCAAACCCCTTGCACACTAGTCCCGATCAGCATCGCCAGAAGCACTCTCCCTTAAATGATCATCTAAATTCCCGCTGAAACGGGAATTGCGGTAACTTGCCGATGCCTCTGCTCAGCAGGGCGCGAACACACCGGCGTCGTGCAGACGACGCAGTTTGGCGGCACTAGGGTTGGGTAGGCGCCGGGTCTGTCTTTTCACCACCAAGGAATCGGACCGAGCTTTGCCGACACAGCTTCTCTATTCGGAGCGCAGCGCCTCCATGGGTTGGAGCGTCGCTGCCCGTCTTGCTGGCACCAAGGCGGCGACTAGCCCAACCGTCCCGATCACGATCACCACACCTATTAGCGTAATTGGGTCCGCAGCCGACACGCCGAAAAGTTCGTTCTGCAGCGTGCGCGCCAGCAGCACCGCGCACGGCACCGCCAATAGCACTCCGATCGCTCCCAGCCGCAGCAGCTCCTTAGCCAGTAGGTAGGAGATAGCCACCCGCGACGAGCCAAGGGCAAGACGAATACCAATTTCCCGCGTGCGTTGCACGGTCGTGTAGGCCAGCACACCATAGAGACCGACACCCGCCAGCGACGTAGCCAATGCGCCGAAGGTTAGCGCCAGCATCTCAATTAGCCGTTCGTTTTTAATACTCTCCTCTATTTGTTCGTCCACCGTACGCAGACCAGCAATACTCAACCCTGCGTTAAGCGAGCGCATAGCGCTAGCGATCGTCGAGAACATCTGCTCCGGGGGGCGTCGCAGTCCGCAGGTACAGGAAGAGCCGGCCTGGCGCATCTACCTGTCTGAGCGGCATGAAGAGCGTCGGCAAGCTCGGGGCGCGAAGACTGGTGTGGCGGGTGTCACGTGCCACACCCACGATGGTCATGTAGTGCAGATCTTTACCGGCCCCATTCGCCACGCGCTCTCCGATCGCCGAAGCCGCATCCTTGAAGTAGTGCCGGATGAACGTCTCATTCACGATGGCCACCGGCTGGGCCGTTGCTACGTCCGCAGCGGTGAATGTCCTGCCCACAAGCATGGGGATCTGCATAGCGTGGAAGTAATCCGAGTTAACGATGCTCTTTTCAACGTCGAAGTCTTCATTCGGCGGCGGCGTGTACCCTTCGACCGTCACATTGCCGCCCTGGCTGTTGCCCGCTAGTTCCTGATCATCGCTTGCTGCCACCCCCTGTACACCCGGCAGAGCGCTCATGGCGTCTATCACCCGCGCTTCTAAGGAGGCGATCTGTGGCTGTTTGTAGCCGGAAAGAAGCGGGCTTATGTAAAAGGTGACGAGGTGCGTCGAGTTGAAGCCTGGGTTTGCAAGGCGAAGATTTTGGATGGTGCGCACGAAGAGACCCGCGCCAACCAGCAGCACCACACTCAGCCCTACCTGCAGCGAGACCACGGCGCGGCGCAAATTCAGCAGCCCGCTCGCCATGGCAGCTCTCTGTTTCAGTGCTGTGACCAGGTCTGGCCGGAGCAACTGGACCGCCGGCGCCAGGCTGAACAAGAAGCTCACGGCTAGTGCGACCACCAACCCGAAGCCGAGGAGCCGAAAATCGAGCGTCGCATGAAAGGCGCTGCTCTCGTCCGGTCCGGCGATCTGGCGCACCATCAGTCGCATCGCGGCCGGAGCCAGGAGCATTCCGGCCGCTGCACCCGGCAATCCGATGACTGCGCCCTCAATGAGCAACTGTTGCAGAATGCGGCCAGGCCGCGCGCCCATAGCGTAGCGTACCGCGAACTCCGGAACCCGCGCCGCGGCGCGCACGAGCAGCAGGCTAGCTACGTTCACGACTGCCAGCAAGAGTACCAGCGCTGCCATCGCCATCACTGCCAGTAACGGCGTCACCATGCCACTACGACTGTAGGAAAGTCCGCGTGCGCCGGGCTCGAGGAGCACCCGGCTATGAGTCAGGAACTGGTCTACAAAGAGAGGTGAGCGTTGACCCAGCGCTTTCAATTCCTCCGCGCGCAATGCAAACCACAATGGCGCCACGCTTGCCTCCGCCTGCTCGCGCGTCTCGCTCTCCTGCAACCGGCCGACGATGTTCATCCAGCGGTCCTTGTGGTCGGATAACCGCTTGCCTTTACCGGGGATCGCTACATCGAGCATCGACATCGGAATAAAGACATCCGGCACCTCGCCCCAGACCGCGCTCTGGAAGTTTTGCGGTGCAATCCCGATCACCTCGAAAACATGTCCATTGAGTACGATCGTCTTTCCCACCCAATGCGGGTCTGCGCCCAGGTGAGCGACCCAGTAGTGGTGACTCAGGACAGCTACGGCATCTCGGCCCGGCGCGGAGTCGTCGGCCGGTGTGAGCAACCGTCCCAGAGCAGGCATCACTCCGATGACCGAAAAATAATTGCCACCCACCAATTCCACATCGCCAACATCGGACGTTCGGTCGTGCGTGATGACCGCCGAGGCCGGCGATGTCGCGGTCAGCCCATTGAACACCGTAGCTCGATCGCGCAAGTCACGGTACATGGGATAGGAGAATGATCTATCCTCCCCAGCTCCGCGGTCGCTAGTATGGCCCTCCCACGCCTTACCGGGCGCGCTCAGCACCACTAGTTGCTCTGGCGCACGCACCGGCAACGCGCGAACAAGTGCCTGGTCCAGCAACGAATATACCGCCGTGTTCGCCCCTACTCCGAGCGCCAGCACAGAAACACCCGTAAGTAAGAGGCCCGGCGCTTGACGCATCTGCCGCAGCGCGAGTCGCAGGTCCTGTACGAACGTTGTCATTCAGCCCTCCGCGTTAGAAACGCCTCTCCGGAAGCTAATCGAAACCCCGCCGAAGTGGGTCACCATGTCGGCTCCAATCGTCTCACGATCAGCGCTTGAGGTCCGATGAAGCTTTCTAGGGCCGCCTCAAGCGGTCGTCGGAGGTACTTACCGAAATCCAGACTTTGCAGGCTGACTTCGCGTTCCTAATTTGGAAATGGGCGCTTGATCTGCCCCACAGTGTAGACCGGTAGGAAAGCGACCCCTCTGTGAAGTTCTAGTCCAAGACCGCTGAGTACGGCGTCCACGGTCAGTAAGTGCGTGAAGTCCACAATTCCCGCGCCATTCGGGGGTGGAGGGGGCAGCCGCATTGGACGCCAACCCTCACTGCTGATGGTGAAGAGACCGGTGAGCGAAGTTCTGTTGACAACCGGCAAATCCGTCCAATTCTCGATGTAGTGAGCGAGATCGTCCATTTTGACTGCTCTTGCATTCAAGGGGTGGCCGAAGCTTGTGCGAAAGCTGTGGCAGCCATCCTGCGCGGTGTCGAAAATGCAATCTGAGAGATTTGACGACTTCAGTCTCGGGCCGCCGCGTGCAAGAACGAGAGTGTACACCGGGACGGTTCTGTTTTCGCTTCGCATCACGAGGTGGAATCGATCCAAGAGCACTTGGCGAAACATATCGCGGACCAGCTTCGAGCGATCCTCGTCGGAGAGACTCTTTTGCTTGGAGCGGGAAGCAGCTCTTGCCTCGATGTCGTACCTCTCGCTGTAGACCCAGGGAGGAAGACCGGAGAGCCGATCCGAAGGGTTAGCTGGAACGCTGTAGCCTTCGCTAATCAGTGTAATTACATTGACCGAAGTGCCCTTTAGATCCCCGTTGGGGAGAATTCTGACCCGTCTGCTTTCCAGATCAACCGAATGGGCAGGCTTAACGTGGATGGCTACGAACGATTGTGCCTGGGTGCAGACAGCCGCCATTACAAGCAGACGGATGGCGAATCGTTGGCTCATAGGCATGACTCACTCCAGTACTTCGGCGGCAATAGTAACTTGTGCGGGGAAAATGCGTCAGTACCTACGCGCGCCTCTCATCATCCAGATAGAGTGCTGTTTTCCAACGATGGAGCCGGCCCTAGACTAGGTTCCTGCAAAACGGGGTTTTCGGTAACTTCCCCTGTTTACCAACCAGTCATACCCAACTTACCGAAATCGAGACTTTGCGGCAGTTGATTCAAAACAGCGATCCAGCCGCTGCTTAGGCTTTCGGTTTGAACGTCTTGTATATGCTCCATCCGAAGCTTCCAATAAAGAACAAGAGAAATAGCCCTGCTGGAATAGCACGGTTTATCTGGTACTTGCCTTCTAAAGTTGCTTTCACGCCGATGACGAAGAAGACGGTCCAAAAGGCCACGAGATAGGACCCCACTATGCGCACAATCCAGATTGCTCGTGTCGTCTTTGTGGAAGTGCCTCGTGGGCCTTGCGCGTTGTCGAAGGCGTTCTTCTTAAACATGCGCTTAGCCAGAAACGTCAGGGCAACAAAAACTCCTGCGAACCAAACGAGCGTGACGTACGAAAACCAAACCGGCATTTGGCCCTGCGGAAAGCGGAGCACGGAATAGATTACAAATGCGAGGTATGGGGCCATCAGCGCGAGCGCTATGCCGATGAAAGCAATCGAACGTGACTTGGTGTTCATGCCAAACGATTGTATTTCTTACAGGCTCGCATAAGCCGAGCGGTGGTGACCTGCCGAAAAACGGGCTTTAGGGTAACTTGCCTGACGTGAGCCTCCGGACAGAAACGAGTGACGGTTTCGGGTGAGAACGGACCGTCTTCAGCCTTGCTGGGGGAACATGGGGAGGTGTATACCTCGACCGATGAAAGCGATATACAAGCCTCCCAATATGGCGGCGGCCCACCACCATGCGATCTGGCGACGCACCCGCAGTGTTCGCTCTGGCGTTGTGCGCGGCAGCAAACTGTCGGCCCAGAGGAGGCCCGACGATCCACCGAACGCCGCTGGAATGGTTGAGATTAGGAGTAGCTTCACCCCAAGAGGGTCGAGCGCGCCTGCTGCACAACTGAATAGAGTTGCCGCACAGTATGGGAGTCGGCCCACGATGTTGTACGTTCGGCTATCCGCGATGAAAGGCCGTACCGACCTGGCGAGAAGCCATACGGCCAAAAAATACATCGCGGCGCCAAAGAAGGCCATGCCAGTTCGCAGGACGACTGGATGCGGCAGCCCACGGATCACTTCGTTCCAGTCGCCGAAGCCGGAGATCGCTGAGAACAGGAAATATCCGGCCCCGGGAAGCAAGTTGAGCGCTGCAAAGATCCAGAAGAAATAGCGCGGATTTGCGCGGTCCCCCGCGATGCGCGAAGCCAGAAAGGAGCTTGCTCCGACAAAGAGATTGACAAGCGTCCCCGCGGCGTCGACCCAACGATCTGGCCGCAACGATGAGAGATGATTGCTCGTGAGCTCGGTGGGCATATCGCCGCGCAGCCAGGCGGTCAGGCCGTGACCAACCCCTTCATGTAACAGCGTCGCTGCCGCAGAGGCCACGACAGCCATGCTGATGATCGTGAGTTTGTCGTGACGGTCGGGCATGATAGCCAATCTATCGCAAAGCGCAACTTCGGTTCTGGTCATCGACTCGGAACACCGGGAAACTCGGGGACGTTCACCACGTTTACCCGAGCGAGTGCACACCTTGACGGTTTGACCGTGGGGCAGTGTTGCACCGATCATTCGGCCAATGAATGTTTCTTGGACCGCCTGCACGCGTCCGAGTAACCGCCTTCTCCGACAAGTGCCTGCCGGATGGCGGACAGGGAGGAATGCTACCGGCCAAGTCGACGAAATGCCCAACTATTCAAACAAGTAAGAGAACCAGGGTTGAACACTCGTGTTGAAGCCAAAATGGGAGATTTTAGTCTGGCCTAATCGCCTCTCAAGTGCTCGGGTCGTGGCCAAGCCGCTCCAGCCAACTACGGATACATTCTGGATTGTCGGCTGAGTCGAGACCGAGTTCCCTCTCAAACTTCTGGCGCTCGGCTATGAGCGGACATAATCGTTTCGATATCGCTCAAGAAGAAACGGAAATTCCGTCCCGTCCCCGAAAAGGCTCCTGGGCAATTCTGTGGCTTGTCAAGGTGTGACCAGTCCAAACAAACCGGCCTCCGGCTGTTCAGGTCTGCGAAAGCGACTCGATGATCCGGCATTCGGCCATGGGTCTATCTCCAGAACAGGACCGACTGATCAGGCTCAACTCGTTCGCGAGCCGCTCAAGATCGGCGAGTTTCTCGCGGATGGACTTCAAGTGTCTCTCCGCGATACCGCATACATCCGCGCAGGAATCGTGATCTTCGGCAGACAGTCGCAATAGATCGCGAATTTGTTCGATCGAGAAGCCGAGATCGCGGCATCGACGGATAAAGCGTAGTTGCCCGATATGTCTCTGGTCGTAACTTCTGTAGTTGCCTGCTGTGCGCGCTGACGCGGATAGCAGACCGGTCTGTTCGTAGTAGCGAATCGTGACGACCTTGACGCCCGTCTGCTTCGCCAGATCGCCGATGCTGTGATGAATGCTCATTGTGGCTTGACTCTATAGCCACTATAGACCCTACGCTAGTCAAGGTCATGCAACACCGGTTGGCAGCGTTTTTCCTCTTTGTCGTTACAGCGGCCTGGGGTCAAGTTCCCCAGTCGACAATCCGTGTCGAAGTGAAAACTCACTCTGGTCCTGTCAGCGATGCCGACGTCACCGCGAACGGACGAACAATGAAAACCGGAACGGATGGTGCGGCTATTTTGCCTGCGACCCCTGGGAAGATTGACATCAACGTCACCAAAGAAGGATTCTTCTCGGCTCACGCGTCCTTATCGGTCGAGCAGTCACAGCAGGCAGAAGTAGAAGTAGAACTACAGCCAAAGGGGGCTGGCGAGGAAGAGGTCACGGTGTATGCGACACGCACCAACGCGCGGCTTCAGGACTCCCCGTTGCATGTGGAAGTTGTCGGCCAGGATGAGATCAACGAAGAACTGGCTATGAAGCCCGGTGACATCAGCATGATGCTGAATGAAATGGGCGGCATGAGAGTGCAGACCACCTCGCCGGGGCTAGGTGCAGCCAGCGTTCGCGTTCAAGGAATGCGTGGCCGCTATACGGCCTTCCTAAGCGACGGACTGCCGCTATTTGGACAGCAGGGTGCCGGGCTTGGGCTGCTGCAGATTCCGCCGATGGACCTTGGGCAACTGGAAATCATCAAGGGCAATGCATCCGCTCTTTATGGCACTTCCGCCATGGCCGGTGTCGTCAACCTGATCTCCCGGCGTCCGACTAAAGAGCCGATCCGTGAATTTCTGTTAAACCGCTCCTCGCTCGGAGCTACCGACGGATCGATGTTCCTCGGATCACAGTGGACCCAGAATTGGGGAGCGACGCTTCTTGCTGGCGGCTATGGCCAGCAGGAACAGGACTTGAACGACGACGGTTGGGCCGATGTCGCCAGGTACGGTCGAGGCGTCCTCCGCCCGCGAGTGTTTTGGGACAACAAGAACGGTGGCAGTGCTGTTCTCCTTGGAGGGATCACATATGAGAATCGAACGGGCGGCACGACGCCAGGTTCCGTCCTTCCTGTTACAGGAGAGCCGTACATTGAAGCATTAAAGACTGCTCGCTACGATCTTGGCGGTAATGCGCAGTGGGTGCTGGGTGGAAAGTACGTTCTCTCAACTCGCTTTGCAGCTTCGGACCAGGACCACCGCCACCAGTTCGGGACGGACGTGGAAAGAGATCGCAATGATCTACTCTTCGGGGAGACCTCTCTTCGCGGGACTGCCAGCAGGAACACATGGGTTGCCGGATTTGCTGACGAACGAGATGGCTATCGTCCGCATGATGTTCCCCGGTTTGCCTATACCTATGTCGTGCCGGGCATCTTCGGGCAGGATGACATAGAAGTCGCTCCGTGGCTCAGCGTTTCCGCGAGCGCAAGAGTCGATTTCCATAACGTCTACGGCACGTTTTTCAGCCCTCGCATATCGACACTGCTTCGCAAGGCAGGATGGACAAGCCGCGTATCGATCGGTCAAGGGTACTTCGCGCCTACGCCTTTGACCGAAGAGACAGAGGCCGCAGGGTTGGCACTGCTTCAGGAGCCGAGTCATCTGAAAGCCGAACGCGGTCGATTCGCGTCGATCGACGTGTCTCGCGGTTTCGGACCGGTATCCGTCAGCTCAACCCTTTTCGGTTCGAACATCGACCAGCCCGTCTACGTGGATCGCGGACGCGTTTACGAAATCATCAATCTGCTTGGCCCGACTCGGAACCGCGGAGTTGAGCTGCTTGCCACCTACCGCAAAGCCCCGTTCACCGTGACGAGCACCTACACGTATGTCCACACCAGCGAACTGGAACCCGTGGTTGGGCGCGTTCCCGTTCCCCTGACGCCCAACCACAACTTCGGCATCGTGGGTATGTGGGAGAAAGAAGGCAAGTCTCGTATTGGTCTGGAGTGCTATTACACGGGTGAACAGCGGCTGGAATATAACCCTTACCGTGATGTGTCCCGGCCTTATGTCCTCGTTGGAGCCATGGGGGAACAGAAGATAGCCGCACACGTGAAGCTCTTCCTCAATCTGGAAAACCTCACGAACGTGCGTCAAACCCGATGGGACCCCCTCTTGCTTCCTGCGCGCGAATCCGATGGTCGTTGGACAGTCGATGCGTGGGCTCCACTGGACGGGAGAGTCATCAACGGGGGTGCCCGGTTCACGTTTTGAATTCAATAAGTGGTTAGCCTGTGAGTCCAGGGGACAGACGGCCCCCAAAAACAGAGACTCTAGGCCTTAAAGGCTAGAGGTGGCGGAACTTCACGACAACATTCTTTTCTCTTCGGGCCGCGTCTTCTTGGTGCGAGATGTCGTTTCGTTTGCTGCTCGATCGCGCGAGTGAACTCGGGCGACCCCAGGGGCTGGCCAGCGTGACTGTTCTGACCGATCGCTCCCAGGCCCGCTCTTGTCTCACGAATACTTATGGGGGGTTGGGGACGGACGGACTAACCCCCAAATGCAAAGGCGGGCATGAAGGGGTCTCTCGGAGACTGTGTCACCGCTACCCACCAATCCGTCTGCCTGCTCCATGCCTCGGGCCTAAACCTAGCCCAAGGCTGGAGGAGAACTTCGGAAACCTACCGTGTATCGCGAAACCGGGAATTTAGATCTATCTGGCGGGACCAACTTACTTCACTTAGCCACCACCCTCACTGGCCCAATCAGCCCTGAAGGCAGCAGCTTCGAATTGGCCTTATAAGGTTTCACATCGGCCATAGTGTACTTCGTAGCACCCGGCTGCTGGTCGCCGATCAGGCGGTTTACCCACGAGTTCACCACCTCGACCTCTAGCTTATTCGCGCCTGGCTTGAGCACACCCGTTACATCCACACGATAGGGCGCATGCCAAACCACGCCCAGGTTCTTGCCGTTCACCGTAACCTCGGCAAGGTTCTTGACGTCCCCAAGATCAAGCCAAACCTCCGAGCCCTTCTTTAGCCAATCCGCCTTCGCATCAACCGTCTTCGTGTACGTGCCTGTGCCGGAGTAATACTTCAGCCCGGCATCCGAGTTATCCGTCCACGAAGCCAGGCTATCGAGTGTCACCGAGGGCGGCGCGCCCATATCCGGCGTAAAGCTCACCTGCCACGGCCCATCCAACGTCGCGAGCTCAGTCTCGGTCTTCTTCGGCAGTATGTGCTCGTTCTCCCTGGCCGCATGGCGGAAGACCACAAAGACTGTGCCCCATGGCTCAAGCTGCAGCGGAACCGTCGTCTCGTCCATCGGCAATCCTGTAGCTCGCCGGCTCGACCTTCCCGGTCTCCGGATGCCACAGCTCGGCCGACTTCCCAGCCACCCGAAAGACCGCGTCCACCGCAGCCTCGGAGTCACTGCGATTATCGACAAAATAAAGATCGCCATCGGCCAGCTTGCGATGCGCAAACTGCAGCTTCGAATCCGTCTCCGGCCCCGGCGTACTGCCCGTAAAGTCGAAATCCCGCTTCAGCTTCAGCGCCGCGAAGACTTCCGTGAGGCTCTCGCCCGCGTAGACAGTTCCCTTGCCCACCGTATGCACGCCCGTCCCGTCGCCAAACAGCTGCGTGCTCAGCTTGTTGAACTCGGTAGCATCATCGGCCAGGCTCGGATCATCCACCGGCTTCGCTCCAGCCACCGTTGCGCCCGCCTCCACCAGCCTGGCTATCGACTTCAGCACGGGCAGCGACATGTGCTTGCTGTACGCATCCAGGCCAAGCAGGCGATAGCTCATCCCGCTCTTGGTTGTCATGCGTCCATTCTCTACAGTCAGCTCATGAATCAGTCCATCGGCATTGATGTAATCGAAGCCATACCCGGCTGGAATCTCCGGCGACTTCTGATCGAACAAGGCCGTAAGGTTTGAGTCTTCCCCGTAGAAGTACACGATGTCCGCGCCAAAGTGGCCCTGCTGCAGCAGATAACTCGAGCGCGCCAGATAGTTGATCCAGGTGGAAGCCTGCTCGGCCCACGTCTCGTTGCGGTTAAACCACTGGCCGAAAGGCCCAAGCGTCAGGCCGGGAGCGGTATGCGGCGCCGTCAGCGGCTGGTGCGCCGACTCGTGAATCACAATGCGGTTGATGCCATTCAACAGCTCCTGGTCGGCCGTCGGCTTCAGCGTCGTCGGCGACCACGCCCACGGCGCTGCCGCAGCCGTCATCGATTCCGCAGCCGCAATGTTCTGCCCGTAGATATGCGCCACCGATGCCGATTCGCGATCATCCGCGTTGTAGCCAAACTGCACCTTGTTCAAGCCCGGCGCCTGCGTCCACATTGCGGACATCGGAATATCGTTCAGCTTCTTCACCTCCATGCCGTCGCCGACAAAGGCGCGCCCGCTTTCATGCGACTCGCCATAGTGGCCGATGCCGTGCTCCTTCAGCGATGCCTGCACCTGCCCGTAGTGCTCGCCGGCAATCAGATCGCTGATTGTCTTACGAAAGTCCCACAGGAACTTGTCGCTCGCCTCCGCGCTCTCGACCACAACACCCGTGAGCACTGGCAGCCACGGTGTCATATCGTATCCGCGCCGCGTCTTGAACTCTTCCGGCATCTTGTCGGTCCAGTTCTGCGAGCCAGCCTCCCAGCTATCGGTGACCACATAACGGATGCCCTTTTTGCCCATCAACTCGGGCCCGACCGCGTTGTTGTAGCTGTCCAAGTACCCGTTCATGTAGTGCTTCACGTAGCCGGCATTCAGCTTGTCGACCTCGAGGCCCGTAGCCTCCTTCGTCGCGGGGTGATTTGTGATTCCCAACAGGGAATAGCCAAAACGCAACACCACCCAGTCGCCCGCCGGGGGAGTCCAGTCGAGCGAACCATCTCCCTTCATCTTGCCCGTCAGGTCCACCACATCGGTCTTCGCCACTGTGTCGGCCGCGTCCACATGTGGCGACGCCTCCTCATAAAGATCAGCTACTGGCACAAATGCCGCCTTGTCCTCGAAGAAGCTAACCTTCGCCGCGCTGCTCAATTCAGTTCCGTAATCCCATAGCCCGTAGCCTTAGGAATGTTCGGCAATCCCAGCGAGCTGAAATCGAGACCCTCAGCCCACGCCGGAGGCGCCGGCGGCGTCGTCTTCTGGAACGTCACCCGAAAGTACTTCGCAGTCACCGCCGGAAAGCCAACCGTATGCTGCGCCGCATTGCTCGCCGTCGGCCCGGCAACCCCGCCCTCAAGCCGCGCCACCTCGTGAAAACTGGATCCATCCTCCGATGCTTCGAGCGCCTTCTGCGGCGCGCTCAACCCGCTCATCGCCGCAAACATTCCCAGCTCCTGCATGCCGATGGTGATCGACCGCACCGTGGCCGCCTGAGGAAACTCCCACTGGATCCAGGACTTCTCGCCCACCTGTTGCGGCGCTTCGAGTGTTGTCGGCTTTTCAAGGTCGCCGTCTGTCAGCACGCTGAAGTCCGGCGACCCACTGCTCGCGGTCATCTTCGCCTGGCTCAGATCCAGTGGCTTGCCGCTCTCTGGACGCTTGTACGCCACCAGCGGCCCATCCGCATAGAACTGCGGTGGCTTCTCTCCGCCGGACCCGAGAACATCACGAATCCCCACGTTCTGGAAAGCCCCGGTCACCGCCGGTGGATGCTTCAGCGTGCCGGTAAACGGCTTGCCGCCCTCCACCTCGGTCTCCGCCCATACGTACTTCTTCATGCCCTCCGACGGAGGCACCCACGGACCGCCCGTTTCGCTCCAACCCGGCGAACCGGCAATCGCCATCTCCATGCCAAGCCCGTCAGCATAGGTAGTCGCGTACTTGAAGGCGTCCTTCCACTCCGGTGTCATGTACACCAGGCGCTGCTTCACCACCTGCGGCGTCTGCAGCGCCGCGTCAAAATTCTGGAAGCCCGCCAGCCCGGCACGATGCATCCAGTCCAGATCAGCCTTGATGCCGTCTTCCGTGATATTGCCGTTCATCCAGTGCCACCAGACGAGCGGACGCGCGCTCGCCGGCGGATTCTCAAAGCCCGACTGCAACTTGTCTCCACTCTGCGCCAGGCCCGGCCCCGCCGCCAATGCGGCGCACAGCGCCACTGCCAACCCTCGTCTGTGTACTGCACTCAATCTCTCTGGCATGCCGAACTCCTCGCTTTGAATCGCGTGCATCCCTACACGATCCGCGCGGAAGCACACACACGTCACGCGTACCGGACCGCACCTGGGGACAGCGCCACGAATCATAGCATTCGGAAATTTCTAATGGCAAAGTGTTTTCGGTTTGAATCTTGGGAAGAGTTGTCACCGAAAAAGGGGGGCAGAAGTCTTACGGCCGACCTTACCGCAATGGGCAGGTTCCGGACCAACAGGCGGTGGGCAGCGCTGCACGATCACGGATTCGTGACCAATATCCCAAACGTTCCGAAGGCTTGGCGCCGCCCCGCTCCATCGGAGGTAGTGCGCTTGTCGCACCCCAAATCGATTGCTAGCGGCGCCAATGAGCAAGGCAACGCAAGTGTGTACACAAGGCGAACAAACAAAATAGAGCGCTTTCGACCGGGCTCCGCTCGAGGGAGCGTCACGCGACCTAACTGGCATTCAACCGATGTTAGGGTTCTTCTGGCGTGAGTGCGCGCGAAATGAAGTAAAGGGTCATTTTCGTCTGTCACTGCTACCGGTCACTGCTACCGTCGTGCTTTTCGCGTTTTGCCGCAAACCGTCACGCATACCATCACCCGTCCGCTAGACTGACAAACAGATCGTGCGTTGTTTCTGACCGGACCACGGCAGGAGCGGGCACCAACTTCTCTTGAGGAGAATCGATCCATGCGGGCAACGATGTCGCACTTGATGCTGGCTGGCTTCGCGTTGGGAGCTGCTTTGTTGACGACTCCGGCAAGCAGGAGCCAGGCCACAGAGCACCCGGTTTTACTGGCGCTGTCGAAGACCAATCACACGCTCGCAATCGTTGATCCCGTAACCCTGAAGGTCATGGCCAAGATGCCGGTCGGGCCAGATCCGCACGAAGTCATCGCGTCCGCAGACGGAACCCGCGCGTGGGTCTCTAACATGCTGGGCAACCAGGGACACGAGCTGGATGTGCTGGACCTGGTGAACCACAAAGCGTTGCCGAGCATTGATACGGCGCCCATGGTCGGTCTGCATGGCCTGGATTTCCAGGGCGGTCATGTCTGGTTCACCGCGCAGGGCGCGAAGGCAATCGGCCGCCTGGATCCGGCTACAGGCAAGACGGACTGGATCATGGGCACCGGTCAGGACTTTACCCATCTGATCCGCGTAATGCCGGACGGTCAAACCATGTTCGTTTCGAACGCGCATTCAGCCAGCGTCAGCATCATTGAGAACCGCCAGATACCGCCCGATCCAATGCATTCTGGTCCGCCGGGACCGCCAAATGCGGGACCACCGCGGCGCGACTGGTCGGTAACGACCATTCCGACCTCACAGGGCACCGAGGGCTTCGACGTTTCACCCGACTGGAAAGAGCTTTGGACTGCTGCAGCGAGCGATGGCAAGCTCTGGATCATCGATACTACGCACCGTAAAGTGGCCGCATCGATCGATGCAAAGTTGAACGGCGCCAATCGCCTGAAGTTCACGCCGGATGGCAAGCGCGTATTGATTTCCATCCTCTCGACGGGAGATCTCTTTGTGTATGACGTGGCTTCGCGCAAGCAGGTGACGCGGGTAAGCCTGGGCAAAGGATGCGCCGGCATCCTGATGGATCCGGATGGCTCGCGCGCCTTCGTCGGCTGTACCGCGGCAAATTACGTAGCCGTGGTGGATTTACACACCATGACGGTGACGAGTCATCTCGATGTTGGCGGCGGGCCGGACGGCCTTACCTGGGCGAAGCGACCCTGACAAGCCGTTGATGGCGGACCACTGCTCACAGAAGATGCGTGACACCAACCGAGCGTGACCACTGTGCTTGTGAGCGCGGATCAACACATAGCCTTCTGCGAAGCGAGCGCAGGCGCCGAGTTGGCCACCTGTTTTTAAGGTGCGCCTCAGTGCAAAGGGAACGCTAACTCTCCGCGGCCTGCGTACCCACGCCTCGGTTCAAGGCCTCAGGCACGAGATCAAACGGAAGAAACAGAGCGAACACCGAACCGCTCTTCCCCGGAACCTGGCTACTGCGAAGCAGAAGCTTGCCGTGGTGACGCTCGATAATCTCGGCACTCACCCAAAGTCCCAAACCCGTCCCTCGACTCTCCTTCGTCGTGAAGAATGGTTCAAAGATCTTCTTCCGCAGAACGGGACTAATGCCACTTCCCGTATCCGCGACGGAGACCGCCACGCCCTGCCTCCCCGTCTTCAGGCAAGTTGCTTCGCGTGTGCGAAGCAGCAGGCGGCCGCCCTCAGGCATGGCGTCAATGGCGTTTGCAATTAAGTTGTTGAGCACCTGGCGAAGTTCGCCGTCAAAACCTTGCACCGGCCGCGTGACACGGTCTCGCCGTTCTACATGAATACCGGAGTTCGCGAGGCGGCCTTGATACACCGAGATGGAGCTGCCTACCAGCTCATCCAGGCGGACTTGCGTGGGCTTGTTCGAATGCTTGTGGAATCGCAACGTCTGGTTGGCGATCGCAGAAACACGTCGAAGCTCTTGCTCTGCTGCCTGCAGGTAGGCAGCTCGATCCTTCGTTGGCGTGCTCTCCCCGCGCAGAAGATAGAGCAGATTCGTCACCGCCTCAAGCGGGTTATTGATTTCATGGGCAATCGAGCTCGCCAGTCTGCCGACCGCAGCCAGCTTCTCCGACCGGATGAGTGCGTTGAGTGCGCGCTTCTGCTCGCTGATGTCTCTAAATAACGTCACGATACCGTCAGGAACGGGCCGCACCAGAACCTGCAGCGAAAGATTTAATTGGGGGTATTCCGCCGTGAACTCTCCGGGAAGGTTCTCGTACATCGCTCGCTCCTGGTGGTATACGTACGGAGATCCTTCGTACACCATCCCAGGAAACGCTTCCCAGATATTCTGGCCCAGAACGTCATCGGGAGCGCTGGCTATCTCCCTCCCCGCTGCGTTGAAATACGTGTACCGCCAGTTTCGGTCAACCATGGCAATACCGTCTTTAGTTCCCTCCAGGATTTGTTTCAGCTGAGCAGTCAATCCATCCCTTGTTATCTCTGCTCTTCTCCGTTCCTCGATGTCTCGGAAGACAAGTACAATCCCCGCCGTGTTTCCATGGTCATCCACAATAGGAGCAGCACTGTCATCAATGTGAATCTCGGCTCCTGAACGATGGAGCAAAAGCGAATGGTTCGCCAGAGCGACGGCTGCACCAACGCGCCGGGCTCCTGCCGCAGGATTCTCGACGGGTTCTCGCGTGCTTTCATTGATCACTCGGAAAATGGTTGCGAGAGGAAGCCCCCGAGCTTCGTCCATCGGCCAACCCGTCAGTTGTTCAGCCACTGGATTCATTACCGTGACCTTGTCATCCGCATCTGTCACCACTACGGCATCACCGATGCTTTGCAGGATCCGATTGGCTCTCGCCTCAGAGGCCGCGAGTCTTTGCCTGGCTACAACAAACGCGGTCACGTCCTCGGCCACATCGAGAACGCCCTCTATCTCGCCCGATCGTGCGCGGATCGCACTGTAGGAGTACTTCCAATAGACATCTTCAATAGCTCCGTTTCGCGCGACTGGGACCAGGGACTCATCAAACTGAAGCGGCCGTCCTGTCTGTCGCACTCCAGCCATCTGTGGCCCGACCGTACCCCAGGCCTCCGACCAGCATCTCTCGGCCGGCTGCCCGAGAGCGAAAGGGTGTTTGTCGGTGAGCAGGGGCACCAGCGCGTCGTTGTACAGGATCGTGAAGTCAGAACCCCAGAACAATTGCATCGGCACAGGGGCTGCAAGGATCATGTTCACTGCGCAGATCAGGGTCTCTGACCAGGTATGAATGTCTCCCAGGGGAGAGGCCGCCCAGTCGAAGGAGCGAACGCGCTCCGCCATCTCGCCGGTCCCATGTATCTGGGCCGCTGCGGCAAGGGTCGCCCCGGACCCTCTAAGCGTTGACTCGGATTGGCTCATACTTAATCCTAGATTCATGGTGCCGGTTGACTCAAATCAACCTGAACTCCTTCTGATGCGGGCGGCTCTGATGTCTAAACAGTTGATACGTCTACGGATCGGCGGAATCAACATCCCACTGCTTGGTTTACCGTCTCGTGCGTCCTTCTGTGTATTGCGTTCCTAATCGTGCTGGGGCAGCGCTTAATAGAGGCAGTGAGTTTGGCAAGAGCCCTAAGTCAGAGTGCGTGGTTGTCATCCGTCAAAATCGATGTCCCTTACGGTTTACCTCTGTAAATGGTGCGAGAGAGGACAGCTCGCGTCCGCTCGCGATGTCGGCGACAATCGGCCCTTTGCTCGAGCCTCAAGCCTGATTCTGCAACGCTTTGAGCTTGCGGCCGTCGTCAGCCACGTTGACGCGGGGAGCATTGAGCAACTGTCGGGCGTTAGAGCTTTTCGAGTCGCGAGAAATCTGAATCGGCGTGTTCTATCTCAACCTGATGATGTCGAGCGCAGGCAGTGATCAGGATGTCGGTTGCGGGAATCGAGAGACCGGCGGAACGCGCGCGGCGTGCAAGCTCAAAGGCCACACCCCAGACCGCAGGGTCGATGGTGAGTTCCGGAAGCAGTCGTTCAAACTCCCTGAGCACTTTTCTCTCACGATCGCCGCCCGCCCCATTCCATAACTCCAACCGGATGACGGGGCACCAGCAGGCCTCACCAGAATCGAGAGCTCGTACGACGCGACCTCTGACAGCCGCGTCTCCATTCGGACGAAGCATGTGAATCCAGGAGGAGGAGTCAACCAAAATCACAGCAGCTCAGCCCTTTCGACGTTGCAGCAATAGTTCCTCGACGCTCACCAGATCCTTGCAGGTGCCAGCGTGCTTGCTGAGTTCAGCCACACGCTTCCGGCGGTTGAATTCCTGGATGGCGGTGACGATGGCCTCGCGCTTCGTCTTTGCCTGCGTGAAATGCAAGGCATCTTCCAGGTCCTTATCCGGAATATCAACTGTGGTTTTCATGATGCTATGGTAGGGCCCCAAATATTCCGAGTCAAGAACAGTCGGAATATTGCCCTTTCTCAAAGTCTTGGGCGTGCCGTGAGTCGGAGTACCATCCGCGGAACACGGGCAACCGTCCAGGGAGTAGCTAGCCCCCACTTTGTCATCCCGAGCGCAGTCGAGGGATCTGCTTTGCGCTTTCTCCTGCCACAATTTTCTACAGAGCTCCAGCATCGGATGCGCAGAGCACGTGGGTCTCGATAGCAGCCCCTTCGCTGCCAGGAGTGAGCTCTCCTGCAATCTCCTGCTGAAAGAATGGTTCCTCTGCGTGTCCGATCCTGGGGCTCGTGTGGAGATTTGTGGAGAGAGAAAGGCGCAAAGCAGATCCCTCGACTGCGCTTCTAAGGAACAACCTCTCCTTTCGTCGTTCATTCCAAGGCGGATGACAGGATGAGTCGTGGTGGCTGGGACGGAGCGTCATGAACCTGCCGACATGATGGTTTCTCAAAGTCTTCGGCGCTTGAGCCGGAGTATCATCCGGGGACATGGGGACCCTTCGAGGGAGTAGCTAGCCCCCACTTTGTCATCCCGAGCGCAGTCGAGGGATCTGCTTTGCGCCTTTCTCCTGCCACAATTTTCTACAGAGCTCCAGCATCGGATGCGCAGAGGAACGTGGGTCTCGATAGCAGCCGCTTCGCTGCCAGGAGTGAGCTCTCCTGCAATCTCCTGCTGAAAGAATGGTTCCTCTGCGTGTCCGATGCTGGAGCTCTGTAGACATTTGTGGAGGGAAAAAGGCGCAAAGCAGATCCCTCGACTGCGCTCCTAATGAACAACCTCTCCTTTCGTCGTTCATTCCAAGGCGGATGACAGGATGAGTCGTGGTGGCTGGGACGGAGCGTCAGGAGCGTGCCGACATGATGGCGATGACGGGGGACGCGTCATCGCGTCTCCTGGCGGTTCACTCGATACGGTGGAAGCCCCGGACTTTTAGTCCGGGGGCGCGGGTGTAGAACCCGCGCTGAGGGTCGGCCTCACCATGCGAGGGCTTTAGATGGGATGAGACGGCTGACCTCATCGGAAGCTAAGCTTTCGATAATGCATTCAAAGATGCAAAAGGAGACCAGCCATGAAGAAGACTAGCAAAAAGCAGCGCGTTGCAACAGGAGCGGAGAGCAAGCCGTTGCAGGTAGTTGGACTGGATCTGGGCGATCGGCACAGCCATTACTGCATGTGGTGCAGCACAGGAGAATTCGTGGAAGAAGGGCTGATACAGACCAGGCACCTGAGCAACTCCCAAATTCACCCTATGTGAAACGTCCGCAAGTAACCGCTCCCCGCTTACTTCCGTGTCCAAAAAAGCAGCACGCCCCTTACGCTTCCCCAGAAACTCGTCTATCTCTGAGAGCAGACGATATCGGCAGGCGGCGGCAACTCGCGCTGACGCAGCCTGTCCGGCTCTTGCCGCAACACGGGCCTACCGCGCGAGCAAAGGATAGCTTTCCCGCTATCCGGTGTCACACCCGATCCCTGTCCAAAATTCGCCACTTATAACACAGTCACAGGCGCGTAAAGGCAAACGCGGGCAGCCGACTTTCCGCGTGCCCCCGCTCTCGCAAAAATGGCATGCTGCCTCCCCCGCAGCAGCACACGAACCAGTAGCAACAAACCCCCACACCCACCCACCTTCAGCAAACGGAGGAACAAACAGCCGTGCCCAAAAACAACGTCACCGATCCCATCACCGATCAGGAAATGGCCTTTGCTCACCTGGTCCTTTCCGGAACCATGAATGATCGCCGCGCCGCCGAAGCCGTCGGGCTCAATCCCGGCACCGCCGCCTACACCAAGGGCAAGCCCCGCGTACGCGCGTATATGAGCGAGCACCGCGCCGCTGTCCAGGAAAAGCTGGCGGAGAAGCAAGCCGAAGAGCTGCACACACTGAACATCAGCCGCGACCAGATCCTCGCCCGCCTCTGGCAACTGGCAACTCTCAATCCCGAATCCACTCGCGGCAGCATGGCCGGCCAGATCAAGGCGCTTGCCATGATCGTAGCCATCGAAGGACTCATCCCCGACCGCCGCCTCGCCCCACCTCCAGCCGCACCCGTCCCCTCCCCCATCCCACGGGCAAACATCTATACCCCCGAGTGGCTCCGCGAGCGACAGCGGCAGGCCGCCGAAGAAACTCCGCCAGTCGATCCACTACCAGTCGATCCCACGGCCGCCCCCGAGGCCGAACCCGGCACATCGCACCGACCCCAAGCCGCCCCAGAACCTCCCGCCGAACTGCCAGACCATCCAGGCGATCTCCCTCACCGGCCATTCGCCCAACCAGCCCAAAGCCAACCCACCATGACCAACCCGTTCATCGACCCAAAAAGGAATAACTGGGTGCCCGCCGCAACTGGAGACGCCCTGGACCTCTTCCTCGATAGAGAAGGTTCCCGCAGGCTCCCCTTTTCCCCCTGGAAAGGACCACCGCGCCCGCGCCGCTAATCGCAAAAAGCATCGAATTTTATCGAGTTTTACAAATGAACATGTAAGGATATCCAGCCTATGACTGACTGGTTCGCGCGTCCTGTCCTGCACGTGACCAACGTGGATGCGTCGCTGCGCTTTTACGTTGACCACCTCGCATTCACGAGCCCCTGGCGTTACGACGAGGACGGCAAAACATGTGTCGCACAGGTCGACCGCCAAGGTTGCGCGCTGATCCTGTCGGACCAATGGCCGGAAAAGGTTGGGAAAGCGCTGATGTTCATTTCCCTAAACGTCCAGCCGGAGACGCACGAGACGGCCGCCGCCGCATTGGACGCGCTCCGCGCGGAACTCGAGGCCAGGGGAGTCACGGTCAGGGATGGCTCATGGGGCTACCGGGTGTTGATGGTCGAAGATCCCGACGGCAACCAGCTCTTCTTCAACTATCCGGCAGAACAAATTCCCTCCGTCTAGTTTCCTTATATTACGATTGCTTACGTTCGAGAGGGTTTGCTCCATGTTGCGAAGCAAGTATGCCATTAGATTAGTGATTGTCTTCAACGCTTTGTTCGCGTCTTGTGCCCTCGCAGCCGCACCAAACGCTCGGCAAAGCTCAAATTCAGGGCGCCAATCTCCGGGTCGAATTCGATAGCCACCTGCGCAGCCGCGTGGTCGCTCGTTTCAACAACGCAGAAACCGCATTGGGCCCATTCACTGCCTCGGAGACGCTGACCACAGAGGGTAAGGTTTGGAGCGGGTTCGCCTTCAGCTCGCAGAAACATGCGCATGCCAAAGACGCCTTCGGGCAAGGCGAGCAACTCATCGTCGAGGGAAAATCTGGAACGCTCACCAAGACCGTCACCGTCACCGTATACGACGACTTCCCTGCCATGGCGTTCTTCGACGTGCAATACACCAACAACGGAACGGCCCCGCTCGCGGTCAAGAGTTGGAGCAACAACGCGTACACCATGAACGCGCAGCCCAGGGGAGGTCAGCCGCCGTTTTGGTCTTACCAGAGCGGTTCCTACGAGAAACGCCCCAACTGGATTCTCCCTCTGCATGCCAGGTTTCAGCAGGACAACTATCAAGGCATGAATGCCAGCGACTACGGCGGCGGTACGCCCATTGTCGATATTTGGCGGCGTGACGTCGGCCTTGGCGTAGGTCACGTCGAGACGCGGCCGAAACTCGTTTCCCTCCCTGTATCCATGCCCGATGCGGCACACGCCACCATCGCTGTGCGCTTTGATAAAGAGAGCACCCTGGACCCGGGGAAAAGCCTTCATACGTTTCGCACATTCGTCGCGGTTCACCAGGGCGACTATTTCCGCATGCTTACTGACTACCGCCGCTTCATGGCGAAGCAGGGGTTCCAGATGGCGACTGCCCCAAAGGATGGATACGGGGCGATCTGGTGCGCGTGGGGCTATGGCCGAACAGTGCAGCCGTCTCAGGTGTATGGCACGCTGCCCACGGCCAAGCGGATGGGATTCAAGTGGGTCACGCTGGACGACGGCTGGCAAAACAATGTGGGCGATTGGATGCTGGATCCCAAAAAATTCCCCCACGGCGATGCCGACATGAAAGCCCTGGTGAATCGCATTCACCAGGAAGGATTCAAGGCCCAACTTTGGTGGTCGCCGATGAGCGCCGTGCCCGATTCGGCGCTTCTCCGCGATCATCCCGACTACGAGTTATTGAATAAAGATGGGTCGAAGAGAAAAGTCTCCTGGTGGAACTCCTATTACCTGTGCCCGGCGGACCACCGTGTCGTTGAGTATCACGAGGCGTTGGTGCGGAAGATTCTGGTGGACTGGGGCTTTGACGGACTTAAGCTCGATGGCCAGAACATGAACGGCGTGCCTGCCTGCTACAACCCTGCGCACCATCACGCACAGCCGGAGGATTCGGTGGAAGAGCTGCCGGATTTCTTCCATGCCATTTACAAGACCGCGCAGGCGGTAAAGCCTGGCTCACTGGTGGAATTCTGCCCTTGCGGCACGGGCTTCTCCTTCTTCACCATGCCCGACTTTAATATGTCAGTGGCTTCTGATCCAGAGGGTTCCTTCCAGGTTCGTTCCAAAGCAAAGACGTTGAAAGCGCTCATGGGAGATAACGTTCCCTTCTTTGGCGATCACGTCGAGCTCAGCGATGGCGGTAACGACTTCGCCTCCACCATGGGGGTAGGCGGGGTGGTGGGTACGCAGTTTGTTCTTCCCGCTCTGGTTACGCAAAAGAGCCGGCACGCCAGTCGATTGGAGCTGACCCCCGATCGAGAGAAAGATTTCGAAAAGTGGCTAGGCCTCTACCGGGAAAAAATGTTGTCAACAGGACAATACCTCGGGCAACTGTACGACATCGGTTACGATTTGCCCGAGACCCATGTTATCCGGAAGGACAAAGCCATGTACTACGCCTTCTACGCGAAGCATTGGACGGGCCCCGTCGAATTGCGTGGGCTGGAAGATCGCAACTACAGCGTGGTTGACTACGTCTCAGGCAAGCACCTGGGAACGGTCGCGGGCCACAGTGCGCATCTGCCGGTCACCTTCGCAGGGAATCTCCTGCTGGAAGTCCGGCCGTTATGAGGAGCAGTCTTTGAGACTGAGGGCGTCGGCCACTTTCAGCGGAATCGAGCTTCCCTCTTGCGCGGGGGACAAACCAATCAGCAACAGATTGTCATCCCGACCGAAGCGAAGCGCAGCGGAGGGATCCGCAGTTCGTCGACCGGCAAAGCGGCTTCGGCAGGTGACAAACTGCAGGTCCCTCCGCCGCCCTTCGGAGAGTGGCCGGCTTTTTGGGTCCGCCCGCTTCCCTTCCCCGTTAGCAACTCTTCAAGAAGATTGCTTACGCGCTGCGGCAAGGATCTGACGAAGGCACTTTCCAACAGTGAGGTCTTCTCCGGCTTGCAAGGTCATCGAGACAATCTGCAGTTGATTGGCACGCGTCTCCTGTTTCACCTTTGGCTCGTCGCCCTCGCGGACGACCGATACCATGCTCGGATTCGTATGGGTCAGCACCTCAATGCGGGGCTCGCCGGCGCGCAGCTTTGCATCGCACTCCGCCACAGTCATGCCAAACTTCTTCTCATCCCACATCACGGTAAGGGTTGGGTAACTGTTTCCCCCTTTTGGTATCTGGATGTCCGTGGTCACCCCAGGCACGGTCTCGACCAGCTTGGCTATACGTTCGACGCGGCTTCTCCATTCGCGGTTCAGCGCGTTGAGATCGGCGCGCGACCAGTACTCGATCGCGGCGATCATGCCGATGATCTCTTCCTTACCGACTTTCAAAGACCGGCACACCGAGCCTTCCCATGGGCTGGAGTTCGCCAGCGCTGCCTCTATCAAAGGCTTGCGGCCCAGCAGAATACCCGCACATTGCGGCCCACGAAGTCCTTTGCCGCCGCTGAAGCAATACAGGTCCGCACCCATGCTGGCATAGCGTTTGAGATTCTCGAAAGGTGGAATGCCGGCTGCATCATCCAGAAGCAAAGGAACGCCGGCCTTACGCGTGATCGCCAATGCCTGGGTCAGCCGCTCGTCCCGCCAGGTGGTGTAGACCATCGCTGTCTGCGAAGTGAGGGCGTTTCTAAATTGGTCGATCGTTTGGGCAAGCACCAACTTCCCGCCAACCATGCGGATAGCGCTGTCAAAAGAAATACGGCCGCCCAGCATGACAACTTCATGCTTGAGGCCGGTCGTGTCAGGAAGCTGCCAGATATTGTTTGGGTCGGTGCCCGCAATGCAGGCCGCAGTGGCCGCTGCCATAGCGCCCGCCGAGCCGGAGGTGACCATGCCCGCTTCAGCCCCGGATAGCTCCGCAAGACGCGCTCCTGCGCCGCGCTGTAGCTCGAACATGTCGACAAAATGCTCTGAAGCCTGTTCCATCGCCCGTCGCACTTCGGGCAGTTCGAGCGAACCACTGAGATAGGTCCAGGTGCCGCGCGCATTGATGAAGGGGCGAACGCCAAGGCGGGTATAGACGTCTGCCGAAGAAGTTTTTCCTCTCGAAGCCGACACTGCACTCGCCAGGCTTCGAGAACCGATGGCCGCTAATAAGGGTGCTGCCGCCAGCAACTTCATAAATGTTCGGCGATCGTTGGTGCTGTGCTCCAGTAGATCTTGAGACGACATCGAATGCTTTCTCCTTGATTATTTGGAAAGGTCAATCCGGCAGAGCGAACGCGTACATCACGCCGCCGCCCGTACCCACCACGTATTGCTTGCCGTTGACTGCGTAAGTGATCGGACCACTCGCATTGACGCCGCCAAGATAGGCATGCCACAGGGCCTTACCCGTTGCCGCATCAAGCGCCACGAAGTTACCGTCCATACCACCCCCGAAGACCAGGTCGCTGGCAGTGGAGAGCACACCACACTCGGTATTGTTGACCATCTTGAAGTCCCACTTCTTCTCGCCGGTCCTGGGATCAATGGCGCGAATGGCGCCGTACCCTTCGTCTTCTGTCTTGTAGTTCGCAGCCACACGGCCACGCTTCGGCGCAGCGGGCGGCGGGACACGGGCCGGCCAGTCGGCAGGCGGTCCTTTCTCTCCAAGACCGGGCCACCAGCCGCCTCCTGTGTACAGCACGCCCAAAGTCCACGGATTATAGGGCTGCTTGGTCGACAGGGCCTGGTAGTTATCCCAGACCGACATATAGAAAAGACCAGTTCGTGGGCTGTACGAGGGTGGATACCAGTTTGTACCGCCTTGCGAGCCAGGCATCACCACAATGCCACCCATCGGCTTGGGCCAGAACTTCGCCACCTTAATGGGCCGGCCACTGTTATCAATTCCGTCCGCCCACGTCTCCTTGATAAACGGCTTGCCTGAAAGGAATTCACCGGTCTCCCGGTCAAAGACATAAAAGAAACCATTGCGGTTGGCCCAGAACATCACCTTACGCGGCTTGCCCTTCCACTCAATGTTCGCTAACACCGGAATCTGCGTCGAGTCCCAGTCGTACTCGTCGCCCGGCGTGAATTGGTAATACCACTTCAACTTGCCCGTATCCGCATCGATGGCCACCACGCTGTCGGAGTAGAGATTATCGCCCGGCATTCTTTCATCGCCATTCCACCCTGGGTTCGGATTGCCGGTGCCCCAGTAGGTGAGATTTGTCTCAGGATCGTAGGAACCGCCGTTCCAGATGGGGCTGCCGCCGTGCTTCCAGGTATCGGCTCCCCAGGTTTTAGCGGCCGGGTCGTTCGCCGTTGTCGGGCTGGTATAGAACTTCCAAAGTGCTTTTCCGGTATTGATGTCAAAGGCGCCGACCCAGCAGTTTGCGCCCATATCATTGGTTGCCGGCCCGAGAATGACCATGTTCTTCACCACCAAAGGCGGCACGTCGAACTGGTAACCGTCCTTCCAGTCCGCAGCGGCGATCTCCCACTTCACGCGCCCGGTCGTGATATCGATGGCGAGCAGATGGCAATCAACGGCTGTCGCCCACAACAAGGTATTGCCTGCGATGGCCAGACCCTTGTTGACCAGGTAAATGCGTTGCGTTGGATAATCTTCTGGATTGAAAGGGCGCGAAAGCTTCCAGTACTGCCGCCCAGTGACGGCATCCAATGCCACCACTTCCGTCATGGTGCCGGTGTACAGGATGCCATCCACCACCAGCGGGGTGTTCTCCATCTTTTCGTCTTCCGGATGGTCGATGGGGTGGTACACCCATTTCATTTGGAGGTTCTTTACATTGTCTCGATTGATCTGGTTGAGCAAGCTGTAGCGGTTGCTGGCATAGCCCCCTGAATACGTGAGCCAGTTTTGTGGCTCTTTATCCGCGTGAAGCAGACGATCGTAGGTGACTTGCGCCTGCAGGGATCCGGTCAACAACGCACATATAAGTAACAGGTAGCGTTTCATATCGCTCTCCCGGGGAGTACCAATGAATCGGGCCTATTTGCCCTTGTGCTGCGTGAGCGGGATGAGCACCAGATTGCGAAACTCTACCGACCCATGATCGCCCTGCAACTCAATCGGCCCAGGCTGGCCTTCGAACGGATCGAAGGCGATGCCGGTCAGCCCATCGATAACTCCACGCTCATAGAGCTTCTGTCCATTCAGCGTCGCGGTCACCTCCCGCCCCACCAGCCGGATGTCGAAGGTCTGCCATTCGTCCGGCGGTTTGCCCGCATTCACTCGGGGCATCACGCGCGTATACAAGGCGCCGGTGCCATGCATGTTTGGTGGACGCCCGTAATCGGAGGCGATCTGCACTTCATAACGGCCGCGCAGGCCTATACCGCTATTGCTCTTCGCCCCCAACTTGTACTCGGCATGCAGTTCGAAGTTCCAGTACTTCGCGACCGTGATCAAATCGTCGGCCTGGCCCTTGCCCTTCAGAACGCCGTCCTCCACCGTCCAGCCTTCGGCTTTGGCGGAGTCAACCCCCGTCCATCCCTGCAGGTCTTTGCCGTTAAACAAGGTGATTGGCTTTCCTTTGACCCACGTTCCGTCGTCATGCTGATTAATCTCTGGCGCGCGATGTCCGGTAAAGGCCACCTCTCCCGCGGAGCCAGTCATCTTGCCGTGCAGCACCCCATTCACGTACTTCGCTTCGTAGGCGATGCGTTCCTTCGGGTCGGGTGTGACACCCGGCCGCGCTTTGGGCGTCCACACGAAGTGCAGCACGTTGCCCTCGATCTTCGCCTCGGTGATGTCATCCAGACTACCGTCAGGAGAACCCACAAACTGGATTTTCATCTCAGGTGTTCCTGCGCCATTGATTCCCAGCCACCATGCCTTGGTGGTGGTGAACTGAATATCAGCCGCTTTGGCAAGCACCTGAATATCCCACCGGCCGTTGAATTCGCCGGCGGTTGCCTGCGCGGCTGGAGCGAACGTGCTGACCGCAAGCAACCCAAACAGCGCAATGAGCAATTTACCAGGACGCATCTTTTCACCTCTCCAATTCGTGATTGCTTGCTTTACATGCTGGGCGGGCTGTTTCACTGGGCGCCGCCGCCCTTTAGCGTGCCCAGGTAACGAACCAGTCCGGCAAGATCCTGCGCGTCCAGCTTCTCCTCATACGAGGGCATGGGATTCGTAGTCACAATCGTGAAGGCGCGGAGACCTTGCCGGTCATACGTCTTGAGCCGGCCTGAGGAGTCGATCACCTGCACGCTGAAGGCATCCTGATTGAGCAGCCTGCCCGTCACCGTCTCGCCGTCGCGGGTGATCAACTGCACGGTACGGTTCTCCGCAACCACTTCTTTGTTAGGGGACACCAGGGAGGCACGCAACTGCTCCGGCGAACGATGCGCTCCAACATCATCCAGGTACGGTCCAAGATAGGAACCTGCATCGTCCAGCCGATGACAAGACAGGCACCCGTTTCGCTGGATCAATTGCTTCGCGCGTACTATTTCGGTCGCGCTCAGCGGGGTTTCCTTCGTCGCCTGCGGCACGACTGCCGTCGACGATGCCCGTGGCACACGTCGCTGTGGGCGATGGGACAGGATTGCTCTTGCCGAAGTTGGTGCTGAGGTAGCCCACGACAGCGTCTAATTCCGCGGAGCTTCCCTGCGCTCCACGAGCAACCATGTCGCTTACAATTGCGGCCCACTCTGTCCGGGTCATCCGTTGACTGGTCGCCCGGTCAACGCTATGACAGCCACTGCAAATGCGCTGAAAGTCTGCCTTCCCGGTTCCTGCAGGCAGACTTTGCGCATGAGCAGCCACGAGCGCGTTCAAGGCCAATCCGAGAATGACGATGCATCTCAATCTGTTATCGCTGATCCATTTCCCGCCGCCACCTGTTATCGAGCGCAGCTGCCTTTTCTTTGCGGCGCGTTTCGCGCCTTTTCTCGTTCGCCGTTAAAAGTTGTACTTCAACGCAAGCTGGACCTCACGATTCGCCCCGGCGATGGCGGTGACGACCCCCGTCGCGCCAGGTCCGTCCGTGATGAATGGATCAGGCTGCGCGAAGTTGGGATGGTTCAGGAAGTTAAAGAACTCGGCTCGAAACTCCAGGTTTTGCTTCTCTCGCACCTGGAAGGTTTTGCGCAGAGAGGCGTCCCAATCATTTGTATCCGGGCCGATCAGAGTGTTGCGGCCCGCATTGCCAAATGTGAAGTCGGCGGGCACCGCATAGGCATCGGGATTGAACCATAGATTGGGGCTTCGCTGTCCGCGGGGCAGGTTGCCATTGGGCAAAACCTGATCCGGGCGAAGCAGCCCCTGGGTCCCGGTATTTGACGTGTCGAAACCCATTTCCGGAGAGAAGGGGAAGCCACTGGCCAGCGAATAGATGCCTCCAAAGTGCCAGCCGCCGGCGATCAGATCGGCGATCCGGCTGCCGCCGAGCAGGTTGTGCCCTTTCCCGAAAGGAAGAAGATAGTCATAGCTGAGAACCCAGCGGAGGTTCTGGTTAAAGTCGGCCAGTCCACGATCGGCGGCGATGTTCCAACTGTTTTGCGGCCATGGTTGATTGCAACAAATTTCAGGTTGATCGTTGAAAGTCTTGCTCCAGGTAAACGAACTCAGGAAGTAAAGACCATGGCTGGCCCGCTTTTCCACCTTAACCTGCATCGAGTTGTAGCCTGAGTTGCCGCGGTTTTCTATCGAGGCAAAGGGTCCAAATTTAGGGAAGGGTCGCCGCGATTGAACGTCCCCTGGTCCCGGGTTGACCACCTGGTTTCGATCAGCCAGGGATTGCAGGTGTGTTCCTTTCGAACCTGCGTAGGAAAGTTCGAATGACATTTGGGATGGCAATGCCTGTTGAACGGAAAGATTCCATTGCTGGTAATTGGGTGTCTTCAGCCGGGAGTCAACACTCGTTACCCCGGGATTCGGCGCGTTCAGTGGGTCCAGTGCGGGGAACCCTCCAGACACCGTCAGTATGGGAGTGATTCCATCGCTGGTGAAAGTTGGCTGGTAATAAAACGGGAGATTGTATGCAAGCTGAAGCGTAGCGGCCGTCCGTATTTCCTGGCCACTCCAGAAAATGCCATAGGCACCGCTCACGACGGTGTCTTTGGAGAGCGTCTTGGCAAAACCGACCCGCGGTGAAAAGTTGAGATGATCAGCGGTTACCAGGCCGCGAGAGTGACCATCCTGACCTGCAACCAGCAATTGGCCAGTCTGGTAGTCAAAGTTCGCCTGCTGGTTGTGCTTCTCGACGATAGGAGAGTAGTAGTCGTAGCGCACACCGGCGTTGAAGGTCAGGGTGTGCGAGAACTTGTAGTCATCCTGCACAAAAGCTGACGGTACAAACTGCCTGTTCTGCACTTCTATCAGGGTGTTGATGGTCGATGTCAAAGGAAGACCGAGCAGTGCGTCCGCCAGGCCATCGCCTCCCGAGCCGTCCGCGGGGTTCTGCGTAAATTGACCGCTGAAGCTGAAAGCGCCATTCGGCGCTGGCACCTGAAAAATGTTGAATTCGGTCCAGCGCACTTCGCCGCCGACGGCGATGGTTTGCTTGCCCCGTACCATGTTGACCACATCCGTGATCTGGCGCTCCTCGCTGGTCAGGATTGTGGGCTGATAGCCCGGCTCACCAATGCCCCGGTAACCGCTGGGCGAAAACTGAGTGAGTCCGCTCGTATCTTTGTTGAACACTACGCCCGGAACCGTCAGATCGGGAGGAGGCGCCGAATTCCCGCTCACGGGAACGCCGCGATGTATTTTCAGCCAATTGAACCCGACGCGGAACTCATTCACCGTCGTGGGCGAGAAGGTGTGAGTCTGGCCAAGAGAAGCGCCCATGGTGTCTTCAAAACCATAGCCACCACTTTGACCAATGGCCAGCCCCGGCAGTCTCTGCGGCTGCAGGTAGGTGAGACCGCTCATCGAATACCGAAAGAAATATTGATTGATTTCCGATTGCTGATAATCGCCGCGAAAATCTCCCTGGTTGAGGAGATAGGGTTCGACAGGGGTGATCTTGTAATTGTTACGAATGCCGGGCCGGTTCGGCAATGGGTAGAGGTTCACAAACGCCTGTGCCAGCGGATCGATCCGGTCGGTCGGAATCACGTTACCGGAGAACGCCGTACGGCTGTTGGTGGTTGCGTCGTAGCTGGCAGGATCGTAAATGGTCGCGTACGCGCCGCCGGAAAAGTCGCCAGTGCGCTCTGCTGCCGTGGGTACCGTGGCGGTATAGGTAAACGGGTTGCGAATCGATGTTCCCTGGTAGTCGCCGAACCAGAAGAGCCTGTCCTTCAGGATCGGACCTCCAAGAGTTCCCCCGAATTGATTTTGCTTGAAGGAAGCTTTCGGGGCTCCAGGCACCTCGAAGTAGCTGCGTGCGTCGAGCGCGGAATTGCGGAAAAACTCGAATACATTGCCGTGATAGGCGTTTGTGCCCGACTTGATGACCGCGTTGATCACAGCGCCGCCACTCCGTCCGAATTCCGCCGAGTAGGCATTTGTCTGAATTTTGAACTCCTGGATGGCGTCTACGTTCGTGTGGAGAATGGAACCGCCACTGTCATTGGAGTTGTTGTCGATTCCATCCAGGAGAAAGTTGTTAAGCGTACCCCGGGCGCCGTTTGCTGCAAACGATACCTGACCAAATTGGCCGCTGCTGCCCCCGGTATTCCCGTTTGTTCCCGTGGTGGTCGCACTCACGCCTGCACTCAGGGAGGCCAGCTGCAGGTAGGAACGGCCATTCAGCGGGATATCCGACATGGTCGCGGCCGTAATCACCTGGCCCAGACTCGAAGTCTGCGTTTGCAGGGTCGGCGTCTGGTCGGTGACGACGACACTCTGGTTGACTTGCCCGACCACCATCTTGAACTCGAGATTGAGTCGATCCTGGATCTGGAGCCTCACGCCGACCCGGGTCTCGGTTGCAAAACCAGGGGCCGTGACCATGACAGTGTAAACATCCGCCTTCATGGGGGGTGACGTGAAGGAACCTCTGTTGTCGCCGGTCATCACTGTAGCTACGCCCGTGGACTGACTGGTGATCGTGACCTTTGCGGATGAAAGACCCGCACCGGCCTGATCGTTCACACTCCCGGTGATCACACCAGTGTCAGCTTGACCCCACATCGGGACAGTTGTTGCCAGCAAGAGTATGCAGAGTAGGGCTTTGCGCATGATACCTCCAGAAGATGCTGCTCATCTATGGCCGAGAGATATATCGAGAGCCCGTTTTGTTACGTTTTGTTTCGCGGTACTGCATTTTAGACACGACCTGGAATTAAATGCAAAGAAAAATTAACCTTCGTTCCTCATGGAACTTCCTCCTTGCTTGAGGAACTCGCGTTGTGCGCACGCACCCCCATCGCAACGCCATCCACTCGGAGCGGGGAGATCTGGAGTCCACGAAGGTTGATCGCCGGTCCGGACAGCACACCAGCCCGTGCGAATGTTTATCTTGACTTTCGCACCTCCTGAGCTAACCTTCCTTTACTTGCGTTTCCTTCTCTTTGCGCCAGGAATTAAGAACGCGTCTTTAGCCGGCAATGACGCAGCCCGGGGACGGGGGAAGAATGCCAGCGATTCCCTGAGCCTGACTCGGACGCGTCAGGCGGTCCGGGTCATCAATCCAAACGGAAAACGTGGAGGATTAGATTTGAAACGTCGAGACTTCTTGATTGGCTCAACGGCCGCCGCATCCCTTGCCGCCTGTGGCATGGCGCAAGACACTGTCCTCATGTCGAAGCTGGACCGCGTGGGCGCCATGTCCGGCAACTTCGACGGCCTCTTGAAGGAAGTCAGAGACTGGCGCCAGCCTGCGACACCCGGAGAGCTGGACATCATGGATTTTCCGTCGATGCTCGCAAACCGGTACTTCATTCACAATGTAGAGGTGCAGCAGATCCATTTCCTCTCGATGGAAACTGCTTACTTCGATAAGTTTCAGGCACGGCTACAAAAAGCGAAGTCCCGCATGATCAATATGCCGCTCGAGTTGGATGAAAGCGGCTACAAGGGGATCATCAGCCCCTGTTCCCCTGATCCGCAGATTCGTGCACACGCAGTGGAGCTCACCAAGCGATGGATTGATTTGAGCGCAATCATTCAATGTCCCAGCGTCATGCCAAATCAGGGGGCGTTGCTGGAAGGCGATCTTACGCCGGCCGTCGACGCGCTCAAGCAATTGGCCGATTACGGAGCCCCCAAGGGAGTTTCCATCATCCTGGAACCGAGGGGAAAGACTCCTGTGGATACGCTTGTGAAATTGATCAAAGAAGCCGGGATCTATGCGAATCCTGACATAGGCAACTTCGGGGACGAGCAAAAGACGGAGCGTGGATTGCACTTGATGTACCCGCTTGCCAAGACGGTCAGTCACGTGAAGTGGAATCCGGAGAGATTTGACTTCGCAAAAGCTATCGGTATTTCGAAAGAGCTGAACTTCAAAGGCGTGTATTCGATGGAGTCTGGCGGCCCTGAGCCGTATGCCATGCAACAACAACTTCTGGATAATTTGGTGAAGGCTCTCTGACACGCACAAGATGAACCCGTTGTTTTCGCCTCTAACTGTAGTGGCGCTGACCTGCCGCTTAGAAGTCCAGCTTAAGGCTGAGCTGCAGGATGCGCGGAGGATTTGCAGCGGTGATGGTTCCGAATGTTCCTGCGCTCAGTGCCGTACCGGGATTCGTCACGCCCGTGCCGCTACCGTTGATGGCCGCACCCGGGTTGGCGTAGTTGGTATGGTTCAGGCAGTTGAAGCACTCGGCACGAGCCTGGAGCTGCAATGCCTCGTGCAACGGAATGAACTTACTTAAAGCCGTATCTACATTGGTGTAGTGCGGCCCATAGAATTCAAAGGGCCGGGTCGAACCATAGGTTCCTGGCCGGTTCGGCGTGAAGGACGCGCGATTCAGCCAGGTGGTGATCTTCGTGTTTTGTGCCCGGGGAGCCCCGGTCAGGTTGGGCCGGTCATTGCCTACCCCGGTAAGTGATGCATCGGTGCCCGTGGTGACCG
Organism: uncultured Acidobacteriaceae bacterium; assembly: GCA_963752675.1. Taxonomy (GTDB): domain Bacteria; phylum Acidobacteriota; class Terriglobia; order Terriglobales; family Acidobacteriaceae; genus PALSA-350. The sequence continues at coordinate 152,196 of CAVVZO010000010.1, forward strand.
TGAAGGGAACGCCCGTAGTTAAGGTGACGATGGGGGCAAGCTGCCAGCCGCCCAGGAGGAGCTGACGGCCATAAGATCCGCCTACAGCGCTGCGGATGATAGCCGACGAAACGAAATTGTGACGCAGGTCAGAGCCGCAGTTGCTGTAGTCCCGGGTGGGATGGGCGGGATCCTGGAATTGATCGCCCGCATTGTCTCCGTTGTCCGGCGGACCGGAAAGGCAGTGGGAGTAGGTGTAGTTGCTGAGCAGGGTGAAGTAATCGGAAAATCGATGCTGCACCGTGACCAGCAATCCATTGAAGTTAGAACCCAATCCCGTGTAGGCCTGGGTGACCTGGGTGAAATACGCCCCCTGGGCAGGATTGATGCCGCTCAACTGACGGCGGGCATTGGTGTTTCCCGTGGAAGAACAGTTCACGCCGGCTGCGGGTACTGGCGAAAGGGTCCCGCATGATCCCGGGGTGCCTGTAGATACTCCCGGATAGTAGACCGCCGGATTGAGCTCGTTGCCGTACGAAGGATGCAGCACCCGGGTGCCAAGATAGGTAGCGGTCAGCGCCCAGTTGCTAAGAAACTGCTTCTGCACACTCAGGTTCCAGTTCTGCGAGTAAGACTGCTGCAGAGTCGTGGGCAGCACAAAGTAGGTCCCCGAGGTAGGGAAGAAAGCATTATTGGCCGTTGGCGGAAAGGGCTTGGGATAGGGATTGCCGCCAGGATAACCCGCGTAGGGGGTCGTGAGATCGCCGGGAGGCGGCGTCAAGGTGATGGAGTCGCCCCAGGGAGCCATCGAGGCATAGCGAGAGTTGTAGTAGAGTGGCGGCTCCTGGAATCCAAGACTATACGCTGCGCGGATACTCTCTTTGCCCTGGCCACGTGGATCGAACGCGAAGCCCAGGCGCGGCTCAAGCCGATTCCATTTGCCGTGGTAGTAGCCGTGAGGGATTCCCGGATCACCGTAGAAAAGCACTCCGGCGGGGGCTGTCGGATACACGCCTGAACGGATCCCGGCGTTGTAATTAGTCTGCGAAAAACTGGCGCCGCGGCCGGTAGTTTCAATCGCCGGCAGGCCCGTAGCCCAACGCAAACCTGCGTTCACCGTAAACCGGGGGCTGAACTGAATGCTGTCCTGGAAATAGAGGCCGGCATAGTTCTTACGGAAATCAACACCGCTGTTGTTCCCTTGATACAGAGATTGAATTCGTCCCAGCAGAAAGTCGACCAGGCCATCTTTCGTGTATTGCCCGGTGAAATTGAATTGGCCATTTGCATTGTTGACGCCGTCAGACACCAACGTGTTGCGAAGATAATTCACGCCAAAGGAAAAGTGGTGAATGCCTTTGCTGTAAAACATGTCTTCGACCAGGTTGTAACTGTTCACGCTGTTCAGCAGGCTTTCGCAGGTGCCGCATGCCACGGTAAACGCGTTCGATACGTTCATGTACAAGTAGTTTTTGATGGGCGCGTAGGTTTGAATACCCAACGTGTTGGGATTGATGACGTCTGGCGCGACGTTACGGCTGACAATGTTGCGGCTCCAGCCCAGGTGAAATGAGCTCACCAGGCTTGAAGTGATGGTGTAGGTGTGACCCAGGGTAAAGGACTGCACGCGATCGTTGAGAGACGGATTCTGCGTATTCAGCAGGTTGTTGTCGAAGATTCCCGGCTGGGTAAAGTGTGTGAGGAAGTAGCGGCCAAAGACGGTTTGTTTCTGGTTCGCTGTCCAGTCGATGCGCCCGACATACTGATCTTCATTCTGGGGCAGAGGCAGGCCGTACACAAATTTGCCACAGCCATTGGCCCCGGCAGTCTGAATGTATTTGAAGATGCCCAGCGCCGAGGCGTTAAACTGCGACACAGGGATCTGATTGTTCGGGTACGGAGCGCCGGTGCTTGGATTAATTAACTGCTTGGCGACGCCGCCGCTCTGGCAACCAGCGCCGGCATAGGTGCTGAAGTCGCCAGCCAGCATCTGCGCAGTGGGCACGAAACTTGTGATGGCGTTGGTTTGCTGCCGGGTGCGTGTCCCCTGGTACCCGCCGAAAAAGAACAACTTGTCTTTGCGGATGGGCCCGCCCACGACACCGCCGTATTGATTGCGCTTGAGCGTGTCCTGCCTGGTCGAGAAGTGGTTCTTCGCGTTCATATCCCCGTTGCGGAAGAACTCGAAGAGCGTTCCATGGAACGCATTGCTGCCTGCCCTGGTAACGATGTTCACGACCGCGCCGGGATGAATGCCATATTGCGGCGACAGGCCAGAAGTCTGCACGCTGAATTCCTGAATCGCGTCGGGGAATGGAAACGGCAGGTTCACGTTGGTGAACGCATCGTTATTGTCGGAGCCATCCATCAGGTAATTGATGTTCGTGGCCTGGGCTCCGGCCACCGAAAGCGTGACCGCACTGGGATAATTCTTACTGGTGGCCAGGTCAGTAGCCGGCGCATTCGCGGTACCAGGCGTTAACAGGATCAGCTGTGTGGCCTGCCGCCCATTCAATGGCAGATCGACTGTTCTCTGCCGGTCAATGACCTGCGACACCGATTGGTCTTCGGTTTGCACCATCGAGGCCGCGGCCTGGACCTGAACGGTCTGAGAAACACCGCCGACCTGCAATCTCACATCGACGCGGAGCACATTGCCAACCTGGATCACGATGCCCGACTGGCTGTAAGTGCTAAAGCCGTTCCCTTTCACCGTGATGGTGTAGGGCCCAACCGGGAGACTGGGTAAGTTGTATCCACCGTCTGCATCGCTGATGACTGTGCGGTGGAGGCCGGATTCAGTTTGCACTGCTTCTATGGTCGCCTGCGGAACTGCTGATCCCGTTCCGTCGGTAACAATTCCCTGTATCTGGCCACCGCCGATGGCCTGGGCGTCGAGGACATTCGCTCCCAGGCACAGGCACAGAAGGCACAAGCAGACGTAACTTAGCCGTTGGCGCATCATTGGCACTCCTCTGAAAGAAAAACAAACTCTGCCAGATGACCCCTCTGGCTTTGCGAAACACATTATTCCAACGGATGTGTTTCTGTCGACCTACCTGTGCGACTGGTCCTTATTCGGGCTCCAGTTGATCACGTGATAGGTAGCCGCTTCTTTCCCAATGTTTCGGAACCCATGCAGGCTGTTGGAGGCGTTGAACACCACATCTCCCGGGCCGGCCTTGATCCATTTCCCATCAGAAAGCGTTTCGCATTCGCCCCTGTCGATAATGATCAGCTCTTCATTCACATGACGATGCGGCGGGTGCGACATCATGCCCGGGTTGAGCGTGGTCACGTGCATTTCGAGCACATCGACGGTGGCAGTCGGCTGCTTCACCAAGGACCGGACTTCGCCTGTCGCCGTTTTGGTTACATGCATGTCACTCAGCTTGAACACGGTCGGCCCCAGAATCGGCTTTTCTGCCGCGAAACCTTTGGCAACCGTAAAGATGCCGAAGGCGAGCATTACGCCAATCAATCCCGACATCACATCACGTTTTGTGATCATGGCGACTCCGTAGCGCGAAAATCAAACCTCACGTTAACCCTGCAACGTGACATGGGTCGCATTCTTCTGCGCCTTAACGGAAAGTTCCGCTGCCAGCAAACACTGGGTCTGGTCCTGCGCGAGGTGCGTGCGATTCACAATGTCTGCGACAAATTGCGGCCCGAACGGTAACGGCATGTTGTTGCAGTCGATATAGCGGCTCTCTTTGGCGTTGACCAGGAACAGATTATTTCCCTGCTTCTTCACCGCTACATCCACATATTTGCGGATCTCGATATAGCCCTCGGTGCCCAGGATGAATAAGCGCCCATCCCCCCAGGTCCCCAGGCCGTCGGGGGTGAACCAGTCCAGCCGGACGTAGCCCAGCCCGCTGTCTCCACGCAGCATCATGTCGCCGAAATCCTGAAAATGCGGGAACTTTGGATGGCGCACATTCGCGACCTGCGACGCCACCACTTCCGCCGTCTTCGAACCGGTATAAAACAGGAACTGATCCAATTGGTGCGAGCCAATATCGCAGAGAATGCCGCCAAATTGCACATCGTTATAAAACCATGCGGGCCGGCCACCTAAACCGCCGCCGTTGTCGCCGGCACGCTGATTCACCTGGTGTGGAGCGATGTTGATGGTCTGGATGACCTTACCGATCGCTCCCTGCTGTACCAGCTCGCCGGCATATACGGCGGCCTTTACTTCAAGCCGCTCGCTGTACATGATGGCGTAGATCTTTTTGGTCTTCTCGATGGTCTTGCGCACGGCTGCTAGTTGTTCCAGGGTGGTGATGCCGGGCTTATCTGAAAGAAAGTCCTTGCCAGCTTCCATCGCCCGGATGCCAATGCCGGCGCGCTCGTTCGCCTTTTCTGAGCTCAGCACCAGCTGGATATGAGGGTCGTGAATAATTTCATCCTGGGTTTTGGCGATTTTGACATTCGGATAGCGCCTGGTGAAGGTCGCCAGCTTATCTTCCTCGTCACCCCACGCCGCGACCAGTTCACCGCCGCCGCGGGTGACGGCTCCGATCATTCCATAGATGTGGTCATGGCTCATGCCGCAAACCGCGAACCGTATGTGATACTTCGGCTTCTCAGGCTCCGGCGCTTGTACGGCGTCTTCGATCACATGGCCCGTCGTTTCTCCAATGGCCATCTCACCGGGCGCCATGGCGGCCACGCGTCATCCATGCCGCTGACCCCATCCAGCCCGCCTGTCGTAAAAAGTCTCGCCGGTCCCCCATCTCATCCTCCCCCACGTGTACCTGGTTGATTTGCCGTAAGCTGGCGGCGCGCACGTTTGTTAAACAGCCCGAGCGATCACAGCTTCACTTTCGAAAAGCAGATTACACGACACCGCCACTGGATTTCGGTGTCTTCCTTTTTTCGCCCATGGATTAAACGTGCATTTGGTAAGGTTCGCGCTGAGGCCGCGAAAGCCGCGCATTGGCGTTGTCGTCGTTCACAAAACGTTCGTTCACCGGGTCCCAGTGGAGATGGCGTTTGGTCTTCATAGCGATGTGGTGAATGAGGCAGGTCGAACACGCACGATGTCCAATCTCAGCGGGTGCAATGGGCGCCTTGCGCGATTGAATGCAATCGAGCCAGTTGCCATGCTGGTCTTCGCTGTAGTAAAGATGCACCTCATTGGGCCCGATCTCGCTGCTGAGAATCTTAGGGTCGCTGGCGACCAGGGGTTGCACCACTGCTTTTTCTCCGGCCGCCGCCGTGGGTGAAGTCTGTTCGTCGCGACAGACAAAGATCCACCCCTTGGAACCGTAGAATTTAATCCCGTTGTCGAACTCGCCGCTGATGGTCATGGTGACGCCGTTGGCGTAGCGGGCGTAGGTTTTGAAGGGGCCGTGCACATCCCAAAGACCGTGCGTGGGAAACTCGGCGCTGCCCCATACTTCCACGGGTCCGGTGAGTTCGGTGTTCATTCCCCAATGGGCGGTATCCACGTGGTGTGCGCCCCACCCGGTAATCATGCCGGCGCCGAACTGTTCCATGCGCAGCCATCCTGGGCGATCGAAACCATCGACCGGCATCACGCGGTCGACCGTGTAGGGGACCACCGGTGTCGAGCCAAGCCACGCATCGTATTTGAATCCGGCAGGCACGGGCATGGTTGCTGCGTTGCCGCCTGCCGGGTCACCGGGCAACCCGATTTCGACGTGCGTGATGTCTCCAATGCGCCCGTTGCGCACTAACTCACAGGCGCGACGGAACTGTTTCCACGAGCGCTGCTGCGAGCCGACCTGCAGGATGCGATTGGATTTGTTGACTGCAGTGACCATGGCGCGGCCTTCCGCAATCGTGAGCGATGCGGGCTTCTGCAGATAGACGTCTTTGCCGGCGTGAACCGCGTCAACCGCGACGATGGCATGTTGATGATCGGGAGTGGAAATCACCACGGCATCAATATCTTTGTTGGCCAGCAGTTCGCGATAATTGGTGTAGGTGAGAGTACCGTTGTAGGGTTTGCCGGTCTTCTTCGCATACACGCCGTCCAGCAGTTCTTTGCCCTTCTGGGCACGCGCGCTATACAAGTCGCAGACGGCGATGACGTTCGCCTGGTCGTACTTCCAAAGGTTGGGCAGATCGTGCCCGCGTGAGATGCGGCCGACGCCGATGGCACCGATATTGATACGATTCGATGGCGCATGCTGGCCCAGCACCCGAGCAGGCACGATGGTAGGAAAACCGGCGGCAACAGCGGCGGTGACGGACTGCTTGAGGAACCGGCGACGCGAGACGGGCATAGGATCATCCCTTGGTAACGACTTATCTTGCGCTTTGGCGCCCGAAGACGGTGTCCAGCGGGGCGCAGGCCATTGTAACGCTCCTGTTCATGCTCTGTCGGCGACGGCAGGGGTGCAGCACACTTCTCACGAAGCCGGGCTATGCAAGCGATTTCATCGTTCCTGAGCCGGCTTGTAGGGGTGAGCCAGCCTAAGCCCATGGTTGAGCGAGCGGTTTTCACCTGGACGCGGCTACTACCTGCCCTACTCTCAACCCAACCACGCCAGGAGAACCGATGGAGTCGGCCGGCTCCTGCAATTACGCGATCGACTTTCCGCCCGTCACGCCCGGACTGGCCCGGGGTAGCTTCGCAATCGAGTATGACGATCCAGCCACCCCGCTTTTTGGCACTATAACGATCAAGAAGACGGTCGAACTGCGAGAAGCCGGCATCACCTCTGACACAACCCACACTGCGGTGCGCGTGAGCTCCGGCCGGATCCGGCAAAGGCTCGGCTTCGAGGTTCTGGCGACCGTCGCTGACACCAGCAACGCCGCCACGGTTCCCCTGGGCGGATATGTCACTTTCACCGATACCTTTTTGGGGGTCACGTCGTCCCTGAACGGCGGCGTTGGCGTGCCGCTCAGCAACGGGCGCGCTAGCCTCAATCTCATCGCCAGTAAGCCCGGCACGCACACCCTCACCGCGCACTATGGAGGCGTGGACGCTCGCTTTGTCGCGAGCACTGGCCAGGCACTCTTCAGCATGACGAGGTAGAGACTCTCTCAGGCCGGTCGCGAACCCTGCGGGATATCGAGAGGAGGATGGGGGCAGCGCGGGCCCAGGAGCGCTGGACGGCAGACTGACCCAGTTCCCTGGGTGGCTGCCAGCTTCTGCCTGCCCCTTGATGCCAGAAGCGATAGACTAGCCTGACTGAGCTGCGTATGACTAATCGTCGATCGATCTTCCTGGCTGCTTTTTCTTTCAGTGCCGCGCTCTGCCCGGCACTCGCGCAGGTGTCGCATGCTGCGCCTTCTAACCCGCAGCTGGTGACCCCGCAGATCGAGCGCAAGGTGGAAGTTCTGCTCAAACAGATGACGCTGGACGAGAAGATTGGCCAGCTCGTGCAGTACAGCGCGACGGAAGCGCACCCCACAGCCGCCACCGGCAATGCCACCACGGCGCTCAATGTGAACCCACCCGCGCCCGGGGGAGTCGACAGCTATGAGCTGGCGCAAAAAGGGCAACTCGGTTCCATGCTCAACACTGTCGGCCAGGGGCTCACTAATCATTTTCAGCACGCGGCCATGGATAACACGCGCCTGCACATTCCGCTGATGTTTGGGGCTGACGTCATCCACGGGTTCCGCACCATCTTCCCGGTTCCGCTGGCCACCGCATCCAGCTGGGACCCTGCTCTGGTCACCGACCTTGCCCACATGGCCGCCATCGAGGCCCGTACCGCGGGGGTCGACTGGGTGTATTCCCCCATGGTGGACATTGCGCGCGATGCTCGCTGGGGCCGCTGCACTGAAGGCGCAGGCGAAGACCCGTATCTCGGCTCCGCCATCGCAAGGGCCTATATCAAGGGCTATCAGCAGGACAGCCTTTCGGCGGCAGGCTCAGTGGCCGCTTCTGTCAAACATTTTGCCGCCTACGGAGCTGCCGAAGGCGGCCGTGAATACAACACGACCGACATGAGCGAACTGCAACTGCGGCAGGTGTATTTACCGCCATACCACGCAGCGGTCGAAGCCGGCGCCGCCACCGTGATGTCGGCGTTTAACTCGCTGAACGGTGTGCCGGCGAGCGCGAACCCATTTTTAATGCAAACCATCCTGCGCCATGAGTGGGGGTTCGATGGTGCTGTGGTTTCTGACTACACCGCGGTGATGGAGCTGACCCATCACGGTATCGCGCTCAACGCGTCCGTCGCCACCCAGAAGGCGTTGACCGCCGGTGTCGATATCGACATGATGTCGCATTACTACGATGCCGAGCTGCCGACGCTGGTGAAGTCAGGGCGCGTGCCGTTGGCGGTGGTGGATGAAGCTGTGCGCCGCGTTCTGCGGGTGAAATACGCTCTCGGCCTTTTCGAACATCCTTTCACTGAAGGCCCTGAGGTGACGGGCGCCGTGGAAGAGCACCGCCCGCTGGCCCGTCGGGCGGCGGAAGAGTCCTTCGTGCTGCTGCAGAACAATCCTGCTTCCGGCTCCGACGCCAAAGAACCGCTTTTGCCCTTGAATCCGGCTACGAAGAAAATAGCGCTCATCGGTCCGCTCGCAGACGATTCCAGCCGATATGGTCGGCGCCTGGTCGGGAGCGAACAACTTTGGCGATGTACGTACGCTTCGGGCCACCATGACGGAACGAGCTCAGCAAACGGGCGCCGTACTTACGTATGAGAAGGGGACGGAAATCTCCGGGACCTCTGATTCCGGGTTTGCTGCGGCCGTGACCGCGGCTCAACATTCTGATGTGGTCGTGCTTGCCCTGGGCGAGTCGAGCGCCATGAGCGGTGAGGCCGCATCGCGGGCCTACCTCGATTTACCGGGCAACCAGCAGCAACTGCTGGAAGCCGTCGCCGCTACAGGCAAGCCTGTCGTGTTGCTTGTTTTCTCTGGCAGGCCGCTGGTGTTGGACTGGGCAGCCGAGCATGTAGCGTCCATCATGGAAGTCTGGTTCCCGGGCGTCGAGACGGGACCGGCCATCGCCGGCATGTTGTTCGGCGACACCGCGCCCAGCGGCAAGCTGACGATGAGCTTTCCCCGCGCGGTGGGTCAGGAACCGCTCTATTACAACCAGTTCCCTACCGGCCGCCCCGTGCAGCACGCAGACCCGGCGCACCCTGGCTACGTGGAGATGAAGTATGTGTCGCGCTATTTGGACGTACCGAATGACGCGCTCTTCCCTTTCGGGCATGGCATCACGTACACGACATTTGGCTACTCTGGTGTTTCGCTCTCGACGCAGTCGGTAAGCGCTGCTTCGTTGCTGCGCGATCGAAAGAGTCAACCGGTCATCGCTACCGCTACGGTTACTAATACTGGAAAACGCCGCGCCACTGAGGTGGTGGAATGTTATGTGGGGATTCGAGGCGCCAGCACCGAGCAACCAACGCGCACTCTGAAGGGATTTGCCCGCGTAACGCTCGACCCGGGCCAGTCACAGGCGGTCCATTTTCCGCTGGGTTTCGATGAGCTCTCGTTCTACAACGCAAAGGTGGTACGCACAGTCGAGCCGGCTGAGTACACCGTATATATCGGTGGCAGTTCGACCGCCACCCAGGAAGCTCGCTTTACGACAGCGCCCTAGTGTGGAGCGTCGGAGAAGGCCTGGGTTCTCAGGGATTTCGCCGGCTTCGTTGGCTCGATCGTGTTTGCGGTCACGTGGAAGGCCGAATTGACGCCGATGTGTTCTGTCGAACCCCAGCGAAATCGTCATCCTGAGCGCAGCCGAGGGACCTGCTGTGCGCCTTTCTCCTGCCACTCCAGCATCGGACTCGCCGAAGAACCATTTTTTCAGCAGGAATGCAGGAGAGTCACTCCTGGCAGCGAAGCGGCTGCTATCGAGCCTCCGTTCCTCTGCCCATCCGATGCGGGAGCTCTGTAGAAATTTGTGGAGGGAGAAAGGCGCAAAGCAGATCCCTCGACTGCGCTCGGGATGACAAAAGGGGGGCGGTGGTCGGCGCGCAAAGCAGATCCCTCGACTGCGCTGCTAATGAACAACCTCTCCTTTCGTCGTTCATTCCGAGGCGGATGACAGGATGGGTCGTGGTGGCTGGGACGGAGCGTCATGAACGTGCCGACATGATAGCGATGACGAGGGACGCGTCATCGCGTCCCCTGGCGGTTCACTCGATACGGTGGAAGCCCCGGACTTTTAGTCCGGGGGCGCGGGTGTAGAACCCGCGCTGAGGGTCGGCCTCATCGTGCGAGGGCTTTAGCCAGGGTGGCAGCGGCGTCCGTCGATTGGAAACTTGCGCGTAGATTTCGCGGGGAGGTCACACGGCTGGCTGGCGAGGCTTGGTTCCACCAGGGCTTAAAGCCCTCAATGTTTGCGCGCGTTTAAGCGCGGGTCTTGAACCCGCGCCCCCGGACTGAAGTCCGGGGCTTCCACCGGGTTGGAGCGGGTGCTCCGAGACTTTTTCAGCGCGTCGTACCGATGGAGAGCAGCCGAAATTGATCGTTGCCGACCTGGAGATTTGAGTCAGGGTGAAACATTGCAGATCCCTCGACTGCGCTCCTAATGAACAACCTCTCCTTTCGTCGTTCATTCCATCCTCAATTTGCCTGAAGGCAAATCAACTGCTCGGCATGACAAGTTGGGGGCGGTGGTTGGGGAGAGTTGGGGGTGGTGGACAGAAGTTAATGCTGAAGAGAGAGGAGTCTTCTGCGAAGCATCATTTGGGGCGGTGTCTTGAAGCCGCCCCGAATAACGTTGGAGGGTTGACTCAACTAGCGGCGATGCCATTGAAACCGACCGTTTTCGGCAGGCCTTCAATGTCTCTAAGCTGATTCACGGTGCCGTCAGAATTGATGACAAAGATACTGATCGCGCCGGATCCGGAATCAAGAGTGAACAGATATTTACCGTCGCCGCTGATTGCCATATCGAGATTGGTGGTGCCCTCACCCAGCGTGCTGACAATCGTGTTGGCAACGGGCGTCAAAGATCCATTTGCGCCGACGGTGAAACCCGCGACACTTGATGTGGCGGAATTGTCGACATACACCCATCGGCCATTCGGAGTGATGGCATTCCAGCAGTTGCCATTTCCGTAAGTGGGAAGACTTTGAGTAACAGCGCTGAGTGTCCCATTTGCATTGATGGTGTATGAGGAAAGGCTTGAGGTATCGGTTCCACTGTTAGGCTGGTTTTCTGAGACGATGAGCTGACCGTTGGGACTGGAGCGGATCGTTTTTTCCACCGCTTCCGCGCCCGTCCGTAGCGGCGCGCGTCCTGAGCACATACTGCCCGTTGTAGCTACGCTGATAGGTGAGTACTTCGTTCCTGGCATTGTCATTGGTCATGACGAACACAGAGCTTCCGTTACGCATGATTCTTCTCCCCAGAGCTAATCCTGGAGTGAGGGCTCGCGTTATTATCCCCGCGTTGCCACCAACTCCAGATCGATGCGCGCATGGAGACGTTCACTAAAGCCCACGGGCAACTCGAAGACACGGTCATCTGCGGTGAGGATGATAATGTTGCGTGCCGAGTCCAAAACCGCAGAACAAATCTCGCAATGCTCCAGGTGTTTCTGCACCGTATCTCGAGTCTCTTCGGGTAGAGCGCCATCCAGATACTCGGAAATGTAGTTCCAAACGTGTTTGCAGGCTATGACCATGGGAGCCAGCTCCTCCTCGGCGCTCGACTGATTGCTTTCAGCTGAGGCGCCAGTTCCTTTTGCAACATCATCCGCGCGCGATGCAGCCGCACCTTCACATTGGAGATGCTGATATTCAATGCTTGTGCGGTCTCGTTAACATCCAGCTCTTCGACATCACGGAGGAGGAAGACCTGCCTGTAAATTTCGGGCAGCGTTTCCAGCGCCTTCTTTATGAGCATCCGGACCTCTTGTCGCTCCACCGCCTCGGACGGGATCTCTCGCCAGTCACGAAGAAGCGCGGGCGAAACTGCACCCTCTTCATCGGGAGGCTCATCAAGAGATTGCATGCGAACGACGCTTTGCCGTCGCAGGCGGCTCCTGGCCTCATTCAACGTGATGCTGATAAGCCAGGTGCTGAACTTCGCGTCACCGCGAAACGTCGATAGATTGCGGAAGGCCTTGATGAAAGCTTCCTGAGCGACGTCTTCCGCATCCGCCTCGTTTTTCATGAACGACAGGGCCATCATGTAGACGCTGCGCTCGTGGGGACGAATCAGTTCGTGATAGCGCTGCGTTTCCCCTGCGAGGATAGCGGCGATGAGCTCCGTCTCGGAACGAATTGGAATGCTTGCTTTCATTCCTGCTCGGTGACCTTCAGTCTCTTCGCAACATAGGTGTCCGCCGCAAAAAACCCAGCGCCAAAGATCACAACCATGAGCGAGGCGAACAGGAATGTATATGGATCGGCCACATAGAATTTGCCTGGATCGGAGAAGATCGATGTGAGGGCTTCACGGTCAGCCGTCCAATAGGCGACCGACATGTTGCCTGCCAGCAGCAATGCGACGGGCCGGGAAAACAGGCCGAGCATTAGCAGAATACCGCCGACAAATTCAAGCGTGGAGACAAATGGAGCATTGAAAGCGGGCAATGGGATGTTGAGGCTAGCGAAATAGGCCGTGATCTTTGCTAAATGGTGAAGCTTCCCCCACCCTGTTTGCGCAAATTGAAAACCCCAGTAGAGCCTCACCGCAAGCAGCATTGGCGACTGCAGGAGAGAAATGGCATAAACAGCACGGCGATATCCACGAAGCAAGTGGTTCACGAAATCCTCTGGCGGCGGGTTCCTTGAAATAAGGAGTGCCTTTTCGCTTCGTTAGAGGTTGTAAGGACACTTTGGTTACAACGGGGTATTTTGTAACTGTGCGCTGCACGATAGGTCGGATAGAGGCCATCGGGCTGGCGGTCGATCATGCAACTTCTCGCGTGTTTGCCCCGTCCCCGTTGATTTCAGCTCAACAGAATGTCTAGCGGATGCTCGTCTGCGACGGATTCCTCCGAAGCAGGCGCCCTGAGGACAACTGATCATAGTGACGAGGGACGCGTCATCGCGTCGCCTGGCGGTTCACTCGATACGGTGGAAGCCCCGGACTTTTAGTCCGGGGGCGCGGGTGTAGAACCCGCGCTGAGGGTGGCCTTCACCATGCGAGGGCTTTAGCCATGGTGGTAGCGGCGTCCGTCGATTGGAAACTTGCGCGTAGATTTCGCGGGGAGCTCACACGGTCGATTGGCTTGCGAGGCTTGGTTCCACCAGGGCTGAAAGCCCTCAATCTTTGCGCGCGTTTGAGCGCGGGTCTTAAACCCGCGCCCCCGGACTCGAAGTCCGGGGCTTCCACCGGGTGCGAGCGGGTGCTCCGAAAACTTTCAGCGCATCGTACCGATGGAGAGCAGCCAAAATTGATCATTGTCGACCTGGAGATTTGAATCAGGGTGAAACGTTGCAGGTCCCTCGGCTTCGCTCCCAATCAGTAATCCCTGCCCGTCCTCGTTCATTCCATCCTCAATTTGCCTCAAGGCAAATCAACTGCTCGGGATGAGAAAAAGGGGGACGGTGGTTGGGAGAAGTGGTCGTGGTGGTGGGGACGTTTTGTTGTCCCGGAGCGTAGTTGAGGGTTGTGCGTGCATCGCCTTCCCTCCTGCTGTCTTCCCGTTTCGTTGCCTTCTTCTCCCCTGTCTTTTTCTTTCTTCCGCAACGACCCAGATTCTTTTCTTCTCTTGTAACTAACAGGGCGTTCGCGCTTCAAACAGGCGACATGGGAAGAGCAGCCTCCCAGGTCGTAGATGCGCTCTTCCCGGCCCACGGGTCATGACCCCAACCCTCCAGGTGGAACCACCTGGACAACCGAAGAAAGGAAATTTCTAATGAAGATCAACACTGTAAGCAATCTCGCACTCGCCGCAGCTTTCGCAGGCCTGCTGGGCGGCACCGCCGTCCGTCTCAATGCTCAACCCCTGGCCGGTCACACGGGCGTTTCAGGCGCATCGCCGGCAATCGCTGGCGTGATGGCCGAAGATGGTGCGAAGGCGCTCCCCAAGCATGCCTGCAAAGGACAGAACGACTGCAAAGGGCAGGGCGGCGGCGACAAGAAGCATGCTGGCAAGAACGCCTGCAAGGGACAGGGCGACTGCGCGACCGATGGTTCCAAAAAGTAATCTCTACCCGCGTGGGAGGCTTGTGTGTGCAAGCATGAGCCTCCCGGCAATCACAGCGTCGTGGCGCAATCGGAGCTTCTATGCCTGCAAATCGCTTCAACGGATATACCGACTATGCAGTCGGCATTGGCCTGAGAGTTCCTCATTACGATCACATTCTGTCAAAAAAGCCGCTGGTGGACTGGTTTGAGATTATCTCGGAGAACTACATGGTCGACGGCGGACGCCCGCTCAGGATTCTCGACCAGATTCTCGATCAGTACAGAGTTGTTCAGCATGGTGTCTCCATGTACTTTGGCAGCGCACAGCCGTTGAACCGCGATCACCTTAGGCGCATCAAGGAACTGACGAAGCGCACCAGGACTCCGTGGCTCTCCGACCATCTTTGCTGGGGCAGCGTGGACGGTCGTTACACTCATGATTTGCTGCCTCTGCCGTATACCTTCGAGGCCGTGCGCACGACAGCCGAACGAATTCGCATGGTGCAGGACTTCCTCGAAATTCCTATTGCTGTCGAGAATGTCAGCAGTTACGCGGCATACAACGACTCCCAGATGAGCGAGTGGGAGTTTCTCAATGAGGTGGTCCATAGCGCTGACTGCGGCATTTTGCTCGACGTAAATAACATTTACGTGTCGTCGCAGAACCATGACTTTGATCCCATGGAGTACGTCAACAGCATCCCCGCGGAACGCGTCGCGCAGATCCATATAGCGGGTCACTCGAAGTTCGAAAAGTACATTCTGGATACGCACGACCACCCCGTCCTCGATCCTGTTTGGAAGCTGTACGAGCGCGCGATCGAGCGTTCAGGACCGACGGCTACTCTGCTGGAGTGGGATGACAACATCCCCACCTTCGACGAGGTACATGCCGAAGCACTTAAGGCGAATCGCTTTCTTCTTGCTGCCGAGACGGCGATGAGCCGTGACGTTGAGGTTGGTGAGGAGGTCCATGTATGAACCTGCTTGAACTGCAGCGACGCATGGCAGAGGATGTGCGCCGTCCCCTTGTACGGGATTACAGGATGCAAAGGGTAGCGGAGGACGGTAGACCGATGGCTGATATTGCCGCCAGCTATATCAGGCCCAATCATCGGCTTACATCATTCGAACGTCTGGAGATCTACAACCGGCAATACTGGTTCCGTTTGATCACCGCAGTCTCAGAAGATTATCCGACGCTCAACGCCGTACTTGGGCCGAAGCGATTTGATGCTTTGGTCCTCGCCTATCTTGCTGAGCACCCATCTACTTCGTGGACCCTGCGCGACCTGGGTGCGAACTTCCCAACGTTTCTGGACGCCCATCCCGAGTTCGGCGGTCGCCGCCACCGGCTGGC
Organism: uncultured Acidobacteriaceae bacterium; assembly: GCA_963752675.1. Lineage (GTDB taxonomy): Bacteria > Acidobacteriota > Terriglobia > Terriglobales > Acidobacteriaceae > PALSA-350. Next base: position 167,585 of record CAVVZO010000010.1, read on the forward strand.
GGTCGACGTTGCAAACCTGGAGTTGGCGTATGTCGATGCTTTTGATGGAAAGCAGATCGATCCTTTGACAGTGGAAGAGGCACAGGCGATCGGAGCGGATTCCAGGCTCTCTCTCCAGCCGCACCTGCGCCTTCTCGCACTGGCCTACCCGGTGGACAATCTGGTGTTGGCCGTGAAGAAGGAAAAGCCCGAGGTTGACATTGTGAGCAGCGCGGCTACGCAACGCGATGCTATCGATCGCGGTAAGGTACCGCCCATAAAAAGAGAGGCCGTGTTTCTCGCTGTGCATCGCTACGATGACTCGGTCTATTACCGCCGACTGGAGAAGGAAGCGTTTTTCCTGTTGAAAGGACTTCGTTCAGGCGCATCTGTGGCGGTGGCGGCTTCTCAGGCCTTCGCAACATCAAAGCTGACTGCGGACGCTCAGGCCACTCTGTTGCAAGAGAGTTTCGCACACGCTTCGCAACTTGGATGGCTGTGTCCGCTCCATGAGGCCGGCATGTAACTGGAATGACTGGAGTCGTGGCCTGATACAAAGCGGTCGAAGCCCTAAACTCCCGCATCTTGTTTCCTCATCCTGTCGAAATCTCTAAAAACATTGGTGGATGTTTTGCAAAGGAGCCGCACCAGACGCGCCATGCGCACCTGCCAGGTATGGTGGAGACGGAAGCGCGCCGCAAAGAGAAAGTCGTCTTCAATCAGTCGCCGGTAGAGAATGCTGTAGTGATGCATGCGCCGCCGGAGCCGCGGCCCGCCCGGGTTCTCGATGCTCAAATAAAAGCGGTGCTGCGCTGCCCAATCGAGGACCGGCGGTTGCGCCTGCATGAGGCCATTCCATAGATCGCCTGCGAGGCGTTGGAGCCGGGCCCTGTTCCGTGGGTCCAGGCGAGATGCGGGCGAACCTGGGAGGTGAGGGTCCAGCCGAACGGCCATCATCCAGCCAAGCGCCAGTATGTTTTTGGAAATTTGGTTGTCATCGGCAACCAGGTCCGCGGCGATGGCGGAGCAATGGCGAAAAGCGTGCCCTAAATCCAGGATTAGCGACAGCCGCTCAAAACGATGGCGTACCGCGTGCAGGCAAAGGTAAAACAGTTCGTCGGATGGCGCCAGAAGGCGAAGCGGAACTCCGTGGAATTCGGCGGCACAGGCGCGAGACCAGGCCGCGGCTATGTCGAAGTCGAAAGCGTCGGGGTTTTCGATGTTGTGATGGAGCTCGAGCCGCATGCCCCCTCGGCTCCAGGAGCGATGATAGTCATCGGCGCGTCCGTTGGGCTGGAACGCAAGCCCGATCAGCAAGTGCTCGGCTCGGGTGTGGTCGGCTCCGCGAACGAGCAGGTCGAGGTCGTGGCAATTGCGCAGGGAGGCGTCTCCGTAAAGGCGTTCCGCCAGGCATGGCCCCTTGAGCGCGATCACCGGGATCGCGGCGGAGTCGAAGGCACGAAGAGTATTCTTGAGGATTTCCACCCATACGAAGGCGGAGAGCTGCATGCGGCGCCGGATCTCATGCAACTGCAGGCGGTAAGCAGGCGACAACGGTTCCGCCGTACTTTGGAGGCGGTCTACCACGCTGGGCAAAATGTTTTCCAGGTTGGCCGCCTGGAGCAGGTTGAGGGCTTCCCCTTCACTGAGATGCTCGGCTTGCGGGTGACCCTGGACGAGGTCGAGCAGGGATTGCATTCCAGGTCTCATGGCAGCGCCACTCCTGGTACCGGTTCTGTTACTTAAGCCCGGAGAGCTGCACCAGGCCGGTGATGCGTGGCGCAGGCGTCCCGGAGAGCTGCATCGCCGCCGATGGAATGCCTGTGCGGGCATAGGATTTGTGACAGTCGCTGGTCGAAGGGCCGCGCATATCGCCTTCCATGTAGGCCAGACCGGGGCACCGCGAACAGGAGGCGGTGTGGCTGCAGCTGGAACAGGTGTGCAGGTCGCGCACCCGGACGGACCGTAGATCGGCGAGGGCGGGGGAATCGAACCAGATTTCGCGAAAGGTCTGCTGACGCACACTACCGCAGGGCATGGGAAAGGAGACGCAGGGGAAGACGTCTCCAAAGGGCGAGATGTAAGCCAGCGTGTGACCGGCGCTGCAGCTGTAACCATCGAGCACGTCTTCATCGACGGTTGAGTTCGGCGAACAGAACTCGCCGACATCCCCAACAAATTCTTCGTTGTGCATGACAGCGGCCAGCTCCTCGAGCGAGATGCCGAGATGCGTGGGCGACCGGTCTCCATTGATCATGGGGGTGAGGGTGGGATCAACGGTAAACTCCACGCCAAGCGACTGAGCCATTCTCTTTACGGCCATTGCGTGACTGCTATTTGACTGCATCAGCACGTTAGTGATCGCCACAGGTACGTGGCTCGCCTTCAGGTGCCTGATCGCGTTCATGGTGCGGCGGAACGATCCGGGCAGCTTTGTGATGGCGTCGTGTACCTCGGCGAGGTGAGAATAAACGCTGATCTGCACCTTCTCGATGCCCAGGTGTTTGAGCCGCGTCGCCTCCGCGGGGCCGATCATGACGGCGTTGGTTTTGAGTTTTGTGTGGAAACCGAGGGAGCGGGCGTACTCCAGAATTTCGAAACAGTCACGGCGCAGAAGAGGTTCCCCGCCGCTCACGCTGAGGAAGAATGTGCCCACATCAGCCAACTGCCGCAGCACACTTTTAATTTCTTCCGTATCCATCTCGCCTTTGGCGTCATGTTCGAGGTAGCAATGGACGCATCGCTCGTTGCAGCGCCAGGTGATGTCGAGATGGGCGCTAATGGGAATGCCGCGGGTGGTGGCGATCGCGTTGAACTCCTCAATCAGCGTCACAGGGCCTCTTTCGGCGAAACGGGGATGTCGGAGATTTGCAGGACGCCGTGTTCGGCTAAGCGACCGGCCAGTTCTCGCGCGTCCGCATAGGCCTCCTCATCAGAGACATCAAACTCGCAACAAACACGATCACGAACGATGTGCGACAGGGGAGTATGACCATCGGCGGCATTCCAAATCACGGTTCCGACGGCGTTGAGCATGAAGACGCTTGAATCAAGGGTGGATATGATAATCGTGTCATCACCCAGCGTGCGCGTTGCGATGTCAGAGCTGCGGACGAGATACATCTCAGTCGATGACATAATTAACCTATAGTCTCCCAGATCTTCTGATCGGGGTAAAAAGAAAGTTGATAGATGGGCACTGCGGCCACAAAGGCGCACACCGCCTCGAACACCTGCCGTACCATGTCAGCCTGCCTTGCAAAGAATAGGACGTGGCGAAGAAGGCAGCGGATCGCTTCTGCCGGGAGGACCGGTTCAACACTATTGTGCTGCGCTTTTTTGAGCAGATACAGGGCGGCGATTGGCGCCGAGATGTTCTCACCGGGATCTCCGAAGTCACCGGCGAATGGCGTGCCGTAGGCAAGGTATCGGCCGTCGACTTTCCGGACATACGATGCTTCATCGGTCAACAGGGCAACGTCCTGGGGAGCGAGGCGCGCCATGGTTGTTTTTCCTGCTTCGGACACACCGGAGAAGAGAAAGGCCTTACCATTGCGGACCGCGCTGGAGGCATGCACTAAGAACCCACCCTGGGGCGCCAGCAAAAGCGTGTGGAGAATGCGCAGCACTGAATCGATCGAGTAGGGATTCGCCGTCTGACTTACCTGGCCGTGGCGCGCGGCCGGGTCCCATGTGGCGCAAAAATCACCGCGAGACATCTTCCATTCGCCGCCTTCGAGCCAGACTTCGGCGTCAGCATCCGGATCGGAAGCGTCAGGATTTTTGATTTGGACGCTCAGCACGAATTCAGGCGCGCTCGCCTGCCGAATGTAGTCCCCATACCGGTCGCGCAGAATGCGCTCAAAGGCATGATCGGTAGTCCGCACCTCGATGGGCAATCCGCCGATCTCGATCACGACGCCTTGGCTGATTGGCAATTCCGTCGGTAACACCGGGGCGATCATCCTGTTGTTCCCCTCTCTCACGCTACGGTGCCGCCACGTTGCTGAGACGCGGATCACGGCCACTCTGAAGGTCATTGGCGAATAGAAGCTGCTTTGATTTGAGGTTGCACATTTTCGCGCGGAAGCGGAGAAGAAGCGGGCCACACCACTCAGCATTGCGGAGGCAGAGCGCGACCACGCGTCGCACGATGAGGTTCTGCTGATGCAGCACGCGGCCATTGCGCAGGACACTTTCGACGCGGCCCACTACCTGATCCAGTTCTATTGGCGCATCAAGGCGGGCACGCGCATCGCCCCGGGTCACGATGCGATTCCCGGAGCGATGCATCACTCGATGCACAACCAACTGCTGATCCTGCCTGAAGACGATGATAGAACGCGGAGCCAGGGCAGAGGGATGGCAACGATGGACGGTCAGCAGGTCGCCGGGCCAGAGGGTTGGGAGCATGCTGGCGCCGGCCACGCGCAATTGAACTTGCCCCGAAGCACGGATTACTTCAGTTAAAAGATCGCAGCAGGTCTCCTGGACAAGCGTCCCCGGCACTGTGCCTGTGGCCACTAGGATGTCCTGCGATTGAAGCGGCAGGGACCCGACGTGGATTGGACCTTACCGCACGATAGCGCCATGGTCTCGAAAACACGCTCGTGCCGAACCTGCGGCTTTATATACGGCCTTTTCTTTGTGACTGCTTCCTCGGTATCCTGGGTATTCCGGGTACCATGGTTTTGCCCGTCTGCGTGCCTGTCCATCCAAATACCTCTTAGTCTGGGTTGCGGGTGATAATGCGAGTTCCGTGTGAGAAAAAGGTCAAACCAGATTGAGCGCAGACATGGAACATTCAACTACCGGCCACATCATTGAAGCCCAGACTGCGTTACCTGCACGGCGCAACTACCTGTGCCGTAACCAGTGGAACCGACGCCGTTGACCCCGGTGCAGGACTCGTCGCCGACGGAAGTGAAATAGATTTGCGATCCGCCTCCGGGCCCGGAGTTATCGACGATAATGCCGCTGGTGCCGCCCGGCGCACCCAGCCCAGCAGTGGGCAATCCGGTGTGTGTGGCTGAACTTGCGGGAGCGTTATATTTCAACAGGCAAGCGCCGAGGCAAGTGGAACCGCCTAGAAGGACCCCGCTTGACGCTACGCTCACGAAGAGATAGTCAGTATTACTGCCACTGTTATAGAACTCGGTCACAGGAGAGCAGGTGGCAGCCGTCAGGGTTGGGGCGCTGAACGCGTTCACCGTGGGCGTGGCGATGGTTGCGAGGGGAATCTGGTATACGACGCCGTCGCTGCAGGCATAGATGTTTCCGGTGTTCCCTGCCCCGGTGAAGTAGGTATTGTCGAAGGTCCCGGCGTTCATGAGGGTGTTGGTACCAGCTGGGCGGAGTGACGTGGAGCCATTAGGAAAGTAGACACTGCTGCCAAAGCTGCTGCCGCCGGCGATGCTGTTGGTTCCGGTAGCGGCGAACAGGTTAATGTAACTGGGACGATTGTGGGTCGTATCGTTGCTGTACCCGACAAACTGGTAGACAAGATCAGTTCCACTGCCGCTGTCGATCAGCGGAGGGTCCAGGAGTCCACCGGTGTTGTACGCCAACCTGCCTGAGTTTGAAACAGCCCCGGGGTTGGTGCCCGGCGTGAACTGGTGGAGGTAGCCGCTGGCGTCACCCACAAAAATGTACCCTGAGACACTGTCATAGATGGGCGAGTTGAGGCCCGGTATGGCCTGAGTGCTTGCGCTTACTGGCCAACCTGTATTGATTAACTCTGCCGGTGTTCCAGTCAGAAAGACGTTAGTAAACTTGTGCACATTTCCATCATCATCGCCCACGTACAGAATGTCAGGACTGCCACCGGCGCTGGAGGGGTACACGTAGAAGGGAGCCGAATTGCTGTCCGTTGGGTAGCCGTTCAGACTCAGCGCGGTGTAGCAGGGTGCGGTGCAGGCGCGATAGTTGGCGTTGGTGGTGGCGGTGGGAGAAAGAGGACTGCTTACCGCGGTTCCCCCACCCGGGCCGATTTTGACCAGGACGAGTTGGGCCCAGCCGGCGATGGTCAGTGCTTCATTAGTGCCGTTAGCGGTGGCTTGCGTGGTGAGTGTGCCAGTGGTTGCGTTGGTGACGCTTGCGATCGTGTCGCCCGCGGGAATATTGGTTCCGGAAATGGTTGCGCCTACTAGTGCGGCGGTAAGAGTTCCCGTGCTGACAGTGAACGTTGTGCTGCGCCGCGTGACGGTGCCGGTGACAGTGACTGTCGGCGTGGTCTGCATAAAGGCCACCTCACTGCCGTCAAGCGAGAGAACGGGTGAGGTGTTGGCCAGGCCCCCAGTGTTGATCGAGAGGAGAACATTCGGCACCCCACCGCTGCAGGTGGGCGCCTTATAGATATTGTTATAGGCAACGAGCGTGGCCTGTGTGCTGCTGCCGGTGATGCCGGTGGGAAAGGCTACGTAGTCTGTGCAGCTTTCAACGCTGGTGGAATACGACAGGAACTGATATTTCGCCGGATAGTGGCCGGTGACCAGGCCGCCGTTGCCGCCGGAGGTCATACTCCAATCTCGCTTGACGTTCGCTGGCGGGGTTGGTCTGCGTTTGATGGGCGCGGGCCGCGCACTGAGTGGTTTTAGTTCGCGCTCGGGTTCCGCCCTATGAGGGTTTGTGACGGCATCGGCATCGGCGATCCAGCGGGCCCGATACGCCGCGTCGACTGCGGCAGGTCCCACCACCGGAAGATTTTTCTTTAACTGCTGGATGACATAGCGGGGCTCGTTGACCACCTTCTGCCACTGGTCATGACGGCCGGTCTGGATCGCATCCTGCTCGCTACCGGCGTTGGAGAAGAAGATGTGGTGATGGGTCCAGTCGTCGGGGATTCCGGTAATCTCAACCCTGCCGACGCGGACCGACGGCGCGGTCTGACAGTAGGCTGAGCCTATGAGGGTCGCTAAGACGATTAGGGTCTGGCTGATCATCCACCGTTGTGTACGGGAGCGATTCTCCTTCAAGATCATGGGCCTCTCCTGCTGGAACATTCCTGGTTCTCGCTTCCAAGGTGGGGGCGCATCGTAAGACCGATCACATCTGGAAGCAAATGCTCATGCCGTTCTCATGGCACGCCCGCAAGGCCCGTGTGGTCATGACCGTCGAATTAAGTTGCTTACCCTTCTCATGACTCGCTCCCCGCTTTTCACGGTCGAGTCTAACGCGAATCCTCAAGTAGTCGAGACACCATAACGCCACACTCACGGTATCTTTTCCGCAAAGGTACCGCTGGAGTAACACGCCATGCCTGAGGGCAGTGCGGCGCTTCGCGAAACTGACACACGGTGGATTGTTGATTATGTCAACAACGAGCACTGTCGCAGGCACCTTTACCGTCACTTAATTGATTTCGGGCTCGCAGGTGGCGCCGTTCTCCTGACCGCCTTGAGCTCGTTAGGAAGTAATGAAGGATAGATGGGATTTCTCGTCGGCAACTTATTCGTCAGGCGGGCTGGAACTTTGGAGATGCAGCTTTCCACGGATTGAAGGGGGATGCGCTGATCCGTGATGGTTGTATCGGGTTATCGCTTTTGTAGTGCTAAGTGCCTTAGCGACCTTCTTCAGACCGACACAAACTCTGCAGTTTGTGGTGGCCGTCCCTGTGTGTGTTCGCTGACGGACAACCAGCCGGCCTGGATTGGATTTACCCGTCTCCCAGGGTCTCTCGCCAAGTTGTCACGGTTCGCTGCCGGTGGCACAGATCGAGAGTCAGGATCGCATCGCGCTCCCAGGTCCGGGGAGCGGCCGTGGCGCGCTTGACGAAACCGAAAATCTGGCTCGGTGAACGTGCCTGGGTGAACCTGGCGCAAAGATCAAACGAGCGCAGACCTCCAGTTTCGACCAGTGGTTACCCGGTTTCGCCCATGAAGACCACTGAGAAATCGCACTTGAGATGTTCAACCCAAGATTCGTGGTGAATCTGGTTCCATTGGCCTGGACTGCACTCATTCGATACTCCTGATTGACTAAAGTTCTCCGATAAAGCGAACAGCTAACGAACACATCACTGAGCGTCTGCCTGCCCAGCCAGACATCTGTTCTGGATTCGATTGTTGCCCGTCAACGTGAGGATACGACCGTGCCCGTTCCCGATACTGAATCTGTGGATCGATTGGACTCGCGGGCTCTTCTGCTATCTGCGTTCCGGGGACTCAGCAATCCCTGGCCTGCGCTTTGGGCGCAGGCGCATTGAAGTTCGCTGCGAGGGAGAAGAAGTGCATCCGTGATGATGAACAACTCGAGGGTTTTGCAATCGGTCCGTCCTCTATTTACGAATCTCTGCAAGCGTGGTTGCTGGCTGGTTTTCACGCTGTGCCTGCTCTTTTGCGGTGTCCAGGCTGCACGAGCACAGTCGACCTGCACGACCATTACTCTTGCACCTATACCGGTCGGCGTACAGCAAACGATTCAACTCACCGATGGAGCCTCGAACACACCTTGCGATCCCTACAATTTCGAAATTTATTCGGATCAAAACTTTGGTTCGGGCACGATTAACTCCAGCCAGATTACGGCAGCTACCGGTGTTTTCGGGTACACGGGAGCCGTGGAGGGAACCTTTGCTATCACTTCAAACAATCTAAGCTTGCAGTACACGCCAACTTCGAATCCCGGCTTTGCGTATGCGACCAATGTCGTTATTCATACTCTTGATCAATTCGGCACTGACTTAGCTGAAAATATCTTGGTCGAGGTTCCCGCTTCTGGACCGGCGGTGACATCGATTTCACCGAACTCGGGTTCTACGCTCGGAGGGACCGGCGTAACGATCACGGGCGCGGGATTTAGCGGTACGACGGGTGTAACGATCGGCGGTACGGCTGCGACGGGCATCACAGTAGTGAGTGCAAGCTCGATCACGGCGACGACGCCGGCACACGCAGCAGGGACGGCCAGCGTGCTGGTGACGACGACCGGGGGAACGAACGCGGCCAACAGCCTCTTTACGTATGTGGCTCCGCCCACGGTCAGCGCGATCTCGCCGACTTCCGGTTCAACCCTCGGGGGGACCAGCGTAACGATCACGGGCACAGGTTTTACCGGGGCGACGGCATTAACGATTGGCGGTACGTCTGCTACGGGCATAACAGTGGTGAGTGCTACCTCGATCACGGCGACGACGCCGGTACACGCAGCAGGGACGGCGAGCGTGCTGGTGACGACGCCGGCCGGAACGAATGCCGCGAACAGCCTCTTTACGTATGTGGCTGCCCCAACCGTGAGCGCGATCTCGCCGACTTCTGGTTCAACCCTCGGGGGGACCAGCGTAACGATCACGGGCACAGGTTTTGCCGGGACGACGGCAGTAACGATTGGCGGTTCGTCTGCTACGGGCATAACGGTGGTGAGTGCTACCTCGATCACGGCGACCACGCCGGCTGGCTCCGCGGGAACGGCCAGCGTGCTGGTCACGACGACCGTGGGCACGAACGCGGCGAACAGCCTGTTCACCTATGTGGCTCCGCCCACCGTGAGCGCCATCTCGCCGACTTCCGGTTCAACATTCGGGGGAACCAGTGTGACATCACGGGCACAGGCTTTACCGGGGCGACGGCTGTAACGATCGGCGGGACGTCTGCGACAGGGATAACGGTGGTCAGCGCTACCACGATCACGGCGACCACGCCAGCTGGCTCCGCGGGAACGGCCAGCGTGCTGGTCACGACGACCGTGGGCACGAACGCGGCGAACAGCCTGTTCACCTATGTGGCTCCACCCACAGTCAGTGCCATCTCGCCGGCTTCAGGTTCAACATTCGGGGGAACCGGCGTGACGATTACGGGCACAGGCTTCACCGGTGCGACGGCTGTAACGATCGGCGGGACGTCTGCGACAGGGATAACGGTGGTCAGCGCCACCACGATCACGGCGACGACGCCGGCCGGCGCCGCGGGTACGGCCAGCGTACTGGTGACGACGCCGGCCGGAACGAATGGCGCTAACAGCCTCTTCATCTATGTGGCTCCTCCAACTGCATCTGCTGTGAGCGCGACGGTGGCATATGAGAGTACAACTGACCCAATCACGCTAAGCCTGGGCGGCGGGGCGGCGACCAGCGTAACGGTGGCCTCCATTCCAGCGCACGGCACGGCCACTGCCAGCGGCACGTCGATCACCTATACACCGGCGACCAGCTACTCCGGCAGCGATAGCTTCAGCTATACCGCGACCAACACAGGGGGGACTTCCCCGGCGGCCACTGTGACGATTACAGTGAGTGCGCCGGCGATCACGGTGACGCCATCGACATTGCCTGCAGGTAGCTCGGGTACGGCTTACAGCCAGTCGCTATCCGCAACCGGTGGCGCGCTTCCCTATCTATTCTCCATCACGGCAGGCGCATTGCCTGCTGGTCTCACGCTCAGCGCCGCTGGGACCATCAGCGGGACGTCGACACAAGCCGGCACGTTTAACCTTACTGTCCAGGCGAAAGATGGCAACAACTTCACCGGCTCGCAGGCATACTCACTCATACTTTCCGGGGCAATCGTCACAGTTTCACCTTCGACCATACCCGCCCCCACCTATGGCTCCGGCGCCACCTACAGCCAGCAGTTTTCTGCTTCCGGTGGCACCCTACCGTATACCTATTCGTCGACCGGAACTCTGCCCGTGGGCCTTGCACTCAGCACGTCGGGCCTGCTCTCGGGCACAACGACCGCAGGCGGTGCGTACAGCTTCAGTATCAAAGCCACCGACAGCAGCACCGGCACGGGTTCGCCGTTCTTCGGTAGCCAGACCTATGCCGGAAGCGTCGGGAACGCTGCGCCGGTTCCAGTCAACGATTCTGCCACAGTCCATGCCAACGCCAGTACGCCGATCGATGTGATCTCAAACGACACGGGTGTCATCACTTCCATCAGCGTCGCGTCCCAGGCTGCGCACGGATCGGCAGTCGCAAGTGGAACGAGCATCCATTACACCCCCGCTCATAACTACTCCGGATCAGACAGCTTTACCTACAAGGCAACGGGGCCCGGTGGCACCTCGGCAGCCGCTACCGTGAATGTCACTGTTCAGCCTTTGGGGGTGCCGTCAGGTGGAAACCAGACGGCTTCTGCTCACTCGGCCACAACGCTCACAATTCATGCAGCGGCAAACGCCATAAGCGGTCCCTTTACGGAGGTCAATGTGGTGACGCAGCCAGCCAGCGGTCAGGCGATTGTCAAGGGTCTTGACATTCTCTATGTTCCGGATGCAACCGTCACCCAACTGCAGGTAGTGACTATTGTTTACACGCTGAGCAATGCGTTTGGGGCTTCGTCAAACATCAGCGTAACCATCACGGTCACGCCGTCTACCCAGCAGGTTTCAGAACTGAGGCACGCTTCGAGAAACTCATTGGGAAGGCCGTGGATGCGCGGGCTGTTCGCAACAAGAGAACCAGGTACGGCGAAGGGAGGTGCGGCATGAACCGCCTTCCGTCGATCGATCTGCGTCTCGGCCTTTTGTTACTCATGTCTTCCCTCACCCTGGCGAGTGCGCCGAGCGCCGTCGCCATCCCTGTTCCGGTAGCCACTACGACCACCCTGGCAACAGCGTCCTCGACCGTAACCAGTGGCGTTGCAGTCACCCTCAAAGCAACCGTTTCTGTGGCGCATGGCGCAGTGCCGGTGTCCCCGGGCCTGGTTCTGTTTTGTGATGCCGGCGCCGCCTTTTGCGAGGGGCCTTCCCTGCTGGGCACGGCGCAGCTCACCTCAACCGGGACTGCGACCTGGAAGCAAGTCCTCGGCATCGGCAATCACTCGGTCAAGGCTGTGTTCAGCGGAACCCACAGCGCGGCGTCCAGCTCTTCCACGGTGCAAAGCGTGTCGGTAACCGGAACCAGCCCGACGGCAACACTGCTCTCCCTTTCAGGGGCAGCCGGAGCGTACACCGTCCACGGGACCGTGGGTTACCTGGGCCTTGCGACTCCCGGCACAGCAGAGAATATCAATTTCATCGATACGACGAACGGTAATCTGCAACTGGCCACGGGCACGTTGGGCGCTCCTGGCGCGGCAGCCTATTCGTTCACAACCGTCACCGGCTCTCCCTTCGCCGGGGGTATGGCTCCCGTCGACCTGGCACAGGGTGATTTTGACAATGACGGCATTGCTGACCTGGCCGTCGCCAACTATCTGGACGGTACGGTGACCATCTACAAGGGAACCAGCGCTGGCCGTTATCGTGCTCTGGGTCCGGCGATTCCGGTCGGCAGCAAGCCCGTATCGATTCGCACGGGCGACTTTAACAGTGACGATCTGCCTGACCTGGTGGTCGTCAATGCGGGCGATGCCACATTCACTGTTCTTCTCGGAGACGGCAGAGGATCTTTCATCCCCGGGCCGCCCGTCAGTACCCTGGGAAACGGACCGTCCTCGATCGCGGTTCTGGATGCGGACGGCGACGGCGTGGCGGATCTGTCGGTGGTGAACCAGCTCACTTCGACCCTGGCCGTATTTCTCGGGGATGACAACGGCAATTTCGCGGCGATCAGCGCTTCTCCGATGGACATCGGGGGAAACCCGGCTTCGATTGTGGCCGGCGACTTCAATGACGATGGCCTGATCGACATCGCCATCGCAAATAGCTTCGACGGCACGGTCTCAATCTTTCAGAACGATGGTACCGGCACCTTTACCGATATTGCAGGCTCACCGTTTTCGGTCACAGCCGGGCCGTCTTCACTGATCGCCGGCGACTTTGACGGAGATGGAAGACCTGATCTTGCTGTTCTGGATGCGAATGCAAATGCTATGTCAATTCTGTTGAATAAAGCCACGGGCATTGTTTCGGCTGGAGCATCGGTGGCCACGGGGTCAAGTCCCGCTGCAGTGGTCAATGGCGATTTCAACGGTGACGGAAAACAGGACCTGGCGATTACAAATGCGAACGATTCTACTGTCACAGTATTTTTTGGCGACGGCGCAGGCCAGTTCTCTGCCGCGCAGCAATCGTTGCTCAGCAACTTCAATGCGGGCCAGGCGATTGCAGGCGTGGACACAAACGGAGATGGCTTTACTGATCTTGCCGTCGCCAACCTTGGAAGCAACTCGATAAGCATTCGCGAGCTTACGGTTGCGCAGATGGCCAGCACGGTTGACTTGCCCCTCACCATTTATGGCGGCGGAACCCATCAGGTCAAGGCAGTTTACGATGGGGACGGAGACTATGCTGCAAGTACCTCGAGCAGTGTGACGCCGGCTGGCAGCCTTATCCCCACCACCAGCAGTCTCCACCTCTCTCCGGGAAGCTCTGTTCAGTATGGGGCCGCTGTTCAATTGACGAGTGCACTCTCGCCCGGGAGTCTGGACAACTACACAGCGACCGGCACGGTTTCGTTTCATGACGGAGCCGGCGTTCTGGGAACAGCGGGCATTTCGAATGGCCAGGCGGTGATCAGCACGAACTCCATGGCTCCGGGCACTCACGTCATCACAACTTCTTACGCGGGAGATGATGACTTCGCCGCTAGCACCAGCGCCGCCGCTCCGTTGACCATCACCAGGGCAGGCACAACGACGATCCTTACCGTCTCAGCAACCTCCATCAGCGCTGGCGCCACGCTCCAATTGACGGCAACGATAACGTCATCAGCCATGAACACGCCGACGGGAACTGTAAGCTTTTATGAAGGCACGACCCTGCTGAACACCGCCAGCCTGATGAACGGTGTCGCCATCTTGGCCACGAGCACACTGACGGCTGGAATCCATACCCTCACAGCCGCGTACTCCGGAGATGCAAACTCTGCCGCGAGCGTTTCTACAGCTCTGTCGGAGACTGTCAGCAATGATTTTGGGATATCAACACCATCTCCCTCCGGCTCAGGATCCGGATCGCCCACGCAAACCGTGCTACCTGGTGGAACGGCGGTCTACGTGCTGAGTGTCGCACCGAAGAGCGGTGTCTTCGCGGCGCCGGTCACGCTCTCCGTGAGCGGGTACCCCCCAGGGGCCAGGGCGACCCTGAGTCCGTCCACGCTGCCGGCGGGTTCGAGCCAGGCGAATGTTACGTTGATCATTCTGCTACCGCCGCAGGTGGCACGAGGGAACACCCCCGACTGGCTCTCCCCCGCCGTCGTGGGATTGCTCATCCTGCCATTCTCCTTCCGTCGAGTGCGGAGGGCGGTGATGCGGGAGCGTCTTCCTCTTCTACTGCCGGCAGTGCTCATGGGAACGATGGGCTTGCTCAGTCTGACGGGTTGCGGCCGGAATACCGGACGCTTTGGTGCGGAGCAGCAGCACTACACCATCACAATCACAGCGACATCCGGAACGGTTAGCCACTCTACCCAGGTGCTTCTCACCGTTGAGTAACTCCGACTCAATCCCATAACAGCGGCACGAGGGACGGGTCCTGTCGGGAGATGCGGAAATTAACAGCCGCCCACCCGGCAACTGTTTCTGCTCACTCTGGTGGAGGAACAAGAGGATCTCAGGATCAATTCTTGCGGTGAGCCCCAAGCGAGAACAGAAAGCCAGTTTGTCCCCTTGCCAAACTAGGAGAGACGGCGTTACTCTCCTAGAAATACTAGGAGACCATGCAGAATGGCAAAAACGGTGGACCTGCTGCCGGGCACGCTCGACATGCTGATACTCAAGGCTGTCTCTCTCAGACCATTGCACGGATACGCGGTACTGCAGCGCATCCGGCAGATTTCAGGTGAGGTTTTCGATATTCCCCAGGGATCTCTCTATCCGGCTTTGTATCGACTGGAGCATCAGGCTCTGATCGTGGCCGAGTGGGGGCAGAGTGAGAACAACCGCAGGGCTAAATATTACACGTTAACGACCGCTGGACGCCGTCGACTGCGCGAAGAGACCGCTGGTTGGCATCGCCTGGCCTCGGGTATCTCGTCAGCCTTGAACACTCGACCGGAGGAGGTTTGACATGCTTACGCGGATTCGTTCCTTGTTTCATGCGTTCACTCATCGGCGTGACTTCGAAGACAGCATGAGTGAAGAACTGAGCTTTCACCTTGAGCAATATACCGAAGAGCTCATTCAGTCCGGTATTTCACCGTCAGAAGCGGCGCGTCGTGCGCGCATTGAGTTTGGCGGCCTCGGATCCATCGAGGGGGATTGCCGTGAGGCGCGTGGTCTGCACTTGTTCGATGAACTTAAGCGCCAATTGCGCTACGCCTGGCGGATGCTGCGCAAGGCGCCAGGATTCACGATAACCGCTCTTCTCACGCTCGCCGTCTGCCTCGGCGCGAATCTGACTATCTTTGCCGTGATTAACTCGGTTCTGCTGCGACCGCTGCCACTTCCAGAGGCCAACAGGCTCGTGACCATCTTCAATACTTATCCCAAAGCGGGGGTTGATCGTGACGGCGCCTCGATAACCAACTACTACGAGCGTCGCAGTCAGATTCCAGCAATCGCCTCGACCTCAATCTATCGCTATAGTACTGCGATCATCGGTGAGAGTGGATCAACAGAGCGAGAACAAGCTATGGAGGTCTCTCCGGACTTTTTCTCTACTGTTGGGCTCAGCCCGATCGCCGGCCGCGCTTTCAAAGAAGACGAGACTTCGTTCGGTGCCAATCATGTTGTCGTCATGGCCGACGCTTTTTGGCGACACCGTTTCCATGCAGATCCTCATATCATTGGGAAGAAGATTCGAGTCGACGGTAATCCCACCACAGTCGTCGGCGTACTGCCACCCGACTTTCAGTTTCTCTCGTCGGAGGCGCGTCTTTACTTTCCATTAGCATCGCGCCCTGAAGATCGCACTCCACTGCAGCGGCATTCCGGGGGCAATTCCATCCAAATGATCGCTCGGCTTAAACCGGGTATTTCTCTGGCACAGGCGCAGGAGCAGATCGACGCGCAGAACGCCAGATTGGAAGTAGATGACCCCCAGGGAAAAATGATGGCCGATGCGGGCTTTCGAACGCTTATGGTGCCGTTCCATGCCGACTATGTTGCGTCCATCAGACCCACACTTCTCTTGCTGCAAGCCGGTGCCCTCGCTCTCCTGTTGATCGGTGCGGTGAATCTGGGGAATCTGTTTTTGGTGCGAACTGGTAGTCGAGCGAAGGAACACGCAGTGCGGCAGGCTTTGGGTGCGAGCCGGAAACACATTACCAGCGAAGTGCTGGTTGAAACCACTTTGCTGACTCTGGGCGGAGGTCTCCTCGGCCTCGCGGTCGCTGCTGGTGGAATTCATCTGCTCAGCGTGCTTGGTGCAGAAAGCATGCCGCTGGGCAGTCGCATTGTGTTCGACGGCCGCCTGGCAATTGTTGCGCTAACGGCGGCTATCACGCTGGGCATGTTGTTAGCAGTGCCGATCGCCTGGCTCAATCTTCGGCGTCCCCTGGCGGACGCGCTTCAATCTGAGGGCCGATCGGGAACGAGTGCACGCACTACCCAGTCTTTGCGCCAGAGTTTCGTAGTCTCCCAGGTTGCATTGGCCTTCATGCTGCTGGCGGGGTCTGGCCTGCTTGGGATCAGTCTGCAGCACTCGATGGATGTTTCTCCTGGATTTCGACCCGACCACATCCTCACCGGGAAAATTGCATTTGCCCTTAAGGGCTATGCCGACGATATGGCCAAGGTGGCCTTTACTGAAAAGCTGCTCAACAAGATCGGGCAATCGCCGGATGTCGTCGCCGCCGGGGTGGTTACCAATGTGCCTCTGAGCGGCAAGAGTGGGAAAAGTTCCGCTACGATTCAGGGGCGCTCGCCTCAACCCGGCGAATCACCCCGGGGTAACTACTCGTACGGAGTGGGAGGCGACTATTTCAAGGCCATGGGCTTCTCTTTGCTGGAAGGCCGATTCCTTACTGCCACCGATTTACGGAGTCACTATCGAGTCTGCGTTGTGGACCGGGACTTTGCTCATCATTATTGGCCGAACGGCAGTGCGCTGGGCCATCGTCTCTTCGAAGGTAGCGAGCAGGGCAAAGATGCCGATGCCTTCACGATCGTTGGTGTTGTGGGAAGTGTGAAACAGGAAGGATTGACCGAAGAAGCAGCTCAGGGCGCCGTCTATTATCCCTTTGCTTTTCACAGTGGTGACATCTTCGTGGTTGCGCGCACCAGCATGCCGCCGGAGTCGTTTGGACTGAGGTTGCAAGGAGCCGTCCGGCAAGTCGACCCAGACCTTCCCGTGACTGACGTCCGTAGCATGGAAGCCCGCGTTACCGACAGCCTTGCTGCTCGACGGACACCGGTCCTGCTTGCGGCCTTATTCTCAGCAATAGCCCTGCTACTTGTTGCCATCGGAAGTTATGGCGTGCTGAGCTACGCTGTCGAACAGCGGCGGCGGGAAATAGGCGTGCGCATGGCGCTGGGAGCGCTGCCTGGACAGATTCGCAACCAGTTTTTGCTTCTCGCACTTCGCCTACTCGCTTATGGTGTGGTGCTCGGGGCAGCCGGAGCGTGTCTGATTGGACGAGCGATGCAGACCTTGCTCTTCCATGTACCTGGATGCAACCTGGCGATTCTCGGCGGGGTTACCGGCGTTATGGGCCTGGTGTCAATCGTTGCTTGTCTATTGCCTTCTCACCGAGCTGCACGGACTTCCATGGTCGAAGTTATACGGGCCACGTAGCCCAGCTACTGTGCTGCTGAACGCGCGTTAATCCCGTTGGTCCTGATAGGAGGAGCAATTTGCTGGAGCCTCCGTTTGTAGGAGCCTGGGAACGTTCAACATCGTCAGCAAGGCGGCAGAAAGATGGCCGCCCCGGATTTAGACAGAATGGAAAGCACGAGTCGTATCTCGAAGGTGAACAGCAAGCTGCCCCACCAAACATCTACTTTCATGAGCCACCGCGTGAGCGTGACCACGCCGGTTTATCCTAAGCGGAGAAACCTGCGTCTCAAGCCGAGGGGACGCAGAGAGGATTACCGGACGACCACCTGGGTGCGTAACCTGCTGTATTCAGAAGGGGAAAGAATCCGTTTTCTGACAAGTTGCGAGCTCTCGTCGTAAGGGCGGTTGGCGATGATCGCTTGGGCCCGCTCCGGCGTAATACCCGGCAGCTTCTGCAAATCTTTCGATGAGGCGCGGTTAATGTTTGTAGGCCCGCTTCGTACCAGGCCTTCGAAAACCCCTTTCACCATGGCGCCCGCATTCCGCTTAGCGGCGGCTGTCAGGTTGGCAGTATGTTCGCGGACGGCATCCGGGCTTGAGAAGCAGCCTGAAAGCAGGAGAAGGGCGACCGGGAGCGCTCGTGCACCTTTATTCATAGTGAGTAAGATGCTCGCACAAGCCGCGCAGGCAAGCTAGCCTTCCGAATCGTTGTGAGAGACCGGAGCGAGTTGGATGGCCAGAAGCGGCTTGAACGCGCCACCCAACGTAGTTGGAAAGCGGACATGCCTTGCGAAGGGCGGGAATGCCTGGCTCGTGGCGCGTCATGCTCATGTAAACCAACGCAGACCTTGAGCGCTACAGTATCTAGAATTACGTTACATTGGCTTACCAAGAACCAGGGGCACGTAGCTTCGAGCTTCCTGCAGGAGTTGTTCGCGCGCGATGCCAACCTTGGCGCGAAGCTGCAGACCCTGCAATAAATCGACGAGCAAACGCGCTCGCACCCTGGCAGAGGGCGTACGGCTGAGGCGTCCCGCCTTCGTCTCCTTCTCAAAGCGTTTCGCGATCACGTCAGCAGTTGCGGTCAAGCCCTTCGCGACGTACGAACGGATCTCGGCTACCCGTTCAGACTGTCCCAGCGCAGCGGCGGCCATCATGCAACCGACACGAGCCTCCTTCCAGGCGGCATTGACGGTAGCCTCGGAGAATTCGGTCACTGCCTTGTGGATGTCCGGCTCCGCTTGAAATGCCGCCATTCTGGGGGCTAAATACGTTTCCGCATATCGCTCGACTGCCTTGAGGAGCAGGGTAGGTTTGTCGCCGAAGGCCCGGTAGAGCGCGGGCTTGGTGACATTCACGGCGCGCGCGATGCGATCCACGTCGACTCGTTCGTAGCCGTGCTCCCAAAACATCTCGACGGCACGGTCGAGTGCTTCGTCGGGAATAAAGCCTTTGGGACGTCCTCGGGGGCGTTTAGAGATGTTAGTTGCCATGACTCACGAAACTCCTGGCATTCTCGGTCTTATTATCGTACTCTCGCGTTTGTAATACTGCAAAACAGCGGGGTCCCCTGGTGCCCGAGGAGATGTGGTCCCTCGGCGCATTCCTTCCTGAAAGGCAAAGTGTGCTGGGGTCCGTACTTCTAGTCCTGGCCTGGATAATGCCTTTTGATCAGGCCCGAGTCGCGCTTCTAAATAATAGATACTGCACAGTACGAAACTTCTGCATCGCTGCTGTGCTTATCGTACTCCAAGGTTCGTAATGCATTTTATCTAGCCAAAGGAGACAACATGAATCGCTTCGAAGGAAAGACTGCACTCATCACAGGCGGAACCGTCGGCATCGGCTTAGCGACTGCCAAATTGTTCATCAACGAAGGTGCGCGCGTCATCGTGACTGGCCGCGCCGCTGCGACAATCAAGTCCGCTCAGGCTGAGCTGGGCGAGAACGCGATCGTAGTCCGCAGCGACGCGACTTCCTTTGCCGACATGGATGCCCTGGTGGCGAGGGTCAAGGAGACGTTCGGCAAGCTCGATGTGCTGTTCGTCAACGCGGGCTATGGTCAATTTATCCCATTCGAGCAGGTGACGGAGGAAGTGTATGACGAGATGCTGAACCTGAACGCGAAGGGCCCGTATTTCATCGTCCAAAAACTGGTGCCGCTCATGCCGGAAGGGAGTTCGGTGGTCTTTACCACTTCGTTGGCCAACATGAAAGCAGTGCCAGCCTTGAGCGCTTACGGCGCCGCTAAAGCAGCGCTTCGTTCCATGACTCGGAGCCTCGCTGGTGAGCTCTTGCCCCGTGGAATCCGTGTGAATGCGGTGAACCCAGGCCCAATTGGAGAGACAGACATACTCCAGAAGGTAGGAATGCCGAAGGAGGCAAAGGATCAGGTCTACATTCAGATGGCGGAAAGCGTTCCGATGAAACGTCTCGGCACGCCTGAGGAAATTGCCAAAGCCGTAGCGTTCCTGGCGATTGACGCAACCTTCACGACGGGAGCAGAGATCCCGGTAGATGGAGGATGGTCACAACTCTAAGGCGTACACGGTACGCAAGCGCGATCTGGCTTCGAGACCGGTCTCGCACAACTCGCATGCCCTTGCGCACTTGATGCAGAGGATACGCAGTTGCGGCGGCTCGGTCGTCGCCAGTGCGCGCTCCGCCCAAGAGGATAGCAAGGTATCCAGTGGCACATTCACGAGGGCGCCAAACCCGAACAGTAACCGGATGGTGTAGGGTAATGGGCCGCTAGGCCGGCTTGGAGAGCCAGTTATTCAGAGTTAGTTCAGATGAGTGACAGACAGAGGTTTTGGTGACGGTGAGATAAGGCCGTCGCCGCAGCCCGCAGAGTCATTGAGAATTAGATTGTCTTACTACTAACCAGGCTGTTACAGTGTCGCCGCTGTCAAATACAAAGAAAGTAGACATAACCAGCGATGCGCAGCACTCAGAAGCTTCTGTTCTTTCTGTTGGTCTTTCTGTTGGTCTTTCTGTCCTCTCGTGTGTGGGCTGAAAACCCAAACTATAACTTCTCTCTTATCGCCGTCAGTGGCCAAACCATCGATGGAATTCAACTATCGAACGCCTTCAATGCAACCCCGTGTATCAATGATGCGGGCGAGGTGGTGTTTAGCACGGACTATCAACTCTCACCGGGGAACTTTGGCACCGCGCTCTTTAGCCGGCACCACGTAATCGCAAAGCGAGGTGACAAGATCGACGGCCACATCGTGAGCTATGTCTCTGGATGCGCCCTCAACAACGCCGGCTCCGTCGTTTTTAACGTGGCCTTGCAGTCAGGAAAATCCGCACTCGTTCGAAAGGATAGAGGCTCGGCCGCCAGGCTGCTGGCCATGCAGGGAGAAACCATCGATGGCCTCGAACTCCAGTCCTTTGGTTCATTTCTGATCGATGACCGGGGCGAGACCGTGTTCACTGCTTTTTACAAGGACCATCATGGCGATACTCAGGTTGGTATCTTCACCCCGCATTGTGTGCTGGTTACTCCTGGTAGCAGGGTGGACGGTTACCTGCTAAGTGCGATCGACCCGCTGATCGCCCTGAGCGATACACGCGTTTTCTTTCACGCGTTTAACGCGAATATCGGCGAAGGTATCTTTTCGTTGCACCAACTCATCGTGAAGGCCGGCGATTCGGTTGGCGGCTTCACTTTTGTACCAGTCGGTACTTCAGCCTTTGGGTACTTAGCCGCGAGCCGGCATGGGCGCCTGGCTTTCGGGGCGACGTATGACGGAGGCGGCGGCATCTTCACGCCGCACAGGGTGCTTGTCACCACGCCTGGTGCGTTGCCAATCCCGTCGGCCATCAATGACTCGGGCGATTTTGTGTACGGAGACTCTGTCACTGGCATAATCCTGAACGACGCGCCGCTCTTTGCGTTTGGCGATGCAATTGACGGACACGTCTTGAACGGGATCGGGCTGCCTCCAGCGATCAACGATCGCGGTGCCGTCGTCTTCACTGGTAATTTCGGGCCCGACGCGGGCGTTGTACTGGCCACGCCAAAACATGGTAAAGCGTGTAAGCCTTAGAGAACCTGGGACCGAGGGACAGACAGGATGTTCACTGAGTTTTAGGTTTTGTAATCGTTAGGTTACTTCCCGTCTGTCCCTCGTCGCGTTTGCGTCTGTCCCTCGTCTGTTTGTCCGTGATATCGAATGTTTATTAGCTCGTCGGATTGATCTGCCCATCCTTCTTCTTGTGGCATCGCCTGTACCGTACCCGAAAGCGATAAGAACGCCAGCCGCGAGAAAATGCTCAGAAGCGCCTGCTGACTTCTGGTCAGTCAACAGGCTAGAAGAGCCTCTGCGTTTACCGGTGCTTTCTTTCCATTGGGTCCCGCAGGGTTGGTGGCAAAGGTTGATCCATGACAGGTAGGCCGGAGATGGGAAGATCATTTGCCCCTCAAACCGCTTTAGTCACGGTTTCGGTTACAAACTCGCTGCCACGATCTG
The DNA here is from genome assembly GCA_963752675.1 of uncultured Acidobacteriaceae bacterium. Lineage (GTDB taxonomy): Bacteria > Acidobacteriota > Terriglobia > Terriglobales > Acidobacteriaceae > PALSA-350. The sequence goes on from CAVVZO010000010.1 coordinate 189,577, forward strand.
GCTCAGCTTGAGCAGGGCCGTTTTCTGCTCACCGGTGGTCAACGCGAGGTAGAAGCGCACATTGCCTTTTCGTGCATGCACAGCACCCTCCTTGTCAACATAGGCCTCGTCTCCCAGGCCGGGGACATCGGTATTAGGACCGTAAATGGCCTTGAATTTCGCGAACAGCGTGGTCGCGTCGGCGGCCGACCCGTCGTAATAGATGCGGAACCACAGCGGCTTTTTTCCCTCGTAGCGGCAATCTGTGCCTGTCTCCGCATTGAGGCTGGGGAGGGGCGCTACCGTCCTTACGGCGGGGGAGTACGGTGTTTGCATCACGGTGCTAATCTGCGCGGGGGGCAGCAGAGCGCACGGGTCCGACGGCTCCGTCGCCCCAAAGGCGGCCTCCCGAGAAAAAGAAGCCACTAGCAGCGCAGTGCCAAGCGATAGGATTGCCGCGAGCCGTCCCATTACTTGCCGATCATCACGATCGTAAATGAGCCCGGTACCGGCGGGCCCATCGGTGGACGGCCATTCGCCGATGGCAGCGCTCCCTGAGGCGCCGGCGTACGCTCCTGCGACATAGTCAGCAGGTGACCGGTTCCGGCGTCGAACGTGACAGTGCGCGCTCCGTTCATCGTGGGCAGCACCTGCTCCACTTCGAAGGCTGCCGGAGATTTTTCTTTGACGATGGTCAATGTTCCGTTGCCGCCGGTGCTGAAAGCCTCCATGGTTGCGGGGTTAAACACAGCGCCATCCGAGCCCCCGGCCAGAGGTAGCTTCGCCAGGATCTTTCCGTCTTTCGCGCTTAACACGACCATGGCGGCTTGCGGCGGTCCAACAGGCGGTCCAGCAGGCGGTCCAGCAGGCGGCGTGGCACTCGGCGGCTGCCCGGGCGGCGGGCTCGGCCGGTTACACGCCGCAAACAAGACGCTGTTTTTTACGTCCAACGCCAGTCCGTTACAGCCACCCATGTCCTGAAGAGAATAGTGGGCCACCACCTTCATGGACTTCTCCTCAACAGCCGTGACACTGCCGACGGAGTCCTGCATGACGACGTACAGCATGCCCTTGCCGTCGGCAATGCCCTGCTCCGGTGTTCCGCCCAGATCAATCGTTCCCACAACCGTTCCGTCGCGCGCATCAATGACAGTCGCGTTTCTGGTGGGATGACTGAACACGTACACACGCCCACTGAATGGGTCGAACAGAATACCGTCCGGGCGGGCTTCACCCACATCAATACTTTTCAGCTTGGTAAGCGTCCTGGTGTCAAACATCGATACCTGCGGATGATCGCTGGTGAAGCCGTGCCCGGTCTTTGGATCGACGGCGGCACCCTGTCCCCCCACGCCGGGGAGCTCCTTGATAGGGGCCAACGTGTCAAGATCGAAGACGGTCAAACGCGGCGGTAGTTCGGGCGTTTCCGGCGTTGCCCCGGTGGCAGGTGTCGACTTGACCCCGCTCCTGGGGATGTAAAGCCTTCGCCCGGCGGTCTCCGCATAGATGTAATCCCATCCGCCCTCGCCGCCCACGCGGGCCGTCTTGAGAACCTTGTACGGTCCATCCTGCGCCCGGGCTTGCGGCACGGATACAGTTGCAAATAGCACTACCAATGCCAGTACGTATCGCGTCATTCGATCCCCTGACGGCAGGTTTCCGCGGACGCCGTGCCGAACCGGTGCGTCGATCAAGTCTACGACAATTCAGTCACGCCGCCCTCCGTGCTCCAGCAGGAGTGCGCTTACCGTGGCGGTTGAGGCGCTCGTTCGTTGGTCTTGCCCGGCTGCGATCTTGCGGGCGACGTTGCCTGAGGCGCAACAGGCGGATGCGGCGCTGCCTGCGGCCGGGAAGGCGGCGGAGCGGCAGGAGCATGCGGTGCTTCCGGTTGAGACGCTGGACCGGCAGGCCGTCCATTGCGCAGGTTCTCTACCTGCTGCGGGCCGAGCGGCCGGCCGGGGTCCACGGACTGAATGGCGCGCCTTTGCTGGACGAAGGGCGGCTGCACAGGCGGCGGTATTGCTTTGTTGACGAGCGGGCGTGGTTGATCGGGCGGGCGCGGAGCGGGGCGCTCCATCGGTGCGGGATGCTCCGGTGGGGCGGCCGCGGGTTGCCGGCTTACGGGTTGTGGTTGCGGCACATTGCGGAACACCGGGGCGGGCGGGGCCGGCTGGGCGGGCGGATGCAGGGACGGCGGCTGGGAGGCAGAGCGATTTGCCGGCGGCGTCATCAGCGGCGCCGGGGTTACCGGCGCCGAGGGGGTGTTGGACGGACGGCCAATGGTTTGCACCTGCCGCTGTTGCGGAAAGGCGGCGCGGTTCACCGGCTGCGAGACCGGCTGACCGGCAGGACGGCTCGCGGTCGCCAGAGGCTGAGGAGCGCGGACCGGCGCTCCCGGAGAGCCAGCGCGCTCGAATCCCTGCCGTGTCTCCACGACCGGCCGCGCCTGCACCGGCGGAAAAGCGTGCGCGGGGGGCCTTGCAGCCACCATCGAGTTTGCCGGCGTGACCAGGGGGTGAGGAATGATGGGCGCGGCGCTTAGCTGAGAACGAACCTGCGGCGTGAGTGGAATGCGCTGCACCCGGGCAATCGGCTGGCCCGACGAGAGAGCGCGCTCCGGCACAACCACCGTCCCCGCCGTGCGGTTGACATACGTGATTTTTGTAATATTCACGGTGTTATATACATTGACCGTGCGGTTGATGTACGTGTTGTGGACCTCGGTCACGTTGGTGTTGTAGATGTTGGTCACGTTCACGCGATTACAATAAGCCGGGCTGGCGTGATACCAGGGTTGGTACACCTCGCGCGGCCCCAGCGGGAACCAGGCGGCAACCGCGCCAATCGAAATGGAAAGACCGCCGCCGCCCCCACCCACAAAGGCCACCAGAGCCGGCGAATAAATGGGGCGCACTTCCCCGCCAAAAGCCGAAGGGGGCGGGCCAGGGACCCATCCCCAGCGGCCGCCAAAGCTGGCCCATCGGCCGTAATGAAACGGCGCAAAGCCCCACGGTTCTGCCTCCACCCACGTCCAGCCCCAGGGAGCCACCCAGGCCCAATGGCCATTGGAGTAGGGCGTCCATCCGCTGGCCACATCGCGGGGATACCACACCGCTCCGTAGCCTTGATGATCCTGATCCGCAGCGTGCCAGTCGCCGTAGTCGTCAAGGTCCGCCGCGCCAATCATGTCTGGGGACACATACTGATAAGCGTTGGCGCGCGCCCGGCGACTCTCTCGTTGTTGATCGAAATTGTCGAGTGCATCCGGGGGCAGCAACTGCACCTGTTCGGCATAGACGGGGTTCGATCCGGAGAGGCGCAGAGACTGATTGGCGCCCAGTTGCTGGTCAAGATTCTGACCGGTCACTTCGACGGCGCCGGAAGAAACAGTAACCACCGTCGTGTCATCCTGAGGGTAGCAATCCACGCGAATGTCCCCCGGCTGCTCGACCACAATCGCACCGTTGGGAGTGTCCACCTCGATCGATCCGCGCTGGCCATTAAAGGCAGGAATGGAGCGGGTGCGGACGCGCACGGAGCCCTGGGCCAGGCCGAATTGCGCGATGGTGTCGGTGAGCGAAGAGAGAGTCACATCGGCGCCGTTGCCGAGGCGGACCGTAAGGCCCGCGGTCTGCAATTCGCCGAAGGAGTTGTTGTCGGCGTACACGCGATCCCCACCAGTGAGGGGGTAATTCACCTCAGCCTGGGAAAAATTGTTGACCCCATTGGGCTCGAGAGAAACATTGCCCTGAATCATAGAAATGCGAGCGACCCGGTTGGGCGGGTCATAGCCGTTATCGTTTTGCGCCTGCAACCGGGAGCCGGCGCCAAGAACAGCAATGCCCAGAAGAGCACAAAGCCGGGCGCGACCAGGGATGGATAAATGCGAGAAACACGAGCGGGGCATGGACGTTCTCCTCGGCTCTCCAGGGGTGCGGAAAGCGCTCTCATCAAAAGAACCCGGAGCGGCGCGAAAGGATGCGGCTCATGCAAGGCGGTTTCAGCGCCCGGTCTCAAGCCTGGATCGAATCGCACAAATGAGTTCATCGTCAGCATAGCGGCAGAAAGATGCCCGCCCCGATCAAGACAGGATTGAAAGCACGAGTCGTATCTCGAAGGTGAACAGTAAGCTGTCCCCCACACAAGATTCGCTTTTATGGACCGCCGCCTGAGCGCGACCACGACGGATCATCCTTAGCAAGGAAACCTACCTCTCAACCCAAAGCGAGGCAGGGAGGATTACCAGACGACCGTCTGAGGGTTTCGAAACCCTTTATCCTTCACTCGGTCGCGCACTGAGCGCAAGCTCGATTTGGTTTTCAATGCGGGCTGCGGTCGGCCAGGCTGTAACTTCGGGCTTGACCGAGGAGGGACAGAAAGGATGTTCACTGAGTCTTAGCTTTTGTGATCGTTTAAGTTACTTCCCGTATGTCCCTCGTCGTTATGTCCCAAGTTTCAACGGCATTTGGCACTGAAAAAGCCCGCGCCTAAAACGAAAGCATCGGCAAACGAGAACGAGGCTCTTCTGGCCTTTTGACATGGCGTTGGTCTCGAGTCTGCCAAAGTATTGTGCTTCCGATTCGGGGGTCGTTCCGTCGGCCCCCCCGATCTGTCCCAGTAAAAGCGAACCACCGGCTGTGATCTCGACCGCGCTTCCACTGGAGCTGGCGAGACGCGTGCGGCGAGCGGGTTCTCATGGGAGAATCGTCCATGGCTCGATCGCGCCGCTACGCACATATTCTGCCGGCACTTGGCTTGGTAGCTATCCTTACCACTCTTGTTAACTCCGTTTTTGCTGAGGGCGCACCGCCGCTTATGCTCCGCAATCCCTCGCTCAGCGCCGACAGAATCGCATTTTTGTACGCGAATGATATCTGGACGGTTTCGCGCCAGGGTGGCGAAGCAAGCCGCCTCACGTCTGTCAACACGGTCAGCGAAGGTCCCTTCTTTTCTCCCGATGGCGCCCGCATCGCCTACTCCACCCGTGAGAAGGGTTTGACCGATGTCTACGTCGTGGACGCAGGCGGCGGCGTACCCCGGCGGCTCACCTGGAACGCCACCGGCAACTCTGCCGTGGGCTGGAGCCCTGACAGCCAGGACGTCCTGTTCTCTTCCATGCGTGCGAGCTACTCCGATTTTCCCCGGCTGTTCCGTACGCATGCGGACGGCTCCGGCTCGCCGGTAGCCCTGCCATTGCCCAGCGCAACCCAGGGCAGCTATTCTCCCGACGGAACCACGCTGGCCTACGTGCCCGTGATGCAATGGCAAGCGGCGTGGAAGCACTATCGGGGTGGCCAAACTACCCCCGTGTGGCTCGTCAACCTGAAGACACTCGACCTGGTGAAGATCCCCCGAGAAAGCTCAAATGACGCGGATCCGGTATGGGCCGGCAACATGGTCTACTTCCTTTCTGATCGCAACGGCCCGGTATCCCTGTTTAGTTACGATCTCAACAGCCGGGCCGTGCAACCAGTCATGGAGAACCATGGCTACGACCTGAAGACACTGAGCGCAGGCCCAGGGGCACTGGTCTACGAGCAGTTCGGCTCTCTGCATCTGTACGATCTCGCCTCTCACCAGGAGCACACCGTACCGGTTACGATCCATGGTGCGCTGCCGTCGCTGACCCCTTCACTCAGGCCGGTCACCCCCGGTGAGGTGCAAAACACCGCCCTGTCTCCGACGGGCGTACGCATCGTCGCCGAAGCGCACGGTGAGATCTTCACGCTGCCGGCAGAGAAGGGGAACATCCGTAACCTGACCAATACTCCCGGCCATGCGGAGCGGGATCCTTCCTGGTCTCCGGATGGTAAGTCGATCGCTTACTTCAGCGAAGCCTCCGGCGAGTATCAGCTTTTCATTCGCGATCAGGACGGTTTGCAACCGCCCAGGGTGATTGATCTTGGTCCCGAGCCATCGTTCTTTTATGGCCCGCGTTGGTCGCCCGACTCAAAACGCATCGCCTATTCTGATAAGCACCTCAGGCTTTGGTACGTCGATGTGGCGGGCGGCAAACCGGTAAAGATTGACACCGGGCTCCGCGGCAGCTTCGGCCCTTCCACCGAACTCTGCTGGTCGCCTGACTCGCAATGGATCGCTTACTCCCGGGACCTCGAGAACCAGTTGCACGCTATCTTCTTCTATTCGCTGGCGACGCACACAGCCACCCAGGTGACGGATGGGATGAGCAATGCGGCCCACCCGGTGTTCGATCCGAAAGGAAAGTTTCTCTACTTCACCGCTTCCACCAACAATGGTCCTTCCGATGCAGGGATCGATCTTTCGTCGCTGGACCGCGCTACCAATAACAGCGCTTACGTGATTGTGCTGGCTCGCGATGGTGTCTCGCCGATACCGCCTGAGAGTGATGACGAAAACAAAAAGAAGGACGACGACAAGAAGGACGACAAGTCAGACTCGGAAAAGGGTAAGTCGGGCGATGCACCCAAGGCAGACGATAAGACGCAAAAAGACAAAAGCAAGGAAGACGATAAGCCGACCCCTACGGTGATCGACCTTGCTGGTATCGGCAACCGCATCTTGTCTCTGCCCATTCCGGCCCGCAATTACATCAGTATGTCCGTGGGTAAGACCGGAGTGCTGTTTCTGGCCGAAGGCGACCCGGTGGGCCGCAACTCGTCTGAAAGCGATGCACCCGCCATTCGCGCCCTTTGGCGGTTCACCACCGAGAAGCGACAAACCGAGGAGCTGCTCGACGGCCTTTCCAGTTATGCCGTTTCCTACAATGGAGAAAAGCTGTTCTATGCGCGCGACGACAACTGGTTTTTGGCTCCCGTTGCTGACCTCAAACCGGGTTCTGCCGACGGTACACCCGGCAAGCCGGTGGCCAACAATGGCATGATCAGCATGATTGATCCGCGTGCAGAGTGGACGCAGATGTATCACGAAACCTGGCGCATCGAACGGGACTTCTTCTACGATCCTCATCTGCACGGGCTTGACCTGGCCAAGGTGGAAGCAAAATACGCTCCCTATCTCGAATCTATGGGATCGCGGGACGAGTTTACCTACTTATCGAACGAGATGCTGGGAGAGATCCAGGTTGGCCATATGTTCGTGCGAGGCCCGAATGGTCCGAAGAACGGGCCCCGGCCAGGTTTGCTCGGCGCTGACTACACGGTAGACAATAACCGTTATAAATTCGCCAAGATCTACAACGGCCAGAACTGGACGCCTTCGCTTTCGGCTCCTCTGACCCTGCCCGGCATTCACATCGTGGAAGGTGAGTATTTGCTAGCCGTGAACGGCCGCGAGTTGCATGCCGCCGACAACCTCGAAAGCTTCTTCGACGGCACCGCCGGCAAACAGACGATCGTGCGCGTGGGTTCGAGGGCAGACGGCAGCGACGGACGCAATGTCACGGTCGTGCCTGTCGACTCTGAGAAAGGCTTGCGCAACATCGATTGGATCGAGGCCAACCGGCGCAAGGTCGATCAGCTCTCCGGGGGCAAGGTCGCGTATATCTACATGCCCAACACCGGTGGCGCCGGCTACACCAATTTCAACCGGTACTTTTACGCACAACTCGACAAGCAGGCTGTGGTGCTCGATGAGCGTTACAACGAAGGCGGCCTGATTGCCGACTACGTAGTGAACCTGCTCGGCCAGAAGATGTTGAGTGGTGCAATCGAGCGGGACGGCGCGCCCGTGCACGACCCCGTGGGGGCCATCTTCGGACCGAAAGCAATGATCATCAATCAATCGGCCGGCTCGGGCGGCGATGCCATGCCGTGGTATTTCCGCAAAGCAAATATTGGCACCCTGGTCGGCGTTCGCACCTGGGGCGGTTTGGTGGGCATCGGCGGCTACCCCACGTTGATGGATGGCGGGCGGGTCACCGCGCCGCGTTATGCCATCTACGGTTTGGATGGTCAGTGGGAAGTGGAAGGTCACGGCATACCCCCCGACGTAGAAGTAGAAGAGCTACCCCGGGATGTTGCAGCGGGCCATGACGCGCAACTGGAGCGTGCTGTCGCGATCGTGCTGCAGCAATTGCATGATCATCCGCTGCCGGTTCCCGCGATTCCGCCTTACCCGAACTACCACCAGAACGACGGATTGGGCGCGCGCCAGGAAAAACGGGGGCCAGGATAGCTATTTGCTTTTAGCTCCAACCGATAGGTCTACCCAGCGTACGTTCCGGGTCAGCCACGAACTCCTCAGCACCCGCTGGCCGACCCGTACGCAAACCTTCTAAGACTATGCATGGCCTGGCTACAATTGCTTTTGAGCAACTCGCCAAGACCTGGCCTCCGCTTCAACATTCGGTTGTACACGGACCAGTGCATCGGATGCTCAGGTAAGGTGGGCACGTACGCTGGACGACGGCCAGTCTTCCGCACGATCGACGCGGCCTTCGCGCACAGGGTTACGACTTACATCGCAAAGTGCCGCTCGCAGGTGAGAATCATCCTTGACCACAGAGCAGGAGCGGCTCGGAAACAAATGACCTGTCCAGCCAGCGCTGGCGTTGATGAAGTTTATCTAGCGCCTGGGCGCTTCTCATAGGCGATACCGAGACCAGCGGAGCGCTTCGGGGACCGAGGAGGGACAGACAGAGGAGGGACAGACTGTAGTGGACCCCAAAATTGAGACACGAAGCGAGCTGAGAAATGAGTGACAAGTATCGGCCATAATGGGGTAGGCCGATGGCAAACAAGGTAAAGAAGCCGAAGAAGTACAGCGTAGATTTCAAGCAGAACGCAGTGAGCCGGATGGCTGGGGCGGCGACTGTCGTCGGCCTCGCCAAGCAGTTAGGTGTTCGGCGTAAGCTGCTTTACGAGTGGCGGGAACGCTATGAGGCGGAGGGTAGGTCGGGTCTTGAGCGACGCCGCGGCCGACCGCCAGGGAGTAAGTCTGAAGAAGTAGCTCCGCCGGCTGCGAGTGCGTCAGAGTTACGGATCGCGGAGTTGGAACGACTGCTTGGTCGGAAGCAGTTGGAGGTGGATTTTTTAAAACGAGCCTTCGAGTACGTCAGGGGAGCAGCATCGAGTCACACCAGCGGTGGAGGGAAGGAAACTACCGCGCGATCGAAGCCTCGCTCTCGCTCGAAGGAGAAGGACTGACCGTCACTGAGCAATGCCAGACGGCGGAAGTAAGCCGGGCGGGTTTCTACCGCTACCTACATCAGGCACAGCCCAAACAAGCCGACATGTTGCTGCGCGCCCGTTTGCAGGAATTAGCGGTTGCGCATCATCGGCTGCGGGGCTACCGCATGCTGACCGCCTTGTTGCGGCGGGAAGGGCAACTGGTAAATCGCAAGCGCGTCTTGCGACTCATGCGCGAAGACAACCTGCTCAGTTTGCGAAGGAAGAAGTATATATTTACCACCGACTCGGCGCATACTCTGCCGATTTACCCGAACCTGGCGCGGCACGCCAGGCTGACGGCGCCGAACCAATTGTGGGTGTCCGACATCACCTTCATTCGCTTGCGCGATGAGTTTATTTACCTGGCAGTTGTTCTGGACGCTTACTCTCGTCGTGTGATCGGATGGAATCTTGGCCGCACCCTGCAGGCGGAGTTGGCAGTCGGCGCTCTGCAGATGGCTCTTCAACAGCGCAACTGGAAAGCCGAAGGGCTCATTCACCACTCGGATCGCGGTGTTCAGTATGCTTCGACAGAGTACACTGCGTTGTTAGACCAGAACGAGATCCAGATTAGTATGAGCCGGCGCGGAAACCCATACGACAATGCTCGCGCAGAAAGGTTCATGCGAACACTCAAAGAGGAGGAAGTACACGACGCGACTTACCTCAACCTGGAGGATGCACGTACACGGATAGGCCGGTTTATCGAGGAGGTCTACAACGCAAACGGCTGCACTCCGCTTTACAATATCTCACACCGGAAGAGTTCGAGCAGAACAGCGAGGCTCGCGGAAGTGACGGCGCTGATGGAAGCGGTGGAAAACCAACGAACGGTTTACCACCGCTCCCACAGGCCTTGGAAATCCCTCCGGGATTACCACACTCCCGCGGCACGGCGGCTGCTAGTCGATAACGAACTAACAAACGGCCGAAACGTGTCACCCATTTATCGCATTCGAGCGTGTCTCAACTCAGGG
>CAVVZO010000011.1:0-171957 GCA_963752675.1 uncultured Acidobacteriaceae bacterium
AGACCTGACGTCTCATCCGAGCGTGCGAGTCCCTCGCGAAGCGATGCTGCATGGCCCGGGTGAAGGGGTACCCGATGCGCGCCAGAAGGTGCCGTGGACGAGAGACAGCTTCGATCACATAGGAGACTGACTCGGTCACCGGATCCAGGCTGAGTACAAAACTCTCCTGGCCCTGCTCCACATGTAAGGCCGTAGTGGCATACAGGAACCCAAAGCAAGTCGCACTGTCGACAACTTCCATGATCCGGCTCAGGTTCACCGTCCACAGGCCCGCAGTGTGCGCTTCGACGCCGACCAGTTGTCCAGGCAGGATCAGCAACGCTTGCGTCCACCACGCGCACCCAGCCCAGATCGAACTGTTGCCAGCGCAGGAAGGCATCCCTTGCCGTCTTGAAAGCCCGCAGTCCCTGGCCGAGCTCGCTGCGGGAGCTATCGTGCGAGAAGCCGTGAGGCGCATCGCCCAGAAACCCTTCCGCAATGGTCAGCAGGGCAGGGCTGGACACCGGAGCTTCACGTGCGCTCGCCAGAAGCTTCTGCTTCTCCTCATGGCTCGGTCTGAGTAGCCGGAACACCCTCCCAGTATCCTCCAGGCCATGCCACAGTGGTTACTTCCGGCTCTCCGCCGCTTTCCGTATAGTCATTGCTTGATAGGGCGGCAACGGTGCGAGGCCGTGCGCAAGCAAGCAGGAGGGCACGGTTGAACAGCATCGTATTAGGGATCGCCTGGCACATGGTCGGGGCTGCCTCGGCCGCATCGTTTTACGCGCCCATCAGCAAAGTGAAGCGCTGGACCTGGGAATCGACCTGGGCCATAGCCGGATTATTCTCCTGGGTGCTTCTGCCCCTGATTGTCAGCGCGGTGTTGCTGCCCGACCTGCGGTCCTTCTACGGATCGCTCGACACCACGGTGGTGCTGAAAGCTTTTCTGTTCGGCTGCATGTGGGGTGTGGGGAACGTGAGCTACGGTCTCACCATGCGCTATCTTGGCATGTCTCTCGGCATTGGGGTCGCCATCGGCGTCACCCTGGTAGTCGGCACATTGATTCCACCGATCGTGCATGGCCAGGCCGGCCAGCTGGTCAGCACGCGCGGTGGTTTGCTGACACTGCTTGGCATTGTGGTGGCCCTGTGCGGTGTCTTCATCGTGTCCATGGCCGGGCACCGCAAGGAACTAGCGCTCGGCTCCGCAACCCGCGAATTTGATTTGAAGAAAGGGCTGCTGCTCGCGGTTTTGTGCGGCATCTTCTCGTCCGGCATGTCGTTTGCTATTGATGCCGCCCGGCCTATGCAGCAAGCGGCACTGCTACTGGGAGTCAAACCGCTCTACGCAGCGCTGCCCAGCTACGTCATCATTATGGGCGGCGGCGGACTGGTCAACTTCGCTTACTGCTTCGTTCGTCTCTTCTACAAAAAAGATCTCTCGATCAAAGCTGACTTCGCTCTGCCAAGCGCCACGCTGCTCAAGAATGGATCACTGGCTGCTGCGGGCGGCATCATGTGGTATCTGCAATTCTTCTTTTATGCCTGGGGCGCGGCCAGTATTCCCGCGGGCTTCGCCTACGTCAACTGGATGCTGCACATGAGCGGTTACGTTTTGTTCGGAGGGATTGTCGGACTGGCACTCGGGGAGTGGGCGGGCGTGGGGTCCCGACCCGTTTACTGGCTGTGGGCAGGGATGTTAACGATCGTACTTGCGGCAAATCTTGTTGGGCTCGGCATCGCGTCGTAAGGCTACACGCCAGCGATTTCTAAGGACCGGTCAGCCCTCATTTGATAGGTGAACGGCGAGCAAACCTGCAGCCGTGAATGCTCGCTCTGCCGGATCCCAGTCCCGCACCCGTCTAGCTAGCCCCCAACTTTGTCATCCCGAGCGCAGTCGAGGGATCTGCTTTGCGCCTTTCTCCTGCCACAATTCTCTACATGAGCTCCAGCATCGGATGGGCAGAGGAACGTGGGTCTCGATAGCAGCCGCTTCGCTGCCAGGAGTGACTCTCCTGCCCTTCCTGCTGAAAGGATGGTTCCTCTGCGTGTCCGATGCTGGAGCTCATGTAGAGATTTGTGGCAGGAGAAAGGCGCAAAGCAGATCCCTCGACTGCGCTCGGGATGACAAATTGGGGCTAGTAGGGTTGGCCGACGGCCGCTTGTGGCGTTTGATCGCGCGGGTGTTTGCTTCATGCCGCAGGCAATGCCGGCCAACGTCACTCGCCCCCAAACTTGTCGTCGCACAGCAAAATTAACCTAACGCGCAAGGCCACAAGCCAAAACACAGCAACAGGCTCACCGCTCCCTTCGACTTGTCGCACCAATCAGTAACTGGTGAGAAATCCGGGCTAGCGCAGTCGCGCGACCCGCTGGCTCACTTCGTTTGACACTTTGCTCATATCGCTCTTTTGCAGCCGGTATTTATCCACCATGGTTTCGCCGCCCACATACACCTTGGCCAGGTTCATGGCACTGCAGGCCAGCACCACGGCGGCGTAGGGGTCGACCACTGGACCACGCTCTACCAGCTTAGGATCGACGATAAGAATGTCGCCAAACTTGCCCACTTCCAGGCTGCCCACCTTGTCGGCCACGCCGAGGACTTCCGCGCTGCCCAGCGTGTGGAAACGCAGCACGTCGATGGGCTGCAGAATCCTGGCGCTCTCGTACCGCGCACGGATCAGGTACAGGCCCATGCGCATGTTCTCGAAAGGATCGGGCAGGTCGGAGCTGCCCTCTCCATCGACGCCCATCCCGATGTGTATTCCCAGCTTGCGATATTTGGGTATATCGGCGATACCGGAAGCCAGCCGCCCATTTGACATGGGGTTCCATACCATTCCGGAACCTGCTGCCGCGACTGTTTTCAAAATTGCGTCGTCTGGATGAATGAAATGCCCAAAGCTTACCTCTGGGCCAAGGATGTGCGCCGCCGTCACGGAGGAAAAGGTGGCGCGCTGCGCCTCCTGGTTCACGGGAGATTCCAGGAAGTGGATTTCTGAGTAGAGGTGATACTCGCGCAGGAACGAAGCATCCAGCTGCATGTTCTCCGGTGTCGTCACCCAACCGGAGTAGGCCATTCGCAGCACTGTGGGGCGTGACTCGTCCGGCTTCGCGTAGTTCAGAAACTTGACCAGGTTGGCGCGACGTACACCTGCCGGCGACTTGTTCGAGGGCTCATAGGAATGGATGAAGCGCATGCCCGAATCGAGCTCCGCCCGCCATTGGCTCTCTTCAAATGCCTCGTTGTCATCGCGCGCATAAGCGAAGTTGTAGACAGAGGTGATGCCGTGCACCAGGTGGTCGAGCGCGCCCTGCAAAGTAAACCAGTAATAGTCTTCAGGCCGGGTGCCCAGCTCGCGGGTCTCGAGCGCCTCCACCCAGCCTTTCAAAGTCGGGTACTCGTAGACATACTGGTCCGTAGCCAGGCCGCGGAAGGCACTTTCTGACAGGTGACTGTGGGCGGAGATGAACCCAGGGAGTACGAATTTCCCTTTGGCATCGTAAGTGGTCTGCGCGCGCGTGCCGGCGGGAGGCGCACCCTTGCCCATGGCCTTTATTTTTCCGTCTTCGCCAACAAGAATGTAGCCAATGAAGGGCTCTGTTTGCCCCGGCTTCATTGTCAGATTGGTGCCGTTCACGACGAGCAGCTTGTTGAGAGCGCCGGCATGCTGTGTCAGCAGTGATAAAAAAGCGAGTACTGGCAGGCCCCAGCGGAAAGAAAAGATCATGCGATCGGATCCTTTGGTCGTACTCGCGTGGCATCGCGCACAGCGATCGAGGCCCACCTGCTTTTTTGCGCCAGCGGTGCCTTAGAGTACCACCGCCCGCGCTACCGTCTTGCTGCGCTTCGCGATCAGCGGCAAGCCCTTAGCGGGAGCGGTGGATTCCCGCACCACCAGCTCCGGTTCCATGATGCGATTGGGATGCGATGCGTCCGGGTGATTGATCCGGTTCAGCAAACACTCCGCACCCGCCTTGCCCATCTCCCGAAGTGGCTGGCGGATCGTGGTCAGACTGGGGATGCCGAAGGGAGCACTCAACACATCATCGAAGCCGATGACGGACACGTCGTCTGGTACCCGCAGGCCAGCTTCGTGCAGGGCTCGGATCGCGCCGACGGCCGCGATATCGTTGAACGCGAACAGAGCGGTGAAGTCACGCGTTCGCGATAACAGCGCTTTCACCGGACCATAGCCAAGCGAGGGCGACCAGCTGTTCTCAGTGAGCCGAATGAGCAGCTCTGGATGGATACCCACGCCACAGTCAGTGGCGGTCTGCATGATTTCTCGCCAACGGTAGTCGGTGTCGATGGTTTCCTGCTGGCCGCGCATGAAGGCAACGCGGCGATGCCCTAGATCGGCAAGGTGCTTCAGTGCCAACTGCGCCGCCATTTTGTGGTTCAGTTGGATATTCGTGACGCCTTCCACTTCTTCGTGCCCGGAGATGGACACCGTGGGCACCTGGGCGCGGGCAGGCGATGGCGTGTTCACCAGGAGCAGGCCATCGACTGACCGTTCAAGCAACATCTTCGGATACTCTTCCAGCAGTGCGGGCTGCCAGTAGTGAGCGGCCAGCAGAAAAAAGTATTTCGCGGCCATCAGGTACTCTTCCACCCCGTTCATTACCAGGGTGAAGTAGCCCTCGCTCATCTCGGAAACGAGCACACCCACCGACATACTGCGTTGCTTGCGCAGCGAGCGGGCGAAGTAGTTTGGCCGGTAGGCAAATTCATCAGCGGCCGCAAGGATGCGTTCCCGGGTGGCGAGAGGAATAGCTTGTGCTGCGGGGGAGCCACTGACCACCACAGAAACAGTGGTGAGCGACAGACCAAGGTGACTGGCCAGCGTGCGCAAGGTGACGCTCTCAGTTTTGTCCGGTGTTCGCTTGATGCTCAAAGGCGGCTAACCGAGGGCGCTTTCTGTGGTCGTTGTGGGAGTGTCCCATCTTAGAGGAGTCCTGTCAAAAGCACGCATCCCGCTCGTTTCCTTTTCGCCTGCGGATTGGCTTCATATGGCGCCACCGTCCTGGATGCCCGCTTCGCCGCCACAACCGCAGAATCGATTCTGTTGCCTAAAGAAACGATTCTGCGCAAGTTGACAGTCTTGTATACCGGCCGGTACTCTCGTTAGCGGTCTGGTAACTAGGGTTGGCTAGTTGGCTATCACCCTCTTTTCAGCCGTAAGACCTGCCAGGCGGCCCATGCCGCTTTAAGCAGCCAGGATTGTAAAAGCTCAATTTCGGGCCTTTTTTGGAGGAACTATGCGACGCAACCAGCAGTCGAGGCACTCGTCTGCCTCAAACCCCACCCCACCCAATGTTTTCGGGAAATCGGATCGGCCAGTGGCCGGCCGCGGATTCCGCTTGAAGCCGGGTCTCCTGTTGCAGCTCGCCTTGCTCGCGCTGTTGGCAACGTTCTTCCCCGGCCTCAAGTTGCATGCCCAGACTGGATCCATCAACGGCATCGTTGTCGATCCCTCGGGGGCTGCCATTCCCGGCGCGCAGGTTCAGGTGCTGGACCAGTCAACCGGTAATGTCACGCGCGAAACCACCTCGGATGAAAGCGGCAACTTCCGTGCGCTGAACGTCGGGGCGGGTACATACAAGATCAAAGTGACGGCCTCCGGCATGCAGGAGATGGATCGTGCCGGCGTCGTGCTCGATCAGGATCAGAACCTCAACCTCGGGCAAGTGCCCCTGACCCTTGGACAAGCCACACAGACGGTTACGGTCAGCACACAGACTCCCTTGATCGATACGGGTACTTCAAGCAACGCGGCCGTGGTCGACCAACGGCAGGTAACAGAGCAGCCATTAAACGGGCGCGACTTCGAGTCGCTGCTTACGACTCTGCCCGGCGTGGTAACGAACAACAATTCCCAGTTCCGCCTGGTCTTCAACCAGACCAATGACTTCTACGTCAACGGCATGCGCGGTACCGCCAATAACTTCTTCCTCGACGGCATCATTAACACCGACGTAGGCGCGAACGACGGTGAATACACCGCGTTGAGCCTCGACGCTGTGGGCGAGTTTAAGACGCTGACCGGGAACTTCAACGCTGAGTACGGTCGCAGCCCCGGCGTGATGATTCTGATCAACACCAAGAGCGGTGGTCAGAAGTTCCACGGCACCGCCTACGAGTTCAACCGCAACACCGACTACAACGCGAATGACTGGTTCAGCAATCACACCGGCCAGGCCCGTGCGGATCTGAAGTTCAATCAGTTCGGCGGCAACATCGGCGGCTTTATCCCGATCCCCAAGATTTCTCCTCGGGATAACAAGAAAGCATTCTTCTTCTTCAACTACGAGGGAACGCGTGCCAACCGGCCGAACGGCAACCCCGGCGGCGCCGCCAGCACCTACTACACCATGCCTCAGCCTTCCATGCTGGGCATCGGAACGCCCAATGGCGAAGCCGACTTGTCGCCCGTCTATCGCACCGGTAACATGTGCGACTACAACGGCGGCGCCACCTGCGTTCCCATCCACGACACCAACGGCAATCTGGTGCGCAACGGCCAGGTATTTGTACCGGGCACCGTCACCTACAACTCCGTGGGTGAGGTGGCATCGGGCACACCGTACGTCGGGAACATCATTCCCGCGTCTCAGTTCAGCAGCCAGTATGCCGCGATGATCAAGTACTTCACTCCCGGCTATCGCGGAACGTTCGATCACCCCACCTTCAACAACGGATTTGGTGACGAACAGCAGATCAACTTCCAGGACACCTATACCTTCACCAAGAACCAGTACGCCGCCCGTGTGGATTACACCTTTGGCCCCAAGGCGAATGCGTTCTTCCGTTACGTAGACGACCGGCAGCAAGAGAGCCAGGGATTCGGCATCTTCTCCGGCAACAGCTTCCCGGTTTATCCCCAGTACCGCAAGAAGCCAGGAAAGAGCTATGGCTGGAGCCTGGTGAACGTAATCTCGCCCACCCTGACCAACGAAGCAACCGTGGGCTGGCTGCACCTGGACCAGGTGGTCGACATCGTTCCCGGTACGTCGAAGACCGCTTACGACAAGGGAACGCTCGGCTTCAATTACACCGATATCTACCCTTCCACCAACACGCATGGACTCGCGCCGAACATCAACACCGGCGACAACTACATCAACATCAGCCCATTTCCTTCCGGCTGGACTTCTACCGGCAATACAGTGGTAGCGACGGATGACGTGACCAAGGTCCTCGGCAACCACGTTCTCAAATTCGGACTCTTTGCTGATCTGAATGAGAACGGGCAGGAAGGCACCTGGACCGAGACTCCGAACCTGAACTTCCAGGCGAGCAATCAGAATGCAAACAACAGCAACTCTGGTCTCGCGAACACGCTGCTTGGCAACTACACCACCGTCAGCCAATCGAACATCTTCGCTTACGGTCACTTCCACTTCTTCCAGTACGAAGGCTATGTGCAGGACACATGGAAAACGACGCCTCGGCTCACGTTGGACCTGGGTCTTCGCTATGAGTTCCTTGGGCCCACCTACACCACCGGTCAATACCACCAGTATTACTTTGTGCCTGGCGCCTATAACCCCGCGAATGCGGTGACCATTAACACGGCCAACAACATTCCAGGGCAGGCACCCACACAGAACACGATTGTTCCCGGATCGGGCGATCCTTACAACGGCATGGTGCGCGAAGGCACAAACGGACTACCGAAGGGCGGCCAGAATTTCCGCTTCAACAACTTCGGCCCCCGCGTCGGCTTCGCCTACGATGTGTACGGCAACGGCAAAACGGCACTGCGCGGTGGTGCAGGCGTCTTCTTTGAGCGCTACCAGCAGAACGTGTTCAACTTCGGCGGCATCAGCAACCCGCCGACCGTGTACACCCCGACGATCTACGGCGGCAACATCGGCAACATCTCGCCTGCTTTGGCGAATGGTGCTCCGCTCACACCGCAGGGTGGTCTTCTCTCCACCGACCGCTCGGGCAACATTCCCACCACCTACGGTTACAACCTGGGCGTTCAGCAAGAGCTGCCGGCGAAGATGGTGCTCGATATCAGCTATATCGGCAACGCAAGCCGTCACCAGATCTACGTAGATGAATTGGAACAGCTGCCACTGGGGTACACCACCAGCACGCCGATCCTGTCCACCGTCAACAACGTCACCAACGCAATCCTGCCCTACAAAGGCTACAGCTCCATTCACTTCAGCCGGTTTGGCGCTAGCAGCGTGTACAACGGATTGCAGGTCAAGGTAACCCGCCGGTTCAGCAACACGCTGACCATCAACGCGGACTACACCTTCTCCAAGGTGATCGATCTGTTCGACCAGGACAACGAAGCTGACGTGATTCCCGATAAAACTCAGCTGAAGCACTTCTATGCTCCAGCCGGATTCGATCGGCGGAATGTCTTCAACATCCAGTACGTCTACAACCTTCCGCAGTTCAAGGGATCGAACAAGCTGGTGCAGTTGAGCGCTGGCGGGTGGGAGTTCTCAGGCGTGACGCAACTATGGAGTGGCAGCCCTTGCCTCAGCGGTGGCAGCCCGACCTCTGACAGCTGCGATTTGACCTCCAGTGGAAACCTGGGCAACGGTGGCTTTGGCCACATTCGTCCGGACTACGTTGGTGGCGCGATCAAGACCGCGCATAGCCACAACGTACCGAAGGGACAAAATCCCATGTGGTACAACCCTGCTGCGTTCGCCTCGCCAGCGCCTGGTAGCTTCGGCAATTTCCGCCGGAACTCAATCTATGGCCCCGGCATTCTGAACTTCAACATGTCCCTGTTCAAGAACTTCAACTTCACCGAGAACACGCGCATCCAGCTGCGGTTTGAGGCCTTCAACGTCTTCAACCACACGCAGTGGGCCAACATCAACACGAACTTGTCTGCTCCAACGTTCCAGACGTCGTTCTCTGGAGCAAACGCCGGCAGCTCGGGCCAGATCACCAGTGCTCGTGATCCGCGTCAGCTGCAGCTCGGGGGCAAGTTCTACTTCTAACGCATCGCGCGCCAAAGGCCGGACCCGGAACATGGGTCCGGCCTTTTTTCTTGGTGCGCCGCGCACGCATTAAACTTGGGTAGAAGACTTTCTGATGAAACTGCTTGCCTCAATATTTGGCGTTGTTCTCTTCCTTGCTCCGATCACCACGACTGTGTTCGCTGCTCAGACAGCGAAGCAGACGTTCGACAGTGCCATGCAGGCATTGAACGCGGGCCAATATGCCGAAGCCGAAGCAGGTTTCAAGAAGATCCTCGTGGCCGACCCAGGCAATGTGAGCGCACTGGCGAACCTTGGTGTGTTGTATGCGAAAACCCACCGCTATGGTCAGGCAATTGAGTCGTACAAACGTGTGTTGCGGTTGCATCCCGAGCTGCGGCAGATACAGCTCAATCTTGGCCTGGCGTACCTGAAGCAAGAGGACTACGCCCGAGCCTTACCGTACTTCCAGCAGCTTCACGCCCAGTCTCCGTCGGATCCGCAGCCGGCCATGCTGCTGGCGACCTGCCTTACCTACAGCGGGCATGCAGACCAGGGTGTGGCTTTGCTCAAACCGATGACGGACAGCTCAGGGGCGGACCCTGCGGCGCTCTATTTACTGGGGGTGGCGTATGCGCGCGCCGGGCAGGCGGAGCCTGCGCAGCAGGTGTTTACCCGCCTGTTTGCCGACAGCGCCAGCCCCGCACAAGCCAATTTCCTGCTGGGCCAGGCTTACTACGATGCGGCCCAGTTTCACGAGGCGGAGCAGGCTTACCTTGCCGTGCTGCAGGCAGATTCGGCCTTTGCCGGCGCTCATCGCGAGCTGGGCAAAGTCTACGTGAGTGAGCAGAAAAACGTGGATGCCGAAAAGCAGCTGAGATTGGCTATTGATGCAGATCCGCAGGATGCCAACGCCTTCTACTTCCTGGGAGCGCTCCTGGTCCAGTCGCAACGTTACTCGGAAGGTCTCACGCTATTACAGAAGGCGCAGACGATGACGCCTGACGCATGGGCTACGTACTTCTACATGGGCAAGGCCGAGTTCCAGCAGCACCACACGGCGGCAGCCGTGCAATTGCTGCAGCAGGCCGTAGAGATGAATCCTGAAGATCCGGGTTCGTACTACTTGCTTGCGCGCGCACTGCGCACGGAAGGACACAGCCAGCAGGCAGACGCCGCGATGCAGCACGTAGTGCAACTGCATACCACCTCGCTCGACGCAGAGAAGCACGCCCTCAAAGACGCTGGAGTCGTCGGCGCACGGTAACTGTGTTGTTTCGTGACCGTCGCTACCCAACGCACTCTATCCAACCACAAGCTCGTGTGCCCCATATGTACCAACGGCTTCATCGTCGGGAGATGTGGGATTAAGCCGCGCCCTCCAACCTTGAACCTGCAGCATGTTTAAAATTGTCACCATCATGGCGATGACGAGGGACGCGTCAACACGCGGCTCACACGATAGGTGGAAGCCCCGGACTTTTAGTCCGGGGGCGCGGGTGTAGAACCCGCGCTGATGGTGGCCCCCACCATGCGAGGGCTTTCAGCCCTGGTGGCAGCGGTGTCAGTCCGATTTGAAGTATTGAGCGTAGATTTTCGCGGCCAGGTCACATGGCCGATTGTCTGCCGAGGCTTGGTTCCACCAGGGCTGAAGCCCTTTCTTTTTGCGCGGGTTTGAGCGCGGGTCTTGAACCCGTGCCTCCGGACTGAAGTCCGGGGCTTCCAGCGGGTTCGAGCGGGTACTCCGAGAATCTTTCAGGGCGTCGTTCCGATGTAGAGCAACCGAAGTTGACGACCTGCAGATTTGGGTCAGGGGGAAACATTGCAGATTAATCTGCGTCCCTCCCAACCAACAATCCCTGCCCGTCTTCGTTCATTGCATTCTTAATTTGCCTCAATCGGGCTTTAGCCCCTGAGCACCTAAATTGTTACCTACCGCGCTCCTCCTGCTAGAAAAGCAGCTTGAGCCCAAACTGAACCTGCCGCGAAGTAGTCGACGTGGCACTAATCACGCCCGCAGTTGGTGAGAGCGCGGCCGCCGCTGTAGGCGCTTTCGGCGTCGGTCCCGAACTGTACACCACCGGGTTGGGCGTGGTGAAGTTCGCATGGTTGAGTACATTGAAAAACTCAGCACGAAACTGCGCCCGCAAACGCTCGTGGATCGTGGTGTTCTTGAACACCGACAAATCAAGCTCCGTCAGCCCAGGGCCGGTGAGCGTATCACGCCCAACGCTACCGAAGGTGCCCGGATAGGGTGCGGAAAACGCGGCCGGGTTAAACCATTGCTTCACCGATTTGGAATACAACGGTTCGTGAAAGTCAGGATTGAGATTCGGGCGAATCGGATTGCGCGAATCGCCATTCCCCGTCGGGTTGTAGCCCAGCTGGGGCGAAAGCGGGAACCCGCTCTGCAACGTAGTGATGCCGCTCAGCGACCACCCATCGACCACCTGCCGGGAAAACGCATTCCCCTGAAGAACGTGACTCAAGGGCAGCTCCCACGTGCCGTTGATCGCGCCCGCATGACGGATGTTGGTGGCTGCTGGCCCATAGTCAAGGCCAGGGTTCCCCGGATACATGACATAGGCAGGCGTGTTCGCAGAGACGCTCGTGTTCCACGCCGAGCCGTCATCCAGATTGCTGGCAAAGGTGTACACACCGCGCAGTTGAAAGCCATGCGAAAGCTGGCGGCGAACATCGACCTCCAGTGCGTTGTAGTTGCTAATCCCCTGTGAGACCCAGGAGGTCGTATTCGCGACGTTGGGGTTCGCCTTTGTGGTGGTTGGATAGTAGATGGTGCCAGCAGCTAAGCTGGCAGGGCAAGATGCTGACGGGCAAACGACCGTCGGCGGTATGTTCTGATCCTCAGACAGAATCTGATGATAGCCATGCGAGCCTACATAGCCGACCGTGAGTGAAGTCGCGGGCGCGATCTGCTGCTCAAGCTTGAACGTCCAGGACAAGACCGTAGGCGTCGCGATATCCCGTTGCACGTTGCTGGGAGAAATCTGCCCGCTGCCGGTCGCCGTGCCGCTGGCGAGTTGAGGCAGCTTGTCAACGGTCGTGTTGCTGAACGATAACGTGGTGTTGAACGGTGCCGTCTGGTCAAGGCGATAGTCGAGTGCGTCCAACAGCGCACGATGCACGCCAAAACCGGCGCGTACCGCGGTCTTGCCGTTCCCAAAGACATCGTAGGCAATGCCGACCCGGGGTTCCGGCATAAACTTTGCGCGATTCTCAGTGAGCGCCGAACCGCCGATCGTCGGGGTCGTGTTAATCACGCCATCGGTGAAGTCGTAATTCGATGCCCGGCCGTGCACTTCATTCCATCCGTTGGTGGACTCCGTGCGTAAGCCTGCGCGCAGTTCGAGCCGCGGCGTCACCTTCCAAGCGTCTTCAATAAACCCCGCGCCGAACAGTGAACGCCAGCCCAGAGCAGTCGGCGCAGGCACTACCGTGAAGGTGGCTACGTTGCCCAGCAGAAAACTGCTCACCGTTGAGAACGAAGCCTGGCCATATTGGTTTTGTGCCAGGTTGTCGTTCGATTGCAACCGTTGCAGCCAGACACCAAACTCCAGTTGGTGCCGGCCCCGCGTCCAGAAGATGTGCTCATCGAGCGTATAGAGATTACGGACTGCCTGATTGTTACTGCCCGTGTTAGCACCGGCGAGCGTTACCTGGGAAGCGCCATTCGATGCGGTACTGCCGGCGATCACCACCGCGCCTACTGGCTTGCCGGCTACCCAGCCCGGCACCGATGCGGGTGCCTGGCCAGTAAAGTCATACGCGGCGCGCGAGTATCCCACGCGCAGGGTGTTCAACAAGTTCGGCGAAAACACGTGCTGCTCCTGCGCGCTCACCACCTGCTCGCGCAGTCGTTCAAAAATCGTGGAGTAGGGATTTTGTGACGGGGTATTAGCATCACTGTCGTCGACGGTATACACCCCGAACAGCAGATCGTTCTGGCTGAGATTGGCGTCGATGCGCGTTGTGCCAAAATCTTCACGGACGTGCTGCAGCGGATTGGCAAATGCTTCGGCGATGCCGCTCGGGGTACCGTTTTTGTTCAACAACTCGGGGCCGTTCGCAACCGGCCACAACGCCAGCAAGGGCTTCACAGAGGCCACCGCGGCGGCACGAGAGGTGTCATCGGGCACAAAGCTGACCGCGCTGATGCCGAGATTCTGACGGTAACCTTCGTAGTTGCCAAAGCCAAATACCTTGTCATGGCGCAGCGCCCCGCCCAGGGCAGCGCCGAAGTCATTGCGCTGGAACTCGGGAATGCCTGACTGGTCGAAGTAGTTGCGTGCATCGAGCGCGCTGTTGCGCAGAAACTCGTACGCTGAGCCGTGCACCTTGTTGCCGCCCGATGCGGTAATAATCGAAATCTGCGCTCCCGCGCGTTTGCCGTAATTCGCGCCATAGGTATCGCTCACCACGTTGAACTCGCGCACTGCATCCACGCCCAGCAACTGCCCGCTGGTGCCGCCGGGCGTCACGTTGATGAGCGAAGCACCGGTGTACTCAATGCCATTCAGGAGAAAAAGATTGTCCTGCGGGCGTCGTCCCGACACAGAGAACATATTGCCGACAGAAGAATTGGACGTACCCACTCCCCCTGAGCGCTGGGTCGTGTAGCTGACCGAAGCCGGATTCAGCTGGATCAGTTGGTCGAAGCTGCGGCCATTCAGCGGCAACTCCTTGATCTGTCGTTCGTCTACCAACCCCTGCGTTTGCAGCGTCGAGGTTTCCACGACAGAAGGCGTGTCCACGACGGTGACGCTTTGCTGTACGTCTCCCACGGTGAGCGTCAGGTGGAGTTGCACGTTCTGGCCGACCGTGAGCCCGACGCCAGTGCGCGTAGCAGAAGCAAAGCCTTCGTGTGTCACAGCCACCGTATACACGCCGACCGCGACGGATGGGGCAGAGAACGTCCCACTCTCGGTCGTGGTGAACTGGCGTTCGCTCCCCGTCTCGTCGTTGCGAATGCGTACGTTGGCGCCTGCAAGGGCGGCTCCACCCGCATCCACCACATCCCCGGAGATGGTGCCACCCACCATTTGAGCGATCACCAGGGGCACATGCGCCGTCACCGTCAGAAACACGAACAGCAGGAGAGAAAACTTTTGAACGCGCATAGATTGACTCCGGGATAGATTTGCTCGCACGCGCCAGAGAGCGATAGGTCAGCTGGAATGTGGGGTGCGATGGGGTGCTACAGGACTAGCAGAGACAACAACAGCCGGTCCGCGCCGAGGAGGCGCATGGACAGGAGAGACGGCTGTGCAAGACCGAAATCATGTTAAAACACTAACACATTACCCATCGGGCTACATTACCCATCCCGGCTAATGAACAACAGGAGATTGAAGCGGGTGTAGATGTCACCCGGGGATTCTTTCTTAGCTTGCCAGGACCTAACCGCCGCCCCAAAACAAACCTTGGGTGGCCCATTCAAGCCGTTTCCGACTTGAGTGGGGGACATATGCACCCACTGCGTTTCGCCTCAATTCATTTTCCGGGTTAGGACTTCATCGTTAAGATCAGTGAATGCTGATGACCAGGCCACTCCACCTCGCCCTATCTTGCTACACAAATAGCGTCGGGTAGTCGCCGCACTCTAGTGAGGCATCTCCGTAGGCGGATGCTCATGATGCCCATTCGGAGCAAACGTGGTCCAGCGGTAGGCTTCTGCATCATGCGGTCCGGCTGGTTTATCCCATGCGTCCGCACTGATACCGTTCAAATCGTAGACAATCTTGCCGTCTTTAATGGTGAGTTCGCAAAGCAGCTTCTGCTTACCGTCGTAACGTTTATTCACCATATCGGTAAAGCCGAAGTTGCCCTTCTCTACACGCAGAACCGCCACATCGGCAATCGCTCCCTCTGACAGGTTCCCCAGTTCTTCGTGTTTGATCTCGCGAGCAGGGTGCGCCGTCATCTCAGCAACCACCTCTTTCAGAGGAACCCCAATCGCCATAATCTTGTCGGCAACGTTGAGCTCGTCCTTCATGGCCGCATTCATGCTGGCAATATGCAGGTCGGTCGAGATGGAATCGGGAATGAAACCAGCCTTGATCATGGGCACGGCCAAAGACCATTTGAAACTGCCGCCGCCCTGGCCCACATCGAAGAAGATGCCCCGCTTGCGGCCTTCGATGAGCGCTTTGCTGGGCCCCAGCGTGACCGGATCCTGCTCATGGCGAAGCCCGGAATACATGTGCGTATAGATATCACCGGGTCGTAGCTTCACCGTCAGAAGGTCGTATATCGGCCGCGTCGGACGATCTGCACCAAAGTCGACCATGACGGGAATCTTTGCCTGGGTCCCGGCGATCACGGCCTGCTCAACCGGCGTCCATTCGGGTCCTTCAAAATGCGCCGTCTTGATGCCGACAATGGTCGCAGGGTACTTCAGCGCCATCTCCGCCGTTTTTGCCCCATCCATATCCGTCGTGTCCTGCTCGTAGTGGCCGCCCCGCATGCCCGAGCCGACAATATTCAGCATCGCAAACACGCGGGTCTTGGAACGATCAATAATGCGGTCCTTGAAATCTTCAAAGTTGCGCCAGCCTGAGCAGCCAGCGTCGACCACCGTGGTAACACCCACCCGGAACGTGAAGCCATCGGGAGGAACGCTGTTGTCCCCGGCATACGAGTTGCGCTCGCCGCTGCCTGCATACACGTGTACGTGCAGGTCGATGAGACCCGGGGTGACATAAAGCCCTTTCACATCGATGGTTTTCAGCGAGGTGCCGGGCGCGATGTGCGGAGCGACCTTGGCGATCTTGCCATCCTTGATGGCCACGTCCATCTGGGCATCGATGTGGTTCTTGTCGTCCAGAACGTGCCCGTCCTGTAGCAGAAGATCGTAAATGGGCTCCGCCTGCTGGGCAAAGCCGCTTGCACTTGCAAACATTGCAAGTGCGAAAAAACAGCCTGACAACTTGCCGCCAACCACTATTCGCATCATGAATCTTTCTGGTCCAAAGAAATCTACTGCATGCTCGGTGTATCAGGCCCGGTGAGCCGTCCAGCTTGCTTTGCCGTACTCTCCCAGATCAACCGTTCCCGCCATCGTGTCACCCTGCACGATGCCGCGAAAGGTCCAGGTCAGGGTGTCTCCACTCACGGGCATCAAACCGCGCAGCTCGATCTCGGCCCCATAAATCGTACCAGTGAGTGTGGCCTTATAGAGTTCTCCCTGCAGTGTGCCGGTGAGTTCCTGGCCGTTCTGTTGCAGGGTAAAGACCTGCTCGCCGTCGCCGCGGGAGTATTTCACCGCGACTGCCCAGTGCCCTGCGACCGGCAGAGGCCCACCCGAGGGTGCCACGCGCTCTTCAAGATCCATCGGCTTGTTCAAGCCTGCATACAAAGCATCGGCGATGATGCGTTCCTCTCCAGCTTCCAGCATGTAGGGCATGATGATCACCCAGCTTTTCGTGCCGGCCGGGCGTACCCCGCCACTCTCATGCACAATGATCCGCGGCGTACCTGCATCGAGCCGCGCCGCCAGCTCTGTACCGGTAATGCCGAGCGCATTCCCATCCCAGCGAATGAGCAAGCGCGGCGAGCGATTGGAAAGGTCTTCCGGATGCAGGTACTCCGTAGTGACTGAAGGCACCTGTTGTACGCGCTCCTCAATGTGTTGTAGCCACGAAAGCCACTGCCGCTGTTCGGCTGCGTGATCGCGCTTGTACCACTGCCGCACTGCGGCCAGCAACCCCATCGTCTCTTCTTTACTGCACTTGAGAGCACGGCCGTAATTGTGGTGCGGCGCAGCGTGAAAGTAGGCGGCCTGGCAAAGGTCTTTCTGGCCGATCAGCAACCCGGACGATTGCGGA
This sequence comes from uncultured Acidobacteriaceae bacterium, assembly GCA_963752675.1. Taxonomy (GTDB): domain Bacteria; phylum Acidobacteriota; class Terriglobia; order Terriglobales; family Acidobacteriaceae; genus PALSA-350. Next base: position 16,785 of record CAVVZO010000011.1, read on the forward strand.
CCGCGCAGGCACTTGCCGCCGGAGTAGCCCACCAGGGTGGCGCCCTGCTGCAGGTGAACGTTGGGCACCAGCGGCTCTTCGGCCGCCGCATCGACAAATACAGGTACGCCGGCAGTCCTGGCGATCGCGCACACACGCGCGATGCTGAGCGGTCCCTCAGCAGCCAGCGGGCTTGAGAGCAGGTACACCATCGCCGTGCGTGCACTGAGCTTCTCCTGCAACTCGGCAGGGGAGTCCACTTCCACAATCTCCACCCCGGTCATGCGCACGCCGAAGTCATATTGATTGCGCGAGTGTTTAGGGATAATGACCTGGTCGCGGCCCTTGATATAAGGCAGCGCCTGCGCCTTTTCAGGATCGGTGCCGGCGATGCAGGCCGCCACCGCGAGCGTAATCGAGGCCTCACAGCCGGTGGTCGCTATACCCCATTCCGCGCCTGTAAGACGGCCCAGCTCCTCGCCGACAGCCTGCATCATTTCGTCCATCTGCACGAAGTAGAACGAGGCGTCGTACATGGCCTGCTTCACTTCAGGCAACGATCGCGAACCACTCAGAAGAGTAAAGGTGCCGCGGCCATTGATCAGCGGCCGCACCCCTATGCGCGTGAAAAGATTGTCGTGCTCGTCTCCATCGCGCACGAGCGATCGATCGCTGCGACGCGATCCGGCGACTTCAGAAAATACAGAAGACATGATTGGCTACCGCCCTAAATCCGTGTGAAAGGTGCGCTGCGCGCGTGGTGGACACAGGCAGCGCTGACCGGTTAGATGTAGGCGATGAGGTCGATTTCTACCAACGAATTACCAGGAATACCGCCCGCGGGCGCAACCGTCGTCCGCACCGGAGGCACACTGCCAAAGCGTCCGGCATAGGCGGTATTCATCCGCGCCCAATCCTTGATGTCGTTGAGGTAAACATTCACCTTGAGCACTTTGTCCATGGAGGAACCGGCGCAGACAAGGTTCTTCTCAAGTTCGTCCAGAACATGTTTGGTGTGCTCTTCAATCGTGCCTTCAAAGTGGGCGCCGACGCCGGCCAGGAAAACGAGGTTGCCGTAGGAGACAGCGCTTGAAAACAGGGGCGCTGCGTTGGGCTTGTTATCGTCGTTCGGCTTGCACGAATGAGCTTTCTTTTCGAGCGGCGCAGTTGTCTTCTTGGCTTCCGCTGTGGCGGCAAGCACAGTGCCTCCGGTGGCGACGGCTGCTGCCTTGGCCGCGTTCTTGAGCAGACCTCTTCTGGACTGGGTTCCCATTGACTTACTCCTCTTAATGCAAATTGGTGATCGGGCCCAGAAAACTAAACCGGCAGCAAAGCGAGGCTGGCTGGCGCAGGTATTGTGATGCTCATCGCAGGTTTCGTAACCTCGCCTGTCACCCTATCGGCTATCAAACTGACCATTGCCCCATTGCGGCTATCCAAAATGTAAATGCTTTGTCCATCGCGTGCCACCGACACGTGGGTAGGGGTGGTGGTCCCAAGCGGTATATCCGGTTTTTGCAGCAGCGCCCCGCTGCGGGCATCCACATGCCAGGCGCGGAGCAGGCGTCGAGGCTCGTCCGTCGCATACAGCGTGTGACCGGTAGGATGCAGCGCGAGTGAACCGGCACCTGCCACAGCTGCAGCAGCGGGCAGCGGCCGCCACTCACTCACCGTGCCGCTGGAACCGTCGTACCGATAGCAGCCAATGGTGTTTGCCAAACTGTGGGACACATAGAGGTAGCCCGCGGGATGCAGCACAAATTGGCTGGGCCCACCCCGCTGCGGTCGCTGACCTGCGAGATACGTTGCAACCGGCCATCTGCCACGGCAAACACGCTGATGCGATCACTGCCAAAATCAGAGCACAACAGATGCTTCCCGCTGCTGTCGAAGAGCAATGTGTGCGGGTGTGCGGACGTCTGCAGTTGCCTGTGCGGCCCGCAGCCCGTGTCCTTGAAAATGCCGCAAGGGTCACCCAGGCTGCCGTCTTTCCCAACGGGAAGCAGGTTGTAGATTCCGCCGCCGTACGCCGCAACTGCCAGCAACCTGCCGTCCGGGGATAGCGCCATGTGGCGAGGCCGGGTAGCGGCCAGGGAGAGTGGGGTGCGGCCTAAAAGCGTGAGCCTGCCAGAGCCCGGCTCCACGCGATAGGCCTCGATGGTCCCGCGTGGCACGCCCTGATGCAGGCTAACCTGGTTGGCTACATAGAGCACCTGCTGCGAAAGCAGAAGCGCGGCGGGTGCGCGGCTTGCCACCTGCTGTCGTGGCGACCAGGTGTCGGTCTGCTTACCCGCTGGTGAAGCGAACGCGTGGATGGCTCCCCAGCCGTTTCCGCCACTCGAAAGGGAAGCGACATAGGCGATCTGCCGGTCTTGGTGCCATCCATCCGAAGGCAATTCCATGCCGCAGGGAACTCAGTGCCATCACACCCGCCGCGCCGCGCACAAAGTCTCTGCGTGTCCAACCGCGTGCCGTCGCTCGCGTTGCCGATCGCGTTGTCGCTCCCATGATTTGCCTTAGACCTGAATCGACATTTTGTGATGAAAGATATTGTTTGGGTCGTACCGTCGCTTTACCTGCTGCAGAAATGGGTAAAGACCGTCCGTTCCGTAGTAGACCTGCGGCCAGAACGAATACTGCAGCAGGTCCGAATCGGGGTAGTTGATATAGCAACCCTCGTAATATTCATTGGGGTACGGTGTACCCGCATACTTTGGGTCTACGTGTAACGAATACAGTTCCGTATAGAATTCCCGGAACCATTGCAGCCTTCCTGCATCTTCCTCCGGGTCATCCCAGTAGTGCTGAAACTGTATCTTCATGATCGAAGACCGCTGCCAGACGGAAGTTTTTTCAGCCAGGCTCTTCTTGTTGACCGCGCCGCCGTAGGAGTCGACCGCCATCACGGCGCCGCGCAGATCCACGTCGGGAACCACGCGCGTGAGTTGCCGGTACATGCATTGCGCTTCGGCACGCGTGAAGTTCTGTTTCATGTAGCTGGACTTATACGCTGCGCGGCCATCATGGCCACTGCCGCTGTCCCCGATGGTCGCCGCGAGCCACAGTTCCCGTTCGACGGGGTAAGAGCCCAACCGCTGGTGGGCTTCCGGCCTGCGGGTGGCAAAACGCTTATCGCCGGGCAACGGAGCACGCGCCCCAATCGGGTTAAAAGGCTGAAAGCGATCCAGGAACTCTTCCAGCACTTTCAGATCGTCGCAGCGGCCATCAGGATTGCAGAACTGCAGGGATATATTGAACCGTCCCGCAGAGATATGGGTAAGACCGAGCCCGGCAAACAGGCCCCAGGTATCCGGCTCCCGGCCTCGCGTTGCCCAGTAATCGCCAAAGGCCAGCACGATGTTTACGAAGGTGTCTTCGGTCATCGTGCTCCAGTCCCATGAGACGTGGGCGTTCACCACCTCGACCGGCGCGACGGGCAGGCGGTCGAACAGGAAGCCGGTAACAACGCCGAAGTTCCCACCGCCCCCGCCGCTTGAGGCACGAAACAAATCCGGCTCATGGTCCTTGTCGATGCGGCGCATCACCACGTGGCCCTGCCCATCGACCGTCAGGATCTCGATGGCCGAGAGCCAATCGATGGTGAGCCCATGCAGGCGAGACAGCACGCCATAGCCGCCTCCCGTGATGTGGCCGCCGGCGCCTACGGTGTAGCAGCTGCCCCCCGGGATGGTGACCCCATAGCGCTTATACAGCTCACGATAAGCTTCACCGAGCGATTGACCCGGGCTGATGCGATAACGGGTTCCATCGCCCGGCAGCGCCGCGGCATTCAGCAGGCTCACATCGAGGATCGCGCCGCCCGGGTTATTGACCACGAAGTCTTCGTAGCAATGGCCGCCGCTGCGAATGGTGGGTCGCATACCGGCCTTGACCACGCGTTGCAGCGCCTCGGCGGTTTGCTCGGCGGTGCTGCACAACTCGATCTGCGCCGCCGCTTCTGCCGGGTTGCCGTCCCAGCGAAGATTGCGGCTCCGGTGCAACATCGCGAAACGCGGATCAGCCGGTGTTATTTTTACAGCCATCAGTGGTTTCGACCGCGCTCGATTGGATTGTCCTGGATCTCTAGCTGCACTAGAAAAGATTAGGAAAAGTATACCCGCTTCGCCGCCCCGCCGAATCCGGCAAAGCGGAGGCAGTTGGCGCCAAGCCACGGTACAAAGGGGGTGGAGATGTACCCCACTCAAGCCAAACGCGGCTTGAATGGGCCACCCTGACTTTCTTGCGGAACCACCCGGAGTTTGACCAGGAAGACTCCTTGCCCACCCAATGAATCCCGGGTGGCCCACGCAAGCTTTGCTTGCGTGGGGGACATCTACACCCTGCCGACACGCTCCTGTTTGGTAACATCACGCCTGGACGCGAGGAGTGGCGAATGGCATTGCTCGATGAAAAAGTAGTGATCGTGACCGGCGCCGCTGCCGGCATTGGCGCAGGCGTCGCCCAGTTGTTTGCGGAAGAAGGTGCGGATGTCTACGCCGTGGACCTGGACGGACAGGGTGTCCAAAAGGTAGCCGCAGACATTGCAGCCAGCGGTCACTCTGCGACCGGTTTTGCCGCCGATGCGCGTGACCGTGACGGGATGGCCAAAGTAGTCGACGCCGCGATTGAGCGCTTTGGACGCATCGACGGGCTGATCAACGTGGCCGGCATTTATCCGCGGCAGCCTTTCCTGAAAATGACAGAAGAACAGTGGGACACCATGCAGGAAATCAACCTGAAGAGCGTCTTCCACTGCACCAGCCTGGTCATGCCTCACATGGTTGAGCAGCGATCCGGGTCGGTGGTGAACATCTCCTCGGTTACGTTCTTTACCGGCCTGGAAAACCTGACCCACTACATCGCGTCCAAGGGCGGCATGATCGGGTTTACGCGCGGCCTGGCACGCGAAATGGGCCCACACAACGTGCGGGTTAATTGCATAACGCCGGGCGCCATTGAAACCGAGGGTGAGCGCAAGCTGATGTCCAAGGAACAAGCGGACAAGGCCATCGACCTGCAAAGTCTCAAGCGGCGCATTAGCCCACGCGACATAGCGCGCGTTTGCCTGTTTCTCACCAGCGATCTGAGCGATGCGATGACAGGCCAAACGCTCAATGTGGATGGCGGCTGGATTATGTACTGAGACATGCCGTCCGGAGGAAGGGGATGACTACGCCCGGCCGGCGAACTCCCGGCTCTCCGTGGATACCTTGACTCTCTCGCCTTCTTTGATGAAGAGGGGCACATGAATTTCCAGGCCAGTCTCTAAGCGCGCGATCTTGGTGACGCTACCTCCAGAAGAATTGCCGCGCACCCCGGGCTCCGTCTGGGCCACACTCAATTCCACAAACATGGGCAATTGCAATCCAATGGGGTTTCCGTTGAACTTATGCAGCTGGATCAGTTCGCCTTCGATCAGAAAATCCAGTGCGTTGCCAATCAACTGTTCCGTCAGTGTGAGCGTTTCAAAGTTTTCCTGATCGAGGAAGTGCGACCCATCCCCATCGCTATACAAGTACGAAGCAGGTACCAGCACCAGGTCCGGTTCCCTGAATTTGTCACCGGCTTTGAACGTTTTCTCAAACACAGCGCTGGTCAGCAGATTGCGCATCTTCAGCTTAACCAACGTCTGCCCACCGCGCGCGGTAGGGGAGTGCACTTCTGCATCCAGGCAAGCGTACGGTACATTCTCGAACTCAAAAACAGATTTGCGTTTCACATTAATTGCGTCAATCAGTGCCGCCATAGGCTCCTCACGGGCAGTGGCCATTCCCTGTCCGTCTCCTGAGTATAGAAGCAACCCGGCAGACTGAGGATCCCTGAGCCTTCGCCATCTCTGGTGATGAATCGCCCTGCAGGGCGAGTTACTCACCATCCCGATCAAAACGCGGGCATTCGATTCCATCGAGCAGCCGATGCAACACCCAACGAGCATCCTCGCGCGCTCCACACGACTCTTCCAACCGGCTGATCAGCAAGCTCCCTTCCAGCATCGAAATAATCGCATGCGCCACCTGCTGCGGGTTCGCATCCGCCTTCACCTCGCCACGTTCCACGCCATCGAGAACAATCTGCATCAACCTGCCCTTCCAGTCTCGCAGCGCCTGGCGCGCCAACTTGCGCAGTTCCTGGTTGCCGTCATCTGCATCCACCGCCGCATTCATTAGCGGGCACCCGCCCTTGATCGGCGAAGGCGTTGACACAAATCGGTCGATCAGGTAGCGAAGCTTGTCCACCGAATGCACGATCCCGGGCGCATTGCCGATACGCGACTTGATCACCAGGGTCAGCGAATACTTGAGGCACTCCGCCGCTAACTCCTCTTTACTCGCGAAATACCGGTAAATGCCGCCCTTCTCCAGACCAGTGGCATCCATCACGTCCTGCATGGAACAGCCCGCCAGGCCCTTCTGATTAAAAACAGGAGCCGCTTCGGCAATGATGCGCCGCCTTGTCATCTCTCCCTTGCTCATGCGATCAGCCTAGCAAAAAAAGACGAGTCGGTCGCTTTTTTGTGGAATCCAATGCTTCATGCACCCGCCCACAGAGGAATCAGCGTGGCCACTCTAGCCGCGCCCGCCAGCAACTCCGCTGTCCGTTTGGGGGTCAATCCGTGGGTCATTGCGCTCACCGTGACGCTGGCGACCTTTATGGAGCTTCTCGACACGTCAATTGCCAACGTGTCCCTGCCCTACATCGCAGGCGGCCTGGGACGCTCGTTTGATGAAGTCACCTGGATTCTCACCACCTACCTGGTCGCCAATGCCGTAGTGCTCCCCATGTCGGCCTGGCTGTCGCGCGTGTTTGGGCGCAAAAACTATTACATGGCGTGCGTGGCCCTGTTCACGGTCGCTTCGCTCCTGTGTGGCCTGGCCCCGACACTGAACGTCATCCTGCTGGCCAGAATCTTTCAAGGCATCGGCGGGGGTGGCCTGGCGCCCGTGGAGCAGGCCATCCTGGTGGACACCTTTCCTCCCACTAAACGCGCGATGGCCTTCGCGTTGTATACGGTCGCCATCGTGACCGCCCCGGCGATCGGCCCCGTGCTTGGTGGATGGATTACGGACAATTACAACTGGCGATGGGTCTTCTTCATCAACATCCCGATCGGTTGCATTTCACTCTTTTTCACCAACCGCTTCGTGCAGGATCCCGCATCCTTTGCCAATGAGCGCAAAACCGTGCGCACCGCCGATGGCCGTCTGAAGATCGACACCGTTGGCATCTCACTCGTCGGAATCGGTTCCGCCGCCCTGGAATACCTGCTCGATCGTGGCCAGATCGACGACTGGTTTGGCTCTCCCTACATTCTGGGAGCCGCCATCATCGGCACTCTTTGCTTAACCACGGCGGTCTTCTGGGAACTGCATGTGCCTGATCCGGTGATCGATTTCCGCTTATTGAAGGTGAGAAACTTCGCCATCGCCAACGCTTTCTATTTCTTGTTTGGCGTGGGCTTGTTCGCCTCCACCACGATGATCCCGCAACTGCTTCAATCCCTCTACGGCTACCGTGCAATCGATGCGGGCCTGGTACTGGGGCCGGGCGCCTTTGTCATCACGATCCTGGCGCCGGTCGGTGCGCAGTTAGTCCAGCGGAACATTGTGAAGCCAAAAATCCTACTCTTTGGCGCCGTGGTGACCGTGGGCATCTCGTTCCTGCACTACAGCCGCTTCAACCTCGCGACGGACTACACCCACTACGCGCTCGCACGCGCGCTGCAGGGGTTTGGCTATGCATTCTTCTTTGTCCCGCTGAGTGTGATCGCGTATTCGCAACTGGCGCCGGATCAAAATAATAAGGCTTCGTCGCTCACCAATTTTTTCCGCAATTGGGGTGGCAGCGTCGGGATCTCGCTGGTCACCACCATGTCAGAGCGCAGAACAGACCTGCACCAGGCGCGTGTGGGCGACCATGTCACCGCTTCCAGCGGCCCGCTGCAGCAGGCAATCCGATCAACGGCAGCGTTTCTCGAGCAGCGAGGCTACTCCCATGCAGACGCACTCACCGCCGCCTACAACCACTACTACACCCAGCTACTCGACCAAACCAAACTTCTCGGCTTCATGGACTGCTTTTTCCTGCTTGGCGTCATGACGCTGGTGGCGGCGCCTCTTGTGCTGTTTGCGAAGAGCGTCAAATCCAGCGGAAAGCCCTCGGAGGCGCACTAGGTCTGCGCCCTCACTCAGAATTCCCAGGCACACGCGTTTAGTGTATTTTCTTCTGATGATGCGCATCCCGTGTTCGAGGCTCTTCTTATCCGCGGCCCTGGTGGCTGTCACCGTTCCAGCGTTTGCCCAGTCCACAGAGAAAGCGAAGCCGGAAGATACGGAAATCTGGGAGCCCATTCCCAAGGTCGTCACGCCGGGCGCAACCTGCGGCGCCGCTCCATCCGATGCGATCGTTCTCTTTGACGGTAAGAACCAGGATGAGTGGGTGTCGGTCAAAGACGGTTCGCCTGCCAAGTGGACCGTGTCGGGCGGCACCATGACCGTAAGCAAGGGCGAGGGCAGCATCCAGACTAAGGAAAAGTTCAAGAACTACCAGCTTCACATCGAGTGGAAGGTCCCGGAAAACATTACCGGCACCGGCCAGGGTCGCGGCAACAGCGGCGTCTTTCTGGCCTCGACTGGCGCGGGCGATTCGGGGTATGAGTTGCAAGTGCTGGATTCCTGGAACAACAAGACCTACGTGAACGGCATGGCCGGCAGCCTCTACAAGCAGGCCATCCCGCTCGCGAACCCAGGCCGCAAACCGGGCGAGTGGCAGACGTACGACGTGATGTGGACCGCGCCTACTTTCAACGAGGACGGCTCGGTGAAAACGCCAGCGTACGCGACTGTGCTGTTCAACGGAGTTTTGGTAGAGAATCACTTCGAATTGAAAGGCGAGACCTTTTACATCGGCAAACCGGTCTACAAGGCCTACACCGAAGCGCCCATCAAGCTGCAGGCACACGGAGACAAGAGCGAGCCCCTGAGCTTCCGCAACATCTGGGTCCGCCGCCTCGACTAGCCTAACGACCAGCGTGTCTCGCCATCGAAGGTTGGCGGTGAGACACCTCTCCAGGTAGAGCGGCATTGTGGTTGTAGTCGAAGTTCGGTGGTGGGACAGGGGTCCAAGGCGGAGGGCCTTGTGGTCAGGCCGTCAGAATATCCAGGATCTCCCGAGGTTCTGGCCGAACCCGGAAGTCCGCATGGGCCCCGGCGAACAGTACCGTCCCGTCCTGGCCAACGATATAAGTTGCAGGCAGAGGAAGCCGCCAACTGGCGTCCCCATTCACCAACGGGATATTCACCAGGATGCTGCGGTAGTACTGCTGCTGCGAGGGAGCGACGGAATACGCCAACCCGAACTGGGCAGCCAGGCGGCAACCGGCGTCCGTGAGCACAGGGAAGGGGAGCCCATGCTGCACGGCGGTGAAGTCGTTCTGACGAACCGTCTGAGGAGAAACCCCAATCAACAACGCCCCGCGTTTTCGAACCGCGGTATACAAATCTCTCCACGACTCAAGTTCAGTCACGCAATACGGGACACCACCGGCCACGAAAAAAGTTGATCACCAATGGACCAAGGGCGAGTAGATCAGAGCTATGCACCAGCCGCCCGGCAGCATCGGGCAAGGCAAAGTCCGGCGCCATAGAACCCACCGGAAGGATCCGGTCTTCCACCCCGGCGGCGTACAACTCAGCCACCGCCCGCTCACTAATCTCCAGTCGCTCCGGCTGCACGAGGTTCCGCGTATTCGCGGTGATCTGGTCGAGCTGGTCTTGCAGTTTGGCCATGGCGCTGAAACCACTCTTAAGCGATTGGACGCTTGCCACAGACCAACCGCTTCATAGAACTCAGAAATTTCATGAGAAAAAGCGCAGCTACCGGCCCATGCCACGCATGCCACTCAGCGCGCCCATCATGCGGCGCTGCATGCCGCCACCTTTGGCTGCGCTTTTAAACATCTTCCGCATCTGCGCGTATTGCCGCAGCAATTGGTTCACTTCCTGCACCGTCGTTCCGGATCCGCGCGCAATCCGTTTGCGGCGGCTACCGGAAATGATCTCGTGCTTATCACGCTCCTGGCTGGTCATCGAATTGATGATGGCCTCAATGCGCGTGAACTGGGACTCATCCACCTGCCCCGCCATCTGCTGGATCCCCTGAAACGGTCCAACCGACGGCAGCATCTTGAGAATGCTCTGCATGGAGCCCAGTTTGCGAATCTGTCGCAACTGATCGCGAAAATCTTCCAGCGAAAAACCATCGCCCGACAGAGCCTTACGGGCAAAATCTTCCTGCTTTTTCTTGTCGAGGGTCTCTTCCGCCCGTTCGATCAGCGTCATCATGTCGCCCATGCCCATGATGCGGCTCACAATACGATCGGGGTGAAAGGGCTCAAAGGCGTCGGACTTCTCGCCCGTGCCAATAAACTTCACCGGCTGGCCGGTCACATGGCGAATCGATAGCGCCGCGCCACCGCGGGCATCGCCGTCCATCTTGGTCAGCACCGTGCCCGTAAGGGCCAATTGCTTGTGGAACTCGCCGGCGGAGTGAACGGCATCCTGCCCGGTCATGGCATCGGCCACAAACAGGATCTCCTGCGGGTTCAGCAGAGCCTTCAGGCTCCGCATCTCCTGCATCAGTTCCTCATCCAGGGCCAAACGGCCCGCGGTATCCACAATGAGGGTGTCGCAGCCGGAGTTGATGGCTTCTCGCCGAGCCTCTTTCGCCAGTCGCTCGACCAGGGCCATTCCTGGCGCCTCACCCTTGGTGTCGCCCTCGTACAGGTTCACCTTGATGGCGTTAGCGACCACTCGCAGTTGTTCCCGGGCAGCAGGCCGGTACACATCGACAGATACCAGCAGGGGCCGGTGACCGCCTTTGCGCAGCCACGCCGCCAACTTCCCGGAAGTGGTGGTTTTACCCGACCCCTGCAAGCCGGCCATCAGGATCACGGTTGGCGGCCGAGAGGCGAAGTTGAAGCGAGCCGTATCGCGGCCCAGCAGGTCTACCAGTTCATCGCGGACAATCTTGACCACCTGCTCGGTGGGAGACAGCGCAGTCATTACCTGCTGGCCAACAGCCTTTTCACGGATATGGTCAACCAGTTCCTTGACCACGTTCAGGTTCACGTCGGCTTCGAGAAGGGCTACCCGGATCTCGCGCAGGGCCTCGCCAATGTTTTCTTCGGTGATCGTCCCCTGACCACGAAGGTTCTTGAAGGCACGTTGCAGCTTATCGGATAGGTTTTCAAACATGGCGGCTCCTCCGATTTTAACTGAACCGCCGCCGCTCGGTCGCAGGGAGGGTATCAGCTACTCGCTCCCTGCGCTCCAGCAGATCTATTTGGTCTTCTTCGGGGTCTCGCTCAAGTTGGGCACGTCGATGCCCGAGGGCTGTCGCCAGCGAAATCTGATGATCCTGTTCCTGCACCAGGATCGTCCGAATCTGCTCAGAGGTTGAGAATTCGCCCAGGGCATCGCACTGCCGCACACGGTCGCGGTAGTTGCGGATGGTCTCGTTTTCAGCCTCCAGGTCGAACCGGAGCATCTCTTCTGCCTTCTCCGATGTCTTCACTGGCTTCGGCACCACCACCGGCATGCCGCCTAAGTAGTCGATCTGGCCGGCAATGATGATTGCATGCTGCAACTCTTCGGTCGCGTGAACCGCCAGTTCCGCCGCGATATTCATGTATGCAGCGCCTTTCAGCACCTGGGAATAGGTCACATAGGCGATGACGGCCTGGTATTCCCGGGCCAGGTCTTCGTTGAGCAGATCGATCAATTGTTCACGCGTGATGGCAGATGTTTCCGAGACGTCGGTGGCGCTAGAGGGCATACTTTCTCCTTGCAGATGCGGGTGGCGAAACTTTGATTAGATGTGTCTGTGGATGCTTGGGTGCAGAGCACGCTTCTGAGGTTGTAGCATGGGGGCGAAACAGTCCACAAATAGGACACCGATGGGGTGACGCCCCCCCCGCCTTTTCTAACTGCATCCTAACCCTGTACTCACAGGACCTCGACTTTTGGCCACAACGGAAGAACCCAGAAAGACCAGCATCTCCCATGCCTGGCGCGCGCTCAGGCATCGGAACTTCCGGCTTTTCTTCGGCGGCCAAAGCATCTCGCTCATCGGCACCTGGATGACGCGTGTGGCCACCAGTTGGCTTGTCTACCGGCTCACAGGGTCAGCATTGTTGCTGGGCTTTGTGGGCTTCATGGGCCAAATCCCCACTTTTCTACTGGCGCCGTTTGCGGGTGTCTGGGTGGATCGTCTGGATCGCCGCCAGGTGCTGTTGTGGACACAGGCGCTGGCAGGCGTGCAGTCACTCGCTCTCGCCGGGCTTACTCTTTCCAGGCGCATCACCATTCACGAGATTCTCATATTGAGCGCCTTTCAGGGCCTGATTAACGCGTTTGACATGCCGGGACGCCAGGCCTTTCTGCTGCAGATGGTTGAGGACCGGCAAGATCTGGGCAACGCCATCGCCATCAACTCGTCCATGGTGAACCTGGCTCGATTGCTGGGCCCCTCGCTTGCCGGGCTGGTCATTGGCGCCCTGGGCGAAGGCTACTGCTTTCTGATCGATGGGCTCAGCTATCTGGCCGTCATCGCCTCGCTGGCATTCATGCAGATCAAGCCGGTCTACGCGTTACGCGCCACGACGTCGATGGCGGCGCAGCTCAGGGAAGGTTGGGCCTATGTCTCGGGTTTTGCTCCGGTCCGCACCATCCTCCTGCTTTTCGCGGTGGTCAGCCTGATGGGTATGCCGTTTGTGGTGCTGATGCCCGTCTTCGCTTCCCAGGTGCTGCATGGTGGGCCGCATACGCTGGGTTTACTGGTGGGCGCATCCGGGGTGGGCGCACTGGTGTCTGCCATATCGCTGGCCCTGCGCAAGAGCGTGCTGGGTCTGGGTCGCATGATCCCAATCGCGGCTGCCTCCTTTGGCGTGGGGCTGATCTTGTTCGGCCTCTCGCGCACGCTCTGGTTTTCTCTGCTGATGATGCTGCTGGTGGGCTTCGGCATGATGCAGGGGATGGCCGCCAGCAACACCATCATTCAAACGCTGGTGCCGGAAGATCGCCGCGGCCGCGTGATGAGCTACTACACCATGGCCTTCGTCGGCATGGCGCCCTTCGGCAGCCTGCTCGCTGGAGGGCTGGCGCATTGGCTGGGAGCGCCGCACACCGTGATCATTACCGGTAGCGTGGTGATCCTGGGAGCTCTCTGGTTCGCCACCCGCTTGCGGGCCATCCGGGTGGAAATGCGTCCCATCTACCAGGCACTGGGCATTTTGCCGCCCAGCCTGGAGCCAGTCGTGGAAAACGCCGCCGGCTAGCCAGCAAGCATCTCGCCTTCTAACAAATGAGGGGTGAAAATGCGGGTCAGAAACCATAGCCGCCAGAAGCCACCGCCCCAGGAATTACCAGGCCGCAACAAGCCACAACCCCACCCGAAGCCACTGCCCCCCGATTTGTCATCCCGACCGAAGCGAAGCGTAGTGGAGGGATCTGCAGTTCTCTCCACCCCAAGCCAACTCCGCCTATTTTTCCGAGGCAGACACCAGCCACACCTCCACAACGCTTCGCTCCGGTCGGGAAGACAAAACCGGGCCAGCACCGCTTGTCGCAAAGAACGCCACAATCCCTACGATGAACCCCACCCCCAACCACCAAATCCGTCACCAAGCGCGACTTAGCGCAAAGCACGGGTCATCATCCCCAGACCATCACACCGGTCTCTGCGGAGTGGCTTCACCATGGATACCTGTTGTATCTGCCGGATGTTTCCGGCGCGTTATCACCTGCGGCTCTGATCCTTTCGCTGCTGCAAGCGCCCACCGCGCTCCTGGCCTCCCCCTCCTGGTTTGGCAAGAGAAGCCCCGCACAGCGCCCCCTGTCTCAGGAAGAGCGCGCCGCCCACGCGCTGAATCGGCTCACTTTCGGAGCGCGACCAGGCGATCTTCAGCAGGTACAAGCCATCGGCGTAAAGAAATGGATCGACATGCAGCTCAACCCGGAGCGCATCGACGACAGCGCACTGCAGGCGCGCCTGCAGAATTACCCTGCCATGCGCCTCAGCCAACCGGCTCTGCTGCAGGCGTACCCTTCAGCAGCCGTCATCCGGGCCGTGGCCGACGGCAAAGTAGCACTGCCGAACGATCGAGTGGAACGCGCCATCTACCAGAACCAGGTATCTGCCTACGAAGAGAAACGTAAGAAAGATGCGCAGCCGGCAGCGGCGGAAGATCCCGCCAGTTCTCCCTCAATGACCGTGCATGAGCAGAAGCTGTATGCCGACCTGGCATCCACGCAGATCGTAAACCTGCCCCCCGCGGAGCGACTGAATCGGCTGGTCACCATGAAGGCGGGTCTGCTTCGCGGCTTCCTCAAAGACCTGACCCCGGAAGAGCGTCTCCAACTCACCAGCGGGATGACGCCGCAGCAAAAAGAAACGGTGGTAGCGTTGGTCAACCCAACGCAGCTGGTCTCAGGCGAGCTCCTGCAAACCCGGCTACTCACAGACCTCTACAGCCAGCGCCAGCTGCAGGCCGTCATGACCGACTTCTGGCTAAACCATTTCAATGTGTACCTGAAGAAGGGGCCATTCGCCCCCTGGTACCTGGCGGACTATCAGGAAAACGTAGTGGCGCCGCGCGCTCTGGGCAAATTTGAAGATCTTCTCGTGGCCACAGCAAAAAGCCCGGCGATGTTGTTCTATCTCGACAATCACGCCAGCATCGGCCCGCATTCGTTAGCAGCACAACGCGCCCAGGCTAATCCCAACGCAAAGAAAGCGGACGCCGGCCTGAATGAGAACTATGCACGCGAGCTGATGGAGCTGCATACCCTCGGCGTCGATGGCGGCTACACCCAGAAGGACGTAACCGAGGTAGCCAGGGTCTTTACCGGTTGGACCATCGAAGAGCCACGCAAAGGCGCCGGCTTCGTGTTCAACGAGCGTCGGCACGAGCCCGGAGCCAAGTACGTTTTGGGAGAGACCATTCAGGAGAATGGGCAACAGGAGGGGCTGGCAGTCCTGCACAAGTTAGCGACCAGCCCCCGAACGGCGCACCATATCTCTGAACAGCTCGCGGAGCGCTTCGTCAGCGATACACCGCCGCCAGCCCTGGTCAACCGCATGGCCAAAACCTGGACGCACAGTAACGGTGACATTCGTCAGGTCCTGCGCACCCTGTTCAACTCACCCGAATTCTGGGCGCGCTCTTCGTATCGCACCAAGGTAAAAACACCGGAGGAGTTTGTACTCTCGGCGGTGCGCGCGACCGGGGGCGAAGTGGAAAACCCCGCAGCACTCTTGAACGCTATGAACCAACTGGGCATGCCCTACTACGGCTGCCAAACCCCGAACGGCTATGCCTGGACCGCCACTGCCTGGGTGAACACTGGCGATTTGCTCAGCCGCATCAACCTGGCGCTCGCGCTGGCCGGCAACAAGCTTGGCACCGCGACTGATCTGGATAGCTTGTTGAAGATTAAGGCACCCAGCGACTTCACCACCGAGCAGAAAGAGGGAAGCCTGGAATCCCTATTCCTGAACGGTCAACTCTCTGCGCAATCCCGGCAAACCGTCCTCAGGGAAGCAAACACGTTAGCCGGCGTCGCGTTGCCGGCCCCACAGCCAGAGAGACCCGCGCGAAAAGCACCGGGAGCCATACCCCTGCGCGCCGCCTTTGTGCAGGTAATGGATTCACCCACGCCGATATCAGCACCCACCGACAAGCCAGCATCGCTGTTGGCAGGCTTACTCCTGGGCTCGCCAGACTTTCAGAAGCGGTAAACTCACGCCGCTCAGCGCTGCTGCGCTTCTGCGATCAATTCAGGAGTTTTGTCTGCCTGCAAATGGATGCGGTGCAGAATCATCGAGGCAACGTAGGCTGCGCCGAATCCGTTGTCGATGTTGACCACGCTTACGTTTGGGGAGCAGGAGTTCAACATGCCCAGCAATGCGGCCAAGCCACCAAAGGCCGCGCCGTAGCCCACGCTCGTGGGCACCGCGATGACTGGCGCGCCCACCAGGCCGCCAACCACGCTGGGCAGTGCGCCTTCCATGCCGGCGCACACGATCACTACCTCCACCGAGCGCAAAGCCTCGCGGTTCGCCAGCAAGCGGTGCAGGCCGGCGACGCCAACGTCATAAATGCGGCGCACCGATGCGCCCATTACCTCTGCTGTTACAGCTGCTTCTTCTGCAACCGGCAAGTCACTCGTGCCGGCGCACAGCACGGCCAGCGCACCGCGAGGCTCGCGCTCCTGGCTTTGCCGGCTGCGCAGCGCGATGATACGGGCTACGGGAAAATACTGCGCCTGCGGCACCATCTCTTTTACCGCTGAGAACGCGGCCTCGTCCGCACGCGTGGCCAGCACATCGCCGCCCGCGGCGGCCATGCGGAAGAAAATCTCTGCCACCTGCGCCGCGGTTTTTCCTGCCGCATAGATCACCTCGGGCAGGCCGTTGCGCAACTGCCGATGGTGGTCAATCTTGGCGAATCCCGCGTCTTCAAACGGCAGGTTGGACAAGCGTTCCATGGCTTGTTCAGGGCGCAGGGCTCCGTCGCGCACACGCTGCAGCATTTCCAGAATAGTGTCAGGCGTCATGACCGGGTTCCCGCCTCCAGTGCCGTGCGTGGCTGCTCCTGCTGCAGCCGCCAGGCAGCCATAGCCGCCTGTATCACCGTCTTAAGCGGCACTTCGAACGCAGCAGCGGCACGGCGGCAATCTTCAAACTCGGGAGCGGCGTTCCAGTCTTCCTGCTGCCACGAGCCAGTCTTGACGGCGATGACGCCGAACTCCGTCTGCACCGGGGTCGTCTGGCGGGCAAGGATCACGCGATCCTCCTCACGCACCCGGATCCCCAGGGTCGTTGTCTCTCGAAAAATAATTTGCTGCAGGTCTGCGGCATGTTCCTGTTTGCAAAGCACGGTGAACAGGGTCCCCAACCGTCCCTTCTTCATGGTCACGGGGGCACTCATCACGTCCAGCGCGCCGCGCTCCAGGACGAGTTGCGCGGTGTGCGCCAGCACCTGCGGACTCAGGTCGTCCACAGCACACTCCAGCACTGTGACCCGGTCCTGCTGAAACGACTGCGTCTCTGCCATGTCGCCAAGGCTCACGCGCAACACATTGGGAAAGCGCTCCGGGTCCCGCGTGCCCGCTCCATAACCAATGCTGTGCGTACGCATGATTTCGGGGGAGCGAAAACGGCAATCCATCGCTCGCAGCAAGGCGGCGCCGGTCGGCGTAACCAACTCCATCTGCATGTGCGCGGAGTAGGTCGGCACATCCTTGAGCAGCTCCGCTGTCGCGGGCGCCGGCACAGGGAAACGGCCGTGGGCACAATTCACGAAACCACTCCCCACGTTGACAGGCGAGCAATACCAGGCATCGACGCCGAGCGCATCGACCGCTGCTGCGCAGCAGGCAATATCGGCGATGGCATCGATCGCGCCTACCTCATGGAAGTGCACCTTTTCTTCGGGCACACCGTGAATGCGCCCTTCCGCCTTCGCCAACAGCGCAAATGCCTGCATCGCGAGGGCGCGTGCCTTTTCTGTCAGATCTGCCTGGTTGAGCAGGGCACGAATCTCCGGCAAGCTCCGGCCGTGGGAGTGACTGTGCGCATGGGAATGGGACGCGGAACCGTGACCGTGGCTATGTGTGTGATCGTGATCCGCGTGCTCGTGTTTGTGGTCACCGTGGTCGTGGTCACCGTGTTTGTGATCACCGTGGTCGTGATGGTGGTCATGCCCATGTTCATGCGTGTGGCTGTGAGCACCCGGCTGCTGCACCGGACCTGTCTCGGCAGCAGGCTCATGGACCTGCCCTTCCACGATCACGTCGATTTTGGTGGACTGGATGCCGCTGCGATTTACCCGGCTTACCCGCAGATGCGCCCCGAGCGCAAGCGAGGCCGCCGTTCGTTCCAGGAGTTCAATGGGTGCGCCCGCGTCGACCAACGCAGCCATGAGCATGTCGCCGCTGATGCCGGCAAAACATTCCAAATATCCAATGCGCATCGCCCTAGTCCCCTGCGCTCGGTTTGGCGTTGATGGCAAACCCAGCCAACACCTCGACCGGCAGAACTTCATTCATGGAACCGGAGCGGTACCCTTCACAATCGAGCGCGACGTACTGGAAGCCGGCGGCGCGCACCACGGCTGCCATCGCCTTCATTCTGCCCGCCTGCAACACGGTCGCCATTTCTTCCTCGGCAATCTCGATGCGGGCGATGGAGCCGTGATGGCGCACGCGAAACCGCTTCAATCCCAGCCCGCGCAGGGAATCCTCAGCCCGCTCGATCATCAGGAGTGCTTCCGGGGTCACCCGCCGGCCATACTCCATGCGGGAAGAAAGACACGCCGATGCCGGCTTATCCCAAACACGCAGATTGGCTCGCAGCGAGAGGGCGCGCACATCGGCTTTGCTTAACCCCGCTTCAGCCAGCGGCGCGGCTACCCGATGCTGCGCAGCCGCTTTATGTCCAGGCCGAAAATCCTGTTTGTCGTCGAGGTTCAACCCGTAGGCCAGAGCCTGGAAGCCCGTCCGCTCCAGTTCCTGCTCCAAGCCAGCGAAGAGTTCATCTTTGCAGTGAAAGCAGCGATCCGGTCCATTGACCGCGTAGGCTTCGCGCTCCAACTCGTGCGTTTTGATGACCCGCAAGGGGATTTGGTGTTCATCGGCAAACGTGCAGGCGTCTTTAAATTGTGACCGGGCGAGACTCGCCGAGTCGGCAATCACAGCCAGCATCTGCGATCCCAGCGCTTTATGCGCGGCATATGCCAGGTAAGCCGAATCGACCCCACCAGAGTAGGCCACGATGACGCTGCCCAGGGAACGAAAGCGGGCCGCCAGGGCTTCTTCCCTCGCCTCAAGGCCTGTCCCGCCGGCCTGCGCGATCTCAACTTCAGCACCCATCTGCTGCTTCATCTCTTGCCGGAACTCCCATTGCCGTAACCAACTGGCGGCATCCACTCAGATGCAGAACGACCAGAGACTTGCCGCTTTTCTGCTACAACCGCATTTGGTAACCCGCAACCAGGCATCCATAGAAGGACGAGAGGTTCTTTGCAAGTAAACTGGAAACAATGTCGCTTTTCGCGTTGAAATCTCCGCTGAGCGCCGGGGAGAAATTGGAGCGGCGCCGGCTCATCATCTCCGATTCGCTTGCCCTACTGACACTGTTTGCGATCACGGCAGTGCTGGCCGTGCTTACCAATTATCTATATCAATCTTACGCTTCCCACCAGTCGGC
The DNA here is from genome assembly GCA_963752675.1 of uncultured Acidobacteriaceae bacterium. Taxonomy (GTDB): domain Bacteria; phylum Acidobacteriota; class Terriglobia; order Terriglobales; family Acidobacteriaceae; genus PALSA-350. The sequence goes on from CAVVZO010000011.1 coordinate 36,030, forward strand.
CCTGGCCACTCGATGGTTGACGCGGGGCGAACAGGCCCTGCGCGATAGCAAGCCCCAGGCCGCCATCAATGCCCTGAGTTCGGCCCTGGCCTACGACCCCGGCAATCGCAATACGGAGATCAAGCTGGCGGAAGCTCTTGCCTCTGCCGGGCGTATCCAGGAGGCGGCCGTCTACTTCAATACCCTGCTGGAGACGCAACAAGGGAGCGGGCTGATCAATCTGCAATTGGCGCGCCTGGCAGTGCGGCAAGGCAACAAAACCGACGCTGTGCAGGATTACCAGCGGGCCATCTACGGGAATTGGGAAGGGGACGGGTACATTCGTCGCCGCGATGTGCGGTTTGAGCTGATCCACTACCTGATCTCGCAGGGCATGCTCGATCAGGCGCGGAGTGAACTGCTGGTGGCCCAGGGAAACGCTCCGGAAGATGACATTTCCCTCCTGTTGAACGTGGCGCGCACCATGGAGCAGGCCCAGGACCCCATCGACGCCCTGCATCTGTATCGGAGCCTGCTTCGCCGTCGCGGCAACCTGCATGAAGCGGTGATCGGCGCGGGGCGCACGGCTTTTCAAATCGGCCGCTTTCAGGAAGCGAAGCGGTACCTCACCCGTGCGCTCGAGGGTACCACCGCGGATCAGGAGGCCTCCGCTGAGCTGGACCAGAGCCGGCTGATGCTGGCCCAGGCCAACCGTTTGCTGCAGCTGTATCCATCGCCAAGGCTCAGCCTGAAAGAGCAGAGTACACGCGTTCTCAACGACCGGAAGATCGCCCTGGCACGACTAACGGCATGTATGGATTCGGGTAGCGCCGGCACCCGCAAAGGACGCGCAGGCTGCCGGCACGCCGCCCCCTTCTTCGGGCGGTCCGCTGGCCAACCCGCTCAAGAACTTCGCGTCTCATTTTGCGCGGCCGGCCCCGGTCCCGGCGAAAGATCCAGCCGTTGCTCCGGCTCCCCCAGACCCTCTGCAATCGCTTAAGGAGCGTTGGCAACAATTGCCCGCCAAAATCACGGTGGCCAGCCTGAACAGTAATCCTGAGTTAACCCAGACGCAGATCGAGCTCATCTACGACACAGAGCTCGTCACCCGCCAGGTATGCGGTGCGCCCACGGGAGACGATGACCTGCTGCTCAAGATTGCCCAGGCGCCAAACCAGGTGGAGGAAGAATGAGTACGGCCACGGAAACGCCTGGCACTGATCCCTTGCAACCCATGGATCCCGTCGCAACCGTAGCAGCCACAGGGTTGGATCCGGAGGCGATCGCGGCGGAGAAGCAGTACAAGCCCAACCCTGCGGAAGTGCAGAAGCTGGCGCCGAACCGGGATGAGCGCCTCTTCCTGGTGCTCTCTATCTTTATTGGCGTGCTCTCCGGGTTGATGGTGGTTTGTTTCCGGGTGGCGATTAACTGGATCCAGGTGCTTACGCTGGGATCATCGCCGCATTCCGGGCAGTTCCGGCTGCTGTTCGTACCCATGGCGATGGGTCTGGTGGTCGCGGCGCTGGTGCAGTTGGTGTTTCCCGGGGCACGCGGCAGCGGTATCAACCAGACGAAAGCCGCTCTGTACATCTACAACGGGTACATCTCGTTCCGGACGGTGACGGGTAAGTTTCTGACGGCGGCGCTGGCGATCGGTGGCGGGTTCTCGCTCGGGCCTGAAGACCCTTCGCTGCAAATCGGCGCTGGCGTCGCCTCCATGGTGAGCCGCCGTCTCAGCCTTTCGCGCGAACGTCTGCGGCTGTTTGCGCCGATTGGCGCAGCAGCCGGGCTTGCGGCTGCGTTCAACGCGCCCATCTCGGCAATTCTTTTCGTTGTGGAAGAAGTGATTGGCAAGTGGAGCGCGGCGGTGCTGGGATCGATTGTGCTCTCAGCCATTTCCAGCGTGGTCGTCGCTCGCTGGTTCTGGGGTCCGGAGCCGATGTTCCGCATTCCCTCGATCACGTTGCGAGGCCCCCAGGAACTGCTGGCCTACACGGTGTTGGGCGTGGCCGGCGGTATTGCTTCGGTGATCTTCTCGCGAGCGCTCGGGTATTTGCGTCCTCGCTTGCGCGGCCTTCCTCGTTGGACCTTTTACGGCCAGCCTGCGGTCGCGGGCTTGATCGTTGGGGCCATCGGATTCTTCGGGGCTCCGCAGGTCATGGGGCCGGGTTACACGGTGATCGACCAGGCGATGCATGGCCAGTTCACGTGGAAGTTTCTGCTGGCGCTGGCGTTGCTGAAGATCATTGCCACCACGCTCTCTTTCTCGAGCGGCACGCCGGGCGGCATGTTTGCTCCAACCCTGTTCGTGGGGGCTATGCTGGGTGCTTCGATCGGCACCTTCGAAAAAGTTTTCTTTCCTAACTTCCCGATCTCCGTGGCCTCGTATGCGCTGGTGGGGATGGGGGTGTTGTTTGCTGCGTTCCTTCGTGTCCCCTTAACCTCGGTTTTCATGGTGCTCGAGGTAAGCGGCAATTACTCGATCGTGCTGCCGGTCATTCTGGCGAACACCATCGCCTACCTCGTTTCTCGCAGCCTGCAGCCTTACGCCATCTTCGAAGCATTCACCCACCAGGATGGCTTAGATCTACCCTCCATGGAGGAACAGCGGGAAGAGAACGTTTTGCACCTGGAAGATGCTTTACGGCCGGTGATCTATCCGGTGTTCGCCTCAACCGCGACGCTGCAGGAGGTATCGGATGCGCTGGCAGTGGTGGACGCTCCGGTGCTGCTGGTCAAGCTGCGAGATGGGTCGTGGTACTCCATGAATCGTGCGGAGTACACGGCGACCGCGGCTGCGCATACCCCGGACACAGAATTGGAGCGCACGCTCAAGCCCGACAGAATACCGCTGCTGTTTCCTGATTTGCCGCTCGACAGCGCAATCCCTTCGCTGGCGCGTTGGCCTGTCTTGCCGATCCAGAACCGGGCGAGTAAAGGAACGCTCGAGGGCATGGTGACGCTTGATGATGTGCTCGGCCGTTATCAGCAGCAGCGATCGTAAGGGCGTGGCCTATTCCAATCGGCAAACCCGCGTTCAGCCTCGCTCTGCTATCGCCGTTCGTTCTCCTGGTCCATGGCTATCATCCATTGGCTGACGATGGCGCGGTCTACGTCGCGGGAATCAAAAAGCTGGCCTATCCTGCGCTTTACCCACGGGATGCAGTATTTGCGTTATCGCCCACGCGCTTGTCCGTGTTCGCCCACCTGCTGGCGGCTTGCGTGCGCTGGCTCCACGTGCCGCTGCCGCCCTTGCTGCTGTTCTGCCATCTCCTGTCGATCTACCTGTTTCTGCTGGGCTGCTGGAAAGTAACTTCCGGCCTGTCACCAAGGGTGGTCGAAAATAAATCAACTGGCTCAATCCATCACAACCTGGGGTGCCCCATATCTCACGACGTTTTCCAGTCGGGAGATGTGGGAATTCACAGCTCTCCATTGGAAGTCTTTCCCAGTGACAGCCGATCCCTTCACATCTCTCCTGACCTCAGCACAAACGAGGTCGAGAGGCTCGGCATAAAAAACAGCGAGTGGGCCGCGGTGCTGCTGGCAGCATGCTGCTTCACCCTGCCGATCGCGGGCACGTCGCTCGACATCATGGACCCGTATGTCACGGCTCGCTCGTTCTCAACCCCGCTCGGCTTGTTTGCGTTGGCCGCTGTGCTCGAAAAGCGGTACCTGCGCTCCGCGTGCTGGCTGACGGCGGCCGCGCTGTTCCATCCTTTGATGGCGGCTTACACGGCGATCCTTTTAGTGAGTGTTGCCCTGGCGCAGAAGGCGCGGTGGCGGCTGCTCATCGGGTTCTATGCTTCTGGATGGACGCTGGCCGGCTTGTCGTTCCTGCTCACGCGCCATGCTGACGAACAAACGCCCTACGCGTTGGCGGCCCTCAGCCGCTCCTACTTCTTTCTTTCCAGCTGGCAATGGTACGAGTATCCGGGCCTGGTCATCCCCTTGCTTCTGCTTGGCAGCCACGGTCGTACGCATGCGCTCAGCAAACCCGGCGCGCGGTCTCGCGATCGCGGTCACTGGCCTCGGCACTTGCGCGCTGCTCACGTCCCTCTGCTTTGTGCATCGCGGCGGAAGCCTCTGGCTGGCCAGGCTGCAGGTGCTGCGTGCCTTCCAGTGGGTGTACCTGGCCGGAGTCCTGCTGGCGGGCGGCCTGCTGGGGTTCTTCGCGCAACAGGCCCGGCGAACAGTGGCCGCGGTTTACGCGTTGATCGCATTGAGCCTGTTTGCCGGGCAGCGGCTGACCTATCCGGCGTCCGGCCAGGTGGAATGGCCTGGTCAGCTGCCCGTAAACCCATGGGCGCAGGCGTTCTTGTGGATTCGCGACCACACACCGAACCAGGCGCTCTTTGCCCTGGACAACGACTACGTGGAAATCCCCGGAGAAGATGCGCAGGGCTTTCGCGCCACAGCCGAACGCAGCGCGGTCGCCGACTACTACAAAGATGGCGGCATCGCCAGCAACTTTCCCGCGGCTGCGGATCTCTGGTGGCAGGGAGCGCAGGCGACGGCTCATCTCAATGGACTGAGTGATGCTGCGCGACTGGCACGGCTTACCCCCTTGGGCGTTACCTGGATCGTGCTGCCATTACCGGCAAGCACTCATCTGCCATGTCCCTATACGAATGCAGCGGTGCGCGTTTGCCGGCTGGGCACTTTGATTCATGGCGCAGAAGGCGCAAAATAGCACTGAGCCGCGGAGCTCGCCGACCTGCATGCTGACGCTGTATCAACGATTAATCCTCGGTTACCTGCTGCTGCTCTCTCTCCTCATTGGGGTCGGCGTGCACGGTGTACTCTCATTGCGCCGGGCGGCCACGCTTGCGCCCGCAGCCGTCGTCGTGTTGGCCAACCACGCGGCCACACTGACCGCGCTTGGCGCCCTCGCCGGAATCCTGATCGCTGCCGGCTTTCTGTTCTGGATCATTCGCCCCATTCGCCGCACCGCCGCCGCGGCCCGCCGCATCGGGCAAGGCGAATTGCAACAACGCATCGAGTGGCGCAATCGAGACGATCTGGGCACCATCGCCACTGAGCTCAACCGCATGGCAGTGCGGCTGCGAGATCTGCGGGATACCGAATCCGGCCGCAAGCAAATGGACCAGCAGCTATCAGATGCGGTGGTGCAGTCCATTTTTGAGCCTGTGATCGTCACGGATGCAAAGGGCCACGTGATCAAGCTGAACCAGGCGGCCAATGAAGTGCTGGGCGATGCAGCCGCGGACCGCATGGCCCTGACAAATACACCGGGCGGCGAACGTGTGTTGCGCGCCGTGCGCGATGCAGTTTCCATGCGGCAATCGATTGCCAGCCAGGACGAAGCAGCCATGCTGCCCATGAAACTGGGCGAAGGCGGACGTAGTTATCGCCTGCGCACCACGCCGATGCGCGATTTAGAGGGCAAGCTGCTGGGCGCTGTAAGCGTGCTCGAGGACATCACGGAGATGCAGGAAGTCGATCGCTTCAAGACCCGCTTCCTGAGCATCGCTTCGCAAAAGCTGCGTAAGCCACTGGAACAGTTACGATTAAGCCTGTACACGCTTACCTCTGGATTCGCCGGTGAACTACGGCCCCTGCAGGCGGATGTGATCCACGGTGCAGAAGAAGAAGCCGAGCGTCTGAACGATCTGATGTCTGACCTGATCGAAGTCTCGGAACTCGACACGGGCCGTCGCGAGATCCGCATGGATCGATTCCGTCCCATTGACATCCTGCGCGATGCAAGTGCGCGGGCGCGCGATGAACTGCGCGCGAAAAACATCGATGTGCAAATCAACGCGTTCAGCGATCTCTCGCACGTGAATGGCGATCGACGGGCCCTGCGCAGCATCATGGACAACCTGATGAGCAACGCGGTGCGCTACACCCCGGAGAACGGCACCATCCTGCTCGAGGCAAAGGAGCAGCAGGACAACATCCAGTTCTTCGTACGTGACTCTGGCCGCGGGATCGAAGCGGATCGGCTGCCCAACATCTTCGGCCGTTTTAATGCAGGCCATGATGCAGGAAATGATCAGGGAACCGGGCTTGGCCTCGCACTGGTTCGCCGCTTGATTGAATTGCTGGGTGGCCAGGTTTCCGTCGAAAGCCGCCTGGGCCATGGGGCCACCTTCAGCTTTACCCTGCCTGTCGCTACTGCGGTGTCCACCCGGCACCCCATCGAAGTCGGTTAACGCTTGCACTTTCACCGCTCACGCACTTCGCCAGGGGCTATGACAGAACTCTCCACCGACATCACGCCTCCGCAACAGGATGCCGCGACACTCCGTGTTTATATCGGCGCCGCGCCCGGTGTAGGCAAGACCTTCCAGATGCTGGAAGATGCCCACCTGATGAGGAAGCAAGGCGTCGATGTCGTGATCGGACTCATCGAAACCCACGGCCGCAAAGATACGCTGGACCAGATCAAGGATCTGGAGACCATTCCGCGGCGCGCCATTCCTTACCGTTCTGTAGTGCTGGAAGAAATGGATCTGGATGCCATCCTGGCGCGGCGCCCGCACACCTGCCTGGTGGATGAGCTGGCGCACACCAACGTGCCCGGGTCGAGAAATCGCAAGCGCTACGAAGACGTGCTGGAGTTATTGGACGCGGGCATCAACGTAATGACCGCGGTCAACGTGCAGCACATTGAGACGTTGAACGACTCCGTTTCCCGTTCCGCGGATGTGCAAATCCGAGAGACCATTCCCGACAGCTTTTTGAAACGGGCGGATGAGGTAGTGAACGTCGATGTCACCGTCGAGGAACTGCGTTCCCGCCTGAAGCAGGGCAAGATCTACGCTCCGGAAAAAGTGGAGCAATCGCTGGCGAACTTTTTCCGCAAGGGGAACCTGAGTATGCTGCGCGAGCTCGCGCTGCGTACCACGGCGGAAGAGGTCGGCTCGCGAGCGGCTGAGTATCGAAGAAGCCAGGGACTGGAACAGGCGCCCATGCCGGAGAAGGTGATGGTCTGCCTATCGCCACGGCCAGGCGCTGAACGGCTCTTGCGCGTCGGAGCCCGCATTGCCGGCAGGCTGGCGACCAACTGGTACGCGGTGAGAGTGGAAGCGCCGGATGAAGATGCGCGCCACGGCGATCCGGAGGAATACCAGCGCATGGAGGAATACCAGCGTCTGGCTCGCGACCTTGGCGCCCAGGTGATGGTGTTAAAGGACAAGAACGTCGCAGACGCGCTGATTGAGTTCGCGCAACGCGAAAGCATTTCGCATGTAGTCTTCGGGCAATCGGCACGCTCGCGTTTGGATATTCTGCTGCGCGGGTCCGTCATCAATCGCTTCCTGGCAGAGATTCGCGATGCCACGGTGCAGGTGGTGCCCATCAGCAAAGCTCGTCGCTAAAGCTCTTCCTCTGGCGTCTCGCCGGTCTAGATGTCCCCCACGCAACATTTGTTTTCGGTCCAGGCTTTAGAAACTAGTTCGGCTAGAAGAACTTCGCGGTGGAAGAAACTTGGGTGCTGAACAAACTGAGGGTGGCCCATTCAAGCCGCATTTGGCTTGAGTGGGGTACATCTACCCCCATCCACCAACCCCTAAACCAATCACCAAGCCAAAACTGCAGCCGCAACTGTTGCGTAAATCCCACCCCGTCAACACGCGCCCGTTACCTTTCCCGCCACCGCGCCCCGTGACTGCTGGCGCTGGCTGCAGGAGTCACCGGCTCACCCAGGCCGCAAGATTGCGGTAGTCTTCGGTCACCGCTGCATCGGGAGCGTAATCCATGACCGTCATCCCCTCGGCCAGGGCTTCATTGAGTGCTGAACTGTTACGCACGACGAACGGCAGAAGCCGCTCGCCGAGCTTTTGCCGCAGAATCTCACGCATATCGCGGTGCAGTGCCGAAGAATCGTCGAACTGGTTCAACAGGTAGAAAACCTTGCTTGCGGCAGCATTCGCCAGGGCACCCAACGAGGCTTCGAGCGACTGCAGGCTGGCCACCGAATTCATGTCAGGCAGCACCGGCACCAGTACCGTCGGCTGTAAAGCGAATAACCGCTCGTTGACTTCCCGGCTTGCGGTGGCCACGTCAATCAGTATTCGGCTAGCCGCCCGGCCATCCTGCAGCAGCTTACCCAACAGCAGGTCGTGACCACCTTCATACCGGGGGAAAAGCTCCGCTTCAAGATTCAGCAATTGCACCGGCACCTGATTTTCCACCCGGCCCGCCGCCGCGGACCGTAAGGACGGTGGAGAAAACGTGCGCACCACCCCCGGCTTACATTCCCGGGAACCGAAATAGAAAGGCAGCAGGCCGCGGAAGGTGGTGTCCACCAGCAGCACCTGCTCGCCGATAGCCGACAGCGCGCGTCCCAGGGTAGCGACCAGGCTGGTCTTACCCACCCCGCCCACAAGCGAATAAACCGCCATAACGGGCTGCCGCTGCACCAGGTTGATCAGGGGGGCGAGAGAAAATTGCACCCCACCCGGGATGGGCGCAAATACGGATTGCAACGCGTACCAGCGCGTCGAGGGAGCTTCGGTGTGCGCCGGGCTAGCTGGCCGAGGAACCGTGCCGAGCTCCGGTGCGGCCGGCTCAACGCGCCCCAGGGCAGCGCTTTCTTCGGCACGGGCAAGACCGGACTGAAATTGAGAAGAACGAATCTGTTCAATGGCCGGGCGTGTGGATGCCGCAGGTCGCTCGATTCCGGCACGCTCTGCATGCTCGCGCTCAATGCGTCTGCGAAACTGGCCTTGCACCTGCTTGCGGGAAGCAGAAAAATCCCAGTAGCGGGTCCCCGGCAGGTTCGCCTGCGAATATAGCCTGGCGATCTCTTCCGGCATCGGTCCCTCTTCCGGCTCCCCTGGCTTCTCACTCATTCAGCGCTTCTCCTCTGACGCACTCCGCCTTTGAGCAAAGCGCGCGCATAGGTCTGGGCCGCACGCTTCCGCAATACCTTGATCATCGTCCCTAAGAACTACCGGAAACCGGGAGTCATTTCGGCGGTGGCAGCAGCAGCAGGGTTGCAAACCTACACTCTGGTATTTCGACTGGTCGAGAGAGAGCATTCATCGTCTCACAAAATGCTTTTCACCTTGCAACCAAAATGGGGCGGGAACAGGGTCCTGCACGGTCGGGAACCCGCTGCGATTGTGTTAACTTTGAGACTAAGCAGCGTCGAGCTCGTAGCTCAGTCGGTAGAGCAACGCACTTTTAATGCGTGGGTCGTGGGTTCGATTCCCACCGAGCTCACCACTTCTCGAATCTGCCTGAGCCGAGAGTCAGGCCGTCCCTTTCTCTCCCTCCGCTTTGCCGCCTGGTATAAACCATGCCTCCCGAATCAGGCACTTCGCTCCTCAGTTCGTCGCTCGCCATAGCGCTCCATGATCGTTGCACAGTCGCCTGGCACACCGAAGCACCCTCCGTCGGTTCTTCGCTTGAAGGTCTGGCGCGGCTGCTGGCGCAACAGCACCTGGCCAATTTCGAGCTGTGGCATGCGGAAGACCGCGCACGAGCGCCTGAAGCGACCAGTGAGGATATCGTCCGCATCAAGCAGTTCATTGACCGCACCAACCAGCGGCGCAACGATGTTTGTGAGCAATGCGATGTATTCCTGCTGAATCTGCTGGCGCAGCATAGCTTGCCGGCGGCCGACGCAGAATTGCACTCTGAATCCCCGGGACTAATCCTGGACCGATTGTCGATCCTTTCTCTAAAGATTTTTCATACGCGAGAAGAGACGGAGCGGCCGCAAGCACCGGCTGGTCACCACGACCGCAACGTGCAGCGGCTGGGCATTCTGTTGGAGCAGCGGGAAGATCTCGCTGGGTCCCTTGACCGGCTATGGGAGCAGATCCTCCGCCGCAAGCGGCGCTTCAAACTCTACCGTCAACTAAAGATGTATAACGACCCGGAGCTCAATCCTGCCGTGTATTTAGCAACCGCGAAGTCTTCTCACAAAGTGTGAGGAGATTGGCCCGTGCTACAGTCTTGCCAAGGATGCCGGGCGCCGGGCCGGGTTGACGTACGACCCGCCGGTGCGTATAAAACGGACTCTGATACTGATCGCATAAAAAGTTTCCGATCCACGTCGACTTCTGTCGCCTGACAGGAGAAAGAAGATAGGGTATGCAAAACACTGGTCAGGGAATCCCCGCTCGGCGCACTCCTCGTACTATCGAAGGAAAGGCGCGGCCCATGCCGAATGCTTCGCACCAGAAATCGCTCAGCGAGTACCAGAACGCGCTGACGTGGATGCATGAAGGCAAGTACGAAAAAGCGCGGCAGGCGTTTGAAAAGCTAAGCCACGACGGCCCGGTTGAAATTCTGGAACGGGTGCGGGTCTATCTGGCTGCATGCCAGCGGCACGCGCAAAAAGCCGGTCTGTCGTTCGACAGCACAGAAGAGCAGTACGACTATGCCATCTCCTTGTTGAACACGGGCTTTTACGAGGAAGCGCGCGATCAGTTCCAGGGCATCCTGGAAACGGATCCCAGGGCGGATTACGCCTTCTACGGTCTGGCGATTCTGGAAAGTATGACCGGGTTGGCGGAACCATGCCTGGAGCATTTGGGTAAGGCGATTGAGTTGAACCCGCGCAATCGGATCCAGGCACGCAGCGATTCCGATTTCCAGGACATGGCGGATGATCCTCGTTTTACCGAACTCCTCTATCCGGAAGTTCCATAACGACCGCAATCGAACCTCTTCGCCTCATGGATACCGCCTTCAGGGAATCGCCAGCCCGGACTTTGCGGCCTATGCTATGAGTGCTCCGCGGTGATTGTTTTATGGTGAAAATTCTGGCTTCTCCCCGGGCAAGACCAAGGCCAGCGCAAGCCGCTGACCCTCGCGCCCGCGGCAGCAACGACCAAGCCAGTATTCGCGCGGTGGCTATCGGCGGTGGTACCGGGCTCTCCACGCTTCTGCGCGGCCTGCGCCGCTTTGTTGCCTCCCCAAACCAATCCTCCAGCGACTGCGAGCAGGCTCCCTGCCTCATTTCTGATCTGGCCGCCGTGGTCACCGTGACCGATGATGGCGGCTCCAGCGGGCGATTGCGCCGCGGATTCAACATGCTGCCCCCCGGCGATCTGCGCAACTGCATGGTGGCCCTTTCCGAAGACGAACATCTGATTTCTCGCTTGTTTCGCCATCGCTTTACGGCGGGTGAGGGCCTGGAGGGCCACAGTTTCGGCAACTTGTTTGTCGCGGCACTGGTTGAACTCACGGGTGATTTCGCTCAGGCAATCAAGCTTTCCTCCCAGGTGCTGGCCACGCGGGGCCACATCTATCCGGTCACGGATGCCAATGTTTCGCTGGTGGCTCGTATGGATGATGGATCGCTGGTGCGCGGCGAGACCAACATCACCGCCAGCCGCCAACGCATCGTGGAATTGATGCTCGAGCCAGCCGACGCCGCGCCGTTACCGGAAACCATTGAAGCCATCCAGCGAGCCGACCTGATCACGATTGGCCCGGGCTCGCTCTATACCAGCTTGATTACGAATCTATTGGTCAGGGGAGTCTCTGAGGCCCTGGCTTGCTCTCGCGCGACTCGTGTGTACATCTGCAACCTGATGACGCAGTCGAACGAGAGCCTCAACCTAACGGCCTCGCAGCATATTGAACGGATTTACGAGCACACCCGGCTACCAGTCTTCGACTACGCGCTGGTGAACACCGCACCCGTCTCACGCACATTGCTGGATCGCTACGCGGGCGAAGGCGCTTCGCAGATAACGCCCGACATTGAGGCCATCGAAGCCTTAGGGGTGCGCTGCATTACCGGTGACTTCACGGCCGAAGGCGACGTAGTGCGGCACGCCGCGGACCGTGTGGCTGAAACCGCGCTGCGCCTCGGGGTCACCGGCCGCCCCTAGCCGAACCAAATCAAAGCCGGCAGCTTTGCAGGTCGGACCCTAACGACCGCTGGGTGGCCACTCAAGCCGGTTTGGCTTGAGTGGGGACATCTAAACCCCTAACCGTGACCCCCAGCTCAACCCGTCAGAGAGCACCAGCAGGTTGAATCTCCACCAGGGTCCGCTTCAACTGACCGCAAGCGGCATAGATGTCGCGTCCGCGAGGGCGGCGCAGAAAAGCCGGAACCCCTCGAGCAATCAACCTTTGCTGAAAGGCCGCAACGCGCTGCGGCGAAGGCATCGCATAAGGAACCCCGGGGCCGGGGTTCCACGCAATCAGGTTTACCTTGACGGGCATCGGCGCACCCTTGGCCAGCGCAACCAGTTCGTCGGCATGTTGCAAGCTGTCGTTGAGCTCGCCCAGCAGCACATACTCAAACGTGATCCGTTCCCTTGGCTTGAGCGGCACCTGCCCAGCTGCATGAATCACATCCTCGATCTTCCACTTGCGCGTGATCGGCATGATGGCTTCGCGGATCTCATCGTTCGGAGCATTCAGGCTGATGGCCAGCCGCGGCCTGACAGCTCTCGGTTGCCAGCCGAAGAATGCCGGGCACAATGCCCGAGGTAGAAACCGTCATGCGCGACTCTGCGAGTGATGCCTCGTTCACCAGCAGACGAACCGCCGCCATGAACGCGTCGTAGTTGAGAAACGGTTCTCCCATTCCCATGAAAACGAGGTTGATGCGGTCTCGGCCCACGACTACAGACTGCCGATCCATCACGGCAATGACCTGCCCTGCGATTTCGCCTGCCGACAGGTTCCGTTGCAGGCCTAGTTTGGCCGTCAGGCAAAACTGGCAATTGACGGCGCACCCAACCTGGCTGGAAACACAGATGGTGGCTCTTTGTGTCTCGTTTTCCTCGCCAGAGCTGGCGCCCTCTTCCGCCCCATCGCCCCCCGGCATCCAGACCGTTTCCACGGTTTGCTGGTCGTCGCCAGCCACCAGGTAGCGCTCCGTGCCGTCGACCGAGTGGAAGGTTTCCACGATTCTCGGCCGTTCGATCGCCCAGCCCTCAGCTGCCAGCTCCTGACGCAGCCCCCGAGGCAGCGTGAGCACCTCGTCCAGGGAAGCAGCCCGCTGCCGGTACATAGCCGCCAGGAGCTGGCCGGTTCGGTAGGCGGGCTGACCGTGCTCCGTCATTAACGCCGTAAGTTCTTGACGGGAAAGGCCGAACAGGTTCCGAGGCTCCATCGTAGGGGGGCTTATCGGGGAAGGCACGGGATGTTCCATACCAGGCATGGGCAAGCGGCTCATTTCGCAGAATAGCACCGCTTTCAGGCCCACCGGAGATCCCCGGCAGCTGCCCAATACCCTGTGCACTTTAGTAATCCTGAGCCAGAAATCCGCCCTCGCAGGGGGAAAGCCGCTACACTGAGAGGGTGACTGAACGCAGCATTCGACGCACCGTCCTACCTTCCGGCCTCATTATCCTGACCGAACGCATGGAGCATATTCGGTCCGTAGCTATGGGTGTGTGGATCAGGGCCGGCTCACGTCATGAACTTCCTGAAGTGAACGGCATCTCTCATTTTGTCGAGCACATGGTCTTCAAGGGCACGCGTTCGCGATCGGCGAAAAGCATCGCGCGCGAGGTCGACGCCATCGGCGGCAACCTGGATGCCTTCACCGGCAAAGAGACAATCTGCTTCAACCTGAAGGTGCTTGACCAGCACGTGCCTACGGCGCTCGACATCCTCTCCGACCTGGTGTTGAACCCAGTGTTCAACAACGACGACATCATGCGTGAGCAGGGCGTCATCCTGGAAGAGATCAAGATGGACGAGGACAACCCGGACTACCTGGTCCACGAGATCTTCACCCAGAGCTTCTGGAGAGACCACCCGCTGGGCAAGCCGATCCTGGGAACCAAGGAAACAGTTCGCCGCTTCCAGCAAGACATTCTGTTCGACTATTACGGCAAGCGTTTCTCTGGCAAGAACATGGTGTTCTCCGCCGCAGGCAATCTGGAGCACGACGCGTTTGTCGACCTGGTAGCCAGGCGCTTCGACCACATGGCGCCGTACACAGACGACCTGGCCGAGACGGTACCGCAGACAGCGTCGAAGATTGTTTTGCGCAACAAGAAAGGCATTGGAGCAGGTGCAGCTATGCCTGGGCGTTCCTTCGCCGCCGATTGCGCACGATCTTCGCTATGTAACCCTGCTGCTGAATACGGTCCTGGGCGGCGGTATGAGCTCGCGACTGTTCCAGACGGTGCGCGAAGAGCGTGGACTTGCCTACTCCATTTTCAGCGATCTAAACCCTTACCGGGATACAGGCTCGCTCTGCGTCTACGCGGGCACCTCATCGGCGCATTGTCTGCAGGTGATCGAGTTGATCATGTGTGAGTTCAAGCGGCTGAAGAATGAAGTGCTGCCGGAAGAAGAACTGCGGCGTGCCAAGGACCAGCTCAAGGGCAACATCATCCTCGGTCTGGAAAGTTCGATGTCGCGCATGTCGAACCTGGCCCGCCAGGAAATGTATTTCCAGCAATTCTTCAGTGTGGACGAAATCATGGACAGGGTAGAAAACGTGGACGCCGAGCAAGTGATGGCGATGGCGAATTTCCTATTCGATCCCAACAAGGTGGCAGTCACCCTGCTCGGCCGGCTTGGACGGCCTCAAGGTCACCCGGTCGCAACTGGCCTGCTAGGTGAGCGTTTTCGGGACGGATTCCGTCTATAAAAGGGCGGCATCAAGTAACCCGGTGGGCACTCCACGCCAGCCTGAGAGCTTGATAGACTTGTAGCGAAACGCGGGGCTTTGCGGCCCCATCGAGAAGACCCATGACCCAGACCAGCAATCCCCGGCTTTCCGTTCGCAACCGGCAGCGCGGTTTCACGCTGATGGAACTGCTTATCGTTATGTCCATCATGATCATCCTGATGTTGATTGCGATCCCAAACTTCATCAGCATGAAAGCACAGGCCGATGAGACGTCGGCGATTCAATCGCTGCGCGCCATCTACCAGGCACAGATTCAGTACCAGACCAACTTTCCTACCAACGGCTTTGCCTGCTCGTTGTCCGCTCTGGGCGGCAATGCGAGTGCAGGGCCACCCAGCCCCACGGCGGCGCAGGTACTGCAGGGGGATTTGGCGAGTGGTCAGAAGTCTGGCTACACCTTTGCCATCGTTAACTGCAACAAGGTCACGGTGAACAACCAGGACCAGTACACCTCGTACGAAGCCACGGCGGTTCCGCAGTCGATCGGCAAGTCGGGCCACCGCGGATTTTGCATTGACCCTGCGGGTGAGATCAAGGCTGATATGTCGGGCGGCACCAACTGCTCCCAGGTCATCCAGTAAGCCTTTTGCGCAGGACACCAGGCCCCCTCAGCATTCTGCTCTGGGGGCTTTGTTTGTTGCCGTGCGGACCGTCGCAGGCGCAAGACCTTACGGCGCAACAGTTGGCGCAACGGGTAGATCAGTACTACAACCGTCTGCATTCGCTGCGCACTTCCTTTACTGAGACCTTCCACGGCATGGGCATCGACCGCGAAGAGAGCGGTACCCTGCTGCTGCGCAAACCAGGAAAGATGCGTTGGACGTACACCACGCCTCCCGGAAAGATCTTCCTGTTGGACAGCAAGTACGCATGGTTCTACGTTCCCGGGGCAGCCCAGGTGGAGCGGGTTTCCGCATCGCAGCTGGATGATTTGCGGTCGCCCCTCCGGTTTTTATTAGGGCATACGCAATTGCAAAAAGAGCTGGACGGCCTGACGCTCGCCCAAACCCAGGCGGGTTTCGAATTGTCGGGCGTGCCGAAGGGAATGCAGAATCGCATTTCCCGGATCGTGCTCGGGGTAAGCAGGGAAGGCGTAATCCAGTCGATGAGCATTCAAGAGGTAGATGGGGCACAAACCTCGTTCGCCTTCAAAGACGCCCAGGGAAATGTACCCACGGCGGATGCAGATTTCGTCTTCCATAATCCCGCTGGGCTGCCGGTAGTCGATGGTCTGCCTCCGATCTGACTCAGTCGTCTTCAGTGTTGACAGGCCACAAGCAGAGCTAACGGAAAGCCACGACCCTCAATTTGTCATCCCGACCGAAGCGGAGGGATCTGCAGTGTCCGTCGGCCACAAGCAGAGTGAAAGGAAAGCCACGACCCTCAACTTGTCATCCCGAGGAATCTGCTTGCAGTGCAAGTTAAGGACCGGATGAACGGGGTGCAATGCGCATCGGTCTGGCTGAGGGAGCGGAGCAGGATGTCCCCCACTCAAGCCAAACGCGGCTTGAGTGGGCCACCCTCGGCTTTTCTGGATGCGGGCAGGGAGCAGATCCTCCTGAGTGGCGACTGATCGGACCCTAAAAACTGTAGGGTGGCCCATTCAAGCCGCGTTTGGCTTGAGTGGGGGACATTTGTAACCCTCGTCCAGAGCGCTTTCCAGTTTGTTCATTAGGACCGAAGCGGAGGGATCTGCAGTTTCCGTCCGCGACAACCAGACTGGCGCGCCACCGCGGTACTAATCACCCTCCAACCCACTCGCCGGCCGCGATCGTCCGGCCCAAAGGAGAAGCACCAATGCAAATGTCGAGGCTCACTCTCCTGGCCTGTCTCCTAACTAGCGTGACCGCCGCCGCGCAGACCACGGGCCGGTACAGCGGGCCCTGGGAACTCGAAGTAAGCGAGACCACCGCCGGGCTCCGCGCCGTGCACGCGGTAGGAGCAGGGATCGTCTGGGCCAGCGGCACCGACGGCACCATACTGCGCAGCGAAGACACCGGCTACGAGTGGCAGCGCTGCGCAATCCCGGCCGAAGCCGCAAAATTGGACTTCCGCGGCATCTGGGCCTGGGATGCGCAACATGCGCTGGCTTTGTCGAGCGGCCCTGGCGACCTCTCCCGGCTGTACAAGACGACCGACGGTTGCGCTACCTGGAAACTCATCCTCACCAACCCCGACGCCGGCAACGCCACCAACCCCGGATTCTGGGACGGCCTTCTCTTCATCGACGCGAAGCAAGGCTTTATCTACGGAGACCCAGTCAGAAAGCACTCCATGGTGATTCCCTTCGAGAAAACTGCCGATGCAGGGAATACCTGGACAGCCGCGAAAGGCCTGGAAGCACTCCCCGGCGAGTCGAGCTTCGCCGCCAGCAACAGCGCCATGACATCCTTCGGACAAAACATCTGGCTGGGCACGAGTAGGGCGCGCGTGCTGCGCAGCAGCAACGGGGTGGACTGGCAGTTTGCGCAAACGCCCCTGGCAAGCGGAAATGACTCCTCAGGCGTCTTCTCCTTAGCATTTCGCGATCCCAAGCATGGCATGGCGGTCGGCGGAGACTATCGCCAGCCGGAGAACACGAAGGGCACAGCGGCCTACAGCACCGACGGCGGAGAACATTGGACTGCTGCCACCCAACCACCCCACGGCTTCCGCTCCGCCGTGGCATGGGATAGCGAGCACCACGCCTGGATAGCGGCCGGGACAAATGGATCCGATATCTCGTATGACGATGGCAAGAGCTGGCAATTCCTCGATAGTGGTAACTGGAACGCGCTGAGCCTTCCGTGGGCGGTAGGTCCCCAGGGTCAAATTGGCAAGCTGGGAACGCTGCCGGAGAGGGCGCCCGCAGGGGTTGCCCACACCCGGTAAACTGGTAAGAGAGCAATGGCAGAATTTGTAGTCAAACTGGCTGATGAACGCGGACGCATTCAAGAGCAGGTGCAGATGGCGGGCACCGCCGAAGAACTGCGCAGTCGATTCTCGCAGGCCGGTTACTACGTCTACTCGGTACGGCCGCGGGGCATGCGTGGCCTGGGTGGCAGCCGCAAGAAGGCCAATCTTGAAGCTTTTATCATTTTTAATCAACAATTTCTGACGCTGGTCCGCGCCGGCTTGCCCATTCTGGGCTCGCTCGACATGTTGGTAAAAGGGCAAAAGAATCCGACGTTCCGCGCGCAGCTGGAAAATGTGGCTGCCCGGGTACGCACCGGGGAATCGCTATCGGCCGCCTTCGAAGCCCAGGGCGGCTTTCCGTTGATCTACACCACCACCCTGCTGGCCGGCGAACGAAGCGGCCAACTGGAAGATGTGCTGGCCCGCTATTTGGCCTTCCAACGGATCTCGCTTTCGTTCCGTAAGAAGCTCATCGCATCGCTGATGTACCCCTGCATGCTGATCGTGATGGTGCTGGCGTTGTTCGTGTTTCTCATCAGCTTTGTGGTGCCGCGCTTTGCCATGCTCTACGACCAGTTGGGCACCAACCTGCCGGCGGCGACGCGCATGCTGCTGGCCGTGGGCAACAACTTCCAGCATTACATCGCGTATGTGGTGCTTGGGCTGGTACTGATCGTTTACGGGCTATTCCGGTATGCCAAGACAACGGCAGGCGCCGCTCGCATCGATCGCTTCCGCATCAACATGCCGATCTTCGGCAATATCTGGCGCAAGTACCAGGTCGCGCTGTTTGTGAGAACGCTTTCAAGCCTGCTGACCGGAGGCTTGCCGCCGGTGCCCTCGCTCGAAACAGCAGCGCGCTCCATTTCCAGCAACACCATTGCCCAGGCGGTCCTGTCGTCGGTAGTCAGCGTCCGTGAGGGAAAAAGCCTGGCCCAGAGTCTGGAGAAAACCGGCGTGTTCCCCGACCTCGCGGTCGAGATGATCGATGTTGGTGAATCGACCGGCGCCTTGCCGCAAATGCTGAACTCCGTCGCAGAGTTCTTTGAAGAAGACGTGCAAACCGCGTTGACCGCGTCGCTCGCACTCATCGAGCCAGCCATTTTGATCGTCATGGGCTCGGTGGTCGTGGTCATCTTGATTGCGCTCTACCTGCCCATTTTCTCCCTCGGGCAAGCAAGCACTATGGGAGGCCACTGAGGGAGCGTCTCAGTTCCCCAGGGCACTATTGATGTTAGGAGTTTTCCATGGCCGATAGCACCGCCTTGCTCACCACGCTGGTTCCGGAATCCGATGAGACGATGCGCGCCCAGGCCCTGGCCAACCGCTATCGCTGCGAGTTCGTTGATCTGAAAAATTTCCGCATCCAGCATGAACTCTTCCGCAGCGTGCCCGTGGATATGATGTTTCGCTACAACTTCGTGCCGCTGGAGCAGATGGAAGATCGTCTGGTAATCGCCGTGAGCGATCCCAGCCGGCTCATGGTGCTGGACGAGATCAGCGGCCTGCTGGGCCAGCGCATCATCACCCGGGTAGCGACGCTCTCGCAAATTACCGATCTGCTCAAGAAGACGGAGCAGTCGCAGCGCGTACTCGACGAAGCGACCGAAGGGCTGACCTTCGACGTGATCTCGTCAGAAGACAATCCCGACGAGAACATCTCGATTGAGAAGCTGACCTCGGAAGAAGACATCAGCCCGATCATCCGCCTGGTGGATACGACGATATTCACCGCGCTCGAGCGCCGAGCCTCTGATATTCACCTTGAGACCTACGACGATTCACTGGTCGTGAAGTACCGCATCGACGGTGTGCTGCAAGCGGCCATGGCGCCGATTGCCCGCGAGCATCATTCCACCATCCTGTCGCGCATCAAGGTAATGAGTGAACTGGACATCGCAGAACGCCGCGTGCCCCAGGACGGCCGCTTCCGGGTGCGCTACAAAGGCCGTTTGATTGATTTTCGCGTCTCCATCATGCCCACCGTGCACGGCGAGAACGCTGTGCTCCGCGTATTGGATAAGGAGTCGATGAGTGAGAAATTCCGCAAGCTCACGCTCGACGTTGTCGGCTTTGGCGAAGACGATCTGCGGCGCTTTCGCCGGTACATTCGCGAGCCCTACGGCATGGTGCTGGTCACCGGACCTACCGGCTCGGGCAAGACCACGACCCTTTACGCCGCACTGAACGAGATCAAGAGCGACGAAGACAAGATCATCACCATCGAAGATCCGGTGGAGTACCAGATCCGGGGCATCACGCAGATCCCGGTGAATGAAAAGAAGGGGCTCACCTTTGCCCGTGGTCTGCGGTCTATTCTTCGTCACGATCCTGACAAGATCCTGGTGGGTGAAATTCGCGATCAGGAGACGGCACAGATCGCGATCAACTCCGCACTGACCGGTCACCTGGTCTTTACGACCGTCCACGCGAACAACGTGGTGGACGTACTCGGCCGGTTCCTGAACATGGGCGTGGAGGCCTACAACTTCGTTTCCGCGCTGAACTGCATTCTCGCGCAGCGCCTGGTTCGTACCATCTGCGAGCACTGCACCAAGCCGGTGCGTTATGACGATGAGTTTCTGCGCGCCAGTGGGTTGGACCCTGATCTTTGGCGTAGCTTTGACTTTCGCGAAGGAGCTGGTTGCATTGAATGCGCCGGCACGGGCTATCGCGGCCGTACTGCGATCCACGAGTTACTGGAACTGACCGATCCAATCCGCGAAATCATTCTGGAAAAGAAGCCGGCCTCAGAAGTACGCAAGCTGGCGCAGCAGGGCGGCATGCAGTTCTTACGCGAATCCGCCATCGACCGGGCCAGCCGTGGATTGACCACCTTGAAGGAAATCAACAAGGTCACCTTTATTGAGGCTTTCCGCTAATCATGCTTGCTAATATTGCCAACCTCATCTTTCCGTCCGAAGCCAATGCCCTGCGGCCGCGTCTCGCCTGCGAGATCACCAGCGCCGGCGTGGTGGCAGCGCGACCGGGTGCGGCGGAGCAGGAAATTGTGTCGTCGTTCGCGCCCCTGCGGCCGGGCGTTCTCGCCGCTGGTTTGAAGCCACCCAACTTTTCCGATCGCGCTGCGGTCGCGGCGGCATTGCGCCATGCGCTCGATGAAATCAGCGAACGCGAAAAGAAGGTAACCGTCATCGTGCCTGATGCCGCAGTGCGCGTGCTGCTGCTGGATTTTGACGTGCTGCCCACCAAGGCTGTGGAAGCCTTGCCGATCATCCGCTTCCGCCTGCGAAAACTCGTTCCCTTCGAAGTAGACGACGCGGCGGTGAGCTACCAGGTGATGACCGGAACGGACGGCACCAGCAACGTGGTGCGCGTGATCGTAGTCGTTTCTCCTGCGGCCGTCATGGCCGAGTACGAGAGCGCCGTTCGCGAGGCAGGGTACGAGCCGGGAGTGGTACTGCCCAGCACGCTGGCTGCCCTGGCAGCGATCAGCGGGAGCGAACCAGCGCTGGTAGTGAACCGCAATGGCAGTTCCGTCACCACCGCGATTACCCGGCAGGACGAACTGTTGCTGCATCGCACACTCGAACTCACCGAGAAAGACTGGCTGCCGGAAGAGAACACCTATCACTCAGCAGAAGAATTACAGCAATCGGTAAGCGTTGCCGTGGCTTATTTTGAAGACACGCTGCAGACTCCGCCCCGGCAGCTGCTGTCGTGTGGCCTGGGTGGTCCCGACGAGTTGATCCGTTTGCTGGGTGATGATCACCTTGCAGTGCGTGACCTGGTGCCAACGCCCTTTTCTATCAATGCCATGCCACGCGGCATTCTTGCGGGCGTGGTGGGAGCGCTGGCCAGCTAATGCGCGTACAACTCAATCTCGCTTCCCGGCCTTTCGTCGAGCTTGGCCCGCTTTACACGCGGTTACGTATCCTGATCGGCTTGCTGGCGCTGGCCGCTCTGCCGTTATGGCTGCTCCTCGCTACCGAGCACCGCAGAGCCGACCAGGCAGCTGCCCGGCTCAATGGGGTGCAACAGAACATTGCGGCGATTCAGGCCCAACGGCAGGCATTCCAGGCGCAAATGAGAGAACCGAAGAATGCCGTCGTTTTGTCCCAGGCACAGTTTCTTAACACCATGTTCGCCAGTAAGGCGTTTTCCTGGACGGCGGTCATGATGGACCTGGAAAATGTACTGCCCAGCGGTGTGCAGGTTCTAAGCATCGACCCCGTGATCGACAAGACCGGAAAAGTGACCATTCGCCTGCGCGTGAACGGCCCGCATGACCGGGGCGTCGACCTGGTGCGCAATCTGGAACGTTCGCGTCGCTTCCTGTCGCCCCGGCTCGCTCGCGAAACAGCGGAAAGCAATCAGAATCAGCGACAGGTGGAACCGGTGAGCACGGCGGCTTCGAACGTGAACTTCGACTTGCTGGCAGATTACAATCCGCTGCCGGATACGGCGGCTAAAGCTACGGAACACAAGGGATCGGACAACAAGCAACCGGAACACAAACCTGGTCTGCCCAGGCGGCATACGCTCAGCCCACATTCGGCCGCAACCGCGTCCCCGCGGCCGCCTCTGGCGTCGCACGGGGTGGCGCGATGAAGCTTAACCGCAGCAACCTTTTCAGCTTGCTCAACCTGCATTTCGCCGGGGTGGCCTTGCTGTTGATTTTGAATCTCACCCTGGCGGTGCGGTTGTTCCTTGCCTGGAGCACGCTGCGCTCGGCCAGTGACGAGCAATTGCAACAGCAGCGGATCGCCTACCGCGCCATGCAACTGGAGATGACACCGTTGCACGGTTTACCGCAGAAGGTAAGCCTTTCGCGCTCACAGGCAGATGAGTTTTACGCAGCGCGCTTCCCCAGCCAGTACTCCACCATTTCTGCAACCATCAATGAGCTGGCTAGCAAGAACTCCGTGCGCCTGACCAACCTGGCCTACAGCCCTGCTCCGGCGACCGCAGGTTTGGCCGAGATCCGCATGGATGCCAGCCTGAGCGGGGAATACGCTCCGCTGATGCACTTCATCAATGGCATGGAGCGCAGCAAGACGTTCTTCCTGATCACCGGCCTCACGCTTACCGGGCAACAAGGTGGGCTGGTGAATCTTCGCCTGAAAGTCATCACCTATATGCACGGGGATGGCGCGAAGCAGTCCGCTCCGCCGGCGCAGGGCGAAGAAGCGATGGTTGCGGAGGAAGCTCGCTGATGGCCCTCAAGGTTGGCACTGAAGACAAGAAGAAGGTGTACTTAGCGAGCGCGCTTGGGCTGGTGATGCTGATCCTGCTGGTGCGGTTTCTGTGGCAAACGTTTGGGCCATCGCCCACGCCCCAGACTGCGCCGATCCCGGTGGCCAGCGCGCCGGCATCGCCCCCGACCAGCCAGCCGGTTTCATCTGGCTCGACGGGGCGGGCAGTTAAGCTCACTGGCCTCGCTTCGCTTGACCCTACGTTGCATCCGGAGTTGATGAAGCAGGCGGAGTCACTCGAATACTCCGGCCGCGGCCGCAATATCTTTTCCTTGTTTTCGGCGCCCGTGGCCATACCAAAAGCAATCGCGCCCGTACGCCAGTCACTGGCCGAGACGGGCCCACCGCCACCGCCCCCACCACCGCCGATCACGTTGGGCTTTTACGGATATGCCTCAGAGCGCGGCGGGCAAAAGCAGGTGTTTTTGCTCAAGGGCGATGACATCTTTATCGCTTCTGAAGGTGACGTCGTGGACAGGCGCTATCGCGTGGGCAAGATCGGGCCAGCTTCGGTGCAGGTGGAAGACATCCCGTATCACAACACACAGACACTACCGCTACGCCAATGACCGCGACACCACACTCCCGACCGAAGGGGAACCAGCCGCACGCGGAAGGTGGCTTTCTGCTGCTCGGGGTCCTTTTCATGCTGCTGCTCATTTTGCTTTCGCTTTCCCTGGCGGCGCCTAAGATTGCTGAGTCGATCCGGCGCGACAAGGAAGAAGAAACGGTACATCGTGGGCTGCAGTATGCGCGCGCGATCCGCATGTTCTATACGCGGACTGGCCGGTATCCCACTTCCATCGATCAGCTGATGAAGACGGATAATCAGCGTTTCCTGCGTAAGCGATACAAGAATCCAATGACGGGCAAGGATGACTGGCGCCTCATTCACGATGGCGAGCAGAAGGTGCCGTCGGTGGGCTTGTTCGGACAATCTATCCAGGGGACGGGTGGCATCACGCAGACCGGCGCCAGTACGGGGATCGGCCAAACCTCCGGCCAGAACGGCAGTGGCTCCCCATTTGGCAGCTCTTCCGGCGGTTCTTCCCTGGGCTCCTCTTCAGGTTCTTCGGGCTCGGGATTTGGCAACAGTGGTAGTTCGTTTGGTTCTTCTGGCTCGGCGTTTGGGAGTGGTGGCTCGTCCTCCTCGGCGATCGGTGGCACCGATTCCGGTAGCAGTCCGTTCGCGGCTTCCGGTGGCACGTCTGGGACCGGGAGTAGTTTTGGGTCTTCCCCTGGCGTTGGAGGAACTACGACGACCGGTGCAAGCGGCTCGACTTTGGGTGGGACATCGGGTGCAACATCGGGTGGAACGAGCGGAAGCAGCGGAGCCTTCGGTACTCCCGGCGCCACATTCGGGGGCGCTCCCATCATTGGCGTGGGTTTACTGGATAAGAAGACCTCCATCAAGACGTACAAAAAGCAGACGCATTACAACCAGTGGGAATTCGTGTTCGATCGCAATCAGAACCAGGCAGACGCTGCCGGCGGCGGGTTAGGCGCTACCAGCCTGAACGGTGGTGCGAATGGGACTGGGGTGAATGGTACCTCTGGCTCAGGCGGTCCGAACGGGACAGGTGGCGCTTCGGGCTTTGGCTCCAGCGGCAGTAGTGGCTTCGGGTCGAGCAGCGGCTCCGGCTTTGGCTCCAGCTCCGGCTCTGGTTTTGGGTCGAGCAGCGGCTCTGGATTTGGTTCCAGCTCCGGGTCAGGCGCCGGAGGCTTTGGCAGCTCGCCTTCCCCGCCTGCAAATCCCCCTGCAGGATGGCACGCCTTAACGCCTCGGCAAATTTCTGCCACCATCGCAACGCATGCGCGCACGCGTTAACATCTTGCTAATGTTGCCTTTGGGGCCAGAACTGCCCTTTTTTTGTTGCTCCGTCCGGCACTGAACGATATCGTATTCCCCACAGGGGGAGCATGGCATCCACAGTCTGGAAGGGCTACATCTCGTTTGGCCTGGTGTCGGTGCCGGTGCGGCTCTTCGCAGCTGCGCGGGAAGACCATGTCAGCTTCAACCAGATCCACGAAGTCTGCGGCTCTCGCATTAAGCAGCAAATCTTCTGTCCCACCTGCAACCGCGTCGTCGAACGCAGCGAACTCACCAAGGGTTACCAGGTTGATCGCGACGCGTATGTCCTGGTGAACAACGAGGAGCTGAAAACCCTGGAAGCGGCTTCCTCTGAAGCCATGGAGATCACTCAATTCGTCAGCCTCAGCGAGGTGGACCCGATCTACTTCCAGGCCTCCTATTACTCTGCGCCGGAGGACCCGGGCCGTCGCGCCTATACCTTGTTGCTGCAGGCAATGGAAAAGTTGAATGTAGCCGCCATTGCCCGCGTCAGCCTGCACTCCCGCGAGCAGATTGTGCTGATGCGGCCGTATCACAACGGCATCGTGCTGCACACGCTCTACTTTGCTGAAGAGGTTCGCGAGATCGCCGAGTACGGCAAGACAGAAACCCTTGCTCTGCAGAAGCCGGAGATGCAACTGGCGGAACAATTCATCGAGCAACTCAAGGCAGGTTTTCAGCCCGAGCAATACAAGGATGAATATAAAGACCGCGTCATGGCGTTGGTCGAGACGAAGCGCGCAGGCAAGGTAGTTGCCGGTCAGGCGGAAGCACCGAAGCTGGCGCCGGTAATCGATCTCATGGAAGCCCTCAAGAAGAGCATCGCCGAGCGGGGTGCGTCCACATCGGCCGCGATCGATCCAGGCAAGAAAAAATCAGCGAAGTCAGCCACAGTGGCAGACCAAAAGCCCTCTCGGGGCCGCAAGACAGGCTGAGACCGCGCTGCACAAACTCAGCCCCACCCTTTTCATTCTGGGCACCAACCTTGTCAATCAATCCTCACCCTTGTAATCCATCGACTGCGCTCGGGATGACAAAAGGGGCGGTTGAAGGGAAAAGGCAGGGGAACGGAAAAGCCAGGGGAGGGAAAGCAGCAGGAGGAAAGGCAAGTCACGCGCAACCCTCAACGGCGCTCCAGGACAACAAAGCGTCCCTCTCCCGCCGCTCACACCTCTCCCCAACCACCGCCCCCCCTTTTTGTCATCCCGAGCGCAGTCGAGGGATCTGCTTTGCGCCTTTCTCCCTCCACAAATTTCTACATGAGCTCCTGCATCGGACACGCAGAGGGACCATTCTTTCAGCAGGAATGGCAGGAGAGTCACTCTTGGCAGCGAAGCGGCTGCTATCGAGACCCACGTTCCTCTGCTCATCCGATGCTGGAGCTCAGTAAAAATTCGTGGCAGGAGAAAGGCCCACAGCAGATCCCTCGACTGCGCTCGGGATGACAAAAGGGGGCGGTTGAAGGGAAAAGGCAGGGGAAGGGAAAAGCCAGGGGAACGGAAAAGCCAGGGGAGGGAAAGCAGCAGGAGGAAAGGCAAGTCACGCGCAACCCTCAACGGCGCTCCAGGACAACAAAGCGTCCCTCTCCCGCCGCTCACACCTCTCCCCAACCACCGCCCCCCCTTTTGTCATCCCGAGCGCAGTCGAGGGATCTGCTTTGCGCCTTTCTCCCTCCACAAATTTCTACATGAGCTCCTGCATCGGACACGCAGAGGGACCATTCTTTCAGCAGGAATGGCAGGAGAGTCACTCCTGGCAGCGAAGCGGCTGCTATCGAGACCCACGTTCCTCTGCTCATCCGATGCTGGAGCTCAGTAAAAATTCGTGGCAGGAGAAAGGCGCACAGCAGATCCCTCGACTGCGCTCGGGATGACAAAATGGGGCTCGGATCGGCGCGCAAAAGGGAGGCTCGGATCGGCGCGCAAAAGCCGCTCACGGTACTTTCCTTCCCCGCTGTCACACAGCTCTCTCCGCCGTGCTTACAAGCTATCAACGACTCCGGTATTCGCCGCCAGCATAACCAGCGTGATCCAGACAACGTCGGCCCCCAACAAATGAACAATCTGCATCCACACCGGCGCGAGCAGCGCGACATCGGCCAACCCCAGCCCAAACTGCAGGACCAGCAGCCCTGCCACCCATGTTGCCAGCCGCCGCTCACCAGGCTGCGCTACGCTCCGATACAACAGCCAGGCAACAAACACAGCTGCGATCGCAGCCGACACCGGATGCAAAACGCGCAGCCGCAGCAGCCAACCACCGCTCCCCGAAAAATCCTGTGCAAACGCCGCCCGCAGCGAGGTTGCGGGAAAGAGCGTGTCGCTCAACGCAGCCAGGGTCCCCGTAGCACCGGCGAACAGCATGCTAAACAAACCGATCAGTATCAATGGCAATTGCCGATACCGCACCGCCCCGCGACGAAACGCGAAACGGCGGGAAAGAAACTGCGCCGTGAGCACCAGGGCTCCCAGGAGCAGTAACGTATTGGCGAGGTGCAGCGAAAGATAAACAGCCCGCGCAGGCGAACGGTTATCCGCCGTCAGCCGTAACAGCACCAGCAGAGCACCGAGAAGTCCCTCGTTGAGCGTAAGCACCGTGGCTGCAATCGCCCACACCCGAGCCAGGTGGCCAGACACGGTGGCGCGAAACGTCCAGACCAGCAGCAAAAGCACCAGTGGAACCGTCAGGCCGCTGCTCATACGATGAGCCAGCTCGATCATGGTGGCCAGGCGAGGGTGCGTCTGCAGTACGACGCCATTGCACAGCGGCCAGTGAGCGCCGCATCCCGCGCCCGAGCTCGTAGCGCGCACCACCGCACCCCACAGCACCACAAGCACGTTGTAGGCCAGCACGCCCCAGGCAAAACGACGGAGCGCTTTCCCGGCCGGCGATGCCTTGGCTGGCGCGGCGGTCGACACGGTAAATGTCTGGGCGGAACCCATGAAAACCCCTGCCGTTATCTTACCCGGCCAGTTCCTTCGCACGTTGCGTAGCGCGCATGACGGCTTTGATCAGGGTGACGCGCAAGCCGCCTTCTTCCAGTTCGAGAATGCCATCGATCGTGCACCCGGCCGGCGTGGTCACCGCATCCTTCAGCAATGCCGGATGGTACCCGGTCTCGAGCACCATCCTTGCGGCGCCATACGTAGTCTGCGCAGCCAGCAACGTGGCGGTGTCCCGCGGCAGGCCCACCTTCACACCCGCTTCTGCGAGTGCCTCGATGATGATGTAAATGTATGCGGGTCCACTGGCCGACAGCCCTGTCACCGCATCCATGTGCTTTTCTTCGACGACGACCGTCCGCCCGATGGTGGTAAAGAGAAACTCCGCGAGATCAAGCTGCTCCTGCGTAGCGAACCGGCCACGGTTGATGGCGGCAATGCCCGCGCCCAACATGGAAGGCGTGTTCGGCATAGCCCGCACCACGCCAATATCCATGCCGGCGGCTTGTTCAATGGCCGTGGTGCGTACCGAAGCCGCGATCGAGATCAGCAGCTTCTTTGGCGTGAGGGACGGGCGAATCTGTTCGATCAATTCAGGAACCTGGATCGGCTTCACGCCAATCAAAATCAAATCAGCGGCCGCCGCAGCCGCCACATTGTCCGTGGAAACATCCACGCCCCACTGCGCCGAGAGCTGCGCAGCCCGTTCCTCGTGGCCGACCGTGGCCACCAATTGGTCAGGCTCCAGCACTTTAGACTTGAGAAACGCCTGCAGCAAAATGCCGCCCATCTTACCGGCGCCCAGAACAGCTACTTTGAGGCCGGCAAGCGGTTGACTGCTTGTGAAAGAACCCATCAGATCTCCTTACCTGGTGTGCGGATAGCGTGTTGAGACTAGTGCGTGGATGTGGGCTTCCCGCCGCCGGCGATCCACGTGTCGATCCGCTGTTCCAGCAGGTCGAGTGGCAGCGCGCCGGAGTCCAGTACCTGGTCGTGGAAGGCGCGAAGATCGAATCGATCGCCAAGCTTGCTTTGCGCCTTCGCGCGTAGCTCCAGCAATTTAAGCTGGCCTATCTTGTATCCAAGCGCCTGCGATGGAATGGCAACGTAGCGATCTGTTTCCGCCTGAATATCCGACTCGGGGATATTGGCATGCTCATGAAAAAAGTCGACCATCTGCTGGCGCGTCCAGTGCTGCGAGTGAACGCCGGTATCGACCACCAGCCGCACGCCGCGCCAGATGTCCATCTCAAGCCGCCCGTATTCGCTGAACGGATCCTTATAGAAACCCAACTCCTTGCCGAGCCGCTCCGCATACAGGCCCCAGCCTTCGGTGTAGGCCGTGTAGTAGTTGTTCTTGCGGAACTCGGGCAGCCCCGTGAGTTCCTGGGCAATGGAAATCTGCATGTGATGGCCCGGGAGGCCTTCGTGGTAACCGACCACTTCCACCGAGTAGAGGGGGCGAGTCTCCCAATGGTAGGTGTTTACAAATACCGTTCCGGGCCGAGAACCATCCGGCGTGCCATGGTCGTAATAAGCCGGCGCCTGGTCCTTCTCGGCGTACGCCGGTACCGCCTTCACCACCAACGGTGCTTTGGGGAGCCGGCCAAAAATCTGCGGAAGCTTGGGCTTCACCTGTTCGAATTCGTTGCGATAGGCATCGAGCAGCTGTTCTTTGCTGGTGGGGAAATTCTTCGGGTTTTTGCTGGCAGCGGCCTGCAATGCCTTCACATCCGCCAGGCCCATCTTCTGGGCAAGTGCAACAAGCTGGTCTTCGTCGTGCTTCACCTCATCAAGACCAATCTGGTGAATCTGCGCCGGCGTCAGGTCGGTGGTGGTGCTTTCCTTCACCAGGAAGCGATAGTAGGCCTCACCATCCGGGAGGGCCCATAATCCCGGATCGTTGCGACCCTGCGGGATGTACTGCGCCTTGAGAAACTTGCCGAAGCGCACATACGCCGGGAAAACCTGGTTTGTGATGGCCGCATACACCGCCTCCTTGATGCGCGCCTGCTCCGTCGGCGAAACCGACGCGGGGAATTTCTGCATCGGCAGCGCAAACGGACTGTCCTGAGGTTTCTGACTGCTCAGGGTGTTGACCTGTACCAGCACCTTCTCCAGCAAGTACGCCGGCGGCTCGCGATGGTCGTCCATGCCAATCGACATGCAATCGGTGATTTGCTGAAACGCGAGCGGCACCTTTTGCAGGCGAGCCAGGTAGTCGTCGTAATCTTTAACCGAATTGAAGGTAAGTTGGGCGGCCAGTGCGGGCAAATCCACCTGCAGACCGCTGAATTGCGAGACCGGCATTTCCCAGGGCTTGAAACGCGCTTCCTGCTGATCCTGCACCAGATCGCGCACAAGGATTTCCTTGCTGAGCTGCTCCTGATCGGTCATCCCCGTCTCATCGACCTCGCCCAGGCGCTGCAGAAAGCCTCGTTCCCGTGCCAAGGAATCGTTGTAGGCCTGCACAGAAAAGTCAGTGAGCTGATCGTTGTAGCGATTGTCCCCCAGGGAAGACGCGAATTCCGGGTTATGCTTCAGCCGATCTTCCCAGTAATCGGTAAAGATGGAATTCAGGGTCTTGACCCGGCTCGCGAGCGGCGCATTGGATGGCGCCGTTGCGGTGAGTTGGGCTCTAAGCGGAAACCCAACGGCCGTGCTGAGCAGGGCCAAAAGGGCGAGAGTACGGGCTGGAGTGGCTGGCAAGCGATTTCCTGGGGGCGCAAAAATAACTCGCAAGCAACGGCTTGCGAGCTAAGCGAAGTGTATCGAGATTTTGCGCCTGCGAACAGGGTAGGTCAGATGGCAGGCCGGGTTACGAGGTGGACGCCGCTCAGTCATGTTGCGAGATAGGCGTCGCGGGTTGCAGCTCTTCCTGCTTTGCGTCAGTACCCGGCATGGGCAGGGCGGCATCGGTTTCGAGCATGCGATAGAGGGTGGAGCGACTGATACCGAGGCGGCCGGCTGCGCGTGCTTTATTGCCATCGCAGGCCTTCAGCACCTGCAGAATATGCCGCCGGATCACTCCATCGAGGGTGTAGTTTTCCGGCAGTGCGGGTTCGCCGTGCTTGCTGCCCGCTGGTTCGAGCGGAAGGATCACCAGATCGATGGGGCGCAGCCACTGCCCTTCGCCCGAAAGGCAAGCGGCGCGAATCACACTCTCCAGTTCGCGCACATTGCCCGGCCAAAGGTGGCGCAGCAGGATGGGCAGTGAACCAGGCCCCAGGCCTTGCAGGGGCCTTTGTTGTTCTCGGGAAACGGCGTCAATGAACATTTGCGACAGCGCAGGAATATCCTCTTTGCGATCGCGCAGCGAAGGCAGCGTGAACGAGATCGCGCTCAACCGGTAGTAAATCTCCGGGAGAAATCCCCCCGTGAGCACCTCGTTGCGCAGCGCCTTACGCGCCGTGCAGATGACCTGGGAAGGGGAGGGAAGAGCACCCGGCTTCTCGGTCGACAGCGAAGCCTCAAACGACCGGATGTAACGCAGGAGATGAGCCTGTGGTTCGGCGCCCAGCTCATCGATGTTGCGGATCAGCAACACGCCATCCCCGGCCCGGCGAATCGCTGCGCGTAGTGCTTCCGGCCGCATCTCGCCCGGTACCGCGTCCGTAGCGAACAAGAAGCTGGCTTCCTCGGCAACCAGCAAACCCGGAGCATTGTGGCGTGCCTGAATATGCCGCGCCAGCAAGTGTTTCCCCGTTCCCGCCTCGCCTTCGATCAAGGCCAGGCGTAAGCGCGGTCCCACCTGCTGCAACTGCTCGCAAATACGGCGCATGGCCAGCGACCGTGAAACCAACTCGGGCAGGGGGCCGGCGGGCGGCCGGCGCGTGGGTGTCCAACTATTCATTTCCCGGTTCGCTTGCACTGGCTGATTCATCGCTCCACGCCTTTCACTTGCCGCCAACCGGCTCGCCCTCAGAGGGCGACAGACGGTCTTAGCCGCTTTATCGGCGAAGCTTTGCAGGAGTTGAGTAGGGAAACGAATAGATATGCAGGAGAGAAATCGAACAACCCGGCGGTGGCCCACTCAAGCCGTTTTCCGGCTTGTGTGGGGGACATCTACACATGCAAGCAGCAGTTGCGTCTAGAAACCTAAGTCTTGATCGCGCGTCCCCGCGCAGAGACAGCATCGGAAGCGATCATGCCGTCGCGGATGTGCACTACCCGGTGCGCATACTCCGCGATGTCCGGCTCGTGCGTAACCAGAATGATGGTGTTCCCCTTCGCATGAAGGTCGTCAAACAGCGCCATGATCTCATCGCCGGTTTTCGAATCCAGGTTGCCCGTCGGTTCATCCGCGAGAATAATCGAAGGCCGATTGACCAACGCCCGCGCAATCGCCACGCGTTGCCGCTGCCCACCCGAAAGCTCATTCGGCTTGTGATTCATGCGCGCTTCCAGGTTGACCGATCGCAAAGCCGACTTGGCCCGCTCGATCCGCTCCGCCGCAGGCGTCCCGTTATAGATCAGTGGCAGTTCCACATTATGCAGCGCCGTTGCACGCGCCAACAGATTGAAGGTCTGAAACACAAACCCAATCTCACGGTTGCGAATCCGCGCCAGTTCGTCATCATTCAACTCGCTGACCACGTGCCCATTCAGCCAGTACTTACCCCTGGTCGGCGTATCCAGACACCCGATCAGGTTCATCAAAGTCGATTTGCCGGAACCGGACGGTCCCATGATCGCGACATATTCATTGTGACGAATGCGCAGGGTGATGCCGCACAACGCGTTTACCTGCTGCTCCAGTCCCATGGTGTACGTCTTCCACAGGTCCTCAACAACGATGACCTCTCCCTGGGCAGCCTCCGGGATCGCGTCCGCCTGCATTGCGCTCGGGCTGTCTAGTGCCACATTCGCTCCTGTTGGTACACCGCTACCTGCTGCCGAAAGAACCAGGGCCATCCTCTCAAAACGACTAGGACGACTCATTCTCCGCCGGTTGAGCCGGTTCCGTATCGCGCTTGAGCTTCACGTCGTTCTTTAACGTCCTCAGCACCTTATAAGGCCCGATCACCACTTCATCGCCCGCCTTCAATCCGCTGGTTACTTCGATGTCCGTGGCTCCTGTAATGCCGGTCGTGACTGGCACAAACTGCGATTCGAGCTTGCTGCCATTTGCGCGCAGCACAAAAACACCCTGGGTGGTTTTCGCTGGTCCGCCAGAGTTCCCTCCATCGCCGGTCGATGCCGCGCTCACGGTCTGGATGGCGCCCTTATTCGAAGCAGAGGGATCACGCATCGTCAGCGCCTGGATAGGAATCGCCACTACGTTCTGCCGCCGCGCGGTGGTAATCTTCGCCGTCGCCGAAAGACCGGGCCGTAATTCTGGTGGAGGATTACTCAGGGTCACCACAACCTTGAAATCTTTGGCTTCCTCGGTCCCCGTGGTGCTCTGGCTGGTAGCAATGCCGGTCGTTCGCAGAATCGCCTGGTCGCCCACTTCTGTCACCGTCCCGGCAAACACCCGCCCAGGCAAAGCATCCACTGAGACGTCAACAGGCTGGCCCATCGCAACATTGACGATATCGGTCTCATCCACCTTGACCTCGGCAGTGATGACAGATAGATCAGCCAACGTCATCAGCGTGCTGCCCTGTGCATTCTGAATGCCCACCACCACTGTTTCGCCTTCGCGCACCGGCATGTTGGTCACAATGCCGTCAAAGGGAGCGCGGCTCACCGTCTTGTTCAAAAGGTCTTTGTCGCTGGTCAGGGTGGCGACTGCCGTGTTCAACTTACCCCGCATCGAGGCAGTCTGAGCACGCGCCTGGGCCAGGGCGGCCTTGCTTTGCGCCAGCGTAGCCACGTCAGTGTCGTAAGCCGCTTTTTTGGAGTCGTACTCTGACTTGGCAATCAGTTCCGCTTTATAGAGTGCCTGGGCTCTTTGCCAATCGAGCAGCTTCTGATTCAGATCCGCAGCTGAATGATCCACCGCGGCTTCCGCGGTCTTCTCGGCTGCCAGGTAGGAGGCGATGTCCGTGTTCGCAGACGAGATGCTGGCCTGCTGCGCTTCCACACCGGCCTGCGCCTGCACACTCTCCACGGTTGCGACGATCTGGCCTTTCTTGACCCGGTCGCCTTCCTTCACGTAAAGGTGCGTGATTCTGCCAAAGGACGTAGCGCCTACGTTGACGTAGGTCTTCGGCTTGATCTGCCCGGTGCCGCTCACAATCGAGACCAGGTTCTCCCGCACCACCTTGGCGGTAAGCACCTTGGTGTAGCTGGCTCGAGCGCGCATGACAGTAAAGCCGGTAACTGCCGCGGCGACTATCACAATGCCTGCGATGATCAGAATTTTTTTCAATTTCATGGGTAGAAACGGGGTCTCCGCCCTCGCACTCATCATACGTGGAACAAACCCGCAAAGTTCCCGCATTTTCACGGTTACCTTTTCGGATCGCAGGCGTCTCTTGCGTAGGAATCTCACCCGCTCGAGGGCGGGCAGGGCTGGTTCGGGTACCGTAACGATATGTTACCGCTGCACGGCACGGGCTGGAAGATAAAAGGGCGGTCCACCATTCCCAGCTTGAATTCGCCGTAACCGGACCTTAAACTTGATGAGCCGTACCGGGAGTAGCGCGCAACCTATGCTGAAGCAGCTTTGCCATCGTTGGGGTTTGGAAATAGACGTGAAGACGAATCCATCTCGGAGGACCATCGCACCACTGGTGCTTCCGGGGGCAGGCAAAGCTCGCCCAGGTGTGCTGCACCCTATCTCTGCATTCCTTGTCCTTCTGTCGTTGGGCCTGCCCGCCATCGGCGCCGGGCAGGCAACAAACTCCAGCCAGGCTCCAGGGTCACCAGGGGCAGCGCAGGAAAGCGTGCCCAATCAGGATCCCCTGAAGCGTCCCCAATCCGACAAGGAAAAATTCAAGCAACAAAGGGAACTCAGGAACGAACTGAAAGGTCCCTATAAGAAGTGGGTCGATGAAGACGTTCGCTGGATCATCACCGATCAGGAACTGAAATCCTTTAAAAGCTTGTCGAATGATGAAGAGCGGGACAACTTCATTGAGAACTTCTGGCGCCGCCGCAATCCTGATCCCGACTCGCCGGAGAACGAATTCCGCGAAGAAAACTATCGCCGCATCGCCTACGCCAACGAGCACTTTGCCGCCGGGAAACCGGGCTGGAAGACGGACCGCGGCCACATGTACATCGCTTACGGCAAGCCGGACAGCATAGAGTCGCACCCCAGTGGTGGCTCCTATGAGCGGCCGATGGATGAGGGCGGCGGTGAAACCTCCACCTTCCCCTTCGAAACATGGCACTACCGCTACATCGAAGGCATCGGCGAAAACATTGACATCGAGTTCGTCGACTCCTGCATGTGCGGCGATTACCACATGACCCTGGATCGCTCAGAGAAGGACGCCCTGCTGCACGTACCAGGCGCCGGCGCCACCCTGGGGGAACAGATGGGTACCTCCAAGCGCACCGACCGCTTTAATGGCGGATTGGAGAACCTTGGCGGCGGTCCGTTGGCGACTTCTAACCAGGCGAAAGAGTTCGATCGCCTGGAGCAGTTCTCCAAGCTGCAGGCCCCGCCGGCCGTTAAATTCAAGGATCTTGAATCCTTCCTCGTGAACCACAAAGTGCTGAGCGGTCCCTTTTTCCCGTTCCAGGTGCGGACGGATTACGTGAAAGTGACAGAAGATACCGTGCTGGTGCCGCTTACCCTGCAGATCAAGAACCGCGATATCACGTTCAATACCAAGGATGGTGTCGCCAAGGGCGAAGTGAACGTACTCGGGCGGGTAGCGACCATCACCGATCACGTGGTGCAAACGTTTGAGCAGACGCTCGAAGTAGAACAACCGAGTGAATTGCTGGGCAAGGCGCTCGATCAGGCCAGCGTGCACTGGTGGGCTCTGCCGCTGAAGCCAGGCCGCTACCGTGTGGATATCGCTATTAAGGACGTGAACAATCCCGACCATATCGGCACCTGGGCTGAGGGCATTGTTGTCCCAAAATACGACGATGAACGGCTTTCCGCTTCTTCGCTGATCCTGGCCGATAAGATGGAACAGGTGCCAACCAAGCAAATCGGCACCGGCCAGTTCATCATTGCGGGGACTTACGTTCGTCCCCGCGTCAGCACCGGCAGTGGGGAAGCGGTAAGCTTCCATCGCTCGCAGAAGCTCAATTTCTGGATGCAGGTCTACAACCTGCAGATCGACGACAAGAGCAAGAAGAACGCCGCCACTGTCCAATACCAGATCACGGATATGGCGACCAAGAAGGCAATTCTGGACACTTCAGAGACCAGTGCCGCGATTGGCGGGGAAAACGATGCCAACTCAGATCAGCTCACTGTAAGACGGTCGGTATCATTGGCCAGCTTGCAGCCCGGTAAATACCAGGTGACCATTACCGTCGATGATCATGTTTCCAAGCAGCAAGTAGCGCAATCGGCTCCGTTTACGGTTGATTAAGCCTCTGTTAAGCTTGGGAGAGTGATACTTGGGCCGAAAAGAGCAACGCAGCACCGGCGATCGTAGAACTGGTTTCTTGCACTGTGTTTGAGTGAGTAGCGGATTGAGTGCGTAGAAGGTATTTCCAAGTCGCAGCTCTGATGGTGATGGCGGCAGGCCTTGTGTCTGCCCTGGCCGCGCCGTTGCCGGCCACGCTCAGTGGCGTGGTGCGCGATGCTCGCGGAACCCCGCAAATGGGCGCAATGGTTGAGCTGATGGCGGCCGATGCTACCGTGGTTGCCCGGGTCTATACCAACATGCGCGGCGGCTTTCTTTTCGATCAGATCCTGCCCGGCACCTACCAGGTCAAAGCGACCGGCGATTCTTTCCTGCCGACCCTGCGCGGAGACATCCAGCTGCGGTCCCACGGCCGGCTCATCGTCAATCTCACGCTCAGCACACTATTTGAAGCCATCCAGTGGCTTCCGGCACAACCCAGATCGCCAGACGATGCGCGCGATGATTGGAAGTGGACGCTACGCTCTTCCAGCAATCGTCCCCTGTTGCGCTATCTGGAAGATGGTCCGCTGGTGGTGGTTTCCGGAGAAGATGACCGATCTGCTCCTCAGTTAAAGGTGCGCGTCAGCATGTCCGGGGCTTCCGGCCAGTTCGGTCAGGGCGGTCCTCATCACGCATTTGCGATGGAGCGCTCCAGCGCCGTGGGCGGCCACCTGGTCTTGCGCGCGAACCTAAGCCCCCGGCCGGCAGATGGTTCCGACTACGTAGCAGGCTATCAACTGCAACTTGGGCCCGAACGCCAGATCCGCAATCTTGCCAGCATTCAGCAAATGAATGCCGTAGAAACCGGAAGCGGGCAGGGCATCAACACCTTCCGGCTGCGCAGCGCCGAAACCTTGAATTTGGGTCCGGACGCCACATTGGAGCTGGGCAACGAAGTGCAATCGGTGCAGGGCTCCTCTGCCATCACCGCAAGCTTGCCTTTCCTGAACGCATCCTGGCATACAGACGGGGTGAGCGTCTCCTATCATCTGGCCACGTCTCCCGCATTGCAGGAGGCGGCAGGAATGGCCGACGGCAATAGCCTGGTGCCTTTGTTCTCGCAGGAAAGCGGCCACTTCCGCATCGAACACGGTCTGCATCAGGAACTACGCTTCGAAGATAATGGCGCGTCTCGCCGCGCCCTCATCGCTTTCTATGAAGATGAACTACACAGCCCTGTGATCGGGGGCGGTGGTCTACTCGCGACACAGGACCTGGCCGATGGCGATGCCTTGTACGATCCGGTCACCCAGACGTTTCGCGTCACCGGTCCGGATTACACCACGGGTGGCTTCCGCGCGGAGGCAGCCCGCAAGTTTGGATCGTCCTCCTGGGCGACCATCGCCTACGTGGATGGGAAGGCCCTTGCGTTCGAGATACCCAACTCCACACTGAGTGTGCGCGAAGCCGCGCAGGCTCTGAGGCAGCGCCGAACGGAAGCGATTACTGCTTCACTGGACGGGCATGTGGTGCGCACGGGGACTACATGGCGCACTTCCTACCGCTGGCAGCCGGCGAATACCGTCACACCTGTGGCCCTTTACGATCGCTTCGATAACGGCGCCTATTTAAACGTATTCATCCGCCAACGCGTGCACTGCGGCCACTTTCTGCCAAATGGAACAGAGGCATTGGTGGATGTGAGAAACCTGTTGGCGCAAGGCTATCGCCCCTTCCTCACTGGTGACGGAAGCACGCTCTACTTCGCTCAGGATGAGCGATCCATTCAGGGCGGCCTCTCCTTCTCCTTCTAACGAATGACTGCTGGCCGCGGTGGCAAAGCGGGCCGCAGTTTATGCTATATTTTGATTGGCCGTGAGGTGTGAACGCCTTGCGGAGCCACGTTTCTCAACATGGCTCGCCACCTTCTCCTCCGGACGCGTAGCTCAACTGGCAGAGCATTCGACTCTTAATCGACAGGTTGGTGGTTCGATTCCACCCGCGTCCACCATTTCATGCGTAGTGAAAGCTCTCTGCCCACCGAATCTGCCTATTTGCCACACCGCTCCGCAAGCGGATTGTGACCCTGCGGCCGCGCAGGAATTTCACAGGCTGAGCTGATTTTGCGTGTAGAGTCTACTTGGATGTCTGTTGAGTAGTTCTGAACCTAATCCAGATGGAGTTCGCGTCGCCAGTGCACGTCAATGGCTAACTTGTGCAACAGACGCCACGCAATTTAAGAGCAGAATAAATTGGCGTATGCGACTCATCTCCTGTTTGCCGAGGTTTTGGCGAGTGAATATTGTCACTAGTAGTTCTCTCCTGACCCTCTCGCTCCCACGGCGGCCCTTTGACCTGGAATCCTAAAAAGTTCTTCGGGCACGGAGTAGTGCAGAACGTCGTTGCACTGTACGGCGTGCTGGCATGCACCTACGTCCTGCCGATCATCACCTTTCCGTACCTGGCGCGGGTTCTCGGCCCTTCTGGCTGGGGTAGTGTGGTTTTCGCGCAAGCGATCGGTCTGGTGATCGCAGTCTTTGTTGAGTACGGCTTTGATATCTCGGCTTCGCGCGAGACCTCTCGTCATCGGGATCAACCGAAGAGGCTAGCCGAGTTGATCTCGGGGGTCCTGGGCGCGAAGGTCCTTCTATCCTTGCTCTGCGTCGCCGGCGCCATGTTCTCACGCCGCTTCACGCACCACGTGGCTCCCTCGCAGGCGCTTTTCTGGGCAAGCACCGCCTGGGGCGTTTGCCAGGGGATTAACATGCTTTGGTTTTTCCAGGGTTTGGAGCGCATGCGCCTCGCCAGTGCTCTGGAAATTGGCGGAAAGGTCATTGCCACCCTGAGTATCTTTACCCTGGTGCGCAGACCAGAAGACGGCTGGAAAGTAATGGCCGCCCAGTGCGTTGGCAGCGTCGTTGCGCACTCAGTCACCGTCATTCTGGCCTACCGCGAAGTGGGTTTCGTTTGGCCTACGCGAAGTTCGATCGTCTCTGCCCTGCGGCTGGGCTGGTCTATGTTCATGTTCCGCGCCGTGCAGGGATTGACCACCTCCCTGAATGGCCTGGTGCTGGGCTCTGTGGCGTCGATGGCCGCCCTGGGTGAGTATGCCGGTGCTGAGCGCATCACTCGTGTTTTCCAACAGGCACTGTGGCCGATCAACCAGGCGCTCTACCCGCGACTCAGTCAGCAATTGCATGCCGACGAACAGGGCGGCATGAAGACCGTGCGCCTCAGCCTGTACTTCCTGGGCGGTCTGGGCACTGCTTTCTCGCTGGTTATCTTTTTTGGCGCACCCCTGTTTGTCCACCTGGTGCTCGGCCCAGCCTTCAAAGACTCAGTTCCCGCCCTGCGCGTCTTCTCCCTCTGGATACCCCTCGCAGCGGTCTGTACCGTGCTGACGTTTCAATTACTGCTTCCCAAGCAGCTGGATGGCCAATTCAACTTCGTCACCATGACGGCGGCCGGACTGAGCGTGGGGGCCGCATTCCTGCTGGCGCCACGTTTCCAGTCGGCTGGCATTGCGTGGGCGGCGGTCATTTCCCAGACCTATATCCTGATCGCCTTTATGTTCGTTCTGGTGCGTGCTCGTCTCAATCCATTTTCCTCAACAAGCAAGGCACTGGCTGCCACCCCGGTTAGTGCCGAAGTTCTTGCCTCGGCCACCTCGCCCTTGGCCTTGGCACGAGACGAGTAGCGGCTTCCGCACACCATTGCAGGATGGGCAGCGGAGCCGGAGAGTCTCCGGCTCCCTCCGCGCTCAACACCGGGTGCCACGTTCTCGCCTGTTCAGTGGTCCTTTCGTTCCGGAACGACCCTGACCCATGACCGGCAAACGTACCAGTAACTACGAAGTCAACAGTCAAGCGCACCAAATCTAGTAAATTCTAGGTAGGCAACTTTTCTAATTTATTACAGCAGTGTTTGCCGAATCAAAGCATCCAAACAATTGCGGAACAACCCAGAAAGAGGGATGCCGATGAAAGTTCTGGCAAATTGCACACCGGGCCGAAGTTCCGCCGATCACGGTGTCAAGCAACTGATAAAGCTGTGCTTCTGCCACATTCCTGGCGAAATGCACAGCCCCTCGACAGCCAGATAGCGGTCATCATGGCCGGGTCGCGTGGCGTATGGCAGCCTCAAGGACCACGGTTAAAAAGGCACTGCAAACAGGATGCGGGCACTTGACAGCGATTGCTGCCAAACCCACCCGTATCACGCTCCACAATTTTCTAAGTCTTTCATTCAACACAGGATGTGTTTAACTTTTAGTAACTACGAAACTTTGATTCCTATATAAAGCGACGGTTCATACTTTGACTTGGAATTTTAAAAAATTAGTGCGGCACGGAGTAGTGCAGAACGTAATTGCACTGTACGGTGT
Organism: uncultured Acidobacteriaceae bacterium; assembly: GCA_963752675.1. Taxonomy (GTDB): domain Bacteria; phylum Acidobacteriota; class Terriglobia; order Terriglobales; family Acidobacteriaceae; genus PALSA-350. Next base: position 76,314 of record CAVVZO010000011.1, read on the forward strand.
GCAGGCATGCACGTATGCCCTGCCAGTACTCACGTTTCCTTATCTGGCACGTGTCCTCGGCCCTTCTGGTTGGGGAAGCGTGGTCTTCGCGCAAGCCATCGGGGCTGTCATCGCCGTTTTCGTCGAGTATGGTTTCGACATCTCTGCGTCGCGAGAGACCTCGCGACACCGCGATGAACCCGGTCGCCTGGCTGAATTGATTTCGGGCGTCCTGGGCGCGAAAGTCCTACTGGCCGCATTGTGTATTTGCGGTGCACTATTTTCGAGGCGATTCACGCATCACGTGGCTCCCTCCGAAGCGCTGTTCTGGGCCAGCACGATCTGGGGAGTTTGCCAGGGAATTAACATGCTCTGGTTCTTCCAGGGTCTGGAGAAAATGCGCCTTGCCAGCAGCCTGGAGGTCGCGGGCAAGGTGGTGGCGACGCTCAGCATTTTCGTTCTGGTTCGCAAGCCGTCAGACGGATGGAAGGTGATGGCCGCCCAGTGCGTTGGCTGCATTGTGTCTCATGGAATCACGGTGGTTCTTGCCTACCGCCAGGTTGGGTTCGCCTGGCCTACTCCCACCTCGGTCGTACGAGCGCTTCGGCTGGGATGGTCCATGTTTCTTTTCCGGGCTGCGCAGGGCCTTACCGGGTCGATCAACGGATTGGTACTGGGCTCGGTGGCAACCATGGCGGCCCTGGGTGAGTACGCGGGCGCCGAACGCATCACCAGGGTGTTTCAACAGGGGCTTTGGCCTATCAATCAGGCGCTTTATCCCCGACTGACACAGCAAATGCAGCAGAACCAGAACCTGGCCATGAGAACGGTTCGCTGGAGTATCCTTTTTCTCGGCGGCCTGGGACTTACGTTCGGAGCTGCCCTGTACCTTGGAGCGCCACTGCTGGTTCATTTCGCCCTGGGCCCTGCCTTCAAGGACTCGATTCCAGCGCTTCAGGTGTTCTCGCTGTGGATACCTTTAGTCGCCCTGACTACCGTCCTGACCTTTCAACTGCTGTTACCCAATCAGCTTGATACTCAGTTCAATTTCGTCATTATGACGGCTGGGGTGGTCAGTGTTGCCGGTGCATTTCTGCTCGCGTCCAGGTTTCAAGCGGTGGGTATCGCGTGGTCTGCCGTCGCCAGCCAGCTTTATACATTGATCGCGTTCGCTGTTGTGCTGTGGCGAGCTGGGCTGAATCCATTCGCGCGCTCCAGAATGTCTGGTTCACCGCTGGCCGCGGCTCGCGGTGTGGTGGTTTCTCTACAGCGACGCGCGTTGGCTCCAAAGAAAGAACTGGATCTAAAGGTAGGTTGATCAGGCCGCAGCCGCGTCTCAGGCTGCGGAAGATGCTGGCTGTTCGCGCCTGCTTCTACTCCCGCCCTAAAGCCTCTCGATACGGCGACATGGGCCCCTTGTGTCTTAAAATGGCGTGCAAGCCTAGCGAGGGCTCTCGCCTAGCATGAGTTCACTGTTGGTTTTTCTCCCGGTATGTTGGCTCCTGGAAATTCGGCTTCAGGAAAGACAGTGAGACCTTGGTTACTCATGGCCAATCTTCAGCGGAGACCCGGGCACGCCTTGTTCAGCATGTTTTCGTCGTGGACGACGAGAAGATCATCGCTTCCACCCTGGCTACCATCCTGCAGCTCAGCGGATTTACGGCCAGGTTCTTCGTGCATCCCCGGGAAGCTTTGCAGGCGGCGAGCACAGATCGTCCGGATGTGCTGATCTCGGATGTGATGATGCCTGAACTCTCAGGCATTGATCTGGCCATCCAGGTGAAGCGAATTTGTCCCGGTTGCAAAATTCTGCTGCTATCCGGGCAGGCGTCCACGGCTGACCTGTTGCAAGCCGCACGCGAAAAGGGGCACCACTTCGCGCTGCTGTCGAAGCCCATCCATCCCACCGAGCTTCTTATCCGGGTCAATAAGCTCGTAAACTCGGAGCCCACCTAAATCACGATCCCGTCAGGGGAGTGCAGCAATCTCCAAACCTCAGTGCTGCATCTATAAATGGGATAGTGATGAGCTGAAAGATTAGTCGTCTACCCTTTAATTGCATGGATTCTGCCGCAAATATTGAAAATTTGTTTGCTCACGCCGCCACAGGATTCGCTGTGACCGGATGTGACGGGCAAGTACTTCACGCGAATGAAGCACTGGCGAGGATTATTCGATGCGCTCCCCGCGCAATCGATGAGATCAACCTATTCGAATTGACTCATCCCGACGACCAGTCCCAGCATCAAGAGCTGCTTAATCAGCTGCTGGCTGCACAAATACCCGGCTATGTAATTGAGAAGCGCTACCTTCGCTCGGACGGCACGTCTGTATGGGTCCGCAATTCTGTGACACTGGCAGACCATCAAGAGGGAGACTCAGGTCACCTGGTACATATCTGTGAGGACATCAGCGACCGCAAGCGTGCGGAAGAGATCCTTCAAGACCAGGAACAAATGGCCGCTATCGGGCGGCTTACGTCTTCCATCGCGCATGAAATCAACAATCCGCTTGAAGCCGTTTTCAACCTGATCTATTTGGCCAGGAACGCCGCTGATTTCAAGGAAGCTGATTCGTACCTCCAGCTTGCGGAAGAAGAACTGAGCCGCGTCTGTGAAATCACCGCACATGGGCTCAGATTCCATCGTCAATCGTCCATGCTGGGACTTGCCGACGTTGTCGAAATCCTGAAAACGGTGCTCGTCCTGTTTCGCGGCAGACTCCGGGTCGCGCGGGTAAACGTCCAGGCTGACTGGGAAGACACACCACCACTTTTGTGTTTTGCGGGCGAAGTGCGACAGATTTTTGTGAATCTGATCAGCAATGCAATCGAGTCGATGTCGCATGGCGGTCAGCTACTGTTACGTGTGAGGCCAGCGACTGACTGGCGGACGCATGCTCAGGGTGTGCGTATTACCATCGCCGATCGCGGCGACGGCATGAGCGCAGAAACACAGGCGCGGATGTACGAGGCCTTCTACACCACCAAGGGCACTGGCGGCTCCGGCCTGGGGCTCTGGGTGACGGCAAACATTATTCGCAAGCACGAGGGAAGTATTCGAGTTCGCAGCAAAGAGACTGGCACGGTATTCTCTCTTTTCCTGCCGTACCGCGGGGCCGAGGGCAAGACAGCCGGCTTTCAGGATGCCGCCTGAGCAAACATGGTTCCCGTAAGGGAACCGGCGGCGTGGCAGGACCATTCACTGCAAGACCCGTCGAGATAATCCGTCTCCCTTCTACAGAAGTCGCGGAGATCCCAAGTCGACCTTAATTGCGTCGCTTTTGCGCATTTGTAGACCGCCAGGTAGGCGGGAGGTCTCTCGTGTGCATCTATCTCTATGGAGACAACGTATGAGCATGCCGAAACCTGCTGTCAAGATCGATGACTGGGCAGTCGTACCGAATCCAAATACGGGTAACTTCCGCGAACTGAGCCCAGGGAACCTGCTGGTGGGAAGAGTCTCCGGGCATCCGAGGATCAAGGAGGGCGCCTTCATATTCACCTCGCCCGTAATCAGCATCGATCCATCCCGTCAACTCGTTGAGACGAGGAACACCGCGTACGTCCTCGGGACGGTAAACTCCGATTACCAGCAATGGAGCCGTGAACAGGGGATCGCCGCTTAGAGCGACGATCCTTTCCGGTGACTATCCAGGCGTCCGGTACCGCTCCGCAAGGCGAGGCAATACCTCCGTCGCCGTGCCCGTCAGCACTTCATCGAACGCCGACGCATTGAGTGGCTCCTCTGGCCCCACGTAGACCGTGCGGATTCCGCGCTCCTGGGCAACCTGTGCAAAGCCAGCCGCGGGATAGACCGCGCCCGACGTACCCACCACCAGCAACTGTGTCGCCCGGCCAAGTTCCTGGTAAATGCGGTCCATTTCTAACGGGATTTCACCGAACCAAACGATGTGCGGCCGGATGGGCGCGCCGCACATTCCGCACAAGGGAAGCTCGTCATCATAGGTTCGCTGATCGGCGAACGGCAGGTTGCAGGCGACGCACCGTGAAGCGAAGAGGCTGCCATGCATGTGGTGCACCCGCACCGACCCCGCTCGCTCGTGCAGGTCATCCACATTCTGAGTACACAAAAAGAAACGGTTGCCCAGGGCCTGTTCCATGCGTGCCAGGGCAAGGTGGGCGGCGTTTGGCTGCGCCGCCAGGGCGTCGCGGCGGCGCATGGAGTAGAACCGCCAAACCAACCCAGGATCGTTCTCCCAGGCTTCGGGTGTCGCCACTTGTTCCACCCGGTACCCATTCCACAGTCCGCCCGAACCGCGAAATGTAGCCAACCCGCTTTCCGCGGAGATGCCTGCTCCGGTCAACACGAAGAGGCGCTCCTGTGCCAAAGAATTCATTGGTCGCTACAGCACTCCACAGCGGTATTGGATCAGCCGGTTCAGCGTACCGTAGCCGGAACGGTAGCAACTGCAGCAGCAGTCTTCCTGTTGCCGTGCCGGATGTTCGCCTCTTCCATAGGTGGACCGGCAGCGCGGCATACCGCCGGTACGTTCTTCATCTGCTTGGCAAACACCTTGTAGCTCGGCCGGGAAGGCCGCAGGGTGACCCAGTAACTCTCAGGGCTGAGCAATGGCCGCTTTTGCGTGATCATCTGGTTTTCCAAAATCTTGACTCCGCATAGCAGGTTGTTCCTGGGCTGCAGAATCGTCTTGGCGGGATCCTTTTCCGGCAGCGACTTATCGCGCTTCCAGTCAAAGTCGCACCCATAGCGGGTGGCATCCATGTACGTCAGCTGTAGCAGCCCCTGACTCCGCACCATTCGCTTGGTCACAGTATCCACTTTGGCGACTTCAGGTTCCGTGTGTCGTACATCGGTGGTGGGTGTGAGTCCAGCCTCAGCCGCGGCCAACGCCTGAAAGGTGTAAGCCCAGAACGCACGCTTGTCGGCTTCGCTCAGCGAGGCAAACCTGGGGCAGAACGTCCTTACTCCGCGAGCCGCGGCCGGCGACAACATCGCGGGCGACAACGCCTCCTCCACAATCCGATCCCACTGTGGATCCCAGGACGGTTGACCCAATTCCTCTTTCTTCTCGGCGATAGGCGTAGGCGGCGCGATTTTGATAGCAGGCTTCGGCGCGGGTGGCGGCGGCTGTTCATGACGGCGCTCGCAACCGGAGACAAGCAGTGCACAATACAGGGGCAGCAGCGCCGCCCGCACAGAAAACTTCCAATGGCTCATAGGCTGTCTCGCTAGGATGCAGCTTCGTTCCGTCAGGATGTAGAAGCTGACGATCATCCTCTATAGCAGTTCACAGGCTCTTTTCGGTTCCTGAGAACTGCCGGACTCATCGATGGACAGGGGTGCCCATTTCCCACGATGTTTTCCAGTCGGGAGATGTGGGAATTTCACTACACACGATCAGCAACTCTTACCACACCTGAAATTCGATAGGTACCAACTGTTCACCTGGCACCTGATGAGCGAAGACGGGGATGCCGTTTCTAAAAGCACCCAGTTCGCCACCTGCAATTCACTCCTCATCCTGCCGCGTTCCGGAACCTTGACTCGATCTCATTAAGCCGGCTCACGACAGAAAGTGTTAGACGAATCCAGAGATGCTGCGGTAAGCTGAACTTACCAACGAAGGACGTGTGCCATGTTAAGCAACCTACTTATCCAACCCGTAGCAGACCCCATCCAGCCCAAGGCTGTATTGGGTGTTTCCGGCTTCAAGGATGTAGAGCGCGCCTAGCGTACTTCGTAGCAAATCACGAAGGCCCTAAGGCGCAGCCTTAGGGCCTTTTTCATTTCCCGTACCGGGAAGGCACGCAAGGCACATCCTTACCTGACTTATCCAACCGTCTCTTGCAGAGACGCGCAACCGGTCTACCTGGACGAGTACCTTATGCGTGTTCTAAAACCCACTCCGAATGTCATGCGAGCTGTACTCGCCTTTCATTTCCGCCACTGGCGCCGCGAAGCCTGGCTAGTGACTATCGTCGCCTCTTCGATGATCGTCGCCACCATCGCTGACCTGTTTATGCCAGTGTTCGCCGGCCGCATGGTCGATGCGATCGCCACCCCCGCCGGTACTCACGTGCAGGCCTGGCACAAAGCATTGTCCGCACTGGTTTCGATGCTGGTGCTTGGCGGCATCCTGGTCAGCGGGCGCCACCTGTCCCTCATGAATATCAGCCGCCTTACGGTTCGCTTGATGGCGCGTCTGGCGGCAGACGCATTCGTTCGGGTACAGCGTTTCTCGTCAGACTGGCATGCCAACAATTTCGCCGGCTCCATCGTGCGCCGGGTAACCCGCGGTATGTGGGCGGTCGACCTGATGAACGACACCCTGTTGCTGGCCTTACTGCCGGCCTCGCTGGTGTTGATCGGCAGTGCGCTGCTGCTGGGCGCGCACTGGCCTTCGATGGGCCTGATCGTGGCGATTGGAGCGACGCTGTACGTCAGCCTTTCCATCGCGCTTGTCGCTTAACTACGTCTCGCCGGCTGCACGCCTGTCGAACGCGCAAGACACGCTGGTTGGCGGCGCCATGGCAGATGCCATCACGTGCAACGCAGTCGTCAAATCGTTTGCAGCCGAAGCGCGGGAGGATGCGCGTCTTGGGCGCGTGCTGAGTAAGTGGCAGCGGCGCACGCTCCGCCACTGGATGAACGGCACCCGCAGCAGCACCTTGCAAATGCTGGTACTGCTCGCTCTGCGTGGCTCGGTCACAGCTTATGCCCTATGGTTGTGGTGGCAGGGCCGCGCCACGCCGGGCGGGGTCACGTTTGTGCTCACCAGCTACTTCATCGTGCACGGATATCTGCGCGATGTGGGCCAGCACGTGGCTAACCTGCAGCGCAGCGTCAATGAAATGGAAGACCTGGTCGAAATGCACGTGCTGCCGATGGGCGTGGCTGACCGCAAAGACGCAGAGCCGATTCAAATCACCAAGGGCGACGTGTTCTTCGACGCCGTCACCTTCCGCTACGGTGCGCAGGTAGACCCACTCTTCCGTGAATTCACCCTGCGCATCAAGGCTGGGGAACGCGTGGGCCTGGTCGGCCATTCGGGTTCAGGCAAGACCACGTTTGTGAAGCTGCTGCAGCGGCTCTATGACTTGAACGACGGCCGCATCCTCATCGACGGGCAAGACATCGCGCGCGCGTCGCAGATATCGCTGCGCTCGCAACTTGCACTCGTGCCGCAGGAGCCGTTGCTGTTCCATCGTTCGCTGGCAGAAAACATCGCCTACGCGCGTCCGGAAGCCACCCTTGCGGAAATTGAGCATGCGGCCCAACTGGCCAATGCACATGCCTTCATCATGCGTCAGCCGAAGGGCTATGCCACGCTGGTTGGGGAGCGGGGCGTCAAGCTTTCAGGCGGCGAACGTCAGCGTGTTGCCCTGGCCCGTGCGTTCCTGGCGGATGCGCCCATTCTGATTTTGGACGAGGCCACCTCGAGTCTCGATTCAGAGTCAGAAGCCCTCATTCAGGAAGCGATGGCGCGCCTAATCGTTGGCCGTACGGCGATTGTCATCGCCCACCGTCTGTCGACCGTGCGCATGCTCGATCGCATTCTCGTTTTCGATCAGGGAAGAGTGATCGAAGAGGGCACGCACATCGCACTGGTGCGCAAAACCGAAGGCACCTACAAGCGGCTCTTCGAAAGGCAAGCCCTTGGCCTCGTCGTCGACGACGAACCCATCGAGAGACGATGAACTCGACGAAGCCGCGGAGCTGATGGCCTAAGGCCGAATCTTGCCAGCCGCTTCGCAAAGGCACCCCTCTCGGCGCGGCCGCAAGGCCAAGCAACCGGATGGGTGCCGCCACCAACATCTCCGCTGTCACCACAAAGCCCTAACTCCGGAAGCGTGTCTTACCACCAGCGTTTGGTGCTGAGACACGCGTCTGGGGGTAGGGCTTTGTGGTGACAGCGGATGTGCATGGTGAGACACGAGTTCAGGAGCTACGCTTGGCGTGAAGCGGCGCTGGTTTTCCTCGTACGCCCGGCCTCTTACGGCAACTTCCCATCCGCGACAGCAACGCCGACCCGTGAATCAGCGCCGCCGTAATACAGAAACCACTTGCCCTGAAAAAAGACCAGTCCCTCGACAAAGGTGGTGCCCGCAACATACTGGCCGCTCCGCTCCCACGCTTGCTCCGGCTTAAAGAACGGCTTGGCTGTACGCGCAATAAGCCTTCTGTAGGATTGTCTGCCGCAAACAAAGCCTGGCCCGCAGAGTAAGCTCCCGGACCAATGCCCGGGGCGCCGTCTACCGCAGCATCCGCCGCTCCCGGCATTCTTGCCGTTATACATCAGCACGATCCCCCGCCCGGTAAGCACCGAAGGCGGCCCCACTTCCGGGAACGCACTGTCAAATAGGTGAGCGCGCCTGCGTAACACCACCACCGGCTTACCCGATGCATCTTCAACCGGCGTCCAGTGGATCAGGTCAGGCGACGTGGCCAGCCGCACTTCTATCTCTCCCCAATACATCCAGTACTTGCCATGAATCCTGGCGGCAATCAAGCGCCCGTTGCTGAGCCGTGTAACGATGCTGGCCGACTTGTAATCGAAATGCTGGTACTTCTCACCCTGCAAGGCGGGACCATGCTTTTGCCAGTGAATCAGATCGGTCGACGTAGCAATGCCAAGGTCCGTGTTCTTGCGGTTCCATTGGGTATAGGTCAGCACATACGTGCCGTCTTCCCCTTCGACCAGGCGCGGATCCTCAACCCCGCCAGGCCACTCCCTATCCTGTTGCGCATCAGCGTCGGGATAAAACACCGGCGCTCGCTGCCGAGTGAAGTGGATCCCGTCATCGCTCGTCGCCATGCCCAGGCGCGACGTGTGCATGCCGATCACCATGCTGCCCGAGTTATCTTCCGCCCGATAGAGTACATACACTTTTCCCTGGCGGACGATGGCGGCTGGGTTGAACGTGTGCAGGGCCTCCCACTGCACGGGCTTCTTCAGTATCGGATCCGTGAACGACGAGGCAGGGTTCGGTTCGATTACCGGGGTCGTCACCGGCCGTGTGAACGGGCCGATCGCCCATGGCGATTCCGGCAAACCCGACGACGCAAATAATACTGCGGCGAGTGCCACGATCGAGGAAAGTCCACGACCCATCAGAACCCTCCCTCAAGTTCGCGATAAAAGAAACAGTAACTGCGGCAAATACATCGTGGACCGGCTGCCTAATCAGGCTGACAAAACATCTATTTCTTACCGCGATAGAACACCCGCCATACCTTCCCATCCTGGCTATCGGTAATGAACAAAGTGCCATCCGGCGCCTGGGCTACACCGTCGGCGCGAGCCTGCGCATCGGTAGGGCTTACCAAAGGATCTTTCCCCGCGAAGTCGCTGGCAAAAACCTCATACTTTCCGGACGGCTTACCTCCAGAAAACGGCTGAAAGGTCACGTTCGAAGGAGCCTGCGGAAGAGGCGCGCGATTCCACGAACCATGAAACGCAATAAACGCCCCGCCTTTGTAGCGAGCAGGGAACTGGCTGCCCGAATAGAACATCACGTCCACCGGCGCCCAGTGAGCCGGATAGCTTGCGACCGGCAGGGCGAACGCGCTGCAGCGGCCCACTGTCTTGCCATCTCCGCCATACTCCGGGTTCAGCAGCAGCTTCTGTTGCCCATAGTCGAAGAAGCAATACGGCCAGCCAAAATTTAGTCCCTGGGTCGCACGGTACATGGGCTCTGCCGGCCGCGTGGCGTTTTCTTCCGCGGTAAACTTGCCCGGCCACAGTACGTCCAGTTGGTCACGGCTGTTCATCACGATGTAGACGGCGCCATCGTGCCAGGTAATGGCCGGTTCCTGCCGCAACCCCGTGACGAACTTCTGACCATCCGCCTCTTTCTGGTGAAGTTTGTTTTCATTAAATTTCCAAATACCGCCATGCGTTTCAAGCAAAGGGCACGGATCCTGCCCGGGAACGCCCTTCTGCCGGTCTGCCGACTGGCACGCATTCGAAGGCGAACCGATGTTGATATAGAGCGAACCTTTGCCGTCGAACGCGATCCCCTTGTCATGGTGTTCGTGCTCCGTCGGCAGATCTTCGACGATCACCTCAGGCGGGCCGCTGGGCTTCAGTTGCCCGGGCGTCATCTTCCAGCGCTCGACCGACTCTACCTTGGCCACGTACAAGTACCCGTTGCGCAACGCGATACCGGTGCTGCTGCCATCGCCAAACGGTTCGCGGGTCTCGAAGCGGCCGTCGCCATTGTCATCGCGCAGAGCCACCACGCCACCGGTTTTGCCCCTGCCACTCTGTAAGGCGACATACAGATCGCCATTCGGCGCCGCCACCGCATGCCGGGCAGTTCCCAGCCCATCCGCGGCCACCAGCGCGCAAAAACCCTCGGGCAGCGTCAAGCCTGGATCCTTGTCGCAGGCGTACGGGGTCGCCGCCCGCAGGCCCGCCGGAAACAGGCAACACCCCGCAGCCAACGCCCCTCCTACCAGTAACCTGAAAGTGGCCGAATTCGACGTCATTTCCGTTTCTCCGATGTGGTTTGGCAAAGCAAAGCGATACCGAGTCCAGTACGATCAGGCTAGTCTAATCCGATTGAGGAGACCAACGCAGTGCACGTAAAAAACAGCTTCACCGTTTGCTCTACCCTTATTCTTGGCGGGCTATCCTGCCTTCCGCTCTACGCCCAGGATGCGGCGGCCGCTGCCCCGTCGGGTGATGGCATCTACTCTGCCGAACAAGCGCATCGCGGCGAAGCCCTGTTCACAAAGCAGTGTGTCTCCTGCCACGGCGCGGCCCTCGATGGCAACGGACCCTACCCCGCCCTCAGCGGCGATGAGTTTCTTTCTAAGTACGAAGGCAAGCCCATCAACAGCTTGTACGACATGATTCAGAAGTTGATGCCGGCGACTGCGCCGGGCTCCCTCACGCGTCCCCAGGCAAGCGATCTCACCGCCTACATCCTCAGCTACAACAAGCTGCCGGCCGGCAAAACAGATTTACCTTCTGAGGATGAGGCCTTGAAAAAGGTGATCGTTCCCAAGGCGGCCCCCAAAAGCTAGCGAAGGCCGGGGCTCGCAGCGTTACTGCGGCCCCGCCGTTTTACCCAAAGCCTCTGCAATGGCTCGCTCCGCCAGCGGGCCCATCACGGCATAGCCCTTTGCCGTAGGGTGCACCCCGTCAGACGCGAACCCGGGCAGCATCGCTCCCCTGGCATCCGCCATGGCGCTGTAGTAATCCAGATACACGCACCCCTCCCTCTGAGAAAAGCTCTGTAGCCACTTGTTCACGGCGAGTATCCGCTCTACAGGCTGAATGCTCGGCTTCCACGGATACGCGTAGGCCGGCGTGATCGACGCCAGCACGATCCGGATGCCATTCTCTTTCGCGATCGCCACCATGGAAGCGAAGTTGTCTTCTATCATCGCGTCGGTTGTCGGACCGGTGTTGCCGGCGATGTCGTTCGTGCCCGCCAGGATCACCACCGCTGCTGGATGCAAATGGACGACGTCCTGCTCAAAACGTATCAGCATCTGAGCGGTAGTTTGGCCGCTGATACCGCGGTTCACGTAAGGCTTGCCGGGAAAGAAAACCGAGTCTTTTGCCGAACGGCCCCAGGCGTCAGTAATCGAGTCGCCGAAAAACACAACCCTCTGCTCCCCGCTGGTGGTAGCAGGAAGAGCCTCGTTCTCTGCGCGGTAACGGCCCAGGTTGGGCCAATCTTCCAGCAGCCGTTGCGTCTGTTGCGACGTTTGCGCCCACACGTACCCAACGCAAAGAAAAGCACCAAGAACCCATAAGCTTCGTTTCAAGGTTTCCCTCTCGTCCGCTTACAGGTGATACCAGCGATCCGCGCCAAATACAAGCCCTAGCGTGATCAGCGCAATCACGATCTCGCCCACCGCGCCCACCAGAAAGGGCCGCGCGCCCTGCTTGCTCAGTTCGCGAACATTGGTGCGCAAACCCACCCCGGCAAAGGTGAGCAGAAACGCCCAGCGGGAAAGATTCGCCACTGCTGTGCCTTGCGGCTTGGTGAAGAAGCCGATCGTGGCAAGCAGCGAAATCACCAGGAATCCCAGGATGAACTTGGGAAACTTGCTCCACAGGAAAGCAGCCTTGTTCTGCACCGTAGCCGCTTGCCCTTTGGAAGCCCAGTAAAGCGCATACCCCAGCACAACAAAGCCGATCGTGGCATTGCGGCATGTCTTCGCCAGCACAGCAATCTTGCCAGCGGCCTCGGAGTACAGGGCTCCGGCGGCCGTGGCTTCTGCCGTATTATCGACCGCCAAGCCAGTCCACAACCCATACGCGTGGTCGCTGAGGTGCAGCGCGTGACCGATCAGCGGGAAGAGGAAGAGCGAAAGCGCGCCCAGCAGAAGAATCGCCGCAATGGCCGTCGAGGAATCTTCTTCGTCCGCATCGATCGCCCCCTGCGCCGCAATGATCGCCGAGACGCCGCAGATGGAAGAGCCCACGGCGAGCAACGTGATCAACTTCGGTTTCAGTCGAAAGGCCCGGCCCAGGTAAGTCATGAAGGTGAGCGCCAGCACCAACTCAATCGCAATCAGAACCAGCGAGAGGCCGCCTAGCCGCCGCACATCGCCCAGCGGAAAGCGAGCGCCCAACAGCACAATGCCGGCCTTCAGCCAGAACTCATAGGTGGCTACACCCGAACGAAACAAGGCCGGCACGCCCACAGTGTTGGAGATGATCAATCCAATCAGGATGGCCCACAAGCACATATTCCACGTTGGGCAGGACCTGATGGTGCGCTTTACCGTAAGCCGCAATAAATTGCTCAATAAACTTGCCCGCATACCCCACCACGGCCAGCAAAAGAATGCCGGGCACGAGGCCTGCGAGTTTACCCCCGGGGGTCGAGGATGGTTCCGATTCGCATGCATTCAATGCAATGCGTTGATTTGTTTTAGCGTCTGAAGTTGCCATGTCTTTGTCTCTTTCTCACCATCGAGGCGTGCGCTACCAGGGGACGCTCTTGATGATGCCAAGCCGTACCAGCAAAATTGCAACAAAGGCCAACAGAACAGCCCACGTATCAAGCGAAAGGCGATGATTGGACGAAGGTTGAGGCATGGAACAAAACTCCTGAACTGATCAGACCAGCAAATGGGAGAGAAGATGGAGGCGAAAAAACTAGCGGCGACAACAGGAGGAGAGCCTGTTCATAAGCAAAAGCGCGCCAGTGCTATTCGCAGCGATCACACGTCGTGACGCTAGCATACGGACTCGCGCGAAGCAACAAAGGGTCAGGAACTCAGGGTGGCCCATGCAAGCCGTTTTGCGGCTTGCATGGGGGACATCTCCACCCTTATCAGTTAGAGCTGATCGAGTACTTAACCACCAGCCCCTCGACATAAATCACTTCCACCGTACGATCCCCACTGGAATATTGCACCGTCTGCGTCTTCAGCCCCTCGGGCGAAACCGACTGAGACAACTGCCGCCCCTGCCCAAACAACCCGGTCACTTCGTTCATCGGCATGCCACGTTTCAACTGCGCAGTCGCCGGCACACCGGAGGCAACGGGGGTGTCTGCTACTAGCGGCGCTCCCGCACCCTGCACACCCGGGCCCTGCACACTCTCGACAGTCACATAGTTCGCAAGCAATCGCGTAATCGCGTCCGGGTTGTTCTGGTTAGCGGGAATCGCCCCCGCCCATCGCAGATTAAAACGCGAGCCGCCCTGCAAACGCTTATCCGCAATCTGTTGTTTATTAATCTGCGTGGCTACCTGCGCGGCATTGCGGTTGTCCTGATCCTGCCGCTCCCGCCGATCGCGTGCGCGATCAAGCTCGCGCTGCAAATTCCTTCGCTGCGCAGGATCCGTAGTGTTATCGAGATCCCGTTGCAACTGCTTCTCGTAACTACTCTTGTCTGCGGTACGCGCCGTCGACGTTGCCGTCATCGTCGAAGAAGGTGCCGTAACCGCCGCCATCCAACTGAAATTCAATGCGATCGTTTTTGACCACGAGACCGGTCACCCGCGCCGTATCGCCTTTGCGCAGCGCAATGCCATACTTTTTCAAGCGGCCGGAATACTCTTTCCAGTTCATCGGGTCATCTTTGTCATACCGAAGATCGACGCCCTGTTGACTGGCCGGCATATCGATCTTCACCACGACTTCCTTGCCCAGGAAATAATTTGCCAAGGGGCCGGTATCGTTCTGGGCAAGAAGGGACACCCCGGATAACGGCAGCATAAGAGCAACGAAGATTCGCGCTGATCGGAGCACAGATACCTTCCAGTAAGCAAGTGAGGATCGGGTCGATCATATGGGAGCCAGCGCTCCTGCTCAATCAATATCTAAGCCTGCGTACGTGCGAGCGTACAGCGCCACGCCTCACCGCTTCAGCAAACAGTACCGAAGGTACATTCCGCGGGTTGACCGAAACTCACACATAAGTCGTAGCGGGCGTACACAAGTGGTACGGTATGGGCAGTGGGAGAAGCGACCGTGTCTCCTGCCGCTTACCAATGAAGTGTCCGTGCAGTAGTTCCCCTGTGCACGGTCAGTAAGCCCCCCAGCAAGTCCCCCGTTTTAGTTGCAGGTTCGGCACGCTCCCAAGGCCATTTAGGCCCTGGCCGACCCACTGCGTTTGCAAGTACCCAGATTCGATTCATTCATCAGCGCCCCCCGCCGTTGAGATTAAGGATGCATGCCATGCCTTTCGATCTCCGTCCTATCCTGGTGGCTAGTTGCACAGGCGGTCTCCTGGGTTTATTGACCGCATGCGGAGGCGCGCAGGGGGCCGCTCCCGCTGCCAACGTTACACCGGTGACGATTGCAGTGAATGGCTCGGCCATGGTCATGCTCGGCGCCTCGGCACAGTACGCGGCGAAGGTCAGCGGTACGTCGAATCAAACAGTCAGCTGGGCAGTGAACCAGGTCGCGGGCGGCAACGCGCAACTCGGCACGATTACTGCAGCCGGCCTCTACACCGCTCCTGCCGTACTCCCGGGTTCAGGCACGGTTGCCATAGCCGCTGCGAGTGCAGCCGAACCGGGTGTCTCCAGTAGTATCGCGGTCGCCTTGCAGGCCCCTGCCGCTACAGGCGTTACCGTGACCGGACCCTCCAGCATCCACATCGGAACGGCGGCGCAATATTCCGCCGCCGTGGCCGGCACGCAGGACCAGTCAGTGACCTGGGCAGTCAATGGAGTAGCCGGCGGCAATGCCACAGCCGGCACCATCGCACCTACGGGCCTCTACACGCCGCCAGCCGTCATTATCCGTAAATAACGCAATCACGATTACCGCAACCAGCGTTGCCACGCCGGCGGTCTCGGGCACACTGAGCGCGATCCTGCTCAATATCGGCGAGGTCACCCCGGCAGCAGCCGCAAGGTTTCTTGACCAAACCAGTTTCGGGCCCACCGCAGCCGGCATTGCCCACGTGCAACAGATTGGGTTGGAAGCGGCGCTGGCCGAGCAGTTCAATCAACCGGCAACCCCCTTCAGCCAGCCGACGCCGCACAACGCCGAGTGCCCCTCGACAAATTTTCATTGCACGCAATCGGACTTCCTCAAGGTGACGGCCTATGGCAACGACCAACTGCGCCAGCGCGTCGCCATGGCGCTGAGCGAGCTTTGGGTCGCCCCCGCGACGCATGACAACGGCATGCCTTTTTACCTCAACACTCTGGCGAATGATGCCTTCACCAATTACCGCACCATCATGCAGGACGTAACCCTCACGCCGCAGATGGGTGCGTATCTCAACATGCTGAACAGCGGGGCGCCCGGCAAGGGCCAGATCGCCAACGAAAATTTCGCCCGCGAGATGATGCAGCTTTTCAGCCTCGGCCCTGATCTGCTCAACCCTGATGGAACGCTGCAGACCGATGGCAGTGGACACCCGCTGCCCACCTACACCGAGTTGCAGGTCGAAGCATTCGCGCGCGCTTACACCGGCTGGACATACAGCAACGCAGACGGCTCCGCACCTTCAAGCTTCAACAGCACCGAGAACTGGAAGTATGCGATGGTGCCCGTCGAGAGCAAACATGACGGCAGCGCGAAAGCGCTCCTGCTGGGAACCACCCTGCCGCAGGGCCAGTCCGCCGAGCAGGATCTGAAAGAGGCACTCGACAATATCTTCGCGCACCCAAACGTCGGTCCATTTATTTGCCGGCAGTTGATACAACACCTGGTGAGCAGCAATCCCAGCCCTGCGTACGTGGGGCGCGTTGCCGCAGTGTTCGCCAACAATGGTGCCGGCGTGCGCGGAGATATGAAGGCGGTGATCACCGCCATCATTCTCGATCCGGAAGCAAGGGCCGGCGATGGGCAGACTGGCGATCAAGCCGAATCAAATCCCGTGATTGATGGCGGCCACCTGCGCGAGCCGCTGCTGTGGACGGTCGACGTTCTTCGTGCACTCGGTGCGCAGCCCACCAACCCAGGCGACGCCTACCCATTCGTTTACTTCATGGGTGAGTTCATGGGAACGATGGGGCAAGCGCCGTTCACGCAACCCAGCGTTTTCAATTTCTTCTCTCCGGAATATGTAATTCCCCAGACGGGGATCAACGCTCCAGAGTTCGGCCTTGAGAACACGGGCACGATCGAGCCGCGGCTAAGCGTCGCCAATGCCATCGTTCACAACGCCGCGACCGGTCTCAACATCGACCTGAGCGCGCACAGCCCCATAGGGCAGCAGGCTGCCGATCCGGCTCAACTCGCAGACTATCTGGGCCTGCTCTTCATGCATGCCCAAATGCCCAGCGATATGCGCACCGCTCTGATCAATACCATCGCCGCGATCCCTGCAACCGATCTGCAGTCGCGAGCGCAGGTAGCGGTCTACCTCGTCATCACTTCTTCGCAATACAAAATCATTCACTAAGCCGCCACGGGCGAGCAAGGGAGTCTTATGCAAACCAGTCGTCGCAGCTTTCTCACCAATGCATCCATGGCCGCTGCCGGCAGCGCACTCGGCTTTCGCCCGTTCGGCATGTTGAACGCTCTTGCCCAGACCACCACCGACTACAAAGCACTGGTCTGCATATTCATGTTCGGCGGCAACGATGCAAACAATATGCTGATCCCGTTTGATACGCAGGGCTATGCCAGTTACGCAGGCATCCGCGGGCCATTGGCCTTGCCGCAAAGTTCGCTGCTGCAACTAGCGCCACAGCCCAACTTCGCGCTGCATGGCAGCATGCCCGAGGTACAGTCATTGTTCAACAGCGGCCATGCGGCTTTTCTCGCGAACGTAGGCACATTGCTCTCGCCCACCACGGGCGCGCAATACAAGAGCAATCAGATTACCCAGCCGAGCAATCTTTTCTCCCACCCCGATCAACAGTCGGAGTGGCAAAACCAGATGGCGAGTGCCGCCGGTAGCTCCGGCTGGGCCGGGCGCATCGCTGACAAAATGAACACGCAATACAATCCGGGCTCCCTGGTCCCCATGATCGCTTCGCTCAGCGGGAACTCGCTCTTCTGCAACGGCGCCGTCACCTCTCCCGTCGCGTTGTCCTCCGGCGGACCCGCCACCGCTCCCTGCAGCGATCATGCCTACTGCAGCGGAAGAGCCCAGGCGGCCCAACAATTCTCCACCCTAAGCAGCGGAGTCTCGCTCGTGCAATCCGACAACGAGATCACTCGCAACGCCTCCACTTACAACGCGACCTTGACCAGCGCGATGAAAGGAGTCACCCCCTTGCAGACAGTCTTTCCGACCGCCGGCAATACCTTCGCCGGACAACTGCAGGAGGTGGCGAAACTCATCCAGGTCAGGGCCGCCCTGGGCGTGACGCGGCAGATCTTTTTCGTAGGCGCCGGCAACTTCGACACCCACGGTGACCAGTTGCCGCAACAGGCTGCCCTCCTGGCGAAAGTAAGTGCCGCGGTGGGCGCCTTCTACCAGTCGCTCCAGGAAATGAACCTGACGGAATCGGTCACTGCGTTTACCTGCTCTGATTTTGCGCGCACCCTGCAGCCGAATTCTGCGTCAGGATCGGATCATGCCTGGGGAAGCCACCACATGATTGTGGGCGGGGCCGTGAAGGGCGGCAAAATCTACGGCACGTTCCCCACCCTCGCGCTGGGCGGCCCGGATGACGCCAGCAGCAATGGCCGCTGGGTCCCCTCCACCGCCTCCGCGCAGTACGCGTCCACGCTCGCTCAGTGGTTTGGGCTACCTCCTGCCGATCTGCCCTATGTGTTGCCCTACATCGGCAACTTCGGGACTAACAATCTCGGCTTCTTAGCCACCTAGCACCAACTGGTAAAAGCGAACACCATCGATGGGATTGTCATTGAACCGGACCACCTCCCGGAATCCCATCGACAGGTAAAGTCCGGCGGCCTCCGGCATAGCCTCGGTTACCGTATCCAGCACCACGGAAGAGTAGCCGTGGCTGCGCGTCCACTCGATGGCCGCCAGCACCAACCTGCGGCCCAACCCGTACCCGCGAAATGCCGGTTCCACCCAAAGCCGTTTCAACTCGGCCGCATTGGATCCGTCGCTGAGCGTTCTCCGCGTAAGGGCTACGCATCCCGCGGGCACGCAGTCCACCCGCGCCAATAAGATATCCGCCCCTTCGCCCGCGTACTTGCCAGGCAAGCCATCGAGTTCTGCCTCGTAACCTGACAAGCAGAACCCCGCGGCCGCCACGGAGGACGCGGCCAAATGGAGCCCGTAATGGGCCAGCAACAGACGGGCTTCGACATGATCTTCCGGCCAGCGGGCAGCCGAAATCTCACACGCCTTCACCTGCATAGCCCTTCCTCCCTAAGCCTCGATTGCGCCCGGTATCGCCTCTCCATAGAATCGTTAACATGAAGATATCAGCGCGTAATCAATTGCGAGGCAAGGTCGAGTCCATCACGTTGGGAGTCGTCACGGCGAAGGTGACCCTCCGCGTAGGCGACAACCTGATCGAAAGCGTGATCACCCGTCAAAGCGTAGAAGACCTGGCCATCAAAGTAGGGGACGAAGCGACCGCAGTCATCAAGTCAACCGAAATCATGTTGATGGTGGACTAAGGCAGCTGAGCTCAAGGCAGCCAGGAGTGCGTGTTTCCGTATATCCGTCATCAGGAATGCAGGCTGGAGCTCCACCGCGCGCACGAAGGCGAAACCAGCATCGCTCCCCTGCCAGTTCCAGACCAGATGCCTGAAACCATCTCTGCTGGTTACCTCTGATAGAGACGTGGAGCTGAAAAAGAAACCTTGGCTGCCTCCCTCGCGTCAAAACAGCCGATAAGGGGATTCATGGTAAATGCAGGAAGTAAGCTGTCGCTGTTCGTGCTGGGACTCGTATTGACGCTGCCCGCTGCAGCGCATGCTCAGGCCGCCGCGTCTGTGGATGCAAGCAGCGGCGACGTACAGAAAGTGATTGCTCAGTTGAACGCGGCCGCAGCGAAGTTTGTGAGCGCGCAGGCCGATTTCTCGTGGGAGCAGTACCAGGCCGTGGTCCAGGAGAGCGACACCCAATCGGGCACGATTTACTTTGAACGTAAGAAGGGGGCTACCCGTACAGCTGCTGATTTCGAGCTGGAGAACGGCAAACCCGCGCCCAAGACCGTCGTCTACGACGGTGGGGAAGTCAACTTTTATCAGCCGGCCATCAAGCAGATCACCGTCATGCGCGCGGGCGCCAACCGCGGCCAGTGGGAGAGCTTTCTTACCCTGGGCTTCGGCGGCAGCGGCACCGAGCTGCAGGCGAACTGGAAGGTGGCCCTGCAGGGTACGGAGACTATCAGCGGCGTTTCCGTCAGCCAAACTGGACCTGGTCCCGGTAGAAGCCAAGGTACTCGAGCTGTTCACGCACGTGACGATCTGGGTAGACCCTGCCCGGGGTGTGAGCCTGAAGCAAATCTTCTACGAGCCTGGTGGCGACAAGCGAACCGCGACCTACACCAACATCCGCTACAACCAGCCGATTGCGAACGACGTATTCAAGATCGTTCCCGCCCCAGGGACGACCCGGGTGGTGAAATAAGGCCCTGGCAGCGCACGCACGCAATTCCCGCGAGTACAAAGAGCAGGGGAAAACACTCCAGCGTATAGCGTGGTTCGGGTGCCTCAATCGTGGCTAACAGCAGGCTGCGCAAAAGAAGAAAGCCGGCCATGGCGCCCGCGTACGGCGGCCGGCGCATGAGCGCCCACAACGCCGCGCCCACGTACCCCAGGTTCAACAGGCCATAGAACAGCGCAAAGCGCGTTTCGCCGGGATGCCGCGCGTATTGCCACCAACGCAGTTGCCCATTGAAGGTTTCCACCCGCGGGCGAAGCCACATGTCGGCCAATCGCAGCAGGGGCATTCCCAGGTAGTAGCGCAGAGGATAGGCACGAATGCGCTCCTGCGCCAGGCGCGCGAACTCCCCATCGATCGCCGGGCTCAGCGTTGTAGTCGCGTTGTAATCATCAAGCACCCGCTGTGTCTCTTTGTATTGGGCAGGGCTGTCAAAGGCGCGCGCAGGCAGAGAGCCAATATCGATACGATCACTGTTACCATTCCAGTAAATCTCGCTGGTGGCGGTAAAATCCGCCGCAATCGTCCTGGTCCAGCGCACAAAGCCGGGAGCAGCGAACTCGCCTGGATCGTTTGCATAGCGGGGCGCAAGCGGCTCGAAAACGTGGAAGGTGTATTGGTTTCTGATTGTCCAGCCTACAAACGGCAGCACCGAGAGAAGCCCGACAATTGTGGCCACACGCAACGCCCTGGCCAGGCCCATGGTCTGGCGGCCATAGACCAACAGGGCAGACCACAGAACGACCGCCAGCAGCGCACCGTCCGGGCGCAGCAGCGCGGCGTAGCTCCAGGAGAACCACAGCATGCCTGCCCACAGGAGGCTTCTCCCTTCCAGTACCTCCGGCAGTGCGCGGAATCCAAGCGCCACGCAAAAAATTGAGAGCGTTTCTGTAAGCGGCGCGGCGACATAGGCGGCAGTAAACGGGCAGAGTGCGGACGCCAGCAGGGCGATCTGGCCCGCGCGGCGGCCGCATAACCTGCTCGCCAATCCCGAAACCAACAGACATGTACCCAGATCGATGATCCCTTGCAGGTACAGAACGGCACGATAGTGAGCCACCCCAAACACCGCGAAGCAAATAGCCAAAAACGCCGGGTACCCGGGCAGCCGCACGAGTGTGGGCTCAATCGTGGTGGAACCGTCTGCATGCCCTACGGAGTGCCCATAAATGCCATGCGTAAGCCAGTTGGACGCGATGTCCCCATACACCAGCGAATCGCCCTGCACCTGCGACTGCGCATGGATCATCCACAGCCGCAGAACGCTTCCGGCAGCCAGGACCAGCAATGTGTACCAGGACCATGCCGGCGCACGAAGGGAGCGTGGAAAATGCATGCACCAGCATCCCACATCGGGATGTGGGGCGTTGGCCGACCGCCGCGTGTGGCGTTTGAGTAACAGCCGCGTGTGTGGCGCTTGAGCGACGCGTATGCGGGCTCCCGCCGGTGTTTGCTTCACGCCGCAGGCAACGCCGGCCAACGTCACTAGCCCCCAACTTGTCATCCCTCGACTGCGCTGCTAATGAACAAACTGCAAAGCGCTCTGTACGAGTGTTCAAATGTCCCCCACTCAAGCCAAACGCGGCTTGAATGGGCCACCCTAAAGTTTTTAGCGTCCGATCAGTCGCCACTCAGGGGGATCTGCTCCCTGCCCGCATCCAGAAAAGCCGAGGGTGGCCCACTCAAGCCGCGTTTGGCTTGAGTGGGGGACATCCTGCTCTGCTCGCTCAGCCAGACCGATGCGTATCGCACCCCACTTGCACTGCAAGCAGATTCCTCGGGATGACAAATTGGGGGCTAGCTAACCCGCAAAACATGTCGTCGCACACCAAAGCTCAACCCAACGCGCAAGGCCACAAGCCAAAACACAGCAACAGGCTCACCGCTCCCTCCAACCTGTCGCACCAATCAGTACTGTGAGAAATCCGGGCTAGCGTGTGCCGCTGATGTCAGGGTTAAGCAGAGGCTCTTCTTCCGCATTGGGCTGTGCCTGCCGGCCCGCCTCGGGGTCCAGATGATGCCGCGTCAGTTCTCTCTTCAAAATAGCGAACGCCTCATCCGGCGTGTCGGCCATTTGAAACAGCGCGCGGTCATCCGGCGAGATGGCTCCCTTTTCGACCAGCACATCAAGGTTCAGAACACTTTTCCAATAGGCCGAACCGTAGACCACGACGGAGATTTTCTTCGCAAGTTTTTCTGTCTGCACCAGCGTGAGCAGTTCGAACATCTCGTCCAGGGTGCCGAAGCCACCAGGAAACACCACCAGACGCTTTGGCCAGGTACGCAAACCAGTACTTGCGCATGAAGAAGTAGTGGAACTCGAAATTGAGCGCCGGCGTGATGTACGGATTGGGCGCCTGTTCAAACGGCAGCCGGATATTCAGCCCGATGGACTTGCCGCCCGCTTCATACGCACCGCGATTCGCGGCTTCCATGATGCCCGGGCCACCGCCCGAGGTCACCACGAAGCGGTGGCGGCGTCCCTTCAGGGTTTGCGACCACCGCGTCACCATCGACGCAAGTTGCCGGGCATCTTCGTAGTAGCGTGCCATTTCCACTGCGGCTTCGGCACGGTGCCGGCGCAGCTCCGTCGCTGTACCCTGGGCGATCTCTTCTTCGCTGGCCGGCTGTTCGGCGGTGGGCGCAGCAGCGGCCGATCCCGTGTTATCCAGCAGTTCCAGTTCCCGGTTGGCATGCTCAAGTGCACGAAAGCGGGCCGAGCCAAAGAACACGATCGTGTCTTGAATGCGCTCGCGGCGAAAGCGGGCCAGCGGCTCGGAGTATTCCGAGAGAATGCGCACCAGGCGGCCGTCGGGGCTGTTGACGAATGCAGGGTTCTGATAGGAGAGCGGCGCGCGCTCCAGATGGGGTGGTTTATTAGGATTCTTCATGCAGTCAGGAGGCCGAGGTGCGAAAGTGAATAGCTTCTTCGAGGGCAATCCACAGATTCAGCAGACCCAGGCCAGAGATCACGCCGCGCACCGAGCCGTACATCAGGAAAGTGCCTACCCGCGGATAGTAGTTGAGCAATTCATTGTCTGCCCATAACGGCGTGTACCAGGGGAGCACCAGCACGATGATGCCGATGTATATGCGGATGATGACGTAGAGATATAACTCAATCCGGCGAAGCCAAACCGGGAGCCGGGGAGGAGGCTGCGGCTGCGGCGCAGGTTGCCGTACTTGCACGGTCGAGCCGTTTGCAGGACTGGACGAAAACAGGTTCGACTGTTGCGGCATTTGTCTTGGGCCAGGGTCAAACGCTTGGCACCCCCGGGTGATCTATGCCAACAGTAACACAGGGGGGAGTGCCTGAATGCCTGCGGCAAGGGCCGAAGCGTGGGGTGAAACGCGCACACGCGCGTTACGTTTCTGCCGCGTCCAAAATCTATTTTCTTGTGGAGGAATCAGCGAACAACAAGGGAGGGGAAGAACGGCCCCACTCAAGCCAACCGCGCTTGAATGGGGCAGGGTGAAGCGATCAGGCGGTGCGCATTTGGACGGAGTTGCCGGCTTCGGCCGCAGCCGCCGCCAGGATCCGGTGATGGATGGTAAACAGGGCAAGCTCCAGACGATCGGAAACGCCTGTCTTGTCGTACACACTGCGCAGGTAGTTCTTGATTACCTGCTCGGTGGTTCCCAGGCGCAGAGCAATTTCCTTGTTCTTGCAGCCCTGCACGATCAGCGCAACGATCTTCATTTCTTTGGGCGTGAGCCGGTCGCGCACCCGCGCTCCGACGGAATCTTCTTCTTCTGAGCCGATCGCTTCGACTGGCCGCTGGATGGAAGAGAAGCCTTTGATCACCCGATGTACGCATTCCACCAGCGCAGGGCCGGTGGTGTTGCGATACACCACGCCGCGAATATCGTGAGCAGTAAAAATCTGTGCCGGTTCGCCATTTTCTGCGATCACAACCGCGCGGCTGCCGGCAGCTTTCACATGAGACATCAGATCCTGGTACTCCGGCCGTAAGGCCGAAGCAAACAGAACGATAGAGGAGCGATATGCATCCACCGACAGCAGAAGACGTTCTAGATCAGCGCATTGTGCGGCTACGCGAAAGTCTTCTTCGCTCGCCAGGACCTTGGCAATGCCAGCGCGAAAGATTGCTTGGTTGTCAGCCAGAATAATTTTATTCATCGTGCTGCCTTGTGCCTCATAAAGCTTCAAATTCGCAATCTTTGCTACAGGCACGGTGTGCTTTCGGCACGCGCGCCTCGCCGGTCATGTGATGAGGTCTGCCAATCTCCGGGAAACAGCGCCTGTGGACGCTATCGACCACCAGGTAAGTGTCGTTCTAAACTGTCTTAATTTGCGGCGCCTCGATTACGTTTCTCTCAGCGATCGGTACCGGTCATTGCGAGTTGCCGGTGATCCCAAGCCTAGCTGTTGGGGCAGGAAATGAAACTCCACGAAAGTGGCAGGGGTGCACCCTCAAGTTGCTGTGGTGACTGGATTTGTGTGTAGCCGCCATGGTGCCAACGAGACCAATCGACGCGCAGGCAATACACTAAAGAAGCATGGCAAAGCCGGTTATCCTCGCGGTAGACGACGACATCAGCGTTCTGGAGATGGTGGTCCAGGATCTGCGCCGCCAATATGGGGCGACTTATCGCATTCAGCGTGCAGCTTCAGGACAGGCGGCGCTCGACACGTGCGACCAACTTAAGAAGCGCGGAGACGTGGTTGCCCTCTTCGTCTCGGATCAGCGCATGCCCGGTATGTCTGGTGTGGAGTTCCTGGGCCGGGCCATGGAAATCTATCCCGACGCCAAGCGCGCCCTCCTGACCGCCTATGCGGATACCGAGGCAGCCATCCAGGCCATCAACACGGCCAAGATCAACTACTACCTGACCAAACCCTGGGATCCCCCGGAGGAGCGCCTCTACCCGGTCCTGAACGACCTGCTGGAAACCTGGAAGGAGGCCTACAAGCCTCCCTTTGAGGGGCTGCGGGTCCTCGGGCCTCGCTACACCCTGCGCGACCACAAGGTGCGCGACTTCCTCTCCCGCAACCGGGTCCCCTATGTCTGGCTCGATCCAGAGCAGAGCGCGGAGGGCGTGGACCTGCTAGACCGTTTCAAACTCGATGACCATAAGCTGCCGGTGGTTCTTTTTGGGGATGGTTCGTACCTCGTCCAGCCTGACCAAATGGAACTGGCAAAGAAGATCGGTCTCCGCACCGAGGCCCAGAAAGAGTTTTACGACCTGGTTGTGCTCGGCGCCGGGCCCGCAGGGCTCGCAGCAGGGGTCTATGGCGCTTCAGAGGGGCTACGAACCCTGGTTATCGATAACGGAACCCCGGGAGGGCAGGCAGGCTCCAGTTCCAGAATCGAGAACTATCTTGGCTTTCCAGAAGGAGTGAGCGGACAGGACTTAACAGAACGAGCGCTAATCCAGGCCACCCGCCTGGGTGCCGAAATGATGACCAATAAGGCCACCGACATCCGCTCAGAGAACAACTACAACCTGGTGCAGCTGGCAGATGGCAAAGAAGTGTCGTGCCGCGCCTGCCTGATTGCCACCGGCGTGTCTTACCGTTATCTCAAAACGCCTGGTGTGGAGCGCCTGACCGGAGCTGGGGTGTACTACGGCGCCACCATGACCGAGGCCCGATCCTGCTCCAACGAGGACGTTTTCATCATTGGCGGCGCAAATTCGGCCGGTCAGGCTGCCATGTACTTCTCCAAGTACGCGCGCAAGGTAACCATGCTGGTGAGGGCTGACGGCCTGACAAAGAGCATGTCGAAATATTTAATCGATCAGATTGAAGCTACATCGAATATAGAGGTTAGGCCGTGCTGTGAGGTAGTGGAAGCCATGGGAGAAGGTCGGCTTTCCTGCCTGCGCCTGCGTGGGCCAAACGGCGAAGAGACCGTAAAGGCCAATGGTTTGTACATCTTTATTGGGGCTGCTCCCAATACGGATTGGCTGCCAAACACGATCATGCGCGACGCGAATGGGTTTTTGCTGTCGGGGTCTGATTTGAAAGTAGAAGGGAAGATGCCAAAGGGTTGGAACCAGCCCCGCGAGCCCTATCTGCTCGAGACCAGTATGCCGGGCGTGTTTGTTGCCGGCGACGTGCGCCACGGATCGGTAAAGCGGTGCGCATCGGCAGTCGGAGAAGGTTCCATCTCCGTGCAGTTTATTCACCAGTATTTGGCAAGCTTTTAGGGTTTCCGATGGTTGGTGGTTGGTAGATCGGCACGAGGTCTAACGAGTAACAAATGACGGATGTTCAGCTAGCTACGCGCGTCGAACATGTAGAAGCGGCCAGCCTCGCGGCAGAGTTTGGCGCAGTACCAGTGTTCTCCGGTGTCACTGCTCAGTGACCTGAAGTGCCTGGGGACCGTGGAACTGATCCACGCTGAAGCAGGCGCTGATCTCTACCAGATTGCCAGTACGCGCCGCGGGTTCTGGATTTTGCTTTCTGGTGAAATTCGCTTGCAAAAGCGGCATGAAGCCGGCGAGTTGATGAGTATCGGCACGATGCGTCCCGGAGAGACTTTCGGCGAAGTGCCGCTCCTCATGGGCAAAGATTCCAACGTGGTCATCACGGTAGTTGAAACCGTCTTCTGTGGTCTATCTGCCGGAAGAGGTTTTCTGGAACCTCATGTTCCAGTGCCCGCAGGTACGCGTGGGCGTGCTGGGAAACATGGCGCGTCGTCTCCAGGTGTATCAGTCGCAGGAGCTGCACCGCGAGAAGTTGATTTCGCTTGGCACCATGGCTGCCGGTCTTATGCACGAGCTGAATAATCCAGGCGCTGCGGCCAAGAGTGCCGCCACCCAGATGCGCGATAATCTCCGCCGGCTGCAACAGCTTAGTCTACGCATGTGCAGCAATGAAGTACTGACGAAAAGCCAGGCAGATTGCCTGCGGGTACTGCAGGAGCAGGCGCTGCAGCCGCAAAAGCAAAGCCCCATGAGCTCAATCGATCAGGCCGATGCGGAAAGCGAATTGGAAACATGGCTTGAGGACCATGGGATCGAAAATGGATGGAAGCTGGCGCCCACGCTGATCGGTATAGGCTTCAGTGCGCAAACCCTTGAGTGCGCGCAGCACGAATTTCCCGGGAACACCCTATCGGATCCGCTGAACTGGATGGAAACACTCATCTCCAGTGTCCAGCTTGTCGGCACCATTGAGGAAAGCGTTTCCCGCGTGACCGATCTGGTCAAGGCCGTCAAGAAATACGCCTACGATGACAAGCCGCAGCGCCATCAGCTCGATGTGCAGGACAGCATACAAAGCACGCTGGTGGTTCTGGGCCACAAATTCCGCCAGAAAGAACTGGTCATCGAGAAAATCTTCACTCCCTCGCTGCCTGTGCTTTCGACCTGCGGTATCGGCCTTAGCCAGGTCTGGACGAACCTGTTAGACAACGCCATTGACGCTTCCCCGCAACAAGGCAAGGTAACGGTGCGGACCTGGGTTGAGGGCGACCATGTATGCATCGCCATACAAGACCGGGGTATGGGCATACCCGAGGAGAACCGGAAGCTCATCTTCGAACCGTTCTTCACCACCAAGCCGAGTGGGCAGGGAACCGGTTTAGGGCTCGACATCGTGCGCCACATCGTGGTCGACAAGTTCGGTGGCGACATCGTCCTTGATTCCGAACCGGGCCGCACGGAGTTCACGATCAAACTGCCCGTCGTTTCCTGATCTCACTCGCGTCCCTTCGCGCAACACCGATCGCAGAAAAAAGATGCCGGCAACCTTGCCCGCAGAACTGCGTTTTCTTCTTCAGCATGAGCGACCAGGAGGGAGCCATGAAGCGGAAAACAACAGCACTGCTTGCCCGGAGTCTCGGTTTAGCCGTCGCCTTGGCGGCTATAAGCATCAACGTTCCCAACGCGTCCGCCCAACAATGGGATGGCCCACCACGGGACGGCGGCTACGCCAATGAGTATCGCGAACAGCCAGACGTTACCCAGTATGCGCAGCATCGGGGATTTGAAGACGGAATGATGGAGGGTGAGCGCGACCGGGAGACCGGTCATAGCTTCCGGCCCACACACTCCGAGGCCTACGAGGATGCGCCGGGGCATGACCATCTACCCATTCGCCGGCAGGACTACAAGAACCTCTACCGCGAAGGCTACGTGCGCGGGTATGAGCGAGGATACGGACGGTAGGAACGGAGCGAGTGAACGATGAGGAGAACCCGGGACTGGCCGCGATGGCGCAGTCCCGGTTCTTGCGCAATGTTTCTGGTTAGTGGCTGTCGGTCTCGTTGTGACTTTTAAACCGGCCATCATTTGCCCAGAGAACCATCGCGAGGAACACAACAAGGGCACCGCCCAGACAAACCACTACCTGCAACATAGACGCCTCCGGAGCTTACCGCTGGAAACCATTTTAGAGCTTTTTGCCTAAGCGGTGCTCAAAGAGCTTGGCGTCAATCAGAAACCGGAACCAGAAGGTCTGCAGCGTCCAGAAGATGAAACCTTCTTTTCCATCGAGAAAGCCCAGGCGGAGTACATACCGATAGAAGAACAGGGCGTATGGCCGCACGAACAGGGGTGCGTCGTTGTACAGCCCGCGCAGGTAGCGTTTTCGTTCCATCGGGTTGCCGCTCAGGCGTGGTTGAACACGTGCACCTGCCATCGCCGCAGTCTGTTCCTCCACTTCGGCGTCGGCCCAGCGGTTGTGGCGGACGGTCCACTCCGAAAGAGACATGCGGATGTCATCCACCATGAAGCCACCCAGCCGTGCCGCCGAGCCCTCCGGTCAGGTAGAAGTGCTGGTCATACTTGCGCTCTTCGCACCGGCCGGCGCCGTTGCGGAACAGCCGCAAGTGCCAGGTAGGCGACATGCCGCCATGGCGCAGCTGGCGCCCAAGGAACTGGACCAGGCGCGCCACCAGGAATCCGTGTTCAGCCGGTTCTTCGGGCAGCGCACGGATCGAGGCAATCAACTCCGGTGTAAGCCGCTCGTCCGCGTCCAGGTGCAACTGCCAGCGATAACGCAGCGAAAGATGATCGATCGCCCAATTCCGTTGCGCCCCATAGCTCTCGAACGCATGCTGCACGACCTGAGCCCCAAACCCCCGGCTAAGGGCAACAGTATCGTCACTGCTAAAGGAATCGACTACATGGATGTCATCAGAAATTTCCCGCGCCTGGGCCAGCGTAGCGCTAAGCGTATCCACCGAATTAAAGGCAAGAACAATGACTGATGGTTTCATGGGGAAGTGAATTCACTATAGCCGCTTAAGGTCTCTCCGTCCTCGTCATCGTGAGCAGCCAAACTCGTTCGAACCGGTGGAAGCCCCGGACTTCAGTCCGGGGGCGCGGGTTAAGACCCGCGCTTAAACGCGCTCAAAAATTGAGGGCTTTAGCCCTGGTGAAGCGAAGCCTCACAAGGCAAATCGCGTGCGTGACCTTCCCGCGAAATCTACGCAAAGTTTTCCAATCGGGCTAGCGCCGCTGCCACCAGGGCTAAAAGCCCTCGCATGGTAACGGCCATCGTCAGCGCGGGTTCTACACCCGCGCCCCCGGACTAAAAGTCCGGGGCTTCCACCGTGCGAGTGAACCGCGCGAACTGAGCTGTAGAACAAACCCACCCACTCAAACCAGCACCGAGCTATGAATACGCTGCACCCCAGCCTGCGAAAACTCATGATTCGTCTTCGCCACCGAACCTTGCAAATCCATCGCCCGGCAACCATCCTCGATCACATAAGTCTCAAACCCCGCCTGCATGCTATCGATAGCCGAGTGCCGCACACAAAAGTCATACGCCAGACCCACCAGAAAAATGCGTCCCAACCCGCGTTCCCGCAGGTAGCCGGTGAGACCGGTGCGCGAGATGCGATCATTCTCGCGGAATGCAGAATAGGAATCTATTTCCTTACGAAAGCCCTTACGCAAAACAAGCTCAACGTTGTCGACCGGTAAGTGCCGATGCAACTCCGCGCCCGTACTCCCCTGTACGCAATGGTCAGGCCACAGCACGTGCTCTCCCTCTGCACTCGCAATGGTGTCGAAAGGAGACCGTCCCGGATGATTCGAGGCAAACGAGTGATGATCCCGCGGATGCCAATCCTGGGTCACGATCAGATGACGGAACAGTGGAGCAAGACGGTGCACCACAGGAACCACCTCCTGCCCACCAGGGACGGCAAGTGCGCCGCCATCACAAAAGTCATTCTGCACGTCGATGACCAGCAGTACGTCACGATCTACCAATTCAATACTCATTCCAGTTTCTCCCTCTCGCGTCTGATCAAATCGCCTGGTCGCGTTTTGCGCCTGCAATTTGTTCGGCCGAGTACTGCAAGCTCTCAAGAACTGAGAGTGTATGTTCCCCCAACACCGGCGGGGGCAACCGGTACACCACCGGGGTTGAGGATAGACGAACCGGATTGGCAATACTGCGCACTGCATCGAGGGTAGGGTGTTTGATCTCGACGATCAGCCCGCGCGCCAGCGCCTGCGGATCGTTCAACGCCTCACCCACCATCTGGATGGCCGAGGCAGGGATATCCTCCGCAGCCAGCCGCTGCAGCCACTCCCCCGCCGGCGCTTGCGCGAAGATCGCGCACAGCGCAGGAATCAACGCGCCACGGTGTTCAATCCGCGACGCATTGGTGGCAAAGCGAACATCCCGTCCCAGCGTCTCCGTTGCCGCAAGCACGCGGAGAAACTTCTGCCACAACGCATCTGTACCTACCGCGGCGACGAAATGGCGGCCGTCCCCGGCTTGAAATACCTGGTAGGGCACAATGCTGGGGTGCGCGTTACCCCACCGCTGCGGCGACTCGCCAGCGTTCAGGTAATTGCTGCCCACATTAATCAGCAGCGTAAGCTGAGAATCGAACAATGCCATATCCAGCGCCTGCCCCTGGCCACTCTTCTCCCGTGCCAGCAGTGCCGCCAGAATACCCAGCGCGGAGTAAAGCCCGCATGTCATATCGGCAATCGCGACAGGGTAACGAATCGGTTCACCCTCTGGCTCACCGGTAAAGCTCATGATGCCTGCCTGCGCCTGGGCGATGATGTCGTACCCGGCAGCCCCTGCGCGGGGTCCGGAATGACCATAGCCGGAAATCGCACAATAGATGAGCCGGGGATACCGCGCACACAGCGTCTCTGCATCAAGCCCGCGTCGCACCAGGGACGCCGGATTCCGATGATTGATGAGGAACACATCGGCGGTGGCCAGCAAGCGATCGAGAATCGCAGCACCACTGGGCTGATCGTAATCGAGCGCCACGGAACGCTTATTGCGATTGGCGGCGAGAAAGTACGCCGACTCACTGCCCACGAAAGGAGGACCCCAGCCGCGCGACTGATCGCCGCTCTGCCGGCGCTCCACCTTGATGACGTCGGCACCAAAGTCCCCCAGCATCATGGCGCAGTAGGGCCCAGCGAGGGCTTCAGTCAGCTCAACGACGCGAATGGAATCAAGTACCGCCACTAAAAGCCTGGCGGCCGATCGTCCACAACGCCGAAGCTCTTTTCCAGGGCAAGGCCTGCCCGCGTCAGCTTGCCTTCGTCGAACAGCCGCCCGATCAAAGTCACGCCGTGCGGCACCCGTTTGGGTGGAGAAAATGTCGCCGGAGGATGCGCCGGATCGGGAGCCCAGTCGCTGCGTTCCTGCGACACCTCGATAAAGCCTGCGCGCAATGTCAGCGAAGGGTGTCCGGTGTTGTTCGTAATGGTGAGCATCTCGTCGCGCAGCGAGGGCACCAGCAGAAGATCCACGTTGGCGAACACGTGCGCCATCTGCATGGCCACCTTACGGCGAAAACGATCGGTCTGCACAAAGTCGACTGCGGAGAGGAAGCGCGCCTGGCGAAACGAGTTCGGCCACGCATCGGGTACCTGCATCTTGAGCTTATCGACACCATGGGACAACGTCAGCTCTTCAAAGGCAGCGGCCCCTTCCGCAAACAGGATCAGGTTCAGCGAGTCATACGGCCAGTCGGGAATCGACACCTCGACCGGCACCATGCCCACTTTCTTTACCGCCTCGAGCGCTGCCCGATCCACGTCGGTGGCCGGCGACTGCTTCATCCATTCTGGAAAATAGCCGACGCGCAGACCAGCTACGCCAGCGCTCGCATCGAAGTCCAGCTTGCTGGGCACGCTGAAGACGTCCCCGGCATCCGGTCCGCTGATCGCTTGCAGCACCAGGATGGCGTCTTCTACGCTGCGGGTCATCGGGCCGAGCTTATCGAGCGACCAGCATAGGGTCATGGCGCCTGTGCGCGGAACGCGGCCGAAGGTAGGCCGCAAGCCGGTGACGCCGCAACGCATGCTGGGTCCAACGATGCTACCGCCTGTTTCGCTGCCGATCGAAAAAGCCACCAGCCCCGCTGCCGTTGCAGATCCAGGACCAGCGCTCGAACCCGAAGAACCTTCCGTCGGCAACCAGGGATTTTTCGTTTGCCCCCCGAACCAGACATCGTTCAGCGCCAACGCACCCATGCTCAACTTGGCCACCAGCACGGCGCCAGCCTCGTGCAGCCGCTTGACCACAGCTGCGTCTTCCTTAGGCACGCGATCTTTGAAGGGTTCCGCGCCATACGTAGTGCGGATGCCGGCAGTGTCGAGCAGGTCCTTACCGCCCCAGGGAATGCCATGCAGTGGCCCACGATAGTGTCCGGAGGCGATCTCCTGGTCGGCTTGCCTGGCCTGCGCCAATGCCAGCTCGCGGGTCGGCGTGATCACGCACAGCAATGTGGGGTTAAACCGCTCAATCCGTTGCAGGTAGATATTGGTGAGCCGTTCCGACGTGAGCTTACGCGTCTGGATCCAGCGCGATAATTTGGTGACTGGCGCAAACGCGATGTCTTCATCGTTCGCGGGTAAAGGCCCCGGATCATTTTTGCTGCGGACAAAAACATCGCGCTCCGGACCAGACGACTGGCCAGGTAAGGTCGCCTGGCTGTGTGACCACGGAGCCAGTTCTGTTTCGAGCGAGACCTTGCGCGGGCCCGTGCGGCGCTCATACAGCGGCGCCATGCTCACCCGCCAATTGCCGACCGCCTCTTTGCGCTCAGCCTCCGTCAAGGAAACCTGGACCAGCTTTTCTGCTTCCGCAAAGGTCAATGGCGAGACGTCGGGCCCGGTGGCGGTCCCGGTGCCGAAGGCCGGAGGCGTTCCGGGTGGCGGCTCCGATACCGGCTTCTTCTCCGGGCTACACGAAACAACCGTTGCGGCCAGTAGGCTGAGGGAACTGTTGGTCAGGAACTCTCTGCGCGATTTCGACATGACGCCTCTGTTGCGCATTCTAGCCGAACGCCAAAGCAGGCACCAATCCTCGCGAACCAGTGCGCCTCGCAGCCGAACTGCCACATCAAGCGCCGATCAAGCAGCGATAACCATGCGCAATCTAGCCGAACTGCCATATCAAGCGAAATGAGGGTGGCCCATTCAAGCCGTTTTCCGGCTTGAGTGGGGGACATGTAATCCAGCCGAACCCCAAGGCCTCCAGACACACATCCCTCTGCTCCTGCCCTACAAGCTGCAAGAACCTGCTTTGCCTCTCAGACGCACTGACTTAAGATCGTGTTCCGCTAAATCGCCAGCACCACGCCCTCGTGGGGCCGCAAAGAAAGACGCCCCGCAACCGTTTCTCCTGATCGGTCCATGTGTGTCGAAACCGCGACTCTCCCCACCGCCACCGCCATCTCCTCCGCGCTGTCGTTAAAATTAAGCACAACCGCAAACCTCTGCTCACCAAGCCATCCGTTCATACCTAAGCGTAGCCCCATCACTAACCACCCCACCAACCTCGCCTGAGTGCAACGCAGCCTGCGCGTTGCGCAGTGCGAGGAGCGCCCGGTACAAGCTCAGCATGGAATCCTCTTTCTCCGACAAGCTCGCCACGTTCACACTCGCGTGATCAGCGCCGATGCGCAGCCACGGGGTGCCCGTGGTAAAGCCCGCACGCGGGCTGCTATCCCACTGCATGGGCGTGCGCTCCGGGTCACGGCCCTGTCCCTTCCCAGGCTCATTCTTCTCCGCCGGATCCTGCACTTCCTCCGCAGGAATCTCAACGTTGGTCATGCCAATCTCTTCGCCGTAATACATCGTGGGCGTCCCGCGCAGGGTCAGCAGCAGCATCGCCGCGATCCGTGCCTGCGCCGCACCAATACGTGTGGCGATGCGCGGTTGGTCATGGTTGCCGATCACCCAATTCGGCCAGGCGCCCAACAGGCAAGCTCGCCTCATACGCGCGGATCACATTCGCAATCGCATCCGCATTCCACGGACTTAGCATCAGGTGGAAATTAAACGGCAACTGCGCGCCGTCAAGGTCCTGGCCGTAATAAGTCGCCAGCTGATCAAAGGGAAGATAAAGTTCACCGATCAGCAGCCGGTCCTCAAAGGAATCGAGCACCGCGCGCATCTCGGCCACAATCGTATGCACCTCCGGCCGATTGGTGTTGTAGACCGGCAGCAGCCGTATCGAGGCGGGGCTCTCCGGTGTGCTCTTCGGATTGATCGGGTTGTCGCGATACTGATCGTCCTTGATCATCATCCACATCACGTCCACACGAAACCCGTCGACCCCGCGCTCCAGCCAGAACCGCAGCGCATGGAACATCGCTGCCCGGAGCTCGGGGTTGCGCCAGTTCACATCAGGCTGCTGCTTGAGAAAGGAATGGTAGTAGTACTGGGCTCCATCCCGCGTCCATCCGGGACCTCCAAAGTTGCTCAGCCAGTTATTGGGCGGGCCGCCGTCCTTTGCCGGATCGCGCCACAGATACCAGTTGCGCTTTGGATTCGAGAGCGAGGAACGGCTTTCGAGGAACCAGGGGTGTTGATCGGACGTATGGTTGGGCACAAAATCGAGAATCAACTTCAGCCCGCGTTCGTGAATGGCCGTCAGGAGCCGATCGAAATCCGCCAGCGTACCAAACATGGGGTCCACATCGCAATAATTGGCGATGTCATACCCAAAATCCGCCATGGGCGACGGATAGAAAGGCGCAATCCACACTCCCTTGATCCCCAGACCGGCAAGGTAGTCCAGGCGCGCAAGAATGCCGGGCAGGTCGCCGATACCGTCGCCATTCGCGTCCTGGAATGATCGCGGGTACACCTCGTAAAGCACTCCATACTGCCACCACACCGCCGGCTGCATTCTCAGGACCCCTCCATCTTCGAAAACAGACGATACACTGTCTGTTATGAGTCAGATGACCAAAGTGCTCAATAGATACAGTTCCCACATCACGCAGCCCAAGGCGCAGGGCGCATCGCAGGCCATGCTGTACGCCACCGGCATGACCGAGCCCGACATGGCGAAGCCGCAGGTCGGCATCGCCAGCGTGTGGTATGAGGGCAATCCCTGCAACATGCATTTGTTGCACCTTGCCGAGAAGGTCAAAGAGGGTGTCGTGGCCGCAGGCATGGTCGGGTTCCGCTTCAACACGATCGGCGTGAGCGACGGCATTTCCATGGGCACCGACGGCATGAGCTTTTCCCTGCAATCGCGCGACCTGATTGCTGACTCAATTGAAACCGTGATGGGTGCGCAATGGTACGACGCTAACGTTTCCTTGCCGGGCTGTGACAAAAACATGCCAGGCTGCCTGATCGCCATGGGCCGGCTCAACCGCCCCAGCCTGATGGTCTACGGCGGAACGATCCGCGCCGGCCACCAGACACCGAATGGGCCGAAGCTGGATGTCATTTCCGCCTTTCAAAGCTACGGACAATTCATCACTCACCAGATTACGGAAGAGCAGCGGCAGGGTATCGTTCGCCACGCCTGTCCTGGCGCCGGTGCCTGCGGTGGCATGTATACCGCGAACACCATGGCCTCGGCAATTGAAGTGTTGGGCATGAGCTTGCCCTACAGTTCATCGATTCCGGCAGAAGATCCTTTGAAGCTCGATGAGTGTTTTCGTGCCGGCGCTGCCGTGCTCAATCTGCTGGAGCTTGATTTAAAACCGCGCGACATCATGACGCGTGAAGCATTTGAGAATGCAATGGTCATTGTGGCTGCATTGGGCGGATCGACCAATGCCGTGCTGCACCTCATCGCGATGGCGCGCTCGGTGAACGTCCCTCTCAGCATCGACGACTTCCAAAACATCAGCAACAAGACCCCGTTGCTGGCTGACTTCAAGCCCAGCGGTTCGTATGTGATGGAAGATCTGCAGTCGATCGGAGGCTTGCCCGCAGTCTACAAAATGCTGATCGCCGAAAAGCTGCTGCATGGCGACTGCATGACGGTGACCGGCAAAACTCTGCAGGAGAATGTGAAGGACCTGCCTGGTCTTAAGGCGGGACAGCAGATCGTACGTCCCGTGCAGAATCCGTTGAAAGCCACCAGTCACCTGCAGATACTCAAGGGAAATCTCGCCCCTGAAGGCGCCGTCGCCAAAATCACCGGCAAAGAAGGCCTCAAGTTCACTGGGTCCTGCCAATGTTTTCGATTCGGAAGAGTTGATGTTGAAAGCGCTCGAGGATGGAAAGATTGCCAAGGGGCAGGTGCTGGTGATCCGTTACGAAGGCCCCAAAGGCGGCCCCGGCATGCCGGAGATGCTAACGCCCACCTCAGCCATCATGGGCGCAGGTCTGGGCAAAGATGTCGCATTGCTCACGGATGGCCGCTTCTCAGGCGGCTCCCACGGCTTCATCGTAGGCCACGTCACTCCCGAAGCGCAGGAGGGCGGTCCCATCGCGCTGGTGCGCACCGGCGACACCATCACCATCGATGCACAGGCAAATGAGCTCTCCTTCGACATCTCGGATGCCGAGCTCGCCAGTCGCCGCAGCGCCTGGACCATGCCACCTTACAAGGCCGAGCGAGGCACGCTGGCAAAATACATTCGTTGCGTAAAGAGCGCCGCGCTGGGCTGCGTCACCGACGAATAACCGGCCTCATCCCACTCCGTCCCAGCAACAACCGACGGGTGCCCCACATCTCGCTCGTTTTTCGCGAGATGTGGGATTCCGAAAACCTCTCTCAAAAGCTTTTTAGTCGCAGAATGACCTGGACTTCTCATCCCAGCACCCTTGTCATCCCGAGCGAAGCTCGAGGCGAGTCACGGACAGGATGAACGGGGTGCGATACGCACCGGTCTGCTGAGGGAGCGGAGCAGGATCCCAATCAGCCAAACGCGGCTTGAGTGGGCCACCTCGGCTTTTCTGGATGCGGGCAGGAGCAATCTCCTGAGTGGCGACTGATCGGACCCTGACTGTCGGGTGGCCCATTCAAGCCGCGTTTGGCTTCAGTGGGGGACATTAAACCCTCGTCCAGAGCGCTTTCCAGTTTGTTCATTAGAGCGCCCCCTTGTCATCCCGAGCGAAGCCGAGGGATCTGCAGTTTCTCCTTCCACCAGCCACTGTACGGGTAAACCACAAATCCCCCTGGACGGGAAAACTCCCACCCCTACCCAAAAATCCCCCGCACCAAACCCCATTCCACAAAAACAAAAAAGGCGCGCCACCTAACGGCAGCGCGCCCTTCACCAACCAACCTTAACTAAACGTCTGATCGTCTTGCGATTGAGGTTCATCCCACATCGGCGTCGGCTCAAAGTACCCCGTACCCTTCTGCAAATGCTGCCGGCAAACTTCATCATTGAGCGTCACACCCAAACCAGGCGAGGTCGGCACCTGGATATAACCGGCCTTGATCATCGGCTTATCTAGCCCGTTAACCAGGTCCTGCCACCACGGCACGTCCAGCGAGTGATTCTCCAGCGCCAGGAAGTTCCGCGTAGCCGCCGCGCAGTGCACATTCGCCATGCAACTAACCGGTGTACCAGCAAAGTGCATCGCCATCGGCACGCCATAATTGAATGCCATGTTGCCGATCTTGTGCGTCCGCAGGATCCCGCCCGAGGTGGCCAGATCCGGATGAATTTTATCGACCGCATGAGCACTGCACAGCTTCTCGAAATCGGCGATCTCGTAAATGTCCTCACCCAGTAATCGTCGGTGTCGGACTGGCATCCGTGATCTCCTTCAACAGGTCCGTGTAATACCAGGGAATCACGTCTTCCATCCACTCCAGGTTGTACTTCTCATACGCCCTGCCCAACCGAATAACAGACTTCACGCCGATATGCCCAAGGTGATCCATCGACAACGGCATGTCATAACCAACGGCGTCGCGCACGGCCGAAACATATTCGCAAAGCCGATCAATACCCTTGTCGGTGATCTCCGTCGCCATGAAGGGATGCGGCTGATATTGCATTTCCCACTTGCTTTGCCCGGAAGGCTGCATCACCATACCCGGCTTGCCTTCGAGCACATTAATCCCTAGATCCATCTTCATCCAGGTAATGCCCATTTCCTTGCGTTCCTTGGCGCGCCGTCCGTATTCCTTCGGATCATCCGACTCGGTCGTATCTGCATAAATGCGCACCTTGTCGCGCCACTGACCGCCGAGCAATTGGTAAACCGGAATGTTGTAGACCTTGCCGACGATATCCCAGAGCGCCATCTCGACCGCGCACACGCCGCCGGCCTGGCGGGAGATGCCACCAAACTGAGCAATCTTCTCAAAGAGAAAATCAACATTGAGTGGATTCTCGCCCACGATGCGGCTCTTGAGCACCATCGCATATTGGTAGCCGGCGACATCGCGCACCTCACCCAGTCCGTACACGCCCTGGTTGGTGTCAATGCGAATGATCGGGCAGGGGCTCGGGCCCGGCTTCACAATGATGGCGTACCGCATGTCCGTAATCTTCAACGTCGAAGGATTCGAGTTGGTGTTGACATTCTTGATCGCCGGTTCTGTTTCAGCGGCAGCCTTCTCCAGGCTGTAGCGGCTTAGCATGCCCCCGGCAGCAACGGCCATAGATGATTTCAAGAGACCGCGGCGATTAAATTTCGAACCAATAAAATCTTTCATGGTTACCTTTCTCTTTCGGATGTCTGCTTCTTAATCGGGCGTACGAATGCTTTCCTGAACGCGCAGCCGAAGTGCCAGGTGTATCCCTGGCTGCTTCGGCGGTGTCATGGGAATTCAGCATCTACCGGTACGTGCGCGACCGGGAAGAATCACTCACTCATCGTGAGATATCCTTCCCGGTCCTAAGCACGTCAGAAGTAGAACGTTGCGGAAGCCTGCAGATCCCGGTTGTCGTTCACTGTACCGGTAATCGTGCCCGCAGCGCCGGAGCCAATCGCCGAGTTAGGGGTAGCGAAGTTTGGCGTGTTAAAGGCATTGAAAGCGTCGAACTTGACCGCCAGCGCCTTTTCTTCATACAGCTTGAACCGGCGCTGCAAGCTGATGTCCCAGTTCTTGGTGGAAGGACCATACAGAACCGAGCGCCCTACGTTGCCATAGGTGTTTGCTGGTGGTGTTTGGAACGCGCAGGCCACGCCGTTCAGAGAAGTCTCTCCGATCGGGCAGAGCGTTGCGTTGAAGAAGCGTAACGGCGTGCCATGATCCAGCTTGCCCCGGCGACCGATCCGGTTTGGCCAGCTCGGAGAGCCGCTATTCACGCCGCTGTTCAAGCTTACTGAGAACGGCGGCCCAGAAGCGTAAGTGGTAATGGCATCGACTTCAAAACCGCCAAGGACCTTGCCGGCAATGCCGTCTCGCAGATACGCTCGGCCCGCACCGAACGGCAGCTCGTACGTAACGCTGCTGACCAGCCGATGCTTCTGGTCAAAGCCAGACGCGCCGTAGCCCGCCTTCAGGTTGGTCACAGTCTGCGGATTGCCGGCCGAGCCGCCACCCGAAGCAGCGGAACCACCATAATCCAGTGACTTGCTGTAGGTGTAATTGATCAGCGACGTCAGGCCATGCGTATAACGCTTGGTGTAGTTCACCTGCAGGCTGTTGTAGTTCGACGCGTTGATCGGGTCTTCCTGCACCCAGGTGGAGATGTTATTCAGCGGCTGAATCAGGCGCCGCAGTGTCTGCGAGGTGGGTCCACCCGGCTGGATCAAGCCAACCTCGTTCGGGTTGTAGGCGTAGGTGAGGTGCACGCTGTGACTGCCCGCATAACCCACACCCACCACGCCGCCCAGGGTGGTGTGTTCGAAGCCAAAAGTGTAGGTCTGTGCGTTGGGGGTCTCATTTTTCGGCGAGTGCCCAATCAGCGCGGGATGCGCCGCGTTCAAAGCCGCGGTCGTGGTCAGCGAGGAATACGGCAGCGCTACCGCACCCTGAGGGAACGGATTGCTGAGAACCGGTTGGCACGTCGCGGTAACGTTGGTGGGTGTGCATACATTCGCGAAAGCAGCCGGCAGAGGGAATGTTGCCGGACTGGAGAACGTTTGCGAAATGGTGAACGGCGGATTCTGCCCCAGTTCGTCCGATGCAGAGAAAGGATCAGGGAAGTAGGAGATGCCGAAGCCCGCTCGCACAACGGTGCCGCCCTTGCCATCGAGATCGTAGGCCAGGCCAAAGCGGGGTCCCACGTTTCCGTAGCGCGTCTGAATGCCGGCGGTGCGGCCTACGCCATTCTTACCGGCGTAATCGAACACCAGGGTGTTCTCGTTGAAGTTCGCGATCTTGTTGTTTTTTTCAGTGTCGGGAGTGAACACATCGTACCGCACACCCATGTTAAGCGTAAGGCGCGGTGTGACCTTCCAGTCGTCCTGAACGAAGCCCGAGTACTGGACGTTGGTGATGTAGTAGGGAACGGAAAGAAAGTTGCGGCTACCCGAGTTGGGGAATCCGAGCAGGATGCCGGCAAGACCGGATCCGCCAACACTCTTGCTCCCGCTGTTGGTGAAGTTGTCATTGAAGGTGAGGCCGCCACGCGTGGTGGTGTTAGTAAAGGGTGACGCGAGGATACGAACGTAGCGGAACCCAAACTTGAGCGAATGATTTTGCTTGCGTCCATGAGAACGTATCTTCCACCTGAATGTCTGTCTGTACCGGGTGCGCCGGAAGGAACGCGGTACCGCCCTGCAAACAAGTGAACTCAACGCCGCAGGAACCGCCGACCGTCACGTTGGGCAAGCCCGTGGTGTATTGCGAAACATTGAGGCCCTGGATGCCCAGCGAGGTGGATGAGTTGTGGCCGAAGTCAGACTGCGTGGTAAACGGGTTTGTGCGCGCATAGCCCGCGCGGAATTCGTTGAAGAACGCGGGGCTGAAAATGTGCGTCTCGTTCAGCGCCAGGCCCTGGGCAATCAGGGTCGTCAGCTGGATGCCGGCGACGTACGGTCCAAGGTCAAATTTTTTGGCGGCATCGGGCGGGGTGGGCAGGCAGCAGGTACCCTGGCCACCTACCAGCGGATTTGGCGCGCTCTGCACAAATCGCTCGTAGCTAAAGCGGCCAAACATGGAATCCTTATCGCTCAAGTGGTAATCGATGCGGGTATTGCCGCCGTTATCGTCGATGACCTGGTTAGCGGTGGAGACGTAGTTCAAGAAAACTGCCAGGTCCGGTGGGCAGTGGATAGATGCTCGCCAGGTTCAAACCGACTGGGTCCAGGCGGGTTTGGCAGATCACATTCGGCTGATCGCCATTGCAGCCCATGAACTGGGTCCGCGAATACGTCGTGGCGCCGCCGGTCGTCGTGGCAACCGTAGTCAAGGGGTCATAAATCGGAATCAGCTTTCCAGTGGTATCGGTATAGTTGCTGAAGTCGCCATTGCGCTCGGCAAGTGTCGGTACATTGTTCTGGTTGACGATGCCTTTCAGTGAACGCTGGCCATAGTAGTCGGCGAAGTAGAAGAGCTTGTCTTTAATGATCGCGCCGCCCACAGCGCCACCAAACTGACCGCGGCGATAAGCCGGCTTCTGCACCGCGCTGCCGACGCGCGCAAAATAATTGCGCGCGTCCAACTCGCTGTTACGCAGATAGAGAAATACCTCGCCGTGCAATGCGTTCGCACCCGAACGGGTCGAGACCGAAACCACGCCCGCGCCCACACCGTAGTTGGCCGAATAGGAACCAGTCAGCACTTTGAATTCTGCGATCGATTCAACCGAAGGCTGCACCATGACCGTGTTGAATGTGTACTCGTTGTCCACGATGCCATCCACGATCCATGCATTCGTGTTGGCCTGGCTGCCCAGCGCGTTGAAATTCGACGCGGCGCGCGGATTGAACGAACTGGAACCGGACAGGTTCTCGCCCGCCTGGCCAGATGTAACACCCGGCACAAGGTAAACCAGTTGGGCAAAGTTTCTGCCGTTCAGCGGAAGGTTCTGTACTTCGCGCTTGCCGACGACTTCTCCCAATTCAGAACTGTCCAGGCGGATCAGCGGGGGAGCGCTGGTCACTTCCACGGTCTCGCTCGCACCGCCGGCCTCCAGCGCAAAATCAATTTGCGCCTTCTGGTCGATGTCGACCACAACACCGTTTTGCACGCTGCGCTTGAACCCCTTGCTTTCAACCGAGATGTTGTAAGTGCCGGGAAGCAGATATGGGAGTGCGTAATTACCCGACGGATCGGTTTGCTTGGTAACGGTCGTCCCTTTGCCGGTATCGATTGCGGTGACGGTGGCATCGGGCACAACTGCGCCGGAAGCGTCGTGAACCGTACCGAGAATGCTGCCGGTTGTGACCTGTGCGATGCCTGCTGTGCTGAGGAAGGAAAAGAAGAGTGCGAACGAGAGTATTTTTTTGATGCTCATGGCCCAAAGCCTCCGAAGTTGTGAAACATGTTGTTGGCAGGACACCGCAGATCTATTTCTGAGAGATCTGACAGGCTTTCCGTATGTCCCTTTAAAGCAACTGGCGCGCGTCAATTTATAGATAACGCAGGATACGACTGTCAAAGGAAAACGAGCGTCTCGCATAGTGGTATCGCGGGTCCGCGCGAGTTAGCCGCGTGCTGATCGAGAGAAAATAACTAACCGCAAACAAATCGCCGAGATAAACTATGCGAAGTGGAATATCTTGCCGCTCACAAGCTGTTTCGTATTCCATTCTTCATAGAAGACGCATTTTGGCACATCCTGTTTACCCGTCACGTCACTCGTCTCGTTCGCGGACATTCGCTGTTTCGATCACGATCCATTCCGTTATCCAAGGCTAATTTCATGAGAACCGTTTCCCTTTTGTGTGCCTCTCTGCTTTGTTCCGCGACTTGCCTGGCCGCATCGACCTATACGACCCGCCTTGATGATCCTGCTGCTGTGTACCTCGACGCCGCCGAGTTCCACGCTCATGCGGACGGACAGGCAGACGACACCGCATCCATTCAGGCAGCGATTGACAAAGTGCAGAGCAGCAAAGGGGAAGGGATCGTCTTCGTTCCCCAGGGCCGTTATCGCATCAGTCACACGGTCTTTTTGTGGCCCGGCGTTCGGGTGATCGGTTACGGATCCGAGCGCCCCGTGTTTGTGCTCGGGGAGCATACCCCCGGTTATAACGACGGCATCGCCTACATGTTTTTCTTTGCCGGCGCGCGTCCCCGCCCTGAGAGTGGCAGCGCCACGCGCGCAGGCTACCACTTTCCGCCGACACCGCGTGGCGTGGTACCCCGCCCTGCGCAAAGCGTGCCCGACGCCAACCCCGGCACCTTCTATTCCGCTATGAGCAATGTGGATTTCGAGATTGGCTCCGGCAACGCGGGGGCGGTTGCAATTCGCTTTCACGCAGCACAGCATGCTTTTCTCAGCCATATGGATTTCGCCATCGGTTCCGGCTTCGCCGGCGTCCATGAAGTTGCGAACGAGGCAGAAGACCTCCATTTCCACGGCGGGCAATACGGCATCATGGCCCGCAAGCCCTCACCCGCCTGGCAGTTCACGCTCATCGATTCCACCTTCGACGGCCAGCGGGAAGCGGCCATCCG
This sequence comes from uncultured Acidobacteriaceae bacterium, assembly GCA_963752675.1. Classification (GTDB taxonomy): domain Bacteria; phylum Acidobacteriota; class Terriglobia; order Terriglobales; family Acidobacteriaceae; genus PALSA-350. The sequence goes on from CAVVZO010000011.1 coordinate 119,950, forward strand.
CGAGAACGAAGCAGGGCTGACCCTGGTCCACGATGAATTTCGTAACGTGCCTACCGCTGTATCGATTGACCCTCACTACTCGGATCAACTCTGGATCAAGAACAGCCGCTTTGAAAACATCTCCGGCCCCGCCGTGGTCATCAGTGGTGAAACAAGCCGCATGACCGAAATCAACTTCCAGGACATTGTCTGCGCCCACGTGCCGATCTTTGCCAGGCTGCGCGAGAGCGGCCGGGAGTTTAAGCAAGTCGCTGATACATACAAGGTGAATGTATTTTCGCACGGGCTCAGTCTCGCGTATCCCGGAGCCACGGCCGCTTTCGCGACCCGCTACGAGCCTGCTGCACTCACCGCGTTGCCGCCCTCCACAGGGCCGGCCATCCCAACACTGCCCGCCTCTGCCACGTGGGTGAATGTCGCAACACTCGGAGTGAAGGGAGACGGCAGCACGGACGACACCGCCGCCCTGCAGAAAGCGATTGACCAGCACCCGGTACTTTACTTTCCAAGCGGGCGCTACCAACTCAGCGACACCCTTACCCTTCGCCCGGACTCAGTGTTAATCGGTCTCCACCCCAGTGCTACACAGTTCGATCTACCAGACGGCACACCTTCCTTCCAGGGGCCTGGGTCGCCCAAGCCTCTGCTATTGGCCAGCGCCGGCGGCGCCGCAATCATCTCCGGGCTTGGCATCTTCACTGGCGGCCTCAACAGTCGCGCGACGGGGCTTCTGTGGCAATCCGGCGAGCGATCCCTGGTGGATGATGTGCGCTTTCTAGGCGGGCATGGCACCAATGGCCCCGATGGCAAGCGATTGAATCCCTACAACAGCACGCACAGCGCCGACCCCGATCCGCACCGGCCCTGGGACTCCCAATATCCGAGCCTCTGGATTGAGGGAGGAGGCGGCACCTTCGCAAACATCTGGACGCCCGACACCTTCGCCCAGGCAGGCATACTCATTGCGAATACCACCATTCCCGGCTTCGTCTACGAGCTCTCTAGTGAGCACCACGTGCGTGCGGAGATCAAGCTAAAGAACGTATCCAATTGGGAGCTCTACGCGTTACAGACTGAGGAAGAGAGCGGCGAAAGTCAGGACGCCTCTTCGCTTGAACTCGATCACTGCAACAATGTGACCATAGCGAACTATCACGGATACCGTGTGACCCACATGGAGAAGCCGTTTCCGTATGCGGTCCGCGTGGCCGATTCCGAGGGAATTCACTTTCGCAACGTGCACGTAGACGCCAACAGCTCTATCGGCCTATGCGATGGCGCAGGCGTTTGCCGTCAGGCCGTGCGGTCCAACAAGGTTCCTTACGAAGACGCAATCGTTGACCAGACCCTGCATGCGGCTGTGCGCGACCGTGAGTTCGCCACGCTCGACCTTTCCGATAACAAGCCACTGCCCGCGGCCACCGCAAGCTCAGGCCTCATCGATAAGGGCGCGCAGGTAGAGCGGCTGGCCACCGGCTTTTACAACATTTCCGGTGCGGCGATCGACGCCGCTGGACGGCTCTATTTCGTCGACGCCCATGCGCAACGCATCTATCGCTGGTCGCCGGAAGAACGCCGCGCGGTCGTCGTGAGCGACGCTCCCCTCGATGCCGTAAACCTGGTGTTCGATAAAGCCGGAGATCTCGTCGTCCTCTCGTCCGGTGGAACGCACTTCACCGCCTATGCGTTGCATCCAGACGACAAAGATGCCGAATCGAAACTAACATTGTTGCCATTGCAGCCATCGTCAGATCGCCCTGGCCTAACCCCTGCTCTGCCCGTCGACTACTGGTTCAACGGCGACTTTGGCGAAACGCTCTCTGCCACGCAACCCTACACCTACACCACCCTGCAACAAATGTTCGAGAAGGATCTGGGCACGCGTACGACTTTCCAGTTCGTGTCACCTGACAATACCCTGTTTATCCCGACAACCGCGCCCATCGTGCAGGGTGAGCCGTACTTCGGCACCAAGTGGGCACCCGTTCTCGAAGCGTATGGCCTGGTAAAAGGCACCGTGGGCAAACCGTTTTACGCAACGAACGAAGCGGAACAGCGTACCTACCGCGGCACACTGAACAGTGACGGTTCCTTATCGCAAATCGCAACCTTCGTAGAGCAGGGAGGCGAAAGCCTGGCCCAGGACGCCGACGGCAACGTCCTCCTGGCCGCCGGACAAATCTACGCCTATTCGCCCGACGCAAAGTCACTGGGCCGATTCGACGTGCCCGAGCGGCCGCACGACATCCTCTTCGGCGACAAAGACCGCCGCACCCTCTATCTACTCACCGACCATTCCCTCTACGCCGTCCGCACGCGAAGGCCCGGCCTCTAAAAAAATAGCCCCGCCTGCAACAAGCTCGCAAGAAACAAACCGCTAAACTCTTTGAGAATGGAACCCTACATACTGCCCCCCTTTGTCATCCCGACCGAAGCGAAGCCACTACGCCCCCCTTTGTCATCCCGACCGAAGCGAAGCGAAGTGAGGGATCTGCTGTGCGCCTTTCTCCCGCCCGGAATTCGGACAGAGCTCCAGGATCGGACAAGCAGAGGAACCACCGCGTCAGAGGAGCACAACGCTCCCTTAACCTCACACCCTCTCTACTACTCCACCGCACGCCGCCGTACCCCTTCTCCCACCTCACCCCGATGCCCTAACTTCTTATTCAGCCACTCCGTCATCTGCACCTCCCAATCCGGCACGCCGGGCAACTTCTCCCACCCCCCAGTCCCATGCATCCCGCCAGGAATGCGAATGATCTCGCTCGAAACCCCCACCTTCCGCAAAGCCGCGTCCAAATTCGTAGCCTCACTAAAAGGAATGTACTCATCCTTATCCCCCAATATCTGCAGGAACGGCGGATCCCCGCGGTGTACATAACTAATCGGCGAAGCCTCTTTCAGCGCCGCCGCCTCGCCCTTCTGCTGGATCAGCGGATCAAGCAACGCATGCACATCCGCATTCAACGGAACCGTCGCAAAACTGCTCTGCGCAAATAACGTGACCACCGCCTGCACCCTGGCGCTCTCCCGATCCACAGGATCAGCCGCCGCCGGATCGCCGGGCACATTCAGCAAACCAACCATATTGCTGAGAAACCCGCCCGCCGAGCCACCGACCAGCGCGATGCGATTGGGTTGCGCATCCCACTGTGCCGCGTTGTGGCGAAGAAAGCGAACCGCCCGTTCCACGTCGTAGACCATGTACGGGTAGGGATACTTGGGGGCCAGCCGATAGTTGATCGAGAACACCGCGTACCCTGCGGGCGCAAGAAAGTCGGCGCAATAGGCTTCACTCCCGCTCTTGCTGGTGCCGCGCTGATAGCCTCCACCGTGAATGATGATCGCGATGGGATGCGGCCCCGCTCCTTTGGGAGCGTAGTAATCCATCGTCAACGGCTGGCCATCGGCCGTGCCGTAAACGATCCCCTCCTGCGTGGGAACGCGCAACTCCGCGGCCCACGCAGGCGCCGTACAGAGAAACAAAACGAGCACCAGCGAACAGAAACTCCGTGACCCCATCATCGCTTTGCCTTTCAAAATACTCATGCAGCCAGCGGGCGTTCCGGATGAACCGTCATCCACAACACAGCACCTAACACCGCAAGCCCAGCGGCGATGGCAAACGAAGTAGTCCAGCCGAAGCGTTGCGCCACCCACGGTGTGAGCGAAGCAGTGACCGCGCCGCCAACCTGGGCGCCCATATTCACCATGCTGGAGAACACTCCGGAATTGCGTCCAGCGATATCCGCCGACACCGACCAGAAGGAGCTTTGCGATACGTACAGCGCCCCCGCACCACCAGCAAGAATCACCCCAGCAAGCTGAGGGCTCTGCACCCGCGAGCCCAGTACCAGAAACACGGCGGTAAACAAAAACGCAACCGACGCCAGCCCACAACGGCCAACCCGCAAGCCATAAGTTTTCGTAAGCCGGTCACTCAGCACGCCACCACCCAGACAGCCGAACGTCATGGAAAGGAAGGGAAGCATCGAATACAGCGCACTGGATTTGAGATTGAATCCACGCACCTGCGACATGTAAAGGAAGAACCAGCTAAAGAAGATCCACGCCGTATAGCCGAAGCCAAAATAGCTCACAAACAGCGCCGGCAAATCCCGGCGTGTCAGGATGGCTCTCCACGAAATGCCCGCGGGTGCATGGCCGTCTTGCGCCTCGCCGGACTTATCGGCGATCCCTTCGCGGATAAGCCGCAACTCACCCGGCGAAACCTGCGGATCTTCCTCCGGAGTATCCCGGGCAAACCACCACCAGGCGGCCCCGGCGATCACACCCACGATGGCGCTGAACCAAAAGGCAGATCGCCAGCCATGGTGAATGATGAACCACGCAAGCAGCGGCGGAGTCAGTCCACTGCCTGCGCCCACACCGGCAAAAATGAGCCCATTGATAAAGCCCCGCTCCTGCACCGGCACCCAGCGCGCCACAAATTGGTTCGCGGCCGGGTAAATCACCGCCTCCCCGGCACCCAGGAGAAAGCGGATGGCAATCAACAACACCACGGCCTGGGCAATGCCGGGAGGAATCATGGTGGTGAGCGCAGTGGCAATGCCCCACCACACCACGCCCAGCGTGATCACCAGGCGCGGGCCGAATCGCGAAGCCAGCCAGCCCGCAGGCACCTGAAAACCTGCGTATCCAATCAGGAACGCGCTAAAGATCCATCCCAACCGCTGATTGCCCAGTCCATACTCCGAGCTGATCTGCATGCCGGCGATTGAAATATTCGTTCGATCGAGAAAGGAGATGGCGCTGAGAATGAAAAGCCCAAATGCCAGTAAAAGTCTCTTCCGCGTAATGCGTTCTGCAAACATCTATATGGCTCCTGGGAATTAAGCGGTCAAACGAATGCGCGGGGCAGCAGACGTATGGATTGCATAGAACAAGCCGCAAGAAATCATACCCCAGCGCGCGGATGCGAGCAGCGCCGACACTCCTCGGGTTAGCAGCAGCGATGGGCTCACGTAGGATGCGTTTGTCGTCTGTTACTGTTCCCTTATCGCCCAGCCCTTTCCTTCACGCATGCAAACCATGAAGGAGAGCAGGCCTGGCACGATAACAGGGAGAGGCACGATGACGAACGGCCGTGCGATGGAGACAGAACTCGCGGATTTTAGATCGTGCTGGTGGATCTTCGCCGTCCGCGGCGGCCTGGCGATTATCTTCGCCCTGGTGTTGTTCCTCGCCAGCATCTTCCTCGGCGTCTTCTTTTTCGATCCCGTCACCCTGGTCTACATGAGCCTGCTGCTGGGTTCCTTTGTCTTGGGGAACGGCCTTCTCCTTGGCGTGGCCTCCCGCTTTGCCTACGAGCGCCGTCTGCACTTCTGGTGGCTGATCTTCTGCGAATGCTGCTTCGCGGTGCTGTTCGGCATTTACATCGGCATCTCCCTGATGCTGACAGCAAAATCCCTGGCCTTTCTAGCGGGCTTGCACGCGTTAGGCAACAGTGTCTTCCAGGGATCATTGGCCGGCAAACTCCGTGCGGACCGGTCGAGTCTATTTCTGCTTGGGCTTGCCAGCCTGGTGTCCCTTTCCATGGGCCTCGCATTTCTTATGCACTATCACCAGGGAGCGCGCACCACCACTCAGGCACTTTCGGGCTTCGAACTGTTTTCTGGATTGGTCTGGCTGGGCGTATCCTTGCGGTCCCGGGCAGCACAGCTAGCCGGTTAGCGGCCGCAAGCAGCCCATCGTATACTGGACCCATGTCCATAGTGCGAAACATAGCCGGTTTGGCAAAGGGGATGAGCATCACCTTTCGCGAGATGCTAAACCCCACCGAGGTAGAGAACTACCCGGACGGCCCAGGACCCAACCGCGGCGCCCATTTTCAGGATCGATTCCGCGGAGCACACATACTGCAGCGCGACGAAAATGGCCTGGAAAAGTGCGTAGCCTGCTTTCTGTGTGCAGCCGCCTGCCCCGCCAACTGCATTTACATCGAGGCCGCTGAGAACACCGCCGAACAGCGCATCTCCAGCTCCGAGCGCTATGCCAAGGTCTACAACATCGACTACAACCGCTGCATCTTCTGCGGTTACTGCGTGGAAGCCTGCCCCACCGACGCGATCACCCACGGTCACGGCTTTGAGCTTGCCTCGCTAAACGCCACCACGTTGATCTATCGCAAGCAGGACATGCTGGTCCCGACCATCGGTGTGCCGGTGGCTGCCGAGGCCAACGCCGATGCGGTTAAGTAATTAAGACTTGTGTAGTCGAAATCTGGCGGGTACTGATAGCATCAGCGTAATGCCAGGCACAACAGCAGAAAATACCGAGGCGCAACGGATTTTCCACATCTCAAGCCGGGAAAATATTAAAGGCCTGCGGGATGAAATCCTCCGTCTGCACGGGTTTGAAGTGCAATCTGCTTTGTTTTCCAGCCAGGTCCTGAACGAACTCAATCACCGGGATTACGATCTGATCCTGATCGACGTGGAGTCGGATGTGCGGGTGCAAAGCGCCCAGAAACTCTGCGACAGCATCAAAAAAATAGTTCCTGATCAGCACGTTGCCTTTGTCTGCAATTACCGGGTCGCCATCGAAAGTGACTGCCCGGACGAGATTATCCGGGCAGAGTTCAACCCCGAGGCGCTGGTCCGCGGCGTCAAACAAGCCCTGGGCAAGGACTAGCCACCCGACCCGTCGTTTCACCACGACTGTTTAGGGAGCCCCAGCAGGAATGGCGGGAGAGTCACTCGTGGCAGCAAAGCGGCTGCTATCGAGACCCAAGTCCCTCTGCCCATCCGATGCTGGAGCTCGTTTAAAACTTTGTGGAGGGAGAAAGGCGCACAGCAGATCCCTCGACTGCGCTCGGGATGACAAGTTGGGGGCTAGTGACGTTGGCCGGCATTGCCTGCGGCGTGAAGTAAACACCGGCGGGAAGCCCGCATACGCTTGTCACTGAAAACCCACACGCGGCTGTCATTAAAACGCCACCCACTTCTGTCACTCGAATGCCAAACGCGGCGGTCACTCAAACGCCAAAAGCGGCTGTCCGTCAAACGCCAAACGCTGCGGTCCGCCAGCGCCACTGGCCTCAATTTGTCATCCCGAGCGCAGTCGAGGGATCTCTTCTGCCACAAATTTCTACAGACTCCAGCATCGGACACGCAGAGGAACCATTCTTTCAGCAGGAACGACAACCACAAAGCCCTACACTAACTGGCCTTCTTGCGAGACTGGGCAGCCTGGTACTCCGCTTTCAGCGCGGCCAGATGAATCGGCTTTTCGTGCAGCAACAGTTGCGTGGCTTCAAGGTGCGCGTTCGCATGGAACCAATCCTGCACGATGTTGTCCTGCAGCAGATTAAGTATGGCCAGCAACGCCATCCCTTGATGGTGAGCCATCCATTCCCGAACCAGCTTCGGTGTCTTCAGCGACTCTTGATAATCCGCCGCTTCGTAAAAGCCCAGTGCTCCCATCCATCCCATCTTCGCCATGCGCTTCAGATTGCGCATCGCCTCCACCGGGTCGATGCCCAGTGCCAGGCAAGTCGAATAGGGCGAGATCACAGGCCCGGCAACAGCATCCCATTTCAGCGCAATCTGCGGTATGCCAAACGCCTGGTAGTGGTAATGCCCATGATCGTCCATCCCCGCCCATCCCGACTCGGAGATGCCCCACGGAATATTGTGTTCACGTCCGAACGCGCGCTGGATCTCCACCACACTCGCTAATGTTCGCGAGACAAGTGTGTCCGGATAACTGCGCATCCAGATGGAAGGCATCAGGTATTCGAACATCGTGCCTGTCCACGAAATAAGCACAGCGTGTCCATACGCCATCGTGTGCGTGCGGCCCAGCTTGAACCAGCTTTGCTGCGGCGCCTCTCCCTTGGCAACGGTGATGAAGGCAGCAATGCGCGCCTCGCTCGACAGGAGGTCGTAGCAAGCCTGGTGAAGGTGCTGCGTCTCCATCTCGTACCCGATCGAGAGCAGCAGCCGTGACTTATCCATCAGGAAGCCAAAATCCATCTCGGTGGCAAATCGCATTGCTTCAGTCGCCAGGTCCTGCAGTTCACGGTTGAGCGTCTTCAGGCCTTCACGCGCCGAGACCAAAGCCGCACGCAGCTCCTCGATCAGTATGGTTTCTGGCAAATCGGGCGCGAGGCTGGCTGAAGCGCGCGCGAGCCGCGCATCCAGGTCGATGGCCCAGCCGGTGGCGCTGCTAATCAAGACGTCTGCAGCCACATCCTTCAGCCCTTGCAGCTGAGGCAAAGCGAACAGGCTGGCAAACTGCGGCGATAGCCATGGCATGTAGTCGCGCACCAGGACCACCAGCGCGCGAACCCGCTGGTGCAACTCGCCCACCCAGTACGCACTCTCGCCAGGGCCTGCCGGAACATCAAACGCCGGGGAATCGACGGTGGTTTGCGCCCAGGTTATCCAGGCATCCACGCCCATATTGCTGGCCGGCGGAGCCAGCGCCTTCACCCCCGCGGGTGTATCCGGCAAGCTCACTGCCAACTGCCAATGATCGCGAATGCCCGTGAATAAAGCAGGGCTGAGCAATGGCAAACGAAGCAGGCTGCGGCAGCCGCTCCGCAGCGTATAAAACGAAGCTGCAAGATTGCCGCTATCGACCGACGAAATGGTCATGGGCCGAATCGGCACCAGCGTCCGCGTGTCATACCAGTTGTAGATGTGTCCGCGGTACTTCTCCAGCTTGTCGAAAGTCTGCAGGCTGCGCTCAGTCAGCGTGATGAACTCCGGCACAGTGAGGTAGCCAAAGGTATTGGCCGCTTGCCGTGCATTGAGCAACAGGCCAAAGTTAGTCGGGGAAACGCGTGCGGCCTCAAACAACCCGTCTTCTTCCACGTTGTCGGGGATCAGAAAGTTGTGGCTCTCGCCACCATACTGGTGGAAGAAACGCCAGGTCTTGAGTGCCAGCTGACGGAGAAACGTATCTTCTTCCAGGCTGAGCTTCGGCTTCTCCTGGCGGGGAGCGCTGTTCAGCCATGAAGTGATCAACCCCGCGCAAGCCCACAGCAAGAGGATCGGCGCAGCCACCACCAACGACTGGCGATGGCGCAGAAATACCAGTGCCGCGACCACCAGCGCCACCAGCGGGGTCATGGCCAGGTAGCGATCCACCGGGGTGCGTCGGCTAGCCGCTTCTGACTCAGCCGCTGTTTCCCATTCGAGCAGGCGCTGGCCAGTGATGAAGCTGCGTACCAGCGAGCGGATAATCGCGTCCAGTGCCATCAACGTCTGATGTGGCAGGTACACCAGGTTCAGCAGGCTGATAAAGCATCCCTGCCCAAACCCGGTAACCGCATCCCGCATGGAGCCTTTCAACTTGGTGAAATACGCCCTGCCGATGCTGAAAACGAATTGCACCAGCGTGGGCACGAACATCAGGAAGAGGGTGACCAGCGTCCAGTAAAGAGCGCCTCCCGGCAGCCCCAGCCAACCAGCAAGCAGCAGCGCGAACGTAAAGGTTTCTACCAGCGATCGGCGCAAGTTGTCGAAGATCTTCCAGCGGGAAATGGTCGAGATCGGGTTGCGCACATACTTACCCGACTCATCCGGAACCTTCGAGAACAACCACTGAGCAATTTGCCAATCACCTCGCAGCCAACGATGCTTGCGCCGTGTGTACGCGCTGTAGTGCGATGGGTAATCGTCGATGACCTCAACGTCAGTGGTGAGGCCGACGCGGGCATACGACCCTTCAATCAGGTCATGGCTGAGCAGGGAATTGCGCGGGAAACGCCGGTCGAGCACGGCATGCAGCGCATTGATCTCGTAAATGCCTTTGCCGGTAAAAATCCCTTCGCCGAACAGATCCTGGTAAGCGTCAGAAATTGCCCGCGTGTAAATGTCAAAACCGGTCTGACCAGAGTAGATAGAGGCCAACCGCGAACGCGAAGCAGACTGCACGCTCACGCCGACCCGAGGCTGCAGGATGCCATACCCTTCGGTCACGATACGCAGTTCCGGATCGATGACCGCGCGATTCAATGGATGCGCCATGGCTCCGATCAGCGTGTGGGCCGAGCCGCGCGGAAGCTGCGTGTCCGAATCCAGCGTAATCACGTACTGGGCTTGCGAGAGCGTGGCTAAATTGCCCGCCTTTACGGGAAATGGATCGAACTGCCCGCGCAGCAGCTTGTTCAAATCCAGAAGCTTGCCGCGTTTGCGCTCCCATCCCATCCAGACGCCCTGGCGCGCATTGAAAATCCGATGGCGGTGCAGCAGAAAGAAGGTTCCTGCGCCAGCACGGGCGTAGCGCTCGTTCAATTCGTCGGTGAGTTGTACCGCCAGATCGACCAGCGGATCCGTGTCGTTCTGCCTCGGCCGGGTTACGGAGTCGGGCAGATCCGTCAGGAGCCCAAAGTGAATATTGCGATCCTGGTTTGCCAGGTAGCGCACTTCCAATTCATCGAATAATTCACGCACCTGCTTCTCTTTCATCAGCAGGGTGGGCACCACGACCAGCGTCGTAAACGGTTGTGGAACCCCTTTCGAGAAGTCCAGTTTGGGCAGTGCGTACGCCTTGAAGATCGCAGTGACGGTGTTATTTATCAGATCGACCGCACCCTGCGTCGCGGGCAGCAACAGCAGGAGAAAAGCCAGGGTCAGCCCGCCAAAGATAGGGTAGGTCGGCACCAGCGGCGCAATAATCAACCCGATCAGGATGACGGTAAGCACCTGGATGCCACCGATGTAGAAGTCTTCTGAGTTATGCCATACGCCCAGCCGCAGGCGGTCGATAAAACGGGGGCGGTAGCCCACGCGCTTCGACAGCACAGGGAATCCGTGATCGATGAGGTAGTAGCCGATGTGCGCGCGCCGGGTGCCCAGGCGAGGGTCTTCCACACGCTGCTTGTCCTTCGATTCCTGGGCCAGCGCAAGAGCGGCCTGCGCCACTTCAAGCTCGCTGCAATCGGAGTAGCCGGCGATCATGGCCACGCGCTTGCGATAAGCCTCGCGGCTCTCAAAATCCATGAACCGGTAAGCATCAGCCGGATCCTGCTGCAGCACCGGATCATAGATGACCAGTGGCTCGATCAGGCTGAACCAATCAGCGTAGCCCACGTCCCGCAGGCTGCGCATGCGTGCTTTCAACAGCGCGGCGCCGGCCTCGGTGTGCGCACTCTCATCCTTTAAGACTTCATCCGCCTGGGTGATGACCTCTTCCAGAAGCAGAAACTTGAGCACAGTCGCGAGCGCCCACAACTCATCCAGTTCAAGCGCGTCATACTGCTGCGCCTGGTTGATGAACAGCTTAAGCGCGTCCGGGTGATACACCGATCCGTTCGCCTGCAGGTAAGCGTCGGCCACCGTCACGATGCGGGGCTCATCGTTCCCGTGGTCACGAATCACGCGGGGCAAGCGGCCAAGGCGCTTACGCGCAGAAGCGATTTCGGTGATTACCGAGCGCAGCAGCCTGGGGTTCTGGCGCAGCTCCAGCAACGGGTCCAGCACTTCGCCTGGCAGGTAGGTGGGTTGCGGCCGCGCATCGAGTACGGCGTAGAGCTGGTTCAACGACTGAGCCGTGGCGTCAATGCGACTTCCAAAGGTGCCGGGCCCTTCCGGCTTGTGCGCAACCTGCCAGGTCGGTGCGACCTGGTCAGCGTATCGCCGCACGTGCTCCGGAGAAAAAGTAGGCTGCCCATCGGCAGTCCCGGCAACCGCCTGGCCCGGGTTGGATACAGTGTCCGTCATAAGTTGTCTCTCTTTGCAGCGGCCAGCTGCGTCAGCGGTAACTCACTCAGCGGTAGCTGGCCGCCTGCATTTCAAACATGCCCGCGTAACGCCCGCCAAGCGCCATCAGCTGCGTGTGGGTTCCTTCCTCCACCAGTTTGCCACCTTCCAGCACCACAATGCGGTCAGCCATGCGAACGGTAGAGAAGCGGTGAGAAATGAGCAGCGCCATTTTGCCCATGGTGAGCTCGGCGAAACGCTCGAACACTTCCAGCTCGCTGCGTGCATCGAGCGCCGCAGTTGGCTCATCCAGCACCAGCAACTGGGCATCGCGCAGGTAAGCACGGGCCAGGGCCACTCGCTGCCACTCTCCACCAGAAAGCTCGACCCCAGTCTCGAAGCGGCGGCCCAGCATCTGGTCATACCCGGCGGGCAGCTTGGCGATCACGCTTTCCGCCAGGCTCTTGTGCGCGGCCGATTCGATCTCCGACTGACTGTGCTCACTCTCCACGCGGCCCACACCGATGTTGTCACGGGCAGTCATCTCGTAGCGCATAAAGTCCTGAAAAATGACCCCGATTTCGTGGTGCAGGTCTTCCAGTTTGTAGTCGCGCAGGTCTTTGCCATCCAGCAGAATCTGGCCTTCGGTCGGATCGTAGAGCCGGGTTATCAGTTTCACGACCGTCGTCTTGCCTTGCCCGTTCTCACCGATCAGCGCGATGCGCTCGCCCGGCGCCAGGGTGAAGTTGAAGTTACTGAGCACCCGCCGGGTGGTCCCGGGGTAAGCAAAGCTCACATTGCGAAACTCGAATCCGCTCCGAATGGGGCGGGGAATCAGCGCGCCGTCAGGATTCGCCAGTACCGTTGGCTTCATGTCAAAGAATGCAATCAGGTCTGTGAGGAACAGGGCCTGATCGGCGATGCCGGATGCGGTAGAAAACACCTGCTGCAAATTACTCGACGCCTGGATGATGGCGTTGGTCAGCAACGAGAAGGTGCCGATGTTGTTCAGGTAGCCGGTCACAGCGCGCCAGATCACATACACGTACGCTCCGTAGTAGCCCAGCGTGGCGATCACGCCCAGCAGACCACCTGCGATCAGCTTCTTACGCGAAAGCGCTACGTTCTCTTCATAAATACCGAGTGAAAGCTTGGTGAAACGGTTGGTGAGGTAATCGCTCAGGTTGAACAGTTTGAGCTCTTTAGCGCCCTCGCGGCTGCCGGCCACCTGGCGCAGGTAGTCCATCTGCCGCTTGGCCGGCGTTTGGCGAAAATTCTTCGCATAGCCAAGGAACGCAAAGTGGGTTTCACCCAGGAATGTTGGCAACACGCCAAACGCCAGCAACAGCACCAGCCAGGGTGAGTAGTAAAGCAGGATGCCGGTCCAGATGAGGGTTGTCAGGGTCTGCTGCAACAACCGGCCCATTTGTTGGATCATGGCCAGGCGATCGGTCGCCTGCACCCGGGCCCGTTCCAGCCGGTCATAGAAAACAGGGTCTTCGTAGGTAGTGAGGTCCAGTTCCGCCGCCTGGCGCATCACCCGGACGCTGACGTAATGGGTATACCGGTCAGCCAGCAGGCTGTCGCTGTAATCGACTGCCCGCGAAATGAGGCCGGCGGTTACGTTGAGCACTGCCTCCAGCCCGACCATCCACCAGAAATGCGGTCGCAGTCCCTTATGGCTGAAACTGAGCTGTACCCCATAGAGGATCCATGCTGCGACGACCGCAATGGCCGAAGGAAGCGCGGCGACCACGATGCGCAGAATGATGCCCCAGGTAACCACCGCCGGGCCAGATTGCCAGAGAATACCGAGCACCGGCGGCACATTTTTGAGCGCCTGCACCCGTTCGCGCCAGGCGTTGCGGGAAGATTGTGGACTCGCGTCTGTCATGAGTTCCGAACTTGAATCTGATTTCCTGTAAGGGGCCCGATATTCAACAAAAGTGACTAGGCTGCGCGCTTGCATGTCAGGAAATCGGGGCTGCGGACTGCGCCGCTCGCTCGGTGACCATTGAAGCTTAATGTTACCAATCGGATGCACTTTCCGCAGAGCTCGTTGGCTGCAAACACCGTTTGCTGCGAGGTACATTCATGCCCCTACACCCAAACCCACCTTGCACTCCCCTCGCCACTATGCTAAAACCAAGACATTCAAGTTTGCTCCTTGTGAGCGAGCCTGAATTTCATGAAGAGTGGCTGAGGGACGGGCCCTGTGACGCCACGACAACCTGCCTGGGCAAACCAGGAGTATGGTGTCAACTCTCTCCTAGGTTCTGAAAAGAATTGGGGAACATGAGATTCGGGGTGCATAGCTGTAAGCGCATCTCGCTAATTCCATGCAGTACCGTAGTTTAGAGTTCGTCACGTAGTGCCCGTGTATCCGCTGCTCTCGTTTTTAGAGGGCATGATGGCATTTTCTTACGAGTTGTGTTGTCGGGAGTGTGGCAAACGGTTCCCAAACCAGCCGCTCTCCAGCTGCGATGAGTGCTTTTCATCGCTCGAAGTAGCCTACGACATGGCCGCGGCGAAGGAGACCTTCACCCGCGACGCGATCGCCCGGGGTCCACAAAGCATGTGGCGCTACCAGGCGCTTCTGCCCGTGCCGGATAGCTACGTGCCGACCACCCCCTCTGGCATGACGCCTCTGATGGAAGCTCCCCGTCTCGGCAAGCGAATCGGCGCCACCAATCTCTACATCAAGAACGATGCTGTGTGCCTGCCGACCCTCAGCTTCAAAGACCGCGTGGTCTCGGTCGCGCTCGCCACGGCAAAGAGCTTTGGCTTTGACACCGTGGGCTGCTCCTCGACCGGCAATCTTGCCAACGCCGTTGCTGCTCATGCCGCACGCCTCGGGTTTAAAGACCTACATCCTCGTGCCGAAAGATCTTGAGATCGCCAAAATCCTCAACACCCAGGTCTACGGCGCGAATTTGATCCGCATCGACGGCAACTACGACCAGGTAAACCGCTTGAGCACGCAAATCGCCGAGCGCTACAACTGGGGCTTCGTGAACGTAAATCTCCGCCCCTACTACGCCGAGGGTTCCAAAACGGTGGGCTACGAAATCGCCGAGCAACTCGGCTGGCGCCTGCCCGACAACGTGGTGGTGCCCATGGCCGGCGGTGCCTTGATCTCAAAGATCCGCAAAGCCTTCAACGAACTTATGGATCTCGGTCTGGTCCCCACCAAGCGGGTCCGCTTCTTCGGCGCCCAGGCCACCGGCTGTTCGCCGATCTCGCATGCTGTCAAAAACGGGCTGCCCCACCACGAGCCGCAAAAGCCAAACACCATCGCGCGTTCGCTGGCGATCGGCAACCCTGCTGACGGTCCCTACGCCATCCGCACCATCCTGGGCAGCGGCGGCTGGGCAGAAGATGTATCCGACGTAGAGATAGTGTCTGCCATTCAGGAACTGGCCGAGACCGAAGGCGTGTTTACAGAGACAGCCGGTGGCGTGACCACCGCGGTCACCGCCCGCCTCTACGCAGCACGGCCGCATCGCCAAAGATGATCTGACAGTGGTCGCGATCACCGGCAACGGACTGAAGACCATGGATGTGCTGCTCGACAAATTCGAAGAGCGGGAGGCCATCCGCCCGCGTATGGCTGACTTTGAAGCCTTGGTAGCCCAGCACGAAGCAAAGGATCAAGTTGCCGCGCATGCGGCGGAGGAAGTGTATGTCCGTTAAAGTAGTGCTGCCCAACGCCTTTCAAAAACACACCAATGGAACCCGCGAACTCCAGTCCGCGGCCCAGAACTTGCCGCAGCTCATCAACGAAATCGAAACCAGCTTTCCCGCACTCAAGCCCCACCTGCGCGACGGGGACGGCAAGGTGCGCCGCTTCATCAACTTCTACGTCAACGAAGAAGACATCCGCTTCCTCGGCAACGACGACTACGCATTCAAAGATGGCGATGAAGTCCTGGTCATCCCCTCCATCGCCGGCGGCTCTCACGATCCCGCATAGCAGATTCGAACAACCCATAACGGTTGAACCATAACCGTTGAACCATAACGAGTGAGGGTGAACAGTGAGGGTGGCCCATTCAAGCCGCGTTTGGCTTGAGTGGGGTACATCTCCTGAGCTCCGCTCCCGTCACATTCCGCAATGCAGTCCTCCCTCTGAGCCGCTCTCCCCAAACGCCCACCGGCGACCAGACTCCGTTATTCCGCAAACAACCAGGCAGAGCCAAAAACCCTGCTCCCTGCCGTCGACCCCATCCTCGCCCGCGCTCCGCGCACAGGCATCTAAACGTGTGTACGCAAAGAAAACAGCAACTGATCGTCACACCCGGGATTGGAGCAGCACATGAGTAAAGAAGAAGACGTCTCGCTATCACGGCGCCAGGTAGTCGGCGGGCTGGGCGCCAGTCTGGCCGCCATCGCAGCCACGCCAGGCTTCGCGCAGGAGACCGGAGCCACCACCCCACAACCACTCATAGACCCAACCAAGCGCTATCCCAAGCCGCCCTTTCAGGGCCAGTCACAGCCCTGGCCCGGCCTCGCCAGCAAGATGGACCCGCGCCCCGACCACGGCGAAACCAGCTACCGCGGCTCTGGCCGCTTAGCCGGCCGCAAAGCACTCATCACCGGCGGCGACTCCGGCATGGGTCGTGCCGCGGCGATCGCCTTTGCACGCGAAGGCGCCGACGTGGCCATCAACTATCTGCCCGCCGAAGAGCCAGACGCGCAGGAAGTGATCGCACTGATCAAGGCAGAAAACCGCAAAGCCGTGGCCATCCCCGGCGACCTGCGGCAAGAAGCCTTCTGCCAGCAACTGGTCTCGCAGGCGGTACAGGGCCTCGGCGGCCTCGACATCCTCGTGAGCAACGCGGCCCGGCAGCAAAGCAACGAATCGATTCTCAATCTCACGACCGAACAGTTCGACTGGACCATCAAGACAAACATCTACGCCCCGTTCTGGGTCATCAAAGCGGCAATTCCGCACATGCCGCCCGGTTCGGCCATCATTGCCACCACCTCCGTACAGGCCTACGACCCCTCTGCCGATCTGTATGACTATGCCCAGACCAAGGCAGCCACCATGAACTTCGTGAAGTCACTCGCCAAGCAGCTTGGGCCCAAAGGCATCCGCGTCAACGGAGTCGCACCCGGCCCCATCTGGACCCCCCTGCAGGTAAGCGGCGGCGCTACGCAATCGAAATTGGAAACCTTCGGCAGCAAAACACCGTTGGGCCGTCCCGGCCAACCAGCCGAGCTCGGTTCCATCTATGTGCAGCTCGCCTGGAATGACGCGAGCTTCTCCACCGGACAGATCTACGGCGCGGCTGGAGGCTCCGGGCAGCCGTAAAATCACGACAGGGATCACGACCGAAAGCGAAAGGGAGTCAAGGATTGCCGGAAAGCCTATTCAAGCCCATCGTCGTCGAGGAGCAGGAAACCAAAACACTAGCCCAGGGCCACTTCCGGTATGAACAGCGGACCCTGCGGGTGGAAACCTTCGCAGGCCCCATGTCCGCGCCGCAGACAAGAGAAATCCTGCGCTCAGGCCGCGCCGTGGCTGTGCTGCTCTACGACTTCATAGCGCACCGGCTCGTCCTGATCGAGCAGTTCCGCATTGGTGCTTACCTCAACGATTTCCGTTCGCCACGCATCCTCGAATGCGTGGCGGGCATGATCGACGACGGCGAAAATCCCGAGCAAGCCGCCCGCAGGGAAGTGGAAGAAGAGGTGGGCCACACCGTAGGCAAGATGGAAGAAGCCGGTTCCTACCTCAGCAGCCCCGGCATCAGCGATGAGCTCATCACCCTCTACATCGGCTCCGTGGACTCATCGGTCATGGGCGGCGAACACGGCCTCGCGGCAGAAGGGGAAGACATCCGCACCTGCATCTTCACCGTGGATGAGGCCATGGCCCTGGCCGACACCGGTAAGGTGACAAATATGGTCGCGCAATTAGCACTGTTATGGTTCGCCCGGCACGGCGAGGCACTCCGGCAGCGCTGGCTAGCCGCCTCTCTCACCCCCGTTCCATAACCCCCGTTCGTAAAAAACGACGGGTGCCCCACATCTCGCTCGTTTTCGCGAAAATGTGGGATTCCACAACAGTCCACCGGCCACTCTCCGAGGGCAGCCAGTCTCGCCCCGCTACAAACCAGGCAGCCCGGCCGACTCATAAATCTTCGACATGTACTGCATATCGAGCAGTCCTTCTTCTCCCGCAGTCTTCGGCGTCTTATCGTCCAGAATGCAATTCGAGAAATAATCAGCCTGGATCGCAAACTGTGACGGATCAAGCGCCGGGTTCGGCTCATCGATCACGATCGGCTTGCCGCCCGCCGGATCAGAGTATTGCGCCGTCAGGTGCAATCCCTGGTAAGGAAAAGCGGGCTCCGCATACAGATACCCCGCCGAACCATGCACCCGGTAAAACCCATTCATCGTAGCCCCATAGCTGGTATTGCAACTGGCCACCGCGCCAGAAGGGAACTTCATGGTCCACGAAACGTTCTCTTCGACGGTGTCGAATCGCCCATCATGATCAATGACTGAGGAGAAAGCCTTGATGTCGATCGGCTCTTCACCCGTCAGGTACCGGCACGCATTGAGCGAGTAAACGCCCATATCCATCAACGGCCCGCCGCCAGCCAGCTTGCGATCCAGCCGCCATTGACCGGCTTTCGCATTGAAGCCATTCGCGCTCTCGATCGCCTGTATCTTCCCCAGCTTGCCTTCACGAATCAGCTGCATAGCCCGCAGATTGGTCGGCTCATAATGGCAGCGATACGCAATCATCAGCTTCTTATTCGCGTCTTTGCAGGCCTTGATCATCGCCTGTGAATCCGCCACCGTGGTGGCCATAGGCTTCTCGCACAACACATGCTTGCCCGCCTTTGCCGAGCGAATCGTGTACTCGGCGTGCATGCTGTTGGGCAAAGCAACATACACCGCATCAATCGAAGGATTGTTCTTGAACTGATCCATGTTCTCGTACGAGTAGATCGAGCTCTCCGGCACGCCATACTTCGCTGCCTGCGCCTTCGCCTTCTCCGGATGCCCACTCACAATCCCGGTAATCCGCGAGTTCTTGCTGGCCAGCACGCCGGGCATGAAGTGATCCATCGAAATCCGTCCCAGCCCAATAATTCCGTAGCCGATCTTGCGGTCACCCCCGCCCTGCGCCCATAGCGGGGAAACGGTGCGGGAAGCGGCGGCCCCGGCAACGGCCAGGCGAGTGAACTCTCTGCGAGTAAGCATGTGATCTCCAATGTAAGCTGCGCAGCCATTCTAGCCTCGCCGCCGTTAATCACCGAAATTCCTCATTACAATCAAGACCAGCATGTCCAAATCGATTGTTTGCGCTCCTGCTTTCCTTGCTCTTGTTCTCGACGACATTCCCACAGCTTGCACGCGCAATCGACGGCCCCCGCGGCAGAGCTACCGCCAGAAGTGAAAGCAAAGATCGACGCCGCCGCAAACCAGATCCTGCAGGCCACACAGGTCCCCAGCGCATCCATCGCAATCGTCAAAGATGGCCAGATCGCCTACCTGCAAGCCTATGGACAAGCCCGCCTATCACCGCCCCTGAACGCCACGCCGCAGATGCAGTACTCCATCGGCTCCATCAGCAAGCAGTTCACGGCGGCGGCCGTGCTGCTGCTGGCGCAGGAAGGCAAGCTCACCCTCGATGACCCCGTCTCGAAATATCTGCCCGAGCTCACCCGCGCCCACGAAGTAACCCTGCGCATGCTGCTCTCGCATACCTCCGGTTACCAGGACTACTGGCCCGAAGACTACGTGATGACCTCGATGATGGTGCCCACCACCGCGCAGCACATCCTCGATGTCTGGGCAAAAAAGCCGCTGGACTTCGACCCCGGCACGCAATGGCAATATTCCAACACCAACTACGTCATCGCCGGCCGCATCGTGGAGCAGGTAAGCGGCACGCCCCTGATCGACTTCCTTGAGAAGCGCGTCTTCCTCCCGCTCAAAATGACCGCCGTCTACAACACCGACGCGAGCCACCTGCCCGACACCGATCCCACCGGCTACGAGCGCTATGCCCTCGGTCCGCCGCGCCCCTCACCGCAGGAAGGAGCCGGCTGGATGTTTGCCGCCGGCGAACTAGCCATGCCCCCGCACGACCTGGCCCTCTGGGACATCAGCCTGATGCAGCGCTCCCTGCTGAGCCCATCTTCCTACGACCAGATGTTCACCCCAGTCCTGCTAAAGAACGGAACCAACACCGGCTACGGCCTCGGCGTCTTCGTAGGCAAGCGCGACGGCCACGCATCGCTGGAGCACAGCGGA
Organism: uncultured Acidobacteriaceae bacterium; assembly: GCA_963752675.1. Classification (GTDB taxonomy): domain Bacteria; phylum Acidobacteriota; class Terriglobia; order Terriglobales; family Acidobacteriaceae; genus PALSA-350. The sequence continues at coordinate 139,902 of CAVVZO010000011.1, forward strand.
GAAGTCTCCGGCTTCGTAGCCGAGAACGTCGTCCTTCCCGACGACAAAGCAGCCGTGGTGGTCCTGACCAACGAGATGGCGACGCCGGCCGCCAGTCAGATCGCCAAGCGGATCGAACCACTCATTCTGCAATCACAGGAGGGAGCAAAGGATCAGGCGCAACAGAAAGAAGAAGCACAAGCCCTGGCCATCTTCAAAGGCCTGGCCGAAGGCCACCTCGACCGCAACCAGCTCACGCCCTATTGCAACGCCTATTTCACCCCGCAGGTACTCGCCGATTTCGCCGCCAGCCTAAAGCCCCTGGGCGCACCAACCAGCTTCAAACAAACCACCTCAGAAGGCCGAGGCGGCATGACCCTCCACGTCTACAAGGTCACCTTCCCCGACCGCGACCTGAGAGTGACCACCTACGTAATGCCAGACGGAAAACTGGAGCAATACCTGGTCGTTCCATAAACCTAGCATCCCGCGGGAACTACTTACCCAAAAGCCCCTGAAACTCCGGATGCTTCGCAACATACCCCGCCACCGAAGGGCAAACCACGTCCACTTTCAACTGATGCTCCCGCGCATACTCAAGCGCCGTCTTAGCCAGCGTCCCAGCCAGGCCCCGGCCCCGCAGCGCCTCAGGAACCTCGGTATGCCACAACGTCATCCACCCCGTGCTATCGACCTCAAACGACAGATAAGCCGTCTCGCCATCCTCTTCCAACTCAAACCGGCTCTGGGTCCCGCGCTGCTGCTCTGCCTTGTCCATCGTCTTCCCCGTCCCTCGATCGAAGTCCCCGAGAAAACTAACCCAACCACCCACTAGGAGTAGACCGAGAAATCTCCACCTCTTCCGGAGTCATATCCACCGAAACCTCCGCAAACAAAGGAGTACTCAAATACCGCTCCCCCGTATCCGGCAGCATGCACAAAACCGTAGACCCCTGCGGAGCCTCCGCACACACCTGCAGCGCCCCGGCAAACGTCGCCCCCGAACTAATCCCCACAAAAATCCCCTCCTTGCGAGCCAGCTCTTTACTGCAACGCATCGCCTCCGCATTGGGAATACTCACCACCTGGCTGATCACCTTCATATCCACCGCATCCCCCACCAGCTTGGGAATAAAATCCGGACTCCACCCCTGCTGAGGATGCGGATGCCACACCGGGTGGCTGGCCGTAGCCGATCCATCACTGTTCCGGGCCTGCGGAATCCCGCTAGCCACCATCGCCGCATCCGCCGGCTCGCAAACCACCACCTTGGTCTCCGGCCGCTCCTTCGCCAGCACCCGCGACACGCCCTTCAGCGTCCCCCCGGTACCAAACCCGGTCACCCAGTAATCCAGCCGCTCCCCGGCAAAATCATTCAATATCTCCTGCGCCGTCGTCCGCGAATGCATATCCGCATTCGCTTCATTCTCGAACTGCCGCGTAAGGAACCACCCATGCGCCTCCGCCAACTCGATCGCCTTCGCCACCATCCCCAAACCGCGCCCCGCCGCCGGAGTCAGCACCACCTTCGCTCCCAAAAACCGCATCAGCTTCCGCCGCTCAATGCTGAAGCTATCCGCCATCGTCACCACCAGCGGATACCCCTTCTGCGCGCACACCATCGCCAACCCAATCCCGGTATTCCCACTGGTCGCCTCAATCACCGTCTGCCCCGGCTTCAGCCGGCCGCTCTTCTCCGCGTCTTCAATCACGCCCAGCGCCAGGCGATCCTTAACCGACCCCAGCGGATTAAACGCTTCGATCTTGACGTAAAGATTCACGCCCGCCGGGCCCAGCTTGTTGATGCGCACCACCGGCGTATGGCCGACGGTCTCAAGAATATTGGCGTATCTGTGTCCCATGTGTAGCGTCCTCCAGGGGTGCCTGTTCAAGATAGCGCGTTTGCCCCACCCCTGCGCACCGGGCCCGCGCACACCGCGCGTTTCGCAGATGCGTCTCCCCTGTTTGCCGGAGTACCATGGGTCCCTATGCGTTGCGCGTGGACCTGCGGACTCGTCCTCTTCGCCGCCTGCCTGATGGCTCAGGAAACCCAGGTGGAGGTACCCGCCACCGACGCATGGCGCAACCTGGGCAAAACGGCAAACATCTGCGGCCAGATCGTCGATTCCTCCTACGCCACCTCCGTCCCCAACGCCCCCACCTATCTCTACCTGGAGCGGCCCCGCCCCGAGCAGGTCTTCACCGTCGTGATCCCCGCACCCAAACGCGACCTCTTCGGAGACGAACCGGAAAAATCCTTTCGCGGCAAGAGCGTCTGCGTCACAGGAAAAATCGAACCCGATGGACTCGACGGAGCGGTCGACCGAAAGCACAGGGCCAGGGTCCTGGTCGAGGAAGAAGATCAGATTGTCGTGCGGTGAGGTCGATCCAGGCGGGGAGAAGCGGCAAGCACGAAACAAAAACCGAGAAAGCTGTCAGCAACGGCGACAAATCGATCGAAGCAGACCTCAGGACTCCTGCGGCTCCGGCAGAGCGCACCAACCCTCCTGGTCCGAAGCCTCATCCGGCAACCTGGCCTGCAATTTAGCCCCGAGCACCATCCCATTCATAAACGCCGCCCGAATGTGACCCTCCAGATCTTCCGGAGACCCTTTGGCGCGGCTCAACTCCGCTTGAATATCATTCTCGATCAGGCTCTTCAGGTCCAAGCTACCCTCCTTGCGTCCGCGAACCCATTTGGCAACCGTCCGCTCTAGTTCGATGCAAGCGGGGGAATCATCCTCCATTTGAGGACGGGGCAGCGCTTTTAAAGCCGCAAATGTACCTGGTTGGGAAAGTTACTTTGGTTACACGGGGCCAACGGGGAGCCGGGCCCCGGGCTCCATTGGAGGCGAAGCCGAGCCTATGCGATACTGGCCCTGCGCGCCTGCGAACAGCAGGCGAGACCAGCAAGCCGGGATGGCGGAACTGGCAGACGCAGCGGACTCAAAATCCGCCGAGGGCAACCTCGTGGGGGTTCGACCCCCCCTCCCGGCACCACATAGAGCAGATCTTAACCCCATGAAAATAGATCCACTTAGGTGGGAACGTAGCCTCCAGAGCTCAGGTACATTATTGAAATGTACAACTCAATGACGTGAGTTTGGGTACAATTTTGGGTACAGTGCGGGTGCAACCCCGATTCGCGAGGTGCGTGTGGCTTCAATTATCAAAATGCCTTCAGGAAAATGGAAGGCAATCATTAGGAGGGCTGGTTGGCCTCTCACGGTGAAGACCTTCCGAACGCAACGCGACGCTGGTGACTGGGCGCGCCGTACGGAAGACGAAATGGTGCGTGGCGCGTTTATAAAAAGGGCGTCGGGTGACCGAATGACAGTGGCGGTTGCCATGCAACGCTATCTGTCTGATGTCGTGCCCACAAAGCGCCCCACATCGCAGGTGGCTGACCGCAAGCGTAGCCGAATTCTCATCAAGCACCTCGGAAAGTATTCCCTCTCCGCTCTGACGCCAGAAATCATAGCAAGTTTTCGAGATATGCGTTTGGCTGGCGAAGACCGCAAAGACTCAAAGGGAAAACCTCGGCCAAGAACCAACAACACCGTCCGTCTGGATCTAGCGTTGCTGGGGCACATGTTAACGATCGCTATAAAAGAATGGGGCATCAGTTTACCTTCGAATCCGGTGTTGAATATTCGCAAGCCGGCACCTGGTCCGGGTCGCAATCGCCGTTTGGCCGCTGACGAAGAGTTGCGTTTGCTGTCTGCCGTGGATCGACACTCAAATCCTATGCTTGGTTGGATCGTTCGTATTGCCCTTGAAACTGGAATGAGATTCTCAGAGATTGTTGGTCTGCGTCGGATGCAGGTGGATCTTAAGAGGCGCATCGTTCGATTGCTCGAAACCAAGAACACGCAACCCCGAACAGTGCCGCTGAGTGCCGGTGCGACGGAGCTGCTACGGCAAGCATTAAACAACCCCACTCGACCGACGGATACGGATATGATTTTTGCGGGTGAGCCCGGACGCGACGGCACACGGCGCCCCTATCAGTTCGACCGTATGTGGCAGCGGATCAAACGGGAACAGGGTCTTAAGGACGTCCGCTTCCATGATCTGCGACACGAGGCTGTGAGCCGGTTCGTTGAAGCTGGTTTTTCTGACCAAGAGGTCTCGGCAATCAGCGGTCACAAATCTATGCAGATGCTAAAGCGCTACACGCATCTTCGGGCTGAGGACCTCGTCGCTCGGATCGATGAGGCGTCGAAGAGGCGGCACAAACTTTTGTGATCCTGTGCTCGGCCGCTCAATTGATGGAGTAGCGATAGATTGCACTCGAGCCCGAGCCTAAAACGGCTATCACATTAAATTGCGCGAATTCGGGCAACATCACCTCTCGCGTGAGTTCAGGCGCGCTGGTCGATAAAGGAGCACAATTACAGCGGCGACGTCTTGAAAGCTTCGCTGACCAACGCCGCGTGGCCCGATCACAGGTGCGATCTTGCCTTCTGTCAACCTTGTCGCTGCGCAGCCCGGGCCTCGAGGCGCAGGTTCTTTGCATGGTATCGTTCTGCGAGTTCGTAGATCGCCTCCCATGCAATGGGGAATCCCTTCTTCGATCCGTTGAGCCTGACAATGGCAAACTCTGGACGGCTCTCAATGATGATTCGGCGTCTTTTGCCGTTATCTTCGACTGTCGACGCGCTGACAAATATGATCTGCGCCTTGCGTTCCAGCAAGCAACTCATCCGCGGTTTCTCCTATCACAATTTAGCGGTCTATCCGCTCAATGACTGAGCGTTATGGTTCTGAAATGAATTTCAAAATTCGGTAGTTGGTTGCTGCTGTTTCAGTGTTTGCAGATGCGAACTGCAGTACGTCTCTCTACTTTATTAAGCTGCACTTTTGCCCGCGTTTTTGACACCGGTTTTCACATTTTTCTTTGACTGATGTAAATATGGGGCAGACGCAGTTACATCTTGTGGACGAGAACGGGCAAGATCTTGCGGCGGAGACGCGAGATGCAGTGTGGAATGCCTACCAATGGGCCCTCCGGGAATACCCGGGTCTGGATGAGGCCGCTATTGCAGGTTGGGCAGAAGATGTGGCAAAGGCAATGGGGGCGCATCCGGGCTCTATAAACTTTCCCCGGCGTTACGCGACCAGCGCCTTAAGGGGCAAAATATTAGGTTGGTTTCGAAAGCATCCGCGTCCGGAGAAATCAATCGGCCTCGGGCCTGAATTGGAAAAATGGGTGGGCTTTGATTCTGAAGCAGAGATCACACTTGAACGAACAGTACTGTTTGAGCAGTTGACAATGAAGCTGAGCCAAAGGGACAGGGATATTCTCATTCTGCTTCTGCAAGACATCACCAGCCCTCGGGACGTCGCCTCAGCTCTCGGCATCACATATGCCGCAGCGGCGAAAGCGATCCAACGAGTCAAAGAGAGAATCGCGGCAATACTTGTGATGTCGCAAACAGACTTGTCGAGCGAAAGCTCCGCATCCTAGCAGGTCTGAAAGCTGAGGAACGATTGGACTTTATCAAAGACTTCTTTTTGGAGGCGAATCCGAATCCGGAGCGAACCGGATGTCCTGACGAACCTACAATCAGGGCACTCGCAGAAGATCGTTTGCCGGTCAGTCACCCTGGCCGCCTGCACCTGGGTAGGTGTTCTGAGTGCTTCGCGGAGTATCGCGGCTTTCGACAGAAGTATCTGGCCGCTCGAAAGGCTAGGCGCCGGGTTCTCACCTGGGCACTCGCCGCTTCAGTTGCGCTCTGCGCCGCAGGAGCAGGTCTGTGGGAAGCAGAACACCTGCGTGCAGGACAAGCCGCGATCGCGACATCTGTGCCGATCGAATCTCATGTGGATCTGTTCAACTCAGGGACTTCTCGGGGGGGCGCGAACGGAATCAATGAGCTGCAATCCGTGACCCTGCCCGCCGCGGTGGTCCACTTGAGCCTAACGCTTCCCAGATTTAGTGATCCGGGACCGTATCAGATTCTAGTTTCGAAAGACAAGGCAGCAGGCAACATCGTCGCTGAATCGTCCGCGGTCACCAGGGAAGTGAGTGGTCGAGAGATTCTCGAAACAACCCTGGACTTACGTTCGGCAAAAACCGGTGCTTACTTCCTGGCGACAGTTCGTGGCGAGGACAATGGGACCTACTACTATCCGCTCACCGTCAAGGAGAAGTGAAAGAATCCGGAACGGTTTTGAAAAGCGCGCCCGATCACCACCACGCTAGTTCCTGCTGGACATCAGCCGAATAGACCCAAGGCTCTGCCAGAGAACGGTCAGCGATTCAGAGACAGCCAAGCATCGTGCTAGCCTGTGGCCAGCTGTGCGGCGGTTGTAAGCAGCTGATTGTCTTCGCCAGCTAGGGCGCTATCGACCGACCATGAGACCGGCAGGTCGGGACTAATTCCCGTTCCTTCAACCTGATGCCCCTTCGCGCTGACATAGGCGGCAATTGGAATGACCAGGCGATAGCCGAAGCCAAGCTTGAAGGCACTTCGGGTGACGAGTTTACCTGGTGTTTTTTCTCCTGCAATTAAGGCTAGACCATTCTCCTGGGCAAACTGAGCGACCATCTCCGCGGCTCCTGTGGTGTGCCCGTTTACCAGAATGGCTACCCGACCCTGGTAGGGCCGGCGACCGAGCCCTTCGGTATAGACAAAGACGGATGTCTTGCCTACAAACTTGAGCACGAGGCCCGGAACCGCCAGTTTGGAACGAGGAATCTTGTCGAGGATCGGTAGCTTGGCGGGATCACGTCGCTCTTGAGCCATCTTCCGGTTCCAACTGTAGCCGATCGGAATTCGGTCCGGGGTGAGATAGCTCATGAGGGTGAGTCCGCCGATGCCACCTCCAGGATTGCCGCGAAGGTCGATGATGAGCCGCTCGGCCTTTTTAAACTTGCCCGAGAAGATCAAGTCGAGTTCATTGGCGAAGTCGATGCCGAGTTTGCCAGGGAACAAGCTCACCTTCAGATAAGCGATACCGTTTGGAAGCAGCGTGGCAACGAGCGCATCGGGCTCAGAATAGGGATTGTCCTTGTATTTTGGCGAGGCGGTGGCAAGCGTGATTGAAATGTCTTCGGCTGGATCTCCACGTGATACTACGATGGGAATGCTGCTCTGCATTTCGAATGACGGACCGTCGGTCTCGGTTCCATCAGGATGGAGCTGCTTGCCCGATGCAGAGAGGAGAACATCGCCAGGTAGTAACCCGGCTCGTGAGGCGACGCCGCCCGGGAGCACATCCTGAATGACCCAGCGAAGTACTGGTCCGACCTGCTGAATCGCAAAGCTAGCATTGATCGCATTTCGGGGGGCAATGGGAGTGTGCTCAGACAAAATGCCCAATGTTCGTGGCGAAAGTTCGAACAGCATGTCGTTTACTGCCGCCTCGAACCGTGCTGCGTCGCCGGCGTTTACGATTGCACTTGTGTTGCGCCGCAGGATTTCATCCCAAGCGGCCTCATTGAACGCTGGATCAAAGTACTTTGCTGCCACAAGGGATCCGATTTTCGCGAGCATGGCTTCACGATGCGCTTTGGCGAGTTCCATATCAAGAATCCTGTGAAGTCAGATGGAGCCGTCGGGATCTCCGACGATTTGGAAGCTGGCCCAGTAGTAGGGCGGTAGACCTTGGTTCATCAAATCCAACTGAGCGGTGCGTAAGGCGTCGACCTTGCGCCGATGGAGGGCAAGCTGCGCATAGAAGTTCCTCATCAGGTGCTCGGTGGAGTGGTCTTCAAGCTCCCATAGGGTCGATACGACTGTATCGGCCCCAGCCTCAATAAACGCGTTGACCAGGTTAATGACGCCGGTCTCGGCCACTGGACCCACACCGGTGTCGCAGGCGGAAAGTGTAACGATCTTTGTTTTCAGATGCAGCTTACGGATTTCGCGCACCTGGAGCAGACCATCTTCGGCGCCCGCAGGATCTGGAGCGAAAACCAAGGCGGAGCGGTCTGGATAGTCGAGATCTGCAAACCCGTGCAGTGCGAGATGGATCACTTCTGTACTGTCCAATGGAAGATGCTTGAAGTGTGTCTCCGTGGCATCGGCACCAAGCAGAACCGTGTTGGGTTTTGGCAGATCGGCCGCAATATCCTCTACTTCGCGCCTGCTGTCCGGTAGTGCCACCAACTGGCTCTTCTGTGGGCCCGTGAGAGCGCGCACGACGAAATTACGAGAGTCCGGGGCCTGCGTCCATGCGGCAACACCGATATATGGCATTGCGGCCGACGCATCCTGATCGCGCCGGTGCTCAAGCAGATTCAGTGCGGTCGAGGAAGGAACAACGTCGATGGTATGCGCCTTCAGGAGGTAGGAGCCGTGATCGGCGAGGGCTGAGAAGGGTAGAAGATTCAACAGCCCGTCGGGAACGACGATCAGGTCCGTGGCCGTGTGGTATTCCGCAATCGGTTCGACCAACTCCGAGTAAAGCCGCTCTCCGAGAGCGATGTCCGATTTTTGCTCTCGCATTTCACTCAGATAGAGCTGAGCGTCACTTTCAATTTTGCTTTTGGATGGGAGAGCGTATGGAGTCACCGAATGGTGAGTGACTGCGAGTGCGAATGAGTTCGGCTCTGCGAGAACGTACTCAATCAAAAGCGCGTTCGAGGACAGTAGCCGTTGCAGGTCGGGGATATGGACAGGATGAGCGAATGTTTGCTGCGCGAGAACGCTCGGACTGACTCTCAACTCGGCATCGTAGATTTGATTTGTTAGCGATTCTCTCTGTGTCGGGTCATCGGTGTTGAGCAATTCGATATTGAGCCGGGTCAGTTCCTGCTCTTCCTGCGTGGGCGGATGGGATGGGCCCGTTGCGTGGTGCTCCAGCGCTTCGGTCTCAATGCGTCCACGGATCGCTTCAAGGTCCTGTAGTGCATCGTCATAGCGTCTCTGCCCGCATAGCGCTACGAAGTACTCCGAGTAGACCTCGCTCATCTCCGTCAAGAGACTGCGTTGGATCGCCGTAGTGGGTGCGTGTTCAATCATCCCATTTACGAGTGCGATGCTGCTTCGATAGAGCCCATCTGCTACCTTCGCACGACCCAGCCTCGCGGTAATTTCCGCCTTCGTAGCCAGGTTTCGGGGTGCCATATACAGCTCGTCAGGCGTCTTTGCGTTTGCGGCGATTGCCTGGTTGATGGCTGACAGCGCAGCGGGTAGATCACCGACCTGTTCGTACGCCTTGGCCAGCAAGCCGGCAGCGTCAGTGACTCCCCGGTAGTTGTCAATCCTGCTGGAGATGTCCACAGCTGCCCGGTAATCGACGATGGCAGGAGCCCAGCTCTGCATATCGCCTTCGATCACACCGCGCAAGATGTGGACCTGGGACAACTCCCCGTCGTACAGGGTTCCTTGGAGTCGCGCTAGCGAATCGTTGGCGAGCCTGAGTGCCGCATCGTACTGATGAAGGGCCGCCAGGGCATCGATCTTGGCGTAAATTGCAACAGACGGGTAAGCGAGATCACGGTGGTTGGCTGCAGTCTTGATTGCTTCGTCCAACGGACCGAGCGCCTCCTTGTACCGGTACAGATGTACAAGCCCCGCCCCAAAGGCGCTTTCGTAACGAACAGTCGAGGCAGGATCATTCTCGATCTTAGACAGCCCCCATGCGCGAAGCACCTTTTTTCGGGCATTCTCCGTATCGCCAAGAATGAAAGAGGCAATGCCCTGCTCGCCTGTTGCTCGCGTTGCAAGGGTGTATTGGTGCAGGTTTTCTGCCAAATTTGCGACTTGCTGCCAGGTGGCTAAGGCGGCGCCCGCGTCATAGTTGATCTCGAGCATGCCCCGGATCATCAGGATGCGTAGCTTAGTTTTAGGATCGGAAGCTTCCGGTTTCGCGAGGTCTTGAGTAAGCGTCCAGATCGTAGCGGGGAGGTCGACGGATTGGTCGGCGGGGATTTGGCTCACCTCCGCATACAGCGCCTCACCCAATTGAGATTGTGACCGGAAGGCTTGTGCGGCCTCAACGTACAAAGGTTTCGCTTCGTTCCAGCGGTTCACCCAAGCCAAAGTGTCGGCCCTGTGCAACTTTCCACTCGGCGATTCGTCTGGCAAACGAGTGCGATTTAACACGAAAAAGACGCAGAGAACAACCGCCGCAGCCCCGCAAACCGCAATCCCAATCGTCGCTGCTAATGCTTTCCCGGGTCCGGCGAAGGCCAAAGGGCGCCTCGAGCTTTTGAAGTGTACAACGCAGTGATCAATCAGGAATCACTGTTTACCGAAGAGTAACGTATCCTCCGGAGCTCTTGCAATTCTCTACTGATCCAATTGTTTGCACGTCGCCAATGACGGTTACAAAACCGAACTTCTTCCACTAGCTCGGACCGGAGCTACGACGGCCGCCTTCAGGGCCGCCCAGCCTCCGTGCATCCGAACTTGATGGACGCAAAGCCGAATCGTACGACTCATCCAAGGGAAGAGCCATTGCATCAGATGGGGTTTGAAGGTGAGTGGAGAGATACAGTTGCAGTGGCAAAGAAAAATTAATACAAGGCAGGATTCGGATCCGAGCAGGTGACGAATCAGCGTGGCTGGTGAAGTTGGTCACTTGCCGGCTTGCTACCAAGTTGACTGGACTCGCGCTGCGCAGCTAGCACGCGGGCCAAGTACCCATTTCTGATGCCGCGGTTGGAATTGCCGGTGTTGTAGCGTGATATGGCATGCTTGAGGGCCTCTTGCCCGGGACCATAGACACGTATTTCCAAACGGTAGTCATCCTCCAATATTCGCCAGCCGACGCGAAGGTTGGTGCATGGATCGAGAAGTGACTCCGCCGCAATGCCGCGACGTCGCGCTTCCGCAGTACTGACCTGCATCAAGCCCAGGTCGACGAACACGGAGTGATGTTGGAAATAAGTTAACCAGTCGAGAGCCTCCGCAAGGCTGGAGGGTTGGCGGCGGAGGCTCAGGGTGCCCTTCGGCAACTGCCATTGCCTGATGAGCGACTCGGGGAAATCGATCTGCATCGCGTTCGGGTTTCCACTTCGATTCGGTCTTAATGATTGCGCCCAAGGTGGAGACCGGAGCGTTCGGAAGGCAAGTCGCGGCGAGTGCCGGGAGATCGGCAGTCTGTGCTTGAACTTTTGCGGCCGAGGCGAGCAGCCAAATGCTCAATAGGACTCTAACGATTGCTGGGCTCATAAAGGGGGATCGCCCACAGGTCAGCCCAGTCCTGTGCAGTCCTGTGCTGAATTGCTGGAATGTTGGTTCTGGAAGCCCAATAGAGATTTGACGGGGCAATCAGGAGTTCGGGATTGTGTGCGAGGGTTTGGAGTGCCGGCCACGGGATCAACTGTTCGTAACAGACGAGCACTCCGGCGCGACGACCCCAGATGCGAATGGTGGAAGGGAAGCGAAGCATCAGAGGAAAGCCATGGCGCACGTCTCCGGGATACCACATTCCCAGTGGCACTGGCACACGCTGAACGTAGGACAGGCGGTCGGAAAAGCCACGTGACAGGAGGACATTACGGTTGGCCTCCGTGTTCGGAATCGGAAGTGTTGTGCCGATGAGCACACCCGTGTGCTGGGCTCGCAATACCGCAAATGTCGATGCCCACCGCGTTTCGTGTGCAGGGCTCCAGTTCGGCAGAATGGCTTCAGGCAGAATCACCAGTTTGCCGGGGTGACCCAGCGCCAAGCGTTGGATTGACAGCTCTTGAGCCTTTGTAGCGGAGGGGGATAAATCCCGCCCGCGGTTTGCACCGAATTCAGTGTTTATTGCCACTATGGCAGAGTCGGAACCTGGGCGATGAAAGCGAGCATGCGTTGCCAGTGATACGGCAACAAGAGCCGCTATGCTCGCGAGGTGACCAAGACGCCGGTTGCCTGCTATCAAGACGAGAGGAAATGCGAGGCCAAACCAGCGTGTCCCGGGGAACCAGGCACCAGCCGCCGTGAGTGGGTGAGCAACGGTCACAAGACCCAAAGGTGGAACGGATGAGACGGTCAGGGCCGCGAGCGCCGAAATTGGAAGAAACAAGCGGCTGTAGAAAAGTATCCAAGGCGCTGCTCCACAGATAATGAGAGCGCTCCATAGTAGAACTGGGAGAACGAAGTCACTATTTGAGCGGAAGAAAGCCGCCGAGCCCGGAACTACTGCCCATGTGGCGGCGGCTTGATAGGCAACTGCGCTGAGCGTTTCGAAACGAGTGCGTGATTGAAGGTAAAGGAATGGATACAGCAGCGCCAGGAAGTGGAGGTTCGGTCTTCCGCTCCAGCCTGCACCTCCGAGCACTGCGGCTACAACGAGGAGGGCTGTGGTTCGCCTCGCGCCGCTGGTTTCAATAAGCCATAAAGAGCCAGTTCTCGAGCAGAGCGGTTTGATTTGAAGCAATCATCACTGTATCCCTCCTTTCTTGTACTCAACAGGGGCCGTCAGTCAGCTTTGACCAGAGCTTGGTTGTAACGTTCAACAAAGAACGGTTCAACCCAGCTTCGTACAGACCTCACGGGAATAGGCCCGAAGTAACGAGAGTCGAAGCTGCGCGGACTGAAGGAGCTTACGACCCAGAGTTGGTTCTCCTGGACGACGTACCTTCCTGGCGGGAAAGGGTGAAGATGCCGACCGTCGGAATCGTATTCAATGGGTGCCGTGTGCAGCAGCGACTGGCCGTTCACGGAAATGCCGGTAGACGAGGTTTCCACGATGTCGCCGGGCCAGGCGATTACCGGCTTGATCAACGGAGCGAATCCGTCTGGGCAGGTATGCATGGGCTTCCGGTAGTTGGGCTGATCCTTCATGGTCTGCCAGCGAACGTCGGGGCAGAAGAACACGTAAGGCGCCGGATCGCGCTGTGTGGACCTGAAGTCGGAGATTCGGCGGTAGAGGCCAAAGGGCGCCGAGTGCGTGTAGTTGAAGACCACACCGAAGTGCATCACGGTGAATGTCGCAAAGGTGCAAGCGGCTGCCGCGGCAACAGCAATGTTTCTTTGCCGCGAAACGGTAATGAGGACTGAGCGAAGCAAGCCGCTAAACAGGCCAGTCATGAATGCTTTCCTGAAGGAATGCAGGTACTTGCTTTGCGTCATTTGCCCGGCGAATTTCATTTTGGTGGATGACTGCTGACTCAGCCCTGGCACCTGCCGAAATGCGGAAAGCTCGAATGACGTGGACCTCGAAGATGGTTCCGGCTTCGCGGGCTACATTGGCGGAATCCACTCGCGCTCTGGGTTCCCGGCGGATGAGCTGGCCAGTGACGTGGATGTTGTCGCCTTTCTGGAACGACTTGGCGACGAGTGCGCTTTCCCCGAAGAATGTGATGGGTAGAAATTGACGATGCTCAACGGTCCGCCCCTGTGTGTCGTATTGCCAGTGCTGCGCCAGACGGGCGTGAACAAACTGGCGGCCCGCCGCATCGGACACGGTTGGCTGATCGGTGAGGTTTCCGGCAAGCATGACTTGGTTAACTATTTCCATTGATCTGCTCCTCAATTTCTTGTTCCGCGACCGCGGCGTGAACGATCGCTGCGATGTCGAGCGCCGAAGGTGAAGGTGCAACCTCCGGACGACGTGGTTGAGCTGCTGTGGGAAAGACCGGAGGCTTCAACATCGTCCGTGCCAGCAGCGTGTCGTTCAGAAAGTAGAGGCTCTGAACACCATAGATGGGCGCCACGCCATTGATAAAAATGAGCATTTCGCCAGGGGCTATGATCTTGCTGTTCGGATCGTTGCTGGCCTTCTTCGGAGGTTCAATGCGACGTATCTCATCGACGGTGATGAGCGGTCGCTGTACTTGTTCCACACTGCGGAAAATGTGCTTGAGGTAAAAGTCAGTGCGCTGGCCGCTGTAGTTGACGGTTTCCTTTTCGACGGTCATATTGCCACTCAATTCCGAAAGGTTCTTGCAGGTCTGGAGATTGTCGGTCTGGAAAGCGGCTTTGATGTAGCAGTTGTCGGTGATGGACTCGTTTGGCCCGTATTCCTCGATGATCTGGGTTAGGGTCTGCGCGATGAGGTACGGCTTGATTTTGTATCCGGCCATGAGGCTCATCGCCGCCGCCAGGTTTGGGATCTTCTTCAGCTCGGGAAATTCGTCGAGCATCAAAAGCAAATGATGACGGTCGGAGTCGAGCTGCTCCATCAGGCGGTTGAAGATGAGCTGGAGCATGAGTCTCACCAACGGCCTGAGCCTGTCCCGGTCGGGCTGGGGAACTTTGAAGTAGAGGCTCATCGGCGAGTTGCCGTACACGAGATCGCGGATGACGAAGTCGGAATCGGGACACAGTCTTCTGCACAATCGGGTCGTCGTAGAGCGTCATCGGTGTGACGATGCTTGACTGAATGCTCGAGGCTTCCCGGTCGGCCCTGTTGAGTTGCCTCTGAACTGCCTTGCTGACAAAGGGATGGGTGAACGTCGGTCTGCCGTTGACGTCGAACCACTCAAGCCGTGGTCCCTCAATTCCTCCTGGCATGTGCACGGTCCTTTGCATCTCGACCAACACGTCTGTAAAGTTCATCCCTGGCGAGGAGTAGTGGGCTAGGACATCTGGGAGGGTTGGTTGGCGGGGCGTGTCGAGGTTTCTGAGGACATAGCCCAGATGAATGATGCCTGCCGATACAAGATCCACGGCGGCGTCTTCGAAATGCTTGTAGAGACCGTCATCGTTGCCGTGGCGAATCACGGCATTAGCAATCGCCTGAGCATCCGCGACCTCGTAGTCGCTCTCCCAACGAACCTCACATAGTGGGTTGTAACAGCAACTCTCGGACGGCAAAGTCGGCGCGAACTTGAGCACCCGCTGCCCGATTGCATGGCGAAAGCCGGCAGTACGGTCCCAGTTTTCCCCTTTCAGGTCGTAGACGAAGGCGCTCTGACGCCATTGACAGAGGGTCGGAATGATCGCCGAGACACCCTTGCCGCTTCTGCTGGGTGCGAACAAGAGGACAGGCTCCGAACCCGAGTGCAACAAGTAGTGGATCTCTTGCGTGCCCGGGTCGCGCCATCCCCCGACGTACACGCCATCGGTCGCGTCGAGCAATCCCAGCTTCTTGATATCGTCACGAGTTGCCCAGGTGGCCGAGCCATGGAGATTCATCAGGCTATCGGTGCTCTTGCGGTCGCGGATGAGCGAGAGAAACCAATAGGCGACGAAGGCCACCATGATGCCTCCCGCAATGGTTGCGGCGAATGCGATCCAGATGTCTTTTCGAACACTGGAGCTGATAAGCCTGCTTCCAGCGAAGTGCTTCCAGAGCATTAGACCGGCAAATGGCTGGAACACCGCAAATCCGTCGACCCATGTGAGCGGGTCGCCCATCTCCACCGGATTGTTGAGCTGGGCAGCAATCCATTCTGTCGAGGCACTCGCGGCCAGGACGAAGGCGAGAGCGGCCCCGCCGACCGCCCGTATATTCCAGCCTCCCTGCCATCGTGGGCGACTGGGAAGAACGTATCCTGGTGGCGCTGTCGTTCCATTTCTCATGAGCCGCGATATCCCTACTAGAAGAGTACATTTCAATAACATGCAGCGCAATGTCAATAGTCGCGGCTCCGTACCCGCTCCGTGTAGCCGGGATCTCAGGGCGGCGTTGAACTGGCCCAACCAGCCTTTGTCAGACTCTCCGGCAGCAAGGCCCATCATTCGCATGCGGCGAGCGACTGAACCAAGTGCCCTGTCATCCGTAAGTAGTTCAGTATCCTTGCCGATCGCAGTTGCATAGAGTCTTTCGGGGTTGCTTCTGAGGCTGTCAATGGTCACGACGTTACCGGGCGCCAGGTCTCCCCGGCCCCACGCCGCGCGAAGCGTAGCATCGTGACGGATGATTTCAATCTTTCCGCCGGTCGTTTCGAAGATGGTCTGCATGGCGCCGGTGCGCTCGTCTTCACTGTTAAGGAGGACGCGACCTACGAGCTTCTTTGAAGTTTGCGAATACTCCATAGGCGCGTGGGGATCGCTAATTGCGACTCCACTGCGGAAGAGTGTGCGAGCGCGGTCCTGGATGTCTTTCATTTCCCGAAGCTGCTTGAGGAAATCGGACCTGATGAACCACTCATGCCCGATGTCTTGTTTGGAAAGACCGAGCCCTTGCAGGTAGCGGAGGCGAGACGATTCGGCTGTGGTCGAGGGTATGCCGAGACTTCCATAGGCGAGGTCTTTGCTATAGAAATCCATCCGGCCAGCGAGTCGCCGGTCCAAAGGCGTGACGCGATTCGCCGTCAGTTCGACCTTCTTTTGCTGCTCGATTTCCTCGATGGTGCGTGGTCCAAGTTGCCGAGTCAGAGAGCTTTGGACAGCTTCACGGAGTCCTCTGCGAATCAGGGCGGGAGGAAGCTTGAGCGGCTCGCCGGATGGCAGCCTTCCGCGCACAAGGAGATGAACGTGGGGATGCTCTGTATTACGATGGACTACTCCCGCCCACTGGACAGGTGCTCCTGTGTGCTGCTCAATGCGATCAATCATGTCCCTGACGGTTCGGTCGAAATCAGCCTTGCCGTCTTCAGGAGAGACGATAATCTTGAAGATGCGTTCGTCTCCGGCGCGCTGCCAGTCGTCTGCCAAAGACCCAAGTTGATGTTCACGAGCCAAGCC
This sequence comes from uncultured Acidobacteriaceae bacterium, assembly GCA_963752675.1. GTDB lineage: Bacteria > Acidobacteriota > Terriglobia > Terriglobales > Acidobacteriaceae > PALSA-350. The sequence continues at coordinate 156,401 of CAVVZO010000011.1, forward strand.
AAGGCGGTCGAAAACACTTCGCCGGACGTCGTGTTCCAATCCCGCCTCCTTGTTCTTCTGCTGACCTTCACCCTTCGCACTCTCGCGTTCTAAGTATGTTCCGTGGGCCTTCCACCCTCCAGATGTCCGGGATGACGAGTAGCGAACATTCACGATGGCTCTGCGTTGGAATGCCGAGTGATCCCCAGCTCGGGACGACAGCGCATAAGATCTGCCCCCTGCACCTGAGCCCGGCGAACGGCTAACGAGCCTGACAAGTCGGAACAGATTCCTTGCCGTGCCCGTGATGCGCGGAGGAGCGGTGTCGGCTCTTCGAATGCGACCGGGTCGAAGCCGGGTCGATCGCTCGCCTTCCTCTTTTCCTGTTCTCTGCGTTTTTGGTATCGGCGGCATGGGCGATCAATTTTCGCCAGCGGCATTGGTCGGGAAGCTCGGATCGTCCTCGATTCCTAGTTCGGCTGCGGAATACGCATCCGAACGCCGGCGGCGTTGGAATTCGCGTGCGGCTGTGATGTTGACCTGCTCGTAGAGTTTAGTTGCCCGAATCCTGGCTGAGGAAATGAGCGAAGACGGCACTTCCGGAAGTGCGGTGAGAGCGTACTTGATGAATGTGTCCGTCAGAGCGAGATGGAGCTGGCTGACCGTCTCCAAATTTTGGAAACGCCGAGCCAGAGTGTCCGCAAGATTTCCGAACAACGAGTAGACGAGTTGCTCCAGGTCGTCCCGCTGGTTGGTCCCCACGGTGACCAGGTAATCGAAAACTTCGTTGTCACTTCTTGCGTTGAGCCTGGCTTTCAAAGCAGCAACCCGCTCTCCCTGGGTTCGGTTGAGGCGAATGGTATAGCGAATGATGTGGGGCGGCTTGGGCCTTGGCATCGCTGAAATATACAACAATGTACATTTCTATAGCAACGGTGACGCACACTCGTGTTCTTACGGTACAAGCGTGCGTCTGGCTTTTGGATTGATATCAATCGAGATGAGTGGAGTAAACCTTAAAAGTGCGTCTGCGCTTTATGTTCCACTACCACAATAACCAAGAAAGACGAGTGCAAACAGCCTACCTTGCGCAGGGTCTGCGACCCCGAGAAAGCCGCAGCCTGGCGGCTGCAACAAGGCCGAATTAACCGCGATAAACTGCAGCAAAGCGCAATGAGGTTGAGGGAGGACCTTCGAATGCTTGTATTTGCACTTCACTGCGCTTTGCTGCGGTTTATCGTCACCGAATTGCTAATATTTGCACTTTGGGCTTGCACAATCTCCCCGTCGATTTGCGATTCTTCTAGTGAAATGTGCAATTCACTTAACGAGAAGCCACCCGAGTTGCAAGATCTGATGGCTGCGCTCATTTCACGTAAAAGCGTATTTGGATTGAAGTCTCGGCTCTTGAAAGGTGTGCGAGCGGAGCTGCAGAGCGGCCAAGGATAGCGGGCTGACTTGGCTCGTGATCTGGGGTGCGCTTCGGGACGTCGGATATCCCGGAGCCTATCCAAACTTTTGTAGGACAGCTGCCGCTCTCTTGCGGTCTCAAGAGAGGCCTTCAACCAAAGACAGCAAGGACCTCACTCCCCATCCGGTGCAAAAAGAGAGTAGCCCACCCGTTGCCCGCGACTCTGATCGCGGCGGAGAGAACAAGGAGAAACCTGCATGGCAAGTTCAGAGAGAAGAAACAATGGCGAAGCTGGATCGCGAGGCGGAGGAGAACCGCCAGCGGGAGTCGCAGTGGGAACCGAAGAAGGTGTTCAAGCCGAGCGCCTTCGTGGGGAGGAGCGAGAACTAAGCGAAGCGCTTGCGCTCAAGCCGAAGCGAGTCGTCTTTCCCATCGCCGGCAAGGGTGGTGTAGGGAAGACCACGGTGATGGCGACTCTGGCGGAGTGGTACGCGGATAAGGGCTACAAAGCCGACCTCTTCGATATGGACCCCGACAACAAAGCGGAAGGATGCCTCAAGGCGCTCTTTGGAAGCGCGCACAAACTTCCCGCTCTGGAAAGCTGGACCTATGACAAGCTGCTTGGCATCTCCCTCGAGTCGAGCGCAGATGTGATTCTCGCCGACATGGGAGCGGCGCAGGGATACCGAATGATCCCGTGGTTCCGCGACTTCTATAGGGTGATGCAGGAATCCGGCCTCGATCTCCGGTGGACAGCTCTTGGTGTGGTGGACGCCGACATCGCTTCCGCCCGCTCCGTCATCGAGTGGGGAGGGGAGTTGCAGACCACTGTCGATTATGTGATTGTTCACAATCACTTTCAGGAGGGTGTCGCGTCATCCTGGGAAAATCCCAAGCTGGAACCGGACGTGAGGGGATTCCGCGAGGCGTTCTCGCCTGTGGAGATCCGAATGGACGCGAGGCGGCCGGACCTCCAACGAATGATGCGAACGATGAACGTCACTCTCGGGGAAGTAGGCGAGCGCAAGACCAACGTGCTTGAACTGAGAGCGCCGGACATGACCCTCCGTGCCCGAACGTATCGCTTCCGGGCATTCAGCCAATTCACAGAAGCAAGAAAGGTTCTCCTCCCATGAACACCGTCCCTGCCGCGTCTGCGAATGACAACTCTGACTGGATACGCGATCTGGTCTTTCTCGCATTTCCGGAGGGAGAGGCGAGAGAACGGGTTTTGTTCGATCTGGTCAAGCAGTTCGCCAAGATGGATCCCGGAAGATCCTGAATGGCTGCGGTACAAGTTGAGCGTCGTGGAGTGCCAGGCATTGAAGAACGTGGCTCGCAGTTTGAACGATGCGGCTGTGGAGCAGGCGAGGCTCCGGAGTGTGACTCGCGAAATTGCTGATTACGCCGCCTCGCAACTTAAAGGAACTATTGAGGCGGCGTCTGTGGCTACTCGGCAACTTTTGGAGGATGTCCAAGCCAGTCTGCATGACGCTATCGCGGGAGACGCAATTCTAAAGAGCTACTCGGAGGAAACTCGGCAGCAGTTCGCCGGGAGTAATCAGAACCATCATCGAATCGAGCCTGACGCAAGCCTTGGCGATCTCACAGAAGCAGATGGATGAGTGGCTGAGAGGCGCGCTCGACAAGAGCAACTCGCAACGCCCAAGATGCTCTAGCAGCGGTTACGCTGGACTTCCGGGTAAAGCTGCTTGGTGCGTGGGGAAACCTTTTGTGGGGGGTGTTTGCTGGAGGGATCCTCGGTGGGGGAGGTCTTCTCTTCCTGGGCTACTGGTTCGGGAAGCACATTTAGTCGCACGCGTGTCCGAGGTATCGTGGACCCAAAGCCGCATGCCCTCTGGTCCGCTTCAGCTAGGTCGGATCGTTCGTTCGGCCGGCTTCAATCCAAGTCTGGCAAGGCCTGATGAACTTACCGAAAATCCCGTTTTCACGGGAACCCTATCCTAGACGCGAGGGTCCGCCCTGCCGCTCAAGCCACGCCACGAGAAGCGGGTCTCGGAAAAGCTATCTTCCTTTATCGGTGAAAGCACAGCCCACTCCAGGAGCACGCAGGGCAAAGCTAGGAAACCGTAAACGATACTACCCACGGCAAGCTCTGCCATCGGCCGTTCTTTCTCTCCAACACAACCCAACGCCAGTTCCCGCATAGGCTACCGCAGTACATCCCGATCTCCGTCATCGCCAAAGTATGCGCATGGTTGAAGTACACAGCCGTAAACCTATGCATACCCGCTGCCCTTTGAACTCTTCTGGCGTTGGGGGAGCTCGCATAACATTGCTTTGTGGTGGGGTGTAACCCGAGACAAGGTTGCGTACCGCTTCTGGCCTCTTTCATCCAGCAATCGAATTGGTAGCTTCAAGTGAAACTGTGATGCGTCGAGCTGATACCGCTCGTGGCATCTTCGATCGAAATCGGCGAGGACTTCGGCAAAGCTTGCCTGCTGTGACTCCGGCACCTGGATCGCCCTATGGGGTTCATCATGCCGCCACTTTTACAAGAACTGTTGACGGGCTCTGCTTTGGTCTGCTCCTCCAGCAGCCAAAGCGACCGCTGGGCGTCACCCCACTCGATCTCGCGACCGGGTAGTAATTCCGAGTAAATTTCGTATGACTCTGCGGCGCTGTCTTTTGGTACGGGCAGCGTTTTTGATCGCTGCGAAACCGTCGCGTTCTGAGCAACACCTACCGCAACTGCGAGGGCGAACATGCAGCAGCAAACCCGATAGGTCAAAGCGACAGCAGCACACTCAAGCCGCATGCCGCAGATGATAACACTGGCGAGAGTCTACAGTTCTAAGCCTCATAAACCGATCCTGAAGTCGCCTTCTTGGAAGGGATCTTGCTGTGAATTAGTAGCTGCGCACTTACCTGCAAGGTTGATGGACAGGTGACAGACGGGCATGACCCATTCGTTTGAGGGCCATTTCTCGGAACTATGCCTTGAAAGTGTCATGTCCGCAGCCTGTGGGAGATAGAATTTTGCCCACCATATGTAGGGCTTAAACGATCCGTTGTGACCCACATCTTGCGGCTCTCACCCCTAAAAAGCGTTCACTCCGACACCCGGTCAGGCTGTACTTTTCCTTAACCTCGGGATCTGCGTTGCTGCGCTCCGGGGTTACTTCGTCTGCCACGCAACTCCCGTCTGCCCGGTGACACGATGCGGCTATTGCAACCACCCATGGCGTTCGGACGCGAGGCGATCCAAGTTCTCGGAAGCTGCGGTCCATGCGCTGAGCGAAATGAAGGAACGCGAATCTTGCTACTACCCTGCGAAGTCATTGACAGCCGCGATTTTCGCGCCGCTAATATTTCGAACATCCCCCGAACACCCAAGGTCACAACTTCACAGCCCACGTGTGCCGCGCGGGTCTGATCATTAAAGAGAAAGCTTCTGATGAAAACTGGGACCTGGCATCTGATGGGGCCGGTGCGGCTCTTGGGAATTCGTAGGCAGGTGCGCCTGCATGCGTTGGGTGCCTGCATAGAAGCACTGTTCCGGCTACGGGAGGCAATGAGCGCAGGGAAGCCGATGGCCGATGCAGCGTCTACCTTGACTGAGTTGCGCGTGTCTCTTAGCAGGCTGTGTACTGGCTCCGAAGTGTCTGCGGTCGCGGAGCAAAAGCATACCCCCAAGCGGAGATGCTCACGGAAATCGCGAGCGGTCACAGCAAGATCAGCCGTCGTGAGGGCAAAGATAAGAGCTTAGCGCGGCTTGTGCCCATTGTCCTACGCACGAAGGAACGTGCTGCGGGGCGAGCCTTTTCTGAGCCGGGATCCTGAGGTAAAGAGTAGGACGGGATAGCCCCGTCGTTGACCCAGGAGCCTAGATCTCCGCCGCCCTGGCGAGGAGACATCGCTTGCAACTAATAGAGTGTTGATAGAGACGTTTAGCCGCGTTCCAGCGCGCGTCAAGCAAGTCACGGCGAAGACGAGACCTTGCCTCTTTTGAGTAGTGGACACTGGTCAGTCTCAGCCGGTGCACTTCCCACGCTCTTACAGCGTCTTCATACGTTCGCCGTAACTTATTATGTTCCACACAATCCACGCCCGCGTTAGGATGCTTCCCGCCATGCACCCGGGCTCACGTCAATTGCTGCCAGTTTTACGTGTTGGCACTAACTCAGCAGCTATGCCCTCATCTCCATAGTTGCCTTGTCCGAGACCTCGTCATAGACAAGCCTCAGTGCCGCATATCCCGAGTACCTTGCCCCCTAGCTTTTTCTGGCAAGGGATGCTGCCTCTGTGGATGGCACCGGAAGGCAAATTCGGAAGACCGTCCAGGAGCGATGCGGACGCGGCGAGCTTCTCACCCGGATGCTCCCTCCGTGCTTTTCAATGAGCTGCTTGCACACCCAGAGTCCGAGACCGGTACCGATGTCCCCCTTGGTAGAGAAGAAAGGATCAAAGATTGTTTCGAGATGATCGTCAGGGATGCCAGATCCGTTGTCAGCGACAGTAATGTAAACATCAGGGCCACCGGCTTCATTCAAGCGAATTTTATGCAACTGAATGCAAACTTTTCCCCCTGCGCTGAGAGCGTCCAGGCTGTTGGAAAGGAGGTTGGAGATAACCTGCCGGATCTCCCCCGGAGAGCCAACCAGCAAAGTGTCGCTCTTGATTCGCGTTTCCATGGCCACGTTTTTGATCGTGGCTCTCGGAGCGTAGAAGGCCACCGTGTCGTGGATCACGGCCGCAAGGCTGAACGGCTCGGCTGCCCTATTGTCTCTGTAAAAACCCAGCGACTGGCGGGCGATATGGGAAATGCGGCCTAACTCAAGCTCCGCTTGTGTCAGCAGTTTCGTGTTCTCCTGATCTTTCTCGTTCAGCCTTGTCAGGTAAATTAAGTTTTGCAGCGCCTCCAGCGGGTTATTGATTTCATGGGCAATCGCAGCGCTCAGGCGACCGGCCGAAGCGAGCTTTTCGGCTCGTATGAGGGCCCGTTCACTGAGCCGCCTTTCTGTGATGTCACGGAACACAAGAACGATCCCTGTGATCTGCGCCTCGGCGTTTCGGATCGGTGCACCGCTGTCGTCGATCGAGATCTCCGCCCCATCTTTGCGAATCAGGATGGTGTGATTGGCCAGCCCTACGATGGTGCCAAGCCGCCGGACCTTGTCGACAGGGCTCTCCACCAGGATCCGCGTAGTTTCATGCACGATGCGGAATACTCGGTCCAGTGGAAGCTGAGCAGCTTCCTGCTCGCTCCAGCCCGTGAGCAGCTCAGCCACCTCATTCATGAAAACGATGCGGCCCTGGGCGTCACACGCGATCACCGCGTCCCCTATGCTGCGGAGGGTAACGTCCAGCCATTGCTCCCGTTCGAAGGCACGGGCTCGTGCCGATTCCACTTCCTTCAGCTGCGCCGTGAAGGCATAGTTCAGCCGCTCGAAAGCCGCCAGTGACGCCCAAACGATCAGCAGGGCGGTGACGATCGCAGCCCCAAGCCGGAAGTAGCCGCTGATAGCGTCTAAATCGTGAGTCCTGGAATCCCGCTGCCGCCGGAGAGCGATCTGGTTGTGAATGAAGCCATCTATTAGAAAGCGCAGCCTATCCAGCCCTTGTTTCTGATCGAGAATGCCTCTATCGACGATGAGAGCGCCGGCTTGGCCAACCAGCAGAACGTTGTGAGCATGCCAGGTCTTGTAAAGCTCACGAATGTTTCTGATTTGGCCGACCAGATCGGGATCCTTCGACGCAAGCGTGAGCAGGCCATCGAACTCCTCATCGATACGGGGCCCCGCCTGCTGATAGGGTTCCAGCATGGCGGGCTTTTTCTCCAGCAGAAAGCCCCGCACCCCAGTCTCTTCGTCGACAAACAACCGCATGAGATCTGACCCGTGCAGCATAATCTCATCCGTCGTGTCCCCCTGTTTGACCAGCAGGTTCAATCTGTGGGCTGAATAGGCTAAGCCCCCGACCAGCGCGCCGAGCGCGATTACGGGGACCAGCACAAATCGAAGCAGCAGTAGTCTCACCGAGAGTGGGTTCATCTTCCTTTAGCCGCCCTGAAGTGGTTGCAACGGTTCCGCTTAGCAGGCTTATTCTCGCACGGCGAGTGGGGCGCTTTTGCCACGGAAGCTGGCTTTCGCGGCGAGCCAATTCGTGCATCAGACTTTTTGATGAAGTGCCCCGAGTTCGAAAGACTGTGAACTCTGTACCTGGAAGACCTGGGCAAGTGGAGGAAAGCCACTCTCACTGCGCTGCCAGGTGACTACGCCACCTCTCTTCGAAGGAGTGCGGCCAGGGCACGGGACGCCGCGAGACGGAAAGCTTCGGCCCATCAGCGGCGATGCCTGGTCTGTGCGAATATTGAGCAGCCTGAACGAGGGCCCGTCCGCGCAAGCCGTCAAAAGAGATGACTTGCCCAGCGGGGCTTTCCTTGCCTGCGACACGCCGGCCAATATCTACCGGTCATGGCGGGAACGGCTCAGGCGCCATCTCTCGCCAGCTTTCCACTATGGCCAGCATCAACATCGCGGCCAACTCGCCTCCCGGACCCAGAAAGACCAGGTGCCCCTCTTGAATTTCAAAAGAGGTAGCCACGACGATTTGAGAGGCTCCGCCCCTGAGTCTCAGGAGAAAGGTCTTTTCGGGCATGAGGCCAGTATGTGCTTTCGTGTCCGGGTTGAGCAGTGGTCAGGATGGGACACACGGCTAAGGTGACAAGCCAAAGCCTCTCGGATGAAGCAGGATCAGGCAACTTTGCCTGTCGAGAACTCGCCATGACAATTGGGGCAACGGACGGTGTGGGGGCCGATCAGGGCTACATCGCCTGGCTGGATACGGAACTTGCACAACGGGCAGGTCACCGTCAGATCCTGAATGATAGTGTCCGGGGGTAAGGGCCATGAAGTTTAGATGGCAGTACGCGGTCACAGACCCCGCCCATTCCATCCAGGTATTGGCGCGGGGTAGCAATACCCTTTATGCTGCTGGAAAGTGTTTCCGTAGCGCGAATCGGGCCCGGCTGAGAGAATGCCACCATAGGACGGTTTGTCATGCGTGCGCGAGTATTGATCGTAGGCAACGATCAGATGCTGTCGACAACCAGGGCGATGTTGCTGGCCCGCTTCCAAACCTTCATCGCCACACCCTCGGAAGCACGCCGCAGCATCCCTTTGCTCTCTCCTGAAGTGATGATCCTCTGCCACACGATCCTCGATGAGCAGGCCAGGCGGCTGATCGAAGACGCTCGGTCATTCTTCGCGCACCTCAAGGTGCTGGCGCTCTGGGAATATGCACCGAGGGCTGACCTGGATGCGACCACCTACGATGCCACCACCTTCGAGGTTCAAATAGGTGACCCGGGAGCACTCCTGACCGTGGTCGCGGGCCTTCTCCAGGGTGCTGATGCGGTTTTCGACTCTGGATCAAAGAAGCTGGCATAGCACCCAGGCCAGCAGTCCTGGGGAAAAGGTAGCCCAAGTTTCGACCGGGAGACACGCGTCAGCCGAACAGACCTATGTATGCCTGAAGGGCCACTCTGGTGGGGACTCTTTTCGCTCTTTTCGCAAAGATGTCTCATTTGCTGATTCGCCTGGTCCAGTGGTTGCAGTCAATCCTGACCCTTAGGTTGGATTGAAGAGCCTCACCAGAGTCGACTAATGTGCTTCTAACCTCCCCTGCTAGCGTTTATAGGATGTTTTACTCATGCTTTGGTTCGCAGGCATAGCCTTGCTTGTCGTGGGAGTTAACTCAGGAAAGAGTGTTCCTCCTGAGCTGGTTAAATCGCTGTTTTGGGCCGGGGTAGTGACAATGCTGCTACTGTCACTGATGTTCCCACACCGGTGACAGCCTTTCTACGAGTCCGGCCGGCGCGGCCAGGGCCGCAGCAACTTACAATAAGTTTCTGAGGCCAGCCGACCGCCTACACGCGAACCACCGGAAAATCTGTTCTCGCGGTCATGAGAGGGCGAGAAGCTTAGCCAACAGCTGTCGAAGGTAACCTCTTCCGATCAATGACAAGGCGCAGCGGCCGGCAAGGGATCGGTCCCCATAGGCCAGGCTATCCCGAGAGGATCAGCAGGCCAAACCCACACGACCAACAGCGCCAAGAAGATCATGGCGATAATCAGTAGTCTGAGATTGTCTCTTGGCATCTATGGCTTAACTTGCCGGACATGTCGAACCTGCCTTGATGTGCAGCGTTTCCACATTCGCCGCTTTCGCTCTCGGTACGACATCATCTTCCGCACCCCGTCGGCCAAAACCAGACTGACAAAGTGATCACTAGCGTTAGAAAGAGCGGCTTGGCACTTCCCGGTTTTGTCTGCCGCGAGGCCCCGCTCCATCAACGGGGCCGCTGTGTTCCTGTCGGTTAGCAGATGGCTCGGCCAGTGCAAGCTTCTGTTTAAGTGCGGCCAGGAGTTCAGATGGAAAAAGAAAGCCTTCGATTGACCAAGCTGCGGGTATTGACCGGGCAGTCATACACCAACTCACCATGCTTTTTGGCAACGGCTCCATCCATGATGACGACGTCGTAATTACCAAGTTGTACGGCTCGGTAGCCTTCATGAACGTTCGAAGCTTTCGTCTCGAAGCCCTCATTGTTCAGGATTAGGCAGCGCGAGGCGAGTAATGTGCGGTCCTCTCCGATACAGAGTATTCGAGTTGCATAAAGAGGCATCCGGGCCCTCCATTCGCGCTCTTGACTCTTTCATAAGCGCTTAGGCGACCCTATGCCAACCATCTGACTTGCGCAATCTGGCTTATGGCCTGATAAACATCATTTTGCCGCCGTCAACATCTCGCCCCAATTGAATATTGACACACCTGTCTGGCGTCATGTGGCGCATACTCGCCTGAGACGGAGACGACAGTGACGGACGATCAAAGGGCCGACTGGACATTTCAGGAGGAGAGACTCATCTTGCTTCTCCTTCGTCGCCACAACCTTCCTTCGCATTCAGACCAAAGGGCTGGCCTTACTTTCGAAATCAGCGCGGTCGAGAACCTTGTCAGGTCGTACCGCATGGTTGACTGTCTGATCGCAGTGCTACCTTCACCAGGCACATGATAGAGCCATTGCTTCCCCGATAAGCTTTGCCCAACAAGGTGGCGGGTGTTGCAATCCAAAAAGAACCTCGCGAGTTACGCAGTCAGCACTCAAGGTCCCCATCAGAGGAACGACCAGGTTAAACACCATAGCCAAGCAAGAAGCGCACCTGGCGAATAAGTTTGAATGGGAAGTTATGAGAAACATTCGGTCGCCAAGTGCACTGCCCTTACGCGCAGAGAGGGAAAAGTTTAGCTTGGTTGATGAGGCGCCAGCCGTCCGGGCAGTTCAAGCGCTACTTTGAGGCACTTGATCTCCGTTAGTGCAGACAAGGCAAGTACGCTCATGCGCGCTTAGGTTGCCAAAGGCCTCATCCCTATCCCGCATTGCTCGCTCACGCTCCTGAGCGGCGCGCCACTTTGGGATGCCGATCAAGTTCGCGCTATGAGTAGTCGTTTTGAGGTAACGAGCGGATGAGAGCCGTTCTGTAGACTTGGCGCAGTCGTTCGATTTCGGCGCAGATCACCGCAACTTATGCAGGTTAGATGGGGTGAGCTGCGCTGCCAAATTGCGCCACAGCAGCGGATCACGTATCACTTAGGGGAGATGCGGGATTCCATGGCAAACAGAGCCCCTGCCGTTGAGACGTTCAGTACGCGTTAGCCCGGGCGCAAGCGGAACACGGTAAATGCGAGACTACGTGACGGCTATAGCGCCCTTAGGATCTTCAGCAAACCAGGCACACCCTTGTTCCTCTTCGTTCGCTTTTTCGCACCCCTTCTGCATGCCGGCCGGGTATGCGTTGCTGCGGTTCGGGATTACTTCGTCTGTCACGCAACTCCTCACGCAACTCCCGTCACGCAAATCCCTGAATCCCCGCCCGCACTCGGGCGAGTGCAGGCGGAGAAAACCCCGGTTACTTAATTATTTGAGGTTTGCTGCGGTTGCCGGTTGGCTGCTCTTGGTAATCGCTCCGTTCACGCCACTGGGAAAGAAGCCGCCGCTGGTTGCGTTCGCCTTACCGCCGAAAGCTAGGTAGAGAACTTCTCCCGGCGTTCTGGTGGCTGGCAGACCGTTCGCTTTATTGATCGAGAATACCTGCTGCCGTCGGCTGTCGATGGATGGAACGATGTCGGCCGCATCCAGCGCCCCAACCGATATCTTTAGATATGCGATCAAGGTGCGAACGCCGGATACATGCTCGGCTTCCGTGGCCAGAATGCGGGCTGCGGTCGTGATAATAGCAGGCGTGGTAAGCAAACCGGCGGCCCCGCCGTATGCGGAAACTCCGATGTCCTCGAAAATGCGGCTAAGCTTTAGAAACTCCACATCGGACCCGAACCCCATGCCGAGTGCATTTAAATTGATGTTCGGCTTCGCGATCACCTGGGACCCAAGTGCGCTGCGGAGCAGAGCAACGTGCGCACGCTCGTCACCTCCAATTTCAGCAGCAAACTCAGACGACAAGTCAGTCGTGACATTTCCGTCGTAGTAGACCTTTTTCCCGCCCGTCGTGAGCCCACCCTCAGCGGGGTTAGAGCCGTTTGCTTCTCCACTGACGCCAAGCCCAAACTTCTCGATGCCGTGTCCATACACAGCATAGGTGTAGAGCTCCGCCTCGAGGTATTCAAGATTGAGGGCAAACTTCAGCACTTCCACTTCGGTGGTGGTCTGTGCGTCGGCATGGCTCAGGCCGGCCAGGGAAAGCGCACTTACGCCTGCGGTGGCAACGGCGACGGTCTTCAGAAAGCTGCGCCGATTCGGTGAGGCCGCGGCTACTTCTTCAATCAAATCCTGTGGCATGGTTATCCTCTTTTATGAGCTGATCTTTCGTGATAGTTGCATTTCACGCTCCGTCCAGCTGTCCGCGTCGTACGGCGATTGCAGCGTGCGGCATCTTAAACACGGGCGGAGATGCGTAAAAACGTATGCACTGTGTGAGGTGACTGGGCCCAGGCAGGCTTCGAACAGACTGCCGCCGCTTACGTTACGCGTTACGGATGCGGTCGGATGTATGCGAACGTGTCGAATCGATGGAGGCCGTAATAAATTACCCAAAATGCGTTGGCAGAGGCTACGTTCGAATGATGGCGCCCGCGACTTCGATGTCCCTATGCTTGTGAGTGCACGTCCCCGGAATCCGCCGAGTTTCTGGGGCGCCACCCTGGCGGCGATCTGGCGAGCTGGCGCTCAGCATTCTTACTACTTGCCTATCAACATCAAAAGACTCGACTGTGAGATTGTGAAAGTTTGACCGCGCGGAATCGCGGTGGAAGTCACGTGTAAGACGCTTCCATCGGCGCGGGCCTCATACCTCGGTTGGCTATGTGGCGACGCCCCGACGCTGTCTCTGAGAGAGGTAGCGTGCCAGGAGAGAAAAGCTTCTCTGAGGTAGGCGGAGTCGCAATCCACTCGACTCCCAGTGGGATTTGATATGCATCGGCAGCGTGAAGCAGAGCTGCGGTGAACGTGTCGCCCGATAGAGATTATTCAGGGACGAAAGTGTCGAGCTTCTCCTCAAGGTTTCCTGCTACAGGAAAACTCTGGGCCGAGCAAAGCGTGCAGATTTGCAGGAGGGCATATGAGAGAAGAAGTGTCATCCTGGAAATCGAATGAACGTGTGGCCAGCATGCACGCGAGTCCTTCGTAGTCGATCAACCGGTCCGAATCCCATGCAGGCGCTGCGAAAACGCTTTTGCAGGCCGGCCACCGAGCAGGTTTGCCCGAAAGCATGGTTCGTGCCTATACTTGCGGTGCGCTTCGCAAGGTAAGTTTGAGGCCGTACGACACAGCACGCCCCTGGAGTGCGCTGAGTGGTTCGAGTATTCGCTTCCTTCTTTGCCGGCTTTGTCTTCACAGCTTTCTCCTTCCTGCTTCTCGGCTGCGGGGCAGGCACTCGGTTTGACAGTGCGCCTGCGATCACAGCCAAAGCAGGGGTCTCTTTTTCCGGATCGGGAGGCGGGGGCCAGCAACCAATTGTGGGCGCTCAGGTAATGCTCTTTGCCGCGGGGGAAAGCGGTTACGGCACCGCATCGGGCGTTTTGTCGAGTAACGGGCAAAGCGTCGTCACGACCGATGCGAATGGGGCGTTCATCCTTGGCCAGAACTATACCTGCACACCGGGCACGCTGCTCTATGCAGTGCTTTCCGGGGGTGCGCCGCCGCACGCTGCGGGCGGCACACAGAACAAAGGTATCTTGCTGGTGAGTGCGATCGGTGATTGCGCGCAGCTTGCTCCCTCGGCCACGATAGTGATCAATCCGCTGACAACAATCGCTGCGGTCGCGGCATTACAACAGTTTCTCGTCCTGGACCCTGCCTCTGATATGCCGCTCATCGGCACCTCTCCCAGCAATCCTGGCGGATTGGCCAATGCCTTCACGCTGGCAAATACCCTTGTGTCCTCTTCGACTGGAAACGCCGGGGCGAACACTCCCGGCCGGACCCTGCCTATCGCAGAACTGAATACACTGGCTGACTTTCTCGCGCAGTGTTCCGATTCGATGACAGATCTTTTCTACGACTGCAACAATCTGGCCAGCGCTGGAGCACCCGGCCAGGCGTTCCCGGCGAATACACTGCAGGCTGCAATCGACGTTTTACACTACCCCGGCAGTCAATTGGCAGAACTCTATTTCGCTCTCCCCGGGCAATCGCCTTACCAGCCGATACTGTCGGGGCCGCCCAACGACTGGACAGTCCCCATCACTCTGACGGGCGGCGACTTGGTCCAGCCGGAACAAGTCGTCATCGAGGGCTCTGGCGATGCGGTTGTTTTTAATTGTGCAATCAGTTGCGTCGCATCTGCGGGGGCGCCCGACAACATCATTGAGTTCAGCCCGGATGGATCGGTGCTCAGCGCGTTCGGCGGGCTTCCCAGCCCTGCGATCCACAATGTCAGCGGTATGGCCATTGATACAAAAGGCACGCTGTGGACCGCCAACGATGGCGTAACCTCTAGCGGGCGCGGAAACGCGCAGGACAGTATCGGACGCTTATCGCTTGCTGACCCCGCCTCGGCCATTACCTATCCAACCTCGGCGCCGCCCACCACCTTCCCCGTGGCGCAACTGGCCACGCCCTTTAGTTTAGTGCTGGACGCCGCGGGGAACCTGTACATCACTAATGCAAACAGCCCGGACATCGAGTATCTCTACAACCAAACCATCTTCAACGCGAACCATAGCGCCTTTGTGGGCATACCCCGTGGAATTGCGCTCAGGCCATACCCCAGCCCGAGCAGCACCGGCACTCTTTTTGTTGCGGATGCGGGCGCGGACGCCATTCTCACCTTCGGCGGGGAAACCAGTAGCGACGACGGGGTAGGCGCGCTGACATATCTCAACGCATACAACTACGGGGATGTGGACGGGCCTACGGCTGTGGCCATCGGCGCCAACGGTACGGTCTGGTACGTCAACTCGGGCGGATCCAGCGTGGCCGCGCTCGACAGTAACCAGAACCGGATCGGCGATGCGATCGGCTCGCAAGCGTTCGGTTCCATCGCGGACCTGGCAGTCGACGGGAACGGTAACGTCTGGGTGCCAAGTTGTAACCGCAGCTGTGGCGATCAGTTCACCGGCAACGTGCACCCGGACGCTCTGGTGGCCATCGGAGTGGCGCCAGGCGCCGCAGGGCTCAACGTGCTCTCGCCTCGATTCGGCTATCAGCCAAGCGGTTTGGCACGGCCCGCCGCGCTCGCAATCGATGGTTCCGGCAACATTTGGATCACCAATACCGGCCAGCCCTCGGTGACGCTGCTGGTGGGTGCGGCCGCTCCAGTGCAGACCCCGATCCAGGCAGCGCTGATCAAAAACAACTTCGGCCAAAAGCCCTGACCTACTCCCGGCAAGCAGCAGAGCATCGCCCGGTTGACCCAACACTTTACACTCCACTGTTCACCGAATTTGTCATCCTGAGCGGCTGATTTGTCTTGAGGCAAATTAAGAATCGAATGAACGGGGAATACAAGCGATCAATTGTCCAACCCTCGCCCGAGCTGCGCATATTCGTGGTCAGGCTGCTTCAGAATAGGTATCTCGGGATCGGCACTTTTCCAAAGAGTGACGAAGCTTTCGTAGGCAACCCTGGCCCTTACGCTGTCCCGAGAGCAAATGCTCTGCCAAGTTGCAACCTGGCCAGTGCTCC
>CAVVZO010000012.1:0-450566 GCA_963752675.1 uncultured Acidobacteriaceae bacterium
TAGGTTTGTTCATTAGGAGCACAGCAGATCCCTCGACTGCGCTCCTAATGAACAAACTGGAAAGCGCTCTGGACGAGGGTTCAAATGTCCCCCACTCAAGCCGCGTTTGGCTTGAGTGGGGGACATCCTGCTAGCTCGCTCAGCCTGACCGATGGGTATCGCACCCCGTTCATCCCGTCCTTAACTTGCACTGCGAGCAGATTGCTCGGGATGACAAATTGGGGGCTCGGCAGATGTCCGGAATTCACGGGTCTCGATCACTCACTCTGGATCCTAGCGCGGACCGGGAGGATACGGCGGAAACGCCCGCTCCAACTTGCGTGTCTCTCGATCTTTCCAGGTGACCCAGCCAGCGTAGCCAAGTTGCAGCAGGACCGTGACGGTGTAAGCGAGAACGAGGTGCGTGTGTGCCATGATTTCTCTTTCCGTTAGAACGTGACTTCGAGGCTGGCTTCCAGTGCGTGGAGAGCCGCGTGCTGCTCCGCCAACTGACGCCGCCGTTCGATGCTGTACCGCCAGCCGGCAATCAGCAGACCCCAGGCAAGCCAGGCAGCGAGATTCCACCACACGGCGGTCCACATCGCAGGATCCAATCCGGAATTTGCATCGCCGCCAATCACTGGCGAAGGGTGCTGCGTGCGCCACCAGCGGGTCGAGAAGTAAACGATGGGCACATCCACATAGCCAAAGATCGCGACCACTGCTGCCAGCGTCTGCATCTGCGGGCCTTCGGCAAACTTACGCAGCAGCAGATAGCTCGCGTAGATAAGCCAAAGAACCAGGGTGGAGGTCAGACGTGCGTCCCAGGTCCACCAGATGCCCCAGACCGGCCTCGCCCAGAGCGGACCCTGAATAAGGACCAGGGTGCAAAACACCATGCCCATTTCCGCGCAGGCCAGGGCCGCGGCGTCAGCGCTCATCGCGCGGTGCGGATTGCCACGGCGGGAAACCAGATACACAATCGAGGCGACGAAGCTCGCGAAGAAGAACAGGAAGGTCATCATCGCGGAGGGGAAGTGATAGTAGAAGATACGCTGAATGTCGCCCATGGTAGCCTCGGTTGGCGCGACATACATGCCCTGATAAAAAGCGTAGCCAAGCAAGCCAAGGGAGAGAACGAGCCAAACCCAGCGGAAAACCTTCATCACGCAACTCCTGATGCACGCGAAGCCTGGTGCTGGAAGCCCGGTGCAAACCAGAATCAGTTTAGATCATCATGAAGGCGTTGCGGAGCGTGGCGACGGAGGATGTTTACATCATCTCAAACAAAGATTGCGCGGCATGCTGTTGCAGGGCCATCAGAGGAAATGAGGAACCTTCATGAATTGGTTGTTGCTTGCTCTGGGCTTCTTCCTGATGATCGGGGGCATACTCTCCCAAACCTACAGCCTTAAGACGAAGCGTGGAGTTCTCCCATCGAGTACGCGCACCTGGCGGGTGCTGATTCGCCTGGCCTTTTTCCTGGTCGGGCTGTTGCTGGTGGCCATGGTCCTGGGCAGGGTTGTTCTGCATCCAGGCGTCGCCCCTAGATAAGAGCTGAGGTCAGGCGCGGCGAGGCCGCCCTACTCGGCATGAAGAACAGTGGAGAAGAGCAGCAGGCTGAGAGTGGTGAAGATAACGTCGTAGCCCGCGAGCAGCTTGATCCACAGCCCCGGCTCGGACTCACCTGTCAGGATAGCGGTGGTCGCTTCCACCATGCCCAGCAGCGCCGGAATGAAGATGGGGAAGAGCAGAAGCGGCAGCAGCAGCTCGCGATTCCGGGTGCGCACCGAAAGCGCCGCAAAGAAGGTCCCATTCACCACCAGCGCCCACGTGCCCAGCGGCAACACCAGCAGCAGCAGCCACCTCTCACCTAAAGGATGAAGGTTGTAGAAGATGGCAAAGAGCGGCGCCAGGAGGATCTGCACCAGGCTAACAAACAGGAAGTTGGCGATTGCCTTGGCCAGGAACAGCGCCGAGGGCGGCGCCGGGGCCATGCGCTGCGCATCGAGCACCTGGTTCCGGAGTTCCCGCGTCCAGGCCTGATTCAGGGCGGTCACCGACGCGAACAGCGTGGCGACACAGAGAATGCCTCCGGCGATTTGGCGAGACACGGGCGAGGTAGGATCGAACGCCATGCTGAACAGCACGACGACCATCAGGGCAAAGAACAGCATGCCGTTGATGGCGTCTTTCGATCGCCATTCCAGCCGTAAATCCTTCGCCAGGTGGATCAGCAGGTAGCTCACGGACGCACCGGGTCGCGTGTCAGGTCAGCTACGGTGGCGTTGGCGGCGCGCAGGTAATCCTGCGGCGCGAGGATGACCTGGATACCCCGCTGGCCGGCCGAGACAGAGATGCGATCGAAGAGCTCGATTGTCTCGTCGGCGAATACCGGGAAGTCTTTCTTCGCGCCGAACACGGTAACCCCGCCGCGCACGTAGCCGGTCAGTGGCTGCACTTCCTTGAGCGAGACCATCTCGGCTTTGCGCGCGCCCGCGGCTCGGGCCAGTTTCTTGAAATCCAGCTCAGCGTCCCCCGGGATCACAGCGAAGACATGCTGGTCAGGCCCTGTGGTGGTCAGCAGTGTCTTGAAGACCTGTTCTACCGGCAGGTTGATCTTGTGCGCCACACTGATGGCCGATAGGTCCTCGGGATCGACTTCGTACTCCTGCAGCGTGTAGGGGATGCCCAGACCGGCGAGGATGCGGGCTGCGTTGGTCTTCATACGGGCCGGCTCTGGACTGTGCGGAGCGCCGGGCCGTCGAGAGTGGCCACCAATTGTCCCGCTTCCATCATGAGGAAATAGTCGGCCAGGGGTTCCGCCAGGGCTCGTTGATGCGTGGTGAGCACGACGGTTCGTTGCGTGGAGCGCAGGCTGGCGAGGAGAGCCACCATTTTGGCAGCGCTGCCCGCGTCCATATTGGAGAATGGCTCATCCAGGAGCAGCAGTTCCGGCTGGGGCAGCAGAACCCTGGCCAGCGAAGTTCGCTGGCGCATCCCTTGTGAGTACTGGCCTACCGGCCGGTCGAGCGTAGGGTCAAGTCCCACGGAGCGCAGGGCTTCTTCCGGTGGGAGACAAGTACGGGAGCGGTACAGGCCGCCAAAGTAGCGAAGGTTCTCGACAGCCGACAGCTCGTCGTACAGCATCGAGGCATGGCTCATGTAGCCGATGCGCGCGCGCTGGGCGGCCATCTTAACCCCCTTGCCTTCGCTGAACATGCGGGCGGCGCCCAGGGTGGGCTCAATCAGGCCAGCGAGTACGCGTAGCAGGGTTGATTTGCCCGCGCCGTTTTCTCCCAGCAAAACGTAACAGCAGCCCGTCTGAAGAGTGGCGGATACCTTGCGGAGTGCAGGAAAGCGGCCGAAGAGGCGCGAGACATTATCGAGTTGCGCGAGCGTTGCGGCCATTGCTGGAGTATAGAGCGGCGGGGGCCGGGCTTCGCCGGTAAGCTGCCGCTCTTACTTAACGGGAACGCCGGGCAGGGGGGATTGCAAGGCAGCGGTGTTGGGGGCAGGCTTGGCGGCCGCATACTTCGAGGCGCACTTGGCTTGCAGTTCCGTGGCGTGGAATACGCCGTCACGGCCGTAAGTCCCCATCGCCAGAGCCTGCGATCCATCCTTGAACGTGTCGGGTGGGGGCTCGATGCCCTGGTAGCTCACCTGCAATGTGTGACCCTGCTCCAGCAGCACGAAATGGGCATTGGTCCCGCTGCGCTCGATCGAGTGCGGCGCCACATCCCCGGCCACCCGCAGATGGCGCGTGTAGGCCTTATTGCCCATGGCATGCAGCTCGGTAATCGTCACGTAGTAGCTCTTGTTCGCCTGCACGGCCGTGACCGAGAGATAGATGATGGTGCCGAGCACAATGGCTACCGCGGCGCCGATCTGGAGTACCTGGGGTCTGATTTTCATTGCATCTTCAAGGGTAGGAGGGTGCCGGGCCTTCGTCAAGGGCCGGCATGTTTCCCATGAACAATAGAGGCGCGCGCGGTCCACAGCGGAAGGGACTGCATCTGACCGTATAATCAACACATCATTGACGCACCGCAGGGCCAATCAGCATCCATCCATTCATAGCTAATGAGGCGATTTACATATGAGCAGCAACGGTAACGGTAACCATGATGCGGCGGTGAATTCGACCCAGGAGATCTTGAGGCCTCGCGCTGAGTGGATCGTGAAGCGAAAGCTCGAAGCGGCCCGGACCGGCGACAGCAACATGTCGCAAATGCACTTTGCGCGCCAGGGCAAAATCACCGAAGAGATGGCGTTTGTCGCCGATCGCGAAAAGATTGCGGTGGGTTTGATTCGCGACGAGATTGCTGCCGGCCGGCTGATTATTCCTGCCAACATCAATCACCCTGAGCTGGAGCCGATGGGCATCGGTGTGGCGACCCGTTGCAAGATCAACGCGAACATTGGCAATTCCGCGGTTACCTCCAACATCAGCGACGAGCTGGAAAAGCTGCATACCGCGGTGAGTTACGGCGCCGACACGGTGATGGATCTGTCGACCGGCGGCAACATCCGCGATATTCGTGAAGCCATCATGCGCCACAGCCCGGTGCCGATCGGGACGGTTCCGATTTACGAAGCCCTGAACCGGGTGAAGAAGCTCGAAGACCTGAACATCGATGTGTACCTCGAGGTGATTGAGGAGCAAGCCGAGCAGGGTGTGGACTACTTCACCGTGCACGCCGGCGTGTTGATCCAGTATGTGCCCATGGTCGCCAAGCGGATCACCGGGATCGTGAGCCGCGGCGGAGCAATCCTGGCGCAGTGGATGACCCATCACCACAAGCAGAATTTCCTGTATGAGCACTTCGACCGCATCGTGAAGGTGATGGCGAAGTACGACGTGAGCTTTTCACTGGGTGACGGCTTGCGGCCAGGCTGCATTGCGGACGCCAGCGATGAGGCGCAGTTTGCCGAGTTGAAGACCCTGGGCGAGCTGACCCGGTCGGCATGGAAGAGCGATGTGCAGGTGATGATCGAAGGGCCGGGGCACGTGCCGTTGGACAAGATCAAGGAGCAGGTAGAGAAGGAAGTAGAGCTGTGTGACGGAGCTCCGTTCTACACTCTGGGCCCGTTGGTCACTGACTTTGCCCCTGGGTACGATCACATCACCAGTGCGATTGGCGCAGCCATCATCGGCTGGCACGGTGCTTCGATGCTTTGCTACGTTACGCCCAAGGAGCACCTGGGTCTGCCGAACGAAAAAGACGTGAAGGACGGCATGATCGCTTACCGCATCGCCGCGCACGCTGCTGACATCGCAAGGCATCGTCCGGGAGCGCAGGATCGTGACGACGCTATCAGCTACGCGCGCTACACCTTCGACTGGAACAAGCAATTTGCGTTGTCGCTCGATCCGGAAACTGCCCGCTCGATGCATGACGAGACGCTACCGGACGACTACTACAAGGAAGCCGCCTTCTGCTCCATGTGCGGGCCTAAGTTCTGCTCGATGAACTGGTCCAGCAAGGTAGACGCCTTCAACAAAGAAGTACATGGGCTGGAGAAGAAGGATTTGACAGCGCTGGTAACGCTACAGGCAGAGACCCTGGCTACACGCAGTTAGGGTTCTCACATAGCTGTGCAGGGAAGCGGGCCGAGGCGTAGCGAAAGGCCTGCTTCCTGTTTGGCGTGTTTCACCACCACTCTCGACTGCAGCAACAATGCCCCTCTCCCTGGACGGGTGCCCCAGGTTCGTCGACTCCGGCGTACGTGGGTTGAATACGACGGGGCGAAGCCCTTCGAAAGCACTCCCTTCTTCCCAACGGTCACATACTTTGCAGCGGCTAGCCCGGATTTCTGACCAGTACTGATTGGTGCGACATTTAAAGGGAGCGCTCAGCCTGTTGCTGTGTTTTGGCTAATGGTCTTGCGCGTTAGCTAGCCCCCATTTGTCATCCCGAGCGCAGTCGAGGGATCTGCTGTGCGCCTTTCTCCTGCCACAAATTTCTACATGAGCTCCAGCATCGGAAACGCAGAGGAACCATTCTTTCAGCAGGAAGACAGGAAAGTCATTCGTGGCAGCGAAGCGACTGCTATCGAGACCCACGTTCCTCTGCTCATCCGATGCTGGAGCTCATGTAGGAATTTGTGGAGGGAGAAAGGCGCAAAGCAGATCCCTCGACTGCGCTCGGGATGACAATTTCGGGGCTGACCCGGATTTCTCACCAGTACTGATTGGTTCGAGAGGTTGGAGGGAGCGGTGAGCCTGTTGCTGTGTTTTGGCTGTGGCCGTTGGCCCTCAGGTTAATTTGGTGTGCGACGACATGTTTTGCGGGTTAGCTAGCCTCCACTTTTGTCATCCCGAGCGCAGTCGAGGGATCTGCTTTGCGCCTTTCTCCCTCCCAAATTTCTACATGAGCTCCAGCATCGGACACGCAGAGGAACCATTCTTTCAGCAGGAAGGCAGGATAGTCACTCCTGGCAGCGAAGCGGCTGCTATCGAGACCCACGTTCCTCTGCCCATCCGATGCTGGAGCTCATGTAGAAATTTGTGGAGGGAGAAAGGCGCAAAGCAGATCCCTCGACTGCGCTCGGGATGACAAGTTTGGGGGCTTGCTAGTCAGGGTGCTTCCCTCCTTCTTCACTAACGACGCGGCATAACCTGATAAAGACGTTCGAAGGGCTTCGCCCGTCTTGTTCAACCCATGTACGCCGGAGTCGGCGAATATGGGGCACCCGTCCAGGGGAGGGGCATGTCTGCCGCAGTCGAGATTTGTGGTGAGACAGACGTCCGCTACTAAGGAGTGTCTTCCAGCGTGGCAGTCGCGCGCACCAAGGCTGCGGTCACGTTGGCCAACTGGGCTTGCGCACGGACACCGTCGTGGTTATCGAGCGCTTCATTCACGCCGGGAATCACCACGGCGGCATACCCGGTGTACTCCCCGGGAGCGAAGATGATATGCCGGAACCAGGGACGGCCGGGCAAGCCTTCGGGCGATAACAAATCACCCTCCACCGCACGCAGAGATGCATTAAGCGCCGTGACATGCTCACTGGCAGCGTTCTGCTTCGCTAACACCGCAGTCGCTTGCGCGAGAAACCGATTGGCGGCAGCCATCGCCGCGTTGAAATCAAGACTGCTCATGCCGGACTCGCGGGCACGCGTCTGGGCCGTTGCCAAATAAGCCTGTATCTGGCGCGCATAGGTCACGTAGTCATACGGCAGCACATCCGCATCAGCCATGTGCAACGCTTCCAACCCGAGTACCCGGGCCATCTGCTGCTCATACACAAACGTCGGATCGGCGTTCATAACGAACCAGGCGTAATTGTCGAAAGCCGAGTGGTAAACCCCGTAAGGGCCACTGGAACCGACATCGGTAGAAGGCACGCCCAGGTGCTGAATAAACGGAGTGTAGTCGGAGCCGCTGCCCAGATCACCCACCCGTACATCGCCGCCGACCTGGGTCACCGTCTGGGTGTCGTTATACGCGTTGCCGGTATGGCGCCTGGCTGCATCGGTCTGGTCCTTCTTCCACTCGTCATAAACAGAACCCCCGCGCGGGCTCGCGACCTCCATGGTGACCTCGCGCACAAACTGTTTGAGCGACGGCACCGCGGATGCCTCGAAGTGTGGTCCTGAGACACTCGCATCCGTGTTGATGTAGGCCACCGCATGCGCGAGCTGCCGGGCGTGGTCTTCCGCCCATTCCGTGGAACCGATGAGACCTTCCTCTTCCGCGTCCCAACTGCAGAAGAACATGGTCCGTCGCGGCTTCCATCCCTTGGCTAATAAAGCTCCCACGCCGTGCACCGCCTCGAGCATGGCGGTGGTGCCACTGCTGGGGTCCACTGCCCCAAAGACCCACGCATCGCGATGATTGCCGGTGACGACCCACTCATCGGGAAGCTCCGTTCCCGGAATCTGCCCGACCACATCCCAGATAGTGCGTTCCGCGTAATCCATTTTGAGCCGCAGTTGCAGCTTGATCGCACCCGCCCCACCCACGTGGTAGCTGAAGGGAAGCGCACCCTGCCACTCGCGCGGAGCGACCGGACCGCCCATGCTTTCAAGGATCGGGCCCGCATCGTGATACGAGAGGGGCATCGACGGGATGGTGGGCAGGCTGTTCACCTGCGCAAGGGGGAGACGCTTCGCCGCAGGCAGAGAAGGCGTGGACGCTACATCCGGCGTGGTCGCGTCGCCCGGGTACTTGAACAGGTACTGCACAGAACCGCGCTGCACCGCGCTATCCGGCCGCCAGGGACCGTGCGGGTATTTGTCACCTTGAAAGTAGCCATCGTCGGCAGGGTCGGAATAGATGATGACGCCAGCGGCCTGATGCTGTTGCGCCAGGTAGACCTTCACGCCGCGGAAGTTCATGCCATAGCGCGCCAGCACAATCTTGCCGGCGACGGTGATGTGCAGGTCTTCCAGCTTTTTAAAATCTTCCGGCCTGCCGTAATTCACGTAGACCACATCGGCGGTGATGTCGCAGGAAGGCGAGGAGCCGTGGAAAGCGGGAAGTATCCGGGCATCCGCCTGGTAGGGATCGTTGTCGACATGCTCCGGGCTGGGCCCCGTCATCAGGACTTTGCCTTCAGCGTTCGTCGCCTGCACAAAGACATCCTGGGGAATGTTCAGCCATGCCTTGTAAGGGAACGATCTGCGTGTCCAGGCCGGCAGCCTTGAACTTGCCGGCCACGTAGACGGCCGTATCGTAGTCTTCTTTGCTGGCCGCCACGTGGGGCACAGCGGTCAGGGTCTTCAGCTCTTCCTGTGCGAGGCGTGCATCCGGCACCGCGAGGAACTGCTGGTCGATCTTTGCCTGATTGCTGAAGTCGCGAAAGCCGAGAACGTGTGTGGGGGAGGAAGCTACCTGGGCGAGCGATGCTTGCGCGAGGAGAAGGAGCAGACCAGAAACAACCGATTTCTTAACCAACAGAGAATCTCTTCCCGGGTAACTGGGGATGATGACGATAGGGAGAGTTTATAGGAAAGTAGTCAGCCCCATCCATCCAGGCACGATCGATGGGGCTCCCTTGATCTGTGGGCGGTTCGCCCTTGATCAGGCCACTACTTGCGTGCAGAAGGAGCAGCGGGTTGCGGCCAGAGGAATCGCACTCAGGCACTGCGGGCAAGGCTTGGTAGAAGCAGGCTCGACGACCTTGGGACGGAGTCGCGCCAGCAGCGTGTTCACGGGCAGTACGACAAAGAAGTAAACCACGAACGCGATAATCAGGAAGGAGATCGCTGCGTTCAGGAAGTCACCGTACTTGAGGATGCCGCCGTTCACATTCAGTGTAAGCGCGGAAAAATCAGGCTTGTGAACGATGGCTGCGATCAGTGGGTTGATGATATCGGCCACGAGCGCGTTCACAATCGCCGTGAAGGCAGCGCCGACGACGACGGCAATGGCAAGATCGACCACGTTGCCGCGCAGGATAAAGTCACGAAATCCTTTAAGCATGAAACTCCTTCAAGGAGTGAAATGTGTTTGGCCGGTTTGCCCCAAGATTCTACTGCACCAGTCTGGTTCTGAACTACAAAAGCCATTGACCGTATGGATAGAGAAGCAGAAACAGAATCATGCAAAGGGCCATGATGTCCATGTAGATCAGCACGATCACGGCTCCGTGATAGAAGCTCCAACGCTGTTGCAAACAGCGCATCGTGTCCCAGGTGCCGAGCGCAGCGACCACTGTAGGCAGGATCAGCTTAAGCGAGGCCCGATCGTCCGGGAACCCCGCCATGCGAAAGGCGATCACCAGGCTGCCGATCACCAGCACGATGCCGCGGGCAAGCGACCGGTGGCGAAAATTCAGAGCGGCGAGAGCCATGGGATAGAAGCCGTACCTTGTTTCCACTCTATCGAAGACGCGGGCCGCGGGAGCGGCCGTGTCGGACAGGGTGGAAAAAGTACCGTTGTTTCTTTCAGCGCCTAGAGGGCAGCGACGGCTGCCGTCTCCAGGCCGCGCAGCGCCGGTCCGTAGGGTGCGCGTAACACACCCCGTTCAGTGATGATCGCGGTCACATATCTTGCCGGGGTCACATCGAAGGCCGGGTTCTCGATACCCACCCCATGCGGAGTGAGCTGTTTACCGCCGTGGTGGGTCACTTCAATGGCGGCCCGTTGCTCGATCGGGATGTCGTCCCCGCTGGCAGTGGCCATATCGATGGTCGACCACGGGCAAGCGACATAGAACGGAATGCCGTGCTCTTTGGCCAGGATAGCGACGCCATAGGTGCCAATCTTGTTGGCCACATCCCCATTCGCGGCAACGCGGTCTGAACCGACAATCACAGCCTGAATCTTCCCCTGGCGCATGAGGCTGGCCGCCATGTTGTCGCACAACACAGTTGTCGGGATGCCGTCGTGCATCAGTTCCCAGGCGGTGAGCCGGGCGCCTTGCAGAAATGGCCGGGTTTCATCCGCATAGACATGCAGGTCGTGGCCTCGTTCGACGGCGGACCGAATCACGCCCAGCGCCATCCCGTAGCCGCAGGAGGCCAGCGCCCCGGCGTTGCAATGGGTTAACACGCCGCCGGAGGCGGGCATCAGCGGTGCGCCGTGTGCCCCCATCGTCCGGCAGGCAGCGATGTCTTCGTCGTACATGGTGCGGGCTTCGGCGATCATGCCCTCTTTGATCGCCGCAATGCTGGCGCCAGGCCGGCCGGCAAGCGCAAAGAAGTGGCGGCGCATTCGTTCAATCGCCCAGAACAGGTTCACCGCGGTGGGCCGGGTAGCTGCCAGGGTTTTGGACATGCTGTCCAGATCGGCGGTCAACTGCGGCAGGCTGGTAGCCGGGCTGTTCTGGATGCCCAGCGCCACGCCCATGGCCGCGGCTACGCCGATCGCGGGTGCTCCGCGTACCACCATGGTGGTGATTACGTCCGCTACCTGGTCGCTGGTGGTGGCGAGTACGTAGGTTTCTTCCAGGGGTAAGCGCGTCTGATCAAGAAAGCGGACGCCGCCGGCTGTCCATTCAAGTGTAGGTATCATGCCACCCATAGTTTAAACCCAGTTGCCGCATGGCCATCAGGGAGCGCGCAATGTGGCGACACGCACGGCCCGTCTTTCTCCCAGCCACCTCAGCTGTGATACCCATGGAGATATGACCTCGCGAATCATTTATCGTGCTGCCGCGCCTGCGGATGCGTATGCCCTGGCTGAGCTGTCCATTATGGCCGGTGACGGTATGTTCGAGTTTCTGCTGGAAGAGTTCGCCCCCAGGGACATGCTGGCCGGCCTGATGGCGCGCAGCATAAAAGGCGATACCGGCAGCAGTTCCTGGCAGCATTGTTTTGTGGCCGAGGATCCCGGGAGCGGCGTGGTGGGCATGATCAATGCCTTTCCGGCCGCCTGGCTAAGGGAGGAGGAGCGGGATGTGCTTCCTCCGGACCGGGTGCAGGTTCTGGATCCGATCGACCAGGCGCAGGACTGGGAGAGCTTCCTGGTAAGTGGAATCGCCGTCCGTGCAACCCACCGGCAGCAGGGGATCGGGAGTTCGCTTCTTGACTGGGCAATTCAGAAGGGTGTGCTGGACCATTTCGCGAGGCTGAGCGCCAACGTGTGGGAAGACAATGCCGCGGCCCGAGCCTTGTTCGCCGGGCGAGGCTTTGCCATGCAGGTGCAGGTGGAGGTACCAGCACACCCCGCGCTACTGCATGCCGGCGGCAGTTTGCTCATGGTCAGGCATACCCCGCAGAACAAACCATCCGTCTAATCGTTGCCCTTACCATCGTGTTATGCCGTGTGCCGGTTTTCGCCACCGAAGGGTTATTTGCGGGGCTTTCTATCCCGGGTAATCTCGACCTATGACGCGACCCATGACGCTTTCGTTCAAGTTCGTTCTGCTTACCGCCACAGTGTTAGCGAGCAATGCGGTGTATGTCGCGCAGGCGCAAGTGGCTGGGGCCGCCACGGCTGCTGCTCCAGCCCTCCCGAGCGGCCTTGTTCCGGTGAGTCAGCTATTGGTTGCGGGGGCGCACCTGGCGCTCGATGCCAACGGCACGCTCTATCGCCAGGATGACCCGCGTAAGCACTGGCACTCTGTTCATCAGCAATGGGACGGAAAGGCGGTCGAGCTGCTTGGCATCCCGGCATTGACGGACGCACCGAAGAGCGGCCAGGCGCCTCGAGCAGAAGGGCAGCAGGAGACTTATGCGGCGGTTTTATTGCGCAGCACCACAGCATTGCACTGGGTAAGCGTGGACGGAGGCAAAACCTGGAAGCCTTCGACCCTGGATGACGTCCGCCGCAACGATGTGAAGTGGTCCGGCGAGTAGCCGGGCTTTATAAGCCTTCCTGGCGCACCATACGAGCCCGGAACGGCGTCCAGATCAAAGTGTAACGGGCGCTCTTGCGTACGTTACCCACGATGGTAGGTCGAAAACACGCCAGGCAAGTGCCGCCTTCCCGGCGGACACTTGGATAGATGATCCCCAACGAATCCTGCTCCATCAACTCCACCGCTAACTGTTGTGAGCGCGCATAGCTGGTCGGGCTGAGCGCTTCGCTCGCGATCCCGCGCAAGTCATGAAAAGTCGCGGTGAAATCAGCCAGGTAGTCGTCGTACGCGATCTCTTCACGCTCCTGCCAATCGATCTCCGCGTACTCGACGCTCTTGTGGAAGATGACCTCGGCTTTGCACGTGGCTAATTCAAACCCTGCGTACCATGCACCACGGTTGGGGGTCGAAAACCGTGCGCCCAGAGGATTGGCATGGGTGAACGCCGCATTGATCACCCGGTAATTGGGTACATTGAACACCAACTCACGCGGGCTGATGTTCAGGCTGCGGTTTTCTTCGGCGAGCAGACGAGCGTTGGTGGCGTTATCCAGTTCAAAAATAAGCCGCAGCGTCTCGTCATCATCGTCAGAAAGACGCGTGAGTACGGAGTCTTCATGAGGGGAGTATTTGGCCGGCAGCAAACGGTGGGTATCGAAACGCCGTAAATTGATTAAAGGAATTGTCATCGTTGCCAAACCGGCGAGCCCTGATCAGCCGCCGCGGCGCGCATCCAGTAAACGGCGCACTACATCCATGGCGGGTGAACCGCCGCGCACAATGTAGTCGAGTGGCGTGCGTCCTTCAAAGATAGGATTGCTGTTGGGCAATTGCATCCACTTGTCGGCGAGTTGCTGGCTGTAGAGAATATTGAGCGACTTGAAGATGCCGATCAAATAAGAGATACGCCGCAAACGGTCCTGCTCCAGCGGCTTGCCCGACCCACCTTGCTTGAGCAGATAATAGGCGCCGTTCGAGATGCTGCCCAATAGCTCCCGTGCGTCTTCATCGCGAACGTCCCAGTGCTTCACTATGTTGAAGAAGGCCTTGATCGCCGCAGGCGTAAGACGGCGGCGTTCTTCCGGGCGAGAAAAGTCGGGCAGTGTTGGTGCAGCGTAGCGGGTTTCAGGGTAGGCAAGTGCGCCCGGGCGCGACCTTGACATCGGTCAACTCTCCAGTTATGGAGCTAGTATAGCTCCAATTTGGAGGCATGGGGAAATCTTTAGTTTCTCGCCAGACGGTACACAAGTGCGGTGATGCCCGCAGTCAGGAACACCCAGGCAAACTGGTACCAATAAAAGAACGGGAAACCGAAGAGCGTGGGCGTGGTGCGGGCATACAGCGACGGGAACAATAGCCCCAAAGCGGGCAGCATCAGCAGCCAGTTCCAATAGTTGCTGCGTTTGCGACGGCCGGTACCGGGCATGGCGAGAATTATAGAGCGTTCAGCATTCCTCAATCGGTCAACCAGTAAACTGGAACCATGAAGCGCCGACTGATCGAGCACTACGAGGTGGTTCGCAAGCTGGGTGCGGGGGGCAGTGGGGTGGTCTACCTGGCCAACGACACACTGCTGATGCGGCCGGTGGTGCTGAAGATCCTGAAGCGCGGCGCCCTGACGATCGAGCAGATGCGGACGACCGTATTGCGGGAAGCGCGCCTGGCTTCAGCCATCGAGCATCCGAACGTCTGCGCTATTTACGAGGTGGGCGACTCCGCAGACGAAGCCTACATCGTGATGCAGTACGTGCCGGGCGACTCGCTGGACAAGATCATCAGCAATGGCCCGGCCAGCGTGCAGCTTGGCCTGTCGGTTGGCATTCAGATTGCCGACGGTCTGAGCGCAGCCCACCGGCTGGGCATTTTCCATCGCGACCTCAAACCGGCTAACGTGATGCTGACGGATGGTGGGGTGGTCAAGATCCTGGACTTCGGCCTGGCCCGCCGCATCTCCGCGGCCGAGGTCGAATTCGATCCGTCGCAGCCAAGGAAAGATACCAAGCGGGCGCTGCGTACCACCTACACAGCACGCGGCGGCACCATCGCGTACATGGCGCCGGAACAATTCGTGACCGGCCAGACCAGCGTGCAAAGCGACATCTTTGCCGTGGGCGTCACCCTTTACGAGTTGTTGAGCGGGCGCCACCCGTTCGTGCGGCCAGAGTCGGAAGAATTACAAAGTGTGCGGGCAATTCAATTTGCCGATCCGGAACCGCTGACGAATGCGCGGCCTGAGATGCCGCCCGAGTTGGCCAGTGTGATCGCGACTTGCCTGCAGAAGACGCCGAGCGGGCGGTATGCTTCGGCCGCGGACCTGCGCGAAGCGCTCAGGACCATCATGAAGACCGTGCAGTTCGAAACCGGCATTCTGCCCGGTGACACGGCCGCCAATCTGCAGGTGCCCGCGGCAGAACGGGAGAAGCGCACCACCGGCTTCCTCTCCATGCTGGCAGAGCGTTTTCGCGAGTCGGCCGATCTGCAGCAGCGACAGAACACTATCCTGGTGCTGCCCTTCCAGAACTTCGGGCAAACGGGTGAGTCGCCACTGTACGGCTACGCGCTGGCGGACGCCATCGCCGCGCGGTTGGCCCGCATGTCTTCGCTGGTGGTGCGTCCCTCGAGTTCGTTGATGCAATTACCTGTGCCGATGCAGCAAATGGATCCACTATCGGTGGGCAAGAAGCTGCTGGTGCAGTGGGTGCTGGCGGGTAACTTCATGCGATCAGAAAAGGGATTCGATCTGAACTGGCAGTTGCTCGATGTGCCGGGGCAGAGCGTGCGCGCCGGCGGCACCATCAGCGTGCCCTCGTTCGATTTGATTGCGGTGCAGACGGAGATCTGCAATGAAGTATTTGGTACGCTGCAGGGCCTGGGCAAGCTGCAGCCCAGCGGCGATTCCACGCGCAACGCGCCCATGGCAGAAGCCCTGTCAGAAGAATATCTGCAGGCCCGTGCACTGCTGTCTTCGTTCATGTCGCGTTCCGGGGCGCGCGGCGACCTGAATAAGGCGCGCGAGTTATTTGAGAGCGTCGTAGCGCGGGATGCGCAGTTCGCGCCCGGTTGGAGCGGATTAGGTATCACCCAGTTGCAGTATGTGCGTCATGGCCTGGGAGGACAGTTATATCTGCTGGCCGCGCGGCGCAGCTTCGACCGCGCTCTGGAGATCGACCCCGGCTCGCTCGAAGCCAACCTCTATCGCGTGTACATGTTGCTGTCGCGGGGTGAGAAAGAAAGCGCAAGGCATGGCATCGAGAACCTGCTGGTCACGGCCGACAACAACTATGACGTGCACCTGGTAGCCGGGCAGACACTGCGGCTGGACGGGATGTATGAAGAAGCGCTGCAGCAGTTCAACCGGTCCTTGCAGCTTAACCCTTCGAACGCCCCTATCATCTATAACCACCGGGCGCGGGTCTACCAATACCAGAATCAGCTTGAGTTGGCGGAAGAAGAACTCCAGAAGGGACTAACCCTGGAGCCGCGCCACCCGCTACTGCGCACCTCCATCGCGTATCAGCGCATGCGGCAGGGGGATATGCAACAGGCGATCGGCATTTTGGAAGCCGTGATCCGCGACGACGACAGCATGCGCATCGCTTTCCCCACGCTGGCTCTGTGCTACGTACAGGTGGGCGAGCGAGAGCGCGCCACTTCGCTCATCGAAGAAGATTCCCTGTCAGCAGCCGAAGCGGATAGCGAAATGGCGTATCGCCTGGCCACCTACTTTGCCGTGGAAGGCGATGAGAGCGAGGCGCTCCATTGGCTGCGCCGCGCCATCTACCTGGGGAATGAAAACTACCCATGGTTCTCAAAGAACCCGGCGTGGAACCGGCTGCATGGGCACGTGGACTTCGAACGGATCCTGGAAGACCTGAAGAAAAGCCACCGAGCCAATCAGAAGACCTGGAAGCGCCTGTTAGAGCGTGTGCCTACAGAGAACCTGGCCTAACCCGGATCGACGGACGCCGCTGCCACCTGGGCTGAAGCCATTTCATGGTGAAAGGCCACCCTCAGCGCGGGTTCTACACCCGCGCCCCCGGACTAAAAGTCCGGGGCTTCCACCGTATCGCGTGAACCGCCAGGGGACGCGATGAAGCGTCGCTCGTCATCGCCATCATGTCGGCACGTTCATGACGCTCCGTCCCAGCCACCACGACTCATCCTGTCATCCGCCTTGGAATGAACGACCAAAGGAGGGGTTGTTCCTTAGGAGCGCAGTCGAGTGATCTGCAATGTTTCACCCTGACTCAAATCTCCGGGTCGGCAACCATCAACTTCGGCTGCTCTCCATCGGTACGACGCGCTGAAAGATTCTCG
This sequence comes from uncultured Acidobacteriaceae bacterium, assembly GCA_963752675.1. Lineage (GTDB taxonomy): Bacteria > Acidobacteriota > Terriglobia > Terriglobales > Acidobacteriaceae > PALSA-350. The sequence continues at coordinate 16,549 of CAVVZO010000012.1, forward strand.
GAGCACCCGCTCGCACCCGGTGGAAGCCCCGGACTTGAGTCCGGGGGCGCGGGTGCAAGGCCCGCGCTTAAACGCGCACAAAGATTGAGGGCTTTCAGCCCTGGTGGAGCCAAGCCCCGCCAGCCAATCGGCCGTGTGAGCTCCCCGCGCAATCTACGCGCACGTTTCCAATCGACGGACGCCGCTGCCACCTGGGCTAAAGCCTCGTATGGTGAAGGCCACCGTCAGCGCGGGTTTTACACCCGCGCCCCCGGACTAAAGTCCGGGGCTTCCACCGTGTCGAGTGAACCGCCAAGGGACGCGATGACGCGTCCCTAGGCATCGCCATCATGTCGGCACGTTCATGACGCTCCGTCCCAGCCACCACGACTCATCCTGTCATCCGCCTTGCAATGAACGACGAAGGGAGAGGTTGTTCATCCCGAGCGCAGTCGAGGGATCTGCTTTGCGCCTTTCTCCCTCCACAAATTTCTACAGAGCTCCAGCATCGGACACGCAGGGGAACCATTCTTTCAGCAGGAAGGCAGGAGAGTCATTCCTGGAGCGAAGCGGCTGCTATCGAGACCCACGTTCCTCTGCCCATCCGATGCTGGAGCTCGTGTAGAAATTTGTGGAGGGAGAAAGGCGCACAGCAGATCCCTCGACTGCGCTCGGGATGACAAAGGTGGGGGCCTAGTGGCATTGGCCGGCAGTCCTGCGGCGTGTAGCAAGCACCGGGTGGCCCATACCGCACCGCGTTTTCACGCGGGGAGATGTGGGCGGGCTTTGACCCTGGAAATGAGAGAGCTGCTCCGCAATTAGAAAGTCTGCGGGATCAGCTCTGTTTTCTGGTCCTGCACCGGGGTCAGAAACATCGGGTCTGTCAGGCTGAAGACGAGGGTCGAAGACTCCGGCAAGTTTGCAGACCAGTTGGTCCGCAGCCAGTGCGCGGTCACAACGCCGGCGCCCACGGCCGTGCCCACTACAGCACCCACACCGCCGCCTACCGCCGCGCCGATGATAGCTCCGCTACCAACTCCCATGCCCAGCTCCGCAAGCGTTCGCTTGCCGTGCTGATTGGCGACGATGTTGCCTTCACCCTTCGTTCGGGTATTGGAGCCGAAGGTATCGATCACCTGCGCGTGCAGATGGTAACGCGTGCCGTCGGGCAACACGAACTCATCCGGGCGGAGGTGAATCACCGAGCCGCCGCTCAGGCGATTGCCGGCCGTCGCATACACCACGCGGCCATGCAGTTCAGACCCAACCGGCACCACAGTCTTGCCATTGCGCAGAATGTCTTCCGTCAGCACCGCGCGAAAAGGCGTATTTGGTGTGGTCGAGCCGGCGTCCACATCCTGCAACATGCGCACCTTGAATACGGTTCCTGAAGGCAAGGCGTTGGCCGGGCCGGGTACGTAGGTGACAATGCCGCCCTCTTTGTTGTCGCTGGCTTCATCGATGCTGGTATCGGCGGCACGGCCATGCAGCTTGGCTTCAGCATGCGGGCGGTACTCGCTGGCACTGGGAGGCAACGGCGTTTCAATAATGCCCGCATCCGGGTTGCTGTCGACCGCCGGGACCTGCGCTGCCGCGGGCGCCGGCGCCTGCACTGGAGCCGGTCGAACGGCCGGTGCAACCACCACCGGAGCAACCGGAGGCATTTCCGCCGGCGCCTGCTCAGTGGTCGCAATGACATCGGCAGGGGGCGGGTCAGAAACGCCCTGGTAGGGGCTGGGTTTCGATCCCTGCGCGGTGTCGGCCGGTGCGGATTGCGCCCACAGCATAGTGCTGCTCAAAACAAGGGTGGCGGCTGCTGCGAGGGAAACGCGTGCTTTGTTCATATGAGATTCCTAACCCACTCCAATGCAAAAACACTGCAATCACAGATTAGTGCAAGCTTAGCGCCGGCAACGGTCTATCGGCGCCTTCGAACCACCGCGGTAACATGCGAGTGTGTCAATTTCGTCAATAGGGCCGCGGCTCGCGAAGAGCCCCGTTCCCCTTTGCTAGAATCGGGTTTGGCGCAAAATGAGCAGTTTTATCAGCACGATAGGCGGGGTAGATGGACGAGCAATTGCCGTCGATCGGCGCGCCCCCCTGAACGATCGTCTGCAACACCGCATTACCAGGAGTGATATGACCGAGATTGTTGCCATTCACGCGCGCGAGATATTGGATTCGCGAGGAAATCCGACTGTGGAAGCCGATGTAGTGCTGGCCAGCGGGGCCATGGGCCGTGCCGCTGTACCCAGCGGAGCCTCCACCGGAGAGCACGAGGCAGTGGAGCTGCGCGATGGCGACAAGACGCACTACCTGGGCAAAGGTGTATTGCACGCAGTCGATAACGTGGAGACAGTGATCGCGCCGGAGCTGGCAGGCATGGATGCCGCCAACCAGAGGCTGATCGATGCCACCATGATCGCCCTCGACGGAACTGAGAACAAAGGCAAGCTGGGCGCGAACGCCATCCTGGCGGTTTCCATGGCTTGTGCGCGGGCGGCCGCGAATGCACTGCAGATTCCCTTGTACCGCTACCTGGGCGGCGTGAATGCTTCGGTGCTGCCGGTGCCGATGATGAACATCATCAATGGCGGCGCGCACGCGGACAACAACGTCGACTTCCAGGAATTCATGGTGATGCCCGTAGGAGCAGAGCGCTTTAGCGACGCCCTGCGTTGGGGCGTCGAGGTCTTCCACAATCTCAAGAGCGTGTTGAAGAAGCGTGGATACAGCACCGCGGTGGGCGATGAAGGCGGCTTTGCACCATCGCTGAAGTCGAACGTGGAAGCGATCGAAGTCATTCTGGAAGCAATCGAGTTGGCAGGACTGAAGGCAGGCGAGGACGTTGCCATTGCCCTTGACCCGGCAGCCAGCGAATTCTTTGATAAGGGGAAGGGACTTTACGTCTTCAAGAAGAGCGATCGCAGCGAGAAGACCAGCGAGCAGATGACAGAGTTCTGGGAGAGCTGGGTTCGGCAGTACCCCATCGTGTCGCTCGAAGATGGATTGGCAGAGGACGATTGGGCCGGCTGGCAGCACCTGACGAAGGAACTGGGGCAGAAGGTGCAGCTGGTGGGCGACGATCTGTTCGTAACCAACACCGAGCGCCTGCAGAAGGGGATTGAGGAGAGCGTCGGCAACTCCATCCTGATCAAGGTCAACCAGATCGGCACCATCAGCGAGACCTTTGAGGCGATCGCCCTGGCGCGCCGCTACGGCTACACTTCAGTGATTTCGCATCGCAGCGGCGAGACGGAAGATACGTTTATCGCCGACCTGGCAGTGGCGACGGGCGCCGGCCAGATCAAGACCGGCTCCGCTTCGCGCACCGATCGCATCGCCAAGTACAACCAGTTGTTGCGCATTGAAGAAGAGCTGGGGCAAGGGGCGGAGTTTCTCGGCCGCTCTGCGCTGAATGCTGGAGAGTAGTCCTCTTCCGGCAATCTTTTGCGCATCCTGTCGACGCCCAATCATCTCTGCTGGTAGCAGAAACGATTGGGCAGCTTTCCCAGTGCTGGTCACAGCAGAGGAGCTGACGTGCCGTTGAACAAGCCGGTAGTACTTACCATTCTGGATGGCTGGGGTTACCGGCCGGAAACATTCGCCAACGCGGTCGCGCTTGCCCGCAAGCCTGTCTACGATCAGCTACTGGCGAAGTATCCAAACAGCCTGCTGCATGCTTCGGATCATTTTGTTGGCTTGCCCGATGGCCAGATGGGCAATAGCGAAGTGGGCCACTTGAACATCGGCTCAGGCCGGGTCGTTCACATGGATATCACCCGGATCGATGCTCTGATCCGCTCCGGAGAATTCTTTCGCCACCCGGTGATCCTGGCGGCCTTGAAGCATGCCGGGGAAAACGGGCGGGCGTTGCATCTGCTGGGTCTGGTATCTGACGGAGGCGTTCACTCGCAGCAGGCGCACCTCTACGCCCTGTTGAAGGCCGCGAAGCAGCAGGGCGTGGAACGCGTGTTTGTGCATGCCTTTCTCGATGGGCGCGACACCATGCCTACCAGCGGTGTGGGTTATCTTGAGCAGCTACAGCAAGCCATTCTGCAAATCGGGGTAGGGAAAATCGCCAGCGTGAGTGGCCGCTACTTCGCCATGGATCGCGATCGCCGCTGGGAGCGCGAAAAGAAGGCGTTTGACGTGATGGCCGGTAAGACCGAAGGCGGCGCGTATGCCGATCCGTTGGCGCGCGTGAAGGAGTGTTACAACAACGGCGTAACCGACGAATTCATCGAGCCGTTTGTGGTCACCGATGCCGCCGGCAAGCCAGTCGGTCCGCTACAGGATGAAGATGCATGCATCTGCTTCAACTACCGCGCCGACCGTGTGCGGCAGATCACCCGCGTGGTGGCCCGCAATAGTGGCATTACTAAGGACGATGGCAAGTCATTGCCGGGTGCGGAAGATCTGGACCAAACGATTCCGCCGAGTGAAATTCCAAAGCGCCTGCACTATGTCTGCATGACGCAGTATGACAAGCAGTTTTCTTTGCCCATGGTGATTCTGCCCGAGGGCATGGAGAACCTCCTGGCCGATATGCTGGCGCAGGCAAACCTCCGCAACCTGCGCATCGCCGAGACAGAGAAGTATGCGCACGTGACCTACTTCTTCAACGGGGGTGTCGAAAAGCCCTTCGCTGGAGAAGACCGTGTTCTGGTGCCCTCGCAAAAAGTGGCCACTTACGATCTGGCGCCGGAGATGAGCGCCGATGGAATTGCCGACGCAGTGATCAAAGCAGTCGGTGACCCCGCCTTTGATCTGGTGGTCGTCAATTTTGCCAACGCCGATATGGTGGCGCACTCGGGTAAGTTGGAGCCAACCATCAAGGGCGTGGAAACCATTGACACCTGTCTCGGCCGCATCTACCAGACCATCAAGCAGCGCGGCGGCTCGATGCTGATTACTGCCGACCACGGCAACGCTGAGCTGATGGTGGACCCTGCCTCCGGCGGACCTCACACGTCTCACACCACTAACCCGGTGCCTGTAATCCTGGTGAGCGAAGATGCGCAGAAGTACCGCCTGCGTCAAGGCGGATCGTTGCGGGATATCTCGCCCACCTTGCTGGGCATGCTTGGGCTCGATCAGCCGGGCAAGATGACTGGCGAGGATCTGCGAGTAGCTGAGCGAGCGCAGTGATCTCGTCAAGGACGGAATGAGCGCCGCTACCAGCACGCTAACCCAGGCAGATCATGAGTGGACACCCAAAGCGAATCCCTGGCTAATCGCTGTGGTGGTCTCGCTGGCGGCGTTCATGGAAGTGTTAGACACCAGCATCGCCAATGTCGCGCTGCCCCATATCGCCGGCAATCTTGGTGCCAGCCAGGATCAGAGCACCTGGGTGCTCACCTCGTACCTGGTCTCGAATGCGATCGTGTTGCCCATCAGCGGCTGGCTGGTAAGCGTCTTCGGGCGGAAGCGCTTTTTCATGACCTGCATTGTGATCTTCACCGTAAGCTCACTGGCTTGCGGGATTGCGCCAAGCCTGGCCATGCTGCTGGTCGCTCGCGTGATCCAGGGTGGCGGTGGCGGTGGATTGCAGCCCATGGCGCAGGCAATTTTGGCAGATACGTTTCCTCCCCGGCTGCGCGGCCTGGCCTTTTCTCTGTATGGCATCACCGCCATCTTTGCGCCTTCTATCGGACCAACGCTGGGCGGCTGGATCACCGACAACTACACCTGGCGCTGGATTTTTCTCATGAACCTTCCCGTGGGAATACTGGCATTAATCCTGGTCTACCAACTCGTCGAGGACCCGCCGTACATGGCGCGGGCACGTGCATCGGGTGGGCGCCCCCGGCTGGATTACATCGGCTTCTCGCTGCTGGCCCTGGGCGTGGGCGCGCTGCAGATCCTGCTGGATAAGGGGCAGGAGGATGACTGGTTCGGTTCGAACTTCATCGTCACCCTGACGGTCGTAGCCGGCGTTTGCCTCACCGTTCTGGTGATATGGGAGCTGTATCAGAAAAACCCCATTGTCGATGTGAGACTGTTTGGCAACTTCAATTTCGCCACTTCGAGCACGATGATGTTTGTGGTAGGCGGCATGTCGTTTGCGACCACTGTGCTGGTCCCCCAGTTTCTGCAGGCGAACATGGGATACACGGCTGAGTCCGCGGGGATGGTGCTGTCGGCAGCGGGCTTTGTTTTGCTGGCAGCGCTGCCGTTTATCGGCATGCTCGCCGGCCGCTACCAGGGCCGATATCTCATCGCCACCGGATGGTTCCTTCTTACGATCAGCATGTACCTGTCGACCAAGCGGCTCGACCTGCTCATCAGCTTTAATTCGGCAACGCTGTTGCGCATCGCGCAGTATGCACCGTTGGGGCTGGTGTTTATTCCCACTACCGCGGCTGCTTACTATGGCGTGCCGCGGGAGAAGAACAACGCCGTCGCGGGCCTGGTGAACTTTATGCGCAACATCGGCGCCAGTGTGGGCACGTCGGTCGTGACGACTGTGCTTGCGCGGCGCAACCAGTTCCATCAGGAAAGAATCGGCAGCCACATCACCGGCGATAACGCTACGCTCCGCAGCACCATCAACGGCCTGACGCAGCAGTTACAGCACAGCGGTATGAGCGCGCACGACGCCGTCAATGGCGCATACGGGCGCGTTTACCAATCGTTGCAGCTACAGGCCTCCACGTTGTCGTACATCGATACTTTCTGGATGTTGACCATAGCGGCCGGCACCATGTTTTGCCTTACCTTTATGTTGAAGAGCAACGATCCGCGCGGAGGCGAGAAAGTCATCGCCCACTAATTTCCTGTGGTAGGCTCCGGGGATGGACGCACAGGGCATGTTGGCGGTCGCGCTGGAACAGGCGCGCATGGGGTTTAGCGAAGGCGGCGTACCGGTGGGCGGCGCCATCTTCCACACCGACGGCACGTTATTGGGGGCAGGCCGCAATCGGTTAGTGCAGGAAGGCAACGGCTCACTGCACGGCGAAACCGATGCATTTCGCGCTGCTGGCCGGCGGGCTACCTGGCACGACACGATCCTGGTCACCACGCTCGCACCCTGCTGGTATTGCAGCGGTCTCATCTACCAGTTTCGCTTTGCCCAGGTAATCGTTGGCGACTCTGTGAACGCGCAAGGCGGTACATCCTGGCTGCGTGCCCAGGGCATCGACATCGTCGACCTGCACTCCCAGGAATGCATTGATCTGATCGCCCGCTTTCAAAAGCTCCGCCCGGATCTATGGAAAGAATGCATCGGCGAACCCTGAGCAAGACGCGACCATGCGTTGCAGGTAAATCGTCAATCGATGAACCAATCCACAGGTAAACCACGATGCCCTACTCCCTGGGAGTAGGGCATCGTCGTTTACCTGTGCATTTGTGAGAAGAGCAGGAATGCGGGCTGGATTGGGGCAACGTACAATGGTCCATCGCAAGGAGCACGACAACCATGGCCACTCCGCCAAATCTCCCACAACTCAAAGAAGGAATGCGCGCAACATGGATGGCCGGTGACTTCGGCAAGATCGCGGAGTACACCGCCGAAGAAGCTGACTATTACGTAGACACCTTAGGCATCACCAAGGGCCTTCGCGTGCTGGACGTAGCCTGCGGTACCGGCAATCTCTCGATTCCCGCGGCTCGCAAGGGCGGCGATGTGACCGGCGTGGATATCGCGCCCAATCTGCTTCTCCAGGCGCGGCACCGGGCCAACGAAGAAAACCTGACCATCAACTTCGAAGAAGCGGACGCCGAAGACCTGCCCTTCAGGGAAGCCGAGTTCGACCTGGTGATGAGCATGTTCGGCGCCATGTTCGCGCCTCGACCAGACCGCGTGGCTGCGGAACTGGCGCGTGTGTGCCGGCGTGGAGGAAGAATCGCGATGGCCAACTGGACTCCGCAAGGCTTTACGGGAAAGCTGTTCCGTTTGACCAGTGAGTACGCGCCACCGCCGCCCGGTCTAACACCGCCCGTGCTTTGGGGCGATGATGCAACGGTGCGGGCCCGGTTTGCCGCCGTCGGTGTGGAAGTCGTGGCGATGAAACGGCGCTCCATGCTGTTCGAGTACCCGGCGCCGCCAGCCGGCGTGGTGCAATTCTTCGGCGAATACTTTGGCCCAACCCGTATGGCCTTGGCGCGCATGGACCCAGCGACACAGACCGCCCATAACCAGGCGATGGAAAAATTGTGGGTCGAGCACAATCAATCCGAAAGCGGTAAGACACTTATCCAGAACGAGTATCTCGAAGTGGTGGGTAAGCGGAACTAGGAGCGCTTATTGCCCGCACTCCGCGAGCCCGGCGAGGTTGCGTCCGTGGTGGCGCATGGCTGCTTCGAGTGTGGCGGTGGTGTGAGCCCAGGTTTCATCCCCCGCGTCGACATGGCCGGGCGTTCCGGTGAAGACGATGGCTTTTTTGCTGCCGCACAGTTCCACGGACTCGCCCGCTCGCGCCGCCGGGAATTTTGCCAGCAGTGCCGGATCACCGTAGAGGGGAACGCCATCGATGGCGACCAGGCTTACCTGCGCGGCGGTTGCATGGGCGAGTATCCACCAGGCGTCATGTTTGGCTGCGTCTGCGCCAGGTTCAATGACCAGCAAGTCGGCGTTTAATCCAGGTCGCAAGGCGCCGATGCGATCACTGGCGCCTACCATCTCCGCGGGCACGGAGGTGGCCATGTCGACCAGTTCGCGATCGGTAAACGGGCTTGGCTTCTGGGTGTCGTTCCATGTGGCCGCGTAGTTCAGTTCAGCCAACAATCCGTCGCTGCCGGTCGGGCTCCAGTCCGGCGAGAGTGCAATCTTCACGTGAGCCGCTTTGGCGGCAGCCACATCGGCGGTGTTGCCGTAGAGTTCAAGATTGCTGCGCGGCGACCAGATCAAGCTGACGCCATGCGCGGCCATCTCCACAAAGTCAGGCGGTTGCAGGGCGACTCCGTGGATGAGCGCAACCCCGGGCACAAGCAGGCCGCGGGCTTTCAGCATGGGGAATTCGCGAGCGGCGGAAGCATCCTGGTGTCCGCCTTCGCCCAGGTGGATGAGAAAGGCGTTCAGTTGATGCTCGGTAAGCTGGCGGCGAATCAGCGCGAGATCCGGCTCCGGCGTTTGCAGCGGGAAAACATCATAGGCCACATGCCAGGCGGGTTCTGTATCGAGGTTGTGCGCAAGTCCCGCACTGCAGCCTGCCAGTCATGCTGCCGACCAGTGAGGTTTCTCCTTCCGTGATGGCCTTCACCTCAGCGTAGCGCTCCATTTCACATTCCAGGCCGTCGGCAACCAGGGCATGATGGGGCGACTCGATCAGCGTTTGATAGATCTGCTTCTTTTGCCAGTCGTAGCGATTGCCGAACTCCTCAACCGGATGCCAGCGAGGGAAGATGTTGTAGGTGAGGTGGTTGTGCAGGTCGATCAACCCCGGCGCGATCACTCCGTGCGTGTCGATCACGGTATCCTGGGGCGCGAGCTTTACCTCCCCACCCACCGCCGCAATCTTGCCCTGCCTTACCAGCACGATGCCGTGTTCCACCAGACCGGCCGGTGTCACGAGCGTGCCTCGCAGGGCGTAACTCTCCTGGGCGACTAGTGAGGGAGGGCCGATGAGACACAGGCTTGCAGCCAGCGAAAGGCAGAGGCGTGGCATGGTTGGCATGAGTTCATCGTATACATCAAAGCAGGTGGTACATCAAAGCAGCCGGTACATCAAAGCAGCTGAGGAACGATGCTCCGCGCGTATTCGCTAGAATGAATGCAGTTGAGCGTGAACCGATCTCCCTGCCTGAATAGCGCAAGCCGCTTCCGAAAGAACAGAAGCCAGCCCGTGCAGGAGAGATGAGCAAGCCGTGTTCCGCCGCGAGGTTTCTGTGGCGTCAGGCAAACGAGTATCCATGCAAAAGCGAAGTGCGGGACTGCTGATGTACCGCACGCACAACCGTCAACTCGAAGTCTTTCTCGTGCATCCAGGCGGGCCCTTCTGGGTAAAGAAAGATCTGGGTGCGTGGACGATTCCCAAGGGCGGGTACAAGGAGGATGAACCCGCGCTCGATGCGGCCAGGCGCGAGTTCAAAGAAGAGACAGGCTTTACTGCGCATGGTGATTTCGTGGAGCTGGGCGCAGTGCAGCAAGCCGGCGGAAAGCTGGTCAGCGCGTGGGGCTTCGCTGGTGACTGCAACCCTGCGGAGTTAACCAGCAATTCCTGCAAGGTGGAGTGGCCGCCGCGTTCCGGGCGCATGATTCAGATACCGGAAGTGGATCGCGGGGCCTGGTTTTCTCTCGCCGAAGCGCGGGAACGCATTTTGAAAACGCAAGCGCCTTTCCTCGATCGGCTGTCGCGCTTGTTGGCCGCAGGCGGATCTGTCGAGATTGATCAGGCTGTGGGGTGACGGGCACTTAAAGAGCCAGCGGACCCCACAGCAAAGAGTTGCTGATCAAGTTCTGTGAACGCCCACATCTCTCAACGAAAACCGTCGTGGGATATGGTTCACCCAGGTTGTAGGGACCTACCGGTCGATTTGAGTTTGTCAGTATGCGACTTTTTGTGGGCATCCCGATTTCGAGTGTGCTTGCCGCGGAACTTTCTCAGATCGTGTCTTCGCTACAAACCGCGGAGGATGGTTTGCGTTGGTCCGCTTCCGCATCCTGGCATATCACCTTGCAGTTTCTGGGGCAGACCCGGGCTGAGCAATATGGCTGCGTGGTGGAGCAGTTGCAACAGGTAACCTCTCAGCCGGTACCCGTTCGTCCTGCAGCACTGGGTTTCTTCGACCGGGCGGGTGTTTTCTTTGCGGGCGTTGATCGCACGCCTGGTTTGCTCAGCCTGCAACAAGCGGTTAACGAGCGCTTGAGTCATTGCGGGTTTGTCCCGGAGACGCGACCATATCACCCACACATTACGCTGGCCCGCAGCAAGAGCAAGGGCTCGGCACGCATGCGCGAAATGCACGCACTCGACTTGAGAGTGCGACGGCTGCAGACGCTTACGCCGTTTGTATGCGGCGAGTTCGTTCTCTACGAGAGCGTGGCGGCACCGGGCGGCTCCCGTTACGAGATACGAGAGCGGTTTCCCCTTGCTCAACTGGAGTAGGACCCGGCGCGCACAGGCTCAGCCTGCCGGGCGGAACGCGCAAGGAACTTCGGGTAGAGCAGCGGCAATATGTAGAGGGTCAGCAGGGTAGCGGTAATCAGGCCGCCGATCACCACCGTTGCCAGGGGACGCTGCACTTCTGCACCGCGCGAGGTCGCCAGGGCCATGGGAATGAAGCCGAGCGAGGCCACCAGCGCGGTAATGAGCACTGGCCGCAGCCGGTCGGATGCGCCTTCCCGGATGGCGTCCGCTGTTTCCTTCCCTGCTTCGCGCAGCGAGTTGATGTGCGAGACCATGACCACGCCATTCAGTACGGCAATGCCAAACAGCGAGATGAAGCCAACGCAAGCCGACAGGTTCAGATTGATGCCACGCAGCCAAAGGGCAGCGATGCCGCCCACCAGGGCGAACGGCACGATCAACAGGATCAGGAGCATCTGCCGTGCGTTGCGGAACGTGGCGTAGAGCAGCGCAGCGATGATCAGGAGCGAAATGGGGAAAACGATCAGCAACCGCTGTTGCGCGCGACGCTGATTCTCATACTGGCCGCCCCACTCCAGATGGTAGCCGTCGGGCAACGGCAAACCGGCGTGCACCGCCGCCTCTGCATCCTTGACGAAACCGCCCAGGTCGCGGCCCTCTACATTCGACATGACCACAGCGCGCCGGCGAGCGTTTTCCCGGTTGATGAGGATGGGGCCGCGCACCTGGCGTATCTCGGCCAGCTGGTCGAGCCGCACATACTCTCCCTGCGGTGTTCTCACTTCCAGTGAGCGTAGCTTTTCCGGATCGTTGCGGAAATCAAGGGGAAGACGGATGGCAATAGGGAACCGCTCATCGCCCAGCAGCATCTCTGAAACCTGCCGGCCGCCGTAAAGGCTTTCGATCAGCTCCTGAATGTCGGATACGTTCACGCCTCGCTGCGCGATGGCCGCGCGATCGACACGGATCTGCAATTCTTCGGCCCCGGAGATGAGCTCCATCTGGGTTTCAGAAGCGCCCTTGACCCCAGCCACGATGCTATTGGCGCGATGGCCCAGCTGTTCCAGAGTGTCGAGATCGCCGCCGTTCTCTGGTGCGAAAATCTTGAGCGCAAGGTCACCACGCGTGCCGGTGATGGTTTCATCCATGCGCATTTCCATGGGCTGGGTGAACTCATAGGATACGCCGGGAATTTTCTCCAGCGCGGTCTGCATGCGGTTGGATAGGTCATGCCGCTTGGCGGGAGACTGCGCCATGACCTTCGGCGTGAAGGAAATGTAGGAGTCTGATTCGTATTCGCCCATCGCTTCCGTCGCCAGGTCAGGACGCCCTAACTTGGTGACCACACTCTGAATCTCAGGGAAGCTCTTGATTGTCTTCTCAATCTGATTACCGATAGCCACCGACTCAGAGAGCGAGATCCCCGGCAGCCGTTTTGAAGTAATCACCATGGAACCCTCGTCGAGCTTGGGCATGAACTCTGTACCGATGAACCAGAGTGATCCCACTGCGACGATGATCATGAAGGCGGCGCCGACAAAGATCGGGCGCGCATGTTCCCCGGCCCAGGCCAGTGATCGCGTGTAATGGCTGCGCAGCCGATCGAACCAGCTCTGCTGGTTCCGGTGATTGCCCCCGGCTTTCTTCTTCAGTTGCCCGGCCCGATGCTTCAGAGCCAGCGTACAAAGGGTCGGGACAATGAAGAGAGCAAGAAAGAGGGATCCCGCCAGTGCGGAAACCACGGTGACGGCCATGGGCCGGAACATGCGCCCTTCCAGGCTTTGCAGGGTAAGGATCGGGAGATACACGGCGATGATGATGATCACGCCAAAGGTGATGGGCCGTGCGACTTCACCAGACGCATCGCGGATGATCTCGAAAAGGCTGCGCCGCCGACCTTCCAGGGCAAGCCGGTGCATACAGTTCTCCACCATGACCACAGAGCCATCGACGATGGTGCCGAAATCGATGGCTCCCAGGCTCATCAGGTTGACCGAGATCCCGAACGCGCCCATGCCGAGGAAGGCAAATAAAAGCGAGAGCGGAATGGTGACGGCCACGACCAGGGCAGCTCGCCAGTCACCCAGGAAGATGAGCAGGATCGCGATGACCAGAACAGCGGCTTCGACCAGGTTCTTCTTCACCGTATGCGTGGTGGCGTTGATCACGTCGGACTGGTCGTAGAAGGGAATGATCTTCGCCCCGTTGGGCAGCTGCATGTCGGCGATCTTTCGCTTCACCTGCTGGATGATTTTCTGTCCGTCTTCACCGCGCAGGATGATCACCATGCCGGAGACCGTCTCGCCCTCACCATTGCGCATGACCGCCCCATGGCGAGGGAGTGGCTCCAGTTGGAGGTCAGCCACCTGCCGCAGGTAGACCGGCACGCCGCCGGTCGTGGAGACGACGATCTTTGCCAGATCGTCGAGCGATTCCGCGCGACCGATGCCGCGAATGGTGTATTGCTGCTCCGCATGCTCGATATAGCTGCCGCCAAAATTCGCGTTGTTGTCAGCCACCGCCGCTGTGACGTCATGCAGCGTCAGGTTGTAGCGGCGCAAAGACGTTGGGTTCACCACAACCGTGTATTGTTTGGTCTCGCCTCCCCACGAGTTGATTTCACTGATCCCGGGAATCGTCAGTAACTGGTAGCGCACGAACCAATCGTGGAGCGTCTTCAGCTGCATGAGCGAAAGCTTGGGCGAGCTCATGGTGTATTGATAGACCTCGCCGAAAGCTGTCGCCATGGGCCCCATTTGGGGCTGCAGGCCGGCAGGAATGCGGCTTTGGATCTGGTTCAAACGCTCTGCCACCAGCTGGCGCGCCAGGTAGCGATTCAGTGAATCATCAAAAATGACCGTGACCATCGAGAGGTCAAGCTTCGAGGTCGACCGGACTGTCTGCAGCTTGGGCATGCCCATCAACGAAGTCTCGATGGGATAGGTCACCAGGTGCTCGACTTCCACCGGAGACATGCCAGGGCATTGCACGGTCACCACTACCTGGTTGTTGGTCAGGTCGGGAAATGCTTCGAGGGGCAGGCGCAGCATCACGGAGATGCCGCCAACCACCAGCAGGAGCAACAGGGCCGCCACCAGCCAGCGGTTGTCGAGCAGAAAATGGATGAGCCGCTTCATGCCGCGCTACCCATTTCCTACAGTGTTTTTGAGCAATTCACCCTTGACCATGAAGGCGCCATTCACCACCACATGATCATCGGGCTGAAGGCCCTCGATGGCCTCAACGCGTCCATGATCGTGGGTGCCGAGCTTTACGATCTGGGCGCGAAAGTTGATGCCGTCGCGCGTGACAAAAACAACCTGGTTCCCGTTAATGTCCTGCAGGGCATTTTCCGGGATGATCAGCGCGGTGCGGGTGCGGGGCCCGTCGATGTGCACCGTGGCAAACATTCCGGGTCGCAGGCGCGTGCCGGGGTTCCCTACGGAAACGCGGACAGGCAGTGTGCGGGTTTGCAGATCGAGAGTGTCGCCCACCATGGCGACGTTTGCGGGAAAGTTGCTGTCTCCGTAAGCCTGGGTCACGACGCTTGCATGCGCGCCCTTGCGCACCAGGGCGATGTCCTTTTCATTTACCGATGCAGTGACCCAAACGGTCGAAAGGTTGGACACGGCAAAAGCCTCAAAGCCGGTATCGACCACCTGTCCAACGGTGACATTGCGGGATACGACGACACCATCGATCGGAGAACGGATGGGGACCAGCTCGCGATCGTATAAGTTATCTGGCGTCAGGGTCGCAGGCGGTACCTGCAGCAGTTCGGAGAGATGCTCGCGCTCCATGTGGACGTTTGCTTCGGCATCGGCGAGATCCTGATGCGCCTGCGCGAGTGTCTGGTCGGCGCGTTGTTTCTCCTCCAGCGAGGCGGCCTGGATGCCATAGAGACGCGCGTAGCGATCAGCGGCCTGCTGTGCGAAGGCAACCGCCGATCGCTGGCGTGCCGCGGCAGCGAAGGCCTGCACCAGGGAGCCAACCGTTTCGTGCACTGAATGGCTATGCAGTTCCGCCAGCTTGGCGCCGCGCTGCACCACAGCTCCGGGCAGTACGAACACAGCAGTGATGCGTCCATCAGCCAGGGCGCCGATGTGTGACGTCTGCTGCTCATCCATGACGACCTGGCCGGGTACGGTAAGTTCCTGCGGCATGGAGCGCCGTTCGACAGGCGCGATCTGGATGCCTGCTTTTTGCTGGTCTGCCGCTTCGATCTTCAGCGTGCCGGGGGCTTGTTGGTGGGCTGCGCTGTTGTCGCTGTCGCCCCCCTTCTGCGAAGCATTCTTTTGATCGCTCGGACCCTGCGAGCATGCAGTCAGGCAAAGGGTGATCAGCAGTACCCAGCGGGAGAGTCTCATGGCTGCACCCCGAGTGCGAACTGCAGCCGAAGCGCTGCCTGGTGATACTCGGCCAGCGTGCGCAGCGAGGTCACCTGCACTTCAACATCCGTCCGTTCGGCATCGAGGTAGCGCAATAGATCGACGCCACCGATCCGGTAGGCCTCTCGCAGGATCGTGAGATTCTGCCGCGCCCCATCGCGCATGGCGGGCAGTGTATCGCGCACGATGGCTCCTTCCCGCGTGTACGTTTGCTGGGCCGCATCGATGTCGGCGCGTACCGTAATTTCTATTTGCTCCAACGATGCCTGCGCGGTGCGCAGTTGCGCCTGGGCACGGGCAACCTCACCCTGGTTGCGATTGAAGATGGGCAACAAAATCTGCAGGCCGGCATACCCCGTGTTGACGCCGACATTGCGTTTGTAACCGCCAATGATGTCTGGATCTGGTATAGCCATGGCGCGCTGCAATTTGACATCCGCTTCCGCCGCGGTTACTTCCTGACGCGCCACGGCGACGTCGGCGCGCTGGGCCAGGGCGGCTGCCAAATCAATGTTAGGCAATGGATCGACTTGAGCGATGTTTTCCGTAAGCTTCACATCGGATGGGAGGGCTCTCCCCATCTGTCGCCCCAGCTCGATGCGCGCCAGCTCGGCATCTCGCTCTGCGGCCTGCAAAGAGAGGTAAATGCGGTCGCGTTCTATTTGCATGCGGATGAGATCGACGCCACGGGTAGCGCCAGCGTTCACGCGGTCTTTGTTGTAGCGCACCATGTCGTCGACCTCGGCGATATCCTGCCGCAGCAGTTCAGCAATCTGCTGGTCGGCGACCAGCAACCAATAGGCGGCTGCCGCGCTGGCTGCGATCTCCCGGTTGCGCAAATCGCGTTCGGCTTCACTGCGGTGCAGGTTGGCCCTGGCCAGGGCCAGCCGTTTGCTCCGTTTGCCGTCAACCTCGATGGACTGGCCGAGGTAGCCGTAATCCTCGGTACTATCCGCGAACGAAAAATTGTCGTCCCAGGGATGCAGGTCTTCACTCTGTAAATAGAGCCGCGGGTTTGGCCGCAGGCCGGCTTGCCGCACGCCACCCAGGGCTACCCCGACGCGCTCTTGCGTAATGCGTGCGTTCGGACTGTGCAGGGCTGATTCCACAGCCTCATGCAGGCTAAGGGATTGCTGACCACTGGCCACCAGCCGGAGGAAGGCGCAAAGAAGACAGAAGAGAGCCGCAGCCCTGGATTTGTGGAGATGGTCATTCAATCGCTTCAAGCCCAATCCTAAAGGCTTAAGATGCGAATTATCGGGCTCTATCGGAAATTAGTGATGGGTATATTCACCCCGTCGATAGGTCTACCGCGCTCCATGCGTACCGTCGAGTTGCGTGCGTCCAGATGCGTGCGTGCAGCCGGCGTTAGAAGCGCCGCTCGATGCGAGGGTACCAGGTGATCTGGACCGTTGAGCTGGTGTCGGACTGGCGCCCGTACTTGTAAAACGGTATGAGCCAGCGCTCATATTGCACGTTGGCCTTCAGCTCCACGTCGGGCGTCAGCCGCTTGACCAAATCAATCGCAAAGTCAGTTTGCGTGGTGCCGCCGGGGATGTAATCCTTCGCGGCCTTATCGCTGCGGTACGAACCCTGCAGCCATTCCCGGGGTGAGAAGTGATACGTGAGCCAGGCCTGGCCTCCCTTGTTTTCCCGGCCGATCCAGTCGCCCATCAGCAGGCCATTGCTGGTGTAGCCGTTCCGCTGCACTACCTCGATGTACATATCCTGACCGTAGTTGCTCTTCCCGGTATTGGGGTCGGTCGAGGCCGCTTCAGCACGAAGGTCAAGTTTCGGCACTCCGGGAAAATGAGAAAGGTAGAGTCCCGGGCGAATGGCGGCGTGTCGCGGAGCGGTGATGGGGAACACATCATCATGGACTTCGGAGTCAAGGTAGAACGTGAGCCAGTTGCGCAGGCGCGGCAGGCGCCAGGAAAAATCAACCGCGCTGAAGCGGGCGCCGGGGTCGTTGCGTGAGAATTTCTCCCCACCATTCGTGTCGCTGATGCTGTAGAAGCTCCGCCAGAAGCTGCCGAACGTGATCGGCACATGACCCTTGCCGCCCCATATGACAGTGCGCTCAAAACCGACTTCCACGTTTGGCGTTGGCTTGAAGGTGATTTTCTCTGCGTGCGTCCATGGGCTCACAGGAACGTTGTGGCCTTTGAGAGGACCGACAAAGAAGTCGTAACGGATGAGGCCGGTGATGCGCGATACGTAAGGAATGTAGAGCGGTTCGACCCGGTTGATGCGGAAGCTCCAGACATTCTCAGCGTTGTTGCTCCACGCCATGCCGCCGCCAACGCCCGGCCCATACCAGTTGTCCATTTTTCCGAAGGAGACTTCATGGCCGACCACATGCGCGGAGACATAGCCTTCGAGCACAGTCAGGTGGTTGACGGAGGAAACGGGACCAAGCGGAATCGTGCTGTTGCCTTCCAGGGGAACAGACGTGAATGTGGCGAAGTCATCGATGGTGGCCAGTACCTGGGCGACCGCAAGTGGATAGCCTTCCCACGAAGGCGCGTGTTGATACTCGGCCCGAAGGTAGGCGGAGAACATGCCATAGTGTGCGCGTGCGCTGGCGCCGGTGTAGTTGTTAAAGCCGCCGGCGTAGGGTCGCCCAAAATCGTTGACGTCCGTCTGGCCGAGATGAAAGCTGTCGCGCAGCGGAGTTCCGGAAACCCCCAGGATGCGCTCGTAGACCGAATCGAGGCCCGCGCTGCCGAACTTACGATCGAGCGGCACACGCATATCCGGCGCCAGCTCTTTTTGCAGGGAAGCGTAGATGTCAATGGCTTCCGTGTTTGTACTGCCGGTGATCCTGCCGGCGCTTTGTTCCAGCATGTGCGCCACGCTCAGCCGGGTCCAGGGACGCATGCTCACGAACACGGTGTCGACAAACCCCATGCCATACAAGCGCAACACGGCTGGGTAGATCCAGCTGTCGAGAGGGATGTATGAAGAACTCATGGCGCTAATGGACTTGAGCGGCTGGTACGGCGCGAAGTGGATGGTATCGCGCGGCGCAGGCAATTGGCTTGCGGTATCGGATGGAGGCGCTGCGGCGGGGCCAGGTGCCTGTTGCGGGGCTGCGTCTTGCTGCGCGACGGGTGCCGATACGCTTGAGGCCGATGCAATTCCAGGGGTCAGTAAGACCGTCAGACACAGTACAACGAGGAATTCCACTCACACCTCAAATGCAGGACCAGTTAACGCCGGACGTAGCCTGACTGCGGCATACCCGGTAAACGCGAGGCGAGCCGTCAATCACCTGTTTTCAAGCTAACGAAAGGGAGCAAGGCTGGTCAATCATTTGCAACCGCCATGAAGCGGGAAGATAACGGGCTAGGCGTCGAAAGCATGAGTTCGGGGAGAACACAGAGTCGCGGCGCTGTCCAGATGTACCCCACGCAAGCCAAACGCGGCTTGCATGGGCCACCCAGCATTTGTTTACGCACGATCTCTTGCTGCTGTCACTGAACACTCGGGTGGCCCATGCAAGCGCATTGCTTTAGTGGGGTATATCTAAACCCCGCCCAAACCCGGTGAGTTCGTGTGATAACTCACTGGCCAGCTTTGCGGGCAGCCTTCGCCGCGCGTTTGAGCTCCACGGAAAATTCTTCCACCAGCTGCTCTTTCCACTTCCCCTTGAACAGCTTTTTCGCTTTCAAGTAGCGTTCCATGTGGATGAGCGGATCGCGCGCGATAGAACGGCTCCGTTTCCCGGAGCCGGACTCATGGTAGGTCCTGCACTCGATCATGACGGGTCCATCTCCGTGACGCACCCTATCCAGGCTCTCGAACGCCACCCGGTACACCGCGACCACATCATTGCCGTCCACCGAGATGCCCGTCAGGCCATAGCCTCGCGCCTTCTCCCTGAAGTCATCTGCTTCACTCTCGCTTGCAGTAGCACTACTCACCGTCCAGGGATTATTTTCAACGACGAATAAGATCGGTAGCTTGCGCTTGGCAGCAAGAGCGAGCGTCTGCTGCCATGAGGCAAGCGCCATGGTTGCCCTGGGTAAGAACGACACAACAACGTGTCCCTTCTTCTTCCGCTTGGCGGCAAAGGCGGTGGCGGTGATCGCCTCGAATTGCTCTTCCAGCCTGGGCGACGCGGGGATGACGTTGTAAACAGCTGAGAGCGCGTGCTCCGCACCTGCACGTTCCGCGTAGAGCTGCGCGAGAAGCTCCTGCAGCGAAACTCCTTTGACGAGACTCGGGCTTGCATCCATTGGGGCGAGCGCAATCGCGTCTTCGGGCTGCAGATCGATTGTCCATCCAGTGGCGATCGCTTCCTGCCCCAGGGAACGGTGGTAGGCGGTGGTTTTGCCACGCAGACTGTTGGCGTGCTCTGTAAGCAGCCGGCATTGCAGCATCGCTGTGTACATTCGCTGCAACTGGGCATCAGAAATCAAGGATCCGCCGGTTGACAGTTCTGCCTTGGCCGCCATCGGCCGATCACTACCAGTCATGGTTACGGTTTCTCCTCCGAAAGGGTTTTACGCGTACGCGGCAGGTCGATGCTCGACTGAATGCAGGGAGGCGGAATAGATCGCTGATTGTAAACCACCATGCTTCTCGGCGGTGAAGTTTCGGGCCGCAAGGTGCGTTTGGGCAGACCCAAATGTGGAAAGTGATTCAGACTTTTTCACAAACAATGTGAAAAAGCCTGTGAATTTCCCGGTCTTCCATCGCGCAAAGGATGTATTGACGCGGGGTTTAGCACTCTGCACAACTTCTTGTGCGCAGGGTTAACGATTGATTTAAGTGGAATAGTCGGAGTTGATACGCACGTATTCTGCGGTAAGATCGGTGGTCCAAAATCGGCAGGCGCCGGTTCCCAAACCCAGGTTGACATGGATCGTCAAATCCCGTTGCTTCAGGTAGTCGTGGGTGGCGGCTTCGTCAAAGCGTGGGGAAAGACCGCCCTGGTAGCAGATCTCAAGAGATCCGAATGTGATATCGATGCGGGCCGGATCGATCGCGACACCGGCATAGCCGATCGCCGCCAGAATGCGGCCCCAGTTCGGATCACACCCAGCCCACGCTGTTTTCACCAGGGGTGAGTTTGCGATGGACCGTGCAACCCGCAATGCGTCTGCATCCGTGAGCGCGCCCTGAATGGTGAGCTCCACCACGTGCTGAATGCCTTCGCCGTCGTCGACGATCTTTTTCGCCAGCGACAGGCAAATGGAATGCAGAGCAGACTCGAACTGTGCTGTTGCCAGGTCTTGCGCGGGCGGTGTCTTCTCGTGCTTGTGCCCCTCGTTTGTGTCTTGTGTCCTTCGATAGCCACTCCGCTGGCGCCGCTGCAGAGGAGCGTCACCGTGTCGTTGGTCGAGGTGTCGCCGTCGATGGAGATACGGTTGAACGTGCTGTCTGCCGCATGATGCAAAAGATCCGCAGCCACGGCGGGCTCGAGCGCCGCATCGGTGAACAGGTAAACCAGCATGGTCGCGTGGGGCGCCTGGAGTTTCGGTTGGATCATCCCTGCTCCCTTGGCAATGCCGGCAACCCGCACAGTCACGCCGTCCACGATGAAACTGGTCGCAGCGATCTTGATCCGGGTATCGGTGGTCATGATCGCCGCGGCCATTTGCTCGAGGTGAGCGGCGGAGGATCCCTGGGCGGCGTGGAGTGCCGGCAGAGCCGCGATGAGTTTACCGAGCGGCAGCGGGACGCCGATGATCCCGGTCGAAGAAGGCAGCACGGCGTGCGCGTCGCAACCGAAAAGGGTGGCGGCCTCCGCGCAGGATTGCTGCGCAGCGGTGACACCGGCCTCGCCGGTTGCGCAATTGGCATTGCCGGCATTTACCAATAGGAGCCGGACCTGCTGCTTCGAACGTGCCAGGTGACGCTGCCCTACAATCAACGGCGCTGCGATGACCTTGTTGCTGGTGAACATGGCAGCGGCCGTAGCCGGTTGGCTGGCGAAGGCGCAGGCCAGGTCGGGATTGCCACTGGCTTTGATGCCGGCGCGCACCGCCGCAAAGCTGAAGCCGCGCGGTACGAGATCGTCCGTAAGTGGAGAGAGAGACGGAGCTGGAGACGTGTCTGCCATGTGGCCTTACTCTATCAAGAGCGGCGACACCACGAGGAAGAATGCACCAGTCAGCAAATGAGCAGGGAATCGAGCAACGTTCGGGCGACGTTTCAGAGCAGGGTTTTGATCAAGGTTCAGAGTTTCTGAGCATGCGCCACGTGGACATTGCCCGTGGCGAAAAGGTGGTACTGCATGACATTAGCTTGCAGGTAGCCACCGGGGAACACGTTGCCATCCTGGGCCCGAACGGGTGCGGCAAATCGACCCTGATCAAAGCCATGACCTGCGAATGTTACCCGATGGTTCGTCCTGGCATGGAGATGAAGGTCTATGGGCGCGACCGCTGGGACGTGCAGGAGCTGCGAAAGCATCTTGGCCTGGTGGCGAGTGATCTGCCCGGCGAACGGACCGCAGTGACCCGCGGGCTGGACGCGGTGGTCAGCGGCTTCTTTGCCAGCTCAACCCTGTGGCCCAATCTGACAGTGACGGAGAGCATGCGCGCAAGTGCGCTGGAGGCGCTCGACTTGCTGGGCGCCGGCTACCTGCGTGATCGATGGGTGGGCGAGATGTCGGCGGGGGAGAAGCGAAGGGTAATGATCGCGCGCTCGCTGGTGCACCAGCCGGCCACGTTGCTGCTGGATGAGCCCAGCAATGCGCTCGACCTTGCGGCGCAGCGCGAACTGCGCGAGATATTGCGTTCCGTGGCGCGGGGTTCTGGTAGCCGGCGAGGCACCGGCGTAGTCATGGTGACGCATCACCTGGCGGATATTCTGCCGGAAATGGATCGCGTGATCATGATGCGCGACGGCCGCATCTTCGCCGACGGGCCTAAACGGGAGCTGTTACAAGCCGACCGGTTGCGCGCTCTGTTTGGGGTTCCCCTGGAGATTTCGGAGCGCCATGGGTACTGGCATTCCTGGTAGAGCACCGCTCTGAAATCGTTTGCAATATTACGAAACAGGGACACTTGACCTCGGGCCCGGACCCGTTTTACTTTAGGGCTACACGGGAAAGGAGGATGGTCCAGCGAATGAAAAATTCTGATGGTAGTTGTAGTGCAATACGTGAGGTGACTGAGGCTTAGAGCGTTCGCTCTAGACCTGGCGGTAAAATTTTCGTCCGCCGAGGCCCACTTCTTCGGAAGAGCGGACGCCTCAGCCAAACTCAACAGCTTCACCGGTAGAAGGCTCGCAGCCGCAAGGTTGCGAGCCTTTTGCACTTTGTGGCTGAGGAGCGCGGGTTTCTCCTTTGCCGCCTTGCATGAATGATGCGGTGGCTTCTCACCATCGGGTACGTACGGCGATGGCGGTGGTGAAGAAGTTGGACGTCAGCGGCTTTTGCGCGACGAGGCCCTTTTGCGGCACTCACACCGGCACCCCACACCGCCCCCGACCACCGGCCCCCGACCACCGACCACCGCCACGCACACCGTTCCCGGCCACCGCCCCCTTTTGTCATCCCGAGCGCAGTCGAGGGATCTGCTTTGCGCCTTTCTCCCTCCACAAAGTTTTACGGAGCACCAGCATCGGATGAGCAGAGGAACGTGGGTCTCGATAGCAGCCGCTTCGCTGCCAGGAGTTCTCTCCTGCCATTCCTGCTGCAAGAGTGGTTCTTCTGCGTGTCCGATGCTGGAGCTCTGTAAAAATTTGTGGAGGGAGAAAGGCGCAAAGCAGATCCCTCGACTGCGCTCGGGATGACAAAAGGGGGGGCGGTGGTCGGCGCGCAAAGCAGATCCCTCGACTGCGTTCCTAATGAACAACCTCTCCTTTCGTCGTTCATTCCAAGGCGGATGACAGGATGAGTCGTGATGGCTGGGACGGAGCGTCATGAACTGCCGACATGATGACGATGACGAGGGACGCGTCATCGCGTCCCCTGGCGGTTCACGCGATACGGTGGCGGTTCACGCGATACGGTGGCCGGACTTTAGTCCGGGGGCGCGGGTGTAGAACCCGCGCTGAGGGTGCCCTTTCACCATGCGGGGGCTTAGCCGTGGTGGCAGCGGCGTCCGTCGATTGGAAACTTGCGCGTAGATTTCTCGGGGAGGTCACACGGCCGATTGGCTGGCGAGGCTTGGTTCCACCAGGGCTGAAAGCCCTGAATCTTTGCGCGCGCTTAAGCGCGGGTCTTAAACCCGCGCCCCCGGACTCAAGTCCGGGGCTTCCACCGGGTTCGAGCGTAACCCGCAGCCCTCCCCTCCCGGGAACTGCGCAGCCAGGTGCTCCAAGAACTTTTCAGCGCGTCGTACCGATGGAGAGCAGCCGGAGGGCAGTGGTCGGCGCGCGAACAAAGGGGCGCGGTGGTCGGCGCGCGAAAAGGGGGGCGGTGGACTGCGCTCGGAATGACAAGGTAGGGCTTTGTGGCTTTCGTGGGCAGTCGATTGTGTCTTGGTCCGTGGGATGTCGCCTGCCATGCCGCGGCGAAGGTCTGCGGTCAGGCTTACAATTCTTGTATGGAACCACTGGTAATTGCGGGCAAGGCATTCCAGTCCCGGCTGATCGTGGGCACGGGCAAATACAAAGATGGAGCGGAGACCCAGGCGGCTATCGAAGCGTCCGGGGCAGAAATGGTGACCGTCGCTGTCCGGCGGCTCAACCTGGATCGCTCGCGTGAGTCCCTGCTCGACTTTATCGACCCCCAGCGTTACTTTCTGCTGCCCAATACCGCAGGGTGTTACACCGCCGATGAGGCCATCCGCGCCGCTCGACTGGGCCGCGAAGTCGGCATTTCTGATTGGGTGAAAATCGAGGTCATTGGCGATCAGGCTACCCTGTATCCCGATGTGCAGGCCACGCTCGAAGCGACCCGGGTCCTGGTGAAGGAAGGTTTTACGGTGCTGCCCTACACTTCCGATGATGTGGTCTTTGCCCGCCGGTTGATTGATGCCGGGGCAGCCGCGGTGATGCCGCTGGGCGCACCGATCGGCAGCGGCATGGGTTTGCAGAACCTTGCGACTCTGCGCATCCTGCGCGAGATGATCACAGAAGTGCCCCTCATCGTGGACGCGGGCGTCGGCATGGCTTCTGACGTGTGCCTGGCCATGGACATGGGAGCTGATGCCGTGCTGATCAATTCCGCCATCGCTCACGCCACCAAACCCGTTCTGATGGCAGAAGCAATGCAGCACGCCGTGCTCGCCGGAAGGCAGTCGTACCTTTCCGGACGCATGCCCAGAAAGCTGTACGCTACGGCGAGTTCACCACTCGAAGGCCTCTCGAAGTAACTCCCGGGAAGCGCACCTTCCAGGCTATTACAGCCCATCCTGCGGTGGGATAGACTCGGTCACATGCGCGTCTTCGGCATCGATTGCGGCACGAATTGCACGGGTTACGGAGTCGTCGACGTGCAACACGGCGCACGCGAGACACGCCTGGTTGCGGTGGCAGCGGGCGGTCTGAAACTAGCCAAAAATCAGACGCTGCCGATGCGGCTGGCCTATATCTATGCGGAACTTTCAGCGCTGATGGAATTGCATCGTCCCCAGGTGGTCGCGGTCGAAGAGGTGTTCTACTCCGTGAATGCGCAGTCTGCGCTGAAACTGGGACACGTGCGCGGCGTGGCGCTTCTGGCGGCTGCCATGCAAGGCTTGCCGGTGGCGGAATACGCGCCATTAACGATCAAATCTTCCGTGGTTGGCTACGGCCTGGCGCAGAAGGAACAGGTCCAGTTTATGGTCGCACGACTGCTGGGTCTGGCTCGTGCGCCCGAACCTGCCGACGCGGCCGATGCCCTGGCGATTGCTATCTGCCATGCGCACACTGCGCAGACATTGTCATTGCAGGCGGAATCGCGCGCTTGAGATCCGCTCTGCGTCCCATGCTCCTCGCGGTCGTAGCCGGTTGGCTTACCGGCATCGCACTGACCCCACCTTTGCTGGGCGCGGAGCCGGCGACGGCGCAAATTCGTTTCACCTACGAGAATCCGAAGCTGCAGCCGCAGAAGTACGTGCTGACGTTTGACGAAAACGGGAACGGGCATTTTCTCTCTGAAGTCGGGCCGGCTTCGCCCGATGGTTCTCCGATCGCGTCGGCTGGCCCGCAGGATCGCCCCATCCACATTTCGAAGACGCTGCGGGAAGAGATGTTCGCTGCGGCGCGCAAGAACAAGTTGTTTGCCATCGCCTGCGATGGTCACGAGAAAAACATCGCCTTCCAGGGAACCAAAACGCTGGAGTATGAAGGCCCCGAGGGAAAAGGCAGTTGCCAGTACAACTGGAGCAAGAAAGCGGAAATCAACAAGCTGGGCGAGCAGATGCAGGCCGTGGCTGCCACTCTCGACGAAGGCAGCAAGCTCGAGCGTCAGTACGAGCACGGGCGTCTTTCCCTTGATATGGAACTGGAGTTCCTGACAGAGATGGCGCAGGCAGGGCGAGCGACCGAAATTGAGAATATCGCCCCGATCCTGGAGAAGCTAGCCACGGATGAGGCGATTTTGCAGCGGGTGCAGCGTCGCGCTCGTGCTTTGCTGCAGCAGGCGAAAACCGACTAGCGAACTCAGCGAAACTATTGCCCGGCTTTACGGTTTAAGTGGTTGGGGATGGGACTTGGATTCCGGCAGGAGATCCCCACAGGAATGGAGGTGCTCCATGAGGCAGCACCGTGGGACCCATAACGGAGTAAGCGGCGCGGCCCTGGTGGCCGCGCTTTGCCTTTTAACTCTTGGCGTTCTCAGCCGCCCCGCCCGGGCGCAAAGCGCAGCGTCAAACGTGGCGCGCGTGAGCTTTGTGCAGGGTAGCGTGCAGTTGCTGGCCGGGCAGGGGAGTGACTTCCAGCAGGCGGTCATGAACATGCCGGTGGTGGATGGTTCCCGCGTGCAGACCGGCGGCGACGGCGAGGCAGAAATCGAATTTGGCGATGGCAGTGTCGCGCGCCTCACGCCTAACAGCACCGTGCAGTTTGACCATCTCGGGCAAGACCAGGTGCAGCTGCAACAGCTCTCTGGGCTGACGTATTACGAATTAAATGTGGGCGATGGACATGCGCCCTTCGACCTGCAGTTCGCCAACGTGGATGTGCAGCCGACGGCTAATTCGATTCTGCGGGTGGGCCTGGACGCCGGGTGGGAAGTGGCCGTCGTCGCCGGTTCGGTGAGCTTGCAGGGGAACGGGATGGCGCCTGCCAACGTCGGGGAAAACCAGAGTGCCCGCTCCGGTGGCGACGATAACGGCGGCGCCTATACCGTGGCGCAGGGGATTAACGGCGATTCCTGGGACAACTGGAACCAGGACCGCGATCAGGCCATTGCGCAGGAGGCAGCACTGCAAACGCCCGTGCGCGATACATCCGATAATCCGCAGAGCGAAAACTGGAACGACCTGGATGCGGATGGCAACTGGTATCCGGTGCAGGGCTCGGGCAATGTGTGGGTGCCAGCAGGCGTCGGGGCAGACTGGGATCCCTATGGAGCAGGCTACTGGGGCTATTACCCGACCCTTGGGTATACCTGGATTTCGGCGTATCCCTGGGGTTGGCTGCCTTACCATTGCGGCACCTGGAACTACTATTCGTTCGGTTGGGGGTGGTCGCCAGGCCGCGGCGCTGGACGCACCTGGGCGCCAGTCATCCCGGTACGCTCGCACCCACCTGGATGGAGCATGCCCATGCGGCCGGTGCCGGGTGGAGGTATCTATCCGCTTCCCGGGCAGCGCCTGATCGCCATCGATCGCGGTTCCGCAGCCAAGGGCCCGTGGGCATTCCAGGGATCGCGGCCACGGCCGGATCACCTGCAGGCAGTGAATTTTCGCGGAACGGCGCTGGACCCTGTGCAGCGGGTGGATGTGCGTCCGCAGGGACCTTCGTTTGTGCGAGGCACGTCGCCGGGCACGCGGGCGGCCTTGGGCGGTACGTTCCCCGGCCAGGGGCAGCGGCCGAGCTTTGGCAGCGCGTACACTCGCGCGCCGAATGCACCTTGGCCCGTGCAAGCGCCTCGGCCGGCCCAGACGGTGCAGGTGCCGCAAGGGGGGCAACCGCCCTATCAGCCGCTACCGGCTCCGCCGGCTCGCTCCGAGATGCAGCGCCCAGTAGGGCAGAACCCGGAGATGCAGCGGCCGGTGCAGGGGAACCAGCAGATGCAAAGGCCCGTCGGAGCTGGCTCCCAGATGCAACGGCCCATGGGCCAGAATCCGGAAATGCAGCGTCCGAATGGAGGCTATCCGGCGATGCAAAACTATAACCAGCGGTCGAACTATACCCCTAGACCGCCTACGCCGACGGTGCACTACTCACCGCCGCCCCAGGCCCAGCAGCCGCGCTTTCAGGCGCCGCCGCCTCCTGCTCGTGGAGGAGCGCCGGGTGGGGGGCGTCGCTAAAGCGTCTGTTTTGCTGAACCCTGGCTACGCGGTAAGAGGTTCTTACCGCGCAGCCCGGGCAGCATCTTCCCTGAGCACCAACGAGAGACACGCCATCTGTTCCAGCGAAGATGCTTCTGCGCGCACGTTGGGATCCAGAGCGCATCGGGTGAATGCTCTGCTGATGGCTTCGGGAACGTAGCCCGCCAACCGCAGATTGTTCACCAGCGTTTTGCGCTTGAGCGCAAACGCCTGGCGCAGGAAGGGAAGAAACGATTCCGGGGTCACCCCAAGTTCGTCGAATCGGCTATGCATCGTCAAGCGAAACACGGTCGAGAAGACTTTTGGCGGAGGGGAGAAAGCTTCCGGCGGCAAAGTAAAAAGCTGCTCGGCCGTGGCATACATCTGGGTGATGGCTGAGAGCAGGCCGTAATCGCTGGAACCCGGAACAGCAACGATGCGTTCCGCCACTTCCCGTTGGGTCATGAGCACGGCGCGATCGATGCAGGCGCTGTGTGCAAACAGGTGCATCAGGATGGGCGATGAGATGTAGTAGGGTAAGTTGCCGATGACCTGAACGCGGGTCTGCCGCCGCTCTGCCCAGGCCACCAGGTCAAACTGCAAAATGTCCTGCTGTATAACGTCTACGGAGCTTCCAGTTGGGAGCCTGTCTGGTAACGATGCGGCGAGAGCCGGGTCCACCTCAACTGCGAGCACATGGTGAGCGCGCGGCGCCAGTACGCTGGTCAGCATGCCTCGACCGGGTCCGATCTCGATTACCGTGGCCTGCCTCAGGTCACCCAGAGCTTCGACGATGGCGCGCGGAGCCGTGGTGCTCACGAGGAAGTTCTGGCCGAGTTTGGGGGCCTGACGGCGTTGGTGCGGGTTGCGTGTGGGCATAGGATCGGTTCTTGGTCAGATCGCGGGAGCATGCGGGCCGTGCATTGCTGGCGCCCCGGAGCGCAGGTAGACTACCCAATTGCGGCTCTTCTCTCCTTGCATCATACGGAAGCGGCTCGCTGATTCAGTTTCACAGAAGGGGATTGGCAATGCATATCGTGTTTGCCGCGTCGGAGTGCGTTCCTTACGTCAAGACCGGCGGAGTTGCAGAAGTAGTCGGGGCGCTGCCCAAGGAACTCGTGCGCCAGGGCCATCGGGTGACGGTCTATCTTCCCCTTTACCGTCAGGTGCAAAAACATCTGAAGGACCGCCGCGTTGTCATCCGTAGTCTGACCATCCCTTTCAGCTACTACAACCGTTTCGTGACTGTTGTCGATGGCGGTACGCCCGATGGCGTGCAGTTCTACTTCATCGACTGCCCTGAATTGTTCGATCGGGAGTTTTTGTATGAGACCGCTTCTGGCGATTACGCGGATAATGCCGAGCGGTTCGGGTTGTTTGCCCGGGCGGTGCTGGACAGCACCAAGTTGCTGGGGGTTCCAGACGCTTTCCACATACATGGCTGGCCGGCCGGCGTGCTGGCCGTCCTGCTGCGTACCGTCTACTATTTCGATCCGGTCCTCAAGAATGTGGCTTGCCTGCTGACGATTCACAATGCGGGCCGCCAGGGATGGTTCCCGCGCGAGACGGTGGAGAAGCTCCTGCTGCCGTGGGATGTGTATACCCCCGAGCGCGCTGAGTATTTCGGCACCTTCGACTTTCTCAAGGGCGGCATTGTTTACTCCGATGCGATCAACACGGTGAGCCGCAAGTATGCAGAGGAACTGCAGACGCCGGAATTCGGCAACGGGCTGGACGGGGTATTGCGGGCGCGTTCCCAGGACTTCCGCGGGATTCTGAACGGGGTGGATTACCAGGTGTGGAATCCTGCCACCGACAGCAAGATTGCCGCGCATTACACCCCTGACAGGATGGATGGCAAACTGGCCTGCCGTAAAGATGTGCTGCACGCCTTTGGCGCTTCGCATGTGGCCGAAGACACGCCGGTGGTGGGGATGATTTCGCGCCTGGCCACGGAAAAAGGCTACGATCTGCTGGCCCAGGCTTTCGACCAGCTGGTGCAGGAGAACATGTTTTTGCTCATCCTGGGAACAGGCGAGCCGTATTACGAGAATCTGCTGCGGAGCTGGCATGAGCGGCTGCCTAATAAGGTAGCTGTGGCGATTACCTATGATGAAACCCTGGCCCATAAGGTCAGCGCAGGGTCCGACATCATGCTCATGCCATCCCGGGCCGAGCCTTGCGGGTTAAACCAGATTTTCGGCATGAAGTACGGCACCGTGCCGGTGGTGCGGGCGACCGGGGGACTGGACGACACCGTGCAGGAGTGGTCGGCTGACGCCGAAACCGGCACCGGCTTCCGGTTTGTCGATTATCGTCCCGAAGACCTGCTGGGAGCGCTGAGGAACGCCTTCGGCGCATTTGCTGATAAGAAGCAATGGCAGAGATTGATAAGGAACGGCATGGAACGGGATTACTCCTGGACCAAACCAGCCAGGGAATACATCCAGCTATACGAAGAGATCATCCGGCGCCGTTCGTAAGCGGGTAGCTGTGTTGGGGTGGGGAGAACTGCGGCTGTGGTCGGTTGAGATGTCCCCCACTCAAGCCAAAAACGGCTTGAATGGGCCACCCACCGTTATTGCGTTCGCCTCCGTTATCTTGGGTCCAGCCACAGTTATTTCGAGTCCACCGGATTCTGGGTCGGCCGGGAGTTTCTTCGTCCATCTATACATCTGAACAACTCAGGGTGCCCACACAGCTTCGGGTGCCAAAGCAACTTGGGTGCTAACCAAATGTTGACTGCCCACCCAAGTTTGGGTGGCCCACTCAAGCCGCGTTTGGCTTGAGTGGGGGACATCTTCGCGGCTCAATGCACTAGG
This sequence comes from uncultured Acidobacteriaceae bacterium, assembly GCA_963752675.1. Lineage (GTDB taxonomy): Bacteria > Acidobacteriota > Terriglobia > Terriglobales > Acidobacteriaceae > PALSA-350. The sequence continues at coordinate 47,130 of CAVVZO010000012.1, forward strand.
ACGACAGATGCCGGCTGCGAATCCAAAGGTAGATAGGGACACCGCCCAGGATGATCAGTGTGCCAATCAGCGAGCTGCGCAGATTAGCTGCGAACGAGTAATACAGCAACACCGCCGCGGCCACGATAAACAACCCCGGCACTACCGGATATCCCCAACTGCGAAACGGCCTCTCAGCCGCGGGAACACGACGCCGGTAATAAAAAATCGTCGTCGCCGTGAGCAAATAGAACAGCCACTCGGCAAAGATCGCCAACTCAAACAGTTGTTGGAACCGCCCCACCAGCAACAACAGCAGCGTGCTCAGAATCCCCTGCGCGATCAGCGAGGTAGAAGGGCTTTGAAAGCGAGGATGGATATGCGCCATGCGCGCAGGGAACAGCCGGTCGCGGGCTGCCGCAAAGGGCACGCGGGCGCCTGACATCGTGGTGCCATTGAGCGTCACGAGAATGCTGAGCGCCATGGCCGCAGAAACCAGCGATGCGCCCCAATGCCCCGAAACTACGGACATGGCGAGCACCGCAGGTCGAGCGGACATCGCAATCTCCCCTGCCGGCAAAATGTATTGAATCGCCGCGTTCGTGCCCATATACAACACGCCCACAATGCCCACACCGGCGATGAGCGCGATCGGCAGACTGCGCTCCGGGCGCTTGACTTCACCCGCCACCATGGTCAGATCGTTCCACCCGTCATACGCCCATAACGAGGCAATGAGTGCGACCATAAACCCGGCCATCCCGCCCTGGGCCCCGGGGAAGCTGGTATGGAAGTTGGCCATCCCGCCGTGGGAACTAGCAAAGCAAAAGCCAGTGATCACGATCACCAGCACCACTTTCAGCCAGGTGAAGAAGAGTTGAAAATCACCCGCCTTCTTGATGCCCAGGTAATTGAGCCCGGTGATCAACCAGGCAGCCGCGATCGCGAACACCTGGGACCAGGTAATGAGCAGTGGAGCGCGCAGAACGATTCCATCCAGCCAGCTGAATGCCGGAAAGATCTCCAAAACACGCGCCAGCCCTGTGGTGATGCTGGCGATCGAAGCCGGCTTGGCCACCGCGAACCAGGTCCACATGTAAAGAAACGCGGGCAGATCGCCATAGGCATTGCGCAGGAATACATATTCGCCGCCGGCCTGTGGCATCATCGCGCCCAACTCGGCGTAGGTCATTGCGCCGAATAGGGTGAGCACGCCGCCGGTGATCCAGGCGAGGTACACCATGCGCCCGGAACCTACGGCCCGCATCATTTCCTGGGGTACGAGAAAAATGCCGCTGCCAATAATGGTGCCCACGACGATGGCAGTTGCGTGCCATACGCCGAGCACACGAGGGAGATCAGGCGCTGTGGTCGTGTTTACTGGTGGCATGCGCGCGTAAAAGGTAACGCGAGTCTAGCATGCGGGAAAATGCGCTAGCGGCTGAGGCGGAGCTCCACGCAGGCCGCCAGTTCCGGCTCGGAGTGCACTGTCCAATCGAACAGGTCATCCGCCAGCAGCGGCTCGTTCTCCGGGACCAGGCGGAGAATGCGCATCCACGGCCAGCGAATGCGCATCACGCGCGCCAGCGATACCTGCTCTTCCTGGCTGAGGGAAATGTCGTAGACAGCGGCGCGGAAGTGCTGCTCGTCTGCATAGATTTCTGCGTAGCAGACATTTTCTGCCCGCGTGACGGCCATTCCCTTGGCTTGCAAAACGGCAGTGGTCGCATCGGCTTGCGGCGATGGAACACACACGTAGAGCAAAGGGACAGTCGGAGCACGCCGTTTCGTTTGCTTCATGTGCCCCCGCCAGTACTCACTAAAGTGTCAGTGAAGCGAGCGGGAGGTACAACGCTTACAGGCTGCGCTTTGGCATGCAGTCAAAGTTTTACGAGTACTCGATAGCCCGGCTTACACGGCTTGGGCGGGTGGCGCGGCCACCGTATCGGCAGGGTGGAAATAGTCAAAAATGGCCGTCGCCAGGTGCGGCGCGACCACCGAGGTCAGCGCTTCCAGGCTAGCCGCCTGCACCCCGCGCAAGCTGCCAAAATGCGCCACCAGGCGGTTGCGGGTCGTGGGGCCCACCCCAGGTATGGTCAGGAGGTTCGATTCACGGTCGCGGATCTCTCGCCGTTTGCGGTGATAGGTCACGGCGAACCGGTGTGACTCGTCGCGGATTCTTTGTATCAGGTGCAGTACGGGCGATCGACGATCGAGCACGATCGGCTCATCCTCTTGCCCATAGACGTAAATGACTTCTTCCCGTTTCGCGATCGAGGCCAGTGGCTGCGTGGTAATGCCAAGCAACTCGAGAGCTTCCGCAGCCGCATGTAATTGGCCCAACCCTCCGTCGATCAGCACCAGGCTCGGCATCTTTTGCTGTTCTTCCTGGACTCGCTTGTAGCGGCGCCCCACGACCTCGCGCATCGAGGCAAAATCGTCCACGCCCTGTACCGTCTTGATTTGAAATTTACGGTAATCGGATTTCTTCATCGCGCCGTCTTCCCAAACGACCATCGACGCGACGGTCTCGGCGCCCTGGATGTGAGAGATGTCGAAGCACTCGATGCGCCGCGGCAAATCAGGCAGCGTCAGCAGATCCTGCAAAGACTCTTCAATCATCTTGCGCGTCGGCTGTAAGGTGCGGAAACGTTGATCGAAACTCTGCTTGGCGTTCTGTCCCACCAGGTCGACCAGGGAGCGCTTTTCCCCACGACGCGGCACGGCGATCTCTACTTTGTGTTTTGCGCGTTCACTCAACAAACCAGCCAGGGTGACGCGATCGGAGAAATCGACCGGGATGTACACGGTGCGGGGAACATACTGCTGGTCGATATACACCTGCTTGAGCAGGGCCGAGAAAAAGAACGAGGCATCGAATCCCGCTGCGTTGGGTGGTTCCTGGGGAGCAACGCTGTCCGAAGATTCCTGCAGTTCCGAGGACAGCTGCGGGTTCTTCTGAGACGTTGAGCTCTGGCGGATATTCGGGCAGATCTTCCCAGAAGAACTCGCGCCGATCGACGATCTTGCCGCCTCGCATATGAAAGAGATTCACCGCCAGCATGCCGTTCTCATGGTGATAGCCGAACACGTCGGCGTCATCGCCTTCGGTGGTTGCCATGCGCTGCCGCTCCTGCACCTGGCTAAGGGTGACGAGCAGGTCGCGGTACCGGGCGGCGAGTTCGAACATCTCGGAGGATGCGGCAGTGTGCATGCGCTCTTCCAGCGAGTTGCTCAGTTCTGTTTGCCGGCCTTCGAGGAAAAGCTGGGCATCGCGCACGGCTTCGCGGTACGTTTCGGGCGTGGTCAGACGATTCAACGCACGGTCCCAGGCAGCGCTTGATGTAGTACTGCAGGCAGGGGCGTGGGTGGTAGCGGGAAAGGTCCACCTTGCAGCTGGGCAGCAAAAAGCTGCGGTGGATCAGGTCCACCACGCGATGGGCCAGGTTACCCGGGAAAAAGGGTCCGTAGTACGCGCTGCCATCCTTGCGCAGCCTGCGGGTCACGAAAACTTTCGGATGCCGGTCGCCGAGCGTCAGCTTGACGTACGGGTAAGTCTTATCGTCCCGCAGCAGTATGTTGAAGCGCGGTTTGCGCTGCTTGATCAGGTTGTTTTCAAGGGCCAGGGCTTCTTGTTCGTTTTCAACGAGGATGTACTCGACATCCACCGCCTCGCGCATCAGTGAGCCGGTCTTGGCGTTCGCCTGTGATCCTTCGAGCAGGTACGACCGTACCCGCGAGCGCAGATTTTTGGCCTTGCCAACGTAGATCACCTCGCCGCTGGCGTTGCGGTACAGATACACCCCTGGCCGGTTCGGCAGGGTGCGTATCTTCTCGTGCATGTCCATAGAGTGGAAGGGTCCCTAAAGTAAATTTTAGTCGTTGCCGCGGTTATGCGCTTGTTTCGCCAGGCAGGCGCGGGAACTGCGTGCAGTCGGGAAATGTGGGACTTCACGGCACTCAATCACAAGTACTCACCGGCCAAACACCGTACCGGCGTCAGGTAAAACTTTCCTGTTTTGGGCTTTTTGGCTGCATCCAATCTGTGACCCAGGGCCCTAAGTCGTTGCAACGAAGATGCTACGAGCCCTGTTCCTTTTGGCATCGAATCGTGCTACATACGTACAGATGGGCGAAACTCTGGTCGAAAATTACAGGGTCGCGTATTCAACGTCAGAAACAGGGAGCTAGAACCATGATCCGAGTCAATAAAACATCGCAGCAGGCCATCCTTCTGGGAGCGGCTACTCTTTTCGCCATCACGGGCTGCTCCTCTAAAAAATACGTGCGCTCGCAAACCGCTCCGCTGGTGCAAAAGACCAACGAGCTGGACGATGCCACGGCGGCGAACAACCGCGCCCTGCAAAGCACCAACGATCGCGCCCAGGCAGGCATCCAGCAGGCACAGCAGTCCGCCAACACGGCGACGCAAAATGCCACTGCGGCCAACCAGGCGGCCACGCAGGCGCAGGGTACGGCCACCGAGGCCGTCAACCGCGCAGACTCACTGGCCAGCGTCGTCGCCAACCTCGACAACTACAAACAGATCGGCGACGTTTCTGTCACGTTCGCATTCGACCGCAGCGACCTCACCAAGGACGACAAGGCGCAACTGGATGGTCTTGCGGGCCAATTGGCATCCGCCAAAAGCTACATTCTTGAGGTGACCGGCGGTACTGACTCCGTGGGCAATGCGGAGTACAACTACCAGCTAAGCCAGCGCCGTGCAGAGTCGGTGGTGCAATACCTGGCGTCGAAGTTCAATGTGCCAGCCCACAAGTTCTACCTGATCGGGATCGGCAAAGACCAGGAAGTGGCCAGCAACAAAACGGCCGCTGGCCGCGCCCAGAATCGCCGTGTGCAGGTGCAGGTTTTGTCAAACGCGGCTACAGCGGGTGGAGCAGTTTCCTCGGTCCGCTAAGTACGGTGGCTTTGATTACAGCGCCAGGTGGCTGACGTGTTCCCCGCGGACATCGTCAGCACTGAACAGGCGGTAGAAGGGAGCACCTTCTGCCGCCGCCTCCACCGCTGGCCGCCCCTTCGCTTCTTCCCGTTCCACCAGGCAAACCACCCCCACCACATGCATCTTCGCCTCGCGGGCGACCTCGATCGCTGCAATGGTCGATGCTCCCGTGGTGCACACATCATCGACGATGATGACCGGCGCACCCGCCTCATGGAAGCCTTCAATGCGCCGGCCGGTGCCGTGGGCCTTTTCCGCCTTGCGTACCAGGAATCCATCCAGCACGGCGGATCCAGGAGCTTCCAGGGCATGCCAGGCGCTGGCGGCGGTCACATTGCAAACAATTGGGTCGGCTCCCAGGGTAAGACCGCCTACGGCGCGTGCCTTCAGACCATGCTGCCGGATGAGGTCAAGCATGGCCAGGCCAGTGAGGCGGCCGCCCTCGCCCGTCAGCGTGGTCGTACGGCAATCGATGTAGTAATCGCTGGTGGCTCCGGAGGAAAGCTTGAATTCGCCCAGGCGAAACGAAATACGGGCCAGCATCTTGAGCAGTGCGTCGCGGTGAGCGAGGGTCATGCTCTGAGTTTACAAAAGCTCTACTTGATCTTGTCCAGGTGGCGGAAGCCGCCGGTGACGAAAAACAGGATGGTAAAGATGGTGCCGTTGTAGGTGGCGTGGATGAACGTACTGGCGGCGAGAGACTGGGTCCACAGGCGCACGCCACAGAGCACCAGGCTGACACTGAAGAGCACCGCCAGGGGCGCCCAGGCATGTGCGAGCTGGTCGGCGTGCACCAGGGCAAAGGCCATGCTGGTGAACGCACAGGAGAGAAGCACGGCGACGATACTCCACTTCGGGTCTTTACCGGGCACCTGGAGGAAAACCTCGGGTGCCGGCACGGGGTGCGGATAGCCTTGCTGCGCATATGCGTTTGCGAGCAGTACTTCCTTCGGCGTACGCAGCCAATCGAACGTCGAAGCCAGGGATGGCAACAGAAAACCGCGGAACGCCAGCTCCTCAAACAGGGGAGCTACCAGGGTGCCGAACAGGGCGACCATCCACACATCACCGGGCGTGCGGAAGAAGTCGTCGATAGGCAGCGTTTTGGGGATGGGCAGAAAATTGGAGAGGAACTGGACGGCAACGCTCAATAGCATGCCGCCGATCAAGAGGATGCGCCAACGACGCCGCACCACGTCGAAGTTCCAGCGCAAAGCCTGGGCAAAGGGCTGGCCCCAGATGCGCGTAAAGACCGCCCAAACAATGGCGCCGGCAATCAGGTAGCCGCCCGCCATGCTGGGAATTAACAGGCGCGGCTCACGCAGTAGTTGCTCTGCGGTCTCGCGACCCATCAGGTGCAAGCCCATCACGATGGCGAAGGCGGAAACACTCGCCAGGACCAGGATCACGATGGCTACGGTAAAGAACAACACCATGTGACCGAAGTTTGGGATGCGGCGCTCTGGCGGTTGGGGCGGCGCCGGCGTCAGCTCGTCCGGGCGGTAAAGCGCCGCGATGATCTCCGGATCGTCCGTGGCCATCGGCTAGCGTGACTTTCTGGCGCGCGTCGCGCCCCGGGCTGCACGAGGAGCACTCGTCGCCACGGCGGGCGGTACCTCGGGATGATGACCATTCGTCGAGTTGGCCATGGGCACTAGCGATGATACGGGAAAGTAGCGGCGGAGAAACTCACCCGTTTGGGATCCCAGGGTCGCGGCCACCTCTGCCGGCGTCCCTCGGGCAACCAGCTGGCCGCCGTCTTCCCCGCCTTCGGGTCCGAGGTCGAGAATCCAGTCCGCGCTGCGGATCACGTCCAGATTGTGCTCGATGATGATCACCGTGTTGCCCAGGTCAGTCAGGCGATGCAACACTTCCAACAGGCGGCGCACATCGTCGAAGTGCAGACCGGTCGTCGGCTCATCGAGCAGGTAAAGCGTCTTGCCGGTTTGCCGTTTGGAAAGCTCGCGCGCCAGCTTCATGCGTTGCGCTTCGCCGCCAGACAGAGTGGTCGCCGCTTGCCCCAGGTGAATATAGCCGAGCCCTACATCGACTAGCGTTTCCAACTTCTGCCGCACCTGAGGAATATCCTTCAGGACCGGCAAAGCATCCTCAATCGCAAGGTCGAGGAGGTCTGCGATCGAATACCCGTTGAACTTCACCGCCAGCGTTTCCTGATTGTAACGACGGCCATTGCAAATCTCGCAGAGCACGTAGACGTCCGGCAGAAAGTTCATTTCAATGCGCCGCTGGCCTTCGCCCTGGCACGCCTCACAGCGCCCGCCGGAGACATTGAACGAGAAACGGCCTGGTTTGTAGCCGCGTTCACGCGACTCAGGCAGCCGGGCGAACAAGTCGCGGATGGCCGTGAAGACACCCGTGTAGGTCGCTGGATTGCTGCGCGGCGTGCGGCCGATCGGCGACTGATCGATGCGGACAGCCTTATCGATATTCTTAAAGCCCTGGATGGTCTTGTAAGCGCCTGGTGCTTCGCGGGAACCATAGAGTTCCTGCGCCAGGGCACGGTACAGCGTGTCATTGACCAGCGTGCTTTTGCCGGAACCGGACACACCGGTCACCACCGTCATCACATTGAGCGGGAAACGGGCGGTTACATCCTTGAGGTTGTGGCTGCTGGCCCCTTCGACCGTGATCCAGTTGCCCTTTAACGGGCGTGGCTCTTCGCGGCTGATGGTCTTGCGTTGCCCGGAGAGATATTGCCCGGTCAGGGAGATGTCGGTTTCCATCACCTCCTGCGGGCGTGCCTGCGGCAACCACGTGCCCGCCGAGCTTGCCGGCGCCTGGGCCCAGGTCCACCACGTAGTCGGCGTGGCGAATGGTGTCTTCATCGTGCTCCACCACCAGCACGGTATTACCCAGGTCACGAAGCGACTTGAGTGCTTCAATCAAGCGCTGGTTGTCGCGCTGATGCAAGCCGATCGACGGTTCATCGAGCACGTAGAGCACGCCGCGCAGGCGAGAACCGATCTGCGTAGCCAGGCGGATGCGCTGGCCTTCGCCGCCCGACAGGGAAGCGGCATTACGGTCGAGCGACAGGTAGTTCAAGCCGACGGAAATGAGGAACTCAAGCCGCTCCACCACCTCGCGGCGCAGCCGTTCCGCAATCAGCGCCTCGCGGCGATTGAATTCGATGGTCTGTGCGGCCTGGAGTGCGTTGCGCAGGGAGAGCGCAGTGAAATCGGCAATCGAAAGTCCGCCTACTTTGACGGCCAGCGACTCGCGCCGCAAGCGTTTGCCTTCGCAGGCAGGGCAGACCGTGGCCGACATGTAATTCAACAGCCAATCGCGATAGCTTTCCGACTTCGATTCTTCCAGCGATTCGCGCAGCCAGGCCAGGATGCCGTGAAAGCCAGTGCGCGGACCTTCTTCCCGTCCAGGGCCATGGAGAAGCAGCTTCTGTTGCTTGTCTGTGAGCTCTTCGAACGGCTTGCGCAGATCGATCTTGTACCGCTGCGCTGCCAACTGCAGCAGGCGCGCCAGGTATTGCGATCCGCCGCCCGGTCCGAGTGCCCCATCGGTCAGTGGCTTTGACCAATCGGTAATCACTTTTGCTGCGTCGAAGTCATAAATGCTGCCTAAACCGTGGCAATTGGCGCATGCGCCATAAGTGCTATTGAACGAAAAGCTTCGAGGCTCCAACTTGGGGATGTCGAGTCCGCAGTCTGGACAAGCCATTGAGGAGGAAAAAAGCTGTTCCTCCTGACCGGCCACGGCGGTAAGAACCAGACCATTTGCCAACTGCAATGCTTTGGCAACGGATGTCTCTAACCGCTTTTCGATACCAGGTTTCAGCACCACGCGGTCGATGACCGCCTCAATGGTGTGCTTCTTGTTACGTTCGAGACGTACGGAGTCGGCCAGATCGCGCATCTCACCGTCGATGCGAGCACGGAAACCCTGCTGATCGAGTTCGTCGAGAAGGTCTTTGAATTCGCCCTTGCGTCCGCGCACGATGGGGGCGTAGATGATGACCCGCTCGCCGGGTGCGAGCGACAAAATACGCTCCACGATCTGCTCGGCAGTCTGGCGCGAGATAGGGTTGCCGCACTGAGGGCAGTGGGGTACACCGATCGAGGCGTAGAGCAGTCGCAGGTAGTCGTAGATTTCTGTGATGGTGCCGACAGTGGATCGCGGACTGCGGCTGGTGGTTTTTTGTTCGATGGAGATGGCCGGACTGAGCCCTTCGATGGAATCGACGTCGGGCCGCTCAATCTGATCGAGGAATTGACGGGCGTACGCAGAAAGAGTTTCCACGTAGCGTCGTTGGCCCTCAGCGTAGATGGTGTCGAAGGCCAGCGAAGACTTGCCGGAGCCTGAGAGGCCAGTGATTACGGTAAGCGTGTTGCGCGGTATGCGGATATTGATATCGCGCAGATTGTGCTGACGCGCTCCCCGCACGGAGATATGAGTAATGGGCATTCAGGCGTTAACCGGGAACCTTGCAGTCGCAATCATGAGGGCCATACGCAATAGAGGCGCAGGGCAGAAAACGTGAGTAACCGTTGTATGTATCTTATTCGGCAATAGAAACAAGGGTCAACGTAGGGCTGCTGTCTGTCACAATGACGTACCGGTGTTCGAAGCGAAGCGCTTGGAGCACCATCAAAATGATTCAAGTGCGCGCATGACGCACAGTGGGTGAGCGAAACCTCGGGGTTGAAGGGCCATTTATGGGGATCGATGTGAGTATGTCGATGGTATTCTGCGCGGCTGTCGCCGCTCTTGCGCTTGGTGTAATGCTGGGCTATATGTGCTGCAAAACCCTGTTCGATGTCCTGCGCTTTCACGCGCGGCTGTCGACGGCTAAGAGCGCCAAAGCAGAGACGCAGGTCGCACAGGTCTAGAACTTGCCGCAGCGGCTCCCCCGCCGCTGATCCAGAGCCCCTGTTCATTCCCTTTGCTGCAATGTTGCCGATTGCTTCCTCTTTAGATGGAACAGGCCGGCATTCGCTTCAATTTCTCAACCAGAGCTGTTGCTGAAGCACACTCCTGCTGTGTCCGCCCAAAAGAAGACATCGCTTGCGCGGCCCCATCACTGCTGCTGTTGCTGCTGGTCGGGTGAAGGAATCTGTTGCTGTTGGGCCTGGCGCATCCGCTGCAGCTGCTCGAAGAGTTGCTGCGGGGTTCGTACCCCTGCGGGCGGCGCATTGGCCGGTGAAGTGGCCGCGGGCGGCGGCACGTCAGGCGGTGCCGGGCCATCCGCGGTGTCCTGGTCGTTTCCTGCGGAATCATCGCTCGCTGCCTGCTGCGCAGGCGCCGAGGGAGAGGCGGGTGCGCCGCTCCGGGCTTCCGGGGTCAGGATCAGCTCGCGCGGGGCGCCCATACTGGAGTCGCCGACGAGCACCAGGTTGTACGCCGCGCCATTCAGCAGGTCGGCCAGTACATCACGCGGCGCCCCGGGCCCGAAAGTACCGAACACCCGTTCATCGCTCCCCAGGCCGGTGATCTTCATGCCGCTGTCGGCAGCGATCTTGTGCAGGATGGCCGACAGGCTCGCATTGTCAGCCTGGATGGAAAGCCGGTCGCCAGTAAACACCACCTGCGCCTCACGCGCCGGCTGTTGCAGCATATTCAATGATTGAGGCTGTGCTGGGGCCACTCCCATGGGGGGACCGAACGTTTGGGCCGGGGTGGTTGGGGGGACAACGGTTTGCTGCGCTGTTGCAGCGCCCTGGAGCCGCCGGCCCATTCTCTGACCCTGAAGAGGGGATGCGGACACCAGCGTGAGTGCCAGCCCGCTTACGCTGAGGACGCCCGTCCATGTTCCCGTCCGTGTTCGCGATGTTCGAGAGAAGACACCCATATTTACCTCTCTTGCGCTCACCTTGCCACCATGCAGCCTCTGCAACGCCGTGGCAGAGAACAAGCCTGTCTGTACTAGACTAGCAGTGGTCGCACTCGAAAAGTGAGGCGCTGCTGCGGCCGCGCCCTGATCGTTCAGTGCCTAAGGAAAGCTGTTCCACTCATGCCTGCATCTGCCCGGTCTCGCTCCAGTCTCGGCTACGCGCTTGCCCTGCTTACGCTCTTGGCCCCAGGTCCTGCGTTTGCTGCTTCCTGCACCACCCAGGCGCAGATGACCGAGGCGGAACGTACCAGCCTGGTACAGAGCGCACGCACCCTGGCAAGCGCCATCCAGAGTGGCAATGCGGCTGCGGTGCAGGCCCTTACCATTCCCAAAGTCAAAGCTCAGTTTGATGGCATCGCAAGCACCATTGAGCAAACTGCTCCACTGCTGAAGGGCGCCACCATCACCATAGACGCAGTCTACGGTCTGAACGCTTCGGATCTGAAGACAGCTGAGGAAGACACCACTTTCTACTGCAGTGCAGCCGGTTCGCCCCTGCATGTGGACGTGAGCATTCCGCAATTGCCGAAGGGCATGTACGCGATGGCTCTGGTACACGCGACCGGCGTGCAGCAGCCGCAGCAGATGGCCTTGCTGCTGCAGCGGAATGGTGACTGGCAGCTGGCAGGCCTGTTCATCAAGCCGCTACAGATCGCCGGCCATGACAGTGTCTGGTACTGGACGCGCGCGCGTGCTTTTGCCCAGAAGGGGCAGAAGTGGAACGCTTACTTCTATTTTCAAACAGCCGCCTACCTGGCCACGCCAGCGGATCTGCTCACCAGCGCCAACCTGGACAAGTTGAAGCAGGAGGCCGAGGCAGTGCGGCCCCCGGGCTTGCCCGCTGCGCAGCCGATGGCCCTGAGCGCCGGGGCAAAGAACTACTCCATCACTGACCTGCACACCGACGGATCGCTGGGTGGACTGGACCTGGTGATCCGCTATACCGCTCAGGATGCCAGTGATCCGGTTGCCACGCGCGCCATGAACCTGGATGTAATGAAGGCTATGCTGGCAGCGCATCCAGAGCTGCACGATGCCTTTCATGGTTTGTGGGTGTTCGCCGAAGCCCCTAACCAGCGTCCCTTCGGCAATGAAATCGCGATGGGCGATATTCACTAGAGCGTCGCGCTGCGACCACTGCTGACAATGCTTGACCACTGCTGAAAAAGCTTAAAGAGGAAACATTGCTGTATGGCCTACGACACGGAAAAGACACTCTCGCGGGCAATTACCGAGCGGCGTGCATCGCCCAGCTTCGATGAGACCCCCATACCGGATGCAGACCTGCTGAAGATTTTGCAAGCCGGCCTGTCGGCCCCCAGTAGCTACAATCTTCAACCCTGGCGTTTTATTGTGGTGCGCAGTGCCGAGCAGAAAAAGCGGCTGCGCGGGGCCAGCTACAACCAGGCGAAAGTGGAAGAAGCCTCCGTCATGATCGTTGCCTGTGGCGATGCCGATGGCTGGCGCAGCGGCGATTTGGAAGAGATGATTCGGCTGGGGCGCGCCGGCGGTATGCCGGAGAACTACGCGGAGCAGGCCAAGTCCACCATTCCCAACTACCTTTCCGACCATCCCAACATGCCCATGTGGCTCACCCGCCAGGTCATGCTGGCCTTCACCCACATGATGCTGATGGCCGAAGTGCTGGGCTACGATACCGCGCCCATGGAGGGCTTCGAGCAGGAGAAGGTGCACGAAGTGCTCAAGCTGCCCCTCAGCTATTGGGTGGTCGCACTGTTGGGGATTGGTCACCTGAAGGGGCCGGACAAGTATCACAGTGAACGTTTCAATATGGCGCGCACCGTGTTCACCGAGGAGTACGGCAACCCGATCCGGTTGCCGGAATAGTGGTTCGGGTGCGCAGAGAATATCCCGCAGCGCCCATCGTGAGCGTGGGCGCAGTCGTTATCGATCACGGCAACGTCCTGCTCGTGCGGCGCGGTCACGAACCGCTCAAGGGGCAGTGGTCATTGCCCGGCGGAGCCCTCGAGCTGGGAGAAACTCTCCAACAGGGTGTGCTGCGCGAGGTGCTCGAAGAGACCGGGCTGGAAGTGCAGACGGATGGGATTGTCGAAATCCTCGACCGTATTACGCCGGATGAAGCTTCCGGCCGCATCCGCTATCACTACGTGTTGATCGATTTCATTTGCCACGTAACCGGTGGCACGCTGCTCGGCGGCAGTGATGCAGACGAGGCGTGTTGGGTGCAGCGTAACGACCTGAGCCGGTATGAGCTCGCTCCCGTGACGCTCAGGGTGATCGAGAAGGGGTTCGCGCTGCAGCCGGCAGTGGAAGCATCCTTGCTCACGACTTCTCCACACAGTAGGTAGATCCGATGAAAAGGTCTTCGCACGCAGTGCGCACGCTGTTGCTCTTTCTGCTCACGGTGGCCGTGGGCTTTGCGGTCGTCGTCTGGCGCAATCCGCTCTGGTTAGTGGACCAGGCAGTGGATGCCAATCTGCATATGCACGGCGTGCACAGCGAGTTCGTCACCCTGGATGGGTACAGGATGCACTACCTGGTGGGTGGGTCGGGCCAGCCGCTGGTCCTGGTGCACGGGCTGGGTAGCAGGGCTTCGGACTGGGCCAACCTCATACCGCAACTCATCCATGGCGGCCATCGTGTCTACGCGCTCGATCTATTGGGCTACGGACGATCGGAACAACCGAAAGGCGCAGCCTACTCCATTGCTGACCAGGCGCGGCTGGTCGAGGCGTTTATCGACAGTCAACAACTGGAAAAGGTCGACCTGGCTGGTTGGTCCATGGGTGGGTGGATCGCGATGCGCGTCGCACTGAAGGAGCCGGAGCACATTCGCCGCCTGGTGCTGCTGGACAGCGCCGGCCTGCGCTTCAAGCTGGACTTTGATCCTGCACTGCTTGCCCCCAGCTCGCCCCGGGAACTGCAGGCGCTGGAACAACGGCTGGTACCCAACTCTCCGCCTATCCCTGCGTTCCTGGCCACGGCCGTATTGCGCCGGGCTGACCGCACGGGCTGGGTGGTCCATCGCAGTGTGGATTCGATGATGCATGGCGACGACCTGGTGGATGGCAAGCTGGGAGCACTGACCATGCCGGTATTAATCGGCTGGGGTGAGCAGGACCGGCTGATCCCGCTGGCGGTCGGGTTCAAGCTGCATGCACAAATACTGCAGTCAGAGCTGGATGTTTATGCCGGCTGCGGACATCTTGCTCCCGAGCAGTGCGTCAGCCAGGTAGGCCCCAGCGTGGTGGACTTCTTGAATGCACGCCCAGCCAAGATGGCCATGGTGCGGAACATTCCGCATACTCCCGGCAAATAAGATTGCGAGAACCATCACGTGTCCGAAGCCAACCACCATGCCCCCACCCCTGGACGGGTGCGACATGTTGGCACCAGCGTATTGGGCGATCGGTGGGCGAAGCTGTTGCTGTGTTTTGGCTTGTGGCCTTGCGCGTTAGGTTAGTTTTCGGTGTGCGACGACATGTTTTGCGGGTTAGCTAGCTAGCCCCCCTTTTGTCATCCCGAGCGCAGTCGAGGGATCTGCTTTGCGCCTTTCTCCCTGCCACAAATTTTTACAGAGCTCCAGCATCGGACACGCAGAAGAACCATTCTTTCAGCAGGAATGTAAGAGAGTAACTCCTGGCAGCGAAGCGGCTGCTATCGAGACCCACGTTCCTCTGCCCATCCGATGCTGGAGCACTGTACAAATTCCCGGCAGGAGAAAGGCGCACAGCGGATCCCTTGACTGCGCTCCTAATGAACAACCTCTCCTTTCGTCGTTCATTCCAAGGCGGATGACAGGATGAGTCGTGGTGGCTGGGACGGAGCGTCATGAACGTGCCGACATGATGGCGATGACGAGGGACGCGTCATCGCGTCGCCTGGCGGTTCACTCGATACGGTGGAAGCCCCGGACTTTTAGTCCGGGGGCGCGGGTGTAGAACCCGCGCTGAGGGTAGCCCTCACCATGCGAGGGCTTTAGCCCTGGTGGCATCGGCGTCAGTCAATTAGAAACTTGCGCGTAGATTTCGCTGGGAGGTCACACGGCCGATTGATTGGCGGGGCTTGGTTCCACCAGGGCTGAAAGCCCTCAATCTTTGCGCGCGTTTAAGCGCGGGTCTTGCACCCGCGCCCCCGGACTGAAGTCCGGGGCTTCCACCGGGTCCGAGCAGGTGCTCCGAGAATCTTTCAGCGCGTCGTTCCGATGGAGAGTAGCCGAAATTGATCATTACCGACCTGGAGATTTGAGTCAGGGTGAAACATTCCATATCCTTCGGCTTCGCTCCCAATCAGCAGTCCCTGCCCGTCCTCGTTCATTCCATCCTCAATTGGCCTCAAGGCAAATCAACTGCTCGGGATGACAAGTTGAGGGCCGGTTAGTTGGTTTTGTGGCGAGCGTAGCCCGCATTTGTTGCGCGGCAGGCCGTGAGAAATGCGGGCTAGTGACGTTGGCCGGCATTGCCGGCGACGGGAAGCAAACACCGGCGGGACGCCCGCATACGCTTGTCGCTCAAACGCCACTAGCTGGCATTAATGGCTGCTCTCGCCTTTCCACACGTACGCTCCCGGTTGCGGTAAACCGATATGGGCAAGCAGGCGAAACACGAACTGCTCGGCCATCTCGGTGGAACTCATGGGGCGATTGTAGAAAGCTGGAATCACGGGGAAGATCACCGCGCCCGCGTCTGCGGCCAGACTCATGTTGCGCAGATGAATCTTGTTAAACGGCGTTTCCCGTATGCACAAAATCAGCGGACGCCGTTCCTTCAGACTTACGTCAGCAGAGCGCTCGATCAGGTTTGAGGCGAGCCCATGCGCAATGCCTGCCAGCGTGCCCATGCTGCACGGCAACACCAGCATGCCATCGGAAGGGTAGCTGCCACTCGCAGGTCCGGCGCCGATATCGCTCTCACTGAGCTGCTGTATCTTGGTCGAGGCCTTGCCCAGTAGCTTTGCGACTAGCTCGCTACGGCCGCTCAACTGCAATTCCTCTGCGATCACCCGCAGCGAGCTCTCGGATGCGATGAAGTTGACGTGGCCCACCCGCGCATCGTTCTCCAGCACCTGCAAAAGCCGCTGACCGAAGATGGAGCCGCTGGCCCCGGTGAGGGCGACGGTTAAGTTCTTACCGTCACCGTTGTTCACGCCAATACCCGATCGAAGATTGCATCCACATTGCTGAGCTGCCGTTCGTACTGAAATGTTTTTTCCAGTTGACCCGTAGGCAGCTGGCTCTGGATCGCCGGATCGTTCGCGACCAATTCGCGAAATACGAGGTCTTCTTTCCACGCGCGCATGGCGTGGGTTTGGACCAGGCGGTACGCTTCTTCCCGTGACATGCCGGCTTCGGTAAGGTCGAGCAGCAGCTGGCCAGAAAAGATGAGCCCGCCAGTGCTCTCCAGGTTCTTCAGCATGCGCTTTGGGTACACCAGGAGCTTTTCAATCAGGGTGGTGCTCTTCGCCAGCATGTAGTCCGCGAGTATCGTCGAGTCGGGAAAAATCACCCGCTCGACAGAGGAGTGGGAAATATCCCGCTCGTGCCACAACGCCACATTTTCGAGTGCGGCCTGCGCGTTCGCCCGCATGACGCGGGCCAGACCGCTGATCTGTTCCGAAGTGATGGGGTTCCGCTTGTGCGGCATGGCGGAAGAGCCCTTCTGCTTCTCTGAAAAGAACTCCTCGGCTTCGCGCACCTCGGTTCGCTGCAGGTGGCGAATCTCCGTTGCAATCTTGTCCAGCGTGGAAGCCAGTACGGCGAGTGTCGCGATGTACGCGGCGTGCCGGTCACGCTGGATCACCTGGGTAGCGACTGGTGCCGGGCGCAGGCCGAGCTTGGCGCAAATGCTTTCCTCATGCTCTGGTTTGAGATGGCCGAATGTGCCCACTGCGCCCGATAGCTTACCAATACGCATCTCTTCCACACTGGCGTCGAAACGCGTCAGGTTGCGTTGGATCTCTGCATACCAGTTCAGCAACTTGAGCCCAAACGTCGTGGGTTCGGCGTGGATGCCGTGGGTGCGCCCGATGACGGGTGTGTGCTTAAACTCCAGCGCGCGCTGCCGCAGGATGGCGGCGAGCGCCAATATGCCTTCGCGAATCAGAGCGGAAGCCGACTTGATCTGCAACGCCTGTGCTGTGTCGACGACATCGTTCGAGGTGAGCCCGTAGTGCAGCCAGCGTGACTCGGGACCGATCTTTTCCGCCATCGCGGTGGTGAAGGCGATGACATCGTGCTTGACTTCCGCTTCGATCTCCTGGATGCGGGCCACATCCACCTCACCCCGCGCGCGGATCGCCCGCGCGGCCTCAACGGGCACGATCCCCGCCTCCGCCAGAGTCTCAGAGGCAGTGCTTTCTACCTCGAGCCACATGCGATATTTATTTTCTTCAGTCCAAATGCGGCCCATGGCCGGACGGGTATATCGAGCGATCAACCGCGCCTCCCAGCAAACGTTCTATTCTATCTCCTGCTGCATCTTACCCAGCAGGATAGACAATCCCGGGAGACGATCGATGAACGAAGAACCTGAATTGATTACGATTGAACGCTATCGCGATGCCCTGGAAGCAGACATGGCAAAGACTCGGCTGGACTCGGCCGGCATCATCAGTTTTATCGTTGGTGAAAATACGGCGATGCTCTACGGCACAGGACTGGGCGGATTGCAGCTGCAGGTAAGCCCTCAGGATGAAGAGGACGCACGCAGTATCCTCAACGACCCAGGCCCGGCAGATGGAGACGTGACCACCGTCTCGTAGACGAGGGCAGCCTAAAGGGGGTGCTGCGAACCAGGTTGCGCGGCGCTCCCGACCCCGAAGTATTCGCCCATCTCCTCATACAGAAAACCCTCGCCTGCGCGGTAGGGCTGAATCCACTTACCGTCGATGACGAACTGCGGGATGGCCCGTTTTCCCACATGGCGGAGCACTTCGTCCGCAGCGCCGGGGGTTGCCTCTATATCGATCTCCGTATAGGCAATCTGGTGTTTGTCGAGGAACTTCTTGGCTTCGCGGCAATCGCGGCACCACGATGCGGAATAGACCAGCACATGCATCCTCCAATCATACCGAATTCACCCTGCTTTGCGGTTTCGGGGCGGGGAATGCGCTTTCTCTGGTAAGTTTGTCACCATCAATGAGATCAAACCCATGAGACCAAACCCATGACATCGAAGCTGGGCCGGGAACCAGTATTCGCGGGCCCGTCATGCAAGTTAAGGCTGGCCGTCGGTATCGCTACGCGCGGACGACCCGCTATCCTGGCGGAAACCATCGCTTTCCTCGAAAACCAGACCAGGCAGCCCGACCAGATCGTGGTCGCCTATGCGGAGTTGGCGGATGTCGGCGACGCTCCGGGCCGCTTTCCCCAGGTCACCTTTTTACAAACGGCACTGGGGCTCACCCGGCAACGCAACGCCATTCTGACGCTGGTTGCGCCCTGTGATGCCGTCCTGTTTATCGATGATGATTTCTATCCCGGCCCAGCCTACGTGGAGGTGACCGAGCGCGCGTTTCTGGACCATCCGGAGATCGTCGCCTCGACCGGCACCGTCGTCGCCGATGACGTCAAAGGCCCAGGTCTGACGGTGGAAGAAGCGAAGAGCATTGTTGCCAATCATGTTTGGCACGGCGAGCAGGAAATCCTGCCGCGGTACTTTGCCTACGGATGTAACATGTGCCTGCGCATGGCGCCTGTGCGCGAGCATGGGTTGCGCTTCGATGAAGTGCTTCCCTTGTACGGCTGGTACGAAGACTGGGATTTCTCCCGGCAACTCGCTCCTTTTGGATCCGTCGTTCACATTTCAACGCCTTTGGGGTCCATCTCAGCACCAAGACTGCTCGCTTGCCAGGAGTGCGCATGGGCTATGCCCAGATTGCCAACCCGATCTACCTGGCGCGCAAGGGTACGTTCCCCTGGTCGCACGTGTTCAGGTTCATCGCCGGTCCCTGCCTAAAAAATCTGCTACGCAGCTTCACGCCCGAGTCGCATGTAGACCGCATGGGTAGATTCTGCGGCAATCTGGTAGCCCTTCGTGATCTGCTTTTCGGCAGACTGAACCCGCAACACATTGTTGATTTGTAGGGCCATGAACACTGCTGGCTCCAGAGTGAGTCCAGATGTTCCCCACTCAAGCCGCTTTTGGCTTGAGTGGGAAACATCTGCTCACGCCTTATACAGCTCCGCGTATTGCAACAGGATGTAGTTGTCGGTCATGCCTGCGATGTAATCAGCCACCACGCGCGGCACTCCCTGGCCCGGTAACTGCGTTTGCAAGGGTGCCGGTAACAGCGACGGTTCGTCTACCCAGCGGGTAAACAGTTTGCGTACCACCCTGGTTGCTTCCTGCAGGTCCCGCTGGAGTTCATCCCGGCTATATAGGGTCGCGTACAAATACTGCTTGGCTTCCCGGCGCAGCTGTTCCATCTCGGCCGAAAAAGACACCAGCCGGTACGACGCTCGCCGCACATCGAGCAGGGACGCGACATGCCCGGCGGCCACCCGCTGCACCGTTTCGCGAATCAGATCCCCCACCAGGCTGTTCAACATCTTCTTCAGAGCCTCGTTCGCTTGCAGATTTGCCGGCGCTTGCGGATGCTCCGCTTCCACCGCGCGTATTGATTGATCGAAGATGCGTACATGCTCTCGCAGATCGCCGGCCGTGAGCATGCCCGCTTCCATGCCGTCGTCCATGTCAGCGGTGAGATAGGCAATTTCATCCGCCAGGTCGATCAGTTGCGCTTCGAGCGGAGGCCGCTGGTCGAGGAAGAATCCGCTCAGCTCAGGGTGATCGACCGCGGAATAATCCCGTGAGTGCTTCACAATCCCTTCGCGCACGCCCAGGGTCAGGTTGAGCCCGCGGAAAGAGGCATACCGGGCTTCAAAGTACTCCACGATACGCAGCGCGTGTAGATTGTGATCGAACCCCAGCCCGAAGGGCTTCAGCGCCTCGTCGAGCGCTCGCTCGCCGGCATGGCCGAACGGAGGATGCCCAATGTCATGGACAAGGGCCAGCGCTTCCGTCATGTCTTCATTCAGACCCAACGCGCTGGCGATGGCCCGGGCAATCTGGGCCACTTCCATGGTGTGAGTTAACCGGCTGCGAAAGTGATCAGATTGGCGATGGGTAAATACCTGCGTCTTGCCAGCCAGGCGGCGGAAAGACCGCGCGTGAATCACCCGGGCGCGGTCTCGCTGAAAAGGAGTGCGATAGGCGTGTGCCGGCTCCGTGTGCTCCCGCTGAGCTAACAAGTCCGCGGCATCGTCAGGAACCGAACAGCCGGGAGGCAGCGCAAAAGGCTTTTGCGAACTCCCGGCCACTTAGTGCTTCGGGCTGGCGCCCGCGGATTCTTCCCTGGCCAGCTTGACGCGCGCAGTATCCAGCTTTTTCTGCACTTTGCTTACATCGCTGGGTTCGGCATCGGCCGACGTAGTGCGGGCATACTCCTGCAGGCTCTGCTCCCATTGGCTGGCGGCCTGTTTCAGGCGGCCCGTCTTCTCGTAGACTTCACCCAGGTGGTCATGCACGGCAGGGTCTTTCGTCATGCGCTCCACTGCTTTGCGCAGGTTCGCTTCCGCAAGGGCATACTGCCCCATCTTGAAGTACACCCAGCCCAACGAATCCAGGTAAGCGCCGTTCTGGGGGTCGAGCTGAACGGCCTTCTGCACCATCGACAACGCGTCGTCGAGCTTCACACCCCGGTCGCCCAACATGTAACCGAGATAGTTCAGGGTCATGCTGTTATTAGGGTCGATCACCAGGATTTTGCGAAACTGCTCTTCCGCAGAATCGAAACGCTTCTGCCGCTCGTCCAGCGCGCCGCGCAGAAAATCGATGTAAATCTTGTCGTCGGGCTTGGCAGAAAGCGCCTCCGCCGCATCGATCTGGTCGGCGGCCTCTTTGAAGCGACGCAGCCGGGTATACATATTGGCCAGCGCCAGGTTGACCTCGCGGTCACTGCTGTTGCCCTGCAACTGTGATTGGGCCAGCTTGACCCCGGCGTCCACCTTGCCGGAATCGGCAAGCTGTCCAGCCAGCATCAATTGGATCGTCTTGTCTTTGGGCATCGCGGCAGCCGCCTGCTGGGCTACCTCCGTCGCCTTGTCGTACAGCTTTGCATCCCGGTACGCTTCCACTTCGCCCTGATAGCCACGCTCGGCGTACTCGCCGCCCATTGCCACCATCAGCTGGTAGGCTTGCACCGCTTGTTCGGTCTTGTCCTGTTCGCGGTAAACGTTGGCCAGCCGGTCGAGGAAGATGGACCGGTTGTTCTTTTCCGCGTCAGAATACTGGCCATCGGGGTGGCTGGTCTGCTTTACCAGCCCCTGCAAGGTCAGGGCAGCTTCGTCGTAGTGGCCCAGGGAATCGTCAATCAGGGCTTCATTGAAACCAATTTCCAACGAGTCCGAAGCCAGAGATTTCGCTTTCTTCAGCGTGGTCAGGGCCAGCTCGTAATGACCTTGCCGGCGTTGGATTTCGGCAATCCGGAGAAAGCTCTGCGCATCCTGCGGGTCAGCCGCAGAGATAGCTTCGAAGTGCTTGAGTGCGGGAGCCAGCTGGTTGTCGTTCAACAATGACTGGGCCAACCCGCGTTCTGCGTCCAGGTTGTCTGGTTCCATCTCGACAGCTTTGGAGTAGGCCTGAATCGCATTCTTGTTTTGCTTGAGCTGGTCGTAGCTCATGCCCAGGGCATAATCCATTTTGGCGGTGCGATCATCCGTAGGAACGGCGCTCAACACAGCCAGTGCATGGCTCATGTCTCCCGAGTCGCTGTACAGCCGGGCCAGGTTCAACACCACATCTTCAGAATTGGGATCGATCTTTTGCGCGGCCTTGAACTGCTCTTCCGCGTGCGGTGTGTCGTGGCCCAGGGTATAAAGCTGTCCCAATAGCAGGCGGCTCTCGATGTCGTTTGGCTTCAACTCCACAATCTTGGTGTATTCGCCAATGGCCAGCTGCAGCATCTTCTCTGAGGGCGCGCCATTTTGGCCGTTGCTCAGGGATTGCAGGTAAACCCGGCCGAGAAGCTTGTGGGCTTCCAGATTATTGGGTTCGGTCTTGAGAACTTCCTGGGCTGCCAGCACGGCGTCGCGCACGCGGCCGGTACGCAGGTACAACTCGGCCAACCCGTTGTTCAGATACTTTGAACCTGGATCCGCATCCAGGGCCAGCTTGTATTCCTCAATAGCCCGGGTGGCGTATTCCGGCCGGCTGTAATTGGTGGCCATTTCCTCATACATGTGGGCCAGGCCGAAGTGATAGTAAGCGGTCGCGCGATCGGGTGCTTTCGCCGGGGTGCCGGCAGCGGGGGCTGCGGCCGGGGTACTCTTGGCGGCGGCCGTCTGTGGCGGCGCACCGGCAGCCAATGCAGAAGCCGGCGTGAGCAGGGCCAGCATGAGGGGGAAGAGGGACGCTTCGCGCGCCTGGAGTGAGAGTTGTCGCTTAGCCTTGATGGTCATCCATTAGTTCCTATGCCCGGGCTTCCCATTGAAGTGACGCCGGCAGTCCAAACGCGGTGCAAAGGAACCCGCATTTTTTTGTCAAGTGCACCGCGTACCGATCGGCGCAAGCAGCGCGTTACCTTGGTACTATTCCTGAGCCTCTACCCCTCGAGGCATCTCACAGTTTAGTCCATTTTCCTTCAGGATAGACGTAGCGGATCAGGAACCGGTTGCGACTCTTTCGATAAGACTCCAAGCTGACTTTGCTGGCCAAAACTCCACGACCGCCAGCGAAGACCGGATCGAACCCTGAGACGTGACCGGATACTAGTGTCGAAAGTGTCGGGTTCCGGTAAAGACCATAGCAATGCCCAATTTGTCCGCCGCCGCAATGATCTCGGCATCGCGGACCGAACCACCAGGCTGGATAACGGCCGTGGCGCCGGCGGCGGCCACGGCTTCCAGTCCATCTGGAAAAGGGAAGAAGGCGTCGGAAGCAACCACCGTGCCTGCCAGCGGCAGCACTGCTTTCATGGCTCCGAATTTCGCCGCATCCACCCGGCTCATCTGGCCTGCACCCACGCCCACCGTCTGCCCATCGCGTGCATACACAATCGCGTTGGATTTCACGTGCTTGGCAACACGCCAGGCGAAGCGTAGGGACTCCATCTCGGCTGCATTGGGCGCGCGCGCTGTCACCACTTTCAACTGATCGACCGGCACATCCTCCATGTCGGCATCCTGCAAGAGGACGCCGCCGGAGATTTGCTTCACCATCCGCCCCGGCGCGGCGTGCCTGACCACCAGCAATCGCAGGTTCTTTTTGCCGCTCAGCCTGGTGATGGCTGCCTCAGTGAAGGAGGGGGCGGCGATAGCCTCGACGAAGAGCTTGGCCATTTCCTCAGCCAGGGCTTCGTCCACCTCGCGGTTCACGCCGATGACGCTGCCGAATGCGGAGACCGGATCGGTCGCCAGGGCCTTTCGGTAAGCCTCCACAGGCGTAGCCGCGATGGCCGTCCCCGCAGGATTGCTGTGCTTGATAATGGCGACCGCCGGTTCGGTAAACTCGTGCACCAGTTCCCAGGCCGCGTCCAGATCGACAAGGTTGTTGTAGCTAAGCTCCTTACCTTGCAGTTGCCGGGCGCCGGCGACGCCCATCCCGCTGCCGTCCGCATACAAGGCCGCCCCCTGGTGCGGGTTCTCGCCGTAGCGCAGGTCAGCCGTTTTCGCGTAGCTCAGCTGCAGGGTTTCAGGAAAGCGCGTGATAATCGGTTCCGCCGCGAGTACCTGCTGGCGCTCCTGGGCAATCCTGTTGAAGGTAGCGGCAATCGCTGAGTCGTAGGCAGCGGTCAGAGCAAAGGCCTGCCGGGAAAGCCGCCAGCGGGTTTCGAGCGATAGCCCTCCCTGGTGTGCCTGCATTTCGAGAATCAGCGAGGGATAGTCGGCGGTGTCCGTGACCACCGCCACGTCTTCGAAATTCTTCGCCGCGGAACGCAGCATCGAGGGGCCGCCGATGTCGATATTTTCCACCAGTTCACCAAACGAAACGTCCGGCTTGCGGGCGGTCTCTTCGAAGGCATAGAGGTTGACGACGACCATATCGATCGCCTCGATACCCTGGGAGGCAACGGCTGCCCGATGCTCCTCACTGCCGCGAATGTGCAGAATGCCGCCGTGCACTTTGGGGTGCAGAGTCTTAACCCGGCCATCGAGCATTTCAGGAAATCCGGTGAGATCGGACACGTCGCGAACCGTGAGTCCTGCTTCGCGCAGGGTGCGCGCCGTACCGCCCGTGGAGATCAACTCCACGCCCATGCTGCTCAACTGCTGAGCGAACTCGGGGAGGCCTGCTTTGTTCGTGACACTGAGAAGGGCCCGCTTAACCTGCTTGTATTCCACTAAATCCTGCCCCTCGTTCGCAACCTGGTACCCAGATCGCGCTGTTTGTTTGCATGGAACGATAACTTGTACTCACGATGAGATGAGCGAGAACTGCTGTCGGATTGCCCATTTGTGTTGGGCCCCCGCTCAGGATAGCTTAGCCCTATGGCGTTGAACTGGGGTGGAAACCGACCCTCGCAGAGTGCACCGGAGATTTTGCCGCCGGAAGGTCGTGCGGATCCTCGTTCGTACGGACGCACGGCCGGCTATGACGTTGATGTGAATCCCGCGGCCCCGCCGCCGCGACGCTCGGCCGGGAACCGGTGGGCGACCGCTCCCGCGACCTACACCCTCGTGGGCATCAATTGCCTGGTGTACGTCCTGATGGTGCTCCGAGGGGTATCTCCCAATAACCCCACCGTGGTGGACCTGGTGCACTGGGGCGCAAACTTCGGCGGGTTGGTACTCGATGGGCAATGGTGGCGCTTACTCACGGCCGCATTTGTGCATGTCGGGCTGCTTCACCTGGCGACTAACATGTGGTGCTTGTGGAACCTGGGTCTGCTGGGTGAGCCGTTGCTGGGCCCGATCGGGGTAGTTGCGGTCTACGTGCTGACCGGCATTGCCGGAAACCTGCTGAGTATTGCGGTTCATCCGCAGATTGTGGGTGCAGGCGCTTCGGGAGCAGTGTTCGGGATCGCCGGGGTGCTGATTCTGTTGCTGAAGGCAAAGCTGCTGCCGGTCGCGCCGGAGGAAGTGGCCCGGTTGCGCAAGAGCGTCATTTATTTCGCTTTGTTGAACTTCGTGATTGGGGGCGGGTCGATGTTCCTGCGCACCAGCATCCAGATCGACAACATGGCTCACCTGGGCGGCTTCTTATGCGGTCTGGCCTTAGGCGGACCCCTGGTGCCAAGGATAGGCGTGGCGCGCGGCCAGTATGTCGCCCGGTCCTGGGCCGCGTATGGCGGCATGACCCTGTTGCTGCTGGTGTTTGCCTTCGGGATCGCCGCGTTCTGGCGCTAGCGGAGCCTGTTGCGCAGGCCCCGCCTGAAAGGATTTGCGCCTAGCGAACCGCGGTGGTTGCGAACTTCTTCACCATGGCCAACAGCAACTTGCGGTCACTGTCGTTCAGGTTGGTGGCGTAGCGGCGAATCTGCGTGAGAAACCGCAGTTCGTCGTCGCTCAGCTTTTGCGTGTTCATCTCGCGGCCGAGTGAATCTTCCGCAAAGAACTGCGCGAGCGGGATATCCAGCGCTCCGGCGATTTTTGCCAGCGTGTCGAGTGAGGGAACGGTGTGCCCATTCTCCACCCGGGAAAGATAACAGCGCAGCAGGCCAGTGCGCTTTTCGATGTCTCCCTGCGACAACCCCTTCTGCAACCGGTAGGCACGGATCGTGACGCCAATCTTCATAAGCGAGTACCTTCGTTCACACTTTCACCCCAGTCCAGAGCAGTGCTGTTGCTACTGTTACGAAAGCAGTTAATTTATTAGGTGTTGGCAGCATAGTTAACACGCCGAAGAGACGACTAGCAAGAATTTTCTTTCGGCTGGGGCAAGCAAATTTCCCGCTTAGGCGCATTTCGGTACCCGGCGTGGTTCTTTGAGTGGTTGTTTCAAGGGTTTTAGCCCGGATTCCTCACCAGTTTATGCGGGCGTCCCGCCGGCGTTTGCTTCACGCCGCAGGCAATACCGGCAAGCGCCACTAGCCCACTTTGTCATCCCGAGCGCAGTCGAGGGATCTGCTGTGCGCCTTTCTCCCGCCACAAATCTTCACAAGAGCTCCAGCATCGGACACGCAGAGAAACCATTCCTTCAGCAGGAATGCAGGATAGGCACTCTTGACAGCGAAGCGGCTGCTCTCAAGACCCACGTTCCTCTGCATGTCCGATGCTGGAGCTCTGTAGAAATTTGTGGAGGGAGAAAGGCGCACAGCAGATCCCTCGACTGCGCTCGGGATGACAAAGTGGGGGCTTTCAGCCCTGGTGGAACCAAGCCTCGCCAGCCAATCGGCCGTGTGACCTCCCCGCGAAATCTACGCGCAAGTTTCTAATCGACGGACGCCGCTGCCACCGGGGCTAAAGCCCTCGCATGGTGAAAGGCCACCCTCAGCGCGGGTTCTACACCCGCGCCCCCGGACTAAAAGTCCGGGGCTGCCACCGTATCGAGTGAACCACCAGGAGACGCGATGACGCATCCCTCGTGATCGCCATCATGTCGGCACGTTCATGACGCTCCGTCCCAGCCACCACG
The DNA here is from genome assembly GCA_963752675.1 of uncultured Acidobacteriaceae bacterium. Lineage (GTDB taxonomy): Bacteria > Acidobacteriota > Terriglobia > Terriglobales > Acidobacteriaceae > PALSA-350. Next base: position 73,489 of record CAVVZO010000012.1, read on the forward strand.
ACTCATCCTGTCATCCGCCCTGGCATGAACGACGAAGGAGAGGTTGTTCATTAGGAGCGCAGTCGAGGGATCTGCTGTGCGCCTTTCTCGTGCCACAAATCTCCAGGTCGGGAGTGATCAATTTCGGCTGCTCTCCATCGGTACGACGCGCTGAAAGATTCTCGGAGCACCCGCTCGCACTCGGTGGAAGCCCCGGACTTGAGTCCGGGGGCGCGGGTTCGGGAATACGCTTGTCCCTCAAACGCCACACACTGCTGGCATTCAAACGCCACACATCGACCCACGCCACTAGCCAGGGCATTGTGGTCGGAAGCTGAGGGTTGTGGCGAGAAATCCGGGTTAGAGGGGGTTAGAGGTCAATTCATGAACAATCCACCGTTTACATCGAGGACGTGGCCAGTGATGTAGGCGGCTTGCGGGGAGGCAAGGAAGGCGACTGCGTGCGCGACTTCTTCCTCAGTCCCGGCACGCCCCAAGGGGATGTGGGTGAGGAATGTGTCCCGTTGCTTCTGGTCGAGAGTCGCGGTCATTGCGGTTTCTACAAAACCGGGCGCGACCGCGTTTACGGTGACGGAACGCGACGCGACTTCCCGGGCCATGGACTTGGTAAACCCGATCAGTCCGGCTTTGCTGGCCGCGTAGTTGGCCTGGCCCGCCTGGCCGGTGCGTCCGACTACGCTGCTGATGTTAATGATGCGTCCCCACCGGCCCCGCAGCATGGGATTCAGGAATGCCTGGGTGAGCAGAAAAGCGCCAGTCAGGTTGGTATTGAGAACGGCGTCCCAGTCCTGCAATTTCATGCGGAGTAGCAGGGTATCGCGAGTGATGCCGGCATTATTGACCAGGATCTCGACGCTGCCGAAGTGAGCGATGGCTGCTTTCGCGGCGGTTTGGATGGAGGTTTGATCGGCTACATCCACCACGAAGGGCTGGGCTTGGCCGCCCGCAGCGGTTATTTCGGCCGCCACGGCTGCAAGCTTTTCTTCATTGCGCGCTGCCAGAGCTACCCGCGCACCCATCTTCGCCAGCGCGAGGGCGCAGGCGCGCCCGATGCCTTGAGACGCGCCAGTCACGAACGCTGTCTTGCCGTCCAGATTCTCCATTGGTCTCTCCTCACAAAAGTGTGAGGTTACCAGATCTGGCGGTGTTTCTTCGGTTGCAGGCGGGTTTAGATGCACCCCACTCAAGCCGGAAAACAGCTTGAATGGGCCACCCGAATCTGTTTGGAGGTTAGAGACAGAGGGTCTGCCGGTGAACGTGACTCGCCCGGCGAGACTCAATCGTGCCGCGGGGAGCCGTTCCAGCTTCAGCCGATTTTGGCGGTGTGCACGCCTGCGGCTTCGAGCACCGGGAGCTTGCCCCAGGAGGCGACCCGGTCAAGCGACCACAGGTAGACCACCAGTTCGCGCGAGTAGTGCAGTAGCGGTGGCGTATCCGGCAGCTGAATGCCATAGGTGGCGGGCAGGTCATTAAATTCGATTTCGGCTTCTGCTGCCTCGAGCGGCCACGGCATATGGTGGATATCACCCCGCAAAAGCTGCCCGTTGCGGTTGGAGGTGAACAGGCAGTAGCGCTCGGTCAGAAAGTGTTCGATAGACCCGGGCCGGCTTTGCTCCATCGCGCGCACCTGACCCAGGCCGCGATAATGCGCCCGGAAGCGAACCGGCTTCGCGCTCAGTAGCCGTTCGCTGCGGTAGGTAAACTGCCGTTCCGCCCGTTCTTTGATCGACATGCGGGCCCAGTGGTAGGGGAGATGGAACACCGTATGGGCGAACATGACCGCGAACGGGATTGGACGCCTCAAGGCAAAAGAAATATACGCCGGCGCGATTGGTGTTGCGCTCCCGCACGTAGGTTCTCAGGTTCAATTCAGGGAAGCGGCTGGCGCCGGGGATGCGCGGAACCCCACGAAACTGCACGCGATCCATGGAGAAGGGAACTACCCCCACCCACCCGGACTGATCGAAGGTATCGGCTTCCAGGCCCGCGGGTAGCAACGATTCCAGTTTGGCGGCCGGTACCGGCCAGTGGGCAAATAAGAGATCGTTCCACCGCTGCATCATCGTCCAGGGACGCTTGGGCAGGGCGTACGGGCGGTGGCTTACCACCGATAGGGCGTCTTCTTGCTGTCCATTGCGGCTCGTGGCCATAAGAGCGAACTCACTCGAAAAAGGCTCAATCCGCACCGCGGTTGCCAGCTAATCTTATCCCACTTCCGAGGTGGCGGGTTTGCGGCGAAGTTCCTGAAGAAAGCTTAAGGAACAGGAGCAGAGGGAGGGGGGAATGCACTATGCTGAACCTCAACCATGCCTCAAATCGAGATCGCAAGCTCCCCTTCGGCTGCCCCGGCCGAGGCGCCCCGCAACCAAACTGACGTGTATGCCGTGCATGGGGCCGACCCTGAGGTGCTGGCCTATGCGATGGCGAAGTATTCCCGGTCTGCACTCTCCATGAAGGAGTCGTTGCGGGAGATTTCCAGCCAGCGGGCGGAGCAGTTTCTCAATACGTTCTATTTCCAGTACGGCCATCGTTCCATCGCCGACCTGGCCCACGTGGCATTTGCCATCGAGCGATTGTCGCTGCTGGCCGCCATCGTTTTGGTGGATGAGCAGCGTTGGGATGGCCAGGAACGATCCACGCGATATCAGAACTTTCGCAAAAGCGGGTGGTACCTGCCGGATTTCGGCGCAGGCGCGGAGGCCAGGGCTGGTTTCACGACCGCGGTTGAGGCTCTTTTTGCCGAGTACCACACCGGCACCGAGGCGCAGTTTGCCCACCTGAAGACATGCATTGCCAAACCCGCGGAGATGAAGCAAGACGCATTCGAACGAACGCTCAAAGCGCGTGCTTTCGACGTATCTCGCTACCTGCTGCCGCTGGCCGCCAACACCTCCTTAGGGCAGATCGTGAACGCACGCACCCTCGAGACCCAGATCTCCCGCCTGCTGTCCGACCCGCACGCGGAAGTACGCGATCTGGGAGAGCGGTTACGCGAAGCAGCCGCAGGCTCCGCATGGAATGTGCAGGCCGAGGCGTTCAGCGCACTGCAGCGCGATGTTGCGGCCCTTGACCCGGAACTCGCCCGGCGTGCGGAAGCTCTGCTGGCCCGCGAGGTGAAGACCGCGCCTACCCTGGTGAAGTATGCGGCGCCCAGCAACTATGTGCTGGCGACCCGCACGGAGTTGCAAGAGGCGGCCGCCGCCCTGATGCAGAATGCGCCGATCGACCCGCCTGCCGGTGTGGTCGACCTGGTCGAGGACCAGCCACTCGAAATCGATCTGGCGACCACGCTGCTGTACGGGGTCAGTCACTATTCCTACCGCCAGCTGGCCCGCACGGTCGCTTCGCTCGATGAAGCGAAGCGTAACGAGATCATTGCTATTGGCGCGCGGCATCGCGGCCGGCACGATGAACTGCTGCGCGCATTCTCGGCTGGGCAGGGCTTACGCTTCGATATCCTCATGGACCTTGGTGGGTTTCGCGACATGCATCGCCATCGCCGCTGCGTGCAGATTCTGCAGCCGTTTACCAACGCGCACGGCTATGAAGTGCCGGAAGGTCTGGCAGAAGCAGGGTGGTTGCCGCAGTACGATGCCGTGATGACCCAGGCGCACGCTACCTTCAGCCAGCTTGCCCAGGCCGGTCAGACGGAGAATGCACGCTATGTGCTTCCGCTGGGGACGCGCACGCGCGCTCTCTTCAAAATGGATTTCGCCGAGGCGCTCTACATAGCCGAGTTGCGCTCAGCCCCCGCCGGGCATTTCTCTTATCGCCGCGTCGCCTGGGAAATGTACCAGGCGGTCGCCCGCCGTCACCCCTCGCTGGCTGCGTATTTTCGCGTGGCTGACATTGATCAGCCGGTCGATTTGTTGCAGCGGTGAAGCCAAATATCTTTGCTTTTTGTTCCCGGTTATGCACAGGTTTGTGAAACCGCTTTTATGTTCGATTGCGGTGGTATGATCCACTCAAGTCATGCACTTGATGGAATGATTTCGCATGCGCCATGCGGTCGCTGAGCGCTTCTGGAGTTCGATTCAGGGCATTACATTTTTTCGTTACTGGAGATTCCCATGGCAGACGATCGTTCCCGTGCCATTGACCTGGCATTAGCGCAAATCGAAAAGCAGTTTGGTAAGGGTTCCATCATGCGCCTCGGCAACAAAGAGGCGATTGTGCCCATCTCCGTGATTTCGACCGGTTCGATTTCGTTCGACTCTGCGCTGGGCGTAGGCGGTGTACCCCGCGGCCGCGTCATCGAGATTTTCGGCCCTGAATCGTCGGGCAAAACCACCATCACGCTGCAGATCATCGCAGAAGCGCAGAAGATGGGCGGCATGGCGGCGTTTGTCGATGCGGAACACGCGCTCGATCCGCAGTATGCCAAGAAGCTGGGCGTCGATGTCGACAACCTGCTGGTTTCGCAGCCCGACTACGGCGAGCAGGCGCTGGAAATCACCGAAGCACTGGTGCGCTCCGGCGCGATCGATGTGCTGGTGGTTGACTCGGTAGCAGCCCTGGTGCCCAAGGCAGAACTCGATGGGGAGATGGGTGATTCGCACATGGGTCTGCAGGCGCGCCTTATGTCACAGGCCTTGCGCAAGCTCACCGGCACGGTATCGAAGTCACGTACATCGTTAATCTTTATCAACCAGATCCGCGAAAAGATCGGTGTGATGTTCGGCAACCCGGAAACGACGACCGGCGGCCGTGCACTCAAGTTCTACTCGTCGGTGCGTATCGACATCCGCCGTATCGCTGCCGTGAAAGAAGGCGACGTGGTGGTGGGTTCACGCACCAAGATCAAAGTGGTGAAGAACAAGGTAGCGGCGCCGTTCCGCGAAGCTGAGTTCGACATCCTCTACGGCGAAGGTATTTCGCGCGAAGGCGACGTGCTTGATCTCGCCGTGACCCAGAGCGTGGTGGAGAAGTCGGGCGCCTGGTACAGCTACTCAGGTGAGCGCATCGGCCAGGGGCGTGAGAACGTCCGCAGCTTCCTTAAGGAGCACCCGGACGTCTTCGCTCGCATAGATCAGCAACTTCGCCAGAAGCTGGGCCTCAGCGGTGTTAAGGCGGCTGAGATCCCGGCAGTTCCGTTGAATGGGTCAGCGCAGGCTGCAGAAGCGGTGAAGGTTCCCGCGATGCGCCGGCAGTAGCACCCTATGAAGCGGCTGGGCAGATTGCCCGCCCAGCCGCTTCCGCTTACAATCGTTTGTCTTGAACACAGTCAAAGCCATTTACCCGGGTACCTTCGATCCGTTGACCAATGGTCATCTGGACCTCATAGCGCGCGGCGCGAAAATCTTCGACCGCCTGGTCGTCGCGATCCTGAAAAACTCTGAAAAATCTCCGCTGTTTACCGTTAACGAGCGCATTGAAATGCTCACGGAGGCGGTAGAGCCATTTGGCAATGTGTCGGTTGCCACCTTCAATGGATTGCTGGTGGATTTCGTGCTGGAGCAGCAGGGGCAGGCCATTCTGCGCGGCGTGCGGGCGATCAGCGACTACGAGTATGAGCTGCAGATGGCCCTGATGAACCGGCGGCTGGCGCCTGCTGTCGAGACAGTCTTCCTGATGGCGGACGAGAAGTATTCGTATGTGAGTTCGCGATTGATCAAGAACGTCTTTGAGTTGGGTGGTTCGGTGGATGGCCTGGTGCCGCAGACGGTGATCAGCCGGTTGCAGGCGCGGGTTGTGCCGAACCGCGGGTAGCTAGCGTCAGGCCCGCTTCTCTGCGTTATCGCAGAGCTTATCCACTCGCCGCTGCCGTGCCTCGATGCTCTGATAATAGAAGATCGCCAACAGCTCCTGGCGGCGCTGCGTCTGTGTCATCCTGGCCCATCCGGCGGCTGCTTTTGGGCGTTTCCGAAAAGCCACGACTACGATCGGCGGTAAGCTGTGTTCGCCTTCCATGGCTCCGAGCAAGCGCTCGGCCATCTGCTCGGAGCGCTTCCACCGCGAGGCATCGCTTTTCACGTTTGTCACCCATTTGCCAATTTCCCGCCGCATCGACTCGCTCAGGCTGTCGTAGTACTCGCGCAGCCCGGGTTCCTCGTCCAGCAGTGAGGCCAGCTCATCCGGCAGTTCTGCGGGCCGCGGTTCCAGGTCGGCTTCGAGCGTAAACTCGGCGACGCTGCCGAGGGTTACCCCCGCTTCTCGTTGAACCCGGTTGTTCACCAGCAGCAGATAGCGTCCGCTCTCGCCTGGCAAAGGGAAGAGCGAGGTACGAAACTCCGCGCTGCCTCCCTGGTCGGAGAGGACTTTGCCGCGCACGCGCAGGCGCAGCATCTGCGTCCACACGGTATGCGGATCAAACGGCACATGGGCGACGGTCCACCCCAGGCCTTCCTTGCCACGTTCCAAAGTCGCTTTGAACCGCTTCGGCTTATTCGCCATTTCGATAGCCCCTGCCTCCGTCTGCTGGCCCTATGTTTACGCCAAAAGCGTCGGCAAGCATAGCGGGAGTAGCGCCCCGCCGAGGTCAGGGGGCCCCCCTTTTGTCATCCGGAGGAATCTGCCTGCAGTGCAAGTTAAGGCGATACGCATCGGTCTGGCAGAGCGAGCGGAGCAGGATGTCCCACTCAAGCCAAACGCGGCTTGAGTGGGCCACCCTCGGCTTTTCTGGATGCGGGCAGGGAGCAGATCCTCCTGAGTGGCGACTGATCGGACCCTAAAAACTGTACGGTGGCCCATTCAAGCCGCGTTTGGCTTGAGTGGGGGACATTTGAACCCTCGTCTGAATCCTCGTTCAGAGCGCTTTCCAGTTTGTTCATTCGGCGCACGGCAGATCGCTCGACTGCGCTACTAATGGACAAGCTCTCCTTTCGTCGTTCCTTCCAAGGCGGATGACAGGATGAGTCGCGGTGGCTGGGACGGAGCGTCATGAGCGAGCCGACATGATGACGATGACGAGGGACGCGTCATCGCGTCCCCTGGCGGTTCACTCGATACGGTGGAAGCCCCGGACTTTTAGTCCGGGGGCGCGGGTGTAGAACCCGCGCTGAGGGTGGCCTTTCACCATGCGAGGGCTTTAGCCCAGGTGGCAGCGGCGTCCGGCGATTGGAAACTTGCGCGTAGATTTCGCGGGGAGGTCACACGGCCGATTGGCTGGCGAGGCTTGGTTCCACCAGGGCTGAAAGCCCTCAATCTTTGCGCGCGTTTAAGCGCGGGTCTTGGACCCGCGCCCCCGGACTGAAGTCCGGGGCTTCCACCGGATTCAAGCGTAACCTACAGCCCTCCCCGGGAACTGCGTCGCCGGGTGCTCCGAGAATCTTTCAGCTCGTCGTACCGATGGAGAGTAGACGAAATTTATCATTGCCGACCTGGAGATTTGAGTCAGGGTGAAACATTGCAGATCCCTCGGCTTAGCTCCCAATCAGCAGTTCCTGCCCATACCCGTTCATTCCATCTTCAATTTGCCTCAAGGCAAATCAACTGCTCGGGATGACAAAAGGGGCTAACGGCTTTCGAATTGGATGTAGTCGACCGGCGCCGGTTCGCCCTGGTCGGGCGTGCCGCGCAGGGTCAGCGTGTCGCCTGGCTTGAGCCGGACGCCGGGCAGGGTAAACAGGGTGCTGGTGCTGCCATCGAGATGAGCGTCAACCACTGCCGGCGGTAGCGTTGCATCGGCTGTCCAACGTGCAATCGATTTTCCGTTCAAGAGCAATTCGTAATGCGCGGCGCCGGTGCGCAAGTCGAAGTAGCGTACGCCAACCGTGTAGACACCGGCAGCCCTCCCCGGCCTGGTGCTCAGGCTGCAGGGGGTGGTCCGGTTGCAGACCACGGCCTTCCCCGCGGAAGCAGTCTCCCAGGGCGTCACGTTGACAGGGGTGTAACCATCGCTCTGCATCGACTCTGCTTCGATGCGATCAGGGTAGATCCCGACTCGGCCCAGCTTGTCGCGGATCCCGGAAATGTTCTGGAACCACGCAGTCACCGCATCACGCCACACCACCGCATGGCCGGCCTCGTACTGAAACAGCGACAGTATCTCCCCATAGCGCGGCTCGTCGATCTTCCCATGCAGAGTACGCCACCGTGCTGGATACGTGCCGGCCGCAGCAGCCCCCTCGTAATGCGAGTCATACACATACTGCACCAGCGTCTTTCCCTGGTGCAGCATGAAGTCGTACGGCACATGATGCATGAACAGCAGCAGGCTGTCCGGGCAGCTCTCCAGCGATTCGTACACCCTCGCCAACTGTGGCGGATACTGACCGATAAACCCGGTGCCGGTGGCCACGGTACGATCCATGCCGATGCCTTTTTTGTCTGCACGGAACCACTGGCCCCAGCCATTGCGCTCCGCGGACTCAATGCCCGGACCGTAATGGATACTAATGATGTTGGTCAGGCCGCCAATGCCAAGCGGGCCGGTGTACTGCTCGTACACACGCCAGGAATTCTCCTGCAAACCATTCACCACAAAATCCACCCTGGGATCGTTGCCAAAGGTCAGGCGTGTCCACGTGTCGACGATCTCGTGGGTGCTCAGGTCAGGGTTCCACGCCAGCCTGCCGAATCCGTAGAGATTCGCCATCGCCATCGGGTGATGCAGCCAATTCGTATCAAGGCCCACGTTGGCGACCCCCACAAACCCGCCCAGCGGTTGGTGAAAGCTTTTCCCCTCGACGATCTCGCTCACCGGCGTACTTTGATTGTCCGCGCGCAGATCGGTGTCGAGTACCCACTTCCACATGGGCACCAGGAACACCATGTGGCGTTGCTGCCCGGTGTACTCCTGTGTGATCTGCAGCTCGATCGCCTGGCTGGTTTTGTGCAGCGCCGCGAACAAAGGCGACACCGGCTCGCGCACCTGAAAGTCGATGGGGCCGTGCTTTATCTGAATGACCACGTTGCGTTCGAACTTCCCATCGAGACTGCGGAAATTGTCGTAGCCGGCGCGGGCACGATCGGCTTTCATGTCATTCCAGTCAAGATGATTGTTGTACACAAAGCCGCGATACAGCACCACACCGCCATGCGGTTTAAGCGCCCGGGCTACCGTGTTGGCCGCTTCCGCGGGGGTGCGGTGGTATTGGGAGGGACCGGGGCGTCCTTCTGAATCAGCCTTGATTACAAAACCGGCAAAATCAGGGATCACACGGTAAATCTCATTCACCTTGTCACGCCACCACCTCCCGACCGCCGGGTCCAGCGGATCGAACGTGCGCAGATGGCCGACGACCTGCGGGCTGGAGAGATCGATGGAGAGCGACATGCGCACGCCCCAGGGGCGAAACGCGTCCGCAATGCGCGCGAGTTCGCGGATCATATCCGGATCCAGCGTGCGCAGATCGGCATTCACGTTGTTGACGGTCGCCCCGTTCAAGCCAACCGACGCCAGCAGGCGGCCATAGTCAGAGACGCGGTGGAGATCGGGCCGCACATGACCGTTCTCGAAAAATAAGCTGCGGCCAGCGTAGCCGCGCTCGATGGATCCGTCGAAATTGTCCCACTGGTTCACCCAGCGAATCGGGGATGAGGGCGACTCCGCAACCGGGCTTAGAAATTTGGATTCGGCAATCTGTTCCAATGCGCGGAACACGCCGTAGAGCTCACCACGATCCGTGCCCCCGGCAATCACCCAATAGTGATGATGGGCAACGAAGGGCGCGACGGAAAAACCCTCTGGCGCGAGCGGCGAATCTGTCTGGAAGCCGGGAAGCACCCGCCGAATTTCTGCCGGCGTGCCGAGCAAAAACGCATCCTCCTGCGGCAGTGTCGTAGCGACGCGTATATTCTCGCCCAGCATGGCATGGAGCCCGCGGGCCAGCTCGCTGGCGGCGCTGCGAGCCACTGGCGACGTGCCGAGCACCACAATGCACTGGGGATCTGCTTTGTACTGCTGCGCAATCTGTAAGGGCAGGGGAGAATAACGCAGCCAACCCGCTTCGCCCGTCTCTGCGCGGAGACCAGGAGCGGTGGCAAAGCAAAGCAGGGCCAGCACAGCGAGCACGGCGCGGGGGCGCATGGCTCGTATCTTAACGTCGAAGCCGGCGATGCTCCCTTGTAAAATCAACGATATGCCCCAACACGTTGGTATCGTTGCATGTTCCGCCGAGGGCGCCGCGCTGTGTTATCGCTCCATCTGCGTGGCCGGTGCAGACCTGTTCGGGCCGCACGATCATCCAGAGATCTCGCTGCACACGCATTCGCTGGCCGAGTACATGAAGTGCATCGACCGCGATGATTGGAACGGCGTGGGCGAGTTGATGCTAAGCTCTGCCGGCAAACTGGCGAGCATCGGCGCGGACTTTCTCATCTGTCCCGATAACACCATTCACCAGGCGCTGCCATTGATTGAAGCAAGATTGCCGCTGCGTTGGTTGCATATTGCCGACGCGGTCGCTGCGCAGGCGGTAGGGCGCGGCTTCAAGCGTCTCGGTCTGACCGGTACACGCTACCTGGTCGAAAGCCAGGTGTATCCGGAGAAGCTGACAGCGCGCGGCCTGGAGTTCGTACGTCCCAATGCAGACGAAAGAGAAGCGATGAACCGCATCATCATGGAGGAACTGGTGTACGGCGTGTTCAAACCCGAGTCAGTGGCAGTGTTTCAGCGGGTGATCGAGCACATGAAGCAGCAGGGGTGTGATGCCGTGGTGTTGGGTTGCACGGAGATTCCGCTGTTGATGAACGATGAGAACTCGCCGCTGCCCACCCTTGACTCCACGCGGTTACTGGCGCGCGTGGCCCTGCGCCGGGCGGTGCAATACCATCCCGGCAAATAGGGAATGTTCTCGCCGGACCGCTTTAACGAACGGTAGGAAACTGCAACTCCAGGCCTTTCTCGTCCGGCAGGATCATGATCTTGACCTTGCCCAGAGATTCGACGATCCAGTCGGCGACGGCAAGCTGCTCGACGGTGTGAGAGAACGTAGTGGCGAGCACCTTGCATCCTGCCGCGTGACCGGCCTTGCTGCCGGAAGGTGAGTCTTCAATCACGATGCAGTCAGCCGGCGCCAGCCCAAGTATCTTCGCGCCTTTCAGGTAAGGCTCTGGATGCGGCTTGCCATGCGCGACCATGTCGGCCGTGATGATGTGCTCCGGCACAGGAATGCCGGCGTGAGCGAGCCGGCTCCGCGCCAGCCGCTCGGTGGCTGATGTGACGATCGTCCAATACTTCTGGGGCAGCAGTTGCAGAATGGATACCACCCCTTCCAGTACTTCCAGGCCCTCGGTGTCTTCAACCTCGAGATCCTCGATCACCTTGAGTTCAGCTGCGTGATCGGCGTCCGGTTTCAGCGTGCGCACGGTTTCGATGGCGCGCATGCCGTGAGCGGTCTTGATCGTCTGGCGTACATCCAGCCCATGACCCTCGGCCCAGGTCTGCCAGCTTCGTTCCACCGAGCCAAGCGAGCTCACCAGTACCCCATCCATGTCAAAAAGCAATCCTTTGGTTCTTACGGTGATCATGTCGCGTCTCCCATTGCAAATGTGCGTCCTGCTTCCAGCAGAGCCTGAAGTGATGCGCGGGAGCCACTCTCCGCGTAAATGCGCAGCAACGGCTCAGTGCCTGAGGCACGGAACAGCAGCCAGCTTTCTGCTGCGGAAGGCCTGCCGTCAGCTTCCGGATTGTTGAGATAAAACTTGAGTCCATCCAGCCGTTCCAGGCGGAGTACGCGCATGCCGGCGAATTCGCTTACCCCTGCGGAAGCACGCTGGATCGCCGACTGCTTGACCGCTTCCGGAATATGCAGATCGAGGCGTCCATACTGGTGCTCGCCATATTCCTGCTGCAGGCCCTCAACCAGCGCCCCGAGGGTACGGCCCTCTTCGGCCATGACGTTAGCCAGCAGTAGCGCATTCAACAGGCCATCGCGTTCCGGTAAGTGCCGGCCAATACCGATACTGCCAGACTCTTCGCCGCCGATCAAAATATCCTTATCCAGCATCAGCGCGCACACATGCTTGAAGCCGATGCCATGCTCGTACAATTTGCGCCCGTAGCGAGCAGCAATGCGGTCCAGCATCCCTGTGGTGTTGAACGCACGCGCCACACCGCCAGGCCATTGCTTGCGCTTCAGCAGCCACTCCAGCAACACGCAGTAGATCTTGTTGGCGTCGACGAACTGGCCCCGTTCATCGACAGCGCCGATGCGGTCGGCGTCCCCATCCGTAGCAAATCCAGCCTGGCAGTGGTGCTCCAGCACCGCCACTTCGAGCGCGCGGATGTGTGGGGGAATCGGCTCTGGTTGTATGCCAGGGAACAGCGGATTCAACTCCGCGCGAATCTCCACGTGGCCGATGCCGAAGCGGTTGAATATATCTGAAAGGACGCCTCGCCCGGCGCCATACATGCAATCCACTGCGTACTTTTGCCGGGCGGCCGCAATGCGCTTGAGGTCGGCAAACACTGAGATTGCCTCGACATAGGGCGGCAGAAAATCGATTTCGGTGATGGCAGCCGTGCTGGCGGCTTTCGGCGCTCCTTGCCCGAGGTAGTCCTGAATTTTTGCCATGATCGCCGGGCTGCCAGAACCGCCGTAGCTCGCCTTATATTTCACCCCGTTCCATTGATAGGGATTATGGCTTGAGGTAATCATCACCCCACCGGCCGCGCCCAGATGCTTGACTGCGTAGGAAAGAGCCGGTGTGGGCGTGATGCGGTCAGCGAGGCGCACCGGGATGCCCGCCGCGGCGGCGACCTCGGCCACGATCTGGGCGAAGTGCCGGGACATGAAGCGGGTATCGTAACCGACACAGATCCCGCGGGCCGGGTCTTCATGCTCGCAGACATAGCGAGCAATGGCTTCAGCCGCAATGCGGACGTTGCTATCGGTAAAGTCGCTGGCGAGAATGCCTCGCCAGCCGTCGGTGCCGAACTGAATGGGTTTTTGCATTGCCGGGAAGTGCGCTGCAACCACGCTAGATCAACTCGTCATGCTTGCCCGCAAGCTCACTCACGATCCGGCGGACATCCTGCGAGCGTTCGCGCGTAGTAATCAGGATGGCATCTTCTGTCTGCACCACCACCAGATCGTCGACGCCGACCAGGGCTACAAAGCGGTCGGGACTGTATACGTAATTGCCACGGGCATCGATGGCCAGCGAATCTTTCGACTCGGTTACGTTGCCCTGGACGGCGTTGCCCTGCTCCAGGTGATGCAGGTACAAGGCTTCCCACGATCCCAGATCGTTCCAGCCAAAGTCCGTAGGCAGGCAATACAAATTGGAGTGGTGCTCCCCTTTGGTAGAGCGGGGCTCGAGCACCGCGTAGTCGATGCTGATGTTTTCGCACGCGGGGTAAAGCTTTGCGAAGACCTCGCCGAACTGCGGCGTGCCATACGCATCTGCGATCTGCTGCAGCAGGGGCGCCGTTTCGGAGAGATGCTCGCGGATCGCGTTGGCCAGGGTGCGCGCGGACCACAGAAAGATGCCGCTGTTCCAGTAATACGTGCCACTCTCGACAAACTCCTGTGCCCGTTCCCGGTTCGGCTTCTCGGTAAAGCGGCGCACGCGCAGAACGTCGTCCGGTAACCGCTCGCCGGTCTCGATGTAGCCGTAGCCGGTCTCGGGGCGCACAGGCTTTACCCCCAGCACGACTATGTTTTCGCCTGCTGCCGCGAGCGCAATCGCCTTCTCAATGGTGGCCCGGTATTGCTGGTCATCGGTGATGACGTGGTCTGCGGGGAATACTCCCAGCACGGCATCGGGCGCGATGCGCTCGATGAGGAACGCCGCCAGGCCCGCTGCAGGAGCGGTATTGCGCGCCGCCGGCTCACAGATAATCTGCTCATTCAGCAAGCCCTGTAACTGCTCACGAATGGCGCCCGCCAGCAGATCGTTGGTGATGACCCACACCTGCTCAGGAGTGGCGAGGTCGCCCAGGCGATCGACCGTGCTTTGAATCATGCTGCGCTCGCCGTCGAGCACCAGCAACTGCTTGGCGCGCCAGCGCCGGCTGCGCGGCCAGAATCGTGTCCCGCTGCCGCCCGCCAGAATGATGGGGTGGAACTCAAATTTTGATTTCATCTGCTCCTGATCTCGGGTGCTTACGATAGGCTGGCGAAAAAGCTCTTCATGCGGACCAGGCCTTCTTCCACGTCACTGTGAGCGACTGCATAGGACAGTCGAATATGCTCCTGCGTGCCGAATGCCTCGCCAGGCACTGTGACCACGTGCGCTTCCTGTAGCAGGCGCGAAGCCAGTTCCGTGGTGTTTCTGGCTCCCGGCTTACCCAGGAACGAGGACACGTTCGGATACACATAGAATGCGCCTTCGGGTTTGGTGCAAGTGATCCCGGGGATCGCCGTCAGGCCTTCGAGAATACGGTCGCGCAGCCGGAGGTAGTCGGCGCGCATTTCTGTCACGCACTCCTGCGAGCCGCTCAGCGCCGCGATCGCCGCTTTCTGCACGAAGGCTGCGGATGAAGAGGTGGACTGGCTCTGCAGCTTGCTCATGGCAGCAATGATGGGTTTCGGCCCCAGGGCGAATCCGGCGCGCCAGCCGGTCATGGCGTAGGTCTTCGAAAGCGATCCGAGCACAACCACGTGCTCCTTTGCCTCGACAAACGAGCCGCCGGAAACCGGCGCCCCCGCATACTGCAGGTACACGTAGCATTCGTCCAGTAGCAGGTAGATACCGCGCGCGTGCGCCAGCTTGACGATGCGTTCCAGGTCCACTGGCGAGATCACCGACCCGGCCGGGTTTGACGGCGAGTTCAGAATGATCACCTTGGTGCGTGGTGTGATGGCGCGCTCGATGGCGTCCGCAGTGATCCGGAAGTTTTCTGCTTCCGCCGTGGGCAGGTAAACCACCTTGCCGCCCGCGTACTGAATGATGTCTTTGAACGAAACCCAGTAAGGAACCGGCAGAATCACTTCGTCACCGTGATCGACCAGCACCTGGATAGCGTTGAACAGCGCCAGCTTTCCGCCGGTGGTGAAGACCGCCTCGTCCGGTGTGTAGTCAGAGCCGAAGTCGCAGGCATGGCGCTGCACAATCGCCTTCCTCAACTCCGGAATGCCGGCGACCACGGTGTATCGAGTGAAGTTGCCGTCAATGGCAGCGATCGCCGCATCCTTGATGTGGCGCGGCGTAGCAAAGTGTGGTTCGCCCGCGCCGAAGTCGGCAAGCTTCACGCCCTGCGCGCGCAGCCTGGCTGCTTCCGCGGTCACGGCCATGGTGGCCGAGATCTCGATGCGGCCGATGCGATCAGAAAAGATTTTGCTGGCTGTGGGAACGGTCATCCCTTCTATCTTGGCAGACTCCTGCCCAATCGCGGAAGCCACAAAATGGGCACGAGCTACTGCCCGGACCGTTGCAGCAACACCTTTTCCGCCGCAACAAGATCTTCTTCCGTATCGACGCCGATGGTCTCGAGCGTGGTGTGTTCGACGTAAACGCTGATGCCGTTTTCCAGCATGCGCAGCTGTTCCAGGCGTTCCGCGCATTCCAGCGGACTCGGCGGCAGCGCGGCAAACCGCTGCAGCGCTGCCTTGCGATAAGCATAGAGGCCCAGGTGCTTTCGCGGCGCGAGGGCCGCCCCGCGATTGTAAGGAATGGTGGCCCGTGAGAAATAAAGGGCGCGTCCATCGCTTGCGGTCACCACCTTGACCACGTTTGGATCATTCACTTCGCTGGGCGAGCATGGAGTGGAAAGCGTCGTGACTTCGGCACGGCTGACCGCGAAGGGGCGGAGCAAGGCATCGATATGGGCAGGCGTGATGAGCGGCTCATCTCCCTGGATGTTCACGTAAATGTCCGCATCGACAAAACCGGCGATCACGTCTACGCGATCCGTGCCGCTCGCCAACTCAGGAGACGTGATGATGCAGGGCCAACCTTCGCCAGTGGCATAGGCGGATACCTCCATGGAGTCCGTCGCTATGAGCACCTGGGAGAACTGCGGGCAGGCCAGGGCCGCGCGGTATACCCACCCCAGCATAGGGACCCCGGCGATTGGGCGAAGCACTTTCCGGGGGAGCCGCGTCGAGGCGAGCCGCGCCGGGATCACCGCGACTACCCGCTCCACACCATGCATCTCCGGCTTCTTCTGCGTGTTCGCCATGTCACCCTCCGCTGACCCAGTCTAGTGGGTACAAAGGCCAGGGAGGTTTACTGGGTTGGTTTCTGCGCTCTACCCAAGGGGGTGTCCAGGGCCACTGGCAGGCTGAACGGGTGTAGATGTCCCCCACTCAAGCCAAATGCGGCTTGAATGGGCCACCGTGCTTCGTCTTTTGCCACCAGAAGATTTGTTTATTGGGCCAAAAACGAATGGCCTGGGTGGCCCATTCAAGCCGCATTTGGCTTGAGTGGGGGACATCTACCCCCGTCTACCCCGCTAACTGTCTTTGCGGTAGAGCAGGTCACGCATGGCAGCTCTTCGGGCCTCGTTGGCTTCGCGGTCCACCGAGCCCAGGGCGCCTTTACCGGGCGTGTCGTCCGCATCGGGCTCACTGCAGGCGGGGCACCGATTCGCAAAGCCGGGCTTGTTCGGCTTCAATTCAAACTCTTCCGAGCAGATAGCGCAGGTTTTCACCGGGAATGGCATAACTTCCTTATTCTAAAGCAACGCAACCGGGTCGTTGAGCCACGCTTTTCCTCGCACCACCGGCTCTCGCAACTGTTGTAGAATCAACGCAAGGCGGCGTAGCTCAGATGGTTAGAGCGACGGACTCATAACCCGTAGGTCGATGGTTCGATTCCATTCGCCGCCACCAGCCATTTTCACCCCATCCAGACCGCCCCTGCCTACGTCTAACCCAGTAGTATTATTTGTGTTAACCATCCTCTTGGTCCAAAGTGGAGCTATGTCCCGAACCTTCAAACGTACCGTCTTCGGCCTCTCGATTCTGTTAGTGGCGCTTGTCTTTCTGGGAGGCTTGAGCCATAGCCGGGTGCGCGCAAACACGCAATCCGACGGCGCTTATGCGGAGATGGAGGTCTACAGCGAGGTGCTGAAGAAGGTACAAACGGACTACGTCTCAGATCCCAACATGAACAAGGTGACTGTCGGGGCCCTGCACGGACTGCTGGAATCGCTGGATCCTGATTCCAGCTACCTGACCGCCGACGAATACAAGGCCTACAAGCAAAAGGGTGACGCCGGCAACGGCCAGATCGGTCTGAATATCTCCAAGCGCTTCGGGTATGCCACAGTCGTCTCGGTCGAACCAGGAAGCCCGGCAGCTAAGCAAAATATCGAAGACGGTGACATCGTCGAGGCCATCGATGGGCAATCGACACGAGAAATGTCGCTGGTCATGATTCGCCTGTTGCTTGAAGGCAAACCAGGAACCAACGTTTCCTTCTCGCTTGTGCGCCCACGCAAGGCAGAACCAGACAAGATCACGCTCACCCGTGCGGTTTCTACCGTACCGGCACTGGCCGAAACTCAGTACGAAAACAGCAGCATCCTGTACCTCAAGCCAGTGGTGTTGAGCAAAGAGCGCGTGAGTGAGATCGCCAGCCGCCTCAAGTCCATGTCGAAGAACGGAAACAAGAAAGTTCTGCTGGATCTGCGGGACGTGGCTGAGGGTGACGAAGAGCAGGGCGTTCGCCTGGCAAACATGTTCCTCGAGTCGGGCATTATTGCCACCCTGTCGGGGCAGAAGTACACCTACGAGGCATTCAACGCAGACTCGTCCAAGTTCATCACGGGTGCGCCGCTGGTAGTCCTGGTGAACCATGGAACCTCTGGTCCGGCGGAGATCGTCGCAGCGGCTGTGCTTGAGAACAAGCGCGCCGATGTAGTTGGTGACCGCACCTTCGGCGAGGGTTCGGTGCAAAAGACCATGGAACTGCCCGATGGCGCGGCACTGATTCTCTCGGTCGCCAAGTACGCATCGCCGCTGGGCAAAAAGATCCAGGATGAAGCCGTGACCCCCAATGTGGTCATTGCGGCCAGCCCGGAAACCAACGATGATCAGACTCCAGGCGCGCCGAAAGCGGCTAAGCCAGACGATCAGCTCATCAAGGCGCTCGATGTACTCAAGCGGAAGGTCGCCTGATCCAGGTACTGGGCCGCGCGTAAAGTTTTCCGTAGTGCATGGCGAGATCTTGAGAAGGCTTAGACAGGTGTCTCATTGATTGGGCAGGCTCCACCGCGGAATACCGGCCGTTTCCGTTCGCCCTCTGCTTCCCGGCTCGCCCCATTCAAGCTGGCGGGCAGCATCACATTTCTCGTTCTGTTGGCCTTCTCGATCGTTGCCGGCGCGCTCACAGGTCTTACTCTCGTCTATTCGGTGAACCTTCCGCAAATTGCTGACCTGGAGCGATTCCGCCCCATCACCTCGACCGATCTGCTCGACGTGCACGGCCGCGTGTTCGGTTCGTTTGCATTGGAGCGGCGAATCGTCGTTCCTTATGAAGCCCTGCCTCCCGTGCTGCGGCAGGCAGTGATTTCGATCGAAGATAAAAACTTCGAGAGCCACTGGGGCGTCAATATTTTCCGCGTGGCCGGAGCGGCCTATCACGACCTCACCTCGAGTGGCCGGGCACAAGGGGCATCCACCCTCACCATGCAGTTGGCGCGCAACCTGTTCCTCTCTGCCCAGCAGACCTTTGGGCGCAAGCTGCAGGAAGTCTTTCTATCCATTCAGATCGAGCGTGCGTTTACCAAGGAACAGATCTTTACCCTGTACGCCAACCAGATCTACCTGGGGCAGGGGGTCTATGGCTTCGAAGCGGGCTCGGAATACTACTTCAGCAAGCACGCGCGTGATCTCACCTTGCCCGAGGCGGCACTGCTGGCGGCGCTGCCCAAGGGCCCGGTCGCGTACTCACCGCTGACGAATCCCGATCGCGCTTTCCGCCGGCGCAATATGGTCATCAACTCCATGTTGGAAGATGGTGTGATCACCACCGCACAGGCGAACGCCGCGAAAGCCGCGCCGCTTGGCCTGCATATTGAGCCCCCATCGAACAGCGTGGCTCCCTGGTTTGTCGAAGACGTGCGCCGTGAACTGGAGCGGCAATTCGGCAGCGAGCAGGTGCATGAGGAAGGCCTGCGGGTCTACACAACGCTCGATCTTGACCTGCAACAAACAGCCAACCGCTCAGTACTGGAGGGCCTGGCAGCGCTCGAGCGGCGCCACGGATGGAAAGGCAACCTGCTGAACGTGCTGGCTGCGGGAGGATCCCTGGATGAGTTTCGTCATCCAGACTGGCGCCAACCGATCGCGCCCGGCGGCTATGCACATGCCATGGTGACCAATGTTCTGCCCTACCAGGTAACCGCCCGCATCGGGCAGCAGCAGGTCATCCTGGGGCCGGATGATTTTGCCTGGACGAAGCAGCGCAACGCAGAGAATTTCCTCAAGCCCGGCGACATCATCTACGTCCGCATCGCGGCTACGCCTGAAAACAACCTGGTGCTCCACGCGATGCTGGAGCAGGACTCCGGCATCCAGGGTTCGCTGATGGCGGTCGACAACAGCTCAGGGGAGGTGTTGGCCATGGTGGGCGGCCGTGACTTCAATCTGTCGCAGTTCAACCGTGCCACGCAGGCCGAACGCCAGACCGGCTCTTCGTTCAAGCCGTACGTCTACACGGCTGCGGTCGAAGAAGGTGCGCGGCCGGAGGAAGTGATCGTGGATGCGCCAGTCACGTTCTCCACCGCAGTGGGGCCATACACACCGCGCAACTACGACGCCACCTTCGAGGGGCCCGTCTCGCTTACGCATGCCTTCGCCGATTCGCGCAACATCCCGGCCGTCAAGCTCGCCGAGCGTATCGGTATCAGCAAGGTGATTGCCACGGCACACCGGTTTGGTTTGGCCAGCACCATCCCGCCATTTCTGCCCGTCGCTCTGGGCTCCGTGGAAGCGACGCTGCAGGAGCAGGTCGCGGCCTATAGCAGCTTTCCAAATGACGGCGTTCGCCTGGGCCCGCACCTCATCCGCAAGGTCACAAACGCAGATGGGCTTACCTTGTCAGAGAGCCCGGCCAACGTGGCGGAATCCACCAGCATGAAGACCGCGCGCACCATGATGACGCTGTTCAAGGCCGTGCTCGGGCCGGGCGGCACCGCGGCCGATGCGGCGGCACTCAAGCACCCACTCGGCGGAAAGACCGGCACGACCAGTGACTTCGACGACGCCTGGTTCATCGGCTTTTCCCCTTCGATCACCACCGGCGTTTGGATCGGCTATGACAACCGTCAGACGCTGGGAGAAAAAGAGAGCGGCGGTCATGCTGCGCTGCCGGTTTGGATGAGCTTCATGAAGGTGGCCATTGCCGACCGGCCAGACGAGCATTTCCCGGGGGATCCCAAGCCCGCCGCTGTGACCCGCATGGCTGCCGTTCAGCCGGCAACTAGTCCCAAATAATAGGTGTTTGGTTAGCCCGCATTTCTCACCAGTACTGATTGGTGCGACAGGTTGGAGGGAGCGGTGAGCCTGTTGCTGTGTCTTGGCTTGTGGCCTTGCGCGTTAGGTTATTTTTGGGTGTGAGACGACATGTTTTGCGGGTTAGCTAGCCCCCAATTTGTCATCCCGAGCGCAGTCGAGGGATCTGCTTTGCGCCTTTCTCCTGCCACAAATGTTTACACGAGCTCCAGCATCGGACACGCAGAGGAACCGTTCTTTCAGCAGGATGGCAGGAGAGTCACTCCTGGCAGCGAAGCGGCTGCTATCGAGACCCACGTTCATCTGCCCATCCGATGCTGGAGCTCTGTAGAAATTTGTGGAGGGAGAAAGGCGCAAAGCAGATCCCTCGACTGCGCTCGGGATGACAAGTTGGGGGCTAGTTAGTAGTGGAGTGAGAACGTTTGAAGCTTCGCCCGTCGTATTCAGCCCATGTGCGCTGAGAAATGCGGGCTAGTCGCTGGTAAGCAACTGTTTGAGGTGCAGATAACGCTGAGCGCGGCGAACATCGCGCATGATCTGCTGCTTGAGCGCGTCGGGCGAGGGCCAGCGACGTTCTTCCCGCAGACGGTAATCGAACAGGAGGCGCAAGGGGGTATGCTCGTCGATCGGCATTGGCCGAAAGTTCAGCAGGTGCGACTCGACCGCAAACGAATCTTCTCCGAAAGTGGGTCGATTGCCAACGTTGGTCACCGCGTCAAACCATTCTCCGGCAATGCGTAACTGTGTCACGTACACCCCATTGGCAGGCAACAATTCCTGGTAGGGCGCCAGGTTGATGGTGGGCACGGTGAGTGTGGAGCCGATACCCCGCCCGCTGGCTGGGGGCGAGTCCACAAAAAAGCCGTGTCCCAGGAGCGCTCGCGCCGTGCTCAGTTTGCCGGAGGAGAGCAACTGGCGAATCTTGCTGCTGGAAACAGTGAGGCCGCGCACCTGGCAGGCATCGTGAATCGCGACAGCAAAACCCAGCGACTCGCCCAGGGAGCGCAACTCGGCAATACCCCCTTCCGCCCGGTAGCCAAAGCGAAAGTTGGGTCCCTCATGCACCTCGATGGCATGCAGCGCGTCATGCACAATGGCCGTCACGAAATCCGCCGCCCGCATACGCGAAAGCTCTGAGCTAAATCCAAGTACCAACACGGCGTCCACGCCGGCCGCCCCGAGCAACTCCAGCCGGGTTTCGATGGGGGTAATCAGCCGGGGACAGCGATCGGGCCGCAAAAGTCGCAGCGGGTGGGGCTCGAATGTAACGGCTACGGATTTCGCCGGCAAAGCGGAGGCCCGCTGGCGAAGCTGCTCGAGAATGAATTGGTGGCCTACATGCACACCATCAAAGTTGCCGATGCTGACCACGGTTGGGCCAAAGTCGATGGGAATTTCGCCGGGATTGCGAAATACGCGCATGGTCACAACTCGAACGGGATGCGCAACCCGTCGTGGGCCAGCTGGATGTGGTCCGGCAGCTCACGGTTGGTTTCCGCATGAGAAAGATCGTGGGACATGTGGGTGAAAAATGCGCGCCTGGGGCGGATACGTTCCACGAAAACCATTGCCTGCGCTAACGTCGCGTGGCTGGGATGTGGGGTTTTGCGCAACGCATCCATGACCACCACCTCTAGGTTCTCGAGCAGAGGCATACTGCTGGCCGGGATGTCGTTCATGTCGGTGAGGTAGGCGGCGCCGCCGAAGCGAAATCCGGCTACCTCAATCCTGCCGTGCCGCAGCGGTACGCGATGAAACACAGCGCCGGCAACTTCTACCGATTGACCGAGACGATGCATTTCTACTCGTGCCCGCGTGGGGTACAAGGCACGCGGATCGAACGTGTAGTCGAAGATACGCTCAATGACGGTGGCTGATTCATCATCCGCATAGAGGGGCAGGCGGTTCTCAAGTTTGAAGGTGAGCGGCCGCAAGTCATCCAGGCCAAGAATGTGGTCTGCATGCGAATGGGTGTAGAGCACGGCGTCGATGTGATCGATGCCTTCGCGCAATGCCTGCATACGAAAGTCCGGCCCGGTGTCGATCACCACGCGATGGTCCTGCCATGCAACCGCGATCGATGGGCGGGTGCGCTTGTCATGCGGGTCGGTAGACAGGCAAACGCGGCAGGTACAACCGATGCTGGGCACCCCCATGGACGTGCCACTGCCGAGTATCGTGATTTCTGCCTGCACGTTGGTAGGTCTTTCCGAGACGAATACGCGGCCCGCGGCCGAGTGGATACAGCGGATCTAGCGAAGCTTGCTCGACTGTGGCGGTCGCTGCGCACTGCTGGCGATCGCATTGGTGATCTCAAGGAAAGACATGCGCAGATCGAACAGCGCATTCTGCAACAAGCGCTTCTCCTGCTCGCTGAGATTGCCCTTGGTCTTTTCTTCCAGCACGATCAACATATCGATGCTTTGCCGCGCGCCCAGAATGTCGATTCTTGGCTGCTCATTGGCCGCTGCCCCGGCGCCCATCTGCACCGCTGCTGTCATGTACAACGACTGCACCAGGCGATCGAAATTCATGGCGGGCGGAATGGCTTGCCCCGGGTTCGCCTTGGCGAACATGTCGTTCAGCCGATGCGACGAGGCAGAATAGTCCTGGCTCTGCTGGGCAGACTCGGCCGCCGTCGGTTCCGGAATGCTCTCGTCGTAGCCGGTTTCGCCGCCGGCGTCCTCTTCGAGGGAGTCCAACTCTCCCACTGCTTCTACGTCTTCCGGCGCGACCGCTGCTTCCACCGGTACGGGTCCGGGCGCCGCTACCGTGGCGACGGGGCTCGCAGCCGGAACTGGAGTACTTTCAAGCGCAGTGCTTTCGCCCTCACGCAACTCGCCATCCGAGGTGAACTTGCGGCGATCGGTCACGGTAAATTGGGGTTCTTTTTCACGCATAATGGTTTCCAATCCTGGTAGCACGCTGCCGGAAGCGGCAGGCTTGAGTTCGATATTAAGTGGCCGAAACTGTGGGCCGGGTGAGCGTAGCAGGCGTCGTCAATATCCTCGCCGTTCCCCCGTCGTAGTTGATGTCTCCCTGCCGCTCAACCGTTTCTACCCGAATAAAACCCAACCCCAGTAGGCCGGCGCCGGGCAGTGAAGCAGTACTCGTGATGCGGCCGACGACCTGCCCGCCGTGTAGTAAGTCGGCTGGGATACTCGCCGGGGTCGAACCCTCAAGCGAAAATTGCCGGAACTGCCGGTTCACCTTGCCCCGCGAACGAATGCGCTCCACAATCTCCTGGCCCAGGTAACAGCCTTTGTTGAAATTGAGAGCCCGGGTCTGCGCGGTTTCCTGAGGGAGATCACGATCATTGAGATCCACACCATACAGCGGTGTGGCCTCCAGCACCCGGATGGCTTCAGTCGCTGCCAACCCGCATGGATGCGCGCCCGCCGCCTGCAGTGTCTCCCATACAGCCAACACATGTTCCGGTGCAAACCACAGTTCAAACCGCGGGACCAACACCCTTGGCGCTTCGATGAGCAGGCAAGCCACTTCGCCGACACGTACTGGCGTGATGCGCGCATTGTCGGTTTGACCGGCCCCTGACGTTGCAACCCCTAATGTCGTCAAAACCTGGGCAGCGGCCGGACCGGCTAGCGAAAGCGCCGTCCATTGCGCATGCACATCGGTCAATTCCACGTCATCCATGATGATGAAGTGGTCAAGGTGCTTCAGCACCGTTGTCAGTTGGTCCATGCCGGTATCGAGCAACAAATCGCCAGCCCGCCGGTAAACCAGGAGGTCCCCCTGGATCCGCCCCTGCACACTCAGCAGAAAACTGTAGTTCCCCTGTCCCTCGGGGAGTGCTTGCACCGTGTTTGAGACCATGCCGTTCAACCAGCGAAGCCGGTCGCTGCCGGTGACCAGGATCTTCGCTCGCCAGCCCAGGTCGCTCACCCCAGCACCATGCAGGAGCGCGTCGATTTCGCCCGCGCTTGTGTGGTCAGTCTCGTCAAACAACCGGGGAGTCAGCGCACCGCAATGTGCGACCAGCGGTCCGCCCAGTGCGTCCGCCAACGCCGTTGGCGAGGGAGACGTACTCGTTCCAGGCTCGGGAGGAGCGCCCTCCGGGGACTGTGATTGAGTGAGGGGATCGGGCTGGTTCGTGGCAGAAAGCACAATAAAATTATAGCCTTGCAGCAGAACATGTGCGGCACGGTCCCAGGGCGCAGCCCGGAAAAGGTCTCAGGATGAAGGGTTTGTCTAAGCAGCAAAGCGGTTTCAAGGGGGCCCTGCTGGCCATCACCCTCACCCTGCTTGCGGGGGCACGTGCGCACGGTCAGGAGCCGCCCGCCAACCCGACCGCTCCGCCGGCCGCCACCAAGCCGCAAAAAGAAACCCGCATCACCCCCGAACAGACGAAGGAGTTGTTCCGCTCCATCAGCCAGATACTTTCCTTCGCCAGCGACGACACAAAGCTGCCGGTCAAGCATGACGTGAAGCGCAGGCTCATCACCCGGGAGCAGGTGGAATCCTACGTTCTGGAAAAGTTTCGCGACGACAAAGACACCAAGCGCATGCAGCAGGAAGAAGTCGTGCTCAAAAAGTTCGGCTTGCTCGATCGGGATTTCCAATTGCAGCCTTTCCTGGTGAGTCTTCTGAAAGAACAGATAGCCGGCTATTACGACAACAAGACCAAGACAGTGAACCTGTTGGATTGGGTGTCCCCGGAGGAACAGAAGCCGGTCATCGCCCATGAACTGACGCACGCGCTCCAGGATCAGCACACCGACCTCGATAAGTGGGAACCGGACGACCCGTATTCCATACCTAAAAACGTGGCGGAAGATAATCAGCGGCTGGCCACCGACGAGCAGGACACTGCGCGCGATGCAGCCCTGGAAGGGCAGGCCATGGCAGTGTATGTCGACTACACGCTCAAGCCCTCGGGAAAGAGTCTGCTCACGTCGCCGGACGTCATGCGCACTCCCCAGGACGCGACCGACGGTTCGGACAACTCTCCTGTGATGGCGCGGGCTCCGCTGCTTCTGCAGCAATCCCTGTTATTCCCTTATCGGGATGGGTTGGGTTTTGAGCAGAGGCTGTTGAAAGACAAAGGCGCTGCCTATGCGTTTGCCGGTGTGTTAGATCGTCCTCCCGCCACCAGCTTTGAAATCATGAACCCGACGGCGTACGAGCGGTCGGTCAAGGTTCCTGTGTTGACCATGCCCGATGTGCATCCTCTGCTCGACAGCGAGTATCGGCCGTACGATGTGGGCATCATGGGGGAGTTGGACGTCCGCATTTTGACCGAGCTTTTCGGTGGTCCGGATGCAGCCGCCACGCTCACCCCGCAATGGAAGGGTGGCCTCTACTATGCGGTGCAGAGCCGCAAGGCGGTGACTCCGCAGCAGCAGGCCGCTACCGCTTCGCTGGGCTTGCTATACCTTTCGGCCTGGCGGAGCCCGGGGGCAGCCAGGGAATTTGCCAGCTTGTATGCTCGCGAGTTGAACAAGAAATACTCCGGGGTCAAGCGCGATCGCGCCAACGAAGGCTCGTCCTCGGAGCAGATCTACCAAAGCAGCGAAGGTCCGATACTGATTGTGCAGCAGGGCGATCAGATCTTCATCAGCGAGAGCTTCGATCTAACGGTCGCCCGCAAGCTGCAGTTCGTCTTCTTCGGCGCGCAGCAAGGGGGCGAGATGCAGCAGGCGGCGCGGATGGCGCCTGCCGACGGGGAGCTATCGTCACGGTTGGTGAGGGTGCTGAGCAATTACGGGGTAATGAAGGCTTCCTTGTCGCATTAGTTGTGGGGGGCTGAAGCCCAGGGCTAAAGCCCTCGGGTTTTGTCGGTGTTTGAGCGCGGGTGTTCCACCCGCGCCCCCGGACTGAAGTCCGGGGCTTCCACCGTTATTTTGGGATTTGTGGTCGAGTGCTTTCGGCTGAGCTGGTGCGCAAACAAGGTCATGACGTGTCTGCGGAGGGCCTCAGCCTGTTATTCCGGATTGCGGAGAGTCAGGAACTCTATAGCTACAAGCGGACGGCATCCCGTGGAAACGTTTGGCGCTTCAGTCAAGCTAATCCGGGTGGAAGCCCTGGACTTCAGTCCGGGGGCGCGGGTGCATACCCGCGCTCCCGCGCAAAAACGAATGAGGGCTTTAGCCCTGGTGCGCCTGCTTCGCGCCGAAGCCCGTAAACCGCGCAGGTATACTGACACAGCAACGCACTTCACTTCTCAAGACGCGCAGCCGGATCAGGATGCGTGCGGAGCCGGGTTTGCAGCAGGCGGAAATCGGTATTATCGGCGGGAGCGGGCTGTACGCAATGCCCGGCCTGAGCAATCCTCACGAAATTACGGTGACTACACCGTTTGGCGACCCCTCCGACGTCTTCATGGCCGGCGAGCTTGAGGGACGCAAAGTCGCTTTCCTCGCTCGCCATGGCCGCGGACATCGTCTCCTCCCCACCGAACTCAATTTCCGCGCCAACATCTACGCCATGAAGAAGCTCGGCGTGGAGCGCATCATCTCTGCCTCGGCTGTCGGCTCACTCAAGCTGGAGCACAAGCCAACCGACTTCGTCATCCCCGATCAGTTCATCGATCGCACTACATCGCGCATCGCCACCTTCTTCGGTGATGGCATTGTGGGCCACGTGGCTTTTGGCGACCCTGTCTGCGCCACCGTAGCGCGCGCCATCCAGCAAGGCGCCGAAAGCGCCGAAGTGGTGGCCAAATTAGGCGGCACCTACATATGCATGGAAGGCCCGCAGTTCTCCACGCGGGCTGAATCGAACCTTTATCGCAGCTGGGGCGCCGACATCATCGGGATGACCAACCTGCAAGAGGCCAAGCTGGCGCGAGAAGCAGAGATCTGCTACGCGACCATGGCCATGGTGACTGACTACGACTGCTGGCACGAGGGGCACGACGCCGTGACCGTGGATCAGGTCATTGCGGTGCTTCACCAGAACTCGGCGAATGCCGCCAAGGCGATCCGCGCCGCCATCGCCGCCATGCCGACCGAGCGCACATGTGCCTGCAGCACTGCCCTCAAGTTCGCTATTCTCACCAGCCCGGAAGCAATCCCTGCCGCAGCGCTCAAAAAGCTCGATCTGTTGCTCGGCAAATACTATTCCTGAACGAATATCCCTGAACCAGGCCGGCGTGCTTACCTCCAGGGAAAGCAGCGCGGCAGAAAGACTTCATGTCCATTCTTGTTGTAGGCAGTGTTGCATTTGACAGTATCGAGACCCCGCTGGGCAGCCGTGACCGGTGCCTCGGGGGCGCAGCCACTTACTTCGCCCTGGCCGCCAGCTACTTCACCGATGTGCGCGTGATCGCGGTGGTCGGCGAAGACTTTACCGCGGAGCACGAAGCCGTGCTGACGAAACGCGGCGTGGACACGCGGGGACTCGAGCATACCGCCGGTAAAAGCTTCCATTGGACGGGTTCGTACGTAAAGAACCTGAACGAAGCGCAAACGCTCAAGACCGAGTTGAATGTGTTTGAAAGCTTCTCGCCCAAGGTGCCCGACGCTTACAAAGACAGTGACTTCCTTTTCCTGGCCAATATCGATCCGGTGCTGCAAAGTAAGGTTCGGGCGCAGATGCCGAATGTGCGTATGGTGTGTGGCGACACGATGAATTACTGGATCACCGGTCACCGCGAAAACCTCGGCAAGGTCCTGACTGGCCTCGACGGTCTTTTGATCAACGATGGGGAAGCCAAGCTGCTGGCCGACAACAACAACCTGGTCCTGGCAGCCCGCAAGATCCTCGCCATGGGGCCAAAGACACTGATCGTCAAACACGGGGAGTATGGCGCCACGGCGTTCTTCGGCCCGAATGCATTTCCAGCAAAGCACGCCAGCAGCCTTACCTTGCCGTTCCGCGCGCCTGCTCTGCCGTTGGAAGAAGTGGTCGATCCGACCGGGGCAGGCGATTCATTCGCCGGCGGCTTCTTCGGGTATCTGGCCTCGCAGCCTGAGGTCACCCCCCAGGCGTTCAAGAATGCCATGTTCTATGGCGGCGTGATGGGGTCGTTCGCGGTGCAGCGCTTCGGTACCGAGCAGATGCAATCACTCACCCGCGAGGAGATCGATCAACGCTTCGCGCTCTTCCGCGAGCTCTCGCATCTTGACTGAGCCTGCCGCGGAGGCCATCCGCCGGGAAACCATCCTGGTTGCCTGGACGGCCCTGGCCCTCGCCCTGGTGTCGCTGGCCTATTGCGTGCGGCACGGCACGCTGCTGCTGTACGGCGATGCGGTAGCTCACTTACACATCGCGCGCCGGGTGTTTGACTCGCTTACCCCCGGCTACCGCCAGCTCGGTTCGGTGTGGCTGCCGTTGCCCCATATCCTGTTGTTGCCCTTTGTCTGGAACATGGCCTGGTGGCAGACCGGCCTGGCGGGCGCCTTCCTCGGCATGCCAAGTTACGTGCTGGGCTGCGCCGGTCTGTATCGCCTGGCGCGGATCTGGTTAGACATGCCCGCAGCCGTGGTGGTATCGGCTTTCTACGGCCTGAATCCCGGATTGCTCTACATGGCCACCACGGCCATGACCGAGCCGCTGTTTCTCGCTGAAATGATCTGGGCGGTGTTGTTGATCGTCCTGTTTCAACGCGCACTGGTTTCAGCGGTGGACACCGAGCGCAGGGCTGCCCCCCGGCTCTTAGTGTGGGCCGGTGTGGTCCTGGTGGGCGCGATCTACACCCGCTACGACGGTTGGGTCTATGCGGCGGCGGCCTGGCTGTTTGCCACCTGGGGGCTGCTGCGGAGCCGAGATCACGGGAAACTTCACCCTCAATGGAAGAGAGCGGTTGTCGGTTCCTGGCTTTTCTTTACCGCCTTGCTGGTGGCTGCTCCCGCGTTGTGGCTGGCGTACAACGCAAAACAATTTGGCGACCCGCTCGACTTCATGCGCGGCCCCTACTCCGCGCGCGCGATCGAAGCCAAAACGTCTCCCCCGGGCAGTGCCGCCCATCCCGGCTATCACGATATGGGGATGGCGGCGATTTACTTCCTGAAAGCGGCCCAACTGGGGGCGGCGCCGTTGATGCTGGGAAGGGTCCTGTGCTGGGTGAGTGCGGCCGGGACGCTGATGGCCCTGTGGCTGTTTCGCAGGCAGCAGATCTGGCCGGTACTCCTGCTATGGTTGCCGTTGCCGTTCTATGCCTATTCGGTGGCGTACGGGTCGGTACCGATCTTCATCCCGATTTGGCGCCCGCATTCCTGGTACAACACCCGCTACGGCATGGAACTGCTGCCCGCCTTTGCGCTGTTTGCCGGCTGCCTTTTCCCGCTGCTGGCAGCCCGCACTCAGAAATACAGGCCCTACGTGGTCGGGGCCGTTTTCTTGTTAGTGGTTGCCAATAGCGTGGTGTTACTGCGCAAGCGGCCGCTGGTGTTTCAGGAAGCGGTGGCCAACGCGCGCAGCCGGATTGCCTTTGAGCACGCCCTCACGAAAGAGCTCTTGAATATTCCAGGGCAAGGATTAATTCTGATGAGAGTTTCGACCGATGTCGGCGCCCTGCAGCAAGCCGGGCATTCCGCTCCGGCGCACGGTGAACGAGGGCGATTATCTTATCTGGCAGCATGCGCTGGAACATCCGGCAGAGAGTGTCGCTACGGTCGTCGCTTTCGATGACGACATCGTTGCCCAGGCGGTAAAGCAACATCCTGAGGGTTTGCAGGAAACAAATGTGATTTGTTCTACAGGACAGCCCTGCGCGCACATCTACCGGTCCAGTGAATCCACAAAGCCTTAAACCCTGGACTTCTCAGCAGTACTGATGGGTGCGACAGGTTGAAGGAGCGGTGAGCCTGTTGCTGTGTTTTGGCTTGTGGCCTTGCGCGTCAGGTTAGTTTTTGGTGTGCGACGACATATTTTGCGGGTTAGCTAGCCTCCCTTTTGTCATCCCGAGCGCAGTCGAGGGATCTGCTGTGCGCCTTTCTCCTGCCACAAATTTCTACAGAGCTCCGGCATCGGACACGCAGAGGGACCATTCTTTCAGCAGGAATGGCAG
Organism: uncultured Acidobacteriaceae bacterium; assembly: GCA_963752675.1. GTDB lineage: Bacteria > Acidobacteriota > Terriglobia > Terriglobales > Acidobacteriaceae > PALSA-350. The sequence continues at coordinate 103,750 of CAVVZO010000012.1, forward strand.
GAGAGTCACTCCTGGCAGCGAACCGGCTGCTATCGAGACCCACGTTCCTCTGCCCATCCGATGCTGGAGCTCAATAAAAATTTGTGGAGGGAGAAAGGCGCACAGCAGATCCCTCGACTGCGCTCGGGATGACAAGTTGGGGGCTAGTGACATTGGCCAGCAGTGCCTGCGGCGTAAAGCAAAGCCGGCGGGAAGCCGGTATCCGCTTGTCGCTCAAACGCCACACGCGGCTGTAACTCAAACGCCCCATGCGGCTGGCGGCCAACGCCACTAGTGAGGGCTTTGTGGTCAGCATACGAAGTTGTGCTAAGCCAAGAACAAGAGTGGTTACACCGGCCGCAGCCCGGCGATGGTAGCATCACGCTGAAGCAATGATCGTCACCCTCCTCCACCTTTTCGAACCTGCGCGCAGCTTCTAGCTTCAGCGATGTGCAGCAGTTGCTGCTCTCGAGCGGAGTGGCCAAACGTCTGCTTTGCGGCATGCATTCTCGGTGGCGCCATCGGTATGGAGCGCGAGTACCATAAGAAATCCCTGGGCCTGCGCACTAACCTGCTCATTTGCTGTGGTTGCGCCATGTTCACTTTTCTCTCCGCGGTGCTTGCTGGGGACAATAATCCAGACAAGGGCCGGGTCGCTTCGAACATCGTGCAGGGCATCGGCTTTCTCGGCGCTGGCCTCATCATACGTAACCGTTTCCGCGTGAGTGGTCTCACCAATGCGGCGACAGTGTTCGTGGTGGCCAGTATCGGCATGGCCTGCGGCGCGGGGCTTTATGCACCCGCTGCATTGGCGACCATCATCGTACTGGTCGCACTCTCGGCCATCGGCATGCTGGAGACACGATTCAATTTCAAGATGTTCTCGCTGGTGTACGAAGTGCGTGGAGAGGATCGCAACGGCCTCGAACTCGGCTGTACTGCATGCGCCTCGATAGCCAGGGCAAACGCCTGGTTGAGCCGGAACGCGACGTCATGGCCGAACTGCAACGCATGAGCTTTTCCGTGCTGGGGACGGCAAGCCAGCACAAAAGTCTCAGCGCGATGCTCCGCGCCTCGCCCGTGATCGGCAAGCTGATCACCTATCATGATGCGGAGGACGAGTGATCCCTTACGTGAAAGCGCACGCCTGTGGCAACGATTTCCTGGTCGTCCAGGAAAGACTCGCAGGAACCGAAGAGAGAGGACGAGCTTGCACGCCGCCTGTGCCAGCGCAACACGGGTGTAGGCGCCGATGGAGTGGAGTTCCTCACCCTGACCGATGATCGTCGCGGGACCATCCGTCTGCACAATGCCGATGGCTCCATCGCAGAAATCTCCGGCAATGGCACCCGCTGCGTCGCGGCCTGGATCGCCTACGAAACCAACGCCGGCCCGGGCGATGAAATCGTCCTCGCAACCGACGCCGGCCCGCGCGTCTGCCGGATCGACGCCTGCACCGGCCCGGAGTTTCTTGTGACCTCCTCCATGGGCATCCCGGAGGTACAAGCAACCACGGTCCATTTGCCCAACGGCCTCGCAGTCGAAGGAGCCGTGGTCTCGACCGGCAATCCGCACTTCGTGATCTTTGTCGATGAGCCCGACTTTAGCGTGCATGGCCTCTCATGGGAGGCGCTGGGCGCGCAGATTTGCACGCATCCGAATTTCCCTCATCAAACGAATGTGGAATTTGTCCACATGACCAGTCGTGATGCAATCGAGATTCGCATATTTGAACGGGGAGTGGGGCCCACGTTTTCTTCCGGCACCGGTACCTGCGCCACCGCCAGCGCCGCGATCGCCTTGCGCGCCGCGTCGCCGCGGCTGCGCGTGCTCTCGCCGGGCGGTCCGCAAACAGTCGAGTGGCACGGAGCTGACATGCTCCTGACCGGCCCCGCGGCGCTGGTCTGCTTTGGAGAAGCATGGTGAAAGTACCTGCATTGGGGCAGCGCACATTGAGTGTTCCGGCGGTACGCCGCGGGTCGAGAGTTACCGTGCTTTCTCCGGCGAGCTACCCGCAACCGGAGAAAGCTGGCAAAAGGGGTAGAAGCGCTGAACCGTCTCGGCTTTCTGCCGAGTGTGGGGAAGCAGGCGCTTGCCAAAGCGCACCACTACTTCGCCGGCACCACGCAGGCCCGTCTCGACGATCTGCACGCGGCCTTTCTCGATCCGGCGGTGGAGGCCATCTTCTGTAGCCGCGGTGGTTACGGATGCAACTACCTGCTGCCTGGTCTTGATCTTGGCCTGGTGCGGGAGCATCCCAAACCGTTCATTGCCCACTCGGACATGACCTGCATCCAGACATGGATGCTCGATCAGATCGGCCTGCCTTCGTTTCATGGGCCCATGATCGCCGGTGATTTCTCTGTGCCCGATGGCGTGGACGAGACCAGCCTGCTGGCGGCCCTCGGCGGCGAGCGCTGGTTTGTGGGCGAAGCGGCGGGCCTGCGTACGCTGATGCCCGGCAAAGCCGCGGGCACTCTCTACGGTGGCTGCCTTACCCTGCTGGCTGCCTCGCTCGGCACCCCCTACGCACCCCGCACCGAGGGCAAGCTGCTCTTCCTGGAAGACCGGGACGTCAAGCCCTATCAATTGGATCGGCTACTGCGACAGATGGTGCTGGCCGGCAAATTTGAAGGCGTGACGGGGATCATTTTCGGGGAAATGCTCGACTGCGTATCCGCCGGGCAAAAGCACGATTTGCTGGATGAGGTGATTCTTCGTGTGCTCGATTGGTTCCAGGGGCCCATCGCCATAGGGCTGCGGTCCGGCCACGTATCTCGCCGCAGCATCACACTGGCCTTTGGCATAGAGGCGGAACTTGATCTGGTGCGCGCGCCGGTCCTCAGCTTCCTGCAGCGAGCAACGGAAAAATAATGACAGAACAAAAGCACGTTCATCTGATTGGTATTTGCGGCTCCGCCATGGCTTCGCTGGCCGGCATGCTGCAAACCCGGGGGTATCGCGTCACGGGCTCCGATGCCGCTGCCTATCCACCCATGTCGACGCTCCTGCAGGAACTGGGTATCCCCATCAAGGAGCCTTACGCCGAGGCCAACCTTTCTCCGCGCCCTGACCTGGTGATCGTGGGCAACGCCATTTCCCGCGGCAACGTGGAGTTGGAGTACGTGCTTGATCAGCGCCTGCCGTTTCGCTCCCTGGCAGAAATGATCCAACACGAATTTCTCCCCGGCAAAGACTCACTTGTTGTGGCCGGGACACATGGCAAAACCACCACCACGAGTATGCTGGCCTGGATCTATGAAGTAGCGGCGCGCAAAGATCCGCAGTCGGCTCCTTCTTTCCTGATCGGCGGCATCGCCGAAAACTTTGGCACCAGCTTCCGCGTGCGTGACGGCAAGCCCTTCATCCTCGAAGGTGATGAGTACGACACGGCGTTCTTCGATAAGGGTCCCAAGTTCATGCACTACTTTCCCGATGCCCTGATCCTCACGCACGTGGAGTTTGACCACGCCGATATCTACGACGACCTGAAGGCCGTTAAGACTGCTTTCAGGCGGTTGGTGAACCTGGTGCCTCGACGCGGTCGCGTAATCGCCTTCGACGCCAGCAGCAACGTGGACGATTGTGTCGCGCGCGCCTTTTGCGCCGTCGAGCGCTACGGATTCAAGCCGGGCTCGACCTGGCAACTGCAAGACCTGACCCATGAAGGCAGCACCTCGAGCTGGACGATCGCGCGCGCCGGCCACACCTGGTTGAAGGTAAGCCTGCCCATGCCCGGCGAGCACAATGCCTTGAACGCCACGGCCGCCGCGGCACTCGCAGCCGGGCAGGGCATTGACCCCACCGCAATTGCCGAAGCGCTCGCGACCTTCCGCAGTGTGAAACGCAGGCTCGAAGTGCGTGCCGTTGCCGCGGGCGTGACCATCGTGGACGACTTCGCGCACCACCCCACGGCGATTCGTGAGACGTTGAAAGCGCTTCGCGCTGCGTATCCTGGCCAGAAACTTTGGGCCGTGCTGGAGCCACGATCCAACACCCTGCGCCGCAATGTCTTCGAGAGGGAACTGGTGGAGAGCCTCGCGCTGGCGGACGGCATTGTCGTCGCCGGCGTCTTTAAGCAGGAAAGCATTCCCGAACTGGAGCGTATGCATCCCGAGAAGGTGGTCGACGCACTGGTGAGCGCCGGTCATAACGCGACCTTCTACTCTACAGCGGATGCGATCGTCGAGGGCCTGACGCCGCGGCTCGCGAGCGGCGACGTGGTCGCGATCCTTTCCAACGGCGGTTTCGATCGCATCTATGAGAAGCTACCCAAGGCTCTTGAGCAGCGGGGCCGCATCTGAAATCTCGCGTCGCGGTCACGCCGTAAATGTTCAGCTCCCTGACTCTTCTCTTTACCTACGTCGTCCTGGCGCTGCCGGCAGCGGCCGTGGGCATCCCCTGGGCGTGGGCTACCGGCGATATCGGCTTGCTCTATCGATGGAGTATGGGCATCCTGCGGACGGGGTCAAAGCTGGCGCGGATTCGGCTCGAGGTCACGGGGCGGGAAAACATTCCTTCACAACCGTGTATCTTCATGGCGAATCACGTATCGAACCTGGACCCGCCGCTGCTGCTGCCCGAGTTGCCGTTCCGCACTTCGTTCTTCCTGAAACGATCTCTGATTAAGATCCCGATCCTCGGCACCGGCATGCGGCTGGCGAACTTCATCCCGGTCGATCGCGATGGGCGCCTCGAGTCGGCCACGACAAAGTGTGAAGTTTGCTCGCGAAGTGCTGGCTTCAGGAGTGAACATTTCTATCTTTCCGGAAGGAACTCGCTCGCGCGAAGGCAAGCTCTTGCCCTTTAAGAAAGGGCCATTCTTTTTGGCGATGGAGTCAGGCGCGCCGGTTGTGCCGGTGTCTATCTGGGGCTCGGAGAAGATGATGTCGAAGGGCAGCCTGCGTATTCGGCCCGGCACCGCTCACCTGACGTTTCATCCGCCGATCGATCCGGCCCGCTTCACCAACCGTGAGCAGTTAACGACCGCGGTACGCGCAGCGATCGCGGAAGGTCTGCCGCCGGCCATGCGCCCTAAGGATCTCGACGAGGGCTAGGCCGAAAGACTAATCCTTCGCGGTCTAACCCTTCGTGACTACTCTTTGATGATTGCGTTGTAGCCGTCGGAGAGTAGCTTCTGCCGCATCGCGATCGCCTGATTGCGATCCGCAAACGGTCCCACCTGTACGTGCAACAACTTGTCCTGCGGTTCGCTGCGCACCGTCACCCCGTAACCGCGTTGCCGTAAAGCAGACACCAGCACATCTGCATCTTCACGGCGAGCCACAGCAGCAATCTGCACCATCGGCTGTCCTGTACCCGACGGCGCACTCATGGCGGCGGCAACGGTTGCCGGCTGCTCCACGGTCGGAGCCTGCAGAACCGGGGAAGGTTTTTTAAGCAACTCATGTTTCGCGGGCGGGGTCCCCGCAGCATCGCTGTTGGCGGTCTCCTGAGCCGGCTGCGGTTGCGCTGCTGGAGATTCAGAAGGTGCCGCTGCACGCGGCTCAGCCCGCTTCGGGGCAACCGCCGGTGGCGTGTTTTCCCCAACAGCCGGCTCGGCATTCCGAGCAACCGCGGGAGCCGGAGCGCCCCCGATCTTGATCACCTGCGTTCCCATTTCCGTGCCGCGGCCCATCGAGTAGCCGAAACCGAAACACACTCCACAGACCAGGACCAGCCCAAAGAAGATAGCCAGCACGGATCCTGTGCTGAGCGTTATCTCCGGCGCTTCGTCTTCCACTTCTTCTGTATCGAGCAGGGATCGCATGACTATTTCTCCGTCTTGATCTCCGCGCTGCCCGTCGTGGCAGGGGGCATCCGCATATCTCCCATTTTATTAAACAGGCTCATCATCTCCAACGGCAGGGGGAAGACGATCGTGGTGTTCTTCTCCACGCCGATGTCGGTAAGTGTCTGTAAGTAGCGTAGCTGCAGCGTCATGGGCTGGGTCGCCAGCAGGGCTGCCGCGTCCACCAGGCGCTGTGCAGCCGCAAACTCACCGTCTGCATGGATGACCTTGGCGCGCTTTTCGCGTTCCGCCTCCGCCTGTTTCGCCATGGCCCGCAGCATCGATTCCGGCAGGTCGACCTGCTTGACCTCAACATTGACCACCTTCACGCCCCAGGGAGCTGTGTGCTGGTCGATGATGGTTTGAATTCGCTGGTTGAGCGACTCGCGACGGGATAGTAGTTCGTCGAGTTCTACCTCGCCCAGCACGGACCGCAACGTCGTCTGTGCGAACTGGGAAGTCTGGTAGACGTAGTTCATCACCTCGATCACGGCGCGTGAGGGGTCGATGACTTTCAGCGTGATCACCGCGTTCACTTTGAGCGTGACGTTGTCGCGCGTGATGATGTCCTGCGGAGGCACTTCCAGCACTTCCTGCCGAAGCGACACGCGCACCATCTGATCGAACGGACGGAAGATGAGGATGACTCCCGGTCCCTTAGGGATAGGCAGAGCGCGTCCTAAACGGAAAACAACACCGCGCTCGTACTCTCGCAAAATCTTGACGGAATTAATCAGGTAAAGGGCGATGACAAAGATAAGAATCAGGCCGGGAATGCCGATGCCCATGAATAGGCCTCTTCCAGGAAGGTTGGGAGCCTTCGCTAATCTCCGATTGTACAGGAGCGATTATTAAGCCTACCGTCCACTACTATCAGACACGCCGAAGAACCACTCTTTGGGCAGGAATGGCAGGAGAGTCAATTCAAGGAGCGAAGCTGGAGCTCTGTACGAATTCGTGGAGGGAGAAAGGCGCACAGCAGATCCCTCGACTGCGCTCCTAATGAACAAACTGGAAAGCGCTCTGGACGAGGGTTCAAATGTCCCCCACTCAAGCCAAACGCGGCTCGAATGGGCCACCCTACAGTTTTAGGGTTCGATCAGTCGCCACCCAGAAGGATCTGCTCCCTGCCCGCAATCCAGAAAAGCCGAGGGTGGCCCACTCAAGCCGCGTTTGGCTTGAGTGGGGGACATCCTGCTCCGCTAGACCGACGCGCATTGCACCCCGTTCATCCCGTCCTTAACTTGCACTGCAAGCAGATTGCTCGGGATGACAAAAAGGGGGCGATGGAAGGGAGAAAGCGGTGGAAGGCAAAAGACAGGGAAGGGAAAACAGCAGGAGGAAGGGCAAGGCATGCACAACCCTCAACTACGCTCCGGGACAACAGAGCGTACTTCTCACGCCGCCCACACCGCCCCCAACCACTGCCCCTCCTCCTTTTGTCATCCCGAGCGCAGTCGAGGGATCTGCTGTGCGCCTTTCTCCCTCCACGAATTCTTACAGAGCTCCAGCAGCAAACCGGACCGCCAGAACAGTCGCAGTTCTCAATAGCAACGCTACGGAAGCCGCTCCACCAGCAACGTAAGATCCCGCAGCCCACGTACGCGGACTTTCTCGCCTTCCGCCGCCGGAATGGACGACTCCGCCGCCCAGATTTCCCCGTTGACAAGCACCTGCCCAACCGGAGCCAGCGGTCGAGCAACCACCGCAATCAGGCCGATCATCGCGTCCCCGCCCATGCGGAACTTGCTGCGCCGCGCCCGCAAAGCCAGGCGAAGCAAAAATACAGTGATCAGCCCAAAAGCAAGGCCAGCGCTGAGCGCCGTAGCCATGTGTACGCGTAGCTCAGGGATCGGACCATCGACCAGCGTAAGCGCTCCAACCACTAACGAAATGATCCCGGCCGCGGCAAGCACGCCGTGCGTCGCGAACTTCGCTTCCAGGATCAATAAGACAAACGCCGCCACCAGCAGCATGACCGACGTATACCGAACGGGCAGCAGGTTGAGCGAGAACACCGCCAGCAGCACCATGATGGTGCCAAGGGTGCCGGGAATGATGGTGCCCGGCACGTTGAACTCCAGATAGATCAGCAGAGCGCCCACCACCAGCACCAGCATGGCCAGGTTGGGATCAGTGAGCCGGTCGAGGATGTTTTCCCGCAGCGTGGGATCCACCCTGATCAGCGACGCATCGCGCGTGTGCAGCACCCGTTTGGAACCATCGAAGCGCGTGATGGTGCGGCCGTCCAACGTGTTCAGAAGCGTCACGTCATCGGGCGCAATCAAATCGATCAGCTTCAACTGCAACGCTTCAGTATCGCTGTAAGACTTGGAAGCGCGCACCGCATCTTCCGCAGCGCTCACATTGCGGCCGCGGCGAGCGACATACGAGCGCAGAAATGCAGCCGTATCGTTCTCCAGCTTCTGCTTCATGGTGTCGTCGAGTTTGGCGCCCATTACCACCGGATGCGCTGCACCCGCGTTGCTGCCGGGCGCCATGGCGGCAACATCGGCTGCTTCGAGCAGAAAGAATCCCGCTGATCCGGCTCGGCTTCCCGAAGGCGCCACGTAGACGATGACCGGTACCGGGGAAGCAATGATCCGGCCCACCATGGTCCGCATGGAATCGATCAATCCGCCCGGTGTGTTGATCTCGATGACGACGGCATCCGCCCGTTGTGCGTTGGCCACATCCAGGGCGCGCCCAAGATAATCCGCGCTGATCGGCTGGATCGTATCGTCGATGTGAACCACTATCACGCGCGGCCGTTGTGCCTGAGCACTCAGACCGCATGCCCAGAAAAAGAGCGAGAGCCACAGGAACGGCGCAAACGTGAATCGCCTCATGGCGCCGCCTGCCCCTTGCCCTCGATTTGCTGACGTAAGGCGTGCGCCGCAGCATTCTGCGGCTCTAACCTGAGGGCATTGTCCACGTCGGCCGTTGCCTCGGATTTTTGATTGGCCTGCAGATCAAGCCGGGTCAAGACCAGGTAAGCCGTCACGTTCGGTTGCGTCTTAAGTGATGCCTCGGCCTCGATGCGCGCGTTGGCGAGATCGCTTTCCCGCTCCCGCACCAGTGCTAACCCGGCATGCGCTTCCGCGTTCGCCCCTTCCGCCTGGAGCGCCGCCTGGAACTGGCGCTCGGCCTCGAGGATCAGCCCCTGATTAAAATAGCGCATCCCCGCCTGGGTCAGGGCGTCTGCCTGCTTGTGCGGCGGCAGCGTGGCTAAATGCGCCTCCTGCATCTGTTCCATCTCGAAGGCCGCTTGCCGGAAAGAGGCTTCGTTAAAGTTACGTTTGATCCTCTCCAGGGGTGCGCTGTCCGCCGCCGCCGCTGGATCAAATGCAGTGTTCACCCGGTTGCCCGGGGCGGCAGGCGCCGCGGCATGGGGCGCGCGCAATGCTTCCAGAAACGACTGCGCCTCCGTGTCCTGGGGGTGCAGCTTGAGTGTTTGGTTGAGTGCCCGGATCGCCCCGGCCGTGTCTTTTTTGTGGTTTAACGCCACCGCAAGATTGAATTGGTAATCGGCATCGTTGGGGTCTGCGGCCACTGCCTGCAGAAAGTAGGAGGTCGCATCCTTGCCTCGCCGGCTCGCCGCCACGCCCTGATTGTTCACCACCTCGGGCAGTGGCAGTTGCTTGCTGACGAACGCGAACGCGTCTTCTGCTTTTACGTAACTGCCAAGGTAAAAATAAGCCAGGCCGCGGTCAAAGTCCGCTTCGCGTGCGCTTGGGTCGTTAAGCGGGAGCCGCCCGAGTGTGCTGGCCGCCAGTTCAAACTGTTGGTCAGCAAAATATGCTTTCCCCAGAGCGAGCAGAGCCGGCGAGAATTTCGGGTCGAGCCGCACTGCTTCTTTCAAATGCCGGATCTGTTCCGAGGGGTCCGTCTCCACCAATCCGCGGGTGTAATTCTCCACGGCGCCTGCGTGCAAATCGGCTCCAGCGGCGATGAAGGTGGTGCGCGCTACTGCAAAATGCGGATCGATCTGTTTCGCCAGGCCCCACGCAAGACTGTTCAACAGGTCAAGCAAATGACTCACATCTGCTTCCTCCTGTATCGGAGCGGACATGTGCAGAGCGTCCATGCGCAGCACTTGCGCTTTTACCTGAAAGCGCTGGCCGGTTGAAGAGAACGATCCGACGATCACCCAATCGGCGTCCAGCGTTTGCGCCAGGCGAATCGCGCTTGCCCGGGAGGGCTGAAACGTAGAAGGCAGGCCCAGATGATCCAGGGCGTACAAGCGATCGTCGCGGCTGATTGGCAGGAATCCGGCGGACGCAAGCCGGGGGTTCAGCACCTCCGGGATGGCCTGGCTGATCCAGTCCAGGTTCGGCTGGTCGGTCCGGTTCTCGAAGGGAAGCACCAGCAGCAACCCGTGCGTCGTTTCTGAAGATGTGCCCTGATTGGACGCGCTTTGCGCACGCGACCACTGGCCGGGCAAAAGCGCTGTAAACAACACCAAAACGCAGGTGAGATGTCGGGGTTGCACCCCTACAGTATAGTTCTGTGGGGCTACGGTTCCGGAAAAGGTTCCAGCCTCGCCACCTGTGGGCGGTTGAAGTGCAACACCGCCGCCCATTCACCCTCCCGTTCGTCGCGCCAAACAATGCGGCCGTCCAGGATATGGGCAATTGCGGCCGGCGCGAGGTCGTGATGAAAGTCAAAGAAGCGGGTATCAAGCGCTTCGTTGCGCATGCCAAGGTTCAGCAATCGCGGTGGATCGTACTTAGTCGAAAAGGCAAACCCCACACTAAAGTCCTGGCTCTCTCCCGCTGCCTTCTGCATTTCCTCAAGGGAAAAGTTAGCCACCGGAACCACCGCCAGCGGCTTACGCACATAGCCCAGCTCCGGCTTACTGAGCTCATCGGTCGCGGGCCACGCAGTAAGTATGGTGCTGCCGGGAAAGTGGGTCACGATCTGCCGGATGGCCTGTTGATGCAGCCGGATCACGTCGGCGTAGTTCAGATTGTCTTCCGGGGCAAACTTGTAAGGCGGGTTGACGAACAGCCCGATGGCAAACGCTCCCAGGCTCAGCCCCACAAGTCCAAACCAGTAGGGCACGCGGCGGTAGAACGTAGACACGGAGAGCAGAAGGACCAGCGGATACAGCGGCAACAGGTAGCGCGTAAGCAGAGCGCCGCCCAGCACTGAAAAAAACACCACGTTGCCGGCGAGAACCGCGTAAATCAACGCCTGGTCGGAAGGCTGGATACGCGGCCGCAGGCGCCCGTCCGGTTCCTTCAGTGGTAACAGCAGCATCGCCGCGAGCATGCAAAGCACCGGAACGAACATGTTCATATGCGCGAACAGCTGCAACACCCGGTGCGCCAGGGCCAACACGATGCGCAAGGGAGTCAGGGTGGAAGTCGCGTTGTAGCGCAGGAACTCCGGGTTGCCGAACACGAAGCCGGTGCGGTGGTAGAAGTAGCCGTACCAGCCAAGCAGGCTGATGGGCGCGGCCAGCATAGCCAGACCAGTTCTGGCATGCGTACCCCGTGCCGAGGCCGGCGCGCGCAGCCCGAGATAAACCTGCCACAAGGCGATCGCGATGGGTGTAACGATGGCTGTTTCTTTACACCAGGCAGCCACGGCAAAGCAAGCGGCCGCCGCCCAGATCTGCTTCGGCCGCCGCTGGCTGCTGAACACAAAGGCCAGCCCCCATAACGTAGCAGCCGCTGCAAACATATCCGCATGGGCCAGTGTGCTCTGGGCAAACCAAACTGGGTAGAGCGCGGTCAGCAGAGTAGCGACTGCGGCCACCCGCTGTCGGCCGTTGAGTAAAATGCCCAGCCGGTACACCGCCAGCAGCGCAACCGCTGTGATCACGCACATGGCCGTCCGCGTGACTGCCGGCGTAAAGCCCGACTTCCACCACAGTGCCAGATACAAAGAGGGAAGGGGCGGGTGCGCGTTTGCCAGGGTGGTCGAGGGAATCACATCCCCGGTACGAAAGAAGTCGTACGCCGCAGGAATGTAGTAGCCGGCTTCGTCCCAGTAATACGGCAACCGCAGCAGCGTCAGATGCGATAAATACACTGCGACAAACAGCAGCGGAAAAATCAAACGAAGAGGAAGCGGGCGGTCAAGAGGCGTCTGCGGTTTACGAAGTACGGCCAACAGTCTCCCTCCCTCCCGGCATCCTGCAGCGGAGTCGCGTGGTGCTAGTGCACTGGCCCCTGGGGCACGGGTGGCCGCGGCTCGAGCGCAATCGTGCCGAAAGCGTGCTCATACTGCAGCACGTTTTGCTCCAGCACATTACACAAAGCCTTCGCCTGTTGCGGGCTGAGGTAAACCGTTTGAAAGGTGTTAATGGTGATTTGCTCGACCGTGTCCTGGAACGCCGTGCCGAAGGTAAGGCGGAAATCCCAAACGCTCTTTTGCACCTGAACGCTATTGGCGTAACCCTCGCGGTAGTCGGAGGATCGCTCGAGTACGACGTTCGGCTGAATAGGCTCTTGACTCATGATGTTTCTAGACTATCCCGGCTTCGGCGTTTACGTGAAGCTAGCCTGTTCCGTAGCGAAGGATGGGTGCCCCACAACTCGCTCGTTTCTCGCGAGTTGTGGGGCACCCGTCCCTGCTTAGTAAGGAGAGGGCCTGCACCAGCAATCCTCCCTACCCTCGCCTACGGTGCCGGAGTATAGCGGCGGAAAATAAGCGAGGCATTGGTGCCGCCGAAACCAAAGGAATTAGTCATGGCGTACTCCATCGGCGCCGGTTGGCCCTTGTCTTTCACCAGGGTAGAATCCGCAGGCTTCATCGACAGTCTGCAGATTGGTCATGGGTGGCGCCACCTGGTCCCGTAGAGCCAGCACCGTAATACCTGCTTCGAGACTTCCAGCTCCACCCAGCAGATGGCCGGTCATGGATTTGGTTGAGCTTACCAGCAGCTTCGCGGCAGACTCGCCGAAGACCTCGCAGATTGCTCTCGCCTCGGCGCGGTCGCCCAGCGGTGTCGAGGTCGCATGCGCATTCAGATATCCAATGGCAGCTGGCTCAACGCCTGCGCTGCGCAGGGCTAACTCCATCACCCGTTTCACGCCGCGCCCGTCTTCCGGTGGAGCGTTGGTGTGGTAGGCATCGCCATTCGCCGCGTAGCCGACCAACTCGGCAAGAATGTTCGCCCCCCGCTTCACTGCATGGTCATACTCTTCCAGCACCAGGATGCCCGCACCTTCCCCGACGACGAACCCATCGCGGCCCTGATCCCAGGGGCGCGATGCAGTCGCCGGATCGTCATTGCGCGTGGACAGCGCGCGCATGGAGGCAAACCCAGCCACCGACAGAGGAGTCACCGCTGCTTCAGTCCCACCGCAGATCATCACGTCGGCCTCGCCGCGCTGGATGATGCGGTAAGACTCGCCCACCCCGTGTGCGCCAGTCGTGCAGGCAGTCGCCGATGTCAGATTCGGGCCGGTCGCACCGTAGCGGATCGAGATCTGTCCGGCAGCCAGGTTGGCGATGGTGGCGGTAATGAAGAATGGCGAAACCCGGCCCGGGCCGGAAGCCAGCAGCTTGCTATGCTCCCGCTCGATGACCTCGAAGGCCCCGATCCCGCTGCCCACGTAAACTCCGACCCGCTCCGCGTCCTCGACCTTCATGTCCAGTCCGGACTGCTCCATTGCGAAGTCAGAGGCTGCCAGGGCAAACTGGATAAAGCGGCCCATCTTTTTGATTTCTTTACGCTCAATGAAGTTTTCAGGCACAAAATCCTGCACTTCACCGGCGATGCGGCAGCTATACCCAGTGGCGTCGAAGAGGGTGATGCCGGTGATGCCGGACTGGCCCCCGAGCAAAGCCTTCCACGTGACTTCTGTGCCTATGCCTACGGGGCTCACCAACCCAACCCCAGTGACCACGACTCTGCGTTGCTGATTATTCATTTCAATCAAGAGGGGCGCAGGAACCTTTCTCAACCTGCGACCGATTACGTAATCATTTTTGAAGAGTTGCCGCGGAACATCGACAGAATCTACAAAGGCAGGGACTTCATCTGTAGGGTTCGTTGGTGCGAAAGGGGGGACTCGAACCCCCACGGGTTGCCCCGCCAGATCCTAAGTCTGGTGCGTCTGCCAATTTCGCCACTTTCGCGCTTCGCCGCAAAACTGCATATTGTTACTTGACTACCCACTCATGATAATTGATGCACTTCTTCCATCGCACCCGGGAGTCTCTTCCGGCACCCGGGCAAAGACATAAGGTCCCTCCGGAACGAGTGCCACCCGGGCTCCCCGAGGCAGGCCGGAAAGGGCGGCAGCCGTAGCTTCCTGCCAGGTTAGGAAGCATCGCGAAGCCAGCTGCCCGAGTTGGTTCTGTCGAACGCCCGGCAAGAAGAAGAAGAGCTCATTCTTCTGCCCGGCAAGCGCCAGCTTTTCCAGCTGCCACTGGTCAATGACCACAGGCGCGTCCTTGATCTCTGCCAGGAAGGGCTCGTAGCCGGAAAAGGCGCTGACTTTCGCCGCGAACTCCGGGGACCCTACGCCCTCGGCACACTCACCCAGGATCAGGATGCGTCCGCCGGGCTTCACCATGTGCTGAGCGGCGGTCAATCCTTTTATGGTCTGGTAGAAGGTGAGGTCCAGGGGATGGCCCGCCGCGCTCGTGATCACCACATCCGCCAGGCCGGAAAGCTTTTCGAGCGAGGTGGCGCGCAAGAAGGCGACTCCGGTTGCGTGGGCCTCCACCGGATTCCCGGCAAAAATCCCGGAAACCTCGCGCTCCTGGGTGAGGGTCACGTCCAGCATGAAGTCATGCCGGGCCATGCGCGCGATCTCCAGCAGCTCTGCGTGCAGGGGATTGTTGGCAATCGATCCCTCAGTGGCCAGGGGTTCTCGCATGAACAAGGGAGAGTGGATGACCTTGATTGTTTCCTGGGCAGCCAGGCCCGGCGCCACCAGTTTGCGCCCGCCAGAAAAGCCGAGCATCAGGTGCTGCTCGATAAAACCGAGCGTAATGTGCAGGTCGGCCGCGATGAACCGCTCATCGATATAGACCGGGATGCCTCGCCGTGTCTCTCCCAGCCAGCGGTGCTCATGAAGAGCCCGCGCGTCATGGTTCACCACCCGGTATTTGCCGGCAATCTCCCGGCCGAGAATGGCGTCGATTTCAGCCGGTGTGGCTTCGCGGTGCAGTCCGGTCGCGATCAGTAGAGTGACGCCCTCGACCGGGATGCCCGCAGCGTGCAGCCGAGCGAGCAAGGGTGGCAGCGTCAGCCAGTTGGGTGCGGGCCGGGTGATGTCACAGACCGAGATTGCGGCGGTGTGTTTGCCGGCCGCCAGCGCGGAGAGCGGTGGGCAGCCGATGGGGTGATCGAGGGCGTGGTCGAGGGCCGCGGCTACGTCCGGCAGGGGAGAAGCCGATCGGCTTTCAATCACCTCGTAGCGGGGGCCTTCCGGCAAGGTGAGGTCCAGGCCCTTGCGGCCAAAAGCAAACCGAATTTGCATGGGTTCCACTTTACCGGCTTAGGCAGGGCCGTGGAAGATGGGGTTGGCTGGACCTCGTTGCGTATGACGTTGCGTATGAGGTGACGAAAAGGCGCTCGCCCGCAGTCGGTACCGCTAAGGCAGCCTAGGGCACTCACCATGATAAAAGTAACTGCTCCCCCCCTTTGTCATCCCGAGCGCAGTCGAGGGATCTGCTGTGCGCCTTTCTCCCTCCACAGATTTCTACATAAGCTCCAGCATCGGATAGGCGGAGGAACCCGCACTCATCCACCGCCGCAAAGACGAGACTCTGACCTTGCCGCTCATGGATGGGTTCCTCCGCGTGTCCGATGCTGGAGCTTATGTGAAATCTGTGGAGGGAGAAAGGCGCACAGCAGATCCCTCGACTGCGCTCGGGATGACAAAAAGGGGGGGACCGTGACTTCTAGCGAGCTGGGTGTCCCGCGGGTTGGGCAGTGGTCTTCACACTCCGCAACACCCCACTCGCCAAGCTTCGCAAACACCCCGGCGGCCAGCAACCTAATAGCCAGCGGCCTTCCCATAATGGCGACGCTTGTCCTGGCCACCGAGTAGCAGCCCCGTGTGCGGATCGACCGCAATGCACTCCCCATCACTCCAGTGGCCTTCGCCGCTCGTCACCGTGTACCCCATGTCGCGCAACTTCTGCAGCGTCTGTGGCGCAAACCCCGGTTCCACATAGACCTCATCCGGCAGGTACTGCTGATGGAATCGCGGAGCATCCACCGCCTGCTGAATATTTAACCCGCCATCCGTGGCGCTGAGAAAAATATTGGCAACCGTGGTGATAATGCGCGGGCCGCCCGGAGAGCCGATCACAAATCGAACCTTGCCGTTCTGCAGAACGATGATCGGGGTCATGCTGGACAAAGGGCGCTTCTTCGGCGCAATGGCATTGGCACTCCCCTGGATCAGTCCGAACATATTGGGTGCTCCGACCTTGGACGTAAAGTCATCCATCTCGTCGTTCAACAGAAATCCAAGACCCTCGGCCGTAGCCCCGGACCCGAAGCCATTATTCAAGGTATACGTAACCGACACTGCATTGCCCGCCTCATCCAGTACCGAGTAATGCGTCGTCTGCTTCGACTCAGCCGGCAGCGGCTCAGGCTTTTCCTCCGGCAGAAACCCCGGCGGCCGGACCAGCGTGGCTGAAGGAGTCGCCCTCTCCGGCTGAATGCTCTTCCGCCAGGCGGCGCCGTATGCCTTGTCACTCAGTTGAGCAATCGGCATGGTTTCAAAGTCAGGATCCCCCAAATACGACGTCCGGTCTTTGAAGGCTCGGCGGAAAGCTTCCAGGATCAGGTGCATGCTGGCCGGCGTACGATCCCCCAGGGACGCCATGTCATAGCTCTCTAAAATATTCAGCATTTCCAGCACCGCGATCCCGCCGGAAGATGGCGGTGGAGGCGCCAGGATCTGATACTGGCGATAAGTGCCGACGAGGGGTTTGCGATCCTTGACCCGGTAAGCGGCCAGATCTTCTTTGGTGATCAGCCCGCCATTTTTCCGGATGGCGCGCGCCAGTTCAGCCGCCAGCGCACCGTGGTAAAAGCTCTCCGGATCCTTCTCGATACGAAGCAGTGTGCGTGCCAGATCGGGCTGCTGGAAAACATCACCCGCTTGATAGAAATGTCCGTCGCGCTGAAAAATGCGACGGGATTCAGGAAAGCGCGAGAGCAGGGGATCGTGGAGTTCCTCTGCTTCCTCAGCGCTCAGCGTAAAGCCCTTCTCTGCAAAGTGAATCGCCGGCGCCATCACCTGGGCGAGCGACAGTTTTCCGAATCGCCGCTCCGCTTGCACCAGGCCTGCCACCGAGCCCGGGACGCCGATCGAGAGATAACCAACCGTCGAAGCATCCGGAATGATCTGGCCCTTGCTGTCGAGGTACATGTTGGCAGAAGCCCGGAGCGGCGCCTGCTCACGAAAGTCGAGAAAGTGAGACTCGCCATTTGCGAGGCGCAACATCATGAAACCGCCGCCCCCCAGGTTGCCGGCCACAGGGTGCACCACGGCTAACGCAAAGCCAGTAGCGACCGCCGCATCGACTGCATTTCCGCCCGCCTGCAACATCTGCAACCCGGCATCACTCGCATCATGATGTACGCTCACCACCATCGCGTGATGCGCGGTCACCGGAGGCACATCGGGGAGCCTTTCGGTTTGGCCGTAAACCTGCGCCGGCAGCAGCAATGACAAAAAGAGGAACAAGCGAAGAGCGTTCGTGATCAACCTATCTCCATGCGGCGACCGCAGCGAACAATTTGGGCAAAGCGATTTCATTGAGTGTAAGACAAACAAAAAGGCACCCCCGAAAGGGTGCCTTTTTTGCGTGCTGCTTTTGTAACTACGGCAGGTAGTAGCGGAAGGAAGTAAAGATCATGTTGTTGGTTCCTTCGGGGGTGGTGCCAATACCGGACCAGATGTTGCGCTGGAAGTAAGCGTATTGGATCCCCTGACGGATACGACCCATCGGGCCACTGTAGAAGTTGTACCAGTAGCCTGCCGTGAACTCCTGCACGTCCTTGGTGTCGGCAGTGCAGTTGGCCTGGCTGCCAGGGGTGTAGCCGGTAATGGTGGTTCCCGGAACGGGCTCGGTATTGCAACCCGTCTCGACGTTCAGATAAGAACCGTAACCGACAGCCTTGGTGGGGCTGGTCATGAAGTAGCGGCGCCCGACGTAATCACCGCCGTAGTTGGCGTACACATCGAGGCGAGGCGTCACGTGGTAGTCCAGCGTGCCCAGGGCACTGAAGTTGTGGATCAGGGCAAGCTGTGCATCAGGCCGGAGGGTCAGGTCAGCAATGGTGCTGCTGCCGTAACGCCCGGTACCATCACCCCAAAGTCCCTTCAATCCAACATCCAGGTGCTTGTGAAATGTGGGAATGCGCATACTGCCGCCGATTCCGCCGCCCGTGGTGATGTCGTTGTAGGCGCCCACGGAAGAAGCGGGAGCATTCGGGTAGATGCGTGCACGGAAGAAGCGGCCGATGCCGAAGACTTCGAAGTGGCCCAGCTTGGGCTCGAAGGCGAGCTTCGCGATAATATCCGGCGCGACGTTCGAGGCATAGTTTGCCAGGTTCGCGCCAGCGGACGTGCCACCCGCGTTATAAAGACCACCTGAATTGCCAGGGGATCCGATGATCAGGTTGGTCGGCAGGCCGTGCCCGGCGATGCCCAGGATCTGCGGATTTTCGGCCGCGACCGCAAGGGACATGGTTTTACCGAAATCCTTACTGATGCGGAATCCGTACTGCCGCGCCCACACGAACCCTGCTACGTACTGTGCATCGATGGTTTGCGGAAGAATCTCAGACTTGTTCTGCGTCAACTTGGTATCTTCCGTTGCCAGCGACCACATCTGGCCTCCGGTAAACGTCAAGCTGTTCCAGTGAGCCTGGGCCCACAGTTGCCGTTGCCGCATGGTGTAGCTGTTGCTCTGGTTGTTGTTCGAAGTGACGCCGGCGCTCAACCAGTCTGCCTCGTAATAACCGCCTACGGTGAGGTCGGGGTTCACCTTGCCAACCGCTTGCAGCGCTACGCGCGACTGACGACCGGTGCCGTAGAACTCAGAGTATTGCCCCTGGTCGGCATAGTTCAGCGGTAAGCCGGTGAACTGGGTGTTGACATCGCCCCCAATGGCCCGCTGGCGGTAGACCGTTTCCGCAGCCAGGAAACTGCCCGTGGGTGACAGGGTGATTCCTTTGAAGTGAATCGTGTCCGGGTGCTCGATTTGCTTGGCGACCTTTTCCTGCTCGGTCTGCACGGTCGACGCGAGGGAGACGTTGTTGGTCTTCAGGTCACTGACAGCGCCTTGCAGGTTGCTCACGGCCTGACTGTTCTCTGTCAGGGTGCCGGCTTGCTGGGCAGCCTGTTGTTGCGCCTGGGTGGCGGCCGCCTGGGCTGCGGCTGCAGCCTGCTGCGCTTGCTGGAGCTGCTGATCACGATCGTTCAACTGCTGCTTCAGCTGCTGGATCTGGGTCTGCATGTCGTCCCGCAGAGAATTGATCTGGCTCTCGACAGACGGCTTTTTGGGAACTGCCGCCTTCCGAGCCACTGGGCGTTTCGCTTTTGTCGTCTTGGCGCCCGGCGCAGTCGTCTGGGCCATCCCGGCAGACAGCGCCGAGACGAGTGCCAGGGTCGCTAGCGCCTTAAGTTGGTTCTTCATTGTTCCTCTCTCTTATTGCCTTGTTGCGGAATTTTCAGGGGAATCATTTAGAAAAGATTGCTAGCCTCGAACGCTGCCATGTCCGGAAGATTGGCATGACGGCTTGTCAGAAAACAGGCACCTTGCTCGCAAACTGAACCTGTGACCCTAGTGAGGTTCTCAGCTCGCTGTAAACATCTGAAGAATTTGCCGTGAAAAAGCGAAGAAAGCGCAGCGAGGCGCTCGTGCGGATTTGGGACAAACCTATTGTTTTGTGCAACTACCCCCACATCGGCCGATTGTGAATGCGAGGGTTCCCCGAGAGTGGTATGGGCAGGGGAGCCGCGCATATGGCAGAATGCCGCGACTCGGCATGCGAGTCCGCGGGTTACGCGTTCTCGCCCGTCTTTGTGGATTTGTATCTAGGGGCAGCTAGTTGCGGGTCTCGTCTGCAATGGGACGCCCGCTACTCGAAGCGCACAGTCACTTCCCCGAAATGTGAGAAGCGCCCCACAGCGATCGACCCGCTGTCGGTGAGGATCTTACCCGTCCAGCTGCCCGTGGTAATCCACTGCCCGGCGCGCAATCCTCCGGTGCGATTTGATCCTTCGTTCGCCAGCCACAGAACCAGGCGGAGCAGGTCGCTCCCGGCAGCATTCTTTCCATCCGTCAGGCGAACGAACCCATCGACGTTCATCTGGGCCGTCGCGCCGTCAAACCCGGTTTGCTGCCAGCCCGCGACCGCTTCGCCATAAACGAAACCGCCGTTTGACTGCAGATCCGCAATGGCGGTCAGGCGGTCGGCCCGGTCTGGATCAAGCAGGGCCGACTCGAGGAGTTCTATGGCAGGGTGGCAACTTGCTGATGGCGTCCAGCAATTCCGCCCGGGAGTAGGGTGTGGCACGCGCCGGGAGATCCTTTCCCATTAAAAACGCGATTTCGGCCTCAACCCCGCGCAGCCTGCGTTTGCCCATTGCGATCCTTTCGCCGCTAGGGGACAAACCCGTCCCCCGGCATGGGTGCACAGAGCGGGACGGCTTCGGGCGTAGGCGCACCCACTTTCCAGCCCCCCAGGGTGCCCAGTGCCTGCAACATCACATCCTGTACGAAGTAGGCTTCCTCCAGCGTGCCCGGCCGCAGTCCGGGAGGTAGATCATCCAGTGGTTCTCCCGTGCGACGCGCCCCCAGCAACAGTTCTGCCGCCTGGTAAAGCCGATCTTTGTCCGGGCCTGTCAATGTCATTCCTGCCACCTCATCCATTCCTCGGCCCCCAGCGTTCCTCTGAGGAGTACGTTGTGATTCCGTCCTATGGAAACTTTCGCTTCCTCCACCCACCCGTTGCCCCACTCCACTCCTGACGGATGCAGCCGAGGGCGTAACCTATGAGAGCAAATTCTATCTAAGCAGTGCACGTATTCATGCGGTAGTCAGAGAGAAGGGCCGGCATCCATGTTGATCAAAAAGAAGAACGAGTTCTCCTATTCGGAGATCACCCCCAAAAGCGACTATCTGAATCGCCGGGCATTCATGAGCAGTGCAGCAGCCATGGGCGCAGCGGGATTGATCGGTGAAACTGTTGGCGGCTTGTTCGATCCGCGGCAAACCGTGAGTGCCGCAACCAAACTGACGACCGTCAAAAGTCCCCTGTCCACGCCTGGGTTGACTCTGACCTCGTACAAAGACATTACTACGTACAACAACTACTACGAATTCGGCGTCGAGAAGGACAACCCGGCGCAAAATGCCGGACGCATGAAGACCCGCCCCTGGAAGGTCACCGTCGACGGATTGGTAAAAGAAAAGAAGACGGTTGGCATCGACGAGTTGCTGAGTTTCAAGCCGATGGAGGAGCGGGTGTACCGGCACCGCTGCGTGGAAGCATGGAGCATGGTGATTCCCTGGGCTGGCTACTCGCTATCGGAATTGATCAAGTGGGCAGAACCGCTGCCCAAAGCCAAATACGTGCAGTTTCTGACGCTCGAGGATCGCAGCGTGATGCCGGGGCTGTCGGAAATCGATCTGAACTGGCCCTACTCGGAAGGTCTGCGCATGGACGAAGCAATGCATCCGCTGACCCTGTTAACGTTCGGGCTCTATGGGGAAGCTTTACCCAATCAGGATGGCGCCCCGGTGCGCCTGGTGGTGCCCTGGAAGTACGGGTTCAAATCGGTTAAATCCATCGTAAAGATTCATTTCACGGCCGATCAACCGCCCACTGCGTGGAACCAGATGGCGCCCCGGGAATATGGCTTCTATTCCAACGTGAACCCCAATGTGGATCATCCCCGCTGGAGCCAGGCATCGGAGCGCCGCATCGGCGCCTCTTTGTTCAACCAGCGTCAGCCGACCCTCATGTTCAATGGCTACGGCGACCAGGTCGCGAGCCTGTACAACGGTATGGATTTGAAAAAATACTTCTGACCGTCAGGACATTGTGAGCAAACGCGCCATTGTCAGTTTGAAAGTTGCCGTGTGGCTGGTCTGCCTGGCGCCGCTTGGGTTGTTGGTTTATCACGGACTAAGCAACGACCTTGGACCAGACCCTACGGCGACCGTCACCCACGCGACCGGCTTTGCGACCCTGCGCTTGTTAGTCATCTCACTCGCGATCACGCCGTTGCGCCGTCTGTTCTCAAGCCTGGCGTGGTTGATTCGTTTTCGCCGCTTGCTGGGTCTGTTTGCGTTTTTTTACAGCTGCCTGCATTTACTGACGTACGTATGGCTTTACTCCGGCTTCAATGTCCGCGCGATGATCGACGACATCGCCAAACGCCGGTACATCACCGCAGGCATGGCTGCCTGGATCCTGCTGCTGCCTTTAGCCGCCACCTCGACCACCTGGTCTATCCGCAAGCTGGGCGGCAAGCGCTGGCAGGCTCTGCACCGGCTGGCGTATGTGTCTGCGATTTGCGGAGTGGTGCACTACTGGTGGATCGTGAAGAGCGGGGTTCGCACGCCCATCACCATCACGATCGTACTGGCGGCCTTGCTGCTGGCGCGTGTGGTCTGGTCTTTGCGCCAGAGTAAAGCGCGGCAGGCTGTGGCCGTCCGCGGCTGAAGGGGCCCTAGGGCATAGCTACCGACTAGCAACTCTGAACATCCAGAAGCGTGTGAAGGATACACACGTTTGTGGTTCGTTTCTTATTAGGGCACGACGTATCTCTCCCTTTTTGTCACCCGACCAACCTTTGTCATCCCGAGCAGCTGATTTGCCTTGAGGCAAATTAAGGGTGGAATGAACGAGGAAAGGAGAGGTTGCTCATTAGGAGCGAAGCAGAGGGATCTGCAATGTTTCACCCTGACTCAAATCTCCAGGTCGGCACCGATCAATTCCGGCTGCTCTCCATCGGAACGACGCGCTGAAAGATTCTCGGAGCACCCGGCGACGCAGATCCCGGGGGGAGGGCTGCAGGTTACGCTCGAACCCGGTGGAAGCCCCGGACTTGAGTCCGGGGGCGCGGGTTCAAGACCCGCGCTTAAGCGCGCACAAAGATTGAGGGCTTTAGCCCTGGCGGGGCCAAGCCCCGCCAGCCAATCGGCCGTGTGATCTCCCCGCGAAATCTACGCGCAGGTTTTCCAATCGGACTGACGCCGCTGCCACCACGGCTAAAGCCGTCGCATGGTGAGGGCCACCCTCAGCGCGGGTTCTACACCCGCGCCCCCGGACTAAAAGTCCGGGGCTTCCACCGTATCGAGTGAACCGCCAGGCGACGCGATGACGCGTCCCTCGTCATCGCCATCATGTCGGCACGTTCTTGACGCTCCGTCCCAGCCACCACGACTGATCCTGTCACCCGCCTTGGAATTGGTCTCCTTTCCTCGGTCATTCCATCCTAAATTTGCCTCCAGGCAAACGAGACTGCTCGGGATGGCAAAGGTAGCGCACAGTGGGAGTTTCCCCATGTTGCTACATGTCGGGCTGCCTGTTGGGCGCACGTACTTCCCACATCTCCTGGGGCGGCTGGAGTTTTTACGTCAACTCTTACGGCGGGCTACTCTTCCAGGCCGGCAAACATATCTGTCTCCATCGGGGCGCGGGGCATGCCACGGGTCGCAGCCAGTAAGTACTTTTCTTCGCCGCCGGTCTCCTCGAAGATCGTCCTGCACTTTAGCCAGCAGGTTAGCCTGCGTCGTGTGTTGCATGAAAGCTTCGAGTTTGACGGCTTTCAGATCATGCACCGCGAGCACCAGGGAAGCCGGCATGAGCGAGATCTCTCGAGCCTCCTCAACGTTTGCATATGCCAGGAAAGGCGCGGCGCCGTAATAAAGCTTCTGCGGGCGGTACGGGAGCAGTCCAAGAGCGCTCTGCTCCGGTGCGAACTGAGCGCGCCCAGCCCAGTGAAACGCTGCGGTGGCAAAACAGGAGACCATCGTGTGATCCGGATGCAGGTTTACGTTCCCATCGCCGCCGAACGTCAACACCACATGGGGACGGAATCGCCGTATGCGTTCCACCAAAGCAGTCGTCACGGCAGAGAAGTCCTGATTCACCAGGTCACCATCGGGGTAGGTCAGTACCTCACCCTCAGTCACGTGCAACACTGCCAGTGCCGCCGCAAATTCTTTTCTGCGCAGCTGAGCTAATTCATCGCCATTGCGAGCGTCCCCGCGGTTGGACGCGGCGCGCCCTTCCGTCAGGCAAATCACACTGGTTTCCGCACCCCGCTCGTACGCGCGGACCAGTGCTCCACCAAAGGCCCCGCACTCGTCATCCGGGTGCGCGGTAAAACACATCAGCCGCAGTGGCAAACGTCCTCCTCGTATGTGGGCCGCGGCGGTGCTAGTCCCACGGCAGGCAATTTTCCGCGACCGGGCGGAAGCTTCGCCGGTGCAGGGGACTCGGGCCATGGGCCACCAGAGCCTTCTTATGCTCGGGGGTACTGTAGCCTTTGTGCGAAGCCAGGCCATACAAGGGGTAGTCGCGATCCAGTTGGCGCATGCGGTCATCCCGATAGACCTTGGCCAGGACCGAAGCAGCGGCAATCGAGATACTCAAAGAGTCGCCATAGATGATGCTGGTCTGAGCGCATGCATGGTCCAGGCGCATGGCATCGATGAGCAGATGGTCGGGGGGGAGAGACAAACGGCAAACTGCCCCCGTCATCGCCACCCGGGTGGCCTGGTAGATGTTAATGCGATCGATGGTAGCCGCGTCGACTTCTTCGATAGCCAGGGCCAACGCCTTGCGCTCCACAATGCGCGCCAGCCGCTCACGATCTTCCCGGATCAACTGCTTGGAATCCCGCAGCCCCGGGATGCGGCAACCCTCGGGAAGAATCACGGCGGCCGCTACCACCGGCCCAAACAGCGCGCCGCGCCCTACTTCATCGACCCCGGCAATCACTTTCGCGCCGGTCGCGCGCGCGGCTTTCTCGTACCGCTGGCCGCACACCAGTTTCCGCAACATACGCAGTTTGCGCGTGGCCGCAGAAACTTCCGGCTCCAGCTCTCCGGGCTCCAGCTCTTCGGCTTCGACGAGTGCAGCCACTGCGCCGGCGGGCGGGCAGAGGTCCAATAGGACCCGGCTTCTTTTTGACTGTTTGTTCGGGAGAGTTTGCGTTGCCACGTCAGCTTGAGTTTAGATCATCGGCCTGCGCTGCGCCGTGCGGGTAGCACGGCGGGCCAGCCCGGCAGCAAATCGACAAAGAGATGCCCCGTCAGCAGACGCTCACGGGGCAGCCTTACAACCAGCAGGGAGAGAACCCTACTTGCGTTCTACTTCTTTCAGACGGGCTGCCTTGCCACGCAGTCCACGCAGGTAAAAGAGCTTGGACCGGCGAACACGCGCGGAGCGCACCTTCTCTACCTTGTCGACCACCTTCGAGTTGAACGGGAAAATGCGCTCGACACCCTGGCCGAAGCTCATCTTGCGCACGGTAAAGCTACCCTGCGCGCCATTCTTCAGCGCGATCACAATACCTTCAAATGCCTGCAGGCGCTCTTTATCGCCTTCTTTGATCTTGACCTGCACCCGGATCGTATCGCCGGGAACAAACGCGGGCAGGTCCGTGCGCCGAAGCTTATCGGCGAGGCGCTGCATGACTGGATGAATAGACATAATTGTTTCCTGGACGCTAAGAAAAGCTGGAATACGTCGAAGGTTCTAGTTTACACGGAATCTTTGCTTTGCGCGCTCCCGGACTGCAGTTCCAGTGCGGCCAAAATGCGCCGGTCTTCGACGCTGAGGTCGGCATGCACCAGCAGGTCTGGCCGATTGCACAAAGTCTTTCTCAGAGCCTGTTCGCGCCGCCATCGCCGTATCTGATCGTGGTTGCCGCCGCTCAGCACCTCAGGCACAGCCAGGCCGCGATATTCCGCCGGCCGTGTGTAATGCGGGTAATCCAGCAGGCCTCCGGCGCCATGGGTGGAACGTAGTTCGTTCGCGGCAGTGCCCGCCAGCAATGCATCAGCGGCGCCGAAGCTCTCGTACTCCGAGGAGGCTTCATTGCCCAGTACGCCCGGCAACAGGCGCATGGTCGCGTCTACCACTACGGCCGCCGCCAGCTCTCCGCCAGACAGCACGTAGTCGCCGATCGAGAGCTCCTGGTCGGCTACGAGGTCCATCACTCGCTCGTCCACACCTTCATATCGGCCGCACAGCAACACCACGCGTTCGCATTGCGCCAGCGAACGCGCCGTGCTTTGGGAAAATTTTTTCCCTTGTGCAGAAAGCAGGATGACCGTTTCCCGTGCTGCGAAGCGCTTCGTCTTGGCATTAAGCGCCAGGTGCTCCACTGCGGCCACCAGTGGTTCCGGTTTCAGCACCATGCCCTCGCCGCCGCCGAAGGGACGGTCGTCGACGGTGCGATGCCGGTCGGTGGTAAACGCCCGCAGATCATGCAGGGAAACACTGAGCAGGCCCCCCTGGATGGCCCGCTTAACCACACCGTTATCGAAGATGCCCGCGAAGAAGCCGGGGAAGATGGTCACAATGTCAAAGCGCATAGCTAACCCTCCCCACCTTCGCCCTCCGCCGCCTGATCCCGACCTGCCTGTGCTTCCTGTTCAGAGACCGGCGCCTGGGTTGCCAGCAGCCCCTCTGGAAGCTCCATCTCCAGCCGTCCACCGGCAACATCCACCTTACGCAAGTAGGCACGGACAAAAGGAATCAGGACTTCTGCTCCGGTACCAGTGCGAATCACCAGCATGGCCGGGCCAGCGCCCTCCGGTTCGACATCGATGATCTCGCCTGCTTCCCCCGAGACCCCCGGCGTCACATCCACCACCGTCAGCCCGATCAGATCGCTCACATAGATTGCGTCGCCCTCAAGCGGCATGCGCGCTTCACGGGGAACCAGTACTTCGCAGTCGCGTAGCTTTTCGGCGTCATTGATCGAATCGCACTGGGCGAATTTCAGCACTACCCGGCCTTTGTGCAGCCAGTGAGCCTCGATCGTGGTTTCACTGAGCGCCGCGGAGCGGGGCGCACGCAGGAACAATTGCTTGCGACCGGTGAAGGCGTCTGGGAATTCAGTGAAGATGTCCGCCAGAACCTCGCCTCGCCGGCCCTGCGGACGCACCACGCGAGCAAGCAGCACCCAGCCGGCATCCTGATCGCTCAGGCAGCCCTCCACGTAAGCCAACAGTAGTTCAGGGAACGATGACGCAAGGGACGCGCTTGCAGCCTCACCTGCGACGCAGCCATGGGTGATCTGCAGGTCGGTGCTTCAGGAAGATACGTGGGCATCGGCGGGTTTACCAGACTCATCCTCTTCCAGGATGTCCAGTGTGTAGCGATGGTGCAGCTTCATGCTAACTGCGCTGAGGATGGTTCGCATGGAGCGAGCCGTACGGCCCTGCTTGCCGATCACCTTGCCCACGTCTGCAGAGGCCACGCGCAGGCGCAGTACCGTGTTCTCGTCACGGGCAACCACCTGCACGTCCACTGCATGTGGATCGTCGACCAGGGCTTTGGCAATCTCCAGCACCAGTTGTTGCATATCGTCTTGCTTCGCTTCTTGTGTCATTGGAGTAGCCTCAAGGAGCCTGGCCAAGGTGTCGTGGCACTTGCAGAAAACGCGATCTGAAATGCTTAAGAGACTTGCTTTTGCCAGGACCCCTTCATGACGGAGCATTAAACCGCTTCGCAATGGGTTGTGTCCAGCCCCAATTCACACGCCTATCGATGTGGCAACACAGCGTCCCGTTCCCCGGCTGGGCGCACACATACTGCTGCTGCGGGGTGAAACGGGCCAGCTGGGAAACTTTTCCTGCGAGTACTTCAGGCGGCGGGGACAGCGGGCTGCGCCGCCAGCAGCTTGGCTACACGCTCGGAAAGCTGTGCGCCATTGCTCGTCCAGTGCTCAATGCGCTCGCGCTTCAAGTCAACGGTGGCGGGGTTGGTACGTGGGTTGTAAGTACCCACCACTTCGATCGACCGGCCATTGCGGGCACGGTCCTTTTCAATCACAACAACGCGGTAATAGGGCTGCTTCCTGGCGCCAAACCGGGCGAGGCGAATCATTAACAAAGTCGTACATCCTTTCAGATCTTCTTCCCTGGTGGGGTCAAATCCGGGTGGGTCTCGGGTGCTTCCATCAGCGGACAAACCACGCCTGCGATGGCACTACCGACTCTTAAGTATCGCTGGATCACTGCCATTGCGCAAGTCAGCTCTCCTCTCGATTACGCTGAGAGTGACTTGAGGCTGCCGAGGCCTAGGCTACGGCGTCGAGGTAGCTGGGGAAGAGGGCAGAGGAGTATTCCTGCACGAAGGTCGTAAGTCTCACCATCATCGCGCTGTAGGTCATCACAGCACGGTGAGCATTGACCGAAGCCCCAACAGAAGATGCAGAGAAGATGTACTGACCGAGTGCCATCAGAACGCACAGACGAATTTGCACCGCGTCGCTGCGTAGCCCTTCAAGCATGGCGTGATCTACGTTGGTCCCGTGCTCCGCGGCATAATCAGCGAGCTGGATCAGCACAGGGCAATTCTTGTACATGGCCCACAGGCCCTTACAGCCCTGGATGCGGTGCCAGACATCTTTGCTGGTCACCTGGACATCGCCTTTGTAGAGGTAGCGCTCGGAGATCTCTTCAATGCCCCAGTCGTTGGCTCGAAGCTGGCCAGCGATGGCATGCCAGCTTTTAGAGCGCTGGGCCTGCTGCCTGCGCCAGAGGGCGGCATACAGAACGAGAACAGCGGCAACGGTTACCTGGATCAGTGGCAACATCATGTCGTTATTTCACCTGCATGCGAACAATGGCAGTGCGGGCGACTTTTGCCCGTCCAGCAAGTGTAACCAAAAACTGTTCCATTTGTGGACTGAATTCGGCCCTTCGTACCTCTTTAGTTGTAAACGCCCAGACCAAAAAGCCGATTTCCAGCAGGTAGCCGATCGATTTCAGCGGGTCGATGGCGGCCGCATCTCCGGCGTGGCGCTCCCAAAAGGTAACCGTCAGGTCGATGGCGCTGTAGAACGAGAGCGCGGTGGCGAGCTGTAAGACCCGATCCTTCCATCCGATACCCAGGACCTGGGCGAAGCCGGCAGTGGCCGCAAAGATCAATAAGCGAAGCAATCCAACGGTTAAATCGAGGACGCGCTTAATGTCATCGATCTGGTTACCTGTGTCATGAACGTGCCAGGCAAGGATGGTCCCAAACAGAATTGCGATCGCCACCAGGCAGACGAACGCACGTATTGCGTTTCTGGGTAGAGCGGCATGAACAGGACGGAGTACGTTCCAGGCTATTTCGAACAGCACCCCCAGTTCGAGAAGGTACTGCAGGGGAATCGAAGCCAGCTGCAGCGGTCGAGCCCAGCTTAAAGAATAGGCGGCAAGGACCACGCCGACGAGAACGTCGCTGGCCACATTGTAGGCAATGTACAGGGTGAAGACCGGGAAAGACCTATATTGGCGACGGAAAAGGAGAATGGCAAGAAGGCCAATCTCCGCGGCGAAGCACACCACCGCGATTACCGAGTACAAGGCCGACAAATTCATGGTGCACCCTTAGGGAGTCAGCATAGCGCAGGGGGGAGGCCTACGCCATTCCACTGGTTGGGTGTCTGGGTCTAACGAATAATTAAGTACAACAGGGGGCTGGCGTGGGCAGCAGCAGTTGCGGCGAGCAGACCAAAAGCAGCGATTGCACGAATCAGAGTGGTATTCAAGGTGGTTCTCCTGGGAGCGCTGGTAGCGCAAAACAAGATTACCGTTGAGGGTGACCAACTTCTACAACTTTCGCGGTATTACTAGTTGGTATATAAAACAGAGGTGCTGGTAATAAGCTCAGCGAAGCTTCCCGGTACACTCGTCTTATCGGATTCGGGCCAATTAATGGAAAACCAGTAGACCTCAGTAACGAAGGTTGATGACCTCGGTACTGTTTTAAAAAAATACCTGGCCTTTTTAGGGTATTCCCGTTCCCTGGGCTTATGTCTATGATCAGGTGCATGGATACAACCGTTGCGGTTGCTACAGAACCTTCTGTCGAACTCCGGGCGGCAGTACGCTTTCCGCTCTGCGTGCCGATTACCATCAGTACTGCCGGCGGAGATCTTGCGGCGGTTACTGAGAACATTTCTGCCAACGGCGTTTTATTCCAGTTGGCGACGGCACTCCCGGTGGGCAGCATAGTGAGTTTCACCATCGCCATGCCCGCAGAGGCCATGGGAACCCCCACCGATGTTGTATTGCACTGCTCGGGCCGCGTGGTACGCTGCACTCCAGACATAGAGACGACACATGTCGCAGCGGTAATTGACGAATACCATTTCAGTCATTAAACATACGTTGGTCCCTGATCCTATGCTATCTGCCAAACCAGAATCTCCCGATGTGGCCAACCCTGACGGCGTGTTCGAGTCTGACGAGGGAGCAGATAACGCTGCGATTCGCATCGTTCTTGCCGATTCGCAGGCGATCTACCGGGTAGGCATTCGCAAGATCTTCGCTCTGGAAGACGACATTCGTGTCATCGCCCAGGTAGATACGCTTGCTGGACTTCACAGCGCCATCCAGCGTTTCCCGACAGATTTGATCCTGCTCGAGGGCAATCTCATAGCCGGGACCATCGATGCCATTCCCGAGCTTGTCCGTCGTGCCCCGCAATTGAAGATCATCGTGCAGTCGGCCCAGAATGACGAAACCAATACCGTCGAACTCTATCGTCGCGGCGTTCGCGGAATCATTCCCCGCTCCATCTCACCGGATCTGCTGGTGAAATGCGTACGTAAAATCGCTGCCGGCGAAACCTGGATCGACAATCAGTCCATTAACTGGGTGATCGAGGCCTATCGTTCGCAAGCCAGCGCATTGACCAGCCCGCGCAGCCAGCCCCGGCTATCGCCTAAAGAACTGGCGATTATCACCTGTATCACCCAGGGCAAGCGCAACAAGGAAATCGCCTATCAACTTGGCACCACAGAACAGGTGATTAAGAACTACCTGCGTAAGGTATATGACAAGCTCGGGGTTTCTGATCGTTTAGAGCTGGCCCTCTACTGTCTGCATCATCAGTTGCACAAGAAAGCCGCCGGTACCGTGGCGACACAGAATGCAGCTCTCCCTGAGGCAGTCGGCGTGAACAACGGTAAGGTTTAGCTATCCAGAAAAAGGGCGGACCCCGCCCTTGTTTACCCGCCCGTCCTGACACGCCCTTGCTTAGAAGTGATCTGCAAAGCCCCACTCTGGACATCCGCCCATCCCCACTAAGAAGCAACAACACTGATTATTAAGTCGTGTGGCCGGACGACGGCCTGGTGGTTGTTCGTTCGGTGGCGTGTTCAGAGCTAAGTTCTCGGACTCAACAGCATCCACGCAATCATCCCAAACAGCGCGGTGAAGAACACCAGCAAGAAGCCGCCCAGCAGCAGAGCAACCTTGCGCTGCTGCTCAGGCCTCGGCCGCGTGATGCCGAAGGTGTTGATAAAGCTCTCGACCAAAAAGTTCAGCACCTGCATGCAATTTCTCTCGATCCCAGTATCACCGCTGGCGTCTCTTCCGCCCACCATGTCTTTCCATTAAGACTGCGGCGTTTCCCACTGCTTTGATTGCGCGGAACGAAAAACGGCTTCAATGACCGCCATGTTTTTGACGGCGTCGGTGAGCGGAACAGGCACCTCTGTTTGCTCCAGCAGAGCCTGCGAAAAAACATCGCCCTGCACCGTGTACTGATCGCAAATGGGAAAGGTCTCCGTCGTCACGCCGCCGCCAAAGACATCGCGGCCGTCGTCCACGAAAATGCGGCAGGGGCGATCATTCGGAGCGTTGAACGGAATCTCGATCTCAATACGCCCTTTGGTCCCCAACACCTGCATGCGTTGGTACGGCACCATCTGCGTGCTGCAGGTAAAGATCGCGTGGCCTGAAGGAAACGCAAGCAGGGCGGAGGTAAGCCGGTCTGTCTGAAACTCCGGGTCCTTTTCCAGCAATGCCGATACCCGCAACGGCTCTTCGCCGAACAGAAATCGCGCGGTATTGATCGGATAGCAGCCGATATCCATCAGCGCCCCGCCGCCATATTCAGCGATGTTGCGAATGTTCTTTGGGTCGTTGTTGAAGTAGCTGAAGCAACCGACGATCGAACGCAACTCGCCGATGCGCCCCGACCTCACCAGTTCGCGTGCGCGCACCCACTGCGGGTGCGTGCGCACCATGAACGCTTCGCCGATCTTCACCCCGGTGCGCGCCTGCACCGCAACCAGCGCTTTCGCCTCGGCTAACGTCATGCTCAAGGGTTTTTCGCATAGGACATGCTTGCCTGCTTCTGCCGCTTTGATCGTCCAGGGTACGTGCAGTTGATTGGGAAGTGGATTGTAGATGGCGTCGATCTGCGGATCAGCCAGTAACTCTTCGTACGAACCATAGGCTTTGCCTATGTTGAGCTGCCGGGCGGCCTCTTCAGCACTCGCCAGCGTGCGCGACGCAATCGCCGTTACCTCGGCCCATTCACACTTCTGCATGGCCGGAAGGACCTTCTTCATCCCGATCGCGGCCGTGCTCAGAACGCCCCAACGAATCTTTTTTGTCATGCTCGCCATGATAGTCGCAAATGGCGGACAGCCTCAAAACGGCCAGGAGGCCACACCTACTCTTTTTTCGGCTTGCGGGCTGGCCACACCGGCTCTCGCTTCTCCAGAAAAGCACTCAGGCCCTCGCGAAAGTCAGCACTGTTACGCGTCTTCTCGTTCCAGCGCATCGCCCGCGCAAGATCACGATCGAGACGATCTTTGGCGAAGCCGCTCAACATCTTCTTGACTGAGCCCATCGACTCCGGACTATTCTTCAACAAAAGCGCCGCGAGCGCGCCAACCCGCGCCATGAGCTCTTCCGCCGGCAGCACTTCGGTGACCAGGCCCAGCGCCAACGCTTCGTCCGCTTCGAGAATGCGGCCGGACAACAGCAGGGTCTTGGCTTTCTTCTCCCCAATCATCTCCAACAAAAAGACGGAAACAATCGCCGGAATAAATCCGATCTTCACTTCGGTGTAGCCGAACCTGGCATGGGTGGCGGCGATGGTGAAGTCACACAATGTGGCCAACCCTGTACCACCGGCGATGGCAGCGCCATTCACCGCCGCGATTGTCGGCTTTGCCAATTCATACAGCCGGCGCATCATCCAGGCCATGGATTCTGCTTCTGCCCGCTGATCCTCCGGGCGCTGGTTGGTAAGCGATTTCAGGTTCTCCAGATCCATGCCAGAGCAAAAGGCGCTGCCCGCCCCAGTCAGCACCACCACGCCGCAGGAGCAGTTTCCGGCTTCGCCCATCGCGTGGGTCAGCTCGGCAATCATCTGCGGGTTGAGCGCGTTTCGCCGCTCCGGGCGATTCATGGTGATGGTGTGGACGCCGCCGGCTTCTTCCACTAAAAGAGTTGTGTATTTGATGGGCACGGTGTTTTTTGGATATCTCCTCAGTCGATGGACAACTCTGGCAGGGCGCTTAGACCCCGTCTGTAATCTCAAACGGAAAGCTTTCCGGAGGGAAGAGATCTGCAGAGTGCAGCGCGTTTACGCGGCTGTTCCGAATTTATCAGCGATGGCGCTGCTCATGGTCAGCAAATCATCGAGAGGCTGCAGCGCAGGTAACCTCGCGCCTAATGCCTGGAGTTCCCTAAGGGCGATCTCTGTGGCGATGTTGCCGACCAACGCGTCCTGCGCAAAAGGGCACCCGCCCAGGCCGCCCAGAGCCATATCCAGCCGGCGGCAACCGGCACGGTATGCGGCTGCAATCTTTGCCGCGGCCTCTTGCGGGCGCGCATGCAAGTGGGCCCCCAGGGCAATCCCTGGAATTTCACTCAACACCGAGGTGAGGAGGGAAAAGATTTGCTCGGGCCCAGCAATTCCTACCGTATCGGCGAGTGAAATATCCGCCACGCCCAGCGCCAGCAGAGACCCGCAGGCGGCGACGACATCCTCGGGCCGCCAGCTGTCACCGTAGGGGTTACCGAAAGCCATCGAGACGTACGCCACCACACCCAGCCCGGCGGCGTGCGCCTGCCTGGCTATGGTTTCCAACGTGCGCTGTGCCTCATCCATCGTCTGCTTTTGGTTGCGCGACAGAAACGTAGGCGAGATGGAATAGGGAAACCCCAGCGTCCGCACAGCCCCCGTGCGGATGGCCCGCTCGGCCCCTTGCTGATTCACCACGATCCCAAGAATATCAACGCCGGTCACCGGGCCCAGCAAGCTGAGCACGCGCTCGGAGTCGGCCATCTGCGGCACCGCCCCGGGCGACACAAACGAAACCGCATCGATCTGCGTAAAGCCTGCCTGCACCAAAGCACGCAGATAGTCTGCCTTCACCTCGGCGGGGATGTGACCTGGCAGGGCCTGCCACGCGTCCCGAGGGCATTCGATGATGTTGATGGCTCCGCCGCTCATTTCGTTGACAGAAGCCATAGCGCAGCGAATCCGGCGAAATTTAAGGCGGCGATCTGTAGCAGTGCTTTTCCACGGGACGTCCAGTGGATCGCCAGGCTTACGTAGAAGCCGTAAAGAACCCACTGTGCGTAGAGCATCATTTGCGACCACTGATCGCTGGTTTGCTCCGCCAGCCCGAGTTGCGGCTGCTTCAGCAGCAAGGCGAAAGGATAGAGCAGTTGCAGCTTCAGCAGCCCTGCGGCGCCCATGAGCGGCAAAATCTCAGCCGTCTTCACTGCTGCGACGGTAATCGCGACGCCGGCCAGCAGTGGCCACCACGCAGCCAGGCTACTCGTTCCCGCCGCCTGGCGGCGCGCCGGCGCGGTTTTCCGTTTCTTCTGGGTGGAAGTGCGTTTCTGTGGGCGAGGGAGAGACTGCGCACTCATAAATCGAGCATACTGCCGAGCTCATCGAGGGAGCCCGCAATCCCTGCGTGCGCACCCGTTCAGTCATCTCCGCAGAGACATTGGGCCCTCAGCCCTGTTTCCGTGAAGCGAGTAATAAACCCCGAAAGTTTCCTCATCACTGGTGACTCGCTGTGAAATCGTCGAAGCACTTTCCGCAAAATCGGTTTTGCGCCACAAGAGTGATGAAGAAACGTTTGTGGAATTCTGCATCTCGCGAAAAAACGAGCGAGATGTGGGGCACCCTTGATCGCTTCACGGAAATAAAACTGTCGGGTGGGTGTGGGTGGTGAAACAGGGTTTGTGACGCACTACGCTATCGGGGGACGAGAATGTTATCCGGGATGGGCGCTTCGTCGGATTCCTGCCGCTTGTTTAAACCACCGTAGCGGCGTTCACGACGCTGGTAATCCGCAATCGCTTCCAGCAGGTTGATCCCGCGGAAGTCGGGCCACAACCGTTCCGTGACAAAAATTTCCGAGTAAGCCATCTGCCACAGCAGAAAGTTCGAAACACGGAATTCACCGCTGGTGCGCACCACAAGGTCAGGATCCGGCATATGTGCGGTGTACAGGTGGCGATGCACATCGTCCTCGGTGATTTGATCCAGAGACGTGCCATTCGCCGCAGCTTCTCGCGATAGCGCCCGCATCGCATCCACCAGCTCGCTGCGCGCTCCATAGTTCAGAGCCAGCGTCAGCACCGTGCCCGTATTGTGCGCGGTCGCTTCGGCCGCCCATTGCATTTTTTCCTGCACTTCGCTGGGCAACTCATGCACACGCCCGATGTACGCAATGCGCACGTTGTTATCGTTCATCCTGCCTACGTTGTCGACCAGGTAGGAACGCAACAAACGCATCAGGAAATTCACTTCTGTCCTGGGGCGGCGAAGATTGTTTTCGAGCGAAAAGGCGTAGAGCGTCAGCCAGGGCAGGTTGATGCGCGAGGCGGTCTCTACCACGAACTGGACGGACTTGGCGCCTTGTTGGTGGCCGAGGAAACGGCGCAGGCTGCGCTTACCTGCCCAGCGGCCGTTGCCATCCATGATGATAGCGACATGCTGTGGCAGGCGAGCTGGATCCAGTTGGCGATAGATTGCCTGCTCGTCAGGAGAAAGTTCAGCTACACGGTTCGCTGGCGGGAATCGCAAAACGATTGCCTTTCCCTACGACCGTAGCACAAGGATCCATTCCCTCGCAAAACCGGTGGGCACCCGTGAGAGAGATCCAGCGGGGCGTTCGCAACCGAACGCCCAGAGCAAGGTGCCTGATCAGCGGAGAGGCGGAGAGGGTCTGTTCTCTAGGCAGTTCTGCGACGGCCCATTGCCAGGTCACGCACCTGGTTCAGGAACATCGAGCGCTGCAGTTGATCCATCTGTGCCACGTACGGCGCGAGCTCGGCAAGGAATGGATCGTTGAGAATAGACGCAGTTTCTTCGTGCTTGCGGCTGCGGGCGTCTCGCAGCAGATGGCAAATATCGATCTCAAGCGCGGCGGCAAGCCGGGCCAGGGAGGAAAGCGTAGGCATCGCCTTACCATTCTCGATTTTTGAGATGTAAGTACGCGGCACCTGCATCCTGCCGGCCAGTTGACGCTGGCTCAGATTGCGGCCCTTGCGAAGATCGCGCACGGCACGCGCTACCTGCAAGCCGTTATCTTCAGCAACAGTCTCTTCTGGTTCACCGGCGAACTGGGGCGCTAAGCGCTCCGGTTCTTCGATTTCCAGGGGTTTATGACAGCGCCGGCATAAAGAGTTCGCCGTCCGAAACTGCACCAGGGTGCAGCGCTCGCATCTCAGAACTTCCCGTGCCTCGATGGTTGCTAACGTAGTGGCCATAATTTTTGGTGACGGAGCGCCAGAGCAGGGCGGTCCCGGTCGAGGGCGCCGCTTTTTAAGCTACATAGCACAACTTCGTGCAATGAAACCGTTTAACGACGATCTCTTCCTGAGTCATGATTACAGTGATGCAGGGTATCTGCAATGTCAAGTTAAAAAGTAGGGTGAAAGCGGAAAACGTGGTACGAATTTCGGAAGAAAGCCTAAGAAAACCGGAGTCATTCGGCTCCTTACGTATAAAGGTTTAACCAATGACGGCGACACACTACACACGGGCAGACGCCTGGATGCTTCTCAACGAATACACAAAGAACCAGCAGTTTGCTTAAGCATGCACTCGCTGTGGAAGCGTGCATGGGTGCTTATGCGGAACAGCAAATAAGCGCCATGGGACTGAGCGAAGCAGCCGCGGAGCAGTTGCGCGCAACCTATCGCATCACTGGTTTGCTGCACGATTTCGATTATGAAAAATACCCCAGCGCGGCCGAGCATCCGTTCATCGGCAACAAAATTCTCGCCGAGCAGGGCTGGCCAGAAGAGATACGAGAAGCCATTATGGGGCACGCTCTTTATTCCGGTGTTCCGCGCGTTTCGCATCTCGCAAAAGCGCTCTTTGCCTGTGACGAATTGGCGGGATTTCTGACTGCTGTCTCGCTCGTGAAACCAACTAAATCGATCTTCGATGTGGATCCCCCAAGTGTGCGTAAGAAGATGAAAGACAAGGGTTTCGCCCGTGGTGTGCACCGCGAAGACATCATCAACGGTGCGCAGGAACTGGGAGTCGATCTCGATGCGCACATTGCTTTCTGCATCGCTGCATTGCGTGACCACGCCGGGGCGCTCGGCCTCGATGGCTCAGCGGCCACGCCTGCCTCCACGTAGAACTTCGACCAGCCAATCGCGCGCTGTATGCAAACGGGGACGCCTCGCCGGAGGAGGGAAGCCGTGTGCATCCGGCGTGGCTAAATTGTGCTAGTTACGGTTACTATTTAGGGGCAGCTTCGGTTGCGTTGAAAGAGCCCTCCCGGCGTAACGGGAGAGTTCGCCAGTCCGCAGGGAAATCGCATAGTCCCGCTGACGCGCGAGCAGATGCTGAACGGCTGCTCAGGCAAAAAAAGCAATGTCGCTTTGCCGTGAGCCTCGGTGCTACCGATGGTTCGCGAGCTTTTCCGCGCAGTCACGCGGAGCGCAAAACACGTAACACCTTTGGGTGAGTCACTGATGTGATTCGTTCTTCTTCATTTTGCGCCGCGATATTGCTCGGAGCGCAGCGGATCAGGGTTTTCCGGGGCTTCTGGATCAAACGCAAAATCAAATAATTCCCCTTCCGCGAAACCCTGACCCGTGGGCAGAGGAAGCAGTGCATATTCGCCGGTCGCCAGTACCGATCGCGGCGTCAGCCGGTACCAGTCCGTCGCACCGACCCGCTGCTGCTTCATGAGGATCACTTCGGAGTATGGCCGGTCGTCTGCTTGCTTCCCGACCTGTTTAAGTTGACTCAACCCTTCCTTACTCACCGTACGTCTTGCGCCTTCCAACCCAAGCCGCACCATCACCAGATCAGACCGGCCGGTATCGCCACCGGAGACCCCGCGCACAAAGAACGTGGGTGCCGGGTTATGGAGACGCACCATCGCTGCCTCCCCCTTGAACTCGACCGTGCGCCGGAGCTTGAGGGAAAACCCAGTGTCCTCGCCCAGGGTGTCTGGAGGCTTCAGCCGCACCAGTTCCTGAACACCTTTCCAGCTATCGAGAGCCCACACGTGTCCGTACGTCGGCAATTGCAGCCCATCGGCGACGCTGATGTCGTCAGAAGAAACGCTTTGCTGGGAAAGACCGGAGGGACTTAGCGCACAGAGCGCCAAGCCAGCGAGAAAGGAAGAGAAAACGAGAGAGCGAAAGGCGTTCATGCACCGCATTCTTGTCAGAGGTGACCGCAGAAGCCATTCTGCGGCCCAATCCATCCTAGTGCGGCACCGGGAAATTGCAAACCGGCCTGCCACTGCGGTCTATCTACAGAAGTTAAGGGGGAGAACCGGCGGGCAAATGGGTTAGAACGCGTAGAGAAAATAGCCGGCGAGCAGCGCGAATACGGTCATCACCAGGATGGCTTCCAGCTTTTCATAATTAGCGGAGGCGCCGCTGAAGTGATAGCGCGAAGGCTTTTTCGGATCGTATTCGATCGTCAGACGTTCCCCGACCGCATACGGTACGATGTGCCGGATCCCGTGGTGGCAGAACTCGCCATGGTTGACGTCGCCATTTTGGCCGGTCCGATAGGTGAACCTCACCTGGTAGTGGCCCGCAACTTCCCCTGCATGGTCGTGCGACTTGATCCAGTCGCAAGCATCCACGGTAGCGTCCGTGGTCGACCAGGAACGTGCATTTGTAAGCTTCCAGCGCAGATTCGTCATCTTCTTCTCTTTCGACTGACTGATCTTTCGGCTACAGGGGTTGGCCAGAAGATAATCTGAGAGAGTATGTCACAAAATGGTGATGTTGCAAAGAGGGAAAGTGTGCTAGTGACTTCCGTTTCCGCCGCTGCGCGCCGGCTTTACATTGAATAGGCGCGGAATGCTATGCTTGCGCGTTTTCCTATGCCGACGCCAAATACTGATCAACCCGAAGTTTCTCCTGTGGCTACGCCCCAGTTTTCTAACCAACTCGCTTCCTGCCTGGATGCTGCAAGCTCCAAGAGCCGTGCAAACGCCAATGGCATGAAGGCCTTGCTCCAAGTGCTCAGGCAGCAGGAGGAGGTCATCCGCCAGGGCGGGGGAGCCAAAGCCATCGAGTCCCAGCATGGCAAAGGACGTCTGACCGCGAGAGAAAGGCTTTCTCTTCTATTGGATACGGGACAGGCATTCCTCGAGCTGGGCCTGTTTGCCGCGTTTGGCATGTATGAGGAGTGGGGCGGCGCGGCGGCCGCGGGCGTCATCACCGGCCTTGGATGGGTGAGCGGGCGCCTGGTCATGGTGATTGCCAACGATGCGACGGTAAAAGCCGGTGCTTTCTTCCCCATGACGGCCAAGAAGGTCCTGCGCGCCCAGACCATTGCGCTCGAGAACCACATTCCTACGCTCTACCTGGTCGATTCTTCCGGCGTCTTCCTGCCTTTGCAGGAAGATGTCTTCCCCGACCAGGACGACTTCGGCCGCATCTTCCGCAACAACGCCGTCATGAGCGCCAAGGGCATACCGCAAATTACAGCCATTATGGGCATGTGCGTGGCCGGCGGCGCTTATCTTCCGGTCATGACCGATCACGTACTGATGACAGAAGGGAGCGGGCTGTTTCTTGCCGGTCCGGCCCTGGTGCAGGCAGCCATCGGTCAGAAGTACTCGGCGGAAGAGTTGGGCGGCGCCACCATGCATTCCGAGATTTCAGGCACCGTCGATTTCAAGGAGCCCAACGATCATCTATGTCTTGCTCGCCTGCGCTCTCTTGTCTCCCGCCTTGGCCGCGGCGCGGGCGCACCCTTTCATCGTGCTTCGTATGACCCCCGGGCAGACGCTCCTAAATACGCCTCCGAGGACCTGCTTGCATTGCTGGACCCTGACACCGCCCAGGGATCGAACAAGGGCTATGACATGCATGCGGTGATCGCGCGCCTGGTAGACCGGTCAGAGTTCGACGAATACAAAGCAGATTATGGAAAGACCGTGCTCTGCGGCTATGGCCGCATCGGCGGCTATGCGGTCGGCATTGTTGCCAACCAGAAAACTCAGCAAACCCACACCAGTCCGACTGGCGAAAAAAGAGTGGAGTTTGGAGGCGTGATCTACGCGGAAAGTGCGTCGAAAGCCGCGCGCTTTGTCATGGATTGCAACCAGAACCTGATCCCGCTCATATTTCTGCACGACGTCAACGGGTTCATGGTCGGTCGTGATGCGGAGTGGACTGGCATTATTCGCGCAGGCGCGCAGATGGTGACAGCAGTCGCGAACTCGACTGTACCTAAGATTACGGTGATTCTGGGTGGCTCCTTCGGCGCCGGTCACTACGCCATGTGCGGCAAGGCTTACGATCCGCGGTTCCTGTTTGCGTGGCCGACTGCTCGCTATGCAGTGATGAGCGGTGCTTCCGCGGCCACGACCCTGGTCGAGATCAAGATCCGCCAGCTGGAGCGCGGCGGTAAGCAATTGAGCGAAGAGGAGAAGAACGAGGTGATCGCGTCCATCCGCGCCAGCTACGACCAGCAGACGGATTGCCGCTACGCCGCCGCTCGGCTTTGGGTAGACGCGATTATTGACCCGGCAACTACCCGGGAAACCCTCATCACTGCTCTACAAGCCGTAGCGCTGAACCCGAAGGTAGAACCGTTTCATCCCGGAATCCTGCAGACCTGAGGGTTCGCAGTAGGTGTAGATGTACCCCACTCAAGCCAAAAAGCCGGCTTGAATGGGCCACCCACGGCTGTTTTGTAGGTAGATATAGAGCTCAGAGGATTCCAGGGTGGCCCATTCAAGCCGGCTTTTTGGCTTGAGTGGGGTACATCTCCACCTACCGTGCGCCACCGGCTTGAAAGCACGCCAGCCACCCAGTACCTGCCCATGTATTCTGCCAAAGATGAAAAGGGTCATAACAGCAGCTATCCTCATCCCGCTTCGTGCTGCTACTTCTCCTTAAGGGCACCTTTCCCGTGATCGTCGTGCGCAGTCGCCATCGTGGCCGCCCTCGCCACCTGGGAGTACCTCGCTATCGCCGACGCCCATGGTGCTCAAACACCCCGCATCTTAACCCTGGTTTGCATAGGCATTCTGTTCGCGGTCACTTACCGGGATCCAGCGCTCCTCCTCGCCGCGTTGGGAGCCTGCAGCCTCCTGCTGTTGACCGTCTGCGGCTTCCGCTCGCCGCTGGACCGTGTACTGCCAGACACCGCCTACTCGATCTTCGCCCTGCTCTATTGCGGGCTGACCCTGGTCACCCTGCCCCTGCTATGGAGCCAACCCAACGGCCCCTCCCTCCTTATCTTTCTGCTTTGCATCGTGTGGGCCGGCGACATTGCCGCGCTGTACGTGGGCCGCACCTTTGGACGCACCAAACTAGCTCCGACGATGAGCCCCAAGAAAAGCTGGGAGGGAAGCGCCGCCTCCATCGCTGGAAGCATGCTCACCGCCGCCGGGCTGCTCGCCCTGTCGCACCATACAAACGCCCTCCACTTGCCGGGATCGCTGCCACGCTGGTTAGGTCTGGCAGCCGTTCTGAATATCTTTGCCCAGGTAGGAGACCTCCTCGAATCCGCTATCAAGCGCGGAGCCGGGGTTAAAGACTCAGGCGCCATGCTCCCCGGGCACGGCGGTATCCTCGACCGCATCGATGCGCTCCTGCTCGCGGCGCCGGCCCTGTGGTACGCTCAATGGATTCTCGAGCGGGCAAGTTGGCGTTGAAGCACATCTGCATCCTCGGTTCCACCGGTTCCATCGGAACCAGCACCCTCTCCATCGCCGAACTCTACCCGGAGCAATTCCGTGTCGTCTCGCTGGCGGCCGGCAGCAATGTCGAGTCCGCCTTTGCCCAGTGCCAGCGCTGGCGTCCCATGGCCATCTCGATGGGCACCGAGCCCCTGGCCGCCCAACTCACAGCCAAACTTAAAGCCGCAGGTATCAGCGGGATCGAAGTGGTCCACGGAACCGCTGGCACTGTCCACGTCGCCACCCTTCCCGAGGTGGACTTCGTCGTCTCAGCCATTGTCGGCCTGGCTGGCCTCGAAGCTACCTACGCCGCCGTAGCCGCCGGCAAGCCGGTTGGTCTGGCCAACAAAGAAGCCATGGTCGCCGCTGGAGAGATCCTGAAGCGGCTGGCGCGCAAGCGCAACGTCCCGCTCCTGCCCATCGACTCTGAGCACAATGCCATCCATCAATGCCTGCGTGGTGGAACAGCAAACGAAGTGCGCCGCATTTGGCTCACTGCGTCGGGCGGCCCCTTCCGCCAACTGCCGCTCGATCAGTTCGCGCACATCACCGTGGAGCAGGCATTGCGCCACCCCACCTGGGTGATGGGCCGGCGCATCACGATCGATTCAGCCACCATGCTCAACAAGGGTCTGGAAATCATCGAAGCCTGCCGCCTGTTCGACCTGCCGCCCTCCGCGGTGCGCGTGAGCGTGCATCCGCAGTCGACGGTACATTCCATGGTGGAGTTCGTCGACGGCAGCATCCTCGCGCAGATCTCCGTTACCGATATGAGACTGCCCATACTCTATGCGCTGAGTTTTCCCGAAAGGGTTCCGAGCGAACTAACGTTCGATCTATCCACGCTCGGTCAACTGAACTTCGAAGCGCCTGATTTCGAACGGTTTCCCTGTCTTCGCCTGGCCTATGAGGCGGCGGAGAGCGGCGGGGCCGCCTGCATTGCACTGAATGCAGCTGACGAGGTCGCGGTAGGCGCATTCCTCGAAGGGAGCATACCCTTCAACGGCATCCCGCGTACAATTGAGGCAGTTCTAAAGGTAACTCCGACGACGCATCCGGAAACGATTGCGGACGTGTTGGCGTTGGATCAGGAAGCACGGCGAGCAGCCCAAAGCGTAGTTGCTGGCTTTGCGCCAAGCCTTCGTTGAGAGAACGCTGCGGTCACCGCTCACCGCAGGCAGTTTTCTCCAGTCAATACTCGGGTACTTCGGTGCTCCGGCAGGGTGGCTGGATCCCGCAGAGAGGTCAACGAGCTCATTTCTATGTCCTTTTTCTTAACTAGTACAGTCTCTATGCTCATTGTGCTCGGCATCATGGTCCTGGTGCACGAGTTTGGTCACTTTGCCGTCGCCAAGCTGTGCGGCGTGCGCGTGGAAGTGTTCTCCATTGGTTTCGGCAAGCGGCTGTTTGGTTTTCGCCGCGGTGACACGGATTATCGCCTGAGCCTTCTCCCGCTCGGCGGGTACGTCAAAATGTCGGGCGAACAACCGGGCGAGGGATCCACCGGCGATCCAGCCGAATTCAGTGCCCATCCTCGCTGGCAGCGCATTCTCATCGGGCTCGCCGGGCCGGTCTCGAACTTCCTGCTGGCACTCGCACTCATGACCGGCTTCTACATGAT
This sequence comes from uncultured Acidobacteriaceae bacterium, assembly GCA_963752675.1. Classification (GTDB taxonomy): domain Bacteria; phylum Acidobacteriota; class Terriglobia; order Terriglobales; family Acidobacteriaceae; genus PALSA-350. Next base: position 147,272 of record CAVVZO010000012.1, read on the forward strand.
GCACAACGAAGTGGAAGCATTTCGCGCGCTGCCGGCCAACATCGATTTCGTGTCGGATCACACCGCGGCTGCGGCCGCCGGTCTCAGCGCCGGCGATCTGATCACCCGCTTTGACAGCGTCAGCAATCCCACCTGGGAGCAGGTATCCATTCGCGCTGCCATGAATGTCGGGCAGACGATCCCGGTGGATGTAAAACGCAACGGACAGACGGTGACTACCCAGTTATCCATACCCCAGCCTCGCGGCGCGGATGAGTTCGATTTCGAGACGGTCGGTTTCGTTCCCCGCATGCAGGATGGTCCGGTGCGTGTTCGCCAGATTGAAGCCAACATGCCGGCAGCCAAAGCAGGGCTAAAGCCAGGTGACGAAATACTCTCTGTGAACGGGCTCGCTCTGCACTCCGTGGATGCCATGCTGGCTTTTCTGCAGCAGGACAATGGCCGGCCCATCGAGCTGACCGCCCTCCGCAACGGCCAGCAATTCCAGATTTCTCTGCAGCCGATCATGGCGGACGCTGGCAGCAACCACAAGCTTTACCGGATTGGGTTCGCCCCGAATCTGCCGCCTTTCAAAATCCAGCAGCTGCCCCTGCCGCAAGCCCTGCACCAGTCGGTTCACTTCAACCTGCGCTACTCCGGCTTGATCCTGGAAGTGTTGCAGCGCATGGTCACCCGCCGTTTTGCCGTGCAGGACCTGAGCGGCCCCATCGGCATCGCACGCCAGACCGGCCTGGCCGTCGAGGAGCCGGGATGGCAGCCGATTATCGGCCTGATGTCGATCATCAGCCTCAATCTCGGCATCTTCAACCTGCTGCCCATCCCAATTCTGGATGGTGGCGTGATTGTTCTGTTGCTGATTGAAGGTGTCATGCGACGCGACCTGAATCAGGAATTCAAAGAGAGAATCTACCAGGCCGCGTTCGTCGTCCTGCTGATCTTCGCCGCGTTCGTCATGTTTAATGACATCTCGAAACTCCAGGTCTTCAGCAAACTCAAACCGTAGCCGGGCCTTTCCCTGACAACAAGCGGCCCATGTTCGCCAACCGGACATGGGCCCTATTCATGCCCGGCGATGCCAAGCACCACATTCGCTACACTCTAACCATGGCTGTTTCCCAAACCCGCATCCGGGTCCGCTACGCCGAGACAGATCAAATGGGCGTGGTGTACTACGCGAACTTTTTTGTCTGGTTTGAGGTGGGCCGGGTCGAACTGCTGCGGCAGCTTGGTTTCGCTTACAAGCAAATGGAGACGGAAGACGACTGCCACTTCCCGGTGGTCGAAGCCAATTGCCGTTACAAATCGCCGGCGCGCTACGACGATGAGCTGTTGCTGGAGACCAGCATTGTCGCCATGCGGCGATCAGTGCTCAAGTTCGGTTATCGCCTCTTGCGCCAGGAGCAGGATCCAGACAAGATCACCCTGCTTGCGGAGGGCGAAACGACGCACGTGACCGTGAATCGATCTCTCCACAAAATCCCTCTGCCCAGCAAGTATGCAGATGTTCTGGCGCAGTTCATCGGGCCGCCGGTCACACCATAGCGTACCTGCGCCCTTATTACGCAGCCGGGGTAAATCATCTAACCTGCAGCTATGTCCCGCACTCAAGGGTTCCCGCAACCGGCTGAAGCTGCGGGTGGGCTCGCCGCATCGTCGCACTCTCCGGGGCGCATACTCTGTCTTGTTTTCCCTGCTGCCTGCTTGTGCTTCGCCATTCTGCTGGGCTTGCCTGGCGCGTTGTATGCGCCCGACAGTGCGCAGTACCGGCTGCTGGCTCTCGGTCAGCACGTGCTCGTGCCGCCGCCCTTTTCCGCCCGCATCCTCGGTCCGTTTCTCGCCGCGTGGCTGGGCGTTGTAAGCGGCCGCGGTGTGGACACCGGCTTTCTCATCCTGGGTGTCTTGTGCCTGGTGGCGTTGATCTCACTGATTGCCGGTTTCCTTTGGTCCTGGAGGGCGCCCGCGGGCATCTTTGCCGCGGTGTTTCTCATGCCCTTCTGGATCGATATGTTTCACGACTACTACTTGCCCGACCTGCTGCACGCCGTGCTGTTGGCGGCTATGCTGGGCTGCTTGTGGTACGGCCGCACCACCCTGGCTCTGCTGCTGTTGCTGCCTGCGTACCTCGCAAGGGAATCAACCCTGCTGGTGGCTCTCTGCCTGATTTTCGCGTTGTGGCGGCGTATCCCCGTCAGAGCCGTCGTTGCCGGAGTACTGGCGCTGTTGGGCGCGGGCATGGTCAGCCGTCACTTTAATCAAGGTGGCCCGGCCAGTGTGCATGGGTTGAGTGGTGCCGGCTATATCGTGGGCAAGCTCGTCTGGAGCGTCTCCAAGAATCTCTTCGGCCTTCCCTTGTGGAGCAACACTCTCCCGGAGTGCTCGCCGGTCTGGATGAAGGCACTCCCGCAAGGCGCGCATCTCGGCGCGATCAACAGCGTAGGGCTGTGCCAGCCTTCTCTGTGGGGGCCAGGCCGTTTGTTGTTGGCCTGGTTCGGCATCTTCGGTTTGGGCCCGGCCTTGTTTCTGGTCTTGTGGCGAAAGATGCTTCTGCCATCTGCACTCAAGGGCAAACTGTGGCGGCAGGGAAACGCAGCCGGGCTGGTTTCCGGCCGCATTCTGGTCTTCCGCTTCTGCCTGATCTACGGTCTTATCAGCGTTCTGATGACTCCGTTTCTGGGCGCCAGCGCGGACCGCCTGGTGGAGTACGGCTGGCCGTTATACTTCATCGTTCTGCCCTGGTTCGCCTGGCAGTACCTCGACCTGCGTCGTTTCGCCCCGGCGTTGCTTAGTCTGCACCTGGTGACCTGCTGGCTAGCCTGGTACGGCTTCAGGCAACAGACAACCACTGGGTACGTTCTCACCGGAGTGGCTGTACTCGCCCTGAATTTGCTGGGTTACCTCGTCACGATTCGGCAGCCAGTCACGCCGGCCGAGGTCGACCTGCCTGTTTGAATCGGGCTTTGAACCGCGGGTGCAGATGTCCCCCACTCAAGCCAAACGCGGCTTGAATGGGCCACCCCAGGTCTGGTATCCGGCCACCGGCTCATTGATCTCAAAATTACCAAAGAACCTTGGGTGGCCTACGCAAGCCGCGTTTGGCTTGAGTGGGGGACATCTGCACCCCGCAGAGTTTCTCCGCATGTTGCGGATTCGCAACGTACCACCGCAGGTACCCCAAACCTTGATTGTTTCAGGGTGGTGACTTACGTAACTTACTTGGTTATCCACAATGTGGATAACCTGTGGAATCACGTTGAAAACAGGACCGCAATTGCCATGAATCGCCACGGACTTCGGCATGAGAAACTGGCACTGTGACGATTGCGTCCCGATGCTGATCACCGGGCGCCATTCAGAGATCAGTGTCGATTACTAAATCAGCAAAAAGCCCTGTAGTTTTCACCGGTATGGATTAGCTTGAATTCAGTAAGCCAGGCCAGGCTCAGCTACTGCAGAGGTTCATCCGGAACAGCGGCTGCATGAGAAACCATGCGCGGTTCCCGCCACCGGAGGGCGGCGAACACAACCATGAGCGCGAAAAAACCGCCACAGACATCAAAGCCGACATCGGTCACAGTGCTTGTGCGCTGGGGCACAAAATTCTGATGGATTTCATCTGAGCAGCCCAGCAACATCGTCAAAACCAGCGCATACCCAGCCGCACGATTCTTGAGCGCCCACCCGCTCGACGCCCGCGGCGCGCGCCGCTTCAGCAATGCAAAGCACCCTAGAAAAAACGCCACGCAAACCAGGCCATATCCGATCAGGTGACCGGTCTTGCGGACTGCCTCCACGAACTCCCAGTAACGTTGGTAGGGCAGGGAAGAAAAGTGCCGAAACCAGAACGGCGCCAGCAACCCGGCCGTGTTCTGAATGGAGAAGCGTTGCGTACCCGCAACAGCGATCACCAGAACGACCACGAGGGAGGGAAGAAAGAAGGCTAACTTTCGAGACCGGGCGGCCCCCGCATCACGTGCCATGCAATCCAGTATAGGAGAACGATGCACGCGCTCGAAGTGTGCTGCACGAAACCGGCATGGCCGTGCGCGTTAGGTTGAATTGGTGTGCGACGACATGTTTTGCGGGCTAGCTACCCCCCCTTTTGTCATCCCGAGCGCAGTCGAGGGATCTGCTGTGCGCCTTTCTCCTTCCACAAATTTCTACAGAGCTCCAGCATCGGACACGCAGAAGAACCATTCTTTCAGCAGGAATGGCAGGAAAGTCACTCCTGGCAGCGAAGCGGCTGCCATCGAGACCCACGTTCCTCTGCCCATCCGATGCTGGAGCTCATGTAGAGATTTGTAGAGGGAGAAAGGCGCACAGCAGATCCCTCGACTGCGCTCGGGATGACAAAATTGGGGGCTAGCTAACCCGCAAAACATGACTTCGATGCGGGTGACTCTGAAGCGGGTCAACTTGAGTACGCGGCAGGGCTCTACTTATCGCGGGCAACGACGAAATCGGGCATCCACAGCAGCGCCCGCTTGTAGTCCGTTTCCGGTAATCCGGCGAGAGCCGCACGGGCAACCTCTGCATACTGAAACGCCGCGCTGAGGGCGTAACGCACCGAGCCATGCCGCTCAAGAATATTCAGCACTTCCTGGTGGCTGGTGCGGGTGAAACTCAGGTCTTCGAGCACATGGCAGATGGCAGATTGTTCAACCGCTGTGCCGTGTTCCAGGGCATGTACTACCGCCAGGGTAGCCTTGCCCTCGCGCAAGTCGCTGGCGACGGGCTTACCCAGCACCTGCTCGGTGGCCGTTAGATCCAGAACATCATCCACAATCTGAAAGGCGATGCCCAGGTTCCGGCCGTACTCTCCCAACTGTTCTTCCATGGCTTCACTGGCGCCAGCCAGCACCGCACCCAGACGCATCGACACGTCGAACAGGCAGGCCGTTTTGCGATAGATCAGGTCGTAGTACTCCGCCTCGCCCACCGGACGGCCCAGCGTTTCCATCTGCACAAACTCCCCTTCCACCATTTGCTGGGTAAGGGAGATGAGCAGATCAAGCACCTTGAAATTGCGCTCTTCAAGGGCGATGTGAAAGGCCTGCATGTAAAGCCAGTCGCCGGCCAGCACGCATTTGGAGTTGCCCCAGGTGGTATTCGCAGAAGGGCGGCCGCGCCGCGTGTCAGCGCCATCGATAATGTCGTCGTGCACCAGGGTAGCGGTGTGCACCATCTCGACGACAGCGCCCAGCCGTACCGTCCCCTGACCCCGGTAGCCCAGCGCCTTGGCTGCTAGCAGCAGCAGGGAAGGGCGAATCCGCTTACCCCCGCCCTCGCGCAGGTAATCGGCAATGTCGGTGATAGCCCCCACATTGGAAACAGCGTCTCGGACGAGTTCGGTCTCGATCGCCGTAAGATCGTCGCGCAGCAAGTCGAAGACTTCTTTCGCCGTCGCTATCGCTTGTGTGCTCACTCACGCTCCAGGTGCTTGTCTTGCAAATCGGAAAACTGTCCGGTTACGATGCTCGCCGGGCACAACCAAATCCCACCAGAACGGAAGTGGCACCCAATCCGGTCCTAGTTCGTTCGATAGTTCGTGAACTGCATATCAATCCCAAAATCATGACCTTTTATCAGTGCAATCGCCTCTTGTAGAGTATCGCGATCTTTCCCGGTAATGCGTACCGTATCACCCTGAATCGAGGCCTGGATCTTCTTCTTGGACTCCTTGATCAGCTTAACGATCTCTTTCGCCTTGTCGCCCGGGATTCCCTGCTGCAGGGTGATCTTCTGCCGAACGCTCGATCCGGAGGCGGGCTCGATCTTGCCGTATTCGAGCGCCTTCAACGAAACACCCCGTTTGACGAACTTTTGCTGCAAAATTTCGGTCACTGCCTTGAGCTTGTACTGGTCAGACGACGCCAGCTCGATCGCCTCGTCGCCTTCTAACAGCTTGATCTCAGAGTGCGAATCCTTCAGGTCGAAGCGCGTACGCACTTCCTTGATCGCCTGATCCATCGCATTCTTAACTTCCTGGACGTCGACCTTACTGATCACGTCGAATGAATTGTCCGCTGCCATGTGCTGTCCTTCCTCGATTATGAGCGCAAAAGCTATTCTCTACCCGGGACTTACCGTTTACCCTCAGGCTCAACCTCAAAAAAACGGTAGAAGTTGTTGGTAGTGCTGGAAGCGATGGTCTCCGCCGTCACCCCGCAGACTTCGGCCAGCTTATCGGCCACCCGGGCCACCCAGGCCGGTTCGTTGCGCTTGCCGCGGTGGGGGAAAGGCGCCAGGAAGGGTGCGTCGGTTTCGATCAGCATCTTGTCCAGAGGTACCCTTGCTGCCACTTCTCGGATCCCCTCGGCTTTGGGAAACGTTACGTTCCCGGCAAATGAGATGAGAAATCCGCAATCCATGGCGCGCCGGGCGTGATCCCACTCGCCAGTGAAGCAATGGAGGATGCCACCCAACCCGGTCGTGCTCCATTGCGCCTCGATCATCGCCAGTGTGTCGTCCCATGCGTCGGTGCTACCGTCCGACGGCCGGCAATGGATGATGATCGGCTTCCGATGGGTTGCGGCGATCTCCATCTGCTGCGTAAATGCCAGCTTTTGCCGCTCCCGGGGGGAGTTGTCATAGTAATAATCAAGGCCAATCTCGCCCACCGCGATGATGTCGGGACCTACCCACCAACCGGTCTAATTTGCTGAGAGCGGCCTCGCTGGCCAGCTGCGCCTCATGGGGGTGAATACCGGCGCTGGCCAGAATCCGGGGGATCCCTGGCGTGCCGGCATAATAGCGGCTTAGCTCCACCGCCCGTTGCATGGTGTCGGGTCCGTCACCGATCCCGATCGAAAGAATGGTGCGCACACCCTCCCCGTAGGCGCGGCGCAGCACTTCTTCCCGATCGGTGCTGTAGCGCTCGCTGTCGAGGTGGGCGTGGGAGTCAACCAGGGGCGTCATGGTCATTTGAGCCTCGCCCCGATTTCCACGTCTTCGAGAAAGCCGGCCAGGACGGGCTTGCCGCTTTCGCCCAGCGAGGCCGCCACCAGCATGCCATTCGATTCCAGCCCGCGCAGCTTTCGCGGCGCCAGGTTCGCGACAATGACCACCTTGCGTCCGATGAGCGTCTCCGGAGCATAGGCGAGGGCAATGCCGGCCACAATCTGCCGTACCTCTTCGCCCATGTTCACTTCCAGCCGTAGCAGTCGGTCGGCGCCCTTCACCCGTTCTGCCACCTGGATCTGGCCGACACGCAGTTCGACCTTGCTGAAGTCCTCAATCGTAATCGTGCCGGGTTTGCGCTGGCGGCTGATGGTTCGGCGGAGAGACCCACCACGGCAGTCGGGGTCAGCGCCGCGGGCCCTTTGGCGGCTATGCTGGCAGACACTTCTTTCGCCGAAATCGCCGCCGCCTGCTTCTCCGTCACCTGCTCGACAATCGGGGTTGGCGGAGGAGCAGGCGATGGCGCCCCCGGTACGCTCGTGACCACGGCTGCATCGGCCGATTTTTGTGCTTCTGGCTCAGGGCTCCTGCCCGCGTTATTTTCTTCCAACTCCTGCATGCGCTTGACCGCCTCCTTCTCTGCTCGCGGAAATATCGGCCCCGATGGCCCTAGCGTGGTACCCGGTTGCAACTGTCCCCAGCGCACTTCTTTCAGATTCGCCTGGGTGATCTCTCCCAGCCCAAGTTGTGCCCAGATGCGCGTTGTCGCATCAGGCAGAACAGGGTAGGCCAACGCCGTGACGACTCTGAGCGCCTCGGCGCACGTGTAGAGAATGGATGCCAGCGAGCTGCGGACCGCTGGATCCTCTGCGCCCTTCAGCTTCCATGGAGCCTTCTCCGTAATGTAGCCATCGACCGCAGCCACCAACGCCCACACGGCTTCAAGCGCCCGAGAAAAGTCGAGAGCGTCGAAGTGCAGGGAAAAGTCACGCATCGCGACCTCAGCAGCCGCGACCATCCGTGGTTCGGAGGCGCCCTCCGGCACGATGCCGGCAAAATTCTGGTTGATCATGGCCAGGATGCGGCTGGTGAGATTCCCATAACCATTGGCCAGATCAGCGTTGTAGCGCTGCACCAGCGCGTCAAACGAAAAACTCCCATCCTGTCCGAATACCACTTCGCGCATAAGGAAATAGCGCAATGCATCGGACCCCAGCGTGTCGATGATCGTTTCCGCGCGGACGATGTTTCCGCGGGATTTCGACATCTTGCTTTGCTCGAACAGCAGCCATCCGTGCGCCACCACACTCTTCGGAAGTGGCAGGCCCGCAGCCATCAGGAATGCCGGCCAATAGACACAGTGGAAGCGGATAATCTCTTTGCCCACCAGGTGGATGTCCGCCGGCCAGAAGCGTGCGAACCGCTCCTGGTCCGCAGGGGCTTCGCTGCCGTAGCCGAGTGCCGTGATGTAGTTTGCCAGCGCGTCCATCCACACGTAGATCACATGGTTCGGATCGCCTGGCACGGGAATGCCCCAATCGAAGCTGGTCCGGCTGATCGAGAGATCCTTGAGCCCGCCGCGCACAAACGCCAGCACTTCATTCCGCCGCGCTTCTGGGCGAATGAACTCCGGGTTCGCTTCGTAGAGCTCGAGCAGCTTGCGCTCAAACGCGGACAGTTTGAAGAAGTAATTTTCTTCGCTCACCGTCTCGGTGATGCGTCCGCAATCGGGACAGGGCGAGCCGGGCGGCGCGTCTACATACAGTTCGTCGGAAACGCAGTATTGCCCGGTGTAGCTGCCTTTATAAATAAAGCCGCGCTGCCGCAAGACCTGGAATAGCTTCTGGACACCTTGATGATGGCGCGGCTCGGTGGTGCGTATGTAATCGTCGTAGGTAAGACCCATACGATCCCACAGCGAGCGAAACTGGCCCGAAACCGCCGTGGCAAACTCCTGCGGCGTCTGGCCGGCGAGCTTAGCCGAGCGCTCGATTTTCTGTCCATGCTCATCGGTGCCGGTCAGCAGCCATGTTTCGAAGCCAAGAGCGCGCTTGCGACGGGCAATCGCATCGGCCACAACGGTGGTGTAGGCGTGACCGATATGCGGCCGGGCATTCACATAGTAGATCGGGGTGGTGATGTAAAACCTGGTGGTATCGGGCATGGAGAGATCAGGAAACGCGCGCACGCAGACCCCGCACGCTACTTGAATCTTAACAGGCGGCAAAGTTCGCTCCCCGTTCCTGGTCGCCTGCCACCGCCGGCAAGTCGTCACTCTGCTAGAATCGGCAAGAAAATCAGGGGTTTCGAACCTACGTGTATCGCAAACAGCAGAGACTTCTTCGTGAGCGCCTGCGCGCGCTGCTGCTCGAGAAGTACCAACTTGAACTAGCCCACTTTGCCATCGAGCAACCACCCAATCTGGAGATGGGTGAGTATGCGCTGCCGATCGCGTTCGAACTGGCCCGCACTCTCAAACGGGCGCCTCGCGTCATCGCCACGGAGTTGGTCGCAGGGCTGATGCCGCTCGATGGCTTTGCTTCGTTTACCGTCGCCGGAGCCGGATACATCAACGGCAAGCTGGACCGCTCGATCGCCGTGCACCAGATCGCGGCCGAAGAGACTGCAGAAGAGCAGAACCATCTTCACTCGCTGGTCGAGCACACCAGCATCAATCCGAATAAGTCTGCCCACATCGGTCATCTGCGCAATGCCATTCTTGGCGACACGTTTGTGCTGATGTTGCGCGCGGCCGGGCAACGCGTCGATGTTCAGAACTACATCGACAACACCGGCGTGCAGGTGGCGGATGTGGTGGTTGGGTTGATGCACTTCGAAGGGCTCGATCTCACCGGAGTCCAGCAGTTGCTGGTTGACCTGGCGGCGAAAGGCCAGCGGATCGACGACTATTGCTGGGACCTTTATGCGCGCGTCTCGCAGTGGTACGACGCCCCCGAGCCGGAAAAACAGGAACGCAAGAAGATCAGGCTGAACACCCTGCACGCTATCGAGACAGGGAGCAACGAGATCGCGCAGATAGCGGATCTGGTGTCGACCGCGGTCCTGCGCCGTCATCTCGAAACCATGTTGCGCCTGGGGATTGAGTACGATTTCCTGCCCCGCGAGAGCGAGATCCTCCATCTGAAATTCTGGGATCTCGCCTTTGAGCAACTGAAGGCAAAAGGTGTGTTGTATCTCGAGACTGAAGGGAAGAATGCGGGCTGCTGGGTGATGCGCCGCGCCTCGACTGCCACAGACGTCGCCGCCGCGCCGGCATCGGAAGAACAGGAAGGTCCGGACGAAGACGCCAAGGTCATCGTGCGTTCGAACGGCACCGTCACCTACGTGGGCAAAGACATCGCCTACCACCTCTGGAAGTTCGGTCTCCTGGGCCGTGATTTCGGCTATGCGCCCTTCTTCGCCTATCCCGATCACATGTGCTGGATCTCTACTGAAAGAGGGGAAGCGGATCATCCTGATTTCGGCGGTGCGCAGGCCATCTACAACGTGATCGACAGCCGGCAGGCCGATCCGCAGGCGAACGTGATCGAAGCGCTGCGCGGTATGGGCTACAGCGATGCGGCCGCCCACTACGTTCATTTCTCCTATGCCATGGTGGCCCTCACGCCCCGCTGTGCCGAGGAGCTTGGCTACCAGATAGCCGAAGAGGATAAGAGCCGAGCCTACATTGAGGTTTCTGGCCGTAAGGGCTTCGGGGTGAAAGCCGATGCGCTGTTAGACCGTCTGATCGCGGCGGCGAAAGAAGAAGTGGATAGCCGCCATCCCCAGCGCGGGGAAGAGGAACGGCTGACGATTGCGCAACAGATTGCTGTCGGCGCCCTGCGTTACTTCATGCTCAAGTTCACCCGAAACAGCGTCATCGCGTTTGATTTCAAAGAAGCCCTGAGCTTCGAAGGCGAGACGGGACCCTACGTGCAATACGCCGTGGTGCGCGCCCGCAATATTTTCCGTAAGGCTGGTATTACGCCGGAGGCTGCCCTGGCGGCGGTAAACCCTGGACCGTATCTGGAGGGTGAAGCCGCGGCCGGCTTATGGGAACTCTGGATCATGGCCTCCAGGCTGAGCCTGCTGCTTGATCAATGCATCGCTGCCGCGGAACCCGCCTACCTGGCGAAGCACGCCTTCCAACTAGCTCAAACCTTCAACAACTTCTACCATCGCCACCACATCCTGAACGAAGAAGACCCCGCCCGCCGCGAGTTTCTTCTCGCCACTGCCGCAGTGTCCGAGCGAGCCCTGGTCCGCTGCCTGCACTGGCTGGGCATCGCCGCACCCGAAGTGATGTAGCTGGGCTTCTCAGGGTAACTCTTAACTCCGTGGACCTGCCACCGGTGAAGATGTCCCCCACTCAAGCCAAACTCGGCTTGAATGGGCCACCCGAGGTTCTTCTAGATAAGAAGAGCGCTTCGTTGCTGCGAAAGAATAATGCTTAAGAGCAGTGCTCGTTGCCGCGAAAAGTGCTTCGGAGGGAGCGCTTCGTTGCTGCGAAAAATGCCGGGTGGCCCACTCAAGCCGGGTTTGGCTTGAGTGGGGGACATCTTCACCGGAGGCAGTGACTTGTTAGCCAAAAGTGAAAACAAGGGCCAGACTGATCCGACTACTGAATAGCTTGCCCATTCACCGTAAGCTGACCCAGCGCCTGCGCATTTTGCTGCTTCACCGCATCCGGCAAAGGAGCATAGCTGAGGCCACTCGCACTCGTCTGTCCTTCGCCAACCACATACTGCAAAAATTGCTTCAACGCCGCCCGTTTCTGCGCATCCTTCCCATCCTTCGGAATCAGCAAAAACGTCAGCGTGGAAATGGGGTAGGCATCACTTGCAGACGCCGGAGGATTCGCGATCGGCGTACGCGTGTTCTGCGCAAGCTGGTCCTTGAACGCATCAATCGCGGCCGTAGTTCCCGCCGTGCTTGGCATCACGAACTTGCCCGCCTGGTTCTTGATCGCCGCCACTGGCAGCTTGTTCTGCGTGGCGTAGGTCAGCTCCACATAACTGATAGCGCCAGGCGTTTGCTTCACTTGCCCCGTCACCCCTTCACTGCCCTTCGCGCCCAGACCCGTTGGCCAACTCACCGATTTCCCCTTGCCCACCTTCTGCGACCATTCCGGGCTTACCGCGGCGAGATAAGTCGTGAACGCATCCGTAGTGCCACTCCCTTCTGCACGATGAACGATCGTGACCTTGGTATTGGGCAGCATCCTCCCTGGGTTATCTTTCTTCAACAACGGATCCTGCCAGCTGGTGATCTGTCCCAGGAAAAGTCCAGCTAACGTCGCAGCGGAGAGTTGCAGCGGCTGCTGCAGCCCGTCGAGGTTATAGGTAACGCAGATCGGTCCCGCCGACTCTGGAATCTGAATAATTGGTGTCATTCCTGCCATATCTGCATCGCTCAGCGGCGCATCGGAAGCGCCAAAGTCGACAGTGCCGGACTTTACCTGCTGAATACCGCCCCCACTGCCAATTGACTGATAGTTGATGCGCACAGCCGGGTGGCTCTGCTGAAAATCTTCAATCCAGTGCCCCATGATCGGGTACACAAAGGTACTTCCGGCGCCATTCAAATCGACATGTTGGCTGGACGACGAACTGTTGCAGGCGGTCATCCATGTCATGCCAGCGAGTGCGACGGTAACCAGAAACTTTCGGGTTGTATTCAATATGAGCATTGCATCCTCCACAGCGTGGGTTGTGCCAAGCGCCCCGGCAAGATGCCCGGTACGCACAAACTTCATCCATTATTCATGCAACGAGTCAAACGATGACCCCGGGCAACGGCCTCCGGGCAACGACCCCTTGCCATGCAGCCTCTAACTATAGTGTTGACCCAAACAGCGTGCGCATAACGTTACGCATTGGGTAAGAAAAGGGGCTCCATAATGGGTACAAACTTGCAGGGAAAGAAAGTAGCAATCCTGGCCACAGATGGTTTCGAACAAGTCGAACTAACCGGTCCTAAGAAAGCTCTGGAAGAAGCCGGAGCGACCGTAGAAGTGATTTCACCCAAAGACGGCGAAATCAAGGGGTGGAACATGACCGACTGGGGCGAAAGCGTAAAAGTCGATAAGGCGCTGAACGACGCGAAACCCAGTGACTACGACGCCCTGGTGCTCCCCGGCGGTCAGATCAACCCGGACAAGCTCCGCATGGAGCCGAAAGCGGTCCAGTTCGTGAGTGACTTCTTCCACTCCGGCAAGCCACTCGGAGCGATTTGTCACGGGCCCTGGATGCTGGTCGAAGCCGGCGTGCTCAAGCATCGCACCCTCACTTCCTGGCCTTCCGTACGCACCGATGTGCGCAATGCGGGTGGACATTGGGTTGATGAAGAAGTCGTCACCGATCAGAATCTGACCACCAGCCGAAAGCCGGATGATATTCCCGCTTTCAGCGAGAGGCTGATCCGGGAAATCAGTAAAGGCAAATCGTCTCAGAGTGCCCCGAAGCAATCTGTCGGGATGACCGCTTAGCTCAATGCACTCCGTTGCCGGGTGCCGCGCATCCGGCAACGTTACTTAGCGTAAGACCGCACCCACTCGGTAATCGTGCGCACCGCAATCCCGGACGGCCCCTTGGCCATCCAGGGCTTCTGCTCCTCCGACCACGCCATCCCTGCGATATCCAGGTGAATCCACGGCGTGTCGTCGACAAATTCCTTAAGGAACATCGCGGCCGTGATAGCGCCGCCGTAGCGGGTTCCGCCTGTGTTCTGAATGTCGGCAATGCCTGACTTGATCATCTCCCGGTAGTCGTCTTCTACCGGCAGCCGCCAGAACCGCTCGCCGGAGATTTTAAGCGCATCGCTGAAGTGACCGTAGGCTTCCTCATCATTTGAGAAGGCGCCCGCATTCACCGTGCCCAAAGCGACTACGCACGCGCCCGTCAGGGTGGCGGCATCGATCAGGTGAGTGGCGCCCAGTTTGCGCGCATAGGCCAAACCATCCGCCAGCACCAACCGCCCTTCCGCGTCCGTATTGATGATCTCAATGCTCTTGCCCGACATCGCGATCTGCACATCGCCCGGCTTCATCGCCGATCCTGAGGGCATGTTCTCCGCAGCGCAGACCACGCCGATCACGCGCACCGCCGGTTTGAACTGTGCAATGGCCTGCATGGCGCCAATCATGGCAGCGCCGCCAGCCATGTCGTACTTCATCTTCTCCATGCCATCTGCCGGCTTGATCGAAATGCCGCCGGTATCGAACGTAATTCCTTTGCCAACCAGGCCCAGCACCGGAGAGACAGGCGCTTTGGGCGGCTCATAGGTCATCACGATCAGGGCAGGCGGTTCTTCCGATCCCTTGGTCACGCCCCAGAAGGCGCCCATTTTAAGTTCTTTGAGCTTGTCCGCGCCGTACACTTCGCACTTCAGCCCATACTGCCGGCACATTTCGGCAGCCCGCTGGCCCAACATGGTGGGCGTCATTACATTGCCGGGCTCGTTGACCAGGGTGCGGGTAAAGTTCTGCGCCTCGCCCAGGATCACGCCCGCCCGCAGCGCTGCTTCGACGGCTTTTTGATCTGCTCGGCCATCCAGGACGACGTTCAACTGCTCAACGCTCTGGTCCTTCCGGTCCGAGCGATACGTATCAGGATCGAAGTCACCGACGTAAGCGCCCTCGACCAGCGCCCGCGTAGCGGCGACTGCTTCCAACCCCTCAGCGAAGGGGAGCGCAATCGAAATCTCGCGCAGCTTGCGTGGTTTGGCAAAGCGGATCGCGGTACCTGCTGCTTTGCGGACTTCCGCAGGGGTGAGCCGGCCCAGGCCCACAATCAACAACCGCTCCGCTTTGATTCCTTCAGGAGCATGCAGCAGGACGGTTTCGCAGCTGCCTGCGGCAAATTCGCCGCTCTGCAGGAGAGTCGCTGCGGCCTTCACCACAGCATTGCTGCCCGTAAGCAGCTTGACCGCTGTCTTCGTAGAGGCCTGCTTCTTGTCCGCAAAGTCAAACGCAAACACCACCAGCAAACTGGTTTGAACGCGGTCCAGCCTGCCTGCAACAAGATTCGTCTTCATGGGTGATCTGTCTTTCTATCGGTGAGTGGGATAGGTACCCGGAAGGAGCGGGGCACGTTTACTTATGCTGAGAACGCACAATGGCCGCCCTGGCCTCACGGTCATCTTCGCGCCGGCGCTCGGTTTCCCGCTTATCCCAGTCCTGTTTGCCCTTGGCGACGGCCAGTTCGCACTTGACCCGTCCACCCCGGAAATATAGACGGGTGGGAATGAGCGTTAACCCTTTTAGCTGCGTCTTCCCCATGAGCTTTTGCAGTTCCTGACGATGCAGCAGCAGTTTGCGTGTGCGCAGGGAATCGTGGTTCGCGGAACTCCCGTGGGAGTAAGGACCAATATGGGCATTCAGCAGGTAGGCTTCGCCATCTTTAATAATGCCGTAGGCGTCCTTGAGATTAGCCTGGCCTTCGCGGATCGACTTAACCTCGGTGCCACGCAGCGCGATGCCGGCTTCGAACTTGTCGAGGAGGAAGTAGTTATGGCCCGCAGCCCGATTGACCGCGGCATCGCGCTCGCCTGCCGCGACCGGCTCTCTCGGCTTATTCTTTTGTGGGGAAGGAGCAGTGTTTTGCGTCGTTGGGCGGGGCATACGTTTGTATACGAATCTTCATGCTAGCACGGCAGTTAGCGCCCGAAATGGCACCTGACCAAATGGTATACTCAGCCGATAATAGTAAAGACAGACACTTGTGGGCCGCGCTGGCATGACGCTGATTTAAAACCGTTTATCCTGTTATGGATCCTTCGTTAACGAGGCGCGGTGATCCATCCTTCGTAGGCGTCGATACTTCCTGACAGTCGAGTACATGGAAGTATTGGACGCGAGCGCCATCCGAAGTGAACCGCCGTGGGGTCAGCCCGGTCTCAGGCAGGGTGACTGCTCGCCGCTGCAAGGCCAGATCTCTCGAAGGCAACACGTTGTTTGCTTAATTGGAGTGCGATGAATTTGCGTCAGAAGAAGTGGGCCCTGCTGGTCGCCGTACTGCTGCTCGCCGGAGTCAGTGTTTGTAGCCGGGCAGCCTCTGGGCCCGGAGCGAAGACTCTCTTTAACCGTGGCCAGGCAGCCGAAAGTAAAGACGATCCCATCACGGCCTACGAGAACTACTACCAGGCCTGGGAAAAAGAGCCGAAGAACCTTCGCTATAAGACGGCCTATGAGCGCCTGCGCTTTCAGGCCGGGGCAGCCCATGTAAGCAAGGGCGAGAAGCTTGCCGCTCAGGGCGATGACACCGCAGCGCTAACCGAATACCTGCGCGCTCTCGAGGTCGATCCCAGTAACGAGCTGGCTCACCAGGATATTGAGCGCACGCGTAACAAACTGTCGACCCCCCGAAGCAGCCGGGAAACCTCTATTCCCGATAATAAGCAGCAAGAATTGACCGAGGTGGGGAGTCCAGTACAGCTCAAGCCCATTTCGAACGAACCGCTCACCCTGCACATGACTCAGGACAGCAAGGTGGTCTACTCCACCGTTGGCAAGGCTGCCGGCATCAATGTGCTGTTCGATCCCGAGTACACCTCTAAGAATATCCAGGTGGATATCGCCAATGTGTCGCTGATGGACGCGCTGCGGATTGTTGGCGTCTCCTCCGGCACCTTCTGGCACCCGGTAACACCCAACACCATCTTCGTGGCCATGAACACGCGTGCCAAGCGCCAGGAGCTCGAACAGGAAGCCGTGCAAACGTTCTACCTGGCGAATACCGCGCAGCAGAACGATCTCAACGACATTCAGACCGCCTTGCGCAATCTGCTCGTCAACGCCAAGCTGTACGGGGTACCCAGCCAGAGCGCCATCGTCATGCGCGCCACTCCCGATGAGTTGCTGCTCGCCCAGAAGCTGATCAACGATCTAGATAAGTCACGGCCCGAAGTGGTCGTCGACGTAGCCCTGCTGGAAGTGAACCGGAACAAGACACGCAACATTGGTGTGCAACTGCCCGGCAGCTTTGGCGTGCAGCTGCAACCGCCCAATGCGACGAGTACCAGCACTACGGGTGGCACGACGACGGGATCAACCACCAGCAGCACCACCAATCTGACGCTGAACAACCTTGCCCACCTGAATGCGACCAACTTTGCCGTGACCGTTGGTGCGGCTACCGCAAACTTCCTGCTGTCCGATTCAGACACCAAGGTTTTGCAGAACCCAAGCATCCGGGCGACCGACGGGCAGAAGGCCGATCTCAAAATTGGTGAACGTATCCCAGTCGCCACGGGTTCGTACCAGACCGGTGCCGCGACCGCTGTCGTGAGCTCGCTGGTGAATACCCAGTTCACGTATCTCGATGTCGGTGTGGAAATCGAAATCACGCCCATCGTCCACTACGACCGCGACGTAACCCTGAAGATCAAGATCGTGTCCTCACAGGAACAGGGCTCGACCAATATCGGTGGCATCACGGAGCCGATCATCAGCCAGCGCACGGCTGACCAGGTTGTTCGCCTGAAAGAAGGCGAGGTCAACATCCTCGGCGGCTTTCTGCAGAAGCAGGATTTGATCAGTACCGGAGGCACCCCGTTTCTGGGCGAGCTTCCGCTGCTGAAGTACATCTTCAGCTCGACCCAGCACCAGGTGCAGGATGACGAAATCATTTTCATGCTGACCCCGCACGTGGTGCGCTCAACCGACATCACTCCTCTTAACCTGCAGGAGATTGATACTGGTACGGGCACGAATGTGGAACTGCGGCGCACCTCGGCTCCGGCCGGCCCGCAAGCCAGCACGCAAACAGACGGGCCAGGAGGACTGCCGCCCGGCCTGCAACCGCATCCCCCTGCGCCGGCCCCGGCCGCAGCAGCCGTTCCGGGACAGCCGGCGCAGCAGCCGATGCCGCCCTCCTCACTGCCGACCACGGCAACTACCAGCGCCCAGCTTCCCGGCTCAGTGACCCTGGAATTGGGCCAGCCGACAGCGCCGCCCAAGGTTGGTAGCAGCTTCCAGATTGCCGTGAACCTCTCGGGCGGTCAGGACGTGTTCTCGGTACCCATGCAACTGCACTACGACCACACCAAGCTCTCACTGATCAACGTCGATACGGGTACCTACCTGGGCCGGGATGGACAGGCAATCGCCCTGGTGCATCGCGATGACGGTGCGGGCAACGTAGTCATTTCGGCCTCAAGGCCGCCAGGAGTTGCCGGTGTGACCGGCGCGGGCACGGTCTGCATCCTGACCTTCCAGGCCAGTGCGCCGGGGGATGCGAACATGGCGGTCGTGCGTGCTTCCGCTAAGAACAGCGCGCAACAGTCCATCAATATCACCGGATCGCAAACAGCAGTACACGTGCAATAGGGCCATTCGTATGCAGTGCAATTTACGTCCACGCAGGGACTCGACCCAGCCGGGTGGGCAGGCTGGATTAACGCTGGTCGAGCTGATTGTGACCGTGGCCATCCTGGCCATACTCGCCACAGCGGCTGTTCCCCTCGCGCGTTTTCGTGCCCAGCGCGAGCGGGAAAGGGAATTGCGCTACGACTTGTGGCAGATGCGGGACGCGATCGATCGCTATAAAGACGCCGCCGATCGCCACGCGTTCATTCCCAAGCTCGACAGTGGTGGCTATCCGCCGGATTTGGATACGCTGGTCAAGGGAGTGGATGCGCAAGGGAAGAAGCTAAAATTCCTGCGCCGCATTCCGGTCGATCCCATGACGGGCAAACCCGAGTGGACCATGCGCTCGATGCAGGACGACGCTAATAGCGACTCGTGGGGTGGCCAGAATCTGTTCGATGTCGCCTCAAAATCGCAGGGCACCGCGCTCGATGGAACGAAGTATTCGGATTGGTAACCACGTGAGAAAAGTCAGCAGACAATGCGCGCACGATGCCGGCTTCACGCTGGTCGAGCTGATGGTGGTGATGCTCATCATCGCCATCCTGGCGGCGATCGCCATTCCCGCTTACGTCGCTTCGATCCGCGCCGCCAGGGAAGCGGTACTGCGCGAAGACTTGCACGTCATGCGCGATGCCATCGATTCCTACACCAATGACAAAGACAAAGCCCCGCAATCGCTCGATGATCTGGTGAGTGCCGGGTATCTGAAATCATTGCCTGTTGACCCAGTCACCCACAGCAGTTCTACCTGGGTACCAACCATGGATGACACGCTGCACAATGTGGATCAGACGGATCCCGGCATGACTGACGTGCACAGCGGCTCTGACCAGGCCAGCAGTGACGGCCAACCCTACAACACCTGGTAGGGTTGGGGTTCGGTTCCACCATTCTCCGCCGCGGCTAATTGGTGCGACAGGTTGGCGGAGCTTCCTTGCTTGTATTGATTGTGGCCTTGCGACGTTAGGTTTATTTGCCTTGTGTGACATGTGTTTTGGCTGTGGCCTTGCACCAATTTGTCATCCCGAGCGCAGTCGAGGGATCTGCTTTCCGCCCTTTTCCCTGCCACAAATTCTCTACATGAGCTCCAGCATCGGACACGCAGAAGAACCACTCTTTCAGCAGGAATGGCAGGAGAGCACTCCTGGCAGCGAAGCGGCTGCTATCGAGACCCACGTTCCTCTGCCCATCCGATGCTGGAGCTCATGTAGAAATTTGTGGAGGGAGAAAGGCGCACAGCAGATCCCTCGACTGCGCTCGGGATGACAAAGGGGAGGCTAGCTACTCCCTGGACGAGGGCCCCATGTTCGCCGACTCTGGCGTACGTGGGGTTGAACACAATTGGGGCGAAGCCTTTCCGTACGATCTCCCCGACTTGGTTCGACATGTTTTGCGGGCTAGCTAACCCCCCCTTTGTCATCCTGAGCGCAGTCGAGGGATCTGCTTTCCGTCCTTCTCCCTCCACGATTCTTACAGAGCTCCAGCATCGGACACGCAGAAGAACCATTCTTTCAGCAGGAATGGCAGGAGAGCCACTCCTGGCAGCGAAGCGGCTGCTATCGAGACCCACGTTCCTCTGCTCATCCGATGCTGGAGCTCATGTAGAACTTTGTGGCAGGAGAAAGGCGCAAAGCAGATCCCGCGACTGCGCTCGGGATGACAAAGGGGAGGCTTTAGCTACTCCCTGGACGGGGGCCCCATGTTCGCCGACTCTGGCGTACGTGGGTTGAACACAATTGGGGCGAAGCCTTTCCGTACGATCTCCCCGACTTAGTTCGACATGTTTTGCGGGCTAGCTAACCCCCCCTTTGTCATCCCGAGCGCAGTCGCGGGATCTGCTTTCCGCCCTTCTCCCTCCACGACTTCTTACAGAGCTCCAGCATCGGACACGCAGAGGAACCATTCTTTCAGCAGGAATGGCAGGAGAGTCACTCCTGGCAGCGAAGCGGCTGCTATCGAGACCCACGTTCCTCTGCTCATCCGATGCTGGAGACCTGTAAAACTTTGCGGCAGGAGAAAGACGCAAAGCAGATCCCTCGACTGCGCTCGGGATGACAAAGGGGAGGCTAGCTACTCCCTGGACGGGAGCCCCATGTTCGCCGACTCTGGCGTACGTGGGTTGAACACAATTGGGGCGAAGCCTTTCCGTACGATCTCCCCGACTGGTTCGACATGTTTTGCGGGCTAGCTAACCCCCAATTTGTCATCCCGAGCAATCTGCTTGCAGTGCAAGTTAAGGACGGGATGAACGGGGTGCGGAGCAGGATGTCCCCCACTCAAGCCAAACGCGGCTTGAGTGGGCCACCCTCGGCTTTTCTGCATGCGGGCAGGGAGCAGATCCTCCTGAGTGGCGACTGATCGGACCCTAAAACTGTAGGGTGGCCCATTCAAGCCGCGTTTGGCTTGAGTGGGGGACATTTGAACCCTCGTCCAGAGCGCTTTCCAGTTTGTTCATTAGGAGCGCAGTCGAGGGATCTGCTTTCCGCCCTTCTCCCTCCACGAATTCTTACAGCGCTCCAGCATCGGACACGCAGAAGAACCACTCTTTCAGCAGGAATGGCAGGAGAGGCACTCCTGGCAGCGAAGCGGCTGCTATCGAGACCCACGTTCCTCTGCTCATCCGATGCTGAGACCTGTAAAACTTTGCGGCAGGAGAAAGACGCAAAGCAGATCCCTCGACTGCGCTCGGGATGACAAAGGGGAGGCTAGCTACTCCCTGGACGGGGGCTCCATGTTCGCCGACTCTGGAGTACGGGGGTTGAACACAATTGGGGCGAAGCCTTTCCGTACGATCTCCCCGGCTTGGTTTCGACATGTTTTTGCGGGCTAGCTAACCCCCAATTTGTCATCCCGAGCGCAGTCGAGGGATCTGCTTTGCGCCTTTCTCCCTCCACAAATTTCTACATGAGCTCCAGCATCGGACACGCAGAGGAACCATTCGTTCAGCAGGAATGGCAGAAGAGTCATTCCTGGCAGCGAAGCGGCTGCTATCGAGACCCACGTTCCTCTGCCCATCCGATGCTGGAGCTCATGTAGAGTTTTGTGGAGGGAGAAAGGCGCAAAGCAGATCCCTCGACTGCGCTCGGGATGACAAAGGGGAGGCTAGCTACTCCCTGGACGGGGGCCCCATGTTCGCCGACTCTGGCGTACGTGGGTTGAACACAATTGGGGCGAAGCCTTTCCGTACGATCTCCCCGACTTGGTTCGACATGTTTTGCGGGCTAGCTAACCCCCAATTTGTCATCCCGAGCGCAGTCGAGGGATCTGCTTTCCGTCCTTCTCCCTCCACGAATTCTTACAGAGCTCCAGCATCGGACACGCAGAAGAACCATTCTTTCAGCAGGATGGCGGGATAGTCACTCCTGGCAGCGAAGCGGCTGCTATCGAGACCCACGTTCCTCTGCTCATCCGATGCTGGAGCTCTGTAAAAATTTGCGGCAGGAGAAAGGCGCAAAGCAGATCCCTCGACTGCGCTCGGGATGACAAAGGGGAGGCTAGCTACTCCCTGGACGGGGGCTCCATGTTCGCCGACTCTGGAGTACGGGGGTTGAACACAATTGGGGCGAAGCCTTTCCGTATGATCTCCCCGACTTGGTTGCAGAGCCGATGCTCAGATCTCCCGATCTATTTGGGGCCGGTGCGCTCGAGTATCTGGGCCCACAACTCCTTGATGCCGAAGCCGGTCTTGGTCGAGCACAACAACAGGTCTTCCAACTCCAAACCCTGCTGCAGCCGAAGCTTAGCTTTCACGCGTTCATTGCCGGAAAGCCGATCCGCCTTGGTGCCGACACATAGAAAGCTGCGACCCATGCCCTTCAACGAAGCGATCAGTTGCTGATCGCTGGCTTGCACCGGAATGTTGCTGTCCACCAGGCAAATGCACAGCACCAGGCTCTGCCGTTCCTCAAGATAGGGATTAATAAACTTAGGCCACTCCGCCGAAATGGACCGCGAAATCTTGGCGTAGCCGTACCCCGGCAAATCGGCAAACAACATGCGGGGATCCCGGGCCGTCGGGGAATCGGAGAGTGAAAAGAAGTTGATAGCGCGGGTGCGCCCAGGCGAAGCAGATACCTTCGCCGCCTTCTCGCCTAACAGGCCATTAATCAGACTGGATTTTCCAACGTTGGATCGGCCGAGAAAAGCAAACTCCGGAGCAGTCGTGTTAGGGAACTGCTCCGGAGCCATGGCCGACAACAGGAACTTCGTAACCAGGTGCATGCGCCTGGCTTACTGCGCCCGCGGCTGACCGGCGGGTACCGGTGTCTTGACAGCCGCGAGAGCTTCAGGAGTCTCCTCATGCAACTCAGGCAGCGGACCTTCCAATGCGATCTTCAGCACCTCATCCATCTGATCCACAAAGTGCAGCTTCATCACACTGCGCAGGTTCTCTGGCAGATCCGCAACATCCTTCTCGTTCGCCCGCGGCAGAATCGCTTCGAAGATACCGGCGCGATGAGCGGCCAGCAGCTTCTCCTTCAATCCGCCGATGGGCAGAACCTTACCGCGCAGCGTAATCTCACCCGTCATCGCGATGTCCTTGCGTACCCGCACCTTGACCAAGGCACTGGCCAGCGCGGTCGCCAGGGTGATGCCGGCAGATGGACCATCCTTAGGGATGGCGCCCTCCGGCACGTGCACGTGGATGTCGACGTTGCGATAGAAGTCCTTGGGAAGTCCAAGATGCTGCGCCCGGCTGCGGATGTAGGAGAGTGCGGCCTGCGCCGATTCCTGCATCACGTCGCCCAGCTGTCCGGTTAAGGTCAGCTTGCCCTTGCCGTCCAGCACCTGCACTTCCGTGGACAGAATGCTACCGCCCACTTCAGTCCAGGCCAGGCCGGTTACGAGACCAATTT
This sequence comes from uncultured Acidobacteriaceae bacterium, assembly GCA_963752675.1. Classification (GTDB taxonomy): domain Bacteria; phylum Acidobacteriota; class Terriglobia; order Terriglobales; family Acidobacteriaceae; genus PALSA-350. The sequence continues at coordinate 170,393 of CAVVZO010000012.1, forward strand.
CGCTCGTCTCATGCAATTGCGAATCGCGGAACTTCGCAATTCCGAGAAAATCGTTGACGTTCGTCTCAACGATGTCTTCCTCATGCTTGGCGCCGTTCTTCACCACGCGGCGCGCCACCTTACGGCAGACATTCCCGATCTCGCGCTCCAGGTTGCGAACGCCGGCTTCACGTGTGTAGCCGCGAATGATCTCGGTCAAGGCTGAATCGCTGAACACTGCATTCTTGTCGGTCAATCCAGTATTTTCGCGTTGCTTCTTTACCAGGTATTGCTTGGCGATCTCCAGCTTCTCCGCCTCGGTGTACCCGTGCAGCCGCAGGATTTCCATACGATCCTGCAACGGCGCAGGAATGGTATGCAGAACGTTCGCCGTGGCCACAAACAGCACCTGCGACAAGTCGTACTCCACATCCAGGTAGTGGTCCTGGAAAGCCGTGTTCTGTTCCGGATCCAACACTTCCAGCAATGCGGAAGCCGGGTCGCCGCGCAGGTCAGACGCCATCTTGTCGACTTCGTCCAGCATGAACACCGGGTTCTTGGTGCCCGCCTTCTTCATCGACTGAATGATCTGCCCCGGCAATGCGCCAATGTAAGTACGCCTGTGGCCGCGAATCTCTGCTTCATCGCGTACGCCACCGAGCGACATGCGGACAAACTTGCGTCCGGTCGCTTTAGCGATCGACATGCCCAGCGAAGTTTTTCCCACGCCCGGAGGCCCAACAAAGCAGAGAATCGATCCCTTGGGATTCTTCACCAGCTGACGAACGGCAAGGAATTCGAGGATGCGCTCCTTGATCTTCTCCAGGCCGTAGTGATCTTCGTTCAGAACCGTTTCCGCGTGGTCGATGCTGCGCGTTTCCTTGCTCTTTTTCTTCCACGGCACAGCCAACAGCCAGTCAAGGTAGTTCCGCGAGACCGTCGACTCTGCCGACATCGGCGGCATCGCTTCCAGCTTCTTCAACTCCTGGATAGCTTTATCGAACACTTCTTTCGGCATGCCGGCCGCATCGATCTTCTTGCGCAGCTCATCGAACTCGCTCTTCTCGCCGCGTCCCAATTCCTTCTGGATCGCCTTGATCTTCTCGTTGAGGTAGTACTCTTTCTGCGCGCGTTCCATCTGCCGCTTTACCCGGCTCTGTACGCTGCGATCCATGTTCAGCTTTTCGATCTCGATGTCGAGCACATCGGCGACGCGGGTCAGCCGCTCGCTGGGATCGAAAATGTCCAGCAGTTCCTGCTTCTCTTCAATCGACAGCTGCAGGTTGGCCGCGATGGTGTCAGACAGCTTCGCCGGCTCATCCATGCGCACGGCGGCGATCATCGTTTCATAGTTAAGCGATTGTTGCAGCTTGACGTACTGCTCGAACAGGGAAGTGACCCGCTGCATCACTGCTTCGATCTGCGGGTTTACCTCGAGCTGCCGATTGGCGACGCGCACCGTGGCCACAAAAAAGCCGTCGGAGTCGTTCATCTCGACAGCCTTGGCGCGCTCCAGCCCTTCGACCAGCACCTTGATATTGCCGTCCGGCATCTTGACGCTCTGGACGATATTGCCGATGGTGCCGACGGAGTAGATGTCCTCCGGGCGCGGCTCATCGATGCCGGCATCATGCTGGGTAGCCAGAAAGATCTTACGGTCGCCGGTCAGCGCTTCTTCCAGTGCGCGCACGCTCGACTCACGACCAACAACGAACGGGGTCATCATGTAAGGAAAAATCACCATGTCCCGAATGGGCATCATGGGGAGTTTGCGAAGATCGCCTTTGTCTCGAGTTTCTTTGGCTTGTGTCACGCGAATTCCTTTCACTTATCTCCCTTATACAGAGGAAAAGGGAGTTGCGCCAATGCCTCACTTGTCAGAGGCTTCAACCGGTCAACACAGTTTCTAGACGGCACAAACTGTGGAAAACAGGACTATTTAGCAAGACAGATTCAGGTCGGATTGGCCACATCTATAGGACGCGTTCGCGCTCGGCAAGTTGCAGAAACTGGCCGATGCAGGTGGGTTGCAGAGGTGGTTAGCTTTGACAGGGTAGAGCATAGGGCCTGAGTTCTCCCCAGATTGTCAGCCAAGCGCCACCCCCTTTGTCATCCCGAGCGCAGTCGAGGGATCTGCTGTGCGCCTTTCTCCTGCCACAAATTTCTACATGAGCTCCAGCATCGGACACGCAGAGGAACCGTTCTTTCAGCAGGATGGCAGGAGAGTCACTCCTGGCAGCGAAGCGGCTGCTATCGAAACCCACGTTCCTCTGCCCATCCGATGCTGGAGCTCTGTAAAGATTTGTGGAGGGAGAAAGGCGCAAAGCAGATCCCTCGACTGCGCTCGGGATGACAAATTGGGAGTATTTGCTTCCAGTGCAGCTGCATGCGGCATACAGAACTGCGCGCACGGAGAGAAGACTGCCACTTATCGGGGCAGGCAGAACCGTGCAGGCAGGAAGAGCCGGGGAGAAGCGAAATGTGCGGAAAGAAGCGAAAGATCGTGGCGCAAAAGGGAGGGGAGGAACCCCTCCCTCTACCCAGCCTTTTCCAGCAAGGTAACCGAAAGGTCTCGCTTCTGGACCATCTCGGCCGTGATGTCCAACTCCTTAATTTTCTTGTTGCTGGGGAGGTGGTACATCAAGTCCAACATCAGTTCTTCCAGGATCATGCGCAACCCACGGGCGCCAACCTTACGATTGAGTGCCTCCCGAGCCACGGCCCGCGAAGCATCCTCAGCAAAGATCAGCTTCACACCCTCGTAATCGAACAAACGCTGATACTGCTTCAGGATGGCATTCCGCGGCTTGGTCAAAATCTCGACCAGCGCTTCCTCGTCCAGCTCATCCAGAATGCCGATCACCGGCAGCCGACCAACGAACTCAGGAATGAGACCGAACTTGATCAAATCCTGCGGTTGCGCCTGGCGCAGCAACTCGGTATCGCGCTGGGCCGGCAGAATGCCAACTTCCTGCGCTTCCTTATCGGACAGCGCCTTGAAACCAAGCGCCTTCTTGCCCACACGCCGTCCAACCAGCCGTTCCAGCCCGACAAACGCGCCACCGCAGATAAACAGAATATTGGTGGTGTCGACCGGGGTGAACTCCTGGTGCGGATGCTTCCGCCCGCCCTGCGGCGGAACGTTCGCTACCGTGCCCTCCAGGATCTTCAGCAAGGCCTGCTGCACGCCTTCACCGGAAACATCCCGGGTGATCGAAGGATTCTCGTCCTTGCGTCCGATCTTATCGATTTCATCAATGTAGATAATCCCGGTCTGCGCCCGGGCAACATCCCCATCCGCCGCCTGCAGCAGCTTTAGGATGATGTTCTCTACGTCCTCGCCGACATAGCCCGCCTCCGTCAATGTGGTTGCATCGACGATGGCAAACGGTACGTCCAGCATCTTGGCCAGCGTATGTGCCAGCAGGGTCTTGCCGCTACCAGTGGGGCCAACCAGCAGGATGTTCGACTTGGAGAGCTCGACATCGTTGCCGCGCGTCCGGTTCATCTGGATGCGCTTGTAGTGGTTATAAACCGCGACTGCCAGTTTCTTCTTCGTCTGATCCTGGCCAATCACGTACTCATCCAGAAACGCCTTCACCTCTTGCGGCTTGGGCAAGTGGGCAGGTGCCGCACCGGGCTGTGCTTCACCCCGGTCATCTTCCAAAATGGAGTTGCATACCGCTACGCATTCATCACAGATGTATGCCCGCGGGTAGTCGCTTGGTGAGGAGATCAATTTTGCAACGGCGTCCTGCGATTTATGACAGAACGAGCAACGGAGCGTATCGTCTGTTCCCCTCGGCGTTTTCATGCTGCAACTCCTTTTGCCCCTGCTCTTCTCAGGTGCGTGGCCTATCTATAATTTCGTCGATAATGCCGTACTCTTTTGCCTGCTGCGCATTCATGATGAAGTCTCTTTCCACGTCGCGCTCGATCCGTTCCAGCGGCTGCGCGGTGTGCGAGGACATCAACTTGTTGGTGATCTCGCGAATACGCAGAATCTCGCGAGCGTGAATATCGATATCGGTCGCCTGCCCGGAAAGTCCACCCATCGACGGCTGGTGAATCAGGATCCGGGAATTCGGCAGGGCGAAACGTTTACCCTTGGTGCCGCTCATCAGCAAAAATGCGCCCATGCTGGCTGCCTGTCCAATGCAATACGTAACCACGTCGTTGCGAATGAACTGCATGGTGTCATAAATCGCCAGCCCTGCGGTGATGGAACCACCCGGCGAGTTGATGTACAGCTGAAGATCCTTCTCTGGGTCTTCACCGGAGAGAAACAACATCTGAGCAATCACCAGGTTCGCGATCTGATCGTCAATCGGCGTGCCCAGAAAAATAATGTTGTCGCGAAGCAAACGAGAATAGATGTCGTAGGCTCGCTCGCCCCGACTCGTCTGCTCGACCACCATAGGTACTAGTGCCATGCTCTCCCTTACTTTTGCGTCCGCGAGCGGCCAGCGCTCCGGTCGTGATGTTGCCCGTTTTAGTTCAAGACGCTAAGCGTTCGTACAGCAACGCGCCCATCTTCTCTCTCCGCAAGCGTTCCCGGATTCTAGCGAGGCTACCGTCCTCAGTCAAACGCACCCGCAGGCTCTCAACCGGCTCACGCATCTGCAACGCGATCGCCTGCAACTCCTGATCCACTTCTTCATCCGGCACTGTGACATTTTCCACATCAGCGATACGATCCAGCAAAATAGAACCCTTCACTTCATTCGTGGCAGAGTCACGCTGTGCCGCCCGGAGCCGATCAAAATCAAGGTTGCGCATATCTTCGGTGCGCATGCCCTGCGAAGCCAATGCGCGCAAACCACGATCAAGCCGTGCATCGATCTGCGACTGCACCATCGATTCCGGAACAGGGAAGTCGAATCGCTTCACCAGTGCATCGATCAGGCGATTGGTCGTGTCACCCTGCACCTTGCGCTGTTTGTCCGTGACCAGGTGCTCGCGCAGTTGCTGCTTGAAATTCTCGAAGCTCTCGTACGGTCCCAGTTCCTTGGCAAACTCATCGTTCAGTTCGGGCTCGATCTTCTTCTTGATGCCCTTCACTTCAAGATCGTAAGCGACCCGCTTGCCGGCCAGCTTGCGTTCGTTGAAATCTTCAGGATAGGTCACCTCGAACGTCAATTCCTGGCCTACCGTGGCGCCGCGCAACACTTCATTGAAGCTCTCAAGAGTATTCGGGCCACCAATCTGCACCAGCACATCTTCACCCTTGATCGGTTGCTCTGCCGGCGCATCGCCTTCCGCCGGCTGTACATTGCCGGTGAAGGTGATCTGGGCAAAATCGCCATCGGCCAGAGGACGCTCTTCGGTCACCGGCTCCATCGTCGATCGTGAATCACGGATCCGCGCCAGTTCGGCTTCTACTTCGTCGTCATGCAACTCGGTCGACGGCCGGTCCACCTTAACGTCCTGATATCCATCGATCGAGATCTCCGGCAACACCTCGAACGCAGCCTTGAAGTGCAAAGGCTTGCCTTCTTCGAACTCAATACCAGTCACCTGGGGCTGTGAGATCGGACGCAGGTTCTGGCTCTCGATCGCGTTGCGGAAATGATCCGGCAGTACCGCTTCCATCACATCCTGGCGAATCTGCTCGGCGAAGCGGCTGCGAATCAGCGACTCCGGCACCTTGCCCGAGCGGAAACCGGGAATGCGCGCATTCTTCTGATAGCGCTTCGTCACTGTGCGAAAACTGCGGGCTACTTCGTCCGCGGGCACTTCGACTTCGACTTCACGCGTGCAGTCGGGATTGAGTGTTACGCCGTGAGAATGATCGTGCCCTTCGTGATCACGTCCCTCGTGGTCATGTCCTTCATGGTCATGACCCTCATGGGTCATCGCGGTGGCTTCTTCAGGTGCGCTCGCAGCGCTGTCAGATTGTGGAGTGGTTTCAATCATTTCAGTTGAACTCAACGTATGCCTTCCAGGAATGCTTGCTCTTCGTCGGCGCTGTCCAGCAGCGTCCTTGAGCTTGGAGATGGCTGTAAACAGCCTGCTTTCATCGTATGAGGCTTTATCGGGAGGGTCAAACCCGCAGCGTCAACTATGGAAGCCTCTATAGATGACAATACACCCTTCCCGGCACCTTCGGAGGGGCCCAGGCCCGCTCGGCAGAAAGGGGAATTCAATCGAACAAGTGCGTTTCCGAACCCCTGCGCCCCTCGCCGTACTGCCGCCTGCAGGATGGTTACTATGCAGCCTTCCGAGCGGGGCAGTTTGAGCATCTTTTAAGTATGCGCCGGATCGCACATTTGCAGGGGCTCTGCCCTTGCCACTTTCTTACCACCGGACCAGCCCAAGGGGCTGAAGGCGCATGACACAGAAGATCCATCAGTCCTGAAACGTTGTACGAGTCTGAGATGCCCCGCACTCAAGCCAAACACGGCTTGAGTGGGACACCCTCGGTATGTTGCGAACTCCCAGGTGGCCTATGCAAGTTCCCGACGGTGGCCCATTCAAGCCGTGTTTGGCTTGAGTGGGGGACATCTAAACAGCCCACCGTTAATCACTCTGCCCTCTCACCTCAGCAACTTCGTCAGTTGCCGAAGCGGTGAGTCGCCACCGGCTACGGCTTGAACAGCGCAAGCCGCACTTTCCAGGTGACCGATTGGCCGGGCCGCAGTGTGACCATCCCGGTATCCATGCCCTTCCATTCGCTGCCGAAGGGATCCACATAATTGAACTGCGGCTCAACCGCAACAAACGTCGTGGGTTTCGGCGAGTAGACCTGCACCGTTTTAATCTGTGGTGAAAGCGCGGCAATCGTCAGACCATAATTCGATTCCGGATCAATCAGTTTCACATCCACCGCACCCGCCGTGCGTTGCAGATGAGAGAAGTTGTCGTCCAGAAAATGGTCGTCGAGCGGCACACCCCGCTGGCGCATTCAGATCGTACTCGGTGCCCTTGACCGGCTTCAGCTGTCCGGTGGGGAATGCGTCACCGTAATTGTTCACCGTCGCCATCATCGATGCCGGCACATGCACACGGGCCTGGGCGCGGTGTCCACTCGGAATATTGAAGTAGGGGTGCCACCCGATGGACATCGGTTCCAATTCTTTGCCCACGTTCTTTGCCGTGATGGTGGTCTCGACACCTTCACCGGTCAGCGCGATGGTGAAGTTGAGATCGGTGTCCGAGAGCCAGTGGCCATCAAAGTCCTTGGCATGGATCACCCCGGTCACTGTTTGTCCATCGGCCGTCGTCTCCGTCTTCAGATCTTCCACCTGGTCCTTATTGATCAATCCATGGATCGCGACCACCCGGCCGCCCGGATTCTTGCTGGGAAAGTTTGCCGGCAGAGCCAGCGTGTGGCCGCGCCAGTGCGTCACCACTGATTTGCCGTCAGACGAAGACTCACCAATGATCCGGTTAGGGTAGGGAATCAGGAAAGCGCCACCCATGCTGAAAGACGCATTGCCTAAGGCATCTCTATCCGTACCCGTGAGCACTTTGGCTGCGTCGGCTACAGAAGGGGAGTGGAGCAGTGGAATCTCTCCCTTGCCCGGGATCGCCGCAGTGACCTGCAGCATATTCATGCCCCGGCCTGGCAGCAGCGTCACCGAGAGAAATTCGGGTGTACTCCCGTTGCCGCTCGCCTTACGGGTCAGCGTCACCACATCTTCTCCACCGATTTTTGGAACGGCCGTTGGCGCGGCGGCAGGCTGTGTGGTGGCGGTGCTGGCAGGCGCTGCCGGGGGTTGCCGGCATGCGGTCAGGGACAGCAGCGAAGCAGCGCCGATCAGTGGTATGCATCTAAATCCAGTGTGTCTGTACACGTTGGTGATCTCCCTTGTTCGAAATAGAATTGCAGCCGGATCAGCAATTCATCCACGCGCAGACTTCCCGGAAAAGCAAAAAAACATCTTACGCCGTCTTTCCCAGCGACATACAATCGGGTATGAGCACCATCCCTCTTATCAAGCCTGCTCCGCTTTCAAAAACTCAAGATCTCCCTGCCGTTGACACGGCGGCTAATCCGGGCGGGGCAAATTTAAATCCTCTGGTCCTTTTCAACCAGGAGGTCATCCGCTGCGTACGCTGCTCGCGGCTGCGGAAGTATTGTGAGGGCATTGCCACCAGCAAGCGTCGCGCTTACCACGATTGGGTCTACTGGGCCAGGCCTGTCCCCTCGTTTGGAGATGAGAAAGCCCGTCTGCTGATCCTTGGTCTCGCTCCGGGGGCGCACGGCTCCAATCGCACCGGCCGCCCGTTCACCGGCGATGGCTCTGGCGATTTTCTCTACCCCGTTCTGCACGAAACAGGTTTCGCCTCTCAGCCCAAAGCCGTTTCGCGAGGCGATGGCATGCAGTTGCGCGACGCCTGGATCACCTCCGTGGTGCGCTGCGCGCCGCCTGATAATTCACCCAAGCGTTCAGAACTGGCAAACTGTGCGCCCTACCTTGACCAGGAAATCTCCCTGCTACCCAACCTCAAAGTAGTGGTGTGCCTGGGCCGCATTGCGTTTGACGGCTATCTCGATCACCTGGTGCGTACGGGCGTGTCTGAGCGCAGACCGAAGTTTAAATTCGCCCACGGTGCAGAATACGCGCTGCAGGGAGGCCGATACCTCATCAGCAGCTATCATCCCTCCATGCAAAACACCAACACCGGCAAATTGACCCGCACCATGCTGCTCGATGTGTTCGATCGCGCGCGCGTACTCCTCAGCACGGTCGATATGCCCCGCACGCTTCGGCGCTAATCAACCATGATGGGCACGAAGGCAATCTCCGATGGGCTGGTAATCGCGCTGGTAATTCTGCTGATTGGCGTTTTCCCAGCCTGGCCGCACAGCCGCAAGTGGGGCTACTATCCCAGCGCCGCCGTAAGCCTGGTCCTGCTTGCGTTCCTGATTTACCTGGTGAGCCGAACGGTCTAAAGCACGCGAGCGATCTGGAGCGGGAGACGGGGATCGAACCCGCAACCAACGGCTTGGGAAGCCGCTACTCTACCATTGAGCTACTCCCGCCCACGCCAGCAAGGTCATTCTACCCGAACCCTGTATCATCTGCGGGAATGGACCCCCGGCGTCGGCGTGCACTCCTCTGGACCTTCCTGGCGCTCGCCGCCGGAGCAGCCTTGCGGCTCTGGTTCATTCACGTCTTCACGCAAATTCAGGGAGACACCCTCCTCTACGCGGACATAGCCCGCAACTGGCTCAACCACGGTGTCTATGGGCGCACCCTTCCCACCGGCTCTGACACGGTAGTGCCGACGTTGGTCCGTTTGCCTGGTTATCCGGCTATGCTTGCCCTCTGCTTTGCACTGTTCGGGCAGCAGAACTACCAGGCGGTGCTGTACCTGCAACTGCTGATGGACCTGCTGAGCTGCCTGCTCATCGCCGGCTTCGTCCGTCAGCTTTGCGGACCTCGTGCGGCGATGGTCGCGCTTTGGCTGGCAGCGCTCTGTCCCTTTACTGCTAACTACGTTGCCATGCCACTGACCGAGGTCCCGTCGGTCTTCTGCGTCGCGCTCGGTCTCTATGCTTTTGCTGCACTGATGCACCGGCCGCATGTGGGGTGGATGCTGACCCTGGCCTTCGCCTGGAGCTATGCCGCACTCCTGCGTCCTGATGGAGCCCTGATGGCGGTGGCTTTCTGTCCAGCCATTGTCCTCTACGGACGCGCGACCTACGGCTTCAAGCACTCGCTGCGCCTGGCTCTCGTCTGCGGCTCGTTATCACTGCTGCCCTTTTTCGCCTGGACCGCGCGCAATTGGGCTACCTTCCACATCTTCCAGCCGCTGGCGCCGCGCTCCGCAACCGACCCAGGCGAGCCCACGGAAAAGGGATTTCAGCAGTGGACCAGGACATGGCTAGCTGATTTCGCTTCGACCTACGAGATCTACTGGAACGTGCCTGGAGACCCGATCGACCCGCAACTGCTACCTCTGCGCGCATACGACCTGCCGCACGACGTCGAAACCAAAAAGCTGATTGCCGAGTACAACAAGGAAGACTCGACTGACGCCCGAGTTAGACAAGCGCTTTGCAGGATTGGCGGAGCGCCGCATCAAGGCTCATCGCTTGCGGTACTACGTCGTTCTGCCGCTGCTGCGTCTGGCTGATATGTGGTTACGGCCCCGGGTAGAGATGCTGGATATAGAACTGCGATGGTGGCAATACCAGCAACATCACAGTGAGACCATGATCGCGGGGGCGTATGGGGCTTTAAACCTGTTCTATGTGATAGCCGCGTGCGTCGGTGCGTTTTACTGGCCGAGGTTCACGATGGTCATGCTGGCGTATGTAGTCCTGCGAAGCCTGCTTCTGCTAACGCTGGAGGCGCCTGAACCTCGTTACACGCTGCAATTCTTCCCCATCCTGGTAGCCTTTGCCGCCGCCGCTACCACTGCAAAAAGCTCAAAAAACTCTAACCGGCTAAAAATTGGAACTCACAGGCCTCGATCGTAAGTCTGTTGTTGTCTACCTGAGAGCTCTGTCACCAGGAAGCACTGGGTTGCCGCTAGCCAGCCCCCAATTTTGTGATGCCTCGACTGCGCTCGGGATGAACAAGCTCTCCTTTCGCCGTTCATTCCACCGTTGATTTGCCTTAGGGCAGATGAACTGTCGGGATGACAATTCCAGGGCGGATGACAATGAGTTGTGGTGGCTGGGACCGAGCGTTATGGCCGTGCCGACATGGTTGGCGATGACGAGGGACGCGGCGCCGGGCGGTTCACTCGATACGGTGGAAGCCCCGGACTTTTAGTCCGGGGGAGCGGGTGTAGAACCCGCGCTGAGGGTGGCCCTCACCATGCGACGGCTTTAGCCCTGGTGGCAGCGGCGTCAGTCCGATTGGAAAACTTGCGCGTAGATTTCGCGGGGAGCTCACACGGCCGATTGGCTGGCGAGGCTTGGCTCCACCAGGGCTGAAGCCGTCAATCTTTGTGCGCGTTTAAGCGCGGGTCTTGCACCCGCGCCCCCGGACTGAAAGTCCGGGGCTTCCACCGGGTGCGAGCGGGTGCTCCGAGAACCTTTCAGCGCGTCGTTCCGGTGGAGAGCAGCCGAAATTGATCTTTGCCGACCTGGAGGATTTGGGTTAGGGTGAAACATTGCAGATCCTTCGGCTTCGGTCCAATCAGCAATCCCTGCCCGTCCTCGTTCATTCCATCCTTAATTTGACTCAAGCCAAATCGACTGCGCTCGGGATGACAAATTGGGGGCTGGCTAGCCTTGCAAACATGTCGTCGCGCACCAAAGCTTAACCTAACGGCAAGGCCCCAGGGCACCCCAGTTGGTTGTGGGTGCTGGCGTCCAGTATCTCTATTTGACTCGACTTTGTTGCGCGCTCTGGTGCGTTTTTCCCGAACCCTCGGTCAGCGTCACCATCCGGTCTACCCCTGGCGGAGAAAATTCTTCTTTCAATCCGCTAGGCCAGGCAACGTCGATCCGCTCCACGCTCGCGGCAGCCCCCAACCCGAAATGTAAGCGCAAATCACTACTCGAAACATAGCTCGAACCACTCCGCACTTCCTGTACCCACTTCCGCCCGCCGGCATACACGGCCACCTGCGCGCCAATCCCGTCTCGATTCGACTGCGTGCCCACGGTGCTGACACCAACCCAATGGTGCCCGCTCGCTGCTTCATTCACCAGCAGCATCGGCTTCCCACCTGAATTGTTTACCACTGCCGAAAGCCGGCCATCATTCCAGAAATCCGCTATCGCCAAACCACGGCTCGAAGCAGGCGCCGTGCAACCCGGGCCGGAGAGCGCGCTCACATCCTTGAACTTTCCATTGCCCTGGTTCCAGTAGACCAACCGAGGCTCTTCATAAGTCGCTCCCAGGTGCGCAGTATCGACTTCCGGATAAACATGCCCATTCGCAATCAGAATGTCTGGCCACCCATCGTTATCCATGTCGAAGAACATCACGCCCCAGCCCAGGTAGCGCGTATTCAACCCCAGCCCAGCATCGAAGATCTTCGCACTGAACGTGCCATCACCATTGTTCTGATAGAGAGAAGAAGTGTCGTCAGAAAAGTTGGTCTTAAAGATATCCGGCAGCCCGTCTCCATTGAAATCAGCCACGGTCGCGCCCATGCCCGCTTGTTCACGGCCGTCCTCATCGAAGGCCACCGCAGCTTCTACCGCAGTATCGGTAAACGTGCCGTCCTTGTTATTGCGATAAAGAATGCTGGCCGTGCTGTCACACGCCACATAGATATCAGGCCAACCATCGCCGTTGTAATCGAGCGTCGAAACACCAAGGCAGTAGTGCCCGTTTGTCTTTTCTATCCCGCTCGCCTTACTCACGTCTTCGAAACGGCCGCCGCCTGCATTGCGATACAGAATATTCGGCGTGTGGGCAAGTCCGCGCGGGCCGCACATCACCGGCACGCCTTTCCAGATACACATCTGGCCTTCGCCCGGCCTGGGCACTGTTTTCACATCGAACTGAACGTAATTGGAAACAACAAGATCGAGCCGGCCGTCGCGATCGTAGTCGACGAAGGCGCACCCCGCACCCCAGTCCGCTCCGCTGCCCGCAACGCCGGCAGGCTCCGCCACTTCTTTGAATCTGCCATTGTGTTCATTGTGATACAGGCGATTCTTGCCGTAGTAGGTGACGTACAGATCATCGTAACCGTCGTTGTCGTAATCGCCGGCGCATGCGCCCTGGCCCCATCCGCTGGCGTCCATGCCGGCAGTGCGGGTCACATCGCTAAACGTGCCATGGTGGTCATTGTGATAGAGGTGCCCGGTTGGCCGGCCGCCCTTGCCCGATCCCGCAGGGAGGGAATCGCCGTTCACCACGTCGCCGTTCACCACGTATAGATCCGGCCAACCATCGCGATCGTAGTCGAGTACCGCCACTCCGCTGCCTGTGGTCTCGATGATGTACTTCTTGCTGCGCAGCCCACCATTCACATTGTCCATGTTCAGGCCAGCGGCCGCGGCGACATCGACAAACCAGGCGGGAGCCGCGTGGGCAGAACTTGCTGGGTAAGGGCTTCCACTGGAGGCGGCCTGAGCGATGGCGGTGAAAGCGCACAGAATCACCCATAGTGTGCCTCGCGCTCTATGCCCCACAGCCATTTTTCAAATGCTAGCACCCCGCCGGGTAGCCGGCCGTTCAGCGTATTCTCGAACTGCGTGATGCGAATCTTTCTTTATCTCCTCCTGGCCTTCTGTGCCGGGCTGCACGGCGGCGGGCAAACCACCGGACAGCCACCACCCTCCATCGCCGAGCTGCAGCAACACGCGCAACAGCAACCACCCGTTCCAGGCGCCAGCCGCGACCTGGGCATCGCCTACTACCGTGCCGGTAAGCTGATCGACGCCGAGCACGCATTTGAAATCGCCATGGCGCAGGATCCGGCCGATCTGGAATCGGTCCAGTTGCGTGGCCTTACCCTGTACCGTCTGGGCAGGCCGGCCGATGCCATTCCATTTCTCGAGCGTGTGCGGCAGTGGATGCCTCACGCCAATGCCGATGCGAACCATGTCCTCGGCCTCTCCTACATGAATGCCCGACGCTACGACGACGCCCGCGGAGCCTTTGCCATGCAATACGGGGTGGCCCCGAACTCCGGCGCCGCCTACCTGGTAACGGCACAGATGCTGCTGGCTGCCGATCTCCCTGAACTTGCTTCACAGGATGGGCAAAAGGCCCTGCAGCTCAGCCCGGGCCTGCCCCTGGCGCATTTCCTGCTTGGCGAAGTCTTCCTTTACAAATCGGATGTGGCCCACGCACTGGAGGAATTCGAGCAGGAGCGAGCGGTCAACCCAGCCTACCCCGCCGTTTACGACCGTTTAGGCGATGTCTACACCAGAATGGGTCAATACCAGCAGGCGCAGGAAGCGCTCACCCGGGCGATCTCCCTCGACCTCTCGTTTACCGGACCCTTCATCCAGATGGGTAAGGTGTTCCTGCGGAGGAGTGATCCGGAGACCGCCGTGCTCTACCTGCAACATGCCGAAAAGATGGACCCGGCCAACTACATCACCCACACCTTATTAGGACAGGCCTATCGGGCCCTGGGAAAAGAAGAAGAGGCAAAGCGGGAACTGGATACCGCCTCGCAGATCCACGCGTCCGGCCAACTCAAACTGGACCCGGTAAAGTAGGCCCAGCTGCCAGTACGGGCTAACCCCTCAGTGAACCCGAATCGAAACCAGCTTGGCCTGCAGCGGAACACCACCCTCAAGCGGCACCATCAATAGCGCCTCAAAAGGCCGCACATCTCCCGTAGGCGAAGACGCCAACTTCAACAACTCCGCCACCGTTTCTTTGCGCGAGGCATATTCCACAGCCCCCTGCGTTCCCAACGTCGTCAGCCCGCTAAAGACCAGCGTCCGGTTGCCCGACTGCACCCCTGGAATGAGCGCAATGATTGCATAGTCCTCGGTAAGCGGATGCTCCGGCCGCGCATACAGGCTCGGTTCGCCCGGGCGAGGATGATTGTTCACAAACCCTGCCGAGTCTGGACGAGCAATCTGCGTAAAGTCCGTAAGCGAGGGCAAGGCATGCAAAGCTGGATTCTCCGCCGGCGAGCCGAAAAATATCAGGTTGCGCGACTTGGCCTCATCCCAGGTAACCAGCAGGCTGCGCTTGAGGATAAACGTAGCCCGGTGGGCATCGAAAAGCCTGGTCAATTCATACACCGCTGCCAGTTCGCCGATGCCGGTGTAGTGGTCGACCACCGGCAGCGTATCCAGCCGAGCGTCTGCCGGGGCATACCGCAGTCCTGTCCGGGAGTCGCCGACAAACCGTGTGTTGCTGTAAATCAGAACCGGCGGATCTTCGCTAAGAAACGGCGCCCAGAAGGTGTCGATGGCCGACTTTTCCGAAACTGTCACCGGCCTCTGATGAATGACTAAAAACGAGAGGGCAAGTACGCACAAAACACTCAAAACGATCGCACCCGTTCTTAGTCCGGACCAGGTCCGTGGTGCCTTTGCCGCTTCGGCAACGACCGGTACCGCCGGTGCGAGCGTAACCGGGCCAGGCGGCGGCCCGATCTCCCGAGGTCGAAAAACGGGCAGGTAATGTCCCTTAGGAATCTCAAGGATCGTCGGCTCGCTCGCGCCCTCGCTGGCGAAGTACTCAGCCAGCTTCTGCCGCAATAAGCGAGCGTGCGTGCGTACGATACTGTCTTCACTGCTGTTGTAACCAGGGGGCCGCTGAAATACGTGCACCCCAATTTGCTGCTCCGTGGCTGCTTCCGGCATTCCCTTCAACGCACAATCTGCGATATAGAGCAGGAACTCCCGTAGCCGATGCGAACCGCGAAACTGACTACTGGCAAGGATTCGTTCCAGTAGCAATGCCCGCGAATCAGCGTTTGACGGGTGAAAAACCCCCGGTAATTCCCCCTCGTTTGTCAGCAGAGCACTCGTCCCAGACCGTTTCACTGTCATTTCACCGTAAACAACGTTGGCAGGCCCATGTTGCAACTAAGAGTGTATCCAAGGCGAAAACTATTCGACGCAAGCTGCGTACAGAACGTTTCCGCCAGATTGCCGATTATTCCCATATCGGTAGATGCGTACCAGGGGTGGTACGGAGCATGGGTCTCCGGCGCCCAAAAACAAACAGGCCGCTCCTACGACGAGCAGGCTAACGAACGACAGGGACTTTGGAGAGGCTCGAGATGCTTCATAACACCAGGAAAAGATTGCAGTTGATCGTTTGCGCAGCATTGTTGGCGGCCGCGCCGTCCATGCTGGCACAGGCCGTGTACGGGTCGATTTACGGAACCGTAACTGACAACACCGGGGCAGTCATCCCCAACGCCACCATCACCGTCACCGACGTCGCAAAGAACACTTCGGTGACCGCTCAGACCGGTGCGGGCGGCGATTTTCGGGTTCAGCATCTGGTTCCGGACACCTACCGGGTGGACGCGGATGCCTCGGGGTTCAGCAAAACCTCTGCCGATAACGTAGTGGTGTACGCCGACACATCGCCCAAAGTGGACTTGAAACTCCGGTCGGCAGCACGTCGAATACCGTTACGGTGAGCTCCGCGGCACCCCTACTGCAAACCGACCGTGCCGAAGTCAGCACGATTCTGAACGCGCGCGCCATCGAGAATCTGCCCAACTTCAACCGGAATTTCACTTCCTTCGAGCTTGTTGACCCCTGGCACCAGCTACATCGGCTGGAATGTGGGCGAGGCGAATAACCCGCAGAGAAGCCAGCAGATCGAAGTGAACGGTCAGCTGCCGTTCGCCACCGGCTATGAGCTGGATGGTACCGACAACCAGGACCCGATCATCGGCGTCGCGGTCATCAACCCTAATCTCGATGCGACCTCAGAAATGAAGGTCACCTCGCAGAACTACGACGCCGAGTTCGGCAAGGCAGTCGCCGGCCTGGTGACCGCACAAACCAAGTCGGGCGGCAATTCGTTCCACGGCTCCGCCTTTGAGTACCGCCGCTCCGACGCCCAGCAAGCCCGGGATCCCTTCTCGGAATCAGCCCCCGATCCGCTCACCGGCCGTTACCTGGCTCCCAATCTGCACAACCAGTTCGGCGGTTCCATCGGCGGCCCGATCAGGAAAGACAAGCTGTTCTTCTTCGGCGACTACCAGGGACTGCGGGAGAAGACAGGCACCGCCACCCTGACCACCGTTCCCACCGCGTTGGCGAAGTCCAGCTGCACCTCGGGTGGCAACTGCGATCTGAGCGAGTACCTCCAGGGCGGGCAGGGCCAGATCTTTGACCCCGCAACCAACCAGACAGCCCTCACTGGCCGCACTCCGTTTGCCGGCAACATCATTCCCGCGGGCCGGCTCTCCGCACCCGCAGTCAATTTCTTCAAGCTGTTGCCTTCGCCCAACGTGGCTGGCGCCGGTATCGTGAACAACTACGCGGCATCCGGTTCGGGCATTTTCAACACTAACCAGGCCGATGGCCGGGTCGATTCGCAGCTCTCCGAGAAGCTCCACCTCTTCGGCCGTTATACCTACTTCGGTTCCAACTTGTCCGGCGCCCCGTTCTTCGGCGCGGCCGGTGGTCCCGGTTTTGGCAGCGGCGGCTTTGCCGGAACTGATAAAGCACGTGACCAGAGCGTCGCGGCGGGTGCCGACTACGTGGTCACCCCCTCCTGGCTCACCGACGTTCGCTTCGGCTATCTGCGCATCCACATTGACGAAAATGGGCCGAACTATCAACCAGCCCCTGGGCAACAACCTGGGCATTCCCAATGCGAACGTCGGCGACCTTGCCCTGAACGGCGGGCTTCCCCAATTCAACATTGAGAATGCCAGCAATGGCACCAACGGCGGCGGCAATCTGGAATACGGAACATCGGCCGAGCAGTTCCTGCAGGACCAAAGCCAGTACCAGATCGTGAATAACTGGTCGCACCAGGTCGGCAACCACAACATCCGCTTCGGCGCCGACCTTCGTTATGGCCTTAACCACCTAGTCGGCCTGGACAACAATAACGTGCGCTCTGGCAACTTCCACTTCGCCGCGATTCGCACCGGCGGCGTGCTCGATCCCGTTGCTGGTAGCACCTCGTCCGGCCTTGGCTTCGCCACGTTTCTTCTGGGCGATGCCACGGCCTACCAGCGCACCCAGACCCAGAACACAAATGCGCAGGAACGGCAAAAGCGCACTTTCTTCTATGCGCAGGACACCTGGAGAGTCACCAACAAACTCACCGCCAACTATGGCCTGCGTTGGGAGATTTACTTTCCAGAGACGGTCAACGGCAAAGGGCAGGGTGGTTTGCTCGATCTGAATACCGGCAACATCCGCATTGCGGGTTACGGCCAGTGGGGCACCAACCTCAACGTACAAAAGAGCTACACCAACCTCGCGCCTCGCATCGGCCTTGCCTACCAGGCAACAGCCACGACGGTGGTGCGTGCCGGTTATGGCCGCGTGTACGGGCAGGGTTGGTCCGGCGATACTTATGGCGAGGTGTTGACGTTTTCCTATCCCACCCAGGTCTCGCAAAACCTGAACCCAACCTCAAACGCTGCCTCGCGTCTTTAATCTCGCACAGGGCCCTCCGGGCTACACCTTTGCGCCCATCCCGGCCGACGGCAACTATCCTTTGCCCGATGGCATCAGTGTCCCGACGCGACCATTATATGTGCGCCTGCCTACGCTGGATGCCTGGAACCTGACCGTACAGCAGCAGCTCAACTCCACCATGTCCCTGCAGCTTGCTTACGTTGGCAGCCACGGCGTGCACAACATGTTTGACTCGTCGAACCAGGCCAGCCCGAACCAGCAGACCATCGCCGGCTTTAACCAGATCAACCCTGAAACGGGAACGACTTATACGCAAAGCGAGCGCCGCCCCTACTTCGATGGAACCGCGCAGCGCGAGTTGGGCGTGACCTACGGCCACCCGTTTGGCTGGGAACAGGACCTGCGTTATAACGCTAATCAGGCCACCAGCAACTATCACGCGCTGCAGGTGATTGGTGAGAAGCGGTTCAGCCAGGGGCTCCAATTTCTCGCGCACTACACCTGGTCCCGCGCCATGGCGCATGAGTCGAACTACTTCTTTCTCGATCCTCGCGTGGGCTACGGACGAGCTACTACAACCGCCGCAATGCCTTCGTCTTCGCCGGCAACTACGACCTTCCCTTCGGCAAAGGCAAGTTAGTGGGCGGCAACGTCAAAGGCTGGGTGGACGAAATCATCGGCGGCTTCACCCTCAACGGCAACGTGGCTATTCAGGGCGGCTTGCCCTACACCCCCTCCTACGCTCTCAGCGCCTCTGACAACGATGTCATTGGTTATCTGAACAAAACCAGCACCCACGGCTTCAACCTGCACCGTGGTTCCTTCAACCCCGCAACCCATAAGGTGCAATACTTCACGCCCGCCCCTTATGTGTTGCAGTCCTCAGGTCCGCAGAATTCGTTCGGTCCGTACGCGCGGCCGGCAGCCGGCACCTTCGGCAACCTGGGACGCGATACGCTGATCGGCCCCGGTTTCTGGAATGCGGATCTCTCGCTGGCGAAGAATTTCAACCTGACTGAAGCGGTACGCTTCCAGTTGCGTGCGGAGGCATTCAACGCCTTTAACCACGTCAACCTGGGGCAGCCCGACTCCTGCGTGGACTGTCAGGATGGCAACGCCGGTACCATCTCCAGCAGTCAGTCCAGTCAGGATGGAACTTCCCTCCGCCGGCTGCAATTCTCGGCTCGCTTCTCCTTCTAGCACCGCCGGGTTAGCACCCGCCGGATAACCAGGCGGCATCCCAGATCTCAGCAAGAGACCTGGGATGCCGCTGTCCAGCACGTCCCCTCACCATGACGTTTGTTCCGCTGCGAAGATCTTGCCTTTCAGAGGTACCCGTGAAGTCCCTGGTTTTGTTGCTGATGGTGGCTGCTTCTTCCGCAGTGGCGCAGACCCCCACCGCTGTCACGCTTGACCCCTTACCGCTCATCACGGCAGCGGCGCCTGGCCAGCCCAGCATTACCACTGACAGCATGGCCCAACGCCCCTTCAGTGTGATCGGCCCGCGCGGCACGATCCTCGGGCAACAGGACGGCACCTTCGAAGCCTGGATCTTTCCCTGGAAAATCCTCAGTCACATGCGAATCACGGCGGAGATGAAGGACTACCCCGTCCCCATCGATGTGAATGAGCAGGCAGCCACCGTGGCCGTACACCCCGGTCACACCACCATCACGTTTGCGCATGCCAATTTCACCGTGCGCGAAACTGTCTTCGCGCCCAGCGACGCACCCGAGGGCGCCGGCGCCCTTGCTTTTTACGAAGTAGAAGCCGTGCGTCCCATGACGCTCACCTTCAGTTTCAAACCAGAGATGTTGCGCATGTGGCCCGCGCTCTCAGACGATCGGCCTTCGCCCGAATGGGTAAAGAATGGAGCATCCGGCTTCTACATCCTGCATTTGAATATGCCCGGCAATGCTGCAGGGATCGCGATGCCGGCTGCGCAACCCGGCATCCTGCCGCCTTACCAGGAGCGCCCCAAGGATTATCCCCTCCAGTTTGTTCTCCATTACGATCCCGCGACCGACAGCCACAAAGTCTATCCCCTGTTGATGACGATGGGCAGCACTTCCGCGGAAACAACCAGCGCTGCCATGGCTAGCAGGCTGGGATCCCTGAACGCCTCGTTTCGTAACCTTTACAGTGACACACAGCAACACTTCGAGCAGTTCGCAAACGACTCGATCCAGATCGACACCCCCGACGCGAGACTGAACCAGGCCTTCGCGTGGGCCGAAATCTCCATCGACCAGCTGCGGGTGCAGACCACGCCTGCGCATGATGAAACCGCACTGGTGGCAGGCTTTTTCGGCTCCGGCGATTCTGCGCGGCCCGGCTTCGGCTGGTTCTTCGGCCGTGATGCCCTGTGGACGCTGTACGCCGTCAATGCCTACGGTGATTACCAGCTGAGCCGCGAGGAGCTAAGCTTCCTGTTCAAGCGGCAAAGCCCGGAAGGAAAGATCATCCACGAGTGGGCGCAAACTGCCAATCTTGTGGATTGGAAAAGTTTGCCGTATGCCTTTGCCTCGGCAGACGCGAATCCGCTGCTTTTGATGGCCAGCAATGACTATCTCAAAATCAGCGGCGACAAGGACTTCATCGAGAAAAACTGGGAAACGCTGCAGCGGACCTGGCAATTTGAGATTTCCCACGACTCTGATGGCGATGGGATTTACGAGAACACCGAAGGCTCTGGCTGGGTAGAATCCTGGCCCCCCGGCATGCCTCATCAGGAAATCTACCTGGCCGCGCTGGACCAGCAGGCAAGCACCGCGATGGCCGACCTGGCGAAGGCCACCGGCCACCAGGAAGTAGCGCAGCAGGCAGCCGCCCGGGCTGCCAAGCTGGCCCCCATCATTGAAAAGGAATACCTGCTGCCGGGCGGTGGCTTTTACGCGTTCAGCCGCAATGCAGACGGCACGCTCGATGCGAGCCCCACCATCTTTCCCGCCCTTGCTTCCTGGGATGGCACCTATCAGCTGGCCCATGCCAAGCCGATGTTCGACCGCTGGGCTGCAGCCGAATTCTCAACCGACTGGGGCACGCGTGATCTGAGCCCAACCGTCTCCTTTTTCGACCCCATCAGCTATCACCAGGGCACGGTCTGGCCGCTCTACACCGGGTGGGTGTCGCTGGCGGAATATCGTAACGGTCGCAGTTTGTCGGGATACGCGCACCTGATGCAGAACGCGGACCTCACCTGGGCGCAGGATCCAGGGGCGGTGACCGAACTCCTGTCCGGCCAGTTTCTAGCGCCTCTCGGCCGCAGCACCTCGCACCAGCTCTGGTCTTCGGCGATGGTTATCTCGCCAGTCCTGCGAGGGTTGTTCGGCCTGGAATGGGATGCCGCCAACAACCAGCTCACGATCACGCCGAATCTGCCCGCCCAGTGGGATCATGCGAGCCTGCACCACGTGCCGCTGGGCAGATCGCACGTCGATCTGGAACTTCGCCGTGAAGCAGGTGTGTTGGTGGTCACCCCGACTGGCGCCGCTTCCACGGGACTAAAGCTCGCTTCCCGTACCCCAGAATCCAGGTGGGCGAACGGAGCCTTGCGCATCCCGCTACCCGCCCTGGAGGCGGGTATCGACCATGGCTTGCCGTTGGCAGGATCCTCCACGCAGCAGATGAAAGTGCTCGATCAGCAGACAACGGCTGACACACTGACCCTGACCCTGCAGGCTCCGGCAAATACCAAGCAGAATTTGTTCCTGAGGGTGAACACCCCGCGTGCCAAGCCGCGCGCCGAAGGCGCTCTCATCACAGCCGGACCAAACCCGTCGCTGATGCCCGTCCAGGTGAACTTCGGCTCTGGAGACGGGTACGTAACTCAAAAAGTTACATTTACTCTGTCAGCGCGACCGTGACCCATGCAGGCCGTGAGTAATGTGGATTAGGGCTTCGTGGTTTGGTCACGCTGGGGTTGCGGAACCTGCATGGTGCCTGATCGACCACCCTCGTACAATCAAAATCGTGACGCCACTCCCGGTCTCCAGAAACTACCGCACGATCTGCCTCGCCCTGCTAGCCGCTCTCTGCACTGCAACCGTCTTCGCCCAACAACCATTTGAAACGGAAGCCGTCGCCCCGCAACGCTTCCTCGCCGTGCACGGACGCAAAGCCGTGATCATGGGCTACGCCTCGAGCGGCCTCGAAGCCTGGACTTATCCGCTACAGCTCATCACCGGCTACGAACTAACCTTTCGGCCCACCGGGCAAACTACCGAAGTCGCTGGCGCAACGCTGCTCCGCCGAATCACCTACGAGCCGCAAGCCGTGACCCGCACCTACATCGGCCCGGACTTCATCCTGCATGAGCGGCTCTTCGTGCCTCTCGATCAACAGGCAATCCTCATTACCTATACCGTCGAGTGCCGGCACAGCATCGACATCACTATCCACTTCACGTCAGTCCTGGATCTGATGTGGCCTTACGCCCTGGGAGGCCAAAGCACACAATGGGACAACAACGCCTCCGCCTACATCCTCACGGACGGCAGGCGGCAATACACTGCCATGATCGGCACGCCCGACGTGACATCGCACGACGAAATCCTGAACACGATTCAGCCCGGCGCCCTCGGCAGCCGATTGGCCTTGACGGTGCGTGCGGGCGGCGAGGCCCATCCCAGCGCCACCCTGGTGATGGCGCAACTCAGCACAGGAACGGCACCGGCAGAGCAGATAAAATCTCTTTTGCTGCCGGGGGCTGAGGCAGAAGCCGCGGACCACTACACGCGCGTTGCCGCAGAAGCCCTGCACATCACCACCCCTGACCCGGCCGTGAACCAGCAACTCGCCTGGGCGCAAGCCGCGCTCGATCAGGCCTGGGTCTGCAATCCCACACTCGGTTGTGGCATGGTCGCCGGTTACGGTCCATCCCGCCCAGGCCGCCGTCCTCAGTACGACTGGTTCTTCGCCGGCGATGCACTCATCGCCACCGAAGCCCTGCTGAACACCGCAAACTACCAGCGCGCGCAGCGACGCCTCGCCTTCATCGCCAAATACCAGGACAGCGCGACCGGCATGATCTGGCATGAGATCTCGCAAAGCGCCAACCCCGCCGACTGGGCCACGCAATACCCCTACATGTTCGTGCACGTCGATATCACGTTCCAATACCTGATCGCCGTCGACCATTACGTAACCGCCAGTGGCGACACCCAATTCCTCAAGGACCATTGGGCCGGCATCGCCGCCGCGTACCGGTATTGCGCCTCCTTGCTGAACCCCGCCGATGGCCTACCCCGGATTCCCGCGAACAAAGAAGGTGGTAACGAGCAGGACAAGATCACCGATGACCTCGACCTCTCGGTGAGCTGGGTCAACGCATCGGCCGCGTTCCGCCACCTGGCGCAGCTAAGCGGGCACCCGGAGCAAGCGGAACAAGCACGCCAGGCCAGCGAACAGGCGGCCAGAGCAGCGGCCACTCATTATTGGAGCGAGACCCGCCACACCTGGATCGACGGTTATAACGAAGCGGGCGCCCCCATCCTGCGCGGAGGCGACGACGGCATCCGGCTCATCACCAGTCACCTGCTCGATCCACAGCGCAGCAACGCGGTGCTCGATCACCTGGCATCCGCCGACTTCCAGTCGGACTGGGGCACACGCGGCGTTCCCACCACGTCTCCGCAATACGATCCGACCTCCTATTCGAAAGGCAGCGTCTCGGCTGCCGGCACTGCCGGCATCGCCGCGGCTTACTGGTCGCAGCACCGCCCGGTGACCGCCTTTGCTATCTGGAGCGCCCTGCTGCCCTGGGGCACGCTCGACTCCATGGGCCATATGCATGAGCTCGTGGCCGGCGACTTCTATCACCAGCAGGCAGAATCCGTGCCGGAGCAAACCTGGTCCTCCGCCGCCTTCCTTTCCTCGACGGTGCACGGACTATTAGGCCTGCAAAGAAACGCAGAGAGCAATCAACTGGAATTCTCGCCTCATCTTCCGCCCAACTGGAATGAACTTGCGGTAGATCACATCAAGGTTGCCAATGGTAGCGCTGCCCTGGAGATACGCCGCGTATCCGGAGGTCTCGACCTGCACGGAGAGAACTCAGGCAAGCCGCTAGACCTGACCTTCTCGCCGGAGATCCCGCTGGGCGCGCATGGGTTGCAAGCCGAGTGGAACAACCAATCCATCCCCGTGCACAAAGAGGACCATGCGCAGGACAGCCATGCCACTCTCCATATCTCGTTGCCCACTGGCAGCAGTCATGGTCACCTGCGGTACACAGGCGGAGTATTGGTTAGCGTAAGCGAGCCCGCCCCGCAGGTCGGCGAAGCGAGCAATGGCATCAAAATCACCGCGGTCTCCTGGCAGGGAAGTACGCTGTCGATTAGCGCCGACGTTCCCCGGATCTCGCCACCCGGCGCGGGCATCCTCCTGTGGTCCGCCCAGGCGCCCCTCGCCATGCGCGGCGGCACGTTCGCGCCGCTCTCGGCAGGCGTATACCGGCTGGCCATCACCCCGGAAGCCGCCCCACACGAGCGCACACCAGAGCAAAACCATGCCTACCGGCACGCGGAGGTGACCGTGAGCTTCGCCCAGGCACCCGCCCGGTGAAATAGGTCGGCACCGTTTCGTGCGCTTCTTCATCAAACGTGCAGGTCGCCGGGTCAGGATCCCGGACGCCGTTGCCTGATATCCGGTAAGCCTAATGCACATCTATATTGTTATCTAACCGCAGCACTATGCGAAAACCCGTACCATGGGTTTGCTCATGAGGCGGCGAAGCCTTCTCGAGCACGTGGGCGAGAGTGAAGAAGTTCTTTGGTAAAGGCAAATCATGGCCGCCTCAGACAAAACGGAACAGCTTTTGCCCAGGGAGGCGGCGGTGATTCGCTGCGCTGCTCCGGGACGCGTCAATCTTATCGGAGAGCACACCGATTACAGCGGCGGCTTCGTCATGCCGGCTGCGATCGATTTCAAAACGGTCGCCACCATCCTGCCCCGGAACGATGGCCGCATTGTGCTCTCCTCCGAAAACATGGCTGAGACGGTGTCCTACCCGGCCGATCCGCTCCCTCAGGCCGCTCGCCAACACTGGAGCGACTATCCGATGGGCGTTGCCTGGAGCCTGGCCCAGCAGGGCGTCAAGCCAGGTGGATTTGAGCTCTCGCTGGCCGGCAATGTGCCCCTCGGCGCCGGCTTAAGTTCCTCGGCTTCGATTGAAGTCGCTACTGCCTTCGCGCTGCTCGAGCTGGCTGGCCGGACCATGCCGCTTGCCGATATCGCATTAGCCTGCCAACGGGCGGAGAACGCCTTCGTCGGCGCGCAAAGCGGCATCATGGATCAATTCATCGCCTGCGCCGGTAAGCACGATCATGCGCTCCTCCTCGACTGCCGTTCGCTGGAGTACCGGCTGCTGCCCATTCCAGACCACGTGCGCCTGGTCATCTGCAATTCCATGGTCAAGCATGAACATGCGGGCGGACAGTACAACGTGCGCCGCGAAGAGGTCGAAGAGGGAACCCGCATCCTCCGCAGGCGCTGGCCCGCCATCCAGGCATTACGGGACGTGACCGAGTCCCAGTTGCTGGCGTGCCAGGCGGACATGCCACCCAACGTATTTCGCCGTTGCCGGCACATCGTCAGCGAAAATTTACGCGTTGAGAAGGCGGCTGCTGCTCTGACCAGGGGCGATCTTTCCGCCTTTGGGATCCTCATGGGAGAAGCTCACCGCAGCTTCCGCGACGACTTCGAGGCAAGCTGCGAAGAGTTGGACACCCTGGTGGAAATGGCAGGGAAAATCCCCGGTTGTTACGGCGCCCGCATCACCGGAGGCGGTTTCGGCGGCTGTTCCATCAACCTGGTCGAAGACAATAAAGCAGAGTCTTTCGCCGAGGAGATCCGCGCAAAATACCGTGCAACCAACGGCATCGATGCTGACATCTATCTGTGCAAGGCATCAGACGGCGCGGGCCGCATATCTTAACAAGGCTTAACATCCAAAGCCTTCCTTCCGACGATCTACCGTTAAGGTTAAGTCCATTCGTTTGAGGAGAATACCGGCTTTCCAACTACAACTTTGGTGTCAGGAAGCCTGCACAAGAGTAACGATCCGAGAGTAAACTTGCCCCCAGCAGCGGAAGAGGATCCCCACATGATTTCTCAATGCTTAAACCCCACATGCCGCAAAGAACTTCGTTACCTGCGCAACGGCCGAGTGATACGCACCACCCACCACATCGGGACAGAGGTACAGGTGGAGCACTTCTGGCTTTGCGGTGACTGTCACACCAAGTATGACTTTCTCTTTGCAAAGGATGGCCGGGTCAGCCTGGCGCCAAGAGCTACAGTCGTAACAACCACTGAGCCGATGCTCGATCTTCTGCTCGTCTCCTGAAGGACGGTAGAGCCAACCCGCTCTCGTAGGCTGTCGAGCGTGGGTTGGCTTCCTGGATTTCGGCCCGCCATCCACTTCAGTAAACGCTTTCTACCTTCTACAGAATTACATCCCGCTTTTCCTCACATCCGCAGGGTTCTGCACACCCATCCTGCCCTTTCGATCTGTCCGGCGGACTAAACTAGTGCTAGTCCATGGCAGAATTCACTCATCTTCATCTTCACACCGACTACTCCCTTCTCGATGGCGCCTGCGATGTAGAAAAGCTGGTGGATCACGTCTCCAGCATCGGTCAGAAGGCTGTGGCCATCACCGATCACGGCAATATCTATGGAGCGGTTCACTTTTTCGAAGCCGCTAAGGCAAAGGGCGTCAAGCCCATCCTCGGCTGCGAACTCTACATCTGCGGCAACGACGATCATCGTGCCGCGCCGGACAAAGACAAGTACCACCATCTGCTGGTTCTCGCAGAGAATGAAGAAGGCTACCGCAACCTGGTACGTATCACGTCAGAAGCTTCGCTGCACGGCTTCTATCGCAAGCCCCGCATCAGCAAGAAGTACCTGGCCAAACATGCTGAAGGTTTGATCGGTTTCTCCGGCTGCCTCGCAGGCGAGGTGTGCAACAACCTGATGGCCGGCAAATACGAGGACGCCAAAGCCACCGCTGGTCAGTACCAGGACATCTTCGGCCGTGGCAATTTCTTCCTCGAGATCCAGGACCAGGGGCTGGAACTGGAAAAGAAGATTCATGCTGATCTCTTTCGCATGGAGGCGGAACTCGATATTCCGCTGGTCGCCACCAACGACAGCCACTATCTCTGCGAAGACGATCATCACGCACATGAAGTCTTACTGTGTGTGCAGACCGCCGGTTCCATCCACGATCCCAAACGCTTCAAATTCGACAGCGATCAGTTCTTCGTGAAAAGCGCCGACCAGATGGAGCGGATTTTTTCCCACGCGCCCCAGGTCGTCAGCCGCACTATGCAGTTTGCCGAGCGCTGCTCCTTCAAGCTCGCCAAAGTGACCAATCCCTTTCCGGAATTTGCCGTGCCTGCGGGCCACACCATTGATAGCTACTTCGCTGAGGTGTGCCGTGCAGGCTTCCGCAAGCGGCTCGACACGGCCATTCGCCACCTGGGGGAGCGCGGCTTGCGCCGCCGTCCCATCTCCGATTACGAAGAACGCCTCGAGCGCGAGATCGACTGCATCAAGCAGATGAAGTTCGCCGGTTACTTCCTGATCGTGTGGGATTTCATCAAGTATGCCCGCGAAGTCAACATCCCGGTGGGTCCGGGCCGTGGCTCAGCCGCCGGCTCGCTGGTCTCCTACGCGATGGAAATCACCGACATCGATCCGCTACAGAACGCCTTGCTCTTCGAGCGCTTTCTGAATCCGGAACGCGTGTCCATGCCGGATATCGATATCGACTTCTGCATGAACCGCCGCACCGAAGTGATCGACTACGTCACCCGCAAATACGGTCGAGAACAAGTCGCTCAGATCATTACGTTTAACACCATGGCCGCGCGTGCCGCGATCAAAGACGTAGGCCGTGCCCTTGATCTTCCCTACGGCGAAGTTGACCGCGTCGCCAAAATGATCCCCACCACGATCGGGGTGACGATCACCAAAGCACTCGAAGACTCGCCACCCATGCAGGAGGCGTACGACAAAGAGCCGCTGGTGAAAGAGCTGATCGATACCGCACGCAAACTTGAAGGTCTGGTGCGTGGCGCCGGCTTACACGCGGCCGGCGTGGTCATTGCTCCCCAGCCCCTGACCGAGTTGGTCCCCGTATGCCGCAGCAAGAACGACGAAATCGTAACCGCCTATGACATGAAGGCGGTCGAGAAGCTGGGCCTGCTCAAGATGGACTTCCTTGGGCTCACCACGCTCACCGTCATCGACGACGCGTTAAAGCTTATCGAGCAAAAGCAGGGCGCCAAATTAGATCTGTCACTGATTCCTTTGGACGATGCGCAGACCTACGAGAAGGTCTTTCATCGGGCACTCACTTCAGGAGTCTTCCAGTTCGAATCGGGCGGCATGCGCGACGTGCTGCGCCGCTACAAGCCCACCTCCGTCGAAGATCTGACCGCGCTCAATGCACTCTATCGTCCCGGCCCGATCCAGGGCGGCATGATTGACGACTTCATCGAGCGCAAGTGGGGCCGTCGCGTGGTCAGCTACGAGCTACCCCAACTCGAAGCCCTGTTGAAAGAGACGCTCGGCGTCATCGTCTACCAGGAACAGGTGATGCAGATCGCCAACGTCCTGGCGGGCTACTCCCTCGGCGATGCTGATCTGCTGCGGCGTGCGATGGGTAAGAAGAATGCAGAGGAGATGGCTAAGCAACGCACCCGTTTTGTCGAGGGAGCGATTGCCCGCAAGCATCCAAAAGACAAGGTCGTGCGCATATTCGACCTGATGGAGCAGTTTGCCGGGTACGGCTTTAACAAGTCGCACTCTGCCGCTTATGCACTGCTGGCGTACCACACCGCTTACCTCAAGACCCACTTTCCGGTCGAGTTCATGGCAGCGTTGCTCAGCTCTGAAATCTCTAAACCAGAGAATGTGGTCAAGTACATCAAGGAATGTCGAGAGATGGGCATCGCGGTGGACCCACCCGATGTACAGGTGTCCGGCGCCGGTTTTACACCCAGCGACACTGGCATTCGTTTCGGCCTGACCGCTATCAAGAACGTGGGCCGCAACGCCATCGACGCCATCCTCACGGCTCGTACCTTGCTCAATGAGAAAGGCCTTGGCTTCGCGAATTTCTGGGAGTTTTGTGAGAAGGTGGACGTCCGCCTGATGAACAAGCGGGTGCTGGAATCCTTGATCAAGAGTGGTGCGCTTGACTCGTTTGGCCGCCGGTCGCAAATGATTGCCGCTGCCGACCGCGCGATGGAGCGGGCGCAGCAAGCCCAGCGGGATGAAATTGCCGGACAGCACGGGTTGTTTGCTGGGCTGGCTGCTGCTTTTGGTGTGGGCACCCATGGTCACAAAAGCGCCGACGATCTGCCCAACACTCCAGACTGGGATGAGAACCAGCGTTTGCAGGCAGAAAAGGAAGTGCTCGGCTTCTTTGTCTCCGGCCACCCCCTTGATAAGTACGCGGAGAAGTTACGTAATCTGAACGTGGTCGACACCGCAACCGCATTGGAGATGAAGCCACCACCGCCCACCAATCGACGTCGCGGAGCCGGAGAGCCCGAAAGCCAGATAGCGATCGCCGGGGTCATCGTCGGTTTGAAGGTCGCCAAATCCAAGCGCTCGGGCGAGATGTACGCCCAGGCGTGCCTGGAGGACACGGTGGGTAAGATCGATCTCATCTGTTTTCCCAAGGACTACACCCGTCTCTGCGAAAGCCTGAAGATCGAAGTACCCGTTCTAATCAAAGGTGTACTCCGCGCCGATGACGATGAGTCGGCTCCCAAGCTGTCTGTATCGAGTGTTCAGCCGTTGGAGGACATCCGCATCAAGCTGCCGCAGAATGTGCGCATCCGTGTCTCGCTTGATATTGCGAGTGAAGCGATGCTTGGCTCGCTTCGAGCTATGATCACCGCTGCTCCCGGACCCGGGCGCCTCATGATCAACCTGGAGCGCCGAGGGGAATACTGCGTCATGCTCGAACCCGAAGGTCTTACGGTCGGCGCGGACCGCGGTTTCATCGAGCGAGCCGAACAACTACTGGGCCAGGGCTCCGTACAGGCTTTCGAATAGAGGACAAGCCTGCTGTCAGGTATTAACTCTGACGAATTATTCACCACGATCAATAAGCCCGGCTCCATGGGGGGTTAATTCCTATCACCCAAATTACCGGTCAGGGAGCAGGCCCTTATTCACGGTGGGGTCTTAACCAAGACCAAGCAACCTTAGCACCGACCCAATGCAGAACCACCCCCACCAACCCCGGTGTCTGGCGAAACCGCTATAATCAACACAATCTACAGGAGCAAGGGCCAACGCGCTGGCACAGGCGAAGCAAGTCTCATGACTGACCAGGCAATCCCAAATTCTGAACCAATCCAGGGACTCGCTGAACCCACGAATCCAGCGTGGATCAAAACAGAACTCGCGCGTCACCCACAGCGGCCCTACCCGATGGATTTCATCCAACGCCTCTTTACCGATTTTTCGGAGATCCACGGCGACCGGGCATTCGGAGACGATCTGGCCATAGCCTGCGGCCTGGCGCGGTTCCACGGGGAAGAAGTGCTGGCCATCGGCAATCTCAAAGGCCGTGGCACCAAAGAGAAAGTTCGCCGCAACTTCGGCATGCCTAACCCGGAAGGCTATCGCAAGGCGCTCCGCACGATGAAGATCGCGGAAAAGTTCCAGCGGCCCGTCTTTACATTTATCGATCTCACGGGCGCAAATCCCGGAATTGCCGCCGAAGAGCGCGGCCAGGCGGAAGCCATCGCCCACAACCTCCGCGACATGGCTCGCCTGCGTGTGCCTACCATCGCCGTGATTACCGGCGAAGGTGGCTCTGGCGGAGCCCTAGCCCTGGCAGTCGCCGATCGCGTGTTAATGATGGAAAACGCAGTGTACTCGGTGATCGCGCCAGAAGCTTGCGGCTCTATCATGTGGCGTGATGCCGGCAAAAAAGCGCAGGCCGCCGCAGCCCTCAAGATCACGTCGGACGATGTGCGCCGGCTAGGATGCGTCGACGATGTCGTGCCCGAACCCGCCGGTGGAGCGCAGAATGATCCAGCCGCGGCCTGTGCCATGCTCGATGAAAAGCTTATCTGGCATCTCAGTGAATTAAAGGCGATGACCGTTGAGGCCATGATTGCCCGCCGCCTCACCAAATTCCGGGAAATTGCCCGCTTTTATCAGAACGCCTGAAACGATGCGCGGAGCGTGCGCTTGACCTCTTTCACCGCTGCCGAACGAACGCGTGCCTTCGGCTGCGTTATGTTCGCCGCAATCTACTTCTATCTCGCCCAGAGTGTTTCGGTGCACGCTGCCAAAGGATTGGCCAGCGGCGTAGCGGCTCCACTGGTCGAGCGCAGTGTGCTGCTCTTTCTGCTGGTGATCGGCTACGCCGCGATGGGTCGCTGGTTCAATCGGCAGACTGCGCCCGTCCGCAGTATGGGTCTGGATCTCCGTCCCGGCTGGCGCCACGAATTTGGATTGGGCGCCGCGATCGGCTGGGGAATGCTCGTGGTCAGCATTCTGCCCCTGGTTCTCTCTGGCGGACTGATCGTTACCTTCTGGGGGATCCCGCGTCAATTCGGGATTTTGTTGCTCGACGTTTGCCTCCTGGCAGTGGCCGCGCTCGCCGAAGAAGTCGCTTTCCGCGGGTACCCCTTCCAACGACTGATCCAGGCGGTTGGGCCAACTCTCGCCACCTTGATATTCGCCATCCTGTTCGCCGCCCTGCACCTTTTTAACCCGGGTGCAAATCGCGTAAGTTTCTGGGTCACCCTGTTCAGCAGCTGGCTTCTTTCCGTGGCTTACCTGCGTACCCGCGCGCTCTGGGTTTGCTGGGGTTGGCACTTCGCCTGGAATGCGAGCATGTGCCTGCTGTTCGGATTGCCGGTGAGCGGCATCACGCAGTTTTCGCCAGTGATCCAAAGCAATACCATCGGGCCGATCTGGATGACCGGTGGAGACTACGGACCAGAAGCCAGCCACTGGACCGCCCTCATCATGCTGCTTGGCATCTTTGTCGTCTATCGATTGACCCGGCGATATGCATACCTCTATGCCCAGCCAGTCATCGTCTCCGCTGGCATTCCCGTTGACCTGGATGCGATGAGCAGCAAACTGGCTCCTCACCACGCGGCGGACGTGCCTCCCCCCGCGGGGGCAAGTCTCGTGCAAATCATGCCGCTCGCCGCACCAGCCGCGCCGCAAGCGTCCGTCTCGGCCCCGATATCCAGGAGCGCAGAACCGAACGAACTACCCGAATAATCACCAGACAAGCACCAGTTTGCTTCCCTGAAAATATCTTTGTCTCGGCCTGAAAGGCCGCTTGCAAAAGCCTACAAACGGGACCATCATGAGCGAGATGAGGGTTGGTTTATGGTGGGGCTCGGTGGTCAGCAATCCATGCCCGTTCGGCCGGTGCGCAGAGTGCGCGGCGCCGCCGCGGTGCTCGCAGTTACTACACTGTCGTGCCTGGCGCACGCGCAGGTGTTCACCGTCCAGCGGGAACATCTTGGCGCCAAAGACGTCAATCTCACCACGGTGCAACCGACCACGGTTGCCCTGGACACCAAGCCACTCACCGAGCACACGCGCCAGCAGCTGATTCGCACCTTTCAGGCGGATGAAGCGTTCGCCGTCCGTCCACTTCCCCTGGGGATGAAGGGCGTGACCCTGCACGCAAACGGGCCGCTGAGTCCTTCTGGCACGGGCTACGCCGATGAGCTCGAAAAGTACGGCATCTCCTCCAAGCCGGGCGACAAGGTCATCATCACCAAATTTGAAGTGAAGCCGGATCGCATTCTGTTCGAATTCAACGACGGCCCGGAAAAGCATCATCGCCTACTGCAACATATCGAAATCGGTGCGGGCGGCGGCATGGCTCCATTGGCACAAGACGATGGCCATGTCCCGATTGGATCGCGCTTTACCCTGGTCTTCAACAAATTCGTGCCCGAGATGACGGCCGCGGACGTGCGAAAGCTCATCTCCCCGATGATCGACTTCTCGCTCAAGACGCCGGTCGAGGCGTTCGCCGACACGCTGCCCCCCAAGCTCAAAGGCGCGGTGCTCAACCACGAAGTGCTGGTGGGCATGAATCGCGAGATGGTGATGAAGGCGGTAGGGCAGCCGGATCAAAAGGTCAGGGAAGTGGACGGCCAGACTCCGTTCGAAGAATGGATCTACGGACAGCCGCCTCATGAAGTGCAGTTTGTTCGCTTCAATGGCAATCGCGTTATCCGACTCGAAATTGCCGATGTGGGTCAGCCGCCGGTCATCCGCGATCACGATGAGACCGATGGTTACTTCGCCGGTCAGTTCGTCCGCCAGGTGCGTCTTGGTGATGCGCCGCCCACCGGTCCCAATAAGGAGCACGGCCCAACCGCCGCGCCCAGCTTGCGCAAGCCTGGCGAAGAGCTACCGAATGCGGTGAACAACGACCGTCAGCTAAAGCCCGTGCAGTTTCCCGGACAGGATAAGGGTAAAGATCAGGATAAGGATAAGCCGCAACCGATTCCGCCGCCGCCCGGCCCTGGCCACTCGCAGTGGACGGATGTGTCCAACGTGCGCCGCGCGAATTAGGCGTTCTTCGGTGTAACATAGGGTAAGTAGCGCCTTCTTTATTGTCCCGACGTCACAGCCCGGGATACCAGCCGCTGCAAATCATTCAAGCTATTCGCTAAGCGCAAACTTCTGGCGATTTGCCAGAAGTCAGTGATCGCGCGATATAGCTTCCGGCAGTCTGACTGTCGAGGAGAGGAAAAGCATATGGCAAAAGTAGCCAAAACCGCAGATCGTTCCAAGATGATGGATACGTCCAAAGGGATCGAGTGTCCTAAATGCACCAAGGCGACGCGCATTGTGAAGCGAGTGAAAGACCGCGAGCGCGGTGTTCCCGGGGGCGTTTACATCTCCTGCTCCGCTTGTGACTTCTACGAGAAGCTTTAGACGAGTCGTTGCACTATCGGCCTTCCGGCCGGGTTATGCAAGAACCTGAGCTTTACGCATTTCATCCAAAATAGCTCGGGTGGCGCCAGCTGGATCAGCGGCCCGGGTGATCGGTCTTCCCACTACCAGGTAGCTGGCTCCGGCAGCGATTGCTTCACCGGGGCTGGCTACTCGCTTTTGATCCCCCACAGTTGCACCTTCCGGACGAATTCCGGGAATGACCAGGACCGGCTCAGCTCCGAATTGGCGCCGCAGGTCCGCGATCTCGTTCGCAGAGCAAACCAATCCCGGGACCCCACACCCAAGCGCCATCTTTGCCAACCGATCGACCTGCACGGCCGGGCTGTCCTTGATGCCGATGGACGCGAGCTGCCCCGCATCCATACTGGTCAGAACCGTGACTGCAAGAAGGGAAGGCCCACCCGGGGTCAAACCAGCTGCTTCGGCGGCTGCCGCCAGCATGGCTGGTCCCCCTGCCGCATGGACGGTCAACATGTCCACACCCAAAGCAGCCGCCGACCGCACTGCGGAGGAGACGGTGTTGGGAATATCATGCAGCTTTAAATCGAGAAAGATCGAGCACCCGCGTCGCTGAAGTTCCGCAATGAGCGCGTTGCCCGCGGCAATGTAAAGTTCGAGACCCACCTTAAACCAATGGGTCGCTCCTTCCAGCCGTTGCACCAACGCGAGCGCCTCCGAGGCGTTCGGGAAATCGAGCGCCACGATGAGGCGCTCGTCAGCTGGGGTCAGGGGTGCCACGTTTCAATTGTAAAAGGAGCCCGTAAGGATTAACGCTGGAATTGTGCCGGCCAGCTCATTTCGGCAATTTGTGCCGGGCTGAGGGATGGGTCCACCAGATCGAGCCGGACGGGGGCCAAGCCCCGGAAGCCGAGAACTCTGGCAGCTGCGTAGGAAAGATCGATGACCCGGGATTCAGGAACCGGACCGCGGTCGTTCACCCTTACAAGTACTGAACGATGATTGCTGAGATTGGTGACCAACACCGAAGCGCCCAGGGGCAAGCTGCGGTGGGCACAAGTCATGGAATTCATATTGAACGGCTCACCACTGGCAGTTGCCTGGCCCTGGAAAGCGCGTCCATACCAGGAAGCTCGTCCGGTCTGGTGCCAATGGCGATGGTGGGACACAGCCGGCTGTTTGTCGGCCGGATTGATCTCTCGCTGGGCAAAGGTGGAAGCTGGGCTAATGCAGAGGGCCGACAGTACGGCGCCGGCGATGAGGGCTGGTCCAATGGACCAATGTGAAGCGGTTGCGATCGTTGACATGTTTCTCCTGTCTTATTCTTTGGAGTTCTTCGGGCCTAAGTGCCGATCCTCAATTCCTTATGGGCATTCCTCCGTGATCAATTGCCCGCCATGGCGGGTTTACTATTTGAAGATTAGACGCCCTCGGGGAGTGGCAGGGTTGCGTGATCTTGCTTCGTACCCCTCACCGAAGTCATCATGCCTTTGCTCGCTGGGCACCCTTTAAGGATACTCCCGCCCTGGTGGACTGGAGCCCTGTCACTCTGCAAAAGAGGGCTGAAACCGTGTTTTCTCGAGATTAGCGTAATCGTTAGCCTTTTCCGTTCCCAGAACAGGGACATTTATGACCAATTTTTCATTTGCGGAACACAAAGTACGGCGTGTGACGTTTGAAAGAGCGAAAGATTTGCCCCGGAAGTTCCTACTCTCTGAATGCGTTTGACCACACCCCATATCGCACTGACCATAGCCGGCTTTGATCCCTCGAGCGGAGCCGGGATCACCGCCGACCTGAAGACCTTCGCCGCGCATGAGGTTTTCGGTGTGGCTTGTATCACGGCCACGACTATCCAATCCACAATGGGTGTGCGTTCGGTGCATCCGCAATCGGCAGACCAGATTCGACAGACTTTGGATTGCCTGGCGGAAGACATTGAGATTGCCGGGGTCAAGATCGGTATGTTGGGCAGCTATGCAGCAGCTCGGGAAGTGAGCCGCTTTCTGGGTTCCCAGCCGCCCGGCCCGGCGCGGTCCCGGATCGTGCTTGACCCGGTGATTCGATCGACCTCGGGCGCGGCACTCATCGACGCCAACGGAGCGGAGGTCATCCGGGAAGAGCTGCTCCAGCAGGTCGGGTGGGTCACCCCCAACCGTGAGGAGTTGGCGATCCTGGTCGGCGACGATCCGGGGGACGCTGCCAGATGGGAACCCCGGCAAGTCGTAGCCGCCGCCAAAAGGCTGCAGGCCCTCGTCGCCCGGAACGATAACGACGGTCTGAACCTGGTGGTGACCGGGGGCGATGCCGATCTGCCGGTGGACTTCTTACTGACGGCCGCCGGTGAACAGCATTGGCTCGTGGGGGAGAAAGTTCTGACGACGGCGACTCATGGAACTGGCTGCGCTTTCTCCAGTGCCTTACTCTGCGGCCTCATAGTCGATCTCGATCCCCAAGCCGCCGCCGCAAGTGCAAAGAGTTATGTCACGGAGGCACTGCGCTCTGCTTATCCGATAGGCAAAGGCAAAGGGCCAATGAACCATCTCTTCTCTCTAAGCTCAACTCTGAATCGTTGAAGCGGTTGGTGGCGGGGCTACCTCACCCATCCCTGACAAGTCTCACGCATGATCAACTCCAAATACCCTTATCTCTGGGTCCTTAAACTGGTGCGGATGGACCTGCACTTTCTCCTACTATCTCCGGCAATCGCTTCTCTGACATCCAGACTGCCCATTCGCGGACTTCATTCGCGATGTTTTGCCGCAAACACAAATCCCGCCCTTGCGGGCGGGATTTGTGTTCGGCGGTAGGCCTTACCGTTAAGGCCGCTCTGCTATCGCTGAGCTAGTTCGATTTCCAGCCGGGTGTTCTTCTCGAACACTACTTCATGTCCGCGAGCGATCCAGGTATCGAAGACCACTTTGCCCACTTCGTAATAAGCAAAGCCACTGATCAATCCGCCATTCGAAGAGGCGGTCCCAATGACCCGAGCCAGCAAATCCAGTCCATTGGTGGTCATGGCTTCGCGGATCAGGCCAGCGCCCGTGCTGTCGGAAACAGCGGCAAGCGCTCCCAGGGTAATCGGCGCCAGAAATTTGTTTGCGCCGTTCGCCCGGATCTGACCTTCTTCGTCGATCTGCACCCGGTCGTTCCGGACGCTCTCCGCGGCGATCACCCGGCCGTGCACGGTGCGCACATCACCCTCAGGCAGCTGGGCTTTATTAAACGTGAGTCGCAGGCTGCCGTTGTGACCGAACATGCTGGCCGGCTTCGCCTGAACAACAGTCCCGATCAGGTGGGTACCTTCGGGTAACAACAGCTTGCGGTGCTCCAGGCTGGTTGCGTGTACTGCGGGATCAATCGCGCGGGGGGTCGTCTCCACTGAGTCCGCCGAATTTGAACCTTCGTTCGAGAACAAGGGCTGCGTCAGGACCGCTTCTACTGGCATCCCGGCCGTGGCGCTGCTGGAATCCACACCGTCCACCAGCCGAACTTCCATGTCACCCGTCAGCTTCAGTTCATTCAGGTCGGCTACTTCCACCGGAGCGGGGGCTGCCTGACCTTCTAACTCCAATGGCTGCTTCAATTCTGCGTCATACTCCGTGCCGGCCCACAGTTCCTGCGGGTGCACGGGGATCTGGGCATACAGGGCCTGCTTCGCTTTATCCCACTTGTGGGGTGTGCCGATACCGGCAGCGGTCTGCCGCTTGGTCCAGTGAAAAGCAGCCGCAATGCGCTGACCAAAGGTCCGGCGGGTGGGCATTTCGGTCACCTGATCGCCCTGGATCATGCGGACCAGCTTGGACGTGCGCTCGGTCGCGTCGGTGTCTATGCTGAAGTGCCGCCCGTCCGGGGTTTCGAGGTCATTGAAGGTGACATCGGCATTCCGCAGGGGGGTCAGGTCGCCATTGAACATGGCCGCGGTCCGCACCTGGCGATTGACTGCGTGTTTTCCCGTGATCGTGCCGTAGACCTTGGAATCTGCGGGAATCGCGACGTGGTCGATGAGATAGATTGGCTCTGTTAAATGGCCTTCGATGGGAGTGCCCA
Organism: uncultured Acidobacteriaceae bacterium; assembly: GCA_963752675.1. Classification (GTDB taxonomy): domain Bacteria; phylum Acidobacteriota; class Terriglobia; order Terriglobales; family Acidobacteriaceae; genus PALSA-350. The sequence continues at coordinate 208,317 of CAVVZO010000012.1, forward strand.
CCCGCATGCGGTAGCTTTTATCCAGCTCCACCCGCAGGGGAACGCCTGCTGGAACCACTTCGGGTGATGCGGGTGTAAAGTCCTGGGCAAATGCGGAACCTGTTGTGGTCGCTACGGTTGCGGCGAACAACGCTGCCAAAGCTATCTTCATGGTTGGACCCTTCCCGGCAGAGGCGCGGGTAGACTGCGCTTCACATTTCGCTCGAAAACACCGAAAGCCATGTTGTGTTCTGTTACCGTGACTTGGGGGAGGGCGGAAATGCGGCTTGGTCAGAAGGTCGGGCGGGAACAGGGAAGCGGTTGGGAACCGCAACTTCGCTACCGGACGGCCATTCCTCTACCGATTCCTACATGCAGAGAGTAGGCTGTCCGAGGGCGGGAGTATATCACTCCTTAGTCGCAAAAATGTCCGAAACTGAATCACCGGAAGGTAACTAAGAAGCGACACTTTTAGTTTGCTGTACGTCTCCCTCTATGACGAGGAAACGACGAATGTACCGGATGGGCTCATCGTGAGCGGCCATTTCGCGCAGGTGGTACTTCCAGACATCCGCTTTCAAGGTGCGGCGGGTGAAAGGTTTACGGCTCACCGTCACGATGCGGCCCGCCTTGTCGCGGCGGGTATACGTGGCGGCCGGCACAACGAAACTGATTTGCGATCCCTGCTTCCAGAAAGCGCTGGCAAAATCGTGGGCGAACAGGAGAGCGTAGTAGCGTCGGCCGCGGGAAAGCTCCTCAACGGCGCTTTCAAAATCGCTCCACGTCGGGTCGATCGACTTCTGGAACCACTTGCGAAACGCGAACCCGTTAGTGCGCGCCTGGCGAATGACGATGCGAAGAACTTCCAGCCTTGTCATGGCCCCTCTGTGTTTCCATGCGGGTACTTTCGGTCGTTTATCCCAGTTACGGTTTCCCGAGACGCAAGAGTGTTGGTTACTATTTATGCGCCCGATGCATCCCAAATTGCTACTAGTTAATGAAGATTAGACAAATTATTCGGAATTTCCATCCATTTTCGTGGCGACATTTAGCGCCGGTTACCTGCCCAGGGCTGCCTAAAGTAACCGAGCTGATGTCGTATTTGCGTAAATTGCTGATTTTGAAAGGGGTAGTGCGCGCGGGGGCGGTCTGTGTGTTGTGCCTGCCGCTGGCCGCCGGGGCTGTTGTGACCACGCCCGCAGGGGTCGATACCGACCCGCTTAATCTCGATTCGCAAGTGCGACAGGCATTCGATCTTTTCTACATTCTTGATTACGATGGCGCAGTCGCTCGCTTCGAAAAGATCCAGGCCGCCAACCCTGGTAATCCAATCGCCGCAGACTATGTTCTGGACGCCGTCCTCTTCCGCGAGCTCTATCGTCTCGATCTTTTAGATACAACGTTTTACGCCCACGACGGGTTCCTCAACGGCAAACACGCCGTTAAAGCCGACCCAGCGATCGCTCAGCGCCTTAACTCCTTGTTTTCCAATGCGGTGCAGCTTTCCGAGGAGCAGCTCAAACAGCACCCGGACGCTGTAGACGCGCTGTTTGCCCGGGGCTGGGCGCGCAGTCTGCATGCACTCTATGTCGGGCTGGTCGAACGCAGCTTCGTTCCGGCGCTCCACGTGGCTTTGCAGGCCCGCAGCGATGAGGAAAAGGTGCTCAAACTCGATGAGCGTTACACCGATGCCAGGCTGATCGTGGGTGTTCACCAGTATGTGACTGGGAGCCTGCCGTTTGGACTCAAGCTGCTGGTCGGCGCAGCGGGTATTACTGGATCCAAGTCAAAAGGAATCAAAGACTTAACCGAGGCGGGGGCGCATGGCGTGATCACCTCGGTGGAGGCGCGGACGGCCCTGGGCCTCTTTCTGCGGCGGGAAGCCAAGTATGACGAAGCCATCCAGGTAACGAAGAGCCTGGTCAGCGAATACCCGCGTGATTTCCTGTTTCGCCTGGAACTGGCAAATCTCACCAAGGACGCTGGGCAAGGTGCAGCAGCGATCAAGCAGTATCAGCAACTATTGGCAGCAGCCAAAAAGCCGGGTTACTTCCCCTCGGCTCATCTCGAGCTTGCCTGGTTCGGGTTGGCCGACACCCTTCAGGGGCAAAAGAGCTATTCCGAGGCAGCGGAAGCTTACAATCAGGCCACGCTCCAGCCGGCCATTAGCGTGGATCTGAAAAGCCGCTGTGATCTCAGCTCTGGGAAGATGTATGATCTTTTGAATGAGCGAGATATGGCGCTCAGGCAGTACGGGGTGGTGCTCCGGCAGGATGGCGATTCGGCGCAAGCGGAAATGGCCCGGAAGTACATCAAATCTCCTTTCACTGAGCGGTAGGCTTCACCCATTTGAGTCTTAGGTTGGAGGTAAGTATGGCCTCGTATTGTTCATCGTGTGGTGGAGTTCTTCCGGACGGAGCCAATTATTGCTCCGTATGCGGCAAGGCTGTGAGTGGCTCCATGCCTCGGGCAGCCCGGACGCCTGGTACGCTGATGCGGCCGCGGGCAGGCAGGAAAGTCGCCGGCATTTGCCAGGGCCTGGCGAACCAATATGGTTGGGACGTAAACCTGACCCGGGTCATCGCTCTGCTGTTGGCCATCGTGCTGTTTCCGGTTGGCTTCATCATGTATGGCTTGTGCTGGATCCTCATCCCCGAGGAACCTTCGATTCTGCCCTCGGCAAGTGGTCTGAAGACGAGTGTCTGACCAGAGGTTTGGCAGAGCTTGGAATTTCCGTGGAAGCTCGATAGGCTGAAGGTCAATCCCGACTCAGATCTGCGAGAGGTTCCTTGCTTCGCCATAAAAAATCAGTGCTGCCTGTTCGACCGTTTGCCCACCCAAGCGCCACGAAGCCATTACATTGCGAGAAGGTTTCGGTCGCCGCGCTTGCCGAAAAGTTTGGCACGCCCCTTTACGTCTATTCCGCTACGCAGATCCTGGATCGCTATCGCCTTTTTGCCAATGCATTTCAGCAACGGGAAAGCTTGATTTGCTATTCGGTAAAGGCTAACTCCAATCTGTCTATTCTCAAGCTGTTAGCAGAGGAAGGCTCTGGATTCGACATCGTGTCTGGCGGGGAGCTCGAGCGCCTGCTCGCCGTCGACAAGCGCGCTGCGCGGCGGGTTGTCTTCTCGGGCGTCGGCAAGACTGCGGCCGAGATCGATCTGGCGCTGGCCGCCAAAATCCTGATCTTCAACGTGGAAAGCGAATCGGAAGTCGCGCTCCTCGCTGAGCGCGCCAAAAAAGCGCGGCTGCGGGCCCGGGTCGCTCTCCGGGTGAATCCGGACGTCTTTGCCGAAACGCATCCTTATATATCCACCGGTCTGCGCGAACACAAGTTCGGGATCGATATCCGGGCTGCTCGGGCCCTCTACCAGGAAGTCAGGAAATCTCGCTACCTCGATCCGGTCGGGATCAGCGTACACATCGGCTCGCAGATCCAGGCAGCCGAGCCATTTGGGGCGGCACTTCGGGCAGTGGCTCAACTCATTCGCGAGCTGGCCGCTGACGGAATCAAAATAGAATCCGTGGATGCCGGTGGCGGACTTGGCATCAACTACCACGCGTCCCTAAACCCCTCCACCAGCACGCCAGTGTTTGATCCAGCGGCCGAGGTGGGTCGCTATGCCGCCGCCATTTATGAAGCGCTGGAGGGATTGGAAGTAAAACTTCTGCTCGAACCCGGCCGTTTCCTGGTCGCCCAAGCGGGCTGCCTGGTCACGCAAGTGCTGAATGTGAAGAAGAATGGGCAGAAGACTTTCGTCATTACCGATGCCGGCATGAACGACCTCATTCGCCCGGCTCTCTACCAGGCTCATCACGAGATCGTGGCGGTGGCGCCTGGAGCTGCAGCAGAAACGTTCGGGGTCGACGTGGTCGGGCCTGTGTGTGAAACGGGAGACTTCTTCGCCCGTGATCGCAAGCTGCCAGAGGTTAAAGATGGCGACCTGTTGGCAATTCTCGACACGGGCGCCTATGGAATGGCGCAAACCTCCAATTACAATTCGCGGCCGCGCCCCGCAGAGGTTTTAGTGCGGGGCAAGCGAGCGAAGTTGATCCGGCGCAGGGAATCGATGCGAGACTTAATGAAGCAGGAATTGCGACTCCTTTGAGCGTAGTCGCACTTTTATTTAAGTGTATGTTCCGCCAGTCCATCGCTGCCGGTAGCCGCTTAGCTTCCAAGCAAGCGGCACCGAACTTCCAATCGTTAGAAAGAGAGATCTTAGGTGGAGGGAAGCGACTGACCCCCTAGCGGCACAAAAGCAAGAGGCCCGGCTAAGCGCCGGGCCTCTTTGTCAGCAAGATCAGAAGCTACTGCGAGATCGAGTGAACGGAAGCCAAGCTATTGGCGACGGGCTCGGTCGATTGTGCCTGGTTGGTGTTTTCCGTGGGTACAGCAGTGACCGGGGCGGCATGGTGAACGGCCGTCTCCTCCGTGTGATTCGGCCCGAGCCCAAGCTTGATCAGCGCCCGGCTGTCGGGAGTGAGCTTGGTCTGCCAACCGTGGTCAGACTGGTACTGCCGCATGGCCGCTTGCGTTTGCGCATCCCATTGGCCGGTCGCGGTGCCGGGCAGATACTTCTGCTGAATCAAGGCGTTCTGAATTTCGGTAGCCCGGGTGGAATCGATAGCTCTCTGGCCGTGAAGATGGCTCACCTCTTTCCGCTTGCCCTTTCGGGAAGAAGTCACCCGGGAATGACCCGAAGTGGGGGCGCGGTGGGTGCGGCTGCCAAATGCTGGAAGAATCGCCAGGGTAGAAATGAGCAGCAAAGCCTGGCTGGCGCGAAATGAGGACATGCATACCTCGGAGGGTGAATTTTGCCCTCTCGACACAATATAAGTAGATCGGCAGGAAAGCAACGAACGACAGGGTGAGTGGCGCGATTTTACCGCTGGCGGTAATGGTTACCAGGATTTCTCATTGGAAATACCTTGGCGACTGCAGCGCGCTATTACTTTGTGGGACTCAGAGAGGCGTTCCAACAGCCCGCCTCTCTGAAGCCCTATATATAAGGATACGACCTACGGAAGCGTCCCACCCAGGTAATTTCCGCCGGAGGACGGATTACGGGAATCCACCACCCGGAAACCAACGTCCTGCCCCGACTTGAGGTTCGAGACAACCGATTGGAACTGGTCGATGCTGGTGACCGCCTGCCGGTTAATCTCCGTGATGACCAACCCAGCTTGCAGGCCAGCCTCATCGGCGAACGAGCCCGGCTTGACCCGCGTCACCAATACACCGTGAACGCCCTTGGCGGCCAATGGTCCTGGAACCGCCTCAACCGTCAGGCCAAGCTTTCCTTCCGAGGCATTGGGTGCGCTTTCTGGTCCATTGTTTCCGTTTTGCGACGTCGGCTGAGCCGCGTACAATTTCGCCCGGTCAGCAATCGTCAGGGTCGCCGTCTCCGGCTTGCCATCCCGCAGATAACCGAGGTGAACCGTCGTTCCCGGCTTGCGCGCGGCAATATCCGTCACCAGGGCATCGCCATCCTTGATCGGCTTGCCGTCCACGGTGGTGATAATGTCGCCACCCTTCATCCCTGCCTGATCCGCCGGCCCCTTCGGAACAACGAGGCTCACCAGAACGCCCGACTTGAAGCCATACACACGCTGCACTGCAGGTGAAAGGACGCCCTGGAACTGCACGCCGATCGAACCGCGGATGACCTTATGTTCGGGGCCGATCAGGTCGTTGTACACCCCGATCACCGTGTTCGAGGGCATGGCAAAACCAATTCCCTCGTAACCTGCCGACTGGGTCAGAATCGCCGTATTTACGCCAATGACCTGGTCAGCCATGTTCACCAGGGGACCACCAGAGTTGCCCGGGTTGATGGCTGCGTCGGTCTGAATGAAATGCTGGAACTGACCGGCGGCGCCCTTCTCGATGGTGCGGTTGCGCGCGGAAACGATTCCGGCAGTGACGGTTTGCGTTAGGGCAAAAGGACTGCCGATAGCGACTACCCAATCACCCACCTGGCTGGCATCGGAATTGCCCATCTTGATCGTAGGCAATGGCTCTTTGGATTCGATCTTCACGACTGCGAGATCGGTGTCCTTATCCGTGCCGATCACTTTGCCTACCCGGCCCTGGTACCCTTCCGGGTCTGTCGACAGCTTCACGTAGATACGATCGGCTTTTTCTACCACGTGGTTGTTGGTGATGATGTATCCGCGTGGATCGACGATGAAGCCGGAGCCGAGGGATTCGCGCACCTGGTCGCCCTGTTCGGGACCAACGCCACCCTGACCACCCTGGCCACCGAAGAAGCGATTAAAGAAATCCTGGAAATTCTGGTCCGGTTGGCCGCCTTGGCCCTGCCCGCCCTGGCCCTGGCCACCTTGCGGCGTTCCCTGATCGTCATCGTCGTCGCCACCGCCGGGGGGAACAACGGGAGCACCCCCATGCGGGTTCACGCGGCGGCGCGGACGGCCGCTATTTCCCTCTTCCTGGGGAAGCGTCTCGGTATTGATGTTCACTACCGCCGGACCGACCTCTTTGGCGAGTTGGGTGAACGTCGTCGAGAGGGTGACGGGATTGGGAATCTTCAAAGGCGTGGCGTCGGAACTATCGACCTGGGTCTCGTTACCGCGCACACCGTGGACAGCCACCGATCCAATCAAAATACCGGCTGAGAGCGCGCCAAGGATCGTAAAAGTTGAAGCGAGACGGCTAACGCGAAGCCGTTCGAGCAGCGGTTTCATCTGGGTCTAACCTCGTTGGTTGGGAAACTTCCAGGGCTGGCGATGTCAACGGGATGTCGCAACCACATATCGGCGGCACATAATGATCCCTTGCAGCCACACGATCACATTCCTAGTATAGCGAAAAGCCGTCCTTTAAGAGGGCAGGTGTTGCTGCGCTTGGTGCCGCAGCAACATTTGTTAGACGAGGATTCACTGCCAGGAGTTACTCGACGATCCTGCGTCCCATCAACTCCGCGATCCCAACCCCGGCCAGGATGAGCAATGCGCCGGAACCGGAGCGCCGGCTCAGTCCCTGATGCAGGATGAGAACCGACGTGAGCCAGGCGAATACCGGCTCCATCGCGTAAATGAGTACCAAGTAGGTGGGAGCGAGAAATTGCTGCACCCAGCTTTGCACCGTAAAGGCCAGGGCCGTGGCGAACACCGCTTCGATGATCAGTGTGGCGACGACCAGCCGGGTGACCTGGAGGTGTGGTCTTTCCAGCAACGGGGTCGAAACAGCCATGGCCAAGGCGCAAAAGCCGATCTGCAACAGCGCCAGTTGGGCGAACGGCACGGAATGGCCGTCTCCGGGGGAATCGTGGGTTTTCTCAGAGACCCGGTCCTGATAGATGATGTGAGCGGTGAACGCGACGGCGCAGCCAAAGGTAAGCAGGTCGCCGAGGCCGATCCCGCTTAAATCCGGCAGCAGAGCATGCCCGGCCCGGGCCGGGGCCGTCAGAAACACAACGCCCGCGAACGATACGAGCACGCCCAACCAGACATTCCAGGTCAAGGTTTTGGTTCCACGGGGGCTGACCCCAGGAATGGCACTCATCAGGGGCACCAGCACCAGGGTCAATCCGGTAATGAAGGCAGACTTCGATGGTGTGGTGCGTTGCAGGCCGGCGGTCTGAAAATGGTAGGCCGTGGCCAGCAGGACGCCAAGGATAGCGCCACTCTTCCACCCGGATCGGGTAATGCGCGACCACTCTTTGCGATACACGATGGCCAGGCACAGGAAAGCCAGCACCATGCGGATCAGGTTGAAGAGCAGGGGAGAGATGTCGCGCAGTGCGGCCTTGAGCAGAACGAAGGTGGAACCCCAGATCGCGACCACACCAAACAGGACGAGATGAGCACGCAACGTTCGCGACATGGGTTGTCTTCAGCCTAAATGACGTTGGATTGTGTTGTATTGAGCTTAAGAGCGACGAAGGCGGCGAGAGGTGGTGGGGCGTGCCGGTTGTGGCTCAGCGACGGTTCTCTCGTCATCAACACTCTTTTGTCATCCCTCGACTTCGCTCCTCATGAACAAACTGGAAAGCGTTCTGGACGAGGGTTCAAATGTCCCCCACTCAAGCCAAACGCGGCTTGAATGGGCCACCCTACAGTTTTTCATGGGTCGCGAGCAGGGATCTGCTCCCTGCCCGCATCCAGAAAAGCCGAGGGTGGCCCACTCAAGCCGCGTTTGGCTTGAGTGGGGGACATCCTGCTCCGCTCGCTCAGCCAGACCGATGCGTATCGCACCCCGTTCATTCCGTCCTTAACTTGCACTGCAAGGAGATTGCTCGGGATGACAAAAGAGGGCAGGGTTACGGCGGGCCTTCTCGTTATGGGGTCATCGCAAAGACGGTTTGCCCGTCCACCACGGTTCTCAAAACGTGAGTCTTCAAGATAGCGGCCGGGGAGACGGCGGTCAGATCCTGGTCCAGCACGACGAAATCCGCGACGTAGCCCGGCACCAACTTGCCCTTGTAAGTTTCAGCAAACTCGGCAAAGGCTGAGCCCTGGGTGTAGGCAAACAGAACCTCGCCAATGGTCAACTTGTCTTCCGGGAAAGTAGCTCGGCGTCCCTGCTTCGTTGCTGCGGGTCACGCCGGAGTAGATCCCGCGAAAAGGGGTGATGGGCTCGACCGGATAATCGGTGCCGAAGGCCAGGGGGACGCCGGCATCGAGAAATGTCTTCCACGCATACGCGAGCTTCGCCCTCTTGGGCCCGAGCCGCGCCCCCGCCCAGTTCATATCGGTAAGCAGGTGACTGGGCTGCATGGAAGCGATTACCCCGAGGGATTTATACCGCTCGACATCCTGGGGTTGGACCACCTGGGAATGTTCGATACGATTGCGCCTGGCGGGCGTGCTGCCCGCGGCGGCAAAAGCATTGAGCGCCATGGCTACGCCACGATCGCCGATGGCGTGGAATCCGATCTGAAATCCGGCCGCAGAGCGTTCCCTGGTCATCGCGTCAAGGCGCGGCTGATCATAACGCGGCAGACCGCTGTTGCCCGGATCGTCCGCATAGGGTGCCAGTAAGGCGGCGGTGCGGGAGCCCAGGGAGCCATCCATGAAGCCCTTCAGCATCCCGGTGCGCAGCATGCGATCGTTGGCTGGATGTGCCGCGCGATGCTGACGCAGCGTCGCAACAGAGTCATCGAAGCGCAACCACTCAGAGACCCGCACCGGCAAATGATGCTCACGTTCCAGTTCCTCTAAAACCAGGAAGTCGTCCCAGTCAGACATATCCTGCACAGAAGTCACGCCGTGGGCGGCCGCATCCTCGAGCGCCAACAGCAAAGCCTGCTTTCGCAAAGCATGGGGAAGAGGAGGAATGTGGCTTTCAATAAGAGTTCTCGCCGGGGTTTCACGCACTACCCCGGTTAAATCGCCGTGTGCGTCGCGATCGAACTGACCACCGTAGGGGTTAGGTGTTTGATTAGTGATTCCGGCGGCGGCGAGTGCTGCTGAATTGGCGATATCGATGTGTCCATCCACGCGGCTGAAGAGCGCTGGATGTCCGCCGGTGACGCTGTCCAGATCCTGACGGGTTGGCAGCGTTTTGTCGGCCCACAAGGTGTGATCCCAGCCGCCCCCCAGGAGCCATTGCCCGGGAACTGCTTTTTGGGCCGCGGCGCGCACCCGGCCAATCAACTCCTCACGCGAACGGCAGCCATTCAGATCGACCGAGAGTTTGGTTTGCCCAGCATTGGCCAAGTGGACGTGAGCATCGTTGATGCCGGGCATCACAAACGCTCCGTGCAGATCGACCATCCTGGTACCAGGCTGCCTCCGCTGCAGGATGGCTGCGTCGTCGCCTATGGCTACGATCACGTGAGGACCCATCGCGATCGCCGATACAAATTGCGGTTGACCCTCTTTCAGACCTACGCCTGTGAGGATATGGCCGTGATAGTAGATGGCTGCGATGGGCGGCGCCTCTGCCGCCCATCCCGAGCAGGTGACCAGCAACAGCGCAGAAAGCCAGGGGGCGCGCTTCATGATTTTGTGGCTGCGTGCGCCACCTGATCGAGTGTGAGCATCAGCAGCAGCAGAATGCGTTTGAGCGCCAGCTCACGGCCGGTGGCGTCGTACCATTCACCGCAGGTGTGAATGCCGCCGCCGTCCCCGCCGGCGCCGATGCTCAGAGCTGGTATGCCGAGGGAGAGAGGTATGTTGGCGTCGGTGGAAGCCACGCGCTGCTCTGTCCGAATGCCGAGGTGGCGATCGACCGCATGCAGCGCTTTCAGCAAGGGAGCTTCATCACTCAGCCGGCCTGACGGGCGGTCGCCGATGCGCTCAATGCGAAAGCTCAAAGGGAAGTGCCCTTTGCCCGGACGCCCCCCAGCGTTGGCAGCCAGCACCGCATCCTCTACTACGCGATGCAAGGAGACTTCGAGCCTAACCAGTTGATCGGCCTCCAGGCTGCGGAAATCAAAGCGAGCCGCGGCCTCTTCTGGAATGGAGTTCACTGAGCTGCCGCCTTCGATCGTGCCGATGTTAAGGGTCGTGCGGGGCGAGGTGGGCAGAACCACCTCGCTCATCGCCGCGATGGCGCGGCTCATCACGACGATGGGGTTGGGCGTGCCCGCGTCCGTCCAGGAGTGTCCGCCAGGGCCCTGGATCGTCACCAGGAAACGCCTGCTGCCCAGGGCCTGGGTCACCACCACTTCGCAGCCAGCGCCATCCAGCACCACGTTGGCGCCGATCCTGTCGCGCCATGGCGACGAGCCATACAGGTACCGCATGCCACGTAGATCGCCTTCACCCTCTTCGCCTACATTGCCGGCCAACAGCAGGTCACAGGGCAGGGGAATGCCACAACTCTCAAGCGCGGCCGCGATCGCCAGAATGCCCACTACGCCGGCCCCGTTATCGCATGCGCCTGGAGCCTCCAGGCGATCTTTCTCAAGTTTGGGCGCAATGACGGTGTGGATAGGAAACACGGTGTCGATGTGGGCAGATAACAGCACACACGGCCGGCCGGGAAGGATCGTGCTGCTGCGGTAGCAGCCCAGCACATTCCCTTCGGAGTCGATCTCTACCTCTTCGAGCTTGAGTTCACGGTATCGATCCGCCAACCACTCGGCGCGAGGACCCTCGCCAAAGGGAGGCGCCGCAATTGAGACCAGGTCCTGCTGCCACTGCATGATGCGCTTTTCCTGCAAATGGAACCATTGAAAGGCCGCATGTACGCGAGGCAACGAAGCCAGGTGGCTGATGCGCGCAAAGGCGGAATTGGCGACCGTACTGGGCACAGACCTCAGAGTAGCATTCCTCTTCCACTGGCTTTTTACGCTTGGCGTAGAGAAGCTGAATCGCTTTTAACGGACCGGGTAATCCACGCTGACCAGGAAGAGGCCGCGGCCCGGGGCGGTGGAGCCAGCCAATGTGCGGGAGCGGCTGCGGAGAATCATGTTTATGGCTGCATCGTCCTTGTTACCCCTGCCCACTTCGAGAAAAGTGCCCACCAGGTTGCGCACCATGTGATGGAGAAATCCGTTGCCCCGAATGCGATACAGCAGCAAGGTGTTGGGCAGGTCTTCGATCCACTCTGAACTGAGGATGGTCCGCACGTTCGTGGGGACATCAGGGCTGGGGCGATCGAAGCTGGTGGCATGGGGCACGTCGTCCGATTGCGCGGCGAGGCGTGCCATGCGTTCCGGATCGGTGGCGGCGAAGGCAGAGAAATCATGTTCGCCGCATACCAGCGCGGCTGCTCTCTGCATTGCCTCGACATGCAACGGCGCAGCCAATGCGTAGACGTAGCGTGCCTGCCAGGGCGGGCACACCGGCCCGCGGAAGATCCTGTACTCGTACGTTTTTGCGACGGCACTATGCCTTGCATGAAAATCGCCGGCCTCCCGGCTGGCACTCAGCACGCGGATGGCCGGCGGCAGGGTGCGATTGAGTGCGCGTGCCAGATTGTCCGGTGGGATGGGCGCCGCCAGCGCACAGGAGGCAACCTGCCCCAGCGCATGCACCCCCGCATCGGTGCGTCCTGACCCCTGCGGCAGGACCTCTTCTCCAGTCACGCGAGCCAACGCCGCGCGCAATTCGCCTTGCACGGTGACGTAGCCGGGTTGAATTTGCCAACCGTGGAAGTCTGTCCCGTCATAGGCCAGCACCAACTTCCACATGGAAGTGTTCATGTATCGTGTCCGGTCCCGTACCGTGCTGAGATATACTCCCCCAAGAACTCAAGCGGGCTCAATTCATATCACCTGGCGGAGCGCTCCGAATCCACGGAACGAATCATTCTCTAGAAGCGTAATTGCAATCGAGCAACAACGTGGACAACGGATGCTTATGAAACAGCGATCGAGCGAAATTTAGTATCGTCGGATGGCTTTCTCGCATCTGCCAAGCAAGTTCCCGGACTATTCACAGAGAGTGGCGAAGGCCTGAGGCCTGACCCCGAGATTTTGACCTTACGATGAAAATTTCAGAATCCCGTCTTATTTCCTCAAGCCTGCCTACGCTATTTCGCACGTGGACCCGTCGGCACGGCAAGCAATCTTTGCAAAAAGTGCAGGCCACCCTGGCAATGATGTCGCTGCTGGCAGCGTATGTGCCACTTCCAGCGGCAGCCCAGCAGGCCCCCGCGGGAGGGAAAGCGGCGGGACCATCCGCTCCGCCGGCCATGGGTTTACCGGCCACACCCCAGCCGAACTTCACGGAGCCGTTGTTCATGCGGCCGAGAGCCCGTGACTTCAGCAAACCTCACTCGGCATTTCCCAATTACCTGAAGACCTGGGAGCCGATTTCAGTCGAAGCGCCGATCACAACTAATTCGCAACGGCTGGATGGACTAGTACACAACGGCAAAATCTATCTGAGCCTGGCCGATGCCATCGTGCTCGGGCTTGAAAACAACTATGACATCGCGATTCAGCGCTATAACCTTGACATTGCCGATACCGACTTGTTGCGAGCGCGCGCCGGATCGAATCTGCTCGGTGTGAGCAGTGGTCTGGTCGAGGGGACCCTGGGTGGCCAGGGCAACAGTTCCTCGTCTCTGAGCTCCGGCGGTGGTCCGGGTGGCACATCGACCGCGGTTGGCGGTGCTGCTTCTGGTGCGGGCGGCATCGTGTCTTCGACCAACGGCTTCGGGCCGACGCCTGAAATCCTGGATCCCGTGCTGACGGGCACATTGCAATTGGAGCGCACCACGACCCCACAGCCCACACCCTTCGGTAGCGGTGGTCCAACGGCGAATCAGAATCCTGATACCTACAACTTTGCTTACAACCAGGGGTTTGTGACGGGTACGGCGCTGCAGGTGGGTTTCAACAACAGCCGGATCACGACCAACAGTATCTTTAACGCTTACAGTCCCGAATTGCAGTCGACCTTTCGGGCGACGCTGACTCAGCACCTGTTGAACGGTTTTGGGCCGGGAATCAATGGCCGTTTTATTCTTGAAGCCAAGAACGACCGGCGGATTACCGACTCCGGCTTTCGTCAGCAGATCCTCTACACCATCAACCAGATCGAGAACATTTACTGGGTTCTGGTCAGTGATTACGAAGACGTGCAGGCCAAGCAGAGAGGTTTGGAGCAATCCACTCGCCTGGCTTCTGACAACCGCAAGCAGTTGCAGATAGGCACGCTGGCGCCGCTCGATGTGCTGAATTCTGACAACCAGGTGTCTACTGATACGCAGGCGCTGATTACTTCGCAAACCAGCCTTGAGTATCAGCAACTGATCATGAAGCAGGCGATCAGCCGCAACCTGAGCGATCCCAGTCTTTCGACCGCGCCGGTGATTCCTACCGACCGTGTTTCGCTCCTCGAGATGCCTGAGGAACGGACCCCTGTTGAGGAGCTGGTGCAGAAGGCGTACGCCAACCGGCCGGAAATTGAGCAGAACATCCTGAACCTCAGGAATAACGAGATCACGTTACGCGCGATGAAGAACAATCTGCTGCCGGTGGTCGATGTGTACGGTTTTTACGGAGCAGCGGCATTGGGCGGCGGCAGAAGCCCTTATTGCTCGGCGGCGTTTTTCGGGCCCACTGCCTGCGAGGTGCCGACGGTAGGTTATGGGACAGTGTTCAGTAACCTGTTCCAGAGTTCGGGTCCGGATAAGGGTGCGGGCGTAAACATCAATATCCCGCTGCGCAATCGGACAGCCCAAGCCTTGCAGGCACGTGCGCTGCTTGAGTATCGGCAGGCAGAAATGCGTTTGCAACAGTTATATATACAGGTACGGATCCAGGTGCAGAACGGCCAGTACGCGCTGACGAATGACCGCGCAGCGGTACAAGCGGCGTTAGCGGCGCGTGAGTACAATTCGCAGTCGTACCAGGCGGAAGTGAAGAAGTTGCGGTTGGGTGCTTCGACAACCGCGAACGTCCTGCAGCAGCAACGGAATCTGGCGACGGCGGAGAACAATGTGATATCCACCGAAGCGACCTATGCCAAGGACCGCGCTTCGCTCGAGCAATTGCTGGCGGAGACGCTGGATCAGTACGGGATCCAGTTGTCGGATGCCGTGACCGGGAAAGTCACCAAGGATCCGGTCATCCCTGGTTTAGAACCCGCGAAGGCAGCGCCGGAAGCTTCTGTGCCGGGGCAGCAGCAGCAGTTGCAGCACACGGAAGAAATGCCGAAGATGCCGGCTCTGCCGGCCCAGCCGCAGCTTACACCGGAGGAGCAGCGGGATCTGCCTACACCGCCGGCGGCACCGCCGCAGTAACTCCATGCAGTGCTGTGGCCGGGGAAGCTTCCCGGCCACGAGGACTCCTGTCTCGCCAGTGTTCAAGGCGCAGCGCTGCTTCCTTCGCGCGGCATTACAAGCTTTGGATAGTCCAACGGTCAGGAAGGCGAGTGGAGACGATGAGTTTCTCTCCGCGTTTGCGCCGACGCGTCTTCTCGGCGCTCTGGGTTCAGCGCTTCTGGTACGGGTGGAAAATGTAGTCCTTTGCCTTCACGGCGACATGGCACGTGTGCCCGCAGTCGGAGAGGCTTTTGGGGTCGGCAGCAAATTTGTCTGATGCTGGGTCGTAGTTGAACACCGCGTAACCCCACCCGCCGGTCTTCGAAAATCGTTTGCTGTCCTTTTCCATGACAAAGGCCTGGCTGAAGGAGGCCGGCACATCCACAGCGAAGGGCGCCTCGGTGCTCTTTTTCGGTTTCCATTGAAGCTTCACGATCATGGATCCCTCGGGAAAGGGCTGTCCGTTCCCTGGAGTGCCCGACTTGTATGCCTTGATCATCGCTGGGTTGGCGACGATTACTTTGAGCACTTCTTCGGTCCGGGCTGAAGAAACCGTGGCCCAGTCTTCATACCCCCTGAAGTCAGAGAAGGCAATCCCGCCGGGAGAGGTTAGCGTGTACTTTTCTTGCGCATAGACGGCCGTGGCGACAAGCACGGCAATCACCGCACCGGAAGTCGCACCGATGGTGAATCGGGCGGCTCTGCTGGACCCTTTGCGCGTTCTGTTGGCTTGGAGTTGGCGTTCTTCCGCCTTGAATTTGCTGGAGGCTTTCAACATGTAGTTTCTCCTTACATACACGTCATCGAGGCCCGATTAGGATTAAACCAAAGAAAGGCGGAGTCCCACAATCATAAGTTGAGGGTCACGTGCAGATGTTAGGGCTCACGCCATGGATGCGATAAGTATGGCGGCTTCGACGTGTATCTAATCAGCGGTCGCGGGAGCAACCTGAGCATGATAACTACGACAATGCCTTCTAAGGTAAGTGTTCATTGATGTTGAGGGTGCCTTCGTTATGGAGCTGAATTTCGAGGTTCTGCCTGGCTTGCTGGTTGATGATGCGATCCAGACTGTTGCTGTTTGCGCCGCTCTTTGCGGCCCTGGCCTGGGCTGCCAAAGCCTGCTGTAAACGATCTTTATTCTGCGCGGCGAGCGGGTCGCCCAACTGCGAGCCCCGCAGGTAAGCGCTCCGTGCTCCCTGGACGTTGCCGCCCCACTGCAGCATCGTACCCAGATTCGTCCACGCCTGGGCCCAACCCGGCTTCAGCCTGATCGCCTGTTGGTAAGCGGATACCGCGGGCTGGGCTTGCTCAAGCCGTGCATAGCCGTTTCCCAGCTTGTACCAAACTGTGGCGTCATTCAACTTCTCGGCCAGCGGCCGCTCGTCGTTCAAGGCGTTGAAGGCATCCTGCCAGCGCGCCATCTCAGCATAGGCAGCAGCCAGGTTGTTGTAATAGTTCGGCTGATTCGGGTTTAACCTGATTGCGTGCGATATCGCGCCCACGGCGTCGGCGTTCTTTCTGAGTTGCAGATAGGTAATACCCAATGCATGCCAGCCTGGCGCCTGATTTGGATTCAGTCTTAAGGATTGCAGCATGGGCGCAACTGCCCTGTCGGGCTGTTTGAGATATATGCCATACACTACACCCAGGTAAGACCACGCATCCGGGTTGTTCGGCTCCGCCCTGCTCCAAGCGCTCGCGTACTGCAGCAGTCCCTGGTAATTCTTAGATTGCACATACGCGTTCGCACCAGCGGCGGAGTAATTCGATGCGCGCGCTGCGATCGCTCCAGGTAAGGTGAACGCACACACCGCGGCGATTCGCAGGTAGGCTTTCATGGCTTCTCTGGGCTAAACCATAACATATGGCCCCAGTTATCTGGCATTACTCAGATAACACCGTTTTCGTCACCTATGCTTCTGGGCTTTTAGCTGCGCTCTTTTCGCTGAATGGCGAAGAAGTTTTGGGCGTGTTCGGCCGTAGAGGGGCTTTACAGGTTGGTGGTGTGCGTCTGCCTAAAGTAGAGCGTCATCAACTCTCTGCCGCATTGCATGGATGATTTGGTGGCCTCTCATCATCGGGTACGTACGGTGTCGCGGTGATGGGAAAGTTGGACGCGAGCGGATTTGCGCGCCGATCCGAGCCCCTTTTGTCATCCCGAGCGCAGTCGATTTGCCTTGAGGCAAATGGAGGATGGAATGAAGAGGACGGGCAGGGATTGCTGATTGGGAGCGAAGCCGACGGATCTGCAAATGTTTCACCCTAACTCAAATCTCCAGGTCGGCAATGATCAATTTCGGCTGCTCTCCATCGGTACGAGGCGCTGAAAGATTCTCGGAGCACCTGCTCGCACCCGGTGGAAGCCCCGGACTTCAGTCCGGGGGCGCGGGTTCAAGACCCGCGCTTAAACGTGCGCAAAGATGGAGGGCTTTCAGCCCTGGTGGAACCAAGCCTCGCCAGCCAATCGGCCGTGTGACCTCCCAAATCTACGCGCAAGTTTTCAATTCGGACTGACGCCGCTGCCACCTTGGCTAAAGCCCTCGCATGGGGAGGCCCATTCCTTAGCGCGGGTTCTACACCCGCGCCCCCGGACTGAAGTCCGGGGCTTCCACCGTATCGAGTGAACCGCCAGGGGATGCGATGACGCGTCCCTCGTCATCGCCATCATGTCGGCACGTTTATGACGCTCCGTCCCAGCCACCACGAATCATCCTGTCATCCGCCTTGGAAGGAACGACGAAAGGAGAGGTTGTTCATTAGGAGCGCAGCAGATCCTTCGGTTGCGCTCGGGATGACGATTTCGCGGGGGGTTCGACAGAACACATCGGCATCGGAATAACGTAGCTTATTTCCGACGCACCACGCTGGCCGCGGGTTACCTAGCCGAAGGAGAGTCCCAGTGCTTTTGCTACGCCCTGAATGTAGGCGCGCCCGGCTGTGTATTCTTCTTCCGTGTGAAGATGCTCCAGCATGAGCGGGGCGTCGGTGCCCAGGCGGGATAGCTCGGTCAGATAGGTTTTGTAATCGATCAGGCCGGTTCCGGGAACTACTTCCTGGATCCATACCTGCACGCCCGGACCCCACTTGAGATCTTTCGCGTGGCAGGATTTGATCCAGGGCCCGAGTTTGGCGAAGCACTCACGGATGCCTGCACTGCTGTTGTAGAAACGGACCGGGCTGTTCATCGTGTTGCAGACATCCAGATGAACACCAAATGCCTTTCGATCGACCGCCTTTACCAGTCGCACATACTCGTCGGGGCCGGTGGGGAAGCTCCACGGCATCATCTCAATACTGAAGAAGGTTCGCCGGGGCTTAACCGCGTCAATCAGCTTGCGGCAGTTTTCTACGGTCGCGTCAACAAACTCCTGGCTCAGGTTGCGCGGATTTTGCGCGTACCAGAGGTTTGGATCATAGGAACCGGCAATGTCCACACAGTTCCGGGCGCCCAGCGCTTCCGCGAGCGCAAGCTTCTCGGTGACATAGGTCATGTTGCTGCGCCGCTTGATTGGGTCGGGATCGAGCATGTTCTTCCACGCCCCTACCTCCGCGATGGCGACGTCCAACCGGGCGAACTCTTTCACGATCCCGGCAATGCGCTCTGTGTCGGTGACAGATAGATCGGCCGGCGCGTAGGCAGCCCGGTAGCCCAGATCGCGATGTGCTTTCGCCAGCACGGCAGGGTCGTCCGATTTCACGAAGACAGGGCCGCCCAACCGCATAGCGGATGGGCGGGCCAGAAGACGGCCGGTTTGGGCCGCCGCCATCGCGGCCATGCCCGCCAGCAAAGTTCGTCTCGATAGGGTTGCCATTTATGTTGCCATTGATTACGTGACTATCGTTCCGTCACTTGCTCCAGCAAGGTAAAGAACTCGGGAAAAGAGATGGCGGCAGCCTCGGCTCCGAGGATCTGCGTGTCTCCGGTGGCGCGCAGCGCAGCAATCGAAAATGCCATGGCGATGCGATGATCGCCGCCTGCATCGACGACCGCCCCGTGTAGCGGCTGGTTGCCGGGTACGTCCAGCCCATCTTCGAACTCCTGCACCTCAGCGCCCATCGCGCGCAGATTCTGCGCCACGAGCGCAATGCGATCGCTTTCTTTCACGCGCAGCTCGCGCGCGTCGCGTATACGGATACCCCCGCGGGTATAAGGAGCGATTGCCGCCAGCACCGGCAGTTCATCAATCAGCTGCGCCGCCAACGCTCCGCGGATCTCGACAGTGCCGAGGCCCTGTGGAGGAGCGGCCAACTGCACCGAGCCGATCAACTCGCCGCGATTCTCTTCGAGGTTCAGCACATTGATTTTGGCTCCCAGGGCCGTGAGCACATCGAGCAGGGTCGCCCGCGTAGGGTTCATGCCCAGCTGGTCGAGCAGGAGGCTTGATTCGGGAAACAAAGCCGCGGCGCAAAGGAAGAAGGCCGCGGAAGACATATCTCCCGGTACCGTCGCCTCGATGCCCTGCAGTTGCTGACCGCCGGCGATGCTCACCGAATCATTGGTCCGCTCAATGTCAGCACCAAAGGCGCGCAATGCCAACTCGCCGTGATCCCGGGTGCGGACTGATTCTGTCACCGTGGTGGTGCCGTTTGCCTGGAGCCCGGCAAACAGCAGGGCAGTCTTGACCTGCGCGCTCGGAACCGGGGTCGCATAGGAGATTCCGCGCAGGGCATTGCCCTGGATCTCCATGGGGGCGTGGCCATCTTGCAGAGTGATGGAGGCGCCCATCTCCATCAGGGGCTTGCGCACCCGTTCCATGGGCCGGCGGTTCAACGAGGCATCGCCTGCCAGGGTGAAGGTGCCCTTCTGGGCCGCTAGTATGCCGGCCAGCATGCGCATGGTCGAGCCGGAGTTGCCGCAATCCAGGAGCTCCCCCGGTGCGGTCAGCACGCCGCCGCAACCTTCTACCTCCACCTGGTCGCCGGTACGGGTTACCTTAGCGCCCAGTTGCTGCATGCACTGCAGGCTGCTGGCGCAATCAGCGCCGGTGGAGAAGTTGTGGAAACGGCTGGAGCCTTTGGCCAGGCCGGAGAGCAGGGCATAACGGTGGGAGATGCTTTTATCCCCGGGCAGGCGAAGGGTGCCCAGCAGGTTGCGCGCCGGATGGACTGTTTGTTCGGTGGCTTTTTCTGTGTTGAGGCTGTTCGCCAATGCGGGGCTCCGTGCAGGATTTCGTTTTGTAATGCAAGGTCTATCCTAAACCGGCGCTTCGCTGGCGAGGTATGGTATGGAGCTTGCCGGTGGGGATGAGTCGCTTCGGAGTGGCGGTTGTTGCTACATCGAGCGGCTTGCGGGGGCTTAGCTCCGGGGAGGGGAGCCCTGATGGAGCCAGGCAGGGGCTAAGCTCGAGCTGTTTCCGCAAGTGGAGGGCACGGTCGAGAACCGGGTTCTTTCTGGCCAGGAGAGAACAGCAGATCCCTCGACTTCGCTCGGGATGACAAGGTGGGTAACCGGCATACGCTCGTCGCTCACACGCCACACGCGGCTGTTACTCAACGCCACACGCGGCGGTCGGCCAGCGCCACTAGCCCCCACCTTGTCATCCCGAGCGAAGTCGAGGGATCTGCTTTGCGCCTTTCTCCTGCCACAAATTTCTACAGAGCTCCAGGATCGGACACGCAGAGGAACCATTCTTTCAGCAGGAATGGCAGGAGAGTCACTCGTGGCAGCGAAGCGACTGCTATTGAGACCCACGTTCCTCTGCCCATCCGATGCTGGAGCTCATGTAGAAATTTGTGGAGGGAGAAAGGCGCACAGCAGATCCCTCGACTGCGCTCGGGATGACAAGGTTAGTGGATTCCATTGCAGTTGCTTGTGGGTTCAGAGCCCGTCAGGAAACTGCTCCGGCCAGGAGAGAACAGCAGATCCCTCGACTGCGCTCGGGATGACAAGGTTAGTGGATTGCCATTGCAGTTGCTTGTGGGTTCAGAGCCCGTCAGGAAACTGCTCCGGCCAGGAGAGAACAGCAGATCCCTCGACTGCGCTCGGGATGACAAGGTTAGTGGATTCCATTGCAGTTGCTTGTGGGTTCAGAGCCCGTCAGGAAACTGCTCCGGCCAGGAGAGAACAGCAGATCCCTCGACTGCGCTCGGGATGACAAGGTTAGTGGATTGCCATTGCAGTTGCTTGTGGGTTCAGAGCGCGTCAGGAAACTGCTCCGGCCAGGAGAGAACAGCAGATCCCTCGACTTCGCTCGGGATGACAAAAGGGGGGCTCGGATTGGCGCGCAAAAGCCGCTCACGTCCAACTTCTCCACCGCCGCCATCACCGTACGTACCCCACGTGGTGAGGGGTTCGGGAGGTTTGTTCACCTTTGGTGGGGCGCAGGCTCGTGGCTACGGCGTGACGGGCGGCGGCAAAACCTTCAACACGACCACCGTTTCGTCGTCGAATCGCTCCATGCCGCCTTGAAAGGCGGAGAGTTCTTCGTAGATGGCGTCGACCATGCCGGCGGCCGTGTTATTCACTTCGCGCGTGACCAGGGCGTTCAGGCGGACGTCGCCGAACATCTCTTCGTGCTCGTTCACGGCATCGACTATGCCATCGCTGAAGAAGATGATGGCGTCGCCAGGGCGGGTGGACAGCGTGAACTCTTCGTATTGGATGTCTTTGAACATGCCAAGAGGGAAGCCTTCAGCCTGTACCGTTTCCACCTGGCCGCCGCGGCAGAACAGCGGCTGCACCGCACCGGCATTGGCGATCTGCAGCGTTTGTTTGTTGTCGTTCCACACGGCGAAGACCATGGTCACGTATTGCGCGTCCATTTTGCGTTCCTGCAGTTGGTCGTTCAGCTGTTTCAACATTGCTGCCGGAGAGAGTTGCTGGGTGCTCGCGGCGCGCATGATGCCACTGATGAGGGCCGCGTACAAGGCAGCCGGGGCAGCCTTGCCGCTTACGTCGCCCATCGCTATCCCCAGGCCCGAATCGTCATAGGGCAGAAAGTCGTAAAGATCGCCTCCGATGGTGCGCGCCGGCAGAAAGCGGGTGGCAATCTCTGCGTGGCGGCGTGAGGGCGGCTTAGGGGGCAGAAGCCTTAACTGCACTTCCCGCGCCATGTCTAAATCGTGCTCGAGCTTCTGCTCCTGCTGGGTCACGCGCTGATATAGGCGTGCATTCTCGATGGCAACCGCAACCTGCGAGGCCAGGGTGACCAACGTGCGTTGGTGGTCCTCATTGAAGTAGTTGACGCGTACATGCTCCAGATCGAGCACACCGATGACCTTGCCCTTATAAAGCAGGGGCACTGCCATTTCGGACCGGGTTTCCGGATTCACCATGTAGTAGCGGGCGTCTTTGCGCACATCGCCGGTATGGATCAAGCGGCGCTCGCGCACCGCCGTTCCGACCAGGCCGCGATCCAAAGGAACCTTCTCCGAAGGCAGGACTGGGTGACCAAAGCGGACGGCGTACTGGGTTTCCAGCACCTGCTCCCGCTCGTTGAGCAGCAGGATGCTGAACATCTGGTAGTCGATGATCCGCCGCAAGAGCTCTCCAATGCGCTCCAGCAGGGGATCGAGATCGAGGATGGATGTTACCTCGCGAGCGATTTCGTTCAGCACCGCCAGGGTTTGGGCTTGCCGGGCAACACGGGTGTACAACCGGGCGTTCTCGATGGCCTGGGCGACGCGCGAGGCTGTCAGCTCCAGCAAACGAAGGTCGTCGGGCTGGAAGTAACCAACCTGCTCGGCCTGGAGATCGATGACCCCGATGACCCGGTTTTTGACGATCAGGGGTACGGCCAGCTCGGAACGAACGTCCGGGTTGGCGCTGATGTAGTTGCTTTCGTTGCGTACGTCTTCGAGCAGGATGGAGGTGCGATGCTCGGCGGCTCGCCCGACCACACCCTGGCCCATGCGGATTTTAATGCGCTCGATCTCAGGCGTGTGGCCGATCTGAAAGCGCATTCGCAGGTCGTTGGTGCGCTCATTCAGCAGCAGGATGGCAAAGATGCGGTAATCGATGACCGCGCGCACCAGGTCGGCGGTGCGGTGCATGAGCGTCTGCAGGTCCAGGGTGGTGTTGAGGGTATTGGCGAGACGCAGCAGAAACTCGGTCTGCAGCGGTTCTACCCTGGCCGCGCCGGGTACCCGCGGAGTCTGCGAGCTTGGACGATAGTCGCCTTCAAACGAATGCGGAGCTCTCGTCTGGGCCGGCTTTTTCTCGGACTCGGCTTCGTCTTGGTCGCGGGGAGGCGTCATAACGACATCGAGTCATCATAGAGCATTTACCCGCGACCTCAACGCGGAAGCAGGGATGCGAAAAGAGCATGGAAGCTCGAAGTGAAACCATGCTTCCGGTGGAGATGTCCCCCACTCAAGCCAAAAACGGCTTGAGTGGGCCACCCAACCTTTTGAGTGGGCCACCCAACTTGAGCTACCCAACCTTGAGTTGGGGACCCAATCCTCTTGAGCTCAGTAGCGAAGCTGGTCTGTATCGATACCAACAAAACCCGGGTGGCCCATTCAAGCCGTTTTTGGCTTGAGTGGGGGACATCTACACCCCGGATCGTACGTAGTTTCCCATCACTGCGAAGGGCCAGCTTCTTCATATTCACGCAGGATGGCGACGCTGGCGCTGGCGCCGATGCGGGTTGCTCCGGCTTCGAGCATGGAGCGTGCGTCGCTCAGGGTGCGGATGCCGCCAGAGGCTTTGACGCCGCAACGATTACCGGCGACGCCGCGCAGGATAGCCACATCCGCTACCGTCGCTCCGCCGGTCGAGAAGCCGGTGCTGGTTTTAAGGAAGTCAGTGCCGGCGGCCAGGGCCAGCTCCGAGGCGCGCAGCTTTTCTTCTACAGTGAGCAGCGCGGTTTCAAGGATTACCTTCACCACGGCTCCTGCCTCGTGGGCTACCTGCACCACGCCGCGAATATCCTGCTCCACCAGTGAGTTCATGCTGGACTTGAGCAGGCCGAGGTTCATGACCATGTCGAGCTCGTGCGCGCCCAGCTTGATCAGGGCCAGCGCCTCTTCGCGCTTGGTGGTGGCCAGGTTGGCACCCAGCGGAAACCCGACCACCACACCGACGGGAACGCCACTGCCAGCCATTACCGAATGTGCCAGCGCTACCCATGCGGGGTTCACCATGGCACAGGCAAACCGGTACTTCACCGCTTCTTCACATAGCTGGACCACCTGCTCCCGGGTGGCTTCGGGTTTGAGCAGGGTGTGATCAAAGACGGCCGCCAGGTTGGAGGCGCTCGCCAGGGCAGCTGAGGCAAAACCGGCAACGTCAAAGAACGCTGAATGGTAATCGGTTTCCGGTTGCAGCATTTTGCTCGTCATGGCGCAGTGTCCTCCCAGGGTGAACTCCGCTGGGCACTCTATGCCTGCCCGCGGGTAAAGATCAACCGCAAATTGGTACTCTAGGCTTCGTCCGGGTTAAACAGGCGAATATCGGGCAGATTACGAAAACGCTCTTCGTAATCCATGCCGTAGCCGACCACGAAGTGATTGGGAATGGTGAAACCCACGTAGTCGGCATCGATCTTTTCCAGCCTGCGTGCGGGCTTGTCCAGGCAGGTGGCGATTTTCAACGTTTTTGGCTTGTGTTGCAGCAGCAGCTTGCGCAGGAACACCAGGGTCAGGCCGGTGTCGAGGATGTCTTCCACCAGGATGACATTGCGGCCCCCAATGGGGGTATCCAGATCCTTGATCAAGCGCACCGCGCCGCTGGTCTTCACGCCTTTGTAGCTGGAGATGGCGACGAAGTCGAAGGTGGTTTCGACGGAGATACTGCGCGCCAGGTCCGCGAGAAAAATAGCGGCCCCTTTCAGAACCCCCACCAACAGGATGGCCTCACCGGCAAAATCCCGGCTGATCTGGGCGCCGATCTCCACCACACGGGCGGCAATTTCGTCGCGACGGAATAACATTTCGTGCTCGTGCTCTCTCATTGGCTCTGCCATTCTTCCACGGATGCCTGTGCGAATGCACCCCGGCTATACTGATAAGAGCAGACGCACTCATGTATCCCTTCATTCACCTCGGGCACTTCTCGATTGGCACGTTTGGACTTTGTCTGTGGTTGGCCTCGGTGTTCGCCTGCTGGACGCTGTACGCCAATCTTCGCCGCTATGGTGTGGAAGCGGACGCGATTGGGATCGCGGCCTACACTACGGTGGGCGGCGTTGTCGGCGCGAAGTTGTGGCATGTGCTGGAAGATCCCACGCTGCTGGTGCATCAGCCACTGGTCGTTCTTTTTGACCGGGCCGGCTTCGCCTGGTTTGGTGGGTTACTCGCGGGGATTGCGGTGCTTCTCTGGTCGGGCCGGCAAGCGAAGACTGGCGGGTTGGGCATGCTCGACCTCGCAGCCCCGGCAGTTGCGGTCGGCTACGGGGTAGGACGCCTGGGCTGCCTGATTTCGGGCGATGGGGATTACGGTATACCTACCCGGCTGCCCTGGGCCATGAGTTTTCCCCATGGTCTGGTGCCGACGGATCAGCGGGTGCATCCGACCCCGATTTACGAGTTTTTGGTGGCGTTGTTGATCGCTTTGTACCTGTGGCGACGGGGCGCAAAGAAGAATGGGAAAGCGCCATTGCCGCTGGGTCAGCTTACGGGCGAGTACCTGGTGCTGAGCGGCATCGCCCGGTTCCTGGTCGAGTTTATTCGCATCAACCCGCGTATTTACTGGGGCATGAGCAATGCCCAGGTGGCCAGCGCTGGCTCGATCGTCGCCGGCCTGTTGTTGATCCTGTGGGCGCGGCGGCGGCGGGTTCCGTTTGCCGTACAGGCTGCAGACAATGCGCCTGTCGAAGTGGCCTCGCAGCACTGAGCGCCGGTTTTGGGGATGTAGGCGTTTGCCGCAGTACTACCCTCCATTTATTAGTCGACCAACCAGTCGCCTCATCGTCAATTCCTAAGGAGCACCATGGCACAATCCGATCAGCTTCGCGTTCCCGAACCCGCTCGCACGGACGCTAAATCCTTTGAACTTCTGCGCGTGTGGATCGCCCATCAGGACCAGCACATCAGCCTGCGGGTGGGCGTGTGGAAAGATCCGGAAGCCTGGGGCATGATGCTGGCTGATCTGGCTCGTCACATCGCTGCTTCCTTCGAGCAGGCGGAGAAGCGTGATCCGATCGAAGTGCTGGGCCGCATCCGGGCCGGCTTCGAAGCAGAAATGAGCTCACCCACGGACGAAGTTAAAGGCGAGATTCAGGGTGAACTTGCCAACTGAGACCTTGCCGACTGAGGCAGTGCCGACTGAGAAAATGAACGACCGGATCACGATTCGCGGCGCGCGCACGCACAATCTGAAGAACATCGACTGCGACTTAACCCATGGTCTGCTCACGGTCGTCTCTGGAGTTTCAGGTTCGGGGAAATCTTCGCTTGCGTTTGACACGATTTATGCCGAGGGTCAGCGGCGCTATGTGGAATCACTGTCAGCGTATGCGCGTCAGTTTTTGGAGCGCATCGAGAAGCCGGACGTCGACCTGATCGATGGTCTTGCCCCGGCGATCGCGATCAAGCAGAAGAACCAGACCCGCAACCCGCGATCGACGGTGGCGACGGCGACGGAAATCTACGACTACATGCGTCTTCTGTTTGCGCGCTGCGGCACGGCGCATTGCATTGTCTGTGGCGGCGTGGTCAAGCGGGATAGCGTGGATGAGATCGCGTCCAGCATTCTCAGCCTGGCGGAAGGCACGCGGCTGTACGCCTTGTTTCCTGTCCAGCCCAGGGTAATTCCTGTGCCCGAGGGGGCCGCGAAGCCAGCGACTGCGAAACGAACAAAGAAAGCCGCGGCGAAGTCGGCGGCGAAGGCAGTGAATCCGGCGCTTCCGAACGAGGCGTTCAAAGAACGGCTGATGGAACTGCGCGCGCGGGGGTTCAACCGGCTTTATCAGAACGGAAAGATCGTTGAGTTCTCCACCCCCGAATCGCTGCTTGATCTTGATTTTGGACAGGCGTTGTATACGCTGGTCGATCGCCTGGTGGTGTCAGCGGACAACCGCGCGCGCATCGTGGATGCTGCCGAAATCGGCTACCGGGAAACCGGCGAGATTGTGTATGAGACGGTTACGCGCGATGCGGAGGTGGAACCGAAGCGGCTACGCTTTTCGCAGGCATTTGAGTGCAAGCTGTGCCATCGGATTTATCGCGAACCCGAACCGAGACTGTTCTCGTTCAACAATCCTTACGGAGCGTGCGAGCGCTGCCAGGGGTTTGGCAACACCATCGATTTCGATTTAAACCTGATCATCCCTGACAAGAACAAGACGCTCAACGAAGGGGCGATCGATCCCTGGACCCGGCCTAAGTACCGGGCCTACCAAACGGAGCTGAAGCGGGCCGCCCAGCAACACGGTATTCCGATGGATGAGCCGTGGCGAGACCTGAGCTTCTGCCCAGCAATCACTGGTGCTCGACGGCAGTCGGCAGCTTTCCTCGGCGTGCATGGGTTTTTCGAGTTGCTGGAGCGTAAGAAGTACAAGCTGCACGTGCGCGTGATGTTGAGCAAGTACCGTGGCTATGCCACCTGCCCGGAGTGTAAGGGAACGCGGCTGCGCGCCGAAGCGCGCGCGGTGCGGCTGAATGGCAGCAATATCTGCGAGGTTGCCGCGCTCACCATCCGCGAAGCGAACCAGTTCTTTTCGGGGCTTTCTCTGAACAGGGAACAGCAGGAGATTGCCGGCGGCATTCTGGTTGAGATACAGCAGCGGTTGCATTTCCTGGATGCCGTCGGTCTGGAGTACATCTCGCTCGACCGCCTGGCATCGACCCTTTCTGGTGGGGAAGCGCAGCGTATTCAGCTGGCTACCTCGCTTGGCTCCCGGCTGGTGGGCGCCCTTTACGTTCTCGATGAACCTTCGATTGGTCTGCACAGCCGGGATACCGCCAAGCTGATCCGCATTCTTGAAGAGCTGCGCGACCTGGGCAATACGATCCTGGTGGTCGAGCACGACCCGGACGTGATCCGGGCGGCGGACTGGCTGATCGACCTTGGGCCGGGCGCAGGCGAGTTGGGTGGCCGCATTTTGGCCTCGGGGACGGTGGACCAGGTGACCCAGAACCCTGAATCGATTACCGGCCGCTACCTTGGCGGGCAACTGACGATTCCCACGCCCACCCGCCGCAGGGAACCGGCACGCGAAAAGCTGGTCTTGCGGGGAGCCCGTATTCACAACCTGACCGGTCTCGATGTCGAGATCCCCATGGGCATGCTGGTATGCGTGACCGGCGTTTCCGGGTCGGGCAAATCGACACTGGTCCACGATGTTCTCTACCCGGCGGTCGCCCAGGCGTTGGGCAAGAACGAGGGCGGCGGCGACCCTTCCGGTCTCTATCGCGAGCTCAAAGGGGCGGAGCGGCTCAACGACATCGTCCTGGTGGACCAGGCGCCGATCGGGCGCACCCCCCGTTCCAACCCGGTCACGTACATCAAGGCGTTCGACGCGATTCGCGAACTTTTCGCGTCCCAGCCCGAAGCCCAGCGGAGAAACTACGCGGCGGGGCACTTCTCGTTCAACGTTCCCGGCGGCCGCTGCGATGTATGCGACGGCGATGGCACGGTGACCGTGGAGATGCAGTTCCTGGCCGATGTGGAACTGCCCTGCGAAGAGTGCAATGGCACCCGGTACAAGGCTTCGACCCTCGAGGTGAAGTACAAGGGCAAGAGCATCTACGAAGTGCTGGGGATGACGATCAAGGAAGCGCTCCGGTTCTTCACCGGGCAGTCGCGCATCCTGGAGAAGTTAGCGGTGCTGGAAGAAGTTGGGCTGGGCTATGTGCGGCTCGGTCAGTCCGCGACGACGCTTTCTGGCGGTGAAGCGCAGCGCGTCAAACTGGCGGCGCACCTTTCTCAGAGCCGCACCTCACTGGCCAAGGCCGGGAACGGGCTGGCTAAGAAGGGCGGCAGCCGGGTGCTTTACATTCTCGACGAGCCGACGACCGGACTGCATTTCGACGATGTGAGCAAGCTGCTGGCTGCGTTCAAACGCCTCATCGACGCGGGTGGATCGCTGGTGGTGATCGAGCACAACATGGACGTCATCAAATCTGCCGATTGGGTGATCGATCTGGGTCCGGAGGCCGGCGCCGGGGGTGGCAAGGTGGTCGCCGTCGGGACGCCGGAGCAGGTCGCGCAGACGCCCGGCTCTCATACCGGGTACTGGCTGGGCCTGGCCCTGGCCGCTCACGAAGGCAAGACCATGGAAGGCAAGAGAGTGGAAGCCGGGGCGGATGCATCCCGGATAGAAGAGGCGCAGGTCGAGTTATGAGTAGGGTGTTTTGGCTTCTGGCGACTCTCTCTTTGGCCGCCCCGGCGCTGGGACAAACCCCGCTGCCTCCCGGAACCCTGGCTCCCGACTCGCCGGTTGTGGATAACGCCAGGCGGCCTCCGGCTCGGACCGCGATGCCGCGGAAAACAAGATGGAGCAGCAGGACTACCCGGCGGCTCGTCCACTGCTGGAGAAGTACCTGCGCCAGCACCCGGCGGACGCCCGTGCGCTCTTTGACCTGGGATACGTCGAAGACGCCGGTGGGCAGGACGCAGCCGCGGCAGAGAACTACCGCAAAGCCATCGCCGCTAACCCGAAGCAGTTTGAGGCCAGGCTGGCCCTGGGGCTGCTGTTGGCGCACCAGTCAAAGATGGGCGAGGCACGGGAGCAAGTGCGCCAGGCTACCCTGTTGACGCCAGAACCGCCCAACCCCGCAACGCAGGCCGAGGCCTTCCGCACGCTGGCCCGGCTGGATCGCGCCACCGACCCTGCGGCGGCTCGTGACGCGCTGGTGTCGGCTCTCAGGCTGAGCCCGGAAACGCCCGCGGACTTACTGCTGACTGCCCAGATTGCTGAGGCAAATGGCGATGACGAACTGGCGCAAACCGCTTACCAGCGAGTGTTGGCCGGCCATCCCGCACCTTCGCCAGAGATCGCTTCCGCGGCCAATGGCGGCCTGGCGCAATTGCTGATCAAGCAGAAGAAGTTCGACCAGGCGGAGCCGCTGCTGAAAAGTGCGCTGGCCCGCGACCCGCGCGACCCTGCCATTACGGCACAACTGGCTACGGCACTGCTGGGGCAGCAAAAAACAGAGGAAGCACTCCCGGTACTTGAGACACTTCGGCAGTTGGAGCCGGGCAATGCAACGGTCGACCAGATGCTGGCGGATGCCTATTCGCAGGCCGGTCAGCCGGAAAAGGCGGATCCGCTCTATGCGCGGCTGGCTCTCGCCCATCCCGGCGATGAGGACGTGCTCGCCGGCCAGGGAGAAAACTACCTGCGGGAAAAGCTCTATCCGCAGGCACAGGCGGTACTGCAGAGAGCCGTAAAGCTCAAACCAGACGATGGCGATGCCTGGAGCGGTCTGGCGTTTGCCGCCTCAGAAAACAAGCAGTATCAGCTCACGCTGGACGCACTTTCCATGCGAGCAAAACTTTTGGGTGAGTCTCCAGTTTCCTACTTCCTTTGGGCAACAGCGTACGATAACCTGCATCTGTCCAAACAAGCGCGTGAGTACTACAATAAGTTTCTCGCCGCCGCAGATGGTAAGTATCCCGACCAGGAATGGCAAGCCAAGCATCGACTCGTTGCTCTTGGTGGAAGTCACTAACGCAAGACGCACCGTAAGGCCTCTGGAGAGGTGCTTTATGCGGTTCGTAGCTACGACGATCGTGGTGTCTACTTTGTCCCTTGGCCTTTCCTGCGGGCGCGCCCTGGCTGCAGATGAACGGATGGTCAGCCCGCAGGCGATGGCGGCGCTGATGACCAAAGCCGATCAGGCCCTACCCAAAGAACAATGCTTTCTCTATGCCGAGCTGGTTTACCAAATGACCGAGCTGGCGGGCCAACAGATGAATTCCGGTGACGGCACGCACGCGTCCGAAACGCTGAAGATGGTGCAGACCTATGCCCAGAAGATTCATATGGGCGTGGCCGAGGACGGGAAGAAAATGAAGAACGCCGAGCAATTGATGCGGCATACTTCCTATCGCCTGAATGACATCCTTAATGCGGCTTCCTACGATGACCGGCAAGCGCTGCAGGCGACCTTAAAGCAACTGGAGCAGGTACAGACGGAGCTCATGATGCAGGTGTTCAGAAAGTAGACACGTGCCTTACCTAGTTCCGCTCTGCTCGTGCTGCGGTTCGCTCTCCTCATGAACCATGATCCTTTTGGCCACGCTCGTCAGTTTTCTACGCGCTCGCGTAGGAAGCTGCTGATTTGGGGTGTGTGTCTCCTGCTGCTGACGGGCGGGGCGTTGGCTCAGTCCAGGAAGGATCCGCTGACCGAAAAACAGATTGAGGAAGTGCGCGAGGCCGGGGATGAGCCGCTGATCCGGATCAAGTTGTTCGTCGGTTATGTCGAGGACCGGGCCAACGCGATCCAGGCCATCGAGAAGGATATCCATGCGCAAAACAGAGACGCGCGTCTGCACACGCTGATGGATGAATTCACCCGGCTGGCGGATGATCTGCAAGACAACCTGGATGCGTTCAACCAGGACCATGCCGACTTGCGCAAGCCACTGAAGGAACTGGTCGAGAAGAGCACGGCGTGGACCGGCATTCTCAACGACGCAAAGCCCAGCCCGCAGTATGATTTCGTGCGCAAGACCGCGCTCGATGCAAATGGCAGCGTGCACGACGCGGCGAAGCAGATGCTTGCTGAGCAGGAAACCTACTTCGCGGAAAAGAAAAAAGCGGATAAAGAAGCCCAGAAAAAAGCCGACAAGGAAAGCGAAACAAGATAGTTACGGTGGCCTCTTTTTGCTTGGTGGGGCGGTAGTGCGGCAGGCGCAAGTCCTGCTAGGCTGGTTGCGGTGAACTCCGAATTGCACTTGCTGTTTGCAGACGAATACCGCGCCTTGCGGCCGCGTGCCCCGATGCCGTCGTTGGAAATCCGTTTTCGCCGCTTCACCAGCCTCAACACGACGATCCGCCTGCGTGAAGGTCGCATGCATGTGCATCTCTCCGACCTTCTTGAAGGGGCTCCGGAGGGCGTGCTGCGCGCGATTGCGCATATCCTGTTGGCGAAGTTGTATCGCAAGCCGTTGAATGCGTTACAGACCAGCCGCTATCGCCGGTTTGCTTCCAGTGAAGCGGTGATGCGGCAGACCGAGTTGATTCGACAAGCGCGCGGCCGCAAGAAGATGCTTGGGCCGCAGGGGCAGTACTACGATCTGGATGAGATTTTCGAAAGCCTGAATCTGCGGTTTTTCCATGGGCTCATGGGCAGACCGTTGCTCACCTGGAGCGGGCACGTGGCCAGGCGAAGCCTGGGCCACTACGATCCAGCGCACAACACGATCGTGGTGAGCCGTGTGTTCGATCGCAAGAATACGCCGCGGTATGCGGTTGAGTATTTGCTGTACCACGAGATGCTGCATTTAAAGCACCCGGTCAAGGTGCGGGGTGGGCGGAGATGCGTGCATCCGCGCGAATTTCAATTGGAAGAGCGGTTGTTCCCTGAGTGGGATAAGGCCAAAGAGTATTTGAAGACGTTATGAGAGCGTTGGCTTGGGATGGGCGTTTTCGTCAATTGACGCATTCACTGTTTCATAAGCGCCGGCTGGGGTGCCCCATGCCTCACGGCTCTCAATGAGTAACTCTCAACACAACCCGTACATCCGAAGGGAGAGAGCGTCCAAGTCCTGTTGTGTTCGGCGTGGGGAGAGCCCTAAATCCCCGTGGCGCCCGAAAGCACAATCGGCATCGTAGGCGTCGCGGACCCGCTGGCATTCTCGATGGTCACCCCAAATGCCTTGGCAGCAATCCCGGAAGGCAACGTGGGTAAGACCAGCGTCGCCGTACCCACCTGATCCGGATGGAACACCCCAGCGGGCACTGGCGCTTTTCCGTCCGCCGGGATAATCCACAACTCATAGGCTTTGCCTGAAGGCAGCGGCTTCAAATTGGTAGCCAGCAGGATCATGCCTCCGCGCTCCGGCAGATACGTGGCGCGGGCCGTAGGCTGCGCCGGCGCTTTGCCTTCCGTGAGCGTGACCCGCTGTGCCTGCGGCGCGGTCAACACTTCCAACACCTGCTGGGCACGCGAAGCCTGGGCGGCAAGGTTCTTCACCAGGTTCGACTCGTCATGCAGTTCATCGTTCAACGCCCGGTTCTGCACGCCAAGCGAAACAGCAACAATCGCCAGCGCTGCGGCCGTAGCCCACGGCAACCAGAAAGCGGCTCCCCGTCGTGAGCTGGCGACCGTTATCGGCGTCACCGCAGCCACCGGCTGCTTCTCCGCACTCGCCGCAATCTTCTCGAGGAAGCGCTGGCGTGCGCCGGCAGGCAGCGGATGCTGCTCCACCGCTATCCCCAACAGGGCGAGATCCCCGCCGACCTGTGCCAACTCGCTACGGCACGGGACACAGTCCTGCAGGTGCTCCCTGATGGAAGCAGACTCCGCTACCGGGAGATTCTGCATCGCATAGGAAGCCAAGTCCTCCTGCGTGATGTGTTCGTTACCGCTCATGCTGCCAATGCCTTTCTCAATGTGATCAACGCAAGGCGAATGCGGGTCTTGACCGTACCCAGCGGATCGCCCGTTTTCTCTGCGATCTCTGAGTGGCTCAAGCCTTCGAAAAACGCCAACTCCATGGACCTTTGCTGCTCTGCGGGAAGGTCTTTCAATACCGCTTGCACCTTCTCGATCATCGCGTTGTGCTCAGCTTCAGAAGCCAGGTTGCCGCGGGATGCTAACACCACGTCTTCAATCGAGTCCGACGGCTTTCTACGCCGCAGCAGATCGATCGACCGGTTTCTCGCCACAACCACCAGCCAGGCGCCTAACGATCCACGACCCTGCACAAACGACTCAGAGTTTCGCCAGACCTGGAAGAAAATCTCCTGCATGACATCTTCCGCATGGCCGGTATCCTTGAGTATCCGAAGGGCGACTGAATACACAGCTCGGCCATACCGATCGAACACCTCGGCCATCGCTGTCTGGTCGCCTTGGCGGACGCGCTGCAGCAGCGTACCATCGTCCATTGCTGCGTCCTTCGCTACACCAGCCATCTTGTCGTTGCTTGTGGCTCTGATAGTAGAACGGGCAGGGTCGCCAATCGGATTGGGGAGATTGTCTGGCATTATGCGAGCCGCCCCCATTCTAACGTTTGCGCGACGGTCACTCGCAAACAAAATGCCTGGGAAGCAGCAGGGACAACAGTCATCCGGAAAGGTACCACTTCGCCAGAAGAATGAAACAAAGGCTGGACAAGTTGCTGTGCGAGCGGGGGTTAACGGTCTCGAGAGAACGCGCCCAGGCCATGATCCTGGCTGGCCGCGTGTTGGTGAACGAGCAAAAGGTGGAAAAACCGGGCGCTTCGATCGACGACACCGCTGTCCTGCGGCTGCTGGGAGAAGAAGCGCGCTACGTGAGCCGCGGCGGCCTCAAACTCGAAGCCGCCCTCACCCGTTGGCAAATCGACCTCAGCGGCCGCCACTGCGCAGACATCGGCGCCTCGACTG
Organism: uncultured Acidobacteriaceae bacterium; assembly: GCA_963752675.1. Lineage (GTDB taxonomy): Bacteria > Acidobacteriota > Terriglobia > Terriglobales > Acidobacteriaceae > PALSA-350. The sequence continues at coordinate 242,409 of CAVVZO010000012.1, forward strand.
GCGGCTTCACCGATTGCATGCTGCAGCACGGCGCTGCCAGCGTGGTTGCGGTGGATACCGGCTACGGGCAGATCGCCGCCAGCCTGCGCGCGGATCCACGCGTCCAATTGCTGGAACGCACCAATGCACGCTATCTGCAGCCGGGCGATCTGCCCGCCGGCATCACATTTGTCACCATGGATGTGTCTTTTATTTCCGCCACCCTGGTGTTGCCGGGCGTGCTGGCCGCGGTGAAGGCGGGCGCACCCTCCCGCCTGGAAGCGGTGATCCTGGTAAAACCGCAATTTGAGGCCGGCCGGGAACATATCGGCAAAGGCGGCATCGTGCACGATCCCGCAGCTCATGCCTTTGCCATCGAACGGGTGCGCACGGTGTTGGCAGCTGAGGGAGCGGCTGCGACTGAGCTGATCGATTCCCCCATTCTCGGCGGGGGCGAAGGCGGCAAAGGCAATCGCGAGTTCCTGCTGTATGCGCGCTTCTGACCGACAAACTCTGCGCAAAACGGATCACGTACACTAAATCAGGAATTTCAACCCCGTACCTAACCAGGCTGCCTTTCATGCGACCCGTCGCCATCATCTCCAAGCCGCAGAAGGAAGAGCTCGCCGCCTTGCTGCCCGAACTGGTCGTCTGGATGCGGGCGCACGACATGGAACCCATCCTGGACCACGTGAGTGGCAGCTATACCCAGGATGCGCGGGTGGTTCCCCGGCACGAATTGCCTGCACAGAAACCAGCGTTGGTGGTGGTGCTGGGCGGGGATGGCACCTTGTTGGCAGCCGCCCGTGCGTTTGCGCGGACGGAAACGCCACTCCTCAGCGTCAACCTGGGCGCACTCGGCTTTCTCACCGAGGTGCGGCTGGCCGATCTGTACACCACGCTGGAAGGTTGGAGCGAGGGCCGCTGCGCCACCGATGTGCGCGCCTTACTGCACACCGTCGTCTTGCGCGGCGGCACGACCTACAAGGAATATGACGCCCTGAATGACGTGGTCATTGCCAAGGGCGCCATCGCGCGCATGGGCGACTTCAGCGTGCACTTGTTCGATCAACTGGCTGCCTCGTTCCGCGCGGATGGCGTTATTGTGTCGACACCGACTGGTTCGACCGCCTACAACCTGGCCGCCAACGGGCCGATCCTGGCGCCTTCGGTCGATGCCCTGGTGATCACGCCCATCTGTCCCCACCTGCTGACGATTCGCCCCATGGTGGTGCGCGGCGATGCGCATGTGACCATCCGCGTCGAGGGCATTCCTGATCTGACTTTCCTGACGGTCGATGGGCAAGAGGCCTTGCAATTAAGGGTAGGCGACCAGGTATGTTGCCGGCGCTCAGACCACAGCGTCCGCCTGGTGCGCATGGGCGCAACCGGCTTCTTCGATGTGCTGCGCTCCAAGCTAAGCTGGGGCGAACGCTAGCCCCGCTGACACGGAGAGAAGTGCCACCTGGACTCGGGCGGAGGCTGGTTGAGATGTCCCCCACTCAAGCCAAACGCGGCTTGAATGGGCCACCCTCGGCTTGAGTGGGGGACATCTCAACCAACCCTGCATGCTATGCATCCGTATCTGCTACTTATACGATTTCGAAACCCTAAGGTTTAGTGAGTTCATCCAGCAGCAACCTGGCCTTGGTAGCCAGTGTGTGCGCGCCATCGGAATCCCCATTGTCCAATTCCTGTTGCGCCTGCCGGAGAAAAGTCTTTATCTGCGTCGCCGTCACTTTCTCGTCGGTGGAAAGAGGCCGCTTGATCCCGTTCAGGCCCTGCTGCGTGGCGCCAATCAAATCCGCGGTTTCATGTTTAGTTCTCTCGCCCAGCGCAGTGTCACCGGTAGTGAGTTGACCAATGGGCGAAGCTGCCTTCGGGGGTTGCGGCGCCGCCTGGTTGCCGGCCTGACTTCCCGCCGCCACACCGGAAGAACTGGGGACACCGGCCTGCGCCGTTTCCACTGGTTTCGTCGCTTTCACCCGGTGTCGCACCTTTTTGAGAGGTGGAGGCGGTGGCAGCGCGACTGACTGAGCGGAGGGGGGCGGAAGAGGCGAGGCCAGGGGAGAAGCGCTCTTCTCCTGTGGTTGGGGGCTTTTGGGAGGCGCGAGGGTGGTGCCGCCGGTTTGCAGCGCGGGGGCTTGCGCCTGCTGCGGCGGCGCCGCCGCTTTACGGCCGTGACAACCCGTGCAGCATCCGATCAATAGCACGGGCGCGAGCACGGCAGACGAAGATATCCCGAAAGCCCTCATCCCCGCGGCTCCCTGGCGATCACTGGTCCCGGTGCAAGGCTCCCGTCCGGCATAAGGTATCCACGCGCTCTGCTCTCCGGAGAACTGTTGAGCGGAAAACGCAAAATAAAAGTAGTTCCACGAACCGCGTCTGATTGTACTTCGATCGAACCATTATGCAGTTCGATAATGCGGTATGTCATCGCTAAACCAATACCGCTGCCATCTTTCTTGGTAGTGAAGTACAGATCGAAGATCTTGTCGCGAATTTCGGGCGGGATGCCACCGCCTTCATCGTGGATACTCAGCAGCGCCATCCGTCCATCTTCGGCCAGGTGCACTGCCAGTTTGCCGCCCTCGCCCATGGCCTGGGCTCCGTTGAGCACCACGTTCAGCAGCGCCTGCTTCAAGAGGTCGGCATCTACTTTGGCCAGTACCGGATGGTCGGGCAGATCGCTCTCGACATGCACATTCCGGGTCTCGAACTCTGCGGAGGCCAGCATCAGGACCGCCGAAATAACGCGGCGCAGATCTTGTTCCTTCAATTGCAGTTCCACCGGCCGGGAGAAATCCACCAGGGTCTGCACGACCCGGTCAAGCCGCTGGATCTCGCTCTCGATGATTTCCAGGTGACGCATAGCCCGGTGGTCGGAATCGCCCAGCTTGTTGCGCAGCAATTCCAGGTGCACCACGATGGCATTGATAGGGTTCTTGACTTCGTGCCCCACACCCGCCGTTAAACGCCCGATCGCCGCCAGGCGGCGTGAGAGCTCCAGATCGTTCTCCAGGTCTCTGTACCGATTCCACGTCATGCAGCGTTAACAGAGCGCCCAGCGTTTCCTGGGGATAGACCGCGCGGTCGTCATGAATAAAGTCGAGCGATATCTCGACATGGCGGCCGGTCTCCGTGGTGATCTCTTCCTGCACCAGCACCATGCGCGCGTCGAACGACTCGCGCACCAGTTGACCCAAACGGGTGTTGCGGGTAAATACCTCGTGCAGTTTGGAGCCCAGAATCTGTGCCCGGCTGACGCCCAGAAACCGCTCGACCGAATCGCTGACCAGCACCGCGCGTGCATCGTGCGTGTAGAGCAGGATGCCGTCCTGCAGGTTGGTCATGATCTGGTCGAGGTTCTCTTTCAGTGCCGAGAACACCTCTTCCACGTTGCGCATGCGGCGTCCGATGCGTTCGATCTTGTGCGAGACCAGGACCACGGCATCGCTGGACCGGCCGCCCGCGTCTCCGGCGGTTTCGGCCTCGGCGAGCGCCAGGGCATCGAGCCGGACGCCAATCTGTTCGATCGGTTTGAGGGCGAGATTAGCCAGAAAGGCCGCAAAAATCAGGGAGCAGAGAATCGCCACCCCGGTGTAGGCCAGCGCCGCCGTCAGCCAGGGCTCGACCACAAAGCGGAGAAAGGTCGTCCGCACGCCCACCCGTACGGTGGCCAGCGTCTCCGAGTTAAGCTCCAGCGGCAGCGTCAGGTTGTAAACGCGGGGCGGGCCGAAGACGATCTCCAGCAATCGCAGCAATCCGCCGCTCTGCAGCTCTTCATATTGCTGCCGATGTGGCAACGGATGGTCGACATACGTGGGATCGGTACTCAGCAGCCCACGGCCTTCGCTGTCGGCGATGCTCACGTCAAACACGGTGGGTGAGTAGCTGAGCGCGGAATTCATGAGCGCGGTCAGGCCGGGATCGCCCCGCAGAGCAGCCGCCGCCGCACTGCGCAGCGCGCCAGGATCGTTCGGGTCCACCGGGTGGGCTTGAATGTTGCTTTCGAGCGCGCGGCGAGTGGAGGCCGCAATCTGGTGCGCCACCATGTCATTCGCGGTGAACGCCTGTGACATACGCTGCCGCAGCAGCTGACCCAGAAAAATCCACGAGAGCGTGCACACCACCAGGAAGACCAGTCCGGTGATCGCGAGCACGAGCTTGGTCTTCAGTCTCATGGGGGAGTCACAGAATGCTCTGTTCCTTTTTCAAACGCAACCAGTGTTCAGAGGCTACCGGTCGTCATTATTCAAGTGAATCAGTGCTACTGGAACTGCCATATTCTTTTAACTTATTGTGCAACGTCTTCAAGCTAATTCCTAAGATTTCAGCGGCCCGCGTTTTGTTGTTTCGGGTCGATTCCAGGGTCTTCAGAATGAGCATTCGTTCCGCCTCATCGACCGTGCTGCCGATCTCTACATGGACGCCGCTGTCGTTATGGTTTGTCGGGGCTGCCTCGGCACGCGCAAAGCGCTGACCGAACGCAGGCGGCAAGTGCCGCGGTTCCAGGTATCCCTCTTCACACAGGATAACCGCCCGTTCGATCGTGTTGCGCAGTTCGCGGACGTTCCCCGGCCAGTCATGCGCCATGAGACGGCTCAACATCTCTGCGTCCACGCCTTTCACCTGCCGGCCGTGCTTGGTGTTCATGTCGTTCAGCAACGTCTCGATAATAGCCGGTATGTCTTCCTTATGCTCCCGTAACGGTGGCATATGCAGGTTGAAAACATTCAAGCGGTAATACAGATCACCGCGCAACTCACCGGCGGATACCGCTTCCTCGGGATTCTTGTTGGTGGCGGCCAGCACCCGCACATTCATCGGCGTCTCGACCTTGCTGCCCAGCCGCCGCAGCTTTCTGTCTTCGAGAACGCGCAATAGCTTGGCCTGGGTGCCTACCGGCATTTCTCCGATTTCGTCCAGCAGCAAGGTACCTTCTTCGGCTAACTCGAAGCAGCCCGCCCGGCGTTCCAGCGCGCCGGTGAACGAACCCTTTTCATGGCCGAAGATTTCGCTCTCAATCAGGGTCTCGGGAATAGCGGCGCAGTTGACAGCCACGAACGGCTTGCCCCGGCGCGGGCTTAGTTCGTGCAGGGTGCGCGCGACCAACTCCTTGCCCGTGCCGCTTTCCCCGGTAATCAACACGGAGACGGTGCTCGGCGCCACCCGTTCAATCATGGCGAACATCTCCTGCATCTTCTTGGAACTGCCCACCAGCGAACCGAGAAAGCCGGTCTCGCGCAGCTTGCGGCGAGTCACTTCCAGCTCGCGCTCGGTTTCCCGCTGACGGCTGGCATTCGCCAGAACCGTCTTCAGCCGGGTCGGGTCGATCGGCTTCTGGATAAAGTCGTAGGCGCCCATCTTCATCGCCTCGACGGCACGTTCGATGCTGCCCTGAGCAGTGAGCACAATCACTGCTGCATTTAACTGCATCTCCCCCAACCGCGACAGCAGTTCCAATCCATCCATTCGCGGCATCTTGAGATCGGTGACAATGATGCCAGGGAACCACTCGGTTACCTTCTCAAGGCCTTCCACACCATCGCGTGCCGTTTCCGTGCGATATCCCCAACCGGAGACCAACTCGGCCAGTCCGGCGAGTGCGTGCAACTCGTCTTCGACGATCAATACTCTCTCTGTTGCGCCCATGGCTGCTCTTACTCTTTTCTATGGCTGTTATGTTTTGCTCGCTGCGGGGATCAAGTCTCACTTTCCCCTAAAGTGCAGCAGACGTCGGCGGCATTTCGCAGTGCGCGGTTGCGTCTGCAAAATACCAGGATTGCCAATCTTCTCCGGTCGCTCTTGGTTAATAGCGAGGCACGGAAGGATCGACTTCACGCGACCAGCCGTCAATGCCACCGGCCAGCGATTGAACCTTGTCAAAACCCTGATTGCGCATCCAGTTGGCCACGTTCAGCGAGCGTACCCCGCCGTGGCACACGGTCACGATGTGGGCCTCTGGATCCAGTTCCTGGAACGCGCGTGAGGGAATCTCGCCCATCGGGATCGTCTTCGATCCGGCAATGTGGGCGGTCGCCACTTCCCAGGGCTCACGCACGTCGACTAACACGATGCCCGCGCCTTCAGCGGCTAACTGCGCCGCCAGGTCTCTGGCGGTGATTTCCAACTCAAGCATGAAGTGCTTCTCCAGGTTTAGGATACATCTTGCGTGGCTGCCAGCGCCTGCCGGTTTGGTTGGCCGACCAGATAGCCAATCCTGCGAAAGTCGTAGAAAACTCAACTTGTTGCCGCCCGGGCGCGACGTTTTGCCTGCCCGGCATTCACTGCCAGAGGAGAACCGCCGATCATGCCGTCCCCGCTCGAGTACGCGCGCAGCCAACAAGCTCGTTTTCTGGAGGAACTTAAGTCACTGCTGCGTATCCCTTCCATCTCCACCCTCCCCGAGCATGCGGGCGACGTTCGCCTCGCCGCGGGGAATCTGGCCGCGGAAATGGAAAGGATTGGGCTGGAGCACGTGCAGATTATCGAAACGGGCGGCCACCCCCTGGTTTATGGCGACTGGCTGCACGCGGAAGGCAAGCCCACTTGCCTGGCTTATGGTCACTACGATGTGCAACCCCCAGACCCGTTAGACGAATGGATTTCTCCTCCGTTTGAGCCGACTGAGCGGAACGGCAACCTGTACGCCCGGGGAGCGGTCGACGACAAGGGCCAGATGTACATGCACCTGAAGGCGATTGAGGCGCTGCGGCACACGGGTGGGGGCCTGCCGATCAACGTGCGCGTGCTGCTTGAGGGAGAAGAGGAGGTGGGCGGGGAAGGCATCGCCAGCTTTGTCCGGGAGCACCCAGAGCAGTTGCAGGCGGATTTCGCGCTGGTGTCTGACACCGAAATGTTTGCCCCCGGGCTGCCCACGCTGTCAGTCGGGCTGCGCGGCATGATTTACACCGAGGTCGAGGCCATCGGCGCGCGCACCGATCTGCACTCGGGTATTTACGGCGGGGCCGCCCCCAATCCATTCGTCGCCCTGGCCCAGGTGATCACGGCCCTCAAAGACCCGCAGGGGCGGATTTTGATCCCGGGCTTCTACGACCGGGTAGGGGTTCCCACTGACGAAGAACTCAAGGCGTGGAAGAGCCTGCCGTTTGACGAGGAGCATTACCGCACCACGGAAATCGGTTCCAGTGAGCTTGCCGGCGAGCCTGGCTTTTCCGTTCTGGAACGAACCTGGGCGCGGCCCACCATGGATGTGCATGGCATGCCCGGCGGCTTCACCGGCGCGGGCGCGAAAACCGTCATCCCTGCGAAAGCGACTGCCAAAATCTCGTTCCGGCTGGTGCCGGATATGGATCCGCAGGCAGTGTTCGCTCAGTACAAGAGCTTTGTGGAAGCGATCAGGATCAAAGGCATTTCGCTGAACGTGCGGCTAATTCATTCAGGCGATCCCATCGTGATCTCCACCGACAATCCGTATGTGCGGGCAGCGACCCGCGCCCTGTACCAGGTTTTTGGCAAAGAGACTTTGTTTATCCGGACCGGCGGTTCCATCCCGATCGTTGGGGATTTCGAGCGCCACCTCAGGATCCCGACGGTCATGATGGGCTTCGGCTTGCCCGACGACAATCTCCATGCGCCGAACGAGAAGTTCCACATCGCCAACTTCCACCAGGGCATCGAGTCGATCATTCTTTTTTTGAAGAGCTGGGGCGGGGCGAAACGCCCGCCGCCGGTTAGTCCCTGCATGAAGGATAGCCAGGCAGCCAACGCCGAAAGCTTTGTGCTGGCCGGCGGTCAAAGCAGCCGCATGGGGCAGGATAAGGCCCGCCTGCCGGTGACCGGCGCTATCACCCTGGTGGAAGCCGCCCTGCAAAAACTGAGCACCCTGGGCGGCCCGCCCCCGCGCATTGCCGGATCCCGCCAGGACTTGAGCGGCTATGCCGAGGTGGTCGCCGACCGAAAGCCTGGCTGCGGTCCGCTCAGCGGCATCGAGGCGGCATTGGCAGCCACGACTCAACCGCTCATCGTCTGTCTTGCGGTCGATCTTCCGCTGGTGCCCGCAGGCTTTTTGCGCTGGTTGCTGGCCCGGGCGGAGAGCACCGGAGCACTGATGACGGTGCCTCGCATCCACGGCCGGCCCCAACCGCTCTGCGCCGTGTACCACCGCGAGCTACTTCGCCCGGCGACGGCGGCCCTGCAGGCGGGCAATTACAAACTCATGTCGGTGATGAGCGCGGCCGCCGCGGGGCCGGGCGAGCGGGACCTGTTTGATCTGGAACGGGTCGTCTCCGCCTGCCCGGAAATCCTCAGCTACTCGCTTTTGCCGCTCCATCACTGGTTTCACAACTGCAACACGCCTGAAGATATGGCGGCGCTGGGAAATGTTTTAGTCTTAAGCGCATGAGCACCGAGCCGACGCCGGCACCCGAACCGCGCACCGAGATTCCCGCCGGAACGCCGATTGAGATTGTGGGCCAGCAACCCCCGCCCCGCGACGAACAGCCCGACGAGCCGCGCCAGGAACAGCCGTACATCGCCTTCGAGCATGTTTCCAAGTCTTTTGGCGATCTGCGCGTGCTCGATGACGTCAGTTTCAACATCCGGGCGGGGGAGACTCTGTGCATCCTGGGCCGGTCCGGCGTGGGCAAATCCGTATCGCTGCAACAAATCATGGGCTTCCTTAAGCCGGACTCGGGCCGCATCTTCGTCGCCGGCCAGGACATTACCGGCTTTACCGAAGTACAGATGGAAGCGGTGCGCAAGAAAGTCACCATGGTCTTTCAGAACGGCGCCCTGTTCGATTCGCTTTCGGTCGGCGAAAACGTAGCCTTCCCGCTGCGGGAACGCGGCCAGTTGCTGGAGGACCAGATTCAACAGGTGGTGAACGGCTTGCTCGATATGGTGGGTGTGGCCGGTATGGCGGAGCTGCTGCCTTCGGACCTATCGACCGGGATGAAGCGCTCTGTGGCCATCGCCCGCGCTCTCTCGGCGCAACCCGAAGCGATTCTGTATGACGAGCCCACCACGATGGTCGATCCGCTGATGGGGCGATTGCTGGGCAATCTCATTCAAAAACTGAAACACCAGCTTCGTCTTACCAGCATTGTCGTCACCCACGACATGCGTTTTGCTGAGCGCCTGGCCGACTACGTGCTATTCCTGCACCAGGGCAAGGCCTACTTCTTCGGAACCATGGACGACCTCAAGCTCACCACCGATCCTTTCCTGCGTGAATTCCTCGACCTGGATAAGCTGGTTCTGCCCGAGGGGTGAAGGGAAGGGCGCGCCTGTCCGGAACCCTTTACCTAGCGAGTGGCGTTGGCCGACAGCGCAAGTGGAGTTTGAGTTACGGCCGCGTGTGGCGTTTGAGCGACAAGCGTATGCCGGCTTCCCGCCTGTGTTTGCTTCACGCCGCAGGCAATGCCGGCCAACGTCACTAGTACTCCTTTTTGTCATCCCGAGCGCAACTAGCCCCCCCTTTTGTCATCCCGAGCGCAGTCGAGGGATCTGCTTTGCGCTCTCCCTCCAGGGATTTTTACAGAGCTCCAGCATCGGATGGCAGAGGAACGTGGGTCTCGATAGCAGCCGCTTCGCTGCCAGAAGTGACTCTCCTTGCATCCTGCTGGAAGAATGGTTCCTCTTCGTGTCCGATGCTGGAGCTCTGTAGAAATTTGTGGAGGGAGAAAGGCGCAAAGCAGATCCCTCGACTGCGCGCTCGGGATGACAAAAGGGGGCTAGTGAACCCGCAAAACATGTCGTCGCACACCAATCGGAGGCTAGTGAACCCGCAAAACATGTCGTCGCACACCAAAAATGAATCTGACGAGCAAGGCCCCAAGCCAAAACACAGCAACGGGCTCACCGCTCCGTCACCTGTCGAACCCATCAGTACTGGTGAGAAGTCCGGGTTAACCCGGTAACTGCCAGGTTATTGTGTCCCCTAAAAGTAACTGCTACATAAGGGTTACTTCTGCGCGAATCTGTGTCTCCGATGGTATGCTCGCGCTAATGGAACCGGGGGAAACGACCCGGTCTTCCTAGCTTTGCTTGAGCGTATGCCGGAGCATTATGCTGGTCCGCTATGTTTCCTTCCGCGGATTCGGCTATGTACCGGAGAGCAAAGGCTCTGTTGCCATGCAATCCAAACTTTCACCTGCGTCTTTCAGTCTCGCAGCCAACGCAAACCGCTTAGAAGTGTTTCCCCGTAGTGGCTAGTCTGTTGCTTGTTCCGGGTCTGGCCAGCGACTAAGGGCTGGCGACATTCTCAGTACCTTAGTAGTAATCGCGTATCAGACAATTCACGAAATGACGCTCGTCGGTTTGGGCAAAGTGTCAGTACGCTTGTTCAGCCTCCATGAGCTGAGTTAGGGACATTAATGGCGACGTCGGGACTCCTAAAGCGCATTGCGGTCAATGGTCAGGAAGACCTGCGGCCCCGGCACATTGCTGCGCAACACCGGCCGCACTCTCAGGGAAAGGGCGCGCGGGCTGGCCTGCTGTGGGTTCTGGGAGACGTGGTCATTGTTCTGACCGCGCTCATGATCGCCGTTCGCGGGTGGCTGGGCGAAGGCCTGTTTGGAGCCGACTCTGCTTACCGCACCAACGAGATGTATCACAGCCATCCCGCCATTCTGCTCGGCTGCCTGGGCTGGTTCATTCTTTCACTCGTACTGGTCAGCAAGCGCTACCACCTGTACGGACCCATGCAGATGCGCAACACGCTGCACGAGCAGCGGCTGACCATACAGGCGGCGCTTGACCGCGGGCTTGCTGCTATCCGGCGCGCTTTACCTGGTCCGTGGAGAAGTAATTTCGCGCGGCGTGGTCATCATCACTGTCGCCACCACAACCATTCTGCTGTGCGGCCGGCGCCTCATCTGGCGGGCCATGAAATACCGCAGGTTTGAAAACGGCCTGGAGACACGCAACATCATCATTGTCGGTACCGGCCGCGTCGGCCAGGCCATGCGCCATCATCTCGACAGCATCCGCCACCTCGGCTACAACTTTAAAGGGTATGTGCAGATCCCCGGTGTCGATGCGGAAAGCCCCGCGTTGGCCGGCGACGTCCTGGGCTCCATTGACGAGGTATTGCAGTTAGCCCGCCAGTACTTTGCTGACGAAATCTTTTTGTCTGCGCCCTGCGATGCGCGCGTGGTGACCCGCATGGTTTCGCAGGCACGGGATGCAGGCGTGGACATTCGGGTGGTGCCGGAGCTGTACGACGGCCTCGCCTGGAACAGTCCCATCGAATACATCGGCCAGTTCCCAACCATCCCGTTGCATCGCGGGGAGACGCCGGTCATCGGCATGTTCCTCAAGCGCATCCTGGATGTGTTCTTGTCAGCGATCGCGCTGATCCTGCTTGCTCCTGTACTGGCCTTGATTGCTGCCGCAGTGAAGCTGGACGCACCTGGACCGGTGTTCTATTGCTCCGACCGCATCGGCAAAAAAGGCCGTGTCTTTCGCTGCCTTAAGTTCCGCACCATGGTGGCGGATGCGGAGCGCCGCCGCGCCGAGATCCTGCACATGAACGAGCGGGAGGGCATTCTCTTCAAGGTAAGCAACGACCCGCGCATCACCCGGGTCGGCGCGTTCCTGCGCAAGTACTCGCTCGATGAATTGCCACAGTTTCTGAACGTATTGCGCGGGGACATGAGCATGGTTGGCCCGCGCCCGCCCATCGCCAGCGAAGTCAAGCGGTATGATCTAAGCCATTTGCGGCGCCTGGATGTACTCCCGGGAATGACCGGTTTGTGGCAGGTGCAGGCCCGTCAGGACCCTTCGTTCGACAGCTACATCTCTCTCGATACCGCCTACATTCAGAACTGGAGCATCTGGCTCGATCTGAAGATCCTGATCCGTACGCTCTCCGTCGTAGTGGGTGGTACCGGCTCTTAGCCGGTACAGCTCGGCAGTCGATTTAGCTGCCATACCTGCTCCTGGACGGGTATGTGGCTCTGCGTCATTGGTAGACTGGATGAGTGAAGATAGCGCTGGCCCAGATCAATCCCACGGTAGGGGATTTTCGCGGAAACACCCAGAAAATCATTGAGTTCGCTCGCAATGCAGCGTCTGCCCACGCAGATGTGGTCATGTTCCCCGAGTTGGCGGTTTGCGGCTATCCGCCTGCCGACCTGCTGGAGAAGCCTTCTTTTGTCGCGCGCGCCGCGGAAGCCACGGCGGAGATCGCCGCCGCCGCCACCACCGGCAACAGCCTTGCCGTCATCTGCGGCTATGTGACCGCCGCCCCTGAGGGAAGCGGAAAGCATGTCGTGAATTCAGCAGCGTTGCTGCGGAACGGCGTCATCGACTTTGTCCAGTCGAAGCGCTTGCTGCCGTTCTACGACGTTTTCGACGAACAACGTTACTTCGCTCCTGCGGAAGATCAGCGTCTTGTTTCTCTGCACCGGGAGCAACTGGCGCTCACCATTTGTGAGGACGCCTGGAACGACAAGCTCTTCTGGCCGCGGCGGCTCTACCCGATCGATCCGGTCGAGGAACTGATGCGGTTAGGCGGAACCGTCATCCTCAACATCTCGGCCTCGCCCTACTATCGCGGCAAAAGGGAACTGCGCCATCGCATGCTGGCCGCCATTGCCCAACGCCATAAGGCGCCGGTGGCGATGGTGAACCAGGTGGGCGGCAATGACAGCCTGATCTTCGACGGCGCCAGCTTCGCCATGGGGCCGGATGGAGCGATCGTGGCCCAGGCAAAATCGTTTGAGGAAGACCTGGTCTTCTTCGATACACACACGCTCACCGGCGACCGCCGTCCCGTGGACCCCAGCGAAGATGCGGCGGTGTACCAGGGCCTGGTGCTCGGCACCCGGGATTACGTGCGCAAGTGCGGATTCTCGAAAGTGCTGATTGGGCTGAGCGGCGGCATCGATTCCGCGCTGGTGGCTGCTATCGCGGTGGATGCGTTAGGCAGTGAAAATGTAACCACCATTGGCATGCCCAGCCAGTATTCATCCAGCGGCTCCATTGATGATGCTCGCGCCCTGGCGCAGAACCTCGGTGTTCGCTTTACGACCATCCCCATCCACGACCTGTTTGAGCAATACACCCGGGCGCTGGCGCCGGAGTTTGCCGGCAAAGACGCAGACATTACAGAAGAGAACATCCAGTCGCGCGTCCGCGGCAATCTGCTGATGGCGCTCTCCAATAAGTTCAATGCGCTGGTGCTGACCACGGGGAACAAATCGGAAATGTCGGTTGGCTACTGCACTCTCTACGGCGACATGGTGGGCGCGTTGGCCGTGATCGGGGACGTGGTCAAGACGGAGGTCTACCAACTGTGTCGCTATGTGAACCGCGAGCGGGAGGTGATTCCGCAGCCTATTCTGGACAAGCCACCCTCCGCGGAACTCCGCCCGGGGCAGAAAGATACGGATTCACTGCCCCCCTACGACGTCCTGGATCCGATTCTGCAAGCCTATGTGGAGCGCTACGAAACGCCGGAAGAGATTGCCGCCGCCTACCATTTCGCGCTGGAAACCGTCCGTCATGTAGTGAAGCTGGTGGAGCGTAGTGAGTACAAGCGTCAGCAGGCTGCGCCCGTCCTGAAGGTCACCAGCAAATCGTTCGGCATGGGGCGCCGTTTCCCCATCGCTGTAAAAGTTCAGGTATAAGCAAGGGTGGGTGCGGTGTGGCCTACCCGCTCCAACGCCTTCGAGAGAGACTCGCAGTAGACCCAACCATCTGAAAGGAATTGAATGCATCTTCGTCCGACCCTATGTGTTTCTGTGCTGGCCCTCGCCACCTGTGCGATCGCCCAGAATCCTGCTCCGCCAACACCCAGTGCTCCGCAGACGCCCGCTGCTGGCTCCGGCCCGATCACCGTGGGTCCCATGGCCTCCCAGACTCCGGCCGCGTTTCCGCCGATCGATCCGGCGAACTTCACCGCCACTTCGCCCACCCGGGAGACGGTCGAACAGTTCCTGCACGCGTTTTGGGGATACGACACCAGCCGTGTGTGGCAGGTGCAGGCCATTCTGCCGACGCAGGCAGAAGGCGTAAGCCACGTGATCGTGCTGGTGCGGTCGAACACCGGTCAGAACAAGGACCAGACGGCACAGCTGGCGTTCTTCACGCTGCCCGATGGCAAGTTCCTGGTCGCGGACTCGCTGCTGCCCTTCGGTGCGAAACCATTTCAGCCTTATCGTGACCTGCTGCAGAGCGGTGCGACTGGACCGTCGCAGGGTGGTAGTTCCAAGGCGCTCGAGATCGTGGAGTTTTCCGATTTTCAATGTCCGCATTGCAAAGACGCACAGCCGATCATCGCCAAGCTGATGGCGGACTATCCTTCCGTCCACTTTGTGTATCAGGATTTCCCGCTGGCGCAGCATACGGAAGCGTTGAAGTCTTCTGAGCATGGTTATTGTGTGGCTAAGACCGGCGGTAACGAGGCTTTCTTTAAATTCGCGGATGCGCTGTTTGCCGCGCAGGCTGGTCTCACCCCGGCGACCGCGGACGCGACGCTGAAGGATGCTGAGACCAAGGCGGGTCAGGATCCGGCGAAGATTGCGGCGTGCGCGGCCACTCCGGCTGCCAAGGCGGCGATCGACGCTTCGCTGGCGCTGGGCGCGAAGGTGGGTGTGAACTCGACGCCGACGATCTTTGTGAACGGCCGCGGGTTGCCGGTCACTGGCATCCCGTATGAAACCTTGCAGAAGATTGTCGAGTTTCAGGCCAAGCTCGATGGCGTGCCGTTGACCCCGGCGGCCCCGGCCAAACCCGCTCCCTCGTTGAAGTAGGTGGGGCGGCGTTAGACCTCGTGGCGGGAAGCTGCCTGGGGAGCACGGCGAGTCCGTCTGCTGGGGGTTGGGATGTACCCCACTCAAGCCAAACACGGCTTGAATGGGCCACCCAGGGTAGTGGGATATTCCGGGCTTGTAAACGAGGAGCCTGGATTAGGGAGCGAAGGCTGGGAGTGCTGTTTATCGATGGAACGCGCACCAATGTTGGGTGGCCCATTCAAGCCGCGTTTGGCTTGAGTGGGGTACATCTCAACCCGCATGAGCAGCCAGTTCGATGAGTGAGGCGGCAATGCCGGAAGAACCGCGAGCGGCTTATACCCGCAGGCAGGCTGCCCTGTCGGTTCGGCAGGCAGCTCTGCAGGCCCGCGAACGGCTAATCGGCTACGCGCAACTTGCCCTTGCGGCCCTTGCCCTCATCTGGGTGGTCTACCGAGTGCGGCACTTCAACGCCGTAGACCTGCTGCTCCTGATTCCCGTAGCCGCCTTCATCGTTCTGGCCACGTTACACAGCCGGTTGTTGCGAGACATTGCCCTGTGCGCCCGCGGTATCCGGTTTTACGAGCAAGGCCTGGCTCGGCTGAGTGGTACCTGGGCGGGGCTGGGCAATACCAGCGAACAGTTCCTGCCGTCCTCCCATCCCTACGCGCGGGATCTCGATCTGTTTGGCCGGGCCTCCATCTTTGACTTGCTGTGCTCCGCGCGTACCCGCTCCGGAGAAGAGACACTGGCGCGCTGGCTGCTGGCCCCCTCCCCTCCCGCAGAGGTGCTGGCACGGCAGGGCGCCGCCGCGGAGCTGGCCCCCCGGGTCGCTTTTCGCGAAAAGCTCTTCACCCTGGGAGAGGATGCCAGAACCGGCGTTCACCCCGAACAACTGATTGCGTGGGGTCAGGCGAAGGATGTTCTGCCTCCCGCCAGGCCAGCCCTCGTGCTGGCGTGGATCGCGCCGGTGCTCGGGCTTGCGTGGGTTGCGGCTGTCATCGCCTGGCAGGTGGGGTCACTGCCGCGCTCGGTTGTGCTCGCGATCACGCTGATCAACCTTGCCATCTCTTATCGTTACCGGGCCCACCTCGCCGAGGCCGCCCACCAGGCGGAGAATGCTTACCACGACCTCGCCCTGCTTTCAGAAGTGCTGACGGCGTTTGAGCGGGAATCCTTCGCGAGCCCACGATTGTTGCACTTGCAGGCGCAGCTGGAGCGGCCGGGCATTCCGCCCTCCCAAGCGATCGCCCGGCTTACGCGCATTGTGGAGTTTTCCGAATCGGCCCACAACCTGTTCGTGCGCGTTTTCGACTCCCTCGTCTTTTACCGGCTGCAATGTGTGCTGGCAGCTGAGCGCTGGCGACGCCGCTTCGGCGCCTCGCTGCCGGTATGGCTGGAAGCCGTGGGCGAACTGGAAGCGCTGGCATCGATAGCGGGCTACACGTATGAGCACCCCGAAGATGTGTTTCCGGTGTTCGTGGAGCAGTCGCCCTGCTTCCACGCGGAGGGGCTGGCGCATCCGCTGCTCCCCCGCGAGCGCGCCGTCGCCAACGATCTGCGGCTTGACGGAGATCTTCAGCTACTGCTGGTGAGCGGCCCTAACATGGCGGGCAAGAGCACTTTCCTGCGAGGCATCGGGGTCAATGCCGTGCTCGCCCAATGCGGCGCCCCAGTACGCGCGGCTCGCCTGCAGATGTCCCCACTGGCCGTCACCGCGTCCATTTGCGTGCTCGATTCGCTGGAGGGCGGCATCTCCCGCTTCTACGCTGAGATCCACCGCCTGAAACAGATCATGGACCTGACGAGGGAAGCCGTGCCCGTGCTTTTTCTCTTCGATGAACTGCTTTCCGGCACCAACTCGCACGACCGCTTTCTCGGCACACGGTCCATCCTCACCCGCCTGATCGAGAAGGGGGCGACTGGTTTGGTGAGTACGCATGACCTGGCATTGACTGCAATCCCCGGCGAAATTGGGCCGCGCGCCATCAACTGCCACTTCGAAGATCACCTCGAAGAGGGAAAGCTCGCATTCGATTACAAGTTGTATCCGGGGGTGGTGCAGACCAGCAATGCGCTACCGCTGATGCGATCGATTGGCCTGGAAGTCTGACCAGGCGACTACTCGGTGGTATTGGAGATCAGCTCGCCAAGACGCTCCCGCTTGCCATCGGCAGTCAGCTTGATGAGCCCTTCGCTGGTGACCTTTGCTGTCCACAGCAAATGCGAGCGTCCATCGTTCAGATCACGAGCCGAGAGCTTTACTTCAGAGAATCCTGAGTTGCACAGGTAGTCCTGTATTTCCGGGACCGAGAGATAGTCCACGATCACGGAACTCACTTTTTCGGAGTAGGTCGGCATGGCCGGCCACACGACAGGGAAGTCCAGAGCCAGGATGTTGGCGTGGTCGCCTTGCAGGTCCACATTGAAAATGTCTGAGTCGAGGGCGGCCGACATCTGGTCCGCCTGTTTGAGGCGAGCCTGCACGGCATCGGCTCGCTGGGCGCGTGGGCGGCGCAGCATATAGCCGTAGCAGCTTTGGCTGGGCAGGGATTTATAGACTTCTTCGGTGGTGCGCTGGATGTCGAGGAACCGCTTGTCGATCGTCTCCAGCTTTTCCAGTCTCTCCCTTTGATCCAGTGCAACCCTGCGAGAGACCGGTGCAGGTGCAGCGGCGGGCTTTGCCGGCTCCGTCACCTGGGCTGGGCTTTCTGCCGCCGCCTGCGCTACGGGCAGGGAAAGGTGGCCCTGATCGCAGGCAGTGATGAGCAGCAGCAGCGACGCGGCAGACAATCCGACCAATCTTGGCAGAGCGACGGTGGTTGTGGAAAACATGGACGAAACTCTTCGGATACTTAGGATGCTCCTTTAAGTGTGCGATCGACAAGCCAAAGTGAAAATGTACAAACATCGTCACTCTTTACCAGAGATGAACGGTCGATCTATACAGCCAACTTGTTTAGGATGTTCCGCTAAGGTTTTTTAGTGCAGGTGGAGGATCAGCTTTCTGCGGCGAAGAGGCTGCTAACTATGACGGCTAAGCGGAATCAGGGGACCCGCCTGGTTGTTGTGACGGCGACGAATGATGCGGGGCGTGACCAGCACGGCAAGATTGCTTACGTTGAACTCCTTGGTGGTGGAACCAAGTGAGGAGAAGCCGGGCAGCTCGGTGAGGCCCGGGGTGCCACTGATCGCATTGGACTCCTGCCGGGACAGATCGCCGACGACCAGGGCGCTGGCGCCGTGTACTAAACGAATGTCTGCGGTGTAACTGCGATTGGTCAGCACGGGCAGTCCGTTGAGGTTCGCTCCCTGCAGTGCCTGGATCTTCAGATCCAGTTTCAGCACCACATCGTCATTGCGCTCGATGCGCGGCGTGACTTTGAGGGTCAGCCCAAGATCCTGGTACTGCACCTGGGGAATGGGGGCAATGTTGGAAAGGCTGCTGGCGTTCACCCCAAGCCCGCTCAGGACGCTCGAAAGCCCGGCGCTGGTGATGCCCGGAATGTTGACCGAGGAGGAAGCGATGCTGGAGTAGCTGGAGGTGGTGATGGGGTACCGGGTTCCGCTGCGGATCGTTCCTTCCGCGTTGTCATCCAGGCGCAGTTGGACCTGATCGAGCGATCGATTATCGGCTGCGTTGAAATTCAGGTTCGCCGTCACACCGTTAGAAGTGAGGCCGGTGAGGGTAAGCCCACCACCAAAAGTGGCGAAAGGCTGGCTCAGGATCGAGTTGGTGACTTCGCCGGAAGCAATCAGGATGGCAGCGATGGCGGCGTAATCCCCGGCATTGGCCAGGCCGCTCGAAATGATCTGCTCCACCAGCGACGAGTTGTTGTTGATGACGTTGTTGAGTTCGCTCGAGACATTGAAGACCTGGGTGGTTTGCGGGGGCTGAATGCCGTACACGCGGGTGCGGGTGTTCTCGACTTCGTAGATCTTCACATCGAGCAGTACTTCGCCCTTGCCGTCGAGCAGGTCGGCAAACGTTCGATTCAGTGCGGAGAGGGTATCGACCGGCGCTCGCACGGTAAGCGTGCCCAGGTCGGGCTGCACGGAAGCCTGCTGGACGCCGAGTACGTTGCGCGCGAGATTGCCCATGTCGCTGTACTCGGTCGCGGTAAGGCCCGGCAGCCGAATGGTCTCAATCGATAGCCGGTCGTACTTGAGGTGATTTTCCCTGGTGTCCTTGGCCGCGAGTACGCGCACCGGATCGAGAGGCACGAGGAACGAGTGGGTCGCCAGGCTTACCAACTGGGCGGCATGCGGGTAATCGAGATCGTCTGCATCGAAGCGAACGGTGTCGGCGCCTAAAGAACTGTCGGCGGTCATCCCCAGGCCATAAGCCTCCAGTACGCGCTTTAATACGTCCTGCCTGCTGGCTTTGAAGTGGAAGCTCTGGGTGCCCGGCTTGGGCGTGAGCTCGATCGCGGGCGCGAGTGTGGCGGAAAGACCCTCTTCGTGCAGCCCCGGCGACTCGAGATTCGCGAGGTCGTTCATGTGCTGTGAGACTTCAGGATTTTTCGGGTCGAGAGCGAGCGCCTGGGCCAGTTTGGCGCGCGCTACGTCGGGTTGGCCGAGGAGCCGCGCTTTGTCCGCATCCTGAATCAGTCTGGTCACGCTATGCTGCTGCGCTATTTGCTCATCGACGGCATATTCGTGGTTGGTGGGGTCGGCCTTGGCCGCTTTTTCAAATGCTTTTTTGGCTGCGTCGACGTTGCCTTTTTCCGTGGCCCGCACACCCTCGGCATAGTACTTCTCTGCCTTTCGCCTTTGCCTGGCCGACGGCTCGGGGGCAGTGGGCGGCTGCTGCGCATGCGCGACTGCAGGACCCAGCACGCACCACGCGGCAAGCAGACACAGCGCGAGTTGTGGGCGACGCAAGGGGGGCATGTACTTATCCTAGGTATTCGGTGGCGGGTGAGCAAGTTACCAGGTGCCCCTTCCGCCACCGCTCGCCGGCGTGGCGAAAGGTAGCAGGCACGGCAAGCCAATGGCTGAATGACCGGGGACTCAGTGAGCGTGCTTGAGCAGCGCCTCGAGCGTGCTGGTGCAGACGGCTGGGTGGTGTTGCAGCAATTCCTGGTAGCTGTAGACGCCGGTGGCCACGGCAATCGTGGGGAGTCCGTTGGCGTCGGCCGCGGTGATGTCCGCGGGCGTGTCGCCGACCACGCACACTGTTGCACCTTCGGACAATTTGGCTTGCCGCACGGCATGCGCGATCATGTCGGACCGAACGGCGTGGCGATCGCTGAAGCCGCCGAAGGTGAACCAGTCCCGCAGGCCCGCGAGTTCGATCTTCAACCATCCAATCTGCTCCAGGTTGCCCGTGGCTACCCCCAGGATCTTTCCCCTTGCTTTCAGGTAGGCAAGCATGGAAAGGACGCCGGGCATGACGTGAACGCTCATGTGGTCGCAGCGGGACAGCACGGTGCTGCGCATAGTCTGCAGAATCTCTTCCAGCCGCGGCTGCCAAACCTCCTCGGGTATGGACGCATGGCGGAACGCATCCCGCAGGATAGCCGTGTCGGTGCTGCCGTGAACGGGCACCTGATCGATCGGCAGCGGGTAGCCCATGACTGCTTCGACGCTGGTGGAGAAAGCGTCTGTGTGGACGCCGCCCTTGGCATGAACCAGGGTCCCATCAATGTCGAAGAGGTAGGCGTCGCAGTCGGCCCAGCGAAAACCGTCGCGGACGGAAACGAAGTCGTCAACCGGCAACAGTGGTCCCCTGGGCCTGCCTGAGATCGGTGAATGTGTTCACGAGGACTGACGCTGTGCGGGCGGCCGCACTAGCCCCGTATGGCCTGCTTGGTTTCGAAGATGGGGCGCTCAGGGCGCGGCGGACGTTTGAGTCCATTGCGGATTTGTTCCGGGTCAAGCTTGAGTTCTGCGATCGTGCGTCGAAGCGTATTGCGGTGCATGCTCAGCTCGCGCGCCGCCTTGCACTGGTTGCCCCTGTGATTCGACAGCACCTCAAGTATGAAGCGCCGCTTAAACTCACGCACAGCCTCTTCGTAGTGAATACCGCCGGCATGCATTTGAGTCACAAGACTATCCAGCTCACGTTTCACAGAAGCCTCTTTCTTTTCTTACCCGCTCGACCGCCGGGTTTGTGTTGAGTGGTACCAACAGAATGCTTGGCAGGAACCAGCCTTTGGTGCCGCTAAGTGATAACTGCACCTGACTTCAGCCCGTCAGGTGCGCCGCCTTCAGCGCTTGCAACCCCTGGCGAATTTCTTCTCCGAGTGCGAATGGTACAACATGTGAGCCGCTATGCGCCGCAGCTAAAAAAACTGGCGCCAGACGCGAAGTGAGCACCCAGTTCTGAGGGGGAAGAAATGCCACCACGCCCATCAGTACGAGAGTGACCAAGATACACCCTTTTACAAAACCGAACGCGGCGCCCTAACACCCTGTCCACCATACCCAGTCCGACTTTGCGTACAGCGCCGCGGAGCAACCGGCCCGCGAGTCCGACGACCACCACCACGCAGAAGACAATCAGCAAAAACGCAACCAGGTTGGCGGCTTCCCGATTCGGAACCAGCCGCTGAACCCAGGGTGAGACTGCTCCGTAATTGACCGCAGCCAGGAACAGGCCGCAAATGACGCCTGCGAGTGAAAAGGCCTCGACGAAAATGCCTTTGACGAACGCAGAAACCACGGAGATGACCAGCACAGCCAGGATCAGCCAGTCGGCCAGGTTCATGCCCGCCATTGCCACCACTAGGCCCGGCTAGCTGCTGCTTTTTGATTGCCGGACCGGTGAGCAGATCCAGCGCTTGTTCGTATTTCTCTTGTGTCTGCCGTACTACGTTTTCCGGCAGCCGAGGCGCCGGCGGCTGCTTGTTCCAACCGATGGTCTCAAGGTAATCGCGCACAAATTGCTTATCGAACGAGGGTTGCGCAGCCCCAGGGGTGTAGCCCTCGCTTGGCCAGAAACGCGAAGAATCGGGTGTCAGCACTTCATCCGCCAGAACGATTCCTTTGGCGGTCATGCCGAACTCAAATTTTGTATCGGCCAGAATCAATCCTCGTTGCTGCGCATGATCGGAGGCTTTGGCGTAGATGGCCAGGCTGAGACGCCGTAGTTCTTCTGCCTTGTCGCCGCCGATGCGTGCCACCATCTGATCGAACGAAATATTTTCGTCGTGTTCACCGCTCATGCTTTTGGTCGCGGGCGTAAAGATGGGTTCGGGGAGACGCTCTGATTCGCGCAGGCCGGCGGGCAACGGAATGCCGCAAATTTGTCCGGTGCGGGTGTAGTCTTTCCAGCCCGAGCCCGAGAGGTAGCCGCGGACCACACATTCCGCAGGGAACATGCGCGCCTTGTTTACCAGCATGGAGCGATCGCGCAAATCGTCTGCATAGGGCTGCAGTTCTGCGGGATATTGCGCCACGTCTGCCGTCACCAGGTGATTGGGAACGATATCGCTAAGGAAGTTAAACCAGAAGAGAGAAATCTGGGTAAGGACGCGTCCCTTGCCTGGGATGCCCGTGGCCAACACATGATCGAAGGCGGATATGCGATCGGTGGCAACCAGCAAGAGCAAGTCGCCCACTTCGTAGAGGTCGCGCACTTTGCCGCGTGCGTGCAGTTGCAGATTTTCGAATTCGGTAGCGATGAGCGTGGGCAAAGGTGGAGCCTCGGGAGAGGATGACTTTTCGATTGTCCGAGGTGCCGAACGCTTTGTCAACGCAGGAAAAATCCCTGGCTCCACCAAGACGGTGCCCCATTTCTCACGACGTTTTCCAGTCGGGAAATGGGGGAGGGCTTTTACCCTGGTAGTTGCCTTGGCATTCGTTCGGAGGGAAGAGAACTGCAGATGCCTCGTCTTCGCCAGGAATGAAATTGAAGACGGGCTGTCAACATGGGGACGCGTTCAGTAACGAAGAGGAAGATCACCCTATCCGAAGGAGGGAACCGCTAACTACGCCAGGGCCAAACGCCGCTCGCGATTGCGCGGGCTGGATGCATCTTCGCCACCGAGCCGCACGGAAACCAGCTTCGACACTCCGGGCTCCTGCATGGTTACGCCGTAGATGAGATCGGCCGCGGTCATCATGCGCTTGGAGTGCGTGACCAGCAGGAACTGGGTTTCGCTGCTCATGCCCTTGATCATTTCCGACAGGCGGCCCACGTTGGTTTCATCCAGTGGCGCATCGACTTCGTCGAGCACACAGAACGGGCTGGGAGCGTATTTGAAAATTCCCACCAGCAGGGAGAGTGCGGTCAGCGCCTTCTCTCCACCGGAGAGCAGCAACACATTCTGCAGCTTCTTGCCGGGAGGGGAGGCGACGATGTCGATACCGCTCTCCGCGCTGTTCTCTTCATCGGTGAGCCGCATGAAACCCTGGCCGCCGCCGAACAGCCCGGTAAAGGTTTCACTAAAGTTCTGGTTGATACGGGCGAAGGCTTCGTCGAACTTGAGTCGCGTGATCTGATCGATTTCGCGGATGGTCGATTGTGTGTTCTCGATCGCCTCCATCAGATCTTTTCGCTGACCTTCCAGGAATCCGTGACGCTCCGCGGTTTCTTTGTATTCGTCCAGGGCCATCATGTTCACCGGGCCCATGGCTTCCAACTTCTGCTTCAGCCCGCGACAGGCTTCGTCCTCTTCAGACAGCGTCTCGGCGGTCAGCCGGACGATCGCTTCATCACCGCGCAACTCCGCGGCTTCGACGCCCAGATCGCTTACGCACGCAGCTTCCATGTACTCGAGCTCGACAGCCAGCTTGGCGGCATGGGCGGTGTGCGTGCTGCGCGCTTCGCGGTAGGCATCCAGCTCGGAGCGCAGTTGCTTGAGCGTGTGCTCGAGATCCTTCAACTGCTCGCGCAGCACCTTTGCTTCTTCGGTGGATTGCGCGGCTTCTTCAAGCGCGCTCTTGCGCACCTCGGTCAGGCGTTCCCGTTCAACGGCGAGTTCCTCATTTTCCTGAGTGCGTTGCTGGTCTTCCGCGGTCGCAGACGCCAGTTGCTGTTGCAATTGGCTAACCCGGCGCTCAAGATCACCGTACATACGATCGATGCGGGTGAACGCAGCTTCCGCGCCCCGGCTGCGTTCTTCGAGACCTGCGAGATGGGCAGACACCGCGGCGGCCTCTTGCTGCGCCTGCTCGCGGCGCTGGCGTAAGGCTTCCATGGTCTGCTGGAGTTCAGCCGCTTTCGCTTCTGCGGCAGCGTGCTCCCCTTCGAGTTTCTCAACCTCTTCCCGCCTGGACTCAATGGACGCCTGGCGAACATTGCGCAGGTCCTTATTGCGTTCGCTCTGCATCACCCAGTCACTGAGGCGCCGTTCGAGGCGAGCTACTTCTGCATCCATCTGTCGCAGGGCAGCGCTTTGATTCGCGCTTTCCCGCTCGGCTTGCCGGCGCTCTTCGCTGATGCGCTCTGCCTGCCCGGCTAATTCGCTGAGCTGGCGAGCCAGCGAGGCGGCGCTTGTTTCTGCCTGGCCGAGCTCCACTTCGACGGCATCCAGTTTCTTTTGCGTTTCGCGCAGCTCGCCTTTAAGCGCCAGGGGACCCTCTGCCCGCGGCTTGCCGCCAGTGACGGTTACGTTATGGAAGCACTCACCGGAAGGAGCGAGGAAAAAGGCATTGGGATTCTCAAGCGCCAGGGTTCTTGCGATCTCGGCGTCCGGAGTGACGAAACCGTCGCGGAGTTTAGGGAGAATGACTTCCAGCGAGCGGCCGAAACCGTCGAGAACGCGGATGCAATCCTTCAGGCGGACAACCCCGGCCCCGTTTTGCTCGCCCTCATGGGTCGCGCCCGCAAACGAAAACTTGGCCTGCGAATCATCGGGGTGTACCAGGAACGTTGCCCGGCCGTCTACGTCGCTCTTCAGCAGCCGCATGCCCTCATGGGCCGCATCCCAGCTCTTGACCACAATGTAGTTCAGCTCGTCGCGCAGAAAGGCGTCTACCACGGTTTCATATTCCGTGTTGACTTCGAGGAAGTCGGCCAGCGTGCCGACCGGGGCCAAGCCGCCGCCCAGGCTGTTCGATTTGAGCAGCTTGCGGACGGTGTCAGTGGAATAGCTGTGTTCGCGGATAAGGGACTGCAGGGAATTGCGCCGCCCGGTCAGGGTGGCCAATTCCGCACGCAACCGGTCGCCGTTCAGCTTGGCTGCCACTTCTTCCTTACGACGGGTTTCCGTGTCTGTGCGCAGGGTCGCCAGTTCTTTTTCAAGGCGCGCGAGCTGATCGGTGACGGATTCGAATTTCAGAGAAATCTGTCCCCGTTCGGAGCCCAGGGAAGCGAGTTCTCCGCTCGCGCTGGCGATCTCTGACGAAAGCCGCTCGGCATCCTGTTCCAGGGATGCGAGCGATTCTTCTGCCTGTAAGGTCTGGTTGCGTGCGTGCCCTGCCTGGGTCAACAACTGCATGGCATACCGCCGTGCGGTTTCGAGCCGCTGTTCCGCACTGCTGACGGCTTCGGCGGCTTCCCGTGCCTGCGCCTGGTGCCGCCGCGCATCCTCACGCACGCCGGCTGCTTCTGAAGCAGCGGTCTCGAGGAAGTGGCGATGCGAATCGCGCTCAGCAATCAACCCCTGGAGCTGTAGCTGTGCCTGTGCCAATTCTGCAGAACTGGCGGCAGCCCGGGAGCGCAGTTCCGCAATCCGCTCTCCATTGGCCGTCTCGCGCGTGGTAGCTCGTTCCAACTGGACGGCCGACTGGTTGGCGCGCGCGTTGGCTTCTTTTGCGCTCGAATCCAACTGGTAGCCCCGAGCCATGCCGGTGGAATACTCTTCTTCGAGCGCCGCAACCTGCTCGCTGTCCTGCTCAATCTTTGCGCCCAGGGTGCTGATCTCGACCAGCAGGGCTGCCTGCTCGGCATCCATCTGCGTAATTCGGCTGGCGAGCACAACACGCAGCCGCACCCGCATTTCGTCACGGAGTGCCGCGTAGCGTTCGGCTTTGGCGGCTTGCCGTTTCAACGTGCCCATCTGCCGTGTGACTTCGTCGAAAATGTCGTCTACCCGGGAGAGATTCTGTTTGGCCTGTTCCAACCGCAGCTCGGAAAGGCGCTTGCGGGTTTTGAAGCGCGTGATGCCTGCCGCTTCTTCGATGATGGCGCGGCGATCGTGCGGCTTGGAGCTGAGCAGTTGGCCGATGCGCTCCTGCTCAATAATCGCGTAGGACTCCGGGCCGAGGCCGGTGCCCATAAAGATGTCCTGAATATCGCGCAGCCGGCACAGCTTGCCGTTCAGCAGGTATTCGCTTTCGCCGGTACGGAAAAGGCGGCGAGTGACGACGATTTCGCCATGGCGCGCAGGCGTTTTCTGAAACTTGCGGCGGCGGACTTTCAGTACCACCGCGCTGCCGTCCATGGCCGGTGCTTCGGGTTGGGCTTCCGGTTGCGTTCGCGGTTGGGCTTCCACCGCTTCGCCCTCGCCCTCAATCACCGTGCCAGGCTGGACTTCTGCGATGCTTTCTTCGGTTTCGGCGGCCCGCTCGGTGCGTAGCTTCTCTTCGTCCCAGTCGGACGAACTAGTGGTCGCCTGGGGTTCTTCCGTGTCGAGCAGCGGGCCTTCCGCGTAGGCTTCCGGGTCAATCAGTGAAAGAGAAACCTCGGCCATCCCGAGCGATTTGCGCTCCCGGGTGCCGGCAAAGATGACATCTTCCATTTTCGTGCCGCGCAGGGACTTGGCCGATTGCTCGCCCAGCACCCAGCTCACCGCATCCAGGATGTTCGATTTGCCACAGCCATTGGGACCGACCACCACGGCTATGCCCTGACCGGGCAGAGTGACCTCTGTGCGGTCGCAAAACGACTTGAACCCGAGCATCTGGATCTTCTTAAGCTTTAGCATGAACCTGATCTCACTCTAGCGTCCGTATGCTCCTGAAGCAACACGAACACCCCTGCCTATTGTGGATAAGTCGTACTCAACCCTAGTTATGGGCCTTTTCGGTTTTTCCCGGTTGTTCTTTGGTGGCTTCGCCGTGGCTTGTGTTGTCCCGCCAGTGCTCTGGTTCGGTTCTGGAGTGTCGCAGGGCAACTAGTGGAAGGCTAGACCTGCGGACGCCGGGTTACAAGTAACGTTCGTGGAACGCGACTACAACGAAGTCGGCGTTGCGTTGTGGCGAGTTGCAGTCGGGAGCGGGGCGGATTTGCGCTGAGATTTGTTATTGGGGGAGGGAACAGCAGATCCTTCAGCCCGCATTTGGCTGAGACCCCACTCAAGCCAAACACGGCTTGAATGGGCCACCAGCAAACGTTGGTTTAAGTCGAGTGCTCTGCTGCCGGGGTTCGGAAAGCTTAGTGGCCCACTCAAGCCGCATTTGGCTTGAGTGGGGGCATCTCATGCCTGTGCAGCCGAGGTGGGGGTGAGACAGGCGTTCAGGGAGCAGCGCGTGCAGAACAGTCGCCCTCTAGGGTTTCATCGTGGGTCTCAGGAGAACTTCGCTTACGAAGGAGGTGGGTGCTTGCTGTACCAGCATGGCGACTACCTTGCCGACATCGGAGGGCTGGATCATCCGGCTTGGATTCTTGCCGGAATCCCCGGAACCAAACTGGGTGTTCACCGAACCGGGCGCGATGACCGAGACACGCACGTTGTATTGGCGAAGCTCTTCGGCGACCGAGTAGGTGAGCCCGTTCAGGCCCCATTTGGACGCGGAGTAGGCCGCCCCACCGGGTAGGACGTTCCTGCCGGCCAGGGAAGAGATGTTGATGATGTGTCCGGAACCTGCAGCGATCATCAGTGGAGCGAGCGCGCGGATCATCAGGAAGGGTGCCCGCAGGTTCGTCTGCATCATCTGATCCCACTCGTCCACTCCCAGATCGACCAGCTGCTTGCGCGAACCACCCACCCCGGCGTTGTTCACCAGGATGTCGCAGCGGTTACATTCCGCCTTCACTCTCTCGCCCAGCGCAGCCACAGCAGCCGCATCGGTGAGGTCGCAGGGAGCGGCAATTGCTCGGCCCCCTTCCTCTTCAATGGCACGCTTGACTGCTTCAAGGCGCGCCCGGTCGCGGGCCGTCAACACGACCAACGCGCCCATCGCGGCAAGCTCGCGGGCAATCGCCTCGCCTATCCCGCGTGCCGCTCCGGTGACCACAGCAACCTGCCCATGCAACAACGACGACGGCTCCGCTACAGCGCTCATAAGGTTGTGCTCCCTTCTAAAGTACGTGGCCTGCAGAGTTCTGATGCATGCGCCAGTGAACGTTGGAGCTTCTGGGCACGCGATAGGTTAACTTGTCAGAAAGCGTCACTGGTTTCTATAATCCATCCACAGCTCATCGGTGAGACGTGGGGTGTTCTCCGCAGTCTGTCCTAGGGCGAAGGATCGAAGCGTTTAGCTCGAAGTTGAGTTTTCCGGCTAGCATCCCATCGAACATGAGAGACTTTCCGCTGTATCGTCATGATTGCTGATCTTTGCGTATGTCCGATTCCCGCATCTCCTAGGAGCGTTGCATGAAGAAGTCCGCCCTTGCTTCCTTGTTGGCCCTGGCCACACTTTCACCGGGCATCGTGTCTTTGGTTCACGCCCAAGCCGCCGCCCCTGCCCCTGCCTCCGGTCAGATCACCATCAAAGATCCAGCAGAGTACAACGATTACACCAACGCTGTGGGTCAATCGACCCCTGCAGCCAAGGCTGCGGCCATTGAAGCATTCCTGACGAAGTACCCGAATTCGGTAGTCAAGACGGATCTTCTGGAAGTGCTGATGGCGAGCTATCAGCAGGCCGGCGATATGACCAAGACGCTTGACGCGGCAGATCGTCTGCTGGCCGCCGACCCCGGCAACCTGCGGGCCCTGGCCATCTCGGTCTATATCGAAAAGTCCCAGGCAGCTACCAAAACCACACCAGCCGATGCGCAGCCCATCCTTGACAAGGCCGCTGCCCAGGCGCAGACCGGTCTGAGTGCTACCAAGTCCGGCAATATGCCCGATGCGGATTTCCAGAAGCTGAAGGCGGCGACCGCGCCGATCTTCCAAAGCGCGATCGCCCAGGATGACGAGAACAAGAAAGACTTCGCCGGAGCAACTGCCGCATTCACTGCGGAGTTGAAGGCGTATACCGATCCCGCCCAAACGCAATCGGGTCCTGGACTGAACGACACCTACCTTTTGGGACAGGCGTACGCGCAGCAAACGCCGCCCGACCTGAAGAACGCGGTCTGGTTCCTGACCCGCGCTGCCCAGTTCGCTCCGCCGCAAGCCAAGCCGCAGATTGAGAAAGCTGCCGAGTATTTCTACAACAAGTACCACGGTTCGATGGACGGCTATCCTGCAATCCAGACGCTGGCGCAGGCTAACCTATTTCCCCCGGCTGAGTACAACCCCACCCCAGCGCCCCCGCCGCCTTCGCCAGCCGATCTGGCCTCGCAAACGGTGGCTTCCACCCCTGACCTGAAGACGCTGAGCCTGGGGGATAAGGAATTCATCCTGTTCAACGGCAAGCCAGAGGATGCGGAAAAGGTTTGGGCTGTGATGAAGGGTCAACGCGTCCAGGTACCCGGCCAGATCGTTTCGGCAACTGCTGATTCGGTGCAGGTGGCGGTTACGGAAGACTCGAAGCAGAACAACAAGGCAGACTTCACGATCAACATGAAGACCCCGCTGAAGACTGTTCCTTCGATCGGGACCACGGTGACCTACGTGGCGACGTTTGACTCCTACACGCCCAACCCGCCGATGATCACGCTCACCGACGGTGAGGCGCCTGCCAAGGCGACGGCCGCACGGCCGGCAGCCCGCCGCCGTCCAACCAAATAAGGGAACAGCACACTACCTACCACCAGAGGGAGGGGTCATTGACCCCTCCCTCTGATTTTTGTGCTCTCACGTGTCAACCTATGCTCCGTCCCGGGCAACACGGGTAATTGTGCGCACCATGCGTGCTAAAGTCTCTTCTGGATGCCGTTATTACCTCAAAGTTTTGGGCCCGTGCTGCTCGTTCTGTTGACTGTGCAGACGGTCTCCATGGTGGCCCAGCAGCCCGCAGCGAACAAGCAGAACCTGTTCCCTGGCATCTCCGCGACCGTCACTAACACACCCTTTCCCGGGGTCGTGCCTTCTCCGATTGGCGCCACGCCGCTGGCCGCTTCACCCACCGTGCTTGCGCTGGAACATCGTTCCGCGGCGGAGATGAGCGACGCCGACCATGAGGTGGTGTCTCACCTCAGCGCTGAGCTTTCGAAAGAGGCGGCACTGGCGAATTTCGATATCAGCCAGCCGGCCTGGCACTACGAACAGGTGGTGTGCCCGGCGTTTCCGGACTATGTCTTTTTGACCTTCGCCCACGGCGCGGACGAAGAAGGTTCCTCGCGCTTCACGGCGATTCTGCCGCGCGACGGTGCCGAGGTCCATATCATCTCCACCTATGCACACGGCCTCCTGCCCTTTGAGGCATCGTGGAACCGGCCGGGCAGCTTTGAGGTGTTCAATCAGGTACTGCGGCAGGAGCGGGGCCGCACACCGCTTAGCTACGCGCCCAACTGGCTGCTGATCGGGATCTGCTATGCAGAACTAAGCGGCTACCCGGTGCAGGTGGTCAGCACGCTGCCTTTGCCCGATCTGACGCTCGATCTGCTGCGTCTGAAGGCTAACCGGCCGCAGATGGTGATCGAGAACAATCAGAACGCGCATATTACGTTCAGCGACGTGTCTAAACCCGATGCTACGACTAGTTGGGATCTTGGCTTTAACCACCAGGGCGAACTTACCTCAGCCAATCGAGCCGTGACGCGCCAGCCGACGGCGATTGCGCTCAAGCCTTAGCTAACCCAATGCTTTAATTCGGATGGACCACGGAACATTAACTAGCTAACTAAGCCCCCTACTTGTCATCCCGAGCGCGCGCCTAATGAACAAACTGGAAAGCGCTCTGGACGAGGGTTCAAATGTCCCCCACTCAAGCCAAACGCGGCTTGAATGGGCCACCCTACAGTTTTTAGGGTCCGATCAGTCGCCACTCAGGAGGATCTGCTCCCTGCCCGCATGCAGAAAAGCCGACGGTGGCCCACTCAAGCCGCGTTTGGCTTGAGTGGGGGACATCCTGCTCCGCTCGCTCAGCCAGACCGATGCGTATCGCAACCCGTTCATCCCGTCCTTAACTTGCACTGCAAGCAGATACTTCGGGATGACAAAAGGGGGGCTAGCTCACCGCTCCTCCGATCTGTCGCACAAGCGGTACTGGTGAGAGATCCGGGTTAGCCGCTTACTCCCCAAGCATAAAGCGCTCGATGGCCAAGGCCCGGCCGGTGGCTCCATCGCACTCGACCAGGGCAGCGCACATGCGGGGATCTCCCTTGGCGGCGTCGAATTTTGCCGGCATGCCGGTGAGGAAGCGGGCTAATACTTGCTCCTTTTCCACACCGATCACTCCGTCGAACGGGCCGCTCATGCCCACATCGGTCTGGTATGCCGTACCACCGGGCAGAATGCGCTGGTCTGCAGTGGGTACGTGCGTGTGCGTGCCGATTACTGAAGTAACCCTCCCGTCCAGGTACCATCCCATGGCGACTTTCTCAGAAGTGGCCTCGGCGTGGAAGTCCACAAAGATGACCTTAGCGGTTATTTGCTTGAGCAGTGCGTCGGCGGCCCGAAAGGGATCTTCGAGATTCGCCATGAAGACGCGGCCCTGCAAATTGATAACCGCATAGGTTTGTCCGGAGGGCAGGGTTCCCTGGTAAAACCCGTGGCCGGGAGTACCCGCAACATAGTTAGCCGGCCGCAGCACGCGTCGCGCGGGAGCGTGACTTTCCGCTGGTACGGACTGCATGTACTCGATAATTTCCCGCTTATCCCAGACGTGATTGCCGGTGGTGAGGACGTGAGCGCCCTGCGCGAAAAGTTCGTCGGCAATCGCCGGGGTAAGGCCAAAACCGCCGGCCGCATTCTCTGCGTTGACGATGACCAAATCGACGCCTCGTTGTTCCACCAGGGGCGCCATGTGCTCCCCAACGATCCGTCTTCCAGCCTGGCCGAAGACGTCACCGACGAAAAGAATACGCAAAAAGAAGCCTCCGTCCGACTCTGATACACAAATGATCCCGCCACTAGTACGAAATGGCCATGGTTACCTATTCGGGAATAAGCAACCTTATAAGTGACCAACGTGCTGTCAGAGGGTCATGCTAATTCCGCTGTTGTTATGTTAGCGTTCACGCATGGCTGTCAATTGCAGATTTGCTACAGGCGTTCATGTGCTTGTTCTGCTCGCTAGCGAGCCGGACGCACTGCAAACTTCCACCGATATCGCGCAGAAACTGGATACAAATCCAGTTGTTGTTCGGCGCGTTTTAGCCTCGCTTCAGCAAGCCAAGCTGATCGAAAGTCAAAAGGGTCCAACTGGCGGTTCACGACTATTGAAATCTCCTAAGGCAATTACGCTGGCGGATGTTTACAAGGCCGTGGAAACTGGCTCGTTGTTTCATACACCCAATGTTCGCGCGGCTGCGGCTTTGCGTGTGAATAGTGGGCTGCAAAAGATCTTTGCCGCTTCCATGATAGCGCTGCTGGATGACTTTGAGAAAACCAGTCTCAGCCAGGTCTTGAAGAAGGTTGGCAAGCCGGCGGCCCGCAAGTAAGCGCTCTCGGTTGCTGGCGCGCGACTGTCTAATGTTGCCTTATTGGTAACGATGGCAGAGCACCGCTCCCGGTCGCACTCACTTGCAGTGACCAGTGAGATTACCGGGGAAATGGCTGTCATTGGCCGCTCGCCTCATCCCCCGGGGTGCCCGCTGTATGACCTCCTGTTTGCGCGCGCAGCAGTGGGAACAAAATCACGTCTCTGATTGATTTGGCGCCGGTGAGCACCATCGTCAAGCGGTCGATGCCAATGCCTTCTCCCGCGGTCGGCGGCAGGCCATAGCTCAGTGCGCGGACATAATCCTCATCCATGGCGTGCGCTTCTGCGTCGCCGCGCGCCCGCTCAGCCAGTTGCTGCTCGAACCTGTGCCGCTGCTCCTCCGGATCATTGAGCTCACTGAACGCGTTGCCGAGCTCGAAACCCCCAATATAAAACTCAAAACGCTCCACCCAATCCGGTTCATCCGGCTTGTTCTTGGAGAGCGGCGACACGGCGACAGGGAAGTCGTAGATGATGGTCGGCTGGATCAGGTGATCTTCGGCGACCGCTTCGAAAATGCTCGCGATGGTTTTGCCGGCGGGCTCACCCGGTTGGTATTCCAGTGAAATGTTCGCGTCGCGCACCTGTTGCGCCATTCGCTGCACGGCCTCCCCGCTGGCGAAGTCTTCGAGTGAAGGCTTCGCGCCCGCACCCTCTGGCCAGAAGGCAAGGATGGCTTCCCGCATGGAGTAGCGGCGCCATTGCGACAGGTCGATGTCCTGCCCGGCGAAGTGGGTGGTCAGGCTGCCGTTCACCTCTATCGCCACTTGCTTGATTAACTCTTCAGTTAACGTCATCAGGTCGTGATAGTTGCTGTACGCCTGGTAAAACTCCAGCATGGTGAATTCCGGATTGTGCTGGGTGGATACGCCTTCGTTGCGAAAGTTGCGATTGATTTCGTAGACGCGATCAAGCCCGCCCACGACGAGGCGCTTGAGATAGAGCTCCGGCGCGATCCGCAGGTAAAGAGACAGATCGAGCGCGTTGTGGTGGGTGCGGAACGGCTTCGCGGCAGCCCCGCCGGCAATGGGCTGCATCATGGGCGTTTCCACCTCGAGATAGCCGCGTCCGTCGAAAAAGTGGCGGATGGCCTTGAGGATTTGCGCCCGCTTAACGAAGACTTCCCGGACATCGAGGTTCATGAACAGGTCGACGTAGCGCTGACGGTAGCGTAGTTCCACGTCGGCCAGACCGTGATACTTCTCGGGTAAGGCGAGCATGGCTTTGGCGAGGAAAGTAAGGGTCTCGACGTGAACCGTCAGCTCGCCGGTGCGGGTGCGAAAGACATAGCCGGAGACGCCGATATGATCGCCCAGGTCGAGTAGTTTATAGAGCTGGAACGCCTGCTCGCCGACCGCGTCGAGGCGTACATAGATTTGCAACCGTTCGCCCCCTTGCTGCAGTTGGGCGAAGCCGGCTTTGCCTTGTGCGCGAATGGCCATCAGGCGCCCGGCAACAGTGACCGTGGGCCGCTCGGCTTCCAAAACTTCAGCCGCGGTTTCCCCGAAGGACTGGCGCACTTGTGACAAGGTGTGTGAGGCGATGAATTGGTTGGGATAGACGGGCTGGCCCAGGGCGGTGATCTGGCGCAGCTTGTCCTTGCGGAGTGCGAAGAGATTGCACTCAAATTCCGAGTCAAACAATGGGGGACGCTCCCGGGTGTGTTGCTGAACGGACAGTATACCGTTGGGCGTGCGTCTGTGGGTGGCGTTGCGGCTATGTGGAATGAGCGCGCTGTCCATTCCGTACAACAGGCCCGGGTGCCCCTCATCTCGCTATTGTTTTGCGAGATGTGGGATTCAGCGGCGCTTCCCCGGAAGTTTTCAAATCAGCAAAGTCATTGTGGCTACTAGCTCATGAATCTTCGACCATTCCTATTGATGATGTGAAACGCGTCTCGGACGTCCCGACCAGCTTTCCCTTTTTGTTCGCTAAGATATATGGGCGGAGTAAAGGCGAACCAGATGGATGTGCAGCGCAAACTCGAGATCCTGGCCGACGCCGCAAAGTACGACGCTTCCTGCGCATCGTCAGGATCCAAACGTGCCGGGAACAATCAGGGGGTAGGGCACACCGACGGGATGGGGATCTGCCACTCCTACACCCCGGATGGCCGTTGCGTCTCGCTGTTGAAGATCCTGCTCACCAACTACTGCACCTACGACTGCGTCTTTTGCGTAAACCGGGTGTCTTCGGATATCCAGCGAGCGCGCTTCACTCCGGAAGAGGTGGTCACCCTCACTCTCGATTTCTACAAACGCAACTACATCGAGGGGCTCTTCCTCTCCTCCGGCATCATTCAGTCGCCGGACTACACCATGGAGCAACTGATCCAGGTGGCGTCGACCTTGCGGCACACCCACCACTTCGGCGGGTATATCCATCTGAAGACCATTCCCGGCTGCAGCGAGGCGCTGGTGGCGCGGGCCGGCCTGGTAGCCGACCGGCTATCGGCGAACATGGAACTGCCCACCCAAAGCGATCTGGTACAACTCGCTCCGGAAAAGAAAGCCGACGTCATCGAAACCACGATGAGCCAGATCCACGTGAGGAAGCTGAGTCGGATGAGGAGCAGGCGAAGGCCCGAGCCAAGCCGCAGAAGTTCGCCTCCGCCGGCCAGTCCACGCAGATGATTGTGGGCGCGACGGAGGCGACCGACCGGGAGATACTCTCGACCGCGACCCACCTCTACAAAAACTACCGGCTGCGGCGGGTTTACTACAGCGGCTTCTCGCCGTTTCCTCAAGCCGACGCGCGCCTGCCGCTGAAAGCGGCACCACTCATGCGCGAGCACCGGTTGTACCAATCAGACTGGCTCATGCGTTTTTACGGATTCGAGGCCGCCGAGCTTACCTCCGACACTCACCCTTCGCTCTCCCTGACCGAAGATCCGAAAACGACATGGGCAAAGCTGCATCCGGAGTTTTTCCCGGTAGACGTCAACGCAGCACCCAGAGAGGCGCTGCTGCGCATCCCAGGCATTGGATACGGAAACGTGCGGCGCATTCTTTCCATTCGCCGCTATCACTCTCTCCTGGTAGAAGACCTGCGCAAGCTGAACGTACGGGTCAAGCAAGCACTCCCGTACCTGGTGACAGCAGACCACCTGCCCGCAATGAACCTGCCCCACTTCCTCCCCGTGGCGGAACCGGCCCAACTCGAACTGTTCGCCAGCTAACACACAGGCGGCCACCGCCGCACACGATCACCGATGAAAAAAATCCTGCTTCCCCCTGAGTTCGAGGCCTGGCGCGACGCCGCGCGCGACGCCTTGCGCGACGGTTACAAACCACAGGAGCTCGACCTGCAGGATGCCTCCACTGCGCAGACCCAGGACCTCGCCTTCGATCTGCTCACCAATCCCAGTGGTCCGCCGGTCGCGGCGCCTCACGTAAGCAAGCGCTTTTTGGACGAAGCCACCACCGTCGCAGCGCATCGCAGCCCGCAACGCTGGAACCTGCTCTACCGGGTCCTGTGGCGCTCGCAAGGGAACCGCGACCTCCTGAACATCGAAACCGATGAGGATGTGTCGCAGATGCTGCGGCTCAGCGCACAAGTCAGGCGAGACCTGCACAAGATGCACGCCTTCGTCCGCTTTCGCAAAGTCGTGGAACCCGAAAGTGACGCATCGCAGAACCCGGAAGAGCGGGAACACTACGTCGCCTGGTACCAACCCGATCACCGCATCCTGAAGTTGGCAGCCCCCTTCTTCGCCGAGCGGTTCGCCGTTCTGCGATGGAGCATCCTGACCCCGGACGCAAGCGTAGCCTGGGATCCGTCGTCGCGGCAGTTGCAGTATGGGGCAGGCGTGTCGATCGAAGCCGCTCCCGGCGAGGATGAACTCGAAGCACTCTGGCGTAGCTACTACAAGAGCATCTACAACCCGGCCCGGGTGAACCTGAACGCCATGCGTTCAGAGATGCCTGTCCGTTATTGGAAGAACCTTCCGGAACTGACCACCCTGCCAGGCCTGATCACGCAATCGCACGAGCGGGTCGCGGCGATGGTCTCGCAACAGCAAGAGAAAACATCCGCCGCTGCGTGGGTGCCTGCGCAGCACACGGTCGAGGCCATCATCCAGGCTCTGCCAGCATGCCAGGGCTGCGACCTCTATCGCCATGCCACCCAGGCTGTACCCGGCACGGGACCGTCGCAGGCCCGCATCCTGGCCGTGGGCGAACAACCGGGCGATCAGGAAGATCTGCAAGGCCTGCCGTTCGTCGGCCCGGCGGGAAAGCTACTCGATCGAACACTCGAGGAATTGGGAATCGACCGTGGGGAGCTGTACGTCACCAATGCGGTCAAGCATTTCAAGTTTGTGCAGCGTGGCAAACTGCGCCTGCACCAGAACCCGCGCATGTCTGAGATCACCGCCTGCCGGCCGTGGCTGCTGGCCGAAATCGATGCGCTCAGACCCAGAGTGGTGTTGTGTCTTGGAGCATCGGCGGCAAAGGCTTTATTTGGCGGCACCTTCGCCCTGATGAAAGACCGTGGCAGGGTGCTCTCCACACCGTACGCCGATCAGGTGATCGCCACGCTCCATCCCTCGGCAATTCTGCGTGCTCGGGATGAAGCAACGCGGGAAGAGATGATGCGGTTCTTCAAGGCAGATTTACGGCTGGCCGCCGAGCTGGCACGGTGATGCAGGCGCCCGCGATAAGGTCGCACAAAACGTTACAAACCCAGGTGCGCCATGAAGTGGCGCAAAAGGGCCAACTGCTTTATCTCTCAGACAGATAAGGGTCAGCGCGGTATACTGAAAGACGTGATAAGTCCCCTGATCTCGCCTCCCGTGAACGGCAACGATGCCGGGAACACGCCCAAGAAGGTTCTCTTGCTCAAGCCCCGCGGCTTCTGTGCCGGGGTGGTGCGCGCCATCGATGTGGTCAACATCGCGCTCGATACCTTCGGTGCGCCCATCTATGTACGCAAAGAGATTGTGCACAACCGGTTCGTAGTGAACGAATTGGCAGAGAAGGGCGCCATCTTCGTGGATGACATCGATGATGTCCCCGAGGGCATGCGCGTCATCTACAGCGCCCATGGTGTATCGCCGGCAGTCCGCGCCCGCAGCAAGTCACGCAAACTCAAGGTGATCGACGCCACCTGCCCGCTGGTGACGAAGGTCCACGTGGAAGCTGTGAAGTTCGCGCGCCAGGGCTATTCGCTGGTGCTGATCGGCCACCGTGACCATGACGAGATAGAAGGCACCCTGGGGGAAGCGCCGGAAGTGACCCAGGTGGTCTCGACGGTGGAAGAGGTTGCGGCACTGCAGGTCTCGGACCCTGAGCGCGTTGCCTACCTGACCCAGACCACGCTCAGCCTTGATGAAGCGCGCGACATTATCCACGCGCTCAAAGCCAGGTTCCCCAAGATCGCCGGACCGCACACGCAGGACATCTGCTACGCCACCGAGAATCGCCAGGTGGCGGTGAAGAATGTCGCCCATCAGGCAGACCTGGTGTTGGTGGTCGGTTCTAATAACAGCTCGAACTCCAATCGGCTGGTCGAGGTCTCGCGCAATCTGAGCACCAACGCGTACCTGATCGAAGATTCCGGTGCGATCCATCCCGAGTGGCTCGAATCAGCAACCACGGTTGCCGTTACGGCCGGGGCGTCCGCGCCCGAAGTGCTGGTAGCTGAAGTCGTCGCCTACCTGCGCAGCAAGGGATTCGGCGACGTGGAAGAAGTCGAAGTGATGCCGGAGAATGTTCGTTTCGGACTGCCTCCTGAGATTGTGCAAGCCATTCGACCGGTTTCGGTTTAGTACTACTTTTTGCCTGGTTGTTTGCGAACAGAACGTAGGGTCCAGAATGAGTCGATCGTTTGAAAATGGACAACCCGCCGTACCCCGGTTCGGCCGTCTCGATGCCGGACTGGATCAGGTAGACTCTTCCGTCAATCGCGCCCGCGACTTTGTTTTTTCGCAGCAGCATCCCGACGGCTACTGGTGTGGCGAGTTGGAAGCCGACACCACACTTGAGTCCGACTACATCATGGTGCACACGTTGCTGGGGACCGGCGACGAACGCAAGATGAAGCGTGCCCTGGCCGAGATCCTGCGCAAGCAGAATGAAGATGGCGGCTGGAGCATCTATGCCGGCGGCCCTTCCAACATAAGCGCCTCGGTCAAAGCCTACTTCGCCTTCAAGCTCATGGGCTACGGTCCGGATGAGCCATTCATGGCGCATGCACGCGGCTGGATTCTGGATAACGGCGGTGTCGTCGAGTGCAACACCTTCACCAAGATCTATCTCTGCTTTTTCGGGCAGTATGAATACGACGCCGTGCCCGCCATTCCGCCGGAGCTGGTGCTGTTTCCAAACTGGTTTTACTTCAACATATACGAGATTTCTTCCTGGTCGCGCGCCATCCTGGTGCCGCTTTCTATCGCCTATGCGAAGAAACCTTTCAAGAAGCTCGCGCCCGAGACCGGCATTGATGAGCTGTTTGTGGGCGGTAAGAGCAACGCCCGGCTTCATCTTCGCTGGGATCGCAAAAGGATCGTGGGCTGGCGCAACTTCTTTCTGGTTGCTGACCGGCTGTTCCATTGGGCGGAACGGGTGCACATCCGCCCGTTGCGCAAGATCGCGCTCAAAAAAGCCGAGAAGTGGATCCTGGATCACTTTGAGATGAGCGACGGTCTGGGCGCCATTTATCCCGCCATGCTGAACGCCATTCTCGCCCTGCGCTGCATGGGGTATTCGATTGACGATCCGCAGACCATTCGCGCGATGGATGAGTTTGAGAAGCTCGGGATTGAAGACGAGGGCATTCCTGACGCTATCGAACCGACGTTCCGTATGCAGCCCTGCATGTCGCCGGTTTGGGATACGGCATACGCCGTCTATGCCCTGGGGCAATCGGGTGTGCCGCGCAACGATCCGCGCCTGATGAAAGCTGCAGACTGGATGCTGGCCAAAGAAGTGCGCCATAAAGGCGATTGGGCCGTGAAGGTACGCAATGCTCAACCCGGCGGCTGGTACTTCGAGTTCAACAACGAGTTCTATCCGGATACGGATGATTCCGCCCAGGTTCTACTGGCGCTGAACAAGGTGGACAACACGGCGCGCGAGCGCTACCAGTACGACGTGTGCCAGCGGGCCATCGCCTGGATCTTCGCCATGCAGTGCCGCAATGGCGGCTGGGCGAGCTTTGACAAAGACAACACCAAAATGGTGTTTGAGTACATCCCCTTTGCTGACCACAACGCGATGCTTGACCCGCCGACGGTCGACATCACCGGCCGCATTCTCGAGATGCTGGCGACCTACGGCTACACGCAAAAGGATCGGCGCGTGGAAAAGGCCATCCGCTTCATCTACGACGAGCAGGAGCCCGATGGAAGCTGGTTCGGCCGTTGGGGCGTGAACTACCTGTACGGCACGTTCCTGGTGTTGCGTGGATTGGAAGCGATCGGCGTATGGAATCACGAGCCGCAAATTCAGCAAGCCGCGGAGTGGATCCGCATGGTGCAGAACGCCGATGGGGGCTGGGGCGAAAGCTGCGCCAGTTATGACGACCCCACCACGCGCGGCGTGGGCGTCAGCACGCCTTCGCAGACCGCCTGGGCCATCCTCGGTTTACTGTCGGCGGGCGACAATCGCAGCGATTCGGTGGCCAAAGGAGTGCGCTGGCTCATTGAACGGCAGCTGCCCGATGGGTCATGGGACGAAAGCATGGGCGAGGGCGCCAGTCGTCAGGCCATCATCACCGGCACTGGTTTTCCGCGGGTCTTTTACCTTGCCTACCA
Source organism: uncultured Acidobacteriaceae bacterium (assembly GCA_963752675.1). Taxonomy (GTDB): domain Bacteria; phylum Acidobacteriota; class Terriglobia; order Terriglobales; family Acidobacteriaceae; genus PALSA-350. The sequence goes on from CAVVZO010000012.1 coordinate 282,432, forward strand.
TCTGTACCGTAATTACTTTCCCTTGCTGGCGTTAACCGATTACCGCCGGTCGATGGGGAAGGCTTAGCGGCAACTGCGGTGATTTTGTAAGGGTCAGGCACTTACAGGCGTAATGAGTTTAGAGGAGATTTGAATCGATGGCAGTTCCGATTTCACAGATGTGGACCGTAGCCAGCTATGTGCTCAAGAAGCGCTTTCAAGGTGTGAAGCGCTATCCCCTGGTCCTGATGCTGGAGCCGTTGTTTCGCTGCAATCTGGCCTGCGCGGGCTGCGGCAAAATCCAGTACCCGGCTCACATTCTCAAGAAAGACATGTCGCCGGAAGAAGCTTTCCGTGCGGTCGAAGAATGTGGCGCCCCCATGGTTTCGATCCCGGGCGGCGAGCCGTTGATGCATCCCCAGATTGCCGAGATCGTCGAAGGCCTGGTAGCGCGCAAGAAGTACATCTATCTCTGTACCAACGCGCTGCTGCTGAAGGAAAAGATCGGCATCTTCAAGCCCAGCAAGTACCTCACCTTTTCCGTGCACCTGGACGGGCAGCGTGAGCACCACGACTTTTCCGTCTGCCGTGAAGGCGGCTATGACAAAGCGGTGGAGGGCATCCGCGAGGCGGTCAGCCGCGGCTTCCGCGTCACCACCAATGCCACGCTGTTCGACGGCGCAGACCCAAACAGCGTCCGCGGCTTCTTCGATGAAGTCATGGCCATGGGTGTCGAAGGCATCGTGATCTCGCCCGGCTACTCCTACGAGAAAGCTCCCGACCAGAAGCATTTCCTGGGCCGCGCCCGTACCCGCCGGCTGTTCCGCGCGATCCTGTCGAACCGGGAAAAGCACTGGAAGTTCAACATGTCGCCCTTGTTCCTCGAGTTCCTCATGGGCAAACGTAACTATGAATGCACGCCCTGGGGCAGCCCGGCCTACAACATTTTCGGCTGGCAGAAGCCCTGCTACCTCCTGCAGGATGGCTACGCCTCCACCTTCAAGGAATTGATGGAGACCACCGTCTGGGAAGAGTACGGCACGGCTTCCGGCAACCAGAAGTGCGCCAACTGCATGGTGAGCTGCGGGTATGAGCCCTCCGCGGTCAACGACATGTTCGGCTCGCTGCGCGGTTTTCTCGCGGTGGCCCGCGCCTCGCTGTTCGACAAATATGTCGATCACGGAGCACGTGATCTGCTGACCGCGCCCAAGGCCGCTGGGTTGGGGCATGCGTCACCGTCGCTGGTGCAAATCGCCGCTGACAGCAAGAGCCTGGAAGAGACCCGCGTATGACCAGCCACGAAGAAGTCGTCGATCCGGACACGCTGGAACTGGCTCCGGGCACCGCTCACCAGAATCTTGAGGGTTGGGTGCCTGCCCTGGGCAGCGACGCCGAAGTGCTGGACGCGTTAGAGAAGGCGTTCGATTATCGCGGCGATGTCACCATCACTTGCAAAGACGGCTCGGTGATCGAAGGCTATATCTTCGACCGTAAACAAGGCGCCACGCTGGCCGAGTCCGTGGTGCGTTTGTTCCCTAAGGATGCTGCCGAAAAGCGGACCATCCGCTACAGCGAGATCGCCGGCCTCAACTTCACCGGCAAGGACCGCGCCGCGGGCGCAAGCTGGGAAGCCTGGGTGAAGAAGTGGAACGAGAAGAAAGCAGCGGGCGAAAAAGGTTTTGGTCTGCATCCGGAAGCTCTCGACTAGTCCTGAATGAAACGCTGTGCCGGGCCGGCTGAAGGAGCAAAGGTCTGAAAATCTTTGTGACAGGGGCTACGGGGTTCGTTGGGAGCCATGTGGCGCAAGAACTGTCCCGCCGCGGCGCCGACCTCCGCCTTCTCGTGCGCCCCACCAGCAACCTCGAAAACCTCGCCGGGATCCCGGCAGAAACCGTACAGGGCGATCTCTTGCAGGTCGAGGGCATGCGCAGCGCCCTGGCCGGGTGTGACGCGCTGATGCACGTAGCCGCCGACTACCGCCTGTGGGTCACCAATCCGGAAGAGATGCACGCCGCCAACGTCACGGGTACGCGCGATCTGTTGCGTCTCGCGCGCGAGGAAGGTGTGGGTCGCGTGGTTTATACCTCGAGTGTCGCCACCATGAAGTTTTTCTCCGATGGCCTCATTAGCGATGAAGCGACCCCGGTCTCGCTCGCGGACATGATCGGCACCTACAAGCGCTCGAAGTACCTGGCAGAGCAGGAAGCCATGGCGGCTGCCAAAGCCGGCCAGCAAGTGATTATCCTCAACCCCACCACGCCCATAGGCCCTGGCGATCGCAAACCCACCCCCAGCGGCCGCATCATCGTCGATTTTCTGAACCGCCGTTTTCCCGCCTATATGGATACCGGCTTGAACCTGGTGGACGTGCTGGAAGTGGCCAAAACCCACGCCGATGCTTTAGAAGCCGGACGACCGGGGGAACGGTATATTCTGGGTGGAGAAAATCTGACGCTGAAGCAGCTACTGGACAAGATGTCGGCCATCACAGGCCTTCCGTCTCCAACCCGGCGTGTGCCACACAGTGTCGCCATGATGTTCGCCCTATGGGATCAGACCGTGACCGGAAAGCTGCGCGGGCAGGAGCCGCGTGCTACGGTAGAGGCCGTACGAATGGGCAAGAAGAAGATGTTTGTTTCCTCCGCCAAAGCGGAACACGAACTCGGGTTTCGCCACGTGCCGGTATACGGCGCGCTGCGTTCCGCCATCGACTGGTTCCGTGCGCATGGATACGCGCCCGCAGCATGACCCGCATCGCGATCATCGCAGCCATGCGCGGCGAATTGAAGTCGCTGGTGCAGGGTTGGAAGCCCATGCCCCTGGCCCGGCCGCGGCGCGGCGCGTTCGCCTGGCAGGGAACGATGGGCGATGCGGAGTGCGTCGCCGTCTGCGCTGGTATGGGGAAAGACGCTGCGCAACGCGCCTGTGAGATTGCGACTGAGGGCTCACCGTTAAATGCAATCGTCTCCGTCGGTTGGGCGGGAGCGCTCTCCTGCGGCGTGCAGCCGGCCAATGCATACGTGGTGAACGAAGTGGTCGATACCGCCACGGGCGATCGATTCAGCACGCGCTCTTCTACCGAAGCGACGCCGGCGAGCTTGCGATTGGTCACGATTGATCACGTGGCGCACCCAGCAGAAAAACGAAAACTGGCAGAAACCTACCGTGCCGTGCTGGTAGATATGGAAGCAGCCACTGTAGCCCGCTTCGCCCGTACTCACAATATTGCGTTCTACTGCCTCAAAGCCGTATCTGATCTGGCGGGTGAGGTGTTGCCCGACTTCAGCCGGTATACCGATAGCGAAGGCCAATTGCGGATGCCAGCCTTGCTGGGTCACCTTGCGCTCCACCCCCAGTACTGGGGCGGCCTGGCGCGCATGGCCAACAACGGCAGAAGGGGCGCCGATGAGATTGCCGCCGCCTTTACTCCCTTGATGGCCACGCTGATCGGGTCAGGCAAGCGGGTGATGCCAAGCGCTGCGCGGGTAGGCCCGCTGAGAGACGATGCCTGATATGCAAAGTACCCTGGGCGTGCAAGAGTCTGTAGCAAACCTGAGCCAGCCGGAGCATAGCATGCAGGCGGCCGTCTACAGGGGCGTAGACGACGTGCGCGTCGAAACCGTTCCCGTACCGGCGATCGGCCCCGGCGAAGTGCTGATTCGGGTCCATAGCTGCGGCATTTGCGGCACCGACCTCAAAAAGATCCACACCGGCTCGCACGCCGCGCCGCGCATCTTCGGCCACGAAACCGTAGGCGCCATCGCCGCAGTGGGCGACGGGGTGAAGGGGTTTGCTCCGGGTGACCGCGTCGCGGTGTTTCACCATATCCCCTGCGGCGCCTGCTACTACTGCCGCAAAAAGACCTTTGCCCAGTGCCCGGTCTACAAGAAAGTAGGCTGCACCGCAGGTTTCGAACCCTCTGGCGGAGGCTTCGCAGGATATGTGCGGGTGATGGACTGGATTGTCAAAGGCGGCCTGATCAGGATTCCCGACCACGTGCCGTTTGCGCAAGCGGTGTTCGTCGAGCCCTTGAACACCTGCCTCAAAGGAATCCGCAATCTGCAACTTGCCAGCGATGAGACGGTGCTGGTTATCGGGCAGGGGCCCATCGGCATCATGCTGGCCTCGCTGGCCAGCCGGTTCGCCGGCCAGGTATTTACCTCAGACCTCTATCCGGAGCGGCACGCCACCGCGGCCGCTTTCGGTCTCCACCACCCCATCGATGCTGGACGGCAGGACGTTGTGCAGGTCCTGCGCGAAGCCACCGAAGGTCGCGGAGCTGACGCCGTCATCCTGGCCACTGCCGGCAATGGGCTCATCCGCACCGCGATGGAGGCCACCCGCCCCGGCGGCCGTGTCCTGTTATTTGCCCAGACCCAGCATGGCGAGGCCATCATCGATCCCGCCGCGGTATGTGTCGACGAAAAGACCCTCATGGGCTCTTATAGCGCCTCGGTCGACATCCAGGAGGAAGCCCTCCGGCTGGTGTTCGAAGGCTATGGCGAGGGCTACGACCTGACCCGGCTGATCTCGCATCGCTTTCCTCTGTCGGAAGCGGTCGCAGCGCTGGCTTTCGCTTCTGAGCCCAAGCCGTCTTCCATGAAGATCGTGGTGGAAGCATGATCGGAGTCAAAAAGGCGCTGACCGGTAATTTGGGTGAGAATAAGGAAAGCATGATCGTCCAGATGAACGCGGCCGTTCTCTACGGCAAAGAAGACGTAAGGATTGAACGAGTCCCGATCCCTGAAGCAGGGAAGGGCGAAATCGTAATCCGCGTTCACGCCGCGCTCACCTGTGGCACTGACCTTAAAGTCTTTCGCCGTGGCTACCACGCCAAAATGATCGCGCCCCCCGCCCTGTTCGGTCACGAACTCGCGGGCGTGGTGCATGAAAGTGGGCCTGGCGTACGCGGCTTCAAGCCTGGCACGCGGGTAGTCGCGCTTAACTCGGCCCCTTGCGGCGTTTGCTACTGGTGTGTGAGCCGGCAGGAGAATCTCTGCGAAGACCTGCTCTTCAACAACGGAGCCTATGCCGAGTACATCCGCATCCCTGCCCGCATCGTGGCCAAGAACACGCTTATCGTGCCGGAAAGTTTGCCGCTGGAACATGCAGCCCTGACGGAACCGCTGGCCTGCGTCATGCGCGGATTAGAAGAGACCGGAGCCAAGCGAGGGGACAGCGTAGTCGTGATCGGCGCCGGCCCCATCGGCCTGATGTTCATGCACGTGGCCCAGCTTTCGGGCATGAAGGTGATTGCGGTGGTCAAGCACGATGAGCAGATCGCCTCAGCCAACACCTTCGGAGCCACCTGCGTGGTGCAGAGCAGTACAGTGGTGGACGCTGTGGCAGAAGTACGCGCGCTCACTCCCGATCACCGCGGCGTCGATGTGGCGATCGAAGCGGTGGCGACGCCGCTTACCTGGCAGTGGGCCGTTGACATGGTTCGTCGCGGTGGCACCGTCAATTTCTTCGGCGGCTGCGCGGCGGGCACTAAAGTGGAGATCGATACCAATCGGCTCCATTACAACGACATTACGTTGAAGGCGAGCTTCCATCACACTCCAGCGGCTTGCCGCCGCGCTTTCGATTTGCTGGCCAGTGGCCGCTTCAAGTGCAGCGAATACATTACGGGCCGTGCGCAATTGTCAGACCTGGAGACGGTGCTGCGCCGGCTTGATCGCTCGAACGAGATCAAGACCGCGATTATTCCTTAGGTGTGGCGAGCGGTCGCTGCTAAAGGTCTGGACCGCCTCCCCTTTGGTCATTTCGAGCGTGGTTTTAGGCTTTCCGCGTGTCGCCCCCCTTTTGTCATCCCGAGCGTGGTTTTAGGGTTTCCGAGCGTCCCCCCTTTTGTCATCCCGAGCGCAGTCGAGGGATCTGCTGTGCGCCTTTCTCCCTCCACACATCTTCACAACACCTCCTGGATCGGACATGCGGAGGGACCGTAGATCAGCTGCAGCTGCTCGCTGCGACGATTCAGTCTCCTGCCATTCCCGCTAAAGGATAGGCTCGGCTGCATGTCCGATCCAGGAGGTGTTGTGAAGATGTGTGGAGGGAGAAAGGCGCACAGCAGATCCCTCGACTGCGCTCGGGATGACAAAAAGGGGGCGACGCTCGGAAAGCCTAAAACCGCGCTCGGGATGACAAAAGGGGGCGACGCTCGGAAAGCCTAAAACCGCGCTCGGGATGACAAAAAGGGGGGAAGGTCGGAAAGCCTAAAACCACGCTCGGGATGACAAAAAGGGGGTACGCTCGGAAAGCCTAAAACCACGCTCGGGATGACAAAAGGGGGGGACGCTCGGAAAGCCTAAAACCGCGCTCGGGATGACAAAAGGGGGGAAGGTCCGTGACTTTGAGAAAGGGGCTGCGGATGACCAAGGACTACGCTCGCCCTTGCTCCGTGCGGTGGTACAGCCTGCGAAAGGGCCGCGGGGCTTCCTCAACGGAGAGCGCACGGGAGATAATCGATAGAGGAGAGATCGCGTGACCGTAGAAAGCATGCAGGAACTGGAGAACCGCGGCTGGGCTGCGCTCCCGGCTGCATACCGCATGCCCGAATCACGCCCCACCGTGGAGCAGGCGCAAGCCTACTGCCGCCGCCTCGCCACCACCCACTACGAGAACTTCCACGTAGCCTCCTGGTTCCTCCCGGCCCGCTTCCGCCCCCACTTCCACAGCATTTACGCGTACTGCCGCATCGCTGACGATCTCGGGGACGAGGTAGGCAACCGCGAACAATCGTTAGCCCTCCTGGACCTCTGGGGAAGGGAACTCGACGCCTGCTACCGCGGCGAAGCCCATCACCCAGTCTTCGTCGCACTCGCCGAAACCATCCGCCACTGTGACATTCCGCAGAAGCCCTTCGCCGACCTGCTGGTCGCCTTCCGCCAGGACCAGACCGTAGCCCGCTACCGCACCATGGACGACGTGCTCGACTACTGTCTCTACTCCGCCAACCCTGTCGGACGCCTGGTGCTGTATGCCTGCGGCTACCGCTCGCCAGACATGTTCCACCTATCCGACTACACCTGCACCGCTCTGCAGCTGGCGAACTTCTGGCAGGATATGAGCGCAGACTACGATCGCGGCCGCATCTATCTGCCCCTGCAGGATATGGAGCGTTTCGGCGTAGACGAGGGCACGCATCGCGCGGCGCGAAGCCACGCCGGACTTCCGCGAGCTCATGCACTACGAAGTCGACTACACCCACCAGCTATTCGCCAAAGGACTGCCCTTGATCCAGCAAGTCGATCGCGAACTGGCTGTAGACCTCGACCTATTCAGCCGTGGCGGTCTGGAGATTCTGCACGCCATCGAACGGCAGCACTACGATGTCCTGTCGCACCGCCCTGTCATATCCAAGCCGCGCAAGGTCGCGCTCCTGCTGCGCGCGCTCACGGGTAAACTCCTGCCCTCCCTGGCACGAGGAAGGCGGCCGGAGTGACCGTTGAGGCGGCCTACGCCGTCTGCCGTTCCATCGCCCGCAAAAAAGCAAAAAACTTCTACTACGCCTTCGTCGCTCTCCCCGCCGCCAAGCGAGACGCCATCTGTGCCGTGTACGCCTTCATGCGCAAGGCCGATGACCTCTCCGACGATGAGCAAGTCTCCGTGCCCGATCGCCGCATCGCGCTCGCCAGCTGGATGGAAACCTGGCATCAGGCAGCGGCCGGCGGCCCTACCGAGGACCCCGTCTTCATCGCCCTGGCGGATGCGCAGAAGCGCTTCGGTATAACGTCACAATTACTGGATCAATTAGTCGAGGGCACGGCGACCGACCTCGAACCGCAGTCCGGCTCGTACGACACCTTTACCGATCTATACCGCTACTGCTACCTGGTTGCCTCTGTCGTCGGCCTGGTCTGCATCCGCATCTTCGGCTACCAGGATCCCCGGGCCGAAAAGCTGGCGGAAGAAACCGGCATCGCGTTCCAGTTCACGAATATCCTGCGCGATGTGCGGGAAGACGCAGAGCGTGGCCGCCTCTATCTGCCGCTCGAAGACCTGGAGCGATGCGGGGTAACCGCGCAATCGATGAGCACCATCTCCAGCGGCCGGCATCTCACGCCACAACAGCGGGAGGTGCTTGCCCTGCAAGCAGAGCGAGCCAGCCAATACTACAAATCCGCAGAAGCCCTGTTGCCACTGATTTCGCCCGATAGCCGGGCCGCTCTTTGGGTGTTGGTCACGATTTACCACCGTTTATTGCGGCATATTGAACAACATAACTATGACGTCTTCTCGCAGCGGATTGCCGTGCCCGCCTATGAGAAGCTGAGCATATTAGGAGCCGGCATCTTCAAAACGCTGGCGCAGGGTGTGTCGGCCTGACAGCAGCGAACAACAACCGATCAGTCGTGGTGGTGGGCGGGGGCATCGCGGGCCTGTCGGCCGCATGTGCCCTGGCAGACGCAGGCTTCCACGTGCGTTTGCTGGAGAAGCGCCGCTACCTCGGCGGACGCGCCTCGTCCTACGAGCACCCCGGCACCGGCGAGGTCATCGACAACTGCCAGCACGTGCTACTCGGCAATTGCGTCAACCTGATCGATCTGTATCAGCGATTGGGTGTGAGCGATGCGATTCGCTGGTTTGACCGGTTGACGTTTCTCGAACCGGGTGGGCGCCAGAGTGTCCTGACGCCGTCGTTTCTGCCCGCGCCATTCCACTCCATGCCGGCCTTTCTGCGCGCCTCTGCCTTTTCCTTGTCTGACAAGCTGGCCATCGGCCGCGGCATGAGCGCCTTCATCGCCGGCACCCCACCCGATTCAGAAGAGAACTTCGCGCACTGGCTCACGCGCCATGGCCAGACCGCCAATGCTATCGAGCGTTTCTGGAAGCCGGTTCTGGTGAGTGCCTTGAACGAAGATCCGGAATGCATGTCCGTGCGCTACGCCGGGCAGGTCATTCGCAAGTCGTTGCTGCTCTCCCCGGGAGCCAGTCGCATGGGTGTCCCCACCATTCCGCTGAGCGAACTGTACGGCCGCGCCATCGAGTACATCGAGAGCCGAGGAGGGCAAGTGGACTTAAACGCTGCCCCCGACTCCTTCGTGTGGTCAGAGGCCGTGCAGCAATGGACAGTGAGCGTGCGCGATCAAAGCTTCTCCTGCGATGCCGTGGTTCTGGCGCTGGCCTTCGAAGGCGTAAGCAAGCTGCTGCCCCTGTTGCCGTCAAAACGAGGCAGCCGCGTCCCTGCAAAATGATTTGCAACAGTTCGGGCACTCACCGATTACCGGCATTCATCTGTGGTTCGATCGAGAAGTCACCGATCTGGAGCATGCGATCCTGCTCGACAGCACGATACAGTGGATGTTTCATAAGTCTCGCCTGCAGCCGGAGAAGCGCCGTGGTGAGCCGGGCAGCTATCTCGAGCTGGTGGTGAGCGCATCGAAGTCCATGGTCGAAATGCAGCGTCAGCCAATTATCGATCTCGCGCTCAAAGAGCTGGCCGAGTTCTTCCCGCTGGTCAAGCAGGCCAAATTGCTCAAAGCCGCGGTGGTGAAAGAAGTGCGTGCCACCTATTCCATTCGACCGCAGCTTGATTTGCTGCGCCCGGCGGCAGTGAGTCCCTGGCCACGCATCCTGCTGGCGGGTGACTGGACGGCGACCGGCTGGCCGGCGACCATGGAAGGCGCGGTGCGTAGTGGCTATATTGCTGCCGAAGCAGTGGCAGCCGTCACGGGCGACAGGGAAGCAAGGACCGGGTTTCTCAAGCCCGAACTCGCCGCCACAGGCCTCATGCGTCTGTTCCCCAGTTAGTTAATTGGATCGTCATGCCTTAGCTAGCAGGCGACTGACAACGGTCCCGGCCAGCAACAGCTCTTCCTAATCCACCCCGCCCCAGGGATGACAAGTTGGGGCTGGTGACGATGGCCGGCAATGCCTGCGGCGTGAAGCAAACACCGGCGGGAGGGCTACGCTTGTCACTCGAACGCCACACGCGGCGGTCGGTTAACCCCACTAGCTCCCAATTTGTCATCCCGAGCGCAGTCGAGGGATCTGCTTTGCGCCTTTCTCCCTCCACAAATCTCTACATGAGCTCCAGCATCGGAAACGCAGAGGAACCATTCTTTCAGCAGGAAGGCAGGAGAGTCATTCCTGGCAGCGAAGCGGCTGCTATCGAGACCCACGTTCCACTGCCCATCCGATGCTGGAGCTCATGTAAAAGATTTGTGGCAGGAGAGAGGCGCAAAGCAGATCCCTCGACTGCGCTCGGGATGACAAGTTGGGGGCTAGTGACGTTGGCCGGCAGTGCCTGCGGCGTGAAGCAAACACCGGCGGGAAGCCGGCATACGCTTGTTACTCAAACGCCACACGCGGCGGTCCGCTAACCCCACTAGCTCCCAATTTGTCATCCCTCGACTGCGCTCCGGATGACAAGTTGGGGACTGGCGACGATGGCCGGCAGTGCCTGCGGCGTGAAGCAAACAGCGGCAGCAAGCCCGATACGCTTGTCGCTCAAACGCCACACGCGGCTGTCGGCCAACGCCACTCGCTAGTCACTCTGCCAGCAGGCGTTGGCCCGGCGGATACACTGGCATCTAAGGAGACTTACATGCTGCAACGCTTTATCGTGCCGGGTGCGCCCAAACCACAAGGCCCGTACGTCACCGCAGTACGCGCGGGCGATCTGCTATTTCTTTCCGGTCAGGGTCCGGTCGACCCGGCCACGGGCCTCATGCAATCCGAGGCCACCGTGCAGGAGCAAACCAGGCTCGTGTTGCGAAACCTGCAGACTGCACTGCAAGGCTGCGGAGCCGACCTGCAGGATGTGGTGAAGTGCTCCGTCTTCCTGCTCGACGTCAATGACTTCAGCGCGATGAACGAAGTGTATGCCGAGGTCTTCGGCGACGCGAAGCCGGCCCGCACCACGGTAGGCGCAGGCATGGTGGCTCCGGGCATGAAAGTCGAGATCGAATGTATCGCCTACAAGCCTCTGCCCTGATGCCGGATAGTGATGCGAGCACTGTAGGCCGGGCCGTTCTTAATACCTGAGCAACGCAACCCCGCAGCAAACGAAGACCGCCGCCAGCCACCGGCGGCGGTCAACGTTCTCGTGCAGCAACCACCTGGCCGCAATCGCATTCGTCACAAACGTAAGCGAGCCAGCAGCCGGCGCAATCAGGCTCACGTCTGCATGGCTCAGCGAAAACAGCAGAGAGAAAAAGCTGAGCGCCATACACAGAGCGCCGCCCAGGAAGCGGCCTTCAGAAACCACCGCTCGCGCCGCCCCGGATAGTCCCTGTTCCGCCTTTATCCGATCCAGGTCGCCCAGAGAACGCATGGCCGAGGCGATCAACACATCCCCGGCAGTCGCGGTCAACACGATTGCCCCAATCATTAAGATGGTTGCGCCCGTGGTCGCGGAGCCCGCCGTCACACTCATCGTCTTTCGGAAGCTGCAGCAGCAGGAGGCGTATAGGCGGGTCCCTGCGTCACGAAACCAACGCCGGCCGTAATCAGCGCAATCCCCACCCAGCGCGCGGTGGAGATTTGCTCATGGAGCCAGAACCTGGAGAGAAACGCGATACCCACGTAGGCCAGCGAAGTCGCGGGCAGCACAAACGTGAGGTCGGCCCAGGAAAGCGCCGTCAGATAAGAAGCAAAGAAGACCAGCAAGAGCAGCACGCCAACAAATACCCAGGGTGTCCCGAGGGCTGATAAAAGAGAAGCGGGATGTGCCAAAGACACCGGCCCGACACGCTTCATCCCAATCGCCAGCGAGGTGTCACCAAAGGCTGAAGCCAGCGTGACCACGGCAAGCACCAGGTATCTTTGCGGCGTCATGGTGGGCGGCGTCATGGTGGAGCGATTCATCACAGGGCAGATGCGGGATGGGCTGGTTGGGATAGCTTCCAGATCCGCAAACGAAAGGGACAGCAAGACGCTGTCCCTTTCGGCAATGCAGATGGCAATCCCAATTTAAGCGCCGGCGTTAAGCGCAGCCGTAGGTGTCTTGGCAGCTTTCTTGCCGTCAGAAACCACCTTGTTGCGTTGCGCGCGAAGCTTCATGAAAGCCTTGGCTTCAACGTAGAGCCGTCCGATATCCCGGTTGACGATGGCCTTGCTCACAATGCGCCACGCAGCCTTGGGACGGAAGTAGTATTCGTCATAAAACCGGTGGACCATCTCGAGCACATAATCCTTGGGCAAGCCGGGATACTCAATGTGCGCCAACTGGTGTCCGCCTTCGTCGACCATGGCGCCATTGTTGATGATGAAGCCATTCTCCGCTGCGAAGTCGTAGAACTCCGTGCCAGGGTAGGCATGAGCGATGGAAACCTGAATGGTTTCCACATCCAACGCTTTGGCGAAGTTGATCGTGTTGCGGATGGACTCCTTCGTCTCGCCGGGCAAGCCGAGAATGAAGTCACCGTGAATGGTAAGACCAAGCTCGTGACAATCCCGAGCAAAGTCACGTGCTCTCTCGACGGTGGCGCCCTTCTTGATGTTCTTCAGAATCTGCGGGTCGCCGGATTCAAAGCCGACAATCAACAACCGGCAACCAGCTTCACGCATCGCTTTCAATGTTTCGCGATCGGTCGTCACGCGCGAAGTGCACGACCAGGTCAGCTTCAGCGGCTTCAACTTGGCGCACAGTTCCACCGTACGTGCCTTCTGAATGTTGAACGTGTCGTCGTCGAAAAAGAATTCCTTCACTTCCGGAAACAGTTCCTTGGCATGCGCCATTTCCGCTGCCACGTCATCCGTAGAACGCTTGCGCCACGCATGACCACTCAGCGTCTGTGGCCACAGGCAGAATGTGCACTGTGCCGGGCATCCGCGTGTCGAGTAAAGGGACACATACGGATACAGCAGGAACGGTACGTTGTACTTTGTGACATCGATGTCGCGCTTGTACACATCGGTGACCCACGGCATCTGGTCCAGGTTATCTACCTGCGGACGATCAGGATTGTGTACGACGGTGCCGTCTTGCAGATAGCTGATGCCCAGGATCTCTGGCAGTGGCTTGCCGTTGGCAAACTCAACCACTGAGAAATCGAACTCACGGCGGCAAACAAAATCGATAGCCGCGCACTCGTGGAGCGCCTTATCGGGCGAGGTCGTCACCGGCGGGCCAACAAAGGTGATCTTGATCGAAGGATTGGCGCGCTTGATCGCTTCTGCCAGCTTCTGGTCGCCGGTCCAGCCAGGGCGTACTGGTAAAGAGCACAAGAAATTCGTAGCCCTTGGCGATCTCAATCGTTTCGGTAGCGGATACGTGATGCGGAGGGGCATCCAGCATACGCGAGCCCTCCAGCATGCCGGCCGGGTAAGCAAGCCAGACAGGGTACCAATACGACTCAATCTCGCGCGTAGCGGGCCAACGGGAACTGGCGCCACCATCAAAATTTTCAAATGAAGGAGGGTTTAAGAGTAACGTTTTTAGCGGCATAGGCTCAACTTCCAGTCTAACAGCACCCGGGTGCTGAAGTGACACAACCGTACCCAAAGGGGTACCAGCACATTGGATGGGCTAAGAACTGGGACGGTGCAACGAATAGCCCAAATTCCCAAATAAACCAGGAGCTTAACAACAAAGGGGGTGTCCCCTATTTCACCGCGGTTTTACCCGGAGAGATGTGAACTTCACAGGCAACCCTCGCTATACCAACCTCCGCGGCGACCCGCGAACCCCTCAGGGATGAGCAGGGGGAACCACCTTGGCCCACTCCTCGATACGACCCAGCGCACGCAGGAGAGACAAACGCGTCTGCATGAGCTGAAACCGGGTCTCGAGCATATCGATAAAGCGCCCACGCTCCCCAATCCGAGCCGCCTGCTCGTCCTTTGGCAGCGGAGCCGGCGCACCAGGATTGCCGCTGCCGCTTTGCAACTCGGTCGTGATCAGATCAAGCTGATCCTGCGACAACTGGCTCTGCAAATCCGCAACCTGTTCCTGCGCCGACAACTCGGCAAGACTCTTCCCTAACTGCAAAATTTGCTCGTTCGTCTGATTGCGCAACTGGTCCGCCTGCGCGGTCGCCTCAACCGCTTCAGCGCTCGAAGCTTTGGCCTTGGCACGGCGGGTCGCGTCAAATAACGGCAGCGTGATCTGAATGCCGACATTGAAGTTATTGTGCTGAAACCGCAAATAGTACTCGTTGTAGTTATTGAATTTGGCATAGCGGTTATATTCCCCGCCAAACGCAAACGTCGGATGATTGTTCTGGCGTGCGTCCCCAAACGCCGTGTAGAGCTTGGACCGAGCCGACGCGTACGCCGCTTTCACGCCACTGCTCGACTCGATCGCCGTGTCTCCGTTTCCACTTTCCTGTGAGGCATCCGGCGCTGCAGGAATCGTTTGTGGTTCCGTGACCAGGTCGCCCGGATGGAGCCCGGTCAAATGCGCCAGCCGCGCGCGCACCATATCCACCTGGTCCACCAGCTGCATCCTGCGCAGCGCCACCTGCGCCGCGGTCAGCCGTGCTTGCGTCTGCTCCACTTTGCGATCGAGCCCCGCCTGCACCCGCTCCGTTTCGATTTCCACCAGCTTCTGCGCATACCCGGTCTGCTGATCGAGCGCACTGATTTGTTGACTGAGGGTGTTTAGCTCGATGTAGTCAGTCGCCGTGGTCAGAATCACCTGCTGCCGCGCGTCCTTCAACTGCAACTGCGACGCCAGCAAAGCCGCGCGCGTGGCCCGAATATAGTCCGGTTGAGAGAACGAGAAGGCCAGCGACTGCGCACTGACGCTGTAGATAGAGGGCTGGCCGACAGGGAAGCCATACGAATAACCCAGGCTCGAGCCCACAGAAAAGCTGGGCTTGTAAGCCGCCACGCTTTCCATCTCACCTGCCTCGGCGCGTTGCACCTGGGCGGCTGCCTGGCGAACCTGGGGGCTATTACGCAAAGCCAGGTCGACCACGGTGTAGAAAGAAACCTGACCCTGCATCTCAGCATGCGCGAGCAACAGAACAAATCCCAACCACACGAACTGGCAAGCGCGCCTCACCGATACCGTTGACCCCTAATTTTCTGCAATTTGCATTCTACAGACCACGCCGTGCGCACCGGCGCCTCAGCGCACAACGCGCACGGGTACGCCTTCGGAGAGGGGTGCGCCATTCGTGGACCCCAGCGCCACTATCGTGTGGTCATTGATGCCGCTGACGATTTGCACCACCGTCAGGTTGATCGCGCCCACTTCTACCCCAGCCCGCCGCAACGTGCCGTTCGAAACCACGTAGACATAGCGGCGCCCGCCCTCGATGTGCAGAGCTTCGCGCGGTACGGTAAGGGCATCGCGGACTTCATGAGTCACCACCGTGACCACTACATTCGTATTCGGCAGCAGGATTCCATTTGAATCCACCACACTGATCAACACCTCGCCCACGTTCCGCGTGCCGTAAGTGATGATGGTGGAGGGCAGACGCGTGATCCGTCCGTGGAACTTCATATCCGGCCGCGCGTCCCAAACGATGCTGACCGGATCGTTGAGTTTCAAATCCCCGATTTCCGGCTCGTCGAAGTAGGCCCGCACCTGCAATTTGGTCAAATCCGCAGCCTGCACGAGCTCCGCCCCGGGCTCGATATAGCCAAACCGCGTAGCAGGCAGCGAGAACACGGTAGCGTCAAAGGGAGCGCGCACGTTCGACTGCGCAATCACCTGTTGGGCTGCAGCCCGGGCGGCTTCCGCTTCGGCTACGCTGGCGCTGGCCCGGCTCAGGTCCACGGCAGCAAACGGCTTCGCCTGCTGTTCCTGGAGCGCGTGCAGCGAGGCCTCGGCCACTTGCAGGCGGGTCTGGGCCTGGGTCACTTCGCTCGGGGCAGCGGCCCCCCTGGCGGCCAATTGCTGCACCACTGCCAGATCCCTGGCTGCCTGGTCACGGTCGATTTTGGCTTTGGCCAGGTTGGCAGTGAACGTCAGCTGCTCCTGGTGTGAGCCACCATTCTGCACCCCTTGGTAGCCCGCTTCAGCTGCCCGCAAAGCGGCCGTGGCAGCAGCCACACGGGCACGCGCGTTGCTGTCGTCGAGGGTTAGCAGCAACTGATCCTTGCGCACGTGTTGGCCCACATGGACCAGCACCGCTGTCACCGTGGTCGCGTCAGGGGCATGGGCCGTGAATGTAACTTCCGGCTCCACCCGCCCGTTGGTGCTGCTTTCTTTGACCAGGTTCTGCACCTGGCTTTCGGCAACGCGCACGGGTAGCTTCTCGCGCGTCAACCGGCGAACGCCGAAGAAAATGAGCACCAGGGCTATAGAGGCAGCAATCCAGAGCGCACCACTGTTAAGTCTTTTTCGTCTTTCTTCTGCCATGCGTTCGGGACCGGAGTCAGTATATAAGACGCGCTCTGCTGCCCCTGCCAGCCAATCAAAGCGGCTGGAAGCAACCCGGCCCGCGCGGGGCCATACTGAGAGAGATGCACGTTTTCTACTGGATTTTGCTGCTGGATTGGCTCATCGCCGGAGCCTGGCTGCTGATGGTGCTGCAGTGGCGCTGGAATTTTCATCGCATCCCCGATTTGCTTGCTAAGCCCGCGCCAGAGCCAGCGGGAGGCTTGCCCCTGCTGAGCGTCATCGTTCCTGCCAGGAATGAACAAACCGGCATTGCTGCCACCCTGCGCTCGCTGCTGGCAAGTGAAGGTATCCCGCTCGAGATACTGGCGGTAGACGACCGCTCCACCGATCAGACCGGGCTGATCATGGATGCGATTGCGGATGAGGTTGCCAACAGCAAAGCCAGACTCACCGTGCTGCATGTGACCGATCTGCCTGCAGGCTGGCTGGGGAAAACGCACGCGATGGAGCTCGCGGCACAGCAGGCCAGGGGGGAATGGCTGCTCTTTACTGATGGCGACGTACTCTTCGATCCCCATGCGTTGCGGCATTCCATGTGTTTCGCCATCGACAGCCGCGCGGATCACATGGTGTTGGCGCCGACAGTGCTGCTGCGTACACCGGGCGAGCGGATGATGATCGCGTTTCTACAGGTGGCGGCGCTGTGGGCAGTACGTCTTTGGCGGGTGCCCAACCCCAGGGCCAAACGGGACTCGATTGGCGTGGGAGCCTTTAACCTGCTCCGCCGCGATGCCTATCAAGCCATCGGCGGTTGGCAGGCGCTACGGTTGCAAGTGGTAGAAGATATGGCTCTCGGGCGCCTGGTAAAGAAGAGAGGTTTGGCCCAGCGGGTAGCCCTGGGGCGCGACCTGGTGAGTGTTCGCTGGGCCGAGGGCGCGTTCGGCGTAGTCGAAAACCTGACTAAGAATCTCTTCGCCCTGTTCTTCTTCCGGCCGGAGTTCCTGCTGGTCGGCGCCTTTTTCGTGGCGCTTGGCACACTGCTGCCGCCGGCGATGTGCTTTGTAGCGCTCTCCGGCTGTGGGCCGATGCTGGTGATGCTGCTCGCCTTGACGATCGCGTACCAGAAAGCCGGTGAGTACCAGCATTTCTCAACGTTGCAGTTGCTGCTGTATCCGGCGGCGAGCTGCCTGCTCATCTACGCACTGCTGCGTTCCATGACCCTGGCGCTGTGGCGGGGTGGCATCTACTGGCGAGGCACGTTCTATCCGCTCAAGGAACTGAGGAGAAAACTGAAGCCGACCTGAGAGCCGGCTTTTCGCACTCGAACTGAAGAACTACCGCACTTCAATTAACTGTTCTTCCCGTGAGCCGGTGCCGTACCGTGATGCAACATAGTCATCGAGAATCTTTTTGAAGTCGTCGACAATGCCGTCCCCGCGAAGCGTCGTCATCAAGCGGCCGTCGACGTACACCGGCGCTTTCGGATCTTCAAACGTGCCCGGCAATGAGATCCCGATGTTGGCATGCTTCGATTCGCCAGGTCCATTCACGATACAGCCCATCACCGCCAGCTTCATCTCTTCTACCCCGGGGTAGCGCTCACGCCACACCGGCATGCTGTCGCGCACATACGCCTGGATGTCCTGTGTCAGCTCCTGGAAGTAGGTGCTGCTGGTGCGGCCGCAGCCGGGGCATGCCGTCACCTGCGGAGCAAAACTGCGTATGCTCAGCGACTGCAGAACTTGTTGCGCTACCTGCACTTCTTCTGTGCGGTCGCCGCCCGGCTTTGGCGTCAGGGAAACCCGGATGGTATCGCCGATGCCCTTCAAGAGCAGTGGCGCAAGCCCAGCGGTCGAAGCCACAATGCCTTTCATGCTCATGCCGGCCTCGGTGAGTCCGAGGTGGAGCGCATAGTCGCAGCGGGCTGCCAGCAGCTCGTACACTTCGATCAGGTCGCGTACGCCGCTCACCTTGGCGCTTAGGATGATCTGGTCACGCCGCAAACCATAGCGCTCGGCAGCACGGGCCGAGTCAAGCGCGCTGACCAGCATGGCTTCTACCATCACGTCGCGCGCTGGTAAGGGCTCTGCCAGCTTTGAATTCTCGTCCATCATGCGGGTCAGTAATGCCTGGTCGAGCGAGCCCCAGTTCACGCCGATGCGCACCGGCTTCTGATTTTCCACTGCGCATTCGATCATGGTGCGAAAGTTGTCGTCGTCCTTACGGCCGATTGAAACATTGCCCGGGTTGATGCGGTATTTCGCCAGTGAGCGCGCACACGCAGGATGCTTCTTCAATAAGAGGTGCCCGTTGTAGTGAAAATCGCCAACGATCGGCACATCGATCCCCAACTTAGCGAGCCCTTCGACAATTCTGGGAACCGCGGCCGCCGCGTCATCATTGTTGACCGTCACGCGCACCAGTTCTGAACCCGCGGTGGCGAGTGCAGCCACCTGCTGGATCGTGCCCGGCACATCCGCCGTATCGGTGTTGGTCATGGACTGCACCACCACCGGCGCGGAAGACCCCACACGCACATTGCCAACCGTGACCGTCACTGACTTCCTGCGTTCCATTTGCGGCATAAGTTCCTCATTCTTAGTTTACAACTGCCATCCCGGGTCCGGGGGGAACAGTCCTCGTTCTTGACACACCCCCATGCCGCGGTTAGATTTTGCAATAGATTTCACGTCAAAATGAGGCGAACAAAAGGGCTTTGCGGAGGAATGATGGCTGAACCTCTCACTGAGATAGCCCAGGATGCCGCCCCGGCGATCAACGTGCCCAGGCCAAGAGTGCTGAACGCCTTACTGAGCGACGCCTTCACCGCGAAGCTCGAGAGCCTTGCGCGGCAGACAGCGGCGCAATACCAGGCCAACGCGCCGTTCCCGCATATCTATTTCGACGATTTTCTGCCGGCAGAGATCGCTGAAGCCGCTTTGCGCGACTTTCCAGAGCCGAATGAGGCGGCCTGGAACGCCCAAACCGATGTAAACCAGCATAAAAAACTGGCATTTGACGAGGTAGAAAAGCTACCCGAATCCATTCGGGACGTTCTCTACTTCCTCAACACCGGCCCTCTACTCCGCTTCCTGGAGACCCTGACCGGCATTGAAAGTGTTTTGCCCGATCCCAACTACACTGGCGGCGGTCTGCACCAGATCCGGCCAGGGGGCTTGCTTGAAGTGCATGCCGACTTCAGCTATCACAAGCGGCTGCGCCTCGACCGCCGCATTAACCTCCTGATCTATCTCAACAAAGACTGGCAAGAGGAGTATGGCGGCCACTTTGAACTTTGGGATCGCCAGGTCACGCGCGCGGAGCAGAGAATCCTGCCCATTTTCAACCGCTGTGCCATTTTCAGCACAACCAGTGTTTCCTTTCACGGCCATCCTTTACCGTTGACCTGCCCGCCGAACCGCAATCGCAAATCAATCGCGACCTACTACTACACGAATGGCCGTCCGGAAGAAGATCCAGGCCTGACCCACCAGCACGGAGTAGCTTTCCAGCAGCGTCCCGGGGTGAACCGCGTGAAGACAACGATCGGTCTCAAGAAGGCGATTCGTTCCCTCACGCCGCCCATCGTCACCGATCTTTACCGAAAACTGCGCAAATTCTAGCCGACCGTACCCAACCACTCACCGAGAAACCGCGGCTCAATAACGCGTGGGGTCCCCATGTCTGCCGGCGCTTTTCAGTCGGGAGATCTGGGAATTCACAGGTCTCCGCCACCAACTCTCTCCCAGCGAACGAACCCACGATTCAGCTAGTCCTACTTACGAGACCGCGACTTCTTGTCATACCGCGCCGCCGGTAACACCCGATTCCAGGGAACCGGCGAAGCCAGAATCATCGAAGTGTTGGTCGAAACGTACGGCATCATGGAGTCGATCACCTCTTCCATGTGGCGAACATCCCGTACCGCGACCTGCACGATGAACGACTCCGCCCCGGTCACGCGATGGCACTCCAACACTTCAGGCAAGCCGCGCACCACTGTGGCAAATTTAGCCAACTTATCGCCCGCGACCGTCACGTGTACGAACGCCCGCATCGGCAGACCCACCTGGGCTGGATCCACCAGTGTGCGATAGCCGAGGATCACCTGGCTTTCCTCCAGCCGCCGCACGCGCTCGATCACTGCCGGTGTCGATAAGCCCACCCGCCGGCCCAACTCGGCAAACGCGATGCGCGCATTCGCCTGCAGTTCCGCAAGTATCTCGCAATCAATTTCGTCCAGCGATGGTTGCGTCAAGCCGGCCAATCGTCTGCTCCTGTGTCGCCGCGTACGAGAGGGAAGCGGCAAACGTTTGCGGTAAACTGAGGCTATTGTCGCAGAATGACCCCGTAGCTCAGGTGGATAGAGCGACGGTTTCCTAAACCGCAGGTCGGAAGTTCGAGTCTTCCCGGGGTCACCACGTCCGTCTTCCCTTCAAGCCGAAGCTCGCTAGCACGGGTCCAAGCGCGATTCCAGTTACCGGCGTCTATGTACATGCGGCTAAAAGTAATGCGGGAGAGTACACGATCTTGATGCCGGTACGCTCGTGGCGCGCAGCATGCGGGCTCCTCGTCTCGATCTGCTTTCTCTATTGCCAGGCCCACGCCGCGATTGTGCGCGGCACGGTCAGCAACGCGGTTGGCATGCCCATTGTCCACGCCAATGTGGTCCTGCTGCAGAACGGGCAGATCCTGGCGCTGGCCATCAGCCGCACGGACGGCTCTTATCAGATCAGCAGCAGTGCCGCCGGCCGTTTCTACGTACTGATCTCCGCCAAAGGCTTCAAGCAAATCACCACCACTAGCTTCTACGCCGGGCCCGTCGATAGCCATCAGGAAGACATCGTGCTGGAATCCGAGCACGCCCAGCAGGAGCTCGTGCTTTCCGCCACCGGCCTCTTCCTGCCGGAAGCCCAGACGACCGCCGCCGTTACCGTGCAGCGCAGAACCGTCTTCCCCAATCGGACTGACCTCATCGACCCACTCCGCCAGGTGCCGGGCGCCTTTCTCGTGCGCCAGGGAGAGTACGGTGGGCTCGCCTCGTTGTTCCTGCGCGGGGGTCCTCCTGACACGAACCATGTCGAGATAGAAGGGGTGCCCATCGGCGACATCGGGGGCGCATTCAATTACAGCAATCTCGCGGCCGCTGGCGTAGCCGGGTTCGAGGTTTACCGCGGGCCTAACAGCGCGCTGTACGGTTCGGACGCTGCCTCGGGCGCAGTACTCGTAAGCGCACCCAGGGGCAGCACCGCCTTCCCCTCCTTCTTCTACGAAGGCGATGCCGGCACCTTCACCACCTTTCGCAATCAGGCGTCGCTCGGGGGCACCCGCGAAAAGCTTGATTACTATGGCGCCTTCGAAGCCTTCCAGAGCAATAACTCCGTGCCCCTGGATAAGTACCACGACGACACGGCAGCAGCGAACCTGGGCTACGCGTTAACCTCGGCGACCCAATTCCGCATCATGGCACGCAACAGTGATGCGGCTGCCGGCACACCTGGCCCTTTCAACTTCTTCGGCATAGCCGATGCCGGTAAGCGCGCCAACCAGGATATCTATCTCGGCGCATTGCTCGAGAACCGCACCTACGGCGGCTGGCATAACCTTGTGCGCTACGCCATGACGCGCAAGCGCGAACAGGACATCACCTTCTACCCCGCAGGCATCCAGTTCACCTCCTCAAGCAACTATTACGGTGACACTACCGCGATCCGCGGAGCGAACGGGTACGAGGTAGCCGGGCAGGGCATCCTTAACTTCGCCGGCATCTATCCCAACACGATCGAACGGGTCAACAACCGCGATCAGTTTTTCTTTCAGAGCGACTACCCGTTTGCGCAGCACATCCTTGGGCTGTTCGCATTTCGCTACAGCGACGAGCGCGGCGCGAAGAAGTCAACAGCCTTCGCGCTGAATCAAACGCTGGAGCGGCCCAACTACGATTACACCGGGCAGATCCAGGGGTCCTGGCGCACCCGACTCCTTTATTCGCTTGGGGGTGGTGTCGAGAAGAACGGACTGTTCGGGGTGGTGGGTACGCCGCGTGTGGGCCTCTCCTACTACCCCGTCCTGCCGGGGAACGGGCCGTTTCACGGCACGCGCATCCGCGCCAGCTTCGCCCGGGGCTACCAGGAGCCATCGCTTGAAGCGCAGTTCAGCTCGCTCTACGACTTCCTTGCCGGGCAGCCCGGCGGGCAGCAGGCCATCCAGCAATTCCGCATCACGCCCATCGTGCAGCAGCAGTCGCGCACCTATGAGGGTGGCGTCGCGCAGAGCTTCCTGAGTGAGCGCGGCATGCTCCGCGTGGGCTACTTCCACACCCAATACGGCAGGCAACTCGAACCCGTACCGGCGACGGAAGTGCCCCTTCTGCTACCGCAACTGAGCCCAACGGAGAGAGACGCCCTGGAAAGCCTGATCAGCCAGGCCGGGCCGCTGGATTTCAACTCCGGCGCATTTCGCGCGCAGGGTATCGAAAGCGATTTGGAGTACACCGTCTTCAGAACGCTGTTTCTGCGCGCCGGCTACACCTATCTCGATGCCGTGGTCAAACGGTCCTTCACCTCGGACGCGCTCACACCCGCGTTCAACACCGGCCTGCCGGGCGAAGCACCGCCAACGTTCTCAAATATCCCGATCGGCGCCTTTACACCCTTGCGGGGTGCGCGGCCGTTCCAGCGTCCGCCCCACACCGGCTTCGCCGCTGTGAACTACAACGGTGAGCAATACACGGTTGGCTTCACCGCATCGTTCGCCACCCGCAGTGATGATTCGACCTTTCTCGCGGGCCGCGACGCAGCAGAAGGGAACTCGCTTCTCTTACCCAACCGGAATCTCGACTTCGGCTACACCAAGCTCGACCTGGGCGGCAGCTATCAATTTTTACCGGCGCTCGCCATCTACGCCCAACTCGACAACCTGACCAGCAACAAACGCATAGCCCCTATCGGCTATCCATCGCTGCCGTTCACCTTCCGCGTGGGTCTGCGCTTAGCCATCGGTCACGCCAAGAAGTAGAGCAGATCGGATCGTTATGAAGCCGAGGGCTTGCCTCTCGTCCTATCTGAGTTTTCTTTATATGGGAAAGATGGTCGAGCAATCGGAAAAGTTATGGCCGGTCCATTGATCCGAGGATCCGAGCCGGATCACGACCCACGTTGTTGCCACTGCTTTGGGTCGCGCTTGCCGTGGAAGCAGGCGACTACAACAACGCGAGTTGCTTCTATGAGGAAGAACAGGCCATAAGGAAATTGAGGCACCCCTGCCCGTCGTATGTCCTGATCGATCACAGCGAAGCGCAGCGGCACGGCTGCAATCTGTTTGACGGTTTCACTCACGGCTTCGGCAAACCGCACTCCTAACTGAAAGCGGATACCGTCATAGTAAGAGAGGGCGTCCACCAGATCGGCTTCTGCTTCTGAGGACCATTCGACAGTCAGCGTCACCTGTTTTTCAGGAGGTCAGCTTGTACTTGCTCCCACGGGCGAACGGCAGAAGGGTCCTTGCGGTATCGCTCCACCCGGCGCTTAAGCTCCGCACTCAGTTCTGGGGTGATGGCAGACGGCTCGGATTCCAGACTTTCCCATAGCGCATCCAGCAGCTCGAACTTTTCAGCAGCGGACAGCTTTTCGAGGCTTTGGGGTAGGTGGCCCATTGCTCTTCATTAAAAGCCAGCCTGCGACAAAAATCCACTCTTTTACAAGCGCGGCAATTATCAGGGCAGACTGAAATGAACGCCCTACCGCGCAACAAAGCCTAACGAAAAATCGCTTTAACGAACATTAAGCCGTTTGCAGCCGTTCACGGTTCGTAACCGAGCGCCAGTTCGGTGGAAAAACATCCCCAAAAGCAAAAATGCCACCCCGAAGGGTGGCCTCTCCGGGTAAAGCGTGCTGCTTAGTACATGTCGCCCATACCGCCGCTTGACCGCTTCTCTCTTGATGTGCAGGGCTTTCGGACAGCGGACATCAATCTTCGGGTCTAAACTTGTCAATCGTGACGCCGGTTTGTACAGCACGCACCTTGCGGTATTGCGTGAAGATGACAGGCGTGCCGGGGCAAACGCGATCGGTTTGCGACTCAACCCGCGACCCGCTGTCGAAGGAGTGATTATTCGGAAAAGACACATACATCCCATCTTCCATGGGCGAGATTCCAAAAGTTGCCGGCGCGGTGTTGAAGTCTCCGAGTGTAGCGAGGGTGACCGGAGCAGGATTGCCGGCCGCGGTTGGTGCAGCCGGGCACGGACCTTTCCTATAGGAGGCCTTCAGGGAAAACACCGGCATCCGCAACGGAAAGCGGCAAGCCACACCGGTGACCTGGAGCGAGCCTCCGGATCTGGTGTGCTGCGACGAGCAGGAGGCCAGATCCGGAACGGTGAAACTTCCCTCCGGCAGTGCCAATCGCCAGGACCGCGCCGGACTGGCCTGCGTGAGCGCAAAGTCAAGATGCAGGGTCAGCGGTAACGATTTCAGCCGCTCGTACTCTGACCGTGGAATGAGGAAGACGAGGGTGACGTATGTGAGCTGGCTGTCCGCCTCGGTGGCCTCAAACACCTCATGCCCCTGCTGCCAATGCAGATCAAGCGCTGTGCCATGCGCCGGCGTCAGCGTCGGCCGGAATGCGTTGAGCTGCCAGAGGTCGCCCGCGGCGACCGCCGAAGCTCGCAGCCTGACTTTGATGAAGGCCCATCTTTTCGATTCGATATTGCTGAAGTAGCTGCTTTCGGTCGCGCCCCATCTGCCTGCCGCAGCTCTGCTTGCTTCATCCTGCTCAAACGGAATGAGGCGGATGACGGAAGGGTCTGCCGGCCCCGCTGGCCTGTAGACCCGGTCCATTGACACGCTGCGAACCCCGATCAAGTACGCCAGCAGAACGAGAACGGGTGTACTGCCGAGCAGCAGTCGGGCTACCAGAACACGCTTGCGGGCGTAGAGCAGCGCGATGGCCACGCCGCACGACAGAAGAGTGACAGCGACGGCAGCAAGCTCTCCATAGCGAACAAAGTTGTATGGCGCAGGTCCATTGTTCCCTAGCGAGAAACCCACCAGGGGAAGGTATTCCAGACTCCTCCATGAGAGGAGGACCACAAAGGCGCCCAGCAGCATAAGCACAATCTGCGCGAGATTCGAGGTGAGCGCCGCCAGGCCAATGAGCGGAATGAAAAACAAAGAGATGAGCAAAAGCCGATAGAGAAGAGTTGCCAGGTAGGAGAGCGGATTGAAGCCCGCCTGCAGGAGAATCGCGAACTGCATCAACAGAAATGGAAGATACAGCAGCAAAGCGGCAAAAAACACTTTGGCGCCGAGCAATTTGGGCCACTCGAAAGGTCGCGTCATCCAGAATTGCCGGTCACCGACCAGAACTTCGCCGTGGATCAGCCGGGCGATCAACAAACCCCAACTCAAGAAAACAAGAGGTTTCAGCCAATCGCTGATTTCCTGGTACGAACTCGTTCCAAATGTGGGCCCAATGAACCAGCTCTTCGAAACCACCCAGGCAAACAATGCTGCGGTGATGAGCGAAAGAAGAATCTCGATCCTCAGCCGGCGGACATCCTTGGCGAAAATGTGCAGGATTTGCTTCATAGCGCCACCTTCAAAGCATCTGTCTGAGCCACTCGCTCGCGGCTGCTTTGGCTTTTCGCGATGGCCACAAAAATCGCACGCAGCGACATGGGGTCGAAGGAAACGCCGCGCGCTTCAGGAAACGCGTCGGCCACTGAGCGCTCGGTCGATGCGCCCTGGTACTGCGTGTGTACAAAGCGAACCGCCGCATCGGAGCTCTCAAGCTGGATCCAAGCGGCGGGAGTGTCGTGGCGCACTGCGGCCAGTTCCGGCAGCAAGACTGTGACCTCGCGAAAGCGCGCCGAGAGGGCGCTCATCTCCTCTGAGAACAGCAGGCGGCCTTCTTCGAGGTAACCCACGTGGCTGGCAAGGCTTTCTATCTCAGCCAGGTCGTGAGACGAGAGGAAGATCGTTGATTCGCTTGCTAGATCAAGCAGGCTGTCGATCAGCTCGTCACGTACCAATGGATCGAGCCCGGAAAACGGTTCGTCAAGAACGATCAGACGCGGGCGGTACGCAAGTGCACTCACGAATGCGGCTTTCATGCGCATGCCGCGTGAGAGCTGGTGCAACCGGCGCTTGAGCGGCAGATCGAACTGCGCCACCAGCCGCTCGGCCAAATCCCCGTCCCACTGCGGATAGAACGGCCTGCAAAATTCGAGCAAGGCGCCCACTGTCATCCACTCTGGTAGCTCCTGGTTTTCCGATACGTAGCCGATGTTGCAAAAGCCTTTGCCGCCCAACCGGCTTGCATCTTTTTCCAGCACCTGCGCTGAGCCTGCACTGGGGCGAAGCATATTCATGAGCAGCTTGATCAGGGTGGTTTTTCCTGCTCCATTGCGGCCCACCAGCGCGAAAATTGCGCCTTCTGGTACAGCGAGACTCACACTGTCCAGTGCAACGGTGCGGCCAAAGCGCTTTCCAAGACCCGTCGTGCGAATCGCCAGACTCATCGTTTCTTCCTTTCTCCTTGCCGCGTCCCAGCGGGCTCAGCATCGCCACCGAGTTTGTTCCAGTGCGCGGTGAGCGCGGCCTGCACTTCGCCGGGCTCAATGCCCAGCCGTTTCGCTTCCACCACCAGTTCCTCGATCTGCTGATCCAGCAGGTGGGTGCGTTCCGTGGCCGTAGCGTCGGGCAGACGCGCCACCACCGTGCCAATGCCAGGATGCATTTCCAGCAAGCCCTCCGAGACCAGGTGCGCAACAATTTTCGCAGCTGTATTGGGATTGATCTTGAGTTCCTTGCTGAGCGAGCGAACTGAAGGAAATGTGTCGCCGGGGCGCAACTGGCCGGCCACCATGGCCCGCGTGGCGGCATAGACGATCTGCTCGAAGAGCGAAACGCCCGGCCGGAATTGAACTCGAAACGGGATCACATGTGTACTATTACGTGCAGTACACTAAAACGTCAATGGTAAATGTTGAGTCGGAGCGTAGCGTAGCGGATGAGTCCGCAGTGCACCGATGGGCAAGCCAGTTAGACTTACTCCCAGCAGGGTCTAGATACGCATAGTCCACCGGTCCCAGGGACAACTGAACGCCCTCACCCGGTTGTGGAGAACTCGCTCTGACTCACGGCGTCGCAACGGCACTGAGGCCGAACTGATGTTCGGTGATCACAAATTCACACTTTGCCGAACTAGCGGAACAAAATAAAATGCCATCACGCAGAATCCGCGCCTTGGAATTCTTCGGTGCCGCGCCTGGGAATTTCAGCCGGTCGATACTGGCACTCAGGGTCCGCAACTTTTCTGGTCCGGTGATTAATTCACTTTGGGTGACATGATTGGCTTCCACAGCAATTCGGAATGTACCTGATCCGGCTGCGCCCGGCGTCTTGGCTAGATGAAAGGTGCGCATCTCCTGCAGTGTTCGCGAAGCATCGGTGGTTCCACTTTTGACGCCCGCCTGGCGGAGGCGAAGCGCGTTCTTACTTACCTCGTCCCTTGCATCCACATCGTTTGACGAACCATCCGCAGCTGCGGCCAACTCATCGATGGTGAGCGCCTCAGCCGGCTTGCCAAGCGCCTCGAGTGCCTGTGCCAGGTGATCGCCGACCACCAGGTTTGCTCGCTGGAGCCACGCAGCGCGCAGGTAGGATTCCGCTTCTGCTGCTTTGCCTTCTTTCAGAAGAATGAATCCGAGCGTGTCCCACGAAGCAGCCAGAACATTTGTCTGACCGTAATCCCGGTCACTGGCTCGTTGGACAGATGAGGAGGTAGACGCGATCTCCAGCATGTCGATGCCTCGCCGGCTGGTCTCTTCCGCCAGCGGCAATTCCCGCCCAGCGGTCGCGAGCAGATAAGCAACTGTATTCAGTTGGTTTGCGTTTTCGCAGCGAGGTATCAGCTTCGTCATTAAGGCAACAGCATCGTCGTTGCGATGGTCACGCTGGAGAGCGGCCGCCAGCATAAGAGACAGTGACAGGTCGTCAGGATGGGCCGCCAGACCGGCTTGCAAAGTAGCCACCGCTCCCGCTTGATCGCCGGACTGTGTCTGAGTGCGGGCGAGCGCGTCAAAGAGAACTACATCTCCGCGGCCGAGATACTTGCGCAGGAGAGTCTCTGTCTCCGTATAGCGTTTTTGCCTCAGGTAGAGGCTGCCCAACTGAATGATGACCACGACGTCGGCATCCGGATGGTTGGTCAATTCAGCCTCGAAGTCGTTGATAGCTTCGCCCGTCTTATGTTTGTTCTGGGCAGTCAGGCCCAGCATATACATCACCCACGGCGCTTTGGGGTTGGAGGCTTTCACTTCATCGAGTGTCTTCTGCGCGTCGTCCCATTTGCCTTGCAAAATCTGGGCGCGTGCGCTGGCCAATAAGTCGGCCGCTTTGTCGTCGCCAGGCGTGTTGAGCGATATGTAGGTTTCGCCTATTTCCGCACCAGTCGCCTTCGTGAAGGCATAGTAATCCTTCCAATTCGCCTTCGGTACTTTTTGTTTCAGGATGACGACCGTGCGTTCCATGACAAGTTCATCTTTTACCTTCCGGTAAGTCTGATCGAAGGTCGCATAGGTGCGCGTGACGTGCACGGCATCCGGCAAGACCGGCTCATACCCTTCCGGCAAACGGATACGTGTTGTGGCCTGCAGTGTTCGCAGTGCGCCCTGATCGATGTCATGCTCGGGCGCCTTGTCCCGGTCGATGTAAGCAATCTCGAGCACAGGAAAGAGTGGCAGGATGCGGTGATGCTCCCAATCCGCATAGGACGGCCGACTATAGTCATAGCTCACAACGACCGGACCCGCGGCATCCTTTTGCCGCAGGTCGCCATGGCTCGTCGTGCCGCCAAATCCAAGCGCACGGGAAATGTTCTGGATGGCGTCATCCCACTGTGCAGGAGCGATCTGTTGCAAGAGCGACCGGAACCCCAACTCATTATCCGAGCGCAACGTTATATCCATGTGGCTGGTGAGCAGCCCGTCTTTGTTGAGGTCACCGGCGGCTTCGAAGCGCTCGAAATAGGGATAGGGTGGTTGGGCAGGAGTGGTCTCGAGATGCGCCGCAGCCGAGGCAGGAATCACCAGGGCTTGTTGATCCCGGATGGGGGCGACCAATACCTGGTACGGCGCGAACCCTGGCGTGCTATCCAGCCAAATCTGCCGGCCGGCCACGGTGACAGTGGTGATCACATGGTTGAACAGTGCCGGCGAAGGCAGGTCAGGAACCGATGCAATGCCCACGCCAATCAATGCAGGCGCTACAGCGAAGCCTTTGGCGCGCAGCAGGGCTTCAAGTAGGGTGTCTTTATCTTTGCAATCGCCGTATTGGTAATTCAAAACCTCGTCTGCCGCATGGGGCTGAAAGCGGCCCACGCCAAAGTCGATGCCGACGTAGCGAGTGCGCGTGGATACGAAGTCGTACAAGGCGCGCGCCTGCTCCTCGGGTGTTTTGGCATCTTTGGTTAGTTCGTTGGCGCGGCTTACAATGGCCGGCGTTGCTTGTGCGTGCGCAAGGGCGAGACTTCGGTACCACTCGCCAAGTTCCGGCCAACTGTGGAAGGTCGTCCACGCGACGGATGGCAGTTTGCGGCCGTCCGCATCTTCGTCGAGATCCTTGATTTTGTCGTCGACCTTTTCTGCAGTTTTTGCCGCTGCTGTTGTAGCCTGGCTGCCATCTGCGATCTTCCCAGTGGGCTGCAGCTGCGAGACGCTCCAGCGGTAGATGCGCACGCCATCATGTTCCGTGGGGGTAGCGGGATGGCGAGGGTTCCATACCTGCACGTAGACATTGGCAGGCACCTCCAGGGTGAGCGTTTGCGAGAGAACCACGCCCGCGTCCCGCAGAAAGTGCTCCGAACCCCAGAACTGGCCAGGAGCTTCCGCCTTGGTGCGCACGGTGCGAAGCTGATACTCGATTACGTCACCCACCGCCAGGGAACGTACTGGTAGCTGTTTCTCTTTCAGATCGCTATAAAGCGGGGCCATCCGGGTGACCGCGGCAGGCATTTCGATCGCGTCTGCGATGGGCGTCTCGACGGTGGTGCCGTCCGGCTTATGCACGCGGACATACTCGATAGTGCCCGTCTCGTTGGCGGACGCAAATGCAACCGAGATCACCGTGAAAAGCTTTACCGCACCTTCGGATCGCAAGCGGGCGGACATGTGCAGGATGCGGTCCCCGGTTCCATCCGCATGCATGTGGAGAGTGGTGTCATAGTGCTCCCACACTATTGCCTCATTGTTGTAAATATTCGCCGCGGGATTTGTCTGGGCGAAACAGGCACAGGCATAACCAGCAGAAACTGTTACAAGAAGAGCAATCAGGGAGCGCATGGTAAGCCATGCTACCTCAACCGCAGTTTACTTTTTGCTCGGTATGCATGCTCCTTTTGGGTCAGAGTCTAAATGGGCAGGACGGGGTTTATGGCTTCATTCGTTAGCCGGCGAGGCAGGCTTACAAAAACAAAGAGGCCACCCAAAGGGTGGCCTCTCCGCGTAAAGCGTATTGCTTAGTACATGTCGCCCATACCGCCGCCGTGACCGCCACCCGCTGGCGCCGAAGACTTCGGCTCTGGGATGTCTGCCACCATGGCTTCGGTCGTCAGCATCAGGCCGGCAATCGAGGCCGCGTTCTGCAGAGCAGTGCGGGTCACCTTGGTGGGATCGATGACACCAGCGGCAACCAGATCTTCGTACTGGTTGGAACCGGCGTTGTAGCCAAAGTGAGGATTGGGGTTGTCGTTGATCTTGCCTACGATGACAGCACCTTCCTCGCCGGCATTGCCAACGATCTGGCGAAGAGGCTCTTCCAGCGCGCGACGAACGATGGTTGCACCGATCTTCTCATCGCCTTCGAGCTTCTTGATGAGCTCATCGACATCCTTCGCGGAGCGCAGCAGAGCCACACCACCGCCCGGGACGATACCTTCCTCAACCGCAGCGCGGGTTGCGTGCATGGCATCTTCAACGCGAGCTTTCTTTTCCTTCATCTCGGTCTCAGTCGCCGCACCCACCTTGATCACTGCAACGCCGCCAACCAGCTTGGCAAGGCGCTCCTGCAGCTTCTCGCGGTCGTAGTCAGAGGTCGTCTTCTCTACCTGGCTGCGAATTTCCTTTACCCGGCCTTCGATCGCCTTTGCATCGCCACGGCCTTCCACGATAGTCGTGTTGTCCTTGTCGATGGTTACGCGCTTGGCACGGCCCAGGTCTTCTACCTTGACGTTCTCGAGCTTGATGCCGAGATCTTCGGTGATGGCATTGCCACCGGTCAGCTTGGCAATGTCTTCCAGCATGGCCTTGCGGCGATCGCCGAAGCCAGGGGCCTTGACGGCCGCGACATTCAGGGTGCCACGCAGCTTGTTGACTACCAGGGTCGCGAGCGCCTCACCGTCAACATCTTCGGCGATGATCACCAGCGGCTTGCCGTTGCGGGCAACCTGCTCCAACAGGGGAAGCAGATCCTTCATCGAGCTGATCTTCTTCTCGTGGATCAGGATGTAGGGCTCTTCGAGCGAAACTTCCATGCGATCCGGATCGGTCACGAAGTAGGGGCTCAGATAGCCGCGATCGAACTGCATACCTTCGACCACTTCCAGCTGGGTCTCGAGCGTCTTCGACTCTTCGACCGTGATCACGCCATCTTTGCCGACCTTCTTCATGGCTTCGGCAATGATGTTGCCGATGGTCGCATCGCTGTTGGCCGAGATGGTGCCCACCTGGGCGATCATCTCGCCGGTGACCGGCTTGGAGAACTTCTCGAGCGCTCCGCCGACAACCACACCGTGCTCATCGCGCTTGCCTACGACCGCTTCCACGGCCTTGTCGATGCCGCGCTTCAACGCCATCGGGTTCGCACCGGCAGCAACCGTCTTGACACCCTCGCGATAGATCGCCTGGGCCAGAACGGTAGCGGTCGTGGTGCCGTCACCGGCTACGTCTGAAGTCTTCGAGGCCACTTCGCGCACCATCTGCGCGCCCATGTTCTCAAGTGAATCCTTCAACTCGATTTCCTTCGCGACCGTGACACCGTCCTTGGTGATGGTCGGGGAACCGAACTTCTTCTCGATGACCACATTGCGACCCTTGGGCCCGAGCGTCACCTTTACCGCGTCCGCCAGCGTGTTTACGCCGCGCAGAATTGCCTGACGCGAATCTTCTCCGTGCAGAATTTGCTTTGCCATTCTATTTCTCCTTCAACAGGGCCAGCATGGCCGGCCGTTTCTTACCAATGTCCGCCGCCTTGTGAGCAGCAAAAAGCGCATCCGGGTCAACCCGCGATGCGCTTATTTCTTCTTGAGGATGCCCAGTACTTCTTCCTCACGCATGATGAGGAACTCCTCACCATCAATCTTGATCTCGGTGCCCGAGTACTTGCCAAACAGGATGCTGTCGCCGGCCTTCACGTCCAGCGGGAAAACCTTGCCTTCGTCGTTCGACTTGCCCTTGCCCACGGAAATTACTTCGCCTTCCTGGGGCTTTTCTTTCGCAGTGTCAGGGATGATGATGCCACCACGGATGGATTCGCCCTCTTCGACGCGCCGAACCAGAATGCGGTCGTGAAGCGGGGTAAAGCTGGTTGCTACAGAAGCTGTTGCGGTCGCCATTGCGTTACTTCTCCTTCGCACGAGGGTTTGCCCCGTGGTAATCAACGATTGAAGCTATGAGTGAGGTTGAGAGCGATACGCTCGATCCAATGAACAGCGTTTAGCACTCTCGCTCTTCAATTGCTAATGTAGTAGTCGTTCCCGACCTTGTCAAGCGGCGTTGCCCGAAATCTGAGTCTATTACGCTCAAATATTAAGCTGGGATGAATGGCCGTTGCCTTTCGGGGGCAGGCCGGACCGAGTTGCCGCCCTGCCGGCCCACTCCGGATCATCTATACTTCCGGGTATGGGGAGTTATAGCCGCCCGATTTTGCGCCGTTTCTGCTTGTTACTTGTCGGCATTGGTCTGTTCTATGCCGGATCGTTGACCGCCCTGGCCTACCAGCATGGCGGCCGCAAGTACACGCCGCCGCCGGCAACTGCCACCATTAAGGTCACCGTCATCCGTTCGACGACCGGCAAGCCAATCGCGAACGCCGCTGTCGTCTTCCACCCTATGGAAGGGGACCGCGATAAAGGCGCTCTTGAGCTCAAGAGTGACGAAGACGGTAAGGTCACGATCGATGTGATCCCGATCGGCGACACGGTGCGTCTGCAGGTGATTGCCGATGGCTGGAAGACGTACGGCGAAGACTTCAAGATTGAAAGTGACAATAAAGAGATCCTGGTCAAGATGAAGCGCCCGACGGAGCAGTATTCGCTCTACGGCGACGGGCACGGTACCGCGCCCAGCAATACCACCCCAAAAGGGCAATCGACCAGCGCCAAGCCTTCCCAACAAACCCCCTTGCCCCAGTAGTGGAAAACCTGCATAACAAAACGGCGCTGGTGACAGGCGCTGCCAAGCGAATTGGCCGGGCACTGGCTCTCGCCCTGGCCGAAGCCGGCGCGGACGTGGCCATCACCTACAGAGGGTCGAAGGCCGAGGCGGCTGCCACGGTGAACGGGCTCACCGAGTTCAAGGTGCGCGCCATGGCGGTGGAGTGTGACGTGCGCAGCCAGGAGAGCGTGCAAGAAGCTGTCGCAGCGGTGGTGCGCCAGTTCGGCCGTCTGGATTTGTTGGTAAATAATGCCGGCACCTTCGAGACCGCAGTACTGCAGTCGATCACGCTGGAACAGTGGGATAAGATGTTCGAGACGAATACTCGCGGCCCTTTTCTTATGGCCCAGGCGGCCTATCCTCATCTGCATGAGGCAAAGGGCCGCATCATCAACATCGGCTCGCTGGGCGGTCTGCACCCGTGGCCTACGCATGGCCACTACTGCACGTCCAAGGCAGCCTTGCACATGCTCACCCAAACCATGGCTAAAGCGTTTGCGCCGCAGATCAGCGTTAACTGCGTAGCTCCCGGCATGGTGGTGAATGGGGAAGTGGATCCCGCCTATGAGCACTTCGCCCACAAAACCCCGATGCAACGGAACGGTACCCCGGCGGACATAGCAGAGGCCGTCTTGTTTTTCGCTCGCGGCCCCCACTTCATCACTGGCCAGATTCTGTCCGTCGACGGTGGCCTGGGCCTGTAACCAGCAACAGCGACAGTAGCTAACTTGCCGGAACTTGCCTTGCCGTAAAAACCCCGCAGGCCTAACCCGGATTTCTGACCAGTACTGATTGGTGCGACAGGTTGAAGGAGCGGTGAGCCTGTTGCTGTGTTTTGGCTTGTAGCCTTGCGCGTTAGGCTAAGCTTTGGTGTGCGACGACATGTTTTGTGGGTTAGCTAAGCCCCAATTTGTCATCCCGAGCGCAGTCGAGGGATCTGCTTTGCGCCTTTCTCCCTCCAGAAATTCTACAGAGCTCCAGCATCGGACACGCAGAAGAACCATTCATTCAGCAGAAACGGCAGGAGAGTCACTCCTGGCAGCGAAGCGGCTGCTATCGAGACCCACGTTCCTCTGCCCTTCCGATGCTGGAGCTCTGTAGAAATTTGTTTAGGGAGAAAGGCGCAAAGCAGATCCCTCGACTGCGCTCGGGATGACAAATTGGGGGCTAGTTAGCTAGCTAATACCCTAACTGCCGAAGCTACTGTCTTGCTCTTCAAAGCTGGCTGCTCTCAGCAGGCTGAATAGTTTCCTTTTCCGTTTAGTTGCAGCTGCGGCAAGGAAGATGCAAAGCTATAAAACCTCCGGCTCTGCGTGTTCGCCTCGATCCTTGTGACACCCTGAAATTCTTCTCTCCTTCACAGAATCTTCATGCAACCGGTGGCTCGTCCGCGCAAGCATGGTTCTGTTGATCGAAAGCAGATCGATCGAGGAGAAACAATGAACGCATTTGGCAGTAAATGGACAGCGCTCGCGATGTCCGCCGCCCTTTCTTTGAATTGCTTTTCGCTTCAGGTCGCGAGGGCGGATGAAAAAGGAAGCAAGAGCCCCAGCAAACGCAACGTGATCCTTTTTGTCGCCGATGGCTTGCGTCACGGCTCAGTGAACCAGACGGACGCACCGACGCTGCTGGCGCTTCGCAAACTTGGCGTTCACTTCATTAACAGCCACAGCATCTTTCCTACCTTCACCACGGCGAACGCCTCCGTTATGGCGACGGGCCACCTGCTTGGCGACACGGGCGATTTCAGCAACACACTCCACCCCGGTTTTGCCATATTCAACACCGGCAACTTCGGCAAGACGGCTGGAACGATTACGCCGTTTGTTGAGAACGATCAGGTGCTGGCAGATCTGGATGACCACTTCAACGGCAACTACCTGAACGAAGAAACAATTCTGAGCCTGGCGAGGAAGAACGGTTACAACACCGCCGCCATTGGCAAAGTGGGTCCAGCGGCAATTTTCGACGTCTCGCAACTGCAGCCGTCCGGTAAAGCATTCCAGTTGCCGCAGACGGTGATCATCGACGACGCAACCGGTACAGCCGCGGGCGTGCCCTTGTCGTCAACCGTTCTCTCCGCACTCACGGCTGCTGGCCTGCCCACGGTCGCCCCGAACCGGACCAACGGCGCACCTGCCACCAGTCAATTGAGCAACGGCTTCTCCGGCAACAACGAGACACCCGGCACGCTCGCCGCAAACGTTACGCAGCAGCAGTATTTCGTGGATGCCCTCACCAAGGCGGTTCTGCCCACTTTCGTCCAGAATGGCCAGCCCTTTGTGGCCGTCTACTGGTCGCGCGATCCCGATGGCAGCCAACACAATCAGGGCGACAGCCTGAACACGTTGACCCCGGGGATCAACGGTCCAACCTCGAAAGCGGCGATCAAGAACGCCGACAATAACCTGAAACAGATCCTCGAATTCATCGAAGCCAACCCCTCACTGAGCGTGAACACCGACATCATCGTCACCTCAGACCACGGCTTCTCGACCATCAGCCACTATGAAGTGGATGCCACCCAAACCAACTACGTCAATGACTATGCTTCGCACTTTACTTACAAGGATGCGACGGGACGGCAGGAAGTGAACACTGGCTTCCTCCCGGTTGGTTTCCTGGCGTTGGATCTGGCTCATCAATTGGAACTGCCGCTCTACGATCCGGACAACCAGGTCACGGGTACTGATGGAAAGACCCTTCAATACGAGCCAGTCGATCCCACGATCGCGCAGCAGACGGCCACGGTGCGTCAGCATCCGGCCAGCGGCAACGGCGTCATCGGCGGCCTTGGCCAGATACCCGCAAGCGGGGAATCGGCTGACGCGAAAGTAATCGTTGCAGCGAATGGCGGTTCTGATCTCATCTACGTGCCCAGCAAAGATGCCACAATCGTCCGTGCCCTCGTAGCTTATCTGCGCACGCAGAACTACACAGGCGGACTTTTTGTGGATGATGATTTCGGTCCGATACCCGGAGCTCTCCCGCTCAGCTCTATCGGTTTGAAGGGCGCCTCACCGCTCCCTACCCCCACCATCGCGATCAACTTCAAGAACTTCGCCCTGGATCCGAAAAATCCTAATCAGACGCGGGTCGAAATCGCCGACTCCGGCCTGCAGGAAGGCCAGGGCATGCACGGCAGCTTTAGCCGCGGCGACACCTACAACAACATGGCCGCATTCGGACCGGACTTCAAGCAGAAGACCAAGGATGAAGCACCGGTCAGCAATGCCGATCTTGCACGCACCATCGCGAGAATCCTTCGACTCGAGTTGCCTTCCAATGGAGAACTCCAGGGGCGTGTGCTCAGGGAAGCGCTGATTGGCGGACCCACGCACGGCCGGGGCCGTTACCACGTACGTCACTCGATGATCGGCGACGGTGTTCGGACCTATCTTGTCACCCAAACGTTTGCCGGCAAGCGCTACTACGATTCGGCTTGCCTGGTTCCCTTCAACCCAGGGGAACATGATGGCGACTACGAGGAAGATATGGACACCAACCCTTGTCAGTAACGCACGCCTGAACCAGGGCGCCCAGCGTGACAGCCGGGATAACCACTTCGGTGGTGACCCGGCTGTTTTTTCCCGCCTAGTAGTCAACGTGCGCGCGAAACCCCGGTACAATCACCGGACCGCGTGCGGCATTGTAACCGGGATTGTTAACAAACTGGAATAGACCTGCAACGTACAACCCGCCTCGAATATGCGCCGTGTAGTAAGTCTCAACTACGCTCTCCCTGCGATAGTTGAGGGCGCCATCTCCTAATTGAAAACCAAGACCGCCCTGTGCAAGGTATGTCCGGTGCGCCCGGCCCAGCCCGCTGTTGACGAATGCACTGCCCACCCGATCATCTTTGCGGCGCCAGCTATCTCCTGAAATGTCTCCGCCAAACGAAATGGCGTGATTCATCTCGCTCAGGCTGAACGATTCATACCTCCCATCGTTCCACCCAGTGCGCAGGAAAATTCTCATACTGGCTGGTAGTTCCTGTTCCATGTTCAAGCCCACACCCGGCTTGGTTGTCCCCTGGTGGCGATGGGCCGTAATATCCGGGGCGGGTTCACTGCCATTCAGGTAGGCCCGGTTCGCTTCGTCGTAGTGGCCCAGGTCCGCATGATTGAGAAAGCCCAGCAGACGGACACGCGTTGCGTACCCCTGCAAGGTGTACGTTCCATAGGTCAGCTCCAGATTGTCTGAGTGCGCGTGGCGCAGGTCGTAGTCGAGGCCGCTGCCACCTGCAATCCTCGGCAGCAAAGCTTCAGCGAAGCGCACGCCAATCTTTGGGCCCTGGTAGTTCGCCATGGCAGCTACGGTCAGCCCGTGAGCATCGCCCGGCACTTCGTAGATTCCGTTGTTGCCGATAGCCACGTTTGTAAACTGCAGATGACTGTCGCTCCCGGTGTTATTTACGTCGAAGAAATCGAGCAGGCTCATCTTGCCGAATGTCATCTCCAGCCGCCGGCGCGGGATGGAAGGTTGCAGGAAAAACGGGTTCGCCTCCTCGTGAATACGGTCCGCAGTCAGCGCAAACGTCTGATGCACAAACGAGCGCGACAAATATACCGAGCGGCTCACATCCGGATCGATGACGTCCGCGTTGACATAGGCGCCCAGCCCACGTCCGTTACTCAAACCCCTGCCTCCCGCCTCATCGGCGTTCACGATCACCTCGGTAAACCGAAGCAGTCGCAGGCCTGCATAGAGCGTCAGCGTGCGGGAGAACGCCGCTTCTCCGTACGGATGGAAACTATTGCCCCCAGCGTACGGTGAGTGGAAAGGAGTATGCGCCTGAAAGATCAGGTTGGATTGACCCGAGATCCAAAAGCGATCGCGCAGAAGATGGTCTAGAAAAAGTGCCGGACTTTCCTGATCATCCGATTGATCAGCGATGCTTTGCTTTATCTGTGGTCCAGCGTTGGATTGCTCAGGGGCTCCGTTTGCGCCCCCTTATCTCCTGTGGGACCGGGGCGTTGGGTAGCGGCGAGCCGCCCCGTGCAGCGGCCGTCAGGGCAGATAATGCCAGCAGGACGCACCCCGTTCTGCGCGGTCGTAACTGCGGCCTTCCTCCCACGCTGTCCATTTGGACGAAGGTACACGCCAACCCAGCGACCGAATGTGACAGGAGATTGAATATCGCCGCGGACGGACTGGGCGGTATTTCTCACCGCCCATCTGCGCTACGGCCACGAAGCCCCTCTCCCTGGACGGGTGCCCCATGCTCGCCGACTCCGGCGTGCGTGGGTTGAGCAAGACAGGGCGAAGCCCTTCCAACGTTCTTATTCGACATGGTGCACATCAAGGGGAAGGCAAGCACGCCGATACAAGCACGGAAGAGTTGGTGCGGATGGAAACGGAGAGAACACGTTGGAAGGGCTTCGCCCTGTCTTGTTCAACCCACGCACGCCGGAGTCGGCGAGCATGGGGCACCCGTCCAGGGCGAGGGGCTTCGTGGTCGCAGCGGGTCTGGGTGGTGCGATATGCGTTCAGGGAGGAGGAGTTGCGGAACAGGCAGGGATGAGCGAGCCAACAGCCCGCCTTGTCAGAGCAGGTATCCCGACACCGTGAGAAAAAGCGTCCCTGTATTTCCCGAACCCGCGCCACTGACCGAGAGCGTTGTACCCGGGTCGGCATACAACCGAACCGCCTGCATGCCAACGTGGAAGTCGTATCCGGTTCCGTTGTCAGTGTAGGCAAACGAGAGCGGAACGAACAGACTCACGTCGACGCCTCCGCAGGTATAGTTCACGAATGCCTCGAGCTGGCTCCCGGACGGAGTCACATCGAGCTGAACGCTCAAGGTCTCGACAACTAGATGCTTTCCCGCGGGCACGGTGATCGAAGGTGATCCGGTTTGCCCGAAGGGACTGGCGGGCAGTCCCGGTGTGGTCGTCACTGCGTTTACAACATCTACCTTGTTCATACGTCCTCCCCACCACGCAGCCAAGTAGACACTAGTTCGGCAGAGCAAAGCTATAGAGAGTATTCCCCGCGGAGATGGCAACAAACTGCTTCCCGTCCACGGCGTAACTCATCGGCGAGGAGGCTATCGTACCGCCCGTCTGGAAATGCCACAGCGACTTTCCTGTGCTGGCGTCCAAGGCAATCAGATTGCCGTCTCCTGTCGCAAGGAAGACCAGCCCGCCGCCGGTGGCTAACGCGCCCGCGCCGAGTGAGAAATGCAATGTTGGGTAATCCCACTTGACTGAGCCCGTCCGGGTATCGATCGCCATCAATCCCATCTTGCCGAAGTTGCCCGCGGGGTAAGGCGTGCCTCCTTGATATTGGCGGCCCGGTTCGTATTCCGCGGGAAGACTCCGATAGCCCATCGAACCATTCACCGCGACGACATACTCAGTAGACTGGTTTGCATCGTATGAAGGATTTTGCCAGTTCGCGCCACCAACGAGCAGCGGAGCCACGACATTCCCGGCAGGCGATGATTGCCACTGCGCAGTCAGGATCGGCCGTCCGTCCGGCCCGAATCCGCTATTCCATGTTTGCTGCACGTAGGGCTTGGCAAAGATTAGCTTGCCGTCCGTGCGGTCCAGCACATAGAACATGCCGTTGCGGTCGGCTTGCAACATCTGCTTTCGCTTTACACCGCCCACCATGCCATCCGTCAACACCACGTCTTCATTTGCATCCCAGTCGTGCGTATCGCCTGGCGTAAATTGGTAATGCCACCGTCGCTGTCCGGTCTCTGGATCGAGAGCGACCACCGAACAGCTGAAGAGGTTATCGCCTGCGCGCACCTGCCCATTCAGATTCGGTCCAGGATTGCCCACAGTCCAATACAGAACATTTGCCTCGGCATCGTAGCTGCCCGTCAGCCACGCAGCGCCACTGCCATGCTGCCAGCTCTCGCCACTCCAACTGTCGTGACCAAACTCTCCAGGGCCTGGAATCGTGTTGAATCGCCACAACCGCTTGCCAGTGGCGGGATCGTAGGCGTCGATCAAACCGCGAATGCCAAACTCACCGCCCGCGATACCGACAATGATTTTGTTGTCGAGTGCCAGCGGCGCGCCAGTGAGCGAATTACCCGTCATCGTATCCGCCACCTTGCTTTCCCAAAGAAGCCGGCCGCTGCGTGCGTCGAGAGCAATCAGCGAAGCATCCAGGGTGCCAAAGAATACGCGGTTGCCCAGCACCGCCACTCCACGGTTGAAAGGATTGATCTGGTTGGGATTGACTGCTTCCTGGTGGCGGTCGTATTTCCAAAGGGTGAGCCCACTTTGCGCGTCGATGGCGTACACACCACCCGAAGTAGAAGTGGTGTAAGTGGTGTACAGGATGCCGTCCACCACCAAAGGTGTCGCTTCCAGCTGCGGGCCGGCAGGCATGGGCACTGACCACCTGGCTTGCAATGTCTTGACGTTGGTAGCAGTGATTTGTCGCAGTGATGAGAAGTGGTGACCCTGGTAGTTGCCCCAGTAAGTGAGCCAATTCTGCGGCTCCGCGTCGGAGTTGCGCAATCGAGAGAAGCTCAGCCCTCCGGGGATCTCGGCCTGAATGGTCTTCGTCAGATCGCGCGCCTTCAGGCTTTTTAGATAAGCGATCAGATCCTGCAACTCCACCGGCGAAAGCAGCTGGCCGTAATTGGAAGGCATCAGTGACTTTGGTGCTACTGTTTCCGAGAGCAGATTGTCCCGGTCGAACCTGCGCAGTTTTCCAGTCATGTCCGTCAGCAGCAGGGTGTAATTGTCTTCGGCTACCTTCATGCCGGTGGTTGCGTCCCCCGCCCGGGTTTTCACGGTGACACCGGTAGGTCCGAAAAAGCGTTGCATCATCGGCTTGGCGCCATCCGGGTCCAGAATCACGCTACGCAGGTATTCCGCAGAATTCTTCCCTGCGTCTGAAAGGTCCGGTCCAATGTTCAGGCCGCGCGCATTCACCTCGTGACAACTGCCGCATTTCCCTTTGCCCCAGAACGTTGCTTCCCCCAACGCAGCCTTGCCCGTCACCACTTCATCGGCCTTAGCGCTATTGCTATTGAGGCTACGCAGATAGGTAATGAGCCGCCAGACGTCATCCGCCGGCAGGAGAGCGAAGGAAGGCATTTGGGTACCGGGAACCCCGGCCCGGATGGTGCGGAATAGATCGCTGTCTTCGCCCCCATGGCGGAAGTTGCCGGTGTTCAGAGCGGGACCACGGTCTCCCCGCGCCTCGCCTCCATGGCACGTCTGGCAAGTCTTCTCGTACAAACCCCGCCCGGCTGCGATGGCCGCAGGGTCTGCGGCAAAGGGATTTTTCTGAGTGTCGGGTGCGTTCTTTTGCTGCGCAGCGGCAGCCCCCACGGAACACATCGCGGTCAACAAAACAGCACAATAAGCACCATCACGGTAACGACTTCTTTTTACCCACCCTGGGATCAACGCGAAATACCTCCGGCCTGTTTGAGCTTTGCAATTCTGATGGTTGAATGCACAGCCAGTCTATTCCTAACCACCTCTTCGGCCACGCAGGTCATGATCAGCCTCCATTGTCAGAGGGCGCGGGTGGCGGGATTAGCCAATACCAATCTGAATCCCTTGAAACAAAGCTCATCTGGAAGCGCAGACGAACAGCATCGGCTGGGGAAGATCTGGCGGGTATCGAACCAGGCCCTAGCTCGGGGCTAGCCTGCATCCATCACGGCCTTTTCCGTAACGAACGACACCCACGCACGCCGGGGGTGCCCCATATCTCGCTGGTTTTCGCGAGATGTGGGATTCCACGAATCTCAACCCCTGCGTGTGAAAGCTAAATATGACCGTCATCAAGACCTGTTGCTGTTACAGAGGGGCCGGTGAATAGCCGTGGAATCCCACATCTCACGAAAAAACGAGCGAGATATGGGCAGCCGTCACTCGTCAGAAGAAAGCTTTTCAATCCTTGCCCAGCAACTCTCGCGCGAGGTGTGCCGCTAAAGTTTCTGGAGCTTCCGAAAGGCCTGTTCTGACAGGCGACACCTGGATCACGGCACTCCGCGGAGAGGTGAGCCAGTGGAAGCGCTCTGTCTGGCTCATAGCCGCAATGGGTCCGCCTGCGGGATCGCCCTGGCAAATGCGATGAATGCCATCCAGGTGGCGCCGCACGCTCTCCACATCGATGTCGGCCCATAAGGCTCGCAGGCGTGGCTCATCAAGCTGGGTGCTGGCGGCGAGCACTTGCCGCGTCTTGCTAAACACGATAACGCCCGCATTCACGAACTCATCCCGGTCTACCCGCGGCACCACGCGCACAACGGCGTACTCATAGGGAACTGGTTCGGGCATGTTGTATTTCCTCTTCGAAGATAAAGGAGTGTTGCAGGCGGCGGCTAAGGAAATCGTGGTAACGATGACGCTGCAGGTCGACAGCTAATGCCTCGCCGGCAAGCCAGGCATCGGGTACCGCGTTGAGGGCGGCCCATAGGGATGCTTCATTGAGCCGAGAATGAGCAAGCTGCGAGGCGGCCTGGATATCGGTCGCCCAGGGCAGGAGGACGTGGTCCCGAACCGCCGCAAACGGCGCGAGTACCTTGGCCTCCGCCGCAGGCCAGTTGTGATGGAAGTAAAGCGATGCGCCATGATCGATGAGCCAGGTTGCTCCGCGCCATCGCAGCAGATTGGGGTTACGCGGGGTGCGGTCAACGTTCAATGTGAAGACATCGAGCCACACTGTTAGTGACGCCAGGGATTGTTCTGCGGTATCGCCGGCCGACAGGTCGAAGCTGACCGCGCCTTTCAGGAACGCCAGCCCCGCATTCAAACCGACCGAGGCGCGCAGCAGGGCGCGAATCTCCGCATCGGGCTCTTGCCGGCCAAAGGCATGCGCCTGCTCGACCAGCACCAGTTCCGGCACCGGCAGGCCGAGCAGTCGGGCCAGCTCGCCTGTAACCACCTCGCTGACCAGCGCCAGCGGACCCTGTCCGGCGCCATGCATCTTGACCACATAAAGCTTGCCGTCGTCGCACTCGATCAGTCCAGGCATGGAGCCTCCTTCACGCAGGGGAGCTACATACCGCATGGCGCGTACCGTTCGCAAAGCCATAGGGGATAGTCTAGCGCCCGGGTGCGTGAGGGAGTCCTGGTTAACGGAAAGGCGAGTAGATCACTGGTCCTTGCGGCTGCTCAGAGAGTCAGA
Source organism: uncultured Acidobacteriaceae bacterium (assembly GCA_963752675.1). GTDB lineage: Bacteria > Acidobacteriota > Terriglobia > Terriglobales > Acidobacteriaceae > PALSA-350. The sequence goes on from CAVVZO010000012.1 coordinate 326,198, forward strand.
AGTAAAATCTCTCGTCGCTCCATCGGAAAGGTGCCGAGGGCCGTCGTCCACGTAGCAGGTAGACGTTCTTGTGCTCGAAGGGCATGGCCCATGGATTGTCCAAACGGCCGACGATCTCAACAGACCGATACTTTGACGTGATGGCTTCCGGTGAATCGCTGATCACTGCGATGCTGACGTCTGGGTCGCAGCCGTGGGTGCCCCATGACCAATAGCTATTGTGTCCGCTGAGGGCCGGCGGCAGATGCCGCTGGTGATCATAGAGCGGCGCTAGAAAGTCGATGGCGCCGGCTTCGCCGTAGTTGTTAGCGAAGATGCAGACGCGCTGCTGGTCCTGGGCCGAGAGCGATCGATAGGTATCGAGTACGATATGCACCTCCTGCTGCCAGCCGAAGCGATCCGCATAGAACTGCGGCAGGGGACCGGTCGCCATCGTTTCCATTTTGCTTCCGTGCAGGTGCAGGGCGGTGGTGTAGTGTACCCATGCCGCGGGCGGCAACACGGGTGAACTCATCGGCAACACCAGTAGGCTTGTGACCAGCAGCAGGCACGTAAGGAGTGGGAATGCCACGGTGCGATTTCGCTGGACTGCAGGCGACATTGCAAAGCGGTGCTCCCACGCAACCCCGCCTGCGGCGAAGAAAGCGGGATAGATCGGTGCCAGGTAATAATCTTTCGCGTGTAAGGTCAGCATCAGGGCAAAGAAAGCCAGGTAGCTTATTCCCAGCCAGCGCCCGTCTGGTATGGATTTTGCGCGGAGTAGTGCGACCACCCCTGCTATCCAAAGTAAGGCGTTGACTGGCTGCATATTCATTAACTGTGCAAGCAGAAATTGGCCTGGACTGAGGATGATGTTCTTGTGCCCGCTCTGACCATTGTGCAGGAACTCGAGTGTCGGCCAGTGGTTGTGGAGTTGCCAAAGCACGTTGGGTAGTGCGATCAGGATCATCAAAGCGATACCAGCAACGGCCCATCGCGAGTGCAAGACGCGGCGTTGTGGGGTTAGCAGTAACCCCAGGCCCGTGGCTACCAGAAAAAACGTCATGGAGGGTTTGTTCAGCAGTCCGATCCCGCCGGATACACCGAAGACCAGCCACCAGAAGCGCTGCGGACGGCCGCGAAGCAAAAGCAGTAAAGCAAGCACGCAGGTCATCCAGAACACTGGCTCCCAGGAGTTCATGGAAAGAAATCCATCGATGGCAATGTACTGCGGGCATACCAAGAGGCCCAACATCGCGAGGGCCTGGGCCGGGCGTCTGCCGCCGAGCGCCCAGGCGATCAATCCGGTTAGAAACACCGCGACCGCTCCGGCCAGGGCAGAGAGGATGCGAATGGAAAAAATCGAGTCGCCGAAAAGAACCTCTCCCAGTCGCGCTTGCAATGCGACGATGGGTCCGTGGTCGACGTAGCCCCAGGCGAGGTGGCGTCCGCATGCGATGTAGTAGAACTCGTCGCGGAAGTAGCTGTACCCCAGATGATTTGTCCACAGCGTCAGGGCGAATTGCAGTGCTAGTTTTACGGCCGCAAACGTGAGGGCCAGGCGCAACGCCTGATGTGACGTCGAAGCAGCAGGGCTTGGTGTCGTCGATAGCATGCGTGATCCGAATACGCAGTGAGGGACGGATTTGTTCCTTCCAACCACTCCTAGCCCGGATTTCTCACCAGTACTGATTGGTGCGACAGGTTGAAGGGAGCGGTGAGCCTGTTGCTGTGTTTTGGCTTGTGGCTTTTCGCGTTAGGTTAAATTCTTGGTGTGCGACGACATGTTTTGCGGGTTAGCTAGCACCCGAGTTTGTCATCCCGAGGAATCTGCTTGCAGTGCAAGTTAAGGACGGGATGACCGGGTGCGATAGGCATCGGTCTGGCTGGGCGAGCGGAGCAGGATGTCCCCCACTCAAGCCAAACGCGGCTTGAGTGGGCCACCCTCGGCTTTTCTGGATGCGGGCACGGAGCAAATCCTCCTGAGTGGCGACTGATCGGACCACTAAAAACATGTAGGGTGGCCCATTCAAGCCGCGTTTGGCTTGAGTGGGGGACATTGGAACCCTCGTCCAGTGCGCTTTCCAGTTTGTTCGGGATGACAAGTTGGGGGCTAATGACATTTGGCCGACATTGCCTGCGGCGTGAAGCAAACACCGGCGGGAAGCCGGTATCCGCTTGTCTCAAACGCCACTATCTGGATCACACAAGAAGCAGCCCGGCGGCTTAGCATGGGGGAATGACTCTCCCTGACATCGGCAGCTCCATCCCCAGCGACCCTGAAGTGCGTAAGCGCATGATCGCCGGCTCAAACGGCGAGCAACTCGAGAAGCTGCTCGAACATGCGTGCGGCAGGCTGAATGCTTTGTCGCATCGATGCAAGCCGATAGAGGCCGACTATGCAGCCTGGAGTGCGGTGATCGGGGAGATCGAAGCCGAACGCAGGAAGCGCGCTCCCTATGATCAAAGATGATCGAGGATGATGGAGGGCTGAAGCTGGGGGCAGCATCCAGGCTGTTCGAAGCCGCTCAATGCGCGGAGTGATTTCCAGGCAACCCTGAGTGCTTTGCGAGTAAGCCCTGGCACTGCATCTACCAGCCGAACATTTTGTTCAAGAGGCCCGAACTTTGCTTGCCATCGTATTCCGGGTGCAGTCCTTCAGGCTCGGGCTGCGGGGGTAAGGGTTCTCCGTAGAATGCGGCGCGCGGATTGTGAATGCAGAGCCGGTCTGCCGTCTCCACTCCGTACTTCTCGCTGATGAGTTGATGTGCATCGCGCAACATGGGGGGACGCGACGTCAGGTCATGCGCATCGGTTGCGATGAAGTTCACCCAGTTCCTTTTCAGCAAATCGTGTGACACCTTCTGCGCGATCTTACCGAAACGGCCAGTGAGCGAAGCGGCGGTGATCTGGATATAACAACCCTGGCGCAGCCAGTCTGCCATCTTCTCCGGATTGCGGGCCAGCACCGGATTTCGTTCGGGATGGGTGATGATCGATACCAGTCCCGCCGTGCCCAGGCGAAAGAAGATTTCTTTCATGTTCTGCGAAATGCTGTGCTCGGGAAACTCAACCAGCAGGTACTGCTTGCCGTTGATCGAGTACTTTGCTGGATGGGCAATTGCGTCTTCGATGTTGTCGAACATTAAATGGAAGTCGCAACCCAGGCCGAGTGTGATCGCCTTGCTCAAGCGCGCCCGCAACATGGCCAGCCGCTCTTCGTTCAACGCCGGGTCGAACTTGAATTGTTCGCTTGAATGAGGGGTGCAGACGATGTGGGTGACGCCGTTTTTGAGCGACATTTCCGCCATCGCCTGGGAGATCTCGATGTCGCTCGGGCCGTCGTCGAGCCCAAAGAGCAAATGATGATGTATATCGATCATGAAGTTGTGAACCTAGGCCGTCATCGCATGAACCAGTGACTCAAAAAGCACCAAGCCGTCCGACGAGCCCAGCACTGATTCGCTGGAACGGTCGGGATGAGGCATCATCCCCAGCACATTGTGACCTTCGCTCAAAATGCCGGCAATGCCACTAAGGGAGCCGTTGGGGTTGGCGGCCGAGGTAACCTCTCCTTGCGGCGTGCAATAGCGAAAGGCTATGCGCTGGTTGCGTTCCAGCTCGGCCAGCGTATCGGGTTCGCAGAAGTAATTGCCTTCCATATGGCCAATCGGGATTTTCAGTACCTGGCCTGGAGAGAGCGCCTGGGTAAACGGGCTACGCACAGTTTCGGTCCTCACCCACACCTGCTTGCAGATATAGCGCAGTCCTGCGTTCCTCAAGAGTGCACCCGGCAGCATACCGCTTTCACACAGGATCTGGAAGCCGTTGCAAATGCCGAGGACCAGGCCGCCGCCGGCGGCAAACCGCTTGACCGATTGCATCACCGGCGAAAACCGGGCGATCGCACCCGTCCGCAGATAGTCCCCATAGGCAAAGCCGCCGGGGATGACGATCGCGTCGCAGTTCTCCAGATCTTCTGACTCATGCCACAGGAAGCTAACCGGCTGCCCGGCAATGGAGTGCAGGGCATGGTAGGCGTCGTGGTCGCAATTCGAGCCGGGAAAGACAAGCACACCGAATTTCATGTCTCTAGGCTAGCAGTTTTAGTTGTGCGGAGGAGTACCTGCACAGCTTCAGGGTGCGAGGGGGCGCCCGACCAGCGGAATGAGGCATGAGAGTCACCGACAGGGTGGTTAAAACGGGAACACGGGTGATCGTCCAACAGGATAAAGGCGCAAAGCAGATCCCTCGACTGCGCTGCTAATGAACAAACTGGAAAGCGCTCTGGATGAGGGTTCAGATGTCCCCCACTCAAGCCAAACGCGGCTTGAATGGGCCACCCTACAGTTTTTTAGGGTCCGATCAGTCGCCACTCAGGAGGATTTGCTCCCTGCCCGCATCCAGAAAAGCCGAGGGTGGCCCACTCAAGCCGCGTTTGGCTTGAGTGGGGGACATCTGCTCCGCTCGCTCAGCCAGACCGATGCGTATCGCAACCCGTTCATCCCGTCCTTAACTTGGACTGCAAGCAGATTGCTCGGGATGACAAAGGGGGCCGGTGTGGGCGGCAGGAGGTGGGGGCGAGGTTGAAGCCGATTTCCCAACTTGGACCAAGCTTCCTGTAGTGGAGTATCGTCATCGCATCGCGTATGGAAGAGCGTGAGGTTCCCGGTGAACCGCTCCCTTTAGATCTCGCGCCAGTCCAAAGCCGGGTTCCCGCCCGGCCGTTTTCGGAATCGGGTGCGGCTCATCTGCGCACGGCCGGGAGTGCGCTGGTGAGTTGGTGGCGTGCCGTCTCCATTCAGGGCCTTTGTGTGGGCGTACTGTGGCTGGCGGGGCTTTTGCTACTGCATGTGCCGCTGGCGCCGTTGTGGGCCCTGATCGCGGCGCTAATGACCCTGATCCCAAATTTTGGTGGGGTGATTGCGTTGTTGGGGCCGGCCTTCTCCATCCTGGTGAGCGAGCCCAGCATGTACCGGCTGAGCCTGTTGCTGGGTATGTATGCCGTGATCGTCATCGTGGATCAATTGCTGCTGCAGCCGCTAATCATGAAGCGGGTGACGCGGGTTCCGATATGGGCTTCGATCCTGGCGCCGATCGTTCTCGGGATTGTGATTCCGTTCTGGGGCATTCTCCTGGCGCCTCCCTTGCTGGCGGTCATCTACGCCTTCCGCAAGCCTCGGCCTTCGGCCTGAACTGCATGCTATACTCGCTTTTTCGCCGCCCGTCCTCTCCAGATGGGCCGCAAGAAGTGCCTTACTACAGGCAGTAGAGGTCAACATGTCCGGCCATTCCAAATGGGCCACAATCAAGCATAAAAAGGGCGCCACCGACGCCAAGCGTGGCAAGATCTTCACGCGTCTGATTCGGGAGATTACCATGGCCGCCCGGCAGGGTGGGGGCGACCCGAACGGCAACCCGCGGCTGCGCGGGGCCATCGCGGATGCCAAAGCAGAGAACATGCCGCAGGACAATATCAAGCGGGCCATCCAGCGCGGCACGGGCGAGCTGCCCGGTTCCATCTATGAAGAAATCTCGTTCGAGGGCTACGGCCCGGGTGGCGTTGCACTGATCGTGGATACCACGACGGACAATCGCAACCGCACGGTCAGCGAAGTACGGCACGCCTTCTCGAAGAATGGCGGCAACCTGGGCGAACCCAATTCAGTTCGCTTCATGTTTGCCAAGAAGGGTCTCATTGCCATCCCAAAGTCCGCCGCCGACGAAGATAAGCTGATGAACATCGTGCTCGATGCGGGCGGCGAAGACCTGAACGACGAGGGCGAACACTGGGAGATCCTTACTGATCCATCCGCGTTTGACTCCGTCGCTACCGCAGTCAAGACGGCCAAAGTAGAGACCACGCTCTCGGAGATCACCATGATCGCCTCCACCTATACCAAGTTGGAGGGCACGGTGGCTGCGCAGATGATCCGCCTGCTGGAAGCGCTCGAAGACCTGGACGACGTGCAAAACGTCTACTCGAACTTCGATATGGACGCGAACCAATACGAAGAAGTCGCCGGCTGATCGAGGCCGCGGCACGATTTCTCCTCGCCGATGAGACCTGAAACCCGCCAGTGCAGGGGTTTCAGGCGATTCGCTCTGCGCGCAACGCGGGCTGTATCAGCCTCGCGAAAGAAGGGAACGATTACCATCCCACGCATACTGAACTCGATGCGCCGCTGCGGCGTGCTGGCGGCTTTGGCTGCGCTGGCGCTGTCGTTGGTCGCGCCCGCTCCGGCCACAGCGCAGACCCAAAGCCAGGGAGAAGCGCTTCTGGCCACGAGGCCATGGGAGTTCGGACCGTTCGTCAACGGTGGTTTTGGCACGGGCAACCGCGATACGTACAAATTTCTCTGGGCTGGCTTTCATGCCGGGAAGGTGCTCAGCGAACCGATCGGCAAAGGGCTGCTCCGCGGACAGTTTGAAATAGCGTCTGAAGCGATGCCCCTTTGGCAGGCCTATACGCCTAAGTATCAGAGAGCCAACTGCTATCAGCAGCCCAACGGCCCACTCACGTGCAGCAATCTGTTTCCTACCGGCGGTACCTATAGCGGCCTTAGCATCACTCCTGTCATCCTGCGATGGAACCTGGCGACCCACGGCCGCTGGGCACCCTGGGTGCAGGGCGCAGGGGGGCTCATCTGGACGACCCACAAATTCCCTCCGGTCGGGCCCTACCCGGCGCCCAACCATCTGGGCACCAGCGTGTTCAACTACACACCGCAGTTCGGCCTTGGCGCGCACTACTTCATCAGGCCGCGGCAATCGATTTCGTTCGCCGCGAACGCCGTGCACATCTCGAACGCGAGCATGGGAGACTCGAATCCCGGAGTGAATGCCAGCGTGCAAGTTTCCATCGGGTACACATGGTGGAAGTAACCGATAGGTGCAGGTGGTATGACCGAAGCCATCGTCGAATGCGTTCCTAATTTTTCCGAAGGCAGCGATCACGCGAAAGTGCAGGCCATCGTTGAGGCCATGCATGTGGAGGGCGTTTTGCTTCTCGACTGGTCCCTGGATGGCGACCACAATCGTTCGGTAGTGACGGTTGCGGGTCCTCCGGCGGCAGTGGTGGAAGCGGCGGTACGCGCCGCGGGCAAAGCGGCTGCATTGATTGATCTGACGGCGCAGCGAGGGGTGCACCCGCGGATTGGCGCCACCGACGTTATTCCTTTTGTGCCCATTGCGGGCATCACACTGGCGCAATGCGCCATGCTTGCTCGCCAGGCTGGACTCGAGATCTGGAAGCGTCACAGTATCCCTGTTTATTTCTATGAGGCCGCGGCTTCTCGGCCTGACCGTGCCCGGCTGGAACAGGTGCGGCAGGGCCAGTTTGAAGGTTTGCGCGAGTTAGTGTTGCGTGAACCAGCGCGTCGTCCCGATTTGGGAGGGCCGGCATTGCACCCCACCGCCGGAGCTATCGCGGTCGGGGCGCGCAAGTTCCTCATCGCGTATAACCTGTTTCTGGATCGTCCCGACATCACTGCCGCGCGGGCCATTGCCAGGGCTCTCAGGGCCTCTGGAGGCGGACTTGAGAGCATCAAGGCGATGGGCCTGCTGGTGCGCGGGCGCGCCCAGATATCGCTGAATATCACCGACTTTCGGCTGACCTCGGTGGGGCAGGCGTTCGCGGAAGTAAGCCGCCTGGCGGCTGCGCATACTACCAAGGTTGTAGAGGCAGAACTTATTGGGCTACTGCCAGAAGATGCCTATGAGCGTGATAGTGAGTGGGTACGTCTAATCAGTGGGTTCGAGCCCGAGGAACGGATTGTCGAGCGGCGGCTGCAGCACTCGCTGGAATGGCCAGGGGGACGCGGGGCATAAAATAGAACCATGTCAGTGCAGAACTGATTCCATTGTGAACGCGTAGTTGTTTTAGGGAAGGAACACCCCATTGATTCAAATCACGAAGCCGTTACAAATGAGCGCGATTGCCGGCATCCTTTTTTCGCTGACGCTCCCCGCCACCGCCGCACAGCTTACCGCCGACGCACGCGCCGCGATTCCTAAAGACGTGCAGCAGCTGATTGTGGTGGATTACCACGCGATGCAGAACTCTCAGGCCGCCATGGATCTCAAGGCGCGCGTGCTGCCGCCCGAGCTCAAGCAGCTGGAAGAGGCGCTCCGCACGTCAGGACTCGACGAGAACCACGACATCGAAGAGCTGGCGTTCGCTTCGTTTCGTAACAGTGGCAATACCCGCATCGTCGGATTGGCGCAGGGGCAGTTCTCACTGGTCGACATTCTTGCCAATTTCAAAAAGCGGAAGGTCAAGCCGATCGTGTACCGGGATAATCGTGTGTATCCCATGGGCCAGTCGGGCATGCAGGTTGTGTTTCTTAACCCGACGACCATGGTCTTCGGTCAGACGGATGGTTTGAAAGCGGCGCTCGATGCGCGCGATGGCCTGGCGCCGAGCTTCCTGAACAATCGTGCCATGTTGGACCAGATGGCTTCCGTCGATACCGATGCGGTGTGGAGTGTGCTTGATCAGGAAGGTACGCAGACCATGATGCGGTCTGTGCTCGGCGATGCGTCTCAGCTTACTGACTTCGATACGGTTAAGAAGCGGCTGGTGAGCTCGCGGTATTCGATGAGCTTTGACAATGGGGTTAAGTTTTCGCTTTTTGTGATGACGCCTGACACGATTTCAGCGGCGACGATGGCGTCACTGTTGAATGCGGCGGCTCTTTATAAGAAGGTGAGCGGCACGGCTTCAGAGAAGCAGGCGATTGATAACACCACGATCAACTCCAGCGGTGGCACGCTCGATGTTGTGTTTGCTTCCTCGGATAGCCAGTTTTCAAGCTTGTTACAGTCGAACTTATTTCAGTCGGTTGTGCGGTAAGGTCGTTTGCGATGATTCAGTAACTTGGATCTGCTCGGTGAAAGTCCAGGGGTAAAGGCTTGGAGGCTTCGGGGTGATTGAGTGGTGAGATTACCGTCCCCGCGCAAGCATAATGTGCCCCTGACGTCAGGCCTTACTTTGGGTTAGTCAGGGTGGGACGCCATGAGACCGCGCCCGACGGATCGATGCTGACCAGCAGGGAACCCTCATCCCCTAAGTCGACCTTTGGTCCCGTTGAGGTGCGCTTGTGGCCTGCTGCATCCTCAAACTGGACCGATAGCGTGCCGGCGCCTTGCACCTTAAAGCGGTAGTGGTACTTCGCTCCTGCCGCCAGGCCGTTGGCGCCGAAACTGGCGCTGGGGTAATCGAATTCCATCAGGCGCAATGCGGGGCCCTGGTTCACGATAGTGACTTCCACAAAGCGCGATTGGCAGCCGGCGAGGCCCAGGGCGCAGAAAAGAACGAGGGAGCGCCAGGTCCCGGGGAAACGATCGCTAAGCTGTTGCAAATTGCCTCTAACTTTCCAGTACCGCGTGCTTGTAACCGCTTGCCTACATCAACGGCTTGCGTTCCAGGATGCGCGCCGTCAGCACAACTCCGGTCTCGTTATTATGCAGGGTCAGAGGAAACGCTAACACGTTCCACACCCATTCTTCGCCCTTGCGCGGCAGGTTCAGCAGTCCGCGGTAGGTGCGGTCTATGTAGGTTTCCCGTTTTTGCGCCACCGTGCGGAGAATATCTTTCCAGTCTGCCGTCAAGTCGGGCATTTCCTGAAACATGTTTTTGCCGGGGAACCAGTCGCGCGGCCGTTCCAGCAGCCGGGCACAGGGTTCGTTCACGTACATCCACTTGCCTTCGCCGTCGAGGATCTCGAGCACTACGTCTTCGCCGATCGCCATGCTGATGCGCGAGTAGAAAAAGTCACGTGCGTCGACCACCACTGGCTTGCCGCGATGCTTGGCTTCAAACGAGCGCAGCGCCGTGATCAGGTCATCGACGGAGCTGTAGCCCTTGAGCAGGTGCATGTCTTCCACGCCACCGAAGCGGCGCTCCAGGGTGGCGGAGAGGATGATGATGGGCACCTCAGGTCGCCGGGTGCGCAGAATATCCGCGACGTCGGTTCCGAATTGCCCGGCGCCCAGGTGGTAGTCGAGTACTGCGATATCGATTTGGTTCAGCAGTTTTTCTGCTTCGGCGACGGTCGCCGCAGTGTCTGTCAGGTAGCCGTGTTTGCGTAGGATAGCCGCCCGAAGGAGAAGGTTCTCCGGATCGTCATCGAGGAGCAGCACGCGAATAGGCGCTTCAACCAGATGCAAAATCTCCCTTTCGTTCCCCCCAGGTTAGCCCTGACGGTTTAAGACTGAAGTAGGATGCCGTCCCCGGCGAAGTCGCTGCCGGATGGATGCGGAGGGGATCCCGTCAGGGTTTTTTGCGCACCTGCCGGGCCAATTCCGGCAGCCGCCGGAAGGCTGAGACACTGCGCATCCAGGCCCGATGGTCAAAGGCCGGCGAGCCGCTGATCATGCTTCCTGGCGCTACGTCTCCCGGAACGCCCGACTGCGCGGTCACCACCACACCATCTCCGATAAAGCTATGGCCCACCACGCCCACCTGCCCGGCGAGGACGACGTTTTTGCCTACACCAGAGGAGCCCGCCAGGCCCACCTGAGCACAAAGCAAGGTGTTGTCGCCCACTCGCGACCCGTGGCCTACCTGCACCAGGTTGTCGATTTTTACGCCGTCGGCTATCTCAGTATTGCCGATGCTGGCCCGGTCGATGCAGGAGTTCGCCTGGACCTCAACCTGGTTCCCCAGCAGCACGGCGCCGCTCTGCGGAATCTTATGCCAGGCTCCGTTTTCTTCCTTGGCGAAGCCGAACCCATCGGAGCCCACGACCGCACCGTTTTGCAGCACGACTCCGTCGCCCAGCCGACAAGCTTCTCGCACCACCGCGTGGGCGTGAATGAGGCAACGGGCTCCGATTTGGGCCTTAGGATACAGCACGGCATGGGGCAACAGAATGCTCTGCGGGCCCACCACGCAGTCTGCGCCAATCACCACGTAGGCGCCGATGTGTACTTCACTTCCCAGGGTCGCCGTGGGATCGATGACGGCGGTCGGGTGAATGCCGGGTGCGTAGACGGGGGCAGGGTGGAACAGTTCCACTGCCCGGGCAAAAGCCAGGTAGGGATTGGGGGTGCGCAGGGTGGCAGCAGCAATGGGTTCGAAGTCTTCCGTGACCAGGACCGCTGAAGCGCTGGTAGTGCGGGCGAAGGGGGTGTACTTCGGGTTGGCGACAAAGGTCAGTTGCCCGGCGCCGGCCCGTTCGATCCCTTCGACTCCCGTGATTTCCTGGTTGGCATCGCCCTGGCAGGTGGCGCCAAGGCGAACGGCAAGGTCGGCGAGCTTCATTGAGGGGATTGTACCGGAGTCATCCGGGGGAATTCCCCTGCTTGAACAGGCTCTCCTGCAGCGGTTCTGCTGCCGGCCCGCGCCGTGCGCCGGTCTTAATGACGGCCAGCACGTCGAGTTCTGCGACCGCCTGCCGGGGCACAAAAATCCGTTGCGTGTTCGACCGGGTATCTGGCGGAATGAGGAAGATGCCCTCCCCCTCCAGCAGGCTGGCATCGTTCTGGGCCAAGCCCTCGATGGTGTCGTTATCGCACAGGCGCACACGGATCCACAATCCCTGGCTGCGGGGCCGGGTGACGAACGTTTTGCGCAGCAGCTTCTCCGGCTGGGCGGCCTCTCCCGAGGTAAAGTCCCTGACGAAGCAGATCCATTTCAGTTCTGACGCGGCGAGCGTGACCTGCTTGCCGTCGAGGTCGAGCAAGTGCACTTCCCCCTGCACGACAAAGTTAGCAGGGGGAAGATAGCCGGAGAGCCAGTCCCGGCTCAACTTTCGCACGATCACCTTCTTGCGGCTTGCTGACATAGGTCGTCGCTCTGGAAGTGGCGCTCCCGGGTGGATTGTCGCATGCTGCATCGCTGAGGGTCACTTGGCCGGAGGCAGCCGGACGAACCAAAGCGGAACATGCGCACTGAAAGAGGTGCAAAGGAGCGCAACGAAAACTGTGCAGCCCTGTAGCCAAGGTCCTAGCCGGTATGCTACCTTACTTCTTTGTGCGTAGCGTGGGATCGCCGCTAACCTGTTCACTTAATGGTTGTTAGCTGCATCCCAGTGGCACCTGGAGCCGAACGTAAGGCATGCCCGACTATATCTATTTGCTGAAAAACCGGCTCTCCCTGCACCAGCGAAACGCCCTCGAACACATCCGTGAGGCGGCTCGCGAGGCAGGGATGACTGTATTCCTGGTGGGCGGCGCGGTGCGTGACCTGACTAGCGGATCTCCGGTCTTCGATCTTGATGTAACTGTTCAAGGGAACGCACTTAAACTAAAGAAACCATTGGAGAAGGTGGGCGGCAAGGTCTGGGGCGAGCACGAACCCAGCCGCACGCTGTTCTTCCGCTTTCCCGTCGGCGTTTCGGTCGAGATTTCGAGTGCCCGCCGGGAAGAGTATCCAAAGCCGGGAAAACCGGTTTACCACTGGGACACGGTCCTCGAAGATCTGCGGCGTCGCGACTTCACTGCGAACGCGATGGCCCTATCCCTCAATGAGCATTCGTACGGCTTGCTGATGGATCCCTTGAATGGGGTAGCGGATATTGAAGCCCGGCAGTTGCGACTGGTGAGCAACTACGGTTTCATCGAAGACCCTTCCCGCCTTCTGCGGGCGACCCGGCTGATGACGCGGCTGGGCTGGCAGCTGGATGAAAAAACCCAGACCCGCTACCAGAACGCCAAAGAAGAGAACATGATCGCGGCTCTTTCGCCCTACCTTCGTGGGTACGAGCTGGAAGAGATCGGCCACGAAGAAGACGGTCTGCGAGTACTGGCGGCGATGGAAGCGGAAGGCTGGATGCAGGCCCTGTTTCCCGCCTGGACGACCGGCTCCGCGGATGCAGGCGCGCTGGAGGAGATGCGCAAGCTGATTACGCAGCTGCAGATGCAGGGTGTAAGTCCTGATGTGTCTGCTGCTTCGGTCAATTACCTTACAGCAAAGCTTTCGCCTAAGGATCTGGCCTCGTTGAAGGCCATGTTCGTGCGCCCGGGCTTTGTGGAAGAGTGGAACAATCTCGATCAGTCGGCTAAAGAGTTCAGCAAGCAGCTCACCGGCAAAGAGACTGCGACACCTTCGGCCACCTGGAAGCTATTCACGAGCGCCGACCCACAAGCCGTGCTTTGGCTTGGTTTGACGTCGAAGGCGCCGGCAGTCCAGGCGAAGTACAAGAACTTCTTTACCGTTTGGCCTGAGTCGCGCCAGAAGATTCCGTACGCCCTGTTCCAGGAGATGCGCATCACTCCCGAGATTCCGGGCTACGAGCAGATGTTGAGTGAGCTCTTTTTCGGCACAATCGATGGCAAGTTAGAGACGGAAGAGCAGTTGCGCGCATTTCTGGAACCTTACTCGCCGCCGGCGCCGCCACCGCCAGTCACGGTTCGCAGGACGCGAGGGTCGAAGAAGGCGGAGAGCAAAGCCAAGGCTCCCGCCGAACCGGAATTCGACGGCGACCCACCTGAGACTGAGGATGACGACGCGGCGGATGAGCCCGTGGATGCCGGAGAGGACGAGGACGACGATGAGGATGAACCTGAGCCTCCTCCGCCGCCTCCCAGGAAAGCGCCTCCGGTAAAAACGGCCACTCCGCGTGAAGAACCGCGCCTGGCAGCGGCGTCCGTTCCCCCACCCACTTCGCCCAAAGCGGAAACAGCCGCTCCCTCCACTGCGAAGACCACTGTTACCCCAACCCTGCATGTGGTGGCTCCTGCCAAGCCGGAAAAAGTTCAGGTAATGCCGAAGGCGCATGCTCCGGCGGTCGCCGCGCGTCCGCCAGAGAAGAAGACTGGGCATGCCGTGAAAGCGCATGGCAGCAAGTCAGCGCCGGCAAAAAGCGTGGCGAAGGCGGCGCCGGCCAAGAGCGCAGCAGGGCGCGCGGGAGCAGCCAAGCCGCCAGCGAAGCTTGCCAAGCGGGTGCCGGTAAAAGGGGCTCCCCCGGCGCGGCACGCAACGAAGGCTGCCCACCCGGTGAAGAAGGCGGCTGCTAAGCCTGCTGCCCGGCCGCACAAGAAGGCGGAACCGGAGAAGAAGGGTTCGGCCAAGAAAGCGGCGCCGGGTCGCAAGCACCGCTAGTACTCGCCAACTTCCCGAAATGGGTAGTACCGTTCCTGGCGCAGACAGCCGGGCACACAGCCTGCCCTGATCAGCAACACCTTTAAAGTCTGTACTTCCCGGGACGATGACGACCTCATGGACAGCGCCTCCAGCGCCGCGAGGTCGGTGAACGGCGCGGTTGCCGGTATCTCCCCTGATCGTTTGCCTCAGCCCGGCCAAACCAGTCCCCTGGCCACGCCGCCATGTTTAGAGACCACGGAAGCGGAGATTTGCTGCTTGCTGGTGGCGTCTGCGACCGAGGGCATGTATGGAGTGGATGCCGAGGGCATCACCACCCTGGTGAACCCGGCGCTGCTGCGTTTGACAGGCTGGGAGGCGGAGGACCTTCTGGGCAAGCCATGCGGTCAGTTTGTGCCCGGTTTTTCGCTGGCGGAAGAGAAGCCGCGGCAGGGCGATGACGCGCTGTTTTTGCGCAAAGACGGCAGCAGCTTTCCGGCCGCGTACACCCGCACGCCGATGTTACGCCACGGCAGATTATCCGCAACCGTAGTTGTATTTCACGACATCTCGGAATCGCGTCGGGCGCAACAGTGGGAACATACCCGGTCGGTGATTTTCGCTGCCATTCTTAGCCATCAGGACCTACATGCTACGTTGCGCATGTTGGCCGATGCGTTTGTCGCCAGATTTCCCGAGAAGTCGATTGCGGTTTACCTGCGCCGAGCAGGCCAACTCGAATTGCAGGCTGAGACCGGGTTGCCGCACCGCGGGAGTGATGCGCCGGACATTTTACCGCCATTTCCTGACTTACCCGATGGCCTCGCACTGGCCCTCGCATTGCCCCTGCGTTCCGAGTTAGGGGAAGACCGGGGCCTGATCGCCATCTTCGCCAATACCGACGAAGCACTCGACGATGGCATGCGGGGCACGATCCAACGGGTCTGTGACCTGGCCTGCGTGGCGATTGAACATCAGCACCTTTACGAGGAGTTGGCCTATCGGACCGAAGCGGACCAGCAGGTATCACCCAGCCGGCTGGCGCTTGAGAACGGTTTGCGCGAAGCCATCGTGGGAGCTCGCAGGCGAGGAAAACGAATTGCCGTCTGCTGCCTTGATCTGGAACGTTTGAAGCAGATCGATGAGTCGTTGGGCCATGCGTACAGCGATGCGCTGATTCAGGCAGTGAGCGATCGGTTGAACGAGACCATCCGCGATGTGGACATGCCCGCGCGCTACGCCGGCGCAGGTTTCGTGCTTGCGTTGTGTGAACTGAGCCAGCCGGAAGACGCGGAGGAAGTGTGCCAGCGATTGGTGCGCGCGCTGGCAGCGCCTTTTCTGATCAAGGGCCGGCTCCTCTCGGTTTCAGCCAACGCCGGCATCAGCCTTTTTCCCGAGCACGGGGAGACACCCGGCCTGCTGCTGCACGAAGCCGGGATCGCTTTGCAGGCGGTGAAGCTCGCAGGCCGACGGGGGGGCACCCTGGTCTATTCGCCTGCACTGGGATTGCAGAGCAGGCGCGCCGCTGAAATGCCGGAGGCGTTGCTGAGCGCGCTGAAACACGGCGAGTTCCGCATGGCGTACCAGCCCATCTACGACATGAGCAAGGAAATTGTGGGCTTCGAAGCCTTGCTCCGCTGGAAGCACCCGGACTGGGGATTTATCAGCCCGCTCGATTTCGTGGGTATCGCTGAAAAGACGGGGCTGATCGTGGCTATTGGTGACTGGGTGATCCGGGAGGTTTGCCGCCAGGCCGTCGCCTGGGACAGGGCTCACCTGCCGCCGGTTAAACTCTTTGCCAATGTTTCGGGAGTGCAGTTGGAGCTGGCTGACTTCTCGGCAAAGATCGCGCAGGCTTTGCGGGAGAGCGGGCTTTCCCCCAGCCGGCTGGAGATCGAGATTACCGAGAGTTGGGTGATTTCTGACTTGAAAAGCGCCGCACGTAAGCTGCTGGATTTGCGCGAGCTGGGCATTGGCATTGCCATCGATGACTTTGGCACGGGGTACTCCACTTTTAATTACCTGCAGGAATTGCCAATCGATACTCTTAAGCTCGATCGTTCGTTCATCCATCGGCTCGATGGAGAAGACGCGAAACCTTCGACTGTGCACGCGATTACACGCATGGCACAACAACTCGGGCTGAAGATCGTGGCCGAAGGTGTGGAGACGGAGGAGCAGGCGGCCGGCCTGCGCGAGATCGGCTGTGATTTTATGCAGGGCTTCTTCCTGGGACGGCCCCTCGAGCCAGCGGACGCTTCCGCACTGCTGAGTCAGCAGAGAATTTCCAAGACCCTCTATGCGGCGGATCGGGTCGCCAAAGTGATGCAGCCTCTCGGCTGAGTTCGCCTTATCTGGAAATACTTCTGGCAAGCAGTGAATTCCCATATCTCACGACGTTTATCAGTCGGAAGATGTGGGAATTCACTGCACTCAACGGCTGACTGCCAGCCCAGCCGAAGCTTCCTTCTGCGATACTCACGTTCATGCCACCTATGCCGCAGGCCGGGCAGTCTTCGCCGCGGGTCACCCGCGTGCGGGTCATTCCCGTCGCCGGCACTGACAGCATGCTGCTCAACCTCAGCGGAGCGCATGCGCCTTTCTTTACCCGCAATGTATTGCTGTTAAGCGATAGTGCCGGCCAGACCGGTGCAGCGGAAGTTCCCGGAGGCGAGGCGATTCGACAGGTGCTGGAAGAGGCTGCCCCCTTGCTTCTCGGGCAAGCGGTGGGTACGTACAAAGAGATCGTCCAGACGATTTGGCTGCGTTTCAAAGATCGCGAGCGCGGCGGTCGCGGTACTGAGACGTTTGATCGGCGGATCACAATTCACGCGGTTACCGCGGTTGAGTGCGCATTACTGGATCTGCTGGGACAGTTCCTGGGTCTGCCGGTGGCGGCCTTGTTGGGCGAGGGCAGGCAGCGTGCCAGCGTGCCGGTTCTGGGCTATCTATTCTTTGTCGGTGACAGAAAGAAAACCTCGCTGCCCTACGAGCGTGCAGAGCAAGCGGCCGATCCATGGTGCCGGCTCCGTCACGAAGAAGCGCTTACAACCGCGGCTGTACTGAGGCTGGCGGAGGCGGCGCAGGCCCGGTATGGCTTTCGTGATTTCAAGCTGAAAGGGGGAGTACTGGAGGGCGCTGCAGAGATGGAAACCGTCTGTGCGCTGGCGGAGATGTTTCCCGAGGCTCGGATTACGCTGGACCCCAACGGAGCATGGCTGCTGGAGCAGGCCATCACTCTCTGCCGTGGCAAACGAGCCATCCTGGCTTACGCCGAAGACCCCTGCGGTGCGGAACAGGGGTACTCGGGTCGCGAGACGATGGCCGAGTTTCGCCAGGCTACCGGGCTACCCACGGCAACGAATATGATCGCGACGGATTGGCGTGAGCTCAAACATGCGGTGCAGCTGCACGCTGTGGACATACCGCTTGCCGATCCGCACTTCTGGACCATGGAGGGATCGGTTCGGGTGGCGCAGTTCTGCCGCGATTGGGGACTTACCTGGGGATCGCACTCGAATAACCACTTTGATATTTCGCTGGCTATGTTCACCCAGGTAGCGGCGGCGGCTCCGGGTAAGGTAACTGCTATCGATACTCATTGGATCTGGCAGGACGGCCAGCGCCTCACCCGGGAACCATTGCGGATTGTGAACGGCGCCATCGATTTGCCGGAGCTGCCAGGGCTGGGGATCGAACTTGATATGGAACGCATCGAAGCGGCGCACGCGGTGTATGAGAAGCTCGGCTTGGGTGCCCGCGACGATCGTGCGGCGATGCAGTTTTTGCTGCCGGGCTGGACCTTCGACCCGAAGCGTCCCTGCCTGGTGAGGTGATGGAGGGTCGTGGCGGTGCACGTCCCCCACTCAAGCCAGAAAGCGGCTTGAGTGGGCCACCCTCATGGTTGATTGGGCGACCTTCGTTCTTGAAGGGGCCAGCCGGGCTGTGGACGCTTGGCTTGTTGGGCCTGGCGATGAGTTCGATTGGATTGCTTGACTATCTTCGAACGTGGGACGTAGCGCCGCTCGCGATTACGTTGCCGGCGGATGGGGCAGAACATGAGGCCTTTCGCATCCGGTTACCAGGGTCGCTTGTACCCAGTCAGCCGGAGCTGGAGGGGCCTGAGAAAGGGCTCCCCCTCCGGCTGCTTAAGGATGCGGATGATCACCGCAGTTGGCATGCCCTGGTGGAGGCGCCAGTAACCCCGGGAACTTATCGGCAACCTCTCCGCTGGCGGCAGAGAAGACGGGTGGTCACCATAACATTCGCCCTTGATTCAGTCGATCGTTATTCTGATGGAACCCCTGACTTCCTCCGGTTGCACACTGCGCAGGATCGCCAGGCTTTTCGCTCGTGGTTTACGTCGCTTGCGGAGGCACAGGCCCAAATGTCCGATGCGCAACGTCCCGCTGAGATCGATGACTGTGCCGCGCTGCTTCGCTACAGCTTTCGGGAAGCGCTGCATAGCCATGAGGAAGGTTGGCTGTTGGCTCACCCCACGCGATCTCCGCTGCGCTCGGTCGGCCAGTACACTTACCCACTGACACCGCTGGGCCCGAACCTGTTCCGGGTGCGCGCCGGTCCCTTCGTTCCTGCGGACCTTAGCGATGGCGCCTTCGCTCAATTTGCCGATGCGCGCACGCTGATGGAGCACAACACCTATCGTGTGAGCCGCGATGTGCGTCAGGCTCGTCCGGGTGATCTGCTTTTTTTCCGCCAGTTAGAGCAGGACTCACCGTATGATGTCCCCGGCACTCCTAACCATGCTTCCCGGGTTAACTCCCCTTTCCACTCCATGATCGTGTGTGGAGAAAGGGGGAACTGGGTCGTGTATCACACCGGGCCCATTCATCACGGCAAGGGCGAGATGAGGCGCGTGCTGCTGAGCGATCTGTTGCACCATCCAGATGCGCGCTGGCGGCCGCTCAACGAAAACGCAAACTTTCTGGGAGTTTATCGTTGGAACATACTGCGGGAAGGCGATTGAGGAATGTTTTCAGGCTTCTATTGACCCTGGTGCTCTTTTCCTCCGCTTCCTTCGCCGCACGGCCGGTCAGCTTCAATCTCAGCACGGATCGCACTTTCTCGCCTACGGATAAGCCGGCCATCCACCTGTACGCGCGGAATGTGGATGAGCTTGAGTTCCGGATTTATCACGTGCGGAACCCGGCTAAATTCCTGGCGAGTCTTCGCGACCTTCATAGTTTCGACAATGGAACACCCTGGGGCCCAAAAGAACAGATTGACGAAGAAACGCCGTTGGAGAAGTTTCACGACTGGAAACATCACGTCTGGTTTTTGATCCGCCGTTTCTTTCGCGGTCAGTTCACGATTGAGAACCGCGATCGGCTGCGCGTACAGCAAGCTGGGCTTGCGCGGCGGAGCCGCATTGTGGGCGTCGCCCAGTTTGCACAGATACCGTTGTTGAACGATCAGCTACTGGTGGCTCGCTGGCGTCAGCAACTGCCACCGACCTATATCTCCGATGCACAAACCCTGCCGATCGATCCGCTGCCTTCGGGGCTCTACCTGGTCGAAGCGACGGATGGTCATTTCAAGGCCTATACCCTGCTGATCGTCAGCCGCATGGCTATGGTCACCCGTACCGCTGGTGGCACGGTATTGGCTTATTGTGTGGATCGCGTCTCGGGCGCGGGGATAAAAGGGGTGCAGGTGACTGCCGGCTTGGCCCGGGAGCAGAAAGCTACCGGCGTCACTGACGGGGATGGATTGGCTCCGCTGCAAGTCTCGGTTCCAAAGCCGGCTCCGGATCAATTCTGGGTGGTCGCTTCTGCTGGCGACGAGGTGGCTGTGGTCACGCCTGGTGGCTATGCGCTGAACGGGTACCAGGGTGGTAGCTGGTCCTCCTACGTCTACACCGATCGGCCGGTATATCGCCCCAGCCACATCGTGCACTGGAAAGCCATTCTGCGTGCCAGGGTCGAAAACCACCTGGAATTGCCGAAGCTGAGCACGATCCATGTGACGATTGCGGACCAGGAGAATCATTCGCTTCTTGATAAGGATCTACCGCTTTCCGCGGCTGGGACGGCAGCCGGTGATTTGACTTTGCCGCCGGCCGCGACCCTGGGCTACTACACGATCCGCCTGCGCAGCAGTGGCCTCCCCGACGATGAAAACACCGATGCCGGCAGCGGACAGTTCCGCGTCGAGGATTACCGCAAACCGGAGTACCAGGTTCGTGTGAGCCCCGCGAAGCCACGGCTGCTGCAGGGCGAGAGTGGCCAGGTGACGATCGATGCGCGGTACTTCTTTGGTGAACCAGTGGCCAACGCGCGGGTGAAGTATCGTGTGTACCACGCGCCGCACTACTGGTGGGAGGACGAGGGCGCTGATCCGGAGGGAGCTCTCGACTCGGGCGGCGACACGGACAGCTCGCTGGGCTACGATGCGGCGCAACAATCGGAACAGAGCGGCACGCTGGATGCCAATGGCAAATTGACGGTCACCGTTCCAACCCAGTATGTGCCGAATGGCCGTGCGCGGCGGCCCGACCTGATGGATCAGGACTACACGGTAGAAGCTGCGGTGACCGACCAGGCCAATCGCGAGATCACCGGCCGCGGCCACTTTCTCGCGACCCGCGGCAGCTTTCGCATCCACGTGGAACCGGTCAGCTACGCCGTGCGCACCGGAGAGGTGGCCAGCTTTCACGTAACCGCCATCGATTACGATAACCATCCCGTCCAGACGAGCGTGCACCTGCAACTGCTGACGCGTCATTTCGCCGATGGGAAATCCCAGGTTCTACGCGGTCCTGCTACAGACGTGACCACGGATGCCCGCGGCGAGGCGCAGGCTTCGATGCGGGTGACGGAGGCCGGCAGTGCGGACGTGGAGGCGAGTGCTACCACCCCGGAGCAGCGCATGGTGGTAGACACCAGCTATCTGTGGGTGATGGGCGCCAACCAGGAGAGCTGGGGCGCGGACTCGCAGGCAGTGCAGATCATCGCGGATAAGAAGACTTATGCTCCGGGAGATACTGCGCACCTCAGCATCATCTCGAACATCGAAAGCTTTCATCCGCTTGTGGTTGCCGCGGGCAACACGGTGCAATTCCGCAAGGTGCTGTTTTCGGCGGGGAAGACGCTGACGTTTGATCTGCCAATTACTGGCGATGCACAGCCCAACCTGGAGGTGAATGCCGCGTTCATCCGCAACGACCAGCTGTACCAGGCCAACCTCAGCCTAAAAGTGCCTCCTGTGCAGCAGCAGTTACAGATTGACATCTCCCCGGATAAGCAGGTGTTTCAGCCGCAGCAGACAGCGGGGTACGACGTATTTGCACGCGACTTCCAAGGGAAGCCGGTGAGTGCTGACTTCAGCTTTGGCGTGGTGGATGAGGCGATTTACTCTCTGTACCCCGACAGCAGCGGCGACATGGTCAAGCGACTGTATCCCGACCGGTACGTGAACGCCGCCATCGACTCGTCGTTGCAGTACTACTTCAGCGGCAATGCGGGGCTGAAGTCTCCTTTGCTGGCAGAACGCGAGTCGCGTTATCGCCCGCAACTCGCCCAGGTGAAGCCGGGGAACGACGTGGCGCAGCCGCGGGTGCGTAAGGCTTTCCCCGACACGGCTTATTGGTCGCCGACCGTGCACACGGACAGCGCCGGTCATGCGCATGTGACGCTTACGTTTCCTGACTCCCTCACCACCTGGCGTACGACGGTCCATGCCATCACGCTCGACTCCAGGGCAGGGTCGGCCATCAACCGTGTGTTGGTCCGCAAGAACATCATCGTGCGCATGGGCACTCCGCGCTTTCTGCGCCAGGGGGATGAAGTGACCATCCCGGTCATCGTGCACAACTATCTCGACCAGGCAAAGCGGGTGCAGGTGTCGCTCGACATCAATGGTCTGGAGCTGGTTTCGGGTACCTCGCAAGCGGTCGATGTTCCGAGCAAAGGGGAAGGCACGGTGCTGTGGCGCTTGAAAGCCTCACGCATCGGCAATGGCCGGCTGCTGGCGAAAGCTATCACCAACGAAGAGTCGGATGCGCTCGAGCTGACCTTCCCGGTCGAGCCGATTGGGGTGCCGCGGCATATCAGCCAGTCGGGCGTGATCGCCAATGACGCTGCTGCCAGCTCCTCCATCAGCTATCCCGCAAACACAGACCCGGCCGCGCACACACTGCACGTGGAGGTCAGCCCTTCGATAGCCGGTAGCCTGTTCTCTGCGCTGAGTTACCTCTCGACTTATCCCTACGGCTGCACGGAGCAGACCATGTCGAGCTTCCTGCCCAACCTGGTGGTGGCGGATACGCTGAAGAAGCTGAACCTCACCGGGTTGATGAGCCCTGCCGATTTACAAGCGAAGACACAAGCAGGTCTTGACCGGTTGGCGGACCTGAGGCACGACGATGGCGGTTGGGGCTGGTGGAAAGAGGATGCGACTCGTGTCTTCATGACGGCGTACGTCGTCTCTGGACTGGCACAGGCCAAGGCGGCGGGTTATCCCGTTGCTGCCAGTGATCTTTCAGGTGGGGCGCGTTATCTGCAAAAGCAATTGGCGCAACATCCGCGTATGCTGCCGGAGCTGCGTGCCTATGTCGCGTTTGCCCTGGCCGAAAGCGGCGCAAAGAATCTTGGCCCCTCCACCGAAACCCTGTGGTCGCGACGCGGTGAGCTCTCTGGCGAAGGGCTGGCACTTACCGGCATGGTGATGATGCGTACCGGCGACAGCCGTGCGTCGCAGATCGCGCAATTGCTGGAAAAGAAAGCACAGCGGAGCGGGACCCTTGTCTCCTGGCCTTCAACGTACAATCCGCTGCTTGATTTTGAGGGTGACAACAGTGCTGAAAGTACGGCTTTCGCGTTGCGTTTTCTTTCCCACGCCGATCCTAAAAGCCCGTTGCTCGAGGGAGCTGCGCAATGGCTGGTGCTCAACCGGAGTGGTGGCTATTGGTGGAACTCGACTGAACAAACCGCCATGGCGCTATTTGGGTTGACGGATTACCTCGCGGCCTCGCAGGAGCTGAAGGCAGATTTTAATGTTGATGTACTGCTCAACGGCGCTTCCGTCGGCAAGCGCCATTTCAGTGCGGCCGATGCCATCTCGGGGACAGACCTGGCCATCGACGTGCCGGCCGGTCAACTGCAGCCGGGCGCCAACACCGTGCAGATCAGCAAGAAGGGAACTGGCCGTGCTTACTGGTCTGTCCAGGGAAACTACTATTCCACCGAGCAGAAGCTTTACCAGCAGGGCACCCTGTCGCTGAATGTCACGCGTGATTACTTCAAGCTGGTGCCCACCAGCAAGGACGGGCAGATTGTCTACCGGCTCGATCCACTCAAGGGCGCGGTCATGCCCGGGGATACTCTGGCTGTTCACCTGGCGGTGAACGGCTCACCGGCGAAGTATCTGTTGATCGAAGATCCAATCCCGGCGGGGGTTGAGTTTGTGGAGCACGAGGATAGTTACAAGATCCTCGACCGCCCCGTGGATTGGGAGTACTGGTACACGCGGCGCGAATTCCACGATGATCGTGCTGCGTTCTTTGCGACCGAGTCTTCGGGCCGTCACGAATCGTTTTACCTGTTGAAAGTGGTGAACCCGGGGAGCTTTGCGATCAGTCCGGCAAACGTGCAGCCCATGTACCAGCCGGGTATTCAGGCCACAAGCGATCTGCTGCACCTGCAGGTTGAACCGGCCGCCGCAGGGGGTGCGAAATGAATGGGGCAATGAGCGGGGCATGGTCCAGATTCACCGGACGCCTGTTCTGGGGCCAGTGGCTGGGCAATCTTCTGCTGATGCTGTTGGGGGCGCTGTGGCTGCAGATCCCTGACTCGCACAGCTGGCAGTTCGTCTTTTCGATGCTCGCCGGCATATTTCTGGTGATCGGCTTCTGCTGGATTTATGTCACTACGTTCCGCTATCTCCGCGTCTGCGCGGTTCGGCCGCGGCGTTGGCTTAGCTGGTTGCTGCTGTTGTTGTTTGTGGCGCTGTGGTGGGGATTGCTGCGGCCGATCGCTGCCGGTCGCGCGCATGAAGGGTTATTTGCCGGGTATTGGAATTCGCAATCGCCGCCATGGCTGCGGCGCCATCTCGGCTATTCGGGCCTGGTCGCATGGCAGGAACGTATCTATGACTGCGTCGAATGGTTGTGGGGTGGCCTGCTGTTACCCCTGGCCGTCGAACTGTGCGCCTGCGGGTGGGGAGCCGGTTGGTTGCGTCGTGTTCTCAAGGTATACGGTCATGGACTGTATTGGCTTGCGGTGCTGGTGTTCGGGTTTGCCTCATCGGCGCTTACCTGGGCACTGGCCGGGTGGGTTCCCTCGTTCGGCCTGGTAGGGCAAACGATCAGTATCGCCGCTCGCTTAGGCCTGGCTTATACGCTGGATGTTGGGCTCTGGTGTCTTCTGCTTGCTCTCCTGGCGCATTACTTCGATCGACCTCTGGGGGAGGCGCCCGAGAGATGAAACAGCAACTGCTGTCCTGGACAGTGCTGCTGTTTGCCATGAGCATCGGCGCGCACGCAACAGCCCAGCAGACGCCTGTAATCGGAGACGCTGCTGCCGTTCGCGAAGGCCAATCGCTGTTTCGCGCCAACTGCTCGCCATGCCATGGCATGAATGCGCAAGGCGGCGGCCGCGGACCCGATCTGACTTCAGGCCGCTGGGTGCATGGCTCGAGCGACGAAGCCATCTTCAACACGATTAGTCACGGGGTTGCCGGCACGGAGATGCCGGCGAACTCGTTTGAGGATTCTGAAACCTGGGCGATTGTTGCCTACCTTCGCTCGCTGGCCCCTGCGAAGGTTTCAAATACACCCGGTGACCGTACGCGCGGCCAGCTTCTGTTCACAGGGAAGGCTGGCTGTGCCGGTTGTCATATGGTGCAGGGCCATGGTGGCCTGCTTGGACCCGATCTTTCCCGTGTGGGGGAGGCACGGTCTGTGCCTTACCTGATCGAAGCTGTTCGCGAGCCCAGCCGCGAACTCAGCAGCGGCATGCTCGACCCCAATAACCATTACGGATTGCCGCTGGTCTACGACACAGTCACGGTGGTCACAGCGAGCGGCCGGAAGATCGTCGGTGTGGCTAAGAACGAAGACACCTACTCGATCCAGTTGCTGGATACGCACCAGGAACTTCAACTGTTGCAGAAAAAGGATCTGCTGTCGGTAACGCATGAGCGCAGGTCGCTCATGCCCGCTTATTCGGAGCAAGTGCTGCCGGCTGATAGCCTGCAGGATTTGATCGCGTACCTGGTGAGCCTGCGAGGCGAGGACCACTAGATGCTGAAGAGAGTACTGCTTTCTGCCTGGCTGGTCTGCATTGCCAGTGCTTTAACGGCGCAGGTCACCTACGACCGATTGCTGGCCGCGGACAAAGAACCGCAAAACTGGCTTACCTACTCCGGCGCCTACGCAGGCTGGCGCTATAGCACGCTCGATCAGATCAATACGACCAACGCGGCACGATTAGCGATGCAGTGGACCTTTCAGGTGGCTGACCTTGGTCAATTTGAAACGACGCCGCTGGTGGTCGATGGCATTTTGTACGGCACCGGCCAGAATGATCGCGCCTTTGCCCTGGACGCGCGCACCGGCCGGGCCCTGTGGCGCTACCAACGCAATCTCCCGGAAAAACTGCAGCCGTGCTGTGGCATGGTCAACCGCGGCTTCGCCATCCTCGGCAATAAACTGTTCATGGCGACACTCGATGGACATGTGATCGCGCTGGATACAAAAACGGGCAACCTGGTGTGGGACGTCACGGTCGCCGACTCGAAGGCAGCCTACACCTTCACCGGGGCACCCCTGGTGGTGAAGAACAAGGTCGTCGTTGGCGTGTCTGGCGGCGAATACGGCGTTCGTGGCTTTGTCGATGCGTACGACGCAGAGACGGGACAACGCCAATGGCGTTTCCACACGGTACCCGAACCGGGCGAGCCTGGCCATGAGACCTGGCAGGGTGATTCCTGGAAGACCGGAGGCGCCCCCGCCTGGATCACTGGATCGTTCGATCCCCACCTTAACCTGATCTATTGGCCCACCGGCAATCCTTCGCCCAGTGACTACGGGGGTGATCGAGCCGGCGACAACCTGTACAGCAACAGCATGCTGGCACTCGATGCCGACGACGGAAAACTGAAATGGTACTTCCAGTTCAGCCCGCACGATTTATACGACTACGATGCCACCCAGGTTCCGGTGCTGTTAGACGCGGATTGGCAAGGCCAACCCCGCAAGCTGCTGGTGCAGGCCAATCGCAACGGCTTCTTGTATGTGCTCGACCGGACGACTGGCAAGTTTTTACAAGCTGTTCCTATGGGGAACGTGACCTGGGCAACGCGCATTGGAACGGATGGACGGCCCATTTTGAATCCCGACGCAGCGCCCAAGCCGGAAGGGGTTCGCGTCTGCCCCGGTGCGCTGGGGATGACCAACTGGTATTCGCCCTCTTACAGCCCGGGCACAAAGTTGCTGTACGTCGCGACCTCGGACGAATGTGACATTTTTACCGGCGCGCCCCAGCCTTACCGCGTGGGCCATGATTTTCTTGGAAGCGTGTATGTGCCCGATCCGGTGGTGCGGCCGACCGGCGCGCTAAAGGCTTTCGATCCGCTGACAGGGAAGACTCGATGGACGTTCAAGTATTTCAGCAACCCAAACGGGGGTGCACTCTCCACTGCTGGAAACGTGGTGTTTGCCGGCGAATCGGACGGCAACTTTATCGCCCTGGACAGTCGTACCGGTCAGGATATTTGGCACATTCAGTTGGGCGCCGCGATTTATTCGACAGCCATTACCTACCGGCTGGATGGCAGGCAGTATGTAGTTATTCCCGCCGGTTCGGCGTTGTTCGCCTTCGCCATTGCGGAGGATGCGAACGGTTTGGGCACCCGCTCCCAGCGGTGATTCCCGCGACTCACTTCAGCCCTAACCCGGATTTCTCACCAGTGCTGATGGTGCGACGGTTTGAAGGCAGCGGTGAGCCTGTAGGTGTGTTTTGGCTTGTGGCCTTGCGCGTCAGGTTAATTTTTTGCTTTGCGGCGACATGTTTTGCGGGTTAGCTAGCTAGCCCCCCTTTTGTCATCCCGAGCGCAGTCGAGGGATCTGCTGTGCGCCTTTCCCTCCACAAATTTCTACATGAGCTCCAGCATCGGACACGCAGAGGAACCGTTCTTTCAGCAGGAATGGCAGGAGAGTCACTCCTGGCAGCGAAGCGGCTGCTATCGAGACCCACGTTCCTCTGCCCATCCGATGCTGGAGCTCATGTAGAAATTTGTGGAGGGAGAAAGGCGCACAGCAGATCCCTCGACTGCGCTCGGGATGACAAATTGGGGGCTAGTGACATTGGCCGGCAGTGCCTGCGGCGTGAAGCAAACACCGGTGGGAAGCCGGCATACGCTTGTCGCTCAAATGCCACACGCGGCTGTAACTCAAACGCCACATGCGGCGGTCGCCCAACGCCATTAGCTAGCCCCCTTTGTCATCCCTCGAGCGCTCGGGATGACAATGGGGCTATGATATTGCCGGCAGTGCCTGCGGCTGAAGCAAACACGCGGGAAGCCGGCATACGCTTGTCGCTCAAACGCCACACGCGGCTGTAACTCAAACGCCACATGCGGCGGTCGCCCCACGCCATTAGCTAGCCCCTTTTTGTGATCCCTCGACTGCGCTCGGGATGACAAATTGGGGGCTAGTGACATTGGCCGGCAGTACCTGCGGCGTGAAGCAAACACCGGTGGGAAGCCGGCATACGCTTGTCGCTCAAACGCCACACGCGGCTGTAACTCAAACGCCACATGCGCGCCAGCACTATTCACCCGGTGCATGCCAGCAAGATGGTCCGGGCTGAGGCCACTCATCTTTGGTATCGTCGAGAATGGCGATCGAAACACGCCCTAAAGGGTTCCCTGGTATGCGGCCAATACTTCTCCTGCTGGTGTTTCTGTCCTGGCGCCTCTGGCCGGCCCTGGGCCAGGTAAGCACAGGGGAGCTTCGGTTGAGGGTGACGGATCCTGCCGGCGCCGGTGTGATCGCTTCTGTCGGTGTCATCAGTCAGGGCAACCAGTACAGTCTCTCGGTGGCCACAGATGCTCATGGGACTGCGGACCTGCACCAGGTGCCCTACGGCTTGTACCAGATCAACGTGCGAAAGCCGGGGTTTTCGCAGGTTACCGGGACTGTTCACGTCGGCTCGCCCCTCCCGGTTGAATACGCAGTGCAGCTGCGGGTGGCGCCTCTCACCACCGTGGTCGATGTGCATGCCGCGGCTACGCTGCTCGATCCTGACCAGACTTCCTCCGTGATGCAGATTGGCTCACGGCAGATCGAAGACCGGTTGCAGTCGCTTCCTGGCCGGTCGGTACAAGATCTGGTGAACTCGGAGCCGGGCTGGCTTTACGAGGGCAACGCCGTCCTGCATCCGCGTGGTTCGGAATACCAGACACAATTCGTGATCGATGGCATTCCGCTCACCGACAACCGGTCCCCCAGCTTCGGCCCGGAGATCGGGGCCGACGACCTGCAATCGATGACCGTCTACACTGCAGGCTTTCCCGCGGAATATGGCAGAAAAGTGGGTGGCGTGGTCGAACTCAACACCAGGCGCGACCCCAGGCCCGGCCTTCATGGGCAACTGAATCTGTCAGGCGGCAGCTTTGACACGCTCGGTGGATACGGGCAGCTGCAACAGACCTGGGGGAAGAACACGGTGGGCGCGTCAGCCTCCGGAGGCCGCTCCTCGCATTATCTGAACCCTGTGGTCCCGGAGAACTTCACCAACGCCGGCACCACCGGCGATTTCTCGACCAGGTACGAACGAAATTTTACTGAGAATGACCGTCTTATTTTAAGTGTTCGGCATGAACTTTCTCGCTTTGAAATCCCGAACGAATTGTTGCAGCAGCAGGCCCATCAGCTGCAGACCGGCGACAATTTTGAGACCCTGGGCTCGGCCAACTACCAGCACATCTTTTCTCCAGACGTTCTGGGCTCAGTGATGGGGATGGTGCGCGACAATGCAAACGATCTCTATTCCAACGCATCTTCTACCCCGATCATCGCTTTTCAGGCGAACGATCTTCGTGAGGGTTACCTGAAGGGGAGCGTGTCATGGCACCGCGGCAGGCACGAATTCAAGGCCGGCGCTGAAGTTGATAACACGTTTTTACATGAAGATTTCCACTACCTGATTACGGACCCGACCCAATTTGATCCGGAGACACCCACCACCCTGGAATTCAAGGATCATCGCCCGGATCTCGAGCAATCGGCGTTCGTGGAAGACCTGGTGCACCTGGGGAACTGGACGGTGAGTGCCGGATTGCGCTGGGATCATTACCAGCTGCTGTTGAATGAGCATGCGTTCAGCCCAAGGCTTTCGGTCGGTCGTTATTTTCCGCCGCGCCAACCTGGTCGTTCATGGTTCCTTTGACCGAATCTTTCAAACGCCCTCTTCTGAGAACATCCTGATCGCCAGCTCGCCCCAGATCGACGCACTGAGTAGTGATTTTTTGCGGCTGCCGGTGCAGCCCTCCCGGGGGAACTACTATGAAGGCGGTGTGACCAAGTCATTCAATGACCGGTTGCGGGCGGACGTGAACCTCTATAGGCGCAACCTGAAGAACTTTGCGGATGACGACCAACTGCTCAATACCGGGGTGAGTTACCCCATCGCCTTTAACCGGGGAGCGATCTACGGTGGGGAAGCAAAGCTGACGCTGGTTCGGCTGCGGAATCTCACCGGGTACGTGAGCTACTCCTACATGGTGGGGAATGTCTGGTTCCCGGCTACAGGGGGGTTATTCCTGGGAGATGATGCCAGTGCCGCGCAGGCTCTAGTGAGCGGCCATTTTCCCAATACCCAGGACCAACGCAACACTCTGCGGACGCGCTTTCAATATCATGCGGGTTCGCGCGTTTGGATGGCTGGAGGAGCCGCCTACGGCTCAGGGTTGCCCTTTAAATACGGCGGTACGGAGGCTGATGCGCTTGCGCTTTACGGACCGGCTGTGGTGAGCCGCGTCAACTTCGACCGCGGGCGTGTTCGGCCCATGCTGTCAGTGAGCGCTTCGCTGGGGGTAGCGGTGTATCAGAGCGAAAAGATGAAGGCCCATCTTCAGCTCGATGGCAATGATCTGAATGACCGCTTGAACGTTTTGGATTTCAACGGTCTCTTCTCAGGCAATGCGATCGAGGCTCCGCGCAGTTGGGGTGTCCGGCTGGTTACGAGCTTCTGAACGATTCGCGACTTACGAGGCGCGCGTGTGCGCCACGATGTTCTGCTCGCCCTGGCAGAGCGGGCACTCTCTCTGATGCGTCTGTAATGCGCTGGCTGCCTGCGCCTGTCGAGCGCGGTGCAGCCGCAGGGTAAGTGCATGAGAAGTCTTCGTACCGTGAACGGCAAACAAGCCGCCCCGTTCCACCAGGTTGGCTAATTCATACCGTCGCTTCCAAAGGTTTTCCAGTTGCGCGCTTTCCACACAAGACATAGAACCTCCAACAATCGAGCAGTGTTTGTTACTGCAAGTAGGATGCGGGCGCAGTGTCCGGCTTCATGAAAGGAACAGCTTAAGACAAACTAAAGTAATGTCTGCCTGATGGTGTCACAGATGTCAGTCACTTGCAGGAACTCGTCACTGTGACGAATCCGTGATTTCGCTACTTCGCGGGGTCGCCGTCTCAGGATATTGGGCTGGATTCACATTGATGGCGACCCAATTTGGGTCGGTAAGCCGGTTACCGACCACGACCTGCAGTCCACCCGCGGGCCGGATCGATGGCACGAGTACGGAACGCCCTTTGCTGATCAGCAACTCACAGGCAGTCTCCAGGTTCCGGATGTAGGCATCGCCGATCAAGGGATGATCGTTGTGGCCGGTCAGCACAGACCGCTCTCGACCATCTAGTTCAGAGAGCACATGCTTACTCATCGAGAGATACTGGGCTGCCGTGGGTGTGCCGGGAAGTTGCAACCAAAGTGCATCCGGAATCGTGGGGGAGTTGCTGCCGAAAGAGTCGCCGGTGAACAGGTTGCCCGTCTTCTGATCGAGAACGACGAGCGAACCTTTGGTATGGCCAGGCGCAAGAAAGATCTGCACCGAGTCTCCTCCCAGATCGATCTGCTCGCCGTTCGTGACTGACTTCACGTGCTGCTCGATGACATCGTTCGCGATGTGTTCATGCTGCAACACTTCCACCAGGCCAGCGCGGTCTTCTGCGCCGATGTGCTCGATACTGTTCGCAATAAACTGGTCCGCCTGCCCGATGTGGTCGAAATGATTGTGGGTGAAAATCACTTCCAGCGGTTGACCGTTGGTAAATTGGTTTAGGTATTTGCCTAGTTCGCCGCGGCCCAGCCCGCAATCGATCAACAGGTATTTTTGTGTTCCATGGATGAGAAACATCTTGTCATTGTCAGAGTCCCGGATCATGCGCACGCCGGGGAGTATCTCTTCAGAGACGTAAGAGGTACGGTCGCGGCGATCAATGGTGAATTGGAAGGTTGCTACGTCACTGTTGGCGTAACCGGGTTTCATTGCCCGTGCCCGCACCGTGTAGCCTGCTTTGATGCCGTGATCGCCCTCGTAGATTCCGGATAGAAAGAGCAGTTGGTTGAGACCGGCTACGGGGCTTGCCGCCGTGGGGATACTGCCGTTCAATGTGTAATGGATCTCGGCGTCAGCGACTGTGTCCAGCAGCGTCAGCGATTCTGTTGTGGGAAAGGATCCAGGCTCGGGGAAGACGGTGGGCAATGGGAGTTTAGGTCCGGAAGGCTCGTGCGCTGGGGGGCCGAATTGATCCTGCGCCAGCGCAGTTGACGCCAGCATGGGCAACAACACGAAAAAACCGGTAATTAGTAAGTGCCCACACAGAGACTTCCTCATTTGCTCCTGCTCTTTCCACGCTCGACCTTTACCATACGCGATCCCGGCTGTTAACAGACCAAAGTCTTCCGTTGGTGCGGCGGCCGCTCAACGAATCGGTGTGTCGGAATTTACAGCACCCGAGGGGCAAGCCTTTCCGATCAGATACGGTTTAAGGTCAAGAGGGTAAAAACCCCGCCCGGTCCCGTGGTGAGGGCAACCTGCATGGTTGCTCAAAGATGGCCGGGGTGTCATTCTCAGAGGATGAAGCAATGGCAATCAGTTGCAGTGATGGTGGCATCTGTGCTGGCGTGCTGTGCGCCGGCGTCGGCACAAGAGGCAGGCCCGTGGCGGGCGGCGAGCAAAACTGCCTCATCCATTACGGGCGACGTTGCGCTTTCTGACTCACGGCTGGCGATCAACTTTGTGACGTTCACGATCGCACGCATTCGCGATCTCGAGCCCGGCGAAGTGAGCGCCGTCTTTGACGCTGACGCGAACGCTGGTGGCCGGGGCCATCTCTATCGACTGAGCATTCCGGCTGACAGGAAGTTCCTGCACAAAAACACCCTTTGCGGTTCCGAAGATACGCAGTGGATGGCGGCCTTCGTGGGGGGCCGAGACCTGCATATCGCTTTCTTCTCCGGGCCCAAGATGCCGGTGTTCACCCCGGAAGCGATGGCTAACACCACGGACCTGTGTGGCACGTTTTTGTATACGCGCTGAGAGAGTTGGGTTGCGGTTCAGGACGGAAGCGGCAGTGCGCGCGCGGCCTCGTACTCCTGACGGATAGCTTCACTTCCATACTTCCGTTCCAGCCTGCGCACAACGAAATGCCCCTCTGCCAGACTTTGAAAGTGGTGGCTGAAGAGCACATTCAATGTGAGGCCGCCCAATGCACCGGCGATCGGCACCAACTCGGCTGCCACCTTTTCACTTACCTCGATGCCGAAGCGGGAGGCGATCTTGCCGGCAAACGACAGCAAGGCTGGGCCGGTTTCCTTCGCGACTCCCTTACGGGTCACGTAGGAGACTGCTTCTCGTGTCACCTGGGCCAGGGCGGTACGCGTGGCGTAGTAGGCGCTCTCCTGCAGGTCTCCGCTTTTCGATTGAGGGCCCAGCGCGAATACTTCGAGGCAAGCCAGCGCACTTTCAGGGTTCGACATATCTTCCCCTTCCCTGCGAGCGATCTCCACAATGGAATGCAGCATGACTGTCGTGGTGATGGGCAATTCGACCAACAATCCGGGCAGGCCGAAGAAGCCGCCAACGGCGCCGGCGAATGCTGCTGCTGCGGTGTGCGCCCGTTTATGCGGCATCGAGAGCGTGCTCGTCTGCTCGCCGCGGACGGCAATGCGGAGGCAACGCTCCAGTGCCTTATCGACGGTGGACTTGATGGCGGACTGTACCGGCAGGGGCAGCCGCTGCAGCAGTGCCTCCACGGGCATGCCGACTTTGGCCGCGACCTTCATGGCGAAACTCTCGGTTTCGAGTTTGACCATCGCGCCGCGTAGCGCTTCGTAATCTGCTGGGGTTAGTTTGTTCATCACTCTATCTCAGGCCGAAGCGGAGCGGAGCCACTGCTCCATTTGCTCGTGGCCGACCAGACCTGCTTGTTGAAAGACCGATTTGCCACGCGAAAGCACGACGAAGTTAGGGATTCCGCGTACGTCGAATTTGGCGGCCAGAGAGGGATGAGCCTCGGTGTCGACCTTTAGCACGATCGCTTTGCCGGCCATATCGGCCGCGGTGCGGGCGACTTCGGGCGCAGCCGAGCGGCAGGGCCCGCACCACTCCGCCCAGAAGTCCACTAAAACCGGAACGGTTGCGTTGGCCATTACCTCCTCAAACAAAGCTGGATCGGCGGCCAGCGGTTCGGCCAAGGGTAACAGTTCTGCTTTGCATGCGCCGCAACGGCCAGTGCTGGCCAGGTGCCCGGCGGTGACACGATTCTTTTGTTTGCATTGAGTACACGTACGAATGACTGGCACGGATTAACCTCGCCATAGTTGGATGCAGGACGCGGTTGTTTCTCTTCATTGAGCGGGATTGGATTCAGCTCAAGGGCATCTTACGTGCCGCAGAATGTTTGTAGGACGCACTGCTCCGGGCGAGCCGGTGCTGCATAGCGCTCCCATTCAGGCCGGTCTTCGAAGGGGTGCGTGACCACTTCGAGCAATTTCTCAAACGGCTGGAAGTCGTTCTGCTCGACGGCCGCCGCGATGGCTTCTTCTACCAAGTGATTTCGCGGGATAAACAGGGGGTTCACCAGGCGCATGGCCGCTGCGCGCGCTTGCGGCGATCCTGGCTCTTCGGCCAGTCGCTGGCGCCAGGCAAGCGCCCACTCGTCATAGGCCTGCGGGTTGGCAAACAGGGACCGCACGCTGTCGTTGCCCTCCGCGGCTGCACATAGTCCACGGAAGGTGAGGGTGAAGTCCGCCTGGTTGGCAGCCATACAATCCAACAGCTGCTGCGCCAGTTTGCTATCACCCTCTGCGTCGGTCAGCAAGCCCAGCTTGGCGGCCATACCGAAAGCGCGCGCCGATTCGTATTGCGGCGGGAACTTTGCGAGCGCCTCTTTGGCCCACGCCAGCGCAGCTTCTCCGTCTCCCTCCACTTGTTCCAGAACCGGGAGCAATGTTTCGGCCAGGCGAGCAAGATTCCAAAGCATGACCCCCGGTTGATTGCTGTAGGCGTACCGGCCCTGTTGATCGATGGAGCTGAAGACCTTGTCGGGTTCATAGGCTTCCATGAACGCGCAGGGCCCGTAATCGATGGTTTCGCCAGAGATCGAGGTGTTGTCAGTATTCATGACGCCATGGATAAAGCCGAGCAGCATCCAGTGCGCCACCAGGCGTGCCTGACGGGCGATGACGCCTTCGAAGAAACGCTCGGTAGGGCCGCTCTGCTTCTCCGGCCTCAGGGTAATGCCGGGCTATCGCGTAGTCAGCCAGCAAGCGGGTTGCGTCCGTATCGCCGCGAGCTGCGAAATACTGAAAGGTTCCGACCCGCAAGTGGCTGGCGGCCACGCGGGTCAGCACCGCTCCCGGCAAAGCGGTCTCGCGGCGGACGCGTTCTCCGGTTGTGACTGCTGCCAATGCGCGTGTGCTGGGCACGCCCATGGCCGTCATTCCCTCGCTGACCAGGTACTCACGCAGCACCGGTCCGACGGCAGCCTTGCCATCGCCCCCGCGCGAGAAAGGTGTGCGCCCCGAACCCTTCAGCTGAATGTCGTAGCGCACGCCGTCGTGCGCGATCACTTCACCCAGTAGATTTGCGCGGCCGTCGCCCAACTGAGGCACGAAATGCCCGAACTGGTGACCTGCGTAGGCCTCGGCCAGTGGCTCGCTTCCGGCAGCCACGCGATTGCCGGCAAGAACTTCTACCCCGGCCGGGCTGGCTAGCGCGTCCGGGTTGAGGAATAGCTTGCGTGCCAGTTCCACATTGAGCTTGATGAGCCGTGGCGCCGGCACTGGCGTGGGGTTCACCCGCGCATAGAAGCCTTCGGGAAGGCGGGCGAAGGTGTTCTGGAAGCCGAACTGCACTGGCTCCTCGTCCTGGCTGGAGGCCTGGCCTGGCGCGGAAAAAGCATTGTTTTGAGTGCTCATGATGAATTAGATGATGACACCGGCGCTGGCACTGCAGCGAATTTCTGTGGAGGTTCGGCTGCGTCAGCGTCGAGGCGCTCAGTGAACGCCCAGCAGGCCACCCTGGTAGGGCAGGAATAGCTGAAACACCGTGCCGTGCGGCCCCGGCCCCTGCCGGCTGCGCACCAAGAGCCGGCCGCCATGGCGGGTGACAATTTCGCTGCTCACCCACATGCCCAGGCCCGTGCCGAGAATGCCCTTGGTTGTGTAGAAAGCATCGTAGAGCCGGGCGCGGGTTGCAGTATCCATGCCGACGCCGGTGTCTGCCACGGTGATCACTACACCCTTGTGTCCGGATCGCCATTCCGTGGCTTCGCGTGTGCGTAGCAAAAGGCGGCCTTCCGTTCCGCGCATGGCATCTCTGGCGTTGGTCACCAGGTTATTCAGTACCTGCCGAATTTCGCTTTCCATGCAGACGATGGATCCAGTCATGCGATCGCGTCGCTCCACCTTGATTTCGTTCATCGCCAGTTGTGAAGCGTGCACATCCAGCACGGCCGTGATGAGTTCGATGGGGCGCGCAGCTTGCGGCCGCGTCGACTGTTTGTAGAAGCGCAGGGACTGACTGGTAATCAGAGACACGCGTGCCAGTTCTTTCTCTGCCTGCTCCAGGTAAGCATCCTTCTGTGGGTCGTCCCGTTCTGCACGGGCGAGATAGAGCAAATTAGTTAAGGACTCCAGGGGATTGTTGATCTCGTGCGCGATGGAAGCAGCCAGGCGTCCGACGGCCGCCAGCTTCTCGCTTTGCCGTAACGCGTTTTCAACCTCCACCCGCGCAGTCACATCGTTCTGTATGCCCACGAAATGAGTAACTTCTCCATCGCGGTTGCGAATGGGCGAGAGGGAGAGCTCATTCCAAAAGGGCTCCCCATTCTTGCGAAAATTGCGGAGCAACGCCACGGTTTCCCGCTTGGCGTGGAGTGCCTCGCGGACGATGGTCAAGCCCGGCTGATCTCTTTGCGCGGCTTGCAGAAAGCGGCAGTTCTTTCCCTGCGCCTCTTCCAGTGTGTAACCAGTCATGATCTCGAAGGCGGGGTTGACATAGACGAGCGGCATGTCGGGCAGCCGTGCATTGGCTATGCTGATGCCGCTGGTCACCGAACGAAAGATTCGCCGGTTGAGATTCAACTCCTCGAGCGCTGACTGAAATCGCCTGGCATACGCACGATGGGCGTAGAGCAGCACGCTGATCTGCGCCAGTAATACTGCAGGCGTTTGTGGCAGCAACACCACGCCGTCAAAGATCTGCTCGCGGCTTTGCGGCAAGAGCGGGCTGGCAGGATCGTAGACCACCGCGACGAGGGATGGGTTGACCCCATCGTGCTGGTCCTCTCCCGCAGAAAGTGACTGCCGCAGAAAGGGAATCAGCTGCTCATCGGCAACCAGGAGCTCCATGCCGGGGAGCTTACCGGCACGCGCGATCGCTGCTTCCGTGAGCAGGAGAGGCTGCAACTCAAGTTGCGCGGCGATACCCTCCAGGAGGCGTTGACTTGTAGGTTCAAAGAGGAGGATGCCGAGCGTGGGAGCGGACGCGGATGCCGGGCCTGCGGAGTTCATGCTATTCAGGATCAGATAATTGCCGCTGCTTGGCAACCGGATGCGAGAGCGGTCGCTGCGAACATCGCGGCTAACTATCAGGCAGGCGAAGGAGTTGATTCGCCTCATTGATTTGCCTCATCCAGGCTCCTCCCTTGTCATCCCGAGGAATCTGCTTGCAGTGCAAGTTAAGGCGGGATGAACGGGGTGCGATAGGCATCGTTCTGGCTGATCGAGTGGAGCAGGATGTCCCCCACTCAAGCCAAACGCGGCTTGAGTGGGCCACCCTCGGCTTTTCTGGATGGGCGACTGATCGGACCCTAACAACTGTAGGGTGGCCCATTCAAGCCGCGTTTGGCTTGAGTGGGGGACATTTGAACCCTCGTCCAGAGCGCCTTCCAGTTTGTTCATTAGGAGCGAAGCCGAGGGATGACAAAGGAAGGGCCGGTTACCCGGGTCAGTAGCCCCTTCCTAAGAGTCGGAGAAGTGGAGGAACCTGCCTCGCCGCCGCACATTGTTCATGGAAAGGTTCATGGAAACACATCTCCCGACTGGAAAATGTCGGTAGATGGAGCACCCCACGCTGTTACAGGTCGGGACGCAGGCTGTCGGGGGCACGACTCAACGTCGTGCCCCGATACGAAGCTGATGCAGAGCGGCTAAGACTGGGTGGCGATGGCCGAGATCTTGCGATCCTTCCAGTGGCCGCGGGTGAAATCAGGGAACTTTATAGGAGCGCTCCCTTGCGCCAGCGATGCCGTGCTCAGTGGGCCGGGGGCCGACCAGGCGGCTGCGTCGTATACGTCCATATCCGGGGATATGCCTTGCCGCATGCATTGCAACAGCCGGTACAGCATGATGTAGTCCATGCCACCGTGGCCACCCATTTTCTTGGCGATCTCGCCCTCGTCTCTCCAGAGCGGGTGCTGGTATTTACTCCACTTTTCGATCGAGCCCCACTCTTCTTTGCCCGATTCTCCATCGAAGTAAATGCGTGGCGGGTAATCGGCAAAAATGCCTTTTGTGCCTGCGATGGTGTTGATCCGGCTGTAAGGCTGCGGGTTCGAGACATCATGCTTGAGCGTAATGGTCAGGCCATTGGCTGTTTTGATGAGGGACGTATTCAAATCGCCGGTGATGTACTTGTCTGCCCAATGGGGATTTGCTTTGTCGATATGCTGCTCGCGATAGAGGGCTAGCCCGCGCTGTGGGGAGCTCATCGACACCATGTAGTCGAACCGGTCGCCGCGCTGGATGCCCATGTAATTGGCCAGTGGTCCCAGGCCATGGGTGGGATACAGGTTGCCATCGCGCTGCGTGTGCACGGCAAGACGCCAGAGGCCTTCCCCTTTTCCGGAGAAGAGTTCACTGCGCAGATCATGAAGATAGCCTCCCTCGCCATAAAGGAGGTCGCCAAGCAGACCGTCATGGACCATGCGCAGAATCAAGGTCTCATTGAAGCCATAACAGCAATTCTCGAGCATGGTGCAGTGCCGGCGCGTTTTCTCAGAGGTGTTGACCAGCTTCCAGCAGTCGTCGATGGTGGTGGCCGCGGGGACTTCGCAGGCCACATGCTTGCCATGCTTCATGGCGGCGACAGCCATCTCTACATGCCAGTTCCACGGAGTCGCGATGAGCACCAAGTCAAGGTCGTCGCGTGCTACGAGCGACTCAAATGCGTGATCTCCCTGGGTGTAGAGGGTGGGCGCTTTCTGCCCCGACTTCTCCACCAGGCCCTGGGCATGGGTGGCGTGGTCAGGTGCTACGTCGCAGATAGCGAGTATTTTTGCGCTGGCGCCGAGGAGGTTACCCAGCAAGCTGGTGCCGCGGCCGCCCACACCGATGATGCCGATGCGCGGACCATCGGGCGTCGCGGTGTAGGGCACATCGATCATGCTGGCGCCATGTGGCTGTTGGTCGGCGATGGCGTGCAGCGGAGTATGGAGGCTCGCTTCCGCTTCGGCCGGGGAGGCGGCCGGTAAACTGACCGCACCCGCTGCGGCGCCCAATGCGCTCAGGCGCACAAACTCACGACGCGAAAGACTGCCCAATTGCTTTTCAGAAGAATCTGTCATGGCATAACCCCGTATGGCAAAGCGTATCTTGTGTGATTGCGTTAGTAGTAGAACTTGAGCGCCAGCTGCATCTGTCGCGGCGGCCGCGAGGCGGTGACAAAGCCGAAGGTCGAGGAGCCGAGAACCGTGCTGTTGTTGCCGTTCTGTGGTCCGGCTGCGGCGAAGAGGAAGTTGGTGTGGTTCAACAGGTTGTAGAACTCCGCGCGGAACTCGAAGCGCCGGGTTTCGCCGACGGGGAAGTTTTTGAGCAGAGCCGTATCCCAGTTCTTAAGCCCGGGGCCGCGGAGTGTGTTGAGGCCTACATTGCCGAACGAGCCCAATGCGGGGTCTTGAAAAGCGCAGGTGTTGAAGAAGGTGCCGGCCACGCAGGGTTTGCCGTTCGCCTTCTGCCCAGGCACCGCATCGGGCCGTTGTTGCCCATCGGAGTTAGAGAAGTTGGCATTTGAATCGGTCACCGTAAACCAGGTGCCGGAGGAAAGAGTGGCGATACCGGAAAGCTCCCATCCGCCGATCAGCAGATTGGTCGCGGTGTTGACGTTGCTGGCGAAGTGCCGATTGCGTCCAAACGGTAGTTCCCACGTGTAACTTGAAGTCAAGCGGTGGCGCACATCGAAATCAAGATTGCCGTACTCGCGAAGGTGGTTGCCATAACGAAAACCGTCGTTGTTCTGTGCTCCGAGGTTGGCATTAGAGGAGTCGCCCAGCGCGTGGCTGTAGGTGTAACTCAGGAGCGCGCTGATACCGGCGCTGAGGCGACGCTCGAGCCGTGCTTGTAAGGCGTTGTAGGAGGAGTAGCCTTCCGCGTTCAGATAGCTGATCGAGGAATTCACATACGGAAAGGGCCGCCGGTCGGCAAATGCGGCCGATGCGTCGGTCGTGGGCGAAGCCTGGTTAAGATTGTAGAAGGTGTAGAGCTTGGTGCCTTTGGAGCCGACGTAGGCCACATCGAGCAGGGTGTTCTGGCCGATCTCATACTGCGTGCTGCCGTGCCACTGCATCACGTACGGGGTACTCAGATTGCGCTGCAACGAGAAAAGGCTGGGTGTGTTCGGGTCGGTCAAAGAATTCGCCGGGAACCCATTCGAGAGCTGCTGCAGACCGGGGACAGCGCAGGCATTGCCATCCGACTGCCCGCAATTGGTGACAAAGCTTTGTGTGTTGAAGTACGGCGGATTAAAACCAGGGCTCGGGTTGCTGTAAGGACCATTTTCATCCCCGTTGTAGAAGACGCCGAAGGCGCCGCGGAAGATCAGCTTCTTGGTTATCTGGTAAGCCAACCCAAAGCGCGGTCCTATATTGTTGTGGTCTGATTCGATGAGTTGGTCAGACGCGGTGTGGTTTACCGGCAGGGTGATGGCGAGCGTTGGCGTGAGAGAGACGTTGCTGTTGTGTGGGATATCGAGAACGCCGGTGATGGGGTTGAAATTCGCCTGCGCGTTGTTACGTTCGGTGATGGGCGAGAAGAACTCGTAGCGCAGGCCGGCGTTGACGGTGAGCCTGGGCGTCACGCGCCAATCATCCTGGAAGAAGATCGAGTACACGTGGCGGAAATAGTCCACGTTGTTGAGGTTGTTGATGTTGCCACCCGCGGGTTGGCCGGTGATCAGGGTGGCCAGGCCGCTGCCGCCGGAACCCTGCGCGGCGGGGTTGTCAGTGAATTGCGTACCGAAGGTGAGTGTTCCGCGCGGGGCTGCCGGCTGGAAGATGGTGAACTCTTCCGGACGAAACTCGCCGCCGATTTTGTAACTGTTGTTGCCCGATATGAGGGTGAAGGTATCGGAGCCGGTGTAGGTGTTCTGCACTTCGATGGAGGGGAGATAGGTTGGGCTGCCCAGGGTAGAGGCGTCCTTGAAGTACATCTGCGGCAGGCCGCCGATCGCCGTGCCCGCGACATAGGGCACGCCAGGGAAGCCGATTTGGCCTGAAACATCCTGGTTGGAAAAGAATTGCGAGCGGCTCGACCGGAGACGGTTATAGCCCAGGCGCAGTTCGTTGACGCGCTTGGCGTTGAAAATATGGGTTTCGCTGGTGGCCACGCTGTAGCCGTTGTTCTCTTCTACGCCGTCGAAGAAGCCACCGCCGTCGGCGAACCCTGGGAACGGGCCCGGCAGGTTTGCGGGCTGCCGGCTCATGCTGAAGCGATAGAAGGCGTTGTCTTTGGACGAGATCACCTGGTCGACGCGTACATCGCCCTGGTTACGATTGCGGGTGAGCACCGGGTTCGAGAGGTAGTTGTAGCCGGCGCCGTTCACATTGGGTGCAGGGAAGAGCGCGGCCAATTTCATGCCCAGGCTATCCTGCTTCACACCGGGGATGACATTGGAGGGTGCGCCATTGGCATCGTAACCAAAGGGAACGCCGCAGAAGCCGGTGGGGCTGGCAGCACTTGCTTGCGTCAGACGGGTGTCGAACAGCTCGCCCGCGTAAGTGGCTACCCCGTTGCAGTCGTTGACGCCGGTTGGCGATGTCAGGTCCAGTTGACTGGTGAAGTCGCCTGAGCGCTGCGCCGCGGTGGGCACCAATGAGGTTTGGGTCTGTGCCTGGCTGACGCGGAGGCCTTCGTAGTCTACGAAGAAGAAGAGTTTGTCGTGCAGA
This sequence comes from uncultured Acidobacteriaceae bacterium, assembly GCA_963752675.1. Classification (GTDB taxonomy): domain Bacteria; phylum Acidobacteriota; class Terriglobia; order Terriglobales; family Acidobacteriaceae; genus PALSA-350. The sequence goes on from CAVVZO010000012.1 coordinate 367,897, forward strand.
ACGGGACCGCCCAGGGTGGCTCCGAACTGGTTCTGGTGGTAAGGTCGCCGCTCAGGGTCGTAGTAGTTACGGGCGTCGAACAGTTGGTTGCGCACGAACTCGTACAGCACACCGTGAAAGTGGTTGGTGCCGCTCTTGATGGTGGCGTTGACCACGGCTCCGGTAGCTCTCCCGAACTCTGCGGCATAGGAGTTGGTCTCGACGCGGAACTCCTGGAGTGCATCGATCGACGGCATCACTACGTAGTTGGCTTCGTTCAGCAGGTCGGCCAGGTTGGAGTTATTGTCGACTCCGTCGAGCAGGAAGTTGTTCTGCAGGGAGCGGGCTCCATTGGCGCTGAAGCCGAAACCGCCCTCGTCTCGCGAGCCCGGTTCACTGATGGTGACACCAGGGGTGAGCTGGGCCAATGCCACGGGGTTGCGACCATTCAGAGCCAGGGTTTGCATGGTGCGGCTGTCAATTAATTGGCTGCGCTCGGAGTTATCTGACTCCAGAAGGGGCGCCGTCTCTTTCACTTCCACGGTTTCGCTGACCGCACCTGGCTCGAGCGAAACGTCGAGCCGTTGCCGCTGCTGCACGTTCAAAACGATCGGGCCAAGCTCGGCTTTTTTGAAACCGGGAGCGATCACGGTGACGCGGTAGCTGCCGATACGGACCGGGCTGATGGTCCATTCGCCGGTTCCACTTGCGCTGGCGTGGTAGGTCAGGTTTGTCTCGGTATTTACGGCGTCGATGGTGGCGGTCGGTACTGCGGCACCCCCGCTATCCAGCACCTGGCCGGTGAGGGAGGCGGTGTCTTTCTGCGCCAGCAGGAGTGAAGGGAACAACACGATCAGGAGCGCGAGACAACGAGTGGGCACTCTGCAGCGCATAGGGAAGGGATTTCCTTTCACGTCGAGCTGAAAACGCTTCTGTTTCCTATTGTTTGTCTTTGTTTCGTGAACCCCGAGTTTATTTTGGGTGATTTGCGCTGTCAACCCTATCTTTCATAGAAAAGCGCAACTCTCTCCGGATAAGAAGTAAGGGTAAGCCACAAAGCTATTTCCTGGCGCTTTATTTCACGAGGCGTTTGGTGGAGGTAGGCCACGGCCGCCCTGATGACGGTGCCAGTATCACGGCTCCCTCGTCGGGTGGCTTGTAAGCGCCTTCATCTCTGGTGCATTGTGGTTGAGGTGCAGAGGGTTTCTGGCGAACAAAGGGCCAGGTGCGTTTTAATCGGGCGCCGGTGGTGGCCATCGCGTGCTAACATCCCATCTCAAAGAGACCGATGCGTAAGCAAGCGTAACCTCATCACACTTCAGCGAGGGTAGGGCATGAACACCACTGTTATCGAACCGAGCACGCCGGTCTCGTCCCCGGCGGACCTATCCACCCTGCGGGCGCCGGCAGTTCCTCCCGCCGACCGCGGCGGGGAATTGTCCGTAGCGAAAGCCGTGAAGAGAAACGTGGCCGTCGATGCTTACCGCGGCCTGGTGATGCTGTTGATGATGGGCGAAGTGATGAACTTCGCTTTTGTGCACCGTGCCTACCCCGGCAGCCTGTTCTGGAGCGTGCTGGCCTACAACCAGACACACGTCGAGTGGGCAGGCATGTCGTTGCACGACATGATCCAGCCCTCCTTTACTTTTTTGGTCGGCGTGGCGCTGCCATACTCAATCGCCAGCCGGCTGCAAAAGGGGCAGACTTTCGGCCCGCTGTTTGCTCATACTTTGTGGCGATCATTTCTGTTGGTGGCGCTGGGTATCTTTCTGCGTTCGATTGACAGCACGCGTACCAACTTTACCTTTGAAGACACGTTGACCATGATCGGGCTGGGTTATCCCTTCGCCTTTCTGCTCACCTTTTGCCGGCCCCGCTGGCAGTGGACCGCGTTTGCGGCCATCCTGTTCGGCTATTGGTTGGCGTGGGCGCTTTACCCGGTCCCGGGCCAGGATTCGACTATGCGGCGGTGGGCGTTCCCGCCGATTGGCATTACAACTTTACCGGCTTCGCTGCGCACTGGAATAAAAACAGCAACCTGGGGCAGGCCTTCGATGTCTGGTTTCTTAACCTGTTTCCGCGCGAAAAGCCATTTCTTTATAACTCTGGCGGATATCTCACACTGAGCTTTATTCCTACTCTCGGCACCATGCTGCTGGGCTTGTTTGCCGGCCGCTGGTTCCGCGCGGCGCAGCCGAACATCCCGATTAAGAAGTTCCTGCTGGCGGGTGTCCTGCTGGCAGCGGGCGGTTTGCTGTTGCACTTCACCGGTATCTGCCCAATAGTCAAGCGGATCTGGACACCCGCCTGGACACTATTCAGCGGCGGCATGTGCTTCTTCTTCCTCGCCGCATTTTCCTGGGTGATCGACGTCAAGAATTACCGCCGTTGGGCTTTCCCGTTGATCGTGGTTGGCGTGAATTCCATCGCCGCCTACCTGATGGCGCATTTGTTCGAGAGATTTATCGTTAGCAGTCTGCACATTCATTTGCGGTACCAGATCTTCCAAATTCTCGGGCCGGGCCTGGAGCCGTTCCTGCTGGGCGTTACCGTCACGGTGATCTATTGGCTGCTGCTTTACTGGATGTACGAGAGGAAGATTTTCCTGCGCATCTGAGGCTGGGGGGAGTTTGGTTCTGTCCAGGAGCTTTTGCCATCGCTTCCGGCCGCGACGAGCCATGGTAAAGGGCGGCTCCTTCCCGTGGCGTAGGGCTGCCCTCAGGACTGGGAGGCTGCACTGCAAACTTCTTCAGTCCCGTGGCCCGTGGAAAAACCAGTCAGACCAGGATCAACTCTATACCGGCGCTGCGCAGGGTCTCCTGATCTTCCTTGTGCAGTTGCGTATCCGTGATCACGGTATGCACGGCGGACGGGGGAGCGATGATGGCCAGGCTTCGCCGGTTGAACTTGGTGGAATCGCACACGGCCACCACTTTTCGGGCTGCGCGGATCATGGCCCGGTTCACGCGCGATTCGAGAAAGTTAGGCGTGGTCAGCCCCGTCCTGGTGTCGAAACCATCTACTCCGAGAAAGAGGATGTCGGCGTGAATTTCTTTGAGGACATCTTCTGCCAGCGGGCCTACCAGTGAGAAGGAATTTCGCCGCAACGTGCCCCCGGTCAGGATCACGTCAAACTCTGTATCCGCCAGAGAGGCGGCGATGTTCACGGCATTTGTTACCACTGTGAGTTTGGAAAACCTGCGCAGCGCGCGGGCGATCGCCGTGGTGGTGGTACCCGAATCGAGCAGCACACACTGTTCTTCTTTCACCAGCGTTACCGCAGCGTCGGCGATGCGACGCTTTTCTTTGAACTGCTGGTGCTGTTTTTCTTCGAGCGACGGGTCAAGCAGGGCCCCCTTCTGCGGGGCCAGTGCGCCGCCATGGGTTCGCTGCACCAGTCCCTGGCTTTCCAGGTGATCGAGGTCCTTGCGGATGGTGATGCGCGAGATAGCGAGGGTGTCGGAGATCTCCGATACCAGGACCCTGCCATCCTGCCGCAAAATCGTCAAAATGTGCTGCCGCCGTTCCTCCAGCAGCATGGGGGTGGATAGCTTGCGACCCTTCTTCCTGCTCACGACCGTCATCTTACTGGTTCTCCCATTGTGCCCCCTAGATGGTACTCAATGTTTGGTTTCCCGGCACGCATCAAGGCAGGCTATTTATGACTTCGCATCATTACCTTTACTTTCTTATTGACCTCAGGTATCAAAGAGTTTGCTCCGCGAGGAGCCCGTTACTTCTCTTGAGACCCATGGTGAGGTAAGTCTGCGTGAACGCACTGCATGAGTTGGTCAGCCTGTCGGAAGAGGAAAAGGCAGCCAAAGGGATCGTAGCCACTCCGGGAGAAATAGCGCAACAGCCCGAAACCTGGAAGAGAACGCGGCGTATTTACGAACAGCACGCGCCGGCGCTGCGCGCCTTTCTTGAGGCCGCTGGCGTAACCGATACGTTGGAGCGGCGGCCCACCGTAGTGCTCATCGGCGCCGGTACCTCCGACTACATTGGCCTTGTGCTGCAGTTGCTGTTACGTACGGAATGGGGCTGCGAAACCCTGGTGGTTGCCAGCACCGATCTGCTCTCGAATATGGCAGACTACCTGGTACCCGGCCGACGTTATCTTTGGGTCTCGTTTTCGCGTTCTGGACAATCGCCAGAGGGCGTGGCCGTGTATCGCCAGGCTTTGGAGAAGTACCCGGAGATTGCTCATCTGATTGTTACCTGCAATGCCAGGGGCCGCATGGTTACGCTCAGCGAGGGGCAGCGGCAGGCCTATGTGGTCATTCTGGATGATGCAGTGAACGATCGTGGTTTGGCCATGACCAGCTCGTTCTCGAACATGGTTGTGTTCGGGCAGTGCATGGCTCATGCATGGTCGGAGAGAGCCTACCTGCCCGTGTTTCGCGCATTGGTGAGCGCGGGTGAGTCGTTTCTGCCGGTTGCCGCGGAAGCGGCCCAGCAGCTCTCGATGGCCATGTATTCCACCATGTGTGTGGTTGGCTCGGGCGCCCTGAGTGGGGTGGCGCGAGAATCTGCGTTGAAAGTGCTTGAGCTGACCGCGGGGCGGGTGCGGACCATGACAGAGTCTGTACTGGGCCTGCGTCATGGTCCGATGGCAGCGCTGAACGCAGACACGCTGCTGATCTGTTTCGCCTCCAGTGACCGGCGCCGGCAACAATACGAGGCCGACCTGCTGCGGGAGGTGCATGCTAAGGGCGTCGTGGCGCAGCGGGTAGTCATTGGGCCGCAATCGTCTCCGCTGCTGGCTGGCAGCAACGAGCGCTATCTCGAAATAACCGGCAACGTTCCTGACCTTTACCGTCCGCCGGTCGATGTGTTATTTGGTCAGCTGCTGGGTCTTTACTGTTCGCTGGCGCACGAGCTCAAGCCCGATGCGCCCAGCCCGGGCGGGGTGATCAGCCGCGTGGTGAGCGAGTTCAACATCTACGATTAGGCTCTACGGGGTTCTCTCCCGCTTCCAGGCACCATAGAGCATAATGGTGTGTCGAACAGGGAAGGACCCTATGAATCGTAGAGAGTTTGTTACATCCATGATTGCGGTTGGCGCGGGCCGCGTCGTGCGGGCGCAGTCGTCGCCCCAGCCGGCAAACGAGTGGGGCACCCCGGTCATTGACTGCCACTTTCACCCCCGGCCTACGCTCGAAGCAAACCTGGCTCACCTGAACGGATCAGGGTGTCAGGCGGCGTACGTGTTGGCCCGCCTTACCTCGGCTGATGATGTAAAGCGCTTTATGGCTCAGGAGCCCAAACGGTTTGCTGGCTACTCCGTAAGCACGGATGTTTCGGCTGCGGATGCAGTGAGTCTGCTGACTGCGGCGGTGAAGGCCGGCGCGCATGGGTTTGGCGAGGTGAAGTACCATGTGGCGGCGGATGGTCCGGAGATGCGCCGGCTGTATGCCGCCGCGGCTGATCTCCAGGTACCGGTGACTATTCATTTTCAGGAAGTGCCGCACACCCCGACGGAAGGGGTGTTTAACACCGGGTTCAAACACTTCGATTCGATTTTGAAGGCTTACCCGAAAACTACGTTTGTGGGCCACTGTGACGCGTTCTGGGCCAATATCAGTGCGGACTTTGCTAACGACAAGGATTATCCGAGGACACCCATTGTGCGCGGCGGCATCACGGATAAGTGGCTTTCGGACTATCCGAATTTGTTCGGCGATCTTTCGGCAAATTCGGGGAATAACGCGTTGACCCGCGATCCCGGGTTCACCGCGGACTTCCTCAAGCGGCACCAGGGCAAGTTGTTCTTTGGCAGCGACTGCTCCTGCAGCGATGGCCATGGCGCGGGTATTTCGCAGGGTGGCAACCCTGGCGCCTCGCGGCTCGCGGGCAAGTGTGTGGCCCGGGAAACGCTGACGGTGTTGAAGGCGAATACGACACCGAAGCTGTTTCATACGTTGGTTTGGGAGAACGGTCACAGGGTTTACAAGCTGGGGGCTTAGGATGTCCCCACTCAAGCCAAGAACGGCTTGAGTGGGCCATCCGGCTCGCTCGCAGCGAAAAATCAGACTCTTCAACCCTGCCCTATTTACCGCCAACCATTCCTGGGTGGCCCATGCAAGCCGCGTTTGGCTTGCGTGGGGTACATCTCAACCGGCGTTGCGCTTCGGCCTTCCCCCGCCCGCATACAATGAAGGGAGGGAGGGCCGACGATTGTTTGCGAAAAGCATGTTGTCAGTTTTGGCGATGACGTCGCCAACCGCGAACGGCTTTCAACTGCGCCATACCTGGTTCTGGATAATCTTCCTGCTGTGCGCCGTGATCGTCCTCAGCAACCTGGCGCACTTTCTGGTCTTTAGAGTGTTGCGCCGGCGCGAGCGGGAGAATAAAGAACATCGCTGGGCGAGTGTTCAGCTTTACCTCAGCCATCCTGCACGGGCTATCTTTTTTCTCACCTGCCTCTTGATTGTGTTGCCCGCAGTGCCACAGTTGTCGTACGGGCTGCAATCGGCCATTCGTCAGGGCTTTGTGATGGCGCTGGTTGTGGCGCTGGGCTGGTTCGCGATCGGTTGCGTGTACGTCTTCCAGGCTGCTACGTTGCGCCGCTACGACCTCAGTGCTGAAAACAATGTGCAGGCGCGGCGCGTTCACACCCAGTTTCAGCTGTTTCGCCGCATGCTCATCACGTTTATCGTGATCATCGATTTCGGCGCGCTGTTGTGGAGCTTCAACGATCCCCGAATCTGGCACTACGGTTCCGGCCTTCTTGCTTCTGCAGGCATCGCTTCGATCATTCTGGCGACCGCGGCTAAATCGACGGTCGCCAATTTCCTGGCCGGATTGCAGATCGCACTCACCGAACCCATTCGCATCGACGATGTGGTGGTTGTGCAAGGGGAGTGGGGCCGCGTGGAAGAGATCAATTCCGCTTACGTGGTCATTCGCATCTGGGATCTGCGGCGCCTGATTGTTCCGTTGAGCTACTTCATTGAGAATTCGATTCAGAACTGGACCCGCGAATCGGCGGACATCTTGGGGACAGCTTTTCTGTATGTTGACTACTCGGTGCCGGTGGAGGCGCTACGCCAACAGCTTGAAGTTATTGTGCATGCGTCGCCTCTTTGGGATGGGAAAGTGTGTGGCCTGCAGGTGACGAACCTGACCGATCGTTCCATGGAGATCCGGTGCCTGATGAGCTCGCGCAATTCGGGTGAGAATTTCGATCTTCGCTGCCTGGTGCGGGAGGAGATGACGGCCTGGATTCAGAAGAATCATCCGGCGGCGTTTCCCACAGCGCGGCTCGCTGCGACCTCGGGAAAGTTCTGAGCGCCCCACATCGCCGGCTCTCGTGCCATGTGGGGCGCCAGTTGCGTTTGCCTAGTCGAAGAAGGTGCGGTCCTCATCGGCCAGGTGAGTTTTGGCAGCTGCTACGTTGAAGGTGACGCCGATCCCGGGACGATCCCAGACGTCGATAAAACCTTTCTTCACGATCGGGTTCGGCAGACCTTCCACGATGTCGTACCACCACTCAGGCTGGCCCAGGGGATATTCAAAAGCGATGTAGTTCTGCGGCAATGCAGCGGCCACCTGGACGTGCGCGGCCAGACCTATCAGCCCGTCGAAGATACCGTGCGGAGCAATTTGGATCCCGTGCAGATCGGCATACTCGGCAATCCATTTCATCTCCGCAATCCCGCCGACGTCTTCCGGATCGGGACCTACGATGTTCACTGCTTGTTTTTCGATCAGGTCCTTGAAGTTTTCTCGCAGGTAGATTTCTTCGCCGGTATGGATGGGGATCGACGTGCTGACGGTCACTTCGCGAAACAGCTCTGCGTTTGGGTACGGAGTGTAGTCACCCGTGATCAGGTCTTCGAGCCAGGCGATGCGTAACGGTTCAAGCGCTCGCGCGAAGGTGATGGCATCTTTTACCGTCCAGCCAGGGCCGCAGTCGAGGGCCAGGCCGATTTCGGTGCCGAGCACCTTCTTCATGGCTTCGACACACGCGATCACGTTATCGAGTCCGCGCTCGGTCATCATGCCACGGTCGGGGTGCGATGCTCCCTGGCGCGCAGGTTCGTCGTACCAGGCATTCGGCACGGCGGGCATCATTGCCGGATCATGGAAGCCAACGGCTTGTTTGATCAGGGTGAAGCCTTCCTTGGCGTCTTTCATCTTGCCCATGATTTCGGCATAGTCCTGCGGCCTGTGTCCAGTTTGGGGAAAACGCACGCCGCCGTTGTAGATACGGACGCGGTCACGAATCTTTCCCCCGAGGAGTTTATAAACTGGCTGACCGGCTACCTGACCTGCGATATCCCAGAGCGCGATTTCAATCGCACTCACGGCTGCGCCCCACGGCTTGAAGGCGCCCAGGCGGCGGATCTTCAGCATCACGCGGGCTACGTCGGTGGGGTCTTCTCCAAGCAGATAGTTTTTGTAGAAAAGCACCATCGGCTTGAGGTAAGGCTTGTAGGATTCCGCTTCGCCATAGCCAGAGATACCCTGGTCAGTAACGATGCGGACGACGGGGCTCTTGCCGATGATGGCACAACGCAGGTCAGTGATTTTAATCGCGACTTGCCCCGCGCGTCTGTCTCCAGGGGATGTTCGTTGTTGTGCACCTAGTGCTTTGGCGGCAGCTGCTGCCGATAGTGATCCGATGAAGCCTCTACGCGTCCAATGGTCCATGCGTTTTTTGTTCTCTCCTTTATGCCTGGCAGATACGAGCAGCCATTATAGGGAACGACGCCGCATTTCGTTTCTGGTGCGCACGTCGGGCGCGCCCAGGGTGTGGGGCTTTGCGGATTACCTGTCCGTTGGAGTGGACTTTGCAATGGAAAGGTCTGTGGCAGACGGAGCGGATCGGCCGTGTACGCTACGCCGCTACGTCGGCGTGAAAGTCCTGGTCACGTTTGCCGTGTCGGTGCCCAGAGGCGTGCACGTATGTCAGCTCAGCACCGAAGAAAAAGATTTGCGCCGAGTAGTACACCCAGATGACCAACACCACCAGCGAGCCGGCAGCGCCGTAGGGGGAACCGGGAGCCATTCTTCCGAGATAGAGGGCAAGCAGCAATTTGCCAAGCGTGAACAGCAATGCGGTGAAGACAGCGCCGAATCGCACATCACCCCACTCCAGCTTTGTTTCCGGTACATATTTCAGAATCAATCCGAACAACAAGGTCACGCCCACGAAGGAGATCGCAAAGTTTAGCGCTTCCCAGAAGAGAGGCGGCAAGGGGAGGACGCCGCTGAAGAATTTGGTAACCGCCGACAAGATGGTGCCGGCAATGAGAGACACCAACAGTACGAAACCGACACTGAACACCATACCAAAGGAAAAAAGGCGCTCGCGTAGCATGACTATCCACCCCGAGGCTGCTTCAGGCTTCACCCGCCAGATCATATTCAGGGCTGAGCGTAATTCACCAAATACACCGGACGCTCCGAACACCAGCGTGACGAAGCCCAGCAGGGACGAGATAAGGCCTCGTGCCGGGTGCTGCCCGTTCGCGAGCAAATCCTGCACCGCCTCACGGCCGCCGTTGCCGGCCAGCGACTGGGTCTGCGCCAGCAGCAGCCCCTGGGCGCTCGATCGGCTGAATACCAGGGAGACAATCGAGATGACCAGAATGACCAGCGGCGATATCGAGAGAATTGTGTAGAATGCGAGCGCAGCACCCAGCCGCGGCGCATTGTCCTCATTCCACCGGGCAAAGCTTTTGCTGAACAAAGTACGGAGAGTGGTGAATGTCACAGCAGTTCGAAGCTCCTTAACCCAGCCGTGCGAGTATCTGGGAAGCCATCCCGCTGAAGCCACTTTGCGGGGGTGCCTGTTGTCCGCCCTGGGTGAAGTGGGCCATCACCATCGGCAGCAATGTGGCCATTGCCATCTGTGCCACCTGCGGAGATACGCCTGCTTTGGCGGCTACGTTTTCAATCAAGCCAGTGCCGCCAAGACCTTGCTGCACCTGTTCTGAGGTGGCTGTTTGCTGTTGCCCTGAGGCCCAGTTCTCCACGTGATTGCCCATGCCGTTTTGGCGAAATTGCTGCATGACTCCGGCGAGTCCACCAGGATGTTCGTCCAACGCCTTCATCAACCCGCCGGCAACCCTGGCGTGTTCGCCCCCGCCGCCTTGCTGCCCGGTCAGTGCTTCCAACGAATCTAAAATCCCCATAGGTTCGACTCCTTTCCCACTACGATGCAGATTTAGGGCAGAGTCACCGAAAAATGAAGGTGTTGGGAGTTGCGTACACCTATTCTTGCTGAACTAGTGCCTGGTCAACAGTGCCGGCATGGGAAACTCATGCGGGGGGTTAGCCTTCATTAGCTCTGCCACAAAGTAATCCCACCGGCGCCGCATCATGTAAGCACCTGCCTCCGGGCCGTACGAGTGATGAGCCTGGGGAAACACTATGAGGTCAAAGTCCTTATTGGCTTTCTCCAGAGCATCGATCAGCAGCAAGGTCGTCGATAACGGCACGTTGTCATCCAGCATGCCGTGCGCCAGCATGAGCTTGCCCTTGAGCTTACCCGCGTAGATGGCATTAGCTTGTGAATCGTAGTTGGTGGTGCCGTCCGCATTGGTGTGCAGCAGGCCGACCCACTTTTCATCCCAGTCATCTTCGTAGTTACGATTCTCATGATTGCCACTTTCTGAGATACCGACCTTGACGAAGTCAGGGAAGCGCAGCATGGTAGCGACGGTGGCGTTGCCGCCGCCCGAATGTCCCCACATGCCGAGTCGATCCAGGTCAAGCCAGGGATAGCGGTGCGATAGCTCTTGCATGCCGCTGATCTGATCCGGAATGGCGTTGATACCGATGTCGTTCAGATACTCGTCATGGAAAGCCTTCGAGCGTTTTGGATTGCCCATGCCTTCGATCAGCACGACCGCAAAGCCAAGCTGCGCAAGTGCGTTGTTGTCGCCCCTGGCGGCTTCGAAGCTGTGCGAGCCGAAAGAACCACCCTGCGGGCCCGGATAGATGTAGTCGATGACCGGGTACTTCTGTGAGGGGTCAAGATGGGCGGGGCGGAATAGCAGCCCATACACATCGGTTTTGCCATCGTGAGCTTTCACGTGGAAGGTTTCCGGCGCGACCCATCCGGCGGCCTGTAGCCGAGTGAAGTCGCCGTGTGCCCACTCCTGGATCGGTTGGCCAGCGCTATCCCGCAATTCCAGCACCTGCGGCCTTTGCGGGGTGGAATAGCTATCGAGGATATATTTGCCATCGCCGGAGACCGCAGGCACGTGGTCCGCGTCTTCGGGCGTGAGCAGCTTGACTGGTTGGCCATCAAGATTGCCGCTGTAAATGCGCCGGTAATAAGGGTCCTGTGATGGCTCGCGGCCGGTGCCGGTCATGAGCAGCGCACCGCTTTGCTGATCCACGCGCAGCAGTTCATCTACATTCCACTCACCTTCGGTGACAGAATGCTTCAGCTTGCCCGAGACAGCGTCATACAAATACAGGTTGCCCCAGTCTTTACGCTGCGAGAACCAGAGGATCTCATTGCGCTGTGACAGGTAGCGCCAATTCACGTGTTTATAGCCGCTCTCGAAGAACGTCGGCACGCTCTCGGTGAACACGTCGCGCACCGCACCGGTGCGTACATCCGCCATGCGCACGGTTTCTACCTTGTGATCGCGCGAAGTCGAAACAAAGGCCAGTGTCTTTCCGTCGTGCGCCCATTGCACGTCTTCCCAGGGACCGTCGCAGATCAGGTGGTCGCACAAGGTAGAACGGTGCTGGTCGGCCGGCATCCTAAGGCGCGTGACCCTGGCTTTTTGTACGTCGATGATCACCCGCTCAATCACGGTTACATCCTTGTCGCCAACGAAGGGATACTTCCATGCCTCCAGGTGAGGATGACCCACCCGGGTACTCACGGTGTACATCTCACCAGTCTTCCGTTGGTCCTGCTGAAAGGTCGCGATCTTTGTCGAATCCGGCGACCAGACCACGATAGCGTGATCGCTGTGGCTCCAGCCCGCGTTGTCGGTGGCGTAGCCGTAATCCTTGACGCCATCGGTAGTGAGCTGCTTTTCTGCGCCGCTGGCGATTTCGCGTACCCACAGGTTCCAGTCGCGCAGGAACACGGCTCGTTTGCCATCGGGAGAGAACTCGGCAAGGGAAGCGTCGACGAGGCTGGGCTTAGGGGTACCGGCGGGCCCGCGCAGCTGAAGCGCACATTGGTAGTCCGCGCCGAGAGTGCACTGGTAGCGCGTGCCGTCGATGGTGAGTATCGCGGTTTTGTCCTCGTTCAGCAGAGCGAACTCATCGGGAAGGATTTTCCTTATATCCTTCTCTTCGAGTCCGGCCGCGTGCAGGGCGGCTACCATTCGCTGCGGATCATAAGCAGCGGACCGGGTCTGTCGCGCCGCATCGCCCACCACCACCGTGGGCACTCCATTGGCCCAGTCGACATACCAGAAGCGATTGCTGCCAAGAGCAGCGGATTGCTCGACCGCATGATCCACTAATGAAACTGTGCTCGCCCGCAGTAACCCGGCAGCCTGGCTGTAGTCGTCGTAGGTGTAGGTGCGTCCGGTCTGCGCTTGCGAGGGGAGGCCGATTGCCAGCAGCGCGCACGAAGCGGCCAGCAAAGACGGGCGAAAAAAATTATCCAGGGGCATCAGGCTCTGCTTTCTTTTTAGAAGGGATATCGGCTCTTGCCCATCGAGGCGACTTGGTTGCCGTGTCAGGATTACTGCTTCCACGGCGCGAGCATCGGCGCGACGGGCGGCACTGCTTCGATCGATGGCAGAAAATGCGGTGTTTGTTTCGCGTGCGCTGCCTGCTCATAAGCGTAGCCATAGCCGAGCAAGCGCGCTTCGCTCCATGCGGGTCCAAGGAACGAAAGCCCAACCGGGAGGCCCAAGACTGCGCCCATGGGCACGGTCAGGTGGGGGTAGCCCGCCACCGCCGCCAGCCCGCCGGCGCCAGCGCCATTAATCTGGTCGCCATTGGCGGCGTCAATTTTCCATGCCGGCGGCATGGTGGGGGATACCAGCGCATCGAGATGGTTTGCGGCCAGCATGGCATCGATGCCGTCGCGCCCGGCAATGCGCAGCGAGGTCGCTCGCGCCTCCTGGTAGGCCGGGTCCTCAAGCCCTTTGGTCGCCTCTGATTTCACGAATGTTTCCTGGCCAAAGAGGGCGAGCTCGCGATCTGCATGTGCATTGTTGAATGCGATCAGGTCGGCCAGCGTGCGGGTCGTTACCGCCGGCGGCGTGGTGGCGAGGTAGGCGTTCAAGTCGGCCTTGAGTTCAGTGTGAAGCACCAGGCTTTCTGCCTCGCCAATTTTCTTCTGGTCTTTCAATTCGGTGATTTCCACGAGGGTTGCGCCCTGAGCCGCCAGCACAGCGAGGGCTTGCGCAAACACCCTGTCGGTCGGCGCAGACCAGCCCGTAGCGAAGCGCAGCACACCGATACGCGCGCCCTTGAGAGCACCGGGCTTGAGCGCCCCGAGATAGTCGGCGAGATGGGCATCGGCATCTTTGGTGGCAGCATCGTTCGGGTCAGAGCCGGCGATCGCCGAAAGTATCCGGGCTGCGATGGTTACATTAGCGGCGATCGGTCCAGCAGTGTCCTGGCTATGGCTAATCGGCACGATATGTGTACGACTGACGAGCCCGACCGTTGGTTTGAGGCCAACCACACCATTAACCGCAGCGGGGCAGGTGATCGATCCATCCGTTTCTGTGCCGATGGCCGCATCCACCTCACCCGCGGCTACGGCTGCGCCGCTGCCTGAGGAAGAACCGCACGGATCACGATCAAGAGCGAATGGATTGCGGGTTTGCCCACCCACGCCGCTCCATCCCGAAATGGAGGAGTCAGAGCGAATGTTTGCCCATTCCGAAAGGTTTGTCTTGCCCAGAATCACCGCATCGGCCCCCCGCAACCGCGTAACCAGCGGCGCATCGCGATGGGTCACATTCTTTAGCAGTGCCAGGCTACCCGCCGTCGTGGGCAGTGGGCCATCTGATTCGATGTTGTCTTTCAAAAGCAGCGCGTACCCGTAAAGCAGTCCGCGGGCCCGGCGCCCCCGATCGATGGCGCGTGCCTGGTCGAGCGCAGTGGGGTCGAGTGCAATGACAGCGTGAATCTGTGGATCCAGGGTTTGTATGCGAGCCATCGCTGCCCGCGTCGCTTGTTCAGCATTCTGGGCTGCGCTCGCGGCCGGAAAGAGAAAGAACAGGGAGACACTCGCGAGCGAGAAGAGCGAGGCAGAGATCGCCGTACCGATGTCAGTTTGCACAGTCGTAGTATATGGATACTTTGCCCGGGGCTGCGGCCCGCGCTTAAGCGTTAGCCCTATGGCGTTGCGCAGGCGACTGCGAACATGCGGGTAGCACGATGCGAAATAGCGTTCCACTGCTGCCCGCCACCACACTGCTGCGAATGCGCACGCACCCTCCATGGGACTCGATGATTTTCTTCGAAAGGGCGAGCCCCAGTCCCGTGCCGCACTCGTCCTTGGTGGTGAAAAAGGGCTCAAAGATCTTGCGGAGATGATGCCTCGGCACACCGCGGCCGTTATCGATGATGATGATGCGGACATGGGCCTTGCTGCTCTTCAGCCGTACGCGGATCGTGCCGTTGTCTGCAAGCGCATCTAGTGCGTTGGCGAGGAGGTTTGAAACTACCTGTAGCACTTCCCCGGAGTGGACCTCTGCCATCACTTCGTCGGCTAGTTCCTTCACCACCTGCACGTGTTTCGAGAGGATCGACTTGGCGTGGATCCGCAGCGCCGCTTCAGCAACCAGACAAAGATTCAATTGGCTGCGCGCCTGCGAAGTGCGTGCGAACCCCAGTGTGCGCACGATACCGTTCAGTATCCTGGTTTGTTCCGTCGCCAGTTGCATGTAGTAGCGCACGCTGTCAGGCTCGCCCGCGTGGCCGGTTGTAAGAAAGTGAAGATTCGAGAGTGCATCGAGCGGATTTCTGATCTCATGGATCACCTCCAGGGCCAAAAGGCCGGCCAAGGCCCGCTGTTCCGCCTTCTGCAATGCCTCCAGAGCGTCGTTCAGCCTGGATCCGTAGGTTCCGACATCACCAAGATCCATATGCGCCTTTTCGGGTACTGCTGGAGAGGGTGGCAGCTTTCGCACCAGGGGAGGATTCCCTCCGCTGACCAGTAACCATTCAGTGAGATGCCAAAAACGGCCGCAGTGGCGTCATTTAACGCCACTTCATTTTAAAATGCTGAAAGGTTGGTCAACCGACCGGTGCGACCGGCGCGTCGACGCCCTTGTCGTCCGTAAGCCGCTTCCACAGAATGCGCAGCGTGGCTACCGCCGGAACAGAGACCAGCGCCCCGACCACGCCGGCTACTTCGCCCCCCGTCAACACTGCCAAGATTTGTACCAGTGGTGAGATCTCGAGCGATTTGCCCATGATGCGAGGAGCGTTCACGTAGTCCTGCAAAAGGCGCCATACGGCCAGAAACACGATCACCCAGACCAGGTGCGGGTAGCTGGTCAGCACGGCAATGCCAAAGACGATGATGGCGGCGACTGCCGGCCCTACCACGGGTACAAACTCAAAAAACCCCGCCAGTGGTCCGAGCACCAGGGCGTACTTCACCTGCAGAAAGCTCAACACAACGGAGTAAGCAACCAGGGTGAGCGAGGCCAGGATCAATTGTGCGCGAATATAGCTGCCGAGCATGATGTTGACGTCGCTGATGATGCCTGCCAGGGTTTTCTTATCACCCGGATCATGCGTGAGTGCGGTGAGATTTGCCGCGATACTCTGACCGTCTTTGAGCAGGAAAATGGCGAGAATCGGGATCAGCACCAGCCACCAAAGGTGGCGCGCGGGCTCCGCAACCTTTGCGGCCAGGGTGCGGGCGTAGTGCAGAATTGGGTCTTTGTGCGAGACGAGGAAGTTTTGTATTTGGGCTCGCCGGGTTTCGCTCCATCCGTGGTTTTCCCCGATCTGCGAGACCAGTTGACCGGAGTTGGCCTCATTCAGCAGGGAGGGGAAGCTGGAGGCAAGCGCGCTACCCTGCGCCGCGACTTTTGGGCCCACCACAAACCCCAATCCAACCAGAAGTCCGATGAGTAGGAGGTAGACGGCCGCAATGGACGGCATGCGTCTGCCGAAACGCTTCTCGAGTAAGGCGACGAGGGGCGCCACAAAATACGCGAACAGGATCGCGAACAGGAAAAGCGTGAGCGTTTCGCGTGCAGCGCGTACCAAAGCTAACGCCAGCGTAAAGATGACGATGGTGCAAAGGATGCGCGCGGTCCGCGGATCCCAAAACTTTTTGAGCATGTCTCATCGTAGTCCAACCGCCAACCGGCAGCTCTTGCCTGGACCGATACCCTTCAGGGAACTTAGCCCAAACTTAGCCCGGATTTCTCACGCGTACTGATGGGCGCGACAGGTTGAAAGGAGCGGTGAGCCTGGTTGCTGTGTCTTGGCTTGTGGCCTTGCGCGTTAGGTTAATTTGGTGTGCGACGACATGTTTTGCATGTTAGCTGGCCCCCAGTTTGTCATCGTGCGACTGCGCTGCTAATGAACAAACTGGAAAGCGCTCTGGACGAGGGTTTAAATGTCCCCCACTCAAGCCAAACGCGGCTTGAATGGGCCACCCTACAGTTTCTAGGGTCCGATCTGCTCCCTGCCCGCATCCAGAAAAGCCCAGGGTGGCCCACTCAAGCCGCGTTTGGCTTGAGTGGGGGACATCCTGCTCCGCACCCCGTTCATCCCGTCCTTAACTTGCACTGCAAGCAGATTCCTCGGGATGACAAGGTGGGGGCTAGTTAGAGGTAAAAGCCTGCCAACGTTTGCCCGCGTGAAATCGCGGTCGGGTATGGGTCACCCGGCACTATGGCGAAATCTGAAACGTCCGGTGCCCGCAACCGCGCCGGGTGCGCCCTATCTCACGCGTAGAGTTCGACAAAAACCCGTTTTGTTGTTTCGTAACACATGCAGGCCATGGAGCGCAGGCCAGTCCTGTTGAGAATGCGGATGCTTCCGCGCCGGTGGCCCACCAAACCCGACTTCTCAAAAGACCTGGCGACGATGTTGAGCGTCGGCCGGCCGATGCCGAGCATCTGTGCGAGAAATTCCTGGGTGAGCGAGAACTCAGCGACTCGGGTTCGATCCTGCACGGTGAGTAGCCATCGTGCGAAGCGCGGCGCCGCTTCATGCGCACGGTTGCAGGCAGCCGTTTGCGCCAGGTGGGCAAGTTGGTGTTGCACGTACTTCAAGATCCCGGTTCGCAGATCGGGTAAGGTCGAGAATAGTTGTTCGAGGTCTGCGAAGGGAATGGCATAGGCCGATCCCCTGGTTTGTGTGAAGCAGTGGTGTAGCGAGGTAGATGGGCCAAGAAGGTAGTAGGTACCGGTCACCCCTTCGTTGCCGACCAACCCAATTTCCACCAGATCGCCGTCGGGCAGCTGGACAACCTCAGAAGCAAATCCGGAAAGAAAAAAGTAAGCAGTATCAGGCATGCCGCCCGCCGTGCCCAGCGTTTGCCGCTTCGACAACTCAACCAGGCTGGAGCGCGACAACACCGCCTGGCGGCTTTTATGACTCAAAGATTGCAGAAGCCGATTGCTGGCTGCCTTGGACATGGATTCCTCTGCTGAGTGGGCTGGCGCCGCTTCTTGCTATCTCTAGAATACGCCTCAAAATTATTTTCAGATTTCCGCGTGCGCCGAGAAGTGTTCGGCATCCTACATTTCGTAAAGGGTTAGACGCTGCAGGTATCGATCCGAAGGCGGGCACCCAACCATCACGCAACATTGAAGACTAGGGAGAAAGAATGTTTATTATCTGGTGGATCATCGTAGGTTTGATTGCGGGCTTTCTCACCGGGAAGCTTATGAAGGGCAGCGGTTTCGGTCCCTTGATGGACATCGTTGTCGGCATCGTGGGAGCGGTCATCGGCGGTTACATTATGCGGGCATTAGGCTTTGCGGACCAGGGCGGCATGTTGTATACGATTCTGGTTGCCATCGTAGGCGCCGTGCTCCTCACCCTGCTGATCCGGCTGGTCAGCGGTGGGCGGGCGCGGAACTTGTAACTATCCCCCGGTCGCAAGTGCATGGTGCCGGCGAGCCCCGGAACGAGTCGCAACTCGACGTTGCTTGTGCAAGGTTGCGGAGTGTACCTGGGCTCCCGCGAGGGTTTCTTTCGCGAGCAATTCGACTGGAGCCGCCGGCGGCGGCGTGAGCCCTGCCAGGTAGACGAGAAGTTGGTTGCTTTCGCGGAAGATATGGGCCCCTTCATGCCTGCCCTCAGTGGCTGCGACAAATACGCCAATGTGGTGCGCCGGGTTCATCGCGATATACGTGGTGTAACCCGCGCCGCCACCGGTCTTCTCAACGATCTCGGTCGGGTTTGCCGTTGCATCCTCCCCATCCAGATTGATATGTATCCAGCCCAGGCCTATGCCGATGGGAACACCGGCGTGCGTTAGCCCCTGCGTCCAGCGCAGTTGGCTGACCGGGATGTAAGTCGCCAGGGCGGCTGGGGACTGATGCACCGGAACCCCAGGCAAATCAAGCAGGTATTTCAACCATCGAGTCATATCGTCTGCAGTGGAATACATGCCTCCCGATCCTGCGGAAGCAGTGGTTTCGCTGCAGGTTCCTTCGCTTTTGGCTCCCACGAGCAGGCGTGCGCACTGCGCCGCGGTGGGAGTCACCGTGGTCTCGCGCAGACCCAGCGGCCTGGCGGTGCGTTCGGCAAACAGTTGCGGATAAGGTTCGCCGGCGGCCACTGCTAAGGCATCGGCCAGAAGATCGAAGCCGACATTGGAATAGTGAGCCGCGGTGCCGGGTACCGTGCGCAGGCGAAAACCGGGCAACCACTGCCAACGAAAATCGTAATCAGGAAAAGTAAAATGGCCGGCGGCGCCTGCGGGGTAAGCGATCTCGCGCGGCAGGCCGGCAGTGTGCGTGGCGAGATCCGCCAAAGTAATGGCTCGGCCGCTCTGCCCGTGCACAGTGAGCACGGGCACCGTGATATGCGGCGGCGCGAATTTTTGCAGGGGATCATGGAACGAAACGTGACCATCCGCAACCATCTTCACCAGCAAATCCGTCGTAATGATCTTGGAGAGAGAGCATAGGCGGACGAGTGAGTTAGCCGCCGGCTTTTGGTGGGAGCCTGGCCGCGTCTGTCCGTAACCCTGGATCCACGTCTCCCCGTCGCGTACGATCACGACCACCATCCCGGTGGAGCCGCTGCGTCGGAACAGGTCGGCCAGGTAAGGGTCGGCGGACTGGAGTTGCGGTAAAGGAGGTCTTCTGCGCTCCCGCCCGAGGGACTAACGCGGTCAGAAGAACGAGGAGCAGTGCCCAAAAGGGCAAGCCCGCGGCACTTGCTCACTTTGCCACCGAACGTGCGTTGCGCCCAACTACCCAATGCTCACCCTCCTGTATGAGAACACAGAAAGACAGGGCTGCACTGGAAGGGAGGGCGGCGCCGGCCGGGCTGCTTCTGTTGTCGAACGCGGGCAGATCCATCGCCAGACCAATCCCGAAATGAAGCGAACTCATACCGATTTATAAATTCGGCTTTAGAAGCATTCCTTTGCGCAAAAGGTATGTGGGCGCGGACCCTATAATCGGCCCTAACGCTATGAGCTATCCAAGCCGGGGCTTGCGCCTCCTGAGTTGTTGCGTTGGGCTCGCTTGTCTCTCCGGCTGCATGGTGCGTCGTGCCGCCCAGAGTGAGGCAAAGAGTGCCTTGTTTGCTCCCGTACCCGTTGTGTTTCTGGGCGACAGCATCACGTACTTCTGGGGACCGGGACAGTCAGGTAAAAGTGACGCGTTCACAGACCACAAAGAATGGTTGAACGCGGGCGCGTATGGAGAGACATCGGGCCAGATGCTCAACCGATTCCGGACCAGCGTCATTGATCAGAAACCCGCGATGGTTCACATCCTGGCGGGTACGAACGATGTCTACCCGGGCTGGGTGCTTTGTGGTGGAGTCCAGAGCGTCGATACCTGCGGCAACATCAAGGCGATGACCAGCATGGCGCAGGCGGCGGGAATCGAGGTCATTCTGGGAACGATCCCTCCCTGGGGTCCGGGCGATGCAGCTAAAGGGTTTGATCCTTCTCCCGAGCGGTTTAGCCGTATCGACGAGTTGAACCATTGGATCGTCCAATATGCCAGCGAGAAGAGCTTAACTATTGTTGATTACCACGGCCTGCTCGCTTCCTCAGATGGCGACAGCATATCAGGCAGCCATGACGATGGACGGGATACACCCCGACCCGCAGGGGTATGAAGCGATGACGCCGGTTGCCGAAGCTGCCATCAGCGACGCACAACGGAAATATGCAAGCTACCCCACGACCCTGGGGACCGCGAATCGTCCAGCAATGCGCTGCGCTCCAGGGAGACAGTGGTTTGCAGCATCCTCAGTCTTCCGCGCATTGACAAAGCCCATTGCGGTCACTAACCTGCGAAGGTCCCGCCACCACCAAGGAGCGTTCCCTTTGTTCCAGCCTCAGAGCTACCCGCTGGTCCTGACCATGATGCTGCTGAGCATGCTTTGCTGGGGTTCCTGGGCGAACACCATGAAGCTCTGTCCGGGCTATCGCTTCCAGCTTTTCTACTGGGACTACGTTGTTGGCCTATTGCTGGGGGCGTGCGTTTGGGGAGTCACACTGGGAACCCTGGGCACGGACGGTCCAGGCTTTTTTGCTGATCTCGCGCACGCCCAAACAGGCAAAATCGCCTATGCCCTGTTGGGTGGGGTGCTCTTTAACATCGCGAACCTGCTGCTGGTAGCCGCGATTGAAATCGCCGGCCTGGCCGTTGCTTTCCCGGTAGGCATTGGTCTGGCGCTGGTCGTCGGCGCCATCAGCAGTTACATACTTGCTCCCCAGGGGAATCCCTTGCTGCTGTTCGGCGGCATCGCCCTGGTGGTCGCAGCCATTGTGTTCGATGCCGTCGCCTATCGCCTGCGGGAAAAAGAACGACGCTCCCTCAGCATGCGCGGTGTGGTGATCAGCCTGATCGCCGGCTTACTGATGGGCAGCTTCTATCCATTCGTTTCTCGCGCTATGTCGGGCGACGACGGCATGGAACCGTACGCAACCGCCTTCATATTCGTCATTGGTGTTGCCCTGTGTGCCCTGCCTTTCAATTTCCTGCTGATGCGCGCGCCGCTCGATAAGAGTGAACCGCTCAGCTTTGCAGGCTACCGCGCTGCCCGTGCTTCCTGGCACCTTTGGGGCATCCTCGGAGGCGCCATCTGGTGCACGGGTGCGGTCTTTAATTTCGTTGGATCACGGGCGCACGCGGTCGGGCCGGCCGTCTCGTACTCCATTGGGCAGGGCGCCACGATGATTTCCGCCGCCTGGGGCGTGTTCGTCTGGAAGGAATTCGCCCTCGCGCCTGCCCGCGCCAAAACCTATCTCACCTGGATGTTCATCTTCTTCCTGTGCGGACTGAGCGCGATCGCACTCGCTCCACTTCTTGGGAAGTAGCCGAACGCATGTTCATGAGGAGTGGGGACGAATGATGCCGCGCCTGTTACGAATTGCTTTGCCGCTTACCGCACTGCTTGCTTTCCCTGCTTGCGGGCAGGACACGCGTTACCAGCCTCACGACCAGCAGATCCCGCCGCCGGCTTGCCTCACCATGCACTCCGCCTGGGAGGGAGGAGGTGCGGCTTGCACACCGGCAACCCACGAAGAGTGGTTGAAGGCCATTACGGACTGGCGCACCGAGCGGCGCATTCGCGTGGGCTACGATGGCGCGCGCTATGCCATGCCCGCACTGGCGTGGACGCAGTCCAGTTTTATCCAGCCGCAAATGATGGTGCACGACCGCTACTTCTATGATCCCGTGGCCGGTAAGTACACCGTCGACCGCTACCTGGACGATCTGCATACGCGCTATGGGGGCATTGATGCGGTGTTGGTCTGGGCTACCTACCCAAACATGGGGATTGATAACCGGAACCAGCAGGACATGGTGCGCTCCATGCCCGGCGGGGTGGAGGGGGTTCGACAGATGGTGGCCGACTTTCACAAGCGAGGCGTGCGGGTGCTGTTTCCCATCATGATGTGGGACCAGGGCACCCGGCAACCAGGCATGAGTTGGCCTGATGCCACGGCCGGGTTCATGCGTGAGCTTGGCGCTGACGGCATCAATGGCGATACCCAGGACGGCGTGCCGCTGGCGTTCTCCCTGGCTGCGGAGAAGATCGGGCATCCGCTGGCATTCGAGCCGGAAGGTGGGCCATCGGACGAAGCACTGGCGTGGAACGTAATGACGTGGGGACAGTACAAGTTTCAATTTGCGCCCACGGTGGACCGGTATCGCTGGCTGGAAACCCGTCACGAGGTCAATATCCAGGGGCGCTGGAACCGCGATAAAACCGACGACCTGCAGTTTGCCTTCTTCAATGGAGAAGGTTGGGAAAGCTGGGAGAATGTCTGGGGCATCTGGAATGGAGTGACTCCGCGCGACGCGGAGGCGACGCGGCGGATGGCCACCCTGGAGCGTGGGGTGGCGCCGTTCCTGCTCAGCGCAGCCTGGGAGCCTCTGTACCCGACGCAGATGTATGGTGTGTTTGCCAGCAAGTGGCCGCTGGAGGGCCGCACCGTCTGGACGATCGTGAATCGCAATGAATACGACTCCGACGGCGCCCAGATGAGCGTACCTTTCCGGGCTGGAGATCGTTACTACGATCTCTACCATGGCGTGGAGCTCAAAACGGAGCAGCACGGATCAACCACCGTGCTGTCTTTCCCGATCGAAGCGCATGGCATGGGAATGGTGCTGGCGACCGCCGGCGAACCTGACGCGGCGATGCAGACGTTAATGGCCACGATGAGGACCATGACGACGCAGCCGCTGCGCAGCTTTTCTCATGAATGGAAAGTGCTTCCGCAGCAGCAGGTGCCTATTCGCCCCACTAAGCCGGTAGCTGCGGCGCCGGAAGGCATGATAAGGATTGCCGGGGGACCCTACTCGTTCCGCGTGCAAGGGATTGAGGTTGAAGGCTCGGATGATATCGGTGTGGATGTACAAATGCCCTGGGAAGACAGCCCGCGACGCTTCCACCAGCACCAAATGAATCTCAAGCCGTATTACATAGATAAGTTTCCCGTGACGAACGCCGCAGTTCAAGAAATTTTTGGATGCCGCACACTATCATCCGAGAGATGATGGTGATTTTCTCAAAGACTGGCCGGGTGGTGTGATGCCAATCGGCTGGGAAAATAAGCCCGTCACCTGGGTTTCGCTGGAAGATGCCCGTGCCTATGCAGAGTGGGCAGGGAAGCGCTTGCCGCACGAGTGGGAGTGGCAGTTCGCAGCCCAGGGGAGCGATGGCCGTACGTATCCATGGGGCGAAACCTGGGACGATGCGCGGGTTCCGGCGCCGCAGCGCGGCCGTACCATGCAACCGCCTGACGACGTCAGTGCGCATCCTCAGGGCGCGAGCCCGTTTGGTGTGATGGACCTGGTCGGCAATGTTTGGCAGTGGACCGACGAGTACACGGACGAGCACACGCGCGGTGGCATTTTGCGCGGTGGCAGCAATTACCAGCCGCAAGGATCGATCTGGTATTTTCCCCAGGCTTATCGCAACGATAACCATGGCAAATTGCTGCTCATGGCGCCCAGCTATGATCGTTCGGCCACAGTCGGCTTCCGCTGCGTCAAAGATGCCGAGTAAGCAGCTCGCTAGCCGGCTTGCTTCCTGTCGGCTTACGGGCGCGCAACCACGTCGCTGAAGAATATGCCGGACTTGCTGTCGGGTTCCTGGCGCCAATGGGTGATTTGCCGCACACCCTGGGCCAGGCTATGGACCACAACATTAGGCCGCCCCTGGCCGAATCGTTCTACTCCGATATCGTGGGTGTGATCCAGATCGTCGTTGCCACTCCACAAGCCGATCACGATGCGATTGTTCGGGAGATGGGTGCGAAGCCGTTGACAGAGTGCGCGTGCCGGAGCGAACGCAAAGGGAGGCAGCGCAGAAATAAACAGGACAGTCCGGGACTCATTCGCGAGTAACTCGAGCATTTCGTTGGAAACGGGGGACGGCAAGTGCAGCGTGTGCAGGCCAGACTGTTCCAGTACCTGAACGAGCATGTGTGTCGCCAATTCATCGGCCTGATCGCTTGCCGAGAAGCACACCACCGCGAACTCTCCGCGGGTGCGCAGGGCATCTTCGGGCGCAGACAGCAGGTCGCTAGCGACTGACTCGCCGTGTTCCGCGATCAATTCACCCAGGCTGAGAAAGAAAAAGTTGGAACGCGCTTCATCAAAGGCGCCCTGGTGCCGATCGTGTTCGATGAGTCCCAGGGCAGGGATGAACAACGAATCGTAGAGGGCGACAAGAGGATTGGTGCGCAGATAGCGGACAGCGGCTGCGCGCGCCTCCTGCTGATCCATGGCCAACAGGCGCTCGTAAAACAGGGCGTCTGCAGAAAGTTCCGCATCGGCTCCCAGGAGCGTGTGCAGGAATGACATCTGCGGTACATACCGTCCGAGGACCACGATGCACACTGTCAGCGGAGTGGAGAGGATAAGCCCCGGCCATCCCCATAGCAGCGCCCAGAAGATAGCCATCGCCAGTAAGGCGAGAGACGAAATGCCAGTACGCGAGCGTAATAGCAAGGGTTCAACCACGTTGGTGGCGGCTAGTTCGAGGACCACGAAAAGCAGGAAGATCAAGGCGGTCGGAGCCCAGGAGGCGGATGTCGCAATACTGGTGATGAGCGGCAGCATCAGCCCTGTAGCCGTGCCCACAAAAGGAACAATCCGCAGTATGCCGGCGACGGCGCCCCAGAGCGTCGCATTCGGCACACCCAGCGCAAACAGGCCCAGGCCGAACAGCAAACCGTACGACAGATTGACCGTTACCTGCAGGAAGAGATATTGGCTGATGCGAGTGGTGGCATCCTCCAGCGCCTGGTTCAGGATCCTGATCCGGCCGACGCCGGCCAGCACCAGCACACGTCGGCGCACGTCTTCGCGTTCTGCCAGGAAGTAGATGGTGAACACGATGACGACAATAAAGGAACCTACGGGTCGCAGAA
The DNA here is from genome assembly GCA_963752675.1 of uncultured Acidobacteriaceae bacterium. Classification (GTDB taxonomy): domain Bacteria; phylum Acidobacteriota; class Terriglobia; order Terriglobales; family Acidobacteriaceae; genus PALSA-350. The sequence continues at coordinate 392,879 of CAVVZO010000012.1, forward strand.
TGCGCGCGAGCACTTCCGTGGCGGACTGAAGCTGGGTGCGATCTGGGTCGATCACGCGCACGGGCTGCGGCCTGGAGAGCGGCGGCTGCACGCCGGCCGTTTCACTACCCGCGCTCAGCGCCAGGTCACTGCTGATGTCGTTGACAGCGGTGAAAGCTTCTACCAGCGTGTGCTCGGCGGGAGAGTGCACGCCTGCGATCTTCTTCTGAATGCTGAGCCGATAGGCAGGCAGGTCCCGTGCAACGTTCAATAGCTGCCGGGCCACGACATACGCCACGCCGCAGAAGACGAATAGGGCCAGAACGCTGGCAATCGCTACCGCTGCTACGCGAGGAACACGCCGGGACTCAAGCCGGCTCACCACCGGGGCCAGCAAAAGTGCAAACATGAGCGCGAAGGCGAAAGGGATCAACAGGTCGCGGGCAAAATAGACAACCAGCACCGTGGCGGCGAGCGCGAGAAAGGGAACTATCCTGGAAAGCTCAGTGTTGCGCGTGGCCGGCATGCGATCTCAAGAGAGGATGGATAAATTGCACTCCGCGGGTTGCGGCAAGGATACATGAGCAGCCACAGCATGACCCGGGACGACTCATGCTGGTCACGTGTTTTGCATACGGCCGCCTGATAGTACGGTGCGCAGGATTTCGCTCATTTGCTGCACCGTCCATGGCTTCTCAATCACGGCTTCGAATCCATAATCCTCGAAGTGCGACATGACCGGAGCATCGGAATACCCGCTTGAGACCACCAACCTCGCGGCGGGATCAAAGGCCTTCAGCCGGGTAGCGGCTTCTACGCCCCCCATCCCGCCGGTCACGGTCAGATCGAGCAGCACGGCATCGAAGGGCTTTCCCTCTGCTTGCGCCTGCCGGTAAAGTTCGAGCGCTTGACCGCCGTCCACCGCGGTCTGGACCTGGTAGCCCAGATGCGAGAGAACTGCCTCAGAAAGAATGCGCAGCGAGGGATCATCATCCATGACCAGCAGGCGTTCGTTGCCTCCCTGCAGTGGTTTGGAGACGCTGTCTGCGGATTGGGCCGGCTGCGTGGTGGCCGGCAGATCCACGCTAAATTCCGTGCCCACTCCGGGGGTGGATTGCGCGGTAATTTGACCGCCATGCTTGACGACAATGGCATAGGCGGTCGCCAGGCCCAGACCGGTGCCTCCAGGCTTGGTGGTGAAGTAAGGATCGAAGATACGCCGCAGTACTTCCGGTGGCATGCCGATTCCTCGATCCCGGATGGTGACCCGTACCCTGGGCTCCGCTTTGCCTGGGGCCGCTTCGCCTGGAGATGGCTCGGCTGGAGATGGATCGGTTGTCGGCGCGACATTGATAGCCCGGACTTCGATAGGGCCGCCCGTGAGGGTGGCCTCGCGCGCGTTGAGCAGGATGTTGTGAAATACCTGCCCAATCTGGCCGGGATCGATCTCTGCGGACCAGAGCCCGTCGGCGATCGAGACGTCGATGCCCACGCTGGATCCCGTCCGGGCGAGCTGCACTGCATCCGTGAGCAGTCGCGCGATCGAGGCTACCCGCCGTACCGGCGCACCTCCCTTGGCGAACGTCAATAGCTGAGATGAAAGGAACTTGGCCCGTTGGCACGCACTTGCCGCCTGATCCAGAAATACCTGCACGGGTTGGTTTTCTGCCAGCCCGGCTTTCGCGACTTCAATATTCCCCTGGACGACGGTGAGGAAATTATTGAAGTCATGAGCAATGCCGCCGGCGAGCACCCCCAGCGATTCCAGCTTACGGGCGCGCAGCAGCTCTTCTTCCGTTTGCTGCCGCTGGGCTACTTCCGTTTTCAGTTGTTCTGTGGAGAGGTGCAATTCAGTGGTGCGTTCCAGTACCCGTTGCTCCAGGGCCTGGTTTAAGGTCTCTGTTCTTTGGTTAGCGCTCCGCAACTCCTCGACCAGTTCGTTGTTTTCGAACTGCAGTCGAAGCGAGGACGTGATCATGCGGTGTGCGCGCCGGGTGGTGATCACCGTGACCAATGTGAACACACCCGCCAGGAGGCCCATGGCGATATGCGTTCTGTCGCCCGTAACGAGCAGCCGGATGGAGGGAATGGTTCCCGCCGGTAGCAGGAAGGCCAGGTAGGCCTCAGGCCGCGGCGCCAGCAGGGAAGAGGCACCCAGCATCATGCCGCCCAGGACATAAAGGAGGATCACCTGGTTCCCAAGGTGGCCCTCCGGATAGAGTAAAACGCCGGCGAACCCCCAGCCCGCGCCGGCCAGGCCCACCCCAACGGCGAAGGCATTGCGATACTTCTCTGCTTTTGCGGGAAAGGCACTCGCCTGGCGAAAGCGCCAACTGAGCCAGGAGCGAAAGCCGGCCACGAGGATTACATAGAGCCACCACAACAGGATCCGAGGCCGGGAAATGGCACTCCATTGCAGGCCGCCGAGGATGGCAGCCGCCGTAACCGTGACAGCGACCCCCACATTGGCGTTGGCATACAACAGCCGTAGCTGCGCGGAGAGAAGCCGCGGGCTGTCGGACCCCGAGTCGATACGTGCTGCGACTGCAGTGGGTGGCATGACGAACGTCCAGGAGGAAGGCTGGTGTGCTTGGGCCAAGTATAGATCGAGGATGGGCAAACTGCACTCGCAGTAGTCAGCCCCTGTTGGTGCCGGTCACTGAGCCAAATGCAGCTAAAACTTCGAAGCGACTATGATCGTGGTGGATTGACCGCCCCTGTGCCGGAGAGGAACCTGCTGCGTGAAGCGATCGTGCTTGTTATCTGTGCTGCTCTTACTAATCCCGTTGACCAGAGGTTTCACGCAGACGACGCCGCAACGCGTGATCATCGACACCGACCCGGGCGTGGACGATGCTATGGCCATTCTGTTGGCCCTGCACTCGCCAGAACTGAAGGTCGAAGCACTGACCGTGGTGCCGGGAAATGTAGAAGCGGCGCAAGGTCTGGATAATGCTTTGAGACTGGTTTCTCTCGCTCGTCGGTGTGATGTGCTGGTGGCCGGGGGCGCCCAGCACCCGCTTAATCAAAAGCTGTACACCGCTTTGTACTGGCACGGCAAAAACGGTCTTGCCGGGGTGGAGCTACCAGCGCCCACCTGCAAGCCAGACCCCCGCTTTGGACCAGACCTGATCATTGAGCTGGTGCACAGGTATCCGCACCAGATCACGCTCATCCCCGTGGGACCGCTGACTAATATCGCAATCGCGGTTTCAAAAGATCCAGGCATCGTGCCGCTGGTGAAAGACATCGTTATTATGGGAGGCTCGATCAGCGGAGGCAATGTGAACGGTGCGGCAGAAGCCAACATCTTTAACGATCCCGAGGCGGCGCAGATCGTATTTGCTGCCGGTTGGACGGTCACCATGCTGGGTTCTGACGTAGGCGAACGCACTCTGATCACTCGCAAAGATGTGTCGCAACTGCAAGCCAACCACCAGCCCGAAAGCGACTTTGTGGCGAAGCTGGCTGACTTTTACCTGACGCGTTCCGAGAAGAGTGGGTACCAGGGTGCGGCCATGTATGACCCCCTTGCGGTCGGGATTGTCATCGATCCTTCACTGGTCACACTCAAAAGTATGCATGTGGATGTGGAGACGCGAGGGGAGTTCACCCGGGGTGAGACCGTCGCCAATCGCATGGGTTACGATGAGAATAATCAGTTGCATGGAGACCACTACGAGATCGAGGGGCTGGTCCCTCTCAAGCAGAATGCAAAGGTCTGCGTGGCTTCAGACGCCGATCGGTTCCTGCGTTTGTTTGTCAGCCGGATCACTGGAAAGTGATTCGCGAGGCAAGAAAAATTTCCTTTCCAGGTGACTTGCAGTTACCCGGTTTGGGTTACGCGTGGTCCACTGATCTCCACGCAGAACAATCAAATGACCACCTGGCACCGTACACTCGGTTAAGGCACAGCCATTCGGTGCGCTTCTCGATCTCGTCATTGTTTCCGCTTGCGGCCGAGAGAACCGGGGCCAGTTATGAATTCCTTTCTCTTTCGGAGTCGCTCATCATGCCTCATACGGCCACACCATCGCCCGGCACTCTTCCTTTAGTCTCGGTGGTGATCAGTTGCTATAACTCGGCCAGCTTTCTGGCTGAAACGCTTTCCAGTGTCATGGCACAGACTTATGCCAACACGGAAATCATTGTGGTTGATGACGGTTCGTCCGATGGCACGGCCGCCATCGCGCAGTCTTTCCCGGTAACCTACCTGCATCAGCAGAACCAGGGAGTGTCTGCCGCGCGCAACCTGGGCGTGGCGCACAGTCGGGGCGTGTACACCCTGTTTCTCGATCATGACGATCGCCTGTTACCCCATGCGATCGCAACCGGCGTCAACTTACTGGAGCAACATCCTGAGTGCTCCATGACAGTGGGCGAGCATCGCTACATCGCAGCCGATGGCACTGTGCTCGGTCAATCGACCAAGAATACTGCCGAGCTTCCACTTTACTTAAGATTGTTGGAGCACAATTTTATTGAGACGCCGTGTTCAGTGTTGCACAGGCGTTCTGCGTTACCAGCCCCCGGAGTGTTCGATAACAGCGTCCAGGGAGCCGAAGACTATGGCCTCTACCTGAGGCTTGCGCGGGAGAGCGAACCCATCGTCCATTCTTCGCTGGTGGCGGACTACCGGCTGCATGATGGCAGCCTTTCGAGCAATGCGGAGCGCATGATGTTAGCCAGCTACCGCGTATTGCAGCTGGAATTGCCGCACCTTAAGGGTGACCCTAAGAAGCTTCGCCACCACCAACGCGGCGTTATGTTTGTACAGCGGCGCTATGGCCGCCAGCTCGCGCGTGAGCTCATTTGGCGAGGGCGCCTGACGGACCCGGAACTCAAGCGCAAACGCAGGGTTTTGCGCCGTCATTATTTGTTGGGCTTCTTCGCGGTCACGCTGAGCCGCCTGGTCCCGGCGCGTGTTCTTAATTGGAGCACTTCCTGGGTGAGCCAAGCCCCGCCGACACGGACCTGAACAGGTGCGCTGCGCCCGATGGATTAATGCGTTTCTCGGACCGTGACGGATCTTTCAATGACGCAGCGTCTCACGTCCAGGTGCAGGATTTCGGAATCGCAGCCAGTCAGGCGGTCACCAGGTCGGGTTCAGGAGCGGCTGCGACTGCCTTTGCCTTTCGCAGTGCCGCGCGATCCCTCTGGCTGGTCCAGGCGACCACAGCGGCTACGGCAACAAGAGCCAGGCTTCCCAGGCCTTGCACCAGGATTTGCGACACCAAGCCCGGGTGAGTGAAGAGGACGGCCTCGCCAAGTACGGCAAACAGGACACTCGAGGAGAATACTGGCAGGGAGTGTTGCCCGAGCAGAATGAGCGGCTGTGCCCACCGCGCGCGAAGCCAGGCAGAGCTAGCCGGAACGTGCTGCCAGACCAGCCACGCGAGCGCCAACATGGCCAGCAGTTTGAATGGGTGCAGCATCGGCTTATCCACTTCAAACGGAATCAGCAGCCCGTCCGGCACATGGTGACGCAGGTATTTCACGTGCGATTCGAACAAGCTAAACAGCGAAAACAAGATCGCCAACCATTCCCATCCCCGCCAGTACGCGCGCGTCTTGAAAATGAACGGTGCAGTCACCCCAATCATGAAGAGCACCTGCCAGGCGAGTGGATTGAAGAACCATGCATCGGTCCATTGGCCCAGATTCAGGTGAAACGCTCGAGTCGCTACATATAACGCAACGGAACTACCCAGCAACAGGCGCGGCCAGCGGATCAGCGGCAAGGTGATGGCGAGCAAGAGCAGCAGGGCAATATAGAGCGGAAGGATATCGAAAAACTTAGGTTCATTGCGCAGGAGAACGGCATGCAAGCTGCTGGCGAATGGATGAGCAGTGAATGCCTCGAGCGAGAGGAACTGCAAAAAGTTGGGTGGGTTGAGCCACGTCACCAGAAAACCCACTTCGGCGACGAACAGAACAAACAAGATCAGGTGGGTGCGATAGATGGCGGCCATGCGCCGCGCGATCTTGAGCCACGCGGCGGGCAAGCCATCGCGTGTCATGACTCCTGTATAGACCATCCCGGCCGAGATACCCGAGAGCAGCACGAACAATTCAGCACCGTCGCAGAACCCATACTCTTTCAGGGTGACGGCCCGCAGCCAGCCTTTGATCAGGTGGTCTATGAATATGCACCACAAGGCGATTCCGCGGAAGAAATCGATACGAAGATCACGATTGTGGCGAATCAGGGTATGCACGTGCTATTTTCCTGCTGGTGGTTAACCAGGGATCGCGGCCTATAAAGGAAGTGATTTTTTTGCTGCCGGCCATACCGCCGAAGCAAGGCTGAGGAGCTCCTGCGCAATGCGGACCGCGGCAAGCAGCATCAGGTAGCCAAAAGACACGTTCACCAGGCAATGCCAAAATAAGTGCACGCTTGCTCTCCCATTTCTTGATTTGATGACTCAATCTTAAGTTGTATGGACGATCTGGTCGAGCCCTGTTTGTTGTTGCGCACGGTACTCGCTGGTTACCTGAAGTTACCTGCTCCTGCAAAACCGCCGGAGAATGAGGAAAGCCGCATGGAAGTCGCCGCTCGGGCCCAATACGCTTCAGGGTCTCCGCCGCGGTGAACTCCCCTCGGCCGACTTAGGGTGACATAAACGCGAAAAGGTTCTTCTTCAGAGATGGGCCGCGCCCCAGCCATGTAAATTCATCTGAAGCACTCAGAACAGAGGGGTCTTTTGGGCATCGCGGCGACGTGTATCGACCATCTCTTGATGCAGGTGCGAAATCTGTCCAACCTCATCCGCGTGTGCCTGCTGTCATTGGCCGCAGCCTTTCTGATGCCTGCTCCAGCGCTCGCTCAGCTATACGTCGACTATCCAACGCATCAGGGTAAGACACAACCATTGCAACTGGGCTGGGTGCCCGCCTGGGCCACCCTCGATATGGAACTGCGGGAGCGCACAGAGGCGCAAACTTCGCTTGGCTATCGTGACGGCAATCTGCAGGTCTATGACCTGACCCGCGTACGCGGCGGTTTAGCGCTGCGGCCGTTTAGCTGGATGACCACTTACCTGCAATTCAGTGACAATCATGTGCCGGGACTGACCAGCAGATACGTCGCGGCCAACATGCGCGACCAGTTCGATGCACGCCAGGCATACCTGCTGCTGCACCGGGGAGAGTGGCATCTGCAGGCTGGGCGTCAGGAGCTTAAGTACGGGGGAGAGCGGTTGGTCGGTATCAGTGACTGGACCAATAATAGCCGAACCTTCGATGGCTTCCTGGGGCGCTATGGAGACAAGAACCGCATCGATCTGTTTACCAGTTCCGTAGTCGCGGTACATCCCACGGCACTGGACACCCATGGCGCCGGGCTCACTTTCCATGGAGCGGTGGCTACCCTGCAGGCATGGATACCGCACAACAATATTCAACCCTTTGTTTTCGTGAAGGCGCTGCCGCGCGTCACCACCCAGCAGGGAACTATGGGTACAGAGACTGAGGTGACGGCCGGCCTGGAAGCGCAAGGCAGCCTGCTGCGGGATTTCGACTACAACGGCCTGGTGGCGCTGCAGCGCGGCAGCTACGCGACGAACTCAATTGCGGCCGCCGCCGGTTACATAAAGGCGGGTTACAACGCGCACCACGTGCCATGGAAACCCCGCCTGCGTGGAGAATACGACTACGCCTCCGGCGATCCGCACACTGGCCCGAACCGCCACGGCACCTTTGATCAGCTTTACCCAAGCAACCACAACGCGTTTGGCCTTACCGATCAGTTCGGCTACCAGAATATCCGTGAGGACCGGATCAACCTCGACCTGAACCCGGTACGCCGGTTGACCCTGCTAATCCAGCAAAATTGGCTGCAGGTGGCCACTACCCACGATAACGTGTACACGGGGAGTGGGGGTACCTTGATCAAGGCTCCCGCCGCAGGCTTTCGCAGCAGTGACATTGGCCGGGAATTCGATGCCTCTGGCAAGTTTTTGTGTACCGAATCGCTGGTGCTGAATGTGGGCGTCGGGAATTTTTCTCCCGGCACATTGATGGTGCAGAATGCCCACGGTACCCCGGCAACCATCGCCTACCTCAGCCTGACGTATCGCTGGATCAGTGCGCCCCGGAAGAGCTCAAATCAGCATCCGTAAAGAAGCCGGTGCCCGGCAGTAAAGGATCGAGCCGCGCGCTCGGGGAGAAATGCAGGCTAGACTGGTGCGCAGAACTATTTGCCTGGAGGCTTATGCGCCGTTCCTGTAGCTTTCGTTTTATGTTTCTGTCAGTCGTCGCGTTGCTTGCGTTTGCTCCTTTCCCCGCGAATGCGGCGGAAGACCTTGCGCCCACGCCGCCCATGGGGTGGAACAGTTGGGATGCCTATGGTCTTACCGTTACGGAGGCTGAATACAAGGCGAATGTTTCCTGGTTTCATCAGCATCTGCAACCGCTGGGGTGGCAATACGTGGTGGTGGATGAAGGTTGGTATTTGCGCAACCCGGGCAAGAAGGGAAAAGAGCAAGGATTTGTCATGGACCCCCAGGGCCGTTATGTGGTGGCGGATAATCGCTTTCCGTCTGCGGCAGGGGGCGCCAATTTCAAGCCTCTGGGTGCATGGGTGCATGCACGGGGCCTCAAGTTTGGCTTGCATATCATCCGCGGGATTCCGCGCGAAGCCGTGGAGAAGAATCTTCCAATTGCCGGCACGGCGTTTCGCGCGCAGGATGCGGCGAACACCAGTGACACCTGCCGGTGGAATGCGGACAACTATGGCCTGAAGGCGAACGCAGCTGCGCAGGCCTACTACGATTCCGTGATTCAAATGTATGCCGGTTGGGGCATCGACTACATCAAGGTTGACTGCATCTCCAAGCCGTACCAGGCGGATGAGATTCACATGATGAGTGCAGCCATCAAAAAATCCGGGCGGGCCATCGTTCTGAGCCTATCTCCGGGCCCCACCCCGATTGAGCAAGCGAACGACCTGCGCGTCTACGCAAACCTCTGGCGGATCTCTGACGATATGTGGGATACCTGGCTTGGAAAGCCGGGAGAGACATTTCCCGCGGGGCTGGTGAACCAGTTTGCTCGTACGGCGCAGTGGGCGCCTCACGCCGAACCGGGGCACTGGCCGGATGCCGACATGTTGCCGCTGGGCTATCTTGGCCCCAGGCCAGGGTGGGGCGAAGCGCGTGCCTCGCGGTTGACGGCCGCCGAGTCCAGAACGCTGATGACGCTTTGGTCGATGGCGCGGTCCCCGCTGGTGGCAGGCACCAATCTCACCCGCATCGACCCTAAAACCGAAGCCCTCTACACCAACCCGGAAGTGATCGCGGTGGACCAGCACTCGAAGAGTAATCGAGAGCTCTCGCGCAACGGATCTACGGTGGTATGGACGGCAACGCCAGAGTCCGGAGCCGGGCAGTATGTCGCCGTGTTCAATCTGGGAGAAAGTCCGCAGACGATCCACTACAGCTGGAAAGATCTTGGGTTAGGAGAGGGCAAGCATGACATCCGCGATCTTTGGGCGCGTAAAGATCTGGGGAGTGCCTCGTCGCTGACAGCCTCCGTGCCAACGCATGGAGCCATGCTCTTCCGCATCCGTTGATTAACCTGCCTGGCTCGCCCCCAACTTGTCATCCCGAGCGCAGTCGAGGGATCTGCTGTGCTAATGAACAAACTGGAAAGCGCTCTGGACGAGGGTTCAAATGTCCCCCACTCAAGCCAAATGCGGCTTGAATGGGCCACCCTGCAGCTTTTAGGGTCCGATCAGTCGCCCATCCAGAAAAGCCGAGGGTGGCCCACTCAAGCCGCATTTTGGCTTGAGTGGGGGACATCCAAAATACAGCAACAGGCTGAGCGCTCCCTTCAACCTGTCGCACCAATCAGTACTGGTGAGGAATCCGGGCTAGTTCGCCACTGTGGCGGTGCGCAGGAAATCGAAGTTGCCGGAGCTGGGCAGCTGTACATTCCCCAGGCGCTTGCGGTGAACCATCACCACGTCGAGGTACCACAGGTTGATCGAGGGTAAGTCCTGCGCGAGGATTTGTTGCACTTTCACATAGTCCAGCCGCCGCTGGCCCTGGTCGCTGGCCCGGGCGCCGTCCCGGATCAGAGCGTCCAGGGTAGCGTTTACGTAATGGCCACGGTTGGCTCCACGCGGGAGGAAATGCGCGGCTGTCATACGCATAGCGAAAGATGTCCGGGTCTTCGTTGCCGCCAATCCAACGCAGGGTATACATCTGAAAGGCTCCCTTGGTGATGTCGGCATAGAAAGTTGCGAACTCGAAGCTACGTACTTCCAGGGCAATCCCAATCTCACGCAACTGCTGTTGCATGATCATGGCCAGCAGGCGACTGCTCTCATCGGTTGAGGTTTTCATCGTCAGGCGCAAGCGGACGCCTTGCCGGTCTCGCTTCCATCCGGCGGCCTCTAAAAGAGCGTTCGCTTTCTCAGGGTCAAACGGGTAGCGCTGTACATCCGCCGTCCAGGCCCAGTGTTGCGCGGGAAGCAGACTATCGGCAAGCCGGGCCCGGTCTCTCCACAGCGAATGAATGATCAGCGGGCGGTTGATGGCATATGCGATCGCCTGGCGCACCCGCGCATCGCGGAGCACGCGGTCCTGCGTGTTGAACGAAATGTAATTGAGATTGGTCCCCGGCCCGCTTTCCACCTGCAAATCCGGGCGTTTGGCGAGGGCGTAGATCATATCTGCGGTCAGGCAATTGATGCACACATCAGCCGAGCCCTTCTCCAACTCCAAAGCCCGCGTAATGGCGTCAGGAACTACCGCGAACCGTATTCGCGCAATTGCCGGGCGGCTTTGCCAGGAATGTTCACTGCGTGCGAGCACCACTTCGTCATCCTGCATCTGGCTGACGAAGCGAAAGGGTCCGCTGCCGACGGGATGCTGGAAGAAGGTGCGGCCACTGCCTGCGGGTACGATCCCCAGCGCACCATCCGAGAGATTCCAGAGCAAGGCTGCGTCTGGCTGCTTCAAGTGAATGACGAGCGTGGTGGGATCGGGTGCATCGATGCGATCCACGTTGGCGAAGGAGCCCGCTTTGGCGGTGATGACAGTTCCGTCGCGCATCGAATCGAGCGTGTACTTGACATCGGCGGAGGTGAGCGGACGGCCATCATGAAACTGCACGCCGCTACGCAGATGGAAGCGATAGGTCAGCGGATCGGGCGTTTCCCAACTGGTGGCGATCCAGGGCTCCAGATTAAATTGAGCATTCTTGTGCACCAGGCTATCGAAGATCAGCGCGCCGATATGCTCGGACTGGGCATCGACACCAATGCGGGGATCGAGACTGGTGGGGCTGTTCTCGATCAACATGGTGACGGATTGCGGCGAAGGTCGGTTGTCTCGGCAGCCCAGGACAAACATGGTGAGCAGTGCAAGCGATCCAAGTGCTTTGCGCAAACAGCCCTCAGACATAAGTGATCTCGCCGAGGATAGCGGGGCGAAGGGCTCCGGTGGCGGAAGGAATGTTTCCTGATCGGCGATGCCAGGTCTCATAGGCGAGCAAGGCAAAGGCGGCTGCTTCTTTCGCTTCGGCTGGGAGGCCCATGGAGTCGCTGGCCTTGACCACGCACCCAAGCGGCTCGAGCGATTCAACCAACATCCGCATCAAGAGAAGATTGCGCGCACCACCGCCAGAGACAATGAAATCTACCGGGGCGCTTTGCATCTTTCTGAACAAAAAGCTTCGGTAGGCGAGCGCTACGCTTTGGGCAGTGAGCGCAGTGGCGGTGGCAATTGCATCTTCAGGGCTGCCCCCCGCCTCCTCACAGGCTTGGTAAAAACGAGTTGGCGTATTCGCTGCCGAACTGCTCCCGCCCGGCGCTCCTGGGCGGCTTAAGGGCGAAGAAGGGTGCCCGCAGCATGCCGTTGATGACCGGCGCCAGCACGGCGCCCCGGCTGCCAGTCTTGCCTCCACGATCAAAACGCTTGCCGAACAGGCGTTGCATCAACTGGTCGATCACCATGTTGCCGGGACCGGTATCAAAGGCCACTACATCGACTGGGCCGGGGTTGGGGGGTAGCGCAGTTAGATTGCCAATGCCGCCGAGGTTCTGTAGCACGCGGCCGCGCGTGGCGTGGCGAAAGAGTACGTAGTCGAGCAGCGGAACCAGGGGAGCGCCTTGCCCGCCGACCACCATATCGGCAGGGCGGAAATTGGAGATGACCGGTACGCGGCACCGCTCGGCCAGCATGGCCATTTCCCCAATCTGCCAGGTACACGCAGTGTCGCGCCCAAGGTAACGGGCCGGGGTCGCTTGATGATAGATAGTTTGCCCGTGGCACCCCACCAGGTCCAGGCGGCACGGATTGCTTTTGTGCGCCTCGGTAAGCGCTTCGGCATAGGCTTGACCCAGACGCCAGTTGAGGCGCGCCAATTCCGCAGTGGCGATCGAGTCAGCATTCATTGCCGCGAGCACGGCACGGCGCAGCGCGGGCGGAAAAGGGAAGCCGGCATGGCCGATTAGATCCAATTGCGGGAAGGATGCATTCTTGCTGCTCGGCGCAATGCGGGTAAACGCTACATCAATCCCATCGGCCGAGGTCCCACTCATGATGCCGGCGACATTCATCGCGGACAGAGGTCTTTCTGCAGGGCTCATGCGGGTGTGCCTACCCGTTCGCTGAATTTCTGCACGGCTGCCCGTATCTTCTCCACCGCCCTGGCGGAGGGTGGCGGAGGCAGCGCGTCGCGTTTGAGCCGCCTGGCTTTGAACGCCATGACCGTCGCGGCGGCGCGAAGAAGGGTGCGGGCAAACGCTTTGGACTGCTCCGCTTCGCGCAACAAAGCTTCATACGCGGCGAAGATCAGTGCCGGATCGCGGCAGATTTCCACCACGTGCGTACCTGCTGCAATAGCCCGCACCGCCGCTTCGGCCATGCCCATGTAGGTAAGAATGCCACCCATCTCCATGTCGTCGGAAATGATCAGGCCGCCATACTTGATCTCGCGCAGCAACACTTCTGTGATCCAGTATGCGGAGATGGACGCCGGCTCCGGCACCGCCTGCGGATAGCTCGCATGCGAGACCATGATCATAGGGAGCAGCCGCGCCAGTCGCCGGTAAGGTAACAAATCTTCTTTCCACAACGTGGCCAGGGGCGTCACGATGGTGGGCGTGGCGTGGTGCGAATCCACGGCGCCGCTGCCCAACCCCGGAAAATGTTTGCCACTGCCGAGGACGCCTTCCTGCGCCAGGCCTGCGAGAAACTCGCTGGCGTACGCGACCACGGTCCGCGGATCAGCGGACACCACGCGTGTCGTCATCACCGTTTGCGACGAGGGCGTGCGTAGATCGAGTACCGGCGCAAACGTGGTGTTGCAGCCGAGCAGGCGTACTTCATGGCCGATCAGTTCACCGTGCTTCCTGAAGAGTGCCGGTTTGTTTGTGGAGGCGACGGCGAACGGCGACGGCATCGGCGCGATCAGGTCACGCAGGCGATCGACCGTACCGCCTTCTACATCGATGCAGCGCAGTTGCGGTCCCGCGGCCATGTCTCGCGTCGCCTTGAGCAGGGCGTGCGTCTGCGCGGCGCTTTCGATATTCCGGCGAAACAAAATCACGCCGGCGGGGCGCAGCAGCCGCAGCCACGCACTTTCCAACGCAGTCAGTTGCGGCCCCTCCAGGCCCACCAGCAAAACCTGGCCGGCAGCTTCCCGAAGTGTCGATGGCAGCACTCATGCTTTGTCCCCACTGCGTATTTCCGTCTTCAGCTCTTCGATCAGGTTCAACGCCTGCAGGGGCGTCAGGCTATTCGTGTCCGTTCCTTCCAGCCGATCGAGAATGCGCTGCGACAGGGGCGTAAACATGGTCAGCTGCAGGGGCGCATGCGTTTCGCGCGCGACGTTCCTTTTTTCCGATTGCTCATGTTGCACCAGCACCTGCCGGGCGCGCTGCAGCACGGAAGTGGGCAACCCTGCGAGCTTGGCAACCTCGATGCCGTAGCTCTTGCTGGCCGCGCCCGGCTCAATCGCATGCAGAAACACAATCCCCGTAGGCGTTTCCTTCACCGCCACGCGCAAATTCCTGAGCCCTGGCAGCTGTTCCGCCAGCAGGGTGAGCTCGTGGTAATGCGTCGCGAACAGGGTTCGGGCGCCTACCTCGGCGTGCAGGTGTTCGAGCGTCGCCCAGGCCAGCGAGAGCCCATCAAAGGTAGCGGTGCCGCGACCCATCTCATCCAGCAGGATGAGAGACTGTGCCGTCGCGGTATTTAGAATAGTCGCGGTTTCAGTCATCTCCACCATGAAGGTGGAGCGGCCGCGAGCCACATTGTCACTCGCCCCTATCCGGGTATAGATCCTGTCGACGATGCCCAGCCGCATGCTCTTGGCCGGTACAAAGCTGCCCATCTGCGCCATGATGACCAGCAACGCCGCCTGCCGGAGGTAGGTTGACTTGCCGCCCATGTTAGGGCCGGTGATGAGCAGCAGACTCGGACCCCCGGTTTCCACATACAAATCATTGGCGACAAACTTCGTCTGCCCTGCGGATTCGAGCAAGCACTCCACTACCGGGTGACGAGCGCCTACTGTCTCGAGCACCGCAGTCTCTGCAAGTTGCGGCCGCACATAGTTGCGCAAGGCGGCGAGGTGCGCAAAGTTGGCCAGCAGATCTACCTCGGCAATGACACCGCTACTGGCACGAATACGCCCGGCACTCTGCAGGATGGCCTGCCGCAGTTCGCTGAAGATGCGCTTCTCGATCTCGATCGATCGTTCGTGCGCGGTGAGCACCTTAACCTCGTACTCTTTCAGCTCCGGTGTGGTGAAGCGTTCAGCATTGGCCAGAGTCTGTTTGCGTTCATACTCCGCCGGCACCAGCGCCAGGTTGGCCCGCGTCACCTCAATCGAGTAGCCGAACACGTTGTTGAAGCGAACCTTGAGGGAATGGATGCCGGTGCGGCGCCGTTCTCTCTCTTCAATGCTGGTGATGGATTGCCGGGCGTTTGAACCCAGGGAGCGCAGCTCGTCCAATTCCGCGTCAAATCCATTCGCAATCGCGCCGCCATCGGACAAGTTCACCGGCGGCTCGGGCAGCAGGGTCCGCTGCATACGCTCGCGAAGATCCTCAAGCAGATCGAGTCGTGAGGCGCAGGCTGCCCACCGCGACGCAGTGAGGCGAACCAGCGCGGCATGCAGTTCCGGCAACCTGGAGAGTGACGAGCAGAGCGCCGCCGCATCCCGCGGTCCGGCGCTGTCGAGCGAGATGCGCGACAGCATGCGCTCCATATCCTGAATGGCGCCCAGTATTTTCCGTAACTGTTCGCGGTCGATCAGGCTTTTTTCCGCCACGGCCACGGCTTCGAGCCGCGACTCGATTTCCGCTTTATCCATAAGCGGCCGCAGGAGCGAAGCGCGCAGCAGCCGCTTACCCATCGGGGTCATGCAGCAATCAAGGTGGCTGAATAGGGTGGACTCGTTCGCTCCGCCCGACCACAACGGCTCCACCAGCTCGAGATTACGGACCGACACGGCATCCAGCTGCAGGTTCTCTGCGCGCTGATAATAGCGAACGCTATTGATGTGTTGCAGCTCAATCTGCTGCGTGCTGCGCGCGTAATGCACCACGGCGCCTGCCGCAATCGCCGCTGCCCGCGCGGTGCTGAGGCCGAAGCCCTCCAGGCCGCGCGCACCCATTTGCCGTTCCAGCAGGGGGATGGCGTAATCCGCGGTGTAGACCCACTCCTCCAGCCGGGTTCTGGTGGCAATTTTTTCCAGTTCCGCTTCGGCCTGCGGCGTCGAGCAGTGGCAGGCTTGTGGAGAGCAACACCTCGCTGGGTTGAGCCTTGGTCAGTTCATCCAGGCATTGGGCCACACTGCCGGGCCCGTGGAACTCAGTCGTGCGAAAATCCCCGGTCGAAAGATCGAGCAGGGCCAGCGCAGCCACGGAACCGGTGACGTGAAAGCAGCCAGGTAGTTGTTACGTTCGGATGCCAGGGCCGGGTCGATCGCGGTGCCCGGGGTGAGCACCCGGGTCACTTCGCGGCGCACGATCTTTTTGGTGAGCTTGGGATCCTCCATCTGCTCGCAGATGGCGACCCGGTACCCCTTACGCAGCAGGCGGGAGAGATAGCCGTCGGCCGCGTGATACGGCACGCCGCACATGGGCACCGCACGCTCCCGGTCGCGGGCGGTCAGAGTAATCTGCAATTCGCGTGCTGCTACCTGGGCGTCTTCGAAGAAAAGCTCGTAGAAATCACCCATGCGGAAAAACAGCAGGGCGTCAGGATTCTGACTCTTGGCGGCAGCGTACTGGCGCATGAGAGGCGTGGTGGTGGCGTCAGCCGCGGGAGATGGAGGAATGGTAGACACGGAAAACGCCAGCATATCGTGAATGACATGCTGGCGTTCACAGTTAACGAAAACTCGGGGGAGGGATGAACCTTAAGAGACGATCCGCGATTCCTGGTTTACGTGAGCATCCGACCCGTGCTGCTTGACCATCTTGTTGTAAATACCCAGCAAAAGGAACGGGGCAGCCCACTGGCCGACAAACAGGGCGTGGTGGTCTTTGCCGGTTGTTTTCAGGATAAGAGAGCCGAGGATGGAGGCAAACGCTGCGCCGAGAAAGAAGCTCGAGGGCAGTTTGGCGGAGTAGCTCTCCAACATGGCTGTTGTCTGGTCTTCCGGAATTTCTCCGGCACGTACACGATGATCCATTTTCTATCTCCTGTTGTGACAACGGGTAAGGCCGCAGTGGCGGTGGGAAAAAGTTGCCGCCGCCAGCATCGGACCAACGTACCGGTCAAATGCTTGGGAGGACGGCACCTGCAAAAAGGATGCAAGCGGAAGGCCCTGCTTTTATCCACAAAGTGCTGCACTTGAACAGGATCAAACAACATTGGGTCTTTTTAAGGGAAACTGGTGCAAACGGAAGCCGCGCTGATAGCCGCAACTCATAGGTGGGACAGGGACATGCCTGGGGTAGGGAGCGGTTATACTCAAAGTTTGCGTGGATGGTTATGTTTTTACTGTGGCTGAGAATTGCGGCCGGCCTGTATGCCATTGCGAGCATTTCTGCACTTCCGGCGGTGCTTTACAACCTGCCCGGGTGGAAGCGGATCTGCCTGCCTGCGGCCGTGTCTGCCTTTTTCTTTCACTTTGTCTCGCTGATCGAGATGCTGGCCTCCGCCCACCACACACTGCCGGTGGGCATGCATGAGGTGCAATCGCTGCTTGGGCTGCTGATTTGCGGGGCCTTTCTGTTGATTGCCGCGTTGTACCGCACCGTGTCCTTTGGTATTTTTGCCTTACCGTTCTCCCTGTTGCTGGTGCTCGGCTCGGCCATCGGGCCGGACCATTGGACGTTTCACTCGCCGGAAATACGCAGCGGATGGATTGCGCTGCACGTGTTTGCTCTTCTCGCCGCCTACGCCGCCCTGATTTTCAGCCTGTTCGGCAATTTTCTCTATCTGGTGCAGGAACGACGCCTGAAAAAGAAGACGCAAATGCGGTTTCTAGCCTGGCTGCCACCACTGGAAACCATTGAGCGCATCGCATCCGGTATGTTGCTGATCGGGTTCCCATTTATGACACTGGGTCTGCTGGCCGGTTCGTTGATCGCCCAGGAGAGCATTGGCCCGATCTACTTCAAAGACCCCAAGGTGTTGCTCTCGTTCGCTATGTGGGCCCTCTATCTGGTCATGCTTTTCATTCGCCGCCAGGTCGGACTGCGGGGCAGACGGGCGGTCTACGTTTCGAGCCTGGCGTTCCTGGTAGTGATCAGCGTTTGGGCAGCGAACCAGCTCAGCTCCGTTCATAGGTTCACCGCCCCATGAATATCGTGCTGCTGGGGCTGAATCACAAAACCGCGCCCATTGAGCTGCGCGAGAGGCTGGCGATCGGGCCCAATCAACTGGAAGACGCCACGCGTTCGCTGATGAAGGTGCCGGGAGTGTTGGAAGGCATGATTCTTTCCACCTGCAACCGGGTGGAGCTGCTGACCAGCCTGGAAGCGGATGCGCCTGACCTGCTGCATTTTCTCGGCACGTACTTTCAGATCGACCCGGCCCTGCTGGCGCCGCACATGTATGAGTACCGGCAGGAGCATGCGGTACGGCATCTGTTTCGTGTGGCCAGCAGCCTCGACTCCATGGTGATTGGCGAGCCGCAGATTCTGGGCCAGGTGAAAAGCAGCTATCTGACTGCGCGCGCCGCAGGTTCAATCCGCGGGCATTTGGACAAGGTGCTGCAACGCGCGTTTGTGGTGGCGAAGCGGGTGCGCAGCGACACGCAAATCGGCAGCTCTTCGGTCTCGATTGCATCGGTCGCGGTGGAGCTGGCCCGTAAGATCTTTGGCTCGCTGGAGAACAAAACGGTTCTGCTGGTGGGCGCCGGCAAGATGAGCGAGCAGGCAGCCCGCCACCTGGTGGATCAAGGCGCAGGGTCGGTCCTGGTGGCTAACCGAACCCACGAGCGCGCAGAGCAAATGGCGCAGCGTTTCCATGGCCGGGCAATCCCGTTCGACGACCTGTACGGCCGTGCCGACCAGGCCGACATTGTGATCACTTCCACCGGCTCGGCAAAGCCTATTTTTCGCCGCGAGCAGGCTCAGCATTTTCTGCAGCAGCGGCGGGGGCGGCCGATGTTCTTCATCGATATCGCGGTGCCGCGCGACGTGGATCCGGAAGTGAACAAGTTGGACGGCATTTTCCTCTACGACATCGACGACCTGCAATCGGTCGCGGGCTCGCACCTGAAAGAACGGGGCAAGGAGGCTGAGCTGGCCGAGGCGATGATCCTTGAAGAGGTGACCCGGTATCAACGCCGCCTGCATGCGTTAAATGTGGGGCCCGAGATCATGCATCTGCAACAGTCCGCGGAGGGAATACGCCGGGCAGAATTGCGCCGCGCGGCTAGCCGGCTGCAGACACTCTCGCCGGAGCAGCTGGCAGCAGTGGAGACGCTTACCCGCGGCCTGGTGAATAAATTTCTGCATCAGCCGGTGCAGGCTATCAAAGCCGCAGCCAGCGAAGGCAACACGGCCGCCGTGGATGTTCTGCGCGAGGCGTTCGGTATGGCCGCCGGCCAGGCTTCTACCACTAAGGCCGATAGCGATGACCAGGCCTCGTCCGCCGATGCATTCGATGAGGGCGGCGATCGGTGATCCGCATCGGCTCCCGCGGATCGCAGCTTGCCTTGTGGCAAGCCAACCACATCGCAGCAGAGTTGCGCACGCTGGGCCACGAGGTCTCGATCGAAGTGATCCGCACCACCGGAGACCGCATGCAGAACATCGCGTTTGCCTCTGTGGGCGCCAAGGGGATGTTCACCAAAGAGATCGAAGATGCACTGCTGGCGGGCACGATCGATCTGGCCGTGCACAGCCTCAAGGATCTGCCGACGGAGCTGGGCGAGGCCTTCGAGCTGGCGGCTATCCCGAAGCGCGCCGATCCACGCGACGTATTGGTTTCGGAGCGGTACGACGGGCTTGCCGCGCTCCCGGCCGGCGCTTCCGTGGGCACCAGCAGTCTACGTCGCCAGGCGCAGTTGCGTGCGCTTCGGCCCGATTTGAGCTACATCGAGTTTCGCGGGAATGTGGATACACGTCTGGCCAAGCTGCAAAGCGGTAAGGCGGACGCGATCATCCTCGCGGCTGCCGGGCTTGATCGCTTGCAGAGAACGACATTAATCCGGGAGCGGTTTGCGCCGGAGGTTTTGTGCCCATCCCCCGGCCAGGGAGCGCTGGCCATTGAGTGCCGCGCCGGAGATGCTGCGATCCGCTCTGCCCTGCGGCCGTTGGACGACGCCGCCACCCGCGCTGCCGTGAGCTGCCGAACGCCGCTGCCTGGCCGCGCTGGGTGGCGGATGCCTGGTACCGATCGGGGCATATTGTCACCAGAATGGCGACGATCTGTCGCTGCGTGCTGTCGTGGCATCGACGGACGGCCGCCAGGTGATTGAGGCGGAGCATTCACATACTGAGCCCGAAGCCCTTGGTGAACTGTTGGCGCGGCGGCTGCTGGAGATGGGGGCGGGCGCGATTCTCGGTCTCGCCGAAACGCGGGTATGAGCGCTCCGCTCACGGGCAAGCGCATCCTCGTGACCCGCTCCCGCCAGCAAGCGGGCGGCCTGGCTGATGCGCTACAGGCGCTGGGGGCGCAGGTCTTACGGCTGCCCACCATTGAGTTTCTCCCGCCAGAAAGCTACGCTCACTTCGACTCGCTGTTGGAAGACGCTGCTTCTTTTCAGTGGTTGATTGTGACCAGCGCCAACGGAGCCTCGGCACTTGCTGACCGGTTGCAAACTCTTCACATCCCCCGGCACAGCCTGCAACACCTGCAGATTATTGCCATTGGTCCCGCGACTGCGGCAGCGCTCACCCGCATGGGGCTTACGGTTGCCGGCATGCCGGAGGAGTATGTTGCCGAGGGGTTGGTGACCATGCTGAAGGACCGCGTTGCCGGCCAACGCATACTATTGGCGCGTGCGGCCGTGGGGCGTGACGTCATTCCGGAAGAGCTGCGAAAGTGTGGTGCCGATATTCACGTGGCGGAGACCTACCGGACCGTGGTGCCGGCCGCTTCGGTGGAAGAAGTACGGCGCCTATTTCAGGAAGGCGCGACATTGCCAGATGCTGTGACCTTTACCAGCTCTTCCACCGTCGATAATTTCTTTACTCTGCTGGCAGCCGCCGGATTGCAGGTACCGCACGGGCTTTGTGCAATCTCGATCGGCCCGGTCACCTCACAAACTCTGCGACGCCATCGATGGGAGCCCGGGGCGCAAGCCACCGACTACAACATACCCGGGCTGGTGGATGCCTGCGTGAAGCTGCTCACGCCGGCGGCTTGGTTGCGCACTGGGCGCGCCAGGGAGAGTGAGGGCATCAGTCAGGCGAACATCAGCTGATCAAGATAGGTTAATTTTGGTGTGCGACGACATCTTTTGCGGGTTAGCCAGCCCCCAACTTGTCATCCCTCGACTGCGCTCCTAATGAACAAACTGGGAAGCGTTCTGGATGAGGGTTCAAATGTCCCCCACTCAAGCCAAACGCGGCTTGAATGGGCCACCCTACAGTTGTTAGGGTCCGATCTGCTCCCTGCCCGCATCCAGAAAAGCCGAGGGTGGCCCACTCAAGCCGCGTTTGGCTTGAGTGGGGGACATCCTGCTCCGCTCGCTTAGCCAGACCGATGCGTATCGCACCCCGTTCTCATCCCGTCCTTAACTTGCACTGCAAGCAGATTGCTCGGGATGACAAGTTGGAGGCTAGCTAGCTCTTATGGCGCCGGCGCGGGAAAGGAAGTCCTGATTGAATGGTGTATAAATGCCGGGGACAGGGACCGTTCTTATGCCATCCGATCCGAAAGACCGTGTTTCCGGCGTTTCGCCAGAAAGCTCCTCGCAAGACGGCGGGCTGCGATCCCTGGCGAAGTTGGAGAATCTGCTACAGCTCGGGCTCTTGCTGCCGGCTTGCATGGTGATTGGGTGGGCCATTGGCCTGGCTCTCGACCATTGGCTGGACAAACACTGGATGAATGTGGCGGGCCTGATTGCCGGGGCCATCGTCGGCTTTGCGCAGACGGTCCGCGTGGCACTTTCCCACATGAAGGAATAGATGGAATTCAGAGATCAGGACCTGCGCATGGTGCTGAACCGGGCGCTGCGGTTCGTTCTTATCGCGATGGCCGTGGGGATTCCCGTGATCTGGATTGCCTGGGGTTGGCAATCCATGTTGATGTTTGTGGTGGGTGGCGCCATTGCGGCCACGGGTATCTGGGAATGGCGCCAATTGATGACCCAGGTGCTGGCGCGGCTCGACTCCGCCAATCCGAACCCTGGAACAAGGGCGCGGCCACTCGGACCGGTGCTGTTCTGGTTTTTTCTCCGGCTGATCGCGGTCGCCGGCCTGCTTTATGTTAGCCTGAGAAGTTTGGATGGGAAGGTGGCAGCGCCGTTGCTGGGCATCGGTTTGGCGCTTGTTGCCCTCACAATAGAGGCGTTACGACTACTTCGCGGCTGGGCCGCATGAGGCTTTGATCTACCCGTATGCATGAACTCGACCCAATTACGGCTACTTTGAACAAGTTGTTTGCCCCCCTGGCTACGCAGGTTCTGCACCTGTTCCATGTGCAGCCCTACAACCCACAGGCGCCGATCACGGTTACGTTCGCCATGGAACTGCTGGTGCTGGCGCTCCTGCTGGTGTTCTTCCTGCTCATCCGTTTTTCACTGAATGTCGAGAATCCGGGGACGATTCAACAGGTCGCCGAAATGATCCACGGTTTTGTCAGCGATCAGGCTGAATCGATTGTTGGCCACGGATCGCAGCGATATGTGATGTTCGCGACCACCGTTCTCTTGTTCGTTCTGGTATCGAATCTGCTCGGCATGGTGCCCGGCTTTCTTGCGCCAAGTTCCGTCGCGACCGTACCGCTTGGGGTTGCGCTGTTGTGCTGGTTCTACTACCACTACCATGGGCTGCGGGAGCAGGGCCCGGTGAACTACTTCAAGCATTTTCTCGGGCCGGTTTGGTGGATTTCGCCCATGATGCTTCCCATTGAAATCATTTCCCACCTGGCGCGCATACTTTCGCTGACCGTCCGTTTGTTCGCCAACATGTTCGCTGGCGAGATGGTGACGCTGGTCTTCTTCTCGCTGATCCCGATCGGCATCCCGCTGGTGTTTATGGCACTTCACCTTGGGGTCGCGGTTATCCAGGCATATATTTTTATGCTGCTGACGCTGATTTATGTTTCGCAGGCAGTCGCGCACGAACACTAGAGTGTTTTTGCGAGCCTGGGCGCTATGCTTCCGCCCTGGTTCGTTCGCCGCAAGTGTGAGGGGGCCAGCACGGTGAGCCTCAACCACCCACTGGCGGCAAAATCCTAAGAAGCAAGGAGCTACCAATGCGTAAATTGCAATATCTCTTCATGACGCTGTCCGTGCTGTTTATGGCGGTTCCAGCATTTGCCCAGGCTGCGGGCCAACAATCGACGGGCGCTGGCCTGGTGGCTATCGCCGCCGGCGTCGGCATGGGCCTGGCCGCCGGTCTTTGCGGACTCGGCCAGGGCCGGGCGACTGCATCGGCCACTGAGGCTGTGGCGCGCAACCCTGGAGCACGTGCCGGCATTCTCTTGTTGCTGGTACTGGGTCTGGCGTTTATGGAGTCACTCTCCCTGTTCACCTTCGTCATCATCTTCCTCAAGGTCCGCTAACGCGATACGGTCAGTCACTGAAGCGATCAGGTCTCCTCAGGGCCCTGATCGCTTTCTCTTTTTAGGCCGGTCTCTTTCATGGCACACCGCCTTACGTTCTCGGCGATCTCGAAACAATTCGGTAAGCAGGTCGCATTGCACCCGCTATCGCTCAGCCTTGAGGATGGTGAGATCCTTGGCTTTCTGGGCCCAAACGGTGCCGGCAAAACCACGGCTATTCACCTGGCGCTGGGCTTTCTGCATGCTTCCTCCGGCAGCGGCACGCTGCTGGGCAAACCCTTCGGCGATGCGCAGGCGCGCTCGCGGCTGGGCTTTGTTCCGGACGTGCCGGTGTTTTTTTCCGAGAGCGCCGCACGCAGCGTAGAGTTTGCCGCACAGTTGAACGGGGTCAATGACCCGCACCTGGCCCGCAGCATACGCGACCTTCTCGATGCGACCGGTTTGCAGGGGGAAGATGCCAGGCAGCGCAAGGATGCGCGGCAGTTTTCCCGAGGTATGCAACAGCGGCTGGCACTGGCCCAGGCCTTCATCAACGATCCTGAATTGCTTAATTCTGGATGAGCCGGCAGCGGCGCTTGATCCAGCAGGGGTACAGCAGGTGCGAGAGTTGCTGCGCCATGCGCGGCAGGCAGGGAAGAGCATCTTCTTCAGCTCACATCAATTGAGTGAGGTGGAGCAGATTTGCGATCGCATCGCGTTTCTGAACCAGGGCCGCCTGGTGCATTGTGGATCGCTCAAGGAATATCAGCGCGCTTCTGACCAGGTTGAGATTGAGTTGCGGGGTGTTTCGGAGGCAGAGGTGCGCCGGATCTATCCCGCGGCGACGATCTCCCGGTTGCGCGTTACCATCCCGGCCCATGAGCAGCGGCGCGTGATTGAGGGGGTGTGGGCTGCCGGCGGTGAAGTGGTAAGCCTTGTCCCCGTGCGCCGCCGTTTGGAAGACCTGTTCCTCGAGTGGAGTGTTCCGGTAGCTCAGAACAGCGGGAATACACCATGAAGATATGGCAGATCGCGCGCCGCCTGCTTTACCAGAATCGTTGGATTTACCTGGTACTCATGTTGTGGCCATTTGGGATGGCGGCGATTTTGTTGGTGCCCGCCGCTACACCCGACGTGGACGACGTGCTTTCGATCCTCCACCAGGAATGTTTTTACGGGCTCGGCCTGGTAGCGTTCACCGGCAGCGCCTTGTTGGGTAATGAGCAACGGTCACGGCGGATTGCGAGTGTGCTTTCGCGGGCGGTGAGCCGGCGGCAGTACTTCTTTGCCATGGTATTCGCGGCGTGGTTGCCGCTCATGCTCTACGTGGTCAGCTTCGTGGTGAGCGGTGCTGCTTTGTTGCAATCGATCCATCGGCCGCCAGCGCTGTTGTTCGCGCTGGCGTTGGCGCTTCTGGTTCTGGGGCTGTGGACGGCTGCGGCGGCTCTCTTTTTTGCTACCTGGCTGCCGGCGATGCTGGCGTCTACCGCGTCGTTGGCTTTGCTTGCGTTGTTAGGATTCGCAGGTTACCAGTGGCCGGCCTTTGTGGCTGCCCGGCTTCTGTTTACGCTCACGCAGGGTGACCTGGGGGCAGCGGCGAACAGCTTGCAGCAGCCTGCCGGCTTGCTGTTGATCGTGCTGGGAGCGGCGGCGTTGTTTGCCGCCGGCAACGCCATCTTCGAGCGCCGGGACCTGGGCCTCAAGAGCGACTAGCCCGGATTTCTCACCAGTACTGATTGGTGTGACAGGTTGATTGGAGCGGTGAGCCTGTTGCTTTGGTGTGCGACGACATGTTTTGCGGGTTAGCTAGCCCCCAAATTGTCATCTCTCGACTTCGCTCTTAATGAACAAACTGGAAAGCGCTCTGGACGAGGGTTCAAATGTCCCCCACTCAAGCCAAACGCGGCTTGAATGGGCCACCCTAGAGTTTTTAGGGTGCGATCAGTCGCCACTCAGGAGGATTTGCTCCCTGCCCGCATCCAGAAAAGCCGAGGGTGGCCCACTCAAGCCGCGTTTGGCTTGAGTGGGGGACATCCTGCTCCGCTCGCTCACCCAGACCGATGCGTATCGCACCCCGTTCATCCCGTCCTTCACTTGCACTGCAAGCAGATTGATCGGGATGACAAAGGGGGCTAGCTAAGCCCTAGGTCACTCCGTGATCATGCCTCAGCGTTCGCCGCCGCCAGAAGAAAGACCAATGGCGCGTTCCAATTGATCGCGACCTCGTTCAGCGAATAAGCCGCTGCATCGTCGACCCACATGCGCATAGGCGGCGCCTTGATGAGGGCTTTCGCTACCGCATCCCCCGGTTTTGCGTTTGGACCTCCGGACAATAAGCCGGGCCAGGGCGCAGCGAGATTATCCGCCGTGCTGGGCCGATGATGCGGATGCATGAAGGGATTGCTCCCCACGTGCGTGACCCAGGACACAGCAAAGCAGTTGCGCCCGAGCAGGTAGTGCAGGTTGTCGAGCGCGGCGGCATACTTTTCTGCATCGGGTTGCAGGCGATGTGAAAGTAACAGTAGCAGTGACTGATTGGCGGCCACGCCGTTGGAACCCCAAATGTAATCCGCCGCCGCGAGTGTGTTGCCATAACCATTGGCTTTACGCTGTTTCAGCAGCGCGTCGGCCGCGGCTCCGGTCTGTACCAGGATGCGGGTGCGCAGTGCGGCAGAGGACTTGCGATCGGCCAGGGCATAAGTCCAATACGCGAAGGGCGCCACGTTGTTCCAGGAAGGGGCGGTGATGGCGGTTTCCGGTGAGAGCGCCCTGGTGCCTTCAAGAAAGGCCTGCTCATACTGGTGATCGCCCGTGGTGCGCCAGAGCTCGGCCGAGGCCCAGAGAACTTCATCCCCGCAGTGCCGATCTTCGTACGAACCGGTAGTGATGCCTGGAGGATTGACGAATACCACGTCGGGATGGGCGACTGCCCAGCTCCAGGCATGTTTCGCCGCGGCCAGACAGCGGGCAGAAAAATCTGCATCGTACGCACTGTAGCACCGCGCAGCAATCGCCATGACCGCCGCGAGACCGGCAGTGGCGCAGGTACTTTGAAAGGGCGCCTTTCCCGTGCCAATCACGTAACTCGTAAGGTGATCATCTTCAGGCATGATCATGCCGCAGAATCGCTCACTGGTCTGCTTGTGCCATACGCCGCCTGCTTCGTCCTGCAGGGAAAGCATCCACTCCAGGTTCCAGCGAACTTCTGCGAGGTAGTCGGGAAGCTTGCCCCCTGACTCAGGGATATGTAATGACAACGTGCTGAGCATTGGGGAATACAATTCCCAGGCCCACAAGAGTGTTCCGGTAGTGATGCCGCTATTAACGACGTAGCGGCCATAGTCGCCGGCATCGTGCCAGCCGCCATGATTACCGGTGACACCGGAGCGCCCGGAGGTGGGGTGGTAAGCCGCGTCTGCATGACAGGAGGCGTGGTGGTAACCGTCGCCCAGATCGACTGCGCAGCCGCAGCGCTGGCCATAGAAGGCCCGTATCGATAGAGCGAGCGGGTTGAGATACGCATCTTTGCGGATGACGAAAGGTTCGCTGCGGATACCTTGCGAGATGATGCGATACGAGCCAGGCTCGCGCAATGCTGAAAAATCCGCGAGCGAAACCCGATCGCCGGAAGCAGCATCCGCGGAGGAGGGCGTAAAGCGGCCTTCAAAGACCGGCAGGCCGGTGCGTTCCGAGGCAATCTGGAATGCCCGGTCTGCTGTGTCTTCCACTTGCACCGTAGCAACCTTCCCGCGGTCAGGAAGGTAACCACACTGGTTAAAGGCCACAAAACTTCTGTCGGCGAGGGCAAATTCGCCAAGCATGTTCTTCTCACCAGCAAATGCTGCGGCTCCGCCGCAAAGGCCTAAGTACCGCAGGAGAGTGCGACGCTGCATGTGGGCATTTTACGACAGGCAGATTTCGCGAGAGTCTCTATCGTAACTATCCACGGCAGTTACTAAGTACATGCTGTGGGGTTGAGTCGTATCGGGTCACCAGCGGGTGGCGCCCAGGGCGGATGGAGATAGAAACGATCGTACTTCCTTAGAAGCAGGAGGCCGGAGTGGCACAACCCGGGGGGCAGTCCAGCAGCCGTGACCAGGGAATCTCGCCTGCTGGCCATGAATAAGCGCTAAGATCACCGCGATTTTAGCGGTTCGGCGGAATTTAAAACGAAAAACTTTTGGAATTCAAGATTGCCTGTGCTAGGCTCTAGCCATTCGGTGTTATCGAAGTCTTCATAACAAGTCTTTCGTAAGCCCCCCTGCTTACGATGTTATGCCGATTCTTCCCCCCACAGGGCCCCTCCATTTAGTAGCTGTTTGGTTGCTTTGCCGCTTATTCACTCAACCTTCACACAAGCGTCCATGGGCTTGTGTGACCGCAGGAATGGTTTTGACCACGCGCTGAACTGCCGCAGAGGGTCTGCCCTCGGGTGCGGCGCCACGCGTGTGCTCGCAGGGTGGTTTGCGCCTGAAACAAGGACACCGGAGGTGTGTGTGAGTAGTTCCCGATCACCCGATTCAAAGCCGCCGGCGGATGATCTGCGGGCGTTACTGGATAAAGCGACGGTGGGCAACAGAAGTTATCGTACGTTCGCCCCCCAGAAGGCTGCTCAGGTACCCGACCGGGAAAAGGTGCCCGTCACTGTAGCAGAAGCCGCAAGCGTTCGCACAGCCGGCTGTGCACAACAATACTCGGCGCGCGCTGCATTCCATTTTCGAGGTGAACAGCCGGCTCCGCATCGATTCATCGCGCCCCCGATTGGCGCCCGGATCGGGAATAGCGATCGCCTTCGCTTCGTGTGCGGGTGGGGTCGGCAAGACGACCCTCTGTGCCACCATTGCGCGCTCTCTATCTTCCCGCCTGGCCAATGTATTGCTCGCTGATCGGTGCGCAGACAGCATCATCCCTTACTATTTCAGTTTGGAACGGCAAGGTGCCGGCGGCTTGCAGACGGTGTATCCCAATGCTCGCCGGGCCGGTTACCAGATGACACTGGTCGTTGCTCCATCCACGGATCCGCCCCAACCAGCGACCGTGGCTTGGCTGGAACAGTTACAGGTCGAATCCGTGCTGACTTTGCTGGATCTGCCCACATTTCACGGGACTTCTGGCAGAGGTGCGCTCCACGGCGCCAGCCAGATTGTTGTTCCCCTCGTCCCCGACGTACAGTCACTGGCCAGCATCGCGCAGGTAGAAGCTCTTTCCAGGAGTACGGACGAAAACTCAGGCCATACGCATTTTGTCCTCAACCGATTTGATGAAGCGAAACCCTTGCATCGTGAAATTCGGACCCACCTTGAGAAGTTGTTGGAAGGTCGTCTGGCCCCGGTTGCCCTACGTGAATCAGAGTACGTGCCCGAGGCGCTTTCGCTGGGTATGACCGTACTCGATCACGCTCCGCAAGCGCCGGTAACCAGGGACTTCGAGCAATTTGCTGAATGGATGGAGAAGCATTTGACGGTGGGCGCGGGCTCCTCGACGGAGAAGGCAGAGATAGCATGACCAGCGATTTGCGAAGGCACACAGGATCCGCTGTCGCCAGGGGGCCACTCGTTTATCGATTGTTTCCCTGGCTTTTTCTACCGTTCACTGGCTGTGTTCTGGCACTGGTTGCGTTGATACCCATGACCTGGCAGCAGCAGGCGGTATTTGGTGCTGCCATGGTCGCGCTCGCCTTCCTGGTGGCGCGCAAGAAGCAGGGGCAAGCAGCCACCATCGTGTTGGTGTTGCTCTGCCTTTGCGCGACCACCCGGTACGCTTATTGGCGCGCGGCCACTTTATGGAGTTACCTGCATAGTCCGTGGGCTCACGTGAGCATTGCGGCAGCGGTACTCATGATTATCCTGCTGGCGGCCGAGTTCTACACGTTCGTCATTTTGGTACTGGGGTTCTTTCAGACGGTCGCACCCTTGCGTCGACCACCCCTCCTGATGCCCGAGGATGTTGACACGTGGCCGGTGGTGGATGTGCTGATCCCCACGTTCCATGAGTCGCTGGATGTGGTGCGTTATACCGTGCTGGCCGCCATGCAGATGGATTGGCCCGCAGACAAGCTGAACATCATTATTTTGGATGACGGCGCTCGCGGCTCGTTCCGCCGCTTTGCTGCGGAGGTGGGCGTACGCTACATCGCGCGCGCAGAACACTCTGGCGCTAAAGCCGGGAATCTGAATAACGCATTACGCCAAAGCAATGGCGAGTTTGTCACCATCTTTGATTGTGACCACATCCCCACGCGTTCTTTCCTGCAGATTTCCGTTGGCTGGTTCCTGCAGGATGCAAAGCTGGGCATGCTGCAAACGCCGCATCACTTTTATTCGCCCGATCCATTCGAGCGCAACCTGGGCAAGTTTCGCAAGGTGCCGAATGAAGGCAGCTTGTTCTACGGAATCGTGCAGGATGCCAACGATCTCTGGAACGCGACATTCTTTTGCGGCTCGTGCGCGGTGCTTCGCCGTACCAGCCTGGAGTCGATTGGCGGGATTGCGCAGGAGACCGTAACCGAAGACGCGCATACGTCGCTGCGCATGCAGAAAGCGCAGTGGAATACGGCCTACATCAACATTCCGCAAGCTGCCGGGTTGGCCACAGAGACACTCGGGCGCCATGTGAAGCAGCGGGTTCGCTGGGCGCGCGGCATGATTCAGATTCTGCGCGTTGACAACCCTTTGTTCGCCGGCGGCCTCACGCTTGCGCAACGCCTGTGCTACTTCAACGCGACACTGCATTTTCTCTATGCGCTTGCCGCGACTTATTTTCCTGACGGCGCCTCTGTTGTACCTGTTGTTCGGCTTGTCGAACGTGCCCGGGTACTGGCTGGCGATTCTTGCATTTGCCGGACCTCACCTGGTGTTGACGACCATGACGAATTCTCGCATCCAGGGCACCAAGCGGTTTTCGTTCTGGAACGAAATTTATGAGACGGTGTTATCCCCTTACATTCTGCTGCCAACCCTGTTCGCTTTGATCAACCCCAAAAGCGGCAGCTTCAATGTGACGGATAAAGGCGGCGCCCAGGAGCACGGGTACTTCAGCATGCGTTTGTCCGTACCGTTTCTGGTTCTGCTGGTGCTCAACCTGGCTGGTCTGGGAATGGCGGTTCCTCGCTACCTTTACTGGGATCATGGCCACACCGGAACGATCGCGATGAACGTGTTCTGGGCGCTGTTCAACGTGGTCACCCTTGGCGTTGCTTTAGCAGTGTGCGCCGAGGAGCGGCAACGGCGGCATTCTGTGCGCGTGGCCTGCCAGGTTCCACTCGTTCTACAGGCGCATGGTGAAACAGTGGAGGGCATCACGACCGATTTATCGACCGGCGGCTTAGCTGCGAAGGTGGAGGGTTCGTGGCCTATAGGCGAGCAGGTGGTCATCCAATTTCCTGAAGAAGACGACGACGAACAACTGCGCGGAGTGGTAATCGGCGGCAATGAGGGCCGCCTGCAGATTCAATTCGCTGAGATGTCGCTGCCGCAGGAGAAGCTGCTGACCCGCGTGTTGTACTCCCGAGCCGACCGCTGGCTTGCGTGGGATGAGAGCTATGCAACCGATCATCCGCTGCGCAGTCTGCTCAGCGTTTTGGGCGCGTCCTTGAGCGGGTTCTGGAAATTATTGTTCAGCCGTTCGCACAAGGGCACCCCGATGACGGCGGGCTCGCTCAAGCCGGTGCGTGCCGTGGTGATCAGCTCAGTGGTGCTGGCAGTCCTTATGCTGGTCGCCTGGAAGGCCCACGCAAGCAACACGCGATCAGCAAAGCCGGCACCGCCGGATGTGGTTGAGCGTGCCTTTACACTGGGCTCGCTTGCCAGCACGAAAGACGATCTGCTGCTTGAGCAGCCAGGGAGCCGCGAAGTGCTCAGGTTTGCTACGCCCCAGAGTTGGCTGATTCGGGGCGGCAGGCTGGAGCTAAGATATCGGATTCCGAAGAATGCTCCAGAAGGCTACACCTATGCCGAACTCCGCCTGAATGACTCGGCGCTGGCTCCGGTGACGCCGACCGAAGAAGAGCGCGAAGCAGGAGCAGGTGAGGTGGTGGTACCGCTTCCTCCGGATCTTCTCACGGCCCGGAACCAGCTAACGATCCAATTGGCCGGGCAGGGGAGTGCGGCGTGCGCTTTGCCCGATCAAAAGAGCCCGCCATGGTTTCGTATTGATCCTGCCAGCCGGGTGGTGCTCCAGGCACAGCCGCTGGTGCTGGCAAGCGAACTGGCGTCACTGCCGCAACCCTTCCTCGAACACCTGGCCAATCAACCGGTTACCTTGCCGATGGTCTTTGCGCACGTGCCGGACGAGCCTGCGCTCGAAAGCGCCGGTGTGCTTGCCTCCTGGTTCGGATCGCTGGCTGACGACAGTGGCATCCGCTTTGGAACGCGGGTGGGTGAGCTGCCGCCGGGGAATGCGATCGTGTTTCTTGCCGGATCGGAAAGCTTAGGCTCTGAGCAGATGGACGCTGCTCCGGATGGCGGCCAGCCGTCTATATCGCTCCAGGTGAATCCGCGGGACCCGTACGGCAAGTTGTTGGTGGTACGGGGGCAGACCAGCAATGATCTCCTGGCAGTGGCGCAGGCGCTGGCCACCGGTCATTTGAAAATGGCTGGGAGCAGCGCGCGATTGACTGAGGCTCTCTCGTTTCTGGCGCGGGCGCCCAATGATGCGCCCCGCTGGATCCATGACAATCGCGTAAGTCTCGACAGCCTCGTGCCGCCCGCAGAGCGCCGGACCAGCGGGCAGGCCCCGGTGACGGTCTACATGCACCTGGCGCCGGACTACAACTTCGGCGTGCTGCAGAACATGTATTTGCATCTTGCGTACGCTGTGGAGTCTCCTGAGCTGGCCAGGTCCTCCAATGTCGCCGCCAACCTGAATGGTGTGTGGGTCAGTGGTATGCCTTTGGTGGCGGCTGCCCAGCCGCAAACCGCAGATATTTCCCTGGCAGACGGGCCGGCGGCCATCTACGCCAACACCCTTGAGTTACAGTTCTTCTTCGTGCCGGCGGGTGCTGATCCGTGCGCGCCCGTGAGCGGGAATTCCAGCGCGCAGATCCTCAAGTCGTCTTACCTCGATCTCAACGGTGCGGTGCATTACACCGAGCTGCCCAACCTGCAGTTGTTTGCCAAGGCCGGCTTTCCGTTTACTCGCATGGCTGACCTGAGCGAGACCGCGGTCCTGCTGCCGGCGGGGGCTCCCCCGGAGGCCACCGCGCTTTACCTGGATTTGATGGGCTACTTCGGCGCGCAGACGGGCTATCCGGCGCTTGGGGTAATCGTTGCTTCGGCAGCACAGGCATCCCAGGTGGGCAAGAAGGATCTGCTGGTGCTCGGGACATTCGCCGATCTGGCGAACAGTCCTGAGATCGCAGCGCACCTGCCGCTTACGTACAGTGATGGTTCGCCAGGCCTCAGTTTGCGGGCGCGGCTCGGTCTGCTGGCGGACTGGGTGCTGCGGCAGAACCCGGGCGCCTGGAAAGATCTGAACGATACAACCCGCGTGAACCCCGACGGACTGGTAGAAGGAATCGCTTCTCCATTTGCGGGTGGCCGCAGCCTGGTGCTGATCGCGGGGCGCGATCGTGCCGTGTTGCCCGGGCTTGCTTCTGCGCTGCTGACAACGATGCCGCTCGAAGGCATCGATGGCACGGTCAGCTTGTGGAGCACGGGTAAGTTCACGAGCTATCCCCTGAGCACGGCGATGTACGGATCGGGAGATCTGCCCTGGTATCGCGCGTTCGGTTACTGGCTGCCCCGGCATGTATTCAGCCTGACGCTGTTGCTTTTCATCGTGCTGGCCTTGCTGGCCGCCTGGACGAAGCATTGGCTGGGCATGCGGATAAAAGAGCGGCTCGGATTAGAGCCACTTTCCGGCGGGTCGCAGGATAGGGACGGGGCCAGGCCTGTGGGCGAGGCGCCGCTACACACCGCTGGTTGAAGTTATTTCACTTTATGCAGGATTGGCTTACTCGCGTAGCGGGTAAGGAATGGAGGCAGGTATGTTTGCCAAATCTGAGATAGCTTTCGGTCTTCTTCTGTTGGCTCCGTGCGTCGCTGTTACCTCGGTGCAGGCGCAACAAAGCGCTGCTGATGTATTAATTCAGCGCGCCCGCACACTCGACGGGCAAGGCAGACACGACCTGGCAGCGGCAGCGTGGCGGCAGGTATTGCTGGTGAATCCGACGGAGCCGGACGCCCTGGCCAGCCTGGCCAGCTATTACCAGAGCACGGGAGACAGCGCAAAAGCGGACCACTACCGTTCGCTGCTGCGGAGCGTAAAGCCGGGCGACCCGCGCCTGGCGCAGATACCGGTGACGCATGTACCGGCAGGCGGCAATGCTGATTTTGAATTGGCCGCCAGGTTAGCCTCGCAGCATCATTACCAGGAAGCGTTGACGGCGTACCGCAAGGCGTTTCACGGCGCGGCCCCTTATGGCACTTATGCTGTTTCGTATTATGAGACAGAGGCAGCCGTTCCCGCAGAGTTACCGCAGGCAATCAGCGGTTTGCGCGATCTGTATAAGCAGTACCCGGCGAACCCGACGTACCAACTGGCTTTGGGCCGGGTGCTCACCTACGATGCACGTACACGGGTAGAGGGTATCAAGCTGCTGGCCGACCTCCATGGCACGGCAGAGCAGAAGGAACAAGCGAGAGCCGCCTGGAAGCAGGCGATCTTGTGGAGCCCGAACGGACCCGCCGCGGAAACTGCGCCCGAGTACCTGGCGCGCTATCCAGACGAGCAGTTGGCAGCGCGGGTGCATGGCGCCCAACCGGCGCGGACGGCGCGGACTGCTGTACCGGGAGAGGTGGAGCAGGGAGCAGCCTATGCCGCTTTGGCCAAGGGCGATCTGCAACAGGCGTTGCATTTGTTTGAGCCGCTGCTTGCCATACCGGGACAGCGAGGCAAGGCACTGGCCGGCATGGGCTATGTGAACATGCAGCAGCAGGAGTTTGCCGCGGCCGCCGATCACTTTGAGCAGGCGGAGGCGGCTGGCTTTCATCCTGCTGAGCTGACCGCCTCGCTGACAGATGCGCGTTACTACAGAGCGATGCAGCAGGGCAATCACGCCCTCGAAACTGAGCAGTTCACGCAAGCACTGAGCGCCTTCGATCTGGCGCACAGCATCAAGCCGAATGGCCCGGAAGCTATCCAGGGCCAGGCCGGCGTGCTGATGCAGCAGAATCACCCGGATAAAGCCCTCCCCTTGTTTGAGCAGGCGGTCAGGATGCAACAGGACCGCCCGCAGGGTTGGATTGCGTGGTTCGATGCGCTGGTGCAATCGGATCACAGCAAAGAGGTGATTGCGGACCGGCCCTACATCACCCCGGAAACCGCGGTAAAGCTGGAGGCTGACCCCACCTATATCGCAGTGATCGCGGCGGCGCAGATGAACGTGGGCAATGAGGGTGAAGGGAAGCGGTTGCTGGCGCAATTAGCCGAGATGCCTCAGCAGGATAAGCGCACGGCGGCCCAGCTTCGCTGCGCCCAGCTAATCGCCCTCAATAATCCGCGCGGTTCGGCGCGGCTAGCGTTTGATGTAATTCGTGTCTCTCCGGACAATGTGGAGGCATGGAAGTTGCTGATACGGGATGAGCACGCGGCCGCACGCGACCAGATGGCCCTGACGGCCGCGGACCGTATGCCTTCCACCGTGTACCAGGAAGCAACGCGTGACGTTGACTTCCTGGTGATGCTGGCGGATACACACCAGGCTATGAAGCAGTACAGCACGGCATCGAACCTGCTGGCCCAGGCGAAAAGCGAGACACAGGGCGATAGCAAAAAGGCAAACCGCGTAGAAACGCAGAACGCCTCGCTGTTGCTCGCCGAGGGTAGCGCCGACAACGCCTATAAGACTTACATCAAGATCCTCAAGCGTTCACCGCTGGACAGTGATGCATGGAAAGGCGTGATCGCCTCGCTGCACCAGGCCAACCAGGACCAGGCGGCGCTGACGCAGGTGCAGCAGCTGCCAGTGGAAGCCGCGCAGGCACTTGACCAGGATCTTGGCTATTTGCAGACGCTGGCGTCGGTTTACAGCGGCACCGGCCACAATCAGCTGGCGCTGGAGACGATGTCTCGCGTGTTGGCGCATTATCAGCCCGGCACCAACGATGCACCGTACGCCGTCGAATCTCAGTATGCGTGGTTGTTGCTGAATGCGGGAGACGAAGGCAGGCTGGCCACCACGCTTGCTGAGCTTGGCCGCCGCTCTGACCTCACACCGGGACAGAAGCAACAGACCGGCGATCTGTGGGCCGCCTGGAGCGTACGTAAGGCGGACAGGGAAGAGAAGGCGGGCAACAACAAGCAGGCTCTGGCGATCCTGGAGATGGCATCGCAGGCTTACCCCGCGAGCGGAGAGATCCGCCGGGCGACTGCCGGCTATTACATTCGCAATGGTGAAGGTAAGCGTGCCTTTGCTCTTTACGAGGAGATCAACTGGGCGAAGGCCACGGCTACGGATTACTCCGGAGCCGTGACGGCGGCTGCTTCTGCCCACCAGAAAGAGGCCGGCCGGCAATGGCTTCTGGACGGTTTGCAACAGTTTCCGAATGATCCGCAATTGTTGACGGCGGCTGCTCAGTTCGAAGAGAGCACGGGTGACAACCATATGGCTGCGGTTTACTGGCGCAAGGTAGTGGCCAACAGCTCGCAGATCAAACTGACCCAGCAACTTTCGTCGAACGGCAACACACTTGCTCCTTCAGCCGTATCGGCCGGGGATGCTCTGGCTCGCATGCTTGCGCCGCAGGATTCGACCGCTCTGCCCGCACCGGCCGCGCCACCCGCCAGTGAGTCGCTGCAGGATGCGATCAGTGCAATGCCTGTGGCCCAGCACCCGACCAGTGAGGACGCAACAGAATCGAGTGAACAGCCCAGTCCGTGGTTGGTGCGCAAGAACCCACCCCCGGTGGCCACGACTCGCCCGATTGCCTACCATCCTCCGCAGACCAGCCGCTGGACTGTTCCGTTGAATGATGGTCCGCCACCGCCGGCGGCTTATCAGCAGCCCGCAGCCGAACAGCCGCAGGATGCGCAGGCAGATACGCAGACTGAAAGCAGCCGCCCAATGAATACACCTGCGGTGACAAATGCCAGTCTCACGGTGTACGCGCCCGTAGCGCGTGGAACAGAGTACGCGCCGGAATCAAGCATGACGATGGCGCCAAGATCCACAGGCACTCCGCAAGCACGCCCGGTAATGCTCGGGCCGGCCATGCAAGCGCAGGCCGAATTGGATGGCCTGGCTAGCCGATACAGCGCCTGGATGGGCGGTGAGACGCAACTTGGCAGTCGCAGTGGGCAGGCGGGTTTCGACCAGCTGACTCGGATGGAAGCTAATTTCGAAACCAGCACTGTGCTGGGTGAGACTGCGCGTTTGACGATACGTGCAATGCCGGTGCTGTTGTCGGCGGGCGCACCGGACGGCACTTCCAACTACAACTTCGGCACTTCGGGCGCGCCTCTCATTGGCCAGAGCCACTATCAGTCGGGCGTGGGGGCAGAAGTGCAGTTAGCTACCCGCCTGGTTGACGGCAGCGTGGGCTTTTCCCCCAGCACGTTTTACGTCTCGCATCTGCTAGGCAATTTTGCAGTGCACCCCAGCAATTTTCCGCTTACCTTCCGCGCGTATCGGGAGCAGGTGAAAGAAACCATGCTTTCGTATGCGGGTGAGAAGGATCCGGTCACAGGAAAGATCTGGGGCGGTGTGGTTGCCACGGGAGCCGAAGGCACCCTGAACCTGGGGGACGCCAGGGAAGGGTTCTATGTGAGCGGCGGCGGCGCTCAGTTGACCGGCACGAACGTGAACAACAACAGCCGGGTGTCCGGTTCGACCGGCGCCTACTGGACCATCTATAGCAATCCCTTCGGCGTTTTCAAGATGGGCGCCAATCTCACTGGCCTGCACTATGCGCAGAACCAGCGTTACTTCACTTATGGGCAGGGAGGCTATTTCAGCCCCAACTCCTATGTGCTGCTGAATGCTCCTTTCTCCTGGGAGGCGCATGCGCTCAACCACTTTGTCTACACGCTGAAGGGCAGCCTGGGCGTGCAGAGCTTCTATGAGGGAACCGCGCTTCCAGGTTCGCTGGTAGAGACAGATACAGTGCCCACTGCCCAGTCGAACCTGGCGGCTAACTACAACCTCGATGCGAACCTTGCCTATCGGTTTGATGAGCATTGGTACATAAGTGGTTTTGTGGGCGTGAATAACGCCCATGACTACCAGGACCGCACCGCGGGTATCTCGGTGAAGTACATGCAGCGCCCGCAGGTGGATGTGGAAGGCGGCCCTACGGGCCTGTTTGACGAACATAAGGTCAGGCCGCTGATTGTGCCCTGACCGCGGCCAGACCTTCCACCCAGCCGGGTGGTCCCCTCAGAGGTCTGCACGTGATGAGTAATTGGTTGGAGATAAGTCAATTGGCAGGCGGGGGAGTGGTGTGTCCTCGCTGCCAGCTTAGATTACCGGCGTAGCCCCGGCGCCCTGGAGGGATCCATGCTGTTGAGATTCGTGAGAAATGGTGTGTTGGGTGCGCTGGGCGCCCTGGCGATGTTCGCCGGCGGTACTGCGTCGGCTGCGCCTGGCACGGGTTACTGGCATACCAGCGGGAGCAAGATACTGGACGCGAACAATCAGCCCGTTCGCATCGCCGGATCAATTGGTACGGCTTTGAGACCGCTGATGAAGTCGCGCATGGGCTCACCAGCCAGGACTACAAGACGATACTCGGGACCATTCAGGCGAATGGATACAACACTATTCGGTTGCCTTACTCAAACCAGATGGTGGAGTCGCCCATCGTTCCTACGAACATTCATTTCAGCAATGCAAGTGGTCCGATCAATAGTGACCTGAAGGGTTTGGATTCGCTTCAGATCATGGACGCCATCATTGCCTACGCAGGGCAGATCGGGTTGCGCGTCATCCTTGATGATCACCGGTCTGAAGCAGGCAACAGCGCCGAGGCGAGCGGCCTTTGGTACACCCAGGCCTACCCTGAAAGTGCCTGGATCAGCGACTGGCAGACGCTCGCGACCCGCTATCAGAACAACACCGCCGTGATCGGCATGGATCTGCGCAATGAGCCGCACAATGCGACCAGTGGGGGCGCCTGCTGGGATTGCGGTACCGCGGCGAACGATTGGCACCTGGCCGCAGAACGTGCCGGTAATGCTGTGTTGGCCATCAACCCCAAACTGCTGGTGTTTGTGGAAGGCACGGACGCGTACAACGGCAATTACTATTTCTGGGGAGGCAATCTGCAGGGCGTGCAAACGTCCCCCGTGCAGTTGAGCGTGGCTAACCAACTGGTGTACTCCGCTCATGACTACGGCCCCCTGGAATCGACGCAGGCCTGGTTCAACGGCAGCACTACCTACGACAGCCTGGTGAGTACCTGGACTTCGTACTGGGCGTACATCAGCCTGAACGGCGTCGCTCCTGTATGGGTGGGTGAGTTCGGCACGACCAATGACGATGCTGCGATACAGGCGAGCGGTTCAGGGTCGCAGGGCCAGTGGTTCTCCGGCCTGGTGCAATTCCTTGGCGCCAATCCTTCATTGAACTGGACCTATTGGGCTTTGAATGGAGAAGACCGGTACGGCCTGCTCAATGCCACGTATGGCGCTACGCCGGTCAGCGCGTCCAAGCAGCAATTGTTGTCCGGATTGCAATTTGCTCTCAGCGGGGGCACACCCGTGACCACGCCTTCTTTTACCCTGTCGCAAAATCCGTCCACCGTGATCGCAGCGACCAGCAGCACCGATTCGGGTGGATCCGGGGGCACCACGGAAGTGACGTACACGGCGGCGATCAACAACCGCACCAGCACTGATGAATCGGCTGCCTCAATCACCGTGACTCTTCCGGCTGCGGGCGTGATCATCACGGGTTCGAGCACGGGTGCTGCCGCAACGTGCTCCGCTGCCGCGTTGGCTTACACCTGTAACTTCGCCACTATCCCTACTTCGGGCAGCGGAGCGGTGATGGTGACGGCGATCTATCCGGCAGCCGGCCTGACGTTCAATAACGGTGGCCAGGCATCTGCGGTAGTAAGCGCGACGGCGGCAGCGAGCGGGCAGACACTCCCTGCGGCCACAGTGACGACGATCGTCGATAAGCAGGGTCAGCAGTCCAACATCGCCGAAGCGATCGTCGCCACCGCTGCGCCGGGCTACTCCTACAGCTACGGGCAGCAGGGAACGGTTAGCTTCTCGCTGGCGCCGGTGCCGACCAGCCCCATTCCGATCGGTTTGCTCAGCGCACAGTTGGATGGCGGGCAAGGCTTGACGGTGACCTCTGTGGGCGCCAACCAGTACCAGATCCCGGTGGGTTTGTTGAGCGGTGGCAATCACGCGATTGTGATCCGCCTGGCGAGCAGCCCAAGCTACGCGGCGTCGTCTGCCACGATATCGCTTGCCGTGCAGAAAGCAAACGCCACTGTAGCAGTTGCGGGTGCTCCCCTGGCGGTGAACTATGGGACATCGGCGCCCATCGTATTTACCCTGGCGGGGTTGAGCGGCACGGGCTTCGCGGCGCCGGCCGGGACGGCAACGCTGGTGATTGATAACCTCGCGCCACTGACTGCCTTGGTCAGCGGCGGCACGGCGACTTTCACTGCCTCAACCGGATTGACGGTGGCCACCCACTCAGTGAACTTCAACTACGCCGGCGATACCAACTACGCGGCGCAAACGCTGGGAGCCACGTTGACGGTCATGCCAGTCGCATTGAGCGCCACCGCGAACCCCGCCAACCGGGCGTTCGGCGACACCAACCCGGCCTTTACCGGGACGCTCACCGGCGTGGTGAACAGTGACGGTATCACTGCGACCTATGTATCGCAGGCCGGCGCCACCACACCGGCCGGTACCTACAGCACCGGGCCGAACGCGATTACTCCGGTGCTGGCTGACCCGAAGAACCGGCTGGGGAACTACAAGCCGCAGTTAACGACTGCAGCCTTGACCATTACTCCCGGCAGGGTCCGGAACCGCGGGTACGGATATCGTTTGGCCGACCCCTGCTGCGATCGTCTACGGCACCCCATTGACGGCGGCGCAACTCAATGCGAGCTCTTCTCTGGATGGCACGTTCACGTACAAGCCAGCCGCTGGCGCCGTGCTGGGCGCGGGTCCGCAAACACTCACGGTTACCTTCTTACCCAAGGGCGCCACCACGCCAGAAACCGGCAAGGTAACGCTCCTGGTTAACCAGGCCAGTACCACGACCACCCTGACCGCGATCAATGCCACCATCGCCGGATCAGTCACGTTATCGGCGATTGTCACTTCGATTGCTGGGGGCGCAGCTACGGGTAGCGTCCAGTTCCTGGATGGCTCGACCTCGTTGGCGGCCGTCACGATCAATTCGACAGGCATGGCGAGCTACTCGGTTCAGCTTTCGAACGGACCGCACACACTCACGGCGGTGTACTCGGGTGATGTGAACGATCTTGCCAGCACCTCCACCGCTCTGTTGGAGAGCGTGAGTGGCGGGCTGGACTTTCAGCTCTCTTCCAATCCGAAGACCCTGTCTCTGACTGCCGGACAAAGTATGCCGGTGACCCTGTCCGTCTTTTCCGCGGACGGCTTTACCGGGACCGTTACATTCAAATGCACCGGTCTGCCGAATGGTTCCACGTGTTCGTTTTCGCCTGCAAGCATTACTGGCAGCGCCAGCAGCATCGCGCAATCGACTACGCTCACCATTGGGTTGCCGCCTTCAGCAAGCGTGGCAAAGCCGGTGTCAGTCTCGATCGCGGGCTTTCTTATGGTGCCCAGCGGTTTGTTTGGCGTCTTCCTGTTATGGCAGCGACGACGCCTGCAGCGTAGCCTGGGCATGTGCATCCTGGCCACGCTTTTCCTGGTGAACGTCTCGATCGGTTGCGGCGCGGGCAACGCGATTTCCGGATCGACCTCTCCTGGTGGCAACACCAGCGTGGTCGGTACCTATAATGCGTTGATCACGGCGACTTCTCCGGCTGCTGTGCAGACGCTCACGATCCCGGTCACGCTTACCAAGTAAGCGTGACCGGAGGTCAGGCGCGGGTGATTGGCTTGAGGCTGGATATTGCCACAACCGCTCAGCGGGTAGACGCGGATATCATCGCGCACACTGCATCTGTTACTGCAAGGGTGCTTGCCGTGCCGCCCAGGTCACGCGTGTGAAGGGCCGGATTGGCGGTTATGCTTTCGATGGCTCGCATGAGCCGTGCGGCCGCCCCGCACTCATCGAGGTGTTCCAGCAGCATCACCACTGACCAGAAAGTGCCGATCGGATTCGCCCAGCCTTTGCCCATGATGTCGAAGGCTGACCCGTGAATGGGCTCAAACATCGACGGATACATGCGTTCGGGGTTGATGTTGGCCGTGGGCGCAATGCCGAGGCTGCCGGCCAGCGCTGCTGCGAGATCACTCAGAATGTCGGCGTGAAGATTTGTCGCCACGATGGTGTCGAGAGATGCCGGGCGATTCACCATCCGGGCGGTTGCCGCGTCGACCAGTTCCTTATCCCAGGTGACGTCAGGGAACTCAGCGGCCACCGCCACCGCGACCTCATCCCACATGACCATCGCGTGGCGCTGGGCATTGCTTTTGGTCACCACGGTCAGCAGTTTTCGCGGACGAGATTGCGCCAGCTTGAAGGCAAAGCGGTGAATTCGCTCGACCCCGGCTCGGGTCATCAAGGAGAGATCCGTCGCTACCTCAAGCGGGTGACCCTGGTGCATCCGGCCGCCCACGCCGGAGTACTCCCCCTCAGTGTTCTCACGGACGATCACCCAGTCCAGGTCCTCTTGCCTGCATCGTTTGAGCGGCGCATCGATGCCGGGCAGTATGCGCGACGGCCGCACATTGGCGTATTGATCGAGCCCCTGGCAAATTTTCAGCCGCAGGCCCCACAAGGTGATGTGATCGGCAATGTGCGGGTCGCCTGCCGAACCAAACAGGATGGCATCGTGGCGGCGTAGAGCGTCAAGCCCGTCGGCCGGCATCATGGCGCCGTGCTCCCGGTAGTAGTCTCCACCCCAATCGAAGTTTTCGAACTCGAATTGAAATTCGCGGCCGGCGAGTGCTGCCAGCACCTGCCGCCCGGCGGGAATCACTTCTTTTCCGATGCCATCGCCGGGCACGGTCGCGATGCGGTAGGTTTTCATCCGCGATAGCTTACTGGGCGGTGGGTTCACGTCGGAAAGTTCTTTGAAGGCTGCCGCGGGAAGTTCCAGGCCTGCCGCCGCGATGTTTTCCTCCACGTGCGCCGCGGAGGAGGTGCCCGGGATGGGAAGGATGATCTTCGAACGCATCAGCAACCATGCCAGCGCGGTTTGCAGCGTGGTTGCGCCCAGGTCCTTCGCGACTTTTTCCAGAACCTCGTGAGCCTTGCGGTTCTGGCCCAGGGGTGCCCAGGGCAGGAAAGCAATCTCGTGCTGCTCGCAATACCTGACCACATAGTCCCATTCGCGATCGGCAAAGCTGTAGCGATTTTGCACCGACACAATGGGCACGATCTTGCGGCCACGCTCGATGTGTTCCTGCGTCACGTTGGAGAGAGCGACGTGACGTATTTTGCCCTGCTCGCGCAGACCGGCCAGCGTTTCCATGGAGGCATCGAATGAGACGGCGGGGTCGGGCACGTGCAGCTGGTACACGTCGATGCGATCCAGACGCAGGCGCTTCAAGCTGCCTTCCACTGCTTCTGTCAGGTGTTTCGGGCTGGCGTTGTGCGTCCACTGCATGGGGCCGACTCGCTCCCACCCGCCCTTGGTCGCGACGATTACGCCTGCAGGGTAGGGGTAGAGCGCCTCGGCGATGAGTTCTTCCGAGACATAGGGGCCGTACGAGTCTGCGGTATCGATGAAGTTGACGCCCAACTCGACAGCTCGGCGCAGGGTGGCGAGGGCTGCGTCTTTATCCGCTGGCGGGCCCCAGATGCCTTTGCCAGTGATGCGCATGGCTCCGTAGCCAAGGCGATTGACGGTCAGGTCGCCGCCCAGGGTGATGGTTCCGGCAGATGCTGCGGATACGGCTTGGGCCTGGCTCATAGAATTGCTCCTTCGGGTAGTATTCATCTGTAATCAGCGCCGTGCAAAATCATATAAGAAGCGGAGTGTGGATGAGTTCGATGCCCATCACTACCGGCAGGCGGATAAATAGTCCCGGCCAGGTTCTATTCGCCAGTCTCATTGGCACCACAATCGAGTTTTTCGATTTTTATATTTACGCTACTGCGGCGGTGCTGGTGTTTCCGCGGCTGTTTTTCTCCCGGGCTGATCCGGCGACCGCCACGCTTGAGTCGCTGGCGACCTTTGGCATCGCATTTTTGGCGCGGCCGGTTGGCTCAGCATTGTTTGGCCACTTTGGCGACCGGGTCGGGCGCAAGACTACGCTGGTGATCGCCTTGTCGACCATGGGCCTCTCCACGGTGGCGATTGGCGCGTTGCCCACCTTCCATACTATCGGGCTGGCTGCGCCTTTGCTGCTGGCGCTCTGCCGCTTCGGCCAGGGGCTTGGCCTGGGCGGGGAGTGGGGCGGCGCAGTTTTGCTGGCGATCGAGAACGCCCCACCCAACAAGCGCGCCTGGTATGGCATGTTTCCACAATTGGGGGC
This sequence comes from uncultured Acidobacteriaceae bacterium, assembly GCA_963752675.1. Taxonomy (GTDB): domain Bacteria; phylum Acidobacteriota; class Terriglobia; order Terriglobales; family Acidobacteriaceae; genus PALSA-350. The sequence continues at coordinate 436,591 of CAVVZO010000012.1, forward strand.
CCCCGCCGGCTTTCTGCTCTCGGGCGGTACGTTTCTGTTGCTCTCGCGGGTTCTGACGGATGAGCAGTTTTTTGCTTTTGGCTGGCGGCTGCCGTTTCTGGCCAGTGCGGTGCTGGTCTTTCTGGGGCTGTATGTCCGTTTGACCATCACGGAGACTCCCGTGTTTCGTGAAGCGCATAGTCGCGGTCTGCAGGTAAAAGTGCCGCTGTTGTCGGTGCTGCGTGATTATCCCGCGGCTCTGGTGAAGGGCATCCTGGTGAGTCTGGCCACGTTTGTTCTGTTCTACCTGATGACGGTATTTGCGCTTTCGTGGGGAACGACCGTACTCAAGTACAGCCGTGGCACATTTCTGCAGATTCAACTTTTCGGGATTTGCTTTTTTGCTCTGTTCATCCCTCTCTCCGCGCTGCTGGCAGAAAGTGGCCGGCGGCGTGTGATGCTGGGGGTCACGGTAGCGATCGCTGTGTTTGGGCTTGTGCTGGCCCCCATGTTTCTTTCCGGCATGGCCGGTGCTGTTGGCATGATGGTGCTCGGGCTGTCGCTCATGGGCATCACCTACGGTCCACTGGGCACCGTGATCTCTGAACTGTTTCCGACGGCTGTACGTTATACCGGCAGTTCGCTGGCTTTCAGTTTTGCCGGTATTCTTGGTGCGTCCCTGGCGCCGTATATCGCCACCTGGCTGGCGCGGACTTATGGTCTGCAGTTTGTGGGCTATTACCTTTCTGCTGCGGCGACGATCACGCTCATTGGGTTGCTGAGCATCCGCGAGAGCAAGGATCGAGACCTGGCCGCGAACTGAGTTTTGCTGGGCCAGCCTGGAAGCTTCAGCTTCGCTCCCGATGCACCCAGGCTCAGATCAGGACTGCTGTCGAGTAAGCCGTCCAGGGTTGGGGCTCGGTAGCTCGTGTCTTTAGTGTTCGCGCGCCTCTGGTGTTTGCGTCTCAGCTCAGATGTTCAGGTGTTCCTGAAGCAGCCAGTGGCTTGTAAGCTGTAGGTTATAATCGTCTAATGGCAGTCTGGGCCCAAACCGCGACAGGGTTGTTACATATGGGTGACGGTTGTTTCCCAATGCGGCGGCAGAACAACCTCGCGGGGCTTGCGTAGCTTCTATGCCCGGGTTCCTCCTCAATCGGAAAACACGACATGCTCTTTGGGTGGCTTTGGGCGTCCTGTGTTGTGCGATCATCGCCCTCGCCGGTACCGTGCAGGTGTTGCATACGCACTCTGCTGGGCAGGCGGTGCAGTCCGACTGCGCACTTTGCCACGCGGCGCACGCCGGTGTGCAGGTGCCCGTTCCCCAAAGTTTGCCGCACTCGGTGCGGTTGGTCGCTGTGGTCATCACTTCATCGGTGGCGCTGCGGCGCAAGCGATTTTGCGTTTTCTCCCTCTTCACCCGCCCTCCGCCCTTGGTGGTTGCGTTCGCTTAGTACGTAGTCGAACCCACCACACCCAACCGGAGGCTTCTGTATGCGCACACCCGTGCGGCGCTTGGTCATATTATTTTCCGTTCTACTTGGAGTTGTTTTCTCCGTCTCTCTGAACGCCCAGACGGCAGGCAGCGCCGGCACGGTGCTGGGCACGGTGACCGATCCGAGTGGCGCCGTGGTTCCCGGAGCCACTATCACGATCAAGAACCCGGTGAGCCAGTTTCAGCGGAGCGCGCAAAGCGACAGCGCGGGGCACTTCCAGTTCAATAATTTGCCACCGAACCCGTACCACATGAGCATCGATGCGCCAGGCTTTACTTCCTCTGCGCAAGACGTCGATGTTCGCTCGACAGTTCCTGTGACGGTGAACATTGCCCTCACGATAGGAGCCGCTTCGAGCACGGTCACGGTCGAAGGTGGCGGCGATCTGGTTGAAAACGACACCACGCTTCACACAGACGTGGATCGAAACCTCTTTCAGAAATTGCCCTTGGAAAGCCAGTCTTCTTCCGTAAGTTCTCTGGTCACGCTGGCGTCGCCGGGCGTCGCTGCGGATTCCAACGGCATGTTCCACGGCCTTGGGGATCACGCTTCGAATTCGTTTTCCGTCGATGGCCAGCCAATTACCGATCAGCAGAGCAAGGTTTTTTCCAACCAGATCCCTTCTAATTCCATCCAGTCGCTTGAGGTAATTTCGGGCGCACCCCCGGCCGAGTTTGGCGGTAAGACCAGCCTGGTGATCCAGGTAACCACGCGATCGGGCCAAGGGGTGACCCGCCCGACGGGCAGTATCAGCAGTTCCTATGGATCGTTTGGCTCATCGACCGGTGCCTTTGACCTGGCGTACGGCGGTCAAAACTGGGGCAACTTCATCGAGATCGATGCCCTGAATACCGGACGCTTTCTCGATCCGCCAGAGTTCACGGTCTTCCACGCCAAGGGCAATGAGGTGAATGCGTTTGATCGCGCAGACTACCAGTTCACCCCTGTCGATTCGCTGCATCTCAACCTGAACTACAGCCGCTCCTGGTTTCAGACGCCGAATGCTTACGACAATCTGAACGTGCAGAATGTAGTGAGTCAGGGCGCCTCCGCGAATCCGGTGTTCGGCAGTGTTGGCAATACCGATCAACACTCCAAGATCGAGACGTTCGACATTTCTCCCAGTTATACGCGCGTGATCGGCACCAGCGCGGTGTTTAACTTCGGCGCCTATGTTCGTCGAGATTCTTACAATTACTACCCGAGTGAAAACCCGCTGGCCGACCTGGGGCCCGCTAATCTGCAGACCTCGTCGATCGCGCAATACCGAACGTTGACGAATGCAGGTCTGCGCTCAGATCTCTCGTACGTACGCGGCAGAAACAATATCAAGGGTGGCGTGTTCTACTCGCATACTTTCCTGCGAGAGAATGACCAACTAGGCCTGGTGGATGCGACGCTGAATGCGCCTTGTGTTAACAATCTTTTCAAAAACACCCCACAGCCTGGCTTTTCAGATCCAGCACAATGTGCTGCGGCTGGGCTGGCTCCCAACGACCCGGCGGCTAATCCCGCAGGTACTTACAATGCTTTACTGGCTCCATACGATTTGACCCGTGCCGGCAGCTACTACCACTATTTCGGCCACACCGACGTTAAGGAACTCGCCCTCTACCTTCAGGATCAGATCAAGGCAGGGAAGTGGCTGTTCAACATCGGAATGCGTGGCGATCTCTACCATGGTCTCGCCATTGCCAGCCAGGCGGAGCCAAGGATCGGTCTCAGTTACAGCGTCAAAGCTACCAACACCGTGCTGCGCGCCTCCTACGCGAGGACACTGGAAACACCTTTTAATGAAAATCTTGTACTTTCCAGCTCCGGGTGCACAAACGCAGTGTTGGCGCCACTGCTAGCCTGCACGCCGGGGGTTTCGGGAACCCTGGAACCAGGGTTCCGCAACGAATTCCATGCCGGGCTGCAACAGGCCTTCGGCAAGAACTTGGTTTTCAGCGGCGATTACATCTGGAAGTACCAACACAATGCGTTTGACTTCAGTACCCTGGGCAACACACCGATCACGTTCCCGATTGACTGGCACAATTCCAAGATCCCGGGCGTGGCGTTACGGGTCGATGTTCCCAATCTTCACAATTTCAGCGCGTTTGTCACGATGTCCTCTGTTTCTGCCCGGTTTTTCCCGCCGCAGTCCGCGGGGGCCGGCGCAACGGTAGGGCGCGGTGGCTATCCTTTCCGTATTGATCACGACGAACGCTTCAACTCGACCACGCACGTGCAGTACCAGGTGCCTGTGAACCGGCGCTTCGCGCCATGGCTGGGGTTCAACTGGCGTTATGACAGTGGCATGGTTGCCGGGTCGGTGCCGTGCTTTAACATCAGCGATCCCAACAGCGACTGCAATCCGGTGAATGGCGGCCCCTCGGTCATTCTTCCGAACGGACAACCAGGCATCGACCTGAGCGGGCTTACGGCTGATCAGGAATTTGAAGCTGGTCTGGCGTGCGGCGGAGTGAAAGCGACGCCCTCAAATCCACTGCCGACGCCTTGCCCGGCTGCAGACTTGACGTCGACCCTGGTCAAAATACCGGCCCCTGGAACGCAGAACAATGATCACAATCCGGCCAGGATACAACCGCGGAATCTGTTTGACGCTTCCGTCGGAGATGACAATTTGTTCAACGGTGACCGGTATAAGTGGAGCCTGCGGTTGACTGGTATCAACGTCGGGAACAAACGCGCGCTTTACAACTTTCTTTCCACGTTCAGTGGGACACATTACGTGACGCCTCGAGCAATGACTGCAGAGGTTGCGTTCCACTTTTGATCGGTGGGCGCAGCTTTACCGAAGGTGCGTACGTGCGCCAGTGTGGGCTGCGTGCGGCGGGGTGACAATAGGTTGCGGGGTTTTTCCGGCGAGATATGGGATAGCTCCGCTCACGCCTCTGTGAAGCGACGTAAAGGCGGTCTCCTGGCGCGGAGTGAGCGTCCTGCGATCTGAGCTCAGGCTGAAAGGCAAACCACCGCGATCAGGGTGCAGGCGATGCCGCCCACCTGTAGCCGGGTGATGGACTCGTGCAGGACAAAGGGCGCCACGACGATGACGACGAGTGGGTACAGTGCCGTCAAGGGTGCGACGATCGATGCTTTGCCGCCGTTTTTCAGCGCCGCAAACAAGGCCCATGCTCCCAGGGAATTCAGTGCCCCGCTGAGCAATGCCCATGTAATATTCCAGCCGGAATAGGTGAACACTCCTTTGCCTGGATAAAAGAAGGGCACCAGCAGTAAGTAACCGGCGACCAGCCAAATGAGCGATGACTCGGCGGAGATGTAGTTGGTCGATAACTTCTGCAACAGGCCAACCACTCCCCAGGTAATCAGTACCACGACCACGGGCCAAAACCATGGTGCAAGATGAGTCATGCGGGCTCCCGGATTGCCTAGGCTAGAACGAAAAGATGACGATGGCCACGGCGGCGAAGCCCAGGCCCACCGCCTGGATCGGCCCGAAGCGCTCGCGCAGAATGAGAATGGCCAGCACTACCGTGATCATCGGGTAGAGCGCCGAAGAAGCGGTGATGACTGCTGTGTTGCCGTTGGTGTGGTAGGCAGCAAACAGGGCGAGTGTACCGATTGCCGATAGAACACCGTTCAGTAAGGCGAACGAAATGCCCTTGGCATTTTTCTCCAGGCGGAAGCGTCTGGCGGCCAGTAGTGCGAGACCAATCGGCACACTGCCGAGGGTGAACAGGAACTGCATGGTTTCCGTGGGTATCTCGCGGGAGCCGAATTTGGAACAGAGTGCCCACCCGCCCCAACAAAGGATGCACAGCAGGGAATAGTAGAACCAGCGGGCCTTAAGGGTTTCAGCAATTGCCACGAGTGCGATTCTCCCTGAACGGACGTGTGTGAGAAGCGGTTATACGAGAGACCGCAAGCGCTTTCAGATAAGGGTTGTACTCTTACTCTGATGAGCTTACGGTAAATCCGTCAAGAGCAAACATAGAGGACTCCTGAAAAAGTGAACAGTTTCTCTTCCCTCGCGTCGCGGGTTATCCGCCTGTATATCTTCCTGTGCTTCCTCGTTTGTCCAGCGCTGGCTGGTGCGCAGGTGCGCGTGAGTACATGGTATTGGCTAAACTCCGCACCCAAAACGCAGTGGCAAAGCGATTTCAAAGCCATCCACGATCTTGGTTTTACCGATGTGCTGCTGGTGTGGGGGCTGGATGCGTCTGCATTCTCGACCCGCATTTCTGATTCGCATGAAGCGATCCATGCAGCGCATGCGGCTGGCCTGGGCTCGTACCTCTTTGTGTGGCACGCTCGCCATAATGCATTGCCCCATAGCAAACGATTTGAGCAGGTGGACGCGTCCGGTGAAGCCTTGTTTGCCTTTGACGCATTCAACCCGGAATGGCGTCGCGTGCAATGGAAACCGTATTTGCAAACCATCGCGCGCGAGTATGGGCGTGAACCGGGCATGGCGGGGTACGTTTTCGACAATGCATTCGCCATTGGCAACGTCGGGAGCATCGACGGGCCACCTCCTAAACCGGAAGTGAGTTACCTCTCTTACGGCCAGGCAGAGCAAACGTTGTTCGGCAAGCAGCCGCCCCTGTCTCCACGGGATCCTGCATGGACTGCATGGACTAAAAGCCGGCAGCAATGGTGGGCTGACTGGGCCGAGGCTACCCGGAATGCGATTCGCGAGGCGGATCCCAACCCTCGACACAGAATTATCCTGGAGGATGGTGAGAACACCATTGACCCTGACACCGGGACGCGTACTGGTCTGAAATTGGCACGAGTGATCCCCTCATTCAACATGATGAGCGCCTATTGGGCCCCCAGCTGGAGCGACAAGGGAGCCGACCAGCAATTGGAAAAGGGAATTGCGAGCTATCTGACCCGGGTTCGACGTGCGATCGCACCCAACACTGAGCTTGCGCTCAGCCTGCGCCTCTCAGAGGGCGCTACGGAAGACATACCCGGTCCGGCACAATACCCAACACTTGCGCAGGTGAAGCGAGCCGTCGGAACAGCGTTAGCGATGGGCGTGAAAGACATCGATCTCTATGGATATCGCATGGGTGTGTACCATCTGGATGGTCCCGGGTGGGAGAAGTACCGGCCGAAGGCGGGCCAGAACTACCCGCTGACGGGACAGATCGAAGGCAAGTTCCTGTGCGATCGTCCGGAGCTTTGGACAGGCCTGCGGGCCTACTTGCATGAGATCGAAAGCGCGCCGTCGGCCAAGTGACTCAACAGCTTAGGGTGGTAACATTGGCCTGAGTCACCCGCTTGTGCGGACCACTCCATCCTGCTGGGAATCGAGCAAACAGGGACGTGCGGACTTTACTGCGGCTGGTGTTTGATGATGCAGCGGATAATCGCCGAAGCAAAGTGCTCGGTATCTACGCGGTGCTGCTTGTTTTCAATGTAGGCGTATGGCTCTGGGCCATTATCGCTCTGCGCGGCTATCCAGTCCTGCTCGGCACGGCACTGTTGGCTTACAGCTTTGGCTTGCGGCACGCGGTCGATGCCGACCACATAGCCGCCATCGACAACGTCACCCGGAAATTCATGCAGGAAGGCAAGTGGCCGGTGACGGTGGGCTTTCTGTTTTCGCTCGGTCACTCGACCGTCGTTCTATTAGGATCGGTCCTCATTGCGTGGACGGCGCTCGCCTTGCAGCACCGGCTCGATGCGGTCAGAGAGATCGGCGGGGTGATTGGGACGTTGGTCTCTGCCTCGTTCCTATTCGCGATCGCCGCCATCAACCTGGTGGTCTTGCGATCGGTTTACCGCACCTTTGTCCGGGTCCGGGCCGGGGAAGCCTACGTGGAAGAAGATCTCAATCTGTTATTGAGCGGCCGCGGCTTGCTGGCGCGCATTCTGCGGCCCATGTTTTCCATGGTGCGGCGCAGTTGGCATATGTATCCGCTGGGGATTTTATTTGGCCTGGGATTTGATACAGCCACTGAGATTGGTGTTCTGGGTATCTCGGCGGCCGAGGCATCGCGCGGACTCCCCTTGACCTCTATTCTCATTTTCCCGGCCCTGTTCGCCGCGGGCATGTCGTTGATCGACACCACCGACAATGTATTGATGCTGGGCGCGTACGGATGGGCCGCAGTGAAGCCGATCCGCAAGCTGTATTACAACCTGACCATCACCGGGGTTTCCGTCGTGGTCGCGGTGATGGTGGGTGGGCTCGAAGCGCTTGGATTGCTGGCTGGGCACTTGCATCTCAAGGGAAGCTTTTGGGATAGCATCACTCGGCTCAACGAGCACTTCGGAACACTGGGCTACTTCATCGTCGGGCTGTTCATCGTAAGCTGGATCGCCTCAGTCGCGTTCTACAAGTGGCGCGGCTTCGACGATCTTGAGTTGGGTGCCTGAGCCTCCTGGAAGGAGGCCCAGAGCTATGCGGGCTGTGACAGGCGTGATTTTTCCGCGGCAGCGAGCAAGACACAGATCGCCACTCCCTCAGCAGCAAGCGCGACATCGGCTAACGATGGAAACGTGGGTGCGATGCGAATGGTGCGATCCTCAGCATCTTTGCCGTAGGGATGGGTGGCGCCGGCAGGCGTTAGAACCACCCCAGCCTCTTTAGCAAGAGCAATTACCCGCTGCGCGCATCCTTTGGGCACCTCGAGGCTGATGAAGTAGCCGCCTTTGGGGCGTGTCCACCGCACCTCGGGAATGCCGGCAAGCTTCCGGTCAAATGTCTCCAGTACGGTCGCGAATTTGGGCGCGATCAGGGCCCTGTGCTGCTCCATCAGGCGGGCGATCGCGGCGGGTTCCTTGAGAAAGCGAACATGCCGCAGTTGGTTGATTTTGTCTGGACCGATCGTTCGTGGCGCCACTCTTGTCAAAAACCACTGCACGTTCTGTTTGGAGCCGGCGAGCAGCGCCAGCCCTGACCCGGGCAGCGTAATCTTCGACGTGGAGGCGAACACAAGCGGGCGATTGCTGTGGCCATGTTGTGCGCACAGCTCGAGCACATTGGCGATCTCCACCGCTTCGCTGGTGAGGTGGTGCACGGCGTAGGCATTATCCCAAAACAGCCGAAAATCGGGTGCGGCGGTTTTCATGGCCGCCAAGCGTTCGACCACCGCGCCGGCATAGACGCAGCCAGTCGGATTGCTGTACTTGGGAACGCACCACATGCCTTTGATGGACGCATCTTCGGCCACCAACTGTTCGACCTGTTGCATGTCTGGCCCATCTTCGTTGAGCCTGACCGGAATCATCCGGATGCCGTATTCCTGGCAGATGGTGAAATGCCGGTCATATCCAGGCACGGGACAAAGGAAAGCGATGCCGCCCTGCTGCGACCAAGGCGTTTCGCTATCGCAGGTGCCCTTGAGCATGGCGTACACAATGGTGTCGTGCATCAACGCGAGGCTTGAGTTGTTGGCCGCAACGATCTGCTCGGGCGGTGCGCCCATCAGGTCTGCGAACAAGCGGCGAACTTCCACCAGCCCTTGTAGCCCGCCGTAGTTGCGCGAGTCGATCGCGCCCTCGGCCATAAAATCCTGGGCACCGGGCAGGGCAAGCAGAGCCGCACTCAGGTCGAGTTGGGCCGGCGAAGGCTTGCCTCGAGTCAGGTCGAGCTTGAGGCCTTTGGCCTTGAAGCCGTCGTAATCAGACTGCAGTTGCCGGCTTGGGGAGAGCACGTCGGCAGAGCTGTGGGTTGCAGAGTTTGTCATCGGGTAAGGGGTGAGGCTCAAGATCCTTTCGGTGAACGCACGGCAGCAAAGCCCGGTCTGCCCTGGCTGCTGCCCTTTCTATTATGAAGGGCTAGCCCGGATTTCTCACCACAACCGCTCAGCTTCGGACCACAATGCCCTAAACTAGCGAGCCGCCAACTTGTCATCCCTCGACTGCGCTCCTAATGAACAAACGGGAAAGCGCTCTGGAGGAGGGTTCAAATGTCCCCCACTCAAGCCAAACGCGGCTTGAATGGGCCACCCTACAGTTGTTAGGGTTCGATCAGTCGCCACTCAGGAGGATTTGCTCCCTGCCCGCATCAGAAAAGCCGACGGTGGCCCACTCAAGCCGCGTTTGGCTTGAGTGGGGGACATCCTACTCGCTCGCTCAGCCAGACCGATGCGTATCGCACCCCGTTCATCCCGTCCTTAACTTGCACTCAAGCAGATTCCCCGGGATGACAAATTGGGGCTTGTTAGCCTTGCAAAACATGTCGTCGCACAGCGAAAATTAACTGACGCGCAAGGCCACAAGCGAAAACACAGCAACAGGCTCACCGCTCCCTTCAACCTGTCGCACCAATCAGTACTGGTGAGAAATCCGGGCTAATGCCTGGACGCTGCCCCATGTTTCCCGGATTCCCTGTTGAGTCCGGTGGTGTTGGCAAGCTCAATGCGATTTATGTCCGGTGTTGCGGAACAGGGACTCCGGTCGCACCAGCGTACATGGGCTGAATACGACGGGCGAAGCCCTTAAACGCTCTCAACCCACGTACGCCGCAACGGGGCACCCGTCCAGGGGTGGGGGCATTGCGGTTAACTCCGGACAGTCGCGGTGAGCAATCCGGTGAGCTGAGTGCAGGGCCTGGTTGGGTGATCCGGTTCAGCGATTTACAGGGTCACCGGGGTGGAAGCTTTGTCAATCCCTCTCCGGCTTCCGGGCCGGCGAAGAATAATGACAAACAGCTAAGTGCGAAAGCGTCTCTTGCCTCTATGCTTGCGGTAGATGCAACCCAGATCAGGCAAAGCAAGCAGGCGGGAGCCGAGGTTCGCCCGGAGGAACACTGCTGCCTGCGCAGCAGTGTTCCTGCTCGCGGCTGGCTGCTTGTATTGCGTTGCGGCCCAGGCCCAATCCCAGAGCCAATCAAAGTCCCGCTCAGCGGGGCAGGACCCCGCGCCTCTGACAGGCGCACAAGAGGTGCGCGGGCCACAATCTGAATCGGCCACAGGCATGATCAGCGGCCAGGTGATCGATCCGGACAGCAACTATGTTGTATCCGCAAAGGTGACATTGACGCGCGCGGGCAAATCGCTGGCGGAAGTTGCGCCGAATGCGGAAGGTAATTTCCTGTTTAAGGGCGTTAGCCCTGGACCGTTCCAGATAAAGGTCGTTGCGGAAGGCTTTGCGTCACAGGAACTAGAAGGTGAATTATCAGCAGGACGAGTACTCCTATTTCCGCCGATCACGTTAGCCATCGCGGTGGCCAGCACAGAGGTTCTGGTGCACGTAACCAATTACGACCTGGCGGAAGAGCAACTGAAGATGCAGGAGACGCAGCGTGTGCTTGGCGTCATTCCAAATTTCTACGTCACGTACCAGCCCGATGCATTACCCCTGACGCCTAAGCAGAAGTTTGAACTTGCCTGGAAAACTAGTGTGGACCCGGTTACCTTCGCAGTCGCCGCGGTGATCGCAGGCGCGGAGCAGGCACAAAATGATTTCAGCGGTTACGGGCAAGGCGCGCAGGGGTACGGGAAGCGGTATGGCGCCACCTACGCGGATTTCCTGGATGGCAACATGATCGGTGGGGCCATTCTGCCCGTGCTGTTCAGGCAGGACCCGCGTTACTTTTACAAGGGTAGCGGGACGGTGCGTGCCCGAGTCGAATATGCGTTGGCAAACGCAGTCGTTTGCAAGGGCGACAACGGGCATTGGCAGTTCAATATCTCCGGCATCGCGGGGAGTCTTGCCGCTGCGGGCATTTCAAACATTTACTACCCGGCGAGCAGCCGCAATGGCGCTGGGTTAACGTTCCAAAATACTCTGATCGGGATTGGCAGTTCCGGGATCTCCAATCTGTTTCAGGAATTTCTGGTACGTAAATTAACGCCACATGCAAGCAGGAAACAATAGGGTCGCGAATATGTTGGAGACTGTAGCAATAGCTAGCCACGATTCAGCGCTACACACCGTAGCAAACCAAGCTCAGCGGTAGAATTCCCACAGGGCCCCCATTGCATGGGGGCGATAGAATGGACATTGCATGACACGCTTAGAAATCATTGCTCAACTTGATGCCGAATTAGACCGCCTGGAACGGGCGCGCGATTATCTTACGGCCGCCCTGGAGGGTTCCAGAAGCCGCTTCCTGAATCAGGTTGAAATCAAGGTTCCTCGAAAGACCCGCAAGCAGCCCGCCGTCGTATCGCTTGAAGTCGCCGCCATCCACCCTGAACCAGAAGAGGTAGCGGCAGAGCCTGCCGCCACCAACGCAGCGGAACCGCAGGTACATCGTGTACCGCCCAGACGGCGCGTAGAGCGCCGCGGTGCACAGCAGGACAGGCTGGGCAGATCTCCGGCTGCGTTGAGCGGCCTGGTGCCAGCCGGCCCAGTAGCCGTTTCGGCTAACGAAGCGAGGAAAATTCAGGAACGAGCGGTGCCTGCGACGCCGGTTGCGCCGGCAGTCAGCGAACTGCGCTCTGAAATTGGTTCGGAACGCAGCCTTGGTTCACTCATCCAGGCATTTGAGCGCCGCATCGGTTCTGCTGGAGCAGAGACTCCGTAGAACGCGCGCCCATTCCCCGGGGCCGGCACACACAAGGCCCCTGGCTCAAGCCACACATCATGAAGAAACCACGCTCTCCGCTGTATGTGACTACGCTCATCGCGGGCGCTTTCTTCATGGAAAATCTGGACGGCACCATCATTGCCACGGCGCTGCCCCAGATGGCCCGCAGCTTCCACGTAGGCGCGGTCAACCTCAACATCGGCATGACGGCTTACCTGCTCACCCTGGCCGTGTTTATCCCCATCAGCGGCTGGGTGGCCGACCGCTTTGGCGCCCGTTCTGTATTCGCCGCCGCAATTGCAACGTTCACTGGCGCCTCCTTGCTGTGCGCCGGTGCGCACACGCTTACGCAATTCACACTGATGCGTATTCTCCAGGGCATGGGCGGCGCCATGATGGTGCCCGTGGGCCGGCTGATTGTGCTCCGAACCACGCCCAAAGACAAGTTGGCCGAGGCCATCGCCTACATCACCTGGCCTGGCCTTACGGCCCTGGTGGTCGGCCCCCCGCTCGGCGGCTTCATTACAACCTATGCCAGCTGGCACTGGATCTTTCTGCTCAATCTGCCTCTTGGCATCCTGGCGCTGGTCCTGACGTTGCTGTGGGTGGAAAACGTGCGAAGCGGCGATCGCCACCCGTTCGATTGGCTGACCTTTGTGCTTGCCGGGTTTGCCTCTGCCGGGGCTGTCTATGCGATGGAGAAGCTGGGCGGCGAGGGTGTCGCCTGGCGGGTGCCGGTGACCGTTTTGCTGCTGAGTCTGCTCAGTGGCCTTGGCGCTATCCTCAATGCGCACCGTCATCCGCAAACTTCGCTCATCGATCTTGCGTCGATGAAGCTGAAGACGTACTCGCTGTCAGTGTATGGAGCGAGCGCTTTCCGTATTGCTGTCTCGGTATTGCCTTTTCTGCTTCCGCTCATGTTCCAGATCACCTTCGGCCTGAATGCCTTTCGTTCCGGTCTTTACCTGCTTGCTTTATTCGCCGGGGATTTGAGCATGAAGGCGTTCGTGATCCAGACCCTCCGCCGATTCGGCTTTCGCCGCATACTCATCGTGAACGGGGTCATCACGGCAGGGTCCATGGCTTTGTGTGCGCTGCTCACCCCGGCCACCGCGGCGTTCCTGATTGCCCTCACGCTCTTTTTGCATGGGGCTTTCCGGTCGATGCAGTTCACCTGTATGACAACGCTGGCTTACTCTGAAATCCCGCCTGAAGGCATGAGCCGCGCCAACGGCTTTCTCAGTGCAGTCATGCAGCTCAGCATGGGGATGGGTGTGGCAGTGGGCGCGATCATACTGCGCGCGGCTGCTCATCTGCACGGCCATACTGCTGCGCTGCCGCAGCTGGGTGACTTTCGTGCTGCAATCCTGGTGGCGGCCCTTCTGTCGTTAGGTCCTGTCTTTGACAGCATTGGTCTGCCGCCAGCTGCCGGCGCCCTCACCAGCGGCCATCGTCAAGGCGAGATGGAAGTCAATCCAGCCTGAAGCTACGCTGGCTGGTTTGTATCCGCTAAAGATACGTTGCCTGCGGACGAGCGCGGTTTGTTGCTTAGAAAATGCGACAAACGCTCGATGCCCGATTCAATCTTTGTCCAATCGGAGGCATAACACCAGCGGAGCCAACCTTCCCCTTCGGGTCCGAAGGCGCGGCCGGGTGCGAGCCCTAGTCCAACTTGCTCAATCAGACGCTTAGCCAGCGCCACGGAATTGTTTTCTCCGGCGACCCGTAGAAACAGGTACATGGCGCCTTCTGAATGAGGCACGTCGAGATGCGGCAGCTCTCGCAGGGCGGCCGTCAACCTGCTTTGCGTGTCGGCCAACTCCGCGCGCACTTGCTGCACGTAGGGCTCTCCCTGTTGCAACGCAACCACGCCGGCTCGCTGCGTGAATTCAGAAACGCAGGACGTGTTGAATTCCAGCAGGGCCGCCAGATCAGCCATGACCGTGGCGGGCGCGACCATCCATCCCAACCGCCACCCGGTCATCGTCCATGCTTTCGAGAAGCTGTTGATCACGATCAGCCGATCGTGTTCGCTGGCCAGGGTG
>CAVVZO010000013.1:0-122668 GCA_963752675.1 uncultured Acidobacteriaceae bacterium
AGGAACGAAGGGGCGGATCGGACGCCTGCGGTGTACACCAGCCGTTCGTAGACATCATCGGCAATGATCCAGATGCCGTGGGTCCGGCAGTGGTCCAGCAACACCTGTTGTTGTTCGCAAGCGATCGTCCAGCCAGTGGGATTGTTAGGCGAGTTCAACACCAGCATGCGGGTCTGCGGTGTGAGCGCATGCAGCAGTTTGTCCAGGGGCAGCGACCATCGGTCTTGCTGCACCTCGAGCGACACGCAGGTCACATGCGCACCCATGACCTTAGGTATCTCGACAGCGTTGGGCCACAGCGGGGTGACTGTTACGACGCGATCTCCGGGGCTCACCAGCAGTTGCGCGGCAATCATCAGCGCGGAAACTCCCGAAGCCGTCACCGCGATCCGCTCGATGCCGATCGGCCGCTGGTGTAAACCGGCGAGGTAGGCGGAGATGGTCTCACGCAGGTAGAGCCTGCCAAGGTTTTCTGAGTAAAAGGTTTCGCCCGCTTGCAACGAGGCTGCAGCCGCTTCGCGGATGAAGGCCGGCGTGGACCGGTCTGACTCCCCGAACCAGAAAGGCAGCACGTCCGCGCGCCCCATGGCAGTGTTAGCCACTTCGCGGACGAGCGATGCAGAAAAGCGTGGTCCCGCCTTCTGTTCGTTTAGGACTTCAGGTAGACCCATTCGATTCAAAACGCGCCCTCTGCCTGCATTCTAAGCGGTAGCACGCAGGTACGAATTAACCGTCGTCCATCGGGTGTGCTGGCTTACCGGTTGACTTGTCTTGGGCCCACAGCGACGAGTGCCCCAATACTCACCAATCCGGTAGCGATGATGTAGAAGCTCGGAGCAGTGTTGTCATGCGTCACAGCGGTAAGCCAGGTGAAGATCGCTGGAGCGAAACCGCCGAAGATTGTCACTCCCAGGTTGTAGCTAAGCGAGATCCCGGTTACCCGTGTGCGCGCTGGAAAGAGGCCGGCAAGGGTCACCGATAAACCCACAACGTAACCCACGCTCAGCACGACCTCCCAGATAAGGCCGCCGAGCAGCGTACCCAGACCGGGATCATGCGTGATGAGCAAAAAAACTGGATAGGCCGTTAAAACTGAAAGGATCGCTGAAGGCATCATCAATCGTGTCTGCGCCAATGCGGTCGGCCAGCCGGCCGGCAGGTGGAGTCAGCACCGCCGCAACCAACGCCAGCACCAGGGTCACGATATAGCCAGTGGACATCGGCAGGTGCAGCACCTTGCCGGCATAGGTCGGAATGTAGATAGCAAGGTAAGTGCTGGCCGTACCCACGGCGACCAGGCAGGTGCCGAGCGCCAGCGCCATCTTCTCAGTCTGAAATAGCTCGCGAGCTGGCGTACTTGTCTTGACCGCGTTGAGAAATTCCGGCGTTTCACTTAGTTTGCGGCGGATATAAATGCCCACCGGTCCCACGGACAAACCGAACAGAAAGGGAACTCGCCAACCCCAGGAGTTCAACTGTTCTCCGCGCAGGTAGGTGACCAGCACGAGGCCAAAGAGTGCAGCCAACAACTTGGCGACTTGCTGGCCCACGAACTGCCAACTGGAGTAGAACGCCTTTCGATGCTCTGAATGCTCAATCAGAAACGCGGTCGAGCTCCCGAACTCACCAGCCACCGCAAAGCCC
Source organism: uncultured Acidobacteriaceae bacterium (assembly GCA_963752675.1). Classification (GTDB taxonomy): domain Bacteria; phylum Acidobacteriota; class Terriglobia; order Terriglobales; family Acidobacteriaceae; genus PALSA-350. The sequence continues at coordinate 1,645 of CAVVZO010000013.1, forward strand.
TGCAGTAATCTCGCTGCAAATATGCCGATGGGCGCCGCCAAACCGATTGCCGCGTAAGAAGGCATAACCGCCATCAGGGCCGTGCCGCCGACCATCAGCCAGATAGACAAGTTGAGTGCTGCTTTGCGGCCCACACGGTCTGCGTAGGCACCCAGGACCACCGCACCCAGAGGGCGCGCGATATAGGACAAGCCGAAAGATCCGAAAGTCAGCAGCAGCGAGACAACGGGATTGGTGACGGGGAAGAACACCTCCGCGATGGTGGAGGCGAAGTATGCGTAAACCAGAATGTCGAACCACTCCAACGCGTTGCCGATGGTGGCGGCCGCTACCTGGACTGGTCCGCTCGCCACTTTAGGCACCTGCGGACCTTGCGGGTCGATCATGGCTACGCTGGACACGGTGAGTAGCTGGAGCCTACATCACATAGGCTCCACGGACAATGGATTTCGCTGTGAGCGGCGTTAGGTCGTGGCGGCTGCTACCGGTGTGCTCACCGCCGTCAAACGCTGTAGCGACGCGTGGTCGAGCGTTAATTGCGTTGCTTCTACCAGGTCGGTGAGGTGGGCTTCGCTGGTTGCGCTGGCAATGGGGGCGGATACTGCCACGCTGCACCATTAGCCACGCCAGCGCTACCCTCGCCGGTGTGGACTGATGCGCCTGGGCCACTTCATCCAGTGTGTTCAGCACGCTGAAGCCCCAGTCGTTCAGATATTTGCCGACACTGCCACCACGCGCTTTGCCTTCCGCGTCTCCCTTGCTGCGGTATTTGCCGGTGAGGAAACCCGATGCCAGTGAGTAGTAGGGAAGCACGCCCAGCACTTGCTCCTCGACCACCGGCAGAAGGTCTGTCTCGAACCCCTCGCGGGCAACCAGGTTGTACTGCGGCTGCAGCGTGACGTACTTGATCAACCCGTTATCCGCGCTCACCGCTAGTGCTTCCGCCAGCCGGGCGCCGCTATAGTTGGAAGCGCCTATGTGACGTACCTTGCCCTGCCTTACCAGCTTGTCAAACGCGTTCAGCGTCTCCTCAAGCGGGGTGTCCTTGTCATCTTTATGCGCCTGGTACAAGTCGATGTAGTCCGTTTGCAAGCGGCGCAGAGAATCTTCCACGGCCTGCTCAATGTAGGCAGCCTTCAGGCCGCTCTTGCCGTCACCCATCTCCATACCAACCTTGGTCGCGACGATGACGTTGCTGCGCTTGTTGCCGGTGGACAGCCACTTGCCCAGGATGGTTTCGGATTCGCCGCCCTGGTGGCCCGGCGCCCACCGCGAGTACACGTCGGCCGTGTCGATAAAGTTCAAGCCGGCTTCCAGGGCCGCATCCAGGAGACGGAAAGAGTCTTTCTCCGGGACCGTCCACCCAAACACGTTGCCGCCCAGGCAGATCGGCGGAACTTCCAAATCAGATTTTCCCAGCTTTATGTGCTGCATAAGCCACCATCCCTCCCGATTCTCTGTTCTTTTAAGAGATGCAAATCCGAGGAGAGTGGCTCATCGCTCTCTCACGTGGTCAGGAATCTAAGTCAGCTTGCGCTTGACCTGAGCACGAGAGGATTTCCTGCGATGGCCTTTGGCGGTTCGCCTGGTGTAACTTGCCAGTCGCAGCGATGCTTTGGGGCGGCTTTGCTCTCTCACCTCCGCAGGCGGATGGAGCACGGCTACGACGCGTTGCTCCGCTGCACCGGGGGCATGGCTATACTCCGGGTCAAACATCGCGATCACTGAAGCAGCGCGCCCGCTGTAGCGGTGGGCCCACTGGCTGTCGATCAGAGCATCCTGCACGGTTCTCCAGTGTTCCGGCTCGGTTTCGAGGTAGCCGTCAAGCTGGGCCAACTCGCGCGCGCCGTCCGGGTCGTTCAGTGCGCCCAGAAACGTGACAAACTGCTCAAGGTTTACGCCCATCTGGAACACCAACTGGCTCAGGGCCATCTGTTGCGAGGCCGAGAGCTGGTCAAAGCTACGGCAGTAGGCCTTCGCGTTGTAGATGGCCTGGATGGCGGAAATACGCAGCAGTTGCTCGCCCTCCGCTTCGCTCAGCTGTGGCGCGAGTGTCTGCCTGATGACTTTGCGGTGATACGTCTTCGGCGTCCAGCTGTTCAGATTGCGATCGTACTGATCGAGGATCTGCTGGAGACGGTCGGCAGGCAGGCCGGCAGCCTGCCATAATGCCGCGGACGAAGGCTCGAGGAACGGGTGGGGGTTCAGGAGATCGGATTGAGGATGTTCCCTCGCCGGCACATCGAGGCTGAAGCCTGCCCCGATGAGGGGGCGCCGTGTGTTGGGGTCAGGGTAGGCAGCCAGCACCCACCCCTCGTGCTGGTGGTCGCGCAGGGTAGCCATCAACTGACTCAGGCTGAACTTGATATCGGCATCGCTAAATTCCCGCAGCAAACGGGCTGCCTCTGCCGGTTGCGCGGTTTCGTTGACCTCGCCGGGTATGCTTTGCAGGGCAAACCAGGGCGTCGCAGAAAGCTTTGCTTGCGAGTCTTGTGTGATTTGCTCAAGAGACGCAACCTGCGCGACGGCAGAAGCCGTCATCATGAATGCGAGGATGGAGAGCAACGAACGCTTGCGTGACATGTCTTTCGAGTGGCCCGTAGCACAGCTTGCTTACACAATGAAGCAAAGCCTGCCAATAAACAATAACGGAAAAGTATCACCATCAGAAAGACGCGTCACCTGTCGCTCTGGCGAACAGTACCCAGCCAGTCAGGTACCTTTGGCGCGCAGGATTTCAGGTTCGTAGGTAGAGTGGTTCGTGGACCAGGTGAGTCCTTTGAGGGATGAGTGGGGGGCGGACCAGTATGAAAATGACGCGCCGCAACTTCGGCCAGCTTGCTGCAGCAGCCAGCCTGTTGCCGCTCGCCGCCCGCGAACCGGTTTGGGCGCTGCCAGCCGAGTCCGGGCCGCGCTTCTCAGTGATGTTATGGACGCTTGAAAAGCAGGCGCCATTCGATGAGTGCATAGAGATGGTGGCGGCAGCCGGTTACCAGGGCGTCGAGCTGATCGGTGACTTCCAAAAGTGGTCGCCGGAAGAAACGCAGCGCGTGCTGAGCAAAATGCGCTCATTGAACCTGGTATTTGACCTGTTGAGCGGCGTGAAAGCGGGATTCGCCGATCCGGCAGGGAGCGCCGATTTTCTCGCGCAAGCCACTGCGCAAATGGAACGTTGCCAGGCCTTGCATGCCCCGCAACTTAACCTGAAATCAGGCAACCGCCTGGATGGCGTATCCCCGGAAGCACAGCATGCCGCTTCGATAGAGAATCTCAAGCGTGCTGCGGAAGTCGCCGCGGCTCACCAGGTGCAAATCGTCATCGAACCCATCGATCCCCTGGAGAATTCGAAAATGTATCTCACGGGTGTGAGCGAGGCTTTTGAGATTGTCCGTGCCGTGGGCAGCCCGCATGTGCGCGTGTTGTACGACTTCTATCATGAGCAGCGCGCCTACGGAAACCTGATCGAAAAGCTGGAAAAGAATATCGACCTGGTTGGGCTGGTACACATAGCGGACGTCCCTGGGCGGCAGGAACCGGGTACTGGCGAGATAGATTATCGAAACATCTTTCGTAAGCTGGGTGAACTGCATTACGACAAGTTCATCACGATGGAGTTTTATCCTTCTCGCGATCCGGTAGCCACGTTAAAAAAAGCAAGACTGGATGCGTTGGAGGCCTACTCCGCGGCAACGGTGCATCCGTGACCTTGAGCGTCCAGGAACAGTTCGGCCAAATCGACATCTATGTGTTCGATCAGATTCTGCGGGGAAACATCCGCCCAGACATGCGTGTCATCGACGCAGGCTGCGGCTACGGACGCAATCTTGTCTACCTCATGCGCGAGGGCTGCGAAATTTTCGCGCTGGATCAGGATCCCGAAGGCGTTGCCTATGTACGCCATCAATCGGCAATGCTCAACACCGGGCTACCGGCGGAGAACTTCCAGGTGGGAGTGATCGAGCGCATGCCTTTTCCGGATGGGCTCGCCGATGTGGTGATGTGCGGCTCCGTGCTTCACTTCGCCAGAGACGATCGCCACTTCGAGGCCATGGTGCGCGAACTGTGGCGGGTACTAAAGCCGGGGGGCCTTTTGTTTTGCCGGTTGGGCTCGAGAATCGGCATGGAGTTCGAGCGAGTGCGCGATCATATTTACCGGATTGGCGACGGGTCAGACTGGTTCCTGGTGGATGAGGCCATGCTGCTGCAGCTGACGCAGGCATGCATGCAGAGCTGGTCGATCCGCTGAAAACCACCGTAGTGCAGAACCATCGCTGCATGACCACCTGGGTGTTGCGCAAAAGCCGAACCTCTGGCGCATAAAAAGAAGTTTAGGGATCGAAGTGCATTCCGGGTAACAAAGGCGGGCGCCCTATGCTCATGACGACTTTTTCCGGTAGCAAAGTGCGGCGGCGGGTTTTATGCCCTGTTCTCGTCCCCACACATTAGCGGGCGCCGCGTTTTAGATTCCACTTCGACGCTGATCGTCAAAAACGAAAAGGCCAAAACGAAAAGGAGACATATGCAAGCTTTGCCGCAGTTTGATCTTCAAGGGAAAACCGCGCTCGTCACCGGCGCAGCCCGTGGTTTAGGAAGGGCGATTTGCCTCGCGCTGGCAGAGGCCGGCGCCGATGTGGCACTCGGTTTGCGCGATAAAGCCCAGGACAGTGGCCTGGCCGCTGAAATCGCCGCCCGCCAACGGCGCTCCCTCTCGCTGCAAATGGACATGACGCAACCGCAGCAGATTCGGGATGCGGTCGCAACCACGGTGGAGACATTTGGCCGTCTCGACATCCTGGTCAACAATGCCGGCATCGCTCCTGGAAATCTGGCAGAGAACGTCACCGAAGAAGATTTCGATCACACCTTGGCGATCAATCTGAAGGGCACGTTTTTCGCCTGTCAGAGCGCTGGCCGAGTCATGATGCAGCAGAAGAGTGGCTGCATCATCAACATGAGCTCGCAGGCCGGCTTTGCCGCCCTGCCGACTGAATCCATCTACTGCATGACAAAGGCCGGCCTTGTTCATTTGACCAAATGCCTTGCAGTGGAATGGGGCAAGTACAACATCACGGTGAACGCAGTGGCGCCGACATTCATCCATACTCCCGGCACGGAAGAGTGCCTGGCGGACCCGGCCTTCCGCGCCGATGTGATCGAGCGCATTGCTGGTTTGCATCGCATCGGCGAGCCGATCGAGGTGGCCGGAGCGGTGGTGTTTCTGGCATCACCGGCGGCTTCACTGATTACCGGGCACACGCTGATCATTGATGGTGGTTGGACTGCGCGTTAGCCGCGAACCATGGGAGATCGCCCGACGGGGCGCCGCTGGTATGGTTGATGAGGTGCGATCGATGAACTTTTTTTCTCTACCCGCGCGGTACCAGCGTGTACTCTCCTTGAGCCTGTGTCTGGGCGTGATCACGGCCGGTTGGCTCGGTTCAGTGCACGCGGAAACCAACGCTCCGCAGGACCGGTATCAATGGCTGGAAGATGTCTTCAGCCCGCGTTCCATGGCCTGGGTTAAGGGGGAGAACGAGCGCTCCGCCAAAGTGCTGCTGAACGATCCGCGGTTCCCTGAGCTGAATGCCATGGCACTCAAAGTTTTGGAATCGCCGCAGCGCTTGCCCAGCCCTGTATTTCGCAATGGTGAAATCTATAACACCTGGCAGGATGCGCAACATGTGCACGGCATCCTGCGGCGCACCACGCTCGCCGATTACCTCACCGAAAAGCCGCAATGGCAAACCGTGTTGGACTATGACGCTCTTTCGCAGCAAGACAAGCAAGCCTGGGTGGCCAAAGGCCTCACCTGCCTTTATCCGAAAGATCAAACGTGCCTGGTGCAGCTCTCGGCCGGGGGTGAAGACGCCGAGACCCTGCGCGAGTTCGACCTAAAGACAGGCAAGTTTGTGGCCGGGGGGTTCACATCCCCGCACTCTAAACAGTCCTTCGCCTGGGTGGACAAGGACCATGTGATGGCAGCACGCGACTGGGGGCCGGGTACGATGACCGCTTCTGGCTATGCGTTTGTCGTCAAACTCTGGAAGCGCGGAGAACCTCTTGACTCGGCAAAGGAAGTCTATCGAGGAACCAGCACCGACGTTGAGGTTGATCCCTTCGCGCTGCATGACGGGCAGGGGAACCAGGCTATTCTTTTCGATCGAACCCGCAACATCTTCGAGCATGTCATTTCGTTATGGACTCCGGCCGGTGTGCATACCCTTGCCTTGCCGGCCAAGGTCGAGTTGAACGGCTTGCTTGCCGGGCAGTTGCTCGTGACCATTAATGAAGATTGGCATGTTCCGGGAACAGAGCACCCCCTGTTGCAAGGCTCGGTGATCTCACTCGATCTCAAGGCCCTCGAAAACGACCCTGCGCATCCCAGGCCCACGGTTGTGTTCGCGCCCACTGCGCTCGAGTTTGCGCAGCAGGTGGCGGTTACCAGGAACCATCTGGTGCTCACAACTCTCGAGCACGTCCAGGGACGCGCTTATGTTTACACCCTGAGGCCAGACGGGCACTGGGCGCGCACGCGTTTGCAGGTACCTGACAATCAGACGGTCGACATTGCGACTGCGAACCAATCCGATGATCGATTCTTCTTGCAGCTAACCGGCATTCTGACTCCTTCCTCGTTGCTGCTGGGCAACGCCGCGGATGGCTCGCTGGTGCCGGCGAAAAGCTTGCAGCCGCAGTTTGATACGTCTCAACTGATGGTTGAGCAACTGGAGGCGACATCGAAGGACGGCACGCGCGTGCCCTATTTCATCGCCAGGCGCAAAGACCTCAAGTACAACGGAGACAATCCCACCCTGATTGAGGCTTACGGCGGCTTCCAGGTATCGATGACGCCGGAGTACTCCCCAACCCTGGGAAAATTATGGCTGGAGCGGGGTGGTGTTTATGTATTGGCGAACATCCGTGGCGGTGGTGAGTTTGGCCCCGCCTGGCATGAGGCGGGTCTGCTCACGCATCGGCAACGTATCTACGACGACTTCGCCGCGGTCGGGCAGGACCTGGTGAAGCGCAGGATCACCTCGCCCCGCAGGCTGGGTATCATGGGCGGCTCCAATGGGGGCTTGCTCATGGGCGTGGAGATGACCCAGCATCCTGAGTTGTGGAACGCGATCGTCATCCAGGTGCCACTGATGGACATGCTCCGCTTTGAACAGATCGCAGCCGGTGCTTCCTGGGTGGGGGAGTATGGCTCAGTGACGGTGCCTGATCAACGCAGGTTCCTCGCTTCGATTTCTCCGTATAACCAATTGAAACCAGGCGTTCATTACCCTGAGCCGTTTATCTTTACCACTACGAAGGATGACCGCGTTGGTCCGGTGCATGCGCGCAAATTCGCCGCCAGGATGGAGGAGTTCCATGACCCCTTCTTCTACGACGAAATCACCGAAGGCGGCCACGCCCTTGGTGCGGATTTGAAGGAGTCAGCGCGCACTTATGCCGAGCAATACACGTACCTTTCGCGCAAGCTTATGCAGTGAAAGAAGAGTTGCCGATTGGGTGCAGTGAATTCCCACATCTCTCCCTACCCGGCCAGGAAATTCCGCCGTTCGGAATTCCAAATCGAGGTGGAGTGCGGGTTATCTTTGAACATGGCATTCATTGGTAGCAGATGTGCGTTGGTGTGGGTAGCGATCATCCTGGCCGGGATGTCCGCCCTTCCCGTACGCTCGCAGAACTTCGTAGACCTGAAACCCTCGCCCCAACAGGTGGCCTGGCAGGACTTGCAGTTTGGCGTCATCATCCATTTCTCCACCAACACCTTCCTCAACCAGGAGTGGGGTGACGGCACGGCGAAACCCACAGTCTTCAACCCCACGCAATTCGATCCCGACCAATGGATGCAAGCCATCAAAGCCAGCGGCGCACGTTACGTCGTCCTGGTCGCCAAGCATCATGATGGCTATTGTTTGTGGCCCACCGCGCAGACCGACTACAGCATCAAGGCAAGCCCGTGGAAAGATGGCAAAGGAGATGTAGTGGGCGACGTCGCCCGTGCTGCACGAAAGTACGGCCTGCAGTTCGGCGTTTATCTCTCCCCCTGGGACCGCCATGATCCGCGTTACAAGGACCCCGTCGCGTATGACAAGTACTACCTGGCGGAACTTGAGGAATTGGCCCAGCACTACGGTGACCTGGTGGAGTTCTGGCTCGATGGCGCGGGCAGCGGCGGCCACGTCTACAACTTCGCAAAGATCATCGAAACTCTGCGCACTTATCAGCCCAACACGATCGTGTTCGCCGATACAGGCCTGTTCGAATACGGAGACGCGCGCTGGGTTGGCACAGAATCCGGTCGTGTCGATTACGAGAACTGGAACGTGATCGACCGGCACGGAGTCCTCCGCTGGCGGCCCATTGAGGCGGATACGCCACTGCGCGAGCTGCACTGGTTCTGGCATCCACACGATGAAGCTTCCTTAAAGAGCGTAGCGGAACTAGTCACCGTCTACGAGCAAACCGTAGGACGCGGTGCGCAGCTCATGCTGGGGTTAGCGCCCGACGATCGTGGGCTGCTGCCGGACTCCGATGTGAGCCGGCTCAAGGAGTTCGGTGCGGCCATTGCACGGCTGCACGCGGACAATCTGGCTCTGCGCCACCTGCCGGCCTCGGCAGACGCTGGTGCGGCGCTCGATGGGAATCCCGATACGTTCTGGTCCGCGCCGGCCGGGTCGCACCACGCCATGCTGGAAGCCGACTTCGCCAGGCCGGTCACCATGGATCGTGTCACCTCAATGGAGTGGCTCAACAGTGGACAGCATGTAGAAAAATACGCAGTCGAGATCTGGACTGGCAAATCCTGGAAATCCGTCGCCTCCGGGCAGGCCATTGGACACGAAAAAACCGATCGCTTTGCTCCCGTAGTCGCAAGCCGAATACGACTCAACATTCTTTCCAGTTCGGCCGAGGCGCACATTCGGGAGTTTCAAATTTATGGGGACGCGATCCCCGGGAAGTGACCGTATCGCAGTGTTCGTCCGCGTACCTGTGCGGTACCATCGAGCTCATGACCCCGCGCGCTCGTGCATTTTCTATCCTTTGTTTCTGCTGTTGCCTGATGGCCCGCGCGCAAACGCCACGGTATGTGATCGCAGACCAGGATGCATCCGGTCCCGGCGGTTCTGACATGACCTCATTGCTGGTGCTGTTGCAATCGCCGCAGGTGCAGGTGCTCGGCATCACCGTGGTCACCGGCGACTCATGGCGAGATGTGGAGGTGGCCCACACGCTAAGACTGCTCGAAACCATCGGACGCAGCGACATCAAGGTCTATCCCGGAGCTGTTGAACCGCTGGTGCGCACCCGCGAGTGGACCAATCTTGCGACCGCAATGTACGGCAGATTCACCTGGGAGGGAGCCTGGGGTGGTCCCGGGGCCTGGGATGAGGTGCCCCCATTGCTCGAGGGCGCTCCGCAAACCAAACCCGCGGACGAAGACGCGGCTCACTTCATGATCCGCATGGTCCATCGCTACCCGCACCGGGTGACGATCTACGCAGCCGGCCCGCTCACCAATGTGGCGCTTGCCATAAAACTCGAGCCTCATTTTGCAGAACTCGCGCAGGAACTGGTAGTGATGGGTGGCAGCCTGAACCCGCAGACGCAGGCCGCCGAATGGTCGAACGATCCGCGCCACGAATTCAATTTCTGGTTCGACCCGGAAGCCGCTAACATCGTTCTCCGATCCAGGTGGCCCAGGATCAGCGCGACTACCATCGACGCTTCACTGAAAACGCGCATGGAACCTGAGGTGCTGGATGGACTGAAAAATGCAAACAGTCCGGCGGCGCGCTACACGGTGAAATATACGACCCGTCCGGTCGAGATCAACTACCTGTGGGATGAACTTGCCGCCGCTGCCTGGCTCGATCCCGCCATCGTTACCAGGGAACGCTATGTCTACATGAACGTGAGTACCAGTCACGACTCGAGTTATGGCGACACCCTGGTGTGGGTGGATGGCACCCAGCCGGCATTGCCCTTGCAGAAGGTGCATGCGCAGATGGATATCGACTTGCCGCGGCTGCAAAATCTGATCATCAAGCTGCTGAGTGCGCCCACGCCGCCACCCGGTAAACCGCTGCAGTAAACCGGCGGCCAGCGGGAGAACGTCACATACTCTCCTGGAGCCACGCGGTCACCTGACGAAGGCTGCTTCGCCCCGTCCCGGGTCGATGGCTACGCGCGTGGCCCTGAGTGCGACTGGGCTCAGCAGTCCGTCGAACCTGACGTCCGGTTGGTCGCCCGAAACAATCTCCATCGGTCTGCCGCCCGTACTCGGCTGACCCCAGCTTTAAGCTGGGCAGCACCACTTGTTCGTGCGCAAACTCGCCAATACGTCGCCCGCGCCCGGTGGTCGCGCTGACCGTGCGATCCAGGGGATTTCGGCCCGCATTGCCAAACATGGTGAGCGTGGGCGCGGCAGTGTCGATCATCAGCAATGCCGAAGACCCGTTAACAGCCGCCTGCACAAACGCCAGGCCATCGCGCATGACCAGTGGTATCGCGTCCGGCAGCGCTGGCAGCGGACCAAAGGAGATAGAGCGCCGCGGGTAGTCAATCACGAACGCGCTCTCGCGCAGCAGGTCCAGCCCGACAACACCGTCCACCGGTATTGGAATAACGCCCTGGAGGAAGGAAAGATCTTCAACAAAGATGGGGACATCCTGCTTTTGGATCGGGCCGAGATGCAGGTCGGCGCACTGTCGCCTCTGTGGCCTCGACCAGGCCGCCAACAACTCTGAGGCTCGCCGGTCGCTGCTCGAGGTGCAGCCTGCGTGCAACGCGAGGGTCAAGCACAGAGGAACTTGCCCCGGTATCCACGAGGAAGTGCAAACCGCCGACCTTGCCGGCGCTACCCTGAACGACGATCAAATAGTTCTGATAGAGATCGAAGCTCAGCCGGCCTTGCATTGCCAGTTGCGGTGCAGTGGTCGGTCCATCCGCCCTGGCCAGGGTTCCCCCAGCAACCAGCACCATCCACATCACTCCAAAACGATAGCCAGCACGCATAAGCTCCCACCTCGAAGCCATGCTCGATCTGCCTGGCTGGTACCTCAATGCACGGCTGGTAGCTTGTGGGTATTGCGCGAGTTACGAGCTGGGAGAGTGACAGGAGAGGTGTGGGAGACTCGGATCTCCTGGCAAAATAGTTGAATATTGGGGTAGCTTCGTGACATCAACAGTGAGCAGGCGAGTCTAAGAGCAATGGCAGAGTTTTCGGGCAACGGAAGTACCGGCAACGGGAACAGGACCCATACGGTTCGCTTCGGCGTGTTCGAGGCAGACCTTTACGCGGGGGAAGTCCGCAAAGAAGGAACGCGCATCAAGCTGCAGGAGCAGCCTTTCAAGGTGCTGCAGCTGCTGCTCGAACGGCCCGGCGCGCTGGTGACACGGGATGAACTGCAGGCTCGTATATGGCCCTCTGACAACTTCGGAGACTTTGACCACGCAGTGAATGTTGCGGTGGGTAAGCTGCGGACTGCCCTGGGTGACTGTGCCGACAATCCTTGCTTCATCGAGACGGTGCCGCGCCGCGGCTATCGTTTCGTTGCAAAGCTGGACTCGGCGCCGGTGGTGCCATCTTCCGAGGTAGTCACCGACGGGGCAGTCGAACAGATCGCGCCGCCTCCCGAACCAGTGAGCGGCCCGGCCGGTTTGCGGCGGGCGTCCTACGCTTTCTGCGCGATTGGACTGGCGGCTATGCTTTTGGGCGCTGGAGTTCTGGTCGGCCATAAGACTCTGCGGTCGGGCGCGCCGGAGTTTAATCGCCTGACTATGCGCCACGGTACCGTCTACTCCGCCAGGTTCTCCCCCGATGGTCACAATGTGATCTATGGAGCCAGCTGGGACGGCGCACCGATCGAAATGTTTGCCACTGACGTGAAGAGTGCAGGCACACGAAGCATGGAGATGCCGGCCACGCAGCTGCTGGCGATTTCTTCTACGGGTGAGATGGCGGTGCTGCAGCCAGCCGAGCCGCGCTTTATGTTGACTGTCCGCGGGACACTCGGCCGTGTGCCGCTTACCGGTGGAACACCAAGGCAGATCGTAGAAGGTGTGGAGTGGGCCGACTGGTCCGCAGACGGAAAAACTCTGGCCGTCGTGCGCGAAGTGGGCGGGAAGCGCCGGCTGGAGTACCCCGTTGGCCACGTTCTCTACGAAACGCTGGGCTGGATTGGGCATCCCCGCATTTCTCCCAGCGGAGACAATATCGCTTTTCTCGACCACCCGACCGAACAGGATGATCAGGGCATGGTCTCCGTGGTGGATCAGTCGGGCCACAAGCGGGTGCTCTCAACCGGTTGGGAAACAGAACAGGGACTCGCCTGGTCGCCCAACGGAAAAGAAGTCTGGTTCTCGGCCGCAGAGGCCGGTCTCGAGCGCCGCATCTATGCCGTGGACCTCAAAGGCCATCAACGGATTGCTTACCAGGCGCTCGGCGGAGTCACCCTGCAGGACATTGCTCCCGATGGACGAGTGCTGCTCACTCGCGATGAAAATCGCGCCGGTATGGTGGGCATGGCGCCCGGGGGGAGCAAGGAAAAAGATCTCTCGTGGCTTGATTGGTCTCTCCCTACCGACATCTCCGACGACGGGCACACTCTGCTTTTTGATGAGGAAGGCGCCCAGGGCGGGCCGAATTACACCGTGGCTATTCGCGACCTGAGCGGCTCACCTCCCGTCCCCCTGGGCGAAGGAGTTTCCGGTGGCCTTTCTCCGGATGGCAAATGGGCCGCAGCCACGGTGGCGTATACGGAAATCCAGCTGCTTCCGACGGGCGCCGGTACGGCCAGGCGCCTCGAGCGCGGACGCATTGAACAGTTCGGGCACCATACTAAGTGGCTGCCCGACGGAAAGCATATTGTGTTCGCTGCCAATTTGCCCGGGCAGTCTCTCCGCTGCTTCATACAAGCCATCGACGGCGGGGCGCCGAAGCCAGTGACCCCGGAAGGCGTGACTGGGTGCGATGTTGCCCCTGACGGCACAGGAATCATCGGGAAGAGCTGGCACGGGGGTGAAGCCGCAATGATCTATCCCCTCGATGGCGGCGCGCCCAGGGCCATCCCTGGTTTGCTGCCGGGCGAATCCATCATCAGGACAGCGGACGCACAATCCGTGTATGTCTTTCAACCCAGACAGCAGCCCGTCCGGCTTTACCGGTTGAACGTGGTTACCGGCGAGCGACATCTATTTAAGGAGATGCACCCCAGTGACCCGATTGGCCTTTGTGATATGTCACATGTACTGATCAGTGCCGACGGGCGTGCCTACGTCTACAGTTATACCCGCATGCTATCTGATCTTTACCTGGTGAAGGGTTTGGTCTAACCGCTTACGTGTGAAGGCGCTGCTGGAGAAAACACAATTTGGGTTGTCATCCCGAGGGCGCGATTTGCGTGGCAAGTAAAGGGTTGATTGAACGCACTCGAGCTCAGTGGCATAAGGGCATCGTGGTCGCATCTCAATTCGCGCGGTTTGTTCTCTAGGAGACGTCGATTATTCGTGAACGTTCCAAAACCAACGCGGGCGCCTATGGCACGTTCTGCACCTGGTACGGTGGCAAATGCTTCGCGCTTGACCGAAGTAATCACTTTGCCTTGCGCGTACGGAGAAGCTCAAAGGCCCTTTTCCACCATGAGCAGAAGCCTGCCCGAGAGCACATGGATTTCCTTGTCAGAGGCATTGCTGAGGGGACCTTCGATAATCAGGAAAGCGAGACCGTGTACGGCAGCCCAGGCGATGTACTCCGCTCCCACTCGTCGCTTGTGCGGCAGAATGCCCGCGTCGACCATCATGTCGAGGGCAGAGCCTAACAACTGAAAAGGGTTCAACCCGCTCTTGCCGGTCTTCGCTGCGTCCACATCACCTTCTACTTCATCCGGAACGGAAAAGGCGGTACGAAACAGACCGGTTTCTGAAAGCGCGAATTTTAGATAGCCGGTACCTACAGCGCGCAGCATCGCCCGCGCCACATGCTCCGCGCTTTTGCTGCGGGGTATCAGCGCGATCTCCGCTTCGATCGCTTGTGCCAGGGAGGCAAGCGCCGCCGCTCGCACCGCCTGCAACAAATCGCCGTGGCTGCTGAAATGCCGGTAAGCAGCATTCGGAGCCACACCAGCGCGCCGCGTCACTTCTCGCAGTACGACTGCGTTCGGGCCGCCACCCCGGGCCAGTTCAATGCCTGCTGCAAGCATCGCGCTGCGTAGATCTCCGTGACGAAATGTCTTGCGCCCGTTGGAAGGAAGTTTTTTCCCGGAATTCATGCTGGCCTTGTGGACAGTGTACAGTTCGTCTGGTAGCGTTTTGTGGACGGTGTACACATGTGCCGTCAGGACGCAAAAATACCTGGGGAATTTCAATCATGCCAATCGTTCAGGACAGCTCCCGTATCACGCCGTTCCTCTGGTTCGACAACAATGCCGGACAAGCAGTGGAACACTACCTTTCGATCTTCAAGAACAGCCGCCGCCTGGATGGGATGCGCAGCGAATCGCAAACGTCAGCAGAAGCGAATTTCTCTACCATTTCCTTTGAACTTGACGGTCAAAAGATGATCGCCCTCAACGGGGGCCCGATGTTCCACTTCAACGAGTCGATCTCGTTTGTCGTTCGTTGTGACAATCAGGACGAGGTAGACGATTACTGGGCCAAGCTGTCCGCCGGCGGAAGCGAGGGCCGTTGCGGCTGGCTAAAAGATAAATTCGGACTTTCATGGCAAGTTGTTCCGGGCCGCCTGCCTGAGTTGATCAGGCACCCAGCAGCCCTGCAGGCCATGATGAAAATGAACAAACTAAACATCGCAGAACTCGAACGTGCGGCACAACCATCGCTGGAACAAGAAGGGAATTAACCATGAGCACAACCGCCATGCAGGAAACAACCAACGCACCAACCACATCGACAGGCGACTTTGTCTGGTACGAACTCAGGACCCCGGATGCCAAGGGCGCCCTCGATTTTTATACTCACGTCGTAGGCTGGGAGCCGAAACCTTCCGGTGACCCAGGCGGTATTCCGTACACACTGCTTTCTGTGCAGGGAAGCGACATCGCGGGCGTGATGCAAATGACGCCTGAGATGATGAAGGGCGGTCTCAAGCCGGCCTGGGTCGGCTTCATCGCTGTCAATGATGTCGACGCATACGTGAAACGGGTAGAACAGGGCGGCGGCAAACTGTACCATCCGGCGCAGGATATCCCCGGCGTGGGCCGCTGGGCATCCGTGGCAGATCCGCAAGGCGCGGAGTTCCTCTTGTTCAAGGGCAACCGGGATCAGGCACCACCAAAGTTGCCGATAGGCACACCGGGTGCTATTGGTTGGCATGAACTCTCCGCCAACGATGGCGAGGCCGCGTGGCCCTTTTACTCCAACCTGTTTGGCTGGAAGGAAGACACCCTGATGGACATGGGTCCAATGGGAACCTATCGCATCTTCAACCTTGGCGGGCCTCAGGTTGGAGCCATGATGAGCCGTGATCCGAGCAGGTCGCCCGTGCCGTTCTGGCTGTACTACGTAAACGTCGCAGATATTGACACAGCTGCTGCACGCATTGCTGAAAAACAGGGGCAGGTGTTTATGGGCCCTCATGAGGTGCCGGGCGGGTTGTGGATTCTGATGGCTTCCGATCCCCAGGGGGCCATGTTTGCCGTAGTAGGTCCACGCGCTAAGTAGCTGCAGACGGCCAGGCCGCATCCTCCTTGAGGTTGCGGCCGTCATCTGCCTCTTTACAGAGCACCTGCGTGTGTGGATCGACGCTTGCTCTCTGATGAAAGGCTCAAACCCCAGAAAAAAACTATAGTCTGTCTCATCGTTTGCCTTGACATATGCCTAAACAGGAATATATTTACAACTGTGACACGGAAAAGCCACCCTGCGGATGTTTTCAAAGCCATCGCCGAACCGCGCAGACGAGAGGTCATCGCTGTGCTGGCCGACGGGCAGGAGTACGCCGTCAACGAGATCATCGTGCGCATGAAGATGGCGCAGCCCGCCGTCTCCAAGCACCTCGGTGCGCTGCGCAAAGCCGGCGTGGTCACGGTTGTGAAACGTGGACAGCACAGGATGTATCGCCTGAATGCAGAGGGACTGAAGCCCGTGCACGACTGGGTGAAGGCGTTCGAACGCTATTGGACGCACCAGGTGGACCAGATAAAGCAGCGCGCGGAGCGTAAGGCCTTCGATCAAATTACGCGCGCCGGCTATGGCTCGCAAAGAAAAAAGGAGGAGTGATGGCAGCCACTGTACTGGAAGGCGTACTGCACGCTTTCGAAATCATCAAGGAGGAAGAAATCCTTGCGCCCATCGGGATCGTGTTCGAGACCATCCTCGAGCAAATGGGACCGTTAAACTCCACGCCCGAGAAGCCCATGCCGATGGTGCTTGAATCCCGGCCCGGGGGAATGTGGTTTCGCGACCTCGGCAACAACACTGGCCATTACTGGGGCACCGTGCAAGCCATCAAGCCACCGTCATTGATCGAGATCACCGGGCCACTCTTCATGTCGCACCCTGCTGTATCGAACGTGCAATACCGCCTCTCGGAAGAAGGCGGTGTCACCCGCCTACGCTTCGTGCATCGGGCGATGGGGTGGGTGGGTGAGTACGAGCGTGGTGTCGACGCAGGCTGGAGCCAGCAGCTCAGTCGCATACGTTCAGCGGCCCTGCTGCGGGCAGGCAGGTAGCCATGTGCCCTTTTTGCCTCGCGGCGGGCGTTTGGGTGGCCGCAGGTGTCGTCTCGACGGGCGGTCTTTCAGCGCTCGCCGTTGCCAGCTTATGGAACACACACACTCGCAATCGCGCGAAAGGAACAACGGATGACAAGCAACGGGCAGAGCAATGAGCAAATCGCGAACATGAAGAAGCCGCCGGTGGTTTCGGCGGAGGCATGGCAGAAAGCCTGGCAGGAGCTTTTGGTCAAGGAGAAGGAATATACCCGGACGGGTGACGCCCTGGCGGCGGCGCGACGTCGCATGCCATGGCTTGCGGTGACTGCGGACTATGTTTTTGAAGGGCCGCAAGGGAAGGTCTCGCTGCTCGACTTGTTCGAAGGCCGCCGCCAACTCGTGCTTTATCGCGCCTTCTTCGATCCGGGCGTGTACGGATGGCCTGAACACGCTTGCGTGGGATGCTCGCTGGGTGCAGACCAGGTATCGGAGCTTTCGCATTTGCATGCAAGAGATACAACGCTGGCCTACGCCTCCCGCGGATCGCAGGAGAACATCGCCCTGCTCAAACAACGTATGGGTTGGGAAAAAATCCCCTGGTATACCATCACCGACACTTTTGATAAGGATTTCGGCGTGGACCAGTGGCACGGGCACAACGTGTTCTTTCGCGACGAGAACGACAATATCTTCCGCACCTATTTCATCAATAACCGTGGTGATGAAGCGATGGGCAGTCTCTGGAGCTACCTGGATGTGACGCCACTGGGCCGCCAGGAGGATTGGGAAGACTCGCCGGAAGGCTACCCCAAAACGCCACGCTACAAGTGGTGGCGCTGGCACGATGCCTATGGGGTACAGGATGCAAGGTGGGCCAGGGTGGTCGATAATGCGGTCGTCACGCTCAAGCTGTAATCGCGAGGAGCCTCCTGCAAGGACCGGGGACTGGAGCGGGCGAGCGCCAGCCTCCGGGACCTACCTCAGCAGCGAGGCGAACGCGTGCCAGGCACGCGTCATGCCGATGGGCACGGCCAGCAGGACGGTAAAGAAAACGAGTGGCGCAGCCCACATGGTGGAGCGATGGATGCGGTGCAGCGTGAGCAACTCGTAGGCGATGAGAATCAGCAGTAAAATGCCGATCCCGGTAGCGGCTCCCGCGGCGGGAGGCAAGCCAATGCGGTCCCAGGGAAAGCGACCGAATGCGGCGCCCACGAGGCCCGAAGTCGCAATCAGGATCAGCCGCTTGTGCGCATCTGGCCGTCGCCGGGCACGCCAGGAGGCAAAGATCACGATGGTGAATCCAGCGATTCCTATCAGCGGAATAGCCAACGAGACAGCGGGGTCGAGAGGGCCAATGCGGACCCCGCGATGGAGCGCGTTGACGGCAGCCATCACCCCCAGCACGATCATAAGGGGCGGAAGACAAAAGGCGACGGTGCCCAGCGAGCGGTGCCAACGGACGCGGCGAGCGGAGATCAAGGCCACCTGCACGACGAACAAAACCATCCAAAGGGTGAAGATGGCGCCATGTACATGGAGGATGGGACTGGGGAGCGGAGCACGCGCCATTCCGGCCTGATAGTACGTAGGCGAAAAGCCGATGAAGACGCAGACACAAAGCAGCACGGCCATCCCGCTAAAAAAGAAGCGTTCGATCGTGCGGTTGACGGGCCGGTACACGGGGTTCTTTCCGTATGCAGATGGAAGGATGGCCTCGGTTGCCATAAGTCGCTCCTGGTCTGCAGGTAGCTTTACCTGCGGTCGTCTAGATTCCGGGGGGCAGTGTCAAGTTACCACGCGCTGACCGGGGCGGGGAAGCAAAGTATCGTCCCGAGCGAGGCACGGCGCGATACTCGACACTTAACCGATACTCAGCTACGGATCGAGGCCAGGCTACGGATCGAGAATCGTCTCATCCCAGGTTTTCGAACCCTGGGTGTGATAGTCGCCCAGTTGTTTCCAGTCCTGCCGGGTGATGCCGTTCAGATCCCAAACCACCCTTCCATCCCTGACGGTCAGCTCGCACGATAGCTTCTGTGTGCCTGCCATCCGAGCGCCGTACGTATCCACAAATCCGAACTGGCCTTTCTCCAGCCTGAGGACGGCGATGTCCGCATCGGCGCCGACCGATAGATTGCCGAGCTCGTCATGCTTGATCTCGTGCGCCGGGTTCTGCGGTCGACATACGAATCACGTCAGGCAGGGATACGCCCAGGTTAAGCATCTTTGACATGACGTTCAGCATGTCCTTCATCCCCGAGTTCATGCTGTCGTTATGTAAATCCGTCGAGATGGAATCGGGGACAAAGCCCTGTTGCACAGCCGGCGCCGCGTGGCGGAACAGGAAGCTGCCGCCGCCATGCCCGACGTCGAAGATAACGCCGCGTTTTCTTGCCGCGAAGAGATACGGCCGCACCTTACCTTCGCATCCAGCATCGGCACGTCGTCCAGGTACATGTGAGTCGAGATGTCGCCCGGGCGAAGCTTCTCGGTCACCAATACTTCATACGGCCGCTCCGGGCGAAACGTGCCAAAGTCGACCATGACCGGGATGTTGGCAATGGTGCCCGCCTCGACTGCGCGTTCCACGGGTATCCATTCCGGGCCGTCGTAGTGGGCAGTCTTGATGCCGACGATGACCTGCGGATATTTCAGCGCCATGGCTGCGGTCGCATGGGCGTCCATGTCCTGGGTATCCTGCTCGTAGTTGCCGCCGCGCATGCCTCCGCCGACGATATTGATGAAGGCCAGAATGCGCGTGATCGAGCGGTCAATCACACGATTCTTCAGATCGGGGAAGTTCTTCCAACCGGAGCTGCCTGCATCGACCGCTGTCGTGACCCCGCTGCGCAGGGTGAAGCCGTCCGGGTAGACCCCGTGATCGCCGACATAGGAGTGGCGCTCGCCCGTGCCCGCGTAGACATGGACGTGAATGTCTACCAGGCCAGGAGTTACATAGAGATTGCTGACATCCACTTCCTTCGCGCCAGACCCCGCGGGAATGTGCTCTGCCACGGCAGCGATCTTGTGATCCTTGATGGCGACATCGCGCACTCCGTCGACGCCGTTCTTCGCATCGAGCACGTGCCCTCCCCGGAGCACCAGATCGTAGGTTTGCGCTGGCAGGTGCAGGGCTGGCGAGAGGGAGAACAGCAGCAGCAGCCGGACCATGCCGGAGTGACTGCGCAGAATGCCTGGGGTGTGGGGTCTATGCACGGCAGTTTACCTTGGGAGGGAATTGCAAAACGCATGGGGTGTGGCACAGCCGCGGGATGCTTCCCGTCGCTGTGCCACCGTGTATGCAGACCACCAGCCTAGAAAATGATTTTCCCCGCGAGCTGAATCGCGCGCGAGCTGGTGCCGTTGCGGGTTTGGGTGATGGTGCCGAAGTCGCCCCACGTCGTGGGATCCGTAGGCGACCAGCCGCCCTGCATGTCAGAGTTCGGGTTAGCCAGTGTTGGATGATTGAAGAGGTTGCCGGCTTCGGCGCGGAACTGGAACTTAAGCCTCTCCCAAATGCCGAAGTCTTTGAAGATCGAAGCATTCACGACGGCCAGGCCCGGACCATATAACGGGTTGCGACGCGAATCGCCAAACGTGAATTGATCAGGGTAGGTGAACGCCGAGCCATCGATGCACGACGTTGCCGGATTCTTGATATAGAAGTTCGTGCTGCAGTTAGCGCTTGCTCCATGCAGCACGTTAGGCCGTTGCACGTTTCCGTTGGGCTGGCTGATGTTGGCCTGATCGTTATCCAGATAGATGTTGTAGGGCGAGCCGGTCTGCAGCGTCACGATGGTGTTGGCTTGCCAGCCCCCGAGAGCTGTTTTCATGAAGTAATTGGAACCGGCAAATTTTGGCAGGTCGTAGTTCACAGCCGCGACGAAGCGATGGCGGATGTCCCAGTTCGAATTGCCGTAGTCCAGGTTGATGTTGTACTGGTCCATGGTGGTGCCGCCGTTGTTGGAGTTGTCAGAGATATCCAGATCGTGCGACCAGGTATAGCTGAATTGGCCTGACACTCCGTGCGCGGCACGCTGACGCAGGATCGCCGTGAAACCGTTGTAGTGGGAGTATTCGTCGTTCTGGATGGTGCGAATCCTGCCGAAGAGCTGGTTGGGCCTGCGGCTATTGATATCACCCACCGGCCCACCGGGCTGCGGCGTGTTGTTATAGAAGTCGCGATCCAGGTGAATGGCGTGGGAGCCGAGATACTGCAGTTCCGCGCCGGCCCCTTTCCATAACTCCTGCCCCCAGGAAAGATTCCATTGGTACAGCTCCTGGGTTGGCAGGTGCGGACCCATGGTGACTGCATTTACATAGGTGCCTGGAACCCCTGCCACGGGAGAGCCCGCGCCCGCGCCGGGTGTGGGGTTGGTGAAGGTTAGTTGGTCATTCGCCTGCCCGTTGTAAGCCACCGAGGCAGAGAGCGGGTAGTTCTGCGTGGTGAGTGTGTAGGTATTCAGCTGGTTGGCGTTCCAGTAGATGCCGAAGCCGCCGCGAATCACCGTAGTGGGGGTGGCGCGGAAGGCCAGGCCCAGACGCGGCGACCAGTCATTGTGGGTTGGGTCAATAAATTTGAAGCCCGGTGTCGGCTTGAACTCCGCCGGCGTCGCAGCGCTCGAATCTGGAATGAGTGCAGTGTCGGTTGCGTTCAAGATGCGGGTGTAGCCATTCAGGCTGTAAGGCACGGTGGGCAGTTCGTAGCGCAGGCCGTAGTTCAGGGTCAGCTTCTGCGTCACCTGCCAGTTGTCGAGGACGAAAAAGCCATCCCGCCATTCGCCGATCGAGCCCTTGGTGGGGAAGATGGGCGTGGTGGAAGATTGGGCAAGACCGAGGACAAAGTCGGCCGCGCCATAGCCGGTGCTGGTATACCCTGCATCGGCGCTGCCCGGAGTTCCCGAAAAATTGAACAGGCCGCGTGCATCGTTGGCCGCTTCCCGGCCGATGGTCAGCTTGCGTAGCTCCAAGCCCGCCATGATGTTGTGCCGCCCATGGGTCCAGCTCAGCTCGTCGTAGCCGTCGATGGTGCGGTCGTCCTGGTACCAGTTGGCGCTGCTGTTGCCCAGCGTAGGCCCGACGCCCAGCACATCGATGTAGATCGAAGGAATGCCGGGATTGCCGTACAGAGTATCGGAGTTAAAGCCGGGAATCCCCAACGCGGTGCCGGCATCCTTCGGTCCGGTGACAGCGAAGTAGTCGAGGCTATTCGAGATAACGGTGTTCAGCCCGATGCGGAAGTCATTCACCAGGTTGGGCGTAAGTATGCGGGTATAGCCAATGGCGTAGTTCCTGGTGTTGGTAGGCCCGTAGGACGCATTGGTGGCGAAGTTCGCCCCGCCAACCACATTGATGTCTTGCCAGTGGTAACGAAAGAAGAGCCGGTTCTTCTCGCCGATGGTCTCATCGACGCGGTCGAGCGTCTGCGTGATGGCCAGGTTGTTGGGATAGCTGTTCTGCAAATTGTTCTGCACGCCTGGCAGATTCGGCAGGGTCATGTACGCTTCCAGTTTTTGCGAGATCAGTCCGGAAGGGGTGTTGAGCTCTGCCGCCGGGATCATATTGTTTGGATACGGCAGTCCTGTGGAAGGGTCAGTAATGGTGACGCCGGCAGCAGAGAAGTCTCCCGCTCTCTCGGCTGGGGTGAGCGAAGACGCGATGCTGGAGGATTGCGATATCTGGTTCAGCTTTTCGTAGGAACCGAAAAAGAAAGTTCGATTGCGACCGTTGTAGAGCTTCGGCAGGTAAACCGGGCCGCCCAGGTCAAATCCGTATTGGTTGTAGTGCTGGATCAGCTTAGGAGTGCCGGGTGCGTCAAAGAATTGATGCGCGTTGAGCGCCGTATTTTGTATGTAGTCGTACACGGCCCCGTGCAGATCATTGGTTCCGGCCTTGCTGACCAGGTTGACGTGCAGCCCCAGGTAGGAGCCGTACTGTGCCGGGTAATTGCCGCTTTGAATCTGTACCTCAGACACCATGTCAGAGCTGGGCCGCGCCGGGGCAAGCGTGATCAGGTTGTTCATGATCGACACGCCGTCCAGCGTAATGCTGCTTTGGATCTCGCGTTGGCCGGCGCCGATAAAGTCTTCGCCGGGAGGGACGCCGTTGTACCCGGAGGTTGGCCCGATGATGACGTTCGAAGCCGTGGCCGCGATATCGAGAGCATTGTGCCCGATGATTGGTAGATCCTGAACGGCTTTGGTGTCGAAGGTTTCGCCGAGCGTGGCGTCGTCCGTCGAAATGGGCGGAGTGGATGCGGAAACAACCACGGAATCCGTAGCCGCACCTACCTTCAGCGAGAAGTCAGTACGCACTGCCTGATCGATGGGCACCACGGTGCCGGTCTTGGTGGTCTTGCTGAAGCCTGCCTGCTCGATGGTGATGTCGTAGGTGCCGGGCGGGATGAACTTGATCGAATAGTATCCCTGCTCATTGGTTTTGCCCGGGTACACCAGCTTGGTCGCTTCGTCGACGGCGGTGACGGTTGCGCCTGCGAGTGCGCTCCCGGAAGCATCGAGCACGGTGCCTACAAGCGAGGTGTTGTTGGCAACCTGCCCTTGCAGGGTAGGGGCTAGCAACAAAATACACAGCGCGATCCTCCACGCTTTACCGATGGCGAATAGACTTTTCATTCTCGTGCGCTCCCTTCAGGTGAGGCTGCGATCGCAGCCGGTGGGAAACTAGTGTGCGTGCTGCGCGTCATCGCGATGCGCGCTGCGAGTGTGTCAGAAGAACCGGGCCTGCTCTGATCGAGCAATGATCGAACAATGATCGAACAATCATCCTCAAAGAACTGCACGTCCAGGGTGGGAAGGGGATTCGAGCCGCTCGCAAGCTGCTCCCTTACGAACAAAATGCGCCTGCCCAGCTTGTCTGGAGTGTTAGGAAGTAAAGATTAGTAAGTAGTGGACTACAGCACGGCCAGGCTGTCATGAGGCTATTGCCCGGTTTCTGTCTAGGACAAATGGCCTAGATGTCTGGTATGTGCGGGGCGGAGCTACTCCCAATGCACCAATCCACGCTGGATGGCATAGATCGCCGCCTGGGTTCGATCGCGCACGCCCATTTTGTCGAGCACGCTGCTCACGTGGATGCGCACTGTTTTTTCGGCGATACGCAGTTGCTCGGCAATATCGCGATTACTCAGCCCGCGGGCGATGCAGGTGAGCACTTCATGCTCGCGGGGTGTGAGATCCACCAGCGAGGTGCGCTCGGCCAGGCGGTCGCGCGCAATAGGCGGTAAGTAGCGCATTCCCCTATGCACGGTCATGATGGCTTCCACTAACTCTTCGCCGCTAGCGTCTTTTGTCAGGTAAGCCATCGCCCCATTGCGGATGGCGCGATAAATGTCTTCGCTGCCCTCGTAGTTGCTGAGTACGGCGATCCTGGCGTTCTTGTTGATTTTGCGGATGGCGGCGATTGCGTCAAAGCCATTCACCCCCGGCAGGCGAAGATCCATGACGGTTACATCCGGGGCGGTTTGTTTGTAAAGCTCGATGCCGCCGGCCCCTTCGCTGGCCTCGCCGACAATGGCAATGTCGCTGTGCCCGCTGAGCACAGAGCGCAGAGCCATGCGGGCGAGGAAATGGTCTTCTATCAGCAGCACGCGGATCGGCACGGGTTTCATCCTCCCTGCAGTTGCATCTGAAACGGCACGTGGACCAGGATCTCGGTGCCCTGGCCGGCCGCTGTCTCCACCCGCAAACTGCCGCCCAGCTTGCGCGCCCGCTCTTCCATGACCGGGATGCCGAAGTGGCCGTGCATGGCGGCCAGCTTGTCTGCCGCGCGAAAGCCGCAACCGTCATCCTTAACCGACAGGCTCAACCAGTCGGTGTGGTATTGCAAACGGACCGAGATGATACTGGGCAGAGCATGGCGCAATGCATTGGTCACTGCTTCCTGCCCGATACAGACAAGGTGGTGCACGCACCCGGGGGCGAGAGCCACTTCCTGCCCCTCGACCTGCAGGTGCATGTCGACGCCCTCCTTGGCGCTCAGGGGCTTCAAGGCATTAGATAAGGCACTCGAGAGAGGCCCGTTGGCCTCCTCGTTCTCGCGCAGGTCCCACAAAATGCGGCGTGCCTCAGTCTGGCAGTGCCTCACCATATTCCTGGCCAGGTCGCACGCCCTGGCTGCTGGGCTGTCGTCGCTGCCGAGTAGCCGGGCGGTGGTTTCCATTTGCCACGAGATCGCGGCGAAACCGGCCATCAAGGTATCGTGCCACTCGCGGGCGATCCGGTTTCGCTCTTCCAGCACTACGCCGAGTTCGCCTTTCGCTCGCAGCAATCGCCAGCGGAACAGGCGCATTGCTGCCACCGCCACCAGAGTCAGCAGCACGGCATAGAACCACCATGCCTGGTAGAAATAAGGTTTTTGATAAACCGGCAGGGCTGCCACCTGGTCGCTCCACGCGGTGCCGGCGTTGCGGGCAGTCACCAGGAAGCGATAGCGGCCGGGTGGCAGTTTGCGGTAATGCGCAGCGCGGTTGCGAGTGGGGGTCCAATCGCGATCGTACCCTTCCAGCTTGTAGCGAAACTCCACTTGCGCAGGGTTCGACAGATTCTTCGAATTGAAGTCGAACACCAGGTCTTCGAGCCCCGGTGTCAGCGTAAGCCGGTCGGCGGCGTCGAGCGTCGCGGTTCCCAACTGCACGGCGGTCACCCGGGCCGGCGCCGCAGGGGGAAGGGTCGCGGCTGCAGGGTCGTTGTGGACCAGGCCCTTCGCAGTAGCAAACCATAGACTGCCGTCGCGTCGGCGGATGGACGACGGTTGCGCCACCCCCACACACTCACTGCTGGGCATGCCATCTGCCTTCCCGAGCAATACATAGTCCAGCGTCTGGCGCTGCTGCCGGGCTACTTCCTGCAGCTGGGTTTGCTGCACCCGCACGATGCCGCGGGATGTGCCCATCCAAAGGAAACCGTGATTGTCGCCGAGCACAGAAAAGATCTCATAGTCGATCAGCCCCTTCGGTGCGCCCAGGTGCCGTGCGTGGTCTCCCTGGAGCCAATCCAGACCTCCGCCTTTGGTGCCCACCCAAACATTTCTGGCGCCATCGAGCGACACCGACAACACATAGGGATGCGACAGGCCCTCTACCCGGTGCACTTCGCCGTGCCCCACGCGGAAGAGCCCGGCCGACGTGCCGACCAGCACCGAGCCATCCTCCTGCTGCGCCAGGCAGGTAATCAGCTTGCCGGCCAGCAGCACCGTGCCCTGGTTCCTGGCGGGCACACCCTCCGCGAAGTACAGCAGCCCGGTGTAGGTGCCGACCCATAAGCCACCGTGCTTGTCACTGAGCAGGGCGCTGACAGCATCGGTAAGTGACTCGCGGCCGAGCAGGAAATGTTGGAAGTGTTTGCCGTCGTAGCGGAAGAGCCCGTCGAACCAGGTACCAATCCACACGTAGCCGTGCGCATCTTCGGCCATGGTGCGGATCGCTGCTGTCGTCCCCGGGATGGTCATGCGGCGAATCTGCCCCTGCTTCAGCCGGAAGAGTCCATGACCCCAGGTGCCAATCCAAAGGCTCTCTTCATGGTCCTCCAGGATGGCGGCGGCGGGCGCCTTACGCAGGTCCATTGGCTGGTCGCGCAGAGGCATCAGCGGAGCGATGCGCCAGCGGGCGAGGCCGCCACTCGATAAACCCACCCAGAGGTTGTGTTCATCGTCTTCGAATAAGGAGCGTACGTAGTCATCGGCCAGCCCGTCGCGGCTGGACCAGCAGGAGAACGCGGCGCCCGCGACCCGGCAGACGCCGTGGTTGTGGGTGCCGACCCACAGGTTTCCCTGGGAATCGCTTACCAACGCCGTAACTTCGTTGTGAAAGCCCGGTACCACCGTCTGTGTGTATTCGCCGCCCGGTTTTCCCGGCACGTTGTGGCCTGTCGGGCTCAACCGTAGCAACCCGTCGCGCAACCCAACCCACACGATACCGTGACGATCACGATAGATCGCGACCCCATCACCCCGCACCCGTTCATGATGCTCGTGGTGTGACAGCGCCACCTGATGAACGCCCTGCGCATTCAGGTGGAAGAGACCCGCGGACGTGAGCAGCAGAATGCCACCGTGCCCGTCTTCCGCGAAGGGCGTCGCGATATCACCGGAGACCGGGCCTAACTGGCCGAGCAACTCGATCGATTGCGTCCCGCCGTGGACCGTGATGCGTTCGATGCCATCGTGGGTCGCGGCCCAGATCGTGCCGGCACTATCTTCGAACAGACCGCGGATGCGCTCCTGGTGGAAGCCTGCCTGCTCGCTCACGTCGATAGCGCTCCCGCCGGTTTGGCGAATAATCCCGCGGTCGTCGGTCCCGATCCAAAGATCGCCGCTGCGCGTGAGGAGTAACGAATTCACCGGCTCGCTGGCCGCCGGATCTTTTGCGTCTGCCTGCATTGGCGTGAAGTGCAGACCATCGAACGACGCCATGCCGCCGTAAGTGGCGATCAGCAACTGGCCCCCGGGCGCCTGGGCGATGGCCCGCAACTCAGTCTGGGGCAGGCCATCTTCCACCTGCCATTCCTGCTTCTGGTATTCCGAGATCTCAAGCGGAGTCGCCGCAGCGGCCAGGCAGGGCCCCAGCGCCAACAGCGCCAGCGTGGCAAACTTCTTCGTATGGAGAGCGAGATGCAAGTGGTTGAGTCTACCCCATCACGGGGCATCGCCGATCGCAAATGTGCATTCAGCAACCAGCCTGGGTGGCCCACTCAAGCTTTGCTTGCGTGGGGGGACATCTAACCCGCTGCCGACTGCCCACACTTTCGTTTGACAACCTTAATCTACCTATGTAGATTAAGGTTGTGATTACGCGACTCACTGTTCCCACCGTCAAGGTGCTCACCGAGTTTCTTCGCTCTCCGGCAAGCTGGACCTACGGGTACGATCTCTGCCGTAACACCGGGCTGAAGCCGGGGTCGCTGTACCCCATGCTGATGCGGCTTTCTGCCTCTGGCCTGCTGGAGGCACAGTGGGAGACTGCGGAACCCGGCAAACCTCCACGGCACATGTACAAGCTCACCCCCGATGGGCTTCGCTACGCTCGCCAGGCGGTGCCCTCCCGCACCAAACCCAAACGCCTACAACCTGCTCTCAACAGGACCTAACCCTCATGACCATTCGTCGGTTTGCCTCTACTCTCCTGCGTTTCTCCATCCGGCATGCATCGCCCGCCTCACGCGAATGGGGCGAGGCGATGCTGCGTGAAATGGATTTTGTCAAAGGCGACTGGGCAGCCCTTGGCTGGGCAATACAGAGCGCGGTCACTTTACTGTTGCGCCGCGGCCACCCCGGCGGTGCCAGTGACCTCATGGCCGGGATAACGGAGCTGGCACGGAAGACTCAGCGCAGAACCTGGGGTGGCGCGCTGGCTTGTGTGATTGTCGGTATTGCATTCTGCCGCGACTTCCACTTGTACTCCAATCCGCTGCAACGGATCGGATGCGGGCTGATGGTCGTGGCAGCCGCCTACATGTTGATCCAGTTATACAAGGGACGCGGAGCCCACTTGCCGGATGGAGCAACCGCGGATCACTTTCGCTTTTACCAGGCTGAGCTGCGACGCCAGCGCGACTTTCACCGGGGTGGCTGGCTGTGGTCACGGCTCTTCCTGCTGGTGCCGGGCTTCCTCCTGTTTTGCATCGGCGAAGCTGCGGCCGATCCTCTTCATCTGCGCCGATCCATTTGGGCCGGCTCGGCGTTTACGATCCTGTGGCTGATTGCGGTGCCGAATAATCTGAAGCTGGCGCGGAAATATCAACGCAAGTTAGACGAGCTTGACGCGTCCGACCATCCCCCGTCTTAGCCCGTTCCACCGGGTGGATCAAGGCTCACAGCATTCTCCGCAACGTCTGCGATGGGGAAAGCCGAGTAATCAGAAAGTACGGTTCGCTTTGACACTCAACCTACCGCAGGGTGGTTCGACATGCCAACGGGCAGCTAAATAATATTCTGCAAAACTTTCAGTTCTGCGAACTAAGGAGCCATCGTCGAACTGGATGGTGGCGGCTCACCCGTGTCCCAGTGCGTGGGTTCTGCGGTCATGGTGAGCACCAGGCGGCCACCCCGCATCAGGTCTTCGTGCCGGAACCATGCCTTGTGGTAGGGCACTCCATTCCATTCCGCCTGGCGAATGTACTTGTTGGCTGCGCTCACGTTTCTTGCTTCGATGGTGAAGGTGTTTCCGTTCGCGAGATGAAGAGTCATCTCAGGGAACGCTGGGCTGCCGACGAGATACACATCCTGGCCCGCATTGGGGTAGAAGCCCATCTTCCCGAAGGCATACCAGGAAGACATGGCGCCTGAATCATCATTGCCCGGAAGGCCCTGCCGGCCCGCGTGATAACTGGCCGCGAGAATGGCGCGGAGGTGATCCGCCGTGCGATCCTGCCTGCCCGCCCAAATATAAAGATAAGGACTGAGAAAACCGGGCTCGTTCGCTACCTCATACCGGCCGGGCACTGCGAAGAAGGCGTCCATCCTCTTTAAGAAAACATCCTTACCGCCCATGCGCTCGATGAGGCGCGCTCCATCCTGCGGTACAAACGTGGAGTAGGTCCAGGCATTGCCTTCGTAGAAGGTATCTCCGCCCCAGGTGCCTCCCTGGAGCGGGTCGAAATTCGCTTTCCACGAGCCATCGCGGTGGCGCGGCCAGATGAACCCGTGGAATCCTGCTGCAGCCGCCTCCGTGTCCCACAGGTTTTCCCAGTTGCGCGAACGCTTTATGTACTTGTCATAGTCTTGCGGGTGCTTGAGGGCGCGAGCCAGCAGGGCCAGCTCATAGTCGTCTGCGGCGTATTCCATTTGCTTGGAGGCCGGGCGGTCGACGCCCTCGATGCTCAGGTATCCGAGACTCTTCCAATCGTCGAGCCCTCCCCGCCCTTCACGAATCTGGTCCTCGGGCGAAACTTCCGCATCCTTCACCATGCCCGCATAGGCAGTCTCCCAATCGATGCCGGGTAGCTTCTTGAGATACGCATCGGTGATGAAGAACTCCGCGTTGCTGCCGCCCTGCGTGCGCCCGGTGAAGTTACCAGAGCGGCCATCGGGCAGCCACCCTTCGTGCCGGTAGATTTCCACCAGCGCCCGTACCATTGCGGCCTGACGCTCGGGCGCAATCAGGGTAAGCAGGGGACCGGAACTGCGGAATGTATCCCACAGCGTAAAGTAATCGTCGTAGTAGGGCTCCGCCGACTTCCACAGCGGATTCTCGCCACTGCGGTCTACCGGCATCAGCATGGTGTGGTAAAGGGCTGTGTAAAACACCTGGCGATCCTCAGCGCTGGCGCCCTTTAGCTCGATCGGTGCAAGCACGCGATCCCAGGCGGCAACCGCCTGCTGGTGCACCTGGTCAAAATCGAAATCTGTAATCTCGGCAGTGGCGTTTTTTTTAGCCGCGGCTCCGCTCACAAACGAGATCCCGATCTTCAGCCTCACCACCCTGCTGCCGGGCGCGAACGTAAGCCAGCCGCCGCTGTTCACCCAGACTCCGGCCGCTTGCTGCCGCGAGCCGGGATGAAGTACGTCGCCATTCCACGTACCCCACGAGGCGGCCGGGCGATCGGTGATGGCGTAGAAATAGACCGTGTACGGCGTGGTCTGTTTATTCCATCCCCCTAGTAACGAGGAGCGGCCCTCGACCTCGGTTGGAGAAACGATCCGCAGGGCGGAGCTCACCACGGTCTGCGCCTCACCATACCCATTCGACGCACTGAGCATGTGGCTCACGTCGAACAGGATGTTCTGCTGCGCCGCCGCGGGGTACGTGATGCGATAAAGGGAGGCGCGGGCGGCTGTCGTGATCTCGACGGCGGTTTGATAGCGGCTGAGGGTCACACGGTAGTAGCCGGCGCTGGCTTGCTCCTCCGTCCGCGGCGAGCCATAGTTACTGCCCTGCGGAGCACCGGTCGTAGGCTGCAGCAGGATGTTGCCGTACTTCGGTCCGCCGCCCGTTCCACTGACATGCGTCTGACTGAAACCGTTGATGTTGCCCGAGGGCTCCCACCCTGCATTGCTTTGATTGCTGCCCATGTCAGGCCCGGGTTTGACCATGCCGAACGGCAGGCTGGGACCGGGAAATGTGTTGCCACCCGCATCTACCCCGAGCATCGGGTCGACATAGCGCGCCGACTGCGCAGCCACCTGCGTAGTCAGGGCGAGACCCAGAAGAAAGCACTTCAGCATCTTCTCCATCAATGCGGGGGAAACGAAATGATGCTTTGATCGAGCGGGAGGGCATTCTGCACTGACTTCTGAAGGGGCGTAACTGGCAGCCGAGTCCCGTCTATTTCTGCTTTATCAAAGGCCGCAGTCCCCGGTGATTTGCCGGTCACTTCGAAGCTGGTGATCTCGTAAGGAAGCCCGTTGCCCGCCAACGACAAAGGCTTATCCATCAATTGAAAATGAAGGTGGGGCACGAACGAGTTACCTGTGTTGCCCACCACGCCAATCACCTGGCCGAGATGCACCCTGTCCCCGGTGCGCACCTTGAGACTGCCGGGCTGCATGTGGGCATACAGCGCGTAACGATTTGCGCCGAGATCGAGGATGACGGAGTTGCCGTCTGCTTGATCGACTGCAATGTTGGCTGGGATACTGGCCCGGCGTTCCTTCGGGTGCGCCGTCGATCGCGGAGACCACTGCGGCGTCAGCCACCGCGAGCACCGGCTGACCAAAGATGGCATAGCTCGTCAGCTTTTCCCGCGGCCCGGCGTAAATGGCGCCGCTGTCATTCAACTTTTCCCAGTCGACCGCGTAGCGCTGTGCCAGCCATACCCGGCCATTCACCGGCAGGGCGGCGCGGGTATGGCGCGTAGCGTCGCAGCAGGAATCGGCAGAGACATACCCTTCGCCCCGCAGTGGTGGCCCAATCACCGCGACGGCCTGGCGATCGACGGTGACGGCGCCACCAGACTCAGTGATCTCCTGCTGCCCGGGAGGGGCGGCTGCCGCGCGCAAACTCACGCGGTGTGAGAGTTGCGCAGGGATGACGGCTCCGCCCGGCAGTACCAGGTGGATGAAGAGCAGCGCATGCGTGCTTTTGCCCAGAGCGAACCTGCGGCTTCACCGCAGGCCCGCGGCCTGCAGCCGCCCGGCCACGACTGCCTTGTCGAGAGTCTGCAGGACGGTTCCGTTCGTCAGCACCTCCACCTTTTCGACAGCGACGTCGCCACTCGAAAAGTTAGTCAATGCCCAACTCGTACACAAGATGGAGGGCGCCATCTGATCCGGTGAAGGGAATGGGTGCATCCGCAACATGAAGGATGAGCGGAGTCATGGTTTCGCCAGCTTCAGCGCGCCCAGCCGCAAGACAAAGAACCACAACCCACGACAGCTTGGTAAGAGTCATCTAGGGAAGAGTAATGCGATACAGGTTGCGGTGCACCGAAGTTTTTGCCAAAGGTAATACCGTGGGTCTTTCCGCGCCCACCAGCTGTCCACCTGTTCCACGAACCTGGCTCCTCGGAGGCACCCGTACCTGTTTGGCTACACCGCCCCGACCGGAACATACTCGCTGAGGTAGTCTGCAGCTCCATCGCCATTTACAGATGCGTTTCCCAGAACGCCAGCATGGCGTTATAGCGCTGCACCAGCGCGGGAACATCCAAAAATCCGTGCTTGCGCATCGGGAACAGCTCAACCTCATAGGGTTTCCCTGCGGCAATCAGGGCATTCATAAACGCCTCCTCGTTCTGAGGATGCACATTGTCGTCATACGTTCCGTACATCAACATCACATAGCCGTGCAAGTCGCGGGCCCGCGGAATCAGCGAGGCCCGTTCATAGGCCGCTCCATTGTTCTCTGGGAGCTTCATAAACGACTCGCCCCATTTGGAATCGTAAAAGCGCCAATCTGTTACCGGCGCACCTGCGATGCCGGCCTTAAACTCCTGCGAACGGGTCATCAGGTTCAGCGTGAGCGTGCCGCCGCCGCTCCAGCCCCAAACCCCGATCCGGCTGCCATCGACCCAGGGCTGTGCTTTGAGCCAGCGGATGCCCGCTACCAGGTCCTTCACCTCGCCGCCGCCCGGGTCTGCCGGCAACGTGTTTTCGAGCGTCTTGCTGATGGCCGTGGCTGCGCGGTTATCAATGGCCACCGCCACAAACCCCTTGCTGGCCAGCACGTTGTCGAACAACGTTTCCTTTTGCCAACTGTCGCTGACTGTCGGCGCAGACGGGCCTCCATACACATGCAGGATCACGGGGTACTTGCGCGACGGATCGAATCCGCTGGGCTTGAGAATTTGTGCCGGCATCGCGAAGCCGTCGGCTGCGGGGATCGTCAGCAACTGTGGGTATTGCAAATCCGCCGGCAACAACGCCGGCCGTGCGGGCGCGATGGTGGACTGTACCGACCCGTCTGCTGCGTGCAGCCGTAGCGCCGGCAAAGTACGAATGTTGGAGTAAGTGTCGAAATAGTAGTGGGCGTCCAGCGACATGCCGATGGCGTGGGTTCCTGCCTCTTTCGACAGCCGCGTCAGTCGACTCCCGTCTGCATGGATACGGTAAAGTTGCCGTTCCACCGAGCCGTCTTTCAGCGCCGTGAAGTAGATCCAGTCATTTGCTTCATCAATGCCCACCACGCCCTGGTGTACCCAGAACGCGCCGCCATGCGAAGACACGATGGCCCAATCGCCGCGCGTCACCTGGTTCACCAGTGTGCCGTCTGCTGCGTAGCGATAGAGGTGCATGAAGCCGTCGCGCTCCGAAGCCCATAGGAACTGGCCGTTACGCAGGAAATACAAATCGTCATTCACGTTTACCCAGGCGGGGTCAGTCTCCGTGAGCAGCCGCTTCACCACAGACCCCTGCGGGTCAGAGACGTAGAGCCCCAGTTCCTGCTGGCTTCGATCAAGGGTCTTGAAGCTGAGGTGCTTTCCATCCGGCAGCCAGTTCACGCGCAATAGCCACTCGTACGGCTTGTCTTTGACTGGAATCCAATGGGTTGCGCCTCCCTTAGGGCTGACCACGCCCACGCGCACCACGGGATTGTGGTCTCCCGGCCGCGGATACGTCTGATGGATCAGGCGTGGATTCGCTGGAGCAAAGTCCACAAACGTGCTTACCGGCACACCCGCTTCGTCGGTCTGCAGGTACGCAATCGACTGCGAATCGGGTGACCACCAATACCCGGTGTCATGCCGTCCGAATACTTCTTCCCAGTAAACCCAGGAGAGGGTGCCATTCAAGGTAGTGTGCGAACCATCCCGCGTGAGCCGCTCTTCCCGTTTGGCCGAGAGGTCCCAGACGAAGATGTCGTTGTCGCGCACAAAGGAAACAAGTTTCCCGTTGGGTGAGAACAGCGCATCCTTCTCTTCGGCCTCCGTTTGGGTGATGCGGGAGAATGAGGAACTCGGCAGATCAAGAAGGAACAAATCGCCATGGAAAAGGTAGAGCGCCTGGGTTCCAGAGAGATTGAAGGTCATGGGCCAGGGCAAGGCTTGCTGCACACCTGTTTTCGCATCGAGCGCTTCCAGGGAGCGCACCGCGCCCGGCATATCCAGTACCGGGGTGCGTTTTCCGCTGGACGGATCCAGCCGCTCAAAAGTTTGGCGCTCTGCCGGCAACCTTGTGTCATCCAGAATTGCGGTGCCGTCCGCAAGCCAAACAAATTCCGGCACGGCGTCCACTTCTGCTCCAGCAGTCGCCACCCACTGCGTGGAAAGCGCCGGCGTTTGCGCGTGCAATCCGCTGCCTATCCCCAATGCAGGAAGTAATAACAAACCCAGAACCGCATCACGCATTGCGATCAACCCACCACGAGAAAAACCCTGACTCATCCTTTAGTGCCCCGTTCAGTGAAGTGTCTCCTTAGCATACCGGTGAGTAGTTGTTGATTTTCTTCAGGGCAATCGCATGGGAGTGAGACCCAAGAGAATCATTGGTCCATCCGCGGCGCATTCACTTTGCGACTGCTGGACAGGCGGGAGACTTCTCCGCGCACGCCCGCTCCGGCGAGGGCCAGGTGATCGCTACACTTGGGCCCTGAACTGGGTCGACCCGAACATTTTGTCGCCCTGGCTCGGCCCTAGCCCGGACTTCTCACCACAAACCTCACTTCCGACCACAATGCCCTAAACTCGTCAGCCCTCACTTGTCATCCCTCGACTGCGCTCCTCATGAACAAACTGGAAGCGCTCTGGACGACGGTACAAATGTCCCCCACTCAAGCCAAACGCGGCTTGAATGGGCCACCCTACAGTTTTTAGGGTCCGCTCAGTCGCCACTCAGGAGGATTCTGCTTCCTACCCGCATCCAGAAAAGCCGAGAGTGGGGGACATCCCGCTCCGCTCCCTCAGCCAGACCGATGCGTATCGCACCCCGTTCATCCCGTCCCTTAACTTGCACTGCAAGCAGATTCCGCAGGATGACAAATAGGGGGGCTAGCTAACCCGCAAACATGTTCCAGGGGTGGGGGCATTGTGGTTGTCTCCGGACTGTCGTGGTGAAAAACCCGGGCTAGCTGAAAACGGAGCATAGCCGTTGAAGTGAGCGCACGCGGCAAGCTGAGTCAAGCGGCGGAAGCGCCGCCCCGCTGGCGATCTGCAACGCGTCGCAGCCGTGGCCTTCGTGAGCTGCCGCGGTTGATAAACTAGGGAAGTGACCCCTGCAAGCAACCGATCCGGCAATTCTCTTGTTTCTGTTTTTTGGAGCCAGTTTCCGGATTCCATCCGCGAGCGGGGGAGTGAATATTATCGCCAGAAGCGGGTAAAGATCGTTGCCGGCTCCGCCATGCAAGCGTGGTCGCAAAGGTGTATGGCGGCCAGGTCTACGACGTCCGTTTGACCTGTTCCCCCAACGGGCTCACCATGGCCTGCAGTTGCCCTTACGACCGCAGCGAGTATTGCAAGCACATTTGGGCGGCAATCGTGGCGGCTGATGAGCAAGGCTATCTACCGGACGCGACGGCTTGGCAAACCTCGGCAGCAGGCGGCGCGCCCGGCGTCTCCGCCTGCCTGCGCCGGTGTGGAAGCAACAGCTAAACCGGGTGGCCTTGCTGGCGGCCTCGACGCACAGGTCGCGCGCAACGGTTTGGCCCGCCGGCAGGGAGATCATCTACCTGCTCGACGCACGCAAGAGCCGGGACGTGAACATGGTGGTGGTCACGATCGCTCGCCGCGATGGAGAGGCCGCCGAGGGCAGAGGTAATCACACCAGGCCTTACTCCATCGATGCCGACGTGATCGCCAGCCTGCCCCTGGAAGAGGATCGCGAACTGTTGGCAACGCTGATTGGCGGGACTCGCGTTTCACGCCAGTGGCTATCACGAACCGAAAGAATGGGGCAGGCATACCTTTTCTCTTCAGCCGGCGGTGGCGCAAACGCTCTTGCCCAAAATCGTGCGCACCGGACGGTGCTTTCTGGGCATGGACAAAAAGGATGAGAGCGCACAGGCGCTTTCCTGGGACGATGGGGAACCGTGGCGGTTCCGTATGCAGGTGCGTGGAGGCGAGACGGAGGGTTGGCGGCTGGAAGGCAGCTTCTGCCGCGGCGAGCTGCGCATTAGTATCGATGACCCCGGCTTGGTGACCGTGGGTGACTTCCTGGTGGCTCACGACCAGGTAGGGCGCCTGGCGAAGGATGAGAGCTTTCCCTGGATCAGCGAGTTTCGCAATCACGGCTCGGTGGCGGTTGCTGATCATGAGCGGGAAGAGTTCTTCAGTACCCTTTTGAGCTCGCCGGCCTTGCCGGTATTGGAACTCCCCGAGTCATGGCAGTACCAGGAAGCAACGGTCGCCCCGCGCAAATGCCTGAAGATTTATGAGCCGAACTTCCGCTTCAAAAGCGAGGGTATGTCGGCGGAACTGTCCTTTGACTATGAGGGGCGGCTAGTCGCTGAACGCGAACCGGCCAGCGGCATTTTCCTTGCCTCATCCCGCCGCTTCCTGCGCCGCGATACCGCGACCGAGTCGGCCGCGGCCGCGGAGTTGATCGGGCAGGGCATGCGCTTCACCCCGGCACAGTTTGGCCGCGAGGCGGCCTGGACCGTACCCGTTAATCGCATTCCGCGTGTGGTGCGGGCACTGGTCGACAACGGCTGGCAGGTCTCGTGGGAAGGGCGACCCTTTCGTCAGCCCGGGCAGTTCAATGTGGCCGTGGCCAGTGGCGTGGACTGGTTTGAGCTCCAGGGTGGGGTTACGTATGGGGACACAGCGGCCCCACTGCCGCAATTGCTTGCTGCCCTCAAGCGCGGTGAAACGATGGTGACGCTGGCCGACGGTTCCTTTGGTTTGTTGCCCGAGGAATTTCTGCGCCGCTTCAGCGCGATCGCCGCCATGGGCGAAGACAGTGGCGATCACATTCGCTTCAAGCCCAGCCAGGCCGGCGTACTCGATGCTCTGCTGGCAACCCAGCCGACGATTGATTGCGATGCTGCCTTTCGCCATGTGCGTGCTCAATTAGAACGCTTTGAGGCCATCGGTACGGCCGAGCAACCCGCCGGCTTTCGCGGACAGTTGCGCGATTATCAGCGCGAAGGACTGGCCTGGATGCACTTCCTGCGCCAGTTTTCGTTCGGCGGCTGCCTCGCCGATGACATGGGTGTCGGTAAGACAGCGCAAGTGCTCGCCCTGCTGGAAACGCGACGCGAACTGCGGGTGAAGGGTGAGGTCAAAGCGCCTTCGCTGGTGGTCGTTCCCAAATCCCTCATCTTTAACTGGAAGCAGGAAGTGGAGCGATTCACTCCGCAGATCCGCGTGCTCGACTACACCGGCATCGCGCGTAACGTCGCCCGCAAGAAAGGGGACTTCTCCGATTGCGATCTGATCCTCACCACCTATGGCACGCTGCGGAAAGACGTGGTCCACCTCAAAGATCAGGTTTTCGATTACGTCATCCTGGACGAAGCCCAGGCGGTGAAAAATGCCAATACTGCGTCGGCCAAAGCGGTACGCCTGTTGCGCGGCGACCATCGGCTGGCCCTGAGTGGAACGCCTGTAGAAAATCACCTTGGCGAGCTTTGGTCGTTGCTCGAGTTTCTTAACCCGGGCATGCTGGGCAGCTTCGGCAAATTCCAGGTAGTGAGCGGCGCCATGCGCGACTCTGGCGAAGATGCGCGTAAGCTGCTGGCCCATGCATTGCGCCCCTTTCTGCTGCGCCGCACCAAGGAGCAGGTAGCCACCGAGCTTCCCCCGAAAATTGAGCAGACCATCTACTGCGAGATGGAACCGGAACAGAGGGAACTCTACGATGGGCTGCGCGATCACTACCGCAATGCGCTGCTTAGCAAAATTGATCAGGATGGAATTGCGAAATCGAAGATCCAGGTGCTGGAGGCGCTGCTGCGCCTGCGCCAGGCGGCTTGCCACCCGGGCCTCGTCGATCGCAAACGAACTGGCGACCCCAGCGCTAAACTCGATGTGCTCCTGGAGCAGTTGCGGGCCGTTCTGGCCGAAGGCCACAAGGCGCTGGTGTTTTCGCAATTCACCAGCCTGCTCGCCATCGTACGCAAACGGCTCGACGACGAGGGTGTGGTCTACGAGTACCTCGATGGGAAAACGCAGAAACGCGAGGCCTGCGTGCAACGCTTTCAGAATGACGCAGAGTGCGGCCTCTTCCTCATCAGCCTGAAAGCGGGTGGTGTAGGGTTGAACCTCACTGCGGCCGACTATGTCTTCATTCTCGACCCCTGGTGGAACCCAGCGGTCGAAGCGCAGGCCGTGGACCGCACCCACCGCATCGGTCAGTTGCGACAGGTATTTGCTTACCGGCTCATCACTCGCGACACGGTGGAGGAGAAGGTCCTGCAGCTGCAGGAGACCAAACGCCAGTTGGCGGACGCCATTATTGGCGAGCAGAATCGCTTGTTGCGCGACCTGCGTGCGGAAGACATTGCCCTGCTGCTGTCGTAGTTTTTTGCTTTCATGATTCTTTTTTAACGCGCTCTGAGCCAGAGCGAGGGGGCGGCGGATGTGCAGCTTCTTATAACGGTGCCTCTCCGAAGTTTCTCCAGGGGGTTACTGCCTACCCGCTTTCTCGCTTATTGAAGGTGACCTGGGTCTCGGGCCTGCGTTCTAATAGAACAACCGCGGTGGCCGATGGGACGCCACTGCCCGGTCCGAAAGGACCGTAGCGGAGTGCACCATGTTTCTTACTGCCGAACTATCAGCAACGAACGAAGAGCCCGTCCAGCATAACGACCTGGATCCTTTTTACCGGCCTGGACTCGACATACTGCGAGCACTGGCCTTCCTGCTGGTGTTCTTTACCCATGGCTATGTCAGTCATCTTGATAAGGCTACGCAGTTGGGGGCACTGGGGCGCACGGGTGAGTTCGGCGTGGCGATCTTCTTCTTCCTCAGTTCGTACCTGATTACCGAGTTGCTGCTGCGAGAAAAGCGTTTGAGCGGCACCATTGCCATTCCCGCTTTTTACGCAAGGCGGGTGCTGCGTATCTGGCCACTTTACTTTGCCATGATCGCCCTTTGCTGGTCGATCGGCCTGGTTTCACATAGCCACCACGTTTCGCTCGCCTGGGGCATGTCGCTGGTGCTGTTATTCACTAACTGGTACACCGTCGGGCACGGCTATCCTCCGGGCTTCCTGTATCCGCTTTGGAGCCTCTCGATCGAGGAACAGTTCTATCTCCTCTGGCCGTTTCTCGTGAAATTTCTCAGTCCGGGCGACCTGCTGAAGGTAACCGCATTCTTTATTCTGGCTGCCTACGTGGTGCTGGCGCACTTGTTGGGCCAGGGCCAATCGCTCGATCCAGCTGTGTGGGCAAACAGCATCGTTCAGTTCCAATTTTTCGCGCTCGGCGCCGCACTGGCCGTTGTGTTGCATGGCCGCGTCCCTAAACTGTCCAGGCTTTTCCGCGGGATGCTCTTTTGCTCCGGTCTACTCTGCCTGCGGGCTGCGCAGGCCGCTGTCTACGTCGGCAATCCAGCCGGGACGCCTACCTTTGCGACGATCGCTCCGCGTTTCCTGATCGCGCTGGCAGGCTGCTTGTGCCTGTTCTTCAGCTTTGTGGGTAGCCCGGCAGGCCGTCTGCAAAGGCCTTTCATCTATCTGGGCAAAATCTCCTACGGACTCTACGTCTTCCATATCCTTTGGCTTGGCGTGGTCCGAAACGGAATGAAGTACCTGGTGGGGGACCATCTGAGGCCGTTTGCCTCCGAGTCGCTGATCATGGCGATCGCCCTGCCGGCCACCATCGTGACGGCAGCGCTCTCCTACCGATATCTTGAGAGCCCATTCCTGCGCTTGAAGAAAAGGTTCACCATCGTTCGCTCAAGACCCGTTGACCCACAGCTACCGGCCCTCATGGACTGGCTGCCCAAATCACGTCTGAAGGCGAGTTGAGCCGGTTTCGAATCCTGACCCGTCAGCCAACCGGCCTGCCCCATATCTCAATGACGTTTTCCAGTCGGGAGATGTGGGAATTCACTGAGCTCAGCCAGCAACTCGCTACGGCTCAGGTACCCCGGCCCCAGGGCCCTCTTCCTCGTAAAGCACGGTAGCCTTCGGCAGAAAAAACGCGAGCAAGCCAATCGCGGGCAGGTAAGCGCAGATTTTGTACATGAAAAGAATACTGGTGGCGTCGGCAATCTTCCCCAGCACCGCGGCGCCAATCCCGCCCATCCCAAAAGCAAAACCAAAGAAAAGCCCTGAGATCATGCCAATTCTTCCCGGCACCAGTTCCTGAGCGTAGACCACGATCGCCGGGAAGGCGGAAGCCAATCCGAACCCGACAATCACGCTCAGTACGCCCGTCCAGAACAAGTCCGCGTAGGGAAGCAGGAGCGTGAACGGCAAAACACCCAGGATGGAGCACCAGATCACGGTCTTGCGGCCGATCCGATCGCCGATAGGGCCACCCACCAAAGTCCCCACCGCTACCGCTCCCAGAAAGGCGAACAGGTGTACCTGGGAGCTACGCACCCCTACATGAAACCGGTGAATGAGATAGAAGGTGTAATAACTCGTGAAGCTCGCGAGGTAGAAGTACTTCGAAAACACCAGCGCGATGAGTACGCTGATAGCCGATACTACCCGGGCGCGTGACAGCCCACTGACCATCGTTGCCTGCTTCGAAGCGCTCC
Source organism: uncultured Acidobacteriaceae bacterium (assembly GCA_963752675.1). Classification (GTDB taxonomy): domain Bacteria; phylum Acidobacteriota; class Terriglobia; order Terriglobales; family Acidobacteriaceae; genus PALSA-350. Next base: position 42,362 of record CAVVZO010000013.1, read on the forward strand.
GTCGCATATGCAGCAGGCGTTCTTTGTACCAGCGGCTAACCCGGACCTGCACCACAAAGCCCAGCAGCGCCAGCACGGAGAACCAGGCCAGCGCACGCTGCCCATGCGGCAGGATAATAAATGCCGCCAGTAAGGGCCCGATGGCCGTTCCCGTGTTGCCGCCCACCTGGAAAAACGATTGTGCCAGGCCATGACGCCCACCGGATGCCAGCCGCGACACCCGCGACGACTCCGGGTGAAATACAGCCGAACCGATACCGATCAGGGAGGCAGCCGCCAGCAGCGGGCCAAAGCTGGGGGCGAATGCCAGGCCGATCAATCCCGCCAGGGTAAACAGCATCCCCACCGGCAGGGAATAGGGCAAAGGCTTGCGATCGGTGAATTGGCCGATGAAGGGCTGCAGAATCGACGCCGTCATCTGGTACGTGAGCGTTAACAAGCCGATCTGGCTGAAGTTCAGGTGAAACGAAGTCTTTAGGATGGGATAAATCGACGGCAGCAACGACTGCATGGTGTCGTTGAGCAGATGGCAAAAGCTGGCCGCGGCCAATACCCGGACGACCGTTTTATCTTCCAAAAGCGCAGGGCGCCCAATCTCCTGCTGAGTGAACGTCTCCGTGGTCATGGTCGCGCGGCACTATCTCCTGTAGCTATGCTACGTGAGTGTGCGGGAGTGCGGGACGCGCAGCGGTTAAGCGGAGTTTCGTTCGTAGCGCGAGCGTGCCTCGGCCAGCGCCTGCAGGCGCTCCGTAGACAAAGGCTGCGGGCAACCAAGCTGCCGAGCCACCAGGCAGATATGGGCAAAGTGCTCCACCGTCTCCATGCGCATAAACGCGTTTTGCAGGTTATCGGCGGCGGTGACTACGCCATGGTTGGCGAGCAACACGGCATCGTGGTGCACGATCAGTGGCTGAATGCTGTCAGCCACGTCCGCCGTGCCGGTGGTTGCGTAAGGGGCCAGTGGAATGGAACCCAGGGCCATCACGATCTCGGAACATAACGGCTCTTCCAAACCCAGGCCACACGACGCAAACCCGGTGGCGATGGGCGGATGCGCGTGGACCACCGCGTGCACATCAGGCCGCTGCTGATAAATGGCCAGGTGCATACCGATTTCGCTGGTTACGTTGCGCCCCTCACTGACGCGCCGGCCTTCCATGTCCACCACCACCATGTCGCTCGCCTTCAATAGGAACTTGCTCATCGCGGTGGGGGTAGCAAGGATGCGGTCGTGGCTCAAACGCACCGAGAGGTTCCCCGCCGTGCCGGGCACAAACCCTAAGCGATACAGCCACTTACCAAATCTTGCCAGTTGCTTGCGGTGGAAGGTTTCGGCCGTCCGCTCGGGGGCGGTGGAGCTCAGGGCCATGTTCAGAGTCGTGGTAAAGCCACCCTTCTCCAAAGCCGTTGCATGCATACGTCACCCAAATCCCCGTGAAGACTCTTTCCGCAGTTTCCAACGGAAACCCCGGAAACGCAACAGGGAAAACGCAGATAATCAGGAATTCATCCCTAAAAGCAATTACGGATGGGTGAGGGGTCACGCCTGCCGCTCCGGCGCGTCGCAGGGCGGGGAACCCGGTACGATGGCTAGCATGACGGCACGCACTGACCGCAGGCTCGTGGAGTTGGACGGGAGCCCGCTCTCGCTTGAACAGATACAGGCGGTTGCCAGCGGCCAGGCCGATGTAACCGTTGCCCCATCCGCCGTGCCCCGCATCGCTGCCTCCCAGGCCTTCGTGGAGCGCATCGCCAGCCAGGAGGAGCCGGCCTACGGCATCAATACGGGCTTCGGCAAATTGTCAGACGTGCGCATTAGTCCGGGCAGCCTGCGGCAACTGCAGCGCAACCTGGTCCGCAGCCATGCCTGCGGGCTGGGGGAACCATTGCGCGAAGCGGAAGCCCGCGCCATGTTGCTGCTGCGCGCCAATGTGCTTTCGAAAGGATTGAGCGGTGTCCGCTACGAACTGATCGAGTTGCTGACCACCATGCTGAACCGCCGCGTCCACCCGGTCATTCCCAGCCGGGGCTCGGTAGGCGCCAGCGGTGATCTTGCGCCCCTTGCCCACCTGGCGCTGGTGCTGATCGGCGAAGGCGAGGCCTTCGTTGAGGGCGCCCGCATGCCGGCGGCAGAAGCACTGGCGAGGGCAGGTTTATCGCCCCTGGTGCTGGAAGCAAAGGAGGGGCTGGCACTGCTGAACGGGACCCAGGCCATGGCCGCCGTGGGCGGGCTCACGCTGCTGCGCGCAGAGCGCGTATGCCGGTTGTTCGACCTGGCCGGCGCCATGGCGCTTGAAGCTCTGCGCGGTACCCCCGTCGCCTTCGATGAACGAATCCACCTCGCCCGGCCCCATCCCGGCCAGATACAAACGGCTGCTCACCTGCGAGCTCTCCTGCGGGATAGCGAAATTCGCGAGTCGCACCGCACCAATGACCCACGCGTGCAGGATGCCTATTGTCTCCGCTGCATGCCCCAGGTCCATGGAGCCGTGCGGAGCGCTCTGCAGCACGCACGCGAGGTGATCGAGATCGAAAGCGGCTCAGCCACCGACAACCCGCTCATCTTTTGTGACCCAGCGGGAGAAGGGGGAGAGATCATCTCCGGCGGCAACTTCCATGGCGCCCCCTTGGGGATGGTGCTCGATTATGCGGCCATCGCGGTGACGGATCTCATGAGCATCAGCGAACGCAGAATCGACAGGCTCATCAACCCGGATGGCAATGAGGGCTTGCCTGCTTTTCTCGCCGTGCAGCCCGGCCTCTCCTCCGGGCTGATGATTGCCCATGTCACGGCCGCCGCTTTGCTGAATGAAGCGAAAGTGCTGGCGCACCCGGCCAGCGTCGATAGTTTGCCGACCTCCGGAGGAAAAGAAGATCATGTCTCGATGGGCATGACCGCCGCGCTGAAGCTCAGGCAGATCGTCGAGAATGCTGAGCAGGTGTTGGCAATTGAGCTCATGGCAGCTGCCCAGGGGCTCGACTATCGCCTGCCACTCAAAGCCGCGACCGAGATTGAGCATGCCCGGCTATTCATACGCACCCTGGTTCTGCCCCTGGAGGAAGACCGGGTGATTGCAACCGACATTGAACGCCTGACAAAGGGGATCCATCATGGAGACTTTGATCGCTGGTCAGCCTAAGCTGCAGCCGCCCATTCGCGCACCGCGCGGCACCACTCTGCGCACCAAGGGCTGGCAACAGGAAGCCGCGCTGCGCATGCTGATGAACAATCTCGATCCCGAGGTCGCCGAGGCGCCTGATCAGTTGGTGGTGTACGGAGGCACAGGCAAAGCCGCGCGCGACTGGCCTTCGTACCATGCGATTGTGCGCGCGCTCGAAAGCCTGGAGAACGATGAGACTCTGCTTATCCAATCAGGCAAGCCTGTCGGGATTCTGCGCACGCACGCTATGTCGCCGCGCGTGTTGATCGCCAACTCCAACCTGGTGGGCAAATGGTCGAACTGGGAGGTCTTTCGTGAGTTGGAGCAGAAGGGCTTGATGATGTACGGCCAGATGACCGCCGGCTCGTGGATTTACATCGGCAGCCAGGGCATCGTGCAGGGCACGTACGAAACCTTCGCCGAGGCTGGCCGTAAGCACTTCGGCGGCAGCCTGGAAGGCCGGTTGATTGTCTCCGCCGGCATGGGCGGCATGGGTGGCGCACAACCCCTGGCTGCGACCATGACGGGCGCCCGCTTTCTCGGCATCGATGTCGATCCCAAACGCATCGAGAAGCGGGTTGAGAGCGGCTATTGCGATTCCCTGGCTGCCAATCTCGATGAAGCATTGCACATGCTGCAACAAGCGAAGACGCAACGGCTCGCGCGCTCGGTGGGCCTGGTGGGCAACGCAGCCGATGTGTTGCCGGAGTTGCTGCGCCGTAATGTAATCCCCGCACTGGTGACCGATCAAACCAGCGCGCACGATCCTCTGCACGGGTACGTGCCCCAGGGCCTGAGCCTCGCAGAAGCTTTCACCCTGCGGGAGCAAAACCCTGATGGCTATGTCGCGCGTTCGATGGCCACCATGGGTAAGCATGTCGAGGCCATGCTGGAGCTGAAGCGCCGCGGCGCGATCGTGTTCGATTACGGCAACAATCTGCGCACCCACGCCAAACTGGCCGGCGTGCAGAATGCTTTCGACATTCCCGGCTTTGTGCCGGAATACATCCGGCCTTTGTTTTGCGAGGGCAAGGGGCCGTTCCGCTGGGTAGCGCTTTCGGGCGATCCTGACGATATCCGCAGGACCGATCGGCTGGTATTGTCGCTTTTCCCGGAGGACGAATCGTTAAAGCGTTGGATTCAGTTGGCCGGGGAACGTATTCAGTTCCAGGGTTTACCGGCGCGTATTTGTTGGCTTGGGTATGGCCAGCGTGCAAAGCTGGGGCTGGCCATCAATGAGTTGGTGCGCACGGGCGAAATTTCCGCGCCCATTGTGATCGGTCGCGATCATCTGGATACCGGCTCCGTTGCTTCGCCCTACCGGGAGACGGAAGCAATGCTCGATGGCTCGGATGCAGTGGCGGACTGGCCCCTGCTGAACGCGTTGGTCAACACTGCAGCCGGGGCCTCCTGGGTGAGCATTCACAATGGGGGCGGCGTAGGCATCGGCTATTCCCAGCATGCAGGCATGGTGGTGGTAGCGGACGGCACCGACGAAGCCGCACTGCGCCTGGAGCGAGTACTAACCAGCGATCCAGGCATGGGCGTCCTGCGTCATGCGGACGCAGGCTACCCCGCCGCGCAGAGCTTCGCTGCAAACGCCGGACTGCGCCGGCCGATGGTGGAAGAGTGACGCTCGCGGTTGTGAATTGCTCGCAACTGGTTACCCTCGCGGGTGCAGCTCGCCCAAGAACTGGCGCGGACATGCGCGATCTCAGCATCGTGCGCGATGGAGCCATGCTCATCGAAGGCAGCACCATCCAGGCGATTGGCACCCGCAGCGAGATCGAAGCACGACTTACCCCCGACACGACAGTGATCGATGCAGAAGGCCGCGTCGTCACCCCTGGCTTTGTGGATGCGCACACGCACCTGGTATTTGCCGGCGACCGTGCGGATGAGTTCGAAATGCGCTGCTCCGGTATTACCTACCAGGAGATTGCGCAGCAGGGCGGGGGCATCCGCTCCACTGTCCGGCGCACCCGCGCCGCGACGGAAAGTGAATTGCTGACGACTGCGCAAAAGCATGCCGCATGGTTTCTGCGCGGCGGCACGACGACCATCGAGGCCAAATCCGGCTACGGCCTCACGCTAGACGCGGAGATCAAGATCCTACGGGTTGTTGCGGAGACGGGCAAAACGACACCGTTGCGGTGCGTGCCTACTTTCCTCGGCGCGCATGAAGTACCGGATGAGTTTCATGGGCGCACGCAGGCGTACGTGGACCTGGTGATCGAAGAGATGTTGCCGTTGGTCGCAGCGGAGAAGCTCGCCCACTACTGTGACGTTTTCTGCGAGCCGCACATCTTCGATACGGCGGCAGCCCGCAGCATCCTGGGCGCGGCCCGCGCCATGGGCTTTGGCCTGCGCATGCATGCCGACCAGTTCAGTTGCACGGGCGCCGCGCTGCTGGCGGCCAGCCTGCACGCCGCTACGGCGGATCACCTGGAGAACACCGATACAGCATCGATCGCCGCGCTGGCCGCCGCCGGCGTGCAACCCGTGTTGCTCCCTGGCTCGGTATACTCCATCGGCTCCCGGCAATACCCGCCGGCTCGCGCCATGATCGATGCGGGCCTCGCGGTCGTGCTGGCAACAGACTTCAACCCTGGATCTTCGCCCGTCACGTCCATGCCCCTGGTGCTGTCACTCGCCTGCACGCAGATGAAAATGACGCCCGCCGAAGCGCTCACCGCCGCGACGATCAATGCGGCATGGAGCCTCGATCTTGCTGGGGAAGTAGGCTCGTTAGAGCCCGGCAAAGCCGCGGACTTTGTCGTCCACGAAAGCAGTGACTACCGGGAGATTCCTTATTTCGCCGGCGCCCAGCGGCCGGCCATGGTGTTCGCTGCAGGTAAGCGCATCGTGTGATGCAGTCGTTGCGGGTTGGGAATACAGCAGATCCCTCGACTGCGCTCGGGATGACAAATTGGGGGCTAGTTGCGCTGGCCGACCGCCGCATGTGGCGTTTGAGTTACAGCCGCATGTGGCGTTTGCGCCGCAAGCGTATGCCGGCTTCCCGCCGGTGTTTGCTTCACGCCGCAGATACTGCCGGCCAACCTCACTATCCTCAATTTGTCATCCCGAGCGTAGTCGAGGGATCTGCTGTGCGCCTTTCTCCTGCCACAAATTCTTACAGAGCTCCAGCATCGGATGGGCAGAGGAACCTCACTAGCAGGTTAAGGACGGAATGAACGGGGAGCGGAGCAGGATGTCCCCCACTCAAGCCAAACGCGGCTTGAGTGGGCCACCCTCGGCTTTTCTGGATGCGGGCAGGGGGCAGATCCTCCTGAGTTGCGACTGATCGGATCCTAAAAACTGCAGGGTGGCCCATTCAAGCCGCGTTTGGCTTGAGTGGGGGACATTTGAACCCTCGTCCACTTTCGCTTCACCTCGCGGGCAACAGAGCGCCGTGCAGTATTGTGGTGCTAGCGGAGAAAGGGAACCATGATCCATCCAGACGAGCTAAAAGCCGTGCCAATCTTCGCATGCCTCACCGACGCACAACGCGAGCGGATCGTGCACAACGCTGCCGAGCTCTCGGTCTCCCCAGGCGAATGGCTCATTCGCGAAGGCGAAGTGCCCTGGTTTTTCGTGCTGATCGAAGGGGCGCTGGAAATCGAAAAGGAGTTCGGTGGCTTAAGCCGGGTGCGCGGGACCCTTGCCCCCGGAGACTTTTTCGGCGAAACCCCGATCCTGATCGATTCGCTCACCGTGGCCTCCCTGCGCGCCAGGGACGCTTCCCTCGTTCTCCGCCTCGATCGCCTCCTCTTTAAAGAACTGCTCGACGGCTCTGCGGAATGCAGCAATCTGATCGTGCAGGTCATGATGCGGCGCGTCACCATGATGCGCGAATACGTGCGCGACAATAACTTCTTACGCGCCGTGGTGGTGGGTTCTCAGTTCGATACAACGTGTCACGAGATTCGCGCGTTCCTTTCGCTCAATCGCATTCCATACGAATGGGTCGATCGCGAGCGCAATCCTGAGCGGCTACCGGCGCATGCACCACAAGAGCTCACGGGCGCCTTCGTGATGGTCGACAACACGAGCTTCGTCGATCAACCGCTCACCGTGCGCAGCGTCGCCACCGCGCTGGGCATCAGCACTGCCCCAAAGCAGAGCGACTACGAAGTGGTCGTGGTCGGCGGCGGCCCTGCTGGATTGGCTGCTGCGGTCTATGGAGCTTCCGAGGGTCTAAGCGTTCTCTTGCTGGAGAAATACGCGGTGGGCGGCCAGGCAGGCACCTCCTCCCGCATCGAGAACTATCTCGGGTTCCCCAACGGCATCTCTGGCGACGAACTGAGCACGCGGGCGTTGAAACAGGCAGACCGCTTTGGCGCTGACATGGTGATGGCGCGCGAAGCGACCAGTATCGAGCCAGTACCCGGCGGTTATTGTGTGGAACTCGATGGCGGCACCCAGGTACGCACCACCACGGTAGTACTTGCTACGGGCGTGGATTGGCGAAGACTAGAGGCCACCGGCATTGACCGGCTGCAGGGCAAAGGAGTTCTCTACGGCGCCGGGCGTACCGAGGCCGCGAATGTGATCGGCAAACACATCTTCATCGTAGGCGGCGGCAACTCCGCGGGCCAGGCTGCCGTGTTTTTCTCCGGCTACGCTGCAACCGTCACCGTGGCAGTACGCGGCGAGGGCCTGAAGCTCACCATGTCGCAATACCTGATTGAGCAAATCGCTCACCGTCAAAACATCACTGTCGAACCGTTTACTACCATTGTGGCCGTCGACGGGGACGAACAATTGCACTCGGTCTGGACCACCACGGGTGATCAGCCGCGCCGCCAGAGAGCGGCGGATGCCTTGTTTATCATGATTGGCGCCCAGGCCAGGACCGGATGGCTGCCCAAAGGACTCGAGCGCGACGGCGACGGCTTTCTCTGCACTGGCCGTGATTTGCAGCAATGGCCGCTTACGCGCGCGCCGTATCTGCTGGAAACCAGTATGCCGGGGATCTTCTGCGCCGGCGATGTGCGCCACGATTCCATCAAGCGCGTGTCCAGCGGCGTGGGCGAGGGAAGCATGGCCATTGCTTTTGTCCATCAGTACCTGGCGCGCAAGCAGTGATCGCTGGTGCGATGGAGATGGCGCTATGCGCTAAACAACTTCACCATCTTGTCGCGCGAAGCATCCACATGGGCCTGCATGGCTGCCCGGGCTTCGGCCGGCTCGTGCCGTTCAATGGCACGCAGAATCTCAGCATGGCCAATCCACCCCGGCACGGTCTGGGTACATAGCGTGTCCAGGCGAGCTACGTACCCCAGTGTCAGATTAAGCTGCCCGATCACTCGCTGATTGCCGGCCATTTCACACAAGCGCTGATGAAACTGCTGATTGGCCAGCAGGATCTTGTCCAGTGTGCTGCCGGCGTCGTTCTCCGGAGCGACGATCGCAGCCAGTTCCTTCATCTGTTCGTGGCCGGCGGTTTGCGCCAGCTTTTCGGCCGCGTAGCTTTCCAGCAGTTTGCGGTACTCGTACAGGTCCACAATGTCGCGCACGGAAATGGGCGTCACCATGAATCCCTTCCTGCGAATCCGGGTCAGCCAGTGGTCCTGCATCAGGCGTGTGCAGGCCTCCCTAACCGGGGTACGGCTCGTACCGCAACGCTCGGCCAGATCGGCTTCGGAGAGAAATTCGCCGGGAGGGAGTTTGGCCGTGATCAACCAATCGCGAAGAATGCGATACACGCGCTCCACCTCTCCCAGCTTGTTGGCCTTGGCGCGGTTCGGTTTGGTCACTCCTGCGTCATCCTTTTGGTATCCATCGAGAATACTACCGGGCGACCGCCGACTCTTCGCTCGCATGCCATGTGTCATCATGCTAGGCAGCGCCAAAAGGAGATCGGGCCTATGAAAACAGACCACTCACAGGGTGGACGGTGGTTTCTCCGCCTCCCGGTTCTGCTCTGCATCCTCCCAGCCTTGATGCCCGTAAACGGGCAGACCAAGCCGGCGCCGCCACCCAACGCCGCGCGGCTTACCGACATTTATCAGATCTATTCGCTGCTCATGCCCGGGCAGGTGTTTTCTGATATGGATGCCGGCAAGCCCTGGGCAATCAGCGACTCCACCGTAAATGACGATGATCTCAATCCCAGGCTGGCCCCCGATGCAACGCTGCAGGCGCCGCCGGACAACCCGCGCGCCTTCAATGAAGCACTCAGCGACTATCGCCAGCGAAAGAAAGAGCGCATGGTCCTGACCCGGCGCTTCACCCTGGGGCGCCCCTACACCTTGCTCAAACCCAGCGAGACGCTGCAGTTCAAGTCGTCCCGCACTTCGCTCAACGCAAGCTCCGCGCTACAGTCCACCTATGGCGATTACCTGGGCATCACTTATTTCAGCGAAGTGTATTTCAACACCGCGCAAACGGCCGCGCTGGTCTACATACTGGATTGGTGTGGCAACCTGTGCTCGCAGGCTGAGTGGGTGTATGTGGAAAAGCAGAATGGCGCCTGGGTACGCCGTTCCGGCAAAGCGCCCCCGCAAACATAGTCGCCTGCTCTGCAACGTACAATGCATGGGTAGTTTGGAGGATGCATGCGGCTGGCGCTCGGTCTGATCATTTCCCTTTTTGCTTTCGGCACTGCGGCTGCGCAGGCGCCACTTCGCGTGGCCATCGTGGGATTGGAACACGGCCACGTTTCCGGGTTTCTCAAGCAGTTTCCCAATCAGCAGGAAGTGCAACTCGTCGCTATCGTGGATGCAGATGCAGCGCTCTCGCATAAATATGCGGAGCAGTTCCACCTGGACCAGGGCCTCTTCTACACCCAACTGGATGCGATGATCGCCGCTCAGCATCCGCAGGCTCTGCTGGTTTACACCTCGATCGGCAAGCACCGCGAGGTGATTGAGGCGGCGGCCCGGCATGGGTTGAGCGTCATGGTCGAGAAGCCGTTAACCATGTCGCTGGACGATGCCCTGGCCATTCGCCGAGCGGCACGGGAACACCACATCCAGGTTCTGGTGAACTATGAGACGACCTGGTATGCCAGCAACAAGGCTGCCTATGATGCCGTGATGCAGGGCAGCGTGGGCGATATACGCCGGGTGGTGGTGCACGATGGCCACGAGGGACCTAAAGAGATTGGTGTGCCGCCAGAATTTCTAAGTTGGCTCACCGATCCGGAGCAGAACGGCGATGGCGCGCTCTACGACTTCGGATGCTACGGAGCAGACCTGGTCACCTGGTTGATGCACGGCGCCTCGCCCACCAGCGTGACGGCCGTGACGCAGACCGAAAAGCCGCAGATCTATCCTCGGGTCGCCGATGAAACCACCATCATCGTGCGTTATCCCAAAGCCCAGGCAGTCCTGATGGGCTCCTGGAACTGGCCCTTTGCCCGCAAGGATATGGAGGTTTACGGCCAAACCGGTTACCTGATCACGGTAGGACCCAACAATCTAAGGACCAGGACCAAGGGTCAGGCAGAGGAACACACCGCGGTTGCGCCGACGCTCGCGCCACCCAACGATGGCTCGCTGCACTACCTTGCCGCGGTGATGAGCGGCAAGCTGCAGCCCGATGGCGATCTCACATCGCTCGATACCAACATGGTGGTGATGCAGATACTCGATGCCGCCCGGCAATCTGCCCGCCAGGGCAAAACGATCAAGCTCGAACCTTTACCGCAATGAGGTCAGCGGCCGGCGGCCATACGCTGGCCGCGAAACCCGGTGGGCTGGGCCGATACAGGCCCGCGCCGCTGTGCCACTGCGCTGGTCCGCTTGGCGCGGACCAAGCTATGCGGTCTGCCGTGGATCACCTCAGAAGGCAGGTAGCGCCGCCGCTCGCCACACAGCGAGCACACCACAACGACTGAACTGGCAGGGAAGCCGTCCGTTCCGGACAACACGTCGTGGCCGCACTTTTTGCAGCAGACCACGCAGCACTTGGGGAAAGACAGAGCACGCATGAGGAACACTATAAGAGAATAAAAAGCGAAGATCAAGCTTTGGTTCCGCTGAGGGTTTAGATGTCCCCCACTCAAGCCAAAAACGGCTTGAATGGGCCACCATGGAGTTGTTTTGGGACCGAGGTTGTTAGCACTCAGGGTTTTCTCCCAGAGTGGTTGGCGCCCGTTTGAGGATCAGTCTGGATGTTGTGAGACAAATGCCGGGTGGCCCACTCAAGCCGATTCTGGCTTGAGTGGGGGACATCTGAACCGGCGGATTGGACCTCTCACCACAGAGGATGCACCAACGGCCGGATCTTCGCGTCGTAAATCCTGCGCACACCCTGCATCACTTCCGGGGTAAGCGGCGGGAGCCCGGAAGCCAGGGCATTCTCCGCCACCTGGCCGGGCCGTTTGCCTCCCGGAATGGCACAGGTCACCGCATCGAACATCAGGATCCAGCGCAAGGCAAACTGGCTTATGCTCATGCCCTGGGGAACCAGCGCACGGATCTCTTCTACCGCATCGAGAGCAATCTTGTAATCCACCCCGGCAAATGTTTCGCCCTTATCGAAGCGCTGCCCCTCGCGGTTGAAGTTGCGATGATCGTCTTCGGCGAATTGCGTGTCGGCGCGAAACTTGCCGGTCAGCAATCCGCTGGCAAGCGGAACCCTCGCCAGGATCCCCACCTGCTTCAGCTTCGCCTGGGCAAAAAACAAGTCTGCCGGCCGCTGGCGAAAGCAATTGAAAATAATCTGCACGCTCTGCAAATTGGGATACTCAATCGCCTTGAGAGCCTCTTCCACGCGCTCGACGCTGACCCCGTAAAACCGGATCTTGCCCGCCCCCACCAGATCGTCGAGCACCCCGAAAATCTCCGGCTCATAATACGCATCCGTGGGCGGGCAGTGCAGTTGCACCAGGTCGAGAGTGTCAGTCTCCAGATCACGAAGATTGTCCTCGACCCACGATGTAAGGTTGGCACGGGTGTAGCCCTCTACCACCTGCTGGGGCAAGCGCCGCCCCACTTTGGTGGCGACGATAATCTCTTCCTTGCGCGATTTTTTCAGCTGGGCAATCAACCGGTGACTGCGGCCCATGCCATACACATCGGCAGTATCGAGAAAGTTGACTCCCGAATCGATCGCCTGGTTGAGCGCCGCCAGCGACTCCTCATCGCTCACCTGTCCCCAGGCGCCCCCGATGGCCCAAGCGCCAAAACTCACTTCAGAAACATTCCACCCTGTGCGCCCAAGCGCCCGATAATTCATAGTCGGATGGTACCGAACCGCAAATTGAATTGCCAACGACACCGGCAGAATGAGCAGGATTGGCGGCAAAGAACGCGCATCGGCATCACGTCTCGCAGCACCGGGCGAGAACCACCGTCACATCATCCGGCTGTTCTGCCGAGCCGATCCAATCCAGCACCGCGTTGGTCACAATCTCGGTAATCCGCGGCAGAGGCTTGCGGCGGTGCTCCTGGATCAACGCCAGCAACCGGTCCTCTCCGAATTCGCCAAACTCGTTCTCCGGCTCGGTGACGCCATCACTGTATGCCAGAAAAATATCGCCCGGCTCCATTACCACGGTTGACTCGTCGTAGCTCACGCCTTCGAACAGACCCACCACCGTGCCGTTCACATCGAGCGTCACCACCTCGCCGTTAGCGCGCAGAATAAACGGTGGCAGGTGCCCTGCATTGCAATAGCGCAGCACCCGCGCCTCAGGGTCGTAGTAACCGAGAAACATGGTCGCGTATTTGGCTGCGGGTGTGCTCCGGTAAAGTTGGTAGTTCAGCGCGGTCATCAGCATGGCTGGCGCCAGCAGCGTATTCTCGTCCTGGTCGACGCCGTCATAGCCGCGGTCACGCTCACCCGATTGGTGTTGCAGCGCGAGCACTGCCGGCATCCGCACCATCTCCGGCTCGACCGAATACGCGCGCACAAACGCATGCACCGTGGCCATCAGCAAAGCGGCCGAAATCCCTTTGCCGCTGATATCCCCGACCGCCAGCACCATGCGATCGGTGCCCAGCGGGATGAAGTCGTAGTAATCTCCACTGACCGTGCGCGCCGGCACACAGAGCCCATGCACTTCAAGCGACGGCAGATTCACCGTCTGGTGCGGGAACAATAACTCCTGCACTTCATAGGCGATGGTCAGTTCGTTTTCGAGCCGCTGCTTTTCTTTCTGCTCGCCCATCAAGCGCGCCAGGGAACCGGTCATTGAATTGAAGGAGCCTTCAAGCGCCGCCATCTGGTCGCGCCCTTGCACCTGGATGCGGTGCGTTAGATTGCCCCGGTTCACGTGCTCGGTGGCCTCGTACAGTTCTGAGACCGCGCCGGTCATGCTGCGCGACAGCCGCACACCGATGTACAAAGCGGCTAACTCCAGAAACCCGAAGAACACCGCAATCAGGAGCAACATATCGCGGAACACGAGTGCCTTATCGCCCAGCGTGGCGAACAGGGTGGCGTACAGCATCGAAGGCCGGGTCACTACGTAAAGAATCCCCTGGCCCTGCTTGCCGTTTTGCCAGTCCGTGACAGCAAACAGCGTGCCGAAGTGCAGCGTCACATCGAACCAGTGGGTGCGTCGCGAAACCGAGCCCGCATTCACCGCATGTCCATCGATTTCAATGTCGCCGCGTTGATCCGGCTGCAGGGGCCAAAGCGTCACTTCTCCCAGCGGCTCGGCCGTAGGCGCCAGCAGCGCGGCGGTGATCGGGATATCCGACACCAGGGAGAGGTCTCGCCGGGGCGATGGCAGCCGGATAGCCCGCAGATGCAGCATCCCTCTTTCCATGACAAAGCCGGTGAAATCACCCTGGATAAAGGAGGGCACATCGGCAGCGCGCGCCGCCAGTAAGGCGCCCTGTGTGCTCAGCACAAAGCCCTTGCCGCTGCGATCAATCGTTACCGTGCGCCCGGGGAAGCGTTCGTCCGAAGCACGGGTGAATTCGCCGGCAACCTTCTCGTTCAGCTTGCCCGCTTGCTCGAGAGGAAACAATTGTGCGGCGAGCGCATCGTTGGCCGCCTGCAGATGCTGCAGCTCAGAACGCAAATCGGAAATCGCCACATAGGTGGCAAACTGACCGGCAAACAAATAACCAGCCACGCCGCCCATCAGCAGCAACAGAAGGATGGGCATGACGCCGATGAACAGATACGTAACGATGAGCCGATTGCGCAGTCGCCAGAGCAGGGGCCGGTAACCCCAGCGGCAAAATTGGACTACCAGGAAGAAAGTAAATACCACGGTGGCAAACGTGGCCCAGCCGTTCAGGTCCGCTCCAGGCCGGGCGGCGGCAATCCAGAACAGCAGAGTCAGACCGCCCAGCCACACAGTCATGCGGGCCCAGCGAGTATGGGGCCGCAACACCCGCAGTAGCCTTGCCTTCACGACACTGGAATTTGGGAACGCGATCGCCATACCTGCTTATGAAAGCGTGACTACCTTATCTCCCAGGGCTCCCCCGTAGTATAGGCCAGTCGCAGAGGAGCCGAATTTGCGATGATAGGCATGCGGCCATCCACCCGCCCGCACGCCAAGGAAGTGGGACTCGACCCGATGCTGCTGAACGAACAATCTCGAATGCTCTCGCTCATTGAGGGTGGCTTTCATAATCTGCGCATCCTGGTCATTGGCGACGTGATGCTCGACCGGTCCATCTGGGGCGAGGTCGACCGCATTTCGCCAGAAGCCCCCGTACCCGTACTCCGTTCCGTGCAAACCAGGAGCACTCCCGGAGGCTCTGCCAACGTTGCCATGAACCTTGTTGGTTTAGGCGTCCGGGTCATGCAAGCCGGTTTTTGGGGTGACGATGAAGAAATGCGGGAGCTGCGCACCCGGCTCACCGAGGCCGGCGTCGATGTCTCCGGCATGGTCGTTTCTGCTCATGCCACGATTGCGAAAACCCGCATCGTGTCGCGCAATCAGCAGTTGTTGCGTCTGGATGTCGAAAGCACCGAGCCCCACGCGGCCGCCGAGCACGCGGCATTGCAGGCCAGGGCGATGGAACTGGTCCACACCGCCGACGCCGTTATCCTTTCCGACTACGCCAAAGGCGCGTTGAGCTCCGAACTTTGTCAAACGATCATCGGCCTGGCCAGGGAGCGCCGCATCCCCATCCTGGTCGATCCCAAGGGAAAGGACTTCGCCCGGTACGCCGGCGCCACGACTATCTGCCCCAATCTGAATGAGCTCGCGCTGGCTACGGGCGTAGCCACCCGTAATCTGCCGGAACTGCTCGCCGCCGGCCAGAATATGGTGCGGCAACTCGGCCTCGATTACTTAACCGTGACGATGAGCGAGAAAGGCATCCGCATTCTGTTTCCCGATGCGGTATTGCACTCACCCACGCGCGCCCGTGAAGTGTACGACGTGACCGGTGCAGGGGACACGGTGATCGCCACCCTGGCTGCTTCGCTGGCAGGTGGGCTCACTCCCGAAACTGCGGTGACCCTGGCAAATGTCGCCGCCGGCATTGTCGTCGCCAAAACCGGCACTGCGCCCATCACGCGCAACGAACTCATCGCCCAGTTCACCGCATCGGCCCAGATGCGGGGCCCCGATAAGATTCTTGAACTTGCTCCGCTACTGATTCGTTTGGCGGAGTGGCGCGCCAATGGCGATCGCATCGTGTTCACCAACGGCTGCTTTGACATCCTGCATGTAGGTCACATTACCCTGCTGGAGCAATGCCGAGCCTTCGGCGATAAGGTGGTGATCGGGCTGAATAGTGATCGGCTCAGTGAGGGGGCTCAAAGGCCCGTCGCGCCCGGTGGTCGGCGAACAGGAGCGCGCCCGTGTGCTCGCTGCGCTGGCGGCAAGCGACGCAGTGATTGTGTTCGATCAGCCAACTCCGCTGGAACTGATCCGGGCCATACGGCCGGATGTACTGGTCAAGGGGGGAGACTACAACGCCGAAAGCATCGTAGGGGGTGACGATGTCATTACCTGGGGCGGCCGGGTTGAAATTGTCCCCACGGTGAATGGCGCGAGTACCACCAACACCATCCGCAAGATGACCGTCACCCAGTAGCTAGCCAGTGGCGTGAGCCGACCGCCGTGTGTGGCGTTTGAATGTACTGCAGCGTGTGTCGTTTGAGGGACAAGCGTATGCGGGCTTCCCGCCGGTGTTTGCTTCACGCCGCAGGCAATGCCGGCAAGCGTCACTAACCCCAACTTGTCATCACTCGACTGCGCTCCTAATGAACAAACTGGAAAGCGCTCTGGACGAGGGTTCATGTCCCCCACTCAAGCCAAACGCGGCTTGAATGGGCCACCCTAAATTTTTAGGGTCCGATCAGTCGCCACTCAGCAGGATTTGCATCCTGCCCGCATCCAGAAAAGCCGAGGGTGGCCCACTCAAGCCGCGTTTGGCTTGAGTGGGGGACATCCTGCTCCGCTCGCTCGACGCGTATCGCACCCCGTTCATCCCGTCCTTAACTTGCACCGCAAGCAAGCTCCTCGGGATGACAAAGTGGGGGCTAACTGGTGAGAAATCCGGACTAGCACTTCGGGCTGTAGATGCCTTCATCCCACGGCAGAGACGGCAAGCTGCTATCCAAGCCGGCGTGGCCGCCTGTCAAGGCGCAGATGCTTCTCCCGAATGACCGGCGAAGAGGATTGCGGTGCCTCCGAAGGTTGGTTTCGCAAAAACAACGCATGCGGTTCTCGAAAGCACAGTCGGAACACCGTCCCCGATCGGCCGGGAGTGGTCGAGCTGTGGACACACAGCCCGCCATCATACTTCTTCACGATCCTGTGCACCACCCACATGCCCAGGCCAGTTCCAGACTCGCCCTTGGTGGTGAAGAAAAGGTTGCCGATGTTCCTGGTCATGGCGCGAGACATCCCCTGGCCCGTGTCGCCCACAGAAACGCAAAGGCGCCGGCCAGGGCCCGCCGATTCGCGCACCCGCAAGGTGAGCGTGCCACCGCTCTCCATCGAATCAAGCGCATTGGCCAGCAGGTTCACAAACAGTTGCCTGAGTTCTCCTGGCTGGGCCAGCATCCAACCGGGGCTGCGGAACTGGCGCACCACGTTCGTTTGTTTCTCGCGCAGCCGGGGGGTGAACATGGCCAGTACCGCTTCCAGGATCTCGGCCGCGCACACCTTTTTCGGCCTCTCCGACTCACGGTGAAAGGTCAGCATCTGCTTGGTGATTGCGCTCACGCGGTTTAGCTCGGCTTCTGCCATCTCGAGCGCTGTGCTCAAAGTCTGCTGATCGTGCGGGGACCGCCGTGCCAGGTAAAGCAGATTCGCCATACCTTCGAGAGGGTTGTTGATTTCGTGGGCAATGGAACCGAGCATCACCCCCATGGCCATACTCTTTTGGTTTCGTTGCAAGATGTCTTCGACGCGGGCAAGCGCCTTCTGCAACTCGAGGCGCTCACGGCGTGCCACGGCATAGTCGAAGCTGCGGGATAGCACAGCACCGACCAGCTCGGGCTGGCTGCGGACGGCCGTATGCCAAACGCCTGCGGACAAAGCCTGTCGCCGAACCTCTGCGTCCTCTTCGCCCAACAGCAACACGAATGGCACATCGTTCCCCGACTGCTGCAGGTACTTGCATGCCTCCATCGCTGGCCAGCCAGGACCGTCATTGCCAATGACCAGGTCTAATTGAGTGTTCTCGGCAACCGCCGTCAATT
Organism: uncultured Acidobacteriaceae bacterium; assembly: GCA_963752675.1. Taxonomy (GTDB): domain Bacteria; phylum Acidobacteriota; class Terriglobia; order Terriglobales; family Acidobacteriaceae; genus PALSA-350. The sequence goes on from CAVVZO010000013.1 coordinate 60,100, forward strand.
CGTCGAGCGTGGTGACTCGAAGAAGCTTGATCTCGTGTTCAGCGCCCCCGAATGCAGGTAGTTCAATGTGGCCTGTCTGGCTCTCAACAAGAAGTACCGTTATTTCCATGCTTAGTAGTCGACTCCCAAAGATTGATGTCTAGCCGTCTATCCAGCAGTTCATTGATGCGCACCAGCAGTTCGCGCGGTCCGCTTCGGGGGATAAGGTAATCGGCGTTTGCAGGCTCTGCCATTCCCAGCTCGACTGCAGCCAGCAGCGCAACACAGCGCAAAGGACTCACCGATTTGACCAGGTCACAAAGCTGCTCGCCGCGCGCCATGCCTACGTTGGTGGAATCGATGAGCACCAGGTCGAGTTCATGGCCAAGCTCTTGCGTTACTTCGGAAGCCCTGCCACATGCGGTATAAACCTTGGCTCCGCAACTTTCCAGAAGCAGCCTCCGGGTCGCGCAAAGCCGTTCGTCATCGTTCACAATGAGAATGCTTGGTTGCATACTTGTGTCCGCCTTCATGCATCCAGCCTGAGCCACACCCGCCATGGGCGGCCTCTTAAAAAGAGGAACATGGAGATCTCACCGCGGCGGAAAACACTGATCGGTCCAACCATTTGACAACGATCCGCCAGACCAATCGGATGCTGGTCGACTCAGATTTCGAAGAAGCACGATAGCAATGGCGGTATACGGCGTACCGACTTCGAAAAGATTCCGGTCATGCGTTCACGGCATGAAGCTTCGTCCCCTGGGGCGCACAAAGCTGGCTGTTCACGAAATCTTAACCGGGCCGCAAGACTCACGTAATGTTGCGGGAGAAGTGCGGGTGTTTGATAGGTGAGTACGGGGGTAACCGCACCCCGACGGCCCAATGTTTCCCTATCCACTCCCCCCTTCGTTTCCATCGAGCAGTTGGCAAAGCGCACCGCGGCGCAACCTGAAACTGTTGCTGTGGTCTGTGGCTTCAGCGCTTTTCGGTGCAGTCCCGGAATCCGGCTGCCGAGGCCCTCAGGTATGAGACTGCTCGTCATTGAAGACGAAGCGAAGACCGCTAGTTTCCTGAAGAAGGGGCTGAGCGAAGCAGGCTATGTCGTCAACGTCGCCCTCGACGGCGTCGAGGGCCTGCACCTGACCCAGGAGTCGCACTTCGATCTCGTAGTTCTCGACGTCATGCTTCCCGGGCTCGATGGATGGCAGATCCTTTCCCGTTTGCGCCAACAGGGCCGTCGCACCCTCGTGCTGTTATTGACAGCGCGCGATGCTATCCACGAGCGCGTGCGCGGCTTTGAGTTGGGGGCCGACGACTACCTGGTAAAGCCATTTGCTTTTTCTGAGCTGCTCGCACGCGTACGATCCCTGCTCCGTCGCGGGCCCCCACGTGGGCAAGAGACCCTGCAACTGGCTGATCTGGAAATCGACTTGTTGCGCCAACGGGCGACCCGTGCCGGGCATCGCCTGGACCTTACGTCCAAGGAATTTGTGCTGCTCTGCCTGCTGGCGCGGCGTGCCGGCGAAGTGCTCTCGCGCACCCTGATTGCCGAGGCCGTTTGGGACATGAATTTCGACAGCGACACCAACGTCGTTGACGTGAACGTGCGCCGGCTACGCAGCAAAGTGGACGACCCGTTCGCGCTCAAGCTGATCCATACTGTGCGGGGTGCCGGCTATGTTCTGGAAGCGGAACCCTAGCCCAGGGCCCATTGCCCGCTTATGGGGCACGCTGGCTTTTCGGCTCACCGCCGGCTACGCCCTGGTGGGCCTTTGTCTCGTGTTCCTGGCGATCGTAAGCCTGTACCTGGTGTTGGTAGGTGAGTTGGAGAAAAGTACCGATCTGTTTCTGGCTGACAAAGTGCACGTGCTCAGCACGCTTTTGCAGGACAGGCCAGACGACGAGGAGGGTTTGCGGGAAGAAGTCGAACTGGAATCAGCCGCACGCCGCTACGAACAGTTTTATATCCAGTTGTTGGATCCCCAGGGCAAACAGTTGCTGATCACCCCATCGATGGCGGAGCAGCTTGATTTGGCATGGCTGGCTCGCGCGACCCGGGGGCGGCCTGATCACACCATCCACATCAAGGGCAAGAACGGAAAGGCTTTCCGTGTCGTCACCGCGGCCCTGCCGGTAGGCTCTCCGGCCAGGCAAATAGACACAGTGCAGATTGCAATTGATGTTTCGCAGAAAGAGGCGTTGCTGGCTCGTTACCGGCTTGGGTTCTGGACGATCCTGCTGGCCAGCTTCATCATCTTCCCACTATTCGGGTACCAGATTGCGCAGCATGCCATTCGGCCGGTAGAAGAGATGGCGACCACTGCTCGCTTGATAAGTTCGAGCAATCTGCGGCAGCGCATTCAATCGGAAGGGTACCCTTCCGAATTGCTGTCACTGGCCAGTACGTTCAACCAGATGCTCGACCGCCTCGAAGAATCGTTTGAGCGCATCTCGCGCTTCTCCGCAGACATTGCGCACGACCTCCGTACCCCTGTGAATAACATCCGGGGAGAGGCCGAAGTGGTGCTGCGCCGGACTCGCAGCGCGGCCGAGTACCGCAATGTAGTCGAGTCGAATCTTGAGGAAGCCGTGCGCTTGTCGGACCTGATTGGCGACCTGCTTTTCCTGGGCCGTGCGGAAAGCCCTCTATCGCATTTGAACCGCGAACGAGTCGACGTGGGCGAATTGCTGAGTGGTGTGCGGGAGTATTACGAAGCGTCGGCTGCCGAAGCGGCCGTCTCGCTCACCACCGAGTTGTCAGGTGGCCAGGTGGTCGCCGAGTTGGACCGCACGCTTCTGCAGCGGGCCATCAGCAACCTGGTCTCGAACGCATTGGCGCACACCCCGCGCGGGGGAGCGATCGTTTTACAAACTGCCGCCGATGTGTCCAGCATCCGCATCGAGGTATCGGATACGGGCATTGGGATTCCGGCGGAAGCTCTGCCAAGAGTCTTCGATCGTTTCTTCCGTGTCGATTCTTCGCGCTCGCAAAACTCGGGAGGCAGCGGTCTGGGCCTGGCCATCGTGAAGAGTATCGCTGTGCTGCATGGCGGCAACGTGCAGATCCTGAGCCGACTGGGGCAGGGAACGCGGGTCACACTTTCCATGCCTGTCCGCATAGCAGGTTAACGGTTTCTGCAGGACCGCCTTTGTTTAACCGGGCGGTGCATCCCCGCTTGCGAATCCAGAGCGTACACCAGCGGCACGACAGCGCCTTAGGGCGATCGCTGCCCATCGGCCTACGTACGGTCAACGTAAAGTGCGGCACAAGCGAAGTCTGATTTTAATTCACAATACCTATTTTCAAAATAGGTATTGTGGAGTAGGCTTCAAGCGTGACAAAGAACTCGGAATATCGCGACCTTTTCCCGGGCGCCCTGGAAATCATGATTCTCCAGTCTCTGCGGCTGAAACCTATGCACGGTTACGGGCTGGTGAAACACATCAAGCAGGTTTCCGACGACCTGCTCCAGGTGGAAGAAGGCTCACTGTATCCGGCACTGCAGCGGATGCTGAAGGTTGGTTGGCTGAAGGCGGAGTCCGGCGTCTCGGCCAAGGGGCGCCCTACGCGCATTTACCAGCTCACGGCAGCTGGCCGGCGACATCTTGAGCGAGAGATTGTCAGCTTCGAAAAGATGTTTACCGGTTTCAACCGCGTTCTGGCCGCTGGCAAAACATAGGGAGAAAACCATGCCCCGCTTATTTCGATTTACCTCTCGCAGTAGCCGCTACGACGACATATCCGTTTCGATTCGCGAACATCTCGATGAGCGCATAGATGAACTGTTGGACGAAGGGCAAACGCGCGATCAGGCCGAACGTATAGCTCGGCGTGAGTTCGGCAACCCAACGCTGCTGGAAGAGCGCAGCCGCGAAGCCTGGCAGTGGTCTGCGCTGGAATCATTGCTGCTCGATTTGAAGCATATCGGCCGCCGCCTGCAAAAGGCGCCCGGGTTCACCATCACGGTGGTCCTTACGCTGGCGATTGGGATCGGAGCAAACACAGCGGTGTTCAGCGTGCTCAACAGCGTGCTGCTACGGCCCTTGGCCTATCCCGATCCGCAGCAGCTGGTTTCACTTCACCTCGATGCGCCGGGGGCGCCCGGGCTGGCGGAGTTTCGCAGTGAGCTGCGACTTTCAGCCTCCATGTACTTAACATTTGCCAGGCAGAACCGCACCTTTGCGTCAGTGGGAATCTGGGGACCAGGAACGGCGAGCATCACCGGCCTGGCGCAGCCGGAACAGGTAAACACTGCGTTGATCTCCGACGGCGTTCTTGAGACTTTGAAGACGCCGGCGCTGCAAGGTCAATGGCTGACTGCGGCCGACCAGGATCCCCATGCACTGGGACGGGTTATGCTGAGCTACGGTTATTGGCAGCGTCGCTTTGGCGGCGATGCCGGTGCAGTCGGACGCACGATCAGCGTCAACGGCCAGCCAAGGGTGATCGCGGGGATCATGCCGCGTGGTTTCAAGATAGTCAACTACGATTACGATTTGCTGGTGCCCATGGCGCTTGATCCTGTCAAGCAGTTGCTGGCCGGCTTTGCGTTTCGTGGGATCGCGCGGTTGCGCCCCGGGATCACCCTGCAACAAGCCAACATGGATGTAGCGCGCCTGCTCGGGATATGGATGGACTCATGGTCCAACGGTCCCGGCTCGGATCCGCACTGGTATCTGAAGTGGAAGATCACCCCGGCACTGCAGCCGCTTAAGCAGACAGTTGTGGGCAGCGTGCATGCGGTTCTCTGGGTGGTGATGGCAACCATCGGATTGGTCATGCTGATTGCCTGCACCAACGTGGCAAATCTGCTGCTGGTGCGCGCCGATGTTCGCCAGCAGGAGCTTGCCGTGCGCGCAGCCCTGGGTGCCGGACGGTGGCGGATTGCGCGTGAACTTTGGCTCGAGAGCGTCGTACTCGGCCTGTTGGGTGGAGCGGTTGGCGTGGCTGTGGCGCTTGGAGGACTCCGTCTGCTGGCTGCGATTGGCCCCGCGAGTTTGCCGCGCTTGACGGAGATCTCGTTGGACAGCCGATCCGTCGCCTTCACTCTAGTTCTTTCGCTGCTCTCCGGTATGCTTTTCGGCGCGATCCCTGTATTACGTTATGGGGCTTCGCGGCAGCGGCTTGCCTCAGTGGGAGCGACGCGGACCAGCAGCGCCGGCCGCGACCGGCAGCGCGGACGCAACTTGCTGGTTGTGATTCAGGTCGCGATGGCACTGGTGCTTCTGATCGGAGCGGTGCTCATGATTCGCACGTTCCTTGCGCTGCGCAGGGTCGACCCCGGCTACAGCGATCCACCCTCGCTCCAGGTGATGCGCCTCTCGCTTCCCGAGACACTGGTGCATGACCCTATGACGGTGTTGCGACTGGAGCAGAGCATCGTGGACAAGCTGGCTGTTCTTCCGGGTGTTTCGGCCACCGGCTTTGCCGAATCGGTGCCTATGAGCGGAGCCGAACCGGCTTGGGACCAAATTTTGATCGAAGGCAGAAATTACGCTTACGATAACGTCCCGATGCGTCTTTATAACTACGTTTCGCCGGGGTACTTCCACACGGCGGGGACGCGATTGCTGGCTGGCCGCGACTTCACCTGGGCTGAGGTGTATGGATTCACGCCGGTTGGCATCGTGTCGGACGGCCTGGCGCGCGAATTGTGGGGCTCACCGCGTGCGGCTATCGGCAAGCGATTCAGGGAAATGCCTGGTACACCCTGGCATGAAGTGGTGGGCGTGGTGGAAGACGTACGGGAGAATGGAGTAAACCAAATTTCGCCAGCTACTGTTTACTGGCCTACGTTGCTAGGCGACGCAACTCGTCCTGAGAAGCAGCGGGCCTCCCGCACAGTTTATTTCGCATTGCGCACTCCGCGTGCAGGCACACAAGCTCTGGTAAGCGAAATGCAGCAGGCGGTGTGGTCGGTCAATGCAAATCTGCCCATCGCTGAAGTGAGCACCATGCAGGAAATCTACAGTGAATCCATGAGCCGTACTTCCTTTACGTTGGTCATGCTGGCCATTGCCGGAGGCATGGCGTTGGCTCTGGGCATTCTCGGTATCTACGGGGTGATCTCGTATGCCGTTTCGCAACGGACCCGTGAGATCGGTATCCGCATGGCGCTTGGCGCCGAGAAGGGCAAGCTGACGTGGATGTTCGTTCGTTCTGCGCTGGTATTAACCGGGATTGGCATAACCGTTGGTCTTGCCGCGGCAGCAGGTCTCGTGCGCCTTATGCAAAGTCTGCTATTTGCGGTGAGCCCGCTCGATCCAATCTCTTTCGTAACAGTGCCCGTTGTTCTTGCTGCAGCGGGAGCATTGGCAAGCTACTTACCTGCGCGGCGAACCGCATCCGTTAATCCCGTAGTGGCGCTTCGAACCGAATGATCATCGGGTTGCGAAGGCTAAAGCATAGGCACCGTGCCTTGACCAAATCCGCTCGTGAGCGGAGCCTTGATCGTGTTAGCCTCCGGACATGAGAAAACGCACGAAAGCATCCTCTCCGCGGAACTTCAGGCGTAAGCCCTCTCGTTTGAGCCAGGAAGAGACGCCGGCGGAAAGCGTAGCTTCGATCTGCAGTGTTCTCGTCGTAGGCCTCTTTGTGCTTGCGTTCGCCTTCGAAAACTTCGTCATCCCGTCTTCCTCCATGGCGAGTACGTTGCTGGTGGGCGATCACGTTTTGGTAAACCGAACCGCCTATGGCTCACCAGCCTCTCGGATCCTGCCGTACCGAACGATCGAACGGGGCGACGTGGTGGTGTTTTACAAGCCAACTCTTGAACCGGATGGGAAACACATGTTCCTGGTAAAGCGCGTCATTGGAGCGCCAGGAGATCACATTCGCTTGCGTGACGGTGTCGTTTATCGCAATGGCCAGGTCATTCCGGAGCCCTACGCAGCGAAGCTCGATCGTGCTGAGCTTGATCCGTACAGAAATGACTTCCCATCGATTGCTCCATCGCCCGCCGACGGAGCAACCACGGAATGGGCCGCTGCTCTGTCGAACTACGTCAGTGATGGTGACCTGGTCGTGCCTGCTGATCGCTATTTCGTAATGGGGGACAATAGGGCCGTGAGTCTGGACAGTCGCTACTGGGGGTTTGTGCCGCGGCAGAATGTCATCGGCAAAGCCTTGATGGTGTATTGGTCTTTTCCCACGCCCGACGATCAAATGTATAAGACGAATGCTTCTGATCAAGCAAGTTTTGCGTTTCACGAGTTTGCCCATTTCGTAGATGAGACACGATGGAGCCGGACGTTCCACATTGTGAGATGAGCCAGGCGATGAATTGAGTGGTCCCGATTGTGCGTGCGCCGATGCAGCGTTCAGCGACATAGCAAGGCGAAGGCAGGCCAGCACCCTCGTGCTACTTACGATGGATCCAAACCCTGCATCGTTCCAATTATGCGGACTGCGGAACCCCAAGTCGTCATTTGCTATGTTCCTGTTTGGTCGGGCCTGGCCATAGAGCCTCTCTTGACTTGGGTTTTTTGCGCATGATAATTTGTCCGCCACAACGAAATCCCGGGCTGCTCGTCATGAACGTTGTAAAAACGCAATTCTTTCCCCTGCCGACAACCTGAAAGGGACACCGCATGAGTCGATTCACGCGTAGGTCTGTGCTTAAGAGCGCGGCCACCATCCTGCCCGGAGCCGGGATCTTTGGCTTGCCCGCACTCTCGCGCGCAGTACAGACCAGCAGCACGCCACAGCAACGGCCCAGGGTCAAGATCACCGACGTGCGCACCGCGCAGGTGATGGTGCACGGGCCGCAGACACACGTAAGGGTCTACACCGATTCCGGCCTCTACGGCCAGGGCGAGTCCACCGATGCAGCCAACGGCACAGAGGCGCTGGTGCATGGCTGGCGTCGCATGCTGGTCGGGCAGGATCCGCTGAACGTGGATGCACTCTGGGAGAGAATTCGTGTTTCGGGTATCTTTGCCGGCGCGCAGGGTGGGCAGTACATCACCGCACTGACCGGGGTCGAGATCGCCTTATGGGACCTTGCCGGTAAGATCCTTGGGCTGCCGGTCTATCAGCTGCTTGGGGGCAAGTTCCGCGACAAGATTCGCATGTATTGCGACTCCGATATGGATGATCCGCTCGGTCCGGAGTCGGATCGCAAGTTGCCCTGGATTAAGGAGCAAGGCTTCACGGCGATGAAGATCGATTTGGATGATGCCAGTGATCCCGCGCGCTTCGATAAGGTTAACTGGACGGCCAGCAATGGCGAGATCGATCGCATGGTGAGCTGGGTGAAACACGTGCGTGAGTCGATCCCCAAGGAAATGGATCTGGCCTGCGATATGCACGGGCGCTATGACGCCACCACCGGCAAACGGGTTGCGAAGGCAGTGGAACCGTTCCGCTTGTTATGGCTCGAAGAACCGGTTCCCCCGGAAGACATCGATGCGATGGCAGATATTCGCCACTCCACCTCTACCCCGATTTGCTGCGGCGAGAACCTCTACATGCGGTGGGGCTATACCGAGTTGCTGCAGAAGCGGGCTGCCGACATCATCATGCCCGACATCCAGAAGGTGGGCGGCCTGTCAGAGTTCCGCAAGATTGCGAACATGGCACAGGCCTACTACGTACCGGTCGCGCCCCACTGCGTGGTCTCGCCGATCGGCACCATGGCTTCCGCTCACGTATGCGTAACAGTGCCAAATTACCTGGTGTGCGAGTGGCATTGGATCAACCACCTGGAAGTGTGGAAGACGTTCGTCAAGGAAGGCGAGATCATTCAGAAGGGGTACGTCACACCGCCTGATAAGCCTGGCCTGGGTGTCGAGATGAACGAAGAGGTTGCCAAGACCGTGCAGATCCCCGGCACGACCTGGTTTGAGCCGAGCACCAAGTAATGGAAACCAGGTAAAGGAAACCAGAAAGGAAACCAGGCAAAGGAAACCATGATGGAACAAAGCAAACGTTGGTGGCGAGGGGTTCCGGGGGTGGTCTGTTTTTCTTTGATCCTTGGAGCGGCGCCCGGGGGATTGGTACCCGTGGCCGGTGCACAACAGGGATTCTTTTCCCGGGAAGACGTGATCAAGTACACGCCAGACTGGAAAGGGGAGCGCTTTCCCGATGGCAGGCCTAAGGTGCCCGATTCCATCCTGGACCGGATGAAATCTGTGACACTGGAGGAAGCGTGGGCGACCCTGCAACAAGCAGGGTTTATGCACGAGTATGAGGATGGCTGGCTGTCGATTCACCCGGACAAGGTGCTGGTTGGCCGTGCACTGACAGCGACCTGGATGCCAGGGCGGCCCGACATTCAGAAGCTGATCGAAGCGCAGGGTGTCGCGGATAAACGCCAGGGCGCCATGAACGCCTGGCCTGTCGACATGCTGCAGCCGCGCGACGTGTATGTAGCCGACCACTTTCAACTGAAGGTCGGCGGTCCTTCCATTGGCGACAACGTGGGCAATGCGATCTATGCCAAGTCAGGCAATGGCATCGTGTATGACGGCGCGGTGCGCGATATCAACGGGCTGGAGGAGCTGCCAAACTTTACCTCCTTCGTCCGCTTTTACGATCCCTCGCATCACTATGGATCGCTGAACTCAGGCAAGCTGCTGAACTCGACCATGGTCAGCATCAATGCGCCAACCCGTATCGGCAACGCTACTGCAATGCCGGGCGATGTAGTGCTTGGCCGCAATGGGGGGGTCATCTTTATCCCGCCACAATTGGCTGAGAAAGTCGTCAGAGATTCAGAATCGACCCATCTGCGGGATACCTTTGGCCATCAGCGGCTGGAAGAGAAGAAATACACCGCGGGCCAAATCGACACCCGCTGGAGTGAGGCCATCGAGCAGGACTATCGTTCGTGGCTCAAGCAGAATGAAGATCATCTTTCAGTGCCGAAAGAGCAGATCGAAGAAATTCTAAAAGAGAAGCAATAGGCGAGAAGCAGTAGACGAGAAGCAATAGTCGAGAAGCAGTAGTCGCGGGCAGGGAAGCTTGCCCGCGATCTCAGCCTTCAGCAGGATCACTCAGCCAGTTTTCGTACATAGCCGCCAGGTCCTCGGTGTTGCCGCGGGAAAGGATCATGCGGCGAAGGCGGTCTCCATTAGCCCTGGTCAGCCCGCCGTGATCCTTGAACCATTGGTAACTGTCGTCATCCAATTTCTCGCTCCATAAATAGGCGTAGTATCCCGCCGCGTATCCGCTCGCCCAAATGTGTGAGAAGTAGCTGGAGCGATAGCGCGGGGGCACGTAATTGAGAGTGAGATTGGTTTTGCGCAGTGCTTCTTTTTCGAAGGCATCCGGGTCATCGACCGTGGTGTTTGCGCTCAGCGTGTGCCACTGCATGTCGAGTTGCGCAGCCGCGAGTATCTCAACCAGCGAATAGCCCTGATTGAACTTCTCTGCCTGCACGAGCCTGGTCATCAAATCCGCCGGCATCGGCTCGCCCGTTTCATGGTGCCGCGCGTAATGCTCGAAAATGCCGGGATAGGTCGCCCAGTGTTCGTTGAACTGGGAAGGGAACTCGACGAAGTCGCGTGCCACCGAGGTGCCGGTGAAGCTCGGGTAAGTCACTTCTGAGAACATGCCGTGCAGCGCGTGGCCAAACTCATGGAACAGCGTGGTGACGTCAGAAAAGCTGATCAGCGCGGGTTCGCCGGCTGGTGGCTTGGTGTAGTTGCACACGTTGTAGATGACCGGCTCGGTGCCCAGCAACTTTGATTGGCTTACCAGGCTGCTCATCCAGGCGCCGCCGTTCTTGTTGTCGCGCTTGAAGAAGTCACCGTAGAACAGGGCGAGGAGTTTGCCATCCGCATCGATCACGTCGAAGACGCGCACGTCGGGATGGTAGACGGGTAAATCGTGGCGCTCGCGGAACGACAATCCATAGAGTTGCTTGGCGGCATAGAAGACGCCGTCCTCAAGAACTGCGTTCAGCTCCAGGTACGGTTGCACTTCAGCATCGTCGATATCGTATTTCGCTTTGCGTACCTGGGCGGCATAGTAGTCCCAGTCCCATGCCTCGAGCGGATGGGCGCCGGCGATCAGCTTGTCGATCTCGGCCGCTTCCTCCGTTGCGTCCGCCATGGCTTTGGCAACCATCGCGTCCATAAACCTGGTTGCGGTTTCCGGGTTGGCGGCCATCTGATCTTCCAGCTTCCAGGCGGCGAAGCTGGAGAAGCCCAGCAGTTTTGCTTTCTCCGCGCGCAGTTGCGCAATGCGCTGGATGAGGGCGCGGGTATCGTGAGCATCGCCGTGCTCGGTGCGATTCCAGGAGTGCTCGAAGAGGCTCTGCCGGGTGGCGCGGTTGGTTAGATTCGCCAGCAGTGGCTGCTGTGTGGTGTTCTGCAGCACCAACACCCAGCCTGGCTGATTCCGTTGTTCTGCGGCTTGTGCGGCGGCCGCTAATTGTGCGGCGGTTAAGCCCGCCAGCGCTTCCTTGTCGGTGGTTGCGAACGCGCCGGCCTGGTTTGCGGCCAGCAGCCTGCTGCGGAAATCTGCCTGCAGGCTCGACATTTCTTCGTTCATTTTCCTGAGTGCCGTCTTGTCTGCCGGGGAAAGATTGGCGCCCCCGTGGACAAACTCGCGATAGTAGTACTCTGCCAAACGCAAGGCCTCTCCCGTTAAGCCGGCCGCCGCTCGGTTCTCAAACACGGCCTTCACCCGGCTGAAGAGTTCGGCGTTGAGGTAGATGGCGTCGTGGTGCGCAGCCATCTTCGGCGCCATCGTCTGGCGGATTTCCTGCAACAACGGGTTAGTGTTGGCGCCGGTCACGGCACCGAAGACTGAGGAGACGCGATCAAGCAAACGGCCGGTCTGCTCCATGGCAACAATGGTGTTCTCGAAGCTGGCCGGTTCCGGGTTCTCGACGATCGTCTGCACTTCGTGCAGCTGCTCCGCCATGCCGGCCTCAAAGGCTGGCTGATAATCGGCATCGGCAATGCGATCGAAAGGGGGTGCTCCCAGGGGCAAGGTACTCGGAGCATAAAACGGATTACCGGGCCCGAACACAGGGGTGGTTGCGGTGGGCGTAGTGGCTACGACATTCATGAAGACCCTCGAATAGATGATGCGGAGATAGATGATGCGGAGAACTAGGGCAGCGAAGCCCTTATGACCAGGTTCAACACGATCATCAGCACCGCGGAGGCGGGGATGACGAGCAGCGCGCTCCGCAGCCGCTTCGGATCACCGCCGGCAATGGCGCCAATCAGGCGCGAGCTGACGGCAAGCCCAACCCAGCCGCAGGTGATCACGAAGCCGATCGCCGTGCCCGTCATACGAGGGAAGGCGTCGCCCACGATCGCCAGGGTAGTGGGAAATACGGGCGCCATGGAAAGGCCGCCGAGAAAGACCATGAGGAAGGCCGTCTTCGGATTGACGGTACGCAGCATGAGGAATGTCGTCACCGCCATGGTGACAGCAGCGCCGAGCAACACATTAATGGCGGATACGTGGATGAGGATAGGCGATACCCCGACGCGGCCGATGAGCAGGCCGAGCGCGAAACCCAGCGACAGAATATTGAGCGCGCTCGATTCAGGGATGCCCTGGGCGATCAGGTGGCGTGTGAGCCAGTTCCAGACGCCGACTTCGCAGGTGATGTAGAGGAAGAGAAAGAAACCGAGAAGGAACAGCAAGGGGCGCCCGAGGATAGGGCCCGCGTCCGCAAGAATGAAGCGGCCCGCCCCGGTGGGTGGCGGCATCTTGGTGACCGCCTGGAACAGCAGTGTGATGACCGTGAGGCCCGCGACTGTGTAGCAGAGGCGAACCCATTTGCGTGCGAACAAGTGTGCCGAGATGAATGGGGTGACCAGGCCGCCCAGCCCGAAGAACAGGTTCACCATGTTCAAAGCGATGGCGCGGTGCGCTTCGCCCACGTCGCTGACCAGGGCATTCGCGCCAGTCACCACGATGCCGCCGCCCACACCCAGCAGGAAGAGGAGGAACGCGATACTGCGGAAGCCGCTGGAGCGGGGCAGAGCAAACAGGGCAATCGAGATGAAGGCCAGCCCGAGCATCAACCCGGCTTTCTTGCCTTCATCATCGAGCAACGGACCGACGGCGAGCGAGGCAATGATCAATCCCAATGCCTGGGCGAAGGCGATCGTCCCGTTCTGGCGCGGCGTGAGGTGGAACCGGTCAGACAGATCGGGCAGGATGGTGCCCAGCATGGCGGCAATCAATCCATAAACAAACGTGGCGAGAATAGCGGCAAAGATCAGCACGCAGCGGTAGTCCTTTCCGGGGCCGTTCAACGCGGCGCTGGGGCTTGGGAGTCAGGGCCGTAGCCGCTATGCTAACAGGAGGCGGCGAGCGCATTGGGCTTTGCTGTAGCCGGCAGTTCCAGGATTTCCCGCGAGGACTCATGAGCAATACCGCAGTCACCAACCCAGGGCACGTTTCGATCGATGGTGCCGGTGAGTCCGTCATCACGCGCATTCAATCCATCGATATTTTCCGCGGTATCACTTTAGCCGTAATGATCTTCGTCAACGATCTGGACGGCACCAGGAACCTGCCGTGGTGGACGTTTCATGCCAAGGGCAATTGGGACGTCATGACCTACGTGGACATGGTTTTCCCGGTCTTCCTCTTTTTGGTGGGGATGTCGTTACCGATCGCGATCCAGGCACGGCTGCGCAAGAACCCCTCGCAGCTCGCTCTGTGGGGGCACGTACTGGTTCGCTCAGCCTCCCTGGTGATTCTTGGGCTTATCCTCGCGAATGGCAGCCAGGCGGATGCGGCCCATATGGTCATCGCCCCCCGGCTTTGGGAGTTTTTGGGCCTCCTGGGCGCGTCGTTGTTTCTGAGCGTGTATCCGTCCGGGCGCGATCGCAGCTCGCCTCTGTGGCATATCGGGCTTCGGGCTGTGGGCGCTTTGCTGGTGGTTGCAATGTACGCGCTGTTTCGGCGAATCGGCCATGACGGTCAGGTCCATTGGATCGATGGCAGCTACCCGGAGATCCTGGGCTTGATCGGTTACGCCTACTTCGCGGTTTGCCTGCTTTACATTCCGTTCCGCCGCTGGCTGCTGGCGCCTCTGCTCTGGCTGATCGTGCTGGTAGTATTCAACGCGGTCACGACCGCGCGGTTTGTAGCCCTGGTTGCGGCTCACTCTCCGAGGGCTGCGCTTTGGCTCAACTTCCAGAATGGTCTGCGCGGGTACGAGTGGCCCTGGGGCAATGGGTCCTCGGCCAGCTTGATTATGGCGGGCGTGGTCACGACGATCCTCTTCGTCGAGGCACGTCGTTTCAGAACGTTTCAGCAGAAGGCGACGGCGGGTTTGTTGTTTGCCCTGGCTGCACTGGTTGCTGGATACCTTCTGCAACCGCTTGGAATATCAAAGATTCGCGCTACTCCCACGTGGTGTCTCTACACGATTGCGTTTAGTGTGGGTGCGTTTACCTTGCTTTACTGGGTTTGCGACATAAAGAAGAAGATCGGGTGGGCCTTCGCGTTTCGCCCCGCGGGTTCGAATACGCTGACGACGTATTTACTGCCGGACTACTGGGAACTGCTGGGCGCGGTGGGCATCACCTTCTTCGGGGGGCACTTCCGGTCTGGCTGGCAGGGGGTGGTCAGATCCATTATCTTCACTTGCTTTATGCTGGCGATTGCTGCATGGCTGACACGGCGGAAGGTGCGCCTGGCGCTTTAACTATGCGGGCTTTGATTGGCTCCAGTGGTTCGCGTTTGAGTAAGCTGGATTTGGTTTTTTCATAAGGAAGAACTGTGGGGGAGTGACCGCGCTCCCCCTTTGTCATTCCGAGCGCAGTCGAGGGATCTGCTGTGCGCCTTCCTGCTCTACAAAGTTTTACAAAGGCCCAGCATCGCTGGAATGCGAGGATAGAGGGAGGAGCCCTGATGAACTTCCGTTCCTCCCTCTCCGGTTGTTTGTTCGGCTATCTTTTGCTGTTGCCGATCGTGCACGCGCAGGCGGCGCAGCCCCATTTCCCCGGCAATGAAGATTTGCGGCAATTCAAAAGATTGCACGATCCCCGTTTGGCGCCCGATGGCAAGCAGATCCTGGTGCACATCGTGGACTCGACAGCGGACGGCGGCAAAAGCCATCTGTGGCTGTTGGGGATTGACGGTGCTGCGCCGCGGCAACTCACCTACTCGCCCGAAAGTGATAAGCAGGGCGAACATGATGGCGAGTGGATGCCCGACGGGCGCAGCGCCCTGTTCCTGGCCAAACGCGGCGAACAGACTTCGCTCTACCAGCTGCCTATGGATGGCGGTGAAGCGAAAGCGTTCGATCTGAAGATCACCCCGGTGGTTGATCAATCCACCGGTCCCGAAGCTTTGCCGATTAAGGAGAAAAAGGCTGCGGACGCCGCCACCCGGCTTGCGATGAATGTCTCACGGTATGCGATCTCTCCCGACGGCAAGCGCATCGCAATCATCGCGGACGATCCGCAAACGCCCGGCGAAAAGGCGCAAAAGGATGCGAAGGCCGATGCACAGTGGGTAAACCACAATCCGCACGGTGCGCGTGTATACCTGTTGACGGTGGCGACCGGTGAAGTCTCCCCCGTAGCAGTAGCGCCCGATGTGCGTTACGCGTACTGGCGCAACGATAGCTCGCGATTGCTGGTCATCGCCGACGGCATGAATGCTGCGAGCGACCTGGGCCCATCGATGAGCAGTTGGCTGGTCGACCCGGCAGCCGCGAACCGGGCGGAAAAACTGGCCGATCTGTCATCCTCGATCGAAACGGCGGCGTGGTCGTTGGATGGCAATTCGATCTTCTATACCGCGCAGGCGAAGCAGGATACTCCGCCCGGGTACAGCGATTTGTACTCCTACGACACTCAAGCGCGGACGACCAAAGATCTGAGCGCAGGGTTCGGTGGATCGCTGCGCCGGGCTCTCCCGGTCTCATGCACGGACGGCAGTGTGGTGCAGTTGGCCGAGTCTGGTTTTCACGGCAGGCTTGCCCGTTTTGCCGCCAGTGGTGGGGAGCCCAGCCTGTTGGAGACGCCGCTGGCAGATGTATCGGCCGTGGTGACGAATGCTAGCAGGAGCGGTTGGGTTGTGCTCGGTAGTGGCGGCGGCAAGCCTCCGCAACTGTACTTTGCGGCCGATCTGCAATCTCCCTTTCGCCCGGTCGCACTGCCTCCGCTTTCTCCTCAGAATCTGACACCCGTTGCGGGAAAGCCGCTGCACTGGCAAAGTGATCAATTCACCATCGAGGGCCTTCTGTATCTGCCGCCGGAAGCCGCTACCCGGCGCGTGCCGCTCATCGTTGAGGTGCATGGCGGCCCCCTCGGGGCGTTTGCCGATGCACACGAACCGTGGGTTGACTTTCTCGTGGGTCACGGATGGGCCGTGCTACGGACCAACCCCCGGGGTAGTTCCGGGTATGGTGCGACCTTTGCGGCTGCCAATAAGAATGATCTCGGTGGCGGCGACTACCGCGACATCATGGCCGGCGTTGACTTTGTACTTAGGACGCAGCCGATTGACGCCGCTCGCATGGCACTGATGGGCTACAGCTATGGTGGCGAGATGGCTGCGTTTGCCGAGGGAAAAACCGATCGATTCAAGGCCATCATCAGCGGCGCACCGGTCATTGATCAACACAGTGAGTACGGTACCGAGGAAGGATCCTGGTACGACCGATGGTACTTCGGCAAGCCGTGGGAACATCCCGAAGATGCGTGGCGTCAAAGCCCGCTCGCGACCGCAGGTAAGGCGAAGACGCCCTTCCTACTGTTGCAGGGAGAGAGCGATGTGACTGACCCGCCCGGCCAGTCGAAGGAAATGTATCGGGCGCTGCGGCAGATGGGGGTTCCTGTGGAACTGGTGGTGTATCCGCGAGACGATCATGGTCCGCTGGCGATGGCGATATTCGGTATGCCCACAGGGGAGCCGTGGCACGGCTTTGACGCGCGACGGCGAATCGTTGAGTTCCTGCAGAAGGCGTTTGACGAACCGTCGAAGTGACAGAAGGGATTAGCGTCCGTCGCGGCTTTCCAGCGGCTTGACGACCACTCCGGATTTCATGACCCAGGCGACGTGCTCCATGGCAGTGATATCGTCGAGCGGGTTGGTGGGTACGGCGACCAGGTCGGCGAGTTTGCCGGGTTCCACTGTGCCCAGTTCATGGTCGAGCGACAGTAACTCTGCTCCGTTGATCGTGGCTGCCTGTAAAGCCTGCAGGGGCGTCATGCCGCCGCGAACCAGGGCGCCAAATTCCCTTGAGACAGATTCGTCGACATCGTCATCGTCGACGCCATAGGCGATTTTGAGGTGGTACTGCAGTGCACGGTGAAAGGCAGGGGCCTGCTCCTTGACGATGGCGATGCCTTTGGCCATGCTGCTTGGTTCCCGGCCCTTGGAGAGACCCGTTTCGAGATCATGCTGGAAGCAATAGAGGGTGGGTACCAGCCAGGTGCCTCGCTCGGCCATCATCTTTGCCCCCTCCTCGTCGAGCAGAGTCCCATGCTCGATCGAGTCAACCCCGGCGCGTATAGCCGCCTTGATGCCAATGGTTCCCTCAGCGTGCGCCATCACTTTGCGGCCGGCGCGGTGTGCGTCTTCGACCGCACGCGCCATCTGCGCTTCACTCAGCTCCTGCACGCGATAGTCGCTGATCGGATCCATCACGCCGCCGGTCGCCATCAACTTGATCCAGTCAGCACCGAACTTGACATCACGGCGAACGATACGGCTCACGTCGTCCACCGTGTCGACCTGGTTGGGCATGTCAAGCGAAGGCTTGTCGGGCGATAGCCGATCTGAGTCGCCGTGGCCGCCGGTGAGGGAGACGCAACTGCCGGCCGCAACGATGCGTGGTCCGGTGATCAGCTTTTGCTCCACGCCTTCACGCAAAGCAAACTGCGGGTACGACGGGTAGGGTTCGCAGGCGTCGCGGACCACGGTGAAGCCGTGTTTGAGCCAAAGCTGCAGGTTGTTCACTCCGCGCACGGTAGCCTGTGGCGCCGAGGTGATGAGAAACGAGGTGGAGGATTGGGTGGTTGGGTCGGCAAGGATGTGGGCATGCGCGTCGATCAGGCCAGGAACGATGGTGTAGCGGCTCAGATCGACGATGTGGCCCTGACTGCCTGCCGGCGGCGTCGAGGCAATGGCAGTGATCCGGTCACCGGCGACAGTGATGTAGGCGTCGGCCAGCATCCGGCCCGTACGTACGTCGACCAGTTTGCCGGCGTGCACAATCTGCGTGGCAGCCGGCGCTTGCGGGTGTGCCGCGGCGGCGGCCAGCAGGAGCAGAGACGCAGCCATGAGGCGGCGCGGCAGCCGCTTCGGTATCACTCAGAGATCCTCTTGGTCAGCTCTTTTTGGTGTGCGCCATGTGCACAATCCCTTGCGCCCACAGGAAAAACTTGTTTTCGGCCAGATCGCGGATTGTGCGGATCTTGAATGCCTTCTCGAGCAACTCCGCATCGCCCCTGGAAACCCCTTGCAGCGCGTCCACGGGTGCGTCCGCCAGTTCTTCAAACGACATTTGCTCGAATTGCTTGTCGACGTGTTTCGATATGTCTGCCATGGGGTGAATTATATGACGAGTTCGGCGGAGGAGCGTAGCCCGTGTGTTCCGGGCTTTGGCCGCTTTTCGTTTTCTAAGGAGCACTTCTGTTGTTTCGTAAGCTGTGCGGAGTTCCATGTCCCCACTCAAGCCAAACACGGCTTGAGTGGGCCACCCTCGGCTTTTCTGGGTGCGGGCAGGAAGCAAGCCCTCCTTAGTGGCGATTATTGCGATTGATAGTTGCGATCGATCCGATCCTCAAACTGCAGGGTGGCCCATTCAAGCCGCGTTTGGCTTGAGTGGGGGACATTTGGACCGCTCGTGCAAAGCGCTTTTTTTCTTTATGCACTCCTTACGACCCTTGCCGTCTACTGGTTAAGTGCGAAGGGCAATGTTGACCTTTGCTCGTGACTGAAGTCATACGCGGCATAAGAGCGCACCTATTCGTCTACCACTTCCAGCAAGGGCCGGCGATGGGCAAGCAGAGATGAATTGGGGTTGGGATGAGACCACATCTTGTGTACAGTAAGCGAACAGAGAAGTGAATGGGCGCTTTCCTGAACGACTGATTTTCTCTGCAGTGCCAAACGGAGGGTGACAGATTGATGAGATGGTTCAATCCTGCACGTGTGCTTGTTCGTTCCACGGTGTTGCTTTTAGCCATGGGCCTTGGCGGTGTAGCAGCCTTTGCGCAGGCCACGGCAGCGACAGCGCCGGCGGACAGGTTAGCGGCATTGGAAAAGACCACGGCAGATCAGGCCGTAGCCATCGCGGCGGCCCAGACTGCGGGCGATAACGCATGGATGCTGGTGAGTGCCGCTCTGGTTTTAATGATGAGCGGGCCCGGCCTGGCCCTCTTCTACGGCGGCCTGGTGCGCAAGAAAAATATTCTCGGCACCATGATGCAGACCTTCGCCATGATGGCTGTGATTACAGTCTTGTGGGCACTGGTGACTTACTCGCTGGCGTTCGGCGAAGGCAGTGCCTTCATCGGGGGACTGCACAACGTGTTCTTGCACGGGGTGGGGCTCGCTCCCGATGTGAAGTATGCGGCAACCATCCCATTGCAGACCTTTATGGTCTATCAACTTATGTTCGCGATCATCACGCCGGCGCTTGATCACGGGCGCGTTTGCGGAACGGATGAAGTTCTCTGCGATGCTGCTGTTCATGATCCTGTGGGCGATCGTGGTTTACAGCCCGATGGCGCACATGGTGTGGGGTAAGGGCGGGCTGCTGAACGCCACTCTGGGCGGACGCTTTCCTTGTCTTGATTTCGCCGGCGGCACCGTAGTGCATGTCACCTCCGGAGTTTCGGCGCTGGTGACAGCGCTCTACCTGGGCAAGCGGCTTGGCTACCCCAAGACGGCGATGCCGCCCCACTCGGTGGTGTTGAGCTTTATCGGGGCATGCCTGTTGTGGGTCGGCTGGTTTGGATTTAATGCTGGCTCTGCGCTGGGCGCGGGCACGCTGGCTACCTCGGCGTTTGTCGCAACCCACTTTGGCGCGGCGGCAGCAGCGGTGAGTTGGAGCGCGGCCGAGTGGGTACACAATCGCCGCTGTTCTGCCCTGGGAGCCATCTCGGGCGCCGTCGCGGGTCTGGTGGCTATCACGCCAGCTTCCGGTTTTGTTACCCCGATCTCCGCACTTTGGATTGGCCTGATCGCCGGCGTGTTCTGCTTCCTGATGGTGGTCAAGGTGAAGGCCGCGTTCGGTTATGACGACTCGCTCGATGCTTTCGGCGTACACGGCGCTGGTGGCACCATCGGCGCGTTGCTGACTGGCCTCTTCGCCACCAGTGCCATCAATCCTATCTTTGGTGCGGGCAAAGCCACCGGGCTCTTCGAAGGCAACAAGGGGCAGTTGCTCAATCAGTTCATCGGCGTGGCCATCGCCTGGGTTCTGTCGATCGTCGGCACACTGGTGATTTTGTTTGTGGTGGATAAGCTGGTTGGCCTGCGGGTGAGCGAAGAGGATGAGCGCACTGGCCTCGATTTGTCGCAGCACGGCGAAGAAGGCTACGACTGGGCAAATTAGACGTGAAATGGATGAGTACGAAAGGAACGAATGCAGAAGATTGAAGCGATACTGCAGCCGTCTAAGCTGGACGTGGTGAAGGATGCCCTGGTGGAACTTGGCATCTCGGGTATGACGATCACGGACGTGCGTGGTCACGGGCGGCAGAAAGGGCACACCGAGTTCTATCGCGGACGCGAGTACTCGACCGACCTGTTGCCCAAGGTGAAGATCGAACTGGTAGTGGCGGATGACATGGTGGACAAGGCCGTGCGCGCCATTGTGGAAGCGGCCAAGACGGGCAAGATCGGCGATGGCAAAATTTTTGTCACCCGCGTGGATCAGGCTGTCCGCATTCGCAATGACGAGCGCGGAGAGACGGCGATTTAGCAGGCTGCTGCTGGCTGTAATACATCCAAACAGCGGGTCTGGTAGCGGGTTCAGGGAACCTTCGGACCGGTGGTGTTTCCCAGCAGCGTGCGACCAGGTCTGGTAGTGATCTCGATGCGGGTGTTTCTTCCGAACACTATGTCATGGCCATGAGCCAGCCATTGGTCGTAGAACGACAGAGCCGCTCCGTAGGCACCGATGCCCACCGCGACACCGCGTGAGCCGGAGGCGATACCAACCACTCTGCCGATCAGGCCGAAGCCATTCGCAGCGACGGCGCTATTCAACTGCTGGCTGCCATCCTCGTCAAGAGCCCGGCCTGCAAGCAGGCCCAGGGCGAGCGGTGCAATGACCCGATTGCGCGATTTCGGCTGTATGCCGCCTTCAGCGTCAACCTGTAAGTCGGCCGCTTTCCCAGCGTCAATGGAGGCAAGGGTCCCCTCGACTGGTTGCGTGAAGCCTGCCGGTAAACGCAGTTCGCGAAAACGAAAGCGCAGCTTGCCTTGCCTGCCGAACGATCGGGCGCGCTTGCTCTGCGTGACTTCGCCCATCAGCAGCGAGCCTTCGGGGACAAGCAGGGCATGGTTCGCGCCAAAGACGGGTTCGGCCACGAGTGCTTCGAATGAATCGCCGGCTTTTCGATCGGCGGAGCTAATGGTTTGCTGCAGGTAGGCGCGTATTGACCACTCGGCGCCTTCTTCGCTGGCGGGCGAGGCGGAGGGTTCCTTCGACCTGGCTGGCTTCGTGGCCGGTTTCGCAGCCGGCACTGGAACAGGAGCGCTGGCGGGCAGATCGGCCAATGCCAGGGGTTTGCTCAACTCGATGTTCCAGGTCGTGCCCTCTTCAATTCTCTGCGGGTGGTAAGGTAGTTGGCCGTACACAAACTGCAGCAGGCGGTCGCCGCGGCCAGGAGTCGTGAACAAGGCTATCTTTTCTTTGGCCTGCTGCTTTGCCAGCGCGAACTGCTGTGCTAAAAATGACCGTTTCCCGCCGGCGGCTGGTGCCGACAAATGCAGGATGACCACGCCTCCCTTGGTTGGGCGACTGGTGAGCGATTGTTCCTGGCCGTCAGGCAGAAGCAGATTTTCGAAGTGCACTACGGGCGTGCGATAGGGAGTGAAATCTCCACGCAGGCGCGCGTGGATGCGACGGCTACGATCGCTCTCCAGGCCCACCACCGAACCGCGCAGGGTTGACCCTTGCGGTATCACTAAGCGATTCTCGATGTACACCGGATAGAGCAGTCGCCCGTCGAGCACCTGGCCGACGCGCATCGGGGTGTGCCGTGGCAGTTGGACAACGAGGGGAATCCTGGCATCCCCTGCGGGTATCGTCTGACCATGGAGAAGCCCTGAATAAGCGCAGCCCAACCCCAACACTGACACCCTGAGGATCAGGGCAGCCCAGGTGGATAAAAAAGGTATGTTCTGCCTGGGGGCGTTTCCGGCACCCGTCTTGCGCTTGACCATGATCTACTTAATACCGTCTGTGCGCCGGGCGTGATTTGCAAGGCACAATATGTTTAGATGGCCCCCATATTCCGGGGCTTTGATCTATCTTAAGCTATTAAGATGTTTCAGTGAGGCAGCGATGGTAGACGAGTTCCTGGAGGACGGCCGAGCGAAACGGCAGCTCACCGTACCGACCGCGGCCGAGATGCGGCTGTTACAAGTGCTTTGGGACCGCGAAGAGGCCACTGTGGAAGAGGTGGTGAATGCTCATGCTGAGAACGAGCGGCCCAACTATAAGACTACGCAAACCTTGCTGCGCATTATGGAAAAGAAGGGCTTCATTTTGCATGAGGCGCGTGGACGAGTCTTTGTCTTCAGGCCGGTGGTGAGCCGCAAAACGATTGACGATCTCGCAGTGCAGGCGCTGGTTTCGCGGAATTTTCGCGGCTCGGCCGCGGGATTGCTAATGAACCTGCTCGAAACTACATCGATCAAAAAGAAAGAGCTGGATGACTTGGAGGCTTATCTCCGGGAGTATCGTAGGAGAGAGCAGTCGGGCAGTTAACGACCGGGAACAGGCGGGTCGCTGTGAATCCAAACGTTTTGCTGACAGTGCTGGGAGCGCTGGCAGGCTTTTTGTTGAAGACGACCGCCGCCTTTCTTGTATGTGTTGCATTGAGCTGGATGGTCACGCTGGCCAAGGCACGGTTTGCCGGCTGGATATTTTCCTGTTCGGCGCCGCAGGCTATTGGATGTGGCTATTGCTCTCCAGCTTGCGTGCCCCCGGGGTAAGTGGAACTCGGTCTCCTGTTCCGGCCATGGCTCTATCGTTCCCCGCACCCAGCGTTCATGCGTGGCAATTGCCGGAAACCTGGGCTCCTGGCCTGGAAGTCGGGGCGTGGGCAGCTGCGATTGTTTACCTGTGCGTGTTTGCGAGTCTTCTGTTCTCTCACCTGAGAAAAAGACTTCATCTGCGGTGGGTGATGGGATTTGCGATTGAGCCTCCTGCCCAATTTCAACAAGCCTTCACCTCGCTTACGCACAGTCTGCGAGTAAAGCACACCAGATTGCTGGTATTGCCGGGTGCTCCGTCGCCCGCGACCTTCGGCTGGTTTCGGCCAACGGTCCTGCTGCCCGCGCTCTGTTTAGAGCAGGATCCGACGGACTTGGAAGACGTGCTGCGTCATGAACTGCAGCATGTTCGCCGCGGAGATTCTGCGTGGAACGGTTTAGCTGTCGTTTGCCGCGCCCTGCTTTGGTTTCATCCGGCAGCCTGGTATGCCGTCCGTCAATTGCAGCGTGACCGCGAACTGGCGTGCGACCGTGAGGTGGTCGCTCAGTCGCCCTCCCGCCGCGTGATCTATGCAGAGTGCCTGCTGCGTTTTGCGCGATTGAATGTGACGCCAGATCCCAGGAACTGGGGTGTGGATTTCGCCGCTCCCCCCGATCACTTAACCGTTCGTGTTCATTCCATCCTGGCGGAAACACGGAGAGAGCCCGGGTGGTCCACCGGATTGCGCATAGTCTCAGGACTTATGCTTACGTGCCTCTTTGTCATAGGGGCGCCGTCGCTGGCAATATTGCTGACCTATGCACACTCGCCGGCAGCCGAGGTCGCGGTCGAGGTGCCTTCGTCTGCCCGGGTGCCCTCGTCTGCCCGTGTGCTAGGTCCGGCAGCCGAAAGGCGAGTTCGTACCCGGGCTAAGCAGTGGACCGAAGAGAGCGCGAGTGCCGGGCCAGTTCAGAAAGAAGAACCTGTTGCCGACGAGAGGAACGGTTCGATAGAGGAAGCTCCATTGCGGCCCGAGGTTGCCGGAGTTCACCTGCAAAGGCGTCCGCTGACAACCTCGGCCGCACCTGCAGGCACTTCGCAAAGCATTGCTTTGGTTGACACCGATAGTGAAGGCCACGCGGTGAAGTCACAAGGCCATGATCTGGGGCAGACGATGCAGCAGACGGCCACGGCTGTGTCAGGGATTTTCAGGCAGGCAACCGAGGCCAATCACCGCTAAAGCCGCAGCCACTCCTCACCAGCTTGTCTGTTTTGCAGTTGCTGTGGGTTGGAGGGCTTTATGTGGCTATCACAATGCTCCGCACCGACGCAGAGCAACCACTCCCCCCTTTGTCATCCCGAGAGGTTGTGACTTTTTTGTGCACTGTGTGTGCGATGAAGTTGTACACGGGTAAACCACGAAGCCCTAACTAGCTCTTAACTAGCTCGCATCACTAGCCCCCTTTTTGTCATCCCGAGCGCAGTCGAGGGATCTGCTGTGCGCCTTTCTCCTGCCACAAATTTCTACACGAGCCCCTGCATCGGATACGCAGAAGAACCATTCTTTCAGCAGGAATGGCAGGAGAGTCACTCCTGGCAGAGAAGCGGCTGCTATCGAGACCCGCGTTCCTCTGCTCAACCGATGCTGGAGCTCTGTAAAATTTGTGGCAGGAGAAAGGCGCAAAGCAGATCCCTCCACTGCGCTTCGCTTCGGTCGGGATGACAAAGGAAGGCGCGGTTACCTGGATCAGTAGCCCCTCCCAACCGAACAGGAATAAAGCAGCCAGGTACGGTGCTGAGGATTGTTCAACCCACCCCCCACTTCAGCGCTGGCAATCAAGTGCGGAAAGCCCACCAAATCTCTAGGGCCTCTTCGTGTACTTCTCGAGCCACTGCAATTCTTCACGCACCTTGATGTAGCCATGCCAGGGATTCTTATCGAGTGGATGCCCTTCGCCGGGGAACACCAATAGACTGTGCGGTACTCGTAACTGCTGCAGTGCTCGTTCCAGCAACACGTCCTCGAGAAAGCTCACCCTTACATCAGCGTTGCCGCCCACGATGTGGGTCGGGGTGCGCACTTTATCCATCTGGAAGAGCGCTCCCTCGGACTGATAAATGGCGGGGTTTTGCCAGGGCAGAGCGCCGCCCAGGTACCAGACATCGTCATAACTGGTGTCGTCATTGCCCCAGTTAGCCGCATGCTCCACCGTCCCGGCGCCAGTGACTGCGGCGCGGAAGCGCGTGGTCTGGGTGATCAGCCAGTTCGTCATGTACCCGCCGTAACTATAACCTCCGATGGTCAGTTGATCCGGATCCGCAATGCCATCCTTGACTAATGCGTCCACACCTTCCAGAATGTCTTTCCCCGGCCGGGAAACCAGGTGTGGCGCAATCTGCAGAATGAACTTGTCGCCGTACCCAGTGGACCCCCGATAGTTGGGACGAAATACCAGCCAACCGTTCGCCGCAGCCAGGTTGGCCCAGTCATACCAATCCGCGCCAAAGCGGTCGATATCGGCATCCGCGGGACCACCATGGATCAACGTCAGCATGCGCAGATGTTTCTGGCCCATACTGTGGGGCGGGTAGATCAACATACCCTCCACCGTGGTTCCGTCGTCGGCTTTCCATTGGTACGGCTTGCGTTCCACTTGCGCACGCTCCGTGAATAGAACGTTGAAGTGGGTGAGCGCTTTCCCTTGCTCCGGATGGGCCGCGTCCGTCACCAACACGATCTGCGTGGGCTGCACCACAGTGGAGTACTTCACTACCAACGATGTGCCGTGGCGGCTCGCATCCGCTCCGCCATAAGTTCCCTGGTAATCCGGGTAACTGGACTGCCTGGCCCTCGGAGATCTGATACAGCTGTTGTTGCGTTCCTTTCAGACCGGACGCAATCACGCGTCCGTCTGACATGACGGTGTAGTCTTCAAACGACCCGTCGAAGGAGCCGCCCATGCGCCTGGCTTGTCCGCTGGTGGGATCGAGGGCATACACGCGGCCCTGCAGATCACGATAAGCCCCCTCCACTGCGCCGGCATCGGCACCCACGCGAAAGTAAAGCTGTTTGCTGTCGGGGCTCCACTGAAGGTCCGATTCAAGTGCCTGGTTATTCGTCAGCCGCCGCGCCGTGCTGCCTGCGGCCGTGCTCACCAGGTAAATCTCGTTGTGCGCGGGATCTTCCTGGCGATGCGAAACGGAGTCAGTGACGAAGGCGATCTGTGTGCCACCTGGAGCGGCAGCGATCGCCTTAATGGCATCGTCACTGGTCGTGATAGTTTTTGCCAGCGTTGGCAACTGAGAGGGGTCATCGGCGGCAGCGTGCGCGCTCTTCTCTTGTTCTAAAGCCTTGATGCTCTCGGCGACTGGCAAGGCGAGTAACAGATCGCCTCGTTCCTGTTCCCGCCAGCGGATCACATCTTTCCACTGCGCTTTACGTTCCTCCTCCGCTTTCTTTGGGAGTGGGGGCGTGGTGGAAAAAAAGATTTGCGATCCATCAGCCGACCACGTGAACGCATGGGCGTCCAGGTCTGCCTTATACAGCGGAAAGGATTCCCCTCCTTCGGCAGAGATCAGCCACAGCCGGTCGCTACTGTCTTTGCTCTCAGCATCTTTCTTCTGGTCAGCTTCCAGGCCCACATCCGAGAGGAACGCGATGTACCGGCCATCCGGAGACCACTGCGGGGAACGAGCGTGTCCGGAGTGCGTCAGCGGTACGGTGTCGCCGGTCCGCTGCCGCCAGATCCACAGGTCACTCCGAAAACGATTTTGCTGCCAGTCTGGCGACGTCGTGGTGATCACCGCCGCGGAGCCATCAGGAGATAGCTTTGCTCCCTGCAGGTCCGTCGCGTTCATGAACTCGTCCAACGAGATCGGCGGCTTGCTTTCCTGGGTGGCGTCAGCGGCGATTCCACGGAAGGTGGCGAGCAGGAAAAAAGACAGCAGGGCAAGGGCACGGCGATCGCGCAGCAATGGGGTGGTCCTTTCAGGGCAACAAATCAGGTCAGTGCAGCAAATCAGGTTCAGCAAAGGTTTTATACTAAATGCTGATTTCTCTCGCGCGCGGGCCCGTTTCGCATTCCTCAAACAGGTATCCCAGGCAAATGTTAAAGAAGAAGTTGGTAACGTCCTCATTCGTTGCCGCCAGTGCATGGCTCTGCGTGCCGCTTCTGGCGCTATTGATGTCACTTTCTGCTGCGTCCGCCCAGGCGCCACTGGACCAGCAAACCAAACAACTATCACGCGATATCTTTCAGCAACTGATCGAAATCAACACCACGGATTCCGTGGGAAGTACCACGGTGGCGGCCAGGGCGATGGCACAGCGGCTGCTCGATGCCGGCTTTCCCAGGCAGGATGTTGTGGTGATTGGACCCAACGACCGCAAGGGCAACATGGTCGCACGCTTCCGCGGTACCGGGAAAGCCAGGCCCATCCTGCTGATCGGTCACCTCGACGTGGTGGAAGCACTGCGTTCCGACTGGACGACCGATCCCTTCAAGTTCGTCGAGAAAGACGGGTACTTCTACGGCCGGGGCACGCAGGACATGAAAGAAAGCGATGCCATCCTGGTGACCACCTTTATCCGTTTAAAGAAGGCGGGCTACCAGCCGGATCGCGATCTGATTCTGGCGCTCACGGCCGACGAGGAAGGAGGCCAGTCAAACGGGATCGATTGGTTGCTGAAGAACCACCGCGACCTGATGGAGGCTGCCTTCGTCCTGAACTCCGATGCCGGCAATGTGGACATGGATCATGGCAAGGCGCTTTCGTTTAACGTGGAGGCAACGGAAAAGCTCTACGGCGATTACCAGTTGATCACGACCAATCCTGGCGGCCATAGTTCCTTACCAGTCCCTGATAACGCGATCTATCACATCGCGGATGCACTCACCCGCCTGCAGAGGTACAGCTTTCCTTTTGAACTCAACCCGGTAACACGCGCTTACTTTTCCCGGATGAGCACGCTGGTCACAGGCCAGACCGCGGCCGACATGAAGGGTATCCTGCAGAAGCCGCCTTCTCCCACGGCAATGGCGCATCTCTCGGCAATCGCGAAATATAACTCGACGATGCGCACTACATGCGTGGCCACGCGGCTGGCAGCCGGTGTGGCCAACAATGCTCTGCCGCAGACCGCCACGGCCAACGTGAACTGCAGGATTCTACCCAGTCATTCGCGGGAAGAAGTACGGCAGCAACTGATCGGAATTTTCAATGATCCCAAAGTGCAGGTCCGGTATGTGAGCGATGCCGGCGGGATTGCTCCGACCGCTCCGCTGGGGAAAGGCGCTCCGCCTACAGAGCTGCGTCCCGAAGTGATTCAACCGCTGGAGAAGCTGGCAGCCCAGATGTGGCCCGGCGCACCGGTGCTGCCTATCATGGAAGTAGGCGCTTCCGACGCTAAGTACACCATCGAGGCGGGCCTGCCTACTTATGGCATCAACGGGATCGCGCTCGACATCAACGACCAGCGAATGCACGGCAAGGATGAGCGGGTACCGGTAGACTCCTACTACCGCGGAGTGGCTTTTTACTACCAGTATGTAAAAATGCTCAGCGGCGGCAAGTAAGCAAGGGAAATGGACGGTAGCGATTGAGCCAGGCGACGGTGGTGCAGATATCTTGGGTAACGCGTTTAGCTTTTGCAACCCTGATCGGCGTGCTCAGCGGTGCGCCGTTTGCGGCGCCCCTGGCTCTCGCGCAGGGCTCTGCACCATCGGGCGACCGGCCGTGGATGAACAAGAGCCTGTCTCCGGACGAGCGGGCAGACCTGGTGTTGCGCCAGCTTACCCTGCAGGAAAAGATCGACCTGCTGCACGGGGAAGGTATGCCCGGCTGGCCCCGCTCGATGCCCCGTATGAACGAGGGAAATGGGGGCGCCGGTTTTGTATTGGGCATTCCCAAGTTGAATATTCCCAGGATCGATATGAGCGATGCGGCCTATGGGGTACGCATGAGTGCCCAGAACGGCCGCTACTCAACGGCCTTGCCGGCGAACGTAGCTGCCGCCGCGAGCTGGGATCCTGAGGCCGCCTGTGCCTATGGAACGTTGATCGGTAATGAGCTGCGGGCGCAGGGCTACAACATGACCCTGGGCGGGGGCGTCAACCTGA
Organism: uncultured Acidobacteriaceae bacterium; assembly: GCA_963752675.1. Classification (GTDB taxonomy): domain Bacteria; phylum Acidobacteriota; class Terriglobia; order Terriglobales; family Acidobacteriaceae; genus PALSA-350. The sequence continues at coordinate 89,294 of CAVVZO010000013.1, forward strand.
CTCGCGAGCCACGCAACGGACGAACCTTTGAGTACCAGGGCGAAGATCCGCTGCTGGCCGGAACGCTGGTTGGTAACCGCATCAAGTGCGAGCAGGCCCAGCACGTGATCGGGGATATCAAACACTACGCCATGAATGACCAGGAAAACGGCCGCGATGTCGTGGATGTAATTATTGGCAAGCGGGCCATGCGCGAAAGCGATCTGCTCGCCTTCCAGATCGGCATTGAGGTGGGCAATCCGGCTGCCGTGATGTGCTCCTATAATGCGATCAATGGCGATTACGCTTGTGAGAACAAGTACACCCTGACCGACGTGTTGAAAAAGGACTGGGGATTCAAAGGCTTCGTGCTTTCCGACTGGGGCGGCACGCACAGCACGATCAAAGCATCGGCGGCGGGGCTGGATAATGAACAGCCATTGGACGATTTCTTCGGAGACAAGCTCAAGCAGGCAGTCGAGGCAGGGAAGGTGCCGATGGCAGAGATCGATGACCATGCACATCGCATTCTGCGCTCGGAGTTTGAGGCCGGGCTGGTCGATTATCCGACCGAGAAGAGCGTGATCGATGTCGAGGGCCATCTGCTGACTGCGCGGCACATCGCCGAGCAGAGCATGGTGCTTTTAAAGAACCAGGGTAATCTCCTGCCGCTGGATCGCACCCGGGTGCGCTCGATCGCGGTGATCGGTCCGCACGCGGATACAGGCATGATTTCCGGCGGAGGCTCGGCCCAGGTTGATCCGGAGGGTGAGCCGGCACATCCATGGCAATCGCACGTCTGGTTCCCGACTTCGCCGTTGAAAGCCATCAGCGCTGCAGCCCCTGCGGCGAAAGTGCAGTTCGCTTCGGGCGCCGATCCCACGGCGGCTGCCGCGCTGGCCAGGCAATCGGATGTGGCGATCGTGTTTGCCTACCAGTGGATGAGTGAGGGAACCGACCTGGAGGATCTTTCGCTGCCAGAAAATCAGGATGCACTGATTGCGCAGGTGGCCGCGGCCAATCCGCGGACAATCGTGGTGCTCGAAACCGGCACCGCGGTGGTCATGCCCTGGGTCGAAAAGACGGGTGCCGTGCTCGAGGCCTGGTATGCCGGCAGCAAAGGCGCGGATGCCGTTGCCGACGTGCTCTTTGGCGATGTGAACCCGGGAGCGAAATTGCCGCTTACCTTTCCTCGCAGCGTGGCCGACCTGCCCCATCCCACGCTCATCAAGCCACCTGCCCCGGTGGGCGGAGCCGGTCAGGAAGTAAAGCCGGAAGATGCCAAAGCTATCTTCAGCGTGCATTATGACGAGGGAGTGAAGGTTGGTTACAAGTGGTACGACGCGGAGAAGAAGCCGGTGCTGTTTCCCTTTGGCTTCGGGCTGTCGTACACCACGTACAAGTACTCCGGCCTGAAAGTCACCGCCGGTAAAGAGCCGTCCGTGCAGTTCACGGTGATGAACACGGGTTCACGCGCGGGCGCTGAAGTGGCCGAAGTCTACGTGAGCTTGCCGGCGAGTGCGCAGGAGCCGCCCAAACGGTTGGCGGGCTGGAGCAAGGTGATGCTCAAGCCGGGCGAGAGCCGGCAGGTAAGTCTGACAATCAATCCTCGTGAGCTTTCGATCTACGATGAGGCCACTGATGCCTGGAAGCAATTGCCAGGCGGTTACACGTTCATGGTCGGTGGATCTTCGCAGGATCTCCCTTTGCAGAAGCAGATCGACTTACCGTAAGCGAGCAGAAAAAAGCCGTGCCGGTCCGGAGCGATGTGTTCGAGGGCGAATGCGCCTGTAACAGAAATCCGGATCCAGGCCGATTTGAGGAGGGGACTACGTGTTTTCATCACGCCGGGCATTTATCGGATCGCTGACCGCAACCGCCGCCATGAGCAGATTAGGCAGGAATGCCTTCGGCGCCGAGACGACCTGTCCCTTTCATCTCTCGGTGATCAATGATGAAATCTCGCAGGACTTTGGGCGTGCGTGCGAGATCGCAGCACACGACTTCGGGTTGCACTGGATAGAGATTCGGGGGATGTGGGACAAGAACATCACTGAACTCGATCCAAAACAAATCGCCGAGGCGCAGCGCATCCTCGAGAAGTACCAATTGCGAGTCACCGATATCGCAAGCCCACTGTTCAAGGTGGATTGGCCGGGCGCGCCTCTTTCCAGGGAGAGCCCGAAACGCGACCAGTTTCACGCGGGCTTTGATTTCAAGCAACAGGGACAGTTACTGGAGCACTGCATCGAGCTGGCGCGACAATTCAAAACCGACCGTATTCGCTGTTTCGATTTTTGGCGGTTAGAGGATCAGGCGCCATACCGGGCGGCGATCAATGACAAGCTTCGCGGCGCTGCCGAGGTATGCGCTAAGCAGAAGATGATCCTTTTGCTGGAAAACGAAATGGCGTGCAATACCGCGACCGGGGAAGAGTCGGCGGCGGTGTTGAAGGCGATCCCGAATCGCAATTTCATGTTGAATTGGGATCCTGGCAATGCGGCTGCGCTCGGCAGCACTCCCTTCCCGGATGGCTACCGTCTGTTGCCTCACGATCGCATCGGTCACTGCCATGTAAAGGACGTGATCCGGCAGCCGGGCAAGAAGTACGAGTGGGCTCCTGTGGGTGGCGGCGTGGTGGATTGGGTGGGCCAGTTGCGTGCTTTGGCGAAGGATGGTTACCACCATGCGGTGAGCCTGGAGACCCATTGGCGGGGAGCCGGCACGCCAGAGGCTTCCACGCGCGCCAGCATGCAGGGGCTGAAGAGCGCCCTCTCCAAAGCAGACCTGCCGTGCTGAACTAGTCGGGTACCCGCCGGTCGGCTAACCGCTGGCCGGCCTGATTCAGCTCCGCGGTGACCTCTTTCGCGTAGAACATGTGCGAGATGCGGGGCGGTTCGGGACCCTGATGAAAGTTCCACACCCGGTCGCGAACTTCGTGATCGGAGGCAGTGAACCGTTCCCGCTGCCGCAGGTACTCGAGCCAGGATTCGGTCACGAATGCCTCGGTCAGATGTTTCGGATCGGCGGCGTCCTGGTAGACACCCCAGCGGATTGCGCCATCACGTAAGCGTACGTCTCTGAGTTGGTGGATGGCGTGAGTAAACGCCGCGTAGTCCCTGGGATCGATCGTGTAATCAATCGAGACGCGCACCGGACCATCCGAGTCTTCTCGCTCGCCCGCCAATTTGGGTGCCGGTAACGTGTAGCGGTGAGGGCTGAAATCGGGCTGCACGCCGCGCAGCACATGGAAGCGTAGCGAAAGGGGCAGGGTAACCGCCAACCCCGTGGCGGCACACAGCAGGGCCCTCGAAGTAGACACGTGCTCTGCAATGTAGCCCCACAAAACGCCGCCCAGCGCCATCCCTCCGGAGAAAATCATCTGGTAAGCACCTAACGCCCGCGCCTGCACCCAGGCAGGCACTGAGACCTGCACCGCCAGGTTGAGGGTAGACATGGCGCTGGTCCAGGCGAAGCCGCCGGCAATCAGCATGGGGATAATAATCAGCGGCATTCTCACCAGCGCCAGGATCGCCAGGGTGGCCACAAACACGCCGGTCGCTATGGCGATGATGGCGTCCGCGGAAAGGATCCTGCGGACGCGTGGCAACAGGGTCGCGCCGATCACTGCGCCGAAGCCCATACTGCCGTTCAGGATGCCGTAGCCCATAGCGCCCTGATGTAAGTCGCTCTTGGCGACGATGGCCAGCAGGGCCCACACGGCGCTGACGAACACCGTGAAGAGAAGAGTGCGCACAAAGGCGGCCTGCAGCATGGGCGCATAGCGCACATAGCGAATACCGGCACGCACCGAACCCAGGATGCGCTCAGAGGGTAAGGCGCTTTTGAAAAAGGGAGTACGGTGCCAGCGGTAGAGCACCAGGATCACGCCCACAAACGAGAGTGAGTTCAGTAGAAACACCGTGGCTGCGCCCGTGGTGGCGCGCGCGAACAGTGCGATAGCCAGGCCGCCCAGTGCCGGCCCGAGGGCACGGGCCAGGTTGAATCCGGCGGAGTTGAGGGAGACGGCATCGGGTAGCTGCTCGCGGGGAATCACCTCAGGCACAATTGCCTGCCAGGCGGGGCTGTTCATCGCCGTGCCGATATTCAGCAGGAACGTGAGGATGAGCAGGATCCACGGAGAGATGACATCGAAGTAAGTCAGTACGCTCAGCAGTGCGACCGCCGACAACATCCAGCCTTGCCAGAAGATGAGCAGGCGGCGGCGATCGAAGATGTCGGCAGTGGCGCCGGCCAGCAGACCGAGGATGACCACGGGCAGGCTGGCCGCGGTCTGCATCAGGGCAATGAGCAGCGGCGAGGTGGTGAGCACGGTCATCAACCAGGTGCCGGCCGTATCCTGCATCCACCCACCGAGGTTCGAGACGATCGAGGCCAGCCAGAGATCGCGGAACAGCGGTACCTTCAGCGGCTCGAAGCCGTTGAGTTGGGTGGTTTGGGCTGGTGGCTGATCTGTATTGAGTGTGTTCATGGGGGATGGACGGCTGCTCCATTATCCCAGAGTGCGCGGGGAGGCTACCAAAGGGTTGGTTCCGCTGCCCATCCCCCACTCAAGCCGCGCTTTGGCTTGAGTGGGGGACATCCTGCTCCGCTCGCTCAGTCAGACCGATGCGTATCGCACCCCGTTCATCCCGTCCTTAACTTGCACTGCAAGCAGATTCCGCCCTGAGCTTCCTCGGCAGCAACTGCAGACCCGAGCTTTTCATAGGTAACAACCGCCAGCCAAAGTAACCGCCCCCGCCTTCTCATCCCGAGCAGTTGATTTGCCTTGAGGCAAATTGAGGATGGAATGAACGAGGACGTGCAGGGATTGCTGATTGGGAGCGAAGCCAAGGGATCTGCAAAGTTTCACCCTGACTCAAATCTCGCAGGTCTGCAATGATCAATTTCGGCTGCTCTCAAGCGGTACGACGCGCTGAAAGATTCTCGGAGCACCCGGCGACGCAGTTCCTGGGGGGCTGCAGGTTACGCTCGAACCCGGTGGAAGCCCCGGACTTGAGTCCGGGGGCGCGGGTTCAAGACCCGCGCTTAAACGCGCGCAAAGATGGAGGGCTTTCAGCCCTGGGGGAACCAAGCCTCGCCAGCCAATCGGCCGTGTGACCTCCCCGCGAAATCTACGTGCACGTTTCCAATCGACGGACGCCGCTGCCACCAGGGCTAAAGCCCTCACATGGTGAAAGGCCACCCTCAGCGCGGGTTCTACACCCGCGCCCCCGGACTAAAAGTCCGGGGCTTCCACCGTATCGAGTGAACCGCTAGGGTACGCGATGACGCGTCCTTCGTCATCGCCATCATGTCGGCACGTTCATGACGCTCCGTCCAGCCACCACGACTCATCCTGTCATCCGCCTTGGAATGTACGACGAAAGCAGAGGGTGTTCATCCCGAGCGAAGCCGACGCATCTGCTTTGTGCCTTTCTCGCTCCACCAACTTTCCCAAAGCTCCAGGATCGGATCTGCGGAGGAACCCGCACCAAGGCACAGCGGCGCTGCTGACAACAGGAGTATCCTGAAGATACGGTGACGGCTACCTTTCAGCCTCGTGAACGGATCCTGCTTACGGTGTTGCTGCTCGCGGTCTTGCTGGCCCAGGGCGCGTCCTCTGCCTGCGGGGCTCAATGCGTATCTCATGCGAAGCCGGGGAATAACCTGCCTGCCATGGCTCATTGCCAGTCAATGAGTGGGGCGCAACCGCAGATGGCCAATATGGAAGGATGTGGCGCTAGCCAATCCTTCTGCTCGGTTGACCTGCCGGCAGATGTCCAGGCCAAATCAGTGATCGTCGGCAGTGTGCCGCCAGGCCACCACGACTCCCTGCTGCATCCTGCAGCTGCCCCTTCTCCGCAACCACCCAGCCTGACTCGAACACGCTTCGGCGCATCGCCACCCATGACGTCGCTGCGAATCTAGACCGCTTACCCTGCCGGTCGTGCGGGAGTGTCTCCTGCTCCCGATCCTCTGAACACATGTTCTTTGCGGGGTCTTTCCCATGAGTGATCGTCGTACGTTTCTGCAGCGCACGCTGGCGGCGGGCGCAGCCCTGTTTGCCGCCCGTGGTGTATCCGCCCAGGAAATGCAAATGCAAATGCCGATGCCGGCCAATCCGGCACAGCCGAACCCTTCTCACCTGCACACAGCTGGCCCGGAAACCGGAACGCTGGCCCTTCCCAGGTCCGCAATGCCAGTAATCACCACCGACGTGGGCGACCTGGCCTACACCATGGATGGCCACACCAAGGTCTTTCACCTGGTCGCGGAAGTCCTGAAGCAGAAGATTCACCCGGACAAAACCATCGACGTCTGGGGCTTCAACGGCTCCGCGCCGGGACCCACCATCCAGGTCGCACAGGGCGATCACGTGCGGGTGATCTTCGATAACCACTTGCCGGAACCAAGCTCGATCCATTGGCACGGATTCGAAGACATGGTGGGCTACGACGGCATGCCCGGCATCAGCCAGGAGCCGGTGAAACCGGGCGGCCGCTTCGTTTACGAGTTCGATATTCACCAGGCGGGCACGTTCTTCTACCACTCGCACATGGCCATGCAGGAAATGATGGGCATGCTCGGCGGCTTCATCATGCATCCTCGTGCGCCCTATCATCCGCACTGCGACAAGGACTTCCTGATCCACCTGCAGGAGTACGCCGTGCTGCCGAACAACACCGTTCCCAACACCATGAACATGGAGTTCAATTGGCTGCTGCTGAATGGGAAGGCCGGTCCGGCATCGACTCCCCTGGTAGTGCGCCAGGGCGAACGGGTCCGGCTTCGCTTCGTGAACCTGGGAATGGACCACCATCCCATGCATCTGCATGGCAACACTTTTCAGATAACCGGGACGGAGGGCGGCCGCATTCCCGAGACCGCCTGGTGGCCCGGCAACACGGTGCTGGTCGGCGTGGCCCAGGCCCGCGATGTGGAGTTTGTCGCGAACCGTCCGGGCGACTGGATGCTGCATTGCCATCTGCCCCACCACATGATGAACCAGATGTCCTCCAACGTGGGGCGCATGACGCGGGAGGACGCCATGCATCAACCCTCCGGCGTGGATATGAACACCGGCATGGGCATGCTGCAGGGAACGCCCGGAGCGCCAACGGGCGAGCACTATGGCACCAGCCTGGGTCGCGGAATGGGTTTTGGCAACACGGCTGACAACGCGACCGCAAACGGGCCGATGGGCGGGATGCACATGGCGGCGGATGATATCGGCAGGGAAGCAAATGCCGTTCCCGGCTTCCCCCAGGATGCCTACATGGAAGGCCCGGGCATGGCGATGGACGCCATGGTCGATAAGCCGGAGAACTTTGGGCTGCTACCCGGCTGGAGCGGATTCATGATGGGCATGATGACCTTCGTCAGGGTGCTGCCGGCGGAAAAATATGAGCAGGTGGTGAGCCGCATGCGAGAAGCGCAACGGCCAAACGACCCCTACGCAGCTGTGCTGCAGCAACGTTCCTAAGGCCGGGAGAAACATGATGCACACCAGAAAAATCCTCGCACCTTTGCTGTGCCTTCTCGCGGGGCCGCTGTTGGCGCAGATGGCGCCGATGGGAAACATGGGGCCGATGGGCACGATGACCCCGATGCCCCAGTCATCACCGGCGCCATTTACCGATCTGTTGGCCGGCGTGTCTTCGCGAGCGCCCCGCAAGCTGGAGTTCTTTCTCGACCTGGCAGATCGCAGCAACCCGACCCTCTTGCAGGCTGCAGCCATGATCCGTCGTTCAGAGGCGCGGGCGAGTCAGGCGGCTCTCTATCCCAACCCAACGATCGGCTATGAAGGCGACCAGATTCGCGGCGGCTCTTACGGGGGCGGCGAGCAGGGGGGCTTTGTTGCGCAGACCGTAGTGCTGGGCGGCAAGCTCGGTTTGCGCCGCGATGTTTATCAGCATCAAAGGCAGGTCGAAACAGTCGGAGCCGAAGCGCAGCGGATGCGCGTTCACAATGATGTCACGCAGCTGTTTTATAACGCGCTCAGTGCACAGCAAACAGTGGTTGTGCGGGGCCGCCTGCTGGCACTGGCGAATGATGCCGTGCAGACAGCGCGCCAATTATCGAATGTCGGCCAGGCGGATGCGCCTGATGTACTGCAGGCGGAGGTCGAGGCGGAGCAAGCCAGTATCGATGCCACGGTTGCGCAGCGTAAGTTCATGCAAAACTTTAAACAATTAGCCGCCATGGCCGGCGACCCTTCGATCGAGATCGCGCCTCTGGATGGGGCGCTCGATGCACTGCCTGAAATGGATGCGGTTCGGGTCGCACAGACTATGGTGGACCAGAGCCCATTAGTCAGGCAGGCGCAGCAAGAGGTGTTGGTAGCGGAGGCGTCGCTCAAGGCTGCACGGCGCGAAGTTGTGCCAGACCTTGCCTTGCGGGCAGGGGAACAAGCGAACCTGGAGCAATTGGGAGAGTCGCCGGGCAGAAAAACCGGGGCGCAGAGTTTTGCCAGTGCCAGCATCGAGCTGCCCCTGTGGAATCGCAACCAGGGGAACATACGAGCATCCGAGATTGCCGTTTCACAGGCGAGGCAGGAAGTGATTCGTACGCGCTTGGCCGTGGCGCAAAAAGGGGAAGTGCTGGCGCAGGAGTATGCCTCAGCCAGGCTCGAGGCGGAGCGCTATCAGACCGCCCTGTTGCCCCGCGCGCGGCGGGCCTACGAGCTGTACCTGGCCAAGTATCAAAGCATGGCGCAGGCGTATCCTCAGGTGATTGTTTCGCAGCGTACGCTGTTTGAACTTGAGGTGCATTACATCGATGCGCTGGATCGTGTGTGGCAGAACGCAACCGCATTGCAGTACTTTGCTTTGCAGGGCGGGCTGGAGAAGACGGCGGCGACCCCATAAGGAAAGGAAACACACTTGAACGTTCCCGCTACTGAGCCGTTGGAACTGTGGTTGATTCGTCATGGAGAAACGGAGTGGAGTCTCTCTGGTGCGCACACCAGTCGAACCGATATTCCGCTGACTGCACGTGGGGAAGAGCGCGCGGAAAAGATCCGCGATTACCTTGCACATCGTTCTTTCCGCCTCGTGCTCACAAGTCCCTTGCAACGGGCGCGGGAAACATGCCGGGTTGCGGGCTATAGCGATGTGGCGCAAATCGAAGAGAACCTGCGGGAATGGGATTATGGCGTTTACGAAGGGCGCACGACGGCAGAGATCCGGAAGGAGCAGCCCGGCTGGTCCATCTGGGATTCGCCGGTGCCAGAAGGCGAGGCGGTGGAACACGTTGCCCAGCGGACGCAGAAGGTGATCGACCGCGGGCTGGCGTGTGGCGGCAAAGTGGCCTTGTTTGCTCATGCGCACGTGCTGAGAATCCTGGCGGCTACGTGGCTCGGCTTGCCTGCGCGCGATGGACGATTGCTGGCGCTGGGCACCGGGTCGGTCAGCACGCTTGGTTTCGAGCGAGAAACGCGCGTGCTCTCCACCTGGAACCGATCGTTTGAAGTGGACTGAGAAAGCTCAGAGGAACGAGCGCGCAAGCAGCGCGCCAGCCCACACCGCGAACAAACCCAGGAGCACGCTGAGGCTTACATAGAGCGCTGCGATTAAGAAGGCGCCGGTCTGCAGTGCGGTAAAGGTCTCCCACTCGAAGGTGGAAAAGGTGCTGTAGGCGCCGACGAACCCGATGGGGATCAGGTAACGCCAGGCAGGATTGACCGCGGTGCGCTGCGTCAGCCAGGTGATAGAGAAGCCGATGATCAGGCACGCCGTCAGGTTCACCACAAAGGTGCCAAAGAAAAACCGCTGCGTGGTTTTGCCCGCTATCACGGAGCCAGCCCAGTAGCGTGCGATTGACCCGAGCGATCCACCCAGGGCGATCAGGAGATATTTTTGCAATGGCGACCCCTCCTCAGCATACGCAATGCTGCATCGCTCGCAAGCGAGCACTGATAGAAGTGATGTCTGGGTGCTTGCCAATCCCTCAACTAATCCTGCATTCTTTCCAGGTGCCAGCCGATCATGCGCATTGACGCCCACCAGCACTTCTGGCGCTACAGCCCCACAGAACACAGTTGGATGACCGACCGGATGACGGTCTTGAAGCAGGCCTTTCTTCCGGAAGACCTTGCGCCTCTGCTGGCGGACATCGGGTTCGACGGGTGTGTAGCGGTGCAGGCGCGGCAGAGCCTGGAAGAGACGCGTTGGCTGCTGGAGCTCGCCGGCCGGGCGCCCATCATCAAGGCAGTGGTGGGATGGGTCGATCTGCGCTCTGAGCAGCTGCCGGCGCAGCTGCAAAGCCTTCGCGGCGAGCGCAAGCTGGCCGGCGTACGCCACGTGCTCCAGGATGAAGCCGACGATCACTTCATGCTCAGGCCGGAGTTCCGCCGCGGGATCGCGCAATTGCAGAACTTTGGTTTGACGTATGACTTGCTGCTCTATCCCCGCCATTTGCGCGCAGCGGCCGAGTTGGTGGCCGAGTTCCCCCAGCAGCCCTTCGTGCTCGATCACCTGGCCAAACCCAACATCGCCGAAAAGGTGTTTTCTCCCTGGCGGGAAGATCTGCTGAATCTGGCAAAGTACCCCAACGTGCATTGCAAATTGTCGGGGCTGGTTACAGAGGCGCACTGGCAGGAGTGGCAGCCGGCGGACTTTGACCAGTACCTTGAGATCGCGCTGGATGCATTCAGCTGGAAACGCCTGATGATCGGTTCCGACTGGCCGGTGTGCACTCTCGCCGGCGCGTATGCGCCCGTCATGCGCATCGTGACTGATTACCTGCAGAACCTTTCTAGGGAAGCGCAGGACGCAATCCTGGGCGGCAACTGTGCTGCTTTCTACCACATTCCTGTCGAGTCGCCCGCCTAACCTTCGGCTAAACGGGTGTGCGACGACATGTTTTGCGGGTTAGCTAGCCCCCATTTTGTCATCCCGAGGAGCTTGCTTGAGTGCAAGTTAAAGACGGGATGAACGGGGTGCGATAGGCATCGGTCTGGCAGAGCGAGCGGAGCAGGATGTCCCCCACTCAAGCCAAACGCGGCTTGAGTGGGGGACATTTGAACCCTCGTCCGGAGCGCTTTCCAATTTGTCATCCCGAGCGCAGTCGAGGGATCTGCTGTGCGCCTTTCTCCTGCCACAAATTTCTACATAAGCTCCAGCATCGGACACGCAGAGGAACCATTCTTTCAGCAAGAAGACAGGAAAGTCACTCCTGGCAGCGAAGCGGCTACTATCGAGACCCGCGTTCCTCTGCCCATCCGATGCTGGAGCTCTGTAAAGATTCCTGGAGGGAGAAAGGCGCACAGCAGATCCCTCGACTGCGCTCCTAATGAACAACCTCTCCTTTCGTCGTTCATTCCCAAGGCGGATGACAGGATGAGTCGTGGTGGCTGGGACGGAGCGTCATCGCGTCTCCTGCCGGTTCACTCGATACGGTGGAAGCCCCGGACTTTTAGTCCGGGGGCGCGGGTGTAGAACCCGCGCTGAGGGTGGCCTTTCACCATGCGAGGGCTTTAGCCCGGGTGGCAGCGGCGTCCGTCGATTGGAAACTTGCGCGTAGATTTCGCGGGGAGGTCACACGGCCGATTGGCTGGCGAGGCTTGGCTCCACCAGGGCTGAAAGCCCTCAATCTTTGCGCGCGTTTAGGCGCGGGTCTTGAACCCGCGCCCCCGGACTGAAGTCCGGGGCTTCCACCGGGTGCGAGCGGGTGCTCCGAGAATCTTTCAGCGCGTCGTACCGATGGAGAGCAGCCGAAATTGATCGTTGCCGACCTGGAGATTTGAGTCAGGGTGAAACATTGCAGATGCCTCGGCTTCGCTCCCAATCAGCAATCCCTGCCCGTCCTCGTTCATTCCATTCTCAATTTGCCTCAAGGCAAATCAACTGCTCGGCATGACAAACTGGGGCTAGCTAAACGGGACCCGCCCGGGCTGCAGGGCGAGATTCTTCACCGAGAGATGCGCGTCGTCGCCTTCATGCATCCAAGTCTTAAGAGAACAAGTTCAGAAGTTCATCGGATGCAGGGGTTGACCGTGGCGCGTGTGACGCTGGTTCCTCTGCATTGTTCACGGGACGGATCAGGTTCTCGTTTGCTGGTAGCCTGCGTTGACGGGCGAGAGAGCGAATTGTAAAGTAGAGGCCCTGCAAGGAGGGAATTCGTGCGATTTACGTTGATTGTTTGCGTGGTTTTTACCGCGCTGTTCGGTTCGGTGCTGGTGAGCGAAGCATCGGTAACCGGTTCTCAGGAGGCGGGAACGACTTCCCCAATTGGCCGCTGGAAAACCATCGACGACGTGACCGGCAAGGCTAAGTCAATCGTGATGATTTGGGAAGAAAACGGAAAATTGTTTGGCAAGGTGCAAAAGCTGGTCGATCCCGACCCGCAGAACCCCAATCCTACCTGCAGAGACTGCTCTGGCGATCAGAAGAACAAGCCGGTGGTCGGGCTGCGTATTCTGTCCGACCTGCAAAAAGATAAGGACGGCTGGTCAGGCGGGACGATCCTGGATCCGGCCAACGGTAAGGTTTACAAGTGCCTGCTTTCCGTCGTGGACGGTGGCATGAAGCTAAAAGTGCGTGGTTTTATCGGGTTTTCACTGCTTGGACGGACTCAGTACTGGGCTAGGGAATAGATCTTCGTCTTTGATCGCATTTGCCGCACCGTTACAAAAGCCGTAGAGGCAATGGCGAAGCCCATCCGAGTGGAAGGGGCTTCGCCATTTGTCTTTAGGTCAGTTTCCGAGAGATGGTTTTAGTCAAAGCGCAGAGAATTCTTAAGGGCTAACGACTCCCAGAAAAAACGCCACCACCAGGGGACTGGTGGTGGCATTTCTAGGTTCGCTCTCCGGTTCGTTGCTACAAAGCCAACGACCCAGGCGAGTCTATTTCTGTTGCAGGGTGAAGGATTGCGCGCCAGTTCCGTTGCAATCATACTGTTGTACTTGCAGTCCAACGTTGGAAGATGCACCGGGGATATCCATGCACTTCGAGCTGTTCCGAGCAATGAACTTGAATTGTCCATTTCCCAGGGATACCGGCATCCATTGCTGGTTTGTGTTGCCGCCAGCGGTCCAGATCTGGATTTTTACGCTGTTAGCTACCTGCCAGTAGCCTCCCGTAACATCCCAACCCTTGTTCCCCGAAGGCCGGCTAATCACCTTGTAGTAGCCGCTATCGGTTGGCTGAAACTGCCATTGCTGACTGCCCTGGGAGCTACCGCAACTGTTCTGAAGCACGGTCGTTCCGTCGCCCGTTCCCGCGGCATCCAGGCAAAGTGTGCTGTTGCTGTTGACCACGGCATACCATGCAGTGGAAGAGATAGACGTACTACCCGTGCTCCCGCCAGAAGTCCCACCACCGCCCCCGCTGCTCGGCGGCGGATTGGAATTCTGTGAAGACATGGTCGGGCCCACAGTCACGTTGTTAGAACTCAGCTTGCTGAGGAAATTGCCGTACTCGGCATTCTCCAGGTTCGCCGTGATGGGGTTACCAGCGATCGAGGGATTGGTGGAGTAGAGGCCGCCGTTGCCGGGGAACCACTCGTCGTTCCGGTAGCCGTCCCAGGCGCAACGGGCAGCCCAGCACATCCAACCCACCTGGTTGTTGTACATGGTGTTGTTGTACATCGACCCGTTCGATGCGTTGCCGTAAACGTCGTAGAGGGTGATGCCTACGTTCTGTGTCGGAATATGCGTGCCGTCCGGCAACAGGCCGCTGGCAATAACGCGATTATCGTGAGCCACGTTGTCGTGCCCGGTACCGATTTCAATGCCAACATTCACGGTGGCTACTACCTGGTTGTTGTAGATGCTGTTGAAGGCGGTCGCTGTCTGCGCCGTATCGAAGCTGCCACCATCCGTGGAAATGCCACCGCCATTGAAGCTGTCCACCGCTGGGTTGTAAGCGTACGCGCCCTGGATGTAGTTGTCGTTGATCAGTAGCGGGCTGCTCGCCGTGCCGCTGGAGTCATACATGTTCAGATTCTCGTTCACCAGGCTCTTGAACGGGTAGTTGATGATCTCGTTCCAGGCAATACGCATACCAGGAACGGATTGGATTTCGCTGAGCTGGATGGCATGCGCCCACTGCCAATTAGAGGTGCCGGGCAGGTAGCCATTGTTGCCGTCGCTCTCGAGGCCAATGATGTTGCGACCGCGGTTATTCAAAATTCTGATTGTCTGTGTACCATCGCGGTTGCCACCGTAGCCGCGTACATACACGCCAAACAGAACATTTTCGAAATAGCAGTTTTCCACGTCGAGCAGGGCAGGGTGCTGGGCATCCACAAACAAGCCGTGGCTGGCATACTTCACGTTGGGATTCACGCCGATTCCGACGACGTTCTTCACGGTCAGCTTGTTGCCGTAGACGGGATCACTGATCAGATTGCCGGCGCTGCTGATGTAGGAGTTCACGATGGTGACCGGAGCGTTGGTTGAGATGGTCACAGCCGCTTTGCCCGGGGCGCTGCTTTTCCAGTTGCCCGTGTAGGTGCCGCCCTGGGTGATGTTGATCGGGCCGCTCCACTGCACGCTACCGACAGAGCTGGTCACCGGCGCGCTGGCAGTCTTGCCTTGGTAGCTCGCATACACGGTCACCGTTCCAGTGGCTGAGCCGAAGGCGAGCCCGCTTGAGGAAACATTGACTGTGCGTGCATCGGCAGAGCTCCAGCTGACACTTCCACTCACATTCTTGGAAGACCCGTCGGAGAAACCGGCAGTAGCGGAGAGTTGGGTGGTGGCGCCAATGGCCACGCTGGGCTGGCCGGGCGAGATGGATAGCGAGGTGACGGACTGCGCGTGGCTGCATGCAGGAGACGCCAACGCCATCAGGAGCGGCCAATAGCCGAGGGATTGCCGGGCGACGGTGCTTCGGCAGTAAGAGGAAAATTCTTTAATCACAGCGACCTCATAAAAGTTTTAGGTTCCCTGGGCACACTGCTCCTCTCTCGTGGCGCAGGGTGCCTGGCGCGCCGCGGGCGGAAACAGCCGGATTGTTCGAGAGGCAGGTAGGGAAAAAAAGGGCAGAACTGTGCGAAGCGCTTAGGTGCGTGCCTAAACGTTGTCGCAAATTGCAGCACAACCGCCGCGGAAATTGTTACTGCGTTTCACAAGACGTTGTGCTTATGATCCGGTGTGTCTTCGAGGAATATAACGAGTGTCGATGCACAGTGCAACCCAAAAGCAAAAAAGAATTTGCTTCTCAAGTCTTAAGTAAGACCACTTGTCTCCGTTTAGACAACAGTCACTGATACAGTTATGCAGCCCGCGTAAAAAGGACATAACTACCGCGTAAGATTTGCTTGTCCAAGTTTGCACGATCAGTCGGTAGAAATTTCGGATTGCGTGTAAATACTTGCTGAAACTGTGCTGACACACGAAAAACGGCCATGTGGTACCAGTCTGTTCTCGTCGCTAAGTGCGATACACCACTTTGGTGGGAGATATGCAGGAGCAATCCTGAATTTTTCTTAACGCGAGCGCGCTGTAGAGCAACGCCGAAATTTAATTCTTCCTTAACAGTCGAAGGTGAGTACCCTGCGTGCGGCTGCATGCACTTCCTGGCAGTTCCAGCGATTACTGAGGTCACCACTCTCGGCTGCCGTATCCACGTGTTGTTGCATTTGAACAACGTGACCCCAAGGCAGGCGAGCCGGACTCAGATCCCACTTGCTGTCTGGCGACATTGGGTAAGTAGAACGTCACGGCGAGCCGTAATCTTTCTTTCTCGAGTTTCCTGGATCTGGCAGGCGCCCGCGCGGCGTTGTTCGAGAAAATCCAACGCTTGGATGGGTCCTGCCCTACTCGACAGGAAGGCCCTCCCCGCCCGGCAACGCGTCATTCCCCAGCGGTAAATTACGACCGGCCGGCGATGATCGTGACCACCATCAACGCGAGAGGTAGTGCAAAGCAAGCACGGATCCCAGCAATAAGCGGCTGATCAGCCCGCGGACTTTTGCGTGCGCAGCTTGCGGAGGCCTTCTATCGCATCCTGGCTTCCATGTTTGCAGAATGCGATCCATAGCAAAATCGCCAAACCAGTGGTAGGCAGCCAGCATGCACGTCTATGCTGCTTACTGATACCAGGGTTGCAGTTGCGCTGGTTATAACCTAAGCCGGGTACTTATCCGCTTATAAACTGAGAAAGACAACTTATCCATACAACTTAGGTAGTAACACATGTCTTACAGCTAGGGACGTCTTAACCTGGAGTATTGCTCGGGGCTAAGACGCAGATAGAAGCCGCCCCGGCCGGTGGCAATGCCGGCCTCGAGCATCTGCCGGCTTTCTGCATCGCCCAGGGCCTCACCTTTGCGGGCGAGCTGGCGAATCTTGTCCGGGTTGGCAAAGGTTAAGCGGCGCGGGAGCGGGGTTTTGAGGTCAGATTCCGTGAATTGCACCTGCCAGCCGGCGCGGCAGAAAAAAGTGCAGTATATGCGATGAACGGGCCGTTCGAAGCGAGACATGATGGAGTCAGTATAGGAGAATAAAAAGCGAAAGTAATCCACACCCGCTTTTCCCAGAGACTCATCCGTGCAGAAAGGAGTATCGTGTAATCCAAGTAGCGGTATCGCCCGGCTTCCAATGCTTCCAGGCCCTGGTACTTCCGTACCCCTCAGGCTTAAAAGCGCGGAAAACCATCAGGCAACCGCGACACGTCCCTTCATCAGCAAACCGCGAGCGATCGCGTTAGACCCCGGGGGTGTTGAGATGGCTTTATCCGTAAATCCGCAAAGTGACGTAACGATCCGCAAGCAACGGCTGGAAACGCTGCAAACGGCCCGCCAGTGGCAACCCAGCGACTCAATCGAGGCGGCTAAACTCGATTCCCAGATCACGACCGTCCAGGGCGTAATCCGGCTCTTGGAATGGCGCGAATCCTGAAGTTGATGCTTCCCTGAACGCGGCGCCGTGGCAATGCTCGCCACGGCGCCGGCGCGTTCGGGTTTGGCTTACTTGAGATTGTCTGCGGTAGCGGGGCCACTGCTGGTGGTGATCGCTCCGTTGACGCCGGAAGGGAAGAAGCCTCCCTTTGTGGCGTTGGCCTGGTTGCCAAACGCAAGGTAAAGAACCTGCCCTGGGGTTCTGGTAGGGGGCAGTCCATTCGCTCGGTTCATGGATAGTACCTGCCCGGGCGCTCCGGGAGGCGGTGGTACCAGATCCGCTCCGTCGAGCGGAGAGCTGTAACGCTTATAGTAAGCAAGTTGTACGCGGGCCGCCGCGGCATGCTCCGCTTCCGTGCCGACGATCCTGGCTGCCGTCGTGATAATGGCAGGGGTCGTAAGCAGACCGGCGGCGCCAACATAGGCTGAGAGCCCGATGTCTTCGAAGATGCGAGACAGCATCAGAAACTCATACTGATCGGCAAAGCCAAAACCTAACGCGTTGAGGTTGATATTCGGCTTGGCGATCGCCTGTGCACCCAGAACTTCTCGCAGCAACTTCACGTGCGAGCGCTCGTCCGTGCATACCTGGTCTGCGATTTCATAAGTATTGATGGTGAAGGCATCGGTGAAACTGATCTTTTTTCCACCGGTTGTCTGGCCACCTTCCGCGGGATTGGCGCCATTAGCTTGGCCATTGGTGCCGATTCCAAAGGTCTCCAGGCCCCTCCCATACAGTGCATAGGTGTAGAACTCCGATTCCAGATACTCCAGGTTCAATGCAAAATTCAGCACTTGCATTTCCATGCTGGTCTGGCTCTCCGCAGGCTTTATGCCAGCGACGGATAGGGCGGTGACCCCAGCGGTGGCGGCGCCAAGGGTCTTAAGAAAGCTGCGGCGGTTAGGGGATGCGGCGACGGCTTCATCGATCAGAGATTTCGACATGGGTAATTCCTCGGGGTAGTCGTTCATGATCTTGCTTCCAGTTGCGGTGGCGCGGCTCGCGGCGCGATCACAGCCAACAGGGCGAAAACAGCGGCGGTACTTCCACCGGGTTGCAGTCGTGGAGCAACTTACGTGGGGTTGGTCGTGAGTTTCAGTAAAGAGCGCTGTTACAGTGGCTTGTTCTGCAACTTCGGAACACTGTCCATGTTTGCAGCGCACATGGTGGCTGTCTAACGCTGTAAGCCGTTCACAGCTGTTAGGGTGGACGCGTGGTCGCCAAGCCCCGGATGTTCTGTGGAAATTGCCCCTTTAGTAACCGGAAAGATAGCAGCGGCATATGAACAATGCGCGCGAAAATATGCGCTATGCCAAAGCTTGCAGGCAAGCAGGCGCTCAGGTGCTAAGGAGTTGTGCAGTCTGCGAGGCATGGCCGCATGTCAATCGTGAGCAAAACTTAATCCCACGGACAGATACTCCGTAAGAAGTTTTGCCAAACTGGGATTTGCATTGAGGATCCTGGCGATGTCGAGCGAGCTTGATTTATTGACAACCATCCTAGCGGCGATGGCAGCGGTGTTCGGGTTTCTGACGTACTTTCGTGGCCAGCGAGGAGAAACCAAGGGCAAGGCGCTGGTGGAATTGTTGTCCCTTCTCTTGCGCAACGAGTCGGATCGTACCCGGCAGGCTAGCGATGATCAGGCCAGGTCCGCCCGACAGGAGTTGGCTGAGGGCCTTCGGGCATTCCAGGATTCCACCATGCGCGTGTTTCGTGAACTGCGGGAATTTCAAGGCACCGAAGTGAAAGCGATCGGAGAACGCCTGGAAGTGGCCATCCGCTCAATGGATGAACGCACGGCAGCGATCGGCACCCGGCTCTCTGAGGACCACACCAAGCGGGCGCTCGAAGCTCAAAATCAGGCGCAAGGCATTCGAGAAAGTCTTGAGAGACGGTTCGATGAGTTTGAACACAAGCGAAATGTCGTCAGCCGGGAAACCCGTGAGGACCTGCAACGCGGCTTTGACGCGTGGGCCGAAACCCTGAGCAAAGGGTTCTCGCACATGGGGGATCAGCAAAAGGAACGCCTGGAGCAAGTGGGGATGGCTCTGGCTTCGCTTACCGGAACGCAGACAGCCGGACAGGAGACGCTGCGCGCATCGGTCGAAGGCCGTCTGGATCACATCCGAGCAGAGAGCTTTTCACAATTGGAAGCCATGCGCAAAGGGATGGACGAGAAGCTGCAATCCACACTGGAGCAACGTCTCGGCGAATCGTTCAGTCGCGTCGTCCAGCAGTTGGAACGCGTGCACCAGGGCATAGGAGACATGCAGTCGCTGGCCGCCGGAGTCGGCGATCTGAAGCGCGTACTTACCGACATTCGGGTGCGCGGAACTTTCGGCGAAATTCAGGCGGGGACGCTTCTGGAACAGTTCCTCTCACCGGAACAGTTCATCAGGAATGTAGCGGTAAAGATGGGCAGTCAGGAACAAGTTGACTTCGCTGTCAGGCTGCCAGGCCGTGGGGTAGAAGGTGAGGTCCTGCTTCCGATCGATGCGAGTTTTCCTCGCGAAGCCTACGAGCCCGTTGTGGCCGCGGCAGAAGGGGGAGACGGTGAAGCACTGGCAGATGCTTCGCAACAACTGGAGGCGCGTGTCCGATCGTTCGCCCGGTCGATGCGTGACAAATACCTGGCGCCGCCTGCCACCACCGACTTCGCGATCCTCTTTTTGCCAACCGAAAGTCTCTACGCCGAAGTCCTTCGCCGGCCCGGTCTTTTCGAGCAGTTGCAGCGTGACTTCCACGTGACGCTGACGGGTCCGGCCACGCTGACCGCCTTTCTCAACGCGCTGCAGATGGGCTTCCGGTCAATCGCGATCGAGAAGCGTTCAGGCGAAGTCTGGCAAATACTGGGGGCCGTAAAAAGTGAATTCGGCAAGTATAACGAAGCCGTGGATCGCCTGGCAGGCCAGTTACATGGTGCTATCCAGTCGGTCGAAAAGCTCGGAATACAGACTCGGGCCATGGGCCATCAACTGAGTACAGTAAAAACATTACCGCAGGGCACGGCGGCGTTGCTTCTGGAGCGTGTCGATATACAACCAGAAACACAGGCAGAAGAACTTGTACTAGTGGAGAGCAACTGATTGCCCAGATACCAGTGGCTCGGCGCCAGCGGGTATCCGGGCCCGCGTTCAAGCGGCGACAGCATCTCTCAGTATCTTCACTCGGTCGTGCGCTGCCAGCACATGCGTTTGTTGCCTGGCCAGCATGCTCTTCAAAGAAGGCGGAAGATCTGTCAGCCGCAATGCTTCTTCATACGCCTTTTTAGCGACATCTTCACCCTGCTCCGCAGTTTCAAGCAGGGAATGGTCGCTGGCCCCCAATTTCGCCTTCAGTTCTCCCCAGACGCGATGCAAGGTGCCGCTAGCCGTTCCACCCTCTTCCACGACTTCGTTCTTGGTGGCGCTCAAGGCGACTTCCAGATCGCTGGCAAACTGGCCGCGTATCTGAGACTCTTCTAAAAAATAGTTTGCAGCCGAGGGTGTTTTCAATTCCGTACTGAGTGTGGCAAAACCCCGCTCGCCATCGTGCAGAACTTCAATCACGGTACGTATTGCCTTCTCGTCAAAAGCCATCAGACCACCTCTGCACATAGGATGTAGTGCCTTTGTGGCCGGTTGTTCGACCGGCAAGGTGAATGAAGCAGCCGGGGAAAACGCAACGGACACCGTGTCTGACGGCGAATTGAGGGCCTACGGAACGGTCGCGAAAATGTTTGGAGAAGGCGGTCACCGTGGCTGGTAGGCGACAGCCTTTTCGCTCCGCCCCCCCGTGCCCGCCTTTTCCATGCCTATGCGATTCCTGCGAGTCTGTTCGCCCCTCCTCGAGCGATCCATCCGCTAAGAACCTAACATCGCCGTCTGCACGCGAACAAGAGGCACGCTGCTGCAATCCAATCTTATGTAACCGTCACTGATGGCAGGCACAGCGCAAGCAGGCAGAGGGTCTCGCGTGCAGGCGAGGTGACACCAAAGTGGAAGTTTCCGGGGGCCAGCTATTTGCTACTTTCAGTGAAACCTCTCACGAATTTCCACTATCTAGCCTGGCCGGGTGATCAGGCGCATGCCTCGGGCAGCATCGCGCCCGAGGACTCCGCGCTGGGCGAGAACTGAAACGTTCGCAGACGCGCCCATGGGCCCCCCAGATAACGCCAAACGTCCAGGCCGCATCCGTTCACATTCGGCGGCAGGGGCGACCCTCGAAGTTCAGCCAGCAGAGACCGCGCCCGCTCAGACGTGACTTTATTCTGGATAACGATGTGCGGCTTGAACCGCTGCTTGTCTTGTGCGCTCAAGTGAGGGGCAAAGGCACGAGCAAGACCCTTGTGCAGCGACAGCAGCGCGGCCGATTCCAGCTGATACGCGACACCCCGGCCGAGCGAAAGAAGACCCGTGCAAGCGAGCGAAAAGGGCGGCTGTGTTTCCGCTGTTTGCTGGAGCGTCTTCATTACCTGCTCATCTTCAGGGAGCTGGTGGAAGAGGGTCAGATGGGCTGAGATAACATTGCGATCCGGCGGGTAATGCAGCTGGCGCATCCGCTCGAAGAATGTCTGGGACGCGGCATCAAGCTGAAGCGTAACTATGAGAGTGCTAGGGCACAATGGCCTCGACCTCCATTTCGACCCGCCATTTTGGATTAAGGAGTCCGGCGATCACCATGGTGGCGGCCGGACGGATCACGCCGAAAACTTCGCCATGGGCCCGCCCTACCTCTTCCCAGTCTTCCGCGTGGGGCATGTACATGCGGGTGCGCACGACATCTTCGAAACTCGCTCCTGCGGTTTGCAAGGCTTTTTCAATGAGTGTCAGCACGTGACGTGTCTGTTCAAAGGCAGATAAATCTTCCGCGCCCACGGGCCCGGTGCCTGACACATGCACAACGTTTCCGATGCGGACTGCGCGGGAAAAACCGATCACTGCTTCATAGGGGGAAGTCCCCGGAATGTTCTGCCGCTTCATGTTTGCTCCCTCTTGCCTGTGGACCGCTCGAACCATTGTGCATCGGCTAACACCACGGATGTATCGATTTGGCGTGTGGGGATTTTCCAATATCGTCGCAAGAGCTGCTCCTTCGCCTCCTGCGCGACCAGGCGAAAGCCGTGCCGCTGGTAGAAGCGGATGGCCCAGGACGCAGCCGCCCACGTCCCGATCAGCACCGGTGGCCCGGCCATGGCCTGCAGGTGTAACAGCAGAGCCGTTCCGACACCCTGCTTCTGAAATCCGGTACGGACGTAGGCATGGCGAATCAGAACCACATCCGCGACGGACTGCAATCCCATGACCCCCACCAGTTGTTCACCGGCAACGCAACCCCAAAACTGCACGCCCTCGGCAATTTCATGCTGCAACTGCGGCAGCGACATATAAGGATCCGCCAACCTGTCCTCAGGAACGGCCCCGCGGTAAGCGCCTGCTCCGTCGTTGACGATGGCCAGGATTGTGGTGAGATCGGCGTCTGTGCAACGGCGGAGAGTCAGTGGGTTCGTCAACTTTTAATGCCTCAACGACTGGCTGTGCGTGGGCGGACTCAGTCATGGTACCCCAGACGAGGGCCGGGTTATGATGTAACACCCGCATGGATTTTTTCTCTGATTTTCGCGCACTTTGGCGGACCTGGACCGATGGCGACCCCCCACCTGCCCAGTTGGAATCAGTGTTGCGGGCGGAGACAGAAGCATTCTGTGCTGCCGCTACCCCTGGAGCGCAGGTCGACCGTCTGGTTGCTTTGTTTTCCGGCATCTGGTGTGAACCGTCGGAACAGAAGTTCGAAAGCCGGTGGATGCGCTGGATCGATCTGCTGGAAGCAGATGAGGAGTTGCGGGCCCGCTTCCAGCAAGCCTGGAAAGCAATGCTCAGCCAGCTCAACTCGGTGTCTTTGCTGGCGGAAGCGGGCATCCCGGGGCAGCACGGATTGATGCGGGAGATTACCAGCCGCATCTTTGCGCGCTGGCTGCCCGCGCCCCGGGACGAGGACGATACCGCCCGGCTGGTGAGCGCAATCTTCGGCTCGGAGCGCGCGGTTGAGCGGTTCAGGGCCATGCCCGATGCCGTCTTCGCTCGAGTGTCCGCGATCCTATGGGGTACTGATGGATTGGGCGCCTATCCTCATGTGCATCAGGACCTGCATGAGTCACTGCGGCTGTTGGCGGCCCGCGTTTCTGCCCGTGGTACCAGCCGTGCCGTTCGTCAGCGCAGCCAGGCGCAGGCGGTTGAGCAGTCGCCGGCGTACGCGTTGATTTTCGCCACGGAAGCTTTGCTCGCTTGTGAGCATACGGCCCTCCCCGGCGCTTGTCCCGGGGAGTGCACCGAGCGCTGGCTCAATGCGGTGTTCGCCTGCAGGGGTGAACTTGCCATCGTTCGTCTCAACATGGAAGAGGCAGGAGTCAACACCCCGCTGGTATTCGATCTGAGCGCCATGGATGCGGCGCTGGACCGCATGGAAATGCTGGCAGCAGCGCTGCTGGATCATGGCCATAAGCTCTCAGCGGCCGTACGGCGCCTGCTGGATGAGCTGATCTGCGGGCTGCGTGAAGATAGCCGCATCTCATTCTTAATTCATCAGAACTTCAACCTCCTGGCGCGCAAAACCGTGGAACGTACCGGACACGGCGGTGAGCACTACATCGCCCATACCCGCCGCGAGTACTGGCATATGTGGAGTGCGGCCATCGGCGGTGGCTTTCTCACCGTGTTTACAGCCGCACTCAAGCTGCACATCATTGGGCGGCATTGGCCACCGTTCGTGGAAGCCATGCTGGTCGGCACAAACTACGCAGTCAGTTTCCTGTTGCTGCAGATCTTCGGGCTGGCGCTGGCGACCAAGCAGCCGGCCATGACCGGGGCGACCCTGGCAGATATCATCCGCCGCAATCGCGGGGACGCACGCCGTGACCAGATCGCCGATTTCGGCGCCTCCATCAGCCGCACGCAACTGGCCGCAGCCCTGGGCAACGTGTTCGCCGTGTGCCTGGGAGCCGTGCTGTTCAATTGGTTGTGGAGCCTTGCCTACCACGCCCCGTATGTACCGGCGCCCCAGGCAGAGAAGGTCTATTTATCGTTGCGCCCGCTGGCCTCGGCAACCGCCATCGATGCTGCGCTTACCGGTATCCTGCTTTGGCTGGCGGGGCTGATCGGGGGATGGTGTGAGAACTTTGCCGTCTACCACCAACTGCCGGCTTCGATCGCGCAACATCCGTTCAAGCGCACCATCGGCGTCGAACGCATGCAGCGATTCGCGGACTGGATCGATCGCCATATCGGCGCCTGGAGCACCAGCATCTCGCTTGGTTATCTGATGGGGTTTACGCCGGTGATCTTCGCCTTCTTCGGTCTGCCGCTGGATGTGCGGCACGTCACGCTCAATACCGGGATGTTTGCCTTCGCCGCGGCGCGCTTTGGATTTGCTGCTTTCCAGCAGATCTGGCTTTACTCCGCTATGGTGGGCATCGCGCTGATGTTTGTGCTGAACCTCGGCGTCAGCTTCGCGATTGCCTCCTTCGTGGCGCTTCGTGCCTATGACGTCGGCCACCAGGAACGCGCATTGATCCTGCGCTTCGTCTTCCGGCAGATCGTGTCGTCGCCTCTCAGGTTTCTGTTTCCGGTCGAGGCAATGCCGAAAACAACTAAGACGGTGGACAGGGAGCAAGCAGCGCCGGTTGCGTAGTTCGCCTACCTGCCGGCCTAAGGCCGGCTGGCGACCGAGGCGATGGAAACCGCGTCGGGACCAAAGAAATTCATCTTGATCTGCGACTCTTCTTCCATTTGCGTGGCCTGCGGCGCGAACGGACTGTAGTGCCACTGGCGCACTGCGCGCATGCCCGCTTCTGCCAGCCGCGGATCCCCACTCAGGACTGTCACCTGCTTGACGGAGCCATCGGGATCGATCAGCGCCTTCAACTGCACCTCGCCCACCAGGTTGCGTGGCATCACCGATGGGTGGGCAAAGTGGCCTGGTGGTAGTTCCGTAATGATCCGCCGGTCAGCGGGCTCGATCACCGCCACCGCTGCTAGGGGCGTAGCGGGCTGGGCGGCGACCTCCGCATGCGGAGTTTGAGCAAGCGTGTGCCGCGGCTTGAGCGCCGGCGTCACCGCAGCAGGAGCGACGGCAACCAGGCTGGAAACTGCTTGTACCGATGCAGAGCCTGCGCCGGCCGTCGGCGTGGCAGATAACGGTTCCATAATTTGGGCCGATGCTCTGGGCCGCTTCGGATGGCCTGGCATCAGGATCGCTGCCACCACCAGGGCGATGGCCGCAACCCCACCCAGCAAGCCCCAGCGTGCAGCGGAACGGCTGCTTTGGTCGAATGGCAACGTAACCGCAGCCGCCGGCTCGAGCGTGTCCGCGTGCATGGTGGAAGAGGCGTTCACTTGCTCGATCACGCCCAGAATAGCGTCGCTGGCGACCGGCAGGGGCGGGGTCACAACTGCCGACTGAGAAAGCTTTTGAATCAGTCGCTGGTCATGACGGCTTAGCAACTGGGGCGGCAGCACATGGAAGTGCCGGAACGTCCACTGCAGACGGATGCGTTCGAGGCGGGAAGGGCAAAGATAGATCGCGCCAGTGCCAGTGCGCAGTTCCAGGAGGGAAGTCTGTTCAAACGAAGCGATGCTGGTCATATCGGGCCTCCTCAATAAAGCGAATACAGGGGCCCGGACATTCTCTTGCTCAGCGTTTCAGTCGCTACTTCTGCAAGGAAATCAAGAGATGTCGCCCCATTATCTTACGAGTGCACCAAAATTGTCACTCCCGTTGCCTTGTATCAGGGCACGACTTCCGGGGAGATGTGGGATTACACCGCGCTCAACCCGCAACCTTGAACCAGCAGCAGGCTTAGGTAGTAGGGTTGGCCGAACGCCGCGTGTGCCGTTTGAGCGACATGCGTATGCGGCTTCCGCCGGTGTTTGCTTCACGCCGCAGGCACTGCCGGCCAATGTCACTAACCCCCAACTTGTCATCCCGAGCGCAGTCGAGGGATGACACGGGGGGGTCCGGTGGTTGGGGAGGGGTGTGGGCGTAGTGGCTGGGGGGCGCTTTGTTTCCCGGAGCGTCGTTGAAGGTTGTGCGTGACTTGCCTTTTCTCCTGCTGTTTTCCCCTCCCCCGACTTTTCCCTTCCACCGCCCCCTTTTGTCATCCCGAGCGCAGTCGAGGGATCTGCTTTGCGCCTTTCTCCCTCCACAAATTTTTACAGAGCTCCAGCATCGGATGGGCAGAGGAACGTGGGTCTCCGATAGCAGCCGCTCCGCTGCCAGGAGTGACTCTCCTGCCATCCTGCTGAAAATGGTTCTCCTGCGTGTCCGATGCTGAAGCTCTGTAGAAATTTGTGGCAGAAGAAAGGCGCAAAGCAGATCCCTCGACTGCGCTCGGGATGACAAAGGGGGTCCGGTGGTTGGGGAGGGGTGTGGGCGTAGTGGTTGGGGGGCGTGTGGAGCGTAGTTGAGGTTGGCGTGACTTGCCTTTTCTGGCAATCTGCTTGGAATGTAATGGTTAAGGACGGGATGAACGGGGTGCGATAGTGGCTGGGGGGCGCTATGTTCCCCGGAGTGACCTCGTTGAAGGGAGTGCGTGACTTGCCTATTTCTCCTGCTGTTTTCCCCTTCCCCCGACATTTCCCTTCCACCGCTTCCTTTTGTCATCCGGAGCGCAGTCGAGGGATCTGCTTTGCGCCTTTCTCCTTCCACAAATTTTTACAGAGCTCCAGCATCGGATGGGCAGAGGAACGTGGGTCTCCGATAGCAGCCGCTCCGCTGCCAGGAGTGACTCTCCTGCCATCCTGCTGAAAAAATGGTTCTCCTGCGTGTCCGATGCTGGAGCTCTGTAGAAATTTGTGGCAGGAGAAAGGCGCAAAGCAGATCCCTCGACTGCGCTCGGGATGACAAATTAGGGGCTAGCTAACCCGCGAAACATGGCACCCGAGCTGGTGGTTGGAGAGAAGCCAATTCTGCAGTTCTCACACACCCTCTTCAGCCTCTGCTCAGCCTTCCGCCGGCGATGAAGCGAGTCCATGGGCTAAAGCCCAACGCATTTACCTACGACAGTGACACGACTCTTCTCGAACCAACCCAAAGATGTTGGAACAGCAACAACTACCCCACGGACCACCCACGGGAGAGTCATCCTTCCCCTTTTTACCCTGCAGCCCATATGATGCTCAGGACGCTCTGAGCACGGGTGGGGCGGGGCACCTGGCTGACCCATGACAAGAGACGTTCCCGAATCCGCAAGCCTTTCCCGCGCCCATTCGGGCCGCTGGACCATCGTGTGGCTGCTCTTCATCGCCTCACTCATCAACTACCTCGATCGTTCCAGCCTTTCGCTTGCTCTACCCCTGCTTTCGCGTGACCTGGGGCTGGGTCCCGAGAGCAAGGGCCTGCTGCTTTCGGCGTTTTTCTGGTCCTACGCGCTGCTGCAGATCCCGGTCGGCTGGGCTGCGGATCGGGTCAACCTGCGCTGGTTGTATTTCGGAGCCTTTGTGCTGTGGTCGCTCGGGCAGGGCCTTACCGGCTTTGCGGCCAGTCTCGGCATGCTGATCCTGTTTCGCTTGCTGCTGGGCGTGGGTGAGTCCATCTATCTCCCCGGCGGGACGAAAATTGTCAGCCTCCTCTTCAATTCGACAGAGCGCGGGCTGCCGTGCGGCCTGTTCGACTTTGGTACTCGGATGGGGTTGGTGCTGGGCGGCCTCGTCATTCCGTGGATGCTGGTCCGTCTAAATTGGCGCGTCTCCTTCCGTTTGCTGGGGTTCGCCGGGTTGATCTGGCTCATTCCCTGGCTGTGGGCGACACGCGGACGACTGGCGCAGCCGCCGCGGCCAAAAGTCTCCGCACGCACCAGTAAGCAGCAGTTGCGCTGGTTGTTGACGAATCGCAACCTGATCGGTATCTGCCTCGGTTTCTTTTGCTTCGATTACTACTGGTACCTGTTCGTGACCTGGCTGCCGGATTACCTGGTGACGGTTCGCCACCTGACCATCCTGCGAGCAGGTGTCTTTTCTTCGCTGCCCTATTTCGTCTTTGGCGCAAGCGAGCCTCTGGGCGGGTGGATTGCCGACCGGCTTACGGCTGTCGGATGGGATGAAACCCGCACCCGTAAAGGCATCGTCACGATTGCGTTTCTGTCTGGGCTATTGCTGATTCCGGCGTCGCGTGTGCAGAGCGCCAGCGCAGCGATTGCGCTGATTGCCGGCGCTTCCATGGTGGGGTTGGCGACCGGGAACTTGATGGTGATTCTGCAGTGTTGTGCGCCGCATGAAGATGTGGGCCTTTGGACCGGCTTTGAAAACTTTGCCGGAAATGTCGCGGGGGCCCTGGCTCCGCTGCTCACCGGGCTGTTGATCAGCAGAACGGGATCGTATGCTCCCGGGTTTGCGCTTGCCGCCGGCGTTCTGATCGCGGGTATTTTTTGTTACTGGTTTATTGTTGGCGAGCTTCGGCCACAACGCGAAGAGTTGCCGCTGGCCAGTGGAAACCTCGTTTAATTACTTTGATTCCGATAGTTTCCTCCCGCCGAAAGCGGGTCAGCATTCTAAGTTAAGTCCTTGCGACTTCCACCCTGGGTAGAAAGGGCTGTTCGGGATGCAAACGGTAGAAGGGAAGCCGCGGCTCATTCAGGTACATCCGCACGACAACGTCGCCATCGTCGTCAATGCGGGAGGCCTGCCTGCGGGAGCCGTCTTTGACTCGGGCCTTGTGCTGTTGGAAGCGGTTCCTGAGGCTCACAAGGTGGCGCTGGTACCCATTCCGGAAGAGGGACCGGTACTGCGATATGGGGTGGTGATTGGCTATGCCAGACAGTCGATCGAGCCCGGTTGCTGGGTCCACGAAGGCATGATGCGGTTGCCGTCTCCACCCGCGCTCCATCAAGGTTCATTCAGGCCTGCGACCGTCCCAGCCGCAACGCTTCCTCCCGCTCACCGGGTATTTCTTCGAGGGCTTCCTCAACGACGACGGTTCCGCCGGGACGAAAAACATTCTCGGCATTGCCACCACCGTGCAATGCGTCGCTGCCACGGTTGCTTATGCGGTCAGCAAAATCCGGTCGGAAATACTGCCTCGCTATCCCAATGTCGATGATGTCATCGCCATCACCCATCCCTATGGATGCGGCGTGGCCATCGACGCAGAAGGTGCCGAGATCCCGATACGCACATTGCGCAATCTGAGTCTCAACCCCAACCTGGGCGGGGCGCCCATGGTGGTCAGCCTGGGCTGCGAAAAACTGCAGCCTGCGCGTATGCTGCCGGCGGATAGCCTGCCTATCCTATCCAGCACGCCCTATGTCATCCGCTTGCAGGATGAACAGCACCATAGCTTCGGCGACATGGTGACCGCCATCATGGAAATGGCAGAGAAGCGATTGCAGCAACTGAACGCGCGGCGTCGCACGCGCCGCCCTGCAAGTGACCTGGTGGTCGGCTTGCAATGCGGCGGAAGCGATGCCTTCTCCGGGGTCACTGCCAATCCAGCCGTTGGCTACGCCGCGGATCTGCTGGTGCGGGCGGGCGCCACCGTGATGTTTTCTGAAGTGACCGAGGTGCGGGACGCCGTCCATCTGTTGACCGCGCGCTCCGCCAGCCAGGAGGTCGCCACCGCACTGCAAAGGGAGATGGCATGGTACGACGCGTACCTTGCCCGCGGAGGCGTAGACCGCAGCGCGAATCCTACGCCGGGCAATAAGGCCGGCGGGTTGACCAACATCCTCGAGAAATCTTTGGGCTCCATCGCAAAAGCAGGGAGCAGCCTGCTCAACGGCGTGAGCGGCCCGGGGGAGCGGGTTACCGGCAAGGGCCTGATCTTCGCCGCCACGCCCGCCAGTGACTTCGTATGTGGAACGCTGCAGCTGGCGGCTGGCATGAATATGCATGTCTTTACGACCGGGCGCGGTACGCCGTACGGCCTGGCGATGGCTCCCGTGATTAAGGTGGCGTCGCGCACTGCATTGGCCGAGCGCTGGCCTGACCTGATCGATATCGACGCGGGCCGCATCGCCACAGGTCATGCGACGATCGAACAGGTGGGGCAGGAGATTTTTGCCATGATCCTCGCGGTGGCCAGCGGACAAAAGCAAATCTGGGCCGATCACTGGGGACTGCACAACGAGTTCGCGCTGTTCAATCCCGCCCCCATCACCTAGGCAATGCCGAGCTTGCGCTGCAGCTGCTCGAGCGAGATGCCCTTCGTCTCCGGAAAGATAAACAGCACCACAAAAAACTGCAAAATCATCATGGACGCGAAGAAGGCGAACGGCAGGCCGCCGGAGTACCTGGCGAGAATAGGAAAGACAAGCGATATCAACGCGTTCATCACCCAATGCGCCGAGGACCCCAGACTTTGTCCCTTGGAGCGCACACGGTTGGGGAACACCTCGGCGATGTATACCCAGATAACCGCACCCTGCGAGACCGAGAAAAAGGCGATGTAGGCGACCAACAGCCAGACCAGCGCCGCGGCATGCGTGTGCGTAAAGAAAACCGCCGCCACGCCCGACAGCGTAAGCGCCATGCCCACACTCCCGATAAGCAGCAGCGTTTTGCGGCCGAGCCTGTCGATCAGCGCCATACCCAGCAAGGTCGCCATCAGGTTCATCAAGCCGATCAGCACGGTCTGCAGCGAACTCGACACCTGGTTGAAGCCTGCCGAAGCGAAAATGTAATTGGAGTAATAGAGAATTGCGTTGATGCCCGCCAGTTGATTAAACAGCCCAATACTGATTGCAAGAAAAATGGGCAGGCGATATTCCTTTTTGAACAGCGGCTCAGGCGGCCATGCCGCGCTCCATGTGAATGGAGTCCATGATCTCGCGCAGTTCGGTCTTTGAATCGGGTGAACCCATCATCGTCAGGATCGCGAGCGCTTCGTCCGTTCGATTACGCGTGACCAGCCAGCGGGAGCTGCGAGGAATTCTGAACAGCATAAGAAGAAAAATCAGCGACGGCACCGCGGCAACGCCCAATTGCCACCGCCACTGCAGTTCACCCAGGTGCAGAAGCGTGATGATGTAGTTGGAAAGGTAGGCCAGCAGGATACCGAGGACGACGTTAATCTGAAACAGGCCGACCATTCTGCCGCGCAGCTTTGCCGGCGCCAACTCCGCGATGTACACCGGCCCGAGCACAGAGGAGCCGCCAATCCCGAGCCCCCAATCAAGCGGAACACCATCAGCGATGGCCAGTTCCACGCCAGGGCGCATCCCAGCGCGGAAATGGTGTACAGAACCGCCATGATCCTTAGCGCCTCACGGCCGCCGATGCGCTGGCCCAGTACGCCTGCCGTCATGGCGCCGATCACGGTCCCGACCAGGCCGATAAACACTGTCAGGCCGAGCGTAAACGGCGTGAGATGGTAGACCTGGGTCAACTGCTGCGTGGTCCCGGCTATGACGGCTGTGTCGAAACCAAATAAAAGGCCGCCCAGGGCGCCTACGATGGTGCTCTCCAGAAGGTACCTGGTCATTGCCATAGCTTAGGTTCTCTCTTTTGCAATCCGGAAGCACCGGGCAATGTGCCGCAAAGAAAAGATTGTAGCTGGTTCAGTACGTTCTGGATATTGCCGGACGGGGCCGCAACGGTAAGCAGGGAGCAGGCCGATGGCGACTCCGTCCTAAGCTTCGGGATGGGTGTAAGGCGCTCGATATTCCCGGCGCAACAGTGCGTTTGCCTCGGCATCTCCCGCCACCAGCTGCTTCTCTGGATCCCATGTCAGGCTTCGGCCCAGCTTCATCGAGTTGTTCGCCAGGATGCACGACGCGGTTGAAATGTAGCCCTGCTCGATGTCAGAGACGGGACGGCTGCGCGCGTCGATCGAGGCGAGAAAGTTCTGCATATGATGCCGGATGGCGGGCGCGACGTGTTTCTCGAGTTCCTTTTCCGTCTTGTCCTCGGGGTATTGTTCCAACTCGTAGGTAACGTCTTTATGGACGGGCTGTCCGCCGCCGAGGGGAATAAAGTCATATCCCATCACGCTCACCTTGAGCGTTCCTTTGTCACCGTAGAAGGTCGCGCCCCACGGATACTTTGGATCCACGGCCTCGCCCCAGGTGCGGTGCTGCCACACCACGCGAAGATCCTGGTAATCGAAGGTGGCAGTCTGCGTATCGGAAATGTTGGCCTTGCTCTTTTTATCGACAAAGATGCCGCCGGTGGAATCGATCTTCGTTGGCCAGCCCAATCCGAGCATCCACCGTGTCAAATCAAACATGTGGACGCACATGTCACCCACGATCCCGTTCCCATACTCCATAAACGCGCGCCAGCCGCGGGGGTGCACCAGGCTGTTATACGGCCGCATGGGAGCAGGCCCAGTCCAGGCATCGTAATCCAGATTTGCCGGCGGCGCGCTATCCGGGGGATTTTCCGTCGTGCGCATGTGGTAGTAGCAATAGATCTCGACCAGCGCGATCTTCCCCAGCTTACCCTCGTCAATGAAGCGCTCTTTTGCCTCGACCAGGTGAGGCGTGCTGCGGCGTTGCAGACCAACCTGGACAACGCGCTTGTTCTGGCGGGCAGCGGCCAGCATGGCCTTGCCTTCCAGAACGTCGCGGCTAATCGGTTTCTGAACATAAACGTCCACGCCAGACTTAACGGCTTCAATCATGATCAGGGCATGCCAGTGGTCGGGCGGTGCAATCAGCACCAGGTCCAGATCTTTCTCGGCAAGCATCTTCCGATAATCCGAGTAGGTGCGAGGCCTCTTTTTGGAACGCTGCCGCACGGCGGCCATGTCGGCGGCATTCGCGAGCATCTGCGAATCGACATCGCACAGAGAGACGATCTCGACTGGCGACACCTGCACCAGCCGGAACAGATCCGACTTCCCATACCATCCACAACCGATCAAACCAACTCGCCGGCGTTTGTCGTGGTCATATTCTTGCGCGGGCGCTGCAGCGGCTGCAGCCAACCCAAGGGCAGTGGTGTAAATAAATTCACGTCGATTCATAGGCATAGGATTACCGGCAAAGCAAAATCAGTTCCCCAGTATATTCTTTCGTATCGATCGTGACTGACGAACATGGTGACGGAAGAGATGTTTATCTTGTTCCCAAGCCCGCAAGCACATTTGACGGTTACTGAAACAATCAGCTGAACGCTCACCAGGACGAAAATCCACTTCTGCGATGGTGAAAAGCAACTCAATTGAGCATTTGATCGGAAGCTAAAACAGAATAGCTATCATGTCCCCCACTCAAGCCAAACGCGGCTTGAATGGGCCACCCTACATTTTTTTAGGTTTCGATCAGTCGCCACTCAGGAGGATCTGCTCCCTGCCCGCATCCAGAAAAGCCGAGGGTGGCCCACTCAAGCCGCGTTTGGCTTGAGTGGGGGACATCCTGCTCCGCTCGCTCAGCCAGACCGACGCGTATCGCACACCGTTCATCCCGTCATTAACCTGCACTGCAAGCAGATTCCTCGGGATGACAAATTGGGGGCTAGCTATAAGGTCGCGCCCCACGGATACTTTGGACCGCGCCTCGACCCAAGTGCGGTGCTGCCACACCGCGCGAAGATCCTGAAATCGAAGGTGGCCGTCTGGGTATCAGGAGACACCCACTA
>CAVVZO010000014.1:0-91692 GCA_963752675.1 uncultured Acidobacteriaceae bacterium
GCCCGTCACATCTGCAAGCTTTGGCACGACTGAAAGTCGTGCCCTGACGAAGCGGGTCTTCTCTGCGAACCGGGTTCTAAAAGCGAAGCGCGTTCCCTGCCAAAGGCGCGTCCGCAGACCGTTGTATCCCCCCTTCCAGTGATCCTCAGTAATCAACAGCAGCGTTTTCCTGGTGCGAAACACGCCCTCGGAAGTGCTCTAATGACAGTTACAAGACCCCTAAACCCGGCCCGCGAACTCCGCGTGGAGGCCTTATGCGAGTACGACACGCTTTTACCGCACTGTTGCTGTTCCCTTTTCTTGCCGCTGTCGGCACCGCGACCGCGCAAAGCCCGTTTGCCGGGATCTGGAAACTCAGCGTGGAAAAGAGCCAATTGGCCGGCAACACCCTGACGTTCATTCCAGCAGCCGGCGACTCCATGCAATTGACTTCGGGCGGCACCACCTATTCCTTTCGCACCGACGGCAAAACTTACGCACTGCCCTCCGGAAATGCGGCCATCTGGCGGCAGACCGCGCCCGATAGCTGGACAACGGAATACCGCAAACTCGATAACAAGCTTCTCTGGATCGACAACTGGAAACTATCGTCCGACAGTAAGACCCTGACCGTCACCACCAGCGGCGCGAAGGCAAATGGGGACCTGTATACCGACACGGCGAACTATACGCGTACGGCCGGCACGGACGGCCTCCTGGGCACATGGAAGAGCACGGCGGTCACCCTCAGTTCGCCCAATGAACTCATCATTCGTGACCTGGGCCTGGACCGGCTGGAGTTCCAGGTGCCCGCCATGAAAGCGCGCGCCGACCTCACACTGGACGGCAAGGAGACTGCGGTTGCGGGACCCGATCTGCCCACCGGATTGCGGCTGTCGCTCACCCGTGTCGGCCCTTACACTTTGCACTTGGTGCAAAAATTGAATGGAACAACGACCTCTTCCTCGGTCTACACCATCGCCGCGGACGATCTGAAAACGCTGAAAGAAGTAGGGGGCGCCCCTGGCGATACTCCAGCTACCATGATCTGGGAAAAACAGGATCCCCCAGCCAAGGTGGAGCCACCCAAGACGAACGTAATCGGCGTACCCGTTCGGCCTTAGTGGCCCGGCGGCCTCCACCGAAAGTATGAGAGCAAATTCCTTCCCTGGGTCCAAGACCCGGGGGCGGGGCGCCGCTATCTTGAAGAAGTTAGGTACGACATACTGATTCTCCAAAGCGCCCTGATGGGGCGCTTTTTTTTGCTCGCTTTTTTTGCTCGCTTCTTTTGCTATTGGATGGGCCCCGCTCAGTAAGTCAGGAAAGAGAGTCTGCTCTGAGGAAGACGATCGATGGTCGGGCGAGCCGGAAATCGACACGGACGATTCCGCTCTGCCTCGCTCTGTTCCTGATCCTGCTTTCGCCGGTAGCCTGGGCCCTCGACCCGCACCGCGCGCTCGACCACTACGGTTACCAGGTATGGCGAACCGACTCCGGCCTGCCCCAGAACACGGTGCGTTCCCTTCTGCAAACCGCGGACGGTTATCTGTGGCTGGGGACCGAAGGTGGGTTGGTGCGGTTTGATGGCATCGACTTCGTGACCTTCAACGTCGAAAACACGCCGCAGTTCCAAAGCGATCTTGTCTACGACCTTCTGCAGGACGCGCAGGGTGCGCTGTGGATCAGCACCGGGTCTGGCCTCCTGCGCTACCAGGCGGGCACGTTCACTGCCTACACGACGCAACAGGGTTTGCCCGCAGCTACAGTCTGGTTCAGCTATCAGGACACCCAGCATCGCCTTTGGGCTATGACCGCCGGCGGCCCTGCCTGGCTGAATGGCGATCGGTTCTTGCCGGTGGCCGACGCGCAGGCAGCCGTCCCGCTCAACCGCCAGGCAGTCGCGGAAGACAGCCAGGGAGGGTTGTGGCTGGGCAGCAATAGTGGCGCCTTCCTGCTGCAAGCTGGGAGCGACTCACCCAGGGTGGCCGCCCAACTGCTCCGCGGGATCCCGGTGCAGGCCTTAGCCTTTGCCCACCAGGCCCTGTGGATTGGCAGCAATGAAGGGCTCTACCGATGGACCCAGGGTGCTGTTTCCCCGGTGCTGCTCGGCCCAGCGGCCGCCAGGCCGGAGATCACCGCCCTGTTAGCCACCGCCGAGGGCACCTTGTGGATAGGCGCCGGCGATGGAATCACTCGCCTGAACGCGCAGGGTGCTCCCGAGACCTCACCGAACCACCTATTCACTGATGGCCATCGCGCCCGCGCCGATCGCTTCTTCCGCGACCGGCAGGGCACCGTTTGGGCGAGTACGGATCGAGGTGTTCTGCGCTGGCAAGGGGAGCAGTGGCAGGGGTTTGCACCCGGTTCCGAGTTGGCCGGTAACCGGGTGCTCACGTTTTTTGAGGACCGCGAAGGCGACCTGTGGCTGGGGACGGAATCCGGCGGCGTGAACCTCCTGCGCGATCAAAAGTTCACCACCTACAGCACGCGCGACGGGCTGTCCGGCAACTTCGTGCGGTCGGTGTTTCAGGGGGGCGATGGCACTTTATGGATCGGCACCGATGGCGCCGGCCTGAACCGACGGACAGCGAGCGGCTTTGCCCACTATTCCACCGCAGATGGCCTTTCCAGCAATGTGATTCTGGCGCTGGCCAGCGGGGTAGGCAGGGACCTCTGGGTAGGCACGCCCGACGGGCTGAACCTGCTGCATCCCATGGGGACTGCACCAGACGACTGGCGAAAGGTGCGGGTCACGCGGTTTACTGCAGCCGATGGCCTGCCCGACGACTTCATCCGGTCCCTGTATACCGACCGCGACGGCAGCCTATGGATTGGCACCCGGCACGGACTGGGGCACCGGGTGGGGGGTAAGTTCACCAGCTATTCCATGATGGATGGCCTGGGGAGCGACTTTATTGGGGTCATCTTCCGTGATGGCCCGCAGCCCGGCACCAGCGCGAACAGTCTCGCGGACAATTTCGCGGACAACTTATGGATTGGCACCTCCGGCGGGCTCAGCCGGCTGCGCGATGGCCGATTCACCAACTTGACCATTCCACCCGGTGTGGCCAACAACACTGTGACTGCCATTGCGCCAGCCGCTAACGGCGCCCTCTGGCTGGGCACCAACGGCAGCGGCCTGCATCATTTCGGCCAGGGCATGCGTCTGGCCTTTCCGGAGCTGGGGCATCTCCTGCCCGCCACCATCTACTCCATGCTGGAAGATCACGGGGGACGTCTCTGGCTGAGCGCGCCCACAGGCATCTACCGTCTTACCCTGCCCGGCAGGAGAGCGGGCGACCGGCCGGCGGTCGCGGCGTACGGGACCGCGGATGGCATGAACATCCGCGAGTGCAGCGGGGGCGGGCACCCCGCTGCCTGGCAGCTGCACGATGGCACGCTGTGGTTTGCCACGCTCGACGGCGTGAGCGTGATCGATCCTCAGCACACCCAGGCCAACGGAGTGCCGCCACCAGTGGTGATCGAAACTGTGCTTGTGGATGACCACCCGCGCGCGATCGAGAGGGAGCTGACGCTCCAGCCCGGCGCCAGCCGCCTGGAATTTCACTATGCCGGCCTGAGCTTTGCAGCCCCGCAAAAGGTGCAGTACCGCTACCGGTTGCAGGGCTTCGATCACAGCTGGATCGAGGCGGGCACCCGACGCGCCGCTTTTTACACCAACCTGCCTCCCGGCCACTACCGGTTCCAGGTCGTGGCGGCCAATGGGGATGGTGTCTGGAATAACACCGGGGCCACGCTGGCATTGCGCCTGCGACCGCACTACTACCAGACATACTGGTTCTACGCCGCCCTTCTTCTCGCTTCCCTTTTGCTGGGCTATCTGGCGTACCGCTGGCGCGTGCGCCAGGTAGAAGCCCAATTTGGTGCGGTGCTGGCCGAGCGCGGCCGCCTGGCACGGGAGATCCACGACACATTAGCCCAGGGATTTGTGGGTATCTCCGTCCATCTGGAACTGGTCGCCCGCCTGCTCACTGGCGGCAGCGAGCGGAGCGCACAGCCGGCCTGGGAGCACCTGGACCGGGCTCGCGCACTGGTGCGCGAAAGCCTGGCGGAAGCGCGCTCGTCGATCTGGGATCTTCGCTCGCAAAACACCGTGGCCGAAGACCTACCCGCGCGCCTGACCCGCAATTGCAACCGCATCGCCAGCGGCTCTGCGGCCAAGGTGTACCTTCAGGTGAAAGGAACCTATCGTCCGCTGCCGCGAACCACGGAAGACGAGTTGCTGCGCATTGCCCAGGAGGCGGTGGCGAATGCCGTGCGGCACGCCGCGGCTACCCGCATCGATGTGCAACTGATCTACGAGGCGCGGCGCATGCTCCTGCAAGTGGTAGACGATGGCCGCGGGTTTGCGCCGCTGCCCGGAAACAACAGCCCCGACGGTCACTACGGCTTACGGGGCATGGGGGAGCGGGCGTTACAGATTGGCGCCACGCTGGGCGTAGAAAGTGCGCCCGGCAAAGGCACTCGCATCTCCGTGGAGGCGCCGCTCGCGTGAAACCCTGCCGGCAGAAAGAAAGGTAGTCGATGAGCGATCCCGAGATCCGCATCATGATTGTGGAAGACCATGCCGTGGTGCGCCAGGGACTGGCGGCTTTGCTGGGCACGGTACCCGGCTTCTCTGTGGTGGCCCAGGCGGGCGACGGGCTGCAGGCGGTTGACCTGTTCAGCCGGCACCAGCCGGACATCACGTTGATGGATCTGCGGCTGCCCCAGATGAATGGGGTGGACGCGATCGTCAAGATCCGTGGGGCCTTTCCCCAGGCGCGCATCATCGTGCTTACCACGTTCGATGGGGATGAGGATATCTATCGTGCGCTGCAGGCGGGAGCGCGGGGTTACCTGCTGAAAGGCATGACCGGCGACGAACTGATGGACGCGATCCGCTCCGTGCATGGGGGCAAAACCCGCATCCCGGCGCCGGTGGCCGAACGACTGGCCGAGCGCATGGGCGCGCCCGCGCTCACCTCCCGCGAGACGGAGGTGTTGCGGCTGATCGTCGGCGGTAACAGCAATAAGGAGATTGCCGCGGCGCTCTTTATCTCCGAGGCGACCGTGAAGACCCACATCAATAGCCTTCTAAGCAAGCTGGGCGTCACCGATCGTACCCAGGCGGCGACCACGGCCTTGCAGAGAGGAATCGTGCACCTTGACTAGCATTGGTCGAAGGATTGTGTTGTGCCTGCTTGCGGTAGCGTGCGGTCTGAGCGGCCTGCAGGCGTTCTCCAGACCCGAAAGCCGGGGAGCGAACTGGCGCAACGCCACCGCACAGGAACTGCATGCATTGATCCCGGCGCGTGCGCCCGTGGTCAGCGAGCGAATTGAAACAGAATTCCGCACGGCTTCCGGCATCACCGACGGCAAGGGCCACTCGATCGCGGGGGTGGTGCTGATCACTGCCGGCTATTCCGCCGAGGGCAAATACTCCCACTACTTCCTTTCGCAGGTGCCGTTAAAGGTGGGGGAGCTGCTTCTACCTCCCGGACAATACCTGCTGGGATGGACACGCTCGCCTGACGCACTGCGCGTCACCTTCTACCTGGCGCAAAGCGGCAAGGCACTCGGTTCAGTGGAGGCCACGCGCAACCTGTCCATCACGCGAGTCGAGTCCTTTCGCATCTACCCTCCCTCGGAGCGACCCCTCATTCAGTTGGGCCGCTTTACGTTCCCGTACACGCTCGCCCCCAATTGAATTCGGGTATTCGGTGTTCTGACAATCGAGGGTGGGGGTTGATGTACCCCACGCAAGCCAAACGCGGCTTGCATGGGCCACCCGAGAGTTGTTGAACTCCAAACATCGTTCCGACACGACCCCGATGCCGGGTGGCCCACTCAAGCCGCGTTTGGCTTGAGTGGGGTACATCTACACCCGCCAGCTGTACGAACGTCTGTGGCAAGTTAGAAGGAGGGGGGTAGGACCCATGGCTTCGCAAAAGAGGTGGTTCCCGACGTTCGCTATCGTATGTGCACTCCTGATCGGGTGCCTGGTGGCCTGGCGCAGCTATGTGCGCCATCGTGGGCAGCCAGCCGAGTCGACCCGTGAAAGCTTCGCTCCCGGCCGGACCGAGATTTACCCGGATGGCGGGCAAGCGGAGTCGGACATCACCGCTGCCCTGGCACGGGCAGGCAAAGAGAACAAGCGGGTGCTGCTCGACTTTGGCGGAAACTGGTGCGGCGACTGCCAGGTACTGGAAATGTACTTTCACGACGCGACCAACCGGCCACTCCTCGACAGCCACTACATCCTGGTTCCCGTCAATATCGGCCGCTTCGACCAGAATCTGGGAATCGCCGCTCGCTACGGCGTGCCTCTCAACAAAGGCGTGCCCGCGCTTGCGGTGCTCGCGCCCGATGGCCAGCTGGTCTACAGCCAGCGTCATGGTGAATTTGAAGCCATCCGCACCATGGATTCGGCGTCGGTGACCGCCTTCCTGCAACAGTGGAAAGGGTAACCAGTGCCCTGAGGTTTCTTGGCCCCGCACGGACGATCATGTAACTTCGTTAGCATGGGGGAAGGCCTTAACCGGTTCCGGGTAGCACTGCTGGCGTCGCTCTCACACGACGTGTTCGGCACCGCGAAAGGCGCGGCTTACTCCGCCATCCTGTGTCTTTTTCCCGCAATCCTGGTACTGACCACCCTGCTCGCGCTCACCCCGGAATCGGATACGCTGCGCGGCGAAATGCGCGCAGCCTTCT
Organism: uncultured Acidobacteriaceae bacterium; assembly: GCA_963752675.1. Taxonomy (GTDB): domain Bacteria; phylum Acidobacteriota; class Terriglobia; order Terriglobales; family Acidobacteriaceae; genus PALSA-350. The sequence goes on from CAVVZO010000014.1 coordinate 6,694, forward strand.
CTGAAGTGCTGCCGCAGGACACCATGACCCTGCTGCAGGCCTACTTCACCAACGAGAAAGCGCGTTCCGAACAAGTGATCGCTTCTTCAATCCTGGTCAGCCTGTTTGCCGCCATGGGCATGATGCAGTCGTTGATGGAAGGCTTTCGCCGGGCTTACGATCTGCCGCGCAATGAATGGAACTTCTGGGTTTCGCACCTGGTGGCGCTGGCCCTGGTGCCCTCCTGCCTGGTGCCCCTTGGCTTTGCCACATTGATGATTGCGTTTGGCCATCAAATCGAAGAGTGGGCGATCAGTAACAGCTACCAGGTGCTCGGTCCCGTGGTGTTATTTGCCTGGCGGGTGGTGCGCTGGTCGATTGGCCTGCTTACCACCATCGTGGTACTGGCCATGGTCTACCAGTTCGGCACGCCTCGGCGTCAGTCCTGGAAGCGGGTGATGCCGGGCGCCTCCGGGGCGGCCCTGACCTGGTTCCTGGCTACCCTGGCGTTTGGGTTCTACCTGACCCGGTTCGCCGACTACTCCGTGGTATACGGCCCATTGGGCGCCGTGGTGGCCACCCTGGTGTGGCTCTATATCGCCACTGTCAGCGTGTTGTTAGGCGCTGAATTCAACGCGCATGTATTTCCCAAGCCGATCCGCTCCGGCAAGCCGTGGGTTCCGCAGGAAACCATCGCGCCCCCCATCGAGACCAAGCGGCGCGCCTCCGGCTAACCGGCGCACTTGTCATGGCATGAACCTCCGCGGGAAAAATGAACAGACCGTGCGCTTGCAGGCGGCGCGTACACAGGCCGTGCGCGTAGAATTGGGAGGCCGGTTGCGGTCACCGTCGCCGGATTGCTGTATGAGGGACACATGAGTTTTACCCTGATGGAACCTGGCACTACCCTTCCCAACGAGCCACGCCGCCGGGCCAAGATCGTGGCCACCCTGGGCCCTTCGTGTAATACCGAATCCGTTTTCCGCGACCTGGTACGGGCGGGTCTGGATGTAGCCCGGCTGAACTTCTCCCACGGCACCCACCCCGAAAAATTGAAATTGATTGAAATGGTCCGCAAGGTATCGCAGGAGGAGGGCAAGCCGCTTTGCATCCTGGGCGACCTGCAGGGTCCGAAAATCCGCACCGGCCGGCTCAAGAACCGGATTCCCGTGCAGTTGAAGGCCGGGCAGAAACTGACCATCACGCCGCGCGACATCGCCGGCACCGCGAACCTGATCGCCACCACCTTTCCTACCCTGGCCGAGAACCTGGAACCGGGCGCGCGCATTCTGCTCTCCGACGGGTTGATCGAACTGCATGTGCTGGCCATTCATGGGCAGGACACGGAGTGTGAAGTCATCAACGGCGGCCTGCTGGGCGAGCACAAAGGCATCAATCTCCCCGGCATCGCGGTGCGGGTGCCCTCGCTGACCGCCAAGGACGAAGTGGATCTGGAGTTCGCGATTCGCAGCGGCGTCGATGCCATTGCCGTTTCGTTTGTGCGCACCGCCGAAGACGTCCGGCTGGTGCGCCATCGCATCACCAGCATGGGCGCGGAAACCTGGATCATTGCCAAGCTCGAAAAACCGCAGGCGATTGAGCACCTGGAAAGCATTCTCGAAGCCGCCGATGGCGTGATGGTGGCGCGTGGCGACCTGGGCGTCGAGATGCCGCCCGAGAAGGTGCCAGCCATTCAAAAGCTGGTCATCCGCCGGGCGCGCGATTATCGCAAGCCGGTAATTACCGCCACCCAGATGCTGGAGTCGATGATCGAGAACCCTCGCCCCACGCGCGCGGAAGCGAGCGATGTGGCCAACGCCATCTATGACGGCACCGATGCCGTGATGTTGTCGGCAGAGACAGCAGCCGGCAAGTATCCGGTGGAGGCGATCAAGATGATGGCCAAGATCGTGCTCGAGACGGAGAGCCAGGAGCCGCTGGTGAGCATGAGCGAGCGCGGTCAACCCGGGCACGTTCGCTTGTCGGTGGCAGAAACGATTTGCGAATCGATGGCCCACGCCGCCGAGGATCTGGATATCAGCGCGATTGCGGTATTCACCGAAACCGGCACCACGGCGCGACAATTGTCGAAGTACCGGCCCAAGTCACCCATTTTTGGTCTGAGCAGCGTGCAGCGAGTGATTCACCGCATGGGATTGTTGTGGGGCGTACAGCCGATCCTGTGCAACAAGCTGGCGACGGCGGAACAGATGGTGGAGACGGCAGAGCGATTGCTCGAAGCCGGCGGACACGTGCTGCCACGGCAAATTCTTGGCATTGTTGCGGGCACGCGGACCAAATCGGGGTCTACCAACTTCCTCCGGCTGCATGTGCTGGGCGATACGTTGAGAGAAAACACTGCCGCACGCGAAGACGCGATGGGCCGCCCGCGGGTGAAAAGCGTGGGCAAGACCAAGGCCACCCAGGCGCTTCCACGCAGGGTGCGCTCCGGACGGTAACGCCACAATCACGCCAAACAAGAAACCCTGAACCGCCCGTGTCGATCCTTCCTGAGACCGCCGCGGGCGGTTTCTTGTGCGCCGGCGTCTCTAGTGCTCGGGCGACTCAGTGCTCGGGCATTTCGTGGGCTCTTCCCATTCGAGGAAAGCCTTTCCCCTGCACGGACTGTCACGCAACCTTGCCCTGCCTTGCCCCATGCACCGGTTGTCCGTGCTGCTAGAGTAGCCAGAGAGACTCCAGTATGGGCCGTATCCACATTCTGAGCGATCAGGTGGCTAACCAGATCGCTGCCGGAGAAGTTGTTGACCGTCCGGCCTCGGTGGTCAAAGAACTGCTGGAGAATGCGCTCGATGCGGGCGCCACGCGTATCGATGTGCACGTCGAAGGCGGCGGCCGCAAACTGATTCGCGTCGCTGATAACGGATGCGGCATGGTGCGCGACGACGCCTTGCTGGCCTTCGAACGGCATGCCACCTCCAAACTTCGTTCGAGCGATGACCTGCTTTCGATCGCCACCCTGGGCTTTCGCGGCGAAGCGCTGCCCTCGATTGCTTCGATCGCGCGCGTGGAATTGTTGACCCGGGCGGCGGAAGAAGCTGCCGGCACGCGCATGGAAATCGCCGGTGGCAAGCTGTTGGTGTGTGAAGACGCGGGGGCGCCGGCCGGTACAACGCTTACCGTACGTGACCTGTTCTTCAACACCCCGGCGCGCGCGCAAATTTCTCAAAGCGGAAAACACGGAACTGGCACACGTAACCGCGCTGGTTACGCATTACGCGCTCGCGTATCCGGGTAAACATTTCGAGCTGCATTCCGCCACGCATGCCCTGCTGGTCGCGCCCCCGGTGCGGCAGTCAGAGGAACGCATTTACCAGATATTCGGCAAGGACACGCTGGATCAGTTGCTGCCACTGGCGGCAGAAGTCGCGCTCGAACGCGGCGGGCTGCCCGAACCGGCGCCATGGCGGCGGCCTGCGGATTATCAAACGCCAGAACCCGGCTGGCTGCACATTACCGGCTTTGCCTCCAAGCCGGAGTTGCAGAAGCTTAACCGGAATTCGATTTATTGCTTTGTCAACCGCCGGCTGGTGCGCGACCGGCTGCTGATGCATGCGGTCAGCGAGGCCTATCGGAACATTCTTCCGCCGACCTCATTTCCCGTGGTGCTGCTTTTTGTCGAGATGCCGCCGCAGGAAGTCGACGTGAATGTGCACCCGGCCAAGACCGAGGTCCGCTTTCGCCAGCCGTCGTGGCTGCACGACCTGGTGCGCGACAGTATTCGCAACAAGTTGACTGTGGGGCGGCCGGCGGCAGGTTTTCTGCATGCGCTGCAGGCACACCCGAATGCAGCCCCGGCGTTGGTGCCTTCCCTATCGCCAAACGCGTCGCCCCCGTCTACGCCGGAGTGGTCGCCAGGCGCCTTCTCCAGTTCCCCGGAGCTGACAGACCCTCCGGATGAAGGGCAGCAGCCGGAGGGATTCCGTTTAACGCCTTCGCCGATCGTTCCCACGCCCGGCGTGCTGCCGTTTGTGCCAATACCGGTGCCGGATTACCCATCCCCGATGGGCACAAGTCCGGCGGCTTCCGTTTTAGCCTCACCGGCGCCGTTGGCCGCTTTCGAGCCGTCCGCTGCGCACACAGCAGAAACCCGCCTGGCCAGCAATGGACGCCCCTCCCCTGGATGCTCTTCTTCGCTGGCCGGGCTCGAGGTCGAACCGCTCGAACAGGAAGCGTCCCCTTCCCTGCACAGCCTGGCATCGCTGCGGCCGCTGGGCCAACTGCGCGACTCGTTCATCCTTGCGGTGAACCAGGAAGGGCTGTGGATCATTGATCAACATGTCGCCCATGAGCGGGTCTTATTTGAGCGCGTGATGCGCGAGCGCCGCGTGGAGCAGGTGCAACGGCAACGGCTGCTGATGCCCATGCTGCTTGATCTGTTACCCGCGCAGATGGTGACCTTTGCCGCAATCGCCCGCGAACTGGAAGCAAACGGTTTTGAAGTGGAGCCGTTTGGGCCCCGCACCATCGCCGTCAAAGCCGCGCCCGTGGGCCTGGAGGGCGCGGCGCTCGAACGCATGCTGGTGGAAGTATTGGAACAAACCGATGCGCGGGAGCAGTCAGAGAATTTGCTGGCCGCCCGCACCCGCATCGCGGCTTCGCTCGCCTGCCACGCGGCCATCAAAATCAACACGCCGCTCGATACCGCGCGCATGGAATGGCTGATCGCGGAACTGGCAGCTACCGAACATCCGACCAGTTGCCCGCACGGCCGGCCAATCGTACTGCGGTATGCTTGGAAAGACATCCAGCGGGCATTTCATCGAATCTGATCCAGCGTCTCCAGGCTGCGGCATAGGCTGCGGCAGCGGAATTTTCGCCGCATTGAGCGCAGCGGGTCACGCCCCCTCGAAGAAGGAATTTTCTCTTGATAGCCGAACAACTCCAATTAGCCCGCGCCGCCCATTGGCGGCAGAAGCAAGACCCTCTGCTGACGCTTGACGATGCGCAGAGCTGGTTTCAGCAGCATCCCCTTTGTTTGTACCTGCCGCGCCACGCGCAACTGCCTGCCCCCGCGCCCTCGTTTGTCGAAGCCTGCGTGGGCGCGCGCCAATCGACCCCCGGCGCGGAAGCACTCGCCCACGCGCAGAGTCTGCTGATCCGCCTGGTGGATGCCGGCACGGTGGTCCCGCTGAACCTGCTGGGCACGGTCACCGAACAACCGGATTTTCTCGCCAGCAAAGAAGCGCTGCCGTCCGTCCTCTCCCTGCGCGCGGATGCGGACTGGAAGCACGCGCCGCAAAAGTCCGGGGGGCACAAGGTGTCTCCCCTGGTGTTGGAGTTGTGGAAGGCCCTGGAGAAGGACGGCAGCATGACTGCCAGCGAAGCCCGGGAAGCGTTGGGCCGCGAACTCACCGAAGCGGCTGTGCTGCGCGGGCTCTGCGAGTTATGGCAGGGGTTACGCGTAAGCCCGGTGTACACGGGCGAGGGTCAGCCGGCCCGCTGGGAAATGCTGCGCGTTCACCACAAAGAGGCGCTCGCGACCGCAACGGCCACGGGACAGGTGACGGCCATCTCGCTGCTGGTTTCGATGTACCTGCAATCGGTGTATGCGGCAACGGCCGAGGAGGTGGAAATTTTCCTCTCGCCCGTCACCTCCCGTTCGCGAGTGCGCGAAGCGGTGCGCGGGTTAGCCGCCACCCGGCAGATCCATACCCTGTCGATGGATGCGCAGACCTACTACTTCCTGGAAAACGGTTTGCCGGAGTTTGCCGACGTGCCTGCAAGCGTCCCCGCGGAGACGCCGGAGAGCGTGCCGGCGGCGCCACGCCGTCCCATGCCCGCCCCGCGGAAAATGCAGGCCACGCGGCCTCCGCTGCCGGAGCAGCCGGCGACTGCGGCGTCCGAGCCAATTTTCAAACGTCCGCGTCCTGCTGTGCCGCCTGCGGTGCGGCCTGCCGCACCCGCCGCGAGACCTGATGTTGACCGTCCCGCGTGGAAGCCGGCCGCCAGGTCCGCCGACAAACCCTATCCACGCAGAGAAGGGGGGCAACGGCCACCCTTCCGGTCTGGAGGTGCGCCTTCCCCTCGGCCAGGCAGGTCCAATGAAGGGTTCGCCCGTAGCTCGGAGCGAACCGAGGGTCGCACGCAGGACAGAGCTCCGGGAGCACGTCCCAGAGAAGGGCGGCCAGCGTTCGCGCGGCCTGGCACCGGCCGTCCCGCTGCTGCACGCCCTGGCTCTGCGCGGCCTCCGTTTGCCCGGCCAGGCGGCCCGCGGCCTGGAACGGATCGTCCCGAATCTACACGCCCACCGTTTGCGCGTTCTGGCTCTGGCCGGCCTGGCTCTGCACGACCGGGATCGCGGCCTCCGTTTGCCAGGCCGGGCGGGCCGCGGCCTGGAACGGATCGCCCCGAATCCACCCGCCCACCGTTCGCGCGTTCGGCATCTGGCAGGCCGGACTCCGGCAGGCCTGCTTCCGCACGGCCACCGGCTGGCGGAAAGCCATGGCGCGACGCCGGAACGGGAGCGCGCGCGGGCAATCGACCCAGGCCCTTCACGGGAGAGGCAAAGCGCGACGCACCCAAGCCGTGGGCTCTGCCTGGCAGGAAAACCGGCGGTCCTCCGCGACCGCCACGACCGGGCGGCCGCAGTGATCGTCCCTTTGAAAGCCGCGCGCCGCGAGGCGACGCGCGTGGTCCCGCTGCTGGTGGCGAACGGCCCTCTCGCGGTCCGGGGCGGCCCAGCAGCAGCCGTCCACCCTCGAACTACCGGCCAAATCCGCGTGTCCCCTCCGGGGAGCGCGGCACAACCCAGGAAGCAGGTCAGGCCCCAGGAAGGTCCGCCTACACCAAAGGACCCAAAGGATCGCAGGGACGTGGGTTTCCCCCACGCACCGGGCGGCCTTACCCTCCTCGCAGTAGCGGGGAGGCCACGGATCGCCCTGCGTTCCGGCGCTCCGCGCCAGGCGAGCGTCCGCGTTCCGCGTCCCGGCCGGCGCAGACGGACGCTGCCGGCAAGCCCCGAGCAGCAGGCCGTCCTCCTTACAAGCCCAGGTTCGACAAGCCGAGGTCTGGTCCCAGGGAAGGCACTGGTGGGGACGCTGGCAGCCGCCCGTCAAAAGCACCCGGAGCGTCCAGGGGGCCGAGACCTCCCTTTGTTCCCGGCGGTCCTCCGCGCAAATCAGGGTTCACCAGGTCCGGGCCAGGCGCCGGGCGAAGTGCCGGCCCCCGCTCCAGTGAACGTTCCAGGAACGTCCAGTGAACGTTCCGGGGCACGTTCGGGGCCACGGGCGGGTGGTCCTCCCCGGAAGCCAGGCAAGCCGGGTGGCTTCCGCGACCGTAAGCCGGACAGAAAGAAGCCGGGAGCATGAACGAGCAGTCTCCTCCTTCCCCCTTGGTGGTAGCCATCGATGGTCCCGCCGGTGCCGGCAAGAGTACGGTCGCCGCGCGCATTGCCGCACGCTTCGGTTTGATCAACCTGGAGACCGGCGCCATGTATCGCGCGTTCGGCCTTAAGGCGATTCAGAGCGATAGCGATTTCGACAACCGTCCGGAAATGGAAGCGCTGGCGGCACGGACACGCATCCGCCTCGTCCCCGCTGCGCCCGGCAACCGGGTCTTTCTGGACGAGGTGGAAGTCACCAAGCGCATACGCGAGCCCGATGTGACGGCGGCAGCCTCGCGGGTCAGTGTGCATCCCGGGGTCAGGCAGTGGATGGTCTCCATGCAGCGCCAACTCGGAGCGGACCACGGCATTGTGATGGAAGGCAGAGACATTGGCACCAAGGTCTTTCCCGATGCGCAGGTGAAAATCTTTCTGGATGCTGCAGCCGAGGTGCGCGGGCAGCGCCGATACCAGCAAAATGGGCCCGGTGCTCCGCATGCTCCCGAAGCTGTATTACAGGAGCTGCGCGAACGTGATCAACGGGATCGCAACCGAGCCGAGTCGCCGCTGCAAGCGGCGAGTGATGCCGTGGTCATCGACTCCACCGATCTTTCGCTGGAGGAAGTGGTGGCACGCGTCGAGGCCATCATCGAGAAAAGCCTCCAGGAACGGAAGACCAGCAACGCATAGGCGAAACCGCCCCTCCTTCTTGTCTCTTCCTAACGAAACAGGCCGTTGGAAATCGGCCTGGCCGTGAGCGCTACTGCGCAACTGGATGAGCGTCGGCTCCCCTGCCGGGATGAAAGTGGCGCAGCCCCTTCCCTCCCGGCGGCGGCGGTGGGGGTTGCGGCGGCTCTGGCGCTTCCGGCGCTTCCGGCGCTTCGACCGTAGCATCCGTCTCCCGGATCTCCAGATCGCCATGGTCGGTGGTCAGCTCGATGCGAGGGCCGCCGGAGCCCACCTGTCCCTGGGTGGTCTGCCCGCTCCCAACACTACTCACCGGCAGCTTGAGCCCACTGTCGATGTCGCCATTGCGGGCCGTCGCCTGCAGGGCAAAGCTCGATCCCGTCGGCACCGTCAGATGCAGGTCTCCATTGCGATTGTGGATCTGCAAAGCGCCCAGGGGCGCGACCGCCCCGATGGAGATTTCCCCGTCCCCCGCTTCCACTCGCAGATCGCCTGCAATCCCGGTGCACAACACATCCTTGGCGCTGGTCGCAATGCGTGCCGGCCCGACCGCATTGTTCAGTTGCAGGTCGCCACTGTCGATGGTCAGGTCTCCGGGAACATTGGCCACCTCTACGTCTGTCCGGCTGGAGTGGAAATGCATCGTCGATTTGACGTGCGCCACATGGGTCTCGCCGAAGAAGTCACCGTCCAACGCCACCCTGCCCGCGACTCCGGAAATCGTGACGTCTTCCATGCGGCCGGAGAGCGCCAGGTCGGCGCCCAAAGCGCGGGCGCTGAAATCTCCCTTGCCCATGTGCACCCGCACGCTGCCGGCGATGTTGTCGAGTTTCACGTCTCCACGATCGGCCTCCACCGTAGACGCGATTCCCTGAGGTAGCCCTTCAAGAATCACGCTGCCATGGCCCGCCTTGATGGTGGGCACCACATCTTTCGGGATCTCAATAGTCAGATCCGCGCGGCCATCCCGGTTATCCGCCGCCCGCAGGGTCACGTTGTTTCCGTTGACTACCAGCTTCGGTGCCAGCGCCGCGAGATTGCGCTGCGCTTCCCGGTCGCTGCTGGTGTAGACCACCTGGTGAGCCTGCACATGCACCTGGTCATCCCCGGAACTGGTCAGGGTGACGTCCCCGTGGGGCACCTGGATTTCGATCAGTGCGCCTGCGGGCAGCCGTTCATTCAGGGTTTGGTCGGCTTCATGCTCCTGACCCAGCATGCGCGAGAACATATCATCATCATCGTGATCGAACAGGTGCATACCATGCAGGCGGTTTGACGCCAGTCCAGTGCCATAGCCGATGCCCGCCAACAGGACGATCAGCACGATCAGGCCGGCATGGGAGCGGCGGCCCATCTGGCCGTGACGGCGATCGAGCCACCATTCGCCCAGCGAAAGCAAACCCACAGCGATGAGCAGCAGGGGCCACCAGCGCATGTACCAGTCCCATAGGAGAACGCCGTTGAGCTTGTTCGTCTCGACCAGCAGGGCGAGAATGCCGATGGCCAACAGCAGGACCGGCCCGACCAGGGACGGACGCCGCAAGGAGAGCTGATAGTAGCGTTGCGCCTGGGCAGCCTCGCGGGGCGAGTAGGGTGGGGGTACGGTGCTCATCACGATCTCCTGTCTGGATCGGTGAACTCGCCGCCGGCTAGACTCGACCCGGACGTGACGGAGGGGGATGCGGGGTTGATAGCCGGGACACCAATGCTGCTGTTGTAACCGGATCCGGGTCCATAGCTGCTGACCGGGTAGGACGACACTGGGTAGCTGCCGGCAAAGGGTGAAGGCACGGACCGGGTGCTGGCCAGTACAGCCCGCTCTACCAGGCCGAACACCCCCGCCAGGATCAGGTAGAGAGGCCAACTGCGCCCAAAACTGAGGATGCCCCATTGGTTCAGGAGTGCCGTGATACCCACCAGGATGAGAAAGGCAGGCCCGCGCAGGCGCCGTAGTAGCAGCCAGGAACGCATCAGAAGCCTCCCCGGGGAGTATTGTCCCGGCTGGTTTCGCGTGTTCTGCGGTAGAGGAGCCAACCGCCGATACCGATCAGGATGAGTGGCCACGCACGGCTGATCCACTCCAACTCGAAAACACCCAGCGTATTGAGTAGCAGAAGCACTCCAATGACGATCAGCACGATAGCGCCTATGGGATTTCTTTGCCTATCCTGCGCAACGGGGTAGACGGGTTGCGTTTGCGGGAATCCGGCGGGACTGTAGCCGCTTGGCGGGCCTCCCGGCGGCGTGGGGCATAAGAACCGGTATAGGATGGCGGCGGCGGCACTGGGTTCCAGCCGGCTGCCGCCTCGGGCCCCACGCCCGGCATCGGTCCAACGCCCGGGCCTGCCTGCGCGGCAGGGTCTCCGGAAACGGGGGGTGGGGGCGCCGCGGTGAAGCCGGCGACATAGGGCGTAGCAGGCGCCATGCCCAGGCGCGTTCCCAGATCGTTCAAGCCGAAGGGGTTGGGCAGGGGCAGGCCGTCGCGGCGGGCTTTGGCGGTTTGTGCGGCGTCGAACACCTGGTAAAAAACCCAGGCCGCGATTAGCAGGCCAAAGACAAAGCTTTTGTCCGAAAGGCTCACGAAGACGGCAAAGATAAGGACATGCGCCAGGGCTTTCACAAATTGGCCGTTGTACATCGCGCCCACCCCGGGGATGAAGCCCAGGAGGCCAGCCAGCAAAGGGTGCGCATGCAAGCCGGTGAAGTTCGCCCCAGGCTGGGCGAAACCGGGTTGGGGCGAAAGGCGAGCAGCCAGGCAGGGTTCGCAATAGACAACGCCGCCCACAGACCGCACGCAAGCGGCGCACAGCGGCTTTCCACAATTCTGACAATAGGCAGCCGTAGCCACCTCGGGATGGTTTGCGCAGTTCATGCCAAGCTCCTTTTCGCTTGGTCTTCAGTTGTGGACGGCAAAGCCCTGAAAACCTCATGGTTCGTATTTACTTTTCCCGGGTAGGGCCGGAAGCTGACTGTTTGGGCTGTGGGCACGCGTCCCTCAGCCGCGGGCGGCACACTATGAACCAACATGGCCGGCAGGGTGGCTTCCCCCTTCAGGTGCGTGCGGCCGCCTTCCGGCGCTGGCATCTCGCCCTTGGGTACTTTCGAGCTGGGGCTGCCATCGCGGGAAGGCTGCCGTGGATTGTCATCCGGGGAAGGCCGGGGCTGCAACGCGGCGGGTTCGGTCTCGGTCGAGCGCCGTAGTTCCCGTACCCGCGCCTCCATCTCATACACCAGCCGGAGGTTCAGGTAATACTTCGTGACCTGCTCGTTAGTGGCATAGTACTGGCGGGTAAGCGTGACGCGCAGGTGGGAAGGCTGCAGGTCGGCCGGGCGAATCTGCCTCAAATTGACGCCGGTCAGATTCAGGGTCAGCGCGATCGAAAAGAAGGCCATCGCCAGGGTCATCATGAGCCGCGGTTCGAGCGCGTGGCGCGCGAACTGACGGGCGGCGTGGAGCACGGAGGGCAGGGTTCCGCGTTGCCACCCATGGGTGGGAAGAATCTGGGCGGGCTGGGCAAGGCCGCCCACGGCGGTTTCCCCGGCAAATCCACTGGTGCGGGCCAGAATCTTCTGTAGCAGATCTGCGGGCACTTCCGGCTCGACCGCCAGGTACTGCATCCAGTCGCGCCCCTGCTGGGTTTCTTTGAGCATTTGGGCGCAGAGCACACACTCTTCGTGGTGACGCGCAAAGGCTGCGGCGTCGGCCGCCGGCAAGGCATTATCCAGCGCATCGGCGATCAGGTCTTCCCATTCGTCGCACCGTAGAACCCGGCCCTGAGGGCTGGACGGCTTTTGATTTTCGCGCTCCGACATTTACATCACCTGTCCTTTAGTACGTTCCAGTAACCGCGCCAGTTCCGCACGGCCGCGACTGATGCGTGACTTCACCGTGCCTTGCGGGATGGCGAGTACTTCCGCAATTTCTTTGTAGTCCATGTCCTGCAGGTCACGCAGAATGACCGCTTCGCGCAACTCCGGCGATACCTTGGCTAACGCGCTCTGTACCATGCGTTCCAGCTGGTTCTGTACCGCGTGCTGGTAAGGAGTGGTGCGCGGGTCGACGATGGGCTCTGCCGGCATGGCGTCGCCTCCCTGGTCCCAACCAGCATCCATCGAGTCCGTTGCCCGCTGCTGGCGGGAACGACGAAAATGATCGACCAGGAGATTGCGGGTAAGCGTGGTAATCCAGGTCTGGAAGCTGCCCTTGGCGCCATCGAAGCTGCGCAGGTTGCCATAGACTTTGATGAATACATCCTGGGTCAGGTCTTCGGCGTCGTGCGCGGAGTTGGTGAAGCGGTAGCACAAGGCGTAGACACGCCGCTGTTGACCGGCCACCAATTCAGCCCAGGCCTGCGCATCGCCATCCGCACACCGGCGCACCAGGCTGGCCCAGTCGACTTCGGGTGTCTCGGGCCGCCGTTCGGCAGGCCACGAGCGGCGGGCGCCTCCCTCCCGATCGGGCGTGGGATTGGGCAGTGGGTTCAACGCAGGCGTTCCTCGATCATCAGAATAGCGCCTCCCTGCAACTGCCCGGTCACGATCACCGGGAGCCGCCGTCGCATCAGTATCTCGAAAGATTGCGCCGGCCATGCTCATGGTGCTGATACGCAGCAGGCGAGGCTCTGGTTCCCTCGGCGTATCTGGTCAGTTCTAAGGGCTAAGGAACCTAAGGGCTAAGACAAATCTCAGGACAAAGGGAAATATCGTTCCAGAATCCATCCCAGGGCAAAGAGCAGGCTCAAGACCCCGCCGCTCCACCAGAAGATCATCATGGGCAGGGACCGGGCCAACCGCAGACCCCGATGTTTGGTCTGCTGTTCCCACAAACGAAAGATGTATCCACTTGCCAGGCAGACCGCCCCAGCCAACAGCAACATGCGCAGCGCGGGCACGAGCTGTTGTTCCAGCGTGCGCCCGGGCTCCAGAAACGCAATGTGGAGCACGGCATCGAGCGACAGGATGCCGAGCAGCAGCGAGCCGAATTTGGCGAGTTCCAAAAGCACAGCGGTTCTCACATATTCAGGCGGAGAGCCATTGCGTCTTGTGCCGCGCGAGCCACCAGCAGGGCGTCTCGCCGCGGTGGGGGAAAAGCGAGACGACACAGGGCTGAGCGACCGTCCCTACGTAATCGAACTCTTCTTTATGGTTCTTGAGCGGAGTCTTCAGGAACTGGTCGACCTGCACGGTGGAGGAGGTCTTCTCTGCGGGGCGGAGGCTCAGCACGACCCAGTCACCCAGGTAGAGCAGGACCAGCATGGCCACCAGGATTTGCGGGAGCATGCGCCGGTGCAGCTTCATCGTGAGCGTAGGCTACTCCAACCGGGCTGGCTGTGCACTCGGCGAATGCACGGTTCGCGAGCGGCCGGCTTCTCTTTGGTAGACTTTCGCGATGAAAGCAATGTCGCTTGGTGCCGTCCGCAGCCTGCTCGTTTTGGCTGCCTCTTTGCCGCTGGTTGCGGTTGCGCAAGTTACGGCTCCGGCCTCCCCGGCGCCCAGTGTCCCCCAGCCCGCGACGCTTCCCCCGTACGTTTCGCCCGAAGTGCATGCGGATCACACCGTAACCCTGCGTCTGCGCGCCCCCAATGCACAGAAGGTTGACGTCAGTTTGGAAGGGGCGACTCTGCCAATGGAAAAGGATGCGGACGGGCTGTGGAGCGTGACCTCAGCGGCGCTGGCGCCGGAAATCTATTCGTATCGGTTTCTGGTGGATGGTCAGCCGATGCTGGATCCGAGGAACGTGGACGTACGCGACAACTTACTCAGTCTCACCAACAACCTGCCCATTCCGGGCACGCCTCCCGAACCCTGGGAAGCTCAGTCGATGCCGCATGGCATTGTGGAGCACCACTACTACACCTCCAGCGTTGTGCTGGGATTACCCAACAATCAAAGCGACTACTTCGTCTACCTGCCGCCTGGATACGATCCCAGGGCGAAGCAGAAGTATCCCGTGTTGTACCTGCTGCACGGTTTTAGTGACGCGGCGGATGGATGGTCTTCGGTCGGTAAGGCAAACTTCATCCTCGACACGCTCATCGCCTCCGGCAAAGCGAAACCCATGATCGTGGTGATGACGCTGGGCTATGGCAACATGGCCGTGCTTACCGGCCCGCGCAGCCCTGAGCTCAGTAAGCAGAGTTATGACCTGTATGAAAAGGCTTTGCTGACGGAAGTGAAGCCCGCGATCGAAAGCAAGTATCGCGTCTCCACTAAACGGGAAGATCGTGCCATTGCCGGCCTCTCCATGGGCGGCCACGAAAGCCTGTTTATCGGCCTGTCGCATCCGGAGCTATTTGCCTGGATCGGCACCTTCTCTGCCGGCCTGAACGCCCAGGCAGTGTCAGAATTGCCGCCCACCAATGCGCAAAAGGCGAACCTGCGCCTGTTGTGGATGGCTTGTGGAGTGGACGACGGTTTGCTCAAGCCCAACCAGACGGTGATTGCCGCGCTGAAAGCGGAAGGCCTGCCGGTGACCGCGATCGAAACACCGGGGCACCACCAATGGCCCGTCTGGCGCGACAACCTGATTCACTTCACGCCGTTGCTGTTTCAGAAGTGAGAAATGCGTTTCGGCATTTCTCTCGCCTGGCTAGCCCCCTTTTGTCATCCCGAGCGCAGTCGAGGGATCTGCTGTGCGCCTTTCTCCTGCCACAAATTTCTACAGAGCTCCAGCATCGGACACGCAGAAGAACCATTCTTTCAGCAGGAAGGCAGGAGAGTCACTCCTGGCAGCGAAGCGGCTTCTATCGAGACCCACGTTCCGCTGCCCATCCGATTCTGGAGCTCTGTAAAAATTTGTGGAGTGAGAAAGGCGCACAGCAGATCCCTCGACTGCGCTCCTAATGAACAAACTGGGAAGCGTTCTGGACGAGGGTTCAAATGTCCCCCACTCAAGCCAAACTCGGCTTGAATGGGCCACCCTACAGTTTTTAGGGTCCGATTTGCTCCCTGCCCGCATCCAGAAAAGCCGAGGGTGGCCCACTCAAGCCGCGTTTGGCTTGAGTGGGGGACATCCTGCTCCGCTCGCTCAGCCAGACCGATGCGTATCGCACCCCGTTCGTTCCGTCCTTAACTTGCACTGCAAGCAGATTGCTCGGGATGACAAATTGGGGGCTAGTGACGCTGGCCGGCATTGCCTGCAGCGTGAAGCAAACACCGGCGGGAAGCCCGCATACTCTTGTCGCTCAAACACCACACGCGGCTGTTAATGAAACGCCCAGACCCGGCTGTCGGCCAACGCCACATGCGTACTGAAACGCCACATGCGGCGGTCGGCCAACGTCCCGCGGACTAGCCCTGCTGCATAAAGTCGGGCGACACTGGATTTTCATAGAGCGAGTAGTCCCGGGTGACCACCGTTAGGCCGCTTTGGGTGACAAAGTAGTTGCGGCGGTCCGCTTCGCGGTCGTAACCAATCACGGTGCCCTCCGGCAAATGCACGTCACGGTCGATAATCGCCCTCCGAATGCGGCAATGGCGGCCGATGTCGACGTGGGTGAAGATGATGCTCGACTCGACTTCCGCATAGGAATTCACGCGGACATCCTGGGATAGCACGCTGTTGCGCACCACGGCGCCGGAAACGATACAGCCCGCGGAAATCACCGAATTGATTGCAATACCAGTACGGCCGGGCTCGCCAAAGACAAACTTGGCGGGAGGATATTGCCGCTGCCGAGTGCGCATCGGCCACGCCTTGTCATACAGATTGAAGATCGGGGAGACGGAGGCCACGTCCATGTTGGCGTCGAAGTAAGCTTCGAGCGTGCCCACATCGCGCCAGTACAACGCGTTCTGCTTGTTCTCGTCGACGAAGTTATAGGCAGAGATCTTGTAGCGGCCCAGGATCCCGGGCAGGATGTTGTGCCCAAAATCGTGCTTGGAGTTGGGATCTTCGGCGTCCTTCATCAAAGCCGGCAACAAGACGTCCGTGTTGAACAGGTAGATACCCATGGAGGCATCGACTTTGCTGGGGTTGAATGGTGACCGCAAATTGGTGGTCTTCGGCTTCTCCTGAAAAGCGACCACTTCGCCCGTCCTGCTGACCTCGACCACGCCAAAACGGGACACCTCATCCGGCTCAATGGGCAAGGTAGCCAACGTCACGTCGGCGCCCGCCTTTTGATGATGCTCGAGCATAAGCCCGTAGTTCATCTTGTAGATGTGATCCCCGGAAAGAATCAGGACGTGCTTCGGCTGCTCAGCGCCGATCGAGTAGATGTTCTGGTAGACCGCGTCGGCGGTGCCCATGTACCAGTTGGCGCTGACCCGCTGCATGGGGGGCAGGATTTCGATGAACTCGCCCAGCTCCTGGGCAACGATGCCGGTCCAGCCTTCACGGATGTGGCGGTTCAGCGAAAGAGCTTTGTACTGGGTAAGGATGTAAACGCGGCGCAGATCAGAGTTGATGCAGTTCGAGAGAGTGATGTCGATGATGCGGTAGTTTCCGCCGAAAGGGACCGCCGGTTTCGCGCGATCTCGCGTGAGGGGAAAAAGCCGCTCGCCAGCTCCCCCTGCTAAAAGTACTCCGAGTGTGTCTTTCATGTCGTCCCCGCGGTGCGGTGCGCACTGCCGCGACCATTCCGGCCACCTGCAGCGCTGGTGCTAACTCTAAACCTGGAGGTGAGATGCGAGTAAGGGCCCGGCGTCGCTCCGTGGTTCAGCCTTCTTCGACAGAGATGCGGAGTGAACGCAGGAAGTGTACATCCTGCGCGTTAAATGTCTCGTCTGCCGGCGTGCTTTCGTCCACGGGAGCTTCCAGTTCCGAGCTTGGCTGCTGCTCCACTTCGTTCAGACCGATCGTTGCCTCCAGCATGAGCAGCACATCGAAACCCTGCTTGCGGATGTCCTGCACTACTTCGGAGATCTGCTCGGATTCGGAGACCGATTCGTGGATGGCTTCACCCAGCTGCTGGATGAGACGACGAAGTCGTTGGTTCAAGTATTACCCCCAGTCGGAATCCATGAGGCGCACTTTCCCTACCTTACGTCTGATGATACAGAGGATCAATCCGAATCAACCGGCTGCTAAACTTTTGCTATGGAGCCGAAAAAAGTAGGCCGCGCGCTGGGGATCGGGGTCCGCGTAGCCTCCAAAATGGTCCAGCAGAGGGTCGCGCAGGCGTCCGAGGCCCAAACGGCAGCCCAAACGCCAGCACAGACGCAGGGAAATCCGGCGGCTACGGCTCAGGCAGGACCTGCCGCCTATGGCCGTCCGTCAGCTAGCCAGTATCGCCCCGCAGGCAAGCAGGGACGCGTGATTGCGGGCGATAAGGCCGTCCGCGCCAAGCGTGGGCTCAGAGCCTTCAGCCAGGCTCTCCTGGGGCCATTTACGCATGCCGGCAGCATCCTCTGGCTGGAAATCACGGGCCTGTTTTTCGCCCTGTTCGCGGCCTTCTTTGTGCAAAGCGTGTACCGCGCCCGCCACTCCTGGAGGAGTGGTCCCGACCATCTTCACCTGATGCTGTATGTTGCTCTAGCCGTAGGGTTTGCCTGGTTTTCGTGTTCTTCTTTTCTGCGCGCCCGGCGCAAAGGGAGACAGGGCCCGGTAAGCCGGACACGCGCCTAGCCGGCTTGGCTTGCCCCACTAGCGGAACAGGTTCGTTTTCGCCAGGTCAAGAACCTCGTCGCCCCGGCCACTCAGCACAGCCCGCAACATATACAAACTGAAGCCTTTGGCTTGTTCAGCGCTGATGGTGGGTGGCATCGAGAGCTCCTGCCGGTTTACCAGCACATCCAGCAGCGCGGGCCCGTCGTGGCGAAGCGCCTCCTTCAACGCAGGCGCCAGATCCTCCGGCTTTTCGACTCGCAGGCCGAGGATGCCGGCGGAGGCGGCGAGCTGAGCGAAGTTGGGGTTGAGAAGGTCGGTGGCAAAATCGAGCAGGCCGGCTGCCTTCATTTCCAGCTCTACGAAACCGAGCGAGCTGTTGTTGAAGACGATTAGTTTTACCGGCAATTTGAGTTGTGGCAGGGTGAGCAGCTCGCCCAGCAACATGGCCAGGCCCCCATCGCCGGAGAGACTGATGACCTGACGCCCTGGGAACGCGGATTGAGCGCCAATCGCTTGCGGCAGGGCGTTGGCCATGGACCCGTGAATGAACGACCCCAGCAGGCGCCGGCGGCCGTTCATATGCAGATAACGACAGGCCCAGATGGTCGGTGTGCCGACGTCGCAGGTGAACACAGCGTCGTCCGCTGCCAGTTCGTCCAGGACTTTGGCGACATACTGCGGATGGATCGGCGTGCGGCCGGGTTCGCCTACGGCGAGATCATCCAGCCCCTTGCGTGCCGACTGGTAGTTGTTGAGGCAGGTATCGAGGTAGCTGCGGTCCCCCTTGTCGCGAATGAGCGGCAAAAGCGCGTCGACGGTATCGCTGACCTTGCCGATCAGGCCCAGGTCGACGGGTGTGCGGCGCCCGATCTGCTCCCCGCGCACATCCACCTGCACGATTTTGGCCTTTTTGGGAAAGAAATGCGGGTAGGGGAAATCTGTGCCCAGCATCAGCAGCGCATCGCAATTCATCATGGCGTGATAGCCGGAAGCAAAGCCCAGCAGGCCGGTCATGCCGACGTCATAGGGGTTGTCGTACTCGATGAACTCCTTGCCGCGAAGCGCGTGGACGATGGGCGCTTTGAGTTTGGCGGCTAACGCGATCAACTGCTCATGAGCGCCTTCGCAGCCTGCACCGCCCAGGATGGTGACCGTTTTCGCCTGGTTGAGCAAGGCCGCAGCCTCGGCGAGTTCACCGTCTGCCGGGCGAACGATGGACGCGGCGTGCTGCAGGCCGAGCGCAAGCGCAGGGGCCGGGCACTCCCGCTGCAGAATGTCCCCGGGAATCACCACCACCGCGACGCCCCGCATGGCGATCGCGGTGCGCATGGCAATGCCCAGGATGCGTGGCATCTGGTCGGCCTGCGAGATCATCTCGCAGTAGTGACTGCAATCTCTGAACAATTGCTGCGGATGCGTTTCCTGAAAGTAACCGCTGCCCATCTCCTGGCTGGGCACCTGCGCGGCGATGGCCAGCACCGGCACCCGGCTGCGGTGGCAATCGTAGAGGCCGTTAATGAGGTGCAGATTGCCGGGGCCACAACTGCCGGCGCACACTGCCAATTTGCCGGTCAGGTGACTTTCCGCGCCAGCAGCGAAGGCCGCGGCCTCTTCGTGACGGACGTGCATCCATTCGATCGCCGGATGTCTGCGAATGGCGTCCGTGATCCCGTTGAGTGAGTCGCCGGCCAGGCCGTAGACGCGCTGGACACCAGCTTCCGCCAAAGTGTCGATGAAGACCTGAGAAACTTTCATGCTTTCCCTCGTGCCGAATGGCTGTTGGAGCTAGAGGATGTTGACCGCGCGGGCCGCAAGCAAGGCGACCGTCGCGAACGAGATACTTGCCTGGACCATCATCGCCACCTTGGCCCAACGGGAAAGCACCGGCGAATCGGTCGGCGAGAAGGCCGTGCTGCTATTGAAAGCCAGGAACAGGTAATCGATAAAGCCGGGAGACCAATGCTTTGGTTTGTCCGCGTCCGGGGGAAGCGTCATTTGGGGGAACAGGAAATCTCCCTGCGTGTGGTTGCCGCGGACATGCCTGGCATGCGGTCCGCCCGCGTCCAGACGCCAGTACCAGGAGGCAAACACGAGAATGTTGGTGACCCACAGGGCAGCGGCGGCACGTAACAGGATGTTGGGCGTGATCTGATGGAAGAGCAGGGCCCGCACCAGCAGCACGAGCGACCAAAGCATGAATGCGGTGACCACACCCAGCATGAGAAAACCGAGCGTCTGGTTGAGCACGAACGATCCACGCAGCCGCGCGATGGTGACCGGAACGATCAGTGCGGCAATGACAGCAAGCAGCAGCCAGGAGGGCCCGATGGTAAGCGATTCCGGGAGGGCCATATGCAGACCGCCGACGCTGAGCACGGCGAGCACTGCCGGCCAAACGGGCTGAGGTTTTGCCATTTTACTGCTGGACTGGGTTTGCGCCATCGTCGTGAGAACAGCTTAAGCCCACGCGTGGCAAGGAACAATCGTTTGGCCGGGCGCGCGTCGCGGCAGCTATAATTCTCCCGCTATGCATAACCCGAAATCTTTCTATCTCCTGTTGGGCGTCTCTGCTCTGATCCTGCCGTTAGGCTTCGTGATGATGCGCGCTTCGGCGACTCCGCAAGTGCCCACCAAACCAATGCTGGTGGCGACCAACCAGGGCGATCGCGATCTGAGCATTATCGATCCGGCGATGGCCAAGCAGTTGGCGACAGTACCGGAAGGCGGCATCACCGGCCATGAAGTGGCCACGTCTCCCGATGGCAAGCTGGCGTATGTGCCGATTTACGGGAACTCCGGCGTGGGTAAAGCCGGCACCGATGGCCGCGAAATGGTCGTGATCGATATTGCCGGGCGGAAGGTTATCAGCAAGGTGGATTTCGGGCATGGCGTTCGACCCCACTGCCCCGTATACGACCGTGCGCACAACCTGCTGTACGTGACCACGGAGCTGGACCAGACCGTCACCGTGATTGATCCAAAAACGCTGAAGATTGTCGGTACCGTGCCCACCGGGGCGAAAGAATCGCACATGCTGGTGATCTCGCGCGACGGTAAGCGCGGCTACACCTCGAACGTGGGTGCGGGTTCCGTGTCAGTGCTGGATTTGGCAGGGCGCAAGACCATAGCGGTCATCCCCATTTCCTCGGAAGCCCAGAGGATTGCGATTTCCAACGACGACAGCATGGTGTTCACGTCGGATCAGACCAAACCACAGCTGGCGGTCATTGATACCGCGACCAACAAGATTAAAACCTGGGTTACGCTGCCGGGTGTGGGTTACGGCACATCGCCTACGCCGGATGGCCGTTTGTTGCTGGTAGCCATCCCCAAGTCGAACCTGCTGGTGGCGGTGGACCTCTCCACCATGAAGGTGGTGCATTCCGTGACGGTAGCGGACGATCCGGTTAAGGTGCTGGCGAGCCCCGATGGCAAGGTAGCGTATGTCTCGTGCTCCAAGGCGAAGCAGATCGCGGTAGTGGATTTGTCGCAGTGGAAGGTCGATTCGCTGATCGATGCCGGCGCGGGTGTGGATGGCTTGGCGTGGGCGGCTCCTGCGGCGCCTGGGGTCCGGTTCAAGCACCAGGCGGCTTTGGGCAAACAGATCTAGCAGCTACTCGTTGGTGGAGATGTCACCTTGGTTTGCTGTGTATGGAATCTAACCGCCCAACCAACCCCGGGTGGCCCACTCAAGCCGTTGTGTGGCTTGAGTGGGGGACATCTCCACCCACCAACGTAATCCCCCCTCCGGCATAAACTCTTCAAACTCATGGCGATTCTTCTACCCGCCCAAACGGGAGTTTTCCGGGGGGAGAAATCGCCTGCGTGTCCGTGCTACCGTGAAGGATCAACTATATTTCGACCCAAGGATTGCCTGTGTCTGCTTCTGTCGGTTCTGTGACCCCTCCGGTCCTGCGCAAGACCGCGCTTAATCCCGTCCACCGGCAATTGGGCGCCAAGATGGTGGATTTCGGGGGCTGGGATATGCCGGTGGAATACTCCGGCATTACGGCGGAGCATATGGCCGTGCGCACCGCCGTAGGGCTGTTCGACGTTAGCCACATGGGCGACATTCAGTTTCGCGGACCGGGATCGCTGGCGGCTATCCAGGCGCTCTCGATGAATGACGCCTCCAGGCTGGCCGTGGGCCAGGCACAGTACTCCGCAATGCTGTATCCCCAGGGCACGTTCGTGGACGATGTGCTGGTACACAAATTCAGTGAAAACGACTATCTGCTGGTCATCAACGCTGGGACACGGGCGAAGGACTACCAGTGGATTCGCTCGCAGGTAGGCTCGTTTGCCGGCGTGCACATCAGCGACTACAGCGATCACTTCACGCAGTTGGCCATCCAGGGTCCGCGCGCGCAGGAGACGCTGGCCAAACTGACGAAAGTCGACCTGAGCAAAATCAAGAACTATTGGTTCACCTGGGGCACCGTGTGTGGTTTGCCGAACACCCTGATCGCGCGCACCGGATACACCGGCGAGGACGGCTTCGAGATTTACATTCCTTCCGACGAGGCGACCAGCGCCCGCGTTTGGGAGGAAGTGATGGCGGCCGGAAAAGAGTTCGGCCTGCTCGCCTGCGGTCTGGGAGCGCGCAATACCCTGCGGCTGGAAGCAGCGATGGCGCTCTATGGTCACGAGATTTCAGAAGACATCAACGTCCTCGAAGCGGGCCTGGAGCGTTTTGCCAAGCTAGGCAAAAGTGATTTCCTGGGCTCACAGGCACTCTTACAAGCGGGTGCCCCGAAACGCAAGCTGGTAGGGCTGGAAATGGTCGAGCGTGGCATTGCGCGTGATGGCTACAAAGTGTGCGGCCTGGGTGGGGAAGAGATTGGCTTTGTGACCAGCGGCTCCCCTTCCCCTTTCCTGAAGAAGAACATCGCGCTGGCCTACGTGCCGGTCGAGCATACGGCCATCGGTACCGAGGTGGCAGTCGAAGTACGGGGGAACCTGGTGAAGGCCAAAGTGGTGCCGACTCCGTTCTATCGCCGGCCGAAGAAGACGGTATAACCGGCTCTTTGCGGGCACGGTTGGCAGGCATCAGCTGGCCAGGTGGTTGCTCTAAAATGAAGGGGGAGATAAAGACGGATGGCCTATCCAGCAACTTACCGCTACACCAAAGAACATGAATGGATCGAGGTAGCGGGCAACCAGGGCAAGGTCGGCATCACCGATTATGCGCAGAGCACCCTGGGCGATATCGTGTTCGTCGAGTTGCCCAAGCCGGGCGCCGCCATCGAGCGCGGCAAGGTGTTCGGCAGCGTTGAATCCGTCAAGGCAGTGTCTGATCTGTATTCGCCGGTCACGGGCACCGTGCTCACGGTGAACGAAGAACTGGCCACGGCGCCGGAGAAGATCAATACAGACGCCCATGCGGCGTGGATTCTTACGGTGGAGATCACCGATCCCTCCGAAGTAAATCAGCTACTCAGCGCAGACGAGTACGAGACCTTCGTCAAAGAAGAAACGCACTAAACCTGTTTGTGGGGTAAGGGGATCGAACCATGCGCTATTTGCCAAAATCGCCAGGCGAACGGATTGAGATGTTGGAGCAGATCGGGGTCCGTTCGATCGATGATCTCTTCTCCACGATCCCCCAGGAATACCGGCTGGAGCGCGACCTGGAAGTGCCCCGCCAGATGGCCGAGTCGGAGATTGTCGACTATTTTCGTAACGCCTCGAAGAATAGCGCCGCTGGCTACGCCAGTTTTCTGGGCGCAGGCGCTTACCGGCACTACCGTCCCGTGATCATCGATTCGCTGGTACAGCGCGGTGAGTTCCTCACCTCGTACACGCCCTACCAGGCGGAGATCACCCAGGGCACGCTGCAGGCTATCTTCGAATTTCAGACCATGATCTGCGAATTGACAGGCATGGAGATCGCGAATGCCTCGATGTACGACGGATCAACCGGGGCTGCGGAGTCAGTAACCATGGCGGTGCGTATTACCCAGCGCACCGGCGTTCTCGTGGCGCGGACCGTGCACCCGGAGTATCGCGAGGTGATGGCGACCTACGCGCAACACCAGGGGCTGGCCGCGCAAACGTTGGCTTACGGAGAAGATGGCCGGCTGGATCTAGCGGCGCTGGAGCAGAGTGTTACGGAGCAGACAGCGTGCGTGCTGGTGCAGTCGCCTAATTTCTTCGGGGTGATCGAAGACATTCCAGCGATAGCCGAGATTGTGCACAAACGGGGCGCGCTGCTGGTGGTGTCGATCGCCGAGGCGATTTCGCTCGGTGTGGTGCGGCCCCCAGTAGAAGCCGATATCGTTTCGCTGGAAGCGCAGTCGTTTGGCGTCGCACTCAGTTACGGTGGCCCTTATTGCGGAGTCATCGCCGCCAAGGAGAAGTACCTGCGGCAGATGCCGGGCCGCCTGGTCGGGGAGACGGTGGATAAAGAAGGCCGGCGCGGATTTGTGCTGACACTCTCGACCCGTGAGCAGCATATCCGCCGCGAGAAGGCGACTTCCAACATCTGCACCAACCAGGCATTGGTCGCTTTGATGGCGACGATTTATCTGACGGTCTACGGCAAAGAAGGCATCAAGGAACTGGCCCTGCATAACCTGGCCAAAGCGCAGTATGCGGCGACGCAGTTCTCCAGTCACGGAGGAGCACGGCTGCTGTTCCCAAACTCGCCGCGATTCCACGAGTTCGTTCTGGAAACGAGTGAAGGGTGCGAGCAGCTCAACGCGCAACTGCTCAAGCAAAAGATCATAGGCGGTTTGCCGCTGAACCGGTGGTATCCGGAGTTGGGCAATGCCAGCTTGTGGTGCGCCACTGAACTCAACACGCGGGAACAAATAGACCAGGCTGCTTCCCTTCTGCAGCACGAGTCCGAAGAAGCCCTGACCCGGGCCTGAAAGGTTACCCTCTGATGGCCACTCTGAGCCGTGACGTTGACAAGACCACTGGTAAGGCATTCGAAGGTACCCGCTCCAAGGTGCGTTCCCACCTGAGCCAGAATGAAGCATTGGTGTTTGAAAAATCTTCGCCCGGTAAAAAGGCTTACAAGATGCCGCCGCTCGATGTTCCGGCAGTGGACCCGGCAGAGCTGCTGGGCACAGCCGCCCGTGGCGACCTGGGCCTGATGCCGGAGTTGAGCGAGATCGAAATCATCCGCCACTTCACCCGGCTGTCCACGTGGAACTACGCCATCGATCTGGGCATGTACCCGCTGGGTAGCTGCACCATGAAGTACAACCCGCGGGTGAACGAATTCGTGTCTCGCCTTGAGGGCATCGCGGAAGCGCATCCCTACCAACCGGAATCGCTGTCACAAGGGGCGCTGGAAGTAATCCGGCTGCTGCAGTCCTGCCTGCTGGACATTACGGGCATGGACGCGATCACGCTGCAACCGGCGGCCGGCGCCCACGGCGAGTTCACCGGCATTTTGCTGGTGCGTGCGTATCACCAGTCGCGGGGAAATCCGCGCACCAAGATCATCATTCCCGATTCCGCCCATGGCACCAATCCCGCGACTGCGGCCATTTGCGGCTACCAGGTGGAGAACCTGCGGTCCAACGCACTGGGCATGGTCGACGTGGCCCAACTGGAGCGGATAGTCACCGAAGATACGGCTGCGTTGATGCTGACCAACCCGAGCACGATCGGCGTGTTCGAAAGCGAGATCCACAAGATAGCCGATATTCTCCACGCCAAGGGCGCGCTGCTCTACATGGATGGCGCGAACATGAATGCGCTGGTGGGCAAGACCCGGCCGGGTGATTTCGGTGTAGACGTCATGCACCTGAACCTGCACAAGACGTTCTCGACCCCGCACGGCGGCGGTGGGCCCGGGTCAGGCCCGGTAGCTGCGAAAAAGATCCTGGAGCCGTTCCTACCCACGCCCGTCGTGGTGGAGGGTCCGCCGGATGAAGAAGGCCGGCCGACGTTGCGGCTGAATTACGATCGTCCACAATCCGTAGGCCGGGTACGCATGTTCTACGGCAACTTCGGCATGTTTGTGCGCGCGCTGGCATACATCATGGCCAATGGGCCGGATGGTTTGCGGCAGACGACGGAAGACGCGGTGCTGAACGCGAACTACATCCGCAAGCATCTGGAAGATTTGTATGAGCTGCCCTACCGCACGCCGACTTTGCACGAGGTGGTTTTCAGCGATCGCCGCCAGACGCAGAAAGGCGTGAAGACCGGGGATATTGCCAAGCGCCTGATCGATTACGGTTTTCACCCGTATACGACTTCGTTCCCGTTGATTGTGCCCGGAGCGCTGATGATTGAGCCAACCGAGAGCGAGTCCAAAGAGGAGCTGGATCTGTTTATCGACGCCATGCGGCAGATCGCCCGTGAGGCGGAAGAGAACCCGGAGATCGTGCTGAACGCGCCGCACGAAACACGTATCTCGCGCCTGGACGAAGTGATGGCCGCCCGTAAGCCGGTGCTGCGCTATACCAAACCTGCAGCCAAGTAACTCCGGAGAGATTCCTATGCCGTCACCCCAACAGTCGGTCGCGCAGCGGCACGACGAGCTGGAGCATTTTGAGTTCATGATGGGCCCCGAGCGGGGCCGCCTGGCGGTCACGCTCGACATGCTGACCGATGCCCTGATCCTGATCGGCCAACATGGGGTGTACTGTGTCTCCGGCCGAAACCCTTCCAAGCCAGCCCTTGACCTGGAAGTGGTGTTGAGCGAGATCAACGGGGCGAAGGAGCTGATTCAAACGGTGATGGAGCAGTTGCGGCTGAAGAGCGAGCGGCAGGCCACGACATAGACCTGCCCGGCAAATTTACACCACACTTGTTTCCCGAGTGAAACTTGTCATGCCGAGTGAAACTTGTCATCCCGAGCGAGACCTTGTCATCCCGAGCGAGACCTTGTCATCCCGAGCGAGACCTTGTCATCCCGAGCGAGATCTTGTCATCCCGAGCGAAGCCGAGGGATCTGAACTTCTTCCGCCCTGACGCGAATTTTAGGCGCCATCACAAACTCTGTACCCCTGCACGACGTCCTTACGGCCGGGCGGCTGTTGTATCCTTAAAGCTGCGCGCCCGTAGCTCAGCTGGATAGAGCGAACGCCTCCGAAGCGTTAGGTCAGAAGTTCGAATCTTCTCGGGCGCACCACAATCCTTTCGGCAGTCCGCCCTTCGCGAAAACCCTGCATCAGAAGTTCCGGACACCCGGTGTAACCTCGACTTTCAGCCCGGGGGCGCGGGTGCCACCGCGCTCAAAGGGGCCGACCTCACGCCGACACCGCGCTGTTCAAAACGCAATCGCCACCTTACCTGTGCTGCCGATGGCCACCCGCTCATACGCGGCTGCGAGTTCGTTCCGCCCGAACAGTTGCTCGGCCAGCAGTGGTTTAAGTTTTCCCTGCTCCGCCAGCTTCGCTGCCTGCCGAAGGATGTCTCCATGATGAGCGCGCCCAATCCCGGTGAGCAGCGGCATTAAGGTGAAAACACCCGAGTAAGTGCCGGCTCGAAACGAGAGCGGCGCGAGCGAATGTGTGCCCCAACCCAGGCAGCTGACCACATGCCCTGTATACCGTTTGCAGGCATGGAAGGACGCGTCGAGCACTGCGCCACCCACGGTGTCGTACACCACGTCGAAACCCTCGCCTGCTGTGTGTGCGGCAACGTATTCGTCGACCGGAAGGTTTCTGTCGACGGCCACTGCGCCCACCGCTTCCACGATCGCCCGTTTATCGTCCGACACGGTTGCGAATACTTTCGCTCCGTAGGCCAGGGCAATCTGCACGGCCACATACCCGACGCCTCCTGCGCCCGCATGGACAAGAACTGTCTGACCAGAGTGGATCGCAGCTCTGTCCACCAGGCCTTCCCAGGCCGTAATGGTGGCGAGGGGCAGCACAGCCGCTTGTTGCATGGAAAGCGTGGTGGGCTTAAGAGCGAGCATACCGGCATCCGCAACGATGAACTCTGCCAGTGTTCCCTGATGTCCGCCCACGCCGCCGACCATGCCAAACACCTCTTCGCCGGGATGAAAGGTGGTGTTGGGGCCAACGGCCTGCACGACCCCCGCCATGTCCATACCTAAAACAGCAGGCAGTGGCTGCCTGGCGTGCGCCGCCTGTCCGGCACGAATTTTGGTGTCCAGAGGGTTCAGGCCGCTCGCGCGAATACGCACGAGCACCTGCCCTCCCCCCGGCGCCGGCGTAGGTATCTCTGTCTCACGAAATGGGCCGTTCGCTACCTCGACAACATACGCCTTCATATCTTCCTTTTCTTGACGCCCATCCTGAGGAGATTAACCACCAGCGACGAGCGTCGGCGCCGATGAGAACAACACAATGAGCCCTTCCATCAGGGTTGGGTGGGTCAGGATAGCTTCGCGCAAAGTTGTGTAGGGTAGACCGGCGAGCATGGCAATTTGCACGGCGGACATGATTTCGCCGCCATCGACGGCAAAGGCGGTGATACCGAGGATGCGATCGTCCTCGGCGACCAGGGCCTTCAAGAAGCCGCGCATCTCCGAAAGTGTGCGCGCTCGCAGGTCGGCAGCCATGGGAATTTTGAAGAGCCTGTAGGAGATCCCTTTCGCCCTGGCTTCGGTTTCGCTAAGTCCGACCCTGGCCAGTTCCGGATCGGTGAACAGCACGGACGGCACCTGTCTCCCCGTAGTGACCCGCTCCTTACCGGCGAGGTTGTCGCGAATGACGCGGTAGTCGTCGAAAGCAATGTGGGTGAATTGTGGACTCCCTGCGACCTCGCCGATCGCCCACGTGCCGGGCGCTGTTGTCTGCAGCCGTTCATTGACCTTGATATAGCCTTTGTCCGTGAGTTCGACCCCGGCAAGTTCGAGTCCAATGTCTTTGGTATTGGGGATGCGACCGGTGGCCACCAGCAGGTGAGAGCCTTCGACCGTAGTGCTGACGCCGTTCTGCTGATAGGTGATACGAACACTCTCGCCTGACAAACCGGATACGCTTTGGACGACGGCATTCAGGAGAACTTCGATCCCTTCGTCGTGGAAGAGGCTTTCCATGGCTGCGGAGACGTCCGGGTCTTCGCGGTGCAGCAGCGTCGCGTTCCTCTCGAGCAGGGTGACCCGGCTTCCCAAGCGACGCATGGCCTGCGCGAACTCAAGGCCGACATACCCGCCTCCGATCACCAGCAGATGCGCGGGCAGCGTTTCCAGCTCCAGGGCTTCGATGTGGGTGAGCGGCTGCGCCGCGGCCAGGCCGGGCGTGGCATCGAGCGCAGCGTGAGTGCCGGTGCCGATGACGACGTTCTTGCCGCGCAATCGGCGCGTGGTGCCGTCATGCAGGTCGACCTGGATGAGCCGGGGACCCACAAAATAGCCATGCCCCAGAACCAGATCGACGCCGCTGTTCTTGAAGTTGTGCAGGTGGATGTCTACCAGGGCTTCGACCATGGTCCGTTTGCGCTGGATCACGCCGGCCATATTGACTTTGTAGCCTGCGCTCTCAATGCCAAATTCGGCGGCTCTCCCGAAGTAGGAGGCGACTTTGGCGCTGTGAATGACGTTTTTGCTTGGCAGACAGGCGATGTTGGGGCACGATCCGCCAATCCACCGCTGCTCGACAGAAGCGATGCGTGTACCCTCTTTCCCGAGAGTCCAGGCAAGATACTTTGCTCCTTCGCCGGTACCCAGGATGATCAGGTCGTACTCGTCGGGAGTGGGGCCGGTTGCAGGCGTCGACATCGATTTCCTTTCGATTTGCTTTCTTGCCCGGCGAACGTTGATCCAGTCGATCAATGAACGCCAGTGTGCGTACGCAAGTAAAGATTGGAACGAAGAGCTTTCCGCTTCTTTGTTATCACAGTTGCCCAGTGAGGCGCAGGCTTGGCACCCGCTGTCCGCAGGCGAACATTGATTGTCGATTGTGAACAAAGAGCAGCAGGCTCTCGGCGAGGCAGGTGGCGCCTAAGCTGCTTAGAACCAATTACGATGCGGTCGCTGGAGGCGGTCGAACAGCTGGCGCCTGAATTGCTCATCACCGCTCAAGTGGATTGCCCAATCTTGGCAGGCGGAGGATATTCCATGGCGCACTTCGAGCGAATTCGGGATGTGATTTCCGGACCTTTCAGTCCGTCAATCGTGGAGCAACGGCAGAGAAGCGGATGGCAACTGGTTTCGATGGAATGGCGGCGCGAACTGCCCGGCGATGAGGCGCCGAGCGAGGGCGCGTTCAACGAGGAGATTCCGTACGGTCTGCGCATTTCTGACGATTGTCAGCGGTTGGAGGCGCATCCGCAGGAACGCATGGTGTTGTCGCAAATGATGGATCTGGTGGTCCAGGACTTCCCTTTCTCCAGTATTGCGAGCGATCTGAACGAAAAGGGGTTTCGTACCCGCGAGGGCCGGTTGTGGAACCAGGTTTCTGTATTCAGGATGCTGCCGCGGTTGATCGAGATCGGGCCAGGGCTTTTCTCGACCGCGGAATGGGCTGCCCGGCGGGAGAAGCTCGCCCGGGCCGTTTAGAGCTGATTGCCGGATGGCTCACGTTGGGCGGTGGCATGTCCCCCACTCAAGCCAAAAGCGGCTTGAATGGGCCACCCGAGTGTTGTTGTAATCCACGCAGCTACAGAATGTATCCCTGCCAGACCTTCCATCGACTGACCAAACAAAACCGGGTGGCCCATTCAAGCCGCTTTTGGCTTGAGTGGGGGACAAGCTCGGCCTTTCTCTTCTTTCGGCGGGACCCTCTAGTGGCTGCGGCAGCGAAAATACTCGTAGATGCCAATCGCCAGGAGGCAGAGGACGCAAATCGCTCCCATGACCAGACCTGAGACGATCAGGAGATGGGCAGACCGTGCGTCGCCACCATTCGACAAGCTGATGCCGCTGACGCTGCAGATACCGAAGGCCAGGCCGAAAACCAGGGCAATTATGGTGATCGCCGTGGTGACATGGGCTGGTTTTCGCGAGGATTTGAATGTAACGGGATGTGTGCTCATACAGAGCTCCTCGTCAGAAGAGTCTCACGCCACTGCCGTCCTCGCCAAGGGCCTTGCTCTTCCAGGCGGTACGGTGGGGTACACCGGTGAGCGTTCTCCCCGCAAAGAGCTATCCCGGGTGACCGCAAGATAACCACCGGATTTCATTTTCGGTCCTATAATCGTGGGCAAACACGAATCATGACCGCCTGGCCCCGAAACACGCAGCAGCGCTTCCTTCTCTGGATTTTCCTGACCGCGCTTGCGTTGCTTGCTGTGCTTCCTCTGCGCGCAACCACGATCGAAAGCCCTCACCGTAAGATCCTGCTGATTGCGGGCTCCAAGTCCAAGGGCCCGGGGATGCATGAGCACGCCAAATCGGCGCGCCTGCTCAAGCTTTTGTTGGATCGTGCCGGCCTGAAAAACGTGGAAACGGCCGTGGTCTACGACGGCTGGCCCAGGAACCTGGCCGATCTCGACACCGCGGACACGATTGTCTTTATCTCGGACGGCATGCAGTGGTCGCCATGGTCCTTCTCTCCCGAGCGCATTGCCGCCATCCAGAAGCAAATTGACCGGGGATGCGGGTTTATGAGCGTCCATTTTGCCACCTACGTGCCCTACAAATTCCAGAAACAGGGCCTGGAGTGGAATGGTGGCTATGTGGAGTATGACGGCCCCAAGCACCCGGACCTGTACTTCACGCAAAAGACGCTCACGACCGACGTACTCTTCCCCAACCCCAAGCACCCTGTGATGAACGGAGTGAAGCCGTTTCACATACAGGAGGAGTTCTACTACAAGGCCACCTTCGTGGCGGGCAGAGCGGGTGTGACTCCCCTGCTGCGTGTGCCTGAATTGCCGGCTGATCCCAAGGTGTTCCCAGGACCGCTGGCGGGTCCCGAAGATCAGATGACCATGTGGGCGTATTGCCGGCCTAACCCGGACGGCAGCAAAGGGCCGGGGCGCAGCATCGCGTCGACCATGGGGCATTTCTATGTGAGCTGGCAGAACGATGACTACCGCAAGCTGATGTTGAACGCGATTGCGTGGACGGCGCACATCGACGTGCCCAGGGATGGTGTGACTTCGACGTGGGTGAGCGAAAGCGAAGTGGATCATGTACTCGGGCCGCCGCCCGCCCCGGTTCCTTCTCCGCTGGAACCGCCCAAGTAAAATCGCGGCGATGGAAACATTGATAGTTGCATATTATGGTTTCCCGATTTCCTTAAGGTTCGCTTAAGGTTCGGAGCGAAGAATGGTGACGGTGTGATTTGCATGTAGTCATGCACGCTCCAGACTCAGGCTCTGGGCTCACGCTCTGACACAGGTTCCCCCCTTCCGATTCACTGCTTCCTTACCTGTTTTTAATCGCATCGTGACATCGCTCTTCTTCTGACTCCCTATCCTGAGGGGGCCATGGGCGTATTTGTGCTGCGGCATGGCTCGATGACACCCATCTGGGGCCGCAGGTGCTCGCTTGCTGTCGCGCATCGCTTCGAAATGAGCGTGCCGGCACGATTCAACTCAGTCACTGTTTTGTTCTGGAGAATGTATGAGAAAAGTAAGTGCTGTACTCTCCCTTGCTGCGGCGTGTTTCGCGAACTCTGCAATAGCACAACAAGGTGAGTTCGCCAAAGGTGAGATCGCCAAAGGTCCGATTAAGCGAGTGTTGCTGATCAGCATCGATGGCATGCACGCCATTGATTTCGAGAACTGCGTGAACGGGATAAGCACCGTCAATGGCGGCGACCCGTATTGCCCCGCGCTTGCATCGCTGGGCAGGACCGGGGTCAACTACGTTGCTGCCAGCACCTCCAAGCCCTCTGATTCGTTTCCTGGCTTGACCGCGATCGTCACCGGCGGAAGCCCTGCACTGACGGGCGTGTACTATGACGTGGCTTACGCACGGAATTACGATGCACCAGCCAAGACGACCGGCAATGGCGTGGCCGCGGGGCCCTGCACCCCGGGTGCGGCGCCCACGGGTACAAGGACTGAATATGAAGAAGGCATCGACATCGATCAAAGCAAGCTCAATGGGGGCGCTCCCGGCGCATCGTTGACGGATGGCGGTCTGCGCTCGATTGACCCTAAGAAGCTACCGCGGGACCCCAGCCGCGGCTGCAGCCCTGTATATCCGTGGCAGTTTGTGCGCGCCAACAGCATCTTCAGCGTGATTCATAAAGCCGGCGGCTACGCTGCCTGGTCAGATAAGCATCCGGCGTACGCTTCCGTTGCGTCCGGGCTTGGTCCCGCCGCGCTCGACGATTTTTACTCGCCGGAAATCAACTCAAACGTAGTGGCATTACCGAATGTGAAGACTCCTACGGGTCTCTCCTGCTCCACCGTGCTGGACCCTGGCTCCGACGTGACCGCGTGGACAAACAGCTTCCAGAATATTCAGTGCTACGACACGTTGAAGGTGAACGCAATCCTCAATGAGATCGATGGCAAGAATCACCTGGGCACCGCCAAGACCGAGGTTCCCACAGTCTTCGGCCTGAACTTCCAGGCCGTGAGCGTGGGCCAGAAGCTGATCGAGAAGAGTAGCGGAATGAAAGGCGGTTACCTGGATGCAGCAGGCACACCGAGTGATGCGTTGCTCAGCGAATTCAAATTCGTCGATGCGTCCATCGGTCAATTTGTCAATGAGCTGAAGGCGCAGGGTCTGTATGACTCCACACTCGTTGTGGTGACGGCCAAGCACGGGCAGTCTCCCATCGATCCCAATCGCTACGTTCCTCAATTGGTCAATGGAACGTCCCCCGTCACCCTGCTGTCGAATGCCGGTTACATCCCTGACTCTGAATCGACGAACAACCCGACCGGGATTGGACCAACGGAGGACGATGTTTCGCTGATCTGGTTGAAGAACTCCTCCGATACCGAAGCCAGCGTCAAGATCCTCGAGGACAATGCATCGGCCACCACCGGCATCGGACTTGGGCAGATCTACTACGGCCCGTCCGTAGCGCTGACCTACAACGACCCAACAGTCGACCCGCGCACACCCGACATCATCGTGACGCCCAATGTCGGCGTGACTTACTCCAGCAGCAAAAAGAAACAGGAGGAACATGGCGGGTTCGGGAACGACGACACCAACGTCATGTTGCTGTTGTCCTACCCTGGATTCGAAGCGCAGACCCTCAATGCTGCTGTGGGCACGGCGCAGGTCGCACCGACGATTCTGAAGGCACTCGACATCAATCCGGCTGAGCTGTATGCAGTGCGGGAGGAAGGCACGGGTGTTCTACCGGGCTTGCGACTTGGCAGGTAGTTGCGTTACACGAAAAGGACGCTCCTTCGGGAGCGTCCTTTCCTTTTGTGGTGCTTGTAGAATCTCGTGGAGGCACTGGAATGACCCAGGACCAAGTGAACGTCGAGCAGGAATCGGTGTGGGATTATCCGCGGCCACCGAGAATGGAAGCAACCAGCCGGCGGCTGCGCGTTGTACATGCGGGTGTGACCATTGCGGAGACGCAGCGCGCGCTTCGCATTCTCGAAACCAGTCATCCCCCGGTGTATTACTTCCCCCCGGAAGATGTGGAGATGCGGCTGATGATCGCCAGCCCACAGCGAAAGACTTTCTGCGAGTTCAAAGGAGTGGCTGCGTATTGGGACCTGGTAGTGCCCGATCAGGCTGTCGTGCGTTCGGTCGCCTGGAGTTATGCGGCTCCATCGCCTGCCTACGCAGCGTTGCGCGGTCATCTCGCTTTCTATGCCAACAAGGTGGATGAGTGTTGGGTGGACACGGAACGAGTGATTCCCCAGCAGGGTGATTTCTATGGGGGTTGGATCAGCTCGTATGTACGCGGCCCATTCAAGGGCGCCCCGGGAACAATGGGTTGGTGAGTTGGCGGGAAAGGATTCAGCGTTTCCCATTTTCCCTTCCACCGCCCCCTTGTCATCCCGAGCGCAGTCGAGGGATGACAAAAGGGGCGGGCGGTGGGGAGAGGGACGCTCTGTTGTCCCGGAGCGTAGTTGAGGGTCGAGCGTGACTTGCCTTTGCTCCTGCTGTTTTCCGTTCCTCTGCCTTTTCCCTTCCCCCCCTGTCATCCCGAGCGCAGTCGAGGGATGACAAGGGGGAAGCGGTGGTTAGGGAGATGTGGGCGGGAGAGGGACGCTTTGTTGTCCCGGAGCGTAGTTGAGGGTCGAGCGTGACTTGCCTTTGCTCCTGCTGTTTTCCGTTCCTCTGCCCTTTCCCTTCCACCGCCCCCTTGTCATCCCGAGCGCAGTCGAGGGATGACAAAAGGGGGGAGCGGTGGTTGGGGAGAGGTGTGGTCGGCGGGAGAGGGACGCTCTGTTGTCCCGGAGCGTAGTTGAGGGTCGAGCGTGACTTGCCTTTGCTCCTGCTGTTTTCCGTTCCTCTGCCCTTTCCCTTCCACCGCCCCCTTGTCATCCCGAGCGCAGTCGAGGGATCTGCTGTGCGCCTTTCTCCTGCCACAAATCTCTACATGAGCTCCAGCATCGGATGGGCAGAGGAACCCTTCTTTCAGCAGGAAGGCAGGATAGTCACTCCTGGCAGCGAAGCGGCTGCTATCGAGACGCGCGTTCCTCTGCCCATCCGATGCTGGAGCTCATGTAGAGATTTGTGGCAGGAGAAAGGCGCACAGCAGATCCCTCGACTGCGCTCGGGATGACAAAAGGGGGGGCGGTGGTTGGGGAGAGGGGGGCGCGAGTAGGCAGGGGGAGGCAGTCACTCTTCGCGGTTAAGATAGGGAAATCACGAGACGGAGAAATCCCTTTGAGCTGGAAGTTTGCGCGGGTGCGATTGCGGATAGGAACTGCCAGTATGCCTCCCTATAGCGTTTGCGGGCTTTATGGCCCTGGCGCAAAGCAAAGATTGGAACGCGCTCGGCCAACGGTGGTGGACGCACGTACAGTATCTGGCCGGCGACGCCCTGGAGGGTCGCGGCACGGGCAGCGCTGGCTTCGAAAAGGCAGCTAACTACATGGCGGAACAGTTCCGCGCGGCCGGCCTGGAACCCGCTGGGACCGAGGGGTACCGCCAGCCCCTGAGCTTCGAAGTCACCAAAATAGACGAAGCGCACTCCGCGGTCGCGCTGGTGCGCGATGGCAAAACGGAAGCCGTGCGCCTGGGCGAGGATGCCGTGATCGGGGTGCATGCGCAAACCGCGGCTAAGGTCGAAGCCGAGGCAGTGTTCGCCGGTTTCGGCCTCTCCGTCCCGGAACTGCATTACGACGATCTGGCAGGTCAGAGCGTACGGGGCAAGATTGTGGTGTTTATTGGCGGCGGTCCTGCGGATATGCCGGGACCGGTCAAGGCCCACTACCAATCTGGGGAGGAACGGCGCAAGGCGCTGCTCAAAGCCGGCGCGGTGGGCACCATCGCACTGCAAAACCCGCGGAGCGCCGAGGTGCCGTGGTCCCGCATCGCGGGTGCCCGGTTCGGGGAGCATATGGAACTAAGCGATCCGGGGCCGGACGCTTTGCCCGGCCTGCCGCTCGGCCTGACATGGAATCCAGCACATGCCGACTTGTTGTTTGCCGGCAGTGGTCATACCTTCGACGAACTGCTGGCAGCGATCGAGGCTGACAAGCCCCTGCCCCACTTCGCGCTGCCGCTCAAGGTGCGCGCCTCTGTCAGCGTAGTTCGTTCGCAGGTGAAGTCTGAAAACATAGCTGGCGTGCTGCCCGGCAGTGATCCACAACTCAAGAAGGAATTTGTGGTGATCAGTGCGCACCTGGATCACCTGGGCATCGGTGCGCCAGTCAACAGTGACCGGATCTACAACGGCGCCATGGATGATGCCTCGGGCGACGCCTCATTGATCGAGATTGCCCGCGCTTTCAAAGAGACTTCTGCCAAACCCCGGCGCTCGCTCCTGTTTCTTTCCGTAACGGGCGAAGAGAAGGGTGAGCTGGGCTCGCAATACTTTGCCGCGCACCCGACGGTCCCGGGCCCGATCGTGGCCGACCTGAACATGGATATGTACCTGCCGCTGTTTCCGCTCAAGTATCTCGAAGTACAGGGATTGAATGAATCGACCCTGGGAGAGGACGTGCGCGCGGTAGCGCAAATGGCTGGAGTGCAGATACAGGCGGACAAGGAGCCAGAGCACAACCGATTCATTCGCAGCGATCAGTACAGCTTTATCAAACGCGGTGTGCCTTCGCTGGCATTCAAGTTCGGCTGGGTTCCCGGCTCACCCGAGGATAAGACCTTCAAGGCGTGGTACGCGGATCGCTACCATGCTCCGGCGGACGACTTGAGCCAGCCGGTCGATAAAGCGGCTGCGGCCCAGTTCAACGCCATTCTGCAGCGGCTGGCTCTGCGCGTGGCCGATGCCAGTCGGCGTCCGGCGTGGAAAGAGGATAGCTTCTTCCGGCGGTTCGCTACCGAGAAGAAACAATAGCGGGTCAGGACATCGCAGGATCTGTGCGCACCAGGGCGACGGCCGTAAGGTCATCATGATTCCGCGGCCGGCCCGAATGGAAGAAATCGTAGAGGCGCGACCAGGGATGGTTGCCGTATTCGTATGCCTCGCGGAGCACAGTATCGCAAAGCTTTGAGGCGGAGTCGGCATTCGAGTGTTCCAGAACACGCTCGACGCGTCTGGACCCGAAGTCTGTGCTGCCACGGCGGCTCTCCGTAACACCTTTGGTGACGAGTAACAACTTGTCCTGCGGTTCAAAGGCCAACACTGCGGGCTCATAGGTCACGTGGGTAAACAAGCCGAGAGGCACCCCACCCCCCTCCAGAGTTCTGACACTACGGGCATCGCGAAAGACGGCCAACATGCGACCGGCATTGCAGTACGTGAGAATGCCGTGCGTGAGATTGAAACACCCAAGAAATGCTGGGGCGAAGCGGACACCGCGGGCTGCTTCGATGAGTGACCGATTGATATCGTGCGCCAGCGTGGCCAGCGCGACGGATTCGTTCGCGTCCGGCGGATGGAACAGGTCCGTGGACCTTTGACGAAAGGTAAGCTGCATTTCGGCAGCAATGCCATGAGCGTCCGCCCGGGTACCCGCGATGTCTGTGAGCAGAAACACCACCCGCACATCCGCAGCGACCGCATCGAAGAAATCGCCTCCCCAGCGATCGGAATGGTAACGGGCGCTGAGATCCACACCCGCCAGCCGGCGAAGGTTCACCGGCGCGGGGGTAGCCCCGGGGCTGGTTTGCGTGCGGTTGTTCGGCTCTGCCAAGGAGGAAGTCATCCTGCCCTCTGCCTTACGGCCATCATTGTGCTCGTGTGTGAAGAAATCTTACGCCTGAAAGCCGCGGGTTTACGCCTGGTATGTAGGCGCGCCAGGAAACCAACCCCCATTAAGCCAAGCTCTGGCAAACGGAACAATGCACCAACCGGGTGAGAGCCGGGACAGCCACTGCAGGCGCCTCAATCAGAGTCACTGAGCACTTCTTTTTTGTGGGGGCCGAACGGGGAGACTGAAGCCCGGAGGACGCGGTGAATGTACCGCGCTCCTCCAGGGGGGAACGGTTTGCGCGTCAGGCGACGCGGCTCTCGCTGGCACTCGATACATCTTCGGCGCCGGCCTTCTCGAGGATGGCCTTAGCCCGGCTGATCCAGTCATGGTTGTCGGCGTGTACGGAAAGAAGAATGCCACCCTTCTGGAGCCGGTTTTCGTAGCGGCGGGCTTCAAACTCGGGTACGCCAAAGCCGACCAGGGCGCCCGTGATGCCGCCGACCGCCGCTCCCACACCCACACCTGCCAGGGCAGCCATAATGGGACCAGCGGCCAACAGTGGGCCAACACCTGGGATTGCCAGTGCCCCGATGCCTACCAACCACCCAAGCACGCCGCCCAGAACGGCGCCCGAAGTCCCGCCCGTGGTCGCCCCTTCTGGCGCTTTCGTAGTTTTCACGGTACCAATGTCGCGAATGTCGCCGAGATTTTCGGGAGCAAGGATCGAGATGTCGGAACTGCGAAAATCCGCTAATTTCAGTTCCTGAATCGCGTTCTCGACACCTTGCCTGCTGCTGAAAATACCAAATATCGAATGACCTGCCATGACTTTTCTCCTGTCGTACGGTTCACGCGGTCTTATTGACCAGTGGTCAATTGACTTTGTACGTTCTGTGCACCGGCAATGCCGGCCGCTGTTGACTCAACAGTCTGCTTTTCGGCGCCTGATTGGACGTGTCCCTTGAGCGTCACCTTGCCACCCTGGGTAATGATGGTTACGTTGTGGGCTCCCACCGAAAGTGACTTATCCTTGATGAGTGCCCGACGGATATTGCGTGTGATGGCAATGTCACTCGAGCTGTTCGATTGTTGGGCGGCGCCGGCGGTTGCGCCCGGTGACTGGGCAAGACACCCCGGGGCCGCGGCGCCGGCAAAGGCCACCGCGACTCCAAGGGTTAAGGAAGCTACTAAGTTTACGTTTCTCATCGTGTTCCGGTCTGTTCCTGTTTCGCTTAAGTGAGCCGACTAACCGCGACGGCGCAGGTCGTCATCCACGTCTTCTCCGGCCACACCGCGCCTGGTAGCAGTCACTTCGGAGTCCACGTCCGAATCGACCCGCAGTTCTTCATGACGTACGCTTTCATTCACCGTCTCGACATCGGCGACTTGCCGCTTGCCGACACTGACTTCTTCCCGAATGACCGGCTGTTTTTCAACGCGCACCGTTTCTTCGGTAAGGGGCACCCGGATTTCCTGCTCACGTCCGATATTCGCGGAGGGAGCGGGCGTGTTTCCTTCCACCGGTACGCGCTCCAACACAAATTCTTCGCGAGTTACCGGGACCTCAATGGTTTGGTTTTCCGTCAGGACATCTTTGCGCACTCTGACTTCGCCGCGGTTGATGCGATCCTTGTGAACCCGAAGCACCTCGCCGAACAGTTGTATGCGATCCAGGCCGGCATTCTCGGTTCCGGTGCGCGGTTGATCAACGGAACGCTGGTTGGTAGTCGTGCTGCTGCTCGTTGTGAGAGCATCCGAGGCCCGGTCGCTAAGCGGCTGGGCGGTTTCTGCGCGGGGCGTATTCACGCCGGTCGCAGCGTATGCACCTGCGCTGGGAACACCCGTGACTTCAGTACTGGGGTTGCTGCCACCACCGGTCTCTTCGTAGCGTACGCGTCCACCATTGGCGGAAAGGATCTGCTCTGCCTGCTGCGGGCGATCTGCATCCTTGACGGTTACAATAGCTCCACCCGGCTCGAGGCTGCGCGTTAGATAGGCTGCACGCTGGGCCGGGATTCCCGCTTCTTGCAGCGAGCCCGCAAAGTCGTCGTTTGCAAAGTCGTATTCGTATTGATCGCGTTGATCGCGCGAGTAGTTGCCAGAAATGTAGCCGGCGCTGGCCGCGTTTGCGCCTCTGTCTTCTTCGGCCCGATCATCTCCCCGGAAGGCGTCTTTCAATTTATCCCACCAGCTCTCGTGATCATGATCGATCGTGGTGCCGGAGGAAGCAGTTTGATTGCCGTAAGACTCGCTCTGGCCACTGCGAAATGCGGCCCCGATCTGCCGGGATGTGAAACCACTTGCTCTTAGCTGGGTGACTGCCTGGTGCGCTTCGGTTGCATTTTGGAAAAGACCTACTACTACTTGTGTTGTTGTCGACATCATTCGTCTGGTATGCCATGGGGTGTCCTTTACCTACAAAGTTGCTTTGCAAAATGTTGCGTTTGCGACCTGACCGGATTCTAGTCAGCGTAGAGACTCTTGCCTGTAACTAGGATGCGAACGCATTTACAGCGAGAATAATTTTGCTGTGGAGAACGCGAGTAAGTCCGCAAGCGAGGCAAGCTACTTTCCCTCGTCACTTCCGTCGTCAATCAACAGGCGTTCACGGCGCACGGAATCATTCACTAGTTCGTTCTGCGTGACCTCTCGCTTCCCGACTTTGTACTCTTCGCGCAATACGGTGTCTTTGTCGATATGGACACGCTCTTCGCTGAGGGGAACCCGTAACAGACTTCTCGGGTCGCCGCCGGTCGTGCCGTCAGTCTCTTCGATCACCAGGTGTTCCCTCGTCACCGGAACCTGCACTGTTTCCATGCGCGTGATCGCTTCCTTGCGAACATGCACGTCGCCGCTGCTGACCTTCTCCTTATGTACGCGCAGCACTTCTCCAAACAACTGGATGTGATCGGGTTTGGCGGGCTGCGGAGAAGAGAAGACGCTCGATTGAATC
The DNA here is from genome assembly GCA_963752675.1 of uncultured Acidobacteriaceae bacterium. Taxonomy (GTDB): domain Bacteria; phylum Acidobacteriota; class Terriglobia; order Terriglobales; family Acidobacteriaceae; genus PALSA-350. The sequence goes on from CAVVZO010000014.1 coordinate 47,278, forward strand.
ACGGTAGGCGGCGCGTTGACTTCCGGCGCAATCGGTTCCGGCACAATCGGTTCCGGTGCAGCCGGTTCCGGCACTGCGGGCGCAGGACGGGTTTGCACTGGACCCTGTTGTCCGCGGATGATGCGCGCTCCTCGTTGCTCCAAAAGCGCTTCTGCCTCCTGGTTGCGCGCGCCGGCCCGAACCGTCACGATCGCCGCGCCGCGATCGAGATCGCGATTGAACATGGAGGCGTCTTCCTCTGACAAGTTGATTTGCGCCAGCATGTTTTCAAACCCAAGAGTATTTGCATGGGAAGCCAGCTGATCTGCTTCGCCAAGGTCTTTCGCGGGAAGGCTTTCGTTGCCATGGTAGATCTGCCGCAAGTGACCGAACCACTTGCTGTTATCGCGAGTGGCCGGCGCAGGGTCGTCTTTGACGCGGGAAGCAGGAGGTTCGCGAAAGGCGGCGGCGAGCTGCTCGGGGGCGAAATGGTGCTCCTGCAGCGTATGCAGCGCCCTGCGCGCGTCGCTGGCATAGGCAAACAAGCCGATGACCACCGGGTCGTCACCAAACCGCGACCGGCTACTGTCGAAACGATTTCCGAACATGGTTCTCCTTGAGGACGATTGCTTCGTGGTGAGATGACAAATCCAGGCGTATGGGGAGCTTCGTATATACGAATTCTCGAGCCGGCGATTGATTGCTGCCGGCACAGGAGGTGGCCAGGGGCAGATCCCGTCGTCGAAACCAGATCCCCTTGGCAGGGGAGCAAGATAGAGGACCACCACTTACACTGAGGAAATGCAGAGCAGTCTACCCCCCATGCAGAGGGTTCCGGCGATCGGGACCAACTCGACCCTTTTGCAGCCCAGATCTGGCGGAATCCCCGGAGTTGTATGACAAACCACCTGATCTGGGCGGCTGGGCTGCTGGGACATCTACTGCTTCTGGGCGTGCTCTTCCGGCGCAAACACGCAGCCGAGCTGCCGAGCTTTACCCTGCTGGTCTTGTTTTACCTGGTGCGCTCGGTTGGGCTGGTTGCGGCGGAGCGAGTGATGCACCACCCAGCTTCCATCGTTATGACCCTGCTGCTCGATCTCACGGACGTGCTGCTGCAATGCGCGGTGCTGACCGAGCTGGGCTGGCTCGCACTCAAGCCGCTAAGCGGGAAGAGGCGTGTGACGCTGCCGCTCTGGCTGCTGGTGAGCGGGTTGTTGATTGTGATCCGGCTTGCCCCGAAGGGTGCGGTTTCGCTGCCAACCGTGCTGGTGCTGGGGCACTTTCTGCTTTCCGTACTGATGGTCGAATGGGCGTTGATGCTGAGCTTTTTACTGCGGCCACTGGGTCGCTCATGGCGCAGTCCTGTTGCCGTCATCAGCTTCGGTTTCGGCGTTTATTCTGCTGCCCTGCTGGCTGGCGGTGGGTATTTCACGACCGGGCGAGAGATGCGGGACTATGTCTTCTTTTCCTACTTCAGGATCGCTGTCTACCTGAGCGTGCTGGCTTTCTGGGTAGTTACGTTGGGGACCAGCAGGGCGGAAGCGTCAACGCGGTAGTCCAGTGCGGATCGTGCCCATTCCATGCAATCGTTCCCAGCGCATTTTGGATCCGAGCCGTTCTGAGGTTTACAGCCAGTGGCCCTTGGGGAGCGCTGTCGCACCGGCGGTTCTCACCGGAAACCGTGGACGGCAACTTCGATTTTGCCTTGTCCGGGTACCCCAGGTGCGCTCGATTGCGCCGACAGGCCTTTTGTCCTCATCAGATGTGGGAAGATAATCCAACATCGTCTTTTAGCTGCTCTGCGCGAGTGAACATTTGGCAAACTTGGAAGACACTGGTCTCGAAGTCATCGATATCGGCAACGACGCGGCATACATTGCGCGTAAGTTGCATGTGCGTGACACTGCAGAACGGATGGGCGGCCTTCAGCAACTCGGCCGCGCCTTCGTTGAACATCCCAACACGATCCTGCAGGAACTAGTGAATGCTGCCGTCGAGCTTTGCGGTGCAGACAGCGCCGGCATAAGCGTGGAACGGGAGAACGCTACGGACAGCGATTTTTATCATTGGGTCGCCACGGCTGGAGACTACTCCGGGTTTCTGAACGCGATCCTCCCTCGTTATCCCAGCGCCTGCGGTATTTGCCTGGAGCGCGGCAGGCCCCAACTGTTCCGGGTATCACAACGTTTCTTCGACATTTTGGGAGTCACGGCGGCTCCGGTGACCGATGGCGTGTTGCTACCCTGGGAAGTGGACGGTACGCGTGGGACGATTTTTGTGATGTCGCATACACAACAGGAAGCCTTTGATACGCAGGACGTGGCCTTTCTGGAGATGCTGGCGGATTTTGCCGCTCTGGGCGTTCGACACCAGCGCCAGCAGAAGGTGCTGATGGAACAAGCAAAGATTGCAGCCGCTGCAGCTGTTGCCAACAATCTTGCGCATCAGATTAATAATCCGCTTCAGAGCCTTACCAATATGGTGTACCTGGCCGCTCACGGCGAGGCCGAGGAAGACAGCCGCATGCTCGGGCGGCGGATGTCGATAGAAGTTGACCGGTTGTCAGCACTGGTCGGCAAGCTCCTGACCGTGCCCAAAAGCGGCACATGATGGGAGCAGCACCTGATGTTTTCATCCTTCGCCAAAGGCGAGGTCAGCTGGTTCATTACTTACAACAAGGAGAGCGCCGCAGCCTCATTGGGGGATAGAGCGGCGTACTTATTGATGCCGACCATGGTGAAGACCTTTTGAAAGTGGGTGCTGAGGCCGAAAATCGCGATCTTGCGGGTTCCGGTCTTGCTGGCTTCGAGTAGTAGTTGAATGATGATTGCTATGCCCGATGAGTTGATGTACTCGACCCCGGTAAAGTCCAGGAGAACCCCCGTCACGGCAGGGTCCAGTCCCTCGTATGCGGCGAGAATGGCGTCTTTAGACGCAGACGAAATGTCTCCCGAAAAGGCGAGCACCCTGATCGGCGCACCCGAAGTTGAAGTTGCGTTGCGCTGGGTGACTTTCGTGGCTGCCTGCATTACTCGTTCTCCTTGTTCAGATTGATGACCAGACGGACGAAGCTCTTGCCGGGTGGTCCCTGGTGCCACTCGGCTTCATCGACAAGCGATTGAATGAGGAACATTCCCATGCCGCGAGGATCTTCTTCGCCCAGCATCTTGCGATCGATGTCTGGCGCCGCGGGCGTTATGCCGATACCCGCGCCATCATCCGAAACCATCACTTGCAGTTGGTCCTCGCTCGTCGATAGCACCACGCCGACACTCAGTGAATCGTTGAGCTTGTTCCCGTGCTCGATGGCGTTGATGCATGCCTCGGCGACGGCAGTTTTGAGGTCTTCGATGCGGTCTTGGGAAAAGCCCATCAGCAACGCCATGCTGGCCGCGGTGCTCATCGCCACTTTTTCAAAGCCCAGCTCCGATGGCAAACGGACTTCTACGGAACTACCGTTTTTCATCCGCGGGTGGTCTCCTGGCTCCTAGGATTTATGGCGGCAGATCACGATCGCCGTCATATCGTCAGTCTGTGGTGCGCCCTGGGAAAAACTATGGATCGTCTTCCAGAGGTGATCGAGATTCGCTTCTGCGATGGCAGGGGCACGGCAAAACTCGGAGAGTAGTCGCTCTTCTCCGAATTCCTCATCTCCCTGGAACACCTCGGTGAGGCCATCGGTGTAGAGCAACAACCGCGCGCCCGGGGGGAACTCGAGTAGTTCCGCGGCATAGCTCGCTCCCGGCAAAAGGCCCAGCGGCGCCCCCGAGGCACTGATTGTCCTGACGCTGCCGTCGGGCAGCATCAGCGCCGCGGGGTTGTGCCCAGCATTCACAATCTCGACAAAATTGCCCCCATCCCGTAGCCGCAGCAGCAGGGCGGTCATGTAGCGCCGTCTGGCCTCGTCGCCCTCGGACCAATGCTGCTGACCCATCCGGGCGGCGAGTTCATCAAGGCCGACCGGTTGAGTGGCGAGAGAGCGAATCGCTGCGCGTAAACTGGTGGCCACAATGGCTGAGGCAAGCCCCTTGCCCGCGACATCGGCTACCACCATCAGATGGGTTCCATCGGCAAGTTCGATCGCATCCAGATAATCTCCACCCACCTCGTAGCAGGTGGAGGAGCGCCCTGCGATCGAAAACCCGCGCACCTGAGGCATGCTGCTGGGCAGCAGCGATCGTTGTACCGAGCGCGCAGCATTCAGGTCCTGCTGTACCCGAGCCCACTCCACATCCCGCTCATGTAGGGTCGCGTTCTCCAGCGCCACTGCCGTCTGCAGCATCAAGCCCTCAATGAAATCGCGGTCATAGACGGTGAAGGGACGCTCGTCCGCCGGGTATATCGTCAAGTTCGCGAGCAGGCTATTCTGACGCGAGACGAGCGGGAATTTGCGGTGATTTTCGCTCGCACCGGACGGCAAGTTCCCATAGGAGACGACCGAATCTTCCGACCCGGGCAATGAAAATTGCGCCCCTTCCACCTCAAGCTCACGCACAAGGATGCGCGCCGCCTGCAGCATAACTTCCCGAGGCTTGATTGTGGAGTGAACCTTGCGCGTAGCCTCCAGGAGCGCCTGCAGCCGGGCCACCTGTTGTTCTAGAGGCAATGTCTCCGGCTCTGAGGAACGAAGAGCTGCTTCGTGATTCATCGAATGGTCGTACCCCTCAGTGCTGCAAAGCTGTGGGCCGGCAAATCGCTTCTTGTGCGCACATGGCAACGGCCTCTCGTTGGCCGACCGCCTGGGCGGACTGAAGCCGGGTTTCTATCCCATGACGTTTACCGAAGCATATCTGCAAGGCGGATGCAAATCAAACGGGATCTATAAGTTAAAGCACAACGTTGCGTCCTCGATCCCGTCCTGTTGCCTTTCTTACCCCAGATAGGTGTGCAGCCAGGTGGAGCGTCGGAAACTAAATTCGTTATTCCGATGCCGATGTTTTCTGTCGAGCCCGCGAAATCGTCATCCCGAGCAATCTGCTTGCAGTGCAAGTTAAGGACGGAATGAACGGGGTGCGATACGCATCGGTCTGGCTGAGCGAGCGGAGCAGGATGTCCCCCACTCAAGCTAAACGCGGCTTGAGTGGGCCACCCTCGGCTTTTCTGGATGCGAGCAGGGAGCAAATTTTCCTGAGTGGCGACTGATTGGACCCTAAAAACTGTAGGGTGGCCCATTCAAGCCGCGTTTGGCTTGAGTGGGGGACATTTGAACCCTCGTCCAGAGCGCTTTCCAACTTGTCATCCCGAGCGCAGTCGAGGGATCTGCTGAGCGCCTTTCTCCTGCCACACAGTCGTGCCTGTTACGAAGCACCGGGAATCACCGCAAGCTGGCTGCTCCGATGCGAATCGCGCATTGGCCTGAAGCGCCTCAGGCCCCAGTATTCTCGGCCGCCTCGGTAGCCTGCCTGGCAAGTTGGCGAAAGGTCTCGCGCAATTCCAGCGGGCTATGCACCACGATCCTGCGTCCCATGGTGAGTAGCATTGCTGCAAACATATCCAGACGGTCGCGCCCGCAACGCAGGCGGGTGCCATGCTCATCCGGTTCGGTACCGATTCTCCAGGGGGCGAAGCTGCGTTTGGCCTCCTCCGTGGGCATATCGATCCACACGTCAATCTGGTACTCGGATTCAACAAAGGGCATGTGCTCTGCCAGATACCTGCGGGCATCGAAACCGGCGGGTGGTTGAAAAGTTGCATTGGAGAGTTCGAGGTGCCTGACCCGATCCAGGCGAAACGTACGGAGTGCTTGCCGCGACAGGCAATGGCCAATGAGATACCAGCGACCATCACTGTGTACTACGCCGTGGGGTTCGATCTCGCGGTGGGAGATCGTCTCGTTGTGCGATTGGTACTCAAAGCGGATTCGCCGGCCGGAGCGGATGGCGGAGGCCGCCTGGATAAGGCTTTCCACTGAGGTCGGCACCACCCATGGTCCGGGCTCGACGGCCACAACTTCCTCCACCGTCCGAATGCTCTCGCGCAGCGCCTCGGGCAGGACACGTGCCAGTTTGGCCAGTGCTTCTTCGGTGGCGGGAGCAAACGCTGCCAGGCCAATCTGGCGTAGCGCGCGCAGCCCCAGCGAGAGCGCGAACGCCTCTTCATTGGTCAGCAGAAGTGGTGGCAAGCGAAACCCTGCTCGGAGCCGATAAGCACCGCCTACGCCGGAAGAGGCGTCAATGGGAATTCCCAAATCTTTCAGCCTGGCGATGTACCGCTGTACGGTACGCAGGTCGACTTCCAGGCGCTGCGCCAGCTCCGCTCCGCTGACACGGTCCCGCCCCTGAAGAATTTCGAGTACGGTGAAGACGCGCATGATCGGGTCGTACATGGGGTATCCGATTTTCTCTTCCATTTACGACAAGCCTTGTCGGGAATGGTTCGTAGTCTGAGTATGTGCCCAAAACGGGTTCGGGAGAATGCAATGTCAACTGAAACAGTATCCGTAGATTTGCTGAGTACAGACGCCCTGCTGCAAAACTGGCAGGGACACAGAAGACTGACGCGCAGAACGATCGATGCCTTTCCGGAAGACAAGCTGTTCGAGTTTTCTGTTGCCGGTATGCGGCCATTTGGAGAATTGGCCTGCGAGTTTCTGGGTATGGACGTGCCCATCGTAGAAGGTGTAGCCACCGGGCATTGGGTGAAATTCGAAGGTGCGAAGCCCAAAACGAAAGCTGAGCTTCTGCACATGTGGGATGTTCATACGGAACAGTTGACCGAAAAATTCCCGACAATCCCGCCGCGCCGCTTTAGCGAGATCGATAAGGCCTTCGGTCAATGGGAGATGACGGGGGTGGCGATGATTCAATACGCAATCGACAATGAGATTCATCATCGCGGACAGGGATACGTCTACCTCCGGGCACTTGGCATTGAGCCGCCACCCTTTTGGGAACGCAACTGAACTGCGCATGGGAGACACGGCGGCCGATCCGATTGCGCTTCTGCCAGCCGTGTCTCTACGGCAATAACGCTATGCCCTGCAATTCCGCCAGATCAAGTGCTCGATTCCACCGGGGCCAGGTCTGTCGCCTCGCCGATGATCTCGAAGCGGATGAGGCTGGAACAGAAGTCACACTCAGCCTCGTTGACCCCTTTCAGAGCGTTGGCTACCGGAAACGTGCGCAGACATTCAGAGCACGTGACAGCCACCGTGCCCTTATCTTTCTTCACCCAAACGGCCGCCTTCGTAGGTTTACCGAGACGAGGACGCGTCGGAAGCTCCTCCAGCAAATCCACTATTTTGGCAAACAACTCCGGTGGGTGATACTGCCCTTTTGAGAAGAATGCATCCGCCAATACACTCTCGGGGACAGAGAGGCCGGAAAACTCGCCGGAGATGGCGATGACTGGGATTGTTGGGAAACGGCGCCGCACCACCGAAAGGAATTCAAAACCGTTCATGTTCGGCATCCGCAGGTCCGAAATGATGATGTCTGGCAGGGACTGCTTTAAAGCGAACAAACCCTCGAACCCGTCTTCAGCGCCCAGAACTTCGTAACCTTGTGCGGTGAGCAGGAGTTTGCCGATTTCCCGCAAGGATGCGTCATCCTCAACCAGCAGTATCCTGTATTTAAAACTCGAAGTAAGGCTCACACCAAAGTCTCCGCTGCCGGGGCCGATGATACACCATCGCCCTCGCCGTAGATACGCGCGAGTCCCGCTCAATAGTGCTTAACCGTACCTCGCGTGGTCCCGGGGACAGAAGTTCCGAGGACAGGCGCCAGGCGTTCGTTTTCCTCCTCGCCGGAAGTAAACGTTACCTCACACAAGGATGGACGAAGCCCGGAACACTTGGTATGGTCTACTTACTTCCCCGAGTACTCAAAACACTGGTCTTGGGAGCACTCATGCCCTGCGAACGAGCTCCGCGCATCTTTGTCGTCGACGATGATCCGCTCATCGCGACCAGCCTTGCCGCCATACTGAATCAAAAGGGATTCTCGGCCAGGTACTTCGCGCAGCCACTCGATGTGCTTGCCGCCGCTCAGGGTGATGTTCCGGACCTGCTCATATCCGACGTCGCAATGCCGGGCCTTTCAGGCATTGAGCTCGCTATACAGATGGCAGCACGGCATCCCGCCTGTAAAGTCCTCCTCTTCTCAGGACAGGCGGGCACCATGGACCTTCTCCAGGACGCTCGTGCGCGGGGACATGACTTTCGCTTGTTTGCCAAGCCAGTCCACCCCGACGATTTTCTTGAAGCGATACAAGTACTTCAGCTGAAGCGTGGACCACAAAGCGCCATCGAGACTGATCTTGAGCCGGCGGCAAACGTCCGGGACGCACAGGCGTGACAGCGATCAGGCAGAACCATTTGTCACAGCTGCAGTGAGTGAACCTCTGATTGGTCACAGATGATCATGACCCTGTTTGGCCGCCCAGGGTCCTGGGCCATGCCACACATAGGAGCTACCCCGAACAATTTACAAGCGAGCGCTGAGCGTGCCTGCACCTTCTTCGTCGTCGCGCTGCGCAGTTTTCAGCCACTGTGAATCACTGCACCGAGGCCTTTACAGCCTCAGGTGTCTGGATCTTGACTGCCCAGAAAACGAAATTCTTTCCCGGTTCCAGCACCGTCCAATGTGGCGTATCTGGAAGAATGTGGATCACGTCGCCCTTATGCATGGGGTGGTGCGTGCCACCCTCGGTGCGAGATCCGCGGGACTCGCCGCCAGACTGATCCTTTCGATCTACCAGGGCGCCACCAGTAATTACGTCTGCTTCCCCATCGATGCAGACCAGGATATCGGACCAGTCGGCATGCATTTCGCCGATCCCTGTCCTTACGCGCACCATCAGGTTGAGGTAGTTGCCCGGATAGCGTTTCATGACCAGGCTGGCAGTGCCATCAGACGTAGTCTTTGCCCGCGCGAGCAACTCCGGTATGTGCAGCGCCATATATGCCGCTGTGAACGCATCCCCCTCACCCCTGGTCGGATTGGCTGCAGCAGCTTGCGACGCCGCATCGCGTGGCGCTGCTTGCGGGGGTTCGTTCTGCGCCAGCAATTCCACTGCAAACAAACAAACCGCCAGTGATGCCGCACCCAACCAAGTGACTTTCATAAGCGCGCCCTCGTTACACCTTGCAACGTTACACCCTGCAAGTCTCAACGTAACGCTTACTCGCTTTGCTCGAAAGCAGCCGATGAATAACAGACGGGAGCTTTGTCATTTCGGATCATGGTGCTGCATCGCGACGTCGTCTTGTTCGCTCGGACGAACATGGCTCGTACCTCACTGGTGCAGAGGCTAGCCGTGGATTTGCGATGGGGTAAGCACAGACAGTTTATATCCCCTGCGCAAGGCGGCAGGCAGACGAGATATCCACCAAAGCAGCAGAGCAGCTGTTCTTGAAATCAAAGAAGAACCCGGCTCCGTCGGGAGAAGGGCCGGTAAACGTCACGCTACGTCGGCGCATCATACATTTTGGCAAAGACCGGGTGAAATGATCGGACCGATACATGGCGCCGGGCGGGTGTACTGTTGTCTGAGCGCAGGCGCTGGCGGGGCTCTGTCCAGTTCTCTCACAGAGAACCTCCCAGACCTTCCGCAGCGATCCAATTCTTAGGTGAAACGCATGGCCGAGAGCTCCACAAGCACCCTCACAGGCGACGACGTCATCTCGGAGCTCATTCGCAATGTCGATGTTGGATTGTTCAAGGTCGGCCTCACCGTCCTTTTGCCCTGCAGGTTCAATGTTTATCTTCACCAGCAGGATTTCGATCTCATCCATCCGATTGAACAGGTGGTTCGCCGAGAGGCGAAGCGAGCGCTGGGCGAGCATCTTGAGCGACTTAATCAAGGGCGGCCGCAGCCGGCGTTTTTAAGAAAGCTGGGAATGGCAAACTCCGGCAGCCGGCCCGAGTACATGATCCTGGAGAAGGATTGGTCGATTGAGTTTCACCGCGGAGAAGAAGACCGTTTTCGACCCGGTGAGATGGAGATCTACTCCGACCTGGGAACGGAACAACGAGCGGAGTTGGGAGTTGGCGCGGAGACAACCTTTGTCACGCGCCACAGCGCCGAACAGCCAACAGCAGCCGTTTCAAGGACGGTTGCGGGCGATGCGCACTCCTCTGCGGGAGTGTTGGCTACCCTGCGATACAGGGATGAGCGCGGTGAGAAGTTATTTGCCATGACGCGCGGCGAGATCGTGATCGGCCGCGGCGGAAAGGCTGTGTGGGTGGACCTGAAGCTGGAGGGGCCGCCCGACATCTCCCGGGAACACTGCCGTATTCGACGCGACCCGAAGACTGGAGACTTCTTTGTTAAAGACCTTAGCCAGTATGGAACAGCCGTGAACGGCAGAACAGTTCCCTCCAGCATCGACCGAACCGCACAGCCAGACCGGGTGGATCGCAACATCGAGACGGCGCTGCCGCCCGCGGCAAAGATAACACTCGCCGATGTGCTGGTGATCGAGTTTGAAGCAAAGTTGCCTGCATGACCACAACCCTTTTCAATCTTCGTATTCCGTTTTTGATTGCACTGATCGCAGTCGTGCTGTTCGTGGTCTGGGCTTTTCTGCGCCGGGGCGAGTAGAAGATGTCAGTGACTGCACGATTGATCTCGGCGGGGCGCTCGGATGTGGGTCGCCACAGGGTGGAAAACGAAGATCGCATCTTTATCGATACGGAGCGTGGCGTGTACCTGGTGGTCGATGGGCTTGGCGGCCATGCAGCCGGCGAGCGTGCGGCGCGAATAGCCGAAGAGATCATCCGGATGCGGCTTGCCCGCCAGACGGGCACCACGGCGACCAGGGTGCGGGAGGCCTTTGCCCTGGCCAGCACGGAAATCTTTCAGGTGGCCTCAGGGAATAACGAGCTCGCCGGTATGGCGTGTGTGGCCACATTGGCCGTGATTGAGGACGATCAGGTTACGGTGGGCCACGTAGGAGATTCGCGCTTATATCTGCTGGAACCGGGCAGCATGCGCAAGATGACCCACGATCATTCGCCAGTGGGAGAAAAGGAAGATGCAGGTGAGTTGTCAGAGGACGCAGCCATGCGACATCCGCGGCGAAACGAAGTGTATCGGGACATGGGAAGCGCGCCGCACGGCCCTTACGATACGGATTTCGTAGAGATCCAGCAGTTCCAACTGCCCCCTGCTTCTGCGCTGCTGCTGTGCTCGGACGGCCTCACGGACCAGGTACCTGCGCAGAAGATTCGCAGCCTGATCGAACAGCATCGGGGCGACCCGGAGTCGGCTGTGCTGGCACTGATTGAAGCGGCCAACGTAGCCGGCGGCAAAGATAACGTATCCGCCATTGTGGTCGAAACCGCGGGGTATGAAGGGATCACGGAACAGGAGCAACGCTCGCGAGTTGTGACGGGGAGTGCTTCCGCCGCCACATGGGTCTGGTTTCTGTCAGGGGTAGTTACGGCTGCGGTGCTGTTTGGCGTGTTGCGACCGTACCTGGAAGAAACGGCCTCGGGCTGGGTAGTGCGCCACGGGAACGTGCGGGCAGCCGAAACCCTGGTCGTGGGCCCGCAAGGGATCAAGACCATCTCAGCAGCGCTTGCACGTTCCAGGGCGGGTGATACCATCTCGGTTTCTGGCGGCGAGTATCACGAGACGGTTCATCTACGCGACGGAGTAACCATCGTGAGCACGCAGGTACATGGAGCGACAATCGTTGCGCCCGACGCCGGTGTGGTGGGCGAGAACATTCATCACGCGCGCTTCTCAGGCTTTGCTATCGCGGGGCCGGCCCAGGTAGGCGTGCGTCTCTCGAATGCGGACGTGGATATAGATAACGTAACGATCCGCGGTGTGAATGGCAATGGTATCGATATCGAAGGCGGCCGATCCTCAGTGCAGGCTTGTGACATCGAGCAAAACGCGGGCATCGGTATCTACCTGCACGGCGCGGCCAATGCGCGCATCGATCACAACACCATCGCCGGTAATGGTTCCGGGTCGAAGCTCTCGCCGGGTATCTTCATTGCGGGCTCGGCCACCCCGCATGTCTGGGGGAACGTGATCATGAACAATGGCGCCGAACAGGTGTGGGTGTCGCCCTTTTTCGACGCCGCCAATCTGCTGCGGGAGAACGTGATCGCCGCTGCCGGGCACGAGGGCAGCAGTCGCGACATCAAGGTAGTAACTCGTTGACCACTGAGACAGCAGGCCGGTTCACGCTTCTCCGCAAACTCCCGGCGGGGGGCATGGGACGCGTGTTCGAAGCGGAAGATCCCACCAGCGGTCGCCGGGTCGCGCTGAAGCTCATCGATCTGGGGCTCGACACGGATAGTGTCCAGATCGTCAACGCCGAGCGGCTGGGGGCGGAGCTGCAGAAGCAACTCAGCGCAGTGGACAAGCGGGTCGCGGTGATCTACGAAACCGGCGAAATGCCGAACTACTTCTACATCGTGATGGAGTACGTCGATGGCCAGGACGTATCAGAAATTGCGACCGGAAAGGGACTGCCCCCGGACACCGCGGAACGCATCGCGCAGGAAGTGTTGGAGGTGCTGGACCACGCGCATCATCTTGCGACCAGCATAGAAGGCCGGCCGGCGAGAGGCATCGTGCATGGCGACCTTAAGCCGCGAAATATACGAATTACTCCGAGCGGCGAGGTTAAGGTGCTGGACTTTGGCATTGCCAAGGTGCTGTCACTGACGCGCAATTACACTCGCAACATCTTCGCCAGCGCGCAGTATTCCTCTCCCGAGCGCATGAAGACGGGTGAGGTGGATATCAGCTCTGACCTTTGGGGTGTGGGCGTGGTGTTGTACGAGATGCTGACCGGGCATGCGTACTTCGAAGCCGACTCCGGGCCGCGGCTGGAGCACCTGATACGCAACTACGCAGCCGTGCGGCCGCTTCCATCCGACTGGCCGGAGCGCCTGCGCTGGCTGGTCGCGCGCGCACTCGATCCTAACCCCGCGGCTCGGTATCAGACTGCCGCAGAGTTCGCCGATGCTCTCAGCCGCTTGCGAAGCGGAAAGACAGACACGGCTGAAACCCGGCGCTGGGCCGCACCGCCGGCGGATGCGGAACCGACTCGCCGCGTGGCGCAAGACAATGGAATGCCGGGCAACGGAGCAACCGCCAGCGCACAGGGATGGACGACAGTCCCGCCAGTAGCGGGTAGCGCCGCCGCAGAGGCTACGCGCAGGACGGTGCGGCCGCAGAGCTCTCCAGCCCCGAACCCGAGCGTGTGGTCCATGCCGACGCCGCACCTGCCTGCGCGCAAGCCAACAACGGTGTCCAGGCTACTGCGAGCGATCGCGATCTTTCTGTTCATCGTGATCATCGGCGTCGGGACCTTTGTTCTAAACCAATACATGGTGTGGCGGAGCGCGCGTCAACTGGCACACGATGTGCAGAGCGAACGGCAACAAAATCTCGATACCGCCTGGCAGCAGTACACCCGGCTGGCATCGAGTGCGCACGTTCCGCTCATCCTGTGGTCCGCCGAGTCAGCGCTGCGCAAAGCGCTGATGAGCAATGCCGATCATACGATCCTGAAATATGACGAGCCCGACGGGCCTGCAGTGTTGGAGTCAGAGTGGGCGCATGCCCGCACCGAGGTGGCGCATGCGCTGGAACTCGCACCCAACGACAAGACAATCCACGGCAAGCTTCGCCTGATCGATGGTCACCTGGCGCGCATACGCGGTAACGCCCGCCACGATACCCGCATGATGGAAGAAGCGCGGCAGGACTTTCAGGATGCGGCCGCCTACATGAAGAAGTCGCCCGATCCCTGGATAGGGCTCGCGCGCCTCTACATCTATTCCCTTCCGGATGTGAAGCAGGCCGAGGCAGCTTTCAAGGAGGCGGGGCGCCGCGGACACGACATCAGCAAACGGGAGACGGCACAGCTGGCCGACGGATATCGCTACGAGGGAGAGCGGACGATGGCACTGGGAGAACGGGCGAACTCACCAGCGGATGCCCAACGCTACTACGACCTGGCGAGCAACGACCTGGCCCATGCGCACCGGTTGTACGAAAGCATCTTACCGTGGCGCGGCGCCGCTGCCAGCCTGAAGAAGGTGGATGATTCGGAGGCTCGCATACAAGCTCGCACACAGGCGCACAGAGCAGCGCCGGAGCAGCACTGATGGCGGTCACCCGCAGCACACGTACCGACCGGGCTAGAAACCGCGCACACGTTCCCTATGACGCTGCGTCGCGAAGGAATTTCGAACGCCTGCTGCTCACCATGGCGGCGATTCTCATCGGCTGTGCCCTGGCTTTGACGGCCATGGCACGACTGGCGCGCCCGGGCCAGGAACGGTCTGCCACGCTGAACCTGTCAACCCTGGAACGGCGCGAGCAATTGCTGCCCTATCTGCAGTTTGCTAGTTCCCCCGCTGAGCGCCAGTACATGGCTGCACAATTGTTCCTGCACCTGCGCGCAAGCGGGGGCGACGTGACGCACGTTGGCGAGATCGGCCAGATCCACGTGCCCATACGCGAGGTGCTCTCAACGCGAGGACTGACAACCCTGCAGGCGCGCGCGAAACTGGTTCAGTCAAGCCGCCCGCAAGCCGATTCCATCTCCCTGCTGACGGCCGCAGACACAGCGCGTTTGAAGCCGCTCTTTGTAGTCCGCGATGCGGCGCAGTTCCGCAACCAGACGATTCTCTGGTCTGCAGTATTCTTCTGTTCTTTCGCCGCGGTGCATTTGTTCTGGACGATACGCCGAACCCGAGGAACGCAATGTCTGCTTCCTGCTGTTCTTCTATTGAGTGGTGTGGGCATGTCGCTGATGGTGACGCTGCGCGACCCATTGCGCGACACGCTGCTCTTCGCCAACTTCGCCCAGGGTGTTGCGGCAGGCTGCGTGGTGCTTGCGCTTGCCAGTAACTTCGACTACCGGCGCCACACCGGGAGGCTCAGTTACGTCTTTCTTCTGGGCAGCTTTCTTTTATCGGCGGCACTCATTCTCTTCGGTTCCGGCCCCACGGGCAGTGACGCCAAAGTAAATCTGCTCGGGTTTCAACCAGCCGAGATCATTCGCATTCTGCTCATCTTCTTCCTCGCGGGATACTTTGCAGAGCGATGGGAGTTGCTGCGGACGCTGCGCGAGAGTCGGGCGGAACTGGCGCACGTTTCGCGCTGGGTGGAGGTGCCCCGGCTCGAATACCTCCTGCCCGTGCTCGCGGGCATCGTCGTGTCGCTTGGATTCTTCTTCTTACAGAAAGATCTCGGGCCGGCGTTACTAATCGCATGTATGTTTCTTGCGATGTACGCCGTGGCCCGCGATCGCTATCTGTTTGCTGCGGTCGGGTTGCTGATCATTCTACTGGGATTTGCGTCGGGCTATTTCCTGCAATTCCCAGGCAATGTTGCGGGCCGGGTTTCGATGTGGCTTTCGCCCTGGGACAACTCGGTCCGCGGTGGCGAGCAGGTTGCACAAGCACTTTGGGGGTTTTCGAGCGGGGGCCTGTTCGGTACCGGATTGGGGCTGGGGGACCCGCAGTTCATGCCTGCCGCTCACACCGATTTGATCCTGGCTACGCTTGGAGAGGAATGGGGATTCGCGGGCCTGTTGTGCGTACTGGCCCTGTATGCGGGCCTGGTATGGTTTGGATTTCGCACCGCACTGCGCGCCCGCTCCGACTACGGCTTCTTCCTCGCCCTGGGGCTGACGCTCGCCTTTGCATTGCAGATTGCACTGATCGGCGGCGGGGTGCTGGGACTGATCCCGCTTTCGGGCGTGGTTGTGCCTTTTCTGAGCTATGGCAGAACCGCACTCGTCACCAACTTCGCCTTGCTCGGGATACTCTTCTCGCTTGCTCGCGAGAGTGACGCGCGCAGAAGAGACGACACAGCCTTTCAAGGCAGGCACGCGCGGCCTTGGCTACGTGCTGGCCGCCATCTGCGCCGCGCTTGTGGTGAAAGCCGGGTACGTTCAGATTGTGCGCGCGGATGCGGTGGCCGGCGAGGGCGCGCTTGCCTTGCAGGCGGATGGGGAACGGCGCTTTGAATACAATCCGCGCCTGTTGGCGATCGCACACTCCATTCCCCGGGGCACCATCTACGACCGTAACGGCCTGCCGCTGGCCACGAGCAACTGGGACGAGGTTGCCAGCCATGAACAGGCATTTGCCAAAGCCGGGATTCCCGTGGAAGCTCACCCCGACCCCGGCCAGACCCGCTTCTATCCGCTTGGGCCCAGGGCGTTCCACCTGTTGGGGGACCTGCGAACACGCGCCAACTGGTCGGCGCGTAATAGCTCGCTAGCTGAACGCGATTCTATGGTCGCATTGCAGGGATTCGATGACCGCGCCACGACCGTCGAAATCCCTGACCCGCGAAGCAACCAGCCAAGCTACCGGGTTCGCCTGGATTACCGCGAGCTCTTACCCTTGTTGCGTCATCGCTGGCAGCCGGATAATCCGGCGGTACGAAGGATTCGCGACCGGGATCGAACCCTCCATATGTCGATCGACGCGCGATTGCA
The DNA here is from genome assembly GCA_963752675.1 of uncultured Acidobacteriaceae bacterium. Classification (GTDB taxonomy): domain Bacteria; phylum Acidobacteriota; class Terriglobia; order Terriglobales; family Acidobacteriaceae; genus PALSA-350. The sequence continues at coordinate 63,683 of CAVVZO010000014.1, forward strand.
GTGGCGTGCGGCCGAGTTGCTGGAAGAGCAATTGCGCAAGCTGGGGCGGACCAAAGGAGCGGTCGTGATTTTGGATCCTGCAACGGGAGACCTGCTGGCCTCGGTGAGCTATCCCTGGCCTGACATAGCACCGGGGACAACGCCCGCAGTGGCGAATCCCAATGCGGCTGACGATTCGCTGCTCGACCGAGCGCGGTACGGGCTTTATCCACCCGGTTCTTCTTTCAAAATTGTGACGTCGATTGCCGCGCTGCGCAAGAATCCGCAGTCCCTGAATAGTCTCTATGAGTGCAAGAGGCTCCCTGACGGACGGACCGGAAATTTCATCCGGGGATGGCAGCATCCGATTCATGATGACATTCGGGACGCAGTGCCTCACGGGAACATCTCGATGCACGCCGGGCTGGTAGTTTCGTGCAATGCCTACTTCGCCCAGCTGGGCACCTACGAGGTGGGATCCGCAGCACTTCTGGATACCGCGAACCGCCTCGGCATTTCAGTGGCGAGCCCTTCGACGGCGCAGGCATTGCAACGGGAACTGCCGCAGGCCTCGTACGGCCAGGGCCAGGACGTGGCAAGCCCTTTCCAGATGGCGCGTGTGGCGGCGACGATTGCGCAAAGCGGATCGATGCCGTTCGGTCGCTGGGTCACGGACGGGAACAACTCACGGCAAGGGAGCCCGGAGGTGATTCTGCCGCCTGCGGCTTCGTCACAGATTGCGGATGCAATGCGTGGTGTGGTGACTTCTGGAACAGGCCGGGCAGCGAACATTCCCGATCTCCCTATTGCCGGCAAGACGGGTACAGCAGAGCTCGAACATGCGCGGTCGCACGCCTGGTTTATCGGCTTTGCACCCTATGGCGGGGCGAGAAAGCTTGCCTTCGCGGTGTTGATTGAGAATGGTGAGTACGGCGGCACGGCGGCTGCCCCGCTGGCTGCCGAACTGATGAAAGAGGCTAAGTCAATGGGCTACTTCGAGGGACATCCATGAGCCGTGTGGAGAAGCTGGAACAACGTATCGATCAGAAGCTGCGGCAACTGCTGCGCTCTTCCCCAGTCGACCAGCCGCGCGAACCCATCGAATTGTATCGAGCCATTCTGGAAGAGATTACGTCTCGCGTGGATGCGGTTTCACGCGGAAGGCGTAAGTTCGCTTACTCGCTTGTGACCGTCCGCGTGCTTCTTGCTGACCCTGAACGGCGTCGCTCTTACGAACTTGCATTTACCGAGGCGGACCCGTTGACCCGCGACCTGAAGAGTCGTTTTGAAGAAAGCCAGGTGGACTATCCGGCTCGTCTCAAGGTGGATGTTGCGTTGGTGGATACACCGCCAGCCGAAGTGGGCGTGCGTGAATTCGAGATTAGTTACAGCAACCCGCCCGCTGCCGCGCCTGGGGGTGCAATCGTACCGATTCGCCTGACTATTCTGGCCGGGAACGCGGAGCAGCAGGAATACGAATTTGCGAGACAGCGAATCCAATTCGGTCGATTGGCGGAAGTTCTCGACTCCGATTCGCGTATGGTGCGGCTCAACGACATCGCCTTCAAAGATGACGCTACCTTGGAAAACTCAACGGTTTCGCGCACCCATGCGCATCTTGAGTTTGACCCGGAGGGCAAAGGCTTCCGCCTTTACGATGACGGCAGCGCTCACGGCACAACGGTCATCAGACAGGGGTCGGTGCTTGCCGTACCCCGGGGAAACAGCAAGGGCATTCTTCTGCAGCCCGGCGATGAGATTATGCTGGCGAAGGTACGCATCCGATTTGAACCGGTGGGAAATTGAAAGGATGATCAGCGCTCACAAAAGCTATGCATCCTCCGTCCAATCAGGCGCAGGTTCTGGCATCGGACCATGCGTGACAGTCGCTTACGTTCTACGCTCGATTTACTAGCGCTGATTGGCAAAATGCTCAAGGTTAGCCTGGAGGCATCGTTCATGGCTCATTTCAGTAAATGCGTGGTTATGTCGGGATTGCTCAGTGCCAGCCTTGCGTTCGGGCAAAAGGGCCCGGCGCCACGACCCTCCGTTGCTGAGTACCCCGCTTCGAAGGTTCAATCGGTCTATGCAATTGGCGTGAGGCAGCTCTCGAAGGCCGAGGTGCGAAACTTGATTGCCACCCCATTGGCGAGCCGCTACATCGTGGTGGAGGTCGGCTTTTACCCCGCCGGCAACCACACAATCGGCCTGCAGCAATCTGACTTCTCGCTGCGCACCGCAGATGGCAAAGATGTGGCGAGCCCGGCAACTCCGCAAACGATTGCTGCTATCTACCAGAACCAGCCGCAGAGTAGCCGTGACGTCACTCTCTATCCAACAGCCTACGTCGGCTACGTGAGCGGTCCAGACTATAGCGGAAGCGGCAGGCGGGCCAGCGGCCCCGTCTACGGCGTAGGCACGGGCATAGGCGTGGACAAGAATACCTCTCCTGCGGCGAGCGACGCAGATCGACAGAACCTGGAAAGCGAACTGCACAACAAGGAACTAAAAGACGGAGAAGTCTCAAGGCCCGTCGCTGGTTATCTTTACTTTCCCGTCGCCACCAAACGGAAACCAGCGTACCAATTGCAATACCGCGGAACCAGCGTCGTGACCACCTTGCCATTAAAGGTCCAGTGACCTGGCAGGGTTAGCCCGGATTTCTCCACCAGTCGACTGGTACGACAGGTTGAAGGGAGCGGTGAGCCTGTAGCTGTATTTTGGCTTGTGGCCTTGCGCGTTAAGTTAATTCGGTGTGCGACGACATGTTTTGCGGGTTAGCTAGCTAGACCCCCTTTTGTCATCCCGAGCGCAGTCGAGGGATCTGCTGTGCGCCTTTCTCCTTCCACAAATGTCTACAAAGCTCCAGCATCGGACACGCAAAAGAACCATTCTTTCAGCAGGAAGGCAGGAAAGTAACTCCTGGCAGCGAAGCGCTGCTATTGAGACCCACGTTCCTCTGCCCGTCCGATGCTGGAGCTCTGTAAAAGTTTGTGGAGGGAGAGAGGCGCACAGCAGATCCCTCGACTGCGCTCCTAATGAACAAACTGCAAAGCGTTCTGGACGAGGGTTCAAATGTCCCCCACTCAAGCCAAACGCGGCTTGAATGGGCCACCCTACAGTCTTTAGGGTCCGATCAGTCGCCACACAGGAGGATCTGCTCCCCGCCCGCGTCCAGAAAAGCCGAGGGTGGCCCACTCAAGCCGCGTTTGGCTTGAGTGGGGGACATCCTGCTCCGCTCGCGCAGCCAGACTGATGCGTATCGCACCCCGTTCATCCCGTCCTTAACTTGCACCGCAAGCAGATTGCTCGGGATGACAAATTGAGCGACCTACTGCTGCTGCAAATCGAAGATATGGCCGATCACGTCTTTAGCAAGAATGACATTGGCAACGGGTGGCCGGCATAGCTTCGCGCTCATGCGGAGAGCCGCGCGGCCAACGTTATAAGGCTCTTCCGCCAGGAAACAACTTCCCTCGCGCTGCCGGTCAAAACCGACGGGCACAGTCACCTCAAAGGCGATGTAATAGCGGACTCCATAGCTCCGCAGGGTAGAGAGCAGATTGTCCTGCGATCGAATGTGCTGCAGAAAGGCAGGGTCCATCATCAAACCCTCTGTCTGGATGAGCGGTTCTTGCAGAAGATACCCAGTCATCCCAGCCCCACCGCCCATGGCGTAGATGCCGGGATGCGACTGCTGAAAGGCGCGTATCTGCAGAACAACGTCATAGAGCTGATCCATCTGACCTTCTTTTTTCCAATGGACTCTCAGCAGCAGCAAGAGCGCGATGCCGTAAGCGGCAATTTTGATCCATTGCGGTTGCCGATCAATCCGCGCGGAACCCGCCAGGGCGAGCAGCAGAACGAGAGCTGACAGCAATGCGAACCGCAGCGAGTAGTAATACCAACCCCACAAAGGCCAATCGCTCACGAAGGAGAAGGCGCCGATCTGCAGAAAAGGAAACGCGGCCGCGGCTGCGAGCACCGCGCGCTCCCCGGGGGCCAGTCTCTTGCGCAGCAGGAAAAAAGCAACCACCGCATACAAAAGAAACAGCACCAGGTAGGTGTTGTTAAGGCCGCCGTACTTGATCGCCGTCAGCGTGGGCCAGGGACTCGACTTGAGTTGTTTGGCTGTCCCGGATATGGGCATCCAGGCATGAAAGTAAACCCGGTTGAGCATAAAGTATGCGAGCAGCAAGGGAGCGCCGCCCAGAGCGAAGCCGCCTGATTGGCGGAACCCGATGCCACGCCTCTGCTCTGGCTCAAACAGAGTGAAGACGAGCAGTAACAATACGAGGAAAACCGCATCCAGCCTGGATAGGATCGTGAGCGCCGCCAGCAGGCCTACACCGGCAGAGTAACCCAAACTCCACCCGGAGGGCTTTGAGCCAAACACCAGTAAGAGGCCAAGACCCAGCGGCAAGGTAAGGTTGATCTCCATGCCCTGGCAGAAGATATGGAGGCATGGGATGAGAAAAACCATGGCCATTGCGTTTGTCAAAAATGGCCCGCTGCCGCGACGCTCCAGCTGCTTGCGAGCGAGCAGAAACGTTGCCTGAGCGGCCAGCACCCATACCACCCAGAGCGCACGGAACACGCCAGCCAGACTGGTCGCGCATTTGCTGACAAACACCAGGAGAAGGAAGTAGAGCGGGTGATATCCATTGGTGCGGGTGGTGCCGTCAAATGTCGAACCCAGACCGGCTGCAACGTTTTGCGCCACCTTGAGATAGTAGTAAAAGTCATCTTCCACGAAGGGCATTATGCGCGCCGGCTGCCGCAACGGCGCATACATAACCCAGGCACTCACCATCAGGACGATGAAGGAAGTGGCCAGATTGACTGCGTTGGGTGTGAGAAGCCGTAACCGGGGAGGCGCCGGCTGGGTGACTTCGTCGGGATGTACTACCCCTGTATTGTTGAGTACCCGGTGCTGCGAGGTAATGGAACCGGGCATACAAACTCCTCGGATGGAGAAATCACATCCTGCGGTTAGATGCTGCGGAGCCCCGATTCCCTTGCCCGGAAATCAATTAACCAGACTTCTGCGTCAGGTAGAGATTGCGAAGAAGGCGGCGCTCAGAGGTTAGCTGGTGGACGCAGGAGAGGAAGCGCTGCAAACCTTCGTAGCGGTCCGAGCCTTCAAGTGCGGTGAGTTGTTCCCGCCGCCGCTCGCGGGCGTCGTACCATCGTTCGGCGATGGCGGCGGCCTGCTGCGAGGTGTCGCTGACGGACAGCAGGGTGAAGCCGGCCGAGGCAAGGAGGCGCTCATTCTCACCGGGCGGACTGAAGAAGTAAAGGCCGATCGAGCTGCGGATGGCGAGTTCAACGTGCGAGATGACCCCGCCGATAATCAGGGCATCGCTGAACAGCAGGCGGCCACCTGGGCGAAGAACGCGGCAGAGTTCTTTCAGAACTCGGGAACGATCGGGCACATGACAGAGGGCGTCGTTGGCGAAGACTGCGTCGAAGGTGGCGTCTGCGAAGTGAAGAGGCCTGGACACGTCGCTTTGTTCGAACCGGGCGAGACCGTCCAGTCCGCGGGCAACCGCGAGTTGGCTGGCGCTGGCAATGGCGTGGGGGTTAACGTCCAGGCCGGTGATCGAGCAGCCCAGTCGCTCGGCAACGTATAGCGAGTAGGCGCCCGATCCGCAGCCTATGTCGAGCACCACAGAGTTGCTGTTTAGATTCAGTAGCACTGGGATGAGAGCTGATTCGTCTGAGGTGACCCAACTGGTTTGACCGAGGTCTTGACCGTAAGTTTCAGTCCGGATGGTTTGATAAAGCTCGTGCTCCACCCTGGCATACGCGTTGTCGTATAAATCCACTTGGCTGGACATGCGGGTTCCTTTGGCGATGACTGTCAGATCGAGGTCATTATATTGTGTGCTGCGGAGCCAGCACCTGGGAGCTTGCCTGCTACTCCCCGTAGACGTAGTTCGAGCCCGGCCACTCCTGCCCCGCCCTACCTGATTCCCAAAGTGTGCTGCTGGGGTGAGAAAGGCCGCAACTCCTCCGGATGTCTTCTTACGTAGGCGAGGATACGTTGGCGTTTCTGGATGCCTCTTGTTCCCTCCCCGTCCAGAGGGCATACATCCGGCCGGACGGAAGCGGTGCGCTCGAAGATGCCTGACCACCGGCGCTTGATAGCCGGTAATGTCAAATGCAGCAAATTGGCTATCGAAGTGTCATCTGCCCCGTCCATCGCCAATTCCAATAGCTCCTGCTCCCGTTGGGTGAATCCACACTCTGGACTAACGTGATGCTGAAACAACCCTGCTGCAATCGAGTGAGGGTCAGCACGCATGGTTTCGAGCGTTATCTCGATGAGGCAACGGTCCGCATTCCAACTGGTTGCGGGGTTTGCGCGGCGAAAGCTTTCAAAGCGGTCAACCACCCGCATCTCCTTCTGGCCACTAATATGCCCAAGGTCGCGTTCATCCACCATTTCTGCAAGGATCCTGGATAAGCGGTAGCCAGAAAATAACTCCTGATAGGCCAGGGCCAGGAGCACGCGAACTTCATACACCTGGGGCGGCGTCAGGACGCCGTGTTTCCAGCTGGTTTCCAGGATGACTTGCTGTAAATCTCCAACAGTATTTCCATTCCGGACCTCTGCGAATGTAGCAATCACTGAGTTTCCGCCGAAGACGCTTTCAATAATCCGGGCGTTTAAACCCGGGCTTGGGTTTTTAACCTCTGCGTCAGCGAAACTCTTTTTTACAAAGGATGCGAAGCCGAAACCGACAACTTCAACGCGGCCTCTCCGGTGCATTTCAATCAATGCGCTTCGCGTTGCGTGAGACATTCGCAAAAGAGTCTCCCAGGTTTTCACGAGACAGGCATCGCCAGCGATTTCTGCTCCATTCTTAGCGGGATGTAACTGTAGGCATTCGGCGAGATCGTTCGCTCGCGTTCTTCTCCAGGTAAATAAGGCGTCCATCACCCCTCCCAGAAGTATCCTAAAAAGCCATTGCCGAGACCCGACTTGCTCTTTAGATTACCCGCAAAGTCTATTTAGTTCCAGAAGTCCCAACTAACCTAAGAGGAAAAACCAATGACGCCGATGACCCACTCGAAGTTTGTGTCGAAGCATATGTTGTGGATGAGCGCGCTCGCCCTCGTCTCCGTGATAACCCCCGGCGCTGCGGCGCAATGTGGTATGTCGATAAAAGCTAAGCCTTCAGCCTGGCAGTTGCAGCAAGGAGCCAACCAAAGCAGATTGGTACGAACCGGTTTCGACGAGGATGGGGATCACGGAACCTCTATCGTGGGGCTCTGGCACGCGGTCTTCACGGCCGAGACGATGAATGACGCGCCATTTTCCGGCCAGTTCGATAACTCTCTTGTAACCTGGCACCGCGACGGCACGGAGATCATGAACTCCTCGCGCCCGGCACAGGACGGAAATTATTGCATGGGCGTCTGGAGCCGCACAGGAAAGCTAAAGTACTTACTAAATCATCTCCCTTGGCAGGGCAACGACCCCGCTAACGCGCCTAATGGAATCGGTAATCCCACTGGGGGAGCTCAGTTAATTGAGAAGATTGAGCTGAGTCCCGATGGCAACTGCTACACCGGTACTTTTGTATTCAAGGGGTATGACACTTCCGGCAATATTACGGTGACGATCACTGGCTCGATCAAAGCGAAACGGATTACCACCAGCACTCCCTTCACTGATCTTCTCTAAAGAGTTCAACCCCGGGGGATAGTAAATCTCGTTGATTCGCTATCCCGTCCGCCTGGCGGCCGTGCCTTATCAGCGATAGGATCGATCGCTCCAGGACTTGGCAACAGCCCTTGTAGCGGAGCCGCCACAATAACTTTCATACCGCAGCGCTAATCCATCTGCATGGCGTGCATCGCGGCAGGGGAAAGACGGGTGCACGCCCCACAACCAATGAGTGGGTTTCCGTCGAATAGGAAAAGACATTCTTCAGAGCGACGGATACCATCATGGATCGTAAACTCGCGTACATGCCCGGTACGATCGCCACGCCACAACGAGACAGAGCCGTAAGCTCCATCGCTGCGCAAAATGTAGTAAGCGACCTCAACAAAGCGAAGAGCGGCCATGTCGTTCTTGTACCAATGCGCGATCCGTTCCAAAACATCCATGCCCGCGTTTTCGGGTGACATTCCCTGGCGCATGTTCTCGACGATGATGCGCGCGCCACAGATCCTTATGTTGGCATCGGCATTACCGCTGCTTCCTGCTGAGCCGACCTCGGGGTCGAGGTAGGTTCCAGCCCCAGGGACCGCTAGATCGCTGGTCGCGCCGGCCATTCTCCAGGGAGTACCGCTGGTGGAGGCGGCGCTCGATAGCTCTCCTTTTGCGTTGATAGCGCTGACATAGAGCGGCTCGGCTGCGGGGAACAAAGATTCGTACGCAGTGCGCCACGTGTCTTGCGGGCCCAGGCCTGCCTCAGCGGCAAGCGGTTCGGTGTCGTGCACCAGTGTATCCAGATCTTTTTGATTACCCGCCAGGAAGTGTGCCTTGCGGGTAGACTCGGGCCAACTCGGATCGTAGATTGCCGATTCCATTCGCGGCGGCGCGGATTGAAGCTGCTTCCAGACCGCCCACTCCCTACGGCTGCGTTCGGTGACCAGATCCTCCTTTGCGAAACCCTGGGTCAGCCCGAAGCGCTGCGCATCGATCCCCGAGAGCAGAGAGTAGCCGGTCTGCTGCATAACCGTCCGCGCAAGTAAGGAGACACACTTGATATTGCTAACCGCCGCTACCGCAGCGGCACGACGCGTCGGTCCGTGCCACACACAAGCATCCAGCTGGACTTCTCCGTCCTGGTTAGGTAGTCCGCCGAGACCACAGGAAGAGTCCGTTGGGTCGTTCTCCTCCGTGGTGGTGACATGCAGCGCGGCATCGAGTGTGTCGCTGCCTTGCTGCAACATCTGATAAGCAGCATCGACGCAAACTGTCCTCGTCATGGTGGAGATCAGCGCGGGGAGCCTGGGTACCGCCGGTCGCTTTGGCTTGGGGTGATTCATTGACCCCATCGGTGCCATTTGCTTCTGAGCTGAGCTGCCAGCCTGGCTGCTAACCTGGGCATTGCCGCGCGAACCGAGAGAGACCGCGGCGGTGGCGAGCGCGGCGCCGGAAAGAAAACCTCTACGGGTAAAGTTCATGCATTTCTCCGGGGCCGGGTGAAAGCCGCACCGCTCATACAGCGCGGCCTGAACATGTTAGTAAGCCACAGCTTTGAACGTCCATTGCTGGTTTGTACCGTTGTGATAGGTATACTGACAGATACCCGCTCCCGTGCTCCTTGATCCACCAATAACATCCAGTGCCAACGCGCTGTTGACGCTAGTGAGTTCGTACTTGCCGCCACCCAGAGAGATTACCTGCCACTCCTGGTTGGTAGCCTGATTCCTATTCGGCCACTGGTCGACCCGAGCGCCACCTGTTCGGGAAGCTCCAGCAACGTCCAGGACCTGAGAGCTATAAGAGTTAGTTAAGGTTACGATATTGCCGCCCACGTTGACCAGGCTCCAGAGCTGATTGCCTCCACCATTCACGGTCGACTGGTCTACGTTGAGACCAAACACATGCGAGAACCCGGGGGATTCGAGAGCCATCCCGCTGTTGACGTTGATGATTTCATAGGTGCCGTTCGGGATAAGGTTGGTGTTTGGCTTCAGTTCGCCATAGACGCAGAGCGCTCCGGATAACGTTGACCGCGTACCGAAGCTGGGCAGATACACCATGCCGTTGGCTATGGTCGGAGCAGTAAATTTGGCATAGTTGCCGCAACTATCGCGGACGGCGTTCTGCTCGTTGTTATAGATCTGGCCCATGCCGGCCAGATTGTAGGCGTAAAGGATGCCAGGCTCGGTTCCATGCCAGGCTCCCGATCCATCGCTGGCAGAAGCTGAATTTGTGGTGGCCCAGAGAATTCCATCGGAAGTGCCGTTGGCTGAGATGGAAAGCGAGGCGCCCGGATGTCCGATGGCCTGCTGGGTGCCCTTAAAAGTTGGCTTGGTGTTAAACGTCGAGCCATTGAAGTTATAGACTCGCAGGTAGTCGACTTGTCCCCACATGTACAGGTTGTTGTTGAAGAAATTCATGGAGTGGACGTGGGAACCGCTGGCCTGAAAGTTCTGTAAAGCGGTGCTGTCTCCCAGGTGGCCCATGTTCGTGGTTTTTACAACCCGCAGAACGCCGTCCTTTCCGCCGGATACCACCAGGTTGTTCGGCAGCAACACGGCCCCAGACGCGGTCAGGTCGACATCGCCCGAGTCCAGCGACGAGTAGTTGGACGGGGTGTGCCAATCTTCCAGATTGAGACCAGAGCCCAGCTTGAGCATGGTTTCGCTGAAGTTGCTGCTGCCGTCCCAGGTTCCATTGCCGGTCACGACATAGACATTGCCGGATGAATCGGCTGCGAGGCCGTTGCCGGATTGCCAGATGGAAGCGCCGTTGTCGTTGGGCGACGGATTGAACACGCCGACTTGATCCAGCGACGTAGCACTAAAAGCGAACGTGAGCCCTTTCCACGACCCCTGGTCGCAGTGCCCTCCAAACGAAACGTAGATATCTCCATTGGCGAGCAAAAGGCCGGGGCGTTGCAGGGAATCCTTCGAGACGAAATCCGTCGCCGAGATGGTGACCGGACTGCCGGAATTGTCGTTTCCGGTCGAAAGATTGAGGCTGTGCAACTGATGAATAGGATTGCCCCCGTTGTAAAGCTGATCGACAACGTACAGCGAATTGCTTGCCTGGTCGATTACGGGTGTACCCACGATACCAGTGGATGCCAGCATGTCAGTGCACGTGAAACCAAGTTGTTGCACTGTCGGGGCCGCGCCAAAGTTGTGATGCCAGTACTGAACGCCGGTCTCCGCATCGAAGGCATAGACACTGTTGGCGGCGGTGGCGACGAAAACCACGTTATGTGTTCCGCCAGCGATGTTGACATTCGAGTCGACCAGCGGCTGAGCGAAGACCTGATCGTCCACCGGTTCCCTGAACAACGCGCCAAACGAACTCTGGTTGACGTTCGCAGGGGTCAGCGTTGTCTCGCTCGCATTCACTCCATCCCTACTATTGTCGTTGTGCTGGGTCAGCACGACGGTGCCGTTCTGCGCATGCGCGGCCCCTGAGTGCAAGCCCATGGTGAGCATCAAACAGCCCGAAACCACTACCGTGCTACGAGCAAGGAAAGTAGATTGATTCATCGCGGTCTCCCGGTCGAATGTAATTGTTGCTGCAATGTATTCGGCAGTCGAGCGTGTCTCCCAGGAACTGCCGCATGAACGTCACCGAGCGCAAACACCGTGCACTGCAAACGGCACCCAGACAGAAGAGCTTCTTCCGGCTTTCGGTGGGCCTGCCCTTCATTGACAACCGTCCGGCCGCTTCGTTGAAGAGAGTTGCAACGCCAGCCGCAGATCATGCTAGCACGGTCCAATATCGAATTCGACCAGAGCTACCATCCTGTAAAACCACTAGCCATCTCTTTTGCTACTATCACGGATACCTGCCCACATCGTTTCCCACAGGGTGCAGAATGTTGCATTGCCATAAATAGAGAGTGCTCGGCTAGGGCACGAGAGTCGCAGCTACCACCACGATGTTCTGGAGATGCGCGGCGCTAATAGAGGGTCGTGTCCGTCTGTATCAGTCTTTGTGTCACCAGTCTTTGTCATTTGGCGAAACGCGATCGGTTCGAAGCAGCAAGCCGCTCAGTTCCACAGCTCCAAACAATCGTCGCCGATGTTAGCAGGGACGAGAAGCGTCAGGGGTTGCATGACACCATCCGATCGCTGGACAGTCAAGAACGGCGCTTTTCCATCAACGGCAAAATGTGTTTCAGAAGTCCAGCTGGCTTCCAACTAGCTTATGGATATCTGCCGACAGCGACATAACGCGCTAGCTCGCTTTCCCGTTTAGCGTGGCGATTTCCGTAGGCATCCAGCCTCGTAAGAAAGGCACGCTGCAGGGACTCGTCGCTCACAGCGCGCAGGACACTCTCCACGGTTTCGCTCGCCTCGAGGACAAGCTCCTCTGTCGGGTCATCGAGAAGATGAAGGTAGAGGCACTCTGCGAGCAATGCCGGATCAGCAATTCTCCGCGCGACTTCCACCGACGCTCTCGCGTCATCCACAGTCTTGCGCATGCCCAGGGCGCGTCGCGCCTTCGCCCGCACCAGCAGCGCCATCGCCTGGTACTTTGGACGATGCCGCCAATTGCTTTGCTCGATCACTTCGTCGGCATACTGAATCGCGGCGTGCCACTGGCCTTTCACCAAAGCCAGTTCGGCGCGAGCCTGGGCAAGCCTCAGTTTCCATTTCCAGAAGTGCCAACCGGCCGCCTCCTCCACCGCCTGCTGCACCTCGACCAGGAGAGACTCGGCCTTGCCCGCTTCCGCGGTGCGTGCGTAGATCAGCAGCAGGTCGATACCCGCGCTGACCAACGGAGGTTGAAAGGCCACGCTGCGTGCCAGTTCGCGCGCTTCCAAAGCTCGCTTCTCGGCTCGGTCGAATGCGCCCAGGCTGAACAGCGGAGCCACCGACATGGAGGCTGCCCGCGCCAGAAGAGAAGAGGCGCCGCACTGCCGCCCAAACGCACAGGCCTCATCGAAGGCCTGCAGCGCTCTATCATACCGTCCCGCGCCCGACAGACAGATCCCGAGATGCTGCATCGCATAAAGCAAAAAAGCCGGGTCCTGGGAGGCTTTCGCTCCTTCAACCGCTTGTTCGGCCAGGACGCTGGCCTCGGCCGTGTGGCCTGCCCAGTAGAGGGTCAGAGGCGCCCTCGCTAATCCGAAAGTTCGAATCCCTCCAGCCCGCGAGAGCGTCCGGCGGTCTGAAGCGATGCCACCCAGCACGTCTCCATCAGCAACCTGGGCACTCGCCACCCAGGCGCGAGCATCGGCCCAAAGATCGTCGCGACCGAGGCGATCCGACAAAACCTCGGCCTCGTCTGCGAAGCGCCGCATGCCCGCGGTATCCATCAGCCAGAACGAGGCCTCCGCCAGATGGATCAGCACCTCACAACGCTTTTCCAGGTTCTCCGGCTCGAGCATGCTCAGGGCTGCAGCAAAGTCGGCTCTGGCGTGGGACCACTGGCCGGCTTGAAACCAGCAGCGGCCACTCCGCAGGTGAAGGTCAACCTGCCTGCGGGTGATTTCAATCCCTGATGTCAGTGATCGCAGGGTGCGCAGCGCCATTCCGTAGTATCGGGCTGCTTCTTCCAGCGCGAGCCGGGTAGCAGCAAGCTCGCCTGCACGAACGGCGTAGTCGATCGCCTTACCGGGGTCATAGATAGCTCCCTCGGTAAAGTGATGAGCCAGCGCACCGAGAGGAAGCATGGCGAGCAAGTCTTGTCGCTCCAGGGCTTCGCCGACACGATGGTGCAAACGGGCGCGCCTCGCCGCCATCGTATCTGCATACAGTGTTTCCGCAATGAGCGTATGGGTAAATGAGAACCGTCCCGGCTGGCCGGGTGTTTCGCGCAGCATGCCGGTGGAAATAGCTTCTTCGATTCCGCCCAGCACGTCTTCTTCCGCGGTATCGATAAGTCGTTCCAGCAGGGGCAAAGAGAAGTTATCTCCGACGATTGCGCCCAGGGAAAGCAGCCTCTGGCAGAGGCTGCTTAAACGGGCAATGCGATAGCGGATGACCTCGCGAATCGCGCACGGACGGCCCTGGCTGGCCTTTGGCATTCCCCGGCAAATCGCGAAGCGCCGTTTCCGGTTTCCTCAAGATGTGTCAATAACTCGGTTACGAATAGCGGGTTTCCCCCGGTGGTGGCGATCACCCATTCGGTCAGTTGCGGGGAGGCCCTATGCTGCGTCCTGATGTCTACCAGGCGCCGCACATCTTCCCCAGCCAGTCCCTTCAGCCGGACCACCGTGATCGAAAACTCGCGCTGAAATTCGCGCAGGCGGCTTTCAGAAAATCCGCCGCTGTCTGCCTCTTGCTCGCGACAAGTCAGCAGCATGCAGACCGCCTCATCCTGAGTCGAGCGGATCAGGTGTCGCAGAAAAAGCACGGATCCACCGTCGGCCCAATGAGCATCTTCGAGGACGATCACCACAGGGAGTTCCCGGGATAGCGCAGCGATGAGCTGTGCGAAGGCGTGGAACATCAGAAAGCGGCGGCTCTCCGTCGTAGCCCGTAACTCGGGGACGCCGGCCGGTACAAAGTTCTTGAGTTCCGGTGCAAGCGGTAGTAACTCGCGACTGCCGGCAATCTCCTTCAAAGCTTTCTTCAGCGTTGCGGTGGGGGTCGTCCTTACGATCTGGGCCAATATGCTGACGAATGCTGCAAATGGCACCAGGGCTTCTCGATCCCAGACTCCTGTCAGCACCCTCGCCTGGGATGCCGCCTGCGCTGCGCATTCCATTACCAGCCGGGTCTTTCCCTGGCCGGCTTCACCGGCAATCACCGCGACCTGCTGCTTCCCGGAGAGACTCGTTTGCCAAATCTGGGTGAGCCGTTCCATTTCTTCATAGCGACCCACCAACAGGCCCCGTGAAGGGAAAGCATGGTTCATGAGTACCGGCCGCGGGCCCGGCGGGCCCGGTCGTTCAGAGGGTGCAGAGGGTGCAGAGGGTGCCGAGGGTGCAGAGGGTGCAGAGGGTGCAGAGGGTGCAGAGGGTGCTGTCCGTAGGACGGTTCCGCACGCAGCCTCTTCCGGTTCCGGCTGACGGCTCTGCATCCAGACGTCTAACTCCGACGTGTAGGCATAGATGGAACTGAGTGTGGCGTGTACATGCCGGTGCACCGGCAAGCCCTCGTGCTTCTCCCAGCGCCTCACAGTGGTGATGTGCCGGTTGAGGTAAGCGGCGATTTGCTTCCACGACTCCAGGTGCATTCCCTGGGATTTCGAACGATCATCCGGCAAGGTGGACATTCAGTGTTCCTGCATTCGTTCGCTTCGATCATATGGGGGCAAACTCGTTCGCGCTACAGCAATGAACCAATGAACGACTTTGCACCTCTTTGCTCCCCTATGCGCGTTGCTCCCCTGCGAAACCACCTCTACCTTTAGCCCAGCAAAGCAGCATCTGCCCAATGCCAAAGGTGGCCAGTGCGGATGGCCAGTGCGGCCCAACAAATCAACGAACACGGAGAGTTTTCATGAAAAGCAAAATCGTAACGTCGTCGGTGCGCGTTTTGGCACTGGTTCTCTTGGCCGCAGGAAGTCTTGCCTTTGCCGAGGGGCGAAAGGCAGTGCACTTCACCGGTCTCATCAACGACTTCGTCCCCCTGAATCCCACGATCAAGGGCAGTCCCTACGAGATGCACGGCCAGTGGTCGATGGACATCTACCCCGAGCGGGAAACCGCCGATTTTGCTGCGGATATGACGATGTCGGGCTTCGGCACCACCGCTGCTGGAGCGGTCGATCCAGGCCATCCGCTCGTCGATCCGCATACGCATCACATCCGCCTGGAAAATGTCAAAATCATTTGGAACATCACCGGTTGCCCGGCATACTTACCACCGGCCACTACAACCGGCTTTCAGATAACGGGAAAAGTCTCTCTCATGACGGGAAATGGCAGCGTCGCTCCGTTTGAGACGGATCCGCCGTCATCGACACTACAGGTCTGTGTTACCGGGGGCAATGAAGGTCCGTATTCCATCTTCAACTCGAATCTCACCCTCGCCTTCGCGGGGCCAGGAATCAAACACTTCGGTACGCAGGCTATCCACGGAGTCGTCCGGAAGCCCTAGCCTCAGAAATAACCATTCACCGCGGCCTGAGCACCTTCGGTGCTCAGGCTGTAGCATTGCACTTCAAATCGCGCCGAGTTTCGTAGTTATGATGCATATGTTTCGGGAGTATCTGGCGTTAGTACCGGCTCAAGAGACGCTGGACATTTAGGAACGGCACGTTCCCGTCAGCGACAATTGCTCCCTATGCGACCAATCGCGCCCTCACAGGATTGAGCTCGGTGTAGCGCAAAGCTTGCCAAAGATGGGTTTCGCTCAGCGGGCAGGAATGAGATCGTCCTTGCCATAAATGTCCGCTCGATCGGTGAGCAACATTCCAGTAGGAAGCGTATCGCCCGTGTGTCTGTTTCAGGGCCTGTGCCAATCCATCAGTCTCGAGAGGAACCACAACCAAATGGACGCCATTCGACCTCTGGAAGACAACCGAAGGGATGGTTCACGGGCTCCTCTAAGTTACGCTTGCAACTCGGATATCGCTCGGTAATCAAAACGGACCAATCACGGTGTTCTTACAGATAGTTCACGTGGATCAAGAGAGATCGTGATGTCGCGTCGATACGGAACATCGCATCTTTGAACTTGGGCGGGCCCAAGTGCCCTTTGGCGTCATTCGAAGCGCCGACGCCTTCCTTAGGAATTCCCAGAAAGTTCGAATCCAGCCGTCCATTCGCGTTTTCGTCGTGGTAAACGGATACTGCGTAGATCCCATCCGGCACATCTGAAAACTCGCACGAGCTGCTGGTACCTTGGATCTTATTGCTCGTTTGCTTTAGAGATGCATTCTGGTCCTTCGGAAATCCTGAGGCTGAGTTATACAGAAAGCACCAGACACGACCATGGTCGTTACGCAACCCCGCTACATCGACATGGAGCATCGCTTCTTGAAAAGCATGGCCGGGAGGAACGGAGGAGAGTGGCGCCACCGCCGCGATCCATAACAGACCCAGCAAAACATGAAATCCTCTCATCTCATCGTCTCCGTTTGCTCCCTCTCTGGCAGGTGTCGCGGCTTTGCGAAGGTGATAACCAGAGAGGCCGCGAGCCACCACAAAGCCTGAACCGCACCCAGCATTGTGACAGGGGTCGGTAACACCTGCGAGAAAATCGTCGCGCAACCGATAATGGCAAACAGCGCGCCAAGTCCGACTGCGCTCCATCCCAAAAATCTGAAACCGAGTTGGACGAGCGTGAAACCGAACGGGATGAAGACAGCCGGTGCAGCGATGATGAAATATAGGTGCTGCACTGCACTAATAAGGTGAAGAGTCATTAAGCTCATTTGGTCCGGGACCGGATAGAGCGCCGCAAAGTAGAGGCTCACTTCACCCAGGCTCACCATCATGAGAATCGTCATCCCGAATCGTGCCATTGAAGCTAGCCAAGACCCGCGGGTTGGAAGTCCTCCAACAACACCAAATACGAAGGCAGCTAGCAAAGCAGGTCCAACGGCTTGCAACCACCCAGCCAGCATCACCTCGCGAAAACTGCGTGCAGCAAACGCGTGCAATTCGAAGTCCGTTGCGCCCGGTGGCGGTCCTTGATTGATCGCGAAGGAGACTCCGAGCATCAGGACGCCGAGAAGCCCGGACAGTCCAAACAACCGCCGTTCATTGATTTTGTGCAGTGAACTGAGGCTCATCAATCTGCTCCTTCTTCAAAACTTGTCAATAATGGGAAGAACTGGGAGCCGTTGTCAGCGCGGAACAAAATGAGG
This sequence comes from uncultured Acidobacteriaceae bacterium, assembly GCA_963752675.1. Lineage (GTDB taxonomy): Bacteria > Acidobacteriota > Terriglobia > Terriglobales > Acidobacteriaceae > PALSA-350. Next base: position 81,084 of record CAVVZO010000014.1, read on the forward strand.
GCTATTGTTCGTTGTCTCGCAGTCCTTTAACAACGCTCGCCAGGTCCTGATGGTCAATTTGAAAAACGATCAATAGTGAATCTTCGTTCTCTTGCTCGAGAATGTAAGTTGCGAGTGTGTCCAGATGTCGGATACCCGAAGAAGTCTGGAGTTTCATTCGCCATGCCACCTTCACGAGCCGGTATCTGGAGTCTATGAGGTTCGCTTCCACAGACTGAAGTCGGGTTTCGGAGAGGCCCGCGGATGAGAAGTAAGACTTCATTTTGGGAACGACTTTGAGGAATTCCTCCTTCTTCACCGCCTGAACGCCCTTTGGGCCGCCGAACATGAATGTATTCGCGTACATTCGACTGATTTCCGATACATCGGAAGATGAATTCGCCCTCTCGTACTGCAAGAAAAACTCTTTGACTCGTTGCTCCATTAATTCCTTCCTTCGTGTCTGAGCGTTGGTTCAGCGTTGCTCTTGATTTCGAGTTTCGACGTTGGCTTAGCGAGAAGTAATGGGCGGGCATGCGTCACCATTGCCTCTACGCAGATAGCCGTCAAAGCGAAGACAATGCCGCTCACGATTACTGTAAAGACGCTGCTCATTCGACTGACCCTCCGACACACAATGCGCGGCTTATACAAGAGGCCTTGAGACCCAAACCTTCTTTAGGGAGGTACCACAAACTCTAGCAATAATCAAAGGCGAAGTGGAGCCGAAAGAGCCAGAGACGAATACAGGTACTCTCGGCGGTTCACTATCTGGAGCACACAGGTAGCGCCGCAAGCAAAGACCTGGGAAACCGACGCCACGCAAGAATTATCCAGAGTCGTTTAGAGATGTAGGTGTTGTTTGTAGAACTGGAGTAAGTCATGCCCGAAGTTCACACATGACCAGGCATTCCCATGTGCTTACCGGAAAGCCATGCAGCCCATCCCAAACCTATCGAAAGCAACAGGCCGGGCACCATCGCTGAGGGAGCAAATAACTTGTAATTGACCACCAAACCGACAAGCTGGACAGCGCAGAAAACCCATCCGATTAAACCTAAAGTTTCGGGAGCATTCTTCGCAACGTTTCCAAGGTGCCACGCCAGATACGATGAAAAGAATAATTGAATGCCAAGGGAAACACTAAATCCGCGGAGAAAACCGCCGTAACTCAAACTTGCGCCCTGTTCCGTGAAGTGCACATCTTGCATTGCCTTGAAAACGGCCCGACCCTCCGCCGAAGATGGCAGGAAAGTTAAGGATCCGTACAAATGGCCAATTCCAAAAAGAAAAAACAGAACTGCAGATATCCGGTATAGCACAGTTGCGTTCATGCGTTTCGTATCCTTTCTGTGGCACCGCTTTTACCCATTGATTAAGCGTGGGCAGTTTCCTCGAGAGCCCCGGCCCCGTCTACAACCAACAGCGCGACCACGCGCCTAACTACGTACTGAAATGCTGAAGATCCAATCGCAGTACTGGTTTGAACCAACTCTGCACGCAGAGTCTATCAAATTCGGTCAGTTGATTGACAGAATAAATAGCGTGTGGCATACATATTCCTTTCGGCGAAATTGCAGTGACGCCAAGAAGATCTCTGAGGTTCTTGGGTCACAAGTGTAAGTCCATGGGCAAGTATCTTGATTAGTAGGTAGCTTTGCGCCACGGCAAAGTGGTTGGCTAGCTTAGTCGGAGTTTCGATAAGCCCGATGCCGGCCTGCATGTTGCCAAGATAGAACCCCTAGAAGCTTGCATTCACCCTGTCGGCCAGCGGCATCGAGGTTTCCGGATAGTTGGCAGAGGAAAAGAGTGCCGCCGCGCTTTTGCCGTTGCCCTCAACCTCCTGCGAGTTCAAGGTAGACGTAGCGGTGATCACCAGCAGCGAGCATGGCCTATCTTCTGGGCCGTTGATCGAAATAGTCGCGATTGCTGGGCCTATGCCTCAGTGAAAGCCTGTAACAGTCTAAAGTAAATGCGTTACCCGCATGGGGCTGAGAGGTCTTAGGACCTGCTCAAGCAAATCCGCCGAGTTGGCTCGTCATCTAGATCCGGATAGCGCTTCCGCCAACCCAGGTCCACTGCCCGGAAGAAGGGCTGAACTTCCAAAGGTCGTTGAGATTTCCGTTCGTGTCCGAAGCATCGAAGCCTGCTCCGCCGAAGAGCCAAAAATTTCCAGATGCGTCTGTCCAGCCAACTGCTCCCGAGCGTCCTCCCGCAGTGTTTGCGGCTGCAGCACTACCCTGCTGGCCATAGATTCCAGGCTGGCCGCCGTTAGCGGCGCCTACCGTGTTGGCTCCGAGAATCCATGTCCACTCTCCGGCCGATGGATCGAATTTCCATAGATCATTAAGTAAGCCAAAGGTTCCATTGGAATCAAACCCGCCTCCTCCGAAAAGCCACAAATTGCCGGCTTTATCCGTCCAGCTGACCGGACCAAGCCGGCCCCCGGGGACATTGGCGACGGACGGCTGGCCTTGTGTACCGTAGATTCCCGGCTGCCCTGGTCCGGCAGTGCTGCTCGGGCCGAAGATATTATTGCCGCCCTTCCATGGCTGCGATGCCGCTTCGCTTGCTTCTACGGCTTTCCAGTGCTTCAATGAGAAGCATTGAAGCGCTCTTTGGCCATCTTGTTGTTGTTTGCGTTCGGTCTGCCCTTCGTGTCGCCTGTGTTTGCGGCCAGCCGAACTGCGGCCAGGAGCATGCCCGCGTGCTGTCGAAGAGGCGGCGCGCACCACTGCATGAATGGCATGGGGACTGAAGATTCGGCTTCTGACATGAAGGCGAAGTTCCTCAGCCCAGCCGAACGATGCCCTTACTGCCCGGTCGCAAACCTGGCAGTACATCACAATGTTTCGGCGCTCCCGCCCTTCCGCATCATGTTTGCTTCCCCGCAGAGCCATCCCAACGGCTTGGCCCAAACCGAATCGAAGCGGCGCATCTCACGCGACCGCAGCCGCCAGAAGCGCGGCCCCCCGGCCTCTTCACGCACTTAGTTCACTTCTTTCAGGTTCCGGGCGCTTTTCGGCCCTCACTCTCAGTCAAGGTTGCGTTTAAACCTTTCCTGTTCGGTGAGATCCGTCCGACGCTGGCTCTTCGCGTTTAAAGCAGCACCGAAACCTACTCCCTGTTTTTCGTGCTCAAACAAAAGAGGTCAATGAACCGGTCCGCTCACCAGACGCACAGGGCAAGGCGCATCCGCGCCGCGGTGCTGCTTGCCGTTTTTCTGTTGCCTTTTCTTGCGTCAGCGTTGTCCCCAGGCCCAGCCGCCGATTCCGCAAAACCCGCTTGCTGCCGGGCACATGGCAAGCACCACTGCTCGATGCGCATGCTGCAGGAGCACGAGTCAGACTCCCAGAACCCCTCCGCTGCCGTTGCTGTTTCTGAAAGATGCCCGTATCCCTGCGCAGGCCTTGCAGCCCAGGCTTCGATGCACTATGGCGCGCCATCCGCTCGGCTCGATCGCGGCCTGATCGTCACGACATCGCTTTTGGCTGCGCGGCAGAACAGTCGCGCAACCCGTCGCCCCTTCCACAACTACCCCAAACGTGGGCCTCCCTGCTCCAGCAATCCCTCCCACCACGCTTAGGTCCGGGACGCTGCGCCTCGTCGCAGCACAACGCTGGAGATTGTTGTGATTCGAACGCGATTCCTTCTTTTGGGGGCTCTGTTGGCCTCCTCTGCCCTTGCCCAGGACACATTGACGACCGCCTCCGTGACGGGCGCGTATTGATCCAACCGGAGCAGCGGTGCCGCGCGCCACGGTGACCGCCTAGATTCGACTCGGTGAATGGTGACACGAACGAAAGTAGCCATTTCAAAGCCGTTCCGAACCTGGGCCCGTTCACAAGATTTTGTTGTTGCAAGGCGCGCAGAGAACAGGGTTTCGTTCCCGAGTGAAACTAAGCAGGAGTCCGATTATTTCTGATTTGCGAACTAATTTGCGCATGATCATCGCCATGTGTCTGCTGGTTTTCGCCGGGGTGGCGATAGCTTCGCCTTTGCTTGCACTCGCAGGAAAAGACGATGCGACGTTGCCGGCCTGCTGCCGCAGAAACGGCACGCATCACTGCATGATGGACCTTGCAGAGGGTCCCGAAATGAGCGGGCCCAGGCGCAGCCTCAGTACCGTTCGCGAGAGGTGTTCCTACTACCCGGGAAGCCTGCCCGTAAGCAATACTCGTCTCTCTTCTCTGCATACGGCAGAAAGCATCTTGGCCCGCCTGGTAAGCCAAACGCCGGTTGCAGTCCAAACTGAACGCAAATTCCGCATCGCGCGCGACCGCTCCCGTCAAAAGCGCGGGCCGCCCGCGGTCTACCGCCTCGTCATTGCTCCTTAGCCGGTATTAGCCAAATGACCGCAGAATCTGGCCGATCGGTGTCGCGGCCGCATACCTGCGAAAAATCTTGACTGCTCTTCAAAGGTGGCATCGCGCAACCATGCGTGTGCCTAAGAATCGAGGATTGTTTTGTATCCAGGAAACAGAGCATTTGCCATAGCACTGCTTAGTGTTGCTCAGGCATTCCATCTGAATACGCTCCAAGGAGCCACTCTTCAAGCGAACCAAGCGGAGACACCACCCGTTTCTGCACCCAAATTCATACGCGGCACAGTTAGGGACAAGGATGGAGCTGCGCTCGCCGGTGCGACCATCACTGTCCAGCCAGTGGGCTCCGGCCTGGGGAAAACAACCTCCCTCACAACCGCGGCGGACGGCACATATCTCGTGCCGGGTTTGCCACCCAGTGAATACCTCATCACCGCATCCGCGGACTTGTTTGCGCCTACCCAAGTCAGTGTCAACCTCAGGGGCAGCGGTGCCACACAAGATTTCTCGCTCTCCCCAGCCAGCGCAACCCAGTCAGTCGAAGTGAACGCTAACTCGGGCTACATCGCGACGGTCACGAGCACCGCCACTCGACTACCCGTTTCGTGGCTCGACGTTCCCCAGAACATTCAAACCGTCACGCCCGAACTGATCCAGCAGCAAGCAGCCTTTCAGCTCAGCGATGCCGTTTCCGACGTGAGCGGCGTCTCCCGTACAAATACGGGCTCTGGAAGCATCAGCAATCTTTTCACCATCCGCGGTTTCCAACTCGATGGCGACAACAGCTACCTCCGGGACGGTATGAAGTATCCAGCCTTCGGCATCTCCGATCTTGCCGACGTGGAGCAACTGGAGGTTCTTAAGGGTCCCTCCTCCGTCCTCTACGGACGCGCCCAGCCAGGAGGAGTCATCAATCTCGTCTCCAAAAAACCTCTCCCCACTCGCTTCGCGTCGCTGCAATACACCGGTGCCAACGACGACTTTGCTCGTCCAGAGTTCGATCTCGCTGGCCCGATCTTTACATCCAAACTTTCCTACCGTCTCAACGGCTCGTATCAGCATGACCTCGCCTTCATCAACCTTGTCCACCGCCAGCACTATTTCATCGCGCCAGCTATTCTTGTTACGCCCACAGCTTCTACCTCTCTCTTATTCCTGGGTGAAATCGCGGATGAGGATGCGGTCTCCGAATACGGAGTCCCTGCCATCGGTAATCGCCCCGCTCCCGTTCCCGTTAATAGTTTCTACGGAGAGGGTTTCAACCTCGGCGACACCCGCCCTCGCCAGGCTTCCTACCATTTCCGACAGCTATTGTCCCCTTCCTGGAGTTTGGAAAACCGTTTCTCTTACTCCTCCTCTGGCTATGGCTATTACGAAGCCTATCCGTATTCTGTAGAGGCAGACGGACACACCGTTGATCGCCTTCTCGATAACTACGCTTTCCCCGAGGACTTTAAATACTCTCAAACCGAACTGGCCGGCACAGTGAAGCTTGGACCGATCCGCAACCAGGTGCTGGCAGGGTTTGAAGCAGGATGGCAGAACAGTTGGTTTACCGGTGCGCAGGTGAACGGCCCTTCCATCGACCTTTATCATCCGGTATACGGCAGCATCAATAAACAAGAGGCGATCGCAGCACTTAACGATACAGCCGACCCAAGCTACTTCGATTACAACAGCGTCTCTCGCAATCAGACTCAGGCCGGCTACGTGCAGGACCTGGTAAAAGCCGGCGGCAAACTGACTCTTCTGGGCGGAGTCCGCGTGGAAAACTTCGCTCAACAGGACCAGGACTATATCGGCCTTACCACCATCAAGAGCGCCGGCATCGCGGCCTCCCCGCGGGTGGGTGTCGTGTATGCACCCATCGCAAACACCTCGCTTTATTTTAATTACCTTCGATCCTTCAATCCGGTGGACCCGGGGAATCATAGCGAAAGCGGACAGCCCTTTGCTCCCGTGCGCGCCCAACAATATGAGGGCGGGATCAAGCATGTTGACCTGGCCGGCCATCTGCAATCGACGCTCGCCATTTATTGGATCCAGGAGAAAAACGTACTGACCACCGACCCCAATAACTCTCACTTCTCCGTAGCCACAGGAACCCAGCGCAGCAAAGGCGTAGATCTCGACATTGTGGGACAACTGCGGCCCGGCTGGAATGCCTATCTCTCCTATGCCTTCAATCAAGCGCAGGTGACGCATGACAACACCTACCCCGTAGGAAACTTTCTCGCGGAAGCACCTCGACATAGCGCCAATCTCTGGACAACTTATAGCTTCCAACAACCCAGGCTGCACGGGTTCGGTGCGGGGGGCGGTGTCTATGGCAGAACGTTCAAAGAGGGCAACCTCGACGACAGCTACATTCTGCCGGGGTACGCCCGACTCGATCTGACGGCCTACTACGAACGCACTCGCGGGGAGCACTCAAGTTGGCGGCTCGCGTTCAACATCCGCAATGCCCTTGATCGCCACTTCTTTGAGGCCAGCAATGGTGGCGATTTTGTCCGGGCGGCCACTCCTCTGGCTGCCTACTCATCCCTGCGCTACACCTGGCGCTAAACTAGGCTGAAGACGTGCGACTGAAAGCGTCGCACGTCCTCTCTTGCCATCCGGATCGCGAAGAAACCTGTAGGAGAGTTTTATGAAACACCATCTGCATTTCCTCATCGTATGCTCCCTCGCGTTAACCTCGGTCCTTGGCGGCTGCCGTAAGGGGCATCTGCGTTTGTCAGTACAGACCGAACCAACTCCCACTGCGGCTGTCGTTGTGGTGCCTCAGATGACGGCGTTGCCCGGCGAAAGTACGCTCTTGAGCTGGCAGCGCCCCCTCCCCGGCGGTGGATATGCCTTCGAGATGGCGGTTAAGCATGGAGCGCGATGGTCTGAGGTGCGCACCATCGCCTCCGGGCCGAAGCTCAGTATGTTCAGTGCGGATCTACCCGCGGTCGCCACCTTGTCAGGCAACAAACTACTCGCCTACTGGGAAGTCCAGGACGAACGAGGCGATCGTTACGCAACGACAATAACGATGGCCACCTCCGCGGATCAGGGCCGCTCGTGGGTCCCCCTTTCTACACCCTACGGTCCCACCCTTGCTGGCCAGCACAGTTTTATCTCGTGGTTTGGAACAAAGAGCGGGATCGGACTTCTATGGCTGGATGCGATGGCGCGTTCGCAAGTCCGTCATGCCTTGATGCAGGGCCGAGAAGCTAACGAGACCACCGATCTGGGATCGGTAGGTCTGCGCTATGCAGCCTTAAATGCCGAGGGCAAGGTGGGCAACGAAGAATTTGTAGAGCCCATCACTTGCGAGTGTTGCCCTACCAGCGCGGCATCCACAGACCACGGTCCGGTCGTCGTGTATCGCGGCCGACAGGAGGCGCCGGGAACTCTGCCGTCTCAGGTTCATGACAACCGGCCAACGGTGCGCGACATCTACATCGTGCGTCAGCAGGCGGGTGTATGGCAAAAGCCCCATCTGGTGCACAAAGATAACTGGATCATCAACGCTTGCCCTGACAATGGACCCTCCGTGGATGCATCCGCGAACCACGTCGCGGTTGCCTGGTGGACAGTCTCAGATAACCAGCCTAAGGTGCAGTTGGCCTTTTCATCGGACTCAGGAGACTCTTTTGGTTCTGCCTTTCGTATCGACTCTGGCCATGGAGAGGGTCAGGTCACTGTCGCACTTCTTCCCGATGGCCGCTCAGCCATTGTGGGCTGGCTCGAGAACGGCGAAACCTGGGCCAGATATGTTACCGACTCCGGTGCCATATCCCAGCCGATAGTCCTTGGTTCTTCTCGCCATCATTCCCGCTTGCCCCACTGGCTTGTGAACGGCGATGGCTCAGTAACAGCTGCCTGGACGTCGATGAAGGATGGCTCACCGCATTTAGAGATGGCTCGGATTAGCTCGCACGTTGATTAGACTTGGTGTGTTCGTCTGATCACCAGGCGCCGAGGATGTCGCGCAGCCTTTGTCGCGGGGCCATTCGCCGAAAGGCGTCGCGACGATGAATCCGCTAGCCGTACCGATGTCGGAGAAGACTCCCAGGTAATCAGGATGACAGACGTGAAGAGACGTGACAGACGTGAAGAGACGTGGTGAAGAGACGTGAGAGACTGACATGACCCCGTTCCGTGCCGCTATGACCGACTGAGGGGCTCGTCGCTCGTCAAAACATCCGCGACGAGCCATTGTTGCTATGGGGTCATGGCTGTCTGTCACCTTATTGTCGGTACGCCCGACGTGTTGTCGCTTTGCTGGCTGAGCCAGTCTGTCGTTTTCGGCGGATTCGATGGAAACGGCGACGGAACATTGACGTTGAAGATCAGGATATGTGGGGAGTAGCTATTGTCCTGACCGACGAATTCATAAGTGACAATCTGCCAGCCTATGTTGTGCGACCCATCCGGGTTTTGATGGTCAAAGTTCCCCACACGCATATCTTCAAGATGGTCATTCTGGGTGCGGTAATAGCGAGCGGTCTCCGATTCCCAATCGAACGTATCCAGCAATCCATCGTCCGGCAGGAAAGTGCCAATCTCGATATAGCTGGTCCCGGAGCCGGCGGCGGTTTCTGTTTTGATGCCGAGGACCAGTTGCTGATCGGTCTGTTGCGGCCAGTAAACGAGCGGCGCCGCCTGGGCCAGGGCACCAAGCTGGTGGCCGTAATTCGCGAAACGAAAGAAGGGCTGATCCGGGGTGGCGTTCTTCATAGGCACCACCGTCGCGGTAAAGGACCCCTTGCCACCTGAGTCGGGAGTGATTTTGATGGGGATGACGCTGTATCCAGCAGGTGCGGACTGGCCATGGATCGTATCGATCTGCCCAAAGACGACAACATCGGCGTTGGTGACGCCATTCGCCTGGCAGGCGCTTCCGTTGCCTCCACATTGACGGAACTTGCCGGCAGCCATCGCTACCTGCCCCTGAATCATAGTGACCGGAAAGTTTTCAATGGTAGGTATCTGCGCCACCAGCTTCACGGTAGTGGTCTGGGTAATGGCAAGCGTTGTGGGATCGACTGCATAGAAAGCGATGGTCTGGTCGTGAGTGTTCGCATCGGGAGCCAGCAGGGCGGCGATCTCATCACGGCCGTCGCCATTGAAGTCGCCAACCACGATACTGCCAGGTACGGGTATGGGGGCACTATCGTGACTGAGCTCCGGCCCTTCCCTGAGCGGCCCTGCCTTTGTGGGATCGGCGGCGGTCAGCGCCTTGAGGCTCCAGGAGCTAGCGGCGGGTCCGGTACTACTGCTATAGAAAACCAGCGGATCGGCAAGCCCGTCGCCGTTGAAGTCGCCCATCACGACCTGTGTCTGTACCATGCCAGAAGGAGCGGAAGAAGATTGCAACGCAATACTCAGCTGAACGCCCGAGGAATCGGCCAGAGCGAAGTTCCAGTTGCTTGCGGTCGCACTCAACACGGCGATGCTATCCGTGCTGATGTTGAAAATCCTGCCTGAGGCTTCCGCCGAAAGGACCGATCCCGATTGGAAATTGTTGGTGCCGGCATTGACGATCACGATGGACTTCGGCGTCCCTGATAAGGATGAGTTCGTTGTGTCCGCGGTGACCAATGACGTGATGTGATTGCCCTTTGCGTCCTGGCTAAATTGCAGGCTAGTCACGTCGTCGTTTTGCAGGAGGTATTTCCAACCAGGAGTGACGTCGCTGACCTTAGACATATTTGGCGCGCCTGGATCGTTGTGTGAGCTCTGCGCGTGAAGCAGGGGAGACCATGTTGCCACCGCGAACAGCAAGACAATGAAGAGCTTTGCGAAGCGACGAAATGCGCCGGGCCGTCTGTTGCTGGTGTTTGCCCTCGATTGCGTCGTCCGCTTCTCTGTTTTGCCCACTTCACGCCCACGGCCAATCCCCTGCGCTCCAGAATTTTGTTGGTCACTTCGAATGCTCCACACCTGGCGCCTTGCCTGGCAATGGCGAGCAGTGTAGCGTAACACGGGTGCCGTACCGGGACATGTGGAGTAGGCCCAATTCATCCAAGATCCCACAAACGGACTTTCGGCAGGTCGAGAGGATAGCCGTCTACGTGCACGGGGGAAAGGGGGACAGCCTGATCTGCGTGATTTCTTTGCGTTGCAGACGAAAATCGCCGCAGATCAGGGCTGTGCCAATTTGTCCTCAATTTCCCACATCAAGCGGGTCTCAGGAGGTCAGTCGAGTTTCACAGGTTGGACGCGACGTTCACCATCCGCAGAGACGTAGCTGTGTACTGCAGGCATTACATTGAGGACATACATCTCCTCGTTGGGATCCCAAAGGAGTGTCCAAA
>CAVVZO010000015.1:0-1098225 GCA_963752675.1 uncultured Acidobacteriaceae bacterium
GTGCACGTGCCTGGACTCCTTCCACATCCTTTCCCGGGACTGGGATACCGCGCCCATCGAGGCCATCAAGCCCGAAAAGATCTTCTTCGTCCAAGTGGCCGACGCGCCGAAGCTCTCCATGGACGTCCTGTCCTGGAGCCGCCACTACCGCGTGTTCCCGGGCGAAGGGCAGTTCGAGCTGGCCAAGTTCATGGGCCACGTGGCCCGTGCGGGCTACTCCGGCCCGGTCTCGCTGGAGGTCTTCAACGACGTCTTCCGCCAATCCGATGTGGAGCGCACCGCCGTGGACGCGATGCGTTCGCTGATCTGGCTTGAGGAACAGAGCGCCAAATGGCTGGAAGCGAACGCGGCGTCCTTCGCGCCCGGAGGCGCCGACGGCGACTCGCTCGCCAACGCTGCCGGCCGCCGTCGTTATCCCATGGAACTGGCCACGCTGCCCAAGGTGGCGGAACCGGCCGGCTTCAATTTCGCCGAGGTCAAGACGGATGATCCCGCGCAGCTCGAGACGCTTCTGGGCCAGCTCGGCTTCGAATTCGATGGCCGGCACCGGACCAAGGACGTGCAGCTGTGGTCCATGGGGCAGGCACGCGTCATCATCAACGAACAGGCGCCGTCGCACAGTGAACCCGCCATCGCGGCGTTGGGGTTCGACGTCGACTCTCCCGTGATTGCCTCGGCCCGCGCCCAGCAACTCAAGGCCCCCGTGGTGCCGCGCAAGGTCCAGGCGGACGAGGAAGTGTTCCAGGGCATCGCCGCCCCGGACTCGACTGAGATCTTCCTGTGCCAGGGCAGCCCGGACGGGACGGCGGCATGGACGCATGAATTCGGCGAAGGACTCGAGCACCCTTCTGCGGGAGCGCAGGCCGTGATCGACCACGTGAACCTCGCCCAGCCCTGGCAGCACTTCGACGAAGCCGTCCTCTTCTACACGAGTGCCCTGGCGCTGGAACCGCAGCCGTTCGCCGAGGTGCCAAGCCCCAGCGGCTTGGTGCGCTCGCAGGTCATGCAGACGTCGGACCGTGCCGTGCGCCTGGTGCTGAATCTCGCTCCAGTCATCCAGCAGGACCCGGCGCAGCCAAGGACACCGGCCAGCAAGGCAACGGCGCCCGCAAGAGCTACCAGGAACACATCGCCTTCGCCGTGGACGACCTCGTGGCCACGGCCCGGGCGGCGCAGGAGCGCGGGCTCGACTTCCTCCAGATACCGGCCAACTACTACGAGGACCTGGATGCGCGCTTCGCCCTGGAGCCTGCCTTCCTCGCCACCCTCAAGGAATTGAACCTGCTCTACGACAGGGACGCCAACGGTGAGTTCCTCCACTTCTACACCGCCACGGTGGGCAGCGTGTTCTTCGAAATGGTGGAACGCCGCGGCAACTACGACGGCTACGGCGCCCCCAACGCCCCCGTGCGGCACGCCGTCCAGTACGACTCGCTTCACGCCCACCATGCACGCTGAACAGAACCGCAAGCTGAAACCAGGAAAGCAACCACCCGAAAGGAGCCGGCCGTGCTGCTAGACGCAAATGCCGGGCACTACCAAGACGACGAGCTCGTACCGGCGGCCGAACCGCATGCCGGCCACGCGCCGTCGGACGCCGCAGCCGAAACCCAAGCGGATCTCAGCGCCGAGATCAAGGCCATCGGCGACGCGTACGCGCGGGCACTCAAGGACGGTGGCGCGCCGGAGACCCAGCCCCGGCTGGACTACGCCGCCCTACCGAAGCAGCATCCTGCGCCACCCCACCAAGAGCCTGCACCACGCGGATCCCGGAGACCATCGAACTGTATTCGCCTGCGTTCGGGCACCAGGACGTGCACGCCCTGGAATCGGACCTCACCATCCAGCACAACGGCGAACCCCAGGGCGAGCGGATCATCGTGCAGGGCAGAGTGCTCGACGGCGATGGCCGCCCGGTGGCCGGCCAGCTCGTGGAGATCTGGCAGGCCAACGCCGCCGGCCGCTACATCCACAAGCGCGACCAGCACCCCGCGCCGCTCGACCCGAACTTCACCGGCGTCGGACGCTGCATCACCGGCGCGGACGGCTCCTACCGCTTCACCACCATCAAGCCCGGCGCCTACCCGTGGAAGAACCACCTCAACGCCTGGCGGCCGGCGCACATCCACTTCTCGCTGTTCGGCACGGATTTCACGCAGCGCATCGTCACCCAGATGTACTTCCCGGGTGACCAGTTGTTCCCGCTGGACCCCATCTACCAATCGATCGTGGACCAGGACGCCCGCGACCGCCTCGTGGCCACATATGACCACGAGCTGACGAGCCCGGAGTGGGCCCTCGGCTACAACTGGGACATTGTCCTGAGCGGGTCGAAGCGGACCTGGACCGAAAACGAAGCCTTTGGCGACGCCGGAGATGAGGAGTAGAACATGAGCAAGTTGACACCCGACACCTGGCCAGACGGTCGGCCCGTTTTACGGCTACGCCCTTCCCTTTAACAAGGACAACGAGCTCCTCGCCCCGGGCAGCCCCGGAAGCATCCGCCTGCAAGGCACGGTGTACGACGGCGCCGGCGAAGCCATCCCGGACGCCATCCTGGAGATCTGGCAGCCCGACGCCGAAGGCAACGTGGTCCAGCGCACCGGCTCCCTGGTGCGCGACGGCTACACCTTCACCGGCTGGGGACGCGCCGCCGTCGGCAACTCCGGTGTGTTCACCTTCACCACGGTCAACCCCGGACCCACCTCCCCTATCCCTGGAAGGGCAGGAGCGGCTCCGTTCATTTCCGTCGTCGTTTTTGCCCGCGGCCTGATGAACCGGCTGTTCACCCGCATCTACTTGCCGGAAAACGAGGAAGCGCTCGCGGCGGATCCGCTGCTCAGCTCCCTCGATCCCGAGCGCCGCAGCACCCTGATCGCGCGCCGCGACGCCGATGGCGGCCTCACGTGGGACCTGCGCCTGCAGGGCGGGAACGAAACTGTCTTTCTCGACTTCGAGCACTTCGAAGGTGCCACCCAGTGAGCGGGGACGGCGATTTCGGGCTGCTCAGCCCGGTTTCGGCGTCGCCCGCCGTGGTGGCACTGACGGGTGACCGTGCGGTGATCGCGGCCATCCTCGACGTCGAGACCGCCTGGGCATCAGTGCTCGAAGAGGCAGGCTTCGCGCCCGCCGGTTCTGCCGCCGTCGTCACCGAAGCCGCGGAACCCTGGGCCTACGACGCCGCTTCCATCGCAGAACGGGCCCAAGGCGGCGCCAACCCGGTCATCCCGCTGCTGGCCGATCTCCGGGGCAGGGTCAAAGGGCTGGACGCTACGCGCGCTTGCCGCCGTGCACACCTCCCTGACCAGCCAAGACGTCCTGGATTCGGCCCTGATGCTGCTCGCGCACCGCGTCGTTTCGGCGCTTCTTGCCGAAGTAAAAGGTACGACGACGGCGCTCGCCGCCCTTGCGGAGCAGCATGCGGACACCCTGTGCGTGGGCAGGAGCCTGACCCAGCATGCGCTTCCGTTCACCTTCGGGCTCAAGGCGGCGCAGTGGTTCCACGGAGTGGCCGCCGCGGGCCGCCGCCTGGAGTCACTGGAGTTGCCCGTGCAGTTCGGGGGCGCCAGCGGCACACTGGCTGCAGGTGCCGTGCTCACTTCCGGTTCTTCAACGAACCCGTTTGCGCTGGCTGACGCCTTGGCCGGGAAGCTGGGCCTATCTCCCGTTCCGGCTCCGTGGCACACCAACCGTCTGGCCGTGACTGCGCTCGGCGACTCCTTGGTTTCGCTGACGGATTCTTTTGGCAAGATCGCTTCGGATCTGCTGTTTCTGAGCCGACCCGAGGTTGCCGAGCTGGGTGAGCCCTTGGCCGAGGGTCGCGGCGTTTCGTCGGCGATGCCCCAGAAACAGAACCCGGTGTTGTCAGTGCTGATCCGCAGCGCGGCGCTCCAAGCTCCTGGCTTGGCTGCGCAGTTGCATGTGGCTGCGGCCAACTTCAACGACGAACGCCCGGACGGCGCCTGGCATAGCGAATGGCCTGCCCTGCGCGGCCTGCTGCGGCTCGCCCTTGGTGCCGCAGTCCAACTGCGCGAACTCGCTGAAGGACTTCTGGTTTTTCCCGAGGCGATGCGCCGCAACCTGGAAATTTCCGGGCCACTGCTCCTCAGCGAAGCAGTGGCATCGTCTGTTGCTCCGCTCCTCGGCACCGATAGGAGCGAAGCGAAGGCGCGGCTTCAAGCCGTCGTCGACGAGACGCTCCGGGCACCCGCCGCAGAGCAGGCCCGGATCTACACCAAGCTCCTCCGGGAAGCCGTCCCGGCCAGCAAACTGTCCGACTCGGAGCTCGCCGCGCTCCTGAACCCGGCAAACTACCTGGGTGCGGCTGCCGAGATCAGCCGTCGCGTCCTCTCCGCGTACCCGGAATTCGCACATACCAATCCGAAGGGAGCCGATCGTGGCTAAGCCGATCATCAAGGCGGTGTTGCTGTCCCCGCAGCGCACCCTGGGGGAGAAGCCGCTCTTGGTGGTGGGGCCCTCCCTCGGAACCTCCACGGTGTTGTGGACCGAGACGGCAGCCCTGCTCGGCAACGATTTCGACGTCATCGGCTGGGACCTGCCCGGGCACGGCGTCTCGCCGGCGGCCTCGGAAACGTTCAGCGTCGCCGAACTGGCCGACGCGGTGGTGGAGTTGGTGGATTCGATCGCGCCGGCGCAGTGTTCCACTACGCCGGAGATTCCCTGGGCGGCGCCACCGGCCTTCAGCTCGGCATCAAGCACGGAGAACGGCTCAAGTCCTTGTCGGTGCAGTGCACCGGAGCGAAGCTCGGCACTCCGGAGGGATGGCTGGAACGCGCCGAGACTGTTCGTGCGCAAGGCACTGCGGTAATGATCCAGGGTTCCGCGCAGCGCTGGTTCGCTGCCGGTTTCATGGATCGTCAGCCAGAGGTCAGCAGCCGGCTCCTGCACGCCCTGCGCGACGCCGACCGCTTCAGCTACGCCTTCTGCTGCGAGGCCCTCGCCGGATTCGACGTCCGCGCCGAGCTCGGCAGCATCACCGTCCCCACGCAGGCACTGGCCGGTGTCGAAGATACTGTTGCGCCGCCGTCGTTCGCCGAAGAAATTGCCGCGGGTATCAACTCCAGATTTGAAACAGCTGGCGGTATCGCTGTCGCTATTGCGCTCGACGGCGTCGGGCACCTGGCGCCCGCAGAGGCGCCCGCCGTCGTCGCGGACCTCATGCGGGCGTTCATGACGGAGGCCGGAAAATGAGCACCGACGCATCACAAGGCGCGGTCCCTTCGCAGGGCGCCGTGCAGCCCGAGGCCACCTCGCAGGAAATCTACGACGCCGGCATGGTGGTCCGCCGCGAAGTCCTTGGCGATGCGCACGTGGACCGAGCCAACGCCAAGAAAGACGCCTTTACCGAGGACTTCCAGGACATGATCACCCGCATTGCGTGGGGAGGTATCTGGACCCGGCCTGGTTTGGATCGGCGCATGCGCTCCGCCGTCACCATCACCGCGATGGTGGCGCATGGGCACTGGGAAGAACTCGCCATGCACATCCGCGCGGCCATCACGAACGGGCTGAGCAGGGACGAGATCAAGGAAATCCTGCTCCAGACCGCCATCTACTGCGGAGTCCCCTCCGCCAACACTGCCTTCAAGACGGCCCAACAGGTCTTCGCAGAACTCGACCAAGCCGCTAGCCAACCCAACTGACTCGCACTAGATGTCGTTATGAGCCCTCATAACGACCTTAACTGCCAGCTAGTTGGGAATTAGAACTAAGGAGCCCCCATGAACCAGGCTTTTGTGTACGACGCCGTGCGCACACCTTTCGGAAAATTCGGCTCCGGCCTTGCCGGGGTCCGGCCGGATGACCTCGCAGCCCACGTGGTGCGGGAGTCCGTCAAACGCGCCCCCGCTCTGGATGTTGAGCGGATCGACGAGGTGGTGTTCGGCAACGCCAACGGCGCCGGCGAGGAGAACCGCAACATCGCCCGTATGGCCACGCTCCTGGCCGGGCTCCCGACGTCGATCCCGGGCACTACGGTCAACCGCCTGTGCGGCTCCTCCCTGGATGCCGCGATCATCGCCTCCCGCCAGATCAACGCCGGCGACGCCGAGCTGGTCCTGGTGGGTGGCGCGGAGTCCATGAGCCGCGCGCCGTGGGTGCTGCCCAAGACCTCCAAGCCGTACCCGGCCGGTGACATGACCCTGGCTTCCACCACCCTGGGCTGGCGCCTGGTGAACCCGGCCATGCCGAAGGATTGGACCATTTCCCTGGGTGAGGCCACCGAGCGGCTGCGTGAAAAGTACGGGATCACCCGGGAACGGCAGGACGAGTTCGCCGCGGCCTCGCACAACCTCGCCGCGGCCGCGTGGGACGAGGGCTTCTATGACAATCTCGTGACGCAGGTTCCGGGCACAGAGCTGGTCCGTGACGAAGGCATCCGCGCGGGTTCGACGGCGGAGAAGCTCGCCGGGCTCAAGACCGTGTTCCGGCCTGAGGCTCCCGACGCCGCCGCAGGTAAGACGACAGGCGGCACCGTCACCGCTGGAAACGCGTCCCCGCTGTCCGACGGCGCCTCCGCGGCCTGGATCGGCAGCGAAAGCGCCGCCGGGCTGCTCGGGCTGGAGCCGCTGGCCCGCATCGCCGGCCGCGGAGCGCACGGAAACGATCCCCAGTTCTTCGGCTACGCCCCGGTGGAGGCAGCTAACAAGGCCCTCGCGAAGGCGGGCATCGGCTGGGAGCAGGTGGGCGCCGTCGAACTTAACGAAGCGTTCGCCGCGCAGTCACTGGCCTGCATCGACGCCTGGGGGATCGACCCGTCGATCGTGAACCGGCACGGCGGCGCGATCGCCATGGGCCACCCGCTGGGCGCTTCGGGCACCCGGATCCTGGGCACCTTGGCCCGCAGCCTGCAGGCTTCCGGCGAGCGTTGGGGTGTCGCCGCGATCTGCATCGGCGTGGGGCAGGGCCTGGCCGTGGTGCTGGAGAACGTCACTGCCGGAGTTGGCACAAGGGAAGGAGCCTAACGCAATGCTGAAATTCATTGACACCGTCGGCGAGGCTGTCGCCGGCATCAAGGACGGCTCCACCGTCATGATCGGCGGTTTCGGAAACGCGGGCCAGCCGTTCGAACTCATCGACGCTCTGCTCGATTCCGGCGCCACGGACCTCACCGTGGTGAACAACAACGCGGGCCAGGGCGATCAGGGCCTGGCACTGCTCATCAAGGAAGGGCGGGTCCGCAAGATGATCTGCTCCTTCCCGCGCCAGTCCGATTCCTGGCACTTCGACGCCAAGTACAAGGCCGGGGAAATCGAACTGGAACTCGTGCCGCAAGGCAACCTGGCCGAACGCATCCGGGCGGCGGGCGCCGGTATCGGCGGGTTCTTCACGCCCACCGGCTACGGCACCATGCTCGCGGAAGGCAAGGAAACCCGCTTCCTCGACGGAAAATGGCAAGTGTTCGAGACGCCCATCCACGCCGACGTCGCACTCATCAAGGCGCTCAAGGCCGACGGCAAGGGCAACCTCGTCTACCGCAAAACGGCCAGGAACTTCGGTCCGATCATGGCGGCGGCCGCAAAACACACCATCGTCCAGGTGTCGGAGATCGTTCCGACCGGCGCCCTCGACCCGGAGAACGTGGTGACCCCGGGAATCTACGTCAACAGCATCGTCAGTGCCGCCGCCGGTCGGACAGAAGGTGGCCTGACATGAGCATCCAAACCTCAACAACACCCTTGGGCCGTGACGACCTCGCGCGGCTCGTGGCGCGGGACATCGCTCCGGGCTCGTTCGTGAACCTCGGCATCGGCCAGCCTACGCTCGTCTCCAACTACCTCACAGAAGAGCAGAACATCACTCTCCACACGGAGAACGGGATGCTCGGGATGGGCCCCGAGGCCAAGGGGGACGAGATCGACGGCGACCTCATCAACGCCGGCAAGATCCCCGTCACCGAGCTCCCCGGTGCTTCGTATTTCCACCATGCCGATTCCTTCGCGATCATGCGCGGCGGGCATCTGGATATCTGCGTCCTCGGCGCTTTCCAGGTGTCGGCCACCGGTGACCTCGCCAATTGGCACACCGGAGCACCGGACGCCATCCCGGCCGTCGGCGGGGCGATGGACCTGGCCACCGGCGCGAAGGACGTATTCGTCATGATGACGCTCCTCACCCGCGAGGGCGTGTCCAAGCTCGTCGAGCACTGCAGCTACCCGCTCACGGGCGTGGGCTGCGTGACCCGCGTGTACACGGACAAAGCGGTCTTCTTGATAGGGCCCGACGGCGTGACCGTGCGTGAGACGTTCGGCTGCACCTTCGAAGAACTCCAAGCCATGGTGCCGGTCCCGCTGGTGCCGTTCGACGAGAAGGCGGCTGGCGCCGTCGTGGGCGTCTAATCGCGCCTAAAGTCGAGCGCGAACCGGCAGCAAATGCCCTCTGGAAGCAATCCAAGGGGCAACTGCTGCCAGTTCGCGCCAATAAGATTGGTAACCATGACCGACGCAGCGTAGCAGGGGTGCCGCAGGCAGGTGCTCCCCAAGCGAGTGACCAGTATGTGCAATCGCTGGCACGCGGATTGTCCGTGATCCGTGCGTTCGACGCGGCCAACCCCGTCATGACGCTCAGCGAGGTGGCGGCACGCACCAACCTGACGCGTGCCACGGCCCGTCGATTCCTGCATACCCTGGTGGAGCTGGGCTATGTCCGCACAGACGGCAAGACCTTCGCGCTCACGGCGATGGTCCTGCAGCTTGGCTACTCATATTTGTCGGCTTTGTCCTTGCCCCAGCTCGCGCAGCCGCACCTTGAAGAACTCTCGCTGAAATTGGGGGAGTCGACGTCGGCCGCGGTCCTGGACGGAGCGGACATCTTCTACGTGGCCCGCGTGACCACACGCCGGATCATGACGGTCGGCATTTCGGTGGGCACCCGCTTCCCCGCCTACGCCACGTCCATGGGACGCGTCCTTCTGGCCGGCCTGACGCCGCTGAAACTGGACGAGTACCTGTCCTCGGTGGAGTTCAAGGAACTGACACCACGGACCATCACGTCGCGCGGGGCCTTACTGGCCGAGCTGGACCGGGTGCGCAAGCAGGGCTGGTGTCTCCTGGACCAGGAACTGGAACTCGGGCTCATGTCCATCGCTGCGCCGGTGTGGAATCACCATGCCGGCCATGTGGCTGCAGCGGTCAACGTCTCGCTCCAAGCCCAAAACGTCGCTGCCCAGCCGAACCCCGAGGCCTACCTCGAATCGGTCCGGGAGCAGATCGTGGAGACCGCGCGGGCGATATCGCAGGACGTCTCGGCGAAGCACTAGCTTTTGGCGTGGTTGCCACGGCGCGGTGTAGCGCGTAGGCTCGCGGCCCATGACCGACGTGGACGAGCACGGACGCCCGGAACCTCCCCTCGCGGCCGACGAGGCCGCGACCCTTCTGGGTTTCCTGGATTACCAGCGAGCCACCCTCGCGTGGAAGTGCGCGGGGCTGGACGCGATCCGGCCTGGGGGCGACGGTGGCACCCTCGTCGATGACCCTGGGCGGGCTGCTCAAGCACCTGGCCTATGTCGAGGACGACTGGTTTTCCCGGTGGCTGCACGGGCGGGACCGGCAGCCCCCGTGGGACACGGTGGACTGGAAGGCCGACCCCGACTGGGAATGGCACTCGGCCGCCGAGGACACCCCCGAGCAGCTCCGTGCGCTCTGGCAGGACGCCGTGGCCCGCTCCCGCTCGCTGGTCGCGGAGGCGCTGGCCGACGGCGGCCTGGACCGGCTGGCCGCGCGCACCTGGCCCGACGGCCGGGCGCCCAGCCTGCGCTGGATCCTGGTCCACATGATCGAGGAGTACGCGCGCCACAACGGCCACGCCGACCTCCTCCGCGAGTCGGTGGACGGGCTCACCGGGGAGTAGCCCGTACCCGCGCAGCGAACCTGCGGCTACCGCGTCAGCTTGGCGTGGTCCGGATGGTGGTCGCCGATGTGCCCAGGAGCGTTGGCAGCCAGGACGCGCTCGACGAACGCACAGTATTCCTCCACATAGTGGCGCAGGATGGACGCAGTGCCTTCGTCCCGGACGGATCCATCCTCGTTGTAGGCCGCCGGGTTGAATTTGATGTATGCCTCCGGGGCGTTCAGCTGAGGTGCGTCGAGGAAGCTCAGGACGCTACGCATCGACGCCTGCATTACGGCCGTCCCGATGCTGCCAGGTGATGTCCCGATGATCCCCGTTGGCTTGCGCGCGAAGGAGTTGGTTCCCCAGGGCCGGGATCCCCAGTCGATGGCGTTCTTCAGGGCGCCGGGGACGGAGCGGTTGTACTCGGGGGAGATGAACAGGATCCCGTCCGACGCCGCAATCGCGTCCTTCAGGGCCCGGCCGGCAGCCGGGTAGTCGGCGTCGTAGTCCGGGCTGTACAGAGGCAGGTCCTTGATAGGAATCTCGGTGAATTCGAGCTCTTCCGGCGCGACGCTGATGAGCGCCTTGGACAGGACCCGGTTGATGGAGCGGCTTGAAAGGCTGCCGACGAAGTATCCGATCTTGTACGTGGCCATGGCAATGTTCCTTCCCGACGGCGCGGCCGGAACCGGCTCATCGACGGTGCGGTAACTGGAGGCTCCCAGCCCACAGCGAGCCTATTAGAGCAGTCCGAAGATGGGAATGGCCGCCCGGGGCGCCATCCCTACTCCCGCCAGGGCCTTCCGCGTCCTAGACTCAAGCCAACAACGGCTCGGGACAATGATGTCCAGAAGGACAATGGGGTTTCAGAAAGGGAGCGCTGGTGAAACTTGGCATAGCGCGGGAACGCCTGGACGGTGAACGGCGTGTGGCTGCGACGCCGGAGACCGTCAGGCAGTTGGCTGGACTGGGACTGGAAGTCGTCGTCGAAAGCGGAGCCGGAACCGCCGCGGGCCACAGCGACGAGGATTACCGCCAGGCAGGAGCTCTCATCGTCCCCGCCTTGGATCTGGCCACACTGGACGTCTACGCGCACGTCCGCCCCCTCGAACCCACGACGGCGGGCGCGCTCCGCCGGGGCGCCGTCACCGTAGGCCTGGCCTCGCCGTCGTCGGAACTTCCCACCGTCCGCGCGCTCGCCGAAGCGGGCGTGACCTCCTTCGCGCTTGAGCTGGTGCCGCGCATTTCCCGGGCACAATCCATGGACGCGCTCACGTCCCAGGCTCTCGTGGCCGGATACCGTTGCGTGCTCGAGGCGGCAATGCGGCTCCCGCGATTCTTCCCCCTCTATATGACGGCAGCCGGAACCATTCCCCCCGCCCGCGTGCTCGTGTTGGGTGCCGGCGTGGCGGGCCTGCAGGCCATCGGTACCGCGAAGAGGCTGGGTGCACGCGTCTCCGCCAATGACATCCGGCCGGCGTCGGCGGACGAGGTCGCATCCATGGGCGGCACTTTCATCAAACTCGACGTGGAGACGGCGGAATCTTCCGGCGGCTACGCGCGCGAGCTCAGCGCCGACCGCGGTGCCCTGCAACGTGAGCTGCTCGCCCCGTACGTGGCCCAGGCAGACGTACTCATCACGACGGCGGCTGTCCCCGGACGGCGGGCCCCTCTCCTGGTGAGCCGCGAAATGGTCCAGCACATGCGCCCGGGCTCGGTGGTCGTCGACCTCGCCGCGGAGTCTGGCGGCAACGTGGAAGGCTCAGTGCCTGGTTTGGATCTTCAAATACCGACGGCGGATGGCCAGGGCACGGTCACCCTGGTGGGGATGAAGGATGTCGCCTCCGCCATGCCCGCGGACGCCTCGCGCCTCTACGCGAAGAACGTCGCGAACCTGCTGGCCCTGATGACGTGTGATGGCGCCGTCGTCCCGGACTTCGGCGATGAAGTGCTGGCGGGTGCGTGTTTGACGCACGACGGCGAGGTGCGGCACGGTCCGACGGCCGAGGCCCTTGCTGCGCTCTCCGCCGAGACGGCGGAATCCGTAAGCTCTGCCAACGAGGGGGTCTCCTGATGGACGGCATCGCCCTGCTCACCATCACCGTCTTGGCTGTGTTCGTGGGCTTCGAAGTGGTCTCCAAGGTCTCAAGCACGCTGCACACGCCCTTGATGTCCGGGGCGAATGCCATCCACGGAATCATCCTGGTGGGCGCGATCATCGTCGCCGGGCAGGCCTCGGATCCGTGGGTCCTCGCGGTGGCCTTGCTCGCCGTCGTGCTCGCCACCGCCAACCTGGTGGGCGGCTTCGTGGTGACCGACCGGATGCTGGAAATGTTCCGCGGCCGTAAACGCGTTGCACCCCCAGGCGCGAAGTCGGAGCCCATAGCGGCCGAGTCCAAGGAGCGCACGCGATGACCCTCATCGATCCGGTGTGGACCTCGCTCCTCTACCTCGCGGCCGCAGTCTGTTTCATCCTCGCGCTCAAGGGACTCAATTCCCCACGTACCGCCCGGCGAGGCAACCTGGTGGGCGCATTCGGTGCGGCGCTCGCCGTCACCACGGTCTTTTTGTCCGTCAAAATGGACAACGTTCCCTGGATCCTGGGCGCGATGGTGGTCGGTTCGGGCGTGGCCGCGCCGGTGGCGCGCCAGGTCAAGATGACCCAGATGCCGCAGCTCGTGGCGCTGTTCAACGGCGTGGGCGGTGGTGCCGCGGCGCTCGTCGCGCTCCTGGAACTTGCGCACACGGAGGACCACTGGGTGCGCGTGGCGATTGTCTTCACCTTGCTGGTGGGGGCGGTGTCGTTCGCGGGTTCCGCCATCACGTTCTCCAAACTCCAGGAGCTCATGACCACCCGCCCGGTGGTGTTCCCCGGCCTGCCGACCCTCATGGGAGCGGTGCTGCTCGCGGCGGTGGGTGCCGCCGTCGCCGTCGTTTTCAGTGGTTCCCTCGCGCTCGCGCTGCTGCTCTTAGTGCTGGGGTTGGCGGCAGGCGTCCTGCTGGTGCTGCCGGTAGGCGGCGCGGACGTGCCGATCGTCATCTCGCTGCTGAATGCCTTCACGGGCCTGGCCGTGGCTGCCTCGGGCCTGGTGCTGGGCAATGTGCTCTTGGTGGTGGCCGGCACGTTGGTGGGCGCCTCGGGCACCATCCTCACCAGGGCCATGGCCGCGGCCATGGGCCGCAGTGTTGCGGGTATCCTCTTCGGCGCGTTCAAGGGAGGCTCGACGGCGGGGTCGACGGCGGTGAGCGACCGCCCCGTCCGCTCCTCCAGCCCGGAAGACGTGGCCGTTCTCCTTGCCTACGCGCAACGGGTCATCATCGTTCCTGGCTATGGGCTCGCGGTAGCGCAAGGGCAGCACACGGCGGCCGAGCTGGCCCTTGCGTTGGAGGCGAGGGGCATTGACGTGGACTTCGCGATCCATCCAGTGGCTGGCCGCATGCCCGGGCACATGAACGTCCTGCTCGCCGAAGCCAATGTGCCCTACGAGTCGCTCAAGGAAATGGGCGAGATCAATTCGGAATTCCGGACGGCCGACGTAGCGCTGGTGGTCGGCGCGAACGACGTCGTCAATCCGGCCGCGAAGACCACTCCAGGTTCGCCGATCTACGGCATGCCCATCCTTGAAGTGGCCGACGCGCGCCAAGTAGTCTTCCTGAAGCGCTCCATGCGGCCGGGATTCGCGGGAATCGAGAACGAACTCATGTACGAACCCCAGACCACGCTGCTGTTTGGCGACGCCAAGGAATCCCTCACCAAAGTGTTGAGCGCGGTCAAGGCGCTCAAGCTTCGTTAACCAACCCTGGGGTGCTCGCGCGCCTCTCTGCTGCCGGATCAGGTGAGCATACTCAGGATCGCGGCCCGCAGCTGCTGCGAGCCGGGTGAGCCCACTCAAGACGCCGCATGATTCACCGCCCTATCATCGCCGAAGACTTAGGGTGGGAATGCTCCCATCCTTGACGGTTGCCCCGGCATCGAAGGGACGGTGAGTGGAGTGGCTGGACTCTCGACTCAGGAGCACAAGGCGACGCGGCGTTTCGGCGTCCGTTGGGCCGCAGTTGGAGCGTGCGCGGCAATGGTCCTGGCACTCCTCAGTGGCTTTGCTTTGCCGGCGCATGCGGCTGCAAACACAGTCATCACGCTGACCTTCGATGACGGCAACGCCGACCAACTGACCGCCGCGACCACGCTGAAGAACCTCGGACTTCACGGCACCTATTTCGTCCCCTCCGGGTGGGTCGATCAGCCGAGCTATTTCACGTCGGCGAACTTGCAGCAACTGTATGCGGACGGCAACGAAATTGCCGGGCACACCGTCACGCACCCGGACTTGGTCACGTTGACCTCGGATGAAGTGACGCGCCAGGTGTGCAACGGCAGGGTCGCCTTGGCAAACATGGGCTTCAAGGTCACCAGCTTCGCCTACCCCTTCGCTTCCTTGGACCCCGCGGTGCAGACCATCGTGAAGAATTGCGGTTTCAACAGCGCACGCGGGCTCGGGGACCTTTACAGCAAGGACGATCCGGGACTCCCGGCCGCCGAGACCATCCCGCCCGCAAACCCCTATGACACCGCGGCGCCGGAGGAAGTGGACAGCACATGGACGCTGTCCAACCTTGAAAACTCCGTGACCAGGGCCCAGGCGGCCGGCGGTGGCTGGGTTCAGTTGACGTTCCACCACATCGCGGTGGGGACCGATCCGACCCTCACCATCAGCCCCAGTCTGTTCAACCAATTCGCCTCCTGGCTAGCGCAACAACAGACAGCCGGCAGCGTCGTCGTGAAGACGGTTGACCAGGTAATCGGTGGCGCGGTCCAGCCCCTCGTCTCCGGGCCGCCGGTGCCGCCGCCGCCGCCTCAGGGGACCAACATGATCCAGAACCCGAGCCTGGAGACGCTCACCAGCGGGATTCCGCTCTGCTGGGCTGCGGGTGGATACGGCACCAACACGCCAAGCTTCTCAGTGGTCTCGCCTGGCCACACGGGCAACAACGCGGAGCTGCTGACCATGAGCGGCTACGTCAGCGGGGACGCGAAGCTCCTGCCGGCCCTGGACCTTGGCGGCTGCTCACCCACGGGCACTCCAGGTCATATCTATCAGCTCAGCACCTGGTATAAATCCAATGTCATCACCCAATTCGAGCTCTACTACCGCACCGGAACGGGGTATTGGACCTACTGGACGGCGAGCCCTCTGTTCAACTCGAGCAGCAACTGGACCCAGATCACCTGGACCACGCCGGCTCTTCCGGCAGGCGCCTCGGGTATCAGCTACGGACTGAACATCCAATCCAACGGTTCGATCACCACGGATGACTATTCGATGATCGACGTCACCCAGGCCGCGCGCCACGGCGCCTGCCGCTCCCACAGGGGTGACCGCGACGGCGGGAAACGCGTCCGCGGTGGTGTCGTGGACGGCCCCGGCAAACGGCGGCTCCCCGATCACCTCCTATACGGTGACGCCTTCCACCGGTGGCACGGCTTTGGCTCCGGTGACGGTCTCCGGGAGTCCGCCCTCGACGACGGCGACCGTCACCGGACTCACCAACGGCACCGCGTACACGTTCACCGTGACGGCGACGAACGCCGTCGGGACATCCGTGCCGTCGGCCGCCTCACCGCCCGTGACTCCCACGGCGCCAACAGTTCCGGCCGCACCCACAGGGGTGGCCGCGACGGCGGGGAACGCTTCGGCGGTGGTGTCGTGGACGGCGCCGGCAAACGGCGGCTCCCCGATCACCTCCTATACGGTGACGCCTTCCACCGGTGGCACCGCCCTGGCTCCGGTGACGGTCTCCGGTAATCCGCCCTCGACGACGGCGACCGTCACCGGACTCACCAACGGCACCGCGTACACGTTCACCGTGACGGCCACGAACGCCGTCGGGACGTCCGCTCCGTCGGCCGCCTCGGCACCCGTCACCCCGACGGCGCCGGTTCCCGGGATCGTCAACGGCGGTTTCGAATCCGGGCTGAGCTCCTGGACCACCGGCGGCGTCAAGGCACCCGTGGCCTCTGCTGTTGCGCACACCGGCACCGGCTCGGCATTATTGGGCCTGGCATCCGGGGCCGAGCCCCTCGGGGACAGCAGCCTGTCCCAGACCATCACCATGCCCGCCACCGGGACCTCCACCCTGTCCTTCTGGTACCAGCCCCACACCGCCGACGAGAGCTGCACGGGCACCGCCTGCCGCTACGACTGGATGGAAGCACAAGTCCGCACCACGAGCGGCACGGTCCTGGCCAGCCTGTTCAAACTCAGCAACAACAACGGCACCTGGACCCAGCTCAGCGCCAATCTCTCCGCCTACAACGGCCAGAGCATCGTGCTCTGGTTCAACGTCCACCTCGACGGCTCCAGCCCCGCGGATGACACCTGGATGTACCTCGACGACGTCACCCTCACCAACACCCAGACAACGCCCACGGCACCCGCGGCCCCGACCGGGGTGACCGCGACGGCCGGGAACGCCTCCGCGACCGTGTCCTGGACCGCCCCGGCCAACGGCGGCTCCCCGATCACCTCCTACACCGTCACCCCGCACGCCGGCACCACCGCCCTGGCCCCGGTCACCGTCACCGGGAACCCGCCCGCCACCAGCACCACCGTCACCGGGCTGACCAACGGCACCGCCTACACCTTCACCGTCACCGCCACCAACGCCGTCGGCACCTCCCCGGCCTCCACGGCCTCGGCACCGGTCACCCCCACCGCGGCCGCCACGGCACCCGCCGCCCCGACCGGGGTCACCGCGACCGCCGGGCAACGCCTCCGCCACCGTGTCCTGGACCGCCCCGAACAACGGCGGCTCCCCGATCACCTCCTACACGGTCACCCCGCACGCCGGCGCCACCGCCCTGGCCCCGGTCACCGTCACCGGGAACCCGCCCGCCACCAGCACCACCGTCACCGGCCTGACCAACGGCACCGCCTACACCTTCACCGTCACCGCCACCAACGCCATCGGCACCTCCCCGGCCTCCACCGCCTCGGCACCGGTCACCCCCACCGGAACCACCACCTCGACCATCACCAACGGCGGCTTCGAATCCGGACTCACCGCATGGACCACCGGCGGCGTCAAGGCACCCGTGGCCTCCACCGTTGCCCACACCGGCACCGGCTCCGCACTCCTGGGCCTGGCATCCGGGGCAGAACCCCTCGGCGACAGCAGCCTGTCCCAGACCATCACCGTCCCCGCCACCGGAACCACCACCCTGTCCTTCTGGTACCAGCCCCACAGCGCAGAAGACCCCTGCACCGGCACCGCCTGCCCCTACGACTGGATGGAAGCACAAGTCCGCACCACCACCGGCACGGTCCTGGGAAGCCTGTTCAAACTCTGCAACAACAACGGCACCTGGACCCAGCTCACCGCCGACCTCACCGCCTACAAAGGCCAGACCATCACCCTCTGGTTCAACGTCCACCTCGACGGCTCCAGCCCCGCCGACGACACCTGGATGTACCTCGACGACGTCACCCTCACCACCCGCTGAATCGGGTCATAGGGCAAAACCTGGGATGGGAGGGGCTTGCTTGGACACCGTCGGATTCTGCTGGATCATTCTCTTCGCCGAAGTTGCCGGTCCCGTGATTCCGCGGGCCCGGAATTTGTCCATTCGAATGATTGAGCAGAATCCAACATCCGAGCGAAGACGATTCCGGGACGGACATGACGCGCCCGGGATTTACACACGTTTTGTCCTAGACGCCAAAAATCCCCGCCCTCTACTGAGGACGGGGATTTTTGTATAAAGCTCCTCCGACTGGACTTGAACCAGTAACCCTTCGATTAACAGTCGAATGCTCTGCCAATTGAGCTACGGAGGAATGAAGCGTTTACAAGCTTAACAGGGGCTCCGGGAAAACGAAATCGACTTCCTCAAGGCCTCGGCGCCAGTGGAGGGTCGGCGCTCCATTTCCAGCTGCATGAGTTCGCGGTTCAGCCGCTGGAAGTCCTCCGGATGTGCCGCCGCATCCAGCCGTTGCAAGCTGGCCCATCTTGTCCGCCTTGACCCTGGTGATCTGGAGTTCGAAAAGCCGGGCCAGGATGTCCCTGCAATACCTCGCCATCGCTTCAGGGGTGCTGGCCGGCAAGGGAACGTACCGCAAGCTCGGAGACCAGGCCTGGAGTGGTTCCGGGACTTCCCGCCTGATCTCTTCCACCCAAGCCACAGGGTCACCAATATGGGCCAGCCCGGCGGCCCGTACGGCAGTATGAACAGCTGAGTAGGCAGGAGTGACGAAGTGGCAGGCTTCGAACCGTTCCCATGCGCCACCGATGAGCGCAGCTTCGCCACCCAGAACGGCGGGGTTCTGGATGACCACTTCGAGGGCCTGCCTCTTGATTGTGGTGGCACTGGGTTGTGTATGAGGTGTGGCAAGTGTCTGATGGTGGTGCTGCTGCTAGTAGATGCTGGTGTACACGCATACATGTTGCTTGTGTCTGTTTTGTATTTGGTTCTTGTGAGTGATTTAGTCATTTATGCGCTTTTCAAAAGTTTTTGAACTTGCTGTCAGTGACCATATTAAATATTACTGTAAACGAGACACAACACGAATACTATGTTTGTGATGCCGTCGAGACGTAGGAGTGATGAATTTGCGGATTGATTCTAGAAAAAATATTAAACGTAAACTTAAGTCGTCTGATATGCTCACCATATTCATCTTTGTCTTCGCCACGGCACTGGTGATGATGATGGTTAACGTTGCGCGGTCGTGTATATCTTCACTGGAAGTTCGTCGCCTCCATGCTAGACATCAGCCTGCTAGAGAAACAGGGGCCTAGATTACTAGAGCTAGATGGATGAGCAATGAAGATTTGTTGAAGATTGATGCACATGTGTATTAGTGGTGGTTGTGAGCATGAAGTGATGAATGAAGGCTTACCGAAAAATAGTGGAAACTATATATAATCTATACATTTGAAATCGTAGTCAATTGATTTTGGTGATGGTAGTTTATTACGATTGCTGGAGTTGTTGTCATTGATCATTGCGACGTTGTACGATGAAATTTGTTGTATGGGGATGAGTTTGGTGCTTTGTATGGGACGGTTGCGTGCTAGAGAACAGGGGGAAAAAAAACACAACGTATTGCTGAGCACCCAGCCGAGGACAAGAGCCTCGACAGCTCACCCCGCCTACCATCCCCAACTTAACCTTAGGCTAGTGACGAGCATTTCGGCGCCTGGGAATGCAGCTCTAAGATGTTCCAGAACACAATCTCCACGATCAAAAACCTTTCAAACATCCCTCGTGCAATAGGGTGTTCGGCGAACCAGTTGGCGAGCTCGCGTCCTCAGTGTGTATATTGATCGGATCTGGACGACTCGCTGCTCCACACCCAAGGACGCAGTCAGGGACGCAAATCCAAGGTGTCGCGCTTGCCAAGTTCTTGTAGTGTCGCAAACAAGCTCCTTCTGTGTGTTGACCGCCCTTGATCATCTGTTCCTACAAAAATTCAAGAAGTCGGACGAGGATGATACAGTCGATACCGACAGGTACCTGCAGCTCCTTCATGTCATCCTGACTTCTACGAAAAAAAAAACGCCAACTGGAAGGCGATTTGTCAACTCAACGCGGCCGGCGCGGAGCTTGGCGAAGTATGCTCGTCAAACCGGCGCGCGCAACCTACTCTTGGGTACATGCCCCTCTACGCGCAACAGACTGAGTCTGGAGAGCCTGTTGGAGATCCATCTGCGCGGAAACAGTACAAGCTCAAAAGGGCCGCGAGCCGGCGTCGATCCGCGATCTGGTGGGATCGACGGGCGCATCAAGACGGTGCGCACCGTGACCGGGGAGGACGATGCCGACCTCCCCATGGCCGCCGGCGCGGTGCTGACGGTTGCGATGCCGGATGACGTTAACGCGGGCACCGATGATCTGACTGGCGAAACGACGACCAAGCCGCAAGTGCCAGCCGTCGTGGCGCGAATGCAGGAACTGAGCAGAAAGTCCGGCAACCGGCGCAAAAGGCCTACACGGCGAATACGCTGGCCCACGAAGGGCTGCCCGGCCAGGACATGAGCGCGCTCGTGCCTTATTTCTCCGACGCGCACGAAGGCGCGGAACCGGTTCTATACCTCAACAACGGCGACAGCACGTTTACCGACGACACGTATGCCTCGCGCATTGGGACGCAGGCGATACTGCTGAGCGGCATAGCCGCCAAGTTCATCGACTATGACAACGATGGCTGGACGGACATTCTGCAACTGAACGGCGCCATGCTGGAGAACGTAACGGTTTATCACAGCGAAATCTCCTACAAGGAACCGCTGCTGATGTTTCGCAATCTCGGTTTGGCGCACCCCTCCATGACCTCCTCTAAACTTGGCCCTGACTTTTGGGTACGTCCGGTGGCCGGGCGCGGTCTGGCAACAGCAGATTTTGACCATGATGGTGACACCGACATTGCCGTCAATAACCGCGCGGATTCTCCCGAACTTTTACGCAATGACGGCGGCAATGCCAATCACTGGCTTGAAGTGTTGTTGATCGGGACCAAATCTAGTCTGAGATGGTACCGGCGCGCTACTGAAATTGACCGCGAAAGGTTTCTCCCAGGTCAAACAGGCGGAGGGCGGCGCAAGCTATATGTCGGGGGACGATTGAAGGATTGATTTTGGACTGGGCAAGAGAGTAAAAGTTGAGTCGATGGTGATTACCTGGCCCAGCGGACTAGTGGAGAAGTTGGCAAACGTGCCGGTCGATACGATTTTCGCCGTAAAGGAAGGCGCCGGGATCGTGCCGCATCCCTTCCCTAGAATCCTGGCTCGTTGAGGTCACGAACCACAAAACGCCCTACCCCGCCTTTCCTGAGGAGCCGGCTCGCCGTCCACCTCGTTCGTTCGGGGATAAGCGCTCGAACTCGAGTGCGCCTGGTAATCACTGCGGAAGTTCGGGGTGAAGCTTGATTGCCCCCGTTGGTTCGGGCAAGAGGCTGGGTGGAGTCTCTATAATCGGGAATACTCTATGACCTTTCCGCGACGCCGATTCCTTGGTTCCTCCCTCTTCGTGCTTGGCAGCACGTTGACCGAAGTACTTACCACCCCTGTTTGGAAGTGGAGAGATGCGAGCCTGGTGAGGCAGCTGCGGGTGTGACGCCTGGGCAGGTGCAGTTCGTCGACGTGGCGCAGCAAGCCGGGCTGACCAGCCCGAATGTATGGGGGATCGATCATAAACATTCGATCATTGAAGCCAAGGGCAGCGGACTCGCTTTCTTTGACTACGACAACGATGGATGGCTGGACATCTATCTGACGAATGGCGACCGGCTGGATACCAGTGGCCGGCCAGGCAAGGCACCCAACGTCTCATCTTTACAAGAATAATCGGGACGGCACATTTAGCGACGTGACGGAAAAGTCGGGCTCGGGCGAGCCGGCTGGCAAACGGGCGTGTGCGTCGGGGATTACGACAACGATGGGTGGGATGATCTGTTCTGCTGCTTCTGGGGACACAACATTCTTTTTCGCAACAACGGAACGGCACCTTCACCGATGTGACGCGCAAGGCCGGGCTGACCCAGCAATTTCGTGGGGCGCCGGCTGCACTTTTCTTGACTATGACCGCGATGGCCACCTGGATCTGTTTGTCTGCAATTATCTGAAACTGGACCCGACCACTATTCCTCCCGAAGCGAGCGCAAGCTACTGCCAGTGGAAGGGTGTGCCGATTATGTGCGGGCCGCGAGGGCTTCCGGCCGACACCAACATCCTGTACCACAACAATGGCGATGGCACGTTTACCGACGTTTCGGAGAAGGCCGGGATACTCAAGCCGGGGCCGGGCTACTCGATTACTGCAGTGTCATATGATTTCGATAACGATGGATGGCCGGATATTTATGTCGCGGTGGATTCAGCTCCCAGCATCCTATTCAAGAACAACCACGATGGCACATTCACCGATATTGCAGTAATGGCCGGGTGTGCCTATAGCGACAACGGACACGAGCAGGCAGGCATGGGCGTTGCCGTCGCAGACTATGACTGTGACGGTTGGTTCGATATTTTTAAAACAAACTTTGCGGATGATACCAGCAACCTGTACCACAACAACGGCGATGGAACCTTCACCGATGTAACGTTCGAATCGGGAGTGGCGGTCAACAACCGCTATGTCGCCTGGGGATGCGGCTTTATCGATTACGACAACGACGGCTGGCAAGACATCATGCAGATCAACGGCCATGTTTACCCGGAGATCGATCGCTACAATTTCGGCCAGACCTTCAAAAATCCGCGTCTGGTGTACAGGAACCTCGGCAACGGGCAGTTCAAGGATGTTTCCGCCGAGATGGGGCCAGGAATCAGCGAGCACTACTCCAGCCGGGGTGCTGCTTTCGGCGATTACAACAACGATGGCGACATGGATGTGGTGATTTTCAACATGAACGACATGCCATCGCTACTGCGCAACGAGGGCGGCAACAAGCAGAACTGGATCAAGTTCAAGCTGGTGGGGACACAATGCAACCGAACCGCAATCGGCGCGCGCGTGCGCGTCATCACCGGCAAGCATACGCAAATGGATGAAGTGCATAGCGGAACGAGCGTCATGTCCCAGTCAGACCTGCGCCTGCATTTCGGCTTGGGTAAAGTCGACACTGTAGATGTAGTAGAAGTGAAGTGGCCAACCACGCAGAAAATCGAGCGGTTTACGCAGGTCAAAGCCAACCAGATCATTACTATTCGCGAAGGAGCCGGCATCGTTGCCAGCGTAAAATACCCCGGCCTTAGCGGCACTCTGTTTCCCTGGCCGGAACGGTTATTGCCGGACCGGAACCGCCGACGTGGATTGGCGAATGATCAGTTCCGCACGCACCATATGGGTCACGCCTTGTGACTCATTGCGCTGGCTGGCGGCAAACAGCGAATCGAACGCGAACGTGGCAATATCTACCCGCGACAACCGAATCGTAGTGAGCGGCGGCGACATAAAACTACTGAGTGCGATGTCGTCAAAACCAACCACCGAAATGTCTTCTGGAACGCGCAAGCCAGCCGCGTAAACCGCGCCCATAATGCCGATTGCGGTCAGATCGTTGGAAGCCAGCACCGCGGTCGGACGCGAACGCAGTTTCAAAATCTCCAGCATGGCCGCGTACCCACCGTCGAAGCGGTGATTACCGGCACGAATGAATTCTTCCCTGCAGTCAAGCCCTTTACGGCGAAGCGAAGCCAGAAATGCGTCCTGCCGGGTCCTCGCAGAACCCAGATTCGCCGGCCCGCTAACGAAACCAATGCTGGTGTGCCCCAGAGACGTCAGGTGATCGATCGCCTGGTCGACCCCGCTGTCGTAATCGAGCGAGATATTGCTGATGCCCTGCCCCACTGAGCCGGTGTCAAGGAAAACAATGGGTATGCCGCGCGCCCCAAGCATCTGGATGAGTTCGGGATCCATTTCTGAGGTCATGATGGCGACCCCATCCACCTTCCGTTCCAACATTCGCCGAACGCACACCTCTGTCTTTTCCGCCTGGTAATCGGTGTTCGCGATCAGCACTTCATGGCCGTGTTCCACGGCCAGCCGCTCAAAGCACTTCACCAACTCCGGGAAAAAAGGATTCTCGATATCCGAAATGATCAGGCCATAGATATGGCTTTTGCCCGTGCCGAGCGTGCGCGCATGCGTGTTGGGATAGTAGCCGGTACGCTGGATAGCGGCCCGCACGCGCTTTTCCGTGCCAGCGTCCACGGGTGCTGTGCCATTTACCACGCGAGACACCGTGGCGGTAGAGACGCCGGCCCTCTTGGCAACTTCCCTGATGTTCATAAAGAGTGGAAGACGTGAGTGGCCGCCGAAAAGTTCCGTACCGGGAGAATTGTCGCCTGGACAGGCGATCTCGTTTGCGGCCATGATACACCGCCTCTTTAAACCTCCGTTGCTACAAGGCCTTAGTGAAGCAGCACTGAATAAGCTACAAGAACTACCTAACCCCAGATAGTGTCGAGCGGCGAGCAAACGTTACTTCTGCAAAAGGGCGTCCAGGCCGGCCTGTGCGATCTGCTCATCGATCTCCGATTTAGCTCCGCTCGCGGCGATCCCGCCAAGCAGCTGCCCATCAACCTTCACCGGTAACCCGCCCTGGTTGGGGAAAAAATTGGGAAACGCAAGCGCCTCTACATTGCCCTTCTTTACCGATTCGGCCGCCTCCCGCGAAGGGCTGCCGTACGCCGCAGCATGGCGAGCCTTTTTCTCGGCAAACTGCAAGGTGTTGAGCGAGGCGCCATCTTCCTTCTCCAGAAAAAGCAGGTTGCCGCTCTCATCTACGATGCAGATGGTTACCTGCACATTCAGCTCTTTGGCCTTCGCTTCAGACGCTGCCACCATGGTCTTGATGGCGGCGAAGTTGAGATACTTCCTGCTCGGCAACTCGGCACTCCACACGGACATGGCGGGTATAAGCATCACTGCCAATAGCTTGAACATGCAGACCTCTCCTGTAGCTTTCTTAGTGGGCGGCTGGCGGTACTGGCTGGCCTTGCAAGACGACCAGAAATTGCTTCACTTCGCGTCGCTGGCGCTCGACTGCTGCAGCCTGCGTCCTATCGATTTCTTCATGCAACTGAAACTCCCGGCGGGCTTTCTCAGACGCACCGCTGCGATCATAGGCTACTCCTAAGCGGTAGTGCGCCTCACTGCATTGCGGGTCGGCGACGATCGCTTTCGCGTAGTACTGCATCGCCTCATCCGAACGATGCTGTGCCGCTGCCAGGATCCCAAGCTGGAGATAGGCCTCCGCGTAACCAGGATCGGCCGCCACGGCGCGCTTAAGCAGCATGCGCACTTGCTCCACCTGCACGGGATCCGCAGCGTGCTCTTGCCGCTTCCAAATGGTCATTGCGAGAAAGTAATTCGCCATGGCATTGCCAGGTTGCTGTTGAGCAAACCGAGCCAGCCTGGTTT
The DNA here is from genome assembly GCA_963752675.1 of uncultured Acidobacteriaceae bacterium. Taxonomy (GTDB): domain Bacteria; phylum Acidobacteriota; class Terriglobia; order Terriglobales; family Acidobacteriaceae; genus PALSA-350. The sequence continues at coordinate 24,773 of CAVVZO010000015.1, forward strand.
CCACGCAGGGCAGCGGCCCGGGAGCGGCGATCACCACCCGGCCCATGAAGGTGTAGGGCGCCGCCTCCTCCGGCTGCAGGTCAGAGGCAGCGCAAAGGCTGGCAGCCGCCTCCTTGAAAAGGTCGCCCGCAAAGAGCGCCGATCCTAAAGCGGTCAGCAAGCGGGCCGAACCGGGATGCAGCCTGTTGCCTGCTTTAAACACATCCACGGCCTGCCATACCGCGCGATGCAACAACAGCTCTGATCCCCAGGCAAAGTAGTTCTGCTCACTTGGGTCGAGGCGTACGGCCTGTTCGAATTCGTGAACAGCCCCCAGTGGATCTCCAGACTTCTCATCGAGCTCAGCCCTTTGACGATGCAGAGCCGCATTCTCGTCATGTGCGACGAGCGTTTGCGCGGTTGCCTTACCCGTGGCGCCGCCTGACTTGAGCGCTGCCGTTTCGCGTGCGAGCTCTTCGCTGGTGCGCAGCGTTGAGTCAGAACCGTGACCGCCGACGGCAGTCCAGTCAGTAACACCAGCTACGCTGAAGTTAGGCTGGTCAGCGAACTCCATGGCTTGTGCCGAGGCGGCCGTGTCGCTATCCATCGTGATACGCACTGTCTGGCCGCTTCCCAGCGAAGACGCATCCAGCGTTACCCATCGACTATGCAGTTCCGCCTTCGTGGCGCTAAGGCGATAGTTGCCTGCCGCCCGCGGCGTCACAACAAACCCTCCGCTGGCATCCGTCCTGGTTTCGACAAGTTGAGCCGAACCGTCCGTCTGCAACATCACGGACGCGCCCTCGACCGGTCGCCCACGCGCATCGACGACCATACCGTGAATTGGGTGGGTGCTTGAGTTTTGCCCCAGGGCACAGACAGAAACGAGACCGAGCAGAGCGGTCCTGACCCAGGGCCCCTGCAACATCCTGCCTGTTGCGCCGGGACCCACTTTCCAGAAACGAATCACGACGCCACTCCCAGGGTGCTTAACGGAGAAGTGTACAACCTTCCGAGACGACATAAAACCGGCACCAATCGGCCGCCCCAAAGCAACTCCTCAATCCACCACAACCCACCGAACACCAAATCTTAATAAGGCTCGTCGACGAACCGGGGTGCCCCATATCTCACGATGTGCTCCAGTCGAGAGATGTGGGAAGTCACCGCCTCTGTCGGCAACTCTCACCCAACGCAAACTCTTCCTCCACGCCCTCTCCCCATCCCGAACGCCTCTCCATCAGAGACCACCGTAGCTCGATCCCCACGCACTCAGGCGGCCGCAAAGGTCCGACTCAGCTCACCTTCGCCAAGGGCATATCATGCCCGGGTAACACGACATGGGGGAAAACGATGCTGAAACGCGCATTTGCTCTGCTGCCAATCACTCTGCTGGCAACCCTGGTCTTTGCCAAAACCAAGGACAAAAACCCGTTGCCGGCCTACGTGCTGGCGGCGCACACGGTCAGCGTAATCATCGATCCGGCCGCTGGCATCTCGATCGAAGATCCACGCGCCAACGAGACAGCGCGTAAAAATGTGGAGTCGGCCCTGCTCGCATGGGGGAGGTTAGAACCCACACTATCCACCCAGACCGCGGATTTGTTGATCGTGATCCGCAAAGGGAACGGACGCTCCTTCAACGAGACCATTCCCGACGCACGACAAAACAATCGCCCTGGCTCCATCGATCACAGCGACGGTGCTATAGCCGGATCCGCGCAACGCGGTCCCCGGCCGACGCTTTCAGATGACGCAGGGTTCGGCGGGAACCCGCGAACCGCGGGTCCGCAGACGGAGGTCGGCGGAGCGGAGGATTCTTTCGTGGTTTACCAGGGTGGGGTGGACCGTCCGCTCGATCGCTCCCCGGCGTGGAGATATCGCGGGCAGGATGCCCTTCAACCGGGCAGCATGCCAGGGCTTTCTGCTTTTCGCAAAGCTGTGGCGGATGCAGAAAAGGCGGCGGCCAAACAGCCCTGACCTGTCGCGGTTACCGTTCGACCCAGAATGAGGATGGCTTCAGAAGACAGGAAGGTGGAGGCGCGGGATGGAATTGAACCACCAAATAAGGTTTTGCAGACCCTTCCCTTTTCTTTTTGGGTTCCGCGCCCTGTCAAACAACTGCATTCAAGGACAAAAGCCGGTGTGCTCCGTGTCCATGCGTTGAATGTAATCTAAAGGACCGGACGCGGCTACCACTTTTTGGACACGCGCTCTCCCCGGAGTAACCGCTGATCAGGGTACTCCCGGCGGAGCCGACCCAAAAACGTTCAGCGGAAATTATCATGCGGGGTCGGTAGAACGCGAAGCCGCCAGGAAGCAAGGTAGAAGTCAAGGTGCATCACCGTCATATTCTGTATCACGCCCTGCTGTGCATCCTTGTGACCATGGCCGGTTTGCTCTTTCTTCATCCAGACTGCCAGAGCCAGGAGACACCTGCTGCGGAGCAGGCGCGCCCGGCCAATGCGGGCCGGCCCAATCCCATGACCCACGAGGATGCGCAGCGGGGCATGACGCAATTCCAGCAGAACTGTGCAATGTGTCATGGTTCGGTAGGGAGAGGCACCGGCTCCGGCCCCAGCCTGATTGACTCGTCGCTGGTGCGGCACGACGAACATGGCAATCTGATCACCCGGGTCGTGCAGGAAGGACGCTCCGATCGCGGCATGCCTGCGTTCCCCAATCTAAGCGCGAACCAGATCGCAGACATTGTTGCGTATCTCCACGCCAGGCTGGTGGTATCGGATAGCGTCTCCGCCGTAGGACCCGCTGCCGGCTACTCACTCAAACGACTGCTCACCGGGAACGCCGCTGCCGGCAAGCAATACTTCGATCGAAACTGCACGTCGTGCCACGCCGCCCGGGGCGACCTGGCGGGCGTTGCTAAAAAGTACCCTCCTGCCGATCTCGAAGCGCGCATGCTCTATCCGCACCTGACCGACCAGACCGGCACCGTCTCGCTGCCTTCGGGCGAAACAGTGAAAGGACGCATCCTGCAAGCCGATGCCTTTGATATAGCACTCGTCGATGCCCAGGGGAACTATCACTCCTGGCCCTTGCGCCCAGGCATCAAGGTAGAGATCGACGACCCGTTGCAGCGACATCTGGAGCTGCTCAAGACCTACACGGACAAGGAAATCCATGATGTTTTCGCGTACTTGGAAACGCTGCAGTAGACCCGCCTGGCTGGCCATACTGCCCGGCCTGTTGTGCGTGCTTCCGTTGCACGCCCAAACACCGGGCAGTGCGGGCTCCTGGACCAGTTACAACGGCGACTTGTCTGGCAAGCGTTATAGCAGTCTGAAACAGATCAATCGCAGTAACGTGAAGTCGCTCACATTGCGCTGGGCGTATGCGACACATGGTGCTGCGATCAAGGGAACTCCCCTGGTCGTGAACGGTGTTTTATACGTAACCGCGCCTGATCGCGTCTGGGCAATCGACGCGCGCACCGGGTTCAAGTTGTGGGATTTTCACCGGCCTTCGCAGGGCGACCATATTGGTCAGCGTGGCGTGGCTTTTTACCACGACCGCATATACTTCGGCACACCCGACGCACACCTCATCTGCCTCCAGGCGCGGGATGGCAAACAGGTGTGGGATGTCGAGGTCGCCGACGTGAAGTTTGGCTATTACCTGAGCGTAGCGCCCATCGTGGTGCACGACCGCATTCTCGTAGGAACCTCGGGCGATCAAACCAACATTCCACACTTTCTGGCAGCCTTTAATCCTGAAACCGGAGCACAGGCCTGGCGCACGGAAAGCTTGCCCAAACCGGGCACGGCCGCGGCAGGGACCTGGCCGAACAGCAAAGCGATGAGCCATGGCGGTGGCCCGATGTGGCTGAGCGGCACCTACGATGAGCAACTTAACCTGCTGTACTGGGGCACAGGCAATCCTCACCCTGTTCTCGACGGCCTGGGACGCGCCGGCGCCAATCTCTACACCTGTTCCATTTTGGCAGTGAACCCGGACACCGGCGCCATCGCCTGGTATTTCCAGCCATCGCCGCACGATACCCATGACTGGGACGCGGTGGAAACGCCAGTCCTGTTCGACGCCGAGTTTCAGGGCAAGCCGCGCAAGCTGCTTGCGCAGGCCAGCCGCAATGGCTACTTTTTCGTGCTGGATCGGGCGACCGGGCAATCGCTGTTGACTACACAATTCGTGCCGACGAACTGGGCCCTGCGCGTTTCGCCGAAAGGAGAGCCTGTGTCCAACCCGGCAAAGGAGCCGCAACTGGATGGTGCGCTGCTCGAAGGAGCCAGTAACGGAGGCACGAACTGGATGCCGCCGAGCTTCAATCCCGAGACCGGCCTGTTCTATGTCACCGCCCAGGAGGGCTTCAGCTATTGGTACCTGTCACTGGACGAGAACGGCGAAGCGGACGACCACCAGGGCGGCGGCGCCTCTTCCCTGCTTTCCAAATCAGTTTTGCTGGCTCTGGACTATCAGACTGGAAAAGTCCGCTGGCGACGGGAGAGCGGCACTGGCCGGGGAAGCCCTGGCATTCTGACCACCGCGGGACGACTACTGTTCACAGGCGACACCGGCGGCAACACGCTGGCTCTCGACGCCGCAGACGGCAAGGCGCTCTGGCACACGCGGCCCGGCGGAATCATGAACAACGGGCCAATTACCTATGAGCTGGACGGCCGGCAATACATTCTTACCGCGGCGGACGACATGCTGTTCGCCTGGGCCCTGCCCGAAGATTAAAGGCCCTGCGCCCGGCGATCTCGCAATCAACGACGCATCATTAGTCGGCGCGCCCCGAACCATAGTCCTGAAGTCCAAAGCGGATCTGCACGACCAGGCGATCCTCTTCTGGATGCAGTCCCTTGTGGAACCCGAAGATGTCTTCAGCAAAACCAGAGCCCGCCGGTCCGCAAAGGCTAAGCTGCTGAGCGACTCCATAGCGGCTTTCAATCTCAGCATCGCTCTGCGACTTGTGAATCGAAAGCAGGTGCTTCAGGGCCTTGGTTTTGTGCGTGCCGCGCACGTAAATGTGGGGTCCACTGCTGGGTTTCACATCGGTGAGATAAAAGAAGAAGGACAGCCCGCGATAACCATCAATGTCGTAATGAAAGCCCTGCCCGGCTTCCAGCTGTTGACGGCTATTGGCAGGGCCAGCCAGGCTCCACCACATCCGTGCAGTGATCAGTACAGGGTCAGACTGGAGATACTTGCGTGCGATCGCTAACAGCTGCGGGTCACAGGTGAGTGATTGCAGCGTTGGGCACCCCTTGAGAGCGTTTGTGTAGCGCCCCAGGCGGTAGGTGTTTCCCGCGTTTTCCAACTCGCCATAGTGGAATGGATTCTCATCCTTCCCCTCTCCATAGCAAGTCGCTACCAGGGAGTACGACAGCAACTGTTCCACTACGTCATGACGAAGCGTGAGGCCGGTCGTAACCCCATCCCGGTTGATCTCAGAGACAGCGGCATCGACGTCAATGGATGCCGCCAGGCTTGGAACCACCGCTCGTAGCGGGCTTTCGCTGAAGCTTGCGTGCGCTGTGTTCTGCCGCAAATACCAGGCCATAAAGGAGCGCACAGGTCGAAAGCGCCCAAATAGATACATAAGAAAGTGGCTTGGACCGCCCTCAAAATAACGGGAAGATCGACTGTATACATCAGCAGTAAGTGCTATCAAACTCATCGGCAGAAACCTTTGCTTACTCGGTTTTTAATATCGCCGGCTCTGACTGACCTTCAGACGTTAAAGTCCCTTATGGTTACCCATGGACAGAGTCACAGCCCATTACCATGTTTCCCCTTTTGGTCCGTGTGTGGAAGACAGAACCACAGAGCAGAGCAACCGGGTAGACACAGAAACGTAAAACACAATCGCGGGGGGGAATTGTCAGAGTATAACTCCTGGGTTCCATGATCCCTAATCATAAATTTCACCAGCATAAGAACGTAATCATTAATAACTGTCTCTGCATGCGGTCTACCGCGCAAAAACACCGGAACACCGCTTGTAACATTCAGGCTTAAACAAATATGCGTCGCACTCACAGTGCAGAAAATTAATTAGAGCCTCAGACTTCTACAAACTTCCATAAGTCACTCTGACAATTGTTAAGTGCTGCTGAACAGCATGCCTTGAATTGGGCCGCCTTTTTTGCCGCGAGATGGAGTGTTGACACTAGCTGTGACAATCACCACTTGCTCGGCTCTTATCTTCTATCGCAATTTGCTTAGCGCTCGATGTGCCGCGCTCCCACTATCGCCAGGGACCGAGTTCTTCTGTTCGATTTCGGCACACCATCTGAATGAGATCCTGAGCTTGATAGCGCGAATGGCTAGCCCGTGATTCGACGATTGCTGGAATTAAAGTGGACGAGAAGTACAGAGCCTCTATCTCTTGTCGGGTTCCCAGGTTCGGCGAGCATACGTGGGCCGCATACGCGCGGGCAGCGCCTCGAACGCTTCCATCGCTTTCCGCTCATACTAAATTCCAGGACACAGGCGAGCCCTACCCCTCCAACCGCAAAATCACGCCCGAAGCCGAGGCCGGGCTGCATCCTGTATCCTTGCGTGGGTCGTGAAGCCTCCGTGCGGTTGCACTGGCAATCACACCGGGAGCTAATCCTCATGGATCGACGTGACTTTTTGAAAGCCGGCGTGCTCGCTGCCGGCACCTCAGTAGTGCTAAACGCTTTTGCGCAGGCCGTCAGCCCTGCGGGAGCCACTGGGGGCCGCACCGTGCTGCCCATCAACCGGGGATGGCGCTACCACCCCAGCACCACCGAGGCGGCGCACGCGGTGGAGTTCGACGACTCCCAGTTCGCTCAGGTAGTCGTGCCGCACACCAACATCAAGCTCCCCTGGCACGGGTTCGACGACAAAACGTATGAGTTTGTGTCGGTGTACCGCCGCGAGCTCCGGCTGCCGGCAGCCGCCCAGGGCAAGCGGGTCTTTGTCGATTTCGAAGGAGTGATGACCGCCTCCACCGTCTACATGAACGGAACCAAGCTTGGCCAGTACCGTGGCGGCTATACTCCGTTCTCTTTTGAGCTGACGCAGGCTCTCCGAAGCGAGGGCAAAAATATCTTGTCGCTCGACGTGGATTCCACAGAGCGCAACGACATTCCCCCTTTTGGCAACGAGATCGACTACCTCACCTTCGGTGGTATCTATCGCGAGGTCGCGCTGCGCATCGTTCCCCATACGTTCCTTGAGAACGTCTATGCACGGCCTACCGGCGTGCTCGGGGCCTCGCCGACGGTAGAGGTCGAGTGCTTTCTCGATCGCGGGCCGGGGGCAAAGCCGGGAGCACTCACGCTGCATGCGGAACTGCGCCACGCGCAAAACGGCAATGTGCTGTCGTCTGCCGAGCTTGCCATTCCTGCGCCGCCAGTCAGCGTGCACCACCCGGAAGATGCCGATCAGGCAATGGGCGCTTTGCCGCTGGCCATCCCGGTCCCCGGCAGCTATACAGTGACCCTGGAAAAGCTCGGCCCGATCGAACTTTGGGATCTGGATCATCCCCAGTTGTACGTGGTGCATGTGCAGCTACGCGAGAACGGAACCACCATCGATGAGGACACGCGGCAGATCGGCTTTCGCGAAGCGACGTTTACGCCGCAAGGCTTTTCACTGAATGGCAAGATAATCAAGCTGCACGGGCTGGACCGCCACCAGACTTTCCCCTGGGTGGGGCAGGCGATGCCGGGCCGCGTGCAAAAGCAGGATGCCAGGATTCTCAAGCGCGATCTGCGTTGCAATATTGTGCGTACCTCGCACTACCCGCAATCGCGGCACTTTCTCGATGCGTGTGACGAGCTTGGCTTGCTGGTGCTGGAGGAAATACCCGGATGGCAACACATGGGAAATCTCGCATGGCAGGATGTTGCCGTCGATAACGTCGGCCGCATGATTCGCCGGGACTGGAACCACCCTTCGATTATCCTCTGGGGCGTGCGCATCAACGAAGCACCGGATGCCCACGACTTCTACACCCGCACCAATGCCCTGGCGCACGCGCTGGACCCGCAACGGCAAACTGGCGGTATCCGTAACTTCTTCAGTTCTGAATTGCTGGAAGACGTGTTCACCATCAATGATTTTGGCTGGCCCCTGCAAGCGCCGAACCATCCGCGCTACCTGAACACCGAGTTCGTAGGCCATACTTTCCCCACCAAGACAATTGACAGCAAAGAGCGCCTGCAGGAGTTTGTTATCCGCCATGCGCGCATCCACGACACGTTGGCTTCGAATGCCCAATATGCCGGCGGCATCGGTTGGTGTGCCTTCGACTACAACACGCACAACAACTTCGGCTCCGGCGACCGCATTTGTTACCACGGAGTCATGGATATCTTCCGCACGCCTAAATCAGCAGCAGGCTTCTACAAGTCGATGTGCGAACCAGCGGAAGAGATTGTGCTCGAGCCTGCATTTCACTGGGCGCGCAACGACGAATCGGTGAACATCTCAAATGTCATGATCTGCTCCAACTGCGATCATCTGAAACTCTTCGTCGATCAGGGCAAAGGGTTTGAGTTGGTGGTGGAAGGTGATCCTGACCGCGCGCAGTTCTCTCACTTGAAGCACCCGCCGTTTCTTCTGGATCTCTTTAAGCACTTGAAGTATGGCTGGGGTGACCTGCGCATCGATGGCTTCATCGATGGCAAGCAGGTCATTTCAAAAACTTACTCCGGACGTGGCGTCGATCGGCAATTCGAGATTCTTCCCGACGATCACGAGCTTCTCGGAGATGGTGCGGACGCAACCAGGGTAGTGCTCCGCGTCAACGATGAATATGGACGCATCCGGCCGTTTGCGCAGGCGGCGATCCGCTTCGAACTGGAAGGGCCCGCCGAGATCATCGGCGAGAATCCCTTTGGACTGGTAGGGGGCACGGGTGCTATTTGGATCAGGACAACAGTCGGTAACGGTAGCATCCAGTTGCGCGCAATCCACCCCTGGCTAGGAACCCAGACGGTGGATTTCACGTCCACCGCCGTGCCTCCGGAGGTCGCCTGAGATAGCGGCCCGGTGGGGACGACTGCGGATAGCCGGGATCAAGTCCTGGCTATCCGCGCGTTGACAAATTGTTCAGCAGCGCAGCCCGGCTACCTGCTGATTAAGCTACATGCTGATTAAGGAAGGATTGAATCTCGGCAAACTCTTCCTCAGAAAGCCGGAACTCCGCTGCGGGAATCACACCCTGGACCTGGCTCGCATTGCGGCCGCCAACGATAGCGGCGGTGATCGCCGGGTGATGTAAAGTCCACGCAATCGCTACCACCCCGGCACTGACGCCATGCCGCTTGCCGATGGTGGCCAGGAAACCGGCAACTGCCAGGTTCCGCGACAGCAGCGGCTCCTGGTAGTTCTTGGCATTGCGGCGAAAGTCGTCCGACGGAAAGCTCGCTACACGCTCTTTCGTCATCGCCCCGGTCAATAAGCCCGAATGCATCGGAGCGTAATTGATCACGCCGATCTTGTGCTTCTCGCAAAAAGGCAGAACCGCTGCCTCCACGGTACGATTCAGCATGGAATAAGGTGGCTGGTTCGAGGTAACCGGTGCGATCTTCATGACTCGCTCCATTTGCTCCGGGCTGAAGTTCGATACGCCAATCCAGCGCACCTTGCCCTCTTTCTGCAGAGCAGCCATCACGCTCCACGCCTCTTCGATCTCTTCATCGGGCTTGGGCCAATGCATCTGGTACAGATCGATTACCTCGACCTGCAGCCGTCGGAGACTGTCTTCTGCCTCGCGGCGTACCTGTTTCAAACTGTTACTGATGGCGCGATTTTCATCCCAAACCAGCCCGCACTTGGTGAACACATAGGGCTTGTGGGCGGTGGTCTTCAGGGCGCGCGCAACCACTTCTTCAGAATGGCCCAGGCCGTATACCGCGGCAGTGTCAATCCAGTTCACACCCAGATCGAGCGCTTGATGGATGGCGGCGATCGAATCGTTGTCGTCCTGAGGTCCCCAGGAAAAAGCCCAGTCGCCACCCCCAATGGCCCACGCCCCAAAACCGATCGGGCTTAACGCGAGGTCCGAGTTGCCAAGCTTACGTTTCTCCATACTTCCCTTTTACCAAAAAACGACTACCGATGATTGAACACTTGCAGGGGCTACCCTGCCAATTCCTGCCGAGTAGCCCTGACACGGTTTCGACGAGCCATTTGGGGCGTAACTAGATCGGCATTTTGCCGCCCGTCGCCCCGTAGATTTCACCGGTAACGTAGCTGGCGTCGTCCGATGCGAGGAAGACAAAGATTGCTGCCTGCTCCACAGGTTGCGCCGGCCTTTGGAACAAGCTGGACTTGCCGAATTGCTGCACCTGCTCCTTAGGCATAGTCGCGGGAATGAGGGGAGTCCACACCGGGCCTGGCGCCACGCCATTTACGCGGATGCCCTGCTCCATGCACATCTTCGAAAAGGTCTTGGTGAGGCTGACAAGCGCTGCCTTGGTGGAAGCATAGGGAGCCAGCATTTCTTCAGGCTCGAACGCTTCGATGGAGCATGTGTTGATGATCACGCCACCTGGCTTCATCTCAGGCAGCGCCGCCTGGGTGAGGAAAAAGGTGCCGTAGACATTGGTGCGATAGGTGCGATCGAACTCCTCTTCGGAAATGTCGGCCAGCTTGTCATAGGTCCGCTGGAAGGCCGCATTGTTCACCAGGATATCTAACCTGCCGAACTCCTCGACCGTGCGCCGTACCAGTTCCTGCGAAAACGCCTTTTTTTGCAGATCGCCGGCAACTGCCACGGCTCTGCGTCCGGTTGCCTCGATCAGGCGTATTGTCTCTTCGGCGTCTTCATTCTCATCGAGGTAAGCAAACACTACGTCGGCGCCTTCCTTGGCGAAGCAGAGCGCGACTGCCCGGCCGATGCCGCTGTCTGCGCCCGTGATCAGGGCGGTGCGGCCCGCCAGGCGCTGATGTCCCGTGTAGCTTTGTTCTCCGTAATCGGCTGGAGGATTCAGTTGCGCCGCGCTGCCCGAACCTTCCTGTTCCTCTTGCGGAAAAGGGGGCTGGGCGAAGCGCTTGCGTGGATCAACGGGTTCTACAATCTCGCGAATGCTGGGTGCTGTTTGAGTGGCCATGCGGTTCTCCTGGTTTTCAGACTGTCTGAGGTGGTGGTTGCAGCACACCGGGCACCCCGATCTGGATCGGGTTGGCTGGCGTGACGATAAGCTCGAACTGTTCCGTAAATTGCGTAGACGCCGCAGAAGGATCGCAGCATGCAACTGTCTGTTGGGATGGCATGCGCCCTCGCAACGTTGCTATCGCCAAATGAAGGACTCGCGAGCATTCGTGCGCGCGATGGAACGCTTACTCCCCAAGGGGACAACACCGGCTTTGCGGGCTCACATCTTAATTAGCGTCTGCGGCCGGATAAGAAAGTTTGGACGAGAGCCGCGAACCTTAGGAAATTACCGCATGAAAGCACAAAACATTCAGGATTTAATGATTACCGGCCTTACCTACGTGTTGGATTTTGAGGAACAAATCTCACGCGAAGCACCCAAAATGGCCGAAGCCGCACAGGATAGCGACCTGAAAGAGGTCTTCCAGAAGACCGAGACGAAGACCAAACAGTACGCGCAGAGGGTCGAAGAAACATTTGAGAAGTTCGGCCAACCGGTGCAGCGCAACGAAAATCACATTGCCAAGGCAATGATCAACGAAGTGGAACAGATGATCAGCAATACCGATCCCGGTCCGGTGCGCGATGCAGCATTGATCGTCGCGGCCAACCAGCAGCAAATGTTTCGCGTTGCGTCGTACGGTTCACTGAGCCACTATGCCGAGCTTCTGGGCAAGCAAGACGCGGCGCAGGCACTTAGCGAGAGTTTGAAGGACAGTAAAGGCGGCGATGAAAAGTTGACGACCATTGCTGAAAGCAGAGTCAACCCGAAGGCGAAAGCAGCTTAGTAAAAGTAGCCCTCGCACCAGAGCTGCAGTGACATTCCAATGTCGCTGCAGCGGGTTCCCGTCACTTCTTTTTCAGGACCGCACTGTAGTTTTCGTCGGCGTTGATTAAACCCATCAAGCTGCTCACATCCGCCGATTTGCCGGGTGGCAAATTCTCGCACAACATACTGGTTTGTGTACCGCACGGTATTCCCTTCGACCTTTACACCGCTTTTGTAATGAGCGAAGCCGAGATCAAGGTCGATGGCAGCCGGTAGATCGTCCACTGCGTAACCGGCTGGAAGAGTCACGTCGATCTGGTCGCGCCAGGGCGGCGAAGCAAATGACGCGTGAACCGGCATACGCTTGTCGCTCGAACGCCACACGCGGCTGTCAACTAAACGCCACTAGGCCCAATTTGTCATCCCGAGCAATCTGCTTGCAGTGCAAGTTTGAGGACGGGATGAACGGGGTGCGATACGCATCGGTCTGGCTGAGCGAGCGCAGCGGGATGTCCCCCACTCAAGCCAAACGCGGCTTGAGTGGGCCACCCTCGGCTTTTCTGGATGCGGGCAGGGAGCAGATCCTCCTGAGTGGCGACTGATCGGACCCTAAAAACTGTAGGGTGGCCCATTCAAGCCGCGTTTGGTTTGAGTGGGGGACATTTGAACCCTCGTCCAGTGCGCTTGCCAGTCGGCCGACGGCAAGAAGCCCTTTCCGGCTCATCTCATTCGTTGCGTAGCGCCACCATGGGTTCCACCCCCGCCGCACGCCAGGCGGGCAGCAGTGACGCAAGCAAGGCTGCGATGGTCAGGGCGGCTGTCGCCGATGCCAGCATGGCGGGATCCCAGGGTTTGACGCTGAACAGTTGCTGCGTCATGAGCTTGCCGGCTCCTATTGCTGCCGGGATGCCGACGGCCAGGCCGATAAGCACTTGCGCAAAGGCGCCCCGCAATACCATGCGAAGTACGTTTCCCCGGTCCGCGCCCAGAGCCATGCGCACCCCGATCTCGGGTGTGCGCTGCTCCACCGTGTAGGCCATCACGCCGTACAGCCCGATTGCGGAAAGCAAAAGCCCCAGGCCACCGAATAGCGTCGTGAGCGTCGCAATCATGTCTTCCTGCTGGAACTCCCCGCGCACGACCTTGTCATACGGATCCACACCGTAGAGTACGAAGTCGGGATCGATGGTCGCCAGGGATTTGCGTACCTTCTCCTCCATCCCTGGTGGGTTGCCGGGCGCCCAGATGGCGATGTTGTAAAGGTAGTGCGAGTAAAGGTCTCCCGCGTTAAACATCGGATCGTCGAAATGCGCGGCCTGCGCCTCAGGAATCCAGAACATCGGCCCAATCGGGTCCTTGTAGTCATAGGCCATGTAGCGCATGTCTTTCACCACCCCGACAATTTCGTAAGTGGATGCGTACTGGATTTTATCTGGACCGAAGTGCTTGCCCAGGGGGTTGTCATTCTTGAAGAATCGCTTGGCAAATGCTTCATTCACGACTGCTACATTGCGGGTCGTGGGTGTGTCATCGTCATTGATCGGCCGGCCCATGGCCATTTTGGCGCCGATGGTTTCAAAGAAGCCGGGCATGACGCGTGCCCAGCCTGCGCTGGTATTTTCCTTTGCGGGCGGCTCGGGCCTACCCGCTATGCGAATGCCTTCATTCCAGCTGTCACCTGTCATGGGCGCATACAGCACGGGCGCAACCATGCGTACGCCGGGTATCTGGCGCAATCGATCATCGATCTCACGGAACATGGGCTCCATGCGTTCGAGTTTGTAGTTGCCCAGGGCCGGGTTGATCCACGCAATATAGCGTCCTTCGGTGGCAAAGCCGAAATCCTGGTGTTGCAGGTTACGCAGGCTCTTACCCAATAAAGCTGCCGCGGAGAGTAAGACGATAGACATGGCGGCCTGGCCGATGACCAACGATTTTTGCGCCCAGGAACCTCGCCCGCCGACGGCACGATTTGCGCCACGCAGCGCCTCAGCCGGATCGGCGTGCGAGGTCACCCACGCCGGGCCAACGCCGAACAGAACCCCGGTCAAGAGGGATACACCGAAGGCAAACAGCAGGACGGGCCAGGAGGGCGAGGCGCTCACCGGCACATAGTTGTTTGGGTTCCCTGCTTCAAACGCCAGATAGAGGATCAGCCTGGTTCCTGCATAGGCCACCGCAATACCCAACACGCCCCCGGTCATTGCTAACAGCACAGACTCCACCAATGCCTTACGTACCAGGCGGCTGCGTGATGCGCCCATGGCCATTCGTATTGATGTCTGTGCTCGATCCTTCAAACCTCGGGCCAGCATCAGATTGGCCAGATTGCCACAGGCGACCAGCAGCACGCACGCAGCAGCCACCAATAGGAGCGTGAGCCCATCGTGATATTGATCACGCATGGCGGCAACACCGGCACTCCCGGGTGCAAGGTGCAACGTCTGTTGTTGCCAGAGTTGCTTTTCTGCCGGTTGCATATCGGGCACGTGGCTGGCGAGCCAGTCATGGAACTCCACTCTCAGTTTGGCTTCCAGTTGCGTGGAGCTGACCCCCGGCCGGACGCGACCCAGCAAATCGAGGAAGCTGGAGCTTGGCCGTTTCAAACGCCCGGCCTCTCCATCGATGATAAGTTCTGAAGTAACCGGGAGCCACAGATCGGGCATGCTGCCGCCGCCCAGCTTTGCGCCGTAGAAGCCGGGAGGCCCAACGCCGATCACCGTGAAGGGATGCCCGTTGATCTGGTAACCCGCACCCACAACGGTGGGATCACCGCCATACTTCTCTTTCCAGATGCGGTAGCTCATCACCGCGACCAGCGGCGCGCCTTGCTGGTCATCCTGATCGGTCATCATTCGCCCCAGCCAGGGCTGGATGCCGAGCGTGCGAAAGAAATTGCCGGAAACATATTGGCCGTTGCGCGTGTCTGCCGGGGCCTGGGAGCCAGCTCGGCGCACGCCTAATGGCGCGTTGCCTGCCTGCAGAGCCGCCAGTTCGCTGAACTCTGGTGTATGGGCGCGGAAGTACTGGTACTCCTCAAACGAAAACAACGAAAAATTACCGTCTTCGCCCTGTGTGTACCCACCCCAGTTGCAGCAGCGAATTTTGTTGCCGATGCGCCACAGCTCCTCCGGCTTGACCACCGGGAGCGACTTCAACATCACCTGGTGCACCAGGGTGAAAATCGCAGTGGTAGCGCCAATGCCCAGCGCAAGTGTGATGATAGCGGTCGCTGCGAAGCCCGGGGCCTTGCGCAGTTGCCGTAGCGCGTCCCGCATATCTGCCAGCATGCACTCTCCGACGGCAGGATAGTGTCCTGTCCAGAGAGGGATACGCAAACGTTACGGCAGCGGTTCCGGGATTCCCAGGTTAAGGTTGCGGGTTTTCAGATTAAGTTTGAGCGTTCTTTCGCTCAGATCACCGGATCCGCCCGGAAGGATGGCTTTGCGCTCGTAAAGCGCTCGATCGCAAAAAGGCTTAGGTCGAAAGCGCTTTTGCCTTCCGTGATCAGATCGGCGAGCACCTCGCCCACCACGGAAGCAAACTTGAAACCGTGACCGGAAAAACCGGCGGCCAGGGTGACTGCCGGATGGTCCGGATGTTGGTCAATCACAAAATGTTCGTCCGGCGTCATGGTGTAGAGGCAGGTCTCCGCACGCAAAAGCCGCCCGGCCAGCCGCGGTATCGTTGTCGCTAATCGCTGCCGCACCGCAGTCTCATCCTCTGCACGAATGTCTCGAGCCACCGTCTGCGGCGTACAGATCTCCTCGGTGCCGTGGAGCGCAACCTTTACGCCTTCTGTATCTTCGCCTGTGACAGGAAAGCCATAGAGCAGCGGCTGGCCGGGCACGTTGTCAAACAGGTAGACGGGAAACCGGTCGGGGCGGAAATCGTCCAGATCGCCTTCCGGGGCAAACCAGTAAAGCACCTGCCGCGTGACCCTCAGCGGCAATCCCAATTCCGCCAGCACAGCCGGCGCCCAGGGGCCAGCCGTGATCAGCAGACGCCCGGCCGCGTACGAGCCTTGCGTGGTGTGCACCATGACTCCTTCGCCGCCCGGTCCCGCATGCCAGTTGAGACCCGTTCGTCCAAATGCAAGG
This sequence comes from uncultured Acidobacteriaceae bacterium, assembly GCA_963752675.1. Taxonomy (GTDB): domain Bacteria; phylum Acidobacteriota; class Terriglobia; order Terriglobales; family Acidobacteriaceae; genus PALSA-350. The sequence goes on from CAVVZO010000015.1 coordinate 40,737, forward strand.
TCGCCTGGTTGCGCCTCGCTTGCTGTAGCTGGTAAGCGACACAGGTCTCAGGAACCAGATAGCCGGCGTTCTTCTCGAGTATGGCGGTCGTGTCTTCTTCCATCCGGATGGCTGGATAACGCAGGCGGACATCGCCGGTGCTCAGCAGTTCGTGCGGTAGAAAAAATTGCTCTGCACTCTCCAGGCTGCGCTGAACCAGTTCTCCTCCGGGCCGCCCGACCACCAGGGCCCCGGTAGTGTGCAGCAATGGCTCACCCACTTCTTGTTCCAGGCGCTGCCAGAGCTCGCGTGCCCGCAGCAGCATGGGGACGTAGCGTGCGTCTTCAAAATAGGCCTGGCGAAAAATGCGGGAACGGCCATGCGAGGACCCGTGGCTGTGCGGCGGCGTGAACTGATCGAAAGCGCGCACCCGTATGCCGCGGCCAGCCAGGTGCATGGCGGCCGCGCTGCCCATCGCACCAAGTCCGATGATGATGACGTCGTCTGCTTGCTTCATCCCCACTCCTGCTTGACGGCCGGTTCCCGAATCCCTGTCCAGACGAGAACGCAAAACAGTCCCATGACTGTACCGGAAGCGAGAGCGACCAGCCACCCGAAATGCTGCACCAGGACCGGCATGAGCGATGTGGAGAGAATGCCACCCAACACCCCCGCTGCATTCATCACGCCAGAGAGCGTGCCTACGTTGGCTCCGCCCAGATAGGTAGCGGTCGCCCAGAACGGCGATTCCGCTGCCATCAGAAAAGCAATGCTCAGCGAGAGTGCTGCGACCGAAAGCCACGCAGCATGCGCGTAGGCAGCCAGGAAGAGGAGCAAGCCACTGAGCGCGTAGCCGACCATCACTACGGCCTTGGCGCCGGCAAGCCTACCATAGCGCGCACCCAGGCGATCGCAAACAATGCCGCCCACCGGCGTCAACAGCAGCGCGGTGAGCCAGGGAATGGCGGCCATCCAGCCTCCCCGGATCATGGTGAAGCTGCGCTCTTCCACGAGATAAATGTAGAGCCAGAAGACAAAGATAAAAAGCACGTAGCCTTCGCTCATGTAGCTGAGGATCAACAGGAATACATTGCGTTGGCGCAGCAGTGTGAGCAGTGGCTGGCTGGCCCCGGCTTGAGTTTGGCTTTGGGTTTGGGTGGATGGACGGTCTGCGGTGCGGATGTGCGCCAGCTCCGCCGCATTCACGCCGGGATGGGTGTCGGGGGTGTCGCGCGCGAAACGCCACCACGCAATAGCAATGACCAAACCAGGCAGCGCAGTGAGGTAAAACGATACCTGCCAGCCGTACCGCAGCATCAGCCAGGAGACCAGTGGCGACGTGACAGCCGAAGCCGTGCACGTGCCGAGGATGAAGACGGCGGTACCAGAGGCGCGTTCCGTGGGCGGCATCCAGTTGCGCACCACGCGGTTGCCCACCGGGAAGGTTGTCGCTTCACTGATGCCAAGCAAGAAGCGCACCAGCCACAGCGCCACAAAAACGGCCAGTGCGCTGGCGAAGAAGATGGGTAGCAGCCCGGTGATCAACGTACACGCTCCCCAGGTGATGGCGGAGATCGCCAGCGTCAGCCGGGGTCCGAACTTGTCTCCGAGAAAACCGCCGGGTATCTGGAAGAGCGCGTAGCCGATAAGGAAGCTGGTGAAGATCTGGCCCATCTGCACCTTGGTGATGCCGAGCGCCGGGATCATCAACTCGGCTGCCACAGAAATGTTGGCCCGTTCCAGATAGCTGACGAACGAGAAGCTGGCAAGGAAGGCAATCGTGCCCCAGCGCACGCCGGTGGCTGGCGCAGAAATTGATTTCACTGCGGCGCCATGTATTTCTCGAACCAGTCGAAGGTCCGCAGGGTAAGATCGGTGCGATCGGCAGGCTTGAAGAAGCTGTGCCCTTCATCTGCGTAGATGACCAGTTGCGTGGGCACGCCGAGTTCTTTCAGGCCATGCCACAGTTCCATCGACTGTACGGGAGGTGCTTCTCCATCCAGTTCGCCCACCAGGATCAGCGTGGGGGTTTTCGCGTTCTTGATGTAACTGATGGCGGAGACGCGCAGATAGGCGGCAGGGTCGTCATACACCGAAGCGCCGAAATAGGGGAACATCCACTTGTCGATCGAGTTTTGCCCATAATAACTCTGCATGTTGCTGGCGCCGGCGCCGGCAACGGCAGCGCGAAAGCGATGGGTGCGGGTTACGGCCATCATGGCGCTGGAACCGCCATAGCTCCAGCCCAGGATGCCCACACGGTCGCTTGCGATAGGGTAACGTTTGATCGTTTCGTCCACGCCCGCCAGCATGTCATCAAGGTCGCCGAAACCCCAGTCGCGGCGGTTCGCCTGGGTGAAGGCTTCTCCCTGGCCGAAACTGCCCCGGTCGTTGGGAAAGAGAACGAAGTAGCCCAACTGGGTGAAGATCGTGGTGTTGAAGTCTGCTGCTCGCCAGTAGGGTTGCGCGATCCAGGCGGGGCCGCCGTGCACCGCAACTAACAAAGGATATTTCTTTGCAGGGTCGTAGTCCGCAGGGAAAAGTAACCATCCCTGTACGGGGTAGGGACCGCTCTTCCAGGAAATGCTTTCAGCCTTCGGCAGGGGAAGCGGAACCGCGGCATTGAGGTGAGTAATCTCTTGCAGATGGTTGATGGGCCCCGCCCATACCTCTGGCAGCATGGACCAGGAGGTGCGTACCAGAGCTGCCGTCCATTGATCCCCTTTTTGAGCAATGGATATGCTGGCCGCTTCATGGCCGGCGATGATGGTTTCTCCTTGCTGCCACAGTTGTTGTGTCTTACCGGCTTTCACGTCCAGCGTGTGCACGGCGATTGAGCCCCCGGCGTATTCCGTAAACAGCATCTCGCTGTTGCTGAGCCAATGAAACCATGCGGGCGACGATGGCCGAGCAGGGGTCAGGTTGCGGGCTTCTCCACCGCGGGTAGAGACCTGGTAGATTTCGCCGCCGGTCGCGCCCTCGTCACTCATCAGGCCCTGGATGAATGCGATCGACTGGCCATCGGGCGACCATTGCGGAACCGCAATTTGAAATTGCGGATGGTAGATCATGACTGGTTGCGGAGTCGCGATCGATTGGGTGTAAAGCTGGGCTATGTACCAGTTATCGTCGCCCGGCGGCGGTGCGGCAGTGTAGGCAAAGGACTTTCCGTCGGGAGACCAGTCGTACTCAAAGATGTAGAGGCCGGCGGGGGTGACTTCGCGCGTTTCCGCAGAGTGGGCGCTCGACCACGGCAATGCGTTGTATATCCCGGTTGGCCAGATCGTCGATCACGCCCACTGCCTTGTTCTCCGGAGCCATCGGGCGTGGGCGCCCGGCTGGCGCTGGCTACATAGAGGAGTGCTATGTTTTGCCCATCCGGAGACCAGTGGAGATGAGAGACAAATCCGTTCAGGTGAGTTAGTTGGCGGGGTGGCTGTGAAGTTGGTGGTATCGACCGTGAAGACTTGTAGCTGATTGGGGGTGGCGCAGTCAGACAAGAACGCCAGCGTGTGGTTGTCCGGAGACCAGACGGATTCTTCTGTATTGCAGGCCTGCCCGGAGTTTGGTGCGGGCACAGCTTTCGCTTCTTGCGGTGATGCCGTGGGTGCTACGTACACCTGGGATCGTCTTGCTTCGCTCCCGGGGATCGAGGATGAGACCGTCCAGGTGAGTTGGCTTCCGTCGGGGCTCAGGGATACCAGGGTGGGTGTTTTTACCAGTGATTGTTGCTGCTCGAAGATCTCGATTTTTTGGCGGGCGGATGAGGGTGCTGTGTTTTGCGATCTGCTCTGCGGTGCGGAAAAGGAGAGAACGCTTAGCGCGAGAAGTGCCAGAGCTTTCGCATGGGCTTGATTCTTGGGGTTGCGTCCAGCTGCACAGGTTGGGATCTCTCGCCGTGAGCTTGAGGAATTTGAGAGGTGGAGAGTGGCTGGCGGAGTGCTGTGTTTTCCCACATCTCCCAGCAAAAGGCCGTCGTGAGATGTGGGGCGCCCCAGTCCGCTGTTGGGCCGGCTGGGCCAGAATCGAATGAAGTGCATTAGAAGGTGATCCTCAGGCCGGCCTGCATCTGCCGGCGAGCGCCCTGCTCAAACGTGCCTGAGCCGCGTTGCCGGATATTGGTGCGCGTTGCGGCGGTAGTTCCGTTGATACTGTTGACCTGGCCGGAGAGTGTCCCGCTTAACAGGTTCGCTGGCGCGTCGTAGGAACTCCGATTGAACACGTTGAAGACATCCCAGGAAGGTGAGATGGTTACGCGTTCGCCTATCACCTTGTAATTCCAAGCGAGGCGAATGTCGGTGAGCAGCAGCAGGTCAAGGCCTACCTGGTTCGCGGGCGCGAGCGGCAGTGCAGGCATCACCCCGCTCAATTGCTGCAGTTGTGAAGCGCTGATCAGGCCTTGCGCCGTCACCAGCTTGCCGGCCGGCGTCGGTTGCCCGGCAAAGGTCGTGTTGTATTTGGTGATGGCGCGATTCAGGCCGCTTGCCCCTTTGAGACTGCGCCCAAATGCTCCAGGACCTGAGGTCGGGAGAAGGTCACCGGTGGTGCCGTCGCCCGTCCAGTCGCTGCAGAAAATTTCTTCGGGACCACCACCGCAACCCGCAAACGCGGTGGGCAGCAGCGGGTTGTTGGCCAGGGGCGTGTACCAGTGCGTGATCTGGCTGAAGACGAAGCCCTTTTTGATATCAGTGATGGTTCCCGCGTTGAGCATGGAAGTCCGATCCAGGCCATCGGGGCCGACGAAGCGGTTGGGTTGCAGTGTGTCCCAGCTGCCTGGGGACGCAGACACATCGGCGGCTCCGTAGCCACTCGTGCGAACGTTCCCTGTATTGCGCGCCAGGGTATACGCAAACGTGACGGTGTTGCCGTTCATCCAGTGGAAGGCGTGCATGCCTGGCTCGGCGAAGCGTCCATCCAGGCGCAGATTCAGCCCGTGATAGGTGTTCATGCCCTTGTGATCATAAAAGGTCATCGGGCCGAAATTTGGGTTTACGCCGCGAAAGGCATAGCCGGTAGCGGCTGTGCCCGCGCCCAAGCCATAGGCCCCGTAGGTGGCGATTGTGGCGCCCTGGCTGATGGCGCAATCGATGCCTGGCGATCCGGGGCCGCAACCCAGAGAGGCGTTGGCGGCGGAGATGGCGGCGGTCGCAGCGGCAGGGTCAAAGCTGGCAGCGTTGGCCGCGCCGAGGTGGTTATCATCCTGCACCAGCGGAAATTCGTAACCGTGAACGAACACGTACTCGCCCGTAAACACGAGACCGTTGCGTAACTGGCGCTGCAGGGCAACGTTAAATTGAGCGACGCGTGGATTCTTGGTTCCAGCAGGCCAGGACGGGCTATACAGCGCGTGGTTTAGATCAAAGGAACTGGCCGATGAAGTATTTTGCGCGGCAGCCGCGATGAAAAGCTGGTTGAGATTGTTGACCGCGGTGGATGCGGCGCCGATACTTTCGCCGAACAAGGGGCTCAGCGCCGGGCCCGATGTTCCGTTAGGAAACCCGTACTGGGCAGCGAGCGGGTCACCCGGCGCGAATGCATTGCCGCTTCTGGGATCGATCAATGCGCTTCCCGCGCCAACAGTCTGCGCCTGATACGAAATGCCAGCGGGAATGAAGTTGGTGGGATCGCCATAGAAGCCGTCGATGGTCAGCTCTTCAAAGTAGAGACCGGCGGCCGATCGGATGACGGTTTTGCCATCCCCGCGCACATCCCAGGCGGCGCCGATCTGCGGGCCAAAATTTGTTTTTGGCGCGTGCCGGTACCCGCTTAGGCCGGGATGGAACGAGTCGAGCAATGCCGGGTGATTGATGCCGGGCGCAAACTGGCCGGAGAAAAAGACGTAGCGTAGCCCCGCATTCACGGTGAGCGTATGGCTGGCTTTCCACACATCGTGGATGTAACCGGCCGGCCTCCATTCAGGAAAGGCGCCGTGCGGAAAGCCGAGGGCTCCAGGGACTGTATAGTAACCCAGACCGTTACCCATGCTTATCGAGACCAGCGGATAGGCGGTCGGGTCGGTCAACCCTGTACCTAGATAACTGTTGCTATCCAGTTCAGGACTGTTGAGGCGCAGGGGGTAGTCCGTACCCAGGATCCAGTAGGTGAGGTCGGCGCCGAAGGCCAGGGTGTGATGACCGATCTGTATATCGCCGTCGTATTTCGCTTCGTCATTGTGCTGCTTTTCACTTTGGCTGGAAAGCCAGTTCACCCCATACGACAGGGTAGAGCCACCATCGATCTGGATGAGATATTTGCGGCCGCTGCTATCGAGCGGAGCAGGCGCCAAAGGATTTGGAAGTAGGCTCTCAGAGTAGGAATTGAAGCCGAACGCAAACGAGTGGGTGACGTGCGCGCCGGCGTAGGTGGCGCCGAGGCCGTACACGATGGCCTGCGTCTTGTTGTCCAAAGAGTCGATATAAGAATTTCCCAGCGAGGGGTAGCCCACCACGCCGTGATTGGGAGAATAGCTATAACGTCCAAAGGCTTTCCACTTGTCTGAGATGACTCCATCGAGGCGCCCCATCGCAAACTGCTCCCGGAAGGGCTTCCCGAAGAAGCCGTTGAGCGAGGGAAAGATCGTGTTGGCGTAGAAGGAGTCGCGAGAGTCGGTGAGTTCGTAATCGGCGAAATAGAAGAGCCGGTTAGGCACGAAGGCGCCACCGAAACTGCCGCCCAACTGATTGCGGTCATAGGGAGAGGCAACGGGACCGATGCGCGCCCCTAATCGGGAATCCCTAAAGAACTCGAACGCCGAGCCATGGACCTGGTTGCTGCCGGAGCGGGTGAGAATGTTGACCGCGCCACCACTGGCTACACTCTGCGCCGGATTCAGAGTGGATTGCGCCACTTGAAACTCCTGCACGGCATCGAGCCCCGCATTCTGCACTGGCCCGCCTACGGTGTGGTCCTGAATGGAGAGACCATCGAGTTGTATCTGCGTTTCGCGGCCAGACCTCCCTTGGAACGCGGCGATGGTGAAGTTGTTTTTGGTGGGATCGATATCGTTGCCATCACGTAACTGCACGCCGGGAGAAAGTTGGGCCAGATCCATCATGTTGCGGCCCACGATCGGCAGCTGCTCGATCTGTTTCTGGGTGATCACTTCTCCGGATTCGGTCGAGACGGTGTCGAGATCGGTTGCACCGGAAGAAACTACGACTTGCTCAGTGTTGCTGCCTGGCGTGACGGTTGCGTTCAGTGGGGTGACCCTGGAAATGAGCACCACCACGTGCGGCAGAGACACTTGTTTGAAACCGGGCGCTTCCACCGTTACCAGGTAGGGATCGGGTCGTACTTCAAGAAAGCGAAACTGCCCGCTTTGGTCGGAAACCACGGAAAGCTTTTCACCGGAGCCCTCATCGATGGCCGTCACGCGCACGTTAGGGACAACGGCGCCGGTGGGGTCGGTGATGGTGCCCTCAATACCTCCTGTTGTCTTTTGCGCGTGGACCGTGGCGAAGCATAAAGAAAAACCCAGCAGCAGGCCTGCGGGCGCAAAGCGAAAGCCGGAACGCGGTCTGGAGACACTCTTGCGGATCATCGAGAACCCCTCGGTGCAATGGTTTAGAACAGATCAGGAAAGATGTGTGATCGGGGCCCGGTGGGGAAGCGGTGCCCGGAAGATCTGGATGTCCGGGAAAGGTTGCGAGTTGCGCTGGATACGCGCTCAGGCTTCAGACTGCCATTTCAGGCAACAGCGGCCGGTACGTGGGCCGCTCGGGATGCGGTCTGTAAGCGCTTTCTTAAAGTGCTGGTTAGGTTGTAACACCGTATTTACCACGGGGCAAGCGCAGCGCAAGGTAATTTTGCAGGTTCTCCGCTCGGCACCGAAAGAGTGAGCGATTGGATGCAGTGAATTCCCACATCTCCCTGGATTCCCTGTTTAAGGTGGAGGCCTTGGCGATCTGCATGCGGTTTTCCTCAATGAAAACCGCACACGTAGATGTGTCCGGTGCAACCTAACAGGAAATCCGGTGCCCGGCTGGAAAGCGCCGTGAGATATGGGGCACCCCCGCCGGCGATAAACCAAAAAACTGGACCGCACAACGGACTGGGGGCCCCATATCTCACGACGTTTTCCAGTCGGGAGATGTGGGAATTCACTGCCGTTGATAGGAAGTGTCTCCCGCTCATACCAGCCTGTTCCCTGGACTCACCACCTCGATGCCGTTCATGCGGCCCTGCTGCTCTGCTATTCTCCCGCCATGACCTGGCAGGAAAATGTGTGCGCAGCCGTGGATGGCCTTAGCAATAACATGACGGACTTTTTGCAACGGCTGGTTCGGTTTCCTTCTCTGCCCGGACAGGAACAGGACGCTCAGCGCTTCATCTTCGAAAAGCTGCGCGGGCTGCAGTGCAAAACGGAGATCCTCCGATCAAGCCTGCCGGAGCTTCGCGATCATCCAGCGTTCTGTGACGATGGCGTTTCGTTCGAAGATCGCTTGAACGTCGTTGGGACGTGGATGGGCTCGGGCGGCGGAAAGTCACTCATCCTGAATGGGCATATGGATGTAGTGCCGGTCGGAAACCTCGCGCTTTGGCAGTACCCGCCGTTCGAGGGCGTAGTCGCGCAGGGAAAGCTGCACGGCCGCGGCGCTTGTGATATGAAAGCAGGTCTCACCGCCGGGATCTTCGCTATGCAATCGCTGCAACAACTGGGCTTCGTTCCCGCGGGTCGCGTGGTGTTCGAAAGTGTGATCGGCGAAGAGAGCGGCGGGGTCGGCACGCTCACCACCATTACACGCGGAGTTTCTGCGGACGCGGCCATCATCATGGAACCTACGCGGCTGCGGGCTTGTCCGGTTCACTCAGGGGCCCTCAGCTTTCGCGTGCGGGTAAGCGGGCGCGCAATACACGCCAGCATGAAACAGTTCGGCGTGAGCGCAATCGAAAAATTCTACAGTGTATTTGCCGCGATCGAAGCACTCGATCGTTCTCGACACGACGGCTACGCAAACCCGGTGTTCGAGTTCAAACATAACGTTGCACCGATTTGCGTGGGGATGCTGCAGGCAGGCGACTGGCCTTCCACTGTTCCAGAAGAGCTGGTGGCTGAGGGACGCATGGGGGTTTTCCCAGGTGAGTCGACGGCGGATGCGCGGGCCGCTTTGGTTGCGTGCCTCGAGAACGCTGCGGCGAAGGATGAATGGCTGCAGGCGCACCCTCCCACGCTTGAGTGGTTCGAAGGTCAGTTCGAGCCAGGCGAGACAAGTGTCGACGAGCCGATTGTCGAGTATCTCTCGGCCGCGCATGCGCAGGTGATGCAGCGGCAACCGGTATTGCAAGGGGTGCCATACGGGTCAGACCTGCGGCTGTTTACCCTGTATGGCAAGATGCCGGCCGTGCTCTACGGTCCAGGAGATGTGGCGTTCGCGCACACCGTGGAAGAACACGTTGTTCTCGATGACGTGGTGGCGTGTGCCAAGGTGCTGGCGCTGCTGATTGTTAATTGGTGCGGAGGAAGCTTCAAAGATACGCCCGCAGCCAGCTGACTAAGCGCTCCGGGATGAAGGCACGCGCCAGCTAAGTGACCCGTGGACGGATGCTCCATGTTCGCACCAGCGTACGTGGGCCGGATAAGACAGGGCCAAGCCCTGCGAATGCTCTTATTCGGATAGACCACGGAACATGAACTGGCTAGCTAGCCCCCAACTTGTCATCCCGAGCGCAGTCGAGGGATCTATTTCTACCGAGCTCCAGCATCGGATGGGCAGAGGAACGTGGGTCTCGATAGCAGCCGCTTCGCTGCAGGAGTGACTCTCCTGCCATTCCTGCTGAACAAATGGTTCTTCTGCGTGTCCGATGCTGGAGCTCTGTAGAAGTTTGTGGAGGGAGAAAGTCGCACAGCAGATCCCTCGACTGCGCTCCTAATGAACAATATGAACAAACTGGAAAGCGCTCTGGACGAGGGTTCCAATGTCCCCCACTCAAGCCAAACGCGGCTTGAATGGGCCACCCGAAAGTTTTTAGGGTTCGATCGGTCGCCACTCAGTAGGATCTGCTCCCTGCCCGCATCCAGAAAAGCCGAGGGTGGCCCAATCAAGCCGCGTTTGGCTTGAGTGGGGGACATCCTGCTCCGCTCGCTCAGCCAGACCGATGCCTATCGCACCCCGTTCATTCAGTCCTTAACTTGCACTGCAAGCAAAATTGCTCGGGATGACAAATCGGGGGCTAGCTAACCCGCAAAAGATGTAGTCGGCGCACCAAACTAACCTAACGCGCAAGGCCACAAGCCAAAACGCAGCTACAGGCGCACCGTTCCCTTCAACCTGTCGCACCCATCAGTACTGGTAAGAAATCCGGGCTAAACCAGGGCTAAACCAAATCAAGCGCCCCGCAGTGTTCGGCCTCGCACTGCGCAGGGGGACGTTTATGCGTCCCCCTGCCACAATTAAAGGCCGTCTTACGCGGCCTGTACGTCTTCCCACGGCTTCAGAATGACCTTGGTGCATTTGTCTTGTTTGTCACGGAACATGCGAAAGGCTTCCGGCGCACTGTCGAGGGGCAGACTGTGACTGATCACGAACGAAGGGTCAATGTCACCCACCTGGATACGTTCCAGTAGCGGTTGCATGTAACGCATCATGTGGGTCTGACCGGTTTTCAGGGTCAAGCCTTTATTCATGAGGGCACCCATGGGCACCTTGTCAATGAAACTGGCGTAGACGCCGGGAACCGAGACGGTGCCTCCCTTCTTACAGGCGATGATGGCCTGCCGCAACACCTGCGGACGATCCATCTGCATGCGGGATATTTGCTTGGCGCGGTCCAGCGCGAACATGACGCCGTGGCCAGACGCTTCCATGCCGACACAATCCATGCAGGCATCCGGTCCGTGGTTACCGGTCAGGTCTTTGAGCGCGCTGAGAACGTCTGTCTCATCGAAGTTGATGGTTTCTGCTCCCACCTCCGCGGCTTGTTGCAAGCGTTCCGGCACTCGATCGATGGCGATCACGCGCCCAGCGCCCAGCATGAAACAGCTACGAATCGCAAATTGCCCTACCGGACCGCAGCCCCATACCGCCACAGTGTCCCCGGGACGGATGTTGCAGTTCTCTGCACCCATATACCCGGTTGGAAAAATATCCGAGAGAAAGACTACCTTCTCGTCGGGGAGATCGGCAGGCACTTTGATCGGTCCCACATCAGCAAACGGGACCCTGGCGTACTGCGCCTGGCCGCCGGCGTAGCCCCCCAACATATGGGTGTAGCCGAACAGTCCCGATGGCGAATAGCCCATCATCTTTTCGGCGATCCAGGCATTCGGGTTGGAGTTGTCGCAGCAGGACCAGAGCTGGTCTGCGCAAGAAAAACAATGACCGCATGCAATGGTGAACGGCACCACCACGCGATCGCCGACCTTGAGCTTGTCACGGCTGATAGCCGACCCGACCTCGACGACCTCGCCCATAAACTCGTGGCCGAGTATGTCGCCCTGCTCCAGGGTCGGCACGAAGCCGTCATAGAGATGTAGATCGGAACCACAGATACAAGTCGTCGTTATTTTGATGATCGCATCCCTGGGATTCAGAATTTCTGGATCCGGAACCGTGTGCACTTCCATCTTTTCCTTGCCCATCCAACATACTGCTTTCATGCGAATCTCCTTTGCGTAGTGCGTGAGGCCGGGCTAAGCCACGGCAGATCGTTCGCGTCCAGCCCCGGCGGATTGCGGCGTCGGATGGTTGCTGGTTTCGCGGAAGAGGACCTCTTTGGTGCGACCGCTCAGGCCACGGGGTCCATGAGTTTGCCCCAGTGTGGTGGGCGCTTCGCCTGCTTCTAACAATGCCTTGAAGCGGCGTAGATCTTCCTTGACTACGAAGTTGGGGTTCTTGCCGAGGATAGTCAGCGCGGCATGCCCGGCAACTCCGGCCGGATTGGTGTATTCAATCAGTGCGCGCACGTAAGAGCCACGCCCCGCACGATCGTTTTGGAATTCCACCCAGCCGCTGGTGGTGATCACTGAACCAGCAATGGATCGCCAGGCCAGGCGTTTTTCCGGCGTATCCTCGGTGATCTCAGCCGTCCATTGCACCTTTGTACCGAACGGGCCAGTGGCTACCCAGTCAGAGCGGCGATCATCGAGCACACGGACGGATTGCAGGTGCGCCATGAAGTGTGGCAAGGTCTCGAGGTTACGCCAGAGCTTGTAGGCCTCGGCAGCAGATGCATTCACGCGGAAGACTGAGGTGGCTGGTGGTGCCGTTGTGGCTGCAAACGAGCGCGCCTGCCAAACGGCGCCCAGACTGCCTGCTGCTGCCAGAGCAAGACTGGTTTTGCTGCGGCGCATGAGCCCGTAGATAATCAGCGCGCCGGCTCCTGCAAGCAAGCTAACCTGTTGGACAGAAGCGGACCGATTGCTGTTGTTGTCCATAGAAGAAACTCCTTGTGCACTAAACGTTGTTGTATCGAGAGCAGTTGTACCGAGTGAAGGCGCGTGAGTCTGACTGGGCGTCATCTGCAGGCGTTACGGAACACGGCAAATGCCCGCCTGGGTCTCCCGCCTTGAGGCGCAGTGAGATGAGGGCACCGCCATCACTGCACGGTGGTGCGTTCATGCCAACCCCGATGTAGACCCGATCTCCGGGTCCCAACGAGTGTGATGCGGTTTTACCAGTTGGGGAAGACAGGCAGCTGATTCTGCTTTGGCTGGCCGGCGGCTAACCCGGATTTCTCACCAGTACTGATGGTGCGACAGGTTGAAGGGAGCGGTGAGCCTGTTGCTGTGTTTTGGCTTGTGGCCTTGCGCGTCAGGTTAGTTTTTGGTGTGCGACGACATGTTTTGCGGGTTAGCCAGCCCCCCTTTTGTCATCCCGAGCGCAGTCGAGGGATCTGCTGTACGCCTCTCTCCTGCCACAAATGTCTACAGAGCTCCGGCATCTGATGGGCAGAAGAAACGAATGACGGGTGTTCAAATGTCCCCCACTCAAGCCAAACGCGGCTTGAATGGGCCACCCGACAGTTTTTAGTGTCCGATCAGTCGCCACTCAGGAGAATCTGCTCCCTGCCCACATCCAGAAAAGCCGAGGGTGGCCACAAAAGCCGAGGGTGGCCCACTCAAGCCGCGTTTGGCTTGAGTGGGGGACATCCTGCTCCGCTCGCTCAGCCAGACCAATGCGTATCGCACCCCGTTCATCCCGTCCTTAACTTGCAATGCAAGCAGATTCCTCGGGATGACAAAAGGGGGCGAGCTAAGACCTGGCTGGCCTGGTGTACAAACAACGGCTTCCTCCAGCCCGCATCACTCGACGGTAAGGCTGACGGTAGCCGAGTGCGACAGCGGGCCGCAACTGACTGTCGCCTGAACGGAGTAGCTATGTGACTGTGGCTCGGAGATTTCATTGTGAGCTCCGCAGCCGGTCGTCATCAAGCACAGGCCGGCGAGAGCAAGCAGAGTGAGGGCTCGCCCAAATGCGCGAGTAGCGCGAGAGACGGGAAAGAAAGGAAGCAGCAACAAGCACCACAGCAGTGGGGGGTCTTGCCTGGGCAGGTGGGTGCCACCATCCTGGGCCACCATGGCGGGCAGCTGAATGACCACCGGTACATTCCCCAGCGGGGTGTTGGCGGGATAGCTCCAGGAAGTGCCAGACATCTGCACCCAGCCGGCGGCAGACACACTCGCCGTCGCCCCGCTGGGCAAACCGGTGAGGCTTAGAACGATGGATGCGGGAAGACTAGTACCGGTGGAAGGGGCAATAGCAAAACTAACGGTCGCCCTCGACCCGGGGGCTACCTTCTGTGACGAACTCCCAACCGTCGTAGCGGTAAAGTCAAGCACTGCCTGGCCGAGCGTACTGCTGGCTGTGCGCGCGTAATTGCTGTCTCCGTTGTATAGCGCAGATAAGCTGTGCGAACCAGCGGTCAAACTCGCAATTGGAAGGACTGCCATTCCATTGGAGAGCGTTGCGGAACCGAGCGGCAAAGCGCCATCGAGGAAGGTGACGGTGCCTGAAGGTTGACCGGTGGTCGCCGCCACCGATGCTGTGAATGTGGCCGTTTTCAGCAGCAACACTGGATTGTCGCTGCTGGCGATCTGCAGTACGGGCGTGCCCTGTTCAATCGTTTCGGAGACGTTGGCAATCGCCGCTGTGTAGTTGGTACCGGCTGCCGGGGTGAAGTTGGCTGCCAGGGTGTAGCTGCCGGCCGGGAGTACGGTACTCGCGATCACAGGCAGCGCAGCGCCGCCGCTCAGGGTCGCGGTGTACGCGAACGTACCCTGCACGGCGGTCGCTCCACTGGCTGCATGTGCTGCCAACGTGGAACCGAGCGGAGTGCCATAAGGAATAGGTGGGGGCTGGGCCCAGGTGATGACCGGAACAATCGCGCCCACATGCAGGGCAGCCGTGCTGCTGGCGGCCGGGTTGTAATTCGCGTCACCCGGGTAGCTGAGCGACAGCACATATACGCCACCCGGAAGTGCTCCTGGTACCGGAACAGAGGCCGAGCCGGAAGCGAGCATAGCCGTGCCCGAGGCGACCACGGCGCTGGCATTGTTGAGAATGGAATAGCCGAGACTCCCCGAGGGCACAAGAATGCCGGCGCCGCTGTATTGGCCCGCTACTGTAACCGGCACTGATCCACTGACGCCGGATGTCACCTGCAGACTGCTATCCGCAACATGAATGGTTGCACCAGCCGGGCTCACCACGTAGACGGCAGGGGCTGAGTTGGCGGCATGGTAATTTGCATCGCCGCTATACTGTGCCTCGAAGCTATGCGAGCCGGCCAGGTATATTGCCCCCGGGAAGGAAGCGCTGCCTCCACTCAACGCAGCGGCAGAACCCAGCGAAGCGCCGCTATCGTAGAAGCCCATGGCCCCCGTCGCGGCTGGTGATCCCTGGGTTACGGCTGCCGCGAGCGAGGTGAGCGCCTGGCCATACACAATGGGCGATGCAGGGGAGGGCATTAAAGTAACCGCCGCGGTGTGCTGGGTGTTGCCGTTGAGAGCGATCACCTGTGTGGATCCGTTTACGGAGAGCGCGTCATCGGTGACCGAGAGAGTACTTGTCAGGCTGCCGCTGCTCTGGGCCGGGGGTAACAATTCGATCGTCAACAGGCAGTTTTGGCCGGGCCCGAGTGTGGCGCTGGCGCCGGTGGGGGATAACTGGGGACAGTACCCCGGCTCCCCCGCATTAACCAGGTCAAAGCGATTGCTGCCAAAGCCTGGATTTTGCCCAGTTAGAGGTACTGCGAGGGTCAAGGGAAGATTGCCCTGGTTCAGCAGGTAAAGAGATTGCGTTGCTCCTGTGACGGCCAGGGCAAGCGGGGCCGGGATTTGCAAACTGCTGATCACTACCCGGTCATGGCCGCTGTCTGCGATGGCAAGATTACCGGCGTAGTCGACAGCAGCACCATCGGGGCTGTTCAATCCATCGGACGAGCTGCCGAGCGCCATGCCGTTTTCGGTGGTCGCCGAGATGGTGATCACCCGATTGTTGCCCGTATCGGTTACGTATAGATTTCCCACTGCATCCACGGAGACCGACTCGGGATTGAGCAAGGGAGGCGCCAGCGTGCCGGTGCTGACGATGGTCCCGGTCCCGTGATTCACTTTGACTATGCGGGCGTTTGAGTTGTCGGCGATGAACAGGTTACCTTTGCTGTCTGCGGCTACGCCATACGCGGCGCCGAGAGTGACCCCGGTGATCGCGAGCACATGCGCGGCTCCGGTTGCTGGAAACATCAGCACTCGGTTAAGGTCAGCATCGGTGGTGTACACATTGTTCAGATAATCGACGGCAACGCTGTAATTGGCAGACAGGGCGAGTGAGTTGGCATCGAGCACGCTGGCTGCACCCTGAGCAGTTAGTTTGACCACCCGCCCGTTGCCGCTGTCGGCGATGTAGAGATTACCGGCCCCGTCGAGGGCCAGACCTGCGGGGTTGCTCAGCGTGAGACCTGCCGTGCTGAGAGCAGTTGCGGCGCCGCCTGGAGCCACTTTCAAAACGCGATTATTTAACGAGTCCGCAAGGTAAAGATTGCCTGCCGAGTCGAAGACGGGGCCACGCGCGCCTTGCATTGGTTTCGTTCCCAGACCAGTCGCGGCCAGCACGCTGGTGGTCCCGGCAGAGAAGGCTGCCACCGGAGCGTTGCCCACACCGTACAGGTAGGCGGTGTTCAACAAATTACCCACGCTATCGAGGAACTGGACCGCGCCGGTGCGCAAGCCTGGATACTGCGGCCTGAATGTCACAGCCACGGTACAGGTGGTGAGGGCGGCGTAGGTTTGCACCGTGCAGGTGCCGCTCCCGTCGGTAACAAATTCTGGTGAGGCGGTCTCTGTGCTCAACACACCCTGGTCGACCAGGTGGATAGCGGCGGCTGCCGTGCCCGGCTCCACAACATACACCAGCGAAACGGCGGCTGCCGCTGTGCGAATGGCTCGAGTGCCCAGGTTGACGGCCGCGGACGAGAAAACGTTGACTGCCGACGTTTGCCCAAAGTAGAGAAGGCCGGACGGGCTGACATCGACAGCGTAGGCGGTACCCAGGCCGGAGGCGATTACCGACTCTGCGTAGCCGCCGCGGCCATCGGGCGCTTCGAGTCGTAAGGAGCCGCTGGTATCGGCAAGGAAAAGATCGCCGGTGGTATCCACCGCGACGTCGAAGCCCGATGCCGCACTGGTGGTAATCGTCACCGAACTATAGACACTGGTTGTGGCAGGTGAACCCGAGGGTGTCAGCTTGTAGAGTGTGTTGCTGTATTCCTTGACGACGAACAGGTTGCCGGCACTGTCGAGGGTCACACCGGCAAGAAGACCATCCGCGGGAGTGAAGATGACAGTGGATGTGTAGGTGCTGCCGGAGGGAGTGAATTTAATCAGGACGTTCGTGGCCGTGTTGCTGACGGCATAGACGTTATCACTGGGGTCAACTGCTACTCCGTAGACATTTTGCAGTCCTGTGCCGATTTGCGATTCGACATACGTTCCGTCGGGCTGGAGCGTTTCCTTGCGCAGGCTGGAACTGCTGGAGCCGCCATCCAGGCCAACGTAAACGTTCCCGGCACTATCGATGGCGAGGCCTACCGGCCCAATCGGGAAGCCGCCGGCAACCGTCGAGCGCACAAAGGTGCCGTCGGGCTGAAGAGTTTCTTTGTAGACCGCGTTTCCTGTGTATTCGGCGATGTAGACATTTCCGCTCGCGTCGACAGCCATGCCAATCGGCAGCTGGATGCCATTGGTGAACACGGGCGCCGGCACGCCAAGGAACCTTACCGCTGGAGGCGTTTGCGCCTCGACCGCGCGCGTGAGCGGCAGGGCGAGACAAGCCAAAAACATCAGCTGGTGCCAGGGCACGGATGCGCAAATCTTTCGGGCGGCGGCCTGCAAACTTGAATGGGGCGTTACCAGCATGGCGGAGATCTCCCTGAAGTGCGATCGCGGGGGAATGTTGATCCAGCATGCTGCTTTGCCGAAGACGGGCGAACGTAGATCGATGGCCGGCGAAGCCTCATTGCTGTACTTCGACTTATTCTCCGGTCTGGATCAAACTTGCCGCGGCTCTTTTGCACTCACCTCCGTCTTGCCAATCCAAAATGGAGAGCCGAGTCCAATTTGGAACGGGTAACGCTAGCCCAGCTGCGATCCGCTTGCTTTTGCTTACGAATGCGTTTTCACCGCTCCATCAAACCCCAGCGGCGACGGCTATGGCGCTACATCCGGCCTGCTCGGACCGGTTGCAAAACACACGCCCGTGATGGAGACTTGCGGGATGCGCGGACTGAGCTTTTTCCGCGGGGCCGTGAGGAGCAAATGATCGACGACGATGCGCACGGCCACAAGCGAGCGGAGGAAGAGGTCACCATCAAATCGCTTTACACCGCAGCCGACCTTCACAACAATCCCTGGGTTGACACCATGCCGGGTTCGGCTCCCTTCATCCGCGGATCCCATGCGTCGATGTATACGGGTAAGCCGTGGACCATTCGGCAGTACGGCGGATTCGCCACCGCATCCGAGTCGAACGCCTTCTACCGCACTCTTCTGGCCACTGGCGCACAGGGCATCAGTGTCGCGTTTGACCTTCCCACCCAGCGTGGTTACGACAGCGATCATCCGCGAGCCTTAAGCGACGTCGGCAGAACGGGCGTGGCGGTGGACACGGTCGAAGATATGAAGCGGTTGTTCGCAGGCATTCCGCTGGCAGAGACTTCCGTCTCGATGACGATGAACGGCGCCGTGCTGCCGATTCTTGCTGCCTTTATCGTTGCTGCGGAAGAGCAGGGTGTCTCGCGTGACCGGCTGTCGGGGACAATCCAGAACGATATCCTGAAAGAGTATCTGGTCAGAAACACTTACATATACCCGCTCGACGCAAGCATGCGCATCGTTGGCGATGTGATCGCCTATGCCTCGCAGCATATGCCACAGTTCAACCCAATCTCTGTTTCCGGTTACCACATGCAGGAAGCCGGCGCATCGCCGGTACTGGAATTGGCGCTGACGCTGGCCAATGGAAAAGCGTATGTAAAGGCTGCGATCGAGCGCGGCTTGCGGGTGGACGATTTCGCCGGCAGGCTCTCATTCTTCTGGGGCATCGGCACAGATTTTTATCTTGAGATAGCCAAGCTTCGCGCCGCACGTTTGCTGTGGTGGAAAATCATGCAGCCGTTTCATCCTGAAAAAGAGCACAGCTCTCGGCTGCGCGCCCACTGCCAGACCTCCGGCTGGAGCCTGGCGCCGCATGATCCGCATAACAACATCGTCCGCACCACCATCGAGGCCATGGCCGCGGTCTTCGGCGGTACGCAAAGCCTGCATACCAATGCATTCGATGAAGCCCTCGCTCTCCCTGGCCCGGATGCGGCCCGCACTGCGCGGAATACCCAGGTCATTCTGCAGGAGGAAACACAGATCGGCGCGGTTGTGGATCCATGGGGCGGAAGCTACTTCATGGAAAACCTGACCAGTCAGGTGGCCGACGGCGCCTGGGCCATTCTGCAGGAGATCGACGCACTGGGCGGCATGGAACATGCGGTCGCATCGGGTTGGGCCAAGCGCAGGATCGAAGCGTGCTCGGCTGCCAGGCAGGCGCTGATCGACAGCGGCGAAACGGTTATCGTCGGCGTGAATAAGTACCGGCGCGATGAGGAAGACGAGCATGCATGCCTCGCGATTAACACGGCTCGAACCCGCGAGGAGCAGTCGGCGAGACTCGCGGAAGTGAAAGCCACGCGTGATCACGCTGCGGTGGAGCGAGCTCTCGAGGCGCTCACGCAGTGCGGTCACGATCATAACGGCAACCTGGTGGATCTGAGTGTTACGGCCATGCGCTTGCGCGCCACCGTTGGAGAGGTTTCACTTGCACTGGAGAAATGCTTCGGCCGCCATCGCGCCGAGGTCCACCTGGTCTCTGGCGTGTACGCGGCCAACTACGCAAACCCGCAGCAATGGGAAAGTATCAAGCGGAAGATCAGCAGCTTTGCTGAAATCAACGGCCGCCCGCCCAGGGTGCTGATCGCGAAGCTGGGCCAGGACGGACATGATCGTGGGGCAACCGTCGTCGCCAGCACCTTTGCTGATTTGGGCTTCGCAGTCTGTGTCGGATCGCTTTTTCAAACCGTTGAGGAGTGCGCGCACCAGGCGATTGCTAACGATGTGGATGCCATCGGGGTTTCCACCCTGGCAGGCGCTCACGCGCTATTGCTGCCGGCTCTGCTTGCAGAACTCAAGCGCCAGGACCGCCGGGACATACTGGTCTTCGTCGGCGGGGTTGTGCCGGGTGACGATCGCATAGCGCTCTACGCGCATGGTGTCCACGGGGTGTTCGGCCCGGGAACACCGATCCCGGAAGCGGCCGCCCAGGTTCTACAAGGCATCACACAGGCTCGCGAAGCCCGGCAATTGACAGCCGAATAGCGGAGATTTACCGTAAATGTCGGAGCACGCTTTGCTATCTCTTTTTAACTTTCTTGCCTATTGCGGCCCGGCCCAGCGCTCCCATGCGTTTGGCTGTTGTTGATACCGCTGCCGATCTACTCCTCTCGTCTCAAATCATTTCTCCTTCGTTATCTCTGAAGGGTTTCAGTCGTGCCGAGTACGGCCACGATGACCATACCCTCCATCTCAAGGGGCAGCTCAATGAAAACTCGGCGTGCACTGATGCAAGAGTTTGCGGCCATTGCTGCCGGCGCCGGCCTGACCGCTTGCTTGCCCTTCCCGGCGATCAGCGAGCCTCGGAAAGACGACACCCGGATATGGTTCGGAGCACAGACAAACGCCTGGCCCATTGATCCGCGAGATCCAAACTCGTTGTTCGGCGTTCTCGATCAGGTGAAACAAATCGGCTATACCGGGTTTGAAACCGGCTTCGCTAATCTGAGAAGCTCGTTTGCTTCCCCTCTGGCGACGGCACGGCGCATCACTGCCTCCCAACTCACCTTCCTTGGCATTCACATCTTTCTTCCGCCAGAGAAGCTTGATGCCGCGACCAGGCTGCCCCCGAGCACGCTCTATGAGGAGGTCGGCCGGGGCGGCGCTGCCCTTGGCGCACAGCGATTGATTGTGAGCGGCGCGCCGGCAGCAACCGTCGAGCAGTTGCAGGCGAAAATCGAAGGGCTCAATCGAACCGGCGCCTTCGCCCGCAGCCTCGGCATGAAGTTCGCGTACCACAATCACTGGTGGGAGTTTCAATCGAAGCTGGGCGAGATCGAGGCTCTTTATACCAAGACGGATCCATCGTCGGTGTCGTTCTTGCTGGATGCAGGGCATGCATTTCGCGGCGGCGCCAACGTGCCAAGTTTTCTCCGGCAACACGCGCCTCGCATCACCGGATTGCACTTTCGTGATTACAAAGACGGCCACCAGGTTCCCCTGGGGCAAGGTGCATTTCCGTTGGCTGCCGTGGCCGCCACGCTCGAGCAGTTGCAGTGGTCGGGCTGGGCCATCAACGAGGAAGAACGAGAAGACGGCACCAAGGCAGGGCGGACTTTTATGGAGCCGGCATACCAAGCAATGCGCGGAGCTTTCTCAGCATGAAAAGGCGTGATTTTGTTCTGGGATTCGCAACAAGCGCGGCGGCGATGAACGCGCGTTCCTACGGTCGCATCCTGGGCGCCAACGATCGGGTCGGCCTGGGCATTGCCGGGCTTGGCCGCCGGGGCACCATTGTTGCAGATGGCTTCTTTGCGGATAGCCGTACCCGGCTGGTCGCGGTCAGTGAAGTGTACGATGCCCCGTCAAAGCTGTTTCTTTCCCGCATTGCCGGGCCGGAAAAGCCGGCTGGCAGCATCGCGTTCGACGACTTGCTGGCGCGTAAAGACGTCGATGCGGTCTTGATCACGACGCCCGATCACCTGCACGTAACCATGGCGCGGAAAGCGCTGAGCGCCGGCAAACACATCTATCTCGAAAAGCCAACCCTGCACCGCTGGGAGGACCGAGCCAGCCTTGAACAAGCCGCGCACGCAAGCAAAGTGGTATTGCAGTGCGGTACCCAGCAGCGAAGCGGCGCTCATTACATCCGCGCCAGGCATGAGATTTTTGCCGAGAAGAAACTCGGCAAGGTGGTGTTTGCACGCGGGGTCTGGCACAACTTCCCCTGGCAGCAGCGCTTTGTGAAGCCAGAGCCGAAGCCAGCCACGCTTGACTGGGATGGCTTTCTCGGGCCGGCTCCGCACGTGCCTTATGAAACGGTTCGCTACAGCTCGTGGCGGTACTTTCCTGACTATGGCAATGGTTTGCTGGCTGACATCATGACGCATTGGGTAGATGTCGCGCAGTGGATGCTTGAAGATGCGCACCCGCATGCTGCGACCGCGCTGGGCGGCATCTATAGGCTGCATGATCAGCGGCAGAATCCTGACACGGTGAGCGCTGTGTTGCAATATGACAGCTGGAACTTCAACTTTGAATCTTCTGTACTTTCTGTTCGCAACGAGCGGCCGTCTGTGTTCTTTGAAGGCACAGAAGGAACTCTGGACCTTTCTCGTGAGGGCTATACCTTCACCCCGAACCATGGTGGGGCAATTACCGTACCCGTCACGGAAAGCCTCGAACACGCGCATACGCGCAATTTTCTTGATGCTGTGGTGGGTACACAATCAGTCAACGCGCCCTTGCAAGCCGGGATCGACGCTTCCCTGCCGGTCCAGATGGCACTACGCTCCTACCGGCAACATAAAACGGTGACAAGCTCGGAATTGGCCTGAGCCCCCGGAAACATAGACGGAGACACAGATGCAGATTTGTTGGTTTATTCCCACGACCGGTGACGGGCGCTACCTCGGATCGAGTCACCAATCCCGGTTGACGGATTATGCGTATCTGCGGCAGATCGCGCAGGCCGTGGATGAGCTCGGTTTCAGCGCTGTACTGCTGCCCACCGGCAACTCCTGCGAAGACTCCTGGATCGTCGCGTCCACGTTGATGCCCAGCACGCGCCGGCTTAAATTTTTGGTGGCGATTCGGCCGGGCATCATGACGCCCACAGTGGCGGCACGCATGACGGCCACCTTCGATCGACTGTCTGGCGGGCGCTTGCTGATCAATGTGGTCACGGGCGGGGACCCGAAAGAAGCAGCAGCCGAAGGCGTGTTTCTTTCCCATGACGAACGGTACGAAGTCACTGACGAGTTCCTGCGCATCTACCGCAGGATTCTTGCAGGGGAAACCTACTCCTACAGCGGCAAGCATTTGAAGGTCGAGAACGCGCGCGTGTACTACCCCGCCGTGCAGCAGCCCCATCCTCCGCTTTACCTTGGCGGCTCATCGGACGCAGCGATGGAAATCGCGGCTGAGCACATTGACTATTACCTGACCTGGGGCGAACCGCCGGCGTTGGTGGCGGAGAAGATCGCACGGGCTCGCAAGTTGGCTGAGAGCAAGGGGCGCACCATCCGCTTCGGCATTCGATTGCACGTGATTGTGCGGGAGACGACGGCAGAGGCCTGGCAGGCGGCGAATGATCTGATCCGCTACATCGACAAGGAGACGATCGAACGCGCCCAACAGGGGCTGGCAAAGTTTGACTCCGAAGGCCAGAAGCGCATGGCCTCCCTGGTCCAGGGAAGCCCCGCTAATCTGGAAGTGAGCCCGAACCTGTGGGCGGGGATCGGTCTGGTGCGCAGCGGGGCCGGTACGGCACTGGTGGGCGATGCAGCTACGGTGACACAACGCATGCTGGAGTATGCCAACCTTGGCATTGAGAGCTTTATCCTCTCCGGCTACCCTCATCTGGAAGAAGCATACCGAGTGGCCGAGCTACTGTTTCCTTTGCTGCCGATTCGTCATGACGACCTCACCGCTCCGCAGAAAAGCACGCAGACCGCTGAGAGCTTCGTGGGTAACGAATTTCGGCCGATCCGCTGAGGTGGCCGATGCCGGTCTCTAGCCCTGCGCAAACTTGTCAGAGGTTTTGTCCACCACCCAGACATCAGAAAATCCGCACGCCTCCATTCTTCGACGTGAAGGCTTTGCGGTTTGCCTGCATGTACGTTTCCGCAAAAAGAGTCCGCCTTTGAGCGAAGGTACGGTTTCTCCTCCGGCCAGAGTCCCCAGCGGACGTTGGATCACGCTTGCCCTGTTGTTTACCGTAACCGTCATCAACTTCGTTGACCGGCAGACAGTATCCATTCTGGCACCGGTACTGCGACAAATGTTTCATCTTACGAACGAGCAGTACGGCAGAATTGTCGCCTTCTTCCAGTTCGGGATGATGACCGGGGAGTTCCCCATGGGCTGGCTGATGGACCGATGGGGCGTCCGCTTCGGCCTTGCCGGTGCTGTGCTGTGGTGGTCCATTGCCACGGGCACGCAATCCTTCTGCCGTTCGGGGTTGCAGCTGGGGATCACTCGCTTCTGGATGGGCACCGGCGAGAGCGGTAACTACTCCGGGGGCATCAAGACCATCTTTCGCATTTTTTCCCCGGGCGAGCGGACGCTGGCTATCGGCATCTTCAACAGTGGCAGTATGATCGGCGCAACCATCGCGCCGCCGCTTATCGTTTTCCTGGCTCACCGCTACGGGTTCCGCACAGCGTTCCTGGTACCGGCGCTATTAGGCATTCTCTGGGTGCCGCTCTGGCTTTGGCACGATCGCGATCAGCGCCCCGTGCAGGCAATCGCCGCCGCCAGCGTCTCCCTGCCGCTCCTGTTACGAAACTCTTCTTCATGGGCGGTCATGCTCTGCCGCTTTTTCATTGGACCGGTAATGCAGTTTTACTGGTACTGGATCCCCAGCTATCTCTTCAGCGTGCGCCACCTTTCGCTGCTGCAGGTTGGCTTCCTCGGCTGGATCCCTTTTCTGCTGGGCGACACAGGCGGCGTGGCAGGCGGTTGGATCGCCGGGCTGCTGCAGCGCAAAGGCATGCCGATTTATGCCGTACGCAAAATCACCATGTACTCGAGTGCCGTGTTGTGCCTGACCAGCCTCGCCGTGCCTTACCTGGTAAACACCACTGCCGCTTTTCTGGCCATTGGGGTCGCCGTCATGGCCGACAACTTCTTGTCGGCAAACATGTTCGGCGCTATCACCGACCTGTTCCCTGATCACGCGGTAGGTCGCGCTACCGGCTTAACGGGCGTAGCCGGGGGCCTGAGTGGATTGCTATTCCCTTTGCTGACTGGCTACCTGGTTGATCGCGTTTCGTACGCCCCGGTGTTCCTCATGGTTGCCTTCATGCCACTCATCGGCACCGCCCTGCTATTCATCATCGGCCGCGCGTATCGTGCGGCCCCACCTGCTTTGCACCCGCCGGGAGCGAATGATAGGCTATTGCCATGAAGCGAGTGCTTAACACTATGTGCATTGCGGCCCACGGTGCTTCCGTGCCCGGCCCGGCGCATATCACCTCGCCTTCCGTTCTTTGTTGTTGTCGCTAGCCATCAGCTATAGCTGCAGTCCCGTTTCGTCTCCTCACAACAACCTGCGATGAGCTGCTTGCAGAGCGGCTTTCCGGGGAGATCGATTCTGAGACCCAAGTAAGTCACCAATCCACGCATTTTCATTCTTATCAGCTCGCATCGAGCACGAGGCCATTAGAGCCTGAAAGGGAATTATGTTTGCGTCCATACGCAAGTACCGGGGTTTCGTCTTCTCGGCATCTCTCCTGTTCTCATCACTGTTGCTGACCGATTGCCCCCAGGGCTTCGCCCAGGCGACGGCCACACTGCGCGGGTCCGTGGCTGACGCAAGTGGAGCCGTGATTCCCGATGCAACGGTAGAGGCCATTAGCACGTCGACCTCAGTGCCACGCTCGGCCACCAGCAACCAGGACGGCATCTTCGTGTTCCCGGATCTGCCGATTGGCACCTATTCCCTGAAAGCCTCCCATGCGGGGTTCGAGACTCAACAACAGACTGGTCTTCAACTGCTCACCGGCCGCACGGTCGAGATCCAGTTCTCATTGCCTGTGGGAAGCGCCACGCAATCGGTCGAGGTCAGCTCAGAGAGCCCTCTCATCCAAACCAGCTCTTCCAGTGTTCAGTCTTCCGTCGAACAAAAGCAGATACAGGATCTTCCACTGAATGGCCGTAACGCGCTGCAATTGACGACCCTGACCCCGGGCACAGCATTAACCACCGTGGGAACGGAAAGCGGGCAGCAAGACAACACCGGCCTCACCGTGAATGGGTTGCGCGCGACGCAAAACAATTTCGAACTGGACGGGGCAATTTACAACAACCGTTTCTTCGATTCCGTTCCCATTCTGCCTAACCCGGATGCGCTGCAGGAGTTTACGATCCAGTCTTCCAACTACAGTGCCGAGTATGGCGGAGCCGGGGCGCTGGTGCAGTTGTCGACCCGCTCGGGCACGAACAGTATTCATGGTTCTGCGTATGAGTTTTTGCGCAACACGGTGCTCAACGCCCGCAACTACTTTCAACAAACCACGCCTCCCTTCAAGCTGAACCAGTTCGGTGGAACTGCCGGCGGACCCATCATCAAGGACAAAACTTTCTTCTTCTTTGCGGCAGAAGATCTGCAACAGCGATCCTCACCCAACCCAATCTCCATCACAGTACCCACGGCCGCCGAACTGCAGGGTGACTTCTCTGCCCTGCTGGCAAAAGGTATCGCCCTCTATAATCCCGCCACGGGTCAACCCTATCCCGGCAACAAAATCCCAACGCCCATCAACCCACTTTCCGGTAACCTGGCACAGAAGTACCTGGTGCCGCTGGCGGCAAACCCCACCACCGGAGTCTTTAATTCAAGTTCGAACTCGAATATCGATAGCACCCAATACCTGGCGAAGATCGACCAGGTGATCAGTGCCAACAATCACCTCAGCGGCCGCTATTTCTATAACCAGGACAACTTTCAGCGTCCGTTCAACGCCCCGCTTGGCTTCTACGCCGCCAACCGCTTTCGCAATCAGTCAGCCATCATCACCGATACGCATACCTTGAGCCCTTCGCTCACGCTGATACTTGCGGTCAGTGCAGGACGCTTCGCGCGCACCCAGGTGCCCCAGGCACCAGGGCTGCAGTCGTTGCAGGACCTGGGTCAAAATGTGCCGCTGGGCAGCCCCGGCGAGTCAATCTTTCCCGGCATCCGCACCAACATCAATGGATTCGTGAATATCTTTTCCGGCGGGGCGCTCACGCAGGACTCCACTTCGTTCGACTACAAGGGTTCAGCGGTGAAGGTGCTGCGAGCGCACACGCTTAGCTTCGGTGGGGAGTACGAGCGCGACCGCATCGATATGACCGACTATTCCTACACGCCAGGCGACAACACCTTTAGCGGCGTGCGCACCGCCGCGCCTGCAGGGGCGACGTTGCCCAGCGGAACAAAAACGAGCGGTTCCGCTCTCGCAGATTTTTATCTCGGCCTGGAGTCACAGTTTTTCCAGGACAACGGGCGCAAAGCGTATCTGCGTGTGAGCCGGCCTGCGCTCTTTGTGCAGGATGACTGGAAGGTCAACCGAAAACTGACGTTGAACGCCGGGCTGCGTTGGGATCCATGGCTGCCGCCGACCGACCTGAATGAAACCCTGGTCGGCTTTGAGCAGGGCTTCCAATCGAGCATCGCCCCGAATGCGCCCGTAGGTTTGGTGTTCAAAGGCGACCGCGGTTTGCAGGAATCTGTGTTCCAGAAAAACTGGAAGGACTTTGGTCCGCGCGTGGGCTTTGCGTACGCGCCCGGCACCCTAGGGAAGACAGTCCTTCGCGGCGGGTACGGCATTTTCTATGGCTTCCCGGAAGGGCTTCTGTACCAGAGAACGGATGCCATGCAGCCGGTCGATTTGTATCTGAGCTACCCGGCGCCTCCGCCTGCATGGGATGACCTGTATGCGGGGTATCCCGGCGGAGACCCCTTTCCGCGGCAGCATGTGAGCCCCAGCGATTTCAAGAATTACAAGTTCGCCTTGCCCGTCTCTGGCGGCGTACTCGACCCCCACTCGAAAGTGAACTACACGCAGAATTGGAACCTGACGTTTGAACAGCAATTGCCTCGCGAGATTGCCTTCTCACTCGCCTATGTAGGCAATCGCGGTACGCACATCATGGGTTCGCGGCAATTTAATCCGGCAGTGTTTGCGCCTGGGGCTACGGTAGGAAATGAAAACTCCCGCCGCCTGTTCAAGGGCCTGGGCGCGGTCGAACTGGCGCAGTCGTATGAGTACTCGATCTACCATTCCCTGCAGGCAAGCCTGGTTAAACGCGCACAAAACGGCCTGACGCTGCTGACAAACATTGTCTGGTCGAAGACGATTGACAACACTTCGAGTGGCACAGAAGGCAATGCCGGGCCGCCGAATCCTTTCAATTTGGATAGTGCGCGCGGGCCCGCCGATTTCGATCAGACGATTCGTTACAACCTTTCGGTCAACTACATCATTCCGCGCCTTCATGCGTCGAGGTTCACCAGTGCGCTGGTGAACAACTGGCAGATCAATGCAATTGCCAGTTTACAGACGGGTTTACCCTTCACCGTGCTGAGTGGCACAGACCGCTCGTTATCCGGCGTGGGCAATGACTATGCCGATATCGTCGGCAACCCGGTGCGACCTGCGGGGGTAAACAAGGTGAAGCAGTATTTCAACACCGCGGCTTTTGTGCCGGCAGCGATCGGCACCTTCGGCGACAGCAGTCGCAACAGTCTGCGCGGGCCAGGGTATGCGGATCTCGATGCTTCCCTCTTCAAGGACTTGTTGGCCGGCGAGCGGATACACGCACAGTTCCGCGCAGAAGCCTTCAACACCTTCAACCACGCTAATTTCTCTAATCCGGTGTCCACGGTCAGTTCAGGAACCTACGGACAGATCACCGCCGCGAGTTCTCCGCGTGTGTTTCAGTTTGGCCTGAAGCTGCTTTTCTAAGTGTCTGTACCACAAGCTCGGGTGCCCCATATCTCACGACGTTTTCCAGTCGGGACATGTGGGATTAAGCAGCTCTCAACCCGCAACGTATGCCGGCTTCCCGCCGGTGTTTGCTTTACGCCGCAGGCACTGCCGACCAATGTCACTAGCCCCCAACTTGTCATCCCGAGCGCAGTCGAGGGATCTGCTGTGCGCCTTTCTCCCTCCAAAAATCTCTACATGAGCTCCTGCATCGGATGGGCAGAGGAACGTGGGTCTCGATAACAGCCGCTTCGCTGCCAGGAGTGACTCTCCTGCCTTCCTGCTGAAAGAATGGTTCTTCTGCGGGTCCGATGCCGGAGCTCTGTAAAAATTTGTGGAGGGAGAAAGGCGCAAAGCAGATCCCTCGGCTGCGCTCGGGATGACAAATTGGGGGCTAGCTAACTCGCAAAACATGTCGTCGCACACCAAAAATTAACCTCAACGCGCAAGGCCATAAGCCAAAACACAGCTACAGGCTCACCGCTCCCTTCAACCTGTCGCACCCATCAGTACTGGTGAGAAATCCGGGATGAGAGGCTAACGCGTCTGTGTTCCTAAAACGCTTCTGGATGTTCAGAGTTGCTGGTGGGAGCTGCTTACTCCCACATCTCCCAGGATTTCCTGTTTAAGTTGGAGGCCTTGGCTTAGAACTCGCCGGTAGCGCCCCCACCCCCAGAAGTTCCGCCACCCGGGTGTAAGGCTGCGCTATTCGTATCCGTAGCGGGCATAATTGTCTGCGGTGCTATCCAGCCTAGTACGGCGGCGCCGGCGTTCATCCGCTGCTTGTCTTTTTGCGTTGGGCGCCCAGCCGTAAACCCCTGGCGCACCCCGCCCGGCCCTGCGGCAAGCCAGCGCCGCGTGGCCAGCGAGATGCCGGCCAGCAGAAGGCCCAGCAGCATCGGATCCCAGGTATGCCGCTGCCAGCCGAGATAAGGCTTATTGGTGACTAAGGTGAGTATCGCAACTAAAATGCCCGACGCAATCACGAATCGTTGCTTCTGCCGGATGCCGCGCACCAGTACCAATAGAGGCAGGCACCAGATAAGCACCCACGTCGTCCAGTAGAACGGGGTTGAAAACGCGCTGGCTGCCTGTGTGCCGCCCCTCAACCAATACACAGGCACACTGAACGACGAAAGCTTGAGGTTCATGGCCAGATAAATGCCAATCCAGAGGAATGCTTCTCCGAGTGCATAGGGATGGCCGGGATCGATGCGCTGGCGAGAACCGGCCACGGCGATGAGTACCAGCCCGAATGCATACAATCCAGCAACGATCACATGCTGCGCCGGGAGTGATGAGGTGCAGCCAGCTACCAAAAACGGCACAAAGATCATTGCGGCTGGCAGTGCATACCAAAGCCCAAAGCGCCTCCACAGCCAAAGCGACAGCATGGCGCCAGCCGCCGGCGCCAAGGTTTCAGGCCCACCGGGGAAAGCCACTTCCATCCCCGCACACAAACAGGCCACAGCGCAAACCGCGAGTGCTTCCTCAATACCGTAGCGATAAAGACGAGCGCGGGCCACCGCGATCTCTGCGCCCGCGTAACAAACGGCGGCGTAGACGAAGAACAGAATACTCGCGGTTTGATGGGATGGATGCTCACCGAACGCGATCATGAATAGAGCGGCCGCAGCCGCCAGGCTAACCAGCGTGAAAAGAAACAAGATGACCCGCAGGTACACATTGGTCGTGCGCAACTCCGAAACCGTTTCCTTTTGCAGTTGCTGGTACTGGGGTTCCGTGAGTAATCCTTCTGCTGCCCAGTCCTTCAATAAGGTTCTGGCATGCAGAGTCTCTTCACTCGAAGCGGTGTAGATACTCACGCAGCCCTCCCGAAACGCCGGGCGATTTGCACCAGCACCACCAGCATGGCGCTTGCCGTTACGACGAAATAGCGAAGGATCGAAGTTGCGTCATGGAGGCTGCGCAGCAGCACTGAACTCACACCGATGTAGCCATACACCGTGGCATAAGCAACGAAGGCAAACTGGCGGCGGCGGACGCCCCACCCCAGCGAGACGCCGCAGGTGACTAATAACGCGCACAGCCAGAAACCGTATCCTTGCGGCTGCCACACACCCGAGAGCAATGCACAAAACCAGACGTTGGCCGCCAGGTTGAGATATGTGCCGAAGAAGTGCGGTTTTAGTCCGCGGTGCTGCAGCGCGGCACCGCCAAGGCCCACAACCATGCTGTAGAGCAGGGCATATCCGCGGTAGGCCGAATCCTGATGCGTCGGCCAGTGTGCGATGGTTAGGCCAAACCATCCCGCAAGACAAGACAACGCCAGCGACAGTACGAATCGGTTGTCGAACCGGTAGGCGAGCAGGAGAAAAAAACCGGCGGTCACCAGTAGATACAGATCCCATTGACCTGCGAGTAAGTGAAAATTCGCCTCGAGGTAAGCAAGCTCCAGGCACCAGACAAGACTGCCCAGGTAAAGCACATAATCGAAAACATGGTTCGGTGCGGCAGTTTCTGCGATAGACCATGCGGCCGCCCGGGAGAAGCAATACCACAGGCAGGCGGCGAGCAAGGTCGAGAGGAGGGTCACGATCAGGACGCTCCCAAATTGCTGGGACCAGGTAGTGATGGTCCATCCGAGTCCGGCAACAAACGCCAGCACGCCGGCATAAAGCAAAACGTTGAGCTCAAGAAAAAGCGAGAAGGGTTCTCCTCGCGAGAGGCTCAGGAGGCGGGCGTGCTGCTCCACAGAGATCACGCCTTCCTGCTGCCAGCGATCAAGGCGTGCGAGCATGTTCATGCGATCTTCTTGCCCCGGCCCCATCCTACCCTCTCATCAGCCCGCCTCACGCTTAAAATCTTGCATGGGAACGCGAGTTGACTGAAAAGCTAATTACCCATGCTCCACTCGGTTCTTGATCTCCGCATAGGCGGTCTCGATGAGCGTATGGAGTGCCGTTGCATCGATCGCATTTTCCGGCCGCAACTTCACGTGCCGCATAAATTTGCCGGCGCCCTGCAACAACCGCGCTGGGTCGGGCAGCCCCGCACCCTGGAAAAAACCTACGTTCACGTGCGAGGTGAACACATTCACGTAGCCGAAGGGCACATCGCCAAAACATGCAACGGGGCAGCCATCGTGCATAAGCTCCCGGACTTCGTCTCCACATGCGCGCATCACCGCAAACCAACGCTGAGCAATGTCGCCCAATACGCCGACCTGCTCTTTCATCCATGCATCGATGGCTGGATCTGACACAACAGCGCCGTTTAATCGAAGGGTTTCAGCTCTCATGCCGACTCACTTTCCGCAGTGCGCCCGATTCAAGGGACAGCGGCGATTGCTTAGGGCGTCGTGGTTGTTAAGCTCCGATTCCAGGGCGCCACATTTTGCTCAAATTCCATAGGATCGCCAAACCCTTCGGTTGGCACGCCGAGTTGCCGCAGGGCATCCATGGCCATCAATCGGCGATGCGCGTTGAAGGTCATGATATGAGCGAACACCCCACCGAAGGTAAAGGTCTCGGCAGGTTCGCACAGCGCGTCGACAAAAGTGTCGTCCCACGCGGAGCGGTTCCGCACATCACTCAGAATGCGATGCAGGTGTTCGTCTGCATCAGCAAGCCTTTGCAGCATGGCTTGCGGTGATCGCCGTGATGGCGCAGGCCCATCCATATCCATCTCTGCCCCTGACAACGCGGCGGTCCAGACTTCTTTGGTGTAGACGATGTTCTCCAATAATTGCCTCAACGTCTTGTTCGACTCTCGCCAGGGCAGCAGCTCAACTACCGTGGGCAGCGGCTGATCCAACTGTGCGTCTGTCAGGGCGCTTGCGTACTCCAGCAAACGCCGCGTGTGCCACGAGTCATTGCCTGCAAAACGATCAAATAAGTCCATATCTCCCCTTCCTCTGATGGCGGAACCTGGAGCAAAAAAGTGGATCCTGTTTGGCGCCGGCAAGTGCAAGTGCGGCTCACGCATGCGCCGGTACATGCTGGGAGACATGCGAAACGCTTTGCGAAAAGCTCGCGTGAATGCCTCCAGCGAACCGTACCTCGCGTCAAGTGCGATATCAGTGACTGCAGTGCCGCTATGCCTCAGGTGATAGGCTGCTCTCTCCAGTAACAGGCGGCGCCGCATGGCTGCCGGTGTCTCCTCAACCAGGTTCCGGAAGAGGCGATGAAACTGAGTTCGGCTTTGATGTGCCTGCTGCGCGAGGTCCTGGGTGCCCGCCGGACCATCCAGAGAGTTCGCAACGATCGCCGAGAGACGGTGTCCCGCGTTTTCGCGATTTTCCCTGTCCATGCGCCGGGGCCTCGTGATAGATGAATGATAGACAAACGTTGGCTTGTTCCGCCTGATCATTCGTACCAATGTTCTCTAAAATGCGCTAGTCTGCGCAGAGCCGACTTAGCTGGTGTGCGCGGCCACATACCTGTCTCCAACAACGGGGGAATACGTGAAAATAGTTCCTGTCGTCAGGGTTCGAGATCTGGGCAAATCCGTTGCGTTCTACACCTGCATACTCGACTTCGAGCGCAGGTGGCCGGGACACGACGATCGCGAAATGGCTAACGGAGTCATCGATTTGATTCGAGACGGAGCCGAGATACAACTCTCACGTCATGCAGGAGACGGTAACTATGGTTCAGTCAATCGAGTCTTTGTGGAAGATGTCGACGAGCGCTACCGCACGTTTCAAAGACGAGGACTAAACACGTCCCTGCGTCCGGACTCCCCGGTGCATACGGCGCCCATCGATCAGACCTGGGGCCTTCGTGAGTTTTCGGTGACCGATCCAGACGGAAACTCTTTGTGCTTCTGTATGCCGATCAAATAGCCCCAAGCAAGAGTGCCGCGTCTCGCTGCAGCGCATGTCGGTATTTCGCTGATGGCGAGATTCTGCGCTGGCGCGCCAAGCGCCGCGAGCAATACGCGCAACAGGGTATCGATCAACTGCTTGCCTGCGGCGCCGTGGCCCCCCTACCAGGCAACCGCAAACCGGCCGCGCCGGTGCTTCGGCTGCTCCAGTTCATCAGCCACAGCGATCGCATAGTCTTCCATCGAAATGCGGCTCTCCCCGGCTTCGTTAGTCAGCAACGTATCCCGCGAGACGCGATAGTGTCCGGTGCGTTCCCCTGGTTCAAACATTGCGGCGGGCGATAGATACGTCCAGTCGATCGGCGACTGTTCAAGCGCGGCCACAGCTTTCGCGTGGGACCTCGCGATCGGCAGCCATTCCGGCGGCAGGCGCCCGGACTCTATCAACGTCACGCCGGGAGCCACCAATAGAAGACCGGCACCCCCAACCACCAGCAGACGTGCTGCGCCGTTCTGCGCGACCGCCCCGGCCAGCCGCTGGCATACGCCCACCAACGCGTCGGTGTCGTTCTGAGGTGGGGCATAGGCGCTCACCACGGCATCGGCTCCCTGGATCGCTTTGCTGATGTGCGCCACCTGCGAGAGATCATCCGATACCCAGGTCACGCCGGCTTCTGTTGGCTGAGCTTTTTCATCCCGCTGCACAGCAATTACCTGGTGCCCGCGGCTTACCAGCTCCCGCAGGATACGGCTTCCCGTCCGACCCGTTGCCCCATAAAGTGCCACTTTCATCATTGCCTCTGCTCCTTGTTGCCAGTGAGTCTATTATTCGACTGCCCATGCCGAACCGGGAGCCGGCGAACTTACCGTTGCCCATCGTTCGGCAATTTGACCGCCTTCAAACCGCCACAGCACAAAACCGTGGAATTGCATCGCCTGGCCCGAGGAATGATCGGTCCATCGCCAGATGTTGCGGCACACAACCTTATCCCCGTCAGCCAGACAATCGAAGACTTCGATGCGAAGATCTGGCATTTTCTCGTGCATGGCACGCATCATGCTCTCGTCTCCGGCAATACCAGTTGGCTTGTTGCCTGGCCCGTCATGATCCACAAAATCGGGCGTCATGTTGAGTTGAATCACCTCCGGCTTACGACGGTTCACAAAGTCCTCGAAATGCTCAAGAACAAACTGCTTCATCTCGGCATGGTTCAATTGAGTCGCCATTTGCTTCTCCTTTCCCCTCATTGCAAGCGAGATGCTAGCATGGGCGTCGGACGCCGGGTAGTACGTACAAAAAAGTAATCACGCGTCCCGTGAACATAGGCGCAATCGCGTAGTTCGCTCGACTTATTCGTCCAGCGCTCGCGGAATAGGATTGGCGCAAGCTGCTATCCGCGGGATGCTGCACGTCTGAAGGGAGAGGCCCATGAAAAAGAGTCACTATGGATGCCCAGTACAGGCGACCACCAACATCATCGCCGGCAAGTGGAAGGTGCAAATTGTATGGCACCTCGCCTACGGCCCGTTGCGCTTTGGCGAGTTGCGGAGAAGGCTGTCCAATGTCAGCGAAAAGGTGCTGACTGCGCAATTACGTGAACTCGAAGCCGCACACATTGTGCAGCGCAAGACCAGCGACACGCCTGCGGTGCAGGTAACCTACTCCCTCCACTCCGCAGGCAAAGAGCTTTTGCCAGCACTGCAAATGCTTTGTACATGGGGGACGACACACCTCGGTGTACCCTCCCGGCTGCCCCCTTTACCGGCCGGGAACCGCACTTCATCTCTGTAAGCTGGATGCTGCTCAAAAAGTGGGGGCCGAGTAAGATACCTTTCGCCGCGAAGCGCAGCAGACTGACGGCCTCCTTGAATGCCAGATGAATGGCCCGTTACCCGGAGATTAAATACCCGCCGCGATCATTAAAATCCTGCGCACCTCTTAGCCCCTTAAGCCTCGCTTAAGGTTCAGGCCGTTACCTACCAATAGGCAAGTCCCTGTGCGCACGTCTCGCTCCTCCCGATCAAAGGCAGACAGTAGGTGGTTCCCCTGTGCTCCTTTTGCTTCTGTGATTGTGACGATTCAAGCCATTTGGGGTGCCAGCCGTTCTGGAGGCAGTAAATGCGGTCCTTACGTCGTTTATGGATAGTTTTCGTCGTCCTGGTATTCAGCATTTTCTCCGCGCGCATGCCTGCTCAAACAGCAAGCGGCGGAATCACCGGCACCGTGCAGGATTCCCAGGGGTCGGCCCTGATCGGTGCGCGCATCGTCGTGCAGCCCACCGGCAGAGAAACCGCCACCGGCAACCAGGGCCAGTTCCGTATCTCAGATTTGCCCGCGGGCCAATACACGCTCACCGCATCTTACGTTGGCTTTACCGCGTATTCCACATCGGTTACGCTTTCTGCCGGGCAGGCATCGACCGTAACGGCTGTGCTCAACGTCGGTTCCGGCGCTGATTCGGTCATAGTCACGGCGCCTCGTTTGCAGGGGGATGCAGAAGCCATCAACGTCGAGCGCATGTCTTCGCAGATCGTGCAGGTTGAGCCGCAGGGTGTCATCCAGAGCTTGCCGAATACCAACGTCGCCGACGCGATCGGACGACTGCCCAGCGTATCGCTCGAACGCGACGAGGGAGAAGGCAAGTACGTACAGATTCGCGGTACCGAACCGCGTCTCAACAATCTCACCATTAATGGGGTCAACATCCCCTCCGTTGAGGTGACCGTGCGCAACGTGAAGATGGATGCCATTCCCGCCAACGGCATCGAACGGATTGAGGTGTACAAGACACTGGCGGCTGATCAGGATGCCGACGGAATCGGTGGCACGGTCAACCTGGTGACGCCCATGCCGCAGGATAAGCCCACCTACGCGCTCGACAGCACGGCCGGGTACAACCCTTTGCAAAATGGCTTTTGGCGCGGCGGCTTCGACGGGACCTTCGGCCATCGCTGGGGCACCGACAAGAAGTTCGGCTTTCTGCTCGGCGGCACATGGGACCGCACCAACCGCGGCATCGATGACCTTGAGCCGTCGCAGACGGCGGGATCACTGGCCGATGGAACGAACGTGGCCTACATCAGCAGCGAAGACTTTCGTTCTTACAATTACTATCGCACCCGCTACGGTTTCAATTTGGGTACGGACTACAAAATCAGTCCCACGATGACCGCGTACGTGCAGGGGATCTACTCTGACTTCCACGACTTTGGCGAAACCCATGTATACACGCCTGCGGCCGGCACGTTGAAGTCGGCAAACGGATCGAGCGTATCGTTCGATAGCCCGGATGATGTTGCGCAGTGTTCTGCTGCCGATCAAAAGTCCGGCGCCTGCAGTGCCGGTAGCTGGCATTATCGCGAGTATGTGCGCCGGCCCGATCAGCAGGTATTCAGCGTGCTGACGGGAGCGCGGCACGAACTACCAAAAGACGTCATCACGTACGAGGCCGCCGTCTCGCGCGGACATAACATTGGCGGTCAGAGCTTCCCCACCATCTACTTCAGCGGACCGCAAAACGTAACCTTCGTCGCGGACCAAAGCAACCCATACCGGCCAAGTCTGAAAGCGATCGACGGCGCCAACGGCTTTGACGCCGCTGGTTATGGCGTGAATGAAGCTACTTCTTACCGGTACCATGCGACCCAGGTCAATGTGCAGGGCTCCGCCACGCTGGCGCACAACTACACGGTGTACAGCCACCCAAGCACCTTCTCGGTTGGGTTCAAAGTCCGCAACTCCTACTCGACGCAACGCAAGGCGAGCCAGGACCTGGTGCTCGCCGGTAATGCATCTAGCCCGTTCACGCTGGCCTCTGTTGCCGGCAACTACACCAACCCCACCTATTACAACAAGTCGTTTGCGATCGGCGGACAGGCGTACGGCCCCACGCTCTCCTTTGGCAAAGGTCTGGCCGCGCTTGCCGCAAACTCCGGATCCTTCACAGCCGCGGATACGACGGCCTCCGATGCATCGGCTTTCTTTAACGCGGATGAGCGGATCTTGGCCGGGTACATCGAGGACGTTATCTTCTTCGGCAAGTACCGGCTGCAGGGCGGGGTCCGGTTTGACAACGGGGCGACTCACTTCCTGGCCAACCAGATTACGTTTGACTGCCAACGGCAATCCTGTCATCGTGCCCATTCGCAAAGATGCAAGCTACTTCAACGCGCTGCCCAGCGTGGCACTGCAATATCAGTTGCAAAAGGACACGAACCTGCGTGCGGTCTATAGCCGCGGGCTGGCCCGACCAAACATCGGCGACCTGGTACCGGCCACCATCATTGATCCCAATCAAACCCCGTATCCGACCATTGCCACCGGCAATCCTGACTTGGTGCCCACCAAGGCCAATAACTTCGATATACTCGCCGAGCACTTCTTCCAGCCGCTGGGTATCTTGCAGGCGGGTTGGTTCTACAAGCAGCTCTCCGACCCTATCTATCCCACGGCCAATCTCCTTCCCAATTACAACGGCACCAACCAGACTTACCAGTTGACCCAATCGATCAACGGCCCGAGCGCCCATCTCCAGGGGTTTGAGGCGCAATGGGAACAGCGCTTTTCGTTCCTGCCGGGGCTCCTCAACGGGTTTGGGGTGAACGCGAACTACAGCCACACGGTGTCGCAAGTCACTTTCCCCACAGGGTTCGATGGGGGTAGAACCGATAAGCCGTCGCTCGACCGCAATTCTCCAAACGACTGGAATGTGAATCTGCTGTATGACAAGAGCCGGTTCTCTGGAAGGTTCGCCATCAGTCACAACGACCAGAGCATAGCGACCTACCAGTGGGCCGCCAGCACGGGACCAGCCAGAGATCCCATCCTGGGGTTGCGCGGTCCTACCGGCGACAACTACTTCTACCCTCACACACAGTTCGACGCACAGGGCAGCTACCGCCTGTACAAGGGTGTGCAGTTCATCTTCTCGGCCTTGAATATGAGCAACGAAGTATTCGGGTTCTATAACGGAAGCAAAATCTATCCGGTACAGCGCGAGTATTACCGGCCAACGCTTTCCTTCGGCTTCCGCTGGAGGTTGTCGTCGGAACAGTAATGGAGTCAAAGGGCCTGCGAGTAGCCGCAGGCCCTTTGCTCAGAGCGCATGGGTGGACTGCGTCCATCAGCTTGATCTCGCCCTATGCAATTTAGGCAGCCAATGGCTCACCTTTCCCAGCTCTGCTCCACCCAGCAAGGGCAGCAGGAACAGGTTGGCAGCAATATCGATCGCTGTGCCTCCCAGCACCACCAACCCGAATCGCTGGGTCGGCGGAAAGCCGGAGAGTGCAAAGATCGCGAAGCCAGCCCCAATGATCACATCGGAGTAGACAATACCGCGCCACTGCTCCTGTCGCGCCGCTACCCAGGCATCCCAGCCCTGCTTGCCATCCTTGTTTGCACGGCGGACGGCAAATACCAGGTGCACCATCGAGTCGATGGCCATCCCGATACACACATTCGTCGCAGGCGCTGAGATAATATCGATCGGCACTCCCAGCAATCCCACCCCGCCCAACATGCACACCGGAACCAGTATCAGGCTGGCCACCATGGCCAGCGCAATGCGCAGGTTGCGCGCCACCGCGAGCGCCACACCAACGAAGAACAGGAACAGCCATCCCAGCCCCGTTACCAGGCTGTGCGCGACCATCTGCGCCAGCGCTCCCTGCAATTCGTAAAAGCCCCCGACAAGATAGGGCACGAACCCTGCCTTACGCACCGTTTCCCTCAGATCGCGTACTACCGCCACGCGCGGTTGGCCGCGCCCATGCTCATCCATCCGCAGGTAAAACGCCGTCAGCCCCCGGTCCTGCGTCAGAAAATTCGCGGCCACGCGTTGATGCTTCGGCTCGTTCAGGATATTTACCAGCCTCTTCCATCCCAGCAGCGGGGCAAATGGATGCCGGTGTGCCTCCTCCATGAGCACGGGCAACGAAAGCACGGTGCCCACCCCTTTTTGCTTTTCCAGCGCATCCTGCAAGTCCCACATGTGGTCGTACTGGTCACCGTTGTCGAGCCTGCCCCCGCCCCTCGGCGCCACCACGATCGTGAGTGGGTTCGTGCCCCCGTTGCGATCGACAATCTCGAGTCCTTCGCGCGGCTGCTTGCCCTTTTGGAAGTAGTCCAGCAGACTGGGATCGGTGTTCAGCCGCCACAAGCCCAGGCTCAGGGCTGCGCTCACCGCGACCGTCAGCAAGGCAACCCAGGCAAACTTGTGCTCCCAGAATGCCGACCGGCTATCGCCGCTTCCGACGGCCCGCACCTCTTCGGGCCGGGCCCAATCAAGAAACGATGGATACATCAGGTAAGCCGTCACCAGGGCGATGATGGTACCCACCGTGCCTCCCAGGCCTAATTGCTTCAGTGGTTGAGCGCGTACCAGCAGCAGGCTGCCAAACCCCAGCGAAGCGCTCACCATCGACCAGAACGATGCCGGCAGGGTCATGCGCCACGCTTTACCGCCCAGGGACTGCTGACCCTCCCCGCCGCTCCCTGAAGCCGCCAGCGACTGCCAGTTAAACGTCATGTACACCAGGTGCGAGAGTGTGACCACAAAGATAATGGTCGTCAGGTTCGCCGTCAGAATGCCGATCTTCTGCCCCAGCATTTGCTGTAGCAGCAGTGTGATCAACACCGCGCTGGAGCAGGTCGCGAGGATACCAATCGTCAGCTTCCATGAGCGGAAGAGCACCCACATGGCCGCGCCAAAAAGCAGAAACGAAGTCAGGCTGAAGGTTTCGAAATCATGTTTCAAACTTCGCCGAATCATCTCCGCGATGAGCGGTGCGCCGGCCGTCTGGATGTGGAAGTCCTTCGCCTCGAGCTTGCTTTCGATCGCCTCCATCTGCGCGATCAGCGGCTGCGAGTCAGCATCCTCGTTGACGAACACGACAACATTTGAGGACCGCCGGTCTTTCGCCAGCAGCAGCCGGCTCCAGAAGGCGCTCTTTTCCGCATCCTTCAAATCTTTGGGGCCTTCGGTGAGGCTGTCGGCACTGGTCACGCCTTTCAAGGCCGTCAGCTCTCGCGTGAGTCGCCCGAGTTTCTCCAGGTAGCGTGCCGAGCCGATCGGGCCGGCCACGTTCACGATCATCTGGCTGCCGCCAGGGAACAGCTTGTTGATCTTGCTTGTCTGTTGGAATTCCGGGTCTTTAGCTGAAAAGAAGAAGTTCTCGCGCACTTGCGGCTTGAGATCCACAAAAGCGGCGACCAGCCCGAAAAGCAGCAACGCCAGCCCAACCATGGCCCAATGCCGCCCGGCGGGCAGCTTCCAGCGACTCCGCTGGTTTGTCATGCAGGTTTAGATGCAGGGCTGCGACGTAGCTGGGCGGGCCACCACGTCAAAATGGCCCAACTAAAATGCTCTATTGAGGATTTTTGGCGTCCCCGACGGGATTTGAACCCGTGTTATCGCCGTGAAAGGGCGGTGTCCTAGGCCGGGCTAGACGACGGGGACGCTGGTTGCCCCGCAGAAAGCGGGACTGGCCCTGGGGGCCAACCACTACTTTATCGCACTTCCGGCAGGAAGGGCCATTCAGCGGCTGCTTACCCATAGTACGCGGGCTCCAATGATCACTTCAAACGGATCACAATGATGGCCGAGCAGCCGGCCGGGTCTCAATTCAGTAAAGTTGTCAGGTAAGCCGAGTCGCCGTAGCGATGAGCAATAGATCATACGTTTTGAAATCCGTTCAAGTCGCAACATGAACGCATTGCTGAGAATCAGAAGGCAT
Source organism: uncultured Acidobacteriaceae bacterium (assembly GCA_963752675.1). Taxonomy (GTDB): domain Bacteria; phylum Acidobacteriota; class Terriglobia; order Terriglobales; family Acidobacteriaceae; genus PALSA-350. The sequence goes on from CAVVZO010000015.1 coordinate 81,525, forward strand.
CGGAACGAATCCTTAGCAACCTTAATGAACGGCTTAAGTGCTCCGCAAGTGCCCGCGACAACTTTCGGCTGGTGGCGCCTGTTTTGCGCGCGCTGGGCAATGCCCACATGATTGCAGAAAACAACGAGCACTTGCCTGATCTGTAGCAATTGCGATGTTGCAGCAAAGCCCATTGCGGGCGAAGCGGTACCTTGAGCGGTGAGCGCGGACCTCAGCGCAGCAATGCCTTTGCCACGATGACAATCCAGTGGATCGTATCGCAAAACCCGGCGGCTCCGGCCGCGTAGATCGACCAGCGCACAACGGGTGAATCAAATTGTTTGATGAAGGATGCCACCGCTTGCAATTCTGAGATGCTCAGGCGCGGGTCCGGCGGGGGTGTAACGGGAGTAAAGCTCCCACCGCCGGCGGGGGTGAGAGTTGGTGCCCGGGTCACCCGACACGTTGCACCACCTTCACCAAAACGCGACCATTGGGTGCGTTCTCCTTCAGATAGTCATAGCCGTGAACGTGCGCGCTGGTGAGGCCCCGCTCAGCATAGCCTTTCCACCAATTGAGATAGCGGTCTACCTCATCGGGGAAGAACATCGTTGCCCACGTCTTATCGGGCACGAGGGTCATGATCTGCTGACCATCAGGCACCATGATTTCCCACGGGCCATACTTCGGGATGGCGAGGAACGGGAGGACGGCGAGATACAAGACATTTTCTGCCATGCCAGAGAGCCTAGCAGACACACCAGCAGCCGGGCTCAGGCGGGAGCGTTCTGCGGTGGAAGGGGTGGCAACCCCAAGCGCTCCCGAAGGTGAACCTCAAACAGGTAATCTTCAACACCCTGCTTCCGCTCCTCAATGCGCTGCTGTTCCCGATCAATCTCGATTTGCACCACTGCGTCGCGTGTTTCCGAATTCATCCCTGTATTTTCTCGCCGTGCAGGCAGCGCTACAAGGCCAAACCAAGCTCAGGAAGTGTCCGCGATATCGTTCGCTTATGGCGCCTATTTTTTTGTGCTGGCTGGACGCCTGAAGCGTGTCCTTTTTACTATTGCGCGTATTGCGAGTATTTAGAATATGTGATAATTTCGAGGCAAAAATGCCCGTTGCACCGAAGAAATCGATCACGCTCCCGAAGTTGGAGCAGCAACAAGTGCACGACTTGGAGAAGCTGTTGCGCCGAGGCGTTCCTGCCCTGATCAGCCCTGCAGGTGAACGGATCGAACTTCAGGGTACTGTGGTCGAAGTCCTCAGAACGGCAGTGGAGTTCATGTCCCACGGCCAGGCCGTCACGCTGATTCCGGATAATCAGGCGATTACGACCCAACAGGCTGCCGACATTCTCGGAATGTCACGTCCATTCTTCATCAAGCAGCTTGAAAGCGGTTTGATGGCCCATCATCGAGTTGGCAACCAGCGCCGTGTTTATCTTCGTGATGTATTGGAATTCGCCAAGAAGCGCGATAAGGAGCGTCTGGCTGCGCTGGACCTCCTGGCGCGCGATGCGTTCAAAGCCGGCTTGTACGAGCGGAATGTGTTCCCTGAGGGCGGCACGGACGAGTGAAGAGTGCTCGTCCCGTAGTCCTGGATGCCTGCGTCCTGGTCCCAATGCGCTTGGCTGACACGCTCTTTAGGCTGGCCGCTGGCCCACGTCTCTTTTGCCGAAATGGGCGAGTGCTTCGATTAGTTGCGTTCGCTTCGAATAAGTGACACAATCAGGTGAGGTAAGAACTGTGCCTCACACCCTGCTGACCAACACTTTACCCACGCAGACCGAGGCCAAACAGGCCGAGGAAACCAGTCGTGTCCTGTCCTCTCGGCTGCGCTCGAAGACCCCCCTCCGACTCCGGGTGATAGGCGCCCCGGAAGATGAGACCCTCGTCATCCCCGCTTCTGCTGCAAAGATGCTGGTCGGAATCCTCGACGAAATGGGCCGTGGAAATACCGTCACGGTGATTCCGGTTCACGCGGAATTGACCACACAGGAAGCAGCCGACATGCTGAGCATTTCGCGACCTTCTCTCATTCAGTTGCTTGACGAAGGCAAGATGGAATTCAGGAAGATTGGAACGCATCGCCGGGTCCGCTTCGAGTCCGTGATCGCCTACAAGCGGCGGCTCCATGCCGAACTTCTCGCAGCACTCCATGAACTGGCTGCTTACGACCAGGAGATCGGGATTTGATTCGTGGCGACTTTCGGGGCCTTCTTTGACGCGAATGTTCTCTACCCTTCCGGATTGCGCAACTTCCTGATGCACCTCGCATTGACGGGCAGTTTCCGTGCACATTGGTCTGCCGATGTTCACGAGGAATGGATGCGCAATCTCCTCAAGAATCGCCCTGACCTCACACGCGCGAAACTGGAACGTACTCGGCACCTGATGGACAAAGCACTACCGAACGCGCTGGTGACTGGATACGAGCATCTGATCAACATGATTGAGCTGCCGGATCGTGACGATCAGCACGTCCTCGCCGCCGCGATTCGTTGCGACGCAAGCGTGATAGTCACCCTCAATCTTGGAGACTTTCCGAGTCACGTTCTGGGACGGTTCAGCATCGAAGCGCAACATCCCGACGATTTCGTTTTGACGCTCTTGGGGAACTTCCCGGACCTGGTAATCGAGGCAGCGCGGAACCATCGCGCCAGTCTCACGAATCCCGTAAAGCCGGCCGACCAGTACCTCGCCGAACTCGACGCGCAAGGTCTAAGTGGGAGCGTGATAGCTCTTCGTGAACTGGTTGCCGATCGATCTTCCGTCATTTAGCGTGACGCGAGTCTTCTCTTGAATGTTTGGCGTCAACCATAGAGAATTTGCTCCGACCGCATCTGCGGCGCAGAGGTTTATCCATGCAACAAGGTAGCTTGGCGAAGGCAGAGCGAAAAAATGGTCCTGATGTTCGGCACGACAGTTTGTCCGAATTTGGCGTCCCCGACGGGATTTGAACCCGTGTTATCGCCGTGAAAGGGCGGTGTCCTAGGCCGGGCTAGACGACGGGGACGCTGGTTGCCCCGCTGAAAGCGGGACTGGCCATGGGGGCCAACCACTACTTTATCGTATTTCCGGCAGGAAGGGATATAAACGGCTGCTTACCCCATGGTACGCGGGCTCCAATGATCACTTCAAACGGATCACAGATGATGGCCGAGCAGCCGGCCGGATCTCAATTCAGTAAAGTTGTCAGGTAATCCGAGTCGCCATAGCGAATGACGCAATCGATCATACGTTTTGCATGACTTGCAAGACCTCTTCAATGATCTGGACACAAGCAAATCCGCCAGATACTGTGGACACTCGCATGGAAACGGCAAGCACGGCGAAACCAGCAATCAACTTGCGCTACTTGATATTGCTGGCCAGTGCCGCGGCCCTCGGCGCCCTGCTCTTCGGCTTCGATATTGCCATCATCACCGGTGCCGGTCCGTTCCTGGTGGAACATTTCGGGCTGAACGATCTCGGTTTAGGGTGGGCTTTCAGTTCCCTGCTTTTTGGCTGTGTCGTCGGATCACTGGCTGCCGGCAGGTTCGCGGACCGGTACGGACGCAAAACTATCATGGCCTGGGTGGCGGTTCTGTTTGCAGTCACCTCCATCGCTGCAGCGGTGGCGCCCACCTTCCACCTTTTCGTCGCGGCCCGGTTCGCCGGCGGCCTGGCAGTAGGCGCCGTCTCGCTATTGGCCCCCATGTATATTTCGGAGGTTTCCCCGCCCTCCATGCGAGGACGCATGGGTTCTCTCTATCAGATGTCCATCGTCATCGGGATCCTGATCTCGTACGGCATCAACTATCTACTCAGAAACAGCGGACCTGACAACTGGCGCTGGATGTTTGCCACCGGCGTACTGCCGTCCATCCTGTTTTTTGTGCTGATGCTGATAGCTCCGGAAACACCGCGCTTTCTGATGATGGCCGGCAAGCGCCAGGAAGCCTTCCAACTACTCGAAAACATCAGCAACCGCGAGACCGCAGCCTTCGAGGTGGCAGAGATCGAGGCTGCGGTGGCGAAAGGGCCCGGCGGCCGCGAGGGCATGCGGCGACCTGGGGTCACCCGTGCCCTGAAGGTCAGCTTCTTTCTCGCCATTCTGATTCACGTCTCGGGCATCAACACCATCGTCGACTACGCGCCTGCCATCTTCCGCTCAGCGGGATGGAAAATGGATGGTGCGCTTGCCGCCACATTCTTGATCGGGATCACCGAACTTGTCTTCACCATCAGCTCCTTCTGGATGATCGATCGCTTCGGCCGTAAACCCCTTTACATAACCGGGTCCGCCGGGATGGCGATTGCATTGTTGTTACTAATCGTCACCGTGGCCACCGATCGTTTTCACGGGCCTCTAGTGCTCGCGTTAATCCTCGCTTACCTGGCTTTCTTTTCCAGCTGCATCGGCCCAGTGTTCTGGACCCTAATTCCGGAAATTTTCCCGACCGATGTTCGCGGGATAGCGATGACCGTACCCGTGCTGACGCAATGGATCACCAACGCCTTCGTGGTGCTCTTCTTTCCCTACGCGTTCAACCAGATCGGCAAGGCGGTAACGTTCGGATTTCTCGCAGTGATGTGCCTCACCCAGGCAATCTTCACCTGGTTCTTCGTGCCCGAAACGAAAAACCAGACGCTTGAAGAAATAGAGCAGTTCTGGAATGCAAATGCCGGAAGCTAACCCGAATACCCGCCGTACAATCGGGTAAATGAACCGACGCGATTTCGTCTCTGGCGGGTTGAGCGCCATCGTTGCCAGCTCGCAAACGGCGCATCCCGAGTCGCATCCAGCCTGCCGCGACGCAAGAGAAATTCGATCTGATATCGAAAGCGATGCGTGTTAGCTTTGGGCCCCACGGAAATATTCGATCCCTGCAGGTGAAGCATACGGGCGGCTGGGAACCGATTGAGTTTTGCGCCGAGGCTTTCGCCGGACCCCGCTTCACTGGGGTAAATCTGCAGAGCCTGTCTGGCTCAACGAAGTCCTTTGCCGCGACTGTCAATGGTATCCGCCACTCCTTGCACTATCAGCTCGAAGGCGATCGGTTAGCCGTGGTCGCCGGCCTCAAGAATGAGCGCACGGCCGACTACACTCCAAAAACTGCGCAGCTGCTGCTCGGCATCAGCTGCGAGATGCTCACCTATCCAGCCTGGAATTACCGCTACTTCCCCACCCTGTTGCGCTGCGAGAAGACTCACTTCTGGGGGTACTTCATGACCCCGCGCGGCCGCATCATGACCATAGGCTCGCCCGATCCGGTCGCCTCGTACTCAATGAGCTATGAGCGATCGAGTTGGGGCGATGGTGGGCACCTGATCAAAACCTGCAGCCTCGATCTGTTGCATCCGTTGCCACTGCCACCGCGGCATCCGCAGAACCTCGTATCGCTCAGGGCAGGCGAACAGCGGATCTGGACTATTTATCTGCAGCCCGTAAAGGCGCTGGCCGAAGTCAAACCAGCCCTCTCAGCGTCTCTGCAAGCGCCCATGATCCAAGCCGATCGCTATACTCTGGCCGCCGGCGAGAGCAGCCGCCTGACGATCTGGACGCAACAGCCCGTCACGGTGACGGTGACCACAGACGAGGGCAGCACCGCTCCGTTAGATCTGCAATCTGCGGAGGGCCACTATACCGCTAGCTTTAAGCCTGAGGGCGGTCCCGGTCTTTACAAGCTGGCGGTATCGCAAGCGGATGGGCGAACGAGCGAAGCCTGTATCTCCGTCCGCCAACCCTGGTCTTGGTATCTGAGGCGCGCCCGCGAGGCAAGCCTCATCGACAAGCAATATGCCTCGAGCCATCTGGAGCAGTGGCTCGGGCTGCAGACCGGTGCGTTAGCGCGAAGATACCTGCCGGACCCATCCCTGGACAGCCAAACCGACAGGCGTCTCAAAGAGGTTCTGAGTCTGCAGTGGGACCTCAAGACCAAACGGCCCACCAATATGCCCGAGATACGGCTCCTGGTGAATACGGCACAAATGGCCTCAGTCGTTGCCGATCGTTACCTGGCTGATCGCGACTCTTACTGGCTCGATTTGGCCAGCGGCTTGGCCGACTACGTTGTGTCCAGGCAGGATGCGAATGGCAACTATCACAACTACACCACGGTGGCCTACCCGGTGAAATGCGTGATGCAGGTGATGGCGATCGAGAAAACAGTATCGGCGAAAGACGAACGCTTCGCAGCCGCCTATCAACGTCATTACGATTCCGCCAAACGGGCTATGGATTTCCTGGTTCGCTCGAAAGACGATCTAACCACGGAAGGGCAGAACACCTTTGAAGACGGCATGATCAGTTGCGCTGGCATGCAACTCGGACTCTTTGCTCTACTCCAGAAAGACCCTGAGCAACGCCGCGAGTATGCTGACGCGGCGCGACTCATGCTGTCAGCCCACCTTTGCCTGGAGCAGTTGCTGATTCCCGATTCCCGGATGAACGGAGCGACCCTGCGCTTTTGGGAAGCGCAATACGATGTGTTGATGGGCGGCTCCATGAACATGATGAACTCGCCGCATGGCTGGAGCGCCTGGCTCATCCCCGGCCTCTGGTACCAATACCTGCTCACGGGCGAAGAGCAATGGCTGCAAAAAGCAATGAATGCCCTCGGCAGTTGCGCCCAGGTCGTCGATAGCCGAACCGGCCAACTCCGCTGGGCTTTCGTACCCGATCCCTACCGCGAGGTCACCATGCTGGTGGCAGACCCAGCGTACCCGGGAGAGGGCAAGCGGGTGCCCGCCATCATCGGGGAGCAATATGTGCCCATGATTGCGTCGTTTCACTATCCGGATCACGAGCCGGTGTTCGGCAACGGATGGACATCCGGATGGTCCTGCTGCAACGATGTGCACGAGATCTTCACTTCGCTCTCGGAAGTAGCCCTGACCGCAGCCTATGTGCTGGAGCGGCCTGATGGCGAACTTGTGGTTTGGAACTGCACCGCCACGCAGGATGGCAGTGGGGCCATCCACATACAACCTGCTGAAGAGATAGTCACCCGCATCCACTTGAATCTACGCGCTACCCGCCAGGTGAGTGCGAGCTTCGCCAACGGAGTCAACGTAAGCACCCGGGCCGAGGGTCTGGCGTGGATCGGACCGGGCGGTATGCCGGAACTGCTTAGTAGTACAGCTTGAGCGCTAGTTGCAGAATCCGTGGATTGCTGCGCGACGACGTAATGGCGCTGAAGCCTTTGGAGTTGAGGAAGTTCAGATTGCCACTCGGATTCGCAAACGAGTGCCAGTTTGGCAGATTGAAGGCCTCTGCCCGGAACTCCACCTTCACCGTTTCTCGAATGGGAAACTGCTTGAAGAGCGACATATCCAGGTTCTGAAAACCAGGACCGCGGACCGGATTGGTGCTGCCTCCCAGGGGTGAGTAGTCCGACTGGCCGATTTGCGTAGCCACTGGGGGATTCGCGAACGCATCCGGATTCAGCCACTGAGTCACATTGTGAGGGCCGCCGTAGACGTTCTTTCCTGGCACAATGTCCGCGTAGCAACCGAAGCCCGCGGTAGTGGCAACCGGGCATAGAAGCGTAAACGGCTGGCCAGTCTGGTGCGAGAAGATAAAGTTGGTCACCCAGCCGCCAAGGAAGCTGTCGGCAACCGCGTTTATCTGGTTCATATACGCCTTGCCTCTGCCGAACGGCAGGTACCAGGTTCCCGATGCATGCACGACCTGGGCGGTATCTGCGGCGCACAGACCGTAGTCCCCTTGTTTCCCAAAGCCCGGCAGCCACTCCGCCCGGTACGGCGTGTAGGTTCCTCCATAGGTCGGCCCGCCGTAAGCCGTCGCGTTGCTGCCTTCCACCGAACGGGCGTCGCTCAGACACTTGGAAAATGTGTAGTTCGCCATCACGTTCAAGCCGGCGCTGAGCTGGTGTTCGTAGATCACCCGGAAAGAGTTGTAATTGCTGGAACTTGTCGTGCTGACGAATTGCGGCTCAACGCCGAACGCCGGAAACGGAACATGTCCCTGGACCGTGGGGTCGTAAATACTCGTCCCCGGCGGCTGGATCGCCGATGGAGCATTCTGACTGCTCTGCGTGTCCAGATGCCTCCCCAGTGTCCCCAGATAGCCGAGGGAAAGAACATCATGATTCGTGAACTGGTCCTGCACGGTCAGATTGAATGTTTCCTGATAGGGCGTGTTGAAGTTGTACTGCCGCCCATACAGGTAAAGCCCGGCTCCGTTCACCAGTGCGGGGTTTTCCAGATTCTGTGCCGTCAGCGCATTCTCGAGCACGGCCGTTTGTCCCGGAGCCGCCTCCAGCGGGGTTTGCGAATTCACCGCGTAATAGCTCAGCGTGTAAGTGAATGGATAGTTATTGCCGATGTTAAAGCCAAACCCGGTATTGGCGAGCGCTCCATAGGTTATGCCAAAGCCGCCGCGCACCACCAGTTGCGGCGTCGCACGATAGGCAAACCCTAGTCGTGGAGCAAAGTTATAGTTCTGAGCAGTGCCCACTGCATTGTTCGAGGTACAGACTGTAGAGATGTTGTAGGAAGTCAGCAGAGCTTCGAAGGTGGAGGACCGTGGCGTCGCGCAACCCCGGGATGGAATGTAGTAGGTTCCCGAATTCCCTGCTCCGCCACCGGTCTCGATGAAGTTGGCCTGCCTGCCATGCACTTCCTGGTAAGGCGTGTAGTGGTCCCAACGCAGGCCGAGGTTTAAGGTCAGCTTCGAAGATGCTTTCCAATCGTCCTGGAAATAGGCTCCCACGTAGTAGCGCTGGTCGCTCACCTGCACGATGTTGGAGAACCCGTAACTGGATAAGCCACCCAAGCCACTGATCCCGTTAGCGACGGTCGACGGACCCGGCACCAGCAGCATATCCGCGACACCCGCGTAGCCTGAGTTCTGGTTGGGAATATCAGAGTATTGACCGCTGAAGGAGAAGGTGCCGCGACCGTAGGGAGCTTGCACGATCGGTGCGTAGAAGTTGTCCAGCTGGAAGCCCGTCTTGAACGCGTGCGCGCGGTAGATTTTGGTCACATTGTCCATGATCTCGACCGTGCGCACAGTGTTGAGGGTGGGCATGTAACCGGAGGATCCCAGCCCAGTGAAGGAGCTGACGGAAATCGGTGGCAGTCCCCCGTTGCCACGCAACTGTGGAACCCCGCCGATCCCAAATTGCTCTGGAACACCGAGCGTGTCGCCGAAAGCCCCGGCGAGGCGCTCTACGGTATGAATGTAACCGGCATGGAACTCATTGGTCAGACTGGGCGTGAAAACGTGCGTGTACCCCAGCACGATCCCATAACGCGGGCCCTCCTCCGGGCCGTCCCCATATTGCTGACCCTCTGCCACGCCCGGGAAAAAGGTGGGTACGAAGATGGTTTCGTTGCTGTAGTTGTACACCCCGAACAGGATGTCTTTGCTGCTGATGTTTTCATCGACCCGTACATCGTACTGATTGATGTTGTTGGATCCGGCGGCAAACTGGAAATAGTTTGGAAAGCTGGTCTTTCCGGCGGTCGGGTTGGGATACAGCGACAGTAGCTTGACCGCATTGGGATCAACCCGCCCCTGGGGCAGAACATTTAAATATTGGGTCTGCCCGGTGAAGTCGGTAATCCCGGCAACGCTGCCGGCAGCATAGAACGGGTCGCGGACGTAGATCGCTGCGGCCGTAGTGTTGGGCAGGCCAGAGACCGGGTCGACCGCACCGGCCGCGACCATGCGGGTGGTTGCAGGGTCGAGTATCGTCGCGAGGGGAAATTCGCGGCCCAGTGCATCGCTCTTCGTGCCGCCAACGAGATTGAAGAAGTCCTGAAAGTTGGTGAAGTTACTGCTATGCATGGCTGCCGTAGGCACGCTGGACGTACTGGCAGAAGGCGTCTTGATCCTGGTGCCCTGGTAATCGAAAAAGAAGAAAGTCTTATTTCTGCCGTTGTAGAGCTTAGGGATATAAACCGGACCGCCCACCGTGCCGCCAAACTGATTCTGATGGTAAGCAGGACGGGGAGTCCCGGTTTGGTTCGCAAAATAGTCATTCGCGTTGAACACAGTATTGCGAACATACTCCCAAAGATCCCCATGGAGAGAGTTGGTCCCGGACTTGATCGCGGCATTCACAATACCGCCGGTGGAGTGGCCGAACTCAGCATCGAAGTTGCCCGACTGCAGTTTGAATTCCTGAATGGCATCGGGCGGCGGCACGATTGCCGTGTAGCCATTATTTCCGCTCGCTCCCTGGATGCTCCCCGCACCGTAGACCTCGACATTGTCATCGATGCCATTCAGGCGAAAGTCATTCTGCGTCCAATCAATGCCGGAAACGTTAAACTCCGAGTTGCTCGAACCACCCGTGGTGCTGGTACCCGCGGCTAATAAGCCCAGCGTGGTCCAGTCACGGCTTTGCAGGGGCATGTTGTTGACCTGCTCCCCGGTAATCGTCTGCCCTACAGACGCGTCTGCTGTTTGCAGCAAAGGCGCAGCCGAAGTGACCGTAACCTGCTGACCAACAGAACCCACATCCAGCTTGACGTCGACATTCAGATTGTCCTGAATGTGCGCCTGCACGCCTTTGCTGATGAATTGCTTGAAGCCGGGCGCTTCCGCACTCAGAGTGTACGAGCCTGGGTTTACCGCTTCGAAAACGTAGTCTCCCGTGGCGGCGGAGCGCACGCTCTGGGCCACGCCTGTCGAGTCATTGGTGATGGTCAGCGCGGCGCCGCTAACCACCGCGCCTGTGGCATCGGTCACTCGCCCGGTAATGCGGCCAGTAGCCACCTGGGCCAGAACATGCGAAAACGATGAAACTGGCAACCAGGCGAAAACGATCCAGGCTGAAAGATGCAACAACCGTTTGGTGTTCATCTGTGCCCCCTCCAAAGAACCGCAATCATGCTGAAAAGCTGTTTGCTGGCGATGCGGGAGAGCTCTTCCCGACGCTACGATTTCCAGGCTTGAGCTATCAAAAATGTTCCGATGGGACTACCGTGGGTATCTGAAAACTAGCACGCCGCCCGCGCACTGTCTGTGTGGCAATTGACTAAATTGTGTACTCCATTTGCAGATGCCGGTGACCGGCCCCGCGCTCAGGAGATGCGGACTTCAATCCATTCGAGCGGATTGCCTGCCCCATCGTGCTCGGCCGCGGTAATTTGCAGAAAGCCGCCAGTGATCGAAGCCCTGCCCGGCACCGTCTTATTGCCAAAATAGTGACTCAGCACCTCGGCGTTCTTCCCCTGCTGGCGCCGAACGAAAATGTCTCCGCCCGCATAGGCCACGATCGCCAGCTTGTCACAACGAGTGATGCCTTCGCTGCCCTGTGAAGCAACCACTACCGGCGCGGAGGCGCGGACTACATCCCGAATGCGGGAATCCTGCGGCTGAGACTTGAGCGGATTCTCTTCTCCGGGCACAGGCGGTCGATACGCGAGCAGCACAAGTTCTCCATCTTCCATGCGCGCCCAGGACCGGGCGTGCGCACCGAAGGTGGGAGCCTCGGAAATAGAGCCAAAAGGCAATACCTCAAACGTGTTCGCGCGCCGCAATACTTTGGCCAGCCCATTGAATTTGGCCACTAATGCGGGGGTGCTTCCCTCGCCGCGTTCGTCCCTCTCAAAGTCATTCAGCGACCCAATCGTTCCAACGGCGGCAGAGTCGAACCAGATGCTCGGGGAGCTTGACCAGTCGTAGCCTGACGAGCCGTAGCTTGGAATGCCCAGTGGCGCCAGAAGGCTGCTGAAATACAGCCTTCGATTGGCTTCCAGGTCATACTCCCCCGCAGCCAGGAACATGTCATCGGTGCTGTGCAGATCGAAGTAGTCCAGGAAAAGCGGGGACAGCTGGTAGTACATCACCACCAGGTCTGGATTTTCCTCCCGCATCGCCTTGACCACGAACGACAGGCCCCTCGCCATGAGCCGTTCCCCAGTGAAATTTTTGTCCTGCGGAGCAGCAACACCAACCGCCGGCAGTTCGTAGCCGAAGTCAAATTTGAACAGGTCGGGCTTATACCTGCGCATGAACTTACGGACCACGTCCGTCAGCACTCGCTCCACTTCAGGCTGCGTGAAATCGAGAAGATAGTAATGGGCGCCGTCGTAGTTGCCCGCCAGATATGGTTTCCCATCCGGCTGCTTGAGCACATTGTCTACCGTCAAGCCCAGGTCAGCAGGCCTTTCACAGCGCATGAGTGCGGCCCACAGGCCGATCCGGTAGCCATCGGCTCTCAGCTGATTGAGAAAATCCTCAAAATGCGGAAGCCTGGATTCGCTGTGAACCAGGTTGCCGTAAGCCTCTTCCCACTTATCGTCGATCGAAAACAAACCTGGCTTCATGCCTGAAACCTTAAGCTCGCGGTACGTCTCCGTCAGGAACGCCTCGTCCAGATTCGCTCCGCCTTTCTTGCGATCCACCTGCGATCCCCACGTGCAAAATTGCGGGGTGAGCGCCACCGCGGTTTTCCGTTCTGAGTTCTGGTGCCTGTGGATGATGCCCGCGTCGACCAGGCCCTGGTAGTACGCGCCGATCGCCTCGCGATACTCCGGCCGCACAGACCACAACCAGGTTGCGCCCAGCTGCAAACTGCCGGGCCCGCGCAGGTGCTTCCACAAGTCGGAGCGATAGTCGATCCAGGGGCTGCAGCTCCCCTGATAGAGCTGAAGAAATAAATCCCCTGCCGGCAGATCCGCCAGGCCACAAGCGAAGGCATCCGATCGGTTTGAGGTGAACATGTTCCGGGCGCCCGCAGACTGATCTGCGGTGAACCCGCAAAAGTAGTGCACGGGCAGCCCCCATTGCTGGTTGAACCCTGGGGTGAAGCTGCCGCGGCCCAGCCAGACACTTTCGTTCAAATGGACATCGTCCCTGAGAACCGGGCTGACGGCCGAGCCTTCACTGATGCCCGGCACAACCAGGTAGGTGGAGTGGAGAGATGGCTTTCTCTCAACGCTGCTGTTCTCGGGAAAATAGTGAAGACTGACAATGTCTTCTGCGGTCGAAGTCTTGTAGATGACTGGCTCAGTCCAAATGCCATGTGAGTCGAAGCGCCACGAGATCAATACTTCTGCTGCGCCGTTCACCCCTTCATAGTGGATGGTCACCCGGCCCGGCTCAACACGAGGCGCGCCGGCTCTGCCCGGCGTCCATTGACGAAGGGATGGGCCGCCCGGCGCGGCCACCACTATGGCCGGCTGTACCTTGCCACTCACGATGAGACGATTGCTTTTGTCACGCAGCCGGAACGTATCCTCGGCCGCTGCATACTCCCAGAAATAATTTGCACCCGTGACCTGCACGACACCGTTAGCGCTCGCGATGGTAGGGGCGGCCACGTCACCCAGCACGTTCCTTGAAGCTGCGGTCAGCATGGCCGCAGTCGATAGCTGCACAAATGTACGTCGGTTCAAGCTGCTCAATTGAGATCCTCAAAAAGTGTGGAGAAGATTAGCCGGCTCAGCAAGACGCGTGGGCTAACACGGTAACAGGGCAGATGAGCTCTGTCTTGTGGGGGATTGACGAATTTGTGTACGCCATTGGCTGCCGATGCAAATAGATTGTTCCGGCACTGATGTTTGCCCGCTGAGAGGTTTCGCATAGCGCAAAAGACGATCAATTTTGAGCAGCCATCGAGAAGACAACGGCTCTCACGAAGCCGTAGGCTTGTAAGTACCAGGGTCGAAGTGAATCTACCTATGAGCCCAGAATCGAAAACGATCGCGGGACCGAAGATCAAGCTGGATTACAGCCTGACCGGCCTTAACGCGAACCTCGCCATAGAACAAGGACTGGCCGAGGCGGACTGGTACCAATGTCCGGTGCCGCGCGACACCATGCGCGAGCTGCTCACGCGCCGCGACGGCCCCGCGATTCGCGACACTCTGCTCTGGTTTGCGCTCCTGTTTGCCAGCGGCTACGTTACCTATCGCCTGTGGGGCACCTGGTGGGCAATTGCCCCCTACCTCATCTACTGTGTCTTGTACGCTTCCACCTCAGACTCCCGCTGGCATGAGAGCGGGCATGGCACTGCATTCAGAACGGACTGGATGAACAGCGCTCTTTATGAGATCGCGTCATTCATGGTGATGCGCGAATCTACGGTCTGGCGTTGGAGCCACACCCGTCATCACAGCGACACAATCATCGTAGGGCGCGACCCCGAAATCGCTGTGCCCCGTCCGCCCAATGTGAAGAAAATCATCATGGCCTTCTTTAACATCGGCGTGTATCAAAAATACTTCAAGCAAATATGCCTGCATTGCCTGGGCCGCATGGCTGCGGATGAGAAAACCTACATCCCTGAAATGGAGTACCCCAGAATCTACCGCAGGGCCCGTATCTATGTAGCCATCTACATCGTGGTAGTCGCGTTTTCCATTTACAGCCGAAGCATTCTTCCTTTGCTGTTCGTGGGCTTTTCGAATCTGTTCGGAACCTGGCTGCTTGTGGTCTACGGCATGACCCAACATGCCGGCCTGGCCGAGAACGTTCTGGACCATCGGCTGAATTGCCGAACGGTGTACATGAACGTGATCCATCGTTATCTCTATTGGAATATGAACTACCACGTAGAGCACCACATGTATCCGCTGGTTCCCTACCACGCATTACCCAAGCTGCATGCTGCGGTCAAGGACGATTGCCCAACTCCCTACACCAGTCTGTTCGCTGCCTGGCGTGAAATCGTGCCCACAGTCGCCAGGCAGGTGAAAGATCCAGCACATCACGTCAAGCGCATGCTGCCACAACCTAAAGCCCGCTTGCAGGAAGGCTTTTTCTGCTCCCATGCTAAGCCGGACCTAGAAGGATGGCTGGATATTTGCGCAGCCACTGAGCTTCGCCGGGCAGACGTAAAACGGTTCGACAACGACAAGAAGACCTTTGCTATTTACCGAGACGCCGACGACCATCTCTACGCGACCGATGGCATGTGTACGCACGGCAACACGCATCTGTCTGAAGGCTTAGTAAAGGGCAACATCATCGAATGCTCCAAACACAACGGGCGCTTTCACCTGGTGGACGGTTCACCGGCACGCGCACCCATCTGCCGCGGCCTGGTTACCTACCCGATCGAGGAACTCGGCGGGCGCCTTCGCATCAACGTGGCGCGACCCGGCGGTACGGGAGCTCGCGCGCAAAAAACCTATCGCTTCCGCGTAGTCAGCAACCGTAACGTCGCCACTTTCATCAAGGAGCTGGTTTTGGAACCGCTCGAGCTCGGCGAAGCCTTTGCCTTCACCCCTGGCGATTACCTGCAGCTCGACATCCCGGCGTACGAGTCGATCCGGTTCTCCGAATTCGACATACCTGAGCCGTTCCGTTCGGTTTGGCAGCATCAGCACATCTTCGATCTCGTTGCTCATAACCCGGGCGGCCCCAGGCGCAACAATTACTCGCTGGCCAGCAATCAAAAGCTGGATCGCACGCTTCGCTTCAATGTGCGCATCGCGACTCCGCCTCCCGGCCAGGACTGTGCTCCCGGCATTGGCTCCAGTTATGTCTTCAGTCTCAAGCCGGGCGACATCGTTTCCGGCGTCGGCCCCTTCGGCGATTTCCACCTCAGGCCTACCCAGCGCGAAGCCATCTTCATCGGCGGGGGTGCGGGCATGGCTCCGCTCCGCGCCCATATCTCCCATCTACTTGAAACCGAGCAGACCGCCGCGCAAAATCAGCTTCTGGTACGGCGCGCGCTCAAAGCAGGAAATCTTTTACGACGACTACTTTCAGGATCTGGCGAACCGCCATCGCAATTTCGCCTTTCATATCGCCCTGTCGTCGCCACTGGGTGAAGACAACTGGACCGGCCACCAGGGCTTTATTCACGAAGTCGTCCTGGAAAAGCACCTCATGCAGCATGCCAATCCGAAGGCCGCGGAATACTACCTGTGCGGTCCGCCGATGATGATCAAGGCTTGTACCAGAATGCTCACCGAGGCTGGAGTGCCATTGCACCAGATCAGCTACGACGAATTTTGATCAAGCCGTCGGTTCCAGATCTTCGGGTAACTGGGGAAAGAATTGCCGGCGAAGTGTTCGCGGACCAAAGCCTTTAATACGCTTGAACTGGCGATTGAAATTGGAATAGTTTCCAAACCCAACGCGGAAGCCGATCTCAAGCACGCTCTCGTCGGTATCGATGAGCAACTGGGCCGCAGCTCCTACCCGCAGCTCGTTCAAGTACGCCGTCATGGTACGCCCAGTAGCGCGTTTGAAGAACCGGCACATCGAGGCCTGGTCGAGGCGCAGCCGTTTCGCCAGCTCAGCAAAATTGATCTCTTCCTCGAAATGTTCATTCAGGTATTGGCAGATGGCATCGATGCGCTGCTGATCGGCAACGCGGCATATCGGTTTCACCTTCATGGTGGCCAGGTGACGCGAATCCTGCTCTGCCGCCAGATCTACCAGGACCGATAGCAAGGTCGCTAATCGCCTGGCTGGGGAAAGAGAGGGCAGGCCCGCGATGCATCGCATGACCGATTGCCCGGTGCGCGTATGGCCGAACGCCAAACCATTGACTGAAGTGCGCAGCAGGCGAGCTACGCCGTTCATCTCCCGCAGATTTAGAAAGCCCTCGCCCAAAAAGTCCTGGCGGAACTGCAATACCACGGCGCTATGCGTCTTCTGAGCATCTGGTTTGACGGGAGCGGACCGCCAGCTGTGGGGCAGATTCGGACCGAGCAGCACCAGGTCGCCTGGACCATAGTCAGCAATGCCATCACCCACCAGGCGTTGTCCGTAACTGTCGGTAATCAGAGTCAACTCGTATTCCGGGTGATAGTGCCAGTAGAACGGGAACTGCGGATCCCTGCGTTCGTACGCAACCAGGGAAGAAGAGCCCGACGCTACTTTCTCGAAGTACGGCTTCATGCGACCAAGTGTAAGACTCAATTTACGAATATCCCAAAGATTTGAACGGGATCCTGTCAATCCTGTATCGATAGCGGTCAACTGGCCAGAAGACACCAATGGCATGTGAGACTACCTTTACTGCGAGGGACTGAACACGATGCATGCCACGGCTGATCTAAAACCGGTTGCCGCCGAATGAGACTTTGTTTGGTTCTGCTGGCGATCCTCACCACCTCCGGGTCAACCAATCTTTCAGCCGCGCCGATCAAGCTGCTGGTCAGGAATGCTCGAATCTTCAGCATGGGGGCCCAGCAGCGCGAACCCTTTGACGGCTACTTTTCTGTCGGAGAAGACGGGACCATCCTGGCGATAGCTAAAGGCGATCCGCCGGCCGCGCTGCAAGCGGATCAAGTGCTCGATGCACACGGAGACTGGATTATCCCCGGATTTATTTCCGCCCACAGCCATCTATGGCAAGCGGCGTATCGTGGGCTTTCCGCAGATAAGACGCTGCTGGCCTGGTTGGACGATTTGTATACGCAAAGAGCGGCCAAAGCTCCAGCTGAAGACTTCTACTGGTTCTCCCTTTTGGGCTCGCTCGATCACCTGCAGCACGGCATCACCACCGCCTATGACTTCAGCTACAGCAGAACCAATGAACCGGGCAGCCGTTTCGATGAAGCGCAATTTCGCGGGGAACTCAAGTCAGGCATCCGCTTCGTGCATGGCTATGAGCCTGGCTGGGTCGCGCCGGGGGTCACCATCCCACAGCAGCGCCAGCGGCTCAAAGCATTCCTTGATTGGACGGCAGCGCAGCCACACTCCTCTACTTTTCTGAGCGTCATGATCAACGGCGATACCGCCTTCAACAACACCTATCAACAAGCGGTGTTGGAAAAGACGCTCATGGATGAGTTCCATCTGATGAACCAGAGCCACTACCTGGAACCTCCGGAACCGGCGACACAGACCGAAGAGCGAGACAAGTTCCGCTGGTTTGTCGAGAGCGGACTGCTCTCGAAGCAGCTCATCTTCGGCCACTTCATTCATCCGGATCCATCCATCCTGGAGCAGACCGCCAAGGCCGGCGTAGCAGTCACGTGGAATCCGTTATCCAACGGCCGCATGGCCTCCGGCATCGCCGACATCCCGACCTACCTCAAGCTGGGCCTTCGCGTCGGCATGGGCATCGACGGCGAAGCCAGCGGTGATCTCGCCGACCCATTTGAAAACCTGCGCGCCGGCCTTTATGCGGTGCGCGACAAATACGGAGATGCAACGGTGCTGAGCTGCTACCAGGTACTGTGGCTGCACACCATGGGCAGCGCAGATGTTCTGGGGGTGAAGAGCAAGCTAGGCAGCCTGGAGCCCGGCAAGTTTGCCGACTTTCTTACCATCGATCCGTTACGGTTGGGAGCCGTGCTTGAGGATCCCTACGCAAACCTGGTCCTGGTCGCCGGTGAGCGCGACATCGATCAGGTCTACATAGGTGGCGAACTAAAAGTCGACCATGGGCGAATGCTGCGTCAGGAGATGGATGCAATTGAGAAGGAAGTAAGCCGGCGCGCGGCCATGCGCTAGCTAGTGGCGTTTGGACGACCGCCGCGTGTGGCGTTTGAGTGTTAAGCGCAAGCGGGCTTCACGCCGGTGTTTGCTTCACGCCGGTGTTTGCTTCACGCCGCAGTCAATACCGGCCAACGTCACTAGCCCCCAACTTGTCATCCCGAGCGCAGTCGAGGGATCTGCTTTGCGCCTTTCTCCTGCCACAAATGTTTACACGAGCTCCAGCATCGGATGGGCAGAGGAACGTGAGTCTCGATAGCAGCCGCTTCGCTGCCAGGAGTGACTCTCCGGCCATTCCTGCTGAAAGAATGGTTCCTCTGCGTGTCCGATGCTGGAGCTCTGTAGAAATTTGTGGCAAGAGAAAGGCGCACAGCAGATCCCTCGACTGCGCTCGGGATGACAAAAGCAGCTAGCTAGCAGGGGCTAATCTTCATCAGCCGCGCCAACCCTCAAACACGTTCTGAGGAGTGCGGCGGTTCGATGCACTGCGCGCGCGGCTGCGCAAGCGAATGCCCGCGAAACGGGCAGCACAGCAGAAACCGGCGGAGTTGGTGCGGACAGAGAAATCCGCGCTGGAGGCCGGAAATGACCGCTCCAAAATTCTCCGCGGGAATAGAGCGAATTCCAGCTAGATCTTTGTATCATTTGGCGTCCCCGACGGGATTTGAACCCGTGTTATCGCCGTGAAAGGGCGGTGTCCTGGGCCGGGCTAGACGACGGGGACGCTGGTTGCGCGGTGCGCACTGGCCGGGTGCGGCCAATTCCACTCTATCGCGTTTTCGGACCGATCAGTGGACGGCAAACGCGGTTTATCCGTCATATGTGATAACGGGAAAATTCTCCAGCCGCCTTGCCCACGCGGTCATCAGGAATCTGGCCCGCTCGCAGGTTTGCTGCGGATTACCCGGCCCGAACCGCGGAGCACGCCGTCTTCCGCTATAACCAAGTCTGATGTCTCGTTTCAAATATCTCGATACGCTCGTCCTCATCTTCGTCGTCATCCTGCTGATCTCGAACCTGGTGGCCCAGAAAGTATGCCGGCTCGGTCCGCTCACCATCAGTGGCGCCGAGCTGCTCTTCCCGGCCACCTACATCTTCAGCGACATCTTTACCGAGGTGTATGGTTACCAGGCATCGCGGCGGGCCATCTGGATGGGCTTCTTCGCCTCCGCCCTGCTGAGCGGGGCTGGCGCCCTGGCCGTCGCCTTGCCAGCCGACCCGGGATGGCACGATCAGCAGGCGTTCGCCACAGTCTTCGGCTTTGTGCCGCGCTTCGTCGCCGCCAGCCTTATCGCTTACTGGACAGGCCAGTTTGCCAACTCCTTCACCCTGGCCCGGCTCAAAATCCTCACCCGCGGCCGCTGGCTGTGGACGCGCACCATCGGTTCCACCATCGTTGGCCAGGCCATCGACACCTTCCTCGTCATGTTCATCTCCTTCGCCGGCCAGGTATCGCACGGCACCCTGGTGCGCCTGATCCTCTCCTCCTACCTGATCAAGGTCACCTACGAGACGCTGGCCACGCCAATGACCTATTCGGTCGTCGGCTGGCTCAAGCGAGTGGAAAAGGTCGACGCCTTCGACACCCAGGAAGATTTCAATCCCTTTCACCTGAACGTTTAGGGCGGCTGTGGAAGCGTAACGATCGTGGAGCACCGGACACTATCTCCCGATAGCATCAGCCCGGTGTGACCAGGCTTACGGTCGGGCGCACAGGCATGGCTAAGGCGAACAAAAATAAGGCGTTCTCCCACGAATGTGTGATAACCTCAGGCCGCGCAAGACGGTGACCTGAGCGTGAGGAACGTGCTCGTTACGTTTCCGTTCAACGTTCGCAAATCATTCATTCCAGTGCACTTGCTCGTGCACGCCTGCCTAGGAGTGGTTCCCCATGGGCGTTCAGCCCTCAGTCCGGCAGATCGGCAAGTACGTCGTCGTCGATGTCATCGGCGCCGGCGGCATGGGGATCGTGTATCGCGCGAATGATCCGGCAATCGGGCGCACCGTTGCCATAAAAATGCTGAAGCAGTCAGAGGCAGAAGACCCCAACGGTCTGCTGGAGCGGTTCTTCTCCCGCGAAATGCGCTCCACCGCCAGCATGAATCACAAAAACATCGTCACCGTGTACGACAGCGGCGATCACGATGGCAACCCGTACCTGGTGATGGAGTACCTGGAGGGCGAGCCGACCTCCAAAATCATTGCCGAGCGGCGGCCGCTCTCACTGGTGGAAAAACTCGACCTCCTGATCCAGGTCTGCGACGGGCTGCAGTACGCGCATGATCGTGAAATTGTTCACCGGGATATCAAGCCGGCCAACGTGATCCGCCTGTCGGACGGAATCGTCAAAATTGTGGACTTTGGGGTTTCCCGGGTGGCTGGCTCGGAGACCTCCCTGGTGCAGACCGGGCACCTGGTCGGCAGCCTCTCCTACATGTCGCCGGAGCAGATCAACTCCATGCCGATCGACGGCCGTAGTGACATCTTCTCCGCCGGCGTGATGCTGTACGAACTGCTGACGTATGTTCTGCCGTTCAAGGCAGCGGACCCGGGTGCAACTTTCGTCAAGATCCTGCGAGAGGAGCCGGCGCCGCTCGCGAGCTATGTGAAAGACCTGCCCGCGAACATGCAGGCGGTGATGAACCGGGCGCTGGCCAAAAAGGCCGCAGACCGCTACCAGTCCGCGGAAGAGTTCGGCTTCGACCTGCTGCAGGTGCAGAAGGAACTCAAAGACATCACCATCCTCGACTGCATGAAACGTGCAGACGTGGCCCTGCAGCGGGGAGACCTGGAGCGAGCCCGTCTGCACCTGCAGGAGATCACCAAGCTCGACCGCCAGCACGAGCGTGCCAATCGCCTGCTGCGCGATGTGCGCAAAGCAATCCAACAGCAGCAGCGATCGTCACAGGTGATCCAGATGCGATCGCAGGCGCAGGTAGCGCTGGCGGGTATGCAATACGAGGAGGCCCTGGCCTGTGCCGACCAGGCACTGCGGCTCGATCCCACAGACCAGGAATCGATTCATCTCTGCGATGAGATCCGCATCGCCATCTCGCGCGCCAAGGCTGTGCGCGAAGCCTTGAACCGTGCGGAAACGGCGACGTTCGCGGGCGACTTCGACGAGGCCAAAGAGGCAATCGAAGAGTCTTTACGGCTGTCTCCCAATGACTCTGAGGCGCGCGCGCTGGCGCTGTTGGTAAACAAAGAGCTGGCCGAGCGCTCCCGGCGCCTGCAGGTGCAGGAATTTGTCGATAGCGCCCGCCGCGGCATCGCAGAGCGCAAATTCGTCGACGCCATCGATGCCCTGCATCAGGCCGAACAACTCGACCCCGCCGATAGCAACGTGCGCGAACTACTGCAGTGGGCCGAGCGCGGGCAGGAGCAGGAAAGGCGACGGAAAGACCTGGAAGAGATCACTGAGCAGATCGACAAAGCCTTGCACGCCGGGGACTACTCTTCCGCCTACACCATCTCGGATGTAGGGCTTTTGCGCTTCCCTGAAGAGCCCACACTCATGCGCCTGCGGGCAATCTCTGAGAAGCAGCGCGACATCGTGGAGCGGCGCAGTTTCGTCCACGACCAAAGCCTGGCGGTCAAAGTTCTGTGCGATGACGGGGAGTTCGCTGAGGCCATCCGTGTGCTCACCGGCGCGCTCGAAAAATATCCCGGAGAGCCGAATCTTGAATCGCTGTTGGCGCTCACTAAAGCGGAGATGGAGCGCCACGAACGCTTGCGGGAAGAGTCTCTGCGGCAGGAGGCAATGCAGCGCGCCGAGGCCGAGGCCAGGGCTGCCTACCGGCAGCAGATTCTCTCCTGGGCGGTGGAGCTGCGCACCGCTCTCGATGCGCACGAGTCGCTCGACGGCATGGTCGCCGGAGCCGTTCCCTTACGCAACGCTCTGCATGAGAATCAGGTCGAGGACGATCACGCGAAAGAGGTGGCGCGACTGGTTCTGCAGGAACTGGATGCCCGTGTCCATGCTCGTGATCAGGTCCTCACCGAACTGCAGCAACTGCGCCAGTCGATTGCCGACCCGCAGAACACTCTTTCGCTCGCCGAAGTGGATAACCGGCTGCTCAGCGCCAAATCCACCTACCCGCTCGAACCCGCAGTGCAACAGGTGTGCGATGAGCTGGTGCGTGCATTAGAGGACCTGCGCCGGCAACGCGATGAAACGATTGCCACGCTCACTTCGTTGGCCCAGGATCTGTCCGGAACGCCCACAGGCAAGCTGCACGCTTTATTTCAGAACGCGCGCGAGCGGGCAGGGAGCATGGCAGCCGACCCACGCGTGGGCGCCCTGTTGCAGCAGCTAGAATCCGGCGTCACCCGCCGGCTGCAGCAGCGTGAAGAGCGCCTCCGCGATCTGCATGCACTCGCCAGCGAAGTATCAACGGCGCACTCTCTGGCCGACCTCTCGCGGGTACGGGAGCGAGGCCGCGCGATCGCGGCGCTTGATCCTTCGGACGAAGGGCTCGCTGGTCAGTTTCAGGCGTTCGATGCCCAGGGAAGCAGACGGAACAGCGAGCTCACCGCACTCATGGGTGAGCTGCAGGCGTTGGCGCAGCGAGTTGGCACTTCTGCAACCGTAGCGGATGCAGAACAGTTTGCCGCACAGGCTGCGGCACTGGGTGCTGCCCATCCCGATTTTCAGGATCTCCAGGAAGCGGTCACCCGGGTAAGCGCCCAGGTACAAGGCCGCCGCATGGAGCACGATCTGATCGTGCAGGAGCTGCAGTCTCTAAGTGCGTCCATTCCCACGCTGGCTTCGGCGGATGAGTTGGCGAGCGTGCAGGCCAGGGCGAGAGAGTGCCGCGCTACGCATGCCGGCGACCCTGAAGTGTGCGCCCTGAGCGATGCTATCGAAACCGATGTGACCGCCGTGCTGCGCGCCCTCGAACAGCAGCAGGAACGTGAGCGGGCCTGCGATGAAGTGATGGAGGCAGCCCGCAAGCTACTGCGCGATCAGAAACCAGCCGAGGCATTGGCAGCGCTGCTCGCCAGTGAGCAGTTGAATCCGGAGCGCGAAGACTTGCGGCAGCAGATCGCAATCGCTCGAGAGAAAGTCAGCCAGCTTCAGGCAGAACACGAGAAAGCAGAAGCGGCGCGTATCCGGCAGCAAGGCATTGTGCAGGAGGTTGAGAATGCGCGCGCTCTGGCCGCCAGCGGAAATCTCAACGGATCGCTGAAGAGCTTGCATGAGGCTGCCCAGCGCTACGCCAGCAGCCCAGAACTTGCTGGTGCTATTGCCGCAATCGAAGTCGAGATCGCTCGGGAAAAAGCAGAGCAGGAGCTCGCAGAGAAAGCCCGCATCGAGCAGGAGCGTGCAGAAAAAGCACGCATCGAGCAGGAACGTGCAGAGAAAGCCCGCATCGAGCAGGAGCGTGCAGAGAAAGCCCGCATCGAGCAGGAGCGCGCAGAGAAAGCACGCATCGAGCAGGAGCGTGCAGAAAAAGCACGCATCGAGCAGGAGCGCGCAGAGAAAGCCCGCATCGAGCAGGAGCGTGCAGAAAAAGCCCGCATCGAGCAGGAGCGTGCAGAGAAAGCCCGCATCGAGCAGGAGCGTGCAGAAAAAGCCCGCATCGAGCAGGAGCGTGCAGAGAAAGCCCGCCTCGAGCAGGAGCGTGCAGAAAAAGCCCGCATCGAGCAGGAGCGCGCAGAAAAAGCCCGCATCGAGCAGGAGCGTGCAGAAAAAGCCCGCATCGAGCAGGAGCGTGCAGAGAAAGCCCGCATCGAGCAGGAGCGTGCAGAGAAAGCCCGCCTCGCCGAAGAACAAGCCGAAAAGGCACGCGCAGAGCAGGAGCGCGCAAACAGGTTACGAGCAGAGCAAGCAGAAGCCGAAAGATTGCGGGCAGCGCAAGCGCGAGAAGCGAAAGCTAACGCCCGGGCCGCCCGGAAACCCGCTTCGCGCGCAGAGCAGCCACCCCTTGCAGCCGCGGCCGTATCCTCCGGCCGGCGAAAACCCGCAGCGCTGATAGCCGCGTTGCTCATCGGTGTCGTAGTCCTGGGTCTCGGACTGTTCAAACTTTTCAGCAGTCATCCCCAGCCGGCCCCGAACCCGAGCGAAGCAGCGGCACCGGCACCCCCATTGCCGGCGCCGCCCATCTCACAACCCGGAGAAGTTTCGCCCGAGCCTGCCGGCTCCCTCGCCATTTTCGCCGCCGGCCTGCCGGCTGCTTCGGTTTCGCTGGATGGGCATCTCCAGGGCAACATGGCGTCCCACCGGCTCGACCTCGCCGGCCTCACCCCCGGTCCCCATGTACTCACGGTGGCGGCCAACAATCAGCAGTTGCACCTGCAGGTGCAGGTTACGGACCAGGGATCGATCGATGTGACCGCAGCGCAAGGTATGGAGGAACAGCTGGTGTTGGCGGTGACCCGTGCGGGCGACCGGCAAAACATCTTCTGTCGCTGCAGTGGCGCTGAAGTGCGCCTCAACGGTAAGGTGCTACGCGCCGCAAGCCCAGGACGTTACCAGGGCAAAGACCGCAAGCAGCCAACGCAGGAACTCACCCTGGCGCTCCGAGGTGACAAGTTGCGGCTGCAGTTCGCAGCCAACGATGCATCGCACGCACTGATCTTTATCGAAAGTGCCGCGGCTGCCAAAGAAGCAGAAAAACAACCATTGGAAGTAGCCAAAGCAGCGCCCCCCCCATTGGTCCCAGCTCCGCAACCCGCGCAGACCTCCCCTGCTCCCCAACAAGCGCCCCCACCAGCCCAGCCAGCACGCACCGAAGATCCCGCAATGGCAGCATGGACGAACATACAAGGAACTTCGGACATCTCGGCCCTGCGTAACTACCGGGATAAGTACCCCAACAGCCCCATGGCCAACGTAGCGGAATTGCGCATGGCGGAACTGGCCTGGGACGCGGTCAAGAATTCCAACCAGCCTGCTGACCTGGAGCGCTTCCAGAAGGAATATCCAAATAGTCCTCATGCACATGAAACGAACAGCAAGCTCACGGCACTAACCAGCGGTATCGAAGAAAGCAATCGGCAACAGCGCGTGGCGCAGGATCGCACCGAGGTGTTGCAGGTTCTCGATGCCTACAAGAACGCGTACGAAGCAAAGGATGTGAACCGGCTCGCAGCAGCGTGGCCGGGCGCGCCCCGGCAGAAGTTGCAGGACACGTTCAAGGTCATCGGCAAACTGACAATGTCGCTCACACCCGATGTACCGACTATTGCCGGCGACACGGCCACCGTACACTGCGTACAGAAACTTGATATCCAGTCGCAAGGCAGCACTTCGGCCAACAAAACGGCCATCGTGTTCCTGTTGAAACGTGTTCAGGGTAAATGGGTCATTGACAGTCTGAAGTAATTCCGCTGGTTTTTGGAGGGTTTTAGATGAAGGTACGCGCACGAATTCCTATCTTATTGACCCTTCTTGTTGGTGTCTCGGCACTCGCCCAGACCTGCTCCAACACTGCGATCACCAACAGCCTGATCTGTTCTGTACCGCAGCTGTTTGGACCCGGAGGGCTGACACTGCCCAATACAGCGCACAAGGCGCACTTCACTAGCACATCGCTCGACACCTTCAAACCACTGAACGCGGCCATCGGCGAGGAGCTCTCTACGTTGCCGTTGGGCTCTTCCGGCTCGGGTATCAGCTTTACCTTCGACCAGGCGCTCAAGATTCCGGTGTCTTCTGAAGACAGCCTTGGTCCAATCCTGACGGATCGCGCTGCCACCATCGGCAGGCATCGCGTGAACCTGGGGGTGGCCTACCAGTACTTCGGCTTCAGCGCGATCGATGGTATCGATCTGAAGCGTCTGCCGGCTGTGCTGGGTCACGCTCAGTTTGAGATCAATGGATCCAAGCCAGACTTCGAGAACGACTACATCGTCACATCGAACAAGCTGGATGTGTCGCTTCACCAGGTCGTGCTATACGGGGTCCTCGGCATCACCGATCGACTGGAAGCGTCCGTCGCGGTGCCGATTGAAAGCGTTCATCTGAATGTGACCTCGAACGCAAACATCGTCAGGACGGTTGGCTGCGAGTTGAACGGCACCTGCACCGATCCAGGCGAGCAATGCGGAGAGTTCCATTACTTCGACGCCGGCGTGAATTGCGCAAACGCGGTGAGCAGCGTCAATAAAACGTTTATCAATGGACAGGATGCCAGCGGTATCGGCGATGTCACGCTACGGGGCAAGTATCAGATCATCAAAGGGGAACATATCGCGGTCTCGGCCGGGCTGGATTTGCGCTTGCCCTCAGGGGATGCAAAGAACTTCCTGGGTGCAGGCACCACGGGTGTGTCTCCGTTTGCGGCGCTCACCTATCGTGGACGGGTGTCTCCCCACGTGCGCATGGGTTACCAATACAATGGCGACTCGGTACTGGCGGGCGACCCCACCCAGACAACGGGCAGCAAAGCCAGCCTGCCGCATGAGTTCTTCTATTCAACCGGCGTCGATGCGCGCGTAACCCACCGCATCACAGTAGCTGCCGATTTGCTCGGGCAGCACGTATTCGATGCCAGCCGGCTGAAGCTGTCAACCTATACGGACGTGAACGGAAACGTCGTTCCCGACATCCAGAGTTATACCGGCTCGTACGACTCGGATGGACTCGCCTTTGGCGCGAAGGTCCGCATCGTGCATCAACTGGTAGTAACCGGCAACCTGACGGCCCGGCTGAATTCCGGTGGGTTGCGTGCCAATGTGGTGCCGTTGGTCGGCGTTTCGTACGCATTCTAAACTCCTCCCTGGGGAACTCGCTCCAATTGAACGGACCCGCTCTCATGCGTTGTATCGAGGTGGCTGCTCCGGGTGGCCCGGACGCGCTCCGACTGGTGACCCGCCCTCTTCCCCACCTTGGGGAAGGTGAAGTCCTGGTGCGGGTGCAGGCAGCCGGCGTAAACCGGGCCGACCTGTTGCAACGGCAGGGACACTATCCTCCACCCCCGGGAGCTTCGCAGATTCTCGGGATGGAGGTTTCAGGGCAAATCGTCGAGATGGCGGAGGGCGCCTCTTCGCGCTGGCGCGTAGGCGACACTGTCTGCGCCCTGGTGTCCGGAGGTGGTTATGCTGAGTACTGCGCCGTACCCGAAGGGCAGTGCATGGCCATCCCCACCGGCGTCTCGAGCCATGCCGCAGCGGCAATTCCTGAAGCCGCCATCACCGTCTGGGCAAATCTTTTTGACCGCCAGTGCTTACAAGCCGGCGACCTCTTTCTGGTTCAGGGGGGCTCCAGCGGCATCGGGACAATGGCGATTCAGATGGCACGCGCCTTTGAGGCACGCGTGGCTACCACGGCAGGCACAGAGGAGAAGTGCCGCTTCTGCTTGAGCCTGGGCGCGGAAATCGCTGCCAACTACAAGGCCACGGAGCCCGGCGACGACTGGGCCACGGCGATCGCCCGTTGGGCGGCCCCGCACGGCATCGATGCCATCCTCGACATGATCGGAGGCGACTACTTTCCCAAACACATTGACCTGCTGGCCCCCGGCGGCCGATTGATGCAAATTGCCTTCTCCCACGGCAGCCAGGTAACAGTCGATCTGCGCACCATCATGACCAAGCGCCTGGTGGTCACCGGGTCGACCCTCCGTCCACGTACCATCGCAGAAAAAGCGGCCCTGGCCAGGTCAGTGGAGCATAAGATATGGCCTTTGTTCGCCACGGGACAAATCCGACCAGTGATTGATGCTTTCTTCCCCCTGGACCGCGCCGCCGATGCCCATCGGCTGATGGAATCAGGACGGCATATCGGTAAGATAGCCCTCGACGTGGAGTAAAGTGTGCGGGAACGGAACAGACAGGGCTGAACGCGATAAACTTTCTGAAGCAACCGAAACCCCGGTCTCATCGAAAGGGCACTGCTTGTGAGCACTGCCCTTCTACGCAACACCGCACCTGCTTGCTGTCAGTCTGGGCGCGTTCTGCCCGGTCAGGTCCCAAAGCTGTGAGTTCCACCTTGAGGATAGTGTCTGAATGAGGCTACCTGTGTGTTTCACGCGTTCCCTGCCGTTCGCCCTGTTGGCGCTCACCGCCTGTGCGAAGCCGGCGCCTCCACCGCCCGCGATGCAGGCATTGCCCGTGCAAGTCGATACAGTGGCAACTGCCGCTGTGCCGCAGTACGACGAATATGTCTCCACCATTCGTTCGCGGCGTTCCGCCACCATCAATCCGCAGGTAGATGGCAACCTGGTCAAGATCAATGTGCGCTCGGGCGACCATGTGCGCGCCGGCCAGTCGCTCATGGAAATCGATCCCGCCAAGCAGGAGGCGACCTACGCCGCAGCGAAGTCGACCGAACAGCAAAAGCTAGCCGTGTTCGAGTACAACAAGGTCGAAGTAGAGCGGCAACGCAAATTATTTGAGCAGGGTGTCACCAGCCGCGATGCCTTCGACCAGGCAGAACAGGCCTACAAAAATTCGCAGGCGGACTATGAATCGACCGTCTCCACATCGAAGAGCCAGAGCAAGCAGCTAGGCTACTACCGCATTGCCGCTCCCTTCGACGGCATCGTGGGAGATGTCCCCGTGCACCTGGGCGACTATGTCTCCGCCACCACCATGCTGACGACGGTGGATGAAAACCGTGACCTCGAAGCCTACATCTACATCCCCACCGAACGGCTCAGCAGAATCCGCAGAGGTTTGCCGGTAGTCATTCTGGACAACCAGGAAAATGAGCTGCAGCGCAGCAGGATCGATTTCGTCTCACCCCAGGTGGACGATCAGTTGCAGGGCATCCTGGTGAAGGCCCCGGTCAAAGCGGACGCCGCCAAGGTGCGCAACCTGCAGCAGATCAAGGCTCGCGTCATCTGGTCCTCGGCCCCGGTCCCCGTGGTGCCGGTGCTGGCCGTGACCCGGCTGGGCGGCCAGACGTTTGTCTACGTGGCCACCAACCAGGATGGCAAGTTTTTTGCCCGGCAGCGCCCGATCCAGGTAGGCGACACCGTTGGCAACAACTATGCCGTGCTCAGTGGCTTGCAGAACGGGGACAAGGTGATCATTTCAGGCACGCAGTTCCTGGTGGATGGCGCCCCCGTGCAGCCCTTGCCCGAGCAGGCAGCCCAGCCCGCGCCACAGCCCGCAGGCTAGTGATACCCTGCCCGGCGTCCTGAACTGTTTATGTTTGATGTGTCGATGAGCCGGCCGTTGGGCCGCAAAGGCAAAAGGGAGCGTCACCGTGGTTGATTTCTTTATCCGCCGGCCAGTATTTGCCACAGTCTGCGCCCTGCTGATCATTCTTGCCGGCGGTGTGTGCATCCCCACGCTGCCCATCTCTCTGTACCCGACGCTGGCGCCGCCACAAGTGAGCGTCTCCAGCAACTATGTGGGCGCGAACGCGCAGGTGGTGGAGTCGGCCGTCACCATTCCCCTGGAGCAGCAGATCAACGGCGTCCAGGGCATGCGCTACATCTCGTCCACCAGTTCGAATGATGGCACCAGCACCATCACGACTACGTTTCAAACCGGCTACAGCCTCGACATCGCCGCCGTCGACGTGCAGAATCGCGTGTCGTCCGCGCAGGGCCGTCTGCCCCAGGCCGTCACCAGCACCGGCGTTACCATCACCAAGGCCAACTCGAACTTCGTGTTCGCGGCGGCGTTCTACTCGCCCGATGGCCGCTACTCCGATCTGTTTATCAGCAACTACATCGACGTTTATGTGAAGGATGCGCTCAAACGCATTCCCGGCGTCGGCGATGCGGTCATCTTCGGCGAACGGCGTTATGCCATGCGTTTATGGCTTGATCCGGCCAAGCTCGCCGCGCGCAGCCTGACCACTGTCGATGTGACGAATGCCCTGGCCGAGCAGAACGTCGAGATCCCCGCCGGACAGGTAGGGCAGCCTCCCGCGGATGAACACCAGACCTACCAGATCCCCGTGCGCGTGATCGGCAGGCTTTCCGAGCCGGGCGAGTTCGACAACATCATCGTCAAGAACGGCACGGGCGGCATCGTGCAGCTGAAAGATGTCGGCTATTCCGAGGTGGGCGCGGAAACCTACTCCACCAGCCTGAAGTACAACGGGCATGACGCCATCGGTGTCGGCGTGCAGCAGCTCAGCAATGCCAATGCATTGGCCGTGGATCGTCTGGCCAAGGCGGCGCTGGATGACCTCTCCAAGTCGTTCCCGCCGGGCCTGGTCTACCAGATCCCGTTTGACACAACCACGGTCGTCGGCGATTCCATCCGCGAAGTGGTGGGCACGCTGGGCGAAGCCATCGTGATCGTCATCATCGTGATTTTCTTCTTCCTGCTGGACTGGCGAGCCACCATCATTCCGGCCATCACGATTCCCGTTTCGCTTATTGGCACCTTCGCCTTCATCAAGGCGTTTGGATTCTCCATCAATTCGCTGACGATGTTTGGCATCACGCTGGCCACCGGGCTGGTGGTCGACGATGCCATCGTCGTCATTGAGAACGTGCAGCGCCACATCAATGAGGACCACTCAGACCCGCACACCGCTACTTCGGTAGCCATGGCTGAGGTCACCAGCGCCGTCATCGCCACTTCGCTGGTGCTGATCTCCGTGTTTGTGCCGGTTTCGTTCTTCCCCGGCACCACCGGCATTCTGTACAAACAGTTCTCGCTGACGATTGCCTTTTCCATCGCCATCTCGGCCTTCAACGCACTCACCCTCTCGCCCGCATTGGCAGCGATCTTTCTGCGCGGCGAAAAGCACAAGAAGGGCCTGTTCGGCATTATCGACCGCGGCATCAACAAGGGCACTTTGTACTACGGCAAGATGATCCGCCAAGTGCTGCGTGTTCGCTATGTGGTGCTGGTGTTGTTTATCGGCGGCCTGTTTGGCACGGTCTATCTTTACCAGCACGTGCCGAGCGCGTTTCTGCCCACCGAGGATCAGAATTACCTGCTGTGCATTGTGCAAACCCCGCCGGGCGCATCCCTCAGCTACACCACCCAGGTGGCGGATAACGCCGTCAAGGTCATTCGGCAGAACCAGGATGTATACGGCACATTCGCTGTCATGGGCTTCAGTCTGAGCGGCGGTAGCTCGTCTAATTACGGGCTTATCTTTGTTCCGCTCAAGTCAGTCGATCTGCGCAAAAAGGAAGGCCCGGGCCACTCAGCGTCGGAAGTCTTCGCCGATTTGTCGCCCAAGCTCTTCGGCGTGCCGGGCGGCATCGTCGCCATTTTTGAACCGCCGGCCATTCAGGGCCTGGGGAACTTCGGTGGGTTCGCATTCGAACTGCAGGACACCGGCCGCAACACACTGCAGGATCTCGATCGCGTGGCTCACCAGATTATCGGAGCGAGCCGGCAGGACAAGACGCTGACCAACCTTTACACCAGCTACACGGCGAACGATCCGCAACTCCTGGTGACGATCGACCGCATCAAGGCCAAGGCTCTTGGCGTGCCGATCAGCCAGATCAGCTCGACGCTGGGTGTGTTCATGGGGTCGGCGTACATCAACGACTTCAATTACAACAACCGGTCGTATCGTGTGTTTGTGCAGGCTCGCGAAGGGGCCCGGAAAACCCCGGGAGATCTGCGGAAGTTTTACGTGCGGTCCGACACGGGCAAGATGGTTTCGCTGGATAACCTGGTCACTATTCAGCAGCAGTCGGGTCCGCAGGTCATCAGCCGGTATAACCTGTTCCGCTCCGCTGAGATCGATGGTTCGGCAGCTCCGGGTTACAGCACGGGCGAGGGTCTGGACAACATGGTGAAGCTCGCGAAGAAGAACATGATCCAGGGAATGACCTATTCCTGGACGGGCTTATCGCTGGAAGAAATCGAGGCTGGCGGCAAGGCGGTGCTCATCTTCGGCCTGGGGCTCCTGGTCGTGTACCTCACCTTGTCCGCGCAGTACGAAAGCTTTGCCCTCCCCTTCATCATCCTGTTGGCGGTACCGACTGCGATTCTCGGCGCCCTGGGCCTGGTCGCGTTGCGCGGCATGCCCAACGATGTGTACTGCCAGATCGGGCTGGTGATGCTGATTGGCCTTTCGGCCAAGAACTCAATTTTGATTGTGGAGTTTGCTGAGCAGATTCGCGGCCAGGGTAAATCGATCCTGGAAGCGGCGATTGAAGCCGCCGAGCTTCGTTTGCGCCCGATTCTGATGACCTCGTTCGCCTTCATCCTCGGCGTGTTGCCGTTGTATTTCGCAACCGGCGCGGGTGCACTTGGGCGGCGCTCCGTAGGCACCACGGTGGTCGGCGGCATGTTGCTTTCCACCGTCCTGAACCTGATCTTCATCCCCGTGCTGTATGTCCTGGTGAAGGGCCTGCTGGAATCCTTCGGCCGCAAGCAAAAGCTCGATGCACCGCCCGCCCCAGCGCAGTTGTAAAAGCGTTCAGCACAGAAAAGATCCGGGTGGCCCACTCAAGCCGTGTTTGGCTTGAGTGGGGGACATCTACACTGCCCTGCCACAGTCCGCCTAGGGCGCCTGCGAAGCAAGATACCCGGTGATGGCCACGATATCCTGAATAGTCAGCTTAGCCACGACACCCTTCATCATGGCAGCCATCGGACCGTTGCGGTTGCCGTTCTGAATATCGATCAACTGTCGCGTCATCTGGCTCGGCGAACGCCCAGCGATCGAAGGAGTATTCCCCATCCCTCGCAAGTCCGCCCCGTGGCACATAGTGCACTTCATAGTCTGCCCATCGCCCCCCGTGGTCACCAGGGCTTTGCCTTTCTCAAGGCTGCCCTTCGGCACATAGGCAATAAAACCTGACGTTGGATCGCGCAACTCCGTCTTCTCCAGGTTCTCTGAAACCTCAATCACGCGATCGCCGATGGGCTCGTTGCCCCCGCCTTCGATCGCCACCATCATCCCTCCGGCAGGTTCGGTCTTCGGCACTTCATCCGCTTCAATCACGCGGATCCACGGCTTGTACTTGATCGAGGCAAAATACGCAGCAGCCGCCTTCACATCTTCATCGCTGGTCGCCTTGGCCAACTTGGCCATGTTGGTGACCGAAAGCATCTCCGGATCAGAACCCTTGCGCGCACCACTCTTGAAGTCTTGCATTTGCTGCACAATGTAAGCCGCCGGAAGACCGGCGACGCTGGCGTTCTCTGGCCGGCCCTGGCCATTTGGCAGATGGCAATGTCCGCACGAATAGACATCCGGCTTGCGGCCATGGATCACTACATCCGGCATAGGCGGGTGCGCGTCCGGATACCAGTCCGGCACCACGAAGATATTGCCGATTTCCGCTTTGGTGTACGTGGCCGTGCTACCCGGAAGATGTTGCGGCAATGCGCGGCTGGCCGCTGTCGCGTTACTGGGTCCCTGGGCAAAGTGATCCGGGTAGGCCCATTGCGGCAATTTTCCATCAGGCGTAGCCGGGCCCTCGGCAAGGGCGGCGGTGAACATCAAACTCAGGGCAAGAAGGGTGGCGGGTGTGCGCTTCAAATCGGTTCTCAGGCCTCCGGATAAGGAAGCCTGAGCATAACAACGATGGGGGGCGACGACAACCGCACGATGGGGTCATCGCAGGCGTCAATTGTTGGAAATACCACCAAACGACACAGCAGACGCAGGCGCGCGTTGCGCTGCTTTCAACTCCACCCGCAGTTGCTGATTCTTCACCAGCAGGTCAGCTACCAGGCGGTGCAGCCGGGCATTCTCCAATTCAAGTTCCGCCGGCACAGGCCCGTTTTTGGCGGCGGTCAACGAGGTACATTGTGTATCGAAATCCATGTCATTCCTCTCCTCCGGTTGTGAGGCCTCAGATCTTCTGCTCCTCTGGTTGCCATCTGCCGGCGCCGCAGCGCCTACGCATGCCCTGGGTGAATTTCTCTCGCTCTTCCGGCGACATCTTCTCCCATCGTTCCGCCCAGCGGTGACGCCAATGCATGCCGCCCCGGCCACGGAAACCGCCAAACAAAATCTTGCTCAGGAGGAGAATGCCGGCTGCCTGCCAAAAGGTGATCATGCGGCCTCCCATGATCGCAGGCACCAGCGAGTTCCATAGATGCTGCACGACAAAGCTTAGAATCGCAACCGCGGCTATTACAATCAGCAGGATTCCCGGTATCCGGTAAAACCATTTTCTTCTCATTCTTTGCCTCTTTCTATTCCGCTTATGTTAAAAATTCCTCGTAGATCGAGCGCAAACGACGGCGCAAATGCAGCACAGCGTAATGTTTGCGCGATAACAGCGTGTTCACACTGAGCCCGGTCTGGGCTGACAACTCTTTAAAGCTGAGACCCTCCCACTCATGCGCAACAAAGACTGATCTCTGTTCCTCCGGCATCTCCTGCAGTGCTTCGTCTATCTCCTCCAGCAGCAGCATGCGTGCGTAGGTCGCCTCAGGGCCACTCTCAAGCGAAGGCAGCAGATCTTCCAGGGTCACCGGCACTTCGTCGTCCTCGGCGAGTTTGGCCGTACTCAGCGAGTCCAGCTTTTTGCCACGAAAGCGATCAATGATGCGGTTCTTGGCCACACGAAACAGCCATGCACTCACCTGCTCGATCGGCTTCAACAGCCGGTACGCCTCGACCAGTTCGAGGAACACTTCCTGCAGGATGTCTTCAGTCGCCTCTCGATCGAGCACGTGCTTGCGAATGTAGTTCCGCAGGCGTGAACCGTCTCGTTCTACCGCTTGCGCGATCCACGCGTCCTGCTCCGCCGTTGCCTGATCGAGACTGGACATTCTGCTTTCTAAGAGGAAGACGAAAGACTCGGGAGAATATTGTGTCGCAAACGCAAAAAAGGCCTCGCCGGTTGGCGAAGCCTTTCTGCGTACTTCAGAGGGATCTTATACGTTAAAGGAAGATCCGCATCCGCAGGTGCTCTTCACCGCTGGGTTATCGAATTTGAACCCGGCTGCTTCCAGGGTTTCTACATAATCGACCAGGCAGCCATTGAGGTACATCAATGAAGTGGCGTCGACAAACACTTTCAGGTCATCAAATTTGAAAACCTTGTCCATCATGCCGGCTTGGTTCTCGAATGACATGGAGTACTGGAATCCGGAGCACCCACCACCTACCACGCCGATGCGCAGGCCTGCCGGCAGGGGATCCTGGGTCGCCATGATCTCGTGCACCTTGGCCACCGCTTGTGGGGAAAGGGTGAGGGGCATGGCGGGGGAGGGGTTCAGGCTAGTTACTGGTTCGGCAACACTTGACATCTGTTTATCTCCGTAGATTACCTAGAAACTCTAGTGTAGACCCGCCCGCCCAACGAGGACAAGGGGAATCCTGCCTTCAATAGATGCGTCAGGCGGCGCCTGCGACTCAGGTTCCGCTGCCCGTTATTCCACGGTAACTTTAGGGTCAATCCGTTCGAACTGACTTTCCGTCAGCACCCCGGACTTCACCAGGTCGCGCGGCTTGGCGTAGGGCCGATGCCGAATGATCTGGGCTGCTTTCGTCATCGGAGATGCCCGGCAGGGAGGAAAGTTCAGACCGGGACGCGGCGTTCAGGTCGAGACGGCCGTCGCCTGCTTCTCCGCCCGGCGTTTTGTCATGCAGCCCCTGCTTTACCCCGGCGGCAACGTCGTTCACGGTCCTTTCCGCGTTGGCAGCCGCTACCCGAGCGTCCGCAAGCGCTTTGGCTGACTCCTTTTTAGCCGCCTCCGTGGCCCTGGCCGCTTGTTCCTGCAGCTGCTGGTCATTCGCCGGCGGATGTTCACATCCAGCCAGAAATCCCATACCGAGCACCAGGAAAGTGGCCAGAAAAGGTCGCGAAGCGCGGAGACTACCCTGCTGTTTGCCGTTCATATTCTGATGATCCTCGTTTGCTGGCAGCTAAGAAGCGCCCAAATCACAACGAGTTGCCGCTTGCTGCTCCTTTGTGCAAAAACCTCTGTGCAACTCTCCCTTGTTGGGACTATATTTCTTAGCCGTAAGCCCCTACTACCTTCCGAGCCCGCCTGCTCCGGACCCGACCGGTACCTGGGACTGCAGGGTTGTTCCCTCAGGAGGCCAGACATGCACTTCGTTCCCACGCTATGGATCGTTTGGGCAGCTTTTGCTGCCGTGCTGCTAACACTATTGTTGTATCGTGGCACGATCACACGGTACGAAGATGACCAACTTTTCCTGGATGACATTTCCGAGCGTCAGCATAAGGAAAACGACGCAATCATCCGCAAGCTGAATCAAATCCAGCCGTTCTTGAAGGTGTTCACCGGGGTCACCAGCGTATTAACGGCCACGCTGATCGGCCTGTACGCCTGGGATGCCATCAAGACCTTCTACATGTAAGTCCACCGTTCGCAAGCGCCCGTGCAGAACCTGCGTTTTGCACGGGCTGACTTACTGGCGCCCAGGACGCGTGTCGCACCACCCATCTCCGCTGCGACCGCGAGACCCTATCCCTGTACGGGTGTTTCACCACCTTACTCCGCTGCGGAGATGGCGGCTTCCCTACTCGACTGGTTTCAACGTGCCCTTCGCGGTGACCTCGATGTCTACCTGCTTACCCACTTTGAAGAGGAGCTTGCTCGGATTCTTCATGCCCCAGTCGACATAGGGGACAGAGAAATGGGTCGTTGCGGTGACCGCGCCGGCGGAGGTTTGCACTTTCAACGGCAGTTCCAGTGGATGATCGGCGCCGTGGATGTTGAAGGTGCCTTCC
This sequence comes from uncultured Acidobacteriaceae bacterium, assembly GCA_963752675.1. Taxonomy (GTDB): domain Bacteria; phylum Acidobacteriota; class Terriglobia; order Terriglobales; family Acidobacteriaceae; genus PALSA-350. Next base: position 118,412 of record CAVVZO010000015.1, read on the forward strand.
GCGGTGAGTTCCTCCTCGCCGTCCCCAGCCTTAAACTTGCCCTTGATCTTTGTCGGGTGGAAGAAGATCGCTGGATAGCGATTGCTCTCCAATACCTCGTCCTGCATTTTCTTATCGCGTGTGGCGTTGCCGCTCTGTCCGGTGGTGGCGTCGACCAGAATCTCCCCTTCGGCCACGCCGGTAGACGGATTGAAGATGACCTCGCCGCCCTTTAGCTGGAAGGTGCCATGCGTATTGTGAAGAGTGCCATTCAACTTCCAGCGAATCTCGGTCTGTGCCGGATCCAGAGTCAGCTTCATACTCTTTGACTGCGCATGAGCGGCCAAGCCACTCACCAGTAGCAAAAGAACAATGAACCACGAAGCCTGCAGATTTCTCTTCAATAGATCCTCGTCGGTATTGCGTCTGTTGGCCGAAGGAGCCGCAGGCCCATTGAAGGCAGCTCGCGGACCAAACCCGCCGGCGACTGCTCCCCGAGGTGCACAGCCAGCAGGCGGGCAAACAAGTGCGGCTGGCTCGCAAGCAGCGCGATCGCATGCTCCCGCAACCAGGGCGATGCATCCATCATAAGCATTGCTCGCGACATGAGATGCGGCATCCGCATAATGGCCGGATGGCCCTGCTGGTAGACCGCCAGGTCGTCTGCCGAAACTGCTTCCGCCAGCAACAACGCCTGGCGAAACGATAGGGCGATGCCTTCGCCAGTGACCGCGTCGGCGGAACCAGAAGCATCGCCGATCAGCGCCGTCGCCCCCGCGGTCACGCGGCGCAATCTTCGTGTGGTGGTGAGGGCGCCGCGCGTTTTGCTGACTACGCCTGCTCCCTGCAAACGCATCCGCAGAGCAGGCAGGCTCTCCAGCACCTCCTCACTACGGTGGGATGGAGACCGCGCAACCGTAGCAACGCCAATTTCCTCGGGACCAATCGGGGTGACGTACGCCTGGCCCAGCCGGCCCCAGTGCACTTCCACCATCCGGCTCCAGGGGTGCACCCGATAGTGGCAACGCATGCCATACCGCCGGCTGAGCACTGCCCCTTCGCCAAAACCAAGCACGCGGCGAACACGGCTGGACTGTCCGTCCGCACCAACTGCATAACGATACGCACACGCCTCACCCGCGAGCGAAAATCGCGGCCCGGGCGTAACGCCCACATGCGTTCCCCACGCCAGGCGAACACCGATTTGTTCACATCGCTCAACCAGCCGCGCATGCAGGTGCAAGCGGCGCAGCCCTACCCCGCTACCCTGGGCAAAGCGAGCGGTCGCCTCATGACGCTCAGTGAGAAACGCAATGCCCTCGAAGGGGGCGCCCTCGCCCTCGCCGACGATCACGCCCAACGCCGCCAGATCGTTTCGCGCATCCGGCATCAGGCCTTCGCCGCAGGCTTTGTCGATGGGCGGCTGCAACGCATCGGCCACCAGCACATCCAGCCCTTTTTGCCGCAGCGCGATCGCGGCTGCCAGCCCAGCAGGTCCGCCTCCGACGATAAGTGCATCACAGCGGATCAACGGCGCTCCCTACGTGCTTACCACTCCAGCAACAACATCTCCGAACAGAAGCCAGGCCCCATGGCGGCTAATATGCTGCGGGATCCGGCGGCCGGGCGGCGATGGGTCATAACTTCATCCAGAACCACCAGCACTGAGGCTGATGATAAATTGCCCACCCGCTGCAGCGCGTCCCACGAGAGCTGCAACTCCCCGTTATGCAGGTTGAGGGCATCCGCCACCGCTTCCAGCACCTTGGGTCCTCCGGGATGAAGGATCCAGGAGTCGACCTGCGCGCGCGTCATTCCGTGTTGCGCGAGAAACCCATCCACGTCGCGTCCCAGGTTCTCCCTTACCACCTTTGGCACATCTGGCGAAAGAAGAACCTGAAAGCCCTTCTCAGAGATCTTCCAGCCCATCACGTCCTGCGTATCCGGATAGAACGAGCAGGCACTGCCCAGAATGCGCGGTGCTTTCAGATGCGAGGGCGGCAGCTTCACCTGGTCTCCGGCGACCAGTACGGCTGCGGCGCCATCACCAAACAGCCCGGTCGCGATCAGGTTTGCCACGCTAAAGTCATCGCGCTGCCAGGTGAGCGAGCAAAGCTCAACAGAAAGCAACACGGCGATCTGATCGGGATAAGCTTTCACGTAGTCGGCCGCGCGCGTAAGGCCGGCTGCGCCAGCGACACAGCCCAAACCAAAAATAGGATTGCGCTTGATCTGCCGGGAAAGACCCATGCGGTTGACCAGCCGCGCATCTACCGAGGGACTCGATACGCCGGTGACCGACACAAAGAAGAGCGCGCCGATCTGCTGGCGATCGACCCCTGCTTTGTTGAGCACGCAATCGATCGCCTGCTCGCCCAGCCGCTCGGCAGTCTGGATCCAGACGTCGTTCGCTTTGCCCCACGTATTGAGCGGCGCGTAATCGTCTAGCGGAAGCGAAAAATATCGCCCGGCAACACCGGTTCGCGAATGCAGCCGTTCCAGGACGGCTGCATTCTCCAGCCCCTGTTCCCACTGCGTTTTGAGTGCCTGGACTACTTCTTCCTGAAGAAAATAATGCGGGGGAAAGGCGGTGGCCGTCGAAATGATCTGCATTCAGCTCCCGAAATTGAGACTTGAGTATACGTGCGCTTTACCAAGTCACTGTTCGACAGTGGCAGATGTACTTTGGTGACAACAAACTAGCATCGCTCACGCCCTTCCGAATAAAGACGGGTGGGACTTACCGGGGCTGTCCATCAGCCACTCTCCATTCCCAACAGCTCTTCAGTGAGGAAGAAACGGATTGTCGGCTTCCGGGCTTTGCCGGTTGTCCATGAGGAGCGAATGTTCTGCCGCTACCTTCGCCAGCACCGCCTGGAAGGCTTTACCCACCAGCAACAGGGTGGGCGAGGCGGAGGTCGGTACCTGCGCCAGCCCGCTCAGAGGCGAAGCCTTGATCGCAGCCTGGGGACGAGCGATATCCGTCACCGCGACACAGGGAGTAGTAGCGGCCACGCCGCTGCGCAGCAGCGAGGCGGCCACATCCGCAAGATCCTGACCCGGCATGTAAACAGCCAGCGTCGCATCTTCGGGTAACACGCCTGACCAGAGCTCGGGTTGTTTCGTGCTGCGCGCCGCATGGTGACCACTCAGGACGATCAATTTCGAGGAGACCCGCCGGTCCGTAAGCGAAGCTTCGAGAAAAGCTGCTGCGGACGAAGCTGCCGTCACACCCGGCACTACTTCAAAAGGAATAGCCGCCTCGCGCAGTGCATCGATCTCTTCCGCCGCCCGGCCAAAAATCATCGGATCGCCCGACTTGAGCCGGATCACTACCAGGCCCTTGCGCGCGGACACAATCATCAGGTCGTGAATGGCTGCCTGGGTAATCTTCTTGCGGCCACAGCGCTTGCCTACGCTGATGATGAGTGCTTCTTTGCCCGCCAGCTGCAAAATGGATTCCGGCACCAGGTCATCATGGAGCACCACGCCCGCCTCAGCCAGCAGCCGCACCGCTTTCACGGTCAGCAAATCCGGATCACCCGGACCAGCGCCCACCAGGTACACCTTGCCTGCTTCTGCCCTCACTGAGGTACCTCGCGCCTGAATTCGGCCGCAGCCTCTGTCACAACTTCGGTTGCATGTAAACGTGCCGGGCAAGCCGCGGAAGCACACACTTCGCGATGGGCGAGATCATGCAGCAGCGCCTTGCGCTCCCCGCCAGCTGGCATGGCCTGCAACACCTCGCGGCGCAATTCGCCAAGGTCGGTGAGCCACTGCCCCAGGTCAGGCGGAAGCTGCGCGTCGAGCTCACGCCGCAAACGCTGCGCCACTGCTGGGCTTTCGCCCGCCGTGGAAATAGCAATCTGTAAAGCGCCGCGCTGCACAATCGAACCGAAAAAGAAGTCGCACAGCGGCGGATCATCGGCCGTGTTGCACAGGATCGATTGTCGCGAAGCCTCTTCGAACACTGCTCGATTCACTTCACGATCATTGGTGGCCGCGATGATCAGGTCGTAACCGGCGACGTCTTCCAGCGTCCAGACACGCGCCGACCAGTCGATACGCCCGGCTGCATGCAAACTCTGCACCTGGGCGACCGCTTCCGGCGCGATCACATGAATGTGTGGCCCACAGCGCAGAAGACTTTCCACTTTCTCAAGCCCGATCGGTCCGGCGCCCACGACCAGGCATCGCTTCCCTTCCAACTTCAGAAACATGGGAAAGAGGCTCGTACTGTGGCCCGGATCACTCAACGTGCTTACCACCTGCGGGTGCAGTATCGCGCACCACCGGCTCCAGCACAACGCCGGCCAGCTGTTCGCGCAACTGCTCATCACTCGATCGCGAGAAATACGAGCGCAGATTTTCACCCGGCTTGCGCGCCTGCAGATACCCGCCGAGCAAACGCTCCAGCGCATCGGGTACTTCAGCCGCCAGGCAGCGATAGCCAATGGGCCGCGCCGTCTGTTGATGCAGTCCAACGGAACCGCCCACGCAGAAGTAGTAAGCATCTTCCCACTTGCCTTCGTGCTTGAGCTTTTTGCCTTCCATGCCGATATCCGCAATCCAGTGTTGCCCGCAGCTGTTGGGGCAGCCGGTCACGTGCAGTTTCAGTTGCTGATCGAAACCCGGTAGCCGGCCTTCCAACTCATCCACAATCCAGCGGGTAAAACCTTTGGTTTCGGTAATCGCCAGCTTGCAGAATTCCGTTCCAGTGCAGGCAATCGCGCCGCGCCAAAAGGAGGACCCCTCAACGGGCAGCCCAATCGCCAGCAACTCCTTCGCCAGCTCCTGCGCCTGGTTCGTTGGCACGTTGACCAGCACCAGGTTCTGCATCACCGTAGTGCGCAGCTCTCCACTGCCGTAGCGCCGCGCCAGGCCAGCCACCGCATGCAACTGTGCGGCAGTCATGCGGCCGCGCAGGACGGAAAGGCCTACGTAGGAGAGACCATCCTGCTTCTGCCGATGGATGCCCACGTGGTCGCGGTACACATCATCAGGAACGTTCTCTTCCACTCCCGGATCGAGCTGGTAGCCAAGCCTGCGGTTCAGGTCATCGAGAAAGGTTTCCGCAGTCCAACCCTCACGCAGGAACAGATGCTTCAAACGCGCACGGTCTCGGCTTTCGCGCAATCCCTGCTGATCTCGGAACAGCTCGGTAATCTTGCGCACCACGGCCGCGACTTGCCCCTGCTGCACAAAGGCATCGAGCCGCACGCCAAGATGGGGATCGGCGGAAAGCCCGCCGCCCACGCGCACCGAAAAACCCACCTCCCGGCCGCTTGCCGTGGTGCGCACGGCGGGCGTGAGACCGATGTCATTGATCTCCGGATAGGAGCACCACGAGGGGCAGCCGGTGATCGAAACCTTGAACTTGCGAGGCAAATTGTAAAGTTCATTGTTGCCATTCAAATCACCGGCCGCGGCGATCGCGAAGGGCGAAGCATCGATGAGTTCGTCCGCCGCGAGGCCCGCCAGCGGGCAACCAGTGACATTACGCACCACGTCGCCGCAAGCCCCCTTGGGCGACAGCCCGGCAGCGCTGAGGCGCTCGATAATGTCTGGCATCACCTCAATGGTGAGCCAATGCAACTGGATAGCCTGCCGCACGGTAATGTCGACCAGGTCGCGGCCATGCTTCGCCGCGATGTCGGCGATCACTTCAATTTGCTCGGAGGTGGCGATGCCGTTCGGCAGCCCAATCCGCATCATGAAGTACTCGGTGGCTTTCCCTTCGCCGCCCTTGCCGCCCAGTACGCCAGCGCCGTCACCCTGCGTGTAAACGCCCCACCACTTGAAGTACGCAGACGCCCACTCCGGGACCACCGATTGCCTGCCCGCGGCGGCAAAGGCCCGCACGTCGTCCAGCGCCTCCCACGGGTTCTTCTCCCGCTTGAGCCGCTCCATGCGCTGCGCTTTTGTTTCTTTCACCTCGGCCATTAAAGGACTCCCCACCCACTCAGCAGAAATTTTGTGATCGAAAACGAAAAAACCCGTGCGTCGCTGACTGCCGACACCCGGGTTTCCGAAGAAGAGAACGCGCTAAATCTTTAGGAATGACCCGTACGGCGTGATGGGATCACGCAACAGCCGGCGCAACAGCGACAGTACAGTGGCATCCTTAAACCGTAACTCCGCGACGCAAGCAAGTCAATACGACCCGCTTACCGGCGCAACCTCAATCAATAGCAGTACTTACCTGGTGCCGCACGTCCGCCCCGCGGATCCAGAAGATGACGTCGCGAGAAATGTTAGTGGCGTGGTCGGCAATCCGCTCCAGGTTGCGCGCGATGATAATGGCATTCAGCGCCTGCAGGCTGTTACCGGGCTCCTTTTCCATCACCGCCATCAACGTGTCCCGCGCTTCCCGGTTCATCTGGTCAATTTCATCATCCATCACCACCACGGCATCGGCTAACCGGGCATCGGCATCGAGCAACGCCTGCACTGCAGACCGCACCATGCGCGACGCGTGCTCACCCATCGATTTGATGTCTACCGGCAGCTCGACCGCGGGATGCGCCAGCAGTTCCTGCGTACGAATAGCGATACTCATCGACTGATCGCCCACCCGCTCCAGGTCGCCATTGATCTTGATCACCGCCAGAATGAAGCGCAGATCGATCGCCATCGGCTGCTCCTGGGCCAGCAGTTCGTAGGCCATTTCATCGACCTCGCGCTGCGCTGCATTGATCGCAGTTTCGTTCTCGCGCACATACTGGCAGAGCCCTGCGTCGCGTTGCAGGTAAGCTTCTACCGACGAGATCACTGCTTGCTGAGAGAGCGCAGCCATGGCCAATAACTTGTCTTTGAGTGCAGCTAATTGCTGCTGAAAATGGATGCGCGGCACAAATCCCCCTTATCTAAAAATTGTGCACCATCGTCTGTGACAATCTGAACAATTCCTGATTTTTCCCAGGGTTCGGTAAGCGTGCATGTCCCCCACTCAAGCCGGAAAACGGCTTGAATGGGCCACCCTCGATGACGTCAGCTGGCGCACAGGCGGCGCTGCGCCTGGTGAGTGGCTTCGTAGATCTGATCGAACGACTCGACGGCGTACAGCACGGGCTGCATTTCTGAAGTAGAAAACTCCTGATCAAGCACCTTGTCGATGTCGAATGGCAGGATCTGCGGGCCGCCGTTAATGACGTAGTCAGATTCCCCCTGGGACGAGATCAACCCACTCCCATACAGCCGGTATTCTCCCCTCTGCCGGATCACGCCAAATTCCACCGTGAACCAGAACAGGCGTCCCATTTTCTCCAGAGCCTCTTTGTCCGTCAGTGCTGCGCATACCGCGCCGTAGTGCTGCAAAAAATCCGCAAAGACCGGATGAGCGTGCATGGGCACGTGCCCAAACACGTCGTGAAAGATATCCGGCTCGGGAATGTAGTCCAGCGACTCCCGGCTACGCAGCCACGTCGTCGTCGGAAATTGGCGTGCCGCCAGCATGGCGAAGAATGCGTCCGGCGGAAGAAAACCGCTCACCGCCGTGGCCTGCCACCCACTGCGCGGCCGGAGCCGGCCATTCACGTCGGCCAGATTGGGCATCATGTCTGTGCGCAACCCAATCTGCTGGAATCCATCCAGGTACTCCTGGCACGCATGTGCCTCGATCTGAGGCATACGGCGCCCCACCAGCTCCGCCCACGTCGCGTGCTGCTCTTCGCTGTAAGCCGCCCAATCCTGCTGGATCAGGTATGGCTCTGCCGCTCCTGATAATGCTGAACCCGTACCCATATATCCCTCGTCCGTGGGAGCGGCATGACGCCATTGTGTCAGGGCCGCCGCCAGGACGTTCCCATCCACTTTTGACGCGCTCACCAACCCCGGAGCGTCGCATTTTCAACGATTTACTGCGCCATCCGGCATCTAACAAGAAGGTGGTGACCAAAATGATGGCACGTTCGTAAATACGTACTCCCATCGTACCTTCCGGGGCCTATCCAAATGCCTCCTCGAAGGTATATCTTTCATCCGGTCCTCGGAGACTGAGGGCGACCCAAGGAGCAGTACCGAACTATGAACACGCTTACCCAACAAGAGCAACAAACGGCCCAGGAAGTTCTGCAACTGAACGGCACAGATCACATCGAGTTCTACGTCGGCAATGCACGCCAGGCCGCTTACTTCTATCGCGTCGCCATGGGCTTCAGCCTGATTGCTTACGCGGGCCCGGAAACCGGTCAGCGCGATCGCGCCTCGTACGTATTACAACAAGGCAAAATCCGCATCGTGCTCACCACACCACTGCGGCCTGACAACGAAATGGCAGAGCACATTCGCCTGCATGGCGATGGCGTGCGCGACGTTGCCCTCTGGGTCGATGACGCGAAGAAGGCATGGAAGGAAACCATCCGCCGCGGCGCACGCAGCGTCGCTGAACCGCACGAAGAAAAAGATGAGTACGGCAGCGCACGCAAGGCTTCCATCGCCATTTACGGCGATACGGTCCACACCTTTGTCGAGCGCAAGAATTACCACGGCGTCTTCTTGCCAGGCTTTGTCGCTACCAAAGAGGACCACCTGGCACGACCAACCGGCCTCCTGCACATCGATCACGTGGTCGGCAATGTGGGTTGGAACGAGATGAACCGCTGGGTGGATTTCTATGCGGACATCATGGGGTTTTCCCTCTACCAGCACTTCGACGATAAGGATATTTCGACGGAGTACTCCGCGCTGATGTCAAAGGTGATGGCCAATGGCAACGGACGCGTCAAGTTCCCCTTGAATGAGCCGGCCGAAGGGCGCAGAAAATCGCAGATTGAGGAGTACCTCGAATTCCATCACGGACCCGGCGTGCAGCACATTGCCCTCGCCACGGACGACATTCTCTACACCGTCTCGCGTTTGCAGGCGCAGGGCATCGAGTTCCTGCGCGTGCCCCACTCCTACTATTCAGACTTGCAGGCGCGCACCGGCCGTATCGATGAGCCCCTCCAGGAACTCGAGCGCCTCGGCATCCTGGTCGATCGCGACGATGAAGGCTACATGCTGCAAATCTTCACTCGTCCCGTGGAAGACCGGCCTACCCTCTTCTTCGAAATCATCCAGCGCAAGGGAAGCCGCAGTTTCGGCAAGGGCAACTTCAAGGCGCTCTTTGAAGCCATCGAACGGGAGCAGGCGGAACGAGGCAATCTCTGAGAATCATGCATCTGAACGCTGCATGAACGAACCTGGCAGTGAACCGAAGACCGGCGGCGCGGGAATGAATCCCATGGTGACGATCCATCCCGCGCAGCACTCCCCGAACGATATCTACAAGCTGATGGTCGGCTCGATTGTTCCCCGGCCCATTGCCCTGGTCTCGAGTGTGGATGAGCAGGGTGTCAGAAATCTCGCGCCCTTCAGCTACTTCACTGCCTGCAGTTCCAACCCGCCGGTAGTGGTGTTCTGCCCGATCCTGCGCCCCGCGCCGCTGGGCGCGAAAGACACACTCCGCAACATCCTCGCCACCCACGAATTTGTAATCAACATTGTGTCAGAGGACTTTGCCGATCGCATGAATGCGACCGCCGCCCAGGTTGGGCCAGAGGTAGACGAATTCGCGCTGTCTGGATTGACTCCGCTGGCGAGTGAAGTCATCAAGCCCGCTCGCGTTGCCGAAAGCCGGGTGCACATGGAGTGCCGCCTGCTGCAGATTGTCCAGGTAAGCGACCAGCCCGGCGGCGGAAGCCTGGTCCTGGGTGAAGTGTTGCGCTTCCATATCCAGGAAGACTTGATCAGCAACTTCCGCATCGACCCCGACAAGCTGGGAGCCGTCGGCCGTATGGCCGGCAACACCTATATCCGCACCACGGACCGCTTTGATCTCGAGCGCCCGAAGTAGCGGCTGAGTAGCGCTGGCTATCAGTTCCCGGGGGGCTGCAGGTTACGCTCGAACCCGGTGGAAGCCCCGGACTTGAGTCCGGGGGCGCGGGTCCCGGACCCGCGCTTAACGCGCGCAAAGATTGAGGGCTTTCAGCCCTGGTGGAACCAAGCCTCGCCAGCCAATCGGCCGTGTGATCTCCCCGCGAAATCTAAGCGCAAGTTTCCAATCGACGGAAGCCGCTGCCACCAGGGCTAAAAGCCCTCGCATGGTGAAAGGCCACCCTCAGCGCGGGTTCTACACCCGCGCCCCCGGACTAAAAGTCCGGGGCTTCCACCCTATCGAGTGAACCGCCTCGGGACGCGATGACGCGTCCCTCGTCATCGCCATCATGTCGGCACGTTCATGACGCCCCGTCCCAGCCACCACAACTCATCCTGTCATCCGCCTTGCAATGAACTCCGGACTCGGCGCACATCGAGCACGCGTCCAGGGGTGGGGGCATGGTTGCTCCGGGTGAGTCTCTCCGCAAACCGGGATAGTGGGCCTTGCACCACATCTGGGAGTGAGTACAAAGCTAACCTCCCGGCGCTTTGGGCAATAAGAGTATTTCGCCAGCCTGCTAGTATCAGCCATTAGAGAACACGGTGAGTTATGCGCACTTTGCTGACAGTCTCACTCACGTGGCTGCTGCTGATTCCGGGCGCCGGCGCCAAACAGACCACCAGGCCCGATGTAAAGGTCACGGCGGCGATGGATATGGCCGCCCCCGAACAGCAGCCCATCCTGGTGATCCACATCACGAATCAATCCGGACACACGCTACGGATTCCCGATCCCCCCTTGCTCTGCAAAGGGGCGCCGGGCGCGCTTTCGCTGGACGTGAAGTTTACCCCCGAAAACTCTGGCCAGCCGCAGACCGGGACCGACTGCGGTCTCGAAGTAGACGGCAGCGGACTACCCGACATACGCGAGCGAGCCAAAAATTGGCTGGTGTTAAAGGCCGGTCAGAACTACGAAGCGCGGCGGCCATTGGCCATGGGCGTAGATACCAACGCGCACGGTACATACGAATTTCACGTGGTCTACGACGGCCCAAGCGCAACCGCGGAAGATGATGAAAAGCTGAAAACTGCCGGCATCCCCTTCCCCAGGGGAAAGTTCGAGTCAGACAAGCTGGTCTACAAAATCAATGCTCCCCGGCAGTAGGGCTTAGCCGACCGTATTGACGAGCGTCCCAATGCCACCGATGGTGATCCGTATCTCATCCTGCTGTTGCAGGGTGAACTCGTCCGGCGGCACAATGCCTGTGCCCGTGAGCAAAAAACAGCCATGGGGAAAGCTGTTATCGCGGTAAAGATATTCCAGCAGCGTGCTGAACTTCCGCTTGATCTCTGTCAGCGCGGTCTTGCCGGAAAACACTTCTTTCCCACCGCGGAGTATCTGCAGGTCGATCTCTGTCGAGGTCGGGATCGGTTCAGTAGCCAAAAGGATCCCCGGCCCGAGCCCACAGCAACGGTCATAAACCTTTGCCTGCGGCAGATACAAAGGATTCTCTCCTTCAATATCGCGCGAACTCATGTCGTTGCCAATGGTGTAGCCAATGATCTTGCCTGCGGGATTCGCCAGCAGCGTCAACTCCGGCTCAGGGACAGACCAGGTCGCATCCTTGCGGATCGCCACCTTACCCAGGTGACCGACCACCCGGTTAGGGGTGGCCTTCATAAAAAGTTCGGGCCGTTCCGCGGTGTACACGCGTTCATAAAAATCGCCGCCACCGGCTATCTTCGCCTCTTCCATACGCGCATTGCGGCTGCGGTAATAGGTAACGCCCGACGCCCACACTTCCTGGCTGCCAATCGGCGGAAGCAGCTGATCCTCAAACTCCGCAAATGTGGTGGCTAGCGGCTTGAGTGCACCCTTGCCCAGTTGCGCTTCGAGGTCATCCCGCAGGATCAGCTCGTCCCACGACGCGTCGGGTCCCGTGAAAAATGCGTTCCCGTGTTCGACGATGGTGCCGCTGACAGTGCGATAAAGTTTCATGCGAGATTTCTCTTTCTGCCCCAGGCTCAGGGAAGAGGATTATGAGCGCGCAGCTCAGCCAGGATCTCTGCCGCAGCCGTCCGGGCGAGATCCCCTTTGTCCGGAGGAAAAGAAATAGCCCCCACACGAGCGTGGCCGCCACCCCCGTAACGTTCGCAAATCTCAGCCAGGTTGAGCATGTCTTCCGTGCGCGCCCGCGTCCACGGGTTCGACCCCACCGCCACCTTGGTACGAAAGCTCGACTTGCTCAGGCCCACACTGTACGTAGCTTCAGGACACAGGAAGTAAGGAACGAACTTGTTGTAACCCTCGACCGGCTGATCGGTAATGTCGAAGTACATCGTTCCATCCGCCAGCTGAATCCGCTCCCCCACCAGTTGCAAGGACTGCTGATGGCGTTCCATCAGAGGGGGCAGCAATGCAGCAACGAACGGCTGTTGCAGTACTTCGCTGAGGCTCATCGACGTAAGCAGGGGAATCAACCTGGGGATAAACGCAGGGTCCTGGCTGGATTCGATAATCAGCGTCAGCTTCATGGCAGGTTCCGCCATCTCCACAGCAACCTGCGGGCTTTCGTAGAGCGCACCATCGACAATATCTGCCCAGTGGATCAGGTCAGCCACCGGCGCAGAATCGAAACCGAAGTGGGTTTTCGCGATGTGCGCAATGAAGCTGGTGCAGGAGGTATACGCCGGATCGTAGAAGTGACGGTTGCGCTGCGAACCGTCCTGCTGCCCGGCGAGAAAGTGCTGTTGATCTGCAGCCGTCAGAAATGCGCTCAAGTGGTGATCGAACCACCAGGTGATGCGCGGCGAAGCACTGTATTTGAAATCAACAATGGCGTTCTCGTCGCCCGTGAAGTCCTCTTCCTGAAAGAGTGCTCCGGCCCGGTGCACCAGGCCATGGAAATCATACTGCGCGTCCTGGCGGATGCATTCGCGGTGGAAACGGGTGAAGAGCGAAGCAGAGCATGCTCCGTCAAAGCACCGGTCGTGATAGAAAACGCCAACCTTCAAATCGTGAGATTCCTCTCCCGGACAAAACCGGACGCTCGTGGGCGAATGACTAGGATTGCCGGGCAGCGCTTGGGTGTCAAGCGCCGGGCGCAGAAAACTGGCAGGCGATGAGACAATGGGCGCAAGAAAGACAGGGCACGATCATGGCAAGAGGGGATCTGGGCACGGCACGGCGCCGCGGTTTACCGAGGTTTGTCCGGACAATCGCAGGCGTGGGGATTGCGCTGCTGCTGCTGGCAGTCGTAGGTGTGGTGGCCGGCGTTCTGTGGTTGAAAGGCGCCATGCGCCAGCAATTACCCACACTGGATGGTCAACTGCAGCTGCCTGGGCTCTCCGCGCCGGTAGTCGTGCGGCGCGATGCCCGCGGCGTGCCCCACATCCAGGCAGCCAACATCGACGACCTGCTCGAGGCCCAGGGCTTTGTGGTAGCCCAGGATCGCTTGTGGCAAATGGACATGGCGCGGCGCTTCGCCGCCGGCGAACTGGCCGAACTGCTCGGGCCCGGCGTCGTGGAGCACGACAAGCTGCAGCGGGTGTTGCAGATCCGCTCCACCGCCGAGCATCTCACCGCCACCATGCCTGAGGACCAGAGACATCTGTTCGAGGCTTTCGCCAAAGGCGTCAACGCATACATTGCTTCGCACCAGGGGAACCTGCCGGCCGAGTTTCGTCTGCTGGGCTACAAGCCGCGGCCCTGGCAGCCAATCGATTCCTGGCTGGTGGCCCTGAACATGGTGGCCCGGCTCGATACGCTGTATCCCTGGAAGCTGGAGCGGGAAACCGTGCAGGCGCAACTGGGGCCCACCTTGGCGGCGGAGGCCTATCCCACCACCACCTGGCGCGATCATCCGCCCACCCAGACAGTGCCTGACCTGACCGCGCCCAATCAGGAGATACCGCAGGTGCCGCTCGATGAGTCACAAGCGCGACTACAGGATCTGGAACGGCTGCGGCGTATCCTCCGCCTGGGATCAGAAGGATGTGACCGCTGCAAGCCCGGCTCCAACGAATGGGTGGTGAGCGGCGCACACACCGCCAGTGGCAAGCCGCTCATGTCCAATGACATGCACCTGGAACATTCCATCCCGGATATCTGGCATGAAGAAGATCTGCAGGCTGGCAGCTTCCACGTGACTGGGGTGACCACGCCCGGCATTCCCTTCATCATTGAAGGCCACAACGAGCACATCTCCTGGGGCTTCACCACCCTCAATGGAGACGTCCAGGACGTCTACGTGGAGAAGACCAACAACCAGGGCGAATACTGGTCGCCGAGCGGCTGGCGCCAGCCGGAGCACGACCAGGAGCGCATCCACGTGCGCTTCGGCAGCGACGTTCTGCTAAACCTGGAAACAACCGACCACGGGCCAGTCATCACTCCCCTGTTTCCCCATGAGAAGCGCATGCTCGCGCTCAAGTGGACTCTTTACACGACGCAACAACATGGCTTGCCGATGCAGGCCATGGATGCCGCCGGCAACTGGGCCGAGTTTCGCCAGGCGACCAGCCAATGGTGGGCGCCCACCCAGAACGTGGTCTACGCGGATGACCAGGGGCACATCGGTTATCAGGCAGTGGGGGCCTTCCCCATGCGGCCCGGTGGCTTGAGCCCTGTGCCGATCATCGAAACGGGAACGCCGGCCGACAGCGAGCATGAGTGGCAGGGCTTTCTGCCCTTCGCGCAACTCCCTACCGTTCTTGACCCCGAGAACGGGATGATCGCGACCGCCAACGCGCGCATAACCCCCGACGGCTCCCCGTACCCGCTGGCCCTGAATTGGGACGCGCCTTACCGCAACGAGCGCATATGGAAGTGGCTCGCGACCCATAACAAGCTCACACCAGCGGATATGCTGACCCTGCAAATGGATACCTACTCCGAGGTGGACCGCGACCTGGCCCAGCGCTTCGCCTATGCCATCGACCGGGCCCCTGGCTCCAGCGCACGGCAACGAGAGGCCGCGGACCTGATGCGCTCCTGGGACGGAGTCATCACCACAACCTCCGTAGCAGCGCAAATCGTGGACGCAACCAAACTGGCTTTATGGCCGTTGATCCTCGAGCCCAAACTAGGCAGCAACTGGCAGCTCTACGATTGGCAAAGCCAGGACTTTGTGCAGGAAGAGATGGTAGAGAAATCGCCGGCGGCATGGCTACCGGCCAGGTTCAGGAACTGGGACGAACTGCTCGCCGCTGCGGTCGAGAAAGGCATGGCCGACGGTAAGGCTCCCGCCAGGCTGCGCGACTGGACCTATGGCAGTGAGCACGTGCTGAACGTAAAGCACCCTCTCTGGGCCATGCTGCCCTTCTTTAAGGGCTGGACCAGCACCGGCCCACACCAGCTCGCCGGTGACAAGACCACGCTCGACCATGTACGCGGGCTGCTCGGCGCAAGCCAGCGTCTCACTGTGGACTGGAGCAACCTCGACGGCTCTACCGAAAACATCGTGATGGGGGAGTCGGGTGATCCGCTAAGCCCTTACTACCTCGACCAGTTCCCTGCCTGGTACGCGGGCAAGACATTCCCACTGCCCTTCTCCGAGCCGGCAGTGGCGGCCGCCACGCAGCACACGCTGCGCCTGACGCCGTGATCCCCATCGCGGGAGTGGGTGATTGAAGCGCCCAGCTCCCGCCCTACTGATCGCCGGTACGGCTCTGCTGGTCATTGCCGTTCTGCTGCTGCGGGGAAACTCCTGCGGGCACGATTTTGACTTCCATTTGCTCTCGTGGATGGAGGTTGCGCGCGCCTGGCACACGGGCTTGCTCTATCCGCACTGGGTACTGAACAGCAACTACGGCGCAGGGGAACCGCGGCTGATCTTCTATCCCCCGGCTTCCTGGCTGCTGGGCGCCGCGTTGGGCTCGCTCACCTCGTGGCATGCCGCTCCGGTACTGTTTGTATGGCTGGCCCTGCTGATGGCTGGTGGCAGCATGTACCTACTGGCGCGCACATGGGCGCCGGAACCTCGGCCATCTTTGCCGCCTGCCTTTATATCGCCAACCCTTATACGCTCTTCGTGGTTTACGAACGCACCGCCTACGGAGAGCTTTTAGCCGGCGCCTGGCTCCCTCTGATGGTGCTCTACGCGCTCAGGCGGCAGGCTTCCGTGGCGCCGCTCGGCCTGTCGATCGCAGCGCTCTGGCTTACCAATTCGCCGGCCGCGGTCGTGGGTAGCTATCTGCTGGCGCTGCTGGCACTCTTCCTTTGGATTGCCGAGCGAAATCCCTGGCCCGCCGTGCGTGCCGCCGGAGGCATCCTACTGGGCCTGGCACTCGCTGCGTTCTACATCGTGCCCGCCGCCATCGAACAGCGATGGGTACAAATAGACCGGGCCATCCTGCCCGGCATACGGGTGCAGGACAGCTTCCTTTTCGGCCACACTGCAGATCCTTTGCACGACCAGGTATTGCACACCGCTTCGTGGATCTTTGTCGCGGAGTTTGTCTTTGCGTGCTGCGCGGCCTGGGTCGCCCGGCGCAAGGCAAAGACCAGCACCGCGCGAGTGACACTCACCGCGGTGCTCCCAGTCATACTGCTGTTGCAATTACCACTCAGCGCGCTGGTTTGGCAGTACGCACCGCATTTGAAGTTCCTGCAGTTTCCCTGGCGCTGGGTGATGGCGCTCAGCTTGATTGCGTGTGTGCTCGCTGGCCTGGCGATGAAACGCGGACGTGGGCCGGCCGTGATCGCTGCCACGGCCATTGTTGCCATGAGCCTCGGCTGCGCGCTGCTGTTCTTCGCGCCCTGTGACGATGAGGATGCGGTCACGCCGCAGATAGCCGCCTTCCAGGCCGGCGACGGCATTGTGGGTACAGACGAGTACACTCCCAGGCTGGCCGACAACGCCGCTGTGCAACAGCATCTGCCGTTGGTGCGGGTTTTGCGCGCAGCCCAGGAGGATGGGGTCACCCGCGGCCAGGGCGACAACCCGGAATGGCACGCTCCCGCGGCCGGCAGCCCCCATGCCAGCCCCCATGTCAGTATCGATGCCAAAATCGATGCCAGGCGACCGGATGGAGAGCATTGGGCACTCCGCATCGCCACACCAGAGCCTGCCTACGCAGTGCTGCGACTCATGGATTATCCCTCCTGGAACGTGCGCGTCGACGGCCACCCTGTGAACACTCGCCCGCGGCGTAAAGATGGCTTGCTCACTGTGCCCATCGGCCCGGGCAATCACACCATCGATGTTCGCTGGCAGGCCACCAATGACATTTTGTTCGGGCGGGCCCTCTCCGCCCTGGGCTTGCTGGCGCTGATCGGAGTGCTGCGATGGGAACGGATCCGCAACCGGCAGGAGAGCCCGGCGGCTCCGGTATGATTACCCAAATGCAACCAACTGTGCACGAAATTGTGAGCAGCGGAGCGGAGCTTATCGACCAGGCTCTCGAGCGCCTGCTGCCTCCGGCCGATCATCCGCCCGTATCGATACACCGTGCCATGCGGCACAGTGTATTCGCTGGCGGTAAGCGGCTGCGCCCAGTGCTGTGCCTGGAAGCTGCGCGCATGATCTCGCCATCCGGCGAACTGCCGCAAGGAGTAGAGGCGCTGGGTGCAGCCATAGAGATGCTGCACACTTACTCACTCATTCATGATGATCTGCCGGCGCTGGATAACGACGATCTGCGGCGAGGCAAGCCCACCTGCCATGTCGTATTCGGTGAAGCCATAGCTATTCTGGCGGGCGATGCCTTGCAGACGCAGGCTTACGAAGTGTTAGCCGGGCTGCAGTGCCCGGCGCCCCATACCGTCGAAATTGTGCGCGCGATCGCCCAGGCAACCGGCACCGTGGACGGCATGATCGGTGGCCAGGTGATGGACCTGGAAGCGGAAGAACAAAAGCCCACCGCCGCGCTCGTAGAAGCCATCCACCGCGCCAAAACGGGCGCCCTCATCCGCGTGAGTTTGCTCTCCGGCGCAATTTACGCCGGAGGCGCCCCGGCCGACGTAGAACGGCTGCGCGAGTTTGGCCGCAAGGCAGGCCTGGCCTTTCAGATCATGGACGATGTACTCGACGTAACCCAGGATTCCTCACAACTGGGAAAAACCGCCGGCAAGGATGTAGCCAGCGAGAAGGCCACCTGGCCTGCCGTATACGGCGTCGAACAAAGTGTCAGGGACGCCGGGCGTCTCATTGAAGAAGCTTTCGCGCAGATCGAAACCTATGGCGATCGAGCGAGCCGGCTAAAGGCTGTAGCCTCTTACCTGGTAGAACGGAAGCACTGAGAACCATGGCGATTACAGAAGAAGACGTCTTCGCAGCGCTCCGCGACTGTTACGATCCTGAGCTCCCAGTGAACATCGTCGATCTGGGACTCATATACGAAGTAAAGGTAAGCGCCGACCCACGTTCCAAACGCGCCTTCCCGAGGCAAGTTGTGGAGGTACAGATCACGATGACGTCTCCGGGCTGCCCATCGCACACCATGATCATCGAGCAAGTCCGCAATCGCCTGGCCGGAATCCCCGACATCAGCGAAGCCAAAGTCAACCTCGTCTGGGAACCCGCCTGGACGCCTGACCGCATCAGCCAAAAAGCCCGCGAACAACTAGGAATCGGTTAGCCCACGTCAGACCCGCAGGTCAATCCTGATGTACTCACCTGGCGAATCCAGACCCGCAAAATAACCAAGGGGGAGTCGACCTGGACTGAGAGACGATCGAACTAAAAGGACCAGGGTGCCCCGCATCTCGCGACGTTTCCAGTCGTGAGATATGGGAATTAACCGCCCTCAACCCGAAGTCTGGACCGCCACGCCGCAGGCCTGCGGTGCGCCCGAATCCCACATCTCAACCCTGTACTTCAATCAACAACCGAAACCCTACTGGTGAACAACATTCTCCAGCACCGAACGAAGCTTCTCGCCCTGCGTAGTAAGCTCGCCCACAAACTTCTCAAACCGGGTAAGCATAGAATGCCCATTATCCAAATAATCAGGCAAGCTATTCCAAACCTTCTTCACCCCAGCCGGATCCTCCGCCAGCGCAAACGCTGTACCCGCAGCCGCGATCGCCAACCCAGACTTCCGCTTCCCGGTCGCCAATAAAATCGCCCCGGTCACCAGCGAACCAGCAGCTAACGTCCGCACCCAATTCTTATTATCCCAACCGTTATTCAGAACACGGCCTCCCTGCTCCTTCAAAGCGTCGGCTGCGTCCTGCACGGTCGATGTTACTTGCTGCGGTATGTGTGTGATCCCCATCGCTGTCTCTCTTTCACGTTTAAGTCTCAGTATGAGATGCGGAGAAATGCCCTAATCGAGATCGAATTCTCGTAAAGGACGTCCCTCTCCCGGGGTTTCTTTTGCCTTACGCAATGCCTCTTCAAACCGCTTGTCAAAAAGCTGCTGCTTGTTCTTTTCCGCCTCGAGCGACTGACGAAAAATATCTTCCTTCCGTTCATCCTGCTCGCGCATAGCCTTGGCTGCCGACTCGAAATCTTCGAACGTACGCTTGCGTGGCGCGGGGGTGTGAGAAAGAATCGCCCGGGTTTCGGGATCGATCTTCAGGATCGCTCCGCAATCGGGACAAGTGACGTCAAACGGCTTATTGTGAGAGCCCTTCATTGCTGCCAACATTCTAGACCATTTACCTCTGACCCGCCTTCAGCGCAAAAGCACGCAGCACGAAGGAAACGGTCTCACAGCCAGATGGCTTTATGACCAGGGCATTGCTGGCCGGCCTGTTCCACCAGGAGTGCGGAAAGGCTCTCACCATAGCGGGCGAGGTACCACACCGCGCCCAGAAGCCGCTCCTGCGGATGCCGGTTGGGAAACAGATTGAGAGCAATCAGGCCAGCGTCGCGGCTGAGCGTCTGATCCTTCTGCAACTCGTAATTCGCCGCCAGGCGCCGCATGCGGTTCATCTGGTAAAGCATCTTGGAACTGCTCACATCCGCTGCCCGGCCCAAACCCGGATCGAGAGAATGCATGTAGGTCGCCAGCGAAGCAAGTTCTGTCTGCAGCGCGAGTCCCGCGGCCGCCAGCTTTCGCTTGCCAACAACCGAGATGGCGCGCGCACCCAGCCTCTGGGCCAACTCCAGCGGATCTTTCAATCCGCTCTCGATCACATCCACCAGCGAAACCTCGTGTCGAGCAAGCAGCTTCGCGATGGCCGGCTCGATCAAAGTAGCCGACAGGCGAGGAAAAACAGGCGTGGTCCGCCCGAGAATGCGCTCGAACAACACCTGCGACTGCGCAAAGTACGCCACCTCAGACGGGCCGCCGATATAAGCGGAGGTGGGCAGGATGGCATCCTGAAAGACGGGCCGCAGCAGCGCGTTCGGGCTGATTCGCTCCGGCTCAGCTTCCAGTATGGCCAGCAGATCAGCCGTGGCATACGGTTGCCGCCCCGCCTGCCAGCCGCCTTCGGCAGTACGGCGCAACGGCAGCCGGGCTCCCGTCTCCCGATCGAACAGGAACAGCAGGCTGGAATGTGCGGGCACCAGCACTTGCGAGTGGTAGCCGGCGGCCGCTAGCAAAACGTCGCGGTCATTGAGCGCCACCCGTAACTCATCCGCCCGGATGATCGCCTCGCGCAAAACATTGCTGCCCAGACCGTGAAATGCGCGATGGGACGCGTCGATAACAATCAGACCCTGCTCAGCAAAAACGCTCGAGATAAACTGCGCGAACGCCCTGGCCAGAGTTTGCCCTTCCCGGTAACACTGGCTCAACTGATCAAGCGCCGGGCTGGGCCCAAGAATTTCCCCGGCCTGCGCCAACAAAGCCTCAATGTTCTTGCCGATTGGTACCGAGCCCACGGCCACACCCGGTGCTTGTTCCGTGACCAACCGCAACTGCTTCCACTCGTGACGGTCAGGCAGGGTGACATGATCGGCTTCTGCCAGATCGTGGTCTTCGGTCGCCAGCCAGAAAATCGGCACATGCGGCGAACCCGCGACCGACGCGTCTTTCGCCTTGCGAATCGCGGTTGCGGCTTTCAACAGCGTAAAAAGCGGACCGCCAAACAGCGTGACCTGTTGGCCGGTGACCACGGCCGCCGCACCCTCGCGCAGCCGTGCAATGTTACGAAAGACTTCTGCACTCGCACCAAAGTCCCGGTTTTGCTGCTCGATTAAATCAGAAAGGGTGGCCCGATGGGCGGGAGAGAGAACCGGCGGACGGGTCATCCACTGGGTAGAGTAGGCGCTCTCGGCATAGAACGGGGCGAGCGGCTCTCGGCGCTCAGCAAAATCCAAAAACAACTGGCTCAGGCCAGGTAGAACGGAAATGGGATAACACTCGGTTTTCGTGGCCGTTCCCTCTTCCGTTTCCATCGCTCATCCTCAAATCTGATCGTACGGCAAGCTGTGAAATCAGGCCCTGTGTAGTCTCTCACGCGGCGACCCGGCCAGCCGCACATTCATGCCCAGCCATCACTTCACCGGCCGAAGCAGCCTGCGCAGGTCATTCTTTGCAGACGGGTTACCGACCCAGGTTTACCGGACCCAGGCTTTACCCGACCCAGGGAAAACCTCCACCGCATACAGCGCCAGGGAACGATACACACTCGCCAACATAGGATGGGGTTGCAGTGCCCGAAGATGCAGACGAATCGTGTCCAGGTCTCCGCGTGCGATCGGACCACTAAAACTCGCCTTTGGCCCCCGCGCGAACACATTCTCCAGGGTCGCGCGAACGATCGGCTCGATTAAGGCCCGAGCCTCCCTGGCGCTGAAGCCCGCCAATGCGGCGGCTCGCTCAGCCACCATCAGGTGGCTCACCAGCAAGGGAGACGCCAGGGTGCCAACCAGGTGATAAAGCGGCTTGCTGCCGGCCTGTATAGAAAACGGACGGCCCCCCAGCCGCCGGACCAGCCGGTTCAGCCGGCGCCGGGTGGCCTCATCCGCCTCAATCCCGAACGGCACACCCTTGAGGGCAACCGGCCTCCGGGTAGGGAACGTCATCAAGGGGTGCACCGACGCGATCGAGGCGCCCGCCCGCTCTGCCGGCCTGAGCACTTCTGCCCCCAGCGCGCCGCTGGAGTGGACCACGATGGTTCCCTTGAGGGTCTTTCCTATCTTGGTGGCGCGCAGCGCAACGCTTTGCGCGACACCAGCCAGGGCAGCATCCGGCACACACAGCCACAGAACATCTGCTTGCAAAGCGGCCTGGTTCAGCGTGCGCGATGGTAGCGCCCTGGGCAAGGACCGGCCGCCGCTTTTTTCCCCGCACGATGATCTCTGAAACCGGCACTCCGGCCAGGCCCAGCGCATGCACCAGAGACGTACCCCAGTTGCCCAGTCCGATGATCGAGACACTGAGCTCACGCTTTTGCGAATTCACTTTGCTCCTGAGCGTTCCCACCTGGCACCGGTTTCCTCGTCGTGGTGAGGCCGCCTAAGCGCCGGCCGCGGGCGATGGGGTGCCGATCAACGGATGGTACTTTAAATTATTCGGCAGAGCGAAGAGGGGATAATGGCAAAGCAAGCAGCGCCGCGTGCAGCGGCCACCAGGAAATCCGGCCGCAAGGGCAGCCCAGCGAAGAAAGCAACACGCACCAGGCGGGCACCCAAAGTGGAACTAGTCTCATCGACCCTCAGTTACGAAGGGCCTCTGTTTACCGTCTACACCGACCAGATTGTCGAAGATGGGCGTGCCCTGACGCGCGATGTGATCAGACACAACGGCTCCGTTGTCATCCTCGCCATCGACGACAGTAAAAGCAAAAAAGACCCATTGATCGTGATGGAGCGGCAGTACCGCCACGCCGCTAACGAATACCTGCTTGAGGTGCCTGCCGGCAAAATGGAAAAAGGCGAGGACGCGCTGGCAGGAGCAAAACGCGAATTGTTGGAGGAAACCGGCTTCAGGGCGGCCCGTTGGCGCAAGTTGACACGCTACTTCGCCAGCCCCGGCTTTCTCGGTGAGTGGCTACAGGTGTTTATCGCCGAAGGCCTGACAGCGGGAGAAGCACAACCGGAATACGATGAACAACTGGAAATCACACTAATGCCCCTGTCACAGCTACTCACTATGATCGATAAAGGCCAGGTTCATGACGGTAAGACGCTGATTTCAGTGATGCTTTATGATCGCCTGCGCCGCAGCCCACGCGGCAGGACCACGCGATAGACGCTGTTTAGGCGCCCGCCATATGTGAGCCATACCCACCGCCTGACGATTTGAGGAAAACCAATCCACGCCGCGATGCGTCTGTTAAGGAGAGCATGTCATCTCCTGTGCTCGATCCGCATCAAGGAAGGTCCCTGGCAAGTGGCTCAACACAAAGGCAAAGTAAAGTGGTTCAACAACGCGAAGGGTTATGGCTTCATTGGTCGTGACGACGGGCCCGACGTGTTCGTGCATTACAGCGCGATCCAACTGGATGGATACAAGAGCCTCAAGGAGGGGGACGATGTAGAGTTTGACATCGTTCAAGGACAGAAAGGACCCCAGGCCGATTCTGTGACTCGAGTGCAGGAAGTAGCGTAGTCCCGGCCCGCGCAGGCTGCCTCTGCCTGCGCGACGCTGTGACCATCTTTTGGTTTCGTCATGCAGCCCCACGCAACTCGCATGACGTATTTTTTGATCTGCCGGCCTTCACCCCTCTTTGTGGTTCCTGATCCGTAATGCCTGCCCTGCGCCCCAGCAGTCTGCCGCGAACTCGTTACACTGTAGGGAAACTGCGGCTCACCGCTTAGTACTGACTGGTGCGACAGGTTGAAGGGAGCGGAAAGCGTGTTGCTTTTGGCTTGTCGCCTTGCGCGTTAGGTTAATCTTTGGTGTGCGACGCATGTTTTGCGGGTTAGCTAGCCTCCAATTTGTCATCCCGAGCGCAGTCGAGGGATCTGCTGTGCGCCTTTCTCCCTCCACAAATTTCTACCGAGCTCCAGCATCGGACAAGCAGAAGAACCACTCTTTCAGCAGGAAGGCAGGAAAGTCACTCCTCGCAGCGAAGCGGCTGCGATCGAGACCCACGTTCCTCTGCCCATCCGATGCTGGAGCTCTGTAGTAATTTGTGGCAGGAGAAAGGCGCACAGCAGATCCCTCGACTGCGCTCGGGATGACAAGTTCGGGGCTATTAGAGGGCGCGGTCACTGTTACTGAACACAAAACGATCACGGAGACGAACTACGGATAACAGAGCCATCGCGCAGCTGCTAGCGGAAACGGCCGATTTGCTGGAGATCGCTGCCGGCGATCCCTTTCGTATCCGCTCCTACCGCCGCGCTGCCGAAGCGGTGGAGAATACCACCGAGCAACTCAGTGCGCTGGTCGACGAGCCCACCCGGCTACTCGCCATTCAGGGCATCGGCAAAGGGATGGTCGCGAACATCCTGGAGATCGAAACGCGCGGAAGCCTCAAGCTGCGCGACGAACTGCTGACCAAATATCGTGCCAGCATGCTGGAGTTGCTCAAGCTGCCGGGCATGGGCCCCAAAACCGTTGCCTTGCTTTGGGAAGCATTGCAGGTGAGCAACATCGATGAGTTGCAAGCCGCCATCGAAGCCGGAAAGCTAAGTACCCTGCCGCGCTTCGGGCAGAAGCTCATCGAGAAGATTGCTCGCGGAATCGCTGATTATCGTAAGAACAGCGGTCGCTTTTACATCAATGACGCCGAAGCCGCGGCCGAGCGCGTCATTCTTTATCTCAAACAGTTTCCCGGCATCGATCGTGTGCTGCCCGCGGGCTCCTTACGGCGGGGCCGCGACACCATCGGGGATGTGGATCTATTGGCCACGGGACCTGCGTGCACCCAGGAAACCGTCTCCGCCGCAGTCGACTATACCGCGGCCTATCCACCGATCGCGGAGTTACTCGCAAAAGGCCAGAACAAAGTCAGCTTTCGCCTGCGCAGCGGTCTGCAGGTAGATGTGCGCTTGCTCCCGGAGATCTCCTACGGTGCAGCCCTGCAATACTTCACCGGTTCGAAGATGCACAACGTGACCCTGCGCCAACGAGCGCTGCGCCGCGGCTACACTCTCAGCGAATATGCACTCGCGCGTCTCGAGGACGGCAGCGTCGTCGCAGCCGCTTCAGAAGAAGAAATCTATGCCGCCCTGGGGATGGATTGCGTGCCTCCCGAACTGCGCGAAAATCAGGGCGAAATCGAAGCGGCCGCAGAGCATCGCCTGCCGCAGTTGATTGAAGTGAGCGACCTGCAAGGGGATGTGCACATGCACACCCAGGCCACCGATGGCAAAAACACCATCCAGGAAATGGCCGAGGCCGCCCTCGCGCGCGGCTACCGTTATCTCGCCATTACCGACCACTCGAAAAATCTGGCAATGGTCAATGGCCTCGACGATCAGCGGGCCTTGGCGCACCTGAAGAACATTCGTGAAGTGGATGCACTCATGGAAGGCCGCATCCGCGTGCTCACCGGGATTGAAGTGGACATCCTCGGCGATGGAGAGATCGACCTCTCAAACGATGTGCTGGCGCAAATGGACGTGGTCATCGCCAGCGTTCATTCATTGTTCCAAATGCAGAAAGAGCAGATGACCGACCGCTTGCTCAAGGCTTTGGAGAACCCGTATGTACGCATACTCGGTCACCTGACCGGCCGCATACTGCTGCGCAGAGATGGCTATGAGCTGGACATGACGGCGGTCCTGAAGCAAGCCGCAAAGGTGGGCGCGGCGGTCGAGCACAATGCTTCTCCCCACCGGCTTGATCTATGCGACGTTGATCTGCGGCGAGCGCGGGAGCTAGGGTGCCGCATCGTGGTCAACACAGACGCACATCACACCAGCGATCTGGATTCGATGCACTACGGGGTACGGCAATTACGGCGGGCCTGGCTTACCAAAGACGATATTCTCAACACCCGCGGCGTCGAAGACTTTCTGGCAGCCCTGCGGCCCCGGTAAGTTCGTCTTCGCAAACTGTTGCTTCTCCCGCAATGCCCACTCAGAAAACCCGCTCGTCGAGCACAGAGCGGAGGTACTTCCCGTACCCACTTTTCGCTACCCGGGCAATCAGCGACTCCAGGCGAGCAGCGTCGATCCAACCGAGACGATACGCAATCTCTTCCGGACACGCCACCTTGAGACCCTGCCGCTTTTCGATCGTCTCGATGAAGATGGCGGCCTCAATCAAAGAATCATGCGTGCCGGTGTCGAGCCATGCGAACCCTCTGCCCAGTACCTGCGTGCGCAACTTGCCTCTTTCCAGGTACCAGCGATTCACATCGGTGATTTCCAATTCGCCGCGCGCAGAAGGTGCAATCTGCCGGGCAACTTCGGAGGCCTGGCCATCGAAGAAATACAACCCGGTCACCGCATAGCGGGACTTCGGTTTCTCCGGTTTCTCCTCGATCGATAACGCGCGGCCAGCCGAGTCAAACTCCACCACCCCGTAACGCTCAGGATCAGACACCGGATAGGCAAACACCACGGCGCCCTGCTCAATCTTTGCCGCCTCCTGCAGGCTGTGGGCGAAATCGTGACCGTAAAAGATGTTGTCACCCAGGATCAGCGAACACGGATCGCCACCAATAAACTTTTCTCCGATGATGAGAGCCTGCGCCAGGCCATCAGGACTGGGCTGCACAGCATACGAAAACTTCATGCCCCACTGCTCGCCGGAACCAAGCAGCCGCTCAAAGAGGGCCGTATCCGCCGGGGTAGAGATAATCAGCACTTCGCGGATGCCGGCCAGCATCAGCACCGTGAGCGGGTAGTAAATCATCGGCTTGTCGTACACCGGCAGCAGCTGCTTCGAAACGACATGCGTGACTGGATAGAGACGGGTGCCAGACCCACCCGCAAGAATGATTCCCTTCATCGTGCAGCGCCCCCACGATGCGCATAGTTCTGATCGATCCATTGCCGGTAAGCGCCCGTTGTCACCTGCTCCACCCACTCCTGATGTGCGAGATACCATGCCACGGTCCGGCGCAGCCCGGTGGCAAACGTTTCCTCCGGACGCCAGCCTAACTTCTGCTCTATCTTGTTGGCGTTAATCGCATACCGCCGGTCGTGACCAGGACGATCAGGGACGAACTTCACCAGTTGGCGATGAGGCACATGCGCCGACTGCGGCAGCATCTCGTCCAGCAAGCTGCAGAGCAGATCGATAGTGTCCAGATTTGCCTGCTCATTGCGCCCCCCAATGTTGTAGGTTTCCCCAATTTCTCCTTGCGCCAGCACCACACGCAGCGCGGAACAATGGTCACCCACGTACAGCCAGTCGCGTACCTGGCGGCCGTCTCCATACACCGGCAGAGGCTTGCCGGCAACGGCATTGGTAATCATCAGCGGGAGCAATTTCTCTGGAAACTGGTACGGGCCGTAATTATTCGAGCAGTTAGTCGTCACGGCGGGGAAACCGTAGCTGTGCACGTAAGCACGTACCAGATGGTCAGAGCCGGCCTTTGAGGCTGCATAGGGACTGTTCGGCGCATACGCTGTAGTCTCTTCAAACGGCGGATCCTGCGGCTTAAGCGTGCCGTAGACCTCATCCGTGGAAACGTGCAGGAAACGAAAAGCCTGCCGATCAGGCGGCGTGAGTCTGTCCAGGTACGCCCGGGAAGCTTCCAGCAGCCGGAAGGTACCCTCCATGTTGGTTTTGACAAACGCTTCGGGACCCGTAAGGGATCGGTCGACGTGGCTTTCGGCCGCAAAGTGCAGGAGCGCACGGGGCTGGTATCGCTGCAGGACGCCATCGAGAAACGCGGCATCGCAAATATCGCCTTGCTCGAAACTGTAAGCCGGGTGACGCTCCACCGAGGTCAGGTTCTGCAGGTTGCCGGCGTAGGTGAGCTTATCGACGTTGACGACAGGGGTTCCCGTCGTTGCGAGCCAATCCAGAATGAAATTCGATCCAATAAAGCCGGCGCCACCAGTAACCACAATGGGTGACAGATCGTTCAGCATTACTTACCTCGGGATACAGAAGTGTCCCCAAGGATTGTAACGGAGTGAGCCCCCAACAAATTGGGGTGTGAAAGTGGCTTAGCGGGCTCGCGTCGGCAGGCTGGCCTTGAAGTAGTCCAATGATAGCTCGAGACCTTCACGCAAACTGATCTTCGGCTCCCAGCCAAGCAAGGTCTTAGCCTTGGTAATGTCTGGGCGGCGCTGCATCGGATCGTCCACCGGCAAAGGCTCAAATCTGATCTTGCTGCGCGATCCCGTCACCGCCACGATTTCCTTGGCGCAATCGCTGATCGTCCACTCCACCGGATTGCCGATATTAACCGGCAAATTCTCTTGCGAGCGGGAAAGGAGAACGATCCCGGCGATCAGGTCCGACACATAGCAAAAACTGCGCGTCTGGCTGCCATCCCCGTAAATCGTCAGGTCTTCATCCAGCAAGGCCTGGATCATGAGGTTCGAGATCACGCGACCGTCGGTGGGCTGTAACCGTGGACCGTACGTATTGAAAATGCGGACCATGTGCGTGTCTACCCCGTAGTAACGGTGGTAGGCCATGATGAGCGCCTCGGAGAAACGCTTGGCCTCGTCATAAACAGAACGAGGTCCAATCGGGTTGACCCGGCCCCAATAGGTTTCCACCTGGGGATGCACATCCGGGTCGCCGTAGCATTCAGAGGTGGAGGCGTGCAGAAAACCAGCCTTGTATTTGCGCGCAAGCTCAAGTACGTTACGCGTGCCGCTCGAGCCAACGTCCAGTGTTTCCGGACCGAGGCGCGCATAATCTGCCGGGCTCGCCGGCGATGCAAAATTGAACAGGTAATCCACTTGGCCCACGTCGAATGGCTTGCAGATATCCTGCTCCACCAGGGTGAAACGTGGCTCGTTCTTCAGGTGGGCGAGATTCGCGGCGCGCCCCGTCGCATAATTATCGACACCAACGACGTGATTGCCTTCCCCAAGCAGAACATCGGAAAGATGAGAGCCAAGAAAGCCGGCGGCGCCCGTGATGAGAATGCGTTGCGTGGTCAAAGGCGGTTTTCCCCTCGTTTTAAAACCATGATTACCAGCTTACGGCCCGAGGGCGGCGGGCAAGTGCGCGCTAAAAGACGCGTCGCTCCCCCACTCAGCCCCTCACACCCGCCTGCCGGCTGATTAAGGCCAGCGCTTGGTGGATGCAGACTCAACCGATGTGTGCTGCGATGGCCGGCCCACACACAAATAGGTGAACCCAAGATCCTGCATCACCCACGGATCAAACATATTCCGGCCGTCAATGATAATCGGGTAGCGCAGTGTGTAGCGTAGCTTCTTCAGGTCGAGCCGGGTGAACTCGGCCCAGTCCGTGAGAATCAACAAGGCATCTGCGTTGTCCGCGGCCGCATACGGGTCGTCGGTGTACTCCAGGTTCGCATGGGGAGGCATCTCCAACTTGGCACGTTCAATTCCAGCTGGATCGTGAGCACAAATCGAGGCCCCCGCGTCGAGCAGCATCTTGATGATCTCAAGTGCCGGCGACTCACGGATATCATCCGTCCCACCCTTAAAGGATAGCCCAAGCACGCCAAGCCGCTTCTTACGCAAGGTCCACAAAGCAGAACGGATCTTCTGGAAGAAACGCTCTTTCTGCAACTCGTTGATCTTCTCAACTTCCTCAAGCAATCCGAAATCAACACCCAGCTGCTGCGCCACGTAACGGAAGGCCGCCACGTCTTTGGGAAAGCAAGACCCGCCATACCCGATACCAGCGGAAAGGAAGCGCTTGCCAATACGCTGATCAAGCCCCATCCCCTGGGCAACATGCTCAACGTCGGCATCCACCGCTTCACACAAATTCGCCACCACGTTGATGAATGAAATCTTCATCGCGAGAAAGGCATTGGACGCATGCTTGATCAGCTCAGCTGCCTTCGTCGACGTCTGCAGCAAGGGCGGCAGATCGGCAGCCGAACGGCTCCCGGGCACGGCGTCTGAGCGCTCGTAATAACTGCCCGCAGTCAGCGGCTCATAAATGGCCGCCAGCAGCTTGGTCGCCTGCTCACTATCCGCCCCAAGCACAATCCGGTCAGGATGAAGAAAATCCTTGACTGCTGTCCCTTCCCTCAAAAATTCGGGGTTCGACGTAACATCAAACAGCGAGCGCGAAACACCATTGCGCTCAACCGTGCGACGAATCCAGTCATTGGTATAAACCGGCACTGTGCTCTTTTCCACAATGACCTTGTACGAGTGAATCGAGCGCGCAATCTCACTGGCCACCGCATCGACATAAGAGAGGTCAGCATTCCCCGCTTCGCTCTGCGGCGTGCCGACCGCTATGAAGATCACCTGCGATGCCTGCGTCGCGTGGCTAAGATCGGTCGTGAACTGCACCGCGCCACTGCTCCGGTGCCTCCCCAAAAGCTCAGGAAGAAACTCCTCGTGAATCGGCACAATGCCCTGGTTCAGTGCATTGACCTTGGCTTCGTCATTATCTACACAAAGAACGCGATGGCCGATTTCTGCAAAGCAAGCCGCCGCCACCAGACCAACGTATCCCGATCCAACCACCGTGATTGCAATTGATTCGCTCATCTTATTTTCTGGGCCGCCTTATCGTCGTAGCGTTGATCTAACTACTCTTTCCAGGGGAATGCCATAGCCTAAACGTGCAAGATGGTTTCCAAAGGACCGGATAAGGCGATTAAACCCGTTTTGGATTTAACCTCAAAAACAACTAGGAAACAGTAGCACCGACATTCTTGCTGTCCTGCGCCACCGAGCCTGCGCCAGGCGCCTGGTCCTTCGCCTGGCCCTTCGCCTCTTCCTCATGATATTCCATCTCGGTATTGATGGACCAGACATTGTCCTTGTCCTGGATGCCCGCAATAATGTTATCGACGGCGGTCATTGCGGTCAGCATGGAATGGTCCTGGTTGTTGTACTTGTGCATGCCGTTTCGGCCGACAAGGTAGAGATTTTCAAACTGGTCGAGAAACGCCCGAATCACATGAAACCGGTCGTACGTCCCAAAATAAGCAGGATACGTCTTGGGTACCCGCACCACGTGCGCATCACTCACATCAGCCGCACGCAAAATCCCAATCTTCTCCACCTCGGCGATGGCAAACTTTTTCAAGTCTTCATCCGCCATTTTCCACAAGGCATCCGTCTGATAACAAAAGTACTCGAGCCCGATCCACGTCTTCGACGGATCGGCCACCATGTAAGGACTCCAATTATTGAAGATCTGCAAGCGCCCTACCAGCACGTCCGGTTCCTGGATATAAATCCAGTTGTCCTTCAGAGGACCCCCATCAGCCTCTTTTACCGTCAGATGATCTACCAGTAGACCGACCGTGATGAAATCACGGTATTGCAATCCATCGCTTACCTCGCGCACGTCAAGGGGAATCGGTGTGTCCATCGCGTCGATCAACTCCCGCACCGGCATGGTGGAAAAGACGTAATCTGCCAGAAAACGGCGCCGCTCTCCGCTGTCACTCACGGCTTCCACGGCAGTGACGCTCTCACCCTGTACAAAAAGACGAGTGGCGCGCCAGCCAAGCAGAATCTCTCCCCCCTGCGCACGGATCTGATCGGCTGCGTGCTCCCACAACTGACCCGGCCCGTATTTAGGGTAAAGAAACTTCTCAATCAGCGAAGTCTCCGTTCCCTTCTGCTGAATGGCCTGCTCGTTGTGCGTAGAGAATGCCTTCTTGAAAAAATGCAGCACGGCCGTCGTTAATGAAAGCCCCTTAATGCGTTGCGCTCCCCACTCCGCACTGATGGATTCACAAGGCACACCCCAGACCTTCTCGGTGTACGACTTGAAAAACGTCAGGTACAACTGCCGGCCGAAACGGTTGATGAGAAAGTCTTCCAGCGACTTCTCCACCTTGCGCGGAAAAAGCCGGGCGCGCAGGTAGCTGAATCCAATCTTCAAGGTGCGCATGAAACCCAGCTTGCGCAGTGTGTCGCCCGTCAACTTGATGGGGTAATCGAAAAAGCGGCGCAGAAAGTAAATCCTGCTCTTGCGGGGACGAACCA
The DNA here is from genome assembly GCA_963752675.1 of uncultured Acidobacteriaceae bacterium. Taxonomy (GTDB): domain Bacteria; phylum Acidobacteriota; class Terriglobia; order Terriglobales; family Acidobacteriaceae; genus PALSA-350. Next base: position 150,115 of record CAVVZO010000015.1, read on the forward strand.
GCATCACAAGATCGGAGTTCTCGGCCGTTAAACCGTGAGCAGGGGTGTGCAGGGTTCGCTGCTTGTTCTGATGCTGCAGGGCGTGCTGCGTGTCCGCACTCGCCTCTGGCGGCATCAGGTCCATCCACCAGTTCATCACCCGGTCGGATTTTGAGAAGAACCGATGGCCGCCAATATCGATCCGATTGCCATTGTGCCGGATAGTGCGCGAGATGCCGCCAATCTCATGGCTGGCCTCAAGCACAATAGGATGTATATCCGAACGGCGAAGGAACTCCAGCGCGGCCGTAAGCCCCGCAGGACCGGCGCCGATAAGCAATGCGGTTTTAGGCATGACTGCTCCAGGATCTGGCAATGGCCGGGCGGGAACGCAGGAGAACCCCGTAATCCGCGCAGGTTAGCTGCTTCATCAATAACTACGGTAACAGGACACAGAGATCATCGAAGCGACGCAATTTGTGACAGCGGCTACGGATATGCCAGTCAGGCATCTGCGCGATTACCAACGGCGAGCCGCCATATTTATGGTCCAAGCCAGCATCGCAGCGCGAACCGCTTTTTGTTGATGACGCAAATGGCGCGCTGGTTGTGTGCTCATGGCGCTATTATCCGGTTTGGTTCCAAACGCACCCCGGTTGCAGTGGCCCCTCCCAAATGATTGGCAACAGGCTCTCGCCGTGGAAAGCCTACCACGACGCGTCGGCTGCAAGTTCGTCGTTAATCGCTGCAGTACCTCGCGCGCTAATTGTGTTTGCTGTTCTGTTCGTATACACATCTGTTTCTGTTCTAGACAGACATCGGTGATTTGATTACCCTGAACCTGCATTGGCGATGATGCGCCTTGAAACTCGACAACTCGCAGCCTAACCATCACGAAACAGCGGTAGCTGCCGAAGAGTTCATCTTTCGTCTGGTGCTGTTCAGGATGGTTCTGAATGGGGTTTGACCTTGCCAACAGCAGGTTTTTAGCATCATGTGTGTAGGGCTGCTGCAACTAATGGTGCATTTGTAACCAGAGAGGTTACTTGGTAGAAACGAGTGGATGCAGCGCACACCCTGGTTGTGTCTGTACTCTGCACAGCGCAGATGAAAGCCTGATCGGGCGTTCCACAAGCATCATCTCAGCCTGGTTTGCTGATTCTCCAGACATACAAGGTACCGACATTTGATTTTACGGGCGGCCAATATGCGACTTCTCTCACGATCACTGGCATTCGCTGTATTGATGGCAGCGGCCATCCTGCCGAATGCCGCAGAAGCCCAGGTAGTCCCTGCGATCAAGGGTGGCGGAAGTCAAATCAATGTGTATGGGCTCTACACGCTGGTTAAAACCAACTTCAACTCCACCCTCGACTACCCGCCCAAATCACCACCCCCCAGCAGCACCAACGGTGCTGATGGCTTTAATAACGGATTCGCTGGCGGCGCCGACTTCCGGCTCGGACGATTTGTCTTCGGTCAGCCAGCCCTGGGTGTTCGCTACACCTACAGCACAGGAACGTTCGGCAAACAGAAGACATTCGTCGTCGGGCCCGAATTGCATTACATCTACAGGCGGTTTCGCCCGTATGGGGACTTCCTGATCGGCCCTGGCAACATTACGTACAAGACCGGCCAGACCGACAACAGCATCGTGTATGAATTCGGTGGCGGGGTCGACTATCACTACAGCCACCGCATCAACTTCCGCATGGTTGACTTCCAGTACCAACTCTGGGATCTGGGGAACCACTATTACCCGCCGGGATTTATTCCGGGGCAGCCAGGCGTTTACGTCGACACTAAGCTCAAGCCCTATACCGTCAGCTTCGGACTCGTTGTCAGGGTATGGTGAAGGTTGTAGCGCCCCCGCAGTTCTGTGCAGAACCGGGTGCGCTACAGAAACAATCACTGACAGACGTTTCTTCATCGCATGCCATATAGCGCCACGCGGCTTGATCGCGAACCCCGAGAGCAGCCGGAGAGCGACAAGGACGAGACAGAATCAGTTGTAACGCTCGCCGCGACACCTGGTGCTTTTAGCCCGGCTGCACACGGGCATCCGCGTGAAGTCACGATGTCTTCCTCCCAAGCCGCTGATCCCTACCTTAAAGCTTCCTTCTCTCTGAAAAACCGGGCTGCGCGCTTCGTCTGGTCCTTGTGCTGGGGATTACTGTTTCGTCCCTCACCCCGGCCATTTCACCGCTGGCGAGCGTTTCTGTTACGCCGCTTCGGCGCCAGGCTCGGCCCTCATTGCCACATCTATCCCAAGTGCCGCATCTGGGCTCCATGGAACCTGGTATGTGCCGATGCCGTCTCGATCGGAGACGAAGCGGAGATCTACAACCCATCGCCCATCACCCTCGGCTCGCATGCCATCGTGTCCCAGCAGGCATACCTTTGCGGAGCCACCCACGACTACAACGATCCGGCTTTCCCTTTGCTATCGTTCGCCATGACTGTCGGCCCGTATGCGTGGATTTGCGCACGCGCCTCCGTCTCGCCGGGCGTCAACGTTGGTGAGGGTGCTGTTCTCGGCCTCGGTTCCGTCGCCACTCGCAATCTCGAGCCCTGGACTGTCTATGCCGGTGTCCCCGCTAAACCCATCAAGCAAAGAGCAATGCGAGGAACAGGTCAGCCAGGCACGTAATGACTTCGACTCCACGGGCGTGCGCGCTGATGATCTTCCCCATTTCTCCTGTTACTGTGATGGGGAGGCGTTGATGCCCAGTGGGTATCGAGGCCTGCGCGGCGCCACACCCAACTCACGTACGCAGGAGAAATGTTGCCAGCAATGGAGCCGGTCTTGGCAAGATCACAAGTAACAGCCACGGTGACCTGCAGGCCTATCGGCAGGCCGACTCACCGTCTACGCGTCGCAGAGAAGATCTGCCCGCCGCTCGCTCGAAAGATGTGCGCCCTGCTCGCAACTGCCGTCCTGCTGCAAGGTGCTTTCCTGTCTGCGCCCGCACGAGCACAGAATGAAAACGGTGGCCAGAACTCCTCGCCTATCCAGATCACGCCGGCCCCCAGCAATCCTGCCAACGCCGCCCCGCTAGGACCGCTCTTTCCTCAGGCCCCCGAGTCCGCACCCGCCCTTGCCGCCCGTAGCAGCAGAGGCGCAAACCCCATCGGGCCCGCCTCCGGCGCCGGGCTGGGCTACGGTCCCATCCGCCCCGGCGACATCGTTGAGGTGCAAATCTTCGATGCTCCCGAATACTCGGTGAGCATGCCCGTCTCACCAGCCGGCCAGATCGCTATCCCCTACGCAGGTCTCTTCAACATCGAGGGCATGACGTCCATCGAGGCGGCCAACGCCATCGCCCGCCTGTTTGCGCAAAACCAGATCCTCCGCGATCCTCACGTGATCGTGACCACCCAGCAATTCGGCTACAGCGTCACCGTCTTAGGCGAAGTCAAAGCTCCCGGCATCTACACCCTCGCTGGCAAAAAACGATTGCTCGACATGTTGACCGAAGCGGGTGGCATCAGCGACCGCGCTGGACATGTGATCGAAATCTTCGGCGCCGGCTCCATGAAAAATCCGCGAACCGTCCTGTGGGATCCGACACTGCGCGAAAACGACAACGCCGAAGTGGAGATCAAAACCGGAGAAACCATCCTCGTAAGCCGGTGTGGCGTGGTGTACGTGGGCGGAAACGTTGGCAGGCCCGGCGCTTATCCATTGTGTGAGTCCAACCACACCACGTTAAGCCAGGTGATCGCCCTGGCACAGGGCACCAAACCTTCGTCCTACACGCAAAAAACCCTGCTGCTGAGAACCTCAGGCAGCGGTACCCGGGTAGTGCAAAAGGTGAAGTTGGATGACATGCTGCGCGGCCGCCAGATCGACATCACCATGCAGCCGGATGACATCGTCTTCATCCCGCCCAGCATTCTCAAGGCCGCAGGCAAAACAGCGTTAACGGCCGCAGTCGGATTTGCCACCCAGGCCTATTTCTACGGAAAATAACCATCCCTTTAGGGGAAACTTCACGCGGATGCACGTAATTAACTTGGCCTCGAAATTCAGCGTAGTGACGATCTCTTTCAACCAGCGGCAATACCTGGAAGAAGCCATGCGTTCGGTGCTCTCCCAGGACTACCCGGCAATTGATTACGTCGTGGTCGATCCCGGCTCAACGGATGGTAGCCGTGAACTGATCGAGAGCTTCCGAAGCCAATTATCCACGGTGATCCTCGAGCCCGACCAGGGGGCTGCCGACGGATTAAACCGAGGTTTTGCGCAGGCGCGGGGTGACCTCTTCTGCTTCCTCAACTCGGATGATGTCTTGTTGCCGGGCGCACTTCGCGCCGTGGGTGAGGCGTTCGCGCAAAATCCCGACTGTGACATCGTGATGGGCAACGGGTATACGGTGGACGCTCAGGGCAAGCGTATCCGCCGCATCCGGGCCGCCGGATTTACCCTTGATCGCTACTTCTACGGGGGAGCTACCTGGCTGCAACAGGCTACCTTCTTCCGGCGGAAAGCATTTGAAGCTGTAGGCGGGTTCAACGTGCAGAACCGGTCCTGCTGGGACGGTGAGTTAGTGGTCGATATGGTGCGATGGGGCGCCAAAGTGAAGTACCTTGACCAGGACCTGGCGTTATTTCGCATCCACGCGAAATCAATCACGGGATCGCGCCGGCATAGCGAAATGATGAAAGGCGATGCCGCGCGCATGTTCTCTCGGTCGCTCGGCCGCCCATGGACCACGATGGATACCGTGCGCGCCTGGCTCTTCCGCATCAACCGCATCCTCACCCACCCGGGCGCGGTCGAGTCTGCTATTCGTGCCCGCGTCATCCGGGGCTAGGTCAAACAGCGCCGCTATGCCGGCCCGCGATGCTCAAAGTCCGCCAAAAGCTGCTCCTCGGGTTTAGTGAGGGTGGTTCCCCACGCGAGAAAGATTGGTGTACGTCAAAGACGCACCTTATAATCTGGACTCCAGAGGTAACAAGATCGAACCGTTATGGGGCAAGCGGAGGTCCGGTTGAAGAGCGGCAGAACGTTCCTCCCAATACCTACTTCGCTGCTCATCCAACGGGCCGGTTTTCACTCTCTCGTTGGTGACGCACCAGGCACATGAGCGTATATCCCCCACCCTCGGATCGAGTCGCGATACCCGAATATCGCGAGCCCAGTGACCGCGAGCGATCTTTTGTCAGCCTTGGACTGAGCGACGGACAAACGCTGCAGCATTTCCTGCGACTCGGCAAGAAATACATCTGGCTTGTTTTGGTCTGCACCCTCCTGGGCACCGGTGCTGGTTTCATCCAGAATGCCACCAGCCCGAAGATGTACCGTTCCTCCGCCAACATCGAGATCACCCAGGACACGGCCGACCAGTTCCGGATGGATACCGGCGGCGGTTACGACAGCGGATACATCGACGTCACCAAGCTGGATACCGAAATCGCCATCATGCGCAGTTCCACGCTGGCGATGAAAACCATCATGTCGCTGCACCTGGATCAGAATAAGGATTTTCTACCGCTGGGCACCACTCATACTTTCAACCTGTCGAACTTGCAGGATCGGCACGCCCTCATTGGGCTGTTTGAAGGTGGCCTGGCGGCCGAGCGCTACGGGCACACCAACATACTTGTCCTGAGTTACACGGCGCGCAATCCTGAGCTCGCCGCAATGATCTGCAATAGCCTCATCGACAATTTTGTACAGCACAACTTCAGTGACAATTACGCGGCCACCCAGGAAGTATCCGTGTGGCTGCAGGCGCAACTGGGCGACCTCAAGAATCGTCTGGAAAAAAGCCAGAACCACATGCTTAACGTCCAGAAGGATCTGGGCCTGGTCGGTATCGACCAGACACAAAGCATCGTGCTTTCCCGCCTGGTAGACATCAGCCACGACGTGAGCCAGGCAGAAACCCAGCGCCTGGTCGCCCAGGCGAAATTGCTCACCCTGCAGACCGCGCCGGCGGATGTACTCGCCAGCCTGAGCGGTGATCCCGTGCTGGGCAGCCTTAAGCAAAGAATGTCGACTTTGCAGGCCGAGTACGCGAACCTGAGCGCCCGCTACGGTGCAAAGAACCCGCGTCTCCTCGAGAACCGTGCCGAATTCGCAGAAACGCAGCAGGCGATGAAGACTGAACAGGACGTGGTCATCGCCCGGGCCAAAGAAGAAGTCAACGCCACCCAGCAAAATCAGCAGGCCCTGCGTGGCCGCCTGGAGCAGGAAAAGAATTCCGCCTACATGGGCAATTCGAAGGCGGTGGAGTACTCCCTCGCGCGCCGTGAATACGAGGCCAATCGCGCGCTGTACGACGGATTGCAACAACGCCTGCAGGAAGCCGGCATTATTGCGGGCCTCCATTCAACAAACATCCGGCGAATCGACCCGGCAGATGCTCCTGATTTTCCCAGCTCGCCGCGAAAATCGGTCAACCTGACCATGGGCCTTTTGTGCGGCCTGGCTCTCGGCCTGGTGGTCTCTTTCCTGATCGAAGCATTCGACACCAATATCAAGACCATCTTTGATATTGAGGAGCGCATCGGTCTCCCCATGCTGGGCGTGGTGCCGCAGGTCGATGCCAAACTCCTCTCCCCCGAGACGTTTGTGCAGGACGCCACCTCACCGCTTCCCGGGGCGTGGTCGCGCCTGGCAGAAGCGTACCGCTCGCTGCGCACCACCATCCTGCTTTCTCGTGCCGGCACGCCTCCCCAGGTCATCCTGGTCAGCAGCGCCAAGCCCTCCGAGGGAAAGACTTCGATCACCACATTGGAGGCCATCGTCTTCGCTCTGAACGGCGCCCGTGTGTTGTTGATTGACTCTGACTTACGCCGCCCTTCAGTACACCTCCGGTTTCGGATTGCTAACAAGGTCGGTCTTACTTCGGTGTTGACTGGCAAGTCCAACCTGCAGGACGCGATCGTCAAGGTGCCGGCTGTGCCCACGCTGCATGTGCTGCCTGCCGGTCCTATTGCCCCGATGCCGGCCGAGTTGCTTGGCTCACTGCAGATGCAACGCCTGGTCGAGGGTCTGCGCGCCAGCTACGACTTCATCCTCATCGATACCCCACCCGTGTTGACCGTAACGGATGCGGCAGTCCTGGTCTCCATCAGCGATGGCGTGGTGCTGGTGCTGCGCTATGGGCAGGCTTCAAGAAATGTGGTCGCGCGGGCCAGCGAGATTCTGCTCCGTTCCGGGGCACACCTGTTGGGCGTGGTCCTGAATGCGGTTGACCTGCAGTCGTCTGACTATGCTGAGTACTACGGCCGCGCGTACAACGACTATTACCAATCTCGAGTGGACGTCGAAGAGTAGGCTTGCGCGCAATCGTTGCGACCGGGTTTGGCAAGCTCCACTTTCATCAGACCGCGCGGGCACTAGCCGCTGCCGGCGTTGACGTAACCTTTCTCACCGGCTGGGTTCCTCAGAATCACCAAACAGCGCTCGTCAATCTTCTGGGGAGAGCCCTCGGAGAAAAGCACCTTGCCGCCCGGATGGCCGCAAGACAGATAAGCATTCCGGGCGTTTCGGTGACCCCGGTCGCATGGGTGGAATTCGTGGGCACCCTGATCAAGCTTGTGCAACGGTCGCGGGTGATCCCGCTCGATCTCGCCTATGGCATGGAATTCCGCCTGGCCGCGTGGGGCAGCCGCCCTTATCTCAAAAATGCCGATGTTCTCCTGGTGCGCAGCGGCGCCGGGCAGTCGGGCGCGATCCGCACCGCCCGCAAGAACGGATTGGCAATCGTGACAGATCACTCGATCGCCCACCCGGCTTTCATCCATGAGGCCCTGCGCGACGAGTTTGCCCGCTTCGGCTTGCCTGCTGGCTACAATCCTCGGGCAGATCTGTGGAAGCTCGTTCTGCGCGACTGTGCGCAAGGAGACTTGCTGCTGGTCAACTCCGACTTTGTAAAGAAGACATTTGTTGCCCAGGGGTTTTCCGCCGCCAAGGTGCGGGTCGCGTATCTCGGCGTGCGCGAAGACTTTTTCGATCTCAAGAAGGACTACCGCATCGATGGCCCGGTGCGCATTCTATTCACCGGCAATTTCGATATCCGCAAGGGAGTGCGCATCCTGCTGGAAGCGATTCGCCTCTGCCGACGCGGAGGACTGGATGTAAGGCTTGAATTGATGGGCAATCTCGACAACGGCGCCTCATGCCTGCTGCCCGAGGATCTCAAGTTCTTCACGCACACCCCCTTTGCCCCGCTGGAGCAGGTAGCGGCCGCTTTTGCTCGAGCCGATCTATTTGTATTTCCAACGTTTGCCGAAGGATCGTCGCGTTCAGGTATGGAAGCTGCCGCCGCCGGGCTACCGATCATCACCACAGAAAATTGCGGCCTGCCCCTGGAAAACGAGAAGAGCGCCCTATATGTACCTGTAGCTGACGCAAATGCCCTCGCAGCAGCAATAGAGCGAGCCGCCGGCGACGCGCAGTTGCGGGAGCGAATCGGCCGTAACGCAATGAAAACCGTAACCGAGCAATACACCTGGGATCAATACGGCCGGAAAGGTAGCGGGCTACCTGCAAGAAGCCCAGCTAATTCGCTGAACACCCGCCCCACCCACCCTGCGTCACCAACCCACCTGCGTCACCAACCCACCCTGCGTCACCAACCCCATTTGTCACCACCCCCCCTTTTTGTCATCCCGAGCGAAGCCGAGGGATCTGCTGTGCGCCTTTCCCCCTCCACGCCTCCTCACATAGCTCCAGCATCGGACCAGCGAAGGAACCTCCCGTGCGGCCGAACATCCAACCCAGCCAATCCCGCAGCACAACAGGAACAACAAACAAACCTCTACAACCCATCCCCTCTCGCATCACTGAGCACATGCAGCTCTACCGCTTCAAGCAACGACCCGGCGACTGCATCCGCCAGCTCTCTCGCTTCCACCGCACCTGCTTTCTGCTCGCCCGGGCTCCCCTGAATAAAAACCGTTCGCATCCCAACCCGCTTGCCCGCCTGTACATCGGAAAGTGAATCCCCAATCATCACGCTGTTATCCGGATTGGCCAGCGGAAACTGACGAAACGCCTGCTCAAAAAGCCCCACATCCGGCTTGCGGCAAGTGCACTCGCCCCGATGGTGCGGACAGTAATAGATCCCATCCAGCGCGGCGCCATGTTCCGCGAGATCAGCTTGCATCCTCCCGTGGATCTGTTCCAGCTGCGCAATACTGTACAGTCCCAGGGCAACGCCCCGTTGATTGGTAACCAGGCACAACGTCAAACCCGCCTGACGCATGCGCACGATCGCGTCCACCGCGCCCGGCAACCACGCGAACTGCGCCCATTCGGTGACATACTCACCCTCAGGCATCTTTCGGTTGATCACCCCGTCTCGGTCGAGAAACACGTAGCGTATTCTTGCGGCATCCATCCCTTCTATGCTCAGGTCAGAACGGTATAATTACCACCAGGAACATGCAGCAGTCTGACAATGCCATCGAGCGCATTACGCTGCTCAGCTTTCGCACGTTCGGCGACTACGTTCTCAAGGCGCCTTTTCTCTTCGAACTTTTCCGCCTTTATCCCCACGCTGCTGTCACCGTGATCACCAATCGCAAGGGTGGCCAGGTGTATCCGTTGCTCGACTCGCGCCTGACGGTGGTGGCCGTCGACCACGGCGACGCCAAAGGCAACGTGATCCTGCAATTGCTGCGCATGCGTCGGGCCGACCTGTTGTTCTCGCTCGACGACAGCCGTACCACGCTGCTGCTTTCTCTGATCATCCGCGCTCGGCGCAAAACGGGATGGGTGCAAGGCATCAGCCTGCTCTACGCAGAAGGCGGCTTCTTTCCCTGGAAAAGTGTCCGGCCATGGGTTTCTGCCCTGGTTAGGCCTATCTTCAATCCGGGACGAATCCGCCGTCCAGAAGAGCAGCACGATGCCTTCGTGGAACTGGAGTTGCTGGAGGTCGTAGCAAGCCGGCAAACACTCGCCGGCTATCGCAGCCAGGCGGCGCTGCCCCCCAGCGCAGCGAACCCAGAGCCGTATATCTACTGCGCGGCGGAAGCTGGGTGGACCGCACGGCAACTCACCAGCGAGCAGTGGAAAGCTCTATTATCTGGGCTCGCGGCAGCTTTCCCGCAGCATACCCTGGTAGTCCACGGAGCAACGCAAGCAGTAGCTGCATTCGCTCACGAGCCTCGCATCGTTGCTTACGAAGGCAAGTCAGTGAAGTCGCTGTTCGAGAAAATCTCAGCCGCCGCCCTGGTCATCGCACCCGACAGCTTTGCCCTGCATCTGGCTTCGTTCTACGATGTGCCGGCGATTGGCTATTTCGGCCCGGCCCATCCACACCGCTTTCGCCCCACTGGCCCCCGCAGCACCAGTCTGTTTCATGCGCCTGCCTGTTCGCCCTGCCTGCAACTCCGTGGCTCTGCTGCCTGCCGCAAAGGGCTAACGCAGTGCAGTTCCCTGGCGTCAATGCAAACAGAAGAATTCGTCACGGCTGCAAGGGTGGCGTTGAGCTGACCATGGCCATCGTTTCCCTCACGCTCGAGTTGCACATCGAACAGGCTCGGTCATTGAAAGACAGGCGGCAGGTAGTGAGGAGCCTCAAAGACAAACTTCGTCACGGCTTCAACATCTCCGTCGCCGAGTTGGATGAGGCGGTTACGTGGCAATCCGCCACCATCGGCGTAACTGCTATTTCCCGCTCCCGCGATTACCTGTCTGGCTTGATGCGACAGGTGGAGGATGCGGCGGTACGCATTACCAACGATCTCGGCGCGCAGGTGGCAGACTCCTGGTGCGTCTTCCTCGAGGAACAGGAAGAGGAATAGGCAGGTTGCCTGCAGCCATTCTGGTAAAATCGAGAGTTTAGCTAAGGACCTAATTATGGTGGAACCCAGGGCAAGAAAGTACCATCGGGATCGCGTCGCAGAAACGCTGCGCGAAGAGATAAGCGCCATGATTGCCGGGGAGCTGGCCGACCCGCGCATCAGCTTCGCTTATGTCAGCGAGGTGGTGATCAACGCCGGGGGCAAATCAGCCCGAGTCTACATCTCTGTAGATGGAGGCGAAGCGGAAGAAGAGAAGACGCTGGCGGCGCTGACCGCAGCCCGCGGCTATATCCGCCACGAACTGCTAGAGCGCATGGGCGTGCGCCATGTGCCGGATCTGGCTTTCCAGATAGACAAGTCAAAGGACCTTAAGTTGCGCATCGATGAGTTGCTGGGGCGCAACAAGAAAAGCCAGGCAGGGCCTGCCAACGCGGGCCGCGCGATTGCGCTGGCTACGACAAAAGCCAAAGGTTCATCCTAGTCGTTCGCTCATGCAATCCACTGCGCCGATTGCGGAAGTTCTGCAAGCCATAGGCAAAGCCAACCGGCTGCTGGTGACGGCGCACGCGCGCCCCGATGGCGATGCGGTGGGCGGACTGATCGCCTGCTGGATGATGCTTGAGCGCATGGGCAAGCAAGCCGACATGGCTTTAAGCGACCGTGTTCCCTTCATCTATCGTGGGCTGCCGTGCGCCTCGCAGGTGCGTCATTGGAGCCGGGTGGAGGGCGACTACGATACGGTAATCCTCCTCGAGTGCGACAGCATTGCGCGCACCCGTTTGCTGGGACTGGAGAACCGGCTGCTGATTAACATCGATCACCACCGCAGCGGCCGTACCTTCGGGCACGTCAACTGGATCGATAGTGACGCATGTGCGGTAGGGGAACTGGTCTACCAATTAGCGGGAGCAGCCGGCGTCGGGATCACTCCAGAGATGGCCACCTGCCTGTACACGGCCGTACTCTCCGACACCGGGTCCTTTTGCTATGCGGGCACAGACGAACACACGTTCGCCCTGGCAGGCGACCTGGTGCGCCAGGGGGCTGACCCGGTAGCGATCGCGCGCCGAGTCTACTTCTCCAATCCAGTGGCGAAAATGCTCTTACTCGGCGCCGCCCTGGCCAACCTGCATTTGGATGAACGTCTGGCCTGGCTTTGGGTGTCCGACGAGGACATGCGCCGCTACCAGGCGAGAGAAGAAGATTGCGAAGGCATCGTCAACTACGCAATCAGTATTGGCAGCGTGGACGTGGCGGTCTTTCTCCGCGAACTTTCCACCGGGCAAGTGCGTCTCAGCCTTCGCAGCAAGGGCCGGATAAATGTAGCCAGGGTTGCCGAGCGCCTGGGCGGAGGCGGCCACGACAGCGCCAGTGGCTGCACTCTGGAGGGACCGCTCTCGGCTGCCACCGAACGCATCCTGGGTGACCTCCGGAAAGAGTTGGCATTCACCACAAGCCGTCCGGGAATGGACTAAGCACCACCGGCATTCCCGTTTTTCACTCAGCTTCATGCTTCCCGCTTGCCATCCTCTCAGTCGGCCCGCGAATCTGATACCTTGGTCCCGGAGATCAAAATATCGGCTGGCGTGACCTCGTTCCCCTCGCTTCTTATCCGGAGAGACGACGTGGTGGGGGTACTCGCGGGCGCCCGGCGTACAAAGTGTTTGCGCATCCCTGGTCTTGCTGCCGCCCCTCGAATCGAGGTCTGTAGTCGTGGTCCTGGTGCCTGGCAGAATCGATGGCTGAGAAAAAAGTAGTTGAGAGCGCACCGCAGGTCGTTTACCGGCCCGGCAATGGGCTGAAGGCCCTCAAGGCCCGTTTTCCAGCTCTGCATGAAACTCTGGAAGCGATCAGCCTCTTCATCTTTACCCCCTTCTTTCTCTTCTATGGCCTGGTGCCGGTGTTCGGCGGTGACGGGCTCGGCCTCGTCGGAGCAGACGAGCCCAGGTACGCCCAAATCGCCCGCGAAATGCTGTTCCGGCATGACTACATCACGCCGGTATTGTGGGGCCATCCCTGGCTCGAGAAGCCGGCCTTGTACTACTGGCGTGCCATGTTCGCCTTTCTTGAGTTCGGCGTGCACGACTGGTCTGCCCGCTTGCCATCGGCTAGTTTCGCCTTCATCCTGGTCGCCTTGATTTATCTGCACCTGCGCCGCTTTCGGCCGGGCAGCCAACTGGATGCCGCGATCATCACGGCTTCGTGCGCCGGCATCGTTGGGTTCGCCCGAGGCGCCTCTACCGACATGCAGCTGGCAGCCCCGTTCTGCATCGGGATGCTGGGCTGGTATGCGTGGTACGAGACGGACAAGAAGTTCTGGCTGTTCGATCTCTATTTCTTCGTCGGCGTAGCCACACTGGCCAAGGGACCCGTAGCCCCGGTCATGGCCTTCATCATCATCTTTACCTTTGCCGCCCTGCGGCGGGAATGGTTCATCCTGCGCCGCACTATCTGGATACCAGGCATCCTTCTGTATTTCGCCATGGTCCTTCCCTGGTACATCGCCGTCCAGCGACGAAATCCGAACTTTCTACGCGTCTTTTTTCTTGAACACAACCTGGAGCGCTTCGCCACCAACCGCTACCAGCATGAGCAACACTTCTGGTACTACCTGCCGATCATGCTGCTGGCTCTGATGCCCTGGTCGGTGATCGCCCTGCGTGCCCTGGTGGAAGCCATCAAACAGTCGATTGCGGAATGGCAATCGCGGCTTACCAAGCATCACTACGTGGGTCATTCGCGGTGGGGCGACGCGTTCCCCGAATTCCTGGTGCTGTGGACGTTCTTCCCCATCCTGGTCTTCTCGCTTTCTCGCTCCAAGCTACCCGGCTACATCCTCCCCTCGGTTCCGCCGCTTGCCATTCTCACCGGTGATTACCTGTTTCGCATGCGACAAAAGGGACTGCGATTCTGGCTGCTGGCACTCCATGCGTTGCTTTCGGCAACCACCGTCTTCCTGGTGCTCTTGCTGCCCTGGCACATCGGGCATCCCGGGGCGCAACCACCGCTTGGGATCCTGCTGCCGGCGATCACGAGCGCCCTGGCGACTGCATTGCTGATTCTGGTGGTGGTCACTCGTTTTGGGGTGGCCCGATTGCGTGCTGCCACTGTGGCTCCCCTGGTGATCATGTTGCTGTTTATCTTCGGGGTCGGTCCGTTCTTTGGCCTACCAGCACTCTCCTCCACCAAAAAGAACATCCGGCTGCTCGATGCTTCCTACTCGGCGCGACCGCTGGCCGCCATCCTCAGCCAGATACAGCGGCCCAACGAAGGAGTAGCGGTCTATCGCGTGCGGCGTGATATGGAGTATGGCCTCTCCTTTTACCGCAATCACCGGGTCGACAACTATGAAGTGGATGGAGTTCCCCCGCAGGAGCATATCCTCGATCACCCGCGAGGCTTACGCTGGCCAACTCAACGCTCTGCTCGCCGGCCGGTCGTACCAGCCATTGTTTTCTTACCCCGCCCAGAATCTGGCCGTCTACCAGGTCTTTGCCAAGCCTTGAGGTCAATCCCTGCACGGGTTCCCTTCGAGCTATCCGGTGCCGTACACTCCTGTTCTGACCCGGACCTATGCAAGACGCGATGCCTGCGGGAAGAGCCGGCGATCGCAAGCATCCATTGAAAGGAACGTTCTGGAGAGGCACCACCAAGCTACATGACACCCGCACTGCACCTGGAAATCCTCGACCTTCGGCACTTCTCGGCCAGCCACCTGAGGCCAGTGCTCGAAGCAGAGAGCCGCGCATGGAATGACCGGCTGCGCTGGGACTTTCGGGCTTCTGCCAACCTCTTGCTGCAGTACCTTGATTCGCGTCTTTTACCCGGGTATGTGGCCATCGAGAATGGTCGCATCTGTGGATACGTGTTCTGCGTGTATGAGAGCGAGAAGGCGCTGGTGGGCGATGTCTTCGCCATGCCCTCTGCCGCCAACCCCGTATCTGCCACCGACGTCGAACGCCGCCTGCTGGAACACATGATTGAGTTGCTGCAGGGTTCCCCCGGCGTTGATCGTATCGAGTCGCAATTGCTGCTGCGGCCGCACGGCACCCACAGGCAAACCATTCTGCAGGCCGGCTTTGAAACCTATGAGCGGCTGTTCATGGAGCTCGAACTGGATTCCCCTTTATTGAACGAGGCCGTGCCCTCCGGCGGGATGGAGGGGTTGGAATTGCGAACGTGGCGGGACAGCGATTTTGCGGCAGCTGGCCACCTGATCGCGCATGCCTATGAAGGCCACCTGGACGGCGTCATCAACGACCAGTACCGTACCGTTGCTGGATCGATGCGATTTCTGCACAACATCGTTCGCTTTCCTGGTTGTGGGCTCTTCGATGCCTCGGCTTCTCGGGTGCTGGCCTATCGTGATCGCGAAGGCATTGCCGCACTCCTGCTGTGCTCTCGCGTGCGGGACGAGGTCGGCCATGTGACCCAGATTTGTGTGAGCCCGCGCTATCGCCGCCGCGGCTTCGGCGCGTGGCTGCTGGCGGAGTGCTCGCGGGCGCTTCGGGGTAAAGGTTTCCAGGCGCTTACGTTGACGGTCACGCGGCGCAATGCCGATGCGGTTGCGCTCTATCACCGTAGCGGATTCGTTACGCGCCAGACCTTCGACGCCATGGTTTGGGAGCGGCGTAGTCGGGTCCGCACGTGAACGCCGCCGCTGTTGGGTAGCGTGATCAAACAGCCTGGAGGGGTGTAGATGTCCCCACTCGCAACGCGCTGAGTGGGCCACCCTGGACATGTTTGGGATCGATTGGTCATTCGCAAAATGCTGGGTGGCCCATTAAGCCGGATTTGGCTTGAGTGGGGTACATCTACACCCGCGTCGGTCCTTGCATCCCGGTTTGTTCATAAGAGAGCAGTCTTGTGTATTCTTGAGGGATGGCGCAAAGGTTAGACGAGACCCGGAATGCAGCAGGCGCGAAGGCTGGGCCGATGGGTTATATGGCTCTGATTGCTGGTTGGCTCATTCCTGGAGCGGGACATCTTCTTCTCAAACGATGGGGCCGCGGTTTCCTGGTGCTGGGTTCGATCAGCTGCATGTTTGTTCTGGGCCTCATGATGGGGGCCAAGCTTTACGCGCCGAACACCGCGGACCTGCTGGACATGCTGGGATTTCTCGGTGACATGGGAACTGGCCTGCTCTACATGATCAGTCACGGTTTGGGATTCGGCCAGGCGCCGGTGCAGATTGTGACCGCGGACTACGGCGCCAAGTTTGTCGTGGTGGCGGGCTTGTTGAACCTGATTTCGGCAGTCGATGCGCACAGCATTGCGGTCGGGAGAAAGCCATGACGCTGACCCTGTCCCACTTTTCAGCAGTGATCCTGTTCGCAGCGTTTGCCTCGATCATCTTTGGCATCACGCAGCGCAGCACACCCAGAGCGATGGTCCGCTACGGCGCGTATTGTTTCGTGCTGTTTGTCGGGGCGGTGATCGCGGCCAGCTGGGTGATGTTTTTCATTCGCCGCTAGGCGCGCCTCAATTCAGATCCGCACCAGTTGAGTCTGTATCGGGCCGGTCACGGTCGCCTTGCCTGGCTCCGTGAGCATGTTGATTTCGCTGCGCACGCCGAATTCCGGCAGGTAGATTCCCGGTTCCACTGAGAAGCAGGTGTACGGCAGAATGAGCCGGTCGTCGTGCGTCTCAAGGTTATCGAGATTGGCTCCGTTGCCGTGTGTTTCCGTGGAGATGCTATGCCCGGTGCGGTGGGTGAAGTACTCGGCGAAACCGGCCTGGGCAATGACAGAGCGTGCTGCGTCATCTGCCTGCCATCCTGCTAACGGCTTCCCCGCAGCAAACCCGTCCTGCACTGTCTTGATCGCGGCATCTCTTGCCTGGGCTACCAAAGAAAAAATTTGCTGCTCGCGTTCGCTTGGCTCGCGGCCGATAACGCCTGTCCACGTGATGTCGTAGAAGCAGGTGTTGGGACGATCCATGCGGCCCCATATGTCCAGCAGGAGAAAGTCGCCTTCGGCAATCGTCTTCGAGGCAGCGGCGGTCGGTTCGTAGTGCGAATCAGAACTGTTGGCGTTGACCGAAACGTTCGGCCCATGGCCTTCAACGATGCCGGCGCGCCGCATCGCTTCCTGCAGCCAGACCATGACTTCATACTCGTTCAGCGGTGCCCCGTTGTGTTTGCCGGAGGGCGGCCGTAGACGGTCGGCGATGTATTTCCAGACGGCAGTTACGATGCTGTCGATGTGGCGCTGTGCTTCGTAATGGCTGGCGATCTGCTCCTCGCTCAGAACTGCTTCGAAGCGGCTCACCAGGTCCGCAGAGCTCACGATGGTTTTCCCCATCTCGTGGAGAACTTCCACCGTGCCCGCGTCGACCAGTGAGACATACATGATGGCGTTGCGCGGCGAGTACTGCATGGCGAGCTTGTTATAGGGCTGCAGCATGGTCCGCAGACCGGCCTCGAGCTCTTGCCAGGATGAGTACACGTGCCCTGACCCGGGGAGAGATGCCAGCTTTCCGCTTTCCACGCGATGCGTCAGCTTGCGGGGCTCTCCTTCTGCGGGGATGAGGTAGTACCAGCGGCGCGATACGAACAGCGTCTCACTCAAGCCCAGGATGCGATAGGCAAGGGGATCGCGGTGGTGGTGATCGTAGAAAAGCCAACCGTCCACATTTTGGTCGCGCAGGGCTTGCTGGATCTTTTCCAGATTCATGCTTTCACGTGCTTTCAGCAGAGAACCCCATACCTCGCGGACGAAGCGAGGTATGGGGTACAGGGTAGTGGTTTACAAACAGGTGGAGTGCCGAGTTACTGGGCGGTCAACTCAGCAGCAACACGTTCGGTGACAAATGCTTCGATCGTGTCGCCTACCTGTATGTCGTTGTAGCCGGCAATGCCCATACCGCACTCCATGCCGTTGGTGACTTCACGCGCATCGTCTTTGAACCGCTTGAGCGAGGAGAGCTTGCCCTTGAAGACCTGCGCTCCGTCGCGCATCAGGCGAATCTCCGCATCGCGCTTGATGGAGCCATCGGAAACCCGGCAACCGGCGATGGTACCCACCTTCGGAATTTTGAAGATGTTGAGCACCTGTGCCCGGCCCACGTAGTTTTCCCGGATGGTCGGCTCGAGCAGGCCCAGCATGGCTTTCTTGATCTCGTCCTGCAGCTCATAAATGATCGAGTGCAAGCGAATCTCCACGCCATCCTGTTCTGCAAGATCAGCGGCCTTCCGTTCAGGACGCACGTTGAACCCGATGACGATTGCATTGGAAGCAGACGCCAGCAGAATGTCGCTCTCGGTGATCGCACCAACGCCCGTGTGCAACACCTTGATGCGTACCTTCTCGGTCGACATCTTTTGCAGCGAGTCGGCCAGCACTTCGACCGAACCGGTGACGTCGCCCTTGAGGATCAACGGCAGTTCCTTGACGCCGGCCTGCTTGATCTGTTCCGCCAGACCTTCCAGAGAAACACGAGAAGACTTGGCTAGCTGCGACTCGCGCTCCTTCATCTTGCGGTACTGCGCGATGCCCTTGGCCTTGTCGCGATCAGCGACGACCAGGACGGTATCGCCCGCATCCGGCATGCCTTCGAGCCCGAGGATTTCCACCGGGGTGGACGGTACTGCTTCCTGGGTGGGGCGGCCGCGGTCATCGAACATGGCGCGGACCTTGCCAAACGTGTTGCCCATGATGAAGCTGTCACCCGCGCGCAAGGTGCCGTTCTGCACCAGCACGGTAGCGACGGCACCGCGTCCGCGATCGAGCTTGGCTTCAATGACGGTACCGACAGCGGGACGATCGGGGCTGGCTTTGAGGTTACCCAGATCGGCGACGAGGCAGATCATTTCCAGCAGCAGGTCGAGGTTCTGCTTCTTCTTCGCAGAGACATCGACAAACACTGTGGAACCGCCCCAGGCTTCCGGCACCAGGCCACGATCACCCAACTGCTGTTTGACGCGGTCGGGTTGTGCATCCGGCTTGTCGATCTTGTTGACTGCAACAATGATCGGCACGTTTGCGGCCTTGGCGTGATCGACCGCTTCGAGCGTTTGCGGCATGACGCCGTCATCCGCTGCGACGACGATCACAACGATGTCGGTTACCTTGGCGCCGCGCGCACGCATGCGGGTAAACGCCTCGTGACCGGGAGTATCGAGGAACACGATTTCGCGGCCAAATGCCGGCGAGTCTGCTTTGCCGATGCGTACTTTGTACGCACCGATGTGCTGGGTGATGCCACCGGCTTCGCCAGAAGCAACATCGGTTTCGCGGATCGCGTCGAGCAACGAGGTTTTACCGTGATCGACGTGGCCCATGACCGTGACAACCGGCGGACGGGTTACTTCGATCTCGCTGACGTCCTCGTCCTTCATCAGATTTTCGAGAGCCTCGTTGGCCATCTCGTCTTCGAAGGTAATGATTTGCGTATCCGCGCCAAACTGGGCGGCTACGTCTTTCACCAGCTCTACATCGAGCGACTGGTTGACGGTGACAAAGACGCCGCGCATCAAGAGCGATGCGATGAGGTCTTTTCCGCGGACGCCCAACTTTTCGGCCAGATCTTTTACGCTGATCCCTTCCGTCACCGTGATGGTACGGGTGATGGGCATGGGTTCATGCGGCACCTGGGCTCCGCCAAAGCGCGGCGGCGGAGCAAAGCCCTTCATTGGGCCTTCCTTGGTCTTGGGGTACTGCTGGCGGCCGCGGCGTTGCTGCGGCGCCGCCCTTTGCGGACGCGGTGCTTCGCCCGGAGGCGGAGTCATGCCACCGGCGCCTGGTGCTCCACCTGGACGCGGTGCTCCAAAGCCAGGGCGAGCGCCGAAGCCGGGGCGCGGTGCGCCAAAGCCGGGACGTCCACCGGCGCCTGGAGGGCCTCCGGGGCTGGTCCTGGTGGGGTGCATGGGGCGTCGTGCGTCTCCAGGTCCGCCTTGCGGACGTGGGGAATAGCCTGGTCCGCCACCCGGACCACCGGAGCTGGGTCCGCCTGGCCGGCCGCGATCGAAGATGGGGCGGCCACGTTGAATCACGCCTCCCGCTTGCGGGTTCTGGGCGGAGGGAGCGGGCGTTGGAGGAGGAGGCGGTGGTGGCGGCGCGAGGTAAACAGGCCGCGGACCGGTTTGAGGCATGATGACGCGGCGTGCCACGGGCGGCGGCGGACCGGCTACGACAGGGGCCGGTACGTCGGGAGCCGGGGGCGCCGGCGCAGCAGCGGATTGAGCGGATTGATCGGGTGCGGAGGCGGCCTGCGGTGGTGCGGAGGCGGTCACCGACGGGCCCGCGACAGGGCTGGCACAGGGCTGGCGACGGGGGGTGCTCCCGCGGGACGGCCTTGTACTGCCCCGGATGTAGAAGTTGTAGAGACTGCAGGTGTCGCCTGTGCGGCAGGCGGACGCACCTCAACCCCTGCTGGCGCGCCCTGGGCGGTCACCGGCGTTGCGGGGCGAGCTGCACCAACCGCTCCGACGGGCGCTCCGGCTGGCGGACGTACCTCGACTCCAGCGGGGGGCCGGGCGACGACCGGGCCAGATGGCGGCTTGGCTGCAATGGCGGGCGTGGGTGGCGGCGCGGCCACAATGCGCGGCTCCTGCCGTGGTTGGGGTACGATGCGGCGGGGTGCGGGCGGCGGTGGTGCGCCTACGCGTTGCACCTGGCCGGTGAAATTTGGCCGAGCCTGCCCGGGCGCACCTGCCCCTTGCACAGGAGACTGCACAGGAGACGCCTGCGCGGGAGCCGGTGTGGCTGGAGCCGCGGGCGTTGGAGCGACGGTGGCCGTAGCGGCCTGGACCGGAGCGGAAGCTGGTGTTGCCGATGCGGCCGGAGCCGCTGCGGGGCGAACAGCGGAGACCGCCGGAGTTCCCGGACGGGGTGGCTGGGCCTGCGGAGGCGGAGCCACGGCTGGCCGCTGGCTCGCTGCCGACGCTTCATCTTTTCTCTGCTGAATGGCTTTGAGCACGTCGCCGGGCTTGGACACCCGCGACCAGTCAATCTTTTGCTTCGGCTCGCTCTCTGCCTTGGCCGCGCTGCTGCCGTTTTTTCCGCTGCCGCGGTGGATGTACTGGCGAACCCGTTCCGCTTCATCGCCTTCTAACGAACTGGAGTGCGTCTTTTTCTCGGTCACACCAACGTGCGACAAGGCGTCCAGGATTGCCCTGCTCTTTACTTCCAGCTCGCGTGCTAAATCGTTAATCCGAACTTTGCTCATCCGTCCCTTTTTGTCAGATCCTCGGCCGCTCAGACTTTCATTGCAACCTCACGGCTGAGGAAATGACACGTCTTAGTATTATCCTCTGAAAACGTGGAATGTGTGTCATCCAACCACGCGGCGGCGTTCATTTTAAACGCCACCTTCATCTACCTTCGCGTCCTGCCGGGTTTCCTGGCCTGCCTCTTCGACGTTCCCCTCTACGACTGCCTCTGACCGGGCTACCTCGTAGTTGGGTACGTGCCGAGCGAGGGTTTCGCTGGTGTCATCACGGCCCGGTACTTCGGTCGTCACGCCAAATTCGCCTACATCTTTACCCGATTCGGTCAACTCTTCCATCCGAAGAGCGGCCACATCGTCGTCAATCAAGCCCGATCCGTCCCGGTCGTTCGGGATGGTTTCGCCGTCGCCTTCCAGGTCCAGGGTCAGGGCATCGAGTTCTTCGGCATTTTGCGCTTCTTCGATGGCAGCAGCCTGCGCTACCAGTTCTTCTTCTGACTTGGCCATTTCTGTTGTTCCTTCTGGCTTCGGTCGTTCTTCGCCCGGTTCGTATTCTCCAAAGTAATGACGAACAGCCAGGCTGATCTTCTCCAGCGTCTTCTCGCCGATGCCGGGGATCTCTTCCAATTGCTCAGGCGTCATGTCGGCCAGGGCTTCGACCGTGGTGATACCCGCAACGACCAGTTTCTGGATAATCTGCTCGCCCAGCTCGGTGACTTGCTCGATCGGTGTGGACGGCCCACCGCTCATCGCCTGCATCTGCTGTTCGACTTCCTGCCGCTTCTCTTCCTCACTCTTGATGTCGATCTTCCAACCCAAAAGCTTGGCCGCGAGGCGGACGTTCTGGCCTTTTTTGCCGATGGCCAGGGAGAGCTGCGAGTCATCGACGATGACCTCGATCTGCTTCTCTCCCAAATCTGTGATGCTGACCCGGCTTACTTTGGCCGGTTGCAGGGCTTTTTCCGCGAAGGTGGTGATTTCTTCGCTGAACTCGATGATGTCGATCTTTTCGCCGCGCAGTTCGCGGATGATCGACTGCACGCGCATGCCCTTCATGCCGACGCAGGCGCCGACCGGATCGACATCCTTATCGCGGGAGACGACGGCGATCTTGGTGCGCTCGCCGGCTTCGCGCGCGATGGCGCGAATGACGACGGTGTTGTCGTAGATCTCGGGCACTTCACTCTGGAACAGGCTCTGCACCAGCTCCGGCACAGCGCGGGAAACGATCACCTGCGGACCCTTGGCGGCGCGGTCGACGCGCTGCAGCACGACGCGCACGCGCTCGCCGATGGCGAACTGCTCCAGCCGCGACTGCTCGCGCTTGGGCATCCGCGCCTCTGCCTTGCCGAGGTCGAAGATCACGTCCTGCAGTTCCAGCCGCTTCACGGTGGCGTTCAGGACTTCCCCGAGCCGGTGAGCGTATTCCTTATAGACGGTGTCGCGCTCGGCTTCGCGGACTTTCTGGAAGATGACCTGCTTGGCCATCTGGGCGGCGATGCGGCCCAGAACATCGGTCGGCTTGTAGTAGCGGATTTCGCCGCCTGTCTCCACTTCCGGCGCCAGGGCGCGGGCGTCGTCGAGGGTGATCTGGTTGACCGGATCTTCCAACTGCTCGGGAGCCTCGACTACCGTCTTATAGACGTAGGCCCGGATCTCGCCCGATTCGCGGTCCAGCTCGGCCCGCATGTTCTCCTGCGTCTTGTAGTACTTACGCGTGGCCAGGGCAATCGCATCTTCTACCGCGGAGACTACGATCTGCGGATCGATTCCCTTGTCTTTGCTCAACGCTTCGATACTTTGGTAAAGAACACTCGCCATGTTTTTCTCTTTTTCCTGCCTGGTCTAGCTTTGCCTGGGACTAAATTTCCGGCGCCAGGTTCGCCTTTTCGATATTGGTGAAGGCAATTTCTATGGTCTGCCCATCCGGGGAGGCCTTTTTCTTGCCTTTCGGCTTTTTGGCCGAAAGATCAAGCACGATCCCCTCCGGCTTTACTTCGGTGAGCTTACCCAGCCAATGCCGATTGCCGGATACCGGAGTAAAGGTCCGAATCTTGACCGGGCTGGCCTGAAAACGCTCGTAGTCGGCCCGGGTTGCAAGCTTTCGGTCTAACCCTGGCGAGGAAACTTCCAGGGTGTATTCGTTGGCCGGCACCAGATTCTCCACGTCGATGACGGTGCCGAAATCCCGGCTGAACCGCTCGCAATCTTCATGGGTAACCCACGCCAGCTGGTCGGGAGAGATGCCTTCGCTGGCCAGGTGATCGAGCAGGCTATGCTCGTCGTCCTGATCAGTTTGCTCAGTGCCCGCTTCCCCGCTCGGTTCCCCGCCGTGGGCTCGTCTGGCCGCTGCTGCTTCTGCCCGTTTGGCCCGTTCCGCTGCGTTCTGTTCGATAAAAATGCGTAAAATTCGTTGTTTGCTGCCGCCCAGGTATTCCACGTCCACAACATCCAGCCCCTGAGAGGAGGCGACCCGATCCGCCGTTCGACGGATTTCTTCGATGCTTAATGCCATACCTGCCGCTTCAACGCTTTATTTGCTCCGCCACAGGGCTCGGCTGCCGACTTCGCGGCTTCCGGGCCAAAAGAAAAGTGGGCAAACGCCCACTCATTTCTCCGTGTTCCTTCGCAAGGGAGTGAAGGCGAAGCCAGAGGAAAATTTTGTCCGCTGGATTAGAATACGCCGTTTGGGGGTGAACTTCAACGAGGCGCAGCCCTCGCGGAGCCCGGCCCTGGCGGCGCAATGCATAGCAGGTAGGGGGTAGGTAGCGGGCGGGTCGCGTGCAGGTCGCGCGGCGATTTCCCTGTAGGTTATAGGATTAAAGCAGAACGACTTCCGATCAAAAATATGATACAGACACCCGTACCAGAAGCACTTACCTTTGACGATGTTCTTCTCGTCCCCGCCTACAGCGACGTAGTACCCGCGCAAGTGAGCACGCAGACGATGCTCACGGCGACCATTTCTCTCAACACGCCCCTGCTCTCTGCGTCCATGGACACGGTGACGGAATCGCGCCTGGCGATTGCGATGGCGCAGCAAGGCGGCCTGGGTGTGATCCATCGCAACCTGTCGATTGAGCAGCAGGCCAGCGAAGTGGATAAGGTGAAGCGCTCGGAGAGCGGGATGATTGTCGACCCGGTCACGATTGAGCCGCAGCAGCTGATCTCGGAAGCGCTCGAGGTGATGCGGCGGTACAAGATTTCCGGGGTTCCGGTGACGCAGGGCAAGAAGCTGGTGGGTATCCTCACCAATCGCGATCTGCGGTTTGAGACGCGCACCGATATCCCGATTGACGATGTGATGACGCGGGAAAACCTGATCACCGTACCGGTCGGCACCACGCTCGAAGAGGCGGAGAAGATTCTGCACACGCACCGGGTGGAGAAGCTGCTGGTGGTGAACGACAAGTATGAGCTGAAGGGCCTGATCACGGTCAAGGACATTCAAAAGAAGCTGAAGTACCCGAACGCGGCGAAGGACGGCCAGGGCCGGTTGCGGGTGGGTGCGGCGATTGGGGCGACGGGCGATTACCTGGAGCGGGCGGCCGAGCTGGTGCGGTTCCGGGTGGATGTGCTGTCGATTGATTCGGCGCATGGCCACTCCACGCGGGTGCTGGAGGCGGTGCGGATGGTGAAGCAGCATTTTCCCAGCGTGGCGTTGATGGCGGGGAATGTGGCTACGTATGAAGGAGCGAAGGCGCTGATCGAAGCCGGGGTGGATGCGGTGAAGGTGGGCATCGGGCCGGGGTCCATTTGCACGACGCGGATGGTGACCGGGGCGGGCATGCCGCAGATTACGGCGATCAGCGAGTGTTACCGGGCGGCGCGGCCGCACAATATTCCTGTGATTGCGGATGGGGGCATCAAGTATTCCGGCGATGTGACCAAGGCGATTGCGGCGGGGGCGAGCGTGGTGATGATTGGGTCGCTGTTTGCCGGGGTGGATGAGAGCCCGGGCGAGACGATTCTGTACCAGGGCCGCAGCTTCAAGACCTATCGTGGCATGGGTTCCCTTTCGGCGATGTCGCAGGGGTCGGGCGAACGGTATTTCCAGGGCAAGGACGATATGGAAGACAAGGCGCCGATCGAGGGCGGTGGTGGCGCGGGAGCGCAACAGCGAGAACCGGCTGGCCAAGTTTGTGCCGGAAGGCATTGAGGGGCGGGTGCCGCACCGTGGTCCGCTGGAGGCGATGGTGTATCAGCTGGTGGGCGGGTTGCGGTCGGGGATGGGGTATGTGGGTTGCAATACGATCCAGGAGTTGCAGGAGAATTCCTGCTTCATTCGGATTTCGAGTGCGGGGCTGCGGGAGAGCCATGTGCACGATGTGATCATTACCCGCGAGGCTCCTAACTATCACGTGGAGTAGGCATGTGGAGTAGGTAGGGGTTGTTGGTTGGGCCTCCCCGGTCATGGACTCTTCCACCAGTAACAGTTTGGGTGGGAGAGTGTGTGTGGTGATTACGGGTGAAGAGTTTTGGTTCTGCTTCTGCTAAGTCCTTTGTTTGTTGAAGGCGCTCAAGACTTTATTAGTTAATTCTTTATTTTTATTAATTAATTTCTTCATTGGCTGGTTGGGCTGCCTTGTGATCATTCCAGGGGTAAGGCCCAGTACCAGGCGCCGCTGACTCCGTCTTTGCTGCTGTTGACGCCGAGGTCGAATTTGGCGCGCCGCAGGGTGGCGATGCAGACGCCTTCGCGGTCGGCGTCGCGCTCGACGGTGTATTGCGATTTGCTGCCGGCCTGCAGGTACTGACGCAGCCATTGGCCGGCGAACCTGCGCTTGGGCGTGCCTGCGCCGGATGGACGATCGGCGAGGATATCTTCCGGGGTGAGGGTGCTGGGCCCCGTCCATTGAAATGTGCCGTCTGCGTCGATGGCATAGGCCAGGGGCGGGGCGAGGGGCCCCAACTTCGATTGCCTGTGGAGCAGGGCGGTGTGTGCGGGTGCGTCGGGCGAACTGCCGGCGAGGAACTCGGTATGGATGGCGGCTGGGCTTTCGTGGGTGCGCGGGGGCCTGCCGAGGCCTCGCCGGTTGCGCTGGCGGAGGAGCAGGATGCAGCACTGGTGGCTTTCCGCGAGGCCGGCGAGCTTATCGAGCACA
Organism: uncultured Acidobacteriaceae bacterium; assembly: GCA_963752675.1. GTDB lineage: Bacteria > Acidobacteriota > Terriglobia > Terriglobales > Acidobacteriaceae > PALSA-350. The sequence goes on from CAVVZO010000015.1 coordinate 176,130, forward strand.
GACACGGTTTGCGCGGCTTCGAAGCTTCCTCCGGGGTTTGCCGGAAAGGCATCGAGGATCAGCAGGCGGGCGTGGGTGCGGTCGAGCGCGTCTTGCAGGCCTGCCGTATCGCAAAGGTCGAGCGAGGCCGCGGGTGTGGCGGCGGGCTGGCGCAGGATGGCCAGGCGTGCGAGATCACCCGAGAGGGCGGTGAAGCGGCGATGGATGATGTCTGCGCTGCCGTGTCCGGATGAGGCGTAGAGGATGTTGCAGGGATCACAGGGTTCGCTGGTGACGGGCGCGCGGCCGCGACTGAGAGCGGCGGCGACGGCGAGCGCGATCCAGGTTTTGCCGGAGCCCGGTGCGCCGGAGATGATGGCGACGCTGCCGGCCGCCAGCCTATCCTTCCACAGCCAGGGGACGGGTTTGCACGGCAGGTCCACCAGGTAGACCAGGTCGGCGGTGGCTTTTGCTTCCGGGTGCGGCGTGGCGTGTTCGGGTTGGCGGTGATCGGTCCCGAGGTCCAGGTTGCTGCTGGTCATTTACGTACCCCCGTCGTGGCTTGTGCTTTGCGCGGGCAAGGGGGTGCCGGGCGGAAGAGCACACGTCTTGGCTGGTGCCGGGGGATGTTTTGGTGTATCTGCGAACACCCTATTACGGCTGCGGCGCAACGTCCATAGGGTGTGGCGAAAAAGGTGAAATAAAGAGGCGTAGTTGGTGGGCCGAATGCTCATCACACCCGGCGGCCTAGCCCGCAGCCGCAAAGCTATGCGGCCGTACTCGCCGCCTGCTCTGCGAGGGGAGCCGGTTGTGTACGGAAACGCTGGCGATACCACTGCCGAATCGCCCGTTGTGCCGGAACCTCCACCCCCAACCGCACCCCAGTGGCTACCGCGATCGCGAGTAAGATCGTCGCCAGAATGGCGAGGTGAGCATCCCACCCCCACTGTTCCAGCCGCGAAATCACCCAATAGCCTGCAATCTGATGGACCAGGTAGAGGGAGTACGAGATCTGCCCCAGGAACACCAGCGGACCCACGCTGAGGAACCCCAGCTTTCTCTCCGCGGTCAACCACACGGCCAGGGCAAACAGAGCGGTCATCCCAACAAACTGCCACAGTGGCATATGGCCCGGGTTGTAGTAAGGGCCGAACAGCGTCATGGAAAACGCAACTGCCACGGTCACCAGGGTTAACCAGGTGCTCCGCCGTTGCCAGACCAGGTAAATCATCATGCCCAGCACAAACAGGTGGCAGAAGTCGACGCCCAGCAGAACGCCCACCCGGAGGTGGTGTTCATTGAACCCGGAGACGCGGGCAAGCCACGCCACGGCAAGCCAGGCGAGGCACGCCCACTCCATGCGCCGCACGCGGAGGATGAAAAACGCGATCGCCGCGCCGGCGTAAAACAAAATCTCGTACGTGAGCGTCCAGTAAGACCCATCGACGGCGACGTTCCCCAGCGCTTTGTTCACCATGAAGACATTCAGCAGAGCATCTTTGACCGTAAGCTGCAGGGGATTGAAGTTTGCCAGCGCGATGATGGACGCGGTGATGCCCATGCAGACCAGGTACGGCGGCCAAAGCCGGGCGAACCGGGAAACGGCGAAGTCGTCGATCCCCTGGGCTCGTTCGAGCGACATAAAGATGACGAAGCCGCTCAGGATGAAAAACAGGTTGACGCCGAAATGGCCGTTGACGGGAACGAACCGGAGCGCTGGCACATGCTGTGCGACTAACTCGGAGTAGCGAAACGTGTAATGGTGCAAGACCACGGCGATGGCCGCCAGGCCACGGAGCGCATCCAGGCCTTCTAAACGGGACAAATTGCGGGGCCCATTGAGATGGCTCATGAGCCCTCTTTCAACGCGGGAACGATGGATTGTGAGATAAGGGTAACACCCGCGGCGAAGCCATTCGAGAGGGGAAATCAGCGAAACCTGAGGGCCGCCATGCCCGATCCGCCGAGCCGCGTTGAGGCGGAGCCGAACCTCCGGTTTCTGTGTCAGGGCGGCTGTCCGCGAAGACGCCCACCCCGATGCCGCCCCGGCCTCAGCCCAGGCGCGCGTGAGACCCCTATCCCTCGGAGTCACCCAGCATCAAGTGGATATAAGCCAATTTCTGGTCTGCTAAGCCCTCCAGGTCCTCCATGCGAACCAGACCTTTGCGCGCCAGCAGTCCAAACACCAGTGGCAGTTGCGAATACCGGTAATCGAAAAGCTCATCGATATCCTTGCGGCTGCGTGTCAGGTAGCTTTCCATCTTCCAAAGGTCAGAAGGTTCCTTAATGTTGTTCGCCATCTTCTTTACTGTGTGAGTGACCTCATCCAGCGCCTGCTGGAGCGCTTTATTAAACACCCGCCGCGCAATCTTCTTCTCCCCATCCGACCAACGCAGCGTATCCATGCTCGATCCCATGGCTGCACCTCACCAAAAAATAATAAACACCGTCACGCTAAGATAAGAAGCACCGCGGCGACCGAAACCCGCCAGCCTGGAGCTCTCCACCCATCATGCCCAAAAAACCTGTGCTTGCTCCCACCCCTGGCCCCACTGATCATTTCTTTCGCAAAGAGCTAGCCGGCGAAAACCCGCCCTCCTTCGAGGCCCTGCGCAACCTCTACATTGCTTCCATCCAACTCGCTGCCCAGGGCCCGTGGCATGTGCTGGCGGAAGATCAATTGGTGCTGGTGCGCAGCAAAGCCTGCCCCGAACTCTGCTACTGCTCGGTCATGGGATCCCTTGGGGTGTCTTTTACCATCCACGTATACATCGGAGCCGAGAGCTTTGAGACTTTCCGTAAACTGCTGGCGGCAGAGCTCAAGGCGCCGCACGAGTTCTATGCCTCTCAATATTCTGTAACCCTCGAATTTGTTAATTGGGTGGAAGTGGAGAAGCAGGACCGCGAGCTGCTCGCAGCCCTGGGCCACCCGCAAAAAAGGGGAGCCCGCTATCCCATCTTCCGCGCCCTGCGTCCCGGTTTCTATCCCTGGTTTGTCAACGCGGAAGAGGCGGAGATACTATCCGACTGTATCCACGCGGTCAGCATGGTGTGCTCCATGGTCACGGACGGAGCCGGCGGCAATCTCTGGGATGGGGGACAGGACCTCTATCCATTGGTCTCGCGCGCTCCCAGGGAAGGATTCGCTTACCAGATCGAGCAAGCCAACGTAGACATCTCCTGGACGCCGCCAGCCCCAAAGCCGGCGACTGTAGACGAAGCAGCGGTGCAGCGGTTGAGAGCCAATCATTATCCGGCGGGCGGCGCGATGGAGATTGGCTACCTGCCGACCGCATCCGCCATCGGCGAAAGGCACGAGCGCAAGCTCTGCAGTTGCGTAGTCCTGACCGTCGATGCAGAGACCGGCTTTGTCTACTCACCGGAGCTGACCGACTGCAGCGTACCGCCGGCGGACGCGATGGCAAGCGCCTTTATCAAGGCCGTGCAGGCCAGCTGCCGGCTCCCCGAAGAAGTACACGTGCTCCGGCAGGATCTAGGCCAATCCCTGCTTCCGCTGCTGCATTCCCTCAACGTGGCCGTTCGGGTACAACGCAAGCTGCCTGCCTTTCAAGCAGCCGCAACTGCCATGAAGGCTTATTTCTAATGAGAGCTGGCTGCCTCGCGAAGTCAACGGTAGGGCGGAAAACTGGCGAGAAGAAGTCCCGCGTACGCGCGATGCCGAGAGCATCCCGAGGCCTAATCCCTTCGTCATCCCGTCCCCCCCAACTTGTCATCCCGAGGGATCTGCTTGCAGTGCAAGTTAAGGACGGGATGAACGGGGTGCGATACGCATTGGTCTGGCTGAGGGAGCGGAGCAGCATGTCCCCCACTCAAGCCAAACGCGGCTTGAGTGGGGACATTGGAACCCTCGTCCGGAGCGCTTTCCAGTTTGTTCGTTAGGAGGCATCCGCTGTGCGCCTTTCTCCCGCCAGCAATTTCTACAAAGCTCCAGGATCGAATAAGCAGAGGAACCTGCAACCCACCACCGCCCACTCCCACAAACTGCCGAGCGTGCATTCTGCCCAACCGCACCGCATGGTACCAATAACCCATGCCAAAAAACCTATTTGGAATCCCAGCCTATGACGGTCCATCGCACCGCCGCATCCGGCTCCTCGTGAAAGCAAATCCCAAGAGAGGGAAAGCTGCACTGAGATTCGCCAAATATCGAGACGGCATGACCATAGAAGACTACTGCCGAGCCTGCGAACACCTAGGCCCACCGAAATACGCCATCTTTGACATCACCTGGGACACAGACCCAAAGAGAAACTTCATCGAACTCTATGACGATCCAGCACCTCGGAGCGCGACCGGGCCCACCGCCGATTTCCGAGTCTCCGACGGATTGCCGTCGAAAGCAGAAGCTGCAGTCGTAGAAGAAACTCAAAAAGACAACCCAGGCACGTTCACCCAGGCAAACACCACAAGACCCAAAGCCACGCACATACCAACGGAATCCAAACCCGACAACCCACAACCAAATCGCTTCCCCATCGAAAACCGGAGGACACCAGGCACAGCAATGAGCGCGATAGAACAAATGGCACGCGGCTGCTACGGCTACGGAAGTTGGGATGCGCCCTACTGGTTTATTGGGCTCGAAGAAGGAATGGACGGCTCACTCGACGACCGCATGCGCGCCTGGCAGGCATTAGGAGCGACCACAGGACTAAGCGACTGCCAGGCTTTTCATCAGAGCATCGGCGTGCATAAATGGCATCAACCAAACCCGAAACCGGCGCTGCAGGCGACCTGGAAGCAGCTCATCCGCGTCTTGCTGGCATCGCGCAATGAGCGTACCGACTCAGAAACCATCCGCGACTACCAACGCACCGAGTGGGGCAAGGCCACAGGGGAAACCTGTGTTATCGAACTATCGGGCTTGCCGGCCAAAGGACTGAAGCAAGGGGTCACCTTACGCGGGCAGCACTTCACTCCCGAACAAGTCGAGGAAATACTGGAGGAACGCACCGCCTTTATTCGTCAAACAATCCTGCAGAAACGCCCCACATTCGTAGTGATGTACGGCATGATTGGGCGGTCCCATTTCGAGAGACTCGCCGGCCAGGACCTGGTGCGCGATCAGATCGTCCATGTCGGATCCACGAAGATGGTCCTCACGCAACACCCGGTCGCCCAGGGCTCTGCCAGCGCCGATTGGGAAGCCCTGGGACAGAAGCTCAGGTAGCTCCATCATCACTCACGACACACGCGGCGGAAGGAATTACCGCAACCGGCCTGTTAGCCGCATCGGCAATCCCGTGCGCGATGTCATCTCTGAGCGCATTGCCAATCTTCCCCTTGTCGATGTTCGATACCGTGCCAAAGGGAACATTCGCCGCTTTGCCGAAGACCAGACGGCAGAGCTTTCCACCCGGAAGACGCAAATCGCTCACCTCGACCTGATAAGGATTTTTTTGCGGGATGGTGCGAATCACTCGCCAGCCTCCCTCGCGAACGAACGCAATCCTCCCCAGGTGCGATCGGGCGACCGAAGCGATGATGAGGTCCGGAGAAAGCCACTCGATTAAGGAGTGCCACAGCCGCGTGCCCGACTCCATCAAACGCAATTGATGCTGTGGCGATAATCCGTTCCAGGTGGGAGACGTCGCGAGTGGCGAGCAGATATCCGTATGCAGCGCAGTATGCAAGGCTGTCCCATAGAAGCTGCAATCGAGACCATTGAGCAGCGGCTCAAGAGAATGAAACCAGCGCCTGTAGGGCTGACCGGGAGGCTCTTGAAAATATTCGTTCAGCGTCTGTAGATAAGTACTCACAAAGCGAGCTTCGTGAAGACCAGGATATAGGCCGCGCGCGCTGGAAAATCTCAGGAACCTGTTGGCCTCCGGAAATTCCGCCCCAGAGGGATTCAGACCCACGGTCACGACCTTCAACGAAGAAGCAAAGTATCGCTCACTGTCCCCAAAAAACAGAATAGGGATGGAAGGTCGCACAAGGAACGGCTCTGCCGCAAAAAGCGCATGGACATTCCAGGCATCGCGGACCAGACCGCATAACTCAGGGTTGGGCATGATCATGTCGACGCGCGCTCCCGGAACGCCGTCAGACGTCCACCCCCTCCGGCGTGGCGGTTCCAGGGTACCGCGGCTTTTCAGCGCCTTGATCCGTCCTATGAGATTTCTCAATGGGTCTGCTCATTGTGCCGATTGTCAGTGCAACCAGGCAAGACCTTAGTTGCTTGTAAGCGTCTCACCAAGCCCATTTCGACCCAGGCGGCAACGCGACGCATGCCCGACTCGCCGGCGCTCCCCCTATTGTCATCCCGAGCGAATCGGAGGGATCTGCAGTTCTCTCGGCTTCGGAGTCTTCGGCCAGACACGGAGCACGCAACCGTTCCACTGAGCGCCCACCCACGATGCACCCAAATCGGAGTGACCAAGATACAGCGAGAAAGTTAACCCTTAAAACGTCCCGCAATCATAACCACAACCATAAGCCGCCGGCCTCGTGGTCATAGTCCACCCGTTAAGCACCTGGCCGCCAGGTGTTTTAAAGTGCACAGCACTTTGGCCTGCATTCACCCCGTAGCCAACGCCATCACGGTCGAGCGTCATGGCGCCGTAGTTGCTATTCGTCCACGTTCCGACCTGACCATACCGGTCGGCATTGCGGAACGCATGAGTCGATCCATCGCTGTATTGCCCATAAGCCGTGAACTGGACTTCGCTGTTGACGTTCAGTGAATTGCCAGACACGACGCTGGGCGTATTGTCTTCGGCATCCCACGTCACGGTGCCAAGATATCCGCCCTTGAGCGTGTATCCTTCGGTCAAAATAATTTGCGTCTGGATCATGTCTGCAATCAAGTCCCAACCAGCCGTCGATGGAACCTTTTCCGGCAAACTGCCCGGCACGTCCGCAAACCCAGCCCAAAAAACAGGAGTCTGGACGTACGGTCCACTGGGCAATCCCGTTCCTGGATTAATCTGTGCGTGACCGCTGGCCGCGTAGCCAACGCCTGAGTTCATCGCCCAATCGATGTTCACGACCGGGATGTTGTGTGCCGCGCAATCCTGAAAGATCCACCGATTCAGATTCGCCTTGTTCCCGAGGATGCTGTAGGGAATCGTTCCGACAATCAACGTGAGCTTGTATGTCTGCGCCGTCTGGATAATGCGGTCAAGGTTTGTAGCAAAACTAATGTAAACGCCTGGATTAGTGACACCCGGGTCGAGGGCTTCTGTATCCCCTTCGCCGGCATCCATGAAGACGATCCCGCCCTTACCTCCTGTGGCCGTTCCCACAGCTTCGATCTCGTTTAATGCTGCGTTGCTGCCCGAAGGACCAAACCCCGGTCCAGACGGCGTGACCGTTGCTTTCGAAACCCAATGAGCATGAGCCTTAAACTGCGGCGTCTGCCCAAACTCATACATGAGATTGTCACCGATAAAATAGACGGTCTGTTGCGTTTGGGCATGTGCGCCGAGAGTCAAGACGCACGAGAGGATACCGGCAAAGGCTGCAAATCGGGGACGACGCAAGCGAACACTCCAAGCTGAATGAGACGGTCGAAAGGTAAGGACTTGTTACCGTGACACGGTAAGTTGCTGGGGCTGAGGGGAGTCGGAGAGAGCTTATCGTATACCGAAGCGATAAAGCAAGCCTCAGGCGCCTCGTTGCGGAAAACGTATGCGAGAGAAGCCAAGTAACCTTTGAATAAACTCGAGTGATGAGCGCAGGGGTGCCTCTGCCAAGGCCTGGAACTCCTATCCCAAATGGATGAATGAACTCTCTATCTCACACGAGAACGCTTCCGCAGCCGGCCCTGGCGGCTACTTCGTCTGACCCGGATCCGCCGCAATGGCGGTGCCACTTGCCGAAGCTCTGAAGCTCTTCGGTATGAGTAGGGGTGGTTCCAGGTTGAGCAAAGATCGGACTTTCGAACGGACGGGAGGGCCGATTGGTCTCCAGCGAGGTAAGGTCGGTGAGCGATTCTGTATACCCGTTGCAAAGCTTGGGAAAGAGGTATGCTGTCACCGCATCTCCAGCTACCTTTTTCCCGTTACGAGGAACCAGGCACAAGTAGAGCGCCGCAAAGTCGTAAGAATGCCACCGTCTCATCCAGCGGTCGCCGCATGCGAGTCGGATCCACATCGTCCCCATCAGGAACCCAGATGACAAGTCCCTCACGGGCGCGCGTCAACAGCACCCGATATGAATTAATTAGGAATCTCCGCGTGTCTGCAACGCGAACTCGTTGCCACTTATTACCGGACAATCGCCAGAGCGTCCATGCGTGAGATTCCGCGTTCCAGAGCAAGTCCCCGCCCCAGCAAAGACAAGCAAATCGAGTTCGAGCCCCTGACAGGTGTATTCATTTGCGGGCACTTCGAGCGCGTACGATGATCGAATGTCGCCTCTGGGATTCAGGTACCACTGAGCAATCTGTTCTCCAGCAGTTGCATTGAGCATGATGCCGATCCCATCTGCGCGGAGTCGTCGCGCTCCTGAGCTCGCCAAGAGCCCAAAACGGCGTTCACCCCGGCCGCAGTCTTCCAGCCAGCGCTTCGCTTCGCGCAACGAACGCGTAATCACGATTGGATACTCAGGCGACATGGCGTCCCGAGCTGCCTTCGAATCACCTAACAAAACTTGATCGACCCAAAGGCTGAGGTTCGGCGAGCGGAAGCTTCTTTGAGGAACTGAAAGTTCAAGAACCGGCTCAATCGTTTTGGGTACATCCCAATGCAATTCTCCAAGGGTCGAAGCGGCTGAGTGCAATCCGGAAAATACGCTGGCGGGTGCGAAGACATTCCACTTCTTACCACCATCTTTATTGATCTTTCGAAGCGCTTCGCCCCATCCTCTGACGCCATGCTCGCCCGAATTGATCTCCTGACCTGAGCCGATCAGGCATATGCAGACGCTCCAGTCAACGTGACGAGACATCAGCTCAAGGAGCAGTGTTGGCTCAGAGTCGGGTCGTTCAAATTTTTCGAAGCCCTGTTTTTCATCCCAAGCGCGCTGGGCTTCGTCAAACACAATCACGTGTTCGTATGGTGGCTTCTCGGATTTAGCTCGATATCCCTCTTGCAAAAAATCATTGATGTGTTGGATACGAGTTCGTACCTGTCGCCTAATATCACTTAGGCGTTTATTCGGGTCGCCTAGATGCCGTCGACGCTCGTCGCGTGCAAGTGCTTCCCGGAGCACTACGACGAGCGGCGTATTACCCGAGAGATAGACAATATCGCCTTGCTGCTCTACACCCGTTGCAATGGCATCGTGCACCACGTGCAGTCCGGCGAGAGTCTTTCCTGAGCCCGGTACACCGGTGAGTATGAGCAGGTAGCGCTTCTTCTCCGCGCGAGCCTCGCCAATCAAAGCTAGCAAACGCGCTGAAGCATGCTGGAGGTTGTCTGCTTCGAAGTTCGCTATACTCTTCACCCCGTGGCCGGAAAAGATGCTAGTGGCCGCCTCGATGATGTTGGGCACTGGGTGGTAATCAGATCGGTCCCACTCGTCTGGGTTCAACAGCGGTCCGCTCGAGAAATCGGCGATAGCGATAAGAATCGGGGCGAGCCCCCACGGCCAACTCGCAAGACATCTCTCACGGGCTGGAACTCGATCCAGGACTTGAGATCGACGGAACCCGACATGGCCGACTCCACATCGTTAACCCAAAGAATGGGGATGATCGTGCGGCCGTGGCTATTCGCATGAAAGTCTCGAAGGTCAAGCGCGTACTCCTCAACCTGTCGCGCATCCTCAGCAGTGAAGGCGTGCACACCCGATTTACATTCCACAATCACGATCAGGTCAGCAGCGAGTCAGGACCATATCGATCCGGCGGCGCAGCCGATAGAGTGGATATTCAAGCAGGACCTCCCAAGCTGAAGCGGCCGGTCGAATCGCTAGGAAGTTTAGGAGCGAATACTGGACGGCGGGTATCAACTGCTCCCAAACCTTTGTTTGCCGGGTATATTGACTTAAGAAACCGTCGGCCGCATAGGAGCTCTGAAGCATACCAATGATTTCGCTCGCGCTTGAATGAACAAACGCCGCAAATGTAAGTTTCACGTAGGCTGGCATCAGAAGTCTGATGGAACCACTCTGTCGCTAGTTTTTCAAGTGCCCAGTACGGCACGAACAAGACCACGCCCTTGATCGCAGATACGTTCTCTTGCATTCTGGAGACTGTTGTAGACGCTGCCACTTCCCTTCCGACCGCGCCAACCATGCAGGGGACACCGACCTGACGAGCCCAATCCACCAACCGGAGAAGCAAACTCGGCGACGGGTCTGGACGTTTTCTGGATCCGCCGATCTGCCCTGTACCTCTAGGTAGAGCTTCTGTATTGGCGGCTTTGAACCACTACGGGCGCGCTTATCCACACCCTCTGGCTTCCCCAACGTTAGAAAGGACAAAAAGCAAATATTGAGCGCGATCCAAGATTGGCATGCGACTGCTAATGCTACGGAAGTCGGGATGCGCCGTACTTGTGTGTAAGGCTCGAAGGGGGAATGTTCGACCCCCAGCGAGCGACCAGTGATCGAGTGGGCATGTATGGGCCCTGGTTTTGTCAGGACGGAGTTAAATTTCCCAAGGTGCAGCCATTTTGATCGCAAGAAGTTATTCTTGGAGGCTTCAATCCCGGTCGGACTTGCGAAAGCTCGATGTCCCTTGGCTACGCTCCAGGACTTCTCCCGTAACCGTCCAAGCTGCTCTAAACTCAGCGCCCTCTGTGGTATCAATAGCTGATGCCAGGAATCCTGTTTCGAGTGTTGGGTACGACGCCCCCTTTCCATCGCTGAAGCACGCTGCTCTTGAAGGCAAACACCAAAAGAGGGATAGCTGCACGAAAAGTCGAACGTATCGACACGGCATGTTTGTCGACGAGCGCTGCCAAGCATGAGAACTTAAAGACAGTGAACCGGCTACCTCTGTATCATCTGGGACAATGATGCCCCACAAAACCGCCATCGAACGCTATTATCAACCTGGACTCGCGGGCTAATTTCCACCGACGACTTCGCTGGATGTCTAGAGCTCGCTCATCTTACAAGTAAGTAAAAAATTCAGAGGCCAACGGATCGCAGATGAGTAAGACGTTGACGGCGCAAGAGCAATCACTCGCGAAAATATTCAGCGACGATTATGTTTTCCATATTCCGGGGTATCAGCGACCTTACGCGTGGACAACGGAGCAGGCCGGGGAGTTGATCGACGATCTGCTTTCCTTCATGCAAGTTTCTGGAGGGCAGATCGAGGACATGCCCCCGTACTTTCTTGGGAGTGTTGTGCTGATCAAAAACGATGTTTCACCCAGGGCCGACGTTGTAGATGGCCAGCAGCGTTTGACTACGCTAACGATCCTTCTGGCATCAATCCGCGCGAAGTGTCGACCGGCCCCAGTTCCCAAGAAATTACTGGTCTAATCTATGAGAAGGGCAGTCACCTACTCGGAACGCCTGATCGATTCCGCTTAACTCTCCGCGAACGAGATGCGTCGTTCTTTCAGGCTTATATCCAAAAGGAAGGCGGGATGGCGCACCTGGAAGGCGCAGTCGAAGAAAGCACGGACAGCCAGAAGAATATTCATAAAAACGCGCGGCTCTACATGCAAAAGCTCTCCGAGATTTCGGAAGCAGACCGTATCCGGCTAGCTCAATTTATGGTCACGCGGTGTTACCTCGTTGTAGTGGCGACACCCGACCTAGATGCCGCTTACCGGATTTTTAGCGTTCTTAATAGCAGGGGACTCGACCTTTCTCCGACAGATATTCTGAAGTCTGAAATTATCGGCGGCATTCCACCAGCTCAGCGGGAAAGATACACCGAAAAATGGGAGGACATAGAAGAAAACCTCGGCAGAGAAGGTTTTGTCGAGCTTTTCAGCCATATTCGTATGGTCTATCGGCGGTCCAAGCCCAAAGGAACTCTGATTCGCGGGTTCAAGGAGCATGTAACCGAAGTTAATCAGCCAGCCCAGTTCATTGACCATGTGTTGATTCCAATGGCACGAGCTTTCGGGGAATTGACCAATGAAAACTATCAAAGTGTCAGCGAGGCCGAAGCAGTGAACGAAAGCCTTAAGTGGCTGAATCGCCTAGAATTCACTGATTGGATGCCCCCTGCACTGGCATTCTCGATTAAACATCGGCTGCAGCCAGAGGCCATGAAACTCTTCTTCGAGGACCTCGAACGCCTGGCATACGGCTTACTGATTCTCAAGGCAGGTATCAATGAAAGGATAGACCGGTTCTCTAGCCTGACGTCCTCAATATTGAAAAGCGCCGACTTGAAGGAGCTGACCTCTCCATTACAGCTTCTTGCCGTCGAGCAGGCAACGATTTCTGAGCGCCTTGATGGGCCGTTCTACGAGAGTTTCTCGGCAAGAACTAGGACAACGCTTTTGCTGCGCCTTGATTCCTTGCTTTCCGGGGGGGGCGCTCAGTACGAATACAAAGTGGTCACAGTTGAACATGTCCTACCCCAGAGTCCGCCTGCGGGCAGCGATTGGACAGCATGGTTTCCCAGCCAAGATGCCCGGGATCGGTGGACGCACCGGATCGGAAATCTAGCCCTGCTTACACGGAAAAAAAACAGCTCTGCCTCGAATTACGATTTCAATCGCAAGAAGCAAGCCTACTTTGCTGTGGGAGGCGTTTCTCCTTTCGTCTTGACGACACAAGTGCTTCACAGCCAAGAGTGGACGCAATCTCTGGTCGAGGAACGGCAAGTTGATCTGCTACTGCTCCTGCAGGAGCATTGGCGTTTACGGACCGTCTAATACGGAAGGGAAGCGACTTCAGCCATTAATCAAAATCACGGAGCGGTGAAGTAAGAATGCTCATTGCTGCGAACCGATCCAATTGGTTCCAGCCAAAAAGCCATTCGCCGGCACGCGCGCGTGACAGTGGCCATGTCGCTTGATCTTTCAAATACCATCGATCTTCAACAAAGTTGTACTCGTGCAACCGACAAACTACTTGATCGGTCAAGATCTGCGCCCCGCTAAGCGAATCCGTAATCCGTTTCATGTCGGCCCTTTTCTTTCACCCAAGCGAAGTCTATGCCTTTCTAGCGCGAAAACTTTAATTTTCGCCATCTTTACTGCTTGAGTAATGGGTCGGCAATTCATATTGGGATTCATTGGTCGACTTTCGCCTTCCATTCCGGCCGCGAAGGGCTCGGGCATTTCCTCCCCCTGTGCTTGATGTAGCAATGCTTTTGTCAGGAAGACTGCTGGCGGTCTCTAGCGCCCAGCAGTCGTTTCAGGCAGTGCCTTGGGTTTCTCCTTAATTCATGTTCCCAAATGCGGATCACTAGCCACCCTGCTTTACGGAGCAGCCTTGTATTTTTGCGGTCCCTCTTCGCATTCCCGCTTATCTTGGGTCCCCAGTACCCCACATTCGACTTAGCTGACAGCCCGCACTTGGGACACCCATGCCAGTAGCAGCCGTCCACGAATATGGCGATTTGCCATTTGCTAAAGACGAAATCGGGCCTGCCGATCAGCTTGCTCTTACGTCGCCATCCAGATAAGCCTGCAGTTTGCATTAGCCTGATGAGGGCTAGCTCGGTCGAGGTATTCCCAGAGGACCTGATTCTGGACATCGCGTAAGAACGTTGCTGAGCGGTTATGTTGTCCACCACAATTGCTCTAGGCTGCCCCCGATACGAGCTGTTCAATTTTGCCCGTCACCAGTCCGCGAATATCCTCCGTAGCCAGGGCGTCGATGATGGTAACACCACCAACCTGGACGATGTAGCGAGCCAGTTCACGCACTTGGTTGCGAACATAAAAGGATTTTCCATCTCGTTCCCGCTGGAGAAGGACCGAAAAGACGGCTTGGGTGATTTGATTATTCCGACCAAATGCATTCTCCAACAGATTTTGGGTCACGTCCAACTTCTTGAGTAAAGCGCCGGTCAGCTCGAATGGATCTTCGCGGTTCCCGTCATATGAGCAATATCCATACCACCAAAGACGTGCCATTCCATTCCGAAGCAGGGCTCGGGAACGATCCGGCATAAAGAAGTAGCGCTCTTGGATTAATTGGCGAAACCTATTCTTCCCAAGGTATCGCTCCGCAGGCCAGCGTTTTCGCATGTAGTCCCAATGACTAAAGTGCGTAAGATATGCCCATAAACGTGGGTCGGACGCCTGTACGGGAGTCAGATGCTTCAACGCAGAATAAACCGCAATGGTGTTTTCTAAGTCAAAGGTTTCAGTGCGTGAGGTAGGTGCCTGAAGTTCGATCGCCTCCGGAGCAACTATGTCGGATTCAACGAACCAATTAGAGCCGGCAAAATAAGCATCGAGCCAGGTCTTCTCGCTAACATAGTTCGCTTGGTTCGCTTCGACGTTGGATCGCAGGCGATCAAGACTGTTCTGTTTGATGAACCGCTGCTTCGATTTCACTCACCGCCCCTTTTACTCGTCATTATCGCTAATGCCCTTGAGCCCATTTAGTGCACTGGTCAGCGGCTCACCTAAAAGCTTGTGGGCGATTTTTACACTTGAGTCGACAAACGAGTCTGATTTGTAGACGTCGACTCCAAGATCCCGCAGTCGACGTGAAATTACGATGAACCATCGCGATTCGGAGTAGGATTCGAGTGCTTGCTCTGACGGGGCGAAACGCACCCTGTCGATGACGTCGACGAGTGCTGGCAGGACTATGGCTGAATTCAAGACGGGCCGGTACGCGACATCGTGTTTCAGAATCATGTAAGAATCAAAGTTCTCCTTTGAAAGCTTGATCACGACCTTAGCATTGCTTGGGTCAATATCGATTGCGGTAGCGTCGGATTTATCGTTTTGGACGATAGAGAATATGGACGCAACCCGTCTTAAGGGGTCATTTTTCTTGTCCGCCGTAAACGTTCGATCATGTCCGACGGCGAGTGTGTCCCCCTTTCTCACCGCGAAGGCTAGCTTTCCGTAATCCGGGTGAAAGTGGCTATTCACATATTTCGGAAGCGGTTTAGCTGCAACGATGAGCGAACAAAGCTGAACCTTCCCATCTATTAAATAAGCAGGGATTTCGAATGTAAACTTCTCCTCGCCGCTAAAGAAAATGGTCCGATATCGCGTTGAGTTGCATTCAACATGGACGGCGTACATCGCATTCTTCTGCTGAACTAGAGTAAGAAGGTCGTCATTATTGGTTTTGAAGGTGGCATTGAAGATATAGGAGTTCTTTGAACCTTTTCCCTCGACGACGCCCTGAAAGACTGAATTGATGATGTCATCCCCGAAATGTGACAGCACCGGGTGAGGATAAGCACGAGCATTAATCTCCATATGCGTGAACTCCTAAGGCGCAGCGTAACCCGCTGTCTAGAACAACATCAACGGCGGCTCGCTTTCCAAGAGGTAAGGTCAATGGCCCGATGAGCCCCTTTCCCCACCGCTAGGAATGCTCCGCTTGCCACCATTAACTGTGTAACTCGCAATCGGTGCTGCTTCGGCTCCGACTTCTCCTATAACGAAGACCCTGAGACTGGTGACGCCTTGTGCGCTAGGATTGAACAAAAGGCGATATGTGCCGGAGTGCACGTCTGTGCAGAAAATCCGAACGTTGCTGATCTCGACTCGTCGCTGCCCCTTGTCCGTCTTGGAACCAGTACTGTCGTTCGTTCCATGACCCCGTGAATCCTTCTCCTCAGGATCGCCAGGGTCATCACCAAATGGATCGAATCCCCCACCCCCTCCCTGCTCGCCGTCTTCATCGCCTCTCCTTGCCCCCTCGCGTCGGGCTCGGGGATTGGACCGGTGCTCGGAGGCGTGGAACGCACACGCATATCTATAAATTCCGTCGGCTCCACATTAATTGCTTCGATCTGAATGGGGGTGCCGTTTTCGTCCTCGATGTCGTCTGGGAGGTACTGGCTGACGCCCTCGGCATCCACTTCCGTAACGTTCTCAGACCCACCAAGAACCCGTACTTTATCGTTCACCCACGCATAGATGTCCTTGAGAATCTTCTTCGCCAGCCCAGGATCAGCACCGCGCGTGGCTTCCCAGAGGCTGTGGTTTGGGTTTTCTAGTGTCCTGAGCATCGCGTCTAGCGCTTGACCCTCGACCGTGAAGACACCGGCAAACCTTAAGGGGGTCTGAAAGTGTCCTTTGTCGAAAATCTTCATCCCGCTACGGCGGAACATTGCAATTTTTTTTCGAAACTCTTTATTCTCGAGTAGACGAAGACTGACTTTCCCCATACCCAGGAAATCGTCTTCGATGAACTCCAGCGCATCATCGCTCGTCAGCGCCTGATAGTAGGCGTCTGCGTAGAAGTTCGAATCGGGCTCTCCGTAATGCTTTTTGATCTGGTCAGGTAAACTCGTCTTGTTTAATGTGGTCTTACCTACCTTCACGATCAACTTTCCTTTATGTATGGCTACGAAGAAGCTTTCTATTACCGTCTTGATAATCTGAGCTTCCCAATCCGGGTAACCATGAAAACCCATCACATAGACGTCCGCGCCCACCCGCTTACGCTCGAATACCTGGACGCTCTTGAAGTCAGGCAATGGAACGTTGCCGGCTTTAATGCCGAAATACCCTGTCCCTTGTGTCCGTACCTTTTTCTCACGGAAGTGCGTAACTAGCTTTGCGACCCCTTGGAAGGCAGTTGTTTGATTGAGGTCTTTTGTTCCATAAAACACAGTGCGTAGGTCTGAACAAGCGAAAGGCGCATGTTTGCCTATTCCAAATGAACCGAGCTTGCCTGCGTTTTTATCAGAAACCCCCACCGATTTGGTGAGCTTAAACCAGTCCGAATTTCGATCGTTCTTGGCGCCGACGGTTAAACCAGTCGTGTTGTAGTCCGAAATTTGAAGAACAGGCAGAATTGAGGCGGTGAGCACTTCAAGCGCTTTATCAAAAAAAGCTACCGTTTGTTTGGACGTTTGTGCGTATGAGCGACAGGCTTCCAGTGTCTTTCTGAACTCCTGGTGCCCGGGGAACCCCGAGCTTGGTAGCTCAAGCTTCTTGAAATGCACTTCAACGGGTTTGTTGGAATTGTCAGCGGCGTCCGCCGAATTCTGGAGTACCTCTCTCGCCAAACTCGAAAGAGGGTTGTCCTTAAAGGTCTCGATCCCGGGATCGTTCAACCCGCTCTCTTGGCCATCATCATTTGCCGGAAAGTTCCAACCAATCCTACTGAGGATCACATGCACCTCTCGTCTAATAGACGACGACACTCGGCCGCCAACTGTTGCACTAGGGGAACGGTCACTGCATTGCCAATCTGCCTATATTGCTGAATCTTCGAAACAGTAGCAGGAAAAGAAAACCGGGTTGCAGGAAATCCCTGTAGACGCAAACACTCCGCAGGAGTCAATTTCCGAATTCCCCATGAATCCCGAATGACGGGTACGTTATGGCCACCGTCACCCATGTTCGCCATGAGCGCAAAAACTGTGTTGCTTTTGTTTTCCCGAACATAGTTCCTTCTCAGCATGTAGATCGAGTCAGCATCACCGGCGTCTATCGACTCTTCAAAAAGCTTTTTGTATTGAGAATCATCATTGAAGTAAAACGAATTGTCCGGCTTCTCATGCAAATCCAAGAAAGACCTGTAATCAGCAGATGTCGTTTCGGGTTGTGGGAAGTTGAATGCATTTGTTCTGAAGTGGTCCCAGGAAAGGGCAGCCATGTATAACCGTTCTCGATTCTGAGGAATGATGGTATGCGTCTTTGTGTTAAGCACGGCTGTGTTTTGGATTGGCATGAACCAGTACCCTGCCGCTTGAATCTCTTGAGTGATTCGGTTGAACGACTTCCCACGGTCGTGTGTGAGAAGGTACTGTACATTTTCGAACAGCAGAATCTTGGGGCGATCGTTGCCGAACTCACGAATCAGTCGAATGATTTCGAAGAAAGTCCGGCCTCGTTCGTCATTGAAGCCCAGCTTCACCCCTGCTTTTGAAAACGGCTGACATGGGAACCCCGCAGTAAGCACGTCAACCGGCACCAGATCATCGTCAATCACTGAAAGGTCCTCGATGGGTTTATGGTGCATCGTCGTGTCACGGAAATTGTGCTGGTAGGTCTCAACTGCAAACCTATCTTTTTCGTTGGCCCAAACCACTTTGAATCCCTCGTTAGCAAAGGCAAGGCAAAAGCCTCCCATGCCCGCGAACAGACTCCCCACTTGATACGCGGTTCGCTTCGCAACCTTTTTAGCAATCGAAATTTCTCACCATCTACTTTCGGAATGAAAACCCCTCGGGGCGCGTTGAGGTCTCTTGTCTAAATTTTTCTTTGACGTGTCCCACTTCAAGTTCCAGAGTTTCTACTATTTGACGGAGTTGCTCCTCTGTGTAAGAGTAGTTCCTTTTATTCGCGAGATTTCCAATCAGGCGCATCAGCCGCAATGCCTGAGTGACCCGTCGCTCCGCAATTCGTTCGAAGCGAAACGCTTTGTCCTTGGTTTTGTTCGCTTTCATTTGAGGGGTTACTGTACCGAAAACTAAAAATGCTGTCTACATTCTTTTAATGTATACAACAACACCCACCTTTTACTGCTTATTTGAGCAGAAGTGAACTTCTTATTTGGAGCGCCGGAACAGCGCCAACAGCCACTCACCCTCGTTAAATGCTCTTGGAAACTCGGGACGCTCGCCTCGTTTACCCGACCAGACTCGTGGCCATTGGTTGCGGCGTCACCGAACGATAGGAGCAGACGTATCGGCGGAGATGAGGACGCCGTGCCAGAGGGATTGTTTCACGTTTCCATCATCGCGATGAAAGCTCACTGGTGTCGAGTGGATATGGCACCACCTCTGTCAAGCATCCAGCAGGCGAGTCTAATGTGATAAATATGGTTGGGTTCAAAATGAAAATCCTCGTAGTGCGTCAACCCTGGGCATACCTGATTGTGAACGGTCACAAGGATATCGAAAACCGCTCGTGGAAAACAAATTACCGTGGGCCTCTGCTGATCCAGGCGGCAGCGAGCCAGCCGACGGAAGACGCCATTGCGGATGCGCGGAGACGCAGAGTTAAGCTGCCTCCCGAGTACGAGACCGGCGGCATCATCGGCATGGTGCAAGTCATCGACTGCGTGCAAGCCAGCAGAAGCAAATGGTTCGAGAGCGGCGAATTTGGCTGGGTCTTGTCGAATGCGCGTCCGCTCAAGTTCGTTCCGCACAAGGGGCGCCTCGGCTTGTTCCCAGCAGATAAGAAGCTTTTGTGGCGGCTCGGACTGTAACGAAACCAAGACTGTGCGTTGAAAGAAAATGTTTTTGGGAAACACTTTCGAAGGGCTAAAGCCCAATCTATTTTCAATCGTTTGCGGCGCGACTAAAAACGAGCCCTGAAACGAAGCAGGGTAAGCATCCGCTACGAAGCACAATCAGCAGAGTGACTAAACTGGATTTCTCACCAGTACCGATTGGTGCGAGAGGTTGAAGGGAGCGGTGAGCCTGTAGCTGTGTTTTGGCTTGTGGCCTTGCGCGTTAGGTTAACTTCTTGTGTGCGACGACATGTTTGCGGGTTAGCTAGCCCCCAGTTTGTATTCCCGAGCGCAGTCGATGGATCTGCTGTGCGCCTTTCTCCTGCCACAAATTTGTACAGAGCTCCAGCATCGGACACGCAGAAGAAATATTCCTTCAGCAGGAATGGCAGGAAAGTAACGGTTGGCAGCGAAGCGGCTGCTATCGAGCCCCCGTTCCTCTGCACATCCGATGCTGGAGCTCTGTAGAAATTTGTGGCGGGAGAAAGGTGCACAGCAGATCCCTCGACTGCGCTCGGGATGACAAGTGGGGAGCCTGCTAGCTATTCACCTGCAGCCAGGTCTCCTACGTTACGCATCCTCTCCCCAAACGGTACCGCAACCAGCCTAGCCGGCGCCCCAACAGCAGATCCCTCGACTGCGCTCGGGATGACAAGTTGGGAACCTGCTAGCTATTCACCTGCAGCCAGTCTCCCACGTTACAAATCCTCTCCCCAAACGGTACCGCAACCAAGCTAGCCCGCACCCCCAACAGCAGATCCGTCGACTGCGCTCGGGATGACAAGTGGGGAGCTCGTTAGCTATTCACCTGCAGCTAGGTCTCCCACGTTACGCATCCTCTCCCAAAACGGTACCGCAACCAAGCTCGCCGGCGTCCCAACAGCAGATCCCTCGACTGCGCTCGGGATGACAAGTGGGGAGCCTGCTACCTATTCACCTGCAGCCAGTCTCCCACGCTACGCATCCTCTCCCCAAAACGGTACCGCAACCAAGCTAGCCGGCGCCCCCAACAGCAGATCCCTCGACTGCGCTCCGGATGACAAGTGGGGAGCTAGCTACCTAGTCACCTGCAGCTAGGTCTCCCACGCTACGCATCCTCACCCCAAACGGTATAGCATCCGAGCTAGCCGGCACCCCAACAGCAGATCCCTCGACTGCGCTCGGGATGACAAGTGGGGAGCTAGCTAGCTATTCACCTGCAGCCAGGTCTCCCACGCTACGCATCCTCATCCCAAACGGTACCGCAACCAAGCTAGCCGGCACCCCAACAGCAGATCCCTCGACTGCGCTCGGGATGACAAGTGGGGAGCTAGCTAGCTATTCACCTGCAGCTAGGTCTCCCACGTTACGCATCCTCTCCCCAAACGGTACCGCAACCAAGCTAGCCGGCACCCCAACAGCAGATCCCTCGACTGCGCTCGGGATGACAAGTGGGGAGCTAGCTACCTATTCACCTGCAGCTAGGTCTCCCACGCTACGCATCCTCTCCCCAAACGGCCCGCAACCAAGCTAGCCGGCACCCCCATAGGAACAGCCGTCAGCCAAACCCGAACGCGACGTCCGCGGTGTGGGCAACTCCGCTTCATGGAACAGTCGTCCTCGCTGCGCGAGCGACTCCCACGTTCCCTGCGAGCAGGGATACACCAGACAGCAAATCACATCAGCGCTGCTCGCAAGATTGGCGTAGGCGAGCACCTGCAGCAGATCCGCGCGATGCCGCTCATGCAATGCTTCGTTTTGCTCATGCCACGGCCCCTGTTGCAATTCTTCCCAATGCCGCTTGTACTTGGCATCGATAATGAACGACGTCCCCTCCAGTTCCAGGATCATGTCGGGGACAAGAGAGCGCTGCGATCCCAGGTACGGCGGGTCCCACGCAAGCGGCGAGACCGTCTCCCGCTTCCGCCCCGCTTTCAGAGTGCCGCCCATCTGGCGAGCCACACACCGCATCACGGTCTCCACCCACGCTTCAAAGAACTGCTCCATCGGCATCGTCCACGGAATGCCTTCTAGATCGCTCAGGCCGGCAAGCCCTCGGTCGTCCACCGTCCAGTCAATGGCCTGCAGGCCTTCGATAAACGCTTCGCTGCGCATCGGGCGTCGCATCCATGCCTGGGCTTCTGCCGTCTGCGGCCGCCGGCTGGGGACCGCGTCCACTTTCCGCAACAGCGACTCCGCCAGGGCGATCAAACGATGGATGAAAGCCCCTTGCTCATGCTGCGTCTGCAGCGAACGCATCTGTCGTTCGAGGGCAAAGCGAATGGCCCCTTTCAAATGCCGGTCGTCTCGCAGATCAGGGAAGGTACACGGAACAGAGAGGAAATCCCCGCGCGCCATGTGCCGAGTCGCGTATCGCGTCCAGTCAATGTTTCCTTTGGGGGCTGATCGCGTTTCCGTGACCAGCTCAAAGCGGCGCTCCAGCCGGTCGAGCAGTGCTTTGAGTCGCGCCAGGACCGTGTAGGACAGGACCCACGGGGGCACGCGCCGTTCGGACCGCTTGAGCAGCGGCAGGCGCAGCGGGGTTGGCGTGATGAGCCAGCCCATCTCGGCCAGCATGGGGCCGATGCCCGTCCAGGGAAACCTGGGCTGGATGACCAGGCCGAAGTCTTGCCTGCCGGTGAGCGGCGAGACGAGCGGGACTGCGCCGATCGCGCTGCCAGCCTCGATGTGGAGCAGAACGTCTCTACCGTCATAGTCGCGCTGGATGCTGACCTGCAACCTTTGGAAGAGTGGCGCATTTTGGGTGAGGAACTGGTCCGCCAGGCGCGCTGCCTGTGCCGCCGGATCAGCAGAGCCTTTGCTGCCGAAGAAGGCGGTCGCCGACTTGGTGACGCGGGTATGATCTCGCAGCTCCAGACAGATGTCAGGCGCCGGCCTATTTGCCTGCAGGGGCGAGTTTCCGCGGACGCGCCCTGGCCACGCTGCCCGGCGTGCGGCGGCCTTCACAGGCTTTGCAGCCATTGCAGGTAGGCGCGGATAGGTTCCGCAAAGCCGCTGACGTAGCCCTGGGCGAGGTACTCCGTCAACAAGGGTTCGAGGCTTGTTCTCAGGTTGGTGCGGGTGCGTTCTTCGTCTTTGCCTAAGAAGTAGGAATGGCCCGGGACCAGTGGCAAGGCTTCGTCGGTGGCGTGTTCGATGAAGGTGGTCACCAGTGCTTGGAAAGCCTTTTGGCCCAAATTGCAACCGTGGTCGTTCACTACTTTGAGACTCGGCCACAGAGACAAGAAAGCGAAACGCCGGCGCACCGCGACATCGAGGATGGCGATACTGCGGTCGGCACTGTTCATGGTGCCCAGGATGTGCAGGTTATCTGGCAGCCACAGCTGGCGAAAGAAGGGCGAGCCGAAATCGTAGGCGAGGGTCAGCTCACGGCGGGATTCCGGATCGGGTTCGAATAAGTAGATGGCTTCTCCGAGGATCTTGCCCAGATCGGCTCGGTTGATTTCGTCGATGTGGAGCAGGTAAGGCCGGTCGGGGTGTTCGCGGGCTTTGGCGGCGGCTTCGAGGAGGAAGCCGCGTTTGGGCGCGAAGCGAAAGCCTAAGGCGCCGTTGCTTTCGGAGCTCTCCTGCACGGGCGCCAGGCCGCCAACAAAGTTCTCGTAGGTGGTATTGGGATGGAATTGGATGGTCTCGCCGGCGCCGGCATAGTCCTGGGCGAGGAGCTCGCGGGCCATGCGCGTTTTTCCCGTGCCTGGCGGCCCTTGGATGATGACGTAGCGCCGTTGCTGCAACAGGCGCAACACGTCGCTGCGCTGGGTGGTTGGCATTAACTGCTCAAACCAGGCGGACTGGACGGCGTGGGCGTCGGCTTCCCATTCCTTGAGTGGCGTTTGGCCGCGTTCCTGAAACATGACATCGAGCATGGCAGTGACTGCGGCGAGCGTGCCTTGGCGATCGCTCGTGGGTTGGTAGATGGCGTACAAGACTCGGCCGTAGCGTTTGAAGACTCGCTCATACGCGCTCCACGCCAGTTGGATTGCGGCAGGGACTTCGATGTCGGTCCGTGTTGGATCCTGCTTGGCCCAGGCCACCTGTGCGCCGTGGCCATATGTGTGATTGAGCCAGGTACAGATGGCTTGCAGCTTGCGCGCGTGGCCGGGCCGCCCGAGGATGGCCTCATCCGGCGCCAGGCCCTGCGTGCCGATGACCATGGCTACCAGGCAGGGCGCGCCCTCGACGGGGAAGATGACGAAGCTCATGCCACCGTAGGCACCTGCGTCCGCATTCGATGGGTGGATGTAGGCGGCGTAGGGGACGCCGGCGTCGTTGCCGCCCTTCATCTCTGGCGCTCGTAGCGCGACGGATTTCTCTGCCCGCTTGGGGTAGCGCGTACCGAAGAGCGCCGCCAGGGATTTTTCGTTGTGGTCTTTCCAGCCATCCATGGAGTTGGAGTGGATCAGGTCTATCAAGGGGTCGAAGGGTGAAGGCATGAGGGTGGTCCAGCTTTCCGTTAGGTGACGGTGGTTATTTAGATAGAAGTAGGCTGTCGGGATTTGAGGTTATTGGGAGTTTAGTCGCTAGACGGGATTGGCGGTTTGGCGGAAGGACTATAGCCGCTGTTTGAATAAATCGCGCGGTGTGTGCGATGAAGGTGTCAGAAGAGATAGGGACAACAGCGAGGTGGGTGGAGTGGAGCAGAAGGGTGGTGTGCGTCTACGTAAAGCAGAGCGTCATCAGCTTTCTCTTTTGCCGCATTGCATGAATGATTTGGTGGCCTCTTATCATCGGGTACGTACGGTGATGGAGAAGTTGGACGTGAGCGGCTTTTGCGCGCCGATCCGTGCCCCCGTTTTGTCATCCCGAGCGCAGTCGAGGGATCTGCTGTGCGCCATTCTCCATCGACAAATTTTCACAGAGCTCCAGCATCGGCTGGGCGGAGGGACGTGGGTCCCGATAGCAGTTGCATCGCTGTTAACAGTTACTCTCCTACCATTCCTGCTGAAAGAGTGGTTCCTCTGCGTATCCGATGCAGGGGCTTGTGTGGAGATTTGTGGCAGGAGAAAGGCGCAAAGCAGATCCCTCGACTTCGCTCGGGATGACAAAAGGGGGGGCGGTGGTCGAGGGCGGTGTGGCTGGTGGGTGGGGGTGGGGTGATCCGTGGCATTGCGAAGGGTTCTTTGCAGGTCATCGCTTGCGGCAACGGTTACATAGCGAGGGAAAGGCCCAGGGGGGTCGTATTTGGTGCAGGCAGCACCGGATCCCCGGCGGCGCCAGGGGCGCGGTCCGGGAATCCGGGGGTTATTGCTGAGCGAGGGGCTTAGGCGTGGGTGCTGCCGCTACCGTCGGGTGGCGGGTTCTCAGACATGGCCTTGTCGATCTCTTCGCGGCGCTTGGCGCGGGCTTCGGCGCGCTTCTGGCGCTTCTCGTCCAGCTCGTGCTCCGAACCCAGTAGTTCGATGAAGGCCTTTTCGGCTCCATCGCCTTTTTGGAAACCGGTGCGCACGATGCGCAGGTAGCCGCCGGCACGATCGCCGTAGCGGGGAGCCACGGTGTCGAACAGACGGGAGACCGCTTCGCGGGTCTGCAGATAGGACAGAGCCAGGCGGCGTGAGTGCAGATCGCCCCGCTTGCCCAGGGTGATCAGCTTTTCGACGTGAGGACGGGCGGCCTTGGCCTTGGTGATGGTCGTCTCAACCCGATCCTCGAGGAGAATGGACGTCACCAGGTTCCGCAATAAGGCGCGGCGATGGCTTGTGTTTCGTCCTAGTTTGTATCCTGCATTGCGATGGCGCATGGGTTTCTCTTTCCTGCGAAATCAAGCAGTGACCGGCTGACCGGCCACTGCCATAGTGCTTGATTTAGAAGTTCTCGGGCTCGGACTGGAGAGGTACATCCACGTCGAGATCTTCGTCATCATCCTCATCGTCGTCGTCAAAGCGGTTGTAGCTCGCCGCCAGTGTCGCCGCCGGCAGTACGCTGGTCGGCCCAGGTACCGCGTTGCCGTGCTCGTCGATCTTCATGCCGAGGGACAAGCCCATTTGCGCGAGAATTTCTTTGATCTCGTTCAAGGACTTGCGGCCGAAGTTCTTGGTCTTCAACATTTCTGGTTCGGTCTTCTGCACCAGTTCGCCGATGGTCTGAATGTTTGCATTCTTCAGGCAGTTGTAGCTGCGTACGCTGAGCTCAAGCTCTTCGACGGAGCGATTGAGGTTCTCGTTGCGCAACTGCATGCGGCCTTCGTCGTGCGCGCTTTCCGCTTCAATCTCTTCCTCAAAGTTGATGAAGATGCTCATGTGGTCTTTGAGCAGCTTGGCCGCGAGGCCGAGCGAATCCGCGGGGAGTACCGAGCGATTGGTCCACACTTCGATGGTCAGCTTGTCGTAGTCGGTGATCTGACCGAGACGCGCTGCTTCAACGGTGTAGTTGACCTTGCGCACTGGGGAGTGAACGGAATCGATGGGGATGAAGCCAATGCCCAGGTCGGAATCGAAGTTCTTGTCAGCAGAAACATAGCCACGACCGCGCTTGAGGCGCATTTCCATGTCGAGCTTGCCGCCTTCACTCACCGTGGCGACATAGACGTCCTTGTCCAGGATCTCCACGTCTCCATCGGCTTCGATCATGCCGGACGTCACCACACCTGGCTGGTCCGCGCGCAGGTACAGCGCTTTCGGGCCTTCCCCGTTTAACTTGAAGGGAATCTGCTTGAGGTTGAGGATGATGTCGGTGGCATCTTCGACGACGCCGGTGATGGATTGGAACTCGTGCAGTACGCCTTCGATTTTGACGGCGGTGACGGCCGCGCCCTCGATGGACGAGAGCAGGGTGCGCCGCAACGCGTTGCCGATGGTGGTACCGAAGCCGCGCTCAAAGGGCTGAGCGCTGAACTTGCCGTACTTCTCGGTGAGCGTGTCGGTGTCGACTGCAAGACGTTTTGGTTTTTGGAATCCTCTCCAAAGCATAGCGGTGTTCCTTTCGTGCACGCCGTCGCGAAGCATTCTGCGACGGTCGGCGGGTTACTGCGTTCGTTTCTATCTAAAGCACAGGCCCTCGGCGGGCCAGGCTTTACTTGCTGTAAAGTTCGACGATCAGCTGCTCATTGATCGGCATGTTGACGTCGTCCCGCTTGGGCAGGGCGAGGATTTTGCCGGTCAAATTGGTGTGATCGACTTCAAGCCAACGGGGTGACTGCGAGTGGCTGGCAAACTCGGCGGCGATCTCGAGGACCGACATCTTCTTGCTGCCTTCGCGGATCTTGATCTCATCGCCCACGCTTACCTGGAAGGAGGGGATGTTCACCTTGCGGCCATTCACTTCCAGATGTCCGTGACGGACGATCTGGCGTGCCTGGCGGCGGGAGCTGGCGAAACCGAGGCGGAAGGCCACGTTATCGAGACGCCGTTCGAGTTGCTGCAGGAGCAATTCGCCGGTAACGCCCTGGGTGCGCGATGCCTTCTCGTAATAGGCGCGGAACTGGCTTTCCAGCGTGAAGTACATGCGCTTGGCTTTCTGCTTTTCGCGCAGCTGGAGGCCATAGCCTACGATCTTGGGCTTACGCGCGCGGCCGTGCTGGCCGGGAGGAAAATTGCGCTTTTCAATGGGGCATTTCTCAGAGAAGCACTTGGTGCCCTTGAGAAACAACTTGGTGCCTTCGCGACGGCAAAGACGGCAGACGGGTCCGGTATAACGTGCCACGTGTTTTTCTCCTGACTTCAGAGGCCGACCGGTTTACAGATCGCGTTGCGGTGAGCAAGCGTCCTTCGTCCCGGTCCACCCGGTTGCCGGCGTTTAAGCGCCGGCAACGGTTACAAATAGCAACGACGCGTCAGACGCGACGGCGCTTGGGCGGGCGGCAGCCATTGTGAGGGATCGGCGTAACGTCGCGAATGGAGCGAACGTCGAGCCCGGCTGCTGCCAGTGCACGCACGGCGGATTCACGGCCGGAGCCGGGACCGCTGACGCGCACATCGACCGAACGCAGACCATGGTCACGCGCCTGGTTGGCCGCGTTCATGGCTGCCTGCTGCGCCGCGAATGGGGTGCCTTTACGCGACCCACGGAAGCCGAGCGAACCCGAGCTCTTCCAGGAAAGGGTGTTGCCCTGGCCGTCGGTGATGGTCACGATGGTGTTGTTGAACGACGCCTGGACGTAGACCAATCCATAGGGGACGTTCTTGCGCTCGCGCTTCTTGAACTTCTTGTTCTTGCCGGCTTTTCCGGCGCCCTGAGCTTTCTGTTCCTGTTTCGCCATTAGGTCTTCGCCGTCGCTTTCTTCTTGCCTGCGATGGTTCCCTTACGGGGTCCCTTGCGGGTGCGGGCATTGGTGTGGGTGCGCTGTCCGCGGACGGGCAGGTTGCGCCGGTGGCGGAGGCCACGGTAGGACTGAATGTCGATGAGCCGCTTGATGTGCATCGAAACGTCTTTGCGCAGATCGCCTTCGATCTGGCCTTCTGCTTCGATCACCTGACGGATGCGGTTGACCTCGTCTTCGCCCAGATCCTGAATTTTCTTCAGCGGGTCTACGTTCGCCGCTGTCAGGATGCGCTTTGCACGAGGGTCACCAATGCCGAAGATGTAAGTGAGCGCGATTCTTGCCTGTTTGTGACGGGGCAAATCGACGCCAGCAATACGTGCCATGGTGTTCCTTTGAGTGATCGGGCAGCTTCGCCGCTCGATCACGGGTTTGGGCTATCGAGATAGCCGGTGGAGGCTTCTGGAGAGGTTCAACGCAAGCCTTTATGGCTAACTAGCCTCTCCGGGCCGGTGTGAGCCGCTAGGGTAGCGGCGGAGTAAGAACTTTGGAGCTGGCTTTTGTGTTTCCCACATCTCCCGACTGGAACACGTCGTGAGATATGGGGCACCTTTTGGTTTGTTACTGATTAGCCCTGGCGTTGCTTGTGCTTGGAGTTTTCACAGATCACACGCACGACGCCGCGGCGGTGAATCACCTTGCACTTGTCACAAATCTTTTTTACCGATGCCCGTACTTTCATTACTGCTCCTGACTAAAGTGCTTTATTTGTAGCGATAGACTATGCGGCCGCGCGTCAAGTCGTAGGGACTCAATTCCACTGCGACGCGGTCACCGGGAAGGATGCGAATGAAGTTCTTCCGCATGCGGCCCGATACGTGCGCCAGAACCTGATGTTTATTCTCAAGCTCGACTTTGAACATCGCGTTCGGCAACGTTTCTACTACCGTTGCCATTACTTCAATCGCGTCTTCCTTCGACAAACGTTATCCTGTTTCCGCCCGCGATGCGCATGCCACGGGCTTTATGCGTTACTGCGTCAAAATTACAGCGCCCTCAGCCGTTACTGCGACCGTATGCTCGAAGTGAGCACTCAAGCTGCCATCCTCAGTGACTGCCGTCCAACCGTCACTCAACACCTGTACGCCGGGCTTGCCAACATTCACCATCGGCTCGATGGCCAACACCATGCCGGCGCGTAGCCTGGTGCCCGCTCCGCGCTGCCCGTAGTTCGGTACCTGCGGATCTTCGTGCATCCGGGTGCCGATGCCGTGGCCTACAAATTCCCGGACTACGCTGAAGCCGTCGGCTTCCACGACTTCCTGTACGGCTGCGCCGATATCGCCCAGCGTCGCTCCCGGCTTGACCGCCCTGATCGCGGTCTCCAGCGAAGCCTGGGTTACATCCAACAAGCGCCTGGCATCCGCGTTGACGCTCTGGCCGACCGGCAAGGTAATTGCCGAGTCGCCGTAGTAGCCATCCAGCACCACACCGCAGTCGATGGAAACGATGTCGCCGTCATGCAACACCCGCTCCTTTGAAGGGATGCCGTGGACTACCTGCTCGTTGACCGAGGTGCAAAGCACGCAGGGATAACCGCGGTAGCCCTTGAACGCTGAAGTAGCGCCAAGCTCTTTCATCTTGCTTTCTGCCGCGTTCTCCAGGTCCAGCGTAGTGACACCTGGCTTCACCAATGCTTTCACGTGATCGAGCACTGCGCGAACCGCCGCTCCGCTGCGCCGCATCTTCTCGATTTCCTGCGGCGTCTTGATCATGATGGCCATGGGCCTGCGCTACTCTCTTTCTTCCGTTACGTCAGTTTGGGATCGGAGGCGTGCTACCGCTGCCATGATGCCCGCCATTACCTGCTCGGCCGGTTGTTCGCCGTCCACTTCCACGAACCGGCTGCTGGCGCGATAATGCTCCACCACCGGAGCAGTCAGCGCAGCATATGTCCGCATGCGCTCATGGAAGACTGCTTCTGTGTCATCCGCGCGCTGGACCAGCGGTGTGCCTTCCACATCGCATACCGTGTCGGCTTTAGGCGGCTGGAGGTAGACGTTGTAAATACGCTGGCAGGTTGGACAGTTGCGTCTACCCGTGATACGACGCAACAATTGAGTATAACTTACCCGGATGCTTACTGCAATCAGTGGCAACCCGGAAGGATTTTCGGTGACGCTCCCGCTGGCCAGGCGGCTATCGAGCCATTGGGCCTGGGCCAGGGTACGGGGATAGCCGTCGAGTATGTAGCCCCGAGCGGTATCCGGATCGGTGAGCCGTTCGGCGACCATCTGGTTGACCAGGTCGTCGGGCACCAGCTGGCCGGCATCCATGATCTGCTGGGCCAGGGCGCCGAGCGGCGTGCCCTGGCGGCGATGATCTCGAAGCAAGTCGCCGGTTGAGATCTGCGGAATGGCCCAGGCGGCCATGATCCGTTTGGCCTGGGTTCCCTTGCCTACGCCCGGCGCCCCCATGAGCAACATGGGACCGGGGATGATGAGCTTTTCTTCCGTGGACGGTCCGGTCATGGTTGCGTTCGCCGCGGGAAGCGGCTTTACCACGAACGCCTTCCGCGGACTCGGCCGCTGCGCGGGGAGAAGCCATCATAGTGACGCATAATCAGCTGCGATTCGACCTGGTTGACGGTGTCCATGGCTACGCCGACGACGATCAGGAGCGAGGTGCCACCGAAGTAGAAGGTGAAGTTCAAGCCGTGGGTGACCCAGGTTGGTAGCTTTTCGAAAAAGCCCCCGACCAGCCACAGATTGTTCAGGTGGATGCCGCTGATGAGGATCTGCGGGATCAGCGAGATGACGACGAGGTACAAGGCGCCGACCAGGGTGATACGGGTCAGCACGTCGTTCACGAAGTCAGAGGTACGCTTCCCGGGGCGAATGCCGGGGATGAAACCGCCGTACTTGCGCATGTTGTCGGCGATGTCATCGGGCCGGAACACGATCGAAATGTAGAAGTAGGCGAAGAAGATGATGCCGACTACGTAGAGCAACTCGTACCAGGGCTCACCGAGGCGCAGGCCGTCGAACACGCGGGTGAGGAAGCTGCTGTTTTGCACGAAGGTGGAGCTGGCGAAGAGGAGCGGCGCCGAAAGGATGGAGCTGGCGAAGATGACTGGCATCACGCCGCCGGAGTTTACCTTGAGCGGGAGGTGGGTGGATTGGCCGCCCATCAGGCGCCGGCCGACAATCCGCTTGGCGTACTGCACCGGGATGCGGCGTTCGCTGCGCTCGACGAAGACGATGAAGGCAACGGTGGCTATCATGACCACGACCAGCAGCACCAGGGCTGGAATGGTGAAGGATCCCCATGCCTGGGTGCGGGCTTTGTCGATCAGATCCTGAATGCCGCGGGGCAAGCCGACGACGATGCCGGCAAAGATCAGCAGGCTCATGCCGTTGCCGATGCCGCGGTCAGTGATTTGCTCGCCCAGCCACATGATGAAGGCGGTGCCGGTGGTGAGCGTCACCATCGTCATGAGGATGAAGCCGATGCCCGGGTTGAGCACGTAAGAAACACCGCCCGAACCGTGGGAGAGCGTCAGTGCGATAGCCAGCGACTGAACGGCGCCGAGCACTACGGTGACGTAGCGGGTCCATTGGGTGATTTTGCGGCGCCCCATTTCGCCTTCCTTCTGCAGTTTGGCCAAGGGCTCGTAAACCACGGTCAGCAACTGGAAGATGATGGAGGCGGTGATGTAGGGCATGATGCCCAGGGCGAAGATCGTCAGTCTGCGAAGATTGCCGCCGCTGAATAGATCGACCAGGCCGAGTGCGCTGCCTGCCTGCTGGTCAAAGAATTGGGCCAGCAGCTTGAGGTTGACGCCCGGGGTGGGGATTTGCGAGCCGAGGCGATAGACGCCGAGGATGCCGAGGGTGAAGAGAACCCGCTTGCGCAAATCCGGGATGCGGAAGATATTGGCGATCTTCTCAAACATATGTTTCCTGTGTTGCTAGTGCTTGAACTTGTTTACGGCTGCCCTGGGGCTGCTTAGCAAGAATACTGGATTCGCAAAAGATTTCCAAAGGGTGGCGGGGACCGTCGTGCATCTAAGGTCGACCACGGTAGGGCTTTTATCCTGACTACCGGGGCGACTGACTACTTGCAGCAGAGTCGTTGAGATGTCCCCCACTCAAGCCGGAAACGGCTTGAGTGGGGACCCTGAGCTTAGAGCTTCCTGCAGATGCTTAGGCGACCAGGATTGCTTTGCCGCCGGCTTTTTCGATCTTTTCCTGGGCTGACTTGGAGAACTTGTGGGCGTGCACGGTGATGGCTGCCGTCAGGTCGCCATCGCCTAATACTTTTACCAAACCGTTCCGCTTCTTGAGCAGGCCCTTGCTGGCGAAGGCTTCGAGGGTGAGCTCAGCGTTGCCGAGCTCCTCGTGCAGCTCTGCGATGCGGCCCAGATTGATCACCGAGTATTCGGTGCGGAAGATGTTCGTAAAGCCGCGCTTGGGAAGACGGCGGTGCAACGGCATCTGGCCGCCTTCAAAGCCGCGCATCATGTGCGAACCGGAACGGGAGCGTTGTCCCTTGTGTCCGCGGCTCGATGTTTTACCCATGCCCGAGCCCATACCGCGGCCGACACGCTTTTTACCGGTGTTCGCCTTTTTGGGCGCCCGTAAATTAGAAAGATTCTTTGCCATGACTATCCTCGCTCAACGCCGGACGGGCTCGACCCGGTCCGACTCGCATGTAATGCTGGCCGGCTTACTCGACGATCCGGACCAGGTGCGGCACGGCTTTCACCATGCCACGGATGGAGACGGTATCTTCGCGCTCCACCACTTGATTGAGCCGGGTAAAGCCCAATCCTTTAATCACCCGCTTGTGCTTGACCGGTGTGCAGATCGCTGACCGGTAGTACTGCAGGCGCATCATCGGCTTCGGTGTATCTGCCATTTTAATATAGCTCCTGAACCTGCTTGCCCCGGGCGGCGGCGACTTCTGCGCGATCGCGCAACTGCACCAGCGCATCGAAGGTAGCCTTAATTACGTTATGCGGGTTGGCGGTGCCAAGACTCTTAGTGAGCACATTCTGCACGCCGACCGAGGTCATGACGGCACGTACCGCGCCACCAGCGATCACGCCTGTACCTTCCGGCGCCGGCTTCAACAGCACGTGTCCGGAACCGTAGCGGCCCAGTACCTGGTGAGGAATGGTCGACTCGGAAAGGTTCACGTGCACCAGATTCTTCTTGGCTGCTTCGATGCCCTTGCGGATCGCCTGCGGTACTTCCTTTGCTTTGCCCGAACCGTAGCCGACCACCGCTGCTGCAGGGTCGCCGACCACCACCAATGCCGCGAAGGACATGTTCTTACCGCCCTTGACGACCTTGGTGACACGATTGATGGACACCACCTGATCCTTCAGGTTGTACTGCCCGGCATCCAGTTTCCGCTTGAGTGTTGCCATGCTCTTTTCAATCCTTCTGCGCCGCCCCAGGCTGCGCTTTACACCACAAAACTAGAACTCTAATCCTGCTTCACGCGCTGCATCGGCGAGGGCCTTGACGCGTCCGTGGTAGAGGTAGCCACCACGATCGAACACGACGCGCTTGATTCCCTTTTCGATGGCCCGTTCCGCCACCAGTTTGCCCACTTCTTTCGCCGCCGCTACATTGCCGCCACCCTTGATTTTGGCCTGCACGGTCGAGGCGGAGAGCAGGGTCTGGCCCTTTGAGTCGTCGACCACCTGGGCATAGATGTGGTTCAGAGAACGGTACACATTCAACCGTGGACGCTCGGCAGTCCCTGTCATTTTCTGGCGAATGCGGAAGTGAATGCGCTGGCGAATTACATTTCTTTGTCTTAACGGAATCATTGTTGTTCCCTTTCCTAAAAGCGGAGCCGCCCTGCGGCCCCGTTCGGTTATGACTTACTTGGCGCCGGTCTTGCCGACCTTCTTCTTCAAGCGTTCGCCCGCGTAGCGCACACCCTTGTTTTTGTACGGATCCGGCTTGCGCAGTGAACGCATGTCGGCGGCCACCTGGCCAACCTTCTGGCGATCAATGCCACTGATGCTGATCCGGGTCTGCTTGGGATCGATAGTGACATCAATGCCGGTCGGCAAAGGAAACTCGATCGCATGCGAAAAGCCCAAGGTAAACACGACCATGCCCTTGCCCTTCATTTCGGCGCGATATCCGATACCGACAATGTCCAGGTCCTTGGTCCAGCCCTTGGTGACGCCTTCGACTGCATTCGAAACCAGGGCGCGCGTCAGCCCGTGCAAGGCGGCGAGTGATTCTTTCTCGCGCACCGCGATAAGCTGCCCATCTTTCTTTTCGAGCGTGATACCGGCCGGGACCATGGCGGTCAACTTGCCCTTGGGACCTTCCACAAGCACGGTGTTGCCCTGCATGGTGTACTTGACGGTGTCCGGCAACGGAATAGGTTTCTTACCAATACGCGACATACTGTTCTTTAACCTCTCGCGGCTTGCGAGTCCCGAGGGAGCCAGGATGACTGCTCAATCCCATTTCCATCGTTCCACTGCAGCCAGAGCACGCTGAGCGCGCTCACATTTCAGGAACTGCTTACCAGACCTCGCACAGGATCTCGCCGCCGACGCCTTCGCGCCGTGCCTGCCGTCCGGTCATCACGCCGCGAGGCGTGGTCATGATGCTGATGCCCAACCCGCTTTGCACGCGTTTGATCTCGTCGCGGCCTACATACACACGGCACCCGGGCCGGGAGATGCGGGACAGGTCGCGGATGGCGGCTTCGTTGTTGGCGCCGTACTTGAGGTAGACGCGCAGTACTGCGCGGCCATTCTCTTCCGCAGCCTTGTAGTTGGCGATGTAGCCTTCTTCCTTCAGGATGCGGGCGATCTCGGTCTTAAGCTTCGACGCCGGCACATCCAGTTTCTGGTGCCGCGCACGGATGGAATTGCGGATGCGCGTCACAAAGTCGGCTACTGGATCGGTTAAACTCATGCTCTCTCCTCCACTCCCCGTTCGCTCCGGCCTAAAGCGAAATACATGGCCGCAGAACCAGCGGGAATGTTGTTATGAATACCGTAACGGTTACTTACCAGCTGGACTTGACAACCCCGGGAATCTCTCCACGGAGCGCCAACTGGCGGAAGCACAAACGGCACAAGCCGAATTTGCGCAGGTAGGCACGGGGGCGGCCGCAATTCTTGCACCGGTTGTGCTGGCGGCTGGAAAATTTTGGCTTGCGTGCGTCTTTGACTCGTTTCGCTGTAGTGGCCATGTTGTCTCTCTTCCTACGCCGTTTGACGGAAAGGGATGCCGAACTGCCGAAGCAGAGCACGTCCCTGGTTATCGTCCTTGGCAGTCGTCACGATGGTGACGTTCATGCCCTTCAATTTTTCGACCCGGGCGTAATCCACCTCGGGAAAAATCAACTGATCGCGCATGCCGAGCGTGTAGTTGCCGCGGCCATCGAAGCTCTTGGTAGAAACGCCTTTAAAGTCACGTACGCGGGGCAGGGCTACCGAAATCAGGCGATCGAGAAACTCGTACATGATGTCGCCGCGCAGGGTGACCATTGCGCCGATGGGCATGCCTTCGCGCACCTTAAAGGCGGCGATGGACTTCTTGGCTCGCGTCGTCACCGGCTTCTGGCCGGCTACGGAGGCCAGGTCGGCCACCAGCGGATCCATCAGCTTGACGTTCTGCGTCGCTTCGCCCAGACCCATGTTGAGAACAATCTTCTCCAGGCGGGGCACTGCCATCAGGTTCTCGAGGCCGAGCTCCTTGGCCAGGGCCGGCCGGATTTCACTCTGGTACTTCTCTTTCAACCGCGCATTTACTTTCTGTGCCATGGTTCCTTCTCTTTTCGTTTCACGGTCCCGGGGTGGGCGATACGGCTAGCCCGTGTACCGTTGCGTGAGGAGATCGCTTACTTCTTCTTGGGCTACTTCTTTTGGGGGCCAGGGTGTCGCCGCACTTTTTGCAGACGCGCACTTTCTTGTCGCCATCAAACTTGTGCCCGACGCGTACAGGACCGCACGAGCCGCAGACCAGCATGACGTTCGAAATCTGAATCGCCGCTTCCTGCTCGGCGATGCCGCCCTTGATGTTGCGCTGCGGATTGGGGTGTACGTGCTTCTTCACCATGCGCACGTGCTCGACCAATACACGATCCTTATCACCCAGCACGCGCAGCACGCGGCCGCGCTTGCCTTTGTCAGTCCCGGTGATCACTTCGACCTGATCGTTGCGTTGTAATTTCAATGCCATATCATTCCTCGCTTTCGCTGGCCCGGGGTTAGATGACTTCCGGCGCGAGCGACACAATCTTCAGAAACTTCTTTTCCCGCAGTTCGCGGGCGACCGGACCAAACACACGCGTGCCTACTGGCTCGCCGGCATCATTGATCAATACTGCGGCGTTCTGGTCGAAGCGGATATAGGTCCCGTCACGGCGACGATATTCCTTGCGCGTGCGGACAACCACTGCCTTAACCACGACACCCTTCTTTACCTGACCGTCGGGAGAAGCTTCCTTCACCGCAGCCGTCACCACGTCCCCCAACCCGGCCTTCTTACCGCTCGAGCCACCCAGGGGAAGAATCACCTGCAGTTTGCGGGCGCCGGAGTTGTCGGCAACATCCAGCATGGTTCTCATTTGTACTGCCATCGTATTTCTCCTTACCCAGCTTCAACCCAACGTCAGGGTGGTGCAATTGCGCTTTGAAAATGTCCCCCACTCAAGCAAAGCTTGAGTGGGCCACCCTCACAACTACAAACGCGTTTAGACGACCGGTTGCGGTATTTCTTCTGCCTGCGGCAGCGAGGACCGGCGAATCACTTCTTCCAGTGTCCAACGCTTCAACTTGCTCAGCGGCCGGCTCTCACGAATCCTGACCACATCGCCCACGCGGGCGGAGTTCTGCTCGTCGTGCGCGTAGAACTTCTTGTTCAGCTTGATGACGCGCTTGTACTTGGGGTGGGTCTTGCGCATTTCCACCTGGACCACGATGGTCTTCTGCATTTTGGTTGAGACCACACTGCCGATTTTTTCTGTACGCCGCGATTCCGGCTTAGCTACTGTTTCGTCCGCCATGGCTTACTGCGCCCCTTTTCCGGCCGCTTTGGCCTTGCTGAACTTGCCTACGCCCTGCCCACCCAGCGCCCGCTCACGGGCGACCGTCTTGATGCGGGCAATGTCTTTGCGCAGCTCGCGCAGCTTCTTCACGCCTTCGTTCTGACCCAGCTTCATCTGGAAGCGCAGGCGGAACAGCTGCTCGCCGGTCTGCTTCTCTTGCCGGACCAGTTCATCGTCGCTGAGATTGCGAATCTTTTCCGTTTCCATAGTTCTTCTCTCTTGGTCTGCGGTTACTTGGCGACCGCAGTGACCTTCACATCGTGGCGCATGACAAAGCGCGTTTTGAGGGGAAGCTTATTCGACGCCAGCCGCATGGCTTCCTGCGCCATTTCGGGAGTGACGCCTTCCATCTCGAAGAGCACCTTACCGGGACGAACCACGGCTACCCAGTGATCGGGAGCGCCCTTACCTTTACCCATACGGGTTTCAGCCGGCTTCTTGGTCACTGGCTTATCGGGAAACAGCCGGAGCCAGATCTTGCCACCGCGCTTGATAAAGCGGGTCATGGCCACACGGCTGGCTTCAATCTGCCGGTCGGTGATGTAACCGCACTCCATCACCTTGAGCCCGTAGTCTCCGAAGGAGAGCTCAGAACCGCGCCAGGCTTTCCCCTTCATGCGGCCGCGCTGCTGCTTGCGGAACTTGACCTTCTTTGGCATCAACATAGAATTTCGCCTCTAGTACGAATCGTTACCTAAACTTCTGTCGACTTAAAATACGCCGCTGGTGCCGGCCGGCTGCGGCTGACGCCGCTTCTGCTCGTAAATGTCGCCGCGATAGATCCACGTCTTGACGCCGATCACGCCGTACGTGGTGCGTGCCTCAGCGAAGCCGTAATCGATGTCGGCGCGCAGGGTATGCAGCGGAAGCCGCCCCTGCAGGTACCATTCAGAGCGCGCGATTTCGTTACCGTTCAAGCGGCCGGAAACGCGTACCTTGATGCCCTTGCAGCCGAAGCGCAGTGCCGAGTCAACCGCCTTGCGCATGGCGCGACGGAAGCCAACGCGCTTTTCCAATTGCAGCGCAATGTTTTCGGCGACCAGCTGGGCATCGAGCTCAGGCTTGTTCACTTCCAGAATGTCGATGAAGACATCCCGGTTAGTGCGCTTCTGCAGGTCGACCTTGAGCTTCTCGATCTCGGCGCCTTTGCGGCCGATCACGATACCTGGCCGCGCGGTGCGAATGATCAGGCGCAGCTTGTTGCCGGGGCGCTCGATGTCGACCGAGCTCACGCCCGCCGCCTTCAGCTTTTCCTTCAACTCTTCGCGCAGGTGAATGTCTTCAATCAGCAACTTGTCGTAGTCGCGCTCAACAAACCAGCGTGACCGCCATGGCTTGTTGACGCCGAGTCGAAAGCCGTAAGGATGAACTTTTTGTCCCATAATTTCCTCGAACCTACTTCGCGGCCGTCTTCCAGTTTTTTGCTGCGCTCTTCTTTGCCGCGGTCTTCTTAACCGCAGTCTTCTTAGCCGCTACGCCTTTGCCAGCCTTCTTGCTGGCCGGGGCTACGTCGCCATCCGCAGTTGCCACCAGACCACCGCGCACGCGCTCGGCCACCGTGATCACGATGTGCGCCATTCTGCGTTGGTAGCGGAAGGCCCGGCCCATGGGGGCAGGACGGATACGCTTCATACGCGGACCTTCATTCGCCAGCGCTGTCTTGACGTAGAGATTGTCCACGTCGACGTCGAGATCGCGTTCCTGGCTGAGGTAGTTCGCGTTCTGAATGGCGGCGCGGAGCACCTTCTCTACCAGCGGCGCGACGCCCTTCTTGGTGAAGGCCACGGTATCGAGTGCATCCCCGACGCGACGCCCTTTGATCAGCTCCAGAACCAGGCGAGCTTTCTGCGGCGATACCCGCTGGAACTTCGCTTCTGCCCGGAATTCCTGTGTGTTCAATTGCATTGGCTTAACCTTTGAAACCCTTCCTTAGACCTTACTAGCGCGGCTTGGCGGACGACTCTGACGATTTGGCCGAGTGTCCCTTGAACGTACGCGTAGCGGAAAATTCACCTAGCTTGTGCCCCACCATGTTTTCTGTCACGTAGACCGGAATGAACTTTCGGCCGTTGTGCACAGCGATGGTGTGTCCCACCATGTCCGGGTGGATGGTTGAGCGGCGTGACCAGGTGCGAAGGACTTTCTTGTCATTCGTCTGGTTCATCGCTTCGATCTTGACCATCAGGTGACCGTCAATGAACGGGCCCTTTTTTGTCGAACGTGCCATAGCTTTGCGACTCCTGAAACTTCTGTTTACTTCTTGGGGCGGTTGACGATGAAGGTGTCAGTCCGCTTGTTGTTACGTGTCTTGTAGCCGCGGGTCGGTTGGCCCCATGGGGTTACCGGGTGCCGGCCGCCAGAGGTTTTGCCTTCACCACCGCCGTGCGGGTGATCGACCGGGTTCATGGACACACCGCGGTTGGTAGGACGAATGCCCTTCCAGCGGTTGCGGCCTGCCTTGCCGATCGAGATATTCTCGTGCTCCGTGTTGCCCACCTGGCCAACCGTCGCCATGCAGGCTACCAATACGCGGCGGGTTTCGCCGGAGGGTAGCTTCAGCAGGGCGTAATCGCCTTCTTTGGCCACCAACTGCGCCGAGGCGCCGGCCGACCGTACCATCTGCGCGCCCTT
This sequence comes from uncultured Acidobacteriaceae bacterium, assembly GCA_963752675.1. Classification (GTDB taxonomy): domain Bacteria; phylum Acidobacteriota; class Terriglobia; order Terriglobales; family Acidobacteriaceae; genus PALSA-350. The sequence continues at coordinate 215,242 of CAVVZO010000015.1, forward strand.
GCCGGGGCGAAGCTCGACGTTGTGGACCGTGGTGCCGGAAGGAATGTTCTTCAGCGGCAGTGCGTTGCCGATCAAAATGTCGGCTTCGGGTCCGCTCATGATCTGCTGGCCGACCTTCAGCCCGACTGGCTGAATGATGTAGCGCTTTTCGCCATCGAGGTAGTTGATCAGGGCGATGCGCGAGGAGCGGTTGGGATCGTATTCGATCGTGGCCACCGTGCCGGGCACACCGTACTTATCACGCTTGAAGTCGATGAGGCGAAGCTTCTGCTTATGGCCACCACCATGGTGTCTCATGGTGAGGTCGCCGGAATTGCGGCGGCCACCGGTGCGCTGCTTTACGGCGAGCAGCGGTTTGTGCGGACGATTGGTCGTAATGTCGTCGTTTACCAGGGACGTCTTGAACCGCAGCGTCGGGGTGATCGGTCTGTATGTCTTGATCGGCATCTTTTTAGCTCGTAACTTCTTCTGCGTGTTGGCGACTGTTTGTCAGCTGTTGCGAATCGTTATCAGCCTTACAGGGCGTTGACGTAGTCGGGCATTTTCTCTCCCGGCTGCAGGCGCACATACGCCTTTTTCCAGTCGGGGCGAAACCCGGAGAACTTACCTCTGCGGCGTTCCTTGCCGAGAAAGTTCGCTGTGCGTACGCTGTGAACCTTGACCTTGAACAGGGTTTCGACAGCCTGCCGAACCTCGGTCTTGGTCGCGTCGGGGGCCACATCGAACACCAGCGTGCTTTGTACTTCCTTCGCGCCCAGGCCCTTTTCGGTAATCAATGGGCGGCGGATGACGTTATAAAGAGTGGGCATTAGGCCACCTCCGCATCGGCATGCTTGCGCCGGGAAACGGTTTTCTTCAACGACTCCTGTAGCTGCTCGATGGCGGCGCGAGAGAAGATCGCCCGTTCGTAGCGCAGAAGGTCGTAGGGATGTACTTCTTTCGAGAGCATGAGTTCGACACGATCGAGATTGCGCGCACCGAGCATCAGGGAACGGCCGGGCTCCTGGCCGCCTTCGACCAACAAGGTGGTGCGTTTAGCATCGAGCTTGTCGAGCGCCACGCGGTAGGCCTTGGTCTTGCTGTCGGCCAGTTCCAGGCTTTCGACCACGGTCAGCTTGCCGTCGGCGAGCTTGGTGGCGAGCGCCGAGCGCAGGGCGCCGAGCAGCTTCTTGCGCGGGAACGCGTAGTCGTAGCTGCGGGGCTGCGGTCCGTGGACCGTTCCGCCGTGGCGCCAGATAGGCGAGCGGACTGAACCCACACGGGCGCGTCCTGTACCCTTCTGCTTCCACAACTTCTTGCCCGAGCCGGAGACGAGCTTCTTGTTCTTGGTGGCCGCGGTGCCCTGGCGCATTGCTGCGCGATAGTGCTTGACCGCTTCCCAGAGCAGAGCTTCGTTGATCTGATCTGCTGCGAAGATTTCGTCGGCCAGCTCTAACGAGCCAACTTTTTGTCCGCCGAGATCCAATACATCAATGGTTGCCATATACGTTTCCTTAAGTCTTGCAACTTGCAGGGCGAGTGCCGTTACTTCTTTTTGCCGCCCGAGGGCTTGCCGCCGGAAGCCTTCTTTGAAGCCTTCAACGGATCGACTGTGCCGCCACCACCAAAACCACGACGCTCACGCGGCGGAGCCTTGGATTTGGAGATCATTACGTAGCCATCGCGTGGGCCGGGAATCGCACCCTCGACCATCAGGAGGTTCTCGTCGAGATCGATGCCGCGGATGCGCAGGTTGCGCACCGTAACCTGCTCCGCACCGTAGTGACCCGGCATGCGCTGCCCGGGAAATACACGCGACGGAAACGACGAGGCGCCGATCGAACCTTGCACCTGGAACATGTGACCGTGAGCCTTGGGGCCACCGCCGAATTTGTGACGGCGCACTACGCCGGCAAACCCGCGGCCTTTGCTGGTGCCAATCACGTCGACGTACTTGGCATTCTCGAAGATGTCGACCAGAACCTTGTCGCCAGCCTTCAACGAATCAGTCTCGCTGTCTGCGCCCGACGCGATTTCAATCGGCACTTCGCGCATCAGCTTGACGGGAGGCACGTTGTTCTTGGCGAAGTGACCAGCCATGGGCTTGTTCACTTTGCCGCCCTTGACGAACTCGATCAGGCCGATCTGGGCTGCGGTGTAACCGTCCGCCGCCATTGTCTTCAGCTGGGTTACGACACAGGGACCCGCCTGCAGTACGGTGACCGGGTGCACTTCACCCTTGTCATCGAACAGCTGCGTCATCCCGATCTTCTTGCCCAGAATTCCTATCACCGACATGATGTCTCCTGCTTACTTCTCGAAAGCTTTGATCTCTACATCGACGCCAGCCGGCAAATCCAGCTTCATCAATGCATCAATCGTTTGCTGCGTCGGCTCGAGAATGTCGATGAGCCGCTTGTGCGTACGGATCTCGAAAGCCTCGCGCGATTTTTTGTCGACGTGCGGGGAACGCAGCACGCAATACTTGTTCTTCACCGTCGGCAACGGAATCGGACCCGCCACCTGGGCGCCGGTGCGCTTTGCCGTCTCGACGATTTCGCCGGTCGAGGTATCGAGCACGCGATAGTCGTAAGCCTTGAGGCGAATGCGAATTCTTTGTCCTACCATGTCTAGATCCTTCTTGGGATGTTCCCCACTCAAGCAGACGCGCTTGAGTGGGCCACCCTCGCACTCTACTGCTACGCACTGGAACTACTTGCTTACTTGATGATTTCGCTGATGGTGCCGGCGCCGACCGTGCGTCCGCCTTCGCGGATAGCAAAGCGCAGTCCCTTTTCCATCGCTACCGGGGTGTGCAGCTCGATTTCCAGCTGTACGTTGTCGCCCGGCATCACCATCTCCGTGCCTTCCGGCAGCTTGGCCGTGCCCGTTACATCCGTCGTACGGAAGTAGAACTGGGGACGGTAGCCGTTGAAGAACGGCGTGTGACGGCCGCCTTCTTCCTTGCTCAATACGTAAATCTCGCCCTTGAACTTGGTGTGCGGCGTGATCGAGCCAGTCTTGGCCAACACCATCCCGCGCTCCACGTCTTCCTTGGCAATACCGCGCAGCAACAAGCCTGCGTTGTCGCCCGCCAGACCTTCGTCCAGCTGCTTCTTGAACATTTCGACGCCGGTCACGACCGTCTTGCGGGTGTCGCGGAAGCCAACGATCTCGGCTTCTTCGCCCACCTTGACCTTGCCCCGCTCGATCCTGCCCGTCACCACCGTGCCACGGCCGGAAATCGAGAAAATGTCTTCAATCGGCATCAGGAAAGGCTGGTCGATGGCACGCGCCGGCAAGGGTACATTCTTGTCTACCGCGTCCATCAACTCGTCAATCTTCTTTTCCCATTGCGCTTCGCCGTTCAACCCACCCAGCGCCGAGCCGCGAATCACCGGCACGTCGTCGCCAGGGAAGTTGTACTTCGACAGCAGTTCCCGTACTTCCATTTCAACCAGGTCGGTCAGCTCTTCGTCTTCGACCGCATCGCACTTGTTCAAAAACACCACAATGTACGGCACGCCTACCTGGCGGGCCAACAACACGTGCTCCTTGGTCTGCGGCATCGGACCATCGGTCGCTGCCACCACCAGGATCGCGCCATCCATCTGCGCCGCACCCGTAATCATGTTCTTGATGTAATCGGCGTGGCCAGGGCAATCCACGTGCGCGTAGTGACGGTTCGCCGTCTCATACTCCACGTGCGCGGTCGCGATAGTGATACCGCGCTCCCGCTCCTCAGGCGCATTGTCAATCGAATCAAACGAACGAAACTGGATCTTCGGGTTGTGCTTCGACAACACCTTCGTGATCGCCGCCGTCAACGTCGTCTTGCCATGATCAATGTGACCAATCGTACCCACATTCACGTGCGGCTTGGTCCGGTCAAACTTCTCCTTCGCCATCTCGTCCCCTTCTCCTGCTTAATCTGCTAGTTACTTGCCTTGATTGCGGCCAATGATCTCTTCAGAGACTGACCGTGGCGCTTCTTCATAACGGTTGAAGTGCATCGAGTAATTCGCGCGGCCCTGGGTCGAAGAGCGCATGTGGGTGGCATACCCAAACATCTCGCTCAGCGGCACATTGGCCTTGATGACCTGCGATCCAGCCCGATGCTCCATGCCTTCGATACGGCCGCGGCGGGAGTTGAGATCACCAATGATGGTGCCCATGTACTCTTCCGGCACGACGACTTCGACCGACATCACCGGCTCCAGCAATATCGGTGACGCCTTGCGGGCGGCTTCCTTGAAAGCCATTGAGCCAGCAATCTTGAATGCCATTTCGTTGGAGTCCACATCGTGGTAGCTGCCGTAGAACAGCGTCGCCTTCACGTCCACCATCTCGTAACCGGCCAACACACCACCCTGCAGCGCCTCACGAATACCCTGCTCGGTCGGCTTGATGTATTCCTTCGGAATCACACCGCCCTTAATGTCATTGATAAATTCGAAGCCCTTGCCCGGTTCATTGGGCTCCAGTCGAATCTGCACGTGGCCGTAGTTACCCGAACCACCGGTCTGGCGAATGTACTTGCCTTCAGCCTCTGCCTTTTTGCGAATGGTTTCGCGATAGGCGACCTGGGGCTTACCGACATTGGCTTCCACCTTGTACTCACGCATCATGCGGTCGACGATGATTTCCAGATGGAGCTCACCCATACCGCTGATGATGGTCTGACCGGAGTCAGGATCGGTATGCACCTTGAAGGTGGGATCTTCCTGCGCCAGCTTGGCCAGCGCCATACCCATCTTCTCCTGGTCTGCCTTGGTCTTCGGTTCCACCGCAACGTGAATGACGGGCGCGGGGAAATCGATGGATTCGAGCACGACCGGCGATTTGTCGGTGCAGATGGTATCGCCCGTAATCAGGTTCTTCAGGCCGACGCAGGCGCAAATGTCACCGGCATAGATCTCGACGATTTCTTCCCGCTTGTTGGCGTGCATCTTGAGCAAACGCCCAATGCGCTCGCTCTTGCCGGTACGCGGGTTGAGCACCGTGTCACCCGTCTTCAAGTGGCCCGAGTAGAGGCGAATGAAGATGAGCTGGCCGACGAACGGGTCGGTCATGATCTTGAAGCCCAGGGCCGTCAAGGGCTCCTTGTCGTCAGCATGGCGGAGGATGACCTCTTCCATGTTGTCGGGGTTGTGGCCTTCGATCGGCGGAACATCGAGCGGGCTGGGCAGAAAGTCGACGACTGCGTCGAGCAGCGTCTGCACACCCTTGTTCTTGAACGAACTGCCGCACAGGACCGGGAAGAGCTTCATGCTGATGGTGGCGCCACGCAATGCTTTGCGCAACTCAGCCGAGGTTGGCACTTCTCCTTCGAGGAACTTGTGCAACATGTCATCGTCGTTCTCGGCGACCGACTCCACCAACTGCATGCGGAAGGCTTCCGCCTTTTTCAGCATGCTGGCTGGGATCTCTTCGACCGAGTACTTGGCGCCCATGGTTTCGTCGTGCCACAGGATGGCGCGCATTTCGAGCAAATCGACGACGCCCTTGAAGGCGCCTTCCTGCCCGATGGGGATCTGGATGGCGACCGGCTTGGCGTTCAGCCGCTTGCGGATGGTATCGATGGCGTGCTCAAAGTCAGCGCCCATCTTGTCCATCTTGTTGATGAAGCAAATGCGGGGCACACCGTACTTGTCTGCCTGCCGCCAAACGGTTTCCGATTGCGGCTCTACGCCGTGCACAGCGTCAAAGCAGGCTACGGCGCCGTCGAGTACGCGCAGGCTGCGCTCTACCTCGGCGGTAAAGTCCACGTGGCCTGGGGTATCGATGATGTTGATCCGGATATCACGCCAGGTGCAGGTGGTGGCGGCGGAGGTGATGGTGATGCCGCGCTCCTGCTCCTGCTCCATCCAGTCCATCGTCGCGGTGCCTTCGTGCACTTCGCCGATGCGGTGGGTGATCCCGGTGTAAAACAAGATCCGTTCCGTCGTTGTTGTCTTGCCGGCGTCGATATGCGCCATGATTCCGATATTGCGACAGCGATCGAGTGGTACTAGACGAGGCACGGTGTTTTCTCACTTCCGCGCGAGATAAGAGACTCGCGATTCTGCTTACTGCTTTTCGTTACGCCTGCTGCCTTGCGGCAGCAGGCAGGCCCTGCACTGACTTCGTTCTTACCAGCGATAGTGGGCAAATGCCTTATTGGCTTCCGCCATGCGGTGAACGTCTTCCTTCTTCTTCATGGCTGCGCCACGGCCGTTGGCCGCGTCGAGCAATTCACTGGTGAGCTTGTCGATCATGCCCTTTTCTCCGCGGGCGCGGCCGTAAGTGACCAGCCAGCGGATGGCGAGGGACGTGCGGCGCTCGGGATTGACTTCGATCGGCACCTGGTAGTTCGCACCGCCGACGCGGCGGGTCTTGACTTCGAGCAACGGCTTGCAGTTCTCGACGGCCTTCTTGAACAGCTTGAGCGCTTCGTCGCCGCCCTTTTGCTCCAGGTTCGTCATCGCCTGGTAGAAGATGCCCTGCGCGGTCGACTTTTTGCCGTCCCACATCATGGAATTGACAAACTTGGTGACCAGCGAGGAGTTGTAGACGGGGTCAGCGGCTACTTCCCGTTTCGCGATGTGTCCTTTTCTCGGCATACCCTTGTGTTCCCTTCAAACCGTACGTGTGTTGACGCTGCTGCTTGCCGGACTACTTGGCGGCTGCGACCTTAGGCCGCTTGGCGCCGTACTTAGAGCGGCTCTGCTTGCGGTTGGCGACGCCGACGGAATCGAGCGTGCCGCGCACGACGTGATAGCGCACGCCTGGCAGATCCTTTACACGGCCACCGCGGATGAGCACGATGGAGTGCTCCTGCAGGTTGTGGCCGATGCCTGGAATGTAAGTCGTGACTTCGACGCCGTTGGTGAGGCGCACACGGGCGACCTTACGCAGCGCGGAGTTCGGCTTCTTGGGGGTTTGCGTGTAAACGCGGGTGCAGACACCGCGCCGCTGCGGCGATCCCTGAAGTGCCGGCGATGCCGTCTTGTACCGCACCGCGGTGCGGCCTTTCCTCACGAGCTGACTAAATGTAGGCAAACCTTACTCCTTCAAACTCTTCTTGAGCCCACGCATTTACGCGCCGGCTCGCGCGAGCGGTACACGCTGCGCGACAAACCTTGCCGCATATCACCGGTGCGCGCTGAGACTCCGCGCTCACTGGTGCACGAAGCTCGCGGCTGCCGCTTCGGGCCTTAAGTCAAACCAAGACGAGAACTTCGACGGTGGCCGCGCGTTTCTTCGAAGGATTCCTGCTTGCCACGAGCACATTGCGCTTACGCGCTGTTGCGCCTCGTGCCGAACCAGGCACCCAAAAAGAAGCCAGTTCCGTTTCGAAGTTCCGGCCCGCATAGCCTCCCCAGGCGGGAGGTGTCGCAAAGGCCGATGCGATTGTTTCCCAGGCATCACGCGAACGTTTTGCAGGGACTCTGATGAATGAGCCGCATACTTGGTACTGCCGGTCTTAAGAGCGCCTTGCTGCGGGTCGGGATAGCTTTTGGGGCCTGTCCAGTTCACCGCGGCACATCATTCAAGCACGCACTCTACCGGCTCATGCGGAACCTTTTAAAGATAACAAGACGGTGGGCTCGCGTCAATATCCTGCCCAGTCAGCCCGGATAGTGGGCCGACTTGTTTAGTTTAGCGCGGATTTTGGGCGGGATGGAGGGGTTTATGAGGGATTGCTGATGGGTGAAGGTGTTAGTCGGTGATTGCGCCCCCTTTGTCTTCCCGAGGAGCTTGCTTGCAGTGCAGAGGTGCGATGGACGCGTCGAGCGAGCGGAGCAGGATGTCCCCCACTCAAGCCAAACGCGGCTTGAGTGGGCCACCCTCGGCTTTTCTGGATGCCGGCAGGATGCAGATCCTCCTGAGTGGCGACTGATCGGACCCTAAAAACTGTAGGGTGGCCCATTCAAGCCGCGTTTGGCTTGAGTGGGGGACATTGGAACCCTCGTCCACAGCGCTTTCCAGTTTGTTCATTAGGAGCGCAGCCGAGCCGCTTCGCTGCCAGCAGTTACTCTCCTGCCATTCCTGCTGAAAGAATGGTTCCTCTGCGTGTCCGATCCTGGAGCTTTGTAGAAATTTGTGGCAGGAGAAAGGCGCACAGCAGATCCCTCGACTGCGCTCGGGATGACAAAAGGGGGGGTAGGGGTCGACGGATGCGGTGGCGGTTGGTTGCGGTGGCGGTTGGTTATGTGGAGGTCTGTTGCGGTAGGCGGAAGTGCGTGTTCCTTAGCCGGCGTGTGCTAGCATCCGTGCAAATGCGTGCTATGTCTGCTGCCTCTCCGCTCTGTTTCTCTCTTTGTTTGATGATGCTCGCCGGGGTTTCCGGTCATGGCGGGATTGCGTTGGCACAGCGTGCGGCGGCTCCCGCTGACCCGCGCATTGGTGAGGTGATTGCCGGGTTGGAGAAGACACGCTCCATTCACCAGGCGGCACTCTCGCCGGACGGCCAGATGGTGGGCTGGGTGGTGAGCGCGGAGGGCGGTACGGAGATTGACGTCGCTCCTACGGCAGATCCAGCCAGGATGCGGCGGGTGACGGCCGGTTCCGGCAGCGTGTGCCAGGAAGAGAACCTGGCGTGGTCCCCGAAGAACGACCTGGCGTTTACGTCCGACTGCCAGGCGGCGCCGGGCGCTATCGGGCAGGCAGACGTGTACCTGGTGACCCCGTCAGCCAGCACACTGACTGCGCGCCGGCTGACCCACCTGCACGGCGGCATCAGCAGCCTGGCCTTCTCACCCGACGGCCTGCACATTGGTTCGCTTTATATTGAGGGCGCTACCCGCCCGGCAGGCGCCCTGGCGGCGATGAAACCACCTTCCGGGGTGATCGGGGTGGAGGGTCTGGAGATCCAGCGGGTGGCGTCGATTGAGGCCGCTTCAGGGCAAGTGAAGATGGTGAGCCCGGACGGGCTGCACGTCTATGAATATGACTGGGCGCCCGATTCGCGGCAGGTGGTGTATACGGCAGCCGCGCCTCCGGGCGAAAACAATTGGTGGGTCGCCCAGTTGTACACGCAGCCGCTGGACGGGGGGAAGCCGAAGTCGATTCTTGCTCCGGAGAACATGCCCGGGCCGCTGCATGGATTGCAGCTGGCGGTGCCGCGGTGGTCGCCGGACGGCACGCAGATCGCGTTTATCGGCGGATTGATGAGCGATCAGGGGGCGACGGGTGGGGATATTTATGTAATGGCCGCGAGTGGGGGCGAGCCGAAAAACATTACTCCTCATGCTGAGAGGACGGCGGCCTGGATCGACTGGCGCAAAACAGGATCGGCGGCCCCGGAATTGCTGGTTTCGTGGATCAGCTCGGGCGAAGTGCAGCTGGGGGCGGTGCATGCGTCCGACGGCTCGGTGGTGGCGAACTACCAGACGATGCGCGGCGACGGTCGGGGATGGACGCCTGGAACAGAGCCTTTCGCTGGCTGCCAACGGAAGCTTCGCGTATGTGAAGAGTTCGTTCGCGCAGGCGCCTGAGGTGTACGTCGGCGGATTGGGCGCCCCGGAGCGTGCCATCACCCATTACAACGATGCGCAAAAGCCGGCCTGGGGTAAGGCGGAGTCGGTCCATTGGAAAAGTGATGCTTTCCCGGTGCAGGGATGGCTGTTGTACCCGGCGCACTACGATCCAGCGAAGAAGTACCCGCTGATTGTGAGCGTGCACGGCGGGCCTTCGAGCGCAGTGCTTCCCCGCTGGCCCAGCCTGGGGTATACCGCGACTGCTTTTTCTGCATTGGACTACTTTGTGTTGATGCCCAACCCCAGGGGGAGTTACGGGGAGGGTGAAGCCTTTACGCAGGCCAACCGGAAGGATTTTGGCTACGGGGATCTGCGCGACATTCTGGCTGGGGTGGATGCGGTGAGTGCGCAGGCCAGCATCGATCCGCAGCGCGTCGGCCTGACTGGCTGGAGCTATGGCGGGTTCATGACCATGTTTGCAGTGACGCAGACGCAGCGTTTTCGTGCGGCGGTGGCCGGGGCAGGGATAGCCAACTGGCAAAGCTATTATGGAGAAAACTCGATCGACCAATGGATGACGCCGTTTTTTGGGGCGTCGGTCTATGACGATCCCGCGGTGTATGCCAAGAGCTCTGCCATCGGTTTCATCCACAACGTGAAGACGCCGACGCTGGTGGTGGTGGGAGACCGCGACGGAGAATGCCCTGCGCCGCAATCCTTTGAGTTCTGGCATGCGCTGCGGGCGGAGAAGGTACCGACGGAGCTGGTGGTTTACCCGGATGAGGGCCATCGGTTCGAATCGCCGCAGCACAGGCGGGACGTATTGGCGAGGGCATTGGCCTGGTTTGCACAATACATGCCGCCGCAGGGGTGAGCCGGCCAGGCGGGGCGCGAGACGCCGGGAGCGTTGCCCGGATGGCTGGGGCGGTTGCCTCAGGGGCCAGTCCCCTCTACACTTAAAACGTTGACCACGCACAACTCCCCACGCGCATCGAGTGAGTGTCCACGGTGCCAGCGATCGGGCAAAGCACAGCCTTGCTCCAATTTGAATTGGAGACGATGCCTGCGGCAGAGCTGCTGGGTGGGATCAGTGTTCAGGCAGTTGGCAGTTCATCAACCGCCGGGGGCGGCGACACCCGGCGGGGAGGTTTCATGCAGCGGTTTTTGACGTTTGTGGTTTTGTCTCTTCTTACTATTCCTGTGGGGCTTTCTCTCCAAGGCTGTGCCAACAAGAACGCGAGCTATTGCAATGGCTCCGGCTACGGCTATACCAAAGACCAGCCTGTCTCGATTTCTTTGCAGCCAGTGACCACGGGTCTGTCGGTAGCCTTCTCGCAAACTTCGCAACTGCAGGCTCCCTCCTCGCAGAACTGCACTGGCGCCGCTGCCTCCGTGGGCAGCTATAGTTACGGCACCACGTGACCGCACCATTGCGGACGTTTCACCGAGCGGCGCTATTTGTGGTGGAACCTGGAATCTGCAAACGCCTGCGGTTGCGCCCTATACCACCTGCATTCCCACGGGAAAGACCGGCGTGGCGTATATGACGGCCAGCGCGGGCGGGTTTACCAGCAACCAGGTCGCGGTGTACGCCCACCCAGGTATTACCAGCCTTTCGGTCAACGGGCCGACGGATCAAACGACCGGCAAGCCAGAATGTCTTTCCCAGGGGCTTACCGCGCAACTCGACGCGACGGCTTACACGACTGACAGTACGGGGAAACAGCAGCTGCTGTGCAGCCCGGATATTCTCGCGGGCGGCAAGTACGGTCCCAAGGATTGCAACAACGTGATCGGCCACCTGGCTTATTCCTCGGCCAGCGCCGGGGTGGTCACGATTGACGAAAACGGTGTGGCGACGGCGCAGGCTCCTGGAGCCACCCTGATTACCGGGACCATCGCGCAGACCAGCAGCAACGCCGGTTACTTCTATACCTGCCCACCGGCCAAGATTGCCCTGAGCGTCGCCTCGACGGGCGCGACCAGCGCCAGCGTCACGCTGAACACGCCCCTCTCGCTTACCGCTACCGTCACGGATACGAAAGGCAATGTGGTCAATGGCCTGGCGCTGAGCTACGTCTCGACCAACCCCGGTTCGATCGCCGTGAGCGCGACGGGCGGGGTCACGGCCACCTTCCCCTCCAACTCCGCGATTACCGCGATTTGCCAGCCGACCACCTGCAATCCATCGCCCATCAACGTAATGGGTACGCTGGGCACGGGCGTGCCGGTGCTGAGCAATTTCGTGCAGATCACGTCGCCGGGCAAGAACAGCAACTACATCTGGGTTTCGAGCCCCGGCTCGCCTTACTTTGTTCCCATTGATCTCTCAACCGGGACCATTGGCAATCAAATCAAGATGCCTTACTCACCCAATTCCATGGTGCTGGATCCCACAGGGACCACCCTGTACTTCGGCAGCTACAAAGAGCTGATGAGCTACACCGCGAGCACGAACAGTTTGGCGTCCGAAGTGGCGGGCGTACCGGGCGTGGTGCTGGCGGTTTCGCCGACCAATTCAGCCGTAGTGATCAATGATCAGTTACGTGGCGTGCTTTACCTCTATTCGCCCTCGACGGGAAGCTACACGTCCTTTGCCGGCATTGGGCAGAAGGCAGCCTTTACGGCCGATGGGCAAACGGTGTACATCGTGGGCGAGAACGTTTTGTACATCCACAACAATTTCACCGGGTGGTCAGTCGAAACTCTGCCGGCCAACCAGGCAACGCCGACTACCGGCATTTGCCCAGCGACGAATACCACCAGCCCTATCCCAACGGACCCGACGGTTTACCCGCCCAACACCACGGCGAACCCAAATAACACTTACAACATGTTCTGCTCACCGGATGTGGCGGTCACGATTCCCGCAGCGGCTGCGTTTCTCTCGGGTGCGACCACGTCGGCCTATGGCGAGTGCCCGGAGACGACAGTGAAGCCGGTGGTGAATTATCCCGAAGCCACCACGGTCGCGGCGGCATCCGATCACGTGGCTTCGACCACGGATGGCAGGCACATCATTGGCGCCTCGGCGAACCCTGCGGTGCTCACAGACCTGTCGATCACGGTACCTATCAATGCGTGCCCTTCGGACGCCAACGCGCAAACGACGGGGATCACGTTTGATCCTCCGCCGACGATCAACCAGACTTCGCTGGCGGCGTACGGCATCACCAACATCAACGAAGTGATTCCTGCGACCAACTCGCTCGAGGCATTCATTACTTACGGGACCGCGGCTACTGCACCGCCAGCCGGTGGAGCGCTGTTGCCGGTTTACAAGCCTTCCGCTACGGCGGGCGCACTGGGAACGTTGAGCAGCGTTACGCTCTCGGGCAATGCGATCGCGCCGGTGGCGGGTATTTTCTCTCCAGATAACACCATCTTCTTTGCCGGCACGAGTGGGGATGACCAGCTGCACCTGATCAATACGACGACCTTACAGGACACGCAGCAGATCAATCCAAAATTGACAGATGTGAACGGGAATCCTCTGCCACCAGTGTTTCTCGCGGTGAAACCGCGCCCGACCACCTAAGGCGGCACGGCGCGACCGAGGGATAAGGGCAGAGACAATGAAGTGCGGCGACTGCTGCGGTTCAGTCCCCGGCGAGCGAGACTGCACCTGGGGGCCCGTTGTAGTAAGCCTCCGGGCGTTCCCAGCCCAGGATGTCTGAGATCTGATCGGCCAGCGTCAAGGGGTCGAATGGCTTGGCGAGGATGGCGGCGGCACCCAGTTCATCCAGCTTGCGCCGGTCCTGTCCCTGCACTTTGGCGGTCAGGAGCAACACCGGGATGTGCGCGGTGTTTCCGTTCTGCTTGAGAATCTGGTAAGTCGTCGGTCCATCGATGTCGGGCATCATGACGTCGAGCAGGATGGCGTCTGGTTGTTCGAGAGAGGCGCGGCGAATCCCCTGTGCGCCCGAAGGCGCGAGAATCACCTGCCAGCCGGCGATGGTTTCCAGACTAAGAGCAGTGACTTCCCGGATGTCGGCTTCGTCGTCGATGATCAAAATACGAGGAGTCATGCCTGGGCCCACTCTCTTTCCGTGTTATCACTCTAGGTTCTGAAACGGCGGAGCGTACATAACACTTGCTAAGCATTACCTTCATAACAGGCAGCTTACGGCGGGCTTCCCGCAAGCTGTGCCGAGCCTGCGGCAGCGAATGGCCGCTGATTCGATTGGGTTAGAGAGCCCCTGGCGATAACCCTCTATGCACCCGGTCGCGATCAGTCGGGGGGATAGCGAAGGGGTCGGTTATGCTAGCGTCTGGCCGACGTAGTTACGGCAAAGACGCGAGGAACACATGACCAAGTGGCTCAGGATGTACATCGGTGTGGTGACGTTGCCGGCATTGCTGGCCGTCTCTGCATCCGCAGCGATGTTCAAGGGCAAGGCAGTGGACGTGGCCTTCAAGACCAGCCAGGGCGAAGATGCGGGGAGCGCCACGCTCACCCCCGAGGGTAATGGCGTCAAGGTCAAGCTCAACCTCAGGAACCTTCCTGAGGGCACGCACGCCATCCACGTTCACCAGAACGCAAAGTGTGACGGGCCGGATTTCAAGACCGCCGGAGGCCACCTGAACCCGTTCAGCAAAGAGCACGGCACGAAGAACCCCAAGGGCGCCCATGCCGGAGACATGCCGATCAACCTGGAAGTGTTAGCTGACGGCACGGATCACATTTCATTTGTGACCCAGAGTATCTCGCTCAAGAAGGATGCGAAGAACTATGTGTTTGCCAATGGGGGCACAGCGTTCATCGTGCACGAGAAGGCGGACGATATGATGACCGATCCGACGGGAAACGCAGGGAATCGCATCGCCTGCGGTTTGGTCGTCGAACCGTAGACGGGAGCCGTAGACGGGAGCCGTAGACGCGGCCGCGCTGAGGATTGGGCGCGGCCTGCCTTAACGAAGCAAATGGCGCGCCACTGGAGCTACGGTGACCGCCAGATACCTGGGAATCGCGGCCGCCGGCACCGAGGACCCCAGCAGGCGCCCTTGCAGGAAGTCGCAACTCAGAGTGCGCAGGCACTCCATCTGATCGCCGCGATCTACGCCTTCCGCCACGACTTTGAGCCCCAGGCTGTGGGCCAGCCCAATAATGGCCTGCACGATAGTGTAGGTGCCGTTGGGATCGGAGATGCGCTCGACGAACGAGCAGTCGATCTTGAGCGTGCTGACCGGCAGCTGATGCAGTTGACTGAGGCAGGAATAGCTATTGCCAAAGTCCGCCACGGAGAAATGCACTCCCATGGCAGCAAGGCTGCGCATCTGGAAAGCCGTTTCGGTCCGACTGCGCATCACCGTGTCCTCGGTGACCACCAGTTCGAGCCATCTCGGATCCAGACCGCAATGGGTGACCGTGTCCAGCAAATGCCCGGCGAAGTCGGCCTGAAGAAACTGTAGTGCCGAAACCCGGAAGGAAATACGGATTGGTCGAAGCTGCTGATTCTGCCAGGCCATGCTTTGCCGGCAAACTTCGGCCAGCACCCAATTGCCGATCGGCACGACCAGCCCGCACTCCTCGGCGATGGGCAGAAAGCGACTGGCGGGCACCGCGCCCAACTGCGGGTGATTGAGGCGTAACACGGCATGCAGGCTGCACAGGTGGCCGGCTAATGAGTACTGCGGCTCGTAGTGCAGCTCGAAGCCGCCGTCCAGCAGTGCCTGCCGCATCGAGCGCTCGAGTTCGTACGCCTCGCTGGCCGGGGAACTGGGTTGCGGGGATACCAGGAGATAATCGCTCCCGCCCGCCTGCTTGGCGCGATACATGGCGGCATCGGCCGCGCGCCGCAGTTGAGCTGGGTCGCTGCCATCGTCTGGATAGATGGAGATGCCGATCGATCCGGAGATTTCAAAGGAAACGTTCTCGATCTGCATGGGCTGTTGAATACTTTCGAGCACATTGCGGGCGACGATGAGCGCGCTGTTGCGATTGGTCAGTTCGCCGAGCACGATGACGAACTCGTCGCCGCCGGTGCGGGCGAATGTATCCACGGCACGGAGACGCGAAGAGATGCGCGCCACCACCTCCTGCAGGCACAGATCGCCGGCAGCATGTCCATAAGTGTCGTTGATCTGCTTGAAGCGATCCAGATCCACATACAGGATCGCCGCATGTTGGCCGTAGCGCGCAGCCTGGGCCAGCGTTTGCTGCAGGCGATCTTCCAGCAGCAGGCGGTTTGGCAGGCCAGTCAGCAGGTCATGATGCGCCTGGTGTACCAACTGCTCGTGCAGGAGTTGCCGATCCGTCACGTCCTGCACCAGAACGAAGGTGCCAGGGCGGCCATCAAACTCGATGAAGTGCGTCGCCATTTCGACCTGGATGCAGGAACCATCTTTGCGTTGATGGCGGCAGGGGCCTGACGATTTGGTATGTTCCGGCGCGGCGCTTTGCAGGAAGGCTGGTCTGGGCTCATCCGCAGGGCGTAAGCCGTCGACGGTCATGGCGACAAACTCGTGGCGCGGGTAGCCGTAGTGAGCGACTGCCGCATCATTCACTTCCAGGATGCGCAGGGTCTGGGGATCATGAATCCACATGGGGTGCGGGCTGGCGGCGAACAACAAACGATAGTGCTGGGTGGCCCGTTTGCTGGCCAGGAATTCGTCTTCGAGCAGCGTGAGGATCATGCCAAAGGCAACAAAGAATTTGGGGATGTTCCATAACTGCGCCGGGATCTGCCCTGCCGGCACCAGGTAAGCGCACAGCAAAGAGATGGGAAACACGGCGGCCCAGGCGGCCAGGCCCATCACGGAGGTGAGGACGCCCACGGACAGACGGCGGAAATCGAACCAGTACAGTGCGGCAAAGGTCAAGAAGATCTCGAACAGGATTGCGAGGATGCCCTGATCCGGCTGGTGGTGCAGCAGGGCAAGCACTGTCCAGACCTCGCCCGCCACGAAGGCCAGGGTGATCGCGGCCCAGACCCGGCTGCGGCCACGGCAGAACTTCCAGGCAAATACCAGGCCCGCAGCAGCGCAGGCAGTCGCCGCCATAACGAGCGGCCAGACATGCGAGCCCGAGAAGATGACGTAGTTGGTATAGAAGAGGGCCGGGACGCCGAGGCCACCGGCCAGCAGTACGCGTGCGAAGAGTGTCTCGCTGAGCGCATCGGCGGAGAACAGGAAGCAAACACCGGAAAGGATCAGTGTGCTGATGCTGACACTATCCACCAGGCCCTGTCTCCAGCCCGCAGCCACGGAGACCAGTAAGGCGCTGAAGTGGCAGAGAACCAGGACCCAGGCCGTGACCCAGCAACGCAGTCGTGTGGTCGCCCGCTTGGAGTAGATCGAGCCGAACAAAACAACCAGCAGGCCCAGGATAAGTATGTCGAGCACTTCGTTTTTCATAGGAACGAGACCACGGCAGAGAAACGCAAAATACTGGCTTCGGAAAGCTGAACTGTCTTCTTTTCCGTGTGGCAAGTATCGCTGAATACGGCCAGGACTCAAGGTCACGGAAGTGTGACCGGATTGGGCAGGGGTGCTATCCGTACTGCATCCTGGGACAACGACTCAGGACAGAATACGCAGACAATCCCGGGCACGGGTAAGGCCGGGTAGGGCTTCGGGGCCCGGCTAATCCCAGGATTTTGAGCAGGTTGGGAGCGTATGTGCGTGTTTGCACCCGGAGAGAGGAATGGCGGCGGCCAGGTGGCTCCTTGCTTTGACGAATGGATTGGTGCGGGGCCCGATACTCGCCTAAGGAGACCTGCAACCCGCTTCGAGGCGTGCCAAATCTTCCCTGGCGCGGCTACGCGATAAAGAGATGCCGCAATCAATGGCGGGACAGAAGGGCTTTCGCTTGCAGGGGCGAAGGAAAGGCCGGAAACCGAGAGGTGCGGCCTTCCACCTACTATGCGGTTCTTAGTTCCTGCTCTGCGCGCAACCAATCCTGTTCCGGGGAACCCTCTGGCCAGCCACGCTCGGCCCAATACTTCTCAGCCAGGTGAGCAATCTGTTCGCGGGTGGGCTCCGGCGGAGCAGCCACGGTCTTTTTAGCGGCCGGTTTACGTTTCTTCACGGTCACTTTGGCGGCATCCATGCTGTCGGTGGTCATCCATATCTCCTTACGCCGTGTGGGTCAGGCGTAACTTTATGATACGAAGGAGCGGGCCGAATTGTCAGCCAGAAGGTTAGTAACTTTTGGATTACCCAGCGTTTCCGGGACGGGTACGCGATTCCTCGGCCGCCGCGATGGAGTTGTCGTAGCGCTCCTGCCGGCGGGCGAGGGCGTGGGAGAGCGATAACTGCGGTTCCGCGTTTAGCAACTGAATTGCCCAGTCCTTCATTGCCGGCCGGCTTTGCTGTAACTCGGTGAGGTCGGCACGCCAGTTCCGCAGATGAACTTTGTTGTCGAGCATGCGAATCCAGAATGACCGGTACTCGGCAAAGTTCAGGCGGTCGACCCGGGCGAACAGCTCTTCATCTCCCAGCATCCACTGCCATAAGTAGCGGTCCTGCGAGGTGGGCTGGCGGGCGGCGAGGGCTTCGTCCGCTAATTCCTCGTCATTGGGAAAGACGTTCAGCGCATAGCCGAAATCAGAGAAGTCGCTTTTGTCACCGGTGTGCTCGGCAATTTGTTTAAGCGAGCGAATCAGGTTGCGCCGGGAGGGACCGCGGTAGGACCGCCCGTCGATGAGCTCTTTATAGAGCGCGACGGAGCGACGCAGTCCGCGGACTAACAGATCGCTGCGCGAGCTGTTGTCAGCCGTCTCCGCAGCAAGATAGAAGCGGCTGCATAGCAGGGCTTCGACGAAGGTGGCGTGCTTCCACTCCGGATCGACCGAGGTCGCGTGGGCGACATCGGCGAAGGCCTGCCTGGACAGCGCTTCGAGCTGCGTTCGTTCGGTTTTCCGCAACCAGGAGGGTTCCCTATCCTGCGCAACGAGCACCTGGTAAGCGGCAAGCGCGCGGTAGGAGTAGCCTTGCGCGATGCGCAGCCGCTCGACCGCATCGGGGAAGTGCGAAAGTTGCAAGAAGAAAAGGTCGAGGCGCGCGAACGCAACCCAGGGATCGGAGCGCGAAAGATGGGCGACCGCCGAGAGCAAAAGGCCATTGAGATACACGGCGGCTTCGGACTGGGAAGGCAAATCACGGAAGGCGAGACGGCCTTGCCCAACATACGCCAGATCGTCAATGTCCTCGATCATGGCCAGGGCGCGTGGGGCAAAGGGAGTGCCCTCCTCCTGATAACTCAGGGGGTGCTCACCGACTTCCTGCAGCCATGCCGGTAAGGCGTTGCGGAACTCGCCCGCCCGGCTGCGCAGCACCTCGACTTCCGCGCGCAAGGTTTCGAGTTCCTCACCGGACCGCATGGTTTCACGATCCCAGCCGCGCGCCTGGATATAGACCTGGATCACGATGATGGCGGCGATGACGGCAAACACGGCCAGGAACAGGGCTGAGGCCTGGCGGATTTTGTGCTCGGACTGGGTGGCCCGGTGGAGAAGTTCCTCGGCCTGGGTGCGCTGCTCGCGCGCTGCGCTCAGTTCCGTGGTCGACTCCGCCGGGCGGGCGGCAGCCGGCGAAGGAGAGCGACGGTGAGGTGGGCACGGGGGATGCTTCGGGGATGGCGGCGGGTGGTGCGTACGGACCCAGGAGATGCCGGCGGAGCGGACGCGGGGGCTGCTGGGGAAATTCATCACTGGGCGCTGGTGCGGCCAGAGGCTTGCTGGGCGGGTGGACGGCGGGCGATGGGACCGGACCGGAAAGGGTGGGAGGCATGGGATCAGGGCGCGGCCCCTTGCGTCGCACCCGCTGCCGATCCGGTGGTCTGGGCTTCGGCGGGCGATCCGACCAGTACGTAAAGACAGGCGAGCAAGCCCAGCACCAGCAAACCCAGTGCCAGTACCGTCATCCATCCGTTTGCGTGCCGGCGCGGAAGCCTGCTTGCGGGATCGCTATACATACCGCCTCCGGGCGATGGATCTGATGGCCTTTCACCTCCGGCGCCTCCAGGCACCGTGCAAGCTGCTTGTTGATGAGCATTCTTTGCGGTGAGCACTGCTATTTGAGGAACCGGGTTGGGACAGGATGCCGGGCCGGTATTCACCCCGTTGCGGCCACTCCGCCACGGCCACCACTGTCCCAACCAGGCCCTTCACTTTTGATCCCTGAACTGGAGTCAGTATCTGCAACTTGCTGCGGTCGGGCAATGCCACTTCCGGAACAGTGGGGTAAGTGCCTGCGACGGGTGCGCTGTTGCGGGGGTTCCGGCAACAGTGCACCTGTCACTTATTACGTCGTTACGTCGTTTACGTCATTACGTCCTTCTTACGCGCTTACCGGCCGGTAATGGTCACTGGCTCCGTCAAGCTGAAGCTCACCACGGTTTCGGCAGGCACGGTGATGTCCTTGTTACCGGTCAACGCAGCACCCGCGGTGCCGGCGCCAGCGCCCAGGAGCCCGCCGATCAGCGCACCTTTTCCGCCGCCCGCCAAGCCTCCAATTAACGCACCGCCGCCGCCACCACCGCCGATGAAGCCCGCTGTCCGCTTGCCCTTGCCCTTGGACACGGCTTCGTAGGAAGAAGTCGAAACCTCGTAGTCACCCACCCGGGTGAGTGCGATGGCCAGATCGCCGCTGCCCTTGAAGCGGCCCTGGCCTTTCGCCGCAGTGACCTTCCCGGTTACCGGCGCACCAGCACGAATGACACTGACCCCGCGCACTACGACTGACTGCGCCAGGGTTCCGCTAAAGCTATCGCCCACATTGCTCTGTTTGGCACTAATGGTCTGCTGGATGCGCACCGCCAGACGCGTTCCCACGGGTACGGTGTAGGTCCTGCGTGCGGGTGGCGGGGCAGCCTTTTCCACGGCAGGCGCAGCAGCGACGGCGGCGGCCGGGGGCGGCGGCGCAGGAGCGGCTGTGCTCGCGGCAGGCGCCGGAGCGGATGCTGCGGGTGCAACCGGGGCGGAGGCAGCGGTGGCGGGTTCGGCTGCCGGCGCCGAGCTTTTGTTGCAACCGGCGGCCAGCAACGATGCAGCCAGGCCCAGCGTTAGCATGCTTGCCAGGGCGGCGCCCGAAGAGCGCTGCACGAAACTGCGAATCGAGTGCGTAGAGTTGAATACAGTTCCTGTTTCCATGGTTCACTCTCCCTCAATGCCAGGTGTTTCCGGCCGGGAAATCAAGCGTCTGATCTCTGCGATCGAGGCCGGGTACTCTTTTGCGCATCGCAACAGGCAGTTTGCTCAGCAGGACCTTTCGAAATTTGGCCGACAAGCCCTGGGAACGATGTATGCAGATGCGCGCTAAACGGTTCTAGACTACACCAACGCAGCGGGTTTGCCGGAAGGGCGCCGGGGTAGCGGGCCCATGGCCGGGGATAGCCGCTAGCTGGCGAGAGTGCCAGTCAGCTTTGTCCTCCCGGTTGATTTCCCGCGTTCATTTCCCGTTTCATTTCCCGCGTTCATTTCCCAATTCATTTCGATGAAGGCGCGCATGGAGCAAAAGCGCGGTGAACAGTTGCCGGCCCTGAAAAGCCGAAGCGCCAGCATGCGCGTGAGCACTTCCCTTGCCTGTTGGCAGCAGACGGTGCGACCCCCCTTAAGAGCAGAAGGATTTCTCGTGTGGGGTGGCCGGTCCCCATCAGCTCAATGAATGACATAGCCGGAATGACATAGCCGGCAGCGGCCTAATTCGTCTCGGTCAATGTTCCAGACTCTGGAAAACGGATGGGCCGGCGGCTGGACTCGATCTGTCCGGATGGAGCGATCAGGGTGGGCGGCTGGAAAGCTGGCCATGTCTCATGACATGGCCAGCATAGGAGAGCGATTTGGAAGGTGTAAACGAGAGAAGCGGCGATCGAGAACAGGAAAGCAGATAAGCAACAAAGCAGCGACTACCGATTAATTGTTGCGTCCCCTTCCGGCTAGGCATCGACCTGGTTTTGCGCCTGCTCGATGCGTCGCCGCAAAGTACCGGCGAGTTCGGCGACAAGTTCCAGCTTGCCGGCCAGCTTTGGTGTCAGGGCCGGTTCCGCAAGGGCCAGTTGTGACTGCAGCAATAGCCCTGTGATGGTTGACTTCAAATCGTTTTCCAGCACGGAAGCAGCGGCCCGCAAAGCCATGACCTGCTGCATCTCGCGGCGGGCGATGGCTGCTTGCACTTCCCGCGCCAGGCGAGCGGCA
Source organism: uncultured Acidobacteriaceae bacterium (assembly GCA_963752675.1). Classification (GTDB taxonomy): domain Bacteria; phylum Acidobacteriota; class Terriglobia; order Terriglobales; family Acidobacteriaceae; genus PALSA-350. Next base: position 236,819 of record CAVVZO010000015.1, read on the forward strand.
CCGGAGAAAGCGAAGTTGATTTGCACTGGCACGGCCAAGCCGAAGCTGCGCCATAGCATCTCGGCCGCACCCGGGGTGCCCTCGGCGATGCAGTCGTCCACTACGACCACTGAGTAGTCCTGATGGCGGAGGGCAACGATGCCGGCGCGATACGTAGCCGCTATGGTGACAGAACAGGAAAGGGCAGAACCAAGCGCATCTGCCGTACGGGTTGCATCGGCCATGGGGCTGATGAGAAGAACGCTGTGTTTCTGGTTTTCAGGCTGCAACGAAACGTGATCAAGACTTTCAGCAGTGGATGGCACAAAACCTCCTAGGGTAGTCGCGTTGCGTGGTGGGGCGGGTTCGCACGTGGATAGCGGCGTCTTCGAGGGAGCCGGGAGCCGTGCGGGAAAGGAATCAGAGGCAGCTCAGCCGGCGTGGTCTTCCCCATCAGGGGGACTGATGCCGTACTCTTTGAGCTTTCGGTAGAGCGTGGTTTTTCCGATGCCGAGGAGTCGAGCAGCCAGCAGCTTGTCCCCGTTGAGTTTGCGCAGGGTGTCGAGGATGGCTTCTTTTTCCAGCTGGGCCAGGGGCGTCACCGGCCCGCGGCTCGCACCGGGGGCGCCGAGTGGCGATGCGACGACGACCGGCCTGCACTTTTGCAAATGAAAATTTTGCAGCTGGGTAGGCAGATCGCCGAGATGGAGGACCGGGCCGGACGAAAGAGTACACGCGCGATCGATGGAGTGCTCCAGTTCGCGCACGTTGCCAGGCCATTCATACTCGACGAGGGTGCGCAGAGCATCATCGCTGAGGGTGTGCGCGGTGCCGGTCTCGCGCGACATCCGCTCCAGGAAGTGTGCGGCAAGCAGCGGAATATCCTGCTTGCGCTCCCGCAACGGAGGGATGCGGAGATTCACCACACTTAAACGGTAGTAGAGATCCTTGCGAAAGCGGCCTTGTTCGACCATGGTGCTTAGATCCCGATTGGTTGCGGCGAGAATGCGGACGTTGATGGCTACACGATGCGTGGCACCCACCGGCCTGACTTCTTTTTCCTGTAAGGCGCGCAGCAACTTAGCCTGCAGGTCGAGCGGCAGTTCACCAATTTCGTCAAGAAAGACCGTCCCGCCCTGGGCGGAGGCTAGTAGTCCTTCTTTTGTCCGATTGGCGCCCGTGAACGCTCCCTTCACGTAACCGAATAGTTCGCTTTCCATCAGGGTTGGCACCAGGGAGCCGCAATCGATGGGAACAAATGGACGATCCGCATGAGGTCCGTTGGAGTGAATCGACCGCGCGACCAGTTCTTTGCCCACACCGCTTTCCCCGAGGATCAGTACGGGGTGCGAGCTTTGTGCAACTTTGGCGAGGATGCGGTAAAGCTTATCCATCTCCGGGCTGCGGCCGATCATGTTGCCGAGTCCGCGCGAGGAGCGCAGTGATTCGCGCAGCCGCCGGCTCACACCTTCGGCTGTGCACCGCTCCATCGCACGCTCCAGGACGGTTGCCAATTCATCCATGGCAAAGGGTTTGGTGAGATAGTCGGCCGCACCCGTGCGCATGGCTTCGACTGCCGCGGGCACGGTGGCATACGCAGTCATCACCACCACCACCAGCCCCGGGTTCAGCGCCTTGATCTCATTCAGCAGACCGAGGCCCTCGCCCAATGGGGCGTGCAGATCGAGCAAGAGGATGTCGATGCCCTGATCGCGAAGCAGAGTGCGTGCAGCAGCGATGGTAGTGACTGTCTGCGGGAGGAAGCCCAGATCGGCTGCTATCTCGCAGCAGGCGGAGCGAATGGCCGCATCTTCGTCGACGACGAGAAGGTGAAGCTTACCGGTACGCTCCACGGGTCGCGACATGGTTTCCACTTGGACTGTAACAGGAGTTGTCGTCGCCATTGTCTCAGTTTCCTTCCTGGTTGAATAGAGGAGCTTGCTTGCCTGCTGTATCGACCTGTGGCCGGGTAACTTGCGCGCGCACTGTGACAAAATCGATGGACGCTGCGCAGCGGCACAGCGCAGCGGGTTTGGGAAGACGCCGGTTGGGTACTAGAAAAAGTTTTTGACTCGGACGCAAACTCTGAATGCTCATCGCGACTCCTTGAATTCGTTAGGATTTCTTAGAATTTCTTAAATTTTTTTCAGAAATTTCTTTTAGAGATTTGTTTCGAGAATTTTTTAGAAATGTTTTTGAGAAAAGTTTTGAGATTGCTGGTCTCTTACTTACTCACTTCACTGCATTCCGGTGAACTTGCGAACGCTGGATCTCCTGCGCTTGTTGTGTTGCTGCTCTCTGCTTGCAGCCTTTGTGGCGCCTCGCTCTCGCCCCTGGCTGCAGCTTTTGCGACTCTCCCTGTGCCTTCGCGTGTGCTGTTGCTAATGCACTTGAAGCGCCAAAGAGAAGTACTGGTGGGCTGGGGGCTGGAAAGGGAGGGTAAGTGTCTGGACCAGCATGGGTTGCAAGAAATCAGGAGAGTGGGACAGCGAAGCGTGAGGGAGTTGTTTGCGGGGGGCGCTGGTTCCTTAATGGAACTTCCGGAGCGTTGAGGTTTTTCTAAGTCCAATGTCTTGTGAGTGTTGGGGTCGAAATTCCCGGATTGGGCTAGTTCCCGATATGGGGCGCGGGTCGTTAGTGGGAATGCGAAGGGCAGGCCAGCCTGGCATGGGCGCTTGGTCCTGCTATCCCTGCTTCAGCGCTGGACCATTTGGATGAGCTGGAGCGTCTGGACCATTTGGACGATTCGGAGATCCGGACTGTCCGGACTATCGGACTATCGGAATATCGCTGCTGCGGCGAGAGTCCTGGCTGAAAACATGGCAAGCGTCATGGCACGGAGAGCCACTGCAGCCCGGCGGAGAAGCTCTCTCATACAATCAGGTCATGACTTTGTCTAAAACGCCGGCGGTTTTCTTCCGCCCGCACGATCGCGCCCCCGATGCCCTCCGTCCGGTTACACTCACGCCCCATTACACCTCGATGGCGGAAGGTTCGGTGTTGATCGAAGTGGGCCACACCCGCGTGTTGTGCAACGCAACGGTAGAAACCGGGGTTCCTGGCTTTTTGAAAAACAGCGGACGCGGTTGGGTCACCGCGGAATATGGCATGTTGCCGCGCGCCACCCTGACCCGCAGCCCGCGGGAATCGGAGCGCGGCAAGGTGGGCGGCCGCACCCACGAAATTCAACGGCTCATCGGGCGCTCGCTCCGCTCCGTGGTGGACATGAAGGCCCTGGGCGAGCGCACCGTCATTCTCGATTGCGACGTGCTGCAGGCGGACGGGGGTACACGGACGGCGGCCATCACCGGAGCATGCGTGGCCATGTCCATTGCGTTTCAAAGGCTGGTCGATGCCGGCACGCTTAAAAAGCATCCGCTGACGCAACTGGTCGCGGCCACCAGTGTGGGGATTGTGGAAGGTGTCACCCTGCTGGATCTGGCCTATGAAGAAGATTCCCAGGCCGACGTGGACATGAACGTGGTCATGACCGAAGGTGGCGGATTGGTGGAAGTGCAGGCGACGGCGGAGCGCAGCGCCTTTCCCCGAGAGAAATTATTAGAGATGATGGACCATGCGGAGCGCGGGATCATCGAACTGGTCAAGGCGCAACGAGCAGCATTGGGCGCGCGCTGAGCGAAATCTCCATGCTTTAGAATGGGCGCCGGGAACAACGGCAGAAAATTGAGAGGAAAAGAAATGACAAGCAAGATGACAGCTGGAAAACTCGCGGGGCTCAAGGCGGTCTCGGATGCACGAGGCGTGATCGCCGCAGCCGCGATGGATCAGCGGGGATCGCTGAAGAAATCGCTGGCCAAAGAGAAGGGCGTCGCCGACCTGCCAGACTCGGCGCTGATTGAATTCAAAGAACTGGTCACCGATGTTCTCACCCGGCATGCTTCGGCCATCCTGCTGGATCCGGAGTTTGGCCTGCCGGCAGCCAAGAAGCGGCACGGCAAGGGTTTGCTGCTGGCCTACGAAAAGACCGGCTACGATTCGGATCAGCCCGGGCGCCTGCCCGATCTGCTGGATCACTGGTCGGTACGGCGCTTGAAAGAAGCAGGCGCCGACTGCATCAAGGTTCTGCTGTACTACAGCCCCTTCGAGACGAGTGACATCAACGATCGCAAGCACGCATTCATCGAGCGCATCGGCGACGAATGCCGGGCACACGACATCGCGTTCTTTCTCGAGTTCGTGGGGTACGACGTGCACGGCAACAGTGAGAAGTCGATCGAGTATGCGCGCAAGAAGCCCGAGATTGTGTCCGGCTCCATGGCAGAGTTTGGCAAAGAGAAGTACCTGATCGATGTGCTCAAGGTAGAGGTGCCAGTGCAGATGGAGTTCGTCCAGGGCACCAAGGCTTTCGGCGGAGAAGCGGCGTATACCCGCTCTGAAGCTTTGCGCCACTTCCAGGACGCGGCCACTTCGACCCACAAACCCTTCATCTATCTTTCGGCCGGCGTGAGCAATGCGGTTTTTATTGAAACCCTGGAATTGGCGGCAGAGAGCGGCACCACCTTCAACGGCGTGCTTTGCGGCCGCGCGACCTGGAAGGACGGTATCGCGATCTACGCCAAGGGTGGAGCCAGGGCGTTTGAAGACTGGCTCAACGACCAGGGTGTGAAGAACATCCAGAACGTCAACAAGAGCCTGGAAGCGGCCCACTCCTGGTTTCCCAAGGTGGGTGTCACGGCTGCGGACGTGCTGGCGCTGGCGTAGTCCGGATACCAAGAGCAGGCTTTAGAATGCGCTATTTACAAAGGGGGTTGCAGGCGGCTGCCTGTAACCCCCTTTTGTTGCGCGAAAGCACTATGGAACGACGAAGCCCTAAAAGAGATTCCTGCCAGCGGTCTCGATGAGCCACGATGGTTGATCATCGGCAAGATAGGCCGTAATCACTGGTCCTGCATCATGACCCTGCAGCCGCTTATCAAGATGTGGCTGGCGGAACAAGTTGGGGCAAACTAAGCAGGTGTCGATCGCCGAGTGACCTTCTCGACGGGGCCTGACTTTTACCGGAGATGACCTTCATGAGAGCTCGCGTCGAGAGCGATGGATGTCGGTAGATCACAAAAGCCATCAGCTGGTGAACGCGGCGAGCCTCCGTTTAACCTTGTTCACTCCTCTGACTTGCGCAAACGCTGCAGAAACTGCGCTGGAGTGAGAATGGGGATGCCTTCATGGGCAATCAGCTCCAGCAGGTCACTGTCACCGCTGATGATTGCGTCGGCATGTCCAGTCACAGCCAGCGCGAGAAACTTGTCGTCATCCGCATCACGGGAGATGCCGGTCTCGGTTCCGGCGTCCTCATGCCAAAGCGCCAGTTCAACGAGTTCAGACAAGAACAGGTTCCAGGCCTCCGGTTCACGGTACCTTTGGAACTTAGGCCGATCCACACGTGACACCAGCTCCCCAAATGTCGACTCCGACAGCAGGACGTCGATGCCGTGGTCCAGCACAGCGTTCACCAGTTGGCGCGCTGTCCCGGCGGGCGAGATCAGGGCAGCAATCCAGACATTGCTGTCGATGACCAGCCGTTCAACTTTCATCCGTGAGCATCGTGTTCAGTGCGCCCTCGTCCATACCTTGCGCGGCCGCGTATTCGCCAGCCCGCTGCATGGCCTGACGCATACGCTCACGCGCGATGCGCTGGCGGCGGGCGTAGCTCTCGGCAGAAATGATCACCACAGAGGGTCGGCCATTTCGGGTAATGCTGACGGGTTGACGCTGCGCGGCTTCCATCACCTCGCCGAACCGGTTTTTGGCTTCCAAGGCGGTCATTGTCTTCATGAAAGCTATGATAGCTGTTTTAGGCGGAACAGGCACAGTCGGCATCAATTTCAAAGACGGTCCGCCACCTTTGCTGTGCCTTCAGCAGGCTCGATGCACTGGCGTTCCGAAATTAAACGCTCACTCCCACTCAATGGTGCCGGGCGGCTTCGAGGTGATGTCGTAAACGACCCGGTTGATGCCGTGGATCTCGTTCACGATGCGGCTGGAAATTTTCTTCAGCAGATCATAGGGCAGCGGCACCCAGTCTGCCGTCATCCCGTCTTCTGAGTGCACCGCTCGAATCGCGCAGGTATACGCGTAGGTTCGCTGATCGCCCATGACCCCGACACTCTTCACGGGCAACAGCACGGCGAAGGATTGCCAGATCTGCTGGTATAAGCCGGCAGCCTTGATCTCATTCACCACGATGTCATCGGCTTCCTGCAAAAGGGCCACCCGGCTGGGCGTGACCTCGCCCAGAATGCGCACGGCAAGCCCCGGTCCGGGGAACGGCTGGCGTTCCAGAATTGCGGTGGGCATGCCGAGATCGCGGCCGATGCGACGCACTTCGTCCTTAAACAGGTCGCGCAGCGGTTCGATCAGCTTTAACTTCATGGTCGCGGGTAGCCCGCCCACGTTGTGGTGGCTCTTGATGGTTTGCGAAGGCCCCTTGACGGACGACGATTCGATCACGTCGGGATAGAGAGTTCCCTGCACCAGCCAGGCGACTTCATCGCCCTGCTGGGCTTCGAGAATGCGCTTCGCCTCGTCGTCAAACACCGAGATGAATTCGCCGCCGATGATTTTGCGCTTGGTCTCCGGATCGGTCACTCCGGCCAGCCGGCCGAGGAAACGATCGCTTGCATCGACCGCGACCAGCCGCAAGCCCAGCTTGTCGCGCATGTTGCTTTGCACCTGCAGGAACTCGTTTTTACGCAACACACCATTGTTCACGAAGACGCAGGTGAGACGGTCGCCGATGGCGCGCTCCACCAACACAGCAGCTACCGAGGAATCGACGCCGCCTGAGAGCGCACAGATGGCGTGCCCATCGCCTACCTGCTCGCGGATGGCCGCTACGGTCGACTGGATGAACTGGGCAGAGGTCCAGTCCGGCTCGGCGTGACAGATGCGAAACAGGAAGTTGCGCAGCAGCTCCGTGCCGCGCGGGGTGTGGTGCACTTCCGGATGAAACTGAATGGCCCACATTTTGCGCGCGGGGTCGGCAATGCCGGCAACCGCGTTGGGGGTGCGCGCGGTCAGGGTAAAGCCCGGCGGCAGCTCCAGGGCCTCATCCCCGTGCGACATCCACACGTCGAGCGTGGCCGGCAGGCCGGCAAACAAGTCCCCTGCCTCCCCGTCGACCACTGAGACGTGGGCCGGACCGTACTCGCGTTTGTCCGCCGGGCGTACTTTACCGCCCAGGTGGTGGGTAAGGAACTGCAGGCCGTAGCAGATACCGAGGATGGGCAAGCCCAGCGCCAGCATGCCGGGATCTGCCGGGGGCGCGTCCGCGTCGTAGACCGAGCAGGGACCGCCCGAGAGGATTAAGCCGAGAGGATGATGGGATTGAATTTCAGCAACGGAAGCGCTGCAGGGGAGCACGACGGAAAAGACATTTTGCTCTCGTATGCGGCGCGCGATTAACTGGGTATATTGACTGCCAAAATCCAGGATGACGATCGAGGAAGTATCCACAAACCAGTTTTTCAGGGATTGCCCTGGTGAGCAAGCGAGGAGTCACCCGCTCGGGCATTTGGCTGGTGGAATTGCCAGAAGCGCACGAATGCCGCCAGCCGCACGACCTGAAAGAAGTCACTGGCCACCAGATAGAGCAGAGTCACCGCGGCCCACCAGAGATACAGCGCGAGGCCGGTCATTTCGGTTTCAAAGGGCAGGGGAATCGCCGAGAACACCATGGCGAGCACCACCAGCGCCAGGCGCACGATGCCAAGCACCAGGTTGACCTCGACCAGCTTGCCGGTAAGCGGCCCGAGGCGGAGACTCCGCGCCAGGCTGCGAGCAACGCCCTTCCCTTCCAGCATCGCGAGTAAAGGAGCGATGGAAAAGACCCAGCTGACCAATGCCCAAAGCACAAAGATGCCCAGCGAGAGGCAGATGACCCAGGCACTATAAGCGACCAGGTTGGGCGTGGCGTCCGCCAATGTATTCTCCGCGGCCCAGCCCACCGCCTTGTACCAGCCGAGGGAGACCAGCACGAGCGCTGTGATGCGCAGCAGTTGCAGCGCAACCAGCGAGAAAGGTGCGGGCCGCATGGCAGGGTCCAGGCGCTGCAGCAACGCGCTTCTCCCCAGGCCTGACAGGATTGCCCAGCTGGCGGCCAGCAGAGGACCAAGCCAGAGTGCAGTGCGCACTACCGGGTCAACCACCGTGGAAGCCAGAACCGTGAGCTGTTGAGCGGCTTGCATGGGGTCGCTGAGGGAGAGCCCGGCGAAGGACTCGGCTGTCAGCGAAGTACCCTTCAGGATGCGAAAGACTTCATACCCCACCAGGACGGCTGCGGGCAGGCCGAAAACCCAGCGCCAGAGCAGCTCTCGTAACAGCAGTTGAGGGCGGCGCCAGCAGCTGGCGCAAATATGCATCAGGCGGGGAGCCGGGGAAGGGGGCGGAGCGGAGGTTCCGCGCACGGGCTACTTCACCACAATGTTGATGAGCTTGCCGGGCACGATCACAATCTTGACCACCTGCTTGCCGGCGAGGGCGGCCTGCACCCTGGGTTCGGCCAGCGCGGCCTGTTGCAGCTCCTCATTGCTGGCATCGGGCGCCAGCCGCACGACTGCGCGCAGCTTGCCGTTGACCTGAGCGGGGATTTCCAGCTCTTCCGCACGCGCAAGATCCGCATTGGACGTTGGCCAGGGATGGCGCAGCAGCGAGCCCGTCCCGCCGGTTTGCTGCCACAGCTCGGCGGCCAGATAGGGAGCAAACGGCGCCAGCAGCAGGATGAGCGACGGAATCAACTGGCTCAACAATTCTGCCGAAGACGCCGCCGGCATATCCGCCAGGCCTGGCTCGGCCGCAATGATTTCGTTCACCAGTTCCATGATGGCGGCGATGCAGGTGTTGAAGTGCCAGCGGCCGCCGAAGTCCTGGGTGATTTTGCTGATGGTCTGGTGCAGCTTACGCAGGAGGGCCTGGGCCAGCGGGGTGGTGGGCGCGCTGCTTGCCTGACGAGCGCCGGCATCTTTCACCTGGTCCTGATAGCGCATGCCCAGGCGATACACGCGGCCGAGGAATCGGCTGATGCCCGCGACGCCATCTTCCTGCCACTCCAGATCACGGTCGGGCGGAGCTGCGAACAGCGCGTACATGCGGGTGGCATCGGCTCCGTAGCGCGCAATCATGTCATCGGGCGAGACTACGTTGCCTTTCGACTTGGACATTTTGGCGCCGTTGCGGATGACCATGCCTTGCGTAAAGAGCCGGGTGGCCGGCTCGTCGTTGCCAATCAATCCCAGGTCGCGCATCACCTTGGTCCAGAAGCGGGAGTAGATCAAGTGCAGGATGGCGTGCTCCACGCCCCCTATGTACTGGTCGATGGGAAACCAGTAGTCGATTTTTTCCCGGCTAAAGGGCGCGCTGTTGTTTTTCGCGTCGGGATAGCGGTAGAAGTACCAGGACGAATCGACGAAGGTGTCCATGGTGTCGGTTTCGCGGCGGGCGGGTCCGCCGCAACGCGGGCAGGTGGCGTTGACGAACGAGGGAACGCGGCTCAATGGCGAGCCATCCTGCTGGGTGATCTCGATTTGCTCAGGCAACAGGACCGGCAACTGGTCATCCGGCACCGGCACGATGCCGTCCTTGGCGCAGTAGAGCACCGGGATGGGGGCTCCCCAATAGCGCTGGCGGCTGACTCCCCAGTCTTTGAGGCGATAGGTTACGGTGGGCTCGCCGAATCCGTGTTCCGCGGCGAAGGCCTCCATCTTGTTGCGTGCCTCCTGGCAGCCGAGACTGTTGTAGTCCCCGGAGTTGATGAGCAGACTGTCTTCTTCTTCGTAAGGCAGCACAGGTTCGTCGGGATCTCCGGAAGCGGGAGGCTCGCCGCTGCGCCGCGGCAGCACGACGATGCGGACTTCCAGGCCGAACTTTTTCGCGAAGTCGAAATCGCGCTGGTCATGGGCGGGCACCGACATGACGGCGCCGGTACCGTATTCCAGCAGGATGTAATTGGCGGCCCAGATGGGCACACGCTCCCCGTTGAAGGGGTTGATGGCGTAACGCCCGGTGAAGGTTCCGCGTTTGTCGACGGCTGCGGGGTCCCCGCCATCGCGGGCTTTTTTCTGGTCTTCGACCAGCGCAGCGACTTCGCCGGCCAGCCGCTGCGTCGGCGGCGGCAAATTGCTGGATGAGCGCATGCTGGGGCGCGACTTGCAAACTGGTGGCGCCGAAAATGGTATCGAGGCGCGTGGTGTACACGGGGATTTTCACCGCGTCTTTGGACAGCGAAGCGCCCGGCATGAAACCTTCCGCAGCGGGTAGCGGGGCTCGGCCGCGATCGCTCTTCTCGCCTTCCGCGGCTTCGTCCAGAACGAATGCAATGGTCGCCCCCTGGCTGCGGCCAATCCAATTGCGCTGCATGGTGCGCACTTTTTCCGGCCAGCCGGGGAGTTTGTCCAGGCCTTCCAGTAACTCCTGCGCGTAATTGGTCGTGCGCAGGAACCACTGCTCCAGGTCGCGTTGTTCCACCACGGTGTCTTCATGACGCCAGCAACAACCGTCGATCACCTGCTCATTGGCCAGCACGGTGGCGCAGAGAGGGCACCAGTTCACCTTGCTTTGCTTGCGGAACGCCAGGCCTTTCTCCAGCATGCGGAGGAAAAACCACTGCGTCCAACGGTAGTAGTCGGGCAGGCAGGTGGTGATTTCGTTGGCCCAGTCATAGCTCAGCCCAATGCGCCGCATCTGGCGGCGCATGTGGGCGATGTTCTCCAGGGTCCACTCCCGGGGCGGCTTGTTGTTTTTGAGTGCCGCGTTTTCGGCGGGCAGGCCAAAGGCGTCCCAGCCCATGGGGTGGAGCACGTTGTGGCCCTGCATCCACATGTAGCGGGCGAGGGCATCGCCGATGGCGTAGTTGCGTACGTGGCCCATGTGCAGCTGGCCTGAAGGGTAGGGCAGCATTTCGAGCACGTAGTATTTGGGCTTGCCGCTGGTCTCGGGCTCGGCGCGGTAGAGGTCTGGTTGTTCGTCCCAGTTCTGTTGCCAGCGCACTTCGATTTCGGAAGGATCGTAGCGCAGCTCGCGCGCGGGGCTGGCGCTTGGGGTCGCCGCGTCAGTAGCGCTCTCTGAGGGAGCGTCTGGAAGGGTGTTTGCGTCTGTAGCAGGCATCGTCACTTTTGATTGTAACCGGGCGTGGATGGCACCTTGGGGTGTGCGATGACATGGAGCTTCCGGTCGGGAGTGCAGACCGCGGTCGGTTTGCATGGTGACGGGTTTAGATGTCCCCCACTCAAGCCAAACGCGGCTTGAGTGGGCCACCCGGGATTTGCTGGAGGCTCTCCCAGCAGGAAGACATCTCGAGGTACGCCTCTTTCCACTGATCTCAGGCACACCTAAGTGGATCTCAAAAAGCCTGGGTGGCCCATTCAAGCCGCGTTTGGCTTGAGTGGGGGACATCTAAACCCGCGCGGGAGCCATGGGCGCCGGCAAGCCCCCGGCCGCCGGTCCAGATCTCAAACCCGTACTCCACATCGATCAACCACCAGGAAGGCTGCAAACTGCCCCGGTTGATCGAGTCACTGAAGAATGGCAACAGATTGAGGTTGGTGACGGAAGTGACCGGAGCTTCCCGCACATAAGAAATGATGTTCCACGAGGACTGCCGGCCGGTCCACACGGCCCAGGACGTCCCATCGATATTGACCGTACCTACCTCCGAACCAAAGGGCTGTGGCGACCCCTCGTGATTGATCCAGATCATGATCTCGGTCCCGTTCGGCTGGCCCGAGGTGGTCGAGGTCTGGTTGAACCAGATGTCGTACGCCGCATCATTGTTGTAGCCGGTTGGCTGGGTGATGGAAACACTGGTAGCCGCCGAGGCGATGTTGCTCGCCTCAATGGGAAAGGGATTCGAACTGGTGCAGTTACCCCAATGGCAGCCCCGGTAGAGGGAGGGGTAGGTGGCGGGAGCTCCGTTGGTGGGCAAGTTGAAATTGGCCGCGGTGAGGGTAAAGCCGGCGCCACTGACCGTGGCGCATTGCTGCGTACTGGAGTTCCATTCGTCGTTCTGGAAAATGTATTGCCCGCCGGCAATGGACTCCGTGCCGAACTGGGAACAGGTGGATTGGGCCAGGGAGGAGGAGGGCGCTATGAGCAAAGCGCAGAACACGGCGCAGGCAAGGATGTATGCATGCAGAGTCGATCGAGAAGGCAAGGGTCATCTCCTTGAAATGGGGATTTAGCCAGGCACAAGGGATGCAGGTGTTGCAGGCAATGACCGAGGGACGGGAAGCTGCCCTCACAGTACCGGGAAGAGTGATTTTTGCTACAGTACACGCCCGGGCCGAAGACAGAACGTTAAGATTTGGCGGCAGCGTTACTAAAGAGAGGCCGGACCGCCCAGAACGATCCTCGCCGTTCCGCTCCGTCTTTACAGGCCCATCGTCGCCGGGCGGGTGTTTGAGAATTTTGGAGAGCACCGTGAGTCTGCCGTCTACGGGCGGCGGTTGCAAGCCAAGGATGCTCGCCACGAGCGGATAGACGTTCACGTTCGCGAAGGGCCCCAGTGTGGAGCCGGGAACGATGTCAGGACCGATCGCAATGAACAGCGCGCGCATGGAAGGCACGACAGCAGGATCGAAACCATGTGCACCCGGATCGGGCGGTTTGTCTGGTGCGCCGGGGGGCGGCGCATGGGCGCGAATGGCAAAGGGGCCGTTGGGCACGATGATCGGGTCCCCTTCGCGCCCGTTGCTGTCGTAGTGGTAAACGGAGGGTACTCGCTTACGGCGATACACCGTGAACGCATCACTTTTGATCTTGAGATCCTGATAGATCTTTTCAGCAGCGGCCTCGGTGGGTGGGTAGAGCAGAGAGCCCTCGGCCGGGACGTTCGCCAGATCCGTGTACTGATCGAGGTTGATCCACGAGCCCTGCTCCTGTTCCATGCCGTGATCAGAGAGGACGATCAGATTGACGGGCAGTGACAGGTGGCCCAGCTGTTCCCACAGGCGAGCCATCAGCTGATCCACATGGGCCACCGCGGCGGCGGTTTGTTCACTGTCGGGTCCGTACTGATGGCCGGCATGATCCACGTTTGAGTAGTAGAGAGTGATTAGATGGGGCCGCTGCCCGGCCGGCAGGCGGAGCCACGCAATCACCTGGTCGATGCGCGGCTCATCCGGAAAGTGATCGTCAAACTTTAGGTAGTAGCTCGGCCGCTCTCCTTGTATCTCCGCTTCAGAACCGGGCCAGAAGAAACAGGCGCTGCGCATGCCCTGCTTCTCGGCGAGCACCCATAGGGGAGTGCCCCCGTACCAGCTTCCATCGCGCACCGTGGCGGGATTGTTATACGCATAACTCTGCTTGCGCGACGGATCGTAGAAGCGGTTGGCCACGATGCCGTGGTGTTCGGGATAGAGACCGGTCACCAGCGTGTAGTGGTTGGGGAAGGTCAGGGATGGGTAGGCAGGGATCATGCCCTCTTTGGCGATCGCCCCTTTTGCGCCCAGCGCCAACAAATGAGTGGCGTGATACCTGGCGGCATAGTCGAAGCGAAAGCCGTCCAGAGAAACCAGGACGACGTAAGGCTTCGCTTGCTGCGCGGCTGCGTTGGGCCCGTGATCGACGGTGAGGACGGCTGCCGTGTTCTGGGCGGCGGCTGCGGCGAGCGAGCAACAGAGCCATAGCAGGCCCGCCAGGCCGCGGCACAGCAGAGCCATTAGCCGGCCGCCGCGCGCAGTTGCCCGGCTGCTGTTTCTGGCGTGATATCCCGTTGCGGCATGCCCAGCATTTCGAAGCCGACCATGAATTTGCGCACCGTCGCAGAGCGCAGCAAGGGCGGATAAAAGTGACCGTGGAAGTGACATTCCGCATGCGCTTCCCCGTCAGTGGGCCGTTGATGAAAGCCCATGGTATAGGGAAAGCTGGTGGCAAACAGACGATCGTAGCGCACCGTCAACTGCTTGAGAATGTCGGCCAGACCGCGTTGCTGGGCAGGATTGAAATCTGTCAGGCTGCCCAGGTGGGCACGACTGAGCACCAGGGCTTCGAACGGCCAAACCGCCCAAAATGGCACCAGGGCGACGAATTCATCGTTCTCACAAACGATGCGTTGCGCCTGCTGCAGTTCCACTTTCAGCGTGTCGCACAACAGGCAGGAGTTGTGCTGCTGGAGGTATGCGCGTTGATTCGCCAGTTCGGCGGCCGGTTCGTCGGGGATGTGCTCCGTGGCCCAGATTTGCCCGTGGGGATGGGGGTTGCTGGCACCCATCATGGCGCCGCGGTTTTCAAAAATCTGTACGTGGCGGATGGCCGGGAGGGCGCCCAGTTCCGTGTACTCGGCGGTCCAGGCCTGCACCACGCCGAGGATATCGTCCACAGCCATGCCGGCAAGCGTCAGGCTGTGGTCGGGATGGAAGCACAACACGCGGCAAACGCCACGCTCGCTCTCGACACGTAATAAGGGATGCTGATCGGCTTGCGGGATTTCCGGCGAGTCGGGCAGCAGGGCCGCATAGTCATTCGTGAATGCGAAGACGCTGGTATACGCAGGGTTTTGGTGGCCGCCCGCGCGGGTGTTGCCGGGGCACAAGTAGCAGGCAGGATCGTAGTGCACGGCGGCTTTGGTGTCTGTCTTGCTGACTTCGCCCTGCCAGGGCCGCTGGGTGCGATGGGGCGAAACGAGCACCCAGCGGCCACGCAATGGGTCGAAGCGGCGGTGCGGGAATTGCAGGTTCTGGTCGCTCATGTCTCCTCGGCGGATGCGCTGCTATTTTTTGGTGGCCGGTTCTGCAGCAGTTCCAGTGATACCCTTGCCCTCTTCCAGGGTGAAGATTTTATCCACGGCTGGGAGCTTCACCGTTTCCTTCGCGCCACTCGGCCAGTGAATTTCTACGCTGTCGACCTTCTCCAGATCGCCCAGGCCGAAGTGCAGCCGCGGATCGCTGGCGGACACAAAGCTGCCACTGCTGACCACATCACCGCGCTGGCGAACGCCTCCGGCGGTGAGATACACCGTAGCACCTACCGCGTCCCGGGGGCTCTTTGCTCCCCCGGCCAGGCTCAACTCTACCCAATGGTGACGATCGGCATTCACGTTGCGCAGCAGCGTGGGCACGCTGTCGATGCTGTTGATCACCACATCGATACGCCCATCATTGAAAAGATCGCCAAAGGCCGCTCCCCGCGCGGGGATGACGACCGCCAACCCAGTGCCCTGGACGGCCGGCACCGGCTCAAACTTTTTACCCTGCTGATTGCGGAAGAGCAATGGCCGTTCGGCGTAGGTCGAGCCCCAATTGTTTTGGTCGACCACCGGGTACACGTGCCCGTTCACCAGGAACAGGTCTTTCCAACCGTCGTTGTCGTAATCGATGAACTCGGTGCCCCAACCCAGAAAGGGCACGGTCACCTCGGCCACGCCCGCGGCATAGCTGTCATCGGTGAAATTGGCATCGCCATCGTTGCGATAGAGCACATCGTAGTCGTCGGAGAAGGTGGTGTTAAACATCCCCAGGCGGCCGTTGTGCTGGTAGTCCCCTACGGCAACACCCATCGAGGCCGTTTCCCGGCCGTTTTCATTCAGGGCGTAGCCAGAGGCGTAACTGTCATCTTCAAAGGTGCCGTCCCCTTTGTTGATGTAGAGGTAGTTGGGGGTGGAATCGTCGGCCACCAACAGATCGACCTTGCCGTCATTGTTCAGGTCCACAAAGATGGAAGTGAATCCGTAATAACCGTTGGCATCGCTCACCCCTGCTTTGACGCTGACGTCGGTGAAGGTGCCGTCGCCGTTGTTATGAAAAAGATGATCGTGCTCTCCCTTGAGGCCGCGGGGACCGCACATGACATTCACCCCGCGGAACTGGCAGAAGCTGGACGCGACCGGCGACGCGCCACCCCTGCGTGGCGGTATCTTCTTCGAAATGAACATAGCCGGAGACGAACAGGTCGAGCCGCCCGTCACCGTCGTAGTCGCCGAAGCTGGGGCCGCTCGACCAGTTGCCCAGTTGCACGCCGGCCTTTTCTGCCGTGTCGGTGAAGGTGCCGTCATGGTTGTTGTGGAACAAGCGGTTCTTTCCGTAGTTCGCCACGAATAGATCCGGCCATCCATCGTTGTCGTAGTCGCCCACGGCAACTCCGAAGCCCCAACGATCATTGACCACGCCGGCTTTCGCCGCTACATCGGTGAAGGTGCCGTCGTGGTTGTTGTGAAACAACGCGGCGTGGGGCGCCTCGGCTTTGCCGGCAAGCGCCTCATAGGTCGAGCCATTCACAATGTAGATGTCGAGCCAGCCGTCTTTGTCGTAGTCGAGCAAAGCGACTCCCGAGCCCGTGGCCTCAAGGATGGTTTGCTTTTGCGGAGTGCCCATCTTGTGCCGCCAGGCGGTGAGACCGGCTTTGGCAGCGACATCCTGGAACACCACTGGCCCGGTCTTTACAAAGCCGCCGGCCGTGATGGGCCGTTTCTCCGCATCGAGCACCGGGGCGAAGGTGCCCCCGGTGGTGACGCCCATGGCTTGAGGCGGGGCTGCCGGGGTTTGGGGAGCACTTTGGCCCTGCGCACTGCAAAAGGCTGTGAGCAGACAGAACGACAGCAAACGACGACGAGGCAACCGGTGCACTCCTTCTCAGGTGACATGGGAAGGATAAAGGAATTTTGTGACCGCCGCGGCGAGCCTGCCCCGAACGATTGTGAAGAGGCGTTCATGTGCCTTCCGGGAGGAAGCCTATAGTGCTTGCAGGCCATGACCGCTCGCCTCCAGACGCAGGGCCTGCTCAGGGATACGACCCAACTCTCCCTTGGCCAGGGCGGCCGGCTACTGATACAGGCTGCCTATTTCGTCCTGGTGGCCCGGGCACTGGGACCCGATCAATACGGTGCCTTCATCAGCGCAGTGGCCATGGCGGCTTTGCTCGGCCCCTTCTCCGGGCTGGGCGCACCCAACTTGTTCATCAAGAACGTGCGTGCCGGCAAACGGGACGCGCGGGTGTGCTGGGGGAATGGGATTCTCCTGTCGGTGCTGTCAGGGACAGCGCTTTCCGGAATTGCGATCGGCGTTAGCTTATTGCTCCGTCTGAAAGTCCCCCTGCCGGTGATGCTGCTTGTATCTGTGGCAGATCTTGTTCTTCTGAAAGTTACAGAACTGGCCGCTTCTGGTTTCATCGCGCTGCAGCAGGTGAAGCAGACTGCCCTGCAAAGCGTGGCGGTCAGTGGCCTGCGCCTCGCCGGGATCCTGCTGCTGAGGGCGGCGTCGCATTCGCTATCTCTACAGCGATGGGCGCTAGTCTATCTCGTCACCGGCTTGTTAGGGACGGCCTACGCGGTAGTTACAGGATCGCTTTGCTGGGGCGCACCGCGGACTTGCCTGAAGGCCTTAAGAGAGGATGTGGCAGAGGGAGTTTTCTTCAGCGTCGCCGGCTCCGCGGCGACGGTTTACAACGACATCGACAAGATCATGCTGAGTCGGCTCGGCAGCCTGGAAGCGACCGGCGTGTACGCCGCCGCATACCGCGTGATCGACGTCAGCATGACGCCGGTGCGTTCGCTGGCCGCAGCAGCCTACCCGGAGTTTTTTGTGCGCGGGCAAAAGGGTGCGGACGCCACCTATCGTTACGCACGGTCACTGATTACGAAAACGTCGGTCTACGGCGTGGTGATGGCGGCGAGCTTATGGTTCCTGGCACCGCTGCTGTTGCCTTTGCTGGGACCTGGTTACAGCGCCGTCGTACCGGGAGTCCGCTTGCTGGCGCTGATTCCCTTGCTACGCTGTGTCCATTCATTTATGGCAGACGCGCTTTCTGGAGCGGGACGGCAGCGCACGCGGACGGGCGTCCAGGTGGTTATCGCTTTAATTAACATAGGAGCAAACCTGGTGATCCTGCCGCGCTACTCCTGGCGCGGCGCTGCCTGGACAAGCCTCGGGTGCGACGCACTGCTGGTTATCTCGTTCTGGTCACTGGCTGCTTTCTACGGTCGCCGCGCCATGCCGGGGACGGAGCAACGAGTGAGTGCGTAGGGAATTACGTGGGGGTCCCTCTTAGTGGGGCAGGGGTTCATCTTTTCTCGCAGCCCATGGTTGCATGTTTTTGGTTTGCGAGCCTACGGGCAATGCGCGCACATTGGGGTGCACATTCCCTTAATGGTCATTCGTCGCAATCACGTTCCCGCTCCCCTGAAAGGGTCACAGATAGATGGCAAAGCAGCGCGATCTGCAGTGCTATACTCTGCTCGATGGATTGACTTAGTACATATATAAGAGGATGCAAACTACGGGCCGGGGCGGATCCGATGAGATCTGCTTACTTCCGTAATCTCCATTGCTACTTTTTTGCTTGCTTGCGATTCTCTTATTATGAACGCAGCGATGCTATGTGATCGCGCACAGTTCCTTATGCCGGGTGAGTAAGATGAGCTCTCAAATCCTTACGGATAACAGCCAGCTATTAGATAGCAGCAGCAGTCACCGCTTAGCGCGCCCGGCGTTCCTGGATGGGCCGCGGGCTGTGCAGCTCGTCATGGGCAAAAAAAATCTGCTGGCAGTATCAGCGGAGATCCTGCAACTGCGGCGTCGCTGCGACCAGCAAGATGATTTGACGACCGACCCGGAATACTTTGTGGCTGCCAACACCCTGGCAAACCGGCGGTGTGCGGCGGTCTTGATCCGGCGCGACCGGGAACTGGAAGCATGTGTATTTTTCTATGAACATACACGGCTTGGTATCGGTCTCGGGCTGTTTCGCGGAGGGGACTACATTGGCGAAAGCCTAATTGCCGGTCCCGAGGAACTGCACGTTCAGTTTGTGCATCTGGCGATCGAATGCCTAATGAAACAATGGCGGATTCATGGGGTGAGCATCACCATGAAAGCCAGGGCTGAAGCTTGTATCGATGTGATGGGCCCGGCGAGCCGGTATCGCAGGTTCAATGGACTCGACATACAGCACAAGCTGCCGCTGAAAAGTACCTATGAAAGCATGCTTGCCAGCCTGGGGCCGCGCACCCGGCGCAGCCTGGCGGGCAAACGCCAGCAACTTGAAAAAAGCACGCAGGTCAGGTTTGTTTCGGTGATTGCACCCGAGCAGTGCCTGGAAGTGATGCTGGGCTTGGAAGAGAAAGCCATGCCGCAGCGGATTTCTGATTACTTTCACGCTCGTTATCGCTTGCTGCGGGGCAACCCGGATTTCTTTTCCATGGGCTTACGTTTACCCGATGGACCCTGGCTGAGCATGGTGAGCGGGTGGCGGCGCAATCGGGTCACTTACATCGACCTGCAGATGAATGATATGCACTACAAGAAAGAATCCCTCTCCGCCGTGATGCGCGCTTTTCTGCTGGAGCACGAGATCGGGCGCGGGCAGGAGCTTATTAATTTTGTTGGTGGCTCTTCGTTGTTGCTCAGGAGATACTGTGAGCCAGTGGAAGCGAATACCGACATTTTTATCTGCAAGCCCGGCGTGCTGGCGCGGACCTTCGAGTGGGCCGCGACGCACATGCAGGCGGCCAGTGTCTATGAGCGGGTGAAGCCGGTCACGGATGCGGGAGCAGGGCCGCAACTTGCCGACGCTGTTAAATCGGAATGCGGAGAATAGCACGCTCCGCCTGGCTGGGCTTTCTGCTGCTTCCGCCGTTGTTGGCGCAGAGCGTTGTCTTCGTGAGCCCCAGCACCCAGGGACAGCTTACGATCGCCTGCAGTGCCGATTCCCTCACCTCGTTTGAAGAACTCCATTACCTGGCCACGGCGCGTTATTTGGCAAAGCAGCTATGCACGCAGGCGCATGTGGACGCGGCGGTCGGATTGTGGCGCGGGCGCGCAGAGAATTCGGGCATGATCGACGGCTGCTCGCACGACCGGGCGCGCGCGCTGGGCGCCCTGCTGGGCGAGTACTACCATCAGAAGGCGGCGCTGGTATTCGAGCGCAACCGCAGTGGACAGGCGCGGCTGGTGAGCTTTCGGGTGCGCGCGTCGCTGCCGGTGATTTCGAGAACGTTGACGGGCAGCCAGGTGAGCGGCGCCACGGTGGTTCCTCGTGGGGCTTATGCCTTGATCTTCATGGTCGCCACGGATGACCGGGCACGGGGGCAAGCCCACCGGTTGTATGTTCGGCTGCACGGGCGCGACTTACAGGAAGAGCCGGGGACGGCCGAGCTGATCGGTGACAATGATCGTGCGCGCGCAAAGAATATTTATCACCAGTTGTTGCGGAAAGCTCCTGCGGAGGTGCAGGCATTGGAGAGTGGTATGTATTCGGAGCAGTTCAGCAATTTGGGGATGGACGGGAGCGCGCAGTAGAGTTCATTGTGTGTTTGTCAGGTTGCGCAGTGGGGTTGGTGAGGGGTGGAGAGTTATGGGTTGAGGGTTGTGAATGCCCACATCTCCCGACTGGAAAACGTCGTGAGATATGGGGCACCCCAGGTTGTTACAGGTTGAGTCAATCAAACCCCGGTGGTCACGGGTTGAGTGAATTCACCTCAGGTGGTTACGGATTGAGTGAATTCACCTCAGGTGGTTACGGATTGAGTGAGTGCCCCACACTTGCTCGCCAAAGGCGAGATGTGGGGCAGTTGGGGGCAGGTTGGCTGGTGCGGTTACTTCGACTTTTCGACGTGGCCACCGAATTCGAAGCGCATGGCGGAGAGTAGTTTGTCAGCAAAGAGAGCCTCGCCTCGCGAACTGAAGCGCTCATAAAGCGATGACGTGAGTACGGGCACGGGTACACCTTCATCGATGGCGGCTTTGATCGTCCAGCGACCTTCGCCGGAGTCGGAGACGCGACCGCTGAAATCAGACAGGGCCGGGCTCTTGGCCAGGGCCGAGGCGGTGAGATCGAGCAGCCAGGACGAGACCACACTGCCGCGCCGCCAGACCTCGGCTACATCCGCCAGGTTGAAGTCGTACTGGTAGTGTTCGGGGTCGCGCAGAGGCGTAGTCTCCGCATCGATCTCGCCGGTCTTTTTGCCGATGTTGGCTGCGTGGAGAACGTTCAGGCCTTCTGCATACGCGGCCATCAGTCCGTACTCAATGCCGTTGTGCACCATCTTGACGAAGTGCCCACCGCCGCTGGGGCCGCAGTGCAGATAGCCAAGCTCGGCCGTGCCGCCGGTCTTTTCGCGTCCGGGGGTGCGTGGGATGTCGCCGATGCCCGGGGCGATGGTTTTGAAAATTGGCTCAAGATATTGCACGGCCGCGGTTGGGCCGCCGATCATGAGGCAGTAGCCGCGCTCCAGTCCCCAGACGCCACCGCTTGTGCCCACGTCCACATATTGAATGCCCTTGGGCGCCAGCTCAGTGCTGCGCCGGATGTCATCGATGTAGTAGGAATTGCCACCGTCAATGAGAATGTCTCCCGATTCCAGGTGGGGTGCGATCTGGGCAATGGTTTCATCCACGACCGCGGCAGGGATCATCAACCAGATGGCGCGTGGCTTGCTGAGTTTGCTCACCATGTCCGCGTAGGAGGAAGCGCCCACTGCATTGTGCTTCTCAAGATCCTGCACCGTCGCCGCCGAACGGTCGTACACCACGGCGGTGTGACCGTTGTTTAACAAACGCCGCACCATGTTGGCGCCCATCCTGCCCAGACCCACCATTCCTAGTTGCATCGACTCGCTCCTCTTTCCTATTTGCGTTGTTCTGCGGTTGTGCTCATATCGCTGCTTTGCTGATTACTTGCCTTTGCGGTAGCGGGCAATGAGGTTGTTGGTAGAAACGTCGTGCTGCAGTTTGGGAGAAGGGTCTTCAATCTCGGCGATGATGTGCTGCGCGAGGACCTTACCCAACTCCACTCCCCATTGATCGAAGGAGTCGATGCCCCAGATGGCGCCCTGGGTGAACACCGAGTGCTCGTAGAGAGCGACCAGTTTGCCCAGGGTTTCGGGGGTGAGCCGCTCAGCCATAAGCACGTTGGAAGGACGATTCCCTTCGAAGACTCTGTGCGGCACCAGCCAGTCGGGGGTGCCCTCGGCCTTCACCTGCTCTGCAGTTTTGCCAAAGGCCAATGCCTCGGCCTGGGCAAAGACATTGGCCAGCAGGATGTCGTGGTGCCGTCCCAGTGGATTCAGCGTCTTTTCGAAGGCGATGAAGTCACAAGGAATGAGCCGGGTTCCCTGATGAATCAACTGGTAGAAAGAGTGCTGTCCGTTGGTGCCGGGCTCGCCCCAGTAAATGGGCCCGGTCTGGTAGGTGACCTGCTCGCCATCGAGGGTGACATGTTTGCCATTGCTTTCCATCGTGAGTTGCTGCAGATAGGCGGGAAAGCGCTTTAGGTATTGTTCATACGGCAACACCGCCATGGTCTGCGCATCGAAGAAGTCGGTATACCAGACGGTGAGCAGGCCCAGGATGACGGGCAAATTACTGGCGAATGGGGCGGTGCGGAAGTGCTCATCCATGGCGTGGAAGCCGCTGAGCATGGCGCGGAAATTGTCCGGGCCGATAGCCAGCATGGTCGATAGGCCTATGGCGGAATCCATGGAGTAGCGGCCGCCGACCCAATCCCAGAAGCCGAACATGTTAGCAGTGTCGATACCGAATTTGGTCACCTCGGCCGCGTTGGTGGAGACGGCCACGAAGTGCTTGGCCACTGCCTTCTCATCCTTGAGGCCGGCCAAGGCCCAATCGCGCGCGGTGTGCGCGTTGGTCATGGTTTCGAGGGTAGTGAATGTTTTCGAGGAGACGATGAACAGGGTCTCTGCCGGATCAAGATCGATGACTGCTTCGGCGAAATCGGTACCGTCCACATTGGAGACGAAGCGAAAAGTCAGCGAGCGGTCGCTGTAGTACCGGAGAGCCTCGTAGGCCATGACGGGACCGAGGTCAGAGCCGCCGATGCCGATGTTGACGAGGTTGCGGATGCGTTTGCCGGTGTGGCCTTTCCATTCTCCACTGCGAATCCGGTTGGCGAACGCGGTCATTTTGTCGAGCACTTCGTGCACCGCGGGCACCACATCCTCCCCATCGACGAGGATGCTCTCACCCTTGGGGGCCCGGAGGGCGACGTGCAAAACGGCGCGCTTTTCGGTGATGTTAATTTTTTCGCCGCGGAACATGGCATCGATGCGTTGCTTGAGACCGGACTCGTCTGCCAGTTGCAGAAGGAGCTTCAGCGTTTCGGGCGTGATCCGATTTTTGGAGTAGTCCAGAAACAGGCCCGCGGCTTCGATGCTGAACCGGGTGGCGCGGTCCTTATCGCCGGCAAACAGCGATCGCAGATCCTGGCTGCGGATCTGGTCATGATGATTTTCGAGCGCCTTCCAGGCCGATCGTTGGCTCAGGGGCTGCGCCTTCACTGCTGTTGCCATCGCATTGCTCCGTTCTTGCTGCGTCTTGGTGGAAGCTTAGAGCGTTGGATGCCTTGGCCATCGCAAAGTTCCGAGCTCCGCATAGATTCTCTCAAATGTACAGGTGCGGCATGGATGTCTGTGCGGGCGGGTGGACGCCAGTTGATGAATATGGTGGGAATTTTTGGTTGTCGGGCTTGGGCGGCCTGGCGAGAGCCAGGGGAGTGCATCGTTCCTGCTACAGTTTCGCCGAGGGCGAAAATGATGCGTTAAAGCGGATTTAGCGCTTCAAGCAGAGAGGTGATCTCAGGCTGTGGGGCGAGGGCTCCTGGACCAGGGGCATACACCGGTTGAGGTGTCCCCCACTCAAGCCAAACATGGCTTGAATGGGCCACCCGGGTTTCGGGATTGCGACATCTCAACCCTGAATTGATGCGCTTATTGAGACGAGGCCATTTGCGCTAAGGATTGCTGGATGGAGGGGCTTTGCCCGGCCTCCACAGAGTGGCGGCGGATTTGATGGAATTTTGACAGGACCTCGTTGGCGTTGGCGAGGGCTTCGACCCGCTGGACATAGGCCTCGAGGTTGCGGCCCGGCAGGGCGAAGATGGAGGTGGTGTCGGTGAGTACGTCGAGGTAGGCGCGGGCACCGCAACAGCCGAGGCTCACGGCTGCCCGGCCGGTGTTCATCACCTGGGGGACGACGGCGCAGGCAGGACGACCCATGGCGGGAGCGCTTCGCTGCTCTACTTGCTGGGCGGCTTCACACAGAATCAGGGTTTGCCGTGCATCCACCATCAGGAGCACGACGTCTGGAGGTAAAGGGGTGCTCGCCAGCGGGGCGTAGACCACCCAGGCCGAACGGGCGGCGAGCACTGGGATCGATTTCAGATCGTCCGCGGTGACGTAGTCGAGTTCTGCAAAAACCTTGAGCGCATCCATCAGGTCAATCTGCCCAGATGGCGAGGACTCCAGGTTGTGGGTGTATCCGCCTATGGAACAGAGACTGTGATCGTTGGGCCCGGTCACAAAGGCGCGGGTGGCGCCGTCCTGCCAGAACCTGCAACCTGCGGGCACGGTCTCACCATGCGGGTTTACATCGTTCGGAGAGGAATCAGTGAAACTGATTGCGATCGGCGGCTGTTGCAAATCGAGCGATTTCGAAAGGACGGCGGCCAGGTGCGTGTAACGGCTCTCATCAGACATTTGCTTTGTGTTCCCTGAAGTTAGGATGGCTGGTTGCCCTGAACGGTGAAGCCTAGTTCGCGGATGAATGCAGTGATGGCTGCTTCGTTGGTCTTCCCCGGATCGAAGCGGACAGTCACCTTGCCTTCGGGGTAGGTTGACTTGCTGGAAGAGATGCCTTTTTCCTGGCTGAGCAGTGTATCGAGACCGGTGGCGCAGGTGATGCAGGTGAATCCTTTTACCAGGTAAGTCACGGTTTGGCCCGACGCGGCGCCCAGGGCCTCCAGCGGAGCCAGGCTACCGACACTGGCAAAGGTCATCAGGTGAAGAAAGTTTCTGCGAAACATGAGTTCTCCTTGAGGCAATTGCGCAGGCTATTGCGCGTTTGCAATGCCTGGTTCGTAACGCCACGGCGTTTGACTGCTGGCCTTGTCTGAGAAACGCGTATCTACATATTCATTGAAGTCGAGCTTTTTGTTGAGGACGCCGGTTTCCATCATGAGATCGCGTACCAGGTCGAAGTCTGCTTTGCGCGGACCGAGCGGACTGTACGTAACCCGGTCAATGGGTTTGGTCAGGGCCCAACGGAGCAGTGCGGGTTTTTGGTTGTAGTAAAAACGCCCGACGAAATCGGAGGCGTCGATGCGGTGCGGCTTGCTGGTATCAAGCCATAGGCCGGAACGAGCGATGCCGTCGACGAGGGTCTGCACCACTTCGGGACGGGTATCGATGAGGTCCTGACGGACCACCAGGATGCAGGACATGTAGTCGGGCCAGTATTCGCGCGCTTGAAAGAGAACGCGGCCGAAGCCGCCAATCTCCGCCTGCGAGGGAAAGGGCTCGCCCATGGCGAAGCCATCGATGGCGTGGGCGGCGAGGGCGCTGGACACATCGGGTGGCGCCATCTCAACCATCTTCACTTCTTTGGGTGCGATGCCCCAGACCTTCATGGCCCGGAACAGCAACAGGCGTTCGTCGGAAAAACGGCTAGGGATGGCGAAGGTGTGGCCGCGCATATCCCCTGCGGTTTTGATGGGTCCATCTTTACGCACGACGACGGCGCTGCCGTAGCGGTGGCCGAGGTAGACGATCTTGATGGGTACACCCTGCGCCTTGAGCGCCAGAGCCAGGGGAGCAACGATAAAAGCGGCTTGCACCCGGTTGGAGATGAAGGCTTCTTTTACTTCTGGAAAGCCCTGGAACAGCCTGGGCAGGAACATCTCTCCCGAGAGTGAATACTTGGAGATGTAGTCCGTCACCGGGCAAGTGAGTTGGCAGGTGGCGGGCAAATACGCAACTGTAATTTTTCGTTGGGAAGGGGGCCGGTAATCGTTGAGCACGGCCGCCCAGTTCACATTGAGCCAGGCGTGCATACCCGAGATGAACAGCAGCCAGCCGCATACACCGAGCGTGATTTTTTTCTTAAGACTCATGACGAAACCCCCAGCGCACAGAGCGAATGTTTTCCAGCCTGCGGAAGCCCAGGTCGAGGATCAATCCCAGCAGGCCGATGAGCAGCATGGCCGCTACTACCAGGTCATACCGTTTGCCGGAATTGCGCGAGTCAATTACCAGGTAGCCCAGGCCGGAGTCGACCGCAATCATTTCTGCTGCCACGACGACCAACCAGGCCACACCAAGTGCGAGACGTAATCCGACCAGGATTTGCGGCAGGGCCGCGGGGAAGACCACCCGGGACAAGAGCTGGAACTGGGATAGCCCGAAGTTGCGGCCAGCACGGCGATAAATCAGGGGCACCCTCCCCACCCCGCTGGCACAAGCGACCAGGATAGGAAATAAGGCGCTGAGAAATATAAGAAAGACTGCCGGCCGTTCGCCTACGCCGAAGAGAACGATGGACACAGGGATCCATGCGATGGGGCTGATGGGGCGCAGGATCTGGATTACCGGGTTGATGACCTGGTGCAGTGCCGGATACCAGCCAAGCGCCAGCCCCAGCGGGATGCCGATGACCGCCGCCGCGCCAAAGCCAAGTACGACGCGACGTAAGGAGTCTGCGATGTCGGCCCAGAGAACATGCTTCTGCGTGAGTTGCAGCAGTCCCTTGCCTACACTTGCCGGCGAAGGAAAGATGGTGGTCGCGGTGAAGACGACCGAGAAATGCCACAGCGCCAGCAGCAGCAATGCGGCCAGGACGGGCCAGAAATATTTCTCCCACGCAGCCGGCCTGGCCAGAGTGTTCATATGCTGTACGCCAGCCCAATCTGGTTGAGCAGTTCATCGCGCAGTGCGAGGTAGCGCGGCGCGCTGATGTTTCTCGGGTGCGGAATGTCAATGGTGAGGACTTCTTTTATTTTTGCCGGTCGCGGCCCAAGCACGACCACACGATCGGCCAGTTGCACGGCTTCATCGATATCGTGGGTGACAAAAATCACGGTGCGGCGCTCGGCTTGCCAGATGCGCATGAGCTCGCCACGCATGATAAGACGGGTGACGGAATCCAATGCGCCGAAGGGCTCATCGAGATAGAGGACATCCGGGTTGACGGCCAGGGCGCGCGCTACCTGCAGCCGTTGCTTCATGCCCCCGGATAGATCGGCCGGGTAGGCTTTCTCGAATCCCTGCAGCCGCACCAACTCCACGTAGTGAGCGATGCGGGTGGCCCGCTCTGCGCGCGACAGGCTGGCTAACCCAAAGCCGATGTTGCCTTCGACGGTGAGCCAGGGAAACACACCGCGCTCCTGAAAGACGAGAATGCGGCGCGGGTCAGGTCCGTGGATTGGCTCACCGTCAATGGTGATCTTTCCGTGCGTGGGGGCAAGGAAGCCGCCCATCAGGTTCAGCAGTGTTGATTTGCCACAGCCAGATGGCCCGACGAGGCAGATGAACTCGCCTTCGGCAACATCCAGGTTCAGGTCTTCGAAGACGGTGACGGTTTCGCCATCGCGCTGATAGACCATGCCTACGTGGTCGACGTGCAACTTGCTCCGCGAGGCCACGGGCGGCTTGGTATCCACTGTTGTCACACTGCATCTCCCGAGTAGCCCCAACGGAACGATTGAATGCGTTCCAGAGAGCGCATGCCTAAATCCAAAAGGAGCCCGATGATGCCAATGACTACCATGCCGGCAATCACCAGATCGTAGCGATTCCCCGCGTTGCGCGCATCCACGATGAGAAAGCCCAGCCCGGAATTCACGGCGATCATTTCTGCAGCGACCACAACCAGCCAGGCGATGCCCATGGTGATGCGGGCGCCGGCGATCAACTGCGGCACGACCGCGGGATAGAGCACGCGGTAGATGAATTGAGCGGTGGTGAGCCCAAAATTGCGACCGATGTTGATGTAGATCGCGGGTACATTTTCTACCGCGCTCATCGCGGTCAGCAGCAGTGGGAAGAAACAGCCTACGAAGATCAGGAAGATCGCGGCGGAGTCGCCGACGCCGAACCAGAGGATCGCGAGCGGGATCCAGGCGAGGGGGGAGATGGGTCGAAACACCTGCACCAGTGGATTGGAGGCGCGATTGGCCCGGCGGTACCACCCCAAGATCAGGCCGAGTGGAATGGCGAGCACGGCCGCGAGGGCAAACCCCCACGTCACCCGGAACAGCGAGGCGACCACGTATTTGAAGAGCAAGCCGTGTTGGAGGAGTTCGACGATGGCTTTGGCTACTGACCAGGGCCCAGGGAGCAGTTGCTCGGGATGACGGCTTACGGCGAACTGCCACCAGGCGAGTAAGGCTGCGATGAACAGGAGCGGGCGAAGCGCCACCAGCAGCTTTGCAGCCATCGATCGTTGCGGTTGCCCGAGTTCGTTCATGGTTGGTTGTTCCGTCATTGTCACACACAGGGTTGGTGCAGGTTGCGGGTTCCGCTGGGCTACATGTCCCCCACTCAAGCCAAAAACGGCTTGAATGGGCCACCCTCGTTTTGTTGCGCTTCACATGGACTGGTTCCCCTTCGTTTCGTTGCGCTTCCAAGAAAGTGGTTATCCCTCGGTTTTGTTGCGCTTCCAAGAAAGTGGTTATCCCTCGGTTTTGTTGCGCTTCCAATGGAGTGGTTTTCCCTTGAGCGTGCGCTTCACATGAACTGGTTGCCTCGGTCCGTTGCGCTTTGTGAACTGGTCCCCGATTGCTTTAAAAGATGAACCGGCTGGTGAAGATCAGGTTGTGGTTAAAGGTGTGGAATTGCGAAGTGGCAATTTGCATACCCGCGCCGCAGGCAATGCCCAAACGGCTTTTGGCGTCTTTGGGCTGCAGCTTGAACTTGCTGAAGGTGATGCCGGGGGAAAGGAAGTTTTGTGTCTTGCCGTCATTCTTTCCACCCGAGAAGTGCGTCAGGTTGCTCTCCAGCTCAGGCCAGACGTACTTGCTGAGGTGGTACTGCGCGGTGGTGTTGAAGGCTACGGATCGGCCCAGCTTTTTGGTTTCGTCCGTGGGTAAGGTGCCGCCGAGCGAAGAGATCACATCGAATTTGCCGAAGCCTTTTCCACCCAGAAGCGATGGGGAGAACGATGAATCAGGGCTGCCGTTGGTATGGCTCCCAGTGGGGAGCGTGGCGGTGATCTGCGCGCTCAGCATGTAATTGCCATGCTTCTCGTTGCTGGACAAAATGCGGTACTTGTAAAGAAAGCCGACGTCGCCAAAGCCGTCCTTCACTTTCGGCGTGTTGTGCTGGAAGTAGTCCGGGTAGTAAAAATCCACTTCGCTGTTGAAGCCGGGGACGAGGTTCAGCCCACGGGCGGCGCCGTAGTTCCAGGTCGCCGTGCGCGCGGGGGTGATCTGCCGGGTGAAGTCTGCGCGGAACACCTGGATCAGCATGGGGTAGGGCGCGATCAGCGGCACTGACCAGGAGGGCTGCTTTGCCTGAATAGCGCTGGTGCGCGCTGCCCAGCGGGCGAAGAAGTTCGTTTGGGAATAGCCAGGACCTGCTGTGGCCACCAGCAGGAGCAACAAAACCAAATACTTTCTTTTCATGATGTCTGCGCAAGCTTGCTGGATGCGGGACGAGATGGTCAACCCACCAGCGGATGGAATCCACGTCCACCTTTTGGATGAGCCGCACACGAGGCTTTGCTGGCGGGCAGATGCGCGGAAAGTTCCGGACAATGCGCTATGCTGAACCAGATGTATCAACCCGGTGGTTCGAGCCGGATGAGGGCACCATGCAGCATGAATATATCGAGCGCGTTGTTGATCTGACCGAGCCGGAAGCGAACCAACTTTACCGCCTTAGCATTGAGGAGGCACGCGAGACCATCCTGCACGGCTCAGCGGAGGCGGTGGGTCGCATCGCGGGTTCGTTCGCGCTGGTCGCGCGCGAGGGCAAGAGTGTTCGCATGGCCCGCTCTCTCGATCGCCCGATGCGCTACTTTCTGGCTAAGCGCCAGGCGGGTCCGGTGCTGATCGTTGCGGCGCGCATCGACACCATATATGAGTGGCTGAAGAGTGAGGGGCTGGAGGCACAGTTCCATCCCAGCTATACGCGGATGGTTCCCGCGCACCACGTGGTGGCGCTGCAGCTGATTGGCTGCCCCGACCCTGACCCCGTCTATACGCGCTTCTTTACGCCGGATCAGGGGGCGCTGACGACTGATCCTGACCAGATTGGCGCAGCGTACGTTGGCGCGCTGGCGGATGAGATTGCGCAGTGGCTGGAGCGTGTCCCTGCCGAGGAACCGATTGGCGTCTGCTTTTCTGGCGGCGTTGATAGCGGGAGCGTGTTTCTCACCACCTATGCGGTGATGCGGAAGATGGGGATGAATCCGGCGCGCCTGAAAGCCTTTGTACTCGATCTGGGCGATGGGCCGGATGCTGCGCAGGCCCGGGCGTTTCTCGATGCGCTCGACCTGGGCATGTTTCTGGAACCTGTGGCGGCGGATGCTGCCTCGCTCGATGTGGATGAGACCATCCGCGTGGTCGAAGACTATAAGGCACTGGATGTGCAGTCTGCCACCATGGCGATGGCGTTATGCCGTGGGATACGCGCCAGGTATCCACACTGGCGGTACCTGATCGATGGCGATGGCGGGGACGAGAATCTCAAAGACTACCCGATTGAGCAGAATCCGGAACTGACGATCCGCAGCGTCATCAATAACCCCATGCTGTACCAGGAGGGTTGGGGTGTGGGCAAGATCAAGCACTCGCTCACCTACAGTGGCGGCTTGAGCCGGTCTTATAGCCGAACATACGCGCCAGCCCACCACTTTGGGTTCCGCGGCTTCAGTCCGTTCACCCAGCCTTCGGTCATCGCGGTGGCAGAGGGTATTCCGTTCATTCGTCTGACGGAGTACGACGTGGAGCGGCTGTACTCGCTCAAGGGCGACATCGTTGCCCGGGGGGTCAAAGCGGTGACTGGCCTGGAGATGCCGGTATTCCCCAAGCGGCGTTTTCAGCACGGGGCGTTGCCGGAAAGCACAATGCATACCGCGCTGCCCTTGCGCGAAGCCCAGTATCGCCGTAAATTTCTCTCGATGTACCAATGAGCCGATTGTTGCCATCACCGTACCCGGCCAACGCGGCGGAACGGGATCGCTGGATCGTCAGCCAGCGGCCGGATCGTACCCAGCTTAGCCCCTACCTTCCGTATGCGTATTTTGTCGAGGATGAGTGCGCCGCGGGCGGAGCGGTGGAGCCGGTCGCGACGGTGTTCCTGACCAATCGCGAGTGCCCGTTTCGTTGTGTCATGTGCGACCTGTGGCGGAACACAGTGCTCGAAACAGTGCCGGTGGGTGCGATCCCGGCACAGATCGATCATGCGCTGGCTTCGCTCGCGCCGGCACGGCAGTTGAAGCTCTATAACAGTGGCAGTTTTTTTGACCGGCAGGCTATCCCGGTGGAAGACCATGGTGCGATTGCGCTCCGCGCCAACGTTTTTGAGCGCTTGATCGTGGAGAATCATCCATCGCTGACGAATGACGATTGCCTGCGCTTTCGCGATTTACTGCGTGGGCAACTGGAGATTGCGCTCGGGCTGGAAACGGCGCACCCCGCGGTGCTGGCCAAGCTGAATAAGCGCATGACGCTGGAGCAGTTTTCCCGGGCGGCTGGTTTCCTGCGGCGGAACCAGGTGGATGTTCGCGTCTTTATCCTGGTACAGCCTCCGTTTCTGCCGGCGGCCGATGCACTGCACTGGGCGGAACGCTCGATTGATTTTGCGATGGAGCAAGGCGCCACCGCGGTGACCCTCATTCCTACCCGCGCGGGGAATGGCGCTATGGAGACGCTGGCGAACGATGGCGAGTTCCGAGCGCCCTCGCTGCACACGCTGGAGGCGGCCATGGAGTACGGCTTACGCCTGCGGGCGGGCAGGGTCTTTGTTGACCTTTGGGACTTACCTGCGGCTTGCCCCGAGTGCCATGCGGAGCGCGTTGCCAGGCTGCGGCAGATGAACTTGCAGCAGGTGGTGCTGGACAGGATTGTCTGTGCCGGGTGCGGTGGCTTGTGTTGACGCGCGACGTCGACCTGGTGATTGTGGGCGCCGGGTTCGGCGGCAGCATCATGGCGATGATTGCTCGGCGGCTGGGGCTTTCGGTGGTGATGCTGGAGCGAGGCAGTCATCCGCGCATGGCGATTGGTGAATCGACCACGCCGCTTAGCAATCTCCTGTTGGAACGGCTGAGCCGGACCTACGATTTGCCAGGGCTGGCGCCTCTGGCGAAGTGGGGGAGCTGGCAAAGCACTTATCCGCAGGTCGCTTGTGGACTCAAGCGGGGGTTTTCTTTTTTCCATGAGGGCGATGAGCCACTGCTGGTTGCTGCCAGCCCTCACGACACTATCGCGGATACACATTGGTACCGGTCGGATGTGGACCATTTTCTGGTGAGCGAGGCAGAGCGGCTTGGAGTTACTTACCAGGACAATGCCCGCATTGAGCAGCTGGCCTTCACTGCGGATGGGGCGACGATGGTTGGCCGCGCGGGCGAGGTGGCGTTCTCGCTGCATGCCGGCCTGGTGATTGATGCGACGGGGCCGCGCGGGTTTTTGCATCGTGCTTTGCGGTTGGAAGAATCCTGTCTGCCAGATTTTCCGGCAACGGAGAGTTTGTACAGCCACTTTTCCGGCGTACGGCGGTTGCCGTTGGTTGAGGGTGCGCCTTACCCGGTGGATGATGCCGCAGTTCATCATGTGTTTCCTGGTGGGTGGGTGTGGGTGCTTCGCTTCAACAACGGCGTGACCAGCGCTGGGGTGGTTGCGCTGGCAGCGACGGCGCGTGAGCTGGGGCTGAGTGAGGGGGAAGCTGGATGGCAGCGAGTGCTGGCAACCATGCCTGCTTTGCGCGCGCAGTTTGCCGGGGCGGTGCCGTGCCAGCCGTTCCGGCATATACCGCGGGTGAGCTATCGTAGCCGCAGCATCGCCGGCGCACGCTGGGCGATGCTGCCTTCGGCTGCCGGCTTTGTGGACCCGATGTTGTCTTCAGGGTTTGCGCTCACCCTATTGGGCATCGAGCGGTTGGCTGCTGTGCTGCGCAAGCCTTTGCGCAAAGCGGCATTGCACCGGTATGCCGAACAGACGGATGCTGATTTGTTGGCGGTCAGCCGATTGATTAGCGCGTTGTACGCCAACATGGGCAACTTTGCTGCGTTCAAGGCTGTGCTTTTTTTGTACTTTGCTGCGGTCAGTTTCGCGGAGACGGCTTATCGGCTGGATAAGCCTGGCCTGGTGTCAGGCTTTTTGCTGGACGCGGACCCGCGGTTTGGGCCGGGGGTTCGTGGTTTGCTGGAGCGCGCGCACCATTTGCACACAGAGGAAGACACACGCGCGTATACGGAAGAGGTTCTGCGGTTTATTGAACCCTATAACCTGGGCGGTTTTGGGGACCCCGCGCGGCGGGATCGGTATCCTGTGCTGAGCGGAGGATCTCTTTCGGGCGGCGCCCAAGGTGGGGGCCAGCCGGGAAGAGATTGCTGCGATGCTGGCTCGGGCTGGGTTTTAGTGCAGTTCGCCGGTTTGAGGTGGGACTTAACAGCTGCTTCCGCAGCCTCTCATCGCTGTTAGGGAGAGCCGCTCACGTGAAATACAAGGCAAGACGAGAGGCTCGGAATCGCTGCTGGTTGAGATGTCAGCCGGGAAGAGATCGCGGCGATACTGGCTCGGGCTGGTTTTTAGTGCAGTTCGCCGGTTTGAGGTGGGATTAACAGCTGCTTCCACGGCCTCTCATCGCTGTTAAGGAAAGCCGCTCACGTGAAAATACAAGGCAAGACGAGAGGCTCGGAATCGCTGCTGGTTGAGATGTCCCCCACTCAAGCCAAAGAACGGCTTGAATGGGCCACCCTGGTTTCGTTGTGCGACGCAGGCGGAAGAGTTGTGCACCCCAACCGACGTTGAGTGGAAGAACCTGGTTTCGTTGCGCAGCGCAGGACGAAGAGTTGTGCACCCCCAACCGACGTTGAGTGGAAGAACCTGGTTTCGTTGTGCGACGCAGGCGGAAGAGTTGTGCACCCCCAACCGACGTTGAGTGGAAGAACCTGGTTTCGTTGTGCAGCGCAAGCGGAAGAGTTGTGCACCCCCAACCGACGTTGAGTGGAAGAACC
Source organism: uncultured Acidobacteriaceae bacterium (assembly GCA_963752675.1). GTDB lineage: Bacteria > Acidobacteriota > Terriglobia > Terriglobales > Acidobacteriaceae > PALSA-350. The sequence goes on from CAVVZO010000015.1 coordinate 270,709, forward strand.
TGGTTTCGTTGCGCAGCGCAGGACGAAGAGTTGTGCACCCCCAACCGACGTTGAGTGGAAAGACCTGGTTTCGTTGCGCAGCGCAGGACGAAGAGTTGTGCACCCCCAACCGACGTTGAGTGGAAGAACCTGGTTTCGTTGTGCGACGCAGGACGAAGAGTTGTGCACCCCCAACCGACGTTGAGTGGAAGAACCTGGTTTCGTTGTGCGACGCAAGCGGAAGAGTTGTGCACCCCCTACTGATCCTGGGTGGCCCACTCAAGCCGTGTTTGGCTTGAGTGGGGGACATCTCAACCAGCAGCGACAGTGGATAGACCTTCAATGAGTGAAGAGGATCGGGTGCACGTCGGTGGTTCCCTTGCCTTCGAGGATGGTGATGGCCTGGTTTGATTTCAGGTTGGGGATGGTGTCTTTTTGGCCGCTGGGCCAGAGGATCGATAAGGTCATGGTTCTGCCGGGATTGGGTTTGCCCAGGCCGAAGGTCACTGGTAACTCACTTTGTGACAGATAGCCGGAACCGCTCTTTACCATGCGGAGCAACTGCAGATGGTTATCTACTTGCAGGGTCAGCCTGGCGCCGATGCCGTCGCGATTGGAGCGGGTGCCGACGAGCTTTACGCGCAGCATATCGTCCTGGTTGCCGTTTTCATTGCGCAGCAGACGGGCGGGGCCGTTGCCTTCCGTGATGACGAGATCCAGATCGCCGTCGTTGTCGAAATCACCATAGGCTGCACCGCGGCCGACGATCGGTTGCTGCAACGCCGGGCCCAGCTTGTTCGACATGTTGTCGAATTGCCCTTTCCCCTGGTTGCGGAACAGCAGTGCGGGTTCGGCAAATTTCAGGTGTGGCTGGGTCACACTGATGTCGTCGGCGACGTGGCCGTTGACCGCCAGCAGGTCGAGCAGCCCATCGAGATCGTAGTCAAAGAAGAAAGTGCTAAAGGTCAAGGATTGTAAGGACCACCGATCCACGCCCGCTGCTTCGGAGGCAGAGGTGTAAAGGCCAGAACCGTCGGTCCGGTAAAGGGCCATGCCTTCGTTGGTGAAGTTGCCAATCACCAAGCCGGGATGACCGGTGTTTTCGTAGTCGCCGTTATCGACGCCCATGCCGGCACGGGTGGCGCCGGCATCGCTATAGGCGATCCCGGCCTGCACGCCCACATCGGTGAATGTGCCATTGTGATTGTTGCGGTAAAGCTTGTTGGTCTGCGTGTCGTTGGTTACCAGCAGGTCTAGCCAGCCGTCGCTGTCGTAGTCAAGCAGCGCGATGCCTAACGATTTGCTGCTCGCGTCGTACAGACCGGCGTGTTTGGTCACATCTTCGAAAAGGCCGTTTCCGCGATTGTGGTAAAGGTGCGCGCTCTCACCCGGATATACCTGTGGAGTGCAATAGGATTTGTTCCTGGTGTCGAGTGAGCAGTATTGGTCCTTGGCGGGTGACCATTCCACATAGTGGGCTACAAACAAGTCGAGCTTGCCATCATTGTCATAGTCGAACCAGACGGCGCCGCTGGAAAAGCCGCTCCCGCTGACTCCTGCTTTCGCGGCGACATCGGCAAATCGCCCATTGCCGAGGTTGTGAAAGAGGTGACTGGCGCCGAGCGCGGTGATGTAGATGTCTTCTTTACCGTCGTTATCGTAGTCACCGGCGGCGCAGCCCATGCCATACATTTCGACCGCTAACCCTGCCTGTTGCGTGCGATCGGTGAACGTCCCGTTTCCGTTGTTGTGGTAAAGCGCGGGGTATGACTTCCCGGTGCTGTGACCAGGCCAGTCCATTGAGTTAACGAACAGGATGTCCTGCGCACCGTCATTGTCGTAATCAAGCACGCAGACGCCGCTGCCCATGGTTTCTGGCAGGTACTTTTTGCCGAAGGCGCCGTTGTGGTGGCGGAAGGAGATGCCCGACGCAGCAGTCGCATCGGTAAAACGGATGGGGCCTGAAGGCCGCTTGCCTGCCTGTGCGAAAGCGATCAATGGCATCGCGAGCATCAGACAGGCAGTTACCAGTTGCTTCCTTTCAGGCATGCGCGACCAGCAGCTGCCGCTCGCGACGGGAGTCTAACCACATCTCCAACAGCATCGCAGTGGGCCCGACCAGGAAGAGAGCGTAGAACGGAGCATAGACGACCTGATGCAGGCGCAACACCATTTCCACCGCGGCCACGGCAAACGCCACCACGCATTGCCCGGTGCGGGTGCGCACGGTTGTTTTTGGATCGGTGATCATGAAGAAGATAAAGAGCTGATACATGGGGCCGGTGATGGGCGCGATTTCTGAGCGCCATGGATCACCGGTCATCCAGCTACGCAGCAGGGCGAAGGCCAGGAACGAGAGCACGTACGTCGCGCTGATATGGAAGCGGCGCAAGCGCCAGATGACCGTTGAGCCGAGAATCCAGATAACGATCATCGGCCAGACGAAATTGCCCCACTGGATACTCAAGCCCGCGACCGTGCCCGACGCCAGCACGAACAGCGCAGCGATACCGAAGTTGGAGGGGTTCCAGATATGCCGGTCATGCACCCGCAGCACGTACTTCGAAGTGATGGAGATGAGGGCGCAAAGCGCATAGGGCCAGAACGCAGGCGAGCGCACCAGGATGCCGACACTGATGCCACTGATATAAGCGCTTGCCAGATTAGGCCACTTGCCCAGGTACAGGCGCGAGAGTACCAGTTCCGCCACCAGGCTGGTGCCAATCGCCAACAGGGTGCGGGTGTAGCTCTCCAGGATGCCATAGGAGAGCTGACCTACCAGCAGGACCGTGGTGATCAGCAACGGTGAGAGATACTTATTTTGCGGGCTGAGGAATCGCTTCCACGCCGGCATCTGGCTGGATGGCGGCATTACGGGAATGGCTACCGAGTGGCTCATTGGCCCTCCTTGAATGTGTAGAGCTTGCCTGGCGTCAGGTCGGTATAGGTTTGCGTTCTGCCCGACGGCCAGTGGATGACTGCTTTTTCAATGTGCGGACTGGCGCCCAGTCCAAAATGCAGGCGGCGATCGTTTTGCGCGGCAAAGCCGCTGCCCCCGGATACCTGCTGTACTTGCTGCTGCCCGTTCCAATAAAGGGTGAGCTGCGCGCCGATAGCGCTGCGATTGCTGGCCGTCCCCTCGAGCGCAAACTCGACCCAATCGTTGCCGGGCTTCACTGTATTTTTGTAGATCAGCAATGGTCCTCGCTGGTTGGCAACCACCACGTCGAGCACGCCGCGGTTCCACAGGTCTGCCATGGCGACAGAGCGGCCATCGTAGATGTCGTTGGCGCCGACGGCTTCAGCAACGTCGACGAACCTGGCGGCTCCATCGTTGATCCAGACTTTTTTATGCTGATAGCCAGACAAACTGCGGCCATCCATGGCCGGCCAGTTGGCCGCGTCTCCAATGATTTTGCTGTTGCCGCCGGCCACGCGGGAAAAGTCATACCAGTAGCTCTTGTTCCGGTTTAAGGAAACATACCCATTGGTGAGGTAGAGATCGAGGTTGCCGTCGTTGTTCAAGTCGCCGAACTGGGCACCGAAGCTCCAGCCGCCCAACTCCACACCCATGTCGCGGGCGAGGTTGGCATATTGCAGACCGCCGGTCGCTTCTTTCGGCACCCAAAGATTGTTGCCCTGGATCAAGACGCCCTCTTCCGAAATGTTCGACACGTAGATGGCATATCGCCCCTGGTTCAGAATGTCGCCATAGGCTACATTCATGCCGCTTTTGGGGGCAAAGCCTACGCCAGTCGACTGGCCTGCTTCCCTGAAGTGCCCACCCTCGTTCAGGAAAAGTTCGGCCACGCCATAATCGTTGGCGATAAAGAGGTCGGGGTGGCCGGTGCCGCGCAAGTCTGCCGCCGATGCGGCCAGGGCCCAACGGTTGCTGACGATGCCTGCCTGTTGGCTGACTTCTTCAAACCTGCCATGACCCAGGTTGTGGAACAAGAACTTTCGGCCGCCGTTCTTTGCATACTCAAAACTTTCGGGCATGATGCGCGTGCTGCTTAAATGCCAGAGGTCGATGGACTCAGAGTAGTAGCCCCCGACGAACAGATCGAGCAAGCCGTCGCCATCGTAGTCAAACCAGACGGCGGTGTTGGCGTTGATCCAGGGCGGCAGGCCTGCGGCTTCGCTGACCCGGGTAAAGCCATGGCCCGCGTCGTTGTGGAAGAGCTCCGGCTTACCCCATTTGAACAGGAACAGGTCTTCGTAGCCGTCGTTGTCGTAGTCTCCCCAGACTGTGCCCATGGAGACGCCCGTGCCGGGCTGGTTCACATCGGCCACGTGCATGGCGACAGCGACATCTTCGAACGCACCGTCGTGGCGGTTGCGATAGAGGGCGTTGGCAGTGCCGGGCTTGCTGTTGGTGACGTAGAGATCGGGCCAGCCATCGCGGTCGAAGTCAACCACGGATACAGAAGCACCCATGGAGGCGACCTGGGGCATGATGCCGCTGAGTTTGCTGTCAAGCTCCGGGGCCTGGTGCGTGAAGTGGACGCCGGCGGCCTGCGACACCTCCTGCAGGTGAAAGCCATAGCGGGCGAGCGCCTGGCTCTGATCCAGTTTTGCCTGGACGTCTTCGCGGTGAGCTGAAACTTTCCGGATCGCGAGTGGGGTGGCCAACATTCCTGCGAAGAGAATCGCTAACACGATCCGCGCAGTCAGACTTGCTTTCATTGCGCAGCCTCGTTCTGCAGTGCCTGGTCAAACGGTTGTGAGGTGACGTAGCGAGTGTGGTAGTTCTGCCAGTCTTCGGGATGGCGGCGATACACCCACTCGTCTTCTAATTTGCCGGGCGCGTCGTTGTATGCGCTCTTTGCGTGATACGGCAAGGGCTGCACGGTGCGCGAAAAAGTGGAATTGTAGTCGCCGTCTTTGATCCATCCGTCGCCGGCGATGACATAATCGCGCACCCATCCCGCGGGCGGCGGGGCCTGCTCGGGGAAGCGCAGTGCGATCTCATCACCGGCATTCATGATGATGTAGCGGTCGTCAGTGGCTGCTAACAAGCTGCGCACGTCGCCGTACCGGGTGTAATAGCCCTCCAGATCGCGCCAGATCTGGGTGGTGGCGGCGATGCGCTGATATTGCGGCAACTCCGGGGATGAGGCGTTGGCCTGGTTGACAACGGAATAGCCGCGGTAATGGAGATCGGCAGAAGAGGGGTCGAGGCGGGTGATCTTCAAGGGCACATCGGGGCGGCCCTGGGCCCACTCGATGGAGTCCCAATAGACTTCGAGATTGGTGCGCAGGCGAAGGATGTGCGGCGTGCCGGGGAGGAATACATGCTCGAGGTCGATGAGGCAGGTTTTCTTTCGTCCTGCCGGGAAGCCCAGGTTAGGCCGCGCGACGCGCCATCCTCCGTGGCCGTCGGGCACTTCCAGGCTGAGTGCGTGCGCTTTCTCATGCTTGCCCTGGCCGATGGCTACGTTCACGGTGGAATCGGTGGGGTGCAACCAGCCTTTGGCGATCAGCCACACGGGGCCACTTGCCGGGACATCGTTGCCAAGGTCCACCTCGACATAGTGGTCGCGGGTCAAGCCCTGGTACTGACCACGCCCGAAGGTATCAAGATATTTGCCGTCGAGCTTGCTCACGGTTTCGGTGACGTCTGCTCGTTGGTCATCCGTGGCTTTGGCAATCGGGTGCATCGGGCCGAGGGCGGTGATGGCTGGTTTGATTGCGGGCACGACGAAACGTTCGTCGGTATAGATCTCGGTACCGGCGGGATGATCGACCACCATCAACTTGAGGTAGTCGTAGTAGTAGGTTTCCCAGAGTTCGCCGGTGAGTCTTAAATCGTAATAGCCATGGTGCGGGGCGAGCTGGTCGCCGCCGATTTTGTACCACTCTTCCGTCGCGGCGATGCCGGCAGAGCCGACCGAATCGATTTGCAGGCCAAGGGCGGAGCCCCACGGTACGGCGTCTTTCACGAACTCCATCTGTTGGCCGTTCCAGGCGAAGAGGAAAGGGCAGGAACCTTTCAGGCGCTGTTCGGTAAGGATTTCCTGATTTGCTTTGAGAGAGAATTCGGCGGTTTCGGTGCCATTGGGCCATAGCACGCGGGCTACATCGGTGCTGGTTTGCTCGCCAAGCCCAAAGTGGAGTTGGGGTGCGCCGATCGGTTGCCGCTGCACCAGCAGGCCGGCACGAATCTCCATCTCGCCGCCGATGCCGAATGAGTTGATGCGCTGATCGCCGGTCGCCTGGTGTGCCCTTGGGCGAAGTATCTGCCACTGATACTTTTTATCGCTTTCGCCCAGGCTTTGTTGTGGCTGTCCGGATGCGGTGGAGCCCAGCAGGTCGAGTTTGCCGTCGCCGTTCAGGTCGGCGACATCGAAGACGCGGGCGGGGCCTACCGGCTGCGCGAGTGCTGTGAACTTTTGTGAGCCATTGCCCAACCAAAGCGTGGCGTGCGACGCGTCGTCTTTTGGAGGAGCGATCGGGAGCAGTAAGAGATCGGTCGCTCCATTGTTATCGAAGTCGGCGGCTCGTAGTCGCACGTCGCCGGTGATTGCTGGTGCGGTGCCCAGGGCGGCGGTGTTCCATGCTTCCCTTCCCTGTGCTTCGCCCGCTTCTGCACGGCTGATGGCGATGAGGGCGCCGGTGTCTGTCACGGCTACGATTGCCAGCGTGCCAACGCTGTTTACATCGGCGACGGTGATGGCTTTGATGTGCGGCAGGTTGGCGGGTCCTGGAATTTCGCGGTAGTTGCCGGAGCGCTGGTTATGGAAGAAGTGAAGTACGCCGGCGGCATCGATGATGGCGGCATCAGGGTTGCCGTCTCCATCGAGATCGACCCAGGCAAAGCCACGCAGGCCGGAGATGCCGGCAAATGGGTGCTGTGCGGTGAAGGTTCCTTCTCCGTTGTTTCGCAATACCAGCGGTGGCCCTTGCTGGCTGCCTAACAGCAGGTCCATGTCGCCGTCGGCTTCGATATCGATGGCCCAGGCGCCGGTGTACGCGGCGTGCAACAGCGCTGGCGGCAGCTTGGTTTGCGCGGTCACATCTGTGAAGGCAGCCGGGCTTTCCTGGTGCATGAAGCGGAGACCACTCTCGCCGGCGAGCACCAGATCGGTTTTGAAGTCGTAGTCGAAGTCGACTGGCAGGATGGATTCGGGTTGCAGCGGGGCGGCGCCCCCGGGGAAAGGAAAGGATGCGCCCGTTGCCAGCTGCACTGTGTGGCTATTTGCCGCAGTGATGGTGGGTGCGCCTTCTCCGTTGAGGGAGATGGCGTTCAGCCAGGTGTATCCGCCGGCTGGGGGCGCGAGGTTCACCATCGCGGATGTTTTGAAGCGTAGCGACTGGTCTGCTGCGGGTGGCGTGAAGCTCGGCGAGGAGAGACGGAGAAAGCGGCGGAAGGGCACGGCTTCATTGCCCGCTACGGGTTGGATCACGCTCAGGCTCTGGCGAAAGTCGGGCACGCGCATGAGGGAGTTGCGCAGAAAGGCTATGCGCACCGCGGCTGCACGTGGGTCAGGGCCTGCGGCTGCGGTCTGCAACGCGGTCCATTGTTGTTGCACTTCGGGCGGCCAGTTGGCGGCGCCGGCGGTGATTTTTTCAATCACCGTGTGCAGCGTGCGAGCGTCTCCGCGCTTGGCGGCCGCACGGCCCAGCTCGAGCAGCGCTGCTGGATTGTTCGGTTGCAGGACGAGGATTTTTTCCAGTAGCTGCTGAAACTCTGTGGCGCTGTTTGCGTCGCCTTGCCGCTCGACCTCTTGCGCGAGCAGGTAGAGGGCGCGCAGGTTTTGCGAGTTGAGGTCGACTGCCTTGCGAAGCTCGACGATGGCCTGGGTCGGATTGCCTCGCTTACTTTCGAGGATGCCGAGCAGGTAGTGGATCTGATCATTTTGCGGGGCCAGCTTTTGCGCCTGGGCCAGCCGTTGGGCGGCGGCCTCGAAGTTGCCCTGACGGAGCGCGAGGATTCCCCAGTTGGCCCAGCCGGCGGGTTCCCCCTGCGCAAGTTGGGTCGCACGCTCAAGGGTGCGGTCAGCGCGCACGTCGTCTCCTACCTGCAGAGCCGCGAGGCCTACGTAGAAGGTCTTCACTTCGTCGAGATAGTCGTGTGTGCCGGCTTCGGGGAGTCCTGACGAACGGCAACCCATGTTGGCCAGGAAGAGCATTGAAAGTGCCGTCGCCGCTGCTTTGCGCACTCCCTGGCCCCGTGTGTTCCGCATACGATCGTTTACCCGCGTGCCATTCATCCGTCAGCTTACGTGAACCAGGCATGCGCTTTCTACCGAGTGCCCCGGGAAAACCGCGACCGCAGCAAGGGAGAAGGTTAGCGGGTCAGGGACGAGGTTGTCTTCGTGCCCTGGTAGTAGGTTGGGCTCAATCGTTTGGTTGAGTGATTGGTTCGGTGAGATTCCGGGTGGGGTGAGAGTTACTGATGGGGTGCGGTGAATTCCGACATTTCCCCGCTGGAAAACGTCGTGAGCTATGGGCACCCAAATTTGTTGAGCGGTCCTGGTCTGCCTAGCGGTGGGCCCAGACACGGTACTGGGTCACGCGGCCGCTGGCGTCCTTTTCTTCGCGGTAGCTGTCGATCTGCACGGGGCCCGAGATCCACTCGGCGCGTTGTTGCAGTTCAGATTTCAGTTTTGCTTCGTTGGTGGTGTCGGGTAGTTGGTCTGCACCAATCTGGTAGATCCAGGCGTTATGACCATTGGTCCGTACCAGGATGTCCTTCGTCGATGTAAGTGTTTCCTGCGGACGATCGCGATAGTTGATCAGCCGGGGAGACACAAACAGAAACGCTAGGATGAGGGTGACCATCACGTCGTAGTGGAAACTGCCCCGGGGGTAGGTCCAGAACAGGTAGCTTTTCAAAATGCGCTGCATGGTTCTCTCTCGTGAAATCGATTTCTAGTCTATCGCCCGCGGATTACTTCTTCTCCACCCATGTAGGATTGCAAAGCCTGTGGCACGCGCACCGAGCCATCCGCCTGCTGGTAGTTCTCGAGGATGGCAAGCCAGGTGCGGCCAATCGCCAGCCCACTGCCGTTCAGCGTGTGTACCAGTTCGGTTTTGTTTTTACCCTGCGGCTTGTAGCGGATGTTGGCCCGCCGGGCCTGGTAAGCCTCGAAGTTCGAGCAGGATGAAATCTCTCGGTAGAGGTTCTGGCCGGGAAGCCAGACCTCAAGATCATAGGTTTTCGAAGAGGCGGCGCCCATATCGCCGGTGCATAGCAGGACTTTCCGGTAGGGAAGCTCCAGCCGCTGCAGGATGGATTCGGCGTGGCCGGTAAGGCGCTCGTGCTCCTCATTCGACTGCTCGGGGCGGGTGAACTTTACCAGCTCCACTTTTTGAAACTGGTGCTGGCGGATGATCCCGCGCACGTCTTTGCCGTAGGAGCCGGCTTCGGAACGAAAGCAGGAGCTATACGCCACCAGGCTCAGCGGTAACTGGGCATCGTCGATCACTTCTTCGCGAAACAGGTTGGTCACCGGCACTTCGGCGGTGGGGATCAGCCAGTGGTCACTGCCTTCGCATTTGAAGAGCTCGGCGGAGAACTTGGGGAGCTGCCCGGTGCCCAGGAGCGAGTCGCTGTTCACGAGGAAGGGTGGCAGCACCTCGGTGTATCCATGCTCGCGGGTGTGGATGTCGAGCATGAAACTGGCGAGCGCACGTTCCAAACGGGCGCCCTGGCCCCAGTAGACGGCGAACCGTGCGCCCGAGATTTTGGCTGCCCGCGCGAAATCGAGGATTCCGAGACTTTCACCTAATTCCCAGTGCGGTTTTGGTTCGAATGAAAATGCCGGCGGGGTACCCCAGCGCAATACCTCAACGTTTTCGGCTTCACTCCTGCCCAGCGGCACGCCATCCTGGGGCAGATTGGGAATGGCGATCAGCAGGGCACGCATCGCTTCTTCGGCGCTGGCCGCACTTCGCTCCAGCTCCTCGGTTTCCTGCTTCAGCGCTCGCGTCTGATCCATCAACTCAGTCGCGTCCACACCCGCTTTGCGGCTACGCGCGACCTCCTGGCTGATCTTGTTGCGCTGGGCCTGCAGGGTCTCAGCACGGGTGATTCGGCTGCGGCGGTCGGCATCCAGGGCGCGAAAGTCGCCCAGCAGGGTCGCGGGATCGAGGCCCCGGGCGCGCAGCTTTGCTTCTACCGTCTCCAGGTGGGACCGGACAAAGTTCAAATCGAGCATAAGGTCCTACTTTACCGGAAACGTCAGTAGTTCCAGCTCACAGGGTGGAAAGTACAGGCAGACGTCATGCGTTACGGAAGAAGGGGTGGGAAATGCGGTTAGCCCCGGACTTGTTTGCGATACTAATCAGAGTCACCATGTCACTCCTCCAGCGTGGTTGTTCCCGGTTACTTGTCGCTCTGCTGGCCGTTCCCTGGACGCCGGTAGCGCATGCGAGCGCTTACGATGCGCATCCAAAGCTGGTCATCATCCTGGTGGTGGATCAATTCCGGGCGGATTACCTGGATCGGTATCGAGCTGATTTCAAAGGGCGCGGATTTCGCCTTTTTCTCGACTCGGGTGCGTATTTCGAAGACTGCTACTACAACTACGCCAACACCAAGACAGCTCCCGGCCACGCCACGCTGGGCACTGGCGCCTATACTGACGGCCACGGCATCAGCTCGAACAACTGGTGGGATTTGAGCCGCAATAAGACCCGGCCCGTTTCGTCGGTCGAGGACGATCGCTACCGGTTGGTCGGCGAGTTGCATCCGGATAAGGCTCCAGGGGCGTCTCCGCATAATCTGCGTGCCTCCACCGTCGGCGACTCTCTGCGGCTGGCGACGCTGGGTCAGGCGAAGGTGTTCGGCGTGTCTCTTAAGGACAGGGCGGCCATTCTTCCGGTTGGCTATTCCGCCAACGGCGCGTATTGGATTGATGCCGCGTCGGGGAACTTCATCACCTCCAGTTACTACATGGACGCATTGCCTGACTGGGTGACGGCCTTCAACTCCGGCGATCGGGCGACCGAGGCCGAGCAGGAAGCGGGAGTGCCCGGCACCCATGAGTTCTATGAGCAGGTGGGCTCCACGCCGGCTGCGAATGCCTATGAGCTCGACTTCGCGCGGGCATTGATCACCGGAGAACAGCTGGGGAATCACCCTGTGACCGACCTCCTAACCATCAGCCTTTCGGCCAACGACATTGTGGGCCACGCCACCGGACCGGATTCCCCGCAATCGCGCCAGATGGTCGATGCGCTGGACCGGCAGCTGGACGGCTTCTTTGCCTGGCTGGATAAGAACGTGCCCGGCGGTCTGGCCAACATGTACATCGCGCTTTCAGCCGACCATGGGGTTGCGCCTGTTCCGGCGCAGGCGCTGGCTCTTGGCATGCCCGCCGCCATGATCGATATACGTAAGCTGGTGGCCAGTCTGAACGACGCCATGAATGCCAAATTTTCGCCGGGAGAAAAAGTCGAGTATCTGCTGCCCAACCAGGAACTACCCTATCTCTCGCTGAATCGCCCTTCGTTTGAGGTAGCCGGGATCAACGAGCAAGAGGCAGAGCAGGCGGTGGAAGCGGCCGTGCAACCGGCAGTGGAGTCGCTTGCTCCGGCGCCCGGCAGCGAAGAAGCGAAGCCCGTGCCGCCTACTCCTGCTCCTGTCCTGGCGGTCGCTCCGCCGGTGACTGTCGATAATCCACCCACTGCGAGTCGCGCCCATGGGGGTGGCGGCAAGCGAGGCCGCGCCCGTTCCAGTGCCGTCAGCGCGCCAGTCGTCGCTCCGCCGCCTCCCCCGCCGCCGGTCACCCGGTTGCCGGCCATCCCCGTGGTGGTGCACACCTACACCCGGCAGGAGCTAGCTTCTGGAGCGCTACCGGAGTCGGAATGGGGCAGGCAGCTGGCGCATAGTTATAGCCCGAATGGGGGCTGGTACGTGATGGTGATTCCCGCTGCCTTCCAGATGGAAACACAGCCCGCCGGCAGAACCCAGCATTTCAGCCCCTGGTCGTACGACCGCCATGTTCCTTTGGCGTTCTATGGAGCGCCCTTCGCTCCGGGCATCTATCACGGGCGGGTGCAGCCGGTAGATCTAGCGGCTACTTTGGCTTCCCTGCTGGGCCTGACCCAGCCGTCGGCATCGGTGGGCACCGTGCTGACCCAGGCAATCCGTAATACGACTGCGACCACGCCGGCCGTGCCCGCCCCGCGCGTGTCAAAGTCGGGTCGCCGGCATGCTCCAGACTCCGGCGAGGCGGCGCCAAACCCATGAAGCCCGACATGAGTGTTCGCTTTGCCGGGCTTCTGCTGCGCAACCCCATCATCGCGGCGAGCGGCACGTTCGGCTACGGAGTGGAGTTCGAAGATGTGGTGTCGCTGAACCGCATCGGCGGGCTTCATCACCAAGGGCCTGTCGGTGGAGCCCATGGCGGGTAACCAGGCGCCGCGGCTGATCGAAACCCAGGGCGGCATGATCAATGCCATCGGTTTGCAGAACATCGGGGTCAAGGCCTTTATCGAGAAGAAGCTGCCGGCGCTGCGCGCGCATACCGGGACCGCCTGCATCGCCAACGTGTTCGGCTACGAGATTCGGGATTACGTCGCAGTAATCGAAGCGCTTAACCACGCACCCAATATCGCCGCCTACGAACTGAACGCGTCCTGCCCGAATACGCAGCACGGTGGCATGGTGTTTGGGACCGAAACCGGCATTCTAGACCAGCTGGTCACCCGGACCAAAGCCGTTGCGCGGCGGCCGTTGATTGTGAAGTTGTCACCGAATGTGACTTCGATTGCGCAAATGGCTCGCTGTGCTGAAAATGCCGGCGCCGATGCTTTATCGCTGGTGAATACCTTTGTTTCGCTCTCGATCGACGTGGAGACGCGCCGCCCGCGCATTGCCAACAACACGGGTGGCTTGAGCGGCCCGGCGATCAAGCCCATTGCGGTGCGCATGGTCTATGAGGCGGCCCAGGCGGTGTCTATCCCGATTTGCGGGTTGGGGGGAATCACGACGGCAGAAGATGCGGTGGAGTTCCTGCTGGCGGGGGCAACGACGGTGCAGATTGGCACGGCCAGCTACGCTGACCCGCGCGCCGTGCAGAGGATTGCTGAGTCACTGGAGCGCTGGTGCGCGCATCATCGCGTGACAAAGGTAACGGAACTAATCGGAGGAGTGCAGGTATACCGGTGAGGCGGTGCCCCGATGCTCAGTGGGATCGAGAATCGGAAGAGCCTTGCATTCTGCAGAGCTGAGCAAACATCCGCAGTGACCAGCTGTTCGCTAGGCTACGTTTCTCATCAGGCGCTCCCGTAATTCTTCGGGAATACGATCCTGCAGAACACGCGCCTGGGCCAGGGCGACTTCCGCGATGTAGACGGGCGCCGGGGTGGTTACGGCTACCAGGACCCACATCAGGAGCGAGACGAGCAGACCCGGCGATGGCGGCTGCCTGCAGGCTTAACACGAATGACATCTGCCACAGGTGCAGATCGACCAGTGCCCAGTGCTGCAATGGCTGTATGCGATGAATGGCCGCCAAACCCAAAAGGAAAGTTCCAATGGAGAGCGTACTCAAGCCAATCAGAGCCACGTCGATGAAGCGGTGCAAGCGCTGCCGCGAACAGCAATGGTGACATTCAACCAGGTGCTGCTCATAGTCGCGCCGCATCTCCGGAGTGATACCAGAGATGTCATACCTCCAACTGGAAAGTATGTCGCCTACTACCCGATCTGTGCACGCTGTCGTTTGCATTGTTATATTTAGCCGCAACACCATAGTAACATTTCAGCTCTACCGAACCGCTAAATTCAGCCGTTTCAGCAGAAGGGATCCAATTTGCTTATAGGCAAATTGGTTCAAGGGGAGCAGACTGCTGGGCCAGAATCAGTTTATTGGCCAACAGGCTCATACGCTCTCGCAGGGCCCTTTCTGCCGCGACTCTCGCGAGCTCTGGCAGGTTGTTACTCTCTGATAGATGCGCCAAAACTACATAAGAAGCATTTCCGTCGTAGTTCTTCTGCAGAAAGTCTGAGGCGGCTTCGTTGGACAGGTGCCCAACCCGCGACATGACCCGCTGCTTGACCGACCAGGGGTAGGGTCCGTCGCGCAGCATTTCCAAATCGTGGTTACTTTCGAGCATAAGCACGTCGCAATTGCGGATCGTCATGCGGACGTTTGGTGGTATGTACCCCAGGTCCGTGGCGATGGCCATGCGGATGCCTTCTGCCTCGAACACGAAGCCAACCGGGTCAGCGGCGTCGTGCGGGATCGTGAAAGGGGTAATGGCAATGTCGCCGATTGAGAACCCGCTGCCGGCGGTGAAGTACTCCACGCCGGGCAGGCTGCAGGGGTCTTGTTGCCTGGGCTCCTCATTGAAATGCGTGCCGGGGAAAGGCGTGCCGGGGGAGGGCGTGCCGGGCTCTTCGCAGCAATCCTCTGCCTCGCCATTTAACCCGGAGGAGGATGCCACGTTGAGTTCCTGCTCTGCTCGTTGCGTCCGCGCCAGTTCCTGCGCGGCAAGATCCAGCTTGCGCTGCGCCAGCCATGCTGCGTAGGTGATGCGTTTATGCGGCATCATCCAGCGCATCCAGGCGCGATGGGTGGCCTGGGTAAAGTAAACCGGCACGCCGAGTTTGCGAGCCAACACCGCCAGGCCCTGCACGTGATCCTGATGTTCGTGGGTGATCAACAAGGCGTCAATGCCGGCAGGGTCTTCCCCCGCCATGTGCATGCGCTTGAGGAGTTCGCGACAGGAGAGCCCTGCATCCACCAGGATGCGCGTCCGGCTGCTGGAGACAAGTGTGCTGTTCCCCTTGGAGCCCGAGGCCAACACTGTCATCCGCATCATGAAAAAAGAATACAGGGGATGGCGGTTGATAACAGGTCACATACTCGCGAGGGTCGCGGGGGGTGCCGTTTGGGGTACGGGGTTTCAGTATTGATAAAAGCCGCGGCCCGATTTGCGTCCCAGCCAGCCCGCATCGACCATGCGAATCAGCAACGGGCAAGGCCGGTACTTGGGATCGCCCAGCCCGTCGACCATCACTCTCATGATGTCCAGGCACACGTCGAGCCCGATGAAGTCTGCCAGGGCGAGCGGACCCATGGGATGAGCCATACCCAGTTGGAAAACCTGGTCCACGGCTTCGGCGGTGGCCACGCCTTCCATCACTGCGTACATTGCTTCGTTAAGCAGCGGCATGAGCACCCGGTTGGAAACGAAGCCCGGTGCATCGTGCACCTCGACGGGTGTTTTGCCCAGCGACTCGGCAAGCGCTTTGACCTGGGCGAAGGTTTCGTCACTGGTCTCCAAACCCCGGATCACCTCGACCAGTTTCATGACCGGGACGGGGTTGAAGAAGTGCATCCCGATGACCTGGGCGGGTCGCTGGGTCTGGGCGCCCAGTTTCGTGATCGAGATCGAGGAGGTATTGGAGGCCAGGATCACCTCGGGGTTGAGGACGGAGTCCAGTTCGCTGAAGAGTTCCTGCTTGAGAACAAAGCGTTCGGGAGCTGCTTCAATCACGAAATCGCACTCCACCAGATCCTGCCCCTGCAGGGTTCCGCGGATGGCGGCAAAAGAAGCGTTTGCTTCTTCAGGGGTGGATTTGCCTTTCGCGACTTCCCGGTCCATGTTCTTGCGAATGACCTCCAGGCCGCGGTCGAGGAAACGCTTTTCGACTTCACACAGCATTACCTGGAACCCGCCGCGGGCGAATACATGGGCGATTCCGTTGCCCATCGTTCCGGCGCCCACGACGCCTACCGTTTTGATCGCGCGCATGCAGTTTTCTCTTGTCGCTTTGATTCGGGGTTAAGAATGTAAGGGAGGTGGAAGGCTTATCGCGCCCGCGCCAGTAGGCAGGTAATGTTGTCGTGCCCTCCGGCCTCGTTGGCAGCGGCAATCAATTGATCGCATGCATGTTTCAGGTCACCGGCGTTGCGAAGGATTTCGGCTATGCGATGGTCGTCGATTTCACGCATCAGGCCATCAGAAGCCAACAGATATAAATCGCCAGGCTCGACGAGAAACTCCAGCAAGTCTGCGTCCACCTCGTCCTGGGTGCCCACTGCGCGGGTAATCACGTTGCGCATGGGTGAGGTTTCGGCCTGGGCCTGCGTCAGTTGACCCAGCCTCACCTGCTCATCGACCAGCGAATGATCGTGGGTCAGACGTTCCAGTTGGTTTGCCCGGAGACGGTAGCAGCGGCTGTCGCCGACGTGCGCCACCCAGGCCCGGTTGCCACGCGTGGCCATGGCTACCAGGGTCGTACCCATGCCGGCTTGCGAGGGATTTTGCGCTGCGCTGCGTTGCACGCTATCGTTGGCAGCGTCGACGGCTTTCTGAAAGGATTTCTGGGTTAGCTCAGCGGAGTTCATCGCATGCAGCATGGCATCTACGGCCAACCGGCTGGCGATTTCTCCTGCTGCTGCGCCGCCCATGCCGTCGCAGACCACGAAATTGCAGGCATCTTTACCGTCGTTGCACTTCAGGCCAAACGCGTCTTCGTTGGTTTTGCGGGTTCGGCCCTGGTCCGTCGCACCAGCCGCCTCAAACTCCAGCACTACTTGCTGCTTGTCTGGCATCTGCTCTTCCTGTGAGGCACCGAACGTGATTACGCCACCATAATCTGTCCCGCACGCGCCGTAAAGCGGCAAATGTCTGCCTGGGAGTTGGGGGCGGTTTTGCTTGGTTAGTATAGCGAGCGGATCGGTTGAGAAGGGGGACGGGGGGTCCGGAGATACTCCGATTGAGTGCGATGAATTCCCCCATCTCCCCGGTTTTCCTGTTGAAACTGAGCGGGCGGAGCAGGATGTCCCCCACTCAAGCCGAACGCGGCTTGAGTGGGCCACCCTCGGCTTTTCTGGATGCGGGCAGGGAGCCGATCGTCCTGAGTGGCGACTGATCGGACCCTAAAAACCGTAGGGTGGCCCATTCAAGCCGCGTTTGGCTTGAGTGGGGGACACTGGAACCCTCGTCCAGAACGCTTTCCAGTTTGTTCATTAGCAGCGCAGTCGAAGGATGACAAAAAGGGGGCCTAGTCAACCCGCAAAAACATGTCGTCGCACATCAAAAATTGACCTAACGCGCAAGGCCACAAGCCAAAACACAGCAACAGGCTGAGCGCTCCCTTCAACCTGCGCACCGATCAGTACTGGTGAGAAATCCGGGGCAGCAATTACTTTTGGTTAGCTGGCCATGCCCAGGGCTTTTAGCTGGCTCAGGGAGAAGACCTGCCGGGCGCCGGTTGCGCGATCGATGACGGAGGCGGTCAAGCCGGCGTGCAAGGTGCGCTGCATTACTTTCAAGTGAAACGGAGTAGTGCTGGCGACCGCCACCAGGCGATCCGACAAGGAATCCCAGTGCTCGAAGTGGGCTAGATGCGGCTCACCCGATTGTTCCGGCAACGCCATCAATTCAACCCGATGGCTGGCGGCGTCCAGGGCCAGATCCTGCACTAACCGGAGCTGCAACGAATAGTACTTCGCTTCATTGTTGTTCATAGGGCCTCTGCTTCTGTTGGTTTTCGTGACGGGGGCAGGGGGGCTACTGCTCAACAACTCCAGCTAAACACGTTTCCCTGACAATCGGAAGAAAGAGTAAGCCGTCTGTGACCCTTTGGTGGTACGTCTTTCCGCTTTTGGTCACCTGCGTAAACGTCCACCGGTAACGGAACTGCTATGGCCGGCGGTTCTGCTCCCAGGCCTTGGCGTACTTCCAACTCACGTATACAGAATGGTATAGATGCAGCAAGAGGCCTTCGCGGCCGTCCAAAAAACCCAATCGGCAAAGATAGTTGTAGAAGAAAGTGAACAGCGGGTTTACTACGGTCTGGGTCAGGAAGGCGGGCAACGCAGCCGTTCGCTTCCCCGCCCTGACGGCATGCTCGGCACCCAGGGTGCTGTAACGATCCATGTGAGCGATGTACGTTGCCAGGGTGGGATAGGCGTGGTGCACCATGTCTCCGCGCAGACGACCGGCCCGGCCTACGAAGTGGACTGTTTCGTGCACCGGCCGTGGTTCAAATTCGGCGGCGCCACGACGAAACAGTCGCAGTTTGGGGTCTGGGTAGAAACCTCCGTAGCGTATCCAGCGCCCGAGAAAAAGATTGCGGCGCGGCAGCGCGTACCCGTCCAGCGGTGGATCGTCTGCCAGCAATTCCCAGATTTCTTTGCTGAGTTCGTCGCTGAGGGCCTCGTCCGCGTCGAGCGAGAGTACCCAGTCCTGGGAGCACTTTTCGAGTGCGGAGTTTTTTTGCGCAGCAAACCCTTTCCAGTCCTCGAGGAAGAACCGGGTCCGGTAGCTGCGCGCAATCTCCTCGGTGCGATCGTCGGATCCGGAATCCACCACCACGATCTCGTCGGCCCAGGCGATGCTGCCCAGGGTCCGTGCGAGATTGGCTTCTTCATTGCGCGTGATGATGGCGACGGACAGGGTTTTGCGCATCGATCGAATCGATAAAGGACTCCGGAACTTACTGCAGAGTGACTGGCCGATTGCCGAGATGTTGCTGAATGACGCGCTCTACCACTGCCGGCAGCGTCTCGCCGGTTTTGGGCAGCACGAAGTTGCCGGCGGCCTCCGACCAGTCGAGCTTGAAGCTGGTCGAAAGTGCCGAGATCCAAACCTGGCGTGGCGGCGTGTTCGGCGTGATGACGAACTTCCCTGGAGGCTCATCGAACAGGATGTTGAGCACGCCTCCCTGCTCTTCCACTTCATAGCCGCCGTCTTCTTCCGACGCAATCAAGCTCTTCTTGAGCGCTTCCATGGCCGTATCGCAGTGGCGGCGGAATGTAGTCTCGTCTAGCATGAGTTGAGTGTAACAAGCCAAGTAAACAAGGCACATGATGCGATTTCGTTTCCCCTGGTTCCCGCTCTTGTTCGGGACGTTCCTGTTGTGTGCCGGGCCAGTCGTTTGGGCGCAAACCCCGGCGCAATCCCCACACGATCTGGTGAAAGACGTGGTCTACAACGAGCTGCAGGAACGTCGCCAGGCGAGCCTGTGGCAGTACAAGGTAGAGAAGCGCGTGGGCACGCAGACCACGATTGCGCAGCAGGTGGAAACAGTGTCCGGCCCCGTCTCGCGCGTGTTCTTCCGCCAGGGCAAACCGTTGGACACGGCAGCGCAAAAGAAAGAGACCGACCGCCTGAACAGCCTGGTTCACAACACCGGCGAACAAGCGCGCATGCAGCAGGACTACGAGTCGGAAGAGAAGCGGACAGAACGGTTGATTGCAGCCATGCCTGACGCCTTTCTCTACACATACGAGAGCCCGAACGATGAGAATATCCGTCTTTCGTTCCAGCCCAACCCTGCCTACACTGCGCAAACGTATGAAGCCCGGGTTTACCACGCGCTTGCGGGCGAGATCTGGATACAACCGCAAGCCAAGCGCCTGGTCAGGATCGACGGTCACATCGCGAGCGAGATCGATTTTGGCTATGGCTTTTTCGGCAAGATCGAAAAGGGCGGAACATTCCAAATCGGACGAGCGTTGGCTGGCGAGCACCGCTGGAAGACCAGCCTGCTGGACGTGCACATCTCGGGCCGCCTGGTCTTTTTCAAGGCTATTAGCAAAGACCAGCGTGAAGTGCGTTCCAATTTTGAACCTATGCCCGCCGGGACGAGCGTGCAGGATGCGGTGACACTGCTCAACGCAATGCCGCGGCCCTGAAGAACGCCGGCGGGTTGAGATGTCCCCCACTCAAGCCAAACACGGCTTGAGTGGGCCACCCAGGCTTTCACCCAGCCTCCCTCCCCTTCCTTCCGTCGCTTCGGTCTCACCGTCGCTTCCGGGGCACATCCGGGATCAAGTGCTCAGGATGGTTCGTGGGCATTTTCGCTATCAATTCGCTTTGCCGTAACCGCCTGTTCACGCTTTGCACCAGATACTGAGCATGAGAGCAATCGCACAGATCATGTGTGGCTGCAAGGGCCAGGTGGTTGCTCCCATGGAGGAAGAGATGGCCAATACCCGTATCTCGTATCTATGGAAGAACGCTCGCGCGGCAGACGGCTTCGTCTCCGGTGTCTCGCTCCACAGCCACACGAATCGCTCCAAAGAAACCCTGGACTTTATTGCCAAACTGGCAAACGAGTACAGCTACTTCCGCAGCATTCTTGCCAGCGAAGAGAAACGGTGCCGCACACATCACCGGCTGCAGGTGGACTACGCCCGCAGCTATTGGACACCGCCACTGACGCCGCGGCTGGCATTCGATCTGGAAAGCAAGCAGATTGCGGAATCGCTGCAGTTACAGCCTCTGGTCTCGATCACTGACCACGATGACATTCAAGCGCCCATGCTGCTGCGCACGGTAGCCAGCGCACGCCATATCCCGGTTTCTGTGGAGTGGACGACGCCCTTCGGCAAAGATCAGGCATTCCACCTCGGTATCCACAATCTGCCCAGCGGATCGGGGGTGGACTGGATGCGCGCGTTCGAAGAATTCACCCGCACACCCAGCGATGCGCGGCTGACGGAGATGCTCTCGGCATTGCACGATCTGCCAAACGTGCTCATCGTGTTCAACCACCCGCTCTGGGATCTCTACAAGATTGGCGATGATCTTCACCAGCAACGGGTAGAAGAGTTTCTGACCCAGAATGGCCACGCGATCCACGCCATCGAGTTGAACGGTTTGCGCAACTGGAAAGAAAATCGCCGGGTCACCGAGCTGGGCGCGCGTTGGAACAAATTGTTGATCTCTGGCGGAGATCGCCATGGCCTGGAACCGAATGCCAACGTAAACCTGACTGAGGCTGCCAACTTCAGCGAGTTTGTGGATGAGATTCGCCGCGAGGGACGCAGCCATGTGCTCTTTATGCCGCAATACGCGGAGCCCTGGAAGCACCGCATCATGAAGTCGACCATCGACGCCATACGCGATTACCCTGACTTTCCCGAGGGCTCGCGGCGTTGGGATGAGCGGGTGTTCCACCCGGATACGAACGGGGTTGACCGCCCCGTCAGCCAGCTTTGGCCCGATGGCCAGGCACCGGCCTACATGCGCGCGGTGCTTCAGTTAGTGAGGATGTTGGGCAGCAACCCGATCAGCCACGGTCTGCGGGCCGCATGGAATGAATCGCACGAGCTGCAGTTCGCGCTGGGCGAGCGAGAAGCGTTTTAACCCGGCCAACCTGCCGGTTGCCTCTTCTCGCTTCGCTTGAGCGTGGATACACTTTGCCTATGCGCGCGGCAACCCCCAGGGTGGCTTACTTTCCCGACACGTTCTACGAGATCAACGGAGTGGCGCACACCAGCCGGCACTTCGAAGCGTTTGCGCGGCGGCGCAACGTGCCGTTCTTCTGTCTCCATCCCGGCAAGCGGGACAGTGCCATGCGCGAGCAACAATCGGGCGAGCTAACGACGCTCGAGATTCCTCGCGGCAGCGCTCTGGCCTTTCGCCTGGAGAAGGACCTCACGTTTGATCCGGCGTTTCTGCGTCACAAGAAATTTATTGAAGAGCGGGTGCGTGCTTTCCGGCCAGACATCATTCACGTCACCGGACCCAGCGAGCCGGGTATTTTGGGCGCATGGCTCTCGAGAAACCTGCAGTGCCACTGGTGGCTGCCTGGCACACGAATCTGCATGAGTATGCTGCGCAGCGATCGGCGTTGGCTGCTGCGACTGTTGCCGCACAAGCAGTCGGTCGCTGCCGAAAAGCAAATCGAACAGGCCACCCTGCGAGCCTGCGCGCGCTTTTATCGCATGGCCGAGGCGCTCTTCGCGCCCAACATCGATCTGTGCCGGCTACTGGAGCAATCGACCGGCCGCCCCTGCGCGCTGATGCCGCGCGGGGTCGACACCATCGCATTCTCGCCTGCGTTCCGCGATCGCCCCGCAACCGGAGAGCAGCCCTTCGTGCTTGGGTTTTGTGGACGGCTTTCGATCGAAAAAAATGTTTACCTGCTGGGGCGCATGCGCACCGAGTTGCTGGCGCGCGGCATCAGCAACTTTCGTTTCCTCATCATCGGCCACGGCAAAGAAGAGGGCTGGCTGCGGCAGAACCTGCCCAACGCAGACTTTACCGGCGTGCTGCGCGGCCCGGAGCTTGCGCGGGCCTACGCCAACATGGATTTGTTTGTGTTCCCCTCGCATACGGATACATTCGGCAATGTCGTTCTGGAGGCGTTGGCCTCGGGTGTTCCGGCGGTGGTCACGCCCGACGGCGGTCCACGCTACATCGTGAGAGAAGAGGAAACCGGTTTGATTGCCGGGGATGAAAACTTTTCCGCGGCCATTGCGCGGATCATGCTCGATCCAGTCCTGCATGCGCGCATGTGCCGGGCCGCACGCAGCTACGCCCAATCTGCCTCGTGGGACTCGGTGTTTGAAGGCGTTTACAAGACGTACGACGAAGTGCTTGCCAGGCAGGGGTGATGTCGTGCCGGGCGAGTCGAAAATCGGGTTCGTTCCGGTCTGTGCTGGTGGATTGATTGTGCGGCCCCATGGGGTTCCTCGGGTACGTACGGTGATGGCGGTGGTGGAGAAGTTGGACGTGAGCGGCTTTTGCGCGCCGATCCAAGCCCCTTTGCGCGCCGATCCAGCCCCTTTTGCGCGTCGATCCGAGCCCACCTTTTGCGCGCCGATCCGAGCCCACTTTTGCGCGCCGATCCGAGCTCACCTTTTGTCATCCCGAGCGTAGTCGAGGGATCTGCTTTGCGCCTTTCTCCCTCCACAAATGTCTACATGAGCTCCAGCATCGGATGGGCAGAGGAACGTGGGTCTCGATAGCAGCCGCTTCGCTGCAGGAGTGAATCTCGTGCATTCCTGCTGAAAGAATGGTTCCTCTGCGTGTCCGATGCCGGAGCTCATGTAGAAATTTGTGGCAGGAGAAAGGCGCAAAGCAGATCCCTCGACTGCGCTCGGGATGACAAAAGGGGGGGCGGTGGTTGGGGAGAGGTGTGGGCGGCGGGAGAGGGACGCTTTGTTGTCCCGGAGCGTAGTTGAGGGTTGTGCCGCGTCTATCGCAGAGCGAGACCGGCTGGATGTAACATCGCTGCCAGGGGTTTCGATCGGCATGCTTCAACAGAGAAAAGGCACGGCATTCTGCGTGCGGTGGGTGGCTGCCTTGCTCGCGGCCACATGGATGGGGCCATTGCTGTTGGCGCAAGCTACGCCCGTCACGCCAGGTGCATCGAAGAGCCAGCTCACTCCGCCTCCGGCAAGCTCGAAGAGCGAGAGCCTGGACGAATACATACATCACGGGTGGGACAGCCTTTCCCGTTCCATGACGGAATGCAAGTCGCTGGTGGATCCCAAGGTAACGACAACGCCCGTTCTGTATCTACCACTGGGCGCGGCTACGCCACCGGAGTTGCTGCGGCTTCGTTCGCAATGCAAGATCGAGATTGAGCACCTGCCTCACCCCATTGTTCACTTAGGCGATGTGCAGGGATCGGCGCTCCGGCCCGGATTACTGTACCTTCCGAATCGTTATGTGGTCCCTGGCGGACGCTTCAACGAGATGTTCGGATGGGATAGCTATTTCATTATCCTGGGCCTTTTGCGGGATGGGCGGGTCGAGCTGGCTCGCGGTATGGTGGAGAATTTTTTCTACGAGATCCAGAACTACGGGGCGGTGCTGAACGCGAATCGCACCTACTTCCTCACCCGTTCGCAGCCGCCTTTCCTGAGCTCAATGATTCGCGCTGTTTACGATGCGGCGATCGCTCGTGACCCCTCGGCCGCGAATCGTGCGCGGCAAACTGCATGGCTGGCCAAAGCCTATCCGTTTGCGCAGCGCGATCATGACTTTTGGCTCAGCGAAATACATCGAGCGGGCAACACCGGCCTGGCACGCTATTTCGACATTGGTGAGGGACCGGTGCCGGACATCGCCGACCACAGCACGTACTACATCGACGTGATCAGCTGGCTGGTCGCTCACCCGGACGTGCATACTGACTACCTGTTGCGTGCGCCGGAACACCCGTCACCCGCCGAGCAGGCGGCCTTGGCGAAAAGCAGCTGTGATGCCAGCCACTCCGCGATTTGTGCCGATGCATGGGCACACGGGTATCGCCTGACTCGCGATTTTTATAAGGGCGACCGTTCCGTGCGGGAGTCCGGCTTTGACATCTCTGCCCGGTTCGGTCCCTTCAGCGGGTCCACTCATCACTACGCGGCCGTTGGTTTGAACAGCCTGCTTTACAAGTACGAACGCGACCTTGCGGATTTTGCCGGCATGCTGCACCAGACTGCAGAGGCGGCACGGTGGGACCAGCAGGCGGACGCGCGCAGACAGGCGATCAACAAGTACCTCTGGAATTCGCAGAAGGGCATGTACTTCGACTACGACTTCACTACCGGCCAACCATCGAGTTATGTCTATGCGACCACCTTCTATCCTTTGTGGACGGGCGCGGCCAGCAATGAGCAGGCAGCTGCGGTCGACCATAATTTAGCGCTGCTGAACCGGCCAGGCGGTCTTGCCAGCAGTACCAACGCAAGCGGTTTGCAGTGGGACCTGCCGTTCGGCTGGGCTCCATTAAACTGGCTGGCGGCAGACGGTTTGCGCAAGTATGGCTTTGTGCATGATGCGCGCCTGCTTTCCCAAGAGTTCACCCATACGGTCGCGACCAGCTTCGCCCAGGAAGGCACGATCCACGAAAAATACAACGTCGACACGATTTCTTCCAAGGTGGAACTGATCGCCGGCTATCAAAATGTGATTGGCTTCGGGTGGACGAACGCTGTGTACGTGGAGATGCAGCACCTTCTGCAAACTTCTTCGCGGAAGCCGCAGTGAACGCGATGGCGCAAGCAAAGAAGCCGGCCCTGGTGGTGGGGATTGGTGAGTTGTTGTGGGACCTGCTGCCCGCGGGTCCCCGCCTCGGCGGCACTGTTTCCAACTTCGCTGTGATGGCAGGCCGTTTGGGCAACCATGCCATTTGCGCCAGCCGCCTGGGCAAGGATGAGTTGGGCTTGCGCGCGCGTGCCGACCTTGCGCATTTGCCGGTGAATACTTCTTACCTGCAAGTGGACGCCCATCACCCTACGAGCACCGTCGCTGTTCAGTTCAAGGCGGGGCAACCGGAGTACGAGATCAGGCAGCCGGTTGCGTGGGACTTTCTGGAGTTAAGCAGGGATTGGCTATCGCTGGCGGAATCGGCTGCGGCGGTCTGCTTCGGCACGTTGGCGCAAAGAAATGCGCCATCGCGTAAGACGATCGAGAGCTTTCTTGGCGCGACCTCCGACGCGTGTGTGCGGGTGTTTGATATCAACTTGCGCGCACCGTACTACTCCGCGGAGGTTATCGAGCAATCTCTAGGGAGAACGACCCTGCTCAAAATGAACGACGAGGAGATGCCCCTTATGCTGGCCCTGCTGGGCTTGGGCGATGGCAGCGACACCAGCGCCCCTGCGCTGCTGGCGGGTGCGCGCAAGCTGCTGGCCCACTTTCCGGTTGCGCTGGTGTGCGTCACCATGGGTGGGCATGGCAGTCTGCTGGTGAGCCGCGAAGAGACGGATCAGCATCCGGGGATACCCGCTACTGTGGTGGACACGGTGGGCGCAGGAGACGCGTTTACTGCGGCGCTCACGCACTACTACTTGCAGGGGGCCTCGCTGAGCGTGATGAACGACGCAGGCAACCGCTGGGGTTCGTGGGTCGCTTCGCAGGCCGGCGCCATGCCGCCACTGGACCCAGCGACGCGCGACGCGATTACCGCGGCGATCGGCAACCCTCCCCGAGCATGAGGGCAAGCTACCTACAAAGCGCTTCGGTTTGATCTGTTCATGGTGCCCGTCCAGGGGTAGCCCGCATTTCTCACGGCCTGTTCCGTAACGAATGATGGGTGCCCCGGTTGGAAATGCGACAATGAGAGCAGCGCTTTGGCGCTGCTTTTCTTATGCTCCAACTTTCTGCTGCTGGTAAACATTTCGGTCCCCGCGTCCTTTTTGAGAACGCTGACTGGCTCATCACTCCGAATGAGCGGACGGCGCTTGTGGGAGCGAATGGCACCGGCAAATCTACCCTGCTGAAGGTACTGGCCGGAGTGGAATCGCTGGACGACGGCTCCCTGCAACGCACCCGCGGGATGACCATCGGGTACCTTCCCCAGGAAGGACTGGCCCTCAAGGGCCGCAGCGTCTTTGCCGAGTGCCTCTCAGTGTTTGCCGAGCTGCGCAGCATGGAGCAGGAGCTGGAGACGCTTTCGACCAAATTGGCCGAATTTGATCCGGCATCGGCGGAGTATGCTGCTGCCGCTGATCGTTTTTCTCACCTGGATTCTCATTTTCGTGCCCATGACGGCTACGCACTCGACGCACAGGTGGGCGCGGTGCTGGGCGGCCTGGGATTCAGCAAGCACGACTGGACACGGCAGACGGAGGAGTTCTCTGGTGGCTGGCAGATGCGTATCGCGCTGGCCAAGCTGCTGCTGCAAAAACCCAGCCTGCTGCTGCTGGACGAACCCACCAATCATCTTGATCTCGAAACTCGCAACTGGCTTGAGGGCTACCTGCACAGCTACCCCAATGGCTACATCCTCATCTCGCACGATCGCTACTTTCTGGATGTGACGGTCGATAAGACCATTGAGATCTGGAATAAGGGCCTGCACGTGTACCACGGCAATTACGAGAAGTACCTGGTGCAAAAGACCGAGCGCCGCGCCCAATTAGAGTCGGCGCACAAGAACCAGCGGGAACATATCGAGCACCTGGAAGCGTTCATCAACCGCTTTCGCGCCCAGGCTACCAAGGCCAAGCAGGTGCAAAGCCGAATCAAGGAACTGGACAAGATCGTGCGGATCGAAATACCGGTGGAGGAGCAGGCCATTCACTTCTCCTTCCCCCAGCCGCAGCCTTCCGGCCGCACCGTGGTGGAAGTTTCGGATCTGGCCAAGAACTATGGAGCCAAGCAGGTTTTGCAGGATGTAAATTTCACCATTGACCGCGGTGATCGCATCGCGCTGGTGGGCGTGAATGGGGCGGGCAAATCCACCCTGATCCGTATGCTTTCGGGCATGGAGCCTCCGTCCCAGGGGACACTCCGGTTGGGCCATAACGTCACCGCGGAGTACTTCGCCCAGGATCAGTACAAGGTGCTGGATGGGAACGCGCGCATGTTGGATGACATCAGCAACACCGCGCCTCGGGTTGGGACAACGGAACTGCGCAGTTTGCTGGGCTGCTTCCTGTTTTCCGGGGACGATGTGTTCAAGCCGCTGGGGGTGCTCTCCGGCGGAGAGCGCAATCGCTACGCACTGGCTCGCATCCTGGTGAGCCCGGCTAACTTCCTGCTTTTGGACGAGCCGACGAACCATCTGGATTTGCGCGCAAAAGACGTGCTGCTGGAGGCGATTGCGGCGTTCAACGGCACGGTGGTCATGGTGTCGCACGATCGCTACTTTATCGACCGGCTCGCCAGCCGCATCTTCGAGGTGGAGAGCGGCCACGTGCATGTGTATCCCGGCAATTACGAAGATTACCTGCATCGCAAGGAGATGCTGGCTGCACCGCAGGTCCACACCAATGGCGCCGTGTCTCTGCCCGCAGTGAAGGAGCCGGAGGCGCCGGCTGAGGCGGCTGCCGCTAAAGTGCGCCGGCTGAATCCCATCAAGCTGAAGCAAATGCAGGACCGCTGCAGCTTTGTCGAGGAAGAGATACCGCGTGTTGAGAGTTCCATCGCCAGTGCGGAGCAATCTCTCGGCGTGTACGAAAGCGCGGAGGAGACCCAACGGCTTACCCAGGTTCTGGAAAATCTGCGCGAGCAGCACGCCTCGCTCTCCGCGGAGTGGGAAGATCTGGTGACCCAACTCGAGGCGCAGCAGGCTTAGCGTTACAAACTGGTTCCTGTTGCCATGAAGTTGCAGGGCGAGCCGCGCCGCATGCAGTAGAGTAGAGCGAGCATTGATCCCAAGCTTGATGACAGGCCCTTGAGTACCCCAGCCTCGCGCGCATCGTCCCGCTCTTCTGCCGTTGCTGTCTCTGCGGGTATTCTGCTCAGCCGGCTTATCGGGCTGGTTCGGGAACGAGTGTTTGCGCATTACTTCGGCAACTCAGACGCTGCCGACGCCTTTCGTGCCGCGTTCCGCATTCCAAATTTCCTGCAGAATCTTTTCGGCGAAGGCGTTCTCTCGGCTTCGTTTATTCCCGTCTATGCGCGGCTGCGCGCCGAAGGGCGGGATAAAGAAGCCACCCAGTTGGCCGAGGCGATCTTTGCCATCCTGTTTCTGCTTACTTCGCTGCTGACCGTTGTCGGCATCCTCACCACTCCCTGGCTCATGGACGTGATCGCGCCGAAGTGGGTGGGAGAGAAACGGCTGCTCACCATTCACCTGGTGCAGATCCTCTTTCCGGGTGCGGCCCTGCTGGTGATGTCCGCCTGGTGTCTGGGGATCCTGAATAGCCATCGAAAGTTTTTCCTCTCCTATACCGCACCCGTGATCTGGAACGTGGCCATGATTACGGCGATGCTGTGGAGAGGCCGGTTCGTGGGCGAATCGCGGCTGGCAGTCGTGATATCGATTGCTTCCGTCATCGGCAGCGGTCTGCAGTTTGCCGTGCAGTTGCCAACCGTTTTGCGATTCTTGCGTCCGTTGCAGCTGAAGCCTGCGCTCCGCACGGAGCATGTGCAGGCGGTGGTGCGCAGCTTTGTGCCTGTGTTTGTAAGTCGTGGCGTGGTGCAGATCAGCGCCTACCTCGATTCGCTCCTGGCAACTCTGCTGCCGAATGGTGTATCAGCCCTGGCCTACGC
Source organism: uncultured Acidobacteriaceae bacterium (assembly GCA_963752675.1). Taxonomy (GTDB): domain Bacteria; phylum Acidobacteriota; class Terriglobia; order Terriglobales; family Acidobacteriaceae; genus PALSA-350. The sequence goes on from CAVVZO010000015.1 coordinate 299,329, forward strand.
GCAGACGCTGAACTCCCTGCCGGTGAGTTTGTTCGGCATGGCCATTTCTGCTGCGGAGTTGCCGGCGATGTCGGGTGCGCTGGGGACAGCGGACGAGGTGAGTGCGGTGCTGCGGCAGAGGCTGGAAAATGGCCTTAAGAATATTTCCTTCTTTGTTGTGCCTTCCGCGGTGGCGTTTATCGCTCTTGGGGATGTCGTGGTGGCGACGATTTATCGTGGCGGGCGGTTCCATGCGAGCGATGTGACGTTTGTGTGGAGTGTGCTGGCCGGGTCGGGCGTTGGATTGTTGGCGACGACCTCGGGAAGGCTATACTCCTCGGCGTTCTATGCACTGCGGGATACGCGCACACCCTTGAATTTCGCCATCATTCGCGTGGTGTTGACAGTCACCCTGGGCTACTTGTGTGCTTTGCCGTTGCCCAGGTTGCTGCACATCGATCCGCATTGGGGAGTAGCGGGGCTTACTTTTTCGGCGGGTATTGCGGGATGGGTTGAGTTCGCTCTGCTGCGCCGTGGGCTGCAAGCACGTATAGGGGCGGTTGCCTTCTCGTCGGCGCGCGTCGCCCGATTGTGGATGGCAGCGTTGCTCTCCGCAGGCATCGCGTACGGGGTCAAACGTGTGCTGCACTTCGGGTATCCCTGGGTAGGGCTTTGCGTGTTGGCGGTCTTCGGGGTTGCGTACCTGGCGTCGACGGCTTTGTTTGGGGTAGAAGCGCCGGCTCGGGTGAGCCGGTTGCTGCGCCGAGGCTGATCGCCAGTGTCTGCGGGCCAATGGAAAATCACGAACCCCCAATCCCTGGACGGGTGTCTCACCACCTATATCCACCGCAGTGAGACGCGCGTCCAGAAGTTAGGGCCTTGCGGCGCGCAGCGACGAATGGGTGGTCGCTTGAGTGAGTCTCGTCTGGCAGGCCGAAGGCCAGGATATTCGGTCCCATCGCTGTGACGATATATTGCCGATTGTCGAACATGTAGGTCATCGGGGAATTATGCGGCTCCTGGCCCGTCGGGAAAGCTCCATAAGAGCTTGCCGGTTTTTGCGTCCGCTGCCGCGAAGGAGCCGTCGTCGGAGCCGTACATGACCACACCTCCGGCGGTGCTGAGCACGCCACCCCAGGAGTCGGCTGAGCCGGTCTGCGGCAACTCCCAAACGGCTTTCCCGGTGTGAATATCGAACGCCCGCAGAACCCGCCGGCCAGGGATGGATTCGTCGGCGCTGTTGGAGCCGCCCATGAATCCGCGTCCCTGTTTGTAGGGCTCGTCTGTCCGGGTAAAGATGCCGCACTTGTCGTTGGTCTGCACGTAGTAGAGCGAAGTTTGCGGATTCCAGGAAGTGGAATACCAGTTGGAGGCGCCGTTGAGCCATGGACAGGCCTTGGTGCCCTCTGGCGTCGGTTCATGCCCTGGCGCTACGATCGGCCGGCCTTCCGGGGTGAGGCCAGTGGCCCAGGTGAGTTTGGTGGTAATCGGGTGACCCAGGAGAAACTTGCCGTTCGTACGATCCAGCACATAAAGGAAACCGTTACGGTTCGCCTGCACCATCAGCTTGCGCGGCTTGCCTTCCCACGTGGTATCGACCAGCGCCGGCGGCGCCATCGCATCATAGTCATGCACATCATGCGGGGTGAACTGGAAATACCACTTCAGCTTGCCAGTCGCCGGATCGAGCGCAACCACGGAGTCGGTATACAGGTTGTCGCCTTCGCGATCATCCCCGATCATGTCGTTGCCCGGGTTCCCTACCGGCCAATACAAGGTGTCGAGCTCCTTGTCATAGGTGCCCGTCATCCAGGTGGCGCCACCCGGGTGATCGATGCCGTTGCCTTTCCAGGTCTCGGAGCCGGGCTCTCCGCGCAGCGGCGTCGTCCAAAAGCGCCAGGTTTCTTTACCGGTGGTTTGATCGAACGCCGAGATAAATCCACGCACACCATCGTCGCCGCCCGATATGCCGGAAACCACCTGGTTACCGACAATCAGGGGCGCTGTGTTGGCGTTGTAGCCCAGGTGCCAATCGACCATTACGGTCTCCCACAGCAACGCGCCGGTAAGACGGTTCAGCGCGATCATGTGAGCATTGTCGGTCACCATAAAGACCCGGTCGCCGGCGATGGTGACGCCGCGGTTGACGCCCAGAGCGGCCAGGCCGGTGATGCCCTGCGTGCGGGAGCGCCGGTAGTGCCACACCTGGCGGCCACTGCCGGCATCCAGCGCGAAACACTCATTGGCAACGGTCACGTACATCAACCCGTCGACCACGACCGGGGTTACCTGAAGCTCGCGGATACCCGGTACCGTAAAGATCCATTTTGTCTGCAGGCGCGCGACATTGCCGCTGGTGACCTGCTTCAACTCGCTATAGCGACCGCCGGTGGTTTGGCCGTTATAGCTCGGCCAGTCCGTTTGCGAGGTCACTACCCGGTACTTGTCTGCGCCTGCTTTGCGTAACAGATAGAGCTGATGATCGTCTCCCAGCAATTGCAGGTCGGTCGCGGAGTGATTGAGCGCGGTGCCCGCGACGGTCTTGCCGTCCTGCAATGTGGCCGAGGCGCGCTCTGTCGTGGGTCCCCAGAAGGGTTTGAGCGTGCGCAGAAAGCTGATCAGGTTGGCGCGATCTGCGTCCACGATGTCGGGGAAGGCCGGCATGCCGGAAGTCGGAAGCCCGCTATGCAGCAGACGCACCAGGTCGTCATCGGATCGCAGGGGCACCCGGTCCACAATGCCGGGCGCAAACTCGCCGCCCATCGCATTTGTGCCATGACAGGTTGCGCAGCGCGTCACAAAGGTATGTTGTCCGGCTGCCTGGGGTGATCCCGCCGGCAGCTTAGGTGGTGGTGGCATTTGCGCTTGTGAAACACTTCCCAATCCCGCGAGGAGCAAGCTGCCGACGACTGACTTTCCCAACCGGCCAAGAATTCTTTCCCGACTACCAACCAAGCGCATTCTCCCCGTCCCATTGTTCCGCACCGATCATCTTAAATGAGTCATGCCTGCGCTTGCTTCCTTCCGTTCTGCGCTCAGCATTATAGCGCAAGCTCGCATCCAGCACTCGTTTCTCGCACCAAGCCCTGGTTTACGGGTAGCATCTTGCAAAGAGATGCTGATTGCCACCTGGAATGTGAATTCGATTCGTGCCCGGCTTGACCACGTCACTGCGTGGTTGAAAGAACGTCAACCGGATGTGCTGTTAATGCAGGAGCTCAAGGGAACAGAGTTTCCTGCAGACCTGTTCAAACAGCTTGGCTATGAGAGCGTGGCGATCACGCAGAAAGCGTACAACGGGGTTGCGATCCTGTCGCGGCAACCGATTGAGACGGTCAGCACTACGCTGGCGGGTGATGAGGCGGATAGCCATGCCCGTTACCTTGAAACGAATATCGCCGGCATTCGTGTGGTGAACATCTATTTACCGAACGGCAACCCGATCGGCACTGAGAAATTTCTGTACAAGCTCGCCTGGATGGATCGACTGTTGCAACAGGCCATGATTTGGCGGCGGGAGGGTGTCGACGTGCTGATCGGCGGGGATTTCAATGTGATCCCGGAAGACATCGACTGCCACAAGCCCGCATCCTGGATGCGCGATGCGCTCTTCCAGCCAGAACCCAGAGAGCGCTATCGCGCCCTGCAGCAGCTTGGGCTTACCGACGCGTTCCGTGCGTTGCACCCTGAGGAGAAGGGACAGTTTACGTTTTGGGATTACTTCCGTCAGGCGTTCGAGCATAACCGTGGCATTCGGATCGACCATTTCCTTCTCTCGCCTAATCTCGCGGCCCGGCTGCAAAGCTGCGTGATCGATCGCGGACCACGGGCGCAGCTCAAGCCTTCTGACCACACGCCGATCATGGTGGAACTGCGGTAAGGGGTGGCTGGGTCCCGGGTTTTGGCACGGGTTACAACGGACGATCAAATAAGTGGAGTTGCCAGCGCAGCGGGCGGCCAAGGCTCGCCGGACGAGCGAGTGGTTTACGAGGGAAGCGATTCTCTTCTTGTTAGGGCGCGACGTACCCTAACCTTGTCATCCCGAGGAATCTGCTTGCAGTGCAAGTTAAGGACGGGATGAACGGGGTGCGATACGCATCGGCTCTGGCTGAGGGAGCGGAGCAGGATGTCCCCCACTCAAGCCAAACGCGGCTTGAGTGGGCCACCCTCGGCTTTTCTGGATGCAGGCAGGGAGCAGATCCTCCTGCGTGGCGACTGAGCGGACCCTAAAACTGTAGGTGGCCCATTCAAGCCGCGTTTGGCTTGAGTGGGGGACATTGGAACCGGCAAGCAGCTTTTGTTTGCGTACGCGCGTTGACCCGGTACCATGGCGGTGTGCGCCTCGCAAAATTGCTGCTGTTCGCCCTGCCCGTGTTGGCTGCTGCTGCCCCTGCGCAAACCCTGACGCTTACGCATGTAACCATCATTGATACGACCTACGGAGCGCTGCGCCCCGATTCGACGGTCGTGATCCGCGGTAACCGCATCGTCAGCATTGCGCGCTCCGCGGCAAAGCCGGCTGCGAAGGGACGCGTGGTGGACGCACGCGGCCAGTACCTTATTCCCGGGTTGTGGGATATGCATACCCACGTCTACTTCGATCAGACAGAGGCAGATGGCAGCGATCTGGTGTTGCCGCTTTTTCTGGCAAATGGCATTACCGGCGTGCGCGACATGGGCAGTGTTCTGGATGATGTGCTGCAGGCGCGCGCGCGGATCGCGGCTCACCAGTTGATGGGCCCGCGCATGGTCGTCTCCGGGCCTATGCTCGATGGGCCTAAATCGACCTACAAGGCAGTGATCCCCATTGCTACCCCGGAAGACGGGCGCCGTGCCGTCGATATGCTCAAGAGTCGTGGCGTCGACTTTATCAAGGTGCAGTCCGGGGTACCGCATGACGCTTACTTTGCGATTGCGGCGGAAGCGAAGAAGGTTGGGATTCCCTTCGAGGGCCATGTGCCCGACGCGATCCGCGCCTCGGAAGCAGTGGCTGCAGGCCAGGTGACGTTTGAACACCTGATTGGCATCTTCGAGGCCAGCTCGCCGGATGAAGATAAGTACCTCACGGGTAAAAAGTCGGTAGGTCTGTTCCTCGACTCCTACGACCCGAAGCGCGAGGCCGCGATCGTTCAATTGCTGGCGGCTCATCAGCTTTGGCAATGCCCTACCCTTTATTGGGAGCGCGGCCAGTGGCTGGTGGACGCCATCGACTACAACCAGGATCCTGACCTTGCCTACGCGGCTCACTCCTGGGTCACTACCCTGTGGCCGTCTTCGCGCGCATCGATATTGAAAACGCTGGACACCGATCCACTGCCGGTTCGCGAGAAGTTCGTCGGGCATGAGCTTGAAATCGTGAGGAAACTGCATACCGCGGGTGTGCCCTTTCTGGCGGGCACGGATACGCCCGCCGGTGTGGACGTGATTCCGGGGATCAGCCTGCACCTGGAGCTGCAGCGCTTTGTGGCTGCCGGCTTCACTCCCCTCGAAGCACTGCAAACTGCGACCCTTAATCCCGCTGTCTTTTACGGCAAGCGCCGGGATTTCGGCACTGTCCAGGTGGGCCGGGTGGCGGATTTAGTGTTGCTCGAAGCCAATCCTCTGGAGGACATTGGCAACACGCGCAAGATCGCGGGTGTCATCGCGGACGGACGATACTTCTCCAAAGGCGACCTGGATGCGCTCAAGGGAAAATTGAGTCAACTGGCTGCGAGCAGGTAGCTCGAGAATCCGCGATCGATGGCCAACCGCATTCTTCTCAAGTAGACTTCATCCCCATGGATTGCCGGAACATGGATCGCCGGAAGTTTCTGCGCGCGAGCGCCTATGCCTCGGCAGCAATGATGACGAGTGGCCGGCCGGCCTTTGCTGCGGACGCCGATATCGAGATCACCGCCAACGAGGCTGGCCCGATCATCAGCCCTCATCTCTACGGCCAGTTTATTGAGCACCTGGGCGGGGTCATTTACGACGGCATCTGGGTAGGCCGAGACTCGAAGATTCCAAACATCGGCGGTATCCGCTCACAGTTCGTTGACGACATGAAGAGGATCGGCGTGCCTAATTTTCGTTGGCCCGGGGGTTGCTTCGCGGACAGCTACCATTGGCGCGACGGTATCGGCAGCCCCGCCAAGCGGCCGCGCAGGTACAACTACTGGCAGGCCAGCATGCCCAAAGGTCTTTACGAGACCGAGACCAATCAATTTGGCATACACGAGTTTATGCAACTCTGCCGGCTCTGCGGAGCGGAACCGTACGTTGCGGCCAACATGGGGTCGAGCGGGCCGCAGGAGTTCCACGATTGGGTTTCTTACTGCAATGCGCCCCCAGGCACGGTAACGCTCGCCGATGAGCGAGCAGAGAATGGCGATAAGCAACCATTTGGGATACGTTATTGGGGCGTAGGAAATGAGTCGTGGGGTTGTGGCGGCGATATGAGTCCGCAGGAGTATGCCACCCTTTACCGGCGCTTTGTAACGCAGTTCCCGGCGTATGACCCGAAGCCTTTTTTGGTGGCTGTGGGGCCGCGCGGCCACTCCAAAGATCTTGACCTGGGTTGGACCAACGGTTTTTTTGAAGCCATGCAGGGCGGCCATCGTTCGCGCATCGATGGTTTGTCTATGCACTACTACAGCGACTTTCGCAACACACCGGAGAAGGTGGCGAGCTTCGATGCTCGCGGCTGGTATGACGTGGTTCGCGAAGGCCTGCGAACAGAGTCGGTGATCGAACAGCACTGGGCGGCTATGGGCAAATACGATACCGAGCGGCACACCCGCCTGGTGATCGACGAGTGGGGCGTGTGGTACCGGCCGGGGGAAGAGATTGACCCTGCTTACCTGCTAACCCAGCCACTCACGCTGCGCGATGCGGTGCACACGGCAGTCACGTTCGATGTGTTCAATCGGCATGCCGATAAAATCGCCATGACCAACGTGGCCCAAACCATCAACTGCATTCATTCGCTGTTCCTGGCCCGGGGCGACCGGTTCGCGCGCACTCCGGTTTACTACGTGTTTGCCATGTACCGCGATCACATGCAGTCTCAATTGGCACAGATGAACATCCATTGTGACGAATTGAAAGTACCCACGCACGATGGCCAGGCTTCGATGCCGGCACTTTCAGGATCGGCGTCGGTGAAGGGAAAATCCGTACACGTAACCCTCACCAATCTTTCTGTCGATGCGCCGGTGTCTGCCCGCCTGCGCTTAACCAGCGGAAACTTCGTTGAGGGCAACGGCAGCGTGCTTACCCATCGAGAGATGGCTGCCGGCAACACACTGGACCGTCCGCATGAAGTAGAGCCTGCCCCGTTCAAGGTCATGATGCTGGGCAATGCGGTGGCATTGTCGATTCCCCCGCATGCGGTCATCTCGCTGGATTTGCGGCGAGCGTAGCCCTGGGCTATTCGTAACGAGGGGCACACATCTCCGCCGTGACCACAAGATCAAACCGCTAGACGCGTGTCGCACTACCCATTTCCGCTACAACCACAATCCCTAATCTCTAGACGGGTGGTGAGAGATGCGAGCCTAGAAGACTGAGTACTCCGTTTTTGCAGGTTAGCGGGCAGCCGCTACTTCCCTGCGCAACGGGCTCGCCTTGGCTTGCCGCGATCGCTTCCATCGATCCAGAGATAAGGCCACCCCGGTCAGCGATAGTGCGATCGCCCCCAGCGCGGTGACCAAGGCAATTGTTTCCCCCCACCAGCCACCGGCTTCCCCGGTATGGGTGAAGCGCACCCAGGCTCGCCATTGCTGGCCACGGCTCATGCCCGAGAAGGGCTCCCGGTGGGCTACTCGCAACGTTTTGGGATTAATGGCGACTTGCTCACGTCGATCGGGACGACCGCCGTCGCCTCGATCCACGCTGATGTTCAGCGGCCCCGGCGATGGCGGCGTCAGGCGCAGAGTTGCGGTTTGCCAGCCTGTCACGCCCTCGGTCGCTGCGGTGAAGGCCTCGTCTAAACGCGGGTCTACCTGCTGCCCCGCACGCGCTGGTTTGCGCTGTCCATCGTTCCCGCGACGCGCATCGCCGCCCTCGCGATTCCGCACAGGTAACGGACTGTGCGCGACGCGGAACAATAACGCGTTGACCGCCGGCAACGCCATGATCACGCCCGTGCCGGCCATCAGGATCAGTGGCAGTACAAGCCAGAACCCGGCGGTCTTGTGCCAGTTGTAGTTACGTGCGCGGCCCTGGACAGCGAACCGGGGCACAATGCCACTGCGCAGGGACTGGGTGGTCCACTTTTTTGGTAGCCACAAGATCGGCCCGGTCAGCAGCACGAACAAGAACACGATGGTGGTGATCCCTTTCACCAACGTGGCTGTGGCGTGTTTTGCACTGGCCAAACCAAACCAGCGGTGCAAGGCAGTGACCTGGGAGAAGAACGCGCGGGTGCGCGGCGCAATGGGGCCCTGCAGCGTGCCAGTGTAGGGGTTGGCGAAATACACGTCGCGGTGCGCAGTCTGCAGTTCTACGGGGAGTGCCGGATCGGCATGGATCGTTACGGCATCGACCGGAGCCGGTAGCGACTGTAACGCCAGGGGCAGCAGTTGCGCGAGCGGCATGCGCCTTGCCTCCTGCACCGGGGCCGCTGCGGCGTACTCATGCTTGTCAACGGCGCGGAGAATGGGCCGCTGATAGGCGAGCAGGCTTCCGGTGATCGAGAAAAACAGGACCAAAGCGCTGATCAGCAGACCCGCTGCCAGGTGCAGCCAAAATAGCAAGCGCCGCATCGACTACACCTCAGCCCATTGCCGCAGCAGGTTGTGATAGATGCCGGTAAGTTGCACGGCCGCTGGGCTGGAGGGCATGTCGTGATTGACTCGCTGGGCAGCATTGTCGAGATCGAATAGCAGGGTGCGTTGCGCATCACCGCGGACCATACTCTGTATCCAGAAAAATGAAGAGACCCGGCGGCCGCGAGTTACCGGCTCCACGCGATGCAGGCTTGAGGAGGGATAGACCACCATGTGCCCAAGCGGCAGCTTGGCTGTGTGGATGCCATACGTATCCTCAATGACTAATTCGCCACCGTCGTAGTCGTCGGGTGAGGTGAGGAACAACGTGGCCGAGAGATCGCTGCGGACCCGGTGTGAGCTGCCCTTCACGTGCCGAATCGCGTTATCCACGTGCACCCCAAACGACTGGCCGCCGCCGTAGCTATTGAACAAAGGCGGAAATACTTTCATGGGCAGGGCGGCGGAAATGAACAACGGGTTCTGGCCAAGCGCGGTCAGAATCATGTCGCCAAGCTCCATGGCAGCGGGCGCGCCCTCAGGAATTTGCAGGTTGTTTTTAGTCTGCGCCGACTGATGGCCCGCCGTGACTCGCCCATCCACCCATTCCGCGCCGGATAAGAGTTGCCGCGCATGCGCGATCTGGGCTGCATTCAATACATCGGGAATCGTGATCAACATGGAGGCGTGCCTTTCCAAACAGCTTCTGGCCTGGTTTTTCCGGCCTGGCTGACGGCGCTATGAGGCGCCGGTCAAAAGCGGAAACTAAGACCGAACAAACCCGAGGTGCCGGCCCCGGGCACTATATGCGCGGGATGGATCTCATCGATGTAGTTCCGGTTTGCAAGATTGAAGACGTTGACCTGCAGCGCCAGGTTGTCAGTCAGGGAATAACGGCTCATGGCATTCAGCACCACGTAACCGGGCACCTGCTTTACCAGGTGCGTCGTTGGATCCAAAGGGACCGTGGAACTGGCATTACGGCTGTCGACGTAATTGCCACCGCCACCGACCGTGAGGCGGTGCGTCGGTTGATAGGTGGTCCAGACATTGAAGAGATTGTTGGGTACGTTCGCAAGCCGGTAACCGATGGAGAGCGGGTAAAACTGCGAGTTCACCACCTCGCTATGCATGTGGGTGTAGCTGGAAAGCACTTGCCAGCGATTGCTGATTCGCCCATTCAACACCAACTCGGCGCCCACCACGCGCTGGGTGCCCGCGAGCACATACACCAGCGAGTTCGCCGGTGAGGCTTCGCGTGCATTGTCCTTGGTGGTGCGAAACAGATCGGCGCGGACGGAAAAGCGAGCATTGTTCAGGTCCCACTTGGTGCCCACTTCATAGGAGCGGTTGAACTCGGGCGCCAGATTAGCGGTGCCGGTGCCTGCCGGTCCAACGGTCAATGAGAGCGACTCTGCTGAAGGATTGAACGAAGTGCCGTAATCGAAATAGATGCTACCGAACGTTGTGGGCTTGAAGACGGCTGCTGCGCGCCAACTCGGTTTGCGATCCAAGCGCGAGGGAAACGTGATGGTGGGCGCCCCTTGCACAACTGGGCCGCCGGCCACCGTCATTTTGGGCGTTGGATACACAATGCTTTTTTCGTCGCTGAGGAAGCGATCGAATCGCGCGCCCCCGATCAGTTCCCAATAGCGCCCGAACTGCAACGTATCCAGCGCGTAGAGCGCATAACTGGTGGAGGTGAGATGAACATTCGACGCGGGCGCGGCGTTGCCGCTGAAGGGTTGCGCTATATCCGGAGCGAGCAGGCTGGTCGTCGGGACAGTGTTGATGGTCTGGCCGGCCGGATTCACGTAGTTATACGTTGGCCGCACGGGATCCGAAGTTTCGCGGCCGCCTTCTGCGCCGATGACGGCAATGTGACGGATGCCAAAGGTCGTGGCATGCGCGGTCAGGTCGAGCTGATCCCAGAGCAAGCCTTCGTTGCTGCGAGTGGCGATCTGATTGCGGTTGACCACCACCTCGCTCAAGGGAGTGGTGGGCGTAATGCTGCCGGTTGTGGCGTTGTTCAGCTGTGGTTCGGTGATGCGGGCATCCCGATGATTGTTGGCGAAGCGGGTCCGGTTGCGCAAAATGGCCCAGTCGGAAATGTCGTGCTCCAGCTTAAGCGTGACCATATCGACGCCGGTGCGAAGGTAGTTGCCATCGCGAAATCCGTAATAGTTGTGGCGCGGAACGGGTGATGCCGTGTTGAAGTACCAGGGAATGCCGTAGTCGGGAATGTCGTCTTCCTGGAAGTGGAAGTAGCCGGCGTTGAGACGATTGCCGGTGCCCATGCCTAACGCCAGCGAAGGCGCTACCCCAAAGCGCCGGTTTTCGGTGACATCGCGCGCGGCTACGTTGGAAGCGTTGCCCATGAGGTTCAGCCGGACCGCGGCTCCTGTGCCAAGGCCCTTCACCGGCTCATTGATGTCTGCAGTGAAGCGGCGCGTAATGTCTGTACCGAAGTCGCCCTCGATCAAAACAGAGGGACGATCGGTGGGGGCTTTGCTCTCCTGGTTGATGACGCCGCCAGTCGACCCACGGCCAAAGGTCACGGACGACGGCCCTTCCAACACCTCGACTTCGCGATAGTTGAATGAGTCGCGATAGTAGCTGCCGAAGTCGCGCATGCCATCGAGGAAAATGTCATTGCGGGCGGTGAAGCCGCGCAAAGTGAGGTTGTCGCCCTGTGAGCCGCCCTCGCCCGCTGCCAGGCTGATGCCCGGGGCGTTGCGCAACGTGTCCCGCAGTGTCGTGGCGCCCTCTTCGTGAATCGTGGCTTGCGTGATGGCGGTGATGGACTGTGGTGTGTCCAGGAGCGGCACGGGGTACCGGTCCAGCTCAATCTGCGTTGAGTTATCTGCTACTGTGACGGATTCCCTGGTGCTCACCGCGATGGTTACGACGCCCGCACTGTCGATTTGGTAGGAGAGCCCCGTGCCATTGAGCAGGGCGCGCAGAGCCTGGTCTTCGGTATAGAGGCCGGTCACGCCGGGCGAGTTGAACCCTGCGATGGTGGCTGCGGGAATAGCGTAGGTAATCGAAATACCAGTGCTGTGTTCATAGGCGTTGAGCGCCTTATCCAAAGGACCTGCGGGTATTTCAAGCCGACGCACGGTCAGGCTTTGCTGCTGTGCCGGTTCGCGGGCGCTGGCGGTGGCCGACGCCACTTGCGCCCACACGGGTACAGACTTGCTGATGCAGACAGCTGCGTAGGCAGCCACGGTTCCTAAGGTCAGCCAGGCTTTGCCACTACGGCTGCGTCCGGGCTTGTCTCTTCTGGAAAGAGAGCGAAGCGTATCGTTCAAGGTCACTGGCATGGTCACTGGGTCTCTCGCCCCAGCGGCAGCTGTTTTGAGCGTGATGCGCCCATCGAAGCAGACCGCGGGTTGATATGGGCGGGCGCGGAGACCTATAGTAGGACCATCCGCTGCCGCCAGGCTGTGGGTTAACCCGGGTCCTCGCATCTCTCGGCCAAGAGCGTTTGCGGGGATCTGGGAAGAAACTCGAACTCGGACTCATCCGGTCTGATTTAATATACGATCAAGACGGTCGCACATCAACCTATTCACCTGTTTTTTCATCGCTGGAGCGCGGAATGGCGGCATTATTCATGCGTCGTCAATGTGCCGGTGCCTCGTAAAAAGAGGATGTGGGTGGCGTCTGGCCCGGGGACTGGCACAAAGCCCATCCGTTCGTAAAGCCTTGCGGCGCCGGCATTTTCTGCGCGCAGGCGAACGTTGTGAAAGCTTTTGCGGGCCTCTTCCACCAGGCTGCTGACGAGTGCCCGGCCAATTCCGGCGTTGCGCCAGGCAGGCCTGACGTACACCCGCCGAATGCGTGCCAGGTCGATACGACCGGCGAACGGATCACGATTCAGGCCGCCCACGGCCACAAGTTGTCCCCCGTCGAAAGCGCCTTGCAGCACTTCTCCTGGTCCGTTGTAGTGGTTTTCTCCGCTAGCCCATTCGTCCACCAGGGTCTGGACGAAGTCATACCCTTCGGCGAGTGCCTCCGCCAGCAGAGTCTCTATCCCAGGAGCGGGGAGCGCGATGGTTTGCACGGTGATCATGGGTTCGACGGTAAACCATTCCAGGGCGGCGAATCCTGTACAGGGCGGGGTAAGTGTTGGAGCGATGTGTTTGTCCCCCACTCTAGCCAAACACGGCTTGAATGGGCCACCGGGTGCGGGGAGAGGCTCCCGGTCTCAGGGGACGGCTTTGCGAATAGGAGACTGGTTGCCGCGGCGAATGGTGAGTCGCTTAGGCGAGGTATCCCATCTAATCAGCTATGGGACAGCAATTGGCTTTGTCGGTGTTGGATCTGGTGGGGATGCGCCCTGGTGAACTCGCGGGAAACGCCATCGCACGGTCGGTGGATTTGGCCCAGCATGTGGAAACCCTCGGATACAAACGCTACTGGCTGGCGGAGCACCATTCCATTGCAGGGCTGGCCTGCTCGGCCACCGCAGTGCTGATCGGCCATATCGCCGGCGCGACGAAAAGTATTCGCGTGGGCAGCGGCGGTGTCATGCTGCCCAACCATGCTCCCCTGGTGGTAGCGGAGCAGTTTGGCACACTTGCGGCACTGTACCCGGGCAGAATCGACCTGGGACTTGGGCGGGCGCCCGGCGGCGACTTCTCGACGATGCGCGCGTTGCGCCGGGATTTGCGCCAGGGCGGCGAAGATTTCCCCGCGTTGCTGGAAGAGCTGCAGGGTTATCTCGGCCCGGAGAAGCCGGGGCAAGCCGTGCGCGCGATCCCGGGCCAGGGCACCAATGTCCCCATCACGCTGCTTGGGTCCAGCGGTTTCAGCGCGCAACTAGCGGCCATGCTGGGTTTGCCATTTGCCTTTGCGGCCCACTTCGCTCCTGAGTACCTGTTGGCTGCCGCGCAGATGTACATCGACCGCTTTCAGCCGAGCGCAGTCTTGCGCAAACCCCACCTGATGGTTGCCGTGCAGGTGATCGCGGCGGAAACGGATGCGGCCGCGGAGCGCTTGTTCACCACACCGCAGCAGCGCTTTTTGCGGCTTATTCGTAATCAGCCTGTTGAGTTATTGCCTCCTGTCGATTCCATGGATGGCCTGTGGCAGCCATGGGAGCAGGCAGCGGTTGAGAGCAAGCTGGGAGCCGCCATCGTGGGCTCGAACGCCACGGTGAAGGCTGGCATCGAACGGCTGCTTGAAGATACGGGAGCAGACGAGTTGATTGTGGTGACCGATACGTACGAACCGGCCGACCGGCTGGAGTCCTACGAGCGACTGGCCGGCGTCGCCAACACCATTGAGGTGCAACGAGCCATGCAGGTGGGCGCCTAAGCACTCGCCCATCTCGCCGAAGAGATCACATCCTGCATAATCAAGGCAATGACATTGCTTTGGAAACCGGAGAGCTGGTCCCTTCGGCTGGCTGAACTCGAAGCCCGCACAGACGACATCAAAGAAGCACCCCTGCGCCGTGACGTTCGATCACTCGGCATGCTGCTGGGGCAGGTTTTGCGCGAGCAAGCCGGAGAAGCGCTGTTCGCCGAGGTGGAGGAACTGCGGCAAATTGCCATCCGTCGCCGCGAAGCGCAGGCCGACTCGGGCGAGCCATTTGCGGCCGGACTGGATAGCGTTCACTCGCTTGACCTGGTGCAGGCCTATCGCCTGGCACGGGCGTTCGCCTTCTACTTCGAACTCATCAATTTGGCGGAGACGAACCACCGCAAGCGCCGCCGGCTTTCGTTGCAGCTTTCCGGAGAGGCTCAGCGCGGATCGTTACGCGGCACACTGCGCGCGATGAAGGCGGCTGGCATCACCAGCGAAGAAGCGCTTGAGTGGCTGCGCTGCATCCGCATCGTGCCCGTCTTTACTGCCCACCCGACTGAGGTCGCTCGGCGGGTGGTGATGTTCAAACGCCGGCGCATTGCCGACCTGCTGGAGCAGGTGGATCGAATCCCGCTGGCCGATGAACAACTGGAGAGCTTTGAAGAAAGCCTGTGCGCAGAAATCACGGCGCTGTGGGAAACAGATGAAGTGAGAACGCGCCGGCCCACCGTCGCGGATGAAGTGAAGATGGGGCTCGATTACTATGATGCCTCCCTCTTCGATACGCTACCGCGGCTGTATGCGGAGGTAGCCGCAGCGTTTGAGGCGGAGTACAGTGTCTGCCTGAACCTGGCCGAGATGCCACTGCTGGTTTCGTTCGGATCGTGGATTGGCGGCGACCGCGACGGCAACCCCTTCGTTACGCCCCAGGTGACCCGCGAAGCGATGCAGATGGCTCGCGAGCATTTGCTGGCCCATTACAGCTGACGTTGCAGTCAATTCTCGACTTGTTGACCAGCTCCGCACAACAAGCGCCGGTAAGCGCGGCACTCGAAGAGAAATTGCAGGCGTATTTGCAGGAGCTGAATACGACCGGCGCACAGGCGTTTGGCGAGCGGTTCGAATACGAATCCTACCGGCGTTTTGTGAGCTGCATTCGTGTGCGCCTGGCCGGGGTGGGCGAGGCGCCATCGGCCGCCAAGCGGCCGCTTGTGGACCCAGCGCTCGCCGGCCTGACTCCCTATCGATCGGCACAGGAACTACTCGACGACTTGCAGATTGTGCATACCAGCCTGGTGGAGAACCATGGTCCCCGGCTGGCGCACGCATTGATCGATCCTCTTATCCTGGAAGTGCGCACCTACGGCCTGTACCTGCAGACCCTTGATATCCGGCAACACGCGCGCTTGCATGCGGCTGCGCTGGAAGAGGCCTCGGCATGGAAGGGTGATCCGGCGCGAGGTTCCTCGGTGCCGGCGCCCTTGACCGGGCCGTCAGCGGACGTGATCGACACCTTCCGCGCCATTGCAGAGCTCAAGAAGTCTGCTTCGCCGGAAGCTATTCGTCACTACGTGATCAGCGGGGCCGGCAGCACGGAAGATATTTTGAACGTGATCTGGCTGGCTCGTCTGGGCGGCGTGCGGGTAGAGGGCACACCTGGTGATCCTGGCTTGATGCCGGTGCCCCTGTTTGAGTCGATTGAAGATCTGCGCAATGCGCCCGTCATCTGCCGTGAGCTTTGGCAGTCGGCCGGTTACCGCCAGTTGCTGACCTCGTGGAACAACACCCAGGAGGTCATGCTTGGTTACTCCGACTCGAACAAAGATGGTGGCATGCTCACCAGCACGTGGGAAATTTTCCGTGCGCATCGTGAGCTGCACCGCGTAGCGCGGGAGTGCGGGGTGCAATTGCGATTGTTCCACGGCCGCGGCGGCACTGTGGGTCGCGGCGGCGGGCCGACCCATCGCGCCATCTATGCCCAGCCGGCGGGTGCTTTCAGCGGAGAGATCCGGATCACGGAGCAGGGCGAAGTGTTGAACTGGAAGTATTCCGACGTGATTCTGGCGGAACGGAATCTTGAATTGATGATTGCGGCTTCGCTCGATGCACTGGCTCGCCCCAATGCGCGGAATCCTAAGGGCCACTTCACCGGCGTGTTGGCGCCGGAATGGGAAGCGGCCTTTGCCGAGATGTCGGATGTGGCCTTCGCATACTATCGCGAGCACATTCTGGATGACCCGGAGACTGCGCAGTATTACGAAGAGGCCACTCCGTTCGCGGAGTTGGAGCACGCCAAGATCGGGTCGCGGCCTTCACGGCGTGGCGGGCGGCGTAGCCTGGGAGATCTGCGGGCGATTCCCTGGGTGTTTGGCTGGATGCAAAGCCGGCAGCTGGTGCCAGGCTGGTTTGCCGTGGGCTATGCGCTCGAGGCTTATGGAAAGAAGCCGGGCGGAGCGGCCACCCTGGCTACCATGGCGCGCGAGTTCCCTTTGTTTATCGATCTCATCCGCAATGTGGAAATGGCTCTGGCGAAGTCGGACTTTGGCATAGCCCAGCTCTACGCTTCGCTGGTTGCCGACACTGGCATACGGGATCGCGTGTTCCAAAAGCTGGAGGCGGAGTTTCAGCGTACGCGGCGAAGCATCCTGGAGATTACCGGGCAGACTGAGTTGCTGGAGAACAACCAGGTGCTGGCTCGTTCGATTCGCTTGCGTAATCCGTATGTCGACCCGATCAGTTTGATCCAGGTTGATTTGTTGCGGCGCAAGCGTGCGGGGGACGACTCGGACGCGATCAATCGCGCGATTTCTGCGACGATCAATGGCATTTCGGCCGGCTTGCGGAATACGGGGTGAAGGTTGCGGCGGCTCTAGCAACTGGGTTTGTATCAGTCGTCCACGGGATGTGCCGGCCCACGGGGAGGTCATCTTTGTTGTCATCCCAAGCAGCTGATTCTGCCTTGAGGCAAATTGAGGATGGAATGAACGAGGACGGGTAGGGATTGCTGATTAGGAGCGCAGTCGAGGGATCTGCAATGTTTCACCCTGACTCAAATCTCCAGGCCGGCAATGATCAATTCGGCTGCTCTCCATCGGTAAAACGGGTTGAAAGATTCTCGGAGCACCCGCTCGATACGGTGGAAGCCCCGGACTTGAGTCCGGGGGGCGCGGGTTCAAGACCCGCGCTCAAACGCGCGCAAAGATTGAGGGCTTTTAGCCCTGGTGGAACAAGCCTTGCCAGCCAATCGGCAGTGTGAACTGGCCTGGAAATCTACGCGCAAGTTTTCCAATCGGACTGACGCCGCTGCCACCAGGGCTTAAAGCCCTCGCGTTGTGAGGGCAACCATAAGCGCGGGTCTTGAACCCGCGCCCCCGGACTCAAGTCCGGGGCTTCCACCGTATTGAGTGAACCGCCCGTGCGACGCATTGACGCATCCCTCGTCATCGCCATCCATGTCGGCACGCCAAGACGCTCCGTCCCAGCCACACGACTGGTTCTTTCAATGCGCCGGGAATTGTCATCCTGAGCAGTTGATTTGCCTGAGGCAAATCAACGATGGAATGAAAGACGAAAGGAGAGGTTGTTCATTAAGCGCGCGCCGGAGATCCGTGCGGGCAGCTAGCGCCGCTCGAGCAACAGCTTGGCGATGGTGGCCAGCTGCATGTTCGAGGTGCCTTCGTAGATTTTCCCGATCTTGGCGTCCCGATAATACTTCTCTACCGGGTAGTCCTTGACGAAGCCGTAACCGCCATAGACCTCGACTGCCATGCTGGCGACCTTCTCAGCCACCTGCGACGAGAAGTACTTGCACATCGCAGCTTCCTTGAGAAATGGGAGACCGTGATCCTTTAGCCGGGCGCAGTTGTAGACCAGCAGGCGGGTGGCCTCGATCTCGGTGGCCATCTCGGCCAGCGCAAACTGAACCGCCTGAAACTCTCCTATGGCTTTGCCGAACTGCTTGCGCTCCATGGCGTAGCGGGCAGCGTGCGACCAGGCGCCCTGGGCCAGGCCAAGCATCTGCGCTCCGATACCGATACGCCCCTCGTTCAAGGTTTCAATCGCAATCTTGTAGCCTTTACCAGGTTCGCCGAGCACGTTGGCCGCGGGCACCTTGCAATCTTCCAGAATGATCTCGCAGGTAGAGGAGGCGCGGATGCCCAGCTTGTCTTCCTTCTTGCCGATCGAGAGGCCGGGCGTGCGGCTGTCCACGAGAAAGGCGGTAATGCCTTTGTAGCCGGCGGCTGGGTCGAGGGTGGCAAACACGATGAAGAGGCCTGCTTCTTTCGCGTTGGTGATCCACAATTTCTGCCCGTTCAGCAGGTAGGCGTCACCCCGCTTTTCAGCGCGCATCTGTAACGCAAACGCATCCGAACCAGAGCCAGCTTCGCTCAATGCATAGGCGCCGACGGTATCGGCCGCGAGGCGCGGGAGCCAGCTCTGCTTCTGCTCCGGCGTTGCCCAGCGCAACAGGGCGTTGATGCAGAGGGTATTCTGCACGTCGATCAACACGCCGACGGAGGGATCGACAGCCGAGATCTCTTCCACCGCCAGGATGGCTTCGAAAAAGGTGCCTCCGGAGCCGCCATACTCAATCGGAATCTCAATGCCCATCAGCCCCAGGTTGAAGAGCTGGGGAAGCAACTCCGGCTGAAAGTGCTGTTGCTCGTCCATGGTGCGCACCAGCGGAGCGATGTTCTCCTGGGCAAACTGGCGCACGGTGGCCTGGAACAGTTGTTCGTCTTCAGAAAGCAGCGTGAGGGGCGGGGCTGGTTGCGACACAAGCAGTGGGTCAGGCACAGCCATAAAGCTATCCGCTGGGCTGTGCGCCTGTCCAGCAGGGCCCTATCAGCAGGCTTGTCAAGGAGGAATGTCTTTACAGGGAAAGCCGTGGCTTGGGGACTGCGGTTAGGCGGGGTACTGCACGAATGCGGCGAGCGTGCACGTCGTGACGGCCACCGGGTCCGCGATGCACAATCGAGAGCTTTTCGCGCTCGAGGATTTTCCGCGCCTGCTGGCGGGCATGGTTTGACCAGGGGCCGACCGGATCCAGCTTGATGTAGGTTGTCCAATGCCGCAGAGCAGCGCGCCGATCGTTGGTGCGTTCGTAGGCTAAAGCCACGTTGTAATGCGCGTCGCCATACTTTGGTACCAGGCGAATGGCATCGCAGTAGGCCTGGATGGCTTCCGGGAGGCGCTGCAATTCATCGAGCACGTTGCCCAGATCGAAGAAGGCCAGGGCATAGTTCGGATCGGCGACGGTGGCTCTCCGGTAAAGCGCCTCCGCATCGATAAAGCGCCGCTGGTTATATCGGATGGTTCCCAGGTTAATGCAAGCAGGGGCATGATTGGGATCGAAAGCAAGAATACTCTCGTATTGCGCGATGGCCTCTTGCGTCTTGCCCTTCTCTTCCATCTTCACAGCTTCAAAGAAGAGCCGCTGCACGCGGGTATCGCGCGCGGTCTGGTGACTTGCGGCCGAACTCACCTCGGCCAGTTGGCTGTGTTGCGCAGCATCAAAATCGAACAGGAACTGACGCGCGATCGGCTCCATCATGGTGCCGCTCAGGCGGAAAGCCAGGCGAGCGCCGTTTCTCACCGCGCCCGCTTCGAGCAGCGGATTGGCTACGCCGGACACCTGGCGCATGGCATGGATGGAAGCTCGTATGTTGGCCACGGAAAGCCGCGTTGCCCGCAGGTCGCGTAGCTTGCGCAGTTGTCCCAGGTCCTGAAAGGAATAGGTTTGGCTTTCCGGGATGAGTCCCGATCGTTCCCAGAGGCAAAGTTGCTTGAGGGGAATGCGCAGAATGCGAACTACATCCTGGCGGCTGTAGTGTGTCCCCGTAATGTGCTCTTGGAAGGCCGACACCTCACACCTCAGCTTCTGAGGCGATTATGAGCACGATATGCAAATGCTGCAACCGATGAACAACAAAAAACAGTGGATAAGCGGTCTTTAATTCGCTGAACGAACAAGAGTAGGTACGTTTCCCGCTTTGCGCCTGCACAGGAACGGCGAAACCGGCCCTGTGCAGCACCGCTTAGAAGCTGGCGCGAATATGGATTTGCAAACTACGTGGCGCCAATTGGTTGGTTGCGCGCCCAAACGATCCACTTGAAAGATCTGAGCTCATGTTGGTGAGATTGCTTCGGTTGAACAGGTTGAACACCTCACCCTTCGCCTGGATCTTCATGCTCTCTCCGAAGAACCAGGGTGTGGTGACGGTCTTGCCGAAGGTGAAGTTCAGGTTGTTGAACCCGGGCTGGTCGTACGTATTTCTGCCCAGTGCCCCTTTCCTGCCCTAATGCCGGAGTGGGGAAGGCCGAGGATGCGAACAGGCCCTTGATGTAGTCGTCTTTCTTTTGCCGCTGAGGTGAGGTCCGAACGAGGGTATGTTGCGTACATCGTAGTTGTAGCCGTCGCCGTTATAGTCACCGCCGTTGTTGCCGATCAGCGTATGGTTCGCATCGTAGACCGGCGCGAACGAGGCGCTGGTGTAGACGGTAAAGGGCAAGCCGGCCTGCAGAATCCAAACGCCACCGAATTGCCAGTTGCCCAGCAAGCCTCTTTCCAGGCGGCTGGCAAGGCCCCGCTGAGCGGCCAGGTTTTGCGAGCGAATCACGTTGGAAACGGCAGTGATCGATTGGTACCTGATTGCACGTTGATAGATTAGGCTTGAAATAGATATGGGCAGGTTGCCGGAGAGAATTGTCGGTGATGTGGATGATAGGGCGGTTGATCGGCAAACAAGCCGATGCCACCGCGTACGAGCCGTTTTACCCTGGCCGAAAACGTCCCACGCGAATCCCAGGCGGGGAGTTCAGTCCCCAGATACTGTGATCGAGCACATGCGATAGTGTTCGCCAGGCCACGCGGCGACGTTGGCGATTTGCTCGTTGAAGGTTTGCCCCCTGCCCTAAGCTGAACCTGGTCAGCTTGGGGGTGTAGATGGAGAAGAAATTCGCCATCGTGTCGTAACGCAGCCCTGCATTCAAGGTCAGGCGGGGACGAAACCTTCCAATCATCCTGCACGTAGATGCCGGTGTAGAGAGCGCGATACCGCCGCTGATACGGAGCTTCGAGGTGAGTCGCCAGATCCACCGAGGGTAGCCGTCTCCGACGTCGCTTCATCCTGTACGAAATCGAGCAGGTTGTTGAAATTGTAGGTAGGGCGATCGAAAGCGCCGTCCTGAGGCATCATTCTCACGGATATTGATTGCTCGAAGCCAAACTTCGAGCGTGTGGGTCTTGATGGTGGCAGTCATCACATCGCGCCAGCCGAGCGTCGATTGCGTGAAGTTGCCCGGGCCCCAATTGGAAAAGCCCTGCAGCCCAGTGACGTTGATGTATGGGATTGAGTTGTTGGCGACTGGCGGTTCGCGCCATAAGGGCGAATCAAGTTACAATGACCCTCGTTCAATAGGCGCGGTGAAAAAGTATGGGTCCAGTCGGCGCTGATGAAATCGGAACTGTTGGCCTGCGGAATGTTAATGGCTGGTCGTGGCTGTGCTCCCACCGAGGTGTCGTAGGTGCGAAGCGAGGTGACGTAAAAGCGATCCTTCTCGCGGAAGTAGTAGTCGCCGCGCACGCTCCACTGGTACCCGTTCTTGGGCACGGAGATACTGATGTTGGCCAGTACCAACTGCGTTCAGGGTTGAGGGGATGCCGGCGCGGCGGCGCGAAGAAGCCAGGGTTCTGCGCCTGCAGTTCTGCAACGGATGAAGGATGACCAGTAGTGGGAAAATGGAGGGCGGCGCCGTTTTAAGGACTGTCGCAGCCACTGTGTTTGGCAGGTTGTTCTGCACCCAGGTATCGAAGTCCTGCGTTTCCACGGTGTATATGACCGGCGCTGAGTGGAGGTGGAACGTAGAACATCGATCGCGCCGAAGATGAAGAACTTATTCTTGATAATCGGTGCGCCGATGGTCGCGCCCACCTCATTGCGGGTGAAGGTAGGCACCTTCGACTCGAAATAGGTGAGCCCGGTCAGTGTGTTGTTCGTGAAGTAGTAATCGAAGGTTCCGTGGACGGTGTTGGTGCCCGACTGGGTGAATACATTGACGGTTGCGCCGCCGTTCCTGCCCTTGGAGGCGTCGAAATCGTTCGTGCGGATTTCCAGCGACGAAACGATCTCGGGGTTTGGCGAGATGGAGGTGCCGCCGCCGCGCGAAGGCGTGTTGGTGTAGGCGCCGTCGATCTGAAACCCGTTCTGTTCCTGGCGGAGGCCGGCGGCGTTGATGTTGATGGCGTATTCGTTGGTGAAAGTTGTCGCCTGTGAAGTGACTGCGTTGCCGGTTATTCCTGGAGTGAGTGTGGAGAGGCTGTAAACGTTTTGCCCCGGCAGGGGCGTTTGCTGCACGAGTATCATACGGAAATGACCGCGCCGGTCGTGGGCGCTACGAGATTGATCGAGGCCTGGTCCGCGGAGACGGTGACGTTGGTGAGAGATGGAACCGACTTCCATCGCGGGCGCAATGGTTCTGATTTCGCCTACCTGCAGCACCAGATCCTTCTGATCCCAGGTCTTGAAGCCGGCCATGGTGATCTGCACGGTATAGCTGGAAGCGCCGATGCTGTCGATGCGAAAGTAGCCATCCTGATTCGTGGTCGCTACCTTGGTGACGCCCAAGCGAGTGTCAGTAAGCGTCACGGTTGCTCCCGCGATAGTGGCGCCGGTTTGATCGTGGGCTGTGCCTTCGACACCGCTGGAGAACTGCGCCCATGCGGGAGCGGTGCTCAAGCCTACGCATAGCAGGGTGAACAACGCAGTTTTACTGATGAATTTTTGCAAACGCATCCTGATCCTCCAAAAGAATCCAGTGTGTCGAACTGTCAACAGAAAGGGCTTAGCACTCTGCGGTGCGACCGATAGCCCCAGCAAAGCCAGAGAACGAGATAACGTTTTCTCAAGCTAAGGCCGGATTATTTTCGAGCAGGGCAACTCCTGTCAAGGCTTATTTGCCGCCACTTGTGGATCTCCTGTCCCATGGGTGCCCGGGCTGCAGAGCAACTACTTTCCTGAACCTGATGGGTCCGCCTTTCCGCTGCAATAGCGACGGCGTATGGTATGGATTGCCAGTGATGAGTATGCGAAACACAGATGCGCCTGCATGCGGGTGCCCATGAGACCAGGTCTGACAATACTCATGGCGGGTAGCTGCCTGATGGCTGCAGCGCAGACCTACCCAACCTCCCTTGCGTCTACAGTCCATACAGTCCATACAGTCATTGATACGTTCGCGGCAGTACGACCAGGCCCTGGCGCTCAGCCAGGTGACGCTCAGGGCGAACCCGAAAGATTTTCGGGTCTGGGCTCTGGAGGGGATCGTCTTCTCCCTGAAAGGCAGTCAGGAACAGGCGCTTGATGCCTTCGATCGATCGCTGCGGCTCTCGCCGGCTTACCCAGTGGCGTTGAAGGGAGAAGTGCAGCTCTTGTATCGCGGGCACGATCCACGAGCGCTGCCTTTGTTAGAGAAGATTCTCCAGGCTGATCCGAACGACGGCACCGCGCAGGAAATGCTCGCAGTTCTGGAAGCGCGCAAAGGAAGCTGGAGCGCGCCAACCGCCATTTCCCATTGCCACCGCCATCAACACGCATCCGGAATCGGTAGCAGCTTACGCCAATTGCCTGGTGCAGGCCGGCGAACCAGAGAAAGCAATTCCCCTCTCCGAACAACTCGAGAGCTTATTGCCACAGCAGTCGTATCCGAAGTACGATCTGGCGGTCGTGTTGGTGGAGGCGAAGCAATATGACGCAGCGCTGAAGGCTCTCGCTCCCCTGCTGGCCACAACCGCGCCCGATCCGGATGTGCTGAGCCTGGCTTCGGAAGCAGCCGAAGGTGCGGGAGACACGCCCAAAGCCGTCGCGTGGCTGCGCCAGGCAATCGTACAGAGTCCCACGACGGCAAACTACTATCTGTCCTTTGCCGCTCTTTGTCTCAACCACGATGGCTTTCAGGTGGGTATCGACATGCTGCATGCCGGCCTGCAGCGCATCAGCAACGATCCATCCTTATATATAGCGCGTGGTTTGCTGTACGCCCAGCTTGCCGACTACGATCAGGCCGAGGCCAACTTTCATACCGCGGAAGGATTGAACTCGGCACAAAGTGCGAGTTCATTCGCCATGGATCTCGCCGAGGTGCAGAAGAATCATCCGGAAGCGGCGTTGGCCAGATCCGCTCTCAACTCAAGCAACTTCCGGAGAGCGCTTTGCTGCATTACCTTTTGGCTCGCTTGCTTTCAGACCTGCAGCCGCTCTCGTTGGTAGCGGCTGCCGTGCTTCTTTGCTGTTTCCGGAACTGAGGAGGAGCGCACGATCGGCCACAGCGCATCTCCGATATTCAATGTCGACCTGATCAGGCTCCGGGAGCTGTATATTCAACGGTCCTGGAAAGCGCCTGATCCATATCCTCTACGCTCAGCAGGACCGTCGTTTTGGTACGCGCCACCCCGCTGGCGCACACAGCGGCGCAGAGCGCAGCCACGCCCACATGGTCCGGCATATCTGAGATTAGAACCAGATCGTGCTCTCCTAAGCAGAAGTACATCGCATCGAGATTCCCGCCCAGCTTTTTGATAGCTTGTGCGATGGCTGTCTTTCTCCCAGAGGCCTTGTCCTGGGCGAGACCCTTTTGCCCCGCGGCGGTATACGTAGCTTCCACTAAGAACTTTGGCATCGAACTGTTCCTTTCACTTTCTTGATTTTTGAAGGGCGGCTGTGCCCGGCGGTAAAGCTGCGCAAGTATACGCGCCAACCATCAGTGCTGCGAACGGCACCCGGAGCAGCGCATTTCTTACCGCCTGCGATGTCACGAACGACGAGATTCGACGAACCTCGTCCCTGAGCGTGGAAAGCAGAACCTGTTGGTAGTGGAGGTGGCCGGTGGACAGCCTTGGATTCCCACATCTCGCGAAGAACGAGCGAGATGTGGCGCACCCGTCATCGGTTCCTGGGGACCGGTGAGAATGCGACCAGCTATTGCTCGGCGCCAGAGATGACTCGAGTGCCAAGCGGAGAAGTTAGTGGTTGTCCTCATCCTTGGGAAGAACCAGGGCTACCAGCCCAAACCTCGTCTTCCCCGGCTCAGTGTTCTCGATGTCGACGATCCGGAAATGGTCCGGAGTGCCAGCTCGCAGCTCGGTGTCGTTGTCCGAAGCTTGGATTGTCTTGTCGCCGTTGTGATGGTCGCCGCAGGTAAGCCCACTGCTGGTGACCGTGAGCGAACCGACCGGCTTACCGTGGTTGCACTCCAGCACCTGGCCATACTTCGCGAGCGGCTTTCTATAAAACGCCAGCACCTGGTCCGGCGAATCCGTCGTGACAAGCTTCATTGTCTGCAGGCTGAGGTGAAAGCTGTTGAGCACCAGCGCCAAATCCGCTGCCGATGAATCGTCATCCTTCTCCTTGAACGGCGTCGCTCCCGGATATACGGGTAGGCCGATATCGCGAGCCGTTGCGTGCGAGTGAGCATGGATGTCCAGGTTGAAGTCTGAAGCTTGCGCAAAACACGGAACGACGGCGACGGCGGACGCAATGAACCAAACTGACAGAAGTGATCGACGCATAAGGTTCCCTCGTGATCGAATACGCAGCTTCACCGGGAGAGGTTCCAAAGATGCGCTGTGAATTCGAGGGCGAAGCCTGTGCGGATCCCGACAAGGGGAGAGAAAGGCGGATGGAGCCGACGACCGGACTTGAACCGGTGACCTGCTGATTACGAATCAGCTGCTCTACCAACTGAGCTACGTCGGCGCGCTGACTTGCACGAACCTTTTGGGATTGTAACTACCTCGCCGTCCTGCGTAAAGACGGCTCAGTCGAAAACCGGATTCGTTCCGGGTTGTGTTCGGATTGACAGTGCGGCCGCACGGCAGGTTCCCTCCAGTTGTCCGACCCTGGGCAACGTTGCATCGGGTACGTACGGTGATGGCGGTGGTGGAGTGGTTGGACGTGAGCGGCTTTTGCGCGCCGATCCAAGCCCCTTTTGCACGTCGATCCGAGCCCCTTTTGTCATCCCGAGCGCAGTCGAGGGATCTGCTTTGCGCCTTTCTCTCTCCACAAATTTTTACAGAGCTCCAGCATCGGATGGGCAGAGGAACGTGGGTCTCGATAACAGCCGCTTCGCTGCCAGGAGTGACTCTCCTGCCATTCCTGCTGAAAGAATGGTTCTTCCGCCTGTCCGATGCAGGAGCTTATGTAGAAATTTGTGGAGGGAGAAAGGCGCAAAGCAGATCCCTCGACTGCGCTCGGGATGACAAAAGGGGGGCGGTGGTTGGGGAGAAAGGGGCGATGTTAGGGAGAGGGGGGCGGTAGTTGGGGTGAAAGGGCGGTGTTTGGGAGAGGGGGGCGGTGGTTGGGGAAGCTTGGATGACCAGGGTAGGGCTTGCTTCTCTGGCGCGTTTTTAAGTGCGCCTGGGACGAAGCGGTTACTGCCGCTGGCGGTGTTTTCATGACACAACTTGAGACCGCAGCTTCACCAAAAAAGCGCTGCTCTGAGAAACGAAAAGGCCACCCGGCAACAGGGCGGCCTTTTCTTAGGGAGAATAGTTCCAACGGAGGCAAAGCCATCAGAACTTTCTGGCGAAATCTTATGTTTGCCTCCCGAGGGTGTCAAGGCAAAATCAGACGGTCCGTAAGTTGCTGTAGTTCCATCACTTACGGTTTTCTCATTTTGTTGCGCGACGGTCCGGCGGGTGGTCGGGGAGGGCTAAAAAAAGGCTCAACGTGCTGTTGCTTGAGCACTTAGCGGAGTGATTGCACCAGGGATGGTTCACATGTAATTTGTGAGAACCACGAAATTATCCGGGCCGAATCAGTAACCCCCTTTGTGCCGGAAGGCCTCCTCGGCGTCCCGGCACAGGTCCTAATCTTCGAGGTTCAGGCGGATGATTTCGTTCTGTTCTTCGAAGGCGGAGGCAGGCTTACCGCGGGCGATCCGGTAGAGGGCCCTGCCGCCGCCCAGGAATAGTCCGAGCAGCAGGGCGGCGCCACACAGGATGCCGGCGAGGGTGATGATACCGACCAGGAGGCGGGCCACCTTGGAGCCGTCGCTGATGTAACCGTTCGGGTTGTTCCACACCACGTCGGCCTGATAGTTCACCTGGTTGAGGAGCTTTTGGGAGGTGCCGGGTGGGAGCTCTCCGGTGATCACGGCGACGATGGGGCCGCTGCGCCGGGTGAGCAACGATCCGGGCCGGCTTTCAGCCAGCGGCTGGGGCCAGGTCGATTGAGCATTCCCGGCTTTCAGAAAGGTCTCGATGGCACGCAGCCGTGCCGCGGCCAGTTGCGGGGTCGGGTACATCAGCAGGGTCAGCTGGCCGTTGCCTTCGCGGGCAGAGTAGTTAGCGGTGATCGCCTCTGCGCTGCTGCCTGCAAAGTCCACTAGCGCCGCAGGAAGCACCCCTCCACTGCGGGCATAAGCCTCCGGCCCGAGCGCATAGTGGCTCATCCCGGTCTGGAGGTACTGCCGGGGCAGGTATCCGGGGAGAGGAGGCGCCACGTTGGCGGATCCTGGAGGCTCCGGCAGCCCCTTGGCCAGCTCGCGAAGCTCCGAGGGGGACATTGGCGTCACTTTGTCGAAAGTGCCCTCTACCAGCGTGGCGCCGCCCCAGAACAGGACGTGGCTGCCATCCCATGCGGCGGTGCGGCCAATCTGCTCGGCCAGGCTGCCGGGCCTGCGGAAGAAGGTGAAGGCGCCAAAGGCTCCACTCGCATCCTGAAAGCGGATTGCCCGGATCAGGAGTTTGTTGTCGCCGTTGACGTAGTGGGCGGTTGCGAACTGCTGAAACCCGTATTCCTTGAGGATCGAGGCGTTGGCCGCATCCGCCTTTTCGGGGGCGGTGCTACCTTCGACCGGGCCGCTGACGCTCCATCCGGCAAAATCTGTGGGCAGCAAGGCTGGAGCGGCGGGCACTGGCGCTGCCGGAGGCGCCGTCTTGCCTAACGCGGGAGATACGAGCACTGAGAGAAAGAGGATTGAAACCGGGAAAGTACGCAGGACGGGAGAGGAGAACGGATTCCGAAAGTCAAAGAGCATAGCACTACCTTTGAGACGAGACTAGAGCATTTCCGTAACGGGTGTCGAATTAGGTGACTAGCGCTTGGGCGGGAGAGACGTCTGCGCCAGACGCACGCCGCTGAGGCCGCTGATGTAGCGCGCAACGCCGCGGTAGAGCGATTCTGCAATGCGCTGCCGGTAGGCTCCCTGGCGCAATTCGCGGGCGTCGTCACTATTGGTGAGGAAGGAAATCTCGGCCAGGATCGATGGCATATTGGCGCCGATCAGCACCACAAACGGCGCTTTTTTGACGCCGCGGTCGCGCAGCCCGGGATTGCCCTCTTCCAGATCGTCGTAGAGCGATTTCTGCACATCGGCGGCGAACTCGCGCGATTCGTCGATTTTGTCCTTGAGGGTGATCTTCTTTACCAGGCCAGACAGTTCGTGAATGGATTCATTCGAGACGGCGTTCTCCCGTGCCGCCACCTCCAGCGCATCGGGCGAGGTGGTGAAGTTGAGATAGTAGGTCTCGACACCGCGGGCGGAGGCGTCCGGGCTCGAGTTGGCGTGGATCGAAAGGAAGAGGTCAGCCTGCGCTTTGTTGGCGATGGCCGTGCGGGTTTCGAGCGGGATGAACGTGTCATTGTCGCGGGTGAAGATCACATCCGCACCCAGGCGTTGCTTGAGCAACTTGCCCACCCGGAGCGCGACGTCGAGCACGATCTGTTTCTCTTCAATGCCCCCCGGACCAGTGGTGCCGGAGTCATGGCCACCGTGACCGGCATCGATCACGATGCGGCCTATTTTCAGGCCCAGAGTACGCACCAGGGATCGCTCACCCGCTGCCGTTGGTTCGGCCGCACGCATGGGTGCAGGGTCGCTCTCCTCCCCGTCCGGGTGGGCGGTGGCGCCGGTCGGTGTCGAGTCCGCGTCCGCCGCTCGGTTCTTGTGGCGCCGACTGGACGTTTTGCCGGCTGGAACGGGAGGAGGCGTTGTGGATGCGAGAGAGCCGTCGTCTGGCTGCGGCGCCGGGACCGTGCCGGCCACCGAGGTGGCAATCGGCTGCGTCGTTGGGTGTTCCGTGGCCTTGATACGACCGGGTTGCTGGCCGAGGGAGGCGATTTCCTGCGTGGCACGGCTGACCGGGTGTGTGATCGCCGGGGCTGTCCTGGCCTGCAGTGTCTTGCTGGGCGGCGGCTGCACGGGAGCAGCAGGCTGGCTTGCCGGGGGTTCGGTTTTTGCCTCGGGAGCAGGAGCCGGAGCGGCCACACTGGCCAGGTTGGTGGTGGCTGTGGTGCCGGGCTTCAAGCCGTGTATGTCGATGATGAGCCGCCACGGATTTGGCAGCAGAAAGGCGGAGTAATCGGCGACTGAGCTCACATCGAGCACGATGCGGGTGACGTTGTTGGAGAACTGGGCCGCGCGGATGCGTTTCAGGAACCCGTCGTCAATCACCTCCACCGATTTCCCGTTCAAGCCGGTGTCCAGGTGCGCACCGTAGAGGTCGAAGTAGATACGGTCCGGATCCGGAACCCGGGCCGCCTGAAACGCTACCTGGTTTTGCAGGTCAATCGCAATCCTGGTGTAGACCGGCGTGGACCAGTGGCGAATGCCACTCACGACAGCAACTCTTCCGGGAGAGCCGGCAATCGCCAGGTTGGCCGGGCTGGCCTCGGGCAGGGGCGTTGGCTGCGGCTCGCGCACGGCGCTTGGCTCAATGGCTGCCGGCGTCATAGCCGGCGGGGGACGCGACGGTGCCGGGATAGCCTGGGGCCGGATGGCAGGCGGGGTCATGGCGTAGTGCGCTGTTCCCTGCCTGGGATGTTCTTCCGCGAGGATGTCATTGAGCTGAATGCGGGCTTGCTCGGCTAGTGGGTTATCCGGATAGCTGGTGAGGAACAGCTGGAATTTCTGCTTTGCCTGGTCACGATCGTCCAGATCGCGACGATAGATCTCTCCTTCGGAGAGCAGGGCAGAAAAGCGATAGTTGCTATTGGGGTATTGCACCCGCAGCAGTTCGTATTGCGTGATGGCGCTGCGCAAGAGGGATTGGTCGGCAAACAGGTGGCCTTCTTCGGCCAGCAAGGTGGCGGCGGCGAGCACGCTGGCATCGGCTTTCCCCGTGCCGGGGTTGGTTTGGTAGATCGTGCGAAACGCGCGGATCACGCGGCTGTACTCAAGGCGCGTCCGTGAGGAAGGAGAGCGCGCCTGGAGCGCTTCCCTCAGATGTTCGGCCCGTTCGTAGGAGGGGGCTGGCCGTTGCGTTTGAGCGAAAGCAGGTGTCCCGATGCCCAGGAGAAGCACGCTGCAGGCCAGGCTTGCCGCGGCATGAGCCGGCCATGCCGGCGTCATGCGGCTTCGAGAGCAGAACGCACGGAGCAAACGCGCAGCAGGGAGCATAGTTGCTTAGACCGTCAGGAGAAACAAGTCTCCTACGCCCAAGCTAACCCGATTATAGGTCGCTGAGTTGCGAGCGGCCAAGAAGGTTCCTGAGTGGATACTGCAGGCACGCGCCGTGTTCAAAGCCGTCAAACCACTCGCATTTCTTCCTGCCTGCTCCGCAACAAATCACGGGTGCCCCACATCTCGCCACCGGATAGGCCTAGCGCGTGAGCAAGTCACGCACGACTTGAGGAGCGCTGGCGAGTGCAGCGTTCAGCGCGCCGACGTCTTTGCCGCCGGCTTCCGCCATGTCTGGCCGCCCGCCTCCCGAACCACCTACCTTCTGGGCCAGGGGTCCGATGATTTGGCCTGCGGAGAGACGCCCCATCAGATCCTTCGTCACGCCCGCGATCAGGGCGACTTTTCCATCTTCCTGTGCGGAACCCAACACCACCACGCCCGAACCCAGCTTATTGCGCAGGTTATCGACCAGCGTGCGCAACTGGCCGCGGTCAAGCGCGTCCACCCGCTGTGCGAGAACCTTAATGCCCTCGACCTCGACCGCCTGATCCGTCGATGAGCTCACGGAACTTGCGGCCGACTTCATCCGCACCTGGTCCAGCTCACGCCTCAGCTTCTTGATTTCTTCTTCCTGCGAAGCAAGCTTTCCGCGCAATGCGTCGGCGGGCGATACATTCTCTGCGCCGCTGGGCCCGGCGAACTGGCCTGCGAGCTGCGCCACCTGTTGATCGCGGCGGAACTCGCCCAGCGCTCCCAAACCCGTGACCGCCTGCACCCGGCGCACGCCCGAAGAGACGCCGGCTTCACTGAGCAGCTTGACCACGCCAATCTCTCCACTGGCCGAGGTGTGAATGCCACCACAAAGCTCAGTCGAGAAGTCGCCGATCTTCACCACCCGCACCTTCTCGCCATACTTCTCGCCAAACAGCGCCATGGCGTGGTATTCGTTCACCGCCACGTCGATCGGCACGTCTTCGAGTGTTTCTACCCGGTTGTTGGCCAGCACCTGGCGATTGATGATTTCTTCCACGTCGGCCAGTTCCTCATCGGCCACACCGGCGAAGTGAGAGAAGTCGAAACGCAAGTGCTCCGGATCTACGCGCGACCCGGCCTGCTTGACATGCTTGCCCAGCACTTCACGCAAGGCTGCATGCAACAGGTGTGTAGCGGTGTGGTTGCGGCGCGTAGCCCAGCGGATTTCCCCATCCACGACCGTGTCGACAAAGCTGCCCAGCGCGAGCGACTCCCGCAAGAACACCTTGTGCGCGCGCACCCCCTGCACTGGCTGCACGCAACCCAGCACGTCAGCAACAATCACGTTGTGATCGTCGGAATAGAACCAGCCCGTATCCCCCACCTGGCCGCCGGCGTCGGCGTAGAACGAAGTGTGGTCGAGCACCACGTCCACGCTGTCCCCGGCGCTGGCCTGGGGAACGCCCACGCCATCCTTGACAATGGCGAGTACCTCGCAGCGCTGTGAGGTGGTCTGCCGGTAGCCTTCAAAGATCGTCCGCGGCAACTCGCGGAACGCCGGGCTGGCACTTGCCTTGGCTCCGCCCTTCCACGAAGCACGGGCGCGCACCTGCTCTTCACTGCGAGCTTGTTCAAAGCCGGTCAGATCGAAAGCGATGCCCTGATCGCGCGCGGCATCGGCGATGAAGTCAAGTGGCAAACCGTAGGTCTCATACAAATGGAATGCGGTCACGCCCGGCAGTGTTGGGGTCCCGTCGCCAGCCTCTTTGCGGACACGCTCAATCGCAGCGTCGAGTTGCTTCGAACCAAGAGCAAGCGTGCGATTGAACCGTTCTTCTTCCGCGCGAATAACCTTCGCAACCCGCGGAGCACTCTCTGCCAGTTCCGGGTAAGCGGCCTGCATCTCGTCGCGTACGGCATCGACCATGCGGTACATGAAGGAGTCTTCCTGCCCCAACATGCGTCCGTGGCGAATGCCGCGGCGCAGAATCTTGCGCAACACGTAACCGCGGCCTTCGTTGGCCGGCAGTACGCCGTCGCTGATCAGAAAGGTGGAGGCGCGCGCGTGATCGGCGATGATGCGCAAAGAAGCGTCGGTCGCAGCACGGCCATCCTGATAGCGAGTGCCCGTCAACTGCCCGGCATGCGCGATCAGCGGCGTAAATAGATCGGTTTCAAAATTAGAAATCTTACCCTGCAGCACCGCGGCCATACGCTCAAGGCCGGCGCCGGTGTCGATCGAAGGCCGCGGCAGGAGGTTGAGCTCGCCCTGGGCATCGCGATCGAACTGCATGAATACCAGGTTCCAGATCTCCACATAGCGAGCGTCATCCTGACCGAAGGGTTTGTCTTCTCCGGTCTCTGACGCAGCGAGGCCCATGTCATAGAAGATTTCGGAGCAAGGCCCACACGGGCCGGTATCGCCCATGGCCCAGAAATTGTCTCCCATGCCGAGTTCGTGAATGCGCTCCGCGGGCACACCCTGGTCGCGCCACAAGTCGAATGCTTCGGCATCCCGCGGCACACCCTGTTCCCCTTTGAAGATGGTGACGTAGAGCTTGTCTTTGGGAATAGCGAGCCACTCGGGTGAAGTGACCAGCTCCCAGGCGAAGGCAACGGCATCGCGCTTGAAGTAGTCGCCAAAACTGAAGTTACCCAGCATCTCGAAGAAGGTGTGATGGCGGCGGGTAAAGCCGACGTTCTCAAGATCGTTGTGTTTGCCGCCGGCGCGCACACACTTTTGCGAGGTGGTGGCGCGGTTGTAATCGCGATGTTCCACACCCAGGAATACGTCTTTGAACTGGTTCATGCCCGCGTTGGTGAACAGCAAAGTGGGATCATTCGCTGGAACCAGCGAAGAAGAGTGCACGCGACGGTGCCCCTTCGAGGCGAAAAAACGCAGAAAGGTTTCCCTTATATCCGAACCAGAGCGATACTGCATGCCTTGAGTTTAGCTGGTTTTGCGCAGCGGCTGCTTACTGCCCCGCCCCGTTCGCCCCGGCTTGATAGACCACCTGCCCGTGGTACAGAGTCATTTCACATTTCAGGTTGCGCAGCTCGGCGCTGGGCATGGTGTACATGTCTTTATCCCAGATCGCGATGTCTGCGTCTTTGCCGGGCTCGAGCGAGCCAATTTGCTTTTCCAGGAACAACTGGCGGGCGGCCCACGCAGTGTAGGCGCGTAACGCGGTGTGCACGTCGATTGATTCGGCGGTGCCGAAGGGGTGCTTGCCGTAGATGCCCTTCGCGGTTTCGCGCTCTACCGCCGACCAGAGTCCGTAGCGAGCCGGCAACGGAGTTACCGAATAGTCAGAGCCACCTGCCCAGAGAATGCCGCGCTCTTTGTAGGTGTGAAAGGGATTGAGGCGCGCGGCCCGTTGCGGGCCGTAGTTGCCGGCGTAGGTATCGCCAATCCACCAGATGAACGGCGGTTGCGACTCGGGGTAGCCGGCATCGTACTTTTGCTGCAGCATCGCCATGGTGTCGATGGCGTGGCCAGTGGGTATGTTCGCGTGGATGATGCTGTGGCGCAAACCGGGCGTTGGCTTTTCCTGCAGCACCTGGGCGTAGGTATCGACGACCCAATCGATCGCGCGGTCGCCGATGGCATGCGTTCCGACGGGTACACCGGCCTGCTGGAAAAGGCGGACCTGCTCACGGTAGATGGCCGGATCGGTGGCGGGATAGCCATGATTGCCAGTCGCCGTGCCGGTGAAGTTCTGGTTCCAGTCCTGGTAGAGCCAGGCAGTTCTGGCGCCTCCGCTGCCATCCATGTAGAGCTTTACGCCGCAGGAGAGGAGATTTCCATTGCCCAGCGAGGCGGGCACCCTGGGCAGGGATTCAATCTCTGTAAGCGCGGCCTGCGCACTGGCCAGCGTCGTGCCGCCGTGCCAAAGCACGCAAACGTGCAGTGACAGTTTCTTTTCGTCCATCAATGTGCGATAGGCGTTCCACGTGGGTTGGTAAATGTCAGGGTC
The DNA here is from genome assembly GCA_963752675.1 of uncultured Acidobacteriaceae bacterium. Lineage (GTDB taxonomy): Bacteria > Acidobacteriota > Terriglobia > Terriglobales > Acidobacteriaceae > PALSA-350. The sequence continues at coordinate 333,719 of CAVVZO010000015.1, forward strand.
TTTGATCGCCGTCATGCCTTCACGGTGCAGGGTATCCACCATGCGCAGAATGCCGTTTTGCAATTGAGCGGGCGTGGGCGGTGGAATGAGAGTCACCACTGCATCCATGGCTGCTTCTTTCAGGACGCCGGTGGGCACGCCTTGCGCGTCGCGGTCGATGGTGCCGGCTACGGGATCCTTCGAGCCGGCTGTGATATGCGCCAGTCGAAGTGCCTCATGGTTCGCTACACCGTAGTGGCCGGTGGTGTGCATCAGCCAGACGGGGTTATGCGGAGAGATTTTATCGAGATCCGCAGCCTGTATGTAGCGTCGTTCCGCCAGCTTTCCTTCATCCCAGCCGGAGCCGGTGACCCACTCGCCGGGTTGCGCTTTGGCTGCCGCCTGGCCGACCCGATCCTGTACTTCTTGCACGCTGGCAGCATCGCTCAGGCTGACTGCGTAGAGTTCGTCCACGCCGCCCATCGCTACGTGGGCGTGGCTATCGATCAACCCAGGGGTGGCGGTCCTGCCATGCAGATCGATGATCTTTGCTTGGTCGCCGGCAAGCTTGGTGATCTCCGCATCGGTCCCGACCGCGATGATTTTTCCCTGACGGATCGCAAGTGCCTGCGCGACGGAGTCGTGCGCATCCACGGTCAGGATCTTGCCGTGGATCAGAATCGTGTCTGGAGTCTGTGCGGCGGCGGCCACTGCTGCGAAGAGACAGAAAGAGAAGGCAATCTTGCTCATGAGGGTGTGATCACTGTAACGCACGGGTTTTGCGGGTGAGTGCGGGGTGCGAGGGGGTTGATGGAAATGCGGGTCCACGGCAGGTGTAGATGTACCCCACTCAAGCCCCAAAAGGCTTGAATGGGCCACCCAGGTTTTTCTCAGCAGGACCCTCGGTGGCCCACTCAAGCGTTTTTGCTTGAGTGGGGTACATCTAAACCAACCGCAGGGCTTTACGCGCGACGTAAGCGGATTGGGCCCTTGGCTCGGGATGGATCGACCACGCTTCCCTGCTGCGTGATCACAATGGCGCCTTGCGCGACCAGGCGGCGAGCTGCGGCGCGCGCAGGCTCCATCAGTTGCTCCCAGTGAGTGGGATCGACCAGCCGCGCGGCTTCGGAGGGACAGATGGTCTTGCCTGCTCCGCGCTGCGCCAGCAAAGTCAGGATGGCAGCCTCGAGTGCGCGATCCGTGTCGCCAGGTTTGTGGCTACGGCATTGGTCGCTGCAGTAGCGAACGTTCTCCCAGTCGCGCTCCCACTTCTTGCGCCACTCGATGGTGCGGCCGCAAACCACACAGGTTTTCGGTTCAGGGTGTGCAGTCTTCACCGCCCGGGCTGCCATATCGCTCCTTCCAACCGCTCGTCTTCGCAGGCGGCGATTCCGAGGCTCTCAAAATGCCCTGCGCTCTCGGCCATCCCGAGCACCGAACACAGAGCATCGAACGCGTCTTCCGATGCAGCTGCTGCTGCCAGTACCGCCCTCGGCAAATTTGCAAATCGAGGCCGGCGCAGATAATTTGCACGGGCTGCAGGGTCAGTCTTGACCACGGGTCCAGTAAACAGGCGGGGGTAGATTTCCATCACCAACGGCAGTGCCGGCTTTTGAAACGGCCAGATGTGAAAGCCCGCTTTGTGTAAACGTGTTAGCAGGGGCATGCCGCGGACGGAGCCGGTGCCAACGGCGCCCGCTCCGCCAATCTGGAAGGGGGACTTGGGCCGGATGGCGCAATCGCAATCTCCGGCAGGCGATCCGGTACGGCGGAATCCATGCCAGTCCGGCGCATGATGCTCGCGCAGGTCGCGGCTGACCAGGACGGCCCCAAAACGGCGGGCGCCCTCCCGCTAACCAGCGTTCTCCCTCGCTGCTGGCCAACGCCCACAAAGCAAACACATCCGCACAGCCTTGTGCACGCACCCACCAGGCAGGAAAAGAGAATGCGAAGTCCAGACCGACGATCAGGGAAGGATTGCTTGCGGCCTCAGCAAGTAGCCGTGTGCCGGCCTCTTCACGCGTGAACCCAGAGGCAATCGTGACCTCACCCTTGCGCCAGGAAGCCATCACGATACGGCGGCGTTGCCCAGCCTCCGTCGCATCGCCCGACCAATCCATGGCGACAAAATGCTCAGGACGGTTCAGCCGGTTCATCCTCTTCTGGCAATTCGAGTTCGATGTCCCAGGTTTTTAGCAGGGACGAAATCACGGGGAAGGAAAAGCCCGCGCCCACCAGGCGGCGCACCAGACGCGCGGTCTGCTTCTCGTCCTGCGGCTGAGCGATGCGTTTCGCGCCACATAACGGCGCACCAGGTCTGCTTCACTCACCTGCGCGTACGCCGTCTCCAGCGTGCTCGCCACCAAATCGCCGTGAACGCCTTTACGAGTCAGCTCCTGCTGCACCCGGCGCTTGCCAAAGCTCTGGTTCTCCTGACGGAGACGGGTGTACGTGGAGGCAAAGGCATGATCGTCGAGATAACGCTGGTCGACCAGCCGAGCCACCACGGCCGCCATTTTGGTTTCGCCGGGTTCTCCCGGTTCGACGCGACGGCTCATCAGGCGTTTGAGCTCAGTGACTGTGCGCATTTGCCGCGCCAGCACGCCAACGGCGTACTGGTACAGCGCCGGCTCTTCCAGCGGTTGCGGCGTTTTGCGCGCCCGAAAGGGCATAGGCAGAACCTCTGCTTACAGGCCCAGCAGTCGGCGATTGGTTTCGCGATCGGCTTGCCCACTCGCAAAATCATCGAACGCGTGCTCGGTGACTCGGATGATGTGCTTCTGAATGAAGGGTGCGCCCTCGCGTGCGCCATCTTCAGGATGCTTGAGCGCACACTCCCACTCCATGACCGCCCAGCCGGGAAAGTCGTATTGCGCGAGCTTGCTGAAGATGCCGCCAAAGTCGACCTGCCCATCACCGAGCGAGCGGAAACGTCCGGGACGATCGATCCAGTCCTGGAAGCCGCCATACACACCCGATCGGCCGTTCGGATTGAACTCTGCATCCTTGACGTGGAAGGCGCGAATGCGCTCGTGATAGATGTCGAGAAAGGCCAGGTAGTCGAGCTGCTGCAGGACAAAGTGGCTTGGGTCATACAGGATGTTGGCGCGTTTGTGCCCACCCACCGCGGCGAGGAAGCGTTCAAACGTGACGCCATCGTGCAGATCTTCGCCAGGATGAATTTCAAAGCATAGATCAATGCCCTGCTGATCGAACGCATCGAGTATGGGCCGCCACCGGCGCCCTAGTTCTGAGAACGCCTCGTCGACTAATCCTGCGGGACGCTGCGGCCAGGGATAGAGGTAGGGCCACGCCAAAGCGCCCGAAAAAGTCGCATGCGCGGCGAGCTTCAGATTGCGGCTGGCTTTTGCGGCCATCAGCAATTGCTGTACCGCCCACTCTTGCCGTGCCTTGGGCTTGCCGGCCAGCTCGGGTGGCGCGAAACCATCGAATTGCAGGTCATACGCTGGATGCACCGCGACCAATTGGCCTTGCAGGTGGGTGGAGATCTCAGTGAGTTCCAGGCCCAAACCGTGCAGCATGCCCAGCAGTTCGTCGCAATAGGCCTGGCTCTCAGACGCTTGCTTAAGATCGAACAGCCGCTTATCCCAGCTCGGGATCTGGATGCCTTTGAAGCCCAGCCCGGCAGCCCAGGCAGCAATGTCCGGCAACGTGTTGAACGGTTTCTGATCGCCTGCGAACTGGGCGAGAAAAATGGCCGGTCCCTTAACGGTTTTCATAGGAGCTCCCCATACATTTGTGTTGCATCAGGCTAATTTCACCCAGCCCTCGCGCGCGCGGCTGCTGTTTACGGCACGTTCCACGAAGGCCATGCTGCGTACCCCTTCCTCGATGCCGGGCACGAGCTCACTCAAAGGAGCCGACTTATCCGCCAGGCGAGCGCGGACAGCGGAGGCGAAGTCACGGTAGATGTTTGCGAAGGCTTCAATCAGTCCTTCAGGATGGCCCCCCGGCAAGCGGAAGGTAGCCTTGGTCGCCGGGGTTAAATAGTCGGCTGCGGCATGCAGGGTTTGGCTTGGCTGCCCCAGCCAGTGCAGGTCGAGATGATTCGGGTTCTCCTGCCACCAGTGCAGGCCCCCCTTCTCGCCGTAGAGATGGAGTTGCAAATCGTTGCGGTCGCCGGCCGCAATCTGCGAAACAAACAGGACGCCGGGCGCTCCATTGTCCAGCTTGAGCAGGACGTTGCAGTCATCGTCGAGAGCACGCCCCGGAACCACCGAGGAGAGTTCGGCGCAGATCTCTGCGATGCGACGGCCGCTGACGTACTCAAGCAGGTTAAACGCATGGACGCCGATATCGCCGATGGCGCCGCCCAGGCCCGATTGCGCCGGGTCGGAGCGCCAGCTGGCTTGTTTGTGCCCGGTGGTTTCGAGTGAGCTACTGAGCCAGCCTTGCGAATATTGCACCACTGCTTTGCGGATGTTTCCCAGCGCGCCGCTGCGAACCATGCTGCGTGCTTCTCGCACCATGGGGTAGCCAGTGTAGGTGAAGGTGAGCCCATAAAGCAGCCCGCTCCGTTTGACCGCGGCCTGCAGAGTTTCGGCCTCAGCCAGGGTGGCGGTCGCCGGCTTGTCGCTCATGACGTGGAAGCCGTGCTCGAGCGCTGCCAGGGCGATCGGCAGGTGCAGGTGGTTGGGGGTCACGATGCAGACCAGGTCGATGGGGTCTGGACGCTTGCGCTCCGCCTCCATCATCTGCTGGTAGGTGCTGTAGGCGCGATCGGGGCTTATGCCGTAGGTGATGCCGGCTTGTCGCGAGCGCTCCGCATCCTGGCTGAAGGCGCCGGCAACGAGCTCGATGGCTCCGTCCAGTTCCGCGCCCATGCGATGCACGGGGCCGATGAAGGAACCCGCGCCGCCGCCGACCATCCCCATGCGAAGACGTCTACCCTGTTGTTCCATTTGTTAACCTTCCGAGTTTTCGAGATGCTGGCGGCTGCTCTGCCAACAGCAGGCGGCCGTGGAAAAGCATACCTCACCTTCGCGATTCAAGGTGGTTTGAGCAGGAGACACTTCCGGTGAAGATTAGTGAATTCCCACATCTTCCGCTTAGGTTTGGACGAAGCCGCGCTGCGCGACAGCGATGTTGCCCCGGGAAGAGTTCTTGACCAGGTACATCATCTCGTCGGCGGCGCCGATGATTTGCTGCGCGGTTTCTCCATCTTCCGGGTAACTGGCAACGCCAAAGCTTGCCATCACCTGCAGATCGAGTCCTTCAGGGACCAGGTAGTGGGTACTTCGCAGCGCCTGCAGCAAACGTTGCGTGACATCGAGGGCGGCGTCCTTGTTGGTTTGCGGCAGCAGGACGATGAACTCGTCTCCGCCATAGCGAAAAGCGGAATCGATGCCGCGCACGTTGGTTTTGATCGTTTTGGCGATTTCTGCCAGCAGCCGGCTCCCCGTCAGGTGCCCGTGCTGGTCGTTCACTGTTTTAAAGCGGTCCAGATCGATAAAGATCAGACTGAAGGGCAGGCTGAAGCGGCGCGACCTTTCCAACTCGCTCTCCAGGACTGAGAACAAATGGCGGGAGTTGAAGAGACCAGTGCAGTCGTCGGTAATCGTTAATTCCTGAATGCGCTCCACGGCCCGCACATTCTGGATGGCGATCGCCGCGTAATCGCACAGCACGTTGAGGAAAGCCATCGTTTCGTCAGTCAAAGTAGATACCCGGTAGTTCAGGAGTTCGATGACGCCCAGGGTTCGATCCTGCCAGCGCAACGGGATGCAGAGAACGGAACGGAGCGCCGGGACCGAACCAGCGGCGACCGGCAAAACAAACCGCGCGTCGCTCACAGAGTCCTCGCCCTGCTCCCCCACAATGACCAGTTTGCCATGCTGGGCTACCCACCCAGGAATCCCCTCACCGATGGCAACGCGCAATGTGCGATCGCTGGGCGACTTGCCGGCAGCTACCGCATAGTACAAATTTTGCTGCTGCTCATCAACGATCAGCAGAGACCAGGTCTCCGGCTCGAAGAACTGCTCCATCTGCTGCATGATGGCGCCAAGAATGGAATCCAGGTCGAGCGATGAGGTAAGCGCGCGCGCTACGTCGTGGAAGACCCGCAGGTCTTTGGGCAGGGGGGGCCGCTCTGTGAAAGGACCATCAACCATTTCGATCAGGCCGGGGAGCGAATGCGCTAGCCTCCGATATGGACCATGCTACGCGATGGCTTCAGGAATCCGGGCTCGCCGATGTGGTGGCGGGCCTCTTTCGTGTCGACTGTCTTCTCGATGAAGGCGGCAAGGTCCTGGTCGGAGCCGCCGCGCGCCAGCACACCGTAAAGATCGTGATCGAAATGGGAGAACAGGCAGGTGCGGATTTTGCCGTCGGAGGTCAGACGGATACGGCTGCAAGCCCCGCAAAATGCCTGGGATACGGGAGCGATCACGCCGATTTCACCGATACCGTCGTCGAAGGTATAGCGACGCGCCGTCTCGCCAGGATGCGTGGCCGGGAGGCTCACCAGGGGGCGGAACTGATTGAGCTTAGCCACAACTTCCGCCAGCGGGCACGACCGTTTCAGGGGTCCAGCGACGGTCCTCGTCCAGCGGCATGAATTCAATAAAACGCACAATGACGCCTTCGCTCCGGGAAAAGTGGGCGAACGGTACGATCTGTTCGTCATTGAAGCCGCGCAGGAGCACGCAGTTCACCTTGACCGGTCCCAATCCGCTGTTCTGCGCGGCCCTTACTCCGGCCAGTACCGCTTCAAAACTGCCCGGCACCCGGGTGATGCGCTCAAAGGTGGCGGCCTCAACGGCATCCATGCTGACCGTAATGCGGCTCAGGCCGGCACGGGCCAGGGGGCTTGCCATTTCCGCCAGCAAATGCCCGTTGGTGGTGATGGCGATATCGAGCGGCCGGTCGCCGTCTGGGCCGCCGCGTAGCTCGGCGAGCTGCTCGACGAGGCTGATGATGCCCTTGCGCAGCAACGGCTCGCCGCCGGTCAAGCGAACCTTCTCGATGCCCAGGCTCACAAAGACCCGGATCAGCCGGAGATAGTCCTGCATCGTCAACTCCGCGAACATGGCTCCTTCGGTGCCAGTTCTGCAGTAGATGCACTTGTAATTGCAGCGATCGGTAATGGAGACGCGGAGGTCGGTGATGGTGCGACCGAATTTATCGATCAAACGCTTCGCCGCCAGACGCTTCGCCGGCAGGGACGCGCACGCCTCAGTTTCGCCTGGAGGCGTTAACAAAACAGGCGAACTGGGCTGTTGAATCAAAGACATGGAATCCCGGTCACTCCCCGCTCATCCGTTAGATGCATGTCACCTGACCGGCTCAGAACCATCCGGTGAAGGCGAAAACCCGTGGCCAGCGGATCCCTTCGTGACAGGATCCTTGCTCGGGTATAGTTACTATACGACTCGCAAGATTGGGGAAAGGGTTCTTTCCGGGTGAACGCAGACCGGTTACTGCGGCAGAGTGCGGTTTGGAATTGCTCTAAAGCGTGCCCAGGCAGTAACTACGGACTTCCCAAGGGTCTCATCCTACTCTATAGTCGGTAAAATAAATGGATACTCCCACAGAGACGAAATCACCAGTTCACAACGGAACAGCAGGATTTCCTTCTTCTTCCGGCAAATCGTTTAACGGATACTTTGACGCGGAACAGCGTTGGAATTTTCGTAAAAACGACCTGATCGACGCACGTGGCCGCCGGCTGTTTGAAACCACAGCGTTCGCCTGCGAGCACGATGCGTATCCGTTTCAGATTCCGCTGGAGGGCCGGACCGGTCCCCAGGTGCGGGCAGATGGGCATTCGATGCTCATGTTGTCATCGTACGACTACCTGGGCCTGATCGGTGACCCGCGCATTGATGCGGCGGCGATCGAGGCCATCCGCAAGTACGGAACAGGCACCGGTGGTGCACGGTTGCTGACGGGCACGACAGACCAGCACATCCTGATGGAACGCGACATCGCCGCCTACAAGGGCACGGAAGCCGCAATCACCTTCAGTTCTGGATACATGGCCAACGTTGCGGTGCTGGGCGCGCTGTTGGGACCTGCCGACCGCGTCATTATGGATTCGCTGTGCCATCGCAGTCTGACCGATGCCTGCCGGTTCGCCGGTGTGCAATTACAGCGGTTCCGGCACAACGACGCGTCGTCTCTGCGCCAGGAGCTGCAAAATGGCTCGCAGGCGAATCGTACGCTGGTCATTTCTGACGGCGTGTTCTCCATGGATGGCGATGTTTGCCACCTGCCTGAGATCCTGGAAGTGAAACGCGAGTTTGGGTTTTACCTGCTGGTCGATGAGTCCCATGCTTCCGGCGTGTTGGGCGCCTGCGGCCGGGGTACCGATGAACACTTTGGTATTCCCACGGACGAGGTAGACATCTGGACGGGTTCTCTGGCCAAGTCGATTCCGTCTACGGGCGGCTTTGCGGCTGTCTCGCAGGAGCTCGCGATCTATTTGCAGCATGGTGCTTCGCCGTTTATCTTCTCGGCGGCGCTCAGCCCGGCTGCCGTGGCTGCGATCCGCGAGGGGCTGGCAATTTTGAAAAGCGAACCGGAGCGAGTAGCCCGGATCAAGCAGAACGCTGACTTTTTGCGCAGTGGTTTGTGCTCGCTGGGATATGACACGGGGCTGTCGGAAACGGCAGTGATCCCGGTCATCCTGAACGATGAGACCAAGACGGGCTTGTTTGCACGCCGTTTGCGGGATCATGGTGTTCTGGCAACCCCGGTGCTGTTCCCCGCGGTTCCGCAGGATTCAGCTCGGCTGCGCCTCTGCGTAACCGCAGCACACACCCAATCGGACCTGGAATACGCGCTGGATGTGTTCGAGAAGATGGCGCGCAACTAGCTCCCGCTACCAAAATCGAAGCTCCAGGAAAAGAGGCCTGCGCAAGCAGGCCTCTTTTCTGTGGGTGCTGCGCGGTCGGTGTCTACTCCCAGGCGCGAAAAGCAAGCACAGCGTTCAACCCGCCAAAGGCGAATGACTGCGACAAGGCCACCTGGACGCTGGTCTTGCGCGCCTGGTTGGGAATCACATCCAGCGCGCAGGCGGGATCCGCCTGGTTGAAATTGGCCGTGGGCGGCAACACGCCGTGTCGCATGGCCTGAATGGTGGCCACGGCTTCGATGGCGCCGGCGGCCCCCAGCGTATGCCCGTGCATGGATTTGGTGGAACTGACTGGCAGCTTAGCTGCATGACTGCCGAACACATCATGGATAGCAGCAGATTCCATGCGATCGTTGGCTTCGGTCGCGGTACCGTGGGCGTTGATGTAGCCCACCTGCTCGGGAACCAGCCCTGCATCCCGCAGCGCTCCTCGCATGGCACGAGCGGCGCCCTCGGCCGATGGCTGGGTGACATGGCAGGCGTCCGCCGACATGCCGAAGCCGATGATTTCCGCCAGAGGCTTTGCCCCCCGGGCCAGGACCCTGTCCAGCGGTTCCAGGATCAGCATGGCGCCGCCTTCTCCCAGCACCATACCGGTGCGATCCGCCGAGAACGGGCGGCAAGTATCCGGGCTGACCACACGCATCGCTTCCCAGGCCTTGAGGCCGCCTACAAACAGTGGAGCCTCACTACCGCCGGCGATGGCGAGCGGGGCGGCTCCCGAGCGAACCATCCAGAGGGCGTTACCGATCGCATGCGCCGCTGAAGAACACGCAGTGGAGATGTTGTAGGAAGGACCGTGCAGACCAAATTCCATGGAGATGTGGCTGGCGCCGGCATTGCTCATGCCCAGCGGAATGGTGAGCGGGTGCACGCGATTCCTGCCGTGATGGAACAGTTCCCAGTAGCCCGCCTCTTCGGTAAAGCGGCCGCCCATGCAGGAACCGGTAATGATGGCAGCACTGTCGCATAACTCGGTGGTCCATTCGATCCCGGCCTGGGTCACGGCTTCGCGCGCCGCCACCACTGAGAATTGCGCGAAGCGATCCATAAAGTTGAGCGACTTGCGGGGGAAGTGTTCCTCAGGGCTGTAGCCGAGGACGGCTGCGCCGTTTTTGAAGCGGACCTGCTCCATGCCCATCTCGGGACTGGGCCCGACGTTTGCGGGAATAGGACCGATACCGGAGCGACCCTCGGCCAGTGCCTGCCAGAAGTCGTGCTGATTATGTCCCAGGGCGCTGATCACGCCCATTCCAGAAATGACAACTCGCATCTACACCAATTTCATTAAGAACTGTTGTGGAACGAGGTTAACAAACTCCCGCTCCTTCCTCATAGCGCTGGGATCAGTGCGCGGGCGTTTCTGACCCGGGAACGTGTTTTGCCAGGAGCGATGAGGGCGAGATTGGCTAGGCGGAGGTGTTGTGCTTGGCATCCACGAGGTGGGTGACGCCATCGATCATTTCGCGGATGGTTTGAATCTTTTTTGCGTCTTCATCCTTGATCTCGATGTCGAACTCACTTTCCAGATCGAACAGGATGTTGATGCTGTCCATGGAATCGATGCCTAGTTCTTCGAAGGTGCTGTCGGGCTTAACTTTTTCCGGAGGAATGCGCTGGGTGGTAGCGATGACTCGTAACACGCGCGCTTGGATGGTTTCAGACATAGAGGCCTTCGTTTGCTGCAGTTCCCTTCCGTGGAAGCATGGCAGAGCGCAACATGATTATTTCCGTAACGTTAAACCGGTGACCGGGCGTTGACAATATTCTGTCATTGAACAGGGATTTTTCAAACTTTTAGTCCACAAGGGGCCGGCTCGGTTCGTTTGCGGACCACCTGAACACATATGTCTTTGCCGGTAGCGCGGTCAGTGAGCTTCCGCAACGGCCAGGCGGCGTGCTGTGCGCCAGGCGTAATGTAGCGCGGAGACAATGGTGAGCACCGCCGTGGCGTCGAGCGCAAAGGTGCGCAGCATGATGAGGGGCACATTAGCGAATATCTGGCAGATCAGGACGGTCACCAGCGCCAGGATCTGGGCGCAGGTGCTCGCCTTGCCGTAGATACTGGGGCGGAAATCGCGCATGCCCAGGCTGATATAGAGCAGGCTGGCCACGATCAGAATGCCCAGGTCGCGGCTGAACACGAGCACGGTGACGCGCCGCGGCACGAGCTGCTGATGCATCAGCGCCAGGAACAGGGTGCTGAGCAAAAGCTTGTCCGTGACTGGGTCGAGGTACTGGCCAATCTGGGTTTGCTGTTTCAGCACGCGCGCGGCCAGCCCATCGAGGCCGTCGCTGAGCCCGGCAACGACAAAGAGGCAAAGTGCGGTGGGATAATGCCCTTCAAGTACGGCGATGACGATAAACGGGATGAGACACAAGCGCAGGAAGGTCAGCAGGTTGGGCGCCGCGCGCAGTTCTTTCAGCAAGGGGTTCCGATCTTCATGGCTGCACTCTGGAAACTCGATGGTACATGAGCTTTTGCTATGATAACGAAGTGCTTTGCGCAGGCGCGTAGCTCAGTTGGTTAGAGCGCTACCTTGACACGGTAGAGGTCAGGAGTTCGAGTCTCCTCGTGCCTACCATTCCTTTCTGTAACTCAGGTTGACTGCCTCAGCCGATCCGCTGAGACGCGGCGCTGTGCCCCGCAGGAGACAACTGAAAAGCCAATTTGACAGCGCGTCCCAGGCGCGGCCGTCCGCCAAGCTTTGCGGTTCTCCGCGTTTGCCGAGCAGTGCAGGGCATCTGTGACGTCGCCCGCAAGCAGCGATTCCTATGAACCCTTCTCCACCGTTCCGTCATCAAAAGCGCGGAACGTTTGAAGCGAAGGCCGTCATGTTCAGGAAGAAGACGCATTTTCTCTGGTTAAGCTTCTTTGCACTTGCCGTTTCTGCAGTGCATGCCCAAAGCCCACAACAAATCATTCAGCAGGTAGTCGACAACGAGCGGGCCGCCGATCGGAGTGACCACTCCAATTGGATTTATCTGGAAGAAAGCGACCAGCCGAAAGAGCATGTTCTGCAATGGGTGGCGGCTACCCAGCATGGCAACGTGGCCCGTGTGTTGGAGAAGGATGACCAGAAGCTTCCGCCAGAGCGGCAACGCGATCTGGTTGACAAGTTTCTCCACGATCCCAAGGCGCAAAGCAAGCAGATGGCGGAATCAAATCATGACAACAAGCAGATTGACGATCTGTTACAGGTGCTGCCGGCCGCATTTATCTGGACGGTGACTGGTTCGAGCCCAACCACGACTTCACTCCACTTCGAGCCTGCGCCTGGATTTCATCCGCCTTCCCGCGAAGCGCGCGTGTTCAGCAGCATGAGCGGCGATGTGGTCGTCGATAATCAACAGCACCGGATTTGCAAGATGAAAGGGCACCTGTTGCACGATGTGACTTTTGGAGGCGGTCTGCTGGGACGCCTGAAAGAGCGCAGCTCGTTTGCGCTGGAACAGCAGCAGGTAGCCCCGTCCCTTTGGCAGCTCACGGCAATTCATGTGCATTTGGAAGGCAATGCGCTGCTGTTCAAGAGTGTGTCTCTACAACAGGACGACAAACGGACCCGGTTTCAGCCACAACCTGCTGCGATGGATCTGCAACAGGCGGCCTCTTCCGTCATGAACGAGCCAGAGTTATTTGCCTGCAGCGACACCCTGACTCACGGGTCACAAGCTTCGTGTGCCAGTCATAATGCGGTCGAGGCATCGAATAAGAAACAGTAGCGCCTGAACGGACTGGGGTGCCCCATACCTCACGACGTTTCTCGGATTTCTCATCAGGTAAGTTGTCAGTAAAATCTCCCCTAAAGCGCACGTGCCCCTAATTAGCTAGCCCCCAACTTGTCATCCCGAGGAATCTGCTTGCAGTGCAAGTTAAGGACGGTATGAACGGGGTGCGATACGCATCGGTCTGGCTGAGGGAGCGGAGCAGGATGTCCCCCACTCAAGCCAAACGCGGCTTGAGTGGGCCACCCTCGGCTTTTCTAGATGCGGGCGGGGAGCAGATCCTCCTGAGTGGCGACTGATCGGACCCTAAAAACTGTAGGGTGGCCCATTCAAGCCGCGTTTGGCTTGAGTGGGGGACATTTGAACCCTCCTCCAGAGCGCTTCCCAGTTTGTTCATCCCGAGCGCAGTCGAGGGATCTGCTTTGCGCCTTTCCCCTCCACAAATTTCTACAGAGCTCCAGCATCGGATGGGCAGAGGAACGTGGGTCTCGATAGCAGCCGCTTGGGTGCCAGGAGTGACTCTCCTGCCTTCCTGCTGAAAGAATGGTTTTTCTGCGTGTCCGATGCCGGAGCTCTGTAGAAATTTGTGGAGGGAGAAAGGCGCAAAGCAGATCCCTCGACTGCGCTCGGGATGACAAATTGGGGGCTAGTTAATCTCTGGACGGGTCCTTGGCTGCCGGTAGCAACGCGGTTACTTCTGGACAGGCACCGATTCGAGTTCGGCTGAATTGTTGGCCGCGGCGTGGGCTTGTTGCAGCCGGTAGCCGGCGCGGGTGCGGACGTGATACTTCTGCAGATCTTTCCCTACCAGCTTAACGGTGATGGTGCGCCAGCCTCCGCTTGGATTGTATTGCGGGTAGTAGCTCAGGGAGTAAAGGTGCGCCAGGTCGTCCTGGATAAAGGCAAAGGCCTTTTTCTCATCGTTCCAGCTGCGGGCAAAATAGGCCTTGCCGCCCGTGGCTTTGCTCATGCGCTCGAACACTGCGGTCGAGATAGGTTCCAGTTGCGCTTCGCGAGTGCTGATCATGTAGATGATCGTGCCCGTGGACTGGGCCAACTCGGCTACATCCTCAGGCGGTACCAGGCTGGCGTTGTCAGGACCGTTGGAGAACACGACGACCACCTTGCGACCGGTGTACCGGGCTGCGTCTTCCACCGTCAGCAACAGGCAATTGTAGAGAGCGGCGTCATCCCCGGCGACGGTACTGCGCACACCCCGTAGAACCTGCGCACGATCCGAGGTAAGCACGGAGTTGCGGGATAGATCGCGGCTGTAGGAATAGAACGCGACCTTGTTGGCACTCTGCAGCGAACGCACAAAGTCGGTGATTGCATCCTGGGCAAACACAAAGCCGCGATACATGTAGTTGCTGGTGTCGAACAGCACGAACACATTCGCGCCCGCGACCTGCGAAGGCATGCTTGCCAGGTCTTCGGTCATGCCGCCGGCGTGACTGGTGGGCGCCGGCACCGGCTGGTCACCTTTGGCGTCAGCCTGGATAATCTTGACGGCCGGCTTACCAGCAGGGGTCGCTGTCTTGCCGGAAGCTGCCACACCTGCCGGCAAGGGAGAAACCTGGCGAGGGCCTTCATTACCTTCTTCAAATGTGGCGATCTTCTCCGGGATTTTGTCTTCGGTGATGGCGAAGTTTTCGGGCCCCAGACCCGATACGTAGTTGCCTTTGCTATCAGTAACGGCGACGTTCAACTGCACAAGATCGACGTTCACCCGAATATTGGTGGAGTCTTCCTGGGCCGCGGTGCTACGGCCGGTAACAGAAGCGAGCACGAGGACGATCGGGACAGAGAGCAAAAGACGCTTGGCCATGAGATGACTGGTTCCAATGTTTGATTTTTATTTCTGGCCCGCCGGGACGGGAGCCGCTGCTTCCGCCAATTGCGGCAGGACAATCTTGCCCTGCCGGAATTGTTCACCGGTTTCATTCATGGCCCGAGTCAAGGCGACCCAATCTTCAATGTCAGTAGCGAAAATGTTGGCTACCATGCGCCGGGTTAACTCAGGGACCAGCCGGTTGAGCACCACCGGCGAGTAACCTTTTTCATCGGCCAGGCGGGCCCAATAAAGATTGCTCGAGTCCCAGGTCTCACCCAGCAGCCGGCTGGAATTGCCGCCAAAGGCCGGGAACGGCTGTGTGTTGAGAAGCTCACGCGCGTAATTCTGGGTCAGCACGGGATGCGGCGTCCCGAAGTCGCGGGAAAGGCGCTCGGGGTTGATCTCAGCGGGATATTGATGGATGAGGGCATCCAGTTCCACGGACGCGGGACCCCAGGTTGCTGACTCCTGCGGATACTCGCGGCGCATGTCGGCAGCCAGGTGAAAAGTGTCCGAAGGCGTCACCCTCGTCAGGCTGACTGGCGCATCGCCGGCCTGCAAGGCGTGCTCCAGCTGGCCGAGCCGTTGCGGGGGCAGTCGTTGCGCGAGAATGGCGATGACTTTTCCACGCAGCGACTCATTCGTAACGGAAGCGGTGATCAATTCCTCCCCGGAGCGCTGGTAAAGGGCCACGGCATGGAGCTCATTCTTAGTTACATTCCACCAGCGTGGTAAGGTCGCGCTCACCAGCAGACCTGCCGTCACTTCTTTCCAGATCAGGGCCTGCACGTTCCTGGGCGCGATGAAGTCCTGCTCCGTGGTGGCCAGGGCATAGGGCAGTTCGGCGAGCGAGCCGACCAGGTAAGCGCCTCCGCCGGCGGGTGAGCCCTGACCAAACAGTTCAGGCGCCTGCCAGAGCTGGGTCACGCCCATGATGGTTTCGCCGGAGAAATCATGCGAGCGCACGAAGAGCGGGTTGTTGTGAAGGATCTGCGCCCCTGGCGGCTCGTAGTAGGCGTAGTTCAGCCCAACCAGGGAGTCCCGCAGAAAGGGTGTTAACTGGCCGCGCGCGGCCTCCAGCTGCGGACCGGAAGCAGGCGTCTTGATGACCTTGCTGATGTCGACATGCACCTGCAGTTCAGCATGACGGTTGGCGTAAACGCCGGGCGCCCATTCTGTTTTCTCGCTTTGGGTGAAGATGGGCCGGGGCAATTCGAACTGTCGCAGTTCATTGGCGAGCGGGAGCAGGCTGTCGGGAGCGGCCGAGCCGGCAGCCATTTTGGTAAGGCCGTCGCCCAGTGTGAACAGCGTATCCAAGGGCACCAACCGCTGATCCTCGAACACTGCCCGCATCCGGGCTGCGATTTCCTCGCGCGTGCGCTGGCCATCCGGAGTGCTTTGCGGTGGGCCGGCCAACACGTCAATAAATTCCGACTGGGACAGATCAGCTCGACCGGCGGAGGCCATCATGAGGCTTTTTAGCGCCGTATGCCCGGCATCGAATAATTGCGCTTGCGAACCTATGTTCGAGAAGGATGCCAGCACCTGCTGCCACGAGGCGTTCAGATTCGTTCGGCTAATCTCGCCCTGGCGCGCCAGTATCTGCCAGACGCCCAGGTTGGCCTGGAACACGCCCATCGTGTTCCCGCGCAGACTGTGGTCGTGAATGGCATCGACCGTATCCGCAACGGCAAGAAAGTGGGTAATGGAATCGTCGCTGAGCTCAGGAAACTCTGAGAACACCAGGTACCAGTTGCTGAGCTGGGAGAATTTGTTGGCCAGCAAAAGTACCGTTGCGGGTGAAAGCTTTTTATCAGGGGCACGGCCGTGATCTATCTCGCTGAGCATGAGGTAAACCTGCAGCGGACCCTGATCGGTGTCGACACGCGACATGCCGGCCATGGCTTCGAGCAACTGCTCGGGATGTTTGAATCCCCGTGCGCGGCGCCCCCATTCGTGCACCACTCTCGATTCTGATTTCCCGGCCAGGATTTGCTTCCAGACATCGAGATTGCCGGGGACTACTGGTTCGCCGTCTGGGCCGTGCTGGACACGGGTAAATAAAGTGAGCAATGCGGGGGCGCGGCGAAACACGGCACGCGCCGGATTGGCGTTGGGGTCGGCCTCATGGAACGCCGTGTAGAGGTGTTTCAGGCGCGAACCCGAAGTGAGATAGGCCTGCTGGGTCGCATCGACGCGGGCAAGCGTGTCAAAGTAAACGGCTAGCCAGCCATTGTCAGTGCTAAGGAGCGCGGGGACGAATTCTGCCGGCGACCTTGGGCTTACGCCCACCAGTTCTCTCCAATTACCTTCGGCGGACGCTCCTCCCGGCACGGTCACACGACCATTGCGGATGAAGATTTGCGATCCATAGAAATCGAGCACAGGGGCGTAGGCCAATAACCGCCCCAACCCGGGCGAGCGTTCGATCGTGACCCGGGTTTCTGCATCGGTGTTGCTGAGCGCCCAGTACAAGCGATCGACAGCCGGCTCGCGCAGCAGGATTTCGACCAGCGTTTGCGCGCCGCGCGTTTTGGCGCTGCTGAGGTTGCGCCATTCATTCTCGCTAAACAGCACCGGCACGCGCGAACTTGGGTAGGCGTAGGTGAAGGGTTCGCCTTTGGCCAGGGCCTCTTCGAGCGCCGTCAAAGGAAAGCCGGAATCAGTGGTCAGGAACGCTCGCTCGGGATCGGCGGTCACCAGGATGTCGTCTTTTTGACCACAGGACGGGCGCGACCGGTAGCCCAGGATGCTCAATAAAGGCTCCGCGGCGGCACAGTTCTCCACGTGGATCGTGCCGCCAGAACCGGCGAGCATCTGCAGCTCCTTCGCCTGGTGAAGATAGCGATCGAGCAGGCGGAGATATTCCGTTGGCGTGCCGTTCACATAGCCGGTAGAAAACGCATTGCGGGCCAGCAGGGGCAGCACATCCTCAGCCGTGATTTGTTGGCTGATGCCGGCCATGCGCAGAAACGATCGCAAAGGGCCGGGGATGACTACCGTGTTCTCCGGGGCAGCGGTGCGGTTGGCTTTTGCTGGCGAAGCATGTGGGGTTGCGGGGTGAATCGCATCAGCCGACTGCGCCCGGGAAGGGACGCATTGGCAGGTGATCACGGACGCAAGGAGAGCGGACAAACTTATGACACGCTTCACGACGGAACGCCTCTTGAGAAACTTTCGCGACCTGCGGTTATAACGTCTTCTGGACTAATTCGATAAAGATGACTGGCCCGCGCGCACGAAAGAAACCCTGAGTGTGGTCACAATGTCACGGTCAGGAAAGAGCTTTTCCGCGACGGCCCCTTGGTGCACTACTTTCGTGGACAAAAGATACACCACCTTTCTTTGAAAGAGTTGAATATCTCTATGGGGTTATCAAAACGGACTTTTTTTGTATAAGCGACTGCACGATTAGTTGTGCAAAGCATGAGCCATGGCATTCAGCTAAAAGCTCCGCGAGCGTTGGTGCACGCGGGCGGAAACTTAGCTAAACCTATTGTCATCCCGAGCAGCTGATTTGCCTTAAGGCAAATTAAGGATGGAATGAACGAGGACAGGCAGGGATTGCTGATTGGGAGCGAAGCCGAGGGATCTGCAAGGTTTCACTTTGACTCAAATCTCCAGGTCGGCAACGATCAATTTCGTCTGCTCTCCATCGGAACGACGCGCTGAAAGATTCTCGGAGCACCCGCTCGAACCCGGTGGAAGCCCCGGACTTTCAGTCCGGGGGCGCGGGTTCAAGACCCGCGCTTAAACGCGCGCAAAGATTGAGGGCTTTCAGCCCTGGTGGAGCCAAGCCTCGCCAGCCAATCGGCCGTGTGACCTCCCCGCGAAATCTACGCGCAAGTTTTCCAATCGGACTGACGCCGCTGCCACCACGGCTAAAGCCGTCGCATGGTGAGGGCCACCCTCAGCGCGGGTTCTACACCCGCGCCCCCGGACTAAAAGTCCGGGGCTTCCACCGTATCGAGTGAACCGCCGAGTGACGCGTTGACGCGTCACTCGTCATCGCCATCATGTCGGCACGTTCATGACGCTCCGTCCCAGCCACCACGACTCATCCTGTCATCCGCCTTGGAATTGCCGACAAAAGGAGAGATTGTTCATCCCGAGCGCAGTCGAGGGATCTGCTGTGCGCCTTTCTCCCGCCAGCAATCTTTACAGAGCTCCAGCATCGGATAGGCAGAGGAACGTGGGTCTCGATAGCAGCCGCTTCGCTTTCAGGAGTGACTCTCCTGCCACTCCTGCTGAAAGAATGGTTCTTCCGCGTATCCGCTGGTGGAGCTCTGTAGAAATTTGTGGCAGGAGAAAGGCGCAAAGCAGATCCCTCGACTGCGCTCGGGATGACAAAGGGGGGCTAGCTAACCCGCAAAACATGTCGTCGCACACCAAAGCTTAAGCTAACGCGCAGGGCCACAAGCCAAAACACAGCAGCAGGCTCCGCTGCCTGCAATCTGTCGCACCAATCAGTACTGGGAGAAATCCGGGTTAGGGGGAGGGGGTTCCAAGCCGGTCAAGCGTGGCTTTATCCAGTTCCCCACCGAAGTGCTTGCTGATTGCTTCGGCAAACACCCCATTGGGTCGATCTTTCCCAGAAGAGGCCTGGGCAAACAGTGTCATTGAGGAATGAAACTTGAGATCGTCCGGGTAGCCAAAGATTTCGTCGATGCCGCGCCCCTGTACCGCGTTCACCAGGGCCGTGCACTCGCGCAGACGCGGGCCCAGGAGGGGATGATCCAGATAAGCGCGCGCCTCCTCGATGCCCGCGATCGCAAACCGCTGCGCCATGGCACTCGCACCGAGACCTTTGATTTGTGGAAAGATAAACCACATCCAGTGGGTGCGCTTTTGCCCGGCCGCCAACTCGGCATGGACCTGGGCGAAACAGGTAGCCTGGGCGTCAACAAAGCGCTGCAGATGGTACGAGTCGTTTTCTGCGGCACTCAATCCAATGGTCACAGTCAGTGGTTTCCTCATGCCATCAATCGAGGCATTGGGCTTTCCTCGCGTAAAAGGATGGCAATGATCGGCAAAGCGTTGCGTAAAGGCAAGCAATATGTGAATCCGGTACCCACGTCGGTGGGCGATTTGAGCATGATGTTCAAGGTGCTCTGGCTGTACCTGCAGAACAAGGAAGAACGCACGCCGAAGCGGCCTCTTGGTCCCTTCCGCACGGATGCCGGCGCGTATGCCACCCCGCCGGCCAGCGGTCTGCGCGTTACCTGGATGGGACACTCGACCCTGCTGGTGGAAATCGACGAAGTACGGGTACTGATTGATCCAGTGTGGGACGAACGCGCTGCGCCCGTGCAGTGGGCCGGCCCCAGGCGATTTTTCGCGCCTCCGCTGCCTCTAGAGGAGCTGCCGCGCATCGATGTGGTGCTGCTCTCGCACGATCATTATGACCACCTTGGCGCCGGCACCATCCGGCGCCTGGCGAAGAGCGAAGCCACCGCCCAGGCGCAATGGATCACGACCCTGGGAGTAGGAAAGATCCTGAAGCAATTCGGCATGAGCCATGCC
This sequence comes from uncultured Acidobacteriaceae bacterium, assembly GCA_963752675.1. GTDB lineage: Bacteria > Acidobacteriota > Terriglobia > Terriglobales > Acidobacteriaceae > PALSA-350. The sequence goes on from CAVVZO010000015.1 coordinate 353,659, forward strand.
CGCGAACTCGATTGGACGGAATCGATACAGATCGGCGAACTCAAGGTGACCGCGCTGCCTGCGCGACACTTTTCAGGACGAAGCCTGTCGAACCGATTCCAAACACTCTGGGCTTCGTTCGTACTCGCCGGCCCCCAGCATCGCGTCTATTACGGAGCAGATTCAGGGGAATGGGACGGCTTCGCAGAGCTTGCGCAAAGTTACGGCCCTTTTGACTTGACCATGCTCGAAATCGGCGCCTCCCACCCGCTGTGGGCCGATATCCATATGGGGCCGGATGGGGCAGCCAGAACATTCCGCGCCATGGGCAGTCATGGATTACTGATGCCCATTCACTGGGGGCTTTTTGACCTGGCGCTGCATGCCTGGCGGCAACCGATTGAGCGGATATCGTCCATCGAAGACCTCAAACTGTGGTCGCCGGCGCCGGGAGTGCCCACCGAAGTGACAAAGGGCGAAGAACTTCGGTCTGCATGGTGGCGGCCGTAAGACTACCCGCCACCCAGGCCTTATGGTTAACTAGCACGCATGCCCGCCCGCCAGCTTTCCGTTGTTCTGTCGTTGGTTGTTTTGTTTTCTGGCTGCTGCCCCTTCTGGTATCTCGCAGACGGATCTGAAGACGCGAACTGGCTGGAAAGTATTTGGCGGCGGCCCGGACAACATCCACTACTCCAGCCTCGACCAGATCAACCGGGAGAACGTTCACTCCCTGCAGGTGGCGTGGACATTCGATACCGGCGACGCTCACCCCAAATCAGAAATGGAGTGCAACCCCATCGTCGTGAATGGGGTGCTGTACGCCACCACTCCCACAGGAGACGTGGTAGCGCTGGATGCGGCATCCGGCACCCTGCACTGGCGCTTCTCTGCCAACGAAGGCCTGAAGAATGTCGGTAAGGTTCGTAACCGTGGTGTTACGTTCTGGTCCGACGGGCACGAGGACCGCATCTTCGTGGGTGTACGGCAGTACCTGGTGTCGCTCGACGCGCACACCGGCAAACCAGTCACCGCGTTTGGTAAGGCAGGTCGCCTCGACCTGCGGGAAGGATTAGGCCGGGATCCTTTAAATTGGGTCACCCTCACCAGCCCTGCGGTCGTCTACAAAGACCTGGTGATTGTCGGTGGAGGCATGGGCGAAGTGCTGCCCGCTTCCCCCGGCGATATACGTGCCTATGACGCGCACAATGGCCAATTGCGCTGGTCGTTCCATACCATTCCCCATCCGGGCGAGGTGGGCTACGAGACATGGCCGAAAGATGCATGGACCTATAGCGGGGCGGCTAACAACTGGCCTGGCATGTCACTCGATGCACAGCGCGGCGTGGTGTATGTGCCGACCGGTTCGGCTGCGTCGGACTTTTATGGCGCGAACCGGACCGGGGACGATCTCTTCGCCAATAGCCTGATCGCGTTGGACGCGGAAACCGGCAAGCGGTTGTGGCACTACCAGTTCGTTCACCATGACATATGGGATCGTGATCCGCCGTCGGCGCCGGCACTGGTGACGGTGAAGCGGAACGGGCACGATGTGGATGCAGTCGCGCAAACCACCAAGCAGGGCTACGTCTTCCTGTTCGACCGGCAAACCGGGGCGCCGCTGTTTCCCTTGAAGAGCCAGAAGTATCCTCCGTCTGACCTCGAGGGCGAGATCACGGCGAGTGAACAGACTCTGCCAACCCTGCCGGCGCCTTACGCGCGGCAGAAGTTGACCGCCGACATGCTCACCACGCGCACCCCGGAAGCGCATCGCGACGCCGCGGAGCGTTTTGCCCGGTTGCGCAGCGACGGGCAGTTCATCCCGGGCAGCACGCAGGGAACGATTATCTTTCCCGGGTACGACGGCGGGGCCGAGTGGGGCGGGGCGGCGTATGACCCAACCAGCGGCCTTTTTTATGTGAACGCAAATGAGATGGCCTGGATACTGCGGCTGGTGCCGCAAAAGCCACATACCGCCGAGGCGAATGGTAAGGACCTCTTTCTGCGCAATTGCTCCGGCTGCCATCGTGCTGACATGAAAGGTGCGCCACCTGAGTTCCCTTCCCTGATCGGTGTCGCCGATCGGTACGAGGTGGGCACGGTGAAAGAACTGATTGCGCAGGGTGCGGGCCGCATGCCGGGGTTCGCCAGCCTGGGGGACGACCAGTTGGATTCGATTCTGCAGTACGTTTACTACGGTAAGGAGAAGTTGGTTCACGACAACGGTCCTTCGCCGCTGGACAGCAAATACATCAGTGATGGATACAACAAGTTTCTTGATATCGACGGCTACCCTGCGATCCAACCGCCCTGGGGCACGTTGACCGCCATCAACCTGAACACTGGCCAGACCAGTTGGAAGATTCCCCTGGGCGAGTACCCGGAACTCGCCGCCAAAGGCCTGACAAACACCGGCAGCGAAAACTATGGCGGTCCAGTGGTGACCGCCGGGGGCTTGCTGTTCATCGGCGCGACGAACTACGACAAGGTATTTCGTGCGTTGGACAAAGCGACCGGGAAGGTCCTTTGGCAAACAGTACTGCCTGCCGCGGGCAATGCTACCCCCGCCACGTACGAGGTCAATGGGCGGCAGTATGTGGTGATCGCCGCGGGCGGCGGCAAATCGGCGGCTCCCACCGGGGGCAGCCTGGTGGCTTTCGCGTTGCCGAAGTAGGGCGGCCAGCCTGCTGCGTAGTCTGCTAGTATGCAGCGCATGCTCACCCGTAGAACTCTCTTCAGCTTAACGGCTGCCTCGATCGCCGGCCGCGCCCTTTTGCCGCAAAGCCTCGCCGCGCAGGCGAACGACGCTTCGCAAGCGAACGACCGTGCAGGCCAGGCGAGCGCGCAATTTTCTGTGATGATGTGGACCCTGAAGAAGCTGGGCACGTTTGAGCAGAACCTCGACCGGGTTGCGCTGGCGGGATACCACCACGTGGAGTTGGTCGGCGAGTTCAAGGAATGGTCTGATGCGGACTACGCGCGCATCCTGGGCCGCATGGAAACGCTGAGAATCTCCGTGGATGCTACTTCTGGCGTTGGCTCGGGTTTTGCGGATCCATCGGGCCAGGAAGCGTTTCTTACTGGCCTGAAGAACATCATCCCTCCGGCCAAGCGGCTGGGCTGCAAACAGATCATCTTGCTTTCCGGCAAGGTCATTGAGGGTGCACCCGCGGGGAGTCAGCATGCGGCTTCCATCGAGGCGTTGAAGAAGGCGGCCGACCTGCTCAGCAGTGCTGGTTTAGTCGCCGTGATTGAACCCATCGATCGCCTGGAGAACCCCACCATTTATCTGGATGGCGTGACCGAGGCATTTGCGATCGCGCAGGCTGTCGATAACCCGCACATTCGCGTGCTCTATGACGTTTACCATGAGCAACGGCAATTCGGGAACCTGATCGAGAAGTTCGAACCGAATCTCCCGCTGGTAGGTCTGATCCATATAGCCGATGTTCCCGGACGGCATGAACCGGGCAGCGGAGAGATCAACTACACGAACATCTACCGCAAGCTGTCACAGCTGGGGTACAAGGGCACATTCGCGATGGAGTTCTACCCCATTGGCGATCCCGTGGAAACTCTGCGGCGCGCGCGCGACCAGGCGCGTTCGTATTTCGCTTAAGACTTTTTGCCTCACCGCAGATTCCGCTGTGGGCTTGGGTTCTCATCAACATAAGCCACTGCTACTGTGCGGCCACACTGGTACCGCAAATCTGACGCGCATCCTATCTGAGAAATCAGTTCTGGATGGGAGGCGTTATGCCAGCTAAAAAGAGCAGCAAGAGTAATACCAAGACATCACGTTGCTGGCCGGGCTTTGAGCCGGTGCCGGGCAAGAGCGAACATCAGGAAGGTAGCTGCCGAAAGAAGCCGGCCAGCAGGAATGGCGGTAAGCCGGTTTCGCGGGAAGCCTCGCGAAAGAAACAAGTAGCGCAAGGTGGCAAGCGGGCGGCGCAGGCGAAGTCGAAATCCCCCAGCGCGAAGGAACGAAGCAGTGTCAGTAAGACCAAGAAGGCTGCCTAGCCACATTTCTCAAGACCCTTGTGCAACAAATGACGGAACAGGCTCTGATAGATGCGGCCAGGGTTTGAGTTTAGGAATTTGGATGTGCAGGCTCTTGGTTGTAGCGATTGATCGACCTATTGCCAAAGTGCTCCAGCACGCGAGGCAGCGAGCCACGATGAACTTTGCCGGCCACCGAACGATCGGCTTCCCAGAATTTCTCAGAACTTTTCTCTTCATTCCCCGCAGGCGCATCCGGCAAGAAAGCATTGGCGGCTTGTAAAAGAACGGCGGTCAGCTCTGGCGAAACATTGACCAGGCGGGATGCGACGATTGCCTGCAGACCAATGCCAATCTCGGCTGAGTTGTTTATCAGGGCTCTGACAATTTTGCGGGCGGCCGCACTGGCACTCGTGGCGCTCAGCGGTAGCGTCCCGCCTGCGGCGAACCAGTTGAATTCCTTCTGCGTGTCTCCGGTGTACCGCGCCTGGATGTAAGATCCCGTGCGCATAACACCCGGGTTCACGGTCGTAACACGGATGCCCTTAGCAGCAAGCTCCGCGCGCAGTCCCTGCGACCAGCCAACGACGGCAAACTTGCTGGCAACATAGGGCAGAAGATGGGGAAATGCCACCTTGCCACCGATCGAGGCGATGTTCACAATCGCGCCATCGCCACGAGCCAACATTTGCGGCAACACCGCCAGCGTTGTGTGCAAGGCGCCGTAGAAATTGATGTCCATGGCCTGGTGGAAACTATCGAGCGTCTGGCTTTCTACTGGACCCACCATGATCACTCCAGCATTGTTGATCACCACATCGATCTGGCCGAAGTGCTGCGTGGCGGCTGCCACCAGCTCCTGGACTTCGCTCACATTGGTGACATCAGCAGGATGCACAAACACGTTCGACGATGCGATATGACCGCTCTCGACAGCCGCTCTTTGGCGGTTTCCAGCTCTGCGATGGCGCGCGCCGTCAGGATCAGCCTGGCGCCACGCGCGGCGAGTTCGCGGGCCAGGGCAAAGCCCAGGCCGCGTGAGCCCCCGGTGATGAGGACCACCTTGTTCGTTAAGGAGCGGTCGCGAGCATCTCGGAATCCGCGTAGAAGCATCAAGCCCGCGGCGGAGCAGCTAACCAGCGCAGCAGACCATGCTGCGGAACGTCGGTCGATAGGCATGGAGGATTAGATGCTCGCCCCGGTCAAAAAGTCGAAACGCAAGAAGTCGAAACGCCACTCAAGCGGAGCGCTGCGCGTTTAGCAGCCGATCGACTCGATCGCGCAATTGCAGTGCGTCGGCGGGAGCCCGTACTTTCGCGTCGTTGTCAAAGTAGACGTACACGTCGCGAGACTTCCGGCAGGGTGCGTCTCGGCGGCAGGCTTTTCTGCCGTCGCGCACCTCGCCGCCGCAGGCCCAGGCCACCACCCGTTCCGCCCACACATCCAGCGACTCCGCTTCATAACCGCTGACGTACAACTCCTCATTGCCGTGAAGGCGGCAATACACGAAGTTTGTGGTGACATCCATCAGCAGGGGCCATTCCACAGTATCGGCAACTACCAGACCGACACCGTAGCGCCGCAACAAACGAATGAAGCGTTCGCTCACAAAGCTTTCATGCCGAATCTCCACGGCGTGCCGCAGGACGGCGTTCTTCTTTACGTCAAACCAGGAGCGCTGCCGCAAACGCTCATCGTGTTTGCGTGCCAGTTCGGCTGCGTCGTGGTGGGACCGGGGAAGCATCGCCAGGAAGTTTTCAAACCGATCTGGCTCATATTGGAAATTCGGCGGGAATTGCCACAGAACAGGTCCAAGCTTGGGACCAAGTTTGAGCAGGCCCTGGGCAAAGAAATTGGCTAGCGCCCCTTCTGCATTGCGCAGACGGAGCATGTGGGTAACGTATCGGGAGCCCTTGATGGCAAAAGTAAAGTTGTCTGGAGTCTCCGCGGCCCAGCGCTCGTAGCTTTGCGGCCTTTGCAGCGAGTAGAACGACCCGTTCAGCTCGATCGTGTTAAATCGGCTTGCCGCAAACTCCAGCTCGCGTCGCTGCGGCCATTTGGGCGGATAGAATACGCCGCGCCAGTTCTTATACCGCCAGCCGGAAATGCCAATGTGAATGTTTTCAGAGGTCGCCATGCTCGCGTCACCTTGCAGGTAGCCGGTCAGGATTTTGGCTGCTTGGCTCTTAGCCGTTCCTCGGCTTTGATGCGCATGTCTCCATAGGTCTTCGCCAGCGCCTCAAGTTCCACGTCCGACAGCTTTTCTACATCGATCATCTGGTTCTTGGCCTTGTCGACGGCGTGGATCAATTCGTTCAGCTTCAGGTGAATGGCGCGCGCGTCGCGGTTCTGCGTATTCTGAATCAGGAACACCATGAGGAACGTAACAATCGTCGTCCCGGTGTTAATCACCAGCTGCCAGGTATTCGAGTAGTGGAAGATTGGCCCCGTCAAGGCCCAGACGACAACCACGGTAAAGGCCATCACGAAGCCCCACCGGGAGCCAAGATATTGCGCAGACTTCGCGGCGAACCTGCCAAACCGGTCGGAGTGGGTTGCCACGGTAGCAGTCGGGATCGGCGTGGGGCTCACGGCATCAGTGACTGCGTCGCCCATCTTCTTCTTAGCCAGCACAAACGAGTTCCCCTATTGCGCTCTAGTGTTGCGCTCTATTTTTCCTCCTAACGACTGTGCTCGGCAACGTAATTTGCCGCGAGTTTGAGATCCCTCACCAAACTCGTTATTTCGGCCTGCCTGGCTTCGGGCTCCGGCATGCGGAGAATGGCCGAAGGGTGAATGGTAGCGGTGACAGCGCCAAACGGCTTGGGAAACAATTCGCCGCGGTGTTTGGTCAGGCGAAATTGCGCGCCGAGCAGACTTTGGGCAGCCGTGGCGCCGAGGCAAACGACTATCCGCGGCTTGACAGCATCGATCTCGGCTTCAAGCCAGGGCCGGCAAGCAGAGATCTCAAGCGAGTTCGGCTTCTTGTGCAGGCGAATCTTGCCTCGAGGCTCCCACTTGAAATGCTTGACTGCATTTGTGACATAGACGGTTTTGCGATCGATGCCCGCCTCCTGCAGACACTTATCGAGCAACTGGCCAGCAGGTCCCACGAAAGGCTTACCCTGGGTATCTTCCTTGTCGCCCGGTTGCTCGCCAACCAGCAAAATGCTGGACGGGGTGACGCCTTCGCCGAAGACAACCTGAGTGGCTTGTTGATAGAGGCCGCATCCACGGCACGCCTGCGCAGCCTGTCTCAGGCTGAGCAGATCGTGCTGCTGCGGTAAGAATGGCTCGGCCGAGTCAGGCCGGTTATCGAAAAGATCCATCGTGGAAATCCCTGTGCGTCACCAGAGTATGAGTCAGAAGACCGTAAGACATCGCGGGTAGATACTGAGTAAGACGGTACCCATCAGCGGCCAGGAAAGCTGCCGCCGCACTCGCAACTTCTATGCTTAGCCTTCCCTGACGTTTAGTGAGCGCCGGGCGCTCCGCTTAGGTGGGCGCCTGCTCCATGGAGACCGGGGCATCCGACTGCTCGGAGACGCTGCTTTCCACATTCACGCGGAGGAGGAAGTCACGCAGGATCCTGGAATTTGCTTCTGTATTTTGAGCCCGGTCTTCGTAGAGATCGGCGGATAGCCCGTGGCGTGTGCCGCTTGCACGGTCGGCCATGCGGCGATACAGAGAGGCACTTTCTTCGAGTGCGCGCAGTGCTTCCCAGAGCGCGGTTTCGACAGCGTGCCGCTGCTCGGCGCCGAGGTATTTCGCGGTAAGGGCGTGGCCTACGCGGCAGCGAAAGCGTAGAAAGCCATTCTCCTCAATTTCCCATAAGACGCCGCCACAGTCCGGGCATGCGTAGGGGGACGGATGTCCCAGCCGCGATTGATCGTCGGCGATGTCATTCATGTTGAGCTCCGCAATGCGCGTTTCCTTGATTGCGCCGTTGATGATTGCGCCGTTAACAACGTCGGCTGGAGGCAAGACCCCATCGGGAAGCGGGTCGCGAATGCATTCCAGGAGCATGGCTGGTAAGTCATTGAGCGCCGCAACCCGGGCGTCTGGTACGTTTTCGAGTGCGCTTTGCGGCATGGGGGCGTAGAGTGCAGTGGAGGGATCCTGTACGATGGCTACCCCTCCGCTGGCACGGACAACCATGAGCCCGGCGGTGCCGTCATCGAGCATGCCGGTCAGGATCACCCCAATCACCCGCGGCCCATAGGCTGCAGCAGCAGAACGAAACAACGGGTCGATTGCCGGCCGATGCAAATTTTCTCGAGGCCCTTGCAGCACGCGGACAAAGCCTTCTTCTACGATCATGTGGAAGCTGGGTGGCGCCACATATACTCTGCCTGGCTTAATTGGTTCGCCGTCTGCGGGGTGGACGACCGGCAGGGAGCAGGCGCGCTGCAGTACAGCCGCTAGCAAACTATCAGCGTGGCTGGCGGTGTGGAGCACGATAAGAAGTGTTGCGTCGAGGTCGGGTGGCATGGCGTTCAACAAACATTTAAGGGCCTCTAATCCGCCTGCTGAAGCGCCGACTACGACAATATCTCGATGGCTCACTCCTTTTCCTCCTGCAGTCTAAGATGTAAAGAGATTGGATCTGGGTACTTAGTGGCAGCAATTTCCGGTAAGCGCTGCTTAACTGTCCTTCACAACGGTCAGCCACCTATTACGAAGGGAATCGCATCTTGAATAACAGGTGAAAAACCGGGTGTTTTCACCAGATACCGGGATCTATAGTTTTCTAATCCGTTGGCAATTTTCTGGAGAGGCAAGATGAGCGTTAACGAAGAGTCCACAGTTCTGTCGTCCTGGAAAGACATCGCCAAATACCTTGGCAAAGGTGTTCGTACCGTACAGCGCTGGGAACAGCATCTTGGATTACCCGTGCGACGGCCGGCTGGTGCATCGCAAAAGAGCGCGGTATTGCTCCATCGGGCGGATGTCGACGCCTGGCTATCGACCCGTTTCGTGGCCCGGACCGTGACTCCGGTCGAGCTCCCAGTACGGGCAGACGACGTGTCAAGGGCGGCGCGCGCTGCTCTGCGCGAAAAGTTGCAAATCGCTCGCGAATTAAGAGACGCACACCAGAAGCTGACCGAGGGACTGGCCGAGTCGGTCAAAGCTTTGAGCCAGCGCTGCGAAGTCCTCGTCGCTCAGACCGCGCGGGGGCACGACCCAAGCCTTGAGCAAGCCTCTCCTTCTATCGATCCCATGCTCTTAAGCAACGCGGAGGCGGCTCCGGCGAAACGGATTGCCTGAGTGAACTGGATGCTTTGCCGCCCAGGGCATTAGAGTTGGATCTGCGTTAGCAACCCAGGAGAAGGCCTGGTGAGTCTCTTCCCAAGTGCTTGCAGTGCGCTGGGGAAGGAGTATTCTCTCCAGCAAGGAATCTTCCCCGGGTTTTCCGTCGAGCGATTTCCCAATTACACGACAGCATTTCTGTTGCGCATCCAAAACAGGAGCACATGGCGGCCAAAAAGCCTTTCGTTGCCCAAACCGAGCCTTCGGGACCAGACGCCGCCGCGGCCCCGAGTTCCGAACACTTTCCTGTGGCCGGCATCGGCGCCTCCGCCGGTGGGTTGGAAGCGGCAACTGCTCTGTTCAAGGAGCTCTCGCCGACCTTGGGCATTGCCTATGTGCTGGTAGTGCATCTGGACCCGGCGCGGGAAAGCGCCATTACTGACATTCTGGGCCGTGCCACTAAAATGCCGGTCATCCAGGTGACCGAGGGGATGCGCCTGGAGCGGGATCATGTGTACGTGATACCACCCAGTTTCGAGATGACGATCAGTCACCAGGGGTTTCACCTGCACACGCGCGAGGACCGGCGGTTGGGAAACACGACGATTGACCAGTTCTTCCGGTCGCTCGCGGAGACTTACCGGAGCGATGCGATAGGCGTGATCCTGTCGGGCACGGCATCTGACGGAACTCTGGGCCTGGAGGCGATCAAGGGGGAAGACGGGATCACCTTCGCGCAGGAACCGGCTTCGGCTAAGTACGATGGCATGCCGGCAAGCGCTATCGCTTCCGGGGCCGTCGACTTTGTACTCACGCCCACAGAAATGGCGCACGAAATTGCGCGCATTCGGCAACATCCCTATATCGCGAAGAAAGATCCGGCAGCCACCATGAAGGTTGAGCACGAAGGGGAGATGGAGCCCATCCTTCGCCTGCTCAGACGAAAGACAACCGTTGATTTTTCCGGCTACAAGACCCAGACGATCACGCGCAGGATTCAACGCCGGATGGCATTGCACAAAATTGAACGGCTGAGCGAGTACGGCGCCTTATTGCAGCGGGATGGGCAAGAGGTCGATTCGTTGTATCGCGATCTGCTGATCAATGTGACCAGCTTTTTTCGCAACCCGGAAGCCTTTGAATCGCTGAAGCTACTGGTGTATCCGCCAGTGCTACAGGCGCGTACCTCCATGTCCGGACCAGTGCGGATCTGGGTACCAGGATGTTCGACTGGGGAAGAAACTTACTCGCACGCGATATCACTCGTCGAGTTTTTAGGCGATGAGATCGCCAACGTGTCTATCCAGGTGTTCGGCACGGATTTGAGTGAAACTGCGATCCAACGAGCCAGGGTCGGGATGTATAAGGAAAGTATAGAAGCCGATGTGACACCGGCGCGATTGCGGCGCTTCTTCTATAAGACGGATGGCGGTTACCAGATCAAGAAGACGATACGCGACCTGTGTATATTTTCCACACAGAACGTCTTCAGCGATCCCCCGTTCTCGCGCATGGACCTGGTGAGTTGCCGCAATGTAATGATCTACTTGGGTCAGGCCTTACAGAGACGAGTGATTCCGATTTTTCACTATGCCTTGAACCCTACCGGGTTCCTCATGCTGGGGAGTACTGAAGGCCTCCTGGGCGCGGGTTCGGAGCTGTTCGAGATGACTGATAAGAAGCAAAAGATTTTTCGCAAGAAGCTGGTATCCAATCCGGTTGCCTTTGACCTTTCTGTTAGCAGGCGAGAGGAGGAGCAGGCTGGCGCCAACGCCATGGCGCCCGCAAAGGCACCCGATGTAGCTAAGATTCCGATGGAGTTGCAACGAGAAGCGGATCGCCTTTTATTGGCGCGGTACGTGCCGCCCGCCGTGCTGATCAACGAACACCTTGAAATCCTGCAGACCCGGGGGCGCACGTCTTCGTTTTTGGAGCTTCCTCCTGGCCGCGCCAGTTTGAATTTATTGAAGATGGCTCGGCCTGGACTCCTGTTTGAACTACAAGGGGCGATCGAGGAAGCGCGGAAGCAAGGGTTTGAAGCGGTACGGTCGCGGGTTCTGGTCGACGATGAGAAGGTGAAGAGCGTCACTGTTCGGGTTGTGCCTTTCAAAGTACCGGCGCAGGCACAATATAGTTTCCTCATTATTTTTGAGAATGATGCCCCTGAAGAGGGGAGCGCCGTAGTGAAAGCAGAATCCGCTCCGGTGGTTGTCGACCTGACAAGCACGAGCGAGCAATCCCCACTAGGCAAGCAGATCGTGCAACTGCGGCAGGAGCTCTCGGCGACCCGGGAATACCTGCAATCCATTATCGAATCGCAGGAAGGGACCAACGAGGAGTTGCAGTCCGCCAACGAGGAGATTCAGTCAGGAAACGAGGAACTTCAAAGCACGAACGAAGAGCTACAAACCTCGAAAGAAGAGCTGGAATCTGCGAATGAGGAGCTGCATACAGTCAATGAGGAAATGCAGCACCGCAATGAGCTGCTGACCCAATTGAACAACGACCTGACAAACCTGCTCTACAGCGTGAGCCTGCCTATCGTGATGGTGGGCGGCGACCTGACTGTGCGCCGCTTTACCCCACAAGCGGGCTCGGCATTGGGCCTTTCCTCCAATGACATCGGCCGGCCTATCCCCCGGCTGCGGCTCAGGGTGGATATGGGCAAGCTGGAGCAAAACATGCTGGACGTTATGCAGCAGGTGCAGTCCCAGGAGTTGCGGGTGAAGGATGAGGACGGCAAATGGTGCGCAGTGCGCATTGTGCCCTATCGCACCATGGATAATCGCATCGATGGGGTTGTGCTGAGTGTGATGACTGAGACGAGTTCCGGTGCCGAGCCAGTTTCCGCAGCTAAGGATTATCCGCCGGATCCGAAGTAGATCCGGCCCGGTCGGACTCCTCAAACGGGATGGGTGGACCATAACTCACGACGGCTTCCAGTCGGGGATGTGGATGTTCACAGCGCTCGAGGGGTAAGCCTTTCCCAACAGATCCAGTTTGGGCTGCGAGACGGTGAAAGCCTGCCTCCACCTACCGTGCACTTGCTTGTGGCAAAGGTGATTCGCCCCGCAACCTGCAACCTATCTGCCCCAGCTTCCTTCCCATAAAGCGTGATGCTAAAGGGGCAAGCCATGACACAGGAAACGGGTCCGTTATACCTGTCTCGCGATCTGGCCGCTGAAGAGCGAACCCGCCAGCTGGAGGCTGCCCTGCGGCGCTCGGAAAAGCTGGCCATGGCGGGCCGCCTTGCCGCATCCGTTATGCACGAGATCAATAATCCCTCTCAGGCCATCGGAGATTTGGTGTACCTGATCGACAAAGAGGCGGATCGTCCCGACCTGGTGCGTGCCCGTGCTGCCCAAATAGAAGAACAACTCGTGCGGATTCAGTACATTGCGCGTCAGACCCTGTCGTATTTCAGGGATACACCGCAGACCCAGACGAAAGATCTGGTGCCGCTGGTGGAGTCGGCGCTGCGCTACCACTCCGGCCTGATAGAGGAGAAACGGATTCGGTTAGTCAAAACGCTCCCAGACACGCTGCTGGCCCCGATCTACCCTGGTGACTTCCTGCAGCTGGTCTCCAACCTTATCCGTAACGCGGCAGAAGCTTTGCCCGCCGGAGGGACTCTGAGGGTTCGTTTGCGCGCGGTGCGAACCGCCCGCGGGGCGGAGGCTCGCCTGACCATAGCGGACAGTGGCCGTGGCATTCCGCCTGCCATCCGGAGTCACATGTTCGAAGCGTTTCAGACAGATAAGGCTGAAGCCGGAAATGGCCTGGGTTTGTGGATTTGCAAGACCATCATCGAGAAGCACGAAGGCCGTATTAGTTTTCGCACTCGCTCAGGTGGCCCTAAGAGCGGCACGACGTTCCTGGTGGTGTTGCCGCTCGAAGGCTCTGCTGAGCCGCAGACCTCGCGTCCGGCACGGTCAGCAAGCGGTCCGCTGGGCAAGGTCGGCGATCACCCGCAGGAGGGTGTCAATCGTGTCGGAAGCTTCGAGTGAATAGTCAAATAGCCCGGCAGCCTGCGCGAAATCGCTCATACCGTTCAGGCGCAATAGTTTGGCAGCAGGCCATCTACGCCGGACGGACATCGCGAGCGCGGCATGCTCGTAAGTCTCGAGCGTATGGCAAAATACCCAGACACGCTCTCCGTAGTTCGCCTGGAATTCGGGCCCAATTTCCTCCGGAAGCAACGAGCGAACCGAAAACCCAGCAGCACCGATGACCTTAGCTCGAAGCCTTGCCAGCTCCTGATCGCGGCTCACCTGTAAAACCAGCTGAGAAACTCCGGGTGCCTGGAGAGGGCATTCCAGTGATTTCACAAACGGGATTACCGGGGCTTGTGGCAAGTGATCGCTCCTACTTCCTTCGGTGGCCGTGCTCAGTAAAAGGGTTTGTGCCTGGAGTCTACCGCTCTCCGATTATCCGTCTACGGTACTAAAGTGCGGAAGGGGTGTAGCGGCGACAATTCACGCCAATCCGCATCCATTCGATTCAATCGAAAACCGCGCAGCTACTTGCAATCCGGTACAAGGCTGGCAGCTTTGGTGCAAACCTTTCACTGCTACCGCAGCTCTTGCCTGCTGAGAAAGCCACGAGACAAAGGCCCTGACAAGGACGTCAAATGTCAGGGTTGGCCATGCGACGCGAGAGAACGCCGTGCGCATCTATCTCGAAGTGAGCACTCTTATACCCCTGCGCAAATTCGGCAAGACCGATATCCAGATCTCTGCTCTTGGTCTGGGAGGTCACCACCTGGGAGCAGCCAAAGACGAAGCTACGGCCGTGGAGATTGTGCATCGTGCCATGGACGGGGGCGTCACTTTCTACGATTGCTGCTGGGAGTATCACCGCGGCAAATCAGAGGACTGGTTAGGTAAAGGGCTGAAGGGCTTGCGTGACCGCGCCTTTCTGATGACCAAGGTGTGTACCCATGGGCGTGACGCGTCGCTGGCCATGCAGATGCTTGAGCAATCACTGCGGCGGTTGCAGACCGATCACCTGGACTTGTGGCAGATCCACGGAGTGTTCGTGGGGAACGACCCACAGGAATTTATTCGGCCGAATGGTGCGGCCGAAGCCCTGCACAAGGCGAAACAACAGGGCAAGGTGCGCTTTGTTGGGTTTACCGGGCACAAGGATCCAGACATCCACCTGGCGATGCTCGAGACCGGGTTTCCCTTCGACGCGGTGCAGATGCCGCTCAACCCATTCGACGCAAACTTCTTTTCCTTCGAACAGAAGGTTCTGCCGGTGCTGCAAAAGCGGGGGATCGCTCCCCTGGGCATGAAGCCAGTCAGCGGTCACGGAGAGCCGGTGCAAAAGGGTGTTTTTACAGCAGCGGAATTGCTGCAGTATGCGATGAGCCTGCCAGTGGCCACCACCATCTCGGGCACGTCGGAAATTTCCATGCTGCAGGAGAATTTGCACACTGCGCAAAACTTCACCCCGCTCACCGCGGCCGAGATGGACCGGATGCGGGAACGCGCCAGGCCCTATGCCGGGGACGGGCGATTCGAACTTTATAAGACTTCGCTCAAGTTTGATAACCCGGAGGCGCGATTAGCCCACGAGTTCCCGCTGGATATGGCTTCGGTGGAAGTGAAAGAGATGGTCTATGCGACCCAGAACAGCGGCCGCCCTTATCCGCAGGTGGAGGGTTAGGTTTTCAGGATGATTGAGGTTGATGTGGATAGCAATGGAGATGGTGGCAGTAGCCGCCGGTCGTTCTTAAAGGGTGCAGCAATGACGGGTGCCGCTTCGGTATTGTCGGGTGCTTCGGCCGAGGGGCAGAGCACGCAAAAGGGGAGCAATGGCTCGGCCGCAGAGAAGAATCCGATCGTCCCGCAAGGTGGCGGGCTGAGCGGTGCACCCATCCCTGAGTTCCAGGTGCCGCATCGGCCGATGGGGAAAACCGGGCTCAGTGTCTCGATTTTAGGAGTGGGCGGTTTTCATCTCGGCACAGCAGCCGGGCAGGGCGAAGTCAACAACATGGTTGCGAAAGCACTGGACCACGGGATCAACTTCTTCGACAACGCGTGGGAGTATCACGAAGGAGCGAGCGAGGAGCGGGTGGGCGCGGCGCTGAAGGGCAAGCGCGACCAGGCTATCGTGATGACCAAGGTATGTACGCATGGGCGTAAGAAAGAAGTTGCCATGCGCATGCTCGAAGAGTCGCTGACGCGCCTGCAGACCGACCACCTGGATGTGTGGCAGGTGCATGAGGTGGTCTACTACAACGACCCGGAAAAATGCTATGAACCGGAGGGCGTGCTGGAGGCGCTCGCGGCCGCTAAGCAGCAGGGTAAGGTTCGGTTCGTGGGTTTCACCGGCCATAAGAACCCCTCGATCCATCTGGCGATGCTGAAGGGCGGCTTCCCTTTCGACACAGTGCAGATGCCGTTGAATCCGTTCGATTACAGCTATCGCAGCTTTCAGCGCGAGGTCCTGCCGCATCGCCGTCGAACGCGGCATGGCGGTGTTTGGGATGAAGAGCATGGGCGGTTCGGGAGAAATGATTTCCATGGGCGCGCTCACGCCGACCGAAGCCCTGAGTTTTGCAATGAGTCTGCCCGGCGTCTCGACAACCATTAGCGGCATGGATTCCATGCGCGTGCTGGATCAGAACCTTGCTATCCTGCGCGATTACAAGCCACTGTCACAGGAACAGATGGCCGCGCTGCGGGAGCACGGGAAGCAGTTCCAGGACGGGCGCTTTGAGCTTTTCAAGAGCACGGCCAAATATGACGGAGAATTAGGGAGGCAACAGCACGGTTTTCCAGGCACTTCTGACTTACCCGCTTAACGTTTACATCCCCATGTAAGCTGCGCCATTTGGCGCCGTTGCCAGAAATGCTGCGACCGCAGTTGCCTCTGGACAACCCCGGTGTGCTTTGTACCTTCTCACCGAAAGCACGTGTTTACTGCACCTTAAAAGACAAGCAGAGTTATGCGGATGATGCGTTGAGCCAAGCGGGCAGCGCAGACGTTCGACCGCCAGTAATCACGCCCGAAAGACACTGAACGGTACCAGAAAGGCCATCGCCCATGGTCGAGGGGATAGTGTTGTGGAACGAGCCCAATAATCTCTCGCATTGGAATTTTCATCTTGATCCAGACTGGACCCGCTTCGCAGATATGGTCGCGCAAGGTTCCGCCGCCATCCGCCGGGTTAACCCAGACCTGCCCATAATTCTCGGGGGAGTCTCCTCCTGCGACAGCGACTTTCTACGCCTCATGGTGAAGCACGGAGTGATGCCGCACGTGGACGCCGTGGGCGTCCATGGTTTTCCTCTGGATTGGAACCACTGGCAACTGGAACAGTGGCCAGAACGCATTGCGGAAGCACAACTTGTCACCGGCAAGCCCATTTGGGTAACGGAAGTGGGCGCGTCATCCTTCGGCGCTGAACAGGTGCAGCTATATGGTCTGCAGCGCACGTTGGAATTAATTGGCAGCCGCGCGGAACGGGTGCACTGGTACAGCCTTTTCGATCTGCCTCCCTCCTGGCCTGCGGAGACCCGCCACAAAGAAGCCGAGGGATCTGCGTATTACCGCCACTACTACCTGGGGCTGCTGCGACATGACGGCGCGCCGAAGTTGGCAGCAGAACACTTTCCCAAGGGACGGCAGTACCGGGTTCTGCCAATGGTTCCACTACGAAGATCCGCGCCTGGACAGCGCAGTGCAGTGGATGAAAGACCACGGCGTGCGCTACCTGCGTACCGGGCTTAGCTGGGCCGATTGGTATCGGCCGAATGCGGAGGCGTGGTTCGATCGGCAGATGGAAGCGCTGGCGCCTTTCAATGTTGCGCTCACTCTTTGCTTTACACCGGGCCACCTTGGACTGGAAGACCACCACACCAGTCCACCGAAGGACAATCGACAATTTGCCGAGTTTGCCGCGTGGGCCGTTGAGCGTTACGCGGCGTCCGGCTGCAACGACTCCTGCTGTAGAGCGCGAGGAGCGCATCGCCGTCTTATGAGCAAGCACATATTGATTACCGGTGGTGGCGGGTTTGTCGGGTCACACCTGGCGGATGCCCTCTTACTGCAAGGCCACCAGGTGCGCATTCTGGATAATTTAACGCCGCAGGTGCACGGAGAGAGTCATCCACAATACCTCTCCGATGATGTCGAGTTGATGGTCGGGGATATTCGCGATCCGAGGCAGGTCGCGGACTCACTGGCGGGCATCGACGTGATCTTTCATTTTGCAGCGACAGTCGGCGTTGGACAGTCGATGTACGAGATCAGCCGCTACATGAGCGTAAACACCCAGGGCACGGCCGAGTTGTTGCAGGCGGTGCTTGAGGCCAAACGTAAACCGGAGAAGTTGATCGTTGCGTCCTCGATGTCAATCTATGGCGAGGGCCGTTATGTTTGCGGCGAATGCCAGCTCGAGGCGAGCCCTTCGGTGCGGCCGGTCTCCCAGCTGAAGGCCGGCCAATGGGAGCTGCATTGCAAGGCATGCGGCGGGGTGCTCAAGCCGCAACCGACTAACGAGAGCAAACCTTCCGAACTCAATTCGGTATATGCCCTGTCGAAGCGAGATCAGGAAGAGCTCTGCCTCATCTACGGCCGCACGTATGGTCTGCCGGTCACGGCGCTGCGCTTTTTCAATATCTATGGCACGCGCCAGGCACTTTCCAATCCCTACACCGGCGTGGCTGCTATTTTTGCGTCGCGACTGATCAACAACCAGGTTCCGCTGGTGTTTGAAGATGGCCAGCAGATGCGCGATTTTGTCAGTGTGCACGATATTGTGCGCGCCAACATCCTTGCCATGCAGCGGCCTCAATCTGATGGAGAGGTGATCAACGTCGGCTCAGGCCAACCGATTTCCATCTGCCAGGTGGCGGCGCTACTGGCGGAATCTCTGGGCAAAGAAGCCGTGCCGGTGATCACACAGAAGTATCGGGCGGGCGACATCCGCCACTGCTATGCAGACCTGACGAAGGCACGCGCTTTGCTTGACTATGAACCGCGCGTCACGCATGAGGAAGGTTTTCGTGAGTTGGCGCAATGGCTGCAGGCGCAGCAGGCCGAAGACAAGGCCGAAACCATGCTCAGCGAGTTAAGCGCTTATGGTCTGACGGCTTGATGGGCCCCCGTTAGTTTTTCCTGCCCGCGGAAAGGTTGAGGAACACGGAACACGAAACCAGGGTGGCACCAACACAGCAGCAAGAAGGACGTTGAGGATGGCAAGCGGCAAGGGTCGCAACATACTAGTCACCGGCGGAGCAGGTTTCATCGGGTCGAACCTGGTGGAACGGCTTCTGCGTCAATCGGGCGCGCACGTTCGTGTCTTTGACAATCTTTCGCGGCCGGGCGTGATGCACAACCTCGAATGGCTGCGGTCGATTGCACCTGCTAACCGGTTGGAATTTGTTCGCGGCGACGTGCGCGACGCCGCCCGGTTGCAGGACGCGGCACGCGACGTCTCGGAAATTTACCATCTGTCGGCGCAGGTGGCGGTCACCAACTCTGTGGCGGATCCACGTCACGACTTCGAAGTGAACGCCTGCGGCACGATCAACGTGCTCGAGGCCGCCCGCCGCTCCGGCAACAAACCGTTTCTGCTGTTCACCTCGACTAACAAGGTCTACGGCGCGCTCGGACTCACTGGAGGTCGTTGCTGAGGGAAAACACTACCGGGCAAAAGACAGCAAGTTTCCAGGGCGTGAACGAAAACGAACCGCTCGATTTCCACTCACCCTACGGGTGCTCGAAGGGCGCCGCCGACCAGTATGTCCGTGACTACGCCCGCATCTTTAATTTGCCAACCGTGGTTTTCCGCATGTCGTGCATTGCGGGACCGCGGCAGTTCGGCAATGAGGACCAGGGTTGGGTCGCGCACTTTCTTTACTCGGCTCTGAATGGCAAGCCAATTACGGTGTACGGTACCGGGCTGCAAGTGAGAGACGTGCTGCACGTGGATGATCTGCTGGATGCGATGATGGCGGTCGCCGGAGCGGGCGCTCGCAGCCACGGGCAGGTTTACAACGTGGGCGGGGGCAGCCAGCGCGCAGTGTCGGTGGCAGAAATGCTGAGCATGGTCCAGGAGAGGACGGGCGAACCTCTGCAACTGCATAAGTGCCCTGTTCGGCCTGGCGATCAACCGCTCTATATTTCCGACACTGCCAAGCTGGAGGCCCACACCGGCTGGCGCGCGCAGCGGTCGCTGCCGGAAACCCTGAGCGGGATCCACGACTTCTGGCGCAACAATCAAGAGCACATTCTGAGCCTCGCCCATGCACCCGAGCTTGCAGAGGAGGTCGCATGAGATACGCGCTGGTTAATCCGCGCTGGAGCTTCGAGGGGTCAACCTACTTCGGGTGTGCGGCGCCCCATTTCCCTCTCGAGTTGCTGTCCGCACGCGAAATGCTGCGCTCCGCGGGCCACGAAGTGACCCTGATCGATGCCTTCATGGAAGAGCTGACGCCAGCGCAGGTGGGCCAGCGGCTGGATGACTTTGGCGAAGATTTCCTGGTGATGCCGACCGCGCCTTCTTACCTTTTCTGGCGCTGCCCGCAGCCAGAACTGCGCATACCGCGTACGTGGATCGCCGCACTCGAGCGCACGTCGACCAACGTTCTGATCGGGCCACATGGTTCTGTCACACCCGCAGTGACACTCAGCAAGACAGGCGCCGATGTGGTGCTGCGGGGTGAGCCGGACCAGACGTTAGGGCAACTCGCCACCCTGCCCTGGGAAATGGTGGCGGGCTGCTGCTGGCATGACGGCGCGGGCAACTACCATTCCGCGCCGGGCCTGGGCGTTACCGACATGAGCGCACTCGGGCCGCTGGACTACTCGGATTACCCAGTGGAGCGACATCAGCACTTGCACCACATCTTTCCCGGAAACGGGGCAGACCACCTCAAGCGCGGAGCAGAAGTAGAATTCGCTCGCGGCTGCCCGTACTCCTGTACCTTTTGCAACAAGACACTGTTTCGCAACAAGTACCGCGAGCGCGCTCTCAGCTCGGTGCTGGCGGAAATAGACCAACTCATTGCGCGCGGCGTGGACTACATCTACTTCATCGATGAAATCTTTGGCGTGGGCAAGCAGGTGCGCGTACTGCTGGAGGAGATCGCCAGGCGGCCTGTCTCCATTGGCTTTCAATCACGCATCGATCTTTGGGATGAGGAGAGCTTTGCACTTCTGGGCAGAGCGCATTGTGTTTCGTTTGAGTGTGGCATCGAGTCGCTCACCGAAGCGGGCCGGGACGAAATGAACAAGAACTGCCGCCTGACTACGGACCGCATAGCGGAACTGCTGATCGCTGCGAAGAAACATATCCCCTGGGTGCAGGCCAACCTGATCAAGACAGCCCAGGATGACCCGGCGATGGTTGCCGCATGGCAGCAACGACTGAAAGCGGAAGGCGTGTGGGTCAGTGAACCCGTTCCCATGTTTCCCTTCCCGGGCAGCCCGGAGTATGTGCAAACGTTCGGCGCTCAGCCCGATGGGGATGCGTGGGAGCGCGCGCATGCTTTCTATTTAAATCTGTTCAACGATAAAGGTTACAGCGACATACAGGAGCAGAAACCCCGCTCGCTGGCGGAGCTTGAAGGTGCGGAATTTGCATGCGCCTGCTGATCACGACCGACACGGTGGGCGGTGTCTGGAACTACAGCACGAGTTTGATTGAGGAGTTGCTGCCACACGGGGTGGCCGTGGCGCTGGTGAGCATTGGTCCCCCTCCGTCGCTTGCGCAAGCGGATTGGCTGGCGCAAACCTGCAGGACCTGGGGCTCGGCGATTTCACTGGGAGGTGTGTGACGCCCCTCTCGAATGGATGAGCAACAACAGCACTGCCTACGACGGTGCCGCATCCCTGCTCACGCGGATCGCGCGTGAGTTCAGCGCCGACTTGCTGCATAGCAATCAATTCTGTTTTGGCGCCCTGCCGCTCGCGATACCCAGGCTGGTTGTAGCGCACAGCGATGTGTTTAGCTGGGCCGCCGCCTGCCGCGATACTCCGCTCGAACCAGCGGCATGGCTCGACAGATATGCAGCTCTGGTGAGTCGAGGGTTAGAGGCTGCGAGCGCGATCGTCGCACCCACACGCTGGATGCTGCAAGCACTGGCCCAGCACTTCGAATCTGCCGGCTACGTGCATGTCGTTATCTACAACGGCCGCACGCTGACGGAGCCAACGGGTGAGCCGCGAGAGAAAGCTGCAAGCCGTGACTGCCGGCCGATTGTGGGACGAAGCTAAGAACATACAGATGCTGCAATGAGGTGCGGGCACCACTTCCGTTGCTCATCGCTGGGGAGACAGCCCTCGGATCGAAGGCCTCGCCGGCCGTGAAGGCGGGCGTTTACCTAGTTGGGCAGGCTGGAGCAGGAAGCGTTATTACAGCTGTTCCGGGAGAGCGCGATTTACATCTGTACTTCACGGTATGAACCGTTTGGGCTCGCGCCCCTGGAGGCGGCTCTGTGCGGTTGCGCCGTGCTGGCGAATGACATCCCGTCACTCCGCGAAGTGTGGGGCGACGGAGCCCTCTACTTCAGCGATGCAGCTTCCCTGTCGGCCCTGCTGACAGACTTGAGCAGTGACCCTGATCAGCTTGCGGCGGCGCAAGGCCGTTCCTGGCGGCAGCGCTCGTAAGTACACGGCGGCTAGAATGGCGGACAACTATCTCGCCTTGTACCGGGCCACGCTGGCCTTAGGAGAAGTGACTTCCGATGTCGCGTAATCTGCGCATTGCTTATTTCGCGCACTCGGTCCGATCGGACTGGAACAATGGCAATGCGCATTTTCTGCGCGGGCTCTTGCGCTGCCTGGGAGAAGCAGGCCACGCGGTGCGGATCTTCGAGCCGGCAAATGGCTGGTCTTACGAGAACCTGCAGAGCGAGCCGCAGGGCGAGCAGGCCCTACGGCAGTTTTCTACGACTTATCCCGGCTTGCATGTGACCACGTACGACCTGTCGCCGGGCAGTGAAATCGAACTTCTCCCGGGAGCGCTGCAGAACACTGACATCGTGATCGTGCATGAATGGAACCCGCCGGAGTTGACGAATCGCCTGCTCGCCTACCGCGATGCGCTGGGCTTTCGCTTGCTGTTCCATGACACGCATCACCGCGCGTCTTCTTCTCCGGAACAGATTCGGCTTCTCGGCGTTGACCGGTTTGACGGCGTGGTCGTGTTTGGCGAAGCGCTGCGGCGCATCTATTGCCAGCGATTTGGCATCACCCGCGTATTGACCCTGCACGAAGCAGCCGATACCGATGTTTTCTACCCGCGGCTCGGCGTCCGTAAGACGGAGGATGCGGTATGGATCGGCAACTGGGGTGACGGCGAGCGCTCCGCCGAGATCCGGGAATTTCTGTTGCAACCGGTGGCCGCACTCCACGCGCGATTGCCGCATATACGGCGTGCGTTATCCCGAAGACGGGCTCGAGGCATTGCGCCAGGCCGGCGTTCGCTACGAAGGCTACCTGCCCAATCTCGACGCGCCGGCAGTGTATGCCAGCGCAAAGCTCACGGTGCATATTCCGCGCCAGCAATACGCAGGGGCGATGGATGGCATCCCGACGATCCGCGTATTTGAAGCGTTGGCCTGTGGCATACCCCTGCTTTCTGCTCCGTGGCGGGATAGTGAACATCTGTTTCGAGAGCACGACTTTTGCATGGTTCGCAGCGGAGCCGCGATGCAGGCAGGCATGGCCTCGCTGCTGGCGAACCCGGCTGCGGCGGAAGATCAGGCCCAGCGCGGATTAGAAACGGTACGCGCGCGACACACCTGCCGTCATCGTGCCCAGGAACTGACAGCATTCTGTGAGGAGCTCTGCCAATGAAGATCTTTGCTTTCGGCTCCAGCATCGTTTCCTCTTATTGGAACGGCGCCGCTACGTACTATCGCGGCTGTTACAAATACCTCGCCCAGCGCGGACACAAGATCACCTTCGCCGAGCCCGATGCTTACGGGCGCCAGCAGCACCGGGATACTGGAGACTTCTCCTGGGTGCAGTCAGTGGTGTACCAGCCGGGTCGCGATCTGGACAGGATGTTGGCCCTCGCCGCCGAGGCAGATGTCGTGGTCAAGCACAGTGGCCTGGGTGTCGACGATGAGGAACTGGAGCGGCGGGTACTGGAATGCCAACCGCGTAGCGTGGTCGTGTACTGGGACGTGGATGCGCCGGCAACCATGGAGCGCATGCAGGCCAACCCTGCGGATGCTTTCCACGATGCGCTTCCCCGGTACGATGCGATCCTGACGTACGGGGGAGGGCCGTGGGTGCGCGAGCAATGTATGCGCGTACGGCGCACGGGCTTACTACAGCATTTACAACGGGCTCGATCCCGAGACGCACCACCCGGTGCCGGCTGACCCTACTCTGCAGTGCGACGTGGCGTTTCTGGGGAATCGGCTGCCCGACCGGGAAGCTCGGGTGGAGGAACTGTTCCTTCGCGCAGCGACCCTGGCCCCGCAGCAGAGCTTTCTTCTCGGGGGCGAAGGGTGGGGCGACAAGCATCTGCCGCCCAACGTGCGCTGGATCGGCCATGTGCCCACCGCGGAACACAATCGCGTGAACTGCTCGGCCAGTATGGTGATGAACATCAACCGCGCTTCGATGGCAAATAGCGGGTTTTCGCCACCAACACGGATCTTTGAAGTAGCCGGGGCAGGCACCTGCCTGCTGTGCGATGAATGGCCCGGCATCGATGACTGTTTCGAGCCGGAAAGGGAAATCCTGGTGGTGCGCACTGCGGAAGACGTGGTGCACGCCCTGCAACAATATGACGGACCAGCCCGCGAGCGCATTGGGATTGCTTTCCACACGCGCGCTCTGCGCGATCACACCTACGCGCAAAGGGCCGCGCAGGCCGAACAGGCTTTCCAAAAATGTCTAACAGCTCAGGCGAGGTACGCCGAAGCGATCGAAGATCTGGCATGAAGGTTGTTATCTATGGGCTGACGATTACGTCATCGTGGGGCAATGGCCATGCCACGACCTACCGCTCCTTGTGCAAGGCGCTGGCGCGGCGCGGTCACACCGTCCATTTCATCGAGAAAGATGTGGACTGGTACCGGGATCATCGCGATTTACCTCATCCGTCATTCTGCAGCGTGCGCCTCTATGAGCAATGGCGTGAAAGTGCCGCCAGTCTGCTCGAAATTAGTAAAGACGCTGATGTGATCGTGGTCGGCTCCTATTTTCCCGATGCGATTGAGGCGACTTACGCCCTACTGCACGCGGGCTACGGGCCTGTGTTGTTCTATGACATCGACACACCGGTCACCCTAGCACAACTCCGCACGCACGGGCGCACGGAGTATCTGGAGGCGTCGCTCATTCCGCATTACCAGGCTTATCTCAGCTTTAGCGGTGGGCCTTCACTCCGCGTACTGGAAAAGGAATTCGGATCTCCCCATGCAGTCGGGTTTTACTGCTCCGTGGATCCAGAGGTCTATCGACCGGTGACGGCCTCAGAAAAGTACCGCTGCGACCTCAGCTATCTGGGCACCTACGCCGCCGATCGCCAGGTGAAACTGATGCAGTATCTGAATCGAGCTGCGCGCCTGCTGCCAGGCGCTCGAGTTTATCGTCGCTGGGCCGCAATATCCGAAAGACACGCGCTGGGCAGGCAATGTGCGACACATCGATCATGTGGCGCCGCCGGAGCATCCCGCCTTCTACTGTTCTGGCCGGTTTACGCTGAACCTTACCCGCGACGATATGGTGATGGCTGGCTACTCGCCCTCTGTGCGCCTGTTTGAAGCATCCGCTTGCGGAGCCGCCATTGTTTCTGATCCGTGGAAAGGCATGGACGATTTTTTGTCGCCAGGCACGGAGATCCTGCTTCCCCGATGATGAATACGAGTTGGTAGAGATTTTGCGGCACATGCCAGAGGATGAAGCGCGTCGGATCGGCAATGCAGCGCGTGAGCGGATTCTGGAGCAACATACGGCCGATCACCGCGCTATGCAGTTCGAGGAGGTCGTCGAACAATGCACGGCGATCGCGATGCCCCAAAGAGCGGGCCTTTCGTGATGAGTGGAGAGTTGCCTGTCACGGAAGCAAGTCAGGCGTGAGTTCTTCCAGGGAACGGAGGCACCACTCCGGTTTTTCCTCGGTAAGGCGTTCGAGCGGATAGACGCCTGTGGCTACGGCGATCACATCCAGTCCGTTGGCGTGCGCGGCTCGCACATCGGCGGGGGTATCCCCAACCACGCACACCCTCGCAGCCTGCCCAGCCATCTGCCGGGCACAGTCGAGAGCGCCAGCAAACACCTGATCGCGGTATTCGTACTGGTCACTGTACCCGCCGAAACTGAAATAGGGCAGCAGACCACATCGTTGCAGCTTAAGCTTGCCGATGCGCTTCCAGGTTTCCCGTAGCAACACCCAGCAAAGCGCCGCGGCTACGCAGATGGTCGAGAACTGTCCGTACATGGGGCAGCACGGCGACGCAT
Source organism: uncultured Acidobacteriaceae bacterium (assembly GCA_963752675.1). Lineage (GTDB taxonomy): Bacteria > Acidobacteriota > Terriglobia > Terriglobales > Acidobacteriaceae > PALSA-350. Next base: position 379,321 of record CAVVZO010000015.1, read on the forward strand.
AGCTCCGCCTGACTCGCCTCCACCTGCCGGCACATGGCCGCACGCGCTTCCGCCAGACGAGGCCGCCATGCCGCTTCGGGTACATTCGCCAGGGTCAGTGCATCGCGCAGAATGCCGTTGTCTGTGTTGCCATGCGCGGTCACTCCATCCAAATTCAGCGGACGCCCCGCAAGCAAATGCAACGCGTCGCAAAAGGCAAAATAGTGCACGGCATCCGTGCACTCCAGCAGCGTGCCATCGATATCAAACAGATACACGTCGTAACGGTCCCACTCCTCAGCAGGCGCTCTCGTCATGGGATTTCACCGTGGGTCAATTGCCACTGAGCGAGATGCCGCTGGACCGATGCAACCACGCCGTCCCAATCACCCGGAAACTCCTGGCGAAATAATCTGGCGGAGGGATACCACGGGCTGTCGTCGCGGTCCGTCATCCATCGCCAGTCCGCGGTATGTAGCAGCATGATCCAAACCGGTTTGCCGAGCGCACCGGCAAGGTGGGCTGCCAGTGTATCGACGGTAATGACCAAATCAAGTTGACTGATGGCAGCTGCGAGCGGCAGAATCCCCTCGCCGCAAACAGCTACATCCCGTATCGTCGCGGCCCAGGGATGCGCCTGCAACGCGCGCGCCGCCTCCCCGCCCTGCAGGCTCCAGAACTCGAACCCCGGCGCCTCGAAGAGAGGTCGCAACTTCGAAAGCGGGAGAGCACGATTGCGGTTCCATTCGCCTGCAGCCCAAACGATACCTACGCGAGGTAAGGAGGACGAACCCATGAGGGCTGAAGCATGGTTTGTAACCGTGACCGGTAATTTCAAGTAGCCGGTCGCGATCGGCAAGTCACCTGCCTCGGTTCGAAACAGGTATGGCAGTTCCATGACCTCGGCCTGCACCTCCCACGAGATGGGAACGCGCGGCGCATCCGAGCCCCAGGTGATTACGTCGTCGACACCGTCGAAGTATGGCGCGATCTCCACCATGGCCGGCGGCACTTCGACCACAAGATGGGAAGCAAGCGCGCGCAGCCGGGGCGCGTAACGAAGGAACTGTACAGCGTCGCCGTACCCATGAAGACAACGGAGGATGAGCTGCTTGCCGCGAATGTCCTCTCCCTGCCAAAAGCGGTGAGGATCAGGCGCGCCGCGTCTGCGAATCGCATCGCTCTCCAGCCAGGCTGCTGCGAAGTTGCCGCGCCAGCATGTGAGCAAGCCAACGCTCGCCAGCGCGGCTATCGGCGGTTCGACCCCTTCAATCTCGGCAAGGGGCAGGTTCATCACTTTGCCTCTACGCGCCGCCGGATAAACACTACGCTCGCCACCCTCAGGCAAGCTCGAGAGCGCGGCGGCGGCAGAGGTAAACCTCTGGCTCGGGTCGCGATTCGATGGCAAAGCCGGATGAGCGCAACATGGCTTCCACACATGCGCGATTGGGCACCCACCAGTTCGTCTCATCGTGGCTATACCGGTGCTCGATGAAATGCATTTTTGGGTAGCCCGGTTCATTGAACGGCGCGGCCGCATTGAAGTCGTAGTCTTCTGCCACCTCGACGACTTCGTCACTGCCTCGTTGCATGCTCTGGAACAGCAACAAATCGTCGGCCACATGCTCGTGAATCAGGTCGAGCGCAAGCAGGGGGTGCCGCAAGTGATACAGCACGCCCATGAAGATCACCAGGTCGAACCGTTCACCCAGGGCGGCGACATCCCAAACGGAAAGCTTCTTGAACTCGACATCCAGCTCAGAGACTTCGGCGGCGAATTCGGCCTGACGGAGATAGAGGTCCTCCGTATCGATCCCGAGCACGCGCTCGGCGCCGCGACGCTTCATTTCCAGCGAGTAGAATCCAGCGTTGCAGCCAATATCCAGCACACGCTTTCCGCGCAGGTCGGCAGGGATCACGTCACGAAAATGCCGATACTTCACCTGCGGATAGTCACCCAGAAAATGTTGCGGGGCAGTCTGCACACCACCCAGGTTGATGTTTTGAAACCAAGGGCCCAGGGATTCGATCTGGGCCTTCAGCGACTCTTGTTCAGTGCTTACGCTCGATAAAGTGATCATCATCTGCTCTGTAAGGGGGCGGAGATTGACTCGAGAGATTTGCCGGCTGCCTCGACACCAATGAAATACTCACACACAGCACCAGCCAGCATGAGCAGCGCACCGATCAGGTAGCCGATGCTCACATGAGTGCGGGATCCGCTTTCGATGAGGAACCCGAACAGGATAGGGGCGGCCACACCGCCCGTGAGTGTTCCCAGTGAGTAGAACACCGCGATGGCAAACGCGCGAATCTCCAGGGGGAAGATTTCGCTCACGGTAAGGTAAGCGGCGCTGGCCGCCGAGGAGGCCACGAAAAAGATGATGGAGAAGCAAATGCCCATGCCGCGGGGGCCAAGGCACCCGATGCGAATGGATAAATCGTGCCCAGCAACAAAAGACCGGCAATGCCATAGGTAGCCGTGATCATCGGCTTGCGGCCAATACGATCGAAAAAGTGACCAAGAAGTATGGGACCGAGAAAACTGCCGACAGCAAACGGAAGTAGATGCCAGGGCAGATCCTTGTCGCTCACGCCAAAAAACTTCTTGATTACCAAGCCGTATGTGAAAAAGACGGCATTGAAAAAGAACGCCTGCGCGGCCATGAGAGTGAGCGCAAGAAGGAGCGCGAACGGTTGGCGCCCAGCATATTGCCAAAGATCTCGCGCAACGGCGTATTGTCGCGAACCAAGAATCTTAATTTTTTCGCCGGCAGCTTTTGGCAAACTGGACGGATTGCCTCTCGATACCTTGTGCTCGATGTCTTTGACTACTTCGCCGGCCCGCTTCCTCATATCCGCGCAGCATCAACCAACGCGGGCTTTCCGGAACGTAAAGCCGCAGGATGAGGACCGCCGCACCGAGTGTGCCGCCGATGCCAAATGCAAGCGCCAGCCGAGCGCCTGCGAGATGCCGTGGCCCTGCAGCAGGAATACTGAAGCGAGCGCCCGATGGTGGCGCCCACCCAGAATGTGCCGTTGACCACCAGGTCGACCGTGCCCCGTACCTTTCCGGGAATCAACTCATCCACAGCCGAGTTGATAGCGGAGTACTCTCCGCCGATGCCAAGGCCGGTACAAAAACGAAAGATGGAAAAGCTCAGGAGATTCCAGGAGAACGCGCTGGCTATCGTGGCCAGAGAATAGGTGCCGAGCGTGACCAGGAAGAGTTTCTTCCGGCCCAGGCGATCGGTGAGATAGCCAAACAGAATAGCCCCGATCACCGCACCGGCGAGGTAAGTACTCGCGGCCGCGGTCACCTGTGCGTCGGTCAACGATAGCCCGTTCTTGCTCTCAAGGATGCCGGAGAGAGAACCGACGAGGGTGACTTCCAAACCATCCAGAAGCCAGGAGGTGCCCAAAGCCACAATGATGCGCGTGTGCCAGCGACTCCATGGCAGAGAATCCAGGCGACCGGAAACATCGCTTTCGATCAATTCATCTTCGGCAACTCGGTCCAGCTCTGCTGCTCTGCCCATACCGGCCTCGAGCGCCGGCATTTAGCTACTTGCCAGGACGCTAACATCATTTTTGTATGATGCTGATTCCACCATTGCGTTCAAGGACGGCATATTCAACATCGAAAATGGACCGTACACCCTTGGTACGAGCCGCCGCCATGACGTCTTCGGGATCGATACTCATACCGTGCATCACCTCGAGCTGCCACTCGCCGTTCTTCAGCAGGATAAGCGGCGTGCCATCCACCACGGCGCCAAAGCGCGGGAAGCGACCTTTGATGGCTGAGACGCCCCAGTGCATCATGCCGACCGTAAAGATGGCGGTAATACAGTTGGTGATCGAGCGATCTTTGCCGACCGTGCTGAGAATGATGACGCCGCCAATCAGGAACACGATCACAAACTCAAATAGCGTAAGCTGGCCGCCAGGACGCCGGCTCAACAAACGGACCACGAGCAGAAGAAATAGATAGCCAAATACTGCGTGAAAGATAGTGGGCATGTGAGTCCTTAAGGGACGACGACCACCCGGGCCTGCACAGGAGCGGCGCCGTCAACACCAACGGTGAAATTGTAAATGCCAGGCCCGGCAGGTTCCATCGCCAGGGCAACTGTTGCCGGCGGCTTGGATGCGGGAAAGCTGTAAGTCAGTCCGCCCTCGCCCACAATGGTCTCTTGTGGGGCCGGAATCACTCGCTGCGTACCTAGCTGCGCCACAACACTGTTGCTGACGAACAAGCGGATTTTGCCGTTCTTTAATCGCAGACTGCGCAAATTGGATGGTCATGATGGAGGGCGAATCCGTACGCTGGATGCGTTCATACTTCACATGCAGGGATCCATCCGGCGCTTGGCGCTCCGCCTTGGCAAGGGGCCCCGCCCAAACAGCCCAGCCAGATCCAGCAAAATGATCAGGCCAAAGAACATCCAGGCCGCGTTTTCAAAACGCCACCATCTGCGTTGGAAATTGAGGTCTTCGCCAACCGCGATTTCGTCGTTAACTTTCGCTACGGAGTCTTCGACCGGCTTCAAATGAGTTTGAGTAACCATCACTGCTCTCTGGGTTAGGGGTAAGTGGGGTTTTGTTACGAGTTGGAAGGTACGCGCGAAACGCTGATCTCGCCGTTTCGTTCGAGTACAGCCCAATCAATTTCCTGCAGAGTCTTGATCCCTGAATCGCGCGCGGCGGCGCTTACGTCATCATCGTAGACGCGCATGTGCTTCAGGGTTTCAGATCGCCATTGATGCTTTTCCAGTAGCAGCAGCGGGGTGCCATCCACCAGTCGGGCAAGGCGCGGAGACTTGGTTCGCAGCCAGGCCAAACCGTAGTGAGCAAAGCCCATGGTGATGACCTGGCAGATTCCATTGGTGAACGAGACCTCGTCACCCACGATGGCCGTCAGCGCCAGGCCGCCAATGAAGAAGATCAGCACAAACTCGAACGGAGTCATCTGCTTGCCAGGACGCCTGCCGACTACGCGCACAATCAGAACGAGAAAGAAGTAGCCGAAGAAGGCACGCAGTACAGCAATCATTGGTGCAAACCTCAAGGTTTAATACAGATAGTCGTTTTTGCGACTGTAGAAAAAGCAGCTGTTGATTGGAGGAGAAGGCCGGCTAACGCCGGCTCTGTTTCCCGCCCCTGCCGACTTCGCGGGGCTAACCTCGAACAATCATCACGAGGAGAGTCCACCAGTTGCTGCGATTCTCCTTGGCTGGCGGCAAGCGGAGGAAATCGCGAAAACCCGCTCCCCTCCCCGTTGGTGTTGAGAGTCATGCGGGTAAACCACATGACTCGTATATAAGAGATGCGGCTGGCTCAGATACGGTTGGTGGGCGGCGAGCGAACCAGACGAAAGACCTGTGAAACATAGTGATTCGCGAGGGTCTGAAGGTCGACTGCCATAATGGAGGCATGCATACAGACATGCGCCCCCCTCACAGGTGGGAGGGGTTCCTGAAGCGGCAACCGCTGGTTCTTGATCGCAGAGCGGCGGTGAGCGCGCTGCAGGGCAAATGAATTTTGATCACTGGAGCGGGCGGCTCGATCGGTTCTGCGTTGACGTGGGCGTTGGCAGAGTTTGCACCAGACCAACTGGTCTTATTGGAAGCCTCAGAGCGTAATCTCTATGATCTTCAGACCAGCTTGCACGAACGGGCTCTCCCTACACGGCCGGCGTGTATGTTGGGGAGCGTCACCGATGCCGGATTGCTGCATCATCTTTTTGAAACGTACCGGCCGCAGATCGTTTATCACGCCGCAGCCTTCAAGCACGTGCCGCTCATGGAGCAGAACCCGTTCGCGGCGATCCAGAACAATGCTCTCGGTACGGATCTGCTCTATCGCACGGCGATGAAGCATGGGTCAGATCAGCTGATTCTGTTGTCGACAGACAAGGCGGCCGATCCGGTCAGCATCATGGGTGCATCGAAACGGATCGCAGAGCTGATCCTGCTGGCGCCGCGCGCGGGCGGCCTGCAAACCAAGGCCGTTCGCCTCGGGAATGTTCTTGGGTCCGAAGGCAGCATCGTTCCCCTGTTCCTGCGCCAGATTGCTGCTGGCATGCCGGTCACCGTGACTCACCCGGAGATACGCCGATTCTTCCTCACTCCAGCGGACGCTGTCACTCTCCTGTTGCATGCCGCCTGCTGCGGGAGCCCGGGTGTTCTCGTTCCGGACCTGGGAGTGCCCGTCGCCGTGGCAGCCCTCGCGGAGTATCTCATCAGCACTCACGCTGATACCGGGAGTACGGTGGCGTTTACGCAGCCGCGACCCGGAGACAAGATGTGCGAGGCACTGTTGTCGGTGCGCGAATCGTATCGCGATCCAGAGGCGGGTCTCTTGCGCCCTGTGGTTAGCCCCACCTCGCCCCCTGGCCTGCTCGAGGAGGTTATACCGGTACTGCAAAGCGCGTGCACTGAACGTTCGCTGGAACAGCTTCTACAGGCCGTGTTACGGGTAGTGCCTGAGTACCAGCCAAGCGGCCTTCTTTCCGCTTTTAAAGAACCGTGCGAGACGACAGCGTGAAGCGCAAGATCGCGGTCGTCACCACCTCGCGCGCCGACTACAGCCACCTCTATTGGCCGCTGCATGATTTGGCGCGGCATCCTGATATCGACTTGCGGCTCATCGTTCTGGGTGCGCATCTCTCACCGGAGTTCGGCGAAACCGTCAAAGAGATTGAGAAAGACGGGTTTCCCATTGCCGCTAAACTCGAATGCCTGCTCAGCTCAGACACTGACGTTGGCATGGCCAAGACACTTGGCCTGGCAGTGCTTTCGCTGGCTGATCTGCTGGGGCAGATGCGGCCCGATCTTCTGCTGTTGATCGCTGACCGTTACGAGATGCTGGCGCCGGCTGCCGTGGCGCTCACGCTGCGCATCCCGATCGCCCACATTGAGGGTGGCGAGATCAGCGAAGGAGCGATCGACGATGCGGTGAGAAACGCTCTCACGAAAATGAGCCACATCCATTTCACTTCGACTGACAACGCGCGGAATCGAGTCATCGCCATGGGCGAAGAGGCGTGGAGAGTGCACCGCGCAGGTGCACCGTCGCTCGATCATCTTCGCCGCAGCAGCCTGCTCAGTCGAGAGTCACTGCAGGAGCGGCTGGGTATCGAGCTCGGCACGCGCACCGTCGTTGTGGCTTATCACCCGGTAACGATCGTGCGTGACACAACGCAGGAGGCGGACTCTCTGTTTGCTGCGCTTGCAGCGATAGACGGGCCCATTGTGTTTTGCTACCCCAATGCCGATGCCGGCTCTTATGGCTTGCTCGAGCGAACACGCAAGTTTGTTGCTGAGCGAAGCGACGCGAAGGTGTTTGTGAACCTGGACGCAGTGACGTACTGGAGCCTGCTTCGCCAGGTGGCTGCATTGATCGGCAACTCAAGCAGTGGCATTATGGAGGCCGCTTCCTTCGGTTTGCCAGTGGTGAACATCGGCTTGCGCCAGAAGGGCCGTGAGCGAGCCCGTAATGTGCTCGACGTTGCGCCAGATGCAACCGCCATCGTGCAGGCGATCGCGCAAGCGCGCAGCAGTGCCTTCCGCGAGTCTCTGGCCGGAATGGTCAATCCCTACGGAGACGGGCATGCTGCAGAGACGATCGTGCGGGTCCTGGCGACCACCGGCCTCTCTGAAGCACTGCTTATCAAGAAGGCTCAATGAATATACCGCTCTCTTCTCCGGACATCACTGAAGCGGAGATTGAGGCCGTGGTGGCGGTCCTGCGTTCTCCACGACTGAGTCTTGGGCCGGTGAGCGAACAATTCGAGGCAGCCATTGCCAATTTTGTTGGCCTGCCGCATGCGGTGGCGGTGAGTTCAGGAACTGCCGGTTTGCATTTGTGTATTCGCGGACTTGGCATCGGCGAAGGCGATGAGGTAATCGTGCCTTCGTTCACGTTCATCGCCGCGGCGAATGCAATTCGCTACGAACGGGCGGTGCCAGTATTTGTCGACATCGATGCCCAGACGCTGAACCTTGATCCGCAGCGCATCGAGGCAGCGATCACGCCAAGGACGCGCGCCATCCTGGTGGTGCACACCTTTGGTGTCCCGGCGGAGATGAAAGCCATCCTCGACATTGCGCAACGCCATCAGCTGGTAGTGATTGAGGATGCCTGCGAAGCGATCGGCGCCGAGGTGAATGGCCGCAAAGCAGGTTCCATGGGGCATGCAGCCGTGTTTGCGTTTTATCCCAACAAGCAAATTACGACGGGAGAAGGCGGGATGGTGGTCACGCCCGATCAGTCGCTTGCCCGTCGCATCCGCGCACTGCGCAACCAGGGCCGGTATGAAACCGACGAGTGGTTACAGCATAGCGAGCTGGGCTACAACTACCGCTTGTCCGAAGTGAACTGCGCCCTTGGCCTGGCGCAGATGTCACGGCTAAACGAGATACTGCAGAAGCGGGCAGCCGTCGCGGTTGCCTACCATGAGCGACTGAGCTCGATGCCTGGGCTGGTGCTGCCGCCGCTTACGGTAGTCGATGGCCAGGTGAGCTGGTTCGTGTACGTAGTTCGCTTGCAGGGAGCCATGGCAGAGGAGCGAGACGCGGTGATGCGCGGATTGGCCGCCGCCGGGATCGCAAGCGCTCGTTACTTTGCCCCGATCCACCTGCAACCAAGCTACCGGGCCTGGCGAAACGCCTCGCACCTACCGGTCACCGAAGCAGAAGCCGCAAGGTGCATCGCGCTGCCGTTCTTCACGCAATTGAAGGATGAGCAGGTTGACCAGGTCTGCAATGCCTTGCGCGGTTTGATGCCGTCTGTATGAAGTAAATAAAGCTCGCACGTGAAACGACTCAAGCTAAACGCGCTCGCATCCGCATCACCCACGCCTCGAGGGTGGCCCATTCAAGCCGATTTTGGCTTGAGTGGGGGACATGCCCAGCGTACGCTCTTAGTAATGCCTTCCCACCTGCCAGATGAAAGCGCGAGCGCGCCGCAGGAAGACTATGCGCCCCTGTGGTTGTACCCACGCGAGCGAAAGCTGTGAATAGGCCACCGACCGCCGAAGCCGATTCCACCCAGTCGGATCCCGACGAATCGCAGCCTCTCCAGATCCAGGCCGAGAGGGTTCCAGCGTGCCGCCCGCTTCTTCCTGAAACGGCTTTTCTCGCGGGCGTACCTAAACACAAAGCCTCTAAGTGATTACGCTCCAGGCAGTCGTTGTCGGTGAAGAGGCATAACGCGGAGCCCTTACATGTCATGTCCCCCATTCAAGCCAAAAAACGGCTTGAATGGGCCACCCGAAAATTTTTGGGTATCACCTTCCGCCGACGGGCTCCCTGTGCATGCGACACACGAGTTCGATGGCCTTTTGCGCGCAGCTAAACCTATTTGGCACCGTCTATCTAGTGGCATTTCCAAGCTTTACCCCATGTTCTATAGTCGGGGATGGATTGTGCGGCGGTTTCGCCGCATGGGAGTAGCATGCGTCTGCAAGCCCGTACATGGAATTATCGCTTTTCTTTTCTTTTGTTTGCGCTCCTCTTGACGGCTGGCACCGGGCACGCGGATGTGCCTCCTGCAAAGAAGGCCGAAGCCGCCAAACAAAACAACCTCGGCACCGCGCTCATGAACCAGCAATTGCTGGATAAAGCCGCGGCCAAGTTCGCCGATGCCTATCAGCTGGACCCGTCGCTGACCCACGCCGAGGTAAATCGCGGCATAGCGCTCATCTACCTGCAAAAGATCCCGGAAGCTAAAGAGGCTCTGAACCAGGCTGCCGCCCAGGATCCCAAAGACCCCCACATTTGGTACGCGCTCGGCATTTTGTACCGGATCGAAGCCGAGTATCCACAATCGCTAGAGAGCTTTCAAAAATCGGCAGCACTCGATCCAGATGATGCAGACACGCACTACTTTCTCGGATCGGTATCGCTTGAGTTGCACCAGTCGGAGCAGGCCCTCACGGAATTCCAATCGGCCCTCAAGCTCAACCCGACCCACGCTTCAGCACAATTTGGACTAGCGAAAGTTTTGCAGCGGCTGGGCCGGCGCGAAGAAGCGGGAACAGCTTTCAAGCGTTTCGAAACATTAAACCAGGAGAAGATCGGCACGCCGCTGGCGCACACCTATGGCGATGAGGGTCATTACGCCCAGGTAGAAAACGCATTGGCCGAAAAACCGCAAGCTGGACCGATGATCCCGGTAACCTTTAGCCAGCAGAGTATGGGCCACACGCCCGACGCGACGGCTGGTAAGAACAACCAACTCACGGGTGGCGCCTGCATGGTGACGGCGGCGGCTGATCACGCCTACCTGGTGATGATGTCGACAGGCGAGGATGCTATCCGCGCCTATGCGCAAGCTGGTGACGGTAGCTTCGCCCTTGTGCCCAGTGCACAGACTGGCCTGGCGGCGAAAGGTACAGGGGTCGCCTGCACGGTGGGTGACTTCGACAACGACGGTCTGCCCGATGTGGCAGCGGCGATGAGCGACCGGGTTCTGCTGTTCAAGAACCATGGTGGTGGCAAATTCACAGACGTGACGGCAGCAACGGGCGTGCAGCCCGCAAACCAACCCTCCGGCATCACCTTTGTCGACTTCGATCATGACGGCGATGTGGATCTCTTTCTCACCGGGCAGCCCACTGCGGCCGGCGGCAAGCCCAACGCCCTTTGGCGCAACAACGGAAACGGCACGTTCACGAACTGGACAGAAGAAGCCGGCCTGGGCGGAGACGGGACCACGGCAGCAGCCACCCTGTCTGATCTCAACAACGATCGCGCCGTCGACCTCGTGGTGACGGGGTCCAGCGCCGCGCCCACCTTTTTCGCGAACCCCCGTGAAGGTCACTTCAAAGTATCCCCCTTATTCGATACCGCTGGCTTACCGCCGACGCTGGGCGCCGTAGTACTCGACTTCAACAAAGATGGCTGGATGGACGTGGCACTGACCCACTCTGGCAACCCCGGCATCACGCTCTGGCGCAACGTACAGGGCAAGCGCTTCGAGCGCGTTGAGCTACCGGTCGCAAATGTATCTGCGTGGCTGGGGGCTTACCGCCATTGACCTGGATAATGATGGCTGGCTCGACCTGGTAGCAACCGTCGAAACGCCCCAGGGGCCACAGTTGCGTGCGCTGCGCAACCTCGGCCCGGCAGGCTTTGAAGATGTGACTGCGCGTTTACAGCTCGACAAGGTGAAGTTGACCACCCCGCGCGCGCTCATCGCTGCCGATGTGGATGGCGATGGCGCTGCCGACCTGATCGTTACCCAGCCAAATGGCGACCCGATAGTATTGCGCAATCACGGTGGCAATAAGAACCATTCCCTGCTGGTCTCGATGAAGGGCATGGCCGACAACAAATCGGCGATCGGCGCCAAGGTGGAAGTGTTTGCCGATGGTGTCTGGCAGAAGTTCGAAATCACCGGAGCTTCCGGGTATCTCAGTCAGGGAAGCCAACAACTACTGGCAGGCCTCGGCACTGCGGAACATGCTGATATGGTGCGCATCCTCTGGCCTACCGGCGTTCCCCAGGACGAGACAGAGGTGGGCACAAAAAATTCACTGGCGATCACCGAACTGGACAGACGCGGCAGTTCCTGCCCCACCTTGTTCGCCTGGAACGGGAAGAAGTACGAGTTCGTCTCCGACGTAATCGGGGCCGCAGTGATTGGGCACTGGGTCTCGCCCAACGCCAAAAACCACGCTGATCCGGATGAGTGGGTGAAGGTAGAAGGATCGCAGCTTCGCCCACGTAACGGCTACCTGAGTCTGCGCTTCGGCGAACCGATGGAAGAGGTCAACTACCTTGACCAGGTGCGCCTGGTAGCGATCGACCATCCGGCAGGCAGCGAAGTGTACCCGAACGAGCGTTTCCTCAACGAGCCGCCGTTCGCGTCCGGAAGCCCTGTCATCAGCACCTCCGCCCGGCCCATCGCAGGCGCCTGGGATGACAAGGGTCGCGACGTGAGCCAGTTACTGCGCACGCGCGATCACCAGTATGTGCGCGACTTCACGAACTTGCCGTTCGCAGGTTTCGCCAATCAACACACGCTCACCCTCGACCTGGGCAAATGGAACGCCGCGAACCCTGTAAGGCTGCTTATGCACGGCTTCATCGAATACTTTTCGGCAAGTTCCATGTATGCCGCCTGGCAATCTGACCTGACACCCATGGCGCCCTATGTGGAAGCGGAGATGCCGGACGGCACCTGGAAACGCGTGGTCGATGAGATGGGATTCCCGGCCGGGCTGCCGCGCACAGTCGTCGTCGACCTCACGGGCAAACTACCTCCGGGTACGCGGCGCATTCGTTTGGTGACCAATCTGCAGATCTATTGGGATCAGGCGTTACTCGACAATGGGCCAGACGCAACCCAACTCATTCGCCAGACTGAGCTGCCGCTCGCTTCTGCGCAGCTTGCGTTCCGTGGATACCCGCAACAGGTGGATGGAAAAACTCCCGGCGATCTTACCTACAACTACCAGCACATCAGCCAGACGGGACCCTTTACACGATCCCGTGGCAGTTACACACGCTATGGCGAGGTAGCGCCGCTGCTCTCGTCCGTCGATGAATCGTTTGTCATCTTCGGCAGCGGGGAAGATGTGGATGTCGAATTCAACACTGCTTCCCTGCCCCCGCTGAAAAAAGGCTGGAAGCGCGACTACTTCTTCTATGCCAACGGCTTCGTCAAAGACATGGATTTCTACGAAGGCAGCCCGTTCACCGTCGCGGACATGCCCTTCCATGGCATGAGCACTTACCCCTATCCTGCGAGCGAACATTACCCGGCGGACGACCGGCGCATGCAGTATGAGCTGGAGTGGAACGATCGATTCGACTCCGGCCGGGGCACGCAGGAATTCGGCTTCCACTACCAGCCACGCGTCATGCTGCCGCCGGTGCTTAAGCCAGGGCAGTGAGCGGGCTCACGGTACTGCCAGCGGTTGAGCTTCTCTCGATGCTGCGTCGAGGGCAGATTTCGCCGCTGGAACTCGCAGAAGAATACATTCGAGAGATCGAACGGCTCAATCCGCGCCTCGGCGCGCTGATCGATTTCGACGCGGAGCGTGTGCGTGCGCACGCTCGTGCGCTTGAGGTGAAAGCAACACCGCGCGGCCCGCTATTCGGTTTGCCGATGACGATCAAGTCATCGATCGCGACAGCGGGCTACCGCTGCGAAATCGGCAGCGTGTTGCACAAGGGAAATATCCCGCACGTAAACGCAACCGTAGTGGATCGCGTTCTGCAAGCGGATGCCCTCATCCTGGGCACCACCAACTGCCCTGAATTCCTCATGGCGTATGAAACAGACAACCTGCTCTACGGGCGCACGGCAAATCCGTGGGACCTGGAACGAACCGCGGGGGGCTCGAGCGGCGGAGAAGCCGCTGCGGTGTCGGCTGGCCTCTCTGGAGCCGGACTGGGGAGTGACGGTGGTGGCTCGGTGCGAGAACCGGCCCATTTCAGTGGGATCTGCGCGCTCAAGCCCACTCCCGGCCGCATCCCCGGGCGCGGGCATTTGGCGGCCGGGGACGGTCCCTTCGCGATCCTGGGCGCGATTGGTCCCATGGCGCGCACTGTCCGCGATCTCACCCTGCTGTTCCTGACACTCTCCGGCCAGGATCCCCTCGATCCGGTCAGCCCGCCGGTCGGCCTGCGCCACGAATCGCTCGACGATCTGAAACGCGTGCCGATCGCCTTCTTTGAAGATGACGGTCTTATTCCGGTGACGGCGGAGACCAGGGAGGCGGTACGCCAAGCAGCGCGTGTGCTCGAACAACGCGGTTTTACCGTGCGGCCTGGGCGTCCGGAGGGGCTGGAAGAAGCGCGGCAACTATGGTGGAAGTTTTTCGTTCGTGGCGGAGCCATGCTGCTCGATCCGCTGGTGCGCGAGCGTACCGCCGAGCTAAGCCCGACCTTCAAAGACTTTCTCTCGATTGCCCATCGCGAGCCGCCGCTCACAGGCGATGCACTACTGACAGCCTGGATGGATCTGGATTATGTGCGGCGCAAAATCCTGGCGTGGATGGCAGATTCGCCAATCCTGCTCTGCCCGGTCTGCGCGATTCCCGCCTTTCGTCATGGCGAGCGGGTTTGGCAAATCGATGGTCAGCAAGTGGATTACCTCGATGCCATGCGCTACACCCAGTGGTTCAACTTGCTGGGCGCACCCGCCGCCGTTCTGCCGGTGGGCCGGTCTGCGGAAGGTCTGCCGATTGGTGTGCAGGTAGTCGGGCGTCCGTTCGAGGATGAACGGGTGCTCGGGGTTGCAGCCGCCATCGAGGCGGAGTTCGGGTACACCCCGCCACCGGTCAGTACGGCAGGGTTTTAAGGCAACCCACAAAGCCCTAATCCGGATTTCTCACCATTACTGATTGGTGCGAAAGGTTGAAGAGAGTGCTCAGCCTGTTGCTGGGTTTCGGCGTGCGACGACAGGTTTTGCGGGTTAGCTAGCCCCCCTTTTGACATCCCAAGCGCAGCCGAGGCATCTGTTGTGCGCCTAATGAACAAACTGGAAAGAGCTCTGGACGAGGGTTCAGAGGTCCCCCACTCAAGCCAAACGCGGCTTGAATGGGCCACCCTACAGTTCTTTAGGGTCCGATCAGTCGCCACTCAGGAGGATCTGCTCCGTGCCCGAATCCAGAAAAGCCGAGGGTGGCCCACTCAAGCCGCGTTTGGCTTGAGTGGGGGACATCTTGCTCCGCACCCCGTTCATCTCGTCCTTAACTTGCACTGCAAGCAGATTCCTCGGCATGAGAAATTGGCTCGGATCGGCGCGCAAAAGCCGCTCACACCGGCTCTAAGTGCTTTGGTGGTGGCGCACGTCAGCGCCACGCACCCAGAAGATGACATCTTCTGCGATGTTGGTGGCGTGGTCACCCACCCGCTCCAGGTTGCGCGCGATCATCAGCGCATGCAGGGCCTGCGGGGTGTAGCGCGGGTTTTCTTTGATCACATTCGAAAGAGCAAAGAAGGCGTTGTCGTTCAACTTGTCAACGCTGTCATCCATGGTGAGCACTGATGTAGCGACTTCGGCATCCGCTTCGATGAAAGCCTGCAGCGCTTTCCTCACCATGGCCGAAGCCAACGAAGCCATGCGCGGAATGTCTACGGGCAGATCGACCACCGGGAATGCCTGCAGGTCGCGCACCCGATCACTGATGCTCACAGCCTGGTCGCCCACGCGCTCAAGATCGGCATTGATTTTGATGACCGCGAGAATGAAGCGCAGATCGATGGCCATTGGCTGCTCCATCGCCAGGAGATCCAGTGCCATCTGATCGATCTCACGCTCAAAGCTGTTGATCGACATCTCGCTGCGCACCACCAGGTCGCACAGGCTGATGTCGCGCACCCGGTAAGCCTCCACGGCGCGCTGGATCGCCTGCTCGGCCATACCTGCCATCACGAGAAGACGTTCCTTCAGATCGTCAAGCTTGCGGTGAAAGCGAATGCGCATCATCCGAACCTGCCCGTGATGTAGTCCTCGGTACGCTTGTCGGTCGGATTAGTGAAGATCTTGTGAGTTGCGTCGAACTCCACCAACTTGCCGTTCAGGAAGAAGCCGGTGTTTTCGGCAACGCGCGCTGCTTGCTGCATGTTGTGGGTAACAATCACAATCGTGTACTGCGACTTCAGTTGGAAGATCAGATCTTCGATCTTGGCGGTGGACACTGGATCGAGAGCTGAGGCCGGTTCGTCCATCAACATCACTTCCGGATCGACGGCCAGGGCACGAGCAATGCAGAGCCGCTGTTGCTGGCCGCCGGAAAGGCTCGCTCCCGACTTCTTCTTGAGATCGTTCTTTACTTCTTCCCACAGGGCAGCCTGCTGCAACGAGCGCTCGACCACATCGTCCAGAACCTTGCGATTGCGGAACCCGTTCAGACGCAATCCGGAAGCAACGTTGTCGTAGATCGACATGGTCGGGAAGGGATTGGGCCGTTGGAACACCATGCCGATACGCCGCCGAATCTCGACAGGGGACGCGCTTTCGTAAATGTCGACTGGGCCCACACGTACCGTGCCTGTAACCCGGCCGACTGGATTCGTTTCATGCATGCGGTTGAGGCAGCGCACAAAGGTAGATTTTCCGCAGCCCGAAGGACCGATCAACGCCGTAGCGTGATTCGCGGGTATCCGCAGGTTGATGTTCTGAAGCGTGTGGTTGGTGCCGTACCACGCGTTCAGATCAGAAACTTGTATTTCAACACCCACTAGCTTACCCCTTTCAAAACGCCGCGTCCGGCAACATAGCGCACCAGCGCGACCGATACCACGATGAGCACGATCAGCACCAGGGCGCCGGCCCATGCCAGGCGATGCCACTCATCGTAAGGCGAAAGCGCGTACACAAAAATCTGCAGGGGCAGCGCAGCAATGGGCTCGTTCACGCTGGTGCTCCAGAACTGGTTGCCGAAGGCGGTAAACAACAGTGGGGCGGTTTCGCCGGCGACGCGGGCAAAGGCCAGCATGCAACCGGTGATAACGCCTGGGGATGCGGTGCGCAGCGTGATAGAAAGCACCGAACGCCAGTTCGGCACGCCCAACCCGAGCGCCGCCTCGCGCACATTCAAGGGCACCATCAACAGCATCTCTTCCGTCGTGCGCGTGATGGTGGGCACCATCATGATGCCCAGGGCCACTCCGCCTGAAAGTGCGGAGAAATGTTTTTGCGGTACGACGATCAGGCCATACACGGCGATGCCCATCACGATGGAAGGTACGCCATTGAGCACGTCGGCGGTAAAGCGAACCATGTTGGCCAGGCGCTTGCCGCGGCCGAACTCGGCTATGTAGATGCCTCCGGCAATCCCCACGGGAACACCCATCAGGCTGGCGATGGCGAGCAAAATGCCCGAGCCAAGAATGGAATTCGCCATGCCCCCACCCATCTCGCCGACTGGCTTGGGAACCTGGGTGAAGAAAGCGACATTCAGCGAGCTGGCGCCTTTATAGAGGAGATAGACAAAAATCGCGACCAATGGCGCGATCACCAGGATGGTGCTGCCGACCGCTGCCACGGTGGCCAGGTGGTTGGCAAAGGTCCGCCACATCTTGTTGGAAGAGCCGGCTCGGCGGGGACTCATGATGCTGCTTGAAGCCATGGTTAGTTCCCTCTGACCGGTGCGCCGCGGGTTACGGCCCAAACCAGCACGCGGGCCAGGGCGTTCACAATGATGGTGACAATAAAGAGCGCCAGCCCGATCTCAATCAGCGCACTCAGATAGAGCTGGTCAGACGCTTCGCTGAATTCATTCGCGATCACGCTGGCCATGCTGTATCCCGGCGCGAGTAGCGACTTTGCGATTTCAGCACGGTTCCCGATCACCATGGTGACGGCCATGGTTTCACCGAGTGCGCGGCCCAGCCCCAGGATGACGGAGCCGACGATCCCAATGCGCGCATTGCGCAACACGCCCATGCGAATCATTTCCCAACGGGTTGCCCCCAGGGCAAGCACGGCTTCGCGCTGCGAGTGTGGCACCGCCGAGATCACCTCGCGCGTAAGCGAAGAGATGATGGGCAAAATCATGATGGAGAGAATCATTCCGGCGGAGAGCATGCCAAAGCCATAGTTCGGGCCGGCAAAGAGACCTGACCATCCGAGGTACTTCATCAGGAAAGGATTCAGGTACTGCCGCAGGAGCGGAACCAGGACGAAGATCGCCCACAGGCCATAGACCACGCTGGGAATAGCAGCCAGCAGTTCGGTAAAGAACGCCAGCGGTCCGCGCAAGAAGGTGGGACACATCTCGGTGAGGAAGATGGCTACCCCGACCGCAAGCGGCACCGCGATAATGAGCGACAACACAGAAGAGACGATCGTCCCGTAAATGAAGGGCAGGGCGCCGAAGTTTCCGTTGACAGGATCCCAAGCCGACCCAAAGAAGAATGAAATGCCAAACTTTTGGATGGTCAGCCTGGAGCCGCTGATGAGCTCCACCAGGATCAGCAGGACAATGGCGAAAATGCTGAGCGCACACACCAGCATGAGTCCACTGAAAGCGCGGTCAGCAAGCGCCGAACTTCCGCGACTGAGAAGAAACGTCCGCACCGGCGAGGCCGATGGCTCGGACCCCGACCCGGACGCAGGCGAACCTGCAGGCGGCAAACCGTCTTGTTTGCGATCGGTCAAGTTAACCTGGCCAGCCACTCGTGGTACCTGAACTTCTTGCTTCACCACTCATACCGTAGTGACTTTTAGTGAATCTGAGGTTAAACCGGGCCATAGCCGAGGCGTGCGGCGGGTAAGGGCGGGCGGCGAAGCGATGGATGGAGTCACCTGCGGGTCAGCATACCATTCCGGCACGCACCCAAAGCGCGTGCCGGAATAGCCTTGCTGCTACTTGAGGGAACTGATCGTTGCACTTACCTTCTGCGCCACCTCAGCCGGAAGCGGAGCATAGTACAAAGAACTAGCCTCGTTCTCGTGCTCCAGCATCCATTTCAGAAAGTCGTTGATGACCTTTCCGTTGGCGGCGTCCTTCGGAGGTTGCGGAATCAACAGCCAGGTAAAGCTGGAGATGGGGTAAGCATTGCCTGGCGCATTGGTGATCGAGACGCGGTAATCGGCAGGCATGCTTTTGACGCTGGCTGCGGCGGCCGAAACACCCTCGATCGTAGCCTTCATCCAGGTACCGCCTGCGCTTTTCACGTAGGCGAACGGAATCTTGTTCTGCAAAGCGTAGATAAGCTCTACATAGCCGATGGAGCCGGGAGACTGACGCACGAACCCGGCAACGCCCTCATTGCCCTTCGCTCCAATGCCCTTGGGCCAGCTCGGTGCAGCCCCTTTACCCGGACCGCCTGCCCAGTCTTTGCTCACCTTGGAAAGGTAGTCGGTAAAGATGTAGCTGGTACCGCTGCCATCTGAGCGATGCACGACGAAGATATCGACCGAGGGCAACTTCACCCCTGGATTGTCTTTCGCGATGCGGGCGTCGTCCCACTTTGAAATTTTGCCCAGGTAGATGTCGGCCAGCACGTCCGGTCCGATACGCAGGTCGTTTACGCCTTCCAGGTTGAAAATCGGCACGACTGCCCCGATGACCGTGGGGATGTGCTGAATCTTCACTTTGGACGAGGCCAATTGCTCGTCGGTCATCGGCCCGTCGCTGGCGCCGAAGTCCACAATACCCGCCGTCACCTGGCGAATGCCGCCACCGCTGCCGATCGACTGATAATTGATCTGGACGCCTGGATGCGCCGCACTGTATTCGCTAAACCACTTGGAATAAATAGGGTTGGGGAAGGTAGCGCCCGCCCCGTTGAGTTTCTGCGCTTGCCCGGCGCAGGCTGCTGCGCCGATCGCGCCAGCCACTAGCCACACGAATCTGTTCACGTTCCACCTCAGGATTTAAACCTGATTCTCGGCGCTATCTGTGAACGGTTCTTTAATGAGAGGTGAATATGACAAGAAAAGCAATACTGAACACGCGCGCAACTTACTACTTTTCAATGGTTTGCGAAGCAGCAAGCGGAAGTTCCGCGGTGCCCTCGAGGCTGGGCGTGGGGGCGGGGCTGCCCGGAACCACTGGCAGGCGAAAGAGAAAGGTCGCGCCCAGGCCGAGTTCGCTTTCACAGCGTATCTGTCCGCCATGCGCCTGAACAATATGCTTGGCGATCGCCAGGCCCAGGCCTGTGCCCCCGGATTCCCTGGAGCGAGCCTTATCGACGCGGTAGAACCGTTCGAAGATGCGCGGCAGATGTTCGTAGGCGATACCGGCTCCGAAATCCTGCACAAAAAACTCAACCATTCCTTCTTGATCGCGGGCACCCACACGGACTCGCCCGCCGGCTTTGCCGTATTTCATGGCGTTTTCGATCAGGTTGCCGAACACCTGGCTCAGCGCATCCAGATCCGCCATCACCATGGCATCGGTCGTTTCGCCCACTTCGAGCCTTGCGGACGAGTCCAGTACCAGGCCACCAAGGGAGCCGACCGCTTCCTCCACCAGCCGGGAGCCCTCAATCTTCTGCAAACGGAGTTTGTAATCGCCCGACTCCACGCTGGCCAGGGCCAGGAGATCCTCGGTAAGCCGGTTCATCCGGGACGCGTTTTTGAGGATGATCAGGAGGAACTCCCGCGTCTGTTCTCCCAGGCGCGGGTCATCAAGGAGCGTCTCCACGTATCCGGAAATGCAGGTGAGCGGCGTGCGCAGCTCGTGGGACACGTTGGCAACAAAGTCGCGGCGCGTGGTTTCAGACCGCTCGATTTCGGAGACGTCATGCAGAACGGCGACTGCGCCCCCGCCCGGCATAGGCGCCGCGTTCACCTCAAACACCTTGCCGGGAGACACGGAGGTGGCACGCCGCCGGCTCGCCTGGCGCTGGGTTAACGCTGCGGAGACCGACGAAAGCACTTCAGGATCGCGGATGAAGTGGACAAGGGCGCGCCCTTCCTGCACAGGGCCATGCGCGATGCGCTGCATCACCGCGTTCGACCAACTCACCTGGCCCAGCGGGTTGATCGCGATGACCGCCTCCTGCATGCTGTCGAGCAAGGCGGTCAATTCGCTGCGGCTACTTTCCAGGGCATGAAAGCTTTGCTCCAGGCGGCTGGCGGTCACGTCGAGCGCATGGGCTACGGCAGAGATTTCGTCCAGGTTGCCTTCTTCCACCCGGGCGCTCAGGTCGCCAGCCGCGATGCGATTCGCAAATACCACGATCCGGCTCAAACGCTTGGCGAACCGGTGTGCCAGCAAGGCCGCCAGAAGGATGGCCAGGGTGAGCGAAAGCAGCGAGGCGAGCACTATACCGCGGCGTAGTACATACAAGGGTGGGGGGACTGCCGCCAAGGGACGTTCGAGCCGGACGACCAGGGGACCAGCCGGTACTGCGATATACAGCAAACCACTGCGTT
This sequence comes from uncultured Acidobacteriaceae bacterium, assembly GCA_963752675.1. Classification (GTDB taxonomy): domain Bacteria; phylum Acidobacteriota; class Terriglobia; order Terriglobales; family Acidobacteriaceae; genus PALSA-350. The sequence continues at coordinate 400,150 of CAVVZO010000015.1, forward strand.
GCTCGCGGCCTAACGTTTTATGCGCGAGCACCGCAGCCACCTCAGGTGGCAGCCCGGCGTTCCCGTTACCCTCTTGCACAGCGGCCTGATCCCTGGAAGCTGCCAGCAACTTGCCCTGGCTGTTGAAGATGGCCACGTCGGCCCCGGCAGCCGGTGCGTCCAGGTTCACAATGTGCTGCAACGACGCGGGGTCGCTTACGGCTGAGTGCGCAGCACTGATATGAGCGGCCAGCAGGCGTGCCTTGCCCACCAGCGACTCCTCCGCCTGCGCGCGCAGAGATTGCTCCATTACCTGGCGAAGGGAAAAGTCGAGTACGGCCATCCCGACAAACAGGACGACAACGAAGGAGACGAAAAGCTTAGTGAAAACTCGACCGGTCACGCGGCTACACCTCTCGCTCGAGATTCGACAGGGGAGGAGCGGACGGGGACGAGGTCAGCCTTCCGCAGCCGGATTCCGTAGCAGCCATAGCACGCATACTCAAAGCGTACCTCAGAGCCAGGGCTCCGCCTGACGCGATACTCAACCGGCATGCTCCTGCATAGGTCGCGATCGAAGCCAACACCGCGATGAAGGCCGAGCGGGCTCCGCTCGGGCTCAGGAAGCCGACTTTTGCGTTTCGTCTACCAACCTGGGCACCTCGAAGCGGTAGCCGGCGCCGCGGACCGTCTTGAGAAAGCGGGGGCTCTCCGGATCGCTTTCGATCTTTTCCCGGATCCGGCGCACATAGACATCCACGGACCGCGGGGTCACAAAACGGGCATCGCCCCACACAGCGTCCAGCAGGTGGTCGCGGCTGAAGACCCGGCCAGGGTGGCGGGCCAGGTAATCGAGCAACCGGAATTCGGTCGCTGTCGTGGTGGTCAGTTCGCCGCGCACCTTTAACTGCATGGCGCTGGCATCAATCACCACATCGTCGAAGCTGATGATCGAGGGAGCCGTCGGCCGCTCGAAGCGGCGGAGCACGGCTTTCACCCTTGCCACCAGTTCCCGGGTAGCGAAAGGTTTGGTGATGTAATCGTCGGCGCCGAGCTCCAGGCCCAGAACGCGGTCGTTTTCCCCTGCGCGCGCCGTTAGAAAAATAATCGGGATCGTGCTCAGGGCTGGATTGCTGCGCAAACGGCGGCAAACATCGAGACCGTCCCCACCGGGAACCATGATATCCAGCAGAAACAGGACGGGCGCCTGGCGCTCAGCGTCTGGGATCAGGTTGGTTGGGGTGCTGTAAACACGTACGGTAAATCCCGCAGCTTCCAGATGATGCTGTACCAGGCGGGAGATATCAGGATCATCTTCGAGGACGCACACGCTTTGACTCAACTGGATTTCCTCTCACGTTCCGGTTAGGTCACGGCTACTTAAGTGGCAGTCGCCAAGGACATTACGCGGTTGCGTTTAGCGTAACCTAACTGCACAGATCGAATGCAAAACTACCGTGAATCCTTGCCTAAATCTGGTGTTACCCGGCCGTGGGATGTCGCAGTCCCTAAACAGGCACTCACTGTTACCTTATGGCCAACTGTAAAGTAAAGCTGAAAAAGCGGTGACGACCGCGAACGAGGGCAGAACCGTGTCGCGTCCAGTCATACTGTGCATCGACGATGAAGACCTCGGCCTTGAGATCCGAAAGATGGTTCTCGAACGCGAGGGCTTTACCGTGCTCACGGCGAAGGACGGGGCCACCGGCCTGGCCATCTTCGGAACCGAGACGATCGATGCGGTGATCGTGGACTATGCCATGCCTGGCATGAATGGCGGCCAGGTGGCCACCATGCTGCGCGATCGCAATCCAGTAGTGCCGATCCTGATGCTGTCCGCCTACGTAACACTCCCGGATCAGGTCATGCGGGTGGTGAGCGCAACCGCCACCAAAGGCGACGGGGCGTTCACCCTGGTCGAAAAGCTGCGGGAGCTTCTGCAGGCAAATAGGCCGGGGATCACGGCTCCTGAATCAGGGACTTCCGGTGCGCGAGGCGCTTCCCATTGAATCTGCACCAGTTCCGGCAAATCCTGATCGTAACGGTATTGCTGCCCCTGGCGCTTCTTTTGCTGCTCGCGCTGGTGTTGGCCTGGCAGATTCAACGAACGCTGCGAGAACAGCGCCGCATTGACCATACCGATCGCATCACCGCACAGCTGAATGAGATGGAGCGGCTGGTCGTGGACCAGGATACCGGCCTTCGCAGCTATCAACTGACCCATGACCCGACGACGCTGGAGCCGTACCAAAGCGCAGAGGGAGCGCTGCACAGCTCCCTCGACCGCCTGCTTTACCTGGTTCTGGATGACCCGGATCAGTTCCGCCGTCTGCGCCAGATTCGCAATAACCACGAGTTATGGATGGAGTTCGCCGGACACGCGCTCGACAACTTGCGAGCCGGGAAGATCTTCGGCGACACGGCGCTTGACCTGAGCGGTGGCCAAAGGATGGCCACGCTGCGTACCCAGATCGGCGCAATGACCCAAATCGAAGTGAAACGCCGCGATGAGGAGGTGGAGTCCACCAACTCTCAAGTTCGCCAGCTCATGACTTTCCTGCTTCTTTCGTCGGTGGGTACGGGCATTGTGTTGGGCATCTACACCCAGCGAAACATGAAGAAGGTGTCGGCTGCGTTTCGTAGTTCTCTTGAAGAAGCGCACGAGCATGCGGATGAACTGTTTGAAAGCCGCCAATGGCTGCAAACCACACTGGAATCGGTGGCAGACGCGCTGATTGCCTGCGACAGCGAGAGCCGGGTGGAACTGATGAACCCGGTGGCGCAAAAACTTACTGGCTGGCCTTTGGAAGAGGCTCGCGGCAAAGATCTGGACACTATTTTCCGCACCCTGCATGAAGAAACGCGGGAAGCTTTGCCAGTGCCGGCGGCTCCTTTTGCCGAGGAAGATCCGGCGGTCAAGAAGTACTCCCTGCTGGTCTCGAAGGACGGCACGGAATATGTGATCGACCAGAGCGTGGCGCCCATTCGCAACGCGGATGGGGCATGTGACCGGGCTGGTGCTGGTTTTTCGCGATGTCACCGATTCGCGGCGCCGCGAAGTCGCAATGATGGCGCACGAGAAGCTGGCGGTCGCCGGCCGTCTTTCCGCCAGCATTGCTCACGAAATTCATAACCCGCTGGATTCGGTCGCCAATCTGCACTACCTGATGGCCAAAGAGGGCGACCCTGTCCTGCAGCAGAAATACCTCACCATGGCGCAACAGGAGCTGAATCGCACGCTACAGATCAGCCGGGCGATGCTGGGTCTCTACCGTGAACCCAAAGCGCCGGTGGATGTCGATCTGCGCGAACTGCTGGAGAGCGTGTTATTGCTGCTGGACCGCCAGCTGAAAGATCAATCGGTAAAAATTGATAGCCGGCTGAGCAAGGGCGCGTCCATACAGGGTTTTCCGGGCGAATTGCGCCAGGTATTCACCAACCTCATCACCAACGGTGCTGAGGCGTCCGGGCCTGGAGGCAGGGTTCGGGTGCTGCTCGAGACTTCGGTCCCTGCGGATAACCGGCCGGGGGCGATGGTGGTAATCAGCGACAGCGGTCCTGGGATCGCGGAGGGCAACCAGTCCAAGCTCTTCAAGCCATTCTTCACGACCAAGGGCGAGCTGGGGACAGGTTTAGGGCTGTGGGTAAGCCGGGGCATTGTGGAGAAACACGGGGGCAAGATCGAACTGATCAACAGTACTGATCCTGCATTTCCCGGTGCGGCCGTGCATGTATTTCTTCCGCCGCTGGGAGCGTCGTCGAAGATGGCGGCAGCCGGCGGCTACCCCGCCCAGCAGCCAGTCAGCTAGCAAGGCAGCGTGCTTTCACGACCTGCTGTTCTGTAACAAATGACGGGTGCCCCACATCTCGCGAAAAACGAGCGAGATGTGGGCACCCATCATTTGTTACCGAACAGCAGTGGGCGGCGGGCGCGGAAGCGCAGGCGTACGTAATCCGCTGTCCACTTTGCCTCGTGATCACACAGGACTGGCTTCAAGAGCCCGACTACCTGCGCCACCGCAGCTTCCCGTTCCCCTTCCGGCAACTCTTCCAATACACTGCTGCGGAAAGTATGAAGCCAGTCCGCCATGCCCGAAGGAAGCGGGGTGGGACGCGGGATCAGGGTGATGCCCTCAACTACAAATCCATGGGCCTGCAGGCGAGTCTGATACTCCTCTGCTCCGAAGAAACAATTGTTCTCAATGCGCTCCGCCGGTATGCCGCGAGAAGTCAGCACGGCCAGCAGCGCCACCCGAATGGCCGCGATGTTTCCCTGGCCTCCACATTCGGCCACGAAACGACCACCCGGTTTGAGCGCTTGGAAAACTCCGGCCAGCACAGCATCCTGATCGCTCATCCAGTGAAGGGCGGCGTTGGAGAACACGGCGTCGAACTCGCGGTCAAAGGTCAGGGCCTCCCCACTCATGCAGCGAGCGTCGACGCCCCGCTCCGCAGCCGCAGCCACCATTTGAGAGGACGCATCGACCCCTACCACCGCAGCCCCCGACTCCATGATCTGCCGGGTGAAGAAGCCATCTCCACAGCCAAGGTCGAGAATGCGCTCGCCAGGTTTGGGCTCCAGGTCAGCCAGCAACGAGTGTGCCAGCACAGCGACGAAGCGTCCGTTGCCGGCATACAGCGAGGGGTTCCAGGTTTGCTGCATGATTTGTCCTAAATGGATGCGACTGGAAGCATAGTCAGGTCGTCGACCAGGCCCACTTCTTTCTGCAAGAAAGGTTCCGCGTACCGTACCCCACCCAAAAGGCCGTAGTGGCGGGCCAGCGAGAAGGTACGCTCGCGTATTTCGTCATGCGGCACAAACAGCGTTCCGCCCGACGGCTGATCGGCGTATTGAGAGGTATACGCGAGGAGAGAGCGAAAGCGCTGCTCGATGAATGGCGTGATGTCGACGACAAAGCTCGGCCGCACGTCGGCATACAACGTGGCATACAAGATTTTGAACGGGCGGAAGGGCGGTTCGCCGGTCTCCACCTTCGCCAATCCGGAAAGAAAGCAGGCCTCATAGCCAAGAATGCCGCTGTTGTAGTGGTCGGGATGCCGGCCTTGCCAATACGGGAGAATGACCACGCGGGGTCGCAGCTCTCGCAGCTTGCGCACAATCTTGATGCGGTTTTCCCAGGTGTTCTCTACCCGGCCGTCAGGGATATCCAGCGCTCCTCGCCAGGCAACGCCGAGAATCGCTGCAGCATTGGCGGCTTCCCTGCCCCGCTCCTCCGCAGAGCCGCGGGTACCGGCTTCCCCCTGCGTCAGGTCCAGGATAGCGGTGCGCAGTTGCAGCGAGTGCATCCTGAGCAAGGTGCCCCCGCATGTTTGCTCTACATCGTCGCGATGCGCGGCGATGGCCAGAACGTCTACCGGCTCAATAGGTGGTGTTGTCGACGTCACTGGGAGAGTCCATGTACGCCACATCCGAAGCCGTACCGGTCACGGTCACCTGCGAGTTGTCGAGCGCGGAGCCGTCCACGGTGTTGTAGATGTACACCTGCCCACCCTCGGCACTGTAAATCTTGTGCAGGCCCGTCACAGCAGCGATCCCGGTCGCATCGCCCTTGTAGGAAGCGATCTGGGTCACCGATTTGGTCGATGTATTGAACATCGTGAGGCAGCCAAGATCGGTAGTGGCGCCCAGGTGGTAGCGTTCGCCCTGCGTGCAGAGCGTCGAGCCGATCCAAAGGGTGTTGTCGTCCGCAAACGCCATCTTGTTGTGCGCGCCGTCGCTGATGGAGTAGTTCCCGATAATCGCCTTCGCATTGGTGTCGAGGATGGAGAGCACACCCGAGAAGTAGCCGTCTGGTTGCAACTGCTGGCCTGCGAGGTACAACAGATTTCCGTTGTCCAGCGCATTCGTCACGCCGCCGGGCACAGGCACGGTGGCGGTCACCGCGGTCGGTGCTCCCGGAGGTACCGGCGCGCCGCTTTGAATGATGATGCCCGCAACCGGAAGAAAGCTGACGCTGGCTGTCGTGCCGCCGCACTCCGGACCGCAATTCAGAATGTAGGCCGTCGAGCCATCGGGAGAAAAAACTGCTTTAGTTGGCCTGTCGAAATCACCGGGTACCGGCAGCACGCAATAGACCGGGATGTTCTGTGGTTCGCAATCGACCGCATTGGAAGGAGCCCGTTGGTTCGTCTGCAGCTTGTAAATGCTATAGACCTGGTTGCTATCCTGCACGAACAAGAGGGCGGCAGACCCGCTGGGATTGATAGAAACTCGATAAACGTTGGGCAGATTCAGCCCGTAGCTGCTGCCCTGGATGCGATCCTGCACCGTCACCGTGTGCGCCGCCTGGTTGGCGGCGAAGACATACCGCTGATCGCGGGAGATAAACACGCTTGACGATGCGCCTGGGAGGGTAATAGTCGTCGTCTGCTTCTCGCTCTGGTAGTTCAGCAGGGCATAGCTGCCGTCGCCAACGCCATAGGCCGCGCCCACCTGCTCTTCCGGCATGTTCTGGATGGTTTGCGGTTGTCCGCCCGAGTACCCCGCGAGGGTGAAGGAAGGAGTTTTGCCGTCGAAACTATGGCGAATGTCGTAATGCGCGTCCACGATCTGCAGGGTGCCCTTGGTCAAGGGTCCTGGATTCTGTACCGCAATGAGGACGCGATTCAGAATGCCGCTGGGGGGCAACGCCCGGCCGCCAAAGTAGTAGCTTTTGCCGCATCCGGCCAAAAGAATGGAAACGAAACAGGCGAACGCAGAAACAGCGCACAAGGACCGGAAACTTCTCTTCTTCAACTAAGACCTCACCAAAAAATCACCACGCGGCGGATATGCGGGAAGAGCCAAGTATAACAAAGGGCCCGCTGGCGTTCAGGCCATGGGTCGCTTAGCATAGTTAGACTTACCCTATGGAAAATCGGCTTACCGCGATTTTTGGAACACGTAATGTGCTGTGCGATGGAGCCATGGGCACCAGCCTGTATGCTCGCGGTGTTTTCATCAACCGTTGCTACGACGAGTTGAATCTGTCGCAGCCGGAGTTGGTCCGCACCGTGCATGAGGAGTACTTGCAGGCGGGCGCCGAGATTATTGAAACGAATACGTTTGGGGCGAACGCGCTGCGTCTGCAGCGGTATGGCCTGGCAGACCGGGTGGCGGACATCAACCGGGCCGGCGCCGCGATCGCCCGCAAGGCGGTTAGCCAGCGCGCCGATAAACAAGCAGGCAAATGCTACGTGGCGGGTGCCGTTGGTCCGCTCGGAGCGCGCCTGGAACCCCTGGGAAAGATTGGCCTGGACGAGGCGAGGGCAGCGTTTGCCGAGCAAATCGCCGCCCTCGCCGAGGGTGGCGTGGACATGTTGCTGATCGAGACCATGTCGGCCCTCAACGAAGCGGAGCAGGCGATCCTCGCGGCCAGGGCGACCGCTCCCGGCCTGCCGATCCTGGTCATGGTGACCGTGGATGAGGATGCCAATTGCCTCGACGGCTCTTCCCCGGAAACAGCAGCGGCCCGCTTGACCGCGTGGGGAGTGGATGCGGTCGGCTGCAACTGCAGTGTGGGGCCGGCCACCGTGTTGACCGCCATCGAGTGCATGGCCAGCGCTACCAACCTGCCTTTGATTGCCATGCCGAACGCCGGCATGCCGCGCGCGGTGGAAGGCCGGAATATTTATCTGACCTCGCCTGAGTACATGGCAAGCTTCGCCCGCAAGCTGATCAAAGCGGGCGCGCAATTTGTCGGCGGCTGTTGCGGAACCACGCCCAGCCACATCCGCTCGATGAAAGCATCGCTGCGCGCCATGGACGCGCAAGCGGGAGCGCACACGCAGGTAAAGCAGGCTCCTTCGGTCTCGGAAATTCAGCCCGCGCCCATGGGCGAACGCTCGGGTCTGGGAAAACTGATTGCCAGCGACACCTTTGTGACCATGGTGGAAATGGTGCCACCTAAAGGCATCACCTGCGAAAAGGAGCTGGAGGGCGCACGCTTACTGAAACGCCACGGCGTGCACATCATCAATGTGCCCGACCTCTCGCGCGCCGCACCGCGCATGAGTGCGCAGAGCCTGTGTATCCAGATTCAACAGACCGGCATGGAATCGTTGCTGCATTACACCTGCCGGGACCGCAATTTGTTGAGCATTCAGTCCGATTTGCTGGGAGCCTCTGCGATCGGGCTCAAGAATATTCTTTGCCTGACCGGTGATCCGCCCAAGCTGGGCAACTACCCGGACGCGACGGCGGTGTTCGATGTGGATGCGATTGGCCTGGTGAATATCGTACGTCGTTTGAATCATGGGCTCGATCTGGGCAGCAACCCCGTCGGAGTATCGGCCGGCTTGACGATCGGTGTGGCGGCAAACCCGGGCCTGCCCGACCTGGACAACGAGATTCGTCGTTTCGCCTACAAAGTGGAGGCGGGCGCCGAGTACGCCATTACTCAGCCAGTATTTGACCTCAAGCTGCTGGAAGTTTTCCTCAAGCGCATTGAGGAGTTCCGCATCCCGGTGATTGCGGGCATTTGGCCGCTGACCAGTTTGCGCAATGCAGAGTTCATGAAGAACGATTTGCGGGTCTCGATGCCTGACGAGATCATGGCTCGCATGCAGAAAGCTGAATCACCGGAGCAGGCACGTGCAGAAGGTATTCTGATAGCGCGGGAGATGCTGTCCGCGGCGCGTCCGATGATTCAAGGCGTGCAGGTCAGTGCCCCATTCGGACGGTACGCGGGTGCGGTAGAAATTCTTGAGGTAGTCCTACCCCAGGGTGAAGGAAGCGCCATTGGCAACATTTGAAGAATCACTGAAGCAGCTGGAAACCATCGTGGGGCAATTGGAACGAGGAGATTTGCCGCTGGAAGACTCGATCAGGATGTTCGAGGAAGGGATGCGACTCTCGTCGCAGTGTAAGCAGGAACTGGATAGTGCAGAAAGCAAGGTGCAGATCCTGCTTAAGCAGCGGGATGGGTCACTGAAGCCGGAGCCGTTTCCACTTAAGTAGAGCGGGGTTGGTTGGTGGCGATGGTCTGTCGCCACGCTGCGCCAAGGTTGTTAGGAAGGCCTTGCTGCTGGGTGTCTCACCGAGCAGGGCTTGCGGTCGCGGCTCAGTGGGTCTAAGACACTTGTTCTGCTTGTAGAGCTTTTGCGTTAACTCACTTGGGCTCGCGGAGGGTAACCGGGGAAGCTCCCAGCTTCTGATCCACGAAGGCAACCAAGTCGTCGCCGATGAGGTCGGGAGGCTTGACCAGAAATTGTGGCTTGCCTTGCAATAGGCGCAGCGACACTTCCTTCCACTGCGGCGCTAATTCCTTGCTCGAGGCGCGCAGCAGTATCGCGTCGGCACGATCGAGGAAGAGGCGAGCGGAGTCTTTGAAGTCTGCTGTGGCGTAGTCGAGGACAGTGAGATAGAGGTCGGGTCGCAGGAATTGCAGCAGGCTGTTGGACTCGAAGATGATGTTCTCTGATCGTGCTATTTCCTGGCGAATACGCGGCATCGCATCTACCAGCGAGCCGATGCGAGTGCGCACCCAGAGCGAGCGCCGGGCGCCGGCCCCAAGGAAGCGAGCGCTGTCCGTACCGGTCGCAGGATCGCGCTCGGCCGTAATGGCAATCGTGTGTGCATCAATCTGGCAGTCGCAAGGCTCGCCATTCGCACTGCAGAAACCGTGCCCGAATTGAGTGATTTTGCAGGCGGTCCAGTTGCGCTCGGGCATGCGCGCGATCAAATTCGCGACCACCGAGGTCTTGCCCACACTGCGGGAGTGGCCACCCACCACGACGATCGCCATTTACTTCTCCCTTGTTCTGGCTAAGGCCAGCCTTGCCAGGGTCGCCAGCTCTTTAAGGTATTCCCGCAAAGGCTTGGCGGGAGTGCCCCAAAACACGATGCCGGGTCCCAGCAGCTTCTTGTGCGGCAAAATCCCGCCCTGACCACCAACGATGACGCCGGGCCCGATGGTCGCGTGATCGCCCATCCCAACCTGACCGCCAAGAATGGCCCCGTCGCCCACCACACTAGACCCTGAGATGCCGGCCTGGGCGGCGATAACCACGTTGCGCCCGATTTTGCAGTTATGGCCGATGTGGATCAGGTTGTCGAGCTTGGTGCCACGGGCGATGCGTGTCTCCTCCAGCGCCCCACGGTCGATGGTGGTGTTCGCTCCGACTTCCACATCATCTTCCAGGACCAACGTGCCCTGCTGGGGAAATTGGGTGTACTCGCCGGTGGTGCGGTCGCGGACATACCCGAACCCATCCGCACCCAGCACAGCTCCTGCGTGGATGATGACCCGATCGCCCAGGGTGGTTCCGGGATAAATGACCACGCGAGGATATATGTGCGCGTGACTGCCAATATGCACGCCAGCGCCGATGACGGCTCCGCTATCGATGATCGTACCTTCGCCGATGACTGCGCCTGCCTCGATGCAGACGTGAGCGCGAATAGCCACGCCCTTGGCGATCACTACGCCTGGCGCAAGCACAGCGCTGCTGTGGACCGATGCTGGCGGCAGCGCTTCTCGCAACAACATGGCAGCACGCGCGAACCCCAGCCTGGGCTGGGCCATGCGCAGCACGCAGACATTGCCGGACGCATGGCCTTCGCCGATTGCCGGCGCTGCAATCAACGCGCTTGCGGAGGAGGCCCGGGCTGCTGCAAACGAGTCTGCGTCTTCGGCAAAGATCAGCGAGCCTGCAGAAGCGGCAGCAATGCTGGAGACGCGGCTGATGAGGGGATCGGCGGAACTTCCCTCGACCGCAGCACCGAGAGCCGCAGCCAGTTGACTCAAGGGGATCGCGGGCACGGCACAGCTCCTGTTCGATTCAAGTGTAGATGGGTGCTTCGCCGGGCGGACGCGTCTTCCATCGGCGGTGCACCCAAAGCCACTGACTGGGATATTGCCGAATGTAGTCTTCGATCACGCGCGTAAACAAAGCGGTATTGGCGACTGCATCGGCCTCGGGATCTTCGCTGCACGCAAGGGCGAGCGCAGCGCCAAAATGCAGAACGTACTGCTGCGTCGTCTCTTCCCACAGCAGAAAGCCAGGCAAAACGAGAGCTCCGGTCTTGCGCGCCACGCGAGCCAACCCAGAGGCCGTGCAGGCCAGGTGGCCGAAGAACTCAACGAACGCACCCTGGGGCGGCGTCATGTTGGTGTCCATCAGGATGCCGACGGTTTCCCCGCGCCGCATGGCCGCCAGCAGGCCGCGGGCAAAGTCATCCTTGTGCAGTACCTGGTTGCCGTGCAGACAGCGGATCCGGTTTACCAGGCGGTCGACGAGTGGATTATCGAGACGGCGGATCACCAGACTCATGGGATACCCCATGAGTGAGTGATAGAAGCTGGATAGCTCCCATGCGCCGAGGTGCCCGGTAAGCACCAGCACCCCTTTTCCCTGGGCGCGGGCAGCCAGGTAATGGTCGAGCCCTTCGTAGCGGATGAAGCTGCGGGTGGAGTCAGGGGTATAGCGCGGCATCTGGCAAAACTCTGCGAGCAGCCAGCCCAGGTTGCGGTAGAGCTCCCGAAGAATGCGTTCCCGCTCGGCAGCGCTTTTTTCCGGAAAGGCCAGCTCAAGGTTGCGATGGCCGGTACGCCGAAGGCGGGGGAGCAGCAAAAAGGCGCAACCGCCAATGAGAGCGCCCAACCACCGGGCGACGCTCCTGGGCGGTAAGCCCAGGAGCGTCACCACAGTCCACACCAGGATGTATTCGAGTTTTCTCCGCATTCGTTCCATCGGCCCGTAGCAACCTGCCGAGCCGCGGAATGATTGCCGTTCCCCTGCAGCGCTTCCAGTTTAAATGGAGGGCTTGGGTTGCCGGCGGTCCTATTTACGAACGTCGGAGAAGTACTTGGCTACTGTGCGTACAAAGGGCCGCGCCAGGGTCGGCGTCGCCACTTCCCCTTTGAGGATTTGTGCGCTGGGATGAGCCACACCGTAGAAATTGCGGGTCGCCTCGTTATTCTCATCTACCACGGCGCCGGTGAGGTCAACGCCGGCAAACAATCCCTTCGCGCGGGAGTAGGTCAGCAACTCGGCGTTCAGCTTCCAGTCGGTCGCGGCCTGGGAATCTCTGCCGACCGGACCAGCGGCTGCCGAAGCATCTCCGCCTATTTTGAATTTGCTCTTCAGCAGGTCCTGAAAGCCCCGATCGTTGACCGCGACGAGCACCAGGTCAGTCGCCTGTCCGCCGATCTGAAATCCGAAGCTTCCGCCCGCGATCTTGATAAAGGCGGGGGCGCTCCAGCCATGGCCGGTGCGGCAGGAAACAACGCCCTGGCCATATTCTGCGCCGACCAGGAAAGCGCCCTTCTTCACACTGGGGATCACACCCACGCACGTCGCCTGCGACATGATCTGATTCGGGATCGCCTTGTCAGGAGTCGCCATGATGTCGTCAAGGACGTCTTTGGCGTTTGTGAGACGCGATTCGAGAGTGGTTTTGTCGTCCGCGGCCCTGGCCGACAGCGTGGTCAGGGAAATTCCTAAAATGCAACCTAGTGCAAGAAGGTGTTTCATGCTTGTTTCGTATCTCCAGGTGACGGTACGTCGTCACATCCTAAGCATAGCAATGAAGAGGATTCGCCTTCTCAGGGACAACGGGGGCTTCAAGGCATTTTGGGAGCGTTGGGGCAGAACTGGGACTGGTGCGACCAGGGCTAAAGCCCTCATGTTGTTGGCCGTGTTGGCGCGGGTCTTAAACCCGCGCCCCCGGACTGAAGTCCGAGGCTTCCACCGAGCTTGGAAGTTTGTTGAGTGTTCATCTTTTCGCGGCCTGTAGACCCGCGGCTTGCTTCACAGCACGTCCGAAGTCGGCCGCCCCGCAAGCACTCCATCCCGTTTACACTCGGACTTTTAGTCCGGCGGGCGCGGGCGCAAGCTCGCGCTCAAGGCGTAGAAGAAATGAGGGCCTTAGCCCTCGTGACCATTCACGTTGAAAAGGGTGCGAAATTGCGAAGAAGGATAAAGAAGGGGCGGCCAAGGGGGGCAAAAAAATGGGGGCCCACGACGACAAACCTCGCCATCATAAGCCCCGTCCCCAGATCTGCGTTGTTTCTAAAGTAACTTTCTTCCAAGTTTGGTAACCAGGCAATGTCACCTTGGTACAGTGTACCAAGGTAATCACCCTGGCTCTTCTGACATGGGGGGTCACGATCGCATGGGTCACAGCGTAGATGGACAGGGCAATACGGTTTTCGACACCCACTTTGCGCATGAGCTTAGCGACGTGCGCCTTCACCGTGCGCTCCTCAATGCCCATGGTCCTGGCAATTTCGCGGTTGGAGCGAGCATTGACCAGCAGCGTCAATACTTCCGTTTCCCTGGCTGTGAACTGCGCCAATGCAGGCGGGGAAACGCGCGAATTTCGGGTGGCGCGATCGACGAAGATGGACAACACCCGGCGCGGGGCCCAGATGGAACCCTGGCTCACAATCTCAATCGCCTGTTCCACCTGCTCGGGTGTAGCGCTGGCTTCCAGGTAGGCTTTGGCCCCAGCAGTGACCGCCTGCAGAATGACTTCGTCATCCGCATCCGGCCCCATGACGATCAGCCGCACCTCGGGACGTAAGCCGTGAATCGTGGCGACCAGGGGTAAAGGCAGGTGCTCCCCGTGAAGACCCACCAGGGCTAATTTGAACTCCTGGTCCGCCAGGAATTGCGCCAGTTCAAATACGACAAATTCAATGCGGGGATGGTCCTGAAACAACGTCACGAAGCCCTGCACGCGGATGGGCTCGGCTTCCAGCAGAGCCACCCGCAGGCGAGGAGGAGACTTCGCAGGCTCCCGCATCAGAGTTTAGGGAGCACGATACCCTGCTGATGTTGGTACTTGCCTTTGCGATCAGCGTAGCTGACCTCGCAGGGCGCTTCCCCGTGAAAGAACAGGATCTGGCACAAACCCTCGTTGGCATACACCCTGGCTGGCAGCGGAGTCGTGTTGGAAATCTCGAGGGTGACGTAACCTTCCCATTCCGGCTCGAAAGGGGTCACGTTGACGATGATGCCGCAGCGGGCATACGTCGATTTGCCGACGCAGATGGTAAGAATATCGCGCGGTATCTTGAAGTACTCAACGGAGCGCGCCAGTGCGAAGGAGTTGGGCGGAATCAGTACCGTGGGCGCAGTGACTGTGACGAAAGAGCGCTCATCGAAGTTTTTAGGATCAATGACTGCACTATTGACGTTGGTAAAGATCTTGAACTCATCGGAAACACGGAGGTCGTAGCCATAAGAGGAGAGGCCGTAGGAGATGACACCCTCTCTTACCTGCTTTTCGCTGAAGGGGCTGATCATACCCTTCAGCGCGTTTTCGCGAATCCACCGGTCGGACTGGATTGACATGCCGCTCCTTAAACAAAAATAGCTGTGCGCATTGCGAGGCATTGCGCCAGACCAGAAAATCCGCTTGCTGGAAACTGCATCTTACGGCAGGCTGCGTTGCTTGACAAACCCCTGGGGCAGGCAAAGCCGCTGGACCGTATGGGGAACACGCTATAGGATGAGGACGTAGGCCATGGACGCGTACCTACACCTCGCTCGGGGTAAAGGCATTGATCAAGCAGGACATTATCCACCAAGTCATCGCGAAGACCGGGTTGCCGCGGAACAAAGCAGAAGCGGCGGTCGACACCGTGTTTGAGAGCCTGAAGAAAGCGCTCGCCAGCGGCGATCGCATCGAGTTGCGCGGTTTCGGTGTGTTCAACGTGCGTCCCCGCAAAACGGGGATTGGGCGCAACCCGCGGACAGGTGCTGAAGTCACCATCACTCCCGGCAAAGCCGTTCGTTTCAAGCCTGGCAAAGAACTTCACCTACTCGATTCATAACGGCCCGCATCCCAGGTATTTACCGGCCCATGGCAGCTCCCACAGCAGCGGAACATCCTTTTCTTCCGCGGCCGGAAAAGCCTTCCATTCTCTATTCGGATGGTTCCGGGCGGCTTCCCTGGCTGCCAGTCCTGCTCTTCTTTGTCAGCATCGTCACCACTGCCAGCACAGGCGCACTCCTGATGCAGAACTTCCGCCTGGGTCAACCACCGCTGGTGAGTGAAGGCGACCTCTTCCCACTTCACTGGATCTGGAAACATCCTACGGCCCTGGGGAGCGGGTGGTCCTTCTCACTCGCGTTGCTGGGTATCCTGCTGGCTCATGAGGCGGGTCACTATGTGCTCTGCCGGCGGCATGGCATTCACGCCTCCTGGCCTTACGTATTGCCCGCGCCCACGTTGAGCGGCACGGCTGGTGCGGTGATCCGCATCCGTTCGCGGATCCCTTCACGGCGTGCGTTGCTGGAGGTGGGGATCGCAGGACCGATCGCGGGGTACGTAGTGGCTTTGGCCACCACGGTGGTGGGCCTTTTGCTCTCGCGGCCTGCCAACGATGGATCGGCGGCTGCCCTGGTGCAGTTTCACTGGCCGCTCACGATGACACTCCTGGATCGCCTGGTAGCAGCCGTGGTACCTGGGGTGCCTACCATGCCCCATCTGCTTCCCCACCCGGTACTCATCGCCAGTTGGGTGGGGCTTTTTGTGACCTCGCTCAACCTCATCCCTGCCGGGCAGCTGGATGGCGGACATATCCTGTACGCGCTCTCGTCCGAGTGGCATCGCCGGCTCACCTACGTGGTTCCGGTGATTCTGGTGGTGATGGGTGTTACGCTCTGGACCGGATGGCTGTTGTGGGGCATCATCCTGCTGCTGCCGGCCATGCGGCATCCGCGGGTGCCGTATTTTCCGTTAATGCCTTACGAGTACCGGTGGTTCGTGTTGCTGGCGCTGCTGATCCTGCTGCTTACGTTTTTGCCTGCGCCGTTTTCCGGGATTAGTGCGATGGACTTGTTTCGCTAGCCAGCCCCAAGCGGTCATCCCGAACGCAGTCGAGGGATGACAAGTTGGGGGCCGGTGAGGTCGGGCGGCACTGCCTGCGGCGTGAAGCAAACACGGCGGGAAGCCCCGCATACGCTTGTCATTCGAACCCCACACGCGGCTGTTACTGAAGCATCACACGCCGCGAGCGGCCAACGCCACTAGGCCCCAATTTGTCATCCCGAGCAATCTGCTTGCAGTGCAAGTTAAGGACGGAATGAACGGGGTGCGATACGCATCGGTCTGGCTGAGCGAGCGGAGCAGGATGTCCCCACTCAAGCCAAACGCGGCTTGAGTGGGCCACCCTCGGCTTTTCTGGATGCGGGCAGGGAGCAAATCGGACCCTAAAAACTGTAGGGTGGCCCATTCAAGCCGCGTTTGGCTTGAGTGGGGGACATTTGAACCCTCGTCCAGAACGCTTTCCAGTTTGTTCATTAGGAGCGCAGTCGAGGGATCTGCTGTGCGCCTTTCTCCCTCCACAAATTTCCACATGAGCTCCAGCATCGGACACGCAGAGGAACCATACTTTCAGCAGGATGCCAGGATAGTCACTCCTGGCAGCCAAGCGGCTGCTATCGAGACCCACGTTCCTCTGCCCATCCGATGCTGGAGCTCGTGTGGAAATTTGTGGCAGGAGAAAGGCACAGCAGATCCCTCGACTGCGCTCGGGATGACAAGTTGGGGGCTAGTGACGTTGGCCGGCATTGCCCGCGGCGCGAAGCAAACACCGGCGGGAACCCGCATACGCTAGTCACTCAAACGCCACATCCGGCGGTCACTCAAAACACCACACGCGGTTGTCACTGAAACGCCACACGCGGCAGTCGGCCAACGCCACTAGCTAGCCCTACATCAGGTTTACGGCGTCGACGTCGATCACGAGATTGCGGCGTGGGATGCCGAGCACTTCTGCCTGGGCCAGGCCAGCCCGCAAAGCTTTGGCGAGGGCCTGACGATTCTCTGCCTTGAGCAATAGATGGAAACGGTAGATTCGCTTGATGCGGGAGAGGGGCGCGCTCGCCGGCCCTAGCACGCGCACATGCTCAGACGGGTTGGCCGCAAAGTACTTCCCCAGGCTGGCCGCCCAGCCGGCTGCCTCTTCTAATTGCTGACTTTGCAGGATGAGATTCGTCAGCACCGCGTGCGGCGGGTAGTGCATCCACTTGCGATACTGCATTTCCTTTTTCACGAAGCTGGCGAAGTCGTGCTGGGCGGCAAACTGAATGGCGTAGTGCTCGGGGTAGTAGCTCTGGACCAGCACATTGCCGGGGAGTTCTCCGCGCCCGGCCCTTCCCGACACCTGGGTCAGCAACTGAAACACACGTTCGGCGGCGCGAAAATCGGGCAGGCCTAGCGCGTGGTCCGCACCTACTACGCCGACGAACGTGACTCCGTGAATGTCATGCCCCTTGGCAATCATCTGGGTGCCTACCAGCAGGTTGATGTGGCCGCTATGCAGCCGCTGCAGCAGATGCTCCATGTCAAAGCGGTTGCGAATGGTATCGCGGTCCATGCGGCCGATGCGCGCCTCAGGAAAGAGTTCCTGCAGACGCTCTTCTCCCTGCTGCGAACCAGCGCCGAGAAAGAACAGGTGTTCGCTCTCGCATTTGGGGCAGCGGCTCGGCACCGTTCTTGAGTAACCGCAGTAGTGGCAGCGCAGCCGTTGGCCCGCCGGGCTGACCGGTGGCGTGTGCGGATCTACCGGGACGACTGGCTTGTGATGCGTGAGCGCGATGGCGCAGTTTTCGCATTGCAGCTTTTCTCCGCAGGAACGGCAGAGCACAGCGAAGGAGTAGCCTCGCCGATTGAGCAGAATGATGGCCTGCTCGCCGCGGTCGAGTGCTGCTTTGGCCCGCTCCAGCAGGACGCGCGAGAAGATCGTCTCTTTGCCCGTCTGCTGAAACTCCTCTCGCATGTCCACCAGGTCAACTACCGGCAGCGGCCGGTTGTTCACCCTCTGCTTCATTTCGATCAGGGAGTACTTGCCCATGGTCGCGTTGCGCCAGGATTCGAGTGAGGGTGTGGCGGACCCCATCACTACCGTAGCGCCATGAATCTTGGCCCGCATGACGGCAACGTCGCGCGCGTGATACCGGGGGATCTCCTCCTGCTTGTAGGAGGAATCATGCTCTTCATCGACGATGATGAGCCCCAGATTTTCGACCGGGTGCGAAGATGGCGGAACGGGTGCCGACCACGATGCGCGCTTCGCCGCGGCGAATGCGGTACCACTGCTCGGCGCGTTCTTCCGGGGTGAGCGCCGAGTGCAACAGGGCGACGCTGCTGCCGAACGCATTGTGCAACTGCCCTGCCATGGCCGGCGTCAGGCCGATCTCCGGTACCAGCAAAATGGCGCTGTGCCCCGATTGCTGCGCCTGCTCGAGTGCTGCCAGATACACGGCGGTCTTGCCTGAACCCGTCACGCCGTGCAGCAGAAGCGCGGTGAAGTGCCGCGCCGTGAGCGAGGCGCTGATTTCGGCAAGCGCAGCCCGCTGATCGAGGTTAAGCACGTAAGAGGGAGGAGCCGCGGCGTGCGCAAGATGGAAGGCGGCGGGGCGATCTTCCAGGCTGACCAGTCCCCGCTTGACCAGGGTCTGCAGCGTGGTTGCGGGTAGGTCGAGCTTACGCAGAGCCGGCAGCGGCAAGCATCCGCCCGCTCCGGCCAGCTCGGCCAGGATGGCGAGCTGGTTGTCATTGAGCCTGGGCGGGCGCGCATCGTCGACCAGCACTGCGTAGCGCAGCATGCGGCGCGCGTCGCGAGGGGCGGCTTCGGTTTCGCGCAGCAGCCACTTTTTGCGCAGCATGCCCGTAAGCAGTTCCATGCTGGCGCCGGTGTTGCGGCGCAGGGTTGCGCTTTTTGCGGGTTCGCCATCCGCCAGGTAGTTCAGCACCGAGTACTCGGTGTTTTGTTCGTCAGGCGTGCGGCGGGAGCGCCGCGACGAACCTTCCTGGGCGCCCTGGAAAAGGATCGTCTTGCCCGTCTCGCTGATGCGGTAGCTCACCGAGCGGCGTACTTCTGCCGTGAGCGGCAACATGCCGCGCAGCACTTCTCCCAGGGGAGCCATGTAGTATTGCGCGATCCAGGCGGCCAGCTGCATGAGCTCTGCGGTCAGAATAGGCGCCTGGTCGAGCACGGCTTCCACCAGGCGCGCTTCCACCGGCGGCTCATCGTCGTGCAGCCGCACCACCACCCCGATCATCTTCTCGTTGCGGAAAGGCACCACAACGCGTCCGCCGATGGCCGGCTCGAAATCATCCCCAACCTTTAGCTTGTAGGTGAAGGCCCGGTCCAGTGGTACCGGCAAAACCACGTCACAAAAGATAGGCATCAGCGAGCAGGCAGAGACAAACCAAGCTCTGCCATGGCCAGCTTGAGGTCTTGCCAGGCTTCCTTCTTCTGGTTGGGATCGCGCAGCAGATAAGCGGGGTGATAGGTGACGATGAGCTTGGTGCCTCGGCAGGGATGCACGCGCCCACGCAAGCCGCTCAGGGACGATTTCATGCCGAGCAGGTAGGTAGCGGCGGTGGATCCCAAAGCAACGATCACCTCGGGCCGCACAACGTCGATCTGTTGAAACAGGAAAGGGCTGCAGGTGTTGGCTTCGTCCGGCTCCGGCACCCGGTTCTGAGGCGGCCGGCACTTGACGATGTTGGCGATGTAGACCTGCTCCCGTTTGAGCCCGGTAGCGGCGATCATGTTGTTGAGCAGCTGCCCGGCACGGCCGACAAAGGGAATGCCCTGGGCGTCTTCGTCCGCTCCGGGACCTTCGCCCACAAACATCAGCCGTGCATTGGGATCGCCATCGCCGAACACGATCTTGTTGCGCCCGGCACTGAGGGTGCAGCGCGTGCAGTCCCCAATCTCATATTGGATCGCGCGCAGCGCTTCGGGACGGCTCTCTGGTGCGACAAACGATCCGATCGATGGCTGGGGAGGTGCGGGTTTGCGTGGGGGAATGGCAGGCTCCTGAATATGCTGACTCGGGAAAGTGCGGCTCAGGGGGAAGCGACTCGGGCACTGCGGTAGCCGGCAAAGCCGCGACCGTCTCGACCGCATTCGTGGCGAGCTCGGGAACATCCCGGCGATAGAAGTCGTAGACGCCCAAATCGCGCAGAAATTGCAGGTGCGCGGAAATGGCTTGCTGTACCTCTTGCTTTAGCGAGGGATCGGGCGGCATGCTGAACCGGATTTCTCTAGATTACCTGCCCGGGTCTGCAACCGTAGCTGATCGCCAACCCGGGCCGAGTGCTAATGTTGCAGCTTTGAGATCAGGCCGGTTTCGGCAACGAGCGAAGCCGGACGTCGCAGCGTTATGACCTCGTCCAGAATGCGTCCGGCCAATTCATGCTTGGTCATGGCGGGCAGCTCGATCGCGGTACGTGGAGTCAGGAACGTCGCCGCGTTGTTGTCAGAATCGAAACCCAGCCCGGGACGCGAGACGTCGTTCAACACGATCGCGTCGGCACCTTTGCGCAGCAGCTTATCGCGCCCCTGCTCGATGAGGTTTTCGGTTTCTGCAGCAAAGCCGATGACCAGGGTTTCTGGCCGCTTCGAGAGCACGACCTCGCGCAGGATGTCGGCGGTGGGTTCGAACTCAATGGTGATCGGACCGGTCCGCTTCATCTTCTGCTCTGCCAGGACCTTGGGCCGATAATCGGCGACGGCAGCGGCCTTGATCACGATCGTCGCTTCATCGAGACGGCTGAGAACAGCGCGGCGCATTTCCTCCGCGGTCACGATCGAGATGAACTCGCAATTCGCGGGCGGCCGCAGGGCAGAGGGTCCGCTGACAAGCACGACGCGGGCGCCACGGCGCTGTGCTTCTTCGGCCACGGCGTAGCCCATCTTGCCACTCGAACGATTGCCCAGGAAGCGGACAGGGTCGATTGCCTCCCTGGTGCCCGCTGCGGTGACGAGAATGGTTTCTCCGGCCAGATCGTTGCGGCGATGCAATTGGCCCAGAACGGCCTCGACGATCGCTTCCGGCTCTGCCAGGCGACCACTACCGGTCATGCCGCAGGCAAGAGGCCCTTTTTCGGGCGGCACGATACGTACCCCACGGCTCTCCAGCAGTTCCAGGTTGGCGCGGGTCGCGGGATGCTCCCACATGTTGACGTTCATGGCCGGAGCGACGGTTACGGGAGCATGGGTCGCGAGGAAGAGCGTGGTGAGGAAGTCGTCGGCCAGCCCATGGGCAAACTTTGCCAGGATGTTGGCGGTGGCCGGGGCGACTACCAGGGCGTCCGTCGACTGGGCTTCTGCGATGTGCTCGATGGAGGCGTCGAAGTCGCCGGAAGTTGGGTTGGATGGCCAGAGACTGGTGATGACCTTATGCCCGGTCAGGCTGCCAAAAGTCAATGGAGTGATGAACTTCTGGGCTGCTTCGGTCATGACTACGTGGACGTCGAGCGCCTGGCGTTGCAGGGCTCGCACCAACTCTGCCGCTTTATAGGCGGCAATGCCTCCGGAGACACCGACCGTGACCTTCATAGCGTGATTGTACGATGGGCAAGCCCGAAATCGATGCCCGGGAAGGCTGCGGAAAACAGGGCGTTTACCGCAAACGAATCCTGGGTGGCCCACTCAAGCCGTTCTCCGGCTTGAGTGGGGGACATGCCGGCTAGTGGAACCCAGACTCAGCCCCCGATTAGAGCCGTGCCGTGAGACAGAACAGCGTTTCCGCAGCCGTTATGCAACTTGAGCATAGGGTTTCAACACTGTGGGTGAGCCGCAGGATTGTCGGTTTAGGGGGATCGCCTTTGAATCGGCTACACAACATGTCCCCCACTCAAGCCGGAAACGGCTTGAATGGGCCACCCTGGTGTTAGTTGGCATCGTGCGATGCCTAGCCATCGGTGTCGCCGTGCACATCAGGGCCTAGATGCATGGCGTCCGTGCGACTGGGCGCCGCCTTTACTTTACCGGCGGCAATTTCTTCCTGGGCCACACGGCAGGCTTTGCTGGAGCGGGTGTCAATTAAGGGTTGTGAGCCGTTTTGCAGCTGACGGGCACGGCGCGCTGCCATGATCACGTAACCGAAGTTACTATTCATTCCATCTGTCGACGTCATCTTGCCTCCTGCGTAGTGTCACGCGCCGGGATCAGGCGCGAGTAGCATGCATGTCCAGCAGACCGAATGAGGAGAGTACGGGTTCCAGGCGGTCGATCGAATTCGCTTGTCTGCATCGTTCAGCGATCTGCATCATCCGTGCAGTCTCAGGGTCTATGGGCGCTTGCGCGCGTATCGCCCTTTCCGCAATCACGATTGCTTTCAGTGATTCCACCGCGTAATCAAGAACATCGTTGACCAGGATGTAGCGGTATTGCCGGTAGGCCTGGATCTCACCCTTGGCCTTCGCGAGGCGACGCTTGATCTCCTCTTCGTCCAGGCTACCCTCGGCCAGACTGCGGTTGCGCAGACGTGCCTTCAATTCATCCGGGTTCGGCGGCAGGACAAAGATACTGACCGCGTCCGGCATTTTTTCGCGTACCTGCCCGGCGCCCTGCACATCGATGTCGAGCAGCAGGTCCTTGCCTGCAGCCTGGGCATCGAAGAGCGATTGGCAAGCCGTACCGTAGTAGTTGCCGAACACCGAAGCGTGCTCGAGGAACTCACCGCGGCCGATCATCGCTTCAAAGTGATCGCGCGACGTGTAGTGGTATTCGCGGCCTGGCTGCTCAGAACCTCTCCGGGCGCGCGTGGTGTAGGACACGGAGAATTCGAGGTTCGCCACCAGCGAACGCAGGTGGTTCACCAACGTCGATTTACCAGAGCCGGAGGGAGCCGAGATGATGAACAAAATGCCTGCCAAGGTGTTGTCCCTAAATCATACAGCTGTCAGCCATCACTGGTGTAGCGCACAAGTGCTATTCAAGATTCTGCACCTGTTCGCGCGCTTTTTCGATCTCCGATTTCATCCCGAGGCCCAAATCAGTAATGCGCTGCCCATTCCCACTGACGCCGCCGGTCTTTGAAAGCAGTGTGTTGGCCTCTCGATTCATCTCCTGCAGCAGAAAGTCCAGCTTTTTGCCCATTTCCCCGCCCGCCTGCAACAGCGAGTGGAAATGCTGGATGTGCGTGCGCAGCCGGGTGACTTCTTCCTCCACATCGCTGCGCTCGGCGAGCAGCGCGGCTTCCTGCAGCACGCGGTCCCGGTCGATGCCGGCGCTGCCATTCAGCAGAGTCGTCAATCTTTGGCTAATACGCTCGAAATAGGCCTTCTGGATGTCTTGCCGCAGGTGGCCGACCTGGGCCACGGCATGGTCCAGCCGGTCCATGGTGGCGCCCAACTCAAAGGCGAGGGCTGCGCCTTCCTGGCCACGCATCCCATTGAGCGCATCGACCAGCCGGCCAGTTTGGGCAACTACGTCTTCTTCCAGTGCCTTGATTTCTTCGTCTGTGTAGCGAGTCTCTCCCGTCAGGACCCCCGGCAGCCGGAAAAGCGCATTCAGGTCGGGCTGCTGCGATAAAGAACTCTCACTGGCTGCGGCGCGGAAGGCGGCAACATAGGCCTGGAGCAGCTCGTGGTCATAGTGAGCGCTGGCACGCTGCCCGTTGTCGATAGACAGGGTGACTTCGAGGTGGCCACGCAAAATCTTTTCTTTGAAGAGGCGGCGCAGGCGCATCTCCAGGGGTTCCGCCCCCGCGGGCATACGCATGTGGAGATCGAGGAAGCGATGATTGACGCTTTTCAGGGAGAGCGTCCAGGACAAGCTGTCGCCGACGCGGCCAGTGATGCGGGCGAACCCAGTCATGGAATAAACGGGATGGCTCACAGCTTCACCTCTGCCGCCATCTCCGGCATCAGCGGGGGTGGCGTCGCGTCTCCGCCAGAGAACGCCGTGGGATCCATGAATTGCAGCTTGTAGAGACGCTGATAGGTGGGTGAGATGTGCAGCAGCTCTTCATGCGGGCCGATGGCGGTAATGCGGCCGTCCTCGATCACAGCGATGCGCGAAGCACGTCGCACGGTGGAGAGCCGATGAGCAATGACGAAAACGGTACGGCCGGCAATCAGGTTCGACAGTGCCGCCTGTACCAGCGCTTCGCTCTCAGAATCAAGCGCCGACGTCGCTTCATCGAGAATGAGAATGGGCGCGTTCTTGAGCAGTGCGCGCGCGATGGCGATCCGCTGGCGCTCGCCGCCGGAAAGGCGAAAGCCTTTCTCACCAATGACTGTGTCGTATTTCTCCGGAAGCCGTTCGATAAACTCGTGCGCTCGCGCGGTTTGCGCGGAGGCGATGACCTGGCTCAGGGGAATGCCGGCCTCGCCATAGGCGATGTTGTTGCGCACCGTGTCGTTGAAGAGAATGGTCTCCTGGGTCACGTTGCCGATTTGCCGCCGCAAAGAGGACAGGCTGACATCGCGCAGGTCGTGACCATCGATGCGGATGCTGCCCGCAGTCACGTCGAAGAAGCGCGGGATCAGGTTTACCAGCGTCGACTTGCCGGCGCCGCTGGGGCCGACTAATGCGACCACTTCTCCGCGCGGAACCACCAGGTTTACGTCACGCAGTACCTGCCGTTCGCCTTCTTCGTTGTTGTAATCGAAGCAGACATTTTCGATGCGTATCTCTTGACGAAATTCGTCCAGCACGTGCGCGCCGGGCTTTTCCTTCACTTCATCCTGCGTGTCCATGAACCGGAAGATTTCCGACGACGCGCCGAGTGCCTGCTGAAAGTTGTTATAGAAGAGCGCGAACTTGCGCACCGGATCGTAGAGCTTGAAGACGGCAATGATGAAGGCAAAGAAGGTACCGGCAGTCAACGCGTGGCTGCGGATGCTGTTGCGGCCCACCCACAACAGCAGGGCGACGGCGACCGCACCGATGGCATCCATGAGGGGAGAGCTGATCGCCTGGGCCCGGACAGAGCGAAGATTGGCATCGAAGAGCCGGCGGGCCGCGTGCTTGAACCGCATCATCTCCCAACGCTCCATGTTGAAGGCTTTCACGATGCGATTGCCGGTGATGGTCTCGTGCAGGATGTTCTGGATCTCCGCGAGTTTGTCCTGGCCGCGACGCGTGGTTTGCCGTACTTTGCGGCCGATGCGGCGCGCCGATAGCAGGACGATCGGGATGAAGAGCATCAGCACCCAGGCCAGCTTGCCGCCCAGCGCGACGACCACGCAGGCCGTGAAAATCAGGGTGAAGATCTGTTGCAGCAGTTCGGCCAGCACGGAGGACATGGCGAACTGCACGCGCTCGATATCGTTAATCAACGTAGAGACGATGGTGCCGGTGGAGTGCTGCTGGAAAAAGGAAACGGACCGGCGCAGGATCGCGTCGTATAGGTCGTCTCGGAGGTCGGTAATCATACCGAACCCGGCGTAGTTCACGAGGTAGGTACCGCAGTAGTCGCAGATCCCCTTGATCAGGGTGGAGGACACCAGGGCAAACGCGACGATGGTCCACGGATTTTGGAAATGCGAAGGGACGAGTTGTTGCAGGCTGATGCTTGTGAAGCGCGGGCCGAAGAGAGAAATGCTCCGATTAGGGGCGTTGGGGTTGAGCACCCGGTCGAAGATAGGGCCGACCAACAGCAGCCGAAAAGCGTCCAGCAGCCCTACGGCGGCCATTAGAACTACCGATGATAGCGCCTGCAGCCAATAGGGCCGCACGTAGCCAACCAGGCGCAGCAGCCTCCTCAATCCAGGACCCCAGGGGCGCAGCGCCACATTTCCATCTGACTATTGTAATCGCCTGGAAGTGGCGGTTTCTTACGGGGTCTGAAAGCTGCAGCAGCTGCGGGAGGACCACACACGAGCGGCCAAGGAAAGCCACTCCACCCACCTTGTCATCCCGAGCGCAGTCGAGGGATCTGCTGTTCGTCTCTTGGACGTGAGCGGCTTCTGCGCGCCGAGCAGAGCCCCACCTTGTCATCCCGAGCGCAGTCGAGGGATCTGCTTTGCGCCTTTCTCCTGCCGCAAAGTTCTACAGAGCTCCAGTATCGGATGGGCAGAGGAACGCCGGTCTCGATCGCAGCCGCTTCGCTGCCAGCGAGTGACTCTCCTCCCATTTTCCTGCTGAAAGAATGGTTCTTCTGCGTGTCCGATGCAGGAGCTCTGTAGAATTTGTGGCGGGAGAAAGGCGCAAAGCAGATCCCTCGACTGCGCTCGGGATGACAAAAAGGGGGCTAGTCGCGTTGGCCGACCGCCGCGTGTGGCGTTGAATAACGCCGGGACCAGACAGCCTTGCAGTCTAATGCGGCATGTCCCGGTGCACCGCCTTTACGCGGTAGCCTTCCTTCGCCAGGCGCTTATGCACTTCTTCCGCGATCATCACGGACCGATGCTGGCCGCCAGTGCAGCCGAAGGCCACCGTCAGATAGCTCTTACCCTCCTCGATGTAATGAGGCAAGAGAAACAACAGCATCTGGGTAACGCGGTCGAGGAACTCGGCCGTCTGCGGGAAGTCGCGGATGTACTTGGCCACCTTTGGATCGCGCCCCGTCAGGTGGCGAAACTCCGGAACAAAGTGAGGATTCGGCAGGAAGCGAACGTCGAAGATCAGGTCCGCTTCCAGCGGCACGCCGTTCTTATAGCCCAAAGCTAATAGAGGAAACGAGCAGATTTTTGTCGCTGTCACCCCGCTCGAACTTTTGCAGAATGTAGGCGCGCAACTCGTGGACGTTGTAGCTGGACGTATCCACGCTGACGTCCGCCAGATTGCGAATGGGATCAAGCACCTTTCGTTCTGCGTGGATGGCGCGCACAACGGTCTCGGTGCGGCCCAGCGGATGGGGACGGCGTGTCTCAGAAAAGCGCCTGACGAGGGAGGGATCGGAAGCATCGAGAAATACAACGGTGGTGGCGAGTACTTTTCTCACCTTCTTGAGAATGGCCGGGAAACGATCAAGGTGCTGGCCCTCGCGGATGTCGACTACCAGGGCAGCCCGATTAATCTCCGCGGATTGGCGAACCAGGTCAGCAAAGGCCGGAATCAGCTCCAGCGGCATGTTATCTACCGCATAGAACCCCAGGTCTTCGAAGGCCTTCAGAGCCGATGCCTTCCCCGATCCCGAAAGGCCGGTAAGAATGACCAGTTCCGAGGCGACAGGGGGCACACTGGCAGCCGCTTTTTTGCTGGCCTTTTTAGAACGTCGCTTTACCGGAGTAGCCTGCTCCGTGGGGGGGCGTCTGCGAGGCATGCGCCATCGTAGCATTCACCCGGCCCTGCGCAGCATCCCGCAAGAGCTCCAGTCGTTGATTTTAAAAGATACGAATTGCAGAAGGATGTGACCGCGGCCTAAATGCGCCAACGACCCTTTTCCAGCAGTGCCTGTGCTTTCTCCTGCGATACCGGGGTCGAGAAAAAGTGACCCTGCCCAAAATCGCAGCCGTATTGCAGCAGGGCATCCAACTGCTCTTTCCGCTCAACGCCTTCGGCCAGCATGCGCACCTGCAGCATGCGTCCCAGATCGAAAATACTTTGCAACATCGCCGCCTGTTTGCCCGGGATGGGCAAGTACGCGACCAGACGGCGGTCTATCTTCACCAGGTCGATGGGCAAACGAATCAGGTGGTTCATCGAGGCGAGGCCGGCGCCGAAATTATCCAGGGCCGCGCGTATTTTGAGACTGGCAAGACCATGCAGGATCTCAAGCGACCCTTCCGGATCCTGATTGATGACCGTCTCTGAGATCTCGAGGCGCAGTTGCGCAGGCGAGATGTTCCAGCGCGCAAACAACTGGGCAAGGTGGCGCAGCAGTTCGGGATCTTTAAATTGCCGGGAGGACAGATTGACATCGATGGTCGGTGCCGCGCCGGGAACAGCCGCAGCCCAACGGCTCAGGCATTCGCCAACCTGCTCGAGCACGAACAGACCAATCGGCACAATCAGGCCCGTCTCTTCCGCCGTGGGCAGAAACTCCTGTAAGGGAACGAACTCGCCGGTGGGCTTGCGCCAGCGCAGGAAAGCTTCAAAGCCTTCGATCTCACCGTTCGCGAGCCGGTAGATGGGTTGATACCAGACCTCAAGTTCCTTATTGGCGAGCGCGCCTTTCAGATCCTGCTGTTTCCTCATCTGGGCGGCTACATGCACGTGCATCGAGCCGTCGAACACTTCGTGGCGAGCGTGGCCGTTTGACTTGGCCTGGTACATGGCGAAATCAGCATCCCGTAGAACATGTTCCGGGCTGGTGTGATCGAGGGTGCCGAACGCAATGCCGATACTGGCCGAGATAAACACCTCGTGCCCGTTTATTTCTATGGGCAGGCGAATGTCGCGCTGGGCGCGTTCTGCGATATTGGTGACATCGGAAACATTGGTGACATCCTCGATCAGGATGGCAAACTCATCGCCGCCGAAGCGGGCTACCGTATCCTCCGGCCGCAGGCAAGCCCGCAGGCGGGCCCCGATGCGGACCAGCAAATCGTCGCCCGAAGCATGACCCAGGTTATCGTTCACGGTTTTGAAGCGATCCAGATCGACGAACATGACAGCGAAGTTCAGCCGGGAATGCCGTTGCTGGCGCGCCATGGTGAGCTGCAAGCGATCGAGAAACAGGGCGCGATTGGCCAAACCGGTGAGCGGATCGAGCAGCGCATCATGCTGCATGCGCGCTTCGGATTGCTTCTTGTCGCGGATGTCGCGGTAGCTTACGAAATTGCCGACATCCACCCCAGATATCTGGATGGGCGCGACCAGGATCGAAACATCGATCAACTCGCCCGATTTGTGCAGGCGCACCGTTTCCATGGATGCCCGGCCATGCAGCTGCATGGTGTGCTCCAGCATGTCGAACTCATGGCGGCGGGTTTGCGGGATCAGGATGTCGTAGGTGTTTTGCCCCAACGCTTCATCTGCGCTGTAGCCGAACAGCGCCTCGAACTCACGGTTGATATGCAGGATCCTGGAGCCGCGCGTGATCATGATGGCTTCGGGTGCGGCATTCAGGAGATGCTCAAGGAAATTGGAAGGCGACCCCTGGCCCGCCGCGCCGCCCAGGTTCTTTTCCAGATCTTTTTCTGAGTCACGCCGCGCTCGCAATGCGACGATGAGCAATTCCGGCTCTGGTTCGACGCGCAGGATACGAAAGCTTCCGCGGACAGGCACTGCAGGTTCCACGGGGGTGCGCATCTGGCAGTTGAATTCCGACGAATAGGCCTGGCTCCCGGAGCCAAACACGTTGCCGGTTCCGGTCAGGGTGGAGTGCGGGTGAGCGTAGGCGAAACCGGGAAACTTCCCGTCGAACAACTCCTCCACTGGCAGGCTCACGGTCTCTCCCAGGTGGAGAGCTTCGCGCGCTACGCGGTTGGCGTAAACGATATGGCCTGCTCGCTGTACGAAAACGTAGCAGGGCAGTGCTTCGAGTAGTGATTTTTGCTGAGCCGTAAGCACGGCAACATCAGCTTCTGTATGCATAGGAATCGCCGCCCGAGACCAGCCCCACTGGGTTGAGTATCAGGGGCGCTTTCGGCACTGGAGTATCCCCTGAAAGAAGTACCATCCGACTCTGAGGTCGCAGTTACTTAGGTATTTACTCATCGCCCAAGCCCGGGGGCGCATCCGGTGGGGCGCTGTTATCACGCCACGGCTGCGGTTAACGGCGAATTCGTCGCATTGGCTGTAGCGTTAAGGAGCCTCGATCAATTCCATCTTGCCGTCACGCTTGCGATGCAGGATTTTTACGTTACCTTCGTTATCCCGAAAGACGAACACATCCCGATCGCGAAACTCTGCTTCTTTGACAGCTTCTTCCAGGGTCATGGGCCGGAGCGCGACCGAATCAAGAGAGCGGACGATGTGAGGCTCGGCAATCGGCAAGCGCGCAGGAAAGGAATGTACGGTCACGGGGATGCCAGGTTGGGCGTGGCCTTTACCGTTGGCCGTTCCATTGGCAGCTGCTGCTCTGGCTACCGGCTCACCGCCCCGGCCGCTACGCACCATGGCGGGCTCAATGAGGAGTTTTTCCAATTTGGGCTGACGCTTGCGCGTGCGTTGTTTATCTTTGTGGCGGGTCGCCTGGTGTTCTATTTTGACCAGGGCTTCGCGGAGAGCGGCCTCCATGCTGAGGCTCGATTCGCACAGCGCAACCAGGGTGCAGGCGCGGGTTTTGATGGTCACTTCCGCGATTTGGCGATATTTTTCGGCGGTGAGAACTACGTGAGCGCTGCTGATTTTACCAAGGATTCTGGCGATCCGCTCGATGCCTTCTTCGGCTAACGAACGTAATGGCGGGGTAATCACCACTTGCCTGCCCGTGCACTCAACCGGCATATTGAGACTCCTCAAAGACCGAATAACAGGGCCAGAACTCCCGGCCCTGCGGGATGCCCGATTCTATAGCATATTGGCGGTCGCGGTATGGCGAAGGCAGGTACGCCAGGATGACAGAAATACCAGATTAGTCACGGACGCGGCGTTGGTGGGTACTCGGGATGCGCAGATCTTCGCGGTATTTGGCTACCGTCCGGCGGGTTACGTCAATGCCCTGCGCCGAAAGCATGCTGGCGATCAGATCATCGGTAAGCGGCTTGCGCGGGTCTTCTTCATCAATCAATTTTTTAACTTTGCGCTTCAGTAACAGCAACGGTGTGCTGCCGCCCTCGGGGCCGTGCACGCCTTCTGAGAAGAAGAAGCGCAGCTCAAACACACCCTGGGACGTGTGGACATATTTGCTCGAAACGGCGCGGCTCACGGTCGAAGGGTGAACACCAATCTCCTCTGCCACCTCTTTGATCATCATCGGCTTCAGAGCGTCGACACCCCGTTCCAGGAAGTCTCCCTGGCGGCGGACGATGGCCTCGCAGGTTCTCAGGATGGTGTTTTTCCGCTGCTCAATGTTGCGCATCAGTTGCAGGGCGGAGCGGTAGCGCTCTTTGACGTACTCTTTGACGTCGCGCTCGGTACCTTCCTGGGAAAGGAGCTTGCGATACCCCTGGTTGAGGCGCAGGGTGGGCAGGTCTTCTTCATTCATGACCACGACGAACTCAGCACCCCGTTTGACAAACGCGACATCAGGCTCGATCAAACGCGCATCGGAGCGGTTGAAGCGCTGGCCCGGCCGGGGATCCAGACTGCGAATGCAGTCGATGGCATGCTGAATGATTTCCGGAGGCGCGGCCAGAACCTTGGACATCTCCCGCAAGTCCCGTTTCTGCAACAGTAGCAGGTGCTGATCGACGATACGCGCGGCGAGTGCAAAGACCGGCAAGCGATCCTCATGGGCGCCATTCCCATTCACTGCTTCCCCTTCTGGAACGATGGTCGCGGGCTCGGATGCTGGCCGGCGGCGCCCCAGGGAGAGTTGATACTCCCGGCGTCGTGCCTCGATCTGCACCAGGAGGCATTCGCGCAGGTTGCGCGTCGCGACGCCCACGGGATCGAGGTTTTGTACCAGATGGATGGCCTCTGCCAGAAGCAGCGCAAGCGGGTCGGAAGGCGGATCGGAAAGCGGATCGGGACCGTTGCTGATTCCATTGGTGAGCGCCTCGAGCTGGGCGGGGAGCTCCGGTGTCTCTCGAACAATTGGGGCGCCGTACTCGCGAGCGAAGCCGGCGAGCAACTCTTCGTCCTCGGCTACCAGGTAGCCATCTTCGTCCAGGTTCCCGATGACGTATTCGGCCGCGACGCGCAGATCATCGGCAACGTTCAGTGACCCGAGTTGCCAGAAAAGATGATCGGTGAGGGTGCTGGGTTGCGAGAGAAAGTTCTCGAATGACGGCTTATCCGTTTCCTCGAAGCCATTGGGCGTGCGGAAGCCGGGATCGAGATAGTCCTGAAAGTAGGAGCCAAAGTCGATTTCGTCAAAAGGATCTTTGTCGCGCTCAGCCTTGGCGGCGACCTCTTCCACGCTGCGATCGCGCTCCACTTCTCTAAGCGCTACTTCATCTACCAGCGGAACGGTTTCTTCCAGCTCTTCGAGCACCGGGTTCTCGACGATCTCGGTATTGATGAGATCTTTGAGCTCGAGCTTATTGAGCGCCAGCACGCTGACCATTTGCATCAGGCCAGGCGTCAGTATCTGACGCTGCGCGACTTTTAAGCTGAGCTTAGGTTGTAGAAGAGCCATGACCGTCTGCACCACTGCAAGGACTAAGGGCCTTAGTTTACCTTCTCCCGGAGCAACCTGTGACAGCCATTTCGCACAGCGGTTCTGCGCGCATGGTTACTGGCAAGATTGTGTTATCGGCTAAGTTACGTCTGTGCTTAGGTTTCGCCCGAGAGTGCTGGTTCCCGCTTAAACCGTGCTTGCCAGTTGCTCCTGTTAAGGTGGCTAGTCAAGAGCGACGGGACAGCGTCTGCCGGTTCAGATGTCCCCCACTCAAGCCAAACACGGCTTGAATGGGCCACCAAAACTTGTTTGAGGCCACAAGATGGATGGCCGCATACCTCTCCTGTGGCGAGGACCAAGGAACCCCGGGTGGCCCATCTGAACCGGCGGTCGCCCATGCCTTCCAGACTGTCTGGTGCCCGATCTAGTGCAGAGAAAAGCCCTCTCCCAGATAGACTCGGCGAACCTCAGGATCGTTACCCAATTGCTCCGGAGTGCCGGTACGGAAGATGCGGCCTTCGTTGATGATGTAGGCACGATCTGTCACCGATAGAGTTTCCCGTACGTTGTGATCGGTAATCAGAACGCCAATGCCACTCGCCTTTAAATCGAAGATAATCTCCTGCAGATCCAGCACTGCAATGGGGTCAATGCCGGAGAAGGGCTCGTCCAGCAGGATGAATGATGGCTGAATACACAGGCAGCGGGCAATCTCCACACGACGCCGCTCGCCGCCCGAGAGCGCGTAGCCGCGGGTCTTGCGTATGTGGCCGAGGTTGAGTTGATCCAGCAGTTTTTCAGTGCGGGCGCGGCGAACTTCGAGCGCCAGCGACTGCACTTCAAGCACAGCCAGGATGTTCTCTTCGACCGTCAATTTGCGGAAGACGGAAGGCTCCTGTGGCAGATAGCTGATGCCGTATTTGCGCGCTCGCAGGTACATGGGCACCTGGGTGATGTCTACCTGATCGACGAAAACCTGCCCTG
The DNA here is from genome assembly GCA_963752675.1 of uncultured Acidobacteriaceae bacterium. Classification (GTDB taxonomy): domain Bacteria; phylum Acidobacteriota; class Terriglobia; order Terriglobales; family Acidobacteriaceae; genus PALSA-350. The sequence continues at coordinate 432,931 of CAVVZO010000015.1, forward strand.
AATCCGGGGTGATTAACCCGACAATCATGTAAAAGCTTGTGGTTTTGCCGGCGCCGTTGGGTCCGAGCAAGCCGACGACTTCGCCCTGGCAAACCTCCAGGTTGACGCCTCGCACTACCTGACGACCCTTATACGATTTGCCGATCTCGTCTGTGCTGAGTTTCTGCATTATCGTGCGACACGCGTCTGGATCACTGCTTTGGACGCTCCACCACTCACGATGACGCTATCATCGCGATCATTGAAAATCAACGAACTACCGGTGACGCTGCCGCGCACGTCATCACTCAGTCGAGGCGGCGCAGAGCTGGTTCCGGTGAGCACAAATTTACTGTCGGCCGCAGTGTAAGTGAGCTCTTCGCCAGTGCCTTTGCGTCCTGGCTGCAGCAACTCGACAGCCCCGTGGGCGACGATTCGTTCGACCCTGCTCCCCGCCTGACTTTCTTGTTTGGGCGAGGATGGCGGCAGGGGCGCGGGGCTGAAGTAGATGTCCATGGCATTGGCATGCAGGGCACCGGTGGCGGTCTGGGCCACGACGGCGCCGCTGAACGTGGCTCTGTGAGCGTCTTCCGCATAAAGCAGGGTGCGGCTTTGCAACCGAACCACCGGCGCAGCGGCGGTAGCAGCCGCAGGCGGGGCGCCCTTCCCTTGACTGGCAGGCTCGCTCACCAGGATCGCGCTCACCGCCGCAGCGTCGCCGCTGACGGCATGCGCCGCTAATGTCGCGTTCGCCCGGGAAAGCTCCAGCACCGGCGCTGCAATGGAATCACTGCCCTGCCACAAGCGCGCCGGGCTGCCGGGCTTTCCGTAGAACGTGGTCATTCCCGTGGCATGGTCGAGGTGGGCGCGGTCGGCCACTACATGCACCGAACCGGCTGCGGAGAAAGGTACGCTTTTCTGCCCTTTTTCCTGATGGTAGGTTGCCTTCACGCCGTCGCTGGCGTTGGCGTTCCCCGTGTTATGGTCCACTGCAATAGCCCCGGCGCTCAGCTCTCCGCTGGCATTACGGATTCGCGGATTGCCGGAAAGCTGCACAATCTGGCTGGCTGCGTCGTACGAGGCTTTCTCCGCAACGGCTGTGGTGAGCCCCATACCCGCGCCGCCAGCGCCCTTTGTCTTATTAGGTTCGACGGAAGCTTCCTGGGTTAATGTCACATTGCCCACCTGCACCGCTGTTTGCAACTGCGCAGCCATTTGCGAGGCAGACCCCTTGTTCGCGGCGAACGTCAGCAAGAGACTATCTCCGGTACTGCGTTGCTTTGCGCCCTTGGGGCTGATTTCGACCAAGCCGGTGTGGCCTGTGCCTCGAAGGCTGGTGAGCACTTCTCCTCCAGCCAGGGTCGCGACCAGTTCATCCCCCTGCACCGTAGTGTCCTGGGGCGGCGTGTTGCTGTAGATCGTATGGACATTCAGCCTGGCAGCCCCAGCGGCGATAATGTGTTCCGCTTGCGGGCTGCGGCCAGCGCCAGGCGCGAAATCTACGTCGATGCGCGTGGCCTGAACCTGGCGAGAACTGGACACTGGCTTATGCTGATTCGCCTCACCCATCCGTGCATGAGAAGTTTCCGGATGAGCCGCAAATGTCTCCGTTTCGACCAGGGACACGGCGTCGCGCAGCTGTGCGTGCCGCATGGACATCAACGGCCCGAGCAAAATAGTGCCGGAAGAAGCCGACCCGTGCAGTTGGCGGTTCTGGTCGCTGGCCACATAGAGCAGACCACCTTCCATCCTGGCCTGCAGCGGTTCGCTCTTAGGCCCCAGATCAATGTGCGCCTTGCGGGTGGTGATTCTTTGCGCGGCACTGGTCAGCAGTACATTCCCGGCTTCTTCGACCTGGGAGGCCGACCCATCCTCCCGGAAGGAGATGGTCGCCTGGTCGGAGGAACTGTGACTGTCCTCGAAATCGGCCACCTCCTGCAAGAGGTACAAGAGCCGGCTGTCGCGATCAAATTGAGCATGATGGGCACGGATGGCAAGCGGACTGCCGTCCAGACTCGAATTGAATGCCACGTCGGAGGTCAGGACGACGACGCCGGTTTGCGAGTTGAAGCTGGCCCCTACAGCGCTGCCAGCCGCTGCAGCTAACCGGAACTCGATCTTTTCCGGGGTGCTGGCAAGCCCGGTCTCTTTATTGAAGGTCAGGCCTGAGGTTTTGACGTGCACCGTACCCTTGCCATCCCCGTCCGGCGTCACGGTCGCAGCTTGTTTTGGATTGGTAGAGGCGTTTGCCTGAAGATCAATCTGCACTTCACCCAGGGCGCGGGCAATCCCTTTGACGGGATCCCAGTCGAACGCGCTGCCGTAGATACGATTGGCGGGCGCGCCCTGGGCGTCAAAAAGAGTGATGCTCACATCCTGCAATTCGGCGTGCCCATCCGCTTTGAACTGCACTGCTTTAGAGGCGTGCAGGGTATAGAGGGTGTGACCGCCCCGGGACTCCGAGTGGGTAAAGCCGTGGGTGGATTGCTGAATCGACTTGGCCAGTTCGTAAGGGAGATCGCGGCCAAGACGCCGGGCAAGCCAACGTGCGTGGAGAAAGAACGCTCCGATGGCCACGATGAGGGCTGCGGCGAAGATCAGGATGCCATTGCGCAGGTGAGCCGGCTTCACTTCGACGGCCCGTACTGGCAAAAATCAAGCTGGTTACGGTTCGCTGATCTGTGCAGGGAACACCCCATATAGCCCATCTTCTCACTCTTGCTCATCGGCCTGAAACGACTGTTACAGAGAGCTTAAAATGGGGATATGGCTGATCGGTTGTACCTGAGTCTCTGGTTCCCTAATTTCCGCTTGCCGGCGCTGGCCCCGGCAATCGTCTCGGTGGTGCGCCAGTTCGGCGCCCCAGGTCAGGCCGTGCGCGTGCATGCGGCCGCAGCTTACCCCATCTCGTGGAACGAGCCGCCGTTCTACCAGAGGATCTACGAAGAGGAAGAAGTGCAGGAGTCTGCGCCGGAAACGGCCGTCGCCGAGGCCACAGAGATCCTGCACGGTGACTTCGCCTACGAGTTCGAGCTGAAGTGGGACTTGTGGATGCCCGAAACCGGGGGCGGGCTCGACCCCACCTGGAAACTATCGCCGGTAGTCGTCCGGGTAGTCGGCTTTGGCCCCGAGTTCGACGAAGGGGCTTACGAACAGAACGGGCAGGTTCGCGTTGATTTTGGGCTCGACAAGCCGTTTCTTGTAGAAGACATCGACCTGGATACCGTAGGCGCGGAGTATGTGAAGCGAAACGTCCAACGGCTGGTAGACGTGACCAATGCTATCCAGGACCACTGCGGGATCAGCAGCCGGCTTTTGTGGTCAGATTCGGGCGAAAACCTGGCAGAGAAGTTAATCGCCCGTTTGCAGCGCGTGCATTAAGTGGATTACTGACTAGTGGGCTACTGAATGTGCAGAGCGTGGCCGTGGCGCACGTCCGCGCCGCGCACCCAGAAGATGACGTCTTCCGCCATGTTCGTAGCGTGATCGGCGATGCGCTCCAGACTGCGCGAGATAAAGAGCAGGTTGATGGCGGAGCGGGCTGCCGTGGAGTCGCGTGCAATGCAATCCAACAGGACGCTCTTGGCCCTGCGGTTCATCTCATCCACTGCGTCGTCCATGGAAAGCACGCTGATGGCGAGCTCCGCATCACGCTCCGTGAGCGCCTGGAGCGCTTTGCGCACCATCGTCATGGAGAGTTCCGCCATGCGTGGGATGTCAATCGGAAAGTCGCAGGGATCGCTGCCCGCCAGCTCTTCCGCCAGTAGGGCGATAGTCATGGACTGGTCGCCGACGCGTTCGAGGTCCGAATTGATTTTGATTGCGGCCAGTACGAAGCGCAGGTCCACCGCCATTGGCTGTTCCATGGCGAGCAGGTCCAGCGCCAGCTGATCGATCTCGCGTTCGGAGCGGTTGATGATGCTTTCGTTCAGGCGCACTTTGCTATAAGCAGAGAGGTCGCCGCGACAGTGGGCATCGAGAGCCAGGGTGAGCGTTTGTTCGGCCACACCGGCCATCTCCAGCAGGCGTTCCCTAAGGTTTTCGAGTTTCTGGTGGAATGAGATTCTGGTCATGGGCCGGGCCTCCTGGAAAATTTACTAAGTGCCTTCTGCCATGCGAGCACACTGATCCCTATGAGTCGCAAACTGCTGCAATTAGGGGGGCCAGTTCGCGGCAGAGACGAACCGTTGTGTCACTATAACGGTTTTAACATTCTATTAACATATCTATTAACGGTCGGATGCCAGAACTGCACACAAGTTGTACTTGTGGGACTGGGAGGCGCGATTCGACGCGGCAGGGTGAGAGTTACCGATGGGGAGCGGTGAATTCCATAGCTCCCGCCTGGAAAACGTCGTGAGATATGGGAATTTACTGATCTCAATGCCAAGTATTTCCCGGCTACAAGCGCCCTCAGCCGGGGACGATCTCGGAGAAGTCAGCGATGCGGGAGAATTCGTTAAGCACTGCGGCGATCAAGGTCAGCCGGTTGACGCGCAGTGGGGTCTCGGGAGCCATCACCATCACCTTGTCGAAGAACGCATCAATCGCCGGACGTAACGTGGCGATCTTCTCCAGCGCCTGCTGATACTCACGCTGCGTGCGGAGTGCTTCCACCTGCGGCGCTACTGTAACCATGTCTACGTGTAATTGGCGCTCCGCAGGCTCGACCAACTGCTCGGCGGCAATGGCATCTGCGGGAAGATCCTGTTTCTCGGCAGCCTGGCGCAGGATGTTCTTGATGCGCTTAAACGCGGTGGAGACGGCGAGCAGATCGTCGGAACCGCGCACCCGCGTGAGTGCCTCCGCCCTTGCCAGCGCGTCCGGAACGGTGGTGAGCCCAGCCGAGAGCACGGCGTTCACGACGTCATAGGCGTAGCCCTTTACGTCGCGAAGATAGAAGCCCAGGCGTTCGTTGAAGAACAATGCAAGCGCCGCAGCAGGTTCCCCGGAGCGGGCACGGGGCAGAGTGTCGAGGGCGGTTGCCTGCAACCCAGCCACGGTCAGCGGCAGCCCGGATTCGCCAAGAATCTTGATAATCCCGTTCGCCGCGCGGCGCAGCGCGAACGGATCCCTGGATCCACTCGGCGCCAATCCGAGAGCGAACATTTCTGCGATGGTGGCCATGCGGTCCGCCAACCCCAGGATCTGCCCTTCCACCGTTTCAGGAATGCGGTCCTCAACGCCAGCCGGCATGTACTGCGCGTAGATGGCCTGAGCGACGGTTTCTCCCAAGCCCTGGGCGCGCGCGTACAGGCCGCCGACAATGCCCTGCAGTTCAGTGAACTCCTTGACCAGCTCAGCGGTGAGATCGGTCTTGGCCAGACGCACCGCCAGTTCGAGAGCCGGGCGATCGACCGCAACGGACTGCGCAGCAAGTCCGCAGCGACTGCGTTCGCCATCAGCAAGTTGCTCTCAGTCTTGTCGAAGTAGCTGCCCAGGTCGCGCTGGAAAGTGACCGTCCTAAGTTTTTCCAACCGTTCGGCAAGCGGGATCTTCTGGTCGTAGTCCCAGAAGAAGCGGGCATCGTTGAAGCGAGCACGCAGAACGCGCTCGTTGCCATGGCGGATGACGGCCGCGCCGGGAGCGTCGACCTCAGTGTTCAGCACGGTCAGAAAGTGGGGCGCCAATGCCCGGTGTCCATCTTCCACCGCGAAATATTTTTGGTGGTCACGCATGACGGTGACCAAAACCTCTTGCGGCAACGACAGGTATTCCGGCTGAAAGTTGCCGGCCAGTACGTTAGGCCATTCGGTAAGGTGGGTCACTTGTTCGACCAGATCTTCGTCTTCGCGCCAGCGGGTACCGGGCAAGGTGCGGGTGACCGCATCGAGGGCCTTGCGAATGCGCTGTCGTCGCGCAGGGACATCCACCATGACGAACGCTTCTGCAAGCGACGATTGGTACGCGGAAGGGCGCACAATGATCACGGGCGCATCCCCATGCAGAATGCGGTGCCCGTAGCTGACGTTGGCGGCGCGAATGCCGGCAAACTCAACCGGGATCATGGCCTCATCCAGCAGGCAGAGCAACCACTGCACGGGACGCACGAAGCGCTCCGGTTTACCCGCCCGCCAGTACATCGTCTTCGGCCATGCGAGACCGCCGATTTCCTGCGGCAGTGAGCTGAGTAGCACGCTCTGCGCGGTTTGCCCGGGGCGCTGGACAGTGGCTGCGGCGTATTCGCCTTTGGGTGTGGTGATTTTTTCGAGCGCGGTGACCGCCACCCCGGCCTTTCTGGCAAAGGCTTCGGCAGCAGGGCCAGGCTGCCCATTCGGGAAAGCGGCTTTCCAGGCCGGGCCGGTGAGCTGCTCCTGCATATCCTGCTGCTGGGGCAGCAAGCCTTCGATACGAACCGCGAGACGCCGCGGGGTGGAATAGCTGGTCACCGCCGAGCCTGCGGCCAGCAAACGCTGGCGGGTGAGCAGCGCTTCGACACGGCGAGCAAGTTCTGCTTCGGCGGCAGCGATCATGCGGGCAGGAATCTCTTCGAGCCCAATCTCCAGTAAAAACTCAGCCATGTGGGTTTAGGGTCTTTCCGCAAATGTGCGCGAGTACGCTTTGGCGATGCCGACAGCGAGGTTGCGAATGCGAGCGATGATGCCGACGCGCTCGGTGACCGAGATGGCGCCACGCGCATCCAGCAGATTGAACAGGTGCGAGCATTTGAGGCAAAGGTCGTAAGCGGCCAGCACAGGAAAACGGCGTAATGCCTGCAGGTCAGCTTCCGCCGGCAACTGCCCGGCGCGGCTCAGCAGCTGTTGACACTCCGCTTCGTAGAGCCGCAGATGCTCCCACAGCTTCTCCACATCGGCATCTTCGAAGTTGTAGACAGAGAACTGCACTTCTTCCAGATGGCGTACTTCCCCGTACGTCACGATGCGCGGGCTGCGCGTCCACACGATGTCGTAGATGGAGTCCACATCCTGCAGAAAAGCGGCGATACGCTCCAGGCCGTAGGTGATCTCTGCGCAAATGGGGTCGAGATCGAGCCCGCCGCATTGCTGAAAGTAGGTGAACTGGGTGATCTCGAGACCGTCCAGCATCACCTGCCAGCCAATGCCCCAGGCGCCGAGCGTAGGCGATTCCCAGTTATCTTCTTCGAATTTCAAATCGTGCTGACGCAGATCGATACCGATCGCCTGCAGTGACTCGAGATAGAGTTCCTGCACGTTGTTGGGCGGCGGTTTCAACACCACCTGGAACTGGGTGTGCTTGAACAGGCGGTTCGGGTTCTCGCCGTAGCGTCCGTCAGCGGGGCGCCGGGAAGGCTGTGCATACGCCACGGAGAACGGACGAGGGTCGAGCACGCGCAGAAAGGTCTCAGGCGACATCGTGCCTGCGCCCACCTCGACGTCATAGGGCTGCTGCAATACGCAGCCACGCTCAGCCCAAAAAGTCTGCAGACGGAAGAGAAGTTCCTGAAAGGTGAGTGCGCCCGATTCGGTTTTGGATTCGCGCGAGAGTTCGGGGTTTGCGTTCTTGGATACTTGCAGAGCCACCGTTGGATTCTAAATCAAACGCTTTCGCTGTCCCGGCGGTGGACGATGCAATACACTGGTCTGCCCCGGACATTTGAGGAGGAAAACAGCCATGCAAAGCCGGATTGTCGGTACTACCCTGCCGGTTCTTGAGTTCATCCTGGAGCCCAACGAAACAGTCATTTCTGAAGCCGGCGAGCTCTCGTGGATGAGCAGCAACATCCAGATGCAGACCCACACCCAATTTGGCGGAGGCGGCGGATTCTTTGGCGCGCTGAAGCGGGTCGCAGGCGGCGGCAGCTTGTTCATGACGGAGTACAGCGCGGTCGGTGGACGCGGCGAGATCGCTTTTGCCACGCGTGTGCCGGGACACATTCAGCCGGTGCAAGTGGGACCCGGGCTGGAATACATGATCCATCGCCACGGCTTTCTTTGCGCGACCTCCCAGGTTTCCCTGGGTGTCGGTTTTCAGCAATCGCTGGGCGCGGGCGTGTTCGGCGGCGACGGATTTTTGCTGCAGAAAGTCACAGGACAAGGCGCCTGCTGGATCGAGCTGTCGGGCGAGCTGATCGTCAAGGATCTGCAGCCTGGCGAGACGCTGCGGGTACACCCCGGTCACGTGGGCGCGTTCCAATCGAGCGTCTCGTTCCAGATCACCCGGATACCCGGCATCAAGAACATGATCTTCGGGGGCGACGGAATCTTTCTCGCTGCCTTGACCGGCCCCGGCCGCGTCTACCTGCAGACGCTGCCCATCGCAAAACTCGCTCACCAGTTGCAGCAATACATGCCGTCGGCGACGCGCGAGCGGACCGAGGGCGGTGTGGTGGGCGGTATTGTGGGCTCATTGCTCAACAACAGCTAGAGCGGCTCTTCCTCTTGCTAACGAGGGACGGGTGCCAGAACCTGGCATCAGGAACCGGCAAGGCGGGAGAGCGCTACCGCGGTGCGGAGCTTGCGCTCCAGGTGCCGCTCCAGGCTCTGGATGGCGAAGCGGCGCAGGTCGGCGCCGCGGTTGCGTGGCCATGCTTCCGCCGCAAACGCCGAAGCCGGTGAGCGGAAGATGCGCACTGCCAGCACCTGCGAATCAGGTGTGAGCGTAGCGCCGTGGCCGCTGTTCTCGCCAATTTGCCGGTGTTCCAGGCAGAACAGGCCATCCGCAAAAAAATGGAAGTAGGCCGGTTGGCCGGCGAGCGGTATGCCGCAATAGAGGCAGCGGCTTAAGTCCGGCAGCCAACCCAGCAGGCGGGTGGTCCAGAGAGCGAAATAAGTGACTGGCATCCAGATGTGATTGACGCGGGTCTGCTCGAGCACCGAGAGCAGCAAGCGAAACACCAGATCGTTGGGGTCGTGATCGGGCAGTGTCTGCTCCAGCACCTCAGCAAAGAAGGCAAGAGCGACAGCCCGGCCGTAATCGACGGGTTCTGCCAGCGGTGAGTGAAGAATGTCGCAGGAGTCGAGGCGCACCAGCTCCTGGGCCGGCTTCTCGACGTAATGCGCGCGCACATGGGTCATGGGCTCAAGCGCGCCGCCAAAACGGCGGCGCGACCTGGCCGCTGATTTGGCGACGCCCTTGATCTTGCCGAAGTCGCGCGTGAAGAGCGAAACGATCTGATCCGCTTCGTGGATAGGCCAGGTGCGCAGAACGACGGCTTCGACCTGGTGAGCGATCATGGCTTGCGTGGTTCCAACAGCCAGAGACGCCGGACTACGCGGAGAGGAGTAGCTCTATCGGCCGAAGTGGGCAGAGTTCTTTTCAGTGAAGCCGGCCCACTTTTCAGGAAGATCATCTCCTGCAAAGATGGCGGACACGGGGCACACCGGAACGCACGCGCCACAGTCAATGCACTCCACGGGATCAATGTAGAGCTGCTCGACTTCACCATACTTGGCTTCGTCTTTTTTGGGATGAATGCAATCTACCGGGCAGGCATCGACGCAGGCGGTGTCTTTGGTGCCAATGCAGGGTTCTGCGATCACGTAAGTCATAAATTACCGGTCTCCGGAAGGGGAAGAATCAAGCCAAATTGTAGCAGCAGGTCTGCAGAGTGCAAGACCGCTACCTAGGTTCGCGATTGACGACGCGCAGCAAACTCAGCCGGTGTGGGCACAGGCTCAATGCCGCGGCCGGCAAACATGTCGCTGAAGAATCCCAGGATCTCACCAGTCACCTTGCCGTTGGTCGCGAGCACCTCCTGGCTATCGAGGCGGAAGGGGCTGCCGTCGAAGCGCACCATGGCGCCCCCCGCTTCCATCACCAGCAAAGCACCGGCGGCGCAGTCCCAGGGATTCAGGTTGAACTCCCAGAAAGCTTCCATGCGGCCGGCGGCACAATAAGCCAGATCGAGTGCCGCGGCGCCGGCGCGGCGGATGCCGTGAGAGCGCAAGGTGAGCTGCTGGTAAAAGTGAATGTTGGGGTTGGCATGGCGCTTCTGGCTGGGAAACCCTGTGGCCAAAAGGCTCTCCTGCAGCAAACCAACGGAGGACACGTGCAGCCGTTGCGGAGTACCCGACTGCTTTTGTAGCCAGGCGCCTTTGCCCTTTTCTGTGAGGAAGAGTTCCTCATGCACCGGGTCATACACCACACCCGCGACTAACTCGCCGTCGGCATCGGGGGCGAGCCCGGGAGGACGATGCTCCAGCCCAAGCGATACATTGAAGAAAGGAAAGCCGTGCGCGAAGTTCGTGGTGCCGTCGAGCGGATCGACGTACCAGCGGTAAGCGCGATCGAGCCCGGAACGCGTGCCTTCTTCTCCAAAAACGCCGTGTTCTGGAAATGCTTCGTTCAGGCGGCCAACGATCAGTTTTTCTGAAGCCCGATCGGCTTCCGTCACAATATCGACATCGCCCTTGTACTCCGCGGTGACACCTCGATCGAAGTAGCCACGCAGCAGGTGGCCGGCTTCAAGAGCAATGGGCGCGGCACCGGCGACGAAACCAAGATCCAGCTGAGTGGGAAAGTTGCTCAAGGGGCGGTTCTCGCAAGCTGGTTGGCCGTGCCTGGTTTGCCTACTTCGCGGCGGCCGCGTTCGCTGATGGCGCGAATTTGGTGCTTGTAGATGAACAGGTTGGGCCGCCCCTCGCGGGTAAGACGAATCATGGTGTCGTCGAAGTACTCGATCCAGCCAGTAACCACTTCGCCGTCGCGCAGCTTGACCGTCACACGCACCTGCTTTTCGCTCAGGAAGCGCAGGTACAAGGTCTCCTGGCCTGTTTCGCCGAGAGGCGGATCTTTCTTGCCGCGCCGGTTTGCCGGTTGGATTGCCATAGCTGAATGATACAGAGATGCGGAAACGGGGCCTGCTGGATGTACTTAAAAATCCATGTGGGCCCGTACGCCGGGAACGACAACCGGGCCGCGGTCCCGGTTGTAGCCGGGATTGTTGACGTAGGACAGTTGCACCGACATGTACAGCCCGCTGATGACATGAGCGGTGTAGTAGGTTTCGCTGACGGCCTCACGGCCATAGCGCAGGCGGCCATCGCCGAGGATGAAGCCAAGCCCACCCAGCGCCAGGTACTGGCGGTGCTGGGTACTGATGCCGCCGGTTTCGAAGGCAGTGCCCACGCGGTCTTCTTTCCTGTGCCAGGCGTTTCCGGCAAGGTCGACGCCCAGCGCCAGCGTGCTGTTGATCTCGGTATAAGCAAACGATTCTTTGTGACCTTCGTTCCAACCCGTGCGCAGGAAGGCGCGAAAGTTGGCGGGCAACTCCTGCTCAAGGTTGAGGCCAAAGCCCTGCTTCAGCGATCCCTGGTGACGATACTGGGTGATGTCGGGAGTCTTATCACCATGTTGCTGGTAGCCCTTGATTGCCTGGCCGTAGTCACCCATGTTGGCGTGATTAAGGTAGGCCAGCGGCCGAATACGCGTTTCGAGCCCCTGAAATAGCTCGGGTTTGAACACCAGTTCGAGATTCTCAGAGCGGGCGCGGCGGAGGTTGGCATCGAGATCGATGCCGTTTGCCACCGTGGGCATGAGCGCTTCGCCAAAGCGTGCCTCGAACTCGGGGCCTGTATAGCTGAGGATGGCGGCGACGGTATATCCGCGCGTGTTGGCCGCGTAATCGTAAGCGCCATTGTTATCAATTGCCCAGTTGGTGAACTGCAGGTGGCTATCGCTGCCGACCGCGTTGTTGTCAAAGAAGTCGACCATGCCCATTTTGCCCATGGTGAACTCAATGCGCTTTCTGGGGAGAGAATGCTGCAGGTAGAAGGGATTGGGGTTTTGTTCGACACGATCCGCGGTGAGAGGGAAGGTCTGGTGGATGAAGTACCGGGCCGCGTAGACGTTCTGGCCGAGCGAAGGATTGCGGACCACATCGAGATTTGTGAAGGCGGCGATGCCCAGAGCCTGACTGATGCCTTTGCCGCCGGTTTCTTCCGCATTGAAAATGAATTCGCTCCAGCGCGCGAACCGAATGCCCGTGTACAGAGTGAGGACACGGGACAGGGCGGTCGTCTGCAAGCGGCTCTGAAAGCTGTTCGGTCCCGCGTAGGGGGAGTGAAAGGGTCCGTGCGCCTGAAAGATGAAGTTGGCCTGACCGGAAATCCAGATGCGATCGGCAATGAGGTGGTGGGAGAAGACGGCCGGATTCAACTGGTCGTCCGATTGGTCTGCTTCGCGCTGGTTTATCTGCGGCAGAGACGACGGCCGCGGGCGCGCTGGTTGCGTCGTGCTTTGCACCTGGGGAGCGTCTGGTAACGAGGATGCGCCCAGCGGCGCGGCAAGGCACACCAAGAGAACGGCTACCCACGGCGAAAAGGACATCCACACTCCACGGTAAGAATGAACTGCTGTTCCGGTAGGGTAATTGACGCAGCGTTCACAATGATGACGACCACTTGAATTCTGGTGTCGTGCCATCGCTACCCCTCTCGCCATCGCTACCCTCCACTTGTCATCGCTACCCCTCTTGTCATCGTTACCCTCTCTTGTCATCGCTATCCACCTTTCCCCCCTACCCTCAATTTGTCATCCCGAGCGCAGTCGAGGGATCTGCTGTGCGCCTTTCCCCCTCCACGCTTCTCAACATAAGCTCCAGGATCGGACAAGCGAAGGAACAGAAGATCCGGTCACGGCGATGAAGCCCCGGGTAGACATGGGGCAACCCCACGCGGTACGGGCCTGAATTTGTGTACTGCGCCACTTATGAAGTGGGCCGCAAGGTAGGTTCCTTCGCTTGTCCGATCCTGGAGCTTATGTTGAGAAGCGTGGAGGGGGAAAGGCGCACAGCAGATCCCTCGACTGCGCTCGGGATGACAAATTGAGGGTAGGGGGGAAAGGGGGTAGCGATGGCAAGTGGGGTAGCGATGGCAAGAGGGGTAGCTATGGCAAGTGGGGGTAGCGAAGCAAGAGGAGTGGAATAGGTTCCGCGGCTCAAGGTTGCGGAGCGGGATAATACCCCGGGCGGCTGCGGACAGAATAGCCGTCGGTGGGTGTTTTTAGTTTTACCGAGATGGTGCGGAAGCTGCTGCCCAGACGGTTGGTAGGGTAGTAACCCAGCAAATACTGCGTGCGCAGATCGTCCGAGAGTTGCGCAAACGTCTTGTCAAGCGAGGTGGCATCCGCGTAGTAGTACTTGCCCCCGGTTTCCTGCGCGAGCGTGATCAACGCGTGCTCGCCTGCCAGATCACGACCGGCACTCGCGCTCACCGGCACATCGATAATGGGGTAAACCATCACCTCCCCACGTTGCGCCTGCTCCAGGGCCTGCTCGTAGGTCGTTCCCTTTACCGTGTTCCCGCCATCGGAGATGATGACCAGCACCTTGCGACCGGAACGCGGCGCCAGGCTCTGCGAAGCGAGATAAACGCCGGCATACAGCGCCGTTGCCGCGCCCCGGCCGATTTCATTCAATCCACGATCGACGCGCGATGGATTGTTGGTAAAAAACACCATCTCACGCACGTTATCCGAAAATTCCATGAGATCGAGATGATCCACTGGCCGTAACAAAGAGTGCACAAAACGCCGCGCTGCGTCGTGCTCAAGAGCCGAGTCCTTATGCACGCTTTCGCTTGCATCAATCGCTAAAACGATCTCCAGTGGGAGTTCCGACTGGCGTTCAAACACGGCAATCTTTTGCGGATGCCCATCTTCGCTGAGCGCAAAGTCCTCTCGGGTAAGGCCCGGGACAGGCGCGCCCTGCGCATCGGTAACATTCACGAATACATTCACCAGGCGTACGTTGACACTGATCGTGGGTGTCTGGGCGAGCAGGTTGAAGGTAGAGAGCGAAAGCCCGGCGATGCACAGCGTCCTAAGCAGTGGACTCATGGCCGCTCGTTTCCTTCTGCGCTAAATCCGGAGGAAACGGCTCGCCGTCGGCCCATACCGCTCCATCGACGAAGTGCTCCTTCTTCCAGATGGGTACGGTCTTTTTGAGGGTGTCGATCAGCCAGCGGCATGCTTCGAACGCCTGGCCCCGGTGCGCCGAGGCGACCGCAATCAGCACACTGGTTTCCCCAACCTCCAGGCGCCCCAGGCGATGCACCAGGATGACCTGCCGGATGTTGTGCCGGGTCACCGCTTCGGCCGCGAGCGCCTGCATTTGCTGCAGAGCCATCTCTTCGTAGGCTTCGTAGACGAGATGGAGCGTTTTGCGGCCGCGGGTATTGTTGCGCACAATGCCGTCGAAGAGCACGACTGCCCCGTCTTCGCCCTGTTTCACGGCAGCCAATATTGACTCTGCGTCGATAGGGCTATGCACCAGCGAAACGATCGGGGACGGGGATCCTCCGCTGACAGGCGGCAGCAGCGCCACTTCATCGCCATCCTGCAAAGCCGCGCCCCGAGCAGCGTAGGTGCGATTGACGGCAATCGCCAGGGCCGACCACAGCTTCGCTTGCTCGGGCAACAGGGCCTGAAAGTGATCGAGGACGGCATCCACGGTCGCCCCTGGCGCCAGATCAAGCTTCTGGCTTTCGCTCGCCAACATTTCTTTCAGTACTCCGAAAAACAGAACGGTGACCCGCATGGAAGAAGCATAGCCGAAGGGCGAACGACCTACCCTTGCCATGAGATTAGACGCGGCCGGGCTTGAAATGGGGTGGGCGTCACGCGGCACAGCAGTCAGACGATGACCGGGATGTTCGCCACACCCGCGGTACCAAACACGCGGCGATAGCGCGCAATTTCTGATCGCAGCCCGGTCGCCTTAGAGTAGTTGTCGGAGAGCTTGACCGCGGGGCGGCCGTCGGCTTCGGTCATCTTGCAAACGAGGCTCGCCGGATGGAACTTGTGGTCCCCATTCGGATGACAACCGCGAAAATCGTTGGTCAGCAGGGTGCCCCAACCAGCACTGAAGCGAATGCGTCTGCCTGGCGTCCACTTCTCCGGATCGTTCAGGTCGGCAGCGCTTTGAAAGTCTTTCGGCGTAAGGCCGGGCGCCATGGTTCCCATGAAATAGGCATGCAGGCCGAGAATGTCTTCCACGTCGACAGCGTCGGAGGCGATCAGCAGTTTCTGGACCGGGTCGCGCCCTCGTTGCCTGAGCCAGGCGATGTATTCATCTCCCGCGACGTAGGGATCCTTGCTGTCGATGCGCTGGCCGGTCCAGTCGGCCGCCCAGTCCGGCGCATCGGCCAGGAACTGGGTGGTGCCGTAGGTATCGGGCAGCATGATGCGGATGTCCTGGCCGTAGGTGCTCTGCCACAACTCGAGAATGCGGTATTGCGAGCTTTTGAGTTCAGCATCGCTGGTGGCCATCGCCGCTAACGCCATCGGCAATTCGTGGGCGTTGGTGCCCACCGCCTCGAGGTTGTGTTTGTACGCCAGGTAGGTGTTGGAGGTGCCGGTAAAATGCTCACCCAACGCGGTGTTCATGGCCATTACCACGTATTCCTGCCAAAGAAAGCTGTGGCGGCGGCGGGTACCAAAGTCCGCGACGCGGAGCTCGGGGATTCCAGTCAGGCGCTCCACCTTGCCCCATAACTTAGATTTTGCCTGGGCGTAGAGAATATCCAGTTCGAACTCGCTCATCCCGCGGAAGGCGGCACGCGATTTAAGTTCGTTGATGATGGAGAGGCCGTAAATCTCCCACATCGTGGCTTCGGTCCACAGGCCGTCGAAGTCCAGGTGGAACTGGCCGTCTCGTATGGTCAGGCGGTAGCTGGAGAGGCGGAAACCATGCGCCAGCCAATCGATGAAGTCCGGTTCAAAAATGCCGCGACGGCCGAAGAAGGTGTTCCCGGCCAGCCAGATCAGCTCTGATTTGAGAAAGCGCAGACTGCGCACATGCTCCAGTTGCTGCAGGACTTCGTTGCGGTCTATGACGTCCGCCAGGCGCTGCGAGGTGGAGCGATTGCTCAGACTGAACGAAACCTGCGTGGTAGGGAAATGCTTCCAGATGAACTGGAGCATGAGCAGCTTATAGAAGTCGGTATCCAGGAGCGAGCGAACCACCGGATCCAGATCCCAGTTGTGGTTATGCGCCCGTTCCGCAAAATCAACAATCATGGTTGTCCTTGCAGATGAGACTCAGCACGGCCTGGTTTAGATGCGGCGATATGGACTTAACTCCTCTGTTCCCATTGCGATTCTAGCGCAGTGGTTCGTGGGTTCGATCTGTTTGCGTTGGGTTATGAAGAGGTCAGGCGACATCGGTTGAGCTTTCTTGTCCCCCACTCAAGCCAAACACGGCTTGAATGGGCCACCCGGGCTTGTCGTACCACCGCGAGAGCTCGACAGTCTGGCCTCAAACGACTGTGGGTGTGACCTCAAAGAACCTTGGGTGGCCCACTCAAGCCGCGTCTGGCTTGAGTGGGGGACAGGAAAGCTCAACCGATATGCCTCAACCAAAGAAAAGGCCCGCTGGTTGGCGGGCCTTTCTTGGTTTCGGAGTGGCGCAGAGGTTAAACCTCTGCGTGCTCGATGATCGCTTCGCGCAGCACTTCGTCCTTCTTCTCTTCGATCGGTGTCTTCGGGAGAGCCACTTTCAGCACGTCTTCAATGCAGCTCGCATAGTGAATGCGCACGCCGGCAATCTGATCCGCGGTGAGGTCCTCTTCCACGTTCTGCCGGTTCTCTGCCGGGAAGATCACGTCGAGCACGCCGGCACGCTTGGCAGCCAGGAACTTCTCCTTGACGCCGCCGATCGGCAGGACATTCCCGCTGAGCGTAATCTCCCCCGTCATCGCAGTCAGCGGATGCACCGGGGTATCGGTCATGAGCGAAACCAGGGTGGTTGCCATGGTGACGCCGGCCGAAGGCCCGTCCTTGGGAATGGCTCCAGCAGGAACGTGGATGTGAATGTCCAGATCCTTGGTGAAGTCCTGCTCCAGGCCGAGGGACGCTGCGTTGGAACGAACCCAGGTCAGCGCAGCCTGCATGGATTCCTGCATGACCTCGCCAATCTGGCCCGTCATCTTGAAGCCGCCCTTGCCCTTCATGCGGTTGGCTTCGATGAAGAGCACGTCGCCGCCAGCCGGCGTCCAGGCAAGCCCGACGGCTACGCCGGGACGCTTGGTGCGCTCAGCCAGTTCGGTATCGACGCGCACCTTGATGCCGCCCAGAAATTCCTGGATGACTGCGCGGTCGACGACGAGAGTGCCGGTCTTCCCTTCCGCGATCCGCCGCGCCTGCTTGCGGCAGACCGTGCCGATGAGCTGCTCGAGCTTACGGACACCGGCTTCCCGCGTGTAGTGGCGAACGATGTAGCGTACGCCCTCTTCGGGGAATTCGATCTCCGGCTGCCCGCCTTCTTTAGGCTCGATGCCGTTCTCCTTGATCTGCCGCGGGATGAGGTAGCGGAACGCGATGTGCGTCTTCTCCTCCTCGCGTGTAGCCCGACAGGTCAATGATCTCCATACGATCGCGCAGCGGCTCCGGAATCGGGTCGAGCATGTTCGCGGTGCAGATGAACAGCACCTTCGACAAGTCGAACGGCACGTCCAGGTAGTTGTCGCGGAACGTGTTGTTCTGCTCCGGATCCAGCGTTTCGAGCAGCGCCGACGCGGGATCGCCACGGAAGTCGCGGCCCAGCTTATCGATCTCGTCCAGCATGAAGACGGGGTCGTTGGTTTCTGCGCGGCGCAGGGCCTGCATGATCTGCCCGGGCAGAGCTCCGATGTAAGTACGGCGATGGCCACGAATCTCGGCCTCGTCGTGCATGCCACCGAGCGAGATGCGCTGGAACTTACGTCCCAGGGCGCGCGCGATGCTGCGGCCGAGCGAAGTCTTGCCTACGCCTGGAGGTCCGACAAAGCAAAGAATCGGTCCCTTCATGTCGGGCTTGAGGCGGCGCACACTGAGGTAGTCCAGAATGCGATCCTTCACCCGCTTCAGATCGTAGTGATCTTCGTCGAGTATCTCCTTCGCCTTGGCGATATCGACCTCAGCGCCGGTGGACTTGGCCCACGGCAACACGGCCAGCCACTCCACGTAGTTGCGCGTGAGCGAGTAGTCGGCGGCCATGGGAGACATGCGTGACAAGCGGCCGAGTTCCTTGGTGGCCTCTTTCTTCACATCTTCCGGCATACCGGCTGCTTCGATCTTCTGGCGCAGTTCTTCGATGTCCTTCTGCCCCTCGTCCTGCTCGCCGATCTCCTTCTGGATCGCTTTGAGCTGTTCGCGGAGGTAGTAATCGCGCTGTGATTGCTGCACCTGGTCCTGCACTTCGGTCTGGATCTTGTTCCGCAGTTGCTGGACTTCGAGCTTCTTTCGCCAGGTGCTTGTTGATGCGCTCCATGCGCAGCATGACGTCGGGCGTCTCGAGCAGTTCCTGCTTATCGGTCGTGGCCAGGAACGGCAGCGAAGACGCGATGAAGTCGACCAAGCGGCCAGGATCTTCGATGTTGAGCGCAATGGTTTGCAGCTCATCGGAGAGGGTGGGCGAGGTGGTGACGATTTGCTGGAACTGCGCCATCACGTTGCGCTGCAATGCTTCGAGCTCCGCGCTCTTGCCTGGATCGATCTCAGGCAGGTGATCGACGGTAGCTGTCATGAACGGTTCGAGCTGGGAGAACTCTCCTAACTTGACCCGCTCGGTCCCTTCGGTGAACACGAAGAGGCTCTGGTTGGGCATTTTTACGACTTTGTGAACCGTGGCCAGGGTGCCGACGGAATACAGGTCGCTGGGTTGGGGGCTGTCGAGCCGCTCGTCCCGTTGGGCGACCACTACGATGGTTTTCTGTTCTCCCAGCGATTGGATGAGTTGGATCGAGCTTTCCCGTCCCACGGTCAAGGGCAGTACGGCATGAGGAAACAACACCGTGCTACGAACCGGAAGAATCGGCAAAACGCGCCCCTGGGCGCTGCCCGATTCCCGCCGGTTGGGGTCGGATGGATTGATGATGCTAAGAAAATCGCTCGCCATGAGTATCCTTCTATCAGATTATCGACTATAAGATGCTGCAGGTTTTGAAAAGTCGCAAATCGGGAACCCACCAGTCGTTTCGGCCTTCGTTCGCTCTCTTCATCGGCCAAAACGATCGTAATTGCCTGGTGTGACCGCAATCCGTTCAGTTCCCGTGGTCAGGAAATCAGGCGAGCGGCGCCGCTGCCCGGTAATGGCCCAACTCCTTTACCTGGATGCATTGCCGGCGCAGCTGTTGCAGGGCGGCGCTGGTATCGGCTGCATTCGTCACCTGGTAGTCCACGTAAAACACGTATTGCCACGGCTTGCCCCTGCACTGGCCGCGACTCCACCTTGCATAGGTTGGTATGGTGCTCGGCGAAGACCTGCAGTGCGGCGACCAGGGTTCCCGGCTCATTCGCGACGGTAAACGCCAGGCTGACCTTATCAGGATCGGGTGTCTGCTCGACGTGGGCACGACTGCGAATCAGGAAGAACCGGGTGAAATTGGCTGCGTTGTCTTCTATGCCGGTTGCCAGCAGCTCTCCTCCGTATGCTGCCGCGGCCTGCTCGCTGGCGACGGCTGCTGCCCGGCGATCGCCGAGGCTCATGATGTGTTTGACGCTGCCGGCGGTGTCGTAGAAAGCAGCTGGCGTCATTTGCGGATACTGGCCGAAGAACTTTCGGCACTGGGCCAGGGCTACGGGATGCGAAAACACCTGCTGGATGCTGGCGAGCGAGCTGCCCGGCACGCCAATGAGGTTATGGCGTATGCGGAGGAGGGATTCCCGCTCAATCAGGACATCTGACTGGAACAGGAGATCGAAATGCTCGACCACCGAGCCAGCCAGGGAATTCTCGATAGGGATGACGGCCGCGTCCACCTCCCCGTTCTCGACCTTTAAGAAGACCTCAGGGGATAGTGAACAGGGCACGATCGTCGCCTGGGGCTCCATTGCAAGCGCCGCCTGGTGGCTAAATGAACCTAATTCCCCTTGAATTGCGATGCGCATATAGCCCCGTCGGCGTGCATTATTTTTTTGATGATACGGCAACCAGTTTCACTCAGGACGCACCAAAGTACAGCGTAGCAAGACTTTAGCGTAAGGAGAAAGACACTATGCTTTGGACAATTTTTGTCGTTTTGTTAGTACTTTGGCTTCTCGGATTTGTGGGTTTCCATGTGCTTGGAGCCTATATCCACATTCTGTTGATCGTTGCTCTGGTGGTACTGGTCATACAGCTGATTGGCGGCCGGCGCGCCATTTAGTCTGGCGCTATTCGGCGTTTATTTTCGCCCGGCGGGTGGCCGTGATGCCAGGCTCGGCATCTTAAGTTGTACGTGCTCGAGGAATGGCGGGCAAAGGAGAGACCCATGAACAAAGATCAAGTAGCCGGAAAAGCAGATCAGGTAGTAGGCAAAGTGAAGCAAGGGATTGGTGAAGCCTTTGGGGATCAAAAGCTTGCTAACCAGGGAGTAGCCGACCAGGTTAAGGGCGCGGCCAAGGAAACCTGGGGAAATGCGAAAGACGCGGCCGCGACCACTGCCGATCGCCACCAACGGGAAGCGGAGCATGAGGCAAACGACACGCGGTCAGGCATTCGCGCCAAAGTGGACGAAGTCAGCAACAGCGTGAACGAAAAGATCGATGCTCATAAGCTCTCCGAACGTGAAAAGGCGAGAACGGCCTAGAGCCAGGCCTTTTATCCGATCAAGCAAACGCGCCCGGCAACGGGCGCGTTTTGCTGTTAGCGGCTGATTGCGTGGCCGACCAGCACCGCAGCCGCCACAAACAGGAAGAACACCATGGAGATGATCCCGTTCAGGGTGAAGAAGGCGGCGTTCAGGCGGCGCATGTCGGTAGGAGACACGATGAGATGTTCGTAAAGAAGCAGGATGCCCACCGCGACGACGCCTGTCCAGGCGATGGCGTTCAGGGCGAATAGCCTGATCAGCCAGAAGAGCAGGGCCAACATGATGAGGTGCATGGCGCGGGCAATCCAAAATGCGGCCGGAATGCCCCATGTTTGGGGAATGCTATTGAGGCCAGCCTCGCGGTCGTGCGCCATGTCCTGGCAGGCGTAGAGTACGTCGAATCCTCCCACCCAGAAGAGCACGGCAACTGTGAGCACCACGATGCGCGGGTCCAAACTGCCGCGAATAGCGATCCAGGCAGCCGCGGGAGCCATGCCGAGAGCCAGGCCTAAGACCAGGTGCGACCAGCGGGTGAAGCGTTTGGTGTACGAGTAAAGCAGCAGAACCATCAGAACGATTGGGGAGAGTATCAGCGTTTCCCGGTTGAGTTGGGCTGCTGCCAGAACGAAAGCCAGGGACATGATCACGGTGAATCCGGCAACGAAGCGGCTGCTGAGCAGGCCTGCGGGGATAGCGCGAGTGGCGGTACGCGGGTTTGCTGCGTCGAGCGCGGCGTCTGCCCAGCGGTTGAACGCCATTGCCGCCGAGCGCGCGGTCACCATGCAGACGACGATCCAGAAAAGCTTCCGCCAATCAGGCCAGCCGGAGGCCGCAAGCATGGCTCCGGAGAGCGCAAACGGGAGAGCAAAGATGGAGTGCTCCCACTTGATCATCTCAAGAGTGATGCCCAGATTCCGCAGTAACGCCATGATTCCAGTGTACCGGGCTGGGTGGTTTGGCTTCCGTGCGGGCGCCTGCGCCAGAGACACGATCAGGCGGCGTAGTTGGTTTTATGAAAGTCTCGACGATGGGAAAGTTACCGGTCGGGTGCAGTGAAGTCTTCCCGGGCAGATCCATTTACCAGCGGGAAGGAAAAACGCTCTGCGCGAGCTTAAGTTCAGCTCGCGCAGAGCGTTCTGTTTGACTCGCCAGGCTACTTCTCGTTCGAAGAGTTCGCGACCTGCAAGTTGTTCGTGACCTTGAAGATGCCCGGGACGCCATTGGCGCGAATGCCCGCGGTGTCTTTATCGGCCTGGCTATTCACCACGCCGTTCAGAGTCACGTTGCCGTTCACGACCGTGATGCGTATCGGCTGCGCCGGATCAATTGCGTACTTGTTCAGGCTGGGGAATCCATAGACAGCCCGGTATACCTGCATACGCGAACGATCGTCCATGGGCGAGAGCGGGTCCACCTTGATTTCGTTGATCACATCCTGCACGCCAGGGAAGTTGCTCGCCAGCGAAACCGCTGAATCCGCAGCGACGGGGCCGAGTGCATTGCCACCCAGGGTCACGGCGCCATTTTGCACGCTGACGCTGATGGCGTTGAAGGCATTGCCATAGCCTACCCGGTCATATTGAAGCTTCTTCACAAGCGCCTGCTGCAGCTGTTGGTCTGACATCTCGCCAGCGCGTGCTATCTGCAGATTATTCCGCACGGCCACCACGTTCTTAACGCGATGAGCCTTCTTGTCGATTTCTTCCTTCGTGGCATAGGTATTGACCGTGCCCTCGAGATCGGCGATTCCGTTCTTCACGGAAATCTGAACACCCTTGAACTTCTTCAAGGAATTTTGCAAGTCAGCCTGTATGTTGTTGTCGGTCTGGGCGTTTTGCCCCACAGCGAACGCAGCCTTGGGAATCGCTACCTGAGAACCCAGAACAAGAACAGCCGTTGCCAAAGTTAAACGCTGCAATACGTTTTTCATTTTGCTCTCTCCTCTTTCATGGCTCTCGTGTTCCGTTGATGTGGACGCTGATTCGTCCTCCGGTTGCGCCGAGAACCCCACCAATATAGACACGCGCTCTGGCGCGGAGTTGCCATCCCTGTGTACTACGAGCGCAAGCAGACGTCAACGATAGCGTTTGTGAACCTTGAGCACGATGCTGAATACCCCTGCTTCATCCCGCACGGCCAGGAGAGACACGCTGCCGGTGACGTCCACCTGGGCCTGGATGAGCTGCTGGGCAGTGGCGTTGACATTGGTGGCGTAAGTGAGTTGCACATTCCTGGAGATATTCTGCTGCACGGTGATGCGGGCACTGGAGCTGCCGATGCTGCCGACGTAGGTAGGGTCAATTTTGACGCTGCCGCCGCCAAACAGCTTTTGTACCCGGCTGCCGACCGCGGCGTTGAGCGCTCCGCCGAGCAGAGCGTTGGTGGTGGAATCGGCGCCAATCGATTGCTCCTGTTGGGAGTAGAGGGCCTGCTCCTCCTGGGTGCGTCCCAGCGCCAGCAGCGAGATCACGTCGGCTTGTGGCAGTGGAGGCTCGGAACGGAACGTCGGCGTGAGCTGGTTGGCGTTGCCATGGAGACCGATGGTGACGTCGTATTCTTCCACGCGGGTGGTTGCGTCAATGTCGATCAGGGGTTCGATTTTGACAGGGTTGGTGAAGTAGATCTCACCATGCTGCAAGTGATAGGTCGTACCGGCGAAGTTGGCCGTGCCGTCCGTGATGTTGATGCGCCCAAGAATCGCCGGTTGCGCGACCGTCCCGCGAATGCGGAGATCCACGCTGCCCGCCAGTTGCGCGAAGGAGTTCTGGAAGTCCAACTGCGGCGCGGAGAAAATGTGCACATCCAGCCGCACGTGGCTTGAGGGCGCATTTGGGTCGGGCGGGATGGAGGCCGCAGGTCCAGGAGCGAAGCTGGCGAAGTCCACGTTCGGCCCGATGATAAAGCGGGTGATCTGCACGCTGCCCGAGAGCAGCATATTGTTCTGCGAGCCCTGCAGATGCATGCTGGTATCGGCGGTCGCGCTAATCCCGCGGTAGCGCACGCGCACGTCTTTTCCGGTAGCAGTAAAGTCGCCGTAGATCCCCTGCTGGTACGCCAGAAATCCGCCGATCTTTAATTGGCCGCCACCGGTCATGCCGACAAGTTCCTGGACCTCCAATCGATTCTGGTCGAACACCAGGTTGCCGTTCAGCTTGCTGATGCCGTTCGGCAGATCATTGAGGGCGACCGCGACATTTGCCAGGTGCAGCCGGCCGGAGAGTAATGGCCTTTTGAGTGTGCCGTTGGCATCGACATTAAAGTCCACATGGCCAGACGAGGTGATGTCCGAATCGAACGTCTGCGCGAGCTTCATGTTCATCGCGCCGTTCCCGGTCATTTCCAGCGCCTGGTTGCCCAGGAGGGCAGCGGTACCAATCACGGAGAGGTCGGTATCCGGGCCGGTGATATGGGCCTGGGTGACGTGGAGGATGCCCTCATGCAGGGAAAGGCGCAGCGGGCCCTGGGCCTGCAGAGCGATACCTTGCAGGTTGGCCGAGAACTGGTTGATCTCCGCCTCGCCACTTAGTTGCCTGGGATCCCGCAGCGGTCCAGCTACGCTGATGGTGCCCCCGATAGCGGAGTTGCCGGTGACGGACTGTACGTGGAAAGCGCGCAGGAAGGGCGCGATGTTCAGGTTAGTCAGGACTGCTTTCGCCTGCGTCTGGAAACCGCCACCCAACTCGGTCTGCCCTTTCACTTGCAGGCCTGCCGAGATGAGGCTGTTCTGCGCGGTAAAGAAAACTGTGCCTCCCTCGGTATGGGCGATCACCTCGAGTGCGCCGCCCGGCTGGCCTCCTAACACCAGGTTGCGCAAATGCAGTCCCGCCAGCACGGAAAACGAATCGGCGGTGCCCGAAGCATGAGCGTCGAACTTGATCGCCCCGGCAATCGCCAAGTGCGGGTCTTGCGGTTGGGGGAAGTGGGCCAGCTCGAAGTTGGTGCCGTCCACGTTGCCGAGAAAGTGGCCCGTGCGGAAGTTATAAGTCCCGTTGGCGATGACAGTGCCGCCGTCCTGCAGCAGGGTGAGCCGGGTGAGATTGACGTTCTGCTGAGCCAGCACGAGGGTGGCCACCAGGCTGTGGTAAGGCTGGCCTTCGATGGTACCGCCCTGCACCGTCAGATTGCCGCCTCCATCGAGGTTATCCAGCGCGCCGGTGGCGTGAATCTGGAAGTTGACAGTGCCGGTGACCGGCAGATGTTGCCCGGCTATCGCCAGCAGATCGGTCAGCGATGCATCCTGGATGCGTGCGTTCGCGGCGATGGTGGATTGCTCGTCAAAAGCGACGCGCCGCCGGCTGATCTGGTGAGCTCGTAGCTGGCCAGAGCCATGGATGACGGCGGCGCCGCGCGTGAGTGCTGCCTGCTCGATCGAGATCAGGCTCGAGGAGTAGCTGCCGGTGGCATCCAGTTTGTCCCAGGCGATGGTGGTCACGACAGGCGGCGGGGCTGCTGCGCGCGGCGCTTTGCTACCAGCTACCGGCAAAGCGACTGGAGCCTTCGTGTCCCTGGCAGGAATAACCGAAACAGGCACAATCCCCTTGGCAGGCACAACGAAGGTAGTCGAGAACTGATTGGCTAGAACGTGGCCCTGGAAGGCAGGGTCAACCAGGGAGCCCGTGGCCAGACCGTCGAAGGTGGCATCCCCATGAAGCTGAATGGGAATCCCCGAGATGCCCTTTTTGCCATTTAGTCCCAGACCGAGCGTTTTCAGCACGTGATCGAACTCGCCCAGGTTGTGGTTGACCAGGTGCACAGTCAGACTCGATGGCCGGGTCACGGGATAAACCCCTAAGGAGCCCGTGACGTTAAGGTTGGTTGCCGGCGAGTGAGCCTGAAGCTGGTTGATCCGGACCAGACCGCCTTGCTGAAAGTACTTGGCATCCACGCGTCCGCTAAGTGGCAATTGCCCGGCGGAGGACGAGGCCGGAGCTGTCATTCCCAAGTTGGCGGAAACGGTCAGGTCGGAGACATCGCCCGTCCAATCGATGTTGACCGGGCCTTCGCCATAGGTATCGAAACCAAGATCCTGGTATCTCCGCTCGACGACGCTGGACAACACCGTACTGAGGCGTACGCCGCGGACGCGGGCGCGTATCGTCATCACCGGGGTCAACGCGGCCGGCTTTGCAGGTGCACTGCGATCAGGCCGGCGCGGAGAGCTTGTCCGCTTTTCCCGTTGCGCCGGAGGCGGCAGTGCGGGGGCTGACCAGTCGAGGTACCGAACACTTGCATTCACAATGCCGCCCTGACGCGGGCGAGCAACCAGATCAGGCAACGTGATTTCCTGTGGCGTGATGTGGACGCGGGTAGTTGCGTCCAGGCCGTCAATCACGAAGTAAGGGATGGAGTAATCGGCTCGATTGATTTTCGCGGAGCCATCGACCACAAACTGGCTGCTCCCATTCCCATGGCCGGTCAGCGAAAGGTCGGCTGTGCCACGGCGGAACCCCTCGACTGCTCCCAGGGCCGTTAATTCCGGCAGCTCGATCGTTCCGCTCGTGGTGAATTGCCACTGTGGCTGAGCGAAGCCCTTCAAGTCCCCGGTCGCCTGCAGTTGGGACTGCCCGGTGGAGAACTGCAGGTTCTTCACCGCCACCTGGTCTGTGGCCGCCTCCAGGCTCACATCGAGCTTGCTGTGGATCGGCAGCGCGGCGCCCTTCTGAGCCGTGATATCAGCACAGGTGAAGCTGCCCACATAGCGGTGGGAGATGGGTACATAGGTGATGACCAGGCCCATGTGATTGGCGGCGAGAGAGAAAGGAATCGACTTCTCGTTGACCAGTGCTTTGCCATCCTGCACTTCGACTCGATTTGCCTGGAGATCGAAGACGGTGCGAATGGGGGAATCGTTGTGTTCTTCCGCGGCCTTGGGTTTGGGCTGATTGGTCGACCCGTCGGGATAGATGATGAGGTGGATGGCGGGCCGTTCCACCTGCAGAAAGTCGAGACCCAGCGTGGCCCGCACCAGGGACAGGATTTTTGCCCGCGCGTAGATACGGTCCACATGCGCATAGGGCAGTTCCTTCGGACCTTCCAATCCATGAATGGTCAGGTCATCAATCTCAACGGAGAGGTGGCGAAGGTTCCAGTGCAGGGCCTTCAGTTCAACGCGCCCGCCCGTAGCACCTTCAAGCACGCTTACCACCTTGAGGCGAACCTGGTTAGAGAAGCGAGCGGTGGAGGCATAGAACATAAGACCGCCCACCAGCAGAAGGACCAGGATTAACAAGGAGCCGACCGCCACCCACAAATAGGCCCAGGCTCCGGACCGGGAAGCGCCGGAGGGAGGCAGAGGCGGAGGCGTGCGATTGATGTCGCCGGAACGTTCGTCGCTCAGGGTTGCCCTCCCGACTCATCCCCGGAACCGGTGGTGCCCACTTTTCCGTAGAGGGGATCGAGAATGCTGACGCTTCCTTCATTCTTGAGGCTCTGCAGCCAATCGAGAAGGAGAGAGCTGACTCGCTGCTGCAGGATGATCTCTTCGATGCGGGGGGAAACCGCTGCCAAAGCCGGCACCTTGACCGGCTTACCCACAAATTGCGGCAACAGGATCTTGTTGTAGTAGTCGGAGATTTCGGCCGGGGTGACGCGCACACCCGCGCCGAAACGCGACTGGATAAAAGAAAGGATCAGCATGCGTTGCCCCCAGCGGGCATTCACCTCCTGCTCGGTGAGGCCTTTCGCCTGGAGGAAAGCTTGCCATCCTTCTTCTGTTTTGCAGTGATATTGCACGCAATCAGGGATCAGGCCTCGAAGCTGCTCCAGGCTTGCTTGCACCTCCTCGGGGGTGGGAGGGTTGATGGTTTGTGCGGTATCCATTTGTTGCAGGATGAGTGCGCGATCGATGAGACGCTGCAGTGCAGTCTGTGGCGTGTCATGCTGGCGCCGAATACTGAAGGGCTGCAGCACGGCGTAGGCCAACTCCTCATTGATGTCGCTTTGCAGGATCACGCTTCCATTGATTACCGCCACTACGTGATCGAGCACCACCGACTGGCCAGCAATCGGCCCCGACTGGCCCTGCGCCGCAACTGCTACACCCATCAACAGCAACGAAATCCATCGCCAGCAATCCTGAGCGGCATGCGCACACGGGCGCAAGCGTTGACCGTGTGGCATACGCCGTGGGTACGTGGAACGCAAAAGGCCGCTCAAAAACTTTGCCCGATGCTGAAGAAGAAGTTGAAATGGCCAGCCTGCCCGGTGTGCGGATCGGGAGCGGAGGAGGTGGTCGTGTAGTCGTAAATGACGGGGTAGATCGGCGGATTCAGGTTGTAGCTGAAATCTGCACGTACCGGGCCGATGGGCGTGTGATAGCGCAGGCCGAGGCCCAGGGCGTGGGAGAAATCGTTGAAGTCGCAAGTGTCCGGCGTGTTGTAGGTGGTGTAAGGCACCTTGACGTTGCGGCACGTAGAGCTGTGGGGCTGCTTGGTGCGCAGGGCAGCCGGCCAGATCTGCGACGATTTCTCAAACGAATTGCCCATGTCATGAAAGAGGACAAAGCTTAGGTCCGTGCCAACGTAACGCAGGGTGGGCGGGGGCGGCCGCAGTTCCAACGTGTTGACAAAGACGCCAGCACCCCCGACGGGATAGCCGGTCTGCGGATCCCGCGGCCCAGCGGAGTTGATGGGAAAGCCACGATGGGAGGTAGCGCCGCCGGCATACAGCCGCTCCGGCAGCGGAATGAGTTGGGCGTCGCCATCGCCGAACGCGCGCTCCTGGCCATAGCGAGTCTGTCGTGCGATCACCCAATGATCGCGGCCAACGTCGTAGTACGTGGCGTTACTCAGGTCAACCCGTGCAAAGTTAGCCTGCGACCCAAATTTGCCGTCGGCCAGAAAGGTTTCGCCCGTGGTGAAGCTGCCGTGATGCGCATCGAGTGCTACATCGCGGGTATCTCGGATGTAGGTGAAGCCTGGACCGCCCACCCGTACCGGTTGGGCCAGCAAAGGGATCTGCGACAAGCTCACCTGCAGGGTGTTCGAATTTACCGAGACGCGCCGATACGAGTAGGAGTAGATAAAGGTGGTGGGCTTGTTGACGCGTTGGGTCAGGCGCAATGCGCCGGAAAGAATGGCCGCCTTGTATGTGGTAATGACGGCGCTGTTGTTATACCCGCCCGAAAGCGTGAAGTTGAACTTTGGCTTATTCAGAAAATGAGGATCCTGGTAGCTTAGCTGGATCACTTGCTCCAGGGTTCCGTAATTGGTGCGCAGGGTGATCGATTGATCGGTGCCCCGCAGGTTGGTTCGGCTCACGTTGAACAGAACGCGGGGGCTCGCGCCGGTTGAGCCGTTGGGGTTGCATTTGTAACTGCTGGTGATGCCGAGCAGCTGCTGTTCCGCGGGGGAGAGACAGCCCTGGGAAGGAGTACCTGTTTGTACTTCAAAGCCGAACCCGTAACTGACATCCCACCGTTTTGCTTCGGTCAGATTCAGCAGAACGTTTTTGTAGATTTCTTCACCGGCTGGGTTCTGGATCGCGGTGTTCACTTCGTTGAACAGGGCGAGGTCATATAACCTGCGCTGCGTCTGCAGCAGCGCTGTCTGATTCAACGGATCGCCGGGATGGAGCTGGATACGTTCCTGCACGACGGATGGCTTGGTCAGTCTGACGCCGGAGACAAGCACTTTGCGTACGAAGAACTGCTTGCCCGGTACCACCTTCATGGTGAAATCGACCATGTCCTTGTGCTCCCGTTCCGTTTGTTGGAACAGGCTGACCTGGGCATTGTCAAACCCTTTGCTGAGGAAATACGTCTGCACCAGATCGCGATCCTGGTTGATGTTGACGGCGGAATAGGGTTGACCCACGACGGCATTCAGGTTTGGACGGAGGTCTGCGAGTTGTTCCGCGGTCACCCCTTCAATGTCGTACTTGCCAATGCGGCTTTGTGCCCCTTCGTTGATTGCGTATTCAATCTTGAAGTGGGAAATCTTGCTGGTCTTGCCTGCCACGGCATCGATGTCGATGAACTTCGGATCGATCGAAACGGCACTGAAGCCGTTGCTTTTATAGAGCCCCGCAATGGTGGCGACGTCGCGGTCGACAAGTTGCTGGCTAAAAGCGCCGTCCCGGTCGAGCAAACTGCTGGCCCGCACAGTGAGCCGCTGCGTGATTAGGTCAGTGCTGAAGTACTTGTTGCCAGCTAAAGTCACCGCATCGACTACGTGGCGCTGGCCAAGATCAATCTTGTATAGCGCGGTAATGTGCTGCGCGTCCGTCACTACTGGCTCGTGGGTGACTTTTACATCGAAGTAGCCCTTACCTTCAAAGTAATTCCGCAGGTTCTGCGCACCTTCGTTCAACAGGTCCTGGTCCACGGTGCCTTCCTCGTACACCGGCACGAGTTTTTCGATATGCCCCTTATCGATCTTTGCGCCCTCTACCTGCACCAGCACAATGGGCCCTTCATGGGCCAGGAAGGTGTAGTTCAGGTGGTTGGAGGGCGGCACATAATCCCTGGACGTGAGACTGATGGTGGCCGCGAGACGTTGCCGCCTGGTGTAGCGCTTACGCAAATTGCCCAGCGCGCGACTTGCCGTATTGCGATTGACTTTGCTGTTCTGCTTGAGCTTTGCCTGTTTCCGGAACTCGGCTTCGGTGAGGCCGCTGTCGCCGGTCAACGCCACCTCGCCGACACGCGCCGGTTTGCCGGGAGTGATGTCGAAATCAAGGTTGACCAGCGAATTCGTATGATCGATCACCTGCGTGCTGGCAATTTGCCCGGCGTAGAAGCCGTTGTTTTCCAGGGTTGCATTGACCGCCGGCGTGGCCTGCGCGGCTTTGCTCTGAGAGAAAGGCGCGCCCGCTTGCAATTGCGTAGCGCTTTGCAGCACAGACGCGAGGCGGTCGTCTTTGACGCCGTTGATATTGACCCTACCGATAAACAGGCGGGGAACTCCGGCGAAGGTGATCGCCACATCCTCACCGGCACGCACGCCAGCGACCTCGATCGATTGATACAGGCCTGTGGCATACAAGCGGCGTAGGCTATTGCGAATTTTGTCGGGATCGAGGGGAGTGCCCGTTTGCTGGCTCAGCTGCGCAGGCAGAGGGGCCAGCACCTCAGCATTCACCCCGGTAAACGAGATGCTGACCACCTTCAACCCGGCCCAGTCGCGAAACCCTTGCCGCGCGTCCTGCCCAGGAAGCTGAGCAGCAGGCGAAGCGGGCAAAAGTACAGGCGCTGTTTGCGCTGGAGACATTCCGCAAACAGCGAGCATAAGCCCGAGCACCAGATAGAACAGTGCGCCCTGTTTGGGGGAGCCCATGGAGCCGCGTGGGCGTATGTTTCGCCGCTCATCTCCCGAAGGAAACAGGTCTGCCATGGATGGATCCGGGGCAGCGCTATCGTCCTTTGACTGATGGCGTGCGGGTAGAGCGAGCAATGTCAAAACAACAAAGGTCCTCTCGGTGGTCTGCGCAATGGTAGATGGAACGCAACCCTGGTTCCAGGCGGCACTTGCCGGCGGACGACTCCGCTGGCCAAAAAGCCTTCGGTTAACCAGGGGACAGCTGATCTCAAGATGGCAAGTCTCTATACTAAGACGTGACCGGCCATCCGGTTGTTAAGGTGATTCGCGTGGAACCGGCATTGGAACGAGTAGCCGCAGCGATAGTGACAGAGGCGCCCGGTAACGGCCGTTACTCACGCCAGGTATTATTTAGCCCCATCGGCGAGCGTGGTCAGGAGCGATTGGCTGCGAGCCATGTCGCGGTGGTTGGCTGTGGAGCCACCGGCGCAGCCGCCGCAGCCCTATTGGCTCGCGCCGGGGTGGGCACCCTGACCCTGGTGGATCGCGATTTTGTAGAAGAAAGCAATCTGCAACGGCAGGTGCTCTACGACGAAGCGGACGCCCGGGAAGCGTTGCCCAAGGCAGAAGCCGCGCGGCGGAAGATTGCGCTGTTGAATAGCCAGGTAGAGGTGCGGGCCCACGTCGCGGACCTGGTGCCGGGTAACATACATGCCTTGCTGGGGGACGCCAGCATCCTGCTCGATGGCACCGATAATTTTGAAACGCGTTACCTGGTGAATGACTACGCGGTAGAACAGCGGCGGCCGTGGATCTACGCGGCTGCGGTCGGCGCCTACACCGCGACCATGAACATCCTGCCGGAGGAAACGGCCTGTCTTGCATGCGTGTTCCCCAAGCCTCCCATGGGGACTGGCGAGACCTGCGATACGGCCGGCATTCTGAATACGGCGGTCAACTTCGCGGCCTCGACCGCGGTGACTGAGGCGCTTAAATTCCTGGTGGGTGCGCAGGATCGCATGCGGCGAACCTTTCTTGCTCGCGATTTGTGGACGAACGAACAGTCCGAAATCCGGGCGGGCAGCCCGAGAGCCGGATGTGTGGTCTGCCAGCAGCGCGATTTCGCGCATCTGCGCGGCCAGCACAGGCCGCAAATCACATTGTGCGGCCGTAACTCGGTCCAGATCCACGAGCACCAACGGCCCATCGATCTTGCCGAACTTGGCCGGCGGCTGGAGCTGCACGGCAAAGTCAGTTCGAATCGCCTCCTGCTGCGCTTTGTTTACGGAAGTTACACGCTGACCGTCTTTGCCGATGGCCGGGCGCTTATTCAGGGCACAACGGATCGGGCGGTCGCACGCACCTTGTACGCCCGTTTCATCGGAAGCTAGGCCTCCGGCAGGCTGCTGAAGGCTCCGGGTCACACCACCCATCTGCGCTGCAATAGCGAAGCCCTTGATGAGACACGCGTCACGCCGGGTGTACCGGACCTCGTTCAAGGCCTGTTGCTATTGGAGAGTGGCTGGTGGGCAGCGGTGGCATCCCACATCTCGCGAAAAACGAGCGAGATGTGGGGCACCCGTCGTTTGTTGGGCCTCAGGGCTCGCCTTGGAGAGTTAAACTGTTGAGTGGGTGAAGGTTGGTGCAGGCGATGGTGATGGGTGCGCAAGCAACTTTAGTGGGCAATTGTGCTTCACAGTGATCGTCCCCAATGAATGTGAACGAAACTGCATGCTGAACGTCCGCCCGCAAACGATGATTGACTGTGGGGCCACGACCCACCTCGAGGTATCAATGTCTATTCCCAGCAAGGACTTGGCAACTACGCCCGGACCAACCGCCCCGGCCAAAGCGCCAAATCAGCATCTTCGCCGCAATCCCCCGATTGCGGGAGAGGCAGAAGCTATCCAGAAAGCCCAGGCGGGCGATGGCGCATCCTTCGAGATGCTGTATGCACTGCACAAGCGCCGGGTTTACTCGCTTTGCCTGCGCATGTTGGGCAACGTCGCCGAAGCCGAAGATCTGACCCAGGAAGCGTTTCTGCAGTTGTACCGCAAGATTGCTACCTTCCGTGGCGACTCGGCCTTTTCGACCTGGCTGCACCGGTTAGCCGTTAACGTCGTGCTCATGCACCTGCGTAAGAAAGGTTTGCCCCAGGTTTCGCTCGAAGAAACGCTTGAGCCTTCGCAGGAAGATGGCCCCCGGAAGGACATCGGCGCGCGCGACCTAACGCTTTCCGGATCGGTGGATCGCGTCACCCTTGAGCGCGCCATCGAGAACTTACCCCCGGGTTACCGGCTGGTATTTGTGTTGCACGATGTTGAAGGTTATGAACACAATGAGATTGCCGGCATGCTTGAGTGCTCCATTGGCAACAGCAAATCGCAACTGCACAAAGCGCGTATGAAGCTGCGTGACCTGTTGAAGTCGGGCCAACGAAAAGAGGCACTTCTATGAACGATGGCCGGAAAGCGAACGGAACCACCGCCGATTGCGCCATTTTTCAGGCTCAGCTGCCCAGCCTGTTCGAGTCGGGAGAGGATCTGAAGGCGCAACCTCACCTGAAGACCTGTGAAAACTGCAGCGCGCTGGTGCGTGATCTGGAATACATCGCGCAGCAGGCAAAGCTTCTGCTCCCCATCCATGACCCCAGCCCCGCCGTCTGGGACAACATACAGAGCGCCCTCAAAAAAGAGACATCTGGCGCCAAGTAGTCTTCTCACGTAGCGGCTTTGCGCAGCATCCGGGTGCGCGGCCGCTCGTTCCTTTTTGCCGCATCTATAATCCGCACACATATATGAACGATCAGCGGAACCAGCTTGGGTCAGAGCATGCAGACATTCGGCCAGAGCTGGCCCGGCTGGTGCTGACCGGGTTTATGGGCGCCGGCAAATCTACGGTGGGGGCGATTTTAGCGCGGTCGCTCGGGTTGGCGTTTTCTCGATCTGGATTCAGTCATTGAAGACGCCACCAGGCTTTCCGTTGCCCAAATCTTCCGGGATCACGGTGAGATGCATTTCCGCAGCCGGGAGCGGGAAGCGGTCCAGCGGCTGAGCTACGAGAATCAGATCGTTTTAGCGCTGGGCGGGGGCACGATGGAAGATCAGACCGCGCGTTCGTTGCTGCTGGGTACGCCAGGCACCTGTGTCATTTTTCTCGAAGGCAGGCTGGACGATCTGATCGCCCGCTGCAGGTCTGAGGAAAAAGTGCGTCCCCTGTTAGCCGCGCCCGAGGTAATGGAAGCCCGGCTTGCCCGCCGCCTGCCGTTTTACCGTCTCGCCCACGCGACGGTCGTGACCACCGGCCTGACTCCTGAACAAGTTGCCGATCAGGTGCTGGATCAGGTTGCTGTCCGATGGCAGTGGGCACAAAGAAAGAAGGTCGTGCAGCATGGCCACTCCTGAAATCATTACCGTGACACCTGCCTCGGGCCGCACTGAGCGCACGCGCTCGATGCGCGGCAACATCTTATTCGCCTTTGCCATTGCACTCACCCTCGCTCTGGCCTACGTCATGCGGCAAATCCTTCTTTTGCTGTACGTAAGTGCCCTGTTTGCGGTGGTGCTCACCCCGGTGATCCGGGGCATCATGCAACTCCGCATACGCCGTTGGCACCCCGGCCGCGGGCTGGCGATTATGCTGCTGCTGCTAAGCGTGGCTGGGGCGGCTACTTTGTTCTTTGCGTTCGCCATGCCGCCGGTCCTGCATGATGTACAGGCCCTGATTACGGAACTCCCTACGCGAGGACCAAAACTGATCGACCGGATCCACCAACTTCCGTTTGCCTCACATTTCAATTTTTCTGGCGTGAACGCGAAAGTGCAGGGATTCGCCTCCAATTTCGCGGAGTACCTGCTTCTGTCCATCACGGGCTGGGCAAGCAAGCTGGCCGATATCGGCATGGTCATCTTTCTCACCATTTACTTCATGATTGACGGAGAAGAGGCATACGGGTGGGTTTTGTCGTTCTTCCCGGAGCCGGCCAGAGGCCGGTTGGATAAGACACTGTTGCGCGCCGACGCCCGCATGGGCAAATGGCTGCTGGGCCAGGGGAGCCTGATGTTGATCCTGGGCGTGTGCAGCCTGATCGTCTTTGTCGCTCTCAACGTTCGGTATGCCTATGCGCTGGCGGTATTGATGGGCGTATTGAACATCATTCCGATCATCGGAGCGATGGTCTCAATGGCCCTGGTTTTGCTGGCGGCGGCTACCGACACGTGGGGCAAGGTATTGGGGGTCACGATTTTCTATGCCATTTATGCCCAGGTGGAAACATCATGGCTCACACCCCGCATTATGAAGAGCAGCGTGGACCTGTCTGCGCTGGGGGTGTTGGTGGCCTTGTTGGTGGGGTCGAAGCTGGCCGGTGTGGTGGGGGCGATGGTTGCCGTGCCCACGGCGGTGCTGGTAACGGTGCTGCTGCAGGAGTACCTGATGCAGGACGATAAGAGGGAAGTTGCGGTTTAACAGCCCGCTTGTATCCCGAACTGGGGCGAATCCGACGCCCCCTTCGTCATCCCGAGCGCAGTCAGGGATGACAAAGGGGGTTACAGTGGTCAGGGAGAGGGGGGCGGTGGTCGGGCAGAGGTGTGGGGTGCGGCTTGGGTGCTGTGATGTCATTCCTGCTTTAGCTTGCCGCCAGGCGAGTCTGCAGAAAGGCGCACAGCAGATCCCTCGCCTGCGCTCAAGATGACAAGGGTGGGCAAGCCACCGCGTAGGTTGGCGGCTGTCCATCCGATGAAAGGCCTGGAAGCCCTGCAGGGCGCTTGCTTGTTATCATGAAGGCAGTCGTCGCCCCGATCTTGCCAATCCCAATCAATTCCGTCGCTTGTTTGCTCAGGATTGTGATCCGATGACGCCGATTGCTCATGCCGCACAAAGTCTTGCCGTGGATGGTGTGCAAAGTGTGGCAGTGCCGCACCAGGCGCGGCATTCTCGCCTCGCGGATTATCAGGAACTCTTTAAAGTACGCGTGACCTCGATGGTGGTGATCACGGCGTGGGCGGGTTTTTACCTGGGCTCCATGCGCTCCGGGATTACCAGCATGCACTGGGGGCTGTTGCAGTCGCTGCTGGGGATCGCCCTTGTCTCCTGTGGGGCGAGCGTCATGAACCAGGTGATCGAGCGGCGGGTGGATGCCAAAATGGTCCGAACGGCGCAACGGCCCCTGGCTACAGGCCGGTTCAGCCTGGCCCATGGAGTCATTCTGGGCCTGGTCTGCTTCGGCACCGGCGCGCTGGTGCTGGCCTGGTTCACCAATGTGGTCACCGTAGTCCTGACCCTGCTGACAGGGCTTCTGTACGTCGCGGTGTACACACCGCTCAAGCGCTACACCACGCTGGCTACGTTTATTGGAGCATTCCCGGGAGCGATGCCGCCGCTGCTCGGCTGGACAGCGGCCCGGGGCGAGATCGAGTGGCCCGCTGTCGCGCTGTTCGCGATTCTGTTTGTCTGGCAGTTTCCCCACTTCATGGCTATCGCGTGGCTCTACCGCGAAGACTATGCCAAAGGCGGCATCCGCATGCTGCCGGTGGTCGAGCCTGATGGCTGGTCCACTGCCCTGCAAGCCCTGATCTATGCGGTGCTCATGATCCCGGTCAGCACAGTTCCCTACTTTCTTCACGTGGCGGGCCCGGTTTACCTCGCTTGCGCCCTGGTACTGGGCGCGGGCTACCTGGTCTACACGATCCGATTCACCCGCATCCGGCGGGCGCTGAGCACCACGGAGTCGCGCGGCTATGGGCGCGACCTGCTGCGGGCCAGTGTGATTTATTTACCGCTGCTGCTCACTGTGATGATGCTGAACGCAAGCGGAAGGAGATAAGTTCATGGCCACCCTGAGCGAACGTCCTCCAGCTCACCTACCTCCCGGCGGTGTGTCGACGCTGATGCCGATCCAGCTGGACGGCCTGTCGCACAACTATGGAGACCGGCTGGCGCTGGACAACTTGAGTTTCGCCGTCCAGCCGGCAGAGATTTTTGGGCTCCTCGGGCCCAATGGAAGCGGGAAGACGACCCTGTTCCGCATCCTGTCTACCCTCATGGTGCCGAGCGGCGGAGTAGCCCGCGTGCAGGGCTTTGACGTGGCCCGCGAAGCCAACCGGGCCCGGCAGCAAACCGGCATTGTGTTTCAGGCGCGGAGCCTGGATCTCAAACTGACGGTTGCCGAGAATCTGAAGCACCAGGGCCACCTCTATGGCCTTCGCGGCGAGACGTTGAAGCAGCGTAGCGAAGAAGTGTTGCGCCGGGTAGGGTTTGAGCGACCGCGCGAAGGAGTACGCCGAAACACTCTCCGGTGGCATGCAGCGGCGGGTTGAGCTGGCCAAGGGCCTGATCCATTCGCCGGCCGTTTTGCTACTTGATGAACCATCGACAGGCCTGGATCCTGGGGCGCGGCGCGACATGTGGCAATACCTGCAGACGCTGCGCGACGAAGAAGGTGTTTCTATCCTGGTGACCACGCACCTCATGGAAGAAGCGGAGCACTGCGACCGGCTCGCCATCCTGAACCAGGGGAAACTCGTGGCGCTGGGTTCGCCGTTAGCCTTGAAGTCGGAAATTGGCGGGGACGTCATCCTGTTTGAGGCAGCGAGCGCAGAGGCGGCCCAATCGCTGGCGGGACGGATCGGAGCACGTTTTAGTCTGGCGCCAAGTGTCATGGGCAACACCATCCGGCTGGAGCGCCCCGAAGGCCATCGTTTGGTCACCAGCGTGGTCGAAGCGTTTCCAGGAGAGATCGACGGTATCTCCGTGGCTCGCCCCAGCCTGGAAGACGTGTTCATTCAACGCACCGGCCATCGCTTCTGGACCGATGCCCAGGAAAAGGAAACAGCATGGCAACGATAGCTACCGCCGCTCCGCGCGCGGTTCGCAAAGCAGCTCCCGGCATCTGGATGCCGGCGTACACCTTGTGGGAACGGGAACTGGTCCGCTTTTACCGACAGAAGGCGCGGGTGGTGGGTGTGATCGCCTCCCCGTTGATCTTCTGGGTTGTGTTAGGCGCGGGCTTCGCGCACAGCTTTCAAACCGGGGACGCAGCCGGTGGCTCCAGCCACTACCTGGGGTATTTCTTTCCGGGATCCGTCGCCATGATTGTGTTGTTTACCGCGATCTTCAGCATGATGTCGCTGATCCAGGATCGGAACGAAGGTTTTCTGCTTTCTGTATTGGCGGCTCCGGTGAGCCGGTCTTCCATCGTGCTGGGCAAGGTACTGGGCGGCGCCACACTGGCGGCAGTCCAGGGAATCATCTTCCTGGTCTTTGGTCCGCTGGTCGGGGTGCACATGACCCTGGCGTCGGTCGGCCTGAGCGTGCTGGCCATCGTAATGATCAGCTTTGAACTGACAGCGCTTGGCTTCGCGATCGCCTGGCCCATGGATTCGACCCAGGCTTTCCACGCCATTGTGAACCTTGTTCTGATTCCGTTGTGGTTGTTGTCGGGTTCTTTGTTTCCGCTGCGTGGGGCGGCGGGCTGGATGCGCTTTTGCATGATGTTGAACCCGCTGACGTACGGCGTGGAAGCACTGCGCAGTGCCCTGTTTCCTGAAGCGGCTACGCAGTTCTCGCTGCCGGTAAACCTGGCGGTGACTGCGGGCTTCTGCATTGTGACGTTCGCGGCGGCCTGGGCGATTGTGAACCGCCGTACGCACCGCCCGTCCGCATAAAGGGGAACTCGCACATGATCGTGGCCGAAAGCAATCAGCGTACCTCCATTGCCCTGCCGGTGGTGTTGATCGTCGCCGTCAGCGCGGCCGCGGTGTGCTTTCTGCTTTGGCTGATTTACCTTCACCACCCGCTGGACGCGTCCGTGGTACGGTTCCGCTTCTTGCCTCTTTTGAATGCCGTGCTGAACGGGTTGTGCACGATGGCTTTGCTGGCGGGGTTCCTCTTCATTCGCCGCCGCAACATCCCCGCGCACCGCAATTCGATGATCATGGGCTTTGTTTTTTCGTCCTTGTTCCTGGTGAGCTACATCGCCAACCATGCACTGCATGGGGAGACGCACTTTCCTGGCTTTGGGACCGTAAAAACGGTCTACCTTTCCATTCTGATCAGTCACATCGCGCTGTCGGTGATTGCCTTGCCGATGGTGCTGGTTACGTTTTTCTTTTCGCTGAGCGGCCGTTTTCGGCAGCATCGCCGGATTGCGCGCTTTACCTTGCCCATCTGGCTTTATGTTTCGGTGACCGGAGTGGTGGTGTACGCCATGTTGGCTGCATGGCGTTGAGGCCCACGATCGTGCCGTTTACCGCAGGAGAGCCGCTCGTGAAACCGCGGAGTACCGGGCCGATGCCAGATGATGGAACCCGGCAACTGCTGGTCACCGGTGCCTGGATACTTTTGGTCGGCGGCATTGCCGCCCTATTGGCATCGATCCTGGGCGGCGGCATCGGCGAGCATGGACCGCATACGAATAGTGGTTGGCTGCTGCTGATCCTGGCGATGATGTGTCTGCCGTTTGGCACCATGCTGACGTTGCTTGG
The DNA here is from genome assembly GCA_963752675.1 of uncultured Acidobacteriaceae bacterium. GTDB lineage: Bacteria > Acidobacteriota > Terriglobia > Terriglobales > Acidobacteriaceae > PALSA-350. The sequence goes on from CAVVZO010000015.1 coordinate 472,120, forward strand.
GATGGCGAAATGGCTGCGCAACCGGGGTTTGCGCCGTCGCAGCGAAAGCTGAAGCGGACGTTTGGTCCAGATTAAATACTGCTTAGAATGAGAGCTTCTGGACCTGAACCGACAATGGGACAGGGCGATTCTGCTATGCTTCTGCCTTATCTAACAAAGAAGGAACACCATGCCAAAAAGCGTGAATAAAGTCGTTCTCCTGGGCAATGTTGGCAAAGACCCGGAAATCAAAATGCTGCCGAGCGGTATGGCGGTCGCTAATCTTACCCTGGCCACGTCCGATCGCACCAAGGACAAGGCCGGCGAATGGCAGGAGCGCACTGAGTGGCACAACCTGACCGCTTACCAGCGCACGGCCGAAATCATCCGCGACTACGTCAAGAAGGGCAACAAGCTCTATGTCGAAGGTCGCATTCAGACCCGTTCCTGGGACGACCAGGCGTCCGGACAAAAAAAGTACCGCACGGAAATCATCGTGAACGATCTCGTCCTGTTGTCTGGCAAGGGCGAGGGAGACGGTGGCGGGGGCGGCTCCTCACGGTCCAACACCACATCGTTCGATCAACGGGCGCCTGCGCACCATGAAGAGTTCGCGGGAACCGAGATCACGGACGACGACATTCCCTTCTAGTCTTCTCTCAGGGATACAGCAGCGTAGTTTTCCATTGACCGGCTTCCTGGGTGAACAGGAGCCGGTCGTGGAGCCTATCCGGACCATCCATCCAGAACTCAATTCTCTCCGGTTGCAGGCAGTAGCCTGTCCAGTAATCGGGTCGCGGTATTTCCGCGGGGTGTTCTTCGGTGAACCTGCGGACTTTGTCTTCCAGGATTTGCCTGGCTGGCAGTGGCCGGCTTTGTTCCGATACCGCCGCTCCGATCTGGCTCCTGCGTGAGCGGCTGTGGAAGTAGGCGTCCACATCGGCTGCAGGCATGGGGACGATGGGGCCCTCGGCGCGGACTTGCCTTCGTTGCGACTTCCAGTGCAGACAGATAGCGGCTTTGGCGTTTGCTTCCAACTGCGTGCCTTTGCGGCTGTCCCGATTGGTGAAGAAGCAGAATCCGCGCTCATCGACGCGCTTAATCAGGACCATGCGCACGCTTGGCCGGCCATCCGGGGTGGCAGTGGCGAGTGCGGCCGCGTTGGGGTCGTTGGGCTCGGTCTGTTCAGCTTCTCCCATCCATTGCGCGAAGAGCGTGAAGGGTTCCTGGAAAGTAAGCTGGCTGAGAGTGCTCATGTCCTGATGGTAGCTGGCTGGGGGTGCGCCGGGCGGACTTGTGGGTGAGGGAGTTTTGCTGCATCAATGTGCTAGCAGGGCGGGCGGTGAGGCGGATTAGATGTCCCCCACTCAAGCCGAACGCGGCTTGAATGGGCCACCCGGGAGTTCTTGTAAGCGTCTCTTGCGACTAGCCTTCCTGCAACATGCTGGGTTCTTCCGGGGCTCGCAGGCGGACCAGGCGGTCGATCGCGTAGGGCGCGCGGTGCGATGCGGTGTGGTAATGGCGGACCTGCAGTTCGCCTAGCAGGCCTATGGCCAGCATTTGGATACCGGCAAGGATGAGAACACCTGCGACCACGAAGAGCGGTCCATGGCTGTCCATCACTGCCTGGCGCGTTAAGACCTTCAGGGCGGCTAAAAAGAGGGCGATGCCTGACCCCACGAAGATGCCCAGAGCGCCGAAGGTGCCGAAGAAGTGCAGCGGCCGGGTCATGTACTTCAGCAGGAAGCGGATCGTCAGCAGATCGAAGAAAACCCGCACGGTGCGGGAAATACCGTAGTGCGATTTGCCGCGCTCGCGGTGCACGTTCTTGATCGGGATCTCACAGATGCTTGCACCGTACCAGGAGGCGAGCGCAGGAATAAAACGGTGCATCTCGCCGTATAGCGGAATGTTGTGGATAACCTCACGCCGATAGGCCTTGAAGGTGGTACCGAAGTCGTGAATATCCACGCCGGAAAGCTTGGCCATGAGCCAGTTGGCGCAACGCGAAGGAATGCGACGCATCACGAAGTTGTCGATGCGCTCCTTGCGCCAGCCGCTGACTACGTCGTAGCCCTCTTCCAGCTTGGCGACGAACTCGGGGATCTCGGAGGGGTCGTGCTGTAGATCGCCATCCATCGCCAGGATGTAGTCACCCTGGGCGTGGTCAAAGCCGGCGGCCAGTGCGGAGGTCTGGCCGAAGTTGCGGCGTAACTTGACGACCAGCACGCGGCTGTCGACGGCGGCTATTTCTTCCAACAGCTTGTAGGTGCGGTCGCTCGATCCGTCGTCCACCAGTACAAGTTCAAAACTGTCGCCAATCTGCTCCATCACGGCCTTCAGGCGGTCATAGAGAGCAGTCACGTTCTCTTCCTCGTTATGGAAGGGCACGACTATGGAATACTTCGGCATCTCTTTAGTATAAATCCGAAAAAAGCCTGCATTGATCGACTTTTTCCGTTCCGCGTCCTGCTAGTACGACGGGCAGTCCCTCGACTTCCTCCGCCAGGACGGTACTGGCTCGTTCGCAGGCAGCGCGATCCACATCATGATGCGTTACGAGACGGATGGCGTGCGGACCGATCGCGGAGACCAACACCCCGCGCCGGGCGAGCGCCGTCACCAGCGGCTTGACCACCCCGCCATTTCGCAGACCGAAAAACAGGATGTTCGTCTGCACCTGTTCCGGGCGAATGGCCACTTGCGGTAGCCGGCTGAGAGCCGTGGCCAGAAACTGCGCGTTGTCATGGTCTTCCTGCAGCCGGCCGGTCATTTCGTTCAAGGCGATCAGGCCGGCGGCGGCCAGGATACCTGCCTGCCGCATGCCGCCACCCAGTGCTTTACGGAAGTTGCGTGCACGGTCGATGTGCTTCCGGCTGCTCACCAGCATGGAGCCCACCGGGGCGCATAAACCCTTCGAAAGACAGAACATGATCGAGGCAAAGCCACTGGTGAGCCGATCGACCGGCGTATCGAGGGCAGTCGCAGCGTTAAAGATACGCGCGCCATCCAGATGCACCGGCAACCCCGCATCGGCTGCGCCGGCCCAGATCTCCTGCGCTGTTTCGAGCGGCATGACCGTGCCGCCAGCCAGGTTGTGGGTGTTCTCAAGCGAGATCAGCCCGGTGCGGGAGCGGTAGTGCAAGCCGGGTGAGATGACTTTCCTGATCAGCTCCCAGGTGAGCAGGCCCCTGTCGGCTTCCACGGTGCGCAACTGGCAGCCGGAGAAGGCGGAGACCATCGACATTTCCCAGTCGACCAGGTGGCCACGGGATTCGCAGATGACTTCCTGGCCATGCTCGGTGTGCATGCGCACCGCAATCTGGTTTCCCATGGTGCCGGTAGGCACGAAAAGAGCCGCCTCCCGGCCGAAGATCTCGGCGGCACGCTCCTCAAGCCGGTTGACGGTAGGATCTTCGCCGTAAACGTCGTCTCCCACTTCTGCGCTCGCCATGGCGGCGCGCATCGCGGGCGTGGGACGGGTGACCGTATCGCTGCGCAGATCGATCGCGCCGGTTGCGTGCGAAGTGAGTTTGTCGGGCAAAGTGGCAGTTTGGGTGGACACTGTTTTCTCCGGGCTCATGCGCTAGTCGTTCATGCGCGAATTACGGGAGGCGCTGTCTCCGCGACCCCCAGAAAGCGTTCAAAGACTTCGTTGGAAAAGAGTACGCCGCGCGGGGTGAGGCGCACCGTGTCTTCCTCTTGCAGCAGCAAGCCCAGGTCGCACAGCTCGCGAACGGTGGAGGCAAAGACCGCAACCGGCTCGGGCCCAAATTCGGCGGCGAGGGAATGCCACGAAACACCGGCCCTGAGTCGAAGCCCCAGAAACCAGGCTTCTTCCAGCTCTTCTGCCGGGCTCAGGCGGCGGGTGTTGTCGACCCGCTGGCCGGCCAGGTACTCCGCCAGAACATCCGTCGTGCTGCCGCGCAGGGCGCTTCCCTCGGCGGTGCGCACCATCGAGTGCGCGTCGAGGCCGAAGCCCAGATAGGGCTGCCTCAGCCAGTATTTCCGGTTGTGGACGCGAGGCGCGCCCGGTGCGCGCGAAATTCGAGATTTCGTAATGCTCCAAACCGCCGTTTCCCAGAAGCGCGATGGCGCTCTCGTAGAAATCGGCAGTCTGTTCCTCGCTGGGCACGGCTTGCGCGTGATAGCGAAAGCCGCCCGCCAGCAGCTCGCGACCGAGGCGCGAGTCTTCATCGATTTCCAGCATGTAAATGCTGGCGTGATCCACACCGGTTGCCATCAGCGTTTCGAGCGACTCCTGCCAACTGGCGGCGGTCTGGTGGGGCATGCCGGCGATTAGGTCGATACTCACGTTGCGGATGCCGGCTGCGCGCACCCGTTCCAGATCGCGCAAAACGACTTCCCGGGTGTGAAAGCGTCCGGTGGCCGCCGCTTCCCTGTCCACCAGCGATTGCACGCCGAAGCTGATGCGGTTTACGCCGAACCGCAGCATGGCATCCAGCGCAGCGTCGTCCAGTTGCCCGGGAGCACATTCCAGGGTGATCTCGGCTTCGGGGCTGACCGTGAATTCGTCCCTCAATGCTTGCGCGATTTTTGCGATTAAGGGCGGCGCCAGAGTGCTGGGGGTTCCGCCGCCCAGGTACAGGCTGTCCACCTGTTCGGGTATCGCGGCTTCCGGTAGACGGGTGCGCACGGCGCGGATATCCGAGCAGAGTTGCTCTACATACTGTGCATGCGCGGCAGAGGAGGAAACGCCCGAGGCAAAGTTGCAGTAGGTGCATTTTGCCCGGCAGAACGGTACGGAAATGTAAACGCCTAACGAATTCATCCGTCCGGGCTCCCTGTTTGTATTTTGTCACCTTCCTGAAAGAACATGCTTCGGCCCGGAAGGCTTTATCTCCCTTCAAGGTGAGCTGCGCTGGGTGGGCATCACTCCGACTTGCATGGCATTATTTTGGGTTCGGTTAGGGTACATGTCCCCCACTCAAGCCGGAAAACGGCTTGAGTGGGCCACCCTCGGTTCGGTGGGTCCTCGGGGATTGCTTATCCTACGGTTATTTTTGTAATCCGCGCGGATTGCCTGGAGCCCCGTCCCTGCGGGATTACTCACAGTTCCCTGCTTGTGCAGTCGGGCATGTGGGTAACAGAAGGTACCGGTTCTCCAGCACGATTCAATTGTGCTCTGACAGGGGAAGGGCTTTGACGTAGCCCGCCGCGCCGCCATCACCCATGAGGGTCTCGGACCCGTAAAATGGGAGAAGGTCATGGCCGAGCAAAGTAAAGACAAAGAGCGCAAGCATTCCCAGGCAGACGACGACGTTGTCGGCAAGGCTTATGACAGCCGGCTGATGGGCCGTTTGCTGACCTACCTGCGCCCCTACAAGCTGCAAGCAGCGATCTCGCTGGCGGCCATCCTGCTCAAGGCAGGCTCGGATGTGCTGGGCCCTTACCTGACCAAAGTGGCCGTGGATCGCTATATGACTGCTCGGCCGCCGGCCCACCCGGCCGCCTTCACGCGCTGGCTGAGCACCAACCCGCGCGTCGGGGTGACGGAGCTCGCGGGCGTGTACCTGGGCACCCTGGTGCTGAGCTACCTGCTGGAGTTTGTGCAGACCTACCTGATGCAGTGGACCGGGCAGAAGGTCATGTTCGACATGCGCAGCCAGATCTATCGGCATATTCAGCGCATGCACGTCGGCTTCTTCGACCGAAACCCCGTGGGACGGCTGGTGACCCGGCTGACCAGCGATGTCGACGCCCTGAACGAGATGTTTACCTCGGGCGTCTTTGCCATTTTTGAAGACGTGTTTGTGCTGTTGCTGATCGTGGTGATCATGCTGCGCATGAACTGGTGGCTGGCCCTGATTGCCTTTGCTGTACTGCCGCTGATTCTGGCCGTGACCAAGGTGTTTCGCAAGAGCGTCCGTGATTCCTACCGGCGTATCCGGTCGGCCATCGCGCGCATTAACGCCTCGACCCAGGAACATGTGAGCGGCATGAGCGTGGTGCAACTGTTCAACCGCGAGCAGCGCTCCTATGAGGAGTTTAAAGAGATCAACCAGCAGCACATGGTGGCTTTCAAGGATGCCATCCTGGCGTACGCGCTCTACTACCCTGCCGTGGAATTGCTGAGCTCGGTCGCTATCGCCCTGGTGATCTGGCTGGGCGGCAACGGGGTCATGCGTAATGCGGTCACGATCGGTGTGCTGGTTGCGTTCATCCAGTATGCGCAGCGCTTCTTCCGCCCCATCCAGGACCTGAGCGAAAAGTACAACATTTTGCAGGCCGCGATGGCTGCCAGCGAGCGGGTGTTCAAGTTGCTGGATTCGCCACCCGAGTTGCAGAGTCCGGAGATGCCGACGGCCGGCGACCAATCAGGCCGCATCGAGTTTCAGCATGTGTGGTTTACGTATCAGCCACTGGACGACGAGCAACGCGCACGCATCGAGCGGGCAGTAGGGCCGGAAGAGGTGGCCGCTGCTTCTGCGGGCGTGGAGTGGATACTGCGCGACGTTTCGTTCGTGATCGAGCCGGACCAGACGGCGGCAATCGTCGGCCACACCGGTGCCGGTAAGACCACCATCATCGGGCTCATGATGCGGTTCTACGAGATTCAGCACGGGCACGTGTTAATCAATGGCGTGGATGTTCGCGAACAGGATGTCACCCGATTGCGGCGCCAGTTCGGCGTGGTGCTGCAGGATCCTTTCCTGTTCACGGGAACGATCTCCGAAAACATTCGCCTGGGCTCGGACTGGATTACCGAGGAACGGATGAAGGCGGCGGCCGACGAGGTGAACGTTGGCGATTTTATCCGCAGCCTACCGCTGCAGTTTGAGGAACCGCTGCGCGAGCGGGGGAACAGTCTTTCTACCGGTCAGAAGCAGCTCATCAATTTCGCGCGGGCGCTGGCGCATGATCCCCGCATCCTGGTGCTGGATGAGGCTACCTCCAGCGTCGACACCGATACCGAGATGCGGGTTCGCTCTGCGCTGGAGCGCATGGTGAAAGGCCGTACCTCGGTCATCGTGGCCCATCGCCTCTCGACCGTGCAGCAGGCCGACCGTATTCTTGTCATGCATAAAGGCCAGTTGCGGGAATTGGGCACGCACCAGGAATTGCTGGCACAGCGCGGCCTGTACTGGAAGCTGTACCAGCTGCAATACAAGGATCAGGAATTGCCGCCGGCGCGGATGACCGGGCAATTTCTGGACGCGAACCTGAACACCAACCTGGCAGTGGGCACGGATTAGTTCAGCGACGAGCGGGTGCGAAAGGACTGGATGGTTAGCCCGAAGATCTTCCTGTCGGCCGGCGAGGCGAGTGGCGAGCAATATGGCGCGCTGCTGATGGCGGAACTCACCCGGCTGGCGCCGCAGGCTTCCTTCTTCGGCCTGGGCGGCACTCGCATGGAAGCTCTCGGCTTGCGGCGGATCGTGCGGGCTGAAGATGTGGCGGTGATGGGCATCACCGAGGTGATCCTGCACATGCCGCATATCTATCGCGAATACCGCAAGCTCAAGGCCAGTTTGCGCGCGGAACGGCCCGATCTGGCGATCCTGATCGACTTTCCCGACGTGAACCTGGGCCTGGCCAAAGAGCTGCGCCGCCTCAATATCCCGGTCGTTTACTTCGTCAGCCCCCAGCTTTGGGCGTGGAAGAAGTGGCGCATCCGCAGCGTGAAGCAGAATGTTACCCGCATGCTGGTGATCTTCCCCTTCGAAAAGGAGTTTTACCGCGAGCACGGGGTCGCGGCCGACTTTGTCGGCCACCCCCTTGCGGACCTTGACCGGCCCACCATGACCAGGGAGTCATTTGCTCGCCAAAATGGGCTGGATGCGTCAAAATTCTGGGTCGGCCTTCTCCCCGGAAGCCGCACCAAGGAGCTTTTAGCTAACCTGCCACCCATGATCGAAGCCGCTGGAATGTTGGGACCGGAGTACACCTATCTCCTTCCGGTCGCCCCCACCTTAAAAATGTCTGACGTGCAAGCGCTGGCCGAGCGATTCTGCGCAGCCGCCGGCGGGGCTCGGGGCGGGGTTCGGTTACGGGTCGTACAGGATGCCCGCGCCGTGCTGCAGCACGCACGCGCCAGTATCGTGGCCAGCGGAACAGCCACGGTGGAGGCGGCACTGATCGGCAATCCTTTTGTCGTGGTCTACCGCGTGTCCCGCATCACGTACGCCGTGGCACAGAGGATTATTCGCCTGCCCCATGTCGCGATGGTCAACCTGATCGCCCAGCGCCGGATAGTGCCGGAGCTGATCCAGCACGAGTTCACCGCATCGAAAGTGGTGGAGCAACTGCGCCCCCTGCTGGAGGATGCGCAGGCTCGTGCAACAATGCAGTCAGACTTGCGGGGAGTCGAAACGGCGCTGCAAGTAGGCGGGTGACGCCAACCGGCAGACTGCCATCGCGCGCGCGGCCGGCATTGCTCTGCAACTCATTCCCGCTGTGCAAGCACCGCGGTTGCAATCTGCTCTTGTTTCCTCATGGCCCGTGGAATGACTTCGATGACGTCTCGTTGTGGCACAAAAGTTCTGGTCTTCTCGCTGCTGACCGCTTTGCTGGGGATAGCTGGCCCCCAGCTGTTCGCCGCGGATCGGCCTACGATTAACATCACTGGCTATACCATCGACGCAAAGCTCGATCCGGCAGAGCACACCCTGAAAGCCACGGCGAAAGTCACATTTACCGCCACTGACACCATCAGCGCTGCGGTATTTGAGCTGCATAACGCTCTCAAGGTCGAAAGCGTCACGGACGAAAAGGGTCATGCCCTGAGTGGCGAGCGCGGCCCTAATGCGACCATCAGCATTGCGCTGCCCAATTCGATGAGCAAGGGAGCGAGCGCCACCTACACGTTTACCTATGACGGCACGCTCAGCGGCAATGAGGAGAGCCCGGTGCAGGGGCTTAAGGTCGCATCGATCGGGGACCCGATCACCTACCTGCTATATGCCGGGCGCTGGTTCCCTATGGTGGGCTACCTGACCGATCGGTTCACGGCCGATGTGCACGTGACTCTCCCCTCTGGATACCGGGTCATCGGCAGTGGCAGCACGGGCAGCCCGCGGCAGGTGTCGGGTGGTGAGCAATTTAATTTCAGCTGGACGCGCGCGAGCTTCCCGGGAACGATTATCGCGGGGAAATTTGAAGAGCCGGTTGCGGTTTCCGGGTCCCCGAATGTCCGGGTGTACCTGACCACCGCGCATAAGCAGAGCGGCCCGGAGTACGCGGCCACCGCCGCCAAAGAATTCGAGTTCTTCAATGAGACGTTCGGGGATGCTTCCACCCGGCTGCTGAATGTGGTGGAGCTGCCGGACGATACCCTGCCTGCTTATTGGGCGCCTGAAATTGCTGCTGTTGCGGGTGCGCGCATTGCCGACCGCAACAACTTTCGTCTGCTGGCAAACACCATGGCCCACCAGTGGTGGGGATGCATGGTGAGTCCCGCGACCCTGAATGACGCCTGGATCACCAACGGCATGTCTCGTTATGGCGAACTCATGTACCTGGAAAGGGTTTCTGGCCAAACAGCATTGCAGGCCGCGGTGATTGACATCTCTGCCGGTGCGCTGGCGTACGACACCGTGCCGCTTACCTCGGCAGGACGCCAGGATCCCTTCTCGCCGCAATTTCAATCCATGACGCTCGAAAAAGGCGGCATGGTGTTCCATATGCTTCGCTGGGAGATCGGCGACGACAACTTCGGCAAGACTCTGAAGGCGATCATCACTCAGTACGGCGACAAGCCAATACGCACCCGGGATGTGGAGAAGGTGGCCGAGCAGGAGTCGCAACAGCAGCTGACCGCCTTCTTTGCGCAATGGCTGGACGGTACGGGTGCTCCTCAGTTCGTCAATAAGTACACGGTTTACCGGTTAGGGAATAACAAGGGCTTCCGCACCATTGGGGAGATTGGCCAGGATCTGGATCTGTTCAACATGCCGGTTGAGCTGCGGGTAGAAACCGAAGGCAAAACCGAAACCAAGCGGGTAGATGTGGTGGGGACCAACTCGCAGTATGTGGTCGATACCTTCGGCCGTCCGCGGCATATTGCGATCGACCCCGAGAACTGGGTGTTAAAGAACACTCCGGAGATGCAGGTGCGGGTTTCCATCCTGCGCGGCCAGCAGCTGGTTGCCGAGGGGGACTCCCCGGGCGCGTTGGCGGAGTACCAGAAGGCGCTCACGTCCAATCCCAACAGTTCCCTCGCGAATTACCGTATTGGCGAGGTGTTGTTCACGCAGAAGAATTACCAGGCGGCGGCGAACGCTTACCGCGATGCACTGCGCGGCGATGGCGAACCCAAGTGGACCGAGGTGTGGAGCCACATCGCGCTGGGAAAGATCTTCGACGTGACGGGACAGCGCGATCGCGCGGTCAATGAATACAGGCAGGCTGTCCAGACCAATGACAATACGCAGGGGGCGGTGAACGAAGCCCGCAAATACCTGCAGGCTCCCTACAAACGGCCTGATACGGACTAAAAGGCTGCGGGAAGCTCGTGACCGGCCGGGCTGGACAAGGAGAGCTGGACCAGGAGAGCTGCCGGTTAGGTTCCGTGAATTCCCACATCTCCCGGCTGAAAAGCGCCGGTAGATATGGGGCACCCCACATTGTTATGGGTCGGAAGGTGCCCCCCGCCCCGGCTCACGATGGCTCGCTCACATTCGTATTAGCCGGGACAGGGACAGACGCCGTGCTTACTTCAGGTTAAGGGCAGTCATAGCTTCGTCCGCGCTAGGCGAACTGGCCTTGAGGTAATCGCCCACCCGCTTGCGCTCTTCTGGCGAAAGCGTCGGGCTGAGTGCAAGAATGCGCCGCAGTGTGGTCGAGATGTCGTCGATGTAGTTCATCATTCGTATCGCTTCGCCGGAAAGTGGCATGGTTATTCCTCGTTACAATAGACGCTGACTCCATTTTCTTTGCTGGAGCCGGATTCGTAAAGCGACCAGCATAAATTGGCTGGGGTAGAATGCCGATCCCGTACGGCCGTGGAACGCATCTCATGACCATGCCAGTGGAAACTCATACGTCAGAAGCCGGGGCAGATCCCTCGGAAACCAGCCCCCGCGGCAATGCGCGCCAGGAAGCCTCGAATGACATGCGCGCCTGTGTGGAGCAGTGTCTGCATAGCGATGCACGGGTTCCGGTGTCCACATACCGGGTCCAGGTGCACAAGGACTTCACGTTCGCCGACGCCACCGGCATTGCGGGATACCTGAAAAAGCTGGGCATTGGCGACTTTTATTCCTCGCCTATTTTCGAGGCGCGGCCGGGCAGCATGCACGGCTACGACGTCACCCGCCATGATCGGCTCAACCCGGAGATCGGCGGCACTGCCGGCTTCGAAAGTTTCTCAGAAGAGCTGAAGCGGCAGGGTCTGGGCTTGCTGCTCGACATCGTTCCCAACCACATGGGAGTGGGCAACGACTCCATCTGGTGGCAGGATGTTCTGGAAAATGGCCACGCGTCGCAGTACTCAGAATACTTTGACATCGATTGGAAGCCGGTGAAGCCGGCTTTGATGGACAAACTGCTGTTGCCGATCCTCGGCAACCAGTATGGTGCTGAGCTGGAAGCGAAGCACATCCAGGTTTCGGTCGAAGATGGGCGTCCGCTGGTTCACTATTACGATCACACGATGCCGGTCGCGCCGCGCACGTTACCCATTCTGCTGGGCCAGGGCGACGGGACCGCATCCATCCCCGAGCCGCTGGCTGGCCTCTTGCAGCGCCTGGAGGAAGTACCGCCTCATGAAACCGCCGACGAAGCATTGCGCGATCAACGGCGCGCTCAACTAGCCGAACTATTGCCGCAAATACGCCAGGCGCTTCGCTCCCCGGAGATGCAGCCCCTGCTGCAACAAGCAGTTGCCGCCATCAACGGCGTGGAAGGCGATCCCCATAGCTTCGATCGCCTGCACATGCTGCTGGATGCGCAGCCCTATCGCCTTGCGTCCTGGCGCACTTCTGCCGAGGAAATCAATTACCGGCGCTTTTTCGACGTGAATGACCTGGTCGGGCTTCGGATGGAAAATCCCCTGGTGTTTGCCGAGACCCATTGCCTGATCCGTTCTCTGATCGCCACCCAAAAAGTGACGGGGTTGCGCATCGATCACTGTGATGGGATGTTTAATCCCCGCCAATATCTCATTCGATTGCAGTTGCTTTATCTCGCCAGCCAGTGCGGTGGCCCGGCGCCGCAGCAGGAGACGGCGGCCAACGGCATCGAACGCAGCGTGCTGGACACGGTGCGCGGCTACGACTGGTCGAAAAGCCAGGGAGCGCTTTACACGGTAGTCGAAAAAATCCTTGAGCCCCGCGAGTACCTGCCGCCGGAGTGGCCCGTCCGGGGAACGTCTGGGTACGACTTCGTTTACCTGGCAAATGGAATCTTTATCCAGAAGGCGAACGAAAAGAAATTCGATGCCATCTACGCCCATGTGCTCGGGCACCCTGCTGACCCGGACGAGATTATCTATCGCTCCAAGCTACAGGTGATGCAGACGGCGCTGGCCAGCGAAGTGTACGTGCTTACCAATTTGCTGAGCCGTATTGCGGCCGCGAACCGGCGGGCCCGCGACTTCACCGATAACATTCTGGAAACCGTGCTGCGCGAAACGATCGCCAGCTTTCCCGTGTACCGCACCTACATCGACGACCGCGGCGAATACAGCGAGCGCGACGTAGCTTTTTTGCGCAGCGCGATTGCTAAAGCGAAACGTCTGAATCCAGATATCAATGCCTCCGCCTTCGACTTTCTCCGCGAAACCCTGCTGCTCAGAAACAGCGATCCTGCAGCGGCGCGGGAGCAGAAACCAGACCCGGAGATACTTTATTTCGCCCTCAAGTTTCAGCAACTCACCGGACCGGTGATGGCGAAGGGAGTCGAGGACACGACGTTTTACGTGTACACTCGGTTCCTTTCTTCGAATGAGGTGGGGGGATCCGCCAAGTCGTTCGGCATAAGCCTGGAGACGCTGCACCAAAGCAACCAGGAGCGGATCAATCACTCGCCCGATACCATGCTCACCACATCGACGCATGACACCAAACGCAGCGAAGATGTGCGCAACCGGTTGAATGTGCTTTCGGAGCTTCCGCAACTATGGTCGACGTCGATACGCCGTTGGCAGCGCATGAACCAGAAGTTCAAGCAAACGCTCGAAGATGGCCGCACCGCGCCCGACAACAACGAAGAATACCTTCTCTATCAAACCATCCTTGGCGCATGGCCCTGGCAGATGGAGACGATTCAAGATCGGCGGGCTTATTGCGATCGCATCAAGCAATACGCGTCGAAGGCTCTGAGCGAAGCCAAAGTCAATCTGAGCTGGATCAACCCTGATCCTGACTATATGAAGGCGGTGCATTCGTTCATTGAGTCGATTCTTCTGCCCGGAGCTCGCGGGAAGGAGACCGCGTTCGTCGACTCATTTAAAGCGCTCCTGCCACAGTTGCGTTTGTTTGGTGCAGTGAATTCGCTGGCGCAAACGGTCCTAAAAATCACCGTGCCGGGGGTGCCTGACTTCTTCCAGGGGAGCGAGCTTTGGGATCTGAGTCTGGTCGATCCTGATAACCGGCGTCCCGTGGATTACCGGCTGCGGTCCGCAGCGCTTGACGAGCTGCACGCCATGGAAGCTGCCCAGGGAGCCGGCGCGGTATGCGCGCAAGTGCTGGAACAGTTGGAGGACGGACGGGTCAAGTTATGGACGACTCATCGCGCTCTCACGCTGCGCCGTGACGAACACGCGCTGTTCCGCAAGGGGGACTACACCGTGCTTGAGGTCACAGGGGAGCGGCAGGAACACGTGATCGCTTTTGAACGCCGTGATGCCTCCACGGGTAAGACTCTGCTGGTTGTGTTGCCGCGCTTTGCGTGCACGCTGATGCGTGGCAAGGTACAACTGCCGCTGGGCGACGCGTGGGGTAAAGATGAGATTCGGGTTCCCGCTTCGGCCGGCAAGAGTTTCCGCAATGTCTTTACCGGGGAGACGGTGACGGTTACAGACGAAGGGATCCCGCTCAGCACAGTGTTCGCCAGCTATCCGGTCGCCGTGTTTCTCGGCTGATCCTTAGTGGCGAACCTGGTGGCCTGGGGGAACTTCGTGACCGGGGAACCTGGTGACTGGGAACTGCGTGACCAGAGCGCTTGACGGCGAGGGTGGCAGGCCTTACGCAGCAGCCCCGTAGGGCACGTAGTCGAGGCCGACTTTGGTCCCTAACAGACAGGCCGCGCGTTCCAGGCGAGCGAACCTGCGTTCGCTTGCCCGCTTTGGACGCTTCCCGGACGTAAAACAGATATTTCGTCGCACTTAAACCTCGACCAGCTACCTGCCGATAGCGATAGTGGGTCGACTCGATGAAACCAGCGAACGAGCCTGCGTTCGGTCAAAGGCTCCGGGACGCGGTTGGCGCCCATCCACCGGGAATAGCAGCCCACCTTCATCGGCGGGTGGCTGTAGGCGTGGCAAGCGCCATTTTAGTGATGGCATGCCTGGGGCTCTTTGCCTGGCGGATGGCGAGGGTAGCAGAGCAGGATGCTGACCTCGTCGTTCATAGCAATCAGGCATCCAGCCGGCTCCAACTCGCGTTCCAGGATGTCGAGAAAATGGAAACGGGAGTTCGCGGCTTTGCCCTGACCGGGTTTGAGCCGTTCCTGCAACCCTACGCATCAGGCCAACGCACGCTTGCCTCGGATGTCGCCAAGTTGTCTCGCCTGGTTACCCCAACCCCGGTGCAAACGGAGCGGCTAGCCGTGCTGTCCGATTTGGTGAGCCGTCAGCAGTCCACGGCCAGGAACCTGGTGAACGAGCGGCGGCAATCAGGCAAGCCGCCCAGCGAATCAGTGCTGCTCAAGAGCGAGCAAGGGACAGATGCAATCAGGGCAGTGGTGCAGGCCATTGATCTGGAAGAGCGGCGTCTGCTCGATGAGCGTATCCAGCGCTCCTTACGCACTCGCCAGGTTACCAGCTTCGCGATTGCGCTTGGCTCTCTGCTGGGCATTGTCTTCTTCTATGCGGCCAGCGTCCTGCTGCGAAGGGAAATCGCGATCGCTGCTAAGGCACAAGAGCAGGTCCGATCCTTGAATGTTGCGCTGGAGGAGCGCGTGGCATTTCGCACCAGCGCCCTCGTTGAGGAGTCGGCAACCCGCCGGTCGATGCAAACCAGGCTGCGCAGCAGCGAAGAAAGATTTCGCGCCCTGGTCGCCGGTATCAGCGACTACGCCATTTACATGCTGGACAATGAAGGCTGTGTCGCAAGCTGGAACTCCGGCGCGGCCAGGATCACAGGGTTTGCTGAGGAAGAAATAATCGGTCAGCACGTCGCCTGCTTCTCTCCCGCGACTGGGTCCAATCGTCAGCATATCCAGAACGCTCTGCGTCAAGCGACACTGACTGGACGTTCGGAAGAAGAAGCTCTACGGGTGCGCAAGGATGGTTCGACGTTCTGGTCGCATGCGGTCATCACAGCGCTGCGCGACGAGCAGGGCGTTCTGATCGGTTTCTCCGAGATCATGCGCGACATCACGGAACGGAAGCAGGCACAGGCAGAGCTCCAGGAGAAGGAGTATCTGCTCTCTCAATCGCAACGAATTGCACACATTGGCAGTTGGACGTTCCAACTGGACGATCACGAAAGAAGGTTGGTCTGGTCCGAGGAGATGTATCGCATCTACGGAGTTTCTCCAGAAAGCTTTTCGCCCACGGTAGAAGGTCTCATCCAGCGCATATGGCCCGAAGACCGGGCGGCCAGCCGCAGATGGCTGGCTGCCTGCGAAGCCGGAGAAGATCCGGCCGATCTGGAGTTCCGCCTGGCCATGCCGGATGGTACGCTGCGCACCTACAATCGGCGCGGCGAACTGCAATTCGATGCTGTTGGGCGACCGGTGCGGATGACCGGCACCACGCAGGATATTACTGAGCGTAAGCGCGTCGAAACTACGCTGCGCGAAAGCGAGGAACGTTTTGAGGCAGTGGCCAACGGCATCCCACAGTTGGCATGGATCACTGATCCGGGCGGAGGGAGGGTCTGGTACAACCAGCGTTGGTACGACCACACAGGTACCACATTCGAGGAGGTGCGGGGGTGGGGATGGCAGAAGGTGCTTCATCCTGACATCGCTGGCGAAGTCGTGAAGCGATGGAAGGGCGCCGTTGCGGCTGGCGAGATTTTCGATATGGAGTTTCCTATACGGGGCGCCGACGGGGTGTTTCGCACTTTCCTCACACGCGGCATGCCCTTCAAAGACGCTCAGGGCCGGGTCATACGATGGTTCGGCACCAACACGGACATCAGTGAACGGAAGCGGTCGGAAGAGCGTCTTGCCACCCAGGCAACGGAACTGGCGCGCTCCCGCCAGGATATGGAGACCCAGACGCTATGTCTGCAGTCGATTTTGAACAGTCTGGGAGAGGGCGTGGTCGCTGCCGATGAACAGGGGAGATTCATCCTTTGGAATCCAGCGGCCACAAGGATCATTGGACACGGTCCAGCCGACCTGCCGCCGGAAGCGTGGAGCGGACATTTCGGCGCCTTCCTGCCTGACATGGTGACACCCTTTCCCGCAGAACAAAACCCGTTGGTCCGCGCCCTCGGCGGCGAGGTCAGCAGTGCCGTTATCTACATTCGCAATCCGAACCAGAGCAGCGGCGTCTGGATTGAAAGCAATGGCGCGCCCCTCCACGACCAGCATGGCAACTCACGGGGCGGCGTGATCGCCTTCCGTGATATCAGCCAGAGGAAAGCCGATGAATGGGAGATCCGCAAACTCAACGATGATCTTGAAGACAAGATTGCTTTGCGCACGGCGCAACTGCAGACGGCAAACCAGGAGCTGCAAGCATTCACCTACTCGGTCTCGCACGATCTGCGATCTCCCTTACGGCATATCAGCGGATTCTCCCGCATTCTCATAAGCGACTTCGGTCCGAGTATGGTCCCTGAGGCCAGGGTTCACTTGCAGCGGATCGAGGAGGCGGTCGCCCGTATGGGACTGCTGGTAGATGGTCTGCTCAGTCTTGCCCGGCTGGGGCGACAGGCCCTCACCGTGCAGTCCGTCTCGTTAAAGGCGATCGTAGAGCAAGTCGTTGCGATGCTGCAGCCGGAGCGGGAAGGGCGAGCGGTGGAGTGGCAGATTGCCGACCTGCCAGAGCTCGAGGGCGATCGTACTCTTTTGGTCCAGGTTTTCCAAAATCTTCTCAGCAACGCACTTAAGTACTCTCGCGACCGCGCGAAAACCGTCATCGAGATTGGCCACTTGCAGTGCGCGGGCGATCCGACGGTCATCTTCGTGCGTGACAATGGGGTCGGATTCAATATGCAATATGCCGGCAAGTTGTTTGAGGTTTTCCATCGCATGCACACGCAAGCAGAGTTTGAAGGCAGCGGCGTTGGCCTCGCGACGGTCTACCGCATTATCCAGAAGCACGGGGGACGCGTCTGGGCCGAAGCAGAGACGGATCGCGGAGCTACGTTCTTCTTCACGCTGGGTCTCCCTCAGCGGCAAACACCGGTGGAGGGTCACCACAAAGCGGACCTTCCGCAGTAGATGCGCCACGGTGAATGGCGGGACAGTTGCAACCGTCTGACTCAAGTACTGCCGAAGATGGCCGATTTGCCCCTTAGAGCAGGAGCGCGGAAGTCGGAGATGCTTAACAGCGGCCGATGAAGGCCTCGACCGGCCGATCTGTGTCTTCTCGCAGGTTTCGAGGAAGGTAAGCGTCCGCTCACTTCGCCGAGCATCGCATTCATGGCCGAAGACGTGATCATCTTATTAGTTGAAGACGACGATGCCGACGCTGAGCTTACGCTGCAGGCATTTCACCGCGCCAAAATATCATATCCGCTCATCCGGGCCTCCAACGGACTGGATGCGTTGGATTTCCTGTTCGCGCGCGGCAAGTATGCCGAACGAGACTGGCATGACTTACCAGCGGTGATATTACTTGATCTCAATCTTCCCAAAATCAGCGGACTTGAAGTTCTTCGGGCCATTCGCGCTGATGAACGCACGAGACATCTGCCAGTGGTCATCCTCACCACTTCGAACGAAGAGCGAGACCGGCTGGACGCGTACGATTCCTTTGCGAATAGTTACATACTCAAACCAGTCGACTATGACCAATTTGTCACTGCCACGGCGCAGTTAACCCAGTACTGGACCACGCTTAACAAGCCTCCGCCTCGGGCCAACGGCGCGCAGTAGCGCATTTGCCCCTGAAATGGTGGCCCATTCTCCAGGACCGCTGACAGGGCCGGTCAGGCCTCGGCGGGGTCGACCCATCCATCCCGGTCAGTCAACTGCGCCAACTGCGCTAAGCCATGCGCATGTTCAGCGGTGAGCGCGCCAGGCGGCATGCGCCAGCTCCAGTTATTTTCCGGGACCGCGGGAGTGTTCATCCGCGCCTCCGAGCCCAACACCAGGATGTCCTGCACAGGGAACAGACAGGCATCCGCCACCGAGGTCGAGGCCGCGCGAATCAGGCTCCAGACAACATCGTTGGGCGCCGGGTTCAGGTACTCGTAGACGGAGGTTCGTTCCACCTCGTTGGCGCCCTGGTGCCACCAGCCAAGGGTGGTGTCATTATCGTGGGTGCCGGTGTAGACCACCGTGTTGGTTTCATAGCGATGCGGAAGATAGTTGTGGGACCCTCGGCCGCTGAACGCAAACTGCAGCACGCGCATGCCCGGCAGGTTGAACTTTTCGCGCAGCGCATCCACCTCACGGGTGATCAGACCGAGATCCTCGGCGATCAGCGGCAAGGTGCCGAGTTGTTCACGCAAGGTGGTGAACAGGGCGGCCCCAGGAGCCTTGACCCACTCACCATGAATGGCGGTGTCGTCTTCCGCGGGGATCGCCCAGATAAGCTTCGAAACCACGAAAGTGATCGAGGCGAATGATGTCGTACAGGGCCAACGCCCGGCGCATGCGATCGACCCACCAGGCGAAACCCGTCTTCTCCAATACATCCCACTTATACAGAGGATTGCCCCAGCGTTGACCCGTCGCGCTGAAGTAGTCCGGCGGTACGCCGGCAACACGGATCGGTGAAAGGTCTTCATTGAGTTCGAAGATCTCAGGGTGGGTCCACACGTCGGCGCTATCGAAGTTGACGAAGATGGCCACGTCGCCTATGAACTTGATGTCGCGCTCGGCACAGTAGGCACGAAGCGCTTTCCATTGCTCATCAAAAGCGAATTGAATCACTTGCTGCACTTCCAGCTCGTCGCGGCTCTCCTTTTGCAACTGTGACAGAGCCGCGGGTTCGCGGTGCATGAATGCTTCCGGCCAGGACAGCCAGGCGCCGGTCTGAAATCTCTCACGCAACACGCTGTAACGGGCGTAATCCTGGAGCCAGAAGGAATTCGCTTCGCAGAACTGCTGGAAGCGAATCCATTGCTCATCGTTGTGCTGATGCAGAAAGTTTTTTGCGGCTTCCACCAGCAGCGGCCATTTGCGCTGTGCGACTTCTTCGAAGTGGACATTGCCTGCATGGCCTGGCAAACCCGCGATGCGCTCGGCCGCGAGCCAGCCGGCCTCTACCAGCTTTTCCAGGCTGATTAACCAGGGGTTGCCCGCGAATGCAGAGAGCGCCGCATAGGGCGAGTTGCCATAGCCCGTTGGGCTGAGCGGCAGAACTTGCCAAAGCCTTTGCTTGGCCGACGCGAGAAAGTCGGCAAATTCATAGGCTGCCGGGCCGAAGTCGCCGATGCCTCCGTATGAGGGTAAGGAAGAAATGTGGAGGAGAAGTCCTGACGATCGTTCGAGGGCCATTGCCTACCTATCCGAGAGAGTTGACCAATGCTGTTCGATGCCGAGGTATGCCTTAACTTTGCTTTCCGCGGGTGGTGCCCGTTTTTTCCAGTGTATTCGGCGGAGTTCGCTTGTGTTTGGAGAGGGGGAGGGTCGGGTTACGGGGAGAGGAAAGGGGCTGGCATTCGTCTCTTCCGACATCTCCCGACTGGAAAACGTCCTGAGATATAGGGCACCCGAGTTCCTGGAAGGGTAGGGCGGCAAGGCACAAAAGCCACATCTCACGACGGCTCATGGTCGTGAGATGTGGCTAGTGGATGCCGGACGGTCTAGCTTTGGACGCCTTGCGCCAGGCCGGCTTGCGCGCGCTTGTTCATCCGAATGCCGCCTTGCTTTTCATAGCGCTCGGTCAGCGAGGTCACGAAGACAGCGAACATTTGCTCGCGCTTTTCGCGCAGCAACTCGTCGCGGGTCGCATCGAGATTCTTGTTGATCTCGTCAGGTGTCGGCTCCTGCTTCTCGACGATTTTTACAACGATGCCGCTGTGCCCGGTGTTGATGGGTTTGCTGATTTGTCCGATCTTCAGGTCAAACAGGTCAGGAGCGGCAGTGGCCAGTTCTCCGATATCCGGCACCTGGGCGTTGTGCGCCACCAGGTCACTGGTCTTGACAGAGGCTCCTACTTCTTTCGCGGCTTGCGCCAGGCTGTTTCCGGCATGCGCCTTGTCAGCCAGCTCGTTTGTCTTGCGCGCCAACAACTGGGGTAATTGCTGCTCACGGAAGTCGTCGGCAACATGGGTCTTGTATTCCTCGAAGCTAGGCGCGTGCGCCGGCTTAACGTCTTCCACTTGAAATACGCCAAAGCCTTCGCCGGTGCCACTGACCTGCGGAGCTGCTCCTGGCTTCGCTGTGAACGCCTGAGTCAGCATTTTTGTTCCATCCGGCAGCCCGGGGAGTACTGCGTTCTGCTCCATGTAGCCAGTCGTCACCACCTGCAGGTGATGCGCTTCTGCTGTTTTCGCCAGGCCGGTTTTGCCTGCTTCGTTCGCGAGCTGCTGCGCATAGGCCGCCTGCTGCTCCGATTCGCGCTGGCGGGTCAAGGTCGCCAGAATTTGTGCTTTGACCTCTTCCAGCGGCTTCAGGTGCGCGGTCTGTTTTTCGTTCGACCTTGATGATGTGGTAGCCGAACTGGGTCTTCACCAGGTCAGACACTTGTCCTGGTTGCAGCGAGAACGCGGCCTGCTCAAACGGAGGCACGGTCACACCGCGTTGGATCATGCCCAGATCGCCACCCTGCTCCTTGCTGCCCGGATCATCGGAGTTCGCTTTCGCCAGGGCGTCGAAGTTGCCACCTGCCTTGATTTGCTTCAGCAGTCCCTCTGCCTTGGCTTTGGCCGCAGCATCGGTTTTGCCATCAGCGCCGGCAGGCACCTTGATCAGGATGTGCCGTACCTTTACTTCTTCCGGCACCTGGTAGTCCTTCTGGTGTTGCTGGTAGTACTGCTCCACATCCTGGCCGGTTACCGGCTTGGCGGTGGCGGGAACATCGTTGGGCTTGATAGCGATGTACGCGAGCTTGCGCGTTTCTGGAATGGCGTCTTTATAGCGTGCGGCGCTTTGCTTGAAGAAGGCCTGCAGCTCAGCATCGGTCGGATTGATCTGCTTGCGCAGGTCTTCGGCGCTGATCACCGCGTAATCGAATTTGATCTTGGTTCCCTGCTCCCGGTACGCGTCGCGTACTTCCTGGTCAGAAGCGGTGATGCCGCCGGTCACCATCGACTCCAGCCGGTTGATCTCGATCTCTTTCTTCACCTGGCTTTCGAAGTCCTGGATGGAGGTGTGGAAGTAATTGGAGACAAAGTCGGCGTACTTGTCCTCACCGATGAACTGGCCGCCCGGAAAAAGTGCTTGCGAGAAGGGACCAGTCTGCATGGCACGGCGCAGGTCTGCGTCGCTGACCTGCAGGCCGAGACGGTTCGCTTCCTGCAAAAGCACCTCGCGCTGGATCAGCGCCTGGGCCGCCTGCGGCATGATGTAGGGCAACACCATGTCTGGGTAGTGCTTCTGCTGCAGAATTCTTTGCGCCACCTGCTGCACTTCGGGCGTGGTGATCGCCGTGGAGGCGCCGAAGTAGCGGCCGAACAGCCCACCACTGTGTACGGTGGCGTAGGTATCGGAGGTGGTGTTTTCGTCGGCGAAGATACCGGGCACCAGTGTGATGACCATGGTGACGACAGCGACACTGATGATGGCGATGAAGATGAACTTGACGACGCGATTATCTTTTTGCAGGAAACGAATCATGAGTAGAGGAACCTTTAGAGCGAATTGCAGAGACTTTGCTCGCTCTGCGGGACCACATAAGTATAGATCAGGGGTTCCGCGTCGGCGGAGAGGCGGGCATCAGGTACAAAGCCGGCAGTTAAAAGGAAGTATGCAGACAGCCCGTTCTCGCGCCGGGGAGGCTTGAGAACGGGCTGCTGGTGCGGCGATTTATCTCCAGCGGCCGTAGTAGTACGCGCGGCCATAGGGATACGGGCGATAGCCATAACGGTATCCGTATGGATAGCCGTAGACGTAGGGATAGGGCGCGTAGCCGTATACCCGAGGGGGCGGAACCGGATATCCGACCGGCGCTCCGTACGCGTAAGGGCGTTGCGGTGGGTATTGCCGTTGCGGAGGAGCGGAACTGGCTTCCATGCCCCTGGCGTCCTGAACCGATAGCGGCTGCACGGTCGCCGGGCTGGTCAGATGAAAGCTGATCAGTGCTTCTGGCGGCACGACGCTCCGTGGACCCGAGCTGGCGGCGGAAGCGCCTAATCCCACGCCAGTGCCGGCTACGGCTCCAATGGCTGCTCCGGGCCCACCGCCGGCGACCGCACCGATCACTGCTCCCAGCGCCGCTGTGCCCACTGTGGTACCCGCGGAGTAGCCACCCTTGCCCGGACTGCTGGTGTCGAATACATCGGTGGCCAGCGGGTAGGAGTTGCCCCCCAGATTAAGGCTGGTGAGCTGGAGAGCGATGCTCGCATTTCCTTTCAGTTCGCCGGCCTTCTTCACGTCGACAACGCGGCCAGTCACTTCTGCCCCACGCGGAATCGCTATCACATTGCCGACGTAGATGCTTTGGGCTACCGTGCCCTGGAAATAGTCCCCCGGCTTGACCTTCTTTGAGTCAAGCGGCTCGCTGGTGCGGATAGGCAGCAACAGGCCTGGGTTCAAGGTCACGGGACCGGAGGGAGGCGCAGATTGCTGCTGTCGCTGATATTGACCCTGATTGTATTGACCCTGATTGTATTGGCCGGGCTGGCCTGCTTGTGGCTGGTAGGCAGGTCGCCCGTTCTGCCCGTAGCCGACTGCCGGACCGTTCGGTCCCTGTCCGGGAGCTTGCTGCGCTGGTTGCTGCCCTGCCTGCTGCTGTCCTGGATCCTGACCCGGATATTGGCTCGGTCCCGCATCGGTATCCTGCGCGCCCGCGGCATCCTGCGCGCCACTCTCGGGCGGCGGTATCTGGCCGTCTTGCACATCGGGCGGCGGTCCCGCCTGCCCCCAGTTCCCTTGCTGACCCGGCGTCGGGGTCTGCTGTCCGGTGGTCGCGGTTTGCCCGTAGGCAGAGTTCGCAAAGACGGGAGCCAGAACCAGCCCGGTACCCAGGGCTCCGGATAGCACCCACCGCAATGGACTCCTCTTGTACAAATACATCGTGTTTCCCCCTTGCCCAGACCAACCGCGGAACATTCGCCCGGACATACCCCATAGACGGTTGTTGTGACAGCCCGTCACTGGTGATAACCCGGGTGTACGGCAAAAGTTACACCGCCCACATAGCTGCGAGGTTTTTTTTCGGCCGCCGCTCTGCCCCATTTGTTGTAGGCCTGGGCAGTTCCTGTTTCTCACTTTGCAGGCTCCCCATGCGTCGTGGTAGACATGCTTGCATGCCTGCTATTACGCAAAACCGCCTGCACCTGAGTGAAATTGCTCCCCAGATCATTCAATCGGAAATTCGCTCCATGACCGTGGAGTGCGATGCCGTGGGCGGTGTGAATCTTGCCCAGGGTGTGTGCGACACGCCGCTGCCGGCACCCGTGATGGATGCGGCCATTCAGGCCATTCACGATGGATACAACATCTATACGCGTCTGGATGGCGTGGCAGTGCTGCGCCAGGCGATTGCCGAGAAACTGGCGCACTACAACCACCTGACGGTTGATCCCGACAAGGAGGTACTGGTCAGCTCGGGCGCCACTGGCGCGTTTTCGTCGGCCTGCCTTGCCTTGTTCAACCCTGGCGACGAAATCCTGCTGTTTGAGCCGTTCTATGGCTACCACCACAGCACCCTGGTCTCGATGCGCATACGCCCGGTGCCGGTTCCGCTCGCGGCGGCTACCTGGGAAATCGACTTCGACCGGCTGCGCGCTGCCATCACCCCGAAGACGCGCGGCATCATCATCAATACTCCCGGCAACCCCTGCGGTAAGGTATTTACTCAGCAAGAGTTGGAGGCAATTGCGGCGCTGGCGATCGAACACGATCTGTTCGTGCTGACGGATGAGATCTATGAGTACTTCGTTTATCAGGGCGCGCAGCATGTGAGCCCGGCGACGATCCCGGGGATGGCGGAACGGACGGTCACGATTTCCGGCTTCTCGAAGACGTTCAGCATGACTGGGTGGCGGGTCGGGTATCTTGCTGCGAGCAGCAAGTGGATCCCTGCGATCGGGTATTTTCATGACCTGCAGTATGTGTGCACGCCGTCTCCCTTCCAATATGCCGCCGCGGCGGGGTTGCGGGCGTTGCCGGATAGCTTTTATCAGGACCTGGCGACCGAGTACCAGGAGAAGCGGGACAAGATTTGCGAGGCGTTAAGCATTGCCGGTCTTACTCCTTCTGTCCCGGCCGGCGCTTACTACGTGCTGGCGGATGCCAGCCGGGTTGAGGGCGAGCGCGCCAGCGTGAAGTCCCGCAACCTGCTGAAAGCTACCGGGGTTGGCGCGGTGGCGGGGTCGGCTTTCTTTGGGGCCGGGCGCGGGGAGAATCTGCTTCGGTTCTGCTTCGCTAAGAAGAGCTCTGAGCTTGATCGGGCCTACAAGGCGCTGACCAGCTTCCGGGCTTAGTCCGGGGACATTTACCGGTGTAGATGTCCCCCACTCAAGCCAGACGCGGCTTGAGTGGGCCACCCTCGACTCTTTTTCGGCACCGCGACTTGGAATATTGGTTCTCAAGAAAGCGCTGGGTGGCCCATTCAAGCCGTTTTTTGGCTTGAGTGGGGGGCATCTGTACCCGTCCTAAGGCCCCCGCTACCTCCGCTCCAAGGCCCCTCAGCACCAAATCAATACAGGTTGAATCCTATGGGTGAAGGGAAGCATCAGATAGGTTGACAGTAAGAGACTCAAGTGCGAGTCTAGTCCATATACTGGCACACACGATGTGCACGCAGGAGCAGCGATGGCAAAGATTATTGGCATTGATTTAGGCACCACGAACTCCGTGGTGGCTGTGATGGAAGGCGGCGAACCCAAGGTTATCCCCAATGAAGAGGGTGGCCGGACGACCCCGTCCGTAGTCGGCTTTACCAAGAGCGGCGAGCGGCTGGTCGGCCAGGTGGCGAAGCGCCAGGCCATTACCAACCCGGAAAATACGATTTATTCGATCAAGCGGTTCATGGGCCGCCGGTCGAACGAAGTGAACGACGAGATGAAGATGGTGCCCTACAAGGTAAAGGGCCAGGGAGATCACGTGGTTGTGGTCGCCCAGGGTAAGGAATATACCCCACCCGAAGTCTCGGCCATGATTCTGCAGAAGTTGAAGAAGGCCGCAGAAGATTACCTCGGCACCTCGGTCACGGAAGCCGTCATCACCGTCCCCGCCTACTTCAACGACGCGCAACGTCAGGCGACCAAAGATGCCGGCCGCATCGCCGGCCTGGACGTAAAGCGGATTGTGAACGAACCCACGGCAGCGGCGCTGGCGTATGGGCTGGACAAGAAGAAAGACGAAACGATCATCGTTTATGACTTCGGCGGCGGTACGTTCGACGTCTCCGTACTTGAAGTCGGCGAAGGCGTGATTGAGGTCAAGTCGACCAATGGCGATACCCACCTGGGCGGCGACAACCTCGACCAGCGGATTGTCGATTGGCTTATCGATGAGTTCAAGAAAGATGAGCAGCTGGATTTGCGCGCCAAGGGCAACGAAATGGCCCTGCAGCGCCTGAAAGATGCGGCGGAAAAGGCAAAGATTGAGCTTTCGACCACGGTCGAGACCGAGATCAACCTGCCCTTCATTACCGCGGATGCGACCGGACCGAAGCACCTGGTCAAGAAGCTGACCCGCGCCAAGCTGGAGCAGTTGGTGGAAGACCTGTTGCAGCGTTCGATTGAGCCCTGCAAGAAGGCTTTGGCCGATGCCCAGATCGACGCCAGCAAGATCGACGAAGTGGTTCTGGTGGGTGGGCAGACACGTATGCCCCGCATTCAGGCACTGGTGAAGGAGCTGTTCGGCAAGGAGCCGCACAAGGGTGTGAACCCGGACGAAGTGGTGGCGATTGGTGCAGCCGTCCAAGCCGGCGTGTTGGCCGGCGAAGTGACTGACCTGTTGCTGCTCGACGTGACCCCGTTGACCCTGGCGATTGAGACCCTGGGCGGTGTGGCCACCAAGATGATCGGCCGCAACACCACGATCCCGACGAAGAAGACGGAAACGTTCTCGACGGCGGCCGATAGCCAGACCGAGGTCGAGGTGCACGTGCTGCAGGGCGAGCGTCCCATGGCAGCGCAGAACCGGACCCTGGGCAAGTTCAAGCTGAGCGGGATTCCTCCGGCTCCGCGTGGCGTGCCCCAGGTCGAAGTGACCTTCGACATCGACGCGAACGGCATCCTGAACGTGACGGCGAAAGATAACGCCACGGGCAAGGATCAGAAGATCACGATTACGTCGTCTTCGGGTCTGAGCAAGGAAGAGGTCGATCGCATGGCGAAGGAAGCCGATGCGCATGCCTCGGAAGACCAGACCAAGCGGGAAGAAGTGGAAGCACGCAACTCGCTCGACAACATGGTCTACAACGTCGAGAAGATGCTGAAGGACAACGGCGACAAGGTTTCGGGCAGCGAGCGGTCGGATGTCGAAGACGCGCTGGCCCAGGCCAAGACGACGCTGCAGGGAAGCTCCACGGCGGCAGAGATGAACGCCGCACGGGAGAAGGTCACCGCGGCATCGCACAAGCTGGCAGAGGCCATGTACAAGGCCAACGCTTCCAACCCATCTGCTGGTACTGAGGGTGCGGCGGCTCCGGCGAGTGAGGACAAGAAGGAAGAGGGTGTCATCGACGCCGAGTATGTCGACGTCGCCGACAAAAAGTAAGCAGGAAAGGTAAGGACGGGGAGGTAACAGAAGTCTGTTGCAGTTCTCAGTCACCGGTACGGGGCGCTTCACCGCTGAGGCGCCCCGTACCTGGCAAGTTCAAGCAAGTTTGACCAGCGGTAGGCAGGAAACGATGACTGAGACAATGTGGAAATATGAGCAGTTGCGAGCTGGACAGATCTATAACCAGGTCATGTTCAATACGCGCGAAGAGGCAGAGAGCTTTGCCGCCCAAATGAACCGGGTGGAACCCGATCTTTTCTGGCGAATCGAGCCAGTGGAAGCCCGGTTGTGGTGGAACTGACGTAAGCCCGGGCCGCCGTATGGCGGCCCGAAACTTTTACATTTTGGATTGACCGATCGAACATGGCAACTACACCCACCAAAGATTATTACGGCGTACTAGGTATCAAGAAGACGGCGACGACGGATGACATCCGCAAAGCCTTCCGCAAACTCGCGCGCAAACACCATCCCGACGTAAACCCGGGAGACAAGAAGGCGGAAGAGAAGTTTAAAGAGATCTCTGAAGCCAATGACATTCTGAGCGACGAGAAGAAGCGGCGAGTGTATGACGCGCTGGGGTACTACTCCGATCAGATTGATCCCGCGACCGCAGAGGCGGCCGCTCGTGGCGGCTACAGCAGCGGATTTGGAGGCCCTCAGCCGGGCGGTTCCGCGCGTTCTACAAACGGGCGCGGCGTGCCTGATTTTGGCGGATTCGACTTCTCCGATTTCGCGGCTGGCCAAGCGGCGGAGACGCCGGGCGCCGGCGGGGCCGGCTCCAGCTGGGGCAGCTTTCGCGATATTTTCTCCGGCGTGTTTTCGCAGGGCCAGCGCCAACAGGGACCGCAGCCAGGCACGGATCTCGAGTACCAGGTGACTGTCGATTTCTGGACATCGATTCGCGGCGGCACCACGCGGTTACAAATTGCCCGTCAGGAAGTTTGTCCCACCTGCAAAGGCAGAGCCTCCACCGGCAACGGGGGTACCTGCCCGGAGTGCCAGGGCAGCGGACAAGTGACCCAGATGGGTGGGCGCATGAAGTTCAAGATTGCCTGCCCACGTTGTGGCGGCACCGGCAAGCTGGAAAGCGAATGCGCGACCTGTCACGGTGACGGCACCGTGACCCGTACAGAAGTGGTCGAGGTGCGTATCAAGCCCGGCACTCGCGATGGCCAGCGCATACGCCTGGCAGGCAAAGGCAATGCCGGTCATGGCGGCGGGCCTGCCGGTGATTTGTACCTCATCATTAAAGTGGATAGTCACCCGGTGTTCACACGGTCAGGGGATGATATCCAGGTGATGATTCCAGTCACCGTGCCGGAGGCGGCGCTGGGCGCAAAGATAGAAGTGCCGACCGTCGATGGGACGGGCGCAGCTGAAGATTCCTCCTGGCACGCAGAGCGGGCAGAAGCTGCGCATGCGGGGTAAGGGCGTTCCATCTGCGGCGCATGAAGGGGTACGCGGCGACCAGATTGTCACCGTGGAGATGGTGCTTCCTCCGCTGCGGGATGAGCGGTCAAAAGAGATCTTGCGCGAGTTTGCAAAACTGAATCCGGAAGACCCCAGAGAGGCAACTTTCGCTGAGGTTTAAGGCTTAGAAAATCAAAATGCCAACGAAACGTAAATCAAAAGGCGCCTACATGATCTCGGCCGTGGCCGAGATGTACGAAATCCACCCGCAGACGCTCCGTCTGTACGAGCGCGAGGGCCTTCTGCAGCCTTCGCGCACGGTGGGCAACACCCGGCTCTACACTGACGAGGATCTGGAGCGGCTGGAATTTATTCTTAACCTGGCACGCGAGCTCGGAGTCAACATCGCCGGCATCGCCATCATTCTGCAAATGCGGGAACGGATGGAAGAGATGAATCGGCAGATGCAGGACTTTGTCGATTATGTGCGGACCGAGATGCTCACCAAGATGCAACAGGGCATGCCGGCTAGCGAAGGGGCAATCGTTGCCCTGCGGCGGCCGATGGTGGTGCCGGTCGTTGCGCGCAAGCGGTAAATCGTCCGCGGCGGCGCACCTTTTCGAAGCTTTTTGACCCGGTGTTTACTCTAAAGTGGGCGATATACCGGTGGATTTTACCCGCCTGTATGAAATACTTTCTTTGTTCCGGGTCACATGCAAAGCATGATGCATTTCCTGCTCGCCGTCGGCATCGCCGGCATGTTTACCTCTACGGTCTATGGTTTGTTGGCCGTGGTGGCAGCGTTGCGTCTGTCTGCAAGGCGGCGGACGGCGGGAGATAGTTTCACCCCGCGGGTCAGTTTATTAAAGCCCCTGCATGGATCAGAACCGGACCTTGGCCTGCATCTACAAAGCTTCTTCGAGCAGGACTACCCCCTATATGAAATTATTTTCTGCGCCCGCACGGAGCAGGATCCGGGACTTGCGATTGCTCGCGATGTGGCCGCTCGATACCCGGGGGTGCGGTGCAGGTTTCTGCTGAGCGGTCATCCGCCTTATCCCAATGCCAAAGTGTGGTCGCTGGAACGCATGCAGCAGGCTGCGCTGTACGATTTCTTTGTCGTCAGCGACAGTGACGTTTCAGTGCGGCCAGAGTATCTGCGTTCCATCATGGCTCCCTTTGCTGACTCAGCGGTGGGTGCCGTGACCTGCTTGTACCGCGGCGTGGGCACCAACTTCTGGTCTACGCTGGAGGCGGTCGGCATGTCGGTCGAAATGTCGGCCGGGGTACTGGTGGCCGAGATGCTCGAGGGTATGAAGTTTGCGCTCGGGCCCACCATGGTAGTGCGGCGAGATTGCCTGAAAAACGCCGGCGGTTTTCGCGCGCTCGGGCCGTACCACGCTGACGACTTCATGCTGGGGAATTTGATCTCGGCTGGCGGTCACCGGGTGGTTCTTTCTACCCATCCTATCGAGCATCATGTTCTGAATACTTCGTTCTGGAGTTCGGTACTCCACCAGGTCCGTTGGATGAAGAGCACGCGGTTCTCCCGGCCTAAGGGGCATCTGGGAACAGCGCTCACGTTCAGCATGCCTTCCGGGCTATTGGCGGCAGCGGCGGCTCTGGCTTTGCATCACCCTTTCTGGGCGAGCGCGCTCGTTCTCTGGAGTTGGGGCTCACGCGTAGTCATGGGCACGGTGGTGAGCCGGATTGCTGTCGCGGACCCGCAATAGCTGGCGCATTGGGTTCCTATACCCTCTGCGCGATCTGCTCGGGTTCTGTTACTGGGCGGCCAGTTATCTCAGCAACCAGGTGATGTGGCGCGGCGAGGTCTACGACCTTCTTGAGGATGGATACATGCGGAATGACCCGCGAAGCGGGTAACCGCGATCCGGAAGCTATTCTTACGACGTAGGTTGGTGGGTTGACATGTCCCCCACTCAAGCCAAACACGGCTTGAATGGGGGACATCTGAATGTTTAGAGCGGCCGGTCGGTGTAGAGCGACCTGTCGGAAAGCTCCTGCAGAAGATAAGCACGCTTACCCAGAAGGGCTGCTACGTGGGCGTGGGCACCTCCGGGAAGGTAAAGGAAGCGCCGCGGGCCAGTGCCCCACAGCGATAGCAGGTCGGCTTCGCTGATCAGCAGGTGCGGCGCATCCGGGTAGTTCGAACCCCATAAGACTGAGCTCAACCGGCCGTTCACCAGGAGCGCTTGTTTTTGCGTGTAGAACAGCAGCGAAGAGCCGTCGGCTACATCTCCGTAAAGAATCAACGTGGCCCCATCCCTACCCTCGCGGCGCGTGATGTGGTTAATCGTATCCGCCATGGAGCGCGAGGAGAGCATCGGCTCAAATCGCACCAGGGCGATGTGAGCGGCAATCAGAAAGACAGCGGACGTAAAAGCTACACTGACTGTCGCCTCGAAATGATGCCCCTTACGGCGCAACCACCAAGCACCCAGGGGGCCCAGCAGCAAGCCTGCTGCTGCCAGTCCCGCGGGTAAGCGCAGGGCGGCAAACGATGGTCCCGTCAAATCGAACAGGTGCGACATCGAGAGGGTATAACCGGCAACATCGCGGTGCGCCAGAAGCGCACCGATGTCACTGCCGGAAGGCAAAGCGCGCGACGACCAGAGCCCTGCAGCCAGCGCAACCGCGGCCGCAACCCCGACGAGGGCCAGGGTGGCGTGCGCGGTGATGAGCCATCTACTGGTGAGACCCGGGACGGCCGGCGCCTGGGTCTCCTCACTGGCGAGCGCACCCGCGATCAGCAACAGCAGCGGGAAGTAGACCGGGTAGGTGTAGTACTCCTGGTTGGTGGAAAGCGAAAAGAAGATCAGAATGACCGCAGCCGTGATCGACAGCAGTAACGTGGTCCGGGCACGGAACTCCGCTGGACGGTGGGCAACGCTGTACGGTTTTAGCCGCACCCGGGTTTTCCAGCGTCGGCGGGAACTCCAGGCGCGCTGCACCAACATCGGCAGGAAAAGACTCCAGGGGAAGAGCCAGACCAGGTGCAAACTCCAATAAAGAACAAAGGGGAGTTTGTTGTAATCGACCGGATAGCGCCGGCCAAGAAAACGCAGTACCTGCTCATTGATGAAGTAGAAGTAGAAAAAGCCGTGCACATTTCCCGGGCTGGGTATGTTCCCTACCGGGTGGCCGGCACCCGGATTGCGCAGCCCTGCGATGATATGCCAGGGCGCCGCAATCGCCAGAAAGAGCAGGATGCCGCTGAATAAGCGGAACTGCCTCCAGCGACGCCACTCTCCTGTAAGCAACAGGTAGATGAGGGCGGCCATCAGGAAGAACACAGGGGCGATCAGGCCCTTGGCTAACATGGCCAGGCCCAGGGAGGCCCAGGTTAAGTAGAAACGGTTGGGCGTGCCGTCTTCTAACCCGGTAAGAAAGCTGTAGAGGGCGAACGCCAGGAGCAGCGAGAGCAGCACTTCCGGGATGAAAATCCGGGTGAACAGAAAGACGCCGACGCTGGTCAGGATGCTGAGTGCCGCATAGAAGGCGGCGCGGTCTCCGTAGGCGCGGCGTCCCCATATCCACGCCAGAACAGACAAACCGAGCACACCCAGGGTGAGGGGTAAATGGGTGGCGAAGACGTTGTAGCCAAAGAGGTGATAGTCTGCCGCAACCAGCCAGTATGGCAGGGGTGGCTTCTCGAGGTAGCGGATGCCGTCCACCTTTAAGGTGACCCAGTCGCCGCTCTGCGCCATGTGCTGGGCTGCATTGGCATGGTTGGCGTCGGCATCATCGAGGAGCGAGGGCGCGAAGAGCGCAGCTACATGAACGGCGGCAAATACCAGCAACAACAGCGTCCAGGCTCGCATTGGCGAGAGGCTGACAGTAGGCTCGGGAGGCGCCTCGAGAGAAAGTGCAAAGTGATTCGACATGGTTCTTAAACGTGCAGACCGCAAGCTGAAGAATACCAGCCGAGCGAGGTCCCTCGACGGGGGGCGGCTGGTACAGACAAACGCCGAACGGCGGTCGCTCCCCGGCCTCAGCCCGATCGCTGATGGCCTGAATGCCGCGGTTTTGCAGTGCATCGCGGACGCCGACCCTGAAGCCGTGCATCGGCTGAGAACCGGAACCCGGCGGGTCCAGGCAATGCTCGAAGCTGAGTTGCTGGCAGGCGGGCCGGTGGCCGATGCCCTGGAGCAGCCCGCGCGTGCGTGGTTGCGCCAATTGAGAAAAGTACGCCAGGCGGCTGGCCCGGTGCGTGATCTCGATGTGCATCGCAAGCTTCTGGAAGACTGGGGGCGGCAACAAACACCCGAGAGCATGGCGCGGCTCGGGCCGCAACTGGAGACACTCGCCCTGTGGTTGACCAGCCGGCGCAAAAAGCGGGCGCGCCGCATGCAAAAGCAGGTCGAGCAAAGGCGCCAACGCCTGATGGAGCGGCAATGTATGGTGCTGATCGCGCTATCTTCTGTACCTGCGGATCAAACAGACGTGGCTCGCTCAGCGGATGCTGCCGCCCTGAGCGCGTTTGTTCGTGTATCCGAGGACATGCCGATTCTGAATGCAGATAATCTGCACGAGTTTCGCAAAGCGACCAAAAAGGCGCGGTACGTGTCGGAGGCAGAGGCAGAAGGCCAGAAAGCCAGTAAGGTGGCTCGGGCGCTCAAGGACGTACAGGACGCGATCGGTGTTTGGCACGATTGGGCTGTTCTTGCGGAGGAAGCCAAGGGTTTGAAGACGGAAGCACCCGAACTCACAGCCGCGCTCGAGAGTGAGGCAGCTAAACACTTCATCCAGGCCATACAGACCACCCAGGCTGTGCGCGACTCGCTGCCTCGTGAGGCGATGAATCCGTCTGAAAAGGTGCGCCCACAGCGCTCGCCGAAGGCTTCGCGGGTCGAGGCCGTCAGAAAGCGAGCTTAGGGCGGGGGGAGCTACTTTTTTGAACTGGAGCGCCGCGAGCTTTTAGCAGCACTGGCATACACCTGCCGCAGCAAGCGCGGGTCTACCAAAGACACGAGTTGCCCCGGACGCCGAGTGCAGTCCACCCGGGCGATGGCGCCCTTCCGCATGCGGATGCTGGCCGCGCGTGGCGTACAGACGAGCGAACCCAGGAACTCCGGTAGATTCGGGTTGTGGCCGACGATGAGGACGTTGTCGAGCGTGCCCAGGGTTCCGACCAGCGAATGGAAATTTGAGACGGTGCCGGCCGGTGCGAGCGCATCCGAGATCTGAATCTTGCTGTCGTAAGCTACCTCGGTACCCACCAGGGAAGCGGTCTGCAGAGCTCGCTTGAGCGGGCTCGAAACAACAAGGTCGAACTGGAGCCGTAGGGCGTTTAAATATCGGGCCACGAGGAGACATTGCTCCTTGCCTTCTTTGTCGAGTGGCCGCTTGACGTCAATAACAGGGTCGGCCCGGCGAACACCGGCGCTTGCATGTCTCAGAATATAGAGGTTCATCGTTGCGGAATTCTCGCCTCACGTGCCTCCCTGGTCGTTCCTGTTATCCCCGGATGCGGGAGCGGAGACGTTGGGCCATCACGAAGATTTACACGATTGTAACAATTCCCCGCCCAATGGAGAATGGCAGAGGGCTAACTAGGCCAAATTGTCATCCCAACAATCTGCTTGCAGTGCAAGTTAAGGACGGGATGAACGGGGTGCGATACGCATCGGTCTGGCTGAGCGAGCGGAGCAGGTGTCCCCCACTCAAGCCAAACGCGGCTTGAGTGGGCCACCCTCGGCTTTTCTGGATGCGGGCAGGGAACAAATCCTGCTGCGTGGCGACTGATCGGAGCCTAAACACTGTAGGGTGGCCCATTCAAGCCGCGTTTGGCTTGAGTGGGGGACATTTGAACTCTCGTCCAGAGCGCTTTCCAGTTTGTTCATTAGGAGCGCAGTCGAGGATGACAATTTGCGGTCTAGCTAAAACACCGGTGCGGGTGTTGGGAAGGGATTGATGGGGAGCGTTGGATCGGGGTCGCTGGGCGGCAGAGGCACTGGGTCTGGCTCTGGATCAGGACTGGGATCGGGGCCCGGCCCGGGAAAAACATCCGGATCAGGTACGGAACCAAAGGACAATGAATTTGGGGTCATACCGACTCAGAGGCCGTGAGAACGCGCCCGGTTGCCTTCTCAGGCTGCGTAGTGACGACCCTTCCGGGTTCCCCACAGGCCGCCTAGCGTAGCGGTTTGCCCGGGCGAGGAGGAGGGTCTGATTCTCTGGCCGGCTCCGGCGACTCGGATGGGTCGGCTGGTGTTGGTTCTTTGGCAGGGTTAGCCCCACCCAACGGGTACTTCGTCGCGTGGAGATCGGCAGGCGAGGTGCCTGGCTCCTTTTCCAGAGTAGGGGCAGGTTTCTCAGGGAGAACCGGGACAGGCGCTGCCTCGGCCTCTTTTGCCGGCGGCGACACGGCAGGGGTGAGCCTGGGTGCGGCGTCCGGTGGAGCAGCCCAGGGCTCAGTCTGCAACTTCTGCACTAATTCGCGCAAGGTGGGATCCGTCATGCCCGGTAAACCGGCCACCCCAGCAAGCGAGGGAGTTTCCTCTTCGATCACTGCCGTCTCTACGACCTGTGTTTCCCCAGCGACGATCATCGGCGGGTCCACCGCGAGCACCAGGGCGACCTCCGTGCCCCGCTGCCAAAACCGGCTGGCTAGTAAAAGGAAGAGTCCCGTTTGGGCTAGCAGGGCCGCCATCCAGACCTGGTTTGCCGGTAAGGATTTCCATAGCAGGAGGCAAACGCCGAGCGCGATCACGGCCGCCGTGCCGGTCAGCAGGAAACTGCCGAAAAGGCGGAAGAAGTGCCGGAGCAGCAACCTGAGAGCGGGTAGCAGGGAGCGGTGCGCGCGCAGTTCGCCCCCCATCGCATTGCGCACGACATACACCTCCACCAGGTCGAACCAAAGGCGCAGGATCAGACCGATGAGAAAGACCACAGCTCCGGTGGCGGCGGCCCAAATGAAAATCGTGCGACCGCTGTGGAATTCAGCAAGCCGGGCCAAAAGGGTTGCACGCAAAGCCAGCAGGATTCCCAGAATCAGGCCCGCCGCACACCACACAATCAGTGCCGCACGCACGAAGCGCCAGAAGTAAGCCACGCCCCCTCGCAGCAACACAGAAACCTTCGGTGGCTCGCCCGATACATAGACAAACACCGCCCCGGCAAAGAGGAGAAAGAGCATCAGCACCTGGAGCAAATTCAACCAGACAGCGGTATGCGTAGCCATGGGCAGGAAGTGCGACTGTCGCGTGTGGAGGAACAACTCAGCCACAGTCTCAAGCTCAATCGTCCCCGCAACGCGTTGCGCCGCCAGCGAGTGGTCCAGGAAAGAAGCAAGCCCGCTAAATGGCAGGCCAGCAAGCAGGCCGAATACCAGATTGACAGCGTAGGCCCACAGGACGAAGGACCAGTTCCGCCGGGCGAGCGAGAAGCCCTGGGCAAGGATGTTGGGCAGCCGGCCCTGGCCGGGCAGCAGTGGTTCTGCTGGAGAAGCGGGTTCCGTCGTGATGATCACTCAGTACATTTCCTTGATTTCCTTGATTGCCTATTGCCCGCGGGTGCTTCAAACCAAAAAAGCCAGCCATTGTGCCAGCAACTGCTGGGTGAACACCCAATAGTTTGTCAGCTTCAGGCGAGCCGTCGTGTGGGCCTGCAACGTGTAACTGTTATTGAAACGGTTTGCATCGAGCAGCACGTTGTTGTCCGGGTCGACGCTGGCGTAGACAGCGCGGGTGGGCTTGTTCCAGGAGAAGTTTGCCCAGCGATCGGTACCGTCCCAGTCAACTCGCTCTTTAGAGCCATCGGCGAAACCGACTTCCAGTTTTACCGGAAACTCAAGGGTACCTCTGCGGCGCACGATCACGTCTGTGCGATACGGCCCGGAGGAGCTGTCGATCTTCCACCAGTCAACCGGCCCCGAGCTCAACGAGTCTACGGAGTAGTCGAGCAGGTCGGTGCCATTGATTGCCTGGGACAGGAACGGTTGCAGATCGTCGCGGCCTGTGACTTCTTGCAGAGTTCTAAGGAAATCTTCGCCGGTAGGATGCTTGAAGCGATAGCGCGTGAAGTAGACCTGTAGCGCCCTGCGCATCGTTTCTTTTCCCACGACTGACTCGAGCGTGCCGAGCAGGGTTGCGGTCTTGCCGTAAACGATGGCGCCATAGCTCATATAGCTGGCAAACTTCCAAGCCTCGCGGGCCATCGGGTCTTCATCCGGAAGTAGCAGATAGGTAAGCCGCTGCATTCCGGGATCGCTGCCATACAGTGTGCGGGCATTCAACATGGAATTGCGTACGCCAAAGAGTGAGTCCATCACCTTTGTTTCGGAGTAGCTGTTGATGCCTTCATCCAGCCAGGGCTCTTCGAACTCATTGGTGGCGACCATGCCGTACCAGTACTGATGACCGAACTCGTGAACCACTGTCACTTCCAGCGGCAGATAGGTCCAGGCGGGCTCCCACCAGGTGGCGCCGGCGGTGAAGAGAGTTGGGTACTCCATGCCGTCCATGGCGGAGTCTGGCTCAGGGTCGATCAAAGTGATTTGCTTGTAGGGGTAGGGTCCGTACCAGTCGTCGAACTTCTGCAGGCTGCCCTTCAGAACCGCGAGCGCGCGGGCGCCCTGGTTGGCGTGTTCTGCCAGGATGAGCGCATGCAGTTTGACTGTGCCGAGACTGTTGACCAGGGTGTCATCGACGGCCTGAAGGTGGGGCGAAGCGGCCCAGGCGAAGTCATGAATATCTTCACCCCGGAAGATGAGGGTTTTGGTTCCATCGTGGTTATCGCGTTCACCAGTCTGGATGCCACTGGCGCCGACCACGTATTCGTTGGGCAAGCGGAGCATGACGTTGTAGGTGCCGAAGTCGGAGAAGAACTCCGTTGTGGCGTGGTACTGGTGACAGTTCCACGCGCCATGCCAGAAGACGCCCGGCTTTGGAAACCACTGGCCGCCCATGATGAAGTCGCGCTTGTATCCGTTGCGGGCAACCGATTCGGGAAACTTGTCGTGAAAGGTGAGTTGAAACCGAATGGTGGCGGCCGGCGCGAGTGGTTGGGGCAGCGCGACTTCCATCACGGTGTGATCGTCCTGGTTCCCATCATCGGGCGCAGTGAATTTCATGCTCGCGGTCAGGTTTCCATAACCCTCGGCGGCGATGCTCTTGATCTCGATGCTGCCTTCTTCGCCGTGTTCATACAAATGCACGTTGTTCTGTTCGCGAATATAGCCGCGGCCCGGATTATGGGACTCCCGGGAAAAGGTGGAAGTCCGGCGGAAGGCATTCAGGTAAAGATGGAACGGGATCGTGGTGAGCGGTTGATTCGAGGAGTTGCGGTATTCCAGGATCTCGGTTGCGTCCAGGGTCTTCGCTTTTGTATTGACGCG
Organism: uncultured Acidobacteriaceae bacterium; assembly: GCA_963752675.1. Classification (GTDB taxonomy): domain Bacteria; phylum Acidobacteriota; class Terriglobia; order Terriglobales; family Acidobacteriaceae; genus PALSA-350. Next base: position 509,960 of record CAVVZO010000015.1, read on the forward strand.
CGCGTCAATGGAGTACGCGACGACTCTGTCCGACAGCGGCTGACCATCTGGCGAGTTCACTGCTGTAACCTGCCCCAGTGCGCCAGAAGCCAGCAGGAGCGTCATGCATGCGAGGGTGAAGGGCATAGCAGTTTTCGCTGGAAACAGTGGCAGCAGTCGCGGGGGCATGCGGCATTCTAGCAGGCAGCGGAACGACGATGGCCGTGCTGCAAGGCTTACTAAGCACCGGCCACCCACCGCCAGCCGGCTACAGGTGGAGGGCGGGGTTTTCGGAGAGGCACCAGACCTGCGAGCAAAGGAGTCCGGCGAGGTAGTGTCGCTCCAGCGTGAGTTGGAAGCCGCGCGCGCGCAGCCTGGAGGCATAGTCCGGCAATGTGCGTACTGGCAATCCTGTGAGCACACCAAATGCCTGGTACATCAGGCGGATCGATACCCTCGCAAGCAGTGCAGCCACGGATTTCGAGGTATGGCAAATTCCGAAATGACCCAACGGGCACCGGGAGCGGCATGGGGCACGATCCGGTCAAGAAGGCAATCGAGTTGCTGGGGGAAGAAACAATCCAGAAAGAAGTGCGAGACGATCAGGTCATACTGCCGAGGCGGCTGCCAGGCGAGTGCATCGGCGTGATGCAACGAAATGCGCCGGCTGGCTTCTGGGCCTAAGTGGCGTACGCGCCGCTCCAGTAGCTGCAGCATGCGTTCACTCGAGTCCACGACATCCGCAGTCAGCAGAGAGTTGGCGGCCAGGAGGGCGGCGAGAAATCGTCCATCGCCGTCTCCCAGTACCAATGCATGCCGGGCGTCTGAAAGTTTGGCCAGATGCGTTCTTCGGCAACGGGCAAGGGCGGGGCCGAAGCTGCAGTACTCCAGCCAGCGATATGGGCGCGCCACGCGATCGAACCTGACGGCATGGGCCATCACCGGGCGAAGGGAAAGAAGGCCAGGGGCGTGAGCAATGCGGCATCTGCGGCGATGCGCATGTGCAGCGGCGAAAGATTGACGCTGCGCGCGTCGAGTACCAGGAGAAGTCCACTGCTGAGCAGGGCGGCCAGATACACGGCCATGAGTCCGCGAGAGGGCGCCAGCAATGCAGCGGTGACCGCAAATAGAGCAATGACGGTGACGATCAGGCGCAGGTGCAGACTGGCCCAACGGGTGCTGGCGTGGGACGCCGGCTGCAGGGTTCCCCGCCCCTGAGCTTCCCACTTGTCAATGCCCACGCAGTTCACCCAACACAACAAAGCGAAGAAGAAGATGGCGGGCGCCAATTGCGCCCTGGCGAGACCGGTGCCTTCGAGCCGGGACCAGGCAGGGACGGCGGTGGCGGCAGCAAAGATGGTACCCACGGCGAGTTCCTTGGGGAAATGCGGTGCACTCGTGCGCCAATGGACGAAGAAAACGTAGGGAGGCAGACACGCGGCAATCCAGAGATCGTCGCGCAGCGCCTCCGGGCGCATACGCGTGCACACACACCAGACCAGCAGGGTGCTTACGAGCGATGCCGTGATGAGAAAGGCGACGCGATGGCGGGCGTGAAAATAATGACGCTCTCGCAACGACTCGCGTGCCCCGTCCAGGCCGTCGAGAATGCGGTCGGCCACGTACAGCAGCCAGGTGGCCAGCCCGAGCAACAGGGCGGGCAAAAGCGGCAGGTGCAGATGCATGGCGCGGGCAAAGAACCAGGACCACAGAGCCGCCACGGTTGGCGCGTCGAGGCTCAGTAGGTGCCACCATGCTGCGAGATTGTAGAAGCGCCGGCCCAAAGTCCAGTTTACTGCGGGCAGCCGCGATGGATTGGCCGGCGTGCGCGGGTTTGGCCGCGCTTACGCCGTCGCTTCGGCCGGCTTTGGCGTCGTTTTACGCCGTGGCGCCCTGGGCCGGCCGGGTGCCTTGACAGCCAGTGGAAGCTCTACCTCCGAGGCGGGCGGGGGGATGTCGTCCACGCTGTCGCGGCCTTCCGCAAGGCGGATGAAGAAGTCCTGGGCGTTGAAGCGCTTGCCATCAACAGGTTTCACGCGCGCATAGTTGCCAGTGGCGGTCTCCATGCGCGACTTGGCAGTGTCGGCCAGATAGGCTGCCAAAATCTCCTTGCGGATGCGGTTGCGGATCTGTGGGTCGCGTATGGGAAACACCACTTCGCAACGCTCGAACAGATTGCGCGGCATCCAGTCCGCGCTGCCGCAATACACCTCGTCGGCGCCGCCGTTGGCAAAATAGAAGATGCGGCTGTGCTCGAGGAAGCGGCCCACCACCGATCGCACGCGGATGTTCTCGCTGACCCCGGGGATGCCGGGACGAATGGAACAAATGCCGCGGACAATGAGATCTACCTGCACCCCGGCCTTCGATGCCTCGTAGAGCGCCTCGCTGACTTTCTGCTCGAGCAGCGAATTCATTTTGGCGATGATGTGTGCCGGCCGGCCAGCTGCTGCGTGTTCGGTTTCCCGGTGAATCATGCGAATGAAGCTTTCCGCCAGCGTAAGCGGCGCCACCAGCAAGGGGGCGTAATCATCTGACTCTGAGTGGGCCGTCAGGTAATTGAACACGCTGTGTACGCTGGCCGTTATTTCAGGATCAGCGGTGAGCAGGCTGATATCGGTGTAGAACCGGGCCGTATTGGGGTTGTAGTTGCCTGTCCCCAGGTGGACGTAGCGCCGCGTCTCCCCATCCGGATCGCGACGGATCAGCATGGCCAACTTGCAGTGGGTCTTGAGACCGACGATGCCGTGGAACACCTGCACTCCGGCATCTTCCAGATTGCGCGCCCAGCGAATGTTGGACGCCTCATCAAAGCGCGCCATCAGTTCCACCACCACCGTCACTTCCTTGGTCTGCGCCGCCTCGGTCAGCGCATGGAACATCGGCGAGTCGGAACTGGTCCGGTAGAGGGTTTGCTTCATTGAGACGACCCGGGGGTCCTGCGAACCGAGCTGCACGAAATTCACCACGGCATCGTAGGAATCGAATGGATGATGGAGCAGGATGTCGTGATGCCGCAGCTCGTCGAACAGATCTTCTGATTTGCGGTTCAGACGCAGTTCTTTGGGGAGAAAATCTTTGAATTTGAGATCAGCGCGCGGCGTGTCGGAGTAGAGATTCATCAGGCGCGAAAGATTCACCGGCCCGTCCGTTGGAAAGACCTGCGCATCGTCGAGCTCGAAGTTCATGCGCAGGCGGTCCACGATTTCGGCATCGGCGCCTTCCTCAATCTCCAACCGCACTGCGTCCCCTTTGCGGCGGTTGTGCAATTCGGAACGCACGCTGTCCAACAGGCTGCGGGATTCTTCTTCCTGGAAATACAGGTTGCTGTTACGTGTCACGCGGAAGGCAGCGGTCGAAAGGATCTCGTAACCGCGATACATACCCACTGCGTTGTGCTCAATAAGGTCGTGCAGAAAGATGAAGTCGTGCGTGCCGGAGCTCGAGGGCAGCGGCACCAGGCGCGGCAACGCACGCGGCACGGTGAGCACGCCGAGCAGTGCACCGGTAGCGCCTTTGCGCTTGCGGCGCAGCAACAGCGCCAGGCAAAGCGCCTTGTTCAGGACGCGGGGGAAAGGATGCGCAGGATCGATGGTAATGGGCGTTAACAACGGATCGACTTCCCGCTGATAGTAGGCCAGCACGTGCGCACGGGCGGCTTCGTCTACTTCGCTCCAGCCCAGGACACGGACGCCGTTGTTGTAGAGGGCCGGACGCAGGTCTTCGGTCCAGCAGCGATATTGATCTCGGACGAATGCGTGCATATCCTGCACCACGACATCGAGGGTCTGCTGGGGCGTCAAGCCATCGGATCCAGGCTCGCTGTAGCCGTCTTCGATGCGCTGCATGATGCCGGCTACACGAATTTCGACGAATTCGTCCAGGTTGCTGGCGGTGATGGCAAGGAATTTCACCCGCTCCAGTAGCGGGTTGTCGGGGTCCTGGGCTTCTTCGAGCACGCGCCGGTTAAAGCTCAGCCACGACTCGTCGCGGCCGATGAACATACTGCGCAGATCTGGGTTTGCCTTTTCCATATGTACCGACTGAGCCGATTTTGGTCTGTGTCTACCTTACTAAAGGAAAGCGCAGGATGAACTGGCGACGGAGCCGCGTCTCCAAGATGGGCGTTGGATGCGTTTGATGGGCGTTTGCAGTACCACCGAAAACCCGAAGTTGACGCACAGAGACGGGTTGCGGGAGGATGGATAATGACAGTGCCAAGCTTAGGCTGGTTGGATGGTTAAGGAGAGTGTCATGATCGAGCACATTTCAGGCCAGGTACCCGGGACCGGCGAGCTCATGGCCGAAGATACCGCGTTACAACTCTTCCAGATCGCCGCCATGATGCTGGGCAACGAACAGGACGCAGTCTCCCTGGTGGAAGAAACCGTCGCGCGTGTCGAGACTGATCCCTGCGCCGAAGGAACCGTGGCTTACCGGGAAGCACGCCGGCTGCTGGTTGAGACGGCGGTGCAGCGCATGGCCGGACTCCATCCAGAGGCATTCTCCGTGCCTGCGGCTGAGGCGGAGGATGTAACGTGCCTGAAGAATGAAGATCTGGATAACGCGAGTATTTCCACGGCGCAACTGGGCGCCTTGCTCTCCGGTGCCGGCCGGGCCGGTATGCGGGAATGGCTGGATCGGCTGGCGCCCGCCTTGCGTGCCATCTTTGTGCTGCGCGCCGTGGCCGGGCAGGATAGCGAGCAAACGGCAGAGAGCCTCCGCCAAAGCGGTGCTTCCGGAGCCCATGGCTGGCGCCGCGATCTGGTAGGCAATGCTTATCGCCAGGCGCTATGCTCTCTCGCGACCAGCCTGATGAGTTCGCACGGCACGCTGATGCCTGCCTAAGGTAAGCGGAACCAATCAGCTCCACCACGGCCCAGCGCGTCCGCTGACGATGCCAGCCTTTCCTTCCGCTGCATCGTTCAGCGGGCATTCTTTTTGAATAAATCACCAGCTGCTTGGCATCGAACTGGGTGCTGCTTGGTTCCAAGCCACTGTTGCGCGCCACTGTTGCGCGCCGAGGTTGACTGAAGGATGAGACGTTTGTTCGCTGGATTGCGGGGCACAGGTTTGCAAGCGTTCGCCGTGCTTCTCGGTCTTACCACTCTCCCGGTTTGGTCACTGGCACAGATAGCAGCTTCGGGCAGCGGCAGCAGCGGTTCTGCCGGCAGCACCGGCAGCAGCAATAACAGCGGAAGTGGTTCGGGCGGCAATGGTGCGGGTGCAGCGCCTCAGGTACAAGCCATGCCGGCCCAGGTCACGAACAGCACCTTTCAGGGCAGCATCGTGCAGCAGCCCGTGGTTCCCGGGGTTTTGCCGCTTTCTCTCGATCAGGCGATTCGTATGGGCCTCCAATACAACCTGGGACTGGTGCTCTCCGGAGTTAATGCCGGGACGGCGGGCGCGCAGCGTCTGCAACAGCTGCAGGCATTACTCCCCACTGTGAACGCAACGGCGAAGGAATCGCTGCAGCAAACGAATTTGCGCGCGCAAGGTCTCTCCTTCCCCGGCTTCCCTGCCATCATCGGGCCGTTCGGGTACACCGATTTGCGCGCCTCGTTGCAGTGGTCATCTGTTGAATCTTTCGGCGCTGAATAATTACCTGGCCTCCAAGCACAACTTTCAGGGATCGAAGCTTTCGGTCGAGGATGCAAAGGACCTGGTAGTGCTGACGGTTGGGAATAGCTACCTGCTTTGCATCGCAGATGCATCGCGGGTGCAGTCCTCGCAAGCCCAGGTGAATACATCCAAGGTTTCACTGGATCAGGCGGTGGCTAACCACGAGGCAGGGACGGCTCCCCTGCTCGACGAGCTACGCGCACGGGTGGATTACCAGACCCAGCAACAGTCGTTGATCACGGCGCAAAACCAATACGAGAAAGACAAGATAGCCCTGGCCCGAACGATAGGGCTTTCGCTCGAGCAGGCCTACAGCCTGAGCGACCAGGCACCATTTCAAACGTTAGACAACCTGGATCCTGCGGCCGCGGTGCAACAGGCTTTGAAGCAGCGGCGCGACTTGCAGGCTCTGCAACAGCAGGTGGAGGGTGCGCGGGCGACCCGCTCTGCGGCGAAAGCCGAGCGCTACCCTACGATTTCAGCGTCGGGCGACTATGGCGACATTGGGCCGACGCTGGGCCACTCGCACGGCACGTTCGACGCGGTTGGCTCGGCCAGTGTGCCGCTGTTTGAAGAAGCCCGGCTGCGCGGCGACGCGCGGGAGGCGCAGGCCCAGCTGGAGCAAAAACAGGCACAGCTTAGCGATATCCAGGGCCAGGTGAGCGCCGATGTGCGCAATAGCATCCTGGACATTGAGGCGGCGGCGAAACAGGTAGCCGTTTCCCGCAGCAACGTAGAATTGGCAACAGAGGCCTTGAGCGAGGCGCAACAGCGCTACGCGGCCGGGGTAGCCGATAATCTGGCCGTATCGCAGGCGCAGACAGCCTCGGCCCAGGCAGCTGACCAGTACGTGACCAGCTTGTATCAACACAATGTTGCGAAGCTATCGCTGGCCCGGGCACTTGGTATTGCTCAATCGAATTACAAAGATTACGTCGGAGGGAAGTAGCGGTGGCGGAACAGAATCCCGAATCAGGCCGTGCAAGTGCCGTTGAAGAAGGTCCTCAGGCTGGGAACAACGACCAGCATGATTTGGATACCCCACCGCCCCGGAAGAAGGGGCGCCGCCGCTTTATCGTCATTGGCGTGGTGGCAGTGCTTATCGTGGGTGCTTTGTTGTTCTGGTGGCACTCCACCTACTACGAAGACACGGATGACGCCCAGGTGGATGGTCACCTAATCCAGGTGAGCGCCCGAGTGGCCGGCCAGGTGATCAAGGTAAACGTCGAACAAAACCAATTTGTGCAGGCGGGTACCCTGATCGCCGAAATCGATCCCAAGGACTTTGAAGTGGCCGTGCAACAGGATGAAGCCAGCCTGGCCAGCGCAGAAGCCAACTTTGAAGCGGCCCGGGTAAACATACCTTTGATCGGAGTCAACACGCGATCTACGCTGTCGTCGGCGGGATCTGGGGTGCAAACCGCGAATTCGACTGTGAAGCAGGCGCAGGGTCAGTTGGAAGCGGCCCAGGCCCAGGTAGAGCAGGCAGACGCTAACAACGTGAAAGCGCAGTTGGATTTGCAACGCTACACGCCACTGGTGGCCAAGGACGTGATCTCCAAGCAACAGTTCGACGCCACGGTTGCCACCGCGAACGCCGCAAAGGCCGCCTTGGTGGGTGCAAAGGCAAATGAGGTTGCTGCTGAAGACGCAGTCCGCATTGCTCGCGACCGGGTGGCGCAGGCGCAGGCTGACTTAAGGAATGCGCAGACCGGGCCAGACCAGTTGAGGATCCAAAAAGCGAAGGCGGACCAGGCTGCCGCACAGGTGCAACAGGCGCGCGCTGCCCTGGCCCAGGCCAAGCTCAATCTGAGCTACACGCATATCGTTGCGCCCGTCAACGGCATCATCACCAAGAAGAGCCTGGAAGTGCAGCAGAACGTGAGCGTGGGGCAGAATCTGATGACCCTGGTTTCACTCGATGACATCTGGATCACGGCCAATTTCAAGGAAACGCAGTTGCGCATGATGCGCCCGGGGCAGGCGGTCAAGATTCACGTAGACGCGTATGGCCGGGATTATGACGGCAAGGTCACCCAGATTGGTGGCGCAACCGGTTCGATGTTGAGCTTGTTCCCTCCGGAGAACGCTACGGGTAACTACGTGAAAGTGGTGCAACGCATCCCTGTTCGCATCGACCTGGTCAACCGGAACGAAGATCAGGACCGACTCCTGCGCCCTGGTTTGTCAGTAGAGCCAACGGTGCGGGTTAAAGATTAAGCAGTCCCGTTGATGTGGCAAATCGAGTCTCAACGCCTCAGGACGAGGCAGCATCTTAGATACTGTGGAGGAACACTATGAGTGCAAGTTCTCTTAAAGTAGCGCCCGGCAAAGATCTGATAACGCCGCATTGGCGGCAAAGTGCAAAAGAAATTCAGAAATTCGGCACTGTGATTGCTGACCTTCCTATCGGCCTGGATGAGGATGTGCGTACCCAGATTACCGACCGCCTGAATCTGGTGCTGGCCGACACCATCAGCATGCGCGATTTGTACAAGAAGTCGCATTGGCAGGTGGGCGGCCCGACGTTTTACCAATTGCATCTGCTGTTTGACAAGCATGCAACCGAGCAGGCCGAGTTGGTCGACCTGATTGCGGAACGCATCCAGATTCTGGGCGGTGTCAGTGTCGCCATGGCTCATGATGTGGCGGAGTTGACCCGCCTGCAACGGCCTCCGAAGGGCCGTGAAGAAGTGCCGGTGCAGATTTCCCGTTTGCTCGAAGCGCACAATGAGATTCTCCTGGACGTGCGTGCACTGGCCAAGAAGGCGTCTGACCTGGGCGACGATGGCACGAACGACCTGTTGGTCAGTAACGTGCTTCGCGTGAACGAATTGCAGGTTTGGTTCGTGAGCGAGCACCTGGTAGAAATGCCGTTGGTCCTGTCTAAATAGTCGCTTCTGCACCCGCGCCGCTTGCCCGCACTGTCTTTCGCCGCGGGCAAGCGGCTCACCCCCGCCCTGCACATTCCCCTTCTCGTTGATCAGAGTTCATCCTGATAGCACCCTCGTAATAGCATCCTCGCGATAGCATCTGCGCGGTCTGATCGAGTATCGTTCTCGTAAGGTTTCTACAGTCGCACCGTTTCCCTGTTTTCGGTCATCTAAGGGGAAACACTACGAGGCTCCCGCTTTATGCCGTTAGCGTACGATTTCTTCCTGCACTACGCCTACATCATCCTGTTTATCTGGGTGTTGGGGGAGCAACTTGGTGTTCCCGTGCCAAGCATGCCCCTTTTGCTGGCTGCAGGCACGCTGACCGCAACGCACAAGCTTTCCCTGCCGTTGATCCTGGTTGCGGTCGTTGCCGGCTGCTTTGTCAGCGACTCCCTGTGGTACCTGTTGGGCAAACGGTTCGGCAGCACGATGGTCAAGCTGGTTTGCAAATTGTCTTTCGAGCGCTCGACCTGTGTGCGCAAGACTGAGGATTACTTCACCCGGTACGGCGAGCAAGCCCTGCTGGTCGCCAAGTTTATCCCCGGCCTAGGGACAGTCGCCGCGCCCATTGCTGGGCAGACCGGCATGCGTTATCGCGTTTTTCTGGCTTATGACCTGGCCGGCGCCTTGTTCTGGGCAGCGTCGCTTACCCTGGTTGGCCGATTTTTCGGCGATGTTTTGAAGGTACATCCGGGTGCCCTCTCCTGGATGGAGCACTTCGCCGGCGCGATCTTCCTGCTGGCCGTGGTGGGCTTGTTGGGCTACCGGGTCTGGAAGCAGCAGTCATTCCTGAAGATGGTGCGGACTTCACGGCTGGAACCGACCGAATTGAAGCGGATGCTGGATAGCGGGCAGAACCCGTTCATCGTCGATCTCCGCCACCCGCTGGACTACCTTCCGGACCCTCGCGTGCTGCCCGGCGCCATTCGGTTTTCGCCGGAAACCCTGATGCAGCGCAGCGGAGAGATTCCCCGGGACCGGGATGTGATTCTGTACTGCACCTGTCCCAGCGAAGCCACGGCTGCAAAGATGGCGATGAAGTTGCGCCAGAATGGGATTTACCGGGTCCGCCCGTTGTTGGGCGGCTTTGATCAGTGGAAAAAGCTTGGTTTTCCGCTCGAACACTACGAAGATCAGCCCGCCAGTATCGCCTGACAGCACTCTCGCAATTTGCCGTATACAAACTCGATACGCCCCCCAGAGAAGTGCCGGGTCTGCGCGCCGTCTGCGCTGCGGATCGATGACAATTTGAGACAGCAGCACTTCGCGACAGGATCCTGGCAATTTCTATGGCATTTACTGAGACTTACCACTGCGACGTTTGCGGCAATGCGCGAGGCGACGCTGAGGACTGGTGGCTGGCGACAACCGAGCCCGCATCGCTCGTCGCAAAGGGACCCGAGCAGCCTATGCTCAAGGTCACTCCCTGGAACATCCTGCTCTCCCACACGGCTAAGGTTCGGCACCTTTGTGGAGCCCGGTGCGCCCAGACCTTGATGGATCGCTGGATGCGTGGCGAGTAGCCGGACCTTTCTTCCTATAGCAAAGCAGTAGTGTCCCTTCTCACGATTTCCTGGTGATCGATGTGGGGCCTGCGCATGACCGGACCTAGCTAGCCTGGATTTCTCACCACAACCCTCAGCTTCCGACCGCAATGCCCTAGCTAGTGGCGTGGGCCAACCGCCGTGTGTGGCGTTTGAATTACCGCCGCGTGTGGCGTTTGACGGACAAGCGTATGCGGGCTTCCCGCCGGTGTTTGCTTCACGCCGCAGGCAATGCCGGCAAGCGCCACTAGCTCCCAACTTGTCATCCCGAGCGCAGTCGAGGGATCTGCTTTGCGCCTTTTTCCCTCCACAAATTTCTACATGAGCTCCAGCATCAGACACGCAGAGGAACCATTCCTTCAGCAGGAATGCAGGATAGTCACTCTTGACAGCGAAGCGACTGCTATCGAGACCCACGTTCCTCTGCCCATCCGATGCTGGAGCTCATGTAGAAATTTGTGGAGGGGGAAAGGCGCAAAGCAGATCCCTCGACTGCGCTCGGGATGACAAAGTGGGGGCTAACTGGTGAGAAATCCGGGCTAGCTAGGGCTAGGGCTAATCTCCGCAACCTGACTGGTTGTATGCGGGCACCTGCCTTACTACGGTAAGTGCGATGACATGAATGTGTGCTACTTCCTCCCGGATAGTATTGAGAGGAGAGGTTACGCACAGCAGGTGTACTTGTCCCCCACGCAAGCCAAATGCGGCTTGAGTGGGCCACCCACTAGAGACGGAGATAGCAGTGGCATACGAAGATTTAAGAGCGTGGATCAAGGCGCTCGACAAAGCAGGCGAGCTGAAGCGCATACAGGAGCCTGTTGATCCCATTCTCGAGATTGCCGAGATCACGGATCGCGTCTCCAAATCAGGTAAGCGCGGCGGGATCGCCGGTGGCGCAGCCCTGCTGTTTGAAAACGTGAAGGGCTATTCCGGCAGCCGCGTGCTGATGAACCAGTTCGGCAGCGAGCGGCGCATGAAGATGGCGCTCGAAGTCGACAGTCTTGACGATGTGGCCGGGCGCATCGAGAGCCTGCTCCATCTAAAGTCGCCGGAAGGTCTGATGGGCAAGTTAAAAATGCTGCCCATGCTGGCATCCGTCGGGGGGTTTTTTCCGCGGACGGTGCATGCAGACGATGCGCCCTGCAAACAGGTCATCCTCCGCGAGAATTTCAGCGTGCTCGACTTCCCTGTTTTGCAATGTTGGCCGCTCGATGGCGGCCGATTCATCACCTTGCCGTGCGTCGTTACACGGGATCCCAGGAGCGGCAAACGTAACGTCGGCATGTACCGTATGCAGGTTTACGACGGGCAAACCACCGGCATGCACTGGCAGCGGCAGAAGATCGCTGCGGAACATCTGCGCGACCGTTTGCGCGCAGCCGCGGTTGCCGGTACAGCGGGCGACGCCGCCGCGGCGCGCGTGCAGTTGATGGCAGAAACAGCGGGTGGCTCTACTCGGGGCGCGGCGCCCTCACTCACAGTTACGAATGAAAAAGATGGCCGGCTGGAGGTGGCGGTGGTGATTGGTACCGATCCGGCCACTACCTTCGCGGCGATCGTGCCCGCTCCGCCGGAAGTGGAGGAGTTCGTCATTGCAGGCTTCCTTCGACAAAAATCCGTCGAATTGGTCAAATGCGAGACAGTCGACCTGGAAGTACCGGCGAACGCTGAGATCGTGCTCGAGGGATACGTTGCACTCGACGAGCTCCGGACTGAAGGGCCGTTCGGGGACCACACCGGTTTCTACACCATGGAAGAGGAGTACCCCGTCTTCCATATCACTTGCATCACGCATCGCAAAAACCCGATCTATGCAGCCACGATCGTCGGCAAACCTCCGATGGAAGATGCGTGGATGGGGAAAGCGGTCGAGCGTATCTTTCTTCCGCTCATGCGGTTGACCATCCCGGAGATCGTGGACGTGAACCTGCCGGTAGAAGGGGTGTTCCACAACCTGATGATCGTCTCCATCCGCAAGAGCTATGCCGGGCAGGCGCGCAAGGTGATGCATGGAATCTGGTCGCTGGGCCAGGCGATGTTTACTAAATGCGTGGTGGTGGTCGATGAAGATTGCGATGTGCAGGATTTAGGAGAAGTGACGTTGCGGGTGGCCAACAACATCGATCCAGAACGCGATATTCAATTCACGCTGGGTCCGGTGGATTCGCTCGACCACGCGTCCCGCTTGCCCAACTTCGGCAGCAAGATGGGGATCGACGCGACCCGCAAGTGGAAGGCGGAAGGTTTCGAACGTCCGTGGCCGCCCATGATCGCCATGGACGCGGCCACGCGGACGCGCGTCGATGCTATTTGGAAGAAGCTTGGTTTGGAGTAGAGAGACGGTTTCGATGAAGCACCGAATCGGCCGGTTGTGGCGCGGGCTGAGGACGAAGAAACAAACCCCGTGGCCACAAATGGAGATGGGGCAGTATCGCAGTTATCGGGCGGTGCACCCTTTCGATGAGCTCCTGGGTGTGGACACAAGCGGGTTGATCTACGATCTGCCCAGCGGGCATGAGCACGACATCCACAATAATGGCTACTTCGCCGTGGCGCCCTCGGTCTTTCATGGGGTTGTGGAGGCGGTGCAGCAGCGATTGCAACTGGACCTGTCACGTTTCACTTTTGTGGACATTGGTTCCGGAAAAGGGCGCGCTTTGCTGCTGGCCTCGGACTATCCGTTTCGCGAAATCATCGGCGTGGAGTTGTCTCCGGCACTCGATCGCACCGCCCGCGCTAACATCGCCCTTTACGCGAGAACCAGGCGCGGAGACAGGGACCGGGCTCCGATCACTTGCGTATGCGGCGATGCGGGCGCGTTCTCGTGGCCTTCCGGGCCCTTGCTCGTATACATGTGGAATGCGTTTACCCGGCCCGTGCTGGAGCAGATGTTCCATAACCTCGAAGCCACCTTACGGCAGGAACCGCGCGACCTGTACCTGATTTACATGCATCCGGAACTGGAGTCCACGTTGATGACGATTCCCTGGCTTGAATGGGTTTGGCGTGAAGAGTTCCCCATGAGCGAGGAAGATTACGAGGCCTGGGCCTTTCCGACCAAGGCCGAAGTGTGTGCCCTGTACCGCGGGAAAGCTATCACCGCAGGTGCCAAGGGGTAGGCGGCCAGAACGAAAGTTTCGCAATGCAGGTGACTGTTACCTTCTGCCCGATGAGTTTGCGGCACAGCCATGGAGCTGTCCGGTGCTAGGATCTTCTTGCATTCAAGAAATCGGAGATTAAACAGGGTATTACTTTGGTGTGCCCTCCTGGTTTTCACGACAGGCTTACCCCGCATCCATGTATGTGGGTGCAGATATTTATGATTTAGTGTCACCGTGACTGAACTCAATTGCTGGCAACGGATGCCCACCCCCGGCTCCTAAGCGAGATTTCAGGTTTTGCTTGTACCGTCCTCTTCTGTACGGAACTCACAGAAGAATGCCCGGCAGCCCCCACCGTGCAGATCGACTCACCAATTATCGGTACGCGACGGCGCGTTCGCTGCTTGCGAGAAGAGACGGATTGCATGGCTTTCAGTGGGTTCCTCCAAAGACGTTTCAGCAAAGCAGGCGTCTGCCTGCTGTTAGTGACGGCAGCCACCGCCCTGGCGCACGCACAGGACATGCGCGAAACCTACTCGAACCGTCGGGCACTGAGTGGATTTGTTGAGTACTCGAACGACTCCAGCCACATGCTGTTGGGTTACGCAGAAGGCCGAAAGATCGCGGCCATTGGCATGGGGTTTGAGCGGCGCAGCTTTCTGCGGGAAAACTTTTCCGGAGCCTGGGTTGCCGAAGTACGCCCCTTTATGTCAGTGAGCGATCCCACGATGACGGGCTTTCGGCTCCAGTTTCCCCAACAGCCGGCTTACTCGGGCGTGGTGAATTTTACTGCGCCGGTGCCGGTGGATAAGCCGGTCAGCACCACTCCCTTGAATGTATTGCTGGTGATGCACAACGCCGTATATGCCGGCACGGCCACTTACATTGGCGGTACCCGCACTACGTGGGTGAGCGCATTCAGTCCATTGGGCTACAAGCTGAAATTACTTCCTCATAGCCGTGTGCAGCCGTTCGTCACAGGTCTGGGCGGGTTTGCGGTAGCCGCGCGGGATATCCCTGTGTTCAATAGCTCTGCATTCAACTTCACCATGGAGATGGGTGCCGGTGTCGAGGTGTACCGATCGCACACGCGGTCTTGCCAGTTTGAATATCGCTATCATCATCTGGCGAACAGCGGGGGCACGACAAACCCGGGGATCGATTCCGGTGTTTTCAAAGCCACTTACTCGTTTGGCCGGTAAATGGTTGCGAAGTTCCGCAGGGATCTAGCCCGTTCACTTGCCTTTGTGACCGATGTCCAAGCCAAACTTGGGCGAAGTGTTTGTCCCGGTGATTTTGACGGGAATCTCAGCACCTGCGCCGTGCTTGTGAAAGAAGGGATCAGCTACCTTCAACATCCAGCTTTTCCAGCGGGAAGCGACCATCTGCGATAGCTTCGCATCGGTCCGCACCTTACCGGTAAAGTCGAACTTCTTGCCGTCCAGCGTGTACACCCCAGCCAAGCGCACAGTGGCACCAGGAAGAATGTAGTTCAGGTCTTGTAACAGCAATTGGCCGTCCGCCATTTTGAACTTGCCCATCATGCGAGAATTTACGTCCTCAGCGCCTGGCTTTGCTTCTTTCGGGTCTCCTTGCGCGCGCAGGCTGAGCATGTCCACTTTGTCCTGTACTTCGGCATTAGTAAAGTGCATCCGTTTCAGACTGAAGGCGCCGTCCAGTTTCAGCTTTTGCGTTACGCTTTCCTTTCCCGGACGAATGTAGAGCTTGGTCTTCATGCCAAGTACTCCAGTCAAGACGGGCGGTTGCGTCTTCACGGCCAGTTCCAGAAAGTCCTGTATGCGACCAGCGGGCACATTCACGTCCAGGTCGATGATGTGTCCTTTTCCCTTCACATTAATGACTGCGCCATTGCAGGTGAAAGAAGACTCACCCAGCTTCGCCTGTACCGGCTGCAAATAGGTGTCGCCGCTGGTGCCGTCGACAATGGCAGAAAACACTGTCTTCAGAGGGACAGCGTGCACAGCAGTGTCCAGCGAGAAATTAGGCACATCGGCTGTACCCTTTACCTCAATGCGATCAAGCTGTCCTTTGAAGTCACCGGTGGAATGCAGCATCCCGCCGATACCCTTGATGGTATTCAGGTCGGCGTGATCGAAGGTGTACTGGCCGCTGACGGCGGAGTCGCCGGGCTCCTCGTTGTTCCACGGCCCGAAGGTACCGACTGCGTGGATTTCGCCCTTGGGTACGGCATTGGTGAGGGCGGCATCGTAGCGCCCTGGTGTGTCTGGACTCAGCTCATGAAAATCGATGTGTTTCAGAACAAAGACCTTTGGATCTTTATCGGGCTTGTCGGTGCCGATAATCAATTGTGAGTCATCAAATACAAGGTTGCTGACTTCGATTTTGATCTTCGCCTTGCGCTTCGACTTATGAGTGTTTTGCTGCCGCATCGATTTTGGCGGAATCTGGATGGTCAGCCCGGACACGTGAACGGTATCCACATGGGTGGGTTTGAGAAAGAGGCCGACGAGATCGGCATGAAAACTGAATTCTTTGACTGCGATGATGGGATCTTTGGCTCCGGCGGCCACGACATCATCGGGTGCGAAGATGCGCAAGCCCGTGCCCGAAACAGCCAACCCCTTCACCAGGGAGACCTGCAGGGCGTCGAGCTCAACATGGCTGTCAAAACGGGCGCTCAGGGTCTCGATCACCCGGCCCTTGAGAATCGGTCCGGCCCGCCGTACCATCACTTCCGCCACAATCAGCAAAACGACCGTGCTGATAAGCACAATCCAGGCCACCAAACGCCAGCGCTTGTTTTTTGCCTGATGTGGCGGTTTGGAATCGTTGATCGTGCTCACATTCCACCTCACCTAATCGATGCGGCAGCAGGCAACTTCGGTGCTGGAAGCGAATAGGCTTTTCTGGGCGGGTGCCCTGGCAGGCGAGTTCATCTCGACCGCAAGGGAGAATTAAACCACATCCGTGGTTCAACTTACATGCACGACTGGCCGCTCCTCAGGGTTTTTGATCGCGCGGCGAAGCACTTCGTGGGTCAACGGCGCGGTGTCGCCTTCGCCCAAAAAGATGAATCGCATCACGTTTGTCACTGGATTGACATCGGTCCAATGAAAATAGACATGCGGATTGCAGCCGGTGATCGTCTTGAGGTGGATGAGGAGCGCGGCAAAGGAGTTCGCCACCACGGCGCTGCGCGCATAGAGGATGCGGTTCTCTCCCTCTCGCCGGCCATGGACTGACAGGTGCTCGGTAAAATCGGAAGCGTCTCCGCGATCCACCTCGAAGAAGTAGATGGAATCCTCCGCTCCTAACCGATGGAGCTGCCGTAATTTCATCTGCGTACGTTCACGATCTTTGCTGGCAGAGCTGTGCGGGTTCCAGGCGATGAGGCGGATGGTGGCTTTGGGGCTTTCTGCCAGCAGTGCCTTGGCTTCCTGATCGAGTTCGATTCCCGTGATGCGGAGTTCCGTGGAGCGTAAGGCGCGCGACACCAGGGAAAGCGTAATCATGGCGAAGATGAACATGCAGGAGATTTTCAATCCCTCAGGCCGCTCGTAGATGTTCACCACCGTGGTGTAGATAAAAAGAACGGAGACCAGGCCGAGACCGATCCGCGGCCAGCCGCGCCGGGCCGCGAGTGTAACGGCGATGGATGCGGAGGTAATGAGCACCAGCACGCCGGTCGCGTAGGCTCCCCCCTGTGCATCGACATCGGCGCGGAATAGCCAGGTGACGGAAAAGGAAAGCGCCATGAATACGAGCACCAGGGGCCGCGAGGCACGCGCCCACTCCGGGGCCATGCCAAAGCCGGGCAGGTAGCGCGGAATCAAATTGAGCAGACCGGCCATGGCCGAAGCGCCCGCAAACGCAAGGATGAGGATGGTGCTGATGTCGTAGACCGTGCCGAAGGCATTGCCAAGGTAGTGATGGGCCAGAAAGGCCATCGCTCTTCCGTTGGCAGGGCCGCCCTCTTTGAAGGCAGCTGCCGGGATTAGCAGGGTGGTCACGACGCTCGTCGCCAGCAGGAAAACGCTCATGATGAAAGCAGCCGTCGCTAACAGCCGACGAGCATTGCGAATGCGGGCGCGCAGGCCCTCGCACTTGATGAGCGGCATCACCGCGACCCCGGTTTCGAAACCAGAAAGACCGAGCGCCAGGCGGGGAAAAAGCAGGAGCGAAATGCCGATAATGGAGAAGACGCTGCCGTGTTGCTGAAACACCGCGTTCTTCCAGGTGAGTAAAAGCCCGGGATGCTGGATAACGTGAAAGACCGCAACTGCCGTCACGATTACATTGAGCGTCAGATAGATCCCAACCAGAACGACGGCTATGTTGATTGCGTCGCGAAAGCCCTTCAGGAAAATGGCCCCGAGAATGGCGAGCAGCAGTAGGGTGATGCCCATCTGGCTGCGTAAGGCGTGGGGCGTGTAGGGATTGTGGATGAAGTGCGCCGCAGCGTCAGCCGCCGAGAGGGTCATGGTGATGACAAAGTCGGTGGTCGCAAAGCCCAGCAGCACCAGCACGAACACTTTGCCGCTCCAACCGGGAAACAGATTCTCCAGCATCGCGATGCTGCCCTGGCCATTTGGGCTGGCGGCGGCCACCCGCTTATAAACCGGCAATGCGCCAAACAACGTGACCAGTACAAGAACGAGGGTGGCAATAGGAGAAAGAACGCCGGCGGCGAGAAATGCAATGCCGGATTGGTAGCCCAGAGTGGAAAAGTAGTCGACTCCGGTTAAACACATGACCCGCCACCAGGGGTGAGTGCCCTGCGGTGAGGCGTGGGCGCCTTTCGGCGGTTGGAGATCGGCGAACAGCCACTTCGAAAAAAACACAAGTTACCTCATGCGATCCGCCGGAGCAGGCCCCGGCAGGTCGTAGGATGCTACCGCGAAAGCCATGGTGTTTGGACGGCGTAGCTGGGAGTGGCGGTAAAGCTGGTTTTGCTGACGGCAATGAGCTTGCGCCGGGCTAGCCAGCCGGCCGCTGCCTGCGCAGAGCTCTTTGAAATCCCTACCGATTCTGCCAATTGCTGATAGCTGATACTGACCGCCTGGCCTTGACGCTGCTGCTCCGCGGCCAGCCATAGATAGACCAGAAAGCTGACCGGGCGGCGATCATGACCCACCAGGTCGCGCATCAGAACATCCACCACGTATTCATCGAGTGTAAGCATGCGGCAAGGTGCTATACCAGTGAGCAATATAGCACTGACTACCTGATTGCATGGCTGCGTGCGGCGCGCTATTTTGCTGAGAAAGCCAAAGAGGAGTTGAAGCATGATTCGCGGCATAAAAATCGTCAGCATCCCAGTGCGCAATCAGGACGCTGCGCTGAAGTTTTACACCGAGCAAATTGGGTTTAAGGTGGCGACCGACCAGCAATTCGGTCCTGGCCAGCGCTGGATCGAATTGCTGATCCCTGGCGCCCATACCAATCTTGCACTGTTCACGCCGCCTGGCCAGGAAAACCGGGTTGGCGGCTTCCAGCCCATCACCTTCTGGTGCGATGACGTGTTCGCGACGGCGTCGATGCTGCGAGCGAATGGCGTGGAGCTGACCGCCGAGCCCAGGAAAGAGCCGTGGGGCACCATGGCAAAATTCAAGGATCCCGATGGGAACGAGTTTGTCTTTTCCAGCCGGTGACCCGGAGATCAGACGTGTTGCTTAGCCGCAGAACGGAAGCGGTGCAGAAAAAGATCCATGAAGCCACCCTGAACGACGATCGAGAACACGACGACGATGTAGGTCGCGGTGAGGATCCACCCCCGGCCCTGCTGCGCGGGCACGGCCAGTGCGAGCGCGATCGAGAGACCGCCGCGAAGCCCACCCCAGCCAAGCACCATGATGGAGCTACTGAACGCTGGCTTCGCCCAACGTAAAACGACCAGGATAAGCGCGACCACTGCAAAGCGCACGGCTGTCACAATCGTGACCGCCGCCGCTCCTGACCTTAAGGATGACCAGTGAATCGGCACCGCCAGGACCTCCAGACCGAGCAGCACGAAGAGGATCGCGTTCTGCACCTCGTCGATCATTTCCCAGAAGCCGTCAATGCTGTCATGCGCAATCTGCTCGCGCGGATGATTCATATTGAAGCGGCGTAGCGCAATCCCCGCGGCCACCGCCTCCAGTGGCGCTGAGAGCTGCCATGCATCGGCGAGCGCGTAACCGCCTGCTGCCAAGGCAATCGTGAGCAGGATTTCCACCTGGTAGGCGCGCACCGAACGCATCATCAGGGAGACGATCCCGGCGGCGAGTATGCCCAACGACAGACCGCCGCCTACCTTCAGCAGCAACATCAACAAGAGATGCGAAGCTGCGGGCATAGCGCCACGCGAGCTATCCAGCAGGGCGAGAAAAATGACGGCGCCTACACCATCGTTAAACAGGGATTCTCCCGCAAGTTGGGCTTGCACGTTTTTGGGCACGCCCACCCGGCGAAGCATTTCCAGGACAGCAATAGGATCGGTGGGAGAAATGAGCGCGCCGAAAAAGAAGCATTCGAGCCAGGTTGCCGGCATGCTCATCGCCGCCAGCGTCCATCGCATCAACACGGAAATCAGGACCGTGGAGAGCAGCGTTCCGCATATTGAGAGGACGGTGACGGCCAGCTTTTCTCGTGCCAGCAGCTTCAGATCGAGAAAGAATGCGCCGGCGAATAGTAAAAGCCCCAACATGCCGTGCAGGATCAATTGCTCAAAATTGACTTGGCGCACCAGGCTCGTCGCCCAGAGATGGATTCCGGGCGCATAGCCGCCAATGCTCATGAGGCCCAGTGCGCAGACCACGGTGAGGAGCATGGTGCCGATCGTGTTCGGGAGCCGCAGCCACCGCGAACTGATCCAGCCAAAGACGGCGGCGATCGTTGCCAACAGGCAAAGTAGCTGGAAAGTGGTCATAAAGACGTGGTGCTACCAACTCAAGTCTATCGGAGCTTCTAAGCTGATTCCCGGGCAGCCTCGGAGTGACGCATCCTACGACCTGAGGTGCTCTATGCCGTGGTTGTACTTTCTCGTTGCGCTGCTTGCCGGGGCCGCTAATCCTTTCCAATCGGGCGCGAACGCGCAGCTGAACAAGAGCCTTCAACAGCCCTTGTTTGCGGGCTTGATTGTGTATGCCACCGGGTTTGCCGGCTTGCTGATGCTGCAGTTGGTGCAGCACCCGGCAGTACCTGCACAAGCAAAGCTGGCAGCTGTGAACTGGTGGGCTTGGCTGGGTGGCCTCACCAGCATTCTTTCTACGATGGCCGGGTTGACCCTGGCGCAGAAACTGGGTTCTGGTTTGTTCACCGGATGCAGCCTCACGGCGGCGCTCATCACATCGGTGGTCTTCGATCAGTTCGGGTGGGCGGGCTTCCGGCAACACACCGCGTCGCCGGCGAGGCTTGCAGGATGTTGTTTGTTGGCGGCAGGAATTTGGCTGGTCGCCCGGTATTGAGGGAAATGTACCCCACTCAAGCCAAAATCGGCTTGAATGGGCCACCCTCGCATGGGTGGGCTTCCGCCTCTTTATGCGTAGCGGAAAAGCGCCTTGAAGCCGTAATCCATGTGCTGCTGAATGTGGCAGTGAAACAACGACAGGCCCGGCTGATCCGCAACGAAATCTACTGCGGCGCGCCCGTAATAGGGCACAACGACGGTATCTTTTAGAATTCCGGCGGTTTTCACGCCGTTCATTTCCACGAGTTCCAGCTGGTGGCGATGCAGGTGGAGGGGGTGGGCATCATCTGTCCGGTTGCGAAACACTAGACGATACCGGCCGCCTTGCTTCAACACGAATTCCCTTTCGTGCGGATACGGCTTTCCATTCACCAGCCAGGTGTTGAACTTGCCCGAGCCCCCGGGTATCTTTTCGAAAACCATCTCGATGGTTTCGTCTGGGGGCAGTGAGACCGCCCCAGGTCTGGCAAACAGCGTGTAGTCCCACGGCGCCTTCGGCGGCGTCACCCATTGTGGCTGGCGATGCTGGTTTTCGTATTCCACAATGATGCCGAGACCGGTATTGCGAATCCTCTCCTCCGTCGCGCCCAGGATCCATACGCCGGGCTGGTTCATTTCGACGATGGCATCCACCCTTTCCCCGGCGCCCATCAGGATACTTCCCACCTTTGCCGGAACCGGCACTGGATTGCCATCCATCGCAATCACCAGGAACTCGTGCCCGGCAAAGGCAATCCGCCGGTTCTCGATCGCGCTCGCATTCAGTAAATGCATCAACACGCGCTGCCCCTGCTTTACCCGGATCGGCTCCCCTGCCCCCAGCACCTTGTCATTGATGGAGTAGGTCATCGAATTCACTTCCAGACCATTGGGATCGGTGTTGAGGGTGGCCGGTTTCTCCGGTTGCGGGCCGCCATGGCCGTCATCATCATCGTCTTCCATGCCGCTGCTGAAGAACGGCTCCCAATCACGCAGAGAAAGAAAGATCTCCTGATCGTATTGGCCGGGATCGTGTGCGCCGTCCACATAGACGAAACCGAACTGCCCGGTATAGCTGCCGCGGTGCAGATCAGACTCGGCCATCGCATGCGAGTGGTACCAGCGAGACCCTGAAGGACGGGGCGTGAGCTGATAGCGTCGCCGTCCACGGGCAGGTACCGGTGGTGTTCCCTGCTCTTCCACACCATCGACATCAGAAGGGATGAGCATGCCGTGCCAATGCACCAGTTCTGGTACATCCGTGTCGTTGATCACATCCACGCTTACGGTTTTACCCTCGCGCATGCGCAATACCGGACCCGGCGCGCTGTCGTTGTAGCCAATGGTACTTAGGATGTGATCGGGCGACAGCTCCACGGTGACGGGGGCTATGCGCAGTGCGTAATCAGCTTTGCCGGCGGCGCTGGCGGCCATAGGAGGCTGCGGCCCCATTTGCATCGGCGCCGTTTGGGCGGGCAGCAGACCGGCCATGCCCGCCTGGGCCAGCACCGCGCTGCTATACCGCATAAAGTCGCGCCGCTTCAACCCGCTGCCCCCTCGGCCTGACCTTAACGAACCTCGCCCAAATCGTCTCACGCGCGCAGATGCCTCGCAAGCAAAGGCCGCAGTAAACATTTGCGTGCGGCTACAAACTACTCTCGCCCAGTGTTCGTCTATCAGGTGAGCGCCCTGACCCTCTGGTAGTCTCAAGGCACGCGCGGTGCAGTGGGAGGGTTTTCCCCATGAAGCTTCTGCAAGCCAGTTCGGTAGCATGCGTGGGTCTGGCCCTGGGGTCCGCCATGCTGTTCGCCTATCAGCGCACCGCTGATTTTGGCTACGACGATGACGCGCAAACGAATACCCGGGCTGAATTCTACTGGTCGCGGCTAAGTTACAGCGCGAGTGTGGGCAGTAGCTTCGCCGGCGGTTACGGAGGCTATGGAGGCTACGGTTGGGGGCATCCCTGGTCTCGCGACTACCCCAAGGCGGATCGCCAGGTGCTACTCGCGCTGAAACGTCTGACACGCATTCAGGGCCGCTCCACTGAGCAGGTAGTCGATCTCGACTCCGACGAGATTTTTAACTATCCCTGGATCTACGCAGTGCAAGTACAAAAGTGGTCGTTCACGGACGAAGAAGCGAAGCGGTTGCGGGACTACTTGTTGAAAGGCGGGTTCCTGATGGTCGATGACTTTCACGGGACCGCTGACTGGGAAGATTTCATGAACGGGATGCGCGAAGTGTTTCCGGATCGGCCCATCGAAGACCTGAACAATAAAGACGAGATCTTTCACGTGCTGTACGACCTGGATGAACGCATGCAGGTACCGGGGGAACAATATATCCGCACCGGAAGAACCTATGAGAAGGATGGCTACGTCCCGAAGTGGCGCGCCATTCGCGATGACAAGGGGCGCATCATCGTGGCCATTTGCCACAACATGCACCTGGGCGACGCGTGGGAGTGGGCCGATGACCCGGAGTATCCCGAGCCATTTGCTTCGATGGCGTTCCGGGTTGGATTGAATTACATCGTGTACGGCATGACGCATTGATGCGCAAGTGCGCCTCCGCACAGCACGCCACCTTTACAGATAATTTTGTACCGATGATTTTGCCGGCCGCGGGAACTCCGGTTTCGTATCATGTTTCAATTTTTCTTCAAGTATCCGATGCCGGTGTTTTCGAAAGGTCAGTTTGTCCTGCTGGGGGCGTGGCCTCACTGGGTGCTGTGGCTCCTTGTCGTCGCGACCCTGGTTGGGCTGGGGCTGCTGATACGGTCCCGGCTGCCCGGCTTGCAGAAGGATCCGGCGGACGTGACGATCACCCGGGGGCGCGCCGCGGTGGTTTGGCTGCTGCAGTCTTTGCTTCTGGTTACCGTGCTGGTGCTGCTATGGGAGCCGGCCATCACCGTGGCTGAGCTAGCGTCGCAGCAGAATGTAATTGCGGTAGTACTCGATGACTCGCACAGCATGGCAATCGCGGACAGCGGCCGAAACGGTAAGACTACGCGCGAGGCAGCCGCGGTGGGCGTGCTGCAGGATGGGGTGCTGGCTGGCTTGCAGAAAAAGTTCCAGGTGCGGCTGTTTAGGCTCGACCGCAACCTGGCGCCCGCGGCCGCGCTCAAGGAGATACAGCCGACCGCAAGCGCAACCCACCTGAACGACGGCTTGCGGCAACTCGCCACAGAAACGGCGGATCTGCCGGTGGGTGCCGTCGTGCTGCTGAGTGATGGCTCAGAAAACGCGGCGAATGGATTGGGAGACCTGGCCAGGCCCACCATACAGGCACTGCGCAACCGCCGCTTGCCGGTACACACGATCGGCTTTGGCAAAGAAGAAGTAGTCCGCGACGTGGAGCTGAACGATGTACAGGTTGCCTCGCGTTCCATGGCCGACTCACGCATCCCCGCCACTGTCTCGTTTCACCAGCGAGGTTTTACCGGCAGCAAGACGCTGCTGGCAGTCCGCGACGGCGATAAGATCCTGGGTTCACGAGAGATTACGCTCGGGGCCGATGGAGCCACCCAACTCGAAACCGTCTACTTCGCTTCGGGTGCGGCG
This sequence comes from uncultured Acidobacteriaceae bacterium, assembly GCA_963752675.1. Classification (GTDB taxonomy): domain Bacteria; phylum Acidobacteriota; class Terriglobia; order Terriglobales; family Acidobacteriaceae; genus PALSA-350. The sequence goes on from CAVVZO010000015.1 coordinate 534,113, forward strand.
GGCGTGAAGAACCTGCGGGTGTCCCTCGGCTTGCTGCCGGGTGAAGAAAACGCGAGCAACAATGCCTTTGCTCGCCTGCTGAACGTGAGCGATGACAAGCGGCGCATTCTCTACGTCGAAGGAGAACCCCGCTGGGAGTACAAGTTCATCCGGCGGGCAGAAGACGACGACAAAATTGTGCAGGTTGCCTCGATGCTGCGCACCACCGAGAACAAAATCTACCGCCAGGGCATCAGCGATCCAAAAGAGCTGGAGGATGGCTTCCCTGTGCGCGCCCAGGATGTCTTCGCGTACCAGGGCATTATTCTCGGCTCGGTAGAGGCCAGCTACTTCACCCCAGTGCAGCAGGAGCTTCTGCGTGAGTTTGTTGACCGCCGTGGCGGGGGGCTGCTTTTTCTCGGCGGCCGCTACTCGCTCGGCGATGGAGGATGGGGCGGATCCAGCCTGGTCGATCTGTTGCCCACCGTGTTGCCGAAGAGCCGAAACAGCTTCCATCGCGATCCGGCCACCGTGGAATTGACACCCGCAGGCGCTGACAGCCCCATCGTGCGGCTGATGGACGACCCCGGCAAAAACGTAGACCGTTGGAAGAAGCTGACCTACCTCATGGATTACCAGGACGCAGGCACGCCAAAACCGGGCGCCACGGTGCTGGCCGAAATGCATGCAGGCGGGCGCAAACTCCCCTTGCTGGTTACTCAGGATTACGGCCGCGGCCACACCGCGGTGATGGCGACCTCAGGCAGTTGGCGGTGGCAAATGAGCCAACCGCTGGGGGACACAGCCCACGATACTGTTCTGGCAGCAACTGCTGCGATGGCTGGTGCTTGATGTTCCCGGGCAGGTGACCGTCACGGCCCCTACGCAGACCTTGATGGATGAAGGCCGCGTCGATCTCGCCGCCAACGTGCGCGACCAAGAATATCTGCCGGCGCCCGATGCGCGGGTCACCGCACATTTGATTGGGCCGCAGGGTATCTCCGCCATGGTGGATATGACACCGGTCGATGGCGAGCCTGGCATGTTTCGCGCTGCATGGACTGCGGAAAAGCCCGGCAGCTACCTGGCGGAAGTGACGGCCGTACGGCGGGGACAAAATAGCAATGCGGAGACACTGGGAAGCGGCACCTTTCCATTCCAACGCATTGATGGTGTCGCGGAGAACTTCCACACCACGCAAAACCGCGAACTGCTGGAGAAGCTTTCCTCGGAAACGGGAGGCCGTTACTGGCGTCCGGAGGAACTTGGTCGCCTTCCCAATGAGATCTCGTATTCCGATGCCGGCGTTTCGGTAAAAGACATCAAAGAGTTGTGGAACATGCCCATCGTGTTCCTCTGGCTATTGCTGCTGCTTGGGACTGAATGGCTGCTGCGCCGCAAGTGGGGTGTGGTATGAACGCACGTACGCAACGGCGCTGGAGTCTATTGCGCGCGATGGCGTGCGTTTCAGCTGGCATATGCCTGCTGGCGCCTGCAGCCAATGCGGCCGTGTATTACGTCACCGTCGCCGGCTTAGGCGGAGAGCCGGATTACGAGCAGCGATTCACAGCCAATGCCAAAGATCTCGACAAGTTGTTCAGGGCATCGGGCAGCAGTGCGCATGTGTACACGTTGTACGCGGGCCAGGCCACGAAGGCACAACTTACCGAGACCCTCAACACCATCGCGCATGATGCCAGGCCGCAGGACGACTTCGTGCTCATCCTGATTGGCCATGGTTCGTACGATGGCGTCGATTACAAGTTCAACCTGTTAGGACCCGACATCACGGCAGGAGAATTGGCCGCCCTGAGTGATCACATTCCCGCGAAGCGGCAACTGATCGTCAATGCAACCAGCGCCAGCGGGGGATCCGTGGCGGCCCTGGAGAAGCCGGGACGTGGCGTGATCGCCGCAACCAAAAGTGGCACGGAGAAGAATGCAACCGTGTTTGCGCGCTATTGGGTGGAGGCCTTGCAGGATCCTACGGCAGATACGGATAAGAGCGACTCTGTGAGCGCCATGGAAGCATTTACCTACGCGCAACGCAAGACCGCGGCGTTTTTCGAGTCGCAAAAGCGGCTGGCCACGGAACATGCCGTGTTTGAAGACACCGGGAAAAGCGAGCCGGTACGCGAACCCGCAAAAAATGAGGGCGCCCTGTTGACCAGCTTCACCGTTCTGCGCATCGGTACTGCCCAACAGCAGGCGAACGATCCCGGCAAGCAGGCGCTGCTCGCGAGGAAAGAGGATTTGGAGCAGAAGATTGATGGCCTCAAATATCAGAAAGCGGCCATGGACCCGGCTGAGTATAAACAGCAATTGACGGATGCGCTGGTAAAGCTGGCGCAGGTGCAACAGGAACTCGATCGATGAATCGCCCACGCATCTCCGGAATTTTGCTGGCCTTCCTGGTCAGTGGCGCCACGCATTGCCTCGCCGCCACGCCCGAAAGCTGCCGGGCGCTGCAGAAGCACGGGAAAAAGACGGAAGCGCAGTCCTGCTTTGAGTCTCTGGTTCGCAGTAGCTTGCCCTACGACCGCGCGGAAGGCTATTGGGGACTGGAGCAATATGACCAGGCCAACGAACAGTTTCGCTTAGCGGCTGCTTCACCCGGGGGCGCCCCCCTGGTGAAGGTCCGCTGGGGCATGCTGCTACATGAGCGTTTCAACAACAAAGACGCGGTCGGCCTGTTTCAGGAGGCGCTGCAGCGCGATCCCAATAACGCGCGGGCTTATCTTGGCCTGGCCATCGTTAGCGCCGACGGATTCGATAGTAAAGCGCCTGACTATGTCGCCAAAGCCCTGAAGATTGACCCCAAGCTGGTCGAAGCGCATGAGTTTGCTGCTAACCTCGCGGTGGAAGACGCAGACACGGAACGCGCACTGGCCCAGGCCGATGAAGCCCTGGCGCTGGCTCCGGACGCCCTCGACGCCATGGCGGTGCATGCGGCCGTGGAACTGCTGGCTGATCGCTCACCTGACGCCTGGCTGGGAAAAATCACCGCGATCAATCCCGGTTACGGCCAGGCTTATGCACATGTGGCGCATTACCTGCAGTTGAACTATCGCTTTGACGATGCGATCGCCTACGACCGCAAAGCCATCGCCGCAGACCCTCACCTGTGGTCTGCTCGCTCCGATCTGGGCATCGGCCTGATGCGTCTGGGCCAGGAGCAAGAGCCCTTACAGCAATTGGAGATGTGCTACAACAACGGTTACCGGGATGCCCAGACGGTCAATAGCCTGCGGCTTCTCGATAGCTATAAAAACTTCGTTACCTACAAAGAAGGTGGAACCATCCTGCGGCTTCGCAAAAACGAAGCCGACCTGTTGCACCCTTACTTCGCTGCCGAGTTGCAGCGCATTCTTGCCGCTTACGACAAAAAGTACAAGATGAAGCTCACCGGGCCGGTGCAGGTTGAGGTGTATCCCGACCACGAGGATTTCGCCGTGCGCACCATGGGCATGCCGGGCCTGGGCGCGCTGGGCGTCACCTTCGGACAGGTGGTCGCGATGGATAGCCCTTCGGCGCACAAGCCAGGCGACTTCAACTGGGGCAGTACGCTTTGGCACGAGATGAGTCACGTGTACATTCTTACTGCGACCAATCGTCGCGTGCCGCGTTGGTTCACCGAAGGGCTTGCGGTCCACGAGGAAACGCAGGTGACGCCGGAGTGGGGGGATCGCGTCTCGCCCGACATCCTGGTGGCTATCCGGGATAAAAAGTTGCTGCCGGTGACCAAGCTGGATCGCGGCTTTATTTTTCCCGACTACCCGGCACAGGTTTTGGTCTCTTACTTCCAGGCGGGCAGTATCTGCGACTACGTCCAGAGTCATTGGGGCGAAGACAAGCTGCTCGATATGGTTCACTCGTACGCCGAGCGGAAGACCACGCCAGAGGTGATCCAGGCAGTGCTCGGCGTAACGCCCGAGACATTCGACAAGCAGTACCTGCAGTGGATCGACAGCCGCTACGGAACCATGGCCGCGAATTTCGATCAGTCGCGCCACGCGATGGAAGAGATGGTGGCCAGGGCTAAAAGCAAGGACTATGACGCCGTCATCCAGCAGGGAGAGATCGTTCGTCGCCTGTATCCGGAATACGTTGGGCCTGCCAACCCATACGAGTTCATCGCTTCGGCCGACCTGAGCAAAGGCGACAAGAAGGGCGCGGTGAACGTGCTTACGGCGTATGAAAAGACGGGTGGGGACGACCCTTCCACGTTGAAGCAGCTCGCCGCGCTTGAAGAGGAATTGGGGCAGCCCAGGGAAGCTGCCGCCACTCTGGATCGCATCAACTATATCTACCCGGTCCAGGACGAAGCGCTGCACCGGCATTTGGGGGATTTGTGGTTTGCGCAAGCGAACTATCCCGGGGCCATTCGTGAATACACCGCTGTAGTGGCGATGAATCCGCTGGACAAAGCAGGGGCGCAGTTCAACCTGGCCCAGGCATATCTGGCCGCTGGCCAGCGGGACAAAGCCGAGGAGAGCGTGCTGGCATCGCTCGAAGCAGCGCCTGGTTATCGGCCGGCGCAGAAGCTGCTGCTGGACATTGAGAAGCCGGGGACCAAAGACGCAGCCAGACAGTAATGGTTACTTATTGGTCGAATGTTGCGGGTGGAGCGTTATGAACACCCAGGGTATTACGGATCGAGTGTTTATCGAGTTGCGAGAAAGGATATCTTGATGGTGACAGTCCCGGAACTTAGCCAGGATGCAGCCCAACTGCAGCAGCGCATCGATCGTTTCCATGCCGTCCGCGATGGCATTTTGAGCCAGGTACGGCAAGTGATCGTCGGGCAGGACGAAGTGCTCGATCAAATCCTGATCGCTCTCTTTGTCGGTGGTCATTGTTTAATTACCGGCCTGCCCGGTACGGCCAAAACGCTGATGGTGCGCACGATCGCAGAAACACTTGGGCTTACGTTCAAGCGCATCCAGTTCACCCCAGACCTGATGCCCTCTGACATTACCGGCACCGACATCATTGAAGAAGACCTCACCACCGGCCACCGTAAGTGGACCTTCGTCCACGGGCCGATCTTCGGCAACGTCGTGCTGGCCGACGAAATCAACCGCACGCCACCCAAAACGCAGGCGGCATTACTCGAAGCCATGCAGGAACGCTCGTGCACGGTGCGCGGCCATGTGTACCAGCTGCCCTGCTCCTTTCTTTGTGCTGGCTACACAAAACCCCATCGAGCTCGAAGGCACGTACCCTCTGCCAGAAGCACAGCTCGATCGCTTCCTGTTCAACACCATCCTCGATTACCTGAGCGCCAGCGACGAGCTGAAAGTGGTCGACCTCACCACGGCCACGCGCGTGGCCAAAGTAGAAGCGGTGACCTCGGCGGACGAGCTGGTGGCCTTTCAGCAACTGGTCCGCATGGTGCCGATCAGCGAACCCGTGGCGAAATACGTGGTGAACCTGGTGCGCGCCACCCGCTACAAGAGCGAGGGCGCCCCGGACTTCATCAAGAAATACGTCAATTACGGTGGCAGTATCCGCGCCGCGCAATTCATCGTGCTGGCTGCAAAGGCACGCGCCCTGTCACGCCGCCGTTACCACGTCACCTACGAAGATGTGACGGCACTGGCAATTCCAGTCTTGCGGCATCGTATCCTGCTTAACTTTCATGCTGAATCCGAACGCGTGGATGCAGACGAGATTCTTCGCCGCCTCATCACGCACATGCCGCCGCCCAGGGAGGCGTAATGCTGCAGCGCTTTCTCGACCCCGGTGTGCTGGCCAGCATCAGCAGCCTCGACCTGCTGGCCAAGACGGTGGTGGACGGCTTTGTTGCCGGCCTGCATCGCTCGCCAGACTTCGGCTTTAGCCAGGAGTTCGCCGAGTATCGCGCCTACGCACCCGGGGACGACCTGCGCCACGTGGACTGGAATTTATTCGCGCGCACCGAGCGCTGTTACCTCAAACGCTATCGCGGAGATACCAACAGCCAACTCACCGTGCTGCTGGACGCCAGCAATTCCATGGAGTACAGCTCCAGCCCGAGCCGGCCAAAGAAGATGGACTATGCCCGGTTCGCTGCCGCCTCGCTGTTCTATCTCGCCATTCACAACCAGCGCGATGCGGCTGGTCTCATTGTCTTCGACGACGAGGTGCGCAACTACATTCGCCCTTCTACGCGGCAGGGCCAGTTGCCCCGCTTGCTGAGTGGGCTGGAGCAGGCTGAACCGCGCGCCCGCACGGACTTTACGAAACCGTTACTTCACTTTCAGGAATTGTTGCACCGGCGCGGCATCGTGATCATGTTTTCAGACTTCTACGAGGATCCGGCGGCGGTGATTCGCACCATCGAACCGTTGCGATACCACGGCAACGAAGTGGTGCTGTTTCATGTGCTCGATCCGAAAGAGATTCGGCCCGATTTACGCGGCCCTTCGGTACTGGAAGATCTCGAGACGGGCGCTCGCATGGAAGTGATCCCGGAATATACGCGTACAGAGTACAGCAGGAAGATCGACGACCATATCGAGCAACTGCAGAATCGCACTCGAGGCGCGGGCATGGATTACCACCTGCTGCGCACCGATCAACCGCTCGATACCACCTTGCGCGAGTATTTGGCGATTCGCCAGGGAGGCCAGTGATGGGGTTTCTGAATCCCTGGTTTCTTTTCGGCCTGGCCGCCATTGGTTTACCAGTCTACGTGCATTTGCTGCGCCGCCACACGAAGACGCCCCTACCGTTCAGCTCTCTCATGTTCTTCGAGAAAGGGACGCAGAGCTCTACCCGGCATCGCAGGCTTCGCTACTTGCTGCTCTTTTCACTGCGTGCCCTTGTGCTGCTGTTCCTGGTGCTTGCGTTCGCAGACCCGTTCATTCGCATGGCGGGTGGCGGCGTGAACGGTAGTCTGCTGCTGGTGGTAGTGGATGATTCCTTCAGCATGAAGGGGGGCTCTCGCCTGGCCGATGCCAAACAAGGCGCGCTGCAACTGCTGGCCTCGCGGCCTCGATCACAGCGAGCCGAAGTGATGGCCCTGGGCGGCAGGCTGGCGATCTTAACCCAACCCATCGAAGACACGGGGGCGCTGCGCTCAGCGGTCGAAAGCATTCAGCCCGGGGACGCGCGGGCCAACCTGGGTGAGCTCGCTCGTGGTGTACGCGCCCTGGCAGCGACGGCGAAAACCCCTATCGAAATGCACTTCTTCGGCGATATGCAGAAGACCGGTATGCCCGCCAATTTCGCTGACATCGCACTGCCTTCCAGCGTGACGCTGGTTCCGCACCAGGTTGGCGGTACGGCAGCGACCCCGAACTGGACCGTGGAGAGCGTGAGCGCGCCGCTGCAGCTCGAAGGGTCGACAGGCGCCAAAGATCCGAAGGCACTGAAAGAGGCAACCAGCCCGCAGCAGTCTCGGGTACAGGCCGTGATTGCAGGATTTGGCACTGCAGCGGTAACGAAATCAGTCTCGTTACTGGTGAATGGCAACTCCGTCGCGACCCGTGAAGTGCGCGTCCCGGCAGATGGCCGGGCTACCGTCGAGTTCCAGCCGCTAACTGTGCCGTATGGGCTGAATCGTTGTGCCGTGCGGATTGACGACGGCGATGGCTTTCCTGCCGATGACATCAGCTATTTCGCGGTCAAACGTTCCGATCCTGAGCGGGTCTTGTTTGTGCATGCCGCGAGCGATACACGGTCCGCCACGTATTTTGGATCGGCGTTGGCCGCTGCAAGCCATGCCGCGTTCACGCTGCAATCCATTGATAGCGAGAAGGCCGGGGATATCGACCCTTCGAAGTACGCCTTCGTCGTACTTTCTGACACGATGGTGCTGCCGTCCGTATTCGAGAATAGTTTGACCCGGTACGTGCGCGGCGGGCGGGAGTGTTTTGGTCGCAGCCGGCACCTCAGCATCGCACCACGTGCGCATCCCTCTCTTCGGTGCCTACTCCACCGACGCGCATGTGTATTCACGCAATGGATATGGGAGCGTTGGCCATGTGGATTTGACGCATCCGGTCATGAGTGATGATGGCGGTAAAACCAACGCGACGAACGAGAATGCCAGCGCCGCTGGTTGGCCCGATCTCAAGATCTACTACGCTGCGGGTATCGACCCGGCGCAGGCACGGGTGATTGCACGGCTGAGCGACCAGACCCCGTTGTTGCTGGAAAAACAGCTGGGCGAAGGGCGCGTGCTGTTGTTTGCTTCCGGCTTCGACAATCTCACCAATGACCTGCCGGTCGAGCCTGCATTTGTACCTTTCATTGATCGCGCCGCCCGCTATCTGTCGGGCAGTGACAGCGTTGGCGGCAGCCGCCTGGTGGACTCCTACGTGCCGCTGCGCTCTGGTAGCGCGGGTAGTGCCTCGGCCGGCGTCGAGGTCCTCGATCCGGAAGGGCATCGAGCCTTGTCACTGACCGAGGCCGCCGCGGCGCAATCCATTCAGTTGACCCGAGCCGGTTTCTACCAGATTCGGTTCGCCAATGGCCGAAACGCCCTCATAGGTGTCAATCCAGATCGGCGCGAGTCAGACCTGCAGCCGATCGCGAAGGACGTACTGGAACTCTGGGGTTCCCACGCTGCGGGCCCTGCCGCCGGCTCCCAGGACAGTACGGAGCCCATCCCGGGAAAGAACCCACCCCATAGCATTTGGTGGTACGTTATGCTGCTTGTATTGCTAGCGGCGGTCGCCGAGTCCGTCGTTGCCAGCCGCTACCTCGGCACACAGAGGGAGGAGGCATGAGCAATCGGGATCAGCTCAACCTCTATATCCGGCAACTGCAACAGCGGTTGCGCCTGGATGTATCGCTTCGTGGTGTGGCCATCCTGTTGGCCACGGCACTGTTCACGACCATTGTTCTTGTCCTGATACTGAATGCTTTCGCATTCCCGCTTCGCGGTTTGGGCGGCGCACGCTTGCTGCTGCTGCTCGCCCTGATCGGCGCGGCGGCGTTGGGCCTGGCCATGCCTCTCAGGCGCCTCACGCGCCAGCGGGCGGCGGCAGTGGCGGAGTCTGCCAATCCTGAGTTCCAGCAGCGTCTGCTTACCTTTGACGATCGGGCTGCGCGCAACGATGACCCGTTCCTCGAACTGCTGGCAGCAGACACGCTGAGCGTTGCGCGCGATGCGCAACCAGCCAGGCTGGTGCCCAATAACAGGCTTTATCTCCTGGCGGGCGCTGCTGTTGCCTGCCTGGGCGTATTGGCGTGGCTGGTTGCGGCTGGCCCGGGATATGTTGGCTATGGTGCTTCCCTGCTGTGGACCGGGCCGAAGGCCGCGCCACTCTATGACCTGCAGGTGACACCTGGCAACGTAGCTGTGCGGCGCAATAGCGATCAATTGATTACGGCGCAGATCACTGGTCTCAATCCCGAGAAAGTTCGCCTTTACGCGCGCTATCAAAATGCGCCGAACCCGAAGTGGGAGCCTGTGGCCATGCAGGCAGACGGGCGTGCGTCCGCGCGAGCAGCACGCTACCAGTTTCTGTTCGCCGGCTTGCCCGAAGATGTTGAGTACTACGTGCAGGCGGGCCCTCTCACCTCTCCGCACTTCAAAGTACGGGTAGTCGATCTGCCTTCTGTAAAGCAGATGCGCGTTACCTACCACTATCCGAAGTGGACCGCTCTGCCCGCGGTGACGCAGGAAAACGGAGGCGACCTGCGGGCGATTGAGGGGACCAATGCCGAGTTGACCATTCGCATGGATCGCCCGCTGCGCCGTGGGCAACTCACGCTGGACGACGGCAAACAGATCACCCTCAGCGGTGGCGAGGGCAATGTCTACAAGGGCTCGGTGCTGATGCAGAAGGATGGCGCTTACCACGTGGCGGCGCTCGACCAGGGCCAGCCGGTTCGTCTCTCAGAGGATTACTTCATCGCCACCGACAAAGCCAACCCGCCGCAGATTGCCATCGACCGGCCGGTCGGTGATTATCGCGCCAGCCCGATCGAAGAAGTGACGGTAGGGGTTAAAGCGTCGGATGAGTTTGGGTTGAATAAGGTCACGCTGCATTACTCCGTCAACGGCGGTGCGGAGAAGAGTATGGAGGTGGCGCAGGCGCCCGGCGCGAAAGCGGTGGATGGCGGCACGACCCTGCACCTGGAGGATTTCAAGCTGGTTCCCGGCGACCTGGTGAGCCTGTATGCGACGGCGAAGGATGGTCACGCGGAGGCGCGCACCGATATTGCGTTCATCCAGGCAGATCCGTTTGAGCGCGAGTTCTCGCAGTCGCAGCAGATGGGTGGTGGCGGTGGTGGTGGCGGCGGCAAAGGCCAGGGCGATCAGACCGACATTTCCAAACGCGAAAAAGAGTTGATTGCTGCCACCTGGAAGCGGCAAAACGAGAAGGGCGCGACGCCGAAAGAGGCGGCGGAAGCCGGCAAGTTCCTCTCTGAAGTACAAACCAAGCTGCAACAACAGGCCTTGTCGCTAGCGGCTCGTATGGAAAGCCGCGACCTCTCCTCAGCGAACGAAGAGTTCAACAGCTTTGGGCAGGACATGCAGGCGGCTGCGGCGGCCATGACTCCGTCCGCCGACAAATTAAAGCAGTTGCAGTGGCAGAATGCGATTCCTTCTGAGCAGAAGGCATTGCAGTACCTGCTGCGCGCTGAGGCCACGTTCCGCAAGATTCAAGTGGCATTTGGCCAGCAGCAGGGCGGCGGTGGGGGCAACAGCGGTGGCGCTGGCCGTGACCTTGCCAGCCTGTTCGATTTGGAACTGGATACGGAGAAGAATCAATACGAGACAGCGCAGACCGGTTCCGCCGCGGAACAGCGTGCCAAGGCGGTAGACGACGCGTTGCAGAAGCTGGATGCACTGGCCCGCCGCCAGGAGGAGCTGGCGCAACAGCAACGAACCAACCCGCAGACCATGCAGGAACGCTGGGAGCAGGAGATGCTGCGCCGTGAAGCTGAGCAGTTGCAGCAGCAGATGGAGCAGTTGGCCCAGAACAGCCAGCAGCAGGGACAACAGGGGCAGCAGGGGCAGCAGGGCCAAGCCGGTCAATCTGGCCAGTCGGGCCAGAAGGGTCAGCAGGGATCGCAGGGGCAAGCGGGACAACAGAGTGCAGGCGGCTCGCAGGGGAGCGGATCTTCCGGCGACCAACGCGCTTCTGGGCGCAACGCAGGGTTGCGAGGTAAACCAGGTCAGTCGGAATCAGCCGGTGGTGAGGCACCTGATCCACGCATTACCCAGGCACTGAATCGTCTGCGTGAGGCCGATGCGCAAATGAAAAACAGCGCCGGTCAGCAGCAGGGAGCGGGTGCTTCGCGCAAAGCAGCCGACCAGCTTCGCCAGGCGGCCAGTCTCTTGAGCGGCACCCAGCAGGAGCAGGCCGGCAGCAAGCTCGATTCCCTTTCGCGTGAAGGCGATCGCCTCAACAAGGAAGAGCGCGCACAGGCAGATCGTCTGCGGAGTTTTGCAGGAAAGCCAGGAGAGGGTCAGACGGGCGCCGGGCAGACGGACTACGCAGCCAGGTTGCAGCAACGCAACAAGCTGGCGCAGGATCGCCAGCAGCTCTCAGACGACCTGTCACAGTTACAGACAAACATGCGCAACGCCGCCCGCGAGCTTGCCCCCACGCAGCCGGGCACCTCGTCAAAACTTCGCGATGCGCTGAGCGGCATGGATCAGACCGACCTGACCAACCGGGTGCAGCGCACCGCCGATTGGCTGCGGCGGGGTATCAACCCTAATTCGAACGGAACAGAAGAAGGCATCAGCAAAAGTCTCGACCAGTTGAGCCAACAGATTCACCAGGCACAACAGGGAATGGGCGCTGGGAAGCCGGGTGCTCCGCCGCAGCCGGGGCAGCAGACGGCGGCTCTCGACCACGTGGAACGCTTCCGCAGCCAGGTTGAATCGCTTACCCGGCGTGGACAGGGTGTGCCGGGGCAAACTGCGGGCTCCCAGGGACGGCAGCCCGGCCAGCAAGCAGCTCAGGGGCAACAAGGTCAGGGGCAACAGGGCCAAGGGCAGCAGGCTTCCGGCAGCGGCAGCCAGGGCGGTGGGCAACCCGGTTTGGCTAGTGGGAACAATCCACGGGGCGGGAACCAGGTTGCGCGCGACGGCCAGAGCGGCGATGTGGGCAATTGGAATTACGGAGGCGGGGCTGTCGGCACTGCCTACAACAACGTCAACACAGGGAACAATCACTTTGATCCATCGCGCCGTGCGGCCGCGCCTGACAACTCCCCGCTGCCGGGCGACCCAGAGAGCACCTACCGGCAGGGTTTAGCCGAGTTAAACCAACTGCATCATCTCGCCCAAAAGGATCCGGCTGCCTTGAAGGAAATTCAGGACCTGACGCGCAAGATGCAGCAACTCGATCCGCAGCGCTTTCCCGGGAACCCTGCACTGGTGGAAGAACTTCACACGCAGGTCTTAACCGGGATCGACAGGCTGGAACTCCAACTGCGCCACGACGCCGGAGACCCCGACGCCGGGCAGGTGCGCACCACGAAGGAGCCGGCCATCGCACCTGGTTATGAGGACGCGGTCGCAGAATACTTCCGTCGCCTGGGCAAAGGTCAGTAGAGCTTGCCAATAGCGCTCAGTGTTGGTTACCTGTCCGCTTACTTACCGCGATAGTCTTTGAACAGCTGCGGGAATTCCTGCTTCAGGGCTTCGATCTTCGGTCGGTCGCACACCATGATGTATGGGTTGTTTGGATTGTTGAGCGCGTAATCCTGGTGGTAGGACTCTGCATCGTAAAAGCCCTTAAGCGGCACAACCTGAGTGACGATGGGCTTGGGAAAGATCTTCGCGGCATCCAATTGCGCGATGTATGCCTTGCTGATCTTCTCCTGCTCGTCGTTGGAGTAGAAGATGGCCGAACGGTAGGATGAGCCGACATCGGGGCCCTGCCGATTGAGCTGCGTCGGGTCGTGGGCGACGGAAAAGAAAATGCGTAGTAGCTGGCCGTAAGTAATCTTCGATGGGTCATAGACCACCTTCACAGATTCCGCATGGCCAGTGGTTTCCTGGGTGACCTGGTCGTAGGTGGCGGTCGCTGCTGAGCCACCGGCGTACCCTGCGGTGGTGTCGAGGACTCCCTTTACCCGTTCAAAGACAGACTGCGTGCCCCAGAAACAGCCACCGGCAAACACTGCAGTCGCCTTACCGGAACTTTGCGCCAGAGGGCTATCGCTCTGTGCAGCCGGTACGGGCGCTTTCGCCGCCGCCGAGCACCCCGAAAAAGCACCAACGGCCATGAGAACAGCCAAAGCAGCACTACGGACAGCAAGGAAACGATGCATAGAGGGAACCCCGTTCATTGAAATCGCTTCTTGTTGGATGGCGAAGCATTGTAAAAGTTACAACCTGCCAAGGCTGCCACTGGTAATCCATGCTCTAGAATGGCGTTCTGATGCGCAAACAACGGCTGTGCAGGTCAGTATTCGCCTTTTCGCTCTCCGCCTTCACGCTTTGCGGAACCCACCTTACGGTGTGCGCCCAGGAGATGGAACATCCGGCGACCTCAGCGCCCTCTACCCAACTCACCATCAAAACGTACGACGGTAAAACGTCGACGTTGGCCCCAGCCGATCTGGCTGCCATGCCGCACAAGCAGGTAACCGTGATGAACGGCCATACCAAAGCCGACGAGACCTATGCTGGGGTGCGCCTGACAGACTTGCTCAGCAAAGCTGGTGTCCCCTCAGGAGAGGCGGTGCGCGGCAAACTCTTTCTCGTCGGGATCATCGCCCAGGGGACCGATGGGTATGGCGCCCTCTACTCGATCGGCGAGGTAGACCCCGCTATCCATACCGGCGAGGTCATCGTCGCCGACTCCATGAACGGCCAAAAACTCACCAAGGATGGCGCGTTCAAGCTCATCTCCACCGAAGAACGCCGGCCAGCTCGCTGGGTCCGCAATTTGACCACGATTTCAGTAGTCAAGGTCGAACCGTAGACATCCCGAAGTTTACGGATGCAGGTGAAGAGCAGCTGAGATTCGGAAGAAAACGCCGGGTGGCCCATGCAAGCGGCGTTTGGCTTGCGTGGGGACATCTAAACCCGCAAACATCTTTGCTATGATCTAACCTCCCATGACAGCAGAGCAGTTGGCGCCCAGCACAGTGGAGCAGGTGGACGCGCTGCCACGCCTCTTGCTGTTCGGATTGCAACACGTCCTCGTGATGTATGCCGGGACGGTCGCGGTGCCGCTCATCCTGGGCAGCGCCCTGCACTTCACTCCGCAGCAAGTCATTGCGCTAATCAGCGCCGATCTCTTCACCTCGGGGTTCGCCACCCTCCTGCAAACCCTCGGGTGGTGGAAGTTCGGAGCACGCCTGCCACTCATCCAGGGGTGCTCGTTTGTGTGCGTGGCGCCGATGATTCTGATCGGCGGCAAGTACGGCATTCCGGCCTTGTACGGCGCCGTGATCAGCTGTGGACTATTCACCCTACTCGTCGCCCCGTGGTTCAGCCGGATGTTGCGGTTCTTCCCGCCTGCCGTGGTCGGCTCGGTCATTACGGTGATCGGGCTATCACTCCTGCCGGTCGCAGGTACGTGGCTGGGCGGCGGAAACCCGGCTTCGCCCGACTTCGGCCGCGTCAGCAATCTTTGCCTGGGGTTTGCGACCATCCTCATGATTGTCGCTATCCAGCGCTTTGGCCGGGGCATGGTGAGCAATCTCGGCGTTCTACTCGGGCTGATCGGCGGAACCGGCCTGGCCGCGTTCACTGGTCAGCATAGCTTCGCCCAGGTGCCGGCCACGCCCTGGGTGGCGGCACCCCATCCCTTGCTCTTCGGGCTTCCTCAGTTCGTCCTGCTGCCAGCAGTGGTGATGAGCCTTTCCATGCTGGTAGTGATGACGGAGACCACCGGCAATTGCCTGGCCATCGGTGAAATCACCGGGCAACCCATCACCCCGGCCACGCTGACGGCTGCGATTCGCGCCGATGGCCTGTCCACAGTCCTGGGCGGTCTCTGCAACAGCTTCCCGTACAACGTCTATTCCCAGAACACGGGCCTGCTCTCCCTGTCGAAAATCAAGAGCCGTTTCGCGGTGGCCGCAGGAGGCGGGTTGCTGGTCCTGCTCGGCTTTCTGCCTAAGCTGGCCGCGGTCGTGGCGGGTATCCCGCGCCCGGTACTCGGCGGCGCATCGCTGGTGATGTTCGGCATGACCACCATGGCCGGCATTGAGGAGCTGAGCCGCGTCCGCTACCAGGGAACCAGTAACGCACTCATCGTCGGCATTGCCGTGAGCGTGGGTGTGCTGCCCATCGCATCGCCGCAGGTGTTTGCCCATACTCCTGAGGCCGCTCGGCTGTTTCTGAACAGCGGCATCTTTCTCGCGGCGGTCACCGCAGTGCTTCTCAACCTTTTCTTTTCCGCCAGACAGGAGACGTAGTGGACTCGCTCAACCAGCAGGAACAGGACTTTCTACGCCAGGCAATTGCGTTAGCGCAGTCGGCGCGCAACGATGGCCGCCATCCCTTCGGGGCACTGGTGGTCAACCCGGCAGGTGAAATCATCGTCCGTGCGCGCAATAATGCCGTGCTCCCCGCCGGCGACCCAACTCAGCATGCCGAAATGGTGGCCTGTGCCGAAGCGGCCAGATTGCTGCCGGAGGCCGTCCTGGCCCGTTGCACTCTCTACACCAGCACGGAACCCTGCGCCATGTGCGCCGGCGCGATCTACTGGACCGGCATCGGCCGGGTAGTGTTTGCCCTGCCGGAGGCTGGCCTGTTCCGCTACACCGGCAGCCACGCAGAGAACCCCACGCTTGACCTGCCGTGCCGCGAAGTATTTGCCCGCGGGCAGAAGCCCATTGTGGTCGCCGGTCCCTTTCTCGAGGAGGAGGCCGGCAAGGTGCACGAGGGCTTCTGGACGGCGAGAACCTGCCTGAAGCGTTGTGCGTGATTTCTGCAGGCGATTTACACTGTCTGGATGATGAAGCCGGCCCAGGTTGACCTTGTCGGCGTTGGCCTGAACGCAACCGACACCCTCATCGCGCTCGCCGCCTATCCGGAACGCGGCTCCAAGGTGGAGTATCGATCTGCCAGCATTTTGCCCGGTGGCCAGGTGGCGACGGCTGTCGTGGCCTGCCAGCGCTGGGGCTTATCCACGCGGTATGTAGGGATTGTTGGCGAGGATGCGGCCGCTTCCCTGCATCAGGAAGCCTTTCTCCGCGAGGGGGTGGAAACCCATCTCATCACCGTGCCAGAAGCAGCCAGCCCGCAGTCGCTCATCCTGGTCGACGGCGGTGGCGAGCGTACGGTACTGTGCCGCAGAGATGAGCGCGTTGCCCTGAAAGCTGCGCATCTGCAACCCGCATGGATCACCCAGGCGCGCGCATTGCACGTCGATGGATACGATACAGAGGCTGCGACGCAAGCAGCGATCTGGGCCCGCGCTGCCGGCATCCCTGTCATTGCCGATCTCGATGAGCTTTACCCCGGCATCGAAAACTTGTTGGAGTACGTCGATTACCTCATCGTGAGCCGGGACGTGCCGGGTCGCCTTACCGGGGAACCCGATCTGGAAATGGCGCTGCGCCTCATGCACCGCCGCTTCCAGTGCCGGTTGAGCGCCGCGACTCTGGGCCATGACGGTGTTCTGGCGTGGGATGGTGAAGGGTTCCACCAGACGCCCGCCTACCGCGTGGACGTAGTCGACACGACGGGTGCAGGAGATATTTTCCACGCCGGCTTTATCTATGGGCTTCTGCAGAACTGGCCGCTCACGCGGCAACTCAATTTCGCCTGCGCCGCTGCAGCGATGAACTGCATGGCTGTCGGCGCCCGAGGCGGCATACAGCCCATCGAGGCGGTTGAGGCCTTTATGGCTACCAGCGATCGCCACCATCCGGCCTTCTCCATCACTGGTTAGCGAACGTTCTCCACGCCGGCAACGCAAGAACATAGCTAGCGATTGCTTTGTTGTTGTTTCAAGGCGAAGTCTCGTTTAGTAATGGCGCATGACTGCAAAAATTTTTGGGCCTCTTCTCGCTTTGCTGGCGAGCTCCTCGCTTTTGTTTGCCCAATCGGCGCCAGCCGCCGCTCCCGCCAAACTCCTGGTGAAAAATGCGTTCGTGTTGACGATGGCGCCCGGCCAGCGCGAACCCGTGAAGGGTTATTTACTGGTCGACGAAGAGGGCCGGATATCTGCTGTGGCCGCCGGCGATCCGCCTGCGGGGCTTGCGGCGAAGCAGGTAGTGGATGCGGGCGGTCACTGGGTGATCCCAGGCTTTATTTCTGCTCATAGCCACTTGTGGCAGAGCGCATTTCGCGGGTTGGCCGCCGACAAGACGCTGATGGCCTGGATAGACGCACTCTACACACCGGCGACCAAAGCAAGCCCTGAAGATATGTACTGGTTCACCCTGGATGGTGCGCTCGATCACCTGGAGCATGGCATCACGGCTGCTTTCAACTTCAACTACGAGTCCCGAACGCGGGGCCGCGCGGAGGCAGGCACCCCGGACAAGTATGACCAGGATGGATTTCGTGCAGAGACAGATTCCGGCATTCGCTTTGTGCATGCTGTCTCCGTAGGCCGGGCCACGGCTCCGGGCGTGCAGCCCAGCTACGGGACGGAGCAGGCGCGCGCATCGCTCAAGCCTTTTCTCGACTGGACGAATCAGCAACCAAAATCAACCAGGTTTCTTTCGGTCATGATCAGCGGGCTCACCGCCTTCAACAACACTTACCAGCAAACGTTGATGGAGAAGCAGCTGGGCGATGAGTTCCACCTGGCAAACCAAACCCACTACCTGGAGCCGCCTGAGACGCAGTACGAGCAGCAAAGCAAGTTTCGCTGGTTCATGGACAGTGGGCTGCTTTCGCGGAACCTGATATTCGGCCACTTCATCCACACGAATCGTTTCATCCTGGAAGAAAGCGGTAAGGCGGGCGTGGCGATGAGCTGGAATCCACTCTCGAACGGCCGGTTGGCATCGGGAGTGGCGGATATCCCGACTTACTTGAAAGCAGGCGTTCGCGTCGGCATGGGCGTGGATGGAGAAGCCAGTGCGGACGTGGCCGATCCGTTCGAGAACATGCGCACTGGGCTGTATGCCATTCGCGACAAGTACGAGGATGCGACCATCATGAGCCCTTACGATGTGCTGCGTCTGCACACGATGGGCAGCGCTGATGTGCTGGGCGTGGCAGACAAGCTGGGCAGCCTGGAGCCGGGCAAGTTTGCTGATTTTCTGGTGATCGATCCAACACGTTTCCGCACGGTGTTCGATCCTTATGCCTCGGTTGTGTTTGTTACTGAGGAACGTGACCTGGAAAGGGTGTATGTCGGCGGTGACTTGTTGGTGCAGAATGGCCAGCTGCTGAAACAGGACATGGCGAAAGAACGTGCGGAAGTGCTTCGGCGAGTGGCTGCTTTGCGTTAGCTCATCTCGTCTCAATGTGCGAGAATCACCGCGTATCTCACCCAACATTTTGTCTTCCTGGAAGCAGGTGCTTGTGCCGGATCAACCCGCAACGACAGTACTGACCATCGATATTCAGCAAGCGGGCGACACCGCGGTGGTGCATTGCGGCGGCAAACTCGTGGCGGGTGTCGGCGACACGCTCTTCATCAAGGTTCGGCAGCTCATGCCACACACGAAGAGAATCGTTCTGGATTTAACCAATCTGACGCGCGTGGACAGTATGGGCCTGGGTACGCTGGTGCGGCTGTATGTGTCGGCGCGCTCCGCGGGTTGCCAGCTCGAGCTGATGAATCTTGGCAAGCAGGTGCGCACGCTCCTGGGAACGACGGGGTTGATGTCAGTCTTCGTGGTTATCGGCGAACACGGCATTAAGATGTAGGCCATCGCCTGGTCGTTCCAGTGCAGCGTGCCCTCCCCACTCCAGCGACTGTAAAGCAAAGCCAGTAGCCCGGATTTCTTACCAGTACTGATTGGTGCGACAGGTCGAAGGGAGCGGTGAGCCTGTTGCTGTGTTTTGGCTTGTGGCCTTGCGCGTTATTTAATTTTTTGTGTGCGACGAACATGTTTTGCGGAGTTAGCTAGCCCCCCTTTTGTCATCCCGAGCGCAGTCGAGGGATCTGCTGTGCGCCTTTCTCCCTCCACAAATTTCTACAGAGCTCCAGCATCGGACGCGCAAAGGAACATGGGTTTTATCAGCAGCGCGATGTCAGGAGAGTCACTCCTCGCAGCGAAGCGGCTGCTATAGAGACCCAGTTCCTCTGCCCATCCGATGCTGGAGCTCAATAAAAATTTGTGGAGGGAGAAAGGCGCAAAGCAGATCCCTCGACTGCGCTCGGGATGACAAATTGGGGGCTAGCTAACCCGCAAAACATGTCGTCGCACACCAAAAATACAAGAAGCTTTTAGTGACATCCATCAATTAACCTAACGCGCAAGGCCACAAGCCAAAACACAGCAACAGGCTCACCGCTCCCATCAACCTGTCGCACCAATCGGTACCGATGAGAAATCCGGGCTAGCCGTCCCTTGTCAACCACACGAAGCGAAGCGGCAGGATAAAAGGGGGGCGGCAGGTGGCTTTTGCGCGCCAGCAACAGCGAGCGTTGCCATACTGTTTCGTTACTTGATAGGGTTGATGAGGATGCCACCAAGTTCTGGCGAACGGATTGCCTCGCCGCAATGGCGAAGGCTTCGCATTGGAGGCTCTAAGCATGCAAAGACGCGACTTTATTCGCAACGTAATCACAGCCGGTGCAATTGCCTGGACGAACCCGCTGCACAAATTGTTAGGTGCGAACACGCAAACGTATCCGCATCAGGTACCTTTTGTGAGCAGCCCTGAGCTCTCCGGGTTGAGCGCTGCCGATGCGCAGGCTTTGTTCGAGATCAATCCAGCCTACACGCCGCAGGATCAGGCTTCGATGTACCCGCAGAGCGTCGCCTCTGGAGATCCGCAGCCTAATGGCATTGTCCTTTGGACGAGAATCGCACCTACCGCCATGGGTGCGCCTTCCGCCAACATCATCGCCTGGCAGATCGCGTCCGATCCGTTGTTTGGAGATTCGTCCATCCTGGTACAAGGCCTGGCGAACGTGGACCCTGCGGTGGATTACACGGTCAAGCTGCCGGTCGCAAACGCTGTGCTGGCGCCGTATTCGGTTTACTACTACCGCTACATCTACAATCTCGTGCCCAGCAGGACGGGACGCTTCAAAACCTTACCCACGGCCGATGCGCCGCTGACCCAGCTGAAAATCGGTTACGTGGTTTGCCAGGACTACAACAACGGTTACTACAACGCGCTCAGCTATCTCGCCCAGGAAGATATCGAGTACGTCGTACATCTTGGCGACTATATCTACGAGACCATCGCCGCGAACAATGCGGTGCGCGCAGTCCCTGCTTTTGCCTCGGGTGGCGCCGTCCCTCAGACCGTTGACGACTACCGTCATCTCTACCAGGTCTACCGCAGTGACCCGAACCAGCAGGCTGTCCATGAGAACTTCGCATACATCCAGCTATGGGACGATCACGAATTCGCCAACGATGCCCATCAGGACTTCCATCCGGACAACAACACACCGCCCAACACGGCCACAACGCCGCAGCCGGCCTTGCGGCAGGCGGCTAACCAGGCCTGGAGCGAATATGGCCTGGCAGACGTGGCGTTTGATCCGACACAGATGTGGGAACAGTCGATCCAGGTGTATCGCAAGTTCAGCTTCGGCACACTGATGGATTTGATTGTGACGGACGAGCGGCTTTACCGCGATGGACCGCCTTGTGGCGACGGCGTTTACGGAGATCGCTACTTCTCGTTCGGCTGCGGCGAATTGGGTGATAAGAACCGGACCATGCTTGGGCTTACGCAACGGCAATGGTTCCTGGATCAACTGACAAGCTCAACCGCGACCTGGAAAATGTGGGCAAACGAAGTCATGCTCATGCAGTTGAAGTTCGCTCTCGTGTACATCAATCTGGATCAGTGGGACGGGTATCAGCAGGAGCGCAACCTGATCTTCCACGCAGTACACAATGCGGGCGTAAAGAACTTAGTCGCGATCACGGGCGATCTGCATACCTTCCTTGCGGGTTATTTGAAAAGGAATTTCGATAACCCCTTCGAGAGCCCAATCGGCATCGAGTTGATGGTGGGTTCCATCACCTCTGCCAATTTCGCGGAGGTAATCGAATCGACCCTCGATCTGCCCAGCTCACCCGTGCCGGCAAAGCAGATGGGCGTTCCTCCCAATCTGCTCGATCCCACGATTCGCGCGGCGAATCCACATATCAAATATTGGGATTCTTCCACCCATGGTTACGGCGTGCTCACCATCACGCCGGCACTGCTCACCTGCGAGTTCAAGGCTGTCAGCACGATTCGCGAACCAGGTGCGGCGCTGGTGCCGCTCAAGACATTCACTATCCCGGTGAATGAGGTAAAGCTCAACGTCGTGGGCTAAGCAGCAGTGGACTAGACAAAGCCCAGGTTGGCCGAGGTAAAGGCGCTCAGCGTGGGAAAGATCGTGCTGAGTTGGGCTGGGGACACACCAAACCAGGCGGCGAGCGTGGCTGCATATTGCACCGTGCTCGTGGTGGGGATCCACCGCCCATTCACATCCGCGTCATCGGGGCCGGCAAAGGCGAGCGTTGGGTAGGTGCCATAAAGGGTGGCGCCCTTGACGGCCCCACCGACAACGATATGGTGGCCGCCCCAGCCGTGGTCGCAACCGTTATTTGAGTTGGGTTGAAACGCCCGTCCAAAGTCAGACATGGTGAAGCTGGTAACGGAATTCGCGATTCCTAATTCTCGCGTGGCCTGGTAAAAAGCCGCGACCGCAGAGGAGAACTGCGCCAGCAGTACGCTCTGTTGACCAAGCTGGTTTGCGTGCGTGTCAAAGTTGCCGACCCCGGCAAAGAAAATCTGGCGGTTGACGCCGAAGCTGCTGCGCACTTGCATCAATTGGGCAATCTGCTGCAACTGGGTGGCAAGAGGATTGTTGGCCGGGAAGGCAGTGGCTAACGGCGCGGTGCCGGCCACCGCCTGGGTGAGAACGCTGCCATACTGGTAGGCGTTCTGGCTGATGATGTTATCTGCCTGCACCAGGCTGAGCCCGCTGTCAAAGCTGAGAAAGCTTTGAGCGATCTGTTGCCGCGCAGTGCAAGCCTGTGCGCCTTCGCCGCAAGTCACTCCACTCACGCTGCCCGGGACCACTGCCAGCGGGCTGGTGGCCGCGCCGTCGCAGAAGAGTGTATCCCCGGCTACTGAGGTAATCATCGGGATGGAAGCTGAGGCGTTGAAATTGCTGCCCAGCAGATCGCTCATGCGCCCAGCCCAGCCGGTGGGCGTGGCCGCGCTTTGCGCTCCATTCTGCCACTGCAGCTGCTGGTCACTGTGACTGAATAAATTCACCGGCAGATTTTGCGGTGAGGCGATCGTGGACCGCGTAGTCGGCATGACGAGCGTGCCCACATTCGCGATCAGTGCGGCGGCCCCACTATCCACCAGTTGGCCTATCTCCGGCAGGCTACCGTGCAGGCCGTACTTCGGCATGGAAGCAAGCTGCACCAATTGGTTCTGTGGCAAAGCGAGGGGCCCGCGTAGCTGCGCGTAGTTCCCGTAGCCGCTGGAGTCGAAGGGTATGAGCGTGTTGTTGGCATCGTTGCCGCCATAAAGGAAGATGCACACCAGCGCTTTATAGCCTGAATCCGGTGAAGACGCTTGCGCACATGCGTTCAGCGCGCCGAATGGCCTCAGCCCGAGCAAGCTGCCACTCGCTGCCAGCGAAGCAGTATGGATGAAAGTGCGGCGGTTTATGCTCATCATTACTCCCTGGCCTGGCATATGACACAGTATTAGGTTCGTTTTAGTGCTCGATCTTGTACAGATTCGAGCTGATAACCAACCACGTGGCCATGCGCACACGCTGCCCGATATCTGGCGTCATTGCCGCCTGGGCAGTGATCGCATTCTGCATGGCCGCAGGCATCTGACCGTGCATAAAGATAATGTTCAGCGAGTTGACCAGGTTGGCTGCATCGACTGCGGGCGTGCCGGTAGCGGAACCGATCTGGCCGAGAAAGCCAGCCTGGCTCATATCCACGGAGAACGAGGTGAGGTGATTCCGTACGATGCTATCGGCCAGCGTCAGCCGGATGGTCTGGGCTGCCGTGTTTTCCAGCGCAAACTCCGGGCCGTTCAGCGAAGTGCCGGGGATCATGTAGCCGGGCGGGAAGAAATTGAAAACGCTGGAGGCCCCATACGGTGTTTGCCCAAGGGCCAGGGTATACGTGGAAGCCATATCGTAGCGGCCCTGCGCGTTCACATTGGTGAACTCCAGGCCGCGCAGGATGCCGCTTAGATACAGGATCGGCTCGCGCAAGTGGCCACCGGCCGCAGCAGGATTGCTGTCACCAGCGCGCGCCTCGGGATCCATCAGGATGGCGGTGATCAGCGCCTTCATGTCGCCGCGCACACCGGCGCCGTTATTAGCAAACACTGCCGAGATGCGCGCGATGTACGCCGGAGAAGGGTTGCTGGTCACTAAATGCTGGATGAGCTGGCGGCCGACAAACGGACCAACGTTCGGGTGATTGAAGATCGATGCAATCACAGTCGCGAGGTCCTGCTCCGCAGTTTGCCCGGCCGGCAGGTTCACACCATTGAGCAATACTTTTGCGGTCATGTCGTGGGCATACTCGGCAGCCTGCATAGGCTGGTCGTAGTTGGGGTACCCGTTCGGGAACGAGGTGAGGGTTCCTCCTGGCGCAGGAGCGTAGGTCCAGCCGGTGAGGGCGCGGGCATAGGCCTGCACCTGGGCCTGGGTATAGACCGGCTGCATCTGCCCTTGCGCATCCAGTTGCACGCTGCCATCCGGATTCAAGAGATAGAGGCCGGTAGAGAATAACTGCATCAGTTCGCGCGCGTAGTTTTCATTGGCGATTTGTCCGGCGGGCGCCACACCACTGTTGAGCATATTCAGATAGGCACCCATCGCAGGGGAAAGCGTGACGTCGGCCATGATCTGCTGGAAGTTGGTGAAGGCATCCTTGGCCAGCACGTTCTGAAATGCAGGGATGGAACGCGCGTTCACTTCGTTGGTCGAGACCACGAACATTTCGCTGAGGGCGAAGGCTACGCGCTGGCGAAGCTGATCGTTTGCGGTGAGCGCATTTTTCCAGAAGTAGTGCTGGGCACAGCGGAACGTAGCATCGGGACACAGCGCGACCGGGGGATTCGGAATAGGCGGCATGAGCGTAGCGGCGGTGGAAAACTGCTCGGTCAGGTAAGCTGGCATGCCGATGAGTTGCACGTGTTGCGTTGCGAAAAGTGTGGAACCGAAGCTTGCCTGATCGAGCAAGCGAGTCGCCTGTGCAATGCTGGCGCGAGGGCCGGCGGGTACGGAGAGCGTTTGGCTCACTGGCGCGCTCTGGCCGGCGTTGGGGTTCAGCACGCCTGCCTTTACCGTGATGGTGCCGGCAGGCAGGGTGATGTTGCTTTGCAGCTCGGTGGAAGAAACGTACGTGGTGGCCACATTCACACCCGCGACTACGAGTTGCGAAGCGGGGAAAAAGGCGGCGCCATTTACATCGAGGAGATAGCTCCCCGGAGCAGTGAACAACAATGTGGCAGATGTGAACACTGGCAGCGGGTTGACCATCTTGACATTGATGGACGCCGAAAGAGCGGGCGTGGCCGTGCTTGCAGCACTCACACTGACCGAGTGGCCTGCCCAGATGGTGGTTGCCGGCGTGTACAAGCCGGAGGAAGAGATTGCGCCGGTAGTGGCATTCCCGTGTGCGACTCCGTTCACAGACCAAACGACGGCGGTGGTGGCCGCTCCGGCGATCGCGGCACTGTACTGCGCGGAGCCGCCTACCCGGATCTGCGAGGGACCGCTGACAGTTACCTGCGCCCATAAGCCGGTGGTGCAGGTTCCCAGCAAGAACGTCTGCCACAAAATTGCGCGCGCTCGAAAGCATGCATTGATTGATCGGGATCGAGCGGATTGGGATGAGCTGGGTCGCACGACTTTGACGTTACAGACCAGTGGCTGCACCAGCGATACAACCATAGGCGGACAGTTACGATTGAAATGAGCATTCGTAATCCGGTTGTGTCGCGAGCAGCCGAGGGCCTGCAGCTTGTGCGCGCAGAACAGACAGTGTCATTACCATGGGGCGGAGTTGATTACGGTGCGATTGATGGCGCTGCAGTGCGAGCTTGAAGAGTCGTGTCCGCCTGCAGTTTCGGAGGATGAACCGGGGCTCTCTCAGCCCATCCACGCATGCGGGCAAAGCCGTTACTCTCCCCTTCTGCTGTTTCGGAGGATGAACCGAAGCTCTCTCAGTCCATCCACGCATGCTGCCGAAGCCACTGCTCTCCCCTTTGTCATCCCGAGCGAAGCCGAGGGATCTGCTGTGCGCCTTTCTCCCTCCACCGATTTTTACAGAGCTCCAGGGTCGGACAGGCAGCGGAACCAATCCTTCCGCAGAAATGGCAGGAGAGCAAGTGGTTTGCGGGGAAGCGGGTGGTGGTGAGTTGAAGGTTCCTCTGCATAGCCGATCCTGGAGCTCTGTAGAAATCGGTGGAGGGAGAAAGGCGCACAGCAGATCCCTCGGCTTCGCTCGGGATGACAAAGGGGGGAGCAGCGGCTTCGCCCGCATGCGTGGATGGGCTGAGAGACAGAGAGAGCCCGGTTCATCATCCGCAGCTGCTGAGTCCCTCCGCTTTGCTCGCGATGACAAAGGGGAGAGCAATGGCTTCGGCAGCATGCGTGGATGGGCTGACAGAGCCCGGCTCATTATCCGAAACAGCAGGCCGCTCGGCTTCGCTCAGAATCACCCGTCCGTACCCCATCGCAGAACGAACAGCGTCCTTCACCACCACCAGCTCACGCGGTGGTATACGAGGGAAACTTGACCTCGCTGACACCCGGACGACTCTGCAGCGCCGCGGACAAAACCTGTTGCGCTGCTGCAAGCTCGGCGCCCGCAAGTTCCATGCGCGGACCGCGCACGCGCGCAGACCCGACACCCACTTCGCTTTGCACCCACTTAATGAGCTGTACGAATTTGGGCACCGTATCCATGCGCAGCAGAGGAAGAAACCAGCGGTACAAAGGAAATGCTTCTTCGGCTTTCCCCGCCAACGCCAAATTAAACAACTGCACCGATTCGGAAGGGAATGCGTTGACCAGGCCGGCGATCCAGCCGCGTGCACCCGCGCCCAAGGCCTCGACAATCAGGTCGTCGACCCCGACTGAGATCGCAAGCCGGTCACCCAGTAATGAACGAATCGCTGCCACACGCCGCACATCGGCACTCGACTCCTTTACGGCCTCAAGATTCTCCAGCTCCTGCGCCAACTCAACGAGGTGCTCGGGAAGAAAGTCGGTGGTGTAGGCAACAGGATTGTTGTAGAGCATGCAGGGGAGCGGAGTCGCTTTGATGACGGTCGCTACATGCTGCTTCATCTCTCGCCAGTCCGTCGAATAGATATACGGCGGCAAGACCATCAGCCCGGAGCAGCCGGCCTGCTCAGCGTCTTTCGCGAGCTGTACGGCGTGATCTGTCGAGAGCGAGGAAATGGCGGCAACTACGGGAGCACGCCCCGCGAGGGTTGTGACCAGGTTCCGGAGAATCGAACGCTTCTCGTCTGCCGCGAGCGTGGCGCCTTCGCCGAGCGAACCCAGTGCGACCAGCCCGACGCATCCGTTGTCGAGCATCCAGGCCGCGTGCTGGGCCATAAAGGGGTGGTCGACCGCCATTGTGCTGTCGAACGCAGTCGTCATTGCAGGCATCACTCCAGACCAGTTCATTGCCTCTCCTCGTGTACGAGGGGAATAGTTTCGTCGTGCATGAAAGCGGATACGGGCACAGGGTAAAGCGGAGGCCGAACCGAGCCCGGTTGCCAGGCGAAAAAGCGTTTGCGTCGCTGGCCCGCAGATGCGGCCCTGGCAGGGACCCATGCCGCAGCGCGTTTGCAGTTTCGCTTCCACCCACGAGCTGCACGCTGCCAGACGATCGTAACGCACATCTTCGCAGCGGCAAACGATGGTCTCGGGTTCCGCCAGCCTGCCTACTTCTTCACGCAGGTGAAACGCCCGCTGCAGCCTGGCGGCGAACGCAATGACCGCGCGCTGGGCGCCGCGCAGTTCTTGCGCTTTTTGCTCCTGGCCGGCGCAGACCAGGCCGGCGATCATGCCCTGCAGCAGCGCGCCCTCTAACCCCGCTATGCCGGTAGGCTCGCCTACGCAGTAAACATGTTCCAACGAGGTCTGCTGTTGGGCGTTGACAGTAACAAAGCCCCGCGTGGTAGCACAGCCAAGCAATGCGGCGAGTTCGGTGTTCGGTACCAGGTGAAAGCCACACGCGATTAAATCGCATCCTTCGGTCCACGCTTTGCGGCCATCGGTCAGGCGAATGCCTGTGACCTTCTCCGCACCCTCTGCAGCCAATGGCCAACAACCAGTGCGGTATGGCACGTTACCGAGAATGGCGCGATACCGAGCTCCCTGCCAGAGTTTGCCTGGCTGCGTCAGCAGCGAAAGGGCGAACGGCGCCAGTTGCCGCAAGGGAGCCTGCTCAGTGACGGTGACGATTTGCGCTCCGTATGATTTCAAATTGGCCGCGACGGCCAGCAGCAATGGCCCGCTGCCTACAACGGCCACGCGTTTGCCACTCACCGGGTAACCACCCTTGACCAACGCCTGCAGGCCTCCGGCACCAAAAACTCCCGGCAATGTCCAACCGGGAAATGGCAGAAAGCGCTCGCGGGCGCCGGTCGCGATGATCAGAGAACGGTAACGAAAGCTTTCGACTGTGCCACCCGATGTCGCCCGGACCATGCCTGGCTGGGGTGCATCGAAGACCTGCCAACCGGTTTGTAGTTGCGCTCCGGAAGATGCAAGGCGCTGCAGCGCAGACTCCTTCTGTTTGTCTTTGGCTCCCGGGTGGGAGGCAATGCCCTCTCTCCATATCTGTCCACCGGCAGAAGGGTTGTCATCCAACAGAATCGTGCGGCAACCATGCTCGGCTGCGGCCGTTGCCGCTGCGATGCCGGCAGGCCCGGCGCCGATCACCAGCAACTCTGTCCCGGTCACCGCTGGGTCTCCACCGCCATGGCCGGCCGGCAAACCAACTGACAGGTCCGTTGGTGCGGGATTCCATCGACAACGGCGCGGCACTCAAAGCATATGCCCATGCCACAGAGCGGCGAAGCGAGGCTGCCCCTCGACAGATAGACGGCAGGGTACGCCCGCCAGCAGCAACGCCGCGCTCACGGTGGCGCCCTTGGGTACGACTACAGGGTGCCCATTTACCAGGATGGAGATCGTCTCAGGCATGGACCGCTTCCTTCATGGCAAGTCGTGCGGGAAGATACGGGGCAATATCGATCGCCGGAGCCCGCCCGCTTAACTGGTCCACCAGGAGCATGGCAGCGCCCGGAGCGTTCGTGATACCCAGGCCTTCGAAGCCGGCGGCCAAAAAGAGTGTGGGGTCGGCCGTGGGCCCAATCAGTGGCAGCTTATCTGGTGTGGCGGCACGAAAGCCGGTCCACGCGCGAATGCCGGATGCGTGCGCAAGCATTGGCATGTAGCTGCAGGCGCGCTCCAGCATCTGGCGGAACAACGGTTCATCGACGCCCCAGCTGATCGTTCCCATACTGCCGTGAAGAGCCGATGAGCAGCTGGCCGGTTTTGCGCGGCTGAATGTTGCACGCAACTGAATCGCTCGCCAGCTTGTGCGCGCTCTTCAGGTAGCCGAGTTCCACCATCTGATGATTGAGAGCGCCGGGGTAGCGATCGGTGATGAGCAGATGGCCCTTTCGCTTTTGTATGGGCAAGGACGGCAGCAACGCTATATCTGTACCCGTGGCGAGCACAATTGCCGCGGCGTGCAACACATCGCCATCTGCCAGGCGGATTGCACCGCCTCCGGCTTGCGTGACGCGTTTGCCGCGCAACAGGATGGCCCGCTTCGCCATCGCTTGCTGCAGAAAGAAGGTCGCTGCCGTAGGAGGGTAAACGACCGCATCCTCCGGCACCAGCAGCGCCCCGGCAAGCTGCGGCCGCAGGTTTGGTTCCTCCGCCGCCACCTCGGCTCCCGTCAGCACTTCGGAGCGGATACCAGCACGCGCGCAGGTCTCCTGTTTGACGTAGACCTCGGCCAGCTCTTCTTCGTCCGCCGCCACCCACAACGTGCCTCGGCTTTCGTACTCGACCGCCGTGGGCAGCTCCGGTATTAGCTTCTGCCACAATGACCGGGAGTAGTGCGTGAGCGCGAGCTGCGCGGGCGAGTCGTCCATGACCACTACGTGGCCCATACCGGCCGCCGTGGTGGCGCCGCCTGGATGAGCACTCTCGATCACGGCTACCTGCAAACCGGCATCTGCGCAGGCGCGGGCGCATGCACAACCGACGATCCCTGCCCCGACAATAATGACGTCGTACGCCATGAAATTGGTTTAGAACACAATGCCTGTCTGGAAAGGATCAGCGGCGTCAAACAGCAAGGTGGATTCTGCGGTAATCCAGGCTCGCCCGGTAATCGTGGGAGTTACGAATCCATCCTGCGCTGCGCCGATCACTCCAGTAAAGACGGTGCCCAGAATTCCCTCTTGCCGCCAAGGTATGTTCAGCCCCAACTTCCCGGTTGCATGCAATGCGGCCAGCTTGGCACTGGTGCCAGTACCGCAAGGCGAGCGATCGAACGAGGTGCCCGGGCAAAGTACGAAGTTGCGGCCGGAGTTCTCGGGCGATTCCGGCGGCCCACAAAGCTCAATGTGGTCGATGGGTGCTCCACCTTTGCCGGTAATGCCGGCGGATGCGAGCGCATCGCGCAACGCGGTCGTGAACGCCACGAGCTGCGCACGATGCCGTGTCTGCAAAGCGATGCCATGATCCGAGAGGAGAAAGAACCAGTTCCCTCCCCAGGCGATTTCCCCACAAAAGCTCCCATATCCCGGTACATCGACCGCAACATCAGCCTGGTATAGATAGCTGGGCACATTGTCGAACGAGACACTGCCATCCGCATGCAGTGTAGCCACGACACAGCCGACAGGCGTTTCGATGGTGTGTTTGCCCGGGCCAATGCGTCCCAGGTGTGCCAGCGTGGTGACCAGGCCAATCGTTCCGTGGCCACACATGCCCAGGTACCCAACATCGTTGAAGTAAATGACGGCCGCCGCGGAGCCAGGCATAGAGGGTTGGCACAGCAGCGCACCGACAATGACCTCAGACCCGCGAGGCTCGGCAATCGTGCTTACCCGCAGATGATCGTGTTGCGTGCGCAACAGCTCCAGTTTCTGCTGCACGCTGCCCGAACCGAGATCGGGGCCGCCGGCAATCACCACTCGCGTAGGTTCCCCTGCCGTGTGCGAGTCCACCACCTGGATGCGGGTTGAGGGAGAAGGCATATCTCAAATTGTAGACGCTCGCTTCTCCCGCAATCTCCCTTTAGCGGATTACCCTGCATTCCCTTTCACCCGACGCTCCGTTTCCAGCAGAGCGCGCTTGCGCTGCAGTCCCCACCTATACCCGCCGAGCCCGCCATCACCGCGGATGACGCGATGGCACGGCACCAGCAAGGCTATGCGATTCGCCGCGCACGCAGAGCCGACAGCACGGATCGCTTTCGGATGCCCGATCGCTTCGGCCACTGCGGCGTACGATTGAACGCTGCCGTTGGGAATGGTCTGCAGGTAATTCCAAACCTTGAGCTGAAATACAGTGCCGTGCAGGGTGACCGGTAACTTGCTCAAAGCCTTTTCGCCTTCAAGAAAGCCGGACAAAGCTTTTACCCAGGTGAGGTACTCTGCGGGAGCAGGCTCTGCCAAAGGCATGATGTGCGCGGATGCAAACTCCTGCTGCAGTGATTCCAACAGCTCCGCCTGCGATGTACCGAACTCCAGAAAGCAAAGACCCCGATCGGTGGCGCCGATCATCAAAGGCCTAACGGTGTTGCTATCGTGGCATAAGAAATGGCCACGCCTTTGCCGTGCGCCTTGTATTGCCTGGGGGTCATCCCCAGGTTTGCGTCCAGTTGTTCGTAGACGCGGCTGGCCGAGCCGAAACCGGCCTGGTACACAGCTTCTGTCACCGCGGTCCCGCTTCTCAGATCTTCTTTGAATGTTTGCATGCGAAGCTCCTGAACATATTTTTTCGGCGTGACCCCCAGCGCGGCTTTGAATGTGCGCTGCAGATGAAACGGGCTGAGTTCGAATTGAAGGCTTAGTGCGCTGAGTGTCAGGCGTTCCGGGTCATCCAGGTTTTTGCGTATGTACGCACGGATCTCCGTCGTCCGGTCGCGGGTCACAGCGTTCTTCGCTGCCGCCGGCTTGCAGCGCAAACAGGCGCGTAAGCCATCTGCTTCCGCTTCTGCGACATTAGGGTAGAAGCGCACGTTCGCACGCAGGGGAACGCGCGACGCGCATCCAGGGCGGCAGTAAACCCCGGTAGTCAGTACACCGTAGAAGAACTGGCCATCCTGCGTGATGTCTCTTGCGAGCACTGCCTGCCAGCATGCCTCGGTATCGATCATCGAGTAGCTCCTTTAATAGATTAGGCGATATAGATCAGGCGATGCGCACGTTACCGCATCATCTGCGCAACTGGACGGTAGGAAGACTCAGGGATCTCAGCCAGCGTCGAGGTAAACACCTCTTCCCCGAGTCCGTAGAACCGGCAAAAGCTCATGATCAAGGGCCGCCACTTATCAGGATCGACCCTGTTCGCGTGTCCCTCCATCAGCAGCGCCGGATCGATATGCGCCGCGACCACTCTGACCTCAAAGGCAAGAGCCGTGGGGTCTTTGTCAGGGCGAGTCCCAAAGGGCCGGACTGTTTCCAGGACTGCTTCCAACTGGACGGGGCATTCGACAACGCGGCCCGGCTTTACCGATCTCGAGGGCTCGCTCGTAAGGTCGGCAACGCCCAACTTGTCTTTCTCATGCCGGTACCCCATGGCTACTTTGTGCGGAGGAATCGGGTCAGAACCAGTCGTTCGCGCCAGCCGGTTGACCGCGGCCACCTGGTAGACGGATGGCAGGTTAAGCACACATTCTCTCTCACGCAAAAGGTTCTGCGCGGTGTGCCCTTTCGCTCCGAGTCCAAGCATGCAGTTCCAGCCCAGCCACCATGCCGATGACATAGGCGCAACGTTCAGTGTCGCGTCTTCGTTGAGCGTGCTGATCAGAACGACCGGCGTACCAAAATAGAGGATGGATGGTTCGATGGAGATGTGCATGAACTCAGTCTGAACGCGGGCTGCGCAGGCTGATATCCGATTCTTGCTGTCTTATTCTTAATGCCTCCGGGCCTGTGTGATAAAGCCCTAGTGGCCGTTGGTAGCGGCCAGAAGCTGGTCCACAAGTTGTCCCAGATCCTGCGCCACCATAGCCGGGGGAGCCGAAATGGGGAGCCATGCTGTGCCGGGTCGCTGCAGGAACGCTACTGCGCATCCTGCAGCTTTTGCGCCCATCAGGTCCCACGGGTGCGCAGCGATCATCGTCAATTCTGACGTAGCGACCCCGAGCTGCCCGGCAGCGTACCGGTACACGTCTCCAGCCGGTTTGTACTTCTTTACCGCGTCGACTGAAAACACTCTCTCAAACATCCCGGTCAGGCCGGCGGCTTCAAGCTGCTCCCTGGCGGCAGCTTCTGCTGAGTTCGTAAGAGCAACGGTGCGGTAGCCGTGTTCGCGTAGCTTCTGCAGGGCCTGGCGCACGTCCGCGTGGGCGGGGAGAGTTCGCATCGCATGCGCTACCCGCTCCATGTCTTCCTGTTGCAGATGAGCGCCGTGGATCTCTCCCATCATCTGCAGCGCAGCCGCTGCAAGGCGGCCGAAATCCACATAGTCCCCGGTTTGCGTAACCGTCTGGGAGTACAGCAACATGTGGGCAAACCATTGCTTGAGCACCGCCCCATCGTTGAACAAACGCTCGAAGTGAGGTTTAAGGGCGTCGATGTCCAGCAAGGTCTGGTTGACATCGAATACGAGAAGGCGGCCTCCCTGGTTTGCAGGGCCTTTCTTCAACATTTCTGCCTCCTTGTCGAGCAGGCGCGCAGTTGCGATTGAGCGAGGTACAGCACTCTCCCATAGATGCGCAGCAGCGGGCGAGCAAAGCTTCAAGTTACCGCTTGATTGTTTCTTTTGCGTCAGACACAGCACTCGGCATCAGATACGCTGCTGCGCCCAACGGCCGCGGCGGAAGAGTACCAGGCTAATGAGCACAATGACGGATTGTGCGACAACGACCGAGGCGAAGACCCCGTTAATGCGCATACCGGTGTGCATAGCCAGCCACCAGGCCAAAGGGAGTTCTACTACCCAGAAGCCAAAGAGATTCACGTAGGTTGGGGTGAGGGTGTCTCCAGCACCGTTAAAGGCCTGCAGTAAGACCATGCCGTAGGCGTACGCGATGTTGCCGCAGCTGAAGATGCGCAGACACCGAATAGCAGGGTCCAGGACTGCGGGATCACGGGTGAACAAGCCAATGATGCCCGGGGCGAAGGCGATGAAGATAAGGCCGACGGTGCCAAGGAACAGCATGTTCCAAAGCCCGGTCCGCCAAACGGCGTCGCGCGCTCGTTGGGGGTGGCCGGCGCCGAGGTTCTGACCAACCAGTGTTGCGGCGGCATTGCTGAGCCCCCACGACGGCAGGATGGCGAAGATGACGATGCGGATACCGATGGTGTAAGCGGCCAGCGCTGGCGCGCCGAACAGGCTCACAATGCGCACGAGGCCCAGCCAGCTTGCCTGCCCGATGAGGAATTGCAGTATCGCCGCCATGGATACCCGGACGAGCCGCCATAGGACTGTAGTGTGCAGGCGAAGGTGCCGCCGCAAAATCCGGATGCGTTCCGTGCCTTTGCCCAGACGGTAGAACTGGTAGAGCACCGCGATGCCCCGGCCAGAAAAGGTAGCCAGCGCAGCGCCGGTGACTCCCAGGCGAGGGAACGGGCCCAGGCCGAAGATGAGGCAGGGGTCCAGAACCAGGTTGAGAATGTTGGAAACCCACAACAGGCGCATGGCAATGGCCGCATCGCCGGCGCCGCGAAGGATGGCGTTGTTGAGAAACAGCAGCACCACCACCCCCGAGCCGCCGAGCGCGATGCGCGTATAGTTGGCCCCGCCGGCTACGATGGCCGGCGTAGCCCCCATGAGAGTGAGCAGGTGGGGCGCCAGGAAAAAGAACGGCAATCCCATCAGGCAGGAAGCACTGAGGCCGAGAAATATGGCCTGCACGGCAGAGATGGCCGCGCCTTCAGGATCCTTTTCACCGATGCGTCGAGCCACCATAGCAGTAGTGGACATGCCCAGTCCCATGCCGACCGCGAAGACCAGGGTGAGCACGGACTCGGTGAGACCCACGGTGGCAATCGCGTCGGCCCCAAGACGGCTGACCCAAAAGACATCGACTACGGCAAAGAGGGACTCGAGCACCATCTCCAACACCATGGGGATGGCAAGCAGAAGGATGGAGCGATTGAGACTGCCCTCGGTGTAGTCCTGATGACTGCCGCGCAGGGCTTCTCGCACAGAGTGCCAGAGCGTCGGGTTGGCGGTCGAGGAGATTTTAGGTGGCATGAATTTAAGGGTTGGAGGGGATTAACCGCCGGCAAGAGCGCGGCCGGCTGCGGCGCCTGAGGCCCAGGCCCACTGGAAGTTGAAGCCACCGAGGTGCCCGGTGACATCCACGACTTCACCGATGAAGTATAGGCCCGGCACTTTGCGGCTCTCCATGGTGCGTGCGTTCAGCTCATTGGTATCGACGCCTCCGGCGGTGACCTCGGCTTTCTCGTAGCCTTCACTGCCGGCGGGGTAAATCGTCCAGTCGTGGACTGCCTTTTCTGCCGTCTCGAGCGCCTGGTTGGTGAAGGCAGTGGGAGGGTGCAGCGCCAGCCAGCGATCCCCTAAACGATGCGGCATGACGGAATGGATGGCATTGCGGACCGCAGCCAGATCACGTTGATTGATTTGGGCGCGCACCGGACTGGTCCAGACCTGGTCTGGCGCCAGGTCGATGGCAACCGGTTCCCCGGGCTGCCAGTACGACGAAATCTGCAGCACTGCCGGCCCGCTGACGCCCCGATGGGTAAAGAGAAGTTTTTCGCGGAAGCGCGCGCCGCCGGTACGTGGCAACCACTTCGGTGGAGATGCCCGCGAGCGGCGCGTAGTTCTTGAGATCCTGCGGAGCAAAGGTGAGCGGGACCAGGGCCGGCCGGCACGGCTGCAGCTTCAAACCAAATTGCTCTGCTACCTGGTAGCCGAATGGCGTTGCGCCCATCTTCGGAATCGAGAGACCACCCGTGGCGACCACCAGCGCGGGAGCGGAGAAAACACCGCGATCGGTTTCGACGCGGAAGAGATCCTGCTGGTCTGGCCCGCGATCGATGGAGCGTACCGACGTATTCACCAGTGTCTCGACCTGGGCGGCAGCGCATTCCTTTTCCAGCATAAGAACGATATCCTGCGCGGAACGATCGCAGAACAATTGGCCGAGAGTTTTCTCGTGCCAGGGGATTTGGTGCTGCTCGACCAGTGCGAGGAAGTCGGCCGGCGTGTAGCGGGCTAACGCAGACTTGGCAAAGTGAGGATTGGCGGAAAGAAAATTCGCGGCCGTGGTGTGCAGGTTGGTGAAGTTGCAGCGGCCACCGCCCGAAATGAGGATCTTTTTGCCGACGCGGGGTGCATGGTCGAGCAGCAGGACCCGTTGGCCGCCGCGCCCAGCGTACATGGCACAGAACAGGCCAGCGGCGCCGGCACCCAGAATGAGCACATCGTAAGAAGATTGGCCGGCAGAGTTGGCCAGCCGGGATACATGCATGCCGATACTAACCTTTGGCGCGATTGGCCGGTTTGCGGCCGGGGACGCGCTTAGCGGGACGCTTACCAGGTTTGCGCGGCAGGGTGGCCGGTCCAGACCTGGGCCGCCTGGCGGCCTTTTCTGAAGGCTGCGGCGTCCGCTTGCGGGCAGCACGATGGAGTTGCAAAACCTCGTCTTCTTCCAGCTCCCGCATCTTTCCCGGGGTCACATCGAGCACCAGCGGGCCGAAACCAACCCGCCGCACTTTCTCCACAAAATGGCCCACTTCTTCAAACATCTTGCGGATCTCGCGGTTCTTGCCTTCGGTCAGAATGACCTCGTACCAGGGATTGTCAGTGTCGCGGATGAGCGTGATCCGGGCTGGCTGCGTCATGACGCGCCCTTCCCTTTCTCCGCGGCGGCCGCGCTCAATCATTACGCCCCGGCGAAGTTGCTCCAGCGCTGCCTCGGTCGGCTTGCCGCTCACTTTCACCAGGTACGTTTTCTCTACGTTAGAGGCAGCGCTGGTGAGAATGTTGGCCAGTTCGCCATCGTTGGTCATCAGCAATAAGCCTTCGCTCTGGTAGTCCAGCCGGCCAACGGGAAACACGCGTGCACCGACGCGCTCGAAAAACTTCATGACGGTCGGGCGGCCTTCCGGGTCAGACACTGTGGTCACCACGCCTTTGGGCTTGTTGAGCATAAAGTAGCGGAACTTTTCGGGCCGCTTGAGCAGCTTGCCGTCGACGCGAATGTGATCGCGTTCCGGGTCGGCCTTGGAGCCGAGTTCTGTGACGGTTTGGCCGTTGACTTGTACCCTGCCGGAAGTGATCAGCTCTTCCGCTTTGCGGCGCGAGGCTAGACCTGCCGCCGCAACAATTTTCTGCAGCCGCTGCTGCTTACCCGGGCCGGTTTGTTCGCTCACACTCATGGCTCGCTTTCGGTGCCCGGCGTGGTCACCGCTGGGTGTTCTGATGGTGTTTCCGGCTCCGCGGTTTCGTCAGAGGGGACCTGGGGTGCGGCCTCTTCTTCTGGCTCTGCTTCGGGCGCCACGGATGGGTCTTCTATCGGGGCTTCTTCGTTTGCGGCTTCCGTGACAGCTTCGGTCTCGGTGGCTGCTTCGGTTTGATCCTCGGTGGCTGCTTCGGTTTGATCCTCGACTACGGCTTCGGCTTCGGTGGCAGCTTCGCCCTCGGTCCCTTTGGTCTCGGTTCCTCCGGTGCTCTCACTCATGTGGACCAGCGGCTCAGTGGACGGCGCCAGGGCGTCTTGTGCTTCCCCTTCCGCTTCCGAGTCCGCCAGTTCCCCGGCCATCTTTTCGAACTCTTCCATGCTCGGCAGATCGGTGAGATCTTTCAAGCCGAAGCGGAGCAGGAACTCCTTGGTTGTCTTGTAGAGGATGGGCCGGCCTATGACCTGTTTTCTTCCAGCCGTGCTGATCAGTTTTCGGCTCACCAGGCTGCCCAGCACGCCGCCTGAATCAACGCCGCGGATCTCGCTCACTTCCGGGGCGGTGACCGGCTGTTTGTAGGCGATGACGGCCAGCGTTTCAAGCGCCTGCAAGGAGAGCTTCATCGGCGGCTTGAGGCTCTTCACAAAGCCGCGCACCGCGTCATGATATTCAGGTTTTGTCGCCATGCGGTAGCCGCCGGCGATCTCGCGAATCTCCATCCCGCGGTCACTGCCGGCGTAGTCCCGGATGAGCTCTTCGAGCACGCTCTGCACTACCTGGCGCACCTGGCGGTCGCGCTGGCGAGCTAGCTTTTTTTCGTCAGCCTCGGGATTTTCGGCGGGTATGGTTGCGGCTTCTTCCGCAATGGACTCCGGCAGTGGCTCGGCTGGGTCTGCGCTGGATGCGGGGTCAGGCGCCATGCCGGCAAGCTCTATCTGCTCCGCGGGCGGCTCGGGTGGGGGTGCTGCTGCGGCTGCTTCCTCGAGCCCCTGCATCACCTCTTCCGCAAACATGGTGGCGAGCAGGGCCAGGGTGACTGGTTCCTCGGCTGCATAGACGACTGCTTCTAACTTCGCTTTTAGGCTCATGGAGGAGGAACGTGTACTGCTTCATAGTATCGAAGCACTTCTATTTTCGCTTGCCTATGCGGCCTGCTGCGCCGCCAAAACGAGCCCGGTGCCCATACCTCACAACATTTTCTCGGAAGCCGCTGATCAGGCTGCACCTCTGTTAGCGGTGCGCATTTCTCCCGCGGCCGGCGCTCGAGCTTTTTGGCGCGGGATCGACGACCAGGGTAAAGTTCTGCTCGGCTGTAAGTGTGCCGGTCTTTTCATCGACTGCGTGGAAAATGACCGTATATGTATCTGCCGTAGTCCCGGGGGTGACGGTAGTCGTGCCTCCGGCTCCGCCGGTCCCTGAGCCGTTGCTGCTACCGCCGCCACCCCCACAAGCGACCATTCCCGCAAAGAGGACCACGCACAGAATGACCGGAGCGAACGATGACCAGCGGCGCCGAGCCGCAGGCAGCCCAGCAAGCAATACAAGCGCGAGCATGCTGGACGCGGATTTTCCCCACATATCGGACCCAGTGCTCGCGTGCGCATTTGCCGTGGTAACACCTCGTTGCGCGTGACTGCCTGGGGAAGTGGTCTGGATGGTGACCGTCTGAAAAGAAGAAGTCGTCGGAGAAGAATACTGGTCGTTGGTGATCGTCACCTGTGACGGCGCGAAGCTGCAGGTGGGCAAATGGATATCACCTGCGTTGCCGGGTTTGACAATACAGCTCAAATCCACTGTTCCGCTAAAGCCGCCGAAGCTGGCAACCCGGATCTGGTCTGTGGTCTGGCCACCCGCGTCAACGACCGTTCGGAAGCTTCCATACACGCCTAGAGAGAGACTGCCCGGTTCCGTTGCCGCAGCCTGCTGTGCACGTAACCGTCACGGGTGCGGACGCTTCGGAGGGGAGGAAGTTGCTGTCACCCGCAAACGTCGCGATGATCAGGTTTTGCCCAAGAGTCAACTGTGAGACGTCCACATTGACCAACAGGGTGTCACAAATCAGGTTGCCCGTGGCACACGTGCCGGGTGAGGGGACGCCACTGCCAAGGAGGGTCTGCGTCGTGGCGTCGGTGACGTTAATCACCCCGCTGGGGAAAATCATCAGTGTGGGTGGATTGAGGGCAACGGTGGCCGTCACGTCTACCTTTCCGACATTGATGGTGGACACGCTCGAGGAAAGGCCAACGCTGGTTGGCGCTTTGAGCACGGTGAAGGCGATTGGACCCGCGGAACTGGGGTTGTAACTTGCATCTCCGGCATAAGAGGCCGAGATGGCGTGAGTGCCGGCGCCACACAGCAGGTGAAATTCGGCGTTACCGGAGGCATCGAGGGAAGCCGCATTATTGATGCAGAAGGGGCTTGCGTCGTCCTGGAAAGTGACTGTGCCGGTTGCGTTGGCAATCGGGCTGGCAGCCGTCAATTGCGAGACACCGATGGGCACAGCCCGGGGAATGATAAGGGTGCCCAGCGGCACCGTAGCTCCAGCGACGCTGACCAGCTGCCGGCTTGCATTCACGGTGAGAACGCTCAGCTGCAAAGTGCTGTCTTCAGGCGAAACCGTGAGAGCAACGCCGGGCG
Source organism: uncultured Acidobacteriaceae bacterium (assembly GCA_963752675.1). Taxonomy (GTDB): domain Bacteria; phylum Acidobacteriota; class Terriglobia; order Terriglobales; family Acidobacteriaceae; genus PALSA-350. Next base: position 573,363 of record CAVVZO010000015.1, read on the forward strand.
AGGTACTGCCCTGGTACTTACCGTCGCCGGCATAGTTGCCAAAGAGAGAGTAAGTGCCTCCGGGCAATTGCGTGTAACTACCGCTGCCCGAGCCGTTCACGAGAGTGATCGGCAGCGTGCTCCCCATGCCGGCTGCACCGCTGATGAGCGCGATGCTCCCTGTGGCCGCCGCAGGATTCACGGCCGCAGCGACATTCACCAGGCTTCCGTGTTGGAAGGTGCTCTTGTCGACGGTGAGACTTGTGCTGGTCGCAGCACGCACATCGCTTTGCCAACTGTTCGCCAACAGCGAGACGTCCACGCTGCCCAGGCCTGCGGCCAGGCTATAGCCCTGGTTTGTGTCGTAGCCGGTCAGAAAGCTGTTGGCGCCGCAGTTCGGACTGCCTGCCGCGCAGTACACAGCGTTATTGCTGGTGGTGGGCTTGTGAAAGACCGCCGGCGTGGTTTGCGCGAGGTTGTACAAGACCCAATTGGCCTGTCCTAAACGGGTCGAAGCGCCGATCTTCTGATTCACGATGGCGAGCATGGCGGCAAACGCCGGGGCAGAAGCCGAGGTGCCGCCGAATGCATGTATGGTTTCGTTGCCGCTCTGGCACTCTCCGGGTAAACACACGGCCCAGGCCGCATGGTTTTCACCGCTGCCGGCAAATAGAGACACATCGGGCAGATCGCGCACACCATCGGTGTTACTGGGCGGATAGCTTTGCTGCCAGAGTGGCTTCGCGTACCCCGCAGGAGTGCCACTGCTCCAATCGCCGGAGCTGCTGACGCCGCCGCCGCCCGCGACGATGTTGGCTGCCCCGGATTTGTCTTTAAATACTGTGTTGCCGCTCAGGGGACCAGTTGTGGCTGTGGAGATGTTCCAGACATTTTCCGGGATGTATTTGACGGCGGTGGTGGGACCGCCGGTGTCAGAAGGATTCACATACGTGGCGAAACTTGTATTCAACACGTTGAAGTCTGTGCCACCGACCGCGATACTGAACGGGGTAGAAGCCAGGCCGTTGACAGCGAACCCCTGCGTGGCTGGGTTAGGTAAATTGAAATCGTCACAACCCGCGGGACCAGCGTCGCCGCTGGAAACGGTCACGGTGATTCCTTGCGCGGCGGCCTGCTCCCAGGTGTTGAAGACCTCCTGATTGCCAGCCGCGCCCTGGTCTGCTTCACAGCCCTGATAGCTGACGCTCAGGAAGCTGACCGTATTATCGTCAACGGCTCGTAGGGCAGCGAGCAGGATGCCGGGTTGAAACGTAGTATCGGCAGCGCTGTAAACCGTGATGCGCGCTCCCGGCGCCACAGCCCTTGTGACTTCGGCATCCAGAAGAAACTCCGAGTTATTGGCGCGGGAATCCAAATTTTCCTGGTTGCCGTCATACACTCCGCCCTCGTTGTACATCGGGAGAGCGAACAGGTTTTCGTAATTGTCCAGCGACGTGAAATCGATAACGACGTTTTCTACCAGCCCAATATTAATGCCGGTTCCGTCGAGAGGCGCTTGCCCGGGTGGCCAGTTCTTATTGAAAGAATTAGGCGAGTTATAGATCGTGGCTGCATCGCCCGGGCCGACGAATAAGTAGGAAACCCCATTCGAGCTGATCGTCAAGGAAGGGTTGACCCGCTGGTTGGATGCTTTCCAGGTAGTGGAGGGCCCGGCACGTAACTGTGGGTGCGGCTTGAAGTCATTGAGACCAGTGATACCGGCAACGACAGGCGCGAGTGCAGACGGGATCATAGGATCGGCAGCGTTGGCCCAATGCAGCGACCCGTTCCGGTCGTAACGACGGATTTGTGTGTGAAAGGCCCGCTGTACCTGGCCCACGGTCCCGGAAAACTCAATCACTGCGCGGCCCTTGGCGACCTTGGCTACGGCGAAGCCATAACTTTGCAGCCACTGTTGCAGACGGGCCAGATCTGCATCGGACGCTCCGTAGAGCAGGCCAAACTGTTCCGGCGTAACGTACTTGCGAAAGTTGGCGGAACCCGGGGTCTGCACTTCCTTGAGGTAGGTTTGCAGGGCAGCTTCTTGTTCCGGGCTTCGTTTGACCACGAGCAGCAGCCGCTCGGCTGCCATCCCCTCTGGAGCTGCTCCGCGATCCTGGGCGGGAAGAGCCGCAGGATGAGTGTTTCCGCGTAAGCTGATCAGCGAGTGCTCATCGATGGCCTGCGTGATGAGAGGACGGGGAGAGGCCAGTAACTGGCAGACAGCGACTGGCGTTGCGAACAGGAGCGAGAGCGCGAACAACCGGGGAACATGGCCGGACCGCAGAGCGGGAGAAAGCATGCTTCCTACACCCGTCAAACGAATTCTGGCGAGTTTGGGCCCAGGGCCACCGCAAACCACGCGGGGGCACCCACGGAACAAGGCAGAACCTAAACATCCAAATGAACCAGTGCCGGGAGTCTACCCTGCCATTCTGTCCTTTTCAACGCATTTCGCATACAGGGAGGGTTTCCGCTTCAACTTTTGTAACATTGACGTTTCGCAAGACCGGCTGGACCGTCATGGAGCGAACTCCGGTTTCTGAAGAGTCGTTAACCTTCTATCTAAATGCAGTTGTTCTATCCACACGGTTGCCTAACCCATAAGAGTTGCCTGTTCTTACGCGCTGCTTTCCAAGCCACAAGCAGCCGCAAACCGAAGCCTCCACTCTCCCCTTTGTCCTAAGTCCCGTAGGGACGGGATCGCTGGCAACGCGACCGTTCGTTCCGCCCTTTACTTGCCAGGCAAGTCGCGCTCTTGGGATGACAAAGGAGAGAGTGGTGGCTTTGGTTTTGCGGCTGCTTGTGCTTGGAAGAGCAGCTCGCAATGTGGAGGCCTTTGCCTACCTGTAAACCCTGTGGGATCAGGGTTGCAGGTAGGCGAGGTTATCGAACCGAAGTCTATCTCCATGGGTGAAGTCAAACAGTACCGCAGAACTTGGGTCACGCCAGCCGGTTCTCAGGCGGCGGAGCTCGCCGGGCTTGATCGTGAAAGCCATTTCACGCACCTCGGGTGAACGAACCGTCACCGTTGCATCCTGGTCTCCGTCGTTGTAAACATCGATACCGGCGAAGATGCGCGGCGAAGCAAAGTCGAAGGCGGCCCGGTTCGTTTGCGCGTCCTGCCAGGGCAAGCGTGAAGGTGCCGAACTTTCCGTAGGGAGTGCCGATCTGCCAGTCGCCTGGTCTCCAATCGATGACACCCGAGGGATAGCCGCCTGCGAGGAGAGTCCCAGCGGCAAGGTGCGGATCATCAAAGGTGATGTAAGAGGGGGCGGCCGCTCCGCTTTTACCCTGGATATCCACATCGCGGCCGGTGGTGTGCAGCAGCGTGAGGGTATGGGTCGCATCGTCGAAGGTGTACCCCTCGACATCCAGATCTTTGCGGCGGGTGATCGCCTTTCCGCCCACAGATACCGTGGCCGGTACAAAATCCAGGCGGAGCACATCGGTCGATGCGGCATCGAAGGTGCTGTATGTCACCGAGCCGGCGCCGTATGCGATTTTTGTGACCACGCTCTGCGAACCCAGCAGATGCGACTCGTCGGCAGGCGCCCAGGAGGGCACGGCCCAAAAGGCGTCCATCATCCGCCGAGGACCATCCGTGAACTCATCGGTAAACCACCACTGCGTGCTGAAAGGCGCGTGTGCGGCAGCAGACAGGCCCTGGAAGTAGGTCACCCAGTTGTAGGTGCGGTACGCTGCTTCCTTATACGCCACGTCCCCGGTCTTGGCGTAGTACAGCGCTTCCACCGCGGCCAGCCTGGAACTGTGACTGTCACAACATTCGTTAGGAGGATTGCAGCAGTATTCTGTGCCACCACTCCCCTGCTCGGTGGTCACGGTTGCGCCATGCACGATGTACTTGGGCCACTTAGGCGTGGTCTTGACCCAATCGATCAGCTTGCGCGTGTGCTCCCGCCATTCCGGATCTTTCTCCGGGTGCAAAAGAACGTAACGGGCAAATTCGAGCGGAATCACCTGGTTCATGTTGTCCATCGAGCCAGGAACATCTTCAAAATAGCCGACCCAGACGTTGTTTTGCATGGGGTATTTCATGAGCCAGGCCCAGGCGCCTTCGCGCACACGCTGGTAGGCGGCGGTGTCGCCCTGGCCAAGACGCATCAGTTCGTCGAACAGCATGATCGGCTCGACTACGTTGGCGGAGTAGGGGAACATGCCCTTGCCGCCGGTCAGACTCCCGTCGCGCGCGAAGCAGCGGTAGGGCCAGGGTGAGATGTGTTCATCCCCTGGTTTGTAGTTTTTGACCAGGGCCTCGGCACAGCGGATGGCTGCTTGCAGGTATTTGGTGTCGCCGGTCATCTCGTAGAGGCGCAGGTAGGCGTAGCCGTCTTCTCCCACAACGTGCGGCTCGATAAAATCTTCGCCGTGCTCGCTCCAACCGGTGTAGCGACGAGAGCCGGGGTTGGCCGAGGGGTACGGCACCTCCGACCAGGCATAACCCGCCGGAGTGAGCCCGTTGGCCAATTCGTAGTCCACCAGGTCCTGAAGGAATGCGACCGTACGCGGATCGCCTGTATACGGGTAAAGCCGCTCAACAAAACCCTGCATCATGGCACGCAGATAGCCGGTGGAATTGGCCCAATGCCAATCAGGGAACATTTCGAAGGTGGTGCGGTCATAATCGAAACAGCAGAAGTACCAGGGAAGGCGCTGCCGATTGCGCTGATCCAGGAGGATGGTCCATTGCGAAAGGAAATAGCCGGCATACGAGTAGCCGGTGTCGTCTGCAATAGGAAACGGCAGCAGTTTGCCCTGCTTATCCAGAGCCACGGGCCGCCCGGCGATAGAAGGAGCATCGACCGTGGAAACGACTGGGAAGGGCTGCTGGCCGAAGCTGACGGCCGCGGAGCAAAGTATAACCACCGCAACAGTGGCCGATTTAATAGCTCGTGTCATAGCGCACCACCAGGATGGTTGAGATAAGAACAATGGCTGCCCCGCCCAAAGCCGCAGGGTTCAAGCGCTCTCCTAACAAGACTGCTGCCAGCAATACGCCACCCACAGGCACGAGGTAGAGAGAGGTGGACGCGGTCGTCACGTCGAGATGCTGAAGGGCCTTGAAGAAAAGCAGCATGGAAGCGCCATACATGAAGAACGCAAGGAAAAGAAATGCGGCCCAGCTTTTGCCGTCGAAGTTGAGGAAGCTGCGCCAGTGGAAGGGTTCCGCCCAGATCAAGAGAGGGATACTGGCTACCGAGGCGGTTACATAGCTGTAGATCAGGATCTCGACCTCCTGATATTTCTTCATCAGGCCCTTGCAGAAAACGTTGTAAAAGGCGGACCCAAAGCAGCCGGTGAAGATGAGCAGGTTTCCGGAGAGATACTTCATGGAGCTGAAGGAAGCCTGGCGTAGATCGCCCACCGAGAGGAACGCTACGCCGACCAGCCCAATCGCGAGAGAGGCAATTCTTAGTGGTGTTAGCCGCTCCCGCAGCATGAAGGATGCGAGTACGGCGCTGATGACGGGGATGAGCAGGTTGAGGATGGCCCCATTCGACGCCAGCGACTTGCTTATGCCCCATGTCATGCCGAGTTGAGCAAGCATCTGACCGGCGATACCGGCGATGGCGAAGCGAACCCAATCGCGCGAGGAGGGAGTCACCGAATCCGGGTTCTGCCGCCGCAAACGTAGCAGCAGCGGCACGAACAGCAGTGTGGTCACATAGAAGGGCAGGAAAGTGATGGCGATGGGGCCAAGATGGGGGTCAAGAACCTTGACCGCGATTCCCTGCCCTGACCAGATAAGGGACGCCAGCGCCATCAAGAGGAAGTAGAAGAGCGTGACCCGTACGCCTGATTTCGCTGTAGGGGCGTTCACGCTCATACCGTAGCCTGCATCGTGCGAATACCAAACCGATCAGCGCCGATGGAACTTCCCTCGAACACGTAGGGATCAAAATCGCGGAGCTCTCCGTAAGCGGCCACTACCTTCTGGAACGCCTCTTTGCCCTGGGCTGAACCCAGCACTGCTACGGTGCCGCCGGCACCGCCGCCAGTGATCTTTGCGCCGAATAACTGGCCATCACCCGCGTGCTGCCGAACGAGATCGACGATCTGATCGGTAGCCTCTGCGCCCAGCCCACATTGGGTGTAGGACCAATGAGACTGGTACATCAATTCGCCCATCTGGTGGAACGCGGCGGTGGATGGCGAATGCGAGGCACCGCGAGCCAGCTCGATGAAAAGCTCGATCCGCTGGTTCTCTTCCACGGCATAGCGGGTGCAATCGCGCACCCGATACTTCACATCCGCGCGAACGGTTGTGAACGGATCAGGATGAACCGCTCCATGCGCCAGGATGTCGGCACCTGACATCCACTCCGGCAAACGCCGTTCGTATTTCGATCGAAACAGCGACGGTACCAGGTTCGAGAGAAAACCATTCCAGCGCGGGTCGCTGTAGCGGGGGATGGCTCCGCTTACATCTTTCCGAATGGGCAGATTCTCCCACTCGCAGATCAAGCGGTAGCCGATGAATGCAGCAGCCCTGGCCGCTTCATACTCGATGCCTGTGACCGCATGGCGCACGCCGGAGTCGATAGCCCAGCACTGCAGACCTTCCGGCAACTTCACCAGCGGGCGCAGTTCACACGGCTGACACAGCAGCGGCAATACGTAACCTTCATCGCCGAGAACCGAGGCCGCCTGATCCATGATGCCGCAGGCCGATTCCGCAATCACGTTCTCCACCCACTGGCATGCTTCCGCCAACTCGACACCCTCCATGGATATGCCGTAGCAGGCTGCAGCCGCCTTCATCACGGCCACTTCCACAGCAGCCGATGAGCTCACCCCTTTATTGCAGGGCACTTCGGATTGGATGTAGATGGATGCACCGGATTGCACCTGGCCGGGGTATCGCTGGCGGAGAAGGAGAAATGCCCCCAACACGTAGGCCGTCCAGCGTATCTCAGCGCGCACGTTGACCAGTTGTCTTACCGCGTGTTCGTCGGTGAGCTGGGGAAATTCAAAGGTGACCTGTGGCGACCAGCCTTCCTCGCTCATCTGCGGATTGAGGAAGCTGATTTTCTGATCGGCTCGCTTCTGTGCCGCCGCCCAGGTGGCTTCACGAATAGTGCTCTCGAACACCAGGCCACCGGTGTAGTCGACATTGCCGCCCATCAGATCAAGCCGGCCGGGCGCACGGCTGATGAACACGGGAGCTTTCGGTGAGAAGTACTTCTCCTCTCCCCGGATAGCAGCGATCGCTGACTCAAATGCGCTCACGCAGTTTCTCTGGCTGCCAGCTCGCCAGCCGCAGCGCCCGAGCCCGCCACCGCCTGAGACGCAACCTCATGAATGCTGTCGATCACGTATTGCACCACATCATTAGACAAGCGTGGATGGATCGGAAGGCTCACATACTTATGGAACAGCGCTTCCGCTACCGGGCACTCTCCCGGTTGGTGGCCCAGCTTGCGATACACGCTGGTCAGGTGAATCGGCATGTAGTGCGACCAGGTCTTGATCTGTTTACCCGTGTAGAGCTCCCACATGAAATCCTCCTTGTTGAGCGAGAAGGACGATTCCAGTAGCAAGCAGTAGATGTGAAACACATGCTTATTGTGCGGGGCCACGAACGGGAGCGTTAACCCGGGAATGCCGCTTAGACCCTGGGTGTACATCCCGGCAATCTCAATGCGGCGCGCATTGAGCTGGTCGAGCTTTTTCAGTTGCACCAGCCCGACGGCAGCCTGCACATCAGTCATGCGGTAGTTGAAACCGATCTCTTCGAAATCAAGGTACCAATAGCGTTTGCCCATGGGATGGATGGATTCATCCAGTGGCAGATACTTGCCTTTGGGATCGTAGGTCAGGCAGCAGAGTGAACGATGCGACAGCATGCTTTCGTATAGCGACTTGTCGCTGGTGGTAATGAGGCCACCTTCCCCAAGAGTGACCATGTTCTTCTGTTGATGGAAGCTGAACACCGCCATATCGCCCAGCGAGCCGGCTTTGCGCCCCTTGTACTCTGCTCCGGCTGCGTGGGCAGCATCTTCGATCACCTTGATGTTGCGAGGCCTCGCCAGATCGTTGAGAGCATCCATGTCACTGCATTGTCCGTAGAGATGGACAGGCATGATGGCTTTCGTACGCGGCGTGATCTTCTTCTCGACAGAGGCTGGGTCGAGGTTGAGCGTGCGTGCATCTACATCCGCAAACACGACGGTTGCGCCCAGAACAGCGGCCGCATTCGCTGTGGAGATCCAGCTGATGGGTGTGGTGATGACCTCATCACCAGGGCCGACCCCGGCGGCGATCATGGCCAATTGCAGGCCGGTTGTTCCCGAGGAGACAGCGAGGCCGTAGGTTGCTCCGCAATACTTCGCGAACGCTTCTTCAAACGCCTTCACTGCTGGGCCGCAGGAGGGGGCGCCGGCACGCATCACTTCCAGCACGGCTTCCTGTTCTTCTTTGCCGTACGTGGAGCCATGGCCGAACTCCAGCTCATGGATAGCCTTGGGTAAGTTCATGCAAAGCACCTTTCGATCACCTGATCACAGGATTCGAATTCGAGATCGTAGAGTTTTTGGATCTTGTCAGTCAGCAGAAAGTGGTCTTCACCGCGTGGAGCGCGGCCGGGTATGGGATCGTCTTTGGGTTGGACCAGGTCGGTCGACACATTCACCCGTCGTGCCAGGCGACAGCCCAGTTCGTAGCGAGAGACGCTGTCAGAAGCACCCGCGTGATACAGCCCGACAGCTTGTGGATCAGCCAACAGGCGCAGCATCAAGCTGCTCAGGCAGGCGGCATGGAGCGGATTCCGCTTTTCTGTGGTCGAAAGGTAGAGCGTCTCTCCTGCTTTTAATTTCGCGACCATGCTCTCCACCATGCCCGGAGCGGAAGAGATCCTCGATCGGCCAAGAACGAGGGCGAAACGGATGATGCAGGCGGAAGGCACCAGCGCCTTGACTGCCAGCTCGGCCCACACTTTTGTTCTGCCATACACGCTAACCGGGCTCACCGGGTCTTCTTCCCCATAGCCGTGCTGTTTGCCATCGAACACGGCTGCGGTGGAGGTAAACAGCAGGCGAGCGTTTGCGCGGGCACATGCGTTGGCGACATGTTCCGCTCCGCGTGCATTGATGGCGAACGCCTCAGCCGGCGCCCGCTCGCACCGATCGATATCGGCTATGGCCGAAAGCAGCAGCACCAGGTCCGGCCGCTGCTCGCTGAACACGCGATCGACGCTTGACGCGTCTGCGATGTCAATCGCTACACTGCCCGTGGCATTGGTGTTGCGGCTTCCGCAAACCAGATCATACATATCCGCAGTGGTTGCACTCTCGGCTGCGTACCTGCCGAGAAAGCCACCCGCTCCAAGAATGAAAATCCTTTGCTTCTGCACCCGTAACTCCGTACCGATGACCGTTGTAAATCTCAGTGAATGGCTTGTGAAAAAAAACAGAGACGGCCCGGTCCCGAGCGGTCGCGCCGTCTCTGCCGGCTTAGAAGGAATATCTAAGCGCGACCTGGAGCCGCCGGTTGTCGATGGCAGTCGAAGAGACTTGCCCTTCTGCTGAGTCTCCCACCACGTTATCCGGAGCGGCGAAGTTGGGATGATTGAAGGTGTTGAACACGTCCGTACGGAACAACACCTGCTGGCGTTCAGTCAGATGAAAGGTCTTGGAGAGCGACGAATCCAGCTGCTGCTCCCCATCGGCGTGCAACGGATTCACGCCGGATGTGCCGTAAGTCATGGGCGTGGTGTGAATGACAAACGCGTTGGTGTCAAACCATTTGGAAACTGTTGGGTTGTTGATCTTGCCATTGCCCACCCGATCCGGGCGATTGGTCTGGCCGTTGTTGAGCGAGGTCGAGTCATTGGCGATGACGTCGAAGCGCGTGCCGCTACGGACGTGGATCAGGGAAGAATATTGCCAGCCCCCGAGCAAGGCATCGACCACGCGGTTTGCATTGCCCAGGAAGCGCTGCCCGCGGCCAAACGGAAGATCCTGCCGCAGCTGCGCATTGAAGATGTGAGCAATGTCCTGCTGGGTGGGGCCGTAGTACTGGTTGATATTGGCTGGATCCAGGTTGTAGCCGTTGGCGAAATTACGCCCGTGAGCGTAACCGGCGTTGATGAATGTGGACTTGCGAATGTTGCCCGCAAAGCGGACGGTCAGCGCGTCATACCAGGTGCCGGCGATGGATCGGGAGATGGGAATATCGCCGAGTTGAGGGTATTCGTTGATCAGAGGACGCTCGGCGTTGTAGTCGGTCCCCGGCGCGGTGGGTGGGGCCTGGTTGATGTTGATCGAATGTAGATTGTGCAGTCCGCGGACGTTGAGATAGCCGACATCGACAATCATGCCCGGGCGAATCTCGCGCTCAATGTTGAGCGTGGCCTGATCAACCCGTTGATTGCGCCAGCCGTACTCCACGCCGCGTATCAGCGCGTTGGCGGGGATCACCAGCTTTCCTGAGTTGTCGTACTCCGCATTCGCCAGGGGTAAGCCATCGCGGGAGAGCTGGAGAGTGGGGGACAAACTGTTCGGGGTCAACAAAGCCTGCTTTGCGTAGTTGGGGTAGGTCAGGCCTTCAATGGTCAGAGGGCCGGCCCAGTAGGCCATCCAGTAAGAAATACCGTAGCCGCTACGAATGCTCGTCTTGCCGTGGTCCGGACTCCAGGCGAAGCCAACGCGGGGTCCCCAGTCGCTGGTATCAAGACCCAGAGCCGGGCTGCGATTGCTGGAGCTGGCGACCACCAACTGGTTGGTGCGCGTATCCCAATTGGACTGGCGGTTGTGGCGTTCGATAGGCCGGCTGGTGAGGTCGTATCGCAGGCCGAGGTTCAGGGTAAGCGAGGGCAGGATCTTGAAGTCATCCTGGGCGTACCAGGCGTTCTGCCAATAGGTCTGGTAGGGCGCACCGGCAGTGAAATGGGCGCGGGCACTGGAGGTCATCGTACCCAGCAGGAAGCTGGGATACGCAATGGGCTGCACGGCCAGGGCACTGGAGGGATCGCCGCCGCCGTTGTAGCCAACACCGTCGTATGAGGTCATCGCCTCGCTGAAGGTGAGGCTGCCGCGCGGATCGTCGCCGCCAATTACATCGGCGGAAACATCCACCACGTAGTTGATGTTAGTGCCAGCCTTGATCAGGTGTTTGCCTCTTGTCCAACTGAAGTTATCAGCCACCGAAACTGTATTGCTGACAATGTAGCCGACCCAGTCGGGTTCGTTGATAGCCGGCACGCCAGGCATGTAGAACTCAGCCAATCCCTTTGTGGAGGGATCGTTCGCCAGGTTGCCATTGGGGATGCCGAAGGTGTTGTTCCAGGCTTCAGACAGGCCTTTGGTACTGGTGCGCACGTTGGAGCGATTGAAGGCCAGGCGAAACTCGTTCATCTTAGTGACGCCGAAATTGTGAAAGTCAGAAAACAGCATGTTCTGGTTCAGAGTTTTCGAGTCGGCATTGCCGCTTTGAAAAAACAGGTTTACGTTCGTGGTGTTGTCGTTGACTGCATCGAGTACCGTGTAGCGAAAGAAAATACGATCGACACTGGTGGGGTTGTAGTCCAGCCGCGCATCGGCCTGGTGCGCTGATTGATGGTTGTTGTACAGGTATTGAAGGTTCTGGCTGATCCCGGGCAGGTTGGCAACGCCGAAGATCTTGGCCGAGTTCATCAAGGTCGACGAACTGTCCCAACGGCTTTGCGGAATGATGTTGCCGGCGAATGGGGTGGCGCCGATTACATTGCCGTTGCTATCGACCGCGCGAGTGTTGGGATCGTAAACCTGCCCATAGGTATTGCCGGCGTCATCGACTTGCCCTGGCACGTATAGCTCAGAGAAATCCCCGGTGAGCATCCTGGAAGTGGGTGCGGTGGTGAATGCGGGAGAACTGCTGTACAGCAGCGACCCCTGGTAATCCGCAAAAAAGAACAGCTTGTCTTTCAGGATGGGACCACCAATCGCGCCCCCGAATTGGTTCTTGCGAAACGGAGTTTTCGGCACGCCCACGGCGAAGTAATTGAGCGCATCAGTCGCTTCGTTACGCAGAAACTCAAAAGCCGCACCATGAAATTGATTGCTGCCGGAACGGGTGGTGATGTTCACCACGGCGCTGCCGGAAAACCCGAACTCGGCGTTGTATTTGCCGGTGTAGACTTCGACTTCCTGCACGCCTTCAATGGGCGGCGTTACGCTGATGTATGCGTTCTGCGGCTCACGATTGGGCACCCCATCGACGTACACGGAATTGGCATTCGAATCCACCCCACCGATCGAAGCCAGTTGCGGACGCGTTTGACCGACCGCAGAGCCATTCTCCCCGCCGTTGGTCCCGTAGTTGCCGCTGCCTACTTCGTTGTTTGCGCCCGGTATCAGGTTCATCTGATAAAGCGGATTTCTGTCCAGGTTGGGCAGCGCATCCAGTTCCTGGTGAGAAAACGTCTGCGATAGCTCTGAGCTTTCGGTCGCCACGTTGATGGTATTGGCTTGTACTTCGACCGTCTGTCCGGTGTCGCCGACGAGCAGTGTGAAATCCACGCGGTTGGTGCCGCCGGCATCGACGACGACATTGGTCCGCACGGCCTTTTGAAACCCTTGCTTTTCTACATCGACGTGGTACGTGCCGGGTACCAGGAAGTTAATCAGGTATTCCCCATTGTCGAGGGTTGTGGTCTGGGTCACTACGCCGGTGCCATCATTTGTCGCAGTAACGGGCACGTTGGTGATGACAGCGCCGCTTGAGTCGGTGACGAATCCCGACATCTTGCCGGTGTTGATCTGTGCTAAACAGAGAGGGGAGCCCACTAGAAGTACTATTGCGCACAACAGGCCGTGACGTTGCATAGACACAGTCCTCCTGAATTTTCTGCGGACACCTTCTCGGGGTGGGCTATTCCGCGATCAGTACTTTTGTTAACTTGCGGAGCTTCTTGATCTCCGCTTCTTTAACCCCTTGGTCGGTGATTACCAGGTCGCACTGCTCGATGGGGCAGAAGCGATAGACCGCTTCGATCCCAACTTTGCTGCTGTCGATCACCAGGACTCTTTGCTTGCCTGCCTGCAAAATCGCCTTCGGCATCTCCTGGTCATAGTTCATGGCGCCGCGAGCAAACGATAATGCCGCCGCGCCGAAGAAGACCCGGTCTGCATATACGCTGCCCAGGGCTTCGTCGACACTGCTGCCACAAAGGTCATGGCTCACGCGCCGATACACACCGCCGGTCAGGCGCACCTGCACTCCCGTGCTGCCTGCCAGTTCCTCCAGCACCGCGAGTGACGCCGTGATCACCACGACATCCCGCCTGGGCGCGAGATGCCTGGCGATGTACTGCGTCGTGGTCCCGGAGTCGAGAACAACGGTCTCCCCATCCTGGACCAGCCCGGCTGCCGTGCGACCCAGCACATCTTTCGCGGCCGACATCTTTTCTGAGCGCTCGTGGAAAGTTCTTTCCATCGAGCCGGAAGGCGCGACCATCGCACCGCCAGGCGTGCGAATGATGAGGCCTGCGTCGCTCAATTTGTAGAGCACGCGGCGCACAGTCATTTCGGAAACCGAGAAGCGCTCGGCGATTTCACCAATTCCTGCGGAGCCCTTCTCCTTGATGTGCAGAAGAATTTCTCCCTGCCGTTCTTCCGAGGAGCGTGGCGCCTGGCGTATGTTCAAAATTCCCATAGCTGGTGTTAATGAATAACAGACCACAAGCCGGGAGGGTCGTCAAGGAATTTCGCAAAGAGCAGAGGAGCTTGGCGGCGACTGGATGAGAACAAGTTCCTCGCGGCGAGGGTGGAGATGTCATCCACACTACGAGTTGCAGGTGACTTCGAGAGCAGCTATATCGGTGGCAAGCTAGCGTTTCTGCAGGACTTCAGAGCTGGTTTATTGGGAGAGGGCGTGACTACTCTGGCAAGAGTGGCAAAAAGCAAAGGTGCCTCCGAAGAGGCACCTTTGCCGTGCTTGCGAACGCTGTCTATTTAGAAACGAATTGAGTGAAGACCCAGAACAGGCCCGCCGACATGAGCCCTGCGACCGGCAGGGTGAAAACCCAGGCGGCAGCGATGTTGCGGATGGTGGACCACTGCAGTCCGCTCTTGTTAGCCAACATGGTGCCGGCAACACCCGAGGAGAGCACGTGGGTGGTGCTCACCGGCAGACCAAAGTTATCTGCCGCAAGAATGGTACACATCGCCACCAGTTCTGCCGATGCGCCCTGGGCGTAAGTGAGATGGGTTTTACCGATCTTCTCACCCACAGTAATTACGATCCGCTTCCAACCAACCATAGTGCCCAACCCCAAGGCGAGTGCTACCGCCACCTTGACCCAGGGCGGAATGAACTTGGTGGAAAGGTCCAGCTTCTTTTTGTAGTTGGCCATGACCGCGGCTTCTTCCGGAGAAAAGCTAGGGTTCTTGGCTTTCCCCATCAATCGCAGCGCTTCACTCGAAATGTACATGTCATTGCGCACGTTCGATTGCTGATTGGACGGTACTCCTTTGAGCGTCTTGTACTGCGCGACTTCGTGCTCGATCTCCAGCACCATCTGGCGTTCCGCCAGGACAGTAGTCGGGGTGAGCTTTTTGGTCTGCAAATACTCCGTAAGATCCGCACGCGGGTCGCCCATGACCGCAGTGGACTCCACATGGGCCGTCAGTACTTTGGCAGCCTGTTCTGATACTGCAACGAAGTCCTGTACCTGGCTGTACCCGACAGCGTGGTTCAAGGCATATGCGGTGGGCACGGTGCCGATCAGGATGAGCATGATGAGCCCCATGCCCTTCTGGCCATCGTTCGAGCCATGGGCAAAACTCACACCAGTGCAGGTCATGACCAGCAGGCAGCGAATCCAGAAGGGCGGCGGAGCATCGCTGGAGGGTGCTTCGTACAGGCGCTTGTCTTTGACCAGAAGCTTGAACAACAGCAGCACCAGGCCAGAGAAGACAAAGCCGACGATGGGCGAGATCAGAAGAGCCTGAAAGACCTTACCTACCTGCGACCAATCCACACCGGTGGTGCCTTTCGTCGCTGACATGAACTGGTTGGCAAGCCCTACACCGATGATGGAGCCGATAAGGGTATGCGAGCTGGACGCGGGCAGACCAAACCACCAGGTGCTCAGATTCCAGATGATGGCCGATACCAGCAGGGCGAATACCATGGCAAATCCGGCGCCAGAACCGACGCGGAGGATTAACTCAACCGGCAGCAACGAAACTACTGCGAAGGCCACAGCCCCGGACGAGAGCATGACGCCGATGAGGTTCCACAAGCCAGACCACATTACGGCTACGTGCGGTTCGAGCGAATGAGTGTAGATCACGGTAGCTACTGCATTGGCAGTGTCATGGAACCCATTGACAAACTCAAAACCGAGCGCGATGAAGAGCGCAACGCCCAGCAGAACATAGGCCATGGTGGACGCGGTGCGGCCTGCCGACAAAACATCGCCAAGGAACTGCGATGCGGCCCAGCCGAGACCGCCAACAAGTACAAGAGCGAAGATGATCATCGGCATCTTGCCTTGTTTTCTGTTCATCTTTTCCTGGAGAAGAGAAGTTTTCCCCGGGGGTGTTAACACTGCTGAAGAAACATCGGTCACGCGCGCACACTCCACTGTTAGGTATTCGCACGCTACCAAAGCCGATGGTGGGTATTGTTAATTGCCAGCCCAAGAGTGTTAAAGTTCTGCGAATTAAGGTAAGAGTTCAAAATGCATACACCCCCTCGGACCCGTGGCTGTCCATGGTGCGCCATATCTCACGACGGCTTCTTGGTCGGGAGCTGTGGGAATCAATGACTTAGCCAGTAACTGCTTACTAGTAAATACCGGTCAGTGGGTCGAGACGGTAGAAACCCGCCGGGGACAGTGGGAGAGAGATTTTGCGGGGTGCGGCTAGCGCCAGTCGTCCCTGGCTTGGAAAGCGCCTTCGCCAAAGACGGATTCAAACGAAGGGTGCTTTTTAATGTAGACCTCGTTGAAGTTGCCTTCCTGGCGGAGCAGCACTCCCTGCAGACGAACCATCTCCAGCAGCGCGAGAAACATGCAAATGATGGCGCGCTCAGAGCGTGTGTTTCTGAGCAGGCTGCTCAACGAGACCGGGCGGTCTTCCATGATCAGCCGGCGCCGAACGTAGTCCAGCATCTGGGTGACGGTGACGGCGTCCTCGTTCAGATCGAGCACCGGCCTTTGCCGGGCCCGGTCCAGAATTTCGCGGAACACTCGCACAAGGTCGACCGTATCCGCGGCAATTTCCTGCTCGGTTCCCTCTTCGCCGCGGAACTCGTGCAATGCCGGGTTGGTCCAGGTAGCTGCTTCAATCTGCTGTTTTTGTAACAGCATCTGAGCGGCATTCTTGAAACGTTCGTGCTCCAGCAACCGCTCCACGAGTTCCCGGCGCGGATCTTCTTGCTCGCCGTCTGTACCCTCCGCTGGTGCGCGCGGCAACAGCATGCGGCTCTTGATATGGATCAGCAGCGAGGCGACGTAGATGAAGTCAGCCGCTGCATCGACCTCGGTTTGCTTCAACCCTTCGACATAGGCGAGGAACTGGGCCGTGATTCTGCCGATGGGGATGTCATAAATGTCGATATCCTGCTTACGAATGAGGTCGAGCAGCAAATCGAGAGGACCGTCGTACACCTGGCCTACGCTGATGCTGTAGGGCGAGAGGCTTTCTTCCGCGTCTCGCTTTTTGGCCTGCTTCTCGGGTTGGCTCCGGACCTCTTCGCTCATTGCGCGGGCGCTCCCTGCTCAAGCGGCAGCAGGTGCATGGCATCCCTCACCTGCTCCATGGTTTCTTCAGCGCGGGCGCGGGCAAGTTCTGATCCGCGATGGAGAATGTCGTGCACCAGGCGGGGCTGATCCTCGTACTGCCGACGGCGCTCCTGCATGGGCGTGAGTTCTGCCACGATGGCATCCGCAGCCCACCCCTTGCACTCGATACAACCGATGCCTGCGGAGCGGCAGCCGGCGTACACCTTCTCGAGCGTGGGTTGCGACGAAAATACCTTGTGCAGATCACCCACCGGGCACTTGTCCGGATCGCCTGGATCGCTTCGCCGCACGCGCGCCGGATCGGTGACCATGGTCTTCAGCTTTTGCCGCACGATGGGTTCGGGATCCGTGAGCAGGATGGTGTTGCCATAGCTCTTCGACATTTTGCGGCCATCGGTGCCCGGTAACTTGGGCGAGGGCGTCAGCAGTACCTGGGGTTCGGGCAAAATAGCCGCGCCGCCACTGCCAGGGTAGAAATGATTGAATCGCCGCGCCACTTCCCGGGTTACTTCCACATGCGCCACCTGGTCCTGGCCTACCGGCACGAAATCCGCCTGATAGATGAGGATATCGGTTGCCATCAACAGCGGATACCCCAAAAAGCCGTAGGTGGTGAGATCTTTCCCGCCAGCCTCAACATTGCCAATCTGTAACTGTTGCTCTTTATAAGTAGGTACGCGCTCCAGCCAGCCAAGCGGCATGATCATCGACAGCAGCAGGTGCAGCTCGGCGTGCTGGGGCACCTGGGACTGCACAAACAGGACGCAGCGCTCGGGGTCGAGCCCCGCAGCCAGCCAATCGAGCGCTACATCCGCGGTGTTCTGGCGCACGTTTGAGGTATCGGCGTAATCCGTCGTGAGCGCATGCCAGTCGGCTACGAAAAAGTAGCAGTTATAGTCGTGCTGCAGGCGCACCCAGTTGTAGAGCGCTCCCATGTAGTTGCCTAGGTGCAATTTTCCGGTGGGGCGCATGCCGCTCAGCACGCGTTTCAGGTTTTTAGAATGTTGGTTCACTGGCTCGATTGTACGGAACCTCTAGAGGGATAGCAGCAAAACGCGGAAGAAGCCGAGCACCGGGTTGATCATCGCCATGGTGACGCCGCCGCCGAAGAACAGCATGATAAACAGGCTCAACATGCCCAGCCGGTCATACACCGGGAGCCAGCGGTAAGGCAGCATGTGGCGAAAGATGTGGCTGCCGTCGAGCGGAGGCAGGGGCAAAAGGTTAAACGCCGCCAGGAACAGGTTGAGCAACATGCCGAAGTAGAAAATCAGCGTCAGCGGGTAAGCGACAGGGCTGAGTGCCATCAGCTGCGGGTCAGGCCCGCTCATGCCTCGCATGGCCACTGACCGCACCGATGCCAGACCAATCGGGGATGCCTTGGCGATGACCATCAACACGATCAACGAAAACACGGAGCCAATGATGTTGCTCACGGGTCCCGCCAGGGTGGTGAGAATGTCGTCGCGCACAAAATTCTTGAAGTTGCGGGTGTTCACCGGTGTCGGCTTGGCCCACCCGATCAATGGAATATGCGTAAACAGGGCTACCAGCGGCAGGGCGATCGTGCCGATCGGATCGATGTGCTTTAGCGGATTAAGAGTGATGCGGCCCAGCATGCGTGCGGTCTGGTCGCCCAGACGCGACGCCATCCATCCATGTGCCGACTCATGCAGACTGAGCGCGAACAGCAATACAACAAATTCAAAGATCCCAAGAACGATTTCAGGCGTGCCCATCCAGCCTGATGGTAGCACGGTAAACCCGGCTTTTTCGGGGTTCCGGAGGCCGGGCCTGCTGGCCACTCGGCCCTAGGTGGATGGCTTGCGTTTGATCTCTTTCGCGGGCACGCCGCCCCAGATAGCGTGGGCAGGAACGTCTTTGGTAGCGACCCCCATGGCGCCCAGCATGGCGTCTTCGCCGATGGTGACCCCAGCCATCACCGCTGAGTGATAGGTCAGCCGGGTGCCCGGCCCAATCTCAGTGGTGCGGTTCTCCACGTCGAAGTAGTCAGTGGCCTGATGCCAGTGTGAATACACCGCCGCGTAGTCGGAAATGGAGGTGCCCTTGCGGATGATCAGTTCGCCCCGGTCATCGAGCATGACGAACTTGTGGATGGTGCAGTCGTCCTCAATGGTCAGGTTGTATCCATAACTGAACTCGACCCCGTGGAAGATTTTCACGTTCTTGCCCACGTGTTTGAAAATGTGTTTGGCGAGCATCTTGCGAAAGCGAAAGCCCAGCCAATGGTTCAGACCGAGCGCCGAGCGGTCGAACATCTGCCAGAACCAGATCAGGGGTTTGCGTTCGGCATATTTGGCCACGTCCACGTCGCCATAGTACTCGGGTTCCAGGGTCACGTTGGCGGGATCGAGCGTCAACTGCAGAACGTTGCCAGGTAACTCGGATAAAAGGGTGGTGTTCAGTTTGCCGCCGTGGGGGCGCCCCAGGTAGATCTGGTGCAGCGCATCGCGCACCATTTCGTTGCGCAGACGCGGCTCTTTATGACGGGTGAACTCCTCATCGAGGTGGGCAATCCAGCGCCGGAATACATCTTCGCCCTCGGCGGTTGGGCGTAGCTCGCGGTATTGATATCTCGGCATCGATCAGCGTCCCTTTCTTCTCAGCATACGACGCAATGGGCTACTGGATACTGAACACGGCGTAGACGGTGGCGGAAGCGCTCACCTTTTGCGCGCTGATGCTGAGCGGGGCGACTTGTTGTGCCGCGCAGCGGCGCACCCGATTCTTTCCTCATCATGACAATCGGCGACGGCTGCCGCGAAGGCGCTTCGTTGCTGGCGTACACCAGGGGACCGAGGGTGGCATTCAAGCCGCCGGCCATCTGTTGGGCGATCTGCCGGGCACGTTCGAGGGCCAGCTTAGCGGCTTTGGCCTGCAGCCCATCCTGGTCTTCGACACTCCATGTCATTTGGCCGCTTTGGTTGGCCCCTGCCTTGACGGCGGTATCCAATACCTGTGCGCCATTGGCAGCGCCAGTTTTCACCGTCCAGCCCTGCTCTACCTGGAACTTGCGGCTGGCTTTCTCGGCGGGTGTCCACTCCTGATTGCCATATTGCTGCACGGGCGTGATGCTTTGCGATTGGCTTTGAATGGCTTCTTTCGGGATTTTGGCGGCGGCCAAAGCCGCAGCAATGCGTTCGATGTTTTGGAGCCGAGGGCGTAGGCCGAGTCCTGATCTGCGCCGTATACCAGGTAGCCGATCTGCACCGTGACGGTGTCGGCATCCGCACTTGCGTCTGCGCTGGTGGTGACCGCAATGGTGCGATTGTCTTTGCTAACCACAATCTGCTGGGCGTGGCTGGTGGCGGCCAGGGCACACACGATGAGGGCGGCGGAGAGGCGTTGTTTGGGCGTCATACGGCTCCTTACGACCGGGCAAGGCCAGGCTGCTCCCGCAGGAGCGACAGCAGCCGCAAGCCGGCACCTGAGTCTATCGCGTCCGCGCCGCGGCGCACACCGCTGGGGAAATCAGTAGCCAGGCCGGCGATCATCAGCGCAGCGGCGGCATTCAGCAGAACCACATCCCGCCGCGCTCCTTGCTCGCCGCCCAGGATCGCCTCCACCAGACGCGCGTTCTCACTAGCGTTGCCTCCTGCCAATGCTGCCACGGGAGCGGGGTTCAGGCCCGCGTGTTGCGGGGTGAGGGTGAAGTTGCGGATTGTGGATTCCTGTACTTCCGCAACGTCGCTCGGACCGCTTAGGGACAGCTCGTCGAGGCCGTCCTGCCCGTGTACGACCAAAGCATGCCGCACACCGAGTTGGGCCAGGGTCTCGGCCATCAAACGCACAGCCGTGGATTGGTAAACGCCGACCA
Source organism: uncultured Acidobacteriaceae bacterium (assembly GCA_963752675.1). GTDB lineage: Bacteria > Acidobacteriota > Terriglobia > Terriglobales > Acidobacteriaceae > PALSA-350. The sequence continues at coordinate 593,930 of CAVVZO010000015.1, forward strand.
CTTGGGCGCGGGCGCCCGCGGGATTGGTGAGGGGGCCGGCGAGATTAAAGATCGTCCGGAAACCGAGTGCCCGGCGCACCGGTTGCACCCGCTTCATCGCCGGGTGCAGGGCGGGTGCGTAGAGGAACATGAAGCCAGTTTGGCGGAGGCACTCCACTGCCTGGGCGGGAGTTAGCTCGACCGGTATGCCGAGTGCTTCCAGCACGTCCGCTGAGCCGCATTTCGAGGTCACCCCGCGGTTGCCGTGCTTGGCGACTTTGGCTCCGGCCGCCGCGGCTACCAGCGCGGAAGCAGTGGAGATGTTGAAGGTGCCGAGACTATCTCCGCCAGTGCCGCAGGTGTCGACCAGCTGGCCCCGTTCTTCGTCGCTAAGCGCAAGCGGCAAGCTAACTGCGCGCATGCCGCGGACAAAACCCGTCAGCTCTTGTACCGTCGGGCCACGGTTTGCGAGCGCAGTAAGGAAGGAGGCGACTTCCGCGTCGGTCGCATCGCCGGTCAGCATTTCCTGCAGAGCGGCTTGCGCCTGGGTCTCGCTAAGGGTGCCTTGAGCTCCGCTGACGATCTCGAGCAAGGCGGCCAATTGGGACATAGCTCATCGTACCCGCTGCGCCGCTGATCCCTTCTAACCATGTGCACCACTAACGACCGCATCATCACAATGCGGGGTGCCCCACATCTCGCTGGTGTTTCGCGAGATGTGGGAGGGCCTTTACCTCTCCTTTCCTCGACCGCACCAACCGGGGAAGAGTCGCTGCCGATTCCCGTGCCCCCACACCTCCCGGCAAAAAGCGGTCGCGAGATATGGGTCGAGAAGTTGTTGCGCTGCCGGGGTCACGAGAGTTTGCTGCCTGCGAGACCAGCCGTTGGTTTTGCGGTATGGGTGCGATGCCTTACTATGGAGGTTCTGTTCAACCGACTAAACGAATGAAAATTCACGAGTATCAGGCAAAAGACATCCTCGAACGGTACGGCGTCGCCGTGCCGAAGGGGGAAGTGGCGAACACGCTGGAAGAGTCGCTGGATGTAGCGAAACGGCTGTTCACCGGAGGCGCCAAAGGCGTCGTAGTCAAGGCACAGATTCATGCCGGCGGCCGCGGCAAGGGAGGCGGCGTCAAGGTCGCTAAAACCCTGGCAGATGCGGAAGAAGCCGCCAAAAAGATTCTTGGCATGCAGCTGGTCACCCATCAGACTGGCCCCGACGGCCAGAAGGTGCAACGGCTGCTGGTAGAAGAGATGTCGCCGATCGCACGCGAACTCTACCTCGGTATCGTGCTGGATCGCGCAACCGCCAAGCTGGTGTTTATGGCTTCGCAGGCCGGCGGCATGGAGATCGAAGAAGTCGCAGCCAAAGATCCGGATGCGATTTACAAGGCCTACATTGATCCCGCAGTCGGATTTCAGCCCTACCAGGCACGCAAACTCGCGTTTGCCCTGGGACTGAAGCCATCCATGATCAATGATGCGGTGAAGTTCATGACCGGTCTCTACAAGGTGTTCCTGGAGACGGACGCTTCCCTGCTGGAGATCAATCCCTTCATCACGACCACGGACGATCGCCTGCTGGCGCTCGATTGCAAGATCAACTTCGATGACAACGCCATCTTCCGGCACAAGGAACTGAAGGAACTGCGCGACACCGCGGAAGAAGATCCGTTGGAAGTGGAAGCCTCGAAGTACGCGCTGAACTACATCAAGCTGGATGGCAACATCGCGTGCATGGTGAATGGCGCTGGCCTGGCGATGGCGACCATGGACATCATTCAGTACGCAGGCGGCTCGCCGGCAAACTTCCTGGATGTGGGCGGCGGCGCGAACCAGCAGCAGATTGAGCATGCGTTCGAGATCCTGCTTTCCGATCCCAACGTGCAGGGTGTGTTCATCAACATCTTCGGCGGCATCCTGCGGGTGGACACCCTGGCACAGGGCGTCGTGGAAGCGGCGAAGAAAACCAATGTCAAGGTGCCGGTAATCCTGCGGCTGGAAGGCACGAACGTGGAAGAAGGCCGGGCCATTCTGAAGAACTCCGGGCTGAACTTCATCGTTGGCGAAACCATGCAGGATGCCGCAGCCAAAGCGGTCAACGCGGCCAAAGAATACGCCGCCAAGAAATAAAACAGGAACTCTGGAGCGATCTATGTCTGTGTTAGTGGACGAACATACCCGGCTCATCGTGCAGGGCATTACCGGCAGGGAAGGTACTTTCCATGCCAAAGGCTGCGCCGAGTATGGGACCAAGGTAGTGGGCGGCGTGACCCCAGGCAAAGGCGGCACGACGCACGAAGGCTGGCCGGTATTCGATACTGTGGCGCAGGCAGTGGAAAAGACTGGCGCCAACGCGACCGTGATCTTTGTGCCACCACCCTTCGCTGCCGACGCCATTCTGGAGGCAGAAGACGCAGGCCTGCCGCTGATCATTTGCATCACGGAAGGTATTCCCACCAATGACATGGTCAAGGTGTGGAGCGTGGTCAAGGAATCAAAGTCGACGCTGATCGGGCCGAATTGCCCCGGGGTCATTTCTCCTGGTAAGGCGAAGATCGGCATCATGCCGGGCAGGATTCACAAGCAGGGGACCGTCGGCATTATCTCCCGCTCGGGCACGCTCACCTACGAGGCGGTTTATCAGTTGACGCAACGCGGCATCGGGCAGTCCACCGCGATCGGCATTGGCGGCGACCCGATCATCGGCACGACGCACGTGGATGCGCTCAAGCTGTTGAATGAGGATCCGGAGACGGAGTCGATCATTCTGATCGGTGAAATTGGCGGTACGGCGGAAGAAGCAGCCGCTGCTTACGTGAAAGCGCACGTTAAGAAGCCGGTGGTTGGCTTCATCGCAGGACAAACAGCGCCTCCGGGACGCCGGATGGGGCACGCCGGGGCAATCATCTCGGGTGGCCAGGGTACGGCGGCCGATAAAATGCGGGCCATGACTGAGGCCGGCATTCACGTGGTGCAGTCCCCCGCCGCGATTGGCGAAACACTAGCGAAAGTTATTGGCCGTTAGGTCATCAGGAGCAGTTCATGCAACGCACGTTCAGCATCATCAAGCCCGACGCGATTCGCAAAGGTTTCGCCGCGGCCATTTTGGCGGAAATCGATAAGGCCGGGTTCAAGATTGTCGCTATCAAGAAAATGTTTCTCTCCAAGTCGCAGGCGCAGGGCTTCTATGCCGTGCACGCACATCGGCCATTTTTCGATTCGTTGACTACCTTCATGTCGTCCGGTTCCATCATCGCCCTGGTGCTCGAGAAAGAGAATGCGATTGCCGACTTACGAAAGCTGATGGGCGCAACCAACCCCGCGGACGCAGCTGCCGGGACGATCCGCAAACAATTCGCCGGATCAATCGAAGAGAATGCCATGCATGGCAGTGACGCGGAAGACACAGCTGCCTTTGAAATAGGTTACTTTTTCGCTGGTTACGAACTGATCTAGTGATCGCTTGAGGGTTTTCACTGACGGCATTCGACGCGTGGCTTGAAGCCGTCATCGCCGTGGCGTACGTAAGGTCTGTACTGAGTGCTAAGTTCTGAATGAACCTTGACATAAGGCTTCCGGCCAAGCAAACTTGCGCAGGTGGAGCTCTCGTAGGTAAAGTCCAGCGCACTAACATGAGGTCAGGCAATTGGGCGGATCATCGGCGAGTATCACCTATACACTGGACTCCTCGCTGGACAGCGTAAACCGCGTAGAACAAACTGCGGAAGAGATGGCCAGGAAAGCCGGCCTGGAAGAAGAAGATATTTATCGAGTCGCCATGGCTGTGCGCGAGGCGGCTGTGAATGCGGTGCTTCACGGCAATGCGTATGATCCGGAGAAAAGCATTACCGCATCGTTTGAGTCTTCGCCGGAAGCATTGACGATACGCATAGCTGACCAGGGTAAAGGGCTAAATCCGGAGTCGCTTCCCGATCCATTGGCCCCAGAGAACTTGCTCCGCGGTTCAGGGCGGGGTATCTTTCTCATTCGCTCTTTTATGGATGAGGTACACTTTCGAGAATTGCAACCAGGCACTGAGTTAACCCTCATCAAACATTTAGGAACCGCCCGTTCCGCAATTTAAGGAGGAATTTTCGTGAGCATGAAAATCAAGACCCGTCAGGTAGACGGGATCACCATCATGGATTGCAGCGGTCGCATCACCCTGGGAGAAGGCAGCGTCACCCTGCGCGATTCCGTTCGGGATCTTCTGGCAAAGGGCTCGAAGCAGATCCTGCTCAATCTCGGTGATGTGTCTTACATCGATAGCTCCGGGATTGGCGAGCTGGTAAGTGCTTTTACCACCGTCCGCAATCAGGGTGGAGACCTCAAGCTGCTGAACCTGACCAAGAAGGTTCACGACCTGCTGCAGATTACCAAGCTTTACACCGTGTTCGACGTCAAGGATGACGAAGCGAGCGCAGTGGCTTCTTTCGCTCGCGCATAAGCACGCCCTTTTCTCCCCCCGAAATTTGCAAGGATTACGGTGCTCACCCTTCGCTTTGGCGGCGAAGGGTGAGTTGTGCTTTGCCTAGAAGCTCACCTTGGGCACGTTCTGCGCGCCGGGGCTCGCCTGGAAATAATCGTTGTTGCGCTGGAACCCACCCATCCCCGCCCAAATGCTGTTGGGGAATTGGCCGATGAAGGTGTTGTAGTCCTGAATGTTCTGGTTGTAACGCATTCTGGCTACGCTGATCCGGTTTTCTGTCCCAGCCAGCTCATCTGACAATCGTTGAAAGTTCTGATTGGATTTCAGGTCAGGATAATTTTCCGAAAGCGCCAATAACCGGCCGAGCGCGCCGTCCAATTGTCCGTTCGCCTGGATCGCCGCCTTAGGATCGCCGTGCGCGTTGAGCAGACCGGCCCGGGCGTTGGCGATGTCGCCGAATACGGTGGTCTCTTGTTTGGCATACCCCTTTACCGTCTCTACCAGGTTAGGGATGAGATCAGCGCGGCGCTGCATTTGATTGTTCACTTCGCTCCAGGAGGAAGTGACCGTCTCTCGCTTAGTCACCATCTGGTTCCTGGCACTGACATAGCTGCCAAATACCAGCAACAACGCCAGAAATATCACCACCACTGCCGCAATTCCTACCCAAAGACCACGTCTCATCTGCGCACGTTCTCCTCTAAAGTCAGTTAGACAAACTTACCAGCTACCCGAAGCGCCACCGCCGCCGGAGCTTCCTCCGCCAAAGCCGCCGAAGCCGCCGCCACCATCATCGCCACCACCAAACCCGCCACCGCCGCCTCCCCAGCCACCGCCTCGGCCCCCGCCACCACCGCCCATGAACATCCCGATAAGGAAGCCAAGCAGGCCGGAGCCGCCGAAGCGGGCGAGGAAGAAGATTACCAGTAGCAGAACAACGCCAAGGCCTAATAACTGACCAAGGGTGAGCGGCTTGGCCTGCGGGGCGGTTGCGTAAGTACGCGTCCTGGTGGTGAGGGTAACCCCGGCGTCCGCAGCGATAATGTTGGCGACCTGTTGCACCGCCATCGTCACGGCGCCGTCGTAGTCATTCTGCCGCAGGTAAGGCACCATTTGCCGCCCGATGTCGCCTACCCTGCCATCGGGAAGAATACCCTCAAGACCGTAGCCCACTTCGAAACGGTACTTGCGATCGGTCGGCGCGAATATCAGCAGGAGGCCACGATCGGTTCCCTTCTTGCCGACTTTCCACTTATCTTCGAGGGCGGTGGAGAAGTTCTCGATGGGTTCGCCATCGAGCGACTTGATCGTCACGACGGCGATCTGCGCGTGCGCCTGGCGATCTACCTGCGCGCATAGAGCATTGAGAGAGGTCTGGGTCTCAGGAGAAAGAACGCCGGCAAAATCGCTGACGTAATTTGTTGGCTGCGGCATGTCCTGCACTCGCTCTGCCGGCGCGATGCCCCCGCAGGCAAGAACAAACAGCAAGAACGCTAGGAGCCTTGGACGCATTAAGCCATTGTACCCAGACACACCTGTGCCCGCTGCCAGGCGGCTTTTAGCAGTCGCTGGACGGCGGGCACGTAACGAGAGACGGCATTCGGCAGAAATGCGCGCTCCAGCCTTACTGTCCTGACATGGTCACGTTCTGATCCTTGGCAAGTTGCTGGATCATCTGCAAGTGCTGCGAGATCACTTGGCTGCCCTGGCTGGCTACATCTTTCACGCTCGGGTTCTGGCCATTCGAAGCCTCAGACTGGAACTCACTCAAGTCGGCTTTGTGATCCTTGATCATGTTTTGAATGTAGGCCTGATCGTAGGCGGTTCCGGAAAGCCCCTGAAGCTTCTTCATGGCCTTGGTATCTTTCTTCGCCAACTTAGTCGGCGCGGAGACGCCAAGCTGCTCGGCGACCGGCTTCATCTGCTCGCTCATGCGAGTGTGATCGTCGATCATCTTCTGGGCGAACTGCTTAATCTGTTCGTTGTTGCTCTTCTGCAAGGTGAGCTGGCCCAGTTGCACTTCTGCCATCCCGCCCTGCAAAGCTTTACTAACGAACGCCTTATCGGTAGAAGCCTTGCCCTGGGCTCCTGGGTTCATGGTGCCCATCGGGGCGGTATCCATGCCCGTGGTCTGCCCCGTGGTCTGGCCGTTCACCGGCCCTTGACCAGTGGTCGATGGTTGGCCGGGAACCTGGGTAGTAGGAGCACTGGCGCCGGGCGTGGTCTGCGTGGACTGAGCTACGCCCATACTCCCGCAAAGCAACATCGCACAGGTCAGGGAAAGAATCTTGGTGGCGCTTATTTGTAAGTGGTTCATGTTTAACTCCTCAATCAATGAGATGCCAAGGCTGGGAGGCGGGTCACCTTCCGGAGGCGGAACGGAGAAGAAAAGCACCGGAAATGAGGCTTGAGTGGCCCATTGCAAGCCGCGTTTGGCTTGAGTGGGGGACATCTCCACCTCTCCCGAAGCTTAGGAGATATCCTTTAATTCTTATGGATGAACAAACAATCGCTCCGCCGGTTGCCCGGCGCGATGAGACCGTCACTACACTGCACGGCCACCAGTTAGTGGACGAGTATGCCTGGCTCCGGGAAAAAACCAGCCCGGAGGTCATTGCATTTCTTGAGCAGGAAAACGCCTACACCCGCGCAGTCATGAAGCCGACGGAAGAGTTGCAGGGCCGGCTCTACACGGAGATGCTCAGCCACATCAAGGAAAGCGATGTCTCGGTGCCATTTCGAGACAAGCAGCACTACTACTACTCACGGACAGAGCAAGGGGCGCAGTACCCCATTTATTGCCGCAAGCACGGCTCCCTGGAAGCCCCGGAAGAAATCATCCTGGACATGAACCAGATGGCAGCCGGCGAAGGGTACCTGGCGCTCGGTGCGCTCACCGTCTCAGACGACGGCTATCTGCTGGCCTATTCGACCGACACGACCGGGTTTCGGCAATACACCCTGCACATAAAGGATCTGCGCACGGGCGAGGTCCTGCCCGACCAGGCGGAACGGGTTGGCTCCGTTGTGTGGGCTGCCGATAACCGCACGTTGTTCTACAGCGTGGAGGATGAGGAGACCAAGCGGCAATACCAGCTCTTCCGGCATACGCTGGGCGCTTCCCAAAGCAGTGACGTGCTGGTCTTCGAAGAAGCAGATGAGCGCTTCAACGTAGGCGCGGGCCGCACCCGGGACGACAAATATCTCGTCTTCGAAAGCGCCAGCCACACTACCAGCGAAGCCAGGTTCCTTCCGGCAGATCAGCCGCGAAGGATCGTGGACGATGATCGAGCCGCGGCGCGAGAACATCGAGTACTACGGAGACCATCGAGAAGGCTTCTGGTATCTGCGGGTGAACGATACCGCGAGGACCTTTCGCCTGGTCGCCGCTCCGGTGGCAACACCAGGTCGCGCGCATTGGCGCGAACTGATCGCTCACCGGGACGACGTCATGCTGGAAGATGTGGAGCTGTTCCAGGCGTTCGCAGTGGCGGTTGAACGCAGCAACGGATTGCCGCAGATGCGTGTGTTGTATCTTCGATCAACAGAACGGCTTTAGCGGGCCGACTCCACAGATTGCTTTCCCTGAGCCTACGTACAGCGCACACCCGGGAACCAATCGGGAATTTGTCACTGACAAGTTTCGTTACGGCTACCAATCGCTGGTTTCGCCCACTTCGGTTTACGAATACGACGTACAGACAAAGCAGTCGACGTTGCTGAAGGAACTGGAGGTACCCGGCGGATTCGATCGCGCGCTCTATGCCTCGGAGCGAGTCTTTGCAACCGCTTCGGACGGAGTGAAGATCCCTATCTCTCTCGTGTATCGCAAGGACAAAAAGGGGCACGGCACGAATCCCTTGTACATCTACGGCTACGGCTCGTACGGGTATGCATTACCGGTGGGGTTCAATTCCAATCGTCTCAGTTTGCTCGATCGTGGATTCGTTCTGGCCTATGCGCACATTCGCGGCGGCGGCGATATGGGTAAACCCTGGCACGATGCTGGGCGGCTGATGCAGAAGATGAACACCTTTACGGATTTCATCGCCGTGACTGAATACCTGACAGCACAGGGCTATGGAGACCCACAGCGGGTGGCTATGGAAGGCGGAAGCGCTGGAGGACTGTTAATGGGGGCGGTGGCCAATATGCGACCGGACCTGTACCGCGCGGTTCTGTCGCACGTCCCCTTCGTCGATGTGATGAACACCATGCTGGATGCATCGCTTCCCCTCACCGTCGCCGAGTACGAGGAATGGGGTGATCCAAACCAACCCGAAGCCTTCGCGTACATGCTGCAGTACTCGCCCTACGACAACCTGGCGAGGAAGGATTATCCGGCAATGCTGGTCAAGACCTCTCTGAACGATAGCCAGGTCATGTATTGGGAGCCCGCGAAATACGTGGCGAAGCTGCGCAGTCTCAAGTCGGACAATCGCCTGCTGCTGCTGGAAACAAACATGAGCGCGGGCCACGGCGGTGCTTCAGGACGCTACGACTACCTGAAAGAGATCGCGCTGGATTACGCCTTTCTGCTGCAGGAACTGGGCGTCCACTAACCTCAAAAAGAGAAGGCCCGCGTCTCACGACGCGGGCCTTTGTGTTCTGTGCCGGTAGCAGTTTAGCGGCGCTCTCCACCACCCTGATGAGGCTCGTTGTGGGGTTGACCGCCGCCCGGGTTCTGGTGCGGCTGCTCGAAGTGGGGCTGAGGAGCAGCTCCCTGGTGCATAGGCTCCGGGTTCCTCGGGGCAGCAGTATAACGAGCATCGTTCCCGGCCGAGGGATGGTACCCATTGTTGGCCGGCTGCTGGTACATCGGACTGGCCTGCGGACGGTTGTTGTTGGCCGGCTGCTGATACGCCGGGCTGGCCTGCGGACGGTTGTTGTTGGCCGGCTGCTGGTACATCGGGCTGGCCTGCGGGCGATTGTTGTTGGCCGGCTGCTGATACATCGGGCTGGCCTGCGGGCGATTGTTGTTGGCCGGCTGCTGATATGCCGGGTGGAAGCCATTGTTGGGCTGGGCCTGACCGTAGGCGGGCCGGTTATTGTTGACCGGTTGCTGGTACCCCGGGCGAACTCCAGCATTCGTTTGGCTCTGACCGAAGGCAGGCTGCGTGTTGTTGGCCGGCTGCTGGTACGCCGGGCGGACCCCGACATTCGGTTGGTTCTGACCGAAGGCTGGCAGCGTGTTGTTGGCCGGCTGCTGGTAGCCTGCATTCGCCTGCGGACGGGCAGCGTTGTTGATCTGGTTCTGGTTCACCGCGGGCCGGCTGTTGCTGCCAAAGGCCGGGCTCTTGCTGACATTCTGGGTAGCCATGGCCTGGCTGGTGATGGGACGAGGAACAGCCGCCATGGCCGGCCGGCCACCGTTCACCGAGGCGAAGTTCGCCCGGTTGGCCGCGGAAAACCGCTCGTGCGACATTTGCTCCGCCGTTGGTTGCACATGCTGATCGTGCACGGCCACCTGCTCCCCAGGACGCGGCCTGGCGTTGATGCCGCCGGGACCGTTATAGCTGGTGCGGTTGATGATGGTCGTGTTGTTGATCACGGTGCGGTCGATGTAGGTGTTATGCACGACTCTATTGTCCACATGCAGCACGGCAGCGTTGTAGCGGAAGTGATCTCGTTCCCACCGGCCACCATAGAAGCCGTCGCCCCCGTAGCCGTAGCCATAGTTCACACCGCCGTAGAAGCCCACGTGGGGGCCCCAGTAACCGCTGTGCCAGAGGTACGCGCCGTCACCCCAGCCCCAGTACCCAGGAGTCCAGAGATAGCCCGGGCGGGGCGCTAACACCCAGGTCCCAGGTACCCAGAAGTAGCCTTCGTCACCGTAAGCCCAGTAGCCCGGCGTCCAAAGATAGTCATCTCCCGGGCAAACGGGCTGCGCATAGACGGGCAGCACCGGCGGTGCAATGGTGACGGAAAGAAATATGCCGGCGAAGGATGGCGCTGGAACGATTGACACCAGCGTCGCAAGAAGTAAAGTTCGGATTGCTCGGATAGCACGCATTACGTTCCTCCTGGCTTACCTGGAACAAACCGGCTGCCGGCCGGTACGTTTATATGAACGCGCTGGCCGCCAATATGTTGCTGTCTGTGCAGGATGGTGGAGCGACCGTTACCCTGACCGCACAGGCTAGCTGGGGCGAGGTTACAGGCGCAGGCGGAGTCTGGGCATACCACGTTGGCAGCAAAGGACTTCTACCAAGGCTGCTGGCTAGCGGCGGCTGCTACCGCCCAAAATCGACCCGAGCACGCCACGGATGATCTGCCGCCCCACGGTGCTCCCGAGGGTGCGAGCCGCGCTTTTGGCCATGGTTTCGACCAGGCTATCGCCGCGACGGCTGCTACCGGTCGGGCCGGTCGCCAGAGCTGGCCAACTCACCGAGCCAGGAACTTGCCTTGGCGGGGGGCGCTTGCGTCGCAGGGGCCGCGTTCGTGGCGCCGGCATCCGCCGCCTTGGCTTTCAGGCGCTCGTAGGCCGACTCCCGATCGACCACCTTTTCATACACACCGGCGACGATGGAGTTCTGGATGATCTGCTGCCGCTGGTCGGGCCGAATGGGGCCGATCTGGCTGTGCGGGGGGCAGATCATGGCGCGTTCCACCATCCCCGGAGTCCCCTTCTCGTCGAGGAAAGAGACCAGTCCTTCCCCTACGCCCAATTGCAACAGGACCGTCTCCACGTCGATGGCTGGGTTGGTGCGAAAGGTCTGGGCCGCGGCCTTGACTGCCTTCTGATCTTTGGGCGTGAAGGCGCGCACCGCATGTTGCACGCGATTGCCGAGCTGGCCCAGAACGCCATCCGGCACATCGATGGGGCTCTGGGTCACGAAAAACACGCCCACGCCCTTGGAGCGCACCAGCCGGACTACCTGGTGCACCTTGTCTTCGATGACTTTGGGCAGGTCGGAAAACAGCAGGTGCGCTTCATCGAAGAAGAACACCAATTTGGGTTTTTCCGGATCACCCACTTCAGGCAAGTGCTCGAACAGTTCGCTCAGCAGCCATAGGAGAAAGGTCGCATAGAGAGTCGGCGAGTTGATGAGCTTGTCCGCCGCCAGAATGTTCACGACCCCGTGCCCCTGGGCGTCGGTCTGGAGCAGGTCATCAAGATTCAGGGCAGGTTCGCCGAAGAAGTGATCGCCGCCCTGCTGCTCCAGGGATAGCAGCCCGCGCTGGATCGCGCCCACGCTGGCTGCCGAGATGTTGCCATACTGTGTTTGAAACTCGCGGGCATTGGCCGCTGCGTATTGCAGCATCGCCTGCAGATCTTTCAGATCAAGCAGGAGAAGCCCCTGGTCGTCGGCAATTTTGAAGATCGCATTCAGCACACCGGCCTGGGTGTCGTTGAGGTTGAGCAAGCGGCTGAATAAGAGCGGGCCCATTTCCGACACAGTCGCGCGGACGGGGTGCCCCTGTTCGCCGAAGACGTCCCAAAAAGTTACCGGGCAGCCGGCGAAGGAGAAGTCCGCGAGTTGGAGTGTCTTCACTCGTTCCGCGATCTTGGGATTGTCCACGCCCGGCTGGCTGATGCCCGAAAGATCGCCCTTCACATCCGCGGCAAAGACCGGGACCCCGATGCGGCTGAACGCTTCCGCCATGACCTGCAGGGTAACGGTCTTGCCGGTGCCGGTCGCGCCGGCTACCAATCCATGCCGATTCGACATCGGGGGCAAAAGGTACAAGGGCATTTGGGCCTGGGCGATGAGCAGCGGTTCCGGCATGGTGGTTCGATCTCCTGGGGCGTTTTCTCGCGGACGCGCGAAGCATCTGGCGACAAGACGCCGAAGGAGCTAATTCTATCGTGTGGCCGCGGAGGAGGGTCTGCATGAGAACTCCAGCTGAACTTTTCCCAACCACAAGCTCGGGTGGGAGTAAGCCGCACCCAACACGCAAATGTGAACATCTAGCACTTTCAGAGCTGGTACCACTACTGTTCTCCCGCCGCGAGCAGCACTGCAGGGAAAACTCCCTCCTACCCTACCCCGCTCCCCTTTGTCATCCCGAGCAATCTGCTTGCAGTGCAAGTTAAGGACGGGATGAACCGGGGTGCGATACGCATCGGTCTGGCTGAGGGAGCGGAGCAGGATGTCCCCACTCAAGCCAAACGCGGCTTGAGTGGGCCACCCTCGGCTTTTCTGGATGCGGGCAGGGAGCAAATCCTCCTGAGTGGCGACTGATCGGACCCTAAAAACTTTAGGGTGGCCCATTCAAGCCGCGTTTGGCTTGAGTGGGGGACATTTGAACCCTCGTCCAGAGCGCATTTCAGTTTGTTCATTACGAGCGCAGTCGAGGGATGACAAAAAGGGTGGGGACCAGAGGTGATGGTGCGGGAAAGGACCAAGTGCTCAAGATTCTCAATCAGACTCAAAGCGGCGGGTAGATCAAAAGGCAAGCGCCTGTGAGCGGTTAGCCCACAGGCGCGCCGAAGAGCAGCCCTCCCCCAGAACTGATCCTCGAACAGCAAGATACCCGCCGAAGACGTACTTTCCTACATCACGCCCGTTATCCCCCGCCGTGACCAATGCGGAGGTTACCTGGCTCGGGCATTGTGTGATACATCCTTGTGGTGCCTGCAGACGCTTGTTGACCTCCCATGAATTTTCTCCGCTACCTCTATTGGCTGACGATCTTTCTGAGCGCCTTCCTGCTATTTGCCGCCGAACCGATCGCGGCCAAGCAGTTACTCCCCGCGCTGGGCGGTTCTTCCGCCGTCTGGACGACATGCCTGGTTTTCTTTTCGGCCGTGCTCTTGCTGGGGTATTTGTACGCCCATTGGATGTCTTCGCGGTTCACGCCCCGGCAGCAGGCGTGGATACATGTCGCGCTCCTCACCGCGGCGCTGCTCACTCTCGGAAACCCGGTCCGGCCTAACGGTACAGCCGTTTCGTTCCACCCCGCGTGGACGGTTTTTCGGGTGCTGACCACCGTAATCGGCTTACCGTACCTGGTGCTTTCGTCCACTACGCCGTTGCTGACCAGCTGGTACGCCGAGAGCTTCGCGGGCCGATCGCCCTACCGGCTCTTTGCGCTCTCAAATTTCGCGTCGTTACTAGCCCTCGCCAGCTATCCCATCCTGATCGAACCGCACATCACGATGAGCCGCCAACGGGAGTGGTGGAGCTCCAGCTTCTTGCTCTTCGCCATTGTGGGCGGGGCGATTGCCTGGCAAGGACGGCGCCGCAGCGCGATGCCCAGGTTACCTTCCAATGATCAAGCGATGGACTCGCAGGCCGGCGTAGCGGCATTCTGGTTTCTGCTGGCAGCGGGTGGCGGCATGATGCTCACCGCGGTCACCAACCACATGAGTGAAAACATCGCGGCCATTCCGCTGTTGTGGCTACCTCCGCTCGCCTTGTATCTCTTGTCGTTCATCCTGGCTTTCCAGGGTGCGTGGGCGCCGATTCGCCAGTCGAGTTTGCGGGTCATCCTGCTGGCAGTGGCCTCCATGGCGTACGGACTGCGCGATATACGGCTGCAGGTGCCGATTATGGTGAGCGTGCCCATCTTCCTCACCGGCCTGTTTTTGACCTGCTTCTTTCTACATGGGGAGTTGTATGCGCGGCGGCCGGGCCCCAGCGGCCTGACGCGGTTCTACCTGATCGTGGCGGCTGGGGGCGCGGCGGGCACACTGCTCGTGGGGGTAGGGGCGCCGCTCATTCTGCGAGCCAATTACGACCTGGCCGGCACCCTGGTAGTTGTGGCCATCATCGCCCTTGCGGCGACCTGGCAGGACGGTTGGACAGTTCGCGTTTTGTGGGTGGTTGGGATTGTGGCGTGTGTCGTGGTGTTGAGCAACCAGGTGCGCCAGTATGATGACGATGCAGTCGCCCTGATGCGTAACTTTTACGGAACACTCCGTGTCCGCGAAACCCATGTGCCAGCCCAGGCAGATACAGACAGGCAGTTGCTGAACGGCACCATCGAGCACGGGGCCGAGTGGTTCGCTGCGCCGTTTCGTGGCCAGCCGTTAACGTACTACGGGGCTGACTCCGGCCTGGGCCTGGCTATGCGGCTCTGCTGTGGGACGGGCACCAAGCGGGTGGGTGTGATCGGCCTGGGCACAGGAACCATCGCTGCCTACGGCAACGCAGGCGACGTGATCCGGTTTTACGAAATCAACCCCTCGGTGGAGCGGCTCGCACGGCATTGGTTTACATTTCTGCACGACAGCAGCGGTCACTCCGATGTGGTCCTGGGGGATGCTCGCCTATCGCTCGCTGCGGAGGCGCCGCAGCACTTTAATGTAATCGCCGTAGATGCGTTCTCCGGCGATGCCATCCCCGTGCACCTCCTCACACGAGAGGCATTGACCCTCTACCGCCGGCACCTGCAGCCAGACGGCATCATCGCCTTCCATGTGTCCAACCGGTATGTCGATCTCGAACCGGTCGTGGCAGCACTTGCCAAAGATGCGGGGCTGCAAGCCATGTCAGTGCACTCGCGCAGCGACGCGGCAAATGGCCTTTACTACGCAAATTGGATCCTGGTGACCGGAAACCGGAGTTTCATCAACTTGCCAGAGTTGGTCAACAACGCGTTCCCGGCTCCACTGCCCACGGGGATCCGCTTGTGGACTGACAACTACAGTAGCGTATTCCCGTTGCTCAAATGGCATGGACGGTAGCCGTCGAGCCTGGGGCACACCGGTGTAGATGTACCCCGCTCAAGCCAAACACGGCTTGAATGGGCCACCCGGGTTCTTCTTTGGGTGAGGGTAGCAACGAGAGTTTCCCAAAGGATTAGCTTTCTCGCGAAAACACAAACTACCGCTGGGTGGCCCATTCAAGCCGTGTTTGGCTTGAGTGGGGTACATCTACACCGACGAATGGCAAATTGCCGACAGCCACCGCGGAATGCGCTCCGCTTGCCAAGCACGTCGAAGGGGGCCGATGAGGATGTGCGGCTCGCTCACCAGTGCGGGCTACAAGTTTGGTACAGCCCGGAAGACGTTCCGGGTTGCGGGGCTTAGTGGGCCCCTACTCGCCGAAGTTGATGCGTAGACCAAATCGAGCTACGCGCGGCGAGGCCAATGTAAGCGTTGGCGTTTTGCCGGCTTCGATTGTGCGGTCGAAGAGGTTGTCGCCGGCCGCAAACGCTGTCAGCCGGTGACCGAAATCGTGGGAAGCGTAAGCTCCGAAACGAAAATAACTGTGCAGGAGGAACTGATTGGCATCGTCGTCATACTGCCGCCCGCTGAGGCGGCCCTGCAGACTAAGCAAGCCCAGCCGGCGGCGAGAAAAGGTGAGCTGGGTGGTGGCCATGTTGCGAGCAACCTGCGGTATCCAATTCCCGACTATTTGGGGTTGCTGCGTATAGCTGGTGACGGTGGCATCGGCGTATTGATAGCCACCTTCGATACCAACCCAGCTCGCCGGACGTGATGCAAAGTCGACTGAGATGCCCCGGCTCTCGATCTGGCCCAGGTTCTCCCGCTTCAGGAGCACGCTGCTGGGTGTGGAACTCAAGGTGAGCGCGGTGATCGGCCGGTTGATGCGGGTCCAGAAGTAGCTGACGCGGACGGTTGAACCAACCGATGGCAAATCGGCGTGTACCCCTGCTTCCCAGCCAGTAGCGCGCTCTGAGCGCAAATTGGGGTTGGGCTGGGTGGTTTGCGAGCCCACCTGGCCGGTACGGTAAAGCTCATTCTCAGTCGGCGCGCGATAGGCGCGGAAGGCTGAGGCATTCAGGGCCAGCGTCGAAGTGATGCGGCGGGTAATCCCAAGCCGCGGGTCGAACACGGTCTCATTGAGTGCCGGCAGCTTTAAAGGAGCCGTCGCCGTCTTGTACTGGTTGGCGTCAAAGTTCGAGAAGTGATCGACCCTGCCGGAAAGGCTGACCGTCCAGGCCGGCGGGGTAAACAGGACTTCTCCGTACGCGCCGCTCTGCCGTTGGCGAGCAGTGGTATTCAAATAGCCTTTGGCACCGGTAAACAGGGTTTCGTAATCAGCCGCACGCACGTCGTGGATGTCTGCTCCCGCGAGCAGCAGCACGTGAGACCCGACCGTCTGATGCCAATGCCCTGCGGCTCCCAGTTCACCCGCGGGGTTCTTTCCCAGGCGTGTCTGCGTCTCACTTTTACGGGAAGCAGCAATGCTGGAAAAGGTCTGCGAGTAATGCTCGGTGTCTCCGAAAACCCGTAGGACCAGGTTGCTCCAGTCTGCTCCGGCAGCGTAGCGCCAAAGGCGCGTGCTGTTGATCTGAATGGGGGTTCCATTGTGGCGATCTTCGTTCAGAATGCTGCCGCGTAGGAAAAAACGACCGCCGGAACCCAGAGCGTGGTCGAACTCCGTCAAGCCGTTCTGGGCGTGCACGTTATAAGGCGTGTCGATCGGGCCGCGAGCGCTCGGGGCGATGAGGACGTACCCGTCCGTAGCAATCAGCTGCGAGCTGAGCAGGCCAGACCACTTGCCGGCCTTCACTGTGCCGAGAAGCGAGCTGTCTGACGTGGCCTCAGAACCGTAGCTGCTGGAAAGCTGAAAGCGGTTGTGCTCGGGACGGACAGGGAACGATGCTGATGACCCCGCCGATCGCGCTCGACCCGTACAGGTCAGAGGCGCCGCCACGCACCAGTTCCACGGAATGAATCACGGGGGGAGGCAGTTCTTCCCAATGGATCCAGCCGCCGAATGGGTCGGCAATCGGAATATCGTCAAAGGCCACGAGTGAGCGGCTAGCGGCGGTGGACCCTAGTCCGCGGAGCGACACGCCCTCCGTGGTGGGGTTGGCCACGAGCGAACTGGTGCGGCGGAAAAGCTCGAAGCCGGGAACCTGGCGCAGCTTGTCGTCGAGCGAAATGCCGGCTGCCTGCCGCAGGTGCTGCGCACTGAGCATGCGCGTACTGGCTGGGCTGTCTCCGGAAGCCAGCGGCGACCGATACGCGGTCACCAGAACGCTTTCCAATGGGTGCTCCATGAGCACATGTACAGGAGAAGGTCCCTGCAGCGTGACTGCGGTCGGCTCATAGTGGGTGGCGGTGATTTGCACCTCGCCGGCAGTCGCGGGCACGGTAAAGCTGCCATCGGAAGCGGAGGTGGCCAGCAGATTCCCCGAGCTGTCTCTTATTTCAGCCCCGGGAACCGGCTGATTCCGGGCATCCACAATGGTTCCCGGAAAGAGTCGCGGGTGCGGTAGGCTGCTGCGCGGGCGCGTATTGGCTGAGGGCCAACGACAGGAGCACCGGGAGGATCAGAGCGCGGAGACGGCCGGAATGACACTTCTGGTGCAAAGTCGTTGAAAACAACATGTTTCCCTACCATACCAGCGCCGCGGGGCTAAATAAGCAGCGGCGCTGGACAAATAGTCGCGAATACTTCGCGGCAGGGGTAGGAGCTAGCCTTTGAGTGCGGCAGCGCCTGCCTCGGCTACAGCGTGATCGTCTTTGCCGGAGCTTCCGCTGACACCGATCGCACCGACCACTTCCCCTCCGCGCTTAATTGGGATGCCGCCGGCGAAGATCATGATCTTGCCATTGTTGGAGACGTGAATACCGAAGAATTGGTCGCCCGATTGTGAGTTCTCGCCCAGTGACTTGGTGTCGAGATCGAAGGCGCGCGCGGTGAAGGCTTTCTTCTGCGCAATGTCGATGCTGCCGATCCATGCCCCGTCCATGCGCTCGAAGGCCACCAGGTTGGCCCCCGCGTCGACTACGGCGATGTTCATCAACACCTTGAGCTCGTTCGCCTTAGCAGTGGCAGCCGCGATGATCTGACGAGCTTCCACCAGTGAAATACCAATTGCTTTTCCCATTCGATTCCCTTTCGTGTGCTTGTTTACTTTAGCTCTTCGAAGAGCTTTTCCCCTTCGCCCGGGGCAAGAAAGCGGTTGCTCTCGAGCCCATGCTGCCGCGTATAGAGGTCGTAGTAGCGGCCTTCGAGCGTGTAGAGCGTCTCGTGAGTGCCCCGCTCGACGATGCGGCCGCCTTCGATGACCAGGATCTGATCAGCCCGGCGAATGGTCGAGAGGCGGTGAGCGATCACAAACGTGGTGCGCCCCTGCATCAGGTAGCTGAGACCGTTCTGAATCATGGCTTCGGACTCCGAGTCGAGCGACGAGGTGGCCTCATCCAGGATCAGGATGCGGGGATCCGCCAGGATGGCGCGCGCGATCGAAAGCCGCTGCCGCTGACCGCCGGAAAGCTTGACGCCGCGCTCGCCCACAATCGTGTCATAGCTTTCAGGAAAGCGCTCGGCGAATTCATCGACGCGGGCAATCGTGCAGGCGGATAAGAACTGCTCTTCCGTTGCGTTGGGGCGGGAGAAGACGACGTTCTCGCGGATCGTACCGTCGAAGAGGAACGATTCCTGCAGCACCACGCCGAGTTGGCTGCGAAAGCTGTTCAACCGAACAGTCGAGAGGTCTATGCCATCCACCAGCACCTTGCCCGAGTTGGGATCGTGAAAAGCGCAAATCAAGCTGATGATGGTGGATTTGCCGGAACCCGAAGAGCCCACCAGGGCCGTGACCGTGCCGGGACGGGCATGAAACGAAACGCCGTGGAGGACGGGTTTGTCGACCTCATAGGCGAAGCGAACATCGTCAAACACCACGTCGCCTTCGATCGGACCCAACTGAACGGTGCGGCCGGGCTCGGCGTCTTCCTCAGTCTCAGCGAGGATTTCGCTGGTGCGATCGAGGCCTGCAATGGCTTCCGTGAGCTGGGTGCCTACGTTGACCACCTGGAACACCGGGGCGACCATGAAGGCGAGAAACATGGTGTACGTGAAGTAGTCGCCAAGGGTGATGTGATGGGCCATCTCCTGCTGGGAACCAAGCCACATGACGACCGCTCCGACGACGCCCAGGATGGCGGTCGCGGCTAACGACAGCAGCGATGTGGCCGTGAGCGAGCGCACGACGTTCTGGTAGAGCCGCTCAACGCCGCCGGCGAAGACGCCGGCTTCACGATCTTCTGCGTGGTAGCCCTTCACGACCCGCACGCCGCCGAGTGACTCCGTCAACCGGCCCGTCACCTCAGCGTTGATCTTGCCGCGTTCGCGGAAAATAGGCCGGATCACCCCGAAGGCCTTGCGCAGGATGAAGACGAAGGTAAGCACAAAAGCGAAGGAGATCAAGGTGATCTTGGCGCTGATGCGCATGAGGATCACAAACGCCAGCACAGCGGTGAGCAGGCCTCCGACAAAGTCGACCAGACCGGTGCCGATCAGGTTCCGCACGCCTTCGACGTCGGACATGATGCGCGAGACCAGCACACCCGTTCGCGTGGAGTCATAAAAGCTCACCGAGAGACGGCCGATGTGCTGCTGCACCTGCATGCGCAGATCGGCGATCAGCCGCTGAGCGGCTTTTGACAACAGCTGGGTGAGGGAAAACGAGGTAACCGCCTGGATCGCGGTGGCCAGAAGAACCGCACCGACAATCCAGGGCAGTTTCTGGGCCTGGTGTTTGACCAACACGTTATCGACAAGGAACTTGGTCGAGGCGGGCAGGACCAATCCTGAAACGCGATTGATCACCATCAGCACAAAGCCCACCGCCAGCAGACCCCTGCGGGGCCGGATCAGCTTCCAGATCTCTGGCAGGACCTTGCGTAAGGCGGGTTTCTTCTTCTTTTCAGTTGCGTCATCCGCGCCGGCACGACCGCGTGTGGTCCGCTCGGCACGAAGAGACATGCCGGCGCCGGCACTGGATCGCATGCTCACGTTAGTAGGCCTCTAGACTCTGGTGCGTCTGGCGGCAATAAATGAGCGCACACAAAGTAGTACATAGATGAGCATGAGGGCAGACATTGCTGCTTTTTCTTCAATGGCAGGATGGTTTGGCAAGAGAGTGCCCTTGACCAGTTGCACGGCCTGGAAGAGGGATTTAGCCGTACTGAGGAAGCCCAGCAGCCCGAGTGTGACGGAAATGTGCATAAACAAGGCACGCCGGCGCGCATCCGGCGTTTCCGCCATGCTGCCGAAGGTAATAAAGAGGATCCCAAAAGCGGCTGGAATGAGCGAGGTGGGGAACTTATGGCCGGTGAGCACAAAGCTCGCACCGCCCAGAAGAATGAGGACAATACCAAATACGACCGTCAGTTTTGCCATTTAACGTGATTGCCTCGGGGGCAGAGTTAGGGGTGATGAAATGCCATGCTTCGGGCTTCTCTGCAAAGAGCAGGAGAAGCGTGAGCACAGGCTTGATTTTACCCCGGGGAGGCTGACGGGCCGGTCGCTATACGGTGATCTTGCCCTCGACCATGAGGATCTTATCCAAAATTTCCTGCACGATTTTGGATGGAGGGCCTTCTGCGTTGACCCGGGTGAGATCGGGAGTGATCTCCAGGGTATCAAGCTGGCTTTGCAGCAGTTCGGGGCTCATGTAGTGGTTCTTGCGGGCCTTGAGGCGCTCTTCCAACACCTTTCGGGACACTTCAAGCAGGATGAAGCGGATATTTACCGAGGGAATCTGCGGCGTAAGCGCATCGCGGTAGGCAGTTTTGAGGGCGGAACAGCCCAGGATGCCACTGGTTCCGGCTTCGTACCATCCGAGGAGCAGGTTATGCAGGCTGACCAGCCAGGGCCCACGATCTTCGTCCGTCAAAGGAATGCCGGCGTGCATCTTGGCCTTGTTGGCCTCGGAATGGTAGTCATCCGCGTCGGCGAAGCGCCAGCCTGTTTCAGCAGCCAGCATGTTGCCGATGGTGGTCTTGCCAGACCCGGTCACGCCCATGAGAACGAGTATCATAGCTACCTTTTAATGCCTGCAGGTCACCCAGCGCAAATGCGCAGGCGCGCTTAGTGAGCAGCAGATTCGGATTTGGGAGCTTTCGCTAGTGCCTGCTTCAGCTCGTCCACCACGGCCGACGGCTCCCAGTCGTTGCTCGGGTACCAGCGCAGGATGGTGCCCGTGGGGGTAATCACCGCTGTGGACAAAGAATGGGTAAGGGTTTGGTTGGCGCCGCCGCTGACACCTACGTCGAAGAACTGGTCAACCTTGTCCAGCTCGGTTTTCGGCGGGACGGCAAAGTCCCACAGCGTGAAGGCGCCGGAGCCGTGTTGGCCAGTATAAGTTTGGCCGTAGCTGCGCAGTACCCTGGGTGTGTCATACGCCGGGTCGAAGCTGATGCTCAGCAGGTGGACCTTTGCCGAAAGCTGAGGGTCGGCCGCCACTTGCTTTTGGATCTCGGCGAAGTTGCGGCTCATGCGGATGCAGTAGTCGGGCAAAGGACAGCGGGTGTAGATGAAGGTGACCAGAAGGAATTTCCCACGGAACTGGTCGACTGAGATTGTCTTTCCGTCCTGGTTGAGGAATTTGAAATCAGGGACGGCCTGGCCGATGCTGGGCACGTTGTAAAAGCGTGCCGGTTTGTAATCAGGTTGGGCCTGCGCCGTCACCACGATCTGGTCCAGCACGCTGGTGGATTTGGAAATCCGCAATCGCGCGGTGAGTTGATCCCCAGGATGGAGTTCACTGGCTATATTCGGCTGGGCCAGCTTGTACGACATAGTCATCGCGCCCATCAGGCCCGGGATCGCCTGCCCGTCGATCGAGACCTCCCCTTTTGCCGGATCAGCAGCAACCACGGTGCCTTTCAGGGGATAACCAGGTTCTTCTGGTTGCGGAGCATTCCCCTGGCACCCAGCCAACATAAGCCAACTCACAAGAACCAACGCGGACCGATGCATGTTTCCCTCTGCTTTATCCTATGGCCTTCGCTGGGAGCCCGGGGCCTGCTACCCACAGGCGTTTGGGGTATAAAACAGAGATGCAACTCCCCCCGTTGATCGCGGCAGCGCTTGCGGCCGGCGATACGGTGATCACCTCGAGCGCCCGCGCCACTCGCTCCCTGCGCCGGCTGCACGCAGAACAGCAGCGAAACGAGGGATGGGAAGCGTGGCCATCCGCCGACATCCTGGACTGGGATAGCTGGCTGAACCGGCTGTGGCAACAACTGCTGCGCTCCGGGCACGAGACCCGCTTGCTATTGAGCTCGCTGCAGGAAGAGCAGGTTTGGGCTCGCATCGTGCGGCCAAGCATCGAAGGCAGACACCTGATTTCCGTGCTGGGCGTTTCTGAGCTTGCTCAGGATGCGTACGGTCTCCTCTGTGCCTATGGCGCCCTCGACTTTCTGCGTGGCGAAGGTCTGGGCGGCAGTGACGTGGAGAGCTTTCGCGCCTGGGCACGCAGCTTCGAAGCGGAATGCCGTCGAGAAGGGTGGCTCAGCCGCAGTAGTTTGCCTTTCGCTTTGCAGGAAGCGGTACTCGCTGGCCACTTCGCCTCCGAGCGAACACCTGGTGCTAGTCGGCTTCGATCGCACCACGCCTGCGCAACAGCGGCTGATCGCGGCCTTGCAGGAGAAAAGTGTCAACGTCGAAGTTGCTGAAACCGTTCATGAGGATTCGCCGGCCGAACCGGGTTTGCTGGTGGAGGCTACAAACGGGAAAGACGAAGTCGCGACCTGCGCACTTTGGGTGCGCAGCCAATTAGAGACGCTGGGCAGCGCTGCTCGCCTCGCGGTGGTGGTGCCCGGTGTCGCTGCAAAGCGCCCTGAAATTGAGAGAACCTTTCGCCAGATACTTGCGCCGCAAACGACGATGATCGGCGGCCGCGATTTGCCGCTGCCCTTTGAGTTTTCTCTCGGTGTGCCACTGTCGCAGCTACCAATTGTCCGTGCGGCGCTGCTGCTGCTGCGCTGGATGGATCACGGACTGTTACCGGACCAGGTGAGTTGGTTGTTGCTGTCTGGGCTCATCTGCCGGGATGAGGCGGAAGTACTGTCGCTGGCACGCTTCGATGCCCGCCTGCGGCAACAGCCCATGCGGCCACCGGAACAGGACCTGGAGAGCTTTCTGCAATCCCTGGATCGGGGATGGTCGGAAACAGCTTCGCTGACCGGGCTGCGGCGCCGGTTGATTGCGGCGCAACGCGCTCTGGGCTCGAGGACAGCGTTGAGCTTTGCTGAATGGGTGCAGCGCGCGGGAGAAATCCTCGAAGAGGTACATTGGCCGGGAGCGCACGCGCGGCAAAGTGAAGATTTCCAGGTACAGGCCAGGTGGTCGCAACTTCTCGACTCCCTCGCAGGTCTCGCCTTCGATGGACGCACGGTGCGCTATAGCGTGTTCCTCGATGTGCTTGAGCGCCAGGCCAGCCGAACCATCTATGCGCCGGAGTCGCTGGCCGCGCCGGTACAGATCCTGGGACCGTTTGAAGCTGCTGGTCTGCAGTTCGATGCGTTGTGGTTTTTGGGTGCGGACGATGCGGGCTGGCCTCCAGTGGCGCGCCCACATCCTTTCCTGAGCCGGTCGTTGCAACGGAAACACGAGATGCCGCACGCACACAGCGATGTTGACTGGAAGTTGGCCGAGCAAGTTACCACGAGGTTGAAGCAAAGCGCCGGAAAGTGCGTTTTTAGCTATGCTGCGCAGGATGCGGAGGGCGTGTGCCGGCCATCCACGCTGGTGAGTGGTTTAAAACCACCGGTGCAGGCAGAACAGGTGCGGATCGCGATCGGTGCGGAGGAAGACCTGGCAACGATGCATGACTTCCCTGCTGTGGTGACGGATGCAGAACCAGCAGTCGCCGTGCCGTGGCCGTTGGAGAAAGAGGCGGGCGGGGCCGATGTGCTACAGCACCAGGCAGCTTGCCCGTTTCGCTCGTTTGCCATTCGCCGGCTCTCCGCGCGCCCGCTCGACGAGACCGATTGGGGCCTCGATCCGCGTGCTCACGGTAAGTTGGTCCACACCCTTCTGGACAAGGTTTGGGCGGCATTAGTCGACCGCCATGGGCTGGTGCGGGCGCGCACAGAAGGCGGCTTGCCGGCGCTGCTGGCATCCGTAGTGGATGAGTCGCTGGAGACCTATCGAGTGAGCGGGGAGAAGCGGCCCTGGAATGAGGCCTACCTCGCCACAGCGCGCGCGCGCATTCTCTCGCTGATGGAAGAGTGGCTGCTCTATGAAGAAACACGGGCTGATTTTTCTGTCGAGGCTCGGGAGGAGAAGCGTAGTGCGCCGGTTGGCGATTTGAAGCTACAGGTGCGCGTAGATCGAGTGGACCGGGTTCAGGGCGGCCGCGTGATCATCGACTACAAGACCGGTGTGGTGAAGACAGACGCTTGGGATGGTCCGCGGCCAGATGAACCGCAGCTGCCCATCTACGCCGGCTTTGGACAAGTGGAGAACCTGCAAGGGGTGTTGCTGGGCCGGGTTGCGGATGAGCGGTTGGGTTTCAGCGGCCGGGTAGCGGACAGCAATGCAGTTCTGCCCGGCAGTTTGCATTTATCGCGACCGCCCTACACCGCAGCCACGCTCGAGGAGTGGCGGAACTATCTGCTGGACCTGGCAGCACAGTTTGTCCGTGGTGAAGCGCAGGTGGATCCGAAGCGGTATCCGAAGACATGCCAGTACTGCGCTCTGCCGGGACTTTGCCGCATCGCCGAGACAGAACGCGCACGCGGCGTGGAGGATGCGGAGGAGCCTGCTTGATGAAGGGTGGAGATGTCCCCCACTCAAGCCAAAAGCGGCTTGAATGGGCCACCCAGAGTTGTTTGGGGTGAGTAGAGAGGCGGTAGTTGTGGGGGGTTTTTTTTGAGACCGCAGACAAAAATCGGCCAACGAGCGGTGGCCTGCCTTGAAGCCGCTCACGGATGGAGAAGACATTAGTTGGACAAGTCTGGAGAAAGATCGTCTGTTGACCAGACGGAGCGAGCACGGACACTCGATACACAGCAGTCATTCCTGGTGCAGGCGCCCGCGGGTTCGGGCAAAACCGAACTGTTGACCCGCCGATTGCTCAAACTGCTGGCAGAAGTCGATGAGCCGGAGGAAATTCTTGCCATCACCTTCACGCTGAAGGCGACTGCCGAAATGCGCGAACGGGTGCTGAGTGCTTTGCAGAAAGCTGAGGAGACCGCACCCTCTCAAGAAGACGGCGCCATGACTGTTCTGGCACGGGCTGCCCTGGCCAACGATGCACGGCGAGGCTGGCATCTGCTGCAACAACCGCAGCGACTCAGCATCCTGACGATCGATGCGGTGTGCCTGACCATTGCGCACGAGACGCCGCTGCTCTCGCAGTTGGGCGGCTCGCTGAGCCCGACCGACAAGCCACAACCGCTGTATGACCTGGCAGCCCGGCGAACGCTGGCGCGCCTGGGCGATGGGGGCCCCATCTCAGAAGCGTTACGCGCCCTTCTGGAGTTACGGGCGACCAGCCTGCCCGGCTGCCAGAACCTGATCGCCGGCATGCTGGACAAGCGAGACCAGTGGGGACGAGTGCTGCCGTTGCACTCCACGGTCGATTGGCTGCAGGTGCGCGATCGCCTGGAAGCGCCGCTGCGGCAACTGCAACAGGATGCGTTGCTGAAAGCACAGTCACTGTTCACTAACGAAACTGCGCTGGCTGAAGAGCTGGTCAGCTTGTTGCAACATGCCTGCGGAAACGTGGAAGAGGGTTCACCCATTCTCGCAGCACGTGCGGTGACCCACCTGGATCAACTGACCAGCCACGAACACTGGATGGGGGTCTGCGAACTGCTGCTTACCAAAGGCGGTACTTATCGCAAGCAGCTCACGAAGGAAATCGGCTTTCCCGGTGGAAAAGCGGGCCAGCAAGCAAAAGCTCGCCTGACGCAATTGCTGCTGGATCTCGGCACTCGCCCCGAAATCCTGCAAACGCTTTGCGGGTTGCGCGGCTTACCGCCGACGACATTCACTGACGAAGAATTCGCGCTGCTACAGCATCTGCTGGTGATCCTTCGCTACGCGGTCGCCGAGCTACGCGTGGTGTTCGCAGAACGGAGCATGGTCGATTTTGTCGAGCTGGGCCTGGCTGCACACGAAGTGCTCACAGATGAGGAAGGCAAAGCGAGCGAGCTGGCCGCAGAAGTCGCCGGCCGCTGGCGCCATATGCTGGTCGACGAATTTCAGGACACGTCGCGCAGCCAATACGAACTGCTGATCCTGCTGGCCAGCGCCTGGGAGGCTTCGGAACGAGGCACCTGCTTCCTGGTCGGCGACCCCATGCAATCCATCTATAGCTTTCGCCAGGCGGAAGTCGAGCTTTTTGAACGAACCCGGCTGCGCGGACTTGGTGAAGGCAGCGATGCCCTCGTACTGGCACCGATTCAGCTACAAACAAATTTCCGTTCTCATGCTGGGCTGGTAAATCGGCTGAACGAAATCTTCACCCTAGTCTTCGCCCAGGAGGAAGGACAGGCCACGGATGAGTACCACGTCGCGTTCGCTCCCTCAACCGCCCAGGAGCCAGCAAAGGATCAGGAAAAGCGCACCACGCAGGCGGTGCGCCTCTGGCCCAGGCTGATCACTTCGAAAGCGACGCCGGAGGAAACTCGTGCGTCCGCCGATGCGGAAGCCAAACAGGTGGTCAGCATCATCCAGGAGCATTGGCCGAAAGTAGAAGAAGCAGAGCGTTTGCACAAGGAGTTCAAGATCGCTGTTCTGGTCCGCGCTCGCTCCCATCTGGGGCTGATCACCGAACGGCTGCGCAAGGCGGATATCCCCTTTCGTGCCGTCGAGATTGAGCAGTTAGGAGACCGGCCGGAGGTGCGGGATCTGACTGCGCTCACGCGCACGCTCCTGCACCCGATGGATCGCATCGCGTGGTTGACAGTGCTACGCGCACCGTGGTGCGGGCTCACGCTCAAAGACCTGCATACGCTCTGTGGCAGTGACGAAAAGGTGTTCGCGAATCAACCAGTGCTTACCTTGCTCCGCGAGCGAGCCTCGCTGTTGAGCACGGATGGGCGGCAACGGGCTGAACGCGTGCTCGCCATCCTCGAAGATGCTTTGCGCAGCAAACATCGGCAGGCCTCGTTCGCACGCTGGGTGGAACGTACATGGGCGACTTTGGGCGGCCATGCATGCGTGGATCGCACGGCTTACGAGAACGTGCGCACATTTTTCAGCATGCTCGAGGAACTGGGCCCGGACGCAAGCGATCTCAAGCAACGGCTTGAGGAGCTGTGTGCGCAGCCGGATCCCCGAGCCGACGAGCGCCATGGCGTGCAACTGATGACGATCCACAAGGCCAAGGGCCTGGGCTTTGACATAGTGATTGTTCCTGGACTGGAGCGAAGCACGCAGGGTGACGATCAACCCCTGTTGCGCTGGGTAGAGCAAACCCGGCTAGTAGGGCAGACGGAGCAGGAAGAGCGCGCCTTCGTGGTGGCGCCGATTGGGGCCAACGGACAGTCCAGCGGTATCTATGAATGGATTGGGAAGCA
This sequence comes from uncultured Acidobacteriaceae bacterium, assembly GCA_963752675.1. Lineage (GTDB taxonomy): Bacteria > Acidobacteriota > Terriglobia > Terriglobales > Acidobacteriaceae > PALSA-350. The sequence continues at coordinate 621,532 of CAVVZO010000015.1, forward strand.
GCAATCGCGACGGCAGGATGATGAAGCGAAGCGCCTGCTTTACGTCGCCGCAACCCGTGCCCGTGAGGAGCTGCATCTTCTCGGCACAGCCACCATCAAAGAGCCGAAGAACGGCACCCAGGAGCTGAGCCCCGGGGACAAGCACAGTTTGCTCAGTATGGCGTGGCCGGCAATTCGTGAGGATTTCGATCGCGAGTTTGCCCAACAACAGCGCGTGCAGGCAAGCACACCGGAGCAAACAGAACTGGTATTTCCACCGCTCGAGCTTACGATTCCCCTGCGCCGCTTGCCGGCTGTTTGGCAGGGACCGGAGCAGACGATCCTTGCTGATGCCGAGACGGGGGTCGTCGACCTGCCGCGCGGCTCCCTGGCTACGCGCGCTTTTGGCACCGTGGTGCATGCGCTCATGGAAGATCTCAGCCGGATACCGGACACGCATGAAGTGGAAAGCTGGCGAGTACGGGCACTTGCCCTGCTGCGGGCTACAGGATTACCGCGGGCACAAGCTGAATCGACGTCGAGAGACGTTGTGCGCGCGTTACAAGCGGTGCTCCGCGATCCTGTGGGGCGGTGGATTGTTGGCGCACGGGCGGGTGCGCGCAATGAGGTTGCGTGGTCTACCTGGGAAGAATCCGCAGTCCGCACGCTGCGCGGTGACCGCATCTTTCGAGCAGGCGCGGAGCCCGAGTCCCTCGATGAGACGCATCTTTGGATCGTGGACTACAAGACAGCCCAGCACGGCGCTTCTGGGTTGGAGGCGTTCTTAGCCAGCGAGAAGGAGAAGTATGCGCCGCAGTTGGAGTCGTACGCGAACGTGCTGCGGAAGCTGCCCGGCAACGATCTGCCACTACGGCTGGCACTTTACTTTCCATTATTGAGCCGGCTCGTCTGGTGGTAGCCATATCCACGACGGCATTTCGCCGGAGATGTTTCCCGTCCCACAAATTCGGATGCCCCATAACTCCCGACCGCTTCATCGTGCCGGTTAGTAGTAGAGGTACTTTCTCCACTTGTGATCGGAATGGCCAATCATGCGCATGATGTGACGGCTGGTGTGCAGCGAAAACGGTCGAGGCTCGCGCATGAGCTTAATGTCGCTTAGCTCGTGCAGCAAATGATTGCCTTTGCGCCGATTGCAGGAGTGACAGCAGGCCACCAGGTTTTCCCAGGTAGACAGACCACCACGCGAACGCGGCAACACGTGGTCGAGCGTCAGTTCACCCGCCGGCAACACCACTCCGCAGTATTGGCAGCTGTTGCGATCGCGCAGGAGGATGTTCTTGCGCGATAAGGCGCGGGTCTGGTGCGGGATGCGACGATATTCCAACAGGCGAATGACGGAAGGCATGGGAACGCGCAATAACGCGGCATGCAGAATCGCGCCCTGCTCTTCTTCGGTTTTCGCGACCCCTTTTAAAACGAGAATCAGCGCCCGGCGCGCACCGCAGATGTTGATGGGTTCATAGGAGGCGTTCAGTACCAGCACCGGCTTCTGCATGGTGTATGCCGACGAAACTCGTTGGCCTGGCCAACCCTCATGCGTGTCGGCAGTGTCATGCGGCAGCGCACGATTTTGTGCAATTGCTTTCGGCTTGCGTGAGTGGACCATGGCTTTTCCCAAAGACATCTCGATCCTCCGTGAGCTTTCTTGCAAACTACCTAGTGCAGGGCTTGCTCCGTTTTCGGAGATGGCCCCAATTGACTGGGCAGAAATCCAGGATCCCAGGCGGCGACTCCTTCGCGTTGCGCCCGGGCGACCGTGACGACCCACACCGAGGCAGCGCCCGCGCTGCGCAGCACGCGGCTGCAGGCGCGTGCTGTTGCGCCGGTCGTGTAGACATCGTCCACCAGCAGCACATGCCGTCCTTTGACTCCGCTGGGCTGGGACACAAAAAAAGCGCCACGCAAATTCTCGCGGCGCTGGCGGGTGGTCAACCCTGCCTGACTCACGGTGACCCGCATTCGTTGCAGCACATTGGACGCAAGAGACAAGGTCCATGGGCAATGGCGGTGCCTTAGGCTTTTGATAGCCGCGCGCGCAAGAAGCTCGGCATGATTGAAGCCGCGCTGGCGCTGCTTGGCTGCGTGCATCGGTACCGGCATGACCAGGAGCTCGAGAGGCATATCCGGAGCAGCAACCAGCGTACCGAGGCTTTCCGCAAGGAACTCACCGAGCGCAGCAGCGACCGGCTGCATTCCCTCGTACTTAAGCAGATGGATTAGCGATCGCAGCTGCCCCTGGTAGTTCCCATAGGCAACGGCTCTCGCAAATGCGGGAGGCGCCAGGCGGCAGGGCTGACAGAGCACTGGCGGGGCGCTCTCCGTAGGCAATGGGGAGAACTGGGCGATACCCATATCTTCGCCACAACAGGCGCAAAGGGTACCAGCTTCTGGGGGAACATGCGTGCAGCAGTGGTCGCAAAGAGGGGCGCGGGTCAAGCGCAGGAGAGAGCCGCCACAGAGGGCGCAGGAGGCAGGAAATAACACGCAGGCAAGGCTATCCGCGGGACTTCGTAGCACGCGGACCACAGCCCGCCAAACCGAAGTCTGCGGTAGCGGAACGTCGAGAGTCAGGGTAACGCTCTGACCAGGGAAGACGCACCTCACACCTGGCAAGGGGTTTCGTAACCGCCTGCCATGAATCTGAGCAAAGTATAGGGGAACCCGCCGGTTCGCGCCAGTGCTGCTTGAAGCGACCGTTCGCCTGGCGAACAGATCGAAAAGCCTTGATTCACGGCGGATTCCGGCCGGTCCGTATACAGTGGTTTCACCCGGCGCACGAACAAGCTCCGGGCACCACGGAGGCTCACCGATTGCAGACCACGCCGCCAACCTTTCAACCCTATGTCGCCGCCACCGAAACGCGCCCGGAACTGACGCCGCGCGCGCTCATCCTGGGCTGCGTTTTTGGATTGCTGTTTGGCGCGGTCACGGTGTATGTGGGGTTACGCGCGGGGCTGACGGTGGGCGCGTCCATCCCTATCTCTGTGCTCTCGATCAGCGTTCTGCGCGCGTTTGGTCGATCCTCCATTCTGGAAAACAACATCGTGCAAACCACCGGGAACTCGGGCCAGTCGATTGCCTCCGGCGTCATCTTCACCTTGCCCGCTTTGATTTTTCTCGGCTTCAACCTGGAGTACTCACGCATCTTTGTGTTGGCACTGCTGGGCGGGCTGCTTGGCGTGCTGTTCATGATCCCGTTGCGGAGGCAACTGATCGTCGAGGAGCACGGCCGGCTTACTTATCCTGAAGGGACGGCATGCGCCGATGTGCTGCTGGCGGGGGAACGCGGCGGCTCGTTTGCCGGGCGTGTGTTCCTCGGCCTCGGCCTGGGCGGGGTGTACACACTGTTTCAGAATGAAAATCTTTTCGGCGCCTGGCCGGGCACGCCGAACTATCAGCCAGGTTGGCTCCCAGGTTCCGCGATCCGCGCGGATGTTACTCCCGAATACCTGGGCGTTGGGTACATCATCGGTCCGCGCATCGCCGGGCTGTTGTTTGCCGGCGGTGTTGTCTCCTGGCTGGTGATCATGCCCACGATCTATTTCTTCGGCTCTCATTTTCCCGAAGCCATTTACCCCGGCACCAAGCCGATCGCGCAGATGTCTCCCAGCGATCTCTGGGCCTCATACATCCGCCCCATGGGCGCGGGTGCCGTAGCCGCCTCTGGGCTCATCACGTTGCTGAAAACCATGCCGACCATCGTGGGCGCGCTGCGAGCCGCGATGGGCAACCTGCGCGCGAGTGGCGGCGCTGCGAAGCGTCCGATCCGTACGGAAGATGATTTGCCCTTCGGCGTGGTGATCGGCGGATCGGTGCTGTTGGTACTGATGATGTGGTTCTTTCTTACCTTCAAGCCAGTGCCGGGCGCACAGGTAAGCTGGTTTGCCAACCTGGCCGCGTCGTTGCTGGTGGCCGTGTTCGGGTTCCTGTTTGTCACGGTGTCCTCGCGGATTGTTGGGTTAATCGGCAGCTCGTCCAATCCAGTCTCCGGCATGACGATTGCCACGCTCATGGCGACATCGGCGATCTTTCTGGTGCAGGGATGGACAGCGCCCGCGTTTGGCGCGCTGGCCATCACGATTGGCGGAGTGGTGTGCATTGCGGCTGCGAATGCCGGGGACACGTCGCAGGATCTGAAAACCGGCTACCTGATCGGCGCGACCCCGCGCAAGCAGCAGATTGCCCTGGTAGTGGGCGCTTGTGTGTCTACGCTGGCGATAGGCGCCACGCTGCAGTTGATGAACCAGGGACTCGCAGAGTTCCGGCCGATGGCGCGGCCCTGGGATGTGTCCTTGCCGCACAGCGGGGTACAAGTGGAGGAAGCGAAGTTCCACCAGGCGCAGATCCGGGTGACCAGGTCAGATAAGTCTGTGGATACCCGGAGCGGTGGTGGATATGTTTTGCTGAATGCCCTGAACTCTCGCGAGTTGGCGGATGGCAAGTACCTATACAACCCGCAAACGCGGCAGATCGAGGTGCAGTGGATCCAGGGGATTGGCAGCGAGAAAGCCGCGGCCCCGCAAGCGCGCTTGATGGCGACGGTGGTGAATGGGATCCTTGGCCGCAGGTTGCCGTGGGGCCTGGTGTTGCTGGGCGTGTTCCTGGTGATTGCTGTGGAACTGCTCGGCATTCGGTCGCTCTCGTTTGCCGTCGGCGCTTATTTGTCGATCGGCACGACTTTGGCCATTTTCGCCGGTGGCGTTGTGCGCTGGCTGATTGATAGTGCAGCGGCCAGGGTGCGCGCCGATGCGGCGGAGACGGAGAGTGAGATCAGCCCCGGCTCGCTGTACGCCAGTGGATTAATCGCGGCCGGTGGCATCGTGGGGTTGATGGGGGTTGCGTTGAAGCTATACGAGACCGCGGCCGGCAAGCAGGATGTGTTGCTGTTCCCGGCGAGTAATTTTCTGCATTACGACTGGGTGTCAGTGTTGATGTTCGTCCTGCTTGCGGGATCGCTTTACTACTTTGCCAGGAAGCCGCTTGAGAGTGGGAAGTCATGATCCCGAATCGCCAGGTTAACCGTTTATCAGCCACAAGCAACTACTAAGGAAATAAACTACCCTTCGCTTTGTCATCCCCAGGAATTTGCTTGCAGTGCAAGTTAAGGACGAAGCAATGAACGGGGTGCGATACGCATCGGTTTGGCTGACGAGGGTTAAGATGTCCCCCACTCAAGCCAAACGCGGCTTGAGTGGGCCACCCTACAGTTCTTGAGGTCCGATCAGTTGCCACCCAGGAGGATCTGCTTTCTGCCCGCATCCCGAGAAAGCCGAGGGTGGCCCATTCAAGCCGCGTTTGGCTTGAGTGGGGGACATTTCAACCCTCGTCCAGAGCGCTTTCCAGTTTGTTCATAGGAGCGCAGCCGAGGGATTGCGGTGCGCCTTGACCGCTAGCGAATGCCCAAAACATGAAGCCACAAGCGACTGCAAAGGAAAAAGGTGATGACACCAGGTGCCCCCCTTCGCCTACATCGCTTATTCGCTGCTCAACCGCTTCATGGCGTCGCGGCCGCCGGGGCTGTTGCCGTCGACTCGCACTGCAGCCTCGTAAGCTTGTTTGGCACCGTGATTGTCGCTGCGATCATTCAGAACCTGGCCGTAGTAGTCCAACGCCGCGGCAGCCAGCGGCGCGGGCAGGGTGCCCTTGGCGGCGGCACTTTCGGCGTGCGGTGCGATCAGGCTGAAGTCGGTCGCGGCCTGCTGCTTGCGCTTGTAGAAAAAAGGCAGATGCCAGGTGGAGGCTGCACGAATAAAACGTGCCTCTAAATCGTTCGGTGCACGATCAACCGCTCCATCCATTCTGGTCAAGCCGTCATTAGCCAGCTTGCGCTTATCCCAGACGGCCCACGTGCGGGCAGCTTCGAGCAACTCCACGCTTCCGCGATAAGCATCCACCACCGGATCATCAGGGTAATCTTTAGCCAACGACTCAAAGCTGGCGCGCGCTTTGGATGCAGCCGCACGGTCTCCCTGCAAATCAGCGAAGTACTGCCGACGAGCCTCGGCCAGCCGGTGGACATAGTCTGGGGACTTGCTCTGGATGACTTTCTGCGCCAACGCCGAGCCAGCAAAGGGCAGGGCAGCTGCAATCAGAACGATTTTTCGAACGACTTCGATGGTGCGCAAACGGCTCCTTCCCAGAGCGAATTAGATCGATTCACGAACAGAACGGTTGCTCCCGGGCACACACGTCACCCCATGTGGTAAGCGCGCTCTTTCCAGCGGACGGGTTGGCCACTCAGTTTGCGCAGCAAGGCATACCACTGCAATATGAGCAGGACACCGACACCCAGTGGATGCAGCAAGGCGCTGAACAGCGGCTGACGATATTTCCACACGGAGTACAGACGGGGAAGAAAGGACGCTGCCAGCGATACCAGAATGCAGGTGCGCGCCACGGGACTGTAGGCCGATGGCGAAACCACCAGCGACAACGCGAGCAGAGTGGGCAGGATCTGTCCGCAGAACAACAGCATGGTAAACGGAACGATGCGGGCCGGCGCTGCCATTCCCTCGGTCGCGTTCTTAGCCAGGCCGCGCCAAACCTCAGAAGCATTGTGATACATGCGGCAGGTCGCCAGGTGCGTCAGGTCAGCCAGGTCAGTATGGAAGCCATGGCGGCGAAACAGCGTTGGCAAAAGCAGGCCGTCGTGCATGGTGGTGCGAATCTGGGCGTGCCCGCCAGTCTTCTCGTAAGCCTCGCGTTGCGCCATCAGGAACTGACCGCATCCTGCCGCGAGGCCAGGAAGGGGCGAGGTACGCATCACAGACAGCGGCAGGTACGAAAGCAGCACAAAATGGATCAATGGCAACAGTAACCATTCCAGAAAGGTCTCTGTCTCCTGTCGTGGAAAGCCGCTCACCAGGTGCGATCCTGAACGGACCATAAATGCAGACATGGTCGCGACCGCTTCCGGCGCGAGGCGCACATCCGCGTCGATGAAACAGAGGACCGGGAAACGGGCCAGCTGCGAAAGTGTGTGGCAGGCGTGCTGCTTGCCATTCCACCCACTGGGCAGCGGCGGCGAAAACTCCAAACGGACACGCGGATCGCGAGCGGCGAACTCGCGAACGATGGCGGCGGTGCGATCGGTCGAGCCATCATCCAGAACCACCACCTCAATCGCAACCCCGCGCGAGGCGAGCACGCTATTGAGCGCGGCCGCGATGACCGCCTCTTCATTGCGTGCTGGTATCAGCACGGAAACCTTGTCAGGCAGCGTGCAATTCCCTACTTCTGTACAGCTGTCGAGGTGCGGCTCACGATACAGGGCCATGTTCCATAAACAAAGGAAGGCGGGACCCGTGGCGCAAACGAAGGCGAGACCAATGAGCACCACGCTGATCATCGGATGCTTCCGTGGCTGTCGTGATAGACACGGCGGGTCATGGCGGACAGGAGCCGTTTCCAAAGCTCGTAAATGCCGCCGATGCCAACACGGCCATGCAGGACAGTCGCAAACCGTGACGGATCGCGAAGCTTGACCAGGTCAGCTAACTCATCCTGGGTTCGGGCTAAAGCGGTAGCCAGGGTTTCACTCCACTCGGTGGTGGTGTGCTGGTGACCGTCCTTCACGCGAATGGGCTCACCACACGACAGCAGGATCTCCGGCAAGCGCTCATCCCAGAACGTGTACTCGAAGGCCAGGGGTACCAGCGTGCAGGAACCAAGCCGGGCTACCATCGCGGCCATCCCGGGGCGGAACACGGGGGGTCGCGTGCGCATATCCGTGAACTGCCCTTCAGGCGTAACCCACAGAACAGAACTCGGGGTCGAGAGAATCTGCCGGGCCGTGTGCAGGAACTGGGCCGCTCCGCGGGTACTTCCACTCTCCACCGGAAAGATGCCGAGCTTGTGGAAGAAGCTGTAGTGCCCCAGTGCTGCCGCATCCATGGGCGCGTAGTGATCCGCCTGGGGCAGAAAGTAGCGGGAGATGATGAAGAATGAGAGCGGATCCCACCACGAAGCATGATTTGCAAACACGATCAAGGGGCCGTCCGATTGCGGGAAACGCTCGCCATGAGCAACCCGCATGCCACGGAAATGACGGCCAATGTACCAGTAAAGATAGATACGGAACAGAGAGAGAAGCCGACGGGACGGCCGCGCCAACGTCGGCCTTGCCGCGCGCGCACTCAGCTTGGTATCCGTAGCTGGCATGCTGCTCGATGCAGCCGGCCCGTCCACAGGAACGCGGGCGCGCGTTGGCCAGGAGCAGGTATTTTCCGTTGCGTCGGGTGAGCGGCTCACGGGCACGTACCTTCTTCGACTATCTCCATCCTATCCTGCGCACAAATCGCGATGTGCCTCGCAGAAATAGTCCTGTTTGAGACAGGAGGCAGTCACGCGTGAGCCAACAAGGTTTCTGCCTGCTTACGGGCAGAAACGGCTGCTTCGGGACCGCGGTACCGCTGATCGAGTGCGTCGGCCGCAATCCAGCCGCTCATCATCACCATCGGCATCCCCGGACCCGGGTGCGCTGCGCCGCCGGCCAGGTAAAGACCTTCGATATCAGGGCTGGCATTAGCCGGCTTGAATGCACCGTTCCAGCGGCCATGACTGGAGATACCGTAAATGGCTCCGTTCAGCACGTGGTAGCGGTTGTGAATATCCACCGGCGTCAGCGCGTGCTCGAAGACGATGCGATCCTCGATATCCGTCAGCCCCGCCGTCCTCTTCAGCTTGTTGAGGATGACCTGACGATAGGCGGGAAACATTTTGGACCAGTCATGCCTGGGCCGCAGGAAGGGCGTGTGGACCAGGACGTACAGGGCATCGCCGCCAGTGGGCGCGGTGGTTGGATCGGTAGCCGACGTGGAGGCGAGATAGCAGGTGGGATCAGGCGCCGGCTCGCCCAGGTCGTAGATGTGGTGAAACTCTTCGTGCGGATCGCGGGAAAAGACAAAATCATGGTGGGCCAGGTGCTCGTAGCGTTGCTTGAGCCCAAGGTAAAGCACCACGCCTGAGCATGCGGGTTCGTACTCCCGTCGCTTGTCGAATTTAGAGGCTGCTTCCTTGCCCAGCAACTCGCGGTAGGTGCGCACAGCATCTTCGTTCGAAACCACCGCGTCGAAGTGATGTTGTACGCCTTCCTGGGTTTCGAGACCAATCACTGCGCCGCCGCCGGTGAGCAAGCGGGCGATCTGCTGCCCGGTGTGGAAGCGTACGCCGAGTTCGGTGCCCAGGCGCACGAGTGCCTGCGGAACCGCACGCGTACCACCCTTCGGGTACCAGATGCCCTGCTCGGCCTGCATGTTTCCAATCGAACAAAGAATGGCCGGCGAGTTATCCGGCGAGGAACCGACGTATTGCACGTAGTGGTCAAGCATCTGGGCAACGCGCGGGTCTTTGATAAACTCGCGAATCGTGCCGGACACGCTCTGCCCCAACCGCATGCTGAGCACATCTTTGAGCACAGAGGCCTGAAAACTGCCGCCAATATCGAATGTGTCGCGCATGGAGCCGACGGACTTCCAGAAGAAGAACTTGTCAGAGATGGTGTGCAGCCTCTGCGAGAGCTCCATAAATGCGGTAAACCGGGCGCCCAGGCCAGGCTCTCTGCCTTCCAGCGAAGCTGCCATCTCACGCACGTCGTCCTTCAGGTCGAGCACGCTGCCATCATCGAAGAAGCACCGCCACTGCGGGTCGAGACGCACCATGTCGAGATAGCTGCTCATATCGCGGCCAGCCTCACAGAAGATGCGCCGCAGCACGGATGGCTGAATGAGGATGGTAGGGCCCATATCGAAGCGGAAACCCTGCTCTTCGAGGACGGCCGCCTTGCCGCCCAACCAGGGGTTCTTCTCGAACACTTCGACGTCGTACCCGCGTGCAGCGAGCGTGCACGCCGCCGAGAGACCACCTAAACCGGAACCGATAACTGCAACACGCATGGTGTCTTGTTCTCCTAATCTTTTTTATCGAGCTGGCTCGCCGCACGGAACAACCGCTGCAAACCCTGCCACCGGGCCGGCCAGCTGCCGCTATGCGCCGCCTGCAGGTAAGCAGCGAAAAATGGCTCATGCTGCTTCGTGTTAGGGCGATAGGCGCGCATATCGCGGCTGCCCTGAACGACTACGGTCTTGAGTGTGGTCATTTCCAGCAAACCTTCGCGCCCACGGGTAAGTCCAAAGCCACTTGCTTTCCGCCCACCGAAACTGATGCGAGGATCCGCCGTGGCCACGATCACATCGTTAATGAGCACGGTGTTGACCGGCAGCCGGGCAGCCAGGGAGCGAGCCTCGCCCACGTGACCGAAGATGGCTGCGGTCAGCGCGTAGGGGCAGGCCGCGTGAGCCGCCACTGCGGCGTCGAGTTCGGGCAGTTCGAACAGGCTGAGCACGGGAGCGAAGATATCACTCAGTGCGATGCGCATTTCAGCCGTGGCGTGGCGCACGACCGCATACTGCAACGCAGCCAGGGAGCCCTGCATCACGATCTGACCGCCAAGGCGTTCTGCCTGCTCGAGCAGCTCAGCCAGATGAACCTGGGTGTGGGTGGGCAGCGCCACGGTAGGAAGACCGCGGAGCCGATCCAGCAATGCTTCGACCAGGCCCGGGTGGTCACCCACCAGGAACAGCCGGCGAGGCGCCATGCAGGTAGCGGACCCGTTCAGGCGCATGCCAAAGGTAAGAGCCTCGATGACGCGCTCACCAGGTGCTCCGGGCAAAACGAAGACAGCGTCACAGCCGGAAAGTTCCATCACCGCGGGTGTCAGATTTGGCGCCAGCTGACTGAGCACGGCGATACCAGTATTTGCGGAACCGGTGAGACATACCTTATCGACTCCGGCGGCAATCGCGTCGCTGGCCGCCTGTGGCGACTCGTCGAGGACTTGCATAAGCGCAGGGTCGAGCCCGCACTGAACCAGGACGCCCCGCAGAGCCTGCGCCGCCGGTGTGCCGCCCGGGGCAGGTTTCCAGAGGACTGCATTGCCGGCAGCCAGCGCCTGCAGTGCCTGCACTCCTGGCAGAAAGAGTGGGTAATTTGCCGGGCCAATGATGAGCACGACGCCGAGCGGCTCACGCACTGTCTCGGCTGTCACACCCTTCAGCCAAAAAGGCCGATTACGCGTGCTGATACGCTGCGGAGCAAGAATCCAGGCTGCCTCGCGCTCCAAAAAGCGGCAGGCCTCGACCAGGGGCAACACTTCCGCAACCAGGGTGTCGGCGATGCCACGATGGAGCGCACCGGGCTGCTCACAGGGAACGCTTGCGGCAATTGTGGTTCCGTTGGCAGCTATCTGGTGCCGGGCACGCCGCAACAGAGCCAGCCGCATGCGCAAGCGGGTTTGTGCCCATAGCTGTTGCGCACTTCGAGCCTGCGCAAGGGAAGGCTCAGAACGGCCAGCCGAAGCGGCGGCTTGCCTGCCCTGGAGCGTAGATATACCGTTCATTGTGCACTCTGGCGCTTTTTCACGAGGCAGCTTCCAACATGGCGGCTTCGGGCAGCACCGGTGCGGTATTCCACTGCGGCTCGATCTTCAAATCTTCCAGCAGCAGGCGGGCGGTGATACGAGCCGATTCAAAGATCACCGGCAGCCCACTGCCGGGGTGGGTACCGCCACCGACCAGGTAGACACTATCGAGATCCTCAAAGCGGTTGTGAGGACGCAGGTGAAGCATCTGGCGCAGGTTGTGCGCCATGCTGAAGGTGGAGCCCTTGAACAGCGAATATTCCGTGCGCCAATCGGCCGGGCTCACCACCTTTTCGTACCGGATGCGGCCCTCAACATCCTTGATGCCGATCTTTTCCAACTGCTGGAGTGCGAGCGAGCGAAAGCGCGCTCGTTCTGTGGGCCAATCCACGTTTTCGTGCTCGTGCGTTACCGGCAGCAGAACGTACAGCGTACTCATCTTTTTTGGAGCGAGGCTGGGGTCGGTGACGCAGGCATTCTGCACGTAGAACGAAGGGTCAGGCGAGAGCTGATGCAGCTCCTCGATGTCGCGCAGGTTCTGGCGATAATCCTTGGCCAGATAGATGGTGTGATGAGACACATCGTCATACTGCCCATCAATGCCCAGGTAAAGCATGAAGGTGGAGCAGGAGAAGCGCTTCTTCTCAATCTTCGTGTCTGTCCAACGACGGCGAATGTTGTCCGGGACCATGCGTTGCATGGCCTGCGCAAAGTCGGCATTCACCACCACGGCATCGGCGGCCAAGGTACGATGGCCGGTGCGCACCCCAGTGCACTTGCGGCCGGCGAACACCATTTCTTCCACGGGTTCGTTCAACAGCACGCGAACGCCGAGGTCTTCCGCGATACGCGCCAGCGCCTGAGTCACTGCACCGCAACCACCTACAGGGTGGAAGACGCCGTGCTCATACTCGAGGAAAGACAGGATGCTGAACAGGCTGGGGCAGGTGAACGGAGACATGCCCAGATACTTGGATTGGAAACTGAAGCCGAGACGAATGCGTTCGTCTTTGAAGTAGCTCCGCAAGTCAGAATCGAGGGAGCGCCACGGCCGCAGAAGCGGCAGCAACTTCAGCATGTCAAGCTTCGCCAGGTCTCTCCAGCTTTCGAAGGATGACTCAAGGAACGGCGTGAATTTTTCCAGCTTGTTGCGATTGTCACAGAAGAAGCGATGAAAGCCGCCAGCGTCTTCCGGGCTCAGTTGCGCGATCGACTGCTCCATGCGCTTGAGGTCCGGGGTGGCCAGAAGCTCGCCGCCAGAGCCGAAGACGAGGCGATATTGAGGATCGAGCCGGTACATGGGGATTTCTTCATCGAGATCCCGGCCGGCGGCGGCGAGAATCTCGCGCAGCACGCGGGGATACAGAAAGAAAGTCGGACCGGTATCGAATTTGAATCCGTTGCGCTCGATGGTCGAAGTGCGGCCGCCAACGACATCACGCCGCTCCACGACTGTTACGTCAACACCCGATCTTGCCAGCAAAATAGCAGCGGCCAGGCCACCGGGCCCGGCCCCAACAATTACCACCTTCTGATTTGGCTTCATCATGCTCTTTGGGTAGATGCACCTTCAACACGGAATCCGGTTCGCCTTGTTCATAGCGCCAACGGGGACGAGCACAGCAGTTCGATACTTAAATTTTTCACAAGTGGCCTTATCTCGCTAGCTTACTGTGCCTGCGATTGCCGCGAGTCTGGAATCCGCGGAATACTTTTTGCTCCTGCGAAAGTTGACGCAGCGGTGGTGTATCGAGCTGAGACAAGCCGGCCAGCTGCCGCCGCCCATTTTCCTGCAACAAAGCCACCTCTGAGGGGGTATGGGTGGTGAGAGTTACTGGGGGGGTGCACTGCACTCAACGAGAAGTGTTCCCCTGAAGAAGCGTTAAACCCCTGCGGCCAGCAGGCGCGCGACGGCACGGCCTTGCCGGATCAGGTCGGGTAGTCCTACGCCGTAATAGGCGCTGCCCACCAGGTGCAAGCCTGGCAGCGCCGGCAACAGCGCCTCGAGTTGGCGCATGCGGTCCAGATGACCGACCGCGTATTGCGGCAGAGATTGTGGCCAGCGCCGCACCAGGGTGACCGATGCCGGGGGTAGCGGACCCAGTGTGCGGGCCAGCTGCTGTCGCGCCAGGGCAACGAGCGCCTCGTCCGCTTGCGCGAGCAATGCGTCCCCGGAGGCTCCGCCGAAAAAGGCGCGCAGCAGGACCGCACCCGCCGGCGCCCGGTGAGAGAACTTTTGATCGACGAACGTGCAGGCCAGCAACTGAGGATGCGTGGTGGCTCTGGTTGGGGAAGGAGGGACCACAAAGCCGAAGCCCCGCGGGATTCGCATAGCCTGGGCCTGGGCGGTATCGAATGCCAGCGCGACCACGATGGCCGATGTAGCGTACTGGGGCAGCAGATCGGCCATCCGCGAGCCGTGCCCGGCAAGAGACTGCAGCAACGTGCGGGTTACATGCGGCGCTGTGGCAAGGATGACCCGGTCGAAATGCTCTTGGCTGCCGGCAGTGGTGACGCGCCAGCCGTCGCTCTCCGGCTGGATATGTAACACTGGCTGGCCGAGTCGCACAGCACTCCCGGGCAACTTGCTCACCATGCTCTCGATGAGCGTCTCGAGGCCGTCACGCAAGGTGGTAAAAATGGCTTCGGCTGGTTGCTGCCCGCGCTGCCCGGCTGCCTTCTGGATTGCCTGGATAAGGCTGCCGTGCTCGGCCTCCATCCGCACGAACGCCGGCATCACCGAGCGCACACTCAGCTGCGCGATATCGCCGCCAAACACCGCGCTCAGCAAAGGGCCGGCGATCGAGCTGGCCACCTCTTCCCCGAAGTGGCGTTGCACAAAGGTCGCGACCGATTCATCCGCCCCGGGTGCTGCTGCTTTGAGCTCCACGGCGCGTTTAGGTTCGCGCAGGTAGGCTAACCGTGCCTGCCAGGTGAAAAGCGGCGAATCCAACAGAGGGCCCCAGCGGGAAGGAACCATCATCCGCATGCCGTCCGGGATAGGCACCAGTTCGGTCTGGCGTTCCCCGCCCCGCTGCACATAGGTGCGGCGCCATGCATCGTTTGAGGGAATGATCTGGTCGGCGAGGCCGAGTTCGACTGCCAGTTCGCGGGCCCAGGGTTTTTCTGTCACCCAGGAATCAGGACCACACTCGATGACGAAGCCCTGCCTGCGCTCCGTCTCAACGATGCCGCCCAGCCTTGAGGAAGCCTCGAATAGGGTCCATGGCGCACCCTCGCAGGTCAGCTGGTAAGCAGCGGCCAGCCCGCTAATGCCGCCGCCCACGATCGCAATGCGCCCTGATGGAGGGCGGGCCGTCATACCGCGACTGCTGGCGCGTTTTCGGTGCGGGTCTGGGAGGGGACCCTGGCTGCGAGCCGGTCGAAGCCCTCCCGAGCAAGATTCTCAAGAGCCGCCGTCAGCAGCGGAGAGTCGTTCAGCGACTGCGGCCGCACCACCTCAAGGCCAATGTTCGCCCCGAACTCGCGGAAACCGATGTCGATGTCGTACAGGATCTCCACGTGATCGCAGAGGAAGCCGATGGGCTGGATCACGACTGCGGTGTGGCCTTCCTGGCGCAGCGCTGTGAGCGTGTCTTCGACCGTGGGACCGATCCAGGCCGCCCCAGACATGCCCTGGCTTTGAAAGGCAAAATACCAATCGGCTTCCGTGAGGCCAAGCGGTGCGAGCAAGGTGGCCACGTTAGCCGCGGTGCGCTTGGCCTCCACCGGGTAAGGATCCGGGCCGGGGTCAGGGCGGGGCCGGGTTGGGGCTGGCTGGCCTTCCGCGTCTGGAGCCGGAGCCTGTGCCTGAATGGTTCTGCAGGGGACGCTGTGTGCAGTAAAGAGGATTGGCGCCGTACGCCCCAGCCGGGTCGAGAGTTCCTGCCATACCGGCTGCAACCGCTCGGCAAATGCCCTGGCAAGTAGCGGATGGTCGGCCCACCCGTCGACGAAGTCCATCTGGATGGCGCCTGCTGCTTCAGCAAAGGCGGCGCGGCGATATAGCCCCACGCTGGTACGTGAATTTTGTGGAGCGAGACAGATATCGACGGCCGAAGTGATGCCATCCTCGCGCATTTGGCGCACCACATCGGCGATGTAAGGCTTCCAGTTCCGCATGCCCACGTACACCGGGACACCGAGCGCCCTACCAAGCAGTTCGCCTTGTTCCATAGTGAGCTCCGTCAGCGGGCTGGAACCGATGAGACCGTAGCGATGGCGGATTTCTTCCACCACGGATTCCGGCATGGGACGGCCGCTGGTGACGTTCCGCAGATACTCGGGGATCTGGTCGAGAGTTTGCGGGGTCCCATGGGCGAGCAGGAGCACCGCACGGCGATCAGTTTGCTGCGCGACATCAGGCATGCGGGTGTACCCCTTGGTTGGCGCTGAACTCGCGCACATACTGCACGACTTTTTGCACGTTCTCGACCGGGGTGCCGGGAACAATGCCGTGACCGAGATTGAAGATGTGCCCCGGGCGGCCGCCGGCCTGATTCAGGATTTGCTGCACTCGCTTGCGCAGCAGATCTTCCCCGGCAAACAGCAGGATGGGGTCCAGATTTCCCTGCACCGCCGTGGCGTGCCCGAGGGCGGCCCACCCCTGGTCCAGCGGCACCCGCCAATCCAGGCCAATGACGTCGGCCCCGGTCTGGCGCATGGCCGGGAGCAGGGTTGCCGTATCCACGCCGAAGTAAATGACAGGCACTCCGAGTGCCTGCACCGCGCGCACCAGACGCGTGGTCACGGGCAGCACGAAATCCTGATAGTCGGCGACGCTCAGGGCTCCCGCCCAACTATCGAAAATCTGAATAACATCCGCGCCCGCGTGCACCTGTTGTGCGGCGTACTCGGCCAGCACGGCGGCGAGCTTTTCCAGCAGGATCTGCCACACCGCGGGCTCGCGATACATGAGCGACTTGGTGAAGATGTAGTTGCGGGAACCGCCGCCCTCGATCATGTAGCTCGCCAGGGTGAATGGAGCACCGCAAAACCCGACGATCCCGATACGGTCCTTGAAGTGGGCCACTACCTTGGTGATGGCCTCGGCGACGTAGCCCAACTCGGCGACGCGGTCGGTGCGGAGCGCGTCGACATCCGCCGGGGTGCGCACTGGGTGATGGATCACCGGCCCTTCCCCCGCGAGGAACTCAAAATCCAGCCCCAGGCCTTCGAGAGGCAGCAGCAGGTCGGCAAAGATGATGGCCGCATCGACATCGAGCTTTTCCGCCGCCGTGATGGTGACCTCAGCCGCCAGCTCTGGGTTTTTGCAGATCTCGAGAAGTGAATGATGACGGCGCACGGCCTGGTACTCGGCCATGTAGCGGCCCGCCTGGCGCAAGAACCACACCGGCGTCCGGTCGACCGGCTGCCGCAGGCAGGCACGAACGAATCGCGTTCCGGCGGTCATGGGTAAGCCGGAGCGTGCGGCTAAATCTGGGCTGATTTCAGGGATCGGTGGCGTCACGAGCGTCTTTTCCGGCATGCTGGGCTTCAACCCTGAGGTTAGCATTCCTGGGTTGGCCCGAGGCGGCCGGCACGCGCGGCGTTTTTTCCTGGTGAACAGAACCGGGCGGTTGCATAAGCGGGTGCAGATGTCCCCCACTCAAGCCAAACACGGCTTGAATGGGCCACCCAGGATTTATTTGAGGCTAGAAGAGGTGGCTTAACAGAAGTTGGGTGACCCACTCAAGCCGCGTTTGGCTTGAGTGGGGAACATCTGCAACCCGTCTAGTATGCCGCTACTGCGCCGTGGAGAAGTGAAAGACCGTGGTGTAGTGGTAGGTCTCGCCCGGCTTCAGCTCGCTTGTGGGGAACCTGGGGTGGTTAGGGGAATCCGGGAAGTGTTGGGTTTCCAGGCAAAACCCACTGTGCTTGGCATAGACGTGGCCATGCTTCCCGACCAGCGTGCCATCGAGAAAATTGCCGGAGTAGAACTGTACCCCCGGTTGCGTCGTTTCCACGGTCAATACCCGGCCGCTGGTGGGCTCCATCACCTTGGCAGCCACCTGCATCTTGCCCATTTCGCCGTTCAGGACGAAGTTATGGTCATAGCCTCCCCCGAGCTTCATCTGGTCGAAGGAAGAGTCGATGCGGGCGCCAATTGCGGTGGGCTGGTGGAAATCGAGGGGCGTTCCTGCCACAGGCGCCAGCTCGCCGGTAGGGATGAGGTTGGAGTCGACCGGGGTGTACCGGTCTGCAGGAATCATTACCACATGTTTCAGAATGTCGCCGTTGCCTTCACCGCCCAAATTGAAGTAACTGTGATTGGTCAGATTGAGCACGGTGTCTTTATCGGTGGTGGCAGAGTAGTCGATTTTGAGAGAATGCGCGTCCAGGGTGTAGCGAACGCGCGCCGTCAGGGTGCCGGGAAAGCCCTGGTCGCCATCCTTGCTGACCAGTGTCATTTCCACCCCGTTGGGGATCTCATGCCCCTGCCATACCCGCTTGTCGAAACCGATCAGGCCGCCGTGGAGGGTGTTCGTCCCGTCGTTCGCGGGCAGTTTGTAGGTGTTGCCGTCGAGCTTGAAGCTGGCGTGAGCGATGCGGTTGCCGTAGCGGCCCACAACGGAACCGAAGTAGCTCTTGGGATCTTTTAAATAGGGGGCGAGACTTTCGTAGCCGAGGACGATGTCACCCACCTTGCCGGTGCGGTCGGGCACTTCAAGGGAGACAACGCGGGCGCCGTAGGTCATGATGCGGGCGCGCAGATTGCCTTCCTGCAGGGTAAAGATCTCTACCTTGCTTCCATCGGATGTTTCGCCGAACGCAGACTTGGTCACCTTCGCCTCCAGATGCGATGCCAGCGGCACCAGTGAGAGGAACAAACAAATACCTTGAAACGCCTTCACGTGCAGCCAGGGTTTCGCCATCAGCAGACTCCTCGCAAACTTTGCTTCGACGCCAGCAGCGTCTGTAAATCGTAATGGATACTAAAGCATTTCAAGCTCGCGTGTATGCATGGCCCAAGGCGCACATGATGCTGCGCACCATGCCTGCATCCAGTCCGGATTGCACCACGCATGACTTGCCGCGGCAACCGCAGCAGGCGTGTTAAAAGAAGGTAAACCCAAGAAGCATTTGGGCTTAGCACATTACTAACCGGTGGTACCTTTATGCCGTCAATTGTTACCCAATAGTTGTAGCCAGCGCGCCGTAAGCAGCTATTCTACGAATCAAGCGGTGGTTCTGGACGACTGCTTGTTGATTCTTCGGGGGAGGGATTCAATTGAAGCTGCCGGTCACGAATCACCGCGAGTTTGTCACCAACAATGTCGAGGTCACGCTCGATGACGCCCGGGCTACAGCCTTGGAACGCATCAGCAGCCTGTCGATGGACCTCAAGCGAGGCGTTGGGCTGGTGCAGTTCCGAAATGGGGTAGACGCCGTCATCACATCCAATGGCTATCCGCAACTCATCGAGAAGCTGCTTGAAATTCTCTAGCTCCAGCACCGGGCTACAGCCGGCAGCGCCGCGGCAACGCGCGGCCGCGGGCTACCAGGATCAGCTCGTTTCCCTTTTGTGGACGAGGCCGGTCCAGCTCAGTCTGCACCTGGCTAAATTAACCCTCTAAGCCCGCCGGGCTCGCGCAGCAGCGCAAATGATCCAACTCACCGACTGCAGCGACCACCAGGGTCAACACGTTGCCGATAGTTTCACTCGATGCGGTGGAAGCCCCGGATCACTCGATGCGGTGGAAGCCCCGGATCACTCGATGCGGTGGAAGCCCCGGATCACTCGATGCGGTGGAAGCCCCGGACTTTAGTCCGGGGGCGCGGGTGTAGAACCCGCGCTGATGGTGGCCCTCATTGGACGAGGGCTTTAGCCCTGGCGGCACCTGCGCCTGATACAAAGCCTCAGCGTCGGAAGGCATTTCCCTGTTTGCTGGCCCGGCCGGTAAACCGCTGTGGATCAACGGCCTCCGCCGTGGTTTATGATTAAGCGGCTGCCAGGCCACCTGCCGAAGGACAAACACCCATGGTTAATTATCTTGAACTCCCGGTTGGGGAGAAATCTCCCGAGGTCATCAACGCGGTCATTGAAATCCCCGGCGAGGGCATTAACAAGTACGAGTACGACAAGACGCTGCACGTGTTTCGCTTGGATCGCAACCTGTATTCACCGGTGCACTATCCGGGTGACTACGGCTTTATCCCCTCGACGCTGAGTGAAGACGGCGATCCTCTGGATGTGCTGGTGCTGGTCGACGCACCCAGTTTTCCTGGATGCGTGATGCAGGTGCGGCCGATCGGCCTGCTGGAAATGCTCGACCAGGGCGTGCCCGACGAGAAGGTCCTTGCAGTGGGCAAGAACAACCCGCGCTACGCAGATGTCTGGAACTACTCAGAAATTTATCCCCACCTGCTGAAGGAAATGACTCACTTCTTCGCCATCTACAAGGATCTCGAAGGAAAGCGCGTGGAAGTAAAAGGATGGCACGACGCCGCGTTTGCCCGGAACAAAGTGATCGAGGCGGCCAATCGGTTCAAAGACAATAAGGAAAGCTCGATCCCGAGCGGGAATCGCTAGATTCTTTCCATGGGCTGCTTCGGGATATAATCCGTGGAGCAAAGCCTGGAGAGTTGGCCGAGTGGCTGAAGGCGGCGGTTTGCTAAACCGTTGTAGGGGCTAACACCTCTACCGGGGGTTCGAATCCCCCACTCTCCGCCATTTCTTTCTGGAACTGGCGCCTGCATCCGGCTCTTTCTCTTAAAAATCCTTCATGATCCTCTTTCGGCTCAGAGCAATCGCGTTCGCCATGGCATGGCTGACGCTGGCGGTGGCTCCTGCGCATGCCGCGCTGAAGCCGGAAACCCAGGCCGCCTACCAAACCTACATTTCGGCCGTGGAAACGCAACTGACCGCACAAGACCACGCCGCTCGCGGATTCTTGTGGATCGATGGCGATCCTGCGCGGCAGCAGGCTGTTCGCCATGGCGAGATCGTCACCCAGCGCGTGAAAGCTTTCACCGTGCCGGGCGGCATGATTCAGCACTGGATCGGTGGCGTGTTCCTTCCGGGAGCGACCCTAGCGCGCGTCGTGAAAGTGGATCAGGACTACGCAGATTACCCAAAGTTCTACGCGCCCGACATCAGCAACGTGAAGGTCCTGTCTCAGGATGGCAATCGTTTTGTGGTGGCCTACCGCATCACCAAAACCAAGGTGCTGACGGCCGTGCTCGACACCGTGCACGCCATTGATTACCAGCCACTCACGCCAGGCAGGTTGGCGGTCCGCTCACGCAGCCAGTCCGTCCGGCAGGTGGAGAACGCCGGGAAGCAGGATGAGCACGACCTGCCGGAAGGCGAAGGTACGGGATTTCTGTGGGCGATGGATTCCTTTTGGCGCATGGAGCAGCGCGATGGAGGTGTGTATATGGAATGTGAGGCGATTACTCTGAGCCGGGGTGTTCCCTTTGGACTGGGCGGGATGATCGAGCCCATTCTGCAATCGTTCGCGGAAGAGTCCTTGCAGAAAACCATTTCCGCGAAAAAGCTGGCGGTCGCGGCTGCGCATTAGCCCCGGGCAGGCAGTTTATAATCCGCCTTATGAAGGCCCATGTGTACGTCACGCTGAAGCGCACGGTTCTGGATCCGCAGGGGCAAACCATTCACGGCGCGCTCAAACGCATGCAATACACGGGAGTGGAAGACGTGCGTCAGGGAAAATACTTCCAGTTGACGCTGGGCACAATGAAGACCGCGGACGCCCAGGCCGAGGTCGAGCGCATCGCACGTGAAGTATTGACCAACCCGGTGATTGAAGAGTTTACCTATCGCCTGGAAGAGTAGGCATCGACCGTACAATAAGACCCTATGTGCGGAATCGTAGGGTATGTCGGGCCGAAGGACGTCGTTTCAGTCATCATCGAAGGTTTGCGCCGGTTGGAATACCGGGGGTATGACTCCGCCGGGATAGCTGTAGGGGCGTACGACAAGGACCTGCAATTGCGGCGAGCTCCGGGTAAACTACGCAATCTGGAAGAAGTGATTCGGCAACACCCGCTGCAGGGCACTTATGGCATCGGGCACACACGCTGGGCCACCCACGGCAGACCGACCGAAGAAAACGCGCATCCTCATCGGGATTGCAGCGGCCGCATTGTCGTGGTGCATAACGGGATCGTGGAGAACTACCTCGATCTGAAACGTGAGCTCGCTGAGGAAGGCCACGTTTTTGTCACAGAAACCGATACCGAAGTCATCGCCCACATGATCGAGCAGGAGCAGCGCTCGGCAGAAGAGTCCGGCAAGACCATGCTTCTGGAGGAGGCGGTGCGCCGTGCAGCACGGCGGTTGACTGGCGCCTACGCCATCAGCGTGATTTCCGCTGATCAACCGGACACGATTGTGAGCGCACGCAATGGCCCGCCCGTAGTCGTAGGCGTGGGGGAAGGTGAGTCGTTCGTTGCGTCAGACGTTCCCGGCATCCTGCACCACACCCGCATGATGTACTTTCTGGCGGATCGCGATGTGGCCATCCTCACGCCGGAGAAGGTGAAATTCACCAACCTGGAAGGTGAGCACGTTGACCGCAAAGTAGAGAAGATCCTGTGGGATCCCATCCAGGCGGAGAAGGGCGGCTATAAGCACTTCATGCTCAAAGAAATTTTTGAGCAACCGCGTGCCGTCCGCGACACCACGCTGAGCCGCATTTCCATGGAAACGGGCGGCGTGTTCCTCGGCGACATGAAGATCACCGACGACCAGTTTCGCGCGGTGACCCAGGTAAACATCGCGGCCTGCGGCACCAGCTGGCATTCTGCCCTGGCTGGAAAGTACATGATCGAGCGCTTAGCGCGCGTGCCGGTGGAAGTCGATTACGCCAGCGAATACCGGTATCGCGATCCCATCGCCGATCCGCGAGCACTGGGTGTGTTGATCACGCAATCAGGGGAAACGGCGGATACGCTGGCAGCGCAGCGAGAGATGATCGCAAAAGGCTCCATGACGGTTGCCATTTGCAACGTGGTGGGGTCGATGATAGCTCGCGAAGCGCACGGCACGATCTACACCCATGCCGGGCCGGAGATTGGCGTTGCTTCCACTAAGGCATTCACCGCGCAATTGACGGCGCTCTCCCTGTTTGCCCTGTTCCTGGCCCAGAAGCGCGGGACGATTCAGGAGGCTGAGAGCATCGCCCTGGTGGATGCGTTGAGTCGCATTCCAGGGAAGATCGAGGAGGTATTGCGCCAGCGCGACGGCCAGTGCCGGTTACTGGCGAAAGCGTACTCGTCTGCGGCTAATTTCCTGTTCCTTGGGCGGGGCATTCACTTCCCGATCGCGCTCGAAGGCGCGCTCAAGCTGAAAGAGATTTCCTACATTCACGCCGAAGGCTATCCCGCAGGGGAGATGAAGCACGGCCCCAATGCGCTCATTGATGAATCTTTGCCGGTCGTGGTCCTGGCAACCTGCGACGTCCGCAGCCCTGAGTCTGTCCTGCGCTATGACAAGACGCTCTCGAATATTCAGGAAGTGACTGCACGTTCCGGCCGGGTGCTGGCCGTGGCCACCGAAGGCAACAAGCAGATTCGCGAACTGGTCGAGCACGTCATTTACGTGCCGGATGCTCCTGAGTTGCTGGCGCCGCTGATCGAAATCGTTCCCCTGCAATTGCTGGCTTACTACATTGCCGTACGGCGCGGCTGCGATGTTGATCAGCCACGCAACCTGGCCAAATCTGTCACCGTGGAATAGCGGGCCTGCCATAATTAAGAAAACCAGTGGTGATGTACCCGAGGTGACAAAGCTTGGCACGGCAAATCTATAATGCGCGGCTTTCGCGCAAGACTCTGCTATCGGAACGCGCAGCCTGCTTCCATCTTGAATTTACAGTCGACGAACTGAGCACCTTTGATTTCGAGCCGGGACAATTTGTCTCCTTTCTGGCTCCCGATCCCCACGGCAAGCAACAGACCAGGGCCTATTCGCTGGCCTCGGCGCCACGCGGGAACCAGTTTGATGTCTGTGTCAACCGCGTGGATGAAGGGTTCTTCTCAAACCTGTTGTGTGATTTGGAGCTGGGGCAAAGCCTGCCGTTCCACGGTGCGCACGGCTTGTTTCTGTTACGCACACCCCTGACAGACAGCATCCTGATCGCCACCGGAACTGGCATCGCCCCCATGCGCGGCTTTGTCGAACACCTCTTCCCGGAAAGTGGCGAGGACCGCAGCCATGGGCGAAAGATCTGGCTGGTGTATGGAACGCGCTACGCCACAGAGTTGTACTACCAGGACTACTTCGAGAAGGTGGCCGCACGCCAGCCCAATTTTGTCTACCACACCACGCTGAGCCGGTCGCATGACGAATGGGAAGGCGCGCGCGGGTACGTGCAGGAGCTGGTGGGGCGAATCGCAGCCGACCACGCGCGTGAAGTGGGTCCCCCTCACAGCGATGCCATCTACAACATTCACGCTTACATTTGCGGTTTGAATGAGATGGTTTCCGCCAACCGGGAAACGCTGACCGCGCTCGGTTGGCAGCGCAAACAAATCATTTTCGAACGCTACGACTGACCGCGTTCATCAGGCCTATGAACTGGGCGGTTGGGACTGGCTTTGCTGATTGTCGTGAAACGGGGCGGCCTGAGCTTTGTATCAGGGCATGACTAAAGTTGTGCCCTGATTGTTCCACGAATAACCGCTACTCTCCAGCCACAAGCAGCTATGAAACAAAGCCACCACTCAAGGGGGGAGCGGTGGCTTTACGCGGCTGTGCTTCTGGCCGCGATGGTTTCTGCCCCCCTTACGGCAGCGCGTACGCGATGTACATGCCACCCGAAGGCTTTCTGCTGGATTGCCCCCCACCTGCCGGCACCACCACATACTGCTTTCCATCCACCATGTAGGTCGATGGCGTGGCCAGGCCAGAGTAAGGCAGGTCCGTCTCCCACAGCAGCTTACCGGTGCTCTTGTCGTACGCGTGGAACTTCGCATCGAACACCGAAGCCGCAATGAAGAGCAGGCCACCGGCAGTCGCGACCGGTCCGCCATAGTTATCCGACCCCGTATCGGCCATCCCTTTAGCGACCAGCTCGGGATAGGTGCCAAACGGAATCTTCCAAAGATATTTACCCGTATTCAGATCGATCGCGCTGAGGGTTCCCCACGGGGGCGCGGTGGCGGGGTATCCGTCGGGATCGGTGAAGCGGCGAAAGCCAATCGTTTTGTACGGCATGTCTTTCGCGGAACCGCCACTGTCGCCTTCATCCGCAACCGGATCCACGCCGGACGCCGCCTTAGGCGCCTTCTTCATCGGCCGTTGCTGTTGCTGGGGCGCCTTGGTCAGGTAGCGCACGACTGACTGTACTTGTTCGTCACTCAGGTTGCTGAAGGGCGGCATACGGCCTTTGCCCTGACGGATGGTACCGGCAATTTCCTGTTCGGTAAGAATGCCCTCAATGCCGACCAGGGCGGGAATCGCCGGCGGTGAGCCTCGGCGATCGATCCCATGGCAACCGCTGCATTGATTCTGGTAGACACGCTCGCCAGCGCTGCCGGCCGGAGGCGGCACAGTCAAGCCCACCAGCCACGCAGTGTCGTTGGCGTTGACATACAAAATGCCGGCATCGGGATCAACCGCCACGCCGCCCCACTCGCCACCGCCAGCAAATCCGGGCATGTCGATCGTGAGCTTGTCGACTGTGGGCGGAACGAATTGACCGCCGCCGATCATCGCGTTGAACTGCTTCACCGCCCAGGCATGCGCCTCAGGGGTGCGGTTGGTCAGCGTGTCGATTGTCGTGCTCTGCTGGGTGTACGGCTCGGGCAGCGTGGGCAGAGGTTGCGTAGCAGAAGCTACTTCCCCGGGAACACTGCTCTTGCCCACTGGTACTTCCTGCACCGGGAAGATAGGTTTGCCGGTCGTACGATCAAACACATAAAGCAGGCCAGACTTGGTGGTCTGGGCGACCGCATCGATGCGCTTGCCGTCATGCGTGACTGTCAGCATGGCAGGCGGCGCGGGAAAGTCGCGATCCCAAAGGTCGTGGTGCACGCCCTGGAAGTGCCAGATGCGCTTGCCCGTCGATGCATCGAGAGCAATAAGCGAATCTGCGAATAAATCGTCGCCCAGCCGGTTACCACCGTAAAAGTCAAAGGCCGCAGAGCCGGTTGGCACATAGACGATGCCGCGCTTTGGATCGACCGTCATGCCGGCCCAATTGTTGGCCGCGCCTGAAGTTTTCCATGCGTCCTTAGGCCAGGTGTCATAACCAAATTCGCCTGGGTGCGGGATGGTGTGGAATGTCCAGCGCAGGGCTCCGGTGCGTACATCGTAGGCACGAATATCGCCCGGGGGAGCCGGCAAGGTCTCCGGGTCAGCACCACCAACAATGATCAGGTCCTTATAGATGCTGGCCGGGGTGGAGAGAACAATCGACTGCTGCTCGTACGGCTCGCGCAATCCCTTGCGCAGATCGATGCGCCCATTCTCCCCGAAACCGGGGATCGGCTTCCCACTTGCCGCGTCCAGCGCGTAGAGGTAATTGCGGGCGGCGGCCAGAATGCGGCTTTGGTGGCCATCTGTCCAGTAGGAAACGCCGCGCGTCAACACCCGTCCATCCAGGTCTGACTGCCACTTCCAAATCAGCTTACCGGTGGCTGCATCGAGCGCGATCACGCTCTTGGCTGGGGTCGTGGCGTACATCACTCGCCCGACCACGATCGGGTTCGCTTCAATCCCACCCTTTTCGCCGGTATCGAACTTCCAGGCGACTACCAGATTCTTCACGTTGTCGCGATTGATCTGGGTGAGGCTGGAATAGTGAGTGCCGTTAGGACCGCCGTAGGAGGGCCAGTCCTTGTCGTCGGCCGGGGAGGCTCCGTGTGCCAGAAAGACGTTGCTACTGAAGAAAACTAACGCGGCGGTTACGGCCGTTCTTGCCCAGAACTTCCCCATTTGCTGTTCAACCTCTACTCATGCCATTCGATCAAGGCTTCTTTAAGTAACTAACGAGTTTACAGGATCGAGCCACGGTGGCGTGCGAGCCGCGCACTTCTCGGAAGCACACCAAAATAAACCCGCTGGTCTTCCGTCCGGCCAAAGTTTAGATAGACAAGGGGGCAAGCGGGTTGGTGGTAGCCGAAAAGCCATCCCTACACCCGCTTGCTCTGACTTAGCGGTGCTTAAAATTCCTTCCACTCGCTGCCGCGCTCCAGCATGATCGAGGCCTGGAACATAGCGCGGGCGTACGCAATATCAAACACCATGCCGGTATAGCCACCGCCGCCTGGATACTGGTTCTGGATACCAACAGCACGGTCATAGTCCAGAGCCCGCTCGTGCTCGGGGTAGATCAGGTGGGTGTACTTGACCTTGATCAGCTCTCGCATGACGGCCAGCATGTTGTTTTCACCCTGGTCGATGAACGTTTCGGTGTAGTCATTGTTAGGCGTTCTCACCACCGGGTTGCGATAGTGACAGTGGTTGATACGATCGCGCGTACCAAAGTACTTGCAGACCTCGACGGGATCGACTTCCATCTCACGCGAGACGCCGCACTCGTAGGTGATACCGTTCGCGGGGCTGTTCACCACGGTAATCAACTTCTTCCAGCCATCGAATGAGGCCATGATCTGCCCAGACCCGCGGGTGATCGCGATGGGAGGATCGTTGGGGTGCAGCGCCAGGCGCACATTCGACTGCTCGCACGTGGGGATGACCGCCTGTAGAAAGTAAGTGATGTTCTTCCAAAGTTCTTCGCTGGTGTGCACGCCTTCATCGGGAACTGTG
This sequence comes from uncultured Acidobacteriaceae bacterium, assembly GCA_963752675.1. GTDB lineage: Bacteria > Acidobacteriota > Terriglobia > Terriglobales > Acidobacteriaceae > PALSA-350. The sequence goes on from CAVVZO010000015.1 coordinate 648,687, forward strand.
GGCAAATCCTTCACCTTATCGATATTGAATGCAGTCAGGCCTGCGCCCCCGCGGCCTTCTTCCAGGTAATAGCCTTCAATCGCGCGATGCGCATACCAGTTGTACTCAATCACCGGGAGCCCGACCTTACCTGCGGAGCGGACGGACGTCTTGAAGTCTTCAATCTCTTTATCGCGTGCTGCGCCGGCGCGGCCATAAATGCAGTTGTTAATACCAGAGATCATCATGTTACCGACGGAGAGGCCGCCGGTCTTTAGCTTGTCGACAATCGGCTGCAGGTCGGATACCTGCCAGGGCATTTTGGGGCCGCCCATGAGGACGTTATTCACGCCCAACTGCTTCACTTCCCGCATGGCTTTATCGGTAATATCGCGGCCATTGAGGGGCGCGCAGATTTTAGGCGTGTCCGGCCCTTCCTGAGGCATGCCAGGGCCGTGCGGCCCGTTGTACTTGGTATCGGTGGCAGCAGCCGCGGGCAGAGCGGCGGCAGCCGGCAAAGCAGCCGATAAGGCAGCGGTGGAACAGATGCCCTTCATCAAGGCTCTTCTTGAAAAATCAGAACTCATGGTTCGTCTCCCTTTATTGCACTTTTAGACGCACGTTCCCGCACCTGGGCCGCTTTCGGGCGGAGGAACCTGCGAACGTGCTTCCCGGTATCCCGCGATCGGCGGCATTCACCAGCAAGCGTCTTTACCGAAGTATGGCTTTGGTGATCTGAGGTCTTCTATCGACGTGCAGCCCTGTGACTCTATCCCTGCAAGAATAGAGGTGTCAAGAACGTCTCACAATCTGGGATGTCACGGCGTAAGTCGTTTGCCTGTTTCGTTGCAGAGAGGGCCGTAACGAAGTGCGAGAGATGGATAGAGGTGCGGCGACGTAAGGGAGAGTAAGGTATACGTAACTAATACTGTCTCGTTCCCTGGCGGCGTGGTGGACGCCGCCAGCGAACCGGACAAACAGCAAAGAATGCTACGGTTCTGGCGAAGCCGCGGGTGCCTGGCGTGGCGGCTTGCTGGCGGCGGCGAGCAGAGCGTCGAACTCGGAGCGCGGCATCTTCAACTTCTCGGGATGCGCCTCGATGTACTTCGCGAGCCCCTGGTACTTCGCGGGTGTCCAACCGCCCTCGAATTCTGCGCCGTTCTTACCTTGACGATTCAATTCGAAGTTATAGTCGTCCATCAGGTTAGTGAATTCTGCATGGCTGACTGCGGCCTCGGCCATGATAGCCGGGATGAAGATGACTCCGTCCGTTTTGGCCAGAACCAGATCGCCCGGCAGCACAATCGCGCGCCCGATGCGAATGGGAGCATTGATCGCTGTCAGGGTCATTTGCAACAGGAAGGACGGATCGTAGCCCTTATAGAATCCGTTGAAATTGGGGATTTCGCGATTCTCTTCCTGGTCGCGAATGCTGCCGTAAAACACGAACCCGGTATGCGTATGCGCGGCGATGCCATTGCCCAGGTTTGAGCCGATGAGCGTGGCGTCGATTACTCGTCCCATGCCATCTGCAACGTAGACGTCGCCGATCTGCAGCTCGTTGATCGGCCAGCTGTTGTTGTTGCTGATGCGACCTTCGGCTTTGCCCTCAGCAGCGATCGCCTTCGCCATGTCGGCACGCAGAGGCATGTACTGCGCGGTGAGCGCTCGTCCGGCAAACGGCTTTTCGATGTGAAGTGCCTGCCACTCCCCCTCAAACTGATTGCGATACCCTTCTCCGCGCAGAAAATCCCAAATGTCCTCGATCGAAACATCCAGGGCGCGTTTAAGCAAATCATCCGGCACTTTGGGGCGCCCGTCCGGGAATCGGTCACCTTTCCAATCCGAGGTGTAGAACATCATTTGTTCTTTGGTCATCTTCACTTGCGCGAACGCCGTCGAAGCCGTTAGCGCAGTCCAGACCATCACTGCAGCCACTATCATTTTTTTCATTATTAGAGAGTCTCCTGCCTCGAACACGATATCACCGGAGCGAGGAGGGCCCAAGCAAGGGCAGGGTTGAGATGTCCCCCACTCAAGCCAAACACGGCTTGAATGGGCCACCCGAATGTGTGGACTCGCCGGCAGTAATCTGTTGCCGCTGAAACGAAACCCGGGTGGCCCACTCAAGCCGTGTTTGGCTTGAGTGGGGAAATCACCGGACATCTCACCGGGCTACTTCTTCAAAGGCAGTATTTTTACGTCCCGGAATTCTATCTTCATATTCGGCTGGCACTGGAACCCTACCAGCCCTTCTGCGTGCTTCGCATCGTGGTCGTCGAGGATCGTGTTTCCATTGAGCACCACCGTGAAGTGGTCTCCCACAGCTTTGATGTCGTAGTCATTCCATTGGCTATCGAGTATTTTGGTGGGCTTTGCCTTGAGAGAATCGACGAGACTGCCGGTGCTGTAGCCGGCTGGTTGGTAGTCCCAGATTTGCAGTTCGTAACCGGTAACGTGTGGAGCGCCTTGCTGCGACGAGCGCAGAAACACGCCACTATTCACTTTCTCGGTTCCGCGAAACTGCAGCTTCAACTCAAAGTCGGAGTACTGATCCTTGCTCGCCAGCCAGCCTGGGCTCGTCCCCGGACAAAGGATCGCGCCGTCAGCAACAGTCCAGTCTCCCGTGGCCGGTGGCTTGGAGGTGCTCAAGGGCTGCCAGCCATCCAGATCTTTGCCATCAAACAATAGCTTCCAACCGTGAGTCGATTCCTTATGCGTCAACGTATTTGGTTTTGCCTGGGCGGCAGCTATGCCGCCCGCGAGGACACTTATTCCAAGAGCAAAACAGCAGGTGGCCATGGTTCCCATATTCCCCTCCTGGCAGTGCAAAGCATCAGTGGTTGTTGGCCGCGCTTAAGGAGCAACTGCTCCGCGCGCGGGCCGAGGCTGCAGCCGCTCCGCCTTCAACGCATCGAATTCCGAGCGCTGCATCTTCAGCTTTTCAGGGTGAGCCTCAATCCACTTGGTAAGACCCTCGTACTTGGCGGCCGTCCAGCCGCCTTCAAACTCGGCGCCATTCTTGCCTTGCTTATTCAATTCAAAGTTGTATTCGTCTTCCAGGCTGGTGAACTCGGCGTGACTAATGGCATCTTCAGCCAGAATTGCAGGAATAAAGATCACACCATCAGTCTTCGCCAGGACCACATCTCCCGGCAACACCACGGCCCGCCCAATGCGGATGGGAGCGTTGATCGCGGTCAATTCCATTTGCGCCCAGGCTGAGGGATCGTAGCCTTTATAGAAGCCATTGAAGTTTGGGATCTCACGATTCTCTTCCTGGTCGCGAATGCCGCCGTAGAAGACGAACCCGGTATGGGTATGAGCCGCTATGCCGTTACCCAGGTTAGACCCAATCAACGTGCCCTCGATAACCTTGCCCATACCATCCGCAACGTAGACGTCGCCGACCTGCAGTTCGTTGATGGGCCAACTGTTGTTGCCACTCACGCGGCCCTCTTGCTTGCCCTCGCCGGCAATCGCCTTGGCCATATCCGCCCGCGTCGGCATGTACTGCGCGGTCAGTGCGCGGCCGGCAAACGGCTTCTCAATGTGCAGCGCCTGCCAGTCACCTTCAAACTGGTTGCTGTAGCCCTTCCCGCGCAGGAAACCCCAGATGTCTTCAATCGTGCAATCGACGGCACGCTTGAGTAGATCATCCGGAACCTTGGGCCGGCCATCCGGGTAGCGATCGCCCTTCCAATCCGAGGTGTAGAACATCATCTGCTCTTTGGTCATCTTGACCTGCGAAAAGCCAGGCGTGCTTCCTGCCAAGGCGCCGAGAACCACAACAGCTACAATCCATTTCTTCATATAAGTCTCCTGACCTGCATCGCCCAAAGCTCTTTACATTATTCGTTTTGCAACGAACGTATGCAGACGCTTTGCATTTCAAATTGGTTTCCTTCCAACGGTGTGTCTTTGGAGTCATCAGTTTAGAACGAATACTGCGATCGAAGGGCAGTTGGCGCATGCACGGGGGTCACACCGGGTTGTTCAGGTCCCACGGATCGGGGAGTTTGCTGTACAGATACCCGCCGCCTTTGCCCAAAAATGTTGCGACCAGAGAAGGGCGAACCCGGTCTAGTAGGGTTGCTGACGCTTGGTGTACTTACGGCCAATGGCAGCAGTCTCGGCGCTGGCCGGACCCACCATGACCCCTTCCTTGATCATGTCAATGACATCTTTGCTACTAAGCGAGTTGAGAAAGAAGATATGGTTTGCTTTGCAGGCAGCCAGCACCTTGCTGCGCGCCGCGACCATCCTGGGATCCTGGATCGCCTCTTCTCCCTGCGTACGCACGCCCAGCGAAAGTGCCATATCGCCAGGACCCCATTCCGCCATGCCGATGCCCGGAACCTTCAGGTTTTCCTCCACGTTGGCGAGCGCATACTTGTCCTCTTCTTTTACACCCAGCAGGAGTTCGCCATTCGGGTTCAACGGCCATACATCAGCCTTCTCTTCGTACTCCGCAGGCGTGAGGCCCCAGATCTCGGCTGCATTGGCCACGCCGTGCACGCCACGGCGGCCTTCGGGGAGACCGTCGGTACCGACCCCTTCCTGATGAATAGGAAAGCGTACCGCTTCGACAAATGCGCGGATCGCTCCAGGGTCATCGGCATGCGTGAGCATAATCCCGTGTACCCCGGTGGCGAGCACCTGGTTAAACATCCAGGCATTTGCATGAATGGCAGCGGCATCCATTCCGTTCACCGGCACGTTGACGATGACGGCCGGTGTGCGATGACCGCTTCGATCGGGACCACCTGCAACCAGGCCACGCATGTAGTCCTGCAATCCCTTCACATCGAAAGGAGCATGTTCCATGTCGTAGCTGATGTAGTCGGCATAGGTTTGTGCGTCTTTCTTGCCCTGATCGAAGGTGCCGGTCGTGCCGGAGTGCGATCCTGCGTAGTAGATCGGTTGGCCTTCTGCGAGGAGTTCGATCGCCTGATTGATCCGCTTTGGCTTGGCCGCTGCGGGCGCCTGTGCTGCGACCGTCGCCGTCACTGCCAGGGCAGTGCTGAACGCCAGGCATGCGACGCAGGCATTCCGCCTTGATCTTCTCAAGTACACCTCCCGCACAAGCAGTAATCTGTCATCGACTCTTTATGCATCGACTCTTTATGGCAGGCGGATACTATTCCAAAGCACCAACTGTGCGCAAAGAAATTTTCACGGATGGCGCATTTCGATACTCTGCGCGACTTGCGCACTGCGCCTCGTACCGCAATCTGAGACGCGCGGCGAAGATCCCTACTTACATCATCTGCATTTGAGCTAGGCGGCAAGTGCTCACTGTTTCGTAGCGAGCTCATCCTAGTGACTTATGAAACAATGGCCGGTCAGTTTCTTCAACCGCGAAAGGGCTACTCATGAATCGTCGTAAATTGTTGCAGACTACGGTGGGCGCCGGGATATTCGGCCTGGCTTCCCCCTTGTTGCGCTCGCAGGAGCAGGTTGCTCGTGCGACCCGCGGCATGGCCACACCGCGTATCAAAGACGTCAGCGTGATCGAATGCGAACCGGCGGGAACCCGCCTGACTGTGGTGAAGATTACTACCGATCAGGATGGCCTGTACGGCTACGGCTGCGCCACGTTTACGCAACGCGCTGACCTGGTGAAGCCCGCAGTCGAGTTGTACCTGAAGCCTTTCCTGCTGGGTAAAACGACCGATCGTATCGAAGACATCTGGCAATCCTGCTACGACAGTTCCTATTGGAAAAACGGACCAGTGCTGAACAATGCGATCAGCGGTGTCGACCAGGCCTTGTGGGATATCAAAGGGCGGCAGGCCGGCATGCCGGTCTATCAGCTGGCCGGCGGCAAGTGCCGAGAAGCGGTTGATGCCTACGGCCATGCGGATGGGGCCGATTTCGCCGCAGTGGTGGAGAGCGCGAAGGGCTACATCGCGCAGGGCTTTCGCAATGTGCGGGTCCAGGTGAGCCTGCCCGGTATGTCGGGTTACGGATCGCAGAAGGGCGGAGGAGCTTCACTCAAAGCGTTGCACGACAAGCCGCTCTTCGAGCCCGCGTACCAATTTCGCCGCGGCCTGAAGCTGTTGGAGGTTTGCCGGCAGGAACTAGGAGAAGAGATAGAACTGTTGCACGATATGCACGAGCGACTCACGCCCAATGAGGCGGTGCAGTTCTGCAAAGAGGCAGAGAAGTTTCACATGTTCTTTTTAGAAGATCCCTTGTCGCCGGAGGACCTGGGGTACTTCAAGCAGATACGCGAGAACTGCGCGACGCCCATCGCGATGGGCGAGCTCTTCAACAGTCCACATGAATGGCAGCCGCTGATTGAAGGCCGGTTGATCGATTACATCCGTGTACACGTCTCCCAGGCTGGCGGTTTTACACCGGCCCGCAAAATCGCCATGCTGGCAGAGCAGTACGGTGTCAAGACGGCGTGGCATGGTCCGGGCGATGTGTCACCGGTAGGTCACATGGCCAACGTCACGCTGGATCTGGTCAGCTACAACTTCGGCATCCAGGAGTATTCGCCCTTCAACGAGCGTACGCAGGAAATCTTTCACGGCTGCCCCACACTCAAAGACGGCTATATATATGTGAATGAGAACCCTGGCTGGGGCATTGAGATTGACGAGAAAGCCGCCGCCAAAGCACCGTTCGCTCCGGGCAGGAACAATCTGAATGGCGGATGGGGCGAGCTTCGTAAGCGCGATGGTACGGTGATCAAGCAGTAGCAGAGCTGGCGTGGCCGCGCGGGCTGCCGTGCGGTCACGCTACAGTTTGAATAGTTCGCGCAGGCGCCGCGTCTGTGCCCGGCTTACGGGTATCTCGGTCTGCTTGCGATCATCCATGCGCAATTGATAGCTGCTCTTGAACCACGGCACCACTTCCTTGATGTGGTTTATGTTCACCACATAAGACCGGTGCGCTCGCCAAAAAACCGAGGGGTCAAGCAGCTCAAGCAGTTCTTCAATGGTGCGGCACTTCGACTGGCCCTCGATGGTCGGCGTCACCACGGAGATGATGCCCTCATCGATGGCGGCGAAGCAGATATCTTTCTGGTCTGCCAACAAGAGACGATTGTGGGCCTGCAGAATAATTTTCCCGTTGCGCGGACGCACGGCCGTTTGTTGTTCGATCAGCCGCAGCAGCGCATCGAGTCGCGCCTCGGACGGTTTCGGTTCCGGAGGAGCGCCAGTCTCGGGTAGCGGTTCCATTTCAGCCTGATGGGCTTCCTGCAAGCGCAGCCGAGCGCGTTCGAGTGCCTGTAGAACGCGGCTTCGATCAAAGGGCTTGAGCAGATAGTCGATGGCATTGACGTCGAACGCACGTACAGCATACTGATCGAATGCTGTGGCGAAGATGATCTGTGGCATGCGATCGGGCTGGTTGCGCTCCAGCAGCTTCTTCAAAACCGCGAAGCCGTCGAGACCGGGCATCTGCACATCGAGAAACACCACGTCGGGATGATGGGTGTGGATGAGGTGAACCGCTTCAATGCCGTTCTGGCCCTGGGCTACGACTTCGACCCCGCCGGCAGAGTCGAGCAGGTATTTCAGCTCATCGCGCGCAAGCCGTTCATCATCGACGATCAACGCGGTCATTGGCATAGCAAGCAGGAGCCCATACGGACGCCTTTTAGTATATAGGGAGGGGTGGCGGAGGCCTTGCGGGCACCGCGCCCAACCCGCAACCCGCCCCTTTTTGTCATCCCGAGGAATCTGCTTGCAGTGCAAGTAAGGATGGGATGAAAGGGGGTGCGATACGCATCGGTCTGGCTGAGCGAGCGGAGCAGGATGTCCCCCACTCAAGCCAAACGCGGCTTGAGTGGGCCACCCTCGGCTTTTCTGGGTGCGGGCAGGGAGCAAATCCTCCTGAGTGGCGACTGATCGGACCCTAAAAACTGTAGGGTGGCCCATTCAAGCCGCGTTTGGCTTGAGTGGGGGACATTTGACCTAGCTGAGGGGCTGGAAAGCTTGCAGACGCGATGGCACATTATCTTCGGCCAGGGCGTGGCCGCAGTACACGCAATACACATCGGTGATACGGACACCGCGGTAGCAATTACCGCAGGCAGCCGACACCTGGTAAGCGCATTGAGGGCAGAAGTGAAACTCGGTGTGAATGCTGGCCCCGCAGGAGGGACACTGGGCCACGACCGGTTGGCGAAACAGGAAGTAGAGTACCGAGCCGATGCCACCGGGCATGGCCAGGCAAATCGCCATCCACAGGCGTGTGCTCATGGCGCGGCGCGGAGCATCCCGGCTCACGTAACCCACCATTAGTACGTACAACGCAGTCAACGTACTCCACGACAAGGCGAAATAGAAGCGCAGCCCGAAGGGCGCGGTGGATGGCTTCAACCGATGCGCCGGCAGTATCACCCAGGAGAGATACTGCATGAAAACAAACGCCAGCAGTGCCCCAGCGAGAGACCAACGGGGGATGAGCTTGAACTCCTCGACGAACGAAGAGCTGGATGGCGCGTTGTGAGACAGGTTGCTCATTTTCTTGTTGGGTGAAAGGTATCGAGACCGCCGCGATCATGCTCCACATCCCGCTGCCCTCTCCACACGGCGATCAGTGCAGCAAAGATCCCGGTAAAGAGCATCAGGATAAGACAGGTCACCAATGCGGGCAGGTCCATAATGTGCTCGCCGGCAAAAAGCTCTTCCAGACCACTCCAGATAGCGGGCGCCAGTAAAAGCAGCAGAAACCCGAAACCCATGAGCGCCCAGCCGAGATTGTGCCGCTGGCGTACGCGCCGCTCCTGGGTGGAGATCACTTCATCCCGCACAGCACGCCGCGTTTTTTGCGCCAGCCTGCGCGTGGCATCGGCGTCAGGCCACACGACAGAACGCGCCGCGTCCAGCGGCCCGCGAGTTGTGGATCGGGAACCGTTCATCACCCTTCTTCCGCGCGCACGGCAGGTTCGGCGGCGCTGATACGAGGTTTGAGGGCGGAGAGACCGCGATAGAGACGAGACTTCACAGTCGATAAGGGCGCACGCGTGACCTGCGCGATTTCTTCCAGCGATAGTTCTTCGTGGAACCGAAGCACCAGCACTTCACGATGCAGCGGTTCAAGCGTCAGCAAAGCCTCGGCCACGCGCTGACCATTTTCGCTCGTCTGGTACATATCGAAGGGAGAAGGACCTTCGGCGGCCACGTCGAAAGAGCGGCCATCTTCCCCTGTCTCGCGCATCGCTTCGAGGCTGCTCATGGTGCGCTTACGCCGCACATCAATCACCAGGTTACGGGCAATCGTAAACAGCCAGGTATCGAACCGGCTCTTACCGTTGAATTGGTCACCGCGCTTGAGCACGCGCATCCAGGTTTCCTGAAAGATGTCTTCTGCCGTTTCCCGATTGCCGGTGAGATAGAGCAGATACCGCAGCAGGCGATGTTGATACTGAACGATCAGTTGATCCAGCAAATCAGGATCATGACGCTTGAGCCCCTGGGCAACGACGGCGTTCTCGTCACACGTAGTATCCAGCCGGGATAACGATGCAAGGCGCATAGTCTCTTCAGAGACGTGTGCTGGTTCGCCGAAGACCCCGTTGGCAACCGCTTTTTTAAGCCTGGCAGCAAGCACCATGCGAGTTTTCTCCCACCCTCTTTCAACTCAACTCAAGTGCCATCAAGGATATAGCAAAGTCCCGGTCGCAGCCACTGAATGTCTTAAGACAGCATATTCGCCCTGCGCAGCCGGCGGGGCCAGGCAATCCCATCTAAACTTGGCTATATGGAAATATTGTTTGGTCTGCATCCCGTGGAGGAGGCGCTGCGCTCCGGGACGCGGAAGTTCGACCACGTCTGCTTCGCGCGGGAACGGCAGGATGTGCGGTTGGAAAAGCTGATCCAGGCGTGCCGCGATGCCGGGATCAAGACCCGTCTGGATACGCGGGACCAGCTCACCAAGCTGGCGCGCACCGAGGCCCACCAGGGAGTGGTGGCGATGGTGCGGCCGCGTCAGTTTCTCGAAGTGAGCGACCTGCTGGAAGGCGCGCAAACCAACCGGATGCTGCTGGCGCTGGATGGGGTCGAAGACCCGCAGAATCTGGGCGCCCTGCTGCGCACCGCCGAAGGAGCCGGGGTGGCTGGGGTGGTGGTGACGGAGCGGAGATCGGCGCCTTTAAGCCCGGTGGCGGTAAAAGCTTCGGCGGGCGCGGCCGAGCACGTCAAAATTGCGCGCGTGGTCAACCTGGTGCGCGCCCTGGAAGATCTGAAAAAACGTGACCTCTGGTGTATTGGCCTCGATGAACGCGGCTCAGTGGACTACGACCAGTTCGACTTTTCGATCGGCTGTGTCCTGGTGTTGGGGCGCGAAGGGTACGGGCTGCACGACCTGACCAAGCGGACCTGCGATCACCTGTTGCGTATTCCCATGGCGGGCCGCGTCCATTCCCTGAACGTAAGTGCGGCCGGCGCCGTGGTCCTGTTTGAGGCGGCCCGGCAGCGCCGGAATGCTGCGCTCGGTAACCAATTCGCACCCACTGCGGCGCGGGTCAAGAAACAGAAGGGCCTGGGTTCATGAAGTTTTCGTTGTTAGCAGCGTTGGCTGTTGTGTGCACGTCCTGGTCGGTGGCCCAACAAACATCGCCTCCGCCCGAGGTACCGGCGGAGCATCCAGGTACAGTCATTTTCTCCCGCTCCGTGGACGACTCTGCCAGCCAGCCGGCAGCAAAGATCGCCACCAAGGCTGCGGCAACGGGCGATACGGCGACGGATACAGAACGACAGGCGATCACCTTTCTTGCCTACGACCTGGATGTACACCTGCAGCCAAGAGAGCACGCCATGGGCGTGCGGGCCAGCATCACGCTCCGGAATGATGGGCCGGCGGCTCTGCGTCAACTGCCCTTGCAGCTCTCTTCTACCTTGCAATGGAAGAGCGTGCGCATCGCCGGCGCAGAAGCCCCTTTCACGCAATACCTGATCGACAGCGACAGTGACCACACGGGTGCGCTGCGGGAAGCAGTGATTCGACTGGCGCAGCCGCTCGCGCCACAGCAAAGCATCGTGCTGGACGTTGTCTACGACGGAACGGCTGCTCTCTCGGCGGATCGCCTGCAACGAATCGGCACGCCCGCGGATGTCGCCGAGGCATCGGATTGGGACCGGGTGGCGGACGATTTCGTCGGTCTGCGCGGCTTCGGTAATGTTGCCTGGTACCCGGTAGCTTCGGCTCCCGTAGCCCTGGGCGATGGAGCCAAATACTTCACGGAAGCAGCGGCACAACGACAGCGCCAAAGCGCAGCTACTGTGGCCATGCGGGTTACGGAGGAGTTCTTCGGGGAGGCGCCGAATCTGGCCGTGTTGGATGGGGTGACGCTGCCGGTGAAGCCGACCTCGCTACCCAGTGCTGCTTCCGTGCCAGGCATCGTTACTTGTTCCCTGCCTGCCACGCGCCTGGGCCTGGCGTCCCCAAGCCTGTTTCTGCTGGCGCGTACCGCCAGCGAAGGTAACGGCCTAACGGTGTTTGCCAAGGCAGACGACGTGAGCAATGCGCAGGCATACCAGACCGCGGCTGCAAGCGTGTTGCCCTTGATCCAACAATGGCTCGGTGCAAAGCCGCGTGGACCCTTGAACATCGTCGATCTGCCGGATGGAAATGACGCTCCCTTTGAGGACGGGGATGTCCTGTTCGCCAACGTGCGCAGCACCCAGGCGGACAAACTGACTGGCACGATGATGCATTCGCTGACTCACCTTTACTTTCGCTCCCCTTACGCCTGGCTACAGGAAGGTGTGCCTTCGTTCATGGCCTCGCTGTGGCAGGAGAAGACCCTGGGGCGAGATGCAGCTGTTCAGCAACTGGACAACGGCCGTAGCGCTTTATCGCTGGCAGAACCAGGGGACATGGCTGGAACCGCAGCCACCGGGGCGCCGCAGACCTTGTTGATCGCTCGCGACCCGGTGTACTACCGCACCAAGGCAACGTACGTGTTCTGGATGCTGCGCAACCTTGCCGGAGACGACGCGCTGGCCAAAGCTCTGCAGTCCTACCAGCCAGGATCTGACCTGACCGGCATCGGTTTTGAGCAGGTACTCAGCCAGGCCAGCAGCAAAGATCTGAAGTGGTTTTTTGATGATTGGGTCTACCACGACCGCGGTTTGCCTGATCTCTCGATCGCCGGCGTCTACCCCAACAAGGCCAACCTGCCCGGCTCGTATATTGTCGCCGTGGATGTTGCCAACGCCGGCACGGCCTCGGCCGAAGTGCCGGTATCGGTTTCTTCAGGCACGACCACGGTTACGGAGCGCCTGCGCATTCCCGGGAAAACAAGGGTTAGTCATCGTTTCCTGCTGCAGGGCCAACCTGCAGAAGTAGCTGTGAACGATGGCACGGTGCCAGAGGTAGAAGCCAGCGTGCACAAGCAAACTGTGGGCGTCGTGGCGGGCTCGGAGTAAGCCCACTTCTGGTTTAGCCACCGGCCGTAATGCCCCTCTCACTGGACGGCTGGCTCACCACCCATCTCCGCTACGACCGCAAGACCCTAATCCCTGAACGGGTGCCCTGTGGTCGCAGCCGAGATATGTGGGTGAAGTTAGGAGACAGTTCAGTTGGCCACTTCTTCGGGGGTCGCTTTAATTTCGGGATGCTCGAGCGTGCCGGTGACCTCAAAGGCATGCTGCGCCGAACCTCCGCGGATATCCATCTCGCGGCCGAAGGAAATGGATCCGGAGAGGGGAATTGTTTCTTCGCCACTGGCGAGTTGGCTGCTGGTGAGCTTGATCGTTCGATCCTCGATCGCCGCGTCGGCGCTCCATTGATCGAAGTGGGCAAAACTTTCAGCGTCTGGCGGCAGTGGGTCTTCTCCCACAAAGCCGCCCTTCGTCCAGTCCCAATGCAAGGTCCCGGTTGCGGAGCGGGCCAGGTCATCGGCGGTAAAGCCGGACATCTGCAGCTTCGCGGAAAGGTCAACCGCTCCCTCGCCCCACTGCTCGGCGAACATTTCGGCGATACCGGCGGAAGTCGCATGGGCCACTTCCACATCGATGCGATAGGCCGGCTGGTCGCCACTTGCATCAACGGCGCCCGTCAGATGCATGGCGCCACCAGCCAGCGTCCCATTCAACGAACGAACGCTGATGACGTTCCCACTCACTCCCAGGGCGCCGCTGGCGTTATGGACCCTGAGCTTCCCTGCAGACAGGGACCCAATCTGCACGGTGCCGGTCAGGTCGGGCCAGGCCACACCGCGGCGGCCTATGCGATTGAGCAGTTGGCGCAGGAACTCGCCTCGAGCGCTGGTGCCCAATAAAGCGGATTGCAACATAGACAGATCGAGCGCCGGCATAGCCAACGTAAAATGCGCTGCACATGGAGGGTCCGAACACACGGTCGGGTATTCGAGCGTGGCGGTCCCACTGACCCCTCCATAGCTGAGGTTTGTGTTCGTCCAGGCGATCTTTTCCTCACCCAAAATGCCCTGCGACGAAGCGATTTGCAGGGGACGGGGGAGATAGGAAGTGGTGAGCTCCGCATTGCGCAGCCCGATACTGCCCTCGACGGTGGAGGCAGGAATAGGGTGATCGGGATCGGGGACCGGCGGCAACCACTTGCCGCGCACCGCCAGATCCAGGTTGGCGGTGCCCTTGCCCCCGAGCAGGACATTGTTGGAGGCAGTGGAGGGTGCGCGGCCCCGTGTTCCCAGCCAGCCGAAACTCCGGGTAAATGCCTGCAATCGCGTCAGGCTGGTAGCGCCGCGGAGATGCAGATCGAAGCCGCTGGGGGTGAACCGGCCGTCCACCAGGAGCGGAACCGCCGCGCCCATGGCGAGCCTTACTGGTTGCAGTAACAAGAGTGGGGAGCGCGCCGCAGCGTCGCCGGTCTGTGGTGTTTCGCACCGCAGCTTGACCGGGCCGAGAAGAAAAGGCGTGCCGCCGTCAGAGGGGGTCAGGCTCAGGGACTCAATGGCCATCTCGCCAGAGACTGCCGGGGATCGTCCGCGCTGCGCTGCGTAATCAAATCGGCCATCCAGCGCCCCGGTGGCTTGCACACCGGCACCGAGGCCGCTATGCACTTCCTGCAGACCGCTGAGCACCGCCGCTGCCGGCACCCGCTGGAAGGCAAGAGAGATTTGCGGCAGCGGCTCGTTCTGCACTTCTTCGATGACCCCAGTCAGCAACAGCCGCCCTTCGCCAACCGGCGACGAACAGGAGATGTCGTCGAGCGAGCTTGACTCTTTCCGGAACAAAGCCCGGCAAGAGGTTTCCACGTCGATGGGGTGCGTGGAGGAGTATTCGGAGCGGTGCAGGCCGGCAATGTTCAGGCGGGTGTTGATCCGAGCCAGTTGAGCTGTGCCGCTCACCTCACCCTCAACGGTCAGACCGCCGCGCCAGCCAATATCGGTACCAAGCGTAAGCCGGCTCAACTGACCCAGCGGGGCGGCGCTCCATTGCACGTTCAGTTTGAGCGGCATGGCGCCCAATACGGCTGCGCGGTGCAGGGTACCGTCGATGCGCAGCACACCTGTATCCGCCAGGTGGAGATCCAGATCAGTGCGCACGGGCTGGGCGCGAAAGTGCAGTTCCCAGTCGTCACCGGCGTCGAGCGAAACCGAGAGATCCGCGTTCAGAAACGATAACGGTTTCTTTTCCGTGCCCTGCTTGAAATTGATGCGTGCGTTTTCTGCCTCAATGTAGGGAAACCGGGGAGCAGTGCCGGCTCGCCGCTGACCGGTAGGCGCATTGGGGATGTGGGCTGCCTGTACCAGCATCGAGGCGACGTTCCAACCATCCTGCCCCCGAACCAGGTTGAGGCTGGCGTCATCGAAGTGGATGCGGGCCACTTCCAGCCGGCCCCGCCACAACGACGACAGCCGCAGGTAGGCCACCACGCTCTCCGAATGAAGGACGGGCTCGGCCCCAAACTGGGGATCCTCTTCTACCGTGAAACCGGAGAATTGGAAGCCGGGAAGAGGGAGCAACTGCAGCCGAACGGAGGAGATGTGTACCTGGCGCCCGATGCTGCGGCTGATGCTGTCAGCAATGCGGTGCTGGAAGCGATTGACATTGACCAGAGGCGGCAACACCAGCGCGACCAGCGGCACCACAGCGGCAGTTAACCAGAACCAGCGCCGCGGCGAAGTACGTTGGGCTTCGCCGGCCATGTCAACGGACCAGATGGAACGTCCGGCGCCAGCGCGTCTGATCGAAGAAGTGAATGATGACGTGGGTATAGAAGGAAAGCTTCTCCCCCACTCCTTCTTTTTCGTACTGATTATCCGGCTCGATGAAAGACCAGTAGACGAACAACGGGCGTCCCACGATGTTGGCGCGGGGCACAAAGCCCCAGTAGCGGCCATCCAGGCTGACGGTGCGGTTGTCGCCCATGGCGAAGTAACGGCCTTCAGGCACTACGAGATCCTGCCCCTGGATGTAGTTGGGCAGTTCCAACGCCCAGGTGGGGGTCACGTCACCGCTCGTCGAAGGGGGCACTGCGGGAAAGTCGTCGCGGTAAGGAAAGTAGTTTCCGTAATCAGGCATGGCGGCCAACGGCTCTGATTGCGGCTGCCCGTTGAGGAACACGACACCGTTACGCAGGTGGATGCGATCGCCCGGTATGCCGATGACGCGCTTAACCAGGTAGAGATCCGGCTCACCCGGCTTGAAGAACACAATGATGTCGCCGCGGCGCACGTTGCGGTAATGCAGGAAAGGAGCCCAGGTTGTGGGCGGAGCCAGCGTGATGCGGTCCACCAGAACGTGGTCACCCACCAGCAGAGTCTTCTCCATGGAAGACGAGGGAATCTCGAAATTCTGAAAGATGAATGTCAGCGCGAACAGCCCGATGACCAGCACGGTACAAATGGAGGCGAAGGCCTCCAGCGGAGTCTCTTCCCTCACCTGCTGAGCCCTGGTCTCAGTCTCCGTGGCTTCCGCCGGAGCTACCGTCTTCGTAATGCCTGCCAAAAGGAACCTCTAGTGGACGACCCGAAACGTGCGACTCCACCGTGCAAAGTCCATCACAGTGTCGAGGGGGCCCTTCTCGTGTCCGAGTTTACCATCCGGAAGCGCATTGGCATCCGTCGCCGAAGGCTCCTCCAGGGAGAAATAAATGAGGAAGGGGAAGCCCACAATATTGGCCCTGGGCACGAACCCCCAATAGCGGCTATCGCGGCTGTGATTGCGGTTGTCGCCCAGGACGAAGTACATCCCCGGAGGCACCACCAACTCGCCGTTCTGCACGTACTGGCGCATCTGCATCCACCAGTGGGTGTCGACCCCTGGGTCGGTGTAGAGCATCGCGGGAAACTGATCGCGGAATGTGTCTTGCGAGGTCCCTTCGAAGATCGCAAAAGGCTCGCTCTGCTTCTGGCCGTTGATGCGGACGACGCCGTTCTCAAGGCGAACATGATCGCCTGGCACCCCCACCACCCGCTTGACCACGTGATCCGTGGGATCGAGCGGGAAATGGAAAACAATTACATCGCCGCGCGCGACCTGCTGATACGGCAACAGCCAATGCCAAACACCGGGAGCACCGTACACGGCCTTATTGACCAGCAGGAAATCACCCACCAGCAAAGTGCGTTCCATTGACTCCGAGGGGATACGAAACGGCTGCGCCACAAAGGTCAGCACAAAGATGGAAATAACGATGATCGAGAGGAGCGAACGCAGCGTGTCCAGCAGGTTCGGAAATACCAGGTGCGCATGATTCGCCT
The DNA here is from genome assembly GCA_963752675.1 of uncultured Acidobacteriaceae bacterium. Taxonomy (GTDB): domain Bacteria; phylum Acidobacteriota; class Terriglobia; order Terriglobales; family Acidobacteriaceae; genus PALSA-350. Next base: position 665,320 of record CAVVZO010000015.1, read on the forward strand.
GGTAGACTTCCGTCTCGACCGTCACGACGGTAACAGCTACAGTTTCTTCCGTGGTCACGCGGAAAAAATCCGCGGGTGGCTGACGGTTCAAGAACCGCTCCCTTCCGCCAACGGTTCGATTGCCGGCGCCTGTTTGCGGAGCTTCTCGAAGGCCCGGCGCGCGGCCTCCTGCTCGGCCCGTTTCTTGGTGGTGCCTACTCCCCTTGCCAATGCTTTTGCCAGTCCCCGGCCCTCGCCCACGCGTACCTCGACCAGAAAGCGTTTGCGATGGTCAGGTCCGCTCTCCGCCTTGAGCACATAGTCGGGCGGGCCGTTCTTTTGTGCCTGCAGCAACTCCTGCAGTGCTGTCTTGTGGTCGCCGAGCGACACCCCCCGATCCAAAGCAAGGCGCAGCTCGGTCACATAAGGAGCCACCACATGTTCGTTGACGAACGCTGTTACCGGGGCTAGGCCGCCATCCAGGTACAAGGCAGCGATCACGGCCTCGACACAGTTAGCCAGCAGCGTGGATTTTTTGCGGCCCCCGCCTTTATCTTCCCCGCGGCCCAGCCGTAGATAACTGCCCAGGTCAAGGGCGGCGGCGACCTGCGCCAGGTGGCGACGGCTGACCAGGCTGGCTCGAAGCCGGGTCCACTCACCTTCATGCAGATCAGGGAAACGCCGGAACAGGATCTCGGCTACCACCAGGCCAAGGACAGCATCGCCGAGAAACTCAAGCTGCTCATTATCTTCTTCGCGCAGCGAAGCAGGTATCCCCTCGCCCTGGCGGCCTTCCAGTGCCTGCTCGTAGGCGAGCGAACTGTGGGTCAGCGCCTTCACCAGCAGCTTCTGCTCGCGAAAGGTATGCCCCAGCGCCGTTTGTAGCGTATTGAGAGCCGGCTCTGCCATCGACGTTTGTTGCCCTTAGTCTTACTGTATTGCATCCCGCATGGGAGAACGGGTGACAAACCCGGCGACGGGTTACCCGCCGGGATGCGCTGGCCGTCCCGCTTTCAGACAGTCGTGCGCCTGAAGCAGTCGCGCCGCCCTGTCTTACTGCGGCCTGGTAGCAGCCGGGGGCGTGGGCTCGGGAGCAGAATCGCTGTCATCGGCCGGCTCTGTGTGTGCCTGTTGCGGCACTGCGTACGGCTGCTTCAGGCCCTTCTCCGCGGCTTGCCGGGTGTCGGCCTGGCCGTCGCGCACCGTAAGTGCGGCCTGATATTCCGCCACCGCCTGATCGCGCTCGTCCTGGATGTCGTGAATGCGCCCCAGGTAGATATGCGACCACGCCAGCATGCGCGGATCCTTGGAAAGCCGGATGGTTTCGGCAAAATCGTGTTCTGCACCCGGCACATCGCGATGCATGATCGCGACGCGCGCCAGGATGAAATTGGCCCGCGCCTGGTCGCCTGCCTTGTCGTCCACAGACTTCTGCGCCAGCGCATTGGCGCCTTCCATATCGCCCTTCAGCAACTTCATCTCTGCCAGATCGAGGCCGCGCAACTCGCGGGGCGACCGATGCACCACGTCGGAGGAGCTTTGCTGGTTGAAGGTGACGTTCTTGGCATGGCCCAACTCTGCATTCACGTCCATGCCGTAGACCATTTCGCCAATACTTTCCTTAAAGCTTTGCGGCTGCTTCTCAAACGCGGCGAAAGCATTGTAGAAGTAATCCGTCAGTATGAACCCGTCTGCCATGGAGGCCTGCACGGCACGACGGCGAGCCGCTTCGTCTGCCTCGACGGAGGTGTTGTGCTGGTGGGTAGCTGATTCCAGATCACTGCGCCGCACGTCTGCCGGTATTTTGTAAATGGTGACGCCCGTGTCCATCGTGCGTGCTTCCACAGCTCGAATCATGCATTCGACCGTGAGTGCCACCACGTCGCTGCGGTAGGTAAAGTCGAGCGGCGCATCCTTCACCGTTTTGAGGAACGGAAGCAGCCGGTCCAGTGCGGTAGCCCGCGCATAAAGCAGCGGCTCGATCTGATAGTGCAGGTAGGCGTGCTGCACTTCGCGCATATGGATGGCGCCGTTCACCGGCGACACCACCACCACGTAGTCGGCTCCGTAGACCCGCGCATTCGTCTGTCCGGGGTCGAGCAACGGCTCAACAACGACCAGGAAGCGCCGGCCGTTGCCACTGCCCGCGGGTGTTTTGAGGTAGATACCCGTGCTATCCACCATTTTCGTGAGCGAGTTGTGCAATTGGGCTAACTGCTTGTCGTACAGCGGCCGAACCTTCAGCCAGATCAGGTGCAGATCTGCCAGTTGCGCAAAACGCCGCACCAGCGGCAGTACGTTCTCCACACCGCTTGCATCGGGCGGCAGATCCTGGCCTTCGGCGCTGGGAGCAAGATCGGGCGGGGCGGATACGTAGAGCGCGAGCGAGATGTACTGGGCAAGGTCTGCACCGGAGCTGGACAGCCTGTGCTGCGCAATAAAGCTACAGAGTTCTTCGTGCGCCTCGCGCGCCTCCGTCGAAGCCTGCAGCGCCTGGTTCACTTGTTCCCGCACGGCCTGCCGCGAGGGATCCGAAACGTCCAACCCTTGATCGTAGCCACACGCATTGAGCGAAGCCGCGATATCGAAAAGGGCTTCGCTGTTCTGCAGGCTGATGTCTGGCCCAGCCGTATTCACCAGAGCCGAACCACTGTTTTGCGGAGCGGGCCGCGCCCCTGCGCTCGGCTGCGAGTCAGACGAACCCTGGGCACGAGCCGCCGGCGCCAGCCAAAACAGTAGGTAAACCAGGCAGGCAGCCGCAACGGCCGCGTAAACAGGGATACGAGAAGCTTTCTCAGTGCGAAGGAAAAGAACAGGCGGCGTGGCGTGATACTGCATAGATTGCGGCGATTGACCCTTCCTAAGTCTATGCATTTGCATCGAAGGGGGTCAAACCGCGCCAGCCTGAGGGTTGGCTAGCCGCGAACCGAAACGCCGGAAAACGAGAGCACAACCGTCCCACGGACTGGTTGACCGAACACCTGTGCCGGGGCAAACACCCGGAATACCAACATGTCTTCTACCTGCGCACGGGTCTTGTCGTCCACATTTCCAGACATGATCGCGTAGTCGTATACCCGGCCTTCGTGGTTGATGAATGCCTGAACGACCACCGGATTATCCCGGTCGCCGACCTTATCGTCCGTTTCCAGCGCGGTGTAGAGGAAGCGCGGATTGGTCGCCATGCCCAGGGGCTCATCGCGCGCCAGCAGCGGTTCGGGCGATGCCACCATACCGATCAACAAGGCCGCGCCGCCTAACAATGCGACCGTGCTGGCCAGGCCAGCCGTGAACTGCCATACCAGTGGACGAAAGGTGTTCTGCCAGCGGAGCCGGCCACGCGAGATCTTTTGTTCCGCAGTGTTCGCCGCCTGCTGGGATAACGCCACCCGCAGCCGCAAACCTAAATTCGCCGGAGCCTTCGCGGGCCCGAGCGAGCTGACCAATGCCTGCGCATTGCGCCACTTAGAGAATTCAGCCGCGCAATCGGAACAGCCTTCCAGGTGCCCGGCGATTTCGTGCATCATCGCGCCGCTCACGGCGCCGTCAAGATAGGCCGAAAACTGGTTCTGATATGGAACGCACTGGTTCACTTGGCCCCCTTTGCATTCGCTGTTACTGCTTCTGCCGCCTGATAACTCGTGCTTGGCCGCTTGGCCAGAGACTCGGCAAACCCTGCCAGCCGCTCTTTCAGGTGCGCGCGGCCTCGCATCAGGCGTGACTTTACGGTGCCCAGATTGAGGCCGAGGATCTCCGCCACTTCTTCGTACGAAAAGCCTTCGATGTCACGTAATACGACCACGGCATGAAAAGGTTCCGGGATGTGCCGTAATTCTTCCTCTATCCTTGCCCGCAGCTGCCCTTGAGCCGCAAGGTCGAAGGGAGATTCGTGCCCATCGACGAGCGTGTCTTTCAGGCACATCGGTTCGCCGTCGTAGGAATTGCCGAACTCGGTTTCGATGGTCACTTCCTGCCGCTTATGCCGGCCCCACCAGCGGCGCTGGTTGCTGGCCTCGCGGAGGGCAATACGGTAGATCCAGGTGCGCAGGCTGGCGTCGCCGTGGAAGCTGCCAATGCCGCGATAGATCTTGATGAAGATTTCCTGGGTAAGATCGGCGGCGTCCGCCGGATCGGGAATGGTGCGCGCCACCAGGCTGAAGATGGGCTGGTGATACTTCGCGATTAACCAGGCAAATGCTTCTTCTGAGCCGGCTTTCAGCTCAGAGACGATCCCTGCTTCTTGTGTTCGTACGTCGAGAACGCCGGCGATATTTCCCAATGCTAAGCCTGCCTGCATGCCAAAGTTCTCCATAACATAGCAGGAAGCTTCCATTGCCGTCTCCCCATCGGGCGGGCAAACCCGCACGCCGGTGAGACGGATGCCCCCACCGCGGTTACTTTGTGGTTCTCACTGTCTTAGACACCGGTGAGGGGGTAGCCGGTTCCAAATAAATAGTTACTGTGGTGCCGGGGGCGCTGCTGCTTTTTTCTTGCGAGGCTTGGGGTTTTGCGGGCCATCTTCGACGATGATCTTGCTGGGGGGCGCAGGAGCCGCCGGCGGGCGGGCGGCCATGTTTGCGGCCTGGGTGAGTTGCGCGTCCTGCGCGGTGATGGCCTGCAGGAGCCAGGCTCCCAGCCTGGCTCGACCGCTCTCGAGCGAGGCGCGCGCCGCTTCCAGGTTTTTTGCGTCAAATTCCGGGGCGCCCGTAGCCGCAGCCTCCGTAACTCGCAAGAGCACGTCGTAGAGAGCATCGAGGTTGCGGAATACGGCAAACGCCGGGGCGAGCGGAGTGGAGCCGTTTCCCCCGGAGGCGGATTCAGCCGTAGTCATCAACCCCGGCAGGGTTGTCGAGAGATCACGCTGCATGGAGCCGATATCCTGCTGGGCATTTCCCCGGGCTTCGCTCGAAACCTTCCAGCGGCCCACATTGGCAGCGGTGATTGCATTCTGCACGTTCGCGAGTGCCGGCCGAAGGTCTGCCATGGAGAACGCGGGTACAGCACCGCCGGGAGCCGGCTGGGCGGCCTGCCCATACGAAGGCTCCCAGGCGCTCAGGGCGCCAGTCAGGGCTATGAGCGTGAACAGGAAAATTCGGAAGTTGCGGGCGGGGCGAGCAGGGGAACAGGGCGCACAGACCGGGGAGAAGGAGGTTGCCAGGATCGACGGGTTTGACGGATTAGGCATGCTCCAGCAGAATAAAGGATGTTCGCCTGTTTGTGGGCCTGTGGCGCAGCTGGGAGCGCGCTTCCATGGCATGGAAGAGGTCACCGGTTCGATCCCGGTCAGGTCCACCAAACCCCGTTTTGCCCGCCTTATATTTTCCTACCCTCCCGGCCTGAACGGCGGAATCCACGACAGCCTATTCAACCCTCCGAGGATGCCTGCAAGGCAGGCCGCCATCGATGAGCTGCTATTGAGGTGATATGAAGTTCTGTTTTGGCTGGCTTGCTGTACTCCTCGCTCTGTCTGCAGGAGTGGCAAACGCGCAGAACTCCTCGCCGCTGGCAGGAAGCGTGCAAGACACCACAGGCGCCATTATCATCGGCGCGGAGATCACCGTAGTCGCCCAGGATGGCAGAATCATCGCCCAAGGGACCACGGATAGGGCAGGAAACTTTCGCTTCACCGGACTGGCGGCTGGGACCTACACGGTAGTGGTCGACCACCCGGGTTTTCGCGAAGTCAGGCAAGCGGCAGGCGCCGACTCCGGGGCTAGACCACAACTTCGGATCATTTTGCCGATCGCCTCAGTGACTCAGAACGTCGTTGCGGCTTCGCCCGAGAGCCCGGCACAGGTGACCACTGACACCGCTCGCAACCAGGACGCCAACGTCGTGGATCGGGATGCACTCGACCGGCTTCCCGTCTTCGATCAGGACTACATCACGACGATGTCGCGGTTTCTCAATGCTGACGCTACTGGTACGAATGGCGTCGCTCTTGTCGTGAACGGAATCGAGGCGAATGGGCCAGGCGTGACCGCTTCCGCGATCCAGAGCGTCAAGATTAATCAAAACCCGTATACGGCTCTTTACTCGCGTCCAGGGCGTGCCCGCATCGAGATAACCACCGCGGGCGGAACGCCACAGTTGCACGGGTCGGCAAACTTCCTTTACCGGGATTCCGTTTTCGACGCCCGTGATCCCTTTGCTGAGACGAAGCCGGCAGAACGGCGCACCTACTACGAAGGCTCCCTCACCGGCCCGCTCAGTCACGATAAGAAGACAACGTTCCTGTTGGCCCTCGACAACGACAATGACGATCAGCAAGCGATTGTCGTCGCGGCAGGCCCCGAAGGACCTATCAACACCATCACGCCCAACCCGACGCACCACTACTTTCTCTCAGGCCGCGCGTTTCACGACTACGGCGAAGGAAACCAGCTTTGGGCGGGATACTCATACGAACACCGCAGCGTGCAAAATCAGGGAGTTGGTGGAACCGTGCTGCCCGAGGCGGGCACCAATACTTCGTTTCTCGAACACGAGATCAATGTCGGACATATATACGTGTTCTCCCCAAAGCTGCTGAACCAGCTTCACTTCCTGGTCGGCCACTACGACAGTAAAGTGGAAAGCCTGAATAGCAATCCGCAGGTAGCGGTGTCTGGCGCATTTACAGGCGGCGGCGCACAGGCGGATGCACGCAGAACTGAATACCACTTCGACGGCACCGATCTTGTTACCTGGTCGGCGGGAAAACAAGAGATCAAATTCGGTGTGGACGTGCCGGACATCAGCCGGCGTGGCTTCGACGACCTTACTAACCGCCAAGGCACGTATTCCTTCGCGAGCCTCTCTGATTACCAGGCATCTGATCCTTTTTCCTACAGGATGCAAAGCGGCCAGGGGCATGTAACTTTCCTGGAAAAGACCTTCGCCGGCATCTTTGAAGACAACCTCCGATTGGCGCCGAACCTATCCGTCACCGTCGGAGTTCGCTATTACTGGCAGAACTACTTCCACAACGTGCCCTATGACCTGGCCCCGCGGTTGAGTTTTGCCTATGCGCCTACGAAAAAGGGCGCCTTCGTGGTTCGGGGTGGAGCGGGATTCTTCTTCGATCGCACAGGTCCCGCTCCGATTGCCGACCTGATGCTCTTCAACGGGAGCCGCCTGAAACGGTTCATCGTGGAGAACCCCAGTTACCCGGTGACCAGTTCTCAGTTGCTCTCCGTGCCGACCAGCGTCGTACAACTTGACCCCCGGCTCCGCATTCCTTACACCGTGCAGTATGGAATAGGGATTGAAAAGCAACTCAATGCCAGGAGTTCCGTCTCGCTGAACTATGTCGGCTCGCGCGGGATCGATCAGTTCCGCTCTGTTGACGTGAATGCTCCCACCCCGCCAGGCTATACCGCTCGGCCAAACTCCCAGTTGGGCCAGCAACGGCAGCTTCAATCTGAGGGCTATGCGAAGAGTAATGGTCTTGAGTTGGGCTTCCGCGGCAGGCCAGCGAAATGGTTTACCGGCCAGGGACAATACACGTTAGGAAAGACCTACAACAATACGACCGGGATTACCTACTTCCCTGGGAATAGCAATTTTCCAGGCTCTGACTGGAGCCGGTCCGACAATGATCGCCGTCACAAATTTGACCTGCTCGGCACTCTGGAAGCGGGTCGATGGTTCAACTTCGGTACTGCCGTATCGCTGTACTCAGGAAAGCCCGTCAACGTTACGACCGGCAGCGATGATAACCACGATGGCTTAGCCATCGAACGGCCCACCGGCCTGCCTAGAAATTCTCTTCACGGTCCGGCCTATCTCAGCCTTGATCTGAACCTGGCCCATGACTTCCTGCTCACCAAAGCGAAAGAGAAGGGTCCGACGGCCACTGTCTCGGTCAACGCATTCAATGTTCTCAATCACGAGAACGACGTAACTTACGTCGGCGTGGTGACCTCCCCGTTCTTCGGTCGAGCCGTTGCAGCGCAACCACCAAGGCGCATGCAGCTAAATCTGCAATTCAAGTTCTAAGGTGATGCGGTTGAGGCGTGCAGATGTCCCCCACTCAAGCCAAACACGGCTTGAATGGGCCACCGTCCACTTGTGGCAAGCCTCGGCTCACCTACGCCACCATCGGCGCCACCCTGAGTTTGCACTTTCCTAAATTTCTGCAGAACGCTACTCTGGTGCGTTCCAGAAACAGTGACGGAGCGTATCTGCGATGGCTTGCTTCAGGCTTGGGATCAACATGGCTGGGGCCGTCTCGGCGGGAGCCTACACTGCTGGCGTTCTTGATTTCCTCATTGAGGCACTCGATGTCTGGTATGCCGCCAAGGCCAGAGGTGAGGTTGTCCCTCAGCACGACGTCGTCATTGAGGTCTTCTCCGGGGCCTCGGCAGGAGGCATGTGCGCCGCGATTTCCGCGGTCCTGCTGCAGCAGGAGTTCGAGCACATTCACGACGTAGAGAAGTCCGGTACAACCAACCGGCTGTTCGAAAGCTGGGTCAACAAGATAGACATTCAGCGGCTATTGAAGACGGAGGATCTGGCAGAGAGTTCCTCGGTGATTTCTCTGCTCGACTCCTCATCATCGACGAGATCGCAGAGTACGCGTTGGCGCCACGAGACACTCCTCCCGTTTGCCGCCCTTACGTTTCCCCTCATCTCACTTTGTTTCTTTCGCTTACAAATCTTAGGGGCGTTCCGTACTCGCTGAATGGTAAGGCGCCAGGATCGATCGAAGAAAGCACTTTTTTTCACGGGGACCGCATTCGGTTCGAGGTCGTTGCTTCCGGCGCGACTCCGACTCTGAGCACTGGCGCACATCCAATCAATCCAGGCGTTCCCGGCGAAGCCGGAGGTTGGACGCTGCTGCAACAAGCCGCGAAGGCGACAGGAGCGTTCCCCGTCTTCCTGGCGCCGCGCTCCATGCTGAGAAAACAGGAAGAGTACACGCCGCCGATGTGGGAGTCTGTAACCTCCGCTGTGAGTGGCACACCGCCTCCCACAAAACCGAACTTTCCTCCTGGGCTACAGGACCCGCTGGAGACCCTGTATGTGGACGGCGGCATTACCAACGATGATCCCTTCCATTACGCCCAGGACTATCTGCTGTCTCTTTCGCCCGCACAATCTCGCCCAACCAGCGCGGAAGACACGGATCGCGCCGTCATCAGCGTTGCTCCATTTCCGACCACGAGGAGTTATCCGGAGAAATACGACTGCGCAAAACAGTCAAATGTGTTTCTGGCACTTTCGGCATTGTTCAGCGCATTGATCTCTCAATCCCGTTTCTTTGGCGAATCCCTCAAAGAAGTCATGAGCGGCACGACCTTCAATCGTTTCGTCATTGCCCCTTCCGACGATGATCTCGTCAAGGAATTCGCGGGCAACCCGGATGCACAGCCGGCCGCCCTGCAATGCGCTAGCCTGGGCGCCTTCGGGGGTTTCTTCGAGAAGCAGTTTCGCGCCCATGACTATGCGCTTGGCCGTAAGAACTGCCAGAAGTTTCTCCTGGACCACTTTGTGCTTCCGGAAGACAACATCATCATCAAGTCAGGCGTTTCCGATAACCATCTCGCAGAAATCCGCTCGCGTTTTGGCAAACCGCCTCTCGGGCCCTACGCAGGGCATAGCGGCGCCGATCCTGACTTGCAGACCACGCCTCAGGATGCCGGAGCCAGCGAGAAGCGATGGTTGCCGATCATCCCCCTGTGCTCGGAAGAGATCAGGCACATGGTTTTCACACCTGAGCGCACGAGAATCTCGAATGCGAAGATCAGTCTCATCGTGAAGCTCGTTCGCAAACGAGTGCGGGCGATCATCGGTGTGTGGAGAGCGCAAATCCCTTCATGGCCGCTGAAGATATTTCTCTGGCCTGGAGAATGGATCATTCCGAAACTAGCGGAGCGTCCCATTCGGAACCTGCTCAGGAAACAATTAGGAGATACGCCTGATTAGGAGGGCCGCCCGCGTTCTTTCTCAAGCGGGATCCAACGCCTGCAGGGGAGATCGCTTGACCAGAAATCTGCGCCGGTATCAAATCCAATCACCCATGAACTGTTTGCGTAACTTGCGCGACCTCGCGCTCTACTCCGCTACCTTGCCTTTTAGTCGGCATGGCAAGACCCTCTGCCGGATCGTGGCAGCGGCCGCGTTTGCCGGCATTCTCGGTACAGGCACGGCTTCCGCGCAGGAGACGGCCACCACCAAACCGGACCGGTATCTCGACAACAACCGTCCGCCGGATGCGCGTTTTAAAGCCGATATCCTGGTGGTCGTGGCCCATCCGGATGATGAGGTCATGGTTTCGGCCTATCTTGCGCGTGAGATTTTCGACCAGCACAAGCGGGTGGCGGTGGTGTATCAAACGCCTGGCGATGGCGGCAACAATGACGTAGGCCCTGAGCAGGCAGCAGCCATGGGCGACATGCGCATGGTGGAAGCGCATCGTGCCGTGGGCCTGTTAGGCATTACCAATGTTTTCTTTCTGGGCGGTCACGATACCACCAGCCAGAATGTGCTGAACTCGCTCGAGCGCTGCAGCCACGGCCGCTGCCTGGACGAACTGGTTCGCATCGTGCGCATCACGCGCCCGGACGTCATCCTCACGTGGCTACCCGACTTCACAACTGGCGAGAATCATGCAGATCACCAGTCGTCAGGCGTGTTGGCCACCGAGGCTTTCGATCTGGCCGGCGATCCGACGGTACTCGCCGAGCAGATTTCGCCAGCCGCCAACCCAGATAAAAACACCAACCTCACCGAAGGTCTTCGCCCCTGGCAGCCGCAGAAGATCTACTACTTCTGCAACCCGACGTCACGACATCTTAGCCGCGCAGGGACCCCAGTACCTCTCGCAGGAAATCTCGCCTTCACGGCATGTGAGCTATGGCATGCTGGCCGCGCAAGTGTTCGCGCAACATAGAACCCAGGGCGGGGGAAATCTCGACGAAGAGATCGCAAACAACACGCTCGCCACATCGAACGACGTCATCAGCAAAATCGCTAACGGCCCGGTACGCCTGATCTTTGGCAAATCGCTCGTGCCCTCAGGACCAACTGACGATGTGTTCACGGGGTTGATGGCAGAGGGCATACCATTCCGGCGCGCTCCCGGGTACACCCCTGCCAGCTACGCCCGCCCCTCGCTCGAGATAGGCGATCCCTGGAGCTTTTACCACAAGTTCTGGCAGGCGCATGGGCTGGATCACTTGCTGAATCTCGTTCCGGTGGAAGTGTTGATCCATACCGATAGCCTTCTCGCGCTGCCGCTGATTGTGGTGAATCCGTCGGATGCGCCGATCGTTGTCAGCTTTGCGGTAAAGGCTCCGGCCGAGTGGAAGGTAACGCCGGTTGCGGACGCCACCGTGGCTCCGCATAGCAGGTACTACCTGCGCGTGCAGGCATTGGCGCCAGCCAGCAAACTACCCGGATGGCAGGAGTTCACAGTAACTGCCACTACGGCTGATAAAAACATCGGCACAGTACCCTGGCGGGTAGAGCTGTCCGACGGTTGGGTGGCGCCGCAGTAGCCAGGCAGGCATCCGGCTTGTGTGGTTAATTTCCCGCGCGTGCAGAACAGGCAGCCAGGTATGAGCAGGCGAGGAAGATAAGTTCCTGTCTCACCCCGGCAAGCTGCTTTTCTGCGGCGCCGGATTCAAGTAAGCGCCGGCTCACCCCGACCATGGAGCCATGCAGCATCGATGCGATCACCTGCAGATCCCCATGCAGCGGATCGCTACTGCTTGCCAGCATGGCTACGATCGCTTTGGTGGTACGGCCGCCCACCTGCTGCACGATTCTGGCTGCGTCTAAATCAGAACTGACCGTGTAGAGCGCGACACTGGTCTTCGGGTCACGCATTTTTACCCGCAAAAATTCGGAAATGAGCGCCGTTGCCATCCGCGCCAACGGCTTGCCTCTTTGCTCCCGGCACACCTGCTCCACCGTCTCCGTCACTTCGTGCAAGTGGCGGCTTAAAGCGGCTTGCAAGAGCGCGCTTTTGTTGGGGAAGTACTGGTAGAGCGTGCCGACCGATACACCCGCCCGGTATGCCACCCGGGTTGTCGTCAACCTGGTCTTCCCGCTCTGCAGCAAAACCTGAATAGTGGCTTCGAGAATGGCATCCACGGTCGCCATCGAACGGGCCTGAACAGGCGATTTACGGGGTTCTGAGGTGACCAATGCTTGCGTTGGCAAATGCGAACTCCTAACCTGAAGCTTCCTTCATCCAATGATAAAGCCAATCACAGGAGAGAAGCGCCCATGTCCCCACAACTCGACCCTCAGCAAACTTTTCAGTTCCCTGGTACTTCGATGGTGGTCAACCGTATGGGTTACGGAGCCATGCAGCTCGCCGGCCCGCAGGTGTTTGGGCCGCCCAAAGATCGAGACGCCGCCGTTGCCGTTCTGCGGGAGGCCATCGCATCTGGCGTCAACCACATTGACACCAGCGACTTTTACGGTCCGCACGTCACCAACCAGATCATCCGCGAGGCTCTGCATCCTTATGCCGAGGGCCTGGTCATTGTTACCAAATTGGGCGCCCGGCGCGGCGCTGACAAATCCTGGCCACATGCTCTCTCGCGGCAGGAATTGACGGATGGGGCCCACGACAACCTGCGCAACCTCGGGCTGGATGTGCTCGACGTGGTCAACCTGCGGGTCGGCGGGATGGCGGCGCCTAATGATGAGTCCATCGAAGAGCCGTTGACGGTGCTGGCGGATTTGCAGCGCCAGGGGCTCATTCGTCACATCGGACTAAGCAATGTTTCCCCGAAACAGGTGAAGGCAGCGCAGAAGATCGTCCCCATTGTCTGCATTCAGAACTACTACAACCTGGCGCACCGTACCGACGATGCATTCATCGACGAGCTGGCCGAGCAGAAAATTGCCTACGTTCCCTTCTTCCCGCTCGGAGGCTTCACTCCCTTGCAGTCTTCTGCGTTAAACACCGCAGCGACCGCATTAGGAGCTACGCCGATGCAGGTCGCGCTGGCCTGGCTTTTGCAACGGTCACATAACATTCTGCTGATTCCCGGCACGTCCTCGGTGGAGCATTTGCGTGAAAACCTGGCGGCGGCGAAATTGCAGATTCCCAGGCAGACCCTGCAGACGCTTGAGGCGATTGGCACCACGGAAGCTCGTGTGTCCTGATAACCGGCTAAAACCTCAGGGGTCAAGCCGCTTGCGGTAAACGGACAGGTTCACTAAGGCTGCGCTCAGTAACGGTGTCACAAGATTGTGAGCCTGTCCGCGTTGCAAGAGATCGCCAATGATCTGTTCGGCTTCCACCTCGCGCCCCTTCAGTAAGTCGCGATACATCGACGAAGTGAGCGTTGATCCTGGTGCGGTAAATCGCTTTTGCACCTTGCGGTTCCACTCGGCGTCTGGTGGAAAACCGTTGACAGCGGCAATGTGGCTGCACTCACGCACGATCTCGAGCGCAGTTTCGGCACCCCCGGGCACCGCTTCAATCTCACCTACACTGCCGCGCAAAAGGCAGGTCAGGGCGCCGAGGCTCGCCAGCATGACCCACTTCTGCCACATCTCCTGCATGATCTGCGCGGAGGATTGCGCTTCAAACGTTGCGCCCTGCAACCACAGGTCGAGCATGCGTATGCGTTCGGAACAACCGCCCTCTACGTCGCCATAGATCAATTTCTGTGTCGGTGTCAGTTGCAGAATCTCGCCGTTTTCCCCTAAATCTGTGGAGACCAGGCAAACGCCACCCAACACTGCGTGGCCGAACCGGGCAGCCAGAGTTTCCATGTGGCGCATGCCATTGAGCAGCGGCAGGACCATCGTGGTGGGGCCGACTGCGGGGGCGAAATCGCTCACGGCGCTTTCGAGTGCGTACGATTTCACGCCGAGCAAAACGAGATCGTATTGCGGGCCGCTGTTGCCCGCTGCGAGTTCGCCGGCCAACACCATCTTTGGCTGCAAGCATAGGTCGCCGTAGGGGCTGGTTATCCTGAGGCCGTGATGAGTAATCTGTTGTGCACGCGTGGGTCTCACCAGAAAGGTGACGTCGCGCCCGGCCTGCGCAAGCCGGGCACCAAAGTAGCCGCCAACCGCGCCGGCTCCCACGACCAGGATCCTGCTCTCTTTAATTGTCATGTTTGTTCGACTGAAGCCGCAATCATCAGTCCAGAGACAACGCACTCGAGCAGGATGCGCATGCCCAGGCCGCGGCTTGACACAGCGAAGAACCAAACTGTTGCGCCGACGGCTAGCCCGGCGACCAGACCAGTGAGAATGCGCGACGCGAAGCTCTGCGGTATGCCGTGTAACGCGATCAGGCCCAGCGCGAGCAAGCTGCTACACAGCATCTCCACCGCACCCAGTTCTAGTACGCGGATAGGAATCGACCCTGGAAGTCGCGCCAACACACGCTTTGGCAGATGCGGCCGTCTCAAGCCCAGGTCGACGTGCGCTGCCGGCTTTCCATCCACGTACAACGAAGAGATACGACCGTCATAGACAGCGGCCACGAACGATGTGTGATTAGGCAAGAGGACGGGCCCGGTATAGAGCGCCGGGTCGGTTCCATTGGATCCGGAGATGGGTGTGCGCAACCGAAAGGTGAGCGTATCGCGGATTTGTCCGAGTGAGAAGTTGCGACTGTATGCATTTTGAGAGTAGGTGACGATGCGCGCTGGGCCGGCTTGCTCGATATTCCCTGGCGTGATGGAGATCAGCAGGGACATGCGGCCTTGTTTTACCAAGGATTGCAACAAAGCTTGTTCCTGTTCACTCGAGAGGAACGAGCGCCCCGCGCCGGTAGCAAGGTTCACGGGCGGTAGGAGGCCGCCGGAAGGGAACGGAGGCGGCGCAGGCGGCGCACCCTTGAGCGGCGACGTCGCACGCCTGGCCAGATCTTCTATCTGTGCAGGCTGCATCGCGAAAGGATAAATCTGCAGAGCAGAGATGGTTCCGGTCCACGGTCTGTCGCCGGTCCATTCGTTGCCCAACATCATGTGGCAGGCCGGGCTCCAGTTGGAAAAGTCAGGTGGCGGCCGGTGGACCAGCAGCATCAGCGTACCCAAAGCTGCTATGGGGATGGCCGCGAGTCCGAGCGGCCTGGGAATCCTAATCCGCTGCAAGTTGTAGCCACTGATGCGCTGTAACCATAGGGCGACCCAGTAGCCCAGCACAGCACCCAGGGTATTGGCGGTGATGTCAATGAAGGAAGGAATGCGATCGACGTAGCCAAGCTGTAGTGTTTCCGCGGTCGTCGACAGGACGAGCCCATAGAGCAATGCTCTCAGAACGGACGATCCGGCCAGGGCAAAGCCTAGTGGCATGTACAGAATGATGTTATTGATCACGTCGACTGAATTGAGATGGTTGTCGACGTGGATGAGCGAGGGGTGGCGCAGCCCAGTTGGGATCATGGTCGCGGCGATGATCAACGCGATCGAGGGAGCCAGCAAACGTAATCGAAGCGGAGGCAGGTTTCCGCTCAAGAGAACAGGATCTCAGTAGGGTGTGAGGGCAAATGTTCCGAAATCATGCTTGCCGAACGTCCTTCCGATTAGCTGCCAGGTTGCATTCGTCTTGATTTTAACCTGCGTAGTTCAGAGGTTGGTGGGTGGCTTTGTTCTAAGGGGAGGAGCTGCCAAGGGAAGCCGCCCGCTTCCTGCTGTGCGCGTTTTGCGGTTACTTATTTGTTTAGGCCTTTGGGATCGGACCCAATCCTTCAGCTTAGATGGTGGAAGAGTGGATTGTTGGGGAACGGGCGGCGGTGAAGTGGGGGTCCTCTGCACTGCCGATCCGAGTGCCTTCTTCATCCCGAGCGCAGTCGAGGGATGACAAAAATTGGGGCGGTGGTTGGGGAGAGGTGTGGGGGCGGAAGAGAGACGCTTTGTTGTCCCGGAGCGTAGTCGAGGGCTTTGCGAGACTTGCCTTTCCTCCTGCTGGTCTCCGCTCCCCTGCCTTTTCCCTTCCACCCGCCCCTTTTGTCATCCCGAGCAATCTGCTTGCAGTGCAAGTTAAGGACGGGATGAACGGGGTGCGATACGCATTGGTCTGGCTGTGCGAGCGGAGCAGGATGTCCCCCACACAAGCCAAACGCGGCTTGAGTGGGCCACCGTCGGCTTTTCTGGATGCGGGCAGGGAGCAAATCCTCCTGAGTGGCGACTAATCGGACCCTAAAAACTATAGGGTGGCCCATTCAAGCCGCGTTTGGCTTGAATGGGGGACATTTGAACCCTCGTCCAGAGCTCTTTCCAGTTTGTTCGTTAGGAGCGCAGTCGAGGGATGACAAATTTGGGGGTGGTGGTTGGGGAGAGGTGTGGGGGCGGGGAGAGGAAGTGACAAACCCCTCCCTTCTGTCATACCAGTCGAAGCGAAGCGCAGCGGAGGGATGACAAGGGTGGTGCTTTAGCTTAGCCCAGGTCTCGCAGATCGAGACCTGGGCGTTGACTGCGGGGCCAGGTCTCAGAGACCGCCGCTCGCAGGTAGTAGTTGGCCGGTAAGCCATGCGGAATCATCCGACGCGAGGAACACGGCAATCGAGGCGATGTCGCCAGGCTGCCCAATGCGCCCAAGTGGTGTTTGTGCTACCCAGGCTGCTTCCATCTCTGAGCCAATGACTCCGGCTGTCCGCGCGCCTTCTGTGTCGACGGGGCCAGGATTGAGAGAGTTCACACGGATTTTTTTAGGTCCAAGTTCCTTGGCAAGCACGGCAGTAATGGAGTCGACTGCTCCCTTGGTCGCGGTGTAGACCGCGGTGCCTGCAGGTGCGACGCGGGTGATGATTGAGCCCACGTTGATTACGCTTGATCCTTCGCCCAGGTGTTTGGCGGCCGCTTGCGTGGTCAGCAACAAACCCAGCACGTTGACGTTGAAGTGCTTGTGGAAAGATTCTTCGGTGATCCCTTCCAGCGGGGCAAAGTCATAGACACCCGAATTATTGACCAGGATGTCGAGACGGCCATAATTCTTGATGGCAGCGTCCACGATTGCCCTGGGCGTCCTGCGCCTTGGATACATCGCCGCCAATTGCCACGGCCTTGCCACCCTTAGCGGTAATCTCACCACTACTTTGTCGGCACCCGACTTGCTGGAAGCATAGTTAACGACAACCGATGCGCCCTCGGCTGCCAATGATTTGGCAATCGCCGCTCCGATGCCCTTCGACGCGCCAGTAACGACCGCTACTTTACCTTTGAGTTTGCTCATAATATTCCTTTCCCTGCTTTTTTCCTGCTGAGCAATGGATCCGGTCCATTTGCCGCACCGTTAAGATGGGCCCGGCGGCGCATAGATTCATTAGTTCTGTATTAATGAACTATTGAACAAGCAGCTGCACCCATTTATTATCAGGAGCATGCGGCCGCTGTACCACCCCTCGATGGAAGACGTGACGGTGGAAGGTATCCTGCACGCTTTGTCCGATCCGGTGCGCGCGGCGATCCTGGCGCAAATCGTTTCTTCCCATGGTTCGCAGAACTGTTCCAACTTCCTTGAGGTCAGCGAAAAAGCCAATCCCCAAGTCGACGCTGTCGCAGCACTTCAAGGTTCTTCGCGAAGCTGGCCTGATACGAGGCGAACGCCACGGCGTCGAAATGCAAAACACCTCACGGTGCGCCGAGATCGATCAGCGCTTTCCTGGACTGGTACGCACGATCATGAATGCTCTTACGATCCAGTTGCAATCCAGAGCGAAGACACGCGTTCCTCCGCGGCGCAAGGCAGCAAAGCAAAGTACGAAGGCGTAAGTAGTGGAAACGCCGGGCTGGCTAGTGGGTCATGGCGTACACGACGTAGTTGACGCCGATGCGCATACCAAGATCAGAAAACTTCAACGGATACTGCGGATTATCAGACCACTCCCAGGAATCCCCGAGGTCGGAATTCAGCGAAATGGCGATCATCACGCGCCCTTTGTCGTCATAAATTCCTTCCCAGCGAGCGACTTTTCCATCTTTCTTATAGCCAGTATCGAGATGCTCTGCGCCGGGAATGCGGAAACGATCATTCAGATCGAACACCGTGTGAAAGATAGGATCGTCATTGGGAATATCGACGATGGGGCGATCGGGGAACACCATCTGCATGGTGTGTTCAAAGTAAGCCTGCTCGTCTGAGCCGTGAAAATCATCCGCCATAAAGAAGCCGCCGCGCAAAAGGTAATCGCGAAGTTTCTTTGCCTGCGGTTCCGTCAGGCCCCATTCGCCTACCTGCACGGCATAGAGCCAGGGCCAGTTGTAGATTTCATCGCCGTCGTCGAGATTTACCGGTTGTTCTACCGACCGCGTGTCGACCCGCGTCAGGCGCTTGATGGCCTGCGCCAGGGCACGATCGGCGCGGGGATAGTCCTGAGTCCAAAGCGATAGACCCTGTCGCCAATCGCCACTGAATCGGCCACGATAGCCATCGAGCGGACCGGGGGGATACATCAGGCGAGCAAAGGTCCACTCTGCCGGGCGACGCCAGTCGTTCGGCATGGGAACGGCTTCCCCATATTCGACTGAGGGATATTCACGAAATGGGTGCTGCGCGTAGAGAACACCGAGCAGGGTTGCGGAAAAAACCAGGCCCAAAGCCCATCGCCACAACGTCCGTTGCAGCACGCGATTCCCGTTCACTTAAATCCGCCGACAATCGCTCCCAGAACAAAGACCGAAGCGGTGCCGAGCGCTAACATGCTCCACCAACCGAACCGCAGGGCGCCCTTAACGGCCGGCACCATATCTTCGGAGAGTGCAGGCCTCAGACGTGGCATGCGGACGATGAACCATCCAAGGCGGATGCGCGTCTCTTCTGGCTCATCAAGGATCGAATGTGGCCGCAGCCTGGAGACGGGAGCAGCCGCCATGTTGGTCCGCCTCAGGAAGGCAGCGGCTTCTCGTTTGCCGAGCCGCCACGCCAAGGCCTGCTCAGCTGTAGGTGCCGGGCGCCGAGGAAACTTCTTCTCGTAGTCATCGATCGCCGACTGAATCTGCAGCATGTCTGTGGGCCTGAGAGTCATCGCGTGCCATCCTTCTCGACGGGGGGATTCACCCTATGTTCATGGTAACGACTTTCTTCCCGGGAAAGCGAACGGAGGTCACTATCTCCCGGTAAGAAAGCGCGCTTCTTTATTAGTAGATTCGCGCGGCAGGAAGCGCAGATGTCCGGAACTGCACAATAGGTTGAGCACATTTCAACCAGATCGAATACCTGGCGGGTTTCGTCGTATAAGCTTTAGTTCCACAAACAATCAGCGTGCGCGCCTGCCGGGCCGCACCAAGGATCGGTGCATGAGGCCAGCACTCCGCGTGAACATCGCAATGACCGCCGCGGTCCTGGCTGTCGCTATCTGCAGCATAGCCCTCACCCCGAAGCATGCGGTGGCCCAGTTTCCTTCAGGGCAACAAGCGTCGGCGTTCACGGGCGGTTGGTGCGCCCAGGGAGATCCGACGAAGCAAGCGTCTATCACTGGCAATGGAGTTTTCCTAACCCTCACCAATGAAAACGGCGACACCTCGAATGGACAACTGCAGGGATCCAACTCGATTGTTGCGCCGGGCTGGCAATTTGTGACCGGCACGCTCAGCCCCGACGGCAGCCAAATCAATTGGTCCAACGGAACGTTCTGGGCAAGATGTAACTCGGGTGGCGGCGGGGGTGGTCGTGCGCGCATCAACCTGAACGGCACCTGGTATGCGCAGGGGAACCGTTCGCAAACCTGCACGATCCACCAACATGGCAATCAATTGCAGCTGACCAATGAACAAGGGAATACCGCGAGCGGTCAGCTTACTCGCAAGCGGCAACTGACCACACAGTGGAATGGCGCGACCATCGCTGGAACCGTCGTACCCAACGGTAACCGCATCAACTGGAACAACGGGACGTACTGGACGCGCTTCCGGGTCTACTAAAGGCAACTGTCACGGTTTTCAGGATAAGGAGAGGGGGTGAGATGCCCACCCCTGCACTCGATCCAAACCTACGCTTGCATCCGCGCCAGCTTCGAAACGCGGCCGGATTCATTCCAATCAGAAACGTAGATGTTGCCACTCTTATCAACAAAGCAACCATGGGCCGCGGTGAAATTTACCGGGGCGATTGCAGACAGTGGCACCTTGTAGTTCGCCCATTGGTCCTGGTGCGGGTTGTCGCCGAGAAACGCCACCGGAACGTTGTCTTTGTCGAGGATAGTGACACGGCCTTCGAGTTCCGAGACCACGGCGTAGTCACCCCAGAAGCTCACCTGGCAGGGACGGCGCAGGTGAAGGGTTACATGGCGCACGAACTTGCCGTCGAGATCGTAGTGGCTTAGGCGCCGGTTTTCCCGATCGCATACCAGGAGAAGTGGCTGGTCGTACCGCACATCGATCGCCAGGCCATGACTGCAGTTGCACATTCCATCCGCGGTCCCCTTGCCGGAGTAAGCGGCGCGGTAGTTGCCGGCTTTGTCAAAGCGAAAGATGCGGGAGTCTCCGTAACCATTGGCGATGTAAATCGAACCATCCGGGCCAGGAACTGCTGCAGTCAGACGCCACTCATTCGGCGCATGGAACCCCGCTTCGCCCGGTGCGGTGATCTTCTGGACCACGGTGCCATCCAGTTTCATCTTGAGGAACAGCCAGTTCTCCTTCGGCGTCCCCTTCTGCACGGTGGCATAAAAATATTCCTCGCCGCCTTCTTCCGCATGCACCAGCGAATGCACCTCCGGGTACTCGTGGGCGATCGTCTTAAGCAGCTTGCCATCGACGTCGTATACCAACACCCCGGTCTCACTCTGGGTGCTGACATACAACCGGCCAGCGTTGTCCGTCGCGATGCCGCCATGGGTGCCGCCGAACGACGTGCCGGCAGGCAGTCGTCCCCAGCCCGGCAATACGTCGTAGGTCCAGGCGCCGTTGCCCGTCTGCGCTTTCTTTACCACGGTTCCCTCCGATTGGTTTTCCGCGTGGGCTTGCGAGCGCAACAGGCTCCCCAGCCCTGCACCGCCGGTCAACATACAAAATTCGCGACGCTTCATGGTTCTTGCCTCGATGCGGGCTGTGCCGGCGTGTTGTAGAGATACAGGTTAAGGTTGGAGTGAGCCAGGGGGGCCACCGCAGCAGCGGTCACCTGGCTGCCGCTCAGGTTCAGATACTTTAACTGTTTCAGTTGCGTCAACTGCCCGATACCGGCGCCTGTCACGGCGGTACCTTCGAGGTGAATGGCGCGCAGGTTTGTAAACGTCGCCAGCGTCGGCAAAGAAGCGTCCGTCACCGCTGTGCGCCCCAGCTCGGCCTCTACGATAAACGGCGCAAAGGGTTTCAGGCCCGCGAGCTGGGCATCCCCGAATTTGGTGCCGGCATTGACGGTGTTCAAAATAAGGCCATCCCGCAGGTTGCGGGAGACCGGCACAAGCGTAACGCCGATAGCGCTCGCGGCTTGCGCGATCTCCGGCATCTTGCTGCTGTAGTCAGCCACCTGCGGCAGGGGCTCGTCTTCATGGGGTAAGGTGACGCCGGCGAGGGTCTTCGCCTCCTCAGAGGCGCCTTGTTGTATCCATGCCTTGATCCAGGCAATCTCTTCCGGCTTCAGCGGCGGCCGGCCATCAGAGGGCATGAACTTTTTATCGTCCACTGGCAGGGTGATGCGCTGGTAGAGTGTGCTGCGTTCCGGGTGACCCGGAATGACCACCGCGCCGTCAGAACCACCGCGCATGAGCCCATCGTACGAATCGAGGCGAAGATGGCCCTTAACCTTTTGCTCGCCGTGACACGACACGCAATTCGCATCCAGCACGGGGTAGAGATGCCGGGCGTAGAACGAGTCAGGATAAGCAAACCGGGGACCCTGCTCTTTGCCACGGATCAGGTGTTTCAAAGACGCCGGCAGGTACTCGGTGAGGTAGTTGCCGCCATGGGTTAATGACCCTCCCTGGTGGGCCGTCCAGGAAAGCAGCAGCAAGGTGCCACTGAGCAGCCAGGGGTAAACACTGCGCACCGGATCCGGGCCAGTCCGCAGCAGTGCGCAGGCCAGCACTGCAATGGTCAGCGCGATGCCGCCCCACATGTGATGGGTGACTCCCGCCCCGGCATCCCCACTGCCGTAGGCCAGCAGATAGCCAAGGCTGAGCGCCAACAGGCAGCTCAGCACACTCAATGACAGCACGAACACCGCTGCCTCGTGCAGTGCCGGGCGAAACCGGCCAGCTATTTCGAGGACCGGCACCAGCAGAATCAGCGCAACCGGCATATGCACCACGAGCGGGTGAAAGCGGCCCAAAAACTGCTGCCAATCCGCATGTGGCTTGCCATCCAGGCGGAAGAGAAATGGGAGCGAGAGAAGGAGGATGCCGGTCAGTAGAGACAGTATCCAGACCAGCCACATGGTGCGGCTGCGGAGGAGCGGCCGTGTCTGTACGCTGGCCTGTTGTTCCACCGGGCTCATGAGATGAGTGTAGTGCGTCTTCCCCCAGTACGGTGCACTATGCGAGCAGTCCCGTGACCACGCTCGCCGGCGTGGTGCCGGTCAGCTTTTGATCCAGTCCCTGGAACTTGTACGTCAGCTTGTTGTGATCGATGCCCAGGCAATGCAATACGGTCGCGTTGAAGTCTCTGACCGGCACCGGATCCTTCACCACGTTGTAGCTGTACTCATCCGTCTCGCCATACGTGATGCCCCGCTGCACCCCGCCGCCGGCCAGCCAGGTCGTGAAGCAACGAGGATGGTGGTCGCGGCCATAATTATCTGGCGTAAGCCCGCCCTGGCTGTACACCGTTCGCCCGAACTCGCCGCCCCAGATCACCAATGTGTCATCCAGCAGGCCGCGCTGTTTGAGATCCGTAATGAGCGCATAGGCCGGACGGTCCGTCTCCTGGCATAGCACGGGCAACATGCCCCGCACGTCGGCATGGACATCCCACCCTCGCTTGTAAACCTGGGTGAAGCGAACACCCCGCTCCGCCATGCGGCGGGCCATGAGGCAGTTATAGGCGAAGGTGCCGGGCTCCTTCGCATCCGGTCCATAGAGGTCCCAGGTGGATTGGGGCTCGCGGCTCATATCGGTGAGATCAGGCACAGAGGCTTGCATGCGGTAGGCCATCTCGTATTGAGCAATGCGCGCATTCGTTTCCGGATCGCCTAGTTCCTCATAGGTGTGCCGGTTCATCTCCTGCACGGCATCGAGCATCTTGCGGCGCACGTCGCGGTTGACGCCGCGGGGATCGCTCAGATACAGGACCGGATCGCCTGCCGAGCGCAAACCTACACCGGCGTATTCAGAGGAAAGAAAGCCACTGCTCCACAGCCGTGAGCTAACCGGCTGATTGTTTTCTTTCGGATTCAATTTGCTGAGCAGCACCATGAAGGTGGGGAGGTTGTCGTTCATGCTGCCCAGGCCGTACGAGAGCCAAGCGCCCAGGCACGGCTTGCCGGCATTCATGTTGCCGGTGTTGAGCAACATGATGGCGGGCTCGTGATTGATGGCCTCGGTGTTGGTGGACTTGATGATGGTCAGATCATCGACCATGCGCGCGGTATACGGCATCAGGTCGCTCACCCAGGCGCCGGACTTGCCGTACTGCTTGAAAGCCCAATGCGAGGGTGCGATGGGGAAGCGTGCCTGGCCGGCGGTCATGCCGGTGAGCGCCTGGGCGCCGCGCACCGAGTCTGGCATGTCTTTGTCGTAGAGTTGCGCCAGGTTTGGCTTGTAATCGAGCAGGTCCATCTGGGGTGGGCCGCCTGACATGAAGAGGTAGATGGCACGCTTTGCTTTGGGTGCGAAATGGGGCAGCCGCAGGCTTTCACGCGAGGGGATGGCACTCATTTGCGCCGCGTCGGCGCGGCCGCTGAGGAGGCGGTCGCCACCCAGGCTCGCCATCGCCGCCCAGCCCAACACCTTGCCCGCTCTGCCGAGAAAGTGCCGGCGCGTTTCCAGTTCGGCCCATTCTGCTTTCATGCCTTCGGCAATGGGAAGGTCCATCACCGTAGGACCATGCTCAGGGTCGGTACAAAGCGGATGTTGCTTCAAGCGGGTTCTCCTATTTATTCAACATCTCGTCCAGGTTGAAGACTTCACTCACTACCATGGTCCACGCGGCCAGCTCGGTCGCAGGGATAGCGGCATTGCGCTTCTTTTCGCCCACCCCGACCAGGTCGTGCGCTGCGGCGGGATCAGCCGTATAGTGCTTCTCCATCTGCGCCAGCGATTTTTGCAGGACGGTCTCCATCTCTGGAGAAGGATCATGGGAGAGCATCAGGTTGCTGAGGTACTGAATACGCTGCGCCGGCGCCTTGCCGCCGTGCTCGATCAGCCGCTCCGCCAAAGCCCGCGAAGCCTCAACCCATTGAATATCATTCATGGTGACTAATGCCTGCAGCGGAGTATCGGTGCGTTGCCGCCGGGTGCACACCGTGTCCCGGGTAGGCGCATCGAACGCATCCATATCCGGCGGCATGGCCATGCGCTTCCAGTAGGTGTACATGCTGCGACGGAAAAGAGCGTCTCCGTGCTCCTGCTTGTAGCGCGTGGTATCGCTGCTGGGGTAGCCAACCGATTCCCACACGTTGTCGGGCTGATAGGTTTTGACGCTGGGGCCGCCCATTTTATTGACCAGCAAGCCGCTGGACTGCAGCGCTACATCGCGAAGCATCTCGGCATCCATGCGGAAACGCGGCCCATGGGCCAACAGAAGATTTTTGGGATCCACCGACAGTTGCTGAGGATTGGTATGCGCAGTCTGCCGATAGGTAGCGGACATGACCATCAGCTTGTACATGTGCTTGATGTTCCAGCCGCTGTCGCGGAACTCCACTGCCAGCCAGTCGAGAAGTTCGGGGTGGGACGGGCGCTGGCCCATGATGCCGAAGTCTTCTGTCGTCTCGACCAGGCCGGCGCCGAACAACTCGTTCCACATGCGATTGACAGTCACGCGAGCCGTCAGGGGATTTTCCGGGCTGACGGTCCATTCCGCCAGCGCCCGGCGGTTATGGGGCAGACCGGCTGGCAGGGGCGGCAGAAAGTGCGGTGTGTTGGCCTCGACACGCTCTTTGCGTGCGGTGTAGATACCCCGCGTCAGCACATCGGCGTAGGCCAGAGACGGCCGCTCCTGCGCCACGATGGAAACAGGGCCGCCTGCGGAAAGTTTTGCCAGCTCAGCGTCGATCGCCTTTGTCTGGGTATGGATCGCGGCGGAACGCTCGTCTACGTGATCGAAATAGTATTCGGTCACTGTGTGCCACTGGTCGGGGCTCCACGTAGTGGCCGGGTGGTGCACGATCTCCGCTACGTAATCTTCGAACGGAAGCCGTTGGGCTTCTTCCGGCGACAGCGCGCGGGCGTACACACGGAAATCCTGGTAGCGGGTGTCACGCGCGGGTTGCGCATCCGGAGATTTGCGACCCAGCTGCAACGGCGCCGAGGTACGGATGCTGTTGCCCGCAAGTGTATCTGACACTGTTTTGGTAGCAACGGGCAGGCCATTCACGTAAAGCTTGATCCCCGCGGCTTTTCCCGAACCGTCATAGGTAAAGAACAGATGGTTCCAATGCCCGTCGGTGGGCAGAGCCGCGACGGCGGCAACCTTGATCGCTCGCATCGGCGTGCGGTCTTTCGGTACGGGCGGCCCCGCTGTTGCCTTGGGGGGAGCTTTTTTAGACTTTCCTTTCTTGCTGGTATCGGGTTTTTTGCTATCAGGAGCCGGCTGCTCCTTCGGTGCCTGATCCGCCAGTTCCACGCTGATGATCCCGTTTTCAGCCGCGAGGTCCCAACCACGGTCGTGATGATCGGCATCCATTTTGGAGACCAGGGCGCCTGAGACCTTGGACGAAGTGAAGTTGGGTGCGGAGCGCAACATGAACCAGCCGCCGCTCGAGAATGGCTGGTTGCTTTCAAAGTCTCCGGTTTGGCCCATCTCTACGCGGGTACTGGTGTCCATGCGGAAGTCCGGCCACAACCAGGTGGTCTCGCCCCACTGCGGCTTGAACTTGCCGAGGGGAAAGCTTTTCACCGCAGCGGCCGGTGCACTGTTCCTGAGAACGTCCCCGCCGCCTTCATCCAATCGCAACCGCAGCAGTAGCGCATCGGTTGCGACCGCCTTTGCCGGGTTCTGCCCGGCGGCTACCCACCGCTGCACCAGCGCACGATCCTGAGCGCGCAATGCTTCCAGTTGGCGGCCAAGCTCCGCTCGCCTGGCCAGCAGTTCGTTGTAGGCAGACAGTTTTTCTGGCTTGGGGAGCCGGACTACGGGCGCCCAATCGGGCTTGTCGCCGTTGAACGGCTGCTCATCGATATTGTTGAAAAAGGCGCTTAGCTGGTAGAAGTCTTTCTGGGTGGTGGGATCGTACTTATGATCGTGGCAAACTGCACAGCCTACCGTCAGCCCCATAAAGGCCGCACCATAGGCCTCGGTGCGCTCACGCGCGATGTTTACCCGCAGCTCTTCCGGGATGGTGCCCCCTTCGTTGCTGCTGACCCCTGAGCGGACGTACCCGCTGGCAACGATTTGATCCAGATTGCTGGGCGGCATCAGGTCCCCGGCGATTTGCTCCCTGGCGAACTGATCGAACGGTTTATTGGTGTTGAACGCCTTGATGAGGTAGTCGCGGTACGCCCACATGTAACGGCTGTTGTCGTAATGCAATCCGTAGGTATCCGCATAGCGTGCGTAGTCAAGCCAGTACCGGGCCCGCTGTTCGCCAAATGACGGGCTGGCCAGCAGGCGATCGACTATATGCTCATACGCCTGGGGTGACGGGTCGGTGACGAAGGCGTTGACTTCTTCAGGCGTGGGCAGCAGGCCGGTGAGATCGAGGGTTACCCGGCGGATCAGCGTGTGCTTATCGGCCTCGGGAGAAGGGTGCAGACCCTCTTTCTCGAGCTTGCGCAGGATGAATGGGTCGATTGGGTCAGCATCGGTGTTTGCGCCCAGGCAGCTGCCTTTAGCTGCGGCACGGCGGGACGCGTTGGCTTTTCAAATGCCCAGTGCGGCCGGTAGTGCGCCCCTTCCGCGATCCATTGGCGCAAGATGGCGATCTCTTCCGGCTTCATCGGCTTTGCTTCGCCTTGAGGCGATTGGGGCATAAGGTAATGCGGATCTTTTGACTCAATGCGCCGGATAATCTCGCTCGAGCCCGGTTTGCCAGGCACGATCGCATCCGGCTTGCCGGGACGCTTGCGGAAGGCCGACTCTTCCAGGTCGAGCCGCAGATTCGCTTTGCGCATCTCCGGGTCAGGACCGTGGCAGCTGAAACAGTTGCTGGCCAGTATCGGCTGCACATCCTGGTTGAAATCAAGCTGCTGCCGGGTCGAAGAACGGGCTATTTCGGAGTGATCGCGCCGGCAGCCACTTGTCGTGGCTAACAAGGCCCCTGCCAGGACGCAAGAGGCTCCCCACGCAAATGCCGGCTTGTGAGCAAATCTCTTCGTGGGCACGCGGCAAGAACTCCTGGGTGAGTCACCGGATCAGCGTCGAAGCTTCGGCTCTTATTATGGGGCAGGGAGCGAGGCCAGGAACTCGACAGCTAACGTGAAACCTATGCTCCCCGGATAAGAGCTGTCAAATAGCGACCTGCGGTGCGATGAAGCCCACCGAACGCCGGCTCCAGGCTTCTGGAAACAAACAATTTAATCCCGAGAACCGGGTCTGCGATCAGACCTCCAGACTCTCGTGGGTATGCGGCCAAATTAGCCCGGCCAACGTCTTTCACCCAGCCGCTGCAGGCGACCGCCAGCGCGCGGGTATAGTGTTTCAGACGCCGATTATGGCCCCGGCGGCAGACGAAATCCGGGCAATTCGTTACGAGGTTCAAGCATGGTTACTCGACGTGAGTTCATCGACACCTTAGCCGTGGGCGCCGCAGGGTTAGCGATTCGCGCCAACGCCAGGAGCTACGGTCAGATTATGGGGGCGAACAGCCGGCTCAACTTTGCCGTTATCGGGCTGAACAGCCGGGGCTATGCGCACCTTTCGGCGCTGCAGGCGAACAAAGATGTGGCTTGCATTGGGTACGTCTGCGATGTGGATAGCAAGACAATGGAGAAGTTTGCCGCGACCACCCACCAGGCCATGAGCACAGCACCTAAAACCGAGAAGGACTTTCGCAAGATCCTCGAGCAGAAAGATGTCGATGCGATCAGCATCGCCTCGCCCGATCACTGGCACACGCCGATGGCCATCGCCGGCTTGCAGGCGGGCAAGCATGTGTATGTAGAAAAACCGTGCAGTCACAATCCTGCGGAAGGGGCGATGCTGGTCGAGGCGCAAAAGAAATATGGCAAGCAGGTGCAGATGGGCACGCAACAGCGCTCGTCCCCGCACACTATCGAGATCGTCGAGAAAATACATGGCGGTTTGATCGGCCGGGCGTATTACGGCAAAGCCTGGTACAGCAACACGCGCAAGTCGATCGGCTATGGCAAACCGGCGCCGGTGCCGGCGCAACTGGATTGGGATTTATGGCAGGGGCCAGCGCCGCGCCAGCCGTATACGGACAACATCCAGCCGTACAACTGGCATTGGTTCCGCAAGTACGGCACAGGCGAAGCGTTGAACAATGGAACGCATGAGATCGATGTTTGCCGCTGGGCTCTGGATGTTGACTACCCGCAGCGGGTGACTGCAAGCGGTGGCCGCTACCAGTTCAAAGATGACTGGCAGTTCTATGACACCCTGGTCACCAGCTTCGACTACGGTGACAAAATGATGTCGTGGGAAGGCAAGAGCTGCCAGGGCATGAAGTTTTACAACCGCGATCGCGGCGCGGCGATCATGGGCACGACCGGGACGGTCGTGGTGGATCGCGACGGTTACGAAATCTATGATCTCAACGGCAAGAAGACCAGCGAATACAACACCGGCAAAATGACCTCGTCTTCCGATCTGCGGGGCGCCGACACGATGACCGATGCGCATTTCAAAAACTTCATCAACGGCGTGCGCAACGGCGAGAAGCTCAACGCGCCGATCGCTGTGGGCAATGTCTCGGTGACCATCCTGCAGTTGTCGAACATCGCGTGGGAGAACAACCGCGAACTGCAACTTGACAGCAAAGATGGCAAGATCCATAACGATGCCGAGGCCATGAAGATGTGGGGCCGCGAGTACGAAAAGGGCTGGGCGCCGCACCTGTAGAAAGACTTTAGAAAACCTATGATGATCAAGAATCGTTTATCGCGCCGCACGTTTGTGCGGACCGGGGCGTTCGCGGCTGCCGCCTGCGCCAGCTCGACGACTTTGCCGTTAGTGGCGCAAACGGCGGCGGCCCAGGGCGCGACGGCGCCCGTGCGGCTGGGGCTTTGCAGTTACACCTTCCGCAATTTCACCCGCGCCCAGATGATCGGGTACATGAAGCAGCTGAATGTTTCGGCGCTTAATGTGAAGGACGTGAAGGACCATCTGCCGATGGATCCGGCCGAGGAAGCAAAGGCGCTTGAGGATTACCATGCGGCCGGGATTCAGCTGCATGCCGCCGGAGCCATCTACTTCCCCAAGGATGAGGATGACGATATCCGCAGTAAGTTCGAGTACTGCAAGCGGGCGGGGATCTCGGTCATCGTGGCCGGCGATCCGACGCCGGCCACGCTGCCGCGGATTGAGAAATTCGTGAAGGAGTATGACATTCGCTTCGCGATCCATAACCATGGGCCGGAAGACAAGATCTGGCATTCACCGCTGGACGTGTTGAAGGCGGTGAACGGGATGGATCCCCGCATGGGCTGCTGCATCGACATCGGGCATACGGCGCGTGCGGGCGTCGATGTGGTGGAGACGATCAAGCAGGTGGGGCCGCGGCTGTTCAATATGCACACCAAAGACCTGACCGATTTTCAGTCGAAGGAGAGCCAGGTTGCGGTGGGTGATGGCAAGATGCCGATGCGGCAGATATTCGAGGCGCTTATCGCGATGAAGTACCAGGGCTTTGTTGACCTGGAGTATGAAGTGCATGGGGATGATCCCATGCCTGGGGTTATCGCCAGCTTTGCTTATATGCGCGGGGTGCTTGCGGGCATGGGCTACGCGCAGCAGGGTTGATCAGATGCTTTTCAGGTTAATGTGCTGTGCGAGCGATGAAGGGCACCGGCGTACGTGGGTTGAAAACGGATTCTTCGAATCCGTTAGGTTAATTTTTAGTTTGCGACGACATGTTTTGCGGGTTAGCTAGCCCCCCTTTTGTCATCCCGAGCGCAGTCGAGGGATCTGCTTTGCGCCTTTCTCCCTCCACAAATTTCTACAGAGCTCCGGCATCGGACACGCAGAGGAACCATTCTTTCAGCAGGAAGGCAGGAACGTAACTCCTGGCATGCGAAGCGGCTGCTATCGAGACCCACGTTCCTCTGCCCATCCGATGCTGGAGCTCTGTAGAAATTTGTGGAGGGAGAAAGGCGCAAAGCAGATCCCTCGACTGCGCTCGGGATGAACAACCTCTCCTTTCGTCGTTCATTGCAAGGCGGATGACAGGATGAGTCGTGTGGTTGGGACGGAGCGTCATGGACGTGCCGACATGATAGCGATGACGAGGTACGCGTCAACGCGTCGCCTGGCGGTTCACTCGATACGGTGGAAGCCCCGGACTTTTAGTCCGGGGGCGCGGGTGTAGAACCCGCGCTGAGAGTGGCCCTCACCATGCGACGGCTTTAGCCGTGGTGGCAGCGGCGTCAGTCCGATTGGAAAACTTGCGCGCAGCTTTCGCGGGGAGCTCACACGGCCGATTGGCTGGCGAGGATTGGCTCCACCAGGGCTGAAAGCCCTCAATCTTTGTGCGCGTTTAAGCGCGGGTCTGGAACCCGCGCCCCCGGACTGAAAGTCCGGGGCTTCCACCGGGTGCGAGCGGGTGCTCCGAGAACCTTCGAGCGCGTCGTTCCGGTGGAGAGCAGCCGAAATTGATTGTTGCCGACCTGGAGATTTGAGTCAGGGTGAAACATGGCAGATCCCTCGGCTTCGCTCCCAATCAGCAATCCCTGCAAGTACAAGTTCATTCCATCCTTAACTTGCCTCAAGGCAAACCAGCTGCTCGGGATGACAAGGTGGGGGCTAGCTGGTTAAGGCTTTGTCACTACGGTGGAGAGTGGTGGTGAGACTTACCGCCCAGCGTTTGGGGCTTTGTGGTGGGGCTGCTTATCTCGCGGCCAACTCGGCGGCCTGCCGCATGGCTTCCAGCATGCTTCGTTCATCGGCTTTGCCGGTTCCGGCGATGTCGAAGGCGGTTCCGTGGTCTACGGAGGTGCGGACGACGGGCAGACCGATGGTGATGTTTACACCGGATTCTAGACCCAGCACCTTTACGGGGCCGTGGCCCTGGTCGTGGTACATGGCGATCACCATGTCGTAGTCACCACGCTGCGCTAAGAAAAAAAGCGTGTCTGCCGGCAACGGGCCCACTACATCCCAGCCCTTACGTGCGGCAGGCGGCGATCGCGGGCGCGATCTTTTCGGCTTCTTCCCCGCGGCCGAACAAACCGTTCTCGCCGGCATGCGGGTTGATGCCGCATACCCCGATCTTTGGATGCGGATTGCCTGCCTTCTCGAGAACGGCGTGGGCGCGGGCGATGGTGCGTTCTACCAAGGCGGGTTCAATCTTCGCAATGGCGTCGATCAGGCCGATGTGGGTCGTGACGTGCGTTACCTTGAGCCGGGGCGTGCTCAGCATCATGGAGACTTCCTCCGTGCCCGTCAACGCGGCAAGCAGTTCGGTGTGGCCCGGGTACTGGTGGCCGGCGGATTGTAAGGCCTCCTTATTCAGCGGCGCAGTGCAGATGGCGGCGGCCTTTCCATCCATTGCCAGGGCGCAGGCCTCTTCCACAAAGCGGAACGCAGCCTCACCGGCTACGGGCGAGAGCCTGCCCCAGGGCAGATCTTGCGGGATGAGTTGCAGATCGATGCAGTCCACCGTGCCCGGCTGGTAGAGGGCCTGATCGGTCTGACCAGAAGCCAGACTGCGTACCAGCAGGTTGCTGCCGACGACCCTTCCGGCTGCACGCAGACGCTCCGCGTCGCCGATCACCAGGGGGCGGCATTGCTGATAAAGCACAGCATGAGACAGGCTCTTCATGATGACTTCAGGGCCGATGCCGGCGGCATCTCCCATGGTCATGGCAATCACCGGTAATGGATCCATGTCAGGTTTTCCTTCTGCTGTTCAGAAATCTGCTGCAATGCAGCAACGTATCCGCTGTTCCGAAATCGCCGGCCTTGGTGACGACCGTAAGAGGCCGGTGCCAGCCTTCGGTCACCGACACGATGACACCGCGCTCCGATTCGCCCAACGGCCGCAACGCACGCACGTTCCAGCATGCGAGCACAGCGCGAGCCGTTTCTCCTCCCGCCGCAATCAGCGCCCCTGCATGATTGCTGACGCTGACGGTCATTTGGGCGAGCGAAGCGGAGAGGCGTTGCTTATCTCGCTCGGCAACCTCAAATGGTCGATCCCTTGGCCAGCACGGCAGGCGCCAACACCACATCCCTGTGGTTCGCGATCGCCTGCTCAAGCTGATGCCGGTAGGATTGCCACGCAGGCGAGTCGGGCCCTGCCAGCAGGACCTCCGCGGGCACCGAAAGTGCAAACGTGGGTGAGGATGAAGCCAGGGTTGCGATTTGCTGCAGCGAATTACCTGATCGGCTGCCGATGACGAATAACAGTGGTCCCGAAATCTGCGGCGTATTGATGTGGTTCGTACTCGACACCATCATCCCGAAGGTTTGCGGCAAATGGTGCGCCAACCCTGCCGAGCCCACCAGAAGCGTTTTGCAATTCAGCTGCAGCGCAGCCTCCGCAATCGCCTGCAGATCGCTCTCGCTCTCGGCATCACAAACCAGAACGTCAGTTCCGGGGGCGGCCTGGTTCATGTACGCGACCAACTGGCTGTGGCCAGCACGGATTACGTCCACGGAGACTTTGGTGGCGGTCAGCCCGGCTTCTCGCAGAATATTGGGAATGTCCGCTGCGTGGGTTAGGTTATGCAACCGCCACAGTGCCGTCTCGTGGAGGGGGGCTCCATGCATCCATTGCATGCCGCCGACCGTGGTGCGCCCGAGCGCAGGGAATGCGGGCGCGCAAACGGCGACTGCACGGGGTGCACCTGGGTGCAGCGCGCGATATTCAGTGAGCGCAGCCGCGAGTTCTCTACCCACATGCCCCCGCAGAGTGGAATCGATTTTCTTGAAGAAGAGCAGGTCTTCTTGTCTGGCGTAACGGTGCACGAGGCGGCTGACGACCTCCGCCGCTTCCCTGCCCTCAAGACAGCGCGTATCCGCATCGACGGCGATCACCTCGACGTTTGCTTCTGGCGGCACGCCGTCCAGAGAGACGACAGCACTCAGGCCGGCGCGGGTAAACGCGACGGCGCAGTCGGCCGCGCCTGACAGATCATCCGCGAGTAGGAAGGCGCGCACAAAGTCTCCCGGCTTATTGCACGGTCGGCATCATGTGGAGTTCAGGAATCGCCGCGCGTGGCGGCAACTTGGCCACGTAGAGCACAGTCTCGGCTACATCTTCGGGCAGCAGTGCCTGCGCGAGCACTTCAGGCGAGGGCTTCACCGGCCTTTTTTCCAGCAGCTCAGTGTTGACCAGGCCCGGGCAAATGACACTGGTACGGATCCCGTTCTGCTTTTCTTCCATGCGAATCGCGTGCGCCATGCCCAGCAGCCCGCGCTTCGCGGCCTGGTACGAAGCACCCGAAACATCGGTGATCACGCCGCTGATAGAAGAGATGTAAATCAGGTGACCGGCGCGCGCCGTGCGCATGGAGGGCAGGATCGCGTGGGTCGCATAATATGCGCCATCCAAATTCACGCTGACCATGGTGTTCCAAAGTGCAGGGTTGAGGCGTTCCATGGAACGATCTGGGATGTTGGTACCGGTGGCGAATACGAGGATATCGATCTTGCCTGCGCGCTGCAGAGTTTGCTGGGCAAGCTGTTGCATGTCTTCCGGTAGGGACGCATCGGCCACCTGGACGACGATGTCTCGCTTTTCCGCAGCCAATTCGGCCTTGAGGGCCTGCAGGCGATCGTCCCGGCGAGCAGCGGCGACGACCTGGGCTCCTTCGCGCGCAAACAATACTGCGGCCGCCCGGCCGATCCCGCTCGAAGCCCCTAAGACCACGACTACCTGGCCGCTTATGGATACACTCATGATGCTTTTTGCTCCTTCGCCATCTCTAGTGGCCGCAACTACTACTCTACCGGTGGGATGCTATTGCGGCGCAGCTACGGTTTGCAGCTGCAACACATAGGCGTAGTTGCCAGGCAGCGACGCTGGCAGTTCGACGATGAGATGGTTGCCATCGGCACTCCAGGTGAGCGGCGCGGCGACGCCGAGCAGATGCATCTCGGTCCCGGGCTTGGCCGTGACATCGGCGAGAGTCACTTCACGTTTCTGCGGCTTTCCCAGGAGAATCGCGTAGAGGTCGTTGCCCTTGCGGGTGAAACGGATATCCAGCCCATCGGTGGTTTTGCCGGTAGCCCGGGTCCAGGGCCGTGTGCCATAGATGGCTTCACCGTTCTGATGGAGCCAGGCACCCAGCGCACGCAACCGATCCATCTGCACGGGAGGGATGGTTCCATCTGCTTCCGGACCAACGTCCAGCAGTAGATTGCCATTTTTGCTGACGATATCGGCCAGCAGGTAGATCAACTCGTCGGAGGCGATCGTCTCTGCTTCACCCTCGGCGCGATTGTAGCCAAACGACCGGCCGAGCCCGCGGCACTCTTCCCACTTGGTGGCGCGAATCTCGTCCACCTTCTGGTACTCGGGCGAGGTGAAGTCAGAGTGCTTCACGCCGAAACGATCGTCGATCACGCCATCGGGAATTGCGTTGTAGTAGTCGGCCATGATCTTCAGGGGCTGGCCGGATTTCGGCCAATCGATATCGTTCCACAAGACCGCTGGGTGGTAGCGGGTGATGAGCTCCTCAATTTGCGCGTCGGCGTATTTTCCATAGGCTTCGCTTTGGGGCTTGACGGTCTGGTAGTCAGCGGGCACACGGATCGGGCCGGGAACAAACGTCCAATCGTAACCACCCGAGTAGTAAAGCCCCATGCGCATCCCGTGATCGCGCACGGCCGTGGTCAATTCGCCCACCAGGTCGCGCGTGGCGTGTTGCCGATCCTTCGGGAGTGTGGGGTTGGGGATCGCCGAGGGCCAAAGCGTAAATCCATCATGGTGCTTGGTCGTGAGCACCACGTACTTCGCACCCGCCTCCTGGAAGACGCCCGCCCATTGCTCTGGTTTCCACTTCATGCTTTCACGGTCGAAGATCGCTGCGAAATTGTAGTAGTCGTAGTTTGCGCCGTAATGTTCGCGATGGTAAGCCTGGGTAGGCGAACCATCGATGCGCATCACGTTGTAGTACCACTCGGCGTAGGGATTGTTCTTGATGTAATCGATGTTGCGGAAATCATGATTGGGATGAGACACGGGAGCCCAACCCGGGACTGAGTACAAGCCCCAGTGCACGAAGATGCCGAGCTTGGCGTCGGCATACCACTCGGGCAGGGGATGCCGGTTGAGGGACTCCAGCGTCGGCTCGTAATGCGTGGGTCCTTGCGCAGGACCTTGCGCAAAGCCTGGCGAGACGAGAAAAGCAAACAGGACGGTCGTGAGGAAAGAGTTTCGCAGCTCGATTTTCATGGCCCATCCACTATAGGCGTCCCGGCAGCGAAGCGGAATCAGTCCGAAACTTCTTTGGCCAATTGCTCGACCCAGGCAGCCTCTTCGTCGAGCGCGTGAGCGACCAACTGGATTTGCGCTTCGGCTTCGGCATAGCGGCCCTCTTCGATTGCTTCTCGCACGCCAGGCACAGTCTTGACCGTGTATCCCGTGTACCAACCGGGCGCGTAGAGCAGATGCTGCATCCAGGGCCGGCGCGGCAGCCCCGCGGGACTGAGCAGCTTACTTTCCGCAAGCGCCAGATGCTGGTTGATGGTGTTCAGGCGATCCTCAGGTAGCGACTTTCCCTGTACCGCGGTGAGCGCCTTGCTGTAATGAGCGGCGGCCAGGTTCAACGCAGCAGAAGCGTTATCGAGCGGCGCGAAATTGAGAAAGGGAGGGATCTCTTCCGCTGCCGGTGCCACCATGGGATTACGTGGATCGTCGGCCGTGCGATACACATCGTCGGCCAGGTTCTGCCGGATGTCCTCGGCTTCTTTACGGCGGGTCTCCAAAAGTGTTCTCAGTTCTACGATGTACTGCGTGACCGTATGCGCCAGGCCCTCAAACTCGTAGGGCATGATTTCAGCGTCGGCCATGCGCATGACCGTGAGGCCGGCAGTCTGGGCCAGGGCCCGACCGTAGACGAAGTCGCTATCAGAGAAATGCGAGTACCAGTAGTAGTCGTCGTAGATCGAGTGGTAGTTGCCGGAAGGATCCTCGCCGCCGAACCCGATGTTGAGGGTAGAGACGCCGATATGATCGATGAACGCACTGAAGTCTGAACCCGACCCGAGCGCGCCGATGCTCAGGTCGCCGCCAGAGCGTGCTTCGGTCCGCTGTGCGGGTGTTCCGTGCAGCAGCAAATTGGCCTGCAGGCGCTTGAACACGGACACCTTCGTCTCCGGATCTTCAATCCCCTTCGCCACGTCGTTGACGAAGGACTGCAGTGCGTGGGAACCCTCCGCTTGAAAAAAGCCGCGCTCGTTGCCGTCGCTATTGATGTACACGGCAGCATGCTCGCGCAGCTCGGCCGCATGTTGTTCGACCCACTCGGTGGAGCCCAACAGCATGGGTTCTTCTCCGTCCCATGAGGCGTAGATGAGCGTGCGCTTCGGCTTCCATCCCTGCTTTGCCAGTTCGCCGAGGGCCCGCGCTTCTTCGAGCAGGGCCACCTGGCCCGAAACTGGATCGTCGGCTCCGTTGACCCATCCATCGTGATGGTTGCCACGCAGCACCCACAGGTCGGGCTGCTGCGATCCGCGCATGGTGGCGATTACGTCATAGACCGGCTTGAGATCCCAATTGAACGCCAGCTTCAGGTGCACCCTGGCGGGACCGGGCCCGATGCGATAGGTAATGGGCAAGCCGCCGCGCCAATTGGCCGGTGCGACTGGACCTTCGATGGCGGCGAGCAAAGGTTGCGCATCGGCAAAGGAAATCGGCAGTACGGGTATTTTGGCCAGTGACTGGGCATCTTCCCGCTTGAGACGCTTGGCTTCTTTCGTGGCGCCCACACCGGGTGTGAGGGGATCGCCGGGGTAGAGCGGCGCGTCGAGCACGCTGCCGCGCTGCACGCCCTCTGGCGGGCGCATGGGGCCTTTGGGAAAGACGACCTGCGGTCCGTACCCATCATCGGCCGGGTCAGAATAGATGAGGCAGCCGATGGCGCCGTGCTCGGCGGCAATCTTCGGCTTGATGCCACGCCAGGATTCCCCGTAACGCGCGATCACGATGGCGCCTTTGACCGACACGCCACGCCGCGCGAGTTCCTTGTAATCCGCGACCAGGCCATAGTTCACGTACACCAGCGGCGCGGTCACATCGCCATCGGGCGAGTACGCGTTGTAGGTGGGCAGCTGCTCGTCTTTCTGGCTGGAGGTTGGGTCCACCGCGACTGCGGGCTCTTCCAGACGGGCAGTGAAGTTTGTGGGCGCGGTCATCTCCAACAGCGCGCGTCTTAGGAGTCGGGAAGAGTACCTGGAACTCTTCGATGTGCGCGTCCCAGCCCCACTGCTTGTACTGCTCGAGAATCCACTCGGCGTTCTGTTTGTCCCAGGGCGAGCCGACGTGATGCGGATGGGCGCTGAGCCGCTGCATGTTGGCGCGCATGCGTGCCGGATCGGGAATCGCCTTGAACCGCTCTTCCCAACTCCGTTCGTCGCTACTGCCCTGGCTGGAAAAGCCTGCGATGGGTGACGCGGTGACTGCCTGCTGCGCGGTGAGCGAGCTGGTCAGGATGGTGATAAGCAATGCAGCGAGCGTGCGGCCCATGCTTCTCCTTCTATGCTGGCGAGTCGTTTGCTGACAGTATGGCAGACGGTTGCGGCTTACGAGGAACGATCAGTGACTGCATGGATCGATGCGGGATGGTTCCAGGCTTCCGGTTTGATCTTCATGCCGAAGCCGGGCTCCTCCGGGACCTGAATGTGCCCATGTTCCGGTGCGATGGGGTTCTCCAGCATGAGCGGCCAATCATGCTCGTAGAAGCGCTGGCAGCTCTCCTGGATCCATACATTCGGTTGCGCAGTGGTGAGGTGGGTCGAGGCATAGAACAGCAGCGGACCTCCGGCCGTGTGGGGAGCGATGGGCAGCTCCTGCGCATCGGCCATCGCCGCTATCTTGCGAGCTTCGGTGAGCCCGCCGCACCAGGTGATGTCAAACATGACGAACTTCGGGGTGCGTGACTCGAGCAGCCGCTCAAATTGCATTTTGCCCGCCACGCGCTCGCCCACGGTGAGCGGGAGTGGGGTGGCGAGTGCGAGTTCGTGGTACTGAGCGTAGTTGCCCGGCATGAGCATGTCTTCCAGCCACATCGGTTGGTACGGTTCGAGCGCGTGTGCGATGCGGATGGCAGAGGTGAGGTTCCATTGCGCGTGGAACTCGATGGCTATCTCGATCTGGTTGCCGAAGGTCTCGCGAAGCTTCTTCACAGGGATCAGGGCTTCGTCGATATCCTGCGCAGTGATGTACTCGTTTTTGTTACGTGCCGCGGCGCCGTCGAAGGGCCAGATTTTAATCGCCTTGATCCCGCGCGTGTCGATCAGCTCGCGCATGATCTTTTCCGGCTCGCGATTGAAGTCATATTTCCAGGGGAAGCAGGTGTTGTAGAGGCGCACCTGCGGATTGGCCTTGCCGCCGATGAGCCGGTAGACCGGCGCGTTTAACGACTTGCCGAGGAGATCCCAAAGGGCAAGATCGACCGCGCTGAGCACGCGCATCTCTGTGCCGCCAGCGATTTGAAAGTCGAAGGTGCGATAGAGGTCAGCCCAGATGCGCTCAATATCCCGCGGGTCGCGGCCAATCAATGACGGAGCGACGTTGTGCACCATGGCGGCTTCTACCGGGTTGCGCGGGTAGGTTTCGCCAATGCCCGAGATGCCGGCATCGGTGTCGATTTTTAGCCATGTCCAGTGAGGCCAGAAAGGAGCATCCTCGCGCGACTTCCAGTAGACGGTTTCCACACGCGTGATTTTCATCGGCGTGATTGCGGAGGCGTGCGCGGCATAGGCCGCTGCGAGTGGCGTGGCCAGCATGCCGGATAAAAAGTTTCTTCTGCTCAAGGGCATGGCGGGATTATAGTCAGGCGGGTTTGGAGTGGGCTGCCAGAGCTCAGTGGACGGCTTTAGATGTCCCCCACTCAAGCCAAACGCGGCTTGAATGGGCCACCCGGAATTTTGGCAGGGAGGAATTGTCGGGATGGAATCCAGGTTGGGTGGCCCATTCAAGCCGTGTTTGGCTTGAGTGGGGTACATCTACACCCCGTAGTGCGCTAGAGCGTGTACAGATCTACGTACGTGTGAACGGGCATCGCCTCCAGCGCTTGTTGATCGAGGGATGCATCGAGGATGGACTCCTGTCGATCCTGCGGATACCTGCGAGCCAAATTAGTGCGGAATTTCTGCTCCAGAAGCGGAATGCCTTCCTCTCTGCGGCGGCGATGACCCAGCGGGTACTCGACCGTCTCTGAAAACGTGCTGCCATCATTCAGAGTGACAGTCAGCGTGTTTGCGATCGAGCGCTTCAACGGGTCATAGTAGTCCGCGGTAAACGACGCCTCTTCGCGGCATTGCATCTTTGCTCGCAGGCTATCGATGCGGGGGTCAGCAGCAAATGCATCTTCGTAGTCAGAAGCCAGCAGGTGCCCGAACAGCAGCGGCACCGCCACCATGTACTGCACGCAGTGGTCACGATCCGCTGGATTGGTCAGCGGTCCTTGCTTATCGATGATCCGCAGGCAGGCTTCGTGGGTGCGCAGTTCAATAGCCTTAATATCGTCCGCAGATTTGCCCGCGGCGAGCAAACGAGGGCGCAACGTCATGGCCGCCTCAACCGCCGTCTGCGCGTGGAATTCAGCCGGGTAGCTGATTTTGAAAAGAACATTCTCCATTACGTAAGAGCCGTACGGCCGCTGGAAGCTGAACGGGCGGCCACGGAACAGCACATCGTAAAAGCCCCAGGTTTTGGCGGTGAGCACCGTGGGATATCCCATTTCGCCGGCCTGCACCATGAGCGCAAGACGGACTGCACGACTGGTCGCGTCCCCAGCCGCCCAGCTCTTACGCGAGCCAGTGTTCGGCGCG
This sequence comes from uncultured Acidobacteriaceae bacterium, assembly GCA_963752675.1. Taxonomy (GTDB): domain Bacteria; phylum Acidobacteriota; class Terriglobia; order Terriglobales; family Acidobacteriaceae; genus PALSA-350. Next base: position 705,414 of record CAVVZO010000015.1, read on the forward strand.
TGACGATAGGTCCGCAGGCTTTGCCCATCAACCCATGCCAGTGAGAGCGCAGCAAGAATCTGCTCGCGGCTAAGCCCCAGCATGTGAGCTACCACGGCAGTCGACGCCACCTTGACCAGCAAAACGTGATCGAGTCCCACCTTGTTAAATGAATTCTCGAGCGCCAGGCAGCCCTGAATTTCATGCGCCTTGATCATGGCAGTCAGCACGGCACGCATGGTGAGCGGCGAACGGCCAGCAGCTATCGCAATACGCGAAAGCCAATCAGCCACCGCGAGAATGCCACCGAGATTGTCAGACGGATGGCCCCACTCCGCCGCCAGCCAGGTGTCGTTGAAGTCGAGCCAGCGGATCATCGCGCCAATGTTGAAGGCTGCCTGCACGGGGTCGAGTTGGAAAGCAGTGCCGGGTACCCTGGCTCCATTAGGAACAATAGTGCCGGGAACAATCGGACCGAGCAGCCGGGTGCAGGCCGGGTATTCGAGCGCCTCCAGACCGCAGCCCAGCGTATCGATCAGGCAATTGCGCGCAGTGGCGTAGGCCAGTTCACTCTCGATGGCGTAGTCACAGACGTAGTCTGCGATATCAACCAATACCTGGTCGTAAGGGGGACGTTCCCCGCTGAGATGGGTAGACATGCAATCTCCGGAGCCGTCGTTAAGTACGTTTGCTGAGCGGCACGAACGGTAGATCCTCCGGGCCGGTGTAGTTCGCCGCGGGACGAATGATCTTTCCGTCTGCACGCTGCTCGAGAATATGCGCGCTCCAACCCGAGGTGCGCGCCAGCACAAACAATGGAGTGAACATGGCGGTGGGAATGCCCATCAGGTAGTAGGAGACAGCGCTGAACCAGTCGAGGTTGGGAAACATCTTCTTGGCTTCCCACATGACGGATTCAAGCCGCTCCGCGATGCGATACATGGCGAAGTCACCCGAGCTTTGCGCCAGGTCGTGCGCCACTTTCTTAATGATCGCGTTGCGCGGATCACTGACGGTGTACACCGGATGACCGAAGCCAATCACGACTTCTTTCTTTTCGAGCCGGGCGCGGATGTCCCGTTCCGCCTCGTCCGGCGAAGCATAGCGCTGCTGGATTTCGAGTGCCACCTCGTTGGCGCCGCCGTGCTTGGGGCCACGCAGCGCACCGATCGCACCCGTGATGCAGGAGTAGATATCGGAGCCGGTCCCGGCAATGACGCGTGCAGTAAAAGTGGAGGCATTGAATTCATGCTCGGCATAGAGCACGAGCGATACCTGCATCGCGCGCACCCACTCCGCACTTGGCGCCTGACCATGCAGCAAAGCCAGGAAATGCCCGGCGAGCGTGTCTTCTCCGGAATCGAGATCGATACTCATGCCATTGCGACTGTAGTGGTGCCAATAGAGCAGCATGGAGCCGGTGGTCGCAAGCAATACGTCGGCGCACTCGATGGCTCCTGCGGGGTTGTGGTCATCCTTTTCGGGCAGCGTGCAGCCCAGTGCCGAAACACCCGTGCGTAGCACATCCATGGGATGAGTGGCCGCAGGCAGCTGTTCGAGCACCGTGAACACGTTGGCGGGCAGACCGCGCAGCCGGGTCAGCTTCTGCTTGTACGCAGCGAGCTCCGTGGCTGTGGGCAGTTTGCCGCGCAGCAACAACCAGGCGACCTCTTCAAATTCGCAATGCGCCGCCAGGTCGGCGATATCGTATCCGCGATAGTGCAGATCGTTGCCGGTACGGCCGACGGTGCACAACGCAGTATTGCCGGCGGGTGTGCCGGAGAGCGCTACGGATTTCTTCGGCTTAAAAGGCGCCTGGGGTGCATCAGTGGTCGTCGCCATGCGAATTGCTTCTCCCTTGTTCTTTGGTGGAAGTAGTTAGGTGCGCTTTGCGGCCTCGAACAGCTCATCCAGCTTCTGTTCGTAGGCATGGTAGCCGAGTAGATCGTAAAGCTCGGCGCGGGTTTGCATCAGCGGCAGCACACTGCTCTGCGTGCCTTCCGTACGAATCGCCTGATACACCTTGAGCGCGGCGGCATTCATCGCACGGTAGGCCGCGCAACAATATAAGACAATGTCGACGCCCGCCTCGCCGAGCTGCTGCGTGGTGTACAGCGGGGTCTTGCCGAACTCTGTGATGTTGGCCAGGATGGGCACACCCGAAGCTTCTTTGAAGCGCGGATAGAGCGCCAGATCGGTAACGGCCTCAGCAAAGATCATGTCCGCGCCCGCAGCCACGTAGGCAGAGCAACGATCCAGTGCCGCTGCCAGCCCCTCGCCGGCAAGGGCGTCGGTGCGGGCCATGATGACGAACGAAGGGTCGATGCGCGCATCCACCGCCGCCTTGATACGATCCACCATTTCGCCGGTAGGCACCACTTCTTTACCAGGCCGATGCCCGCAGCGTTTCGCGCCTGCCTGATCTTCCATGTGCACGGCAGCGACACCGGCGCGTTCCATCGAGCGGATGGTGCGGGCAATGTTGAAGGCGCTACCCCAGCCGGTATCGATATCGACCAGGAGAGGCAGACTGGTGACGTCCGTGATGCGGCGCGCATCGATCAGCACGTCTTCCATGGTGCTGATCCCGAGATCGGGCATGCCGAGTGAGTTGGCAGCGACCCCGCCTCCAGACAGGTACAGGGCGCGGAAACCGGACGCCTGCGCCATGCGCGCGGCATACGCGTTGATCGCGCCGATCACTTGCAGGGGATGCTCCTGCTCGACGGCGGCGCGGAAGCGTTCTCCTGACGTAGCGGGTTTTTCAGTAGTCACGACGTTCCCTTCTCCCCAGCAGCCCGGGAAGCAAGCTAAATCCTAAATGGTCTGAGGGGTCGGCGGTTTTTAGGCCACGTTGAGGAGAACTGCAGGGTTCAGATGTCCCCCACTCAAGCCAAACGCGGCTTGAATGGGCCACCCGAGCTTATTTGACGATGGGCAAAGATTTGCCGATCCGAGATCAGAGATAAGCCTTGGGTGGCCCATTCAAGCCGCGTTTGGCTTGAGTGGGGGACATCTGCACCCTGAAAACCAGCCCATTCAACACCAAATTTGTGATGGAGGGTAAACTCATCCCGGAGCTTTATGAAGAAGGTGTTCGCTAGCCCCGATACTGCGGTGGCCGACATTCCGTCGGGCGCGACGTTGATGCTGGGCGGCTTTGGGCTTTGCGGGATTCCCGAAAACGGCATCGCCGCCCTGGTGCGCCGTGGAATCACGGGGCTTCATACCATCTCCAACAATATGGGAGTGGATGGTTTCGGGCTCGGGCTCATGCTTGAGGCCGGCATGATCGCCTCGCATACCGGCAGCTATGTGGGCGAGAACGCGCTGCTGGAAAAGCTGGTGATCGCCGGCACCCTCAAGGTCTCGCTGGTGCCCCAGGGCACGCTGGCGGAGCGCATCCGCGCTGGGGGTGCGGGCATCCCCGCGTTTTACACCCCCACGGGTGTGGGCACGCTGGTCGCTGAAGGGAAAGAACAGCGCACCTTCGATGGGCGCGCCTACCTGCTGGAAACCGCGCTGCACGCGGACTTCGCCCTGGTAAAGGCATGGAAAGGCGACCGGCAAGGCAACCTGGTCTACCGCCGCACCGCCCGCAACTTCAACCCAATGATGGCCACGGCCGCGCGGGTCACGATCGCCGAAGTCGAAGAACTAGTCGAGCCGGGAGCCCTCGATCCAGATGCGATCGTGACCCCGGGCATTTACGTGCAACGCATCTTCCAATGCACTTCCTGTGAAAAACGCATCGAGCGCCGGACCGTAAGGAAAGCATGACGGACCGCATGCAGGAAGTGGAGAAGCGCAATCGTATCGTGCGGCGGGTCGCGAAGGAACTGCAGGATGGCTTCTACGTGAACCTCGGCATCGGTATGCCGACCCTGGTGGCCAACCATGTGCCGCCCGGAGTTGAGGTCGTGCTGCAGTCAGAGAACGGCATGCTGGGCATCGGTCCCTATCCCCTGGAAGAGGATGTGGACCCCGACCTCATCAATGCCGGTAAGGAAACTGTCTCGGTGCTGCCAGGCACCTCCTTCTTTTCCAGCGCAGATGCGTTTGCCATGATCCGCGGGCGCCACATCGACCTCAGCATCCTGGGTGCAATGGAAGTGGATGCGCAGGGCAGCCTGGCCAACTGGATCATCCCCGGCAAGATGGTGAAAGGCATGGGCGGTGCGATGGACCTGGTCGCCAGCGCACGCCGCGTCATCGTGGCCATGGAACACACGACCCGCGATGGCCGGCCGAAAATACTCAATGTCTGCCGGTTGCCCTTGACGGGCGTGGGCGTGGTGAACGCGATCGCGACCGAGCTGGCGTGGATCCGTGTGACCCCAGATGGGCTTGTACTGGAAGAGATCGCTGCAGGCGCCTCGGTGGCAGAAGTCACAGCGGCTACGGAAGCACCTCTGCTGGTAAGCCCCCACCTGAGAACGATGGCATGAGAACGATGGCCTGAAAATAATGGCCTGAAGCGGCGACACATCATCCGCTGCCATGTAGATACACTGCTCTCTACCGGATAAAAAGAGGGGTGGCCTTTGAACTTCTTCCGCTACATGGCGATCGTATGCTTTGTATTTGCCTGCGGCGCTGTTGCCCACGCAGACACTGTTTCAGAGTTGAGTGACAGCTTCTGGCAATGGCGGGCGCAGGAGCAGCCCTTCACCGGGGATGACATCCCGCGGATCGAGCGGCCAGCCAACCTGGTGATCGACTGGTCACCCCACACTGTGGCCCAGCGGATACAAGAGCTCCAGGTGTTCGAGAAGCGATGGAAAGCAGTCGCGCCCGCGACTGGCATGGCTATCCACGAGCAGGTGAACTACCGGTTGCTCGGATCAGCCATCGCGCGGGTGCGCTGGGAGCTCGCGATCGAGCAAAGCTGGAAGCGGAACCCACAGTTCTATGTGGATCAAACGCTTGGAGCGGTCTACGTCTTACTGCTGCCACCGCCGCCATTTTCTGAGGAGCGACAGAAGGAGATCGTGACGCGGCTGAAGCAGATTCCGGGCACGCTCGAGAATGCGCAATTAAATCTGACCGACATGCGCCAGCCCTTCGCGCAGACGGCAGTGGACGGCCTGGACCAGATTGGCGAGCGGTTCACACGCACGGCAACGGCGCTCGGCCCTGAGCTTTCGCCGGCGAACCGGCATGCGTTCGAAGCGGCAGTGACACCGGCGATTGCAGCGCTGACGCATTATCGCGCCTGGCTGGCGACGCAACTGCCGGGTGCCCGCAAGGACACCGCCATCGGCCGCGAGAATTATGTTTTCTTTTTGCGTAATGTCGCCCTGTTGCCCTACACGCCCGAGCAGTTGATGGAAATGGGCCAACAGGAGTGGAGTCGCTCCGTCGCATTCGAGGCTTACCAACAGGCCCGCCTCGCCGGCGCTGCACCAGCGCCGCTTTTCCCCAGCGCAGCCGCCCAAATCGCCGCGGAACGAGACGACGAGGAGAAGATGCGCGCCTTCCTGGTAAGCCAGAAAATCCTGAGCGTACCGCCCTGGCTAAAGCACTATCGCAATCTGCTCCTGCCTTCGTATCTCGACCCATTGCAGGATCTCGGCGTTACGGATGATCTGACAGGGCCTTCGCGGCTCGATCAGGACGGAACGAGCTACATACGTAATCCCAGTGCCGACCTGGGATTCTTCAATCTTTCCACGGCACACGATCCCCGGCCGATTCTTATCCATGAAGGCGTCCCCGGACACTACTTTCAGCTTTGTCTGGGTTGGCACAACACCGACCCCATCCGCCGTCACTACTACGACTCCGGCGCCAACGAGGGCCTGGGCTTTTATGCCGAAGAGATGATGCTGCAGACCGGCTTCCTGGACGATAACCAGCACACGCGCGAAACGATCTACAGCTTCATGCGGTTGCGGGCGCTGCGCGTGGAGGTGGATGTCAAACTCGCGCTGGGCGAATTCTCGCTGGGGCAGGCCGCCGAGTATCTAGCCAGCACCGTGCCGATGGACAAAGCGACAGCACTCCAGGAGGCGGCCTCGTTCTCAAGCACACCCGGACAGGGCATCTCGTACCAGATCGGCAAGTTGCAGATCATCAATTTGCTGTCAGACGCGCGCCGCAAGCAGGGGAAAGATTTCTCCATGCTGCGCTTCAACGACTTCGTCTGGAGCAACGGCAATGTGCCCATCGCCCTGCAACGCTGGGAGTTGTTGGAAGACGCCAGCGAGGTGCCCGCACCCTAAACTTAGGGCCGGTAACAGACGCTGGGTGGCCCACTCAAGCCGTGCTTGGCCTGAGTGAATAGATCTCGATCGCCGCCACCGACCCCATCCACACAGCGTCAGTTGAGCTGACGAATCACCATGCGCAACCGCACCATGGTCGCACCCAGGGCTGCAAGCGCCATTCCCCAGACAACGAAGGCTACGTTGACTGCCCAGGCCGGAGCTACCCCGACCCGCCGCAACAGGAAGGGCAGGAAATTCCAGGTTGTGATGTGCACGTAATCCCAGGGATCTTCCGTCATGGCGTGGGTGTTCAGTCCCCATGCATCCATCTTGCCCAGCGCGAACGCAAGTATGTTTTTCATGCGCAGGGCGATGACGAAGGTAGGGTGCCCGAACGTTTCCATCTGGTAGATTTCCAGCGGTAGCCAGAACATCAGGGAAGCTACTTGAATGATCACGCTGATCACCACCAGCGTCATCCCCACTCGCCAAACCGTTGTGCCGAGTTCCTTGCGATGGCGCAGCAGGAGTGGCACGGCGAGGAGTGTCGCGAGTTCGACGGCGGTCGAGACGTAGCGATCGCCCCAGGCGAAGTCGCCACTCCACACCGTATAGCGAGCATAAAAACTCATATACGCAAACAGAAGTGGACCGGTCATGATGATGTAAGCGCGGACCGGTGCACTAAACCGCTTCCATGCCAGCACGATGAGCAGCAGCATGAGCAGCAGGAGCGGATCGAAAAGAAAGACAGATTTCTCGGGTGCAAACAGCGCACCGAAAAACCCCACGTGCCACGGCGTTTCGAATGGGTAATTCGGCGGCAGTGCCGGGTTGCGCATCCGCGTCTCGCGCCCGATGACGGTGATGTATGTATTGAGGAAAGATCCAAAGCGGTAATACTGGTAGAGACGATCGAGCAAGCCGAAGAAGAGGTAGACGGGCACTACGGTGGTGACGTACACGCGATACCGGGCCCACAGGGCACGCCCACGATTCCCTTCCAGCCAGAGCACCAGCAGGATGAAAAGCCCACCGCTCAACAGATCAAGTCCGGTTGGCAGGCGGGTGAGCAGATTCAACCCGAATGCAGCGGCGCCCACCACCAGCGCCCGCCGCTTGCTGTTCTGCAGCCACTCATACTGATACGAAAAGCCCACCAGGCTGAGCAGGCAAATGTAATTGTTCTCCATCATGTTTTGCGTGTAATGGAGATGGGTGGTCGCCACCAGGAGAGCCAGCGTGCCCAGTACAGATTCTCGTACGCTAAATTGCAGCTGGCGCAGGAAACGAAAGCAAACCAGTGCGGTGAGCACAGTCACCAGCATGTTGATGCTGTAGCTGACGATGATGTCCCGCACGCTTGGGTCGGTGTCATCGTACTCAGCGAAGATTGGCAGCCGCGCTATGAAGGTGCCGGCCACATCAGCCGGCAACAATAACAGCGACTGACCGATGCTGTACCAGCTTTGCAATTTGCCGTCTTTGCCGTGAACTCCGAATTCGGGGAACTCGTTGGGGAAGACGGGCGGCTCCGCCGTCCAAAGCGCGTGAGCCGACTGCAAGCGATGCGTGGTGTCGGCGCTGCCCAGTTCCCCCGACTGCACAACAAAAGCGATGAGCGCGGCTGTAAGAGCAAGCAGCCAAAGTGGATCGCGGAACCGATGCCTGGGATATGAATTGACCATTTCTATAGCTGATTAAACATGCATCTCCCTGGCAGGAGCAACCAGCATAGGCACCTAAGAGTGGAAGTGTTTGGCATACCCGGATTGATCTCAGGTCAGCTGGAGGACAGCAGATGCGGGATATGTCTTGGTAGGCCCCAAAAAGCCCGGGTGGCCCACTCAAGCCGCGTTTGGCTTGAGTGGGGGACATTTCAACCGGTTACGTCAACAGCGAGCAAGTCCGCTTACTTCTGCTCCATGGGTGACTTGACTGCCTTATACCCAGCAGGCACCTCAAAGCTGCCCGCATCCACCGACGCCGTCGAGAAGCCGGAGGTCTGAGTCTGGCTCTCCATCAACACGCCCGCAGTCGCCGCATCAGCCGCAGTCGGTGGGGCCGCCGGAGCTGCACTGGGCGCTGAAGATTTCTGCGCGTGCCGCATCAGCGCACCCATGCTGGAGCCAGAAAGCGCCCGGCCGAAGGTGCCCAGCTTGGCGATCTGGTTGTCAGCAGTCTGTGTAGCAGTGCTGGTAGCCACTTCCTGGGTCACAGACCCGGCGACCGAGCCGTGGTCCTGAGCTGGCGGCAGAGGCGTCGTAGACGGCGCCGGCAACGGCTGACCATCCGCCGTCATGCCCACGCGAGTCACCTGCAGCACGGGAAAGCCGCTCATTTTGGCCGCCTCCTTCTGCAGTTCCGCCAACGCTTGCGCACCTCCGGGCTGCGTGTTCAACATCGCGGCCATCGAAGAAGCCTGCGCCTGGATCGCAAGTTCCTTGGCCATGCGCAGATTGAAAGCGCGCAACTCGGCGAGCCCGGGCGCATCGGGTACCGACCAGATCTCGCTCGTCGCCGCCATGCCCGCCTTCTTGGCATCCGCTGCGGTCGAGGTCATCGTGACGGTCAGCAAAGATTCCGTGGCAGTTTGCCCATCGATCTGCTTGGTAGCGCCGCTGTTGGTAATGTGCGCGTCGAAGGTCATCTGAGAGGCATCTGAGCTGGGAGCCGTCGTGCCTTTTGCCTGCGCCTTCATCTTGGCCATCTGCTGCTGGATATCGTTGAACGTAATCACGCTATAAGTGCGCTTGTCATGATCCACACTAGTGATCGTTTGCGCATCGAGATCGATGATCTCGGTTGTCCGCGGATTGGAACGAACCATACGGCCGCCGTGAATCTTCACCGTCGAAGTGGTGGGCGCGCCAATATTTTTGGCTTGCGAACTGAAAGCACCAGCCATCTTGAGCATGCCCATCATCGAACCACCGGTGATCTGTGTGGTCTCCTGATAGGTGACATCGGCGAAGGCGAAGGGCTGCAGCGCTAAGCTGCCGGCGACTAAGGCGAACGGTATGGCGAGTAAGGGCGACTTCATTTCGATTCTCCTGTGTGACTGTGTCTGTCTCTCATGCCGGGTAATTTCACCCGGCGATCCTGTGTCTTGGGACGGCTTGCCAGCCACCGCTGAAGAACGCGCATACCCGCCGCCTTCCTCTGCATGAAAGGGCCTGATCCTAAAGCCGCGCGGCGAGCGCTTGCGCCAGGGGCTTGATGTTGTCCGTATTACAGGGGCAACCGGTGTACATCATGCGTGCCATCACATTGCCTTTGCGCAACATGATGGCGCTTCCCCCGGCGACGAACGCTTCGTCGCCAATGCCGGGCAGATTGCTGGTGGCGCGGCTAGCCGCGGTCCCTTCGCGGGCTTCGGCGGCCGCACTGGGTTCTTTATCACCAAAGGCGCCGCGGTTCAGCTTCATCCACGTCGCCGCATGGCCCGAGGTGAAGAGCAGGGTAAGCACCGGCAATTCCCCTTCTGCAGCTTCTGTTGCCGCGCCTTTATCGGTGGCCTGCTGCTGTGAAAACACCGCGCCAGCAAACTTCTGGGCGATCTTCTGTGTCTCCGCATCGGCCCCAAGACCACTCAACATGGAAGACATATGCTTGGCCGTCATCTCGGCGGGGTCTCCCTTGGCGATATAGTTACAACCGCTCTCGTGTACCTCGGCGCGAATGATCGGAATCCCGATCGCCTGGCTGACTTCTGCTGTACTGAGAAAGCGGCATGGGTCTCCAGCGATGCCATCCCGTTGACCGCCGGCCGCAGAGGATGCTGGCAGCACACCACTGGCGTTGGTGCTCGAGGGCGCCGATTCGCCCATCACCTCCGCTGTGATCGCATGTGCTTTGGCTTTGATCTTCTGGGCGGCGTACCAAAGACCGGCAAGCGCCAGCGCACCGCCAACGAAGATGAGCACCACAAACGCGAGGATCACCTTGAGCAGGGTGTTGGACTTTTTCGCAGGATAAGCCGCGGCCGGCATTCCGGCAGCAGGCATAGGTGCATAGCCTGAGGGCGGTGCATAGCCCGCGGGCGGCGCATACGCTGGCGCCGGGTTACCACCGAACTGGTTGGCGCCGAACTGATTGGCGACCGGTGCGCCACTCACAGGGGCATACCCCGGGGAAGGGGGGGCCGCCGGATTCGGTGTAAATGTAACGGGATTGCTAGCCTGCGGCGGCGTGTACGCCACGGGGATGGACGTGAAGCCCGGATCGGCGGAAATGGCCGGCGTGGGAGTCGAGGCCACAGGGACGGAAACAAAGTCCGAGGGACTTAGGACTGGTGCCGGCGGCAGATCCACGGGCGCATTCACGGGAACGGAGGTGAAACCCGGATCGGCGGGAATGACCGGCACGGGAGCCGAGGCCGCAGGAACAGTCGCAAACTCGGACGCGCTCGGCGCCAGCGGTGTCGCTGGCGTCCACTGGTCACTGACGGAAGTAAACCCGGACACCGGGCTGACGACAGCCGCTGGCATGGAATCGGCCGCCACGTTGGAAAATTCTGACGGATTTGAGACAGATGGCGGAGGAAACGCCGAAGGAACCGTGGCAAAGCCGGCCGCGTCAGGAGTGACGGCCGCTGGGGCAAACGCCGCAGGAACCGAGGTAAAGCCGGAAGGCTCGGTGGATGGCGCAGGAGTCGACATGGCAGGTGGGGGCGCTGGCGCAGCAACCGGAACCCTGGTGCCACAGCCTCCGCAGAATATCGCGGTGGGGTTGAGACGATTACCGCAACTACCGCAGAAATTGGCCATTATTTTCTCTCCTGGTGCTGCTTATGCGAGCCGGCAGGCCTGCGATGAGCGCCTACAGCACAGTCCATTTACAAAAGGGGGTGCGTGGACAAAGATACTCAATAAGTGCCCCTGCGACCACCTGTAAGTGCGAACTCTACCCGATCAGATGGTGCACTGCTGGCGAACAACGTGACAGAGAAAATTTGCCGGGTTACCGGATATCACGAGTAGCTCCGTATAACCGGTTATCGAAAGTAACCGCTGCCGGTATTCCCACTGGGCGAGTTTGTATAATTTGGGTTGCGCGACAGCCAGTCGCCTAACGGCGGGTGCCATGGAACGATTAGCGAAACTTTTCCACCTGTGCCGGCGCCCTGCGGCGCTTAAGCCTGGTACTCGGGCTTTGTTCTGGTCTCTCGGTTGCGCAGCAAACGGGTCAGCAGCCGGCCCACCCGCAATACTCTGAGCTGCCGGATGGTCCGGGGAAAGACACATTGATCCGCGTGTGCGGCAAGTGCCATTCGCCCGATAATGTCATCGCAAATGGCCAGAATCGAGCAGGATGGGAAGCGACCATCAGCAAGATGGCTGGCTTTGGTGCAGTGGCCAGCGACGACGAGTTTACCGAGATCCTGGATTACCTGGTGAAGAACTATCCCGCTTCGGGCGGACCGGTCCACGTGAACCAGGCCACCAGCGCACAACTGGTGAGCGGGCTCGGGCTTACCAGTGTTGAGGCTGACGCCGTGATCGCTTACCGCAAGAAGAACGGTGACTTCAAGACGCTGGACGATCTGAAGAAGGTTCCGGATGTGGATGCCAAAAAGCTCGACGCGAGGAAAGACCAGTTAGTTTTCTGAGCAGGTCGTTTATTCCTCGATTGTCTCGGGAATCGTGTCGGCCGTTCGCAGCAATACCGTGTATTCCGCCTCGAGCTTTTCCTTTCGCCGGGAGCCAGCGATAGCCGGGGGTATCGAACAACGCGCCGCGATCGATCATGCTGCGGCGTGTTTCCGGCATAGGCGAAACGCCAAATTCCAGACCCAGCGTTTTGGTGTGTCCGTTCCAGGGCGCATCTTTACGGCTTGAGTCTTCACGCCAGATACCCAGCCAGGGAAAATCAGCCCGCTTCCAAACGTAGGCAAACGCGAGATGGTACGCGGGTGAATAGGCAACGAAGAAGGCCTGCGGCTTCTGCGGATCGGTTAGATGTGCAGTGTATTCAGAGGAGGCCGGCGCATCGCTGATGGTGCGCAGATCGAACTCGCCGCCATCAGCGAGTGGCGCCATGGGCCAATCGAACTCCGCCGCCTGCTTAAGCTGCATGTCCGGCCCGAGGGACGAGGCGAAAACTTTTGAGCGCGTCAAAGAGGCTCGGAGCTGCGTGCTTCCCTTCTCCAGGAATGGCGGCCCGAGGGTCACGTGCTGCGTCCAGGCAATCGGTCGATCGTAGGGCGCGGCGCTCTGAACGGTTTCGCGGATGTGCAGGGAGCGACCGCGCAGTGTCAGCGTCCGTTCAAATTGAATTTGCGCCAGCGGCAGGTGGACCCTCGCCACTAAGCTGTTGTCCGCTTCGGTAAATTCGTAAGGTTCCACAGACGCTTCGCCGTGTACGGTGAGGCCGGCAGCTTCTTCCTCGGGTGAGGGTGGGCCGAAGATGTCGAGACAGAGATTGTGGCCCATGATCCCGGCGAGCAGTTTCGATTCCGCATCGTTGCCATATTCGGGGTGTTTGCGCCGGTCGTAGCCGGCTGGTTCCATCGACGGCCATGGGGGAATCCAGAGGGGGCTTACGCCCGCTTGCTTGTCGTAAATTTCGGCGAGGTGCCCGCCTTGCTGCAGGACCGTTATGCGCAGCTGTTCGTTTTCGATGGAGACGGCACTGCGGTTCTTGAAGTTAGTTGGCGGCATGTTTTCCCCTGCTCTGTGGCAGATTACGCTGCGTGTGGTGGGATTGGAAGTTTGTCGTGTTCGCGAAGCACTTTGTCATCCCGAGCGAAGCGAGGGATGAACAAACCGGAAAGCGCTCTGGACGAGGGTTCAAATGTCCCCCACTCAAGCCAAACGCGGCTTGAATGGGCCACCCTACAGTCTTTAGGGTCCGATCAGTCGCCACCCAGGAGCATTTGCTCCCTGCCCGCATCCAGAAAAGCCGAGGGTGGCCCACTCAAGCCGCGTTTGGCTTGAGTGGGGGACATCCTGCTCCGCTCGCTCAGCCAGACCGATGCGTATCGCAACCCGTTCATCCCGTCCTTAACTTGCACTGCAAGCAGATTCCTCGGGATGACAAAATTTGACTGGGAAATACTAGGGCAGCTTCTTAAGCCAGACGTTGCGGTGCGAAATCTTCAGGGTGCCGCCTCCTTCGATTTCAAAGGCGATGAGTCCCTTGGCCTGGCTGTAGGCCGGATCGTTGTCTACCAGGATCGCCATTACGTGCCCGTTAATGATGTGAATGAGGGTATGGCCGTCGGCGATGATCTCGTACTGATTCCAATCGCCGATCTTGATGAACGACTTGAGATCGTCTCCGTTGCCCAAAGTAGCCAGTAGCCGGTGCGCTTTGCCGGGATCCGTTTCCACCATCTGGCCGCGCCAGACGACAATGCCCCGCGGACTGCTCTGCTCATAGATTTGTCCGGTGTACTTGTTGGCGTAATCGAAGTCGGCTTGATATCCGCGCATGTTCCATCGCGCAAACTTCTGCGCCAACGGCTGTTTCTGTTGCCCCGGCGTAAGCGGCGCCAACGAGCTGCGGTATTGAATACCCCCATTCGCGCCCGCGCCATCGAGCTTCATCTCAACTTTGAGTGCGAAGTTGGCCGGCTCGCCGCCTTTCCAGATGATGTTGGTTGTGCCCGAAGGATGCTCCGCACTTGACTCGCCGACGAGGTTACCGTCCTCCACGTGCCAGATTTCCGGGGAGCCATCCCATCCGCTCAAGGTTTTGCCGTCGAAGATCTGCGTCCAGCCTTCGTGGTCGTTGAAGTCGATGGGATCCGGCTGCGTAAATCCACCGGCGGCGCGATGCGGTGCAGCCGATTGCTGCGCGCCGACAGGACGCCCCGCTACGGAACATACCAGCGCCAGGGAGACCAGGGAGGAGACCGATGCGATCGCGAGTGCTTTCATGATTTTCTTTCCTGACGTGCCGTTAGCTCGATAAGACTTTTTCCCACTGCCGTGTCTTGGCGGATTTCAACACTGCATCCGTTACGTAATCCGCTGCCAGGCCGTCAGCAAAAGTAGGCGATGCAGGTTCATTCTTGCCAAGCCCCAGCAGGAAGTCAGCCACCTGGTGAATGAACGTATGTTCATACCCAATCTGCAAACCGGGCACCCACCAGTTCTTCATGTAAGGATGATCGCCATCCGTGATGTGGACATCCTTCCATCCGCGCAGACGGCTCTCATCCCGATGATCGAAAAATTGCAGGCGATGCAGATCGTGCAGATCCCATTCGGCGGAAGCTTGCTCTCCGTTGATCTCCAGCGTAAACAGCGCCTTGTGGCCGCGAGCGTAGCGAGTCGCTTCAAAGGTGGCCAGGGATCCATTCGCGAACCGGCACATGAAGAGCGACGCATCATCGATACCCACTGCTTCCATCTGCCCGGTCAGGCTGTGCTTACGCTCTTTGATAAAGGTTTCGGTCATCGCGGTGACCTCAACGATGGGACCATTGAGCCACAAGGCCATATCGATGTTGTGCGCGAGCAGGTCTCCCGTGACACCGCTACCCGCGACCGACACATCCAAACGCCACAGTCCTTCACCGCCTTGCGGCAGCTCGCTGGAAATGGTCCAGTCCTGCAGGAATTTGGAACGGTAATGGAAGATGCGTCCGAACCTTCCTTCGTCCAGCATTTGTTTCAGCAGCACAACCGCGGGCACGCGGCGATAGTTGTACCAGACCATGTTAGGCACGTTTGCCGCCTGCACTGCCCGGGTCATCGCTTTGGCTTCTGCACCCGTGCGGCCCAGAGGTTTCTCGCATAGCACCATCTTGCCGGCGTGCGCAGCGGCGATCGCAATTTCAGCATGCGTGTCGTTCGGACTGGCGATGTCGATCAGGTCGATGTCAGGACGCTGAATGAGCGCACGCCAGTCGGTCTCGATGGTCTGATAACCCCAGGTCTGCGGCGAAGTCTTTCACCCGGTCAGGATTGCGCGCACAAACCGCCCGCAGAACTGGCTGATACGGCAGATCAAAAAAATGCGGCGCCTGCAGAAAAGCATTGGAGTGGGTACGGCCCATAAACCCGTAGCCGACGAGACCGATATTTAGATTCTTTCTTGCCATGGCTTGCCACTTCTTGAGAACTGCTCAAAGATTTAGTTAATCCCAGCCATGCGCATTGCGCACGGCAATCATCGTTCCCAATATGTCGTTCCAGGTTGAGGGGGCGAGCATGGTTTGATTGGGGAACATGCAGCCATCCCAGCAGATGTGCTGGTAGGCGCGAGTAGGGACGCCGGCGCCATCGCGCATCCAAAGCCCGGCGACCGCAACGATATCCATCTTGCCATTGGGATCACCAGCTACACAGTGACGGCCCGTCTTATCATGCGAGCCAGAGCCGCTCACCGTCCCATCGTTCTGCGCCACGTGGAAATCGATGGTCCACGGTCTCAGGGCATCGGTCAGCTTCTTGAGCGCGTCCATCAAAATATCGCGCTGCGACCAATCAAAACCTTCGGGCAACAAGCGATCTTCCGGCGCGTTATAGCCAAGGGTGTAGAGCAAGGAGTGCGCCATGTCCGCCTGGAAGCCGAGCGAGGGCCGGTTAACCGTCTCCAGCAGAGCCAGCATGCGCTTCCAGCTATGCATCCCACCCCAGCAAATCTCTCCTTCCGCGGCCAGACGCTCGCCAAAACCCTCGGCGATGCGGCACGCTTCAGCGAAGGTGTGGGCCAGTTGCTTGCTGTTCTCGACCGGATCCTTCGCCCACTCGGCAGGCGAAGCCGCCGAATCCACGCGAATGACTCCGTAGGGCCGTATGCCAAGCCGGCGAAGCTCGCTGCCAATCGCGCAAGCTTTCGTCACCTGGGTAAGAAAGGCTTTGCGCTCCTGTTCTGAACCCATCGCCGAGCCCCCGCCAGTCGGCGTCCAAACCGGCGCAACCAGGGATCCAACCACCAGGCCGCGCTTCTCTACATTTTCCGCAAGCTGCTTCAGATCATCGCCACTGGCATCGATGCTGGTGTGTGGCAACGACAGGAAGAGATCAACGCCATCAAAGCGAACACCCCCCACCTCGGCTTTGGCGGTGAGGTCCAGCATCGTCTCCAGTGAGATGGGCGGCTCGGCGCCTTCGCCCTTGCCTACCAGGCCCGGCCACATTGCGTTGTGAAGTGCCGGATGGCTGTGCTTTGTGGCCTCGCTCACGAATCCCAGCTCCTATTTCTTGATCAGCGCTTCCGCATCTGGATTGCCCGGCCCGAAATGCTTGAGCAGTACGAGTGGGTCAGAAGCACTTGGATTCTCAATGCGCACGCCTGCTTTGGCAACATCGGCGGTAACAAATATCTCATCTTCCGTCATCTCGCCGAAGCGAATCATGGAAGGTGTGGACAACGCCTGTTTCGCCAGAGTGCCGTATCCCTGGGTCACAATCACACCGTAGGCGGCGCTATCCACCACGGTGACACTGCGCTTCGGAAGCACCGTCAATTCCTTGGCGGAGTAGTACGGCGTGCCGTAGGTGATCCACTTCTCCATGTAGCCTTCTGCCGCGGCAGATTCTGCTGCATTCACCGGCTTGGGAAATGTCTTGTTGCTTTGACCGAAGGTGGGGTCCACATTGGCTTCCCAATCAAGCATGCTGATAAGAAAGTCCAGGTCTTTCTTGTGTGCATCGGGAACGTCCTTGGTCAGCAACTCCCAACCGACGATGCGGCCTTCGACCTCTGACTGGAACATCGCGAACACATCGCTGTTCACCTGCGGCTCATACGTCACCAGGGAGCCGGGAGCATGCAGAACGCCGGGATTGATCTGCCATCCGGCGCCGGGCTCAAGCCGGTAGGCACGCGCGTGGAAGAGAATGCCGTTATCGCCCTTGTTCCAGTTCTCGAGGCAGCGGCGAATATCTTCTTTGGTGGTTCCGGGCTCGAGACCCATGTAGGTGTGGGGGAAATTGTTCTGGATCTGGTTGTACTGTGGCGGAAAGTAATACGCCTCTGGCTTTCCTTTTTGCCCGACCAGTTTGGCAAAGGCATCGCTCTGATGCAGGTGATGGGGAATGGGGCCCATGTTGTCGAAGAACTTGCAAAGCAGATTCCACCCGCCCTGGCGCTCCATGACGTCGGCGCCCAGCAGAAGATCGCCCGCCGTCTCGACTGCTTCCTTCAGGAGGAACTTGCCACCGGTGGTCGACCTGGGACGCACATAGCTCAAGCCCTCATCGGGCAGAGTGTCTGGGCCGTTCGATGCCTTGGTGGTGGAAGAAAACCAGCGCTCGTTGATGCCGCCGCGATGAGCGCCGAACGCATAGAGATCGTCCGGGTGCAGCTTGAGCCGGCGCCCCGGAATCATGAACGAACGTGGAACCCAACACGGCTCAAGACGGAGGACGCCTTCGCCGGCAGTCGATTACTTCTTTAACCTGGGACCTGGTCAGCATAACTCGCCTTACCTCGCCTCTAGTGCTCCAGCGGTATGCCGAAGGAGTACATGGTGTTGTCGTGGGTGGTGAAGAATACATGGCCGTCACCGACGGACATACCGGCAAGATGGCTATACGATCCAATCGTGTCGCCGCTGGAGAAGAGCTCTTTGCCGCTCGCAGCGTCGAGTGCATACAACGTGGCATGGGCAGAAGTTCTGCCTTCATCCAGCGCGAACACGACGCCATTGGCAACCACGGGCGGCGCTGGGCTGGTGAGATCGCGTGAGCGCCAGGCTGGCGTCAAGGTCGGGTGCCCATCTTTGTCTTCGACTTTGAAGGCTGTGATGCTGCCATGCGCAGCAGGCCCGTTCATGCTGCCGAAGGCCGCATCGTTTGCCGCCGGTCCGCCGAATGAGGCGAACACCCATACGACTCCTGATTTGTCCTGCCAGGATGCAAGGCTGTTCCCTTCGCTCTGCTTGGTAGCAGAAAAGAGCTTCGCCGTCTGCGCCAGGGGCGTGTGATGATCGGGCCCGCCCAGAGAGGCACTGTCGAGCAGGAGCAGGGTCCCGTCCTTCCCGGGTGCGGCGATGAGTTCCTTGTCTTTGTAAGCCACGACGATTGGACCTGCGTTCCAGGCCTTGCCCGGCGTAGCAGGCGTATACCAATCCTTTACCTTGAGCCCATCCCCGGTGAGCGCAACCACGCTGTCGGCATACAGGCCCGCAGCGGGATCGGAGGGACCGCTGCCAGTCACCACATAAGCCACGCCATCGCCGCCGATAGCAGGAGCAGCCAGCCCGGAGACGCTCAGCTTCTGTGGCTTATAGCTATTCACCGTATAGGCCTGGTTATTGAGGTCGATGGACCAGAGCGCGTTGGCCATGTTGCGGCAGCCCGATCCGGACGCTGCATAAACGATCTTGTCGTTCATGTTCAACCCAAAGGAGCTGCCACTTGGCTCATCCATGAGCTTGACGGGCGGCGCGTAGTCCAAACCGGTGGCCATGATCTGCTCATGAAGGTAACCGTCGCTGGTCAGAACGTAAACGCCTTTCAGCCCGAAGTAACCGCCACCGGCAGAAGCGCCGATGCGCCGTTGGTTTGCCGGAACCGGATCTTCAGAAGGCGGCGGCGCAGGTGCAGCCGGGCGGCCAGCCGGCTTATGAGCCCCGAAGTGGATGACCTTGGGTGCCTCCGTAGCCACCTGCATGTTGGCGCCAGCGCAGGCCGAGTGTGCTGCGGCTTGCGAGGCCAGGTCTTTCTGCCAGACGATCGCACCCAGCTCGGAATCGATCGCGTACAAAGTATGCGCATCGCCAACAAACGCCAGATCCTTGAATCCCTTGCCGGTGATGAGCCCGGGCACAAGGAGCGGCTCGCTGAACGAACTGGATTTGCCCATGCCACTGCCCAGTTTGAGCTTCCAGAGGAACTTGAAATCTTTGGTGACGGTTTCCGGAGAAATCTGGGTTTCGGCCTTCTGCCACCCGTTGTGAGCTACATCGGCGCCGACCACGGGCCAAAAGCCTCTCGGCGTACCTTGAGCGTGCGCCACGATGGGAGGGGAGCAGGGTGCAAAATAGACCGAACGCGGCCATGCAGCCGAGTTCGCGTCGCGTCCACGAAAAGTGTCGTGCTTGCATGGGAGTCTTACTCCAGACCGAAGCAGTAGATGGTGCCGTCAAAGGTGCCAAAGACGATTTTGCCGCCGGCCACGGCGATGCCGGCCTGGTGGAGGAATGAACCGATCTGGTCGCCACTCGAGTAGAGTTCTTTACCAGTAACAGCGTCGAGTGCATATAACTTGGCCGGGATCGAATGCTTGATTCGGTCTTCTGAACTGTAGAGGCCGCCCTCGGTATCATTGGCTTGCAAGGTAAACTCACCGGCGGCCAGCACATACACCACGCCATTGGCGACCACTGGCGGTTCAGCAGACATCATGTCGCGCGAGAGCCAGGCGGGCTTCAACTCCATTTTGTCAGCGGAACCGCTTAGCTTGAACGCGACCACACCGCCGTTGGGTGTGGGGCCATAGCTTACCGGCATGGGGACGGCGGCTGGCCCGCCAATGGGCGCGAGTACCCAGCGGGTGCCATCCTGCGAAGCCCAGGAGGCAAAACTGCCCCACGTGCCTTCCGTTTGGAAATTGACGTTGGTATTCGACACCAGCGGACTGCGGTAGAGGGGCGTCTCATGATTGGGGCCGCCAAGCGACTGGCTATCCATCAGGAAGTAGCGGCCTTCTTTGCCAGAGCCCACCAGCAGATCGCGACCGTTATAAGGAAACACGACCGGTGTGGCGTTCATATCCAGGTCGCGCTTGGTCAGCCACTCATGGTTGCTGGGAGTGTAATAGTCCTTGAGCGTTAATTTGTCACCGGCGAACGTGTAGGCCTGCACCGTCGTAGAGAGCTTGCCGGCCGCCACATCGTAGGCGCCGTCACCCGTCTCGAAATAGACAGTTCCATCGCCGCCAACGGCGGGACCAGCGGTGCCGAAAATCCCTCCCTGCGGCGGGCTGGAGACAGTCACTTTGCGAGTGGCGAGATCGACGGCGTAGAGCGCATTGGGAACGCCGTGGCAGCTTTGGCCAGTCACGGTGTAGACCACATTGTTCACCAGGTTCAGGCCGTAAGCCTTACCGTAGGGCGCGGGAAACACCTGGATGGGGGCGTCCTTTTCATCACCGGAGCCTACGTCCAGCGTGTGCAGGTAGCCATCGTTGGTGAGCACATAGACGAACCGCTGGGCTTGACCGGCTGGGGTGACGACCGGGGTCGCCGTGAGTGCATTGGTGCAAATAAAGCCGCGGCCTTCTCCCGGCTCTTGCGGTTTATCCGATGACCACTTCAACTGCTTCTGCCAGACGAATGCGCCGGTCGCCACGTCAATGACATAGACGTTATTCGAGCTGCCTGCCAGGATCGCTACCGTCTTGCTGCCGTTGCTGGTGGAGACGCCGGCCACGATGAGGGGTTCGCGGAACGACTGCATCCCCATGGTCTTATTGTTGGTCTTAAGCTTCCACAGCAGCTTGATATTTTTGGCGCTATCGACGCTTAGGCTGGTCTCGTTGCGTTGCCAGGCATCGCGTTGCTGATCGAAGCTCCCGGTGGGCCACTCGGGAACGGTCGTTTGGCCGAGAGCCGCGTGCAAACCGGGAATCGCCAAACCAAAGCAGGCACACGCAAAAACTGGAAGGAAGTTCACGTGGGAAACCCTACCAATAAGGAAACAGCCTGTCAAAAGCTAAAAGGCAGACGGTCACCAGGCGGGTTTAGGTGTCCCCCACTCAAGCCAAACGCGGCTTGAATGGGCCACCCGGAGTTCTTCTGGGCTGGAACAGCGAAGCCTCCGAATTAACACGTCTATAAATCGAGCCGTAACAAACTATCGGGTGGCCCATTCAAGCCGTTTTCCGGCTTGAGTGGGGGACATCTAAACCCACCGCTCCCATCGCCTTCAGTTAAACTTGAGCTTCCGGCGTGATGAGGCTGTCCGGCCGATTTGCAGGAGAAAACATGTCAACCACTGCTGGTCACCCAGCTGTCTTTCCCTCCGCAGCGGCGACTGCCGTCGTCTCGAGGCCGGCCGTCGCGCTCCCGTGGTACATCTGGACGGGCGTCCTTGCCATCACGTCGTCCTCCATCGGCGGCGCCTGGGACGTCTCCTGGCATCGCTCCATCGGGCGCGACACTTTCTGGACCGCCGCGCATATGGCCATTTATATATGCGGTGTGCTGGCCGGGGTGATCTGTGCATGGCTCATCGCCAGGGGCACATTTGGCCATGATCCGGAATTTCGGGCCGCCTCGGTTCAGATTTTCGGCCTGCGCGCACCACTCGGCGCTTTCCTCGCCGGATGGGGCTGCGTGGCCATGGCCACTTCGGCGCCCTTTGATAACTGGTGGCACAACGCCTACGGCCTTGACGTCAAAATCGTAAGCCCGCCCCACGCCTTGCTGATCCTGGGACTGCGCGGTATTTCCGCCGGGATCATGTTCCTGATCCTCGCTGCCATGAACCGGGCAGCCAATACCGACGCACCCGCCTTCCGTCGCCTGCAACGGCTGTTTCTCTATGTGGGCGGACTGTCCATCGTGGGGCAGATGTTCTTTCTGCAGGAGTACACCTGGGACGTGAAGCTGCACCAGGTTGCGGCCTATGTCGCCATGGGCATTGGACTGCCGGCCTTCTTCGCCATGTTCTGGCAAGCGTCGCGCTCCCGCTGGGCGGCGACCTCGACCGCCGCCGTCTACACGATCTTCCTCATCGCAGAAATCCTGATTCTGCCGCTCTTCCCGGCGCAACCCAAGCTGGGCCCGGTGTTCAATCAGGTCACCCACATGATCCCGGCGAAGTTCCCCATCCTGATCCTGTTGCCGGCGCTGGCGCTGGACCTGCTCTGGCAGCGCATCAAGAACTGGAAGCCATGGCAGATCGCGCTCTGCTCGGGAGTGCTCTTCATCGCGGTGCTGACGGCAGTGGAGTGGCCTTTTGCTCAATTCCTGCTTTCCGATGCCAGCAAAAACCGCTTCTTTGGGACCATCTACTTCGACTACAACTCGCGTCCCGATGGCTTTGACCGGCTGCGGCAATGGTTCTATCCGGATCACGGCCTGGCCCTTTCGCTCGGGTTGTTGCGGGCCGCCGTCTACGCGACGATCTCCACCTGGATCGGGATCAAGTTCGGCCGCTGGATGCGTGGCGTACAGCGATGAAACGCGTTGCCACGGTCCTCGCCCAGGTGGCCTGCTGGATCACCTGCCTCCTGTGCACCCTGCCCGCGTCCGCGCACATCGGCAGCAAGGATGTATTCGAGCAGGTGACCGCCGGGCCCTACACCCTCTTCGTCACCATACGCACGCCAAACGTCATCCCGGGGGTAGCCACCATCGAGGTGCGAACCTCCGGTGCGCCAGTGCGCTCCATCCGCATCACGCCCACCCCCTTGACTGGCGAAGCCGCGAAGCACCCGCCCACGTCCGACAGCATGCAGGCATCGACGGCAGACCCCGCCTTCTTTACCGGCGCGCTCTGGATCATGGCGCCGGGCTCATGGCAGGTGCACTTCGAACTGGACGGCGCCAGCGGCAAAGTGACTACGAGTGTGCCCCTGGCAGCCATGCCGCTTTCCATTCTTCCCATGCAGCGCTCGATGGGGACGATGCTTGCCTTACTCGGCCTGCTGCTGGTGGTGGGGATTGCGGGCATCGTCGCAGCAGCTGTGCGCGAGTCGCGACTGAGCCCGGGAGCAACGCCAACCGGAGAACGGCGCCGCAGGGCACTCGTAGCCAGCGCCATCACGGTGCTCTTTACCGGCTTGCTGGTCTATGGCGGTTACCGATGGTGGAATGTGGAAGCCACCGCCTATGCTGCGGCCATCTATCATCCGCTGAGCCTGCGCCCGGCACTCTCGGGCAACACGCTCGACCTCTACATCGGGCGGCTCGATACCGACGCTCTGCACGCCGCGCGGGCGCGCTCGAACAATGACCTGCTGCCCGACCATGGGCACCTCATGCATCTGTATGCGATCCGCCAGCCCGGGATGGATGCGGCCTTTCACTTGCATCCATCCCTGGCCGCGCCGGGCGATCTGCGCATGGCCCTACCCGCCATGCCTCCGGGCACGTATCGCCTGTATGGCGACGTGGTGCATGCCAATGGTTTTCCCGAGACACTTTCTGCCGAGTTGACCATTCCGCCGGGCATGCCCGTAGCGCCCCTGGCCGCCGAAGATGCGTCCGCGACGCCGTCCCCTATTAGCCAGGGCGAACTGGGAACGACCTATGCCCTTCCGGATGGCTACAAGATGGAATGGGACAGGCCCGCCGGGCTTACGGCCAATACGGCCTACGCATTCCACTTCCGGCTGGTCGACGCGAAAGGCCAGCCCGCCGCCGATGTGCGGCCCTATCTTGGCATGGCAGGCCACGCTGCCTTCGTGAAGACGGACGGTACCGTGTTTGCGCACACGCACCCCGAAGGATCAGCGGCCATGCAAGCCATGATGCTGGCCAACGGTGATTCTCCAGAGATGCAGATGAGCGCGATGTCGCCTGCAAAGGGCGCGGAACAGATACCGCCCGCGGTGGCGTTCCCGTACGGCTTCCCCTCGCCGGGAAAGTATCGGATCTTTGTGCAGATGAAACACGCAAACACAGTCGAGACCGGCGTCTTCGATGCCAACGTTCAATAACGCCGGACGATAACGGATCGAACTGCTGCAAGTTCCGGGTGGCTCACGCAAGCCGCTGTTGGCGTTGAGTGAGCTACGGGGGCGTGTCCGGTGTTGCGGAACAGGAAATCCGGTCGCTCCAGCGTACATGGGCTGAATACGACGGGCGAAACCCTTCAAACGTTCTCACTCCACTCACTAACTAGCCCCCCTTTTGTCATCCCGAGCGCAGTCGAGGGATCTGCTTTGCGCCTTTCTCCCTCCACAAATTTCTACAGAGCTCCAGCATCGGATGAGCAGAGGAACGTGGGCCTTGATAGCAGCCGCTTTGCTGCCAGGAGTGACTCTCCTGCCATTCCTACTAAAAGAATGGTTCTTCTGCGTATCCGATGCAGGGGCTCGTGTAGAAATTTGTGGAGGGAGAAAGGCGCAAAGCAGATCCCTCGACTGCGCTCGGGATGACAAAAGGGGGGCTAGCTAACCCGCAAAACATGTCGTCGCACACCAAAGCTTGACCTAACGCGCAAGGCCACAAGCCAAAACAGAGCAACAGGCGCACCGCTCCCTTCAACCTGTCGCACCCATCAGTACTGGTGAGAAATCCGGCCTAAACCAGGGCTAGATCCGAATTTCGAAGCCTCTTTACGGCTTTTTGGCCTTAACGGTAAAGAGCTTCAGGTCGATCGCGTCGCCCATCACCTTGTATCCCGCGTCGTTGGGGTGAAGGTGATCGCCTGGCTCGTCTTTCGCAAGAAAAGTGTCGGGGTGCTCGGGATCGCGGACCGCGGCCTCAAAGTCGACCACACCGTCGAAGGCGCCACTCGAACGAATCCAGGTGTTCACCGCCTTGCGAATCGTCTCCCCTTCTTCGGTGTAATACCCCGCCCCATGAAAGGGCGTAAGCGTACAGCCGATCACGGCGATCCCATGGGTATGAGCACGCTGAATCATCTGATCCATAGCGAAGATAAGTTCCGCTGCCGAGGTGCCGTTCGGCACGGTGTGCAAGCGGCCGATATCGTTGATCCCTTCGAGGATCAAGAGATACTTCGCGCCGGTCTGCGCCAGGATGTCGCGATCGAAGCGCGCGAGCGCACTTGGGCCGGCTCCATCCAGCATGATCTTGTTTCCGCTGATGCCCTCATTCAATACAGCCAGGTGACGATATTTGGGATCAGCCTGCAGCCGGCGGGCGAGCTCATCCGGCCAGCGCTGGTTGGTGTCGACGGTCGACCGCGCCCCATCCGTGATGGAATCGCCAATCGTCAGAATGGCGCCGGCCTCTGCAGAGGCAAGCGTATCGATGCCGTTCAGGTACTCCCAACTGGTGAGCGTCGTCGGGGAATCGAGCGTAGCGCTGGCAACGACATTGCCGGCTGCATGGTAGCTGGTGGCGTTCCCCAACTGATGCTCTGTGACCGGACCCGAGGGGTTGGGCAGATAAAAACTGACCGTGGCATTTGAAAGCGGCTGCAGTTTGAAAGCCACCGGATCGCTGACCGCGAGCGCACCCGCGGGAATCGAAACGGATGGCTGCCCATGGAAGGTAAGCGCTTTCCCGGTACCGGCAACAATGGCTGCGCCGCTTTGCGTAACAGCGATGGAACCAGCGCCAATGGTGAGCGGGTCTTTGCCATAGAGATTAGAGAAACGCACCCGCACCGTGTCGCCCCCAAGGCTCACGTGTACGATCTCGCGCAGCGTCACTCCAGACTCGCCGCCTTTGGCTGCTCCGCTCGCCACCCATTGATCCGCAGTCTTGGCATGACCATCAAGCAAAGGAGCGGAGGCCCAGGTGCCCACCCATTGTTTGCCCGGAGCAGCGTTCGCCGCGGCCGGCAGTAAACAGGACAGGAGGGTAACGGCGGTAGATAACAAGGCCGTCCGGCTACGCGAATAGTTCGTCATGGCAATCTCCTGCCTCGGGGGCACGGCTGATCAAAAGCGGAAATAAGCGCCGACACTCGGTTCGGAGGTCTGGCGGCGCACGTTCTGGGTCAATTGGGTTGATTCGAAATCCGGCACCTTGTAAGACAAGGCGCGGTATTGCAACCGCAGACCAAGATGGGAGGTCACGATTGGGAAGTTCGCGCCGAACTCGTACAGTATCGGTATCCGATATTGCTGCCCATAGTGCTGGCCGCCAGTCGTAGTCGGGAGGAACACCAGTCCACCCACGCCAATCCCGGCAAATGGCTGCAGGCCCAGGATGGGGATGGTAGGTCCGTGCACAATGTAAGCCGCCGAAGCCTCGTGCATATTGCTCTGCACCTGGACCCCATAGTTGGGACCTTTGTAGCGTTCGGCGAACCGGGTGTAGGCGTAATTGATCTCATAGCCGAGCCAGTAGTGAGGCATCTGGCGGGCCGTCACCAGGACGCCGAGCGAATCAGTCGGCTTATCCTGAATGCCGTTTCCGTTCGTGTTCCCGGAAAACTGGCCGAAAATATTCACCGCTCCTTCGAGGTTCCTCAGCGTCTGCGCATGGGCCCGTGCCTGTAAACACGGAGAGGTCAAAGCAAAAAACACCAGGGAAAAGGAAAAGAACCGGGATCGATTAAACATCAGTTTGCCGAAGCTCCTGCGCAGGTTGGTGTGGGATGGAAATTCGCAACATCATCTTTCTACCCAAAGAGATAGCATACGCCAGCGGACTCCTCAGGCTCACTGCGGCATGGCGGCCGCGGCGGCACGGTGTTCATCCAGATACTCTTCAATGCACTGCTCAAGAATGCCCTGTGCCTTCAGCACAAAGTCGATGGCATCACGGCCGGCCCCCTGGCCGCCGGCCGTGGGGGTGATGTAATGAGCGACGGCCTTCACCTGTTCCCGGGCGTTCGCCACGGCGATGGCCAGCCCGCAAACGCGGAGAACTGGCAGGTCGATGATGTCGTCGCCCACATAAGCGATCTGATCGAGCGTGAACGAGCCGCGCTGCATGATGTCTTCTACGGCCCTGATCTTGTAATCCTGGCCCAGATACACGTACTCCATGCGAAGGTTGCGGGCGTACTCAGCTACTGCTTCTGATGTGCGCTTGGTGACCAGGCCGCGGTGGAGCCCCCCAATCCTCGCTAACGACAGGCCAATGCCATCATGCGCATGAAAGCCCTTCGGCTCGAACGTCTTGCCTGTCAAGCCGTCTTCGGTGAGCGGCAGATTCCAAATGTTGCCGTCGGTAAGAACGCCATCGACGTCGAACAGGATGAGGCGAATGCGGCGTGCTCGTTCTGCGGCAGAAAAGTCCATGCCTTCATCTTAAAGACTCTCTCCTCATAGACCCGTAGGGCACCCGGACGGTAAGCCGTGAGTGGTGTAAATCACCCCCGGCCCTGAGCCCGGAACAAAAAGAGTAAAGGCCCTTTCCCCACGCACTCTGTGTGCGTTATGTCGCAGGGTGAATCACCTACAACTTTTGTTTGCACTCTGCATCTTGCTATGAATCTTGGCTGGCGCAATGATGGGAACGCTATGAGAGCTACCAAGTACCTTCCCCTGCAACTTGCTTTAGCCGGCGCCGCCACGTTTCTGGCGCTGGTCGTACCCCCCGCCTTTGCATCCGCTTCGAAATACGCCGGGATCTATAGCTCGGAAGCACCCGATTCGGTGGAGCCCACCGGCCCTGCAGGCCCTGCCTTCAGTGTGAGCCTGGGACCCGACGGCACCGCGACCGTGACCCAGGATTCGGGCAAGGGCGCGATGACCAGCTTTGGCCACTGGAACGATGCCGGTAGTCAGATCACCGTCAAGTTCGACGAGGTGGCGGGCAAGCCAACCGAAACGACCATGGTGTTTCAGCCCAGCCACGACGGTCTGCAGGCCGTGACCTGGAACCACACCTTCTGGGGAAAAACCACCCCACCGGTGCTGAAGAAGGAAGAGTCAAACTGGCACGCAAGCCGGAAACACAGCCACATCTAGCTAAATCCCGCTGGTGAGAGGGTCACCGAAGTCGACCCGCTCGCCGGCCATGCTGGCATCTGGAAAGTAACTACCGCCCGTTGGGCTCCTGCTCCTGCACTCCCGCAGCCTGAGCCCGCTCTACTCGACTAAACGTACCCATTCGAAGCTACCCGGCCCCTCAACGAATCGAGGGTGGCCCATACAAGCCGTTTGCCGGCTTGTATGGGGGACATGCAGCCTGGTCAAACCCAGACGCGGGCGGTGCGGCCATCATGCAAGCAAGGCCCGAGCGGCGCAGCGGAATGAGTGAACGACGTCTTTTCAGATTGCGTCGGGCCGTGCCGTAAAAGTATCCAGCACGTTGCCATTTTGCCTCTGCGCTACTGCAAGCCGACGACCCGGCCCTTTTGCGTTGGATCACACCTGCGACCATCAAACCGCGCCTAGAATGGGATATGGCTTCCCTGCTCTCCTGCCCCCTTGATGTCGAAATGGGGGATGCGCTTGCCTGGGCGCATCCCGTAGTGCGGGAGTGGTTTGTAGCGAAGTTCGGCACGCCCACCTCGCCCCAGGAGCAGGGATGGCCGCTGATCCTGGCCGGCCGCCCTACCCTGATCTCAGCGCCAACTGGCTCGGGCAAGACGCTCGCGGCCTTCCTCATCTGCATCGATCGGTTGATCCGCAAAGCCATCGATGGCTCGCTGTCGCAGGATACGGCCGTGGTCTACGTCTCGCCCCTGAAGGCGTTGAGCAACGACGTGCAGAAGAATCTGGAACAGCCACTGCGCGAGATTCAGCAGCTCGCGCTGGAACGCGGCTATCTATGCTCGCCCATTCGCACCGCGGTGCGCACCGGGGACACGCTGCCCGCGGAGCGTCGCACCATGCTCAAGCGGCCGCCGCATATCCTGGTGACAACGCCCGAGTCCCTCTACATTCTGCTCACCGCAGAAAAGAGCCGTAACAACCTGTGCTCCGTCGAAACCGTGATCGTGGATGAAATCCATGCCGTCGCCGACGATAAACGTGGTGCACACCTGGCGCTCACCCTGGAACGGCTGGACGCATTGGTCTGTGGTGAAAACCGGCTCAGCCCGGGTGGTTTCATCCGTGGACGCACTCACCCGCCGCTGCGCATCGGGCTTTCCGCGACACAAAACCCCATCGAACTGGTGGCCAGTTTCCTGGGCGGCCGGCGAGGGCAGGAAGTAGCCATCGTGCAGGTTGGGCAAAACCGCGTACTCGATCTGGCTATCGAGATCCCCGGCGAAGAGCTGGGATCAGTCGCCACCAATGCGGTGTGGGATGACCTCTACGAGCGCATGGCGGAATTAGCCTCGCAGCACCGTTCAACGCTGGTGTTTGTCAACACCCGCAGCCTGGTCGAGCGGCTCGCCTTCCAGATGGGCGAGCGGCTCGGGGCCGAGAACGTGGCAGCGCACCACGGAAGCCTCTCCCGAAAGCTGCGGCTCGAAGCAGAGCGCAAGCTGAAGGCGGGCGAGATCCGCCTGCTGGTGGCCACCGCCTCGCTGGAGCTGGGGATTGATATCGGCAGCATCGACCTGGTCTGCCAGGTCAACTCTCCCCGCGCCATCGCCCCCGCCATGCAGCGCGTGGGTCGTGCCGGGCACTGGCGTGGAGCGACGCCCAAGGGCCGGTTCTTCGTTACTACACGTGACGACCTGGTCGAGTCGGCAGCACTGGTACGCGCCATGCGCAGCGGCGTGCTCGACCGCCTTGAAATTCCAGACTGCCCGATGGATGTGCTGATGCAGCAGATCGTGGCCGCCTGCGCCGCGGAGCCCTGGGAAGAAGACGCGCTCTATGACGTAATGCGCCGGGCCTACCCGTACCAGCGGCTCACACGCAAAGACTACGACGAAGTACTTTGCCTGCTGGCGGATGGCATCGAGGCCAGCCGCGGCCGTTACGGTTCGTACCTGCTGCGTGACCGCGTGCATGGCCGCATGCAGTCCCGCCGCGGAGCGCGCACCATCGCTGTGTCAAATGGCGGCACCATCCCAGACACCGCGTTGTACGCCGTGATCGTGCAGCCCGAGGGCGTGCAGATCGCCACTCTGGATGAGGATTTCGCGATCGATTCTTCCGCTGGAGACGTCATCCAGCTGGGCAATGCCAGTTGGCGCATTCAGCGGGTAGAAAGCGCAGGCCGGGTGCTGGTGGAAGACGCGCACGGGCAACCACCCAACGTTCCGTTTTGGCGGGGCGAAGCGCCGCAACGCACCATGGCTCTTTCCGGCTTCGTATCCACCCTGCGGCAGGAGATCAGTGCGCGCACACCCGATGTGCTGCCAGGCTACATCAGCCAGTCGCACCCGCAGGTTGGAGAAACGGTGGCCTGGCTCAAGCAGGAGTGCTGTGTTGACGACGCAGCCGCTGAGCAGATGATCGGCTACATCGTGGCCGGCCGGGCTGTCCTGGGCGCCGTCCCTGCGCTCGACACCATCATCGCGGAGCGCTTCTTCGACGAAGGCGGCGGTATGCAACTGATACTGCACGCACCCTTCGGCGGCCGCATCAACAAGGCATGGGGACTGGCGCTGCGCAAGCGCTTCTGCCGCGGCTTCAACTTCGAATTGCAAGCAGCCGCTACCGACAACGGCCTGAACATCTCGCTGGCCGAACAGCATAGCTTTCCACTGAGTGATGTCTTCCAGTTCCTCACCGAGCAAACGGTGGCTGAATTGCTGGAGCAGGCTTCCCTCGACTCACCCATCTTCCGTGCACGCTGGCGCTGGGATGCGGGCCGCAGTTTGCAACTGCTGCGGTTTTATAACGGCAAGCGCATCGCGCCCCAGGTACAGCGCACGCGCTCAGACGATTTGCTGGCCAGCGTATTTCCCCAGGTCGCCGCCTGCCAGGAAAATATCAAAGGCGATATCCAGATTCCCGATCACCCGCTGATCAAAGAAGTGATGAAAGATGTGCTGAGCGAGGCGATGGACCTCGAAGGCCTGACCGCGTTATTAGCCGGCATACGGACAGGCGCGATCCGCTGCCTGGCGGTGGACAGTGCCACCCCCTCTGTCTTCGCTCATGAACTGCTCAACGCCAACCCCTACGCGTTTCTCGATGACGCACCCCTGGAAGAGCGGCGTGCGCGCGCCGTCAGCATGCGCGGCATGGTTCCGGAGAAACTGCTGGGCGAGGCTGGCCGGCTCGACCCCACTGCCATCGCCGAACTGCGGACCGAGTGCTGGCCTGATGTGCGCGACGAACATGAACTGCACGACCTGCTCTGTGCACTCTACGTGATCCCGGAAGAGATCCTGTCATTTTCGGGGGCGCTGCATTGGGCCGTGTTCTTCGAACGGCTGGTCGCGCAGGGCCGAGCCACCATCGCCGAGCATGCCGGACAAACCTACCTGGTAGCGGCCGAACGAGTACAGCCCCTGCGCTGCTTGTGGCCTGCCATGATCGTCCATCGGGAAGTACCCTGCCCGGCGGAAGACAAGCCGCAGGCCCCTGGCGACATCGTGCGGAAGAGCGTGCAGGGGTGGATGGGGCTCCTCGGACCCGTGACCTCGCGAACCCTGGGTGCTCGCCTCGGAATGGAACCCGCAGCCATCTGGGCAGCTATGCTCCTGATGGAAATGCAGGGAAGCATCCTGCGCGGGAAATTCGAAGCGACGGCCGAACCCGCCGCGGACGAAGATGTGGAATGGTGCGAACGCCGCTTGCTGCAGCGCATCCACAAACGGACCCTGGCCGGCCTGCGTAAACAAATTGAGCCAGTCACCTCGGCGGTGTACATGAATTGGCTGCTGGGCTGGCAACACCTCGCGCCACGAACCCAGTTGAGCGGCGAAGCTGGGGTGTTGGAAGCGTTGCGCCAGCTCGAGGGCTTTGAGGCGCCGGCGATCGAGTGGGAACGAACGCTCCTGCCGCAACGCGTAGCCGGCTACGATCCGCGCTGGCTCGACGCGCTGTGCATGGAGGGCGTGGTGGGCTGGGGCCGCATTTCCCCCCACCCAGCCTTCGCCACCAGCGGCAGCGAGCTCACCGCACCCAAACGCGTGGTCCCCACAAGCATGGCGCCGATCACTTTCTTCGTGCGGGAAGAGGCATTGTGGATGGACCGCTGCCTGGCTGACCGAGCCGTTCCTGAGCCAGCCTTGCAAGCCTGCCTGAGCGAGTTGGCGTGGCAGGCGCGATCTTACCTGGCGCAGAACGGAGCGGTTTTCGCCGGCGACCTGGTGCGAAGCCTGGCGGCTCCAGCCGACCAGGTGGGCCGTGCGCTTTGGGAACTGGTCGCTGCCGGCCTGGTAACCGCGGATGGCTTCGATAGCCTGCGGGTCCTGATTGATCCTCGGCGCAAGGCGATAAGCCAGGGGTTGCCACGCGAAAGCGCCAAAGGAGTAAAGCGGCCGCGTCACGCCGCCGGAAGATGGTGCCTCATGCACCCCGCACTGCCGGCCGTCGAAACCGTAGGCGCCCAGGCGGAGCGGCACGAGGCAGAAGTGGAGTCTGCCTGCTGGATGCTCCTGCGACGCTATGGCGTCGTGTTCCGCGACATACTGGAGCGAGAGACGACCATACCGCGCTGGCGTGAACTGCTCGGCATGTTCCGCCGGCTCGAGGCGCAGGGTGGCGTGCGGGGCGGGCGCTTTTTGAACGGCTTTGGCGGTGAGCAATTTGCGCTGCCGGAGGCCGTCGTCTCGCTGCGAGAATCGCGCGCGACGGCTGCTGCTGGCAATGCGCCCGTGACCGTGGCCGCCGCCGACCCCCTAAACCTGGCTGGCATCGTCGTCCCAGGCGACCGCCCGGCAGCCGTTCCAGGCAAAACAGTCACGTATATCGCGGGAACCGTCCGAAGCGACTTACCCGCACCGCCAGCCGCGGAGCCACTACTGGTTCCGGCAACCTGGGGAGCGCAAGACTCTCGAATCATTTCACCCGGGTTGCTAATCTAACCGGGAAAGCCAGCAATGTGAGCTGGCGCCACAAGGAGGCCAACATGAACCTCGTACTCACGATCCTTGCAGTGGTGATCTGGGGTATTCTGGCCCTCCTGTGGGTGCGACGCACCAGGGAGCGGCGAGCCATGGAGCGGCTCAGCATCACGCCCGAGGCTCTCCATGGCCTGATGGCCGCAAATCATGAGGTCACGGTGCTGGATGTTCGCCAGCCATTGGACTTGCTGACCGACTCGGAGATCATCGAGGGAGCCATCCGCTTTTCCCCCCAGGACGTGGAGGCGAACCCCTCACTGATTCCGGCGGACAAGGAACTGGTTGTCTATTGCACCTGCCCAAGCGACAAAACAAGCCGGGCGATCGCGTTACGAGCGGAGGGCTTGGCGCCGAACATCGATGTGTCCCGCGTTAAGTTTCTCAAGGGCGGCCTCGCGGCCTGGAAGGCCAAGGGGTATCCCGTGGTTCCCTACGAAAAGTCGTTTCATTTAGACACGGGTACCTAAGGATCGCGGCTCAAGTACCTAAGGATCGCGGCTCAAAAGGCGTGTTCCGTAACGGATGATGGGTGTGGGATTCCACCCTCCTAAAATATCCGTCTCCAGGAGAGAGTGGCCCGTGGACAGCCGTGGAATCCCACATCTCGCCAAAAACGAGCGAGATGTGGGGCACCCGTCATTCGCTGGAAGAAGAGATTTGGGTCCCTACATGCAGAACGAAGCATCAGCAGACGAGCAAAGCCCAGGATCCGGCGATCTGCAGCCCGGAGACTTCTACTACGACGGTCCCTACCTCGTGTTTACCGAGCAGTACCATTTACGGCGGGGCACCTGCTGCGATTCAGGATGCCGGCACTGCCCCTACCGGAGCGTCTCTGACGACCTGCTGGATTACGATTCAGGGGGTTAGCAGAATCTTTCCGCCCGCTCCTTTTTCGGCCAGTTCGTGAGCCTGGCGCATGTCTTGCAGTCGCATCCGCTTGCTGATTGGGATGGTCAGTTTCCCGGCAGCCACGTCCCGGGCGAGTGCGCCCAGCCTCCCTGCGTCTGCCTGCGCCCAAACTTCATTCACCTGCACCTGGTGACCTTCGGCTGCCTGCGGCTTGCCAACGACCGTCGCCAGCGTTCCCCCTTTGCGAATGCGAGGAATTAGTTGACCGATCAATCCGCCGCCAACCGTGTCGGCAATCGCATCGACTTCTGGCAGGCCGGCGATGGCGCTTGCATCGTCCACGGCAATAATTTCATCCGCCTTCAGCGCTTCCGCTTCGCCTCGCTCCTTGCCACGAACACCGGCGATCACGTACGCACCATGTTGCCGGGCGACAAAAACTGCCGTCCGGCCCACGCTGCCCAACGCGCCGGTAACCAGGATTCGCTGGCCCGCCTGCGGGTGAATCCCATTCTCGACCAATTGCGCACCAGTCGTTAGTACAAGGGGCAAGACGCCGGCTTCCACCGGCTCAAGGCCCGGGGGAATCGGCGCGAGAACGTCTGCTTTGCAGGTCACATATTCCGCATAGGTATGGTTGGCAAGGCCCATGACGAGGGCGCCGACCTCAATCGCGGTCACGCCTTCGCCAAGGGCCATCACCTTGCCGGCGAGATCGCGGCCGAGAATTGCCGGCAGGGGAAGAGGCATCCGCTCTTTCATGTCTCCGCGGCGCACCTTATAGTCAATCGGATTGATACTGGTGGCTAAGACCTTCACCAAAACTTCGCCCGCCGCGACAACCGGAATCGGCACATCTTCATACACCAGTTGACTGGCGCTTCCGTAACCCTGCAGCAGAATAGCTTTCATGGCGAATTGGATGCGGGTTCTTACCTCGACGGCGCTCCCGGAGCCCCCGAACCGGCGGGCTGTGCAGCAGCTGGCGCAGAAGGTGCCGGGACGGCGGCAGGCGGCGGTGCGGAGGCACGCACCGAGTAGCGCCTGGCGAGGAAAACTGAACGTACCACCGGTATCGTCAATCACATTTACCTGGCAGATGTAGAGTCCCGCCTTGAGTTGGTCCAGCGGAATGTCGAACGCAAACGAGACCGCGCCGCGCGCAGGCGCACTGAGAGCATTGGATTGCACGAGTGGTGTCTCGAAAACCTTCGTCGTGCCCTGCAGAAACTCAATGCTGGTGAGTACCTGCATGCCAGCTTTGGCGGCGCCTCCACTTTGGGCGGCAGCCATTGCCGGGTCGTAAACCTCATACAGCAAATACAAGTGCTGATCGGTGCGGAAGACGTGAGCTACGTTAGGAACCCACGTGAACCCGCCATTTGAAAGCGGGTTATCGTCATCCTTTTTCTGCCCCGCCACTCGTTGGCTCGACAACACGACGGAGCTGAGCTTAAGCGGAAACTTCTTCAGATCGGGCAAACTGATGTCGGTCTCGAACGAACCCATGCGACCGGTCTGATTCTCACGCACGACGAACTTGAGATGGTACTTACCCAGGGGCAAGCTGAAATTGGTGGTGTACTGAATGTTCTTGCGCGAAACCTGCTGTGCATCATCAATCGCTAGTTTTACCGTCTGACGGATCTCCGCCATGTCCTGCCCGGCGCTGTTCTTCAACTCTCCAATGATGTCGAGCGTGGCTTTGCTGCGATCGCCGCCTTTCACAAACGGTATCTGCGATCCGGGAACAATCAGCGAAACCGGCACGTTGAACCGTGGTGCTCCCACGCCGTTGTCGCTGCGGAAGTAGTACGCCTGCAGGTAAACCTCGACGTCCGTAGCGGGGAGGTCGCTCGATAACTGCTCCTGCAACTGGCGCTCCCGCTCATCTTTATTCGCGTGCTTGTAGTCGGCAGGCGCATAGTAGCCGGGACGGTATTCAATCTTGACGTTGGGGCGATTGACCTTGATCGAGAGGCGGCGATAGCGCCCGTCGCGTATGGAATCGGTCGAGCGATACCCGACTACGTAGTAGGCAGATGTGTCCTGCTGGATGCGTTGGAAGGCGGGTGAAAAGTCATTGGAATCGAAAAACGCTTTACCCCCCGTATCCGAAGACAAGGTCGCCATCACTTCCTGCGTGTTGAAGTTGGCATCGAGGTTGTTTTGCAATGCCGCGCCGTTATAACCGCCGGTACCGCGCAAGCTGCCGGTCGAGGCGTCGCCCAACGGAGAGATCGCTTCCAGCCCACGCGTATCCACCGAGTAGATCGACATGTTGGCCCGCACCGCCGCATTGACTGCAGCGTGCAACGAAGCCTGGTTTTCGATCCCGTCCCGTTGAATGCCGCCAGAGAAGTAAAGCAGTGACTTCTTCTCGGTGATGTAGGCCAGAGAATGGGCGATGTCGGCGAACGCAAACAGCTCGCGATCGGTATTGACGTCGTTGTACTCGCTCTCGTCCGCGGTGAAGGCGGTCGTGTCTTCCACCTGGTTTGTCGTGCTGGTCGTGCCGGACTGAAATCCTGCACCCTGCGTTCCCGAGTAGCTGTTCACTGCGCGCAGTAACAGTTGCTTATCAGCGGTAA
The DNA here is from genome assembly GCA_963752675.1 of uncultured Acidobacteriaceae bacterium. Lineage (GTDB taxonomy): Bacteria > Acidobacteriota > Terriglobia > Terriglobales > Acidobacteriaceae > PALSA-350. Next base: position 741,468 of record CAVVZO010000015.1, read on the forward strand.
AGTCGCGATCGAGCGAGAGCGCCTGGTTCAACGACACCACGGCAACCAGGTCTGCAGGCTGCATCTGCTTATTCACGTAAGTGCGGGCGGCATCCTGGGCGCGTTCCAGGTCTTCGGGCTGCATGGAGCTCAGGTCAAAGAACAGGACGATCAGGCGGTGATTGCGCAGCTCGGTCGAGGTAGCACTGCGATTCATGGTGCCCATGATCGTGTTCGGCGCCTTGCCATTCACCGTAGCTTCATTGAGGGGAGCGGCCTGATCGACACTCTGAAAGTCGAAGCTAATCACCTTTTGCGGCTTGCCATTCTCCTGGATCTGAAAATCGTTTTCGGTCAGCCCCCGAACCACCTCGCCCGTCTTGCGATCTCGGACCACCACATTGGTGAGCACCAGGTCGCTGTCCACTTTCAAAGTGAAGTTGGATTGCCCTTCGGGCTGGCTCGCGGGAGCCTGGTCCTGCGCTGCCAACGCGAGGGCACTCGAAAGCACCACCAGCAGGCAAAACGATTTACAAAATCGACCCACACCCGACATCAGGAAGCTCCTCTGGAAGGTTGGCGTAGAACCGGACCCGAGTTCAAGGGTCATCCGGTCTGGAGGATCACTCCAGGGGCTACTCATACCCCGAACGAATCTGCTCTTTCCGTAGCCTGCTTAACCAACGCGGCGCGCCAACCCTCAAAACCTGTACCGCGCGTTGAACGTAAACTGCCGCATGCCGGCCGCGGAAGTTACCTCGCCATAGGTCCCCGAGCCCAGCGTCGTATCCACACCCGAATACTGCACAGTGTTCAACACATTGCTGGCCGTACCACGCATCTCGAAAGTGCGCGTTTCACTAAAGCGAATGCTCTTCGAAAGCGAAGCATTGAATGACACCGTGCCCGGCCCTGGAATCGAATAGCGCGCCGCCGAGCCGTAGGTGTTCGCCGGAGCACTGAAGGCTGCCTTGTTGAACCAGTTGTCCAACTTGCCGCCGCCAGCGGTGAGCGAGGCGCCGGGTTGAAGGTCCGGGCGAAGAGACGCTGTGGTACCACGAGCCACTTCCTGCACCGTTGCCTCGTAGTGCGGCGTCAGCCCTTCTCCGGTCGCCAGGGTAAAGGTGCCCGACACGGAAATGCCACTCACCGCGTGAGCCAGCCGCCCGGTAGTCAGAAAGTGCTCGTCAGGACCGAAGGGCAGCTCATAGAGAAAATTACCGGAAAGATTGTGCCGGATATCGAAGCTGGAGTTTGACTCCTCCGCCAGTAAATTCTGCCAGTTCTGTGCCACCACCGTACCCGTCCCGCCGTTGCCGCCAATCGAGCTGGCGTTATCAATGGAATGGCCGTACGTATAGGTGGCGCCCAGCGCAACCCCGCGTTGCAGCCGCTTGCGGGCAGTGACGGTCAGAGCGTTGTAGTTGGAAAATGCAATCGAATCCTCATAGTCGTACAACACACCGCTCAGCGATGCATCGGCTGAGCGGCCAGGGGCGGTGACAATATCCAGCCGCGTGCCTTTCGATCCGTTGTAACCGACAGTGAGCACAATCCCCAGCGGCAGGGTGCGCTGCACATTCACGTTCCATACCTGCACATAAGGCAGTCGGTACCGCTTGTTCACCGCGTAGTTCCCTTCGGTCTGCGGGGCTGGGAAACCATTCGCCAATGTGATCTGTGCATTCGCCGTCGCTTCGTTCGTCTGCACATCCGCAAACGGGGGCTGGAAAGCAAAGTCCTGAATAAACTTGGCGTACTGACCAACGGCGTAGTTGATGCCATAACCGGCGCGCACGACGGTGTCTTTCGCGGGCCGCAGGGCAATACCCAGCCGGGGCGAAAAATTGTTACGCTCGGGATAGATCAGATCACGCGGATACTTCCCCGTGAACGGGCCGACACCACCGGCCACCACGGTTGCTACGGAGGTAAAGTTGTTCCCGGTGTCCAGCGTGGACAATCGATCGTACTTTTCAGAATACGGCGAGTAGTACTCGTAGCGGAGGCCCATGAGCAGTGTGAGGTTTGGCCGCACCCGCCAACTATCCTGGGCAAACGCGTCCCAGGAGTTCTGTCGCAGATACGATTTTTGATAAGGAGCCTGCAACGAACTCTGCTGCGGCAAACCGAGCAGCAAATCGGCGAGCGACGAACCGGAGGTCGCATTCCCACCAATCGCCCCCGGCCCGGTACCACTGGTGCCCGGTTGCTGCGTAGCAAAACCGGAAAAGATAAACGTGCCGGTGACATTGCCAGTATTGCCAAACAGATCGTTGTGTACCCGGCGAAAGTCTCCGCCAAAGCGAAAGTTGTGCTTCTTATAAATCCAGGAAGTAGAGTCGGAAGCAGCCAGGGTCTGGTTGGTTTGGAAGTTCGGCTGCTGTTCTCGCAGGCTGGTGAACTGGTTCAGCGTGACGTTCGGCAGACCATACAGCAGTGGGTTCTGCGGCAAACCAGTGATGCCCACCTCATTCGCAACATCGGTCTGGCTGGTGAAATTGTTCTTCAGCTGCGTTTCACTGCGATTCCAATTGAGACTGAGGTTGGTGGTCACCTTGCCTTTACCGATGGAGTAGCCCAGCGCCAACGAGTACTGGTTGGTCTGTTGCTTGCCGCTCAGATCAGGAAACAGGTTGAGCTCGTCGGCGGCCGCGTGACTGTAGTTGAAATTGGCATTCATGCTCTGCCGCAAACCGCCGCCACCCTGCCCGAGATATTGACGAATGAGACCGGCAAAGGGAGAACCGCCCGTGCTCGGGCCAAAGCTGTGCAGAAAGCGGACCCCGATCCGCGTGCTGTTCGATTCAGCGGAGGCAAGCCTTTGAAAGTTCTGGAATTGGCCGGGGAGGTTGGGCAGCGGAACGAAGCCGATCAGCGACTTTGCCTGCGTCACAATCCGGTCTGCCGGAATGACATTATTTGGGAAGGGAGCGTTCGTGCGGGGATCGTAAATCGTGATGGGCACGCCGGCCTGCGTGGTGAGGGTAGATAAGTCCCCCTGCCGCTCAGCATCGGTGGGAACACTACCGTACTCACTGAAAGGCGAAGACGAGCGTTGGCCGGTCAGGTTGAAGAAGAGGATGTCTTTCGTGTCGTGCTCGATCACGTGCGGAATATACGGCGCTCCGACAAACGTGAGGCCAAACTGATTTTGCGCGTAACTGGGCTGCGGCTCTTTCTGCGCCCTGATGGGGAAGGGAGTCGCGTTGAGCGCGCTGTTTCCACCTGTCCAGAACACCGCACCATGAGGCTGGTTGGGTTTGAAGTTGCGAAAGTTGCCGAAACCGCCACCGCCGCGGCCTCCCCACCACCGCGCCCGCCGCCCCGGCCACCGCCGAAGCCTCCACCACCAAATCCTCCACCGCCGAAGCCGCCGCCATCCGGTCCTCCACCGCCGGGACCACCACCACCCGGGCACCACACCCGGCTGCGGCCGCCCGCCGTCAGCGACTGATCCAATTCGGCATTATCCCGGAGTTGTTCCATATCCACCCCGGCAAATGGGTTGGTGGTGCCAGACTGGCCTGTCACCGCGACTGACTCGGTGGAGAAATCCGCATTATTCGCTAGCGACGGCAGTGTGGCTCCGCTCGCTCCAGTGCCATTGCCTGCATCGGCAATCCCCGCCAGGGCCGAAACAATCCGAGACTTTGGGCGCCGCCGCCATTGTTCCTGCGCACGCTGCCCCCCGGGCCACGGTTCTGCGCCGTCTGGCCCGCAGCGAACGGTCCGCCAGCAGGGGAACCGCCAGGAGCTGCAGGACTCGGCTCCGCCGGCACCCGCGAAGCCAGGGTCAATGCAAAATCCACTTGCTGGTTCACGGGCGTGCCGGGAACCGGCTTCAACAACGAAACTTTGGTCTCCGGAGCAAACGCCGCCAGATCTGTCTTGAGCACAAATCGGCCGTTCGCCGGGATAGTCATGGAATAGTTCCCATTGGCATCGGTCACGGTAGCGTATCGCTGCCCGGTGAGCGAATTGGTGGCCACGATGCTTACCCCGGGCAGTGGTATGTTCCCCGCCTTCACTGTCCCGTGCACAATGCCGCCAGTAGCTGCAGTCTGCGTCGCCGGTGAAGGGCCAGCTTGAGCGCCGAGACGAGGTCGTCGCCAGCATCAGCAGGCAAGCCAACTGAAGAACATAAAACACTCCTCGCCCTGAAGGCGCAGCGGCATTTTGCAGCGGGCGGTCTAGGTCACGGGTGCACATGCGTGTTCCTGTTCGTTAGCGAGCAGAGGGCTACGTTACTTGGCGCTTTCCCGAGGGGTCATCACGCGCAGGGTTGTGGCGAGGAAAGTGTCGGCCTTGAGCGCGCCCTGGGCAGTAATCGTGTCGCCCACCTTCACATCCGCCAGCGTTACTTCGTCGCGGCGTTTGCGGAATGAAGTGTTTTCGTCCACCGCCAGTACCTGTGACTGCTTGTCCCCAGCGCGCTCGATGGTGATCTTAAGCTCGTGAATGGCAGTCACTTTGCCCGCCACCCACGTTTTGCCGAAGGCGGCGCGCGCCTCGCGCACCTGCGCAGCATCTACGTCGAACAAGAACACAGCACCGACGGTTTTTGCCTTGGCATCCACCACGCCGCCCGCCATCAACATGTCGCCGATGTGGACATCACTCGCTTCGATCGGCTGACGATCTTTCATCAGCCGTGTGTTCTCGCTGTACAGCACCTTGTAGATGTCACCCTCGTCAGTCCGGATAGTGAAGCTTTTTGCGGCAGCCGCCGTGACCGTCCCACGAATCCCATTGCCTTTGCCGAACGCCTGGCCGATCCCCTCATCGGGCGGTCCCTCGCCTTCCTGCGCACGGCAGGTGGCAAAGGCAAACGCCAGAACGACAGAAAATAGTAGGACTTTGGCCGTGGATTTCATGACTTTTGATAGGCAATTGCCTCCTTTAGACGGTATCGGCACCCGTATGGACGCAGACCAGCTCTCTAAGCGTTGTCGTCCAGGCAAAACGCTACTGTGCGTTACACTTCCGGAGTGCCAACCGATTCTCACCCAACGCCAGCGCCGACCACGACCCACGAAGAGAAGCACTTCGGGGCGACGGCCCTGGTGCGGGATGTGGTCATCGGGATGTCGGACGGGCTCACGGTTCCGTTCGCCCTCGCGGCGGGCCTGTCGGGAGCCGTCAACTCGGCGCACGTCGTCGTGCTGGCTGGCCTGGCTGAAATTGCGGCCGGAGCGATTGCCATGGGTCTTGGCGGATACCTCGCGGCCAAGGGCGACGCCGAACACTATGCCAGCGAACGGTTGCGTGAAGAACGCGAGATTGTCGAGCGCACCCGGGACGAAGAAGAAGAAATCTACGAAATTTTCGAGCAATATGGCGTGGCGCGCACGGAAAGCATGCCAGTGCTCGAGGCCTTAAAGCGGCGCCCGCAGGCCTGGGTGGACTTCATGATGCGCTTCGAGCTTGGGCTGGAGGAGCCGCAATCAAATCGGGCCACCCGTAGCGCCATTACGATTGCATTATCGTATGTAGTTGGCGGGTTGGTGCCGCTACTGCCCTATATGTTGGGGCGCAGCCTGCCCACTGCCCTGAACGCATCGGTAATCATTACCTTAACGGCCTTACTCGTATTTGGTGGAGTCAAAGGGCGGCTTACGGGCGCAGGAACCCTGCGGAGTGCCGCACAAACCGTCGTCATCGGTGGTTTGGCGGCAGGCGCGGCTTACACGTTGGCGCGTCTGCTTAGCGCCGGGTCCAGTTAATCCAGGGAAAAGTGTTGACCGGGCAAATGCCTAAAATATTTAGGCAACATCCAGCGGCTTAGGGGCTCTAAGTAGAGGGAGAAACCTGTCTATGACGCTAGCAGCTGCACCGAACGCGATGACTGCCTGTCGACTTGAAGATTTCCTGGAAATTCGGCAGCAAAGTGAGCAGCTTTGCGCGCCGCTATCCCCGGAAGACATGATGGTGCAATCCTGTGCGGAGGCGAGCCCTGCAAAGTGGCACCTGGCACACACTACGTGGTTTTTTGAAACATTTCTGCTCAGCGAATTTCTTCCCGGATATCGCGCCTTCCATCCCGATTTTCGCTGGCTGTTCAATAGCTACTACAACTCTGTATCCGACCAGCCGGATAAGAAGCTGCGTGCGTCGTTCTCCCGCCCCCCGGTAGACGCCATCTTTGCTTACCGGCGCCATGTCCAGAAGTGGATGGAGGCGCTGTTCGCGACCAACCCTGCGGACGATGTCATGCAGCGGATCGTACTGGGACTGCACCACGAGCAGCAGCACCAGGAACTTTTGGCCTACGACATAAAGCATGCCCTGTGGACGAATCCTCTGCGCCCTCCGTACATCCATAAGAATATGGAGTTCGATGTGGCTCCTGCGGTGAAGACCGAGTGGATTCCGTACGAAGGTGGTTTGTTTGACGTAGGGCATACGGGGGAAGGCTTCTCGTTTGACAACGAGCTGCCCCGGCACCCCGAGTATCTTCGCCCTTTCGCCCTGGGATCGCGGCTGGTTACCTGTGGGGAGTACCTCGACTTCATCAATGACCGTGGGTACGAGCGGCCGGAATTGTGGCTGGCCGCCGGTTGGGACACGGTGCACGCAGAAGGCTGGAAGGCTCCGCTTTACTGGCGGCAACAACAGGGTGAGTGGCTGCTGTACACCCTGCACGGCGAACAGCCACTGGCTGATTTGCTGCATACTCCTGTTTGCCATGTCAGCTACTTTGAAGCGGATGCCTTTGCCCATTGGGCCGGTAAACGCCTGCCCACCGAAGCAGAGTGGGAGATTGCTGCCCAGGGATTGCCACTGACCGGCAACTTCCTCGAAAGTGGGCTTTTGCACCCCCAGAGCGCTTCAGGGCAGCCGGCAAAAGGACCAGAGCAGATGTTTGGGGATGTTTGGGAGTGGACGTCGAGCCCGTATGTTGGCTACCCCGGATTTCAAGCGGTCCCGGGCGCGCTCGGCGAGTACAACGGAAAGTTCATGAGTAATCAGATGGTTCTGCGGGGCGGGTCGGCGGTGACGCCGGCTTCGCATATACGTGCAACATACCGAAATTTCTTTTCCCCTGCGACGCGCTGGCAGTTTTCCGGCATCCGTCTGGCAACTATTTAATCTACCCATCTTGTTAAAAGAACGCCCGGAGCGTCTATGTCTGCTATTTCATTACCGAAACTGCCACCCATCGCCTCAAGCCCCATAGGGGCAGAGGTCATCCAGGGGCTTACCGAACGCCCCAAGACGTTGTCACCCTGGTTGTTCTACGACCGGGCTGGCAGCCGCTTGTTCGAAGAGATCACAGAATTGCCGGAGTACTACGTCACCCGGACCGAACGGCAAATCCTCGCCGAACACGCAGAAGAGATCATCGCCGCGGCAGCCACGGGTAGCTACCTATCTGTCATTGAATTGGGCGCCGGCACGGCGACGAAGACCGGCCTGCTGCTGCAGGCGGCGATCGCGCGTCAGGGCGGAGTCACCTACTCCCCTATCGATGTGTCTGCATCGGCGCTGGAGGAAGCACGGATCCGCCTGAAAGCGGACCTGCCCAAGGTCAAAGTAGAGCCGATTGTGGCGGACTACACCGAAGGCATGCGGCAGAACCGCGCAGAAGCCGTCGCGGGTGCGGAGCGCCGGCTGGTGTTATACATCGGATCGAGCATTGGCAACTTCTCACCGGTGGATGCGGTCGACGTGCTGCGCGGTGTGCGGGCGCAGTTGCTCCCAGGTGACTGCCTGCTACTCGGCACGGACATGGTGAAGAACACCGCGATGATGCTGGCCGCCTATGACGATGCGGCTGGTGTCACAGCGAAGTTCAACATGAATGTACTCACCCGCATCAATCGCGAGTTGGATGCTAATTTCAACACGTCGCTATTCCGCCATCAGGCGAAATGGAATGAGCAACATTCACGGATAGAGATGCACCTGAAGAGTCTGGTAGCGCAGCGCGTCAATGTGCGCGCTCTGGATTTGGAAGTGCGCTTCCAGGCAGGCGAGACGATCCATACTGAAAACAGCTACAAATTCACCGATCAGCGAGTCCTGGCGCTTCTCATTCGTGCTGGCTTCAAGTTGAAGCAGCAGTGGAGTGACGAGCATAAGTGGTTCACGGTTTATTTAGCGACCGCCAACTAGACCCCGTTTTCTACGGCCTGTTCCGTAACAAATGACGGGTGCCCCACATCTCGCTCGTTTTTCGCGAGATGTGGGATTCCACTCAGCCTGTTGCTGTGTTTTGGCTTGTGGCCTTGCGCGTTACGTTAATTTTGGTGTGCGACGAAATGTTTTGCGGGTTAGCTAGTTAGCCTCCCTTTTGTCATCCCGAGCGCAGTCGAGGGATCTGCTGTGCGCCTTGTCTCCTGCCACAAACCTCCACACGAGCTCCAGCATCGGACACGCAGAGGAACCATTCTTTCAGCAGGAATGCAGGAAAGTGACTCCTGGCAGCGAAGCGGCTGCTATCGAGACCCACGTTCCTCTGCCCATCCCATGCTGGAGCTCTGTGCAAATTCCTGAAGAGAGAGGCGCACAGCAGATCCCTCGACTGCGCTCCTAATGAACAAACTGCAAAGCGTTCTGGACGAGGGTTCAAATGTCCCCCACTCAAGCCAAACGCGGCTTGAATGGGCCACCCTACAGTTTTTAGGGTCCGATCAGTCGCCACACAGGAGGATCTGCTCCCCGCCCGCGTCCAGAAAAGCCGAGGGTGGCCCACTCAAGCCGCGTTTGGCTTGAGTGGGGGACATCCTGCTCCGCTCGCTCAGCCAGACCGACGCGTATCGCACCCCTTCATCCCGTCCTTAACTTGCACTGCAAGCAGATTGCTCGGGATGACAATTTGGGGGCTAGCTAGTGGCGAGACATGGGGGCCCGTCATTTGTTACGGAACAGGTCTTTAGAACATTTCTTACGAACAGGCTGGAAGTTGATTTGAGTGGTGGATATGTGCCCCACCCACCCTTTCTTGCCTCTTCCCTACTTTGAAAGTCGCAGCAACACAACTCCGTGACGGGGAACAGTCACCGTGTAGCTGCTCGAAAGCCTGCCCAGATCCTTCGCCGCCCAAATATCTCTCGCGTTTGCTCCGCCAGAAAACCCGACGTCGCTCAGATTCAAAGTAACTGGCAGCGGCGTGTCATCGCGATTGAAGAGCCCAACCGCTTGCTCTCCATCTTTCAGCGGCTTGGCCCAGATCTCCACCGGACCGGTTGCCGATACACGATCGCCCTGCTTGCCCAGCGCATCCTGATCGATCGCGATCGCTTCCTTATTGGCCAGAATGGAAGATGTCTCAGGAGACATCTTCGAAAGGTCATTGCCCGCCAGCAGCGGAGCGGCTAGCAGCACCCACAAGCTCATGTGCGTGCGATTCTCCTCCAGGTTCAACTTACCGTTCCCGACCTCCAGCATGTCGGGATCATTCCAATGTCCGGGTCCTGCATACTTCGCCAGGCCGGCCTGGGAAAATCCAATGAGCGTCATGCGATCCCAGGTGGCATTGATATCGCCCGTCGTTCGCCATAAGTTCGCGCCCAGCCCCGGACCCCACTCCCACACCGCATTCCACCCATACTGGCAAAAGCTGTAAACGATAGGCCGCCCAGTCGCCAGCAAAGCCTGGTGCATCTTCTCGTACGAATCCTTCATCATCTGTGCAGCTTTAGCAGGATCGTTGCCCGCTTGCTGATCCATAATCTTGCGGAAGCCGCAGAGATCGTACTTGAGGTAGTCAATGCCCCAGGCCGCATAGGTTTTAGCGTCCTGTGCTTCATGCCCGTAACTGCCCTCGTACTTGGCACAAGTCGTCGGGCCAGGCGAAGAATAAATCCCGATCTTCAGCCCCTTGGAATGGACGTAGTCAGCCAGTCCCTTCATGTCAGGGAACTTGCTGTTCGCCTGAATATTCCCCTGCGCATCGCGCGTGCCCTGCCACGTGTCATCGATGTTGATGTAGAGGTACCCGGCATCTTTCATGCCAGAGGAAACCATGGCATCGGCGGCAGCCCGTACATCCTTATCCTCGACCTTGCCGGCGAAAAGATTCCAGCTATTCCAACCCATGGGCGGGGTGGCAGCAAGCGGCGTGTTCTGGGCGGTCAACGCATTAGGCAAAAGCAGGGCGGCAAACAGCAGGGCGCGTAACGAATTGTGCACAGAAACTCCTTCAGACCACAGACGAACCACTATAGGCCACTCCCCTTCTGGGGGGCCAGCGGCTTGAGGATCTCGTCCAGGTAATCGGTGGAACCCTCTACTCGCTGCAGGCGCGGATACTTCTCGCCGTCGTGGTAATCGAGCTTCACCGTGCGAAATTGATCGTCGTTCGACACAATCAGCTCGATCGGCTCGCTACTGCCCTTGGCGGCGCGCAGCGCACTCTTGAAAACATCGCCAGTGAAACCCCGGCCGTTCACCGCCAGCACTTTGGTACCCGGGCCAAGCCCAGCAGTGAAGGCGGGTGAGCCCACGCGTACATCGCCAATGGTGCCGCTGGTACCCACCATCATGCCGGCAGAGAACCAGGCATCCACTTCCTTGAAGTGGTCCATATAGGCCTGCTCAAACTCCGTAGGGTCCGTGCTATACACCAATTTGTAACCACCATGGTCAATGCCGCCCAGCGGGGCGTGCGCAACGTGAGTACTGAGGCGCTCCGTCAGGAACGCCCTCCAGTCATACGGCGTCACCGCGTTCAGATCGGCCACAATGTCGTCGAAGGTGTAGGGCACTACTTTGGGCGGGGTGTTCCCCCCGACCGCCAGGAACTTGAGGCAGAAGTCATTCAGCGACTTCTTACCCTTGGTGAGTTGGCGAATCGTGGTGTCAGCGTCCAGCCAGATCAACTCGCCCTCGCTGTAGTAGTCCTGGGTGCGCCGCCAGTTCGACCAGGCCGCACTGCCACCGCGCAAAATTTGCGACGAAATAGCCGTGTCCTGCAGATCCCGCCACGTGCGTCCCGGCTTTACATCCAGCCGGGCGGCATCCCACGCCAACTGCTCGCGATAGAGCTCAGGAGTCAGCAGGGCAGTGCGCGCAGAAAGCACATTTCCCCAATACTGGGTCATTCCCTCATACACCCACAGCAGTTCCCCCTTCATGGGTGTGGCGTAGTCGGGCGTAGCCAAGCCCGCAGGGCGACGATACTTGCCATTCCAGGAGTGGGTGAACTCATGCGGAAGCAGATCCGCATTCAGCATCGCCGATTTCGGATTGGCATACCCATCCTTCTCCACCCCATTGTCGCTGGACTGGTGATGCTCCAGCCCCTCGCCGCGTACCACGTCGCTCAGGCTCAGCAGAAAGTGGTAGGTCTCATAATGGCGCGAGCCGTACAGCGTACCGGCCTCGCGTACCAGCTGCGAAATCGAAGCAAGGAAAGCCGGCTTGAGATCGACATCCTCCGGGCCATCGCCGGCGACGTCGAGATAGTGCTTCGGCGTCACTTCAGGGGCGAGAGCAATCTCCCGAAAATACCTTCCCGTAATCAGCGGGGAATCGACCAGTTGCTCGACCGATACCGGCGCAAACGAAGCTTCAGCACCTGTCTGGGAAGCGACCGGGAGCGCCGTGCCAAATTTCCATTCGGGCGGCATCGTCAACGAGGCCGTAATCGGGATCTGCGCCACCGGAACATGCGCGGGATACAGGATCACCGAGTTCCACTCGAGCACAGTCATGTGCGCACTCGTGGCGCCCGACATATCCGAGCCGGTAAAACCGGCGGTCGCGAGAAGATCGAGCGTTACATCCAGGCTGGTTACACCCGGCGGCACCTCAACATGAAAGCCATACATATCGACGTCATCGCGGCGCCAGGCCAAATCCTGCCCATTCGCACGAATTACCAGGCCGGTAAGATTGTCGATCGGCCCGGTCGGCCGATGATCGCCAGGAATCCATTCCGGGTATTCCAGGGTCAGGGGTCCGGCGCTGACCGGTATCGTCAAATGCGCGTGCAGCAGCTTGCGAGGAGCATCCTTGAGGTCGACATGCAGAACAATGGGTGCGGCTGGCGGAAGAGAAGTGGCCGCTACCTGCGCGAAAGCAGAATGCACGGGATGGGTGTCCGCAACTGCGGCATGGGACAACGGCGTACATAGCGTGGAGACCGCAACGGCAAGACCGGCGAAACTTCTATTCATGGTGTAATCATTTCATAATCACCAAAGCTGGCAGAAATACGGGTTAAGGCGAACCCATCGAGGACATTTCCCATGGCAGAAGCGAAACCGCAGTCTTACAAGAACCACCACCGGCTCGATCCACTCTTTCATGTCTTCCTCAGTGGAATGGCTATTCTCGCCCTCGTTCTCGGCATCGTGGCGCTGGTTCGGCATCCTGGTCTCGAAACCGCATTGTTGCTGCTTTTGGCCTTCTCCCTCATCTGGAACAGCGCCATCACCCGTAGTTATTCCCTCAAGGTGCAGGATCGAGTGATTCGCCTGGAAGAGCGCCTGCGGCTCGAGAAGTTACTGCCGGAAGCGCTAAAGCCGCGTATCCCGGAGCTGACCAAGTCGCAACTGGTTGCGTTGCGCTTCGCTTCGGACGCAGAACTACCCGGCCTCGCCCTCCGCGCCCTGGAGGAAGGCTTGACCAGCAAGCAAATCAAAACTGCCATTCAGACCTGGCGGCCAGACACGTTTCGGGTTTAAGTCTTCAGGCGCCGAGCCGCCCCAGCCCCAGGCCAATGACGTAAGTGACGACGCCTTCGACAGCGCCGACAAAGGTCATTTCGAAACCGCTGCTCCACCATGAGCGCACCGTAACCCAGGACTTCGCCGCGCCCACCGCGAAGTGCGCCACCAGCGAAACCACAGCAGAAACAATCACGGCACGGTATCCACTCAGAAAAAAGAACGGCACGATCGGGATAAACGCTCCGGCGGCGGTGGATAGTGCGCCGGAAACAGCCGAAGTGAGCGGGTTGCTCAGTGCCCCCTCCGTAGCATTCAGCCGCTCCGCCGCCAACGCCCGCAGCATCTGGTCAGGGTCTTTCGCGATGTGCCCCACCATGTGATCGGCGTCTTCTGCGCGGCAGCCCTTTCACCTGAAAGTAGAGAGAAAGCAATTCCTGCGCTTCCGCCGGGTTCATCGTGATGGCTTCCCGTTCCCGGCTCAACTCTGCTTCATAGATCTCGCGCTCGCTTTTGGAGGCCAGGTACGCGCCTGAGCCCATCGACAGCGCACTGGCGATCATGCCGGCAATCCCGGAAAGCAAAACCCACTTACTGTTCCCCAGCGTGGCGCCAGAGACACCCGAAACAATGCCGAAAATCGAACCCAGACCGTCGTTCACCCCGTAGATGGCGTCGCCGATCCATCCCGCAGTCTGGGAGCGGCCCTGGTTGCGCCTGGTCAGCAATTGTTCCAGCAGCGTTTTCGGATCGGCAATCGTTTTGAGTTCCGCTCCGCCACCACCGCCGCGCGCGGGCTGGCGGCGAATCAGGCTGCTCAACTCGCGGTAGTGGTCCTGCTCCTCCTCGATCACCCGGTTGAGAATGGCCAGGCTCGCCTCATCGCCGAGTGCCTGGAGCTGCTTGCTGTAACGAGCAATGTCCCGGCTCTCCTCAATTTCCAGCCGGCGCAAAGCCAGATCATCGCCGCCAAGGCGGGTTCTCAAAGTGTCGGCATCGCCGCCAGGTTTGCCGCGGTACACGGGTATGGGCTCGCCGATGGCGCGCAGGCGCTCTGCCCAGAGAGCAGCATGTTCTTTCTCGGCCTGCGCCATACGTTCGAGCGTCTGTTTCCGCAGCGTATCTGGCTCTCGCTCCGCCAGGGTGCGATAAGTCTGGTAGCCGGTCATTTCTGCCTGCCAGTTCTGTTCCAGAATCTGGCGAAGCCTGGGCTTTTTCGGCAGCGACGGCGGGCTTTGGGGTTCTGTTTGCATAGCTTTCTCCAGTGCCCTAGGGGCCCAGCCTCAGCCTAGCATCGACCCCTTTGCACCATAAAACTTTGCTATGGTTGGCAGTAATGAAACTCGAAAACCTGCTTACGGAAGCCCGGCACCCAGCCTCAGACCGCATCGACCAGCTATCCACCCGCGAAATGCTTGAGGTAATCAACGCCGCGGACCAGCAGGTAGCCGGCGCAGTGCACGCCGAGTTGGGGCGGATCGCCGAGGCCGTAGACGGCATAGCCAAACGCATGGAAACCGGCGGCCGGCTGTTCTACACGGGCGCAGGCACGTCCGGCCGATTAGGGGTGTTGGATGCCTCGGAATGTCCGCCCACCTACAACGTGGACCCGGGCCTGGTAGTGGGCATCATTGCCGGGGGCGACTACGCCATTCGCCACTCCATTGAAGGAGCCGAGGATGACCCGCAGCAAGGCGCAGACGACCTCAAGGCCCATGGCCTGCGGGCCGCTGACACCGTGGTCGGCATCGCCGCCAGCGGGAGAACACCCTATGTGTTGGGCGCCATGGCCTATGCCAACGAACTGGGCGCGCTGACAGTAGGCCTGAGCTGCGTGCCGGGCTCTCCTGTGGAACGCCAGGCCAGGATCGCCATCACCCCGGCGGTGGGCCCTGAGGTAATCACCGGGTCGACCCGCATGCGCGCTGGAACCGCCACCAAGCTGGTGCTGAACATGTTGAGTACGGGCGCCATGATCCGCAAAGGCCTGGTCTACGGCAACCTGATGGTCAATGTGCAGCCCACCAACGTGAAGCTGAAAGACAGAGCTACCCGTATCATTGCGGCCGCCACGGGAGTCGACGAAGACCGAGCCGCAGATCTGCTGCAACAGGCCGGCTCGGTGCGGGTCGCAATCGTGATGCAAATGCTGCACCTTACACCCGATCTGGCCAAAGAGCGGCTGGCCGCAGCCAACAATAATCTGCGCACCGTACTGGGCGCGTAGACCCCACGGGGGGCGCATGCGTCTATTAACAGTGGCCAAACGGCCGGGCGCATAATGAAGGAATGTTCGGGGGAACCATGGGAAAGAGAGTCGTCGGTGGAGTCTCGGCGAAGTTGCTGATGGGGTTGGCGCTCCTGCCACTGGCGGCGATGCCTTCTTATGCCCAGACCAAGGACCGGCCCGACAACGGCTTCGGCCCCATCGAGACTGGCGCCCCGGCCACGCCGCCGGACGAGATCGTGAAGCAGTTCGCTGCCAAGGAAAGCGAATTCCGCAAAGCCCTGGACAACTACACCTACCAGCGGGACGTACGCATCCAGACCATCGACGATGATGGCAAAGTGGACGGCGAGTATCGCCAGGTAGTGACCATCACCTTCGACCAGCAGGGCCGCAAGTCAGAGCGTGTCACGTTCGCTCCGCAGAACACCCTCGAGCGTATCCAGATGAGCCCGGCCGACGTATCGGACATCGAGCAGCGCCTGCCGTTCGTGCTGACTTCTGAGGATGTGGGGCAATACAACCTGACTTACGTCGGCAAGCAGAAGGTCGACGAAGTGGATTGCTACGTTTTCGATGTGGCCCCCAAGGTCATGGAAAAGGGCAAGCGTTACCTAAAGGGCCGCATTTGGGTAGATCAGAAGGACCTGCAAATCGTGGTCACCAGTGCCAAGAACGTTCCGGATGATATGCGCAAGGGGCATGAAGACCTGTCACCCCCGTTCACGACATATCGCGAGCAGGTGGATGGCAAGTACTGGTTCCCGGTTTACACCAAAGCCGACGCCGAGCTGCATTTCTCGGGTGGCAATGGCTCCATGAGCCAGGACGTGCGCATTCGCCAGATCGTGCGCTACACGGACTACAAGCAGTTCCGTTCCACAGTCAAGCTGATCTTTCAAGGGCAGGATGTAACCACCAACCAGCCGAACAATCAGCAGAACCAGCCCGCGAATCAGCCACCCGCTCCGGCGCCTCACTAGCCCGGATTTCTCACCAGTTAGCCCCCACTTTGTCATCCCGAGCGCAGTCGAGGGATCTGCTGTGCGCCTTTCTGGCTCCACAAATTTCTACAGAGCTCCTGCATCGGATGGGCAGAGGAACGTGGGTGTCGATAGCAGCCGCTTCGCTGTCAAGAGTGACTATCCTGCATCCTGCTGAAGGAATGGTTCCTCTGCGTGTCCGATGCTGGAGCTCTGTAGAAGTTTGTGGAGGGAGAAAGGCGCAAAGCAGATCCCTCGACTGCGCTCGGGATGACAAGCTGGGGCTAGTGGCGCTTGCCGGCATTGCCTGCGGCGTGAAGCAAACACCCGGCGGGAAGCCCGCATATGCTTGTCCCTCAAACGCCCCACGCTGCTGTCATTCAAACGCCGCACACGGCGGTCGGCCCACGCCACTAGCTAGGGCATTGTGGTTGTCTCCGGACAGTCGTGGTGAGAAATCCGGGCTAGAAAAGAGCAACGCCTGTTCCATAACCAATGACGAGAGATCAGGCATTGTAGGTAGATGAAGCTACCCTCCCACCACGGCCAGTCCAGTTGGTGTGGAAGAACTCTCCCCGCGGCTTGTCGACCCGCTCATAGGTATGCGCTCCGAAAAAATCTCGCTGCGCCTGCAGCAGGTTCGCCGGCAGCCGTGCCGATCGATACCCATCGTAGAAAGAGAGCGCGGTGGTAAACGCCGGCATCGGAATGCCCATACGAACCCCATAGACGATCGCCTTACGCCACGATGCCTGGTACTTATGCAGCGCCCCGGAAAAGAATTGGTCGAGCAGCAAATTCTGCAGTTGCGGATCGCGATCGAACGCCGCTTTGATGTCCCCCAGAAAAACGCTGCGAATGATACATCCACCCCGCCACATGAGAGCAACTCCGCCCATGTTCAGGTGCCAACCCTGCTCTTTCTCCGCAGCCCGCAACAGCATGTAGCCTTGCGCGTAGCTCACCATCTTGGAGCAGTAGAGCGCCAGGCGCACCTCCTCAATAAACTCCTTCTTCCCGCTGACCACTTTGCGCTTACGCGGACCTTTCAGAATCTTCGCAGCGGCAACCCGCTCTGCCTTTAACGCCGACAGGCAGCGGGCAAACACACTCTCACCAATTAACGTAACCGGCTGGCCCAGGTCCAGCGCGGAGATGGCTGTCCATTTCCCGGTCCCTTTTTGCCCCGCAGCATCCAGGATCTTATCGATCATCGGCTCACCATCTTCGTCCTTCTTGGCAAAGATGGTGGCAGAAATATCGATAAGAAAACTATCCAGCTCGCCCTTGTTCCACTCCGCAAACACCTCGGCGAGTTCGTCGGCGCTCAGACCAAGGCCATCCTTCAACAGCTGGTAGGCTTCACCGATTAACTGCATGTCGCCGTACTCAATGCCGTTATGCACCATCTTGACGTAGTGCCCCGCGCCGTCTTCGCCCACCCAGTCGCAGCAAGGAGTGCCGTCTTCCACCTTGGCGGCAATGGCCTGCAGAATCGGCTTCACATGCGGCCAGGCTTCCGGGTTACCACCGGGCATGATCGATGGGCCAAAGCGCGCGCCCTCTTCTCCCCCAGACACCCCGGTGCCAATAAAGAGAATGCCCTTGGCGGCCAGGTCTTTCGTACGCCGGTTGGTGTCGGTGTAGAGCGAATTACCGCCATCGATAAGAATGTCGCCCTTCTCCAGGTAAGGCAGCACCTGTTCAATTGTCTGGTCCACGACCGTGCCGGCTTTTACCATCATCATGATCCGTCGCGGACTCTTCAGCAGGCCGCACAGCTCTTCCACGGAGTGGGCGCCGACCACTTGGGTTTCCTTTGCTTCCTGGGCTAGAAACTCATCGACTCTGGAGACGGTACGGTTAAACACAGCGACCTTGTATCCATGGTCGTTCATGTTCAAGACAAGGTTCTGACCCATAACGGCCAGGCCGATCACTGCGATGTCGCAATTCGCTTCTGCCATGCGTGACTTCCTCTCTCATCCGTTCCGAAGCGCCAGGAATCTGGAGCGTTGCGGATGGACCGCGCGATAATACCTGATCGAGAGGTTAGGCGGCAAAAGAAGAGCGGGCCGCTCCAAAGGAGCGGCCCGGCGCAAGTGGGGGTTTAGGACGATTAAAAATCGTAGCGAAGAGAAAACTGCATAACCCTGGGTTTGCTGTACGTGCGCGAATAGTTGCCAAGGGAGCCGCTGGTCAACTTGTTATTCAGTGAGTTGATCGGGTTCACATCAAACCGAACGGAGTTGGTAACGTTAAACACCTCCCAGGCAAACTTCACCCCCTGGCTCTCGGTAATCTTGAATGTTTTGGCCAGGCCCGAATCGATGTCGAAGTAACCGTCGCCGCGGTAGATGTTGCGGTTTCCCGCCTCGCCCGGATAAGCGAGGCGAATGGGCGAGCCATTCGTCACCCCGTTGTTCAGAGCCGCCACATCGTCAAACACCTGTGGGACGCCGTTCTGGTCGATATGCTTCCTCAACTTGACGGGCGCCGTTTGTACGCCCAGGCTTTCAATCTGCCAGTCCGTCGCCCATCCCGGCGCACTCAGGCTGAAGGGGAGCCCGCTGGTCCAGCGGCTTACGCCCGACCACTGCCATCCGTTTATCACTTCGTTCACCAGCCTATTCGGCGTGTTGGCCAACATCTGCCCGCTGCCAAAGGGCAACTGGTACATCCAATCGAACGTAATCAGGTGTTTGGTATCGAAGTCAGAAAGTCCACGGTTCAGAGAAGGATTCCACGTATTGATGATGTTGCTGAATGACGAATTTGAGCCGATCTCGGAGGAGCGCTCCGTATCAGAACCCATATCGATCGACTTTGAAAGGGTATAACTAAAGTCAGCCTGCAGCCCGTGGCTGAAAGGGTGACGGAGCGTTACCTGACCTGCGTTGTAGTAGCTCATCCCGATGGAATCCCAGGCGTACAGGGATGAGAACTGCGATTGCCAGAATTTTGATCCGTCTGGGCAGCCGTAGAAGCAGTTGAAGTCCAGATCAGCCAACGAAGTTGTTTCCCCGGCGCCGTCACGATACGGCGCCCATTCATGCGTATAAATCGCTTGGGTCGCGCTCTGGCCCAGGTAATCAAGGTTAGCCATCTGCGGAAACACGTCTTCAAAGTAAGGGATCGTGGGAACCGTGGCAGTGGCATTAGCGCCATTGGCATCGACCAGCGCAGACAGCTTTGCGGCGTTGGTAAAGTAATCCCCGCCGCCCTGCGGATCGTTGAAGTTGACAGGCTGCGCTAAATCGAGGGCCTGCAGCAAATGCCTGCCGAGCCGGCCGACATAGGCAACCTCGAGCGTGAGACCGCCCTGCATCTCGCGCTGGACCGAAAGATCCATGGCCTCAGCATAGGGTGTTTTCAGATGATTGTTCGCGCCCCAGGTGATTGCAAAGGCATCGGCTGGATAGGTATACGGATAGGTTATCGTTGCCGGCTGTTCTGAACCATTGGAAGGAACATCGTGCACACCCGTGAAGCGCGGCGCCTTTTCGAACGTGTAGACGCCAGCCTGGCTTTCCACGGTACTGTTGAGCCCGAACGAGCCAAATTGGTCGAAGCTATTGACGATGCCTTCACCATAGTGGTCGAAGTAAATGCCAAACCCCGAGCGGATCGAAGTTTTTTCGTTCGGCGCATAGACGATGGCCAGCCGCGGCGCAAAGTTTGTTTTCTGCTTGGCCCATAATCCGGGAGCATGGTTCGCAGGACCGCTGGGGGTAAACTGTAACAGCGGCTCATACACTATCCCCTGGGCAGCAGAAGCGTTGCGTTGCTTGTACCAGGCATCGGTATTGATGGTAGGAGCGATCTGCTGACCATTCTGCTCGTAAGGAGTCTGCAGGATCGTGTGCCGCAGGCCAACCGTAATGGTCAGGTTCGGCCGAGCCCGCCAGCTATCCTGGATGTACCACTCAAATTCGTTGGCCTTGAACTTGCGATTGATAAAGGTACCATCTGGGTACAAGCTGCCCGTGGCGCCGCCTTTCGCAACGTTGTAGTTAGAGACCGTCGTCTGATCGGGCACCCCGCCCACCAGGTTTGCATAGGCAATCTCGTAGGAGTTACCGAATCCGCCAGAAACGGGTTGCAAGCCCAGCGATGAGGGATCAGGAGGACCACCCGCGTACCAGTAGGGGTTGGTTGAAGCGTAGTTATAGGAGTTGCCGTCGGACCCGCGGTTGTTGTGCACCAGCCGCCAATTGCCTCCAAACCCCAGCGTGTGGCGCCCCTTTGTCCATGTCAGGTTATCGACTACGTTGTTCACCGGTATGTTCACGATGCTGGTGCGCGTGATGTAGTAGGGATCCGTGTTTGAATCGTTAATAAAACGGAACGTGGTGAAATCGCCTTGCGATCTGCCGCGATTGCTGTAGCCCTGCCGAATGAGCCCGTAACGAACGTCATTCACCAGCCGTGGCGTGATCGACCACGTCTCGCCCGCAGCGATGCCCTTGCTGTTGTCTTCCAAGCGAGACGATGGGCCCTGGCCGGGAAAGTCTTCTACTCCAGATTGGGTGTCTTTCTGCAGGTTGCCGCGCACGAACAGATGGTGCTTATCGTTGATGTTGTAGTCGAGCTTGAAAATGCTCGTGTTCAGCGAGCCAGGATTAGGCGAAGCGAACGTGTACGACAGGAGGTTGTAACCGTCACCTACAGAGGCGCCGTTGGGCAACGGGTAGGAGTTGAAGAGGGCCTGGGCGGCTGCGTTGGGGCCGGGCGTCGTGCAAACACCGTTGGTTACACAAGGTGCATCGAGAGCGGCAATCTGCGCGGACGTGAGTGTATTGGTCGCGGTGGTACCGCAAGTCGGGTCGCTGGGATCCACGCAATACTGGTAGGTGATATTGCCTTGCCGGTAGCCGGCGCTGGGCACCACGCGCGTCTGCTGTGAGTTCTCTGCCGTCCGCTGCCCCTCATAGTTGAAAAAGAAAAACAGCCTATCTTTCTTGATCGGTCCACCAAAAGAACCGCCAAAGGTGTTACGAATCAGCTTGCCCGGCCTGTTGGGCTCGCCCGATTGCAATTCGCCGCTCTTGTTAAACCAGTCGTTCGCGTACCCAAAGCTGGTGCGGTTGTACTCGTACGCAGCGCCATGGAACTTGTTCGTGCCGGACTTGGTAACCAGCGTGACCTGCGCGCCAGAACTCCGTCCGGCATCTGCGTTCGAACTGGTAGTGGTCACACGAAATTCTTCCGTCGAATCGAGCGTGGAGCGCAGGATGCCCGTGAACGCATACCCGTTTTGCTGGTCGTTATCGTCCAGCCCATCGAGCGTGACGTTGGTTTGGTCGGAGCGTGCACCGGCGACGGACCCACTGCGGCTATCCTGATCCTGCTGTCCGGTCGATTGCCGCCCAAGGTACAGCACTCCCGGCTGCAGACTTAGCAGGTCGGCGACATTGCGGCCTTCCATGGGGAGCGCCTGGATAGTGGCGTTATTGACGGAGTTCCCAATCGACGCATCGCTGGTATTCAGCGTCTGCGCCTCGCCGCTCACGTCGACCGTTTCTGCGGTAGCCTGCACCGTCAACTTGAAATTGATAGTCGCGGGCTGGTTCACCAGCAAATCGGCCTGCTTCGACTGGGAGCCAAAGCCACTGCCGTTGGCCGAAATGACATAGGTGCCGGGAACGATTTGCTGAAAGTTGTATTCGCCGCTCTCGCTGGCAGTTTGCGTTGACTGGACGCTGGTGGCCTTGTTGACAAGCGTCACCGTAGCCCCGGGCACAACCGCCCCGGAGGAATCAGTGATAGTGCCTCTTAGGGAAGAGAACGAAGCCTGTGACCGGGCCAGTCCACAACATGCAATGGTCAGATACACGAATACCAGGGGGGCGAGAATGCGCCGCATGCGTACCACCTCTCAAAAAGAATGAAGGTTCCCCGTTGGGCTTCCGCTCTGATGGTGGCGGAATTAAAAGAACTTGGGTGCTTGGTAAGGCTTGCAGTGCAGATGGCTTGTGAAAACTTGGGATGCTGCCCAGCCTTCCACAGTTGTAAGCGACTTCCAATTTAAGAGCAAGGGCCTCGTATGCGAAGCGCCAAAAATGCCGGTTCCCTCAATGGAATGGAGAATCCCCGCACTTCGCCCCCGACCCTCTAGATACCTGCACGCCCTCGAAGACCGGCAAGAATTTTGCTTGCCGACTGTTTGCCCTCTCTATATGGTTCTGAGTGCACTTTGGGAGAACGTTTTCTCGCGACGAACCTTGCCGAGAAACGTTCCAAACTGAAGGCTGTTAAAACGCCACCACCGACCCTGGAAACCGCATGCAGACCACGAAAGTCCTGGCCGCACCTCGAATCTCCCTTCTCCTCCTTCTACTAGTCCTTCCGGCTGCGGCCCAGGACGCGACTCACCTCTCCATCGACGCATCGAAGACCGGACCTACGATCAACCGCAACCTCTTCGGCCAGTTCGCTGAAGATCTCGGCCGTGGCCTGTACGGCGGCATCTGGGTAGGACCCGACTCCCCTATACCGAACACCCGAGGAATCCGGAACGACGTCGTCGCGGCCTTGAAAGATCTCAAGGTGCCCAACGT
Source organism: uncultured Acidobacteriaceae bacterium (assembly GCA_963752675.1). GTDB lineage: Bacteria > Acidobacteriota > Terriglobia > Terriglobales > Acidobacteriaceae > PALSA-350. Next base: position 763,834 of record CAVVZO010000015.1, read on the forward strand.
CCGTTGGCCCGGCGGCTGCTTTGCCGATCAATACCACTGGCGCAAAGGTGTCGGACCCGCAGACAAACGCCCGGCAACCGTGAACTCTGCGTGGGGAGACGTGGTCGACACCAACGCCTTCGGCACCGACGAGTTCATGGACTTCATCCACCAAATCAACAGCAGCGCTTATATCTCGCTCAACGTCGGCTCAGGCACACCGCAGGAGGCCGCCGAGTGGGTGGAATACATGACCGCGGCCCAGTCAACTGCCCTGGCCAAAGAGCGCGCCGCCAACGGTCATCCGGAACCCTACAAAATCGGCTTTCTTGGACTGGGTAACGAAAGCTGGGACTGTGGCGGAGCCATGAGCCCGGACTACTACGTAAGCCTGATGAAGGTTTACAGCCGCTTCGTCCCAAATCTCAACCCAGCACAGCGCGACCACGACGAAATGCAGCGCATCGCTGTCGGCCCGGGCACCGACACCACCGAATGGACAGAAGCCGTGATGAAAGCCTGGCAGCGCCATACCTGGAGCTGGAACATCAACGGCCTTTCCGTGCACTGGTACACCGTTCCCACTGGCTGGCCACCTTCCATGCCTTCGACCAGCTTCGGACTCGACGACTACGCAAAGTCGATGAAATCCACGCTCTTCATGAATGACTTGCTGCGCAAGCAGGAAGCTGTCATGGACAAGTACGATCCGGAAAAGAAAGTCGCTCTCGTTGTGGACGAATGGGGAGCCTGGTACGCGGCGCTGCCCGGTACTAACAAGTCGTTTCTTGAACAACAAAACAGTATGCGGGACGCGATCCTCGCAGCCTTAAACCTGAACATCTTTGCCCGGCATGCCGACCGCGTGCGGGCGGCGAACATCGCCCAGATGATCAACGTGCTGCAAGCGATGATCCTGACCGACAAAGGGCAGATGGTGCTCACGCCGACCTACTACGTCTACAAAATGTACGTGCCTTTTCAGGACGCGACCTTCGTTCCGGTCACCTTCGATGCTGGCGCCTACACACACGGAGACATCACCGTGCCGCGGCTCGACGCGCTTGCGGCGAAAGACGCGTCCGGCAAGCTATGGCTGGCACTGACCAACCTCGACCCGGAAAAACCCGTAAAGCTTGAAGCCGATGTGGCCGGCATCAAGGGCGCAAGCGTGCGCGGAGAAACCCTGACCGCTTCAGCGGTTGATTCCATCAACACCTTTGCCAGTCCGCAAACGGTCATGCCGAAGCCGGTGGATGCGAAAGTCCAGGACGGGAAGTTGACGCTATCCCTAAGTCCCAAGTCCGTAACCGTCGTCTCCATCAGCCCGTAGACATTCCATGAACGCCGCCGGTTGAGTGTCGCAGGGACGGCTTAAAAGCTGCAGTCGTCCCACACCGCTGGCGCTTCTTTTCTCCAGCGCTTCTCTTCCCGCAGGTTGAACGGCGCTCAAAATCAGGCAACGAATCGAGGCAGGCATGAACGCAGGCAAGAATTTAGACAGACGCAGAAAATTCCTCATGACGATTACGCTGGCCGTGAGCCCACTGCTGCAGGCCCAGGTACAAACCATCGTTCCCCCCGTCGTACCGGGCGCAAAGCCTGTCGCGGTCGAGAACATCAAGGTGCACGGCACCTACCTCGAAGGCAACCTGGAAGGCGACGCGGTCGATCGCGATGTCCTCGTCTACCTGCCACCCAGCTATCAAAAGGACAAGCACCGCCGCTACCCGGTCGTGTACGCCTTGCACGGCTACTCCATTGGCGCCGAGCAGTGGTCGCACGAGATCCATGTGCCCCAGACCATTGAAGGCGGCATCGCGCAAGGCGCAAAAGAATTCATCGTGGTGCTGCCCGATTCCAAGACCGTTTATCACGGCTCCATGTATTCAAGCTCGGTAACGACCGGCGACTTCGAGAATTTCGTCGCCCACGATGTCGTCAACTACATCGACGCCCATTACCGTACGATTCCCGAACGCGCAAGCCGCGGCCTGGTGGGCCATTCGATGGGTGGGTATGGCGCAACCCGGATCGGCATGAAGCACGCCGACGTATTCGGCGCGCTCTACATCATGAGTCCCTGCTGCCTGTCACCGATGACCGGGGGCGGTCCCGTGCCACCAGAGAAGAGGAAAGAGATGGCGATCGCCAACGAAGGGAAGATCGCTCAAGCGAAATCACCCGAGGACGCAGCCACCTTGATGCCCGGCTTTGCCGCAGCAGTGCTTGCCCAGGCAGCCGCCTGGGCGCCCGACCCGAAAAACCCGCCGCTCTACCTCGACCTGCCCACCAAGGATGGCGAGCCGGTGCCAGAGATCCAGGCGAAATTCGCAGCCAACGCCCCCCTTGCCTTCATTGACCAATACATCGGCGGCTTCAAAAAGTACCGCGCCATCTCCATCGATGTTGGCGACCAGGATGGACTGCGCACCGATACCGGCAAGCTGCATGACGTGCTCGACAAGTACGGCATCACCCACAGCTTTGAAATTTATCCGGGCACGCACACCAGTGCCGTGGCGGATCGCTTTCAAAACCACGTGATGCCCTTCTTCAGCAAGAATCTCTGCTTCACCACGGACTGCCACTAGTCCTGGCAGGAGCTACCCCCACCCGCTGGAGACACACCAGCGATTCATGAGAGGCACAAATGTCTGAATCCGAGAGCAGCAACGGAATCCGTTTCAATCGTCGCAGGTTACTGGGGTTTTCCCTGGCGTCTGGTTTTGGCCTGGCAGCGCGCCGGCCGCTGGGAGCGCTGGACAACATCAAGACCGCCGCACACCAGGCCCCCGGGAACTGCAGCACGCCCCGCTCTGCCATCGCGAAGACTCAATACGGCAAGGTGCGTGGCTTCCTCGACGGAGGCGTCTTTACCTTCAAAGGCATCCCCTACGGCGCCGACACCGGGGGAGAAAACCGTTGGTTGCCGGCCAAACCTCCCAAGCCCTGGGCAGACGAACGCTTCACGCTCATCTACGGTGACAACTGCCCGCAGAACCTGCACACCTATACGTCGATCGAGCAATCGTTTCTGCAGGACTGGGACGACGGTCCCATGAGCGAAGACATGCTCAAGCTCAACATATGGACGCCCAGCCTGACCGGCAATCGCCCCGTGATGGTCTATTTTCACGGTGGCGGTTTCAGCTTTGGCTCTTCTTATGAACTGCCATCGCACGAAGGCGCACAGATGGCGCGGCTTCACGATGTTGTCCAGGTTTCCGTCAATCATCGTCTCAACGCGTTAGGCTTTCTCGACGTTTCTCAAGTCGGCGGCTCGGCCTATGCCGAATCGGCCAACGTAGGCATGACCGATCTGGTTGCCTCGTTGCGCTGGGTGCGCGAGAACATCGCTAACTTCGGCGGCGATCCCGGCAAGGTTATGATCTACGGGCAATCTGGCGGCGGTTCCAAGGTGACAACCCTGATGGGCATGCCGGCGGCCGCAGGTCTATTCCACCGCACAGCGGTCCAATCCGGCGGCGGCGGCAATCCTCCGGCCAGTGAACAGGCAAGAGAGTTGACCACCCAGCTCATGAAAGAGTTAGGCCTGCAGCCCACCGATATGGCCTCGCTGCAAAAAGTGGAGTGGGCGAAGCTCTTCGCGGCCGGCAATGCAGCGATCACGAAGATCAACCCTCCCGGTCAGAGCTTCGGCATGGGTGGCCCGCCGAGCCCGCATCCGCGCGTCGGCTGGGGTCCGGTACTCGATGACCACGCCGTGACCGTGCGCTCCTTTTACGAGGAGGCCCCGGCAATCTCAAAGGACGTCCCGATGCTGATCGGGTCAGTGAGCGAAGAGGGCAACCGCATGTCATCGCGCCCGACTGAGGATGAGTGGCATGCCACGTTGGCCCACACCATGAATGACGAGAAAGCAACGTCGCTAATCGCAGCGATGAAGAAAGCGCATCCGGAGAAGAGCATTCGAACCCTCTCCTACGGAGTGGCCGGACTCGGGCAGCGCAACAACGTCGTCCGCATGGCAAAGATGAAGTACGAACTAAAAGCCGCCCCAGCCTACGCCTACTACTTCACCTGGCAATCGCCCATGCTCGATGGCGTTGCGGGCGCATGGCACACGGCTGAGCTGGCTTTCTGCTTCGACAACACAAAGCGCTGCGAGCAGGGGACGGGAAACACACCGGAGGCGCAGGCCCTGGCCACAAAGATGGCCACCGCCTGGGCAAACTTCGCGCGCACTGGAAACCCCAGCCAGCGAGGCCTGACCTGGCCATCAAGCGAATCGCCAGCGGCTCAAACCATGGTCTTCGACAACACCTGCAAAATAGAGAACGATCCCGATGGAGACCTGCGCCGCATACTATCCAGCTAAACTGCCGCTAACTGGCGTTTTGCAGCTCATTGACCAGTGACTTCACCGGGCTGTTCACAGCCTTTTCCGCGATCTCGCCCAGCGGGGTACCCCGGCGATACATCAGAAAAGCAGCCGTCGCACCGGCAATGACTGTTCCCCAAAAAAGCAACCTTCTCACTTGTGTTTCCTCCGTGCGCCTTCTTATCAGAACCAGGCGCAATCCACATCTATGATGCAAACTGGACCCGCAACGCTCTGGGCTGTTACTGAACTCCCTCAGGAGAAGCGGTTACTATGGTTGCAGACGATTGCAGATTAGCTTCGCCAGGGCCTATAGCTCAACGGTTAGAGCAGCGGACTCATAATCCGTTGGTTCCAGGTTCAAATCCTGGTGGGCCCACCAAATCTCCGCCCTGCCCTTTCGACTCCATACACTGGCTTGGCAGCGTCACCACCTCGGGTGCCAATCGACTCCCCCTCGTCTGCCACTGCTTGAGCGCACCCAGATGTTGCCTACCGCCGTCGATCGCGATGACGGTAGGGTGACTGAGCCCTGCCGGCTTGTAGCCATATTCTGGCGTAAGCACGGTCAATCCCGTGCCGCCTGGCGCTACGCCGATCTCCACCAGCGCATCAGGCTGCTGATTCCATCCGTCTTCCGCAGAACTAAATCCGCCGGACCAGCCCCTGATCAGTGGCCTCCGTATTCCGCACCAGCAACAACACCAGAATCATTCCCACAAACGGCACGAGCCCTGCCGTGATCACGATGCCATCGAACGAGTGGCCGGCTGCGGCTGTATGGCTATCTGAGAAGTAGCCGATCAGCTTGAAGGCCACAATCGTTCCCAGCCCCGCCCCCGTCCCGCTCATGCCGCTTACCGAAGCAACGGAGTCGCTCCGAAACAAATCCGAAGGCAGCACGTTCGCGATGGTCGAAAACGCGGCGAACGAAAACGTCGCCACCGCAAACAGAAATGCGATCGTGTACAAGCTGCTCGTATAGATAGTGGGGATGAGCATAGTCACGCCAAAGCCACCGAAGATAATCAGCGCCTTGCGAGCCGCACCCAACGACCATCCTCGCTTGATCAGGTAGCCAGAAACAATCCCACCAAAAAAATTGCCAAGATCGGCAGCCAGAAACGGAATCCAGATAGCGACCAGGCTGCTCTTGAGCTCGATGCCCTTCGCGACCAGGTAAATGGGAAACCAGTCCGTGACAAAAAACCAGACCGGATCACTGCATAACTTGGCAGCAATCACGCCCCAGGTCTGAGGAAATTTCAACAGGTCGCGCCACGGTATCTGCGCCGAGTCTCCCTCGCGCCGGCTGTCCTCCGCTTTATCGGCAAGGATGGTCTGCAATTCCGCCTGGCTGATGCGTTTATGTTTTTCAGGCGTCTCGTACAGCCAGCGCCAGGCGATCAACCAGAGAAAGCCGAGCAAACCCGGAATCATGAAGGCCGGCCGCCAACCCCAGCGGAAGTAAATGGACAAAATAGCAATCGGCGCGACCGCAGCGCCCACAGAGGAACCACTATCGAAGAACGCCGTCGCCAGCCCGCGCTCTTTCTTCGGAAACCACTCCGACACCGCCTTCGTGGCTGCCGGCCAATTCGCCGATTCGCCCGCGCCCAGCAAAAACCGGAAAGCAGCGAAACTCCCGAAGCCCTGCGCAAGGCACGTCAGCATGGAGACCAGCGAATACCACGCCACCGTCAGGGTCAGCCCACGCCTGGTGCCAATACGATCGAGCAGCCGGCCGAATGCGGTTTGGCCAAGGGAATAGGCGACCCGAAAAGCGATCACGATATTGGCATAGTCGCTGTTCGTCCACCTGTATTGCAGCTTTAGATAAGGCGCCAAAAGCGACAGCGTCTGGCGGTCGAGATAATTGATGACCGTGGAGGCGAACAGCAATCCGCAGATCCACCAGCGCAAAGCAGGGATCGGCCGAGGTTTGAAGAAAGCACCGTTCGCCACCGATCAGCGGCTCTGTGCTGCGCCGGCGGTGTGGAGGGTCGGCCCCAATAAAGCAGCCGATTCTCTATCCAGATAAATGGTCGCCAGGGGATGGTTACGCAGAATAGAGGCAGGAGCCATCGGGCTGATCTCCCCCGCAAAGCATTGCTGAATCGCTGCCGCTTTGCGCGTACCCGGCGCCACCGCAAGCACTTCTTTTATCTTCATGATCTGCCGTACCGACATTGAGATCGCCTGCTGCGGTACCTGCGAGATATCGGCGAACCACGCCTCGCCCACCTGCTGGAGGCGGCAAGCCTCATCCAGGCTGACGACGAGGTAAGGATCTTCCACCTCGAAGTCCGCTGGCGGATCGTTGAATGCCAGATGCCCATTCTCACCGATCCCCAAAAAACCCACATCGATCGGGGCTGAGGCAAGCGCAGCGTTGGCGCGGTCAATCACCGCGGCGACATCGCCATCTCCGTCCAGCAAGTGATAGTGCACAATGCCGGTCTTGCTGATCAGTTGCTCCATGAGCATCTTGCGAAAACTTCCGGGATGCGTGATGGGCAGACCAATGTACTCATCGAGATGAAACGCCTCCACCACCCGCCAGTCGATGCCGGGAGCGCTCGTCAGAGCCTGCAGGAATTCTTTCTGCGATGCCGCGGTTGCAGCGACAATGCGTGCGCTGCCGCGCTCACGAATTGCGTTACGGATAAGGCCGGCTGCGTGTTCGGCCGCCGTTTCGCCCAACGACCGTCTGTCTTCAAATACCCTGATGTTCATGGCTGTAAATCCCTCTGCGTGATGGTGAGTATCCATGCCCGCCGCCGGGCCGTCAACCCGATGAGCCGTGCGGAGGCGATCTGCCGGCCAGGATTGCTCAGGTGGGGAGCGCTGGGAAAAAGGTGGGCGCCATCTGCACAGCAAATTCCTTGAACAACCGCACCGGCCTCGGAATGTAGCGATTCCCGAGGTGAACCACCCAAAGATGGAACACCGGGAAGTGCCACCGCGGCATCACCTCAACCAGGCGGCCACTGGCAACAAGTTCCGGCTGCACGATCGGCGGAAGATCGCCGATGCCCGTGCCCGCCAAAAGGGCCGTCGCGAGACCGCTGTATTCGTTGATGGAAAGATAGGGCTGAAAGGTGAGCGTCTCCCGGTCCCTTCCGTTTACGTGGGTGAAGTGCCAGGTGTTCTCTGGCTTCCAAAAGGAGAACGCCAGCAGACGGTGATGCAGCAGCTCTCGTGGTGATTTTGGCGGCTTGCACGTCTTCAGATAGGCAGGCGCAGCGACCAGGCGATGCCGGTAGGTCAGGATTCTGCGGGCGACCAGCGATGAGTCTTTCAGTTCGCCCACCCGGAAGGAAAGATCGACACCCTCGGCAATTTGATCCACGATGCGCTCGGTGACAAAGATTTGAACTCGCACGTTGGGATAGGACGCCTGAAAAGCGCGGACCAGCGGCGCAAGCAGTGAATCCGAGATGCTGGGCGGCGCAGAAACCCGCAACACTCCCGATACATTCGCCAGATGATTCGACACGATGCCGTCGACGGCTTCGCTCAGTTCAACGCCGTGCTGCGCATGCCCCAACACTTCGGCCCCCACATCGGTGAGGCGCAGACTGCGCGTGGAACGCTCCAGCAGACGCACGCCAAGCTGACTTTCCAGTTCAACGATTTTCCGGCTGACAGTGGAAACCGGCATCTTCAATCGGCGCGCCGCTTCAGAAAAGCTGTTGGCCTCAACCACTTTCGCGAAGATCGTGAGCGCGTTAAGGTCCATAGCCTGCTTTCCTATTTGCGAGAAAGTGATTCCTATTTTAGTCCCCTTATCGCGCTGGCGAGAAAAGCCTACTGTTGGCTTTGCGAGACAAAACACAACCATCCGCATTTGGGGAGAAGCATCGAGTATGGCAACGATGAAAGCTGTAGTGATTCACGAACCGGGTGGTCCAGAGGTCCTCAAGCTGGAGAGCCTGCCTATTCCTGTGCCCAAACCCGGCGAGGTGTTGATCCGCGTGAAAGCATTCGGGCTCAATCGCTCCGAGCTGTTCACGCGGCAGGGCCACTCTCCGAATGTCCCGTTCCCTCGCGTGCTCGGGATCGAGGCGGTCGGCCTTGTCGAGCAAGCGCCGGGTAATGAGTTGGCAAAAGGCGCTATCGTCGCAACCGCCATGGGTGGCCTGGGACGGCAGATCGATGGCGGCTACGCGGAATATACCTGCGTGCCGGTAAAGCAGGTACAGCGCCTCGAGACCAGCTTGCCGTGGGAAACGCTGGGCGCCATTCCGGAAATGCTGCAGACCGCATGGGGCTCACTCTTCAAATCGCTTCGTTTGGAAAAAGGCGAACGCCTGCTAATCCGCGGAGGTACAACCTCGGTCGGGCTGGCGGCTGCCGCCATCGCGAAGAAGCATGGCGCCTCTGTGGCCGCGACCACGCGTAACCCTGAACGCTCCGCACTGCTCCTGGCCAGCGGAGCAGACCAGGTGTTCATTGACACCGGCGCCATCGCAGAGCAGGTGAAAGAAGTCTGCAACGGCGGGGTCGACAAGGTCCTCGAACTCGTTGGCACCACGACCTTGAAGGACTCGCTTCGCTGTGCCAAACAAAAAGGCATCGTTTGCATGACCGGTATCGTGGGCAACAAATGGGCCTTCGACAATTTCGCTCCCATGGAGGCAATCCCCACGGCCGTCAACCTGACATCGTACGCAGGCGAATCAGAAGACTTCATGAAGCTGCCGCTCCAGGAACTGGTGGAGCAAATCGCTGCCGGCACCTTGCGCGTGCAGGTGGGCAAGGTCTTTTCGATCGACGAGATCGTTGAGGCACATCGCTGCATGGAAGAAAACAAAGCAGGCGGAAAGATCGTGGTTTTGACGTCGTAGAAAAGCAGGCGCAGTCGAGCCATTCACCCTCCCTCTCGGAGAAACAAGGAGACATCATGCACGCAGAAATCGTGAAGCAACACAGTCATCCAGAAGCGAACAGCCCGGAGCAAGCTAAAGAGGGAGTAGAGGCACTCCTGGCGGCCTACAATGCCGCGCTGAACTCCTCGGAAACAGACGCCGTACTCCCGCTTTACCTGGCTGACGGCGTCTTCATGCCACCATTCAGCCAATCGGCAATCGGCCACACAGCCATTCGCCAGGCATACGACACAGTGTTCGAGACAAGAAAGTTCGACGTTGTCTTCACTCTTGCTGAGCTGGAAGTGTTATCGCCGGAGTGGGCTTTTGGACGCACCAACTCTGCTGGCCATACTACAAACCCGAAAACAGGCGCTCAAAGTTCAGAAGGCAATCAGGAGCTGTTTCTTTTCAAGCGCGACACGGACGGCGAATGGAAAATCGCACGCTACAGCTTTTCGCCCACCAACCCACCAAAGCAATAAGGAACAGAGTTGTATCAGGGCACGACTTCAGTCGTGCCCTGATTCGAAGAAAACACCTAGGGCTTTAGCACTTGCACTGGCTCAATCAACGACAAAGGGCCGCGTCACCCTATGCTATTGAGTTGCCAATGTGCCACGCCCCTCTCGACAGCCTGCGCGGCGCTCCTCCCCGTAAGACTTTAGTCGAGTTGAACAATTCGTTCGCAACCGTGTTGGGTACGCTGCTCATTTTCCCAGTACCTCAATCGCCCATTTTCACCATATCGCTCCAGTCCTCAGCACGTTCTCTCGACAACTATCGAAAAGTTATCGTATCTTGTCGTCATGTTCGAGGACCTCAAGATCGGGGCCGGTTACGACGGGTTCCTCTACCTCGTAGAGTCCACCCGAAATCCACCTACGCTGCAAAGCCACAGCCATGTGGAACTCGAACTGAATCTTGTAGTTCGCGGCACTATCACCTATCTGGTCAACGGCAAGCGTTTCACGTTCACGCCCAGAACGCTGCTCTGGATCTTTCCCGGGCACGAGCATCAATTAGTCGACCGGGCAGACGATGCGCAGTGCTATGTGGTCGTCTTCACACCATCGCTGGTCTCGCGATCGTGCAACACGCCTGCCTACGAGGGGTTAAAGCAGGGGCAGCAGGAACAGGGCGGCATTGCCAACACCCTGCTAAAGCCGGAAGCCTTCGACCTGATTCGCAAGACAATGGATTCGCTCATGCAATACTCGCTCGATCCGGATTTGCTCAACCGCGAAGCTGGCTTTGGCCCCACCTCTGATTTCGCCTATGAGCACGGTGACCCCGACGGATTAAACGCCGGACTGCATCATCTGCTGATGCTCTGTTGGCGAAGCCGGCGAACCGGCAGAGTCGTTGGTGAGGCCGTCGCCCTGCACCCAGCCGTCACCCGGGCTATCAAGCTGCTGAGCCAGGGCGACTGCCATCGCGATATCGGGCAATTGGCAAGAGAATGTGGAGTGAGCGAGTCTCATCTCAGCCGCATATTCCACCGTCAGGTCGGCGTCTGTTTAAGCCGTTACCGCAATTCCCTGCGCCTCTCGAGATTTTGGGAAGTCTACAACGGCGCCGGGGAAAAGAACCTTGCAGAAGCCGTGTATGAGGCGGGCTTCGGTAGTTATGCCCAATTCTATAAAGTATTCGTACAGGCCTACGGCAATGGCCCAAGAGCCTGCCTGCCAAAGATGCCTCCACAAAGCGCGCCCGGGCATCTCCGCACCTCAATCCCCGCAGCTCCGGCCAAGCGCCGCTAGTCCGCGGGCGCCGATCGAGTCTAGGTGTCTCGCCTACTCACGCCGCGTTTGGTTTGCGTGAGGGACTTCCGAACCGATGCCAGCACCGCACATCCAAAACAGTGACAAATTTCGATTACTCTTACTCATCTTTCAAGAAGACAGCGGAACACGGAACTGCAATGATAGGCCCGCCCCTAAGCAAGCATGCCGACCACCATCAACTACCGCTTGTCGTCTTCCTCGCCTGCACGGCTTGACTCGGCGGCCTTTTTTTCGACTGCCAGGCGATATTCACCTGGCGTTATGTTCCTGAAATCAAACAGAGCCAATTGAACGGATCGAAGCATTTTGGATGTCGCCCAGGCAGAGTTCCCAGGGAACGCAGCAAATAAATCGATGAAGCAGAAGGAAGCGTCTCCGCATGAGAACTAAGCGACCACTCTTAAGCAGAAGAAAAGTAATTCAGAACAGCCTGCTTCTCGCTGCGAGCAGCGTCACTCCGTCCTGCGTTTTACCGTGCCGTCGCACAAACTAACGGCAGCGGAGATGCCGGTGGGCAAACCTGGACTCTGGAGAACGACAAGATTCAAAGAGTGATTCGATTTGATCCCAAGAGGGGGCTCTACACCGCTGGCCTCACTGATCTTGCGACCCACGCCATCTTCGCCAAAGAGACCGCTGCCGCGGAGAGCCGCACTTCGGAATTTTCTTTTCAGTGCAACGGGCGGCCATACCGGGGCGTTCACTCCGACTTCCGGCTGGTGCGCGGCGAAATGACGGAAATCGACCATGGGCATTTGTTGCAAATCACGCTGCGCCACAACCAGGAAGAACTTGAAGTCACAGTCAATTACCGTATCTACGAGAACCAGCCTGCAATTCGCAAGCACTTGGTCCTGCGCAATGTGGGTACCGCCACTCTGCACATCACTCACCTCAATATCGAATCCCTCGGAGTCGCGATGGGCCCGGAGAACGAAATTGTTCTGAACGCACAGTACGGCACCCTGCCGCGGGAGATCTTCTACACCGGGCGATCGGAGGATGCGGGCCTCATGGTCGCGAACAGTCGTACCGGTGTTGGCCTCGCCATCCTGACCGAAGTTCCCGGATACATGAAGCGCACTGAGATCTCCGGTTGGAGTGATGCAGACTATGTCTCGTTCGGCGCGATGTACGACACCGACCTGATGCCTTTTGAGCGAAACCTCTCTCCTGGTCAGGCATTCACCACTGCCGCGGTGTCCGTTATCACCTACAAGAACGACGACGGATTGCAGGATCCTCGGTGGGTCTTGCCCTCTTATACGGCAAAAACCCTGGTACGGCAGATTGATAAGGAAGGGCCGCCCTGGATCTACAACACGTGGGAACCGTTCGAGCGCGGCATCAATCAAGAGATTGCCATGCAGCTCATCGATGTTGCCGGCACCATGGGCTTCGACATCTTCACTGTCGATGATGGCTGGCAGTTGGAGTACGGAGAGAACGGCGTTGACCTGAAGTCGTTCCCTGATGGCCTGGAACCTGTTCGCAAAGCAATCGAATCGCGCGGCATGCGCCTCGGGCTTTGGATTCCGCTCGCGGCCATTGGCAAAGGCACCCCTGCTTACCGCGCTCATCCGGAGTGGGCTTCCTTGAACCAGCAGCAGGAACAGAAGGTCACCGAGACCAAGGGCGGTTCAAAAGTTGTCATGTGCCTGGCAAGCGCCTTTCGCGATGATGCGGCCGATCGGGTGATCGATTGCATTCAGCGATTCCACCTTGCCTACGTGAAACTGGACCTGACCACCATCTTCAACGCGTATGGAGAAGCACCGGGGTGCTGGGCCAAAGGCCACTACCATCACAGCTGGGCTGAGTCGTTAAACATGATCTATGAAGGCATTGCATATGTGACCAGCAGGATTTACAGCAAGCATCCGACTGTGCTGCTCGATTTGACCTTCGAGCTCTGGGGCCAAAAGCACATCATCGACGCAGGCCTGCTAGCCGCCGGCGATCTTGATTGGTTGAGCAATGTAGACGACCGGCACCCCAACTCCGCTGGCCCCATACAAGCCCGGCAACTGCTCTACCAGCGAGCATCTTCGATGCCGGTAGAAAGCCTGCTGATCGGCAACCTGCATGCGGAGATCCCCAGCATCCAGGAGACCTTTGCCACCGCCATCGGCTCAGCGCCAGTGATCCTCGGCGATTTGCGAAACCTAAGTGCCGGCGACCGTACCTGGTACCACGAGAAAGTGCAGTGGTTCAAAGCCCTCCGCAAGCGATTAAAGATCAGCGAGAGTTTCTTTCCCCTCGGCAGCTGGCGGCAAACACGTGCCAACGCGTGGGACGGCTTCGCGCGGTTGGCCCGCACGGGCGAAGGCATCGTGGTCCTATTCCGCAACAAATCGAATGTGGATTCTGCGACAGTCCAGCTGCCGTTGATACCCAACGGCACCTACCGGGTGAAGTCAATCACGGGAGGCAACGACCTGGGTGTGTTCCAGCAGAGCGACTGGGCCCACGGCATCGTCGTCAGGTTCACATCCGCCAGCGCCGCCGAGATCCTGGAAATATCAAAGGCAGACGCCTAAAGGCGCCACCCATCCGCACACGCCAGACCAACCACCAACTGGCGTGCCCCAGATCTCACAACGGCTTTTTGTCGGGAGATGTGGGAATTCTCAGGACTCCCCAGGAAGTCTGTCCCGCTCAGATACTCCCAGAAACTCCTCCCACCGATAAACAACAACTCAAGACGGTGGCGCCTCGGCTAGCTAGCCCCCCTTTTGTCATCCCGAGCGCAGTCGAGGGATCTGCTGTGCGCCTTTCTCCTGCCGGAATTTTTACAGAGCTCCAGCATCGGATGGGCAGAGGAACGTGGGTCTCGATAGCAGCCGCTCCGCTGCCAGGAGTGACTCTCCTGCCATCCTGCTGAAAGAATGGTTCCTCTGCGTGTCCGATGCTGGAGCTCTGTAGAAATTCGTGGAGGGAGAAAGGCGCACAGCAGATCCCTCGACTGCGCTCGGGATGACAAATTGGGGGCTAGCTAACCGGCTAAACTTGTCGTCGCACACCAGAATTAACCTAACGCGCAAGGCCACAAGCCAAACACAGCAACAGGCTCACCGCTCCCTTCGACCTGTCGCACCAATCAGTACTGGTGAGAACTCCGGGCTGGTTCATGTTTACCCTGTGGTTCGCCCCGCAATCGTTGGCAAACCAATCAGCGCCCGAGGGCGTAATCTATAGGGTTGCGGGGGACTTGCACCGCGGTCGCCCCGGCAGACAATCCGCCCCGGAATTCTGGATAATGGGGATGCGGCAATATCTTTTGAGGCGGCCAGAACCGAGCCGGTTTGGCTATTCGCGATGACACCAGTCAGACAATCCCGGGCCCTCGAGCGGTGAGTCCGTTTAGGCAGAGTGGTAGACCATGACCAGTAGCCTTCCCACAGCTCCGGCTGAGCACGTATGGACCACGATCCTCGCCCTGCTGGTGGCGGCGGTGGTGTTTGGCGCCATCCCGCTATCGCTGGCCTCGTTGTGGGCAAGGGTTTTCTCGCCGGCCAAACCAGGAGCGCAGAAAAACGCGACCTATGAATGTGGGCTCGAAGCCACAGGCGATCCCTGGGTTCAGCTCGACGTCTCCTACTATCTGTACGCCATCGTCTTCCTCATTTTCGATGTGGAGGCCGTCTTTCTGCTGCCGTTTGCCGCAGCTTTTTCTGGACTGCCGCTGGCCGCGTGCCTCGCAATGCTGGTCTTCTTGTTGCTGCTGGTCGAAGGCTTGGTATGGGCCTGCCAAAAGGGAGTGCTCACTTGGGCCTAAGGGAGTCTTTGTGGATCAGGATCTAAAAACCGAACTGAGCAAACACGGTATCTTCGCCACCTCGTTTGAGGAGCTCTACAACTGGGGCCGCAAGAACTCCGTATGGCCGCTCACGTTCGGCCTCGCCTGCTGCGCCATCGAAATGATCGCCACCACCATGGCGCGTTACGACCTGGCCCGCTTCGGCGCAGAGGTGTTTCGCCCCTCCCCCCGGCAAGCAGACCTGATGATCGTATCGGGAACAGTTACAAAAAAGATGGCTCCCCAGGTGGTACGGCTGTACAACCAGATGCCTGAACCGAAGTATGTAATCGCTATGGGCGCCTGCGCCATCTCCGGCGGCCCGTTCCGTGACGGCTACAACGTGCTCAAGGGAATCGATCGATTCATCCCCGTGGACGTGCATATTCCCGGCTGCCCACCGCGGCCGGAAGCACTCATCCATGCGTTCATGACCCTGCAGGAAAAAATCGCATCCCAACCACTCACCGGAGCGGGGCGTCCGCGGCATCTGCGTGAGGACCTGCCCAGCGAATTCCCGGTGCCAGCGTTCGGCGAGCACGATCTGGAGCCGGCGCAGAACAACCAGGTCTTCCAAAGTCCCTTCAAGGTGATCCAGGAACCATGACAGCGGAAACCGCGGTGAGCGGGCTCAACCTGGAACAAATCATGCAACACCTGAAGGAAGCAGTCCCTGGCTGCGCCGTGGAGCTGATCCTGAACGGTAGCCCCTCCGCCCAGCACTCACTGCTCATCGATGGCGGCCATGGGGCAGACGCCGCCCGGGTGTTGCGCGACGATCTGCATCTGGATTTCTGCTCGAATGTCACGGCCATCGATTGGCCTGACCGAGAGTTAGTGGAAAAGATCAAGACGAAGCAGATCGTAGACGGCGTAGAAAAGGATCTGGAAGAGAGCCGAAAAACCTTCATCCCGGGATACCTCGAGGTCGTCTACCACCTCTTTTCTATCAGGCAAAAAGATGGGCCCCTGGTAATCAGGATGCGCACCGGTAACCGCACCGATGATGTGGTGCTGCCATCGCTGACGCCTGTCTGGCGCAGTGCGGAGTTCCAGGAGCGCGAGGCGTTCGACCTGTTCGGTATCGAGTTCACCGGCCACCCCGATCTGCGACGCATTCTTATGTGGGACGGCTTCACGGACCATCCCATGCGCAAAGATTACGTGCCTCCGCCTGACGATGAGCTGACCCTGGGGGCGATATGACACTCGAGGCGACTGCAATCGTTGAGCACGATGGGCTGCTTGAGATATCAATGGGGCCGCAGCACCCTTCCACTCATGGCGTGTTCCGCATGGATGTGAAGCTCGATGGCGAACGCGTGATGCGCCTCAAGCCTGTATTCGGTTATCTCCACCGCAACCACGAGAAGATCGCGGAGAACGCGAGCTATCTCGCCGCCATTCCCTACACCGATCGGCTCGACTACCTCTGCTCCATGACGAATAACTGGGGCTATGCGCTGGCGGTTGAGAAGCTCGCGGGGCTTGTGGTGCCGGAGCGTGCGGAATACATCCGCGTGATTGTCGCAGAGCTTACGCGGTTGCAAAATCACGCCGGCATGGTGGGCTTCCTCCTGCAGGATATGGGCGCCAGCGGCACTCCCCTTATGTATGCCTTCCGCGAGCGGGAAAAGGTACTTGATCTTTTCGAATCGCTGACCGGCGCTCGCATGATGTGCAACTACATGCGCTTTGGTGGCGTGCGCGTCGATTGTTCAGCGGCATGGATGGGCGAGGTGAAAACGCTCGTCAGCAACTTTGACAGTTTCCTGGACGAATTCGAAAAGCTGCTTACCGGCAACGAAATTCTGATGGCCCGCACCCAGGGAGTGGGCGTGCTGCCGGCGGCCCTGGCGATCAACGCAGGCGTCACCGGGCCCGGGCTGCGCGCCAGCGGAGTCAACTACGATCTGCGCAAGGTCGACGGGTACGGCGTCTATCCACGATTCACCTTTCGTGTGCCCATCGGCGAGCACGGGGATGTTTTCGATCGCTACATGCTTCGCATTTTGGAAATGAGAGAGTCCATCAAAATTCTGGATCAGGCTCTGCGGGAGATTCCTGCCGGACCCTTCATTGATCCCAAGGCCCGGCTCAGGGGTCTGCGGCCCAAAGCGGGTGAGGCGTACGCGCGCGTGGAGTCGCCGAAGGGAGAGTTGGGGTTCTATCTGATTAGTGATGGGTCGCCGAATCCCTACCGTTACCGGGTGCGGCCTCCCAGTCTGATCAACCTGACAGTATTAGAAGACATGTGTCTCGGGCAAAACATCGCGGATGTCGTGGTCATTCTGGGTAGCGTCGATATAGTCATGGGAGAAGTAGATCGTTAGCAGTGAGTATGAGGGCTAAGCAATGTTTGGCAGCGGCATCGTAAAAGGATTGACGGAAACCGCACGCAATTTCTTCGGCAGCTTTGTCGACGAAAAGCGGCTGGTCACCGTGCAGTTCCCGGAAGAACGGTTGCCGATTTCCGAGTCCGCGCGCAATTTCCCTTTCCTTATCTACGATGGTGACGATAAAGACCAGGGCCTGCGATGCGTTGCTTGCCAGATCTGCGAGAAGGAATGTCCGCCACGCTGCATCACCATCCAGAAAAGCAAGGATAAGAAACCTGACTTTGTGGGTAAGCCGCAGTTCTATCCCGCAGTGTTCGATATCGATGTCTCCGTCTGCATGAGCTGCCAGATCTGCGTAGAGGTCTGCCCCTTCGACGCCATCCGCATGGATACAGAATTTGAACTGAGCACCACCGATCGCTTCGGCGCGCTCCTGTGGTCGAAGGATAAATTGGCTATGCCCAATGAGCACTACATGGCCATCCATCCCTCCGAGGCCGCTGAGGTCGAAGCCCGGCGCGCTCAGGAAAAGGCGCAGGCTGAGGCCAAAAAACAGCAGCCTCCGGTGGCCACGTAAATGCCGCCCTTGGACCAGGTCTTCGTATGGGGCAAGCACTGGCTGGTCGGCCACTCCCCGGCCGTGGTGCAGCCGGCCGTCTCCATTCTGCTCGGCATCATCCCCATTCTCCTGGTCTTCCCGCTTCTGTTTGCCATCACCACGGTGCTTGAGCGCAAGGGCCTGGGCAGAATGCAAAATCGTTATGGCCCCAACCGGGTGGGCCCGTGGGGCCTGATGCAGCCCATGGCGGATGCGATCAAGTCACTGACCAAGGAAGATGTGGTGCCCGCCGCAGCCGATCGTGTCGTCCATTTTCTCGCGCCGCTGGTTTTGCTGGCCGTGGCTTTCCTGCCCTACGCGGTGCTGCCGATCGGCCGCAATATGGTCCTCGCCAATCTGGACGCCGGCGTTTTGTTCTTCTTCGCCATCGGCGCCATCGCGGAGCTCTCAGTGTTTATGGCTGGTTGGTCCAGCCGCAATAAATATTCGCTGCTCGGCGCCATGCGCGCGATCGCCCAAATGATCAGTTACGAGGTGCCGCTGCTGCTCTCTTCGATTGCCGTGATCATGGCTGCCGGATCGCTCTCCACGGTAGAGATCGTGCAGCAGCAATCAGGCTTCAGCGGCATCTTCCCTCACTGGTATGTACTCACCCCATGGGGCTTCACAGGATTTGCCCTGTTCATGATCGCCGCCACGGCAGAAACCAACCGCTCCCCGTTCGATCTACCGGAAGGCGAGTCGGAGCTGATCGCCGGCTATTACCTCGAATATTCCGGCTTCAAATTCGCGCTCTTCTTCCTGGGAGAATACCTCGGCATGTTCGCCATCAGCGGGCTGGGCATTACCCTGTTTCTGGGTGGATGGTCAGCGCCCCTGCCTTGGCTCAACTTCATACCATCCTGGGCCTGGTTCTTCGCCAAGCTGCTCGGCCTCGTCGTAGGCTTCATCTGGGTACGCGGCACCCTGCCCCGCTTGCGCATGGATCAATTGATGAACTTCGCGTGGAAGTTCATGCTGCCCATGGCGCTGGTAGTGGTGGTGTCCGCCGGAGCGTGGCGATTTTTGCCGCAGGGTGTCACCCGGTGGCTGATCAGTGCCGTCTTTCTAGTCGGTCGCTTATGTATGGTTGGCACATGGCGTGGAGAGCAGGAACAAAATCGCGAAGCGGACCTATCGTTTTGCTGAGTGAGATGGCCGAGTGAAAGATCCCATTCATGAATAGCCCGTTCCTCCTACTTGCGGCCGTGACGCTGGTCGCCGCTTGCAGTGCGATGATGCTGCGCAGCCTGGTGCATTGCGCACTTGCCCTGGCGGTCGCCTTTGCCGGGATCGGCGCGCTTTACCTGAATTTAAGCGCGCAGTTCCTGGGACTGGCCCAGTTGCTCGTCTATGTCGGGGCTGTGGCGGTGCTGATCGTGTTCGTTATCCTGCTAACGCGTGAATCGGACAGCGACCAGCCGCTACTATCTCCAACGCGTTGGCCGCTGGCCGGCACGATAGTGGCGCTCAGCGTGTTCGCTGTAGTGGCCTGGGCCCTTCTCCATAGCGCAGTGGCGCACGTACCCACTAGCGATGCGCCTTCCATTACCATGCGCGCACTCGGTTCTGTGCTCATGCAAGAGTACGTATTTCCGCTGGAAGTAATCGGGCTCATGCTTACGGCAGCGCTTATCGGTGCTGTGATCGTCGCGATGAAGGAGAAACCCGGCCCGCAATGACGCCTTTGGCTGGTTGTTTGCTGGTGTCTTCTATCTTGTTTGCCGTGGGCCTGGCGGGCGCCCTGACCCGCAGGAACACGATCCTGGTGCTGATTGGCATCGAGTTGATGTTGAACGCAGCCAACCTGAACTTTGTAGCCTTCTGGCGTTATAGTCCCCACGCGGCCGACCAACCCACCGGCATGGTCTTCGTTCTCTTCGCGATCGGGGTGGCTGCGGCGGAAGCAGCCGTCGGGCTAGCGCTGATCCTGGCTGTTTACCGGCATACCCGGTCAACTGACCTCGGCCGTCCGTTCCCCGCTGCAAGCCAGGGAGGTCAGCAGTGACCTCGCTATGATTGCCCCCATATGGATCGTGCGCTACCTGTGGTTAGTGGCGGTATTTCCTCTGCTGGCTGCCGGTCTGATTGCCCTGCTCAGGCAGAGCCAGCGAAAACTCGCCGCAACGCTTGCGATCACTTCCATCAGCGTCTCGTTCGTGCTCGCCATGGTTATATTTACAGCCCTGCTGGGCCATCCGCAACGGCTCTACAGCAACTGGTCCTGGCTGCAGTTTGGCACGGAGTGGGTCAGACTCGGGTGGCTGCTCGACCCATTGGGCGCAGTGCTGCTGGTGATGGTCACTTTCATCGGGCTGCTCATCTTCATCTACAGCGCTGCCTACATGCAGCACGACGAAAACTTTCCCCGCTTCTTTTGCTTTCTCTCTCTGTTCGCCGCGGCCATGCTGGGCCTGTTGATCGCGAACAGCCTGCTGCTGTTGTTCATGTGTTGGGAAGTGGTGGGCCTTACCTCTTATCTGCTGATCGGCTTCTGGTTCGAACGGCCGGCTGCAGCCGCCGCCGCCAAAAAGGCATTCATCACCACCCGGCTCGGGGATCTCGGACTGCTGCTCGGCATGGTATGGCTGTATGGGCAAAGCGGCACACTGCTGTTTTATGATCACGGCGCGGGATGCCTCGAGCACGCGGCCATTCTTTCGCTCACCACGCACGTCATCGGGTTTGGCATGGCCGCCTCCACCGGCATTTCACTCCTGGTCTTTTGCGGAGCCGCCGGCAAATCAGGTCAGTTGCCGTTGCACGTATGGTTGCCGGATGCGATGGAAGGTCCCACGCCAGTGAGTGCCCTGATCCATGCGGCCACGATGGTGGCGGCCGGCGTTTACCTGGTGGCGCGCATGTATCCGCTGATGCAGGCGTCAAGTATTGGAACCGGTATTGGAACCGGCGCCGGGACCAGCACCGCCTTGCAGGTGGTGACCTGGGTCGGTGCGCTCACCGCGTTTTTCGCCGCCACGGTCGCCGTGGCCCAGAACGATATCAAGCGCATCCTCGCCTACTCCACCATCTCGCAACTTGGATACATGATGATCGGCCTCGGCGTCGGCGGCGTCGCCACCGGCGTCTTCCACCTGATCGCGCATGCGTTCTTCAAGGCTCTCCTGTTTCTCGGCGCAGGATCGGTCATCCACGGCTGTATGGGCGAGCAGGACATTCGTGAAATGGGCGGCCTGCGGCGATGGATGCCAGTCACGTTTGCCACTTATGCGATCGGCACACTGGCCCTCTGCGGGTTCCCTCTCTTTTTTTCCGGCTTCTGGAGCAAGGATGCGATCCTGCATGCCGCCCTGCATTGGGACATTTCGCGTGTGCCGTTCTATCTAGGTTCAATCGCTGCCTTGCTGACCGCGTTCTACATGACGCGCCAGGTCTGTTACGTTTTCCTGGGTGCGCGCCGCAAGGGCGCCGTGCCCGAACCAGTCGTACCCGCAGAAATCGCCAGCGTCGAAGCGCACGATGCTGCTCACGAGAGCCCGGCGGCCATGACCGTGCCGCTGATTGCGCTGGCCGCCTTTGCCATCTTGCTCGGGTTCGCCGGCACCCCCGCATGGCCCTGGTTGCAGGGCTTTATAGAAATGCGCGCGAGTACGCTCGACATGAGCCGACTAGCGGAGGCCGGCCTGCCGCAGCTTATGGCGGTGTCGTCGCTTCTGATATTCGCCGGCCTTGGGCTGGGATGGTGGGTCTATGGCCGCAAACCGATCATGCGGGCGGGCGATCCTGACCGCCTCGGCCGGCTGCAACCAGCGTTCTTCCATGCTCTCCATAACGGGCTGTTCATCGACGGGTTCTACGAACGCGCAGTTCTGCGGCCGGCCTGGTGGATGGCGTGCCTGGCAGCCTGGCTGGAACAGTGGGTGTGGAGCAGTGTGCCCAACGGCGTATCTCTGCTGGCAAGGGGCGTGGGGCAGATTGATTCTTTCCTGGATCGCTCCGTGGTAAACGAGGGATTTGATGCGGGAACCGCGCTCTTCGGCGCGGGCGGCCGTTTGCTCGCGCGTTTGCAGGATGGCCGCATCCAACACTACCTGCGTTTCGCCGCGGCCGCGCTCGCCGCGTTGGCACTCTTTCTGCTCGTGGGCCACGGCGGATGAACAGTTATCAGCCTCCACCATTCCCGTTCATCACCCTGCTGACACTGCTGCCATTTACCGGAGCCATCGCTGTGCTGGTTCTGAGTCGAGGCAGCCGCACAGTCGCACGGACTACCGCCGCAGCTTTCGCGCTTACTGCACTGGCGGGCGTTGGCCGGCTCTGCACGCAATTTCAGCCAGTGCAGGCAGGTCTGCAACTGCAAGAGTGGCATACGTGGGCGCCTTCGTTTGGGCTGGCGTACCACGTGGGCGTGGATGGGATAAGCCTGGTGATGCTGGCAGTCTCATCCATCGTGGTGATGATGTCCGTCGCTGCCTCGTGGAGCAATGAGAAGCACGGACCCGCCTACTTCTCTTTTCTCCTGTTTCTTGAGACCGCTCTCTTTGGCGCCTACACCGCACAGAACTTCCTTCATTGGTTCCTCTACTGGGAACTGAGCCTCATCCCGGCATTTTTCCTCATCCGGCTCTGGGGCACAGAAGGCCGCGCGCGCGCCGCCACCCAGTTTTTTGTCTACACCATGGTGGGCAGCATCCCATTGCTGCTCGTGTTTCTGGCGCTGTTTCTGGCGAGCGGCAGTTTTGATTTCAGCGAACTGGCGCGCCTGGCGCACGACGGCCAGCTCGCTGCCGCCATCGCAAACAACCTCCACTGGAGCGGTTGGAGCAGCGGCCGCATCACGATGCTTTTGTTCTGGGGAGCATTTCTCGCCTTCGCCATCAAGACACCGATGGTTCCCTTTCATAGCTGGCAACCGCGCGCGTATGCCGAAGCGGCGCCGGAAACCACCATGGTACTGACTGGTGCGTTGTCGAAAATGGGAGTGTATGGGTTCCTGAGGATTCTTCTCCCGATCTTCCCCGAGCAGATGTCGCAGGCTCGTACGGTTTTACTATGGCTAGCCATCGTCAGCATCGTGTTGCCCGCGCTGGCAGCCTGGGCAGAAACCGACCTGCGCAAAATGATGGCCTACTCTTCCATCAATCACCTGGGTTACTGCTTGCTGGGCATCGTTGCAGTCGTGGGAGGTGGTGGTGCAAGCCCACAGGCAGCGGTAAACCAGGCGGCCTCGCTCACCGGAGTCATGCTGCAGCTGTTCAGTCACGGCATCACCGCCGCAGCCCTGTTCTGGTTTTTGGCGCTGCTCGCGCGGCGCAGTGGCGGCCAATTAGGCCTTGATCATTTTGGCGGCTTGCGGCGAGCCATGCCCGTATTCAGCGGCCTCATGGGCATCACACTCTTCGCCTCGCTCGGGTTGCCCGGGCTCATCGGTTTCCCAGGAGAGTTTCTGATCTTCAAGGGCGTGTTTCCGCTTGCGTGGTGGGCAGCGTCGCTGGCATTGTTGGGGCTACTGCTGACCGCAGTGTTTCTGCTCACCTTGATACAACGCGTCTTCTCTGGCCCACTACGCGAGCAATGGGCTCATCTGCAGGATCTCTCCGCGTCGGAACGCTGGATGACCGCCCCCGTGATCTGCCTGATGTTCGTCGTGGGATTGTACCCGCAATTGATCAGCGGCTTCCTGCCCGGCACCGTCCTCCATCTTCTAGCGCAGGTGCGTCACTGATGCTTGCCTGGACGATTTATCTCTCCTTTCTCGGGGCAGCCGCGGTACAACTTGTGCCATCGCGCCGCCTGGGCGTAGTGCGTGCCGTCGCTCTGCTCACCGCCCTGGCTGGTCTGGGGCTGGCGGTCACTTCGCTGGCGCGCGGCGGCCACAGCGGCGAGTTATTTACGATTACCAGGCTCCCCTGGATACCGCAGCTCGGCATCGAATACCATCTTGCCGCGGATGGCATCAGCCTGGTCCTGGTGCTGCTCACCGGCATCGCCGCGGTCGCCGGTGTGCTGTTTTCCTGGAATGTCGAACAGCGCATCAAGGATTTCTTCTCGCTCTACCTGGTCCTCATCGGCGCCGTCTACGGAGTGTTCCTCAGCTTCGACCTCTTTCTGCTGTTCGTCTTTTATGAAATTGCCATCGTTCCAAAATATTTTCTGATCGCCATCTGGGGATCCACGCGGCGCGAGTATGCCGCCATGAAGCTGGTACTGTACTCGTTCGCCGGCAGCGCGCTGGTATTGGGCGGGCTGATCGCCGCCTACGTCGTCGCGGGCGAACGCACCACGAACCTGCAGGCATTGGCAAGCTTTCCCTTCCCAATTCATTTTCAAATGTGGGCCTTTCCGCTGGTCTTCATTGGCTTCGCCGTGCTGGCCGGCATGTGGCCGTTTCACACCTGGGCGCCGACCGGGCATGCGGCGGCGCCCACTGCCGCCTCCATGCTGTTGGCCGGCGTGGTCATGAAGCTGGGCGCCTACGGATGTTTGCGCGTCGCTATGATTTTGTTTCCTCGTGGCATGGATGGGTGGGGACGCCACATTCTGGGGTTTGGTTCGTGGCAGGGCGTCTTCGCTGCCCTGGGCGTCGTGGGCATTGTGTACGGAGCGACCGTGGCGCTGGTGCAGAAAGATCTCAAGTTCGTGATTGGCTACTCCAGCGTCAGCCACATGGGCTTCGTGATCATGGGCCTGATGACGTTGAACCAGATCGGCACGGCAGGCGCGGTGTACCAGATGTTCTCGCACGGCATCATCGGCGGGTTACTGTTTGCCGTGGTCGGCCGGATGATCTACGACCGCACCCACACTCGTGACCTCGCCGAGTTGTCGCGCATCCCGCTGGGGCGCTTGCTCCCGTTTGCTGCAGCTACATTCGCGCTCGCGATGATGGCCTCCATTGGTCTGCCGGGATTCAGCGGGTTTATCGCAGAGTTGCAGATCCTGGCAGGCACCTGGTCATCGTTCCCCCGCATGACCTGGGCAGCAGGCCTGGGCATCGTGATTGGAGTGGCGTTCTCGTGGCGCGCGCTGCAGGCACCGTTCTTTGGCGACGCCCCGGCCTCGGAAACGCCTATTGCACCCATCACTATGCCGGAGCGCCTTGGAGCGGGCCTGCTGCTGGCCGTCACCCTCTTGATGGGCCTGTACCCGAAGCTGCTGATGGACCTGATTCTGCCCAGTCTGCATGGACCCTTATTTGACCAACTCCGCCGGGGGAACTGGCGATGAACGCGATCGGGTATCCGGAACTCCTGCGACTGACCTTACCGGAGATCGTCGTCGCCCTGACAGGCTTGCTGGTGCTGGTGACCGACCTGAGCTTTCTGCGACAGGCTCCGCGGGTGCTCCGCTGTCGAGCCGCTGTCCGGCATCGCGATAGCCGGATGCGCCGGCGCCATCGCACTGTCGCGGCTCTCATTGGTAACCGGCACGCTGCCAGATGGAATGCTGGCGACCAATGGGTTCACACAGCTGCTGCAAATGGCGCTGCTGTCGCTGACCATCCTGGTGTTGCTGCTGGCGAGCTCGATCCGGTTCACCGACCACATCGGCGAGTATTGCGCTCTGGTGTTGTTTGCCACC
Source organism: uncultured Acidobacteriaceae bacterium (assembly GCA_963752675.1). Taxonomy (GTDB): domain Bacteria; phylum Acidobacteriota; class Terriglobia; order Terriglobales; family Acidobacteriaceae; genus PALSA-350. Next base: position 789,094 of record CAVVZO010000015.1, read on the forward strand.
ACCGCCATGATGCTGCTGGTGAGCACGCGCAACCTGCTGATGGTTTTTCTGACTATCGAGTTTCTCAGCCTTTCGCTCTATGTCCTTACCGCCTTCGATAAGCAGAGCCAGGCGTCTGCCGAGGCCGGCCTCAAATACTTCTTGTTTGGCGGCATGTCTGCCGGCATCCTGCTGTTTGGCATGAGCCTGCTGTACGGCCTTTCGGGATCGCTCGATATCGCCACCGTCGCGGTAGCCGTAAGCCGGTCTCCGGGAGATCCTTTGCTGAGCCTGGCCATGGTGATGGTAGCTGCCGGCTTTGGTTTCAAGGTCGCGGCAGCACCGTTTCACATGTGGGCGCCTGAGGTATACCAGGGAGCTCCCTCGGTCAGCGCCAGCTTGATCGCTTCCAGTTCTAAAGTTGCTTCCTTCTATGCGATGTTTGTGGTCTTCGGTGTCGGCCTCCTGAGCGCGAGCGGCAGCGCTGCATGGGGCGGCGTCTACAGGAGCGGCTGGGCTCCGCTGATTGCGCTGATGGCGGCGATTTCTATGGTGTGGGGAAACCTGGCGGCACTTGCACAGACCGGTCTGCGGCGACTGCTGGCCTATTCTGCTATCGGTCACGCAGGATACATGTTGATCGCGTTAGTCGTTCACACGCAACAAAGCGTGCTCGCGCTGGTCTACTACGTCATCACGTATGCCTTCGCTACGCTGGGAGCCTTCGCCATACTGGCTGCTTTGGACGAGGAAAAGATAGATGGTTTTGCCGATTTCGCGGGTTTAGCCCAGCGCGCACCTGGCCTTTCTTTTTGCCTGCTCATCTTTTTGCTTTCCCTCGCCGGCGTACCACCGCTCGCAGGCTTCTTCGGAAAGTTTTTCGTCTTTGCCTCTGCGCTCGGCGGGACAGATCACCTCGCGCAGCTTTGGCTGGTACTGCTCGCCCTTGGGATGAGCGTGGTCTCGTTCTACTATTACCTCAAAGTGTTGAAGCAAGCCTACGTAGTCAAGCCTGTGACAGGTGCCGGCGCCATTCACGTGCCAATCGCCACGCGCCTGGTAGTGTGGCTCACTGCAGCGCTGGTGGTGGTGCTTGGCTGCTTGCCAAATCTGCTGCTCCATCAGCTCGCAACAGAAAACTTCTTCCGCTGACATTCATCCCGCGGAACCCATCAGAACCGCCGTAAGGAGAATGCATGCCTCTCGTTCGCATCGATTTCAAACAAGGTAAGGCGCCGGAGTATGGGAAGCAAATCGGCGAGGTCGTACACCAGGCGATGGTGGAAACGTTGAACGTACCCAAAGACGATCTGTTTCAGGTCATCGCCCAGCATGCCCAAAGCGAAATGCAGTTCGACCGGGACTACCTCGGCATCCATCGTTCTGACGATTGCGTGTTCGTACAGATCACACTCAACGGCGGCCGGACGGTGGAGATGAAGCAGCGCTTCTACAAAACAGTAGCGGATGGACTACACGCCACGCTCCAGCTGCGCAGGGAAGACGTTCTGATTAACCTGGTGGAAGTGACGAAGGAGAACTGGTCGTTCGGTAATGGAGAAGCCCAGTACGCGCCGCCGGCCAGTTGAAGCACCTCACGCTTCTTTTTGCCGGAGCTCCGTACGCATGGCTGCTCCGTGGCTGTGCGCCGCGAAGGTAGAGCGTATGTCCTCATACAAAGGCACCAGGATGGAGGCCAGGCTCTCCGTCAGGCCCATCACATCGCTGGCCCGGGGAGAGACAGGCTCTCCAACACTCTGGTAGTAGTCACGTATCTGCTGTTGCACGTGGGCCGCGGACGCTCGCATATCTGGTACCTGGTAATTGACTGGTTGGCCCGTCACTTCACCCGCCATGGCGCGCATCGCCATGGCGAAATCATGCTCGAACCCGATATCCGCCTGGTGGATGGCGGGGGGCAGATCCCTGCTGGGCCTGGTGAGCCGGTATTGTGCGAAGGTGATCTGCACCTGCAAAAGCGTGCGCACCGAGGGCTGCCACCGGGCTATGTCTTCGCGGATTTGTAACTTGCGTTGACGCGCCTCGCCAAACTCAAACAGCACCGCGTCGGACTGCGCTGTGACCGCCTGAAAACCGGCATTGAGTTGGTCCCGCAGTTGGCGGATGCGCCGCACCGCAGCGATGCGGTCCTCGACGAGCAATTGCTCGGCCAAGCTCAGCAAACATCTCGAGATTGTGCGCGAAGATAGCTTCCATCTCATCCAAGGCGTTGCGCATCCAGAGCCGGTCGAACAAGAGCCACATCGATAGCAGCCCCAGCAACACACCAAACACACGATCGCGAGCGATTGAGAGCGAAGTCTGAATGGTGAACTCCTGCAGATTGATCAGGTAGAACGCCAGCGCCAATTGCACGCCCAGGTAGGAGAGCCTGGCTGAGGCAGTGGCAATCCATGCGGCGATCGCAGTCACGATGGCGAACAGCACCGCGAAGCCGGTGATGGTGTCCAGGTAGGGCAAAACAAAAATCTGGGCGCCCATCCCGAAAACTATGCCTCCCACAAGCGCACCGCCCAGGCGAAGTATTTGCTTCTGACGAGAAGAGCCGATAGTCGTGAGTGCAGTGATGAAACACGTCGCCACCGAAGTACTCAGTCCCTGCCAATCGATGGCCGTGTAGATCATGTAGCAGACCATTGCCGCCAGCGTGCCCCGGAGTGCAAAACGCACGTGCGCCGGGTTCGAGAAGGCATCCGCCACAAAGTAGCGTGTGGAGCCCTCTTCGTCCAGAGGCGCGGTCACGAACTCCTGCACCGACGCGGAGCCGGCAAACGCCTCAGGGAAAAAGGCGACGGTTTGTTCCATCGTAGTTAAAAAGGGCAGGTTCGATGGCTGGGCGGATAGCGGTTGCAAACGCCTCGGGGGCAGTTGCTGCGTAAGCAGACTGTGGCAAAGCGTATCCACTTCATTGGCCAGGTCCGTACAAAGTTTTTGATCGGCGGCATCGATGGGGGCGCTGCGCTGCACCAGCGCGCCTCGAAAGCTGGCAGCCGTATCGACCAGGCGCCCTACCAGGGCGACTGCCGTACCCATCTGCGCTTTGTAATGATCACTGAATTCTGAGCGAAGGATGAGACGCCGGAGCCGCGAGGTACCGACCGTCGCGTAAAGCATCAAGCGTTTTTCCCAATCGGGCGACAGTGGTTGATTAGCGGCCGCGGCACGTAATACCTGCGCAACCGTGGCCAGGCGTTGTTCGATACCCTCGGTGAGATCCGTCGCAGGGTGAATCCTGCGGAACACGAATTCGACAACGACGGTGACGATCACGCCGAGTGCAACCACACCGGCCAGCCAAAGGGTATTTTCTACGCGCGCATTCACGCTCAAGCGATTCGCGTCCCATAGAGAGATCGCACCGGTGACCATAAAGCCGAAGGCGACACTCGTGCCGTAATCGGCTACGATCCGCAGCAAATAGAACGATAAGAAAAGGCTTAAGGCGACCCACAGAAAGTGAGTCAGGGGATCGTCAATCATGATCATGACGGTCAGGACGGTGTAGGCGGTTGCGGCGAGAAAGGCGACGACGGTGCGCAGGCCGGCGGTAAAAGTGGCCGTTGGGTTCTCGCGGCTGAGGAACAGGGTGAAGATTGCACCCAGGAAGCCGCCCGGCAGACGAAAGGTCATGACCAGCAGCATGACAATCGTGGCTGAGATGGTGACGCGGCCCACGACCCACGCTCTGCCGGGGTAGGGCGTGAGTTCCGTCTTAAGAAAGTGCCAGAACCACGTTCCCATTTCATCCAGGTGACTTGGATTGAGAGGGCCTGGCGGGGGGCTCGGCTGAGAAGTGGTCGCCATCGCTAGCGCCTCTTCTCGTCTCCGCGGATTATGACGACCGCAGATTCGCTCAGCCGGAACGGCTCCGATTCTGGCGCGAGGATGCGTACACGCACTGGAAAGCGCGTGGCAAGGTGCACCCAATTCAGCGAGCGCTGCACATCCGGCAAGCCGGAGGTGACCAACGCTCCCACCAGGGTGGTATCGGGCCGAACGCCAAAGCCAACGCTGTCGACCACTCCTTCATACTTGATCTGCGGCCGGGAGAGAACGTACACATCGGCATGCATCCCCGGCACAATGCGGCTCAACTGCGTTTCGCGGAAATTGGCGACCACCCACCAGGTACGTGTATCGATCAACGTGAACACCTGCTGGCCGGTATGGGCGTACGCTCCCTGGGAGATCGTCATGTTCGTGACCCGGGCGTCGAAAGGCGCGTAGACGCTGCAGTTGTTCAGGTTGTACTCAGCGTTCTGCACGGCAGAGGCCCGGCCGCCACGCTGCGCAGTCAACGGGTCGATCGTCAGCACGGCATGCTGCGACTGCCCGAGCTGGGCGTGGCTTTGCTCTTGTGCGGCCATGGATTGTTGATAGGCGGCCTGCGCGGATTGCACCTGCGCCTCCGCCAGCAACAGCTGCGATCGCTGCTGCTCCACTGCCTGCTGCCTGGCAGTGACCGCGGTCCGCGCCTGGTCGACCGTATCCACGGTGACGAATTGCTTGGCCAGCAAGGGCTCTACCCGATGGAAGTTGTTGGTGGTGTACAACAGCTCTGCATTGGCACTGTCGAGTCCCGCTTGCGCATGGCTGACGTTTGCCTTGGCCTCATTCACCGCCGCCGCCGCGCGGGATACATTTGCTGCCGCACTATCTGTGTTCGCATGCGCCGCGCCCACAGCGCTGACCTGCGAAGCAATCGTCCGGCGCTGGTCGCCAATCTGCCCTTCCAGCACATTCAGGTCAGACCGTGCTTTCTGCAGCGCATACTCGTAAGGCCGCTGGTCGATCTGAAAAAGTAACTGTCCCTGTTTGATAAACGCATTGTCCTGCACGGCTAACTGGGTGATCGGGCCATCGACCTGTGGAGCAATGCCGATGAAGTTCGCGAATACCTCGGCATCGTCTGTACGTGGGTTGCGGTTGGTCTCGCTCACCACCAGCAGACCGGTGATGCAGGCGCCCACGATGATGCTTATGCCGACGATGCGGCCAAGGTGTTTTCGCTGGGGAACTGTATCGGTCTCGGGCATTCTCAACTCCTTTTGCGCGTCAGCTGAAGAACACCAGCCATAGGGTGAAGGTGAACAAGGCGGCGAGGCACGGGTACACCACAATCAGCGGCGATAGCTGCTGCTCCAGCTGAATGCGCACGAAAGCAAGCCGCGCTGCCACCGTGAGCAGAATGCCCAGCACGCCACACAACAGCCATGATGGAAAAAACGAGCCGAGGATGTTGAACGTCGGGGCACGCGAACAACCAGCGGCCATGAGCATGGGACTCAGCAGCAGTGTGCTCCGCGCGATCAACCTGCAGCGAATACTAAACAGTGTGTCAGGGAGCAGCGTCATGGTGTTTACGGGCCTTTCGTATGGAGCAGGTCGCCTGTTTGAAATGCCAGGGCTGCCACACCGGTAAGCAACTGTGTGCGAGCGCTCACATCCGCGGTACGCGCCAGGGCGAGTGCTCGTTGGGCGGAGACCACGTCAATCTGGCTGCGCACCCCGAAGGAGTAAGACTGCAGGGCGGCGTTATAAGAAGAGGAAGCAGCCTCGAGCAAAGCAGCGGCTGCTTTCTGCTGGCGCAGCGCGGTGTGGGCGGTGGAGTAGGCTGCCCACACTTCGTTCTCCACCTGATCGCGCATGGCGTCCACTTCGGCAGCGGCCTGCTTTTGTTCTGCTTGGGCCCGGGCAATCCGATTCTCCCGCTCGAGGCCGTCGAACAACGTCCACTTCAGGCTCAACCGCGCGCTCCAGAATTCCTGGTTGGGTGAATACACGCCGGGCAACTGGTCCTGCTCGCCGTAGGTCTTGTGCAAACCACCAGTGCCGTCGAGGCTTACGGTCGGCAGCCACGCTGTTTTGGCTGCTTTGACCTGGGCGCCGGCAGCGCGCAATTGAGCGATGCGTTGCATCAGGTCAGGCCGCTGCGCGAAGGCGTGGTCAATGGAATTCTCCACGGTGTCTGACAGGTTGTGGGGGATGGTCAGAGCCTGCAGACTTTCCACCTGCAAGGGACTGGTGGGCGAAACCCCGAGGGCAGTCGCGAGATCGCCATGCGCGATCTCCGATGCGCCGAGGGCGGCCTGCAGTTCATAGTCGGCCTGTGCGGCAGCACTGCGTGCTTCCAGCACATCGGGCAACGTCGCCAGTCCAACCTGGAGCCGTGCCTCCGCTGCCTGCTGCACCGTTTCCGAATTCTTTAAATTCGCTTCCTCAGCCTCTTCCTGTCCCTTGGCATTGAGCACGCGATAGTATGCGGCCATTACCTGGAAGATAACCCTGCGATGCGTGTCGTTGAAGCGAAAATTTGCGGCAAGCAGGTTGTTTCGGCTGGTAGCAATCTCGTCCAGCCGGCGCCCGAAATCAAAGATGGTGTAGTCCACTTGCAACGCAGGGACGAACGAGTACAAAGTTTGGCGGATGTAAATAGGAGCGAAGAGCAGGTTGGTGCGCTCGGTTTGGGCCAGCGCGGCCGCGGCTACCGTTGGGTAGAGGGTAGCTTTGCTAATGCCGAGTTCCGCCGCGCGCACTTTTGCCGCCTCCCACGCGACTCGCGTTTCAGGATTATTCTGCTCCGCTAGGTTCACCAGTTCTGGCAAGGTGTAGGTCTTGCCGGGATCAGGCTGCGCTGTGTGCGCATGCCCCGGTTGCGCGAGAGGGAGCGTAGTCGCCCCCTGCCAGGGCTGTTGCGGGGAAGCAGGCGCTCGTTGCGCGCGGGCTAGGTGTACCGCGAGCAAGACGAACAACAGTGCTGCCGAATTAGCAAGAGAACGCTTCATAGCCGCCGTAAACAAGGAATCCGGATGTGGAGAGAACTCTTATAGATGTATACCGAAGGAAAATGGACGTGCCTAGCCCATAAGAGTGGGTAGAACAATTTGCATGGGGAGAATCTCGGCACAGAGGCGACGCAGGCGGGAGGCTCTACCTCACCTTAATTGTTGGCGGTAAGGGAGCGCGCATGAACGGTGCAGCACACGATGGCAACACAAGATTTTAAGACGAGATTGCAAGACGAGAAAACAAGACAAGGTGTACGGGCGAACCGGGTGAGTCCGCCCGTACCTGCATTGCTGTTCTGGGGTTAACGGTAGGAATTAGAGATGATAACTTCCAGATCGAGTGGGGTATCCATAGGTTGGTTGGAAACCATGCCGGGAGTGAATCGGTACTGAGCTACAGCCGCGAGAACACCGGCATCCACGTTCGCGCCTGCAGACTTAAGGATCTTCAAGCCAGACGGTTTACCGGACTTATCAACGATCATACCGACCACTACTTTGGCGTCGTCGTTCAATTGTCGAGCGGTGACTGTTCCATCGGTAACTACGTCGACTTTGTAAATCAACTTGGGAGCGATCACTCCAGTGGAGACGCGTCGAGCGGACGCGGAACCATCGGCGGCGACCTGGGTTTGTGCAGGCGTGCTTGCCTGAGCGTGGAGCATAAAAGAGGACAGAGAAAGTATGGCCACAGTTATATTACGCATGATATTTGCTCTCCTGGTTAAGGGTGCCCGTCACCAACATATGTCACAGGTAATTCAACTGTCAACGATTATTTTCAGATAGGTCATTTCATTGAGAAACAGAGCAATCTGTTAACTACTAAGTGACGCTCATTTTGTAGGCGCTGCTAAAACATAAAGATCCGTTAACTTATCGGCGGGCATAGCAGGGCGAGAGAAGAATTAGGTGAATTTTGAGAGAAAACAGAGCAAGCGAAAACTGCCCGCGGGAGCGGGGCTTGCGTGCGTAGCTTGCCTCTACGCGAAGTCCGCGGTGCGAAAATTCTTATTTCTGAGCGGGCGGAATGCGGGGAAAGGAGCGCGCTAAGTAGTCGGTGATCTGCTCGAATTCATCGTCGGTGGCTTCTGCCCCTCTGGCAGACATCGACTCCACCAGGCGGCTCCACTCTTCTTGATTCAGATGTTGCGTCGCCACTACTTCGGGACTGTGACAACCCGAACACACGCGCAGAGTAACGGCCTGCCCGGGACCGGAAGGCAAAAGAGTTTTGCCGGTGGGCGCTTCGATTACTTTGGGGGCGGATGTCTGCGCAGTTGGCGTCGCTTGAGATGCAATGATCGAGGAGTGTGTCTGCCCGGCGGGTGTAGTCAAGGTGCTCACGTTTTCACCCGTGAGACTAAAGACCACCAGTACGTCGCTCGCGAGTTTCGCGCCAATGCCCAGGCCGCCCGTCGCCACGATCGCGATGTACTGCCGCCCCGCGGCATCGGCGTAGGTAATGGGTGTGGCTTCCGCCGAGGCCGGCAGCTTGACCGTCCACAGTTCTTTCCCAGTCTGGGTGGCGAAGGCGCGAAAGCGCTCATCGTCCGTCGCCCCCACAAAGGTTAAGCCACTCGCCGTGACAATGGCGCCGCCCAACCCAGGGCGCCCGGTATTTTGCTTGCCCGACGGAAAACTATCTGTCACACCCAGCGTCGATCGCCAGGCGACCTTGCCGGTGTTCACATCGACGGCCACGAGTTGGCCCCACGGTGTGGGCGTGCAGGGCAGATGGTTCTCCGGATTCCAGAAGCGCACCACCCCTGCCAGCGGCCCGGAGTTTACAAAGCTACCGTCCTGGTTACGAATGATGCGCATCGGCTGACCCAGATTATTTACGTTGGCCACAAAGAGGCCCAGCTGGGGGTCAAACGCGCCGCCATAGTAATTCACCCCGCCCTGTGTCCCGGGCAGCGAAACGGTATACCGGTCAAGTGCGGTGGGCGTGTAGGGCACTGCACCCAGCAGCATGTGGTTGCTGTCGACGTATTGCTCACACCAGGCTTTATGTTCAGGCGTGTCCTGGTACAGGTGGTCGCGGGTGAGGGTGTTTTGTGCCAGCGGCTCCGTCACTACGGGGAAGGGCTGGGTCGGCGAGGTGTGTTCGCCAGGCACATCGCTCTGCGGTACGGGCCGCTCCTCCACCCCGTAGATGGGCTTGCCGGTCACCCGATCGAAGATGAACATCAAGCCGTTCTTGTTAACGGTGGCTACGGCCGGTATCACCTTGCCACCATGCTTAACGTCGAACAGTGTCGGTGGCGTTTCCAGATCGAGGTCCCATATATCGTGATGCACTACCTGGAAATACCACAGCAGTTTGCCCGTATCTGCGTTCACCGCGACCAGCGAGGAATCGAAAAGATTGTTACCCGGGCGGTCCACGCCCATACGATCGTTATTGGGGGCGCCAAAGGGCATGTAGAGAATGCCCCGAGCCTCGTCCACGGTCATGTAACCCCACACATTCACGCCCGAGCGATCTTTCCAACTATCGCCGGCCCATGTCTCATGGCCCACTTCTCCCGGGCGAGGCACGGAGTGGAAGGTCCACACCAGCTTGCCGGTCCGGGCATCCCAGGCGCGGGTATCGCCCGCGGGTCCAACACCGCCGTTCAGTCCGCCTGGGCCTTCACCCGGTCCCGCGCCGGTAATGATGAGATTTTTGTAGATGGTTGGTGGTGAGGGCAGAATGTAGCTTTTGTCCTTGCCAGTCGTCATCACCTCTGGCGTCTTCAGGTCGACCATGCCGTGATCGCCGAAGTCAGGGTTTGGCTGCCCGGTGGCTGCACTGATGGAGTAGAGACGTCCGCGACGGGTACCAAACACAAGGGCCGGGCCGGCGCCTTCCCCGCCCGGCCAGTAAGCCGCCCCGCGCACCGAGGCCTGGTCTCCATCGGGAATAGGAAACACCCACTGTTCGTGGCCGGTGGCTGCGTCCAGGGCGACCACCCGACTGTAGGGCGTCACCACGTACATCGTGGAACCCACCACCAGGGGCTGATCCTCCGAAGGATGAAACCCGGTCACAGCCGATCCCTCGGGCTTCATGTGATACACCCAGGCGACCTTCAGCTGGCCTACGTTCGCTGGCGTAATTTCCTTGAGTGGCGAGAAGCGCGTTCCGCCCGCGTCCCTGCCAGGCATCGGCCAATTGGCTGCCGGGCCTGCGTCGCGGCCATCCCGAGCAAACAGCAACAGTGGCAGCAGCAAAAGGGCGGCGGTGAGACTCTTGCCTATCGGCTTCCGTTCCCCGTTCAAAGCGAGGCGCCCTCTGGGTTCAGCGTGTTGGTGAGCCTGGCGCTCGATCGCTCCAGCTCTCGCTGCCGCTGGCGGCTGCCGCCTTCAGGATTGAGGTAGAGCCAGGAAACCGCGGCCAGAACGTCGGCCAGGATCATCAGGTGAATCAGGGCATTCCAGTTCCCTGCCGTTCTCTGCAGTATCAATCCGCCGACCACCGGCATGACGAAGCCGGCAAGATTGCCCATCATGTTCATGGTGGCGGCGACCGTAGCCGTGTAGGAACCGCCGATCTCTACGCAGGCATTCCACGAGATCGGCATAGCCAGATCGCTGCAGAGGCTGGCCACGCCCATGCACAGCATGGCCAGGAGGATGGTCTGCGTGTGCAGGAAGACAAACAGCATGAACGCGGTAAACAGAAGGCCGAAGAACGCAATGCGGCGGCGCGGCAAACGGACAGGCGCCATCCCGGTGATCAGCGAGCCGAAGCCGCCGAAGAGCAATGGCAAAACAGAGAGGGCCGCCGCGTGACCCGCTGTCTGCCCGCGGCCTTCGCGCAGGTAGGTCGGAAGCCAGGTGATGTAGAAGTACCAGGTAAACGAAACGCAGAAATATTGCAGGCACAGGATGATGACTTCCGGCGTGAGCAGCAAAGTCATCCAGCCTTTCTGGCCGGCCTGGTGGCTCATGAGTACGCGGGACAGCTCCAGCAGTTCCCGTTCAGCATCGTTGACCGAGGTGTGTTGGCGCGGATTGTCTTTGAACCAGAACCAGAAGATGGCACACCACACCAGGCCGAGCGATGCGAAGGCGACAAAGGAATAGCGCCAGCCGAACAAGCCGATGGCTCCGAGCACCAGCGGTGGCGTGAAGGCGCCGCCCCAGCGAGCAAAGGCCCACAGCAGGCCCTGCGCGGTGACCCGCTCACGCGCCGGCAGCCACATGCTGAGCATGCGCGTCAGAATAGGAAAGCAGCCCGCCTCACCGGCTCCGAAGAGAAACCGAATCACCCATAGAGACGTAACACTCCATGCGGCGCCGGTCAGGGCGGTGAAGATGGACCACCCAATCACGATCTGCATCAGTACCCGGCGCACGCCGATTTTGTCGCCCAGCAGACCGATGGGGATCTCGAAGAGAGCGTACGAAAGCCCGAAGGCTCCGAACACCAGCCCCATTTGCGCTTTATCCAGGTGCAGATCGTGGGAGATGGGGCCGGCTGCCTGCGAGATGGCCACCCGCTGCACATAGGAAAGCACGGCCAGCGAGATCGCCAGCGCAACGATGCTGTATCGCGTTCTGCTCGGCTTCATCGACAGGGCCTCGTTTATAAATCCGGAAAGATCGGGAAAATTATGCCCGGTCAGGGTACCAGCAACCGTGCATGGAGGGCGAGCGTTCGTTCCAGGCCAGCAATGGACCACCCAGGAGTTGGTACGATGTCGTCTGATGATTGCACGGGGGTGAATGACAATGAAGATTGATCTTTCCGGCCGGACTGCGGTGATTACCGGTGCGAGCCGAGGTTTGGGCAAGGCGATGGCGACGGCTCTTTCTGCGGCAGGCGCGCACATCGCGCTGGTCGCGCGGGATGTCGAACGACTCAAGGCGGTGCGTGATGAGATTCTGGGGCAGGGCGGAAATGCGGCCTTCTTCGCTGGCGATGTGACCAGCGAAAGCGATGTCGCCGCAGTCGCCAAGGGGGTCAGGGATCACTACGGCGATCCGAAGATCCTGATCAACAATGCGGGCACCAACCTCCGTAAGCCTGTCGCTGATTTCACCCTGGACGAATTCCGCGGTGTGGTCGACTCGACCCTGCTGTCCACGTTTCTGATGTGTCGCGCGTTTGTTCCGGGCATCCAGAAAGCGGGCAATGGCCGCGTTCTCAATATGGCGTCGATCATGGGCCACATTTCCCTGCCCGAACGGACCGCGTACTCCTCCGCCAAGTCGTCGTTGTTCGGCTTCACCAAAGCGCTCGCCCTCGAACTGGCTCCCCACGGGGCGACTGCCAACACCATCAGCCCCGGCCCGTTTGGCACGGATATGAATGTGGCCATCATGGAGAATCCCCAATTGAACGCGCAGTTCCTGGCCAACCTGCCGGTAGGTCGCTGGGGCAAGCTGGAAGAAATAGGAGCACTGGCCTGTTATCTGTGTTCTGACCTGGCGGGGTTCATCACCGGGACTGACATCCTGATCGATGGCGGCTGGACCGCGCGTTAGGCTACTTGCTTGGTTACTCACTCAACGGGGTGAAGAGGTCCGAACAATTTTAGAGTCCGATCAGCCACCACTCAGGAGGATCTGCTTCCTGCCCGCATCCAGAAAAGCCGAGGGTGGCCCACTCAAGCCGCGTTTGGCTTGAGTGGGGGACATCCTGCTCCGCTCGCTCAACCAGACCGATCCGTATCGAACCCCGTTGATGGCTTCGTCCTTAACTTGCACTACTAACAAATTCTCGGGATGACAAAAGGGGGGGCCAACGCCCTTGCCTCAACAAACACTTCCTATCCGTTACGTATACATGCTGTGCCGCTTATCGCGCGGGGCCTGCGCTACCGGGTCGCCAGCCGCCAGCACGGCTGCTGTGAGCTTCGAAGGCTGCGCGGGTTGGATCACGGCGCCGGGCTTGTGCAACACCTCGAGCACCCTTTCATAGACGCGGTTGCGCACGTCCAAACGTTCGGACGCACGCGTGACATACCGAATCAGGACTTCCACCCCAGCGCCTGCGGGCCGCATATGTACGGAAGATGCCGCACTGGTATGGCACAAGCTGTTCTGGCGCAGCGCGCGCTTCCACTCCCCCTCGGCCAATTGAGCATTCTGCTGCGTCTCTTCCTGAATGACCTGGTTGATCTGCGCAATCTTCCCGTACGTCTCGGCCGAGGAGGGAATACTCACCGACATCTCATCCCACATCCACTGACCGACAGTGGAGAAGTTAAAGAACTGGCCAGAGATAGCAAAGTTGTTGATGAAGGTAGCCCGGCGTCCAGTGGGATGCCCATTCGCTGCCCAGTCCCTGGTTTCCAGCAGCGTGGTGCGAAACAGGTTGATCTCCAGGACTTCGCCCGCCACACCATTGATCTCCACCCAGTCGCCGACACGCATGCCGTTCTTGCCCATCAGAATGAACCAGCCAAAAAAAGCAAGGATGAAGCTTTGTAGCGCAACCGTGAGACCCGCAGTGGTCAGGCCAAGAATCGTCGATATCTGGCTGGGCACACCAAAGGTGATCAGCAGCACGCATATGAGGCCAGCAAGCTGTGTGCCGAAACGCACGATGGTGCGCAAAGTCTGCAACCGCCGCCGTTCCATGGCGTGACGTTCCAACAAGCTTGTGCCCACAGCTTCGCAAACGATCACGCAGATCAGAATGCAGGCGATTATTTCCAGGGAACGCATTGCCATGTGCAACACGATCCGGTGCTGTAGCAAGACCTGCGTCGCCCATTTGCTGTACACGGTGTCGAGCTGCTGCTGCGTTTGGATGCGATCGTCGTAGATGCTCAATAACTGACGTTGCTCGCGTTCGCGTTGCAGAGCGGCAAACCTGCCGGCTGATCCTGCTGTGGCAATCGCCGAAGTCGCGTTGGCTTGGGGAGCCGACGCATCGGCCTGCGATTCCAAAGCGTTGTGCTGTGCGGTGAGGCTGGCAGCATCAGCACGCGCCTGCTGCAGAGCCTGTTGCAGCAGTTGATAGCGGCTGCGCTGGTTGCTCCAGGCTTCGATGCGCCCGGCCAACGTGCCATACTGTCGCGTAGATAACACGGCCATTTGACTGCCGGCGTCGGCAGTACCGTTGATCTTGCTCATGGCTGCCTGGTGCGCCGCCAGTTCCTGCTGTATCTGGCCCCGTACATCGCCCGATGCACGCGCAAAATCATGTTGCGCATCGTTCAGCTCATCCATGTCGAGGTCGAGCTGCGCCTGAGCTATTTTCAGGTCGTCGTCAGTGGCAGCGCCCGAGGTAAGCGCGTGGACCCGTGCCTGATCGTCCTTCGCCATTTGCTGCAATTGTGTGATCTTCTGGGCAAGCGCAAGCGTTGCGCCGGCAGCGGCAGGCCGTCGAGCCCCGGCCTGCCGCAAAGCCATCGCGAAGGCCTGGTTTACTTCATGATCGGCGAGGCGTTCTGCTTCATGCGCAAACTCCACTTCTTCCCGGCTCACCGCAAGCGGGCTGAGCGCCTGCGCAATCTGCCATGAGTGCAGATCCACAATGGTGGATTTGTTCGCCGGTCCATTCGCACTTCGCAAAAACGAGAGATGTGCCGTTGCGCCGCGCGTGGTCCAGGAAAATGCCAGGCACAACCCCAGCAGCACGACCAACACAAGGAGCGATACAAATCGAGCCCGGCCCAGCGAGCGTTGCAGGGCAAACATGACCATGTTCCGCTCAACCTCTGGGTTGCTGACCATGGGCAATTTTTGCAGGTGCAATGCCGGCCGCCTAGCCCCCATGAGTTGTACTGGAACGCCCCGGCAAGCAACTAACTCTTTATACTCTGCGTGGAGATACGCATTGAATCGTCGTGAATTCCTAACCACGAGCACGTTGGCGGCGGCCGCCTCCCTGGCGAATGCCGGCGATGTGCCCACTGTTGAGTTGGCCATCGGCGGCCCGCGCAAGCTGACGCCCATTCCTGCCAGCTTCATGGGCCTGGGATACGAAATCTCTTCAGTCGCGCGGCCTGGCCTGCTCAGCGGGGCCAACCTCGTTTACCGGAACCTGGTCAGGCGATTAGGTGCTCAAGGTGTCATCAGGATAGGCGGCAACACTGCCGATTACGCGCATTACACTCCAGGCGCGACCGCAGTCTCAAGCCCTTACCGCACCGTGGTGAACGCGGCAGCGTTGCGGGCATTGGGCGAGTTCCTGCAGGCAACCGGCTGGCAGTTAATCTGGGCACTGAACCTCGGCAGCGCGACAGCCACCGAAGCGGTAGCAGAAGCGAAAGCAGTGATGGCGGTTACGGGCCGGCATCTGCTCGCTTTCGAAATCGGCAACGAGCCAGATTTGTTTTCGCGGGAAAGGCATCGCCCTGCTGGCTACAGTTACGAGGCATGGCTGGCTGAATATCGGCGCTACAAAGCCGTGTTGCGGGCGGAAATGCCCCACATTCCTCTAGCCGGGCCAGATGTTGCCGGCAAAACAGATTGGGTCAGCCGCTTCGCTGTAGATGAAGGGAAAGACGTCGTACTGCTGACCCACCACTACTATCGCGAAGGGCAGAATGCGCAGAGCACCATCGAGAAGCTGCTCGGGATCGATCCCAAACTTCAGCCCCAGCTCGATCAACTGCATGCAGCGTCGGCAAGCAGCGGGGTGCCTTATCGCATTTGCGAGGTGAACTCCTTCTCCGGGGGCGGTCGGCCCGGCGTCAGCGATACCATGGCAGCCGCGTTGTGGGCGCTTGATTATCTCTACATCCTGGCGGAAAACGGATGCGCCGGCGTAAACATGGAAACAGGAGTAAACCAGCTCGGCTTTATCAGTTCTTACTCACCGATCGGCGATGATGAAAAGGGTCACTACGTGGCCAAACCCGACTATTACGGGCTGCTTGCTTTCTCCCTCCTCGGCCACGGTGCACTCCTCGAGTGCCGGCTTGCCGGCAGTCCTGCTTCCATCAAGGCGTACGCCACGAGCTCCGCCGAGAGGCCGCTAGGCATCACACTCATCAACAAAGCAGCGACCCCTTGTGTGCTGCGCATTGACCCGGGTCGGACTGGTCACGAGACTGCTCGTGTACTGCGGCTCGCAGCATCGGGCGTCTACGCGGAGACAGGCGTCACATTGGGGGGAGCGCAGGTTTCGCCACAAGGCGACTGGGCGCCCACGCGGCGAGAAACGCTGCACCGACGAAACGGGCATCTTATAGTTGCTCTGCCGGCCTTCAGTGCAGCGCTGGTGGAGTCGAATTGAGTCAGTTCGTGACTGGCAGGCGCAGCCTCGCCAGATGTCAATCTCGGGGTGTATATCTCGGGGTGTAATTTCCGATGAATTAACACAACGCAGGATGCCAGGGAGAATGCTTTGAAAGCTTTGCAAGTAAGTGATCCGCAATGCATCGCCGCCACCGGTGATACCTGCGGTGAAGGAATTCTTTGGGATGGCGACACTCAGTCCATTTACTGGTGTGACATCAACCGCTTCCTGGTGCATCGCTATTCACCCGCCGATGCCGCAATGAAGACCTGGTTCTTTACCGAGCCAATCACCTGCGTGATGCAGACCAACCGGCCCGATACGTTGGCTCTGGCTGTTGGTTCCGGCATCGCACTCTGGAACCCCAACACGGCTGCTCCACCCGTCCCACTCTTCGCACTTCCAGGTTGGCCGTTTGTTCGGTCAAACGATGCCGCGGTTGGCCCCGGTGGCGCCATCTGGTTGGGGACGATGCGTAACAACGTGCAGAGCAGTGGCGCTGCCATGCCGGGCGGGGGCGCCGACGGCATACTCTACCGCGTAAACGAGACCGGCGCGGCAACGGAGTGGCGGCGTGGACTGGGGATCTCGAATACGCTGGTCTGGAGTCCGGATCAATCGACCTTTTACTTTGGGGACTCGACCGCAAACTGCCTGTGGTCCTACGAGTACAACGTCGCCGAGCAATCCATCACCGGGGAGCGCCCGTTCTTCCAGGACTTCAGCCGCGGCAAACCAGACGGTTCGACCATCGACAAAGATGGCTACCTATGGAACTGCCGCTATGACGGCGGCTGCATCGCGAGGATTGCTCCAGATGGAACACTGGACCGCGTGATTGAGTTGCCAGTGAGCAGGCCCACGAATTGTACGTTTGGCGGCGCGGACGGCAACATTCTCTACGTCACTTCGGCCTACCCGGCAGCAGACAACTGGGAGCGTTTCGGGGGATGCCTCTTCGCGCTGGAGACAAACACCACCGGCCTGAAGGAAAACCGATTCAAGCTGCCGCCCGCGTAAATGCTGACGCGTTCATAAACCGTACGCGCCCCTGCCTCGACGCTGTGTTCGCGTCGAGGCAGGGGCGCTTCTAGTGGCTGCTATTTAGTCAGATTGATGGTGACACCTGACGGTGAGTACGCATTGCTGGTCACTGTCAGAGTATCGCTGTTTACGTTCCGCGGGTTGGTGAAGGTGATGGTGCAGGAGCCCCCGGGTGCAATCGAACCCGAGGTGCAGTTGTCAGTCTCAGCGAAGCTGCTTGAACCCAGGCCGAACGACAGCGCAGTGATCGACAGGGCCTGGTTGCCCGTGTTGGTGATTTTGGTGGTTGCCGAAGCCCCAACCTGTATTGCCCCTTTGTTGACAGCCAGCTTCAACACGCTGGTGTTCAGATCGGTGACGTAGACGTTTCCGGATCCATCCAGCGTGATTCCGGTTGGATTGTTAAGTCCGCTCAACGCTAACCGGGTGGTAAGGCCAGGGTTCACTGGGGCCGTGTGATTCGCTGGAATCATCAGGACGCGCCGTGAACTGTCGGTTACGAACATATCCCCGTTAGGATCGAAGGCTATGCCGGAGGGGCCACCGAACGAGCATGGAACCACCGTTGCATCGCAAGGACCAATCGGTATGGACGTTACCGTATTGGTGGCAAGAGCAATCTGCAGGATCGTGTTGAGGTCACCGTCGCCGATGTACAGGTTGTTGCCCGTGTTATCGACTGCGAGTGCCTGCGGATAGCTTACCGTTGCGCCGGTGAGCAGGACCGTCGAAGCCAGGGCCGTGTCATAGGTTTCACCCGGAACCATGATGATCTGCGGAGTCGGCGAATTGCCGGCGCCCGCATCCGCGATGTACAGGTTGTTCGCAAAGTCAAGCCGCGCGACAATGGGCGTGCCAAGCGTAATGGGGCTGGTCACGACCGGGCTGACCGGATTCCCAGGGGCCGCGCTAAAGTCAAAGACTTTAAGGGCGTTCTGATCTGCCACAACCAGTGTGCCAAAGGCATCGAACACTAAATCCGTCGGATACCTCAGCCCCCCAGTGTTGGCCGTGTTCCATGGAGTGGCTGTTCCCCCTGAGGAAGACATGGTGTCGAGACTGCCCAGGTTACTGTTAGCGATGTAGAGCGTCCCGGTATTTACATCATTGGGGTTGAAGGTCAAGCTCTGCGGCTGCGCCAGAGCGGTATTCAGGGGCACCTGCGTAGCGGAGGCGAGCGCGATCTGCGCCGCACTGCCTAAACCAGACAGGTACAGGTACAGAATGGGCTGAGCGGGTCCGCCTCCGGTCGGCGTGAAGTTCACCTGGATTGCTTCCTTGCGAATGCCAGGTAACGCAGGATTGAAGGCGATGTTCAGGGTGCACACAAACCCTGCGGGCTCCTGCGTACCCGAAGAGCAGGTGGTGCTGCCGTTGTCCGTAAAGTCGGTGATGCCGCCGCCGCCCGGATTAAAGGTAAAGCTCATTGCGCCCGCCACGGGGAATCCGTAAGGGATGACCAGCGTGCCGGCAGGGCCCTTCACCACCGTCGGATTGGCGGCAATGGCTGGGTTGCGCAGCGGAATCACGGCCGTCGTGCTCGAAGGCGCGTAGTTGCTGTCGCCCAGGTAGTTCAGGCTTACGGTGTTGTTCCCGACCTGGAAGTAAATGCTGTTAACCAGCAACGCCACGGACGAGTTGTGGGTCGAGCCGATGGGCGTAAGAGCGCCCGTGGCCAGCGTTCTGCCACCGAAGACCACATTCACGGTGCCGGTTGGGGCAGCAGACCCACCGCCAATGGTCACCGTATACGGAGTCGGCTGGCTGAAGAAGCAGCACTCACTCGACTGGAAGCCTGGTCCACCCGTGATCGAAGTTGCCGTGGTGCCGACTACGAGCTGTACCTGGGCTGTCGCCTTGTTGTAGTCAGTCGTATCGTTGGGGGTGAATGTCACAGTTAAGGTAGCGGTTCCGCTGGGTAGCACGGTACCCGCAGCTGGCGTGTAGACGAAGGTGCCCGGGACGCTTGCGGTCGCGTTGAGTTGTGTGCTGCTCAGCGGCGTGCCGGCTGCTATGGCAGCGGGTGTCGGCCAGGTGATGACCGGCGTTGCCTTGATCACATTAATCTTAACGCTGCCGCTGGCCGAAGTGTATGCCTGCGCATTGGTGGGGGTGAACTGCACCGAGAGCGTTTGCTGCTGCCCAACCGGCAGCACAGTCCCGGAGGGCGGCGTGTAGACATAGGTCCCCGGCACCACGACCTGATTGTTAGTGCCGAAGCCCAGCGCCAGAATCACGACTTTCCTGTTATTGGGCAGGCTGATGCTGACCAGATTTCGTGCTGGATCTGCCGGAATCGTGTATCCGTAGAGGTAAGTCTTGGTGTTTGATTGCCCACCGTTTCGTTGGTTCACGTGCTTGCCTTTAACGATCGTCGTCTCACCCGCATAGCCGGCAGGGTTGATCCATGAGCTCATACTGACGGTTTGTGTGACGGGGTTGCCGGAATCGTAATTGAGAACGAATGGCTGGTTCACCTGGAGGTCAGCGGTCGCCGCGCCAATAAGGTAGACGTTGGAGTAGTTACCCGCGGATGCAAGCGTATAAACTGCGCCATTCGAAATTGCGTTCGGCACGTTGGGTTGGCCAAGCGTGAAGGTCGTGCCCACGTAGACGACAGAACCGTTCCCCAGCTCGTTGTACGAGTAAGTGTTGCCGCTAGCATCGAATCCCGCGAGGCTGTACGGAACGCCATCCTGTGCGGTGGAAAGTACATTCAGCTGGTCCACTGGTACTTGTGGCGTTGGTCTCGCCAGCCCCATGGCCACGGCATTCAGTTGCGTAGCGCTCAGCGGTGTTCCGTAGGTGATGTCCGCCGGTGTGGGCCAGTTGATCGTCGGTGTAATGATGGTGCCTACCGGGTTGGTCACCACAAGGTTCACGCTGCCGGTGGCCGATTGATAGTCAGCCGTATCAGTCGGCGTAAACGTTACATTCAGCACATTTGTACCAACGGGTTCCACCGTGCCGGATGCGGGCGTGTAGGTGAAAGTACCCGGTATCTGCGGTGTGGCCAGGTTCATCGAGAGCATTACGATATTCCGGGTGTTGGGCAGCGTCACACTTTGCACGGTCTTGGTCACGTCCAGGTTCACGTCATATGCGTAGACGCAAACTGAATCCGCTTGCTGGCTGCCATTGCTGAAATTGCGCTTCTCGGCGCAGTTCACCACCGACTCGCCAGGCCAGCCAGCTGCATTGAACCAATCACTCATTTTCTGGTTCAGTGTCGTCGTCGTTCCGTCGGTGTAGGTGACGATAAACGTCTGATCAGGGCTGATGTTGTTGACCATAGCGCCTAACATATAAAGGTCGCTGTAGTGGCCCGCGGGCAAAGCGATGGTGCCTTGCGCCACCGCATCCGGCGCACCCACCGGGCCCATAATGAAGGTCATCCCGGCAAAGGTTTGATTGCCGCTGAGGGTCGCGCTCGAGAACGAATACCCATCGTTGTCAAAACCGGAGGTGGTGTAGGAGACACCCGGATTATAGATGCCGTACACGTTGTAATAGCTGGAGAGCGGTACTGAGATGACGCCCGTCGATGACGTCGCATCCAGCTGAAGATTGCTCAGCGGTGTCCCATAAGTGATTGGCGTAGGCGTTGGCCAGGTGATCGTAGTGGGCGCCGGATTCACCTTCAGGGTGACCGTTTTCGTCACTACGCCGTAGAGCGGATTGGTGGGCGTAAACGTCACGGACAAAGTTTGGTTCCCGACCGGGAGAATAGTGCCGGCCGCAGGCGAATAGCTGAATGTCCCGGCGATGCTTTCCGTAGCGTTCAGCTGAATTGAGCTGAGCGCCGTCCCATAGGTAATCGGCGCAGGAGTATTCCAGGTCAAGATCGAAGGAAGTAAGACGCTGACGGGAGTGCTCGCGCTCACGCTGCTGTTGAAGCCCCCGGTTGAGAGGCAGCCCTTGGTGTAGCTGGCATTGACGTTGTAGAAGCCGGTCGTGGTAGGCGTGTAAACCAGGGTGGCGACACCATTCACCAGGGGGGCGGTGCCAAACGGAGTGCCGTTCGCATAAAAAGTAATGAGTTCGCCGTTGGTCGAGTAGTTGCCACTCGCGTAGGGGCTTAGCGTTGCTGTCTGCACATACTGCTGACCGGTCACGCCGTTCACAGGAGTGACGGTGAGACCCAACGTGGTATTCACCGCCGTCGGGTTCGCGGTCCGCGCCGCCGAAGTGCTGGTCCCATAGGTGCCGTCGCCAAGGTAGGTCGCGACTATGGATTGGGTTCCGCATCCCTGATAAAGAACGTTATTCAAGGTGGCGGACTCTGCTTCGCCTGAGAGCAGTACACTTACGCCGGTGGTCGTCACAGCCGTCAGATCGATCTGATCGTCGCCGTTGATGTCTGCCGCGTTGGCAAAATAAGACCCGCCCCCCACCTGGTAATAGGTGGCTGTCCCAAACCCGCCGCTCCCATTGCCCAACAAAACGCCCACCGCGGTGGCCGCGGGCACCCCAGGCAACCCGATAATCGCCGCACCATTATTCGCTGCGATCACGTCCAGCTTGCCATCACGATTGAAATCGCCGATGGTCAAATAGTAGGGCCCGTTCGACATCGGATAACTTACGTTGCTCTTGAAAGTCGGCGTAGCGCCCGCGGTCGTGGTTGTATTCAGCAGGATGAAGACCGCCTGGTTGGTGGCGCTGGATGTGATCACGTCCAGCACACCGTCGCCATTGAAATCACCGAGTGCCACGGAACCGACCTGGCTTCCGGAAGTGTTCACGGTGACAAAGGGCTGGAAGGTGCCGTCGCCCTTGCCCAGGAGGATGCTAAACGCGCTGCTACCGTCCGACGCCGTCACCAGGTCAAGAAAACCATCTTTGTTGATATCGCCTACTACTACGTTCCACGGTTTGGAACCCGGTGATCCCACAGTCGAGGTGGAGATCGCATAGGACGTGGGCGCCTGGAAGGACCCATCCCCCACGCCGATCAACACAGACACGGTGTTCAACACAGAGTTGCTGGCCGCGAGATCGGCAATGCCGTCCTGGTTAAAGTCGCCCTGTGCCAGGATGCGGGAACCCGGAGCTGGAGCGGCGGGCGCCACCAAATAGTTTCTGGCGGCCCCAAAGGTTCCATCGCCATTGCCGAGGTAAACATTGACGGAGCCGGAGGCGCCCAACACCGCCAGATCCTGCTTGCCATCTCCATTGAAGTCGCCCGCGATCGCCGAAGTGGGCGTAAGTCCTGAGGTGGCCAGCGGTGTGCCCGTGGTGAATGTGCCATCACCTTTCCCCAGAAAGATGACAACGGGCCCGGAGTTTGACGGCACCGCATAATCAAGACGTCCATCGTTATTGAAGTCGCCAATGGCCGGGGCGATGGTGCCCCCGGTGGTGCCGTTGTTCAAATTGGCAATCGGGTAGCTCTGATAGGGAGCAAAGCCAGTCTGTAGCGTCGCTGTATCAAGAGCCACCGTGCCGATGGTGAAATTAGTGGTGCTATCCACAAACGCAACGTTGCCGGTAGGCGCCGAAGGCCCATAGGCAGATACGGTTCCGGTGAGGGAATAAGGTCCGATACCGGTACTGGCCAATGCAGTGGATGTAAGGTACGGTGCAGCAAACGTAACCGTCGCCGGCGAAGAAGAACTAGACGCAAACACCTGCGTACCGCTGTAGTCTGCGATGAACTGGTGGCTCCCCACGCCGCCGACTTCGGTCTTCAGGATGGCTGTCCCGGCGGCTCCGTTGGTGGATTGCACCTGTACCGTGCCCAATGTCTCTTTTACGCCGTTATACGTATCTGTAAACGTGACCGTACCGCCGGCAACGGTAAACGATGTTGATGAGACCTGTGCGGTCATCGTGATCACCGCGCCGCTTGACGGATTGTCGGGCGTGGTAAACAGGGAGACCACGGTGGGCGCAGCCCATGCGGCGGGACCACCAGCTACCAACGCGAGAGCGCTTAACATCGCAGGCATCCACCGGCGAGAAACGACCGGCCTGGAGGACATACGGCTCTTGATTGCAACGATGGCAGAGTGTGTCATGGGGTCTCGAAGCTCCGATTCGTACGCTTAATGAGCAACCAACACTTACGCGGGCGCGTGTAGAGAAAGCGGTCGCGTCTGTCATAGGTGTGCATTGAGCACACCTATGGTCACGTAATGCGGTCACCTTGATCCAACTGCTGGAGCATAACGTCGGATTTGGGACATTGTTATTACTCTTATGTGGGAGTTAGCACCGTGGTACGGTAAGGCGCCGGCAAACCATTTGGGCATAAAGGTTTAGCCGGCGCGCTGGTATGCAATGCGTCGTTTTCGGTAATCATTGCCCGGCCGCTGAAAATCCTGCGGCAATCTGCTGGTGTGCTGTATGCTGCCCATTGCCGGCCAGGCGGCACGGCGGGGAAGGTCTTTCGCGGGATGAGACCTGGCCCAGATCGCAGGCGGGGACTCTACAGGCCGGGGTGGGAACTGTATATTTGGGAACTATATATTTGGGACTATATATATGGATAAGCGAGAATTTTTGAAGACTTCAGGAGCATTTCTGGCAAGCAGCATGCTGCCGAGCTACGGCTCCGGCGAAGAACAAGGCGCAACCGCGGACCAACTGGTCGGGCAACTACCAGTTCAGCGCCAGCCGTCTTCACCAGCCTAAAACGGTGACTGAGGTGCAGCAGGTAGTGAAAAGCTGCAGCCACCTGCGAGCTCTTGGCTCCCGGCACTCATTCAATGGCATCGCCGACAGCAGGGAGGACCAGATCTCGCTGGAGCACCTGAACGACATCGTGCTTGATCGCACTGCCCACACCGTGACTGTCGGAGCAGGGGTGACCTACAGCCAGCTCGGTCCACACCTCGATGCGCAGGGTTACGCCCTCCACAATCTGGCGTCGCTCCCTGGAATCACGATTGCGGGCGCGATTGCGACAGCCACCCACGGTTCGGGTAACCAGAATGGCAATTTGGCAACTGCCGTATCCGGTTTGGAATTCGTAACCGCCAATGGGGAGCGAGTGACGCTTACGCGCGAACGGGATGGCGAGAAGTTCCGGGGTGCGGTCGTCCACCTGGGAGCCGCTGGGATCGTTACAAAAGTCACTTTGGATGTGCTGCCCAGCTTCCAGGTGGCCCAGGTGGTCTACGAGAACCTCGCCTTCGATCAGCTGGAACATCAACTGGAGCAGATCTTCGCCAGTGGCTATAGCGTCAGTCTGTTTACTGACTGGCAGCATCACCGCGCCGGCCAGGTTTGGATTAAGCGTAAGGTTGAGCCGGGCCGGTCGCTTGACTTCAGTCCAGAGTTCTATGGCGCCACGCGCGCGACGGTGAAACTGCACCCGTTGCCCGGGCACCCGGCGGAGAGCTGTACCGAGCAACTGGGAGTGCCGGGACCCTGGTTTGAACGGTTACCGCATTTTCGGATTGGCTTTACCCCGAGCAGCGGGGCGGAGCTGCAGTCGGAATACCTGGTGCCACGGGAGCACGGATATGCCGCCGTTCGCGCCATTGAAGAACTGCGCGATCAGGTAACCCCTCACCTGTTTATCTCGGAGTTACGGTCTGTCGGGCCAGACGAGCTTTGGATGAGCACGGCCTATCGGCGTCCTTCCCTGGGCATCCACTTTACCTGGAAGCCAGATTGGCCGGCAGTGAAACAGGTGCTGCCGCAAATCGAAGCCAGGCTCGCCCCCTTCCATCCGCGGCCACACTGGGGAAAACTGTTTACCCTCGACGCATCGCGCATCAAGCCGGCATATACGCAGCTGTCACACTATCAGGAATTGGTGGGGCACTACGACCCGGCAGGAAAGTTCCGCAACAGGTTTCTGGATACCCACCTTTACTCTGCATAGAAGGTTGAGGGCCAGATCGCCTGTATCGCGTTCCAGGATGCTGCGCCTGCGGGCAGCACGAGCGAGGCGACTCTCAGGTCGCCGCGTCCGTTACTCCTGCCACCCACCGCCCAGTGCACTGTAGAGTTGAACCAAACCCAGCGCTTCGCCTTGCTGCGCCGTCGCCAGGTTCAGTTGAGCAGAAAACAAATTGGAATCGGTCGTGAGTACCTCAAGGTAACTGGTCGACCCACCCTGATAGCGGAGCCGCGCCAGCCGCGTCGCATCCTGGGCAGCGGCCACCAGTTTCTCCTGCTGCTCACGATAGCTGCGTTGCTTGTTGAGCGCGATCAGAGCGTTCGACACGTCACGAAACGCTCCGGCGATCGTCCTCTGATACGTGAGCACCATCTCCTGCTCGCTTGCCTGCGACTGCCGCAGTTGCCCGCGAAGTCTGCCGCCTTCAAACAACGGTTGCGCGAGCGAACCAAGACCGTAGATCGTCCGCGACCCGGTATCGAAGATGTGAGGAAACGAATCGCCGCCAACACCGGCGGAAGCGCTAATCGAGAGCTGCGGAAAAAATTGCGCTCGCGCCACCCCGATATTCGCATTCGCCGCTCGTAGCTGCGCCTCTGCCTGTTGTATGTCAGGCCTCCGCTCCAGCAGCTGAGAAGGAATGCCGGTCGGCACATCCTGCGGAGACGGCGTGAGCGTTTGCGGGTCGGTGTGCGCCACCGGGCCGGGGTTGTCCCCAAGCAGCAGGCTCATTGCATTCTCCTGCTGTTGTATTTGCTGCTCTAACTGTGGCAGTTGCGAGGTCGCCGTATATAACAATTGCTCCGCCTGACGCAGATCAGACAGAGGAACTGAGCCCCCGCTCTCCAACCGCTTGGTCAGGTCAACCGAGTCCTGGCGGACCTTGATGGTCTGACGGGTCACATCGACCTGGCGATCCAGCGCACGCAGTTGTATGTATGTAGTCGCCACCTGCTGCACCAGCGTCAGCCGCACAGCGCGCTGCGCCCAGGTCTGGGCCAGCAACTGAGCGCGTGCTGCTTCTGTCTGTCTGCGATAGAGCCCCCAGAAATCCGGGTTCCACGCCGCCGATAAACTGAACGAGCCCGCCACAATGGGATTGCTGATGGAGTTGGATCCCGTGATATTGTTCAGCGCCGGAATATCCGCCCCGATGCCCGTGCCCCCCACGCTCAGCGTCGGGAACTGCTGCGACCGCGTGATCTGCACCTGCGCTTGCTGCTCCAAAATCCGCTTTGCCGCAATCCGCAAATCGTAATTGTTGGTGAGCGCTTTGCGAATCAGGGCCTGCAACTCCGGCTCGCGAAATACCTGGGCCCATTGCTGGTCGCCCAGCGAGCCCTGTGCATCGCTGATAATCGCAGCATCGTCGGCGCCGCGAAAAGCCGGAGGCGGAGACGGGTACGCTGGCCGCTGATATTTCGGGCCAACCGTGCAACCCGCAGCGCTCAGAATGACCGCTGAAACAGCTGCCAGCGATACCCGCTGCAGCCAATCCGAAGAGTAGTTCATCGATGACCTCCGTGCCCGGAACCAACAGGTTCCCCCGCAGCCCTGCCCAGTGCAACTGGGTCTACGTTCGATTTCGAATCCATCGTCGTTCCCTTACCGCCTCGCGCGAATCGATGCGACAGGTACTCCACCACCGAAAAAGTGACCGGGATGAAAATCAACCCGATAGCGGTTGAAAGAAACATGCCGCCAATCACCACCGTGCCGAGAATGCGCCGTGATGCGCCGCCTGCGCCCGAGGCCACCCAAAGCGGAAGGCACCCGAAGATGAAGGCCAACGCCGTCATGACAATCGGGCGGAAGCGCAACCGGGCGGCGCCCAGTGCGGCTTGCGATATGCTCTGGCCCGACTCGTAGTTCGTTTTCGCAAACTCAACGATCAGGATGGCATTCTTGGCAGAGAGACCAATCAGCATGACCAGGCCAATGGTGGCGAAAATGTCGTTCTCGAACGAACGGGCATGCAGCGCCAGGTAACCACCGAGGATGGCCACAGGGGTACTTAGCAGCACACTGAACGGCAGAGTCCAGCTCTCATACAGCGCAGCCAGAATCAGAAAGACAAACAACAGCGAAAGCCCGAATACCGCCCAGGAAGGAATGCCCTTCTCGGCCTGCTGCTCCTGGTACGACATACCGGAGTAATCAAACCCTGCGCCGGCCGGCATCGTCTGTTTGAATACGGCTTCCAGCGCGCCACGCACCTGGCCGGAACTGTAGCCGGGAGCGCCCGTAATGTTGAGCTGCGCAGCGTTGTACTCGTTGAACCGGTAGATGAACTCGGGCCCGGTGATTTGCTTCACCTTAACCAGCGAGGCAAGTGGCACCTGGCTGCCATTCGCGCTGCGTACATAGAATTGGCTGATGTTCGCAATGTCTTGCCGCGAAGTCCCTTCCGCTTCCACGTAGGTCTGCCACTGGCGGCCAAAGCGATTGAAGTAGTTCACCAGGTAGCCGCCCATGAAGGTCGACATCGTGGTGTAGATGTCGGACAGCTGCACCTGCTGTTGCAGGGCCTTTTCCTTATCCACGTCGGCATACAGTTGGGGAACGCCTGGCTGGTACGACGGAATAACGGCGGCGATCTCCGGCCGTTTGCTGGCCGCTCCCAAAAAGGCATACACGTTCTTCGTCAGCGTGGCTGGATCGTCGTTGCCGGATCGATCTTCGAGAATCATTGTGACACCGCCAGAGGTGCCAATACCGGGAATGGACGGCGGCGGAAACGCAAACGCGATGCCCGAAGGATTCGCCATCAGCTGCTTCTGCAGATTGCCCTGGATGTACTCGAGCTGCTGCGTCCGGCTCTTGCGCACATCCCACGGCTTGAGCGCCACAAAGAAGAAGCCGGAGTTGGTGCTCTGTACCTGGGTGAGCAGGGAGAAGTTGTTCACTGCGATCACACCCTGCACGCCATCAGTCTTCAGCAGCGCATCCGTGATCTTCTGTTCCGCTGCATCGGTGCGTTGCGCCGACGCAGCATCGGGCAACTGCAGCGCCAGGAACATGTAGCCCTGATCTTCCGTCGGGATAAACCCGCCCGGTAAGCTCTTACCCAGAACCACGGCCACCACCGCGACCAGGGCTAACGCAACCATGGCGATGGCTGATTTGTGAATCAGCACATCGGAGGTCCGCACAAAACTATCCGTCGTGCGGCCAAAGAACTTATTGAACAGTCCGAAGCCCCTGCCAAGCAGGCCCTTCTTGGCGTCAGGATCCTTCGGCTTGAGCAGCAAGGATGCCAGCGCAGGAGAAAGCGTCAGCGCGTTAAACGCTGAGATCAACACCGATATCGCAATCGTCACGGCAAACTGCTGATACATCCGGCCGGTGATGCCGGGGATGAAAGCGGTCGGGATAAATACAGCGGCAAGAATGAGCGCAATGGCAACCACCGGGCCACCCACTTCTTCCATCGCCAGGATGGTAGCCTCTTTCGGCTCCATGCCTTCATCGATGTGGTGCTCGACTGCTTCCACAACGATGATCGCGTCATCCACCACGAGCCCGATCGCCAGCACCAGGCCGAATAGCGACAGAGTGTTGATCGAGAAGCCAAGCGCCGGAAATATGATGAAGGTACCGACGAGCGAAACCGGAACCGCCAACAGCGGGAATCAGCGTTGCGCGCCAGCCCTGCAGAAAGATGAATACAACAATGACCACCAGGGCCAGCGCTTCCACCAGGGTGAAGACAATCTCGTGAATCCCGGCGGTCACTGCCTTGGTGGTATCCAGCGGTACATCGTAGGAGATGCCGGCCGGGAAGCTCGCTGCAAGTTCCTTCATGCGCGCGTTCACGGCAGCGGCCGTGGCTACGGCGTTTGACCCAGGCAGCTGATAGATCGCCATTACGCCAGAAGGAGCCTGGTTATAACGCGCAGAAATCGCATAAGCCTGCTGGCCCAGTTCAACCCGCGCGATGTCGCTGAGGTGCACGACAGAGCCATCCGGATTGGCGCGGATGATAATGGCGCCAAACTCCTCCGGCTTGACCAGACGGCCCTGGGTGCGCACGGTATAGGTGAACTGCTGCCCCTGGGGAATGGGCTCCGCGCCGATTTGGCCCGCGGGGTTTACATTGTTCTGCGTCTGGATCGCCTGGATGACTTCGGGCGCGGTGATGCTCAGCTTGGCCATCGCATCCGGCCGTACCCACACGCGTAGCGCATACTGGCCGCCGAACACCTGCACACGCGAAACGCCCTTAACGCGCGAAAGCTGATCCTGCAGATTGATGATGGCGTAGTTGGTCAGAAACTGCTGGCTCAATTTGCCGCCCGGCGAGTTGATGGCCACCAGCATCAGCGGCGAGGTGAGCGCTTTCTGCACGGTGAGGCCTGCCGTAGTGACCTGGGCCGGCAACTGCGACTGTGCCTGATCGACGCGCAACTGCCCCAGCACCTGGTCGATGTTCGGGTCGGTCTTCACATCGAAGTCGACAAACAGCTGAACCACGCCATTGTTCGCGCTGACGGAGTTCATGTAGATCATGTTGTCGACGCCGTTCATCTGCTGCTCGATCGGTGTCGATACGGCCTGCGATACGGTCTTGGCATCCGCACCCGGGTAGGTGGCGGTCACCAGGATTTCCGGCGGAACGATGTCAGGGTATTGCGAAGTTGGCAAGACTCAACATCGAAACCGTGCCGAGAATGACGGTCACAATGGCGATAACAATGGCGACGATGGGCCGGCGAATAAAAAACTTTGACATGAACTACCTCCCTGTCGAGGTGCTGGCCGGCGGAGCAGCCAGTGCGGCCGCCGCGGCCTGATGCGGGCTTACTTCAGCGCCATCATGCAGTTTCTGCAGGTTGTCGACGATCACCCGGGCACCCGAAGCCAAACCGCCTTCGATCAACCAGTTGGTTCCGACCTGCGGGCCCAGCTCCACCGTAGTGAGGTGGGCCTTGTTATCTGCGCCGGCAACATAAATCTGCTGCAGGCCCTGCAGTTCCTGGACAGCTACCTGCGGGACTAACAACGCGTCCTTATGCAGTTGGGTTTCCCCGCGCACCCGGCCAAACTGCCCGGGACGCAAAACATTGCCGGGGTTCGGGAACTCGGCGGCAATGCGGATCGCGCCGGTTTGCGCATTCATCTGACGATCAACGAAAGCGATGCGGCCCTTCCGTGGATACGCCTCGCCATTGGCAAGTGTCAGCGTGAGAGGAATGGAGGCGGTGTTCTTGAGAAGATCGCCGCCGCTGTTCCGCGCCCGCTGGATCAGGGCAAGATATTCGGCATCGCTGATGGAGAAGTAAACCTTGATCGGGTTGAGTTGTGAAACCGAGGTAAGCACGGATTGCGTGTTGACCAGGTTGCCCACCTGCGTGGTAGCCTGTCCGGCCACGCCAGTGATCAAGGAGCGCACATGGGTGAACCCAAGGTTTAATTGGGCGTTCTCGACGGCAGCTTCGGCAGCGGCCACAGAGGCTTGCGCCGACTTGACTGAGGCCTCTGTCTGGGCCTTTTGCTGCACATCATTGTCCAATTGGCTTTGCGCGATGGCGCGTGCCTGTGCAAGGGGCGTGTCTCGCTTCACATTGATTTCGGCGAGACCCAGTTGAGCCTGCGCCTGCTGCACTTGTCCCTGCGCCTGGGCAAGCTGGCCTTTGGCCTGATCGAGTGCTGCCTGGAACGGGCGCGGGTCAATCTCGAACAGGACCTGGCCTTTTGCCACCTGGGTGCCTTCGCGATAATTCTGCTTGATCAGGTATCCGCTGGCCTGTGGTTGGATCTGCGCATTCACAAATCCGTCCATCGTGCCGACCCACTCGTTCGAGACCGGTACATCCGATGCCTGTACCTCAACCACGCTCACGGGCAGCGCCGGGGGTGGCCCGGCGGCAGCTGGCTTCTTATCGCAGCCGGCCAATAGGGCTACGCTGGCGAGGAGCAGAATCGCGGGCTGCATCCAGTTCACTTGATCAAAGGCAGGGGTATCTGCCGCACGTCTAAGCCGATGGCTCATGTTTTTCTCCAAAAAGGCTTCAGGATTGCTTGCAGCCGGCGGATGTACCGGAAACATACACGCATGTATGTTCCGTGACTATGTTCTATGATCAGACGCGGAGAGCAGGATGCCGGATTCAAAAAGAGTCGCTGGGGAAGACAAAGGACAACTGCAACGCCAGCAGCGCGGCATTGCTACGCGGCAGGCGCTGCTTCGGTCCGCCCGGTATGTCTTTGCACGCGACGGGTTTGAGCATGCGCGCCTGGAAGATATTGCGCTGCGTGCGAGAAAAACTCGCGGCGCTTTTTACGACAATTTCACAGACAAGGAAGATGTGTTCCTGGCCATCTTCGAAGACGACCTGGATCACAACATGAACGAGATTGGTCCATTGCTGCGTCCACTACCCACCATCGAACTGCGCATTGCCGCGTTGGCGAAGTATCTTGCTGGCTTAAGCAACAATCTCGAGCGCATGCTGTTGATAGTCGAGTTCAAGCTCTATGCGATTCGCCATCCGCGCCGCCGCAAGCGACTGGCGGCCCTTCTCAAGGCCATGCATTTGCGCACGTCCATCCCAGAGATAAACCGTTTGCTGCCGGAATTGAGCAGCCACTCGACGGAAACGCGGTTCACCGATTCGCTAGCGGTTTGCGGCATGGTCGATGGGCTGGCGCTTAACCATCTCTTCGATCCCGAAGGCCTGCAGAAAGAAATCCTGGAACGCTACCTCAAAGTGGCTTTGCGCGAGACACTTCCGGCTGCAGCTGGTAAGGGTAGAAAAAAGACCTAGCTCGCATGTCTCGCGGCCGTACCGTAACGCAGGCACCATCTCCGCTGCGATCAAACGCTTCGGATGACGAGCAGTCATTTCCCATTCCTTTGGGGTTCCGGAATTTCGCCCCCGGCTTCACTGAGGCTTTTGCGTCAATGGCAAATACTGGTCCCGCAATTGCGTCTGCCGGCTGGTCATGGGGATAGCCACGCCCCCGATAAACACCTGCTTCACCGACGTGCGCACGTCCAGAGGATCGCCATTCGCGATCACCACATTCGCCGTCTTCCCTTCGTCCAGGGACCCAAGGGTCGCGCCCATACCAAACATTTCTGCCGGGTTGATCGTGATCGCCTTCAGAGCTTCGTCGTAGGGCAGACCGTAAGCCACCGCATAGCCGGCAGCATAGGGCAGATTGCGGCTGTCCGACACAGGTCCGCCGCTCATCGACGAAAACGCAATCTTAACGCCGCGCTTTTGTAACTCTGCCGGTAACGAAAATACAGCATCGTATCGCTCGTTGGCGTTGGGCTGATCGTAGATGGAGCCGACAATCACGGGCACCTTATACGAAGCGATCGTATCCAGCAGATCCTGCGTATGCGTCACATGGTTCAGGATCACCTTGAGGTGAAACTCCTTCGCAATGCCCATCGCCACTTCTACCTCAAAGCTCTCGTAAGCGCCAAAAACAACAGGCTTTTCCGCTTTCAGATAAGGAATCAGCGCTTCGTACTTCAGGTTCTTCTTGGGAGGCGTTCCCTTGAAGTCCGGCTTGGCCGCTGCCGCCTGTTCTGCCATGTAATTCTGCGTGTCCAGAAAGGCCTGGCGTAGCTGTGAGGCCAAACCCATGCGGGTTTCAGGAAACTTTGAGGCCCGGCTACCGCTGCCCTTGCGCCGGATGTCTCCTTCAAAGTTCATGGCCAACGCAACATCAGGAGCCAGGATCATGGCATTGCGGTCCTTGCCGTAGAGCTGTATCAATGCATCCTGGCCAGCCATGGAGTCTTCCGACGCAGGAGCAACGATCGCATTGGTGACACCGTTGATGCGCTGCACCGGGATCCGCGCGGTCTCGGCGTGGAACGCATCCACCACACGCATTTGTGGCGAAATCTCGTCCGACTTCTCCACCAGGTCGTTGCTGTTCTCGTCCGCCGAAACTTCGGTCAGACCCAGATTGGTCTCTGCGTCAAACAACCCCGGGTACACCGTCATTCCTTTGGCATCGATCACCTGCGCACCCTTCGGTATTTTGGTCGAAGCAGCAGGACCGACCGCACTGATCTTTCCGTTCTCGAGAATCAGAACCCCATTCTCGATCGTGCCATGGGTGATGGTGAGCAATTTGCCGCCGGTGATCGCGATCACAGGCGACGGAGACATCACCGTGCTGTTGGGGCCATCCGCCGTGGAGACTACCGGCGCGACCTTCGCCTTGCTGTGGGCAGGCGTCTGTCCACCCGCGCTCACACACGCCAGCAGGCAGCAAAGCGCTAACCAACGAGGGGTGGTTCTGCGGGCGACGATCAAAGGCCACCCCCGTCATCCTGTTCCGAACCCGAAAATCCGCTGTTGTGCATCGCCCCATGAAAACGAGTGGTGCCAAAACCCGGCAGGCTGCTGTCGAAGAACAACTCGCCATCGATGTAGACCTTCTCTGCGCGGGCATAGGTAGAAAGCGGGTCCGTATTCCATATCACCAGGTCAGCGTCTTTCCCGGTGTCAATGGAGCCGACTCGGTCATCGACACCAATAATCCACGCGGGGTTCAGGGTGATCATGCGCAGCGCTTCCTCTTCCGTCGCCCCGCCATAATGAATCATCTTGCCACCCTCCTGATTCAGGCGGCGCACATAATCATTGGAATCGCTCTTCAGCGCTACCCGTACACCCTCACGCATGCTCATCGTCGCATTCCACGGGATAGCGTCCCATGCCTCGTCCTTGTACCCCCACCAATCGGCAAAGGTCGCAATGGCAGTGCCCGTC
This sequence comes from uncultured Acidobacteriaceae bacterium, assembly GCA_963752675.1. Taxonomy (GTDB): domain Bacteria; phylum Acidobacteriota; class Terriglobia; order Terriglobales; family Acidobacteriaceae; genus PALSA-350. The sequence continues at coordinate 822,706 of CAVVZO010000015.1, forward strand.
GGCGCAATCTGGTCGCCGACCTTGTACATCTCCAGCGCATGGTGAAAGGCGCGGATTTTGTAACCGTACTCTTTCGCAATCGCCTCTTCAGTCAGAAACTCATCTGCCCGGTAGCAATGGATTTGCACCATGAGCTTGCCGCGCAACACGTCCGCCAACGCTTCCAGCTTCAAATCGCGTTTGGGCGCGACTGCGTCTTTATCGTTCTTCGCGACCTTGGCGTTGTAGGCATCCCAGCTAGCCATGTAGGCTTTGGCGTCTTCGAAGGACTGGCGCATCACCTCGAAGTTGCCCATCCGCGTGGAGGGCAATTCGTTGCGCTCCCCATACACCCGCTTGGGGTTTTCTCCGCTGGCAAACTTGATGGAGCGCGGCGCATTCGGAAAGAGCATCTGGTCGCGCGAGAGCCCAAACTTGTTCTTGATCACCACCGCCTGGCCGCCAATCACGTTCGCCGAACCATGCAGCAACAATTCCGTGGTGACGCCGCCGGCGAGTGCGCGATACAGCGCGCTATCCATGTTGTCGAAGGCATCGATCATCATCATGGCGGGCGTCACTGGGCTGGTCGCCTCATTCACATCATCGCTGAGCGCTGAGTGAGAGTGCGGGTCGATGATGCCGGGAGTTACGAACTTGCCACTCGCATCAATCACAGTTGCATCTGCCGGCGCGTTCACAGTGGCGCCCACACCGGCAATTTTTCCCTGGTGGACCCACACACTGCCCCGCTCGACCGTACCGTGCGAGGCCGTCATCACTGTCGCGTTCCGGATGACGATGTCGGCAGGCATGGAGGCCGATTGAGTCTGCGCCGCAAAACCAGCACAACTCAACGATGAAGCGAGCAGCGGGTACGCAAAGACCCCGGGTCTTTTCAAGCAAGCAAACAACAAATTACTGACCTCCACGAATAACTGTTGGGTGCTCCTGCGGCGGGAGCCTATGCGCGCTGCCCCGTTATTCACTAAACCAGGTCGCGCCAGTTCGGTCCCACGCCACAATCCACCAGCACCGGCACATTCAGCGCAACAACTGTTTCCATCTCGTGCCGCACCAGTTCCCGTACGTCTTCCACTTCGTTCTTCGGCACGTCGAATAATAATTCGTCGTGCACCTGGAGCGTCATCTTTGTTTTCAGGTTTTCTTCCTTGAGTCGTCGATCGATGCGAATCATGGCGATTTTGATCAGGTCGGCGGCGGTTCCCTGCAAAGGGGTGTTCACGGCCGTGCGCTCCGCAAAACCGCGCAGGTTCGCATTGCGGCTTTGCATATCGGGGATCGGCCGAACCCTCCCGAAGAGCGTCCGCACGCGCTGTTCCCGGCGCGTCTCTTCCAGCAGACGATCGATGTAGCTGCGCACACCGCTGTAGCGTGCGAAATACGTCTCGATATAAAGCCTGGCCACATTCTGCTCAATGCCCAGCTGCGCCGCCAATCCAAACGGCGATATGCCATAGACAATGCCGAAGTTCACTGCCTTGGCGCGATCACGGGTTTGCTTATCCATCGCCTCGGGGCTGATGCCAAACACCTCTGAGGCGGTGAGCGTATGAATGTCCTGCCCCTCGGCGAAGGCTCTTACCAGCAACGGGTCTTCTGAGTAGTGGGCCATGAGCCGCAACTCGATCTGCGAATAATCGGCAGACATCAGCACGTTGCCCGGCGCCGCGATGAACGCCGCCCGAATCTCGCGCCCGAGTTCGGTCTTGATGGGAATGTTCTGCAGATTGGGATTGGTCGAAGATAGCCGGCCTGTCGCCGTGCCCACCTGGTTGAACGTGGTATGCACCCGGCCTTCCGCATCCGCCAGCAGTGGCAATGAATCCACGTAGTTCGACTTCAGCTTGGCCAGTTGCCGGTATTGCAGTACCTGGCGCGGCACCTCGTTGTACGCAGCTAATTCTTCCAGCACATCGACTGCGGTCGAGATGACTTTGCCCTTGCCATACTTCATCGGCTTGGCCAACTTCATTTTGTTGAACAGCACATCGCCCAGCTGCTTGGGTGAATTGATATTGAAGCGATGGCCCGAGCCTTCGTAGATCTGCTCGCTTACCTGCTGCATGTCCTTTGTCAGCCGTTCGGCCATGTCCGTGAGCACGGCGCGATCGATGCGCACCCCGGCCTCCTCCATGCGCAGCAGCACGGGTACCAGTGGCAGATCGATATCGCGATACACCTGTGCCGTGCCCAGCGCTTCCACATCGGTCTTCAGGAGGGGAGCCAGCGTCTGAATGGCGCGCGCCGATTCCGGCAATAACTCCTCGCCGGCGGCGGGCAACGCGCGGCTGGTAAAGCGAGCTGCCACATCGCCCAGCCAATGCGTGGTGTGCGTCGGGTTAATCAGATAGGAGTACAGCATTACGTCATCCACCGGGCCTTTTAGTTCCAGCCCGTGGCTCACGCCGTGCGCACCAAGAATGCGCAGGGTGGCTTTCAGATCGTGGACGGCCTTTGAGGTGCTCTCTTCACCCAGCAGCGTGCGCAGCGTATCCAGAAATGGGCCGTCGCAGGCCGCAGCATCCAGGCAAAACACCAGCACGGTGCCCGCTTCCGCGGAAACAGCAATGCGCAGGCTCTGCGGCGCAGCTTCCGCCTGCGGCGGAGCATCGGCCGGGCTGAAGAGTGACATCGTTTTCAGCTGCGGCTCCTCTTCCTCAATCGCCTCGCCTTCCGCTTCCCCTACCTGCTCCGCGGCCACCTGCAGCAGGGTCGTGTCGAAGGCCAGGGCGAAACCGCCCGCGCGCGCCTGCTCGGCAAAGTGGCGAATCTGCTCCGCACTCGGGTTCTGCAGCACCACCAATGGCTTGGTCTGCTCTTCCGGAGCCAGTTCCTTCAGCATCGTGGTGAACTCGAGTTCGTTGAACAAAGCGCGGCAAGCGCTCACATCGGGTGCCTGGGTCAGCATCTGGCTCAAATCAAGCTCTACCGGCACTTCGCAATGGATCGTCACCAGCTCCTTGCTCAGCAGCACCATCTCCCGATTGTTCTCGAGAGATTCGCGATAGGTCTTACGCTTCACCTCGGCCGCGTGATCGAGCACCGCTTCCACGCTGCCGAATTGCTGCACCAGTTCTACCGACCCCTTGTCGCCGATCCCGGGTGCGCCGGGAATGTTGTCGATGGAGTCGCCCCGCAGCGCCATCACATCGATCACCCGCTCCGGCGGCACACCCAGCACTTCCACTACCTTGTCGCGATCCAGGATCAGATTGTCTTTCACCGGATTCAGCACTTTGATCTGGCCCGTCACCAGCTGCAGCATGTCTTTGTCATTCGAAACCACAAACACGTCGTGGCCCTGTTCGGCCGCTTGCCGTGCCAGCGTGCCGATCACATCGTCGGCCTCGAACCCTTCGGACTGCAGGATCGGTATACGGAACGCCTCGAGAGAACGGCGGATGAATGGAAGCTGCTGCGCCAGATCTGCCGGCATCTCCGTGCGGTTTGCTTTGTACCCTTCGTAGTCGATTTCGTCGAAGGTCTGCGTCTTCAGGTTCCATTTGCGCACGGTCGCGATACTGCGGGAGCGCTCATCGCGGAAGACGGCCCCGCTCACGTCAAACACAGCCGCAAAATATTCCGGTTGGAAGTCTCTGCGCAGCTTGTTGATCATATTGACGAAAACGAATGTTGCCGCCGTAGGGATCCCGGTTCGGGTGGACATCGGCCGTTGCCGCTGCATGGCGTGGTACGCGCGGAAGATGAACGACATCGCGTCCAGCAGGAAAACTGGCTTCTTAGGCTCCGCATTCTCCACGGGCGCGGTCGATTTTTGAGGAGAGGCCATCGTTTAGCGAGTTTATAGCGAAACTCCCTGGCTTAGATTCCCCGCTGAGGGAAACGACTGATGGCGCTCACTGCCCCCTTGTCATCCCTCCCTCCCCCTTTGTCATCCCCAGCGCCCCCCTTTGTCATCGCCACCACCCTTTTGTCATCACCACCACCCCACCACCCTCTTGTCATCACCACCACCCTTTGTCATCACCACCACCCTTTTGTCTTCACCACCACCCTTTTGTCTTCACCACCACCCTTTGTCAGCACCACCACCCTTTTGTCATCGCCACCACCCTTTGTCATCACCACCACCCTTTTGTCATCGCCACCACCCTTTGTCATCGCCACCACCCTTTTGTCATCGCCACCACCCTTTTGTCATCGCCACCACCCTTTTGTCTTCACCACCACCCTCTTTGTCATCACCACCACCCTTTTGTCTTCACCACCACCCTTTTGTCTTCACCACCACCCTTTTGTCATCCCGAGCGCAGTCGAGGGATCTGCTTTGCGCCTTTCTCCTGCCACAAACTTCCACATAAGCTCCAGCATCGGATGGGCAGAGGAACGTGGGTCTCGATAGCAGCTGCTTCGCTGCTGGAAGTTACTCTCCTGCCTTTGCTGCTAGTGGAGTGGTTCCTCTGCGCGTCCGATGCAGGGGCTTGTGTAGAAATTTGTGGCAGAAGAAAGGCGCAAAGCAGATCCCTCGACTGCGCTCGGGATGACAAAACGGTGGTGGTGAAGGCAAAAGGGTGGTGGTGAAGGCAAAAGGGTGGTGGTGAAGACAAAACGGTGGTGGTGAAGACAAAAGGGTGGATGGTGAAGGCAAAAGGGTGGTGGTGATAACAAAAGGGTGGCGGTGATGACAAGGGATAACAAGGGGGGCTGGTAATCCTGACGTGTCTGTAGCTGCAGCCCCACCACCAGCAACGACAAACCCGGCACCCACCCCGAATGGTCTAATCGAAATGTGCTGGTCTCTGATTTCGATTTCGAGCTGCCTCCGGAACTGATCGCCCAACAACCTCCGGAGCAACGTGGCACCAGCCGCATGTTGGCCCTGGGCCGAACCACAGGTGCATGGCAGGACATGCAATTCGACAACCTACCCCAGCTACTGCATCCAGGCGACGTACTGGTACTGAACGACAGCCGTGTCATCCCGGCTCGCCTCTTCGGCACCCGCCTGGCGCCTGCGGCCGACGGCGTCTCGCCGCCAACCCCCGGAAAAGTAGAGCTTCTCCTGACCGAGCAGGTAAGCGAATGGGAATGGCACGCGCTCGCCCGCCCCGCGAAGCGCATCGCCGTAGGTCACATGCTCGTTTTTGCCGGGGGAGCCGGGAAAGAAGCAGCCGAGCCACTGCACGCCACCGTCGTCGCCAACGGCGACTTCGGCGAACGCCTTCTCCGCTTTACCCCGGTCAATGATTTCTTCGGCCGGCTGGACGCTCTCGGGCACGTACCCCTTCCCCCGTACATCCGCCGCCCCAAACAAATACCCGACCAGCCACAGGACCGCGACCGTTACCAAACGGTCTTTGCCCGCGACCGGGGTTCCGTCGCCGCGCCCACGGCCGGCCTCCACTTCACCCCGGCCATCCTGGAACAAATCCGCGACCGTGGAGTGATCATCACCCATCTCACCCTGCACGTAGGGCTGGGAACTTTCCAGCCCGTGCGTGTGCAGGAGGTAGCAGCCATCCGCCTTCACGCCGAGCGTTACTCACTCCCTGAAGAAACTGCCCTCCAGGTCAATCGGGCGCTCAACGAAGGGCGGCGCGTAGTCGCGGCCGGCACTACCACCGTCCGCGTGCTGGAGCACTGTGCCAGCATTGGCCGCCTCGAACCGCACTCTGGCGCAACCAGCATCTTTCTTTCTCCCGGCGCACCCTTTCGGGTGGTCGGGGCGCTGCTGACGAACTTCCACCTGCCACAGTCCACGCTCCTGATGCTGGTGAGCGCCTTCGCCGGCAAAGACAACACCCTGGCCGCGTACCGCCACGCAGTCGCCGCCAGGTACCGCTTCTTCTCCTACGGGGACTGCATGTTCATCGCCTGAAGTGCTGCTCAGCATTGCACCGTGCCCGCTCCAGTGCTTCTTCCACTTCCACCCGCTTGCTCTCCAGCACCGCCGGATCGCTCGTCTGCGGCACAATCACGTCCCGTCCCCAACTGATCGCCACTCTTGAAAAGGGCTTTGGCACCAGAAAGCGATCCCACGACTTGAGAACCCACGCCCGCTCAGGATGCGCGTAGAAAATGCCGATTGGGAGCCCCGTCAGTTGCGCCAACTTCACCGCGCCCGGCTTCACCTGGTACACCGGCCCCCGCGGACCATCCGCTGTGAACACAGCCGCGTTGCCACGGCCCACCATCTTTGCCAGTGCCAGCAACCCCGTTCCACCGGACCGCGAACTCGACCCCCGCACCGTGAGAAATCCTAACCGCTCGATGGTGCGCGCAATTAACTCGCCATCGAAGCTGCGGCTGATCAGGACCGCCGGCCGAAAGCGATCGTGAAAATAACAGGCGCACGGAATCAGGCAGCGGTGCCAGAAGCACCACACCTGCAAGGCCGGGGGGACCGCCGGCGAGGCTCCCGGCTCCACCACCACTTCATAGCGCAATGTGCGATCGAGGGCGCGTAACAGGAGCGCAACGACCCGAGGAACGATCGTAATGCTAATCCGCTTGCCAAAGCTGAACTTTGGCTCTCTTTGCCGTGCGGCTGCGTCGCTCACGCGCCGATTCTACAGGGCGGCGTTTTCGCCCATCCCCGGGCTGCACCCTTGGTAACCCTCGCCCGTACTTCTATTCGTCACCTGTTTTGTTGCAGTTAACCCGGGGCCCCTTGCCACGGCAGCCCGAACCCGCCCAAAGGGTAACCGGGGGATCGCAAAATGGGGAGTCAGCGCTACCCCATTTGGGGCGAAGTAATGCTGTCAACGGCGCATTTTCCCAGCCCTGGTGGCGGCGTATACAAGTATTCATCATGCACACACACAAGATTGTTGTTGGTTCCCGCCACTACACGTTGCCCAGAACTTCCACCAAGCCAGCCCTCGACGCCAAGCTCGACCGGGTCTTCCAAATGGCCGAGAACGTCGACGCACGCTGCGTCTACATGATCGGTGCAGCCACCCACAAGCGTCGCCCCGCACTCGCAGCCCGTTAGACCCCTTCGCTGTTTGGCGAAGGGTCAGCCACAGGGAGAAGCACGGCGCGCCGCGCTGATAGCATCTCTGATGTGCTCCTGACACTCGAAACGCCCCTTCAGTTCGTCAAGGGCATTGGCCCGCGCATCGCGCAGACGCTCAAGGACAAGCGCATCCTCACCCTCGAGGACCTGCTGTACCACCTGCCCTTCCGCTACGAAGACCGCCTGCAACCGCAATTGATTGAAGACCTGAAGGCGGGCGAAATGGCCAGCCTGATCGGCGAGGTCCGCGGCATGGCCCTGCTGCGCACCACCCGTATGCCCATCTTTGAAATGACCGTGGGTCAGGGCCTGAGCAAGGTCAAGTGCATGTGGTTCCACGGCACCTACATGAAAGACCGCTTCAAAGCAGGCCAGTGGGTCGCCCTGTACGGCAAAGTGGAGCCCTCCCGCACCAACATGAGCTTCAAAATGATCCAGCCCCAGGTGGAAGTCCTGCCAGACGACCATGACGATGAGGAATCCAGGCTGCTGGAAGTAGGCCGCATCACCCCCGTCTACGAGACACTGGGCAACAAGCTCGCCTCGCGCTGGCAGCGCCGCGTCATCTTTCGCCTGTTGGAAGATCTGAAGGGCCGCATCCCGGAAACCTTACCGCCCTCCCTCTGCCGCCGCCTCGACCTGCCCAGCCGGGAGGAAGCTCTGCGCGATGCCCACTTTCCCCCCGCCGGAACCCCCTTGAGCCAGCTCCAATCGTGGTCAACCCCGGCGCAAAAACGCCTGATCTTTGAGGAATTCTTCTTCCTCGAACTGGGGCTTGAGCTCAAACGCAAAAAGCTTCGCCAGCGCCAGGGCATTCCCTTTGTCACCAACGATGCAGTGCGGTCAGCCTTGCGACAGGTGCTTCCTTTCCACCCCACCAAAGCGCAGAAAACCGCCCTGGGTGAGATCGTGGCGGACATGCGCGCGCCCGAACCCATGCGCCGCCTGCTGCAGGGCGATGTGGGCTCGGGGAAGACCATCGTGGCCCTGCAAGCCATGCTGGTGGCCATCGAGAACGGCTACCAGGCTGCCCTGATGGCGCCTACAGAAATCCTCGCAACCCAGCATTACCTGGGCGCCCGCAAGCTGTTGGAGCGGTCACAGCAACGCTACAAAGTGGTGCTGTTAACCGGCTCGCTCGATGACGATCGCAAGCGCGCCAGCCGCCGTTTGATTGCGCGCGGCGAGGCGCAGCTGGTGATCGGCACCCATGCCCTCATAGAAGAAAGCGTCGACTTCGCCAGACTCGGCCTGGTGGTCGTCGATGAGCAGCATCGCTTTGGCGTGCTGCAGCGCTTCCGCCTGATGCAAAAGCCCAACGCCGGCGAACCCGATGTCCTGGTCATGACCGCCACGCCCATACCTCGCACCCTCGCCCTTTCGCTCTATGGGGATCTTGACCTCAGCGTGCTGGATGAGCTGCCCCCCGGCCGTACTCCGATCCTTACCCGCCAGGTATCCGACGAACGCGCCGGCGAAATCTGGAACTTGCTGCGTGAACAGGTAAAGCTGGGCCATCAGGCGTATGTGGTCTACCCCGTGATTGAGGGCGCTAAAGACGATCAACCCGAGTTGGATTTTGCGCCCGGCGATCCCGAGCCCGAAACAACCGCCGTCAAGCGGGTGGGCAAGCGCAAAGCGACAGGCCAGCTATTCAAACCCGTTTCTGCTCCTGCCGCGCCCTCACTCAAGGCCGCCACCGAGATGTATCAGGAGCTGAAAACCGGCGCTTTACAAGGTTTGCGGCTTGGTCTGCTGCACGGGCGCCTGGATGCGGATGAGAAGGAAATCATCATGCGCCGCTTTCAGCGCAAAGAGCTCGATGTGCTGATTGCGACCACGGTCATCGAAGTGGGCGTCGATGTGCCAAATGCAACCATGATGGTCATCGAACATGCAGAACGCTTCGGCCTGGCGCAAATGCACCAGTTACGCGGGCGTGTGGGCCGCGGCAGTGCCCAGTCGCTATGCATTCTCATGACCGGGGGAAAGATCTCACCCCAGGCGGCGGAACGTCTGGCCGCCATGGTGCGCACGCAAAACGGGTTTGAATTGGCGGAACTTGACCTGCAGTTGCGCGGGCCGGGAGAGTTCTTCGGAACCCGGCAAGCGGGTCTGCCAGACTTTCGCGTCGCCAACCTGGTGCGTGACCGCGCCATGCTGGAGTTGGCAAAAAGGGAATCCGCCGCCTTTGTACTGGGAGCCGGCGACCTCCCCGAGGAAGAAAAGAGCCGCGTCTGGCTAAGACTGCGCGAAGCCTGGCAGCGCCGCTACGGCCTGGTCGACGCCTAAGGCGCCACAAGCCCGGATGCCGAGTTCAGTGTGGAGCCTTCCACTCGAGCAATGTTCAGGGTTGCCGGTCGAGATCAGCGCGACCGTTGTCAGGCAGCGAAACAAGGCGTCTCACCTAACTGCATCTCCATCTCTTCTTCTTTAACCATCCAGATCTGTAACTGTACTTTAATAATCTCCAACGAGCATATGTAGCGCGTTGCGGCATCAAGCGTCGCACCGTCCACCGCCGGCAGCTTGCGTGACGACAAATCGAACACATGCGGCGTGCAACGGCAAAGCTCCGTGAGCAATTGATGAGAGGCTGCCGTCAACTGCAGCCCGACCGAAACCAGCACCCCATATACGTCCACGCAAATATCCCGCGGAAACTCAAACACAAAACGCGCCGTACCCGGCTCCAGATACGAGCGGCTCCGGATCCATGCTCCGCAATCGGGAATCAACCCGCTGAGCCGCGACACCACCAGCAACTGGTCTTCCGGTAGGAGCGCGGTCAGATACAAAACATCATCACAATAGGAGTCAGGCATAAACTGTTTCTCGTATCTTGTATAGGTTGCAATTACGCTGGCGAATCTCGAATATAACTCGCTTGCTGTATTGATCGGCCTTTAAATACCAATCTTCAACGGCTGGACAGGTACCTCAGTGGGCCTTTCGGTCACTTGCAGAACGGCTGGAGATGACCCTTAATACCACCATGGTAATGTGGTCAGCATGCTGATCGGCAGCGGCATCGATCTTGTCGAGATAGAGCGCATCGCGCAGTCCATTGAACGCTACGGCGAACGCTTCCTCCACCGTATCTATACCGAGAACGAAATCAGCTACTGTCAACGCAAACGCAGCAGTGCGGAAAGCTTCGCTGCCCGCTTCGCCGCAAAAGAGGCCGGCGCCAAAGCATTGGGCACTGGTATCAGCCGTGGCGTTACCTGGCAGGAGCTGCAGGTCGAACGGCTTCCCGGCGGCCGCCCCATCCTGGTACTCCGCGGACGAGCCCGCCAGCTCGCGGACAAGCTCGGTGTCAAAATCATCTCTCTTTCGCTCACCCATACCGGCGCCCTGGCAATGGCAAGTGTTTTGATGGAGGGGTAACCGCCTTCCCGGTTCCCCAAAACGGTCTATGGCTGCATTTGATATGCTCAGTCCCAGCAGGGAATACCTGCCGCCGTCCCTTCAACCCCAAGGAGATCTGTGCCGAGCCAGCAGGAAGTCCAATGGTCACAATTAAAGGTGGGCGTTCTGGTGCTTGTGGCCTTGGCAGCCTTGACGGCTCTCATCTTCCTTATGACAGGCAGCACCGGTGGCGTATTCACCGGCAAAATCGTCCTCCGCTCCTATTTTGAGAACGCTGCAGGTGTCAAAGTGGGCGCTCCCGTCAACCTGGAAGGCGTCACCGTAGGCAATGTGACGAACATCCAGATCGTGCCCCAGCGCAAGCTCACCCCGGTGGAAGTAACCTACAAGATCGGCGCCAAATACAAAGACGCCGTGCATGCCGACTCCCGGTCCAGCCTCGAAACCATCGGCGTCCTGGGCGATACCGTGGTTGACATCGACAGCAAAAAGGCCACCGGCCCCGCGGTGCAGAACAACGCGGAGTTGCAGACCAACGAGACGCCTAACCTGTCGGACGTCATCAAGTCCAGCCAGGGAACCATTGAACAGCTGAACACCATTCTGGCCAAAGTCGACAACCTGGCAGACGCGCTCAATACCGGCAAAGGCTCCATCGGTCAGTTGATCAACAATCCTGACCTCTACAACCGGGCCGTGGCCACGGTGAATCAGTTGCAGAAACTGGTGGACAGCGTCTCCAACGGAAAAGGCTCCATTGGCAAGTTGGTCGCGGATGACACGCTCTACAACCATGTCAACGACACGGTCGCCAAACTCGATGCCATGGCTACCAGCCTGGATCAGGGTAAGGGCACCATCGGCAAGCTGCTGAAGGACGAAACCCTGGCCAACAATCTGAACCAGTCCGTCGTGAGTGCGAACCAACTCCTGGCAGACATCAATGCCGGCAAGGGCGGCCTGGGCATGATCGCCAAAGATCCGCAATTTGCTGCCAGGCTGCGCGATACAGTCGACAAGCTCGACTCCGTTCTGAATCGCGTCGACAGCGGCCAGGGAACCATCGGCCAGCTCGTGGTAAATCCTTCGCTCTACAATAACTTAGATCAAACGCTGACAGAATCCCGGGGACTCATCTCGGCCGTGCGCGAGAACCCCAAGAAGTACCTCACCTTCCATGTGAAAGTCTTCTGATCAGCCCGCCAGGGAGCCTCATGAAGTCAGTTTTCCGCATCGCCCCCGCACTCCTGCTTTGTACCTGTCTAGCCCACGCCCAGCAAACACCCGCCGCCCGAGCGAACTCCGTGGTGCCCGTGGAACCAAAAGCTCCGCAAGCGTTCGACCCCGCCTCCATCGACAAGACCGCGGATCCCTGCACCGACTTCTACCAGTACGCCTGCGGCAACTGGAGAAAGAACAATCCCATTCCGCCCGACCAGGTCTCATGGAACGGGTTTACCGAATTGAGACAGCGGAATAGCTGGCTGCTCTACCAGGAACTCGAAACCGCCGCCAAGCCAAATTCCTCACGCACCCCGCTGGAACAGAAATATGGCGATTTCTACGCCTCCTGCATGAATGTGAGCGAGGTGAACGAAAAGGGCGCTGCTCCCCTGCAGCCCCGGCTCGACACCATTGCAGCCCTTTCCGACAAAAAGCAGTTGGCTCCCCTGCTGGCCACCCTGGAGATCAGGGATGCGGTCAGCGGCGTCTTTGCATTCGGCGTCGGCCAGGACCAGGTAGATTCGACGCAGCAAATTGCACAGGCCGGCCAGGCTGGTCTTGGACTTCCTGACCGCGATTACTACCTGTCTTCAGATCCGGCACAGCAGAAGATCCGTGAAGCCTATGTGGCGCACATGACGAAGACCTTTCAGCTCGGGGGGGATTCACCGGAGAAAGCTGCCACCGAGGCGCATGCCGTGATGGAAATCGAAACCGCTCTGGCCAGGGGCTCGATGGCGCGGACCGACCGGCGAGATCCGTCCAAGACCTACCACATGATGACGCTTGCCGACCTCGGCAAGCTCACGCCGGATTTCAACTGGCAGGCATATGTGGAGGGCATCGGCATACGCCCCTTTCAGAAACTGAATGTGGAGTCCCCCGCTTTCTTCACCGCCATGAACGAACAGATCGCCAGTCAGCCTTTGGACGCCTGGAAGAGCTACCTGCGCTGGCGCGCCATGAATGACGCTTCCCCCTGGCTCTCAGACGCGTTTGTGGAAGAGTACTTCAATTTTTACGGGGCCACCCTGCGGGGCCAAAAAGAGATGACCCCCCGTTGGAGAAAGTGCACTACGCAAACCGATTCCGCACTGGGTGAGGCGGTCGGGCAGGACTGGGTGAAAAAATACTTCAGCCCGGAAAAGAAAGACAGCATGCTCAAGCTGGTTGCGGCTCTACAGACAGCTCTCCGCGAGGACATTCAACAACTGCCCTGGATGTCAGAAGCCACCAAGAAAACCGCACTCGAAAAAATGGCGCTTATGCGCAACAAGATCGGATATCCCGAGCATTGGCGCGACTACTCCTCTCTAGACATCAAGCGGGATGACCTGCTGGGCAACGTGTCGCGCGCGACCATCTTTGAAGACCGGCGCAATCTCGACAAGTTGGGCAAACCGGTCGACGAAACCGAATGGCTGATGACCCCGCCCACCGTCAACGCGTACTACATGCAACCGCTGAACGACATCAACTTCCCTGCCGGCATTCTGCAGCCGCCTTTCTACGATTTCGCGAAAGACCCCGCGGTCAACTTCGGAGGCATCGGCGTAGTGATCGGCCATGAAATGACCCACGGCTTCGACGATCAGGGCAGCAAATACGACGGACACGGCAATGTGCGCGAGTGGCAGACCCCGGCCGACCGTAAGGCCTTCAATGAACGCACGGAATGTGAAGCGACGGAGTACGGCAACTTTGAAGCGGTGCCCGGCGTGAAATTGAACGGCCATCTCACCCTGGGCGAAAACACTGCGGACAACGGCGGCCTGCGCATCGCTTACATCGCACTGATGAATACCCTGGCGAAGCAGTCGCCCTCGGTGCTCACCACCGAAATCGACGGGTACACACCCGCCCAGCGTTTCTTTCTCTCCTATGGGCAGGTTTGGTGCGAGAACGTGCGCGAACAGGCGTCGCGCAACTCTGCCTTGACCGATCCGCACTCACCCGGGCACTGGCGAGTGAATGGCGCAGTGCAAAACTTCGACGAGTTCGGTAAAGCGTTCGGCTGTAAAAAAGGAACGCCGATGAACCCGGAAAACGCCTGCCGCGTCTGGTGATTGGCGGTGGTTTTCTGGGCTGCTAGTGAATTAATTCGGGAATCGGCGGCCCCGCCGCTCTCGAACCCTTCGCCAAACGTCCAACGATACGACTCGGGGCCACGTCTCGTGGTGCAAACCCTGCGCAAATCAAGGCTTGCGCAGGGTGCGCGCAGGCCGCTGCCCTAGCCGAAAGTCGTTCTAGCTTTTACAATCACACGTAGGATCCATTTTTAGACAGTTTTAGCTGCACGGGCAGCCCTAGACCGCGATAGCGACCAAGGATGAAGGAAACACATGAAGTTAAGGAATTTCGGCCGGATTGCTCTGGCCCTGGCAGTATCCCTTGGAACGGGATTGGGAGTGACCTCCTGCAGTACAAATCACACGGTGGCTTACATGTACGTCACCGGCTCGCAATATAGCCAAATTTCTGGTTTCAGAGTCGATAACAACGTCGGCAACCTGGTGGCTACTCCGAACTCTCCTTATGGTTCTGGTGGCTACAATCCGGTCAAAGCCCTGGTCACCAATTCCGGTCGCTTTCTCTACGTGCTGAACGCCGGCTGCGGTGGAACCCAACAAGCCGCTTGCCCCTCGACAGTCGCAGCGGACCAGACGGGCGCCAACATTTCCCTCTTCACCATCGGCGGTAAGGGCTCTCTCAGTTTTCAGGCGGCCTATACCAGCCAGGGCAATCAGCCGATCTCCATCCTGGCAGACTCTTCGGGCACCCATCTGTTCGTGCTTGATTCCACCGTGCCCGATCCAACCACCTGCACCGGCTACGTGGTTGGCAACCCCGCGACGATCTGCGGAGACATCACCGCCTTCAATATCGATGGCAACACGGGCAGGCTATCTCTGATTACCAACACCACCGTAAAGAATGCGAATGGCACCAACCTTTCGTACTTCCCGGTTGGCAGCGGGCCCATCGAGTTCAACCTCATCCCAAGCGGCACCTATCTCTACACCATCGAGAAGGGCAGCGGAACCTCCGCCGATCCATCTCAGGGCGTGTTTGTGTATGGGCAGAGCGCTGGGCAGTTAACGTTAACGCAGAATACGCCGATCCCCACGGGGGCCGTCCAGCTTAACTACATCTACGCAAGCGCCAAATATGTGTACCTGATCGATGCGGAAAACGGCGTCAATACCGGCCAGATCCTGCCATACACGGTGGGCACCAACGGCGCGCTGCAATCGCTGGTGGGTGGCCAGGTAAACAACGCGGGCACCACCGCGAATCCCAAGACCATGATCGTCGATCACCAGGGTAAGTTCCTTTACCTGACGAACCTTGGTCCGAACCTCACGCCCACCAGTCCGGCCAGTTCGGTCAGTGCTTTTTTCATCGATCAGACGAACGGCAGGTTGACTCCCCTGGCAGGCGCAAACAGCAATACCAGCGTCACCTTCGGGTCGGGTTCGCAACCGAGCTGTATCCTCGAAGATCCCTCGAACCAGTATCTTTACACAGCAAACTACGCTGACAGCACGGTCACCGGCGCGGTGATCAACACCACTACAGGAACGCTCACCTCGTTGCGCAAAGCGCCTTCAACCGGCTTCGCCACCACGGGGCAGCCCACCTGGTGTGCTGCCAGCGGTACCTTGTTCTAGCGTGCTGATATTTGCAAGTGTGTACGCGGACCAGTCCAGGCTCGGGTGGTCGAAAAGCCACCCGAGCTTTTACAATGAATCACGGTCTCAAGAGTCTCTATCCATAGCTCTGCTGCGAGCGGCAGCCCTGCTCCATTCTTTGTTGGTCCAGGATGAAGGAAACGCATGAAGTTGAGTAAAATCGGCCGGATCGCACTGGCCACTGCAGTAACCCTTGGTTTTGGATTCGGTCTTACCGCGTGCGGACCCAGCAACACGATCGACTTTCTTTACGTCACGTCTTCCAAACAAAACCCGGGACAGGTTTACGTCTACAAGGTTGATAGCCAGGCAGGCGCCCTGGTGCCCATCCTCGACTCGCCGTATCAGTCGGGTGGCCGCAACCCCGTCGCCGACGTAGCCTCTGCCAACGGCAAGAATCTTTACGTCATCAACCATGACGACAACACTGTGGTGGAGTTCGCCATCGGCACCGACGGCAAGCTCTATCCCCAGCAGACCTGCAACACTCCGGGCAGCTTCCCCACGCAACTCGCCATCAATAAGGCCGGCACCTTCCTTTACGTGGTGGAGACTTACCAGCCGAACTTCAGCGCGAACATCCCCGGCCCGGGTGCATTGGTGGCGTTCCCCATCAATGCGACCGGTTCACTGGCTGATTCGAGCGGCAACAAGTGTGCCACTGTTTCCGACGGCAAAAATGCCTTCTTCCCGGTGGGCAACGGCCCTGTGTCGGTCAATGTGCTGGCAAACGGCGCTTATCTCTACGTGGCCAACCAGGCGGATGCCACGTTGTCGGCCTTCTCTACGGACGCTACCGGCGTCCTGACGCCGATCGCTACCTACCCGGTTGGGGTTGCGCCGAACGCAATCGCCAGCGACCCCACCAACAAGTTCCTCTACGTAACAGACGGCGCTGCCAACCAGATGATCGGCTTCCTGATTCAGGGCAACGGGACCCTGATCACCATGCAGACGCCGTTTAAAACCGGCAACCTGCCGGATGCCGTGACTGTGGATCCGCGCGGCACTTACGTCTACGTGGCCAACTACAACTCCAACACGGTGAGCGCGTACACCATCGATCGCGGCACCGGCAATGCGACCCAGGTATCTGGCAGCACTGCCTACGCTGTCGACGCCGGCCCGCTTTGCGTCCTGATTGAACCGGCGGAAGCGCGGTACATCTATACCGCAAACTTCCTCGGCAACACGGTTTCGGGCCTGGCCCTGAACCCATCCACCGGGGCGCTCACGGCCGTGCAGAACACGCCGTTCAAGGCCGGTGGCCAACCCACCTGCTCTGCGGCCATCACCCACGGCAATCACTCCATTCAAGTGGTACAACCGTAGCAGGCGCTTAGCTTGTTCAAAGCAAGGGCTACACGCATGGCGTGTAGCCCTTCTTCATGCGGCCGCAGTCCGCAGAGCTGAGTCTGGTGACATCTTCCTCCCAGTTACGCCAGAACGTCTGGTGGTCAGCCGCCACCGGCACTATCCTGCTGCTACTCCTGCTATGCGCAAACGTCGGCGATGGCCCCCTGTTCGCTCAGAGCGCCCCCGCCATACCGGAGACTCCCACTCCGCAACCGGCGAGCACCCCGTCTTTCCTCGGCAGGTTATTTCATTACTACGCATAAGACTGGCATCGCATACCCGGCCCCACAACTGGACAAAGCCCCTCGTCGACGAACATGGCCGGGCTAGCCCCCCAATTTGTCATCCCGAGCGTAGTCGAGCGATCTGCTGTTCGGCATGATCCGCCCGGACTCATACCTTGGCCCGTCGATGCAAAACAGGCGAGCAGGACAGCACGGCCAAGGCGAGCCGTGCTGTCCCCGCTCTTACACTTGTTTACTTCCGGGAAGACTTCTTCGCGCCCGACTTTTTCGATGACTTCTTTGAAGAAGACGCTTCTTCTGCACCTTCCTCGTCTTCTTCTTCCGCTCCAGCAATGGCTTCTTCGTTCACTGTCTTCGCCACGGTCGTGAGCTTCTGATCAGTATCTTTTTCTTCATCGAGCGTCTGCTCCAGCAGCTCCTGTATCTCTGATTGCCCCATCGTCTCTGCCAGGGCAATCACCGTGCCGTAAGCTGCGATCTCGTAATGCTCGACCCGCTGCAGGCCGCCAATGAGCGCTGCATCCAGAATCGGTCCGCGCTCGATCGCTTCGGCGTCTTCGGCGGCTTCCTCAAGCAAGCCCTTCATCCCTTCGCAGGTTTTGCCACCGGCGCGCTTCTCCAGAATTTCAAAGGCGCGATCCAGCCGTTCGACCTGCTCCCTGGTTTGTTCCAGATGCTCTTGCAATGCCTGCTTAAGTTCGTCGGAATCCACCACCTTCGCCAGCCGTGGGTAAGCGCGAATCGCTTGTTTCTCGGCCGAGTAGAGGTCCTTCAGTTCTTCAACAAATAAGTCGTCTGCGGTTTTGATAGCCATAGTTTCCTTCTGTCATTGAGTTGAGTGAAATTGAGTGCGGGCCAGAAAAGCTGAAATCGGTCAGACCAGGCCAGCAACGTGGCAACCGATCATGCAATGGATAAGCAAAGTGACTAACGTTGAACCGGGCTTGCGGCGAACCCACGGCAAGGAAAGACCGGAAAACTTCCCGGATCTTGGGCTTTGGATGTTGGCACAAAACCGGGCGTTGTGTGGGTACGCGAGAGACGCTTGCGAGTGATGAACTACCCGGGACTGTGGCGGATATGCGGCCCGGATAAGAAGGCCGGTTGACGACAGCTCCAAACGCTTGCTTGCGATACTGCATCTCACGGGTTGATGGGAACGATGGCATCGGGAGCCAAGCGCTTCAACTTCTCAGTAGCCGATTTAATGAATGAATAGGCAGAACCTGTTTCAATGCTTTCTTATGGGAGGTTTCGAATGTGCCACCCATCGCAGAGCCGATGGCCGGCGGCTCGACCTCACGACTTCGACGCAGCATGACCGCCTGGCGCAGCAGGATTATCGCGCACTGGCGGAACAACAGATATTGACCGCACGTGACGGCCTCCGGTGGCACCTGATCGAAACCCAACCCGGCCGTTACGACTGGTCAAGCGCGCTGCCGATGGTGCGCGCCGCCCGGCGAGCCGGCGTGCAAATCATCTGGGATCTCTGCCACTACGGTTACCCGGACGACCTGGACATCTTCTCCGAAGAGTTCATCGAACGCTTCGCACGCTATGCTGCTGCGGCGATCACGATGCTGCGCCGGGAAGATGTCACCAACCCCGTGTGTTGCCCGATCAATGAGATGTCCTATTGGGCCTGGGCCGGCGGAGAGGTAGGCCAGATCAACCCGGCGCAGGTGCAGAACGGCAACGCCCTGAAACGTCAGCTGGCGCGCGCGTGGATGGCCGCAGTCGAAGCCATCAGGAAAGTAGCGCCGACGACCCGCTTCATCTCGGCAGAACCAGTGATCCACGTGATGACGCATGCCCAGGATCCTTTCGAGCGGGCGGCAGCAGAACGCTACCGTTCTTCGCAATTTGAGTCGCTCGACCTGGTTTCGGGCCGGCTCGAGCCGGAACTCGGTGGCCGCGAGCAGTATCTCGACATTGTCGGCGTCAACTTTTATTCGGACAATCAATGGATACACGGCGGCCCCACGATCCCCTTCGGGCACCATGACTACCTGCCTCTGGCTGATTTGCTCACCGAGGTCTATGACCGCTATCAACGGCCGTTGCTGATCTCTGAAACCGGCGCGGAAGGCAGTGCCCGTGCGGCGTGGCTGCACTACGTGTGTGGGGAAGTGCGTGCTGCCATGGCTGCGGGTGTGCCGGTACTTGGCCTATGCATCTACCCCATTCTCGACTACCCGGGTTGGGAAAATGATCGCCACTGTCCTGTAGGGCTCTGGTCGCGACCCGATGCCGAGGGAAAGCGCGCGATCTACCAACCACTTCGTGAAGAGATAGCCCTGCAAAACGCCTGGCCCTTCCTGCGCGAGCAACCGTTCCGCATCGGAGGCGATCATGTCAGGGCAACCGCCTAAATTTTCCTCTCACCGCATGGGCGGGGTGCCGCAGTCGGACTCGGTTCCGCAGAACGCCCCACCGCTGGACGGAGCATCGCCTGAAAGCTTTCTCACCCACTATGTGGGACGCTGGCGTTGGTACTTCCTCGCTCTCGCAGTCATGGTGATCGGCGCCGCGTCCTGCTCGGTCGCAGTGCAGTATGAAATGAAGTTGCTGATCGATGCCATGACAGGCGGCCCGCATGTGGCGAATCATGCCCGCGTGTGGGGCGTGCTCATGGTGTTCATCGCGCTCATCGCGGTCGAAAGTCTGCTGTGGCGCTTGAGCGGCTGGATCGGCTGCCGAACCACTGTAGGCGCCGGGGTCGATATGCGCCTCGATCTATTCGATCAGCTCAGCGGTCAATCGATGCGCTACTTCACTGAGCACATGGCTGGCTCCCTGGGGCAGCGCATTACTTCGACAGCCGGTAATTTCGGGGCACTCTCCAATACCGTCATCTGGCGGGTCGCGCCGCCTTGCGTCGACTTTCTTGGCGCCATCATCGTTTTCTCGACCATCGACTGGCGCATGGCGGCAGCGCTCGGCGTCTTCGTGGTTCTCATCACGACCGGTCTGGTGCTCTTCGGCGAGCGCGGCCGCCCCCTGCACCGTTCCTACGCCGAGCACGCAGGAGAAGCAGCCGGCGAGTTGAACGACGTGATCACGAATATGTGGGTCGTGAAGGCCTTCTCCGGTCGACTGCGCGAGCGACGCCGCCTGGCAGAGCGCTTCGGCACAGAAGCAGACGCGCAGCGCGCCAGCTGGATGTACATGGAGAAAACCCGTCTGCTCTATGACATCGTATTGTGGGTGATGGCCGGGGGCATGCTGTTCTGGGCACTCAGCGCGTGGACTGCCGGACGCGTAACCACCGGCGATGTGGTGCTTGTGAGTTCGTTGACGTTCCGCATTCTTCATGGTGCCCGCGATCTGTCACTCTCACTGGTAGACATGGTGCAGCAGTTCGGTCACATAGAAGACACACTCAAGGTGATCGGCCAGAAGCCGACTATCCTCGATGATCCCCAGGCACGAACACTGCTGGTGGGACGCGGCACCATTCGATTCCGGAATGTCAGCTTCACCTATGGCAAAGATGATCACAATGCTATTCAGCGTCTCAACCTGGACATTCCCGGCGGTCAGAAGGTAGGCATCGTCGGAGCTTCGGGTGCGGGTAAGTCCACGCTGGTAGCCCTGCTGCAGCGACTCTACGATGTGCAGGAAGGGCATATATGGATTGACGGTGTTCCCATTCGCAGCGTGACCCAGGATAGCCTGCGCAGCGCCCTTGCCATTGTTCCCCAGGAGATCACCCTGTTTCATCGCGACATCATGGAGAACATCCGGTTCGGCCGTCCCGACGCCACGGATGAAGAAGTCATGGCTGCGGCAGAAGCTGCGTACTGCAGTACCTTCATCGATGCGCTTCCCGATGGGTACCGCACGATTGTCGGGGAGCGTGGCACGAAGCTATCGGGTGGGCAGCGTCAGCGCGTGGGCATCGCACGCGCGTTTCTCAAACGGGCGAACATCCTCATACTTGACGAGGCCACCTCCGCCCTGGATACCCACTCAGAAATCGAAGTGCAGAAGGCCTTGCTGAGCCTGATGAAAGATCGAACAGTCATCGCGGTGGCGCATCGCCTTTCGACAATCTCCGCCTTCGATCGCGTGCTTCTCATGCAGGACGGGCACATCGTCGAAGACGGTGCGGCCGATGTCCTGCGCAGCCGGGGCGGCCTGTTCGAAACCATGTGGCGCCTGCAGGCGGAGGGGCTGACCCGCGACGCCGTCTAGCTATCCCTCAATTTGTCACGAGCGCAGCCGAGCGATCTGCTGTGCGCCCTTCTGCCACAAATTTCTGCAAAGCTCCAGCATCGGACACGCAGAAGAACCATTCTTTCAGCAGGAATGGCAGGAGAGTCACTCCTGACAGCGAAGCGGCTGCTATCGACGCCAACGTTCCTCTGCCCATCCGATACTGGAGCTCTGTAGAAATTTGTGGCAGGAGAAAGGCGCACAGCAGATCCCTCGACTGCGCTCGGGATGACAAGTTCGGGGCTAGTGAGGTTGGCCGGCATTGCCTGCGCGTGAAGCAAACACCGGCGGGAAGACCGCATACGCTTGTCACTTAAACGCCACACGCCGCTGTCACTCAAGCGCCACACGCGACTGTCACTCAAACGCCACACGCGGCTGTCGGCCAACGCCATAGCCCTCAATTTGTCATCCCGAGCGCAGTCGAGGGATCTGCTGTGCGCCTTTCTCCTGCCACAAATTTCCACACGAGCTCCAGCATCGGACACGCAGAGGAACCATTCTTTCAGCAGCAACGGCAGGAAAGTAACTCCTGACAGCGAAGCGGCTCCTATCGACGCGTGTTACCGGTCGCCCATTCTTGTGTCTGCGTGGTGGTGAGAACTACTGATCGGGGGACAGTCAATCCCCACATCTCCAACAAAAGCCGTCGTGAGATATGGGGCACCCCAGTCCATTGAGGAAATTGACGCCCCTTCGCATGTCAAAAATATTTCATGTTGCTCAGATCTTCAATCAAGCCTGGTCCCGTGGGATTCCAGTTCAGTAGTTTGCGGGTCCGCTCGCTGGAAGCGGGCATATCCAATGCGGCGAAATGAGCCAGCCAGCCAAAGTGCTCGGCGGCTTGTTCCTGGGAAATCGACAATACCGGTACCTTCAGTCCTTTGGCGAGCGTCTCTGCAATCGCACGCAGCGTAATCCCTTCCTCCTGCACCGCGTGATACACGGTTGTGCCCGTTCCCGTTTGCTCAATGGCAAGACGGTAGAGGTGAGCCACATCTTTCAGCGGAGCGGCCGCCCAGCGATTTGCGCCGTCACCCACGTACGCCGAAACACCCTTATCGCGGGCCACCTGCGTCAGGTAAGGCACCAGCCCCTGCTTGCGCGTGTCATGCACCTGCGGCAGGCGCACAATCCCGACACGCACACCACGCTCGGCCGCGGCCTTTGCTGCCTCTTCCGGCTGCCTGGGTATGGACTCCATAATCAACGGCGGATCGCTTTCCGTGCGCACATGTCCGGGCCCACCCTTCGCCAGCCCCGTCCCAGAGGTCACGATCAGCAACTTGCCCGGTTCCAGCACCGAACCCAGCGCTGCAATGGCGCGACGCTCATCCGCCGCGTTCTGCGCGAACTTCGAAAAATCATGGTTGAAGGCCAGGTTCACGGCCACGTCCACACCGGTTGCTCCCCTGCGCAGGCTATCCAGATCTTCGATATTGCCTGCGTGCATCTCGGCGCCCACTGCCGTCAACTGCTCGGCACCCGCCTCGCTCCGCGTGAGCCCACGTACCTGGTGGCCTGCCTCGATCAGTTCCTTTACCAATTCGGTCCCAATAAAACCCGTCGCTCCGGTTACAAATATGCGCATACACCTTCTCCTGCTGGTCGCTCTTGCTGGTTGTTGGCGTGAGGCTTAACCCACCACGCCATGATTGCCGTCAGCGTCTTCACTAAAAGTGGAGACTGTCTCCGCTTTCAGATTAGCGGAGACCCTCTCCGGTTGCAAAAACTTCTGAGAAACTTATGTATGCCGAAAAAAGCCTCGCCCTCGAAGGCGGTTCGTAAGCCCCGCGCGGATGCACAGCGCAATCGCGAGCGAATCCTCGAGGTTGCGAAGCTTGCCTTTACGCGGCATGGAGCGGATGCTTCACTCGATGACATAGCGCGGCAGGCGGCGATCGGGCCCGGCACGCTCTATCGTCACTTCCCTACCCGTGACGCCCTGATTGAGGCGGTGTACCGCAGCGAAGTGGAGAAGCTGGCTGCAGCCGGGGAACGGTTCGCGGCAGCGATGCCCCCGCTCGAAGCTCTGCGCCGATGGATGCTTCTGTTTATCGAGCACGTGGCCGGCAAGAAGCTCATTCTGCCCGCAATGGACGCGGTTGCCGGTGGTTCCATGCGCCTGATCGAAGGCGCACGCGGACTCATCCATGGCACCTTCCTCGGTTTGGTCCGGAGCGCCATCGAGCATGGCGACCTGCGCCCCGACACCGA
Organism: uncultured Acidobacteriaceae bacterium; assembly: GCA_963752675.1. Lineage (GTDB taxonomy): Bacteria > Acidobacteriota > Terriglobia > Terriglobales > Acidobacteriaceae > PALSA-350. Next base: position 846,015 of record CAVVZO010000015.1, read on the forward strand.
ACCGGACGACATCGTGCGTGCGCTTGTCGGCATCTTCCATACCACCGCTCTGCCCGGGTGGGAGTCCAGCGCACGCAGATTGGTCCACATCCTCATCGAAGGTTCGCGCCAAAGAAAGACCCCGTCCTGACGGAGGCACGAAGCTCTCCTAACCCGTAGCGCGCGAAGCGCTCGTAAAATGGTTAAGAAGTTCTGAGGTTGAAAGGCTTTCGATGTTCTCGAGACGACAATTTCTGCAGACGCTTTCCGCTGCAGCCTGTTCCGATCTGCTGGCGCAGCAGATGAAAGCTTTTGCCGCGGTGCAGGCAGCCGCCGCGAGCGGCGCCGGAGACGACCTTACGCAGTATGTGAATCTGCGAGTGGGGACTGGTGGCCATGGTCATACCTATCCCGGAGCGACTGTTCCTTTTGGCGCCGTGCAGCTGAGCCCCGATACGTATGACCGGGGCTGGGACTGGTGTTCGGGCTACCACGTATCGGATAAGTCCCTGATGGGCTTCAGCCACACTCACCTGAGTGGCACGGGCGCCGGCGACCTGCTCGATGTGCTGATCATGCCTAATACCGGTGACGGTGAAGTGGAACCCGGGCACCCGGGACGATGTGGAGGAAGGCTATCGGGCTCCGTTTTCTCACGAAGACGAGAAGATGATGCCCGGCTACTACTCGGTTCCCCTGCGTGATCGCAAGGTGCTGGCTGAGCTCACCGCCACCGAGCGTGTGGGATTGCATCGCTATACGTTTCAGTCTGCAGGCGCCAGCCACTTCGTGCTCGACTTCGCACATTCTTACAACGATCCTCTGAGTCCGGTTAAGGACGCGACCCTCGACATCGTAGGCGATGACATGATCACCGGTGGACGCACCGTACTCGCCTGGGCCAAGGGACGCAGAATTTACTTCGCCGCGCAGTTCTCGAAGCCCTTTAGTCGCGCTGAGTTCTGGCAACAGGGAGCCGTGCTGCCAGCGGGTACTTCCCGCGCTGCGGGCCATGCGATCAAGGCGGCGCTGCACTTTGACACAAGTGCAAATGAAAAGATCCTGATTCGGGTCGGCATCTCAGGAGTGAGCGCAGCCAACGCAATGGCTAATCTCAAGGCCGAAATGCCGCAGTGGGAATTCGAGCAAACCTGCGCCACCGCCAAACAAAAGTGGCAGGCGGAGCTAAGCCGAATTCACATCGAAACCAGTGATCCAACGACGCGCACCATCTTCTACTCCTCGCTGTACCACATGATGGTGGCGCCAACCTTGTTTGACGACGTGAATGGCGAGTATCGCGGCATGGATGGCAAAACGCACACCACTCCAGCCGGGCCAGCACAACTACAGCAGTTACTCTTTGTGGGACACGTTCCGAGCACTCCACCCGGCGTTCACGCTGTTTCAAAGCGACCGGGTACCCAGCCTGGTGAACTGCCTGATTGACATGGCGGAGCAAAGCCCGGAGGGCATGCCGGTATGGCCACTGCAAGGCAAGGAGACCGGCACCATGACTGGATACCATTCCGCCAGCGTGATTGCGGAGGCCTGCGCGAAACAGTTTCCAGGTGTGGATTGGCAGCGTGCGTACAAGGTGATGCACAAGCGCAACATGGTCGATGACTGGCGCGGCCTGGGCTACTATCGCGCCATGGGCTACATCCCCGCTGACCGGGAAGATGAATCAGTGAGCAAGCTGATTGAATACAACTACAACGACTGGGCTTGTTCGCAGGTCGCCGAAAAGGTTGGCGCTGCCGAAGACGCGAAGCTGCAACGCGAGCGGTCTAAGAATTATCGCCACCTGTTCGATCCCAAAACACAGTTCATTCGCGCCAAGCTCATCAATGGCCAATACACGGAGCCGTTCGATCCCATCGATATGGGGCATACCGAGGGCTTTCGCGACTACACCGAATCCAATGCATGGCAGACCACCTTCGGCGTGCAACATGATGTGAAGGGGTACATGGAGCTGTGGGGCGGCCGGGAGCCATTCGTCAAAAAGCTCGATGCGCTGTTTACCGTGCCCGTCGACGCTGCCGAAGAACGCGCCGCCGGATATCGCGGGCCTGGTCGGCCAGTACGCGCACGGCAATGAACCCAGCCACCACATCGCGTTTCTCTACATCTACGCCGGCCAGCCATGGAAAACGCAGGCACGGGTGAACATGCTCTTGAAGAGCTGGTACCACAATGATCCCAACGGCCTGGCGGGCAACGAAGACTGCGGGCAAATGTCTGCCTGGTACGTCATGAGCGCGATGGGCCTGTATGCAGTGGATCCGGCGAGCGCCACCTACGTGCTTACCTCCCCATTACTCGATAAAGCCACCATCACAGTCATGGACGGTAACAAGCTGGTAATCGAGGCCAAACGATCTTCGCCTGACGCGATCTATATTCAGTCGGTCACTATCAACGGCAAACCTTCAGAGAAGCTCTGGGTCCGGCATGAGGAGATCGCTCATGGCGGACACATTGTCTTCAACCTGGGAACCACACCGAATACAAGCCTCGCGACTGACCCGCAATACGCGCCGCCGTCGCTCACCGCATGAGTGCCTTTGACGGGAGCATGAGTGCCTTTGACGGTAATATGACCCGCCGCACGTTGCTCCGTGGCGCCATTGCCACGGGCGCTGCTTCTCTGCTGAACCGGGGCGCCGCCGCACAAGCGGAGCCGGAAACGCTGCACCAGCGGCCGGCGGTCGCAGATCGCCGGTTCAGCAGCCCCGCAGTGGAATCAGCGATTCTGCGGGTGGCAAAACAAATCACCGATCCGCAACTGGCACTGATCTTTGCCAACTGCCTGCCCAATACGCTCGATACCACTGTGCATCCGGGAACATTTGAGGGCAAGCCGGATACGTTTGTGATCACCGGTGACATCGATGCCATGTGGCTGCGTGATTCCTCTGCGCAGGTGTGGCCATACCTTCCTTTCTGCAAACAGGACGCTCGGCTTTCGGCTCTGATCGAGGGCGTCATCCGCCGCCAAACGCGTTGCATCCTGATCGATCCGTATGCGAACGCTTTCCAACCGGATCCGGACAGCAAGCCACTTTCGTGGTCCGTCCATGACAAGACCACGATGAAGCCGGGTGTCGGTGAGCGCAAATGGGAGATCGATTCGCTTTGCTATACGCTGCGCCTGGCGCACGGCTACTGGCAGGCCACCGGCAATGCCGCGCCGTTTGACTCTGCCTGGCAGGAGGGCGCGCGCGCTATTCTGCGCACCTTTCGTGAGCAACAGCGCAAGCATGGCCCCGGCCCTTACAGCTTCCAACGGGAGTCGCTCATTCCCAGTGAGTCTCTGATGCTCTCGGGTTTTGGCAATCCGGCGCGACCGGTGGGGCTGATCCACTCCGGCTTTCGTCCCTCGGATGACGCTTGTATCTACCCCCTGTTTATCCCGGCTAATTTGTTCGCGATTGCCAGCCTGCGGCAATTGGCGACGCTCGCAGAGAAAGCCTGTCACAATGCTGCGCTGGCTGCAGAAGCGGAGGCGCTTGCCGGGGAAGTCAGTGCAGCCGTTCGCCAATATGGGCTGATGGAAACCGCACAGCATGGCCGCATCTGGGCTTATGAAGTGGATGGGTTTGGCAACTCTCTTTGCATGGACGATGCCAACGCCCCCGGCTTGTTGTCGCTGGATTATCTCGGCTGTGTCTCGCCGGCCGACCGTGAAGTCTATCAACGCAGCCGGGCCTTCGCTCTGTCGGACAGTAATCCTTACTTTTTCCGCGGTTCGGCAGCAGAGGGCATTGGCGGCCCGCATGTAGGGCTGGGCTACATCTGGCCGATGTCGATTATCATGCGCGCCTTCTCCGCGGGGAGCGATGGCGAAACCGTTCAGTGCCTGCAATGGTTGCGTAATTCAACCGCCGGCACTCACTTTATGCATGAGTCCTTCTGGAAGGACGACCCTTCGCGGTACACGCGGCCCTGGTTTGCCTGGGCCAACACGCTGTTCGGAGAGTTGATTCTTCGCCTCGCCGCGGATAAGCCTGCGCTGCTGCAGCATTCGTTTGCCTGATGAGGGCGCTTGCAGCCCTATCAGAACGTCAGGTTGACCAGCCCTACTGCGTCACAGCGCCTTCCACCACTAGGGTCGCCAGTAATTATTAGCAGCTGCTATGGTTTGGAACTCAATCGCGACGACCTGGCTTGCCTTGATCAGGCTATCGGGATTCATCGCGTAAATTGGTCTCCCGGCCTTAAGCGCATCAAGATCCGGCTGAAGGTTATGAATCGTGTGGCGCGCCAGGGTGATGGCAAGAGCCCGCCCTGCCTCGGGCGTCGCAGTGATCAGTGTTCCTCCGGGAACCAGAACCAACTCGGCATCAGGTAAACGATTCATAGAAACTGCGTCCTCCTCAGGATTTTCATGGCGAGAGACCAGGAAACTTTGAACATCGCGATTGTCACATAAAGCTTGGGGCAATCAGCTTCAGCCAGAAAAGTCGGCGACGCTTAGGACAATCTTGCCACGTTTGTGCGGAGCGCCAGCCAACATCTCATGAGCAAGTCGTGCCTCTTGCAGAGGAAGCACGGACCCGACGTTGGACTGCAGCCGCCCGGAGTTAAACAATTCAGCCAGCTTTTCCAATCGATGCGACGTGACCTCTACCAGGAAGAACATGGTTCGAATGGTCGAGGCAGGTGCCTGGGGCACTTCCGAAACAGCCGAAACCAGAACGCCGCCGGGGCGAATGCGGGCGAGGGCACTATCACGCAGACTGCCTCCCGTGGTATCAAGCACGATGTCTACAAGCGGCGCAGCCTCTTCCAGAGGCGTTGTCTTATAGTCGATGGCGACCGCAGCACCAAGGCTCCGGACGTATTCACTGTTTTCAGAAGATGCGCTGGCGTACACGGTCAGACCCGCCTGCGCCGCGAGCTGCACAGCATAGGAGCCAACGTTCCCTGCGGCACCGAGAATCAGAACGCTTTGCCCACGCCCCGCGTCGGCGTAATCAAACAGCATTTGCCATGCGGTCACAGCCACAACTGGTACAGAGGCCGCCGCGGTAAAGTCCAGGGACGCAGGTTTGTGGCTGATCATGCTCGCCTTCGCCACCGCCAGTTCCGCATAGCCACCAATGAACTGCGGGTTAGTGACTCCAAACACCGGGTCACCCACGGCAAAGCCAGTGACGCCAGGGCCAGTCTCTTCCACAATGCCGGCAATGTCCGAGCCCAGCGTCAATGGCAACGAGACGGCCACAACGCTCTTATGCTCACGGATCCAGGCGTCCCACGGACCCACGCCGGCGGCAGCCACGCGCACCAGGACCTCGCCCTCATTCAGAGCTGGGCGCGGAATCTCCTCGATCTTAATTTCCTCGGGGGATCCAAAACGGTGAATGCGTGCAGCTCTCATGGTCCACTCGCCTGGGAACGGTCGTTCCCTAAAAGAGCTTACCCTGATCCGGTTGGCGCTAATGACCAGGTAGCCCATGACGGATAATCGGTATTGAGCAGCAACTTATAAGCGAGATCACTGTCCGTATCCGCCAACACAGCGAGCAGATAAGGCGTACCCAGAAAGCCGGTCGCGAGGTGTCCATGATTTGCTTGGATCTTAGCGATCAGCCGGTCGGCCGCCTTCGCGCGCGTCGGGCACCAGGCCCATGATGCAACGCCAGCACGTATCCGGTTTGCGTATCGCCTCCTGGCTGGCCTCAGGATTGTTGATCTGCAAACCGAATGCGAAGATATACATTATTGGCGCGCAGGGGATTGAGCCATCCTCATGAGACATATGCCTGCTGAAAGGCGGCCTTGATCTTGTCGAACAAGCGCGGCATACCGCACTCGCCGCTCGTGCCATCCCGTGGGCCATCTGCTTCATCAGCGTGACATCATAGGCCCAATAGGCCGTTGCGACTAATCTAAGGAGTAGGGACCTTCCGGGGATAAGCCAATCACCGAACGGAATGCCGGTGCTGTTCTTCCAAAGATAATCCGGGTTGGCGCCCTGAATGCCTCCGAGATACTTCTCCATCGACTCCCAGTTCTCTTTGACGACGCGTGTGTCTCCCGTCTGAACCCAGGACGTCCAGGGAATAATCACACCGGCATCGCTCCAACCCGCGGCAGAACCGGGATTGGGCGTGATTGGTTCGGGTGCGTAAATACCGTACGCCCAGAGTTCCCGCCTGCGTGGTTCGGATGTCGCGAGCAAACTTCTGCGAGAACTGCGTGAGGTCCATGTTGAATGAGGCGGTCCGCCAGAACACCTGCGCGTCCGCAGTCCAACCGAAACGCTCATCTCTCTGCGGACAATCCGTCGGCACGCCGACAAAATTCGATCGCTGTCCCCACAGGATGTTGCTCCACAACTGATTGATCATCGAGCTGCCGGATTTTAGCTGCACGGTGATGGGCGCATCCGTGTAGAGGGCCACCGCCTTCACCGCGCTCAGGTCAGGCTTGGCGGATAACCCGGTCACCTCCACATAACGAAACCCGTGAAAGGTGAAATCAGGCTGGAAGGTCTCGCTGCCCTTGCCGGAAAGGATGTAGTGATCGGTGGCCTTCGCGGTGCGCAGGTTGTCGACGTAGACAGTGCCGTCAGGATTCAGCACTTCGGCAAAGCGCAGGCGGACATCCGTGCCCGCGGCGCCATGCACCTGCAATCGCGCCACCCGGCCAGGTTCTGCTTGAAGTCGAAGATGTAAACGCCCGGTCCAGGGCTGGTGATCGCTGCAGCCGTAAAGACCTCGTGGGCGCGAATCGGTGGAAACTGCTGCGAAACAATCTCCGGCTCGCTTGGTTTCACCAGGTCGACTGGCTTCCACTGGGCACCGGTGAACTGCGGCGTATCCAGCCCGGCTGCTCTCTTGCGCGCGTCGTAGGTTTCGCCGTCGTAGATCTCGGCCTGCGAGATGGGCGAGGTATCCGCCTTCCATGATGGGCCGGTCGCAATCCATTCCACCGAGCCATCTGCGTGCTCCAGGCGCAACTGCGCCTTCAACGCAGGCGGAGTGTCACCGTAGTTGTATCCCTGGCGAAACCACATGAGCGGCGTCGTGTACCAGCCGGGCGCCAGCCACGCTCCCATCACGTTCTGCCCCACCTTCAACTGCCGGGTAACGTCGTAGACCTGGTAGGGCACATGACTGCGAAAATCATCCCACCCGGGCGCACAGAACCTCGTAGCCGATGCGCGTTCCGTTGATCTGGAAGCGATATGCACCTAGCGCAGTGACATATAGGCGTGCCGCGGTGATCGGTGCTTGCACAGGCAAAGCTGTGGCGCAAGAGCTTCACCGGGCCAGTCGGCCATGGCTGGCCCACGCCTCCTGCCCCATGGGCGTCGCGGGCGGCACGTAAGGGATGGCAGGCTGCCATGCGGCATCGTCAAACTCCGGCCGATTCCACCCCTGCGTGGGGTTGAGCGCTGCTTTCCAACCTGTTCCGCTGGCGATGACCTTTGTCGATCCATCGGCCATCTCGAGATAGAGGCATGCACTCATCGGCGTGTGGTCGTCATCGGGCGAGCCCATACCGTTGGCGGAAGGCGTTCCGTATAACGTCACGCCTATCGGCCAACAGGTTGTCGCCGGTGTGCAGGTCGGTGGTGACGTCCTGCTTCAGGTAGGTTTTCCAGGGCGCTTGTTTCCAGGGAGGCAGCGGTTGCGCCTGCAATACCTGCTTGCCATTCACCCAGGCTGCAGCGGTATCCTTGCCGGTGACAAAGAGATCCGCATGCTTCACCTGCCTCGCGAGGGAGAACCTCAGGCGGAAGTCGTGCTGCGTGTCACCGCCCTTCGCGCCCTTGTCGCTATTGCGTAATCCATTGCGCACCAGACTCGCGGATGGCGCGGTGCTCAGGCTCCTCATAGCCAATCCACTGCGCCTTCCATTCCTCCTTGAACAGGCCTGTCTCCCACCAGGTGACATCGCTTATGGGGTAAGGCTTTCCGTCCTTATCCCAGAGCGCAACGCGCCAGTAGTAGCGCGTCTCCGGCTTTAATGCCGGCCCGGCATACGCGACGGCGATGGATTGCGCAGATTCGATGCGTCCGCTGTCCCAGACATCCGGCTTGTCAAGCAACTTTGGCTGGCTTGCCACCTCGATGCGGTAAGCGGTCTGGCGCGCAGCGAACCGGTCGTCCTGCAATTGCCAGGAGAGCAGCGGTTGCGCAGAATCGACACCCATGGGCTGCACCACCGCGTCGCAAGCGAGATGTGCTGGCTGGCGTGTCATCGGGGACGCGGCCGCCAGGCTAGCCGGCATACACAACGCCAGTACCGCGTAGCTCGCATAACTAAGGAGGGGTGAGGTGTGGGTGCGCATTCGGCTCAAACTATCCGGTTGGTGATGCGCGAATGTCAATAGGAAAGTGCTGTACCAATCGAAATCCGGTTCTGTATGATGGGTGCGGTTTTGGCGAGGGTACCCATGCGCATCTCCGGATCAAAGCTTGTACTTATCGTTCTCTTCAGCGGATCTGCGGCATTGGCACAATCGGCCGGCAAGCCGAACGAGGTGACCGTCGACTGGAATAAGACGGTCATCGTCTCTAAATCGACACCTACTTTGCAGGTGGTCGTGAACCCGATGTTGCGCCCCGGTTCACCTATTCACGATGGCGCTTACCAGGCAGTGAAGGAGCTGGGTGCTGACTATGTTCGCTATGTCCCCTGGCTGCCTTACCCGCGCCTCGGTGTCGCGGAACTGGAGCCACCTTCCAAAGAGAAAACTTCCTGGGATTTCTCTCTGATCGACCCCATGACGAAGGACTTTCTCGCAGCCACCGAAGGTCACAGCACGGTCATGAACTTCAGCACCATCCCTGCCTGGCTATGGAAAACGGACAAGCCGGTCACGTACCCTGCCGATCCCAACCAGGTCTATTGGGATTACACGCAGGGAACAGAAATGAACGATCCCTCCGGCAAACAGGTAGGCGAGTACTATGCCCGGCTTGTGAGCTGGTACACCAGGGGCGGCTTTACCGACGAGAACGGCAAAGTACATACCTCGAATTACCACTACAACTTCCCCATCTGGGAGGTGCTCAACGAAGTGGATTTCGAGCATAAGATGACGCCGCAGCAATACACGATTATCTACGACGCCGTCGTCGCCGCCATTCACCAGGTGAGCCCGGATACTAAATTCATGGCGCTGGCATTGGCCGATCCTTCCGCCAATCCACAAATGTTCGAGTACTTTCTCAATCCCGCCAACCACAAGCCGGGCATTCCTATCGATTACATCTCCTATCATTTCTATGCCAGCCCCAAAGCGACGGAAGACATCAACAACTGGCAATACACCTTCTTCGACCAGGCAGATCGTTTTCTGGCATCCACACGGTACATCGATGCGATTCGGCAGCGGCTATCTCCGCAGACCAAAACGGATACTGACGAGCTCGGGGTCATCCTGACGACCGACGAAGACGAAATCCACGACAAGAAAGCGCATCCCGACAAGATACCCGCCTTGTACTGGAATGCCGCAGGCTCGCTGTACGCTTACCTGTACGCCGAGTTGGCGAAGCAGGGTATCGACGTGATTGGCGAGTCACAATTGGTGGGCTATCCCTCCCAATTTCCCAGTGTCTCAATGATCGACTGGAACAACAGCAAACCAAACGCACGCTATTGGGTCCTGCGCTTACTGAAGGATAATTTCCATCCCGGCGACCAATTGGTCACCACCACAGCCACGAATGGAAAAGACGTCACCGCCCAGGCATTTGTTACCGCGACCGGGAAAAAGCTGCTGCTGCTCAACAAAAGAAATCGCGCCATCGATATCACGTTGCCCGCGGGTGCGGAAAACGGCCAGCTACTGACGGTGGACCAGGCCAGCGGAGAAGGCCCGGCGAGAACCGGAAAGCAGCAAGGCAATCAACTGACTCTGGCGCCCTTCGCGGTAACGATCGTCACCTTTCCCTAGCACCCTGCGGCGACAACCTGGGGTGCCCCACATCTACCGACGTTTTCCAGTCGGGAGATGTGGAAATTCACCGAAACCCCCACCGGCAACTCTCCCATGTCATCCCGAGCCCCTCCCTTTTGTCATCCAGCCTGCCCCCCTTTTGTCATCCAGCCTGCCCCCCTTTTGTCATCCAGCCTGCCCCCCTTTTGTCATCCCGAGCGCAGTCGAGGGATCTGCTTTGCGCCTTTCTCCTGCCACAAATTTCTACACGAGCCCCTGCATCGGATACGCAGAAGAACCGTTCTTTTAGTAGGAATGGCAGGAGAGTCACTCCTGGCAGCGAAGCGGCTGCTATCGAGACCCGCGTTCCTCTGCCCATCCGATGCAGGGGCTCGTGTAAGAATTTGTGGAGGGAGAAAGGCGCAAAGCAGATCCCTCGACTGCGCTCCTAATGAACAAACTGGGAAGCGTTCTGGACGAGGGTTCAAATGTCCCCCACTCAAGCCAAACTCGGCTTGAATGGGCCACCCTACAGTTTTTAGGGTCCGATTTGCTCCCTGCCCGCATCCAGAAAAGCCGAGGGTGGCCCACTCAAGCCGCGTTTGGCTTGAGTGGGGGACATCCTGCTCCGCTCGCTCAGCCAGACCGATGCGTATCGCACCCCGTTCATTCCGTCCTTAACTTGCACTGCAAGCAGATTGCTCGGGATGACAAAAGGGGGCTGGTGCTCAGGGGAGGAGGTGCTGGTGGGTCGGGGGAGGAGGTGCTGGTGGTCGGGCGACGACGAAAATACATCGTGCTTTAACCCCAGAACCCCTCCTCTACTCACCAAACCCTACCTGCTAAGCAATCCTGCTTTGGCTGGAGCGGTAATCACCAACGTGAACACCACGGACGCACTCTGCCCCAATGTGCCTACAGTGATAATCGGCATATAGACCCCCCGCACTGTGTTGGGGTTGGCAGAGAGGGTAAGCAGCCCGGAAGGGTTGGACTCCGATTCCTTGTAAACATCCGTGACACCCGCAGGCAGTCCGGTGATGTGGAAGCTCGCGGTTTCTGTAGGCGCAATGATCGTGACCGGAAGATTGACCAGCGTGCCGTTATTCGGCACCGTAACCGTGGCATTATTTACAGACACGGACAAGTTGATCGGGGCAGGAGAAAAACTAGTGCCGCCGCCGCAGCCAGTCAGCAAAACAGCTAGCAGAGTCCTACCGAGCCTCATCATTTTGCAATGCCTGCTTTGTCACTTCGCCCGGTACATTTGTGCCTTGCTGCATGGCAATCTGACTGTGCAAGTGTTGAAACTCCGTCAACGCCTTCTTTTCGTCTTCACGATTCCCCAGGGCGCGGTCTGCCTGTGACAGGCGATACCACGCGACTTCGTCACCGGCATTCAGCGCGACGGCGCGCTGCAAGTGGGGCAATGCGAGATCCGGTTTCTGCTTCGCCATCAGCACAGCGCCCAGGCCCACCTGGGCCTCCTGAAAGTCGGGATAATCCTTTAGGGCAGATTCAAACAGCCGCTGCGCTTCGTCCAGTGAGTGCTCCTGCCGATGGAGTTCGGCCAACTCGTAGGTGGCATTCGCGTCGGTTGGATCCACCTGCAACTCTTGCTCAAACTCTTTCACGGCTTCGGCCCGGTCTTCAGGAGCGTGGTTCTGCTGCCACCGTGCAAGCAGGGTACGCCCAATGCGGTAGTGAATCTTGGGACGATGGGGATCCAGCTTGAGTACTTCGCGGTATTCGCCGATGGCCGGGTTGGTGGATCCCTGGCTCTCCAAAGCTTCTGCCGCGGCCTGGTGCCTCCATACGGAAGTTGGCGCAACTTCTTCCAGCTTATGCACTGTGAGGAAGGCGTAGTTTCCGAAGATCCGGCTAGTGTGGTAAAGAATCTCCGCATCCTCCGGATAGAGGCGGCTCAAATCGAGAGCAACGGTCACTGCGTCCGCGTCGCGATGCAGGCCGGTATAGGCACGCAGCAACTGCAAGCCGCACATGCGTTGGGTGTATTGGTTGGGAGCCTTGTTGAATCCTTCCTCAAGGCCGGGAAGGGACTCCTGGAATCGGCCCAACTCGGCAAGCGACATGCCCAGCAAGCTATCGAGGCCAGGCAGACTGGGCTTGAGCTTCTTGGCCGTTTGAATCTCCTGCACGGCGTGATCGTAGTCCCGCAGCTTGAAATCGACCGCAGCCAGGGTAGCGTGGACTTCTGCCACCTCGGGGTGGAGCTTGGATAGCTTTTGAAAGTTGGTCTGCGCTACCGGGTATTGTCCAGCATCGATAGCCTTTTGGCCCGCCTCGGCATACTGGTCTGCCGCGCTCTGTGCGATCAGAGGAAGGCAACCGAGTAAGCACAACAAAGTCACTCTTGCGACTACATGCATGTATTGCCTGGCGTTCTGCAGGAAGAGTCCTGGTTTGTCCTAGCCCTGATGGCTCGATTCTAGTCGCGCGGTGGCTGAATGAGAATAGTCGAAGCGCTTCGCGCACGCACTTTCACCAGACGCGCCGCGGAACCATCGGGATCGCGATCCGAACTCCACTGAAGAAGGCTGCGATCGAAGTTGTGCGAAGCGGCGCAAAGCGCGCTGGTGCGTGCTAGAGGAGAGAAGGATTCCGCCGCGCCGATAGACGGCGCGGCGGAAGGAGAAAGCTCAGAAGGTAATCTTGCCACTGAACTGAAGGATGCGTGACTTCGCCGATTGCGTGATCAGACCAAACTTGGAGTCATTCACATTATTGTCAATCGCCGTGTTCCCACCCGATCCAGCCACCAGCAAGCCACCCACGTCACCGCCGTACTGGTGGTGGTTAAAGATGTTGAAGGCATCCATCTTGAGAGCGAACCTGAGACGCTCCCAAATCTCAAACGATTTTCCGAAGCCCATGTCGAAATTGTTGATACCGGGCTGGCGGAGAGTATTGCGACCGATGTTGCCGTATGTGCCCAAGGCTGGTTGGGTGAAGCAGGCGGGGTTCAGGCGCTGGAATTTGCCGGTCAGGTTGGCGTGGATCTTGCAACCGGGCACGTAGTTAGCATGCTGGAACTGGGAATCGTTCAGGCTCTGTACATCGTTCCCGACGATGGTGAAAGGAAAGCCAGTCTGGAACGTCGTGATGCCAGTCATCTCCCATCCGCCGATGGCTATGTCTTCCAACCGGTTGGCGTTACTGGCGAAATGCTTGCCGCGACCGAAAGGCAGTTGATAAACGTAGCTGGCAACGAAGCGGTGGTCGACGTCGAAGTCGGATGGCCCATAATCCAGCCGTGGATTGTGATTGTCTTCAAAGCCCTGATATCCCGCCCCGGTGGACCCTACACCCGCCGCAGCTGACTTATCGTCCAGGCTTTTCGCGTAGGTGAAGACCGCAGTGACGGCCATGTCCCCGGCCCGGTGTTCAAACTTGATATTGGTAGCGTTGTAGTTCGAGTAACCGTGGAAATCGCTGTTGATGTAAAACCCGTTGAAGTTCGGATATGGCAATCGACTGATCACCGTGCACGGGGCCTTGGTGATATTTACGTAAGAGCCGGTGCCCGGATTGGTTTCTGCACAGAACGCCTGGCTCTCCGCCGGTATCTGATAGGGTTGCGCGATATTACGCCGGTCAAGCAGGTGGGTCGACTTGGTCCCGATGTAATTCACTTCCAGGGTGGTGTTTCGCGCCAACTCACGCTCAAACGAAAGCGTCCACGACTGAACGTAGGGGTTAAGCGGATTCTCCGATTCGATCACCGCGATGAACGAAAGCGTCGACTCCGGGAACGGCCCAAGCGTGGAGTAGGAGGGAAAAAGCTGGTTGGTGTTCTTAGGCGCGCTGGCGACCGTCGCCGGCGTGAGATTGTTTCGGATGCTGTAGGGATAGATGTCCGCTGAGTCGTCGATCTCACGGCCTTCGAAGGAGTCAAAGAACACTCCGTATCCCCCACGCACAACGGTCTTGTCGTTGATGCGGTAGTTGGCCCCAAAGCGAGGCGCGAAGGGTGCTTTTTGCCCGCCACGCGGGACCTTGCCGCAGTAGCGCAAGATTGCGCCTCCGTTGATACCTACGCCCGGCGCCACTCCATTGGTGGTCAGCTGCGGATCTGCGTAGCACAAACCGCCCTGCGGGTTGGTGGTGTCGAGCCAGAAGAAATGATTCTTTTCTTCATACGCAGCAGCCCGGAAGTCCCAGCGCAGACCGTAGTTCAGCGAAAGCTTTTGGTTTACTTTCCAGTCGTCCTGAATGTACGGCCCAAAATAACTGAAGATGTGGTTCTGCGGATTGCCGGCCTCGTTCGTCGGGCTGAGAGGGCCCGGCACAAACCCGCCGACGCCGCTATAGTAGCCGGTAAGCATATCAGCTACGGAATTGCCCGTGCTGCAGAGCGGCTGTCCACCATTAAGGGCAGAAGCAGGGTTGGGGCAATTGACCGTATTGTTGGGGGCGATTTTTCCGCTGAATGTGTAGTCGCCGTAAAAGTCATCGTCAAGGTTACGAAGAAGGTTCCAACGGCGATAGTCGATACCGATACCGATGGTGTGCCGGCCATGAACGGTCGTGAACGAATCGGCATACTCCCAATTCGGATTGTCCGATCCGCTATAGGAGTTGACTGGACCGCCGCCACTGGTGAAGCCGCCAGTCCCGAAGCCAACATTGGGATAGGTCTGCTGCAATGGCCCGAACTTGGTGAATGTGCCCTGCAACCCCAGCGAGCTCACAAAATCAGCCGAAGGAGCGGCCGAACCTTCAGGAGCCTGCGCACGCAGTTTGCCAAAGCGGAAGTTGTTCGTGTTCTGCGCGCCGAGACTGATGGTGTGCGAAATTTCCCACGCGTCTTCCGTCTGGAAGTATTGCTCAATACCGTAGTCGATCGATCCCGAATTGTATTGCGTGCTGTTCACGTACTTGGCGTGGGTATAGCGGCCAAATAGCGAGCCGTACTTACCCAACAACTGATCGCCGCGGTAGGTTTGCTGGTTCATCGTGAGCGGACCAGGGATGTTGGCAAAAAAGTTGGTAACGCCTTCCGGTGTATTCAGGACCGTCGGCTTCGACCAGAAGCCGGCTTTCACCGCCGCCAGACCAACGCGGGCGGTCTGTGCACTGACCGGCACCTGCGTTCCCCAGTCATTGGCTCCCGTGTAAGGATCGGCGGGCAGACAGTCATAGCCTGCAGCGAGCACTGCCGTACAGGTGGGTGTTCCATAGGCAGGCAATGGCCCTCCCGGCAGGTTACCCACTGCGGGGTAAGTGGCCTGCGAAAAATCGCCGCTGAGCTCGGCCGGAGTAGGCACCACGTTCTGTACGCGTTGGCCATTGTTCATCCGCCAACCTTCGTAGTTCGCCATGAAAAATGTCTTGTTATGTCCATTGTAGATTTTGGGAAGGTAGACGGGGCCACCGACAACGAAACCGAACTGGTTCAGCTTCAGCACCGGGTTTGCCGTCTTCACTCCGGCGTTCACGTCGGTCGCTGTAGGGAATGGCAACGTGTCAAAGGCGTTGTTGCGGTTCGATTCGAATACTGCGCCATGCAGCGAGTTGGTGCCCGCTTTACTGACTATGTTGATCTGGCTGGCGCCAAATCCATTCTCCGCGGGATAGACGCCGCTCTCCACCTTGAACTCGCCAATAGCATCCTGGGAGAGAATGACAGCGGGCGTCTGCAGCGCCTGGTCTGTATTCACCAGCCCGTCGAGCGTGTAGTTGTTCCCTTCGGGACGGCCACCGTTGATACTCACCGCATTGCCGGAACCCTGACGCATGGTGCCCTGCTCGCCGCCCACGGTCACGGCCCCCGCACCAACCAGCAACAACTGCATGAAATTGCGGCCATTCAGCGGCAGCGCCGCTACCTGCTCTCCGCTCATTTCCTGCGAGAGCGCAGCGGTATCGGTATCCAGGTTGACAGCCTCTGCGGTCACTTCCACGGTTTGCGTCACAGCGCCGGCCTGCATGTGCATATCCAGGCGGATCTTCTGGTCAACCGCCAAAGTAAACGGGGCTGTGACAGACTTCTGAAAACCAGTCATCTGGGCGCTGACTACGTAGACACCGGGGCTAAGAGAAGGAGCGCTATAGTCGCCGGCGGAATTGGTTTCGGTGTTGAAGGCAGCGTTCGTTGCGGTGTTGGTTACCGTCACTTTGACATTCGGCATAAGGGCGCCCGCACTGTCGATGACCGAACCTTGAATGCTGCCGGTTGCCCCGCCCTGGGCAAACGCCATGCTAGCCGCCGCGACCGCGAAAACAACCAAGAGGTAAATTCTCTTCAGTGACATGTGCGCACTCCCCCTAAAGCTGCGTATTGCTGCCGCGGTGGCTCGGCTTTGCCGCAACCACCTCTCGGCCGTGAATGTAGGCGCCAAATTCTATGAGCGAAAGCAGCTGATTGCGCGCACCAATGCTCAATACCAGCACCGCCAGACACGATTCGAATTACGCCGCGGAAGATATAGGTCAGAAAATAGCAGTGTCAAGTGAAAAACAATTTACCCCTCGAACTCCCATGACTCAGGCCCGCTGAAGGAGCTTAGAGGCTGTCCTGGAATCGTGATTTCCAGAGTCACTGCGCCGGGCCTCGTTTTGGACCATGCGCTGCGATTAGCGCCCAGGGCCCTGGCCTTCCGTCACAGCTATGAAATGTTACAGTCCACTAGCAGGCTTCAAAAAGCACTTTTTGCATCAGGGCACGGCTAAGATTGCGACTTGAGCCGTGCCCTGACCGTCGGTTTGAAATACGTGGGTTTCAGCCTGAAGGACCTAACCACGACCGGTGCCAGGTGTTTCCCACCTTTCCAAGGAGATCGATTTGCCGAAAGTAAAGATCAGCCGGCTCTATCTGATTCCTATCCTTTCCAAGGCGCTCGATATCCTGGAGTTACTCGAGGCGGAAAAGAAGCCGCTTACGCTGGAATACATCTTCCAGCGCCTGAACGTCTCCAAGACCAGCGTCTATCGCATCCTGAAAACCCTTGTGCATCGCGGTTACGTCGCCCAATCGCAGGATGGGCGCTACCGCTCAGCCGCCCGTCCCAAGAAGATCCGTTTCGGCTTCGCCAGCCAAAGCGTCACCATGCCCTTCTCCGAGGCGGTAACGGCCAGCTTACGCGCCGCTGCCACAAACTCCGGAATCGAACTGGTAGTCCTCGATAACAAGTACGATCCAGAAGTCGCGTTGAAAAATGCGCAGGAGTTCGTTGGCAAAGGTGTGGATCTGGTCATCGAATTTCAAATCGATGAACACATGGCTCCCCTCATCGGCCATACGCTTTCAAGCGCCGGCATTCCCCTGATCGCCATCGATATTCCCCACCCCCACGCCACTTACTTCGGCGTCGATAATTTTCAGGTCGGCTACGAAGCGGGCGAGCTTCTGGCGCAACATGCAATCGATCACTGGAAAGGTAAACCGGATTGGGTGGTGGGTTTGGATATTGCCGAGGCTGGCTCCTTCGTGCAAAGCAGGATCACGGGGGCGTTCCAGGGAGTACGCACGCGTCTGCCGCATCTACTCCCCGATCGCTTCATTCTGCTCGAAGGCGGGGGATTGCGGCAACGCAGCTACCAGGTGACCACGGCCTTTCTGCGTACCCACAAGAAGCAGAAGATTCTTATCGCTGCCGCCACCGATACCAGCGTGCTGGGCGCGCTACAGGCGGTGCGCGAGGCCGGCATGGAGAAACTTGTCGCTACCGTCGGCCAGGATTGCATCCCGGAAGTATTGCAGGAAATGAGCACCGGAAGCGGCTGTCTCATTGGCTCTGTGTCTCATGAAGCCCACACCTATGGACCCCGACTCATCCAGCTCGGCCTGGCGATTCTCAGGGGCAGCTCCGTGCCGCCCTATAACTTCGTGCATCACAAAATGATCACGCGCGCGAGTTTGAAATGACCAGCCGATACGCGCTTGCGCTCATGCTCACCGTGTCGTGCGCAGCGCAGGCTCAGAATGTCGTACGACTTGACCCGGCAAATCCGAAATACCTCTGGTTCCAGGGCAAGCCCCTGGTGCTCATCTCTGCTTCTGAGCACTACGGCTCAGTCATCAATCGGCCGTTTGACTATGCAAAATATCTGGCCGATGCCGCACAGCACAAGATGACCATGACGCGAACCTTCCTGCTCTATCGTGAATTGCAAAGCGCACGCAACCCGTCCTCGCCCTGCAAACCGGAATCGCCCGACTATCTTTCCCCCTTTGTCCGCAGCGGCCCCGGAAAGGCCATGGACGGCGAACCCATCTATGACCTCGACCAATGGAACCCTGAATACTTCGAGCGCCTGCATAAGTTTCTGGATCTCGCCGCAAAAGACGGAATCGTCGTCGAGTTGACCGTATTCAGCAACAGCTATGCCAACGACGTGTGGGCGTTGAACCCACTGCGCGCGGAAAACAACAAACAACATGTGGGCACGGTCGAGTGGGAGGACTATATCTCTCTCAAGAACCCTGAGCTGGTGCGCCGGCAGACCGCATACGCCCGCAAGATCATCCAGGAGACGGCTGGGTACGACAATGTCTATTACGAGATTTGCAACGAGCCCGGTGGTGGTATCAAAGGGCACGCTTCGCCCTCCGAAGTGGATGCATGGCAGCAGGAAATCGCTCGCGTGATGCGCGATGAGATGCTCCGGCTCAACCGCCCGCATCTCCTGTCGGGGCAGCAGGCCTTCACCTATGCTGACCCAAATGCCTTTCCCCAGGATGGAAGCTTTTCCAGCAAGACTCTGGATATCGTCAATGTTCATCCCCTGCCCAACACCCGGTTCGACGGCCACGTATATGACATGGGCAATTTCATGTCGAAAGAGTTGCGCCTGAACCAGGTGGGAAGTTTCTGCCAGGCCTCGTTTTCACGCCCCAGGCCGGTGGTGCTGGATGAAGACAACACAGCCAGCATGTATCGCGATACCACGGGCTGGACCATTCACCGCAAGCGGGCGTGGACGGCACTGCTGAGCGGATGCCATTACGACTACATCGACTTCTCCATCACGGTCGGTAGCGAGCGGGGAACAGCCGCGTCACAAAAGGAAATCCGTACCTGGATGCAGCACCTGTCGGAGTTCATGGCATCGTTCGACTACACGCAAGCCCGCCTCGCATCGGATTGGATCGCCGGCGTTCCCCAGCAGCTTACGGCGGCGAGCATGGCGGTTGGCGACCGGGACTACGTCGCCTATCTGGCTGATTCCCGCGAGTTGGGTGAGGTTGGCGCAGGCGACCCGGTAAGAGCCAGCCTCTCGCTCTCCTTGCCTCCTGGCAATTACCACGTGCAGCTTTATTCCCCGGTCACCGGCGAATATTCTCCGGCAATGCAGCTGATCGGGGGCAAGCCCACTGACCTGGCGCTCCCGCCATTTACCCAGGATCTGATCATCCGCGCAACCCGCCAATAAGACTCTGCTTTCCAGGCGACAACTTCGGGTGCCCCATCGGAACGGCGCGCTGAAAGATTCTCCTCCAGGCGACAACTCGAAGTGCCCCTCGAACCCCTGAACCCGGTGGAAGCCCCGGACTTCAGTCCGGGGGCGCGGGTTCAAGACCCGCGCTTAAACGCGCACAAAGATTAAGGGCTTTAAGCCCTGGTGCAGCCAAGCCTCGCCAGCCAATCGGCCATTTGACCTCCCCGCGAAATCTACGCGCAGGTTTTCCAATCGGGCTGACGCCGCTGTCGGTAGATATGGGGCAACCCTAGCCCGGATTTCTGACCAGTTAGCCCCCCCTTTGTCATCCCGAGCGCAGTCGAGGGATCTGCTTTGCGCCTTTCTCCCTCCACAAATTTCTACAGAGCTCCTGCATCGGATGGGCAGAGGAACGTGGGTCTCGATAGCAGCCGCTTCGCTGTCAAGAGTGACTATCCTGCATTCCTGCTGAAGGAACGGTTCCTCTGCGTGTCCGATGCTGGAGCTCTGTAGAAATTTGTGGAGGGAGAAAGGCGCACAGCAGATCCCTCGACTGCGCTCGGGATGACAAATCGGGGGCTAGTGGCGATTGCCGGCATTGCCTGCGGCATGAAGCAAACACCGGCGGGAAGCCCGCATATATGCTTGTCCCTCAAACGCCACACGCTGCTGTCATTCAAACGCCGCGCACGGCGGTCGGCCCACGCCATTAGCTGGGGCATTGTGGTTGTCTCCGGACAGTCGTGGTGAGAAATCCGGGCTAGCCGGTGGCTGGGAAAGAGGCTCAGCCCTGTGGCCACTCGGCGGCCGCCAGATAGCCACCATCAATGACTAGTTCCGTTCCGGTGATCCCCGAGGCTCGTTCACTCGCAAGATACAGGACAGCGTCTGCAATCTCTCCCGGCGAAAGCATCCTCGCCAGAGGGACCCGCCGCGTTCTCTGTTGCAGCGTCCATTGCGGGTCACTGGTCGAATCGACGTGAGCACGGAACATCGGCGTGTCCGTGATGCCGGGGCAGACGCAATTCACACGGATATTATCGGCGGCGAGATCGAGAGCCAGCGCTTTCGAGAGCATAAGCACAGCTCCCTTCGACGCGACGTACGCCGGCGTTCCCTTCTGCGCGACCAACCCTGAAACTGAACTGATGTTCACGATGCTCGCACCCGGCGACCGGCGCAGCCACGGAAGACAATGCTTCACCATCAGAAAAATCGACTTCACATTAACATCGAAGACTCTGTCCCACTCCGCAACCGAACACTCCTCCACACTCTTGATCAAGACGATGCCCGCATTGTTCACCACGTGCGTGATGCCCCCAAAGCGGGCGGCAATCTTCTCGATCGTCATCGCAACCTGCGCATCGTTGCTGACATCCGTTGAGAAGAATTCGCAACTTTGCTTCTTCGCCTGGATCTCCTGGCAGACCTTTCGACCCTCGCCCTCATTGCTGTCCAGCAATGCCACGCTCGAGCCGGCCTGCGCAAAATGCTCGGCAATACTGCGACCGATGCCGGAAGCGGCCCCCGTCACGACGGCCACGCTCATGCCAGTACGCCGCCTGGGTGGCGGGTAAATACTTCGGGGTCATAAATCGAGGCGAAGATATCCGCCTCCTTCCGAATGCGTTCCCAGGTCGCATCGGCTTCCATCATGCTCTCCATGACGCCGAGATACCTGCCGGATTCGATATTGCCGTACTTGAAAAACGCATCGGTAAGGATCACGGTTCCCTTCTCCGTATCGATGCATACAGCCAGGCTGGAACGATGATGAACACCAGCCCAGAACACCCGCAGGCCAGGTTGAATCTCTTCCTCATCCTTCAGCAGGTGCACCTTTTCCCAGCCCTCATTTTGCAGATAAGCATTTACCTCGGGAGGAATGCGCAGATGCCGCGGGACATGCAAATGGTAAAACGGAGCCTGAAAGTCTTCGATCCATCCCCGCCGCGAAATACAAACCTTTGCCTTCGGAAACAGATGAATGTTGGCGGTCGCGTACGCCTGCAGTGGCGTCACGATGACCGTCGAAATGTCATCGACCGTGAGCCCCTGCGAGCGCAGGATATTTTGCGGCAACTGCGCTTCACTGCGAACAATCTGCGCTTCCGGGTAGCCGAAAAAGTTCAGCCACGCCTGGTTGATGATCGTCAGATCTTGTGGAGGCCCGGTGTTGATCAGGATGTTGTGGCCACCGCCGCGCACCAGGTAAATGAGGATGTTCATCTCCTCACGTTGGTTCCAGTTCTCCATCCAGTACACTTCAGGGCCCGGAACCCAGAACGTGCCCGCGTTGAAGGCCTGTACTGTGTACTTCATGGTGCCTCCACTTCCGCACGAAACCTGCGCATGCTCGTGAGCAACACACCGACGTCGCTGCCCAGGCTGATCACGCGAAAGCCTTTGCCTATCCAGTGCCTGGCTAGCTCAGGTGTCGCCGGCAGAAACCCCGGAGCCACGCCATAGCGCCGGCAAGCCGCCACCAGCGATTCCATCGCAGCGAGAAACCGCGGATGCTCGAACTGCGCGGGTATCCCCATCGAGACGGTGAGATCGTAATGACCCACCCAGGCCACATCCACGCCGGGCACACTCACAATCTCGTCCAGGTTGGCGAATGCCGCTTCTGTTTCCAAGAGCAGGATGACCGCAGTTTCTTCATTCGCCTCGGCAAAGAATCCTGGGCCGCCTGCGCGATATAAATCGTGAGCGATTCCCATGGCCACACCCCGTCTTCCCTGCGGAGCATATTTGACAGCGCTCACCACATCAGCCGCTTGCTGCCTGCTCTCAACCCGCGGCACCATCACGCCCCGCGCGCCCACATCCAGAACTCGCGAGAGCGGCGCGTAGCGCTACGTCGGGCACGCGCGCGATGGGAAAGATCTGGCTGCCTCGGCAACCAGCCACCATCTCTGCCAGTAACGCGATGTCGCAGCGGCCATGCTCCATATCGAAGATTACAAATTCCATGCCACTCGCTGCCAGCATCGGGCCCATGCCCGGCGTGAACAACTCCAGCACCATCTGGCCGAGTATCACCTCACCTTGTTGCAGTCGTTGGCGAAAGCTAGGCATGTCGGTACCGCTCCAGTTTCGCCAGAAAGTCCGGGTGACTGAGCACCTCAGGATTCACGACATGCTGCGGCGCCTCTCCACGGTAAACGGCCAGCGCGCCCTCGCAATCAATGCGGCCCATGTCACGGAATAGCTCCTCGGTCCATGCAATGGAATGTGAAGTCAAAATCACGTTCTCCATCCTGGTAAGCGGCGAATCGGCGCTCAATGGTTCTTCTTCGAAAACGTCCAGTGCAGCGCCGCGAATGCGGCCGGACTCCAGCGCCTCTATCAACGCTGACTGCTGAACGATAGGCCCGCGCGCCGTGTTGATCAGCACGGCTTCCGGTTTCATCATCGCGAACTGCGGCCTGCCTAACAGCCCTCGCGTCTCTGGCGTGAGCGGGCAGTTCACCAGAACATAGTCCGACTCACGTAACAATTGCTCAAGTGAAACCAGTGCTACCCCGGCCTCTTTCGCCCGGGCGGGAGACGCATATGGATCAAACGCAACAAACCTGCCTACGTCAAAGGCTTTCAGCAGCCGAATCGCCTCCACGGCGATGTTACCCATGCCGATCGTGCCGACCACCCGCTGCCGGGGTTCCCGGCCCAGGTGCTGCGTGCTCTGCGCCCACTGTCCCTGGCGCACCAACCGGTCCTTCACCAACAGGTTGTGCGAGAGTGCCAGCATCAGTAGGACGATCGACTCCGCCACCGGACGAATCACCCCGCCGGGAGTGATAAAGACCGCAATGCCCTTCGCCGTGCACGCCGCGAGATCGACGTTATCGTAACCCACACCGCACCGGCCGATGGCGCATAGCCGCGAAACTTTCTCCAACGAAGCGGCCGAGACCCTGGGCTTGAGCGAGATGAGAACGTCATAGCTGGTCAACTGCTCAGAAGCATATTCCGCGCGGTATTCCGGCAAAAACTCGTATGAAATTTCAGGGTGGGCGTCGAGCAGCGATAAGCCAATGTCGGGAAAGATCGGCTTGCCTCGCCCGTCAGAGAAATCGGCGGAAAACCCTACCCGGAAGGTCATGCCTTGCGCTCAAGAACAACCACCCAATCCTGAAAGATGGGGATCTCCGGCACCTTCCAGGACCCGTCCGCATCCGGCGTGATCTCACCAATCGCCTGCTCCATGCCAGTGGCCGGGTTGAAAAAGAATGCCTTATGCGGACCGCTATCGAGATGATGAAACACCGCAGGCTTGGTGAAGTCCGGGCAGAAAGCGATGATCACCTCGCCCGGGATCTCACCGGCGAACGGCTGCCAATAATCGCCTTTCGTCCAATGAGGTTCCACCAGGTCCGGCTTGGGTTGCAGTTTCCACCACGAGTAGCGGCTCAGTAACTTCTTCGCCATCCCGAGTTGCCCGGAACCTGGCAGCTGCGCCGCGGTATCCCACGGCGGGCCACCCCAGGAGTGGCCATGCGGCGAGAGCCCATACGGTTCTTTCGCCGTGTTTACCTGCCAGATTCCGTTAGCTCCGTAAGTATGTCCCCCGGCGCCGCTCAGCAAGGCCGACCAGAACATATAGCGCTGCACCTCTTGCCGGCTTGCCTCCTGGATCCCCTCATAGCAGACTTCGCCAATCAGCACCGGCATTTGCGGCGTTGCCGCTAACGAACTCTGCACCGTCTGGATCGTGTTGGGCACACTCTGCCGGTCGTTGTGGCCGGTTTGCAGCATATCGAAGTCGAGTACCGAAGCATCGCTCACGCACTCCCGCGCGCTGCGCGAAGGGTGAATGGTGATCGGGTGGTGGCGGGCATCGATGCTGTGCACATAGCGCGCCAGCTCCGTCAGCCCCTGCTTCTGCGTCTCTGCATCCTGTTCCTTGGTTTGCGATAGATAGTAAGGCATCGTGCCCTCCCCGGCCAGGCACCACACCACCGGGTACGCACCCCATCGCGCAACAAGATACCGCCAATGTTGCTTAACCTTGGCCATGCCCATGCGGGGAATGAAGTAACCCCAGAACCCGACGATGCAAGCCGCCAGTCCGTGGTCAGCCAGGTATTGCATGCGCACATCAGCCATATCAAAGTACGCAGGGTTGATGCGCGCGAAATCTGGCTCCCACGGGTACCCCGCCTCATTCGCTCCGCGCGGATCGAAGGGCTCCATATCGGGATAGAGACCAGCGACGATCTGGACCATGGTGAAGCCCTTCTGCACTCGGTCCGCGGTCAGGGTCTGAAAGTCATCCGGCCACCGCAGCCGTTTGCAAAGCGCCATCCACCAGGTATCGCCAAGCCAGAAGAAAGGTGTGCCATCGCTGTGTTCGAAATGGCGCCGGTCTTTGCTGATCCGCAGCACACCATGCTTGTAGTGGGGATTATCGCCACGATAGAGCTCCGCCCGCAGCACCGAAGTGACCTGGTGAAGATCCTTGTTTGCGGTGTCGCTGCAGACCGAGTGAATTTTGTAAATGCCCGGCTCGGCAGGCGCATAGCGCACCCGCCAGGTAGATCCGCCGCCCCAGAAGGCAGGCACGCGTTCCTCATTACCCGAAGGTGTCACGACCACCACGTCGAGCTCAACCTGGTTGAATGGATCAGAGTATTGCTTGCCGCTGGTGTAGGCCCACTCAGTCGGAGTGCCAGTAGTGGCCGCTCTCTCTTCTCCGAGAGCCGGCGTGGTCAGAGCGCTGATGGCCATTGCCTTACAAAACGATCGCCTGGACATTCCATGCAGCACAGTTTTTCTCCCTGCGGCTCGCCAGTGATAATCCATCACGGTAAAAACTTCTGTCAACCTTGCTGTAAGCTCATCCGTTATGGAAAGGCAACTACGCGTCGGAGTCGCCGGGCTTGGCCTCGATACTTACTGGGGCCAGTTCGCCGGGCTGGAACAACGTCTGATCGGGTACCTGGGAGAACTGGAACAGACGATCTCCAGCAACCACCGCACGATCATTCATCTCGGTCTGATCGACACGCCACAGAAATCCCTCGAAGCCGGGCATCGTTGCCGCACCGAAGATCTCGACATCCTGCTGTTGTATGTCACGACCTACGCGCTTTCCTCCACCGTGCTGCCGATGATCAAGCGGGCGAAAATCCCGGTCATCCTGCTCAATCTGCAGCCCGCGGCCGCCATCGATTACACCCAATTCAACGCTATGCAAGACCGCACAACCATGACCGGTGATTGGCTGGCCTATTGCAGTGCTTGCCCCGTGCCTGAGATCGCTAATGTACTGCGCAGACTCGAGATTCCCTTCCACCAGGTCACCGGCATGCTGCACGACGACCCGCTATCCCGGCAGGAAATCGAAGCATGGCTGCGCGCCGCGGAGGTAGTGAATACGTTGTCCCATAGCCGGCTCGGGCTTATGGGCCACTACTACGGTGGCATGCTCGACATTGCCACCGATCTGACCCAGGTAAGCGGCCGCTTTGATCTTCACATAGAGATGCTTGAGGTGGAGGAGATCAGTGCGTTGCGGCGCGGGCTTTCGCAGCAAGCCATCGCCGCCCAGGTCGAGGAGTTTCGCAGCTTCTTTGCAGTAGGGGAAGACTGTTCCGCTACGGAACTAAACCGGGCTGCCAGCACCTCGCTGGCGCTCCACCAGTTGCTGCGCGAAAAAGAAATCAATCTGCTCGCGTACTACGCAAAAGGCTCCGGTGTGCCGGAGAACGAAGACACCATGAGTTCCATCATCCTGGGCGCCTCCATGCTCACCGGTCACGGTGTACCGGTCGCCGGCGAGTATGAAGTGAAAAATGTAATCGCGATGAAGATCATGGATCTGCTGGGCTGCGGTGGTTCCTTTACTGAGTACTACGCGATGGATTTCGCAGCCGACCTGGTGCTCATGGGCCATGATGGCCCCGGTCACATCGGCATCGCGCAGGACCGCATCCGAGTGCGCCCACTGGTGGTCTATCACGGCAAAGTAGGGTCAGGGCTGTCGGTAGAGATGGCGGTACAGCATGGGCCCGTAACTCTGCTGAGCGTGGTCGAGGACAAACAAGCCGGCTTCCTGTTGCTGGCAGCTGAAGGCGAAAGTGTGCCGGGTCCCATCCTCGCAATCGGCAACACCAACAGCCGCTATCGCTTCTCCCTGGGCGCGCGCAGGTTCGTAGAATCCTGGAACGCTCACGGCCCCGCCCATCATTGCGCTATTGGCGTTGGCCACATTGCCGGACAACTGGAAAAGGTAGCCGCGCTATTGCAAATGCCGTTTGTGCAGGTTTGTTAAAGAGCTAACCCGTATTCTCGTCGACTGTTCCATAACGAAAAGGCCCATCATTTCCCAATGCTTCTTTGTTGCAGTAGGATGTGCAGGCCGAGGTGCACGTGGGTCCAAATCCGTTATTAGGAGTGGTGTACCACTGGATCGGCGGCCTCGCCGCTGCTACCAACTTCGTCCCCTTCCGCGGTATTCGGCGCTGGTCATGGGAGATTTATTGGATCATCCAGGGCATCGCCGCTTGGATCATTGCCCCCATCGTCCTCGCTCTGCTGCTCGTGCCGAATCTCTTCGCCATCCTGCACGCCACGCCCGGCAGCACTCTCGCTTACGCCTTTTTTTGGGGAGCCATGTGGGGGATCGGCGGCCTCACCTTCGGCTTGGCCATCCGTTATCTCGGCATCGCTCTTGGCTACGCCATCGCGCTCGGCTTCTGCACCGCTTTCGGCACCCTGATGCCGCCGATCTTCAGCGGTCAGATGACCAGCATCCTCCATGAAACTTCCGGCCAGGTAATCCTCGCCGGCGTGGGAGTGTGTATGGCCGCCATCGCCGTCAGCGGCCTCGCCGGCTATTCCAAAGAGCACGAGATCTCAGCCGTCGATCGTGCCGAAGCCGGCGAGCGCGACTTCTCTTTCCTCAAAGGGCTGGCTGTTGCCGTCTTTGCCGGCATCATGAGTTCCTGCTTCGCCTACGGACTAGCCGCCGGCAAACCAATCGCAGACATCGCTCGCGGGCAATTGCTCGCGCATCACGATCTGGATTTGTGGCAGAACCTTCCCGTGCTGGTGGTTGTCTTATGGGGAGGCTTCGCCACGAATCTCGCATGGTCTCTGTTTCTCATCGTCAGGAACCGGTCAGCGGCACAATTTGCCGGCGCTCCCGGCATGAACCCCATGGGCAGCCAATCGGAATCGGACAACTCTCTCCGCTTGACCACGCAAACCTTGTGCAAGAACTACGTGCTCGCCGCCCTGGCCGGGGTGATCTGGTATTTCCAGTTCTTCTTCTATTCCATGGGACAAACCAAAATGGGCAAGTACGACTTCTCCAGTTGGACGCTGCACATGGCCAGCATCATCCTGTTCGCCACCTTGTGGGGATTGGCCCTGCACGAATGGAAAGGCACCAGCAGGCGCACGCGCAGCCTGGTGGCCCTGGGATTATTTCTGCTCGTCGGCTCCACCGTCGTCGTGGGCTATGGCAACTACCTCAAGGTCCGCTGAGCGCGAGGCGCCTACCCGCGTTTGTACTGCTCATCCGTAACGTGTTCCAGCCACTCCACCATCTTGCCGTCCTTCTTCTCCTGAATCGCGATGTGTGTCATGGCAGTGGTCGGCGTGGCGCCGTGCCAATGCTTTTCATTCGGCGGAAACCACACCACATCGCCCGGCTTAAGCTCCTCCACCGGACCTGCTTCGCGCTGTGCCCAGCCACATCCCGAGGTCACCAGCAGAGTCTGGCCGAGCGGATGCGTATGCCAGGCAGTGCGCGCACCGGGCTCGAAGGTCACGCTGGCGCCTGCAACAAACGCGGGATCGGGCGCGGTAAAAAGCGGATCCAGGCGAACCGTTCCGGTAAACCATTCTGACGGTCCCCTGCTCGATGGCTGCGATCCAACTCTCTTGATGTCCATAGCACTCCTCCACTCAAACCCGGTTTGATGCCAATGGGAGGTTCATGGCTCCTGACCCAGTCCCCTCAACCTACGGCAAATCTCTCAGCACGAAGCATACCCTGACCCACTATCCCAGCCCCCATCCACGGCCATGCAGGCGTGGGAAATTTCTGGGGAACGCCATACCTGCGTAGACTTGAAGTGTTTTGGAGAAACGTATGACCCCGATCGCAAAGCGTCACTGGCACTTGCTGCTATCCCTGCCCCTTGTATTCGGTACGGTATACACCCAGGGCCAAACCAGCGATCAGGCCCTCGGCCAGTTCCAGGGCCAGGGAGACTACGGCACCATTCTCCTCCCCGGCAGCGGCCACTACGATGCCGCCAAGGATAGCTACACCGTTTCCGGCAGTGGCGCCAACCTGTGGTTTGGCATCGACGACTTCCATTATGTCTGGAAGAAGATGTCCGGCGACGTCGCTTTCAGCGCCGATATCGATTTCGTCGGCGAGAAGGGCAATGCGCACCGCAAAGCCGTGCTGATGATTCGCCAGTCGCTCGATCCGCATTCGGTGTACGCCGACGTGGCTCGTCACGGCGACGGCCTTACCTCATTGCAATACCGGGACGCCACGAGCGCCGATACCCACGAGATAGAAACCTACGGCAAGGGACCACATCGCGTACGCATCGAAAAACGCGGCGACTACGCCTATGTATCCATCCCTGATGCGAATGGCAACATGGCGCCTTCCGGTGCTGCTATACGTGTCGGTATCAGTGGCGATTACTACATCGGCATAGGGGTCTGCTCGCATGACGAAAAAGTTCTGGAAACTGCGATCTTCTCAAACGTCCGCATGGAGCCTTTACCCCCGGTGTCCACGGAACCCGTACTGCACAGCACCCTCGAATCGGTAATTGTTGGCTCTACCGACCGTCGCGTCCGTTACACCGCACCCATCCATTTCGAAGATCCCAACTGGACTCCGGACGGCAAGGCGCTCATCTTCGACCAGGAAGGAACGCTGCAGCGATTAGTGCTCGACGACGGCATTCATCCCATCGACAGCACGGTGCCCCGGGCTACTGACGTCCTCGCTCATTCCAACCACGCCCGCAACCAAAATCAATGGCGACCATGGCATCTCGCCCGACGGCGCCTCGATCGCGATCGGCAATCAGGATCCCGACGGGCAGGCCCGCATCTACGTGGTCCCCACCGCCGGCGGAACGCCAAGGCGCATCACCCCAACCGGCCCCGCCTATTTCCACGCCTGGTCGCCTGACGGCAAGACCCTCTCCTACACTGGCCAGCAAGGGGACCAGTTCGAGGCTTATACGATTCCCGTCGCGGGTGGCCCCGCAACGCTTCTGGCGCCGAAAAGTGACGTGGCCGAGTGGGCCCCCGACGGGCAATGGATTTATTTCCAGTCAGACCGCACCGGCCACATGCAGCTGTGGCGCATGCACCCGGATGCCAGCGCACAGGAGCAGCTTCTGGTCAGCGACACGACCGACTGGTTTCCCCACATCTCGCCCGACGGTAAGATGATCGCCTTCCTCGCGTACAAGCCGGGCACGCAGGGGCATCCCGCCAATCAGGACGTCGAAATTCGCGTGCTCTCGCTTGCTGACAAAAAAGTGCGCACCCTCGCCAAACTACTTGGCGGCCGTGGCACGATGAATGTTCCCTCCTGGTCGCCCGACAGCAAGATGCTGGCATTCACCAGCTACGAATTCTTACCGGAGTAGCCCTCTGGCGCAATGAAGCGGCATCCGGTGCAGGCAGGCCCACCCTCGCTTTGTAGCAGACTGACTAACCACGTCCTGCAAGCATTCTGAGCTGCAAGGCGCTCAACCATCCGTCTTGCCTTCCCATGCATCAAATGAATGCTCGCTAGAAATGGATGCCATTATGAATATTCGCGAAATCACCAGACTGAGCTGTCTGGCTGCCCTCCTCCTCATCTCAGGCTTCCCTGCAGGAGCCCAGACCTCGACTACCACCACAACGACCACCGCCCCCTCCAGCGGCCAGAATACTGAGTCCGCAACAATCCCGATGACAAAATCAGAAAAGAAGGCTCAGAAACGGAGTCAGAAACACGAAGAGAAAGCGGCGAAGCAAAGGGCCAAGGCCGCCAACGACGTGGCTGACCAAAAAAAGGCCGCAGCGAACGAGCAAAAGCATCAGGATACCGCCGTGCGCGAACAAGAAGCTGCCCAGCCTCATTGAGCTGACAAAAACGCAGACTTATCCATACGAACTGCGGACGCTCACAGGGGGCGCATGTACCGAGTTCCGACACCGTGCGTTGGACATCGTCTGCACCTCGATCAGCACAACATAAAATTGAAACCCATCGAGTGCCAGCAAGACTTAGCGCCCATCTGCAGCCGCATTAGTGCACACGGAAAAAAGCAACCACTGCGGCCGGATCGAAGTTGCTCGCGTCCAGATGCTCTCCGGAGGAAGTATGCACCACGACGCTCCCTCCGCCCTGGTTAATCATTACGGCAAAGCGATCGCTATTCACGGCTCTCGATACGACCGTATCCGAATAGCTGCTCCAGAGCGCAAATGGAATCGTCGCGTACACCGAACTGCTCTGCAGCATGGGATCGTAGCCCGCAGTCGCCACCGCATAGGGATGGGCCGCGGAGATATCGTAATCGGCCGTCACTGGAGCAGCAGCGCCCCCGGAAACATAATCCCAGGCAAGATCTGTATTGATGCACCAGCCCACCACTGCCCTGGGCACGATCGCCCCTGCCGAGATCGCGTTGAGCGCGGTGAAGCCGCCCATTGAATCCGCCAGAACATACGGCCGCGTCTGCAGACTGAGCGTGCTCTGATAAAGTGCTGAGACTGCAGCTACATCCACACTGCACTGCGCATTGCCATAGCAGTTCTGTGTGGTATTGGTCATGCCAATCACGACGTAACCGCTCTTCACCAATAAAGCTTCCACCTCACCGTACCCGCCGCTCAACATCGTATTTGCATCCTGGTTGAACCCGTGGAGATAGAGAACCCAGGGGCTAGCCACGCCCTGCCTGTACGTCGCCGGGATCATGGCAAGCGTCCCACCCTGCTGTGGAAACGATAAGGTCATCACGTTGGGCGCAGCAGTGCTGCCGCTGGCCCGAGACGACGAGGGCGTGGCAACGGCACAGCCAGACATGCACAGGATCCCGTACAGAGCGAAGAACGACGAATGGCTGGTCCGCGATAAGAGGATGGCGAGACTCTCCCAGCCAGAAGGTTGCGTCGTTCAGCAACTGGCCGAAGCGCAATGCCATCATGCGCAGGCAATGATTAACTTAGCCCTTGGTTCATTATGAAAAGCGCATAAGGAAGCCGCGCCGCATCCCACCCGCAGCCGCGCCGCATCCCACCCGCATCTACTGAGAGATGAGCAGTTCTGCACCCAAAACGGTACGGTCAAACATCACGGCCATCGTTGAGATGGAGGATGCCCTTCGAGAAAAGCGGGGCATCATCGATCGAGTCGCCGATACCATTGGCGGCTTCTCCGGCACGATGAGCTTCGTCGGTCTTCACGCCATTTGGTTCGTATCCTGGTTCCTGATCAATACTGGCGTGATCCCCTGGATCCCGCGGTTCGATCCATATCCCTTTATCCTGCTCGCGATGATCGTGTCAGTAGAAGGGGTGCTGTTAAGCACCTTCGTGTTGATGAAGCAGAACCGGATGCAACAACGCACCGACATGCGCGACCACCTCAACCTCCAGATTGATCTCCTGGCTGAAAAGGAAACCACGAAATGTTTACAGCTGCTGCAGGCAATATGCGAGCACCTGCAGATTCAGGTCACAGAAGACGACCCCGAACTCAAGGAAATGGTAAACACAACCTCAATCGACACAGTAGCTGAGCACATCCAATCGACCATTACCTCAGACTGACCGTCGCATCCCGATCTTCACCACAAACGCGGGGAGGGGAAGATCAACCAGGGCTAACCAACCAAACCATCAAATCTCGGGCCTTCCCCACAAAACGGGTGCCCCATATCTCACGACGTTTTCCAGTCGGGAGATCTGGGCGGGCTTTTACCCTCTCGGCCCTTTAGCCGCCTTTACCGGGATCCTCAAACGAAAGCTAACAAACCGTCTAAAACCACACGGTGACAAATAGATTCCTGTCCTACCGCATCTTCGGATCCTTCATCACCTCACGGTGCAACCGTTTCCCCAGAACGAGTCCTACAGTCGTGCCGACACTGGCGGAATGATCCGTGATCCCAAACCGAACTCCGCCATCGATACCCAGGGTCTCACTCACCTTACGGTAAAAACCACCAAACAAATAGGTGCCAGGGGGCGTGTTGGATTGCGAATTGTTCTGGCTGAACACTTCAGCATAGAGCCGAGTGCGCTCCTGAATGTGGTAGCTCAACGCCAGTGACTGTTGGCCGCCATAAGAACATCCGCTGCTGGTTTGGCAATCGGATTGAACCAGCGAGGCATTCGCGATCACATCGAGGATGCCGTCCTTACCATAATGATGGTTCATCAGTAGGATGATCTGCTGGCCAAAACCCTGAAGAGCTTGCTGCGAAGCCGAAGGTAGTTCCGCCTCATATTGAACTCCCACACCTGGCGCAGCCGCGTGAAAGTTCTCTTCGGCAATCACGATCTTGCCACCAACCTGCACGGTACCCACTCCGCTGGCGCTCGTCTTGCCGTCGGTTTGATGACTAAACGGTGACCAGCCAAAATCAAGCCGCAGCCTTTCCAGCGGAACGTAATAGAAGGAAAGCCCAACCGACTGTTGGTCCCCTGGAATGTGTTGGGGATAAGCGTCATACCCTGCCTCCACCTGCAGCACGCCTTTCTTCTGGATCGTAACGCTGTTAGCGATCGTCGGCCGGGTGGGGCTGAGATCCAGATCCTGTGCAGAAAGCATCTCCGCTGCAGTTAACAAGAGGAACGTCACAAAACAAGTGCCCAGGCAACTTCGAATATGTTTGCTCCCGTGATGCGCGGGTAAACCGATGGAATGGATGAATGTATTGACAGCATACCCTTTCGCCTCAGACGCGTTCTGCGCTACTCGACAAACGAGAAATAACGCATGTCGCTTTTGTAATGAAAGAGGGAGTGATCTAGAAAGCGCCCGAAATGCACGATCACTAGATACTTAGACACGGGTGCTTGGCCTCGGCCCTCAAACCGCAGTTTACAGTGCTGCGCGATTCAAAAGAGCTGCCTGCAGGGCTGCGACGCTGCTCGAAACGGAGCTGTGAGCACTATCGATGATGATGTGGTCGCGATTCCACGGGTGGTATTCGCGAGCGACTACCTCTGCCCACGTCGGCAGCTGCAACCCGGCAATCTCGGATGAGCGCGCTTCCACGCGCTGCCGGTGCACAGCAGCATCAGAACAAACGACCTCCACTTCCAGCAGGAGAGAATTCGTCAGCGAGCCAACCTCTCGCCAGGCATCGCGGCTCTCCTGCACGGCATTGACACAATCCGCAACCACGGTTGTCCCAATCCGGAGATTATCGGCTGCCACCGCGTAGGCGACTAGATAGCCTTCTTCGTGAATCGTCGTGTGCCCGGCCGCTGCATTGCGAATCGCTTGCTCGATAGTGTCGATCCGAAGGTACAAAGCGCCCAGGCTTGCTGCCAGTGCACGCGCGATGCTGCTTTTCCCTGTACCGGGTAATCCTCCAAAGACGATGAGCGTGGATTGCGAGCTGTTCATTCTTCAATGTTATGTAATCAGTTTGGAGAAAACTAACAATATCTCCACCGCTGCGCGGCATACGCAGGCAATCGTCATTCAGTTTCATCCAGCCCCGCACCTTCAGCATAGAAAAGCGCCATTAGTAATCTCCCTTCGTTTCATCGTCCATGCCTTTTTCTTTGATTTCGAATCGGGCAGACCTTAACTTCAGTGCAGACAGAAAAAGGGTCACCTTCCATAGAGCAGCCAATCAAGGTGCCTGGGTGACCCGACTCCTTACCCCCCTGAAGAATTCTTGCTTTGGAATGCGGTGCGCGCTGATACCCACGCCGACACCGCGGC
Organism: uncultured Acidobacteriaceae bacterium; assembly: GCA_963752675.1. Lineage (GTDB taxonomy): Bacteria > Acidobacteriota > Terriglobia > Terriglobales > Acidobacteriaceae > PALSA-350. The sequence goes on from CAVVZO010000015.1 coordinate 880,259, forward strand.
AGGTGAACTTGAGCTTCGAGCGCACAGGTGTTGTGATTATTGGTGGTGGGCCCGCCGGGATTGCTCCTTTGTTGGCCGCTCATCGCCAGGGCCGGCTTACCGATGTACTCAACCAGGGAGTTACGGTGGTGGAGCAGTCGGCCGCAGTCGGTGAAGGCACAATCGGCCACTGGTGTATCAACTCCGACAGCACCGGTTTCAGCTTCGCGGACTGCCTTGCAGGCCCTGCGGAGAGTGAGCTGGCTGCCTTACGAAACCATCCACTCACGCGTGAAGTCTTTGCCGCAGGCGAAAGCACAGTGCCGCTGCAGCGCGCCGGGGAATTTCTCGCTATGGTCGGCCACGCCATGAACGACGTCATCGCCGCTTCGGCGAATGGCCGCGTTTTCAAGCGGTCGCGCGCCGTCTCTACCCAGCGCAAGGGCGACACGTGGCACACCTTAATCCGCGACACTTCCAGCGGGCGGGAACGCCTCATCGAATCGCGCCACGTAATCATGGCCACGGGCGCCAGCCAGCCCATGGACCGCCTGCGGACGGAAACCGTAGCCGGCGTGAACCTGGTGGCTCACTGCGGACAAAAACTGTTGCAATCGGGTGACGTCGTCAGCCACCAGGGCTTTGCTGCCGTGGCCGCGAGGCTCAGCGCCCTTCGCCGACCGCCCAAGGTGGCCATCGTCGGCGGTTCTACCAGCGCCGCCGCTCTTGCTCACGCATTGCTCAATCGCATGCCAGGTGTCACGTTCGGCGCCAACGGCGTTTCCATATTGCACCGGCGTCCGCTACGTATTTACTATCCCAGCGTTGAGGCTGCCTTGGCCGACGGATACACCGAGTTCGGTCCAGACGATATATGCCCTTTGAGCAAAAGGGTGTTTCGTTTAGCCGGCTTCCGCCTGGACTCGCGTGAACTCATCATGCGCGCACGCGGCATCGGCGGACGCTTACCCGAACCTCGCCTGCTGCTGCATCGCCTGAGCGACGACCATGCGGCAACGCGTGCCTTGCTGAACGAAGCAGATCTTGTCATTGCGGCCCTGGGGTATCGGCCTCGGGCACTCCCCGTACTGGATGCCGGTGGCCGCCTCGTGCGTCTCCATTCCGAAACCGGTCCGCAAGCCCCGTTGGTCGACGGCTCCTGCCGCGTGCTGGATGCGCACGGCAAGCCACTGCCAAACCTCTTTGCCATCGGCCTCGCGGCCGGCTTCGTGCCCCACGGCAAGCTGGGCGGTGAACCCAGCTTCCGCGGGCAGGCAAACGGCCTGTGGCTGTGGCAAAGCGATGTGGGCGGCATGATCATCGATGCCGTGCTCGAGCCGCGCCCGCAACCCTCCGCAGAACCCTGGGCTGCACGGATGCAACCGGAAGAGCTCCATCAGGCGGTGCAGGCATGAAGATCCCTATGGTTCGTCCTGCCCCGCCCCGTCTTTCGTTAGCGTCCAGGGAGTTGGAGGCTCTGGAGCAAAGCGGCATCTTCAGCAATTTCGGCCCCGTCAATACCCGCTTCGAGCAGACCATGCTGGAGCGCTTCTTTGCCGGTCAGGGCGCATGCATGACCGTGTGCAATGCCACCATTGGCCTGATGCTGGCCGTCAAAGAAGCTGTTGGCGATGTGGCGCCCGGGCAGTATGCACTCATGCCCAGCTTCACCTTTGCCGCTGCTGCACATGCGGCCATGTGGTGCGGCTTGACACCGCTATTTTGCGATATTCATCCGCGCACCTGGGCGGCAGATTCACTGGCCGAAGCTGAGCTGCTGCATGCCTACGCGGGAAAAATTGCGGTCGTCATGCCCTACGCGACCTTTGGCTTTGGCATCGATCTGGAGCGCTACACACAAATTGCAGAGCAACTCGGCGTGCCCGTGGTGGTCGACGCTGCTGCTTCCCTGGGCACCCTCGACGAGCAGGGCCGCGGATTCGGCAGCGGATTCGCCGGCAGTACCGTGTTCTCGATGCATGCGACCAAATCGTTCTCTGCCGGCGAAGCCGGGCTGATCTACAGCGCCGATCCGGATCGCATCGCTCGCCTGCGTACCATGAGCAGCTTTGGTTTCGGGGAGCCACGTTCCGCAACCATGCCCGGACTCAACGCCAAGCTGAGTGAAGTGGGCGCACTGCTGTGCGAGCTGCGGCTGCCCGGCTATGACGAAGTCACCCGGCATCGTGCTGCGTTGCTCGATCATTACCGTGATCTGTTGCCCGCCATGGATTTCCAGCTGCGCATCCCTGGCATACAAGCGCATCAATTTACACCAGCGTTATTGCCCTCTCCGCTTAAGAAGGAACGAGCAGCGATTCGCGCACTCCTGGCTGATCGCGGCATCGGCACCGGCGCGTACTTCAGCCCACACTTGATGGAGCAGCCCTACTTCCGCGATCGTTGCCTCGCCGGCTCACTTACGGTATGCAACGATGTCTCAGACCGGATGATGAGCTTGCCACTATTCGACAGCATGACCCACGAAGAGGTCGACTGGGTTTGCACAAATCTGCTGGAAGTCATGTCGCTGAGCCAACCGGTCAGTGATGCATATACCCTGGTCTATGGTTCGGGACGGCGACCGGGCAGCCGAGAAGTCGCTGCTGACTAGTGACGCGCACTCCCGAAAGGATCACGATGACGTCTCCCTCTCCTTCCCGCTGTGCCGTGGTTTTCAAAGCCTATACCTGGGACGCGTTCGTCGAACGGCAGGCGCGTCGGCTGGCTGCCGCCGCCGGCAACCTGGACTTCTACGTTCAAATCGATGAGACCAACGGCGCGGTGGGACCGATCCCGTTTCCCCGGGTAATCCGGTTTACCTGTGCAGACCTGGAAGCTTCCGGCCTGCCGATGCGCTTCGGCCTCGGCGGCGTGTTGTGGTGGAATCCCGATTACGCGCACTACCAGTTCCTCGAGCAGCAATCGGACTACGACTATTACCTATTCGTCGAGTACGACTGCGTCGTGCAATGTTCGATCGAAGACTTCGTGCGTCGCGCCGCAGCCCAGCATGCCGACCTGGTCGCGTTGCCCATTGTGCAGCCCTTTGCCACCTGGCACTGGATGACCTATCAGCGGGATGTGTACCCCTGGGAACAGGTCAAGCTCGCCTTACTGAACGTCACCCTTCATTCGGCGGCGGGTCTGAAGCGTTTACGTGACCGGCGCCTGGCCATGGTGGGAGCGGCCATCGGCAATTGGCCTAGCAGCGAAGTGTTTGTACCCACGGAGATGGCGAATGCGGGCATGAAGGTCCTGTCGTTGGAAACCTTCGGCGATGTGTCGCGCTGTGACTGGTTCCCGCCAACCGTCGAAGACGCGCTCAACTCAGAGGGCGGCAACGCATTTCTGCACCCCGTACTCGATCGCCGGCGCTACATTGCCTCTGTCTTGCGTAACGCCGGCTCATTGCCGCCTGGCGGCATACGACGAGCCCTCTCCAGTTTTGCCTGGAAAGAATACGCCCATCTACTCTGGCCGGCGGCCCGGGAACGCGCTATCCGGCGGCTTCGCCACAAATGGTTACGCATCTCCAGCCAGTGGTCTGCCTGGCGCGCCCCAAGCCCGTACCCGCAGGAGATGGCGACCAGAGAACGCCCGCTCTAACCAACTAGAACTTAGGTTCGGAGAGCGGCGTTGTGATCACGACGGGAGCATGCGGAGCTTTCCGTCCCAGCGCGATTATGCCTGGTCTTGAAGGTATATTCCTGAGTCCGCGCTGCCCATTCATCGGCGAGTACGAATATACGAGGTTCTTGATCATCACCCGGTACTGCCGTCGAAAGTACGCGGTGGACGTAAAGTAGTCGCGCGGCTTACCGGCTGCTGCCGCTGCCTCGTGGGCTGCGGCCCGAAGCTGTCCAAAGTGGTGAAAACCTACTGTATGCCGTTCTTTATGGGGATAGGCCGCCTGCCACAGATCCACTGCCGCGGAAGTCTCGAGGCCGGGAAATATGGCCGCGGTATTCGCTTCGGCGGTTTGCCGCTCACTTAAGTAATAGTCATGGATCTGTGCGGTTGTGTTGGAGGGATGGCGTCGATATTGGACCAAAGGTTCGGAAAGGTTGTGCATCGGGCCGATCTCCGCCAGGCGCATCCACAAATCCAAATCTTCCGCGGTTTGCAAATCGCGATAATTGCCCGCACGCAAGACAGCCTCCCGCCGTACCAGAGTGCTCGGGGCGTTCAGACTGGATTGCCAGCGCGTGCGCCACCGGATCTCTGCATCGTCAGTGGGATAAACCCAGCCAGGTAGTGGGTTGCCGTGCTCGTCGATCAATTGCGGTAAACAGCCTAATGCGACCAGTGACGGATGGTCGCGCATGTAGGCGACTTGCCGTGCAAGCCGCGCAGGATGGTGAATGTCGTCCGCATCGATGGCGGCGCAAAACTCTGTTCGTGCTGCTTCCATCAGACGGCCGCGGCAAACCCCGAGCGGAAGCGGCTGCCCCACGACCACACGCCCGGCAATCCGCGACGGTATATAGGCCTGCAGCAGCGCAACGCTTCCGTCAGTCGAGCCATTATCCCAGGCGATGATTTCGTGATGAGGATAGGTTTGCGCAACCAGCGAATCAAGCAGCTCGTGGAGGTACGGCATGCCGTTGCGCACGGGCATCAGCCAGCTAACGCGTGGCCACACAGAGACACTCGTTACTACGGCCTTCGTCGACATGCGCACTACTCCTCTGCGGTCGCGGGAACCACTGACACATCGCGCGAGTGGACCCCGCTGATCAGACGAGTGCCTTCGCATTCACCCTGGTGTAGGTGAGCTGCCGTGGTATGACGTGCGTCTAGCGACCTTATCGATTCGCAAGATAGCAGTCATGGAGAGCGGGGGCAAGTAACCGAAGTATGAACGATCGGGGCAGAGGTTGACTGGCACTTAGGATGAAAACGCGACACAATGCTGTCCCACGTCACGTTCAATGATTGATAGCCGACACTGTCCCGAATGACCACGCCAGCCGAGTGATTCCGAAATGTAACTACTACAGGGTCATATGTTTGGGTTGGTAGAGCACACCACCCATCAGCATCCTTTTAGTGCCGTGGCCCATCTCACGTGTAGTTGGTCCGGATCAGTTCAAAAGCTGAAGGGATTTAGAATGTCAGAGCCATCGCGAATTTGTCGCCATTGCAGACACTGGGGAACGCGCCGGGAGGATCCAAAGTCATTTGACGTTTGCACCGCGATCGGCGGGCACGATTCTGACCCCCCCAGTGGGCGTCCAGGCCTACTTTTCGAACCCCGATGCATGGTTTCTGACTGCGCCCGATTTCGGATGTGCTCTTTTTGAAGTCACCGCCAGGGTGAAACTCGAGGACCGTTCGCCCAAAATCGCCTGACCACCATTGCCCACTCGCCATATCTACCGACGCTCTCAAGTCGGGAGATGTGGGAATTCACGGAACCCCGACCGGCGGCTCTTCCTGATCCACCCCGCTCCAGGAAAGCAAGCCGCTCCGTGCTAATCCAGGTCTTTCCCTGGTCATCCAACCTCTCTCAAATTGTCATCCCGAGGAATTTGCTTGCAGTGCAAGTTAAGGCAGCAATGAACGGGGTGCGATACGCATCGGTCTGGCTGAGCGAGCGGAGCAGGAAGCAGATCCTCCTGGGTGGCGACTGATCGGACCTCAAAAACTGTAGGGTGGCCCATTCAAGCCGCGTTTGGCTTGAGTGGGGGACATTTAAACCCTCGTCCAGAGCGCTTTCTAGTTTGTTCATTAGGAGCGAAGCCGAGCGACCTGCTGTGCGCCTTTACCCCTCCACACCTTTCAACATCGCCCCCGCGCAGCCGTAGACAAACCGTTCCTCCGCAGACACAACACGCCAATCATGGGAAACTGAGAAAACGCGGGCAGGGCAGTCGCCGCAGGGAGGCGCATGGACAATCTTCTCAAGAACGACGGCGTCGTCCGTGTCCGGGGCGCCCGTGAGCACAACCTCCGCAATATCGACGTCGATATTCCCCGCGATGCCCTCGTGGTGTTCACCGGCGTCTCCGGCTCGGGTAAATCTTCCCTCGCCTTCGGCACCCTCTACGCGGAGGCGCAGCGCAGGTATCTCGAATCCGTCTCACCCTACGCCCGCAGACTGTTCCATCAACTCGCCGTGCCGGCAGTGGATGCCATCACCGGGCTGCCGCCCGCAGTGGCGCTGCAGCAACAGCGTGGCGCGCCCACTACGCGCTCTTCGGTCGGTTCCGTCACCACACTGTCAAACCTGCTGCGCATGCTCTACTCGCGCGCAGGCGATTACCCGCGCAACCAGCCACTGCTCTATGCGGAGTCGTTCTCTCCCAACACCGTCGAAGGGGCCTGCACCAAATGCCATGGCCTCGGTCGCGTGTACGAAGTCACGGAAGACTCCATGGTGCCCGACCCATCGCTCACCATCCGCCAGCGCGCGATCGCTGCATGGCCCACCGCCTGGGGCGGCCAAAACCAGCGCGACATCCTCGTCTCGCTTGGCTACAACGTAGATGTACCGTGGCGCCAACTTCCGAAAAAAGAACGCAACTGGATACTCTTCACCGAAGATCAGCCGCAGGTCCCTGTCTATGCCGGCTTCACGCCGGCGGAAACGCGCGACGCTCTAAAGCGCAAGCTCGAGCCCAGTTACATGGGTACCTTCACCAGCGCGAAGCGCCATGTCTTCTCGACCTTTGCCGGCACGCAAAGCGCGCAAATGAAAAAACGCGTGGCCCAATTCATGCTGTCGACGGAGTGCGACGTCTGCCACGGAAAGCGGCTGCGGCCCGAATCGCTTTCCGTCAAATTCGCCGGCTACGACATCGCCGACATCTCGGCCCTGCCCCTAAAGCGGCTCAATACCTTGCTCGCGCCATTCGTAGCCACCGGTGGCGACGCGCATGCCGCCCACCCGGAAAAGAAAGAAGTCAGCAAGCGCATCACCGGCGACATCGCTGCCCGGCTCGGGGTAATGCTCTCGCTGGGCCTCGGCTACCTCTCGCTCGATCGCAGCACGCCCACACTCTCTCCTGGAGAACTGCAGCGGCTTCGTCTCGCTACCCAGCTACACTCCAATCTGTTCGGCGTGGTCTATGTACTCGACGAGCCCTCCGCCGGCCTGCACCCTGCGGATACGCAAGCGCTGCTCGATGCACTCGACGCGCTCAAGCATGCCGGCAATTCTCTGTTCGTGGTGGAACATGAGCTCGACGTGATTCGGCGGGCCGACTGGATCGTCGATGTCGGGCCGGGCGCCGGCGTCGATGGCGGTGACATTCTGTACTCCGGTCCGCCCGCAGGCCTGGCGCACATCGCCGCCTCGCAAACGCGGCGCTATCTTTTCCCTTTTGGCGCCGCCAAGCCCGCCGAGCCGCGCCAGCCAAAGGGATGGCTCAACGTGAGTGGCATCACCCGCAACAATCTCACTTCCCTCAAAGCCCAGTTCCCCCTCGGCGTCTTCACCGCGGTCACTGGCGTCTCCGGTTCCGGCAAATCGACCTTGGTCAGCCAGGTGCTCGTCGAGTTGGTCGCAGATCATCTTGGACAAAAGATCGAACGAGACGAAGAGGAAAGCGAAGACCTTGAGCAGGAAACCGTCGCGGTTACCGGCAAAATCGACTCCGGCATGGAACATATTCATCGCCTGGTGGTCGTCGATCAAAAGCCGATCGGCCGCACGCCGCGCTCGAACATGGCTACGTATACCGGGCTGTTCGATCATGTACGCAAGCTATTCGCCGCGACCAGGCTGGCCCGCGCCCGCAAATACGATGCCGGCCGCTTCTCTTTCAATGTCACGCGAGGGCGCTGCGAAACCTGCAGCGGCGAAGGCTTCGTCAGCGTGGAGTTGCTGTTTCTGCCCAGCGTCTACAGCCCCTGCCCAACCTGCCATGGCGCTCGCTTCAACGAAAAAACTCTTGAAGTGCGCTACCGCGAGAAGACGATCGCCGACGTACTTGCTCTCACCGTCAATGCTGCCGCCGAGTTCTTCGCCGAAGACGCGCCGGTCGCTCGCGTGCTTTCGGTACTGCAGCAAGTCGGTCTTGGCTATCTCCGCCTCGGGCAGCCGGCGACCGAGCTTTCCGGCGGCGAGGCACAGCGCGTCAAACTGGCAACTGAGCTGCAAAGGGCGCAGCGTGGCAATACGCTCTATGTGCTCGACGAGCCCACCACCGGCCTGCACCCGTCAGACGTAGATCGCCTGCAACAGCAACTGCAGACCCTGGTGGAGGCGGGCAACACCGTCCTCGTCGTAGAGCACGATATGCAAATCATCGCCGGGAGTGATTGGGTCATCGATATCGGGCCAGGTGCAGGCGACGAAGGCGGCCACATCGTCGCGGCCGGTACGCCCGCCTTGATTGCTCAAACAAGGGAGAGCAAAACGGCGCCCTTCCTCGCTGCCCTGATGTCGTCGACGCCCCCGCGACCGGGTGGCTCGCGTCAGGCGTGACGTTCGTTCATCAACACGCGCAGCTGCCGAACTGCGACGACGTGCTCAGCAAAGACCTCTGGTTGCAGACTGGATGGGGTAAGCAGGTCCTGGATGAGGAGAGTCTCTATGATCTGCTCTTTGATCCGACCGAGCACGACAACCTGATCACCAGACCCGAGCATCGCGAAATTGCTGATGATCTGCGGGCACGTCATGTGGCGGATCCTTCGGTGATATCCCGTTCGGATCGTTGGCCCGTGCTCCCGCAGGCGCCGCTACAGGACCTCGCAGCAACGGATAGTTGCCCGATGTTGTGTCCGTCCCCTTCCCCGGCGAAATCCTGTCGCTACGTATCCCGCTCCCTGCCCAGGTATTCCCTTTTCCGCCGATGTCCGCCACACCCACACTGCGACACAGCACGTTTCTATGGAGCTCCTGTGAAGAAAGTATGCATTGCCCTCCTGGTATCCTTCGCCATCAGCACAGCGTTACACGCACAAAGCACCGTGGCTTACCGCATCCTGTTTGGTGTCCATGACACCAATGCGACCCGCTGGGATGGCACTTACAGTGGAGAGCGTGTTGGCAAACTGTCGGCGGCTCCCTGGAAGTTTATCGCCGGCTGCCAACAGTACGGACTCTCCTTATAGCACTTGGATGTGCAGCCACATTGCCTCGAGACAATGTCTTCGACGGGAACTGCAATGTTCAGCTCGCCCCAAAAGAAAAAGTGGGACTGATCAGACTCGACGACAGTCACGTTTGAACAATCCCACAAGCCATACGGCTGGAGCAAGCTATCGACTAATCCAGCCGTTGGACGATTGGGCAATTAATGGAGAATCCCGCGCTGCCAAACGCCGCTCCGCCCGGACCAGTCAAGAGGCCATCGCGCACGAACGTCAGGATTTGGAACTCCTCTCGAAGTTGGCCACGGAAACCACGATTGATCGCATCCTCGGTCCACTCATAAAGGTTTGCGTCCCAAGCCGGACTGTAGTCCAGCGCAATTGTCGGAACCCCGCCCAAAACATTGTTGGGCCTGTATCCGTCAGCCAGGTCCGCGGAGAGTCCCTGGCGCAGAGGGTTATTGCACTCCTCTGATTCAGGACCATTGGTAGCGATGAAGATCCTCTCGATTGGGCTGGCGAAACTATCGTCGTTACCCAGGACCAGCTTGCTCATCAAGGGTGCGTAGGTGTTGTGCTCAATGGAGGCGGCGAGAGGAATACTCGCATCCGTCGAAAGGTACCAGACAGGCCTACCGAAACTGAAGCCATTAATTAGATTCATGGTCACGGTCATGTTGATTGGATCGATGGCAACAACCTGATCGTGCACCTTGGAATAATCGACGTTTCCACTCGGGAAGTTGATCTGCCCGGCATCCACATCGAACGCGATCATGGGAGCGTTGTAGACCACGTTGCCAGCGTTGGTGATAGTCACGTAGGGGCTATAGTTCTTGTCTCCTACGGCTCCGGGTGTAAATGACTTTGGTGGAAATTCCTGCCCGGCGGGGCCTGCAACGATATTGCGTTGCGGTTTGAAATCTACTGTCCCCTTGTCGAACACGATGTCGCCCTTGCCGTTGAGTGTGCCGGTCCGCGCTGCATTCTCGGAAAAGGCCAACTTCGCTGAAAAGTTTAATCCAAGTTCGTTTGCAATGCCCTGATCGGAAACGTCGGTGAGGATGTACCAAATCTTCTTCTTGGTTCCTTTGAGCGTTCCCACGTACAGAGGAAGCGTGACCGTCCCATTGGTAGCGCTGACTGTTCCTGAATTCAGAAGTTGCACCGGGCCGACCAGGCTGGGATTGACCGTGGAAGGAGACGGTCCAAAGTACGATAGACCAACAGCAGCACCGGTGGAGGCGGGTGCAGGAAAGAGATTGCATCCAGGTCCTGGTCCAATCGGACCGGGGCCAGGGCCCTGCTCTGCATTGAAGCCGGACGAAGTTCCAGCCAGGGACACAGCAGCATCGGTCGTCGCTGACGTTTTCGCCGTTGGTCGCTTCGCCAGACGATGGACAGCCATTAGCTCAGGTGACACTGGAGGCTTGGCTGCCACCGCGCTTTGCGCAAAACCTGTAGTTGTTACGAGACTACTCGTTATCACCGCGCTGGCCATAATGAATATCTTTGTGCAAGAGGACAGGTGTGAACGGATGGCGTTCCCATTCTGTTCTTTTCCGATCCGGAGGGGAGTGCTAGGCGCTTGGATCATTGTCGAGCTCCTGATACAGATTCGCAACCAGGTGTTTAGAAACAGCTCACCTACGGCCGCGTGGCAGTGAGAGCTACTGCCTGCAGCTTTAGTTACAACAATTGCTTCTATTGGAAAATCAAGGTGAAGCGGTTATGTTCGGAAAGTTCAGCAAAAGCTAGCGTCAGCCAGGTGGAGAACGCGGCTCGTCCATCGAACGAGTGCAGATGACGAAAGGCGCGAATACACGCTTCCTGAAGAACGTCCTCCGTATCCTCAGCATTCTGCGTGATGCGTTGCACCACGCGGGCCGCCATGGGCGAGTGCCGGCTGTACAACTCAACGTAGGCCTGCTCATCCCCAGCCTTCGCCAGATCGACCAGCAACTCATCGCATAGATAAGCTACCGAGCTTTTCTTAGGATCACTCGCCGCATACCCCGCCGCTTCGGCAACGCACGTGCCATTTGTCTCTTCCACTGTCTTGCTCCCATCTGCATGAAATGCATACCCGTGGTGGGGACCCTGCGCGCCTCTCCGCCCCGAAGACACGACTGCGAACGCGGGAAACCGTCGCTGTGTGAGCCCGGTCACGCGTCTGTCGGAAAATTGGGCGAGGTGCTTCGCTTGTTCAGAGACTACGGCGTTGCCCAGGCGGGCAGAAGCCTCTATCGGACTATCGTCCGTCCACTCTTTCGAGGGATATTCGCCCACCCGCAGCGCGACTTGGCGGCCACCGCCAGGCATGGGCAGACTGTATCAATCACGGCATGCAGGGAGGAGCCTTCAGGCGCCGGCGACAAAACCTTCGATCAGCATGCAGCGATAAATCGCACCCTTGAAGCGATGCTCGCGCACCGCTCGATAAGCGGGGCTGTTGTACCAGGCCATCGCGGCGTCCGCATTGGGAAACTGCAGTACCACACTGCCTTCCGTCGCAGGCCCTTCCAGATCCTGGTGCTGGCCATAAAGCGTAAGCACGTTGACTTCGCGGCCGGCCAGGGTCGCAACCGCACCGGCGGAGTACGTGGCCATCTCCTGCTCATCCAATGTTTTTTCACGCGTAAAAATCAGGTAGGCACTCATGACCATCTCCTCCGGTTGCAGGCCGTTTCTTGTTCATCCTACAGTGCACACGGGTTGGCGCCTCATGAGCGGCATGAAGCACGGGCCGGCATCAAGCGTAAACTAGCACTAGGCCGCTTGCGGCCGAGGAGTGCACATGTCGACAAACCAGGAACGCGCGGTACTCGCCGGGGGATGCTTTTGGGGTATGCAGGAGCTGCTTCGCAATCGCCCCGGTGTGCTTTCGACCCGTGTCGGTTACACCGGCGGGAATGTGGCAAACGCCACCTATCGCAATCACGGAACCCACGCTGAAGCCGTGGAAGTGATCTTCGACCCCGCTGTCATCAGCTACCGCACGCTGCTCGAAATCTTCTTTCAGATACACGACCCCAGCACCCTGAACCGCCAGGGCAACGATGTAGGCAAGAGCTATCGGTCGGCTATTTACTACACTACCGACGAGCAGAAAGCCGTCGCCGAATCAACCATTCAGGATGTGGATGCTTCCGGCCTGTGGCCAGGTAAGGTCGTTACCGAAGTCGCGCCGGTTGGCGAATTCTGGGAAGCAGAACGGGAACACCAGGACTATCTGCAGCGCATTCCGTATGGCTACACCTGTCATTACGTGCGCCCTGAATGGAAGTTGCCAGTACGTCCGCAAGCTGCTGCAGCCGGCGAAATCGAGAAGCCAGAGGCTGTCAGCCGGTAGGCAATTCCGCTTGCCATCATCGAAATCCGGGTTTCCTATGCAAGCCGTGTTTCGCTTGCATGGGGAACACCTTGACCGGTCGCTGCAGAACTCAGGGTTTCCTGGGAAGACCGAGGGCCGGAGCTTTGATGATCTGCTACGAACCAGGCACAGCAAGTGGTGCGGCGTGGCATGTCAGGTGATTGATTCTGATGGTCGGGGCGGAGGGATTCGAACCCCCGACCCTCTGCTCCCAAAGCAGATGCGCTACCAGGCTACGCTACGCCCCGATTTCCGGATTGTATCGTACCCAGGGCCTCAGGCGTGGTGGCTAAGCCAATCCAGCAGGGCGACAAAGAGAAAGACAGGAGCCAAAAAGACGAGCCCCAGCACCACCGCAATCAGCAGCAGAAATACCCAGTCCCGCCAGGTCTGCCGGCGGGTTTGCTGCAAATGTCGGGTCAGCAGGGCGTAGTTGCGGCGGTTTGCCTTCCAGGCAATGTCAAAGGCGTCTCCCAGCAGAGGGATCATGCCGAACAAGACCTCGATGCCAATGTTCACCACCATCCTGACCAGCGTGATGTAAGGCACGCCGCGCACCCAGGCCGCGACCACCAGGATGGATGAGGCAAGCCCGCCGAGGATATCTCCTATGCCGGGCGCCAGCCCAATAATGCCATCCAGACCGAAGCGGATGTTGGTGCCCGGTATCCGGAACCACTCGTCGAGCAGGTGGGCCAGCATGTCCAGATTCTCGTCGGCAAACAGGCCACTGCCTTTGTTGAAGCGTGGCCTGGACGTGTTTCGCTCCGGCGGCAGGATCTCGGGTTTGGCGGGAATTGGCATGGACGAACAGGCCGCATTCATGAGCCGTACGGCTGGCCCGTAAGCGCTCTGGCACGGACCTGAATGCTACAATCTAAGTCTATATGGCGGCTATAGTTCAGTGGCAGAACGCCGGTCTGTGGCACCGGATGTCGTGGGTTCGACCCCCACTAGCCGCCCCAATGGCACCTGACAGGCAAGCTGTGACTCTTCGGGCTTGCGCCTGAGGGTACAGACGCTGCCGTGACCACCCGTCGCTCTCCTGCAAAATCCACTTCTGTCACCGCGCCGCCAGACTCACCTTATTGGGTCGGTTGTTCCGGGTGGGCCTACGCCTCGTGGAAGCCGAAGTTTTATCCTCCCAAGACGACGGCGAAAAAAATGCTGCAGTACTACGCGACCCGGTTGAATTCGGTCGAGGTGAACTACACCTTCCGCCGGTTACCCTCGGAGGCTACGGTCGAAAGCTGGCTGGCACAGGCCGATGCCGGCTTTCGTTTCTCCTTCAAAGCGCCGCAGCGGATCACTCACATCAAGCGCCTCAAGGAGTGCACCGACACCCTCACGGCCTTCTACACCGCCTTGCTGCCGGTCGTCCGCGCCGGACGCATGGGCGTGGTCTTGTTCCAACTGCCGCCGAATTTCAAGGCAGACCCAGCCCGGTTGGCGAGCTTTCTCGCGGACTCTGCGCCACAGAACACCCCTGCCCTGCGCGTCGCTTTTGAATTCCGCCACCAGTCGTGGTTTAACGACGAGATATTCGCGCTGCTACGGCAACATCAAGCGGCGCTCTGCGTGGCTGAGAGTGACGACCTGCAGACGCCGGATGTGGTGACGGCTCCGTTCTTCTGCTATCGACTGCGCAAAAGTAATTACAAGCCGGCTGACCTGGCGAAAATCCAATCCCTGCTTACCAGCAGAGCCACGCAGGGCGAAGTCTTCGCTTACATGAAGCATGAGGAATCGCCCAAAGGCGCCCTGCAAGCGGCCGCTCTGCTCAAGAGGCTGCGCGCCCAATGATCGATAGCGAGGGCTTGCGCGAGGCCACCCCCCTGCTCGCAGCGGAGGACGTGGAACGGTTTTTGCCCCGGCGCTTTCTGCGCAACCCGCACCTGCAAACCGTGGTGGGCAACTTTTTGCCGAGGCAGTTTGTCCTGCCTGAAGCGGAAACCCAAGTAATCCAGGTAGACCCGGGGCAAGGCCCTGCAGGCGAAAGCTCTGGGCAGCAGACCGGACAGGGGCGTTCGTTCACTCTCACCGAGGGAAGCGGGCCGGTCGAGCGGGCGGAAGCCGATGCGCATGCTCTCGGCGCAAGCCACGTAGTGTGCCACTGCCATTGGCAGCCGAATGCGGCTGAATGTTTGACGGTCGTTCTGCTGCATGGGCTTGAGGGCTCCACCCGATCGCACTACATGCTGGGCAACGCAGCGCGGGCCTGGAGCGCGGGCTGCAACGTCGTGCGTATGAATATGCGTAACTGCGGCGGCACCGAAAATATGTCGCCGACACTGTATCATTCCGGGCTTTCCGGGGACGTCGCGGCCGTCATGGAAACGCTCGCCGCCGAAAAGCGGCTCCAGGCATTTGCGCTCGTCGGCTATTCCATGGGCGGAAACCTGGTGCTGAAGCTGGCCGGCGATCTGGGTGATGCCGCACCACGATACCTCAAAGCCGTGGTAGGGGTATCGCCGGCGATGGACCTCGCCGCCTCGGCAGATGCACTGCATAACCTGGCAAACCGCGTGTACGAATGGAAGTTTTTAAAAGGTCTGCGGCGCCGCTTCCGGCGTAAGGCGGAGCTGTTCCCCGAAATCTACTCGACTGCCGGTCTTCACCAGATTGCCACCTTGCGCCAGTTCGACGATCGAATTACCGCACGGTACTCCGGCTTTTCAGGCGCTGACGATTATTACTTTCGCGCTGCCAGTGCGCGTGTGGCCTCCCGCATCGCCGTGCCCACACTGGTGTTGCACGCGCTCGACGATCCCTTTGTCCGCATGCTGCCACAGACGCGTGACGATCTGGTGCACAATCCTGCGGTGCGCCTGGTGGAAACAACGCATGGCGGCCACTGCGCGTTCCTCGCCCCGGCCGTCGCTTACGACGGTTACTGGGCAGAGAAGCGGCTGCTCGATTTTCTTTTGGCGGCCGCCTGATGGAAGCTGACTGGAACCTCGCGTTAGGGGCTGGCGACCCGGTCATCGTAGTCCCCTGGTCTGGACCAGACGATGATCCCGGTTGCCGGTTTGTTCACCTGCGGGCCGCTCCCGATCGCGTCGATGAAGTGGCAGAAGCGTTGGCCCACCCGCCATTGCGCTCGGCATTGCTTCGCTTGAACGGCCCTCATTCCCATTTGTGGACCGTCAAGTGCGACGCCTGGACCACCGGCCCGGATACCGGAGACGCGCCCTTCGACCCCTACGAAATGGACGCGGAGCCGGGCACGACTGCCTTCGGCGCCGGATGCTATATCGACCTGTTGCCTCGCAAGGCGCCTCTCTTCGCTTGCCTCGAAGACCAGCGGCGCTGGATGCAAGCAGTGGTCTCGAAGCTTCGCGCCACGCCCGCCGGAGCCACTCGCGTGGAGCTGGTCATGCGACCCGCGGATGTAGATGACACCGCGGGCTTTGGCTTCACCTGCTTTGTCGAGGGGTGCGGCATAACCGCGCAGGCCGCCGGCCAACGCTGGGCCGAAGCCCTTGGTCTGACACTCGCCGTATTGTTGGAGACGCCCGCAGAGTCAACCGCGGGGGACGGTACAATGACGGAGATGGGCGAGTAGCTCAATCGGATAGAGCACCGGCCTTCTAAGCCGGGGGTTGTGGGTTCGATTCCCGCCTCGCCCACCACATAGCCCAGCCGCCTGTTCTCGCGGCCTGTCTCGCAACAATGTACTGATCTCCGCTGCACCCCATGGTCCTTCTCTCTGGACGCGTGTCTCACTTCCCCACTTCTCTTGCATGGCAACCGCCGCGGTTACCATTGGCCGGGGAACAGTGCAAGCACAGACCTGCTGGGAGCACATTCCTTCGGTAACCTCCGCAGCCCGCGTGTGATCCTTTCGTGGAAGGGGAAAGAGAGCGCAAGCATGAAAAAGTAGGGCTGCGCGATTCTGCGACATAGCCCCGAGGACTCGCGCCTGAAAGGGAGCTACCCCCATGAAACTTTTTCTGGCGAGTTTCTTCGCTGTCTCCACGATTGCCTTTGCCGGCAGCGTGGCCCCGGTCAGCTATCACGATGGAACCCTGGTCTCTGCTTCCGACCTGAATCATTGCACCGCCAATGCGGAACAGGCCTGCAGTAATGACATGGAGTTCCTGGTGCAGTCCGAAGGTATTCTCTACTCGCTTACCCCGCTCAGCACGGGCGAGCGCGCAACGCTCGGTTGGGGCAAGGAATTCAGCAAGTATTCTTCGCTCGATCATCAGCCGGCCGGCACGTCGTTAAAGGTGCGAGACGACGGCAAACACTTCTTCGTGCGGGTAGGCAATCGGGAATCGATGTACTCTGCCATCGAAGCGCATACAGAGGCGCATACACATACAGAAGACGCGATGCGCTAATTCGTGGCTCTACGTGATTCTCCGCGGCCGTGACACGCACACTTCCCCCCGAAAGCATGGTTGCCACGGCCGCAAAGAATCGCCGTATACAGGATGCCGCGAAGAGCCGGACAACGTGGGCCGGATTCAACAACATCGATCGAACACTGTGATAGTGCCGGGCACCGCGTAGTCGTTACACATGCCTGCAGGAAAAATGCGGTGGCGTCCGGGGTCAGCGCTGGTAAATGACCATTCCTGCGAAAAGGTCGTCGGCCGGGCTTGCTACTTTATCCGTGATGCCCAGCGCCAGACTTCCCAGGGTGCCTCCCCGGGCCAACTTGATGCTCTTCACCTCGTTGCGCGGGAAAGTCAGGGTCGAGGAACCAATCTCTTCTGAGCGGGAGCAGGTAAGTTCTTGTTCTTCAACAAAATGTACGAAGCACACAGCGTTCTGCTTATCGCTCTTGATGATGATTTTGCTGTGCGGCCCAAGACCCTGCACCTGCTGCCACCCGCCTGCCTGGAGAGGCTGATTTGGCGGGGCCGCCTGCTGCCCGGCAGCGACCGCGCATGCGAGCATCATCATCGGTCCGGCCCAGGTGCGCATACCCATGCTCAAAGCTTAAGGGAAGCCTGCGGACAATGACATGACCTTTTCGTTGTGTGTGGGTTGCTGAGGCAGGGACATTTCCTGCTGTTCCGGAAGACAAGGAAGAAGTTAAGTGCCAGGCACGCCGCAGTGCCCGTTAACGGTCCCGGCGCCTGGCAGGCGCAAAAACCCAATCGGGGGAGCGTTTCCGCTCCCCCGACTGAGTTTTTCTAGCTGATCAATGACCTACCTGCGTGCCGGGAACTGCCTGGGACTACTTGCCGGCGGCGTCGTGGGCGCGGCCACTGCGGAACATCTGGCTCACCGTCGAAACGAAGCTGCGTGCAGCCGCCGGCGTGGGTACCCCACCACTCAGGATCTGCTGATACGGGATGTCCTTGCCGTAGAACTCGGTTGTGTCCTTGGTGTTCTGGTGCACTTCGTCGCCGGTCAGGTCGACGCCGGCAAACAGTCCGTGGCTGCGTGAATAGGTCAGGAACTCAGCATTCGCCAGTTCCGTGGTGGAGGCCTGGGAGTCGCGGCCGACGGGACCCGCTGAAGCTGCAATGTCACCGCCCAGCTTGACGTGATCTTTCAGCAAATCCTGCAGGCTGCGGGCGCTGACGCCGACCAGGACCAGGTCCGTTGACTGGCCGCCGGCCTGCAAGCCAAAGCTGGCCCCTGTCAGTTGGATAAACGCCGGTGCGCTCCAGCCATGGCCGGTTCTGCAAGTCGCCAGACCCTGACCGTACTGGGCGCCAACCAGGAAAGCACCTTTCTTGAAACCGGGCACCACCAGAACGCAATGCGCCTTGGCAGCAATATCGAGCGGAATGCCCTTGTCGGGAGTCGCCATCAACTCGTGCAGCACTGCGTGCGCAGCGTCGATACGCTGGTCCAGTTTAGGAGCGTCTGCCCCGTGAGCCGAGGCAGCGCCGGCAAAGGCGATACCCAATAAGCATGCAGCGAACAAGCGTTTCATAGAATTCTCAACTTTCATTTTTTCGGCGTTCCGTGCTTCACTTCCACGTATTTTGAGATGCAAGTTTGTTGGTGCCGGTGTGCTCACAGAGTAAAAAGTGCCCGCAAATCCTACACAGGCGTGCGCCGCAGCAGGTAATCGAGGCCGCAGACCCGATACCAGCGGTAGCCGTAGGGCTCCAGAAGAATGCGGTGCCGGTTGCCGCCCTCCGCTTGGCTGTGATCGTCCGAGAGCAGGTTGATCAGCGTGCAGGCTTCTTCGTTCGCCACATTGACCACAAAGCTCACCTCGCGTGGGATCGAGCTCAGATTGTGCACGATGACCACGGCGTTGTTTCGCCATTCGTAACGCATGATCAAGACCTCATTCACACGCGCGGAGAGGAAGGAGAAATCGCCCCAGCCAATCTCAGGCACTTCCTTGCGCATGCGGATGAGCCGCTCCATCCAGTTCAGCAGGGAGTTGGGATCGCGGCGCTGCTCCGCCACATTCACATGTTCAAACCCGTAGGGTCCGCTACTGATCACCGGCAGAACAGGACGGTCATTCTTGGTGAAGCCGGCGTGCGGCTCCGTAGACCACTGCATCGGCGTGCGCGCGCAGTTGCGCTCCGGCAACTTCAGATCGTCGCCCATGCCAATCTCGTCTCCATAGCGAATGACCGGTGTTCCCGGCAGCGTCATCATCAGGCTGTAGGCAAGTTCGAGCCGCCGGCGATCGCCCCCGAGCATCGGCGCCAGGCGCCGGCGAATACCGCGCTGATACAGTTGCATATCCGGGTCGGAACCAAAGGCGGCAAACACCGCAGCGCGCTCGTCGTCTGCGAGCCGGCCAAGATCCAGCTCATCATGGTTGCGCAGAAACTGCCCCCATTGTGCACTCGCCGGCCGCCGCTTGGTGGCCAGCATCGCTTTCTTGAGTGGCCGGCCGTCTCCCGTCGCCATCGCGAGAAAAAGATGTTGATTGACCTCGAAGTTAAACATCATCTGGATGCGCTCGCCCGCGTCCCCAAAATATTCCATATCGGTATCGGGAAGCACATTGGCTTCGCCCAGAATGATCGCCTGCCCTTCGCGCCAATTGAGAAACTGGCTGAAGGTCCGCAGCATATCGTAGTTTTCTTTGGGCGGGACGCCTGCACCTTTGGAAGCAATCACAAACGGCACCGCATCCATACGAAAACCAGAGACGCCCATCTGTAACCAGAAGCCCATGATCTTGAGGATCTCCGCCTGCACTTCCGGTTTGCCGGTGTTGAGGTCTGGCTGGAAGTCGTAGAAGCGGTGAAAGTAATAGGCCTTGGCTTCTTCGTCATAGGTCCAGGTGCTTTTTTGCACGCCGGGAAACACGATGCCGCTGTCAGCATTCTTTGGTTTCTTCTTTGACCATACGTACCAGTCACGGTACTTTGATTGCGGATCGCGGCGCGCTTCTTGAAACCACGGGTGTTGATCCGATGTGTGGTTCACCACCAGGTCGATCAAAACCCGCAAGCCGCGCTGCCGGCAAGCACTCGTGAATTCGACAAAGTCTCCCAGTGTGCCGTACTCGGGGCCAACTCCGTAATAGTCTGCAATGTCATAGCCACCGTCTTTGCCGGGCGATGGCTGAAAGGGCATCAGCCATATCGCCGTGATACCTAATCCCTGCAGATAATCGAGGCGGTTGATCAGGCCTGCAAAGTCACCAGTGCCATCACCGTTTGAATCAAGATAGGTGTTCAGGGAGAGACAGTAGACAATCGCGTTCTTATACCAAAGATCGTTAATCATGGTGGGGTCACTTTCAGAGATTTCTCTCAAAACCACCCATGAGATGCAGGGGTGGCGTTAACGGCATCCTCGATGCACGTCCACAAGCAGCTGCGCAGGAAAGCAAACCACCCTTGACTTGTCATCCCGAGCGCAGTCGAGGGATCTGCTTTGCGCCTTTCTCCCTCCACAAATTTCTACAAAGCTCCTGCATCGGACACGCAGAAGAACCATTCTTTCAGCAGGAATGCCAAGAGAGTGACGTTGGCCGGCAGTGCTTGCGGCGTGAAGCAAACACCGGCGGGAAGCCCGCATACTTGTAACTCAAACGCCACACGCGGCTGTCGGCCAACGCCAATAGCCCCCACTTTGTCATCCCGAGCGCAGTCGAGGGATCTGCTTTGCGCCTTTCTCCCTCCACAAATTTCTACAGAGCTCCTGCATCGGACACGTAAAAGAAACATTCTTTCAGCAGGAATGCCAGGAAAGTCACTCCTGGCAGCGAAGCGGCTGCGATCGAGACCCCACGTTCCTCTGCCCATCCGAGCTGGAGCTCTGTAAGAATTTGTGGCAGGAGAAAGGCATACAGCAGATCCCTCGACTGCGCTCGGGGCACAAAAGGGGTTCGGATCGGCGCGCAAAAGCCGCTCACGTCCAACTTCTCCGCCACCGCCATCACCGTACGTACCCGATTGCAACCTTCACACGGCGACGGGGTGTTCGGGCGTCCAGAATGGCTCGCGCGTGGGAATGAACTCAATGGGCACTTCCGGCACAAACGTGCGCAACCAGTCGCCACACTCGATCATGCCACCTTGTTCCGAGACTACGTGCCCCAGCACGATCAGCGCTTTTTGCTTACCTGCCGTGATGCTGTCGCGCACGTATTCCACTAACTCCCACTCACGCGTCTCCCCCACAATTAATACGTCTACGTCTGGGCGCGCAAACATAGCAATCCCCTGTTCTCTGCCCACATAGCCCCAGCTGGTCAGCACGCGTCTTACCGGAAGCTTTGGATCGCCCGCCACGCGTATGGAGCGGGCCTGCAGCCGCGCTTCGATTCCCCGGCAGAACTGGGCGAGCGCTTCCCCTGAAAACGTAAATTGCTTTGGGTTATCGGGATTCACATGCTTGTCCCAGCCCAGCTGCCGCATCATGCCGATCGCGATGCCGTCGGGCTTGCGGGCATGCCAGTGATCGTGAAAGTGGAAGATGGCCATGTTGTGCTGCTGCAGGAACGCCTTTTTGTATTGCAGCGTGGCGTCGTCCTTGATGTCCTCGGTGTGATCCTGGTGGAGATAGAACGGGGTTTCATGCGTGATCACCATGTTCTTACCAGCAGCCGCTGCGCGTTGCAAAACATCGAGCGTGGCCATCATGGTGACCGCAATGCCATGTACAGGTGTGCTGGCATCGCCGGCGACGATCTGATCCACGGTTTGCGCCCGCCACGGAATGCCGACGTGATCACGGATCCGTTGCACGACGGCGCCTGCAGTCAGAGAACCTGCTTCCGCTTTCGCGAGCAAAGCAGTGAGCGCCGCACTGCCTGCCAATACAAACTTGCGGCGGTTCAAATCAGCCATCGAGTTACCTCCGTGAGAAGGTATATCTTACGGCGAAGCGAGTGGGATCAAATGGAGCATAATGATGCGATGGATACACGCTGCTCCCGCTGCCAGGCAGCCATGCTCTGTAACCCGGGTGAGGATTGCTGGTGCGCTGCCCTGCCACGGGTGTGCGCCGTGCCCGCGGCGAACACAGAGGGGTGCCTTTGCCCCCGTTGCCTAACCAGCAAATTGGACGAGGACCCTCTCTCGCTGGCCGGGGAACTTCTCGCACTGTGAGCACGCTTGTTACTTAAGCATTCCGCTTCGCGCGGTCTTCATAAGCTCGCTGAGCTTGCCATGAGGCAAGGCCTCAATGGTATGTCCATCGACACCAGTCATGGTTTTTGCTGCCACCATCGCGTTCACAATGGCTTCTTCTGTTGCCTCGACCGTGGCCTGAAACAGCGGGCTGATGCGTTCATTTGACACGGTGAGCACGGGGTTCGGTCCGGGCTCTTTGTCGGCGCCCCGGTTCGCCGTAGAGAAGGCGATGAAAATATCACCCGACGAATTGCCAGAGGTAGAGCCGGTGCGGGCCAGGCCCATGGTGGCGCGGCGAGCCAGCCGCTTCAGTTGCGTTGGCAGGAGCGGAGCATCGGTGGCAACCACGATAATGATCGAGCCCACGTCGCCCTGCACTTCCTGTTGCATCTCCGCCTGCGCGGGCGCGGCCGGTATGAGCTTACCCACGGGTATGCCGGCGATTGTCAGTTGTGGGCGCCGCCCGCAATTGCATTGCACCAGCACACCCACCGTGTAGCCACCTGCTTCGGCTGACAGCACCCGCGAGGCGGTGCCATCCCCGCCTTTGAAACCGTAGCAAACCATCCCTGTCCCACCACCTACATTGCCTTCGGGCACGGATCCCCCTTGAGCGGAAGCGATGGCAGCGAACACGTCGGCTTGCTGCACGTGGAATCCGTTGATGTCGTTCAGATACCCATCCCAGGTTTCCGCCACCACGGGCAGCGACCAGGGCTGTTGCGCAATACGGCCAGTGTTTACCGACCAGGCAATCAGCGAGTCACGCACCAGTCCTACGGAATGGGTGTTGGTGATAGCAACCGGGCCCTCGAGAAAGCCTGATTCTTCTACCCAGGTCGTACCCGTCATTTCTCCGTTGCCGTTTTGTGCGTACCATCCGGCGTAGACGGGTTCTGCGTCTTCGCGGCCGCGCGGAAAAATGATCGTCACGCCGGTGCGCACTGGGCCCTTGCCCACCTGCAGCTTCCCTTCGCCTCGGAGGATTGTGGCATCCCCTACGGTGACGCCCGAAACGTCGGTGATTGCATTGAGTCGACCGGGCTTGCCGTCGAATGGAACGCCCAGGGAGCGTGCTCGCTCGCCCGACTGGGCGAGCGCCGCCATCGATATCATGAGCAGGAGCACCAGCAGGCGTGAACGCATGCGGCAGTCTAGCATGCGTTTAACTGGGCTGTGGCGGTGGAGATGTACCCCACTCAAGCCAAAAGCGGCTTGAATGGGCCACGCAGCTTTGCTTGGGTCCACCCAGCACTTGTTTTGGATCCATAGATAGGGCCGGTCTCAGCAAGTTCCCCTTGCTGCCCTCATCCCAGAAAATCTCGGGTGGCCCACTCAAGCCGTGTTTGGCTTGAGTGGGGGACATTTCCACTCCGCAACCCGCCACCGATCAGGCCAGTTTCATGGCCTCGGGATCCCAGTGGACCACAGTCCCTTTTTCATAGCTCAGGTTGCTGAGCAACGCGGCTCCGGCGGCACGGAAGCCGAATACAGCGTCTTCCACAACCGGTTTGCGGGAGCGCACAGAGTCGAAGAAGTTGTGGAAGTGATCGTAACTATCACTGTACCCTTCGGCTGCGTCGAATCGCTCGTAGCCTGCCTGGGGCGCACCCATTGGGTGCACCTTGGGATACTTCGCGCGGTACTCTTCGCGAATCTTGTTTTGCATGGCATCGGTGAATGTTCCAATGGTCAACCCGGGCTCTTTTTCTAGAGGCACCCGGCTCAAAATGACGCTCCGGCCACGGATCTCAATCGTGCCTTCCGAGCCGGTAAACAACAAGCCCTCATTTTCCTCGCCACCGTTCACGAAGTTCACGTGCAGGCTCAGGTTGAATCCTTCTGGATAGTCGAACAGGCCGAGCATCACGTCGGGCACATCACGTCCGTCGTTCCAGAAGCGCAGGCCGCCCGTAGCCATGGCGCGCGTCGGCCCGTGAGCACCCGTAATGAAGTGCGTGCCGCTGAACAGGTGAACAAACAAATCGCCAGCCACACCGCTGCCGTAATCTTTCCACTTGCGCCATTGAAAGAAGCGCTCCGCGTTGAAAGGGATCTTAGGAGCTGTGCCTTCAAAGCGCTGCCAGTCGCACGTTTCGGTCGAGGCGTCGAGCGGTACGGTATAGTTCCACGCACCCTGGGATGAATTACGGTCCCAGCGGGCAGTCACCATGTTCAGCTTTCCAATAGCTCCGGAAGCGAGCAGTTCCTTCGCCTTGGCATAAACAACGGAACTGACGCGCTGGCTCCCCACCTGGATGATGCGCTTGTTGGTGTGCGCCGCCTCGATCATCTGCGGCCCATCCGCGTAGAGATGAATCATCGGCTTCTCGCAGTAAACGTCTTTGCCGGCTTTCATGGCATCGACCGCCACCTGCTTGTGCCAGTGGTCGGGCGTCCCAATGATCACCGCGTCGATGTCTTTGCGTTCTAGTATTTGGGCGTAGTCGCGGGTGGTGAAAATATCTTCGCCCCAAAGCTCTTTGCTGTGGGCGAGCCGACCGTCATAGCAATCAGCGACGGCTAGCAACTTCACACCAGGAACCTGCAGGGCGACCTTGGTATCCCCCTGCCCCTGGCCACCAGCACCGATGAGCGCAATCTGAATGTGATCGTTGGCTGCTACAGGCTTGGCCGTATCCCCTTGCCCCTCGGCAAATGAGCGATTGCCTGCTCCGAGTAATGTCTCAACCGTCGCCGCCGCGCCTGCCGCTTTGAGAAAGCTCCTGCGATTCAACTCGTACACACCTGTCCTCACAGCTCCGAATTTTCCGCCGTATGTAACCATACAGCCTTCGGCGTAGTCTTCGCAGACCGTGATCGCAGAACATAACGGCAGAACATGATCGCAGCCCGGTGCTAGATGGGAGGGCGCCCGGGTTGGCCAGCTACATCACAAAAGCAAGATTTTCTAGTTCCTGCTGCATGCAGTCGAGCTTGCAACCCATCTCTTCAAGGCGTGTCACGGCATCACGCGCGTGTTCGGCGCTTACGCCGTAACCTCGGCCCGTAAGGAACCCGCTGAGCACTTCGGCTGCCTGCCAGGTATCAATCCCCGATTGCAGCAATTCGTTGCGCAGGTTCACAAGCTCGCGGGCAGAAAACTTCTCAATCTTAACGTTTGCAGGCATTTACTCTTTTCCTCTCCAACCCGATTCACAGGGGCCCAGGCGCCGAATCACTCCCAAAGATTTGCAGGACAGTCTGACGTCAAACGAATTTAAGCAGTCTGCTTACCAGTACAAACCCGGGAGTGTGCCATTTCGTTGCGTGCAAGGTGTGGCTAAATCGATGCGTGGGGCGCATTCACCGCGCAATTCCCACACCCCGGATTGCTGTTTTGATGCGATTACATGCTGCTGGATGTATCGGACGTCCGAATTGATTCAGCGAGGAAGGCTTTTCGTTCATAGCACTATTGCAGCCGGACACTCTTTTCCGGGAAGCGCAGTTCCGCTATGCGGTCATTCGTAAGTACCCTGATTGCCTCGGCCATCCAGGCATTGGCCGTTACTACGAAAAACCGATGTACCATGCGCGTCCACCCTCTACGCTATAGACGTCCAGAGAGCCCGATCGTAAGCTGCCCACACGATCCAACGGAATAACGGCCATTACGGCGGAGGCTCCTGAGACGCGCGCTGCGCGAGCATCACCGGTATTCCATCCTGTACCGGAAAGTAGCGACCGCAACCGCTGCAGTGGAGCCACACATGCGCGCTGCTGTCAGGACCAGCCTGCACCGCACTATGACACACCGGGCACACCAGCAGCCGGAGCAGCGCTTCATTCACAACCATGCTGGACATAGCTTCAGTGTAGCCGCGCCACACCGCAGTAGGACTGTCCATTTACCATGACCCAAGTGGGAAGGTGGGCATGGCAAAGGTTCTGGACGGCACCGCAATCGCCGCGGACATCAAGGCGGAAGTGAGCAGCGAAGTAGAACAGCTGGCACAACAAGGCATACGGCCGGGACTGGCAGCAGTGCTGGTGGGGCACGTGCCGGCATCAGAAATTTATGTGCGCAGCAAGGTGAAGACCTGCGAAGGGCTGGGGATTTTCAGCGACTTGATTACGCCTCCGGAAACCGTCACCACGGAGGAGATGCTGGCACTCATCGCCACTCTGAACGCGCGTGAAGATATTGACGGCATTCTGATCCAGTTGCCGCTGCCTCCGCAGGTGAACGCCAAGTTACTGCTCGAGGCCGTGAGCCCGGAGAAAGATGTCGACGGTTTTCATCCTGTGAATGTCGGGCGTCTGCAGACCGGCCAGCCTGCACTGGCCCCGTGCACGGCCGCAGGCATTATCGAAATACTCAAGCGCAGCCACCTGCAGATCGCAGGGCAGAACGCCGTCGTGGTCGGTCGCAGCGATATCGTCGGCAAACCGACGGCCATCCTTCTGTTGGCAGAGAATGCGACCGTCACCGTGTGCCACTCGCGCACGCGGGATCTCGCCTCGTTTGTGCGCCGCGCTGACATTCTGGTCGTCGCCATCGGCAAGCCGGCCCTGATCACGGCAGAGATGGTGAAGCCCGGCTGCGTGATCCTCGATGCCGGCATCAATCGCATCGTGGATCGCGCGGAGTTCGAGCGCTACTTTGCTGGCGATGCTGCCCGGGAAGATTTGTTCGCGCGTCGAGGCTCGACCGTCATCGGCGATGTGGAGCCGAAAGCCTTTGCCCTGGCCAGTGCCTACACACCCGTACCCGGCGGCATTGGCCCGTTAACCATCGCGATGCTGATGGCCAACACGGTGCGCGCGGCGAAGCTGCGTCGCGGCCTGCCGGTTTAGGAGCCCGCATGCTTCGGGTTGGCCTCACGGGTGGCTTAGGCAGCGGCAAGAGCACGGTGGCCGCCATGTTCGCGCAACTGGGTGCGGCCGTCATCGCGGCCGATCAGCTGGGGCGGCAGTTGATGGAGCCAGGAGAATCCGTATACACGGCCATCGTGCAGACATTTGGCCCGGAGGTCGTCCGTCCTGACGGCACACTCGATCGCCGGGCACTGGCAGAGCGCGCCTTTCAGCACCAGCAGGCAGATGCACTGAACCGCATTGTGCATCCCGCGGTGATCGCCGCCGAGGAGCAGTGGATGCGCAAAATCTTCGCTGCGGATCCCGCGCGCGTGGCCATCGTAGAGTCCGCACTCATCTTCGAAGTAGAACAGTGGGGCACCGCGCCCGGCTGGACTGCACGATTCGACAAGCTCATCCTGGTGACGGTGCCTGATGAGACCAAAATCGCGCGCTTCGTCGCCCGCATGCAGGCGCAAGACCGCAGCGCCGGAAAACAAACCCTGGAAAAAGATGCGCGCGCGCGTCTGGCTGCCCAGCTACCAGACCAGGAAAAAGCCAAACGTTGCGACTACGTCATCGACAACACCGGCCCCCTGGAGCAAACCCGCAAAACCGTAGAAACCATCTACCGCGACCTGCTGAAGCGTCGATGATCCTCTAAACCCAAGCCGGGTGCCCCACATCTCATCGTTTTCGCGAGGTGGGATTCCACCGCTATCCACCGACGTTCTCAAATAGCAACAGTCAAACGAGGGCGTATACACAAAATGCCCAGGACGAGGTTCTGTCCACATCTCGCGAAAACGAGCGAGATGTCACCCGGCCTTCATTACGGAACAGGCGTGGAAAGCGGGTGCAGCGAAAACAATCTCCACCCCCAGGAATGATCTAATACAATCTGACCCGCCATGAAGATTCGCTCCATAATCCTGACGCTGTTATTAGTAGGCGCTTTCATCTATCTAACCTCCTTCAGCAGCTTTCGCGGAGCCCCCAAACTCCCGCTGGAGAACCTGTGGCGCCACTCGCCCCTGAACCTCACCGAGGCCAACGCCCAGCCGGCCTACACCACCGAGGAACTAACCAACATCGCCGTGTACAAGCGAGCGCTCCCTTCAGTGGTGAACGTCACTTCATCTGCCCTGTCCTTCGACTTTTTCTACGGGGTAGTGCCCCAGCAGGGCCAGGGCTCCGGCTTCATCCTCAGCAAAGACGGCCGCATCCTCACCAACTACCACGTGGTGCAAAACGCGCAGCAGGTCGAAGTCACGCTCAGCGATAAACACAAATACAAAGCGCAAATCATCCTGCAGGACAAGGCCCACGATCTGGCGCTGCTGCAGATCAAGGCCGACAACCTAACGCCTGCCGTGCTTTCTGAGTCACGGGATCTGCAGGTCGGCCAGAATGTGTACGCGATCGGGAATCCGTTCGGGCTGAACGGTACGATGACCACGGGCATCATCAGCTCCATCCGCTCCGTCGGGGAACCCCAGGGCGCTACCATCGAGAACGCCGTACAGACCGATGCTGCCATCAACCCGGGCAACTCCGGCGGGCCGTTGCTCAATTCGAGGGGCGAAGTCATCGGCATGAACACGCTGATTGCGACCGGGGGCGCCGAGCAAAGCTCCGGCATCGGTTTTGCCATCCCCATCGACACGATCAAGGCAGTACTGTCGGACTACACCAAGTACGGGCGTGTCCGCCGGCCTTCGCTGGGCATTGCTTCCCTGGCCATTGGTCCTGATCTTGCGGAGCAAATCGGTTTGCCTGCCGACTACGGTGTGCTGGTACAGAAAGTCATTCCGGGGGGAGCTGCGGAACGCGCCGGCCTGCATGGCGGCACACAGCAAGCCTATCTCGGCAACACACCCATTTATCTTGGCGGCGACCTCATCGTCGGCATCGACGATCAGCGGGTCACAAACCCGCAGGATATTTCCGAGATCATGGACCGTCACCAGGCGGGCGACACGGTGACCCTCACCTTCTTCCGCGGGTCAAAAAGAATGACGGCCAAACTGACGCTGGGCGAGGCGCACTCTACGTCCGTGTAGGCACGTAGCGACGTCCTTCGATCCGATAGTCACCGGAGAGCACACGGGCGATCGCTTCAACATAGGCCGCGTGCTCCTGCACGATGATGCGCGAGGCCAGCGAATCGTGGTCGTCTTCGGGCAGTACGGGCACGCTCTTCTGCACGATAATCACGCCGTGGTCGAGCTCTTCATCCACAAAATGCACGGTGCATCCGGAAACGGTCACACCATAAGCGAGTGCCTGGCCGTGCGCATCCAGACCGGGAAACGCCGGCAATAGCGACGGATGAATGTTGAGGATGCGCTGCGGAAATGCGCGCACAAAGCCGGGCGACAATAACCGCATGTAGCCTGCGAGGCAGACGAGATCTACCTGGTGCGCCTGTAAGGCCGCGATGATTTCGGCATCGTGATCCGCGCGTAGACGGCCCCGGCCTTCGATCACCAGCGCGTGCAGGCCGGCTTGCTGCGCCGCCGCGACGCCCGGGGCGTCTGCTCGGTTCGAAATCACCACCGCAATGGTCGTGTCCGGCAGTTGGCCTTCGGTAATTGCCCTGGCAATGGCAAGAAAATTGGATCCGCGACCGGAAAGCAAAATCCCCAGACGATGGCCCGGCCGGCTCACGCTAGCAACCCCTCACGTGTAGATCACCTTGCGGTCGCCTTTGACGATGCGCCCAATCACCTGAAACTTCTCTCCGGCGCGATCCAGCGCTGATTTGGCGCGCCTGAATTTGTCAGCGGGCACAGCGAGAATGAGTCCGATCCCCATGTTGAAGGTGCGCAGCATCTCGTCCTGCTCCACACTGCCCAGTTGCTGCAGGTGAGTGAAGATGGGGGGCGGTGTCCAGGAACCGGTTTCGATGATGGCAGACACGGTCTTCGGCAGGATGCGCGGCAGGTTTTCTGTGATGCCGCCACCCGTGATGTGGGCCATGCCCACCACCAGATCCGCGGCAGTGAGCTTTTTGATCACGGGCAGGTAGCTGCGGTGCACCTTCATCAACGCGGCGCCGGCCTTGTCTTTGAGATCGTTCACATACTGGTTCGGCGTGTATCCGGCTACGTCGAAGAAAAGCTTGCGCGCCAGCGAATAGCCGTTCGTGTGCAAGCCCGTGGAGGGCAAGCCAATCAATACATCCCCGGCTTGAATCTTGGCGCCGGTGATAAGTTTTGCCCGATCGACCGCGCCTACGATAAAGCCCGCCAGGTCGTACTCGCCGGCAGCGTAGAAGCCGGGCATCTGCGCGGTTTCGCCGCCAATCAGAGCGCAGCCGTTGGCTTTGCAAGCCTCGGCAACCCCACTCACAACGGTTTGTGCGACTTCGCCTTCCAGTTCGCCGATGGCGAGGTAATCCAGAAAGAAGAGCGGCGTCGCTCCCTGCACCGCAATATCGTTCACGCAGTGGTTGACCAGGTCGGCGCCGACGGTGTGATGCATGCCCAGCGCAAAGGCCACCTTGAGCTTGGTGCCCACGCCATCCGCGCTCGAAACCAGCACCGGATCGGCGTACTTGTGGATGTCCAGGCGGAAGAGCCCGCCGAAACCGCCTATGTCGCTAAGCACCTGCTTGTTGAATGTTTTCTGCGCCAGGTACTTGATGCGCTGCTTGGTGCGGTCACCCTCAGAGATGTCCACGCCCGCCGAGGCGTAGGTCACAGGAGGCTTGCTTGAGGTTCGTGTCGATTCTGGCAAGGCAAATCCAACTTCGCGTGGGATACCCCGGCAACCGGGCCAGCATGTTTGGTTGGGTGAACAACGTCTCCGGGAAGAGCCAGTTTAGCACCGCATCCTCAGGGAACGGAGGACGCAGCGGTACTTCGGGCGATTCGGGAATCCTATACTGGAAATATGGGCTGGCCTTTGACGCCCTGGCTTCCATGCCCACGGAGACTATGACCCGCGAACTCAGTCGTTCCCGTCAATTGCAGCAGCGTGCCGAGCGGTTTTTGCCCGGCGGTGTGAATTCGCCTGTACGTGCCTTTCGCGCCGTGGGGGGCGATCCACCGTTCCTGGCGCGTGCCGAAGGAGCTTTTCTGTGGGACGCGGATGGCAATCGGTATCTTGATTATTTCGGTTCGTGGGGGCCGATGATCCTGGGTCACGCCCATCCCCTGGTGGTCGAGGCAATTCAGCAGGCAGCGCAGCGAAGTGCCAGCTTTGGCGCCTCGACAGCCGCCGAAGCGGATTTGGCGGAACTGGTGACGACTGCTGTGCCTTCCATGCAGAAGCTGCGCTTTGTGAACTCGGGAACCGAGGCCACCATGTCGGCCATCCGCGTCGCCCGGGCCTACACTCGGCGTAAATACATCCTCAAGTTCGAGGGTTGTTATCACGGGCATTCCGATGGCTTGCTGGTAAAGGCAGGTTCCGGGCTGGCGACCTTTGGCCTGCCTGGATCAGCGGGTGTGCCGGAGGAAATCGCTCACTTCACCTTGACCCTCCCCTACAACGATTTACCCGCAGTCGAGGAGGCGTTTGCCACCCATCCGGATGAGATTGCCTGCATACTCGTCGAACCGGTGGCCGGCAACATGGGCTGTGTGATCCCGGCGGCGGGCTATCTCCAGGGTCTCCGCAGGATCACGCAGGTGCACGGCAGCGTCCTGATTTTCGACGAGGTCATGACCGGGTTTCGACTGGGGTTGGGCGGCGCCCAGGAAGTCTTTGGCATCGACCCGGATCTCACCTGCCTGGGCAAGATCATTGGCGGCGGCGTGCCGTGTGCGGCGTTTGGCGGCAAGGCCGCATTGATGGATCTACTGGCCCCGTTAGGGCCGGTATACCAGGCTGGAACACTGAGCGGAAATCCGCTGGCAATGGCCGCCGGGATTGCCACCCTGCAATACCTGGCGTCACACCGCCACCAGGTTTACCCCCAGCTTGAGCGGCATACGGCAGCGCTCGCCAAAGGCATTGCGAAAGCAGGAGCGGAAGCTGGAGTTGCTTTGCAGGTGAACCAATTCGGTTCCATGGTGACCTGGTTCTTTACCTCCACCCCAGTCACCGACTTTGCCACCGCAATGACCTCGGATGCCGCAGCCTTCGGCCGCTTTCAGCGCGCCATGCTCGACCAGGGCGTCTGGCTGCCTCCCTCGCAGTACGAGGCAGCCTTTCTCGGCTACGCCCTAACCGACACTGACATCGCCTACACCGTGCAAGCCGCGCAAAACGCATTCACCGCAATCCACGCCGCGCAAAATTGAACTTGGTCGTTATTGTCCACAACAAACATCCGATCCCACCACTCTTCGGGTGCCCCATAGTTCACGGCGTTTTCCAGTCGGGAGAGGTGGGAGGGCTCTAACCCTCTCACCCCCACGCATCCATCGTGACAAACCGGTACGGTCCTCCAGACCAGGACTCAAGCAAAATCTTCGTCGCCGCCAAAGTCACAGAACGATCAACCCCCATCCCAAGATGCCCACCGTCATGCAACAGAACATTACTGCTCCTCTTCTTACCCTGATTCCGCGCAATACCGCGTTGCACCTTGGCCGCGAGCGCAACCGGGTCACTGGCATCCCAATCGTGAGCAGTAATATTCCACATCACCGGGGTCAAACCCAGAACAGCCGCGGCACGGAACACATCAGGCCGGCGAGCACCAAACGGCGGCCGAAAATACTTCACCGCCACCCCAGTGACATCCTCGATCATGGCGCTGCAGGCGGCCATTTGCTCAAACGCCACCCCAGCCCGCTCCCACAGCAGCGAAGGGTGAGTCATCGTATGGTTCCCCAGCAGGTGGCCTGCCTGATGGACGGCACGGGCAATCTCAGGCCGCTGACGCACATAACTGCCCACCAGGAAAAACGTCGCCCGCACCTGGTGCCGGTCCAGTAAATCCAGCAACTGGTGAGTGTAAGGATCGTTGGGACCGTCATCGAAAGTAAGGGCAATCTCATCCGTCGCAGGCCCCGCGATCAGGGTGCGTCCGAACACCTGGGAACCGGGAGATAATGCCGCATAGGCGCCTGCACCCACAGCAAGACCGCCGAGCAGACCCGCGGAAGCAAGTTGCGTCTTCATGCCAACGAGTGTAACCGCAGCTTGGCGGGCCGCGGCGAACCGTGGTATCTTCGGCTTTTCTTCGCTTGCAAAGGGCATCGTCATGGCAGAGCTGTTAGATGGGCCCCGATTCATCGCAGTGGAAGGCCCAATCCGGGTCGGCAAGTCCACATTGGCCGCTATTCTGGCGCAAACCCTGAACGCCCGGCGGATCGTAGAGCCGGAAAACAACCCGTTTCTCGATCGCTTCTACCAGGAAACAAGCGGCATGTCGCTCGCTACCCAGATGTGGTTCCTGGTGGAGCGCTACGACCAGATGCGCCAGGCAGCTGTGGACCTGGCCGGCGCCGGAACCCGGCCCGATCGTCGCCGACTACCTCTTCGAAAAAGACAAGCTCTTCGCCTACATCAACTTGACCGACGCCGAGCTGGAGCTTTACAACCGCTACTACCAGCTATTCCGCCCCGCCGTGCCGAACCCTGACCTGGTCATCTACCTGCAGGCCTCCCCGGAGGTGTTGAAGCAGCGCCTCAAGCGCAAAGGGCTGACCCAGGAACAGGACATCAGCGACGCCTACATCGAGCAGGTCGCCAAAGCCTACGAACACTTCTTCTTCCACTACACCGCGAGCGACCTCCTGGTAGTGGATACCTCCGAGATCGACTTCGTGAACCGGGAACAGGACCTCGAGCTCCTGTTGAAGCGCTTGTCCGAACCCATCAAAGGAAAGCAGTACTTCCTGCCGCCCCCCACGCTGGACGCCACCGGCTGACCAGCTTTGCCGGGAGAGGGCGCGGCGGCGTATACTTCGCAGCGGTGCTGGCTTTGTCCCCTGGACGAGGTGCACCGAACGGGCAGCATCCCGGATGGGAGCTGCACTGGAGTTCACATGAGTCTCACGCATTTCCGCAGCGCAGATACCCCCGCGTCTGCCAGCCGCCCGCAACGCATCACCATTCAGTCCCTACAAGACAAAAAAACGCACAATCAGCCGATTGTTGCCCTCACGGCATACGACTATGCCACCGCGCGGATCGTCGATGAAGCAGGCGTCGACTTCATCCTGGTGGGCGATTCCCTGGCCATGGTGGTGATGGGGTACGAAAACACCCTGCCGGTGACCATGGAGGAAATGCTGCTGCACACCCGGGCTGTTCGCCGGGCAGTGACCCGCGCCATGGTAGTCGCCGATATGCCGTTTGGCTCCTACCAGTTAAGTATCGAGGAGGGGATGGCGAACGCCGCTCGCTTTATCAAGGAAGCGGGTGCGCAGGCGGTCAAGATTGAGGGCGGCGCCACCAGCCGGCTGAACCTGGTAAAGCGCCTGACGGAAGCGGAAATCCCGGTGGTTGGCCACCTGGGCCTTACCCCGCAGTCGGTCCACCGCATGAGCGGCTATAAGGTGCAGGGCAAATCCATGGCAGCCATCCAGCACATGGTGAAGGATGCGCTGGCACTGGAAGCGGCGGGCGCGTTCGCCGTTGTGCTCGAAGGCATCCCTACTGAAGTGGCGCAGCGCATCACCGCGGCCTTGCACATCCCGGCCATCGGCATCGGCGCCGGGCCGCACTGCGATGGGCAAATCCTGGTGCTGCATGACCTCATCAATCTTTCGTTCTCGCCTGCGGCGAAGTTCGTCCGCCGCTATGGCGATGCCGCGGCCTTGATTACGGAGGCAGTCCATCGCTATCGCGCCGATGTAGAAGAACGAAGCTTCCCCAACGACCAGGAAAGCTACCACCTCGGCAAAGAAGCCCTTTCCGCCCTGCTGCAGGAAGAAGGCCGGCGCAAGGCCTAGCAGATGCGGGTGCTGACCACCATTGCAGAAACCAGGGCGGCCTGCGCCCAGGTGCGCGCCGCCGGCCAGTCTTTAGGCTTGGTTCCCACCATGGGGGCGTTGCATCCGGGGCATCTTTCCCTGGTGCAGGCGGCCCAGGCCGGCTGCGACGTGGTCGCCGTCTCCATCTTCGTAAACCCCACCCAGTTCGGTCCCAAAGAAGATTTCGCTGCCTACCCGCGCACCTTTGACGAGGACTGCCGCTTGCTCAAAGCTGCGGGTGTCGCCTTTGTCTTTGCGCCCACGGTGCACGACATGTACCCGCCGGGCGCAAGCACGTTCGTCGACGTGGAAGGTGTGAGCGAGCGGCTGGACGGTGCGTCGCGGCCCGGTCATTTCCGCGGAGTGGCCACGATCGTGACCAAGCTGCTGCATATCGTCGGTCCAAATCACGCTTACTTCGGGCAAAAGGATGCAGCCCAGGTGGCCGTACTGCGCAAGATGGTGCGGGATCTATGTTTCCCCGTGCAGTTGCAAGTGTGCCCGACAGTCCGGGAATCAGACGGGCTGGCCATGAGTTCCCGCAATCGGTATCTGACCCCGGCTGAGCGCACCCAGGCCCTGGTGCTCTCGCGTGCGCTCGAGGCGGTCAGCGCGCTGGTTGCGCGCGGCGAACACGATGCCAGCAAGTTGCTGGGCGAAGCATCGCGCGTTCTAATGACGGAGCCGCAGGTGCAGTTGGACTACCTCCGCCTGGTCGACCCCGACACCCTCGAAGATCTGGAAACCAGCCGGCCTGGCGCACTGCTAGCCGTGGCAGCCCGCGTGGGCACAACGCGACTGATCGACAATCGGCTGTTGTAAAGCACCTGACTGCTCCACAAGCCCGGTGCCCCGACCCTTCACTCTCCTCCTACCCAACCCCTCCCCTAAACCTTGTCATCCCGAGCGCAGTCGAGGGATCTGCTGTCCCCCACTCAAGCCAAACGCGGCTTGAATGGGCCACCCTACAGTTTTTAGGATCCGATCAGCCGCCACTCAGGGGGATTTGCTCCCTGCCCACATCCAGAAAAGCCGACGGTGGCCCACTCAAGCCGCGTTTGGCTTGAGTGGGGGACATCCTGCTCCGCTCGCTCAGCCAGACCGATGCGTATCGCACCCCGTTCATCCCGTCCTCAACTTGCATTGCAAGCAGCTTCGCTCGGGGATGACAAAAATGGGCCAGAGTTGTGATAGGGGAAAGGACAGCCTTTGGAGGATCTCACGCAGGTTGGGACCAGCACTCGCATGACCGGCACCCGCACAGATCTCCCCTTCGCAAGAAAACCCTTCAGCTCTTGCGGCCGGAAACGAACGGATTCCCCGCCAACAAAAACCGAGCCAACCGGTCCGCATCTTTGCTGATGCCAATCCTCCGGGTGACCACAATATCCCCGGCAACAAAGCCATCATCCTGAATTTGCAGATCGGAAGCTGGGTCGGTCAGATCAAGACCGTTGTCCCTCTCCCTCGTGATGCCAAACGCCTGACAAAGCCGGCCGGGGCCCGAAGTGAGCAGACGCTCGTTCTTAGGAGAGGGCGTCAAGCCGCGAAGCTTTTCCATGCGCGCCAGGCCGCGCACCGGCTCCAAAGCGCGCACCAGCACACACCCAGCCTGCCCTTCGGGCTCGCAGGAAACGTTCAAACAGTAGTACATCCCGTAGATGAAGTACACGTACGCGCGGCCGGGCGGCCCAAAAATCACGGCGTTGCGTGCCGTTTTTCCCGCGAAGGAGTGCGCTGCCGGATCCGCCTGCCCGAAGTACGCTTCCAGCTCCACGATGCGACCCGCCATTGTTTCCACACCGCGGGCGTTGCGCTTCACCAGGAGCTTTCCCAGCAGCTTCTGTGAGACGACGTCAGGAGGGTCGAGATAAAAGGCAGGAGGAAGAGTGGTTCCGTTCATTGGAGTGGTTCAAAACCAGGAATAAATAACAGCGTAGCAGCCTGCCAGATGTACCCCACTCAAGCCAAACACGGCTTGAATGGGCCACCCTGCACTTGCCTGAGCCACCCGGAATCACTGCAAGGTGACGACCATCGGATGGAAAGCAGAGTGACCGCAGCCAATCACACGTGAATCTCGCGGCTTATACTGGGAAGGCTGGAAACACCCAACATGGAGAGTCAACTCACAAAGATCCTGGCCGTTACCCGGCAAGGCGTGCAGGCGCGCAAGGCTTCTACCAGCCTCGCTGATCTGGAGCGAGCCGCTGCCGCGCACCAACCGCGGGGCTTTGCCCGCGCCCTCCGGCAAGCCGCCCAGCACGGGCCGGCAGTGATCGCGGAACTGAAAAAGGCCTCTCCCTCCCGAGGATTGATCCGCCCAGAATTCGATGTACCCTCCCTCGCTTCTTCAGTCGCAGGCGGAGGCGCCACCGCCCTCTCCGTACTCACCGAAGAGCATTTCTTCCAAGGCAGCCTGCAAAACCTGGAACGAGCCTCCGCAGCCTGCCTCTTGCCGTGCCTGCGCAAGGACTTCATGGTCGACGAGTTTCAGATCCTCGAAGCACGTGCCCATCACGCGGATGCCATCCTGCTGATCGCAGCCGCATTGAGCGACGGCGAACTGAGCACCTTCACCGCCCGGGCTCATGAGCTGCAACTCGACGTTTTGTGCGAAGTGCATACCGGCGAGGAACTGGACCGGGTACTCGACCTGGGCTGCGACGCAGTGGGTGTCAACAACCGCGACCTGCGTACCTTCCAGGTAAAGCTGGAGGTGTCCCTCGACCTCGCTCCACGGCTTCCGGCCGGTGCGGTCCACGTCAGCGAAAGCGGCATCGATACCGCAGAAGATCTCATCCGCTTGCGGGCTGCGGGCTTTCACGCATTCCTGATCGGCGAGTCCCTGATGCGCAAGCCTGATCCTGGGCAGGCGCTGCGCAGTCTCCTCACCGCCGCTGCGGATCGCTCACCGGTTGCAGCTGGGCAGGAGTAACCCTGCCATGTGGATCAAGATCTGTGGCAACACCAACCTGGAAGATGCCCGCCACGCCGCCGAAGCCGGCGCCGATGCCCTGGGGTTTGTGTTCGCGCCAAGTCCCCGTCAGGTCGGCGTAGACCAGGTTCGCCAGATCATCAGCAAGCTTCCTGCTGAGGTGAAGAAATACGGGGTGTTCGTAGACGCCGGGTTCGACGAGATCGTCCAGACGGTCAGCAACACCGGACTAACGGGCGTGCAGATCCATCGCTCAGCAGACCCACTCCTCCCATCCCGCCTCCGCCATCACTTCGCCCATATCGACATCGTGCTGGCAGTTCATTACCAGCCCGGCTTTGAGCAGCGATTGTCCGAGCTGAGCCAGACCAAGGGAATAATCGATGCAGTCCTGGTCGATTCCTTCACCGCGAAAGCAGTCGGGGGTACAGGCACCCGCTTCGACTGGTCCGCGGCTCAAGCCAGCTTCGCCTCACCCTTGCGACTGATCGCGGCGGGCGGCCTCGCGCCAGACAACGTCACCGAGGCCATTGCCCTCCTACGACCCTGGGGCGTAGACGTCGTCACCGGCGTCGAAAGCAAGCCAGGCAAAAAAGATCCACAACGCGTTCTGCAATTCATCCAGGCAGCACAGCAGGCCGCAAACCAGAGCGTTTATCAACTTGAGCGATAAGAGGCACATTGTGACCACAGCCACCCCCACCCTTGCAGGACGTTTTGGCGCCTACGGCGGCCGCTATGTACCAGAGACCCTGATGGCCGCTCTCGAAGAACTGGAGCATGCCTACGCCGAAGCCCAGGCGGACCCGGTCTTCCATGCCGAGCTCAACCTGTTGCTGGGCGACTATGCCGGACGGCCCACGCCCCTCTACCTGGCCTCGCGGCTCACCGAGCAGTTAGGTGGCGCGAGGATCTACCTCAAGCGGGAAGACCTGCTGCACACCGGCGCGCACAAAATCAACAATTGCCTCGGGCAGGGGCTGCTCGCCCGCCGCATGGGCAAACATCGCGTGATTGCCGAAACCGGCGCCGGCCAGCACGGGGTGGCCACCGCCACCGTCTGCGCCCTGTTCGGCATGGAATGTGTGGTCTACATGGGCGAAGAAGACATGGCCCGTCAGGAACTGAACGTCTACCGCATGCGTCTGCTCGGGGCAGAAGTGCGCGGCGTTCACTCCGGTTCGCGGACGCTGAAAGATGCCATCAACGAGGCCATGCGCGACTGGGTCACCAACGTACGCACCACCCATTATTTGTTGGGCAGCGTGCTCGGCGCGCACCCCTACCCCACCATGGTGCGTGACTTCCACCGCGTCATTGGGCAGGAAATGAAGCGCCAGATTCTCGAAAAGGAATCGCGCTTGCCCACCGCGGTAGTCGCCTGCGTCGGTGGTGGCTCCAACGCCATCGGCGCTTTCTATGACTTCATTGAGGAGCCCAATGTCCGCCTCATCGGCGTGGAAGCGGGCGGCCGGGGGAAAACCCTGGGCAACCACGCATCCCGCTTCGAAGGGGGAAGCCCGGGCGTGTTGCAGGGCACCTTCTCCTACGTCCTGCAGGATGACGCTGGCCAGGTCTCCCTGACCCACTCCGTCTCCGCAGGCCTGGACTACGCTTCGGTTGGCCCCGAGCACGCGGCGCTGCACGATGCGGGCCGGGCCGAGTACGTATCAGCTACCGACGAAGAAACCCTGCGCGCAGCCAGCCGCCTGGCGCGCACCGAAGGGATCGTGCCTGCGCTGGAGAGCGCTCATGCCGTCGCCGAAGCCATCCGCCTCGCTCCCCGGCTCGCTCCGGATGACATACTGGTGGTCAATCTATCCGGTCGCGGCGACAAGGACATGGGAATCATGGCCCGTGAATTGAACCTGACCGGCGTTCTACCGATAGCCTAAGCAAATGCCCATTTCCTTTAGCAATGAGCCCGGCAGAAAGCCCGGCCTGGTGATCTACCTGACGGTCGGCGATCCCAGCCTGGCCGTCACCCGTGATGTTGCCCTCGCCGCCATCGATGCAGGCGCAGACGTGCTCGAACTGGGCGTCCCCTTCAGCGATCCCCTGGCCGATGGCCCAGTCATCCAGCGAGCCAGCGAACGTGCCCTGGCAAAGGGAACCCGCCTGCACGACGTATTGGTGCTGGCCTCCGAGATACGCGCCTTGAGACCGTCGGCGGGCTTGGTGGTCTTTTCCTACTTCAACCCCATCCTGCGCTTTGGCCTGGGCCGCTTTTGCGCCCACGCCGCCAGCTGCGGTGTCGATGGAGTACTGATCACCGACGTCATCGTGGAAGAGGCCGGCGAATATCTGGCAGAGATGAGCAACAGCGGATTGAAGCCGATCTTCCTCGCCGCTCCCACCAGCTCTGACCAGCGCCTGCAAATGATCAGCGACGTCTCTCAGGGTTTCGTCTACGCCATTTCGCGTGTGGGGATCACCGGGGCACAGCAAAGCCTGGCCTCGGATGCGCGCAGCCTCGTCGACCGCCTGCGCCGCTATACCCAGCTGCCGATCGCTGTTGGCTTTGGCATCTCCACCGCAGAGCACGTCGCGGCCGTGGGCGATTTCGCCGACGCAGCCGTGATTGGCAGCGCCATCGTCTCCATCATCGAACGGGCTGACCCCGGCACCGAAGCCGCCAAAATCTCAGCCTTCCTGCAGGGCCTGCGCCAGCCAACCGCCCCCACCCTGGCCTGAAGTTAAACCGGTAAGAAGACTAGGGTGCCCCATGTCTCACCGACGTTTTTCAGTCGGGAGATGTGGGAATTCACCGCGGTTCGGCGGAAGTGTTCGCGGCTCCGTCCACGCCCTCGACGGCGGCTCTATCTGCGGAGAAGCTGCTGGCCAGGCAGCAAATACCCAAGATTCACCAGCAAACTCCCTTGCATCGACGCGACGGTACCGTATCATTTTAGGAAGGCTTCGGAGATACCAAAGGAAGTGCATGGATATTGTCGACTGGCGAACAAAAATAGATGAATTGGATCGCGAAATCGTAGCTCTGATCAGTCAGCGCGCAAAAGCGGCGCAGGAGATTGGTAAATTAAAGCGCTCCACCTCTTTACCCGTCTATGAACCGAACCGCGAGCGCGTCATTTTCGAAAACGTGCGCGCCGCAAATCGGGGACCATTACCTGACATTGAGCTGACCCACATCTACGAACGCATCATCGATGTCATGCGCGCGTTGCAGAAAGACGAGTTGGCGTCCGCAGCCGTGCCACGCAACACTGGGGAGATAGGAAAGCAATCATGATCGTTGCCATGCAGGAAACAGCGACCGAAGAAGACATTCAGGGCGTCATCGAACGTCTGGTCGCGATCGGTTTTAACGTTCACCGCACCACGGGAGCTATCCAAACGGTTTTGGCCGGGGTAGGCACACCTTCACAGTTCGACCACAAGGATTTTCAGCTGCTCTCCGGCGTTGCAGAAGCGGTGCGCATTTCCTCGCCCTACAAGCTGGCCGGTCGTGGCTGGCGCCCCGGTGGCACCCAGGTGCGTTTTCCCAATGGAGTCGTAGTCGGCGGCGACGAAATCGTCGTCATGGCCGGCCCTTGCTCGGTCGAGTCGCGCGACCAGATCTTTACCGTTGCCGAGCAGGTAAAATCCGCCGGCGCTTCGTTTCTCCGTGGTGGCGCCTTCAAGCCGCGTAGCTCGCCCTACTCTTTCCAGGGACTCGGGCTCGAAGGACTCAAGCTGCTCAGGGAAGTGGGCGACCGCACAGGCTTGCTCATCGTCAGCGAAGTCATGGAAATCTCGCAGATCGAGTTGATGCTGCCCTACATCGACCTCTTCCAGGTGGGCGCCCGCAACATGCAGAACTTCAATCTGCTGCGCGAACTGGGGCTGGTCCGCAAGCCCGTCCTGTTGAAGCGCGGCATCGCCGCGACAATCGAAGAGCTGCTGCTCTCGGCGGAGTACATCCTCTCCGGCGGCAACTACGATGTGATCCTCTGCGAGCGCGGCATCCGTACCTTCGAAACCTACACCCGCAACACGATGGATATTTCCGCCATCCCCGTGATCAAGAAGCTCTCCCACCTGCCCATGATGGCGGATCCGTCGCACGGCATCGGCTTGCGTGACAAGGTAGGCGCCATGGCGCTGGCCTCTGTGGCCGCTGGCTGTGATGGGCTGTTGATCGAAGTTCATCCCAACCCGGACAAGGCCGTCTCCGATGGAGCACAATCGCTGTTTCCGAATCAGTTCGAAGAACTGATGGAGAAGTTGCGCGCCCTCGCTCCCATCGTTGGCCGCACCGTACGAGCGGAGATCCCCGTCATCGGCCGCTAGGAACTGCACGCCATGGCGATCAAGCAAGTCCTGATCATCGGCAGCGGTCTGATCGGTGCCTCGACCGGGCTGGCGCTCCGCGCTGCCCGGTTCCCGGGTCAGATCGTTGGTTGGGACCGGCACCCCGCGCAACTGCAAATCGCGCTCGATCGCGGCGCGATCGATTTAGCCGCGGACGATCCTCTGCAGGCAGCCGCCACCAGCGACCTGATCCTGCTCAGTGGGCCGGTGTTCTCGATCGAAGAGTGGCTCGAGCGGCTGGCTCCGCGGCTCCAGCCGCATCAGCTGGTTACGGATGTAGGCAGCGTAAAAGTAGCGATCACGGAACGCGCCATCCCACTCTTCGGCGCCTCGGGTCAGGCCGGCTTTCTGCCGGGCCACCCCATGGCCGGCAAAGAAGTGAGCGGCGCGGAGCATGCCGATGGGCAGCTCTTCAGCAACGCAGTCTGGCTGTTTACCGAGTTCGCCAGTCATCCCCTCGCCGCAGAATGGCGCGCCTGGGTGGAGACATTCGGATGCCGCACCATGGATATCCAGGCAGCCCGGCACGATGAAATCTGTGCCTGGGTCAGCCACCTGCCTCAATTTCTTGCCACCGCCCTCAGCGCCATGCTGCAGGATCATTTCGGCGAAGCCGCCGATGTCCGCGCCATCGGCGGCCGCGCGCTGCGCGAGATGACTCGCCTGGGAGCCAGCCCGTACTCCATGTGGAGAGACGTCGCCCACACCAACACAGACGCGATCGCGCAGGCGCTATCGTCTCTCGAACAAAGGCTCACCCACCTGCGCGAAAATCTCAAAACCCCTGAACTGCGCGACGAGTTCGATCTCGCCAATCGCTTCCGCCTTCCCCGCTAGCCCGGACTGCTCTGTTTTGGCTCGCGGTCTTGCGCGTGAGGTTAATTTTTGGTGTGCGGCGACATGTTTTGTGGGTTAACCAGCCCCCAATTTGTCATCCCGAGCGCAGTCGAGGGATCTGCTGTGCGCCTTTCTCCTGCCACAAATTTCTACATGAGCTCCAGCATCGGACACGCAGAGGAACCATTCTTTCAGCAGGAATGCAGGAAAGTAACTCCTGGCAGCGAGAAAGGCGCACAGCAGATCCCTCGACTGCGCTCGGGATGACAAAAGGGAACTAGCTAAACCCCTTGACGGTTGCCCCATGTTCGCGACTCCGGCGTACGTGGAGTGAATACGACCGGGCGAATCCCCTCAACGTTCTGACTCCACTCTCGTTCCACAACCGGCGGTTCCAGCAACCAAGCCCTAATCAATCGCGTGCTGTACTCAAGGGAGCCACTTCCACACTGGCACAATCTGGCATCTCATTGAGTTCTATGGCGTGAAAGGATAGAGTTTGCTTTTGCCCGGGTGCACGCACAGGCTCGGGTATGATGCGGATGTGCCTGGTTTAGCGAATGTGCGGCGTCGCTATCACTTCCACCCCAAACGGTTTAGCAGCACCATGGTTTAGGAAACCCAACTCACACGATGGCGATCCAGAATGCGGGAGCCAGTATTCCTGGCCCGAAATTTACCGGCCCTCTACGCGCCGAGTCAGAGAGCCTCTTTGAACGATGTTCGTGGTTGTATGCGTTCTGTCGTGAGCACCTTTTCCGCGACCACACCGCAGCCATCACCCAGGCACTCTGGCCCACGGCGCCTCCCGCTCCAGAGACTCACCTACTCGAAATCGCGTGCGGTCCCGGCTTCTACGCCTGCAGTCTCGCCCAGCGATACCCCGAAATTAAA
This sequence comes from uncultured Acidobacteriaceae bacterium, assembly GCA_963752675.1. Classification (GTDB taxonomy): domain Bacteria; phylum Acidobacteriota; class Terriglobia; order Terriglobales; family Acidobacteriaceae; genus PALSA-350. The sequence goes on from CAVVZO010000015.1 coordinate 923,840, forward strand.
ATCACCGGCGTCGACCTCTCCGAACGGCTGCTTTCCCGCGCCAAAGACCGCGCTGGCATTCGCCACTTGAAAAATTGCCAATTCGTGAAAGCCAACGTACTGGCGCTTTCGCAATCCATGGGACCAGTCGATGCAATCATCGCCTCCCGCATGCTGATGGTGGTGGGCGATCGTCCGCAGGCAATACGCGAAATCTTCTGCGCTCTCCGCCCCGGCGGCCGGGTCTTCATCGCTGAACCCACCTCCGCCCTGAGAGCCATGGTGCCGCTTTCCTGCATGTGGCTGTTGGCCAGGATGATGGGCGACTGGAACACCCGGTTCCACGAATCTGGCCGTGCGGCCGTGTTGAAACCCAGGGATTTCCAGGCCCTGATCGGCTCGCAGCCCTGGGGCACAGTCAGCATGTGGCAGGATAAGTGGTACCAATACGCGGTTTGCGACCGCAGTTTCTAATCCGCACTTCAAGCAAGTGGAGATCGTTTGTCCTACAGGATCCTGCAAACCGGAGAGCCCGCTGCTGTGCGCGAGGGCTGCTGTGCCCTCGCCGTCATGTCAAAAGCGCCCCGCCCAGGCAAAGTTAAGACCCGCCTCTCGCCGCCCCTGACTCCCGCACAAGCATCGCAACTCAACATTTGCTTCATCCGCGACACCACAGAAAACATTCAACAGGTGGTCAGCAAGAGCCATAGCGCCGGACTGGTCGCCTACACGCCCGTCGGCGATGAGGCGGCGTTCGATGGCCTGCTTCCCAAACAGTTCTGCTTACTGCCCCAGCGAGGCGAAGGCTTCGGCGAACGTCTGCTGGCCGCGACGGAAGATTTGTTTGCCGCCGGATTCGGTGCCGTCTGCCTGATTGATTCCGACAGTCCCACCATGCCGCACGAAGCGTTGCTGGATGCGGTCACGCGATTGAGCCAGCCCGGCGATCGCGTCGTCCTCGGCGGCTCCGATGATGGCGGCTATTACCTGATCGGTATGAAGCAGGTACATCCGGAACTCTTCGCCCGGATCGACTGGAGTACCGAGCGCGGTGCTGCGGCAAACCCTCGAGCGAGCTGCGGAGATCGGCCTGCCGGCAGTACAACTCACCACCTGGTACGACGTGGATGACGCGGGCACGCTGGAACGGCTGCGGCAGGAACTGGCAGACTCTATGGAAGGTGGCTACCCCGCAAGGCACACCCGCGCCTATCTGGAAACGCTGCCTGCGGAAGACCCGGTCGGCGCCTCTCCCCTGACGAGTAAGGCATGTTAGCGGCAGCGAGCGATAACCGCGTCAGTCCCCGGGTCACCAACGCCGCGCTTGGCTTTCTCGGGATCGCTCTGCTTGCGTTTTCTTTTCAGGGCGTCCGTGAAATCCACCATTTCATCATCGGCTTCGGCCTGGTGGCGATGTACCAGGCGCTCCTGTACCTGGTCGCGGCCTGGGTCGTCCTCAATTGGCCGGCAGACCGCTGGACCTTCCCCATCATTCTCACCGCCGCTGCGGGCTGCAGCCTGGTTTGCCTTTTCTCCCCGCCCTTTCTTTCCACGGATATCTACCGCTACGTCTGGGATGGTTGGGTGCAGGCGGCCGGCATCAATCCCTACCGCTACATTCCCGCGGATCGGCACCTGGCCTTTCTCCGCGACCTGAACATTTACCCCCACATCAACCGGCGCGACTACGCTCACACCATCTACCCCCCAGGCGCCCAGGTGCTCTTCCTGCTGATCACCCGCATCGCTGGCTCCGTGACCTGCATGAAGGCCGCGATGATCGCCCTCGAGATGATCGCTATCTGGCCGCTGGTCAAGCTGCTGCACGCTCTCGGATTGCGCCGCGAACAAGTGCTGCTCTATGCCTGGCATCCCCTGTTGCTGTGGGAGGTCGCCAGCAGCGGGCACATCGACGCCGCTGCGTTGCCCTTGATCGCCCTGGCGCTGCTCTTCTACGTCCGCCACAAGCCGATGGCCACGGCCGTGGCCCTGGCGGGCGCGGTGCTCATCAAGCTGTACCCGATCGCCCTGTTCCCCGTGCTCTTTCGCAAAAGCGATTTTGCCCGGCGCAACTGGAAGATGCCCGCCGTATTGGCTGCCCTCATCGCCGCAGTCTATGCCTGTTACGCCAGCGTGGGACTGAATGTGCTCGGCTTCCTGCCTGAGTACGCGAAGGAAGAGGGATTGGAATCGGGCAGCCGCTACTTCCTGCTCACGGCTGCGCGCCACGGCCTCCATTGGGAGTCGCTCCCCACTGCGGCCTTCTATGGGTTTGCCGCTTTGTTGCTCCTGGGCTTAGCCCTGTTGGCTTTCCTCAGAAGTGAAGACAGCCCCGTGTCGGCCTTGCGCTATGCCTTTCTGCTCGCCACCGTGCTGATGCTGTTGTTCTCCTCGCACTATCCCTGGTACTACCTCTGGTTGCTGCCTTTTCTGAGCCTGGTCCCCTACACACCCATGCTCTACTTCATCACCGCCTGCTTTTATCTCTACACCACGTCGCTTGCTAATCCTGGGCCTGCGATGTACTACATGTTTCAATGGCTGTATGCCACCACCGCGCTGGTCGCCCTATGGAGCACCGGTATGCAGTGGTCGCAGCGCCGCCTGGCCCGCCCCCGGTCGGCGCCGCAACAGGAAATTGCATTGCATCCCACCACTGTGAGGAACTCATGAGCGCGAGCGAGACTTCAGTAATCCCCCAACCCGTCACTGAGCGGGACATGCGGCGCTACTTTGAGAAGCCCGAAGACCAGCTCTCCATCATCATGGAGGCCGATCCGGTCTGCCTCTACCTTGAGACCACCAATCGCTGCAACCTGTTGTGCACCACCTGTCCTCGCACCTTCGAGACCCTGGAACCCGAGAAGGACATGTCGTGGGAACTCTTCACCAGCATCATTGACCAGTACCCGAAGATCGCGCGCGTCGTGCTGCACGGCATCGGTGAACCCATGCTGGTGAAGGACCTGCCGCGCATGATCCGCTATCTCAAGGACCGCGGCGTCTATGTGCTCTTCAACACCAATGGCACGCTGCTCACCAGGGCCAACGGGCAGCAGCTGATCGATGCCGGGCTGGACGAGCTGCGCATCTCGCTCGATGCCGCTGAGTCATCGGTCTTCCAGATGGTGCGCGGGAAAGACATGTTCGATCGCATCGTCACCAACGTGGGCAACTTCGTCGAGATGCAGCGCAGCAGCAACAGCAAGCTGCCCCGCGTGTCTCTCTGGCTCACCGGATTACGGGAAACGCTCGCCCAGTTGGAAGGCTTCATTCGCCTGGCCCATAAGCTCGGCGTCATGGAGGTCTACCTGCAGCGCATGGTGTACCTGCCTGAGGGGCAGGGGCTGGCGCGGCCGGACCAGGCATTGTTTGAGCACACCAGCCAGCATGAAGAAGAAGTGCTGCAGCGGGCAGAAGCGGTCGCCCAGGAACTCGGCGTTCTCTTCAGCGCCTCCGGTGCCACCGAACCGCAGGTCAGCATCAAGAAGCGGCAGGACGATAGTCCCTGGTCCTTGTGCCGGCGTCCCTGGAGCCTCATGTACATCACCGCCAATGGGCAGGCGCTTCCCTGCTGTATCGCACCCTTCTCGATGCGTGGCTATGACAGCTTCACCCTGGGCAACGCGACCCAGCAAACGATGCGCGAGATCTGGAATGGCGAGAAGTACCAGGAGTTCCGCAAAGCCCTGCTAAGCCCCCAGCCGCCGCCCGCCTGCGCCAGTTGTGGTCTGCGCTGGAGCCTGTAGATTTGGGCTTACGCGGTGTCTCGGTCATCATCCCTGCATTAAACGAAGCGGAGAACATTGGCGCAGTAGTCCGGGAACTTCCCTGGGATCGAATCGCCGAGTGCATAGTCGCCGACAACGGAAGCACCGATGCCACAGCGGCGCAAGCGACTGCTGCTGGCGCCAGGGTGGTCACCGTCCCGCAGCGTGGCTACGGCCGCGCTTGTGCCACTGGAGCCGCCGCTGCCGATCCCGCCTCGGACATCCTGGTTTTCATGGATGGGGATGGCAGCGACGTGACCTCAGAGATGGGTCTACTGCTCGATCCAATCCTGGCCGGTCAATATGACTTCGTGATCGGCTCCCGCACCCGCGGCAAACGCGAACCTGGAAGCCTGTTGGTCTCGCAGATCTTTGCCGGCTGGCTAGCGAGTCTTCTCCTGAGACTGCTTTACCGTGTCCACTACACAGACATGGGCCCCTTCCGAGCGATCACCCGGGAAGCCCTGGCCAGGCTGCAACTCCGCGAAGAGACCTACGGATGGAACCTGGAAATGCAGATGCGCGCGGCGCAATGCGGTCTCCGCATCCACGAAGTGCCTGTGAGCTATCGCAATCGCGCAGGTGGAGTCAGCAAAGTGGCCGGCTCACTCACCGGCTCGGTGCGCGCCGCAATCCGCATCACTCAAACCCTACTGCGCGTCGCCACCCGCCGGAAACCCTAACGCCTTTTACAACCCGGCATTTCTCACCAGCACCTCCGCCGCGACCACAATGCCCCAACCCCTGGAACGGGCGTGGAAACCCACACCTGCCGATACCAGGCAGATGTGGGGCACCCTTCGGTCTACTGCTTCTCGGCAGCGTTCTCGATTGTCTTCCACTCCTCGGGTGAGAGCTGCAGCTTCGCAGAGGCTGTGTTCTCTTCCAAATGCTGCACACTCGACGTACCAGGAATCGGCAGCATCACTGGTGAATGGTGCAACAGCCAGGCAAGCGAAAGCTGCGCGATGCTCGCGTTGTGCTGCTTGGCCGCGTTATCCAGCGGACCACCCGGCCGAGCCAGCTTTCCCGCCGCTACCGGGAACCAGGGAATAAACCCAAGCTGATGCTGTTCGCAGTACTGCAGCACCGCCTCATGCCGCCGGTCGCTCAGGTTGTACTGGTTCTGCACGCTGACAATCGGCACCGTCTTCTTTGCCCGCTCAATCTCCGCAGCAGAAACTTCCGAGAGCCCGATGTGGCGAATCTTCCCCGCTTTTTGCAAATCCTTCAACGCGCCCAGGCTCTCTTCCACTGGAACCTTGGGGTCGATGCGATGCAGTTGGTAAAGATCGATGCGCTCCAGCTTCAGACGCCGCAGGCTCATCTCGACGCATTGCCGCAGGTATTCGGGGCGCGCCAGCGGTTCCCACTTGTTGGGACCAAAACGGGTCAGTCCGCCCTTCGTGGCAATCACCAGACCGCTCGGGTAGGGGTGCAGTGCTTCGGCAATCAACGTCTCGCTCACTTCCGGACCATACGAATCCGCTGTGTCGATGAAGTTGATCCCCAACTCGATCGCCCGCTTGAGTACGCGAACAGCCTCTGCACGGTCCTTGGGTTCTCCCCAGATGCCGTCGCCGGTGATGCGCATCGCGCCAAAGCCAAGGCGGTTGATCGTAAGATCGCCACCCAGCGAAAAAGTTCCTGTTGTTTCTGTCTGTGCTGTTGCCATAGCCATGTGATTCCCAGCTCTCGTGATTGGTTTCTCAATCACGCGTAGCATCCAAACAGGACATGCCACGCAGCGCCACGATCGTAGGAGCAGGTCCCAACGGCTTGGCCGCCGCGCTCGTCCTGGCCCGTGCAGGCCTGCGCGTGGAGGTGCGCGAAGCCGCGTCCGTCCCAGGCGGAGGCACACGGTCTGCAGAGCTCACCCTTCCCGGCTTCGTCCATGATCTGGGCTCGGCCGTGCACCCGCTGGCCATCGCGTCGCCATTTTTCTCGACCTTGCCCTTGGCCGCTTCCGGATTGCATTGGATCGCACCGCCCTCAGAGTTGGCGCATCCCCTCGACGACGGCACCGCCGTCATGCTGGAGCGAAGCATCGACGCCACCGCCAGCCAACTGGGCGGCGACGCAAACGCCTATAAGAAGGTGTATGGTCCTCTCGTGGCCGATTGGGATCGCTTGCGCCACGATGTGCTGGCCCCCATCACCATTCCCCGCCATCCCTTCCAGATGGCGCGTTTCGGCCTGTTCGGCTTGCGCTCCGCTACCGCCGTGGCCAACGCAAACTTCAAAGGCGTGCGTGCCCGTGCGCTCTTCGCCGGCTTAGCCGCTCACTCCTTCTTGCCTCTGGATGCCCCTGTGTCTGCCGCCTTCGGTATCCTGCTCGGCGTCACCGGTCACGCCGGCGGTTGGCCCATTCCCCGGGGCGGCGCACAATCCATCGCCAACGCCCTGGTGGATCAACTGCAGCGATCCGGCGGAACCGTGCGGACGGATACACACGTGGACTCTCTGCGCGAACTGCAAGGCACCGACCTCATCCTGCTCGACGTAACCCCCCGCCAGCTGCTGAAGATTGCCAGGGAGGAAATCCCGCGAGGGTATCGCCGCGAGTTGGAAAATTATCGCTACGGGCCCGGCGTGTTCAAGGTGGATTGGGCGCTCAGCCAGCCCATTCCGTGGACCGCTCCAGAATGTCTGCGCGCCGCGACCGTGCATCTCGGCGGCACCTTTGAGGAGATTGCGGCTTCGGAACGCTTGCCCGCCCGAGGAGCTATCCACGAGCGTCCGTTCGTCCTGCTCTCCCAACCCACACTCTTCGACGCGAGCAGGGCGCCTGCCGGCAGGCACACCGCATGGGCCTACTGTCACGTGCCGAATGGCTGGACTGGCTCAGCACTGGAAGCCATCGAACAGCAAGTCGAGCGGTTTGCTCCCGGCTTTCGCGAATGCATCCTGGGCCGCGCCGCCTTCAACACCCAGGCCATGCACGATTGGAACGAAAATCTCGTCGGCGGTGACATCAACGGAGGCGCCCTGGGCGGACTGCAATTCTTCCTGCGCCCCACCTGGAGGCGATACCGTACCCCGATGCCAGGAGTCTACCTATGCTCCTCATCAACGCCGCCAGGCGGCGGTGTGCACGGCATGTGCGGCTATTGGGCTGCCCAGTCCGCCATGCATGGAAGAAGTAGAAAGCAATAATCTCTAGGCGTTGTAAACCACTTCCAGCATGGTGAAGTCATCGTTCGCGGGGGCGCCGTTCATGAACCGTTCTACCTTGTGCAGCACGGCCTCAATCGTGCAGCCTTCGACCGCTTCCTGCAGCCGGTCTTCGCCAAAAAACTCGCCGTCCAGATCCTCGGCTTCGGTCACGCCGTCCGTCGCCAGCACCACGCGATCGCCAGCCTTCAGTGTCAGCTGCTCAGAAGCGAAAGTAGCCTCTTCGATCAGGCCTACCACCATATTTGCATTCAGCAGTCGCCGCACCCCGCTGCTGCTGGCCAGCATCGGTTGCACATGCCCGCAGTTCACATACTCAAACGTACCGTCCGGGCTCAGCTTCACCAGGATCATGGTCGCGTACTTCTGCACGTTCTTTTCGCAGATGTACCGGTTCGCCACATCGGCGATCTGTGCCAACGGCTGACCGGCCAACAGCAAACCGTATAGCAGCCCTTGCAGTGTCGAAGCCAGAATGGCGGCCGACACACCTTTACCAGAAATATCAGCGATCACAATATAGAGGCCGTTGTCAGTGGCGATCACGTCATAGAAATCGCCGCCCACCTCTTTGCAGGCCACGCTGCGTGCATGCACCTTGGCATAGGGCAGGTTGGGAATGGCGAACTCCATCAACCCTTGTTGAATCGAGGCCGCGATGTTCAACTCTTCGCGGTAGCGGCGTGACGCTTCTTCTGCCTGGGCGAGAAATGCATTCTCCACCAACGCCGCCGCTTCGGTCGCGATCGTCTCCAGCAGGTCATTGTCGACCTGGCTCAGTTTGCCCGGCTGTAACCGGCTGTCAAGGTAAAGCACCCCGAGAATATCTTTCTCGTGCAGATCGGCGCTGGCCGTTCGCCTGCGCAAGGGAATGCAATACACCATGCGGATACTCTGCTGCACCATACTTTCGGTGCGCGAGTTCGCCTGCGCCGACAGCGTGTCGGTGACCACAAACTTTGAGGCTTTCAGTGCCTGCCCAATCGCGCTGTGAGAAATGGTGGAATCATCTTCCAGCCGATCTCCCTTCAGACTTCGTCCCGCCGCCAGCGTCAGCGTGCCCTTCTCATCGCGCAGGAACACATAACCGCGCTCCAGCTGGGTAAGCTCCAGGGTCGCTTCCACCAGTGTGGCAAGAATTTCGTTCACCGCGCCCAGCGTATTTAATCGCTGGGCTGCTGCCAGAAACCAGCTCAGCTTCTCCAGGTCAGAAGTGGGCGCCGAAATCGCGTGCAATTCGTCCAGCAACTTGTGGATGGTCGAAGTGCTGTCTTTCGTCGCGCCGAACTTCAGCGATGGACCATTCAGCGAACCCAGCCGAATCTCGTCGCCCGGCTTCAGCGCCTGGCGATCCACCACTGGCACAAGGTTCAGAAACGTGCCATGCCGGCTGCCGCAGTCCACCACCTGAAATTGGCCTTTTTCGTAAACGATCGCCGCGTGGTCCCGCGAGATAAACGCATGCGACAGCACCAAATCGCGGTCCTGCAAACGCCCGATCGTGAAAGGCGTATGGGTAAGATTGATTTCTTCCTGGCGCGTGTCGTCAATTAATAACAGAGCAGTGGGTGGGATGGGCTCAGCCATAAACGCCTTTCGGGATGAAGCATGTTTCACGTTCGTTCGGGCACTTGCTTGATCCTTTACGATCCACGCCCGAAAGACAACCGAAAACCATACCCACGCCACCAACCAGCACAGGTGCAAATTCTTCTGTCCCAGGGGCGGTGGCACACGCGCGACAGCTGGCTGGATGCTGTTAAGAAAACTACCACATGCCCCAAAAGCCCAGGCGACTTCCTGCGTGCAAAACGCGTCGAACACACCGCCAGGGAGAACACGGAAATTGTTGTTTCCGCAAGCTGCGAAAGTTCACAGGCGGCATCCAAGCCGGAAAGAACGCGGCGCCATCAAGCACCATGTACATTCAAAGGCATAGGAGAAGAGAATCGTGCGAACGTCCCTCACTACGACCCCCCCACTCACAGAAGGTTTTGCCACCTACTTCGCCGCCATGCAGATGGCAATGAAAACTGAGACTTCTGAGCTACTCGAACTCAGAACACTCCCCGCCCTCGAATGCCTGAAATCTCTCGACGATCTGGATGAAGAAACAGATGAGGACGACGACGAGGATCTGGATGAGGAAGACGACGACGTCGAGGACGACGAGGAAGAAGACGATCTGGACGAAGAGTACGAAGACGAAGATGAAGAAGACGAAGATGAAGACGACGACGATGAGGACGACGAAGACGAGGAGGATGAGGAGGAAGACGACGTCAAGCCGCTCAAGATGTCCTCAGCGATTGAGGGCTAACCCTCTCTGAGCCTTCCCCTCCGTTCGCCGGGCGCCGGAACACACGCGAGCACTGCGGTTATGTGCTGCCCGGCGCCCAAAGGTAATTGCCTGAAAGTGGAAGCTCCCGTTAGCGACGTTTCAGTTACCTTGTGAAAGGCGCGCACGGCGGAGAGTGACAGTGAAAAGGCGCATTCTGGTAGTGGATGACGATGACGCAACCCGGCATGCTGCGGCGACAAGTCTGCAGATGATGTCGGATTGGGAAGTGGTCGAAGCCTACTGCGGGGCGCAGGCTCTTGAAAGCGCGCTGGCGCAGCAACCCGACGCCATTCTGCTGGATGTGATCATGCCTGCCATGGACGGCCCTGCGATGGTGGCGAAACTGCGCACCAGCCGTGCCACCAGCCATATCCCTATCGTGCTGCTGACGGGGAAAGTGCAGGCCGTAAAGAATGGCTCCTACGCTCACCTGCCGGTAGCCGGCATTTTGGTCAAACCCTTTGATCCGTTGCGGTTGGCGTCGCAAATCGCCCAGGCCCTCGGCTGGAAAAACACAGGCCTCGTCTAAGGGGAAACCGGCAGCCCGGCACGGAAGCATTGCAGGGTTTTCCCCTCCGGTGATAACGCAACAAAATTCGCTTCTCTGCCTTCCTCCAGTTTCCCCCAGGCCCCGTCGACGCCCAACAGTGTCGCTGGATTGCGGGCGGCCATTTGCGCGCTTTCGGCCAGGCTCGCGCTGGTAAACCGGCAGAAGTTCCGCACCGCCTGATCCATGGCCAGCACGCTGCCGGCGAGCACCCCGGGGGCTCCGGCTGAAGTGCATTTGCCGTGAGACACGTCGACTTCGAGATCTCCCAGCTTGTAATGCCCGTCGGGCATGCCGGTCGCGGCCATGCCGTCAGTAATCAGGATCGTCTTTGCAGCGCCTTTCGCTTTGTAGAACAGGCGCACCATGGCCGGGTCCACGTGAATGCCATCGCAGATGATCTCGGCGAAAAGGCCATCGTTATCGAGCACATACGCGCATATGCCGGGATCGCGATGGTCCAGGCTGCGCATTGCATTGAACGTGTGCGTGGCGCTGCGTGCCCCTGCCTGGAAGCCGGCTTCTCCGGCAGCCATCGTTCCGTCGCTGTGCCCCATGCTGCAAACCACGCCCAGGCCGCGCGCATGCTGAATTAACTCTGGAGCTCCCGGCAGTTCCGGCGCGATGGTCAGCAGGCGAATGTGCCCTCGTGCTGCCTGCCAAAAGCGGTCGAAAAGGCTGATCGAAGGCGCCACCAGCTTTGCCGCCGGATGCACGCCGCGCTTGGCGACTGAAAGAAATGGCCCTTCCAGATGGATCCCCAGCGGAACGGCGCCATCGGTGGAAGCCGGCGCCTCGAGAAAACCGGCAATCCCATCCAAAGATTCCAGCGTGTCCTCAATCGAGGAGGTAACGGTAGTGGGGTAATACGCGCCAACGCCGTGCCTGGCCAGCGAATTGCCAACCGCCTCCATAGCCTCCCGGGTACCCTGCATGACGTCAAAACCAGCAGCCCCATGGACATGAATATTGAGGAACGCCGGCACCACGAGTCCTTCATCAAACCGATAGGTAACTGCTCCCCCGGCCGCTTCCGCCGCCGCCTCAAGGCTCCCGTGCCCCTGGATCGAAGCAATCCTGCCATCCACCACCGTGATCAACGGGAAATCGACAATCTCACTGCCCCGCAAAACCCGTCGCGCCGTAATCCTGCAATTCCGTTGATTAGCCATCCCGAAAAAGCATATAGCAACGACGGGAGAGGGACGCTTTCTTGTCCCGGAGCGTAGTTGAAGGTTGTGCGTGCCTTGCCTTTCCTCCTGCCTTTTCCCCTCCCCTGCCTTTCCCCTCCACCGCCCCCCTTTTGTCATCCCGAGCGCAGTCGAGGGATCTGCTTTGCGCCTTTTCCCCCTCCACCGCCCCCTTTTGTCATCCCGAGCAATCTGCTTGCAGTGCAAGTTAAGGACGGAATGAACGGGGTGCGATACGCATCGGTCTGGCTGAGCGAGCGGAGCAGGATGTCCCCCACTCAAGCCAAACGCGGCTTGAGTGGGCCACCCTCGGCTTTTCTGGATGCGGGCAGGGAGCAAATCGGACCCTAAAAACTGTAGGGTGGCCCATTCAAGCCGAGTTTGGCTTGAGTGGGGGACATTTGAACCCTCGTCCAGAACGCTTCCCAGTTTGTTCATTAGGAGCGCAGTCGAGGGATCTGCTGTGCGCCTTTCTCCCTCCACAAATCCTTACCGCGCTCCAGCATCGGATGAGCAGAGGAACGCTGGCCTGGACAGCAGCCGCTTCTCTGCGAGGACTGCGCTCGGCATGACAAAGCAAAACGCCCCGTAAACGAACACTCGCCGCCACGATAACTCCGTGGCGGCGAGAAGCGAGAACGCAGGCAAACCATGGCAACAGAACAACCGTTCTACCGCAACCAGACCACCCTAAACAAAAAATCCAATCGCTTCGAGAACATCCTCACTCATCTCCACATCGCTCAGTTTGGCGGCGTGCGCGAACTTGAGTTCCTCGCGGAACCTGTCCAACACGGCGGCGTTGAGGTCGGTCCGCTTGTCCAGCAAATGCAGCAGTTCAGCGGCGGTGGTGGCGTGCTGATAGTTAGCCTTGATGCCACGTGAGTTTTCAATCGTGACGGCCAACGGAAGCGTACGGAAGTCGTTGGCGGGCTGCTGTGGGGAACGGGCTCGGATATTCACTCGCATGATGAAGAGATAGTGTCACGCGTATCAGGGGTAGAAAATACGACCTTAAGGGCGCTGAACTACTCGGAAGGGGTATCAAGTTTCCACTTCGAAAGACACCTCCCTATTTGGCACCATCCCCCAACGCAAAAGGCCAGTACCGCTGCCGCTTCGCAAGCACCAAAAACAGCCCGGTACCACTGCCGATCACCGCAAGCACGTACAGCATGTAGCGCCACCCATTGGGTTCAAACGCCTGCACGCAAAAGATGTAAATCCAGCACGCCATGGCAAACACCGCAGGCAACGGGTACAGCCACATGCGAAACGGACGACTCACCTCCGGATGACGCGCACGCAACAACAATAGCCCAATTATCTGTGCAACAAACATGATCAGCACCCGCGCCAGCACCAACGCAGTGATGATCTGCACCAGGTCGAAGAGACTGGCGATCGCTGACAGAATGCCCACCAGCAATAACGACCGATGAGGAAAATCTTTTGTGGGATGGGTCTTCGCAAAGAAACGAAAAAAAGTCCCGTCGAGCGCCGCCGCGTAAGGGATCCGCGAGTAGCCCAGCATGAGCGAATAGGTAGAGGCAAAGGCCGTCACCAGCACCATCACCGTCAATCCCTGCGCGGCCCAGAAGCCGGCGGCCCGTTGCATGAACACGGACGCGACTGCGTCATACATCACGGTGTTCGGGCGAATCATCTCGCGCCACGGCAGTACCCCGGCGAACGCTGCCGAGATGGCTACATCCAGCAGCAGCACAATCGCAATCGACCACAGGATGGCGCGCGGAATCACGCGCTCCGGCGCGCGCACCTCATCCCCCAGGTGGCAAATGTTGTAGTACCCGAGGAAATTGAACATCACCAGCATGGTGCCGTTCCCCAGTCCCAGCAGAAACGCGATATTCAGATGAAAGGCGTTCGCAGGAAAGTCAAACAACAACCCTGTCTGCAGGTGACGCGCGCCCTCCACCACCACCCAAAGGCTGGTCAATAACAACCCACCCCAAAGCACATACATGATCCGAGCAATGTCACCAATTTTCCGATAGAGCAGGATCGTCGCGAGGACCGAAAAGCTCGCCGCCAGGCAGCGCATAGCCCACGGATGCGCCACCAGTCCCTTGAACATGAACCCGGTGTACAGCGCCATGCCGACTGTGCTGGTCGCAATCTCCAGGGTCCCGCTGAACAGGAACTGCCATACGAACAGCCAGGCCATCAGGCGTCCCAGGCCTTCACGCCCGAAACACTCGCGCAGGTAGTTGTAAGAGCCGCCAGAGCTGGGGTAAGTAGTGCCCAGCTCGGCAAACACCAGACCATCGGCGATGGCAATCACCGCGCCCAGGAACCAGCAGATCAGCGCCTGCGGTCCCCCCATGGTGGCAAGGATCGCGGGCACCGTGATGAACGGGCCCGTCCCCACCATATTCGACATGTTGATGGAAATCGCATTCAGCAGCCCGAATTTCTTGGGCAAGACGACTGTGCGCGTTGGGCCGGTCTCGCCGGGCGAAAGCTCATGATCTGCGTTGGACATGGGTGGAGAGTCCAATCTAAACCATGCAAAGCCCGGCAGTCCGCACTTGGCAACGCATGACACTCACCACCCTGGCACTATGAGAGCTTGCGTCTCGGTCTGGAGATCAACGCGGGCATCGCCGGCGCCACCGTCATACTCGAAGATCCATTGCGCAGAGCGAACCCGCAGGATTCACGCACACACAGCTGTGTCGCTATCTTGTGCGTGATCGCCGGGCGATCCTTACCCTCGATCCGATCGATCAGCAATTCGGTGGCCAGGCAGCCTACCTCGTACTTGGGCAGTTCCACTGCCGTGATCGAGGGGTCGAATAAGCGCAGCCAGGGAAAATCATCCAGGGTGATGAGCCCGAAGTCTTCCGGGCACCGCATCCCCATGTTCTGGGCTTCCTGCAGAAATCCAACCGTCATGAGGAAGTTAGCCACCACCACAGCGTCCGGGCGGTGTGGCAGCAGCGACAGTCCAGCCCGGTGCCCCGAGTCGATGCGGTAGTCCCCTTCAAACACCAGCTTCGGGTCGAAATGCAGACCGCTCGCTTTCAGGGCCTTCTTGAAGCCCTGCATCCGGGTCCTTCCATTGCTTACATTCAGCGGACCACCCACCATGGCAATACGCCGGTGCCCAATGCGCACCAGGTGCGAAACAGCGTCATGAACCCCTTGCAGGTCATCCGTAATCACCGCTTCGTCCGTTAACCCGGGGCAGGTGCGCATCATCAGCACAATCGGCATCTTCATGCTTCCCACCAGGCCGAGAGTGCGTGCGCTCAGACTGCCAGCAGACTTGGTGAGCAGTATGCCATCGACCCGCTTGGATACCAGCAGGTCGAGGTAATCCTCTTCCTTCTGCAGCAACCCGTCACTGTTACAAAGAAGAATGCTGTAGCCGCGCTTGCGCGCCGTATCCTCTGCGCCTCGCACCAGCATCGGGAAGAAAGGATTGGCAATGTCGGGAACCACAATCCCAATCGCCCGTGTGCGCTCATTGGCCAGGCTCTGGGCGAGCGAGTTGGGCCGGTAGCTAAGCTTGAGAATGGCCGCATCGACGCGCCGCTTGAGCGGTGCCCCAACATGGTTCTTGTGATTGATGACTGCGGAAACCGTGAAAACAGAAACACGCGCTTCCCGTGCGACATCATAGATAGTCGGTCTCTTACGTTTCGATGACCTGGATCCCCGTGCTAATTCGGCCATGCTTAGATTCCCCAATCGAACCAACGGAACGTGAATGCTCAGCAATCCCAGCATCAGGGAAATTGCCAGTTAAGGTGCTCTTTGTGGCTCAAAGATATTGGTCAGCAGATCCGCCTTACCGGCGATTCGGCTCAAGTGTGGATAGCGCAGGCCCTGATGATAGTCCAGTGTAAATTCCTTATAGTAACCGTCGGTGAGCGTAAGTACCTCAATCGATGGTTGCAGCTTCTCAGCATCGACAATGGCCCGGCGCAGCAGATCGGCGGAGTAAACCCGGTTGTTCACGCCGACAATCTTCATCGCGGGTGCCAGGCCGGCACGCGCTGCGGCAGAGTCCGTCACCAGGTCCACCACCGTTCCGTCGGCATCCACAATCAATCCAATGGAGGTCGACAGGTCGGTCTGTTGCGAGAGACTCTCTGCATCCACAGCGGCTTCGTTCGGTTCATCCGTATACGCCACCATCCAGCCCGCAGCAGCAAGGCCTGGCGAAACCGGCGTCGGCCGGGTCGCGGTAACATCCGCTTGCAGCAATGCGTTCCAGTCAAAAGCAAACTCCTGGTTGAGTGCAGTCACCAGGTCGGCGTAGGTGTAGGGTTTGACCGTAACAGCGCCGTCAGGAGGACCGAAGAAATGCGCAGCAAACATATCGAGCGTGCGCTTGCCCTGGCTCCTCTGCCGCATCTCGCTGTCCACCTGCAACCACAGCAGGGGGCCTTCCCGATAAAAATCAGTGGACCGCCGCAGCGCTGTCCACTGCTGTGAGGCGGTGTACAGTAACTGTGCGGAACGGGACACGTCACTAAGATCCCGCCAACTGCGGCCCGTGCGCACGTCCAACTCTGCCTGCGCAAGCGCCAGCCGGTCTTTGGCCTGGGCCGCGGTTTCCAGACCAGCCCGCGTCGCCAGCACCTCTGCCCAGTAACTGGTGAGCCCTTCGTACACCCATAACAGGTCACCCACCATGGGCTGCTGATAGTCCGAAGTCGCAAGACCGGCGGGGCGGCGGAACTTGCCATTCCACGAGTGGGTCATCTCATGCGCCAGCAGATTGCCCGCCTCCGCAGCAAATGCGGGGCTCACCATCCCAAGTTCCGGTACCTGCTCATCACTTGACTGGTGGTGTTCAAGGCCATCGCTCGCGTCCCCGTGCGCTTCCACCAGAAAATGGTAGCTGCCATAGTGACGAGAATGGAACAAAGCGCCCGTCTCTGCAACAAGATTGCGAAATGCCGCAACTCGCTCCTCTGACAGCTTCAGACCTTCCGGCGTTTCCGCAAATAAATCGATGAAGTGTTTCTGCGCAACGCCACGCGGTGTAACGTCGAACTCCCGCATGATCGATCCACACATCAAAGGAGAATCAATAAGCGTAGTAAGCGAAACAGGATCGAAAGAAAGCGAAATGCCTTGCTGTTGAGGATGGGGTAAGGCGGTAGCGTACGACCAGTGCTCGGGCAGCCGGATCGAGGCTGCAATCCTGACGTCGTCGCTCGGCGTGTCGGCAGGATACAGGACCACCTGGTCCCAATTCACATCTCCTTGTACCGGGGTGGAAGTGTTGCCGATGGCGAAATCGTTACCGCCTTCGTACGCGCCTACCAGGCTGAAGTCCGCAGTCAGCGTACTGGCGCCTTCTGGAACGGAGACGTGGAACCGATACATGTCCACCCGGTCACGCGTCCATGCAAGCGCTTTCCCGTCAATTGTGAAGTTTAGTTTAACCAGGTCGACGACTGGACCGGTCGGCGCGTGATTCCCAGGAATCCACTTTGGATACACTAAGTCCACTGTATGTGCCGACGACCCAGACACCGGTAAAGTCTCATGCACATACAAGATCTTTCTGGAAATACTGCTGGCGTCGACAGCCAGCGTTATATTGGCGGTCGATTGCTGGCAAAGTCCCGCCGCGGTCCAAAGCCCCAAAGCAGAAAACAACAAACGTCTACGCCCCGTGCCACAGAGGCATCTATGCATCCAAGTAAGAGGCAATCGTGGTCTACTCCTGATTTAAATCGTTTCAACACGTCGCGAGCCTGCGTCATTGATAACTGTCGCTGTCGCGGAGGGCGGCTGGACAACAGCATTTACCGCTGTAACACGTGATCGTACCATGAGCTACTCACCGCGCGTGCGTTTCTGCGCGCTGCTCCCTAACCCTTCTAATTCCGTAACCCCGCTGGCAAAGCGCTCCCTATGAATCACAGTTTGTTTGAACTATTCAAGATCGGTATTGGTCCTTCCAGCTCACACACTATGGGGCCGATGCGTGCCGCTCTTCGTTTCGTAACCAGCCTGGTCTCCGAAGGGCGTGTGGAAGATACTGCATCGGTCTGTGTCGATCTCTACGGGTCACTTGCGTTGACTGGCTCTGGCCACGGCACCGACCGGGCTGTCCTCCTGGGCCTGACCGGCGAAACTCCAGAAGCCGTCGACCCAACAAAAATCGAGGCTCTTCTGCAAGCGATCCGAGCTTCCAGACAACTACAGTTGCCGGGGCAACACGCAATCCCGTTTGACGAAGCGACTCACTTGATCTTCCATCGCGATCAGATGTACCCAGACCCGGCAGTTGCCTCCCATCCCAACGGCATGCGCCTGACTGCGTTTGATAAGGGAGGTCGTGTGCTCGCGGAGCAGGTCTTTTTCTCGATCGGCGGCGGCTTCATACTTTCGGAAGAAGAGCGCACCGCCACCCCGCAAAAAGACGAGCATCCTGTTCCCTTGCCTTATCCGTTTCACAGTGCGGCTGAGCTTTTAGAGAAAGCCGATGGCGCGGGGATTACCATCGCTCAACTGATGCTGGCCAATGAGTGTGCCCTGGTCGAACGGACGCGTTCTGACGGCGGCGCCGTCACAGGCTCGGCGGAAGACGAGGTGCGACGACGCCTGCTGCACATCTGGCAGATCATGCAGGAATGTACGCAACGTGGCATGGCGACCGGCGGCATCCTGCCGGGTGGGCTCAATGTCCGCCGCCGCGCTTCGCCCCTCGCCCAGAAGCTGAAAATGCGTGGCTCCAAAGATCCCCTCGGCCCGCTGGACTGGATCACCGTATACGCCATGGCCGTCAATGAAGAGAACGCAGCGGGTGGCCGCGTTGTCACCGCGCCTACCAATGGAGCCGCCGGCCTCGTGCCTGCCGTCGCACACTACTATCGCGAGTTTATCGAGGGCGCTGACGAAGAGGGCATCCTGCGTTATTTGTTGACCGCAGCCGCTATCGGCATCCTCTATAAGGAGAATGCCTCAATCTCCGGGGCAGAAGTCGGTTGCCAGGGTGAGGTAGGCGTGGCTTGTTCCATGGCGGCCGCCGGCCTGGTCTCAGCCATGAACGATCCACAAAAACTCAACATGCCGGCTGCCGAGCTCAACGCGCGTACCGAACACGCGGCAGAAATCGGCATGGAGCACCATCTCGGCATGACCTGCGATCCCATCGGCGGCCTGGTGCAGGTGCCCTGCATCGAGCGAAACGCGGTAGGCGCCATCAAAGCGGTGAATGCCAGCCGCATGGCGCTCAACGAATCAGAAGGCCATAAAGTTTCGCTCGATCAGGTCATCAGGACGATGTATCAGACCGGCCTTGACATGCAGGCACGGTACAAAGAGACCTCGCTTGCCGGGCTGGCCTTGAACGTCATTGAATGCTAACCC
The DNA here is from genome assembly GCA_963752675.1 of uncultured Acidobacteriaceae bacterium. Classification (GTDB taxonomy): domain Bacteria; phylum Acidobacteriota; class Terriglobia; order Terriglobales; family Acidobacteriaceae; genus PALSA-350. The sequence continues at coordinate 942,203 of CAVVZO010000015.1, forward strand.
GGATTTCTCACCAGTACTGATTGGTGCGACAGGTTGAAGGGAGCGGTAAGCCTGTTGCTGTGTTTTGGCTTGTGGCCTTGCGCGTTAGGTTAAGCTTTGGTGTGCGACGACATGTTTTTTTGTCATCCCAAGCAGTTGATTTGCTTTGAGGCAAATTGAGATGGAATGAACGAGGGCGGGCAGGGATTGCTGATTGGGAGCGAAGCCAAGGGGATCTGCAATGTTTCAACCTGACTCAAATTTCCAGGTCGGCAATGATCAATTTCGGCTGCTCTCCATCGGTACGACGCGCCGAAAGATTCTCGAAGCACCCGCTCGCGCCCGGTGGAAGCCCCGGACTTGAGTCCGGGGGCGCGGGTTCAAGACCCGCGCTTAACGCACGCAAAGATTGAGGGCTTTCAGCCCTGGTGGAGCCAAGCCTCGCCAGCCAATCGGCCGTGTGACCTCACCGCGAAATCTGCACGCAAGTTTCCAATCGAGGGACGCCGCTGCCACCGGGGCTAAAAGCCCTCGCATGGTGAAAGGCCACCCTCAGCGCGGGTTCTACACCCGCGCCCCCGGACTAAAAGTCCGGGGCTTCCACCGTATCGAGTGAACCGCCAGGGGACGCGATGACGCGTCCCTCGTCATCGCCATCATGTCGGCACGTTCATGACGCTCCGTCCCAACCACACGACTCATCCTGTCATCCGCCTTGGAATGAACGACGAAAGGAGAGGTTGTTCATTAGGACGAATCTGCTTGCAGTGCAAGTGAAGGACGGGAATAAACGGGGTGCGATACGCACCGGTCTGGCCGAGCGAGCGGAGCAGGATGTCCCCCACTCAAGCCAAACGCGGCTTGAGTGGGCCACCCTCGGCTGTTCTTGATGCGGGCAGGAGCAAATCTTCCTGAGTGGCGATTGATCGGACCCTAAAAAAATTGTAGGGTGGCCCATTCAAGCCGCGTTTGGCTTGAGTGGGGGACATTTGAACCCTCGTCCAGAGCGCTTTCCAGTTTGTTCATTAGGAGCGCAGTCGAGGGATCTGCTGCGCTCGGGATGACAAGGGGGCTAGCTAGCATTGCTCTCGCCCGTTCCGAACCAAAGACGGGTGGCCCACATCTCACTCGTATTTCGCGGCTGTCGATGGACCACTCTCCACTCCCCTACTAACGGCGGTGGAGGCAATCAGCGCCTCCACGTCTGCTTTTGTCCGCACGATGCAGCACTCGTGCCGGCTGAGTTGCTGTTGGGTGCACACCGTGACGCCACCCTTGGGGCACATCTTCATGCAACCGACCTCGATCACCCGCAGCCGCTGCCCTTCTTCGTTATGCTTGGTGCGTTTCTTCAAGCTCTTGCCGAGCCTGGCCAGGCCACTCCGCTTGCCTGCATGCTTCATCTTCCTCTCGCACTTCCGGCAAACCAGAACAATCTGGCCCTTCCAGGGCGCGCGATAACTCTTTAGCCCCACCGGCTCCTGATCTGCCGGCTCGACCCCACTGATCATCTCTTCTTCAGACATACCCATTGGATGCGAATAAAGCATCGGTCCCAAAAACCAACCGGACCACTGACCAACAAATAAATATCGGCCCCCGAAATGATGTGGGAATTCACAACCCTCCATCCCAAACTCCACCCAGCAACCCGGCTCCTACACACCACCCGTCGTCCTACCACTAAAATAACTGGGTGACCGCCCGCCGTTCCGCGCTGATTACCGCTACCACCACAATTCTCATCCTGGGCCTGGCTCTGCTCGTCTGGCATCCCTGGTCCCGGTACACCGCCGCTGTGCCGGGCACCCCCCAAACCTCCGCACCCTCCGACGAAAATCCCCTCCCGCAAGACAAAGCCCCCACCGTGCTCTACGCTCACAACATCCGTCTCCTCAAGGGACCTGACTTCCGCGTGTACATCCGCTGGGTCCGCGGACAGATGCTGCGCACGCGTCCCCAGGTCAACCCCTCCTTTGACGACTCCGATTCCTTCGTGCTGAACATTCAAAAAGGAGTCATCCACGTCAACATAGGAGACGTGAGCAACTACCTGAACAGCAGTGCCCCCGCGGGCGCACCGCTCACCAAAATTTCCATCCAGCCGGATGGCGATCAGCTAAAAATTCACGGCACAGTGCACAAGATCATCCCCCTGCCGGTTGAGCTCACCGGCAAGATGTCTCCCACACCCGAAGGACTTGTCCGCTTCCACGTTTCCAAAATCAACGTGCTCAAGATTCCACTGAAAGGCCTGCTGGGTGGCTTTCACGTCGAACTCTCAGACCTGGTGCATGCCACCAGCGTGCCCGGCATCACGATTGCCGATAACGACATCCTCTTCGACACCCAACGGCTGCTGCCGCCGCCTCATATTCACGGCCAGATCACTTCGGTCACGGTGCGCCCACCCGACCTGGAGATCATCTATGGCAATGCCCCCAATGACGAGGTACGCCTGGCGCAATGGCACAACTTTTTGCGGCTAAACGGCGGCTCGATCGACTTCGGCAAGCTCACCATGCACAATGTCGACCTCACCATGATCGACGCCTCCAAGGACCCGTGGTTCAACCTCGACCTCGTGAACTACCAGGCGCAGATCGTGAATGGGTACACCCGGATGACCGCAGAGGCCGGCCTCGAAATCTTCATGCCCGATGTGGACGAAAAAGCCCCCAAAAAGGCTAGCCGCGACATCAGCCTGGAGTGGCTCAAGGACCGCAATCGCTCGCTCCCACCGGATGTGCCGGTCAAGTAAACTCGCCGCACTGGCCGCCGCGCAGAAGACCCGCTAAAAACGCAGCAGGAGCCCGCCCCCCAGGTTCACGTTATGCTGCACGCTGCTGCTCGTGGGCACACCATACTTCGGCTGCCCCGAGACAAAATCGCGCGCTTCCAGGCGCCCGCCGACGGAAAGCCCCGGCAGTAAAGGAAGCCTCAGGTGAACGATGGGCCGCGTATCGATGCCTGCGCCAAAGACCAGGGCTCCGGTGCTGCCTGCCCCGGTCACGACCACTTCGCTGTCAGCCGGTTGCTTGGGCGCAAAGTTTGCATAACCGCCCCCCAGCAAAAGCCACGGCTCCAGAGCGCCCCCCGGGTGAAGTTTCACGCGAACGTGGGGCGTTAGGAACAGGTAAGCGTACTCGGGGCTGATCCCCGCAGCCGGGTTGCTTGCTTTTACATCAAAGGGAGACGCAAGAAAATCGACGCCCCCATACAACCCAATACCGCGGTCCAGAAGCAAACGATCATACTCCACACCGAAGGAGACACTGGGATCCAGCTTGACCTCACCGCCTCGCGCTAAGCCAACATCCGGAGTCAACGTTGCCCCGATCACCAGGCCCACTTCGTTCTTTTGCGCGGAGTCCGCCAGCGCTCCGGCCGTCCAGCCGCTCAACAATAAGCAGAGAAGTATTTTCTTCATCCGTTTCGTCTCCTACCGTTCACCCATAGGAGCGCGTTCAGGACTGAAGGTTACAAGCGGAGACCAGGCAAACATGAATGCGACGCCCCTACCCAAAAGCTCGCCGCCAGCAAACCAGAGACATCGCGGAAAGAACGTGCGTGGTGTGTACGGACTATCATTGTATTTTCCTGATTCTGGCTACCTATTCTTCGCTGCCCGCGAAGAAGGCGATCATAGGAGATCGATGTCTCGGGCATACAGATATGCGTTGGCACTTTTGCTGCTGATCACCGCGAGCACACTGGCTCGCGCGGACCAGAACTACTCGCAACAGGTGTTCTTCGAAAACAGCCTGTCGCCGGGCAACTACTTTTACAGCAGCGGGCGGGTGAGCCCGCCCAGCACGCTCACGCTTGTCGATGGCAAGCTTCCGGTGGAAACCTCCGCATTCATCAGCGGGCCGAACGCACTGAAACTGGCCTGGACCTCAGCCCCCAATGGCGGCTGGACGGTGGACCTGAAGCTTTATCAGTGGCGCGACCGCAACCCATTCTTCCCCGGCGCGAACCTCTTTCTCTGGGTCTACTCTGAAGAGGGACTGCGTGCGGCCGACCTGCCCCACCTTGCCCTCCGCGATACCAACGGTCACTTCACTGAGCCCCTGGCCATGGGCCGGTATGCACAGGACCTTCCGTCACAGCGATGGGTGCGCTTACGCCTGCCGCTCGCCGCCTTCCGCACAGCTTCACTCGAGCCATTCGATGGGCAGCGCACCAGCAGTTTGATCCTGGTGCAGAGCACGGCCGATGGCAAACCGCATACGCTCCTATTGGACGACATCCGTATCGAAAACGATCCGCCCACCCGCGCTCACGTACCGCCTCCACCCCAGGCCCTTGCAGCCACCGGCTATGAACGCCACATCGACCTGACATGGAAAGGGGTTGAGGATGCTTCACTGGCGCAATATGTGATCTACCGGTCCATCGACGGCGGAGACTTCAAAGCCATCGGAGTCCAGCGTCCCGGGGTGAACCGCTACAGCGATTACATCGGCGATCCGCATACCAGGGCGGCCTATCGCGTGACAGCCCGGACATCTTCCCTGCGCGAATCCCATCCTTCGCCGGTTGCCAGTGCCTCCACCCATTCGATGAGCGACGACGAACTCCTCACCATGGTGCAGCAGGCGAGCTATCGCTACTACTGGGAAGCGGCAGAACCGCACTCCGGAATGACCCGAGAGAACACACCCGGCAACGACGACGTGGTGGCCGTGGGCGCAAGCGGTTTTGGGGTAATGGCAACCATCGTAGCTGCAGATCGCGGATTTATCACCCGTCAGGAGGCATTGCAGCGGCTGCTGCAGGTAACCGGCTTTCTCGCAAAGGCAGACCGCTACCACGGAGCGTGGCCACACTTTCTCAGCGGAAGCACCGGCCGCCGCTTGCCGGTGTTCGGTATCTACGAAAACGGAGCCGACCTGGTAGAAACCTCTTTCATGATGGAGGGGCTATTGGCCGCCCGGCAGTACTTTCGCCACGACGGTCCGCAGGGAGAGGAACTCTATCAACGCATCACCCGCCTTTGGCAGGAGGTGGACTGGAATTGGTTCCGCGCCACACCGCAACACGATGCCCTGTTCTGGCATTGGTCGCCCGAGTATTCTTTCGTGATCGCCAATCGTCTGACCGGCTGGAACGAAGTCATGATCACCTATCTCGATGCCATTGCCTCACCCACGCATGGCATTCCCCCTAGCGACTACTACAGCGGCTGGGCCGGGGAAGGAATACACAACCCGTACATAAACGGCAAAAGCTACTACGGCATGCAACTCAAAGTCGGCGCTGGCACAGGCGGTCCCCTGTTCTTTACCGATTATTCCTTTATGGGTTTTGATCCGAGAGGCATGCATGATCGCTATGCTGACTACTTCGAGAACAATCGCGTGATCGCGCTCATCAACCAGCAGTATTGCATGCACAACGTACATCACTGGAAAGGCTACGGTGACGATGACTGGGGACTCACCGCAGTCGACGGGCCGGAGGGTTATGTGCCCTACGAAGCAACCGCGGAACTGGATGACGGAACCATCGCCCCCACTGGAGCAATCAGCGCAATGCCCTACACCCCAGGGCCATCGATGGCCGCCCTGAAACACTTCTACCGCGATCTGGGCGCGGAGGTCTGGTCCATTTACGGTTTTCGCGACGCCTTCAACCTGCAGCAGAACTGGTATTCCGGCATCACGATGGGCTTGAATCAGGCACCGATGGTAGTGATGATTGAGAATCATCGAACCGGCCTGGTCTGGAAAAACTTCATGGCCAACCCGGAAATTGCAACCGCACTCAAGAGCATCGGCTTTGCGCGAAACGCTCACTGAGCTACATAGGCTGTCCAGGACCAGGTCAATGCGTTAACCACGCTTCCTTTGCGTACACCATGTGGCGCGACTCCCAGCGGGTAGACGGGGAACTAGCCCCCCCTTTTGTCATCCCGAGCGCAGTCGAGGGATCTGCTTTGCGCCTTTCTCCCTCCACAAATTTCTACATGAGCTCCAGCATCGGATGGGCAGAGGAACGTGGGTCTCGATAGCAGCCGTTTCGCTGCCACGAGTGACTCTCCTGCCATTCCTGCTGAAAGAACGGTTCCTCTGCGTGTCCGATGCTGGAGCTCTGTAGAAATTTGTGGAGGGAGAAAGGCGCAAAGCAGATCCCTCGACTGCGCTCGGGATGACAAATTGGGGGCTAGCTAACCCGCAACACATGTCGCACACCAAAACTAACCGAACGCGCAACGCCACAAGCCAAAACACAGCAACAGGCTCACCGCTACCCTTCAACCTGTCGCACCAATCAGTACTGGTGAGAAATCCGGGCTAGCATCAAAGCGGTTTAAGTTTGCAGGTGCGCCCACCAGCGCCGGGTAGCGTATCCAGGGCGGAAAGATACACCGCGACCAGTCGATACGTATCGTAATAATCTTTGAAACGGATTGCCTTGAAACTGTCGGCTGCGCTGTGCGGCACCTCAGAATTCATCTTTGTCACACTGTGGATCGTCACCGTGCATACGTCTTTCTCGATGAACGACTCCTCGTCTGAGTAGCGAAACCCATCCACGTTCATCCCACCCACCGGAAACTTCATCGAGCGGCCCACAAAGAGCAATCGATTCACGAGCAAAGGATCGGAACGCCCCACCCAAACCCTTGTAGGACCGAGACCAAGTGTGTCGAGATTGACCATCGCCTCGATCGTAGAGAGTTGATCCTGGCTCAACTGCTTGACATAGAAGGCCGATCCGATCAGCCCGTCCTCCCCACCGGCAAATCCGGCGAAGACATACGTCGATCGCCGCGGCGAACGGGCCAGTGACTGGAAAAGACTTGGCAGAAGGGCCGCGCCGCTCCAGTTATCGGCGATGCCATCGCCCGCCGCAGTGTGATCGTAGTGCGCCCCTACGATAATCGTGTTACGCGTGCTGCCCGGAAGCCTGCAGATAAGGTTCGGATGCTTTTGACCAGGCACCGCCTGCTCCGAGAGGTTTTCGAGCGCACACCCTGCCTGAAGGAAAAGCCTTCTCAAGGCGACCTCGCGGGTGCTGTCATCTCCTTTGTAAAAGTTGAGCCGTTGCTGCAATAGCTCTGGCGGCACGCGATCGTATTGCACCTGCCCCACCATTGAAAAAGTCCAAAGACAAACCAGGACAGCGGCACGTGGGGACACCCCCCTACTCACTACCCGCAACAAATGCACGCAAGCCTCATAACTGCCACAGACTCGCGCCTAAAAACCTGCGCAGTGGCCAACATAATTACGTAAGAACGCAATCATACCGATTGGCTGGCTGCTCGCACCAGCAATAACCGCTGTTGCTTGAAATGGACCGAGCTCAACCCAAAATGACTCGCAATTGGCCACCGCCAGGTCGATCAATTGTTGCAAGGGAACATGACGATTGCTTGGGAATGGCGAGGATTCTGCGCCCGATCTGTCGTCGCTTAGTTAGACTGGGCAAATCCTTCGCTTTCTCACGCTTTAGGCGCCCCGGATACAAGATACGAAGGCATTGGAAATGTTCCGGCGGCGTTCCAAAGGTCTCCTATCGAAGGCGAACTCGTTCGTGATAACTTCCCTGCATGGTTGCTCATCGTTTGCTGCGCTGAGCGAACGGAAATGCAACCGCGTCTATTCCATGTAAGCCAGCCAAATGGGGAGGAAACGATGAAGAATCGCACACCGCGCCGCACAATGGTTATGTACAGCAGGACACTGTTCCTGGTGGGAGCTATTTCGGTCGCGACTCCCCTTGTCCTGGCGCAGACTCCCGCCGACGGACAAACGCCGGGAGCAGCGATCAGTGAAGCCACCCCCGGAACGACTCCCATTCCAAATACTGCCGATCAGTTGGGCAACATGGGCGGCGTGAAAGCCGGTCAGCAAGCTTCCATTGACAAGATGTTTATCAAAGCTGCAATGCAGAGCGGTCTCGCACAAATCGAACTGGGCCAACTCACCCAGCAAAAAAGCAGCAGCGACAAAGTGAAACAGTTCGCGAAGAAAATGGTCGATGATCACACCGAGATGAACGAGAAGCTAAGGCCCGTAGCCCTGCAACTCGGGGTGGACATCCCCACCGAGCCTTCGAAGAAAGACAAAGGGCGCATCAAGAAAATGCAGGACCTATCCGGACAGGCTTATGACGACGCCTACATCAAGGACATGGTGAAAGATCACAAGCAGGACGTCAGCGTATTCCACACGATCGCTTCGAACGGCCACACGGCCAGCGTGAAAGACGTTGCTACCTCCGGCGGCCAAACCGTGGCCGAACACCTGCAGATGGCTCAGCAACTGGCCAAAGATCAGAACATCGACCTGGCGAAAAAATAGCTTCCGCTTCTCTCGGGCGGGACTGAACCAGCGCTGCCTACGCTGCAGTCTTGGTCTGCCTGCGTTTACCCAAATTTAAACTCCTGTTCACGCCAGTCACGGAAAGACTTCCTATGATGAGCGGCATAAGCGGTTATCAACCGCCCTGCCATTCCATAGCAGACCGAACCCGGCATCTACAGGAGCGCCCCCATGCACGCCAGAATAAGAATTCGTCTTTTTTCCCTTCTCACATTTCTATTTGTCGCAGTCGCAGCATCGTTCGCACAGGTAAATACCGGGTCGCTCAGTGGACTGGTGCTCGATCCAAGTGGCGCTGCCGTGGCCGGCACAGAGTTGACCGTATCCTCGGCTGACACCGGATACAGCCGAACCGGCAAAAGCCTGGCCGATGGCGCGTACTCTCTCCCCGATCTGCCTATCGGCAACTACACGCTGTTGGTGACCGCAAACGGCTTTCAACGCACCGAACAACGCGTCAGCATTGGCGTCGGTGAGCGCGTGCGACTGGATCTGCACCTGACCATCGGCGCAGCGGATCAGACCGTAGAGGTGAGCGCAACCGGGCTCGAACTGCAGCGCGACGACGCCTCCATCGGCATGCTGGTCAACAGCGACGTAATCCAGGAAACACCTCTTTACCTGCGTAACTGGGACGATCTGCTGCGCGTCGTGCCGGGCGTCCAGATCGCCCGCTACACCAACCAGAGTGGCGCCACATCAGCAGGCCGCACTGGCGACTTCAACGTCAACGGCGTTCACTCCCTGCAGAACAACTTCATCCTCGACGGCATCGATAACAATACCTTCTCTGAAAACGTGCAGGAGCTCAGCACCGAAGCAACCCACCCTTCTGTCGATGTGATCTCGCAATTCAACGTGATTACCAGCCCCTATTCTGCTGAGTATGGCCGCTCCCCGGGCGCGGTGGTCTCCGTCAATACCCGCAGCGGCACCAATCAATTTCATGGTGCTGCGTATGAATACCTGCGCAATCAATACTTCGACGCGTTTGACTACTTCACCAAGCAGACGACCAAAGTCAAACCGGAGAATAACCAGAACCAGTATGGTGGCAGCTTCGGTGGTCCCATCAAGCGCGATCGACTCTTCGGCTTCTTCAATTACGAGGGCACGCGCATCAAGCAGGGCCTGTCGCGCATTTCCACCGTGCCGCTCGACAACGAACGCGTAGGCGACTTCAGCGCAAATGCCGCGGCGGTGGCAGGGGTGCCGGACTATCCCACCGTGTATAACATCTCCACCTGCTCCGCACCGTACACTGCGACAAATTGCAAGCCATTGGTCAACAACAGCTTCCTCAGCGACCCCACAGCGAAGGTGGATACCGCGGCGGCCAAACTGATCTCCCTCTTCCCGGAGCCTAACGATAAGCAGGGCGGAGCCACCTATCCAGAGTTCAACAATTTCGCCCGCACCGGCGCATCGACTGACTTCAATTCCAGCTACGATGGCCGCATCGATTGGACCCCCTCCCAGGAAAACACGGTCTTCGGCCGCTTCAACTACTTCAACCGGACCCGCATGATCCCTGGCTACTTCGGCGGCCTGGCGGATGGTACGGGCACCTCCGCCTGGGGCAACCAGTTCCTCAAAGGCACCAGCCTGGTCGTAGGGTGGACCCACATCTTCAGCCCCAACGTGCTGAATGACTTCCGCTTCGGATGGGTGCGCGATACTTCGTTTGGTCAACAGCAGCCGTTCAGCCTGACACAGACGGCCGGCGACTTCGTTCCCGGCATTCCCAGCGACGCTGCCATCGGCGGCGGCGTCTCCCTGACTGCCTTTACGAATCACACCTACCTGGGATCGCCAGATTTTCTGCCAAAATCGCAGGTGCCCATGGTGTACCAGTTCGACGACACGCTTTCGTGGACGAAAGGTCCTCACAGCTTCAAGTTTGGGGTCAATCTATTTCTGCCCATGCGCAACATCTTCCAGGACGAGCCCGGCACGCGTGGGGACCTATCTTTTTCCGGCGTGTTCTCGGGAGTGGGCAATCCCTCGGGCATCACCGATTACGCCGATGGTTTGTTCGGAGCACCTTATTATGCGCAGCTGACAAACCGGCTGCTGGTCGATCAACGGCTCTACATGGCAGCGGGTTTTGCGGAAGACGACTGGAAGGTGACACCGCGCCTGACGTTGAATCTCGGTCTGCGCTACGACTTCGCCACCCCTCCCTATTCCGGCAACAACAAGCTGGCTAATTTCAATCCCGCTGGTTCTGGCTCGCTGGTGTTTGCCGGATCGGGCTCCCTGGGGGACCGTGCCCTGGTAAATCCCACCACCACCAACTTTGGGCCGCGCATCGGCATCTCTTATTCGCTTGATCCAAAGACAGTGCTGCGCGGCGGTTACGGCATCTACTACACGCTGCTCGAGCGCATCGGCAGCGAAAACCAGCTGGCCCTGAACCCGCCCTTCCTGGTAAACAAGACGCCCTCGAGCACGACCGTCCCGGTCCTGCAACCACAGGTGGGCTTCCCGTCGAACTTCCTCGATCCTTCCACCATCAACCTGAACGCACTGCAACAGTTCCATATCCGCGCCGTCGATCCAGTCAAGAAAGAGCCGATGGTGCAGCAGTGGAGTCTCGGCGTCCAACGAGACCTGGGTGCTAAATGGTTGGGAGAAGTCGACTATGTCGGCACAAAATCGACCCACAATAACCTGATCTACGACTACAACCAGCCGCTTATTGTGAACAATGTCGTCACCGCGACCGTGCCCTACAGCAACTTTGGGCAGGTGGAGTACACCTCCCCGATTGGGTACGGCAACTACAATGGATTGCAGGCTAGCCTGACGCACTCCATGACGAATGGCTTTAGCGTGCATGCGGCCTACACTTACTCGCGCAGCCTCGACAACACACCCGAGGAACTGGAAAATAATCCGGGTGGACCGCCCAATGGCCGGGACGAAACCTCCTGGTATGGGCCCAGCGAGTTCAACACGCCGCAGCGCGTTGGCTTGAGCGTGGTGTACGAGCTGCCTTTCGGGAAAGGCAAGAGCATGTTGAACTCCGGGCCGCTGTCCTGGGCACTCGGCAATTGGCGCACATCCGGTGTTTACACCTACTACAGTGGCATACCGTTTACGGCAACCTGGGGCAGCGAAAGCAGCCTGCTCGATGCTTACGGGTATGCCACCGCGGTTCCCAATGTAGTGGGCAAGGCGCAATACATCCACAAGCCGTCATGCTGGTTCTATGCCAGTGCGACCAAGGGTTGCAGCCAATACAGTTCCGGCCGGCAAGATGCTTTTGCGGATGCAGGCAACGGGGTGATCGGCAACGGACGTCGTAACTCACTGAACTCGCCGCCAACCGACGTAGTGGATGCTGCCCTGATTAAAGATCTGCCGGTCACAGAGAAGCTGAAAGCGCAGTTTCGCTGGGAGGTGTTTAATGCGTTGAACCACCCGCTGTTCGCAGCGCCGGGCGGTGACATCAGCACGGGGGCGGCGGCACAGATCACTTCACTCTCGGGCGATCCCCGCGTTATGCAGTTCGCCCTCAGATTGGACTTCTAATTGGTCAAACGCTGTACCGCTTGCTTTGTTCTTTTATGCACTTCGTTCAGCTGCTGGGTTTATGCCCAGCAGCTGAACGAACCTTTGGCCGTCGCACGCACCAAGCCTGACCTGGTATTGACGGGCGAGATAAAGGGCGACCAGAATCGAACTTACCTGGAAGTTCCCTTTCAGGTGCCGGTGGATGTACACCGCGTCAGCGTCGACTTCACTTACACCGGCAAGGACCAGAAAACCACCCTCGATCTTGGCATCGCCGACCCTCAGCGGTTTCGCGGAGCCAGCGGCGGTAACAAGAGCCACTTCACACTCAGCGAGTCGGATGCCACACCCTCCTACCTGCCCGGCGCCATCCCTGCAGGACAGTGGCATTTGTTGATCTCTGTGCCGAACATACGCGCTGCCTCAATTTCTCGTTATCAGGCAGAAATACGCTTCAACGATCCCGTCGAAGACTCTCAGTTCACCCTGCAGCCTCTGGCTAACGGCAAACGGTGGTACCGCGGCGACCTGCATATGCACACCGCCCACAGTGATGCCAACTGCAGATCGCAAAGCGGACGCAAGACGCCCTGCCCGCTATTCCTGACCGTGCAGGCAGCGGCTGCGCGCAGTCTGGACTTCATTGCCATCACTGACCACAACACAGATTCGCACTACGCGGAACTGCGTGAATTGCAGCCCTTCTTTGATCGCCTGCTACTGATCCCGGGCCGTGAGATAACGACCTTCCACGGGCACTTCAACATTTTCGGCGTGACCGAGTTCGTCGACTGGCGTGCCGGCAAAGATCGCGATCTGAACGATATTGTGCGGGACGTGATTCACAAGGGCGGCATCGCTTCTGTGAACCACGCCGATGCACCCGGGGGCGAAGTCTGCATGGGCTGCCGTTGGGAAGCTCCGGCGGGAACGGATATGGGCCTCTTCAGCGCGGTCGAGGTGATCAATTACGGCGAGATCATGTTTTCCAGTGCGAAGTATTGGGACTCTCAACTGCGCGCGGGGCATCGCCTGGCTGCTGTCGGCGGCAGCGATAGTCATGACGCCACTATCCCTGTGGGCGAGCCAGGGGCGGTTGGTTGGCCGGCCACCGTTGTCGAAGCAGATGGGCTCTCGGTGGCAGAAATTCTCAAGGGCATTCGCGCTGGCCGCACATTCGTAGACGAGACCAGCTCGCGCGATAAAATCCTGGACTTCGATGCCACGCTCGGGAGCACTTCGGCAAACATGGGCGGGAACCTGAAAGCCGCAGCTGGCGGTCCGGCTTCGCTGCACGTGTACACGCATAGCACGCCCGGCTCTGTAGCTCATGTATTTCTGGACGGAGAAGAACCCGCGCCCCCCATAGCTATCTCTGCCGCGGACACGCCGGCTCATGTGAACATCCCCGCAGGCCGCCACTGGCTCCGTATCGAAGTACGCGACAGCACCGGGGCGAGCGAGCTGATCAGCAGCCCACTCTACATCAACTTCCCTGAGGAACCCTAAGACGGTGATGCTCAAATCTGCTTCTCTCTGTTTGGCTTTTACGTTCTGCGCAACGGCTTTGCACGCTCAGCGGGTCTCCCCAAGGCAGCCGGCGCCCGGTTCGCGCACAGTGATGGATGCACACAACTGCTATCCCTATTTTGAGTGGTGGAGCGACCGCATCGATCGCGCACTCTCTTCCGGCACGCCTGTGGCCATTGAGCAGGACCTGGCTTGGCACACGGATGCAAAGACCGGGCGCAGTTGGTCAGTGGTGACCCATGGAGAGCCCACCTACGGCAATGAGCCAACGATGGAAGACTACTTCTTCAAGCGCGTGCAGCCGATCGTGGAGAAAGCACTCCGTGATGGCAATCACGGCAACTGGCCGCTGATCACGTTGAATCTCGACTTCAAGGACAACAAGCCAGAACACCTGGCAGCCGTGCTTGCACTCCTGCGGAAGTATCAGCCCTGGCTGACCACCGCGAGCAAGGGTGCGGATGCTGCCGAGGTGCAGCCGTTGGACCTAAAACCCGATCCTTGTGCTTAACGGGCGAACCACGATGCGCAACAGACAGTGTTCTACGATCAGCTGCAGCCCGGCGATCGCGTACTTCTGTTTGGCGCCATCCATACCGAAGACAAACCGCACTCGGCCTCACCAGAGGAGATGGATCCAGACAAATCCACCAACTATCGCCGCTGGTGGAACAATCCCTGGAGTGTGGTGGAGGCCGATGGTCAGGCAAACGCCGGCGATTGGAATGCTGCGAAGGCAGCGCGTCTGCGCGCACTCACCGACCGCGCACACGCAAACGGCCTGTGGATCCGGTTCTACACCCTGGACGGTGCGACCAAACCACAGCTCAGCTGCAACGGTTGGTTCCACGATTACAACTTCGGGTCTCTGGAACGCGCGCGAGTGCGCTGGCGCGCGGCGATCGCCGCACACGTCGACTACGTAGCCTCCGATCAATATGAACTCCTGGGCCAGGAGATCAAAAAGAACCGGACCCAAGCAAAACGGTGACACACAAGATTAGGATCGAGACCCGTAACCAACTCGGGTGCCCCATATCTACCGACAGCTTCATCGTGGGGAGATGTGGGAATTCACAAATCCCCACCAGCAACTCTCTCCCTGCAGCACTTACCGCGTCCGGGCGCGACTTTAACAAGAGGGTAACGTGTACGACAAACCTGTCGCTAAGTTCAAAGGCCGTGCAGGAGTGGCAGCCTGCGCAGTAATGGCACTTTTCTCCGCAGCGACACCAGCACAAAACGTCACAGCAATCCTTCCGAACGGCCGCCAGATAACACCCGCAGGAGATTGGGTCACCGTCGCACCGTTCCCCTTCGCGCTCACCGTGCGCCCCGACGGAGCTCAACTGGTCTCGCCCTCCCTCGGATTCCCGTTCGCACTCAACGTGATCGCCACCCCATCAGACCCTGGCCGCAAGGTCACCCAAATCCCAGGTGGGTTCCTCAGCAAGCCGGATGTCGAGGTGTATGCCGGCACCGCTTACTCCCCAGACGGAAAACTGCTGTACGTAGCGACCGGAGACAGCGGTGCTGTCGAGATCTTCCGCACCGATACCTGGCGCAAGCTCGCGCGCATCAGTCTGAATGGCCCAGTACAAGGTCACCTGTACAACGAAAGCTTTGCTGCGGCCATGGTGCTCTCTCCTCGTGGAGACAGACTGTATGTGCTCGACCAGGCAAACTGGCGGTTCGTTCTCATCGACGTGGAGCGCAAAAGCATCATTGGCTCGTTATCAACCGGCGTCAACCCATTGGCCCTGTGCCTCAGTCCAGACGGAGGACGACTGTACGTTGCCAACTCCGGTTTGTTTGAATACAAAAAAATTCCCGGCGCGAACAAGGCAGACCCGCTACACAGCGGCCTGCATTTCCCACCCTTCGGCTTTCCGTCCTCGGCGGCACAGAACGGAGCCCTGGTAGAAGGGCGCAGGATACCCGGGCTCGGCTCCGCCGATGATCCGCGAGGCAGCTCCCTGTGGACTTACGATGTGAGCGGGCACACGATACCGCGCCATGTCGCTTCGCTGCGTCTCGGAGCCTCGATCGGGGCAGGCACGCATCAGGTCGTGGGTGGCGCAGCCCCCTCAGGCCTTGCTGCCGATAGTGAGCGCGTCTATGTCTCGCTGGCACACAACGACAGCATCGCCGTGGTCACCGCCGACGGCAGCAGGCTCGAAACAGAAATTCAACTCAGTCCGTTCACCGGGAAGGCGTTTCAAAATGCGCAGGGCACGCCCTTGCGTGGTGTTATGCCCAGCGGGCTCGCACTGGCAGACAAGCATCTCTATGTGGCCGAGTCGGGCATCAATGCCCTCGGCGTCATCGATACACGCAGCAATCACGTGCTGGGGCACGTACCGGTTGGCTGGAGCCCGGCAGCGGTCGCGCTCTCGCCGGATACACACACCATCTATGTTGCCAATACCAAGGGCAAAGGCAGTGGCCCAAATGGCGGGGCGGCCTTTAACCCAGCGCTGCATGGCGCTTACATCGGCGAGTTGGAACTAGGCAGCATTTCGGTCTTGCCGGCGTCCCTGCTCGATCATCTCGAAGAGGAAACCAGCAAGGTTATCGAGGCCAACACAGCCGCTCGCCTCGAGAGCGCGCACCTGCCCCACCTGAAGCATATCTTCCTCATCATCCGGGAGAATCGCACCTTCGATGATGTGTTCGGCGATCTGCCCGGAGCCGACGGCGACCCTGCCCTCGCGCAGTACGGTATGCACGGCCAGGTAAAAGGCAATGCAACCATGCAGGATTTGCAGGTAACCCCCAACGCACATGCCATGGCAGCCCGCTTTGCCACCAGCGACCATTACTACACCGACAGTGACGTTTCAGTGGATGGCCACCGCTGGGCGATCGGGATTGCACCCACTCCCTGGATGGCGCAGGCCTGGCCCTCTACCTACGGCGGCCGCCGGCATGGGAGCCCGTTCAGTGCAGCGCCTGGGCGCCGTGCCCTGGGCGGCGCAACCGATGGGCCCATGCCTGAAGACGAACCGGAGTTCGGCTCATTGTGGGAACACGTAAGCGGCCAGGGTCTCAGCGTTCTCAACTACGGCGAGTCCCTGGAACTGGAAGGCATGGACGAAATGGTGGGTTCCGAGCCTGAGGGTCAACGACTGTTTCTAAATGCGCCTGTGCTGCAGCCCGCCTTCGCTGCAACCGATCGACGCTTTCCCACAGCAAACATGGGGATCCCTGACACGGTGCGTGCCGAAGAGTTCAAAAGAGACTTCGACTCTCGCCTGGCGCAAGGGAACGTACCCGCGATGATCGTTATGCGCTTAGGCAACGACCATACGGCAGGAGCGCGTCCGCAGGATGGTTATCCTCTGCGGGAATCGTACGTGGCCGATAACGACCTTGCCCTCGGACAAATCGTCGATCTTGTTTCGCATAGCAATATCTGGAAAGACTCCGCCATCTTCGTCACCGAAGACGACCCGCAGAGCGGCGTAGACCATGTGGATGCCCATCGCAGCATTCTGCTCGTTATGAGTCCTTACGTGCGCGGCGGATACCTGTCGCACGCGCACAGCAGCATGGGAAGTATTCAGAAGACCATCTATGAATTGCTCCGGCTGGGGCCGCTCAACCTGGAGGATGCGCTGGCCGCAGACCTAAGCGACATGTTCACCGAACAGCCCAACCTCGCGCCCTACCAGGCCCTTCCCAGTGATCCACGCGTGTTCGACCCTGCGCGGGCGCGCATCGCCAAACCAAAAACCGCCAAAGAAAAAGCCGATCTGACCGACATCGACGACAGCCAGAAAATCCGTAAGACGTTCAAGAAGGCCACCACCACGAAGGATCTGCAATAAGGAGAGGATGGTCCGCACCGCTGATTTCGGGGTGCTGGTCGTCCGTCTTCAACCGCCAAAAACGGAGAAGCCCGTATTTAGCTCCCTTTCTCACGGCCTGTTCCGTGAGAAATGCGGGTTAGCCGCTCGGCCGCGCAAGTTATAATCGCGCTCATCCCATGAGCCTTGCCGCCGGAACGCACCTCGGGCCCTACAAAGTCGTAGCGTTGATCGGCGCGGGCGGCATGGGCGAGGTTTACCGGGCACACGATCTGCGGCTCGGCCGTGATGTTGCCGTCAAGGTACTGCCCACCTCATTCGCCGCAGACCCGGAGCGCTTGCGACGTTTCGAGCAGGAAGCGCGCGCAGTCGCATCGCTGAGCCATCCCAATATCCTTGCCGTGCACGACATCGGTCAGCAGGAACGGCAACATTACATGGTGGTCGAGTTGCTGGAAGGGGAAAGCCTCCGCGAAGTGCTGGCGCGCGGCCCACTCTCGCAGCGTAAGGCAATCGACTACGCGGTGCAGATCGCGCATGGGCTCGCCGCCGCCCACTCGAAAAATATCGCGCACCGCGATCTCAAGCCTGACAACCTGTTCCTCACACGCGAGGGCAGAATTAAAATCCTCGACTTCGGGCTGGCGAAGACGGTGCAGAAAAGTATCGCCGTGGCGCCCGAAGATGTACCCATGACGGCGCTCGGTCCAGCTACAGAAGTTGGCGCGGTGATCGGCACAGCAGGCTACATGTCGCCCGAACAGGTGCGCGGCGATGCCATCGATGGCCGTTCAGACATCTTCAGCTTCGGCGTGGTGCTCTACGAGATGCTCACCGGCGTACGCGCCTTCAAGCGCGATACCACGGCAGAAACCATGACCGCCATCCTTAAGGAAGAACCTCCGGAGTTGTCGCTGAGCGCACCCGCCATCGCACCGGCACTCGAACGAACCGTGCGCCATTGCCTGGAAAAAGCACCCGAGCAGCGGTTCCAATCCGCTCGTGACCTGGCGTTTGATCTGGAATCCTTTTCCACCCTGACCCCGGCAAGCGGCACGCTTCCGGCCAGGCGACGCTTTGTCTGGCATTGGTGGCACGCAGTGGCAGCCGCCCTGTTGCTCATCCCCGCGCTCGCTGCCTGGAAACTCTTCGCCAACCGGTCCTCCGGCAGCACGCGTTTTCGCCAGGTCACCTACCGCCGCGGAGAAATGAGCGATGCTCGTTACTCTCCGGATCAACGGAACATCCTCTACACCGCCGCCTTCGAAGGGGGCAAGTCGGAAATCTATACCGTCGGCGCAAAAGCGATCGGCGGTCACGCGCTGGGGATCCCCAACGCCCGTCTGCTCGCAGTATCGGCCCAGGGTGAACTGGCCGTCGCGCTCTCGCCACAAAAAGCGGGAGCACTGCTGACGCCCGGAGACCTCGCCCGCACCTTCGGAGATAGTGGCGCGCCTAAACCCGAAATCGCCAACATCCAGGCAGCCGATTTTCTCCCCAATGGCAACGAACTGGCCATCGCCCGCTGGGTACCCGCGCAGCGCAGCACGCAGGTCGAGTACCCCATAGGCAAAGTCCTCTACCGTGCCCCTGCAATCGAAGACCTCAGGTTCTCGCCCGATGGCAAGTACCTCGCCTTCCTCTCCCACCAAAGCATCTACGACGACCGCGGCGTGGTCGTCATTCTGCGAAGCTCTGGAGAAACTGTACGGATCAGCCCCATCTTTGAAAGTCTGCAGGGCCTCGCATGGAGTCGCCGCGGCGATGAGGTCTGGTTTAGCTCTCCGCTCGACTCGGGGGACGTGCATGCAATGACCCTGTCCGGCAAAATCCGATTGCCCCTGGAGGTGCCTGGGCGTTTGCGATTGCTGGACGTGGGCGCCGACGGGCAGCTGCTGGTCACCCAGGGTATCTCGCGCCGTGGCATGGTCGCTGCCACCCACAACGGAGAGGCCGAACGAGACGTCTCGTGGCTCGGCTTCAGCTTCGGCCGCGCCATCAGCAACGATGGAAAAATGGTTCTCTTTGAAGAAGAGGGTAGCGGGTCCATCGACTATACCGTTTTCGTTCGCAATACCGACGGCTCGCCCGCGGTGCCAATCGGTGAGGGGTACGGCCTGGCCATCTCGCCAGACAAGACCTGGGCGCTGGCGCAGAAGCTGGTCGAGCCTGCTCCAGAACTGTGGCTGTTACCTATTGGTCCGGGCGAAAAGCGGCGCCTCAACCCGCCGAACCTGATTCCCTTTGCCGCGGCAGCCACCATCCTGCCAGACGCTCAGCACTTTCTCTACGTCGCGCACGAGAAAGATCGTCGCCCGCGCACCTGGCTACAGAGCATCGACGGCGGCAAACCGCGGCCACTCACAGAAGAAGGCACGCTCGGCTGGCTCGTCTCCCCCGATGGTAGGTGGCTGGTCACAGGCGTGCGCAATGCGTATACCAGTTTGAAAAATCCCATGATGGTGCCCATGGCAGGCGGCCCTGCCCGCCCGATGGCCGGGGCACAACCCGATGACAATGTCCTGGGTTGGACCAGTGATGGCCTGGTCTACATCACACCCGGCGCTAGTGAAGCTTCGGCTGGTCTGCCCATCCTGAAACTCAATCCCATCACCGGCGCCCGCACGCCCTGGCGAGATCTACCCAGGCCCGCGATCCGCGGCGTGTTTGCCGAGCCACCGCTCATCACTCCTAACGGTGAAAGCTACCTTTACAACTACAGCTTGCTGATCTCCGATATGTACACGATCGATGGAGTGCGGTAGTTGTTGCGAATGAAAGCAGCGGTACCCGGGCGGAATGGCTCTGCGGCGCCGAAGAACATCGCGGGATCCGGCCGTAACTCCGCCATGACGTTTTGCAGAAGCCGGATGACGATTCGCTACCTTGCGGCCGGTGCTCTCATGCTGCTGATGCCGACCGCTTTCTGTGTACCCGCTTTCGGTGGAGAAGATGCGTTCACCGCTCTGCTGCATCGTGGCTTCGCCTTGCACCAGCAGGCTGACTACACCCACGCCCTACCGCTGCTGCGGCAAGCGTGGAAGCTGGATCCGCACGATTACTTCGTCAACCTGTTAATCGGTATGGATCTGTTACGTACCAGGGAACCCCGGCAGGCAGTTTCCTTCCTCACGGCTGCCAGCCGCATCCGCCCCCAAGAAGATTTTCCCTATGAGTATCTCGGCGAGGCGCAGACCCAGCTTCGGCGCTACGACCAGGCTGCGTCTGCTTACATGAAAGCCATCGCGGTAGCGCCCGATGGCCCCGAAGCCATGGAAGCATGGGTTGATTTTGCGCTGGAGCGCTTTCGCCAACTGGCCGGAGAGTTGCGCAGTTCGCAACCAGGATTGGCAGCGGAATACCGGTTGCAGGCTCGCTCCTACCCCGGCCATGAGAAACAAAAGCGCGACCTCCTGCGGCAATCGGCAGAGCTTGATCCCGAGGCTCCAGGCATATGGGCAGAACTCGCCAGCGCCGATCGCCTCGCGGGCGACGAAGCCGCATTGCGGCAGGATGTGCACGCCTCCTCGCACCCTGACCCTATACCGCCGGGTGGAGGCATCGCCCTGGCGCAGTCTGGCCAATGCACACCAGCGATCCCCGTCCTGGAGCGTGACCTCGGCGCAGGCAACGGCGCGGTGTATCAGCGCTTCTTGCTCTCGTGGTGTTACGCCCAGGCAGCCGGCGCGGTGGATGCCCGCATGCAAGCATCAGGAGGCGATCTGGCGCTCGCACACATGATCCGCGGCAATGTGCTGTTTCGCTTGCAAGGCAATCCCGCGGCAGCAATCGCCGAGTACCAGGCTGCACTTGCGCTGCGCAGCAATGATCCGAAGTTGCTGGAAAGGCTCGCTGAGGCGCAACTGGCGGCCGGCGATCTGGAGGCAGCCGAACAACACGCACGCAGCGCACTGGCCCTCGACGCCCATCGGCATTCCGCGCTGCAAACCCTGGCGCGGGTCGCCATGGCACAGGAGAAATACGCGGAGGCGCTGCCCCAGCTAACCACGCTCGCCGCCCAGGATCCGCAGGATGCCGGCATCCAGATAAGCCTCGCCACCGCGCTTGGACAGTTGGGCAGGCCGCAGGAAGCCCTGCAGCATCTAGAGCCTGCACTGGCCAGCGGCTACCCGGATCAGAAGGGCAACCTGCACTCCCTTCTCGGAGGATTGCTGCGCAAGGTGGGCCGCACCACCGAGGCTTCCCACGCGTTTGCCACGGCCCGCGAACTCTCAGAGAACTATCAGCTAAGTGCGCATCGAGAGCAGGATAAGGACCAGAACGATCCCAGGCACCCACCCCGGTAGACCTCTTCCTGGTCTGTGGTTGTATAGGATGGTCCTGTGAATCGACGCACCTTTGGCCAGCTCGCGATCGCTGCTCTTTGCGGCCGGCGAAGTCTTTTCGCATCGCTTGCGTCCGCTGGTTCCAACATCCGCATGGTCAACACCGCCCCTGGGTGCGGCATCGACTTCCAATTGCGCAACGGCGCAACCGGGAAAAAATACCAGGTGGAGACCCTGCCTGGCGGCCTCGCGGTGATTGACTTCGATCACGACGGCTGGCCCGATCTGTACTGCGTCAACGGCGCAGCCCTGCCGTCTCTGCAGAAAACCGACGCCGGTTTTTACAATCGGCTCTACCGTAACAATCGCGATGGCTCATTCAGCGACGTGACCATGCGCGCCGGTGTGCAAGGGCACGGCTACGACATGGGTGCGGCCGTCGGCGACTATAACAATGACGGCGCCGAAGACATCTTCATCGCAGGCGTGCATGGCAACACGCTGTATCGCAATAACGGAGACGGCACCTTTACCGACGTGACGGAGGCCGCCGGCCTCTCGGGTGCGGATGCCGCTGGCCGCAAGCTGTGGTCCGTCGCCGCGGCCTGGATCGATTACGACAACGACGGCAAGCTCGATCTGTTTGTTTCCAACTACTGCGATTGGCAACCGGGCAGCGACCCGGTATGCGGCGGCCTCGATCCGGCAAAGCGCACCTATTGCCATCCGGACAAGTACCGCTCCGAGCCCATGCTGCTTTATCACAACAATGGCAACGGCACGTTCACTGAGGTCAGTCGCACGACGGGGCTCGCGAAAGTGCTGGGCAAAGGCATGGGCATCGCCGTGGCAGACTTTGACAGCAGCGGTCGCCCCGGCCTCTTCGTAGCCAACGACAATGCCCCCAACCTGCTGCTGCGCAACCTCAACGGCAAGCTGCAGGAGGCAGGCATGGAAGCCATGGTCGCTTACAACGCCGACGGCCGCATGATCTCGGGCATGGGCGCTGACTTCGGAGATATCGACGGAGATGGACGTCCCGATATCGTCGTCACCGGCCTGCGCGGCGAAACCTTCGAACTGTTTCACAACAATGGCGACGGCACATTCGACGACCGGAGCGCGCGCACCGGCCTTCTCGGACTAAGCCGGCCCTGGAGCGGGTGGGGCTGCGGCCTGGTCGATCTCGATAACGACGGATCTCTCGACTTGTTCGTGGCCGGCGGCGGACTGGACACAAATGACCCGCAACCCAATCGCATCCTGGGCAATGAACGCGGAAAGTTTGTCGACGTGTCAGCTGGCATAGGACCCGGGTTTTCCGTGCCCCGCCTGCACCGCGGTGCGGCCTTCGCAGACTTCGACAACGACGGCCGTATCGACGTCGCGGTCAGTGCACTCGACGGGCCCCTCGAGTTGTGGATGAATCGCAGTCCTGCCCGCCATTGGCTGACGTTGAAGCTTCGCGGACGGGTAAGTAATCATTCCGCACTCGGGGCGCGGGTCACCTGCCGCTCAGAAAGCCGCACCCAGGTCAGAAGTGTGGCCAACAGCGTGGGCTACGCCTCCAGCAGCGACTTGCGGGTGCACTTCGGCCTCGGCGACGACCAGAAAGCCTCCATCGAGATTCATTGGCCTGCCGGCACCGTACAGAAGCTGGACCTGCCCCAGGTCGACCGCCTGGTCGACGTTGAGGAGACAACACCATCCTCCCCGGCCATCGGTTAAACGATGGAATAATCCTGATACCGCGTATTCCGCCTCGCGGCGCGCCGCTATAGTGCCTTCATCTAGTCCGTTGAAGGTCCATGAAAGGCACGCCGCGATGAATCTCTTATCCGAGAACCGTATACCAGGAGCCCGCCCCTTCCGCTCGCTTCTTGCCATTCTCCTTATCGGTTACGGCACATTGGGGCTCCACGGACAATCGACCAATGCCCACCTTTCCGGGGTAGTCACAGATTCGAGCGCCGCCGCTATCTCTGGCGCCGAGGTAAGCGCCACCAACGCCAACACCGGTGTCCCGTACGTCGCCACCACCAACGGTTCAGGCGTCTACGTCATCTCCGAGGTGGTTCCCGGCACTTACACCATCACAGTGACCAAAAGCGGCTTCGGCGACCTGGTGTACTCCGGCCTCAAACTAAGCACCGGTGATAGCCTTTCACAGAATTTCACCATGCAACCCGGTGCCGTACAGCAGACCGTTTCCGTAACCGCAGCGGATACACTCCTGGCTGCCGACACGGCCAGTACATCCGACGTGCTCGACAACAAAATGATCACCGAGCTGCCCCAGTTGAATCGCGATGTCCTTGACCTCACCGCGACTATCCCGGCAGTGCAGGGCGCAGGACCCTTGAGCGACAGCATCGTGAGCCTGGGCAGCGGCGGCTACCTCATCGCAAATCATGGCAACAGCTACTCCCTCTCGGGCGGCCAGGTGAACGGCACCAGTATCTCCGTGGATGGCAACCAGGTGCAGGATTCAGAATTCAACAGCGCCAACCGCTCCATTCCGACTCCAGACAGCATCGGCGAATTTCGCGTGGAGACCGGCACCCTCACAGCGGATCGAGGCCGGTACTCCGGCGGCATCATTTCCATCCTCACCCAGAACGGCACCAACGTTTATCATGGCCGCATCTTTGAGTATTTCCGCAACCAGTTGTTGAACAGCAATGACTGGTTGAACAATGCGCTCGGTGTGCCACGCCAGGCCTTCCACCAGAATAATTACGGCGTCTCGGTCGGTGGCCCGCTCAGCATTCCACACTTTTACTCGGGCAAGAACCGCACGTTTTTCTTTTTCGGCTGGGAAGGGG
This sequence comes from uncultured Acidobacteriaceae bacterium, assembly GCA_963752675.1. Taxonomy (GTDB): domain Bacteria; phylum Acidobacteriota; class Terriglobia; order Terriglobales; family Acidobacteriaceae; genus PALSA-350. The sequence goes on from CAVVZO010000015.1 coordinate 966,487, forward strand.
AGCGCTTCTCAGAGTCGCAGAATGTGCAGAGCACGGTTCCCACACTGCAGAATCACCAGGGTGACTTTTCCCAGACAGTTATCAACCAGCAGAATGGGAACCCGGTGTTAGCCAATATCTACGATCCTTTCAACGGTGCTTACGATGCGAGTGGCAACTGGATCAGGCCACAATTCCCCGGCAACAAAATTCCGCAAGGGGCTACGCCAGGCCTTTCCGGGCAAAGTCAGCTCTTCAGCAAGTACCTGGCACTGTGGCCGTCTCCCAATCATGCCCCGGCGGCCAACAGCGATCATACAAGCAACTACTACTCCACCATTCACCTGGCCAACCCAACCGATCGCTACTTCGCTCGCTTCGATGAAAACATTTCCAATAATCATCGCTTCAACGTAAGCATCAGCCGCTCCAATCTAACCCTGACCGTCCCGGCGCCCTTTCAACACGCCGGCGCGGCCGTCACCCAGGATACTGACTGGAGTGGCAGCGTTCTCTATAACTGGGTCATCTCGCCCACCTCCATTCTGGACATCCACGTCGGCGTAGGTACCACCAACCTGATCACCAATGGCGTCTCCCAACTCGGCTCCCTGCCTGACCCCAGCATCGACACCACTACCTGGGGCTTCGATCCATTGATCGTGAACAATAACGAGCGCTCCACCAGCCAGATACCACCAGCCATCACCATCGGTGGACCGTACGGCTATACCCCGGTTGGCGGATCGGAGTTCGATTCTTTCATCAATCAAAATACAAATGGTTCCGTTGCGTTGACCAAAGTAGTCGGCCGCCACACCATCAAATTCGGCTACGAACAGTACTTCTATCGCTTCCACGAGAAGGGCGGCGATCACACTGGCGTCGCCTGGATCAACCCCGGCGGCGGCTCAAACCAGACATGGAACAACAACGATGGTCTTTCCGGCAGCCCGCTCGCCGAACTCATGATGGGGTCTTCCAACTTCTTCCAGTGGGGCAATTGGGATATCACTCCCTTCGGCTGGAACCAGGCAGCCTATGCAATGGACGACTGGAAGGTAAACAGCAAACTCACCGTGCAGATAGGTGTGCGGTGGGATCATGATGGAGGCAGGCAAGGCCGTCATCCCCAGGGCAGCCTGCAATACGACATCAATGCCAAGAATGTTCTTCAGTCAAATACCGGCTGGAGCTGGGCACAGGTCACCGATGCCGTGCCGGGCCTGGCAGGCCTCCCTGTGCCGGCCTGGCTGACACAAGGCCCGACGGGCCGCACTGTACTGCTGGATACAAAGGAGTATCCCCAGAAAAACCTCTACACCACGGACTGGACTAATTTCCAGCCACGCGTAGGCATCTCGTATGCGGTGGATGATAAGACCGTGCTCCATCTGAGCGGCGGCTTCGTTGACCAGGGATTGAATGGTCTCTCCACCGACTACTTCAGCTTCTACTACAACTCGAATACGTTCAACCAGATCGCATCCCTCGATGGGCAGCACTGGATCAGTGAACTCGGCGAAGACCACGGCCTGGGCACCTTTCCCCTGCAGCAGTCTGGTGCGCACCTGGGCTTCAATCCACCGGTGACCACAAACGCGGATTATGGATATCAGACCTTTGGCGGGTCGGCGAATCCCGACCAGGGCGGCGCTTCTCTGCTGCCTCACTACAGCAGTCCGATGGATTACATGTGGGGACTTGGCATTCAGCACCAGCTTGGCAAGTACTGGGTCGTCTCCACTGAGTATCAGGGAATCCGCGGAGTCCATCTCCTCATGCCAACGCAGGGTTGGAGCTTGAACAATACACCCCTGCAGTACTATGGCCTGGGAACCGAGTTGCAAACGCAGGTCCCCAACCCCTTCTACGGACAGTCGCAGACCTTCGCCAGCCAGCCGACCGTGTCTTTGTATCAGCTACTGGCACTTTCTCCACAATACGCACAGTCCAGTCCCGGCCAGGCATCCTGGGGCAAGTCGTTTTCCAACTTCGCCAACTTCCAGATACAAACCAGGTCTATGAATGGACTCACATTTCTGGGCTCGTTCGCCATTCGCAAAACCTTGACCAACACCGAAGGCAAAGACATTCAGCATGCCGGAACAACGAATAGCAACCTGCTGCAGAATCCTCATAACCTGATGGAAGGCTACGGGCTGGCGACCTACGAAAAGCCGGAGACGCTCAAGTTCAATCTTTCGTACGACCTTCCGGTCGGCAAGGGCCGGCAATTCCTGGGTGCTCCTGATGGCATTGCGGGCCATGTGCTCGACGCGGCCATCGGTGGCTGGGCTGTCGCTGGCATTACCGTGTGGGACCCGAAGGGTGTGCCGGTGCTTTTCCCGACCGTATCCGGCGGTGTGACCGTACCCGGAGCCGCCCTGCGGTGGTCACTCGCTTCGCAGAATTATGCCAAGAAGAGTAAGAACTATGGGCAGGATGTCTATGTGAACGGGGCCTTTCAAAATGGTGTGGGTGCAAACATCTTCAATCCCGAAGCGTTCGCCCGCACGCCCGACTACAGCCTGAGCAATGCTCCTTTCATCTATCCCAACGTCCGCACCCCGGGAGATGTGGATACGGATGCGACGGTATTGAAAAAGTTCTATCTGAGCGACGATCAGCAGCGCTATCTGGAGTTCCGGGCAGAAGCCACCAATATCTTCAATCACCCAACCTACGGGCCGCCGCCGTCGAGTGGTCAGCCGGCAATCGACAACAATCCCGACGACCCCACCTTTGGTGGAGTCAACGGCAAGACCGGCAGCCGCATCATGCAACTGGGTCTGCGCATATTCTTCTAGAGGTGCATTCGGAGCCGCCGGCTATTCAGTCCCGACGGGACGGCTGACGGCGAAGGTGAGTACAGCAGCCTTTCTTGCGACAATTGGAAGAACCTAATCGGCCTCGCAAGACGCGGAGCGCACGACCTGGAGTTGCACTGCATGAAGCGAATGAATCTTACGTTGTGGGCGCTATGCTTTTCCGCTGCGGGCAGTGCGCAGATGACGGCCACGCTCCAAACCGCCCAAACCACCATTAAGCTCCAGGCAGATCTGCAAGCTCCTCGCATGGTGAGCCTGGCGAGTGCACAAAACAAAACCTGGGCAAACGATACGCCTGAGGCGCTCATCGCCTTCGTCGAGCAGGGCGATCAGAAGTTGCCGCTCCAATGGCGCTTCAATCGCGAACAAAGCCATACCGGTCCGCGCAACGCTCTCTTTGTCTACGAAAACGCGTCGCCCCATCTACGTCTGTCCTGGACCTGGGACGCCCGCGCAGACTTTGGACCGATCGAACACACCATCACCATCGAAAACCTTTCTGACAAAGAGCTATGGCTCCCACTGCAGGACAGCTTCCGCTATCACTTCCGCACCGGCGCAGCCGAACCGCTGCAACAGGGCTACATAGACAAGGGTGCCGGTAAACCGTCCGCTGTGGGAACGCATCGCGTGCCGGTGACGGTGGGCTATCAGTGGCACGGCAGTTCAAGCACCTACGCGAAGAACGAGGACGAGCGTGAGATCATTCCCTTCTTCATGGTGGAGCGGGAGAACGGCACACACGACGGCTGGTATGCCGGCCTCGAGTTCAGCGGTCGCACCCGTTTGACCACCCGGCGCGATACGCAATCCGTCTCTGGCGAAGCGGGCCTCAATCCAGATCCGGGGCCCTTCCGCACCCGCCTCGTCCCCCAGGGCACTTTCACCACCCCCACCGTCTTCGTCGGTGGCTTCTCCGGCGGCCCCGACGCCCTGGGCAACGTCCTCCGCCCCTGGGTGCGGCAGGTTCTCAACAACCCCGTCACCTGGAGTGCCCCGGCCTATCCGCCGCTCGTCAATAACAGTTGGGGCAGCGGCATGCAGATTGATGAGGCGTTGGCACACCGCATGCTCAAGGATTCTTCAGAGCTTGGTTTAGAAATGTTCGCCATCGATGCAGGATGGTTTCGCGGGGTGGGCGACTGGTATCCCGACCCGGTGAAGTTTCCCCATGGCTTTGCCCCGATCGTCGAGGAAGCGCACCAGCGTGGCCTCAAGTTTGGCATATGGGTAGATTGGGCTCAGGCCGGCGTCGATGATGGTCCGGAAGCACTGAACGCTCACGATCCAAAAATCAAAGACTGGCTGATCGCCGATGTGCCCGAGGGTTGGAAGAACGAAGATTTCGTCGGCAGAACAACGGACATCGGCTTCCCGCCCGCCAAAGAACACGCCCGCCAGCAAGTGGAGCGCCTCATCACCAGCTACCACCTCGACATGTTGGAACATGACGGATACCTCGTAGCCAAGAACTGTGCCCGCACCGATCATCCCCATGCGGCCGCAAATCCTCCGCAGATGTCCATGATCAAAGGCAGCGGGATCGCGCTACCGGATGCATCCAACGCAACCGACGTCAGCTACCACTCCGTGCAAGCTTATTACGACATCTACTCGCAAATGAGGAGAGAGCATCCAGGGTTGATCTTCGAAATCTGCAACGATGGCGGTCGCATGGTGGACTTTGGCAGTGCCTCCCATGGTGACTATTTCTCCATCACTGATACGTATGATCCGCTTTCCAATCGCCGTGCATTCTATGACGCAAGCTATCTGTTGCCGTCCGCCATGTTGGAGGACTACGTAGAAAAATGGCCAACCCCCAACATCGAAAACTTTCGCTACATGCTGCGTAGCGGCATGATGGGCATGCTCACCGTGATGCAGGATACAAATGCGTGGACACCCGAAGAGCACGCCGCTGCCAAGGCAGAGTTCGCGCTCTACAAAGAGAAGTTGCGGCCCATGATTCGCGATGCGGATCTCTACCACATCTCGGCCCGCCCCGACGGCGTCCACTGGGATGGCATCGAATACTTCAACCCAAAGCTGGGCAGCGGCGTCGTCTACGCCTTTCGCGGTTCCACCACAACCGAAGACCGGCAAACATTCCCGCTGCAGGGCGTTTTGCCCGGCCAACAGTACCGGTTACACTTTGTCGACGGCAGCGCAACTGACCGTTCACTCACCGGGGCCGAGCTGCTCAAAAACGGGCTCACGGTCGCTTTGCCATCGCCGCTGAGCTCGGAACTGGTGTTTCTCGACCGCCAATGACAACAGCTTCCCTGCAGGGCAAAATCGCGCTAATCACTGGAGGCGCCCACGGCATCGGGCGGGCCATCGCGCAACGTTTTCAGCAAGCCGGCGCCCAGGTCTGCATCCTCGATTCCGATCGCCCGGCAGGCGAAGCCGCCGCCGCCGCTCTGGCCGCCCACTTCCTCCAGGCCGACCTGGCGCAACCAGCCGAGATTACGCGAGCTGTCCAGGCATTCAAGCAGCACTTCGATCATCTCGACCTGCTGGTCAATAACGCGGGCATCGAATTAGACCTGCCGTTCGAGCAGATCTCTGCCGAAGATTGGGACCGCCTGCAGGCCATCAACTTACGCGCTCCCTTTCTGCTCACCCAGGGTTTGTTGCCGTGCTTTCCTCCCAGCGGCGGCTCCATCATCAACGTCAGTTCCATTCACTCCACTCACGCCTTCCACAACGCCACTGCCTATGCGTGCTCCAAAGCCGGCCTGGTCGCGCTCACCCGCAACCTGGCACTCGAACTGGCTGGCCGCCGAATCCGCGTCAACGCACTCTGCCCCGGCTACATCGATACCCGCCTCTGGGAAAGCTATCTCGAGAGCTCCGAAAGCCCCGCCCTGCTGGCCCAGCAAGTCGCGGATCTACACCCCGTCGGCCGCCGCGGCACGCCGGCCGATGTGGCGGAAGCAGCCCTGTTCCTCGCCGGAGCCACCGCCGAGTTCGTCAACGGAACACAGTTGGTGCTTGACGGTGGCCTGACCGTCCGTGCCCACTCCTAGTCAGCACTGATTTATGCGACAGGTTGAAGGGAGCGCTCAGGTCGCTGTGTTTCGGCTTGTGGCCTTACGCGTTAGCTAAATTCCTGCTGTGCGACGACATGTTTTGCGGCTTGGCCAGCCCAATTTGTTTAATCTTTGCTGTGCGACGACATGTTTTGCGGCTTGGCTAGCAATTTGTTTAATCTTTGCTGTGCGACGACACGTTTTGCGGCTTGGCTAGCAATTTGTCATCCCGAGCGCAGTCGAGGGATCTGCTGTGCGCCTTTCTCCTGCCACAAATCTCTACATGAGCTCCAGCATCGGACACGCAGAGGAACCGTTCTTTCAGCAGGAATGCAGGAGAGTAACTCTTGGCAGCGAAGCGGCTGCTATCGAGACCCACGTTCCTCTGCCCATCCGATGCTGGAGCTCCGTAAAGCTTTTTGGAGGGAGAAAGGCGCAAAGCAGATCCCTCAACTGCGCTCGGGACGACAAGTAGAGGCCCAACTAACCCCCGTAATCCACAAAAAGATCAGTTAAACGAAATACACCATCGAAATCCTGATCCGTCCCCGTGTATGTTTATTGGCACTGGAACGGTGGCGTCTCATGAGAAAGCAGAAGGCAGTACCAGGCCAGACCCTCCGGCACGAATTTCAGAAAGACCTCGAGCTCTTCAAATACTTCCTGCTCCTGCTCAACAACTCCAGCCCCATTCGCAACGTGGAGCTGATGTGGAAAGAAGAGGGGGACCCCCTCAAGGCGGAGTATAAGGAGCACGTCAGCACCGGCGAAGCCCTCGTGCAGCTGCAGCCCAGGACCGAAGTGCTTTCCGGCCGCAACTCCCCCAGCACGCCCTTCTGCGATTACGTGCACGGTTTCGGCGCGTACCAGGCGACCACTTGCGCCCGGTCCGACGTGCCCGCCAAGGAGCGCTGTGAAAGCCGCGGTTGTAGCGAAGTGTACGGTTGCTACCTGGGGCTCACTGACATTGCGGTACCTGTAATTTGCGATGGCGAGTACCTGGCCACCTTATTTTCAGGCCAGGTGTTGAGTGAACCGCCCAGCGCCGCCGGGTTCGCGCGCGTTCGCAAAACCCTCGCAGGCCAGCCCCATATCGACTTTGCCAAACTGGAGTCGGTCTACTACCAGGTGCCGGTCGTCACCCAGGCACAACTCGCAGAGGCGGTGCGCATACTGGAGTTGTTCGCGCGGTACATCGCCAATTCCTGGCACCGCCTGCAGATCATGAGCGATGCGCAGCGGCTCCGGGATCGCGAGTGCGCCCTTAACCGCAAAGAGCTGGCCGCCATCCTCCTCTCCGGCGAAACCGGCGACCGGGAGGAACTCAACGCCTTGGCGGCAAAGGTTGGCATGGACAAATTGCCCGACCGGGTCATGGTGCTGCGCATAGAGGCGAAAAGCCTGCCCAACGAACTGCGGCCCCAGATCGCAAACAATCTCAACATGAGCCGCCTGGTACATGCGGTCGAAGATCTGTGCCAGCAATGGAATAACAGTCTCGCCATCTCAGGCCGCCCGGGCGAACTTTGCATCTTCCTCCGCAAGATGGCCCGCAATGCGCGACACGGGCACCTCTCCCTGCAGGAGATGGCCGAAAGCCTGCTCGGGAAGGCCAGGATGCAGGGCATGGACTCCGTGCGCCTGGGGATTAGCGCAATCCATGACCGGCCAGAAGATTTACTAAAGGCCTACCACGAAGCCTGTGCCGCACTCGATGGGGGCAATCTAGCGGTGTGTTTCTACGAGGATCTTCATCCCGTAATGGTCTTGCCCGGCCAGTCGCTCGCTCCTCTGATCAAAACAATCCAACAAGGCCAGGGAGTCGACGCCGCGGTCCGCGACTTACTCGCTCGCAATCTTCCTTCAAGCCGAACGTCCGTTTATCTCCAGCAGTCACGCGCCTATCTCACCTGGGCCATGGAACACCTTTCGCTCGAGATGATCAGTGTAGGTGCCGAAGAGCGAACCGTAACTGAGATCAAAGAGCGAAGCATTGCTGGGATACTCAGCGCACCCAATCCATTCATCCTCTGCGAAACCTTTCGCAAGTTTGCTGAAACCCTGGCCCAGCATGTGGCCTGGTCGTTCAGCCAGCGCGAAAACAAAATCGTCACCGCCGTTCATCGACTGGTAGCTGAGCGAGGCGTCGCCCGGCTAACCATCCAGGAAATTGCGGGCGCGCTGAAGATGTCTTCCGGCCACCTGAGCCGCCTATACAGCCGCACCACTGGGATGACGCTGGAGGAATATCTCATACGTCAGCGAGTGGAGTTGGCAAAGCGCATGTTGCTCGATCCGCGTTTGAATGTTGCCGAAGTGGCCGAGCGCTGCGGCTTTTGCAACTCTGCTTACTTTGCCTCGGTCTTCAAGAAATACGCGCACTGCACGCCCCGCGGCTTCGCCTCTCACCCCCACATGTGGCAGCCCTTCGCGGCCGTGGATACAGCAAAAGCTGCCCTCTAACTACACCCCCCTTTTGTCATCCCGAGCGCAGTCGAGGGATCTGCTGTCCCCCACTCAAGCCAAACGCGGCTTGAATGGGCCACCCCACAGTTGTTAGGGTCCGATCAGTCGCCACTCAGGAGGATCTGCTCCCTGCCCGCATCCAGAAAAGCCGAGGGTGGCCCACTCAAGCCGCGTTTGGCTTGAGTGGGGGACATCCTGCTCCGCTCCCTCAGCCAGACCGATCCGTATAGCATCCCGTTCATCCCGTCCTTAACTTGCACTGCAAGCAAGCTCCTCGGGATGACAAATTGGGGGCTAGCCCAGGACTAACCCGCCACTACCCGCTCTGCCCCGCCTCGTCTATCCCCGCAACCGGGGAGGCCAGCGATACTTCGCCACCGCATCCATGTTCAGGGTCACCCCCAGCCCAGGCTTCTGCGGAACACTTACGCAACCGTCACTGTCCACCGCAAACTGCTCCAGCGTCGTCTCCCACCGCAGCGGTGAATGGCTCAACGAATACTCCAGGATCTCCTCCTTCTCCTGCGCAGCAAGAAAATGCAAATTCGCCGCAATCTCGATATTCGTCTTATAACCGTGCGTAATCACACGCTTGCCGCGTGCCGCAGCAGCTTGCGCAACTTGCAGTATGCCCGTAAAACCACCCACCTCAGAAATGTCCGGCTGGCAAATGTCCGCGCCGCCGTGGTCCATCATCTCGATAAACTCGCTCACGTGAGTGAATCCCAAATCGCCCACCCCGAGCGCGATGCCATGCCCCGCCATCTCCGCGTGCCCGGCCACATCGTCCAGTGGCAGCGGCGCCTCGAGAAACCATATGCCTGCATCGATCAGTAGCGGGATCAGCTTGAGCCCCTCAGCGGCCGAGCCATACGAGAGCGCCGCATCCACGATAATCTTCGCTTCCGGGCCGGCCTGCTGCCGCGCTGCCTGCAAAAGACTTCCCGTCAACGACAGATCCTCCATCCACCACGGATCGGCACACAGCTTGAACGCGCGTAGATTCCGCTGCTGCCCCGCTTCCACCTGGCGCTTCACCCCATCCGGCGTGCGTTCAATCGGGTAGATAGTGCCGTAAGCCGGCAAGCGCTCTCGCCGCGCGCCGCCCAGCAATGCATGCACCGGCTTGTTTTCTATCTTGCCTTGCAGATCCCACAGCGCAAGGTCCACACCCCCGATCGCATGCATCACCAGCCCACGGCGCCCCACGTAGTCGGTCGATCCGTACATGCGATGCCACAGCTCCACAGGGTTCGATGGATCGCAGCCAATCAACACATCCTTGAGAGACTGCGCGTGATTATGAGCGGAGGGGCCATTGATGATTCCCTGGATCGCCGGCGCCATCGATTCCGTCTCGCCCACACCGGTCAATCCGCCATCGGTATGCACCAGAATCACGCAATTGTCATACGATCCATCGAAGAGGCCAATGTTCGGATCTTCCACCCGCATGTGTATGGCTTCAATATCGGTGATTTTCAAAATCCTGGCTCCTGTCTTCTGGCCATCATAGAAGTTCCCTCGCACGGTGCGACGCCCCATCGCGCTAAAGCGATGAAACGATCAGAAAACCACCGCACGCAAGAACGATATGCTTGCGGTGAGAGAGGGAGCCATCCGGCTCATGAGCGTCCACTGATCAACAGGAGGTCGCAGCATGAATCGGCAGGCAACCACTTCTGGCAATGAAAGCTTATGGTCAGCCCACCCAGGGATCTATCCTCGCCCCGCACCACCCTCGCCGGTATGCCGGCGTGGCTCGCCTGGTCGGTGCTCACCATCGTGCTCTGGGGGGCGTGGGGCCTGGTCTCCAAAATCGCCTCTGGTGGCGTGGACGCGAACACCAACCAGATCTTCTACACCCTGGGCCTGCTGCCGCTGATCCTGATCGTCCTGCGCTCCCCACGCTTGCAGCAAGGGACTGATCGGCGTACGGGCATTATGTGGGCCTTCATCACCGGCATACTGGGAGGCACTGGAAACATCGCTTTCTTTCGCGCCCTGGTCGTAGGGGGCAAGGCTTCGATCGTGGTTCCCGTCACGGCGCTTTTTCCCGTTGTCACTGTGATCTTAGCCATGATCTTCCTCCGCGAGCGCCTTAGCCAGCCGCAGAAACTCGGGTTCTGTTTGGCAATTGGCGCTATCTATCTTTTGAGTATGTAAAGGAACTATGTTCTCTTCGTCTGGCTGGCTGCTATTCGCGACGATCGCTCTCGTGTTCTGGGGGCTCACAGGAGTGACCCAGAAACTTTCCACCAATCGCATCTCAAGCGAACTCTCGTTTCTCTGGTTCGCCTACGCGATGATCGCGATCTCGCTCGTGCTGCTGGCCACTGTGCCCATGCACTGGAAAGTGACTTCGTCGGTACTATGGCTGGCCATCGCAGGCGGCGCCTTGAACGGCCTGGGAGCACTCACCAGCTTCGCCGCACTCGAGTCCGGCGGCAAGGCATCGGTCGTGATCTCGCTCATTTCGCTTTATCCCTTGTTAACCGTAGCTGCCGCGGTGCTCTTTCTCCACGAGCACCTGACCCTCGTCCAGGGCGCCGGCATTGTTCTGGCCATTGCAGCAGCCGTCCTGCTCTCGATCGAGAAAAAACAAGTCACCCCGTAACCTCGATCATCGTTCCATCCTCATCGATACCGCTGATCGCGGCGTGACCACCCTCGACCGTAAACAGGACATCCGTCTCCAACACTTCGCCCGCCTTCAGAATGTGTTGCCGTCCCGCCGCCATGAGCGCATCGAAATTCAACGGATACCCAGTGCAGGGTTCCAACACCGCTACCTCGTAGTCGCACCAACCGCCATAGCTGGCAAACAGCCAGCACGACGGAAACACCGCAGGATCAAAGCGCAACCCACACGACAGTCCGCTGGCAGTATTCGTCAGTGCGCACCATCCCCCCTGCAGCGCCGTGCCGTAGAAAAAATAAAGCTGCCGCAGCACACTCTCAGGAACCAGTCGCAAGTCAATCATCCGCGAGGGTGTATGAGCCAAAGGCCAGTCGAAGGTGAGTGGAGCCTCCCCAAGCGTGCCGGGAAAGGCCGGCTCGCGCAGTACACGCATCGCGGGCAGATCGATACGATGCTGTGGGCTCACAGCAAACGCGGGATGAAGCTTCCACAAAAAAGGAAAGTCATTGTCGGTCTGGTTTACCAAACGGTAGTGCAGGTAAATGCGCGCGCTATCCCGTCGTAGAGAGATCTTCTTCTCCCAATGAATGCGACTCAGCGGCGTCTGCAGCCGGAGAACAACCCCTACTTCCTCGTCAGATGACCAGGGTTCCGCCGCCCACCGGGCCGACCATAACTCACCGTGATCGGGGTAGGCCTGTCCGAGTATCTGTGCTTCCTCATCCACCGGGAAAAGTTCATCCCAGCCGCCGCTCCAAACGTCGTCGTACGGCGTATGGATGGGATGCGCTGCGGGCGCCAGGCCTTTGTTATTCCAGAGCAGCTCAGTCCCCGTCGGCTCGTAGGTGATCTGCCAGATCTTTCCTCCCGCTTCCGGAAGAATTTTCACCTGCAGCACTCCGTTGCGGAGAACGATCGTACGCAGGCCACCCTGGACACTGCTTATGTCGACTGCGAGCTCCACGTCCGTCCCCCTGCCCGAAATGACAATAAACGCCCGCCACAGTTTGCGCGCCAAAGATAACGATACTTTGGCGACAATTTGAACGTGATTCGCGCCTCAGGACACAGCACATACACCCATGCAAAGCGCGCTCGAACGAGCCGACGAAGCGTTCCTTGAAGGCATGCATAGCGCTCGGGTGACAAAAGGGCTCGGCATCGGCGCGCAAAGCCGCTCAAGTCCAACTACCCCACTTTTGTCATCCCGAGCAGTTGATTTGCCTTGAGGCAAATTGAGGATGGAAATCTCCAGGTCGGCAATGATCAATTTCGGCTGCTCTCCATCGGTACGACGCGCTGAAAGGCTCTCGGAGCACCCGCCGACGCAGTCCCCGGGGGGAGGGCTGCAGGTTACGCTCGAACCCGGTGGAAGCCCCGGACTTCAGTCCGGGGGCGCGGGTTGAAGACCCGCGCTTAAACGCCCGCAAAGATTGAGGGCTTTCAGCCCTGGTGGAACCAAGCCTCGCCAGCCAATCGGCCGTGTGACCTTCCCGCGAAATCTACGCGCAAGTTTCCAATCGAGACCAAAGGAGAGCTTGTTCATTAGGGGCAATCTGCTTGCAGTGCAAGTTAAGGACGGGATGAACAGGGTGCGATACGCATCCGTCTGGCTGAGCGAACGAAGCAGGATGTCCCCCACTCCACCCTCGTCTTTTCTGGATGCGGGCAGGGAGCAAATCCTCCTGAGTGGCGACTGGTCGGACCCTAAAAACTCTAGGGTGGCCCATTCAAGCCGCGTTTGGCTTGAGTGGGGGACATTTGAACCCTCCTCCAGAGCGCTTTCCAGTTTGTTCATTAGCAGCGGTCGAGGGATCTACTGTGCGCCCTCCACAAATGTCTACAGAGCTCCAGCATCGGACACGCAGAAGAACCATCCTTGCAGCAGGAATGCTAGGAGACTCACTCCTGGCACGGAAGCCGCTGCTTCCTTCAGCATGCTGTTGCTGGGAACCCGCAGGCAATCCCACCAGACATCTTCGTTAACACCTACAAAATTGCCCGCGAGGCGTGGAGCAATGCCTTCGAACTCAGCCGCCGGCAAAATTGAGCTGCGCATTCCTCGGGTGGAAGCCCCGGACTTCAGTCCGGGGGCGCGGGTTGAAGACCCGCGCTTAAACGCGCACAAAGATTGAGGGCTTTCAGCCCTGGTGGAACAAAGCCTCGCCAGCCAATCGGCCGTGTGACCTCCCCGCGAAATCTACGCGCAAGTTTCCAATCGAGACCAAAGGAGAGCTTGTTCATTAGGAGCATCTGCTTGCAGTGCAAGTTAAGAACGGGATGAACGGGGTGCGATAGGTCCCCCACTCAAGCCAAACGCAGCTTGAGTGGGGGACATTTGAACCCTCCTCCAGAGCGCTTTCCAGTTTGTTCATTAGCAGCAGTCGAGCGACTGTCTGAAAAGTCAAGCCGAAGGGCAGTTGATTGTGGAAAAAGACGTGGACCGCTGGTCCACTTGGAAAACGCCTGTGCGTTTACCACTTTCCCACAACGCTGCTGCGGCGGATTAATCAGCAAGCGAAGGAGAACCGGCTTGAGCGGCAAACAGACAGCGTGTCTCTCTCGCCTTGGCATTTAATCGGACCATCAGTTTGTGTGCCAGGGCGACGCGAGCCACTTTCTTAGCCTTGCCGGCCTGCAGCAGGCGCGCCCGGAAGGCAGCGAAGTCGGGGTTAGAGCGACTGACGGCAGTGACGATGACATACAGGATATTGCGCACACTCTGACGTCCCCCGTAGATCTTTCGCTTGCCTTTGTGTTTGCCACTGTCGTCGGCCAGAGGCGCCAAGCCCACCAGCTTGGAAATCTTCTTGTTCGACAGCGTGCCGATCTCCGGCAGCTCGGCCATCAAGCCGCGCCACCGTACGATCGGCCACGCCTTTGATCGTCCGGAAGCTTTTGTCCAGCTTCTGCCACAGTGGGTCGGTGCTGATCAGCGCTGCGATGTCCTTCTCTAAAGCCTTGATCTGTTGGTTGACCAGCACCAACAGTTGGTGCATGCCGCTTAAGACCTGGGCATCGGTGACCAGCAGACGCTGGTTGCGTTGTATTTGCCTGACCTCAGTCAACTGCCGCAACCGCTTCACCAGCGCTTGCAAATGCTGCTGCTGCACAGAAGCCGGACGCATGGCGACCACCTTCTTGGTTTCCCCATACCAGGCAATCACCCCGGCATCGATCCGGTCCGTCTTCTCAAAAATATGCATGGCCTGCGCAAACCGGCGCACCCCACGCGCGTTGACGATGGCCACATCCACCCCAGCTGAGCAAAGCAGCCCAAAGGCTAGTTGCTCATACCCTCCGCTGGCTTCCATGACCACCAGAGCGGCACTGTGCGAACGACAAAACTCTGCCAGTGCCTCGATCCCTTCCCCGTCATTGTTGAATCGTGCCCGAGGCCCGCTACGGCCAAGCTGCGCGTCCAGAAACTGAGAAGAAACATCCACTCCACAAATGATTGGCTTTGCTTCACAATGTTGATGGGTTGCTGTCACGGTAACCTGCCTTGTCCATACGATCGGGAGTCCAGCGACTGTTCGGTCGTGGTGACACTAACGGTGGGCGGTCCCAAACGCTCGGCTACGGTTGTTGCCGGAGGGATCACGGGCGCCGCCCACCGCAGCGAGGGTGAATCTGCTCAATTCACCCTCGCTCAGCGACATTCTCAACGAAAATGCCGCCTCCTTCTAGATACAAGGGATCTGCTGTGCGCCTTTCCCCCACAAACGTCTACAGAGCTCCAGCATCGGACACGCAGAAGAACCATCCTTGCAGCAGGAATGCTAGGAGAGTCACTCCTGGCACGGAAGCGGCTGCTTCCTTCAGCATGCTGTTGCTGGGAACCCGCAGGCAATCCCACCAGACATCTTCGACAACACCTACAAATTGCCCGCGAGGCGTGGATCAATGCCTTCGAGCACTCAGCCGCCGGCAAAATGGAGCTGCGCATTCCTCGGGTGGAAGCTCCGGACTTCAGTCCGGGGGCGCGGGTTGAAGACCCGCGCTTAAACGCGCACAAAGATTGAGGGCTTTCAGCCCTGGTGGAACCAAGCCTCGCCAGCCAATCGGCCGTGTGACCTCCCCGCGAAATCTACGCGCAAGTTTCCAATCGAGACCAAAGGAGAGCTTGTTCATTAGGAGCATCTGCTTGCAGTGCAAGTTAAGGACGGGATGAACGGGGTGCGATACGCCTCCGTGCAAACGATCAGGGTCCCCCACTCAACTGGCGCCGTGGCGCTGGTCGGACCCTAAACTAGGGGGCCATTAAGCCGCGTTTGGCTTGAGTGGGGGACATTTGAACCCTCCTCCAGAGCGCTTTCCAGTTTGTTCATTAGCAGCAGTCGAGGGATCTACTGTGCGCCTTTCCACAAATGTCTACAGGGCTCCACCATCGGACACGCAGAAGAACCATCCTTGCAGCAGGAATGCTAGGAGAGTCACTCCTGGCACGGAAGCGGCTGCTTCCTTCAGCATGCAGTTGCTGGGAACCCGCAGGCAATCCCAACCAGACATCTTCAACGACACCTACAAAATCGCCCGCGAGGCGTGGATCAACGCCTTCGAGCACTCAGCCGCCGGCAAAATTGAGCTGCGCATTCCTCAGCACGCGCTGTTACTAATCGTGACGACATCTGTTCGCGAGTAACCTCCGCGCGCGTACTTTCGTGCGGGAAAAGCGCTTCGTGCCCTTACACTTCGCCGCCAGATACTTTACACATCACAGCAGACGATATGGGCAGGCGGCGACTTCTCACGCCACCGCAGTCTGTCCGGACTTGCCAGCAGTTTTGGCCTCTACGTGAGCGAAGGATAGTTTTGCTATCCGGTGACACACCCGATCCTCGTCCAAAATTCGATCACCACGATGGCCGCAACTTCATGGTGAGCATCACCATTCATCGGTAAAGAACCCCCAGAACACCACCCACACGAACCTTCAGCCGACCTGAGGAAGAAACCACCATGCCCAAAAATAACGTCACCGACCCCATCACCGATCGGGAAATGGCCTTTGCGCACCTGGTCTTATCTGGAACCATGAACGATCGCCGCGCCGCGGAAGCCGTCGGTCTCAACCCCGCCACCGCCGCCTACACCAAGAGCAAGCCCCGCGTTCGCGCATACATGGTCGAGCATCGCGCGGCGGTGGCGGAGAAACTTGCCGAGGGGGAAGCCGAAGGCCTGCGCGCCTTGAAAGCCGGCCGCGATCAGATTCTTGCCCGGCTCTGGGAACTCGCCACGCTCAACCCCGAAACCACCAGGGGCAGCATGACCGGCCAGATCAAAGCCCTCGCCATGATCGTAGCCATCGAGGGTCTCATACCCAGCCGGCGCCTCTCCCCACCCGCAGCCGCGCCGGCACCCCTTCCACGGGTCAACATCTTCACTCCTGAGTGGCTCCGTGAACGCCAGCAACAAGCCCAGGATGGCCAGCCAACCGAGCCAGAAGCCGTCGTCGAAGCGCCACCGTGCACTCCCGAAACCCCGCAACCCACCGAAGAATCGGCCAGCAAGGAAACCAACCTGCCCCCGCCGCAACCACCCCAACCCGTGCAAAGCCACTCAACTCCAATGAACCCCTACGTTCACCCTGAACGGCAAAGCTGGGTTCCCGCAGCAGCCGATAGCTCGTTCGAGTCTGCCTTGGCAGCCGAGGCACGCAGGCTGCCCTTCTCTCCACGAAGGGGCTTTTCTGGCAAACGACGCTAAAGCCCCAAAACATCGAATTTTATCGAATAGCGCCCTGGGGGTCCTTCCGTTCATGCCGAGTCTGCCACCGCTGAGAGCTTGCGATGGCGCCCGCAAGCAGCGGAAGGCAAAGGAAAAGGGGAGCATACGTGCCGACGGCTGCTTTGGCAGCTGCCGCAGACAGGGCGCCCGCCACAAAGCCGGCCAGAGCATTCCCCGAAAGGAGCATGGTGGTGAACTTTACAACGTTGTCGGATTGCGTTTGCGACGTACCTTCATGCGACCAGGACTTCAGCAGCCTGGTGGCCGTCCCAGTCATGTAGCTTGGATGAACCGCTACCCCGTCGATCGAGTGGAGCACCCCGTTCTGCAAACCGAGGCAAAGAGAGAACGCGATCACCACTTCTAAATCGAACCAGACACCGTGACGAATCGCACTCACGCCCAGGGTGCAGATAACGATGCTCTGGAACAGCAGCAAAAACCACTTCAGATCGCTCCTGAACCGCTGCACGGAAAGGATGCCAATTTCGGTCGCCAGGAGGAAGGTAACAATCGCGCTCAGAGGTCTCGACATGGCGCGCCAATGACCGGCAGCGCAGGAAATGGAAACGAGCACCAGGTTGCCCGTGATATGTCCGGCAAAGCTTCCGGCGAGCAAAAACCCGGTCGCATCGGCATACCCACCGGCACAACTATAGAAGAAGGTAGACAGAACATCGGCTGCGGATGGTTGCATAACGCGCGCTCCCGTCGATCCGCTCGGCCTCTCTTCGTCTGGCACCCTGCTACTCCAGTCCTCAAGCCAATGAGCCCACCCGCTCCGACGGGGCGCCCGCATGTAAGTTTAAGCCTCACACCAACCGCCCGCGCGGCACACGCCACATGCCGCCGCATCGTCCTGTCACACTGGATGCGGATGCCAACCAACCGTGGGGAGACACGGACCACCGCATAGCACCTCTTGCGATGGGCTCGTATTGCCGGTTCGCGGCAACGATCGAGTGTTGAGGTTATTATGTGGATCGAAGTGAATGGCGACAGCGCCGCGTCGTCAACAGCAGCGACCCTATCGCCCGCTACTGCAGTGGGAATCTGGTCCAGCGTAATCCTGAAGAAGCTCGAATCAGTTTATAGAGATGCCGGCACAGTGATCGGAACCGCCACTAAATGAACCAGCCGGAGGAGCCAGTCATGCTTGATGTGCACCCGCCACACGAACCTGTTCACACCTGGCGTGATTTCCTGCTCCACCTCGCAACCATCACCATCGGGTTGCTCATCGCTCTGGGCCTTGAAGGCTGCGTGGAATGGATGCATCATCGCCACCTGGTGCACCAGGCGGAAACAAGCCTCAGGACAGAAATCGAAAACAATGACAGTACGACGCAAAGCCTACTGGCAGCCGTACACAAGCAGCAATCTGTGCTGCAGAACGATGTAGCCCTTCTGAACCAGGAGATCAGCAATCCGAAAGTGCCGGTCACTGGATTGTCGCTTGAATTTCGCCTCGTGACCCTGGATGAGGTGAGTTGGAAGACTGCACAGACCACGGGTGCCATAGCCTACATGCCTTATGCGCGAGCCCAGGAATATGCGGAGGTGTATGACATGCAGGAGAAACTGAACAACGCCCAGGAGCAAGGCGTACGCGACACCGTGATGGGCATTGGGCTGTTCGCCAATCCAAATCCCAAAGATCCGGGTTCGCTCCTGAAGCAGGACCAGGCCAGAATCGAGCACATTGAGGTAGTGCAAGGGCAACTGTTCCTGCTGGAATCTCTCGTCAAAGGACTCGACGCACAATACAAAAAGTTCCTGTCAGAACACCACGACTGAGTCTGTTCGCGCGCAGGAGTTGGCCGCGTTCGGCTAAGCCTCTAGCGCGGCGCGCGGATCGCGTAGCCGAACCCGAACGAGAAGATCGGGAAGTACGATGCGTAACTGAGGTTGTGCTGATTCCGCGCGATAAAGGCGGCAAGGCTCCGCTGGAAAGAAGGATCCTGATTGATGGGCTCACAACCAATGTCGGCTGGCACGTCTGGATCGCAGGCGGAGCCCGTGAACGCGACTCTCAGGCCCGGTTGGCCTATGTAATAGAAGCCGGCTTCGACAGGAAAGCTGAAGTGGCTGCCGCGGCGAGGTAAGATGTTGCCGAAGCCGAAAGAGAAGCCCGGACCGACCTTGCGAAAGTCGACCGAACCCGCCCCGTGCAATGGGTCATTCGCACTGCTGACAAAATTTTGGGAATCGAGGGTCAGCGTTTCCCCAGGCGGAATCAGAGCGGTCGCCCTGGCGCGGTTCTCGTCCGCAAATACCAACAACGGGCTAAGCCGAAACGCGCCCCCAAAAGGAAACCAGTCAAGCGACGCATGGGCCGACTGCATACGGATCTGCGCGGCAATATGCGCGCCCTGCTCCTCAAACGTGGTGGAGTAGCCAAAGAAGTCTGATCCTGCCCGGATATTGAACTTCCTGCTGATCGGGGTCGCCACGTCAAAACCAATGCCCCCAACACCAACATGCGTATCCAAACCGATCGCCGAAAACAAACGAAACCCCATCGGAGACACAGGGCGGCCGACCGTGATCAGCGCCTTTTGAGCAGTTCCCAAGTGACAACAAAACACAACCGCGAAAAACCATGCAGCGCGCATAAGAAGCCTCCAGGCGAGATGGGCGGTGCATTCCTTCTTGCGTGCTCATCGGCAGACGCCGGGAAAACTTCAATCCGTAACAACCTGGGGTGCCCCCTATCTCACGCCGTTTTCCAGCCTGGAGATGTGGGAATTCACAATCCGCCCCCCGATGCTTAGAAACCAGGCCGGACAGCTCATGCTTTTGCTCGCATCACCCATGTGCCCACGGCGATCTCAGAAAAGCGCACCGAAGTGCACGCAGCGAACGCTCATCCAACCATTCCCTTTCGTGCGATACTCTTTCCACACCGTTCCGCAAGCAAACGAAGGCAAAAAAAACAAATGAAATGCTTTTTTTCTCTTGGGCTGTCCCTCGGTTGCCTCGGCACTTTTTCTCTCCTTTTCGCCCAGACTCCCAGTGCCCCCGCTCCCGTCCGCGTCAGCGACGGCACAGTCACCGTGCCCACTTACGAGCACCCCGGCCGGGAAATGGAACCGCCACTTTTTTCCAGCTCCACCCTCACCGGCCTTTACCCGTTCCCCACCTACCTCCCCAACTTTCGTGAGGGGGATCCTCGTCCCCAGAGCTACCGCACGGTCCTGGTCGAGAATGAGTACCTCAAGCTGACCTATATTCCCGAATTCGGCGGACGGTTTTTCTCTCTCTACGACAAGGTCCGCAAAAAGGAAGTGTTCTACCGCAACGACGTGATCAAGCCCACCATGTTCAATCCCCGGCTGAACTGGGCGCAATCGGGTATCGAACTGACCGGTCCCTACGACGCTCATACGTTGACACTGCACGGCGAACCGTACTGGTCGCACACCATTGTTCGCCACCCGGATGGAAGCGTCTCTCTCATGCTGGGCGAGGCGGACCCGGTCTATCACATGGATGTAAGCCTGAGCGCTACCCTGTACCCCGGCGTTGCCGCCATGCAGATCAGCGTCTTTTGCTACAACCGCAACAACGGCCAGTCGCCTCAGATGTTCTGGACGAATGCCAGTTTCCCTTCCACCGAAAAAACCCGCTACATCTATCCCATGACGCGCACCGTCGGCCACACCACTGGGGAAGTCTCAGACTGGCCGCTCTACAACGGCATCGACTATAGCTGGGATCGCAACAACCAACACATGCTCGGCGTGTTCGGCATCGACGCCTATGACAACTTCGCAGGCGCTTACCAGTTTGAACACGACTACGGCGTGTTTCGCTACGCCGACCGGCGGGTGGTGCAGGGCATGAAAATGTGGACCTTCGGCTATGGTCCCGGCGCAGAGAAAGTGCAACAGCAATATACCGATCACGCCGGTCCATATGTAGAAGTGCAAAGCGGCCGGCATGTGTGGGACGGGCACTACGAGTGGATTGCCCCTCATAAAGTAGAAATGTGGAGCGAGTGGTGGGTGCCGGTCGCCGGTATCGGCGGAGTCACCACCATGTCCCGCGACGTGGCCCTGAACCTCACCGTCGGGGCTCAGACCGCGGACCCCAGTCTCACCATCGCACTCTCGGCAACACGGGTGTTGCCGGCTGCCACCCTCATCGTCACGGCGAACACCGGTGAATTACTGCACACCCGGGTTGACCTCGCACCGGCCAACCCGATCAGCAAAACAATTGCCGCGATCCCCGCAAGCGCTGATGGACTCAAGAATCTACGAATCCAGGTGCTCGATGCGCACGGCGAGGCAGTCCTCGATTACCACCGGCCCGACGACAACCCCGGGCGCAAACAGTACTCGGTGTTCGCCAGGTCGCTCGAGACTCCGCAAAAGCCGCCGGATCAGATGACCGCCGAAGAATTGGTACAGGCGGCCGAGTTCAAGCTAAAAGAAACGGACACTGCTGCCATGCAGAACCTGGTGGCGCTAGCGTTGCAAAAAGATCCGGGATACTCCCGTGCACACCTCTTGCTCGGCATTTACGACTACACGGGCGGAGAGTACAAAGAGGCGGAAGCCGAGCTACTCAAAGCAACCAGCCGTGATCCTTACGCAGACGAAGCCTGGTACTACCTTGCGGCCAGTGAGTTGGCCCTGGGAGAAGACGGGAAGGCCGAGCGCAACCTCTACGTTGTGTCTCCGCAAAGCGCATACTTTAACAACCGCGAGTACTTATTAGGGGAACTCGCCTTTCGCGCAGAGAACCTGCCTGCAGCCGCTGAGCACCTCACTCGCGCAACCATGGCGTTTGGCTACGATCTGAATGCCCGCGCACTGCTCGCCGCGACTTTGCGCCGGCAAGGCAGGAAAGCGGAGGCCCTGGCCCAGCTCGATGAGCTGGCGCGTATCGATCCCACCAACCGGCTCGTGTATGCCGAACGCTTCTTTCTCAACGGGGACGCGGCCGCAAAGCAGGAACTATTGCGGCTGATGGGCAATCAGACCCAGGAGGCCATCGACGTTGCTACCTTCTACGCCACCATGCATCGCTGGCGTGAGGCCGGTGACCTGCTCAAGATGGTCGAAGCGAGGAACGATGATCCCTGGGGTACCTCACCACTCTTCTACTACACCCTCGCCTACTACCAGAAGCAGGCCGGTGACGTTGCTGCCGTGGCCGGGTCACTCGAACGAGCGCGCGCCGCAAACAAGATCGTAGACCGCTTCCCCTACCGCCGGGAAAGTGAAGCTCCGCTGGCCGCGGCCGTGGAAGCGAATCCGCACGATACAGTGGCACGCTACAGTCTCGGTTGCCTGCTCTACTTTCTAGGGCGGCCCCAGGAAGCGATCACGCAGTGGCAGGCGGCTATCGCCAACGTACCCGCAGATTTCAGCACCAGGCGCGCCCTGGGGCTGGCACTGGCAGAGCAGGGCAAGCCGGATGCCGCCGCCGAACAGCTGGAGCAGGCGGTTGCGCTTCGTCCCGAGGAACCACGCACACTGAATGACCTAAGCTCGCTGTACGCGCGCGAAGGCAAATTCGACGCGCAGATTTCGCTGCTGGAAAAAGCGCTCAAGCGTTCGCCCCATGATGATGACCTGGAAATGGCCCTGCTGAATGCCTTCCTTATCAAAGGCCAGTATCAGGAAGCCGATCACATCGTGAGCACGTACCAGTTCGCTCCCAGGCACCGCTCAACGGTGCTGCGCGATGAGTATCGTAACCTGCGCTACGGCATGGGCGCGGTCGCTTACAACAAAGGCGACTACACCCAGGCCCTGGCTCTCTTCCAATCTGCGCTTACACCGCCGGTCTCGCTCGGTGTCGATGACTTCCAGTTCGAATCGACGCCTCGCGCCTACTACTACATCGGGCGAACGCTCGAAGCACTCGGACGAAAGCAGCAGGCCGATGAAGCCTATCAGCAAAGCACGCGTGGCATTGACCTGCTCTCCGGCGACCGGGATAGTTGGAACACCGAAAACTTTTACGCAGTGCTGTCTCTCGAAAAGCTCGGCCGTACCAGCAAAGCGCAGGATCTGGTGCCGCATTTTGACGGATTCGCCAAAACCGAGATGGACTCCACCAACGCACTCCATCGCGCCCAGGCGCGCTATCTGCTGGGGTTGATTGCCAAGGACGCGGGCCGCAAGGCCGAAGCGCGCAAGCTGATGGCAGAATCGCTGCAGGCTCTGCCTGACTCCCTGCCGCCGCGCTACGAGCTGCGCGGAGACGTGATCGACGCCATCTCACCCAGCCAAACGAACTAGACCGTTTCCCAACAGCCAGGAGAGTGTCTTGAAACAGCCGCAGGGTCCCAGTCGTCGAAGTTTTCTTCGCAACGCCGCTGCAGCCACCCTGCTCAGCCCTGCGCTCGCCCATCAAAAAGCGGCTGCCCAACCCGAAGCAAGTGGCGAAGCGGCTCTCATCCTGGGCCAGATCAAGCTCGATCGCGAGCTGTATCGGCACGATGACATTGTGCACGGCACGCTTCGCTTTCTGCGCGCGCCGCAGGCGCCCATCCAGGCGCCCATTAAAGTCCAGTGGATCGATTATCTTGGCCGCGTCGCCGGCGAACTCGCACTCGCCATCGACCCTGCGACGCCAACCCAGATCGCGTTTGCCTTCGACCTGCGGCATGGGCTCACTTACATGAACGTCATTCGCGTGACGGTCAACAATGTGCCGCAAGCCGTTGGGCAAACCTTTATGCGCGCGCCTGCTCCCAACCCCTGGAACGACTATCAAGTCATTACCTGGGCACACTACCCCGATGGCTTCTACGACCAGCTACGATCCGCCGGCGTGAATGCCACCATCGCCTATCGCGAGGGCGACTTCACCCAGGTACTGAATAATAGTTTTAACTTCTACGTCGAACAGATGGTCTGGGAGGTCTACGCAAACTATCACAAGGATCTGCCACAGTGGCGTGACGTGATCGCCAGCGTGCGGGCCGACCGCGCCAATCTCGATCTATGGATACGGCAGCCCTGCTTGAACGACCCCAAAACGACAGAGTATGTGCGCGAACGCGTGCAGAAGTATGTGCAGCAGCATCGCGCATTCAGCCCCTTGTACTACACCATCTCGGACGAACTAGGGCAGGCCGACCAGATCAGCGCCAACGACTTTTGCCATTCGGAATTCTGCGCGCTCGCGTTTGCTGAGTACCTGCGCAAATCCTACGGACCCATCCAGGCCGTGCAAGCGGAGTGGGAACTTTCCGAAGTGGTGCGCTGGGACGACGAAGGCATTCGCTCCGGCGCAGCCTGGGAACACGCACACCTGATGATCACGCGCACCACCACCGACCTGGCTTTCGAATCAATTGCGCTGGCGAACCTACAGGCGCGCTACGGAAACGTCGCTCAATTCAATAAGGCGTTTGCCACCACTTTTCCTGAGCCGCGCGGCGGCGGCATGCCCCTGCGTGACGTATGGGAGCCGGTACTGGGACTGGTGCGCGAATCACTCTCGATTCAAACGCTCACCGAGGCCAGCCTGGAAAAGGCACTTGGACCGCTCGACCAATTGAATGCACGCTGTGGCAACCGTGCCGGTTGGAACGCACCCGCCAAGCCAACCAGCTTTAAAACCTGGGCTGAGGTAAAAGCTTTTTTTGCCCGGTATGACAAGGAACTGGCAGAGGTCGAATCCACGAAAGGATGGAATCTCGCACCCTGGTCCGACTTCCGTAATTTTATGGATGCTACCTTCGCCGACGCAGTCCTGCGTGCCGCCAAGGTGTGCAAGGCCGAAGATCCCTACGCGCGGTGCGCCACGGAGGGTGGACAAGCTCCCTTTGCTTTCGGCTGGTACAACTACGAACAAGTGCTCCGGGCCGTCGATGTCATTGAGCCGTACAACATCGGAAACAATGTCGAGATTGTGCGATCGTTGAAACCCTCGACCATCATGCTTTCCACAGTAGGCTACGATCATCAGCCAGGCACACCCATCACTGCTGAAGATCGCCTGCGGCAGCACCAGGCAGTGCGCCCCGTCTGGTGGGAATTGTTCCACAGCCACCAGGGCACGATCATCTGGGATAACCAGGAGGCGACCGGAACCTTCGTCGACCTGAAAACCGGCCAACTCACCTTGCCGGCGGAAACCTTTCGCGATGTATTTCTCGAATTGCGCGCCGGCCTGGGCATGCAGGTCATGCAGGCCACCCGCCAACCAGCACGGATTGCGATTCACTACTCGCATCCATCCATACAGGCGCATTGGCTGCTCGAGAACGTCAAAAACGCACGGCATTGGATGGTTGACACCGTCGAGGCCTACGTCACCAGCCGCTTTATTGCCGTCCGCAACAGCTGGACCAAGCTGGTGGAAGATCTGCAGGTGCAGTACGACTTTGTCTCCGCAAACCAGGTGGCGGCGGGTGCACTGATCTCAGGAAATTTCCAGGTGTTCATCTTGCCCGAATCGATTGCCCTCAGCACTGCGGAGGCGGAAGAGATCCGCGCCTTCGCCCGCAACGGCGGCATCGTCGTTGCCGATGCCCGCACCGGGCTGCTGAACGAACATTGCCGTCACATGGGCAAGGGACAGCTCGATGACTTGTTCGGTATCGCTGAAGGTCCCGCCCGATCAGTCAGCAACTCGATCAAAGGGGAGACGAACGAGGGCGCCTGGCAGCTCGCGGGTAAGGACTTCGGCCGTCTCATGCCTGCCAATGCAGGGCTCGTCACCACCACGGGGAAAGCGCTCGGGCGCGGCGGTGACATTCCGGTGATCGTGAGCAACCGCGTGGGCAACGGCCAGGCGATCTATCTGAACATGGACATGTCGGACTATGCATTCGAACGTCTGAACCCCCATGCTTCACAGGCGCTGCCGGCCTTGCTCGAAGGGATTCTCGGCCTGGCGAAGGTTGCCGCGCCCGTTCGCGTGTCGGGCGCCGATGGAAAGCGTCTGCCGGGGACAGAAGTAGTTACGTTTCAAAATGGCGCCTGCGAGTTAGTGGCCGTTTTTCGGAATGCGCAATTGGACGATGGCGGCTGGGGCAGCTATGCCACGAAGAAATCCAATTGGCGCGACTGGACGACCAACGTCGACAACGCCGTTTTCGAGACCGAAGCCGAGGTCACCCTCGAGTGGCAAGCGGAGGCGGCCACCTACGATGTGCGCGGAAGGAAAGACCTCGCCACCGTTCGCACTTGCAAAGCAACGCTGAATCCGTGGGAGGCGCTGCTGTTTACCCGGGCAGCCAAACCGCTTCCCAGGCTGACGTTGAACGTACCGTCCAACGCGCGCGCAGGCTCGCTGATGCCGGTCACCGTGGTGAGTGATGGCGTGCATCCCAACGGCACCTGCCGCGTGCTGCATCTTGAGTTCGAGACACCCGCCGGCAGTGTGTACCAGCCCTACACCCAGAACCTGCCCCTCAGTGCGTTTCCCTACACCCTGAGCGTAGCGATCGCGTTCAACGATCCAATCGGTCCATGGAAGGTACGAGGCCACGATCTTCTGACTGGCCAAAGCCTCGAAGCCACATTCACCGTGAGCTGAATGCAGACAAGGTCAGCCACGGTCCTGCTCTCACGAACTACAGCGTAAGCTGCAACAAGCGTGCCGCATTATCGGCATACACTTTCTTGAGGATCGACTCTGGAAGGTCAAGCCCGGAGATCTGCCACCTGCCCTGAGGAGGCGTTTTGGCTGGAGCGTAATCGAAGTACTCATCATCCGTCTCAAGAAAGCGGTAGTAGATCTCGTACAGCTCATCACAGAAGAGCTGCTGCGGATATTCATATCCATGCGGCACAGCGTCGGTTCCAAATAGAATGCGGTCCTGGTACTTATCGAAAAACGCGCGCGCTGCCCGGGGCTGCCTTCCAAGTTCACCAATGCGGGCAGCGATGTCGACGGTCATGTTAGGAAAACGATCGAGGCTCGCCGAAACATGCTGGAGGTTCTCCGCGTAATTGCCGCAATGCAGTGCGATGAATTGGGTATTGGGATGACGCGCGAATACGCGATCCCTAGCGTCCAGCAACTCCTCGTTCGATGGATAGTCCTTGCCATAGAACGACCAGTCAGGATGGTTATTCAGCTCCTCGTAGCGCTCGTTGAACCGGTCCGTGGGCGCAAAGAATGCAACCGGATCGGATACGTGAATGGCCACGGGCATCTGCAGGCTTCCACATGCCTCCCACATCGGGTCGAAGCGGGGGTCATCGATTTTTACCAGGTCGCCGGTGACAATGTTCTCGCGTAAAAAGAGCCCGAGCGTCTTGAGCAGCTTCAAACCCTTCGCGCCTGCTTGCTTGGCGCTCGCAATGGCCTCGCCTTGCAACCGCGCATACTGCGGATTCAAGAACTCACCGTACATCGGTTCCGCAAAAGCACAGAACCGGCCGGGATGCGCCTTATCGTAGCGCGTGATCACCTCATCCAGGCCCTCACCGAATCCTCCAGTCAGGTTGTTGAGCATGCGCACGTTCTTCCGATCCATCACCGGTAGCATTTCTTCCGGCGTGCCCAGGTACTGGCGCTGGGCAGACAGGTGCACCCCATTTTCCACCTTCGCCGCAAAGCAGATGTGCGCGTGTACATCCACCGCCGGAAAACGCGCACGCTCTACATGCGTACGCTTTACGCGGAGCATGCTGCGGGGTTCGAACTCCGACAGGTCCAGAGACTGCCAATTCCCTGGTGTTTCAATCAGTGAGCTGCGCTTTTTTTCTGTCATGTCAGTGGGGTGGCACGATGAACCATAAATTCCTGCACAACGCGATGGATCACGCCGTTGCGAGAAGGGGCGTCCGGGTGGAGGCCATCGGCCAGGCAACGAAAAAACGCCAGCACCTGGCCCAGCAGCACATAGAGAACGGCTACCTGGTCGTCACCGACCGCGGAAAGGCCAGGGCATTCAATCACCAGGTCGCCTTCGCGCGCAAGGTCCGCCGGCACATCTTCGCCAAAGATCAACTTCGCCATACCCAGTTGCTTACCGTTCAGTTCGCGGATGAGATCACACTCATACGCCCGGACCACCGGGTCAGAAGAAAGGCAGCACACCACCAGGCTATCCGCGTGTACCGCGGACATTGGACCGTGCCGCAGGCCGAGGTACGTCTCGCTATCAGCCCACACACGTCCCGCAGTCATTTCCACCATTTTCAGAGCGGCTTCGTGCGATGCGCCGAGGCATACACCGCTGCCGAGATAGAGCACCCGGCCAAAGGCAAGTTCCGCCAGCGCGGCGAGCGCGTCGAAGTGGTTCAGCAGCAGGTGTTCTGCCATTCGGCTCAGGGCGTACACAGCGTCGCGATAGGCGGCCGGCCTGGCCAGCATCCCCAGGAATCGCGCGGCCAACACCATATTGGTGAAGCTGCTGGTCATCACCAGGCTGCGATCGTTGGTCTCAGGCGCCAGCACAACCACATATACGCGCGGGTCTTCCCGGTAAAGTGTCGCCAGCCGGCCGTCCGCGTTGCAGGTGATCACCAAATGACGAATTGCCGGTTCGCTTTGAAGAATGAGCGAAAGAGCGCCGGCGCTCTCCGGGCTATCGCCCGACCGCGCCAACGAAACCATCAGCCCGGGACGAGCGGGTGCAATCGCTTTACCTCGCGAGGTCAACAGTACGCCGCCGCCAATCGTCTGAACGCTGCACGACAACTCAGTCTGCAGCGGCAGCGAGACACATTCGCCAACGTATTCAGAACTGCCCGAACCCGTGAGAACTAAAGTCGCGATCCCGTCCACTCTCGAAGCCAGGTCTTCTGCGAAATTTTCCATCTGATCGCAGGTCACGCGCCACGTTGCCGGCTGCTGGAATATCTCACGCAGCGTATGGAAGTAGCCTGCCCTGCGCTGCTCGTGCTCGGCAGCCTCAAGCAGGTTGGCAGCCCTCGTCTGCCGTTGAGCGAGCTCGTGGGCCCACGCATTGTCAGGAGAGATCGAACGAACAGTGAGCTTGCTTAAAATAGGTTGCACTCCGGATCCAATCGAAAGTAAAGCATACTTTGCTGCACCCCAGCAAAGAGAACGGGCCCATCAAAGAGCAGTTTTGCCCGGCTCATAGTCACTTTAATTTATCTTTGCTTTCGTTTGTCGCCTTTTCTGCCCAAATTGTCTGGTTCTTCACACCATGGACAGGTGAAGACGTCGAACTCAAACGGCAGCAACCTTTTAGTTCCGCCAGTCGCTCTCTTGTTAAGCCGGCCGTTCCTTCTTGTCATCCACGAGAAGACCCGTTAAGCGCACGGGCGGCAAACGAAAACCTCGCGTGATGACCGCAAGGTAGATCATCCCTGCTCCCAGCCAGGCGAAGCCCGCAAGCTGCGCTTTGCCGCTCAGGTTCAGCCATATGTACGAACAGAAGCACGCACCCGCAAGCGGAGAGATCAGATTGGTAAAACAGGCAATACCGGTTCTCTGCCTGAGCCGCAGGTAGAAATGCCGAATGACGCTCAGATTCACCAGGATGAAACCGATGAATGCCCCGAAATTCAAGAGCTCAACAATCAGATCGAAGTGCAGAACCAGAGAACCCAGCAGGGATACAGCACCCATCAGGTAAATACCACGATCCGGTGTCGCGAACCGGGGATTGACGTGAGCAAAGAAGCTGCGGGAAATCACACCATCCCGCCCCATGCCAAGTAACAGCCGCGATGCACCAGCCTGCCCATTCAAAGCGCTGGCCAGGCCCGCCACCAGCAAAATGACGCTGATAAATCCCAGCATCCCCAGGCCGCCAGCCCTGCGAGCCACATCGAGAATGGCGGTTGAAGGATCAGCAAACGCACCATAATCCGGCCACACCCGCGCCGCCAGAAACACGGTCACCACACAAAAGACGGTCTCGATCACACATACCGCAACAGTTGCAATCGCGATATCACGCTCTGGATGCAGTGTCTCTTCTGCCAGCGTGGAGATCGCGTCAAAACCAATGTAAGAAAGGCTGGCAATCGCCGCTCCCAACATCAGGGGCTTGAGGTGTATCGTCGCATCCTGCAGCGGCGAGTGAATCATCAGGCCGGCCCATCCCTGCCGTAGGAATACATAACGGAAAGCGAGGATCACGAACAACACCGCACAAATCGTCATCAGCACCATCATCACGTTGCCTGCGGTGGCGGTGAACTGAATCCCACGCACGTTGATCCACGTGATCGCGACGCTGAAGACGATCGCCCAAACCGGGTAAGGCACTGAGGGAATCATGTGAGCAGCAGTCAAGGACGCATACACCACACTCAACAGCGGGATCAGCAGGTAGTCGAGAATCATCGACCAGCCGGCAAGAAAGCCAACATGTTGGTTGAGCGCGTGTTGAACGTAAGCATAGGTCGAACCCGCCGAGGGAAAGGCGCTCGCCATCTTGCCGTAGCTCGCCGCCGTAAACATCATTGCGACCATGGCTATGAGGTAGCAGAGGGTAGCGTGGCCTTTGGAGGCATTCTGCACAATGCCGAATACGGGATACGCGGCGGTTGGCGTCAGAATCACCAAGCCGTAGAGAATAAGCCCGCGACGGGACAGAACCCTCTTTAATGCGACCTCTGGATCGGGTACAGGGTTAGTGGGGCCAGGCAATGGCTGCTCTCCATTCACTCCAAAAGTACGGGCGCCGAAAGCCGGCGCCCGTACGTAAACGCAGCCACAAGGATTAGAAAGTGATTTTTCCCTGGAACTGCAATTGGCGGGGAGTGCCGATGGACCTGGTGATGACACCCTGGTTGTTGGGGAGGTCCAGGTTCTGATGATTGAAGACATTGAAGACCTGCAACTCCAAATCGAGTGTCACGTGCTCGGTCAGCGGGGTCAGCTTGTAGACCGAACCATCCATATCGTAAAAGTGCGGACCGGTGAGGTAGCTCCTGGGTATGTTGCTCAAAAAGTCTGGATCAGTACCGGTGCGGCGAATGAAGGTCTGGCCATCATAACCAGCGCCCGTGGTCGGGTCGTATATGCTGGCGTCAAACCAGTGAGCTGGCTTCTGGTCGTTCGAGGGCAGGGCACCGGTCTTGCCGGGCGCGAGAATCAACGAAGCGCCGCCATTGGGGTTGGCACTGTAATAAGGATTAAATGGCAGCCCGTTTCGCCAGGAGTAAAAGGCAGACGTGTTCCACCCGCTAATGATACGGCTGACAAGCCCATTGGTATTGCCCAGGAACCGCTTTCCCTGGCCTACCGGAAGTTCGGCATGCCCGTTCACGCCGAACGTGAGCGCCGGCAATTCCGAGTCGCGCGCATAAATGGCACGCAGTCTCTGCGCTTGTGGCGCATTGTTGGTCAGTGCCGCGGGTTGGATCTCCAGCGCTCCATAGGAATTGTTCTGGCCCTCTGAGGTGGTCAGTGTTTGCGACCAGGTAAAGTAGCTCTGGAACACAAACGACTTCTGGAACATGTGATTGACCTGCGCGGTCATTTGATTGTGGTTGGAATACCCGATGTAGGTGAACAAATCCATCGTGTTGATGCTTGAAGTAGAAAACAGTGGATAAGCGCGCCGCTCCGAGACGGTTGCGCCTGGTTGCGACAGGGCTCGCGGTGTCAAGGCATTGATCGGATCATCATCGATCAGGTGATCGCCGTGGTTCCCGACATAGCTTAAGCTGGCCGACCAGCTGTAGGGGAGAGCACGTTCGAGTGTGAGGCTGTATTGCTGAACCCGTTGTGATTTGAAATTGGTATTCCACGGAGCAACCGGGAAGCCAGTACCGCCAGGATTCTTGATGCTGGTGCCGCTATCGTTATTGAACCGGATACCCCAGTCACGGCTGCCGCTCGCCTGGTTGTATCCCAAATCGGCGGCTGCTGGATTGTTGCTGTCCAGGAAGTTGTCATCCTGGTAGGCAAACGGCACATTGTGCCGGGTGTTCTGCTGATACTGCACCAGCGGCATGGTCCAGTAATAAATACCGTAACCGCCACGGATCACACTCTTCGGGTCTGGCTGGTAGGCGAAGCCGACCCGCGGCGCGAAGTCGTACTTATCCATACTCCACAAGCTGCTGGGCAAGCCGGCCTGGGCAGACGATTCAAGCGGCAGACCGGCTGCAAGGTAGCCCTGGTAAACGCCGGAGGGAATGTTCGGGTTGCCCTTGCCGGGATAGACGACGGTCGGCGTAATGGGGGTCTTGAAGTTCAGTGTTGCTGCCACACCGGATGCGTCATTGAAAGGTGTCCAATATTCATAACGCAGGCCCAGGTTCACCGTCAGCCGCGGCGTCAGCTTCCAGTTATCCTGCACGAACGCATCGTAATCGGTTTGCCGGGTGTGATAATGCGGCACGGTGTTCAGAAAGCTTTCGTCCACCAGGCCGAGGAAAATGTCAGCGAAGGAACTTCCCGTGTCCTGAATCGGGGTCTGTGGGCTCGATGCCGCAAAGGCGGGATCCTGCAGAGCGGTGAAGGCGCCGGTAAAACCGTAGTTGCCGCCCGGCTGGCCTGTTTCGTACGTATTGACGCGGGTATTGGCAACAGCGAAACCGAATTTCAACTCATGCTTACCCCGGTTCCACGAAAGATTGTCACCAACACTGATCCCCTGGTTCGGAGCGTTCTTTGGGTTGTCGCGGTCAATGCCATCGAAGTACGGCTCAGCCGTATTAATCGGATCGCCGTTGTACTGTCCCGGGTAAATGCCGGGCCACGCGATGTCGTCCTGGTAGGAAGGCAAGCCCAGGCTCTGCGTCACCGAAGGTGTGATGGGTACTGGACCGGTATAGCTCTGAAATACCTGGACGCCGGTACGCAGTTCGTTGACCAGGTTTGCGCCAAACGGCCGAGTGTAGGCAAGCGTAGCGTTGGAGCCGCTGTTGTGGGTTTCTCTTGGATTCAAAACCAGAAAATTCGGCTTGGGACCAGTGGTCGGCTGGTTCACATAGGTGTAGCGTCCCGAAAGCAAGCCCTGGCCTAGAACCTGGTCGACCTTGGCGGTGTACCGGGTGATGTTGTCGATCTGGAAGGCTGCGGGGTTTTGATAATTTGTCCCAGTCAGGTAGTTTGCGCCAGCGATGTTCGGCATAGGCCACTGGGCGAAAACCTTTTGCGCTATGGGTGAAATGCGGCCGGAGGGAATAACGTTTCCAGGAAATTGATCGCGCACGTAAGCCCCGGTCGTAGGGTCAAGCCGGGTCGTCGCAGGATCGTATATCTTAACGGCTACGTTGTTTTGATCAACAAAATCAGAGAAATCTCCCGCGCGCCAACTCGCCAGCGGAACCGTGAGTGCTTCGGGAACAAAGCTGTGCTCAATGGTCCGCTCCACGTCAAAGAAGAAAAAGGTTTTGTTGCGGCCGTTGTAGAGCTTGGGGATAAATACCGGGCCGCCGAACTGGCCGCCGAATTCATTATGCGCAAGGTGCGGTGCGTTGCCGTTGTTGTTGAAGGGTTTCGCCTGAAAGCCACCCGTCTTGTAAAGCTCATAAACCTGGCCGTGGAATTGGTTGCTGCCGCCTTTGCTCACCACGTCCACAACGCCCGGCGTTCCATATTCCGCGCTGCCGTTTGAGGTGGTTACCTTCAATTCCTGAATGGTGGGCACCGCTTGCGGTGTCACTTGCAGTTCGTTGGTATTCCGATCGTTGACGGATTGCCCGTCCACAAAGAAGGAGGTGGAGCCGCCAGTCACGCCGTTCACACGGGTGTAGCCGCCACCCTGACCACCAAAACCGCCAGCGACCACTCCTGGAGAAAAGTTGAGAATGTTGAGAAAGTTCCGATCGACCAGCGGCAGCGTCTCAATCTGCGTAGCTTCTTTCACGTCAGAAAGAGTGGCGTTGGCTACGTTGATCACCGGCGTCACATCTGCAACCGTCACACTGGTGTTTACTGAGCCGACCTTCAACGACGGATTCACTTCTGCGTTCTGGCCCACCCGGAGGATCAGACTTCCCTCCCAGGGTGCGAACCCCGGCGCATTGGCTCCCACTTTGTAATTACCCGGGGCCAGCCCCGCGAACTCAAAGGTCCCGCTCGAGTTGGAGTGGGTGGTGCGATGCTCGCCGGTGGCAAGGTTTGTGAGCTCTACCGCTGCCTGGGGCAGAGCCGCACCATCGCTGCTGGTGATCGTGCCCTGTACCGTAGCGTTGGATAATTGTGCCTGCACGAGCGGCCCCATAAAACTCATCAACAGAAACACCACGAGCGCCGCACGTGTTCGCATTAGCTTGTTCTCCGATGGGCCGAATATACAAACCGAAGCTCGCCATTGCAATCTTTTTATTACGTACTGTTCCGGATGCTTTCATTTATTTTGCTTTCAGGTTCCGGTTCGGGTCGCCAGTTCGTGTGGTCAACACGGGTAGCCAATACGAGTCGCCAACACGAGTGGTATGGTCTCTCCAATCAAACGCCGACTGGAAGAGATCCGCAACGCATGGGGGAAAACAAGCTATGAGGGCAATCTTTGTTGGGCTGCTGGCGAGCCTGATCTGTTCTTCCGCACATGCGCAGACAGTGAGTCCGTTGTTTGCTCGCGGCTACACCGTGCTTCCAGAGCCGCAGAAAGTCGCACTCGGTGCGACTGACTTTCCCTTCGACGATGCCTGGCAGTTGCAGCGCGACAGCAGTGTTCCCGCTGATGCACCAGCGGTGGAAATCCTGCATGAAGATTTAGCTGCCCGCTTCCATCTGCGCCTGGGCTCTCCCAGCCAGCCATCCGGCACGCTCTCGCTTCGAATTGAGCCAACGGCTGTGGCAATTGGACAAGCGCTTGATCCCGACAAAGAGTCGCTGCAGCAGCAAGCTTACAGAATCGATCTGCGCCGTGGAGCGGTCGCTATCACTGCCAACGCAGAGACAGGGCTTTTCTACGGTGTGGAAACGTTCCTCCAGCTGTTGCGCACGGAAAAGGGAACCTTGTGGCTGCCGGAGGGCACCATAGAAGATTGGCCAGATCTGCAGCTTCGCCACATCTACTGGGATGACAACCACCATCTGGAGAAGGTCGACGAACTCAAGCGGATTCTCCGCCAGGCAGCGTTTTACAAAATCAATGGCGTCGCGCTCAAGCTGGACGGTCACTTCCAATATAAGAGCGCACCTGCCGTGGTCGAGCCATACGCGCTTACACCCGCTGAGCTACAGGATGTAACCGACTATGGATTGCGCTATCACGTTGAGCTCATCCCCTACCTCGATGGCCCTGCGCACATTTCATTCATACTCAAGCATCCTGAATACGCGAAACTGCGCGAGTTTCCTGAGAGCAATTACGAAATCTGTGCGGTGAACCCCGAGTCCTACAAGCTGCTTGAAGGGATGTACCAGGATCTGCTCGATGCGAATCGAGGAGTACGCCACTTCTACTTATCGACGGATGAGTCGTACTATCTCGGCCTCGCGCACAACGCGCAATGCGATGAGCGAACGCTGGCAAAAAGCCTGGGCTCCCCTGGCCAGATCTTTGCGCAATTCGTCGAGAAGACCGGCGGCTATCTCCACAGCCGTGGGCGGACAGTGGTGTTTTGGGGAGAGTATCCGCTGAAGCCTTCTGATCTCTCAGCGCTGCCCGATTACCTGGTGAATGGAGAAGTTTACGGAGCAGAGTTTGACAAGGCATTTCACCAGCGTGGCATCCGGCAAATGATTTTTACTTCGGTCGAGGGCGAAGAAAATCTCTTTCCGGATTACTTCCTGTTGCCACCGGGGTCACGCCGCGTGCCGGGCGCAACGGATGGCGGCATTCAGAAACCAAGGCTCGACGACATCCTCACCAGCATTTCTTCGGATTCGTCACGCACAAACTCCTCGCTCATGGGTGAGGTCGATGCGGGCTGGGCGGATGAAGGAGTGAACCCTGAATCCTTTTGGCTGGGCTACGTAGCCTCTTCCGCCGCCGGATGGCATCCCGGGTCGCCAAACATTCCGGAGTTAAAGAGCGCCTTCTACTCCCTGTTTTACGGAGATGCGGTCGCCAGCATGGATCAGGTATATCAGCTGATGAGTGAGCAGGCGCAGTTCTGGACGGATACCTGGGACGTCGTGCCATCCGCGGCGCGCAAGCGGATATGGGGTTCATCCTACGAAATCTACGCCAGGGGCAAGCCGGCGCTCGACCAGACTCTGCCGCTGCCGCCAATCCCGGATGGCACTCTGCAATATCGCTCAACCTGGGCTACAGCGAACGCGAAACGGGTCGCGTCCACTCTGCATGCCAAAGCGGAAAACGACCATCTGGTCGCGCTGCTGCATGACAATCTCCTTAAAGCGACGTTCAACCGCTACAACCTGGAGGTGTATCTAACAATCGCCGACCTTTGCCGGCAAAATCTAACCATGATCAGGGGCATAGCGCAGATGGATGCGGATTTGCTGACTGCTTCGCGGATGAAAGACAAAGATGCAACCAAGGCCCTTCGCCAAGTGGACAACGTACTCGATGAGGCGACGTCTATTTGGCAAGCACGCAATGAAGTGGTGCAGAACGCGACAGCTACCTGGTATCAACGCCGGTTCCCTCGCGTCGAAGAGGCCAACGGTCGCCGTTTCCTCAATGAACTGGATGACGTAAAAGATCATCTGCCGGGGAGAACGATCGGCATGACTTACCTCGTCTATCGGGAGCAGATTCTTCCCTTTGGCAAGTGGGCGAACGCCGTCGCCGCGATGCGTAATCAGTTTGCCCGGGCGCACAATCAGCCCCTGAGAGACTACCGGCTTAACTGGGATGTTTTCACCCAGAAAGCGGAACCAACGCCGGGCCTGAGAACTCCCTAGCTTCCCTGGCCATGTCTGGAGTAACGAGATCCGCAAAGCCCTCGAATCCCTTCCAGGATCGAGAGCTGCTTCTAAGCAGGGGTTCCTCAAATTGCCAGTGGGGGTCTCCATTAAACTGAGTTAGATCTGTAACTTTGGTTCAGCCGATGACTCTCATAGGAGCTGTCAAGAGATCCGACGAGGAGTTCGCAGAAATGACATTGGCCAACATTGTTATCCAGCAAGTCAATCGCAGGCCCACCAGCATCCATCGCGGTTCGTCACTCTTCACAAGTCTGCGGTACCTTGTCGTTCTTTCATGCAGCCTCGTTGGGCTGGGAATGGCTGCGGCGCAAACACCTGCAGTTGGAGCAAAGGCACCAGATTTCACGCTTCAGACTCCGACTGGGGCCTCTCTCATACTTGCCAAAGAGCGCGCTAAGGGCACGACGGTTTTGGTCCTGCTCCGTGGCTTTCCCGGCTACCAGTGCCCATACTGCGTAAAGCAAGTGCATGATTTTGTGGAGCACAGCTCGGGGTTCGCTGCCAGGAACGCGCATGTCGTGCTCGTTTACCCCGGTCCACCGGCCCATCTCGATCAGCACGCCAGGGAATTCCTCGCGAAGCAGGCTAATCTTCCATCGAACATCAAGCTGGTCATCGATCCGGACTACAAGATGACAAACCTGTACGGACTGCGCTGGGATGCACCGGAAGAGACTGCCTTTCCCTCAACCTTCATTCTCAATGGGGACGGAACGATTCTCTTTGAGAAGATCAGCCATTCTCATGGCGACCGAACATCAGCGGAGGACATTCTCGCCCAACTGAAGACGCACTGACGCGAACGAGCCCTTCTCTCCTCGCGCCAGAACGGCAGAGTTCCCACACCGGGGAGACTACCCGTTAAATGGAACCGTGCAGGTGGATGTGTATCGTCCATTCAATCGCAACCAGGACCAGGGTCAGGATTGCGAGAGTGACCTGGATCCATTCGGCGCGTTTTGTCTTGACGGGTACAGGTCCCACTCGCCATTGAGACGATGCGCGGGCACGCAATGACCTGACGCGCCAGATCGCATAGAGATTGACCACAGACCCTGCAATCGCGACGATCTCCATGGGGATACGGATCGCTTCCCCATGGATCGAGGCGAGCCAATGCATGCCGGCTGTAGCGGCTGCCAACGAGCCAACACCTATGAGAAGCCGCAGTCCACTGAGCGCCATAAGGGTCGTACATGCGCTCTGGAGCAAGATGAAAAACAGGCTGGTGATTCCAATGGTCCAGGGGCGGCCCTTTCTATCATTCTGTGGGCGAGAAGCCACGGAGGGGTTCTCTTCGAGCGAGTGGTTCTTCATCTGCGGTGGTGTCTCCTCTTGATTAGGTTCGTTATCCTTTTTTTGCGTTTGCTCTCCAAAGATAACCCTCTTGTCCTCCCGAGCGAAGCCGAGGGGTGAGCGTAGGATGGCAGGAAGGCGAGCACCTGGCTTTTGTCAAAGGCCAAACGGACTAAAGGCGGGACGAACGGGTCGTTTATCCCTTTCTTGCGTTCGCTGCTCCAAAGATAACCCTTGTCATCGCGAGCGAAGCCGAGCGATCTGCTGTGCGCCTTTCTCCTTCTCCATGCTCTTGACATCGCTCCTGGGTCGGACAAGCGAGGGAACCTGCCGGCCCAGCGCCGCCAGCGTTTGCGTCGTCTGCCATGGCCTCTGATCGAGGATTCCATGCCGTATTGGTACCCCGCTCCACCCCGATCGCTGCGCATTCAGGAACGGCAGGTGCTCCATGACGCCTTGGGTCATAAAGGCTCCCGCCACACACAACACCAGCACCGCCGTTGCCACAAAAATTCCACCCTGCGACCTTAACCCATCCTGCGTCTCTCCACTCATTGCAACGCGACTCTACCCGCTAGAACAAAGCGATTGCTGGACTCGGCTCCAGTGCCCCATCCTCCAGGTCGAGGCCGATGAAATGAGCGCGACGGAGTGCACCTGCGGGTGATCGCCAGGTAAGTTGCTGCCGCCGGCCTAAAGAACGGCGCCATGTTGGAAAGACTGAAATCGGCCACCGCCCGTCCACATTCGTAACAATCATGACAGCTGTGGTGAAGGAGGCGGCCAGGACTTTCCCGGCTTTGGGTCGATGTGGGATGTCACATCACAGTGGCCATGTCGGACCGCAGGAAGCGAACGTCATTTACTAAGGCGCTGTTGTGAGTACCGCGAAGAAAAGCAGGTGATGAAGAAGCCAAGTGATGGCCGGGACGTCCCCACCATATCTTGTGCCTGACCAATGAATTATGGACTGCATGCTTCCGTTTGCGCACGCAAAAGCGTTCGCTCCGACACACTGTTCGCCTGTCCGCGATCCACCAGAGTTTTAACTCCGAACAACAAGCGAGATGTTGAGCGGCCCTTTGCTGTTGCTGGTTAATAGCTAGAACAGGA
This sequence comes from uncultured Acidobacteriaceae bacterium, assembly GCA_963752675.1. Taxonomy (GTDB): domain Bacteria; phylum Acidobacteriota; class Terriglobia; order Terriglobales; family Acidobacteriaceae; genus PALSA-350. The sequence goes on from CAVVZO010000015.1 coordinate 1,005,285, forward strand.
ACTTTAGCGCAAACTGCACCTGGCGCGGGGACTCGGCCGCAAGGATGTGATTGAACGTCGGTGAACTGATGTCGCTGTCGGGCAGCCGGAAATTGGTGCGGTTCAGAAAGTCAAACAGCTCTGCGCGAAACTGCAGCTGCGTCGATTCGGTCACCTTGAAATTCTTCAACGCAGCAAAGTCCCAGTCGGCGTAACCCGGACCGGTATTCACATTGCGGCCCTCCGTGCCAAATTGCCCCGCGTTGGCCACTGGATCGAGCCGCTGGTAAGCATTGGCGTTTAGCCACGCACCCACCGAGCGTGGTCCTATGTTGGGGTTGCCGGTGAGATTGGGCCGCTGTGCCGAGAATCCGGTGATCTCCGGTGCACTGCCCTGCGCCGCCACGTCGTTAGAATCGAAGACGGTGAAGGGTGTGCCGCTCATCAGGGTGCCAATGCCATCCAGTTGCCATCCGCCAAGCGCCCACTGGTACCAGGTGTGGCCCTGGCGCCAAAACGGAAGTGCCCATTCATAGCTGCCCACCAATCGATTGCGCGCGTCGAACAGCGAGGGCCCACGCTCCGCTCCCAAATTGAATGGGTTTTGGGCAAGATCATTTTCGCCGGCGACTGGCTTTGCCGCCGAACCCGTTATGTTGAACGACGAAACATCGTCGATCGTCTTCGACCATGTATACGAGGCCAGAAAAGACAGCCCGTGGCTCAACCGCTTGCGCAGTGAGACTTCCATCGCGTTGTAAGCCGAGTTGGCAATACCTGCGATCTCGCCAGTGGACGCAAACTGGCAACTTGCCGGTGAATCAGCAAGCGTGCAGCCGGAATAGAGCCGCCGTTGATCGGCATTGCTGGAGTTTGAAATCGGCTGGCCATCCACCGATCCCGGAACGAAGACTGCCGGGTTGGCTTCAATAAACCGCGGCAGGCGGGTGCCCTTGGTGCCCACGTACCCAATCTCGAATAGCCAATCGGACCCAAACGACTGCTGCAGGTTCAAATCCCAATCCTGCGTATAGGGCAGTCTCAACGATGGCGACAGCGTCAGATTGGTCAGCGGCGTGGAAAAGGTTCCTGGGGCCGGGGGCTTACCCTGAAACGGATCTGCGAAGTCCGGCAGGCTCACCTGCGGTGTTCCCAGATAAGGAGGCGCACTGAGCGGAGCCTGCAAGGGGCCGCCCTGGCCGGTGTAGTAGGGCTCGTAGAAAATGCCGTAGGCCGCAGTGATGAGCAGGTTCCTATGATCGTTGGGAGTCCACGCGACGCCGAAGCGCGGCGCGAATGCTTTTTTGTCGGTAGGGATCAGGCCTGCCGGCACACCAGGATCTCCCGGATATAGCAGCCCCACTGGGGCGTTCGGTAGAATCCTGGATTGCTTGCCCGGCACAAACAATGATTGCCGCTGATGGATTTCGGTATAGGGTTCCGGGAGCTCGTAGCGCAGTCCCGCGTTCACGGTGAAATGCGAAGTGACCTTGTAGGTATCCTGCACGTATCCGTACCCGTTGTTGCCGCGGATACCACGCGAGAAATCGCCTATGCCTTGCAGAAACACGACAGGCTGCCCAACAAGGAAGCTGGCGAACGCATCCGTCACCGGGAACGGGGCAAAGACAAAGAAGCCGTTGGTTGCAATCCCTTGCAACACGTTCACCTGTTGACGCTGGTATCCCCCGCCAAACTTCAGCTCATGCTTGCCGCGCACCCAACTGAGCGATGCTGAGGCATCGTAGACATTTTCAAACGTATTCCGCGGGCCGGTGATGGGATCACCCACCGTCGCATAGCCACTTACCTGGACGAACGGCGGTCCGGAGGCGATGTCCAGGCTCGGTGCGTATTGAAAGCCGAGGCTCGCGGGCGACTGGTGGTCCTCGCGCTCGCCGAAGAGGAACTTATTGCGCAGAAACGAGAACCGCGCCACGCCGATCAGGTTTGAGGAAAAGGTGTGCGTCTCGTCGAGGACGAAGTTCTGCGCGCGCTGGTCTTCGGCTACTGGAAAGCCCGGGACGCTGGCGCCGGCGGGCGAGAGTGGGTCCAACTGCGAGAGCTGGTTGAACATGTAACGGAAACTGAGCGTATCGCGCGCATCGAGGTATTCGTCGACCTTGATGCCGAACTGGTCAGAGCTATTATGAAGAGTTTGCGTGGTCGAGAACAGGTTTGTACCTGCATTTGGCAGCGGAAAGAAGCCCAGCAGGTTTTTAGAAACGGTGGCAAATTGTGCCTGCGGCACTTGGTTGTTGGGGTACGGTGCATTAGCGAAAATATTGAAGAGCTGGTGCCCCGGGTTATTGCAAAAACCGCTGGAAAAGCCTTCCGGGCAAAGTTCGGAAAAATCACCTGTGCGCTGCTTCAAGGACGGCACTGTGGTCAGCGTTGTCTCGCCCTGACGATTGCGAAAGCCTTCATAGAAACCAAAGATAAAGGTTTTATCTTTTTTGATCGGACCGCCGGACGACGCACCGAACTGGTTTTGCTTCAGCGGCTCTTTGGTTTGCGCGAAGTAATTGTTTGCATCCAGGGCGTCGTTGCGCAGAAACTCCCACAAGGTCCCGTGGACCTGGTTTGTGCCCGAGCGCGTAATGATGTTGGTGGTCGAACCCAGTGCGTCGCCGAACTCAGCGGTTGCGTTGTGTGTGATGATGCGGAACTCGCTGATCGCATCCACTGGTGGCTTCAGGACAAATCCCCCGTCGACCCCGTTGGCATTGTTGGCTCCGTCGATCAGGAAGTTATTCGATTCGGGGCGCTGTCCATTCACGGCATAGGCCTGCCCGTTTCGCAGCGATCCGCCTGCCTCCGCTATCCCGGGGGTTAAGGGAACGACTCCGGGCTGTAACAAGCCAAGCTGCGCGAAGTTGCGTCCGTTCAGCGGCAGATCTTCCAGTTCGCGCTGCTGCACAACCTTGCCCATGCTGGTGACGGTCGGTTCGATCAGGTCGGCGTCGGCACGAACCAGCACTTCCTGCTGTTCCGATCCGATCGCAAGATGGATTGAAACCGAAGCCGTCTCGTTCACATTCAGCGTGATGCCGTCCTGAGCGTAGCGCCGAAAGCCTTTCGCATCCACCTGGAGCCGGTAGTGACCCACGGGAAGTTCCAGAAGAACATAGTTACCATTCCGGTCAGTGATGCCAGACCGCGATAAGGCGGTTTCTGCCTGTTGTGCGACCACAGAGGCGCCCACAACAACAGCTCCGCTCGGATCTACCACTGTCCCTCGAATGTTTCCTGTGATCTGTTGCGCTGCGCAACTGAGGCAAGCAAGCAGCAGGAATACCGGTACTTTGCGAATGATGTTCATAGCGTGGGTAGGTGCTCCGTAAGGACTGGCGAAGTTGATAAAGTGATGGCGCGATGAAGCACGTGACATCCGCTTGCTTGTAGCTGTGAGTAAGGTGCGCCAGGCAACATGCCGCATTGTCAAGAACTCCGTGCATCCGAGATGCTGACGCAGCACGCCCGCAGCATGGGTCGGTTTCCATGCAGGCTAAGTAAAGATTCAGCGGTCTGCTCGAATGGACACTACGCGATCCGGCGCGTTGTTGTCCTGCATCTCTCGATGGGTGGGTTACTCCAACCTTTGGTGGGTTGGTAATTCATCACCTGCCGCACCAGGCGCAAATGCAGTTCTTCAGTTACAGCATGTTTCCCCGTGTGCTAATCTTTGGCGACTCAACCCAGATGACGAACCCCAAAACCAAGATCGATCTTATCGAGGATGCTGACGCCACTGGTGAAGTGGCGAAGGTGTATGAGGAATGGCGCGCCCACTCGGGCCGCGAACAGATGCCGGGTATCCTCAAGTGTTTCAGCCATCGACCAGACTTTCTGCGCCAGGTGATGAGCTTCAGCAACACGGTCCACTTCTCTGAAGGGCACCTTACGCGTAAGACCAAGGAAGCGATCGCCAGCTGGGTCTCCTGGCTTAATCGATGCCCTTATTGACTGGATTCTCATGCCTACTTCCTGCGTGTTCAGGGAGCCGAAGAAGAAACAGTCGAGGCGCTGGCCGCCGGCAACCTTGCAGAGGCGAAGCTCGACGATGCGCACCGCGTTCTGCTTGAATATGTCACCAAGGTGACCGAGGCAGCCTATCGCACCACGCCCGCCGACGTGCAGTCTCTGCGCGATCACGGTTGGAGCGAGCCCCAGATCGCCGAGGCGGTTTACATTACGGCGATGTTCGCGTTTTTCAACCGGGTGGCTGATGCGTTCGGCATTGCGCCGCAAGGTTATCTGGCAATGAACGCGACGACGAAGTGATTCCGGGCACATCCACCTTTGGATGGATGCGCCCGCGCCCTCCCGATCGATAGAGTTCCCCGATATGGGTATTCCGACTGAGCCGATCGGCAGCATTCCGCGTTCTCCCGTCTTGCTGCAGGCGATGGCGGCTGCGCAGGCCGGGCAATCAGGTCACGATGCGCTCGAGCGGGCCTATGTAGAGGCCATTCGCGACACCATCCAGCGATTTGAAGAGACCGGGTCGCCCGTCATTACAGATGGGGAGCAATCCAAGCCCAGCTTCGCAACCTACCCGCTCACTGGGCTTACCAACCTGGCGCCCCATGGGGTAACGATCCCGTTTGCCGATGGGCACGTGCGCCAGCTGCCGAGCCTCACTACCGCTCCCTTCCGTTACAGCGTGCACGCTGCGAGCTTTTTGAAAGTCGCCCAGCAGTATACGAGCGTGCCGATCAAGCAGGCGGTTATCTCGGCATCCGCCATGAGCCTGCTTTACCCGGCGAGCGGCATTCCCGGTTACTCGCGGGACCAGTTTTTGGCGGACCTGCTCGAAGAAGCAGTGGCTGACATTCGCGGTGCACTCGATCAGGGTGCCTCGACCGTCCAGATCGACTTCACCGAAGGCAGGTTGTCGCTCAAACTGGATCCCTCGGGCAATCTGTTACGCAGCTTCGTGGCGCTGAACAACCAGGTGCTTGCGCGCTTCACCGCCCACGAGCGGCAGCGAATCGGGGTGCATGTATGCCCCGGTGGCGATCACGATTCCACACACAGCGCCGATGTGGACTACACCGGCCTGCTGCCTGATCTGTTCCAGATGAACGTGGGGCGCTTCTATTTGCAAATGGCGAGTGAACCAGACAGAAAGAGAATCCTGCAACTCGTCTGCCAGCTTCTCGGTCCACAGCACACGGTGTTCATCGGCGTTATCGACCCGATTAATCCTGAAATCGAGACAGCTGCCCAGGTACGCGATCGCGTTCTGGAGGCGGCCCACTACCTGCCCACTCAGCAATTGGGAACCACCGACGATTGCGGCTTTTCGCCGTTTGCCGATGATTCTTCGACGGCGCGGGATACTGCCTTCCACAAGATTCGTGCCAGGGTCGAGGGAACCATTCTGGCTGCTCGCGAGCTTGGGGTTTAAAGTTATCGCTTAAGCACCGTGAGGAGAGCGGGGGCGCATGAGATGGGCCGGCAAAAACCGTTTTAAGATGAGCCTGCGCGATGGGGTGCAGGGTTTGTGCCTTGTGCTCGCGGGTTTCGTAACATTAGCGGTTGCACTTTATCCGATTTATATCATCCGTCCGTTCCGGGAACAAAAGTCTGCGGATTTGCAACGCGCACTCTGGTTGCAATCGCACGACAGGTTGTTTTTGGCAGTGACTTTCATTCTGATCGCGATGCTGTCTCTGCTGGCATGGCGGCGCGCGGGCCAGGCGGCAAGATTCCTGCTCCTCGTTCCGGCGACGTTGATTGCTCTGCTCGCCGCGGGCGCATCCTGGGTCAATCCTTATGAGCAGATCATGTTCCATGGAATCGGCGAGCCGCACTACCTGACAATGTTGCAAGCCGGCATCGACAGCAAAGACATGGTCATCGCGGTGACGATGGGCGGGGAAAGCCGCGCCTATCCGATCCGCGAGATGGGATACCACCACATCGTCAACGATCGGCTGCACCAATTGCCGATCGTCGTCACGTATTGAACGCTCTGCCACACGGGTCTGGTCTGGACCCGCAGCGTACAAGGGCGTGATCTGCATTTCCACCTGGCCGGCATCAACAATCAAAACTTCCTCATGCGCGACGAGGAGACGGGGAGCTATTGGCAGCAAATCAATGGCACCGCGATCGCAGGCCGGTTGAAGGGCGCGAAACTCACTCTGGTAGATCAGGATGAACTCACCTTTGGTCTCTGGAAGGAGGAGCACCCACACGGGACAGTGCTGGCGCCATCACCGCGTGATGCGGCCAACTACGAAAAAGCCAACTGGGAGCGCGAGATCAAGAAGTTGCCAACCGTTATTCACGCGCCCAGGGGAACACTTCCCGACAGGGAAACAATCATCGGTATATCGATGAACGGAACCGCACGCGCGTATCCGTTGAGCCGGCTGACTGAGGAGTCGCCGGTGCTGCTCGATGATCCGGGAGGGAAACCGATCATGCTGGTGCTCGGACCGGATGGAGCGTCCGTCCGTGTCTTCTCCCGGCAGTTGGGGGCGGACACGCTCGACTTCTACGTTCAAGGTATGGCAGGCACCAGCGAACCGTGGGCACTGCTCGAATCCAACACGCTTAGCGAATGGGGCTTCGACGGATGTGCCCTCACCGGCGACCGGCGAGGACAATGTCTCACGCGATTAGAGTTTCTCAAAGACTTCTGGTTCGATTGGCAGCACTATCATCCAAACACCGGCTTCTATCGGCGTTGACTGCCTCTCACTCGACCGCGCCTTTGCATGGCTGTACTTGTGGGCTGGGAGGGTATTTGTGCCCGTCAAGGCACCATGATCTTCGTTACTGCCAATGGAGCAGGATTTAACCAACTTTGCTTTTGATCCCGCAAGAGAACCACAAAGACCGTCGGATGCTTCGTCTACGCGGGCGCCCAAATTGGCTGCAAATTTGCCCATTCCGGTATAAGCCATTGAGTATAAGACCGCCGTCAAGGTAAGCGGCGACTCTGTCGAAGTCACCTCTGAAGGGGAGTGGAAACGATTCACCGCCTGAAGGCACTCGCGTTCGGTCCTTGATGGTTTCGGATGCATTTTGGATAGGCTATTCCGTACAGATCGTCTTTGTAGTTCCAAATCACTTTCCTGAATGTCGCGATATGGCCGATACCCCATCGATGCCCTTTGGATTATTAGTCCAGATGGAGATACGACACACACCAAGGCGCGGCAGGATACTTGATGGGTGACAGAGACGCTTGAGAACCATGCCTAAGTTGGTTGGGCGAGTTGTCCTAATACATTCAGAGTGACACCTTACAAAGCAGCAATGTCGGCTGTGTTCAGCTAACCTAACAAAGTGTTAAGTGACTACAACCATCTAACATCTGAAACTGCCTGAGTTACTGGAAAACGGCTTAAATTTCTTCGTGCGGCGCGCGCCGACATTTTTCCTTTGCCTTTAATAGATGGTCTGTATACAAAGGGTGCGTGGATTTGTTCCATTCGGCTGTCTGGTCAGTAGCCGACTCAGGAATTGTTCGCACTCCCCCCCACAACCATATTGAATAGTGCGGCCTCCAAGCCGCCCAAAGCAGGTGCCATGGCTCTCGTTCGTACAGGTCTAACTATCATTGGCGGTGGTCCCGGCGGACTTGCGCCACTACTCGCGGCGCATCGACAGGGTCGTCTCGACGAGTTGCTGCAAGAAGGCGTCACGCTGGTGGAACAAACTGATTCCCTGGGAGAGGGCGGTATCGGCGGATGGTCCATAAACTCCGACAGCACTGGTTTCACGTTCGCAGACTGTCTTGCGGGTCCGCCGGGCGGAGAACTAGCCCTCCTACGAGAACATCCAATCACGAAGGAGTTCTTGCAAGCGGGTGATCGAACGGTGCCTTTGAGTCGCGCCGGCGAGTTCCTGGGCATAATCGGGGATGCGATGCAAGACGTGATCGCCAAGGCGACTAATGGTCGTGTGCTCAAGGGCCATCAGGCTATCTGGGCTCAGCGCACGCCATCCGGTTGGCTTACACGCATTCGCGATGTGGCGACTGGCCGCGAGCGGACGATCGATTCGAACAACCTGGTCCTCGCCACCGGAGCAACCCAGCCTCTTGCGCGTCTTCGCACCGAGGTTGTGGCTGGCGTCAATCTCGTAGAGCGATGTGGCGACAGGCTGTTGCAATCCGGCGACGTTCTCAGCCACGCCGGGTTTGCCGAGCTGCCCGCGCGTCTCGGTAAACTGGGCCGCCCGCCGCGAGTGGCGATCATTGGTGGTTCCACGAGCGCGGCCGCTCTCGCCTATGCATTGTTAAACCGCCTGCCCAGCATCGAGTTCGGCGCAGGCGGTGTCACTCTTCTGCACCGGCGTGAGTTACGAATCTACTATCCCAGCGTAAACGCGGCGATCGCCGATCAATATACGGAATTTGGCCCGGAAGACATCTGTCCGGTCAGCGGTCGTGTGTTCCGCCTGGCAGGTTTCCGCTTGGATTCACGAGAGCTGATTATGCAGGCGCGGGGCATCGGGGGTCGACCTCCCGAGCCTAGATTGACGTTGCACCGTCTCGGCTTCGATGATGCAGCATCATTGGCCATACTCGACAATGCGGACCTGGTGATAGCTGCATTCGGTTATCGGCCACGTGCGTTGCCAGTACTGGACCATGCAGGAAACCCGATACCGCTTCTCGCTGACACGGCACCGCAGGCGCGGCTGGTCGATGGTTATTGCCGCGTGATGGATGCTTCTGGCAAGCCAATCCCTCATCTCTTCGCCATCGGTCTGGCTGCTGGCTTTGTGCCTTATGGAAAACTTGGCGGCGAACCAAGCTTTCAGGGACAGGCAAATGGCTTATGGCTTTGGCAAAGCGACGTTGGCGGGATGATTGTCGACGCTGTCCTATCTCATCGTTATGGGGCCAGCGAGTTTTCCGCCACGGCTACCTTTGCCCTAGCGCAGCAAATGACTGCACCTCAGGAGCTCGAAGCATGAATATCCCATTGGTTCGTCCCGCGCCTCCGCAGCTCTCTCTTGCAATTGAGGAGTTGCAACAGATCGAGAGAAGTGGAATCTTCAGCAATTTCGGTCCAGTCAATACTCGGTTTGAACAGGAAATGCTGGCTCGCTTCTTTGGTGGAAGGGGCGCTTGTCTGACGGTCTGCAATGCGACTATCGGTCTCATGATGGCGATTAAGGATGCCATCGGAGAGAAACCTACAGGACGCTTTGCCGTGATGCCGAGTTTCACCTTCGCGGCGACGGCACATGCGGCTCTGTGGTGTGGATTAACGCCGTTGCTCTGTGACATCGATCCCAGAACCTGGGCCGCCGATACTGCGGCTGAGACAGCGATGCTACAGCGCTACGGAAGCGACATCGCCGTCATCGTGCCATACGCCACGTTCGGCTATCCCATCAATCTGGAACGCTATAAGAAGATCGGCAGTGAGCTGGGGATTCCTATCGTCGTCGACGGGGCTGCCTCACTTGGCACATTCGACGGCAACTGGCGTGGCTTTGGCAGCGGCTTTGCCGGCAGCGTGGTGTTCTCGATGCACGCCACCAAATCATTTGCGGTGGGCGAAGCAGGGTTGATTTACAGCGCGGATGCTGAACGGATCGCGCGACTACGCACTATGTGCAATTTTGGCTTCGGCGAGCCGCGCACGGCGATCATGCCGGGTATCAACGGTAAACTTAGCGAAGTCGGCGCCTTACTGGGGCAATTGCGCCTGCGCGATTACGACCAACTCACCGCGCACAGGGCAGCTTTGTTTAGTCACTATCGCGACCGATTGCCAGATCTCCAGTTCCAGCCGAAAGCGGAGGGTATGCAGGCCCACCAGTTTGTCCCGGCCCTGTTGCCTCGACGTGTCAGCGGGAGAAAAGCGGCGATCCGTGCAGAACTGCTGGAACGCGGGATTACCACGGGAGCTTATTTCAGTCCTCACTTGCTCGAGCAGCCTTACTTCCGGAAAGTGTGTCTGGGCGATCCAACGCCGGTCTGCGATGAGGTTTCGGCACGGATCATCAGTCTACCGCTCTTCGATGTGATGACCCATCACGAAGTGGATTTCGTGGCAGAGAACCTGAATGCCCTGATCAGCAGGAACAATCGGGGAAAGCTGTCGCGCAGCAGGAATTACGTGCCGATGATGGCACGCGATACGCAGGCCCTGTACGAAGGAGTTCCTGTTGACTAAGCCTGGCAGAATCGAAACCTTAGACTCTGTACGAGGGGTCGCGGCTTTCATTGTGGTGATCCACCATTGCTTTTTGACCCGACCGGTCTACAGTGATTACTTTTTTTCTCACTGGCAGACCCCTGCGGCTGGAACAGTCTCATCAATGTTCCTTCATACTCCGGCCCGCATTGTGTGGTCGGGCTACGAAGCGGTGACCCTGTTCTACGTGCTCAGCGGGCTTGTGCTGGCGTTGCCCTGGGTTGTGGGGCGAGCGCCTGACTACAGGAGCTTCGCAATCAAACGTCTTTGCCGGCTGTATCTCCCCTATGTTGCAGCTATTGCCGTCGCAGGAATAGCAAACTCGGCCTTACTCCACCAGGCCTACGTTCCCGGAGCAAGTAAGTGGGTCAACGAAATGACCTGGACTCATGCAGTCACTTTGCCGGTGATATTCGATCACCTTGCTCTCATCGGGCACCACGCGACGATCAATGGTGTGACTCACACGCTCATTTGGGAGATACGGGTTTCTCTACTGGTTCCGCTTCTCATCACACCCATCCTCCGCTGGAGAATCCGAGGGGCCCTGGCTATTCTGACCTGCCTGTTCACCATCATCGTCAGCATGCAGCTGATCTCCGGAAATATCGGCGCCCTCGGCGACTTGTTGGTATTGACCCCGCATCAGAATCTCATCCACCGCCTTGCCTTCGAAGTGCAGTGGACGGCGTACTACTCCTGCTTCTTCGTTATTGGCATGGTCCTGGCTACACGAATCAACAGCATTCGTCATTTCTTTGCACGCAATCGGCCGTGGCTTAGCTTTCCATTCCTCATTTCCGGACTATTAGTGTTTCAGGGCCACTGGTCCCACTGGCATGTTGTACAGGAATTGATGGTGGCTGTTGGATCAGTTCTGGTTCTATGCGCCGCCCTGGCGCCAGGCATGATGGAAATGATGCTGTTGCACAGAGCCCCCCGCTATCTCGGCAAGATCTCTTTCAGTCTTTACCTTGTCCATGTTCCTGTCATTCTGGCATTGACGATCCTGACACGTGGCGCACTCTCACTCCCAGTTCTGATTGCAATTGTGGTGCCTGTATCCATTCTTCTCGCCGTCCCGTTTGACCGCGCCGTGACGATACCGAGCGTGACCCTGGGACATTGGCTGGCGGGGCGCACACTCGACGCGCGTCACACACTCCAAGCGGTGGGACCCGCGGAGATTCGTGAAGAGGAACATGTATGAATCCCCGGGGGCCCCGTTGTGCTGTCGTCTTCAAAACTTACGCCTGGGACAGCTTCGTGGAGCGGCAGGCGAAGCGTCTGCAGGAAGCTGCCGGTTCGCTCGACTTTTATGTCTCAATTGATGAGACAAATGGGCCGGTCGGACCCGTACCGTTCGAACGTGTTATCCGTTTTACCTGCGACGATCTCACTGCAGAGGGCCTGCCGCCGCGCTCTGCAGTTGGCGGCGTACTTTGGTGGAATCCAGACTACGCGCACTACCAGTTCCAAAGCCAGTGCCCTGATTATGACTCTTACCTCTTCGTTGAGTATGACTGCGTAGCGCAATGCTCGCTGGAGCGACTTGTAGCGCGTGCAACGGCGCGGCAAGCTGACCTGGTCGCAAGCCCTATTACAAAGCCGTTCGGGACTTGGCATTGGATGCACTATCAACGGCGGGTCTACCGCATGAGCGAGCTCAGGCTGGCCTTGCTGAATATCTGCTTCTTTTCTTCCGCCGCTTTGTTGCGGCTGCACCAGCGCCGGCTCGCCATGGGTTCGGATCCATCCTTGTCTGAGTGGCCGAGCAGCGAACTGTTTGTACCTACCGAAGTGCTTCGAGCGAACATGACCTGGTTGCCACTCAGCGATTTTGGTGACATCTCTCATTGCGACTGGTTCCCCCCGACGCTGGAAGAAGACTTGCAGCCTTACAGCAAGGATACTTTCCTCCACCCGGTGCTGGACCAGCGACGCTACATCGCTTCTATGTTGAATAACCGCGGATCTCTGAAGTCCGGCGAACTCAGTCGGGCACTAGCCCGCTTCCCGCGGCAGGAATATGCGAAGCTGATATGGCCAACAGCCCGCCGAAACACCGTGAAGCGTATACAGCACAAGCTTCTTAAGCTTCGGCAGCAGGTGGGATGGTGAGATCGGCGTTTTTGGCTCCCGGCAACATGCGCTAGCCTGGATTTCTCACCACGACTGTCCGGAGACAACCACAATGCCCTAGCTAGTGGCGTGGGCCGACCGCCGTGTGCGGCGTTTGAATGACAGCAGCGTGTGGCGTTTGAGGGACACGCATATGCGGGCTTCCCGCCGGTGTTTGTTCACGCCGCAGGCAATGCCGGCAAGCGCCACTAGCCCCCAATTTGTCATCCCGAGCGCAGTCGAGGGATCTGCTGTGCGCCTTTCTCCCTCCACAAATTTCTACAGAGCTCCAGCATTGGACGCGCAGAGGAACCATTCGTTCAGCAGGAATGCAGGATAGTCACTCTTGACAGCGAAGCGGCTGCTATCGAGACCCGCGTTCCCCTGCCCATCCGATGCTGGAGCTCTGTAGAAATCTGTGACAGGAGAAAGGCGCACAGCAGATCCCTCGACTGCGCTCGGGATGACAAAGTGGGGGCTAACTGGTGAGAAATCCGGGCTAGAACACTTTGGGCACTGCTGGAAAATGATCATGCGGATCTCGTAACAAATACACCTACGAAGAAGCAACAGGACTCTCAATCTTCTCCTTCCGGCCGCCCTGCATCAGGTCCACCACCACACGGAACAGCCGGTTCCGCGTCTCGAGCCGCACCCCGGCCTTCGTCACATACCGCACCACGATATCCACCCCGGTGCCTGCCGGCCGCACATCCACCGACGGCGTCGCGCTGAACTGGGGGGTACCTACCTCATGGGTCACCCGCTTCCACTCCGCCTCTGCCGACTTTGCGTCCGCCTCCGTAGCCTCTACCGCGGCTTCCCGAATCCTTTCGATCAGCGCATACGATTCGGCTCCCGACGGCAGACTCACCTTGATCTCATCCCACATCCACTGCTGCGTCGTCGAGAAGTTAAAATATTTTCCTCGAATCGCAAACCCGTTCAGGAATGAAACCCGCCGTCCCGTCGGATGCCCGTTCGCCGTCCAGTTTCCCGTCTCCAGCAACCAGGTCCGGAACAGCCCGATCTCCACGGCCTCGCCGCCCGTGCCATCAATTTCCACCCAGTCGCCCACGCGTATCCCGTTACGCCCCATCAGCACAAACCACCCGCAGAATGCCAGGATGAAATCCTGAAACACCACCGTCAACCCCGCCGTAGCCAGCCCTAAAATCGTTGGCGTCTGCTGCGGCACCCCGAAGATCACCAGCAGAATCAGCAGGAGTCCCACGACCTGTGTCGCCAGATTCAAGATCGTGCCCATCGTCCGCTTCTGTCGCAGGTCTCGCGACATCCGCTCCAGCATCGCCTGCAGTCCCCAGCCTGCCAGCAGGGTTAACACCACAATCCCCGCAATCCAGCCCATCGATTGCAGCATCAGGTGGATCACCATCTTGTGTTGCAGCAGCACCTGGTCGCCCCACTTCCCGTAAAGCGCCACGAGCTGCTGCTGTGCGCCAAGCCGGTCGTCCACCACGCTCAACACGTAGTTCTGCGTGGCCATGCGCTGCAACTCCTCCACCCTGCCCGCGTGCGAATTCTGCGTCCCGGTTGCTTCTTCCCTGGGCACGTTTGCCTCCGCCTTCAGCCTGGCGTAATCCTCTGTCAGTGCCGCGACATCCGCCCGCGCCAGCCCCTCTGCCTGCTTGATCAGTTGCATCCTGCCCCGTTGTGCCCACCACGCAGCAATCTGGCTCGCCAGCGTCGTGAACTGTCCCGAGGAGACGACCGCAGCCTGTCCATCGCCCGATGCGACCCGCGCATCGTACTTCTTCATTTCCGCGTCGCGCGCCGTGAGCTCCTGCTGAATGGTTCCCCGCTGATCGCCACTCTTGCGCGCCAGATCTTCCAGTGAGTCTGACAACTCGCTTTGGTCCAGATTCAATTGCGCCCTGGCCACGTCCAGGTCGCCCGCGGCCTGCAGATTTGCCGAGCCGTCCGGCCCCGCCTTAGCCGTCAAAGCAGCCACTCGTGCCTGGTCCTCCTTGACCGTGCCCTGCAACTCTGTGACCCGCTGCTGCAGCGCCAATGCCTCTCCCTTCAACTCGCGGGGCTCCGCACTTGCCTGACGCAGAGATTGCGCGAAGGCCTGGTCCACCTCATGGTCCGCCACCCGCTCCGCTTCCCGCGCAAGCTCTCGTTCTTCCGCCGATTCTGCCAACGCCGCCAGGGTTTGCGCTGTCTGCCACGGCCTCTGGTCGACAATTCCATGCCGTATCGGCACCGCGCTCCACCCCGATCGTTGCGGATGCAGGAACGGCAAATGCTCCATGACGCCCTGGGTCATAAAAGCCCCCACCACACACAACACCAGCACCGCGGTTGCTACCAAAATTCCAACCCTGCGCGCATGACTCATCCTGAGGCTCTCCCATTCCGCTGCAACGTCACTCTACCCGCTATTAGAACAAAGAGGTTCTGGACTCTCCTTTTTACGGTCGTTCCCCAGTCGGTGCCGATGCAATGAGCGCCAGAGAGTGCATCTGCCGCTGATCACCAATTAAGTTTGCTTACCAGACGAGATTTGGCGATTGCATATTTAGTTGTTGCAATTTAGAGGTCGAGACGGGGAGGTAATCCTGATACAGCTGTTGAGGACAGCAACTTCGGCGTTAAAAGCAGCGTTTCGCGCGCTGTGCGCAAAATGCAATCCTGAGCACGTACTATTTCTAATTGAGCGAAGGAGGTGAAGTAAGGAGACCTCCTTGCACTGGAACACCACCCGCTCAAAGCACGAGCGGAGAGTAGCACTAACTGCAGCTCTCTGACGCGTGTCTACCGCAGGGAGCATGCTGCGAAAGCTCAGAGCGATCTTAACCGGAGTTTCGACAACTTGAGGGGCAAGGCGGACGGATGACTACCAGAAGGCAATTTTGTGTATTGCTTACGGCGGCTGCTGTGAGTCTGGATAAGGGAAAATCAGCTCACTTGCAAAACGACGCTGAGGCGGATACAGATCTTGCTGAGTTATTCGCCTCACCGCCAAAGACGGCCCGTCCCTACGTTCTGTGGATGTGGATGGGTTGCAACCTCAGCAAGAGCGGTATCACACTCGACCTGGAAGCCTTGCAGGAGGCGGGTTTTGGTGGGGTTACGATCTTCAGCCTCGCCGATACGCTCATCCCGTGGGCGGGGACCATTGCGAAGAGTCCAACGCCGGAAATCATCGCCTTCACTGAGCCGTGGTGGCAACTGGTGCGACACGCCGCGATGGAATGTCAGCGCCTCGGTTTGGAGATGATTCTCCACAACTGCGCGGGATACGAGAGCAGTGGGGGACCCTGGATCACGCCGGAATTATCCATGCAGGAAGTGGCATGGTCGGAGCAGAAAGTGCAGGGCGGTTCCAATTACCGCGGAGCCTTGGCCAAACCGACGGTCGACCCACATCCCCACGCGCAATTCCCCCAGGTCTACCTGCCTGACTTAGGCAAGGTGGGCATTCCTATTGTTGAGGCCCGTAAGACTTTCTTCCGCGACATTGCTGTTCTGGCGCTGCCCAGCGAGGGCGCAGCGGCCAGGGATCAGGTCATTGACCTGAGCAGGCGAATGGATGCCGATGGAAACATAGATTGGGCGCCTCCAGCCGGAAGCTGGACCATTTACCGCTTTGGCCACACCACCACAGGCGCAATGATCCAGCCCGCGCAGTTAGCGGCGATGGGCCTGGAATGCGACAAGATGAACCGTGAGGCGGTGACCTTCCACGTAAAGCATGTGCTGGGCGAAATCGACAAGCACCTGGGCGACCTGCGTCGCAATCCGGGCTCAGAGGGCGCCGGACTCACCACTCTCTACTTCGACAGCTATGAGGCTGGCAATCCGACATGGACACCCCGGATGGCGGAGGAATTTCAGCGGCGCCGCAGCTACGATCCCATCCCATGGCTACCAGTACTCGCCGGCCGCACAGTGGGCAGCGAGCAGCAGACAGAACGGTTCAAGGTTGACTTCAAGCGAACCATCGAGGACCTCTACCGCGATGAATACTGGGCGACCCCGCGACCCCTCGCGCATGCAGCCGGCCTCAAATTCGTTGCAGAGCCGTATGAAGGGCCGTGGGTCATCTCAGAGGTAGTTCCGTTTCTCGATGTTCCGTCAGTGGAGTTTTGGACCACGAACAATGTCTACTCTCCTTCTTCGCTCGACCCGGTAGTCCAGGCGGCCCACGCCCGGGGAGACCAACTGATCGTCGCTGAATCCTTTACCACTCAGCCTCAGCTCGCCGCGTGGCGCGAGCACCCTGCATGGTTGAAACCGATCGGCGATGCAGCATTTTGCGCAGGGGTGAACCGGTTCAATTTGCATCACTGCGTGCAGCAGCCATGGGACTCGAAGTACAAGCCGGGTAACGCCATGGGACAGTGGGGCGTTCACTTCGGCAGGTTGCAAACCTGGTGGAACCCTGGCAAAGCCTGGGTAGCCTATTTATGGCGCTGCCAGGCCCTGTTACAGAGCGGCCGTTTCGTCCCGCCTTCGGCGGCAACCAGCCTCGTAAGCCATGCAACCGGCGGCGCGCCCGGTCCTTAAGAGCATTCACCGCAAGACCGGCAACGCCGACATTTATTTCGTAGCCAATACTGCCTGGACCGGCGGTACGGCCGCGCTCAGCTTTCCTCTTACAGGAAGGCTGCCGGAACTCTGGGACCCGGTGTCGCGCTCGATGCGCGCACTGAGTACCTTCACCCAGGATGCAACGTCCATCTCCTTTGAATTGGAATTCGCACCGACGCAAAGCTTCTTTGTCGTCTTCCGCAAACCCATCCGCAAGCGAGCAACGCAGAGCCCGAACTTCCGGACTCGGCGCCGTGTGATGGAACTGGGCGGAGACTGGCAGGTGAGCTTTGATCCCAAATGGGGAGGGCCGGCCAAGGCAGTGCATTTTGCCACACTGACGGATTGGACAACCAATGACGAGCCGGGCATTCACTATTACTCAGGAGCAGCGATTTATCGGAAACGAATCACGCTACCCGCGGAACTCGTGGGACAGCGGCTTCACCTCGACCTGGGAGTCGTGCGCCACGTGGCAGAAGTAACCGTCAATGGCAAGCACCTGGGGGTCCTATGGACCGCTCCGTGGAGCATCGAGGTCAGCAGTGCAATGACTTCAGGCGTAAACGAAATTGAGATTGCCGTCACCAACGTGTGGGCAAACCGTTTGATCGGCGACGAACAGCAACCGGCCGATGTATTGTGGGAGATAGGCGATGCATCCATTCATAGCGGTCAGTTTCTCAAAGAATTCCCGCAATGGTTTTTAAACAACGAGCCGCGTCCCTCTGCCGGTCGGTACACATTCACCACTTGGAACTACTTCACAAAAGACTCCGCCCTCGAGAGCTCAGGACTGCTCGGCCCAGTGGGACTGACGCAAGAAGCGTGAATCGCCGCTGCAGGTAAACAGTGAAACCTGATCGCTGCTGCTGGACACCGGGTTGTTCTATCCACCCATTACGATTGCGCACCATGTACTAAGTAGTGCGTTTGTACCTTCTCTGCTGCACCAAATCCGATGGATGAGAAGTACTCGAATTTCGCGGCCGAAGGGACATCTCGGAACTTCCCTGACCGTTGGCATCCCTTATGGATTGCTGGCGTCAGCCTTGGCGCTTCCACTTCACCATCCGCTGGTGGGCTTCTTGCTCCTGTTCTGGACCTGGATCTTCCGGGCGGCGCTCGGCGGACCCGTGGAAGCCAAGTGGTCGAGGAACCGCAGCTTTTGCGCAGCGTGTTCCTCTATCCGCTCCGTGACCTGCTTGGTTTTTGCTATTGAGCCGCAAATTAAATGAGTAACCAGGTGCGGTGGCGGGGCGAAATTTACCACCTGCTGCAGGATGGGCGAATGAGCCGTGAGTCCCAGCCAACAGAAATCTCCGCAGGAATCCTACTTGCAATCACATCGCCCAGTTCCACGCCCTATGTGCCTCTCACCCGATTAGAATTCTCAAAGGCTTCTGGTTCGATTGGCAGCCCTACCATCCAAACACCGGCTTTGATCGGGTTGACTGCGACGGACCGCATTGGATTGGCTTCGCCACATCCAATGCTTTTGCCTATTCAGTAAGTCCGTTCGCATTAGGGTCGTTGAGCGCCTGCGCGCAAATGATCGAATCGAATGCCGCAGGCATGTACAGTCGCTCGATGGCCCTGATTTTGTTTAACCGCCGGGTAAACCGCTCTTCGGTCTCATCGAATTTCGCTGCCAGATAAGCCCGGGTAATCTCGCGGGCAAGCGCTGGGCCCACGATTCTGGAGCCCATGACGAGCACATTCATATCGTCATGTTCCACTCCCTGGTGTCCAGAGTATGTGTCATGGCAAATACCGGCCCGGATCCCCGGCATTTTGTTAGCGGCAATGCAGACACCGACTCCGGACCCGCAGATAAGGATGCCGCGGTCTGCGGCACCCGACATGAGACATGCCCCCACGAGTTTGGCGAAATCGGGATAGTCGGACGGCTCGGCATCGTAGGCTCCGAGATCGTGACCCTCGTGACCTAGCTGAGAGATGATTTCACGCATTTGCTCCTTCAATGGGAAGCCTGCATGGTCTGCTGCAATCGCGATTTTCATAAGGACTCACGGATCCGATGGACAAGGTGATCCTAGCTTTTGGTACTTTACGCCGCATATCATGCACTTCTATTACTCGTCGGAATATCTGGGCATGCGTTCACCTTCGGTTCTCATCGAACGATACAGTAGTTGTACGGGTGGTGCGTTGTAGCCTTGCTTGAGGGGAGCGCTCGTGGGTGGAAACCCCGTGACAGACGAAAGGTAACCCGGTAAAGAAGATTCCGATCGAATGAAACTCCAGTCGATGGAATGTTATTACAGACTGACCATCGCCGCGTTGGTCACGGTCCTTATCATGCCATCACTCTTACTCAGAAGATAAAGCGTGCCCTCCGCGTCTTCCCATAAGTGGATATCCGCGCGGCCCTGTGCGGCGACGATCGCCACTCCTGGCAGATGCGCCGCCGTGCCGCCGCGAGCGTGATAGGCTGCCTCGGTAATCGGCGCCATGGAAGGGTAGCCGGCACTTACCCCACCGGGCTTCGACCAGCGAACCGTCACGGGATGAATACCTGCGAGGGTCCTGGCATCGCCGTCATCCGCAGCGATCATCTCCGCGAAATCGGCCCACCAGAGCTTGCCCGTACTCACGTCGCCAAAAATGTATTTGCCGCGCAGTGCAGCGATCGATTTACCGCGATACACATAGCCACTCGACATGGCATCGCCGCCCTCTTTCCCATGACTGTACTCGATCACGGGATAAACAGGGGTCGTCATCCCGGCGGTTTCAGTGGCGTTGATGCGTATCGGGAGGCGATCTTCCGCGGGCAAATCGGAAGTATGATTCGTTGCCTCCAGCCTCTGATTGCCTTCTCGCAAGGAGTAGCCGTAATTGGCTCCCTTGTGAATGATGACGACGGTCTCCCAGGTGCTGAGACCGATCACATTCGCAAGCAAGTGATTGTTCCGCGCATCCGCCGGGTCCACGTCCCAGGTGAGACGCGCTGGGTTACGCAAGCCGTAAGCCCATATTTCGCCGTGGGCTCCGTGCAGGCTTACGAATGGATTGTCATGGGGGATGCGGTAGCGGCCGTTCTCGCTGATGGTCGAGGAAGACCGGTGTTCCTCCAGATCAGGCACGATGCGCAGAATCTTGCCGACCAGCGTGTCCAGACGCTGCGGATTAGAACGCATCTCAGGATTAGTCGATTCGCCCGAACCGCTGTCACCGCAAGCGACGTAGAGGACCCGCCAATCCGGCTCTCCCCGACGCGCGGTTGGATTGAAGATAAGGTCGCCCATCGGGTGGATGCGCGTGTTCTGCTGGAGCCGCATCAATTCCCGCACCGTGCCTTCGAAGCGCGCGTCGTGTGTCCGCAGGTCCCTCCATTCCAGTAGCACCGCCTCGCGCGCTGTGGGGCCAGGGGTGCGGATCGCCGGAGTGAGCTCATAGCCAGCCGTGGCGAGGTTAGGAAAATGGCCGTTATCCGGCGTGGGCGAACCGGGCGCCGCGGGATCTTCCAGATGGATAGTGTAGAACTGGCCATTGTGCGCGTAATCGGGATCGAAAGCGAAGCTGATGAACCCATTGGCATAGCCACGGTCGGTGGGGAGTTTACGAAACAGTCCCGGTCGCCCGTCACGGCCATTGAAGTCAAGGTACGTAGTGAACTGGCCGTTCGCTTTGTCCAGGATATAGAGCGGGCCATTCAAGTCGTTCACAAAGAATCGCTTTTTGCCAAGAGGCCCGGGCTCTTCGCGCATAAAGTTGACGCGTGCCAGCAGACTCTGCACCTCGCCTTTGCCATCCACGGCGCCTGTCATGGGCATGGTTACGTAATCACGAAGGGAGATTTCCAACCCTGTGGCTGGTTCGGGGTTAGCGGTATCCTCAAGGGGCGCGGCAGACAAACACAGTGGCAGACGCAGGCCGTTCATGGCCAGCACGGATAGAGAAAGCCCAAAACGACGCCGGGTAAACGTCATGACAGCCCATGGTACAGGATGCTGAAGGCCGCGTACCGGCTACAAGCCTGACCGAGCGGGCGCCCGGGTAGCTTCGGACGGCCTCAGCTTCTTGAACTTACATCCATGATCTCGTTTGAACAGCTCAGCGACATCAGGCATCCGACAAGCACCGGCGGCACGCGTACGGGTGAATCATCTACGGCCCTCAGGTGGGCTCGTGCGCTGGACCAGGCCCAATCTGCGGCTCGGGTTTTCGCACGCCCACCCCTTGTCAGTGATCGACGAATCGGCTTTCCCGCCGACCGCTGATCACGGAATAGCTCCTCAATCGAGTGCTGTGACCGGCCCGCCGGGGCCCTTCGAAATTGCTGGCTGAGAGCTGTGAATTCCCACATCTCCCGGATTTCCTGTTAAAGGTGGTGTCCTTGGCGATCTGCATGCGGTTTTCCTCAATGAAAACCGCACACGTAGATGTATCCGGTGCAGCGTAACAGGAAATCCGGTCCCGACTGGAAAACGTCGTGAGATATGGGGCAGCGAGTTGGTTACAGGGCTGATCCGCTTTCTGCCGTGACCTCGAACCTCACTCATTCCGCGCTGCGGCAGCAGACTTCAATCCCGCCAAAGGCATCCGCGGATTCACGTGCACTGCCGCTTTTTTCCGCTTGTTGTTTGGGAACCTCAAGTATATCTTCAGGTATTCGGTGGGGTGACGGTGACCAGGAATATCCATGCATCTGAGCGCACTCCACAGTGTCCATCCCACGCTCCGCGATTGCACGCCCATGCTTTGAGTCGCGGACATTATTGTTGACCTTATAGAACTGGCAGGCACGCTAAGCCTCTAAAAAATATCTGCGGCAGCGGTTCTTCACACCTTTCAGGCTCATGTATGCAAGCGCATACAGAGCAGGCTGTTGTCATCGCAGCGTCACCTTCTCACAATTCGTTCCCGGAGAATTATGTACAAGCGCAACTGGTCCTTTCTGCTTCTCATGTTCGCCGCCATCTTCCTGGTTGGGCTGACAGCGTCCCAGGTTCTTGCACAGGCCATCTTTGGCAGGATTGCCGGGAGTGTGACGGATTCATCGGGGGCTGCCGTGCCCGGCGCAACCGTGCTGATCAAAGATGTCGACCGGGGAACCGAATATCACGCGGTCAGTGGTGACCAGGGCGAGTACGCGCAAGGGCAGTTGCTCGCCGGATCGTACAGTGTGACCGTCACTGCTTCTGGGTTCGGCGGCTCCACCACGACCGTTCAGGTGCACGTCGACAGCACCGTCGAGGCCAATGCCAAATTGCAGGTGGGTTCCCAATCAAGCACTGTGCAGGTTACAGACGCGACCCCACTGTTGCAGGTGGATCGGGCAGAAGTCAGCACCACGCTCGAGACCACCGAAGTGGAAAACCTGCCGGTGTTCAACCGCAATGCCACAGGACTTGTCTTCACGTCACCCGGCGTCCAGCTCACGAGCTTTCAACATTCCTCCGCGGAGAACCCGCAAGGTGGATATCAATTTGCAGCCAACGGCCAGCAGTTTTTCGCCAATGGCTTTCTGCTCGATGGCACTGAAAACGACAGCGCCATTCTTGGTATAGCCGTCATCAACCCAAACATCGATTCGTTGCAGGAATTGAAGGTGACGACGAGCAATTATGACGCTCAGTTCGGTTCCGTGGGCGGCGCACTGCTGCAGGCGACCACCAGGGCTGGCACAAATCAACTGCATGGATCGGCGTTCGATTATCTACGCAACAACTACTTCAACGCACACAACCCGTTCGCCCAGGGTCTGGCGACGCCTCTGCACTGGAACCAGTTTGGCGGTTCGATTGGCGGACCCATTAAGCGCGATAAAGTATTTTTCTTCGCGGACTATCAGGGTACGCGGCGGTCCACCAGCGGCGCGGCGGTGGCCACCGTGCCGACGGCAGCAGAGCGCGCTGGCGACCTGACGGCACTGCTAGGTGACCCAATCGCAGGCGCCGCGCCGGTCCTGACGACAGAAGGCACTCTGGTGGCTCCTCAGGCCGGCATGATTTTTGATCCCACCACAGGTAACAGCGACGGTAGCGGACGGCTGGCGGTTTCATCGGGTGGCCGCGTCAATGTGTTCCCTGCTGTGCCGGCTTCAGTTGCCAAGCTCCTGGCTTATCTCCCAGCTGCGAATACCGGGGGTGAAGGAGCAATCGCAAACAACTACGTGGCGGCCGGTAAAGATATTTTTTCGAACAACCAGGAGGATGGCCGGATCGATTACGCCCTGAATGACAGCACGCGCATCTTTGGCCGTTACACGATCAGCCAGTTCTCCGATGATGCACCGGCGGTCTTCGGCAAACTTGCGGGCGGGCGGGCTGTCGGCGGCTCAAATTTCGCAGGCGTATCCGATACGACCAATCAAAGCCTGGCGCTGGGGGTCACCAAGAACATCAACCCGACGTTGATCATGGAGGCCCGTTTCGGCACGTACCGCTACAAGGTGCGCGTGCAGCCTGGGGGAGTGGGCACGACTCCGGCGACCGATGCAGGGATCCCTGGCCTGAATCTTGGGACTACCGAAACCAGTGGCATGCCCGCTTTTTCGATCAACGGCAATGGCGGCTTCAACTTTGGCTACTCTCTGGGCATCAACGCCTGCAACTGCCCGCTCAAGGAAACAGAGAATCACTTTCAATGGGTGAACACCTGGACCAAGATCTACAGGACTCATACGATCGAGTGGGGCGCCGATCTGCGGCGTGCTCAGCAGCAGCGCATTCCAAGCGACAGTCATCGCTCTGGTGAGCTGGGATTTAATTCTTCCACCACCGGCAGTCTGGATGTGGACCAGCAAGGGCAGGCCACAGGCCAGACAACAGGAGCAGGCATTGCATCGCTCTTCTTCGGACAGCCCGACAGCTTTGCGCGCTACTTTACCGGAGCTAATCTGCATCCGGGATTGCGGCAAACACGTTTATTCTTCTTCGGGCAAGACACCTGGCGCGCCACGCAAAAACTGACGTTAAGCTACGGCCTTCGTTACGAGAACTACCTTCCGCAAACGGCAGCTTCCCCTGGAGGCGCAGGCAGCTTCGATCCGGAGACTGGGGAGGTGCTGATCGCCGGGGTGGGCAACGTATCAAAAAGCATGAATGTCTCGGCCTACAACGCCGGCTTCGCCCCTCGACTGGGTGTGGCCTACCAGGTGGAACCAAAAACCGTCATCCGCGCGGGTTACGGCAGCAGCTTTATGCCGGCAGGCCTGGGTGCAATTTTCGGGCAGGCTCCCGACTACGATCCGCCAGTGATTCTTCCTCAATTTGTCGGCGCCCAGAACAGCTATGGCTCATCCTACGATCTGTTCACAGGACCACCGGTTCCCAGCGTCCCGGAAGTATCGGCAACCGGTCGCTATCCTTTGCCGGATGGCATTGGCGTGTACTACTTCTTTGACAAGCCCAATGCCTATCGGGTGCCGCTGACGCAGTTTTGGAACGCCGCGATTCAACATCAGATCACGCCCAGCATGTCTGTGGACGTAGCTTACGTGGGCAATGTGGGCCGGCACATCTTCGTGAATGCCAATCTGAACCAGGCCGCGCCCGGGCCGGGAGACAATTACAACTTGCGCCGCCGCTTCTATCCCAAGTTTGGCCTGGAGCAGGGTATTTATAGTGACTGTAACTGCGACAATTCCAACTACCACTCGCTGCAGGTGAAATGGGTGGAGCACCAGGCAAGGGGACTCGACTTCATCGTCGCGTATGCGTACTCCAAAGCCCTGGACGATACAGAGCTCGGTGGCGTGAGCGACAACAATCTCAATTACAAGGCAGACTACGGCCCAGCCAGCTTTGACCGGCGGCACCAGTTGGTGGTGTCAAACGTGTGGCAGATTCCTTTCGGCCGGGGCAAACAGTTCGGATCGAATATCAACCGGCCATTGGATCTGATTGCCGGTGGTTGGGAGTTTAACGGGATCACGACCCTTACCTCCGGTGCGCCCTTCACTCCGCAGGTCGGCAACGCGCCACTGCTCAATGCCGATTTCAACAATGTGCGGCCGGATAGGATAGGCAATCCACACGTGGCTCATCCCAGCCGGACCCAGTGGTTCAACCCGCAAGCCTACACCGCTCCGCAAGACCCCTACCGCGATGGCAATGTGGGTCGCAATTCTTTGCTTGGCCCGCGAACATTTCTCATGAACCTGTCCCTGGCCAAGGTCTTCACCATAGCCGAAGGAAAAACGCTCCAGTTTCGCTGGGAGAACTTCAACGCTCTCAACCATGTGAACCTGAATCAGCCAGCGAACTACGTAGACAATTCCGACGCGGGCGTCATTACTTCAGTCCGGGCTGACATGCGGCAAATGCAGTTTGGGTTGCACTTACGTTTCTGACCTGGTTGATCAAAGAAAAGAGGAGAACGGATGAAAGCACGCGTACGACTGGCGGCGTGGATGCTGGGGACGGCCATGGGCGCCTGTGGCCTGGCAGCGCAGTCCATAGAAACTGCCAAACCACTTCCACCGCCGGACGATCGTTACAAGGCGGACATCCTGTTGGTTGTCGCGCATCCTGATGACGATACCGGCATACTGAACTACATCACGCGTGCCTCTCTCGATGAACATAAGCGGGTTGCCGTCATTTTCAGCACGCGTGGGAATTCGGGTGGCAACGCTGCGGGCATGGAGCAGAGCAAAGCCATGTCGGACGAGCGGGAAATGGAAGCGCGCCGATCACTGGCGGCCAGCGGGATTGAGAACGTCTGGTTTCTTCGTGGGTCGGATACAGCAACACAGGATGTTCTTCATTCGCTGGAGACACTCGGCCACGGCGAAGCGCTTGAAGAAACAGTTCGCCTGGTGCGCTTGACTCGTCCGGAAGTGATGCTGACGTGGATGCCCGCCTATGTTGCGGGCGAGAACCATGGTGATCACCAGGCCGCGTCCGTGATTGCCAACGAGGCATTCGACCTGGCGGGGGATCCCACGGCGTTTGCGGAACAAGTCAACGCGCCCCGCCGGTACTACAGCATCAACAACTATGGGGAGGGCCTTCATCCCTGGCAGGTGAAGAAGCTTTACTTTTTCTCCGACGCGAGTCACCAGGAGTTCCTGGCTCACCATGGGCCCACCTACCTTGCGAGCGACATTTCGAAAGCCAGGGGTGTGAGCTACGGCACCCTGAACAAGAAGGCATGGGAAATCTACGCGACCCAGATCGACCCGCTGCTTGAGTACTACGCCAACATGCCAGACCACCTGATTCTTGGGAAGTCGTTCGTGAAGACGTCTTCTGCCGAAGCTGACGTTTGGGACGGTATCGAGGCCCAGCCAATCGCCTACGTGGCTCCGCCGGGCTTTCATGCTTCGGAGCGTGCGCTGGTGAGCCTGGAGCTTGGCGGCCCGTGGGCCTTTTACCAGCAGTTCCAGCGTGCCCATGGATTGAGTGCAGCGCTGGCTTTCGTTAAGCCGCAAACGGCATTCAGCGAGAACAGCTCGCTTTGGGTGCCGCTGCTGTTACATAACGATTCCGATCAGCCGCACGACCTGGTGTTGAGGGCCTCGCTGCCAGAAGGCTGGACGCCGCTGCACGATACGCTTTATCACCTCTTGCCTCACAGCAGTTACCCGGCGCAGTTGTTCCTCACGAGGACAAAGCCACTGCCGCCCTCGGCAGCCATTACGCAGACGCCCAGTTCCGTGATTCCTGTAACCCCTGTCGAGGAGCTACGCTGGACGCTATGGGAAGGTAACCAACAGGCCGGTGCGACTTCCTTGTCGGTGTATATGGAATACAACGGAGTGCCACAATAGGCGTGGGTGGGAACCATCTCTCAAGCACCGGCGTCGATAGCAAGATAGGTGGACGTCGGAGATAGGGAGATTGATCCTTCCGCGCTGGCCCAGAACCCGGTAGCAAGATAAAAGCTGAGTATCCCCGCTTCAATGCTTCGGGCACACCGGTGTCCACCAGTAGGTCGCCTGCTGCAACGTGACGGTGATCGGGGTCGCCTCAGGCCCGACTGGATACCCATGTACATCTGGCTCATGCCTCAGCCTTCCTGAAGCCTCGATCTTGCCTAGTCCCCACACGCCGTTGAGATTCACGTAAGGAGAACCGGGGGCCTTCATGCCGCTAAAGCTTCCAGGCTTGCTGCGGGTGAAGGTGCTGATATCGATCGCGCGGCCGATCGTGTTCAAGGGCAAATGCTTATCCATCTCCCCGTTCACATGGATCATCAAGCGCTCGCCCGACGGGGTGCAGAGATGTCCCTCTCCATCGAGGAGTGTGCGGCGGCTGGGATGAGACCCGGTATCCATAGGGCTCAGTCAATATAGAGCTGGTAGGTCCCGTCCGGTCCCTGGAAGCTTCCCCGTCCTAACCACCAGGGCGAGGCATGGAAGGAGCCGCCAGTGAAATGGCTCCACGGAACCCAGAACTGCGGGGCAGCGAAGTACACGAACGCGAGACCAAGCAGAATGAGATAGAACACTTGGCGAGCTCGCAACGGAGTACGTTTTTGCGGTAATCCGGAAGAGCCGCTGGACATGGTGTGGCCTCAAAGCGCCACCATACCATTCTGGCCGCATACCACGAAGTAGAATCAATCCCTGCATATAGTTTGGGGGTTTGAGGATAGACGGAGTAAACACCAAATCTAAGTGGGTACTTGTTGTCATCCGCCCTCCCCTTTTGTCATCCCGACTGAAGCGAACCGGAGGTGAGCGGAGCAACCTGCAGTGAGGCCCAACCCGCAAGAAAACCGGGGGCCAAAAAGCTGGGCATCGCCCGGTCCCCCATATCTCACGACGTTTTTCAGTCGGGAGATGTGGGCGGGTTTTTACCCTCATGCTTTCTCAACCAGATTGGCAGGAATGAGCGGCCGGTGAGCCAGGTGCGGGCAATCGAACCTAGCTAGTCAGGGAATCCCGGCGAAACCCTGGCGAGGCCCTCTAGTGCGGCAACATCGCGCTTGCCGTTCGGCGTGACAGGTAGGCTCTGCAAAGAGCAGAACTTCTCCGGAACCATGTAGTGGGGAAGATGATGCTCCAGGTGAGCGACCAGGCCGCTGGTCGTGGTGGAAGCCGCTGGCTCGCTGACCACAAAGGCATACAGCCGTTTTTGATTGGTGGCCCCGCCAAGCCCCAGCACAGCGACATCGACCACCCCGGGATAGCAGCGGATCACCTGCTCTACTTCTGCTACCTCTATGCGGAATCCATTGATTTTCACCTGCTGATCGATGCGCCCGTGAAATTCCAGCTTGCCGCTGGCGTTCCATCGACCCAGATCGCCTGTACGGTAAACGCGCACCGGCGCTGCGCCATCGATCTGCATATGGATAAACTTCTGCCCGGTCAGTCGAGGATCGTTCACGTACCAGCGCGCCAGACCGACGCCCCCGATACAAATTTCTCCGATGTCGCCCACCGGCATGCGATGAGCGTCGGCATCCAGGATGTAGACCTCCGTATGCAAGAGCGGACGACCTATGGTCACCGGATCGCTCCCAGGCATAAGCCTGTCGGCAGTGGACCAGATGGTGGTTTCGGTTGGGCCGTACATATTCCAGAGTACCGCGCAGCGCTCGAGCAACTGGTTGGCGAGCGTGCGGTCGAGGCGATCGCCACCACACAAGATGGTCAGGTCGGGAGAACCCTTCCAGCCGGACTCAATCAGAATCCTCCAGGTGATTGGCGTTGCTTGCATGACGCTGGGGCGCTTATTGCGGAGAATGCCGGCCAGCACTCGCCCAGTTCTCGCCTGATCTTCTGTGGCCAGAATGACCCTCCCTCCGTAGCAGAGGGGCAGCAACAACTCGAGAGCTGCAATGTCAAAGGCCACCGTGGTGACTGCCAACCAACTGGCGCCCGGGACGAAAGCTACTCGATGTGCAACATCTGCGGTTATATTGGCCAACGCATGGTGGCTGACGGCAACCCCTTTCGGTGTACCGGTCGTGCCGGAGGTGTAGATCACATAGGCAGTGTCGGCGGGCGCGGGTGGTGGGAACGTGCTTCCTTCGCCATCCGATAGTCCTGCCGGCACAGTCTGTGCTTCGAACTGGCGCTCAAGGCGAATGATAGGAGTGGCGTTGTGGGGTAGATGAGCCTCGCTATTTGCATCCGTCACGATACACTTTGCGCCGGCGTGCGCGATGACCTGCCCCAGGCGGAGGGTTGGATCCTTTGGGCTCAACGGGAGATAGGCAGCCCCGGCCCGGAGCACGCCCAAAAGCGCAACCACTAGATTCTCAGTGCGGCGCAGACAGATGGCGACCACGTCTCCTCGAGACACACCTTGCGCCTGGAGCGAGATGGCCAGCCGCTCAGCTTCCCTATGAAGAAACGCGTAGGTGAAGACTCGGTCACCTAACTCAAGGGCTACGGAGGACGGGCGCGCTAGCACTTGCGATGCGAAAAGATGCACAAGCGTCACGTGGGCGGCCGCATGCTCGCTTACGGTAGATTCATCGAGTGACGATTGGGGGGAGGGTTGGGTCACTCCATATTCCTTTTGCGCTGGACGGGCGGATTGGTCAAAAGCTTGCAGGGACGGCAGCTAAAGATAAAACAAGTACTGCATACTTGCCCCACCGGAATTGGGCCAAGATAATTCTGCCGTTAGACTACCGCAAGGCGCGGAAGATGAACCCAGTATTTGGAAATTTCCGCCTCTTTCTTGATGAGGGAATCGTAACCCAGGTTGTCTTACTCAGAGACGAGGGAAGCGCGATAAAAGCCGCAACTATCTTTGAACCGCGTTTACACCCCCGATCGCTACTCTGGACCGTCCACGCGATCGGTCCAGGGGATGACTGCAGAGGTCGGCGTCAGGCGAGAGCGGATAAGTGACGAGCAAGACGCCGAGATGTGAATTTAGCTCCGTAGGCGAAGCGGCAGAGGGGGCCGAAACTGTTGGCGGAAGCGAGGCCCACGAAGTACAGGTTCGGCATCGAGGACTCAAAGTTGCGGCTCAGCGTGGGTACATCCCCTGGGGCGGCGATTTGTTTGCGAATCGCCTGGTTGAGGAAGCCAAGCCGATGGAGACCTACCTTGTAGCCCGTCGCGGCGATAACATGGTCGAATTCCAATTGCCTCTCGGCCCCATCGTGCTCCAGGAATTTGAGAGAG
Organism: uncultured Acidobacteriaceae bacterium; assembly: GCA_963752675.1. Taxonomy (GTDB): domain Bacteria; phylum Acidobacteriota; class Terriglobia; order Terriglobales; family Acidobacteriaceae; genus PALSA-350. The sequence continues at coordinate 1,035,183 of CAVVZO010000015.1, forward strand.
ATACGATCGGTCCCACAAACTACCTCTTGCATGCGCGTTCCCAGATGACTCGTGACACGACCCACAAATCGAGTCTTTGCGAACCATCCAGGAGCAGGGCCCAAGTGGCGCTCGATGGCCCGCTTGCGCACGCTGCGCGGCATGGAATGGAAGAGGAGTGGGGCATCCGTACACAGCCGTGAACGCCAACCGAGCCCCAGCCCTGAGCGTGGCATCAGAACACGATCTTTCAGCGAGCGCCGCCCAGAGGATGGCTCATGAAACGCAATCGCCGGGCGGCGCGCAATCAGGTGAACGTCCGCACCCGCTTCGTGCAACAGGCCGGCCAGGTCAATGGCCGATGCGCCCGCGCCCAGGACCGCTACCCTGCGCCCCTGGAACTTGCTGACGTCGTTGTGGTCAGAACTATGGTCGAGAAGCTCCCTTGGCACTTTGGCGAACATGGGCGGAATGTGAGCGAAGTGAGTTATGCCAGTAGCTATCACAACGCGCTTGGCGCGCAGAGTATCTCCGGCCGCGGTGGTGAGTTGATATCCACCAGTAATGGGATCGATCGAAGTCACATCAGTTTCTTCTATCCCCGGCACAAAGCGTTGCTGAAACGCGAGTGCGTAAGAGATAAAGGTCTCTATGGGAACTGGCAAACCCACGTCAGAGTAGGGCAGCGCATGCTGCCGGCAATAGTCCGCCAAAGTAAAAGTGGCGCCTGGATCGTATAAGCTCGACGCAAACCCGTCGGATTTGAGTAGTGTGCGAGCAGGCATGTGGTTTCGCCAACTCGACATTGGTGTTCCGAAGATGCGATACGAGAGCTTCGCTCCATTGAGGTGAGCGGCCAACGATAAGCCGTACGGGCCAGCTCCAACAATGGCCACATCTAACATCGTTGCTGTCACATGATCCTCCCGGCCGAGATCGTAAGTTAAATGAGCGACGGTGCGGCTTACTTTCAGAGTAGGATGGAGCTACTCCAGGCAACGTGCGCTTTCAGAAATCAAGAACCAGGTCTAGATGCCGGGGGATGCCCTTTGCTGGTTCAGCGAGTTTACCAAACTAGAGTGACGATCAAGAAAAATTGTGAACCTGTCGTTTTGCTTGCTGCCACGAAGTGGTGGCCCTTGTCTGCAAAACTCGCCGTTGCCCTGATCCGGCATGGGTGCGCCGTGGAGGCCGTCTGTCCACCTGGCCATCCGCTGCACTACGTGACGGGAATGAAGCGGCTATCTCGTTATCACCGAATTGGTTCCCTGCACGCGCTTGAGAAGGCTATCGCTGCAGCTCGCCCGGAGCTGGTGATTCCCTGCGATGACGGTGTTGTTGCGCAGCTCCATCAACTTCATCAGCAACGCCCCGGTTTGCAGGCTTTGATCACGCGCTCCCTGGGAACTGCTGCGTACTTCGACGTGGCGACCAGCCGTGAACGGTTGCAACAGGTAGCGCAGGCAATGCACATCCGCGTGCCGGACAACAAGCGGGCCACCACGGTGGCCGGATTGCACGAGTGGTTCGACCGGGGAAACCGGATCGCCGTACTGAAACAGGACGGCACGTGTGGAGGGAACGGCGTGCGCATTGTTCATTCCCTGTCGCAAGCTACGGCTGAATTGGCGCGCATGCTGCGACCACAGGCCCGCTCAACCACCTGGAAGCGGATGTTTGTGAACCGTGATCCGCTGGCCCTATGGAATAGGGCGCGCTACCCCGTGCCGGAAGTGACGCTACAGGAATATATCTCTGGGCGCCCCGCCAATCTCATGATGGCTTGCTGGCGGGGAGAGGTGCTGGGCGCAGTCACTGTCGAGGTACTGTCGTCGCAGGGTGAAACGGGAGCCGCGATGGTCGCGCGACTGATACACCATGACGAGATCGCGCATGCTGCGTGTGCGCTGGCTAAGGGGCTGGAGCTTTCTGGATTTTATGGGTTGGACTTCGTCATCGAGGCCGGTACAGGCGCAGCCTACCTGCTGGAAATGAATCCACGTTGCACGCAACTGGGCCATATACCGGTGGCCAATCAGGGTGACCTGGCTGGCCTGATCGCGGCGAAAATCGGCGGCATGTCTGCCAACGAGGCGATCGGCTGGAAACACCAGGGCTGCATCCCGGCCAAACCATCGCCTTTTATCCGAAGGCGTTTCTCTGCGACCCGCAGAGCCCTTATGTCGCGGAAGGGTACGCGGACGCGCCCCGGGGGGAGCCCGCCCTGATGCGCGAACTACTCAACCCCGATTGGCCCGACCGCCAGTGGCCGGCACGCGCATACCACTGGCTGCGGCCGCCAAAGCAGGAAGCTCCGGTTCTTTTTGAGGCCTGAGACCCAGGGCAGCGCGATGTTCACCAGCAGGCGAATTTTTCTCCTTTTTTCCTTTTGATTAGACACTTATCCCAACTTACCCACTTAGCTATATCTGCCACTAAGTGTTTGGTGCGGGCCCCACCTGCAACGCCGAAACATGTGAAGGTAACCACGATGTGGACTAATCACCGGGTTACCAGAATGTGATGCTTGTTGCTGCTGCTTGGGGATAAAATTCGGTCATCGATACAATACCATCTTCACGCCAGAGACGCGTGCTTGCAATGGAATATGGCTTTACTTTTCTGATACAGTTTCTGCCTTCCGTGTTTTTTTGCTCACGGAGACGGGTGATTCTACCCAGGCATTCCGCATTCGCGTTCGCGAAGAGATGCTTGCTGCAGTAACGGCGCCAACGCGCCTTTGGTGCTATCGGTCGGTCGCTAGCGGACCACAAATAATTTGGCACCTTGCATGCTGCTAATACAAGTCAACGCACCGCTGGTCCGCTGCAAGATAACGCCGGCGCACGATATTCCTCCGAGAGAATTACCATGTCTGCCTCAGACTCTCCCATCACGGCTGCATACACAGACCCAGGGATACGCAATGGAGCAGCGCGCCGGCGCTCAACCGGCGAAGCAGGTTTAAATTCCTCCAAAAGGATGGCTGCCGACGGCTTCGCTGTGCTTCTCGCGCTTTGCCTGGCCTCCATATTTCGCTTTGATCTCTCGCCGATGATGTGGGTGCATGGGCGCGAATGGCTTTTGCCTGGCAAACATCTCCCCATGCACGCGGGCTATCTGGCTTTCTTTGCCCTGACATTGCTGTTGATCAACCGGAAAGATGGACTCTACCTGCCACCAAAGCTGCAAAGCGCAATGCACGAGCAGCGGGAGACAATCCGGGCTTGCCTGGGTGCGGGACTTCTACTGTGCGGTGGATTGTATGTGCTGCGTGACACGACCGTGTCGCGGGGGTTCCTGGCTTATTTCATCGGCCTGACCACTGTGTTTTTGTGCGGGTTGCGCATGTTTTCTCGATGGTCGCTCTACCGCAGATACCAACGAGGCATCGACACCAGGAACCTCTTGATTGTAGGGACTTCGCACATGGGCCAGCTGGTACGCAAGCAAACGATGGCCAAAGGCCACTTTGGCCGTGTGTTCAAGGGTTTCGTCGAGGTGGATGGTGATCGCTGCCCGGCAGACACCGAGAAGTTCGTGCTTGGTGATCTGACCCAGACCGCCGCCATTGCCAGACAGCTCTTCATAGACGAAATCATCATCACAGAACGGTGCGGCACACCCCAGGTGATCGAGCTGGTCAAGCTTGGGCGCGAACTGGATGTTGAGGTGTTAGTAGTTCCGGGTTTTTACGACGAACTCACGCCGGATGCGCCCATTGAATACCTGGGCACGTTGCCGGTGGTCGCCCTGCACCGCCGCAACGGAAGGTTTCTTGGCCATCTGTTGAAGAGGTTTTGCGATTCGGTTTTGTCTCCGCTGCTGCTGATTGGTGTTGACACCCACCTTCCTGCTCATCCCGATTCTGATCAAGTTGGATTCTCCGGGTCCGGTGTTTTACGTCTCACGCCGCATAGGGAAAAAGGGCCGGGTCTTTTCCTGCTACAAATTCCGAACCATGGTTACCAACGCAGATCAGCTGAAGCCATCGCTGGCGTCGCTGAACGAAAGGGATGGCATCCTCTTCAAGATCACGAAAGACCCTCGCCTTACCAACGTGGGGCGCATCTTGAGAAAGTTTAGCCTTGATGAGTTGCCGCAACTGGTCAACGTCTTCTTTGGCGATATGAGCCTGGTTGGGCCACCGGCCGCCCCTGGCCAGTGAAGTGGGCCAGTATGAGCTGGAACATTTTCGGCGGCTGGAAGTGCTACCCGGCATTACCGGCCTCTGGCAAGTGCATGCGCGCCAGGACCCATCGTTCGAGCGCTATGTGGCTCTCGATCTGGCATACATCGAAAACTGGAGTTTGTGGTTGGATTTGAAAATCATGGTGAGAACCGCGCAGGTAGTCGTTCGCGGCACCGGTTCTTAACCTGCGTCTAGTAGTTGAAGGGCCCCGCAGCGATCCTCAGCAGTCTTGATGCTGCTGCAGTCGTTTTTCCTTAAACGTTCGCTCCCGGTTTATATTCCATGCGCTGTCTCTGGTGATGTGCATTCCGACCCAGGAAAAAGCGCAGTTGCCCAACCATGATGGGTATTTGTTGAAACTGTGAATGAACACTATAGAGGAGTAAAAGAGCGATTTGCCCAGGTGCTTTCCAACGGCACTTCCAAGCGGTGCGAATCGTGAGAATTGGAAGTACCGCCAGCAGAGGAATGGCCCACGGACTTTTCAGCAGGGCCGCAACAACGAGAAGCGAAAGCCAGGTCAACCAAAAGCCGGCACGGAAGATATTTCTGCGGCTGTCCTGCAGCCACATGGGATCGTCGGTGTCTTTGTAGCGACTTGATACTTCAGCATAGGCGTAGCCGGCACGCACGGCTCGCCGCCAGTACTGCCCCCACTCGGTGATATTGAGGTCATGACCGGTCATGGGCGTATCGATGTGTTCAATGCGATAGCCGTGTGCCCGCAAACGGCGACACAGTTCCGGTTCTTCCCCCGCAAACAGGGACGCATCGAACCCTCCGATCTCAACCAGGGCGCTTCTTCTCATGAGAACGTCGCCGCCACAGTATTCGCTCGGGCCGGGTGCATAGATCCAGTCGAGGTCCAGAACGCGGTTATAGACGGAGTGCCCTGTTTGGGTTTCACGCCGGTGGCCCCACACCGCGGCGATGTCTCCGTCGGACTCGAGCGTGTGAAGAGCAGCTGCGGGGAACCCGGGCCGGAGAACCGTATCGCCATCCAAAAAAAGCACAAAGGGAGCCCGTGCTCTTTCCAGGCCCGCATTACGCGCGCGGGCCGCGGTCTGGGGACCGCCTGTCAGTTGGATAACTTCTGCGCCAAAGCTACGCGCAACGGCGACACTGCCATCAGTGGAGGCGGAATCGACGTAGATGAGTTCCGTTTGCCACTCTGGTAAGGTCAGCGTTTGCAAGCAGGAAGCCAGGCGGAGACCTTCGTTCCGCCCGATGACTACGATCGATAGCTTCAGCTCATTCATCTATGGTGGCCATCGAAGCTGATAGTGCCTGCGAGTACAGGTTGCTGTTCCTGCGCCCACGAGGGAGCACGCGAGCGGGGATACCCACCGCTATGGACCGTGAGGGAACGTCTGTCAGCACCACCGCATTGGCCCCGATCGCCACATCATCACCGATGCGAATGGCACCCAGAATCTTCGCACCCGCGCCAATGTCGACGCGGTTGCCAATGGTGGGCGAGCCGCTGGTCCCGGTATGACGCAGGCCCACGGTGACCCCATTGCGCACGATGCAGTCATCCCCAAAGACAGCATCGCCGCTGATCACGATGCCGCCAAAGTGATCGATGCGAAAACGCCGGCCTACCACGGCCTCGCAAGGAAGTTCTATGCCGGTGAGTATTTCCGATAGCAGCTTCAGCCACTTATAAATGGCAGAGAACGGAGCCCGGAGAATGCGCCAGCGGATCCCGTACCGCCACCTGCCGAACCGGTAGACGGCCATAACCCACAATCCCTGCCGCATTAACTGCTTGTCGTGGGTTCGCCAGTCTTCTCGAAGGTTATCGAACATAGCCGCACCGGGAGCCAGTACGATCAGGCACTCACTTCTCTTCGCTTTGCTCTGCTCTCGACGATTCCATGCTTTTGTAACTTGTAAAGGAGCGCCTTGTAATCCACATTGAGCTGCAGAGCGGCCTGTCGTCTGTTCCATCGAACGGATTCGAGTGTTTCGAGAAGCAGTTTCGACTCCGCGCTGCGCGAGGCCTCCGCGAAATTGTCCAAACTCACGGGTCCGTTTGCTTGCGGAGTCAAGCCGTTGTTAGGAACATTTGCAACAGTAAGGTGAGGCTTCTGCGAATTTCCTCGAGCCGTCAACTCCGCCGCGAGCATGCTCGCATCCTGGTAAACCAGAAAGCGTCTCATTACGTTTTCCAGTTCCCGCACGTTCCCCGGCCAACTATGGTTGAGCATGGCGCGCCGCAGCGTTTCTGTAATGATGGGGACAGCTGCTCCAGGGCTGACGTGGCGCAAAAGCAGATGCTCGGCAAGCGAGAGAATCTGTTGGCGACGTTCGCGCAACGGTGGAATAGTGATGTTGATGACGTTCAGCCGGTAATAGAGGTCTTCGCGAAAGGTCTCCTGCTTGATCGCAGCTTCTAAATCACGGTGGGTTGCTGCGATGATGCGCACGTTCACTTTGATGGTGCGGCTGCTTCCCAGGGGCTGCACTTCCCCATCCTGCAACACGTGCAGAAGCTTCGCCTGGAGTGAAATATCCATGTCGCCAATTTCGTCCAGCAGGATCGTGCCATCCTGGGCGAGGGCGAACTTGCCCGGCTTATCGATGAGCGCACCGGTGAATGCGCCCTTCTCATATCCGAATAATTCGCTCTCGATCAACTCGGAAGGAAGGGCGGCACAGTTCAATCTGAGAAACGGCTTACCGATCCGGTTGGAATAGGACCAAAGCTTGCGCGCCATCACTTCTTTACCCGCGCCGGTTTCGCCGTGGAGAAGCACGGGTGCGTCGGAGAGGCCTACTCGGCGGAGGAACTCTTCACTATAGGAGTAGTCAGAACCAGGCTGGCTGCTGTGAGACCGATGCGGAGGCCGGCTCATCGTGGGTGCGCATGCTCAACGAGCCAGCCTCCGAAGCAGGAGGAACCCGATGGGTGATGGCATTCAGGATCGATGCAAACGCGGCTGGGTCGTCAAGCGCTACGGTGTACGATTCGATCCTTTTGAAAGATTCCAGACCAGCCAACAATTCGTGGCGCTGTGGCCTGGAGTTAAACGTCATTACCTGCAACCTGGGATGCTGCGCACACAACTCGGCCAGCAGAGATGCGTCCCTGCCTGAGACCGTTTGCATATCGAGCACAAGAACCGACGCGGCTCCCGGTTGTTCAGTAAGCAGCGAAGCGGCGGCGCGCAAGGTTGTTTGCGAGGTAACCTGCACAGAATGCAATAGCAGGTTCCGGGTCAGATGTTGGTGGGCGTCTGAATCCTGACCGACCAGAATAATTCTACAAATCATGTTTCTACCCCGGCAGAGTGAAGCAGTTAAGGCTAGGCGTACGACCAGTAAACGGCTTCAGGGAAGCTCTAAGTTGATAGTGGCGCTTGGGGAAAACTCGGCTTATATCGAAGTTAACTACCTATACCTGCTCGGGGGGGAAGGTGGAGCTATCCTATACCGAGAGCCGCCAGCATCTACAATTTTCGATCCCTACTTACCAGAGTTTTCTTCTGGTTACCTTAGAGCATTTTTAGAAAGTTACCGATATTGCCACTAGATCGCGCCGCGGGCGTGGGAAGACTTTCCGAAAATTGGGAATAGTCCCGGAACTTGTGTGCTTCTTAATGGGTGAAACCTGAAAAGTTGGTTTCTTTGCGAGCGGTAATTTTGGCCCGTCAATTGCAACACGTTGGTCATCCCCCGAACGATCCGCCGCAGTGTGACTCAGGCGGAGTAACCACACTCTTGAATCATTTGCTGTCTTTGTTACCTGAATTGCAAGCTGTGCTCACGTGCGGGTGTGAAATCCACAACATCAGCCGACGCTGGAGAACCAACCAGGACTGGAAGGTTTCCAACGTCACCCGGTGAATTGCCGGGAGTGAGCGCCCCCGCGGCTTGGGGTCCGCAGCATTGCATCCGGGTATGCCCTGAGCATTTCCCCGAAATGTAAGGCAAGCGCGCACCATCGACCGGCACGGTTAGTCCTTCTCCTGGGACTGACAATGGCGGAGCCCTGTTTTCCAGACGTGTTTTCAGAGGGACGAGGATCTGCATGGGTGACTGGAATCGCAAGTTCGTGGCCGTGCTTGGGATTCCCTTTGACAACGTCACCATGCGCGAAGCAGTAGAGATCATCGATAGAAAGATTGAGGAGCGCGGCTTTCACCAGGTCGCCACGGCAAACGTGGATTTCGTCGTCAACGCGATCCGCGATCCGTCTCTTCAGGAATTGCTTGGCTCGTGCGATCTGATTGTTGCCGACGGCATGCCGATCGTATGGGCTTCGCGCATCATGGGGGCCAAGCTGAAAGAGCGGGTCTCAGGCGTAGACCTGGTGCCGCATCTGGCCAAACTCGCAGCCCAACGTTCGTATGGAATCTTTCTGCTGGGGGCGAGTGAAACGAGTTCGCGGCGCGCGGCTGAAGGACTGCAAGCTCGATTTGAGAACCTGCGGATTGTCGGCCGCTACTCCCCACCGGTCGCGTCGCTTGAGCAGATGGACCATGAAAGTATCCTGGCGCGAATTGAGGAGGCGCAGCCCGACATCCTCCTGGTAGCCATGGGCCACCCCAAGCAGGAACGCTGGCTGGCCATGCACCGGGACAGGCTGAACGTGCCTCTCTGTATGGGAGTAGGCGCATCCCTGGACTTTCTTGCTGGCGAAGCCCAGAGGGCGCCGCTCTGGATGCAGACAGCCGGGCTGGAATGGCTCTACCGGGCAATACGGGAGCCACGCCGGCTGGCGCAACGCTATATGGCAGACGCCTGCGGCCTGGCTCGCCATTTACCAGCGCAGCTTGCCGCGAACGCTATACAGCCAAGAAGAGCCCAGGCGCACTCGGTTGGCATGCAGCGCCGGGGAAACGTCTCTGTCGTTTCTGTCACGGGTGATGTGAACGGACCGTCACTGCTCGCCTTGGAGGGGCACATCGATCGTGCTTTCGCAGGCGAATTGCACATGGTTCTGGATCTAAAAAATGCCACTTACCTGGGGCCAGACTGCCTGGGTCTACTGGTCCGCCTTTCGAAACAGATGAAGGCTTGTCATCGGGAACTTTGGCTGGCTAATGCTCCGTCGCACGTGGTGCGATCGCTTCGCACATCCCGCATGAGCAAGTACTTCCTGCGTGCCTCCGGTGTCCACGATGCCATTTACCGGATCAGACGATCAGAGATTCACGCAGCACCGGAAACAGATACTCGCCGGCGTTTTTAGCCACTCTGCGCAAGACCTGCAGATCCGGGTAGAGCTCTTGAAAGATTTCTGCCGGAGGATTGTTTTCTTCAGCCAGACGGCGAAGCTGTCTTCTGCCACTCTGCCGGTGCTGCAGCCGACAGCACACGCGGACGACCTGCCATAACTCCCTGGCAGGCTCGCAAACAGTCTGCCATTTCACGGCGGCGGTATGGCCGCTGCCGTCGCACCACGCTGGTTTCCATGCAATGCATATAGCCTTTTACGTGACCACGCTGTTGGCCGCCGCCCTGATGCTGTTGACGCTCCCCGTCGTCGCAGAGTTGGTGCTGGTCACGCTCGCATCCCTGCTGCCTAAGCTCGTAGCCGAAGCGGCTTCTGGCGCAAAAGAAATAAAGCTGGCCGTTCTCATTCCCGCGCACAATGAGGAGCTGCTGATTGCATCCTGCGTGGAAAGCCTGCGATCTTCGGCCGGGGGCGACAACACGCGCATCATCGCGGTCGCTCACAACTGTTCAGACAGAACGGCTGTGCGCGCAAGGAACGCCGGAGCAGAAGTCCTGGTTGTGGACGAGCCCGCGGCGGAGGGCAAGGGAGCCGCGCTCGCAGCCGGGTTTGCCTATGCTACTGCGCAAGGCATGGATGCGACTCTCGTCGTGGATGCGGATGCCACCGTCTCCCGCAATTTGGTGGGCGCCGTGCGTCACGCGCTGGCGAACGGCGCCGACGCCGTGCAATGCAGATATGAAATGGATAGCTCTTCGAAGCACCCGGCTACCCGGCTCACGGCGCTGGCCTTTCGCGGCTTCAACGTAGTACGGCCAACCGGCCGCGACCGGCTGGGGCTGTCGGCAGGAATTCTGGGCAATGGGTTTGCGGTACGGCAATCGGTGCTGGCGGACAAACTCCTATCGTTCTCTCTCTGTGGTCGAAGATCTGGAGTTTCACTTGCAGTTGGTACTCTCCGGTAAGCGCGTACATTTTCTGGAGCACGCGAAGGTCTCTTCAGCTTTGCCCTGGTCGAAGCAGGGAGAAGCCAGCCAACGTTCCCGGTGGGAAGGTGGCAGACTGAACGCCGCTCAAACCTGGTTGCTGCCGCTGCTGAAGCAATTGGCGCGCGGCCGCTTACGCGTCCTGGAACCGACGCTCGATTTGTTGTCGCTGCCGATTGGGTATGCGACGTTTCTGCTCTTACTTGGGCTGTGCTTTCCGCTTGCCTGGTTTCGGGTATACGCCTTATTCGCCATCGGTGCGATTGCGATGTCACGTTTTGCGAGCGGCAGCGTCTGGCGCCGACTTCGCCGGCGATATGCGCATCCTCGCGCGCACACCGGGATATATGCTTTGGAAGCTCTGGATGGTCCCTGCACTGATTCGCGGTTCGCGGCGGGATGCTGCATGGGTACGAACGGAACGCCAGGCGGCACTGCCGGAGATTTCGCGGATCACAGCGAGCGAGAGCACGATGGCACCGAAGATCGAACCCAAGATGGAACCAGCGCTGCAGATGAGCGGTTCCCTGGAGATCTCATGAAACATTCGATGATTGCGGCAGCCTGCCTGACCGTGGGCTTCCTGTTGCCGGGGCTCTCGCTGCACGTACACGCGCAACAGACCCAGACGAGTGAAGCAAAGCCTGGTGAGCCCAAAGCTGCTGAGCCACAGCTCATGCTCAGCCCCTCCAAGGCCCTGGAGAAGTTTGAGCCGACAGCGAATGAGCCTTATGAATTAGGACCGGGGGATGAGATCAGCCTCGATTTCCCTGGGCGACCGGAACTTGGGGGCAAACGGATTGTCGGACCCGACGGACGCATCACCCTTCCGCTCGTCGGCCCTATCAAGGTTGGGGATAAAACCCGTTCCGATGCGGCAAAGATGGTGGTCGATGCTTTGTCAGAGTATTACAAGGACCTTACTGTCACCGTGAACGTGGATAAGTACGGTTCCAATCGGATAGTGCTTATTGGCAACGTGAAAACTCCTGGCGTGCTCTACTTCGACACCACACCGACCCTGCTGGATGTCATTGCCAGGGGAGGGCTTTTGGCTGGTTCCGGTTCTACGACCGGCTCCTCCAGCGGGCCCGCAGGCAGTGCTGGCATCCCTGAGCGCATGTGCCATCTATCGGGGCAACGACCAGGTTGTCTGGGTGGAGTTGCGATCTCTGCTGCAAAGTGGCAACGCGGTGGCCGATCTGCGGTTGCGGCGAAACGACATTGTGTTTGTGCCATCGGAGCAGGAAGTGTTCGTCTCCGTTCTGGGGAGCGTCGCCCATCCGGGCGCGATTGCCCTTAAGCCGGAATCAACGCTGGTGTCCATGTTGGCGCAGGCCGGCGGCATGGCCGAGGGGGCGTCCTCAAAGATCCAGGTCATCCAGCCCTCGACCGGCAAGACTTCGACGGTTACGTTTAAAAGCCTGCTGACTCCGCAAGGTGCGGAGGAAGTGAGGTTGCACGCAGGCGACGTCATCTTCGTGCCATCGAGCGCCTTTTACAAATCGACTTACGTCATCCAGAGGCTTAGCCCTGGAGCAACCATGGGCATGGCCGCGGTTGTGGCGCACTGACGATCACCTTGCACTCCTGCTTTTCTGTCGGATCCATTAGGGGTGGAAGCAGCTTCCACCCTGATTTTCGAAACTAGCTGCCAGGGATATTTTCGATGCCTATTAAGCCATTAAGCCAAACCGATTCCTTCCTGCCACTCACGACTGTGCCGGACTGGCTGCTGAGAATCGATGTCTTGCGCAGTCTTCGCCTGCACAAGAGGCTCGCGATTGTCATCGCCCTGGTAACTCTTGCGTTAGGCGCTGCATTTTATGCACGGCATCGGCCTACCTACGAGGCGACCAGCGTGGTGTATGTGTCGCCAAATTTTCCGGCGACGTTCAGCACCAGCCAGGAGCAGGAATATCCGTACGATTCCTTCATTGAAGAGCAGGTCCACTCGGTGGCCGGTTTTAACGTGCTCTCCGATGCACTGCGCGGTCTTAAACCGGGAGTGTGGCAATATCCTGAAGAGACGTTGGAGTCGGCAGTCGACCGCTTGCAGAATAGTCTTTTAGTCAAGCGCGACGGCCTGAGTTACCAGGTCAAAATCAGCCTGCAGGATAAAGATCCTACGCACCTTGCGGAGATCGTCAACGCAGTCACTGATAGCTACTTGAACGGAACACGGAGCGAAGAGTTTTACGGCCGGGACAAACGCCTGGAGGCATTACGCCAAGAACGGGCGGCGGTGCAAAGTGAGTTGACCGCCAAACTGCAGGAGCAGACACAAATCAGCCAATCGCTTGGTCTGGCCCAGATCTCCACCGTGGGGGGAGATCAGATTGATCTTCAGGTCGCGAAGTTGCGCGCCGACCTGAGCGTGGCGCACGGGCAGCGCATTCAGGCTGAGGCCCAACTGTCTGCCCTGGAAAATGGGGACAAAGGCGCTCCTAACGCTGCGCTGGATGCGGCTGCCGACGAAATCATCGCGACCGATCCGAGCGTGCTCGCGCTCAAGGCTTCGCTCAGTCAGAAGCGCTCCATGCTGCTGGATCAACTCGGTGGACTCACCGCCAGTCATCCACTGCGGAGGAACACCGAAGAGCAGTTGGCGGAAATCGAGCGAGCACTGCAACAGATGCAGACCAACCTGCGCGGCAGGGCGATCACGAATCTCCAGCAGAAACTCCGCACCGATCTGCTGCGGGCCAGCACCATTGAAGCAAGGTTGCTTTCGGATTTAGAAGCGAACACCAAACAGGCGACGCAAGCTGCACCCAGCTATCAAAGGTCGCTCGTGCTGAAGGCGGCGATCACTGCTCTCCAGGCGCGCTACGAGGCTCTGGACGAGCGGACCAGGAACCTTGAACTGGAAAGCAAGTCGCCTGGATCGGTTCACTTGTTTTCTGCGGCGCGGACGCCTACGGGTCCCCTCTCAAGCATCATGCGGTTCTTCCTGCCCATTTTAGTGCCCTTCGCTTTGCTATTTGCGATCGTCAGTGTCGTCGCAATCGATTTGCTGGATCGCCATCTTTACACCTTCACCGACGTCGAACAGGTTATGGGATTCTCGCCCATCGGTTCTCTATTCGACAACCGGGACGTTTCCATGCAGATATTCGATGAAGGCATCCTGCGAGCGGCGGGAGGTATCGATCACGCGGCGCGCACCTCTTCTGTACGCACCATTGTCGTCACCGCCGTCAATCCCGGCGCCGGCACGACATCGATCGTCGAAGATCTCGGAAGCACGCTGGCTAAGCTGGGACGGAAAACACTGACCATTGACTCGTCGGGCGCCACTTCTCCAAAGGCCTACGTGACGCACCAGTCCGGTCATCATGCATTTGGCGGCGTGCAAGTGAAAAAACAAGATGTAGACGTGTGGTCGAAGGTAGTCATCGCGCAACCATTTTCACCCAAGCTAAAACCTCTGACAAACCTGATGGATCAAGCGTTCAAGGACCTGACGATGGATTATGACGTGGTCCTGATCGACGCAGCTCCCATTCTGATTTCCGCAGAAGCCGAGTACCTGGCGCGCTTCGCGGACGTCACCATGTTGGTTGCGGAAGCAGGAAAGACTACTCGGGCCGAGTTGGTCCGGGCTACTCGGCTGTTAGAACGTCTCCAGATTCCCGGTATGTCGGTTGTGCTTAACAAGATGTCGTACAGCAGAGTCAATAAGGCCACTCGCAATGATGTGAGCGCGTTTGAGACTCGGGTCGAGGGCAGCTTAAGGTGGAGCTCCTCGCGAGGTGTGGAGAGCGGCCCCGCCGGCTTGGATGCTGCTAAACAAACTGTAAAAGAAACTTCGACGTACGCTTGATCCGGTGGCAATCACGTTGTGAATCGCCTTCAGTCGCATCTACTTTTTGCAACATGTCTTCGGAACCCGCTATGAGTCTTTCCAGCACAACATCAGCACGCAGGGCTTTCATGATCCTTTCGCCGCGGGCCCTTCCGTATGCGAGACACGCATTGCAAAGCCTGCTGACAAACGCTTTGGAGTCGCTGGATTTATACCTGATCACCGATTCACTCTCGGACAAAGCATTATTGATAGAGGAACTGGGTAGCTACGAGGGCGAAGAGCGGCATAGCTGGCAGGTACTTGCCAAGGTTGACCTTGCCGATCGAGAAGCCTCCATCCTTGGCCGTCATCCAGGTATCCGGGATTTTAGGAACGGGCACCCCTGCTGGAGGAAAGTCACCGATCCGGTACTGCTGAGCAATCAGGGCGATGAAATGATCATCCTCGACCCCGATCTATACTTCCCGAATAAGTTCTGCTTCGAGCAAACTCCCGGCCATCAGCTATTGCTGATGTGGCAAAAGCCAAGTTGCCTGCTTCCGCTTGGGATTGTAGAGGCTGCTATTACCAATGGAATTGCTCTGGCACACCACGTTGACATTGGGGTGGCCCAGTGGCGCGCGCCGGTCGATCTTGATTGGCTGGAGTGGCTACTAGCCCGGTTAGGAATAAGAGACTACCCGAGCGCGAGCAGAGCAATGCACATTGAAGCCATCGTCTGGGCGGCTCTCGCCATGCGCGTCGGAGGCGGGTATCTCCCAACCGAACATTGGCATTGCTGGCGGCGTAGCCAATCTATCCGTCTGCTCCGCAAGTTGCGTGTTCCCGGACCTCAGCTATTGCGCAGAGAACCGTTTGCAACGATCAAATGCTTCCATGGAGGGGGCGAGGCTAAATACTGGGTTTCCACAGCAAAGGAGCGGCAATGGCTGGAATCAGACCAGATATTGAACGCACCCGGTTCAGTCATTCCGTTTGTTGAGTTCACCCGTCGCGCCCACGATCGGGACCAGGCAATGAAGTTATGGTTGCGAAGAGCTGGGTATTACAACCTTTTTCCGGGTGGAGCATTGCAGTAGATCATGGCACATAACCGCACCGAGTCACTGCGCGTTTGTATCGTTGCTGAAAACGCCTCTTTCCGCTTCGGCGGAGAGGCGTCCCTTCCCTTGCAGTACTACGCTCGTCTTCGTGCGCGGGGAGTAGACGCCTGGTTGGTCACCCATGGCAGAACGCGTGAGGAACTGGAACTTCGGTTTCCCGAAGACCACGAGCGAATTTTGTTCATTCCAGATCGGTGGTTCCACAAGCTTCTGTGGCGCTTAAGCGGGTATCTGCCGCGCAGGGTTTCTGAGGCGACGCTTGGCACTCTCATGGTGTTGGTCAACCAACTCATCCAGCGCCAGATCATCCTTCGCCTGGTGAAGGATCACCGCATTGATGTTGTGCATCAACCAATCCCTGTGTCACCGCGGGCTCCTTCGCTTCTCTGCGGGTTGGGAGTTCCGGTCGTCATGGGCCCGCTCAACGGCGGGATGGACTATCCACCAGCATTTCGTAAGGGTGAATCCGGACTCACCCGCGCTGCCGTTCAATGCGGACGCTACACTGCCAACGTCGTAAACTGGCTGATCCCGGGCAAGCGTTTGGCAAGATTTGTACTCGTGGCCAATGAACGTACACGTGCCGCTTTACCCACCTGTGTTCGCGGCGAGGTAGTCGCGGTTCCAGAAAACGGAGTAGACCTCAACGTCTGGTCATTCCGCACTGAAGGCTCTGCAGAAGGCTTGGGGCGATTTTTATTCTTAGGGCGGTTGGTCGATTGGAAGCGCCTGGATCTGGTGCTGCGAGCTCTCGCACTTGTCCCCGGCGCGCATTTGGATGTAGTAGGAGATGGCCCGATGCGCGGCGAGTGGATGCAGCTCGCAGCCAACCTGCACCTCTCCGATCGAGTGACATTTGCAGGGTGGCTGCCGCAGGCTGAGTGCGCGCAACGCATGCAGTTGGCGACGGCACTCCTGTTGCCCAGCATGTACGAATGCGGCGGAGCCGTGGTTTTGGAGGCGATGGGCATGGGCATCCCGGTCGTCGCTGTAGCCTGGGGGGGACCGGAAGATTACCTCGATGCGAGTTCTGGCATCCTGATCGCCCCCGTCAGTACTGCAGCGGTCGTAGAAGGGTTTGCGAGCGCAATGCGCAAGCTATTGGAACAGCCGGGATTTGGTGTTTCCCTGGGCAGGGCGGGCCGGGAACGAATCGAAGCGAGCTATAGCTGGGAAGATAAATTGGATCGCATGCTCGAGATCTATCACGCAGCCCTCGGCAGATTGCCGGGGCCAACTCAGGACGAGGTACCCGTTTTCGGGTTCTCGGGTAACCACCCCTGACACTCTGGTAAGCAAGTACCAAAACCTCAATGAAGTTGCCAGGTCATTGATGTATTCTCTCCTTGCGTATAGGACGAAATAGTACGCACACTTTACGTTACTGATGTGCCGTAACGATTGATCGCTTTGGTATCGAGATTTGCTTTGGGATACATAAAACTTATGGGCAAGCCTCTCTGCAGGCGTGCTGCCGCCCTGGTGTAATAACAAATTTCCAGAACACTGCCTTATGTTCTCGTGAAACCTTGCCCTAAGTGCGTGTTGCCAGATTGGCCGCCCGCTTCTCCTGACTTGTCTGTACTGGTCGTGAGAAAGGATTGTCTGTCCGCACCTACTGAGCCTTATCAGCGAACCACTTAATGTGAACCATAGGAGCTTTATGACAACCTACCTCGTGACCCCGCAGGGCCAGGACAGCTTTCTTGAAACTTCACCGCGACTGCAAATTGATCGCACCATCGACGCTATGATCACGGCGCTCCCCGACCCCAATCGTCTGACGGCGGAACAACGGCGCGGGATCATAGCCCGGTACAGTTCTGTGCTTGAGGGGAACTTCATCTACTGGATGACTGCTACATACCTTTCCACCATGTCGCACGACGCACATCCGATTCTGCTGGATAACCTGAGGGAAGAGGTGAGGGACTGCCACCCAGCCATGCTGCGCAATTTCAGCATCGCGGCGCACGCGTTCCCAACCGCCCAGGACGCACTCGATGTAGATGTCGAACTGAAAAACGTCCGTCTGTTTCTCGGTCGCCTGTCGGGCACACAAAACCTTGCGACCATGGGATTCTTCGAGGGATACATTCAACGGTTCATGGGCTATCTGGCAGAACTCGCCCGGCTGCAGGGCTCATCCGATATGGTCTACACCGACGTACATGGTGTATGCGATGTGGCACATTCAGAAGGCCTGTTCAATGCTCTCACTTCTGAAATGGCCATTAACCCGCTCGATCCTTCGGAAGACTTGTTTGAAGGTGTCGACCTTCTGCGTACCCTGATCGAGCGTATCAATCGGGTAGACGACAACCCGGTCACCGCCTGACAGGTTGCAGTAAACTCTGCTTTGTTTCACGGCACGACTTTCGTCGTGCCGTAACGTATCAGCGATGTTGACGTTTGCGTTGAACTGAGTCGATCCTTCCGACGGCTTTTTCTTTGCCAGCCAGCGTTTCGAGGCAATTACCCGTGCAGACCCTTCAGACAGACGCGTCCCCAATTGAGCACGCCGGCTACTTTCAGGTAGGCGGCGCGCATCTGTATACGGTGCTGCACGAGGTGGCGGATCCGATCGCGAGGGTTCTGTTGATTGGGCCATTTGCGTCCGAAAGGCATAATTCCTACCTGCCCTGGGTGCGATGGGCCCGATATCTTGCGGCCAGACACATCGAAGTGCTTCGCTACGACTATCGTGGTGTGGGTGAAAGTACCGGCGTTTTCGAGGAAATGACGTTTGCCGATTGGGCAAAAGATGTTGAGCTCCTGGTCAATTGGTTTGGGCGTCGATCGCCACACGTACCGATGGTGCTACACGGATTGGAGATCGGCGGAACTCTCGCTGGGCAGGCCTTCGACAAAGGCATTGCGGATGGACTTTTGCTGTGGTCTCCTGCCGCAAACGCGCACCGCGCGCTACGATCGACCCTGGTACGCTGGGCGAACCTGGAGCACTTGAGCAAACCGGTCGGTGGTCCGAGATCGGTCGCGGACTACGTCAGGGAATTTGAGGAGTCCGCATCGGTCGAAGTGGAAGGATACCGGTGGTCGATTGCTCTCTGGCAAGCATCATTCGAGATGAACCTGCCAGATTCCTTGAAAGACGACGCGACCGCAGTTTTAGCCTACGACAGACCGGTTCGCATCGTAAACCTTGACCGTCATGCCGCGCCCCTGGTGAAGGGCGGGTTTGTCGGATATGACGAGGCTAAAGATTTCGATTGGTTGTTTGCTCCCAATTGTGACTGGATCACCGCCTCCACTCGCCAGCCTCAGGAGATCGTGGCATGAACCAGTTACTAAGCCGTTCGATCGATGGACGTGAGCTGATTTCGCTCGATGGCCATGGCGTGGTTGTTCGTGGCACATTGCACACCGGGACCTCCGCTAGCGAGGTAGGTCCGCCGGGTGAGACACAGGGCCGCATCGGCATCGTGTTTTTAAATTCCTTGTCTCTGCCCCGTACGGCCACTGGCGACTCCTCGGTATTTTGGGCGGAAACGCTCGCCAACCGGGGCTATCCTTGTCTACGATTGGATTTGCCCGGCCTGGGCGACAGCGCAGGCGTAACCCCCACGGAACTGCTGCACTTCATCAACGCAGGAGAGTACGCCTCTATCACAGCTGCCAAGGTCAGCGAAATGGTGGAGCGGTTCGGTTTTTCAGGCGTGGTTCTGGCAGGGCACTGCGCAGGCACAGTGACTGCGCTCTTTGCTGCTGCTGCCTGCCTTTCGGAATGCAAGGGACTGATCTTGCTGGACCCCTATTTCCACCTGCCTCTCGCGGTGAGACCCATGGTGCGGAGAGGCCTGAGCGCATGGGCCATGAGGAGCCGTTTTGGTGGGGTCCTGAGCAACGTATACGATCGCGTCAAAGATGTTCGTCAGCGGCTGCGTGGTAACCGGTTACCGGCCAATGCAAATAAGAAGCTCCTGCTTTGCTGGAAAGGCCTGGCATCTACGGGCATCCCGATCATTCTCTTTAAAGCTCCCACGAGAAAAGCCGTCCAAGCTAAACCCAGAGTCGGCGAGTTCGACTATCTGAACTATGTCTTGCAGATTGCCGGGCCCGCAAGCCGCGTTGGCGTAGAAATGATTGAGCAAACCGATCATTCCTTTGCCAATCGCGCGGGCCGAACGGCAGTTGCTCAAATTACCGAACGATGGCTCCGTCTTTACGTTCCGGCCAGGGCTGGAGACGGAGGAGACGAAGCTACCGTCGGTGCGACGAATACGGAGACAAGCCAACCTGGCAAGTTCGATCAGTACCAGCTGGACTTGTTGCGCACTTAGCCCTTCGCCTGGAAAGTTGAATCTACGAGCCCAATGAACCTTCGCGCAGAGATCGCCTCCCAATTTCGACAGGTCGCCCAAGAACAGGATCTCCGCCTGGCGCCGCTTTCGGACAACCTGGAACTTTTGCATTCCGGGCTCAACTCTTTGTGCTTCGCGGTGATCGTGATGCGGCTCGAGACCGTGTTGGGGTTCGATCCATTTAGCGAGTCAGAAGACGCGGGCTTTCCGGTAACTTTCGGCGATTTTGTGAACCTTTATCAAAATGCCCCAGCTAATGTGCCCTGCCTCAAACACGCGGTAAGTGCGCAGCCCCTACGGGCGGGCTCCCTCTTTGCCGCGGAGGCCACCTTAAGCTGGGAAGATTTAAGGTCCGGCACGATGTTGACGGAGAACACAGATCTTCGCGGAAGATCCGTTCTCATTGCGACTACGCGACAACTCACCGCCGCGGCGCTCTTGGTAGAGCTCGATGGCGTGGCGACCCGGGTCGTTCTTTACCCGCCAGACCTTTCGCTCGACCATCTCTCGTTTGTCGCCCGCACCGCGGCTGCCGATGTGGTGATCTCGGATCGAACTACGACCGGCATCGAATTGCCAACTGCGCAGTGGCTTGTTCCCTCCCTTTCGCATACACGGCGAGACGATCTGCCGGTGGCAACTGAGGACGCGACCGAATGGGTCTTGCTTACGTCTGGAACGACGGGAATCCCGAAGCTGGTAGCCCACACGTTTGCGAGCCTGACGCAAGCAATCCGCGAGGAAGGCACTTCGGCTCATGCGATGGTCTGGAGTACCTTTTACGATATTCGCCGCTACGGCGGTTTGCAGATTTTCCTCCGTGCAGCGCTCGGGGGGACGAGTCTGGTGCTATCGAGCGCCCAGGAATCGACCGATCACTTTCTCGCACGAGCCGGCGGCCTGGGAGTGACCCATATTTCGGGAACTCCGTCACACTGGCGGCGCGCAGCCATGAGTTCGAATGTGGCGCGCATCCAGCCGGATTACGTTCGGTTATCCGGAGAAATTGCTGACCAGGCGATCCTCAGCCACCTGCAGGCGCTTTATCCCAAAGCACAGATCGGGCATGCATTTGCCACCACGGAAGCGGGCGTGGTGTTTGCCGTAGACGACGGGCTGATGGGATTTCCTGGGCGTGCGCTGGAAGCGACTCCGCACGTCGAAATGAAGATCGAGAACAATTCCCTGTTGGTTCGTTCGAACCGGACGGCGCACTGCTACCTGGGTGGTGGCCCTTCACTCCGGGATGCAGACGGCTTTGTGAACACTGGTGACGTGCTGGAAGAGCGGCAAGGACGCTACTACTTCGCTGGCCGGCGCGACGGAATCATCAATGTCGGCGGGCTGAAGGTGCATCCCGAAGAAGTGGAAGCCGTGATCAATGGGCATCCTGAGGTCCAGATGTCCCTGGTTCGGAAGAAAAAGAGCGCGATTGTGGGTTCCATGGTGGTTGCCGATGTAGTTTTGAAGGCCAGTGCGAGCTCCGCCGCGGCTGGGATCGGTACCTTACACGGTGACATTCTGCAGATGTGTCGCGAAGCTCTCGATGTTCACAAAGTACCGGCCGCCATTAATTTCGTCACGACGCTCCCGATGGCTGAAACAGGCAAGCTGATCCGCCGTCATGCATAGTTGCATTTGCAACCAGCGCAGAACGGAACTGAATTGGTGAGAGCGTCACTACGGGCGGCACTCCCCCATAGAAACGTTCTTTACGAATCGATGGGAACTGTATAACTTTTTGGAAAAGGATCTGCAATCATGGCGACCGTATATCCCACCACCGTTCCAGCGTCTGAGGGGCGTGTAGACACGCAGGATCTTCTGAGCGATGCGTTTGCCAGCCGGCTCTTGACCCTGGCAAAAGAGAACATGGAGAAATATGCAACCGCCAAGCCCTTCCCGCATATCTACTTTGACGACTTCCTGCCCGCGCACGTAGCCGAAGCCGCCTTGCGTGCTTTTCCCGAGCCGAAGCAAGCCAAATGGAACGAGTTCGACAATCCCCACGAGAAGAAATTGGCATTCGACACCGTTGAGCGGCTTCCGGCGCCGTTGCGCGAAGTTCTCTACTTTATGAACAGCCGGCCCATGCTGGAGTTCCTGGAGGTTTTGACCGGCATTCCAGGCGTGATTCCAGATCCCTACTACATTGGCGGAGGCTTGCACCAGATCAAGCCTGGAGGCAAGCTTGCGGTGCATGCGGACTTTAATCACCACACCCGGCTCAACCTGGAGCGCCGCATCAACGTCCTCATCTACCTGAACAAGGACTGGAAGGAGGAATATGGTGGCCATTTTGAGCTCTGGAACAAGGAGATGACGGCTGCCGAGCAGAAGTTATTGCCGGTATTCAATCGCTGCGCTATTTTCTCGACCACATCCTCCTCATATCACGGTCACCCTGATCCGCTCCGTTGCCCTCCGGACCGGACACGGAAATCGATGGCCACCTACTACTATTCGAACGGCCGCCCAGAGGAGGAATCGCGCGACGCGCATTCAACACTCTTTGTACGCCGTCCAGGCGAAGTGGAAGAGAAGCCGAGCCGGTTTAGAAGCGTACTCCGTTCGATTTCTCCACCGATTGTCGTCGATCTGTACAAAAAGATGCTGCGGTAGTGGCGACAGAGCGGTCTTTGCACTACAAGCGCTACGATGCTCCTGAAGGGCCGCAAGCAATCACGACGGCTGGTCGAAGCAAAGGAAGGTTCTGGATGGGAGTCCTAACGTATTTCGACCGGTTGGCAATTGTTCACTTACCGGCGCGGCAAGACCGATTTCGTGCGCTTAGCCGGGAACTGTCGAGGATCGGCATTGATATCAATGATCCAAAGGTGAGCATACCCGATCCGCCAATGCCGGAAACTGCGAATGGATTCGCATCGCGCGGAGTTTACGGGAGCTTCTTAAGTCACCTTGAGATCATAGAGAGTGCGTATCATGATGGTCTCGAGACAGTTTGGGTCCTGGAAGACGACGCCATTTTCAGTAGAAGATTTAATAACCAGCAAACAAAGATCGGCCAGCACTTGAGAACCAATGTGTGGGACATGTTGTTCATCGGGCGTTCCGGCTGCAAAGGATTGCCTGATTCCCCAAGCGGGCTTCTCCAATTTTCGGGGCCTTTCATCTGGGCACATTGCTATGCCGTACATCGCCGCATTATGCCGCAGCTAATCGAGTACCTCCGCAAGTCGATCGAGCGACCTTCAGGCCATCCCGAAGGTGGAAAGATGTACATTGACGCGTGCTATTTTTTCTTTCGGCAGTTCAACCCTGGGATGATCTGCGTAGTCAGTTCGCCCTGCATGTCTGTGCAGAAGGGCTCTCCGAGCAGCCTTGGGTCGAGCAGCCGGTTACAGAAGTACCCAGGCGCGGGTCCCATACTGAAGATAGCCCGAGGAGTCCGGGATGAATGCTGGCGACAGGGGTGGATACAAATCGACGGGCCTCAGAACGTCCTTGCGGATGACTTCCAAGTAAAGTCCCGGTCCGCGAAAACCTGGCCTGGCCAGACAGCTGTCTATGTTGGGTGAACGCATCCTCGATCGTAAACGTCAAGCGAGCTTACGCGGGTGGAAGTGCAGTGATTGACGGCTCGATTGAACGAAACGACGAATGATCCTGCTTCTTCTTGTACCGGGCTTGATCTCACTGTTCCTTGTTCTCCGGGGACGCATCGAGACCGCGTTTTTATCTGTCTACCTACCCTGCCTGCTTTGTCTGCCTGATGATTACAGGCTCCGCCTCCCTCATTTACCACCCACTTCGGTCGCGGAGTTCGCGCTCATCCCGCTGGGTGTCGTTGGATTGGTGCGGCTGGCTCGCTCTGGCTCCCTGGCTTACATGGACTTACTCGTACTTCTTTATTGCGCAAGTACGGGGCTAAGTGAAGTTCTCCACTCTTCCGTGCTGAACGACGGAATCTTCGCCGCCGTGGATGCGTTTATATCCATGTTCCTCGCCTACGTGGTAGGGAGATCTTTAATTGAACCCAGCCTTCGCCTCGCTACGGTGCGCAGGTTTGTGATTCTCGTCCTCTGGACCGGGGTTCCCGGCATTTGGGAATTCCGAATGGGGCAAAGCCCATACGGAATTTTTGGTCAGAGAATCCTAGGTGTAACGACTGTGCCCGAAGCCGTACAGCAACGGAACGGTCTAGGCAGAATGGGTTCAGTTTTCGCTGGAGGAGAGCCCGGTGGTATCGCCTTCGCCATGACTTTCTGCTTGAACGCATGGCTGGTCTACTTATGGAAAGCGAAATCGCGCCTCGGCCTCGGGAAAAGCTCTCCAAACTGGAACAGTATCGCGTTCCCGGCATCCTCTTGGTTGCGTACCTGTTAATGACCCAGTCTCGCGGCCCACAAATTGCATTGTGTGCTGCCTTTATCATTCTCCAAATCACGCGCTTTAAGAAAACGCGATTGGCGACGATTGTTGTAGCAGCTCTGCTCGTCACAGGGTATGTGGCAGCTTCTGTCTATTTCGATTCTTATGCTGACGCTACGGACCCGTATAGCATGACGGAGCAACGAGGCAGCGCACTCTACAGAAAAGAAATGAACAAGGCCTACCCTCCCATTGCGGAACAGGGTGGCTGGACGGGTTACGGGGTACTTGGTATTCCGCATGTTGAAGGAAAGATGTCGATCGACAATCATTATTTGCTGGTTCATCTCGCCTCCGGCCGGCTTGGCTACTTCCTTTTCCTGCTGATCGTTTGGGAAAATGTCCGCATCCTGGTGGTACGTTCCTGGTATGCACAGGAGCTGCAAGAACGTGCCTTCATCGTTTCGATGTTGGCCGCGATGGCGGTTTTATGGTTCACGTTGCTGACAGTCTTTCTGGGAGGACAACTGCCCCAGATCGCGTTTCTTCTGATTGGGTGGATGCAATCGACGGGTCGAGTTCATAAGCCGGGATTCTCTTTCAGAAGGGTTTTCACCTAACCCATGCCCTTGGGTTCGCCGAGACTGTCCGCAGTCGCTAAGTTATAATCGTTCTGCGGCAAAATACCCACAGCAAGTTCGAAGAGCCCCTGAAAATGGATGATTCATCGATCTACGCACGACTGACGGAGATCTTCCGGGATTTATTTGAAGAGGACTCGATTACAGTTACTCCGGCTCTTTCGGCCAGAGATGTAGATGGATGGGATAGCTTGATGCACATCAGGCTGATGCTCACAGTCGAGCGGGCGTTTAAGGTTAAATTCTCGACTTCTGAAATGAGCAAGATGGAACAGGTATGCGACCTGGTGGCGATCATTAAGGCGCGCACCTGACTAAGGCCGCGTGATGGCGACCCCTCTCCCAAAAAGTTTCAATCGGTCTGTCCCACATTTAAGGCTGGTGGAGAAGCAGGAACCTTAGCGTGAACTCACTTTATTCTGAATTGCAATGGCTATTGCCAGCGCCAGAGGACTTCTCTGATCGGCTGAAGGCGTTATCGAGTTTGCCTGGTCCAGTGGGCGGCGAACTGAAGACGCTGGCGCAGCATAGCATGGACCTCAATCAACTGACGAAGCTCGCAAAGGCAATTGCGCGGGCAGTTAAGGATGGCAAATCTCTTCACCCGCTCGTTCCTTTCCGTCTTGCGGTGCTGAGCAACGGAACCACAGACTTAATAATTCCGGCCATGGTAGCAAGTGCCGCAAGGCGAGGCGTTGCCCTTGAAGTAATCCAAACCGCTTTTGACCAGATTGCTCAAGAGGCATTATCGCCCGATTCAAAGGTAAATGCTTCCAAGCCTGATGCCGTGCTTCTAGCGCTCGACTTCCGAGCGCTTCCGTTGAAGTTGTCTTTTGGAGACAGCCACGCTGCCAATGCCACTGTAACTAGAGCGCTTGATTACCTGCGGAGTATTCGCGATGGCATAAAACAGCATTCAAATGCGCTTTGCATTTTCCAAAGCTTTGCCCCACCGCCCGAAACCTTATTTGGCAATCTCGACCGCATGCTCCCGGGTTCGCTTCGTCGATTGATCGACGAAGTCAACCGCGGGCTGGCTGAATTCGTGGTGGGCTCAAACGATGTCGTAATTGATGTAGCCGGTGTTGCGGAAACAGTCGGTCTGGCGAACTGGCACAACCCACAGCTTTGGAATCTCGCCAAGCTAGCCTTCTCAGACGAGTTTATTCCGCTTTACGCCGATCATGTGGCCCGTATACTGGCCGCTCTGCGCGGCAAGAGTGGCAAAGTGCTGGTTCTCGACCTTGATAACACCATCTGGGGCGGCGTTGTCGGAGACGACGGTTTGGCCGGCATCAGGATCGCACAAGGGGACGCGAGCGGAGAGGCGCATCGTGCAGTCCAGCGCATCGCTCTCGATCTGCGCCAACGAGGCATAGTGCTGGCCATATCCTCAAAAAACAGCGACAGCGTCGCACGGGCGCCATTCATGCAACATCCAGAGATGCTATTAAAGCTGGAAGACATTGCAGTCTTTCAAGCCAATTGGAACGACAAAGCCAGTAACATTCAGGCCATCGCGGACGAACTTCACCTAGGTCTCGATTCAATCGTCTTTCTTGACGACAATCCCGCCGAGCGCGGATTGGTGCGGACGCTGCTTCCCGAGGTTGCGGTCCCGGAACTGCCGGAAGACCCATCCGGATACGCCAGAGCACTTGCAGCCGGCGGGTACTTCGAAGCGGTCACAATGTCAGTTGAGGATTTAAAACGGGCCGGCTTTTATCAGGATAACGCCAGACGGGCAGACCTGGCGAAGCAGGCAGAAGGCGTCGACGCCTATCTTGAATCTTTGAACATGACGGTGACCTTTCAGCCATTCGATGCGCAGGGCCGTAACCGAATTGTGCAATTGATTAATAAGTCGAACCAGTACAACCTCACCACGCGCCGTTATACCGAACGCGAGATTCAGAATGCCGAGCGAGACCCGGAAGTCTTTTGCTTGCAGGTACGCCTTTCAGATATTTTCGGCGACAACGGCATGATTAGCGTTGTGATTTGCAGGCCTCTGTCGAATGAAACCTGGGAGATTGACACCTGGCTGATGAGTTGCCGGGTACTTGGCCGCAGGGTCGAGCGAATGGTCCTCAACGAGATTCTCGAGCACGCGCGGATCGCCGGCATACGCAACTTGCGCGGAGTTTACGTGCCGACCGAGCGCAATCAGATGGTAGCGGATCACTATGCGAAGCTTGGATTTCATAAGTTTTGCGAAGAAGCTTCGGGCGAGACGGTGTGGGAGCTCGCCGTCGATAGTGACAACGTTTCGGAGCCTGTCTTTGCAAAGATCATCTCCAGCGGTTTTGGGGTTACCGTCGGAAACGCATGATAGGCCTCTGGAAACGAGATTGGATCCTGCTGCCGGCGCTCAGCCTTTTTACGATCTGCCTGCTCGCAGGCTCGTCCGAGTTGGTTTCACGATGGCTTTACCCCGCCTCCCAGGTCGGCTTCGAGAATTGCTTTGCTACCGACGACCCGGTGGGCGATGCGCCGGTGAAGCCCAATAGCGTCTGCTGGGAACAAACCCCTGAAAGTTCGACGAAGGTCGAATATAGATTCAACCGCGAGGGCGATCGCGCAGGTGTCGAATTAGAGCCGAAAACGCGGGATACGTTTCGTATCGTGTTGATGGGATCTTCGCTCACACAAGGATTGTTCGTTCCGCGAGAAAGAACGTTCGCCGCTTTGCTTCCGATCGAGCTTACTAAGATAGTCGGCCGCACAGTAGAGGTCTACAACGAGGCCACAGGTGGCAAGTTCAGAGGCGGCCCCTTTCCTACGAGGAGCTCTACAAAGCGCCTCAAAGAGGTGCTCGCGGCTCAGCCAGATCTCATCCTTTGGGTGATCACGCCCACAGATGTTCTTAACTCCGAGCCAGCGGTGAGCTTGCAATCTGCTCCGCAAGCAGCGGAGACGATAACGTCCCGGAGCACCTTGAAGAGGCTGGCTGATTTCCTCACGCAACGGACGGTAGCCGCGCGACTTCGTTCCCATTGGGAAGAAACCCGAACCTCCATAGTGCTGAAGCATTGGCTGATTTCGAGCGAGAGTCAGAGCGAATATATTCGGTCCTACCTGGCGAACGGAGACAACGCCAGCTTCCTCGAAGCTGCACCGGATGCGAAATGGCAGACGCATCTGGACGCATTTGGAGGTGAAGCGGACAAGATCACCGGCCTCGCGAAGAGTGCGGGGTGTTCCTTTGGTCGCAGTGTTCGTGCCAAATCGTGCTCAGGCGGCAATGATATCGAAAGGCGACTGGCCGGCCGGCTACGACCCATTCAAGCTGGAACACGAATTTGCGCGCGCATCGTGAGCCATGGTGGACACTTCTCGACATCCTGCCGGAATACCGTGGCATCCCGAGCCCCGAGCGGAATTTCTTTCCCGTGGATGGCCATCCTGATGCCGACGGCCAGGCAACGATCTTCAAGTTCTGGCGAAGGAACTAACCAGCGGCGCCGTCCCCGAGTTGAAAGCTTCCACATACTCCGAGATTGCCATCGGAGCCGCATAGGAAATAATGGACTCGGCATCCCTGCAATTCGTGCTGTTCGGATTGATTGCTGCGGCGGTCACGAATGTTTCTTCTGCCCGCGCTTGGCGCTCGACCGTGCTGCTGCTGGCCAGCTTGGCTTTCCTGGCCATGCAGACCGATCGTCTGGCGGTACTCCTGCCTATGGCTGGCTTTCTGCTTATTCGGCTATAGCGCTCTCTCTATTCGGAAACGCGGCGGGGGCGGGGCGCGGGTTGGAGCATCCCGGCGGCAATCCTGGCGTATGCATGGTTGAAGAAGTACACCTTCTTTGCCGGAACAGGTGTTTCTTACGTCGTCCTTACTTCACTCTCGGGTTATCGTATATATTTTTCCGCGTCCTGCATCTCTTGAAGCGAGGCCAGGAGACCCAGGCACAGACCAGGCGAAAAGCGCATCGGCTTTTTCTCTTATCTGCTCTATACGCTAAACTTCACGACCCTCGTCTCCGGTCCAATCCAGCGCTACGATGAGTTCGCGCGCGACCAGTTTGCGACCCAGCCCCTTCCCCTTGGTGCAGGAGTGATAGGGCTGCAACTCGAGCGCATCATTCGCGGGTTTTTCAAAGTCAACGTCCTGGCCATGCTGCTGCATCGGTTGCAGGAGAATGGGTGGAACAACTTGTTCGCCCTGTCCCGCTCGAGCACAAATTGTTCGCGCGCTGTCCAATGACGGTGGCATACCCGCTCTTCCTGTACGCAAATTTCTCCGGCTACATAGACATTGTGATTGCCCTGGCCCGCCTGATGCGGATTCAGCTTCCGGAAAACTTCAATCGTCCATTCTCAGCCTCTTCATTTCCTCGACTTTTGGAACCGATGGCATATCACGCTTTCGAAGTGGCTCAAGACCTACGTCTATAACCCGCTTCTCGTCGTATGATGCGGCGCGATCTCCTCGCCTTCCGTGGAGCCATTGCTGGGCGTCACTTGTTTTTTCGTTACATTTTTTCTGATCGGCGTTTGGCACGGCCGTACATCGGAATACATCGTGTTCGGCATCCTTCAGGGCGGCAGGAGTCGCGTGCAACAAGCTCTGGCAGACTATGGCTCACGCGTATGCTCGGCCGAAAGGGATACAAGGATCTTGCCAGGAAAACGCTTCTACGTTGCCTTTGGCCGAGGCCTGACGTTTAGCTGGTTTGCCTTCACCATGTTCTGGTTCTGGGCAAACTGGCAGCAGATCGGCACCATCTTTTCGGCGATCAGCTGCGAGCTCCATGGTTCGCCGTGTGGCTGGTGATCTGGTTCGGGGCTACGGCGGTCCTGGCGATGTGGGAGCTACTACGGAGCGATTGCTGAAGATCCGAACGGCAAAGGCGCCGGCGCTTACCAGCCGCTATGCCCTGGTGGTTTATGCGACCACCATGGCCGTGATCGCATTTGTCGTCACTTGTGCTCAATCAGCCTGCTCCGGGCATCGTTTACAAAGCATTTTAGCGGACCGCGCAAAACGCTATCATTTATCAAGGACGACTTCAGTCGAGCCCGCAGCACGAGCGGAAGCAACAGCCTGATGCAGGCGCTTCAGCTCTGCGTCAAGCAGGAGGGAGTGGGTGCCCAGCACGTCGGCGAGCGCCTTGATCCGCCAACGCCAATCCAGTGTCTCCAAGGATTTGAGGTAGTTCAGCTGAGCACGTTCGGCGCTCCACGTTTGCACCATGGAACGAATGACCTGAAGCCCTTCTGCCTGGTTGGTTGTTTTGATGTCGAGCATTGCGTTTGGCCACAGGAGCGCGTCGACCGACTCACCTTGTGGCGGAATACCAGCGACTGTCGCGCCAGCAGCGAGAAGTCAGTCCACCGCCCGGTGATGTATTCACGAATCGGATGCGTCTGAGCATTCGGACTCACGCGATTCGAGAATGCCAAGGTGAACTTTGCCTCGCGCAAGATCCTCATGAGGCCGCGCTCATTATCACTGGCATCGCTGAAAGATGGTGGACGGCCATGAAAAACTAGTTGAGCAGACCGGCAAATCGTTGCATTGTGCTATCGTCATCCCACTCCTTCGGTTGCCGTCCAAACCGCAAGAGATCGATATCCCGGAGAGGATTCGAGGATCCGAGATTGAGGACGTCCAGCCCCAGGGAGCCACTCTACGGGCGCATGTATCATGCGGCGCCAAGTACGCAGGTCCTCCCGCGTTCGTCACAAATACGTGATCGAAAATGCGCGAGGCACGTACCCAGGGTGGAATCCAGTTTGTCCAGAACGAATCAAAAACCCAGGCAACGATGCGACGGCGGAAACGGCGCCTCCAGTTTGGAATCATCAGTATGTTGCCAAGGTCAAAGGGCGACGGACAGATCAGCAAGAGGTGGAACCTAGTCGATGCCTCGGAAGGAAGATGCCTGCTAATTTTGCGATCCGCCGCGGCCGGCTGGAGGGGAGTACTACCATGTTCGCATCCAGAAGCTCCGCCGCCAAACGCGCCATGTGGAGAACGCAGCGGTACCCTTCGCCGCCATGATCGACATATAACCGACTTCAGTGGATGCCTCTCTCATGATCTCTCGCGGAAAAATCTCATTGCCAATTGCCTTAGTGAATTCCCTGGAATGGTTGACCAAATCCGAGCGCCCAGGCGCAGCGCCAAGGCACTTGCGAGCGTCAAGGAAAACGCAACCGTCATCAGCGCGTCCTGGAGGAAGGTGCCTACTTTTTCACGTATAGGCCGCATAAAGAACGACGAAATAGACCGGCAGGTCGCCCGCCGCCACTGCAACCACGGCGCCCAGAGTTCCATAGAAGTGAAATCCGACTGGAATTAACGTGAAGAGGGAGATGCAGTAGACAAGATTCGCGATTGCATTGTAATGTGCTTTCGATAGCGCAAGGATTGCTGGACTGAGCGTGCTGTACAACATCGTATGCC
The DNA here is from genome assembly GCA_963752675.1 of uncultured Acidobacteriaceae bacterium. GTDB lineage: Bacteria > Acidobacteriota > Terriglobia > Terriglobales > Acidobacteriaceae > PALSA-350. The sequence goes on from CAVVZO010000015.1 coordinate 1,066,149, forward strand.
ATAGTCCCAGGGCGAGCACACCAACCATCCAGGCTGCGGCGCGATAGCGGTGATCGTAAAGATGGAGCACCAATTGATCACCGACACAGATCACCAATATCAGGCCCAGTCCTCCCACCGCGAGCACCGGCTGCCGGTACTTCAAGAACACGGTCCGATATTCTTTTCGGGGTTGTTGCGCGAACCGCGCAATGAACGGATAACCAACTCGCGAGCAAAACAGCGCTATGATCTGCCGTGGCATGTCAGAGAGGGAAAATGCTACGCCATAGACTCCCAACGCTTCGATCGTGATCAATTTACCCAGGATGAGGCGGTCCGACTGCGTAGCTAGAAAGGTAAGCGCTGTTCCTACGAGAATCCACTTACCAAAATGGAGAAGCGAACGAATGCATTCCCCATCCAAAACAAAGCCAGGCCGCAACTCCGGGATGATGTAAAAGCTGATTGCGGTGCGGGCCAGCTCGGAGGCCGTTTTGCCGCCGACGAGCGCCCATAGAGAAGGGTCGAATAGGGCCCATACCAACGTAACCACAAAGTAAACGACCTGCCCAACCAACTCCAGCATGGACGCCTTGCCCACTCCCATATGGCGCGCCAGACTGAGCAGACTTGGCGAAGCGAACCCAGCGATCACGCAGCCAAAGCCAAGAACCGGGAACAACGCCATCATCCGAGGTTCATGGTAAAAACGGGCAACCGGCCATGCCAGCAGAATGGTGAGTACCCATAAACCAGCACCACGAATCACTTGCAACGTCCACGCTGTGTTCAGAAAAACTGGATCATCGCCGCGAGGGCTTTGTATAACGCTGTCGCCCAGACCAATGTGTGAGAACAAGTTGAGCCCGACCAACACGGTCGTTAGAAGCGTCATCAGTCCGAAGTATTGAGGCGAGAAGAGACGCGTCAGTACCACGCTGCTCACCATGCGAAGGGCTATCGAAACGCCATAGAATCCAACGATGTAAGCGGTGCTTTTCACCGCCTGCTTTTTTAGCTTTTGATTGCGACTCTCAATTGCTTCCTGGGTCAGAAAGTTCGCGGTATCCGCAGCGGTGGCCATCACGCTTGAATACTCCCAGCTTCCGAGATCGGATCGTTCGGTTCTCATTTTCGCAGGTACGCTTTTCCACTATATAACGGCACAGCCAGGAGACTTCTAAGTGCCCCTTGCGATGTCCGACTTAGCGTTGAACGCGCATTCGCTCAAGTCACGAGACTGGATCTGCCACGGTCCCGGAATATCGCTCGATGGAACCTCGGAGGACCTACGATTGTGCGATTTTCTGGGTTTATTGGAAACCGTTTAGGCACTTTGTCTATCCGCAGCCCGTAATTCTACGTTTGTTCTGATCGCTCCGCGCTCCTTGTGAATCGTCAGTACAAACTGCCACCGTGATTGCCGGATGAGGGGTGCTATGCTTCGGGCCAGAGAGGTGCTATTTGCCGTCGTCGTATCTGCAGCATGAACGTCTTTGGGAGGTCGCCGTCATCGGTGCCGGCATGGGCGGTGGCTTCGCATCGCAGGCATTGGCAAACGCCGGCCATGATGTATTGCTTATCGACTACGGCAATGAAGATCGCATGCTGCCCGACGCTCCCAAGCCGGCAAGCGAAAGCGAGATCCGCTTATCCGAAAGCAAGTGGCCGACCGTGAGCGCTTTTGAGGTGGATGGCGTTGTTAGCCGCAACCACGGGCCGTTCGGTGCGGGCGTAGGCGGGAGCACAAACCTTTACGCCGCGGCCCTGGAGCGATTTGATCGCCTGGACATCGACGCTCATCCAAACGGAAGCTGGCCTATAAGTTACTGCGAATTCGTCCCCTATTACGAAGAAGCGGAACGTTTGCTGCACGTAATTGGCACGCAGGATCCTCTGGGTGCCGAACAAGGCAAGCATGTGCAACTACCACCTGCCCTTGGCCCCTGTGATGCTCACTTCCTGAAATATTTTGAAACGTGCGGCCTGCATCCGTATCGGCTCCACGTGGGCATACGGTATCGGGAAGGGTGTGACGAATGCCTGGGCCGTTTATGCGGGAAAAGCTGCAGGACAGATGTGCGCTCTGTACTCGCCGAGTCCACCCGGAAGCCCGCCATTATGGCCCGCACCGAAGTTCTCAGGCTCGAAGCACTTTCCGACAAGGTGACCCGAGCGATCGTGCTCCGCGACGGGGAGCAAATCGAGATCCAGGCAAAAGTCTTCATCCTGGCAGCGGGAGCAATTCACTCGCCGAAAATACTTTTACGATCAAGCAATGAACACTGGCCAGAAGGCCTCGCGAACCAGTCGGGCCTGGTTGGCCGGAACCTGATGTTCCATGCCGCGCAGGCTTTTGCTCTATGGCCTGACACCAAGCTCGCAATCACGGGCCCGCGGAAATCTCTTTCCTTTCGTGATTTCTACCAGGTGGACGGCCAACGTTACGGGTCAGTTCAATCGACGGGCTTTGATCTCAGCTATGGTGGCTTGTTGGTGCACTTTTATGATCGGTTCGACAACGGGTGGTTGCGAAAGCTTCGCGTACTACGCCCGCTGCTTCGCGTGCCCGCTGCCGCGGCGAACGCAATCGCAGGCCCGGGAACGATTTTCGCTTGCATCATCGAGGACATGCCCTACCCGGAAAACAGGGTGGTACTCGACGAAAATGAAGCCGATGGCGTGCTAATCAAGTACACCATCAAAAAGGAATTGAGAGACCGCACGCTGTTGTTTCGCAAGCTCCTGGCAGCACTGTTCAAGAACCGCCGCATGCTCTTTCTTAACAGGGATGTCGAGCTTAACTTTGGCCACCCGTGCGGCACCTGCGTCATGAACGATGACCCCACGCTGGGTGTGGTGGACGCCGATTGCCGGGCACATGGGATCGCCAACCTTTTTATAGCGGATGCATCCTTCATGCCGACAAGTGCCGCTATCAACCCTTCCCTCACCGTAGCCGCCAATGCGCTGCGAGTCGCTGACAAAGTACATCAGTTACTGACAGGCCCGGAAAAGAGATTTTGGCAATTCGAGCCCGGCCTGAAGGGATGCCACGCAGGCATTTCACTCCCGTCAGACAGCGATCGCTGCAGACCGGCCCACCTGCTGCCACATCGAGCGAGCTAATGGTAATCTGAAGCATCCCCCCACACTGACCCAGGACTTCCGGCGGCCTGAACGCACAGGCACAGCCGACAGCGTGCTGAAGAATCCTGCCGAGTCCGGGCCGATTATATCGAGCCGGAACCCGTTGTCATACCTCGACGTTTGCTCCCTAACGTCAGACCTGAATGGAAGACTCTTCCCGCATATGGCTGGAGCCCGCGAGGAACAGAAAGAGAAGAACATGACAGCTCTCAGCGCGACACCGCTCGGGCAAGCCACTTTCGCACCAGAATCACGAACTTCGCATTCGCACGCCAGTGTCCTGTTTACTTGGCTCACCGCTAGTTTCGCAGGCCTATCCGTAGGTTGGCCCATGCTGCTCGCGGCTGCAGTAGGCGGTCAGCAAGTTCTGGTCAGGATGTTTACGGGAGATTCCTATCATTATCTGACCATTGCCAGAAAAGCTCACCTGTTTGGCCTCTACACCTACGATGGGGTACATGTAACCAACGGCTTTCACCCTCTATGGCAATACACGATTCGCGGGCTCTTCTTTTTGCTTCACCTGCAAACTCATTACGGTGAAGCTCTTGCTGTCGTCTGGCTGGCATGGATTTGCACCGTGCTGGGTGTGTCTCTTGCCAGCGCGGCGATCGTGAGGGCCACGGGAAAGTATTTTCTGGGTTTGTTGATCGTACCTGGGCTGTACTACCTGATCGTTGGCGTGCATGTCCGGAATCTTTGGATCTGGAGCTCGCAGGACGGTATGGAATCAGCCTTCAGTGTCCTTTGGGGCGGTCTCTTGTTCTACGTCCTTAGCCCATACATCAGAAGCAATCTGAGCGTCTCCGATGCCAGCCGAGCGGCGGGCCTTGTCTTTCCCCTCATCATCTTGTCGCGGTTGGATGATGTTTTTCTGCTGCCCGCTTTTGCGGGAGCGCTCTTATGCACCGAGACCGGCTGGAGGACACGGATAAGGTCAGCAGCGTGGCTCGTTCTGCCTGCCAGCTCTACCCTGTTACTTTACTTGCTTTACAACTACGTGACCGCAGGCGTGGCCATGCCACTCAGCGGTTCTACGAAATCTGGTTTTGCCGGAGTCACCGAAGCTTACCTGACAATGGTCATCCACTTTCCCGTTATTCTCAATGTAAAGGAGTGGTTCACTCGAAGCACTTCAGATGGCTCCGTCATTTTTTCAAATAGCTTTCGCTACGTTGAGATCTTGTATCCGCTCATAGCCGCATCCTTTGGCGCTGCGTTTCTTTACGCAAACAGACGTTCCTCGCGGGCTTACTCGATTCTGCTTGCCGTCTGTAGTTACATCATTATCAAGACTTCGTTTAACTTTCTCTTCGTTCATCCATGGCATCAATCCGACTGGTACTATGCCCTGATAACCCTGGCGCTCAGTTTCATGGGAGCCGTCGCCAGTCGCGGACTCTGGTCTCGTGTTGAGGGTCAGGTCACCCTCAGGACCGGGATTATCACCGTTTATTTGCTACTCATGATGCTGTCCGCATCTCAGTTCTATGCATCGATCGTTTACCCATCAAGCCCTTCCCTTGAAGAAGCTTATTGGCGCCGGGCCGAGATCATTCGCCATGAACTTGAACGGGCGGGCTGTCAGGGCATCATCAATATCGACGATGGCATTTCCGCTTTTTTGCTGGACGTTCCTAGTATGCACGGCTTCGCCTTTGCCACGGATCGTGCGGCTCAGCACGCATTTAAAGACGGCAAGATGCTGTCGCTGGCTAATTCTCGCGGGATAAATACAATTGCGGGCTTCGGGTATTTAACCACCGATGCTCCGCCTGTCACCGATGCTGAGATACGCCGCTACCTGCTTGGAAATAATCTTTCCAGGCAGGTGATTCTGAACGACGAACAGGATTACCAGTTTTCGTTGGCTTACTACGATCCAGTTCTGAAGATGCCATTTATCAGGTTTTCTCCGATGATCGCGACAGGGAAACGCAAATAGGAGTTCTTTGACTGTTTGCAGCACCAAAACCGAAAATGCTATCAGTTGATGCGGCATAACAAGCCGCATGAACTGCATGGGCCGGCTTCTAACTTTAACTAGAAGCCAGCCCATTGTTCCCTCTTCGAGGATCCGCGCAGTTCAGGTTACTCTGCTATAGCTACTGGACCGTGTAAGTCCAGTTCTGCAGGTTTTGAGTGACGTACGCCCCGCCGGTGCTACCGCCAAATCCAACTAGCGCCGTGTTGCTTCCAATCACCCCTGGGATGTTCACGGAATAGCTGTTCCTGTAGGTCGCACCGGTAACAGTATCTGTGACCGTTTGCATCAGCACCGTTCCGTTATACGTGAGCGTCGCTTTCATCAGATGCCCGCTTTGCATGCTAATGCCCGACGGACTCATGTCGAACACCGCCTGCGGGGCCTGCGGGAGTACACCATTTGTGTAGAGACCAGTGAGATTGGCGCCATCTGTGTTGGTGGAGTTGTTATACATGTCCATCTTGAGAAGCACTGATTTTATGGATTGGCAATTGCTGCCATTACTGCAGCGTGCCCAGGACAAGCTGGACCCGGAATACCCGGAGTAGTTGTACCCAGCGGAGGAGGGATTTGCAGCGTTAATAATCATGAAGCCCAATCCATCGCCGCACAGCGCCGGCTTCGCAGGACAGACCGCGTTCCACGAGAAGCTGGTCGTAAAGCCCTGCACGTTGACCGGGGTCTTGTACCACGCGTTATTGGCCTAACCACCGCCCGCGCTTGTCAGTTGAATGGATGAGCCTGAGTAGCTTGCGCTGTTCTGCAACCAGATATTGCTCGGTTGAGCGGCAAAGCCCGATGGGTAGTTAATCGCGCTTGTGCTCGACGAGCCGGAACCGGGCGCACCAACCGTGTAGAGAGCTGTTACCACTCCGCTATTCGCGTCACCCGGCGCAACAGCCATTGCCCTGAGAGTCTCCGTCGCAGATACCGTCACAGGACCGGTGTATTTGGTGGAAGATGCGGAGGGGGCTCCACCATTCGTTGTGTAGTGGATGGTTGCGCCCGGGGTGGCATCGGACATCGAGATGGACTGAGCACTGGTGTATGTACCGCCAAAAGGAGACAGAGTGGGCGTGGCGGCCTGCGTTGTTGATCCTTCGGTAAAGCTGAAAGAGTCTACGTAAAGTGGGTACCGTGATACCAGGCCAGTTGCGCCTGTGAAGCCCACGTAGGCAGTTGAGCTGCCTACGAGAGCGGGGATGTTCTCGCTCCATGTGTGGCTATAGCAGCTCGTTCCGGGGCAGCTGCCCCCTTTGGTGACATCGAACATGTTCGTGGTCAGGTTGCTGCCATCGTAGGTGACGGTGACAGAGTATGTGTCGCCGGTACTCGTATTTTGCGATCCCGTCGTCAGGTTTACTGGGTACGTGCTCAGCTTGTTCGTAGGTGTGTAATTGGGCCCATTGTCATTCGGAAGGCAAGGCGACTGATCGGCCTTGTATACCTGGGCAGAACTGTAGGTAAAAGACCCGGTGAGCGTCAGGGGACTATAAGAATCCAACTCCAATGCGACCAGGTTGTTGGGCAGGGGTCCCGCACCAAAGGCTTGGTAAAAACCTGCTTCGCAGCCCGCTCCGGAATCGAAAGCAAGTCCGTTCCCGTTGCTGCCCACATTGTTCTGCACCACGAACGCGACGTTCTGCCCATTCGGCACGAAGGTGAAAGTCGATGTGAACCTTTGAATGTTCACCGGCGTAGACCACCAAACGGACGCATCTACGTGGGTCTCGTTATTAGGGATCAGCGTTAGGCGTGGGGATGAGAGGGTGGCTTTGCCATTCGGACGGAAATTTTGACCTCCCCCTACACCGCATGCCCCGCTTGCACTAAAGCTCGAGCAGTTGAATACCGTGGTTTGCGCGGATCCGTTGAGCGAAACGCCAACAACAGCGAGGACGAATAAGCAGAATCCTAGGACCGAATTACCCAGAGAAAAATTTTTATGGGATCGGGAGGCTGAGGCTCTCCGATACGCGGAAGTAGGACTGGACAGCAGCTGACGGGATTTGTGAAGAAATTGCTCTGGGCTAAACCAATTCTGGATCACGTTTGTTATCTCCTGTGATATCTGGTTTCAGGCCTGCTTTCAGACAGGCATCCTGACTGGACCAGTTCTCAACACACTCAAGAAACAAAGGAGACAACAGTGCACATAACATCATCAAAACAGAGATCAGACGCCGGCTTTGCTCTCGATAAACACACGAAAGCGAAGAACTTCTCCGCTTAAATCCACAGCTATGGTGGATGCGCATCACGCTGCTAACCGACTTGGGTGCAGCGCCTGCGTAGCATATCGACCGGCTTCGTTAGCAACGACTAGAAAACTTCATCGTGTTCGGGCGACAAAGGTCCAAATCGAGACACCCCAAAGGACTACTGGTAAGTCAACCGACCTGGATCGAACATTCTCGCGAACAGATGATGGCTTAATTAGTCGCATTTTTAACAAGACAAATCCCAGGAGAGGCGAGAGGTACGTGCTGACTGTCTCGTCCCAAGAGTTCGTAAGGCTGAATAAGCGCTGAGCAGTGACGGCTTTAGCGGAGACTCAGAATTCGCGTGGGTTGAATAATCAGGCCCGGAGTGGATTCAATTGCAGATCCGAGTATTGACTCGGGCTGTGCAAGTGATAGTTCCAAGCTGAGCACCTTTGATGTAGGAGGAAGAGACACGACCAGCAGCCCTGCCCGATCAGAGGTATCACAGCACCTCACGGTCCACTTGCGTACTGGCAAACCAAGCGGACGTAATTTTCTACAAGTCGATAATTGCATGGTTGATAAAAGGACGCAATCCCTCATATTTACCTAATAACTGGGAATTTTTCACACGGGTGAGGGCGAATATGACTGGTCGAAAGGTAGCGTAAAAAAATTACCGAGGGAGCTGAGTCGTTTTTTTCGCCATTTAGTTAAAGTCTGCTTCATTTGCATAGGCTACGAGTCACATTCGCCCGGAGAACAAACTTCAACGAATGGCAGAGCTCCGCATTATCTTTCGATAACTCGAGAAATATGCGGAAATTTAACCTGGTATACGCGACTCCCGAAGATTGATGCGTCTCATACCGATCGCTCCACTAGTTAGCTCGCGTGTAAGCCTAATTCAGCGTGACCGCAATCGGCACTGAGCCCTGCAGGGTGCCGGAGATTGCCGTTACCGTGACGGTAGATGTTGATTTAGCAGGTGCGGGAGCGGAGGTGCCACCCGATCCACTCGTCGCACTGCAACCGACGAGGCAGCACAAGCCCGTCGAGAACAGGACCAGCAAAAGGAACTTCTGGAATGTGCGGCGCACCCGAAGTCCGAAGAGCCAGACGGTCATGGCAAGCGCCGTGTACGGAAAACTGGGCCGATGGGTGCGCTGCAAAGCCGAAGCTTGTGCGCTGGTGGAAATAGTCAGCTGTGTCGTTGCGGCTCCCCCAGCGGGCGTCACCGTAGCCTCACCAAATGAGCACGTAGCCCAAGCTGGAAGTCCCGTGCAAGCAAGAACCACAGGAGAAGCAAACCCGTTCTCGGGTGTGATCGTCACCATCACCGTGCCCTGACCGCCCGCATTCACCTGGAGAGCGCTGGCTGAAGTACCGAGCATGAAGTTCGGTTGCAGCGTAATCGTGTAGGCGGCTGAGGCAATGGCAGAGTTCCCCGCCCCTGCTGCAATTGCCTGTACCGTCTCAGTCGAACTCACCTTGAAAGGACCCGTGTAGGCCGTTGAGGCGTTGTTTGGGGTGCTGCCATCGATCGTGTAATAAATGGTTGCGCCCGGGGTAGTGTCCGCAATCGTCACTACCTGGGTGCTCGCATAGATACCGGCCGCTGGAGTGATGGTCGGAGTTGCAACCGACGGTAGCGAACCGCTGATGGAGTATGCAGCCGACACTACTGCGCTATTGCTATACCCCGAGGCTACGGCGACGGCCTGCAGAGTTTCCGTAGCACTTACAGCAATCGGGCCGCTGAAGACACTGGATGAAGTCGTCGGCGCGCTTCCGTTAGTTGTGTAGTAGATGGTCGCCCCGCCGGTCGGGTCGGATATCGTGACCGATTGTGCCGATGTAAACGCTCCTGGAGCAGGTGAGAACACAGGGCTTGCTACCGTCGGCTGTGAGGTCTTAATGGTGTAAGCAGCCGTAGCGATGCCGCTGTTGCTCTCGCCGGAGGCTACTGCGATCGCGTTCACTACCTGGGTGGATCTAACGCTGACGGGACCGGCGTACTCGGCCGACGAGGCTGTCGGTGTACTTCCGTCAGTCGTGTAATAAATCGTCGCAGCAGGGTTTGCATCCGAGATCGTTACTGTTTGCGCGGAGTTGTAGGTCCCGCCAAGTGGCGAGAAGGTTGGGGTTGCAGCCGCGGGGAGTGCGAGGTTGATCGTGTAAGCCGCCGACCCGACCGCGCTAGCACTATCTCCACTAGCGACCGAGATGGCGCGCAGGGTCTCTGTCGAACTCACGGAAACAGGACTGGTGTATTCGATCGAAGAAGACGTCGGCGTGCTTCCATTGGTGGTGTAGTAAATGGTCGCGCCTGCTGTTGCGGCAGAAATTGTGATTGACTGTACCGAATAGTAGGTTCCAGGGGGTGGCGAGAAAGTAGGTGTCGCTGCTGCCGGAAGCGGAGTAATCGTGTACACGGCAGTGGCGACTGGACTGTTTGCGTCGCCCGTCGCGGTTGCGATCGCTTCCAACTTCTCTGTCGAATTCACCGTGATGGGACCAGTGTATTTAGAAGAAGATGCGTTTGGCACCGTCCCATTGGTCGTGTAGTAGATACTCGCATTGGACGTGGTATCAGATATGGTCACCGTCTGGGCTGAAGCGTATGTGCCAGAGGCCGGGGAGAAAGTGGGTGTGGCGGCAGATGCCTGGATTACGTACTCGCCACTGAATGTGCTGCTGTCACTGTATCCGGTGCCGCCGGCAACGGCGTAAAGGGTTTCGCTTGCAGAGATCGAGATTGGCCCGGTATACAGTGTGCCGCTGGCGCAGTCATTAGAACCATTGGTGGCCGGAGCTCCATTCGTGCTGTAGCAGATCACCGCTCCTGATGATGTCGTCGAAAGCGTAACTTTCTGCGTCCCCGTGTACGTCCCAGCTGCGGGAGAGGCGGTTGGGGTAACAGCTCGGCTACCCAGCCCCTGACTGAAGCTAAACGAATCGATGTACAGTGGATAGCTCGAGGTCAAGCCGGTAGCTCCGGTGAAGCCAACGTATGCTGTACTCTTGCCCACCAGTGCTGGTATGTCTGTGGTCCAGGCGTAGGTGTAGCATTGCGCGCCCGGGCAGCTTCCACCGGTGGTCACGTCATACATCCGCATGGTCAGGGTTGATCCATCGTAGGTCAGGCCCACGGAATACGTATCGCCAGTGGTCGTGTTTTGCTGACCAGCAGTCAAATTAACCGGGTAGGTGCTGAACTTGGTGATAGGAACGTAACCTGGTCCGTTATCGTTTGGTAAGCAGGGTGACTGGTTAGCGGAGTAAATCTGTGCCGAACTATAGGTAAATGAACCGTTCAAGGTAAGTGGACTATAGGAGTCGAGTTCCAATGCAAGCAAGTGGTTCGGTATGGGCGACGGTTCAAAAGCCTGGTAGAAGCCCGCTTCGCATCCAGCGCCCGAGTTAAAGCCCGTCCCATTGCCGTCAGCACTCACGTTATTCTGCACGACAAACGCGAAATTCTGCCCATTAGGAACAAACTTGAAGCTGGAGGTGAACTGCTGAATGTTCACCGGTGCATACCACCACAGGGAAGAGTCGACATGCGTCAAGCCGGTAGGAATAAATGTGATATTCGGCGCAGACAGATGCACAGAACCATTCGGGCGGAAGTTTTGATCGCTCCCGATGCCGCAGGTGCCCGTGGAGCTAAAAGAGGCACAATCGAAGATCGTGGTCTGTGCGGATAAGGGAATGCACCCGAACGGCAGCAAGACCAAAAACACGGCCTTTGCTAGCGACACGTTGGTCCACCTTGAGCCACCACCCCTGGAAAGTGTGCGCCCTTTGTAGGATCTGAGTATTAGTCCTTGCTGATTGCTGAAGCCGAGCCCCTCGCAGGGAAGTCGCATCCGGAAACCGAATTTGCGTATTTGCAATCGAGTGTTACCCCCGCGAATGCCGGAGTTTCGCGACGGAGCGATAGCTGAGAGGAATTCCTGCAGACAATACGGGATAGAAGCTTCCGCCAGGGCTGGGACATTCGGAGTTCTCCTTCAGATCGATCGCTCCGGCTCGCTTCGCTGCGATAGACAAACCAGAGACAAATGAATACGACTCACTTCTGAAGAGAACGAGGAGATCAAGGTGCCCAGAAAACAGTGGCCTGCATCGCGCTTGCCTCGCCTGCGCCAAAGGGCAGGTACGTAGCAAGCGTCATCTAGTAGTGGGGTACAGGCGTGAACTGCCTCAGTATAGAGCCGTGCCGCAAGCCCGGGTAAAACGATCTATGTAATAGATTGAGACGAAAGTTGCACCTTGCTTCGTGCCGGCGTAGTTCCATCAACCGAGCCGAGTTACATCTGTTGAGCGCCGTGTCTGTCGTACCAGGTGCAGGAAATTCTGGCCGAGGGAGGTACTCCCGCTGCGGCGAGAGGAGCGCCTGCCTCTAGTCGCCCATCCTTTGGTTTAGTGCGCATGGGGTTAGCTAACAGGTCACCGTAGCTTACAGATGAACCATCGATATGCGTCAAATTGCAGAGATTCTAAGCGCTCAGGCACTGAACAGTTCAGGTTACGATATGCTTAGGCTGGCTGAAGCAAAGCTCATCAGTCTGAGCGTGGAAAAGTTTCCCGAAATATTAGGAATTCGTACAGTGCTCAGGGATGGCTACACCTACGAATTGTCGCTCGTCATCGTGTCTTACAACACGAAGGATTTACTGCGCGAGTGTCTTCAGTCAGTGCTCCGGGAAGCAGCCGGGCTCAGCACACAGATCCTGGTGGTCGACAACAATTCCAGTGATGGATCCCCCTCCATGGTGGAATTGGAGTTTCCGAACGTCACGGTGCTGCGCAACAGAACGAATCTCGGTTTTGGCCCGGCGAACAATCTTGCGTTGAGTGCCGCGGAAGGGCGCTACATCGTACTGCTCAACTCGGACGCATTCCTCTCAGCCGGTTCGCTGCGTATGGCGCACGATCATATGGAGGCCCATCCACGAGCGGGCCTGGCGGGGGCGCGGCTTGTGGGTCGCGATGCTTCGTGGCAGCCCTCCGCGCGCATGTTCCCCGGGGTCGTCAGTGATGCGATCGTTCTTATGGGACTGGCGGCAAAGTATCCAAAGTCAAAACTGTTCGGATATTTCGACCGAACCTGGGCAGATCCAATGGAGCCAGCACAGGCAGACTGGGTGCCGGGGGCGTTCTCGATCATTCGCTCCGAAGTGCTCGCCAAAGTAGGCTTTTTCGATCCTCGGTTCTTTATGTACGCGGAAGAAGTTGACTTATGCCGCCGCATCAAGAAGGCCGGATATGAAATCTGGTATTGGCCTGACATCGTAGTGACTCATATTGGTGGAGAATCGGCACGGCACATCAGAGGTGGCAATGAACAAGGCGCACAGGTCGTGAACTGGCGCATGCGCAGTACCCTGCTCTATTACCGAAAGCACCACGGGGGCATGGCCTGGATAGCGAAATGGTTAGAAGTCGGGATCTACAAACTTGCATCACTGCGCAATCGTTGCAGTACAGAAGCATGGCGCCGCGCGCGTGGCCAGAATTACAAAAGTCTCGCTATGGCGATGCAAGCCGCCTGGGTCCAAACGCGGGGGGGCCGCACGTCTCCACCCCAGCCGTGGTGAATACCCGAGGATGACTATCAAGCGTGATTTCAAAGCAGGAGTGAGCACGCTGCTCTCGCGGCTTCTTCGCATAACAGTTCCCCTGGGCGAAGGTGCGAGTCGCATGTATGCGCATGCTCGGCTGGCTGCAACTTTGCGGGAACCTCTGCCCGCCTCTGTCGTCGTGCTCGGTAAGGTATCCATTCACGGCACCGGCCGCATTCGCATTGGCGAGAACGTGCTCCTCTATCCGGATGTCCACCTGGAAACCCAGGAAGATGGCTTTATCGATCTGGGCGACGAGGTTGTGTTATCGCGTGGCGCACACATCGCCGCCGTGGCGGGGGTGACCATCGGTAAAGGCACGATGACCGGGGAATACACCAGCATCCGCGATGCCAATCACACGCGCGATCCTGGCCTGCCGATCCGGGAGTCCGGGTACAGTGCAGAACCCATTCATATCGGGCAGGAAGTCTGGTTGGGCCGCGGCGTCGCCGTACTGGGAGGGGTGCGCATCGGCGATAAGGCAACCATCGGCGCAAATGCTGTCGTGACGCGCGATGTACCTGAAGGCACGACCGCAGTGGGCGTACCCGCCGTGCCCATTGCTTCCAAGGTTACCAAAGCACGATCACAGGTTGAGATCTTCAAGCCGACACAGAAGCATTAGCGCGGGCAAAGCTGTTGCTTGAGAATGCGCGCCCGCGTCCGGTGCATGGCCACGTGCGTGTGGCCGTAGGTAGCAGCGAGGGAGGCCATGCCCATCAAGCGAAGCTTTTGAGGGTGGGCCATCGCCATCTCGATGGCGGCTGCAAGTACCTCCGCCTTGCCCGGTTCCAGCAGCCAACCTGTCTGACCGTCATCCACATGCGGCCGCAAACCGGGGGTATCCGACGCGACCACGGGCACCGCCTGCGCGTTTGCGTCGAACACGACCCGCGGCTGCTCATCAGAAAGGCTGGGGATCAGCATTGCGTGGTAGCCACGCACCAGCTCGAAGAAGGGTGCGCCATACGGCACCTGTTCAAGAACAGAGAGCTGTACGTTGGAAAAAGCCACAGCCGCTGCGAGACAACTCTGTCGCAGGCTCCCCTCGCCGATTACATCGACTTTCGCCTTCACGGCGCGTTTGTCTAGAATCCGCAGTGCCTCCAGCAGCACCTCCACTCCCTTGCTGGGAGCCAGACGTCCGGCAAATAACAGTCTTACCGGTGTCGTCCCTTTTTGATCCCAGGAGCGCTGAGCTTCCGCATCGTTCAGGATGTCGTGTTCATTGATCCAGACTGCTGGTGTCACGTACGCGCGTCCTGGGCTTCCGCTGTGTAAGGTATCCCGGTAAGACGGCTGGGTGAACAGAGCCACTGCAGCGTGTTTGCACGACCAGCGCGCGACCGACTGCCGCACGACATTCAAGAGCTTCTGAACCAGCGTCTTTTTCTCGCTTAGCCAGGAACTCTCCACAACGATGATGAGGGCCTTGCGGCGAAGTACAGAGATTGGGTTCACCAGCCAGCCCAGAGGATAGGGCCATCCGATTACGCTCGAATGCACGATGGCAGCCTCGCCTATTGCTCGCCAAAGGACAAGGAAGGTTCCCGGTAACCCGAGCAGCGCCTTGCGAGCCGAGGAACGATCGGGCAGCTCGATGTAGCGAAACAAAACTCCTTCGGGAACTATCAATGTACGCAGGTTTGCCTGATTACCTTTTTGCAGTTTCGGCGCGCATAGGGTGAAGTTCCTAAGGTAAGCAAGATGTTCGACCAGGTCGTGGTGCCAACCCTGCTCGAGCCAGAGCGCGCCGCGATCATCGAGGAAGCACGGAATGAAGGTGACCATCAGGTAAGGCTTATCGATAACGACTGAGGGCACTTCCGGAGCGAGCGTATCGAGTTCCTGCTTCACAGCACCACAGCCTTTTCCGCTCTGACCCTTTGGTTCCGTTCGCCCTGGAGCAATCTCATTCGTTCTACGCCTGGGCAAAGAATCTGCGGCTACGCTTTCATCGCGGGTCGCGCAGGATACCAACGGAGGTCATCCCGCAAGCGAGAATCCACAAGAGCGTCACTGCCATCACCCCGCGTACGGAAGAGTATAGAACGTGATCGACCGCATGCAGAGACACCACTTCGACACACCAGACGATCACTGAGAGCAGGGCTCCCGACACTGCGAGTAACCGGTTGCCGTGGTGACGAAAGGAACGCCAACAGAGCACCAAACCCAGTAGAAGCAGCACAACCAACAGCGAAACGACGACCGATTGCGGTAAGCGGCGCTCACTATACTCGTGCTTGCGCACAGCCAACTCCAACATGGCCTGATGCAGTTGCCACCGCC
This sequence comes from uncultured Acidobacteriaceae bacterium, assembly GCA_963752675.1. Taxonomy (GTDB): domain Bacteria; phylum Acidobacteriota; class Terriglobia; order Terriglobales; family Acidobacteriaceae; genus PALSA-350. The sequence continues at coordinate 1,081,397 of CAVVZO010000015.1, forward strand.
AATTGAAGGCTATGTCGAGGAGCAATAAGCCTTCCATCCCGAGTAACACCGCGGCAAGATGTGAGGTTACCCGGCGCGTCTTTGTTTTCATCAAGCTTATGCAACAGCAGGTGAACGCGGTTCCATAGGCCAACAGCCCAACGGCTCGCGTGGGGTTCAGCCATTCTGCACTTGCTATCATGAACACCGGGATCTCTCCTGCACAACTAAGCGGTTGGTTCTTCCAGAAGGCAAAATGATTGCACCGTGGATAGCGTTTCTAGCATGGGTCCCCATCAGCGTTCTTGTCTTCCTGCGCTATCCCGCTCGCCTGGCGGTGCTGATCAACTTTATCGCGGGGTGGATGTTGCTGCCCTCCGCCGCTTACCCGCCCACCAGCGCCCTCTTTCCTTACTGGATCTTAGGCACCTGTTTGCCGACAAATTATGTCCTCACCAAAGCCAGCGTCACTGCGATTACCTGCCTGTTGGGCATTCTCCTCGTGGACCGTGCTGCTTTCAAGCGGCTTTCGTTCAGCTTGTGGGACCTTCCCATAGTCGTGTGGTGCACGGTCCCGCTACTCACCGCGATTGCGAATCCAGAGACATCGTTCGTCATCGGGCTCCGTAGCGAACTCTATCAGGCTCTCGCCTGGGGCGTGCCCTATTTCGCCGGTCGTTTGTACTTCAACAACATAGAAGCGCTCGAGCTGGCTGCGAAGTCGTTCGTGGTCGCGGGTCTCGCCTACATTCCGGTGTGCCTGCTTGAGATCGTTACCGGTCCGCAACTTTATGCTCACCTTTACGGGTATCAGCCTTACCGATGGATTGGCGCGCAACGTTATGTTGGCTTCCGTCCCATAGGGTTCCTCGAAGACGGAAATCAGCTCGGGATATGGATGGCCACCGCTGCTCTGCTGGCCGTCTGGCTCTGGAAGCATCGGCTGATTAAAAGCATCCTGCGAATCCCGATAGGCTGGATCGCCGGAGCCCTTTTTGTCGTTACCCTGCTCTGCCAGTCCGGCGGCAGCATCGTGTTACTGGTTTGCCTGCTGTTCTTTGCGTTTGTGCGGCAAAGCTGTTTGCCACGTCTGCTGGCAGCTTTTGTGCTGCTGGGAATGATCGGGGCCATCGGTCTCCGTCTCACAAACGTTATCTCCCTCAGATCTCTGGTCACCCACAACCGGACTGCCTATGCCGGCGCCCAGTTTCTCAAGAGCATTCATCGTGGTTCGTTCGGTTGGCGGCTTTCCCAGGACGAGCAACATGTGGATACAGCACTTGCGAAACCACTTCTGGGCTCAGGCCAGTGGGACTGGTGGAAAGCAAGTGGGTCGCGCCCCTGGAGTCTGTGGCTGCTTGCGTTTGGGATGTACGGCATCCTTGGTTTGCTGGGATTGGAATGTCTGCAGTTGGCCCCGGTGGCGCGTGTGCTGTGGGTGCCCTTCGTTCGCGGTGCCACAGAAGGGCTTGAACTCCGGAATGCCTTGGCAGCGGCTGTTCTTATGTCGGCCGTCGACAACCTGCTGAACGGATCGATGATTCTTCCACTAGTGCTCGTCATTGGTGGACTGAGCGCGCCCAGCCTGGCAGTCTCTGAAGCATTAAGAGCAGACACAATCACCCGCCGGACGAGCAGGGAAAGCAAGCTGCCGAGCGCTCGCCTTTACCCGGCCTCGCGCCCTGGACCTGCAAACGGCCGATGAAGACAGCGCCACCCAACAACGATGCAGCAGACGATCAGCATGCGCCGCCGCACCTGCGACTCGCTTATCTCCTCAGTATTTATCCAGCCATCTCACACACGTTCTTTCTGAACGAGATTGCCGGCCTGAGGAAGCTCGGCTTCGCTATTGATGTGGCATCGATCAATCGGCCTGAACATGCGGGTGGGGTAGCTTCGCCGCTGGAGGCCAATGAGGCAGAGACCACTTTCTATATTAAGGCGATGAACCCGCTCCGGATACTGCTGGTACTCAGCAGTCTCTTGTTCCGCCACCCGCTGGTGATTTTTCGTGGGCTTCGCACAGCGCTCTCGCTCGCTCCCTGGAACCTGCCCGCCCAGGCCTATGCCTTGCTCTACCTGGCGGAGGCGCTGCTACTCGGGGACTGGCTGCGCAAACGAGGCCACAGGCACTTGCATATTCATTTCGGAGGGCCGGTAGCCACCGTCGGTATGCTGGCGGCAATCGCCTGGCAACTCACCTACTCAGTCATGATCCACGGCCCAGAAGAGTTTTACGATGTCGAGAAGTTTTACCTGCGCAAGAAGGTGGAGCGAGCCAAGTTTGTTCTTTGCATTAGCGACTACTGCCGCAGCCAAGTGATGAAGGTGAGCGACCCGGCGCACTGGTCGAAGCTCCACGTGGTGCGGCTCGGTGTGGATCTCGAACGGTTCCAACCAGTCATCGAGAGAAGCCGCAAAGATGTATTGGAAGTCATCTGCGTCGGCAGGCTGGTTCCTGCCAAGGGGCACCTGATACTGCTGCGTGCTTTTTCACTTCTCCACCGGAAAGGACACAAGATCCGGCTGCGGCTGATTGGTGACGGCGCGGAACGCAAGGCGCTGCAATCGGCCATCGCCCTGGAAAAGCTTGAGGATTGCGTGATCCTGGAGGGGGCTCTCGATCATGAGGAGACGAGAAGCAGACTGATACAGGCTGACATCTTTGTTTTGGCGAGCTTCGCCGAAGGTGTGCCGGTCGCTTTGATGGAGGCGATGGCCCTGGAGATACCGTGTGTCAGCACTTCTGTCGCCGGCATTCCCGAGCTCATACGCGATGGTATCGACGGTCTGTTGGTTCCCCCGTCCTCTGTGCAGGAGCTCGAGTTCGCTTTGGAGAGCCTGATCATCCATCCAGAGTTGCGGCGAAGATTTGCGATCTCCGGCCGCGAGCGCGTGCAGGACCGTTATGACCTGCACAAGAACGTGGATTCGCTTTCACAAACAATGCAAAAGTTTCTCCATACTGGTCGTTAGTTCGGCGGGATTCCGGGAAGTTATTCTCACTTACTATTCTTTTTTGCCTGCGCCACTGCACTTACATCGTTCGGCCCCTTTTATTTTCCACAGGCCTCAAATTGCCTATCACGTTGTTACTTTGTTCGATAGACTTATCGCGTCTGCAGTAAACCTGAACGCCATGGAGACAATCGTGATTCCTGCCAACGAGTTCAAGCCAAGAAGTCTAAAAGTCGATCAATTAGTTGTCGAAGAACTGGGCTCCGAACTGATGATCTACGATCAGGCACGGAATCAGGCCTTTTGCCTCAACCAAACAGCGGCGTTTGTTTGGAAACACTGCGATGGAAACACAACTGTGAGCGCCATCGCGGTAGAGATGGCAAAATCACTCGGAGCACCCGGGGGTGAGGAAGTCGTCGAGTTCGCATTGGAACGGCTCTCCGCAGATGGCCTTCTCGAACCCGCCGCATTCGTGCCCTTTGTGCCCGCAAGCATAAACCGGCGCGAGCTGATGCAGAAGATTGGCGTGCGCGCGGCTGTGGCTCTGCCCCTGGTGACAGCGCTCATGGTCGCAACGCCCAAGGCTCACGCCTCCGGCACGGGATCGTCTGGCGGCAAAGGGCACCACAAAAAGCATTAGGCCCCCATAAACATTCCATTCGGAGCAGCAGAAGTGTTCTGAAGCTCCGAATGTGGCTTGCCAGTATCGGTTGCGCGGGGGAGACGACTGTGTCGTTACAAAAAACTAACTCCCCTGGTCTAAGTCTAAAAACCTCACTTGCTGCCAGTAAAGCAAGTGGGCATAAGCTCCATAAACTGGGACTTGTCCCCAAACTTTGGGAAACATCGACAGACCCAGACCAGCCATCCAGTTTGCAACGTTTGTTCTGCTACGGTGTTTGTTTCGAGTTATCCGCTGATCATCCGCCTCTCCTTCAGGATGCGTTAGGCTATCTGCCCTTAGGCTGCCAGCGATCCGCATCACAGGAGCCGGTGCTTCGGTATCATCTCGCGGAGAAAAGGCTACCCTCACTCAAGGCGGATCCAGCATTTCGGCTCTATAGCAGCGGCAAGCGGCTTTTCACCTGCACGGATCAGCAAGAGCTTCTGGAACGTCTCCATGCGACCATCACGCTCGATGTAGCTGAACGAAGTTGCGAGCTTACCTTCATTCATGCCGGCGTGGTTGCGTGGCAAGGTGCAGCCATTGTGATCCCCGGCCGAAGCTTTAGCGGCAAAACGACCCTGGTTGCGGAATTTCTGCGCGCTGGAGCCACCTACTATTCTGATGAGTTCGCACCGATCGATAAACAAGGCATGGTGCACCCCTACCCACGTTCCTTACAGGTTCGGGAAGGTGGTGATCACCGGCAGACCTCGCGTCCGGTGGAGGCGTTTGGCGCCATCGCGGGTGACAAACCGCTGCCAGTGAAGCTCATCCTGGTAAGCCGGTTTAAACCTGAAGGACGCTGGCGCCCGAAGGAGCTTTCTCCGGGCCTGGGGCTGCTAAAGCTTCTCGATAATACGGTTTCGGCCAGAAGATCGCCGCCCATTGCTTTGCAGAATTTGAAACAAGCCATCGTGCATGCACGGATCGTGCGCAGTGTGCGGGGCGAGGCTTCGCAGGTAGTCCAATGGGCCACAACGCACGTGAATGATCCCCATTGGCATGCGGGAGACAATCGATGACTCCTGAAGCAGAATGCCTGCTGGCTACGCTACGGCACACATGCGCGGGTGCGCCGCCTGAAATCGACTGGCCGGCACTGCTCCATCATGCTGAGACCCACGGCGTGTTTATGCGCTTTTGCACCGACTTCACGGGTCAACTGCCACCGTCGTGGATTGACCGGATGCGCAGCCATTGGACCACCTCGGCCTTTCTGGCCAGTGAGTTGGAGGGCCTGCTGGCGGCCTTCTCGCGGGACGGCATTGAAGTATTACCGCTCAAAGGACCGCTTCTCGCAACCTATTTGTATGGCCGGCCGAGTTTGAGGAGCAGTGATGACCTGGATCTCCTGGTGCGAACAAAGGACCTGCCGCAGGCCAAGGCCCTGTTGGTCCAGTTGGGTTTCGCGGCGGCACCAGAAGCAGACGATTACCACCAGTGTTTCTATCGCGGCGACACGCTGGTTGAGTTGCACTTCGCGGTCGCGCCGCCGTCCAGCCCGGCGATGAATGTGGAAGCTGCCTGGTCACGCGCCAGGGTAGTGGAATTCCGCGGCCAGCCCGCGAGGTTCTTTGCACCAACCGATTTGCTGCTGTACCTGGTCATCCATGCAGTCAAACATGGCTTCGCGCGGATGCTCTGGGTGCTCGACTGTAGCCTTGCCCTGGCGAAACTTAACGAGGAGGAAGTGAAGGAAGTGCTTGAGATGGCCAGTGGGCTGGGTATTGAAGGTGCCCTGCTCACCGCGTGCGCGCTGGCGCAGCTCACGCTTCATGTTCCACTGCCCACTCCCATCGCTGACGCCATCGCCGGCAATCCGGCCATCGCTGGAAACGCCCGCGCGATCCTTGCCCAGCTCCTGAACGGCCCTGCAGACCCAACCACCACCCACCAGGGTGCAGGGATGTTTCTCCAGCTCGAATCGAGCGCGCGCGCACGCTGGGCCCAGAGATTGCGCTTGTTCAGACCGTCGCGTCAGGATCAACTCTGGGCTGAAAGCCACAACATCGATCAGCGTTGGCTACCATTGATTCGCCCGGTCCGCCTGCTAAGTAAACATGGACTGGCCGCTGCCTGGCGTCTGGCCTCTTTTTCGCCAACCCGACGCGCTGCTCAGTGAGGACTCGCCCATCGCGCCCTGCGCGGTGAAGGTACGAAAGTAACGTGAGTGAAACTCTGGTAAACAATTACCACATTGTGCGCCGGCAGGTTCACGGCTTGTGTCATCGTTATCGGTGAGCCTTGTAATACTGAACACTTTTGCAGAACAAGGGTTCTTCGTGCCCTGACTGTACTGCCGCACAACCTGGCATCATCGAAACGCAGCACTCCCAGCTACTGATGTGTCTACCTTGATTGCAGAAAGAACCCTGCAGTGCGCAAGGCAGAGACCCAGGCCGAATGCATCGCGATTTTCGGTTCGCTTCTTAGAAAGACGCAACAGCAGGCACATTCCAATTGGGTGTGGCGTCGCACTTCCTACAAATCTCAGACTTCCCCTGGGCAAATGAGTGAACAAACCAAGGATTTTTTATCAACGCGTCGGCAAGCCGGCCGCCAGCCCAACGGCGGTACGTTTCCCATGATGCGCAATGTCATCGTGACCGGAGGGTCCCGCGGTATCGGATTGGGGATTGCTCAACAGCTAGCCGGGGCAGGCTTTCGGGCCATCGCGATCGCCCGCAGCAAAAGTAGCGAATTCACCTCTTTGCTCGAAAAAGTGCAGCAGGCACAAACAGGCGCGCTGGGGTTCGTGTCTTTTGACCTGGCGAGGATCGAGGACATCCCAGGTATGGTGAAGGACCTGATCAAGCAGTTCGGTCCGATCCATGGCCTGGTAAATAATGCAGGTATGAGCGCGGACGGCGCACTTGCCATGATGCCCACCTCGCACATCGAGCAGGTGGTGCGGCTGAATACGCTCTCGCCCATGGTGCTGACAAAACATGCGGTGCGATACATGATGGCCAGCGGAGATGGCCGCATCGTCAACATCTCTTCGATCACCGCATTTAGCGGATACAGCGGGCTTTCCGTATACAGTGCGACGAAAGCGTCGCTGGTGGGGTTTACTCGATCGCTGGCTAGAGAAGTGGGCCGCATGGGCGTGACCGTCAACGCGGTGGCGCCTGGGTTTGTCGCACGGAGATGACGGCCGCATGAAAGAGGAGGACAACGAACGATCGTGCGCCGTAGCGCGCTGAGACGACTGGTGGAGGTCGATGACGTGGCGAACGCGGTCGATTTTCTGCTGAGCGATCAGGCGAAGAACATCACCGGCACAGTGGTCACCGTGGATGCGGGCAGAACAGCTTAGGACCATGACAAGTTTCGGATTAAACCGGCTTTCGCGTTGCGTTCAAGATCCGTTGTCAACTCCGGTTGTTTGCTGAAGGGAATGAGTGAGCAGTCACATGCCAGCGCGAATGCGTCCGCCGCCAAGGCCTGGCTGCGCGCGCTGGAGATGACTGCGCCGATTACTGCCAATCCCTCACGCCTGTTGCCGTCGGTCATTGCGGAGCTGGCACGGAGATGGGCGATCAACCGGCCCTGTTGTCTGATACAGAATCGCTGACCTATCGCGGCCTGTCGGAGCGGGCGAATCAGTATGCCCGATGGGCGCTCGATGCCGGCGTCAGCAAGGGCGATGTGGTGTGCCTGCTGATGAAAAACCGGCCCGAGTACATGGCGATCTGGCTCGGCATCACCAGCGTGGGTGGCATCGTTGCGCTGCTCAACACGAATCTGACCGGCGCATCACTCGCACATTGCGTGGATGTTGTCTCGCCGAAGCACCTTATCGCTGCAGCCGAATTCGCAGATGGGCTGCCGCAGCTCGCGACCAATCCAACGATTTGGATCCACGGAGAGAGCACTGCACCCCATGCACGCATCGACCTCGTCGTCCAGAGATGCCGGGGCACGCGCTCACCCAGGGTGAGCAGCGCGCAGTGACGGTGGCTGACCGTGCCCTTTACATCTACACTTCGGGCACCACCGGCCTGCCCAAAGCAGCCAACATCAGCCATGCCCGTGTGATGCAGTGGTGTTACTGGTTTGCGGGGATGATGGGCGCCCAACCCACAGACCGGCTGTACAACTGCCTGCCCATGTACCACAGCGTAGGCGGCGTGGTGGCGCCCGGTTCCATGCTGGTGGCCCGTGGAGCCGTGGTGATCCGGGAAAAGTTTTCGAGCAGCCATTTCTGGAGCGATGTCAAACGCTGGGATTGTACGGTCTTTCCAATACATCGGTGAACTATGCCGATACCTGCTGCTTTCTCCGCCGTCATCGTCAGAGCAAGGGCACAGGATCAGGATGGCGTGCGGGAATGGCCTGGCGGCCGAAGTGTGGGAGGGGTTTCAGCAGCGGTTCCATATTCCGCAAATCTTTGAGTTCTACGCTTCCACGGAAGGCGGCATTTCTCTCTTCAATGTGCAGGGCAAACGCGGTGCCATCGGCCATGTACCCGGGTACCTCGCGCATCGATTCGCGCCGGCGTTAGTTCGCTTCGATGTGGAGAGTGGTGAGCCGGTACGCGACGCCCAGGGATTCTGTGTCCGGTGCGGTGCCCAGGAGACTGGTGAAGCGCTGGGGAAAGTAGTGGATGACGCCTCCCACGCTGGAAGCCGCTTTGAAGGTTACACAAACAAAGAGGCTTCAGAGAGGAAGCTGCTTCGCCATGTGTTCGAGCCTGGAGACCTTTGGGTGCGCACTGGCGATCTGATGCGCAAAGATGCGCAGGGCTACTACTACTTCGTCGATCGGGTCGGCGATACGTTCCGCTGGAAGGGTGAGAACGTGGCCACCTCAGAAGTGTCAGAGGCCATCTGCACATTTCCCGGCATCATGCATGCCAATGTGTACGGGGTGAGTGTACCGTCCGCGGATGGGCGCGCCGGCATGGCCACTTTGGTGGCCGAAGCTCCACTCGACCTTGCTGCATTCCGCAGACACCTGAAGAGCCGCCTGCCGGCGTACGCGCGACCCCTGTTTCTGCGCATCCGCAATCGAGTCGACCTGACGGGGACATTCAAGTATTCGAAAACTGAGTTGGTTGGCCAGGGCTACAACCCTGTCGCTACAGAGGATGTTCTGTATTTCGACAACCAGGAGTCCGACACCTTCACCCCGCTGGATGAAAACCTGTACGACCGCATTCAAGCCGGCGGCGTGCGTCTGTGAGTAGCCGTTATGGGGGAGCGCCGCACCATGCAATTGGATGAACTCGAGCGCGATTTCAGCACGGCGCAATCTGCCATTGCCGATGGCCCCATTCTGCCTACAGTTACCGCGGAGGAGATACGCAGCTATCTCGCGGCTGGTTACGACTTCCAGCAACCGCGCTCGCTCGAAAGCGTGATCGCGGACGTCGAGAAGATGCTGCGCACCTGGCAGGTGCAGGTGACGCACCCGCGCTATTTCGGCCTCTTCAATCCCAGCGTTACGCTGGCGTCGGTCGTTGCCGAAGCACTGGTTGCGATGTACAACCCGCAGTTGGCAAACTGGCGCACATCCCCGGCCGGCAACGAAATTGAGCGCCACACACTCGGCTGGCTCTCCGCCAAGTTTGGTTTGCCGAGCTCTACCATTGCTACGTTTACCAGCGGCGGTACCGAGGCTAACCTTTCCGCAGTCGTGGTGGCACTCACCCGCGCCTTTCCAGCCTACGGAGAACACGGTCTTCGCCACCTGGACGCTACCCCGGCGATTTACCTCACGGAAGAAACGCATCACTCCTTCAGCAAGATCGCGCATATGACGGGGCTGGGTCGTCGGTCCCTACGCAAGGTGCCCACCGACAGCGACCTGAAGTTGGATGTGGCGAAGCTGAAGAGCATGATTGCCGAGGATCGCACGCTGGGCTTCAGCCCTTTCATGGTGGTGGGCACGGCGGGTACCACAGCAGCCGGTGTCATCGATCCACTGTCCGAGTTGGGCGCCTACTGCCGCGAGGCGGGCTTGTGGTTTCACGTGGATGCCGCCTGGGGCGGCAGTGCGGTTCTGTCTCCCTTGCTGCGACACCATCTTGCCGGCATTGAGACGGCAGACTCCATCACCTGCGACGCGCACAAGTGGCTTTCTGTCTCGATGGGGTGCGGCATGTTCTTCTGTCGCCATCGCGCTGTTGCGGCAGAGGCTTTTCGCGCCGACGTCTCGTACATGTCGGGCAAAGAAGCCGGGCCAGTCTTCGATCCTTACACGAATTCAGCACAGTGGTCGCGACGTTTGATCGGCCTAAAGCTCTTCATGTCACTGGCCGAACTTGGGGAGGGGGGCTATGGTGAGATGCTCGACCACCAGACGCACATGGGTGAGGTGCTGCGTTCCGCACTCCGCGCTTCCGGATGGCATATCGCCAATGCGACGCCGTTTCCCCTCGTTTGCTTTACGCGCGAAGGCGTGGTGCCGGCAAAGTTTATTGCCGCGCTTCACCAACGCCAAATCGCCTGGATGTCAGAAGCGCGGCTGCGGGATACGCCCGTGATCCGCGCGTGCATTACCAGTTACCGAACCACCGAAGCTGATATCCACTGGGTGGTCAACGAAATGAACCGGATCGCCGCCCAGGTCGCAGCCTAGCGGTTCCACCACGGATGAATCTATGAAACGGGAAACCATGGCAATCCACAGCGGCTACGAGGTCGATCCAACGACTAAAGCCGTTGCTGTGCCGATCTATCAAACAGTTGCCTACGCATTCGACAGCACAGAGCACGCCGCCGCGCTGTTCAATCTCGAAGCAGAGGGCTTTCGCTACACGCGCATTCAGAACCCCACCACCGCGGTGCTCGAACGCAGGGTCGCCGCACTCGAAGGTGGCCTTGAGGCATTGTGCGTTGCCAGCGGCCAGGCTGCGGTGAGTTACGCGGTGCAGAATGTCTCAGAACTGGGGAGCAACATTGTTTCAGTGCCGCAACTCTACGGCACCACCCACACGCTCTTCGCTTATCTTCTGCCCAGCCAGGGAGTGACCGTCCGCTTTGCAGAGAATGACCGGCCCGAGGCGATCGAGAAGCTGATCGACGACAAGACACGAGCCGTGTTCTGCGAGAGCGTTGGTAATCCGGCCGGAAACATTTGCGACCTGGCAGCACTCGCTGCCGTAGCGCATCGGCACGGTGTTCCGCTGATTGTAGACAACACAGTCGCCACACCCATATTGTTGCGGCCCATCGAACACGGAGCCGATATCGTGGTGCATTCCCTCACCAAGTTCATGGGTGGTCACGGCACAACCCTGGGCGGGGCCATTGTCGATAGCGGCAATTTCCCATGGAAAGCGAACGCGGCGCGGTTCCCGGCTTTCAGCCAGCCGGACCCTTCCTACCACGGCCTGGTGTACACCGATCATTTCGGCCGAGGCGCTTTCCTGGGGCGCTGCCGCAGCGTTTATCAGCGAACCACCGGCGCGGTGCTCTCTCCCCTGAGTGCCTTTCTCCTTCTGCAGGGCATTGAGACCGTTGCGCTACGCGTCGAGCGCCACGTCGATAACGGCAAGCGCGTAGCGGAGTTCCTGCGCAACGATCCGCGGGTCGCCTGGGTAAAGTACGCCGGCTTTGCTGATAGTCCTTACCGCTCACTGGCAGAGAAGTACCTTGGCGGCCATGCCTGCTCATTAATGTCTGTCGGCCTGCAGGGCGGCTATGCCGCTGCCGTTAAATTCCATGACGCACTGGAGTTGGTGACCCGGCTGGTCAACCTGGGGGATGCCAAATCCCTGGCCTGTCATCCGGCCTCTACCACCCATCGGCAGATGTCCGCTGATGAGCAGCGGAGCGCAGGGGTGATGCCAGAGATGATCCGGCTCAGTATTGGCATCGAGCACATCGACGATATTCTGGCTGATCTCAGCCAGGCTCTTGACGCGACCACGTTGTCCAGGCAGGAAGGAGAGCTCGATGCCCGTGTTCTTTGATTCCGATCCTCACGCTGAAGCGGCAAACCACACCGATGGATGCATCACGATCGGCCTGGTCAACAACATGGGGGACGAAGCGCTCAAGCCAACCGAGCGCCAATTTATCTCGCTGCTGAACGCGGCGTCTGACGGCATGTTGATACGTTTATCGCTGTACACGCTGCCCGGCATTGCACGAAGTGCCGCCGTCGGCAGGCATGTGCGCAGCCTGTATAGCCCAATCGACGATTTGTGGGAAAGCCAGCTCGACGGGCTCATCGTCACCGGACGCGAGCCGCTCGCGGCACGATTGGAAGATGAGCCGTACTGGGACAGTTTCACGCGGTTGCTGGGCTGGGCTCAGCAGAATGCACACGCCACGATATGGTCCTGCCTGGCGGCGCACGCGGCTATTCTCCACCTGGACGGCATTGAGCGGATCAGGCGCGACAACAAGCTGTTCGGCATTTTCGGATCAGCGCGCGTCACACCGCATGCGCTCACCGCGGACACGCCGTCCAATTTTCAACTGCCGCATTCCCGCTGGAACGGCATATCCGAAGACCTGCTGCTCAGTTGCGGCTACCAGGTGCTGACGCGGAGCGCTGAAGCCGGTGTCGATACATTTATCAAAGCAGGGCAACAAGCAGGGCGACAAGTTGTTCGTCTTCTTCCAGGGCCATCCAGAGTACTCATCAGATACGCTGTTGCGCGAATACCGGCGTGACGTGGGCCGCTATTTTCGCGGCGAAAGCAATCAGTATCCATTGACTCCCTGCAACTACTTCGGGGTCGGACTGCGGACAGCGCGCTGGACGCTCTGCGAGCAAAAGCTACCACGACGCGCGATCCACGAATACTGACGGAAGTAGCAGCGCTGCTCGAGAAGTGCGGCGTCGACAATACCTGGGATGCCACCGCTACTACCCTCTATAGCAACTGGCTTAAATATCTGTGCCGGCAAAAGGAAGCGAGCCGGCTTTCGACAGGCATCAGCCTTCTCGCAGACCTGGAGCCGGTATCCTGAACAGCCCCTCTGACACAGGAGTGTCCGCATGATTTCTACTTTGCCCTCGCCTACAGAAGTACGCGTCTCCCCACCAGCGACACAGTTGTTGATCAACAATCGATGGGTAGAGAGCCAGAGCGGTAAAACTTTCAGCACCGTGAACCCTTCTACCGGCGAGACCATCTGCCAGGTGGCCGAAGCCGACGCTGCGGATGTGGATGAGGCGGTCGCCGCCGCGCGCACAGCCTTCGACGGTGGGCCGTGGCGCAAGATGAACGCCTCCGAACGAGGAAGGCTCCTCTACCGCCTGGCCGATCTCATCGAAGCACACGGTGACGAGTTGGCACGCCTGGAAAGCCTAGACAATGGCAAGCCGTTGTCCATAGCCAAAGCCGTGGATGTGGCGAAAACGATCGCCTGCTACCGCTACTTCGCCGGATGGGCCGACAAGGTGCAGGGCAAGACACTGCCCGTCGATGGAAACTTTTTCTGTTACACAAGGCACGAACCCATCGGGGTGATCGGGCAGATCATCCCATGGAATTACCCTCTGCTGATGCAGGCATGGAAGTTGGCGCCGGCCCTGGCCACGGGCAATACCGTGGTGATGAAGCCGGCGGAGCAAACGCCGCTCTCCGCCCTGCGCATCGGGCAATTGATCGTCGAAGCCGGCTTCCCAGCAGGTGTGGTCAACCTGCTCCCGGGTTTTGGCCCTACCGCGGGCGCGGCTATCGCGCACCACATGGAAATCGACAAAGTCGCTTTCACGGGTTCCACGGAGGTAGGCCGGCTGATCCTGCAGGCAGCCGCGACATCAAATCTAAAAAGAACCACGCTCGAACTTGGCGGCAAAAGCCCCAACATCATCTTCGCCGATACAGACCTGGACGAAGCAGTCGAGGGTGCGCACATGGGCGTGTTCGTCAACCAGGGTCAATCGTGCTGTGCGGGATCCCGTGTGTTCGTCGAAGAGACAATCTACGAAAAGTTTGTGGAGAAGAGCGTGGCGCGCGCGGCGAAGCGCAGAGTGGGCGATCCGTTTGATCCGAAGACGGACCAGGGCCCGCAAGTGTCGCAATCACAGTTTGATAAGGTGTTGGGCTATATTGCCAGCGGGCAAAGTGAAGGGGCGACCCTGGCCTGTGGCGGAGCACGTGTGGGCGAGAGAGGCTACTTCATCCAACCCACAGTGTTCGCCGACGTACGCGATGAGATGAAGATCGCGAGGGAAGAGATCTTCGGGCCCGTGATGAGCGTCATCCCTTTCAAGACGCTGGACGAAGTAATCCTGCGGGCCAACCGAACTCATTACGGGCTGGCCGCGGGCGTATGGACGCGCGACATCAAGAAGGCGCATGCGGTAGCCGAAGGGGTGCGCGCCGGGACAGTTTGGGTGAACTGCTACCACGTGTTGGATACGCGCGCGCCGTTCGGCGGCGTGAAGCAGTCGGGCACAGGCCGCGAACTAGGCGAATACGGTATGCAGGAATACACGGAAGTTAAGACGGTGATGTTCAAGCTTTAATCGAATTTCATAAGCGGCGATCATTGCGCCATCGTGGTAGCGGGGAAGGTAATGCGAGCTCTGCGTATGGGCCTGCGGAACCTGGTTGCGAGTTGGGCATTGCGCGCTCCTTCGACACGGGGAACCGGCTATTCCAACCGAAGCGCCGTTATCGGGTCGACGCGCGTCGCTCGTTGGGCGGGAATCCAGACGGCACACAGAGCGACCGCGGCCAGCACCAGCGGGGTGACGAGGAACGTCAGCGGGTCCCAGGCTTTTACCTCGAAGAGCAGGCTGGCCAGAAAGCGGGTGAGCCAGAACGATGCACTCATGCCCACGACAAGTCCGGCTCCGGCGAGCAACATACCCTGACCGATCACCATATTGCGTAGGTTGGAAGCCTGCGCACCCAGGGCCATGCGCACGCCAAGTTCCTGGGTTCTCTGCTGGACTGCATAGGACATCACGCCATATACGCCGACCGCCGCCATCAATAAGCCGGCAGCGCTGAAGATGCTAAGCAGCAGCATGTTGAAACGCTGCCGCGCTGTGTTGCGAGCTTGTACCTCGGCCATGCTTTGCACGTGTGCGACCGGCAGCCCCCCGCTGGCATCACGCAATGCGGTCTCAATGGCCGATTGCACAGTGTGGGGGTCGACACGAGTTCTCACAAGCCACCACAGTGGTGATACCTGAACATTGAGTGCGGTTTCCGCGTCCGGCAACTGCGGAATTGGGATGAACATGGTTGGGATAGGATCGCGACTCACACCAGCGTCGCGCGTATCGCCCACTATGCCGATGACCTGCCGGAGAGGCTCGCCGGCGAATGCGCCACCACCTCCCGGCGCTATCTGCATGTGGTCGCGCAATGGATCACCTTTGGGCCAATACTGACGCGCCAATGCCTGGTTAACGATGACCACTGGAGGCCCGGCGGCATCATCCTGCGCGGTAAAGAGACGACCGCGCAGCAAAGGGATCTCAAGGGTCGTGAAATAGCCTGGTGAAACGGAGAAGAAACCTGCCGCCCCGGTGAAGGGTGAATTGCCTTTCGACCGCCCCTGGATGTCGAAGGCCATTCCGAAACAACCTTGCAGAGGCAGGCAGTAGCTGGTTCCCGCGTCGAGCACTCCGGGAACAGCCAGTAACCGCGTGCGGCCATCGCGCACGATCGTTGCCACTGCATCCGTCTTTTGAAAGCGACTGCCACCCACTGACATCGATGCGGTGAGCAGATTGTGAGTGGTAAACCCAGGATTCACATTTTGCAGCTTGAGAAACGTTCGGATCAGCAGAGTTGCGCCGACGATCAGGATCATGGCGAGCCCAATTTCGCCAACCACCAGGAGTGATCTGTCGCCCTGGCTGACGCTCACGCCACTGCGGCTGGAATTTTGGTTCAGGGAGGACGTGAGGTTGAAGCGCGACGCAGTGAGTGCGGGTACAAGCCCGAAAAGGACGCCGGTCGCCAGAGAAATCGCTGCTGTAAATACCAGCACACGAAAGTCGACGCCAACAGCGGATCCATTCGTGCCAATGCGTGGAATGTCACCCGGGCTCACGCTGAGTAGCAGACGTACGCCGCTGAAGCCCAGCAGCAGGCCCAGCAGGCCACCGGTCAAGGAAAGCGTGAAGCTTTCGATAAGCAATTGGCGGATGATCTGTCCGCGTCCGGCTCCGAGGGCTGCTCGCGTGGCGAGTTCACGCTTGCGAACAGAAGCCCGCGCCAAAAGAAGATTGGCGACGTTGGTACACGCAATCAGCAGGACGAAGCCCACGGCTCCAAGCAACATCAGCAGCGACGGTCGCGAATCCCCGATCAGGAACTCCTGCAGCGAAACCACTCCAAACCCGCCGTGAGGCGGCAGCACATCCTTCCCAAACATGCGGCGGAACTGACCGGCAGCCACGGCAAGTTGCGCATCCGCCTGGGTCAAGGTGATCCCCTGCCTCAAACGCGCCGCCACCTTGAAGTTGTGGACCATTTCCTGCGACGTCAGATTGAGTTGGTAAGGGATCCAAAGTTCAGCGGGCGTTTCGGTGATAAAGTTGCGCCCGAGAATGCCGATGACCAGCCAGGGCTGGTGATCGATCTGAATCGTGGAACCGACAATGTTGCGATTGCCGCCGAAACGTCTTTGCCATAGACCGTAACTCAACACCACCACGCGGCCGCCGTTGGGGCTGTCTTCCGCCGCGGTGAACGTGCGTCCCTCGACCACGGGAGCACCAAATAGAGGAAAGTAGTTCTTTGTCACATGCACGCCCAGTACCTGCTCAGGATGGTCCCCTCCTGTCAGGTTCACGCCGGCCGCGCCCCAGTCATAGGCGGCGACCTGCTCAAAGGCGCTGGTTTGCTGCTGCCATAGATTGAACTCGGGAATACTGGCCAGCGGGAGCGACCCACGATCAGAGGTGGTTACGATATTCACCATTGACTCTGGGTTCGGATAGGTAAGGGGTTTGAGCAGGACAGCGTTTACCACAGAAAAGACGGCGGCATTCACGCCGATACCGACAGCGATGACAAGCAGCGCGACCACGGTAAACCCGGGTGTCCTGGCCAGCGAGCGCACAGCGAAGCGCAGATCGCGCCATACATCTTCGACCATAGGGAAAGAGCGATAGCGCCACACATGTTCCCGCATTGCGTTGGGATTGCCAAAGCGTAACCGCGCCTGGCGATGAGCCTCTTGTGCGGGCAGTCCCCGGTCTTTATTGCTGTCCTGCTCGTGGGCCAGGTGGGAGGCGATTTCTTCCGCCAGATCCTGATCCTTACGCGCGCGATGCATGAAGCGCC
>CAVVZO010000016.1:0-27942 GCA_963752675.1 uncultured Acidobacteriaceae bacterium
CCAAAAGCGGCTTGAGTGGGCCACCCGGCCGTTCTCTTGGTTTCCAGAAAAGGTATCGACGGTTCCGCGCCACCCTTCTTGACCCCAAACATCTCTTGGGTGATCCCCAAACAATCCTCGTGCACCAAACAAGCCGTGGGTGGCCCATTCAAGCCGTGTTTGGCTTGAGTGGGGGACAGATCCCCGCGTTCTGCCCAGGGACAACCCCCCGCTCTGCGCAGTGGCTTCTGGCTAGGCTCCCGTTCCCGGGTGGTCTAGTATCCGGTCATGGCCCTTCTTGAGGTAGAGCAACTCACCAAGAACTACGCCCGCCGCTCTGGCTGGCTCGGCAAGCAGGAACAGAAATGCGTGGTTGACCGAGTTTTTTTCTCTATCGCGAAAGGAGAGACTCTGGGGCTGGTCGGCGAGTCAGGCTCCGGAAAGAGTACCGTTGCCCGCATGATCCTGGGCCTGATTGCTCCATCAGCAGGCACCGTCCGGTTCGATGGGCAGTTGGTCACCGGGCACGGCGCCAGTGGGCAGTTGCGTGCGCTCCGGCGCAGGATGCAGCCGGTCTTCCAGGATCCCTTTGCTGCGCTGAATCCCCGTATGACGGTCGCACAGATTATCGCTGAGCCTTTTCGCATCCATCGCGGCGATGCCAACCTGCCAGTCGAAAATGAGGGTGAACTGCTCAAAGCGGTGGGGTTGGATGGTTCTGCTTTGCCCCGCTACCCCCACGAGTTCTCCGGAGGCCAGCGGCAGCGCATCAATATAGCCCGGGCGCTCGCGCTTCGACCCGAGCTGCTGCTGCTGGATGAGCCCGTTTCGGCGCTCGACGTCAGCGTGGGAGCTCAGATCATGAACCTGCTGCGGCATCTACAGCACACATTCCAATTGACTTACCTGTTCATCTCCCATTCCATGCCGCTGGTTCGTTACCTTTCGACCAATGTTGTGGTGCTGCAGGCGGGCAAGATCGTAGAAATGGGCGCCTGTGACCAGATCTGCAATTTTCCTGTAGCGGCCTACACCCGAACTCTTTTGCAATCAACACCGGAGCTTCCTCACCACTGATTTTTACAAATGTGATGCTAATACACTCACATTTTATGATTCCTTCGTGCTATGCTTTGCATCAAAGCTAGTGAATGGCTGGGGATCCAGCCAACTATGGAGGAGATTCAGATGTCATTGACCCGCTGGGAAACCTATCGTGACGTTGTCGCTTTGCAGAACCGGATGAATAGCCTGTTTCAGGACTTCTCCAGAAACGGCGAAAATGAGCAGACCACTGCTGCGAGCTTCGTGCCGCCTGTGGACATTTACGAAGATGAGCACAAGCTGGTGCTGAAGCTCGAGATCCCCGGTATTCGGCAGGAAGACCTGGACGTGCGGATGGAGAACAACACTCTTTCCGTCAAAGGGGAGCGCAGCTTCCAGAGTGAAGGCAAGGAAGAGAACTTCCATCGGGTAGAGCGCCGCTACGGTAGCTTCTACCGTGCGTTCACGGTGCCGACCACGATCGATCCGGAAGGCATCAAGGCGGATTACGACGCCGGCGTCCTGCGGTTGGAACTGCACAAGAAGCCGGAAAGCAAGCCCAAGCAGATCAAGGTAAACGTCGGCTCTGGCAAACAGCTGAACCAGGTGGCCCAGAATTCGAGTCCGCAGAATTCGGGTATTCAGAGCCAGGCTGCGCAAAGCCAGGGTCCGCAAACCGTGGGTGAGACCGCCAGGACCGCATAAGTCTTTCTGACAAGGTTCGTTCCGCACGGGAACGGATCTCGAGAGAAAAGTGCCCCCTGTACGCCTCAAGCCGGTTTGCAGGGGGCTCTGCTTAGGTGGCAACACCGTACGCGTGACGTACTAGTTCCAAAACGAGAATTCAGTGACCGGGCCAACCGCTATGAGGGAGATGCTGCTCTTGCATTCATCCCGCAAGTGAGCGGAGGATGGTCCAGGTCAGTCAGGACAATGTTTTATGGCAATACGCTGGGATAAGTTCACACTGAAATCGCAGGAAGCGATTCAGACGGCCAGTTCGCTGGCCCATGACAATGGTCAGCCTGAAGTGCTGCCGTTGCATTTGCTTACCGCCCTGCTCGAGGACCGGGAAGGCATCATTGTGCCCTTGCTGCAGAAGGTGGGCATTCCGACGGAGCAGTTGCAGGCCGGCGCAAACAAGGCGATCGCCGGATTGCCCAAGGTGAGTGGCGCCGCGTCAGAGCCTGGGCTCTCTTCTGCGATGCAGAAGGTTTTGCAGGACGCTTCCAAAGAGGCACAGGATTTTAAAGACGAATACGTGTCGACCGAGCACTTGCTGCTGGCGTTGGCACAGCTGAAGAACGATCCGGCACAGTTACTGTTGGGATCGCTTGGCGCCACCCGGGACGCGATTCTCAAGGGGCTTACCTCGGTACGCGGCAATCAGCGCGTGACCGATCAGAGCCCAGAAGGCAAGTACCAGGCGTTGGACCGCTATGCCAAGGATCTGACGGAACTGGCGCGCCGGGGCAAGCTCGATCCGGTGATCGGCCGCGATGAAGAGATTCGCCGTGTGATCCAGGTGCTCTCACGCAGGACCAAGAACAACCCGGTCCTGATCGGTGAGCCGGGTGTCGGCAAGACGGCCATCGTCGAAGGGCTGGCACGCCGCATTGTGTCTGGCGATGTGCCGGAGCTGCTGCGGGATAAGCGCGTCATCTCGCTTGACCTTGGCGCCATGCTGGCAGGCGCGAAGTACCGGGGCGAATTTGAAGATCGCCTCAAGGCAGTGCTCAAGGATATTGAGGAAGCCAACGGCCAGATCATCCTGTTCATCGATGAGCTGCATACACTGGTGGGCGCAGGCGCGGCCGAAGGCGCGATCGATGCTTCGAATATGTTGAAGCCGCCGCTGGCTCGCGGCGAGTTGCGCGCCATTGGAGCCACCACGCTGAATGAATACCGCAAATACATCGAGAAGGACGCAGCACTCGAGCGTCGCTTCCAGATTGTGTTTGTGGGCGAGCCAAATGTAGAAGACACGATTGCCATTCTGCGCGGACTCAAGGAGCGCTATGAAGCACATCACAATGTGCGCATTAAGGATTCGGCCATCGTGGCGGCAGCCACGCTCTCGCACCGCTACATCTCTGACCGGTTCCTGCCGGATAAGGCGATTGACCTGGTAGACGAAGCGGCAGCTTCCCTCGCCATCCAGATTGGCTCGGTGCCGGTGGAGATCGATCAGTTGGAACGGCAGATGATCTCGCTCGAAATTGAGCGCACGGCGTTGAAGCGCGAGACCGACAAGAACTCGAAAGAGCGGCTTGAGGCGGTTATCCGCGAGCTGGCTGCCTTGAAAGAAGCAGCGACCGGACTGCGGGCGCGTTGGCAGACAGAGCGGGATGCTATCACCCGGCTGACCGACGTGAAGAAGAAGATTGAGGCGCTACGCTTTGAGATGGAAGAGCAGACGCGACGCGGCAACCTGGAGCGTTCGGCGGCTATTCAGTATGGCGAGCTGCCGCAGCTTGAGGCTGAGTTGAAGGCGATGAACGCCAAGCAGGATGGCGCCGGCACCGGACGCTTGCTCAAAGAAGAAGTCGATGAGGAAGATATCGCCAGGATTGTGAGCAAGTGGACCGGTATCCCGGTCGACAAAATGCTCGAAGGCGAAGTGCGCAAGCTGGTCGAGATGGAAGGGCGCTTACGCGAGCGGGTGATCGGGCAGGAGGAGGCGCTGGAGACAGTAGCCAATGCTATCCGTCGTTCGCGCGCGGGGTTGAGTGATCCCAAGCGGCCGATAGGATCGTTCCTCTTCCTCGGACCCACCGGCGTGGGTAAGACCGAAACTGCGCGGGCATTGGCCGAGTTCCTCTTCGATGATGAGCAGGCTATGGTGCGAATCGATATGTCGGAGTATATGGAGAAGCACGCGGTGGCTCGCCTGATCGGGGCTCCTCCGGGTTACGTTGGGTACGACGAAGGTGGGCAGCTGACTGAGGCTGTGCGCCGCAGGCCGTATTCCGTAATCCTGTTCGACGAGATCGAGAAGGCGCATCCAGACGTGTTCAATGTGCTGTTACAAGTGCTGGATGATGGCCGCCTCACCGATTCGAAAGGCCGCACGGTGGACTTCAAGAACACCGTGCTGATCATGACTTCGAACCTGGGAGCCCATTTGCTGCAGGCGGAAAATCTGGAAAGCGAGTCGGCGTTTGATTCGGCGCGCGAACAGGTGATGCAGTTGCTGCGGCAAAGCTTCCGGCCGGAGTTCCTGAACCGGGTGGACGATATTGTGATCTTCCGTCCGCTGGGCGAAGAGCAACTGGCTGCACATCGTCGATCTGCGATTGGCTGATCTGCGCAAGCTGCTGGAGCCGCGCAAGATCACCCTGGAGTTTACGCCGGCAGCACAGCATCAGCTGTTGTTGACGGGATACGATCGGCAGTATGGGGCACGTCCGTTGAAGCGGGCGATCCAGAGGCTGATTCAGGATCCGCTCGCCATCAAGATCCTCGATGGCGAGGTGCTGCACGGCGATCATGTGCGGGTGGATGCTGATCCGTTGAAGAACCGGCTGCTATTCGAAGTAGCCGGCCGCACGGTCGAAGCGTGAGGTTGTAACAGAGACTGTGCTTCGTGATGAAGAACGCGTCGCAGGTGGAGATGTCCCCCACTCAAGCAAAAACGCTTGAGTGGGCCACCCACCATTTGTTTCCGTTTTGTTGCTCTGCGACAGTAAGAAAAGCCCGGGTGGCCCCTTCAAGCCGCTTTTGGCTTGAGTGGGGCACATCTACACCTGCGGGTGCTTCCGCCCTCGCTTGTTAAACCCACTCCCCTTGCCGCATGAGTGGTTCCGCGGTGCCTTCTGCGGTGATGCCATCCAGATCCATCGAGCCTGAGCCAATCATCCAGTCCACGTGGATGAGGCTCTCGTTCGCTCCCCGCGAGGCCAATTCTTCCGGCGTTAGCTTGTCGCCATTCTTCACGCAGGTGCTGTAGGCCTGGCCTAACGCGATATGACTGGCGGCGTTTTCGTCGAAGAGTGTGTTCAGAAACAACAACCCGCTTTGCGCAATAGGCGAAGAATGCGGCACGAGTGCGACCTCGCCGAGGCGACGTGCGCCGTCGTCGGTGTCGATCATGCGCTGCAATACTTCCTGCCCTTTGGTGGCTTTGGCATCCACTACCCTGCCCCCTTCAAAGCGTACGGCAATCCCTTCGATCAGAGTGCCCTGGTGCGAGAGCGGCTTGGTACTGGTGACGGCGCCATCCACGCGATCCTTGTGCGGCGTGGTAAAGACTTCTTCAGTCGGCATGTTGGGAATACAGTAGGCGCCCGTGCCGGCCTGTGTGCCTCCCCCCATCCAGAGATGATCATCCGCCAGTCCAACGCGCAGATCGGTTCCGGGTCCGCGAAAATGCAGAGTGGCGTAGCGTTTGGTGTTCAACAAGTCAGCGCGACGGTGGAGCCCCGCATCGTGCTCCTTCCAGCGCGCGACAGGATCGTCGGCATC
Organism: uncultured Acidobacteriaceae bacterium; assembly: GCA_963752675.1. GTDB lineage: Bacteria > Acidobacteriota > Terriglobia > Terriglobales > Acidobacteriaceae > PALSA-350. The sequence goes on from CAVVZO010000016.1 coordinate 5,488, forward strand.
GACACGCGAAGCGGCGAAGATCGCGTCCCACAATTTCGTCATGGCCTGATCGGGCCGCAGATCCGGAAAGACGGCGGAGGCCCACGCCGGGGTGGCGCTGGCCACGATCGTCCAATTGATGTCGTGACGGGTGATCAGTTCAATCGCGGGACGATACGCCTTCGACACTGCGCGATTCGCGCGGCCCACCTTCTCAGGATCTTCTTTGGATAACAGCGACGGATTCCCACCGGCTATGGCGAGCCGCGCGGCGCCACTGCGAAATGCGGCGGCCATGCCTTCGTAGAGCCACGCTGCAGCCTTGTCGAAGCCGGCGTCGTCTCCGTGGCGATAGCGCAGCAGAGCAGATTGCTCATCCGTAAAAAGAGTCGTCACCAGGGAGGCCCCGGCTTTGTAAGCTTGCTGGGTAATCAAGCGAGCCAGCGGCAACGCGTCGAGCGTTGCGGTCATGACGAGTTCCTGCCCGCGTTCCAGGCCAAGCCCGGCGTTTACCGCAATCTGGGCAAGACGGTCTAACTTCTCTTCAAAAGTAAGCGCAATTTTTGGAAGTTCGGTGATCGTAGCCATACATCCCTCACCCCTCCATTATCGCGGAGATGCGGCTAAGGCGCAGCCGTCGCGGGCAGAATCTCGGCGACATCGACCCATTGGGTGGGGTAGTTGCCGGTGTAGCAGGCGGTGCAATAGCGGTTATTCTCTTCGCCGTGGCACGCCTGCTCCAGGCCGTCCAGGGAAAGATAGGCGAGCGAATCGGCTTCGATGTATTGCCGGATCTCTTCAACGGAAGAGTTGGCCGCGATCAACTCACTTTTGTTTGGCGTATCGACGCCGTAGTAGCAGGGAGAAATGGTCGGCGGGCAGCTGATGCGCAGATGCACCTCGCTGGCTCCGGCGGCGCGCACCATGCGGACGATCTTGCGGCTGGTGGTGCCGCGGATGATGGAGTCGTCAATGAGGATAATCCGCTTGCCTTCGAGCAGGTTGCGCACCGGGTTCAGCTTGAGCTTTACGCCGAAGTCGCGCACGCGTTGCTCTGGCTCGATAAATGTGCGGCCCACATAGTGATTGCGAATGAGCCCGAAATTAAAAGGGATGCCGCTCTCGGCCGCGTAGCCCAACGCGGCGGTTACGCCCGAGTCAGGCACTGGCACCACCAGGTCGGCATCGACCCCCGACTCGCGCGCCAGGTGACGACCCATCTGCTCCCGGCTGGCCTGCACCCACCGGCCAAAAATCCGGCTATCCGGCCGGGCAAAATATACCTGTTCGAAGATGCAGCTGGCCTGCTGCACGCCAGTGGAGTATTGCACCGAGGTGACCCCTTCGCGCGTGACCATCACGACCTCGCCGGGCCGCACGTCGCGTTCGTACTTCGCGCGCAACAAATCAAAGGCGCACGTCTCTGAGGCAAACACCACGGTGTCCGGACCGTCCGGGTTGCTGATGCGGCCCATCGAGAGCGGCCGGAACCCATACGGGTCGCGCGCGGCAAACACGCGGTCGCGCGTCATCATCACGATCGAAAAAGCGCCCGTGACCTGGCGCAGCGAATCGCCAATCGCCTCGATGAGCGAGTTCGCGGTGGAATGTGCGATCAGCTGCACAATGATCTCGGAGTCGCTGGTGGTCTGGAAGTAAGCACCCTCCCGCTCCAGCCTGCTACGCAGGGTGCCAAGGTTCACCAGGTTGCCATTGTGAGCGATGGCAATCAGCCCGCGCGTGGAGTCTACCCGGATCGGCTGTGCATTCAGGAGCGCAGAGTCTCCTGTCGTTGAATAGCGTGTGTGCCCAATCGCTAATTCGCCCGGCAGCTTGGAGAGCACGTCGTCGGTAAATATATCCGCGACCAGGCCCATGCCTTTGATGTTGTAAAGATTGGTGTAGTCGGCGGTCGCGATGCCCGCAGATTCCTGCCCGCGATGCTGCAATGCATACAACGCCAGGTACGCCTGCCGTGCGGCATCCGGGTGCCCGTGAACAGCCACCACGCCGCACTCTTCGCGGAGCTTGTCGAATGGTATCGATCCCTGGTCTTCGTCCCCGTCCAGAAGCTGATTGATGTGTGTACTCCCCATGCCCTAATTCATTACCGGCAGATCGTTGCGTAGTTGCGCTGGCAGCGCGTTGGACCAGACATTGCGCAGACCGGACACTTTCTCCCGGATCAATACCCGGCTGTCGACTGCGAGTTCAAAGAGGTCAGTCACTGTTTCGCCCAGCGTGGCGACCATCAGGCCGGGATAGTTCGCCAGCAGGGCTTCGATCTGTGGCACCGATTTTTTTGCGCAGCTCACAATGCACTGGCTGGCGGTTTCTCCAAACAGGTCCCACTCCGCCGGAAGGTCTGGTGCTTTCGAAAGGTTGGCTCGGACGCCGATGCAATGGCAGAACGAACCTTCCGCCAACGCCACTGCGAGCCCTCCATCCGAAACGTCTCGCGCTGAGTGGATGAGTTCCTGTTGCGCCAGCTCGGCCAGCAAGCGGTGAAGATTGCCTTCCACTTGCAAATCAAGGCTGGGCGGCGTGCCCCAAAGATTTTTCAGGCATTTGCGTGCGAATTCTGAAGAGCCAAACTCCTGCATACGCTCTTCGAGCGGAACCACGGCAGCCGGAGTGAGCAACAGAACAGCGTCCCCTGCATGCTTGAAATCGGATCCCACCGCTTTGCCGATCGGCTCGAGTATGCCCACAATGCCGATCACCGGCGTGGGGTAGATCCCTTGTCCGCGAGTTTCGTTGTATAGCGATACGTTGCCCCCAGTGATCGGGGTTTCGAATGCCAGGCACGCAGCCGAGATGCCATCGATTGCCAGCGAAAGCTGCGCCATGATTTCTGGTTTCTCCGGATTGCCGAAGTTCAGGCAATTGGTCGCTGCTACTGGCGTGGCGCCGGTGCACGCCACTTTGCGGGCTGCTTCCGCCACCGCATGCGAAGCGCCCAACTTCGGGTCGAGGTAGCACCAGCGTTCGTTGCCATCGAGTGCCATGGCGAGGCCGCGGTTCGTGCCTTTGATACGCATGAGACCCGCTTCGCTGCCAGGACCCTGCACGGTATTGGTTTGCACCATCGAGTCGTACTGCTCGTGAATCCAGCTCTTGGAGCAGATGTTTGAGGAGGAAAGCAGGGAGCGCAGTTCGTCCGCGTAGTTGGTCGCAGAAGCGGTACCGTCACTGAGCGTTTCTTCAAAAAAAGTCAGCTGGTCGAGCACTTCTGGCGGAGGGGCGAGGCGCACGGGTGCTTTCCACACCCCCACTGGCCGGTGGTACAGCGGAGCGTCGTCAGTGAGGGCCTGGTTGGGAATATCGGCCACCAACTGTCCGTGGTGCCGTATGCGCAGCCGAGGCTCATCGATCACCTCGCCGACAATCACGGCATCGAGTCCCCACTTTTCGAACACCCGGATGACCTCGGCTTCACGATCTTTATCGGCAACCAGCAGCATGCGCTCCTGGCTTTCGCTGAGCATGATCTCGTAAGCGCTCATGCCGGTTTCCCGCTGCGGCACATGATCAAGTTCCACGTCGAGGCCTACGCCTCCGCGAGCGCCCATTTCACAAGTGGAGCAGGTGAGGCCGGCTGCGCCCATATCCTGAATGCCCACAACGGCCCCGGTGCGCATCGCCTCAATACAGGCTTCGAGCAGCAGCTTCTCCATAAATGGATCGCCGACCTGTACGTTGGGGCGCTTCTGTTCCGCGCTTTCCTTGAACTCTTCGCTGGCCATCGTGGCGCCGTGAATGCCGTCGCGGCCGGTCTTTGCGCCCACGTAAATCACGGGATTGCCGACGCCGGTGGCCTTGGCGTAGAAGATTTCGTCGCGCCGCACCAGGCCCAGCGCAAAGGCATTGGTGAGGTTGTTGCCGGAGTAGCAGGGGGCAAAGCGAGTCTCCCCACCGAGGTTCGGCACACCGAAACAGTTGCCGTAAGCGGCAATGCCGCTCACTACGCCCTCAAGCAGGGAGTGGTTTTTACGCACCACCGCGGCCGCGGAGCCGTCACCGGGCTTTTCCGGGCCAAACTCCTCTTCGCTGATGGGGCCGAAGCGCAGCGAATCCATCACTGCCAGCGGCCGGGCGCCCATAGTGAAAATATCGCGGAGTATGCCGCCCACCCCGGTGGCTGCGCCTTGAAAGGGCTCGATGAACGAGGGATGATTGTGGGATTCGATCTTGAAAGCACATGCCCAGCCATCGCCCACATCGATGATGCCGGCGTTTTCTCCCGGGCCCTGCACCACCAGCTTGCTGCGCGTGGGCAGCCGCTTCAAGTGCACGCGCGAAGATTTGTAGGAGCAGTGCTCACTCCACATAACGCTGAAGATCCCCAACTCCGTCAGTCCCGGTGGACGGCCCAGGGCTGCGACGATGCGTTGATACTCTTCGGGTGTGATGCTGTGCTGCGCCAGAAGTTCCGGCGTCAAAGACACAGATTCCAGGTCCAGGGAGAGCGACTCAGGTTTCATGCAGGTAGTTCTATTGTCGCATGTTGCAGCGGCATGAACGGCTGAGAATGCAGCGGGACTCGGCCGGTGCTGCCGCTGGGGGACTCGCCCAACTCACTTTTCCAGGCTGGATTCCGCCATATTCAGGAAAATGTTCGTCATCGACTCGGCGCCCCCATCCGCGTTCTGGATGAGCATGATGGAGATCAGGTCGCGGTTGGGATCGATCCATCCCTGGGTGCCGAAGGCTCCGCCGTGCCCGTAGCTGCCGATGGTGTGGCCGGCTAGCTCGCCCAGCGGGTCAGTCACGATCTCCCAGGCCAAACCGTAGTCGGACCCGCGCATCCAGCCCGCCGGGATGCCGGTCGTTTGCGCCTCGGTCATGACGTGAACCGAGAAAGGGGAAAGGTAGCGGTGCCCTTCATATATGCCGTCGTTGAGCATCATGCGATAGAGGTGCAGCAGATCTTCCGCCGTGGAGTAAAGGCCCCATCCTGGGGCTGGAAATACGGCGCCCTGGCGATACTTCGCAGGGTCGCCACCAAGAATGCTGCCCGGCGCTCGTACCAGTTTCCCGTCGGCATGCGCGTAGACCATAGCGATGCGGGAAACCTTATCGGCAGGCGGAAAGAAGAAGCTGTCTTTCATGCCCAGGGGCTTCAGAATGTGACCAGTGATGTAGTCAACGTAGGACTCGCCGGAAACTACCTCAATGATTCTTCCCAATATCTCGATGCCCGGGCTTGAATAGCTCCACTGTGTGCCGGGCTGGAACAGCAACGGCTGTTTGGCGAGCTGCTTCACCACTTCCGCAAGAGGGACGTTCATTGTCTGGGCATAGTCGGGGATGGCCGGCGGGCCGGGGGAATCCTGGATGCCGGCCGTATGGGTCAACAGATCGCGAATGGTGAATGCATGGATCGGAACACCCAGCCGGGCAGCATCCGGGCCGTTGGTCGTGGCCACGCGCACATCGTGGAACTCCGGCAAGTACTGTTCGACCGGGTCCCGTAAAGCGAGCTTGCCTTCTTCGGCCAGCATCATGATGCCGATCGCAGTCACTGGCTTGGTCATGGACATGATCTGGAAGATGGTGTCTTTCTTCATCGGGCGGCCAGCCTCGATGTCGGCCATACCGGTTGCGTCGAACTCCACCGTGTCGCCGCCGTGGGCCACCAGCGTGACCGCGCCGGCTACGGCCTTTTGATCGACGAACGCCTTCATGCGTTGCGGTATGCGCGCCAGAACGGTCTGATCGACGGCTGCACCCTTCGCCGCGCTGGATTGGGAGTTGGATTGGGCGCTGGACTGAGCACTGGACGAGCAAAGCGTCAGGGCAACAAACAGGAGGGAAACAAGAGGGGTGCGCACGCAGAACAGCTTAGAGCATTTTTGCGCCGACTGCCTCCAAGAGTTGGGCAGGCTGCGTTAAGTCTTCCAAACTTGCGCAACGGCGCTCACGTGCGCTGGTCCCGTGCGGCAACAGCCGCCGATCCACTGCGCGCCTGCGGTACGCCAGGTCTGCGCCAGAGCGCCATAGCTGGCGAGCTCGCCGTCTCCCCGCCAGCAGCGGTGCACGGGGTCCCACTCTTCGCCAGAATTGGGGTACACGACGATGGGCTTCTTCGTCACCTGCGCCAGTTCTTCTACCAGGCTCGTAATCAGGGCCGGCCTGGTGCAGTTCACGCCCATCCCGATCACTTGTGGCTCCTGATCCAGGAGCCGTCCGCAAGCCTGCAGGGTTTCGCCGTGCGCAACGTGGCTGCCATCTTTGCAGGTGAAACTGATGTAGGCAGCCAGATGAGGAAAGAAGTGTAAAGCCTCGATCAGGGCTTTCGCCTCGGCCAGCGACGGTACGCTTTCGAGCGCGAGAAAGTCCGCGTCGGTGCTTGCCAGAACGTCCATGCGCCTGCGGTGGAACTGGACCAGCTCGGCAAAAGAACATTCGTAGTTGCCGTGGTACTCCGCGCCATTGTGCAACATCGCTCCATAAGGGCCCAGGGAAGCAGCAATCCAGATGCGGCGGGGAGAAACCTTCCGGTATGCATCCCTGGCGCGCACCGCGATCGACACCGCATCCTGTAGCGCTCCCGCCGCATCCCCCGCTGCGGTGGCCGCGTCTCGGCCAAGCTGCTGGAATCCCTCAGCGGATACCTGGTAGCTGGCAGTCAGCAGGCAATCGGCGCCTGCTTCGAGATAGGCGCGGTGAACGGCGGCAATCGCCTCAGGCGCGTCTTCAATCACCTGCGCCGACCAAAGCGGACCCGACAGGTCGCAACCCTGTCGCTCGAGTTCCGTAGCCATGCCGCCATCGAGAACGTGCAGGCCAGCCAGATCAAGTTGTTGCAGGGGAGTCATGACAAACAAGGACCGTAGTGCCTTTTCGCAGTGTACTCCGGCGGGGTGAAGGCTTCTGATACACTCTGAGTGAGTTGATGGGCGATTCCGGGGAGCCATCCAAGGCTTCTTTCGGCCCATAAACTGCCTTCCAAACAGCAAAATTCGGGGAGTGGCTCAGCCTGGTAGAGCACCTGGTTCGGGACCAGGGGGTCGGAGGTTCGAATCCTCTCTCCCCGACCATTTAACGCGGCACATCGCCAAACATCCGGATCGCGTACGCACCGCGCCTTTGATTTTGTTCCGTCTCTTGGCCCAACGCGCCGCGCCCTGTCGTTCCAGCCAGTCGCTGAAGTTCGTGGTCACCGATCGCGACTCGCAGCGAATCCTCGGCTTCACACCCAGGGCGACAAGATCGGCAACTTAAGTTATCTTAGCGGCCAGAGATTGCGACTTGTTGCCGGTCGCATCCTCGTGAACGCTCAGCAACTGCGCGGCCAATCTAGATGCGAGGAGCTCTTCCATTTCGCTCAGGTCGATCTTTTGTTTTTCCTGCCAAGCGAGATCGGCTGCTTCGAGTGCCTTATAGTAGGGATCCTTGTGACTCGATATTTGATCTGGAATCGTTTTTTTACCGGGCAAAAGATAGCCGATTCTTAGGCAAAGGATCATATACGATGCCGTTCGCGAGGTCCGTCCGTTACCATCGGCAAATGGATGAATCCAATTAAGCTTCCACATAACATAAGAGGCCAAGTGCACCGCTGTTTGATTCACCCAGTTTGCGTTGACGTGGTCACATAAATCTTCTACCAACTCCGGAACCATGTGGGCGCCAGGTGGTTCATGTTTACTGCCCTCGATTTCGATTGGTCCGGGTCTATAGTTCCCGGCATAAGATGATATTCCGTCCAAAGCATCGCGATTCAGCGCCAGTAGCTGAGACGCTCGAAAGCGAAACGGTCTTTCTGGATGCAGGTGATATTCGACGATCTGCACGGCTGTGTCGAACTGACGCAGCCCGTTCAGCGCTTCACGTTCAGCTAGCTTTTCAGGGTCTGTTATTAACTCAGCATCGCTGGCGTGACTGTGCCGTGTTTCATCCGAGGTCAAGCTGTGCTGCCTTTGCCTTTAGGAGCTCCGCCTGTTCATCAATAGTTTGGCGCGTGATGCGAGAGTTCTCAATGTTGGTGTTTCCATATGCAAAGCTTCGACGCTGGGCCTCGCGCTCGTCCGCGGCGAACTCCCGGTGGCGCGCGGCATCAATCAATATTTCTAGGCTCGTCGGCATTTTCTTTACCTCTCTTGGACTCGGGTGATTTTACTATGAGGCGGCGGGTGTGGATTTCGGCTGTGTCATACCGCAATTCTCCGAAGGCATCAACAGAGCCAATAACGGATTCGATGATGTGAGATGACTCTGCCGTCTAAAGATCTCCCTACGTCATTTCAGCCAGGGAAGCTATCACCCGCGGGGCATTTTTGGGTAGTCTCGTGGCGCAAACGTAACAGCACTGCCACAATCACCCGTCGCCACCAAACCTGCGCGGGCGCTAGTTCAACAGGCCGCTTCTCGGGATCTTCTCGCCTCGTTCGACGCCAGGACCAATGCCGAGCGGCGACCTCTTTCTTAGATCCAGAATCAGCGTCGGGTTATGTTCCAGTTCCCGCGGCGTGAGGAGCTTGAAATCCAATCCGTCGGCGGCTTTACGCATGATCGCAAAAGCTGAGACTTCATCCGGGGCAAGCACCAAACAAGACTGGGTGGTGTCATTCGGGCCACTTGGTTGAAACGTGAAAATGAATTCCTGATTGTCGACATCCATGTCACGGATTGTATCCTCAGGTTCATCCAGGCAAGCTGATCAGCCGCGGACCTCTTGTTGAGTTCAGCTAGCTTAGTTTGGGACAAACCCAGTTTCTTACGGCGCTCCCGTAATGTCCGGCCAAATGCTTTTGAAATGAACTGCTTTTATAGAGTATCCGGTATAAAGTCAAACTAATTATACTTGCAGCGATATAACTAGTGGCGGGAAGTCGTAAGCCCGACCCGACAAAAGGGGAGCGCAGCCGGACGACTTGCCCAGCAGGGTAGCCTAGATTGGTCATGCTCAGTGGCCGGCGTGAGTGGCGGAATTCTTCCCGGCGAGGTCCGCGCCAGACGGCAAACGTTTTCGCTACGAGAGCTTAGGATTTTTCCTACGGTTCGGGGCCAGGGTGGCCAGGTTCGAATCCTCTCTCCCCGACCATTCCTGCGTGGGTCGCTCAGTGTCTGCCTGGGACGATTGCGGAGAGCACATTCTCCTCGTCCGCCGTGCGCGCAGTGTGACCACCAATGTCCCTGCGGGCTCCTATCCTCAAGCCAGTCCTTGCTTCTGCCTGACCCGGCACATAACCTGAAGTTACTAAAGGACTGGGCATGACTGAATCCGCAGAGACGTTGGGGGCGAGGTACTACGAAGAGAGTGCCGCGGCTTACGACAGCTTGCATAACGCGAATGAGGATCACGAGCACAATCTTGCCCTGCAGTACATCGAGATGATCAGCAACGCCCAGGGACTGCGCACCTTTCTCGACGTGGGCGCAGGCACCGGCCGAGGTGTTTCTTTCCTGCTGCACCGCGGCAAGGAAGTACGGGGCATTGAGCCGGTCCCTGCCATGATCCAGGCGGGGGAACGCAATGGGATACCCAGGGGACTCATCATGGAGGGCGATGGCTACGCTCTTCCCTTTGCGGATAACGCGTTCGACGCTGTCTTTGAGTGTGGCGTGTTGCACCACGTAGCGGACCCGCGCCGGATGGTCGCCGAGATGCTGCGCGTCGCGAAGAAAGCAATCTTTCTTTCAGACTCGAACCGGTTCGGACAAGGCCGTGCGCCGGCCAGGCTGCTCAAGCTGGCTCTGTACAAGACCGGACTTTGGCCGGCTGCCCGCTTTCTGCAAACGGGAGGAAAGATGCACACCGTCTCTGAAGGAGATGGTGTGCAGTATTCGTATAGCGTCTTTGACTCCTACTACCAACTCGCGGCAGCGACTCAGCAGATCTGGCTTCTCCCCACAGCCAGCGAGCAGATGCACCGCACCAGCTGGTTCCACCCTTTGCTCACCTCGACGCATGTCTTGCTGTGCGCCTTTAAAGAAACGCCGGGTAAGATCCGGGCGTTCGCGGAATAGCATCTATGGCTGTCGCTGTGCACAGAACGATCGGACGGCCGCCGCGCAAGGTGTTCTGGTTCTGGCACTCGCGGGAATCGTTTCTCACCGATCTCGGCGTCCTGCTTCTCGGCTCTTCCGGTGCCTTCAGTGTGGGCCTGATCGGTTCCCTGCCGGTCAATGAGCTTCTGCTCATTCCGTTGCTGCCCTTGGCGTTGTTATCGAAAGGTGGCCGCGCGTTTCGGCGAGAGTACCTGTGGTTCTACATACTGGTGGGTGGATGGCTTCTGGGCACGGTGATTGCCGACTCGTATTTCTCCAGCCCCTTGCAGAGCCGATTGAAAGGCACGGCCCGCGTGGTTTTCTTCGCCCTCAATTTTGTCGCACTGGCTGTGTTCATCAATCACCGGCAGCGCAGGTTCATCATGTTCGCGCTCAGTATTGCCGTCGTCACCGGCAGGATTGGCCTGGGCTTTGCTGGCGAAGTCAGTCTCATGTGGAAGTTCGGGCTAAGCGGTGCCGTTGCCATCATTGCACTGCTGGTGTCGTCGCATTACTACCAGCAAAAGCGCTATTACATTTCCTTCTTTATCTCGATCGGACTGGGCGCCTTAAATCTTTACTACGGTTTCCGATCGCAACTGGTCGTCCATTTGATTTCCGCCGTGCTCATTCTGCCGCTTTTCGATCGAGCGCAGGTTCTGCGGAGCGGGGTTCGGCGCGCCAAGGGTTCTCTGCGTGTAGTGATGCTTTTGCTCCTGGCTGGCGGCGCTGCTTATGCGGCCAACGCTGCGATCAGGTTTGCCGCGGAAATAGGGGTTTTCGATGAATCGCTTTCGCAGAAATTTCAAGGCCAGGCAAAGGGCGATCTTGGCGTGCTGGTCGGCGGAAGGCCGGAAACACTCGTCGCTATCCAGGCAATCCGCGATAGTCCCATCCTGGGCCATGGCTCTTACCCAGTCGATCAAAAATATCTGGAACTTAAACAGGATATTCAGTACGAGCATGGGTACAGCGATACCGACACGCCCGACGATATAGAAGATCCTGTGATTCCAACGCACTCCCACCTTACGATGGCGTGGGTGGAGTCTGGCATCCTGGGCGGCATTTGTTGGATCTACTTTATGATTCTCACCTTTCGGGCGGTGCTTGAACTGGGCTCTCTGCGGCCTCCCCTGGCGCCTCTCTATTGCTATCTGCTGGTCTGGTTTATGTGGGACATCCTGTATTCGCCCTTCGGCAGCGTAAACCGCGTGTGGGCGGCGTTTTTTATTCTTCTCAGCTATGACATCCTGCAGAGTTCGGCGCGCAGCAAAGTCGCGGTGAAGCCTCGCATGGTTCGTGCGTTTGCCGGCAGGCGCGCGCTTTCTCTTTCGGCCAGGCCGGTCGGCTGATCTTAGTCGTCGCCGTCGAGGAGGATGCTGTAATCGCCTTCCGCGAAAACGCCCTCGATCTTCTTTAGCCATTCACCGGAGCGGCTTACCGGCCACACAGTCCAGCGAGCAGGAATACTGCCTGACTGCAGCTCGCAAACCAGCACGATGTTGGGCTCTGCCAGAGGCATCGCTTCCAGTTCCGCCGGCGAAAGATCACGACGGTAGATCTCATGGCCGCAGTCGTCAGCAACGCCGAGATACCAAAAGGCGAAATCGGCTGCGGGTACATCGCTTGTCTGCAAACGGATGCGCACCATCCAGGGATAGATAGCTTGTGCCCAGTCCAGGTCCGCTGGTGGGTTAGGCGGCTCTCCGCCCTGGGTGGTGTAGTCCTGCGCCTTACGGCGCGCAAATGACAGCCCTGCGTAGCGTTCAAACTCCGCCACGGTGCGCACCTTGCCCAGACCGAATGGACCCACCTCTTCCCCGGCGAGCAATCGCTTCACCTTGCTTTTGCTGCGCAGGTCGCGATCGCCCCAGGCTACTTCTGCCTGGTTTGCTTCCGTATGGTCGTCCCAATGCTTGACCGCGTCTTTGCGCTCATAGTCGTGCCAGATCATGATTTCCGCTGGGTGGAATAAATCGTAACCGTAGCTGAAAGCACGCAGCGTCATGGCCGCTTCTTCGCCCAGGAAATAAAGCTCAGGATCGTAGGGAACTTCGCGCACAAAGAGTCCCGGAGCAAACAAGAAGCCTGCGGAAAGGAATCGTGCACGCAATGGCCTGCCGAGCGTTTGCCAGTGGGGTATGCCCAACGGCCGCATGTGAGGGATCCCTTCGGGGGTAAACCCCTGCAATGCCATTTGCAAGGGAACGCCGCCGAGCACTTCGTTCTCCCCGGGCGTAAAGGCGGTCGCATAGGTACTCAGGATGGGTTTGGGGCTGCCGCTTTCTCGCGCCATCTGCTGCAGACGGGCGTCCCAATGCTCGGCAAAACGGCAATGCGAATCCACCTGCAGGAACCACGCTTCCCCCTGCCACAGGTTCATCACTTCAGCCCGCGCCCAGCAGGCGCCTTTGCTCGCGCGCCACGGTACGTCGAGAATGCGAAAGGCATCGTCGTGCTGCCACGGGAGAGGGCCTTCTTCAGAACCATGTTGCCAGCAGATGCCAAACCGCAGCAGCTCTGGCCGCGCCGCTTTGCGCAGGCAGTCCGCAACCGTACGCTGCAGCTGTGGATCCCGATAAGCGGCAATCGATACGAACACCAGATCGTTTTGCAGCTGCAACCTGCGCTCCTGTCGTTAGTGCGAAGCAGCCACGGCGCCGGGGTTGGTTGGGTCCGTGCCGGTAGTGGCATTCGAGACCGCCGTCAACTTGCCCTCGACGGTGGTGTCGAATTTGAAAAGCTGCAGATCATTGTTACCCGATGACCCGTTCGCGCCCGAGTTGATCACTGCCATGAACTTTTTCGAGTTGTCGCTGACGATGGCAATCGGCAGCTGCCCGCCAGAGTTGAAAGGTGACCCGGCAATCACGGTCAACTTGCCTGAGTCTGCCGCAAGCGAGAAACCGCTGATGTTGTTGCTGCCCTTATTGACTACGTAGACGTAAGTGCCCGAGCTATCGAGGGTGACGCCGGCCGGCCCAGTGCCGACGCTGTAGGGCGAACCAGAAATCTCGTTCAGCGTACCGCCGGTACCGATGCTAAACACCCGCAGGCCGGTGTTGATCTCGCTGACAAAAAGAAATGCTGACTTGGGATCACTCGCCAATCCATAGTCAGAAGGAGTGGTGGAGGTTTTGACCGGAGCCAAGATGGTGACCCCATTCCCGGTACTGAGAACACCGTTCGTGCCGAGCGTGAGCACCTGCACGCCAAGCGAACCAAGTGTGACGTACACATACGAGTTGTTGGGGGTGATTAACATCGTACTCGGCGCAACGACAGTCGGAGTTGCCGCGGCCCCGGTATAAAGCGCGATGGGAGAGCCGGTGAGGGCTGTCAAAACCCCGGTGCTGGCATTGATTTGGTAGATGGCGATCGCCTGGGCGCCGATTGAGGTGGAGATACCGGCGGCCAGCAGAAAGGCCCCTTTACTATCCACCTGCATCGAGGTGGCGACCATATCCTGGGCGACCGCGGCGCCGCCATTCTGCACAGCGATCGAACCATCGCCGGCAATCTGATAGGCGTAAATGCCGTTGTTGGTGCCGGCGTAAAGAAAGCTGTTGGCGGGGGTCACGGCAAGAGACTGCGCGGCGATCCCGTTGTTATAGGGAGAGTTTTTCAGCACAGAAAGGGCTCCGCTGCTGCTTACCCCGAAGCCGGCGAGATAGGTGTTGTTGGTGTTGGCGACGTAGAGGTAATCGCCGGTGTTGGTATTGCCACCACTGCTGTTCTGAGGAACGAAGAATCCTCCACACCCAGCCAAATTAGAACCAGCCAAACCGGCGAGCAGTACAGCAGCGAGACCCTGAGTGCGGCGCATGAAATATTCCTTACTGGTAACCCGTCGTGCGTTTGGCATGCCCATCAGACGAACCGGGGGCTCCGTTCGCTCAGTGATGCTCGAACGCCATCCGGCGCAGGACCCAATCGCCCAGGGTGACGCCCCTGCCCTAACTCTCTGACCATCGCGGAAGCTCCATTATACTTTTCCGATGCGTTGGTTAAACCCGGCATCCGTGCTGTGCTTGATGCTGGCGAGCACAACGATTCCCCACAGCAGAGTGAAGGCTTCCGCGGCGGCACTGTGTGTACCCTGCATCCGGGCGGACATGAGCTTTCTGACGGCCGATGCCATGCAGGGCCGAGGGAGCGCGACTCGCGATGAGCACCTGGCGGCACTGTACGCCGCTTCGCTGTTTGCTGGTCTGGGTCTGCAGCCTGGCGGGGATGCTGGCAGTTTCCTGCAAACAGCACCCCTGCCTTCCCCTTTGCCGCCGCAAGTGGTTAAGCATCTGGCGGGGTTTGCTGACGAGCCGCGCACCCAGACCTGGAATGTGGTGGCGGTTCTTCCCGGCGCCGATCCCCTCGCCCGTAAAGACGCCATTCTCCTTACGGCTCACCTCGATCACCTGGGCATCGGGCCGGCGAAGGACGGCGACTCCATTTACAACGGTGCGGATGACGATGCTTCCGGCACCACAGCGGTGTTGGCGCTAGCCCGCGTGTTTGCCCGCGCGCCTCGCCCAGCCCGGACGATCGTTTTCGCATTGTTTGGTTCGGAAGAACTCGGTGGATTCGGTAATCAGTATTTTCTTGAACATCCGCCGGTACCCCTCGACCGGATCGTTGCCAACCTGGAATTCGAAATGATTGGCCGCCGGGATCCTGCTTTACCGCGCGATGGGCTGTGGCTTACCGGGTACGAGCGCAGCAATCTTGGGCCCGAGCTGGCTCGCCATGGCGCGGATCTCGTCGCCGACCCGCACCCCGCGGAGCAGTTCTTCAAACGTTCGGATAATTACGGTCTGGCTCGCCGAGGCATTATCGCGCAGACCGTCTCCAGCTTCGGCCTGCACAAGGACTATCACCAGCCCAGCGACGAGATCGGCACCATCGATTTTGCGCACATGGACCGTGCGATCCGCTCCATGGTGGAGCCGATCGCCTGGCTTGCGCAAACTACGTGGATGCCGCATTGGCTTCCGCATGGAAAGCCGTGACAACCAGCGGTAACGCTACCCGGCAGGTGATTCGCTTTCTGTAACCAGGATTCCGAGGGGCAACTCGCGCCTTGGAAGATCCGTTGTTTACAGGGTTGACTGGCGCTACTTGCGCATTCTCTTCAACCGGTACAGGACACCCACCGAGATCGCGAACTCGTTCTGCGAAACGCCGCCAAACCGGGTCAGCAGATAATCTGGCGATAGACGTATCGAAAATCTCGGGGACCGGTTCAGATCGAGCGAGCCGCCCAACGCTGTCGCCAACGCGAACCCGTTATTAAACAATCCGAGGTTCGGGCCGGTCAGCCCCTGGTCAATAGCGGAGTCAAACACTCCATAGGACCCGCCCACCAGGGCGTGGAAAGTCAGCGCTGCGTGCTCATTCTTTGGGCCACGGATGGAGGGCCCACCCATGAACAGATGCTCATAAATGAAAGGGCCACGGATGTTATATGGGTTGGGCACCACACCCGTGGTTCCGTAGTAGCCGCGTACATTGGCCGTCACGCCCAGGCGCATGTTGAGCCACATGGTTCCCTGCACATCGACACCGCCGAGGTTAGCCCCGGGGATCAGGGCTGGCCCAGCATTGAAGTGAGAAGAGGCCAGACCGCCGTAAATGTCGTATTTATTCCGGTAATCGAGAGGCTTGAGCGACTCGTTCTGGAGTGTGGGTGCTTCCGGCACCGTTTGGGCCGGCGGGATGATCTGCGCCTCGGCAACACCACTTAACCCTGAACCTGCACCGGCCAAACTCGTAATCAGGAGGACGGCCGCAGTCCCCCACTTTCTTACAGCACCACCTGTTGCCTTCAACCAAACCTCCGCAAATTCGCCGCCACAATCGCCGGGGGACCGCTCTAATCGTTAGGATACATTGCACTTTGCATCCTGTCAGACGGTGCACAGCAACAGGACAGGGAAGGATGCGGTAGGCTGTCGCTATGGGCGCTAAGGAAAAGCTGGCGGAAGCCAATTTCGCTTCCCTGGATGCAATGATCAGCGCGTACGCGGAGGAAGCGACGCGCGTCGCCTGGGCCGAACATCGCCAGCGCCTGGACTTTAGCGAGGCCTCGGTCGATCGATTGGAGCAGATCCTGGACGGCCAGTCGGCAGACGATGTGGAATTCCAAACCCGCCTATGGGGAAGTTACCTGGGCGAACTGATCCGGCGGCGCTATGACGGTGAATGGGAGCTTTCCCAGTATCCCGGGGAGGGGGTCTCGCTGGTGCCCACCCTGGTCATCCGTGGCTCGCGGCTGTACCCGCTGATCAAGGTGTATCGCCGGCTCACGATTGGCCCCGAGGAGAATGTGTCGAGCTTCTACAAGATGGTTGCGGACCGCCTGGGCGCGTTGCCATCCGTGCAGTGAACCAGCCCGGTTCCCATCCAAACCACCTCCCGATGGCGTACTATGACTGGGCGCAGGAGCGGGGCACAGTCTGGTGCCTGCTGTGCGACAATAGAAGCGACCGGACCGCGTTCCGGGGCCTTGCGCATGAAAGCTGTCTCAGGCGGCAAGGCAGGAGAAATTTATGGGCGAACTACTTACACCTACACACCTTATCGTTGTCCTGGTGGTCGCACTTTTAATTTTTGGTCCCAAGAAGTTACCTGATTTGGGCAAGGGCCTGGGAGAAGGTTTGCGAGGCTTCAAGGACGCGATCAAGGGGACGCCCGATCCTGTCAAGCAGGATGCACCCCCGCCAAAGGAAATTCCTACCGAAGTTAAGTAGCTTCCGGGGTGGGCGTAGGCTTTGTGCCGAACGCCTGCCTACAGCGAAACCAGCACGACGGCGACGAGCGCCAGAGCCATTCCCAGTGCCTGCCTCGCCGTAGTCTTTTCCTTCAAAATCCAGGCCGCCAACAGAATCGTGACCGCAGGGTAGAGCGAGGCCAATACGGCTGCTACGTCCAGGCGTCCTTCGTGGGCCGACCGCATGTAGAGCAGGCTTCCAGTGGCTTCGAGCACGCCGGCTCCGCCTGCGATCCAAAGCCAGCCACCAGAGAGCTGAATCCGCCGTGCGTGGTGCTTCAGTCGCATCCCAATTACCAGCAACACCGCCAGCGTGAAGCTCGCCATGCGCGAGTAGAGCAGCTGCCACACAATGCCGGGTACGCTGCCCGCCTGCAACACCACCAGGAACACGCCAAAACAGATGCCTGCGAGGCTGGCCAGACCCAAAGCCAGGGGGCGCGCTTTGCCGGTAGGGGCGTAAGCGATCAGCCCGATCGCCACAGCAGCCACCCCGAAGCCGCCAAGTTGGCTGAACCTGGGGGAGCCCTGCGTGACCCAGGCGTAGGCTACCGGAATCAAGGCAGTGAGCAGCCCCGTTAAGGCAGTGGTCAGGCCCATCTCTCCCAGGGAAAGAGCCTGGTAGTACAAAATGAGCGCCAGTCCACCGAACGCGCCGGCCGCCAGCCCCAGCAGCATGAGGGGGCGGCTGGGAACAGTGGCGTGAGTCATCAAAGCGATTGGCAGCAGCAGCGCCAGGCTTAAGCCATGGGCCACGGCTACTACCATAACTACGTTTGCTTTACGGGTGGCGAGACCACCGAGGAAGTCGCTGGCGCCCCAGAATGCCGCGGATGCCAACCCCAGGCTGACGAACAACCAGCCCGGGTGAGCGGCGGCTGCCGGGGTCATCGCGAAAGGTTGGTAGCGGTAGGGTAATAGCCTTTTTCTGCGATCACATCCAGGTTGGGTCGCAGAACGCGCACATCGATCACGCGATATCTTTGGTCCAGAATGGGCGCCCTGCTGTTGTAGCCCAGGGTGTATTGCGTCCGCGCCAGGGCCGCCAGTTCCCCAAAGCTGCGCTGGATCCCGTTCTCTGAGAATTCAGAGTACAGATGGCCTCCGGTGGCATCGGTGTACTTAGGCAGGATGTTATCCGGGGCGAGCGGCAGCAGTGGGAGCTTGATTTTATCGAGATAGCCAAGACCCCAGGTAGCCGAGTCACCCACCAGCGTGCCGTACACCTGTACCTTCTGGGTTTGCAGGTATTTCACCACTTCACGATAGCTCGCCTTGCTACGCGATTCCTTGCCGTCACTGATCACATAAATGATGCGGCGGCTACCCTTGGGCCGGGTGGAGAGGGCTTTCCCCGCCGCGAGAATAGCATCGTTCAGGGTGTGGATCTCTTTGGGGATGACCCCTACCCCGGCATTGCCGCGCTGCGGGCTGAGGTTTGGATCCACGTCAATCCCGTTGATCTTCGGGCCCCCGTAAAAAGGACCGCTATTGATTGGTGTACCGAGGTATTCACCAGGTTTCTTAGACGCCTGTAAAACAGCGGGCAAACGGGTGCCCAGCGCGGCGGTGAAGTCGGTCGGATTATTGACGCCGTCAGCGTAGGTGAACACGGCCACTTCATCGGCGGGCGTAAACCCGCCCTGAATGGCCAACATGCTGTCATTCACTTTCTTCATCGTGTCGCGGGGCAGGCTCTGGTCGATGACCAGGGCGACGGAAAGCGCAACAGCATCCGCGCTGAAGAATCGAATGGTTTGGCGGACGTTGTTTTCATAAATCTGGAAGTCCCGCCAGGTAAGACCTGCCACCTGCTGATGTTTCTTATCCAGAACAGTGACAGGAACGGTTACGGCATCTACCCGGGTGGTAAACGTCGTGACACCTTTTTGGTAATCCCCGGGTGCAGGGATCTCGGGTGCTGTTTGCTGTTGCTGGTTGTCTGTCTGCGGCGGTGCGCTCGCGCCCGTTGCGGGCACCTGAGTGGTGTTCGTCCCTTGATCGGGCTTGGGTTCGTTGGATCCCTCGCCCGGCGTCACGCCGGTGGTGAGGTTCTTCAGATTGTCTGAGGGCTGGGGTGTAGGAGCGTCCGGCACCGATTGATTTTGCGATTTCTGCTGCGCTGACCCGCTATGCAGGAGCGTGCCCGGCAGCAGTAAAGCCAACCCCAAGACAAAGTGCCTCACCAAAAGATCCCCCAGGCGGACGACGAATACACGGTCATCCTCAGCGTACTCAGTTCGCGTGACTTAGTATGAAAGATAGATGCGTTCAGGCAGTCACTAGCCATAAGATTAGCAGACGCGCTGCTGGCGTTGTAAGGTCTGGTTCTCCCCTGCCGGTCCAATTCCCGAGTGAAGTTCCGAGTGAAGTTCCGAGGTACCGTTCGTCATGCTTCTCCGTCTAACCTGCATGCAATCACGCCGTTCCCTTTGGCCCGTGAAGGGTCTGTTGATCGCAGCCCTGTGTTTCGCCTCGCTCAGCGTTTCGCTGCCCAAAGCAGTTGGCCAGGTCGCACCCTCGCCGGACGCTCCGCCCCAGGGGCCGGCCGGCGACCCCAACCAGGACGACCAGCAGCAACCCATGGAGACCCTCAAAGTCAACGTGAACCTGGTGAGCCTGTACTTTACAGTTCACGACAAGCGCGGCGCGCTCATTCCTCACCTCACCAAAGACGACTTCACCATCGTTGAGGATAAGGAACCGCAGAAGATCAAGAACTTCACCGCGGAGAACGACCAGCCGCTTACGCTGGGCATTCTGCTCGATACCAGCGGCAGCCAGCAGAACGTTCTTCCCCTGGAGCAGGAGGCGGGCGCCGCGTTCCTTAGCCGCGTGCTTCGTTCGAAAGATGAAGCTTTTCTCATCTCCTTCGATGTAAATTTGGACCTTCTTTCCGACTACACCAACAACGCCCATGCGCTGGCGCGGGCCATGGATAAGGCACAAATCAACGTCGGTACGGGCGGCATGGGTGGCATGCCCTCCGGCGCCCCCAAAGGCACGCTGTTGTACGACGCCGTGTATAGCGCCGCCCACGAAAAGCTGCAGCAGGAGACCGGCCGGAAAGCGATCATTATTCTGTCGGACGGGGAAGATCAGGGCAGCGTGCAGAAACTGCAGGGTGCTATTGAAGCCGCGCAAAAGTCCAACACGATCGTGTATGTACTGCTGGTTGCCGATCGTGGCTTTTATGGGCGAGGCGTGTACGGAATGGGCTATAGCGGCGATGCTTCCATGCACAAGATGGCGGAAGAAACGGGCGGCCGCCTCATCGAGGTCGGCAACAATGGAAAGAAGATGGAAGCTGCCTTTTCGCAGATTGAAGAGGAACTGCGGACCCAGTATGTGGCCAGTTACACGCCGACCAACGCCAAGCTCGACGGCACGTATCGCAAGATCGACGTGGAGTGCAAAGGCGACGGACTGAAGGTTCAGTCGCGCAAAGGCTATTACGCGATCGCGCCTACTGACTGAGCCTGGGCTAAGATAGCTGCCATGACCCCAGAAGCAGCTTTGCTCCGGTATCCCATCGGGGGTCCGCGGAAAGCGGACTCGTTGACGGCGCAAGAGCGCAGCAGCGCCATCGAAGGCATTGCGCTGCTGCCGCAGCAACTACGCTCCGCAGTGAGTGGTTTTTCCCCAGAACAACTTGCGACCCCCTACCGTCCGGATGGATGGACGGTGCGGCAGTTAATCCATCACGTGGCGGATAGCCATATAAATGCCTATGCCCGCGTGCGCCTGGGACTCACACAGGAGTGGCCAACCATCTTCTCGTATGCAGAGGACCGCTGGGCTGAGCTGGAAGATGCGCGCAGCGAGGACATTGCTCCTTCGCTGGATTTGCTGCAGGCTCTCCACCTGCGGTGGGTGACGTTGTTTCGATCACTGAGCGATGAGCAGTGGAAGCGGGGCTACCTGCATCCGGAGAACGGACGCCAGACCGTTGAGCAGGCGGTCATCCTTTATGACTGGCATGGACGTCATCACACCGCGCACATCACTGGTCTGACCCAACGCATGGGCTGGTAGTCGCACCGTTCCCGTATTTGTCACCCCAACTGTGTTTGAGGCCGCGCCAGTGGAAAGCCGCGAGATAGCTGAGGTTCCCCCACAGAGCTGGCGCGTTCGCTGGAACAATTCTTTACGGATCATCCGCGGGCGGCTTTGCTGGAGGATGGACGCCTGCTGTTCGAGATGGCCAGTTCCCGGTATTCCGTTTCCGCCGACCATGGACGGTGCGTTCTGCACCTGTGGTCCGACGAGCGCAACATGGTGCGCACCGTGGTGGGTCTGGAGGCGCGCAAGGAGACGCTGCGCATTCGCGTGCGACGGCTGGGCATGGCGCGACCGCAATCAATCGAAGTGATTCGGGATCGCGACCAGAGAACACCCGCAACGCGCACCGTCTCGCGGACCAAGTACTTGCGGCTGCTCGAGCGGGTGGCGCTTCGTCACTTTAGCGATTACAAACTGGAAGGCCTTCGCTCAGCCATGGACCTGGAGCACAGTTTTGGTCCAGCTTACGCGCGGGGGCTGCTGGTGCGCGGGCAACATTGCTGGGCGCTGATCGGCGTCAATGCGGAAGAAAGCCAGGCAACGATCGATGGCGTGCTCACCCTGGGCATCCTTTGGCTCGCTTATTGCCGGGAACACTCGGGGAAGCGGGTTTGCCGGGGATTGCGGGTGCTGGTGCCATCTGGCTGTAGCGCGACTACACACGCGCGCATGGCATGGCTCGACCGCACGCTCGCCCAATGGGAACTATACGAGGTCAGCGAAGGCAGCGACGAACTGCAAAGCATCGATACTGCGGACCAGGGCAATCTCAAAATGCGGCTGATGCATGCCTTCAACCCGGACGCAGCGATTGCCCGCGCGCGGGAAGGGATTGCCCGCATCTGCTCCTGTTACCGCCGGGCATGCGCGATCGCGTGAGCGTGCGCGCACGCAATGCGAGCGAAGTTGCGGTTTCTCTCTACGGGCTCGAGTTCGCTTGCGTGCGTCAGGGCTTTGTTGCCGATTCGTTCGCCCGCCACCATGCCATCACGTTCGGCGCAGGCATGAATGAAACACCGCTCGATGAGGATAGCGAGGAGATCTTCTCCCAGTTCATGCAGCGGTTGTTTGAAAATCGCTATCCGGAAGGAAGTGCGCGGAACCCGCTGTTTCGGCTGCAGCCCGAGGCGTGGCTGCAATCGAAGCTGATGGATGATCTCACCCGGGCGGATAGCAGCCTGGCTGCCAAGATGATCTATCAACAGGTGCCGGCCTTCGCCGCGGCCGACCGCGCCATGCTCGATCTACTGACCGTGACGCGCGGCGGACAATTGGCGATTTTGGAACTGAAAGTGGACGAAGATTTGCACTTCCCATTGCAGGGTTTGGATTATTGGATTCGCGTTCACTGGCTGCAGCAGCAACGCAATGCAAACGGACTGGGCGAGTTGGAGCAGAACGGCTACTTTCCTGGCATTCGCTTGCTGCCGGTACCGCCGATCCTGTTCTTTGTCGTACCGGCGTTGCGCGTGCACCCCTCGATGGATACAGTGCTGCAGCACTTTTCTCCATCCATTCCGTGGAGCCTGATCGCGCTAAACGAAGCCTGGCGCAGCGAACCGAAGGTGATCTTCCGCAAGCGAAGCCGGCAGGCAACGGTCTAGTAGAGGGCGCTGTAGCAGTGCATGTCCCCCACTCAAGCCAGAAGC